>JAGIAT010000009.1 GCA_017744715.1 Niabella sp. | reverse complement strand
TTTTGTCAACCTATTTTAGGCATGCACATCCGTTTAATACTTGATGAGCTACTGAAAACTGATAACTGATGGCTGATCGCCTGTTTCAGGTTTAAAGTTTCAGGTCAGATCCGTTTTATACTTGATGAACTACTGAAAACTAAAAACTGAAGACTGATAACTGAAATCTGAAATCTCACTCCCTACTTAACATACTTCTTCAGATCGCGTTCCACATCCCGCTTCTTAATGCTCTCGCGTTTGTCATATAATTTTTTTCCCTTGGCGAGGCCGATCTCTATTTTAAACAGCTGGTTCTCGTTCCTGAAAATGCGCAGGGGAATGAGGGTGTATCCTTTTTCCTTCAGTTTTGCCTGTATTTTTTTTATCTCCCGTTTTTGTAACAGCAGTTTACGATCCCTGTCCGGATTATGATTGTTTACCGTACCGTGCGAATAGGGCGATATATGCAGGCTTTTCAGCCAGATCTCTCCCTGGTGAATGATGCAATAGCTGTCGTTAAAGCTGGCCTTGCCCTCGCGCAATGATTTTACCTCCGTACCCAGCAGGGCCATGCCGGCGAGGTAGGTAGCATCGATGAAATATTCAAAGTATGCCGAACGGTTCTTTATGGATATCTGGTTGGCCAATGGGGCAAGTTTCAGATTTAATGTTTCAAGTTTCAGGTTTCAGGCTTAAAAGCGGATGCGTTTAAACGTTACTGTAGCCGATGATCCCGGCTGCTTTATGCACCGGTGTACAAGTGTGCGACGCAACGGGGCTGCCCCTTGCACAGGGCCGGGCCCATAAAATTAATTCCGGAAATGACGCAGAACGGTTGCCAGTTTATGCTTCAGGTCTTTCCGGTTTACAATAAAGTCGAGGAACCCATGCTCCAGTAAAAATTCACTCCGCTGGAAACCTTCCGGCAGGTCTTTTTTGATGGTTTCTTTGATGACCCGCGGCCCGGCAAAGCCGATCAGCGCACCAGGCTCAGCGATGTTCAGATCACCCAGCATGCCGAAAGACGCTGTAATGCCACCAAACGACGGGTCTGTTAAAAAGGAAATATAGGGGAGCTGCGCGTCTGTAAGCTGGGAAAGCTTGCCACTGGTTTTTGCCAGCTGCATTAATGAAAAGGCACTTTCCATCATACGGGCGCCGCCGCTTTTGCAAATACACATAAAGGGCAGGCGATGCTCAATGCAATAGTCTACAGCCCTTGCAAACTTTTCCCCGGCCACACTGCCCAGGGAACCGCCGATAAATGCAAAATCCATAGCAGCTACCACAAGGCCTTCGCCTTCAATTTTTCCCACGGCTACCCGCATGGAGTCATCCATATCGGTATTGCTCCAGAAATCTTCCAGTCTTTTTTTATAAGGCTTCAGGTCGGTAAAACCCAGAAAATCCCTGCCGCGGATATTGTCAAACAACTCGGTATACTCCTTATCGTCGAACAAAATATCAAAGTATTGCAGGCTGCTGATGCGGTGATGGTAGCCGCATTTCGGGCAGACATACTGCTGCTCTTTTAACTCCGTTTGCGTGGAAATATAGTTGCATTCCGGACATTTTGTCCAAAGCCCTTCCTGCGTTTCCCGCTTTTCGGATGTTTTGGTAAGAATACCTTTTTTGATTCTTTTGAACCAACCTGCTTTTTCTTTATCCTGACCAGCCCCGCTCAGGTCGGCGTCAAAATCTTCCATCTCTTTGGACATATTCAGTTTCCTAGTTTAATGTTTTGAGGAACAAATATAAGGATTGTTCATTTTTTACCAATTCGGATACCTTCCGGTGCTTTCCGCATCAGACGGCAATGCCCGTTTTTTTGGCCAGCCAGCTGTTTTTAACGGGTATGATCCAGTCGCTTTCCAGTTCGGCCTTGTTGAGCACGAGATTGTTGAAATAGAGCGAGTCCGGCGTAAGGATCTGGTGCTGCAGGGCATATTTTACCTGTGGCAGGGGTACTATTTCAATGGTATCACCTTTTACGAAAGCCAGGTTCTGGCGGTCGAAAAAATCTACTTTAAAGGTTTCTCCCAGTTTTTTTATAAACCGTACCGAGCTGTCCGTGCTGCAGCCGCTCACTTTTATATGGGTTTCATCGGCGATCAGTACTACGAAACGCCCGAAGAACAAATGGCCCTCCGCCTTTACATCGTCGCTGTGGCTTACCCAGTCCCCGGTAAATGCCCGGATCTGATCTTCGGCATCGAAGGCTTCGGAAAGGCTTAACAGCCGGGAAGACTGGTATACCCAAACCCTGGAATAGGGTGAAAAATCCGGATTTAAAAGATGTTTATATGCTAAATTCATGATGGATCTGTTTAAGGTATAACAGGATGCGGGCCTGTTTCGTTTAATTCCGCTACTTTTTTCAGCGCTTGCAACACCGGGTTTTCTTCGCCCTGGGGTGGTTCCTGCCTGGCACCGGGACGGCCGTCGAGCTGTTGGATCTCCAGTTCGGTTTTCCCGTTGTTTTCCGTTAAAAGATAGCGCATGGTAAAGTAATGCTCCGGGCGGTCTTCAAGGCCGGGCCGCGGGGCAAATAAATTATAAGCGACCTGCTGATACGGCTGTACCTCCAGTACGGTACCCCATTGTTCAAATACCTGCTCCTGCCATTTGGCGGTAAAGCGGATGGGATTGCCGGGCGTCCAGTCGGTTACCAGTTCGCTACCGTATTGCCATTGTTTTACCAATTCCGGCAGGGTAAGGGCATTCCAAACCTGTTGCGGGGAAGCGTTGATGGTAATTCTTGAAATATTTGTAATCATACATTGATTTAACGCAGTGGTTACTCCAGTTCGCCTGCAATAATTTCAGCAATGTCCAGGACCTGTACGGAATCTTCCTTTTCAGCGTTTTTAACCCCGTCGGTCATCATGGTATTGCAGAAAGGGCAGGCCGAGGCAATAACCGATGCCCCGGTTTCGATGGCTTCCTTACTACGGTCGAGGTTGATACGGGTAGTGCCTTTTTCTTCTTCTTTAAACATCTGTGCACCTCCCGCCCCGCAACAAAGGCCTTTGCTGCGGCAACGCTTCATTTCCACCAGCTCCGCATCCAGCAATTCCAGTACTTTCCGGGGCGCTTCATAAATATCATTGGCACGGCCCAGGTAACAGCTGTCGTGATACGTGATCTTTTTACCCTTAAAAGAACCGCCCTCTTTTAGTTTAATTCTTCCTTCTTCGATCAGCTGCTGCAAAAAGGTGGTGTGATGGATTACCTCGTAATTTCCTCCCAGCGCGGGATATTCGTTTTTGAGGGTATTAAAACAGTGGGGACAGGCGGTAACGATTTTTTTGATTTCATAGCCGTTCAGGATCTGGATGTTCTGATAAGCCATCATCTGGAACATGAACTCATTGCCGGCACGCCGTACCGGGTCGCCGGTACACATTTCTTCTTTTCCCAATATGGCATATTTGATGCCTGTTTTATCCAGCATGGCTGTAAAGGCACGGGTAATGCGCTGAGCCCGCTGGTCAAAACTTCCGGCGCAACCCACCCAAAACAACACTTCCGGGGTTTCGCCCTTTGCAAACAATTCCGCTACAGTAGCTATACTCATTCTTTTGTCAATTCTATTACCCACGAAGGTACGGAGGAATAATTTGAAAATTTGAAGATGTGGTCATGTGAGAATGGGCAAATTAGGAAATGTGAAAATGTGAGAATTTGAAAATAAGTTCCACTGATAACTGAAGACTGATGGCTGAAAACTAATTGCTGACAGCTGATCGCTAAAAGCGGTTCCAGGTTTCAGGTTAGCTTTTGGGGGGACATATAGACTGGGGAACTTTGGAATTTTTCAAGCATACAAAACGATTCTTAGTCCACGGGTGATTCCCTGTTTAATACGCTTTGAGAGTTGACAAATCTGTGATCCCGTATGGAATCGGCTGAAAACTGATGGCTGAAAGCCGTTCCATGTTCCAGGTTTAAAGTTTAAGGTTGGCTTTTTTGATACTTGATGATCTGCGCTGAAAACTGAAGACTGATGGCTGAAAACTACGGAATGACACCCGGATCTTCATTTCCACATTTCCACATCTTCAAATTTTCAAATTATAATATATTTCTCCCTGGGTTATCTTAAATTCCCGAAGCGGGGACCAGATACCCTTATATTTGTGCATATTTTATTAATGAGCGTAAGGAATTTTCTTAAAAGGATCGTTAACTGGGAATTGTGGAATTTTAATGTGCTGTATGCGCCGATCAGTCCCGTTTGGCTTTGGTACTGTTTACGCAGCAGGTCTTTCTGGTTTTTTACACCCAGCAATCCTACGATTGCTTTTGGCGGTTTTGAGGGCGAAGGGAAAAAGGAAATGTATGAACAGCTGCCTGCTGAGGTTATTCCGCTTACGATTTATATCCGGAACGGTATTCCTTTTGCGGCGGTGCTGGCCCAGCTGGAACAGTCGGGCTTGCGCTATCCTTTTGTTGTAAAGCCCGATGTAGGCATGAAGGGAATCCTGTTCCGGGTAATTGAGAATGAACAGCAGCTAAAGAAATACCACGACCGGATGCCGGTGGAGTATATTGCACAGGAAAAGATCGATTACCCGGTTGAAGTAAGCGTGTTTTATTACCGGTACCCCTGGGAAAAGAAAGGGGTGGTTTCCGGCTTTATTCATAAGGAGTTGCTGCAGGTGAAGGGAGATGGGAAGCGTACGCTTCAGGAGTTGATTGAACAGCATCCCCGGGCACGGTACCGGCTGCAGGAAATGGAGCACCGGCACCAGCATCGGTATAACCGGGTGCTGCCAGACCAGGAGATCTTTTATTTGTCCTATGCCGGCAATCACAACCGCGGAGCCCGGTTTACCAACCTGCAGGCGGAAATAGATGAATCATTGCTAAACGTATTTGACCGGCTCAGCCATTACAATGAAAGCTTTTTTTATGGCCGTTACGATATCAAAACCAGGTCTATAGAAGATCTTAAGGCCGGGAAGAATTTTATTGTGCTGGAGTTTAACGGGGCAGGAGCAGAGCCCAATCATATTTATGATTGCAATATGCCGCTGGGCACTGCTTATAAAGTAATTCTTCAACACTGGAAAGCCCTGTATACCATCAGCCGGTACAATTATAAACAAGGCGTACCCTACTGGTCATTCCGCAAAGGAAAGAAATTCCTTCGCGCTTCCAGAAAGCATTTTAAGATATTGGAACAATTCGACTAGCCGGTTAGCTGCCTCGTTGGGAACCGGTATTCTGCTGTTTGCTTACAAAGCCTGAACTTTTGGGTTTTTGGATGAATTTGGAATTCGCAGAAGCTGCTGTGCCGCCCTTTTTATCTTTATTTTTTTTATCCTTCTGGTTCTTCTGATTCAATAGTGACATGGAGGTATCGTTTTGCGTAAAGGTAACCGCAAAATGGCAAATGACCAACAGGGAGGCTTTTACTTTAGGCAAATGTATCCGGATGAATGCATCTTGCGGTTTTTTTTTTACCGCCAGGGGCGCAGGGGGCCGCGATGATCGCAATGGATGGTTATCAAGTGTCTTGGCATCTTGTGGTTGTTTTTTAACCGCCAAGGGCGCAGGGGGCACGCTATGTATGCAATGGATGGTTGCCAGGTGTGTTGGCATCTTGCGGTTGTTGTTTTTAACCGCTAGGGATGCAAGGAGGGCGCGATGATCGCAATGGATGGTTATCTAGTGTCTTGGCATCTTGCGGTTACTTTTTTTACCGCGATGGACGCAAGGGGGGCGCTATGAACGCAAGGTGAAACCGTTTGCTACCTGAGCGTGTACCGGTACAACCGGAAATCCGTATCCGGCTGTTGCTGCTGAAACCCGATCTGCTCATACAGTTTTTGCGCCGTAAAATTGTCTATTGCCGTTTCCAGCTGCAGAAAATGCGCGCCGGTTGCAGCCGCAAATTCCATCGCTTTGCGGACCAGCGCTTCGCCCAACCCGTTTTTCCGGTAGGCGGCTTCTACAAACAGGTCGTTCAGGATCCAGTTCTTTACGGTTCGTACCGAGGAGTAGGTGGGGTAGAGCTGGGTGAACCCGGCCGGGTGTAACGCGCCATCCTGTTTTGCAAATGCCACGAAGATCACGGATTCGTTCTGTTGCAGGCGTGCTTCAATAAAGGCCTTTGCCCTGGGAATATCGGACGCCTGCTTGTAAAATACCCGGTACTGGTCAAAGAGCGGAATTACCAGGAACGCTTCGTTAAACCGGATTTGCCGGATCTCTACGGATGCCGGTGTTGTTGTTGTTGGATTCATTGGCTCAAATGTAGATCATTCCGCGGATAGATTAAGACTCACAGATTTGCAGATGGCCACAGATTAAGGCTGCTGCCTGGTACTATCAATCCGTGCTATCCGTGTAATCCGTGAGAAAAGCGTACGAAATTCAGGGTCACAGATTTCGCAGATGGCGATAGATTAAGGCTGCTGCCTGGCACCAAACAATCCGTGCTATCCGTGTAATCCGTGAGAAAAGCGTACGAAAATCAGGCGCACAGGTTTCGCAGATAGCCACAGATTAAGACTGCTGCCTGGCACCAAACAATCCGTGCCATCCGTGTAATCCGTGAAAAAGTAAAACAATCAGTCTGCAAACAACTCTTTTTTCTCCGAAGTGTGCACACTGAAATAACCCAGTGCCCCGCCTGTGATATTGGATTGGGGATTGCCAGGGTTGGAGCTGTTGCCTTCCCCCAGCGCGCCGGCCTTTAGCTGGCTGAAATAATCAAAGGTTTTTTTGCTGATGCATTGCATTTCAACAATCACCCGGTCGTATTTATCTATAAAAGTAGGCGCGTCGCTGTCGGTAAACATATCCAGCAGTTCCAGCGTCATCTTATTACCATTAAACAGGCGGTCGTCTTCAATAAAAATGGTGGTGCTCTCAAAGCCATCTACCGACAAAATGAACCGGTAATAGTTACCGCCGGGCGCAGGGTCTGTAAAAATGACCGTGGGAATCCGCATGGTCCTCCCCAGGATGCTTCGTTGGGTAATAAAAAGCGAATCGAAGGAAACCTTTGCCGGCATTCCTGAAACAGCGCTGTAGGTTGTGCCTTCAACCTGGGCATTCAATGTATAACCGGATCCCGTACGGGTGGCGATATGGGCACTATACAGGCCATTTCCCCTTGGCTTGAGGGCCACGGCGGTGCCGCCCTCCGGTGTAATGGACACAACGGCGCCGTCTTTTCCGGAATAGACATTGGGATCATCCACCGCCAGGGTTTCGGAGATAAATACAATGGCCGAATCTTTCTGATCGGAAAGGGTGGCCTGTATGACGGTTTTGGGTGCCACACCGGCTTCATATTTCGGATAGATCACTTTTCTGCAGGAACAGCAGATCAGCAACAGGAACAACAGCGTATAATGAGGTCGGTATTGGGATATCATAAACCGGAGAAACCGCCGCACCCATCTGCCGGACGGGTGTAGCCAGGATTTTTTTTGGGTAAAAATAATTCTTTTTCTTTTTTAATTTCTTTTCTGTATCTTGCACGTGGTGTTTTTCATAGGTTAGCAACGGCCAGCTCTTTTCAGGGCAGGCCTTTTTTGTTTTATACCGGTTTTGATTTTATCATAGTAGGCTTCTAAGGGGATATGGATGACTTGTGGGACATTGGACGATACTCAATCTTCGTGTTTCATAGTGCCTTTGTGGCGAAAACCAGGGCCGTCGCGTCGTTGCTCCTTAGCGTCGTTGCGAGAAATAAAAACCGCGAAGACTGCAAGACACAAAAAAACAACGCGGAACCTGAGCTTAGAATCTTTGTAGCGAACATCCGCCCCGTTTGCCTTTGTGGTATAAGAAATTAAAACAGTCTCAGCTGGTTACCGCGCGGGGCCGAACCGGTTTCTTCACCAGACGAATCAAAGTTTGAAAGTCCCACCCCCAGCAGGCGTACTTTCTTCTCAAAAAGATCGGTTTTGTCAAGGATCAGGCGAACGGTATCCAGCAGCCGGCTCCGGTCGTTGAATGAAGTAATGAGCGAATGGCTTCGGGTACTGATGGTAAAGTCATGGAACTTAAACTTAAGGGTTACCGTACGGCCTTTTAGCTGGGCACGCAGCAGCCGTTCTTCCAGCTTTTCGGTAAGTGCTTCCAGTTCGCGGAGCATGGCTTCCTTTGTTGTAAGGTCTTCCTGGTAGGTGTCTTCCACGCTGATGGATTTTGTTTCCCGGTCGGGCTCAACCGGACGTTCATCAACACCGCGCACGATCTGGTAGTAAAATTTCCCGGTTTTGCCAAAATGCCGGATGAGCTCGGTTTCGGGCAGCTGTTTCAGATCGGCGCCGGTGTGCAGCCCCAGCTGCTTCATCTTTGCGGCCGTTACCCGGCCTACACCATAAAATTTTTCTACCGGCAGTTGCTCCATAAATGCCGCTACTTTAGAGGGGCCAATAAACGTAAGTCCATCGGGCTTCTGCATGCCGGAGGCAATCTTGGCCACAAATTTATTGACGGATACACCGGCAGAAGCGGTTAGTTCCAATTCTTCTTTTATGGCCTGTTTAATCGCTTTCGCAATGTCCATGGCATACCCGATGCCCGGTTTGTCTTCCGTTACATCCAGGTAGGCTTCATCCAGTGAGAGTGGCTCAATCAGGTCCGTGTACCGGTGAAAGATGGCATGGATCTGCCGGGATACGGCCTTGTACGCATCAAAACGGGGAAAAACAAAAATAGCCTCCCGGCAAAGCCGCTGTGCTGTTTTGGAAGACATGGCCGAATGGATGCCGTACCGCCGGGCTTCATAGCTGGCCGTGGCTACCACACCGCCACGGCCTTCCGGTGAGCCGCCTACGATCAACGGCTTCCCGCGGTATTCCGGAAAATCGCGCTGCTCTACAGAAGCATAGAACGCGTCCATATCAATATGAATGATCTTGCGCTGCAAAACCTGGTTTAACCGCAAGGTAAGGATTCCGTTTTCAGCCTGTTTTTTTTATTTTTTGGAAAAGTGGAAATTAATTATTAGGATTGCATTTTAATAAAGTTAGACTAAACTAACAAAATGTGTAGCAATGTCGAATAAATATATATGGGCAACCGGAGTAATCCTGTTGTTGGTGATCGCCATGATGGCCTGTCAGAAAATGCTGCCCCGGGCACCGGCAGATGACCGCCTGCTGGATGGCCCCGTGGCAGAATTGTCAACAGAGCAACACATACAGTTCCTGCGGGGCGATGTGGCGTTTAATGATGAAGTGTTTACGGCTGAAACAGGCCTGGGTCCCTTATTTATAGCTACGTCCTGTGGCAGCTGCCACGCCGGCGACGGGAAAGGGCATCCTTTTACGACATTAACGCGTTTTGGGCAGCCGGATACACTGGGCAACCGTTTCCTGCAGCGGGGCGGTCCGCAGCTGCAGCATCGCGCGCTGCCGGGTTTTTTGCCCGAGCAGCTTCCGGCCGGCGCCACGTTTTCCCGGTTTATGCCTCCCGCAAATACGGGCCTGGGTTTCCTGGATGCCGTGCCGGATGCTGAACTGCTGAAACATGCGGATCCGGATGATGCAGATGGTGATGGTATTTCCGGAAGACCCAACTGGATCCCGTTGCCGGGATACGGTTCCTTAAGACCGGATGCGATACAGCGGAACGGGCGCTATATCGGAAGGTTTGGTAAGAAAGCGGCCGTATATGACTTGTTGCAGCAAACGGCAAGCGCTTATAACCAGGACATGGGTATTACTTCTGCCTATGAACCGCATGATACCTATAGCGGACAGGCCATAGATCCGGAGATCGGCACTTCCAAAGTGCTGGATGTGGTGTTTTATCTGAAAACGCTGAAAGCGCCGCTACAGCGTAATGCAGAAAACCCGGAGGTAAAAGCCGGCCGGCAGCTTTTTCTGGAACTGCGGTGCAGCAGTTGTCATGTACCGGAACTAAAGACCGGTTATTCGCCCGTTGCTGCGCTTTCATTCAAAGTATTTTATCCATATACCGATCTGCTGTTGCACGATATGGGGCCGGAGCTAAACGATGGCTATACCGAAGGAACGGCGTTGCCGGAGGAATGGCGAACGCCTCCGCTTTGGGGACTGGGGCTTTCGATGAATGCACAGGGCGGAAAATATTTCCTGATGCATGACGGCCGGGCAGGCAGCATCCGGGAAGCGATTCTCATGCATGGCGGGGAAGCACAGCAAAGCCGCAATCGTTTCCGGCAACTGACGGAACCGGAACAACAACAGCTGCTCTGGTTTTTGGAAAGTCTTTAAACAACAACACCAATCCTGCTTTTGAAATACAGATGGGCGGTGCCGGCGGATGGCTGCGCCGGAACCGGGTCTTAATACAATAAAATCAGAATGATGAAACGGCAACAATTTATACAACAATGCGGGCTTACCTGTTTGGGTATCCTGGGGCTGGGAGCGCTTACAGAAAGCTGTACTCCTTCCAGGTACCTGCAGATGCCCATCAACGGCCAGAACCAGCTGCAAGTACCGCTTTCAGCTTTTATTACGGCTGATAAAAATGGTTCCCCGCAATACAAACGCTACCTGGTAGTGAGCAACGAACGGCTGAATTATCCGATTGTGGTGTACCGGAAAAGTGCCGCCGACTATACGGCTTTGTTATTGCGCTGCAGTCATCAGTACAATGAACTGAATGTAGCAGGAGCATTGCTTACCTGCCCCGCGCATGGTAGCGAGTTTGATACAACCGGGAAGGTAGTGCAGGGACCGGCGGAGGAACCGCTGCGCGCGTTTCCGGTAACGGTTGAAGAAAGGGAGCTGCTGATTTATCTTTCCTGAGGCCGGCTTTTTTTGACCCGCTTTATCCTTTTTATCAAAACCTGCGATTACCCGCCGGGAGCAGGCATCCAAGAAATTTTTCGAATGAAACGCTTTTTTTTATTATCGATGTTGCTGGCCATCGCCGGCATTGCAGCGGCACAGCGGGATACGGCGCTTTTTAAGCGGATCGTGCCCGACTCCGGCCGGCTGCATATGAATATGGACGCTGTTTATAACCGCCCTTTTGTACAGGCAGGAAAACTGCCCGCCACGCTGGGCGGCTATGTAGAAGCCAACTCGGCTTACTTTAGCGAAAATGGTGTTTCGGAAGGATTATCGTTCCAGCTGCCCCGGCTTACGTTATTTGTGGCGTCTACCATCCGGCAACGGATCAAATTCCTTTCGGAAATAGAACTGGAGGAAGGCGGGCGGGAGATCAATATTGAATTTGCATCGGTGGATGTGGAACTGGATCCGTTGCTGAACTTCCGCGGGGGCATTATTATGAACCCGATCGGAGCCTTTAACCAGAACCACGACGGTCCCAAATGGGAATTTATCAGTCGCCCGGTTGCCGCAACCACCATTATTCCCGCCACCTGGAGCACGGTTGGCTTTGGTGTATTTGGGAAATATGCGCAGGATAACTGGGTATGGGCATATGAAGCGTATCTGTCAAATGGTTTTGATGATAAGATCATTAATAATAATCAAAACCGTACCTGGATGCCGGCATCCAAGACCAATGCAGAACGTTTTGAAGAAAGCTTTAACGGTGCCCCGCTGATAACCTTAAAAGGGGCGGTGCGTCATCGCCGGTTTGGTGAGGTTGGCATATCCTGGATGGGCGGGGTTTACAATAAATACCGGGAAGACGGCATCGACCTGGATCAAAAAAGACGGGTAGATTTTTTAGCGCTGGATTATAATACCCGCTTATCCAAATGGAACACGGCCATCACGGGGGAATGGGTGTGGGCCTTTATTGGAGTACCTCCAACGTATACACAACAGTATGGCCGGCGGCAGCAGGGAGGTTTTATCGACCTGGTGCAACCGGTTATTCAACAGCCGATGCTGGGATGGAACCAGGCCACGATTAATGTTGCTTTAAGAGGAGAATATGCCGATTATAATGTGGGCCGGTTTATAGAAACGGGCGGAAATATCTATGACCAGGTAACGGCTATTGTGCCCGGGATCAGTTTCCGTCCTTCCGGGCAAACGGTGCTGCGTGCCAATTACCGGTATGCGTGGCACCGGGATCTGTTGGGGAACCCGGCTAAAAAGATCGCGGGATTCCAGTTTGGGATCTCCACGTATTTCTAAACACAGGCAGGCGTATCCAACGGTTGTTCTCCGGTTTCTTTATTGGGTTTGCGCTTCCAGGTATTGTTGTATAAACGCCTCCAGCGCTTTCCCATGCAGGTTGATGGCCACAATTTTATTTTGTCCGTTTACCAGTACATTAAACGGAAGTTCTTCAATATGGTAATCCCTGGCAGCCTGGCTTTTCCAGAATTTGAGATCGCTTACCTGCGTCCAGCTGATCTTCAGGCGGGCCACCGTTTTTGCCCAGGTACGTTTGTCTTTGTCTAATGAAACGCCTACAATGTCGAATTGTTGTTGTTTAACAGCGGGGGCAAATTTTTCATACAGGGCTTTTAACTGCGGTTGTTCTTTTACACAGGGTGCACACCAACTGGCCCAGAAATCGATGAGTACCAGCCCGCCCTTCATCGAACGGAGGGCAAACGGGGTGCCATCAAGACGCGGCAGGTTGATCTCCGGTGCGGCCTGTCCGGTTTTTAGGGGACCGTTTTGAGCAAGACCGTTGCCGGTAACCAGGCAGAGGATAAGCAGGGCGAGGATCCGGTACATCATTCTTCACTTACGGGGTATTGTTTATCCAGCCAGTCTGTTTTGATATTTTTCGGTATGTTGAGTAACCAGGCTTTTTTAAAACCCATATCGGTTACTGTTTTAAAAGCCGGGCGGATATTGGGACAGCGGTCAAACGGGCAACAGCCGCAATAAAGCACTACTTCCCGGTTCCTGGGCACTTTTTTCAGGTAATTTTTCAATTGTTTCAGTTGCGCCGGTTCGTGGGCCGGGCCCATATTCACCGAACCCTTTATCACGGCATCGGGCCCTACGGATACGATCAGCAGCTGACCGTCTTGCTTTTTGCCGATTTGCTCAGCGAGGGTTTGTGTAGCCATCAGCTGCGCTTCACTCCAGGGTTCTTTTTTGTTTTGCCCTGTTGTGTTTTTCGGTAGTAAGAAAAATAGCGTGAACAGAAAAAATACATATTTCATAATCCGTCTTTCGGTAAAGATACAGGATTGGATCCCTTAACCCAAAGGAGGGTGAACGTACCGGTGCCGGCCATCGGTTATTGGGGCTAACTCGCTGTTCCACTTTAAACTCAAAATTAATCTTGTTGTAGCTTTTTGCCTTGTCTCAGGGAGCACTGTTACTGTTTAAATAGCCGATGCCGAGGTTTAATGCACCGGCTTTTTTTCCAAGGTTGAATCCCTGGCCAGGGAAAAACTACTGGCACCTCCGTTTAAATTGATGGTAAAACTATAAGGAGCTTGCCCTGCACGTTTTCAACGATACCACTGAGTATATTACTGTTTTGAGTATGTGCAGCAGGAGGTATTGCGATGATCAGTAAAAGCCAGAAGTAAATGTATTTAGCGATAGCTCTGTTCATTTTTCCACGCGCAAAACGATTCTGCCAGCCACTAAATACATTTACGAAATGCGGAAAAACTTCAATCTGCCGCAGCGCCCTACATTACAGGGGCTACCCATTGCCCGATAAAAAGGGCGCGGTGGTCCTGTTTAAAGATCTTTAAGGTAAGCGAAGTGGCCATCGCTGCTACGACGGTCCACAGGTACACATCCGACGGGGTCTTTGCGGTTTGTTGTTCAATACCCTTTGCGGTTTTTCCTTCTGAATGATTAGACATAATTGATCGTTTTGATCGTTTAAAAATTATTTATGGCGGGGCCTTTTAAGAGGCCCCAGAAAATAAGCACGAGCGCTACAACTGTTGCCAGCATGATTACCATCATGGTTTGTCTGGTTCAAATTGCCTGCCATGATGATTACCGGCAACATATATTTGGTCCTTTTACGAGAGACCCCGCTTGGAAAAAAGGATATAGTAGAGATGCGGTTTGGGCGGGCGCAGATTGAAGCGCTGTTTCGTTCTTCCCCGTGTCTCCTGAACGGGACGCGGGGAAGAAAGGACCTGCAGGCAGACCGGGAACGTGTGGGCCAGGTGATGACCAATCTTTTGTCGAACGCGATCAAATATTCGCCGCGGGAAAGCAGGATCATTATCCGGACGGAACAAACAGGGGCGGCCGTTAAAGTGAGTATACAGGATGAGGGATATGGTATTTCGGAGGAACACCGGCAAAAAATATTTGAACGGTTTTACCGGGCAAACTCCGGAAATGCGGGCACTTCGCAAGGCATCGGCCTGGGCCTCTATATTGCAGAACAGATCATCAAGCGGCACCGGGGTGTGCTGGATGTACAAAGCAAAACGGGGAAGGGATCTGTTTTTTCGTTTACCCTGCCGTTATAAACGTGCAGATGCATGCTGACTGCTGATGGTATGCTTATCTAAAAAAACAGGTTGTATATTTCATATTTCCACATAGTGGGCAATATTTTCCACATGTTTATACCGGCAAATGATGATCGCGCGGGGCAGCGCCCGCTATTGGTTTGTTTTTTTTGAATACAGAAAACGAAGGTGCACCATCGTTGAAGTTTGCTAAACCGGATAAACAGGGTTGCCAGGGAAACGGCAGATGATTGTTGCTGCATCCTTGCGAAAGGCGTACAGTGACGTCCACAGTACGGCATATCAGAACGGTTTAACCGGAGTTGTCGGTTAAATGGAATGTTTTTTGTTAGCATTATCAACGATAAAGCAATCATTTCCGGTTGTGGCAGCGAGCTTAAGATTGTGGGGCTACCTGTGATGTTTTGTGATACGAAGTGCGTTTATAAAATGGATATTCAAAAGTCTGGTTTAGTTGCGGAAGAAAAGCAAGCCCTGCTGGCTGCCATTGTATCGTCATCCCAGGATGCTATTGTAAGCAAAACATTAAAGGGAATCATCACCAGCTGGAACCCTGCCGCCGAGCGGCTCTTTGGCTACACGGAGCGGGAGGCACTGGGTAAGCATATTTCGCTGATCATTCCGGAGGACCGGATACACGAAGAGGATTTTATCCTGCAGCAGGTAGGCCGTGGCCTGCGCATCGAACATTTTGAAACGGTACGCAAGGCCAGGAGCGGGCGGCTGATCCCGATATCGCTTACGATTTCGCCGGTGTTCAATGAACGGCAGGAGATTATCGGGGCCTCTAAAATTGCGCGGGATATTTCGGAGTATATTGCGGCCAAAGAGGAAAAAGAACGGCTTTACGAGGAAGTAAAAAACCTGAGCCGGAAAAAAGATGAGTTTATTGCATTGACCGCGCATGAGCTGAAAACCCCTATTACCTCATTGCGGGGTTTTATGGAAGTATTACAGATGCACGCGGCCCCGGATAGCATGGATCTTGGTTTGATTGAACGCTGTGTGCGGCAGACGAATAAATTAACGGCGCTGATGAATGATCTCTTGGATGTATCGCGGCTTCAGATTGGAAAACTGCTGCTTCGTTGTGAGCATTTTGACCTCGTGGCAATGGCACAGGAGGTTCTTGCCGGCTTTACCCATTCTGCCAAACATCAGTTCAGTTTCAGGAACCGGAAACCGGTGATGATCTACGCCGACAGGATCCGCCTGGAACAGGTTTTGACCAACCTGCTGAATAATGCCGTTAAATACACGCCTGAGGGCGGAATGATAACGGTAAAAATACGAGAAGCTCCGCACCAGGTAGATGTATCGATTAGGGATGAAGGTACCGGCATTGACGCGGAGCATTTGACCAAAATTTTTGACCAGTTTTACCGTGCAGTGGATCCCGGCTCCAATATCTCCGGCCTGGGCATTGGTTTATATATCAGCAAAGAGATTGTGGTGCGGCATGGCGGGTCGATAAGGGTGGAAAGCCGGAAAGGCAGCGGATCCGTTTTTATATTTTCAATTCCCAGGCAGGGCCGGTAATGATGGCTTTTATTATAATTTAGCAGCGTGAAAAAGGATGTTTTAGTCATAGAAGACGATGATGATATACGCTACCTGATCGCTTATGTGCTCAAAAAGGAGCAGTATGATGTACGGGTGGGTGCTTCTGCAGGTGATCTGAGCAGGGAGCTTTCGGCAAAGCGGCCTGATCTGATTATACTGGACATTATGCTTCCGGACGGAAACGGCGTAGATCTGTGCAAAGCGCTAAAGGAAGACCGTATAACCTGCCATATACCCGTGATCATTATGTCGGCACATCAATTTAATAATATGGAAGAAGCCTGTGCTGATGATTTTATCAGTAAGCCTTTTAGCATTAAACAGATTGTAGCATCGGTTGAACGGGTGGCCTGACCGGAAGGCTGCCGATGCTGCCGCGTGGAAAACCGTGCACCCATCACTTCCGGCTGGCGTTCATTACCATCCATAGCTGCATGGATTATTGCAACGATAAAACCCGTGAAAGACGGTACAGGGTGTATGTTGCGGCAAAATAAAAGCAACTGCGTCGTTTGTTTCACGAAACTTCTTTACCAGAACGAAGCCGGTTTAAAGCGGCTTGGTATGTTCGGTTTCCTGCACCGTTTTATTGCCAGTTTCAACGGTGATTTCCCTGGTGGTAACCGCATAATCATTCGGATGTATATCGGCTCCGTAGGCCACTGCATAAGCTTTTGTAAATTCAGCACCCAGGTACAGGATGATGGATGAATAGTATACCCAAACGAGCAGCACGACCAGCGAACCCGCGGCACCATACGTACTGCCTACCTTTGTTTGTGAAATATAGAGGGAGATACCGAATTTGCCCAGCATAAACAGGAGTGCGGTAACCAGGGCTCCGGCAATCACATCGCGCCATCTTATCTTTGCATCGGGAAGCACTTTAAAGATCACCGCAAAAATAACCGTGCTGATGGCTAATGTAAGTACCAGGTTCAGTATATAAAACACCACCACGGTAACATCCGGATACCTGGCGCGAAGATTACTGCTGATGCCTTCGATAACGCCGGATATGGTTAGTGAAACCAATAGCAGGAATCCAAGACTGATGATCACGGAGAACGAAAGGAACCGGTTCTGCAGTAGTTTCAGCCAGCCTTTCCTGGGTTTGGCTTTTAACCCCCAAACGGTATTGATGGAGTCCTGGATCTCTCCGAATACAGTGGTGGCGCCAATCAGCAGCGTTATGCCGCCAACAATGGCCGCTACCCTGGTTTTGCCGGTAAGGGAAGCATTTTTGATAATCTCCTGGAGCTGGATGGCCGTATCCTGTCCTACAAAGTCGCGTAAAACATCAAATACTTCTCCTTCAACGGCCTCTCTTCCCAGGAATAGTCCGCAAAGGGAAATGATCATTACCAGCAGGGCCCCATCGAAAAAACCGTATAATAGGCCAGCGATCCGCTTAGCTTGGTGATCTTATGTTCTGAGAATCCTTTAAACGTGTCTTGTATGACCTTCCAGATGCCTTTTAGCGTAAGGCGCCTTTGTGTACGGGCTGTTGCTGATGGTTCAATCATAATGATACAGGGTTATGATCAGTGATCTGTAAGGTTGAAGGTTCATGTATCAAAAGACCTTTTAAACGCATAGTCATTCTGAGCTTGTCTGCCAGCGGTATGTAGGTCTCAGCATCTATTAACGGATCACCATCGTTATACGCTGAAACCATCCTCATCGGCCGGCGGCATGACTATAAAGGCGTTTGATACAGCCAGGGAAGCGGCCGTAAAAGATAATAAATAAATATGCCAAAACCTTGCGGGCATAAAATCACAGAAGGTCAGCCGGCTGTTTCCCGGGTATGATTTTGAACGGGGCACCGGTTCAATGCCGCTATTGGTGGATTAAAAATGAATGGCTGTGTGCGGGTAGATTGTTCCTTTTCTGTGAATGAGCACTCATTCGAGCCCCAATGTATGGATGAGTTCCCGTGCTGCTGCGGCACCGGCACGGTTGGCGCCGATGGTGGATGCTGAAGGACCATAGCCTGCAAGATGGATGCGGGGCTCTTTGGCAACCATGGTTGCCAGTCTTCCGGCCATAAGAATGCCGCCGCCTGCTTCCCGGGGTAAAACAGCGTTTAAATGTTCCAGGGCACTTTTAAAACCGGTATTCCAGAGGATGACATCCGCTTTTTCCTCGCTTCCATCGGCCCATTTCACGCCTTCCCTGGTTATTTCGCTAAACATGGGGCGGCGGTTTAACACGCCTCTTTTTTTCATATCCATCACCTCGGGCGACAACGGCAGCCCGGTAACCGAAACCACCGATAAAGGGGGTAATCCTTTTCTTACCCGTTCTTCTACCAGGGCTACTGCATGATGTCCTGCTACATCATCAAAAGGCCCTTCCCTGAATTCGGGCGGGCGCCGGGTAACCCAGGTGGTGGTGGTCACTTTTGACAGCTGATCCAATAACTGAATGGCGGAAATGCCGGCACCTACTACCACCACATGTTTGCCTTTAAACGAATCGGCTGTTTTAAAATCCCTGGTATGCAATTGCTCCCCCTGAAACAGCCGGGCACCCGGGTATTCCGGGATGTAAGGATTTTCCCAGGTGCCTGTGGCATTAATAATCCCCCGGGAAGAAAATAAGGTACCGGGTGTGTCGATGTAAAAACGCTCATCATGAAAATAGACCTTTTCAACCTTTAGCGGCCGGTATACGCGGATGCCCATTTTCTTTTCATACAGGTCGTAATAATGCGGCACCGCCACACTGGCCCGAACGGTTGTGTCGCTGCTTTCGAGGCTATCTTTAAAAGCCATGCCGGGCAGATCGTGGATCCGGTTTACCGTACTCAGCGTAAGGGAAGGCCAGCGGTATTGCCAGGCGCCACCGGGCCGGGGTGCTTCATCAAGGATGATAAAATCCGGTCCCGGTTTCAACCCGTTTTTCTTTAAATGATAGGCCGCAGAAAGTCCGGCCTGCCCGGCACCTATCACCACAATGTTGGTTTTATATCGGATCCTGGATATCATCGCGTCGTTTTGTTTACCGCCATCCCAGCCCGGGCGCCACATGTTCCAGTATGGAAGAAAGTACGTGCACATTATAATCGACGCCCAACGTATTGGGGATCGTTAGCAGGATCGTATCTGCTTCCCGGATGGCCTCGTCCCTGGCCAGTTCTTCAATGAGCTGATCGGGTTCGGCGGCATAACTGCGGCCAAAGATGGCGCGCTTGTCTGCTTCGAGATTGCCGATCTTATCGGTGCGGTCGGCTTCGTGTCCAAAATAGTAACGGTCCTGGTCGTTTACCAGTGCAAAAATGGACCGGCTTACCGAAACCCTTGGTACGCGTGTGTGTCCTGCTTCCTTCCAGGCCTGTTTAAACAACCGGATCTGTTCGGCCTGTTGTATATGGAAAGGCTTGCCGCTTTCATCAAATTTAAGAGTAGAACTTTGCAGGTTCATACCTGTTTTGCCGGCCCAGATCGCGGTGGCATCGGAAGCGGAACCCCACCAGATGCGATCCCGCAACCCCGGAGCAAACGGTTCTACGCGCAGCAGTCCGGGCGGGTTGGGAAACATCGGGTTGGGGTTTGGCCGGGCAAATCCCTCGCCCTTCAACTGCTCAAAAAATTCCAGGCCTTTCCGCCGGCCCATCTCCACATCGGTTTCTCCTGCTGCCGGTTCATAGCCAAAGTAGCGCCATCCTTCCATTACCTGTTCGGGCGAACCCCTGCTGATCCCTAATTGCAGGCGGCCACCGGAAATGAGATCGGCCGCGCCGGCATCTTCCACCATATACAACGGGTTTTCGTAACGCATATCAATCACGCCCGTACCGATTTCTATTTTGCTGGTCCGGGCGCCGATGGCTGCCAGCAAGGGAAAGGGCGAGGCCAGCTGCCTGGCGAAATGGTGCACCCGGAAGTAGGCGCCATCGATACCTATTTCTTCTGCGGCTACGGCTAAGTCGATAGACTGAAGCAATGTGTCAGCAGCCGTTTTGGTACTGTAGGCCGGGTGATCGGCCCAATGCCCGAACGACAGGAATCCTATTTTTTTCATAATCTTTTATTCGCTTTATAGGATACGGACCGGTTATGATGATTGAGAACGGACGTATCATCCTCAAATGTAACAAATACCGGCATCAAAAGGTTACATACTTCGAGGGTGGTGAAAGGGCCGGGTTTCCGGATGATGGCACGGTTAATGAGCCGGTGGTGTACCGGTTAACGGAGCTACCCGTTTTTTACCCAAAGCATATTGAGCGGCGGCGGATCGGGGCCGGTTAATGAGCCCGGAGAAGGAGCGTTCAATTGATTGGCGATTAGGTATTTGAAAAGCATCTGCAGGTTGCAAATAATCATGAATAGCGCAGGCGCGTTGGTTTTTGGCATGCAATATGACATAGTAATGGAGATAAGTGCTACATGTAGTGCAATTATTTATTCAAAAAAACATAAACTATGAAATGCAAATTGATTATTGGAACAATGGCCTTTTTCGGGATGCTTCACGTGGCCCATGCACAGGGATTTACCGATGCGAAGTTTGGGATTAAAGCCGGCTGGAACAACACGAATATTACCAATAGTCGGGAGGGCAATTTAGACGATAGCAAACGCCTAAACAGCTTCAATGCCGGGGTGATCGGTGCCATTCCTTTAGGATCCACTTTTGAAATCAGAACCGGTCTTGATCTTACTTCCAAGGGAACGGAGTCCTCAACGGCACTGGCGGAAGGTGTAAAGACTACGTATAAGGTGAACCCCTTGTACCTGGAATTGCCGGTGAATGTGGCCATCATGCTACCGTTTAATGAAAAAGTAAAAGCGTATATAGGCGCCGGACCTTATGCAGCTGTTGGATTGGGTGGTAAGCTGAAAACAACGGTGGAAACCGGGGGCAACAGCAGCACCTCATCTAAAAATATTGAATGGGGAAATGATAACCCGTTAGATGGTGGCGACCGGAACGGTACGGTCGGATCCGGCCAGTTTAAACGGTTTGACTTTGGCGCCAATATTATCGGTGGATTGGATTTCGGCCGGGTGGGTGTGCACGCTCAATATGGGATCGGTCTTACCAATACCGCGCCGGGCGGCAGCAACGACAATAACGCTAACAAAAATAACCAGCATCGTGCCATCGGGGTAAGCGGTGTTTTCTATTTTTAATTCGGGAGCGATCCCTGATGGATATAAAACGGGCTGACCGGGAAGATCTTGGTCAGCCCTGTTTTTTGTCCTGCAATCCCCATCAATCGCATGTGCGTCAGGTTAAGAGGATATGTGCACTCTGGCCAACCTGCACGATTAAAGTCTTTGAGCGACATAGCCTCGAATAGATTTCATAACGTCGTGCTTCAGCGCGACGTTGGCAACGAAAAACAGATGAAAGTGCCATGGGCACGGTGCATGTATCGAGCTGATGGCTCTCAGGCCTTCGCCTGGATGGCGAGACGGGTTAAAACCCGCTCTTAGAATATTCATCAGCCGCTATGCGGCTGAGGCAGTTTTTTTTATGCTAACTTGACGCACATGCCATCAATCGGGATTGTTTCAGCATCCGTTTCTGCCAGGCCCTGAAACAGGTTCAGTACGACAAGATTTAGATGACGCCTTCAGGACGACCGGTTGCTTTTACCGGTCAAATATTTTTTGATATTTTTTCAGCGCAGCTTCAAGATGGATGCCCTTACCCAGAACGGGCTTAAACAGATCGCCGGTTTCCTTAACACGCTGCACCGCGTTTTTGATCGTAAAGTCGGTCATTTTAAGCCCCGGCTTCAATTCATCCCAGTGAAGCGGCATGGAAACGGTGGCCCCCGGTTTGGGACGCAGCGAATACGGACAGGCCAGTGTGGCACCGGGGCGGTTCTGTAAAAAGTCGAGGTACATTTTCCCCTTCCGGTTTTTAACGATACGTTCCAGGCTTGTAAAGGAAGGATATTGCTGATGTACGATGCCCACAATCAGCCGTCCGAACATTTGTGATTGTTCGTAGGTGTATGCCGCCGCTAAAGGAATATAGATATGCAGGCCGGTTGATCCCGAGGTTTTGCAAAAACACGGAACGCTGATGGCATCCAGCACCGATTTTATGGCAACCGCAACCTGTATCACCTGGTTGAAGGTATTTTTATCCGGATCCAGGTCCAGCACGCAATAATCCGGATGGTCCGGCGATTGGATGCGGCTAAACCAGGGATTCATCTCGATGCAGCCGAGCGAAGCCATCCAGAGCAACGTGGCTTCATTATCGCCTACCAGGAATTCTTTATTTTCTCCTTCGCTTGTGGTATAGGGAAATGTTTTTACCCATTCGGGAGATTTTCCTTTTACATCCTTTTGATAAAAACCGGGTTTGCTGATGCCGTTGGGAAAGCGGTTAAGCGATTGCGGACGGTCTTTTAAATACGGAAGGATATATTCGGCAACCTGGTAATAGTAATTAAACAGGTTTCTTTTGGTATATCCTTCCTTTGGCCAGAATACTTTACTCAGGTTGGTAAATTTCAACGCATGACCATTGATGGCACGTATCTGTGTTTCGTTTGTCGGATTCAGTAAGGTTTTCCGGCTTTGATCCTTCGGCGGCTTCATCAATGCAGCTGCCGGCTGTTGCTGCTCATTCACTTCGTCGACCACTTTTTGGGTATGGGCTTCGGTTTCACGAATCACGTCCTTTGCCTTTTTATCATCGCGCATGCCTTCAAAGGAAGGATGCCGGAATACACCATCCTCGGTGATTTCTGCAAAACTGATCTCACAAACAAGCTGCGGTTTAAGCCAGGTTGGGCGGGCACCCATGCGCTGTCTGAACCGGGAAGGTTTGTCCACATCAATTTTTTCCGTGAAGGGAGACCGGGTGGTAATAAGGGGTTTGAATTGATCCATCATCTGTTGCTGCTGCTTATCGGAAAAGCCGGTTCCCACTTTACCGGCATAGGTAAGTTTCCGGTTATCATAAACTGCCAGAAGAAGGGCACTAAAGGTTTTGGAGGTACCCGCGTTTTTTGTAAAACCGGCAATGATCACTTCCTGCCGTTTATGCACTTTGATCTTCAGCCATTCCTTACTGCGCAGGTCGGCGGTATACACACTGCCGGCCCGCTTTGCCATAATTCCTTCCAGTCCCATTTTTTGAGCCGCTGCAAACATTTCCGTGCCCGGTACATTGAAAACATTGCTGAGACGGATGTGGTCATTACCGGTTGGCAGCACGGCTTTTAGTATGGCCTGCCGTTCGGTCAGCGGCAGGCCCATCAGGTTTTTACCATGGTACCAAAGGATATCGAATACATAAAAAGCCAGCTCGGCATCGGCCTCACTACGCCAGTTTTGCAGGGCATTGAAGTTGGAGCCTCCTTTTCCATTTAATGCAACAATTTCTCCATCGAGTACGGCGTTTAACTTCCACTGGCGGAGGATATCGTAGATGGGATAAAATTTTTTATCGAACGATTTGTTATTCCGGGAGAACAGCCGGGTTTGTCCGTTCTGCAAAAACGCGAGGGTCCGGTAACCATCCCATTTGATCTCGTATACCCAATCGGGATCATCGAAAGGCTTATCGACCAGGGTTGCCAACATGGGCTTTATATCCACCGGCATTTTGCCGCGTTTGGCTTTTGTCAGCAGGGCTGTTATATCCGTATCCAGTGTTTCTTTCAATTGCGCACTGGTAGCGGAAATGCGGTTACGGATCTGCTTTTTGGGGGGAGGGGTTTTTGTCGTTGGTTTTTTTTTTGCTGCAGCATTGGAAGCTTCCTGGCCATAGATGCGCCTGCTGCTTGCTGCTACTTTTTCAATGGTCTTGCCCGACCGGACGGATTTGTCCTTTAATAATATATCTGCTGTGGAAGCGTATCGGTCGTCCAGTTTCATGAGCAGCCATGCATTTTCCCCGCGGCCGGGTGCTCGAACAAGGGCAAATGCACCTTTTAGCTTTTTGCCATGAAGCATGAATTTCAGCTTCCCGCTCAATAAACCATGAAGCAGGTGCTTTTCCTGGGCAGTCTTGGATCCGCCATCCGGTTCAGCATCTTCATACACACCTTCATCCCAAACGATTACGGTTCCGCCACCATATTGCCCGGGAGGAATGATTCCTTCAAAATCGCGGTAGTCGTAAGGATGATCCTCCACCATCATGGCCAGCCGTTTTATCTTCGGATCAGTGGAAGGCCCCTTCGGTACCGCCCAGCTTTTCAATACGCCCCGCATTTCGAGCCGGAAGTCGTAATGCAGGTGCGATGCTGCATGCTTTTGCACCACGAAGCGCAGTGTCTGTTTATCTGCTTTTTCGCGGCCGAAGGGCTCCGGCGTTTTGGATGGGTTGCGCTTCTGGCGGTATTTTGTAAGCGACATCTGGAATGGGTTATAAATTATTTGGCATGTCTTTTCTTTAAGTATTGTTCCAATGTCTTCCGGTTATTGGATCCGGTGGCCTTTATAGCACCGGTAACGGCCTGGCCGGACACACCCAGTTTTTCCTTGAAATACTGCAGTTCATATTTTTCGGATCCGCTTACTTTGCTGCGATCGCGACCGTCGCGTATAGTTTTATTGTCTGTCATGATCAACTGTTTTAATAAGTGGTAGAAGGTGTAAGGATCCGGGTTCGGCTGGGCGTTGCCCACAACCTTAAACAGGACTTTATACCCTGTACTGCTGTACATCACCGGGAACAGATGTTTATTCGAAGTACAAAATTGTTGCCAAAGGAGCCCTCAATAAAACACAAACCAACATGTAACGGAATACGCCGGCCAGGTTCGCTGCGGGTCATAAAAGAGGCGGCGCTTTAAAGCATGAAATCGGATAGTGCCTTTTTATAACCGTAACCCGGTACCTCGGCAGGTTGTGTGGAATTTTATACCCAGGTGCGGTTATGCCCCGCCGGCTGGTACAGCTTTCAAACAGCTGCCGGCAGCAGAGCCCGGGCCGTATGTCCGGAACGGTAATTGCTTTTCAAACGGGGATGTTGCACTGCTGTTTGGGCTGCAGCAGGGAAAACCTCGTAAAAACAGGCATTATGAAAGCAGAAGAATGGTTGCACAGGATCTATGCATGGCTGATCCGGCACGGCCCGGCAGTATTGCTGGCCATTATTATATTGTTCGTTGGCCTGTGGCTGATACGGCTGTTCTCCGCCTACCTGAACCGTGTTATGCAACGGAAGCAGATCGACCGCTCACTGAAACCTTTTCTTCAAAGTGTGGTGATCGTGGCGCTCCGGGTATTGTTGCTGCTGGCCGTAATGCAGATAGCCGGCATTACCATGACGCTGTTTGCAGCATTGGTCACTTCTTTTGGTGTGGCTGCAGGACTGGCGCTTTCCGGCACCTTGCAGAATTTTGCCAGCGGGGTACTGATTCTTTTTTTGAAACCGTTCCGGGCGGGGGATACTATTATAGCGCAGGGGCAGGAAGGTGCGGTAACCGAGATCCGTATATTCTATACCATCGTTACTACTTTCGATAACCGGATCGTTGTGATTCCAAACAGCAAACTGTCGAATGAAGTGATTATTAACCTGAGCACTTTGGGAAACCGGCGGTTGGATATTGAAATGAAATTTATGAATGGTACCGACTACGAACAGGTAAAGCGGGCGATTGAGCAGGCCATTGATGATGCCGGCAATATCCTTCGTGAGCCACCTAAACGGATCGGGATCTCTTCTCTGGAGCCCGATGGTTACAAGGTGATGCTGAACCTCTGGATCCCTGCACATGGCTTTATAGATACCCGGTTCCTGTTCCAGGAAAAATTGCTGCAGCGCCTGAAACAATCCGGGTTGAAACTGCCGGGTATGTAACGTTCCTGCCTGCAGTTATGGGAACGGCAGTTTACACTGCTGCCGGTTATTGACAGCAACGGGTAAGGCTGGCATTGTGGAAGGGTTAGCTATGGCTTGCGGAGCTGGCTGAGTGCCCGGGCATGTTGTTCAAGTGTCTGTTTGTTTTTCAATATACTGCCCCTGGCGGCTTTGAGCAGGTGCCATTGCTGGTTGTCCTTTTGTAATACCAGTACCTCATTCCGGTTATTTGTAATAAGGCAGCAATCGGGTCCGGTATCCGAATGATAAAAAGCAAAATGGTATGTGGTGCGGCCAATGGTTTTGTCGGCCGTCGGTGGCTCCTCCGGTGGCCCGGGCAGCCGGGAAGCGGTGTGTTTATTGGATTCCGCCGGTTGCTTTCGCTTTTCAGTACCGGGCAGCTTTATGGAGCGGGGATCATAACCGGGAACCATCAGGCGGATGGTACGGCTTAGGTCTGCTCCTAAAACATCTTCTTCTGCGGCATACCTGTCCTTGAATTTCTGCAGCAGGGTACCTGCGGAGGTTTGCTTAATGATAAACCGGCCTTTAAGCTTTTTGCCATTCAGGATAAAAGAACAGGATCGTTGCCGGACCCCCTGCCGGATCTTTTTTTCTGCTGCGGACTTATCGTCGCCTTTGTTTACCGTGTAAGTGCCCTTGTCATAAACCTGTTTGCCGGGGATTTCTTTTGGCATGATGCCTTTGAGCCGGGTAATTTTACGTGCAAACCGGTTGTCTCGGGTGGGCGGGTAGTTGCTTCGCCAGATATAATAGATACTTCCTGCCTCCAGGCAGATATAAAATTCCTTTTTATTCGGCTGGTATACGATAAAAGATGGTAAGTCTTTATGGGATTTAGCCATATTCCGTGGTCCTCCGTTGCACAGGCGCAAGAACTATTCCATACTTCAAACGGTAGTAATCGTTTCGTATCTTTAAGCTACCGGCAGCGTAAAATAAAAGGCGCTGCCTTTCCCCGGCCAGCTTTCCACCGCGATCTGTCCGTTGTGCGCTTTTATGATTTCGCTGCATATGAACAAACCGATACCGAAGCCCGGAACATATTTTGTTTGTGTATTGCGAACCCTGTAAAACCGGGTAAAGATCAGCGGCTGGTCTTCCAAACGGATCCCCGGCCCGCTGTCTTCAACGGTCAGCCGCAGCCCGCCGTTTACAATAGCACATTCGATGATGATGGCCGATCCGGCCGGAGCATACTTGATGGCATTGCTGACCAGGTTGTGAATGACCTGTGCAATTTTTTCTCTGTCGGCATCGATCCATATCTCCCGCGATTTAAAGGAAAGTATATGGCTGGTAACGGTTGCTTTCAATTCATCTTCCAACTCATGCAGTAACATGCCGATATCAAATCGCTCGATGCGCATATGCATATTGGATGATTCAAAGCGGGCGGCATTTAAAAAGTTGTGCAGCATCCGCGTCATCTTATCAAGCTGCTTGTCAACAATCGTTAACATAGCGGCCGCATGCTGGTCTCCGTCGCTGGCGGCCCTGGCCTGCAGGATTTCCACAAAACCGGAAGCAGCGGTCAGCGGTGTTCGCAGCTCATGGCTGATGGTGCTGATAAAATCATTTTTGCGCTGCTCATTTTCCTTGATGTCTGTAATGTCTACCAGCGAAATGATATGGCCGGCAAAAGAGCCGTCGGAGTGGAAGCGGGGAGTGGCCTGCAGCAGCAACCACAGGAAGGAGCCGTCAGACCGTACGATCCGGAATTCGGATTTCCAGCGAAGCTTCTGTTCAATACTCCCGGTAAGTAACCGTTCTACCCGGGTCTTATCATCGGGGTGCACCAGGTCTATCCAGCCCGATGCAAGCAGTTCCGGCACAGACCGCCCGGTGACCACCGCCCATAGCCGGTTGAAATAGATATTCGCACCTTTTCCATCGGTTACATTGATCAGTACATCGGTGCCCTCTGCCATATTCCGGAAGCGGTTTTCGCTTTCGGCAATTTTCATTTCGGCATTCCGGATATCCGTAATATCTCTTGCAGTGCCTGCAATTGCTTCCACATCGCCTGTTTCATTAAACACCGGTGTGAAAATATAGTCGTATATACGCCGGCCTAAAACCGCATGCGGAAAGGAAACCTCTCCCCGGATCGGGCGTTTGGTTTTCCGCACCGCATCCATCTCCCTTTCGTGCATTTCCGCATGCCAGTCTTCATAGCCGTTTTCGCGCAGTCCCTTTTCAATGGCATCATTCCACTGTTTGCCCCACATGGCCAGCAGTGCCTTATTGGCGTAGGTGAACCGGTAGTTGAGATCAAAAACATAGATCAGGTCGGGGGTACTTGCAGTAATCGTTTCGTATAAACGGATTTTCCGTTCTGCAACCTGCATGGCGGTGCGTGCCATGTCGGCAGACCGGTGACTTTCTGTAATATCGATGGCGCCAACCAACCACTCCATAACCTGGTCCTGGTTATCCATAACAGGAATGGCGGTAGACAGCGCCCAGCCGGTGCTTCCGTCGGCTGTGAGCACCGGGTGTGTTAACCGGAATTTTTTTTTACCCGAAACGGCTTCCCGGATCATATGCCAAACCCATGCCCGGTCTTCCTCCGGAATGTATTGGTGCAACCAGCCGGTAGCCGGTGTGTCTGTTGCTTGCAGAAAGCCGGTTCCTTTAAGAGACAGCATCCTGCTCCAGTCGCTGCTCATATTAAAAACAGCATCAAAGGCAGCGGCGAAGGGTGTCGTTAAGATATTTTCTGGTTCCATAAAGGGCTTACGATACACTGGTCTGTGTTCGGGTATAAACACAAGATAAGCATTCATTTGGTACCGGTCAACTTTTGATCTTCAAATTTCGATGGTGCCTGATACAGGGACTGCAGCTGTTCCGAAGGCTGCTTGCCTTTTCCGGCTAAATGCGCTGTATGAGCGGCCAGGCCTGGATTACGGGATATTGCTGTTTCAGAATACAGGAGGCGTATGGGGAATAATTTCTACAGAGGCGTACCGCGACTGTCTGCATCATCATCATCAGTAATGCTACATTGAGGTATGGCTATGAACATCGCTACGGCAGCGCAATACGGATCCTGTTTAGTTGAAATGATAGCAGCTGTTATTCAGAATAGAGACAAATACGCATCATAAAAGAGACAAAGCAATAAAGGCTGCCTTTCTCTTTTTTATAGCTTCGCTGGTGCGAAAAATAAAAGTAGATTATAGAAGAAAATCACAGGAGGCGCACCGGAAAGCCTTCTCGCTGCAGGAGCTGATTCGCAGGCCACCTTGAGTAAATAAACACGTACAAGCAATACAATCAAGAGTCGGGGTAATTCCTTACCGGGACTCGTTTTTTTTGAACAGGTCAGACCCGGTATCGTTTATTTTCTTGCTCTTTTTTAACCTTAAGCGGATATACAGGTGCAATGATTGTTTCCTGGCAAAAAGGCCGGCCTAAGAATAAGCCGGCCCATCGAGAAAATGTTTGTGAATTTGAACAGCTGCAAAACTGCATCTTTAAAGTAATAATCCGTTGTGCAATCGTCTCTTTATCCTTGTGTATTTATATATTAAAGCAGCGGCGGCCCCAGGGATAACAAACCGTTTACGTTTACCGGTGCTTTTTGAGCCCGGTATAATTTGACTTCGGACAAGGGCACTGCCGGCGCCGAGCCGTGACAGGGTTGCTCCTGTTTGCATCCGTTTGGGCGTTTGTATTAACGGGTACTTCCCGATTGCGTTAGCCGCTCTTTGTTTTTTTTCTGCTCCTTTTTGCTCATTTCTTTTGTAATAAGATCCGCATTAGAGAAGGCGGTATACTTCTTGCCGCTTTCCAGGAGGGTACAGCCATTGCCGTCAATGGAAAATTTAGGGGTTACGATCTTATACAGGCTTTTGGGGCGGGACAGGGTTTGCCCCTGTATGCTTTCAAAATCTGCGGAACCGAGGTAGTAAATAAAGACGCTGACGCCAAACCTGTTTTTGGAAACCGCGGCATTGGTGGCAAGCGCATCACCGGGATATACGACATCGCCCACTGCTACTTTTACAGATCCTTTTTGAATGCCCCGGTAGCGCACCAGGGTACCATCTTCCTGTTCCAGGATGATGGCATTCGCGCGGCTGGTATATTCAAGGTCTTCCTTATTGCTGCTTTCATACTTGTCTGTAATTTCTACCACCAGCCCTTTCCGGACGGCTGTTACGGTTTCTTCTTTGCTGGTATAAAAAAAGTAATTCTTCCAGTCGGCCGGTTTTTCGGCACCAAAATATCGCTCATTCACAAAACCGGCCTCCACCGCTTTGCAGGGCGTGCCCGGCGGGTAGGGAAGTATGTAGCAGAAGTCGGAATTTACCCGCGGTTTTAGCCGGCCCGGGATATACCGGTAACTGTAACGGTAGCCGATGTTTTTGCTTTTGTCTTCCGGCCTCAGCGTGGTTACGATACCTCCATGTCCATCTATATTGTATATTTTAGAAGGCTGGGAAGCATTGGTGAGTTCGGGGAAATTTAAAACAACGGTGTAGTTGCCTGGCACATCTTTTTCACAATAAAGTTCAACAGAGCGGTCGTCCTTTTGACGGGCTGTGATACGGAGCAGGTTTTCCTGTGCGGCAGTAAACAGGATCAGGCTGGTGAAACAGCCTGTTAAAAGCGTCTTTTTATTCATCTGCTTGAGTATTGGTTTTGCCATTGAAGGTATTTAAATTTTTCGTTTGGATCGCAGATGGATACCGGTTGCGCTTATTTTTTTCAAATACTACATAATTCCGGTTGCTGAGATCTGCGCCGCCTGCGGGTTTAGCAACCACATGCGGAATACTGCTTGCCTACAGGTAAACGGGTTCTTCGCATATTAACAATGCGTATGCCTTTGGAAATGCAAATGATTGCGTGCGACGGTTCGCTTATTCGTGAACGGCCTGGAAGACTTTTGAATAGGTTTTCGTACCATCCTTGTCTACCTGGCCAATGCGTATATACAGCTTTCCGCTTTCAGGGGCGCCCAGGCTTTCTTTTTTATTGCACGCATACAGCGTGGTGACGGCTATTGCGGCAAGGATCCAAAGATTCCGGTTACGGCGTTTGAATCCTGCACCCAGTAACCCCATCGCAGCTATCCCAATGCTGCCAAGGGCCATTGCGTGTACCGGCATCGTAAACGCATAGGATGTATTTCCAGGGGTATTACCGCTGCTTATGTTGGATTTGACTTCACCGATCTTTACAAAATGTTGTCCGTCTGCCGAGGCCTCTATTTCAAAATGGCTGTTGTCGGTTTCTGACAGGCTTTCCCAGCTCACCTGCAGGATACCGTTTTGGATGCGGGCATTGATGGTGCCAAATACCACCGGCAATGGCTGGGCCCAGGTAACGGAGTAGGGTGCCGGAAGGCTTTGCGCACCTGCTTTGTCTTTAAAGGCATATTGAAAGCTGACCGAAGTGCTGCCGTTTACATTAGGCACGATGCTTAATCTGGAGGCGTTAAAGTTGGGGATCTCTGTACCCTCCGCTATGACTACTGGTCCCGCGCCAAAATCATACATCAGGGTTCCGTTGGCGGGCGTTGTTATCAGCTTAAAGGTGCTGTTAGCGGTGCTGCCGCCCAGGTTGCCGTCTTCTGCATCGGAACCATTGGGCGCTGTGGGTGTGGCGCCGGTATTGGCGCCGCCAACAGGTCCGTTCAATGGGATCGGTGTGCCTGCTTTGGGCTGATAATTGAGTAAATACGACACCGGGTTTGCTACGGGTATTTGCTGCAGGCCGATGTTAAGACCGGAAATATCGGTGGCTGTGTTGGTAAAGTGAATGATCCCGTCGGGAATGCCGGTTTGTATGGCAGGATTGCCGCTGCCGTTTTCACTGGCTATGGCGCTGCCGGAAGGCGCAGTAGCGCCGGCAGGTCCCGGATCACCAATATTCAGGTTCTGGGTGGAGAGTGTGGCTTTGAGCCCGATATCACCGGTAGCATACGGTACCTCCGTATCAAAAAAATAGTTCCCGTTGGCATCTACGGGGGCTTTGGCAATGATCTTCCCGGTATTGTCGGTAATATATACATATAAAGGGGTGGTGGTACCGTTGATCCCGGTTTCGCCTCCGTCAATGATACCGTTTGCATTCCTGTCGGTGAAGATGGTGCCGGAAAGGTTAACCGCCTGCATTTCGATGAGGAGGTCGTCAATGGCCAGGTCATTACCGTTGGTAATATTATTTCCTGTATTATCTGAGTTATAAAAGTTAAACATCAGCTGGGCCGGTGTTGCGGCCGCAGGTAATGTAAATGCCGAGGTAAGGTTTTGCCAGGATACATTGTTGGCATTGCCTGTGGCCCGGGGTAGGATCCAGGTAGTTACCTGGGGCTGACCGTTTACCGTGGCATTGTATTGTGTACCCGTTCCATTGGCATTATCCCTTACAGAAACGCCGATATATGCTTCTTTAAAGGTGCCTCCGGTACCATTACCAGAAGGAAAGGATGCTGTATTAAATGAAAGTACATTGGCCCCCCAGAAATTGATGCGGTAAGTAGCGCCGGGTATATTCAGGTTGCTGGTAGTATACAGATAATAACTACCCAGGGATTCTCCTTTTTTTCCGGGATTGGCATTAATCAGCATCATATAGCCCTTTCCTGTAGTATGATCACCGGCGTCCTGCCAGGCTGTTGTGCTGACCAATCTCGGGCTTGTCAGCACTGCATACTGTCCGTCATTTACCGGGCTTATTGTTCTTGGCGAATAGTCGGTTGTTCCAGGCGCAATTTGTCCGGCAGGATTGGTGCTGATGGGCGTACCCGGCGTACCAAAATCCTCCGATAAAAGGGTCTTATATTTTTGTGCGGATACGATCAGTGTGCCGCATGCACCAATCGTAAAAATGAACAATGTTTTTAACATATGTATTGCGTTTTATTTTTTAGAAATCCGTTGCTGCGAAATTAATACGGCCTTCAGGGGTGGGGGTGCCGGATCGTCTCTTATTTATTGTGCATTTGTCTCTAATGCCAATGGACGCGGTGTTTTTTTAATCTTTGCATTTTTATCGATGAAGGAGACAATATCAAAAGTTGTAAGGGTAACGTTGAAACAAAACCGACCCTGAAGTAAATGCCCAAGGACAACCTATTATTGTTTTGAGCATCAATTTTTCTTTTGTCACTCCGAACAAATGACCCACAGCAACATCAGCAGCACATCATAATGCACCTGCAGATGCCGTTTTGTCCGGAGCTTCAGTTAATAAATAGTTGGTATGGAATACACAAATATATTGATGATCGTTGGAGCAGCCGCGCTCGCAGTGTTGCTGTATACGGTTGTGCGCGATGCGATACGGGGACAAGAGGGGCTGTCCGCCTGGCAGCTTATCCTGCTTGTTGTAAGTGTAATCGGTATCGTATACCCGGTTTGTAAACAGGTTTTTGAGTAAAAATGAAGTGCGGTGCCGGCGCGCCCGGTCAGTATTTCCAGTAATCGAGCAATAAAATGATGACAGGAATAAACATGATTCTGATACCGGTTCGTTATAAAAACACCGGTAGCCTTTGATCAAAGAGATAGCGCATGAAAAACCCCGCTTAAGATTAAGCAGGGCCGGATTGGTCTATCCTCAAAATAAAACTGCATCTTTATGGGCTATAAAGCATCGTACAGGTACGCATATACTCAATTCCTGTAGCCTGTTATAGCGATAGTCATATACGGGTATTCATTATAGGTTCGGGTGGCTGAAAAGCTGCGGTGCCAGGTGTAATCAGTTCCTGTACTACAAGCGATAAGCACACCCTCACAACGGCCGCGGTATGTTTTTTTACCATTCAAATATCAATCTTGATTTGATAAAAGGAAGCTCCTTTTGTCTCTTTTTTCTTGTGTATTTGTATCGCATGTTGGTTGAATGATCAGCGGTGATCAACGCAATAGGAAGCCGGCGTTGAGCGCACGAAACAGATTAAGATTGAATCAGGGCTATATATTGCTGTATGGTACTTCAGTGTGGGAACTCAGTTCCGTTGTGTTGCATTTCCGGGTCTCCTGAAAGGGATCCGGAAAGTAACATCGCGCCCATGCGGCAACATAAAAGCCAGGTGATTTTTTTGGGCAAAGTAAGGATCAGGTAGCGGTTAAATAAGTAAGGGTGCCGTTGCTGCAGGATCCGCGGGAAGTTGAAGGGCCGTTTTTCACCGGATGTGTATTCATTATATGAGGCTGGGTGCCTGCATTCAAAGGGCATCCGATTTTTTAAACCAACACAGTGTTGCTGCGTAAAAAGGAGACAAATACGCAAGCATAAAGAGATGTTTGGGTAAGCGCATTTTTGTGTATGCTTTTATTTTTGTTCCGGAATGTTCATTGAAGGTGCGGGTTGAACGGATCCGGTATGTATGTGCCGGGTAAGCGGGGCAATAACAGCTGTGGTATATAGGCCCGGGTGGTTTAATGCGTGTAGCCTTGTTGTTTGATGGACGTGGAGCTGGTGACAGCAACCGCTGGGCGTAAGGATGATGAGTGGCCGTTAGGAAAGCGCAAAACGGGATAAGTGGAAACTATTTGCAATTTACTAGAGGGCTAAGAGTGGGTCTCCGGGTTTTTCCAGGCTATGGTTTCCCCTCTTACTTTAATAGGTTACGGAAACAGCATAACAAATAGTGTTGCGTCAGCGACGGCGCCTTATACTTTTTACTATTATGTTTTTATGATGACAGTACTTTTTAACAACAGGGAACGGAAAGTTAAATTCAGATCCGAAAGGAAAATAGTTGAGTGGATGCGTAAACATGATCCGGAACGCTCTAAAGATCTTTCCGATTTTATGGAAGGCTATCGTAAACGGAAGTACCTTTTTGAGAAAATCGATTTACGTACGGATTCACCTGCGATATTTGTATCGGACCTGATCAGTAACCGTATTATTTCTATTGTAAGATGAATACAGGTAGCCGGTATACTGCGGCATCACCTGGTGCTGGCACGTTTGCCGGGGGTGTTGAATCGCTGATATTGATTAATGGATTATAAACGCTGGTACGATTAATGATAAAAGAAGGCATGCAATCATTCCTGTTGGATGAAGAACCCGGAACCGGAGTGTATAATCACTTTTACAAAAACTGCCAGCAGGAAACAGTACAAAGAGGGTTTAGGGAAACACCCCTGTTGTCTGAAAAAGAATGGTGTGGTCTGCAGTTGGAAGAAGCGGCTGTACCCATAGTTATGCCTGCTGTTAACGATCGTAAAAAAGAAACAGATGAGGTGCCGGCCAACCTGGTAGCAGTAGTGGCCACTGTATTGATCGCATTGGCCATCGGTTTACTGGCGTTTAAAAACAACCATCTTTCATACGAAAATCAAAGTGTGCTAACATCCTACCCGGGAACAGGGACCAGCCTGCTATTACCGGATGGTACCAGTGTATGGCTAAGCGCCGGTAGCCGGTTATCTTATAGCCCGGAATTTGGAAATGCCGGCAGGCAGGTGACGTTGGAGGGAGCGGCCTTTTTTGAGGTGGCCGACGGCGCGCATCCATTCATCGTGCATGCCGGGGTATTGGATGTAGAGGGATCCGACGCAGCATTTAGCCTGCGTGCTTACAAAAGCGAACCGGTCACACAGGCTGTCTTGCAAAGAGGACGGGCTGTTCTGCAAATAAAAGTCAATAAGCGGGAAAAAGTGATCCTGCAACCCAACGAAAGGGTTTTTATCGCTAATAGCAATGGATCGCTTACAGAGGGCCGTTGAGCGGTGCTTTGCGGCAACGATACATTGATCCGGGCTCAGGCAGTATGTTTTGAAAGCATCTGCGGTAAAATGTTTAAGACACGGGAGGGCAGGTATGCATCAACGATGTTTTGAGGTACATTTAATAGATACATTTAGGCCGGCTTTTTCCAAAGCGGGCTTTTGTTGAATGAACAGAAAGAATGTGTTGCGGGCGCCATAAAAACAGGCGGTTGACCCTTTGAAAGCGTAACGGCAAATTTTGCAGGGAGCCGGCTGAAGATAATAAATGATCCGGTATGTATACATGAGAAATAGTCGGAAACCCGGCGCTGCCCAGGCTGTAATGGCTGGCAACGCAGTGGGTGCCTGTTCTTTAGCGATACGTCAGATACCCGGCTGCAGACCGTAGCAAGAAGAGCCGGCGTTCTATATCGGCAGGCATAACACGACGCATAAAGCAATAACACCCTGGTAATTCTTTACCCGGGGTGTTGTTATATGCCGTATGACGAAGTGCCGGGCTCCGGTATCTGTTCCGGGTTTAAAACAGACACAAACCGACAAGCAAAAATAGACGAACGGGCTGTTCCGTTGAAGGGCCGGCAGCTATTTTTGTGATCGCCGGTATTTAAAACTATCCCGGATTTTTATATTAAGGTCGTTCATAACGATGTGATGCCGGTAGATGCGTGATCGTGGATATTCATCATGAAGGCAGCGGCGGAGCGCATATGCATTTGATGCGGGCAGCATCTCAAATGAAAAGCTGGTAACCGGTATAACAATCATCCGTACCCTATAAAACCGGATCATTTCTAACCGTTTAATGTAAAATCGCCATAACCAAGTCCGCTGTGGCAAGACCTGTTTTTCAATGACGCGGTCTGTCCGGCGGCTTTTTTACATAGGGCGCGGTGCCACGAAGGCTCCAAGACACAAAGCGTCACAAAGAAAAGTGGGGGTTAAAGATTTGAGGTTTTATCTCATCATGTAGTCTGGGACGTGGTAGGGAAAATAGAAGTCTTCATGCTTCCTGGTGTCTTTTAGTCTTTGCGGCGTTGTTTCTCACGCAAAGGCGCGGCGATGCAACGAACGCGGCGGTAGCGGATGTGCCATGAACGCCGGGCTGCAACACATCAAGAGGGAAAAAGCCTTCGTGATTCCTGGTGTCTTTTAGTTTTTGTGGCGTTGTTTCTCACGCAAAGGCGCTGCGATGCAACGAATGCGGCAGTAGCGGATGTACCATGAACGCCGGGCTGCAACACATCAAGAGGGAAAAAGCCTTCGTGTTCCTGGTGTCTTTTAGTTTTTGCGGCGCTGTTTCTCACGCAAAGGCGCGGCGATGCAACGAACGCGGCGGTAGCGGATGTGCCATGAACGCCGGGATGCAACACATCAAGAGGGAAAAAGCCTTCGTGTTCCTGGTGTCTTTCGGTCTTTGTGGCGCTGTTATCGCTTGGAAAACCACACGTTTTGTCTCTCTTTTTTCTTTTTTGTCTCGGCATATTGTACTATTTTGCTGGCTCCAAACAAACGTTTTCGAGCTAAATGGCAATAGAAAATGCATATAATGAGGCAGAGCTGATTGCTGATATGAAACAGGGAGGTACCGAAGCCTTTACCCGGATATTTAAACAGTACAGGGACCAGGTATTTGCATTTTCTTTTGCATTAACAAAATCCAGGGAAACGGCCGAAGACCTGGTACAGGAGATTTTTTCAAAATTATGGGAACGCCGTGATCAGATCGATCCCCTCCAATCGTTCCAGGGATATGTAAAACGGATTACTTACAATCATGTAATGAGTTTTTTCAGAAAAGTAAAACTGGAGAAAGCGCTGCAGAAGGAGTTGTATTTGAATACACAGGTGTTGCGCCTGGAGCAGCAACAGGCCGGGGCGTTTGATAATGAATCGGTTCGGTTTTACAATGTACTGGTAGAGCAATTGCCCGAACAACGGAAGAAGGCCTACCTGTTAAGCAGGGATGAAGGACTCAGTTACGAGGCTATTGCAGCGGTAATGGGAATCAGTAAAAACACAGTACGCAATCATATTGCCGGGGCCCTGCAATTTATCCGCCAGGAGATGGCCCGCCGGTTTATGCTGATGGTGGTTGTGGGGATGCTGATAACGAAATGGTTAAAAATTAAATAAATATTCAACCGGTATGGTACCTTTATGGGTTTGGGGCGTATTAGATAAAGGAGCCGGAGCTTCTACAAACGGGTTTAAAGATGCTTAGCACGGAGGAGTTTACAATATTATACGAAAAGTTCTTACGCAATGAATGCAGCGAAGAGGAGTTGCAGGTATTCATTGACGCAATGGCATCGGCTTCAAAAGCGGAACGGAATGATGTGTACCCATTATTTGATCAGACCTGGACGGAAATAGCAAACGCGCGGGAACAACAACAGCGGTCGGCACCTTCGCCGGTTTCTGAAAAGCCGCAGCTGCGTATGGTTGAAAAAAGGCGGGGTAAAAAACAACTGTTCCGGTGGGTAGCGGCCGCCTGTTTGGTGGTGTTGCTGGGATCAGGGTTGTTGTTCTGGCTCCGGTCTTCCAGGGCACCGGTTACGCCCGTAGATACCGCAAAGATCCGTCTGTCGCCTGAAAGCAACCGTTCAACGCTTACGCTTGCAGACGGATCCACGGTTATGTTGGGCAATGGCAGCGACACCATCATCGCCCGGCAGGGCCAAACCGAGGTACTGCGGGTGAACAGCGGTCTTGTTTACCAGGTAAACGGAACGGATCCTGCCCCGGCCGGATACAATGTTTTAACAACGCCCCGCGGCGGGCAGTATAAACTCACCCTGCCGGATGGCAGCCAGGCGTGGCTGAATGCAGCGGCTTCCATCCGTTTCCCGGTTCACTTTACCGGGGCAAGCCGCGAAGTAGAAGTAAGTGGTGAAGTCTATTTTGAGGTACAGAAAAACCCCGAACAGCCTTTTGTGGTCTTGGCCGGCCAGTGCCGCACAGAAGTGCTGGGAACACATTTTGATGTAAAAGCATATGCAGATGAGCCGGCGGTACGTGTTACACTGATAGAGGGGGGCGTCCGGTTTAGCGGTGGCCGTTTCCAGCAGGTGTTGAAACCGGATCAACAGGTGGTGTTTAATAAGCAGGCCGGAACCGGCACTGTACAGAAGGCGGACATAGCACAGGTAATGGCCTGGACCCGCGGTGAATTGTCGCTAAGCGGGATGGATCTGGAAGCGCTGATGCGCGAGATCTCCCGGTGGTATGATGTGGATGTAAAGATCGAAACACCGGACCAGCAACGCCAGTTCCAGGGCACCCTGAAGCGGAATGTAAGTTTGCCCGATGTACTGGCCGCCCTGAATGCAAATGGGGTAACTACCAGGCTGGAAGGGCGGACGCTGACCGTGTCTGCGAAATAATCTTGCAGCTGAGGGGCTACAAGGGCTGAAAGACACGAAGCAACACAAAGCGGTATTGAGTGCTGTTTGACTCCTTTCAAATTTTTTGACGCGTGTTAAGCTGCTGCGTCGTTGCTCCTCAGCATCGCTGCGTGAAATGAGGTGGGCTGGGCCACAAAGGCTGAAAGACACGAAGAACCACGAAGTTTTTATTTCCCTTGTGATGTGTTGCTGCCTCGTGTTTATGGCGCATCCTTCACCGTTGCGTTCGTTGCAGCGCCGCGTCGTTGCGTGAGAAAAAGAATTACAAAAATTCAAAGACAGCAAGAAACACGAAGGCTTTACATAAAAGAGCTCACGAAGTTTCTCAGATTTACACAGAACACTTATTGCCCGGTGCGGTATGCCATCTGTGGCCATTCATATAATCTGTGTATACAAATGAAATGAATGGTATCATGCGGCGCTAAAACCGCCAAATGCCTGATTCCTCTGTCACCTTTGTGCGGCGTTGTTCCTTCATGCATGCGTTGCGGTAAACCGATGAATTCACCATGTTTCCACCCTGGTTTTGCAGATAAAACCCCGGGCCCGGGCGAAATATAAAAAGTCGGTTGCCCTTTTTACCAAATCAGATTGTACCTTTAATTTATCTTTTCAACAAAGGGAAAAACTCCTGCCGACGAAAATGTGTCCGGCGGCCTGGGATAAAAAGTGCAACAAATGATGCGACGGAAGCGCTTACTGCTTTTTGTTTTTTTTCTGGTGAGTTGTGTGGAGAGTGGTGCGCAGCAGCTAACGTTAAGGCACCGGAGCACCCGCCTGGAAACAGTGCTTTTAACGATCCAGCAACAATCCGGGTATTCTTTTTTCTGGGATAAGGCCCTGGTGGCCAGGCAACCTTCTGTTACCATCGATATTAAAAATGCCTCCCTGCAGGTGGCTTTGGAAGCCTGCCTAAAAGGAACGGCCCTCACGTACGAGATCAAAGGTAAGCTGGTTTTTATAAAGCCCCGGCCGGATCGGCCTGTGGCGGTACAACCCGATAAACCTGCTGCAATAGACCGCCCGTTTGTAACCGGGAAGGTTTTTGATGAACAACGGCAGGGGCTTCCGGGTGTAACCGTCACCAACGGGAAAAGAGGAAGCGGCACCCAGTCTGATGCGGCGGGTAAATTTAAAATAGAAGCGGCCGGGGGTGAGCTGCTGGATTTTTCGTTTGTGGGATACCGGCAAAAACAATATGCCATAAAAGGCGGGGAAGGTACGGTTACGGTGCAAATGGAGCGGACCGATCTTAGTTTAGAAGAACCGGTAGTGGTGGGCTATGGCACGCAGAAAAAAAATGCAACCACCGGATCAATTGCCGTGATCAGCTCTATGTCGATCGAAAACCGGCCCGTTACCAACCTTTCTTCATCCCTGGCAGGCCTTGCAGCCGGTGTGTATGTACGGCAGGTTTCCGGCCGGCCGGGCAGGGATGGCGCCGTTACGGTGATCCGGGGCCTGGGCACATTGAGTAATACCGTATCCCTGGTATTGATCGACGGCATGATCGGGAATATCGACGAAGTAAACCCCTACGATGTGGAAAGTGTAACCATATTGAAGGATGCCGCAGCCGCGGCTATTTATGGCACTTTGTCCAGTAACGGGGTTATATTGATCACCACCAAACGCCCCGGTTATAAGCGGCCCGTGGTTGCCTATACCGGGATGGTTTCCCGCACCCGGCCCAATGGCCTGGTAAAGACCGTTTCGGATATGCCGTCGTATATGACCTATATCAATGAGGGGTACCAGAATGTGGGACGACCCATGCCTTTTTCGCAGACGTTGATCGACCAGTGGCGGCATGCCGGTCAGTTTCCCGATTCGCTTACCAAAGACGGCATTCCTTTTTACATTGCGTATCCCAATACGGATTGGGCCAAAACATTGATCCGCAGCCAATACCTGCAGCAACATAATCTTTCGCTGAAGGGCGGAAACAGGGATTTAAAATATTTATTTTCCTTCGGCTACATCGATAACAAAGGCCTGGTGGTTAACTCCGGCGTAAAAACCTACCAGCTGCGGGCGAACCTGGAGGCCCGCATCGGGAAGCGGATCACCATCGGAACGCAGACCTTCGGCGGCATGCGCGATCTGGGGATGGCGGATGTAGACGGACTGCTTTATTATCTGGGCCAGGCAACTCCGGGTATTTATCCCGGCCGCTACCGGGGAGTGTTTGCCAGCCCTTCCGCACCGGGCGATATTTCTTTAAATGCAGGCGTGAGCCCCTATGAGTTAAAAGGAACCGACCGCTTTCGTTATTTAAATACTATCTGGTACGGCAAGGCCATTTTGCTCCGGAACCTGAGCTTTGAACCCCGTTTGAATTACCAGGTAAATCTTGCGGAAAGTAATAAGTGGGTAGATCCTGCCACAGCGGAACGGTGGAACTGGCGTACCAATACAAAAACACAATCCGCGATTCCTCCCGGCCCGGTTTTAGTTACACACCAGCTTCAGAAGAATTACAGTTATACCCTGGAAGGGCTTTTGCGCTATACCACGACCATTGCAGGCAACCACCATCTTGCGGCCTTTTTAGGCGTGAACGCGTATTATAATGAGTATTATCATGCGGTTTCAGACAAGCTGGGCGGCGTCGAGGTTGATCTTAGTTCCAATGATACTGTTCCACCCGGGGGGATCCGCGAAAGTTATGCAATGCGCTCTTTTTTTGGCCGGTCTAGTTATGATTACCGCAATACCTGTTTTTTTAATATAAACCTGCGCAGGGATGGGTCTTCCCGCTTTGGAACCAATAACCGGTATGGTACCTTTCCCGGTTTATCGGCAGCCTGGCGGATTTCGGAAGAAAAATTCCTGCAGCCGTTTAAAAACCAGATCCAGGAGCTGAAGTTCCGGATCTCTTACGGTATGGCCGGCAATACGGCCTCCGGCAATTACGACTGGCAGGCGCTTTACGGAACGAACAACTATTCCTTTAATGGTGTACCGGTAACGGGCATTGCCCAAACCCGGCTGGCCAATCCTACCCTGGGCTGGGAGCGGTCAACCATGACCAACCTGGGGCTGGAGTTATCGGCCTTTAACCATCTGAATATCGTGGCGGAGTGGTACCGGCGGCTTACCGACAAAATACTGGTTGCTCCTGCGATGGATCCTACTGCCGGAGATAAAACTCCCTCTGCCGTAAACCTCGCCCAGGTGCTGAACTGCGGGGCAGAACTCTCTGTAGGGTGGAAGCAGCGCTCCGGTGCTTTTTCCTGGTCTGTAGAAGGCAGCGCTGCGTACAACTATTTAAACCGCGTGAAAAAATATAAGGGAAAGCCACAGGAGGGATTGGTACCAGACGCGGCCGGTAACCGCGTCTACGAAACCAATATCGGAGCGGTTTCATCCGGTAGTGATGAACGGATCGTGGAGGGCCGCATGATCAATGAGTACTACCTGCAAACCGTTTACAAAGGCACGGGTACCTATCATGATGCAACCGGGGCCGTGGACCCCGGGGGAGGGCCCAGGGACGGGATGATCCGCACACCGGAGGATCTGAACTGGGTAAAAGAAATGATCGGCAGGGGGTATCAATTTAGCCAGGCGCAAACAGCCGCCTATATCTACCGGGGCGGCTTTTATTATGGCGACCAGATCTATGCCGATAATAACGGCGATGGTATTTATGGCAATGACGGCGACCAGCGGTTCACCAGCAATACCGCAACGCCCCGGTATATTTTTGGCTGTGCAGCCCGTTTCAGCTGGAAAGCCTTTGATTTTTCCATGCTTTGGGCAGGCGCTACCGGCATGTATTATTTATGGAATGAACCCATGCAGCATTCTGTCTATATTGAAATGGGGCTGGCCATTCCATTGCATATTGCAGAAAACAGTTATTATTATAATGACCAGAATCCGTCCGATCCCCGTAACCGGGTCAATGCTACCTATCCGAGGATGACCCCGCTCAGTACGGGTTTATTTAATAACAGCACCTTTTGGTTATATAATGCCTCGTACTTTAAGCTCAAGAACCTCCAGGCAGGGTATACCATCTCCCCCGGAGCGGGCCTTAAGGGTTATGTGGAGGGAATACGGTTTTTTGTTTCAGGAGAAAATTTGTTAACACTTACAACATTTAAAGGCATGGATCCGGAAGTGGGGGCTGCAAAAAACTATCCCACGATGCGGCAATATGCATTGGGGGTCAATGTAACTTTTTAGGCCATAATAAAAATAATGAGGAGGCACATTACAAATATTATAGCACTCTGCTGGATTGTATTCGGCCTGGGATGCAAGAGAGACCTGCTGGACACTGCTCCGGCCGGTCCGGCGTCTGCAGCTACGGCCTGGACAACGGATGCCCTCACGGACCAGGGCATAAACGGTGTGTATGCGGCATTACGGCAAAGTAATGTGGTGGGAGGAAATGGGTTGCGTTACAACAGCCTTACGGGCTCGGGGCTGTATGCCACAGATGTGTATGGATTGAATACCCAGAGCCTGGGCAGTGCTGTTGATCTCAATTATGGCGCCACTACCGCTGATGCCAACCTGTTTGCTGAAACCTGGGAACAGCTGTATGAGGGCGTTAGCCGGGCCAATGATGCCATCGCATATATGCCGGTAAAATCTCCGTCGGATCCCCGGAAAAAGGCCCGCTACCTGGCCGAATGTAAATTCCTCCGGGCCTATTTTTATTTCCGGCTCAACCAGGTATTTCAGGGAGTGCCGGTATACCTGGAACCTGCAGTTTTTGACCGGTTTACCAAACCCCGGGCTTCAGCAGACAGTGTATGGGACGTGATCATCCAGGATCTTTCAGCCGCTATCAGTGAACCGCAATTACCGCTGTTTTACCCGGCGGGGGATGCCGGCTATGGGCATGTGACCAGGGGAGCGGCATATGCCCTGCGGGGCAAAGTATATATGTATCAAAAAAAATGGGACCTGGCCATTGCCGATTTTGAACACGTGAAGGCAGCTGGATACAGTATTTTTACCGGAGCGGGAGCCAACAGCTATCAAATGCTTTTTAAACAGGCAAATGAACAATGCCGGGAAATGATCTTTTCCATGCAAAACATTGGCCAGCCCGGCTATGGTGGCGATATTCCCTTTTATTGCGGATCCGCAACTACCCGGGGCCAGGGGCTGAGTTTTTACAGCGCAACGCCCGAGCTGGTGGATCGCTATGAAAACCTGGACGGAAGTGCGTTTAACTGGAACCAGTTCATTCCCGGCTATAACCAAATGCAGCCCTCCGCAAGGGAGGTGTTTTTCTTAAGGGATCATGCCACTGCTGCAGAATTGCAGGCAGCTGCAGCCAGGGGAGCAGCGGTATCTCAATACCTTCCGGATGGGAATGAAGCCCGCATCCTCCGGGCCTATGCTAACCGGGATCCGCGGCTCAACCAAACCATCATAACGCCTTATGCCACTTACGTGGGGCGACCGGTTGGCCAGCCGGCGGACCTGACCGTTACCTTTCGCTGGCCGTATAGAGATGAGCAGCCGCCTGTTCTGGATCTGCAGCCGGGTATTTACACGGTTTCTTATTGTTTTTACGGGTACAGGAAATTTGTGCCGGAAGGCAGTGAGGCTGTTGGTATCGACCAGTCGCCCATCGATTTTCCTATTATGCGCTATGCCGAAATAGCGCTTCTCTGGGCCGAAGCATTGAATGAAAAAGACGGCGTTTCACAGGAGGCGATCGACCTGGTGAATCAGGTGCGCAGCCGCGCCGGTGTAGCACCCCTACAGTTAACAAATGCCGCCCTGCCTACCTTCATCGCCAGCCAGGAAGCGCTCCGCAACCGGATCCGGAATGAATTCCGGGTAGAGTTTCCAAATGAAGGCATTGACTACTTCAATCAGTTGCGCTGGCGCACATTGAAAACGGCAAAGTTTGCATCGCAAAACGGCGTTCGGGTGGTGTGGGGCAGTGTTTTAATACCTTATGTCTGGACCGGCGATCAGCTGTATACCTGGCCTGTGCCCCTGATCGTTGCCCAGATGAACCCGGCGATTACCAAAACGCCGGGATGGATCTATTAATAAGTCCCTGGTCGTTTTCCGCTTAGGCGGATGAATGTATCTGCCTTCACCGGCGCCGCTGTTGTCTGATCCCCCGGCTATTGTATCGAATGGTCCGTGTGTGCTGTGGTACGCCCAAACCAGGCTTCTCATGTGCTGCCCGTTCCTTTTTGCTGAAATCTCTAAAAAAAAAATCAAAAGGATAGTACATTCCGGTCACCTCTGCGTATATATGGAAGCGGGCGGGGATTTGCATAAGAAATATGAAGTGATATAGGAAGTGTCCTTTTATTAATTTTTTTTTTCGATAGTACTTTGCTGTTCCCCGGGCGTATTTGTATATGTTATGTGATGTTTAAACGGGAGATAAATGTAGTCTATGGATGAGCAATGCTAATACCGGTAACGACTACCGTTTGAGGGTGTGGTGATACGTGTTGTACCCGTGCACCGGCCTTCAGGATCAACAAATAGATAAACAGCTATAGGAGCAGTCGCCGGTACGCATGTACCGATTGGCTGAAAGGCAGTTCGTTGCTAAAGGGGGGCGTTATGCCCCGGGCAAACCGGTGATGATAAAAGTTGGTGGCGTAAACGGTGGCTGCAGTTTTTAGAAAGGAACAAGTGCATTGAAATAAAAAAAATGAATCAGAAACTATGCGAAAAATGTGCATTTTAATCGTGAGTAGCAAAGAGGCCGTTTTAAAATATCTGTCTGATTTTTTTGAACAGAAATACACGGTGCTTGCAATAACAGATGGCGCTACGGCGCTGCAGATGGTGCAGGGCATGGAGATCGCGCTTATCATCAGCGATGGGCATTTAAAGGAAATGAACGGGTATGAATTTTGCAAAATGCTGAAGTCGGATCCGGATCATTCCTGCATTCCTTTAATACTGCTGGGTAGCCCAAAACAGTTGCAGGATAAAGTAATGGCATTGGAATACGGAGCGGATGTATATATGGAAAAACCCGTTTCAATGCTTTGTTTAGATGCACAGGTAACGAGCCTGCTTACCAATCGTGCCCGTCTCAGAGCTTATTTTGAACAGCAGCGGTTTTTGAAAATCAAACATGAGGAACCGTTCGATACCCGGAAAACGTTCCAGGAGCGGGTTGAGGAATTGATTGAACGCCATATATCCAATCCTTCCCTCAGTGTAAAACTGTTGGCGGAGAAAATGCATATGAGCCGGCCGTTGTTTTACCGGAAGGCAAAGCTGCTGTGCAGGCAAACACCCTATAAAATGATTGATACGGCCCGCTTGAGAAGGGCCGCCAGCCTCATTTCCGAGGGGAAGCATAAACTGAGCGACATCTCCATTGCGGTGGGATTTAATTCACCGGCACAGTTCAGTAAAAATTTTAAAAGACAGTTTGGCATCGCGCCTTCTTCCTATGCATAAGGTTGGTACAGTAATGCATCGCTGGCAGCTGAACACGGGATGCGCAAATAAAGATATCATTTAAACAGGATTATTGATAAAAGGCATGCGTAGTAAAGAAATTACCGACCGGTACCTGCAGTTTTTAGAGCAGCATATTGAAGCGGTTTCTGAAGGTGATGCAGAGGAAATGCTACCCCTTTCTGAAATTGCATCCCTGCTCTTCATTTCATCGCGGCATTTGTCTGATACCGTTCGTAAAGAAACCGGGTATTCTCCCACTCATTTTTACAATTTAAAAATCATTGAGAAGGCAAAATCATTAATTGACCGCAACCGGGGACCGATCGTGGAGGTGGCGTACCAGCTGACCTTTGATCCGTCGAATTTTACAAAAGTATTTAAAAAGGTAACCGGCATTACACCTGGGGATTATCAAAAACAGGTAAGAACTGCAACCGCGTCGCATCATGCATAGACGTTAACGGAAAAGGATGGTTCGCGAGGGTATAGCAAACCGTATAACAGGGCTCCTTTCGGTGATGTGGCGTTGCTGCCGGATTATATATAGTACGCATAGGGAAACATATGCAAGGAACACGTAAAAAGACAAAGGAAATTACTATGGAGGATGAAAGGGCTTCGTTTACTACAGTTTGGAAAACAGACAATCCCGGATTTACGGCATCCAATCAGATTACGGTTCCTGGTACCGGATCCTACACCATACAATGGGAAAGTATAACAGATCCCACTTCTGCAGGAACGGTGATGGCCCGTGGCAATGTGGTGATCACTTTTCCGCAGCCCGGAACATACCGGCTACGGATGCATGCGCGGCGTTCAGCTGCTTATTTTGGGTTTGATTTTAATTACCCGTTGCTGAAGGCAGGAGACCAGCAGAAACTGACAGGGGTGGAGCAATGGGGCGCCAACCGGTGGCGGGTACTGAATTTTTCCAGTTGTATCAACCTGGATGTAACAGCCACTGATATTCCTGATTTTTCAACGCTGATTACGGCAAAGGGTATGTTTTTTGACTGCGGCAGCCTTTTAGGGAACAGCTCGTTTCAATATTGGGACATGAGCCGGGTGCCCGATCTGAGCTTTATGTTTTTCGAGGCAGGTCTGTTTGACCAGCCCCTGGGGAAATGGAACCTGCGTAGCGTTCACCCGTCAAAAGCCGGCGGCCTACAATACATGCTGCATAACGCGGGGCTGAGCCGGCGGCATTATGAAACCACGCTTACCGATTGGGCCTTCAATGCAGGTACGCCGGATCAGATGGTGTTGGGCGCATTGAATCTAAAATATTCCGATGCCTTGGGCCGCAACCTGCTTACCCGTAAAGGATGGACGATCAACGGAGACGTGTATGTACCCTGATAATTCTAAAAAGCCTGCTGCTTATAGCTATCCACAACTTGCCCGCCACGGGCAGGTTTCGGGAGCTGCACGAGCACGCGGCCTGACCATGCATTATAAGAGATTTCGAAGGTGCGCCGGAATTATGAGATTGATAAAAAAACCGACATTTTCACCATGCAGGTTCTGGTGCGTCGCAGAATTTTGCAGCCTGAAAATACATGCACAGAAGACCAGACGCAGGAACCGGTTGGCGGTGATGTTACGATGATTCAATTTATGTAGCTGCTAAAGTAAGACTGCTGCAACCGGCTAAGCACTCCTGGCAATAGCATCCTCAGGTATAGATCATTTATGATATACCTTATTGATAAAGCACGAGCCCTTCAAACCAACATATTTAATGAGTTAAAAATTAAATCCTAAACAGGACAACTATAATTTTTATGGATAAACGTATGTTGAAAATTGAAAGAAAGCAAAAACCAGGACGCTGCAATTACAGTCATAGCGGCGGTTCAAACCTTACTCCGGGCAAGGTACTGCTGGCACTTGTGTTTATGTGTTGGATGATGCCGGCAAGAGCACTTCCTCATAGTAATTTTAAACCGGAGAAATCAGCGTATTTTTTTTGGTTTAACGCGCAGGGTACCTTATGGCATGATCTCAATGCCAACGGTATTAAAGAGGCCGGCGAACCGGGTGTTACCACCGGTGTAGGGCAGCTTGCCGGAGGCACAAATTTTATCGGTGGTATCTGGAATATCGGAACGCTTGGATTAACCAATGCGAGCCCTGCTTTTACCACCAACGAAAATAGCAGTAAACCCGGGTTCTGGTCCAGGAGTTTAGTAGAAGGCACGTATTATGTGCACTATAACCTGCCGGCGGGATTTGCCCGCTTCAGTCCGCAGCTAACCGGCACGGGAAGCGCAGACCCGGTAGCGGGGAGGTCCAGTGTGAATGCCGATGGTAATTCAAATTCCTACTCAACATTCCTGCTATTGGGAACGCAAACAAGAGTCTTTGATGCCGGTATATACCGATATGCCAAACTGGGCAATAAGGTATGGAGTGATTTGAATGGCAACGGAATGATGGATGCCAATGAGCCGGGCATTCCGGGGGCCACAGTGAAATTATATAACAGCAGCGGAGCACAGTTGCAAACAGTGACGACTGATGGATCGGGGAACTATACGTTTACCGGCCTTACTCCCGGCACGGCTTATAGCGTTGGGGTGGTGCTGCCTGGTAATTATACAGCCTCTGTACCCACGGGTGCATACCCGGATAATAATGTGGTAAATGATAATAACGGAGTACAGCTTGTTGGGAACGAGGTGCGAAGCAATACCATTACGTTGATTAACACCCAGGAGCCGGACGGTATTAACAGGGATGATAACTTCACTATGAACATAGCGTTGAAACCGGTGGTCTATAATGTATCCGGCAGCGTATTTAATGATATCAACGGAGCTGTGAATGGTGCCGATGGTACCGCAATGAGCAATGTAACGGTACAGTTAAAAAATAGCACCGGAGCAGTAGCCGGTACCACCACCACGGATGGCAGCGGTGCTTATATCTTTAACACGGTTTTCCCGGGAAATTATACGGTAGTGGTGGTACCGGGTACCGGCTACCGGAATGTATCCACCAGTGAAAGTCCGAGCCAGACGGATGGCATCATTCCCATAATGGTAACCAATGCCAATATAACCGGTCAGAATTTTGGATTGGGTCAGCCTCCGGTAACGGTAAACGACAGCAAAACCGGTGTGGTACCGGGCACTCCTGCAACGGTAACCGTACTTACCAATGATTCAGACCCCAATAATAATATGAACAACGGCTCCGTGAACCTGGTGCCACCTGCCGGTGCCATCGGAACAGATACGGATGGTGACGGTGATATCGACAAAGTAGTAGTACCTAATCAGGGCACCTGGACGGTAGATAACAATGGTGTGGTAACCTTTACACCGCAAACAGGCTTCACGGGCAGCCCCACGCCGATTTCGTATACGGTTAAAGACAACAGCGGCCTGGTATCAAATACTTCAACAATTACGGTTAGCTACCTGGCAGGTTATTCCATAGCCGGTAAGGTATTCAACGATGTAAATGGTGCAACGAATGGTGCAGATGGTACCGCAATGGGAAGCATAACGGTTCAGTTAAAAAATAGTGCAGGAATGCTATCCGGTACTGCAACCACCGACGGCAGCGGGGCTTATATCTTTAACGGAGTTATTCCGGGAGCATATACCATAGTGGTGGTACCGGGCACAGGATACCAGAATGTATCCAGCAGTGAAAGTCCCAGCCAAACGGATGGCATCATTCCCGTAACGGTAACCAATGCCAATATAACCGGTCAGAATTTTGGATTGGGTCAGCCGCCGGTAACAGTAAATGATACGAAAAGCGGTGTAACTCCGGGTACCCCTGCAGTGGTAACCGTGTTTACCAATGACACAGATCCAAATAATAATATCAATAACAGTTCGGTAAACCTGGTGCCACCGGCAGGTGCCACCGGAACGGATACGGATGGCGACGGTGATATTGATAAGGTAGTGGTGCCCAACGAAGGCACCTGGACGGAAGATAATAAAGGTATCGTAACCTTTACACCGCAACCGGGCTTTACCGGCAATCCCACGCCAGTCTCTTATACGATTAAAGACAACAGCGGGCTGGTGTCCAATCCTTCAACGATCACCATTACTTACCTGGCGGTTCCTGATCTTAGCCCCAACATTATGGTAGTGCCTACCCAGGTTACCGGTGCAAAAAACCTGAGCGTGCGGGTGGTTGTACGGGAAGTATTGAATGCGGCTACACTGGCAGATAAAGCCATCTATGTATACATTCCAACGGCTACGCATTACACTATGAGTGCTTTTGATCCCGCCCTGTCTTCCATTGCCGGACTGCCGGTACAAAACAAAGACTGGTCCTATATGGGCGTACAAGGCAGTAACTATGTGTTTCAACTGAGTGGCACCACGGGTAAAAAAATCATTGATGCTGGAGGTACTTCCGCGTTTGGATTTACCGTGGTGTTTGATGCTAAAAAGACCGGCGGCAAAGATGCCATGGTGGTTTCTATATTTGACGGATCCGGCGGCGAAATCAACTTCAAAAACAATAAAGATAACGATGTGATCAAATACGGATTTTAACCGGCACATTCCTATCATCCAACTAAAAAATAAAAATCATGAAAAAAAGTGTTGTCTGCTTATTCTTTGTAATGGCTGTGCTGGGCCGGGCGATGGGTCAATCGGATCCGCAGGTGTCGAGTCCTTCCGTAAGTCCTTCCCCTGCTGCTGTGGGTGGAACAGTGACCCTGCAGTTTACCTTTCAAAATGCCAATACCACGCCGCTGGTAAAGGATCCTACAGAACCCACCCGTATTACAGTAAGTTTAAATAAAGTAAATCCGTTGTTTAACGGGAAACTGGATATTACCGGTGCCGGTGCGGCGTATTTTGACTGGACCTATGACCCCGCTACAGAAACTATTTTTGGCACCCAGAACAAAAATATTCCCGGTATGCCGGATCCGTTCACCACCATTGGTGGCCCGGTTACAATTAAAGCTACGGTTACTGCCGCATCAACGCCCACCGATGCCAATAATAACAATGGCGACGGGTTTAATGTAAATATCGTGCCTACTCCCGGTACGGATGTGGATGTGTCTGAAGGCAGCAACAATGTGTCTTCCTATGGGTATACTGATGCCGCATTACCGGTTTCTTTTGGCGCTTTAAGTGCAGTTTTTACTTCCGGCAAACTGTCGATCGACTGGACCGCACTTACAGAGGTGAATAACGACCGGTTCCTGATCGAGGTTTCAAAAGATGGAACCCATTTTGTGGCCATCGATTCTGTAAATAGTAAAACGCTCGCGGGCAGCGCTGCTGATAATACGTCCTATCATTATGAAAAAGCCCTGCACGAGGTAACCGCATTACTGGGTGTTGCCGGTCCGCTTGCGGGCCTGGTGGCGGTACTGCTGGTACTGGGTATGGGTCTGGGTGTGCGGAAACGCACGAAAACCCTTGTTTCTTGTTTCCTGTTAACGGCAGGTTTGGGGTTGATGGCTGCTTCCTGCCGGAAATCGGGCCGGGAAGCCGTTGAGCTTGCACCAGGGAAGAATCCGGAATTGTTTGTAAGGATCGGGCAGGTAAACCGGGATGGAGCAGTAAGCTATAGCAAAATTGTAAATGTGACTCAAGAATAAATACGCAAAAAAAACCGAAGGCAGTTAGCACATGCTGGCTGCCTTTCTTTTTATAAGCAATAAAGACTTTATATCCGTTAGGTGTAAATTTTTACCACAACGGTCGCAATGCATCCGCAATGGCCGCAAAGAGATCCGGCCTGTTATGGGTAAATATTCTTGCGTTCTCTGCGCATTCCTTGCGTCCTTAGCGTTTAAGTTTTTACCGCAACGGTCGCAATGTGTCCGCAATGGCCGCAAAGAGCACCTGCCTGTTATGGGTACATATCGCTGCGTTCTTTGCGCATCCCTTGCGTCCTTAGCGGTTAAATTTTTTCCGCAACGATCGCAATGCATCCGCAATGGCCGCAAAGAGATCCGGACCGTTATGGGTAGGTATCCCTGCGTTCTTTGCGCATTCCTTGCGTCTTGGCGTTTAAATTTTTACCACAACGATCGCAATGCATCCGCAATGGCCGCAAAGAGCACCTACCTGTTATGGGTAAATATCCTTGCGTTCTTAGCGCATTCCTTGCGTCTTGGCGTTTAAATTTTTACCACAACGATCGCAATGCATCCGCAATGGCCGCAAAGAGCACCTGCCTGTTATGGGTAGATATCCCTGCGTTCTCTGCGCATTCCTTGCGTCCTTAGCGTGTAAGTTTTTACCGCAACGATCGCAATGCATCCGCAGTGGCCGCAAAGAGATCCGGCCCGTTATGGATAAATATCCTTGCGTTCTCTGCGCATTCCTTGCGTCTTAGCGTTTAAATTTTTATCACAACGATCGCAATGCATCCGCAATGACCGCAAAGAGCACCTGCCTGTTATGGGTAGATATCCCTGCGTTCTCTGCGCATTCCTTGCGTCCTTAGCGTTTAAGTTTTTACCGCAACGATCGCAATGCATCCGCAATGACCGCAAAGAGCACCTGCCTGTTATGGGTAGGTATCCCTGCGTTCTCTGCGCATTCCTGGCGTCCCTAGCGTTTAAGTTTTTACGGCAACGATCGCAATGAGTCTGTAAACAGGAACAGAAAGATGGAGACAAATAGGCAAAGGAAAAAGAGACAAATAGATCCTTCTGTTTGTGCTGCATATAGGATCTTCGTTAAGGATATACTCAGCGGTTGCGGAATAATGCAACGAATGATCTAAAAGAATCGTAGCGTGCGCCGGCTGTTGCATCACGACCGTGTTACTGGAGTGATCGATGCGCTTAAAGCCCGCTGGGCAGCCGATGCCTGCAAGGAAACTATTTAAACCAAAACCATAAAAATTAAAAAATGCAAACGATCTTAAAGTCTCTTACCAACGCAGTAAAGCACTGGTACATCCCGTTGATACTCGGTATTCTTTTTATCGGCTGTGGTATTTATATCTTTACAGTGCCTTTGGAAACCTATGTAACGCTTTCGGTGTTGTTCAGTATTTCATTTATTACTTCCGGGATCTTTGATGCGGTGTTTTCATTACGGAACTCAAAGGCGTTGAACGGATGGGGATGGTACCTGGTGAGCGGCCTGCTGTCTTTTGCCGCAGGTGTTTACCTGCTGATATACCCGGAAGTTTCAATGAGTATATTGCCGTTCGTAGCAGGGTTTGCATTATTGTTACGTGCGGCCCAGCTGTTTGGATATTCACTGGATTTAAAAGATGCCGGTATTCTGAAATGGGGCAACCTGGCGGTGTTGAGCGTGTTGGGCATCATCCTGTCGTATATGCTTCTTGTAAACCCACTGTTCTCGGGGCTTTCACTCGTAGTACTTACGGGGATGGCCTTTCTTTTCGTAGGCGTTGCTTCTTCGGTGCTGGCATTTGACCTCAAGAAAGTAAAGAACTTTCCCCGTAAGCTAAATAGTCAACTAAAAAAACGGATCGAACTCTTGCAACAGGAGATCAGTGAGGAGGTAAAAAAATAACCCCTCGTAACGGACCGGTGGAACGGCTTCTGAGATGAACAGGACCGGAGGGTATCCGGCGCCGCCGAAGATGCTCCAAAATTCGGACAGTGCGAAGATACGGCGGATGCCGGCGGTACTTGGTTAACGAATGCAGGGGTGTTTTCAGCGTACTTTGTTTAATTTGGTTGTAACGCCTCTTGTATCTACAGGGGGGCGTTTGGCTGGCAGGCCGGCAATATGGAAAAGATGAAACGGTCGTGGTACGACGGAAGATCTGCGCAATCAGCGACAGATGAATGCTGAATGCTGTTCTGGATCTATAGGTTTAATGTTCCAGGTTTAAGGTTTTATGTTGGATCCGTTTTATAGTTGAATGATTTCTTCGGTTTATGACTTAGAATGCCGGACTGAAAACTGATAACTGACAACTAAAAGCGGAACGCACAAAGCCGGCCGATGCTGGATACAGGGTAAGATAAATAGAGACGAATACACAAGAGAAAAGAGACGGATAGGTACTGCTTTTGATGATCCGTTCAATAATATTGCAGGGATATGCCGATGGAAGAGGAACGAATTGCGCAGTTTAATGCGGGTAATGCCCACGTTTTTTCGTCTTTGTACCGGAAGTTTCAGCCCCGGATATTTTTTTTTGTACAACGATATGTTTCCGATACCGCCGTTGCAGAGGATATAACCGCCGAAACTTTTATTAAACTCTGGAATAGCCGGGGCCGTTTTGCCAGTGAAAAAACTATTGCCTCGTTTTTATATGTAGCCGCCCGCAACGCCAGTGTCGACTGGTTGCGCCGGGTAAAGCGGGAAAACGCAGGGCTTCAGCAGTTTTTGTTGATGCAGCCTGATTTTCACGATGAGGCCCACAGTGCTGTGCAGGCAGAGGTAGTGCGCCTCATCCAACAGGAGATCGATAAACTGCCGCAAAAGATAAAGCGGGTCTTTACGATGGCCTATTTTGAAGAAAAGAGCAATGAGGAGATCGCTCTCCTCCTGGGGATCCGCAATCAATCGGTAAGGAATTATAAAACAAAAGCACTGCAACAGCTCAAACATGCTTTACCGGTAAACCCCTTTCTCATGCTGATAGCACTTTCTATGTGGAGATAGATTTTTTTTTGTTGGGAGGGTACAAAAACGATGGTGGTGCGTATTATATGAGAAAGTTGCTTATACCTTCCATCTAACGATATGCCGCACAGATGAATGTTGCCAATTATCCGGCGAGTGCTGCAAAACATAAAGAAGATGTAAGGAATAAATTAAAGATTAAAACAAGTTCAATAATAAGATCGCATTTCATTGGAGCCATCTGAATACATAGCCCGCCTGATCGTAAAAGAAATCCGGAATGAAATCACTCCGGATGGAAAGAACGTACTGCAGCAGTGGATCGAAACTGATCCGCGCAACCGGCTATTGTATGATGAGTTAACAGACCCGGTGCAACTGGAACATCTTGTGCAAACTGCTTACGGATCGGGCTTAAAAATAGCGCAGCAACTAAAAGAGGCCGGCGTTCCGTTGCTGCCGGCTACTACCGGCAGAAGATTGATCTACCGGTATTGGGCGGTGGCGGCCTGCCTGGCGCTGGTGATCGGGTTGTTCTCTTTGTATTACAACCACGTCCGGCAACATCCGGCCCTGACGCAGAATAAGGACATCCCGGCTCCGGCTTTTACGCAGGCGATAGTGCAGCTTGCAGATGGAAAGGTAATCCGTACACAGGCACCGGGTGCGGATACCGTATGGTTATCTGGCGGGGTGCACCTCATTAAGGAGAAAGACGGTTCCCTGGTATATAAACGTACCAGTAAGGTACAACCTGCCGGAACACCGCAATATAATACGCTGTATAACCCCAGGGGTAGCGGCGTTTCCAGCCTGGTACTTTCCGATGGCACCCGGATCTGGTTAAACGCCGGTTCATCGGTTACCTACCCGGTAGCATTTGCAGGGCCTGAGCGGCGCATCACTATAAACGGAGAAGCCTACCTGGAAGTGTTTCATGATCCGTCAAGACCCTTCTATGTAAGTAAAGGACATCATATGGTGAAGGTACTGGGCACTAAATTTAACGTGAACGCTTATGATAACGAAACGAGTATTAAGACCGCATTACTGGAAGGATCGGTACAGGTTACAGATGGCACCCGCATTGTAAAACTGCTGCCGGGCCAGGAAGCCAGATCTGTACCCGGCGGTTTTGATGTGGTAAAGGCCGATCTGGATCAGGTGCTGGCCTGGCGGAGCGATTTTTTCCGGTTTGATGCATACAGCTTCCCGGAATTGATGCAACAGCTGGAGCGCTGGTATGATATAGATATTGAATACCAACCCTCCGATATAGCGGGTGTAAGGCTTTCCGGTGAAATGAACCGGTCTACCAGCGTACAGGGGCTTATTAAAATACTGGAATATTCGGGCCTGCATTGCAGCCTGCAGCCGGGCAAAAAACTGATTGTGTCTAAAAAATAACGGCGGCGGTTAATCAAACAATGCTGGTATATAAAAATAAAACCAACAACACTAAGGTGGGTTGACGATGTGTTTAGCCGGTGTATAAAAAAACGGAAGTGATTGAGCCCACTTCCGCCGGATATCATGTTGCACACAAAAAGGAACTATTGTAGAACAACTAAAAATCAATTGCAAGGTATGCAAAAAAAAGCAAAACGTGTTCGCACAGTTTGTGCGGGTGTTTGTTATAACCCCAACATACGCCAGAACAACTATACAGTTGGAAAGATTCCCGGCAACTGTTGGAGAAAAATCGGATTGGTTATGAAACTTTATGTCTTCCTGTTGCTTGTTTCGGTTTCACAGGCCGGTGCCAGGGGAAATGCCCAAACCGTATCGCTTACGGTATATAAGGCTCCTTTTAGTAAAGTATTGGCCGCCATAAAGCAGCAAACGGGGTATGGCGTTATTTACATTAATAATGCCTATAAAGATGCCATGCCGGTATCGATAAGTGTATACAATACATCTCTCTTAACCGCATTGGACCGGATCATGAAAGATCAGCCGCTAACGTACCAGGTTACGGAGCAGAACATCGTCATCAGCAAACGGCCGGATGTGTTCCCGTTTCTCAAAAAACCGAAAGAATTACAGGCGGAGCCTGTAAAAATAGCGGCATTTGCCACTGTTCACGGAACCGTCACTGATACGGCCGGCAATCCTGTTGCAAGAGCTTCCGTGCAGATAAAAGGCAAAACGCGGGGAGCGATTACCGATGAAAACGGAAAATTTTCGATCGCGGCTGTTGTGGGGGATGTGCTGGAAATTACGATGGTTGGATATGAAAAGGCAACCGTAGTGGTTACCAGCGGTAATATGGATAACCTGCTGATCCGGCTCGTCAGCGGCGGTGCGGTCCTTACAGACGTGGTGGTAACTTCCTTAGGCATCAAAAGGACCCAGCGGGAGCTTACCTATAATGTACAATCCATTACCAATAAAGATATAAACCTGGTAAAGGATGCCAATTTCGTAAACAGCCTTGCAGGTCGGGTAGCCGGCGCTACCATTAATGCAAGCGCTGCGGGTATCGGAGGCGCCGTACGGGTGGTGTTGCGGGGTGTGAAATCCATCAGTCAGAACAACAATGCACTGTATGTGATAGACGGTGTGCCACTGCCCAATCTTTTTGGAAACCAACCCAATAGTATGTATGGTGGAAATAATGCCTCGGGCGATGGTATTTCCAATATCAACCCGGATGATATTGAAAATCTTACGGTAATGACCGGGGCTTCGGCATCTGCCCTGTATGGTAGTGCAGCTGCCAATGGTGTCGTACTGATCAGCCTGAAAAAGGGAGATGTGGGGAAGCTGAATGTTTCGCTTTCCAACAGTACCGGATTCTATTCGCCTTTTGTAATGCCGCAGTTTCAGAATACGTACGGACAAACCGATCCCTTTAGCTATTACAGTTGGGGCGAAAAGTTGAAAGTACCTTCTTCTTACAGGCCGAAAGATTTTTTTCAAACCGGGTACACCACCAGTACGGCACTCAGTGTTAGCACCGGTACAGAAAAAAGCCGTACTTATTTTTCGGGCGCCTTTCTTAACGGCCGGGGGATCATTCCCAATAATACCCTGCAGCGCTATAACTTTGGTCTCCGGCAAACGGCCACTTTAGTGCCGGATAAGCTAACGCTGGATGCGGGTGTTATGTACGTGAACCAAAAGGACCGGAACATGCTGGCACAGGGACTAACACTCAATCCCCTGATACCCGTTTATCTTTTTCCACCAGGGGATGATATTGAAAAATATAAAGTATACAAGCGGTACGATCTTACAAGAGGATTTAAAACCCAGTTCTGGCCTTATGGCGATTTGAATTATCAGATTCAGAACCCTTACTGGATCATCAATGAAAATAATTACTATAATAACCTGGAACGCTACCAGATGAACACTGCGCTTACCTATAACCTGAATAAGGAAATCAATATTGTAGGAAGGGTAAGTTATGATCATACACGCAAACTGACGGAAGAAAAATATGGGGCATCTACTGCTCTTTTATTTGCATCGGCACCCGGCTATTATACGAGAGTGGAGGAGCGTACAAAATTTATGTATGGTGATCTGATCGGTAAAGCCAAATACAAATTGGGGTTGATTGATGTTTCTGCAAATCTTGGCGCCAGTATCCAGGACGAACAGCATGATGTAAATGGTTTTGGCGGCAGGCTGCAGTCGGTACCCGATAAATTCACTTTCGCCAACATTATCACCAACTCAACACAGGCCGGACCTGTTCAAAATGGTTTTTATCATGATCAGACACAATCCGTTTTCGGCGCATCCACAGTGGGGTATGACAATAAACTATTTGTTGAGTTGACCGCCAGGAACGACTGGCCCTCTCAGTTAGCGGGAGCTGCCAGGTCCTCCTTTCTCTATTATTCGGCAGGGTTATCGGGTATCCTGAGCGATATGGTAACCCTGCCGCAGGTTATCTCTTTTCTTAAGCTCCGGGGCTCCTATAGCGAAGTAGGTAACTCACCTCCCCGGTATATTACTACCAGCGGTTACCCGATAACTTCGGGTGTCATTGGTACCATTCTTACCCGCCCTTCACCCAATATACAGCCGGAGCGTACAAAAGCGATTGAGGTTGGAATGAATGCTAAATTTTTCAGGAATAAGATCGGGCTGGATCTTACACTATACCATTCGCAAACCTATAACCAGTTGTTTATGGCAGAACTGCCCCCAAGTTCCGGCTACACCGGTTTTTGGGTAAATGCCGGAAGGGTGGATAATAAAGGGCTGGAAGCAACCCTTACTTATACAGGGAAGCTGGCAAAAGACCTGAAGTTGACCTCTACCGCTATTTTCACAGTTAACCGGAACAAGGTGAAAAAAATGCTGGAGAACTATTATGATGCCGAAACAAACCAGTATTATAACTCAGATAGCATCAATATGGGGGGAACATTAAGCTATTACACCGTAGTGAAAAAAGGCGGTACGATGAGTGATATTTACGTAAACACCCTGGTGCAGGATGAGCATGGTTATTTGGCGATTCCGGCGGGCAATAACCCGGTGATCAGAGACGATAACCGCTTTATTTATGCAGGTAACTCGTTCCCGAAATTCTATACCAGCTTACGCAACAGTATCCAGTATAAGAACTTTGAACTGAACTTTATGGTAGATGCCCGTATTGGTGGGGTGGGGGTATCTTCCACACAGGCCGTTTTGGATGCGTTTGGTGTATCTGCCAATACCGGTACCCGCAGGGATATTGCCCGGGGTGGTGGTCTGGGATTAAGTATATACAGGCCGCCGGCATCTTTGGAAGCGGCTACTTACTACCGTATTGTGGGTGGCACATCGGGCATCGGCGCATTATACACCTATAGCCTTACCAACGCGCGGTTAAGGGAAGCTGCATTGAGCTATACATTTGATAAGGGATTGTTTAAAAATAAGATCAGGAGTATTTCCGTTGCGGTTACCGGCCGGAATCTATTGATGTTTTACAGCAGAACTCCTTTTGATCCTGAACTTACGGCTTCTACCGGCACCTATTACCAGGGCATTGATTACTTTATGCAGCCCAGCTTACGGAATATAGGATGTAGCGTACGGTTTAACTTTTAATGCTTCCTGAAATAAAAAATTGATATAGTTATGCAATATTATTATAAACGTTCCCGATCCATTTATATATACGCATACGCTGCAATGCTTATGTGGTGCTTTGCCGCCTGTACAAAAAACTACGAGAAATACAACCGCAATCCACTTCTGGCAACAGATGAAGACGTTGCAAAGGATAACCTGCTGACCGGCTCGCTTTTGTTAAGCATGCAAAAGTCAGTCATTCCGGTTTCCGATTTTTCCTACCAGCGCGGGCAAAATTTGCTTGGTGATGTATATGCCGGTTATATGGGCGTTACGAAAGACTGGGATGCCTCCCGCAACACGACCACCTATGTTTTTAAGCAGGACTGGATCGTAGAACCCTTTAATGATGCCTTTTTAAAAGTACTGCCTGCATGGAACCTGATAAGAAAATCAGCAAAAACAACGCCCGATGGACGGGCGCTGGCAAATATCATAAAGGTGGCCTGTTTGCACCGGACTACCGACATTTACGGACCACTACCTTATCTGTCTTTTGGAAGCAATACCATTACCGCCAATGCATATGATGCCCAGGAAAGCATCTACCAGTCCTTTTTTAATGATCTGGACTCTTCTATTGCGGCGCTTACGGCCTACAGGGCGCAGGATTCGTCGTCTTCACCAATGCTGGCGTACGACCTGGTTTATGGGGGCAGTTATTTAAAATGGATAAAATTTGCCAATACCCTCAAGCTGCGCCTGGCCATGCGCATCGTGTATGCCGATCCCGTTAAAGCCAAAAAATATGCGGAAGCCGCCGTCGCAAATCCCTATGGTGTTTTAACTACACCTGTAGAGGACGATGCGTTGCTGAAGAGCATTAGCAGCGTGGATATTGCGAACCCCCTGGATATTATTTGCAACACGTACAATGATATTCGTATGGGAGCCTTTATGGAAGCGGTTTTAAAAGGCTATAAAGATCCGCGTATGGCTGCCTGGTTTATGCAATCCAAAGCACGGCCAACCGATGCTGAAGCAGGCTATTACGGCATCCGGAACGGGTTGCTGATCGATGACGCCAATAAATACAAGAGTTTTTCCAAACTAAGAGTTACCTCCCGTACACCCATGCTGTGGATGCCGGTGGCAGAAGCATATTTTTTAAGGGCTGAAGGTGCTTTACGCGGGTGGAACATGAACGGTACCGCAAAAGAGCTGTATGAAGCGGGTATCAAAGCATCCTTCCAGCAAAACCAGGTAGGCGGTGTTGGTGATTATATTGCCGATAATAAAAGTATCCCAGCCGAGTACAGCGATCCCTTAGACGATGCCAATACGGTTTCCAATAGCGCTTATTTGAAAAAACCGGTTACCATTGCCTGGAATAATAGTGATGATTTTGAATTAAAACTGGAGAAGATCATTACCCAAAAATGGATTGCGCTGTATCCTAACGGGCAGGAAGCATGGACGGAGTTTAGAAGAACAGGATACCCCAGGATTTTTCCGGTAGTGTACAATTTTAGCAGTACCGTAAGCACTACCCGCCAGGTAAGGAGAATCCCTTTCCCCAATACGGAGTACAAGAACAATCCCAAAGGAGTGGCTACAGGGGTGGCGCTATTGGGCGGCGGCGGCGATATAGGCAGCACCCAACTCTGGTGGGATAAAAAAAATAAATAGAAGGCTATTTTAAAAAATATTAAATCAGTTATAAATGAAGTATCGTACAAAAAAACATCCTCCGTTCCGCCATTTGTACAGGGTTAAAATGTTTATATGCTTTGGTATATTTCTTTGTACCGGTTTTGCCGCCTGTAAAAAACAAACCATCCAGGAACCTATTTATATTACAGATGTACAAAAAGCGTATACCTATTCTGAAGCGTATTATACCAATTTACGGACCTATAAAAAATCGGACCACCAGGTGCTCTTTTCATGGATTGTACTGGACTCGCATGGTCCATCCTGGGGGAGCCATCCCTGGGGATTGCCGGACAGCATCGATATCGTAAGCATGTGGGGCGATGGCGGGCTGGATGACCCGGAAAATCTTCGTGCAATAGACAGTACCCGGAAGCTGAAGGGAACCCGGTTTGTAGCGGTAAGTATTATTGGTGCGCAATTCGAGGGCATCCCGGAAGGTACGCCGGTAAAAGAAGCGATTGCTATTGCCGTTAAGCGCATGGTAAATCATGTATACAAATATGGCCTGGATGGCTATGATATCGATTATGAACCGAATGTGGCACCCGACGCCCTGGCGCAAAAATATATTGGCACGCCTGAAAATCTTTCCATTTTTATTAAAGAGCTTTCGCGGTTTTTAGGGCCGAAATCCGGAACGGGGAAACTGCTGATCCTGGATGGTGAAGTTGACCAGGTGCCACCCGAACTGGGTCCGTATTTTGATTACCTGGTAGCGCAGGCTTATTTTACTACAGGACCGGGATCGCTTCAAAGCCGGTATGATGCGGTGAGCAAGGTGATTCCTCCTGAAAAATTTATTGTTACCGAAGAATATCAAAAATTTTATACAGGGCTGTACGACGATGATACACCCAATACCACCGCCGGCCCTATCCCCAGCCTGTTGGGTATGGCTTACTGGCAACCGGTCCAGGGCAGAAAGGGTGGTTGCGGCGCCTATCATGGCGAGATCGATTATAATGCCACCTCGCAATATAATACCATCCGCAGGGCGATCCAGATTATGAACCCCGCTGCCGTAAAATAAAGGATATGGCGTTCCATCTGATCATAAAAAACAAAAAGATATAGATATGCGAATGAAACGGAGCACGATAAATATTTCTCACACAACCTGTGCCGCCAAAGCGGGAGGGAAATGTATATACGGGGTTCCATCCAACCATTAAAAAACAATAAAAAATATACGGATGAAATTGAATAAAATAAATACTTCGTTGTACCTGTTCCTGTTGCTTTTTTTGGGAACTGGCTTACAGTGTAAAAAAGGGGGCGGCGCCGGGAAAGGCGATGCCATCTATATGACCGGTGCTGAAGTGGGCAACCTGACTGTTTTTTATGCTTCACGCGCCGGGAATCGTTTTGCCTTCTCGGCCTCAGCAACCAACCTGGCCCCCCAGGATGAGGAGGTGGAGTTTATACCCCGCCCGGAGCTTGTAGCAGAATATAATAATCGCTACAGGGCCAGCTATGTGGCCCTGCCAGAAGGTAAGTATACGCTTTCGAAAACCACAGGCACCATCAAAAAGGGAGAACTACGCTCAGAAAGTATAGCGCTCACCATTACCGATCCTGAGGTTACAGAAAAAGGTCCGGTGTATATGTTACCGGTTACCGTACAAAAAAAAGGATCCGGGGGATACCCGGTATTAGAGGGGTCTAAAACGCTTTATATCGGCATCGCTAAGGCAACAGAAGGGTCGGTGGTGGAGCTTACCGGGTTGGGCGCGCATATCTCACCACTTCAATCATTGCGGTCCATTAATCCAAAGCTGGAGAACTTAAGCAAGGTAACCCTTGAGGGCCGGGTTAAAATATTTGATATGAGCGGTTTTTTACCAACAATTTTTGGCGCTGAAGAGTCTTTTATAATAAGGATCGAAAGCCTTAACAGGGATGATTACCCGATTACGGTTGCAGGATCGCCGGCAAAAACGCCTACGCTGACAAAATTTTCGGCTTCCACAAATGTATGGTACCATGTAGCTGCTGTTTTTGATGCACAGGCAGGAAGTTTAAGACTATATGTAAACGGGAAACTACAGGCCGTTAGCGATGTGGGCCCGAATGCAACGGTTAATATTTCCAGGGACAACTGGAAAGGATTTCATATAGGTGCCTATGATGTCAACGGGGACCGGCCCATCCTGGCCCAGTTTAGCGAGGTTCGGATATGGTCAACAGCACGTACACAATCGGAAATTGCTACTACGGCCTGTGTGGTGGATCCGGCCATGCCCGGGCTGGAAGCCTACTGGCGTTTGAATGAAGGGGAGGGTGAAATGTGCCATGATGCAACCGGCCATGGGCATACGGCCCGTATTTACGGAAGTTATAAATGGGTAACCGGCGTAAAATGCGGCGATTAGTGTAAACAAAAAATTATACGAATGAAAAATAATAGGATTAGTTATCAACATCATTGGGTGCTGCTGCTCATGGGCCTGTTTTGTGTTGCCTGTAAAAAGGATGTGCCCAAAGTGTTGGATTCTTCAGCATTGAACCCGAAAGCACTATATGTTGCGTTCAGCAGCACGATAGACGGCACCAATACCGGCAGCTCTAATGTGCTGAACGCGCCGGACGGTTATATCCAGGATACCTTGAAGCGATTGCGTATGATCGCTTCCGGCCCATCCGATTCGGACATTGTGGTTCATGTGGTACTGGATACCACGCTGGTAAGCCAATACAACAGCGCTTCAAACACCCATTACATAGCCGCACCCCCCGACCAGGTGAGCGCCATCGACCTAAGGCTAACCATCAGGGCAGGACAAACCGAGTCGGACCCCGTGCCGGTCTATATTAAAGACCTGGACGTATTAACCAAATCCGGCGTCAGTGGTGTTATAGCCCCTTACCGGGTAAAAAAGATCGAATCGCCCCAATCGGCCAAAGTATCTACATCTGATAAAGCGTATGTCTTGTTTCGCGTTGCGGGTAAATTAACGGCGAGCATTGCTGCTGCCGGGCAAACCAATATCACTTATATGCAGTCGCCGGCAGACCTGGCCAGGCATGTAGGGCGCCCCATCACGTTTAATACCCTGTTAAACTATGCGGTTCCGGTAGAACGGGCTATTTCCATCAAACAGGATAACAGCCTTGTAGCTGCCTATAACAACAATAACCGTACATCTTTACCCGCTTTTCCTGAAAACCAGGTTACGTTGAATAATGGAAATGCGTTAAAAATACCGCCAGGGGTTACCACCTTCCCGGTATCGGTTACAGTAAAAGAATCGGCCATGCCGTTACTGGCAGGGGCAGACAGGTATGTACTCCCGCTGCGGTTAGAAGAGCAGCCGTCAGCTTTTGTCAATACATCAGGCAATATCCTATACCTGGTTATAGCCAGGGAAGTAAATAATATTGATGTGGATAATACCGGGTTAACGGGTACTGCAATAAACCGTGCATCATGGTCCATTACTGCCAGTTCGTTTCATAATGCCGGTTTTCAGACGTTTGCAGCCAGGGCTGCAATCGGCCAGGGGGTGGGCAACGAAGCTTCCGGCTGGTTAACCGCCCCTACTTCCGGCGCCTCCTGGTGCCAGCTGGATATGGGCAGCACAACAACGGTGAAAGGATTCAGGATGGTTCCCCAAACATTTTTTGGGCCCCGGTATAACATTGCGTTGATGACGGTGCAATCCAGCAATGACGGCGTCAGCTGGACAGAGCAGGGTACATTTAGGGGCATTGCGTCAGCAGCTTCTTTAAATGCAAAAGAACCGCAGCAGCTGAAATTCTATGTTCCGGTTACCGCACGTTATTTCAGATTTAATATTTCCCGCAATTATAATATGTATGATGGTGGTGGAGCAGGAAACGAAGGCTATTTACAAAATGCAGTGGGCATAGCCGATGTAACAGCCCTGCAATAAGCGCGATGCCCCGGCTATTGGGCTCATTTTGGCTTGGAGAAAATATTACTTATAAACAAATGAATGTAAACAAATGATACAGGTTCGCCGGACTTTTAGCAATGCAATACGTAATGTATTATTGCTTTTTACAGGAGTATTTTTGTTTTCCTGTGATAAATACAAAGGAACAGATGTATACATAACAGGAGATGTGCTGGTGTATGCCGCACCGGGCAACCAGGGATACAATGTGTTGAATGGTGGAAATTTTGCTGTACTCCAAAGTACTGTTTTACCGGGAGCCAACACTTCATTCCCCGTAATGCTTTCCCGTGCTGCTGATAAAGATGTGCAGGTGACCGGTATTATTGATACAAGCATGCTGGCTGCTTATGATAGCGCTTACGGAACGAAGGCGCTGAGATTTAATACCGGGGCCTTTAAGCTAAACAATGATGGTGTGGTAACCATTAAAGCCGGCCAGACTTCTTCATCGGACTCTATCCAGATTGTGTTGGCTGACACTACCGGTATTAAATTTAGTACTCCATATGTGATACCGGTGCGGCTTTCCGCTTCTTCGGGTAATATACCCATAAGCGCCAGCCGGAAGATAATGTATGTTAAAACGGCAATCGCAAAAGTATTCAGCGCGGTGTCTTCCGGTTTGCTGGTCGTTAATGGCGGATATACGGTTTCTGATAAAAGGGGGCCAACTGTTGGATTTCCTGCAACGATCAATGTTTCGGTAAGTAAAACTATAACGCTGAGCTTTACGGATGATGCAGGGTTGGTGCCTGCTTATAATGCGGCGAATAAAACAAATTATGCGGCAATGCCGGCAGGGTCCTATACAATGATAAACAACACGGTTACCATTGGCGCGGGTGCAACGGCATCCTCCGACAGTGTAAAAATCGGATTTTCTGATCTGTCGGCATTCACCCCGGGTACATCTTATTTGTTACCTGTGAGGATAAAGGATGAAAGCGATGTTGCTCCGCAAGCAGGAAATAATGTAAAATACGTAATACTGTCAGCGTTTTTAACCAATATAGATCCCTCCAACAGCGGCCTTACGGGAGCCATAATGAACCGTACCGGCTGGAGCGTAACAGCCAGTGGCAGCTATTCCGCGTACGGAGTTGCAAGGATCCTGGATGGCGATAACAAAAGCTCGTGGGATTCCGATGGAAAATTACCGGCCTGGGTACAGCTCAATATGGGGAGTGTAAAAACCGTAAAAGGCTTCCGGATCGTGCCCAATTATGATTTTACCACGGATGATTTTCTCAATATGGAAATCTTTTCCAGTAATGATGGCAACTCCTGGATATCGGAAGGCAAATATGCAGGAACCCCGGTAAGCGGATCATCTTCTGCAGCAAATCCGGATATAAAGACGGTGCGGTTTTTTACGCCGGTTACGGCGCGGTATTTTAAATTCAATATTACCAAAACCACGGATGGTAAGTATGCAGGTATGGGTGAATTGAACGCGATTGAATAGCAGATTCCTGATTGGCAGGCTGGATCGGGAATCCTTTGAGCATTGTAGAACGTATAGGCAACAATACCCCTGGAAATTCTTTTTTATAGGCAGGGCCGAACGTAAAGAGCCCGTGCTTTTACAATAGCTTACAGGACTTTTCCTCCCGGCTTCCCTTGCGAGAGACACCGGGGAATGGAGCTCCTGTTCCGGCGAGCGGTTGGGAACTGGACCCAGTAAAAGCAGGAAACCGGATGTCCGGAGTTGGAACAGTGATGTGGTGTCGTAGTTAAGATTCAATAGGATGTAACGTCATCATAACAGAGGCAAACAACCGGCCCTGGTAATTCTTTACCGGGCTGTTCTTTCCCCAGGGGGACGCCTGTGAGCGAACGTTGTTTCAAAACAAGCTCCTATTTGTCATTGGCGGCTTGTTTCTGAATCTGTTAAATAGGCGGCTTAAGCAAACGACGGATTTTGCAGAACGTGAACCACCGTTAATAATCGATCGGATAACCGGATCAGCCGCTGGTTAAAGTTTGTTGCCTTCTTTAGGAAAAATAATGGTAGGCTGATGTTTTTTGGCTTCTTCCAGATCCATTGAGGCATAGGAAATGATAATCACCGGGTCGCCAACCTGTGCTTTGCGGGCTGCCGGGCCGTTGAGGCAAATGGTTCCGGATCCCCTTTTTCCTTTGATCACATAGGTTTCCAGGCGCTCCCCGTTATGCACATTCACCACCTGAACCTTTTCATTTTCAATCAGGTTTGCAGCATCCATCAGGTCCTCATCAATGGTAATGCTACCCATATAATTGAGAAAAGCTTCTGTTACAACAGCTCTGTGGATCTTGGATTTAAAAACTTCTATAAACATAGGGGCGCAAAGGTACAATTTTCCAAAATATACGGTCTTTCCTGCCGCAATATTCCTTTTGTTAACAAATTCTAAAGCTGTTTAGTTCTAAATATTATTGTAAATTCGTGCATTAGTAAGGATTTTTTTTAAGACACATCTTGAACACATGAAATCGTTTATTGTTACGGCCGGATTGATTTTATTAATGGGAACAACCCAGGCGCAAAGAAAACTGACTGCTGTTGCAACTTCCCACGGTATAGTGGTAGAGCACCGGGTTACTTCCGGGGAGTCATTAAAGTATTTAAGTACAAAATACGGGGTCTCTCTATCTTCGTTGACCAAAACTAATGGTATGAAAACCAGCCAGGATCTGAAGATCGGGCAAACGGTAAAGGTTCCGGTAACGGCTGCAAATCTGAATACCAAATCAAGAAAAGGTATCCCCGTTTATTACGAAGCAGGAGCAAAGGACAACTTAACCAGCATTAGCCGGAAGTTTAACCGGGTAGATGTGAAAACACTGAAATCATGGAATAAATTACGGAAAGATGAGGTTTCCAGGGGCCAGGATATTCTTGTGGGATATATGACCGACAATGCAGCTAAGAAAGAGCAACCTGCTGAATCTAAAGAAACCGTGAAAAACAGCAGCAGCACTGCTTTAAAGGCCGGTAAGAAGGTGACGGTAACCTCGGCAGTGAATATCCGAAAAGGCGCCAGTACCGATCAGCCCATTGTAGCAACTTTGCAGAAAGATGAAGAAGTGACCATAATTCGCATGGCGAACAGCGACTGGGCCGAAGTACGCACGGGCGGGGGTAAAAAAGGGTACATGGCCACCCAGTTCCTGGAGCCGGCGTCAGCATCGGAACCTGTGCAAGAAAAGGAAACGGCCAACAACAGTGCAGATTTAAAGGCCGGTAAGAAGGTGACGGTAACCTCGGCAGTGAATATCCGGAAAGGCGCCAGTACCAGTCAGCCGGTTGTAGGCACTTTACAGAAAGATGAAGTGGTGACTATTGTTCGTATGCCAAACAGCGACTGGGCGGAAGTGCGTACCAGTGATGGCAAAAAAGGATATATGGCTACCCAGTTCCTCGAGTCGGTAGCAGCGTCACAACCCGCTGAAGAAAAAGAAACGGCTCCGGCGAGTATTGATGTAAAGGCGGGCACGAAGGTAACGGTAACCGCTGCGGTTAATATCCGTAGGGCACCTGGAACAGATGAACCGGTGATAGGCCATGTTGAAAAAGGTGAGGTAGTTACAGTAACCCGTAAGATCAACGACGAGTGGGCGGCGATCCGTACGAGTGATGGCAAAAAAGGATATATGGCTTCCGGATTTCTTGAAGCTGTAACTGAAAAGCGCAAAGACGAGCCAAAAGAAGTAGTGCGAACCGAGGTGAAAAAGAATACAGGGCAGAAGGTAAAAGCAGCTACGGATACTTATATCAATATCCGTAAAGGCCCGGGCACCGGTCAGCCTGTGGTTGCACAAGCACAAAAAGATGAGATGCTTACGCTGGTGCGCCGGGTAAATGATGAGTGGGCTGAGGTACGCACCAATGATGGCGTAGAGGGCTATGCTGCTACGCAGTATCTGGCAGACCCATCTGCAGAACCGGCCGGGCGCCCGGTTGCTAAAAAAGAACAACCTGCAGCAAAAGCTGAAAAACAAATGGCCATTGTTGGCTCCGGTATCAATATCCGTAAAGGACCGGCCACCAGCGAACCGATTGTGGGAAAGGCTGAAAATAGTGAAATGGTTACGGTAACAGGCGATACCAACAAGGAGTGGGCGGCAATACGCACCAGTGAGGGAACAACCGGTTATATAGCTTCCCGCTTTTTGGGTACACCGGAACAGGCGGCCGCCCTGCAAGCACAGAAAGACCGCGAAGCGCAGGCTGAATCTGCATCGGAATCGATTGCAGCAAAAGAACCGGTAAAGCAATCTAAGGAAAAAGCTTCAGCATCGGTGTCTTCTGCCCCGGTTGCAGATGTTGTGCCTCCCGCAGCCGGTTTTGATGAAACAGGGTTCTTTAAAAACGCCTATGAAATGCAGACCGGTGCAACGGAAACAACAGAACGCTCTGTACATGCCGGCGTATTTAAAACGGATAAGGGCTGGGATGACGGGAAATACTATGCATTAATCGATGATGTTCCTTCCGGAACGATCGTTAAATTGTCCAATCCAAAGGCCAATACAACGATTTACGCAAAGGTACTGGGCGATATCAAAAGCCTGAAGCAAAAGAACGGGCCGGCAGCCCGCATCAGTGATGCCGCTGCTACGGCGCTCCGGATCAATGCTTCGGATTTTGATGTAGTTATTTCGCATTAATTGCGTTCGGGGTTACAAAATAATACCGAAGTCAAGGATTGATATACAATTTGTTGTGCGGTAACAGAACCGTTGTTGACAGATTTTAAAAAGAAATTTGTTCTAATACGTACAAAAAAATTAATTTTGTCGTATAAATGAATAACCATGGACGCCAAAGTTACATTAAGCTTTAACAGTGCAGTTATTGAAGATGCCAAGGAGTATGCAGCTTCCCAGGGGTTAAGCCTTTCCCGGCTTGTAGAATTACTCCTGCAAAAAGTAATTACTACGGGCCAGCATCAGAATATTGAGCATATTCCCATCGAAGATTGGGTAAGTATGGTGGCCGAAGGGCCGGCTATCTACAATACAAAACCGTTAGATAAAAAACAAAAGGCTGCCTATTATAAACGCCATAAATAGCTCCTGTAATGAAATTGTTTATTGATGCCAATATTCTGGTAGCAGTGATCAATAAAGAATATCCATTGTTTACCTATGCTTCCCGTGTTTTAAGCTGGGCTGCAGCTAAAGGCTATCCATTAGTAACCACATCAGTAAGTTTGGCAATCACGTATTATTTTGCAGAGAAGAAACATGGAACCCGGTCAGCAAAAGAGCGTATCGGGTTACTGGCAACACATTTTTCTATTGCAGATTGTGGTATTAAAGAAGTGGAGCTGGCTGCAACGGATAAGCATGTACATGATTTTGAAGACGGGTTACAGTATTTTGCGGCATACAATGCCGGCTGCACGCATATCATTACGGAAAATACAAGGGATTTTTATTTTTCGATTCTTGAGGTACAAACTGCGCATGATTTTTTAAAAATGAATTACAAGGGCTGAAACATCAACGATAAAACAGTCCGAAATAGAGCAATAGTAATATAAGGCCGTGCAATAATGCAACCAGAAAAAAGTTTTTGGCCATGGTGAAGCCCTTGATAATATTAATGATCACCAGTAACGCGATCAGTACTATAAAAAAGACAAGGGCGGTACTGCCGAGGCCCGGTGTGCCGTCGCCATGATCCGGACTTAATTTTACGAACGCGAAAACAATAACCGATGCAATAATATAGAAAGACAGAATCAGTGTGTATGTTCTTTTCATAGTTGGGCTTTTAAAAATACAGCATCGCTGTATGCCCATAATGCTGCAAACTTTATGCTAAACTGTGGTCCGTAATACATGTTATTTGCAGACGTTGGCCTACCGCAATTATCATTGGTATAAACACCGGCTATTTAAACTGGTAGCCGCGTAAGAAATCAGTTATGGTCATACGTTTTTTTCCTTCCAGCTGTAATTCTTTTACATCCAGTAATCCGTTGCTACAGGCAAATGAAAGATATGTTTTTGTATCCGTAATATACGCTCCCGGCGGAATGGCGGGCGTTTCGTCTTTAGGGGTGGCGCTGAATATCTTTAGCTTTTTACCATTAAAAAAAGTAAAGGCCCCGGGATAGGGCGAAAGACCTCTGACCAGGTTATGTACCGTTGTAACCGGCTGATCAAAATTGAGCTGGCAGGTTTCTGTAAAGATCTTTGGCGCATGGTGCAATAGTGCTGCTGCCGGAACCTGTTGCGGTGTTTCTGTTAGAGTGCCGTTGGCCAATCCCTGTACCGTTTTTACCAGCAGTTGTGCGCCCACTTCTTTCATAATATCATGAACCGTTCCTGCGGTGTCTTCTGTTCCGATGGGAAACCGTTCCTGCAGCAAAATATTACCGGTATCAATTTCGTGTTGCAGTTTAAAGGTGGTTACTCCGGTTTCTTTTTCGCCATTGATCACTGCCCAGTTAATAGGCGCCGCTCCCCGGTATTGGGGAAGGAGGGATCCATGAAGATTAATGGTGCCCATAGGCGGCATATTCCACACAATTTCCGGCAACATCCGGAAGGCAACGCATATCTGGAGATCTGCGTTTAAATGCCGTAGCGCTTCAAGAAAGCCCGGGTCCCGGAGTTTTTCCGGCTGAAGCACCGGCAATTGATGTTCCAGCGCATATTTCTTTACGGCGCTTTGCTGCAGCTCCATCCCCCTCCCGGCCGGTTTATCCGGGGCAGTGATAACTCCTACAACCGTACCCCCGGCCCGGATCAGCGCATGAAGACTGGCTACCGCAAATTCCGGTGTTCCCATAAATACAATGCGTAAATTTTTTGCCTGCTCATTCAACATCATCCTGCAAAAATAACGGTAAATCGTCTATCTTTAAGTAGCCAAACCGGCAGGGACGATCGTTTTCTGTGCTCCTGGCAAAGGCCCCGGCCGGCTTGTTATATGTTATTCCGCTGATCACTTAAACTTATTTTATGAAACAGGTGTTCCTGGGCTTATTATGTATCCTGGCCAGCAGCTTTGCAGGCCCTGAAAAAAATGAGATCACACCGGCAGACCGGAAATTTGCGATCGATTATTATCTTAAAACAAAACAGCGGTTGCTTAACGACGTGCAACAGTTAACGGACGCACAGCTGAATTATAAACCGGATTCTTCGCGGTGGTCGGTTGCGCAATGCATCGAACACATCGCTTTGGCCGAAAACGGAATATGGCAATGGTGTATGATGACGCTTAAAAACGATTCCGCAACACTGATAAAGCCGGGAAAACCGCTGACCAATGAGCAACTGATTGCGGCGATAACCGACCGCTCGAAAAAGGCGCAGGCCCCGGAGGTTTTAAGGCCCGGTAGCCAGTTTGCCGGCGCAAAGGAGGCATTGGCCGCCTATCTTTCGAGAAGAGATTCAACCATCGGGTTCCTGAAAGCCACACAGGAGCCATTAGAAACGCATTATATGCAAACACCGGCAGGCACGCTCAATGTGTTTCAGGGATTATTGTTGCTGGCTGCACACAGCGAGCGCCATACATTACAGATAGAGGAGGTTATAAAAAGCCCCGGATTTCCCGGAAAATAACGGGCCGCGCCTGGGATTTCAAATTATGGCATCTGCATAAAAAAGCCTACCTTGCCCGCAAATAAGTTTATTCATTTTAAATTCAATCAATGCAACAAGCAAAAAAAGGCGATAAAGTAAAGGTACACTACCACGGAAAGCTGACCACGGGAGAAACTTTCGATTCTTCTGAGGGCCGGGATCCACTGCCGTTCGAGATTGGGAGCGGCATGGTGATCAAAGGTTTCGATGACGGAGTAACCGGTATGGCCGTTGGTGATAAAAAAACCATTACGATCCCTGCAGAAGAGGCTTATGGAGCGGTAAACCCGGATATGATCATTGAAATGCCCAAGGACCGCCTTCCACAGGATATGGAAGTGGAAGTGGGAATGCCACTGGTAATGAGTGATCCCCAGGGACAGCAGTTCCAGGTAACGGTAAAAGAAATTACCGATGACAAAATTGTCCTGGATGCCAACCATCCGCTTGCAGGTAAAGACCTTGTTTTTGACCTGGAGCTGGTAGAAATAGAAGGCGGAAGCCCGCTGATTATCATGCCTTAAAAACAGCAGCAAATCATTTGATAAAAAGCAGCTTTCAGAGCTGCTTTTGTATTTATTTTTATATTTTATATTTTATATAATATACTGATAATGTTTTTGTTGCTTTGAAGGGTATTAAATTTTTGAGTATCTTTGTGATTCACTGAACTATTGATCATGACCTATCAGTTTACGGTTTCTGACCGTTTTTTAAAGTATGTAACGATTGACACCCAAAGCGATCCCCAATCAGATACGGTACCTTCTACTGCAAGGCAAAAGGACTTAAGTAAAATACTGGTTGAAGAATTACAGGCAATGGGGATACAGGACGCGGCCCTGGATGATTTTGGCTACGTGTATGCCTCCATACCCTCAAATACGGATAAAAAAGTTCCCGTGATCTGTTTTTGTAGTCATGTTGATACCTCTTCTGATTGTTCAGGTAAAGGAGTGAAACCTATTGTCCATCAAAATTATGATTGCAGGGATATTGTATTACCTGACGATCCTGCCCAGGTAATCCGGCCCGGAGATCATCCGTATTTAAAAACAAAACGGGGCGAAGACATTATAACGGCATCCGGAACCACGCTTTTAGGCGCAGACGATAAAGCAGGTGTAGCCATTATTATGGACCTGGCACATTACCTGACGACTCATTCGGATGTAAAACATGGAACCATCAAAATATTATTTACGCCCGATGAAGAGATCGGGCGTGGGGTGGATCATGTAGACCTGGAAAGACTAGGGGCCGATTTTGGATATACCCTTGACGGCGGCGAAAGAGGCAGCTATACCGATGAGACGTTTAGTGCTAACGGGGTTACCATCCATTTTTATGGAAACAGCATCCACCCGGGATATGCCAAGGGTAAGCTTATTAACGCGATAAAAATTGCAGGAACATTTCTGGAGCTGCTGCCAAAGGATGGCTTTAGCCCAGAAACCACCGAAGACCGGGAGGGGTTTGTGCACCCGGTTCATATGGAAGGTGGGGCAGAAAAGGCCTCGCTGAGTTTTATTATCCGGGATTTCGAAACGTCAAAACTAAAATTGCACGAAGCCCGGCTGGAGCAGTTTGCAAAACAGGCAACCGGCAGATATCCCGGCAGCCGGTACGAATTTGAGAGCAGGGAACAGTACCGCAATATGAAAGAAGTAGTTGATCAACATCCCGAGATAGGGGAGTATGTAAAGATCGCTATGGAACGGAGCGGTGTTCCATTTAAAAGAAGCAGTGCACGGGGAGGTACGGATGGCTCGCGGTTATCTTTTATGGGCATTCCGTTCCCGGATATTTTCACCGGGGAGATGGCTTTTCACGGCAAACACGAGTACGTCAGCATCCAGGATATGCAAAAGTCTGTAGAAACACTCATTCACCTGGTACAGGTTTGGGAAGAAAAAACAGTTTCCTGATCATTTTTTGTTGATGGCGGTATTTACTGTTGTATGCAGTCAAAGGCAAAGTTATAAAGCAACAGCAGACCGGCTTTTATATATAACAGCTTGATTTATCCTCATGGTTTTATTGCGGGCAACTACCCCGATCAGGGGGTAAAATGCATGATCCTGCATATAGGTTAATGCGTACCTTTATAAAAATAAATTATTGTTATGGAATTTATTACAAACTATTGGTGGGTGCTTGTTCTTTTACTCATCGTGCTTAGCGGATTGTTTACTATAAACCAGGGGTATATCGGGGTCATTACCATGTTTGGAAAGTACCGCCGTATCGTAAGGCCGGGTTTAAATATAAAGATCCCTTTTATTGAGCGGGTGTACCGCAAAGTATCTGTGCAGAACCGTTCTGTAGAACTCGAATTTCAGGCCGTAACCCAGGACCAGGCCAATGTATATTTCAAAAGCATGCTGCTGTATGCCGTGCAAAATGAACTGGAGGCAACCGTAAAGAACGTGGCCTTCAAATTTATTGATGAACGGAACCTGATGCAGGCCCTAGTACGCACCATTGAGGGAAATATCCGCGCTTTTGTGGCCACAAAGAAACAGGCCGAGGTACTGGGGCTGCGCCGTGAAATTGTGCAGTATGTGAAAATAGAAATTGATCATACCCTGGAGGAATGGGGGTACCACTTGCTGGATCTGCAGATCAATGATATCACTTTCGATAAAATGATACTGGATTCCATGAGCAAGGTAGTGGCCAGTAATAACCTCAAGGCCGCTGCGGAAAATGAAGGCCAGGCATTGCTGATCACTAAAACCAAATCTGCCGAGGCAGAGGGAAATGCGATCAAGATCAGCGCCGAGGCCGAACGGGAGGCCGCAAGGCTGAGAGGACAGGGGATTGCCCTTTTCCGGGAGGAGGTGGCAAAAGGGGTATCCTCTGCTGCGGTAGAACTGCGCCAGGCCAACCTGGATACCAACTTTATCTTATTTAGTATGTGGACAGAGGCAATCAAAAATTTTGCGGAGTACGGAAAAGGTAATGTTATTTTCCTCGACGGAAGTACGGAAGGAATGGAGCATACCATGAAACAATTCCAGGGCATGATGATGCGGCCTTCGGGAACGGATGCCTTGAAAAAGGACCAGCCATAGCAAGCGGCATAGGAACTTAGCTTCCGCTGTTTGCAAATTCCGCCATTACAAACCGCTGCTTCCCCTGCATATCTGTTTCAATCCACGCATGGAAGCCCGCTGCTTCAAAAAGCTGCCGCGTTTTTGCTGCCAGGTTTTCATGCACTTCCAGGTAAATATGCCCTCCGGGCGAAAGAATGAATGTTGCAGCCGCGGCTATTTTACGGTAAAATAACAATGGATCCTCATCCGGCACAAATAAAGCAAGCGCCGGTTCATAGTCCAGCACATTTTTATGCATGGATGTTTTATCGGCAACAGGGATATAAGGCGGATTGCTTACCAGTACGTCAACGAAGGGCAGCTGTGACCAGTTGGTTTCATTTAAAAAATCCAGCTCTATAAAATGGATATCCAGCTGATATTTGGCCGCATTCTTACGGGCCACCGCCAGTGCATCCGGGCTGATATCGCAGGCCGCAACCGTAGCCTCCGGGAGTTTGCGCTTTAGAATAACGGGTATGCAGCCGCTTCCCGTGCCAATATCCAGGATGCGCACAGACGACCGGTTCTGCTGTTCGCGGATGATGGCGTTCACCAGTTCCTCGGTTTCCGGCCGGGGAATCAGCACCTGCTTATTTACAAAAAGAGGAATATCGTAAAACCAGGCCTCGTTTAAAATATACTGAATGGGCTCAGCTTTCAACAGCCGTTTTTTAATATCGGCCAGCATGTTCAGCATGCAGGGATCGGGGTTAAAGCGTTGGTGCCTGTTCGTACGCAGGTCAAAACCCGTTAAGCTTTCCACGGCCAGATACCAGATCTGCTGCGCTTCATTTTCGGGATAAAGTACCTGCAAATCGCTTACAAAGCTTTTTTCTATGTTTTTTAAAGACATGCTGCAAACTTAATTCTTTTACTTTTGCAAAAATGGATACAGGAATACACGAAATCTATCTCCAACGTTGTTTTCAGCTGGCAAAGCTGGGCGCAGGAAATGTGGCACCCAACCCGATGGTGGGTGCGGTGTTAGTGTATGACGGCCAAATTATCGGGGAAGGGTATCATCAGCAGTACGGGGAAGCACATGCAGAAGTGCACTGTATACAGGATGCATTGAAACAGCACGCCGGGCTTATTGAGCAGGCAACCCTTTATGTATCGCTGGAACCCTGTGCGCATTATGGTAAAACGCCGCCCTGTGCAGACCTGATCATCCGGCACCGGATACCGAAAGTGGTAGTAGGCTGCCGCGATCATTTTGAGGCCGTCAACGGAAAGGGCATTGAAAAACTTAGGAATGCCGGCGTGGAAGTGATTGAACAGATCGCCACCCGCGAGGCCATAACGCTTAATAAGCGGTTCTTCACCTTTCACGGGTTGAAACGGCCCTATATCATTTTAAAATGGGCGCAGACAAGAGACGGTATAATGGCATCGGGAACCGCCGCACGTTTAAAAATTTCCAATCCTGTAACCAACCGGTTAGTGCACCGGTGGCGTTCTGAGGAAGCAGCCATTATGGTAGGTGCCCGTACCGCCGTAATGGATGATCCCTGGCTGGATAACCGTCATTGGTTTGGAACCGCGCCGTTGAAGATCGTATTATCCTGTTCCGGCAACCTGCCGGAGAACTTGCGGCTGTTTCATTCCGGGAATGCAGCCTGGGTGTTTAACCGGAAGCAAACAAAGAAGCTGGGGCAGGCCGAATGGATAAACGTAGAAAGCGATGACCTGGTCAAAGGAATGCTGGATCTATTGTTTGAACGCCGGATCCAGAGCGTTTTTGTAGAAGGCGGTCAACAGCTGCTGCAATCCTTAATTGATACCGGCTTATGGGACGAAGCCCGGATCATTACCAACATCGCTATGATCGCTGGCAGCGGATTGCGGGCGCCTTTGTTAAGGGAACAGGTGCTGCTGCAAACAAGCATGATCGATACCGATGAAGTAACCGTTTATAAGAATATACATAATCAGTTTATAGTTTAAGATGGAGCAGGGGAACTACTATCAGACCATTGAAACCAGCGGACAGGCAGAATTTAAGGACCGGGGAAGCCGTTTTATCGCACTGGCCTATCCGCTTAAAAATACCGAGGAGTTTAAAAAAATACTGGCCGCTGTAAAGAAAGAGCATCCCAAGGCGAACCATCATTGTTTTGCCTATCGCCTGGGAACGGATGGCAATACCTTCCGCGTAAGCGACGCCGGGGAACCATCCGGAACAGCAGGGAGGCCCATATTGGGACAGATCGACAGCCGGCAGGTAACGGATGCCCTGATTATTGTAGTGCGCTATTTTGGCGGAACGCTTTTAGGGGTTCCCGGGCTTATCAACGCTTATAAATCTGCAGCAGCCATGGCGTTGCAGGTAACGCACCTGGTTCGCAAACCAGTGCTGAAAACCTTCCATCTTCAGTTTGATTACACCCAGCTTAACGAAGTAATGAATGTGGTAAAACAATTTGACTGCACCATTATCAAACAGGAACTTCAGTTGTTTTGTGTAATGGATATCGGCATCCCCAAACACCGTTTAACAGAAACTGTTATGCGACTGGAGGATATTAAAAACCTTGCACTAAAAGAGGTAATCGCCGCCATCTGATAACCCGGGGCCTTCCCCGGCTTACGTCGTTACTTTAGAAAAGTATTCCGCTCTGTCGCTGTTTAGCCGTACCGCATTTATGTCGGGGTTGGCGGTGCTATTTCTGTACCCATTTTAAGGAAACCGGAATACCGGCTTTTAACTCTTTGCCGGTAGGTTCCGGGATACCGGTTGCAGGATTGATTTTGAAAACGGTGATATTGTCGCTTTTCTGGTTAGCGGCGATCAGCCAGTGCCCGGAAGGATGAATGGTGAAGTTCCGGGGGAAGTTGCCGTTGGTAGACTGGCTGCCTACAAAACGGATCTTTCCGGTTTTGCGGTCTGTTTTATAAACTTCAATTGTGCTGTTGCTGCGTTGGGATACATAAAGGAACTGACCGTTGGGGGAAAGATGGATGTCTGCACCCGCGGCTTTTCCCTTTTCCGCATTCAAGGCATTTTCTGTTTGTAACGGTTGCAGCCTTCCTTTGCGCAGGGTATAAACGTTTACAGTACCAAACATTTCATCTACATTGTATACAAACCGTTTGTTGTTTGAAATAACCATATGCCGGGGGCCGGCCCCGGGTGCCGTATGGATAAAAAATGCTTTAGCAGTATCCACTTTGCCGGTTGCCGCATTAAAAGGGTAAGTTACGATCTTATCGGTACCCAGGTCGCACACAAATACAAACCGGTTATCGGGCGCTATGGTTGTACTGTGAACATGGGGTGCCCGTTGCCGGGAACTGTCGGGGCCGCTGCCCTCGTGTTTGATAACCTGCGACAGGCTGCCCAGTGTTCCGTCTTTTTGAATATTGTAAATGGCGAAGCTGCCACTGGAATAGTTGGAAGCAAACAGCCATTTACCGCTCCGGTCAATTTCCAGGTAACAGGGATCGTCGCCCATGCTTTTTACGGAATTCAGCAACGTTAGTTTGCCGGTATTGGGATCAATAGAAAATGCGCTGATCCCGCCATCAGCGGTTTCATTCACCGAATAAACAAAGCGCTGGTTGGAAGCAATTACCTGGTAGGAGGGATTTGCTGCTGTTACCTGACCGGCGATTTTCAGATCCCCTGTTTGCGGATCAAAATCATATACATAGATGCCTTTGCTGCTGCTGTTTTGATGGGTATAGGTACCTACTATAAGGTATTGTCCATGGACAGCGTTGATTGTAGCTGCGAGCGATAGCATAAGCAATGCGAAAAAGAAGGGTTTCATGTAAAAAATTGAAATGCAAAATTACGATAAGTTTTAAGGTTTGAGGCGGGGATTTTTATACCCAATAAGGCCGGCTGCTTTTATCTGTTTTTTAACAAACCCCATGCAATTTTTATAACCGATCTGTCTTCTATATATCAAAGACAGACAATCACGAATATACAAACAATTAAACTTAACTACCATGAAACGGATTCTTACATTTTCAATTGTATCGGTTTTGGCCGTTGTTGTTTTGGCAAGTTGTTCCAAACGGGATCATTACCGGGATGACGACCGCTTTCAGAATGAGACCGGAATTACCGTTTATGTTTCCGAAGTAGGATCGCCCTATTCGGTGGTTCGGATGGATTATGATGGTTCTTACGGTATTGTTTACAGTCAGGAAAAGGATAAGTACTACTGGCCCGAAATTAATGATGTAATCTACGGCGATTTTTCAGTGGGCGGCGGCCGGACCCTGTATAACAAAACGGCCGGATTCAATATCCGTTTAGAAGTGGATGAGTTCTTCGACTATAAAAATGATGCGATCAATGCAGTGATCCGGAGAGAAGACCAGGAAGGATATGCGAAAGCATTCAACAACACGAAGATAAGCCTGCAAAGACGTACCGGTACACCGATCCCTTCTGTTAAATAAATTTTTTAGTCCGTTTCCTGGACAGGGTCGCTCAAATGAGCGGCCCTTTTTTTATACCGGAAGGCGCAAAAATACTTGTTGTGATTGATTGCAGTGGTCCCGAGTATATAAAAATGGTGGGTAACAACTCCTGCAATAGTTATGAGGTGCAGCAGGGCCCTCTGGCGGATATCAAACAATGCGCTATATGATACATGTTCCTCCGGATCGGCAAACCGCCCTGTCGGAATTACCCGTTATTTGTCGGAAATGCCCAATGCGATTACCAATTATTTTTATGAGATTTGTATCTCAATTAAAACAAACATTCTAAAATAGGAATTAATATGTCAGGAATCGTATTATTCATGCATACATCGCTCGATGGTTTTGCTGCGGGTACAAAAGGCGAAATGGGGTGGATCCATGTAGACCAGGAAATTTTTGATTTCGGTGCAGAGCGGATCACCAAAACCAATACGGCCCTATATGGAAGGGTTACCTTTCAAATGATGGAAAGTTACTGGCCAACGGCAGCAGAGCAGCCGGGAGCCAGCAAGCACGACAAGGAGCATGCTGCCTGGTACAAGAGCGCACATAAAGTGGTATTGTCAACTACCCTGGATCCCTCAGCACTTACCAATACAACGGTGATCGGAAAAGACTTTCCCGCAGCGATCCGCCAACTAAAAGCGGAAACAACCGGCGAGATTTTATTATTTGGTAGTCCCTCCACCGCACATGCGCTTCTGGCAGAAAACCTCATCGATGAATGCTGGCTTTTTGTTAACCCTGTTTTGCTGGGTGAAGGGATTCCCGTGTTTAAGGGCATTAAGGAAAAACAATCCCTGAAGCTGCTGAAAACGCATGTGTTTAGTTCCGGTGTGGTTTGTCTTTATCACCAACTGCTCCATGAAAATAAATGAGTCAAAAGATGTGGCCGGGAGTAGTCAGGATAACCCGTTACCGGCCTTTTAATACCTGGAATATCGACCTTTATCTTTTCCGGGGTGCCATAACATAAAAAAAGCCGTCTCAATATTTTTGAGACGGCTACTTTATATATTGGTTACTGCTTTATGGCCCTGTTTTATTTTACAGCGGCATCGGAGGTATTGCCTGCGTTCCAGATCCGGTATTTTAATTCATATCCGTCCGGAACAAATACCACCACCGGAAGTTTGCTGTTATAGCGGATTTGCTCCGGTTTGGCACCCACAAATTTTTCTGTTTTTTTACCATCCGGGCATGCCATCATGGTAGATACCACGGTGCCGTTGGAAGAAAATTCATAGTAAGTATAGCCCCAGCCCTGTACATCTTTTTCAACGATTCGGCCATTCAGAGAGCGGGTGTTACAATCGGTAGGCATTACCTTGCCCGGTATCAGTTCCAGCTTAAGATCCGCTTCGGATGCACCTTTTACCGGTAAAAGGATCACATACCGTTTATATCCCTTTTTTTCTTTTGGAAAATGCTCCAGTTGTTTTTGTGCGGTTTCATTTTTTTCTATGGTGTTTCCTGTTTTTTTGGTAGTACTGCAGGAGATCAGCGCCATTGCGAAGAATAAAAAGCCTGCTAATTGAAATTTTTTCATCATTACTGTTTTATGGTTAAACGATTGGTTTCCTGTTTGCAATACCAGGATGCGAAATCCTGTACCATTGCATAAAAGTCAGTACCCGCAAAACAGACAGGAAGCATATCACAAAGGTTGCCTCACTCCCTTAATAGATGATCGAGATCAAAAAATCAGGATGCCGGATAGAGGGAATCATAACGGCTTTTTAAACTTTGGTAATAGAGCAGGAGTACCAGCAGCAGACTTGTACTGCATAGCCATACATACTTGTTAGGAAAAGTAACACATAGAAACAGGCATAAGAGCAGCAGGCGCATATATTCCAGTGGAAAAACCCATTGTTTTTGTTCCAGCATGGCGCCGGTGGCAATAACACTAAGCAGGATAAAGACGGCAGCGATCCATAATTGCAGTGGCTGCAGATAATAAGAAAACAGTATTGTAAAGAACAGGATGGTTAGGGTGAACGCCGTTTGCACAGAAATGGCTTTCAGCAGCGGAACGGAAGGTGGCGCGGGCTTTTTTTGGCGCTGGAATTTCCGTTCCAGCACAGGACGGATCGATGCATCTACCGAGTCCGGTTTGCCAAATAACAGTTTTATTTTATGAAGAAAGCCGGGAGTTCTTTTTACGGCAATGCAAAGTTCCATAAAAAAATGAAAATGCTGCCACAGGAAACTATGACTGTTGAGTGGTTGGGTAAGTCCGTAAACCGGCGTTTGGTCTTCTGCTTTAAAGGTGCCAAACAGTTTATCCCAGATGATCAGTACATCGCCATAATTTTTATCAAGGTATTCAGGATTGCTGCTGTGATGTACCCGGTGATGGGAGGGTGTTACCAATACATACTCCAGCCAGCCCAGTTTGCCGATCATTTGGGTATGCGTAAAAAACGGATAAGCACCATGGATGAGCAGCAGCAGGGTAATCATATGCGGCGGAAACCCGATCAGCGGCAGTACACTCCAGAAAAGCCCGCGCAGCACAGATTGAAACACCGTGATACGGGCCGATACCGTGTAATTAAAGTCTTCGCTTTGATGATGTACCACATGGGCACTCCAGAACAGGTTTACCACGTGCCCGAACCGGTGATACCAGTACCACACCAGGTCCGTTACCAGAAAAAGAAGGATCCAGGTAAGCACCGTGGGCTGTATATTCATCAGGGCATAATGCTGATGGATCCACGCAAATACAAAGAAAAAGGAGCCGGAAGTAAGCAGGTCGCAAAGCCGTTCAGCAATGCCTACATTCAAATTGGCAATGGACTCCCGCCAATGAAAAACAGGCGTATTTTTTTTTAATGCATACCGGTACTCCAGCGCCATAAACAACAGGAACAGGGGCACAGCAAGTGCAATAAAATTAAGGTGCATTTGCGTTGCGTTTTAATTGCGTGATAACAGGGCCGGATCCTGGTTGATGATTGAATAGCGATAGGGCGCATGGATATTACGGGTAATGCCATTGATAAAATTACAGATATCATGAAAGCTGATGCTGCCTTCAATATTCCATTCAATGCTTTGCTGATCGGAGGCTATGGCCCCGGATGAACATTTTACACTGCGGGTATAAACAGCTTCTTTCAATAGCCGTACCAGTTGTATCAGGATAATGTCCGCGGCTTTCGGAACATTGATCAGGATGGAGTATGCCGCCATTTTTTTGCTTTTAAGTGTTTATTAAATCGGCTCACCCTAACAGAACAAACACGCTGGCAAACAGCTTACCATTTATTAGTCTACTAAATTTGTAGACAAATATACAGCGACGCAGGCAATCTGACAAATCCGGTTGCCCGGAAGGTAAAACCTTTACGTTTTTTTAACCATTTCCGGGAAAAGAGCTGTTGTACCCAGGGCACTTTTATGGCTTGCTGTTGGGAGGCCTGCGATAAACCGCTAAAAGCGGAGATTGTTATGCACAGCCCTTTGTTTCTTTAACAGCACCACTTACATTTGCACCCCAACTATTTTAAAAATGGATACAAAATACATACACCAGATTGCGGCAGACCTGAACCTGCCTTTAAAGCAGGTAGGCAATGTGGGGCAACTGCATGCCGAGGGGGCTACCATCCCTTTTATCAGCCGCTACCGGAAAGAGGCCACCGGCAATATGGATGAGGTACAGGTCGGGAACGTGATTGACAAGATCCGGTACTATGATGAATTGGAAAAGCGGAAGGAAACGGTTTTAAAAACGATTGAAGCAGCAGGAAAGCTAACCCCTGAATTAAAGGGCCGGATCGATGCTTGTATAAACGCCACGGAACTGGAGGATATATACCTGCCGTACAAACCCAAGCGGAAAACAAAAGCCTCGGTGGCCATCGAGAAAGGATTGGAGCCGCTGGCAGATCTGTTATGGGCCCAGGGAAATACGCGCGTTGAGGAAGAAGCCGCAAAATTCCTGAATGAGCAGGTTGGAGATATTGCAGAGGCCTTGCAGGGCGCCCGGGATATTGTTGCGGAACGTGTGGCAGAAAGTGAAAAGGCCCGTACCCTTGTGCGCTCGATGTTTGAAGAAACTTCGGTGGTTGCTTCCCGGGTGCTGACCACAAAAAAAGAAGAAGCCGATGCACAGAAATACCGGGATTATTTTGATTTTAAAGAACCCCTTTCAAAATGTCCTTCGCACCGGATCCTGGCCATTCGCCGTGGCGAAAAAGAGGGATTCCTGATTATGGATATCTCCATTGAGAAGGACTCGGCCATCGGGTCGTTGAAAAGTGAATTTGTTACTTCCTCCGGCGAGGCAGCCGCACAGGTGGCATTGGCTGTTGAGGACGCTTATGTGCGGTTGCTGAAACCGGCTATAGAAACCGAGTTCCGGATGAGCAGTAAAACCTCCGCAGATGAAGAGGCCATCAACGTATTTGCCGAAAATCTGCGGCAGTTGTTACTGGCCTCACCGCTGGGGCATAAACGGGTGCTGGCCATTGACCCCGGTTTCAGAACCGGCTGCAAAGTAGTATGCCTGGATGAGAGCGGTACGTTTCTTAAATATGAAACCATATTTCCTCATGCGCCGCAGAATGACTGGCACGGGGCAACGGAGGCATTAAAGCGGCTGGTCAGCAAATATGATATTGAGGCTATCGGTTATGGAAACGGAACGGCCAGCAAGGAAACGGAAAAACTGGTCCGGAGCATCGACTTTGGTAAGCCCGTCTCCATTTTTATGGTGAATGAAAGCGGGGCCTCCATTTATTCTGCCAGTGAAGTGGCCCGGGAAGAATTTCCGGATGAAGATGTAACCGTGCGCGGAGCTATCAGCATCGGCCGCCGGTTGCTGGATCCGCTGAGTGAGCTGGTGAAGATCGATGCCAAAAGCATTGGGGTAGGCCAGTATCAGCACGATGTAAATCAGAACCGGTTAAAAGACAGCCTGGACCAGGTGGTGCAAAGCTGTGTGAACTATGTGGGCGTAGACGTAAATACCGCCAGTAAACACCTGCTGATGTATGTATCGGGTTTAACATCAACCACCGCAAAAAATATTGTGGAATACCGGGTAAAGCATGGTGCGTTCAAAAGCCGGGAAGAATTGCTGAAGGTATCGATGCTGGGGCCCAAGGCATTTGAACAATGTGCCGGGTTTTTACGCATCCCTAACGCCTCCAATCCGCTTGACAATTCGGCGGTGCACCCCGAAAGCTACCCGGTGGTAGCGGCTATGGCGGGCAATTTAAACTGCACCGTAGGCGATTTGATCACAAAGCCCGAATTACGGAAAGGAATCAAAGCGCGCGACTTTGTTACGGATACAGTGGGACAATATACCATTGAAGATATCTTAAAAGAATTGGAAAAGCCGGGGCGTGACCCGCGGGAGGCAATTGAGGAATTCAGCTTTGCAGAAGGGCTCTCAGCTATTGAAGACCTGAAGCCCGGCATGAAGGTTCCGGGCATTGTAACCAATATCACCAATTTCGGCGCCTTTGTGGATGTAGGCGTAAAACAGGATGGCCTGGTGCATGTGTCGCACCTGGCAAATAAATTTGTGAGCGATCCTAACGAGGTTGTAAAGCTCAATCAGAAAGTGATGGTTGCGGTGTTGGAAGTAGATCCTGCGCGGAAGCGGATCTCGCTGAGCATGAAAGATACTGCAGGCGAAGGGAAAGCAAGACCGGCAGGAAATCAGCCGAAACAGCCGGCAAAAACGGCATCGGGCGGCAAGAATAACTTCCAGTCGAGCCTGGACGCATTACGGAAAAAGTTTGCCGATTGATAAAATCCAGATCCGGCACACGGATATAAAACAAAAAGCGGGTTATTCAACTTATGTTGATTTACGGCCTGCTTTTTGTTTTTCAAGATCAACCCGTTTAAGAAAAATGAAAGATAAAAGAAGGGCCCTGTTTCAAATCGGCATTGTATGCTGCTTCTTGATAGCTGCAAACTCCGTTGCCGCACAACAGGTCAATGAGCCTAAGGATGTTCCTGCAGCATGGTCGGCACCTTATCCGCCCTTCCGCATCGCCGGCAACCTGTATTATGTGGGTACCCGCGACCTGGCCTGCTACCTGCTTGCTACCCCGGAAGGAAGCATCCTGATCAATACCGGGCTGGCCGGATCACTGCCCCTGATCCGAAAAAGCATTGAAACATTAGGCTTCCGGTTTACCGATATAAAAATCCTTCTTACCTCCCAGGTACATTATGATCATGTAGGTGCCATGGCGGCCATTAAACGACTGACCGGTGCGCGCATGATGGTCAATGCGAAGGATGCATCTGTATTGGCAGACGGAGGCCGGTCTGACTATGAAATGGGCAAATACGGCGTGCAGTTTGAACCGGTAACCGCCGACAGGTTATTGCATAACGGGGATACCATTACACTGGGCAATACCCATGTGATCCTGTTACACCACCCGGGCCATACAAAAGGATCCAGCAGCTTCCTGGTTACCGTAAAAGATGATACCCGCTCTTACAGGGTTTTGATCGCCAATATGCCTACCATCATTACGGAAAAACGGCTGGATGCTATTCCTGCCTATCCGGGCATTGCGCAGGATTACGCCTATACATTAAACGCGTTAAAAAAGCAGCCGTTTGATCTGTGGGTGGCCGCGCATGCCAGCCAGTTTAACCTCCTGGAAAAACAGGTGCCCGGCGGTCCGTACAATCCGGCACTATTTGCCGACCGGCAAGCTTATGATACACTGGTGAGCGAGCTGGATCAGCAATACCGTAAAAAAATGCGTCAGCGTTCCCGGTAAGTATCGCGCAACCGCGACTGGTGGATGCTGTAATAAAAGCAAGCGCCTGCAAAGTAAGCCAGCACATCGCCCGCATCGCGGGTACAGGTTTTTGCAACAGCCGGCATAATTCCCTCAAATACAACCGACGTATACAATGCAATGAAAAGCAAATAGGCAGGTGGAATCCGGTACGTTTCATTTTGCACCACAAACACCCGTATGATCCGCAGGGCAATATGTGCAACCGTTGGCACAAATATAAAATCGGTGAGGTAGCTGTTCAGGAAGGGAATGGGTGCACCCGCCCAGCGGAAGCCATGGATGAGCCCCCAGGCCAAACCATACCCCAGGAACAACGGGTCGAATAATTGTTTCATCTATAAAGCAAAGGACACGGCAATCATAATGGCTGCCGATACAACCGTCAGTAATACAAGTACAACGGCAAAACCGGTGTGCTTGCCCAGTTTTACCATTGGGCTGTCGGTTTGCCTTACGGGAAGGATGCTTGCTCTCAGCTTCCGGTACAGGGATTTCTTTTCTTCAGGTACAACAGGAACTTTCATAATGATTATTTTAGAACAAATGTACTAATTTTTTAAAATTAGATCAAATGTTCTAAATTTGGATATGGATACCAAAGGCCGGATACTGGAGGCTGCCCTGGAGCTGTATAACATGCAGGGAATACGTACAATTACCACCCGGCATATTGCTGCGCACCTCAATATGAGCCCCGGGAACCTGCATTATCATTTTAAACATACGGACGATATCATCCGGGCACTTTATGAACGTTTAGCGGTGGCGTTTGACCTGGAGTTGGTACAGCTGCAGCAATCGGTAACGGTTGATATGGACGCGATACTTGACTTGTCAGCAAGATCTTTCCAGCTGGTATACCAATACCGGTTTATTTTCCTGCATTTTGTAGAAATTGTTTGGAGAATCCCCGGGATCGGAAAGGACTACCAGGCACTTACAAAACGCCGGACCCGGGAGTTTACCCGGATTTTTGAGCGCCTGATCGAGAACGGTACCTTCCGGACCGACCTGCCACCATCAATATGGCCGGCATTGGTAAAACAATTGTTTATTGTTGCCGATTTCTGGCTTTCCAATAATGAATTAACCGGCCGTCTTCATGAAAAGAAGGCCCGGGCCGCCTATCAGAAAACTTTCTACATGATGTTTCTGCCGTTTCTGGCAGCCCCGGAGAAAATCAGCCGGGCGGCGGTTTAAAAATAGCGGAGCCGGGTACTGCTCTCCCGGCCGCTATTGCCGGGGAAGATCCGGATATCCACATCTTTGCGGCTGCCTGTGGGGAAGCGTTTACCACCGGTAAACATTTTCCCTTTATTTTTGTAATAAATACAACATAAAAATTTGTGAATAATAGTGTTATGCCGAAATCATTCGGCATATTTTTATAAACCATCTATATGACACAGGAAACAGGAGCGGAACGCGTTAAATGTTTGATAATAGGCTCAGGACCAGCTGGCTACACGGCGGCTATTTATGCTTCCCGGGCCAATCTGAACCCGGTTTTATACCAGGGGATCCAGCCGGGCGGACAATTGACCATTACAACCGAAGTCGAAAATTACCCGGGATATCCGGATGGAATCCAGGGACCGGAAATGATGATCGATTTTGAAAAACAGGCAAAAAGAATGGGGGCAGATATCCGTTTTGGGATTGCTACAAAGGTCGATTTTTCGAGTCAGCCGCATAAAGTTTGGATCGACGATGAAAAACTGATTGAAGCGGATGCTGTGATTATTTCCACCGGTGCTTCTGCCAAATGGCTGGGGCTGTCGAGCGAAGAACGGCTGAATGGTTTTGGTGTAAGCGCCTGCGCGGTATGTGACGGTTTTTTCTTCAGAGGAAAAGAAGTAGCTATTGTAGGTGCCGGCGATACGGCGGCAGAAGAAGCCCTGTACCTTTCCAAGCTTTGTACCACCGTACATATGCTGGTACGGAAAGACGCCATGCGGGCATCGAAAGTAATGCAGGACCGGGTATTCAATACGCCGAATATCAAGGTCTATTTCAATACGGAAACAGAAGAAGTATTGGGAGAGAAGACCGTTAACGGGGTGCGTATCAGAAACAATCAAACCGGCGAAACGCAGGATATCCCTGTAAACGGCTTTTTTGTGGCCATTGGCCATCAACCCAATTCCGATATTTTCAAAGGCTTTCTTGATATGGACGAGGCGGGTTATATCCAAACCATACCGGGTACCTCCAAAACCAATATCGAAGGCGTTTTTGCCTCAGGTGATGTGCAGGATAAAATTTACCGGCAGGCTGTAACGGCTGCAGGAAGCGGATGTATGGCAGCGCTGGATGCAGAACGTTACCTGGGTGAGAAAGGGATTCATTAAAAAAACGGAAAGCATCGTTTTTTGAGCATATATTGCGGCGGCAGTTATATGTACAGGGCGGGTATCGGTTCAGCAGCGGGAAGGTACCGTTCTGAGCGGATATCCACTGTATTGTATCATCTTTTCACTTAAGGATGCTAAAAACAAATAAAATGGCACAACTTGTTACGATACACCTGGAACAGCTTCGCTTTTTTGCAGGTCATGGTTTATATGCTGAAGAGAAAAAAACGGGCAATGCTTTTGAAATGAACCTTACCCTTTCATTTTCCAAAGAAGCAGGCGTTATCGATAAACTGGAAGAAACGCTGAACTATGCTGAGGTCTATCACCTGGTGAAAACTGAGATGCAGGAACCGCGCGAACTTTTGGAGACCTTCCTCACCGAGCTGGCTGAAAAACTAAAGGAGCGGTTCCCCGTAATTTCGGTGCTCCGGATGAGCTTATACAAGCTTACGGTTCCGATTGACGGGTTTGCCGGAAAGGTAGGTGTGGAGCTGGAACGCCGGTTTTAGCATAACAGGGCTTAGCTGCCAAATGCGGTTGCAGACTTCTTTTTAGGATGTCAATTTGCTCGTGTATATTCCATACAGGAAGACTTATTAAAAAACAGGTGCCGGAGTCGGCGCATGCCCGCTTGGCGGAACCGGTTATTTATAGCAACGGCAATGCGAAGGCATCGCTGCCATTGGCACAGCAATCTGCAAAAGTGCTGCGGCTTTTAACACTACTTTCTGATTTGCCCTTAACAATACTGTTTGTTTGTTTTCTATCTTGTGCTATCATCTACTGTCATTTATGAAAAAACAATGCGTTCCGGTTTTGATTTTCTTTGTACTGCTGGTTACCGCCTGTAGTAAAAATGATACCAGGTTGCCAGAGATTACGGAACGGGAAACCATTTCTTTGTGGGCTGAAACGGAAAAGCCGTTAACATTACCGGCGTATGCAGGCAAGGATGCTGTGCTGACTTCCGTGGATTCGTCCATCGCAACAGCTACCTGGCAGGGCGACCGGGTTTTGGTAACCGCTCATGCTCCGGGCAATACGACCATTACTTTGCATAGTGTAGAACCCGGAAAGCCGGTGCTCCATATCGCTGTATTTTCCCGGTCTGTAGAAACCGCCTATGGCTGGCGGCGTATCGAGAACGATCAGTGGAAAACGGCCGTTGTGGTAAAAGCCGGGCGTACCAGGGATGGCAAGGCATTGGCCCAACAGTTGCTGGATTCTTTAAAGCATGAGGCAACGGGCAACGGGTTTATTTTCCGGTCGAACGAAGTGGCGGAATATGCCCGCGACCGTCAACTCTATAAAGTAGGATATACGTTCAAAAACTGGACACTGACCCTGAATCATGAATGCTGGCAGGAGCAGATGCCGCTTACCCCGGTGCAATATAATGTTATCGGGTTAACGCAGGATCTTACCAGGCAGTATCAGAGCCGGTATCCGGGCAAGCATATTGCACAGGTAACGGTTACCCGTTATTTTTCAGAAGTACTGCCCCCGGGCTGATGTTATTGCTGTTTTAAACAGCTGCGCTTAACCATTGTTCCCCAGGTCTTCATTGCTAAAGGCAAGCGGCAGCAGGTCCCTGATGGTATTAATGATGTAAACCGGCCCTTCCATACCTGCCAGTAAAAGACGGATGGGGCTTCCGGTGCGTTTTTCGTATTCCGACAAAGCCTGCCGGCACATGCCGCAGGGCGATATAGGGCGGTTGCTGTTTCCGTTTTGCGAATGATAGGTTACCGCAAGCGTAACGATGGGCTCATCCGTATATTGCGTACCAACAGTAGCCAGCAGCGCCCTTTCTGCGCAGATTCCCACAGGGTACGACGCGTTCTCCTGATTGGAGCCTACCACCGTTTTGCCGTTGGCCAGTTTAGCGGCACAGGCCACATTAAATTGGGAGTAAGGCGCATAAGCCTTTTTGGTTGTTTTACGTGCCAGTTGCAATAAGGCGGCATCTTCCTCACTCAATGCATGGCTATCTTCAACCCAGGTATAAGAGAACTCAAATTTTTTTTCCTTCATCATGTGCTGCCCCGGTGCTTTTTTACAGAGGGTATTAAAGATAAGGAAATATTTTTGATCCCTTCAGGCGGGAAAACGAAGGGTGTGCTTCAAATGGCTGCCGGTATGGATACAGCGAGGCTTTCTTTGGGCCCAGGATTTGTCATCGGCAGTGCTGCAGAAATATCCGGTAACTGCTTTAAAAATCCTGCGGCTGCGGCCGGGATGGCAATAGGGGCATTGCCATCGCTTCATTAATATTGCGGGCGCAAATAAATGACCCGGGCAACGGCGGGAAGATTTGCCGTATAAAAGCGTTCAATCGCAGTGGCCACTTAATATTGTTCCTGCTCATTGGGGAAGTTGCCGGCCTGTACATCGGAAATATAATGCTGCACAGCGGTGGTGGCCTGTTCGAATATATTGAGATACTGCCTTAAAAACTTGGGTTTAAATTCGGTATTGATCCCCAGCATATCGTGCATTACCAATACCTGGCCGTCGCAATACTTTCCCGCCCCGATACCGATGGTAGGGATGTAGAGGCTTTCTGTTACCTCCTTTGCCAGAAGGGCGGGTATCTTCTCCAGTACGATGGAAAAGCAACCGGCTTCCTGTAACAGCTGCACATCTTTGCGTAACTTATTGGCTTCTGCGTCTTCCTTTGCGCGCACCGCATAAGTACCAAATTTATAAATAGACTGGGGGGTAAGTCCCAGGTGGCCCATTACCGGTATGCCGGCCGACACAATTTTGCGAACGGATTCCACAACTTCTTCACCGCCTTCCAGTTTTACAGCATGTGCACCGGTTTCTTTCATGATGCGGATCGCAGAGGCCAGGGCAATTTCCGAATTGGATTGATAAGCGCCAAAAGGAAGATCCACTACCACCAGGCAACGCTTTGCCCCGCGGATCACCGATTGCGCGTGGTAAATCATCTGGTCCAGCGTAATGGGCAATGTAGTTTCATGTCCCGCCATTACATTGGAAGCGGAATCACCTACCAGGATTACATCAATGCCTGCGTTGTCGATAATGCGGGCAAATGAAAAGTCGTAGGCTGTAAGCATGCTGATCTTTTCACCGGCCTCTTTCATTTTAGCCAGCGTATGTGTGGTTACCCGTTTTACTTCTTTATTGATGGACATATTATTTGTTTAAGGTTTCAGGTTCAAAGTTTCAGGTCATATCCGTTTTATGCTCAATGCTGAAAGCTAAACGCTGATAACTGAAAACTGATGACTGACAACTATTTTTGTTTAAAGTTCAAGGTTCAAAGTTTAACGTTAGGTTTCGTTTTATGCTCAATGCTGAAAGCTGAAAGCTAAACGCTGATAACTGAAAACTGATGACTGACAACTATTTTTGTTTAAAAGTTCAAGGTTCAAAGTTTAACGTTAGGTTTCGTTTGATGCCCGATGCTGAACGCTGAAAGCTAAACGCTGATAACTGAAAACTGATGACTGACAACTATTTTGTTTAAAAGTTCAAGGTTCAAAGTTTAACGTTAGGTTTCGTTTGATGCCCGATGCTAAACGCCAAACGCTGAATGCTAAACGCTGAATGCTGATAACTGACAACTAATAACTGAAAACTGACAACTAAACGCTCCCCTGCGCACAGATCTCCTCATACAAACTCTGGATCAACCCGTCTGCCAACCCGATCTTAGGAACCAGGATCTCTTCGGCTCCGGCCCATTTCAGTACATTTATATAAATCAGTAAAGCCGGAACGATCACATCGGCCCGGTCTTCCCGTAATTTGTAATTACTCATCCGCTCGGCGAGTGTCATGCTGCTGAATTCCTTATAGTAGTCGCGCAGCAGCTCCAGCGAAAGCGGCCGCCCTTCTTTGCGTTTCGACAAGGAAAAGATCTTGTTGATATTTCCTCCCGATCCGATGCCGGTTATCTTTTTTATGTTCCGGGTATTGCTCCGTATATAGGTTTTCATCTCCTCCCACTGGGCTTCGGCCACCTGCTGTTTCAGCAGGCGGATGGTTCCGATATTGAAAGACCGTTTGAAATGCATCGCTCCGTTCACAAAGCAGGTAAGTTCGGTACTTCCGCCGCCTACATCAATGTACAGATACGCCGCTTCCTGGGTTAAATTTTCAGCCACATGGCTTTCATAGATCAGGGCCGCCTCCCGGTCGCCGGAAATGATCTCGATCTGCAGGCCGGTTTCTTTCGCCACCTGTTCAATGATCTGTTGTCCGTTCCGGGCATCGCGCATTGCTGCCGTAGCACAGGCCTTCACCTGTTGCACCTCATAAGCATCAAGCAAATGACGATAGGCCTTCATGGTGCTGAGAATATGCGCTGTTTTATCCGGGGAGATTTCACCGGTTTCAAAAACATCAAAACCCAGTCGCAAAGGCACCCGGATGAGGTTGGATTTGATAAACTCCGGTTTATTCTTTTTGATCATCCGCACATCTGTGATCAGCAAACGGGCGGCGTTACTGCCTATGTCGATGGCCGCTAATTTCAACTATACATACTTTTTATTGATGAGGTAATGGTAGATAGCCTCCTGCGATCTTACTTTTTTAGACGCCGAATGTACATATTTATTTTTAAGTTCATTATCAAGGATCCGTGCTTTTACATTATCACTCAGCTGGATGTTCAGGATATCAATGAGCTCTTCTTTTAACTGAGGATCCAGAACCGGGCAGGTGGCTTCCACACGGTGCTCAATATTCCGCAGCATCCAATCGGCCGACGACAGGAAGACACGGGGCTTTCCGCCGTTATGAAACACAAAAACACGGGCATGCTCCAGGTACTCATCCACAATACTGATGGCCGTTACCTTGTGCCTGAACTTCTTGTTCTGCGAAAGCATGCAAAAGATGCCACGAACGATCAGTTTCACGACCACACCCGCCCGTGCCGCTTCATAAAGTTTCTGGATCAGCTCAATGTCGGAAAGGGAATTCATCTTAATGATCATTTCCGCTTTTTTCCCTTTCCGTGCCGCTGAAATTTCATGGTCGATCAGTTTTACCAGGAAGGTGCGGACGAGGTAGGGACTTGGTACAATGGTCGTGCATTTTTGCAACGACAGCTCATTGGCTTTGGGATTTTCCAGGTAAGCAAAGATCCGGTTGATATCGGCCATGATGTTTTTGTTGGAGGTCAGGAGACAATGATCGGCGTAGATACGCGCTGTTTTCTCATTGAGGTTCCCGGTACTTACAAACCCGTAGTGTTCGGTCTTGGAGCCTTTGCGTTTTTTGATAACGCATAATTTGGCATGTACTTTCATATTGGGAAAGCCCGTCAAAACAGTGGCGCCCACGTCCTCCAGCCGTTGTTTCCATTCCATATTCGCTTCTTCATCAAAGCGGGCTTTCAATTCCAGCATTACCGTAACCTCCTTGCCGTTACGTACAGCATTGATGAGGGCATTGACGATCTTCGACTGTGAAGCAAGGCGGTAGCAGGTAATCTTGATCGACACCACATCCGGGTCAAAAGCAGCTTCGCGGATCAGATCGATGGTGGGCGTGAAATTGTGATAAGGATAACTCAGCATTACATCGCGGTGCATGATCACATCCGAAATGCGCTGTTCCAGCAGCAGGGGATGGTCAAACGGCTCTTTTCTCCGGCTTACATTCTTAAATACCTTCGACGGAAAGTCAATGAAATGACGAAAGTTATGAATGGCGCCTGCGGGACTGATGGCGTCCTGTTTGCCAAATCCCATACGGGTCACCAGGTAGTCCAGCAGGTCAGGATCCATACGCTCGTCATAGGTAAAGCGTACCGGTGTACCTTTCTTCCTGTTTTTAAGACCCGTTTCCAGTTTCTGGATGATCGAAGTATTGTCGGCCGTGTCGATATCCAGTTCCGCATCCCGCGTAAATTTAAAGATATGCGCCCTAAACTCGTCGTAGCCCAGGAAACGGAAAATATCCGGCAGGTTGGATATAATGGCATCTTCCAGCAGCATGATATCGTGCTGGCTGGAACGGGAGGGAAGCTCAATAAACCGTCCTACGGCCGTAACCGGAACCTCAATGATCGCATATTTCCGGTCTTGCCGGTTAAAACTCTTCCGCATCACCACACCCAGGAAAATAGACTTATCGCGGAGAGCGGGAAACTTTTTGATATTTTCAATCATCAGGGGAATGATGTTCGGGCTGATCTCCGATTCATAAAATTCCCGTATGAATTTTTTCTGGGTTACCGTTAGCTGGGTGCCTGTTTTTAAATAGATCTTATTCCGGTTCAGACTGCGCTGCACGTTTTTCCAAACCCTTTCAAATTCCTCCTGCTGATCGGTCATCAGCCGGTGAATCTGATCCAGGATCTTTTTAGGATTTTTCTCGGGATGCATATTCAGTTTAGACTCGATCCGCAGCATCCGCTTCAGCGAAGCGATCCGGACCCTGAAAAATTCATCCCGGTTATTGGAAAAGATTCCAAGGAATTTGATCCGCTCCTTCAGCGGAACGGTAGGGTCTGCGGCTTCCTGCAATACCCGGCCGTTAAAGGCCAGCCAACTGATGTCCCTGGGGATAACCTTCTGCATATCTTTTCGGTGTATACTCACAATAATAACACTTTATCGGCAGAATTACGGGGAATAATCGATGTTTACACCCCATTGGGTTTTAAATTATTATTAAGTATTTCCGGCGTTCTGCACCGGGATTACGAAGTGCCGGAAGACCCGTTGTCCGGGCATCCGTAATTTGTAACTACATTTGCGCTTCACCAGATGGAGTTTTCATGACCAATGAACGAAGGGAAACGCTGGAAAAAGTGATCCGCAGGCGTCAGCAGGGGCTGGGCGTCGTACTTGAAAATGTATTTGATCCGCATAACATATCAGCGGTAATGCGCAGTTGTGATGCGGTAGGAATCCAGGATGTGTACATTTTAACCACAAAGATACCCCGTCATAAAAAATGGGGCGCCCGGAGCAGTTCCGGTGCTGCAAAATGGATGTCGGTACACCAGTTTGATAATGCGGAAGCCTGCTTTTCGGTTTTGAGAAGCCGTTATGATAAGGTGCTTACTACCCATCTGAGCTCGGATGCGGTGCCTTTGTATAAGCTGGATTTCCTGCAGAACATTGCCCTGGTATTTGGCAATGAGCATGCCGGTGTTAGTGAGGAAATAAGGCGCCTGGCCGACGGCAATTTTATTGTACCGCAAGTGGGAATGATCCAGTCGCTGAACATCAGCGTGGCCTGTGCCGTTAGCATTTATGAAGCATTCCGCCAGCGGTCGGCTGCGGGGTTATATGAAATAGCGGCTGATTTGCCCTATCAGCAGCAGTTGCGGATGGATTGGGGCCTGCAGGAAAATAACCTGCAACCGGCGGATGGCTTGCCGGAGTAATGAGTGATGGACCCCGGGCAGGCGTTTTATTTTATATTGTAAATTCGATATTTGCGTAGTTCTTAGTAATTTTAAATTTTACATTCAAATTCTAAATTCTTCTGATATGCCTTCTTTTGATTTTGCCAGCAAAGTAGACGCTCAGGCGCTGGATAATGCCGTTAATGTGGTGAAAAAGGAAATTACCAACCGCTTTGACTTTAAGGGATCCCATGTGGTGATCGACCTGGATAAAAAAACGTTTAAGATCAATGTGGAAACGGAGGACGATATGAAGATGACGCAGTTGCTGGATGTACTGGTAAACCGCGCTCATAAACAGGGTATCGCCCCGGAAGCTTTTGATTTAAGCAAGAGCGGGAGTCAGGTGGGAAAGGCATGGAAAAAGGAAGTGGAAGTACGCAACGGCATTAAGCAGGAAGATGCAAAAAAAATCGTGAAGCTGATCAAGGACGCGGGGTTAAAAGTGCAGGCTTCCATTCACGAAGACGTGGTGCGGGTTACCGGCAAAAAGATCGACGACCTGCAAAGCGTAATCCAGGCTTCCAAAGGCTGGGAACTGGGTGTACCGCTGCAGATCGAAAATATGCGGAGTTGAGGAATTTTGAAATTTGAAAATGTGGGAATGTGGGAATGTGGAAATTGAATTCCGGAGCGGAAAAAGGGCGTAGGCTGAAGCTGTCCGGGGGGATTATTTAATTTGATATTCATTATGCTGCATTTGGTATTTTCCGTACCTTTGCACCTCAAATTTTATTCATAACCGTACGGCAAAATCCGTACAACCTTAAAAATCATATAATTATGAAACAAGGGCTCCATCCGGAAAACTATCGTTTAGTAGTTTTCAAAGACATGAGTAACGGCGATACCTTTTTAAGCCGCTCTACTGCCAATTCAAAAGAAACCATTCAATGGGAAGATGGTAACGAGTACCCGGTAATCAAACTGGAAATTTCAAGTACTTCTCACCCTTTCTTTACAGGTAAGAACGTACTGGTAGATACTGCTGGTCGTATCGACAAGTTCAAAAGGAAATACGCCAAAAAATAATTGGTGCTGTTTTTATATTTTTTACAAACCCCGGCAACACCGGGGTTTTGTTTTGCCCGTATTTCTGTTTATCTTAGGCACCTCAATTTATGAGCGCAGTTATTTTCACCCATAAACAGTACCGGGCCGAGCAATTGTTCCCTTTTAGTTTGACCACCGCCGTGGAGGCCATACCGGGGGGAATGATGACCAACCGCCGGCGCTGGGAGCAGATCGTGGAGCGCGATCTGAAGAACGGCCCGGGTGCCAGCTGGTTTATACCGGCAAACCTGCTGCCGTCTGCACCGCTGGTTGCCCGGTTGCGTGCTTTTTCCCCCGGAGATTTTCTTCAGTTTGAAAACGGAGCTGTTATCGGTTATGGTATATCGGAAGCCGGTTTTTCCGGCAGGTCTCCGCTGGAGCTGTTACCCGTGAGCTATGCGGATTTTATCAGTTACAGCTGGGATATTTTTGAAAAAAACGCCCGTTTGCTGCATTTTGATTTTGCGCTGCTTACGGCAGGCCGGGAGCCGGCACCGCTGGCTGCAGGTAACCAGGTTGCCAACCAGGCGCAGGTTTTCATAGAGCCGGGCGCCGATGTACGGTTTTCGATCATTAATGCAGCAGAAGGACCGGTGTATATTTCAAAGAATGCACTGATCATGGAAGGTTCCTGCATCCGCGGGCCTGTATTTATTGGTGAAGGAGCGGTGGTTAAAATGGGCACCCGGATCTATGGCGGTACTACCATCGGGGCCTTTTGTACCGTAGGCGGAGAGATCAAGAATGCGGTAATGTTCCCGTTTTCAAATAAAGCGCACGATGGTTACCTGGGCGATTCGGTGATCGGCCGTTGGTGTAACCTGGGAGCGGGTACCAGTAACAGCAACTTAAAAAACACGGCCGGGAGTATTCGCATAACTTTGCCCTCTGGAAATTACCAGGCCGGTATGAAATGCGGGGTGTTGATGGGCGATTATTCAAAGGCCGCGATCAATACATCATTTAATTCCGGAACCGTTACAGGCATCTGTACAAATATTTTTGGTGAAGGACTCAGTCCCAAATGGATCCCTTCCTTTTCCTGGGGATACAATGACGCAATTTCTTACCGGTTGCCTGAAGCATTGACGCACCTGGAACGGTGGATGCAAACCAAAAAACAAACACTCACAGCAGCAGAAAAAGAACGTATTACCCTAATTTATAATCAAACAAAAACAAAGAAATCATGAGACAGCAAATAGCAGCGGCTAACTGGAAAATGAACTTAACGTATGTGGAAGGCCAGCAATTGCTAAAGGATATCCTGGACGAAAACATTGAAACAACCGAGAACCAGCTGGTGATCTTCGGTGTTCCTTTTCCGTACCTGATGATGGCTAATGAAAAAGTAAATACCCTGAAGAATTTTTACGTGGCAGCGCAGAATTGCTCCAATAAGAAATCAGGTGCATATACCGGTGAGGTTTCTGTAGATATGCTGAAATCGATCAATATCCAGTATTGCATTATCGGCCACAGCGAGCGCCGCGAGTATTTTAACGAATCGAACCTGGACATTTCAGAAAAGCTGGACCTCCTGCTGGGGGCCGGTTTAAAGCCTATTTTCTGCTGTGGAGAGCCGCTGAGCATCCGGGAGGCGGGTACTCAAAACGAGTATGTAGAAAAACAACTGCGGGAATCCCTGTTTCACCTGTCTGCCGAAGATCTCAAAAATGTAGTGATTGCTTACGAACCCATTTGGGCGATCGGCACAGGCAAAACGGCTACCACCGAGCAGGCCCAGGAGATCCATGCCTACTTACGTTCTGTAATTGCAAAACAATATGGCCAGGAAGCTGCCGACGGGATTTCCATCCTTTATGGCGGAAGCGTAAAAGCAAACAATGCGAAGGAACTGTTTTCCTGTCCCGATGTGGACGGCGGTCTTGTAGGTGGCGCATCCCTGGTTGCAGTGGATTTTGTAGAAATCATCAAGGCACTGAAATAAGCAGAAACGCATGCTGAAGGTGCTCTGGCTGTGCAGCTGGTACCCCAATAAACGGGCTCCCTTTGAGGGAGACTTTGTGCAGCGTCATGCACAGGCAGTATCCTTGTACCACCAGATCCATGTTATTAAGGTTACGCCTGATCCAGAAGGAGCGGGCGTAACCTTTGAATTAAACCGAAACCCGGAATATTCTGGGCTTACAGAAGAACAGGTTTATTACCCAAAGAAGCCGGGCATTGCAGGAAAACTACATTCCTATTTTTACTGGTATCATCTTTACAAACAAGCGGTGCGGCGTTATATCCGCACTCATGGTAAGCCAGACCTGGTGCATGTGCATATTCCGTTTAAATCGGGACTGATTGCGCAATGGGTCAAAAAGAAATACGGGATCCCTTATGTGGTTACCGAACATTGGGATGGATATAATAACGTGGTAGATGATAATTTTTACCAGCGTCCCCGGTGGTTCCGGTCGATCGTGCGGAATACGTTTCATAAGGCAGCCGGCTTTCATTCGGTAAGTCATTACCTGGTACGGGAAATTAATAAATTGGGTAAACCGGTTCCCGCTGTTGTGATACCCAATGTAGCGGATACCCGTATATTTTTTGCGAAGCCAAAAGAACGGAAGCAGCAGCTCCGGTGCCTGCATATTTCCAGCGGGGCGCCCAAAAAAAATATAGACGGTATCATCCGCGCTTTTGAGCAGTTGCCGGCAGCCGTTTTTTCTTTAACGGTGATCGGTTTGGAACCGGGGAGGAATGCGTTCTACCGGCAGCAATACCCCCTGATCAATTGGATGGGCGTGCAACCCTACGATGTTGTTGCCCGGCATTTGCAGGATGCCGACCTGCTGATCGTTTTTAGTGATGCGGAAAACTCGCCCTGTGTAATTGGTGAAGCACTTTGTTGCGGGGTGCCCGTAGTATCGAGTGATGTAGGGGGCATTTCGGAGCTGATCAATGACCAAAACGGGTTGATGATACCCGCCGGAGACGAAGATGCACTGGTGAAGGCCATCCGGTTCATGGAAGAACATTATTCCGATTATAACCCTGATGTGATTGCTGCGGCCGCACTGGGTAAATTTTCTTATGCAGTTGTCGGACAACAAATAGCCCGCTGGTATCAAAGTCTGAAGAGGCGATCATAACGAGGTGGGCATTTTACGCCAGCCATTGGTTCCCCGTACAGGAAGGCATCGTTCCACGATGGGGTATCGGAACGCGGCATAAATCCAGGCTAATAGCCTTCGGCCACTTGTGGTAAGGCATATTATAAAAATGTGAGCAACGCGGAAAAATGGAAACACGAACACTGTTTATTGCATTCGTGCGGATCCAGTATATCAGAAGCGCTGAGCCGCAATCATCTGGCGGAAATCCTCCGAAGATTCCTTTAATGCATCGAAAGTGCCTTGCGCAGTAATGGTTTTGTTCTTGATCAAAAAGATTGCATCCGCCATTTTGATAGTTGCCAGGCGGTGCGCAATGATGATGATGGTACAATGCCCGTGCAGCAGCTCCAGGCTTTTTTGAATGATGTTTTCTGTGGCAGAGTCCAGTGCCGAGGTGGCCTCATCTAAAATCAGGACTTCTACATTTTTATATAATTCGCGGGCAATGGACAGGCGTTGTTTTTGACCGCCGGAAATATAAATACCGTTATCACCTACCTGTGTATGCTCTTTTTCGGGAAGGGTGTCGATAAAACCGTCCAGCGAGGCCTGTTGCACTGCTTTTTGAAACCGTTGCTGGTTTTCAGGTGTAGGAGCATCAAAAAAAGTAACATTGTTAAAGATGGTATCGCTAAACACTACGGGATCCTGGGCAATATAACCGATTTTATCCCGGTAAGCGTCCAGGCTTATTTCACCGATTGCGCTGTTACCAATCGATACCGTGCCTGTTGTTGGGGTAATAAGCCCGATGATGACATGGGCCAGCGTCGTCTTTCCGGATCCGCTTTCTCCTACAAAGGCAACGGTCCGGTGTCGTGGAATGCGAAGGCTGATCTGTTCCAGTATCGTACGTCCGGTGTAGGCGACAGAAACTTCGGTGAGCCGGATTTCGCCTACTTCGCTGAGCTCCGGCAGGTTCTCCGGTGCCGGTTCTTTTGATTGTTGTACGTCGCGGATCAACCCGGTTACGGAGCGAATGCTGCCGGCGTTTTGCGCAAAAAACTGCCAGCTTGTTTGCAACTGGCCCAGTTGTGCCAGCGACCGGTAAAATAACAGGAGGCATACCAGGATGGCATTTTTATCGCTCTCCGGAAACAGGTAAAACTGCAGCCCAAGTATCAGGCTGATCATAACAATAGCTACCGGCTCCTTAATGCCTTCGGACAAGGCACTGAAAAAACCCATTCTGAAATTCAGCTGTTCGATTTCTTCAATAACTTTTTTTAATTTTCCGAGATAACGTTTAAAATAATTGGTGGCTTTCAGATACCGGTAATGTGTTATTGATTGGATCAGGTAACTGATAAAGGTGTCGCTTTCTTTAGATACGTTGGCAGAGATCTTTTGTGTTTTTGAAAACAGTTTCCGGTACAGCAGGTTGCTTGTGGCTCCAAAAACCAGCACCATAATGGCAAATTGCAGGTTGGTAATACAGGCTAATGTGAAATAGGTGATCAGGATGCCCACACATTGCAGCGTACTTAAATAAGCCGTAAGGGTATAATAAAGACCGCTGATCTCCGTAGTAAGCGCGTTCTGTATTTTTCCTGCGTTTAGTTTCAGAAAGCCGGTATAAGAAAGCGTATTTAGCAGGTACAGCAATTGTACGCGCAGCTCCCGGATGAACAGGAAGCGTATACGGGAAGAATAGCGCATTTGCAAAAAACGGAAAAGTCCCTTGATTGAAAATACCAGGATAACGACGAAAATAGTGTTGGTGATGGTAAGCGGAATGCCTGCCCCGGAAAGCAGGTCTGCTATATAATGCATTTTGCCGGTGTTCAGCAGTCCTTCGTTTCCGGCACCAAAAAGCGAGGAGAACAACGGCACGATCAAAGCCAGGCCGATCCCGTCCAGCAAACCTACCAGCACATTCAGTAACAGGAACAGGTATATTTTGTTGCCGAGAATGGAATAATAAAACCGGAAATACCCCCGAAAATTATATTTGAAGTTTACTTCCACAACCAATAATTAACGGATGCATGTTGGATTACAAAAATGATCATGTTGTAAATTTATAGGTTAAATGTCAATTAACTCCCATTGCCCCAATATTGCCGGCATGCAGGTGATTCAGGGTTTTAGCTCGGTAAGTATTCATTCGATGAGGATCCGTTCAAAGGGTAATCCGTTGAGGCGGGCCGCATACATGGGAAACTCGGTCCGGTACATATTGTAAGTTCCTGCTGCATACACTTTCAGGCTTTCCGATAACAGGAAAAAATCCGTAAAGGATTTCAGATAGGTTTCCCTGGATTTTTTGGTCTGGTGATCGAGGTGGTGGTTCTGCCCGGGAAAACAGTAGATCTGCTCCAGCCCTTCAAGGGAACAGGAAAAACGGTAGCTGTCGGAGGTGACCAGCAGCGGTGTATCGGCCTTCTGTTGAAAACGGATCAGAAAGTTGCTGCATTGCTGCATTAATGCCGTTTGCGCAGCTTCCGGCAGTGCGGCTACCTGGTATTCTTCAAAATCGCCCAGCAGGTTTTGAAAACGGAAGGCAATGCCGATGTACTTTGACGGCAGCAGGCTTCTTTTTTTAAGCAGCTCCTGTTCCAGGATGGCAGCCGGGCGGAAAAGCTGCCGGAACAGATCGCCCCAGGTATGCCGGGTATGGTAATGGGCATTGAGCACATCCAGAACATCCCGGTTGGCATAGCAATGCACTTGTTTTCGCGTTTTTTTTAAATGCACGAGGCGTTGGATAGAAGGGGAACCTATAAGGCTCAGGTAGCGTACATCTGCGATATGTTCCGCTATGGTTTCGCCTTTTTGTAACGTCCAGTCATATGTATTCGGGATCAGAAAATCCGTTAATGAAAAAGGAAAAGTGTAATGGATTCTGAACGGGATTTGCTGCTGTAAACAAAAAGCAAAACAGGAAACAATGCCTTTCATCCGGTCTGCAAACCCGCCGTGAAAATTCCGGCCGTCGACCAGTATCAAAAAAAAAGAGGGAGGAGGGGCCGGTCTTCTAAACAGGGAGTACCGCTTCAGGCTGAACAGAAAGTCCCTGAAAGGAGCCGGACTTTTGGCTAAAACGTAGATAATGGCTTTCTTGATCATGACAGGCCCATCGGTAAAAGATGTATTTTGAAAAATGCCATTTATTCCGTGTTCCGGGAACCGCCTTCGTTTAGCCGATGGCTACATAATTTTGTACATCTCCGGCAGTAATGGTTTTGCCGCTCAGGATCACCAGGCGTTCTACCACGTTCCTGAGTTCCCGGATATTACCGGTCCAGTTGTATTGTTGCAACGATTCAATAGCGCCTTCATCAATGCTTTTTTTAGCGATGCCGTAGTCCTTGCAGATGTCATCCAGGAACTGGTCTACCAGCAACGGAATGTCGTCCTTGCGTTCATTAAGCGAAGGCACATTGATAAGGATCACACTTAAGCGGTGGTACAGATCCAGCCGGAAATTTTTATCTTCTACTTCCTGGAGGAGGTCTTTGTTGGTGGCTGCAATAACCCGAACGTCTACGTTAATATCTTTATCGGCGCCCACACGGGTGATCTTTCCTTCCTGTAAAGCACGCAGCACTTTGGCCTGTGCGTTCAGGCTCATATCCCCGATTTCATCCAGGAATAATGTGCCTCCATTGGCCTGTTCAAATTTTCCAATGCGTTGTTTTATAGCTGAAGTAAAAGAACCTTTCTCATGTCCGAATAGCTCGGATTCAATGAGTTCTGTGGGTATAGCAGCGCAGTTTACTTCAACCAGCGGACTATTGGAACGGTTGCTTAGCTCATGTACCCAGCGGGCTACGAGTTCTTTTCCCACACCATTGGGACCGGTTACCAGCACGCGGGCTTCGGTAGGAGCTACCTTATTGATTGTTTCTTTGATTTTTTGAATGGGCGCTGAATTACCTACAATTTCCTGAACCTTGGAAACTTTTTTCCGCAACACCTTGGTTTCTGCAACCAGGGATGTTTTTTCCATGGCATTACGGATGGTGATCAGCAGGCGGTTCAGGTCCGGCGGTTTTGAAATAAAGTCGTAGGCCCCTTTTTTTACCGCTTCCACGGCGGTTTCAATATTGCCGTGGCCGGAGATCATAATAACCGGAACATCGGGTGCAAGAACGGTGGCTTTTTCAAGGAATTCCAAACCATCCATCTTCGGCATCTTAATGTCGCACAATACGGCATTAAATGTTTTTTCTGAAAATAACTTCAGGCCTTCTTCGCCGTCGGTAGCTTCAGAAATTTTATATCCTTCAAAGGAAAGGATCTCCGACAACGTTTTTCTTATGGATGCTTCGTCGTCTATGATCAGAATCTCGTGTTGATTATCGTTGTTTTTATTTTTAGGCACAGGATCTTTTTAAATAAATAAACAGGATACACGTATCCGGGATCAGCATTCCAGCGAGACCCGATCAACGGGTTATTTCTTCATATACATTACTTCCTTAACCAGCTTTACCGTACGGGGAACATCCGGCAATGCAGCGGCAACCAGGTTGGGTGCATAGTGCAGGGGAGCGTCGGCAGCAGTGATCCGGCGTATCGGTGCATCCAGGTAATCGAACGCATCTTTCTGAACGCGGTAAGAAATTTCGGAGGAAACGGAAGCAAAAGGCCATTGCTCTTCCACAATTACCAGCCGGTTGGTTTTGCGCACACTGGCCAGGATGGTATCCATATCCAGCGGGCGGATGGTTCTCAGGTCAATCACCTCGGCACTGATTCCTTCTTTTTCCAGCTCGGCAGCAGCACCCAGTGCCACTTTCATCATTTTATTAAAGGAAATAATGGTTACATCGGTTCCCGCTTTTTTTACATCGGCCTTGCCCAGTTCAATATAATATTCTTCTTCCGGTACTTCCATTTTGTCGCCGTACATGACTTCGCTTTCCATAAACATCACCGGATCTTCTTCATACCGGATGGCCTGTTTTAAAAGTCCTTTGGCATCGTAAGGCGTGCTTGGAGACACCACTTTGAGCCCCGGGATATTGGCGTACAGCGCTTCGAATGCGGTGGAATGCTGCGCACCTAATTGTCCGGCAGAGCCGTTACCGCCCCGAAAAACAATAGGGCATGAAATTTGTCCGCCGCTCATTGCCAGCATTTTAGAAGCGGTATTTAAAATTTGATCGAGGGCCAGAACGGCAAAGTTCCAGGTCATGAACTCCACAATCGGGCGGAGGCCGTTTTGGGCGGCACCAACGCCAACCGCTGCAAAGCCCAACTCGGAAATAGGGGTATCAATCACCCTTTTTTCACCAAATTCGGCCAGCATTCCCTGGCTTACTTTGTAAGCACCATTATATTCGGCTACTTCCTCACCCATCAGAAACACGCGTTCGTCTCTTCTCATTTCTTCGGTCATTGCCTCTCTGAGGGCTTCTCTGAAAGCTATACTCCTTGCCATACTTTGTAAATTGTCATTTTTAAGAGTGGCAAATTTAAGTGAGATGCGTCAGAATACCAAAGAAGGATTATTCCCCGTTTACCGGTTAAACTTCCAAAATGCAGTTGCGAAACGGAACCGTTCTTTCCTGCTGCTGACCGGAGGGGCTTGTTGCCACAGCTATGCTGGGTTACGGAAAAGAATCATTGTTGCGCTGCCGTTTCTTTTCGGATCCGTTGTGGTCCTTGCTGCGAACTCAAACGCAAATACCCCGGATGCAAAAAATGCCGTCAGGAGTGCAGCAGCGTAAAACATAGGACCGCCGGCCGTAAAGCCGCCGCGGATCTCCGAATCTTCGTGACTCCGCCGTGAATAATAAATGGTCCTGTACAAAATTTGGTATTGGGGAGCCGATCCTTGAAATTTGCAGGATGCAGCATTTTTCGATCATCATTATCGGAGGCGGTCCCATCGGACTGGCCTGCGCCATCGAAGCTCAGAAAGCGGGCCTGGATTATGTGGTTTTGGAGAAGGGAAGCCTGGTAAACTCGCTTTATAATTACCCGGTGAACATGACGTTCTTTTCCACTTCAGAGCGACTGGAGATTGGCGGGGTGCCCTTTGTGTCCAATAATCCGAAACCAACCCGTAATGAAGCACTGGAGTATTACCGCCGGGTAACCAGTACTTTTGATTTGAATATCCGGTTGTTTGAAACGGTGCAGCAGGTAAAGCGGGCCGTAGATCTTTTTGAAGTGATTACTTCCCGGGGTACCTATACGGCCGATCATATTATTATTGCTACAGGATTTTATGATATTCCTTACCTGCTGAATGTACCGGGTGAGGACCTGCCCAAAGTAACCCATTATTATAAAGACCCGCATTTTTATGCGTTCCAGGATGTGGTTGTGGTGGGCGCCATGAACTCCGGTGTGGACGCGGCCCTGGAAACCTGGCGGAAGGGGGCCCGGGTTACAATGGTGGTGCGCGGGCCGGAAATAGGAACCCGGGTTAAGTACTGGGTACGCCCGGATATTGAGAACCGTATTAAAGAAGGCTCTATCAAGGCCTTTTTCAATGCCTCCGTTAGGGAAATAACGGAACAGGAGGTAGATATCGATACCCCCGAGGGAATGGTTACGTTGAAGAATGATTTTGTAATAGCAGCCACGGGCTACCAGCCCAACCTGCAGTTTCTTCAGGATATGGGGATTGAGCTAAGCGATGACGCCGTACGCTGTCCGCTGTTAAACCCCGATACAAATGAGTCGAGCGTAAAAGGAGTGTACCTTGCCGGCGTTATTTGCGGGGGGATGAATACACACCGGCTGTTTATCGAAAACTCCCGGGAGCATGCCGTGAAGATTGTAAAAGCGATTAGCGACAACAGGCTGAAAAGCTAACCGCTGAAAGTTTGTTCCAGGTTTAAAGTTCGAGGTTTCACGATAGATTCTGTTTCATACCCGATGTACGATGCTGATAACGGAAGACTGATGGCTGAAGGCTTGTTTAAGGTTTAACGTTGGATTTCGTTTCATGCCTGATGAGAAATTTCATTTCCACATTCCCACATTTTCAAATTTTCAGATCACCCGTTCCACTACCATCGCGCTGGCGCCGCCGCCACCATTGCAGATACCCGCTGCGCCGTAACGTCCATTGTTTTGTTTGAGCACATGGATCAATGTTACAATGATACGGGCACCGCTGGCTCCCAGGGGATGCCCGATCGATACAGCACCGCCATTTACATTTACCGTTGCCGGATCCAGCTTCATCCGCCGAGTATTTTCAATACCCACCACACTGAATGCTTCGTTCAATTCCCAGAAATCAATAGCACCCATTTCAAGTCCAGCCTTTTCAACGGCCCCTGGAACAGCCAGGGAAGGCGTTGTGGTAAACCATTCAGGAGCCTGTTCGGCATCGGCATAAGACAGGATCCTGGCAATGGGACGCAAGCCCAATGCCTCCGCCTTTTCTTTGCTGATAAGTACCAGGGCTGCGGCACCATCGTTCATGGTGCTGGCGTTTGCAGCGGTTACCGTACCGTCTTTTTTAAAAGCGGGTTTCAGGGTGGCTATTTTATCAAATTTGACATTAAAGGGTTCCTCATCTTTTGAAATGATAACGGGATCGCCTTTGCGGGAAGGAACTTCAACCGGTACCACTTCTTCATTAAACTTCCCGGCTTCCCAGGCACGCTGGCTGCGGTGATAGCTTTCGGCAGCAAAGGCATCCTGGTCTTCTCTCGAAATACCACATTCCCCTGCGCACAATTCCGCTGCCATGCCCATTGCTTCACCATTATATACATCGGTTAATCCATCCTTTGCCAAACCATCAATAGCCGCTACGTTGCCGTATTTATTGCCCCAGCGCATTTTATCCAGGTAAAACGGCACATTACTCATGCTTTCCATGCCACCCGCAACAACAATGTCCGCATCTCCCAGCGCAATATGCTGCGCCGCGCTGGCAATTGCTTTCATGCCGCTGGCACAAACCTTATTGATCGTTGTACAGTTAACCTTATCCGGCAACCCGGCAAACCTTGCGGCCTGGCGGGCCGGTGCCTGTCCCAGGTTGGCTTGCAATACAGCGCCCATGATCACATCGTTTACCTGTTGGGGATCAATGCCGGCTTTTGCCAGTGCGGCTTTAATGGCAACAGCACCCAGCTGGGTAGCGCTAAGGTCCTTCAGGGCGCCTCCGAAACTGCCCACAGGAGTACGAACAGCGGAGAGGATATAGACTTCTTTGGGTAACATCTTATTTTCGTTTCAACAAATGTAGGGGAAATTCTTTTTCAATAACGAGTGTTAGTGTTTTGCGGCATTAATGGCCGTTGTCAGCTGTAAAATCAAAAGACCGCATATTTCATTCCTGCTTCCGGTGCGTTATTCCCGGATGGGATCATGCTACTTGTACATTTCTCCGAAGGATGCCGTATTTTAGCAGCTGCCTCATTGATAAATAAAACGATATGAAATTGATTCTGTTGAACCTGTTGCTGATTTCCGCATGTATTTCCTGTGCCACGGCAAGGGTTCCGAAAATGCAAACAACGGATCCGGAGCATGCCATAAAAACCGGTGCGGATCAAACCGAAAAATACATCCCGTACCTGACGGGTAAGAGGGTTGCGGTGCTGGCCAACCCTACTACACGGATCGGGAACCGGCACCTGGTAGACAGCCTGCTGGCGCGCGGCATTAAAATCGTAAAAGTGTTTGGCCCGGAGCATGGCTTTCGCGGTGATGCAGATGCCGGTGCCGTGGTAAATGACGCCGTGGATGCAAAAACCGGCATCCCGGTTATTTCCCTGTATGGTAAAAAGAGTAAGCCTTCTAAAGAAGACCTGGCCGATGTGGATGTAATGATCTTTGATGTGCAGGATGTGGGCACCCGGTTTTATACCTATATTAACGTTATGGGCCGGATTATGGAAGCCTGCGCAGAGAATCATAAGGAACTGCTGATTCTGGACCGGCCCAACCCCAATGGGTATCTGGTAGACGGTCCGGTGCTGGATATGCAGCTGAAATCGGGCATCGGAGCCTATCCCATCCCCATTGCCCACGGCCTTACCATCGGTGAACTGGCCCAAATGATCAATGGCGAAGGATGGTTGCCCAATAAAATGAAAGCAATGATTAAGATCATCCCGGTTGCGCATTATACACACGACCTGCCCTATACGCTTCCGGTAGCACCTTCGCCCAACTTAAACACCCAGCAAAGCATCCTACTGTACCCTTCATTATGCCTGTTTGAGGGTACCATTATCAGCCAGGGGCGTGGAACGCAGTATCCGTTTACCGTGTTGGGTGCTCCGGCGCTGAAAGGTAAATATGCCTTTGAATTTACACCGGTTGCCATTAAAGGAATGAGTGCCACCCCGCTGCATAAAGATCAGGCTTGTTACGGACTGGATCTGCGCACATATGATATGACAAACCTGATCCGCGAGCGCAAAATCAATATCCGGTGGATGATCGACCTTTATAAAGCGTATCCGGACCCGTCGAAATTTTTTGATAAAACCCAGAGCAACCAGATCGGTGATATAAATAAACTGGCCGGCGTTTACGATTTTAAAAAGCAGATTACGGAGGGCCGGTCCGAGGCCGAAATCCGCAAGAGCTGGGAACCCGGACTGGCCGCCTATAAAAAGATGCGGAAACAATATTTGCTGTATCCGTAATGTGATCGCTGTCCCGCTGATTGCGCTGATCGTTCCGCGGATTTTCGCTGATGTTTCCAGGCGCGGTTGTACGGCATAGAAGATCCGCTTATAAATATCAGGCCCCGGCAGGAAAAGCCAGCCAATCTGCGAGGATCTGCGGGAAACTTCTCTGCGGCCATCGCTGAATTTTTGTACTTCCGTGAATCTGTGGCAATCGTTCTTCCACTGCAATACAAAAACCAAAATGAAAAATTTTATGTAGGTTTGCCCCCTAATAAAAAAATAAGTGCAGGCTCGATTTGAAATAAACGGAACATATTTTTTAGACCCGGAAAACAGCGTTTTAACCGTTCAAGCCGGTCCCGGGTATCTGGCCTATGCGGTTTGTGATGCATTGGGTTCAAAGCTGGGAACACTGAAATGGTTTTCCACAGAAGAAAACAGCCTGCAGGCACTCCTGTCCGGCATCCCCGAAATTCAAAGCCCTTTTCAGAAAAAGATCATTGCTTTTGATTTTCCCGCCTACACCTTATTACCCGCGGCATTGAACATGGGCGACAACAGTGCGCTGCTGCACCTTGCCGGAGCAGATCCGCAGGACCATATCCTGAACGAACATATAGGCAATGAGATCGTTCTGAATTATTCGGTGCCGTTTACATTACTAAATCAATGTATTCATCATATACCGGGTGCGGCATACTGGCATCTGCAAAAGATCCGTATTGCGGAAGCGATGGTAACAGACCAGGGAGCGGTGATGGATGTAAATGTGATTGATCATACATTTTCGGTAGTAGCGGTAAAGAACGGAACGCTGCTGCTGGCCCAGCATTATACCTACCGCGCACCGGAAGACGTATTGTTTTACCTGTTAAAGATTGCCGAAACACATCAACTGCCGCAAACAGCGGTACAGTTAAACGTCTCCGGGCTGATTGATGCAGATTCGCAACTTTACAAGATGCTGTATGCCTATTTTCTGAACATCCGGCTGATGAATGCCGGCTGGCTGGCCGATGAAGCGCAAACCCTTCCGCCGCATTATTTTACTACTTTAAAACAAATTGCTCTATGCGAATTATCGCCGGTGCACTAGGTGGACGGAAGATCAACCCTCCCTCAAAAATGCCCTATACGAGGCCTACCACGGATGTTGCCAAAGAAGGGCTTTTTAATGTGCTGCAGCACCGGATCGATTTTGAAGACATCAAAACCCTGGACCTGTTTGGCGGTACCGGCAGCATCAGTTATGAACTGGCCAGCCGGGGAGCAGGAGACCTGACCATCGTGGAGAAAGACAATGTGATGTTTGAGTTTATAAAAAAAACAGCCGAAACGCTGAAAATAGAGAACATGAAGTTTGTAAAAATGGATGTTTTCAAATACCTCGAAAGCTGCAATGTTACCTATGATTTTATTTTTGCCGGTCCGCCGTATGCGCTTACGGCCATCGATGAATTGCCAAAGCTGATCATTGGCAAGCAGCTGCTCAAGGAAAACGGTTGGTTTGTGCTGGAACACACTCCCCGGAATGACTATAAGCAGTTTGACAAATACAGCTTTGAGAAAAACTACGGTACTACTATTTTTTCTGTGTTTATCAACCAACCTGCATAACCGCAGAGGTAAGCGGTACTGCTGGGATGCCTCACATTTTCAATTCAGGGCGGCAGGTGCATGTTCCATAGCCGGGCGGCCTTGTTCCGCCGTTCAGATTCCGGTTGACGGGGCGAAAAAAATGGTATGCAGCCCCCGTTTTGAAAACGGATAGCCGCCTCGCAGGTTTTTAGTACCTTTACCAATGCTCAAGTCGGAAGCAAGAACGGAATATTTGCAAAAACGTGCCCAGATTACAATAAAGCAGCAGGCCATATGGGATGACCTGTTACTGATAAAAGTACAGCAATTGCCCATGCCGCCCCTGCATGCTGTATGCAGTTATGCGGCTATCGAACGCCGCAAAGAGATCAGCACCGATGCCATCCTAAGCTATCTTGAATTCCGGAATCCCGGTATGCGGATTGCTTACCCCGTTTACGATTCCCGGTCTTCTGCAATGGAAGCGGTTTGGGTAGATGAGGAAACCCTGTTCCGTGTAAATGAATTTGGCATCAGCGAACCCCTGAACGGTATTGTGGCCCAACCCCGTGAACTGGACCTGATCTTTGTGCCGCTATTGTGCTTTGATGAACGCGGATACCGGGTAGGATACGGAAAGGGCGTATATGATCGCTACCTGAAGGAAGTGCGACCCGATGCGCTGCTTGTGGGATTAAGTTATTTTGAACCCGTACCGCTGATTGCAGATACCGATAAATTTGACGTACCTTTAAATTATTGTATTACGCCGCAAGGGATTTATGAGTTTTAAGAACGTTATCAATAAGAAATATAAATTACTGTTACCCGTTTCATGGCTTTATATTGCCGGCGTTCGCATTTTTAGTTTTTTATATGATTCGGGGTTGAAAAAAAGCCGTTCGTACCCGCTTCCGGTTATCTGTATCGGAAACCTTTCTGTAGGGGGAACGGGTAAGTCGCCCATGGTAGAATATATTGTGCGGCTGTTAAAAGACCGATACCGGCTGGCAACCGTCAGCCGCGGATATGGCCGAAAAACCCGCGGGTTTCTGGTTGCCGACAATCAGACAACGGCGGCGATGATCGGAGATGAACCCATGCAGTTTCATACCAAATTCCCGGAGATCACCGTAGCTGTTGCTGAGGAAAGAACAACGGCCATCGATGCGTTGTTGCAGAACGAAAAGCCGGAAGTGATCCTGCTTGACGATGCATTCCAGCACCGTGCCGTTACTGCGGGGCTCAATATCCTGCTTACGGCATACTATAACCGGTTCCCCGGCGATTATTACCTGCCAGCGGGGCAGCTCCGGGATCTGAAGACGCATTACAAAAGAGCCGATTGTATTGTAGTGACCAAATGCCCTGAAGCACTGGCAGAAAATGAGCGGCAGGCCATCATACACGAAATAAACCCGCAACCCGGGCAACAGGTGCTTTTTGCAGCGCTGCAGTATGGAACCCTGTATGCTGTTTTTGGTGAAGAGGAAGGGTTGCCGGAGGGGATAGAAACCCTGTTACTGGTAACCGGTATCGCTAATCCGGAGCCGCTGAAAGAACAATTGCAGCAGTATAAAAAAGAGATCCGCACCTTTTATTTTGAAGACCACTATGACTTCCGCCAGGAAGATATAGAACAGCTGCTGCTTGTATACAACACGTTTAAAAACGGAACAGCAGCATTCATTACTACCGAGAAGGACAGCGTGCGGTTGCTTCGGTTTAAAACACTATTGCAGCGGGTGGCGTTGTTTGTATTACCCGTGCGTCATTGCTTTTTATTGGACGGGAGCAAAAAATTTGATACCTTGATCGGGGATTTTATTCAAAACTTTGAAAAACCACAAATATTCTATGGCAAAAAAAGTAAAGAAGAAAAAGAGTAAATCATCTTCTGGGGGAGAGCAATTGCTGAAAGGAACACTGGAGGTAACAAAATCCGGAAGAGGGTTTGTGATCGTTCCCGGTTTGGAAGAAGATGTGTTGATCCGCCCGGAAGATCTGCGCAATGCGATGGACGGGGATGTGGTTCGTGTAAAACTTACATCTGGCTATGATGCAAAACTCAAGGGCAAGATCATGGAAGTGGTACAGCGGAACCGTACGGAGTTCATCGGTACCCTTCAGTTAAACAGGGGGTTTGGGTTTGTACTGGGCGACAAAGAAAAAGGATTACCGGATATTTATATAGCGGAGGAGCATCTCAACGGGGCATTGAACGGGCAAAAGGTAGTTGCCAAAATGTTGCGTTGGGAAAAAGAAGACAAGCGCCCGGTAGGCGCCATTGTTTCCATACTGGATGAAGCCCAGGCGGGAGATATTGCGATGAAAGAAACCCTGCTCGAAAAAGGGTTCTCGTTATCGTTCCCCGATGAAGCCATGGAAGTGGCCAACCGGATTCCGGATGCCATTACCAAGGAAGACCTGGCAAAACGGAAAGATATCCGCAATATCCTCACGTTTACTATCGACCCGGAAGATGCCAAGGACTTTGACGATGCCATTTCGTTTCGCATATTGAAGAACGGCAACTATGAAGTAGGCGTGCATATTGCCGATGTAAGTCATTATGTGGTTCCCGGCACGGCACTGGATGATGAAGCGTACCTGCGGGCAACCTCCGTGTATTTGCCAGACCGGGTAAACCCGATGTTGCCGGAACATATCTCCAATGTGCTGTGCTCGTTGAGGCCCGATGAGGATAAGCTTACCTTTTCAGCCATCTTCCAGATGAATGAAAAAGCGGAGGTAAAGCAATACTGGCTGGGAAAAACGGTGATCCGTTCAAAACGGCGGTTTACTTATGAGGAAGCACAGGAAATCATTGAAACCGGCCAGGGCGACCATGCCGAAGTGATCGGAATGGTGAACAAATTATCCCAGCGGCTGCGCCAGAACCGCTTCGACGAAGGCGCCATCAATTTTAACTCTACGGAAGTACGCTTTAAGCTGGATGCAAATGGGGTGCCTACCGGTATTGTATTAAAAGTAAGTAAAGAAGCACATCAGCTGATTGAGGAACTGATGCTGCTAGCCAACAAATACGTAGCAGAAACCGCTTCAAAAGTAAAGATCAATAATAAAACACTGCCATTCCCCTACCGGATCCATGATACACCGGATGAGGAAAAGCTGTTGCCCTTTGTAGCGTTTGCCCATAAGTTCGGCTACAAATTTGATATTTCAAGTGCAGAAACCATTGCGGCCTCTTTTGATAAATTATTAAAAGATATTAAAGGCCGTCCCGAAGAAGCCGTATTGCAGCAGCTGGGTATCCGCACGATGGCGAAGGCAAAATATACCTCCTCCAATATTGGTCACTACGGACTCGGATTTGAAAATTACTGTCATTTTACATCGCCGATACGCCGGTACCCGGATATTATGGTTCACCGCATCCTGCTGGAGATCCTGGAAGACAAGGCTAAAATAGACAAGAAGCTCGAGGAAAAATGCAAACATTGCAGTGAGCGCGAACGGGCCGCCATGGAGGCGGAGCGCAGCGCCAACAAGTACAAACAGGTAGAGTATATGCAGCAGTTTGTAGGTGAAGAATTCGATGCGATCGTGAGCGGGGTTTCCAAATTCGGTTTCTGGGCAGAAACGGTTGACCATTTGTGTGAAGGTATGGTTGGCATGACCAGTCTTGCCGAATACGATGTGTTTAAACATTCGGAGGCCGATTACGCCATCGTGGGTATGCGCACCGGCATTAAGTTTACGATGGGCGATAAGGTCCGCATTCAGGTGGTAGCGGCCAATCTGGAAAAACGCTATCTCGATTATCACTGGGTAAAGCCGGAGTCGTTAAACACACCCGGAAAAGGAAGCAGGGGAAGACAGAAAAAACAATAATGCCACACTGCCGCAGATGCGAAGCGTATAATATTTCATGACGTTACAACCATTTCATTTTGAAATGGTTTTTTTTATTTTGATAGGTTGCCGTTTTCGGGCATAACCGGTGCTGACCTGTTAATATACTGAATGCTAATGTGTTTCCACTTTGAGCCCTACAGCTGGAATGAATTTGGCTGCAAGGATCTATAAATCAGAAAATATGAATCAATATGAAATTCCGGCCATGATCGAAGATGAATTACCCGCAATAGTGCATGAGCTGGAAACGACCAGGCAATTTGGAAATGCCCTGCACATAATGCAGGTACTGGTACGTTTTATAAAAGGGATGCTCGCTACGCACAATCTGCCCGTTGTGATAAAATGCATGCGAATGGTAGACCGGATCTATGAAAAGGGCGATCGCATCGTGAAAAATGCAATTGAAAATATCTTTATCCGGTCTTTTTCCGGTTTGCAAAAAAAATGCAGTAAAGCCGAGTGGAAGCTGTTGAGTACTAAAATTCCCATTACATTATATTCCGTATATATACAGCAATTATATAAGCCGGGAATATAAGGGCCGCAGATGGAACAACTCCCGGATCGGGTAAAAGCAGCGGGCAGTCGTTGTATGGGGAAAATAAAGCCTGCAGAAAGGATACCGGCCTGGCATGGTAAATGAATTTGGAACCGGAGTTTCCGAAACTCCTTTTTTGAGCAAGAACCGTTATTTTTGAGCCATGCATACATTCGAAGAATTATCCACTTTATTTTCGGAAACATTTGAAAAAACACATTTTCCACGGGAACCGCATACGCTGTACGAGCCCAACAACTATTTTTTATCGCTCGGAGGAAAGCGGCTGCGCCCCATACTTTGCCTGATGGCAAACGAGTTATTCGGAGATATACATCCCGATGCGTGGAACGTAGCTACGGCCGTTGAGTTGTTTCATAATTTTACATTGATCCATGATGATATTATGGATAAAGCACCGCTACGCAGGGGAAAGCAAACCGTACATACCAAATATAATGAGAGCACGGCCATCCTTGCCGGTGATGTAATGATGATACGGGCCTATGAATATATTTCCCGGATCGATGTTTCGCTGGTACAGCGGATACTGGAACTGTTTAATCATACGGCTGTTGCGGTTTGTGAAGGGCAGCAGCTGGATATGGATTTTGAGCAACGCAACGATGTAACGATGGAGGAATACCTGGGAATGATTACCCAGAAGACCTCCGTTTTACTGGCCGCCAGTTTGCAGATGGGCGGCATCCTGGGCGGCGGAAGTTTTGGTAACCTGGATCTTTTATACCAGGCCGGAAAAAAGATCGGGCTGGCTTTCCAGGTTCAGGACGACTACCTGGATGCCTTCGGGGATCCGGAAAAGTTTGGAAAACAGGCCGGGGGCGATATTCTGGCGAACAAAAAGACCTTCCTGCTAATAAAAGCCCTTGGCGAGGTGAAGGGCGCACAAAAGGAGGAACTGAGCAGATTGCTGGCAGGCAATGATCCGGATAAGGTAAACCGCGTGTTGAAGATTTACAGGGATTGCAATATTGACAACTGGGCTATTGAGCTTAAACACCGCTTTTTACGTGAAGCACTGCAGCATTTTGATGATATGGCGGTGGTTTCAAAACGAAAGACGCCTCTTAAAGAATTGGCGCAGCAGCTGGTAAAAAGAGAAAATTAAACGGATAAATTAAAAAAACTCATCATTTTATAATATTTTCACTAAAATTCATCATAGATGGGGGGCTCAATCTTTCGAAAAAAAAAGATAGAAAACATTATTGCTGAGCCAGAAGAGCAGCTGCACGGCCTTAATAAAATACTAACTGTAAAAGATCTTACGTTTTTGGGAATTGCCGCAGTAGTTGGAGCCGGTATTTTTTCAACCATCGGCAGCGCGGCTTACCATGGCGGGCCGGGTGTATCATTATTATTTATTATTACAGCAATTACCTGTGGTTTTTCAGCCCTGTGCTATGCGGAATTTGCCAGCCGGGTTCCGGTATCGGGTAGTGCGTATACGTATTCCTATGTAAGTTTTGGTGAAATTGTAGCTTGGGTAATTGGATGGGCGCTGATCTTGGAATATGCAATTGGCAACATTGTAGTGGCCATTTCCTGGAGCGGTTATTTTAACAACCTGTTGGTGCATGTATTTCATATCCATTTGCCCGATTGGTTGCTGGTGGATCCGGAAACAGCCGTTAATGCGTACCAGGGAGCCGTAAAAGCCCTGGCGGGCAGTACCGCCGGCCTTACACCGGAAGAACTGAAAAATCATCAGTTTGCGATCCAGGCATATAATGCTGCGCCAAAGATCGGCACCATGCCTGTATTCCTCAATCTTCCGGCCTTTATCATTACGGCGCTCATTACCTGGCTCGCGTACATCGGCATAAAGGAAAGCAAGCAATCGGCCAATTTTATGGTGATGTTCAAGATCGCGGTGATCATCTTTATTATTGTTGTAGGGGCCTTTTTTGTGGATACCAATAACTGGACGCCTTTTTTGCCCAACCGTTTTGAGGGCGTATTGAAAGGTGTTTCGGCGGTCTTTTATGCATATATCGGGTTCGATGCCATTTCTACAACGGCGGAAGAATGCCGGAATCCGCAGCGCGACCTGCCGCGGAGTATGATCTATTCATTGGTGATCTGTACGGTATTGTATATTGCCGTTGCGCTTGTACTTACGGGCATCGAAAACTATGCGTCGTTTAAGAATGTTTCGGATCCGTTGGCCTTTGTCTTTGAAAAAAGAGCACCCTGGGTTGAAAAAATCGTTTCTGTCAGTGCGGTCGTTGCAACTACATCGGTGTTGCTGGTTTTTCAGATCGGTCAGCCAAGGATCTGGATGAGCATGAGCCGGGATGGATTGTTGCCCCGGATCTTTCAGAAGATTCATCCCCGGTATAAAACACCATCCTTTTCTACGCTGTTAACAGGTGCCATTGTAGGATTTGGTGCTTTATTCCTGGAAAGCAGCCTGATGACCGACTTAACGAGCATCGGAACCTTATTTGCATTTATACTGGTTTGCGGCGGACTGCTGATCCTGCCGCCGGTAGGCAGGGAAGCGGGCAAGTTTAGAATTCCCTATCTCAACGGGCGTTATATTATCCCCGTATTGCTGCTCTTATTTATTTACCTGTTCCGGGAGCGCACCGTGCAATCGTTCCGCAATATTGCTGATGAGGGTTACCAGGAGATCCTGTTTTTGTTGTTCCTTGTTATGGCCACGGTCATTACCATCAAAACCGTCATCCGGAAATACTCATTCATCCCGGTAATGGGGGTTTTGTCCTGCTTGTATCTGCTGACCGAAATTCCGGCAATCAGCTGGCTATGGTTCTTTGTGTGGATGGCAATCGGGTTGGCGATTTATTTTTTATACGGGTACCGCAACAGCAAGCTGGCAAAAAAGGCAGACTGATATCTTCATTTTATTTAATGTAATCATAGCAACTGGTTAGGGTTAGAAACAGGGCTCCCGGCGCACTGGCAGGCCTTGTTCAGTAAACTGTTATTTCCCCGAGGTGACTGTATAGATAACGATACGCTACGTATATTTGCGTGTGAAATATCAGATAGGCGATAAAGTTTTAATCCTTCATTCTGATGAAGAAGGAGTCATCGTTGATTTTATTAACGATAAAATGGTAATGGTTGATGTACGCGGGGTAAAGTTTCCGGTATACCTTGACCAGATTGATTTTCCGTATTTTAAGAATTTTACCCAAAAGAAAAAGCAACCGCAGGCACCGCCCCGGAAATTTGTGGACGACCTGAAAAAGGAAAAGAAAGCGCCCGAAAAAGAAGAAGATGGCGTCTGGCTGAATTTTTTACCGGTTTCGGATACCGATGAGTTTGGTGATGAAGTGGTAGAGTTGCTGAAGGTGCACCTTGTTAACAACACGCGTACGGCCTACCAGTTTAAATATGCCCTGGGCTTTTTTGGTGATCCGGAATTTGAATTGAAGAACACGGTACAGCCCTTTCAAAATTTCTATATTCATGATGTACCCTTTGCGGACATGAGCGACAGCCCTTCTTTTGAATTTGAGTTTTCGCTGGCACAGCCCAATAAGCAGAAGGCAACGCATTTTGAATCTTCTGTTAAAATAAAACCCAAACAGCTTTTTGCAAAGATCGAAGAGCTGCGCCAGAAGAACCTGGCTACCTTCTCCTATAAATTGTTTGACACATACCCGGATCGGGCGCCGGAGGCGGATCCGATGGAAGCATCACTCAGCAAACTGGGTGAAAAATTTAAAGTGTATAGTGCCAAAGAAGCGCGTAAACACCTTGAGCCGGCAAGAAGTGTGGTGGATCTGCACATTGAAAAGCTAACGGACAATGCCGCACGCATGGATAATTTTGAAATGCTGACGCTTCAGCTGGATACATTTGAAAAGTTTTACAACCTGGCCGTGGCCCATATGCAGCCCATGCTCACCATTATTCATGGAGTAGGAACCGGGCGGCTCCGGGATGAGATCCATGATGCATTGCGGCGAAAAAAAGAAGTGCGTTATTTTGTAAACCAGTATCATCCGTCTTACGGTTACGGTGCCACGGAGATCCATTTTAAATATTAACTGGTTATTCGTTAATATTAATTAATAATTAGTTTTATAGTCTGCATTTTCCATTCTAATTTTGCATTGTTACAAGCCGGGTTATCGCCTTTCGCTTTGCGAAGGGAGGAAAGTCTGGACAGCACAGAGCAATACACCGGTGAATAGCCGGGTGTTTCGCCACGGCGGAACAACAGATAGTGCCACAGAAAATAACTGTGGCGCCCAGGCGCCACGAGGGTGAAAACGTGAGGTAAGAGCTCACGGTATTTGACAGCAATGCCAAATACGGGTAAACCTTGTATGCTGAAATACCATGTAAATCCTGCTTTTTAAAACGGATCCGTTTTAAAATGTGAGCTGCTCGTTTACAATTCCGCTACGGCGGGATGGCAGGAAGGGTAGGTAGATGGATTCATTGAGGCAACTCTCTGAACAGATAAATGATAACCATCCCGCCCCGGGCGGGATACAGAATCCGGCTTACAGGCTTGTAACATTTTTTTTTCGATCCTGGTATATTGTAAGGTTGTTTGCTTGTCTGCGAAGCTTCATATGAAAACGATACCCTGCTTTAATTAAGACACAATTCAGATGCGCACAAGGTTGAAAGAGTACATTCCTGTGTTGTGTGAGCGTTGATTATCTTGCCCAACCCGTTGCTGCAATTACGGAGATCGTTCAACAGCCCCGGAATACTACGCACTTGGTTAAAAAAACTTTAGTTTTGTACCTGTATTAAGGTATGAAATCTTCAATTTTAGCTGTTTTTATTTTCGTGGCAACCGGATGTGCTGTACAGCGGAACAGCCCTGCTTCTTTACAACATCCGGAAGCACCTCTATCCATCGCACAATTGAAATTCCTGGATGAATATGAGCTCCCTTTTGAGCTGCAATATAAAAACACCTGGGTGGGCGGCTTATCGGGTATTGATTACGACCGCAGCAGCAACCAGTATTTTATCATCAGTGATGAGCGGTCTGCCACCAGTCCTTCACGTTTTTATACAGCCCGCATCCAAATCTCCGGCAATAAGATCGATACCATTTTCTTTACCGGCGTGCAAACCCTTAAAATGGCCAATGGTAACACGTTCCCTTCGTTAAAGGAGGGCGCCCAGGAAGCAGCAGATCCTGAGTCCGTCCGTTTTAATCCGCGAACCAACCGGTTGGTATGGTCCAGCGAGGGCGACCGCGCAGAGCGGAACGGCATTATCAACATCAAAGATCCCTGGATATGGGAAATGGATCTGAACGGGCGCTATGTGGACAGCTTTACATTACCCGCAAACATGCATGTGCATACAACGGAGAAGGGCCCGCGGGTAAACGGGGTGTTTGAGGGACTGGCTTTTACCGGCGATTACCGGCATCTTTTTGTAAGCGTGGAGGAGCCGCTGTTTGAGGACGGGCCCAAGGCCGATATCGATTACGCCGGGGCCCCGGTACGGATCCTGAAATACAACACTGCGACCCGGAAACCGGTGGCACAGTATGCGTACCTGCTGGACGCCGTGGCCCGTAAACCCGATCCCGCTACGGCATTTCGGGTAAATGGCATATCAGAGATCATGGCCATTGATGCCCATCGGCTGCTGGTAATGGAGCGTTCGTTTTCGATGGGGAATTCGTATTGTACCATAAAAATATATGAGGCAGATCTGGAGGCCGCAACAGACGTGTCGGCGAAAAGCGGGTTGCATATTGATAAAACATACAGGCCTGCCTCAAAAAAGCTGTTGATGAATATGAACGACCTGGGGCGCTATATTGACAATGTGGAAGGCATTACCCTGGGTCCGAAACTGGCCAACGGACATTATTCATTGCTGCTGATTTCCGATAACAATTTTAGCAGGGAACAAAAAACACAGGTATTCCTGTTTGAAATCATTCCATAAAATGAAAAAGCGAACGATTGCATTATTGTTCTTTTTACTGCTGGTAAGCGGGTTTAAAAAGAAAGAAATAAAGTGGGTGGCCATTGGCGACAGCATCACCTATCTGAACGAACATCCGGACGAAACCGGCAACCGTATTACGAAAGGGTATATGACAATGGTAGCAGAGCAACTGCCTTTCGTACACTACGTAAATAAAGGGTATAACGGCTGGACAGCAGGACGCATTGCTGCAAATTTTGATTCATTGTATATCCCATATGCCGATGTGTATACCGTATTGCTGGGAACCAACGACTGGTGGCAGGGAAGGCCCGTAGGATCAGTAGATGATTATAAAAACGCATCCGGCGATCATACCGTTTATGGTGCGTTCCGGATCATTGTAAACCGGTTGCGCAAACTTAATACGCATGCCCGCATCATTTTGATGACACCCATGCGGAGAACCGATTTTGTATACCTGTTCAATATGAAGAACAATGCATGGGGATCGTATAAGGACAAAAACGGACAGTCGTTACAACAGGTGGCCGCAGCCATAAAAAATATTGCAGCGGTGGAAAAACTGGAATGTATCGATTTGTACAATGATCCCGGGCTAAAGGAAAAAGACCTGGTACGTTTTAAATGGTTAAAAGATCCCGCAACCGGCAACTACCGTAGCTATACTTATCCTCGTTTTCAAAAAATTCCGTTTAACCCCGAAACGGATGCCTATCCCTACCCGGAGGCCGCTATAGGTCTTACGTATGACGGCCTGCATCCTTCTGATAAAGGAAACCGGGTGATCGCAGACCGGATCGTATCACTTTTGTCCAAGCAGCAATAAAAGATGCTCAAAAATAAATTTTGAACCGGCAGGACTTCTTTGTATCTTTATGATATCATTTTAATATCAAATTAAAACTATGGAGAAGTCATTAAAACCCATGTCCGGTTACCTGGCCTTGTTTATTGCAATTGCGCTGACCGGCGTGGGCATCTATCTGCTTGTAAATGCGGAGCACCAGGCTCCGTGGATCGTTGCCGGTATTTTACTGGTGCTGCTTAGCCTGTTCTTTTTAAAGGGGCTGATGATTATACAACCCAATCATTCGAGAGTATTGAATTTTTTTGGAAAGTACGTGGGATCTGTTAAAGAGAACGGGTTGTTTTTTGTAAATCCCCTGTACGGCAGTTATAAGCTCAGCCTGCGGTACCAGAACTTTCAGGGGCAAACCTTAAAAGTAAATGATAAGATGGGCAATCCCATTGAGATCGGGGCGGTAATCGTTTGGCGGGTAGGCGACACGTATAAGGCGGCTTACCAGGTAGCGAACTATATTGATTATGTACGTACCCAAAGCGAAGCGGCTGTCCGGCACCTGGCTGTTAGCTTTCCTTACGATACAATGGAGGATGAACAGGCCGAAATTACCTTGCGGGACGGCGGCGAACGGGTGAATAAAATCCTTGAACAGGAACTGGCAGAACGCCTGGAACCGGCGGGCATCCTGATACAGGAAGCGCGGATCAGCCACCTGGCATACGCGCCGGAGATTGCGGGCGCCATGCTGCAACGCCAGCAGGCAACAGCCATTGTAGCAGCCCGGATAAAAATTGTGGAAGGAGCGGTTGGAATGGTAGACCTGGCCTTAAAAAAGTTGTCGGCAGACAATATTGTAGAGCTGGATGATGAACGCAAAGCAGCCATGGTAAGCAACCTTATGGTAGTGCTCTGCGGTGAGAAAGCGGCAACACCGGTGTTAAACGCCGGAACATTGTATCAGTAAAAACGGGATCTTGAAAGATAAGAAGAGCTTTGTATTGCGCATCGATCAGGCGGCTTACCAGTTGCTGGAAAAATGGGCCGCCGATGAGTTCAGGAGTGTGAACGGGCAGATCGAATACCTGTTGCAGCGGGCACTGATCGAATCGGGCCGGAAGAAAACAAAGGAGCAGGGAGAGATGCCGGCAAAAAGCAGGAAACAACCGGGATAGTGTTTTTATTGACAGTTGGTTTTTGCGGTTTAACAAAATAAACGCTAATTTGTAGAAGAAATAAGAACGCTGCTCGATTACCAAAAAACCAATGATGAAACAATGGACCAACCTGTTGGCAGCTGCCGGCTGTATGATAGCAACACTAACGGTTGCTGCGCAAAATAATAATCCGTATATAAAAGGGCAGGAGGCATTGAGCAAAAAGGACTATGCAGGAGCCATAAGGATCTATTCGGAAGCCATACAGCAGAAACCGGTTGATACGCTTTATCTCTGTTTAAGCGATGCATATTTTAGAGCCGGAGGTGAGGATGCAGACAAAAAAGCCATGGAAGCAGTAAACAAGGCCATTGAATTGAATCCGGGTTATGCAGAGGCATTTTTTCATCGGGGAGCCATCAGTATTACAGGAAATCCGCAAGCAGCCTTTAACGATTATTCCAGGGCCATTGAGCTGAATCCACGTTATACCATGGCGTATATGATGCGCAGCTGGCTTTATGTGCTTGGAGGCCGGCCGGATGCCGCGCTTATAGATGCCAATAAAGCGGTTGCGCTGAATGATAAGGATACGGCTGTTTGTTTGAACCGGGGTATGATTTACGCAGCGCTGGAACAGTATGATGCGATCATCGATGATTTTACAAGACTGATCGGGTTCTATCCTCAATCTTCCGGCTGCTACAAAATGCGGGGCGGTGCGTATTATTTCAAAATGAACTATGCGGCGGCACTCAGGGATTTTGATAGCGCCATAACGTTGAATCCTGGAGAACAGGGTGTTTATAATAACCGGGCGGCTGTTTACTATGCTCAAAAAGAATATGGGCACGCCATTGATGATCTTACAAAAGACATTGCAATGAATCCCCGGAGCGATGGAGGATACCAGGCAAGGGGAAAGGTTTACGCAGAGCTGAAGAAATATGAACCGGCGTTAAATGATTATACCCGGGCCATTGCCCTGAATCCGGGAAATGCCCGCGCATGGTACGGCAGGGGAATCGTATACCGGGAGTCAGGAAAAAAGGATGAAAGCATTACGGATCTGAGAAAGGCCGTTTCAATAGTGCCCCATAAACACGAAGATTATGTGTTGCGCGGTGATAGTTATGCAGCACTTAATGAATATGAACCTGCGCTTAATGATTATGCTACAGCAATTGACCTGTATCCAAAAGAAATAAAAGCCTATGAAAGCCGTGAAAAATTGTATCGGAAAATGGGCAATAAGGAAGCTGCTGAAGCGGATCTGCAAAAAGCAAAAGAACTGAAAGCTAAAACAATGGGCGGGGAATAAACCTCTGGTAATGGCTCATTGCCGCAATAGTCCGGAACCACTGCTGTAAATACGGTTCAACCGGAGCACAAACAAAAATTGATTTTTAATCCTTAACTTGCTGATACAAGGTCTATTTATGAGAGTCATTCCTTTTCTGTTTACTGCTGCTATTACCGTGCTGCTGGTATACCTGCTAAACAGACCCCTGGGTGATAAAGTACCCATGCCTGTTGGTAGCTTCTTAAGTCCGCAAACGGGTTTCTGGCAAAATGCCGAAGATACGGCCGCCCGTTTTGATGCTGATTTTGCATTTCCGCAATTAAAGGGAAAGACGGAAGTTTATTTTGATGAACGCCTGGTACCCCATGTGTTTGCGGAAAATGATGAGGATCTTTATTTTGTACAGGGCTACCTGCATGCAAAGTTCCGCCTGTTTCAAATGGATCTGCAAACAAAGGCCGCAGAGGGCCGGGTAAGCGAAATTGCCGGGCCAAAGGCGATCAATTATGACCGCGAACAGCGGCGGCTGGGAATGAAATTTGCGGCGGAAAATTCGCTGCGGGTGATGGAAAAGGATCCGAAGGCGCAGGCGGTTTATACGGCGTATACGGCTGGTATCAATGCGTATATTCATGCACTCAGGAAAAGCGATCTCCCGCTCGAATACAAGATCCTGAACTTTGAACCGGAGGAATGGACCAATTTAAGAACGGCATTGCTGCTGAAAATGATGGCCAAGATGCTGGCTTCGGGAACCGAAAAAGACCTGGCCTATTCCAGGTTACACCAGGTTTTTTCTACCAGTCAGATCAATTTGCTGTACCCGCAGGTACCGGATTCGCTGAAGCCGATTGTGCCACCGGGCACCGCATTTGCCAAACCGGCCGTTTCACCGGTGATGCCTGCGGATGCAGACTCGGCTTATTTTAAAGAGCTGCCACCTGTATCGGCCTTTGAACAATATACCCCGGACCGGGATAACGGAAGTAATAATTGGGTGGTTGCGGGCAGTAAAACGGCAAGCAATGCCCCCATCCTGGCGAATGATCCGCACCTGGAATTATCCCTGCCCTCCATATGGTATGAAATGCAGCTCAGTACCCCGCAAAGTAAAACCTATGGTGCCACGTTGCCGGGGAGCCCATACGTGATCATTGGTTTTAACGATAGTATTGCATGGGGTGTTACCAATGCCCAGCGGGATGTAAAGGACTATTATGCGATCCGGTTTAAGGACAGCCGTAGGAATGCCTATTGGTTCGAAGGCCAGTGGAAGCCGGCACAGCAGCGGATCGAGGCCATTAAGGTAAAAGGCGGCGCCACCGTTTATGATACGGTTGCCTATACGGTTTTTGGTCCGGTAATGTATGATGAAAGTTTCCGAGATACGTTAACAAAACAGAACGGGCTGGCGGTTAAGTGGATGGCACATCATACGGGCGACGACGGAAATACGTTCTACCTGTTGAACCGGGCTAAGAATTACGATGATTATGTAAACGCGATCAAATTCTTTGAATGCCCCGGTCAGAATTTTGTCTTTGCATCCAAGTCCGGAACGATCGCACTATGGCAACAGGGGCGGTTTCCGGCACGATGGAACAACCAGGGCCAGTATGTAATGCCCGGAACGGACAAACGTTATGACTGGCAGGCAGATATTCCGCAGGAGGAGAATCCGCATGCGCTAAACCCGGCACGTGGCTATCTGTTTAGTGCCAACCAGCGGCCGGCAGACAGCGCATATCCTTATTATATTCCGGGGGCCTATATTACACCCAGGGCCAGTGCCATCGATTTATATCTGCGCACAATGCATCATATTACCCCCGGCGATATGATGAAGCTGCAGAACAATTATTACAATATTATGGCCCGTGACATGGTGCCCCTGCTGTTAAACTATACAGATACGGATCAGCTGAGCCCCGGTGCAAAAAAATGTTATGAGCAGGTAAAGAACTGGGACCTGTTTGCAGGCCCGTTGTCTGTAGCTCAAACCGTCTATCAGACGTGGATGGATTCGCTTTCCATCAATATCTGGCAGGACGAAATAGCCCGCGCCGGTTTTAAAGTGGAATTGCCGGCGGAAGAAACACTGATGGAATTGCTGAAGAAGGATCCTACGGTTATGGGTTATGTGGATAATATCAATACACCCGCGCAGGAAACCATACAAGCGCAGGTTACCGATGCCCTCAATAAAACGGCTAAAATGATGGCTGGTATTGAAAAAGACGGCCGTGCGGAGTGGGCGAAGTTTAAAGACGTGAGTGTGTATCATCTGCTGAAAGACGCATTATTGCCGTTTGCACATACCGGTCTGAGTGTGGGCGGATGGGGCAATATCATCAACGCCGTTAAAAAAAGCCATGGTCCCAGCTGGCGCATGATAGTGCAGCTGGGTACGCCCACGGAAGCCTATGGCGTTTATCCCGGGGGGCAGAGCGGAAATCCGGGAAGCCGTTTTTATGATAATGCCATCGATACCTGGGTAACCGGAAACTATTACCGCTTATGGATGATGAACAGCGGTGAAGGTGGCGATGCCCGGGTGAAATGGCGGATGAATTTTGTAAAACAATAATAAACGCCGGATTCATCGCCGGTTACCGTTTTAATAGCTATGAACATGAAGTTTTTTGTCAGCATCGTTGCCATTGGTGTCCTATCGTATATCTCCGGTATGTACTTTCCCTGGTGGGGAATAGCGGTGGCCGGGTTTGCGGTAGCCGTGTTGTTGCGGCAAAAGCCGGTGCCTTCTTTTTGGTCGGGGTTTATCGCTGTATTCCTGCTTTGGTTATTCCTTGCCTGGCGCATCAACGCAGCCAACGACGGTATCCTGGCGGGCCGCATCGGGCTATTGCTGGGTATCGGCAAAAGCCCCCTGCTGCTGGCCGTAATTACGGGTATTATTGGCGGACTGGTAACCGGGCTGGCATCCCTCAGCGGGTCTTACCTGCATCCGCGCGTGCAGCAATGAGCCGATAGCGCCGGCGATAAACAATGCCCTGAGCTTCCATCTACCTTGGCAACAGGGTACACTGTTAAGAACTTCAATTAAAAAAGGGATGTCCCGAATTTTGAGACATCCCCGGGGTTTTATTAAACAGTGAACCCTTATCTTTCCGTAATCTGGAACGTGATGGGCTGTTTCCTATAAGCTTTTACGTTTTTGCCGTTCATCATTGCAGGTTTCCATTTGCCGGACTTCTTGATCACCCGCAAGGCTTCGTTGCCCATTCCAAAACCAGGGTCTTTTATAATTTTTGCATCACTTACATTGCCCTCAACGTCTACTACGAACTGAACAATGGTCTGGTAATTGCCCGGGTCTGCCCCTCCTTCTACCGGAACTTCGCCCCGGAGATTGGTGGTCAGGTAGTGGAGCCAGTCGCCCGGGTACCGGGCATCCTGGTCTACTTTTGTATATATTTCAGGTTCATCCCTTACCACAACCGGGGGCATAAAACGTTTTGCCTCTTTCGGCTCCGCATCTTTTACAATTTTGGGTGGGGCGAATTTCTTTAGGGAAACCTTAACCGGATCGGTGGCGGGTACCGCAGCTGCCGTAGTTTCGGGAACCGTGGGGGATAATGCCTTGGTGCTGTCATGGGTAACAACGGCCGGAACCGGTGCCTGGGACCCCGGAGTTTGTTTGGTTTGCTGATCGGCCGACTGGCAGCTGACCATAAACAGTATGGCCGCAATCAGGAACAGGGGCAACGCCATCCATTGCCGTAATGTATAGTAGCGATGGTGTGCTGTGTTTGTTAACATGGTAATTCTTCTTTTTAGCTGGTTATTGTAAAATGGATGTACCAACAGTTTTTGCTTGATGTGAATGGCCTCGGTAACCAGCAGCGCCGCGTACTCAAATTCGTCTGCGTCCCTCGCCGCAAATGCATCAGCCGAAAATTCGTGAACGGCTTTGAGCTCATTTTTCATCAGCCAGAAAAACGGATTCATCCATGCCATGGCGGTAAGGATTTCAGTAAACAGCACGTCTGCACTATGCCATTGGCGGATATGATGGTATTCATGCCGGAGTATTTTTTGGCCCGCTTCGGAATATTCATCCATACTGCGCGTCCAGAACAGCCAGTTAAAAAAGGAATAGGGGGCAGACGGATCCTTTGTTTCAATAATGCGGATCGAATGCCATCGCTGTACATTACTGTTCACCCGCTTTTTTACAAGCGTAAGGATACCTGCGGCAATTTTTACAAAAAAGAACAGCGCAATGCTTATATAAAGCAGGTACCACACCTGAACGTCTTCTGGCCCGGACGATTGCCGCGCGGATACGATCACTTCCGGCAACAGGAGTTCATTGTATTTCACCAGCGTTTGAATACTGATACTGCTGTCCTTCGTTAAGGAAACATAGAACGGCACTTTAATAAACGGCACCGCCATGCTAAGTACAAAGCTGCCGAGTAAAAAGAAACGGTTAAACCGGTGCAGCTTCCGGTTCTTAAGAAAAAACAGGTAGTAGGCGTAAAGCAGGCCGGAGCATAAAAAAAGCTGCAAAAAATAAATGGCAATTGTTTTCATACTGCATCAGGTTTTAGTTAGGATACATTAAATGTGATCGGTTGTTTCCGGTAGGCTTTAACAACCCGCTTGTTTTGAAGAGCCGGATTCCATTTCCCGGAAAGCTGAATAACCCGCTGCGCCTCCATACCAAAGTTATAGCCGGGATCCGCAGTAACTTTTACATCGCTGATGGTGCCGTCCCGGTCTACGATAAATTGTACAATGACGGTGTAGGTTCCGGCTGGGGCATTATTTTTTTCGGGGAACCGGAGATTGGCCTGTAGAAATTGCCTCCAGGCATCCGGTCCGCCGGGAAAGGAAGCATCGTGTTCCACTTGGGTGAAAATCTCCGGTCCGCGCTCCTGGCGGCGGGGAAGGGTATCGGCAGATGGTAAAACCACCACAACCGGATTCCCGGCGGGCGGCAATCCGATCAGTGGAACGGTTCCCGCGGTAACTAGATCAGGTGCAGGAACGGTATTCCTGGGCTGCCGGTCCTTCGCTGCAGGCAGCGCCTGGTTCTCCACCTTTTGTGTTGTTTTCCTGCTTCGGGTGTTGGCCGGCATGCCGGGGAATTTTTTGGTAACTATTTCGGGGCCCGGTAATGCAACGGAGACGGCCAAAAACGCTTTTTTTACAGGCGTAAAGGAAAACAGGAACAGCGCAGCAGCGATCACCGGCAATGCCATTCCTTTTCTCAGGTATTGAAAAACGGACCGCCGGTTTTGGGTAAGCATTGCAACTCTTCGCTTCAGATCGGTATTGAAAAAGGGCGTCATAAGCGGATGATGGGCCGCGCCCAGGGAATGGCGTACCAACAATTGCGCATAATCAAAACGGTCTGTGGAACGGGTCACATGCCGGTCTGCCAGAAATTCATGTACTGTATGGAGCTCCTTCTTTATTATAAAAAAGAGGGGATTAAACCAGCAGCAAATACATACCAGCTCAATAAAGAACAGATCCCAGCTATGCCTTTGCTGTATATGGTAGCGTTCGTGCCGGAAGATCTGTTTCCCCTGCGGAGAATGTATGGAGAGCCGGGGATTCCAGAACATCCAGTTAAAAAACGAAAACGGGGCCTGGGGGTGCGCCGACCAGAACAGCCGTACCCGGCCGATACGTTTGCCGGTTTGTCCTTTCTTTAATTTCAATACATTCCGGCAGGCAATAAGCAGCCGTATGCAGAGTAAAACAAGCACACCCGCGTAGCACCAGGCGAACCAGCCTTGTGGATGAACCGTGCGGGTGCTGCCGGAAACCACTACTTCGTCAAGGGTAGCAGGAGCCGGGCTAAGGCGCTGCCATGTTTGCAGTACCGCATCCATGCTCCCGGGTGTAAGCAGGGGCAGCTTCAGCAGCGGTAAGCCAAAACTGAGTAAAACGGTACCAAGAAGAAAAAAACGGTTGTATTGGTGAAACCGCTCGTTTCTCAGGAAGCAATAATAGTAGCCAAACAAAATGGCCGAACAGGCAACCATCTTTATCAGGTAGGGAAACATTGCTTTTATTTTTTTGATTGCTGACGTTTGATCTGCTCCAGTAACTGTTCAAGCTCTTCGATGCTCAGATTGTTTTCCTTCACCATAAAGGATACAACATTGCTGAAGGAACCCTCAAAATATCCTTTTACAATCTGCCGCATGGTCTTTTTTGAATAATCCTCCTTGCTTACGGCCGGTACGTACTGGTGCTGCCGCCCAAACACATTTACGGTTACAAATTCCTTTTCCACCAGTATTTTGAGAATGGTAGCAACGGTATTTTGGTGGGGTTTGGGAGGAGGGAGGATTTCAAGGATCTCTCTTAAAAACATCGGCCCCTGCTGCCATAACGCCTGCATAATCTGTTCTTCGGCTTTTGTAAGTTGTTTCATGAAATCGTATTTGAAGCAATTTAAAACTAAATAATTAGTTTAACAACTATTTTTTTAGTTTTATTTTCCGGTTTAGCGTGTTTTTGCGTGAAGCCTATGAACAACAAGCACTTTGAATTTGTCTGGCTGACCGGAAACCAGTACTTTTGCGGTGAAATTTGGTGCAGCCTGTAACTGCCCAATTAAAAATTTTAATTATCGCGGTACCCGCGGTTCAAATTTCAACACACTATGGCATTGCACAACCGCATATCACGGAGGGAGCTGAAAGAGCGCATTTTAAAGGATACCACACCACGTACCACCATCTCCTTTTATTGTTATTTCAAAATAGAAGACCCGGTTGCTTACCGCAACGCACTTTATAAATCTTTTTCCGCCATTGGTGTACTGGGGCGTATTTATATTGCTGCTGAAGGAATTAATGCACAAATAAGTGTACCTACAGACAACCTGGAGGAGCTTCGGTCCGTCTTAAGCCAAACGCCGGCATTAAGCGGGCTCCGTTTGAACATTGCGGTAGATGATGACGGAAAGTCGTTTTATGTGCTGGATATAAAAGTACGTGAGAAGATCGTTGCAGACGGCATTACCGACCCGGAGTTTGATATGGCCAAAAAAGGGAAGTATGTAGATGCCGGGGCATTTAATAATTTAACAAATGACCCGGAAACGATCGTAATCGACATGAGGAATCACTATGAGTTTGAGGTGGGGCATTTTGAAAATGCAATAGAGATCCCCAGCGATACGTTCCGCGACCAGTTACCGATGGCAGTGGATATGATGAAGGAACATATAGGTAAAAATATTATTATGTACTGCACGGGCGGTATCCGTTGTGAAAAAGCCTCCGCTTATATGCTGCACAGAGGCTTTAAGAATGTGTACCACCTGGAAGGCGGAATTATCAATTATGTGAACCAGATCAAGGAAAAAAAACTGGTAAACAAATTTCATGGCAAGAATTTTGTTTTTGATCAGCGGTTAGGGGAGCGGGTAACCGAGGAAATCATTGCCCGTTGTCATCAGTGTGGCAAACCTTCGGATACACATGTAAATTGTGTAAATGATGCCTGTCACCTGTTGTTTATTCAATGTGAGGAATGCAGAACAAAATACGACAACTGTTGCAGTACCGCCTGTCAGGAGTTTATACATCTGCCGGAGGAGCAGCAAAAAGAAATGCGGAAGGGGATCGATCTCGGCCGGAACGTGTTTAACAAATCCAGGTCGCGGTTGAAAGACTTAATAAAATAATAATGGCGGAATCGGCTCGGCAGCGGTTTTTTTACTACCTTGCCGCCAGCCTTTTACTCCATAGTTAACTATATTAAAAACCGGTTTTATGAAACGCTTACTATCTATTCTTTTACTGATTTTTCTTACATCAGTGCCCTCTCTTTTATTCATTGCCAATCACCGTATGCAGGAAGAAGAAAAAATGGCAACGTACCATCCCGTTCATCAAAGAGGATTGTCGCAGAATGTGGTTTTATCCTCAAGTATCATTTCCGTACCGGAAGTGCGATAGGGATGTGGCAAAGAGCATTAAAAAGCCGGCCTCTTACAGGAGCCGGCTTTTTCAATTATAAGATCGGCTAAATTAATGTACGTGTTCCAGTCCGCTAAAGAAGAAATCGCCTTCAATTTTAGCATTTTCGTCGCTGTCGCTGCCATGAACGGCATTTTCACCCAATGAGGTAGCATACAGTTTACGGATCGTACCTTCCGCTGCTTTTGCAGGGTCGGTTGCACCGATCAGCTCACGGAATGCGGCAACGGCATTTTCTTTTTCAAGGATGGCAGCTACAATAGGGCCGCTGCTCATAAACGCCACCAGTTCTCCGTAAAAAGGGCGCTCCTTATGCACGGCATAAAACTCGCCGGCTTTGTCGGCTGATAACCGGGTTACTTTTAATGCAACGATTTTATAGCCTTCTTTAATAAAACGATCAATAATAACGCCTGCATGCCCGTTTTTCATGGCATCCGGCTTGATCATAGTAAAAGTACGATTACTCATTTTAAGATTTAATTTAATTTGGCCGGCAAATTTAGGAAAAATCCTCCACTCTAAATCATAGATTTACCTATTTTTGCGCCTCATTGAAACCAATAACAGATATATTTCCTATTTTAAGACAGCCGGCTAAAGTGGTGATTACCATGCACCAAAAGCCGGATGCAGACGCTATGGGCTCCTCCCTGGGGTTAGCGCACTATCTTCAAAAGCTGGGCCATACGGTTACTGTAGTATCGCCTACCAACTGGGCACCCTGGCTCAACTGGATGCCAGGCGCCGCTAATGTGCTGAACTACGATAAGGAACGGGAAAAGGCACAGGCTGCACTTTCTGAAGCAACCTGGTTGTTCTGCCTGGATTTTAATATTTTTCACCGCACCAAGAATTTTGAGCAGGATTTGTATAAGGCGCAATGTTTAAAGGTGCTGATCGATCATCACCGGGAACCGGATGTGGACGCTTTTGACTATGGCATCAGTAACCAGGCGAAAAGTTCTACCTGCGAAATGATTTTTGACCTGATTGTGGCTGCAGGCGATGAGCAGATGCTGGATAAAGAGATCAGCGCCTGTTTATATGCCGGGCTTATTGCAGATACCGGTTCATTCCGGTTTGATGCTACCACACCTGCGGTACATTACATGGCCGCCCGTTTGATGGAACAGGGGATCCGGCATACAGAAATTCACAGTTTATTGTTTGATAATTTCCTGGAGAACCGGCTGCGTTTTATGGGGCACGTGTTTTCGCATCGTCTTGAATTCTTTTACGAATACAATACGGCACTTATTGCCATCCCCAAATATGACATTATAAAGTATGAAATAAAGACGGGGGATACAGAGGGGCTGGTAAATTTCCCGTTGTCGGTACAGGGCATCAAACTGGCGGCCCTGGTTATTGACCGGGAAGAAGAGCGGAAATGGAGTTTCCGCAGCAAGGATCATTTTGATTGCAATACATTTGCCCGCACCTATTTTAACGGCGGCGGACATTTTAATGCCTCGGGTGGCGGATCAAAAGACAGCCTGCAGGAAACGGTGAACCGGTTTAAACAAGCATTGAAGGAGAACGAGCATTTATTACAATAATTTAATATAAAACAAAAATGAAACGATTAAGAACTGTAGGCCTGTTCCTGTTTACAGCAGTTGCTTTTACAGCTTGCAAGAATAATACGGAATTTAAAACCACGCATAGCGGACTTAAATATAAGATCTTCGGAAGCGGTGGTAAAGACAGTTTAAGCGAGGGATCCGTTTTGAAAATGAACATGACCGTAAAGGTTAGCGGGCATAAAGATACCGTGCTGGCAGATACCTACGGAAAGCTTCCCTTTTTTACGGGTGCACGTCCTTACCCTCCGGATCAGCCGATATATGATCCGGCAGAAGTATTCAAGTACCTGAAAAAGGGCGATAGTCTTGTAGCCATCGTATACATCGATTCCGCGATCAAAAAAGGAATGTTACCGGAAGCACAAATGCCTCCTTACTTCAAAAAAGGCGACCAGATCATCTATACCTATAAAGTACTGGATGTATTTAATGCGGATAGCGTGGCGCGTAAAGACTATCAGGCAGAAATAGAAAAACTGCAAAAGAACGAGGAGCTGGCTTTGGAAAAATCCGGCGAAAAAGCGAAACAGACCGCAGAAGTAGAAAACTATCTGAAGAACAAAAATATCAGCACGGTAAAAACGCCCCTGGGTGCTTTTGTAAAAGTAGACGATCCGGGCACCGGCGCTCCCGTGGCAGACAAGAAATTTGTTTCCGTAAAATATACCGGAAAAAAAGTATTGAACGACAGCACCTTTGAAGGTCCGAATTCCTTCACTACACAGATTGGTGTAAACGGGGCCATACGTGGGTTTGAAGACGGGCTGCGTCAGTTTAAACAAGGCGGAAAAGGGGTGATTTATATCCCCGGATTCCTGGCTTACGGAAAAACGCCACCTCCGGGAGCTCCGTTTAAAGAATTTGAACCCTTGTATTTTGAGGTAGAAGTTACAGAAGTGGGTGATACCATGCCTCAGACAAAGATCATCACGCAGCCTCAGACTCCTGCAGGAAAAGGAAAAAAGAAATAACGAAGAAAAAACAAGCGAACTGGCTGTCTTTGTTCAATAAGGCAGCCAGTTTACATGTAACGGTTTTCACAAATCAAGCAACGTAACATCTGAATAAACAATAACACAAAAACAAAAATGAAACAATTACAAACAATCGGGTTGTGCCTGTTTACGGCAGTAGCTTTTACAGCCTGTAAGAACGCAGATTTTAAAACGACGGCAACCGGCCTGAAATATAAAATCATCGAAGGCGGAAGCAAGGACTCTACAAAAACCGGCGACGTACTGAAATTTCACGTGATCCAGAAAGTTTCGGGTGCAAAAGACACGGTGATGTACAGTTCTTACAATACCATGCCGGAGTACATGCCCGTTCAGCAGCTGATGCCGGAACAAACCAACTACAGCCCGCTGGAAGTGCTGCCTAAATTGAAAAAAGGAGATAGCCTTATTGCCATTCTTTTTGTAGACTCCCTCATTAAGAAAGGACAGATTCAGGAAGCGCAGATGCCTCCGTTCCTGAAAAAAGGCGATAAAATCACCTTTACATTTAAAATACTGGAAGTATTTAAGAAGGATAGCCTGGCTATGGCCGACCGTCAGAAAGAAGGAGAAGCTTATCAAAAAAGAGAAGAAGCCAAGCAAAAGGCAGTGGTAGAAGCCTTTGAAAAAGCGGGAGGAAAAGACAAGCAGATCAAGGATATGGAAGCATATCTGAAAAAGAAAAACATTACCGCTGTAAAATCGGCGCTGGGTACTTTTGTAAAAATAGACAATCCCGGTACCGGGGCACAGGTAGCCGATGGCAAATTCGTAACCCTGAAGTATGCTGGTAAAACAGTAGAGGGCGACAAGCCATTCGATGCCAATACCATGACTGCCCAGGTAGGTTCCGGTGGTACCATCCCCGGTTTCGAAGATGGATTAAAACAGTTTAAAGAAGGCGGAAAAGGAGTGATCTACATTCCGGGCTTCCTGGCCTATACACAAGGAGCACCCCAGGGCGCGCCATTTAAGGCATACGATGCGTTGTATTTTGAAGTGGAAATCACCCATGTGGGAGATGCACCTCCGCAGCAACAGCAGCCGGTAATGCCTGTTCCGCAGGAAGCACCAAAAGCTGAATCTCCAAAAGCCGGCGATAAAAAATAAGTCGGTCAGCATTTGATATTTGAGCGGCCATCCCCCAGGGATGGCCGTTTTTTATGTGAAATGGTGCGATTGTTGATACTTTTGTAAAAACAAAAAGATGGCAGCTACATTTCAAACATTGATCAATGGAGAAAAGCCGGTGCTCGTCGATTTTACCGCAACCTGGTGCGGCCCCTGTAAAATGATGAAGCCGGTTTTGGAAGAGGTAAAGGCCAAAGTAGGCGAAAACGTAACCATTATTAAGGTAGACATTGACCAGAGTCCGCAGGCAGCCTCCTTTTACCAGGTGCAAAGCGTGCCTACGCTGATCCTGTTTAAGAAAGGACAGGTGGTATGGCGGCAAAGCGGCGTATTACCGGCAGGACAGCTGACTGCTGTTCTTGAATCAAATATGTAAGCGCAAAAAACGGAATGCGGCGATAGGGGGCATTGAAATTATCTGCCAACATGCCGGCCTCATTCATTTGCGGATATGTACAGTGCCTGCTATAAACTGGAAGGAATGGCTTCCGGGTAATGCTGCAGCAGTATGATTGCTTCCATCGCCTCCCTTACATCATGCACCCGGAGTATATGCGCCCCGTTCATAAGGCCGATCGTATTTAATACCGTTGTACCGTTCAACGCACCTTCAGCAGTTGTTCCCAGTGTTCTGTAAATAGTGCCCTTGCGGCTTACGCCCAATAAAAGGGCACAGTTCAGGATCATAAATTGCCGCAGGTTTTTTAAAAGCGTAAAGTTGTGTGTGGTGGTTTTTCCAAAGCCGAAGCCGGGATCAAGCACTACATCCTTTACTCCCGCTTTTTTTAACAAGGCAAGCTTCTCAATAAAAAAATCCAGTACTTCCTGTGTAACGTTATCATAATAGGGCTGCTGTTGCATGGTTTCCGGGCGGCCCTGCATATGCATCAATACATAGGGTACATTGAGTGCGGCAACGGTAGCAAACATGTCTGGATCGATGGTTCCGGCGCTGATATCGTTTACCACTGAAGCCCCGGCCTCAACAGCGGCAGCAGCTACGGTGCTGTAAAAAGTATCGACAGAAAGAATGGCCTCGGGAAACGCTTTGTGCAAAGCCGCTACTGCCGGAATTACGGCTGCTGCTTCTTCCTGTGCCGATAGCGTGCGGCTCCCCGGCCGGGTACTTTGGCCACCGATATCGAGAAGGGCGGCGCCGGCCTTCAGCATCTTTTCAGCGGTACTTAATAACGAATCGCTTGCCTGGTGCCGGCTCGGCGCATAAAAAGAATCCTGGGTCATATTTAAAATGCCCATTACAACTGGCTTTTGAAGCGAAAGCAACTTTCCCCGGCAATTAAGCGTAAACATCCCGATTTGTTTGTTATTTTTGAGCGTAAAGATAAGATGTTGACTGGTTTGAAACCGGAACAATCGTGCGATTTAAATGTTGAGAGAATACCGTTATGAATAAAACAAATGCACAATACGAAAATGTGATCAGCGAATGCAGGGATGTGTTTTTAAAGAAAAACAAAGATTATGGAACCGCCTGGAGGGTACTTCGTACCATTTCCATTGTGGACCAGATCTATATCAAAGCCCAGCGTATCCGTACCATACAGGACCTGAAGCAGCAAAAAGTAGCCGATGATATTGCCGGAGAGTTCAAGGGGATTATTAATTACGGGGTGATCGGACTGATACAACTGGAGTTGCCAAAGGATGCGCCGGCTGACCTGCCGGAGGAAGCTGTACGCGCCTATTATGATCAATACACCGGTGCGGTCCAAAAGCTGATGCAGGATAAGAACCACGATTATGGTGAGGCCTGGCGGGGTATGAGCCAGGAAAGCTTTGTGGACCTGATCCTGATGAAATTGCAACGCATACGGCAGATCCTGGATAATGATCATAAAACATTGATCAGTGAAGGGATCGACGCCAACTATAACGACATTATTAACTATGCTGTATTTGCATTGATTTTACAAAACGAAGCGAACAGCAAAAAACAGCAAACGGCATGAAGATACTGGTTGCAATCGTAAGGGTCATTGTAGGGGTTCTGTTCATTTTTTCAGGACTTATCAAGGCCAATGACCCGATCGGGCTCAGCTATAAAATGCAGGAGTTTTTTGAGCTCTGGAAACTGAGCTCGCTGAACGGCATCACGCTTACTTTATCCATACTCATGATCGCTTTTGAGATCATTGCAGGAGCAGCGTTACTGTTAGGATGGAAAAAGAAATGGATCGCCTGGTTATTGTTATTGCTGATCGTGTTCTTCACGTTCCTGACCGGCTATGCCTACCTCTCGGGCAAGTTTAGCAATTGCGGCTGTTTTGGTGATTGCATTCCTATCAGCTCCAAAACCTCTTTTATCAAAGACCTGGTATTGCTGGTATTGATCCTGTTCCTGTTTATAAACCTCCGGTATATAAAACCGGTCTTTTCTGGAAAAACAACTGCTGTGCTAATGGTACTGGTCACCGCTTTTTCCTTCCTGGGGCAATGGTATACGCTGAAGTATTTGCCGGTACTGGATTGTTTGCCCTTTAAAAAAGGAAGTTTTATTCCCGGTAAACTGAAAATACCGGCGAATGCGGTTCCGGACAGCACAGAGATCGTGTTTGTATATGAAAAAGCCGGTAAAAAGATCGAGTTCAACGCGGAACAATTCCCGGCCGATTTCAACGACAGCACCTATAAATTTATTGACCGCTACGATAAACTGATCAAAGCAGGCTCCAACAATATTCCTGAGATCCGGGGCTTTGATTTTACAGACACGGCGGGCAACAACATAACACAGCAACTGCTGGAAGCGGATCAGATCCTGTTGTTGTTTAACGAAGATATGTCGCACCCGGTAAGCGACTGGAAGAACGGGTTTGAACCCATCTATCAAAATGCCCGTGCGCAGGGGATACCGGTATATATCATCAGCAGTACAGCGGTACCGGTAAAGCAGGCAATAGCCGGCACCGCCTTTAAAGACCTGGAAGTACTGGCAGGTGACCGGGTAATGATCCGCATGGCGGCAAGAACCAATCCTACGTTATACCTCCTGAAAAAGGGAACGGTTGCCGGAAAATGGAGTTATAAAAACTTTAATGCAGCATTAAAAGAGCTGGGGGCTGTAAAAACCGCCCGTTAGCGCTGCAGATATCACTAAAACCACCGGTTGAATACCGGGTTCTTGTATGTTGGGATATATCATCAGAAAGGCAATATATGGTATACTGGTAATGGCCGGGGTTGTACTGCTGGTGTTTTTTTTGTTCCAGGGATTCGGCGATCCATCGCGATTGGTGATGGGACAGAGCGGTGATCAGAAAACGCAGGAAAACATCCGCAGGGAATTATACCTCGATCAACCTAAATGGAAGCAATTCCTGCTGTATGTAAATGACATATCGCCGCTGGCCATACATAGCCGGGAGGAGATCGCTTCAAAAAAGTTAAAAGGGTTTTTTATCGGCGGGGAAACAACACTGGCATTCAAAGTGCCTTACCTGCGCCGGTCTTACCAAACAAAAAGAGCGGTAACCGGCATCCTGATGGAGGCACTTCCCGGCACACTAATGCTTACGCTGGCTGCAATGGCGCTGGCGGTTGCAGTGGGTATCCCTTTAGGAGTGGTGGCAGCCGTCCGGCAAAATTCCTGGCTGGATACCAGCGCTATTTTTTCAAGCATCGTAGGTATTTCGGCCCCGTCTTTTTTTATGGGGATCATTATTGCATATGTCTTTGGTTTTATCCTTACAAAATATACCGGCCTGCACATTACCGGTAATTGGTTCGACATTGACCCGGTAACCGGGCGGCGGGTGCTTACACTTAAGAACCTGATCCTGCCCGCCATTACGCTGGGGATACGCCCGCTGGCCATTATTACCCAGCTTACAAGAAGCGCCATGCTGGACGTGCTGGACCAGGATTATATTCGTACCGCATACGCGAAAGGATTGCGTAAACGAACGGTAATATGGAAACATGGCCTGAAAAATGCATTGAACCCGGTAATTACTGCTGTAACGGGATGGTTTGCAGAACTGCTGGCGGGCGCATTTTTTGTAGAATACATCTTTGGCTGGCAGGGAATTGGAAAAGTGACGGTAGATGCACTGGAAAAGCTGGATTACCCGGTTGTGATGGGCTCGGTACTCATCTCGGCCGCCTTCTTTGTGATCATGAATATTGTAGCAGACATCCTGTATGGAGTGTTTGATCCAAGGGTACGGATCTAGGTATGGATAGCGCATGCGTTTATAAATTGAAATGAAACAATACGGTTTACTACTGCTTGTAACAGCCTTTTTTTTCGGAGGGGGTGCGGCCCAGGAAGATACTTCCAAGACGGCGCTCCGGAAGAAGTATGAAAATTCAGATATTCATAAAGAGTTGAAGAAGAAAATGGCTACGGATCGCAGCTATCCGGACAGCATTATATTAGCGCCGCTGCATTTTATCAATACCACCATCACGATGGATACGCCTGCTGTAATGTTTGAGCGTTTTTCCATGGATGTGCATATCAAAACATCTATACCCGACGACTATCGCTTTTACATTGCGCCATTCAACGGCACCCTGAACCGGATGCAGTTTTATGGAGGCATACAGACTGCGTCTGATGGAAGGCCGGTTGGCGGTGGCAACAGCCAGGGTATCGGGCGGGGCGGCATTTTTTCCCGCTGGATGGAACGGAACCGGAATGCACTAAAAACAGACGGCTACTATGCCAGCAGTGATGCCGAAGGTGATTTTATCAGTGTGCGCAATAAGGTAAGGTGGGACAAAGGAAACTACCGGCTCTCCTTGTATAAATCGGGTTATGTACCGGGGAAGCCTGTGCCGGATTCATTTTCGCCGAAGGATATCATTTTCTCCTGGGGCGAGTATGAACACAGCTGGGTAACGATGGAAGTGGAAGATTTAAACCGGCATGAAAAATTTGTTATCGGCTCCCTGGCCTTTCCGGGAAAGAACCTGCGGTTTGGCAGCTGGGAGGGGATTTTCCTGGAGCAATATGGAACGGTAATAAATTTTGCAGCGCAGAAGCCGGCGATGGGAGGAAGGGTTACCAACTACAAAGAGCTGCCGGTAGTGCGCCTCAGCATCAGCAATATTCAAATGAATGGGAAACAGATCCATCCGCTGAAAGTGCAAACCTATCATAACCGCACACACCACCCGGAGCAATCAAAAATTCCGATGCCGCTTCCGCTGCTGTCCAAATCGTCCTATAACGCCAAAACGGGGGTGATTGAATATGAGGTTGGCGCATTCCAAAGCTGGCAAACACTGTCTACGCCTGATCTTTAGGGGGATTTCAGATTCGAGATTCCAGACTTGAATTTTGGGCTTGGAATTTGGAAGCCTTACTTAACAATGATCTCTTTAATGACCTTTTGGCCAAGGGCTTCATTTACGCGTTGAATGATCTTTTCGCGTTGGTAGACCAGTTCGTTTTTGAGGGGAGCAACGGTTGTGGAAATAATGAGCTTATCGCCGATGATCTGCAGTTTGTCTGTATACCGGGCTACTGTTTTACCCATGATTTCTTCCCAAACCCCGTCAATACGCAGGGCCTGTATATCACCTTTGATCCGGCTTTTATTCAAAAATTCATTCAATGCCTCGCCTAAAGAGTACTGTGCCACGGTTCATCTGTTTTTGCAAAGGTAGCTTTTTAAAAGAAGGATACAATAAATCCTTCTATCGATCGCTTTGCGAAGTCGTTACGTTCATTGCAGTTACATTTACACTCCCTTTAAAACAACGCACCTTGCTCGCCGGCCTTGTCCGGTATTTTTAATGAAAGCCCAAAGGATTGATTCATGCCCCGGATAAAATGTGCCGCAAGCAACGGCGACTCCAGTTCTACATTCTGGTGTACAAAAAAATATAATTTTTGCAACCCTTCCTGCCTCCATTTTTTGATCCGTTCAATCCATTCATCCAGGCGCCCCACATCCGTAGGATGATTGGCACCCACATACCGTACAAAGGCTGCAGGTGCTGTAAGCCGCATGTGCAGCATATCCCGGCGGCCGGCGGTATCTACGATAATATGAGTCATCTTCCGTTTTTCCAGCAGCTGGCAATAACGGTCGTGGATCCGGTTGTCAGAAAACCATTCCCCGTTACGTACTTCCACGCCCAGGGGAATACCTTTTGGAAATTGTTCCAGCACCGTTTGCAGCCGGTCGAAATGCTCGGGTTTAAAATTATCATGTAATTGAAGAAATGCCATACCCATCCGGTCTTCAAAATTGCTGACGGCATCGCAAAATACTTCAACTTCCTGCTCTACATCAATCAGTCGCTTGTAATGACTGATCGTATTGGTTAGCTTGGGAAAGAATTTGAAACCCTCAGGGGTTTTGTTCTTCCAGGTTTCCACCTGCTTCCAGTCGGGCATTTTATAAAAAGTGGCATTCAGCTCTATGGCATTGAACTGTGTGGCATAATACTTCAGTTCATCTTTAACACCACGCGGATAAAAACCTTTCAGATCGGTACGGTTCCATTTGGCACAGCCGATATATACTTCAAAAGCGGATTGCTTTTTTGTGGCGCCGAGCACGCTTGCGGCTTCGGGGTGATCCTTTGGCAGGGTGAAATCAACAGCTCCGGGATTGCTTACTTGTCCAAATTTCATTTTTGAGTGAACGTTAAAGGATTATTTTTTTTGTTCGTAAATACTGGTACGCCATAGGCGTTGATAATACTAGGTCATCAGCTCCGCAATTTTTTTTCCTGCAGCAGGAGCCAGGGCCACCCCCATACCACTCATCCGGATGGCACAAAAAGAACGGTCGGTAAGCTGCTCCAGAATGGGTGTTTTTTCTTTGCCCATCGCCATGATACCGGCCCACCGGTGTGTGATCTGTGGCCGCTGTCCGGGTAAAATTATCGTCGACAAAAAAGCTTCCAGCGCCTCCTGTATGGGCAGGGTGGTAAACGGCTCCAACGTATATTCCGTTTGAAAGGAAGTATTACGCGCTCCGCCCAGTAAAATACGGTTATCCAGGTTCCGGAAATAGTAATATCCCTCCTGGTAATGGAAAGTACCGTTGAATTTTAAACCGGGAACCGGTTCGGTAAGCAACACCTGGCCTCGGGCCGGCACCAGGTCCATCTTGGGCAGAAGCCGGCTGCTAAAAGCATTGGTACAATAAACGACCCGTTCCGCTAAAAGACCCGGCCCCTTGGTCATATACAGTTTAATTCCCTGCGGATGTTCCTCCACCGTTCGAACTTCGGTTGCAAATAGAAAGCGAATGCTCATCTTTACGGCAAGCTGATGTAAGGCATTTAAAAGTTTGCCCGGGTGCAGGCATCCCTCAAAACGGTTTTCAATAAGGTGCGCCGTGTTGGCAAATCCAAACACAGGAATCAGTTCGTCCTGCTGGCAAAAGGTTGCGGGCGCACCGGTAACCTCATAAAGCCATTCATTCAATATCGGAAGGCGTTCAATACTTCGGGGATCATCCAGTAATTCGTATCCCTTACAAACTGAAAAATCAATCAGTCCGTTTGCAAAGATCTTTTGGATGGCCCGCAGTCCTTCAAAGCGCATGTTTAACAACTGCAGCGCTTTTTCTTTTCCCATCGCTGCAACATCGGATAAAATTTCTGTGGGACTTCCAAAACAGGCAAAGCCCGCATTGCGTGCAGAAGCTCCGGCAGATGTTATATCCCGTTCTACCACGGAGATCTGTTTCGACGGAAATTTTTGCCGCAGGTAAATGGCTGTCCACAGGCCGGTAAAACCGGCACCGATAATGACGATATCCTGCGGAGCATAAAAGGCCTCCTGTTCCCAGATGCTTATTTGATGTTGCGGATTCCTGATTGTTTTTTATTTTTATATTTTATAAAAATACTGATTACAAACAGGAACCACGCATCATTCTAAATTCAATATTTTAAATTTTATATTTCTTATGGCTTATTGGCTTATAAAATCAGAACCTTTCAAATACAGCTACGATCAATTGGTGAAAGACAAAAAGACCGTATGGGATGGTGTACGCAATTATGCGGCCCGGCTGAACCTGCGTGCGATGAAGAAAGGCGACCTGGCTTTTTTTTATCACAGTAATGAAGGCGTGGAAATTGTGGCGATTGCAAAAATTGTAAAGGAAGCCTTCCAAGACCCCACTACAAGCGATGAGCGTTGGGTTGCGGTGGAGGTGGCTCCTTATAAAAAATTAAAGAAACCGGTACCCTTATCCGAGATCAAAGAAGTGCCCCAGCTAAAAGATATGGACCTTGTGCGACTGGGTCGCCTTTCGGTACAAACCGTAAAGCCGGAAGAATGGGAACTGGTATTGAAGATGGCGGGGGAGGAGGTGGTTTAAGGTTCCAGGTTCAATGTTTAACGTTGGATTCGTTCGATGCCTGGTGAATCAAGCGGAAAACTGATAGGTAAAGGATGACTGCTAAGTGCTAAACGCTCAATGCTGTTTCAGGTTCCAGGTTCAAAGTTGGATTCGTTCGATGCCTGATGATCCAGGCTGAAAACTGACAATTAAACAGGCTTACGATCGTTTGTTTAAAATTGTATTTTTGCCGGATGAACAATTATAACAATCCGCTCATCGACCGGCTGCCCCGCCACCTGAAGCAATATATTGTGCCGCAGCATTACGAACATTATACGGCTGTAGATCATGCGGTATGGCGGTATGTAATGCGGCAGAACTACAGCTACCTGAAGGATGTTGCCTATTATCCCTATATACCGGGTTTAAAAAAGGCAGGGCTTACCATTGAACGGATCCCTGATCTGCAAACCATGAACGATCACCTGAAGCAGATCGGTTGGGGAGCGGTTACCGTAAACGGATTTATTCCATCACAGGCGTTTATGGAGTTCCAGGCCTGCCGGGTGCTGATCATCGCAGCGGATATCCGCCAGATACAACATATAGAATATACCCCGGCCCCGGATATCATTCATGAATCTGCAGGACATGCTCCCATCATCGGGGAGCCGGAGTATGCCCGGTACCTGCAGTTTACCGGGGCCGTGGGTACAAAGGCCATGCGTTCTAAAAAAGACCAGGAATTGTTTGAGGCCATCCGCCAGCTGGCCATACTGAAAGAACTGGCCGGTACGCCGGAAACGGAGATCCGCAAAGCGGAGGAGGCGCTCACGGATATACAGCAGCATATGGGAGCACCTTCCGAGATGGCGCTGCTGGCCCGCCTGCACTGGTGGACGGTAGAATATGGCCTTATCGGCAGCCTGGAAAATTATAAGATCTATGGCGCCGGCCTGCTTTCGTCTATTGGCGAAAGTGTTACCTGTATGGGGCCTGGTGTAAAGAAGCTGCCGTATACCATTGATGCCGTACATTATCCTTATGATATCACCAAGCCGCAGCCGCAGCTGTTTGTGACCCCCGACTTTCAGAACCTGGTTGAGGTGCTGGACGCGTTTGCGGATACGCTTTCTTACCGGCGGGGCGGCGTATATGGCCTGGAGAAGGCCATCGAATGTGGTTTATTATGCACCGTAGTTTATAGCTCGGGGCTACAGGTGTCCGGCATTTTTGTGGAAACGGGTATCGGGGCGGGTACGTATATCGCAACTACAGGGCCCGCGGTACTGGCCTTTGAAGACCGGGAGCTGGAAGGGCATGGAAAACAAACCTACCCGCAGGGATTTGGATCGCCTGTGGGAAAATTACGCGACTACGATCTGCCACTGGAAGATTTTACCACGGACGATTTAAAGAACGCAGGCATTGAAACCGGCCGGCCGGCAGCCCTGCTATTCCGGAACGGCATACAGGTACATGGAACAGTGGAACAAATAGGTACAAGAAACAACAAGATCATCCTCATCCGCTTTTCGGGATGTACGGTCATTGATAGTGTTACGGCCCGCCAGTTATTCCAGCCCGAATGGGGGATCTATGATATGGCCGTTGGAGCGGAGATCGCGGCTGTTTTTTCCGGTGCAGCCGATAAAGAAGCGTATGAACAGCTAACCATCGTTCCCAGGGAATTACCACGTTCCGTGTACAGTGAGGCAACACAGGTATTGCACGCATTATACCGGCAGGTGCGCGAGATCCGGGAAAAGCGGGCGGATACCGGGCCGCTGGGGAAAATTGCCGGGATACTGGAGGTGCAGTATCCGGATGACTGGCTTTGCCTGCTGGAGATCCTTGAAATACTGAAGGACCGCGATGAAGCGCCGCTGTTGCAGGAGCAGATTGTGCAAACACTTACCCGCCTGCAGCACCGGAAGCCGGAACTAAAAAAACTGATTGACGACGGATGGCATACCTTAGCAAATATTGCCATCCTGCCGGGGGCAGATGGGCAACCCTGATCCTATTTTTTAATCATAAAATACCACTTGTAATGAACGATTCAACTTTTGCAAAAGCATTTACCCGGGAACTGGAAATGGAAACACGCGCCACCCGCAGCTGTCTTGAACGCATACCCACTGCTTTATCCGAATGGCGGCCGCATGAAAAATCGATGCCCCTCGGTTATTTATCGGTGCTGGTTGCAGAAATTCCCTTATGGATTGCTACGATGGTCCGGGATAATGAGATCGACTTTGCTACCTTTAAGCATATCAGTCCGGCTAACACGGAAGAACTGGTAGCTCATTTTGATCAAAATATTGCAGCCGCAAAAGCAGCGTTGGCAGCGGTGAAAGACGGGGATCTGGAAGCGCCCTTCTACCTGAAAAGCAACGGGCAGATCGTTTTTCAATCCTCAAAAAAGGAAAGTCTGGAATCGACCATCAATCACCTGGTGCATCACCGGGGACAGCTTACTGTATATATGCGGCTGAATGATATTGCCGTTCCTTCCATATACGGACCTTCCGCAGATAGTGGTGGCTTTTAGCGGGCGGTAGTGAATGGTCAATGGTCAATAGTTAGCCGGGAGGAACCGTGTATCTATTTATGATATGGACAATTGGTTTTCTTCTTTGTTTAAACCCCGGTTTTTCACGATGCACTATTGAGCATTCACCATTCTCTCTAAAACGGCTACTCCGCCCAACTCATGATATAGTCCGGGTTTTCAATTTTAAGGGCTTCTTTGGTAAGCATCAGTGGATGAAACGTGTCTACCATTACTGCCAGCTCCTTTGTTTCCTTTGCACCGATGCTTTTTTCAACAGCACCAGGATGTGGGCCATGCGGAATACCCGCAGGGTGCAGGGTGATCATGCCCCGGGTTACCTGTTTGCGGCTCATAAAATCACCGTCTACATAATAAATCACTTCATCACTATCGATATTGCTGTGGTTATAAGGTGCGGGAATGGATTGCGGGTGATAATCGAACAGGCGCGGCACAAAAGAGCAAACCACAAAGGCATTGGTCTCAAACGTCTGGTGTACCGGCGGCGGCTGATGTACCCGCCCGGTGATGGGTTCAAAGTCGTGTATCGAAAAAATAAAAGGATAGCAGCAGCCATCCCAGCCAATGACATCGAAGGGATGTGTGCCATAATGCAATCCGTACAGCATGCCTTTTTTCTTGGCCCTGATCAAAAAATCGCCTCTCTGATCAATGGTCTCCAGGTGCTGCGGCGGCCGGATATCCCGTTCGCAATACGGTGCATGTTCCATCAGCTGCCCGTTCTTACTAAGATAGCGTTTGGGAAAACGGAGCGGGGTAAATGATTCTACAATAAAAAGCCGGTTCTGGGCATCGTTAAACCGGATCTGGTAAATGGTGCCCCGCGGCAGCACTATATAATCTCCGGCGCCAAAAGGCAGTGATCCGTATTGGGTGTTTACGGTGCCCGATCCTTCATGTACAAAAATAAGTTCGTCGCCGTCGGTGTTTTTATAAAAGTAATCTTCCATACTTTGCTGCGGCGCTGCCAGTACCAGGTGGCAGTCGTTGTTTACCAGTATGGGCACGCGGCTGGCCAGGTAATCGGCGGCCGGTTTTATTTGAAAGCCTTCAAAGCTGCGGTGTTGCAGCATTTTTTCTTCTGCGATATGCGGACTTACATCCCGCTGCGGTTCCGTCCGGATAATTTGGGTAGGCGGGTGGCAATGGTATAAGAGCGCATAGTCATTGCTGAATCCTTCCGTAGAAAAAAGCTGCTCACTGTAAAGTCCGCCGTCAGGTTTGCGGAACTGGGTATGACGTTTGTGGGGAATGGTTCCCAATGTATGATAGTGCGGCATTTTTTAATTGTTGATCGTTGATGAAAATGGCAGCGCAGGCTGCATGCGGGTTACGCAACCGGGAATCTGAAGTATTAGGCTTACATCTAAACCGCCGCCATCGCTAGTGTTGCCAGCAGGAAGTAATACTTCCAGCGCCGTTTATCTTTCCAGTAAATAAAATTCCTGTAGTAAGGCATAGCATAATTTCTGATACAAAATTACTGCTTTTGATAAAATAACGTACATTTGTTATTATTTTGCAATTGAGACCCGATTATCCATATAAAGTCTTTTCTGACAAGCGCGTAAACTACGTGCTGCTGATCGAAGCACTGGCCACAGACCGAAGTGGTATCTAATCCGTGCCCTTCTTTTTACCTTCTGTTTACTGTTAAAAAAACTGATCATGTCTGATACAAGTAAGATGGCGGCGGCCATTCCTGCTACAGCCGATTTTCTTCCCCTGCAGGGAACCGACTATATTGAATTTTATGTGGGCAATGCCAAACAGGCGGCTCATTTTTATAAAACAGCGTTTGGTTTTCAGTCATTGGCCTATGCCGGGCCGGAAACCGGCGTTAAAGAAAAAGCCAGTTATGTGGTACGCCAGCATAAACTCACTTTTGTGTTTACCACGCCCATCCGGAACTGCGCGGAAATTGAAGCACATATTGCCCGGCACGGGGATGGCGTAAGGATGTTGGCGCTCCGGGTAAACGATGCCACCGATGCCTGGGAACAAACCACAAAACGGGGGGGCAAAAGTTATATGAAACCGGTTACGCTGGAGGACGAACAGGGTTCCGTGGTCATGAGCGGTATTCATACCTATGGGGATACAGTGCATCTTTTTATAGAGCGTAACAATTATAACGGCGCTTTTTTACCCGGTTATCAGCCGTGGACACCGGCATACAATCCACGGGAAACCGGGTTGCTTTATGTAGATCATTGCGTAGGCAATGTGGGATGGAACCAGATGAATAAATGGGTGCGTTTTTATGAGGAGGTAATGGGTTTCAGGAATATCCTGTCTTTCGATGATACGGATATATCCACCGAGTATTCTGCCCTCATGAGCAAGGTAATGAGCAATGGGAACGGGTATGTAAAGTTTCCTATTAATGAACCTGCCGAGGGAAAGAAAAAATCACAGGTGGAAGAGTACCTGGATTTTTACAATGGCGAGGGTGTGCAGCATGTGGCACTGGCTACCAACAATATCATTGAAACGGTAAGCGCGCTGCAAAGGCGTGGGGTGGAATTTCTGAAGATCCCTGCCTCATATTATGATACGGTGCTGGATCGTGTGGGTGCCATCGATGAAGACCTGATCCCATTAAAAGAACTGGGCATCCTGATCGATCGTGATGAAGAAGGGTATTTATTGCAGATCTTTTCCAAACCGGTAGAGGACCGGCCTACGTTGTTCTTTGAGATCATTCAGCGCAAGGGGGCGAAAAGTTTTGGTAAAGGAAATTTCAAAGCCCTGTTTGAAGCACTCGAACGGGAGCAGGAGGCGCGGGGAAATTTGTAAGGGCGTATTGAGAATCGAGTATGGAGATTTGAGCGGTACGATTTGCGTATTGAAAACCGGTAAGTGGAATTTGTGTTTCTGATATCTGCTGTCTCGATTCTCAAATCTGGTATCTCAAATCTGTTGTCTCATATCTGATCTCTGGTATCTCAAGTCTCAAATCTAATATAACAATGAAATTATCACGGTTGGCAGAACGTACGCCGCCTTCGGGTATACTGGCCATCAGTAATGCGGTAAAGCAAAGGGCAGGAGCCGGTGAACAACTGTTGAATTATACAGTAGGCGATTTTAACCCGCAGCTGTTTCCCATTCCCCGGCTACTGGAAGATGAAATTGTAAAAGCCTATCGCAACCGGCAAACCAATTACCCGGCTACGGATGGAAACGAAGATTTGCGGGTGGCCATTGCGGCCTTTGTAAAAAAGCATCAGGCACTTTGTTATAATCCGTCAGAGATCATGATCGGCAGCGGCGGCCGGCCTTTATTGTTTGCGGCCTATCATATGATTGTAGATCCGGGAGACACCGTGATCTATCCTGTGCCTTCCTGGAACAATCACTTTTATGTGCAGCTTACCGGTGCCATACCGCGGGTTATAGCAACAGAACCGGGTAATAATTTTATGCCCACGGCGGAGGAAATACGTCCGTTTATAAAGGAAGCGGTGTTACTGGCCCTTTGCTCACCTCAGAACCCTACAGGCACCTGCTTCCGGGCAGCACAATTAAAAGCGATCTGCGAAATGGTAGTGGAGGAAAATACGAGGCGAGGCAGTGAAGAAAAAAAATTGTACATCTTTTATGATCAGATCTATTACCTGCTGCATTATGGCCGCGAGCAGCATATCAGCCCGGTAAGTGTTTGTCCGGAAGTACAACCCTATACCATTTATGTTGATGCAATCAGTAAGGCATTTGCGGCAACTGGCGTGCGCGTAGGATGGTGTTATGGCCCGGAACCGGTAATCGGCAAGATCAAAACCATGCTGAACCATGTAGGAGCCTGGGCGCCGATGGCGGAACAGAAAGCAGTAGCTGCATTCCTGAATAATGATAGCGCGGTTACCGTCTATTTAAACGGATTTAAAGAAGCGCTGTTGCAGCGGCTGACAACAATTTATAAGGGCATCCTGCATATGAAAATGAAAGGACTGCCCATCGATGCCATTGCTCCGGAGGCATCTATTTATCTTTCGGTTAAAATAGCGTTGCCGCAGGATATGACAACAGTGCTCCTGGAAGAGGCGGGCATTGCCCTGCTGCCTTTCCGCGTATTTGGTGCGGCACATGCACCTTATTGGTACCGGCTAAGTGTAGGCACCTGCAGGATGGAGGATATGGCACCAATGTTACGCGGTTTACAAAGGGTACTGGAAGCGCATATGCAACCGGTAAAAGAGCACCGGGTTGCAGCCGGAAGCAAAACGCCGGAATAAAAACAGAAGGAGGATGTAAAATATGCTTGTTATGTAACGTATTAAATTTTTTTCAATGAAACTGGTATCATATCTAAATAACGGGAATGAGCAATTGGGTTTACTGGTAAAAGACCGTATATACACACTTTCCTTTTTGAGGTCCGAAGGTTCGGTTACCATGAAGTGGTTGCTTGAAAACTGGAACCTGTATTTTCAAATGCTGGTTGTGGAAAATGAAAACCTGGAAGCCGGAAACATTCGGGATACAGGGTTGGCATTGTCCGGCGTACCGTTGCTGGCCCCTGTACCGCATCCAACTTCCTGCAGGGATGGCTATGCCTTCCGGCAACACGTGGCAGCGGCGCGCAGGAACCGTAAGGTGCCGATGATACCCGAATTTGATCAATACCCGGTTTTTTATTTCACCAATCATAACAGTATCACCGGTCCCGGAACGGTAACCTGTATGCCGGATCATTTTCAGAAACTGGATTTTGAACTGGAGGCAGCCATTGTCATTTGTAAAAAGGGCAGAAATATTAGAGCAGCAGACGCAGATGCATATATCGGAGGGCTTATGATCATGAATGATTTCAGTGCCCGCACCCTTCAGATGGAGGAAATGCAACTGAACCTGGGGCCGGCAAAAGGAAAAGACTTTGCCACGGCGATTGGGCCCTGGCTGGTAACAACAGATGCCTTAACGTCCCGCGAGGTAAAGCCCAAGGCTGGTCATACCGGTAAAAGCTGGAACCTGGAAATGAAATGTTTTGTAAACGGCATCCAGGTGAGCACCGGTAACCTGGCAGATATGGACTGGACCTTTGCAGAACTTATTGAACGGGCTTCATATGGAACAGATCTCTATCCCGGCGACGTGATCGGGAGCGGTACGGTAGGCACCGGATGCTTCCTGGAACTGAATGGCACCGGTAAACTGCAGGATCCGGAGTACCGGGAGCAATGGCTGCAACCGGGGGATGTGGTAGCAATGGAAATCGAAGAACTGGGGCGGCTGGAGAATAAAATCGAAAAGGAAGGAACGGAATTTAGTATCTTAGAGAAGAAAAAGATTTAACCGCAATGGCGCTAAGGCGCGGAGATGAACAGTATGATAAATGATGAATGCTTTCATGCCATAGCGGAAAACGGCGTAATCGGGGAAATATGAGGTATGTGTTTTATACTTCATTTTTCTAAAATACAAAAAAGTTAACACTATGGAAAAGGTGAGGTATGAATATCTGGCTAAACAGATCTTTACATCATGTCTTGAAGTGCATCGGGCCTTCGGGCCGGGACTACTGGAATCCGTATATGAATATGCACTGATAAAAGAATTGAAAAATAGAGATGTTTTTGTTCAATATCAAATAAAACTTCCGCTCTTTTATAAAGGAGAAGAAACGGGAAAAGATTTTTACCTGGATCTTTTGATTGAAAAGGAAATTATTATTGAGGTCAAAGCTGTTGACATGCTTCATCCCGTACATCACGCCCAGTTATTATCGTACCTGAAATTAGCAGATAAGCGACTTGGCTTTCTGGTAAACTTTAATGTATCCTTATTGAAAAACGGATTTAAACGAATGGTGAATAAATATTAGATTCGCTATTGGTTCAATTAATCCCGGGTTGAAAGTCGAATGAGCTCGGGAAACTAAAACGGATTAACAATAACCTCGCGCCTTAGCGCCATTGCGGTTAATATGACTATAGATTTAACTACTCTTACGCCATTAGATAAACAGCACTACCTGCAGCACATCATTGCGCCCAGGCCCATCTGCTTTGCCAGTACCATAGATAAGGCCGGCAATATTAACCTGAGCCCTTTTAGTTTTTTCAACCTGTTTTCTACCAACCCGCCGGTGGTGGTTTTTAGTCCTTCCCGGAGGGTGCGCGATAATACCACCAAGCACACGCTTCAGAACCTGCTGGAGGTACCGGAAGTAGCCATTAATATTGTAGACTATGAAATGGTGCAACAGGTTTCGCTGGCCAGCTGCGAGTTTCCAAAAGATACCAATGAATTTATAAAGGCCGGCTTTACTATGGAGCAATCGCGGCAGATACGCCCTCCGCTGGTGAAGGAAAGTAAGGCCAGAATGGAGTGCCGCGTGGTAGAAATAAAACCACTGGGAAGCGTTGGCGGTGCCGGTAACCTGGTTATTTGTGAAGTACTGTTGCTGCATATAGACGAATCTGTTTTAGACGGAAGCCACCGGGTGGATCAGCGAAAGCTGCAGCATGTAGCCAGACTGGGAGGAAACTGGTATTGTAAGGTGACGCCTGATAATCTTTTTGAAGTAGAAAAGCCCAATACGCAGCTGGGAATGGGAATCGACGCGCTGCCGGATACCATTCGCAATAGCGCGGTGCTTACAGGAAATGATCTCGGCGTGCTGGCAAATGCTACGGCTATGCCTGCCATTGATCCCGGGTTCTTGGATGCTACATTATCCACGTTGCTGCAGGAGGAAAGCAGCGAAGAACGGGTACGGGCAATTCACCGGTATGCACAACAGCTGATCCGGGAAGGGGCCACGGAGAAAGCCTGGCAGGTGCTGCTGGTGCGGGCCTGATGCTTTGGTGCGCACATAATTTACAGATCCATTCGGATCACAGAACAGCTACTCCCGTGCTGAACCTGCAACTGTTCATAAAGATATCCGGCGCAAACAAGGAATGAACGAAGCCGGCGATAAAGATCCGCGTTGATCGCCGGGAACAACGGATTCTGTCCCCGGAACGTCGATCTGGCAATAGCTGCCGACTGATCATCCCCCGGATTAATTATCATTTCATTAACACCGGTTTTTACGTATCTGTTCGTACTTTAGCTACGAAGAATTTCGTTAATTTCTTGTCTTAAAACCCAACTAATGAAAAAGAGATCTATTTTGCGAACAGCCATATGGATATTGCTGCCCGCTGCCTGCGCGGCTTTCTTGTCCTTTGCACCATCCGGGCGGGCATCCGCTTTTAAACCGGAGTTTCCCTTTAACAGCGATACCCTGCCGGCTATAACCGAATTTGAAACCGGTCGGTTGGATGCAGCGTTGCATTATGTAGAGGAACAGATCCGTACCCACGATGTCCCATGGAATATAACCAGGAATCATATTCAGCAGGAGGTGCACCATGTACTATCCGCGGTTGATCTTGCAAAAATTCAGGCGGAGGCAAAGGCGGCTGTAAAAAAGATCAATTTTGAGCAGTTGAACAAAGACATCGAAACAGCCATGGCCGGTATTGACAAAGCAACACTGGAACGGGATATATCCCGCGCAATGAAATCCGTTAAAAATATCGACGCTGCGCAACTGAAAAACGAAATCAATGCCACATTAAAAAATATCCGGCTCGATCAGTTAAAAGGGCAACTGGAGAACGCCCGCAGGGATCTGAAGATGCAGCAACAACAACTGGATATAGAAATGCGACAGATAGCCCCTGGTGTAAATAATGAGCTGCGTGAAACCCGCCGGCAACTGCAACGGCTTAAAGATGCCTACCAGCAAATGGAACGGGACGGGCTGATTGAAAAGAGTCCGGCCAACAGGATCCAGTTCAGAGACGGGGAGCTCTACATCAATGGAGAACGGCAATCGAAGGAAATAAGCGAGAAATACCGGCATTATTTTAATAAACGGAAAACAGTTACCGGCAAAATTGTAGTGGTTTAAAAACAGACTCTTGATGACCGCCGGATCGGCGGGGTTCCTGTTCAATGATGAACGGAACGTTTAAAGGCTTCTGATGTATCAGGAGCCTTTTTTATATTTATTAACAATGTGGTTGCGGTTACTTTTTTTGTTGCGTTGTATTAAGGTAAAAGGATGCTGCAGCATTCTTAAACGATGAGGCAGCAAACCTGTAAGCAGCAATAACCGGCTTTGACAGGCTTTGCCGCAAACAAGACCATAAACAAGTGTAATCCAAAAAACGAACGCCTGGGATCTCCGGAATCCCATGTTAACGGACTTCTGGCTACGCCATTTTCTAAACAATTATAAAAAGCAACACCAATGAAAATTGTTGATCAACTAACAATAGGGCTTTTTATTGCCTGCCTTTCAGCATGCGATACAACTACGGTAACCTTTTCCGAAGCACAACCCTCCGGAGAACCGCAACTAAGCCAGCTGCCCGATAGCCTGACCGGAACATTCTACGATCATGATAACGGAACGGTATTGACCGTTTCCCCTTTTTATTTAATTACCAGGGATACCCTGAAGGATACGTTTAGTTATAAAATATTACAGCCCTACGAAACGATCCGGGGCGATACCCTCTTCGATTACCGTACACATGCGCAGTATCCTGTAAAGAAGACGGGCGATTCTTTATTTACCGGCTATGTATTAACGGATACCATCTTTGATCTGAAAAAGAAAAATGTGCTGAAAGAATACCAGCAACAATATTTCCTGAACCGGCCATGGGATGATAGCAGCTGGGCCGTGCAAAAACTTACATACAGGAACGGCGTATTGAATATCCGCAGGATCAGTACCAGGAACGAAGTGAAAATGATGGAAACCATTACGGGCACAACGGGCGATACTGCCCGGCCATTGCGGGTAAGCCCTGATAAGGAAGCACTCGGTGAATTTATAAAGGAGGATGGATTTATGCAAGGGAAAACGTTTATCCGGAAACCGACTTTAAACAGTGCCAAATGAATGCATACTTGCCTATGAAAACGGACACTGCAATCATTTATTAATTTTTAAATACTTTTTATGAAACGCCTTTTTTTTGCAATGGCACTATTGCCCTGGATCTTGTTTGCCTGTAACGGTGGTCGTCATCAACGGATGGAGCAGCCTGCCGCAATGGAAATAGAAAACCTGAAGACCGTGACACGGGACCAGGCCTTTAATACCGAAGGCTATGCACCCATCACGGAAAATACATTTCAAATAACGAAAGAGCATCCGTTGTCAACGTTTTCCATCGATGTTGATAAAGCGGCCTACAGCAATGTACGCCGGTTTATTAACGATGGCATACGGCCGCCGGCCGGGGCAGTGCGGGTAGAGGAGATGATCAACTATTTCGATTATGATTACACACCTCCTCAAAACGGGGATCCGTTCCATGTGATTACAGAAGTTTCAGCCTGCCCCTGGAATACGGAACACCGCCTGGTGCATATCGGCATCAAGGGTAAGGAAGTACCCCAGGCCGCCCTGCCGCCTTCCAACCTGGTGTTCCTGATCGATGTTTCGGGTTCAATGCAGGATGAAAATAAACTGCCCTTACTGAAAAAATCGATGCTATTACTTACGGACAACCTGCGCCCGGACGACCGGGTGGCGATTGTTACGTATGCGGGCAATGCAGGGCTGGTATTGCCTTCTACCAGCGGTGATAATAAATCGCGGATACGGGAAGCGATCGCAGCACTGGAAGCGGGAGGCTCCACGGCAGGAGGAGCGGGCATTCAACTGGCCTACCAGGTAGCCAAAGAACATTTTATCGAAAAAGGCAATAACCGGATCCTGCTGGCTACCGATGGCGATTTTAATGTAGGAGAAAGCAGTGACGATGCACTGGTCCGTTTGATTGAGGAAAAGCGCAAGAGCGGGGTGTTTCTTTCGGTGTTGGGCTTTGGTACCGGCAACTACCAGGATAGCAAGATGCAGCAACTGGCCGATAAGGGGAATGGCAACCATTCTTATATCGATCAAATTAATGAAGCGCAGAAAGTGCTTGTTGCTGAATTTGGAGGCACCTTATTTACCATCGCCAAAGATGTAAAGATACAGGTGGAGTTCAATCCCGAGAGGGTACAGGCCTACCGGCTGATCGGGTACGAGAACCGGATATTGAATCAGGAAGATTTTAATGACGATGAAAAGGACGCCGGTGAAATAGGCAGCGGTCATACGGTTACCGCGTTGTATGAAGTCATTCCCCCGGGCGTAAAAAATACATTTGAAAAACCCGTGGATGATCTGAAGTACCGGTCTGCCAGTGGGCAGGGTACTGTTCCGGCATCCGCAGAATTGCTTACATTAAAGCTGCGTTATAAGGATGTGGATGCCGATCGTAGCAAATTAATCACGGTTCCGGTTGCAGATAGATCCATAACGACTGGAGAAACCTCCGATAATTTCCGTTTTGCAGCAGCTGTAGCCGCGTTCGGGCTGTTGCTGCGAAATTCTGCATTTAAACAAAATGCCAGCTACAAACAGGTGCTTGACCTGGCTGAAGGAGCACAGGGACGGGATGTAAATGGTTACCGGGAAGAATTTTTGACCCTGGTTAGAAAGAGTGCTGCCTTGCATGAAGATGGAACGGCCATGAAAGATTAAGGATCTGGCTTTACGGATGGCGTTTAAAACTGCTGGAGCGATCCGCAGTTTTTTATTTTAATAAAGAGCTGTTATTTTGTACACAATAAACGTTTGAGCGGGATGAAAAAGAAACTGGTCGTATTAACCGGGGCAGGCATCAGTGCCGAAAGCGGCATTCAAACCTTTCGCGATAGTGACGGGTTGTGGGAGGGATATGATGTAATGGAGGTAGCGTCTCCGGAAGGGTGGGCAAAAAATCCGGGCCTGGTACTGGATTTTTACAATATGCGCCGTAAAAACGTGGCGGATGTACAACCCAATGCAGCCCATTATGGATTGGCAGCGTTGGAAACAACGTATGAAGTGCATATCATTACACAAAATATCGATGATCTGCATGAGCGGGGTGGGTCTACCCGGGTGCTGCATCTGCACGGTGAGATCTTGAAAATGCGCAGCGAGCGCGTCCATAAACCGTCCTATGAGATCCGGGATGACATCCGTTTGGGTGATCTGGCGCCGGATGGAAGTCAGCTGCGGCCGGATATCGTTTGGTTTGGCGAAGCGGTACCGATGATTGCTCCAGCTTCCCGGCTGGCCGCGGAAGCGGATATTTTTGTGGTGATTGGCACCTCCCTGCTGGTGTATCCCGCAGCGGGCCTGATTGATTATGTGGCAGCCGGTGTTCCGAAATATATTATCGATAAATCCATTCCCGCGCTGCGGCAACTTCCCAACCTGCATACGATCGAAAAACCGGCTACGGAGGGTGTAAAGGAATTGATGCAATTGCTGAAAGGATAAGGGTCTATCGCAGCACCCGGCGTCATAACGGGTGTGCCTGGATGTTTCCCGTATAATGCCCTTGTATCTTTTAGAATTGTATTTTAACCGCAATGTACGCAGCGCATCCGCCATGGCAGGACCAAAGTCAGCCACCTGGCCGATAAACGCATGAAAGCGATCCTCGACCTTGCTGCAAAATCTGCCATCCAACATGACAAAGAACTACGTCAGTATTATTTAAAACGCGTGGAGATCGGCAAGCCAAAAATGAGCACCATCAACATCGTTCGAAATAAAATCATCTACCGGATGTTTGCCGTTATAAAGCGACAAACACCATTTGTTGAAAACTATTTACAAGTCGCCTAAAACTTTTTTTGGCCATTTTGTAATCTTAGAATACGCAAAGAGATCCGGCCCGTTATGGATAAATATCCCTGCGTTCTTTGCGCATTCCTTGCGTCCTTAGCGTTTAAGTTTTAACCGCAATGCACGCAACGCACCTGCAATGACCGCAAGGGAGAAGCACTGCTCTGAAAGGGTCCCTATGAAGTTTCCCGCACCTGTTGCGGTTGTATCATTCCCTACATCCGTTCCGGAACGCGGATACCCAGTAATGCCATGGAAGCTGCAATGGTGCCTGCCGTAAGGGTGCAGATCTTCAGCCGCAGGTTTTTCTTTTCCGGCGTCTCAGCGTTGCGTACGGAATGCGCGGTGTAAAAACTGTTGAACAATTTTGCTACACTAAATGCGTAAATGGCCAGGAGGGAAGGGTTGTGTTCGCCGGCGGCCTGTTTTACCTGTGTATGAAACTGTTCCAGTAAAATGATCAGTTCTTTCTCCAGCGGCTCCAGTTGCTCCGGATCGGCGATACCTTCAGCCAGCGGCTCATTCCGCAGAATCGACCGGATCCGTGCATGGGTATACTGGATGAACGGACCCGTGAAGCCCTGGAAATCGATGCTTTCCTCGGGGTTAAACACCATTCTCTTTTTAGGGTCAACCCGGAGAAGAAAGAATTTTAATGCCCCCAGTGCAATGGTATCATACAGCTCTTTAAGCTCGGCTTCTGAAAAGTCTTTCACCTTGCCCAGTTCCTCGGTTTTTGCTGCCGCTACTTTTACCAGTTCATCCAGCAGGTCGTCCGCATCTACTACTGTGCCTTCACGGGTCTTCATCCGCCCGCTGGGCAGCTCCACCATGCCATAGCTCATATGGTAAATACCTCCTGCATAGGGTTTATGAAGTTTTTGCAGAATCAGCTGCAGTACCTTCATATGGTAATTCTGCTCATCGGCAATTACATAAATGCTTTGGTCATAAGGAAAGTCTTTGTATTTTTCATCGGCCAGTCCCAGGTCCTGTGTAATGTAAACCGCTGTACCGTCCTTGCGTAATACCAGCTTTTCATCCAGTCCTTCTGCCGTAAGATCGATCCAAACACTGCCATCCTCCTTTTTAAAGAATACACCTTCTTTCAGCCCTTCCTCTACAAATTGTTTTCCCAGTATATAGGTATCACTTTCATAATAGACCTTGTCAAAATCAGTACCGATGCGCTTGTAGGTTTGATCAAACCCGGCATACACCCAGCTGTTCATTTTCTCCCAGAGGGCGATAACTTCAGGGTTGCCGTTTTCCCAGTCCACCAGCATTTGCTGCGCGGCTTTCATGATCGGCGCATGCTTTTCGGCGTCTTCCTTGCTCATTCCTTTTTCAATAAGCTCCGCCATTTGTTCTTTATGCTTCACACCAAACATTACATAATAATCCCCTACCAGGTGATCGCCCTTAATACCGGTAGACTCCGGTGTGGCGCCGTTGCCATAGAGCTGCCAGGCTACCATCGATTTGGAAATATGAATGCCCCGGTCGTTGGAAATACAGCATTTTTTGATTTCACTACCCGTTGCTTTGAGGATCTCTGCGATGGACCATCCGAGGAAGTTATTCCGCAAATGTCCCAGGTGCAGGGGCTTGTTGGTATTGGGAGAAGAGTATTCCACCATTACTTTGGACGCCTGTTGTTCCTCTTTGCCAAATGAAGGATCTGCGTAGTTTTTATTGAGGAATGCCGTCCAGAAATTTTCGGCAATGGACAGGTTCAGGAATCCTTTAATTACGTTAAACGAGCGGATCAGGCCGGGATGCTGGTTTACCAGGTACTGTCCCATTTCGGCACCCAGTTCTTCGGGCTTTTTCTTCAGTTCCTTGATAAGGGAAAACAATACAATCGTATAATCGCCTTCAAATTCGGGTTTCGTACTATTGATGGCAATCGATGAAGGGCTCAGTTCTTTTTCATACAATGCGTTCAGTGCATCCGCAACAATCGGTCTCAACGTATCTACAATGCTCATTCTTAACAATTTTGATGCAAAAATAAGGAACACGGGCGCAGAAATCATGCGAATAAGGAATATCTTCGCGGCCGATGAGGCAGCATTTATATAGTGTAAGGGACCGGTTGCTCCCGTTGATCGACTTTTTTTACCCGCCATTTAAACGGATCATGCCGCTGCAAACCTTCCGGTATGCGGTTTCCGGGGCGTCCAATACTTTTCTGGGCCTGCTGACTTATTACATTTCCTATAAATTTATTTTCCGGGGCCAGGACTTTCATTTTGGGTTTTATGCGTTAAAATCGCACGTGGCCGCCCTGGTAGTGTCCTTTGTGGTAAGTTTTGTGGTAGGCTTTTTCCTGATGAAGTACGTGGTATTTGACGACAGCAGGATCCGCGGCCGGGTGCAGTTGTTCCGCTACCTGCTGGTATGTGTGTTTAATCTGACCATTAATTACGTGTTGCTGAAGATCATGGTAGAGGTCTGGAACATTTATCCCGTTTTTGCGCAGATGGGTACCACCGTGGTGGTAATGCTGGTCAGTTACCTGGCACAACGGCATTTCAGTTTTAAAAGAATACCGGAGCCCGCCTATTTGGAAGAGGAGCAACCAGACCGGAAATCGTCATCGGCTGGCAGTGATGGGAGCATTTAGTTATCAGGTTTCAGTCATCAGTTATCAGATATCAGTTATCAGATATCAGTTTTCAGTCCGGGCTATCAGGTATGAAACCGGATCGTACCCGGAACATTCACGTAGCCTTCGGCTATCAGTCTTCAGTTTGTTCGTCAGGTTACAGATCGAGCCCTGCCACCTTCAACAAAAAATCTCCATTGCAATAAGCCCTTACGGCCAGCCATCCGGGTTGCGGAAAAATACCGGCTACACTGATATCTTTAACGTTTCCACTGCCGGTGATTCCTTTTATAAACTGCCGGTTTAACTGTTGGTTCATATTGGTCCGGGCTGTTGACAACAGTTCGTTCAGATCATATTTGGCCATCTTTTCAATTTCGCCGGTGATTTTTTTAGAAAACAGCCAGTCTGCCGTTTTTAACAGTGCGTTCCGGGATTGAATATCAAAATCCACATCGGTTACCTCCAATGTTTTGGTTCCAGCGTAATACAAAGGTTTACCGGTTACATAAAAAACACCATTGTTGGAGCCGGTGAATTTTACCTGCATCACCAGGCGGTTATCGCGGCTGCCGAGGAGCTTGCACTCCAGGAAAATGAATTTCTTTTTTATAAAGGCTTTGCTGAAAACGAATTCCTTCCCGGCAATCTGGCTGGTAAGGATGCGGCTGAGCGAATCGTAGCTCATGACCAGGTCTGCATACACCTGAAATCCCTGGTTCCGGCTGAAATTGCTGATATGCGGTACCGGCGAAACGACCGCGGCAGGTTTTTCGAACCGCACAATAGGTTTGGCCGCCATTCCCACGCTAATCTGCAAATGACTGCCAGCCGTTTGAATGCTGTTGATACGGATCTTCTGCGGGTTGATCTGCAGCCAGCCCATATTATTAATATTATACGGCGTATTGAGCTGATTCCACATGGTTTGAAAATGCGGTTTCAAATCGATCCGGCCATAGCTTTTTTCAAGATCTGCTTTTGATACGTCCAGTTCCTTTTTAAGTGCATCCATAATCACAGGGGTAATATCCTGCCCCCAAAAACAAACCGAACATTTATCTACCGGCTCCGGCTCTTTCCGGGTTACCTGCATTTTTATGGTATAATTGGTCAGCATTGAAATAGCAATGGTAAAGCCCACTTTTACCTTCCGTTCGCCTTCCTCAAAACCACACTGACAGGCGGGCGTCCAGGGCGTAACCGCCTTACCGTTTACACAGGCGCGGGTAGATCCCACGATTTTATAATAACCGGTAAAGGAGATGTCGAGGGTTGTATTTTTTAAGCTGAACTGCAATGGTCCGCGCCGGAAACTGTATTTGTAGCGGGTATCGCATCCCTGCTGCACCCAGTCGTTTGGAAAACGGGGGGAGGTGAACAGGGTATCTACTTTTTTGTTGGCCATGGCAAAAAAGGGGGCCAGATCTACCTGTACCGGGATGTTGAGTTCCGATTCGGGAATGACGGCGGCCGGGTATTCGGGCAGCGATAATACAGGCGCAGGGGAATCGATCGCCTGTGAATAACCGGCAATTGCCAGGCAGAGTGTATATAAAAAGAGGAGTCCGTTCTTCATACTATCAAAATCTGGCGCTAAAATAGGAAATCAATGGCAGGAATAAATAATGGCACCGGGATACCGGGAATGGAGCCGTTTTACAGGCCCCGGTGCTGTAACTGTCTGTTGTTGAGTCTCTAAAATGACAGTACCCGGTAATATCACCCCGTCAGGACGTCTGGTTGCAGGATGATTACATGGATTTCTGACATTTTTTCATATTTGGCTACTGCGGCATAATCATTGAAAGTTAATTTCTGCCACAGATTGTGGTAATTTTTAATAAAAGGAGAAATTTAAATATTATGGGTAAAATTATTGGTATTGACTTAGGAACCACCAACAGCTGCGTTGCGGTAATGGAAGGTAACGAGCCGGTGGTAATTGCCAACGATGAAGGGCGCCGTACAACCCCATCTGTTGTTGCATTTTTGAAAAACGGCGAGCGGAAAGTAGGGGATCCTGCAAAAAGACAGGCCATCACCAACCCGCAAAACACCATCATGTCTGTAAAGCGTTTTATGGGCCGCCGTTTTGCTGAGGTTTCTGAAGAGATCAGCCACTGGAGCTACAAAGTTGCGCAGGGTGACAATAATACCGTTCGTATTGATATTGACGGACGTTTATATACCCCGCAGGAAATTTCTGCGATGGTATTACAGAAAATGAAAAAAACAGCCGAGGATTACCTGGGCCAGGAAGTAACCGAGGCGGTGATCACCGTTCCCGCTTATTTTAACGATGCGCAGCGCCAGGCTACAAAAGAAGCCGGTGAAATTGCCGGGTTAACGGTACGCCGTATTGTAAACGAACCTACTGCTGCTGCATTGGCTTACGGGCTTGATAAAGGTGGTAAAGATCATAAAATTGCGGTGTTTGACCTGGGTGGCGGTACATTCGATATTTCTGTTCTTGAGCTGGGCGATGGGGTGTTTGAGGTGAAATCTACCAACGGGGATACACACCTGGGTGGTGATGATTTTGATAAAGTGATCATGGACTGGCTGGCTGAAGAATTTAAATCTGAAGAAGGCATTGATTTAAGAAAAGACCCGATGGCATTACAGCGTTTGAAAGAAGCTGCTGAAAAAGCCAAGATCGAATTGTCTTCCTCCAGCGAAACCGAAATCAACCTGCCGTATATTACAGCGGTTGACGGAGTGCCCAAACACCTGGTAAAAAAGCTGACCCGCGCTAAATTTGAGCAACTGGCAGATAACCTGTTTGCACGTTGTTTAAAACCCTGCGAAGCCGCATTGAAAGATGCAGGCATGAATCCTTCGGAGATCGACGAAGTGATCCTGGTAGGTGGTAGCACCCGTATCCCCAAAGTACAGGAAATAGTAGAAAAGTTCTTTGGTAAAAAACCGAACCGTGGTGTAAACCCCGATGAAGTGGTAGCCATTGGTGCAGCTATCCAGGGTGCTGTTTTAACCGGGGAAGTAAAAGATGTATTGTTACTGGATGTAACACCGCTTTCTTTAGGTATTGAAACCATGGGCGGAGTAATGACAACCCTTATCCCTTCCAACACCACCATCCCTACCAAAAAGTCAGAAGTGTTTTCTACTGCAAGCGATAACCAGCCGGGCGTACAGATTCATGTATTGCAGGGTGAGCGCTCTATGGCAAAAGACAACAAGAGCCTGGGGATCTTTAATCTGGATGGCATTCCGCCGGCCCCGAGAGGCGTACCGCAGATCGAAGTGATCTTTGATATCGATGCGAATGGAATCATGCATGTAACGGCGAAAGATAAAGGAACCGGTAAAGAGCAGAAGATCCATATCGAGGCAGGAAGCGGCTTAAGCAAGGAAGAAGTAGAAAAAATGAAGGCCGAGGCAAAAGCCAACGAAGCCACCGATAAAGCAGAGCGTGAAAAGATCGATAAACTGAATGCTGCAGACAGCTTGGTATTCCAGACTGAAAAACAGCTGAAAGAATACGGTGATAAGGTTCCTGCAGACAAGAAGTCGGTAATTGAAGGTGCCGTTACCAAATTAAAAGAAGCGCATAAGCAGCAGGATATTGCCGCTATTGATAAGGCTACTGAAGAACTGAACGCTGCCTGGACAGCAGCCAGCGAGGATATCTATAAATCCGGACAAGGTGCTGACGGGGCGCAGGCCCAGGCCGGCCAGCCCGGAGGCGAGCAGGCTGCCGGTGGAAATGCAGGCGGTGCGGATGATGTTACGGATGTTCCTTTTGAAGAAGTGAAATAAAACAATTTGATAGCAGGAAGTGATCCCGGTAAGCAATTACCGGGATTTTTTTTGTGGTATTTTGCGGCGGATCCTGCGGAACCTGCTTGTTATATTTCATTTCCGGCATCCCTTTCAGGAAACAACGGGATGTACGGAAACATAAGAGCAAACGGTTGCACAAAGGCTATAGGGTTATAATAGCTATTTTTATGGACATTCTAAATAACAAAATACTTCCATTATGAGTAACCGAAGAAGCTTTCTTAAACAATTTGCTGTGGGAACCGGCGCACTTGCCGTGAATCTGCCTGCCCTGGCCGTTACCGACGAATCGATGCAACGCTCTTATGAACTGGAAAAAAACGGTGCCCGTTTTAATATGAGTGGTTACCGTGCGCCAAAGATCGATAAGGTTCGGATCGGTTTTATAGGACAGGGCATGCGCGGTCCGGGTGCCGTACAACGTATGTCGCACATTGACGGTGTAGAGATCGTTGCCATCTGTGACCTGATTCCGGAGCGCGCCACCAGGTCCAATGCCCTGGTGCAGAAAACAGGTCGTCCTGCTGCGAAAGAATATTCCGGTGAAAACGGATGGAAGGATATGATCCGGAAAGAGAAGCTGGACCTGGTGTACATTACTACACCCTGGAGCCTGCACACACCCATGGCGCTTTTTGCTATGGAAAATGGCTGTCATGCCGCTTCCGAAGTACCGATTGCACTCACCCTGGAAGATTGCTGGAAACTGGTGGAAACCTCCGAACGTACCCGCAAACATTGCATGATGCTCGAAAACTGCTGCTACGACTTCTTCGAGCTGCTGACCCTCAATATGGCCCGCCAGGGCATGTTTGGCGAGCTGGTACATGCCGAAGGCGCATACATCCATGACCTGCGCGATCTTAACTTCAAAAAAGACAAAGGTTATCAGAATATGTGGCGGCTCCGTCAGAATTATGAACACAATGGCTGCCTGTATCCCACACACGGCCTCGGCCCCGTGGCGCAGTGTATGAACATTAACCGCGGCGATAAAATGGACTGGCTGGTATCTGTGTCCAGCAACGACTTCCAGATGGGACAGATGGCAAAAGACCTTGCAGCAAAAGATCCTTATTTCCAGCAGTTCGTAGGCAAACCGTACCGCGGCAATATGAACACAACGACCATTAAAACCAATAAAGGCAAAACCATCATGATCCAGCATGATGTAACGTCGCCCCGCCCATATTCCCGTATCCACCTCATAAGCGGCACCAAAGGCGTGGCGCAGAAATGGCCCGATCCGGAGCGCATTGCCTTTGGCCATGAATGGATCAGCAATGATGAGCTGAAAAAGCTTTACGAACAATATACTCCTGAGATCGTTCGCAAAATTGGTGACCTGGCCAAGCAGATCGGTGGCCATGGCGGTATGGATTTTATGATGGACTGGCGGTTGATCGATTGTTTACGCAACGGGCTGCCGCTTGATCAGGATGTGTACGATGGTGTGGCCTGGAGTTGCCTGTTCCCGCTGAGCGGCCGGTCTATTGCCAAGCGCTCTTCCAGCGTAGATATTCCCGACTTTACCCGCGGCGCCTGGAAAACCAATGCTCCCGTAGAACTGACACTGAAAGGCGGCGGAACCACCGGCGTGGTGAACCTTGAGAAAAAAGACGCATCTAAACAGCTGAACGTACACTAACCGGTATACCGGTTCTGTTTTAAAAACGCTCCTCACCGGTTGAGGAGCGTTTCTTTATGGTACGTCCGCCTTCCCCGGCATTTTTTACAACCGGCCCGTTTTAGCATATATTCCGGGCATAACTTTTGAGATAAATGCAGTAACCCCTTTTTAATAACTGTTCCGCAATCATTAAAACAACCGTTATGCAAAAAAAACAACTTGTGAAAGGACTGGTACTGGTGGCCCTTGGTGCAGCGATTACTGCAGTTATAAAACAACGTACCATACCCAGGGGTGTTAAAGCGATAACAGGGTTTGATAAAAACCGGTACCTGGGACGCTGGTATGAAATAGCCCGTTTTGATTTTTATTTTGAAAAGCACCTGAGCCAGGTATCTGCAAGGTACACCGCCCGGGAAGATGGCGGTATACAGGTCATCAACCGCGGCTTTGATTACCGCAACTATAAATGGAAACAATCCACCGGTAAGGCAAAATTTATAGCAGACGAGCAAACGGGGCGTCTTGGCGTATCGTTCTTTGGCCCTTTCTATGCCGGGTATAACATCATTGCCATTGACCCGGATTACCAGTATGCCCTTGTTTGCGGTAAAAGCAGGGAGTACCTTTGGCTGCTCTCGCGGCAAAAAACCATGCCGGCTGCTGTAAAAGAACGCTACCTGCGTATTGCCGGCGATCTTGGATTTCCGGTTTCCAAACTAACCTGGACGCAGCAAGCTTAAAAAGCCATCAAGGCCCGAGCAAATCATTAAACCTTTTTATGTGCCGGTTGTTTAGTATATCAAACGTAGTTGTTAAATACCAGACCGTGAAAACACCCAGTACGAATAAGATGCGGTACTGTATTTAAACGTGAATTTTTTTAGTGTTTAAATAATGTAATCGTATGAGACCTGTAATGAAAGAAAACAATGTTGGCTTTTTTGACAAAGATTCGCGCCATTTTTTACCGGTAACGTTTACCGGGGACGCCATTCAGTATCTTCCTTCCTTAACGGCCTCCTTTAACATTAAAGAATGGGTTTGGCATATGGAAGAAATCAACGGTAAAAAGTATTGTATCGTAACCGATCGTTTACATCCGGCAGATATGCCCGAATGTATGCCGGCCTGAGCCCGGAGCAGGCAGCCTTAACCATATGGATTCGCCTGCCCAAGGTTCCGGATCACCTGATCCCGGAGCTAAAAGCGCCGGTTTACAGATGCAGGTCTGTTTCGGATATAAAAAATACATGGGAAAAGGTGAATGCTTACCGGTTCTGTGGTGTTCTGGTTGCGCTGCCTTAAGTTTATTTTGCGCCGGGGCTGGCCAAAAGCGTTCGCTTATCAGATGCATGGATTCGTGCATTTAACAGAGCCCGTATCCGCAACCGCGAACAAAAAGGCCATCAACGGCAACCGCCTTATTGGCCGGCCCGGGCAAAATATTCCGGTTATGTTTGAGCCGCCTGGCGATGATCTGTTTGTTATGTAGAAAATACAAATACGACTGTGTTGAGCTATGGATAAGACTGCATTTTATATTGTGGTTGATATGAAAACCCCCGACGGGTATATATCCTATTGCCACTTTTTTATTGGCCGCGATAAAGAGCGTGCTGAAACCGTTTTTAATTCACTGAACGGTATAATCCCGGATATAGCAGATAGCGCATATGTATTAAGAATGTGCCTGGTTTGCCTGCACAATAACTCAAGAATGGTGAAGGCGATACGGTATTGTACGCTTGATGATCTTGCGGTTAATGTTCCGCTGATCACCAGGGAGGTCTTTAAATGGTTCACCCTGCATTAGATCCGGTTAGTGGTTATTACAGATACCTGTGCTTGTTCTGAGAGCCGCCGTTTTACCATGCAGGCTCCAGGGGTTGTTTTTTTACTTCCGGAGTCGTATTTTTGAAAGAATTGATTTGCCGAAATACGATAAGCCGTATAACCTGCATTAACGATAAATTTAAACAATTACCAACAATCAAGTGAAAAAGAAAATTCTCTGTCTGCTGTTTGCTGCCGCAATGGGCACAACCGGCCTCAATGCCCAATGGAAACCGGTTAACGGAAAAATTACAACGCCCTGGGCCGAAAAGGTAAACGCAGTAACCCCTTTGCCGGAATATCCGCGTCCCCAGCTGGTACGTAATCATAACTGGAAAAATTTAAACGGACTGTGGCAGTATACGGTGCTACCCAAAGGTGGGGGAGACGCCATCCCCGGCCAATACCAGGGAAATATCCTGGTGCCTTATGCGATCGAATCGGCGTTAAGCGGTGTTGGAAAAACCGTAGGGAAAGATAGTATATTGTGGTATAACCGGGTGATTGAGGTGCCCGCTTCCATGCGTAAAGGCAAACTGTTCCTGCATTTTGGTGCAGTAGACTGGGCGGCGCAGATCTATGTGAACGGTACCAAGGTGGGCGAGCACGAAGGAGGATATGATCCCTTTTCCATTGATATAACAGCCGCCGTTAAAAAGGGTACCCGGCAGTCGGTTGCCGTACGGGTATGGGATCCCACGGATGACGGACCCCAACCGGCAGGGAAACAGGTGAAAAACCCGCACGGGATCTGGTATACACCGGTTACCGGTATCTGGCAGACCGTATGGCTCGAAAATGTACCGGAAACCTATATCGTATCTACCAAACAAACCCCGGACATCGACCAGCAGCAATTGCAGGTTTCGGTAAATACCGCCGGTCTTCAACCTGGTGATGAAATCCATGTGTCAGCCTGGGATGGAGCAAAACAGGTGGCCGCGCAAACTTCCGCCGACGGTCAAAATATCTTACTTCGTATTCCGGATGCTAAGTTATGGTCGCCTCAAACGCCTTTTTTGTACGATCTGAAAGTGGCGGTAAAACGGAAGGGAAAGAACGTGGATGAAGTGGCTTCTTATTTTGGTATGCGTAAGATATCCATGACTAAAGATGCAAACGGCATTCAGCGGATGATGCTCAACAACCAGTTCCTTTTTCAATACGGACCGCTCGATCAGGGATGGTGGCCGGATGGATTGTATACCGCGCCCACGGATGATGCACTGAAATTTGATGTGGAGCAAACCAAGGCGCTGGGTTTTAATATGATCCGGAAACATATAAAAGTAGAACCGGCGCGCTGGTATCAGTACTGCGATCAGCTGGGAATATTGGTTTGGCAGGATATGCCCAGCGGCGACAGAGGCGGGAACGTTTGGGATCAGTATCCGGGATTTATTTCGGGCCTTCCCCTGGATAAGACACGGACGCCCGGTTCGGAAGCCATTCATAAAAAAGAATGGAAAGCCATTATGGATCATTTGCACAACTATCCCAGTATCGTTTGCTGGGTTCCGTTTAATGAAGCCTGGGGCCAGTTTAAAACAAAAGAAATTGTTGACTGGACGGTAGCCTACGACCCTTCGAGGCTGGTAAATGCTGCCAGCGGAGGAAACTATATCAAGGGGCTGCCTGGTCACATTATGGACCTGCATCGTTATCCCGCGCCCATGATGCCGGATCCGGATATCTATGGCGATAAACAGATCCTGGTGCTGGGTGAATTTGGCGGACTGGGGTTACCGGTAGAAGGGCATACCTGGGTTTCGAGCGGCAATTGGGGCTACCAGAGTTTTAAAAACCAGACGGAGCTTTACAATAAGTACGAGGAATTCATTAACCGGATGCCCGACCTTATAAAAAGAGGCCTTTCTGCAGCTGTTTATACACAAACCACCGATGTGGAAGTAGAAACGAACGGGCTGTATACTTACGACCGCAAAGTGCTGAAATTCTCTAAGGATAAAATGTTCCGGCTGCATCAGCAGCTATACAATAAAGGGCTGGTATCCCAGTAACCCTCAACTTAAATAAAAGCATAGCGAACGGTTATTTCTTTATCACAGGAATAACCGTTTGTTTATATTTTTTATCGATGATCAGCAATAGAAAAGGACGTGTGCTGAACGATTGTTTGGCGCCTTTGGTTTTATCGTACGACAAGGCCAGGTAGTCGCCGTCCTTTTGAAGGGTAGGATTTTCAAACGAAACAGCATCGTCCGATACCGAATCGATCACGGCGATCACATCCTGTTTCGTAAAATCGATAGGGGTGGGCTGGCCATCGCGCCCCATTGTGGCGGCGGTTCCAAAAATAGCATCAAAGCCGGCTTTCGTGGTAATCCGGGGATCTTCCAGCTGGCCATCCTTAAAATCGTTGCGCACAAAATAATGTGTTGCCTGGGTAAAAGGGATCGCTGCACCGTCCGGAAGCGCTTTATTTTCAGCGGCTGTTTCGGTTTTGGCAGATTCCGTGCTGTTGCAGGCACCAAAAACAAGCACAGCCAGCACGGCAACGGAGCAGATGATCTTTTTCATATTACATTAATTTTGATGATCGGATGGTTTCCGGCCGAAAGATAAGCAACAGTCGCGGATTCCCCCGGTTTCACCGTTTTTTATTTACCGGTTACTGTTTTTGGGGTAATGCATTTGATGAATCAGGGTAAAATAGTTTATATACCGGATAAGAAAAACGATGGCGGAAATGCATTGAACACCTACTTTTGATAAAGCGAATTTTGTAAAAATGGGTACTTCGGGAAAGGCAGTATGTGCCGGCAAAACGGTTGCAATCCGGATGTTACCCCGATATTTTTACAGCTTGCAGATTAACAGTTGATCATTTGTCGGAAACGTGAAGCCACAGTTTGTTGATATTATATTTTCAAAGGCCGGGAAGATCCAGGTGAAAAAAACGGTTAAATCGCGGTTTGACGGTCCTTTTCATTTTCATCATCTATGCGAGCTGGTATGGGTGGAGGAAGGATTCGGAACGCGGATCGTAGGTGATTCGGTTTCCAACTTTAAAAAGAACGACCTGGTGCTGATGGCTCCCAACCTGCCGCATATCTGGAGAAGCGATGCGGAGCTGGATTTTGTAAAATCGACCACTATTTATTTCGATCCGGATTTTCTTTCCCATCTTACCGACGAAACGGCCACGCTGGACCGGTTTAAGCAGATGATCCAGAAATCGAGAAGAGGCATGCTTTTTCACGGCGAAACCCGTAAAAAGGCGGTAAAGCTGTTATCAAAAATTACGGAAGCGGAAGGCATTGCAAAGATCATCGGCTTTCTGAAGGTGATCGATCTGCTTACCGCTTCAGGAGAGTTCAGTGCCCTGGCCACTGTGTTGTACAATAACCGGCATGACGAAAAAGATGCAGGCCGCATTTTTACCGTTTATCAGCACCTGTTAAAGAATTTTAAAAGAGATATTCCGTTAAAAGAAGTTGCGGACCTCTGCCATATGACCACAAATTCATTCTGCCGTTTTTTTAAAAGCCGCACCAATAAACCCTTTACCCGGTTTTTAAACGAACTGAGGATCGGCTATGCCTGTGAATTGCTGCAGGATGAAACGCATTCCATCTCGGCGATCTGTTATGAATGCGGATACAATACAACAGCTAATTTTCATAAATTTTTTAAACAAATCCAGCATACAACGCCTGCCGGTTACCGTAAATGGATCCAGGACGGACAAACGGTTTAAATACCGCAATACGTGCAGTGCCCTGTAGCATACAAAGACGACGATCTTTCGAATACATCTTAACATAAAAATTCAAAACGACGTGAAAAAAAAGTACCTGCTCTTTTGCCTGCTCCTGGTGAGCTGCACGGTTGCCGCTCAAAAATATCAACCGAACTGGGCTTCACTCAATACCCGTAAGATACCGGAGTGGTTCGGACAAGACAAATTTGGCATCTTTATCCATTGGGGGCTGTATGCCGTGCCGGCCTATGCACCCGTGATCCCCAACAGTGGTGAAAGTTATGCAGAATGGTACTGGTACCGGCTGGCCGAAAAAAACAAGAATTTTATGCCCTTTCATAACAAAAATTATGGGGCAGGTTTTGAGTACCCCCGTTTTGAACCCCTGTTTAAGGCAGAGCTGTTTGATCCCGCGCAATGGGCCGATGTGTTCAAGGCGTCAGGCGCCCGTTATGTAGTGCTTACGTCCAAGCATCACGAAGGATATTGCCTGTGGAACAGTGCGGAGGCCGACCGCAGCTGGGGCCGGCCCTGGAATGCCGTAACCGGAACGCCACAGCGCGACCTGCTGGGTGACCTTACCGGAGCAGTAAAGGCGGCAGGACTAAAAATGGGCTACTATTATTCCTTGTATGAATGGTATAACCCCGTTTGGCTGAAAGATCGCAAGCGGTATGTAACCGAACATATGCTGCCACAGTTAAAAGATCTTGTAAATAAATATAAGCCCTCGCTCATTTTTGCCGATGGCGAATGGGATCTGCCGGATACCGCCTGGCATAGCCCGGAGCTCCTGGCGTGGTTGTTTAACGATTCGCCGGTTGCAAAGGAGGTGGTGGTGAACGACCGTTGGGGAAGCAATACCCGCGAGCACAACACCGGAGCAACCTACACCACTTCCGAATATGGCGGCGGTATGGATGCCAGCCGGGTATGGGAAGAAAGCCAGGGCATTGGTCATTCCTACGGGTATAACCGCAACGAAAAACTAACAGATTATAAAACCGAACGCGAACTGATCCTGATGCTGTTAGATATTGTTTCCAGGGGCGGGAACCTGTTGCTGGATATCGGACCAACAGCAGACGGAAGAATACCCGTGATCATGCAGCAGCGGCTCACCGCCATAGGGAACTGGTTAAAGGTAAACGGAGATGCGATCTACGGTACCCGGGCATATACCCGGCCCGTACAATGGAGCGCCGGAACCATTCCCGGTAAAAGCGGCAAAAGCTATATGGCCGGCTATAGTGCAGCAGCCCTCGTAAAGCCTAAAAAGGATACGGCGCATATTGAATTGTTCTTTACCCGTAAAGGCCGCGACCTGTATTGCATGCTGCCCGATTATCAAAGCAAGCTGCGGATCAAAGATCTGAATGTACCAGCAAACACAACGGCAGTACTGCTGGCTAATAATAAAGAAGTAAAAGTAAAAAACGCAGGTAAAGACTGCTGGGTAGATCTCTCCGGATTCAAACCCGGAGAACTACCGGGAGAGTTGTTGGTTGTAAAATTAAAGAACGTGCTGTAACAGGCCCGTTACAAAGAACAAAAGAAGTAGCTATTCCCAACGGTGGAAGATAGAGGACCAACCCCGCAAAAATCAGTGCTGTATTTTAATCTGCGGGAACATAACAGTGACCCGGCTACCGGATTCTCTGGAGCGCATTGTATTTCATTTTTAAAACTCAAAAGCCCGTAATAACCGGGAACTATATGCAAAAAAAACGAACCGCCGTCCTTTTGCTGCTGATGTTGCAGGGGCTGCTTCAGGCTGCCGTTGCCCAAACAAAGATCTTTGTAGCCACTACCGGCAACGACCGGAGTACCGGTACACTTCAAGCCCCGTTCCGCACGCTTCAAAAAGCGCTGTCGGCAGCGGCCGCGGGAAAAGGTACCGCAACAATCCTGCTGCGGAGCGGTACCTATTATCTTCAGGAAACGGTTATCATTGATGCTGCCACATCCAGCGCGGCGTCCCTTACCATTACCGGGTATAATCATGAGCCGGTAACGATCAGCGCCGGAAGGCCTTTACAGCTTCGTTGGGAACCTTACCGGGACGGGATTTATAAGGCTGCGGTACCGGCCGGACTGGTATTTGAGCAGCTCTACGTAGACAACCGTTTGCAGGTATTGGCCCGCTATCCCAATTACGATAGCACCGCACGGGTGTTTCATGGAACCAGCGCCGATGCCATCAGTAAGGAAAAGGTGCGTCAGTGGAAGGATCCTGCGGGCGGTTATGTACATGCCCTGCATGCCCATGAATGGGGCGGCTTTCATTACCGCATCTCCGGGCTAAAACCGGATGGCAGCCTGGAATTGGATGGCGGATGGCAGAATAACCGGCCGGCGCCGATGCATCCGCAGTACCGGTTCGTGGAAAATATTTTTGAAGAGCTGGATGCACCCGGCGAATGGTTCCTGGATCGCTCCAAAAATGAATTGTATTATTATCCTGCCAAAGACCTGCGGTTGCCGGAGGCCTCCATTGTAGTAGCGGCTTTAAAGAACAGTATTGTGTTAAAAGGCACTGCAGGAAAGCCCCTGCGCCATGTGCGCCTGGAAGGCCTGAACTTTTTGCACAACGAACGTAGCTTTATGGAAACCCGCGAACCCCTGGTGCGCAGCGACTGGACGATTTACCGGGGAGGCGCCGTTTTAATGGACGGCACGGAAAACTGTGTGATTAAAAATTGCAATTTTACGGGTATTGGCGGCAACGCCATTATGGTCAGCAACTATAATAAACAGGATACCATCAGCGGCTGTCATATTTCATGGATCGGGGCTAATGCCGTTAGTTTTATTGGTGATCCCAAAGCCCTGCGTTCACCTTCGTTCCGCTACGAAGATTATGTACCCTATGCGCAGCTCAATCGAACACCCGGGCCGCTTAGCAGGAATTACCCGCAGCAATGTGTGGTAACCGATAACCTGCTGCACGACCTAGGGCAGATCGAAAAACAGGCAACCGGTGTACAGATTGAAATGGCGGCTGCCATCACGGTAAGTTATAACAGTATCTACAATACACCGCGCGCCGGATTAAATATCGGCGACGGCGCTTTTGGCGGGCATCTCCTGGAGCACAATGATGTATTTAACACCGTACTGGAAACGGGTGATCATGGTGCCTTCAACTCCTGGGGCAGAGACCGGTACTGGGCAGCTAACCGGCGCTACATGGATAGCATCGTGGCACTGTATCCGGAACTGATTCTGCTGGATGCCCGCGCGCAAACCGTTATCCGCAACAACCGTTTCCGCTGCGACCACGGATGGGATATTGACCTGGATGATGGTTCTTCCAATTATCATATTTATAACAACGTATGTCTGAACGGTGGCATTAAGTTAAGAGAAGGCTTTTACCGGGTTGTTGAAAATAATATTATGGTGAACAATTCCTTTCATCCGCATGTATGGTTCCGGAACAGCGGCGATGTGTTCCGGCATAATATTGTAATGAAAAAATACTTCCCCATACAAATCAAATACTGGGGGCTTGCTGTAGATTCCAACCTGTTTCCGGATGCAACGGCCCTGCAGTTGGCACAAAGCAACGGTACAGACCGCCACAGCCGTTTTGGCGAGCCCTTGTTCCGGAATGCCGCGCAGGGCAACTATACCGTAGTGCCGGGATCACCGGCGTTAAAGATCGGCTTTGTCAATTTTTCCATGGATTTCGGAGTGCGGCGTCCCGCTTTGAAAAAGCTGGCGCAGCAACCTTCCATTCCTGCAATCAACACGGGCGGCACAGGCGCAACCATGGCAATAGCAGATTTCCTGGGCGGCAAGGTAAAATCCGTTGAAGGCCTGGGCGACCGTTCGGCCTATGGTTTACCCGATGAAACAGGGGTGGTGGTAATGGCTGCCGGCAACAAAAGCCTGCTGGCCCTATCGGGCTTACAGGAAAAAGACGTGATCCGGAGTGCAGACGGAAAACCCATAAAGCATCTGAAAGATCTTATGGAGGCATATAGCTCCAGCAACTGGAAGGGGCATATTCCCATAACCATTATCCGCAACCAGCAGCTCATGAACCTGGAATTAAAAACCCGGTAATGGCTATAGCCGCTCAGCAGCAATACGGGCTGCACGTTTAGGATCATATTGTTTATAAAACGGGTAACCCGATTGACCACTTACCCGGATATTCTTTTTTATTTTACAATATTAAAACAAGCAATTCGTTATCAAGCCCGGCTCCGGCTTTTTCTAAAGTCAGTTCCGGGTTTTTTGTATTCGGCGATTAATCGGAACCTTTAAATCAAAAGAAAAAAAAGCCACTAAGACCCGAAGACACAAAGAGCCACAAAGAAAGAGCTTAATCGTAGTGTTTCGTGCCTTTGAGCCTTTGCGGCAAACGCCTGACCCGCTGCGTCCTTGCTCCGTTGCGTCGCTGCGTGAAACAGAACCGCGAAGACCGGAAGACACAAGGAAGAACTTAGCCTTGGTACCCCTTCGTGCCTTTTCGGCAAACGCCTGACCCGCTGCGTCCTTGCTCCGTTGCGTCGCTGCGTGAAACAGAACCGCGAAGACCGGAAGACAAGGAAGAACTTAGCCTTGGTACCCCTTCGTGCCTTTGCGGCAAACGCCTGACCCGCTGCGTCCTTGCTCCGTTGCGTCGCTGCGTGAAACAGAACCGCGAAGACCGGAAGACAAGGAAGAACTTAGCCTTGGTACCCCTTCGTGCCTTTGCGGCAAACGCCTGACCCGCTGCGTCCTTGCTCCGTTGCGTCGCTGCGTGAAACAGAACCGCGAAGACCGGAAGACAAGAAAGAACTTAGCCTTAATACCACTTCGTGCATTCGCAGCCAACACCAGAGCATAAATGATCAGGCAAAGATCAGCTTCCCGTTGATAATATAAAGCGCGCAGATTACTGCCTCACCCAGCAGCAGCGGCAGTATAAACTGCCAGAACCGGATGCGCAGCAGTCCCGCAGCATAACAAACCAGGTCCGTAGGCGTAAACGGCATAAACGCCCAGCCCAGGATCAGCCAAAATCCTTGTTTGCCCTGCAGCCCCTGTTGAATGCGCTGCAGTTTTGATGCTGCCGATAAGCCGGAAAAACGCAGGTAGCCCGCTGCATAATAAATAAAGGCAGCCACTGCTAAAATGCTTAACATAAATACACCAAACAGCAGCAGGGGACTGTCTCTAAAGATCAGGATGCCGGCAAAAAGAAAAGGCGTGGAGGGCAGCAGGAAGATACCTCTTAGGATACAGATGCCAAAATACACCAGCCATACCTGCTGGCGGTATTGAAGCAGGAAAGCGGCAATCGTTTCCTGTGTAAAATGCTGCCGGTTGTACAGGTAAAAGATCAAACCGCCTGCAATCAGCAGCACCCACAGGATGCGGACCCATTTTCTTACTGTTTGTTCGGGGAGCTTAGTGTTTCTGCGCATAATAAATAAAAGCCGGAGGAATATTGATGGGTTCAAAACCGAGCTGAACGAAGGGAAACGTGCGTCGCAACAGGGCCCGGTCATTCAGGGAATACTGGAACTGGATATAAAGGCCGCCTGGTTTAAGCAGGGCTTTAACCCCCTCAAGGAGTTGCTCTTTCGTCCGCATATCCAGATTGGCCAGCGGCAGGCCGGAGATGACATAGTCGATCGTTCCATTCCGTACATATTGCTGCAGCCGGCAAACATCGTCGTTAACCGCAACAAAGTTTTGCTGTTGCATCGTTTTTAGTTTATCAAAAAGTTGCGGGTTGATTTCAAATGCGGTAAGCCGGGAGCTGATATTCATCTGTTCCAGCAAATGCCGGGTAATACTTCCTGTACCGGCTCCCAGCTCTACGATACGTATGGATGCGTTAAAATCCACCATCCGGGTCATTCGTCCGGCCAGGCGGGAGGAACTTTCTACAAGGGATCCCGTTTGTGCCAGGTTTTCATATGCGGCTCTTAAAAAAGTAAACATAAAGATTGTTTTTTTCTGTAAAATAGTGCTGACTGATTTGGACAAGAAAATGGAATCGACCAGTAAACATCCTGTGGCAGCAAGCGCACAGGAACGGCAGATCAACGGAATATGGCGCTATTAAGCCATCTTGTTGGAGCCAGCCACCGGTTGGTTGCCGGTAACCCCCCGTTTGTCGATAAAATTTGATCACTGAACTTTAATCACGAATTTTATAGGATGAACTCCCGGTCTTTACAAAAACACATTTCTAAAACAACCGTACGGCGGGTACTGCGGCATACGCTTTTCTGGATGGCGTTTTACCTGCTGCAGTTTTATTATGGTCTGGTTTCCGTTCCCGGCCTTAAGATAGCGCCGGCTATGTTTTTAAACCCATTGCGGATCATTGTGGGTGCTGCCTTTGTTTTTTATCCGTTAATGTACGGGATCATACCTCGTTTCTTTGCCCGGAAAAAATACCGAAGGGGTGTTTTCTGGACATTGGTACTGTTCGGAATATTTGTTTTTATGGACGCATATTGGGAGATCCGTATCCTGAATGTTTGTGCTCCCTGCTGGGAGCAACTGCGCGTAAAGCAACCGGATTATTACAATTATTTGCACCGGGGGCTGCTGGGCATCGCCCTTACGCGGCTGATCAGTTTGGGATTCCTGTATCAGCTGATGATACAGCTCGCCATACCTATTGGTATAAAAATAGCGATGGCTTATTTTCAGCAGCGGCTGACCACCGTTAAACTGGAGAAGGAAAACAAAGAGCTGGAGCTGCATTTCCTCCGCTCCCAGATTGCTCCGCACTTTCTTTTCAATACGCTCAATAATATTTACGGCCTGATCCTCAACGACGACAAAAAACGGTCGGCTACTGCCGTAACGCAGCTGGCCAGTTTTCTGCGGTACTCGCTGTACCAGGGCGGGAACGACAATACCCTCGGAAAGGAGATCCGGATGTTGCAGGACTATATGGAACTGGAGAAGATACGATTGAATCATACATTGGTAAATTTTACGTTTGAGGCGGACAACGCTTCCGTTTTTTTCCCGCCTTTGTTGCTGATGCCGGTGCTGGAAAATGCATTTAAGTTTTGTCCGGATACCCCGGGCTCCGGTAGCTGGATCTGGATGCAGCTGATCCTCCGGAAGGAATATCTTTATATATCTGTTGCCAATTCTATTGGCGCAGGGCCTGCAGCAGCCGGCAGCGGAGGAATCGGGCATGATAACATACGCAGGCGGCTGCAACATTATTATGGCGGGAATCATACTTTTGTAATCCGCAATGAAAAAGACATTTATACCGTAGTGATTGAAATTAACAATGCGCATGATCCGATGTATAATAGTTGACGATGAGCCGCTGGCAAGAAACATCCTGGTGCAGCACCTTGGCCGGTTGTCCAACTGGAGTGTGCAGCACGAGTGCATCAACGCAGCGGAAGCCTGGCAGGCTCTGCAGGAAGATACCGTTCAGGTAATGTTTCTCGATATCCAGATGCCGGGCATCAGTGGACTGGAACTGTTGCGCTCGCTCAAACATCCGCCGGTGGTGATCCTTACCACGGCGTATACCCATTATGCGGTGGAAGGATTCGATCTGAGGGTGGCCGATTACCTGCTGAAACCAATCACCTTCGAACGTTTTACCCAGGCCATTGTAAAGGCGCAGGAAGTGTTGGCGAGCCCGGTGGTTACCATCCGGGAGCAATCATCGGGATCAGTATCGCTTGTATCGGATCACCTGTTCCTGAAAGTGGATAACCGGCATATCCGGCTGAACTTTGATGAAACGCTTTATTTCGAAGCGCAGCGCGACTTTACAAAGATCTTCCTGCAGGACCGGACGTTGTTGGTAGGCCTGCATTTAAAACTGCTCGAAAACATGTTGCCGGAAACCTTGTTTACCCGGGTGCACCGCTCGTATATCATCAATAAACGCAAGATCTCCGGTATTGAAGGAAACCGGATCCTGGTTGAAAAAAGAGAAGTTCCCATCGGCACCCATTACAAAGAAGCCTTTTTTCGCTGGATGGGCCTTTAATATCGGTGCTGCCGCTGTTTTAATGAATCCACGATATGACCTACGAACAGATCCCGCTGTTCCTTGCTCATGCCGGTGCTGGGAAAGCTTTGATCGTAGTTAACTACATTGCGCCAGCCTTTACGGATATAAACCTGGATGCGAAGCTCCCCATTGCGGTCATTAATGGAAATTCGGGTGCTGTTGTCGCTGCCGCAGGAAAGTGTGCCCGCAAGGAATAACAGTAAAATGAACTTTATGTGCATGCGATCTGTTTTTAAAACAATATTAAAACAAGCGGCCCCGCATGTATGAAAAAAGGGACCAACCAGCATAAAAATGGGACAAACCCGCTCCCTGCATAATAAAATTCCCGCCGGAGCGTTTCTAAATGCAGGTTTATGAATGATCATGTCATGAATAAAAAACAAACGACCATTAAGCGCAGTGAGGAAATTACAGGCCGTTATCTTCAATTCCTGGATCAGCATCTGGATGACGTGGTAAGCGGGCAGGCCGCAGAAATGATGCAGCTGGCTGAAATTGCAGCGCAGCTTTTTATTTCACACCAGCATCTTACAGACACGGTTCAGAAAACTACCGGCCATCATCCCTGTTATTTTTATGATCTGAAGATTATCGATCGGGCCCGGCAGATGCTTTGGGAAACCGAATGGCCGGTGGCAGATATCGCATTGAAGCTGACCTATGACCCCTCCAATTTCTCAAAATTTTTCCGGAAGTTCACGGGAACGACACCCGGCGCCTACCGCGCACAGCAGCCGGATAAAAAACCGAAAAGTTCACCATAACCAGGCTGCAATAGCAACGGATCTTTGGTTGTTGATTGATTTTTTAAACAAAAACAACCGTATGACACAAAAAGATCTAAAAGGAAAAGTGGTATTGATCGCCGGTGGCGGCAAAAACCTGGGCGGGTTACTCAGTCGCAATTTTGCGGCGCAGGGCGCCAAACTTGCAATTCATTATAACAGCGCAGCATCAAAGGCCGATAGCGAAGAAACGCTGGCTGCCGTGCAGGCCGCAGGAGCCGAGGCCTTTCTGTTTCAGGCAGACCTCACAAAAGTGGAAAACATCACCCGGCTTTTCGACGCGGCCATTGCGCGGTTTGGCGGCGTTGATATCGCCATCAACACCGTTGGAATGGTATTGAAAAAGCCCTTCGTGGATACTACAGAAGCGGAGTATGACACCATGTTTAACATCAACTCCAAAGTAGCTTACTTCTTTATCCAGGAAGCCGGGAAAAAGCTGAATGATCACGGCAAGATCTGCACCATCGTTACCTCACTGCTGGCGGCCTATACCGGTTTGTATTCTACCTATGCCGGGGCAAAGGCGCCGGTGGAGCATTTTACAAGAATGGCTTCAAAAGAATTTGGGGGAAGAGGCATCTCCGTTACGGCCGTAGCACCGGGTCCCATGGATACACCATTCTTTTATGGCCAGGAATCGCCCGATGCGGTAGCGTATCATAAATCAGCCTCTGCGCTTGGCGGTTTAACAGACATTAAGGACATTGCTCCATTGGTGGAGTTTCTTGTAACTAATGGCTGGTGGATTACCGGGCAAACCATTTTTGCAAACGGAGGATATACTACCCGGTAATGCGATTTTTTGTTGCAGTAAAAGGGGAGCAGGTACCAACAACGGGAGCCTGCTCCCTTTAATTTAAAACCAAGCCGATAGGGTTCTTAAATTGCCGCAAGCCTCTGGGGGATTCTGTTACCCGGAATCCGTAATGCAGGCCGGTACAACGGCAGAGATGTACTATCTTTAATACATTAAAATAACAAACCATGGTCCTTAAAATTATCAACACCATCCTGATACTGGCGGCTGTATTCATGGGCGTTAAACAGGGATATGCGATGGGTACAGGTAAACCGGAGATGCTGCAGTTACTGGGCAAGGGAGGCCTGGGCCCTACGGCGGTTAAGATCAACGGAATGATTACCATACTGGCGGCCGTATTGATCCTTTTTCCTAAAACCTTTCTATGGGGCAATTTTATAATGGCGGCAGGCATTCTGCTCATTGCCTGTATACAACTGACGGATAACAATCTAAAAGGTGCATTGATCGAAATGCCCTTCCTGCTGCTCAACCTGCTTATTATCTGGCTGCGTCATCCACTGAAACCATGAAGCAATCCTGCTGAAATCAATATAAACAAACTTGTAAAAAATGCATACCGGAACACATTACAGGCTAAGAGAATTCATCCCCTGGACCTGGTCCAAGATCGGTTTTATGCTGCTGGTGAGCAGTATTCCTACCGCCATCTATTATATCACCGGGTGGAAATGGCTGGCTGTGCCCTGGGTGCCGGTAGCACTGGTTGGTACGGCGGCTGCTTTTGTGGCCGGGTTCCGCAATACCCAAACCTACAACCGCCTTTGGGAAGCAAGGCAGATATGGGGAGGCATTATTAATTGTAGCCGGTCCTGGGGCATTATGGTAATGGACTTTGTAAGAACAAAAGATGCAGCACAGGCCGATGTACAGAGAAGGCTGCTGTACCGCCATTTTGCGTGGCTGGCGGCATTGCGCTTTCAGCTGCGGGAGACACGTGGCTGGGAGCATGTAAAAACCAAAAGCTATAACCGGCGTTACCTAAAGCACTACCGGGTGCCGGAGTGGGAGACGGAATTGCAGGATGTGTTGCGGCCCTATCTTAGCGAAGCGGAATGCAGCGCCATTTTAAAAAAGAAGAACCGGGCCACACAGCTGATCGCCGCTCAATCGGCGCAATTAACACAACTGAATAAAGACGGGCTCATCAGCGATCTGAATTATGTGGAAATGGAACGGCTGTTAAAAGAGCTTTACGATCAGCAGGGCAAGTGTGAACGGATCAAAAATTTTCCGTACCCCAGGCAATTTGCCAGCATCAACCTGTATTTTGTATACCTGCTCACCTTGTTGCTGCCCCTGGGATTTATCAGTGAATTTTCAAAACTGGGCAACGGGTTCGTCTGGCTCGCCATACCCTTTAGTGTATTGGTAGGCTGGATCTTCCTGGTGCTGGAACAAGTAGGAGAAAGCACCGAAAATCCTTTTGAAGGCGGCGCAAATGATATACCGATGACCGCTATGAGCCGTACAATTGAGATCGATCTCCGGGATATGCTGGGAGAAGTAAACCTGCCGGAACCGATAACACCGGTAAATAACATACTGATGTAAACCCGAAGGCAAATTTGTTTTTTAATGCGGGAATCTCAGAAAAAAGGTGAACTTTTGTAGTTGAATAATAAGACGGGATTTATTAACGGAATGGATCTGACTATGGAAAGTGTATACCTGCTTCTTGGAATCATCATCGGTGCGCTTATCGGCTACCTGGCTGCACGAAAAATACTTGCAGCGGCTTCTGTGCCAAGATCGGTTGCTGATGAATTACAAAAAAAGATCAGTGTGCTGGAGCAATCCAACGCAGCGCGCCTGTCGCGGGAAGAAGTACAGCAGCAATATATTTCCCGGGAAGCGGGCGCATTGCTGCAGGAAAATATCCGCTTACTGCAGGAAGAACTGAAGGATGAAAAATGGGCTGCGCAGCAACAGCAAAAAGAGATTCTGGCGCTAACGAAAGAATCGGAACAGAAATTTTCAAAAGCAGCAGTGGAGCAGCGCGATCAAAAGATCCTGCAACTGAATAATGAATTGGCAGGCTTGAAAGAAAAGGAAAACGCGCTCACCGAAAAGCTGGAATTGTTTGCCACTGAACTGGAAAAGCTGCACCAGCTTTCGCATGAACAGTTTAAAACACTGGCAACTGATGTGCTGGAAGAAAAGCGAAAAACATTTACGGAGGCCAATAAAAAGGAATTAAGCACCATCCTGGAGCCGTTGAAAGTGAACCTGGACCAGTTCCGCGAAAAAGTGGAAGCTACCCGCAAGGAGGATATCCAGGAATTTACCTCGCTGAAAAAAGAAATCGAGTTGCTGCAAAAATTAAATGTGCAACTGGGGGATGAAGCCCGCAGCCTGGCTACCGCACTGAAGTCGGAAGTAAAAATGCAGGGGAACTGGGGTGAAGACCGGCTGAATATGATCCTGGAAACCGAGGGACTTCAAAAATATATTGATTATACAAGGGAAGAGGTTTACCGGGACCGTGCAGACGAACAGATCCGGCGGCCGGATTTTATCCTGCGGCTTCCCAACAGCAAGCATATTGTTATTGACAGTAAGGTTTCCCTTACGGCGTATGTAAACTATTTTAATGCGGGCGATTTGAACGCCAAGCAGGAATATCTCCGGCAGCACACCCGCAGCATAACAGAACATATCGAACGTCTTGCCGATAAAAATTACCAGTCGCTGGCAGGATTGAATACGCCGGATTATGTATTTCTCTTTATGCCGGTAGAATCGGCGCTAACGCTGGCCCTCAACCAGAACCCCGAGCTGTTTAACCAGGCATTAAAAAGAAAGGTGGTGCTGATTACGCCCACCACGCTGGTGGCCACCCTGAAAGTAGTGCGGTTGTTGTGGCAGAAAGAAAACCAGGTAAAGAACGTGGAGGAAATCTTTCGTCAGTGCGGCGAGCTGTATAACAAATTTGTACTCTTCCTGGAAGAGATGGACCGGGTGGAACATGCACTTTCGCTGGCATCTAAAGCGCACCGGGATGCCATGAATCATCTTAGCGAGGGAACAAAGAAAGGCCATACCATTATCGGCCGCTTTGAGCGGATCAAGAACCTTGAGGCAAAAACCAGCAAACAGATCCCCGAAAAATATATCACGGCACTGGAAGTATTACCGGATGATGAGCAGCCTGCGGATATTTGAAAATATGGATAGGCAATAGTGAATAGTTAGTAGGCAATGGGCTTGCGGGTAGGATACATTCTTCAGCTATCAGCTATCAGTTTTCAGTTTTCGGTTATCAGTTTTCAGTTTTGTCCACCGGGCATAAAATAGCCTCACTGTCCCGCCGGTCTCCATGTCGCCCCGGAAATATTTGACAATGTGAGCATGAGCTAGCGGATAATATTGAATAGGCAATAGATTTGCGGGTAGGAAACAGCTTTCAGTTATTAGTCTTCAGTTATCAGTTTTCAGCTAATGCAGTCATGAATCCAGTACTCAGCATCGAGAATCCGGTATCCAGAAACATCGGTCATCACAGATCCCTACCTGAAACTTTAAACATTAAACAGCATCTAACCGGAAACCTCACTCCATGTGTAATACCAATACCGGTACCTCGCTGCGCCAGGCCAGGTTCTTGGTTATACTTTTGTGAAACAGGCCCGAAAGAAAGCTGCGCATTTTATGGATGGAGATGATCAGCGACGCATTGTCTTTTTTTGCAAAATCATTCACAACTGTTGGCAGATCTTCCACACTCTTTGCTAAATGCAGCCGGAAGTGATAGTTTTGTAATTCAAGTTGCAACTCGTTGGCCAGTTTGTTTTCTTTTTCGTTCAGTTCATTTTTCAGACACCGGTGCACGGCTGTTACCCGGGCGTTTAGCCGGTCGAGGAATTTATGAAGTTTGACCCGGATGGATTTACTCAACGGGGTGCTGAAGTCGGAAGCCAGTACGATATGATCCGGTATGGTGATAGGGGCATATTTGGGCACCAGCAGCACCGGATAGCGGATCTTGTCTACGCCCCGCTGCACATTATCACCCACAAGGAATGTTTCGAACTCATCTTTCGGCTTAAATCCCATGATCACCAGGTCGATGTCCTCATCTGCACAAACCTGGTTAACGGCCGCCGCCAAGGTATCATTTACCACCAGGGTGGTAAGTGCTGCAGGATACTTCAGTTGATCGCGTACCCGTTCTTTAAGCAATTGAAGCGACTCATTGCGCCCTTCTTCCAATGCATCAGCCTCCTGCATACTCAATGCCAGCGAGCCGGCTTCTCCTGAATCGTAGATGGGTACGCTTTCATACGTATTTAATATAAAAAAATGTGTTGCGTTTAGCCGGTTCACCAGGTTGCACGCGTAATCTACCGCGTGGCTGGCGGCGTCAGAGAAATCGGTAACAACCAATAGCTTTTTCATAATCGCCGTTTTTGTCTCTTTAAATTTACAAAAAAAACAACGGTTTTGTTTCATCTCCGATCGATTTCTTCGGGTATGCTATTGAATAACCGGCCGCAGATGCGCCGATTAAAACAGAAAGCGCAGCAATCTGCGGATCCACGGCGATCAAACGCGTTCACCGGAGTCCTGCAGGCGCCATTGATTCCCTTTCTTTGTCTTACATTTGCCAAAACCCAACCGGGGGTACCGGCAATTGAAGCGTGAAGTGTCAATATTATCCGTTTAATTTAAAATTCAGACATCCCTTTACCATATCCAAAGGGACAAAAACACATCAGCCTACCTTGATTGTAGAGCTGGAGCATTTTGGCATTAAAGGCTATGGCGAAGCCCCGGCCATTACCTATTATCATATCACTGTGGAGGATATGATCCGGGATCTGGAGGCTAAGAAAGCGATGATTGAACGGTTTGCATTTACAGAGCCCGACCGGTACTGGCATTTCCTGCATCATTTATTGCCCAATAATCCGTTCCTCGTGTGCGCGCTGGATATGGCCGCCTGGGACATCTGGGCAAGAATGGGCAGCAAGCCGCTGTACCAGCTCCTGAAAGGCGACCCGGCCAATAACCCGCTAACGGATTTTACCATTGGCATCGATACGGTGGATAAAATGGTAGCCAAGCTAAAAGAACGTCCCTGGCCTGTATACAAGGTAAAAGTAGGCACTGCGGATGACCTGGCCATTGTAAAAGCATTACGTGCGGCAACCGATGTACCCTTGCGGGTGGATGCAAACGCAGGATGGGACCTGGAAACGGCGTTAAAGCTGATTCCGGAACTGGAAGCGTTGGGAGTGGAGTATGTAGAACAACCGCTGGCTAAGGATAACTGGGAGGGGATGAAAATATTGTATGAAAAATCTTCATTGCCCCTGTATGCAGATGAAGCCTGTGTTTTTGAACAGGACGTGGAGAAATGCGTGAACCATTTTCATGGCATTAATATAAAGCTGACAAAATGTAGTGGCATTACCCCGGCGCTGCGCATGATTAAAAATGCCCGCAGGCTGGGATTAAAGATCATGATGGGCTGTATGAATGAAAGCACGGTAGGCTCAGCCGCCATTGCGCACCTGGCCCCCTTTATTGATCATGTGGATGTAGACGGGCCCTTGCTGCTGGAGGAGGATGTGGCCACGGGACTGGGATTCGATTACGGAAAGCTCATCTATAGCAATGAACCAGGACTGGGCGTGGAATATAAAGGATTGTTTAATGTTTTAGCATAGAGACTTCACATCAGCACTCCATCCGGAATCTCACACCTCAAATCTGGAATCTGAAGTCTCAAATCTCAAATCTGAAATCTCAAATGGCATATAAAAATCAACAGGAGTTTATTGAAGCAATCGAAAAAGCAGGAGAACTGGTACGTATCAGGGCCTATGTAGATCCAAGGCTGGAAATGGCGGAGATCACAGACCGGATGAGTAAAGAGCCCGGCGGAGGCAAGGCCATTCTTTTTGAAAATACCGGGTATGATTTTCCTGTGCTTATGAATGCGTACGGAAGCGAAAAGCGGATGTGTCTGGCATTGGGAGTAAACCAGCTGGATGACGTAGCCCGCGATATTGAAAATTTGTTTAAGTTATTGTCGGCACCCAAAGAAGGCCTTATTGATAAGCTGAAGCTGTTGCCTAAGCTAAGTGCTTTTGCATCCTGGATGCCAAAGGTAAAAAAGGGCCGCGGCGACTGCCAGGAAATAGTTATTACCGATAACCCGGATATTACCAGGTTGCCGGTGATTACCTGCTGGCCGCAGGACGGAGGCCCCTTTATTACCCTGCCTATTATCAATACCAAGGACCCCAATAATCATATCCGCAATGTGGGGATGTACCGGATGCAGGTATTCGGACCACAGCTTACAGCCATGCACTGGCACAAGCATAAGGTTTCGGCAAAGCATTTTAATGAGTATAAAAAGCTTAATAAAAAGATGCCGGTAGCTGTTGCCCTGGGCGGAGACCCGGTTTATGCTTATTCGGCCACGGCACCTTTGCCCGAAAACGTAGATGAATACATGCTGGCAGGTTTCCTGCGGAAGAAGAAAGTGGAGCTGGTGAAGTGCATCACCCAACCGGAAATAGAAGTACCGGCGGATGCCGATTTTGTGATCGAAGGATATGTGGATCCCGCAGATGAACTGCTTTGGGAAGGCCCGTTTGGCGATCATACCGGCTATTATTCCCTTCCGGACTGGTATCCTAAATTCCATATCACGGCGATTACGCATAAAAAGAACCCGGTTTATCCGGCAACGATCGTGGGCATTCCGCCGCAGGAAGACGCCTGGCTGGGAAAAGCTACAGAACGTATTTTCCTGGCGCCGATCAAAATGACCTTGGTACCGGAAATAGAGGATATGGAAATGCCCGTGGAGGGCGTATTCCATAACCTGGTGATTACAAAAATTCATAAGGACTATGCAGGACAGGGACAAAAAGTGATGAATGCGATGTGGGGCGCAGGTCAGATGATGTTTAACAAGATCCTGGTACTGGCATCGCAAACCGCGGATGGAAGTTCATTGAAACTTAGCGACTATAAAGCTTGCGCCCGGGAGGTGTTTAGGAACCTGAATCCCGCCACCGATCTTTCATTTAGCCAGGGACCGATGGACGTACTGGATCATAGCTGCAGCAAAATGGGCTTTGGCGGAAAAATGTGCATCGACGGTACGCTGAAGTTTGAAGAGGAAACGCAGGATGGCTATATAGCACTGCCGCCGGATGCAACCATCGGTTATGCGGCCCTGCTCTCCGGGCGTTTTAGCGAAATTTCCGGTGTAAACGATGCGCTGTTAAAGGACCAGATTCCCTGTTTGATTATTTCTGTTAAGAAGCAGCGCAAGGGGCATATAAAAGAGCTGCACCGGGAAATTGCGGCACTGCCGGGGATGGAACATATAAAAATGATCCTGTACGTGGAGCATACCGTAAATGCTGCGGATCTGCCGCTGGCACTCTGGCGCTTTTGCAATAACCTGGATCCCGTGCGGGATCATCTGCTGGCGCCTACTCAAAAAGAAGGCTACAGTTGTATGGGGCTGGATGGAACGATTAAGACCAGGGCCTTTGATAACTTTCAACGGGATTGGCCCAACATCATTGTAGCGGATGATACAACCATCAAAGCGATCGATGAAAAATGGGCGTCGCTGGGGATCGGGGCTTTTATCGCATCGCCTTCGTTAAAGTATAAAGACCAGATGTACGGGCAGGATGCAGTGGCGGCCACGGAATAGCCCGGTGGTTCCGGATGCTGGATGCTCAATTCTCAATTCTCAATTCTGGATTCTGGATACTCGACTCTCGATTCATAACTGTATTGGCTGAGCGCCGTTTAAACCCGTACTGAGCGAACAGCTGATCACTGATAACGGAAAACTACTATTTAAACTGTATATTTGCTGCATACAAAACAGGAAATGGTGTCTTCCTGAACCAACCGTTCACGCCCCGTGCGGGATCTGATGGCGCCTGCAAATAGTAATATTTTATTACACCCGTAATCTATTTGTAGGATGTATCAATTTAAAACAGAGCAGGGAAAAATCTTTCACCAGTTAGCGCACTGGACCATCCGGCTTGTACCGCTTTCATTTGTAACAGGATCATTGGTAGCCTTGTTTTTATGGCTGCTGGATTGGGCCACGCATACCCGCTGGCAGCATTGGTGGCTGCTGTTTTTGCTGCCGTTGGCCGGTATTTTTATTTGGGCCCTGTATCATTATTTGGGCAAAGGTGTGGAAGCCGGCAATAACCTGGTAATGGATGAGATCCATGAACCGGGCGGTGGGGTACCTGCCCGCATGACCCCGCTGGTGCTTCTGGGTACCATCACCACACATTTGTTTGGCGGGTCTGCCGGCCGGGAGGGCACTGCCGTACAGATGGGCGGCAGCATTGCGGATCTTTTTGCAAAATGGTACCGGCTGAAAAAGGAAGATCGCAGCGTGCTGCTGATGTGTGGAATGGCCGCAGGTTTCGGTGCTGTATTTGGCACCCCGGTAGCAGGCGCGCTGTTTGCTATGGAAGTATTGTTCATTGGCCGGATCAAATACCATGCGCTCATTCCCTGTTTAATTTCAGCTGTGCTGGCGGATATCGTTTGCACCAGTTATGGCATTAGTCATACACACTATACCATCCATACAAAGATCTCGCAAACCGTAACCACCTGGATCCCCGGTCTTTCTTTTGACCTGATGCTGTTGTTAAAAGTAATTGCAGCAGGTATTGCTTTCGGATTGGCCGGTATGGCCTTCGCCCGTTGTACCCATCTGCTGAAGCAGGGCTGGGTACGACTGATTCCTGTGAAATGGCTGATCCCCGTAGTGGGCGGTATCGTAATCATCGGAGGCTGCTATGTATTGGGTAATTTTGATTATCTCGGACTGGGGGTGGTAAATCCCAATGGTCATAACAGCATCGTAAGCGCTTTTTCTCCTGGTGGCGTGGATACCTGGGGCTGGCTATGGAAGTTATTATTTACGGCAGTTACCTTAAGTGCCGGTTTTAAAGGAGGGGAGGTAACGCCTTTGTTCTTTATTGGCGCTGCGTTGGGAAATACCCTTGCAGCTTTAAGCGGCGCACCAGCCGATCTTTTTGCCGGGCTTGGATTTATTGCCGTATTTGCCGCCGCTACCAATACACCCGTTGCCTGCATGGTGATGGGGGTGGAATTGTTTGGAGGTGAAAACATTCTTTATTTTGCGGTTGCCTGTTTCACCGCATATTATTTTAGCGGGCATTCCGGTATTTATAAAGCGCAACGGATCGCTGTTCCAAAAATTCGCAGGAAGTAATTTATCAAACTGTAGACAGGTAGGCGTACAGGTTTCCCTGCTGGTTTATACTTAGCAGAACAATTTGAACCGCAACGTGCGCAATGTTACAGGCCAGCGTGTTTTCCTTGCGATCTTAGCGGTTTTTTTGCATACATAGCGGGTAAAAAACAACCGCAACGTGCGCAAGGGTTTCGCTGGGTTCGCAAAGAAATTGGTCGTGGTGTTTTATTAGGGTTTTACAAATGCGTTGGATCAAGGACTTGAACTGCCGGATGTGAAACAGGTGTTGACTGATGGGTTCAATTGCGGTCTTTGCGGATGCGTTGCGCCCATTGCGGTTAAAAAATACCTGCAAAAGGACAATGAAACTACTTAAAATTGAATCCGTCCCACCGTACCTTTAGGACCGGCCAGGTAAGCAGTTTTTGTTTCCTGGTTTATAAAAATCGCATTAAAAGGCTTGTCTGAAACGGGCTTCCAGTTTAGTCCGCCATCTGTTGTAATGTCTACACCGTTAAGTCCGCAAGTGATCCAGGTATCCTGGGTTAATGGCGCAACCACGCTCCGGTAGCCTGCAGGGCCATTGTGCGGGAGCCGGAAGGTTTTGCCAGCATCGGTGCTAAACAGCAGCACACTGTCCTGCCGGCCGGGATCCTGGAAGTTTCCACCTGCAATCATCAGCCGGGATCCCAGGGCTGCAATACTATTGGCACCCGTACTGGCCGAGCCCTGCATCAGAGAAAGCCGGGTTGTTTTGGAGCCGTCAAAAAGCCGGGATACGGTTCCGCCGCTGACCATGCGCAGTTTTTTGCCCGAAACAATCAGGTTGCTGCCGCTGGCTGCAAAAAAGGCTTCTCCAGGCAAGGCTGCCGGCCCGGGCAGTTGTATCCAGCTGTTGCCGGCATCGGTGGTTTGGGCAATAAAAATCTTACCGCGAACCGGATCCCCAAGCACATATCCCGTTTTTGAACCCGAAAAAGCCATGGCGTCCAGGAACATGGCCGTATCTCGGTTTTCATATACCGTTTTCCAGGAATGCCCGCCGTCGGTTGTTTTCAATATATAAGCCGGGCTAGCAATGGCCATCAGGAGAGCGGTGTTTTCGTTCAGAACGGCAATGTCTCTGAAATCATTGGTTTCAAAACCGGGTACCTGCCGCCATTCCCAGGTTTTACCGCCATCCGCTGAGCGGCCGGTATACCCGTTGCTGCCGCTGACCCAGACGGTATTTTTAAAACCTCCGATTCCCCGGAGATTTGTTCCGTTTCCGGTGCTGATGATTTCGAGGTTTTGCGCGGCCGCAGCAAGACTACAGGTGCTTAAGAAAAACAGTAACAGGTTTCTGAACATTGCAGATGTTTATAGGCTAAAGATACCGTGTTTTGACCTAAAAACAACCATACCCCATCCGGTTACGTCAGGCAGCCGGGGCGATAAAAATAAAATTTTATAAAACAAATACCATTGTTTGATTATAAATTACTTATTTGATTTTACATTCAATTTACAATCATATAACAACTTCTGCATTTAATTTTTATTCAGATAGCGCGCGGTTGCGGATCTTGATCTTGTTGGGTGGTGGTCTGATAAAATTAAAAATACATATAATGCTTGCTAATTTACTGCAAATTAGTATAGTATGTAAAGTATAAAATAAAAAGACGGATGGTATCTTACTGATGTACCATCCGCCTTAGCATTGCACATTGCAGGAGCGCGGATAACAGGAAGCCTGCTTTCCGGTTCCACATTTATTATCGTCTGTGATGCATTTTCATCATTTTCCCTTTCCATTTTTTCATGGCTTCGGAGTTGATCTGCATACCCAGGCTCATGGTCAGGTTACGATTGGTAAAGGAAGGCGTTTCGCCGGGATTATTGGGTTTTTGTTCTATGAATCCATGATAATAATTGATCTCATGATTCAGGTAAAATCCGTCAAAAACGCGGATATTGAATCCCAGGGAGGCATTACCGCCTACATCTATTTTCGTGTTCAGGGCCTTGGTGCTGTATACGCCGGCAAACGCATCCTCTTTTGTTTTGAGAAATGATTTACCGCCCACCAGGAATTGAACCGAAGGTCCAATGGTTAAGCGCGGGCGTACGCGCTGCTCCGCATCTCCAAAATTAAAGCTTGCAAATACGGGCACTTTTATATAATTTGTTCTTCCTACAAGGCGATTGTCGGAATCTTCATCTTTAAAAGTAGCACCCTGGCTGCTGAAAAAAGTACCAAAGCCGATACCCGCCACATCCGTGAAATTATAGGTAGCAGTACGGCCAATTTCAAAAGTGGGGTGAAATTGCCGCTTTGCATCATCTGGTTTGTTGCCCACCGTCCAGCTATGGCCAAACGCGGCGCGGTCGCCGATATTCCAGCCGGTTTGTGCCGTTGCTACCAGGCTTCCTGTGGTTAACAGCATTGCGGAAAAAAATAAATGCTTCATTGTTTAATGTTTTTGAATGTTTGGAGGGCCTATCCTGTTTAATAACCGGTTAATCGTCCCTGAATGTTTCAAAGGATCCGGTTTCATTTATTAAGAATCTGTTTATCAGGTAAAAACCCGGAAAATCATGCCAGAACATTCCTCCCCGGCTGACAAAAGTCTGTTTTACCGCCGGATAGCGGCATTGGTGAAACAGGATAACCGCCGGCCGGCGTTGGCTGGCGCGTGAAGCGCAGTATGCACCGGGTTCCTATAAAAAAAATGGATACAGGGAGCCGGCCCCGGATATGGCCAGCCCGGTATGTGGATCTTTTTACCAAAAGCAGGTTTTTTGTTGCATATTCTCCGGCCGGAAGCCTTTTGCCGATATTGCCTTTTGTGTAGTGGTGATTCTTTGTTAATTTTGCCACCTTATTTTATTGAATTTTAATGAATATGATCAATATTACATTTCCCGATGGAGCCCGGCGCGCGTATGAGGCCGGCGTTACAGCGCTGGATATCGCCAAATCCATATCAGAAGGATTGGCAAGAAAAGTAATTGCTGCAAATGTAAACGGAGAGGTTTGGGACGCTACGCGCCCGATCCAGGCGGATAGTGCGGTTATTTTATTAACCTGGAGCGATGCTGACGGAAAAAAGGCATTCTGGCATTCTACGGCACACCTGATGGCAGAAGCGGTAGAGGCTTCCTTTCCCGGCGTTAAGTTTTGGGTGGGCCCACCGTTGGATTCCGGCGGTTTTTATTATGATATGGATCTTGGTGACCGCAAACTTTCGGAGGAAGAGCTGGGCGCCCTGGAGAAAAAAATGAATGAGCTGGCGAAACAGAATAACGCATACGTGCGTAAGGATGTTCCCAAGCAGGAGGCCATACAATATTTTACAGAGAAGGGTGATGAGTATAAACTGGATCTGCTGAATAACCTGGAAGATGGAAATATTACCTTTTATACACAGGGCAACTTTACGGATCTGTGCCGTGGCCCGCATATTCCGGCTACCGGTATCATTAAGGCTATTAAGCTTACCAGCGTAGCCGGTGCATACTGGAAAGGGGATGAAAAAAATAAAATGCTTACCCGTGTGTATGGTATCAGCTTCCCCAACCAAAAGGAGCTGGATGAATACCTGCAGATGCTGGAAGAAGCCAAAAAAAGAGATCACCGCAAACTGGGAAAAGAGCTGGGTATTTTTACCATGGATGATGATGTGGGCCAGGGGTTGCCTTTGTGGTTACCCAATGGTACTATTGTGATTGAAGAACTGGAAAAACTGGCCAAGGAAACGGAGGATGCCGGCGACTATAAGCGGGTAGTTACGCCGCATATTGCCAAGGAAAGCATGTACCTTACCAGCGGGCACCTGCCGTATTACCAGGACAGCATGTATCCGCCGATGGAGGTAGACGGACAGAAATATTACCTGAAATCCATGAACTGTCCGCACCATCACAAAATATTTGCAGCGGAACCCAAGAGTTATAAAGATCTGCCGCTGCGACTGGCCGAATACGGAACCTGTTATCGCTATGAGCAGAGCGGGGAGTTGTTCGGACTGATGCGGGTGCGCTGTTTGCACATGAACGATGCGCATATTTATTGCAACAAAGAACAGTTTGGAGATGAGTTCCGCGCTGTGAACGATATGTACCTGAAGTACTTTAAGATCTTCGGTATCGATCGGTATGTAATGCGGTTGTCGTTACATGACCCCGAAAAGCTGGGACAAAAATATATTAACGAGCCGGAGCTGTGGCTTGAGACTGAGGCGTTGGTGCGGAAAGTGCTGGTGGAATCGAATATTCCTTTTGTGGAAGTAAAGGGCGAGGGCGCTTTTTACGGACCGAAGATCGACGTACAGATCTGGAGTGCTATTGGCCGTGAGTTTACCCTGGCCACCAACCAGGTGGATTTTGCCCAGGGCCGCCGGTTTAACCTGCAATATACCACTGCAGATAACGGACACGATGTGCCCCTGATCATTCACCGCGCACCTCTGGGTACCCATGAACGTTTTATCGGATTCCTGTTAGAGCATTATGCCGGAAAGTTTCCGGTATGGCTGGCTCCCGTGCAGGTAAAAATACTGCCGATCAGCGACAAGTTCTCCCAGTATGCCAAGGATGTATACCGGGCTATGCGCCGGGCAGGCATTCGTGCAGAGATTGATGAGCGCAATGAAAAGATCGGGAAAAAGATCCGGGATACAGAATTGATGAAGATCCCTTATATGCTGGTGATCGGGGAGAAGGAAGTGAATGAAGGCAAGGTAGCCATCCGCAGGCAGGGCAAGGGCGATGCCGGTGTTAAATCCGTTGAGGAGTTCATTGCGGGAGTTAAAAACGAAATCGCTAACAGGGCAGACGAGGCGTAGCGGGCGACGATTTTTTGCCCTGTATTGCAGGAATCGAAAAAAAATTACCTGCTTTGAATAAAAAGCCGCCTCCTGCACTGGTGCACAAGCGAGCGTGGCAAGGAAGATGATGTGTGCACCACTGACGACTAAAAAATAAAAGAAATGAGTTTTACCGTAGCAATTGTAGGAAGGCCCAATGTGGGAAAGAGCACGCTCTTTAACCGTTTACTGGAGCAAAAAAAGGCCATCGTTGACGATGTGAGCGGTGTAACCCGCGACCGGCAATACGGGATCAGTGAGTGGAACGGTAAAACGTTTAATGTAATAGATACCGGTGGTTTTGTACACGGCAGTGAGGATGTGTTTGAAAAGGAGATCGCCAAGCAGGTACTGGTAGCGGTGGAAGAAGCCAATGTGATCCTTTTTATGACGGATGCGGCTACGGGTATTACGGACCTGGATGATTCGATGGCCCGGGTGCTGCGGAAAAGCACAAAGCCGGTTTTTCTGGTAATTAACAAGGTTGATAATAATGAACGCCTGCTGGAAGCCAGCGAGTTTTACAGCATGGGTTTTGAACAGGTGTTTTTTATAGCCGCGGCCAGCGGAAGCGGCACGGGTGAATTGCTGGATGCCGTTACAGACCTGATGACGGAGGATACCGGTATTGATGAACACATTGCGGAGCTGCCGAAGTTTGCGATCATCGGTCAGCCAAATGTGGGCAAATCTTCCCTGCTGAACGCATTGATCGGGGAGGAGCGTACCATTGTAAGTAATGTGGCGGGTACTACCCGGGACACCATTCATACGCATTACAATTTATTCCAGAAGGAGTTTGTGCTGATCGATACCGCGGGCATCCGGCGCAAGGCGAAGGTACATGAAGACCTGGAGTTTTATTCGGTGATCCGTGCCATCAAGGCCATGGATGAAGCCGATGTTTGCATCCTGCTGCTGGATGCCGAAAAAGGGATTACGGCGCAGGATCTGAATATCTTTAGCCTTGCCGCCAAAAAAGGAAAGGGGATCGTATTGCTGGTGAACAAATGGGACCTGATCGAAGATAAGAAAACCAATACGGCCAAAGAATACGAAGACCTGCTGAAGAAGCGACTGGCTCCGTTTAGCGATGTGCCGATCCTATTTGTATCGGCAACCGAAAAAACAAGAATTTATAAGGCCATTGAAACGGCCCTGGAAGTATACCAGAACCGTAAGCGCCGGATACCGACCAATAAACTAAATGAGGTAATGCTGAAGGCCGTAGAGGCGCATCACGCACCGGTGGTAAGAGGACACTCGATCAAAATAAAATTTGTTACGCAGCTGCCTACGGTAGTACCGTCCTTTGCTTTTTTCTGCAATTTCCCGGATGATGTAAAAACACCTTACCGGAACTATCTCGAAAACCAGCTGCGCAAGAATTTTGATTTCTGCGGGGTTTCCGTTCGCCTGTTCTTTAGAAAAAAATAACGTTCATTGCAGGTTACTTTGAGGAAATTCCGGAATCATACTGAAAATAAAGATCGTTATGAAAAATGAATTGAGATTGACTGCTTTCGGATGTTTATTGTTGATGGCTGCCTGCAACCTCATCTCGGGCAAAGGCCCGGAGGCGAATAGAGATTCGCTTTCCTCCGATTCCATTTCAAAAATTACAGACAGTACCACGAAGGCGGTTTCGGATAGCATTAAAGCCGCGGGCAACGATGTGGACAGTTCGCTGAGAAGCTTGGGTGATTCGCTGAAGGCGGATATTAAAAGTGCTGCAGACAAAGTAAAGGACCGTTCGGTGGAATTGGGCAATAAGGCGAAGGAAAAAGCACAGGAAGGGCTCAATGCTGTAAAACAGGGTGCCGAAAAATTGAGCAGCGCTGCAAAGGCAGGTGTTGAGGCCGGAAAAGAGGCATTAAAAAAATAGACACTTGCAGCCCGCCTGGCAGCTGAAGCATACCACTGGTTGTTAAAAGTATTGCGGCTTCGATTGTGCCGGGATTACGCAGGCCGGTTGGGTCCGCATGCCGGTGAAAGAGCCGGTTATTTAACCTGGAAGTAATGATGCCTGATGGCGTATAATACCAGGCCTACTCTTGATTTTTGTTCCAGTTTTTCAAACAGACTGTCACGGTAGCTGTCAACGGTACGCACGCTTACAAACATGCGATCTGCAATTTCCTTATACGTAAGGTCGCTGCAGCAAAAGCCCAGAAACTCTTTTTCCCTTGCGGACAGTTTTACGGGATTGTTGGGGTGCTCATTGGATCTGTTCATGGTGAAAAGCAGTTTTCCTGTGACCAGTTTTGATAAATGGTAGCCATTGGCGGTAATATCCCTGATGGCCCGGTATAGTTCCGATGGGTTAGCGTCCTTAAGCACATATCCTTTTGCACCGCAGCGCAGCATTTTGATCACCATTTCTTCATTGTCACTCATGCTTAGTACCAGCACTTTTGCCAGAGGCAGGTGCTGCTCGATCCAGAGCGCTGTTTCATAGCCATCCATGTTTGGCATATGTACATCCAGCAATACCACCTCGGGCTGGAGCTTCATTCGTGTTATGGCTTCTATAAAGTGCCTGCCGTTATCGGCTTCCAATACCACGGAAAAGTCGTCTTCCTCATTTAAGATAGTGACAAGGCCCTTGCGTAACATTGCATGATCGTCAACAATCGCAATGGATACCGGCTGGGACATAGTTAGTGATTTAGCAGCTTTTGAAATATAATTTCGACCGTTGTTCCCCGGTGAAGGGTACTGTCAATATTCAGAGCCGCCCCAATGGTCTGGGCCCGGTTTCTCATATTCAGTAGTCCGATACCGCTGGAATTGTCTTCCTCTAAATTAAAACCTTTTCCGTTATCCTGTATAAAAATTTTTATATACGTCGTCTCTTCACGGATGGCGAGGCTCACCCTGGTAGCTTCTGCGTGTTTGATAGTATTGTTCAGCGCCTCCTGAACGATGCGAAAGAGAATGATCTCTTTTTGAGGGGGAAGAGGAATGGCTGGAAGGCTGCTGCTGAAGGATACCTCAAAAATGCCCGTTTTGTGAAGGCGTTCAGCTTCGTTTTTAATAGCTTCCACAACGCCGATGGCAGATATTTTCTCTCCCAGCAGCGTTTTGGAGATGCTGCGGATCTGTTCTATGCTGTTACTGATCAGCTCCAGACTGCTTTCAATTTTATTTTTGTCCTGCTGGCCGGAGACCGCCTTCAGGGTGTTCAGGTTCAGCTTGGCCAGCGAAAGCTGCTGGCCGATATTGTCATGGAGTTCCCGGCTGATCGTATTAAAGGCTTGTTCCTGGATTTCGATCTGTGATTGGAGGAGATCCTTTTCGAAGGCCGCTTGTAAGTCGGCTTTTTCTTTCAGATGCCTGAATTTCCGGCGCTGGTATTGAATGATAAAATAAATAATCCCCCCGGTGATCAGCCAGAAAAGGATGATGCAGGCAACAACAACGATTACTACTTCCTGGTATTTGTCGTTTTCAACCGGCATAAAAAGGCATAGGCAAATAAAGTGTACATAATGATATTTGAGATCTGGAGCATCGGCTTAAGGCCTACTGCCAGCCAGACAATATGTTTACTTAAAAAATGGTACATACCCATAAAGGGAACAACCGTAATATAAAAAGCAGCCAACCCCGAAACAATCCAGAATTCGCTGTTTTGTTTAACAGGAATAAAAACTTCCGTATCAAGCAACTGACGGAAATATAAAAGGCATCCAAAAATGGTAAAGACACCCCCGGTCAAAAAAACATAGCTGTTCCATTCCAGTATTGTAAAAAGGCCAAACACGGAAAAATACCAGAAAGCGGGAAAGCTATACAAGAAAAGATTGATTACTACTTTCATACGTCTCGAACGGATCGCCTGCCGGAAAAAATAAGCATAAAACAGGAACTCCGCCATGGTAAAAATATTGTACTGAGGCAGTACGTTATTGACACCCTCATACCTAACCGAAACATGTTCCCTGAAATAAATGACGCTTACTTCTATTATAGTCGCATATATCACCAGTATTATAATGGCCTGCAATTGCTTTGCAACTCGTTTTTGTTGCAATACTAATATTCCGGCCAGCATTGCTACGCACAGGGACACCACATATATGCATTCCAGAAAATTCATATGCTTAATTGGGGCCGATATCTAGTCCTTCTTCATTGTCTGCCGGAGGCGGTGGTGTTGGTGAACCGGTGTCCATGGATTCAGCGTCATCAGTAAGAAAATTGAACTCGCTATTATTCACCAATATTTGCAAAAATTGCAGTTTGGATTTCGATGCGTCTTTATTATTGTTGTAAAATGTAAGTAGCGAGGACATTATCAAGGAATGTTCATCCTTTTCCATCAATTTAATAACGGATGCCTGCACATCGGAGGCTTTCTTTGGAATTTTGATGCCTATTTCCTGGCCATTGGAATCTACAAATACAAAATCGACAGACATATGCCCCGCATATTCAGAGGCGTCTTTGGGATAGGATATCAGGCGCATTTTAACACCTGCTTTTTGTGTATTGCTTTTGATGTAGGCAATCAGGCATTCCAGTTTCTTTTTGGAAAACCATACGTGTTTGGTTTCCTGTTCATTATTAGGAAGGGTTTTTCTCAGTGCACCTCTTTTTCCGTTAATGGGATCCTGGTATCCATGTACCAACTGCTTCGCCAGTGCTACACTGATGGGTTTTAAACCAATATTCTTACCTGTATTTTCATAAATATAAAAATACTTACTTCCGTTCGTTGCGTCATAGTCATCAGCTGGATCTTTCGGACTATGACCGGCGCGGGTAGGGGTGAAAATATACTTCATCGGTTTATTGTGCTCCGATGCAAAATATATGCGCATTCCGGTTACGTTCTTTCCGCCACCTGCATCTAGTATCAGGGTTTGCAATTCGTCTGCCAGCTGGTTAGACTTTTGATATTCGTTCCAAATGATTTCATCTCGTTCATATCCTCCGGAGTTGGAATCCAATAATTTCTTTTTTTCCTTATTTAAGTCATTTCTTCTTATACCGGTAGTTGCGCCATTTACAATCACAACGTCGCAATCCGTAATGCCGGGCCTTTTTAGAAAAGCCAGCAGTTCCTTGTACGTGTCGTCCTGATTTGTTTTTTTGCTGTTACCATTCTCATTACAGGCCACAAAAAAAACCAAGCTCATAATCATTGCCATTATTGTATTAAATGTTCTTTTTTTCATAGCAGTATTATTTGATTTTTGTCCTTCAAAATAACAACTCCCTTTTATTTTCTCAACCCCGTGTTTTCACGGTATTTTATCTCCGTTTCTTTAACGTGCATTTTGGGGCATTAAACGGTTGCGGGGAGGCTTGCGGCTGCTGCATTTTTGTGGTGAAAGATCGGCTGCCTGGAATAAAAAAAGTATCAGATAGATATTGCTGCTTTTATAATGGTTTTAAAGCACCCCGAAATGATGCTGGAGGTTTTCCTTTAATGATAATAGACGGAAGCACACAGCTATTTTAGACAGGTACACCGGAGATTACATTTTAAAAACATAAACACTTTAATTTATAATTATGAAACGGGTTCTTATTTTAACGTTGATGCTGGGGATCATCATCTTAGACTTCGCATGTCGCAAAATACCAGAAGAAACCAGGACAGGATGCAAAGATCCGTCAGCATCTAACTATGATTCAAAAGCGGTAATAGATTGTAATAATTGTTGCATCTACCCAAAAAAGAAAGGAGCTTTACTCTTTTGGACAAATAATGCTTCTATGATTTATTCCTGTGGAGGAGTTACTATAAAACTCAGCAATGGGTTACAGTCAACTATTACCGGGTACTATTTTGTTGCTCCGACAAGTTGTGTAAATCAATTTGGTGGTTATTTCTACCTGGAAGAGGGCTCATATACCTTCCAGGTTATTAGTGGGGGATGTAATATACCCGGAGGAACAGTTACAGTTATGGGGGACAGATGCAATTTGGCGAGGATCCAATAACTTGTAAAGGGCTTAGACAATAATGAATGGTACCGGATCTCCGTCGGGCATACCCGTATATATCCATATGTCAATGCTACAGGCAGATTGATCTGTAAGATATCCTCCGGCAGTCTTTTACCAAAACAAAGGATCGCTTTAGAAGTAGTGTTCCTTTAATTTGCTTACTGGCCTCCCTTCAGACAATAGGCCAGTTCCCCTAGCTGTTGACGCTATTTGTTTTTATCCGTTCTAGCGTGGTCGGTTTTAAACTGGTTTAGAACAGTGGAAATTGTTATTAGACAAAACTGATCAGGTTATGGCAGTCTGCAGCTGTTCAATCTTTTGCAGGAATTCAGCCGCTTCCTTCAACTGCTCATTAATAAACGGATTTTCTTTCAGCTTTCCTACAACCGCTTCCATTTCTTCTGTTGATTCGTAAACCATTTTCCGGAATGGGTTTTCGTAGTCCTTGGCCTTGGACGCATACACGGATTGTGCGATCCAGGATTTGGTGTCGGCGGCCAGGGTTAATAATTCGCGGATCAATGGCGCATCAACCGCATCGGGGGTAAAGCCGCGGATTTCCATCAACGCACGCAGTGCATGCCGTAGTTTGCGCGCCGGATAAAGGGCGGCCTGCTCTTTGTAAAATGTATGAATTGCCGACCAGCCGTCTTCCAGTTTCCCGTCTTCAATATCCCGGATCAGCCGGTGGATCTCCGCCTCGGGAATCAGTTGTCCGCCGGCATTTAACCAGGTAGCGCGTTCTTCCGTTTCCCCAAACAGTTTCCGGATGGCCGGCAGGGTTTGGGAGGTCTGTTCCAGATGGGTTGCCAAAAGTTCCGCTCCGTAATAGGCGATCATTTTTTTATACATCGCATATCCTTCCTGTACTTTGAGCAGCAACACCGGCCGGTGTGCATTTTCAAAATCGGAGGCATACACTTCCAGTTGATCTAATACCGGGGCCTGTTGCTCGAGCAGCTCTTTTCCTTTTTGTTCATATTCGGCACTGCTGCGGATCATCTGCTGCTGTTGATAAAAGGCTTGTCCGGTAAAGCGGCATAACAAACGCAGTGCATCAAAGAGCTCATTAACGGTGTCCGGAGCCAGGAAATTGTACTCCAGCAACTGTGCTTTTTCCTGGCGTTTATCCCGGTCAGCAAATTTCCGCTCATTGCGGAGGATGGCATACATATTATACATAAACCAGTACCCCGGCATTACCAGCAGCCGGTCTTTATGCACTTCGTTGCTCACCAGGCTAAAGGGCAGGGGAATATTGAGCTCTGCCGGGTAATCGCCCTTCGCAATCATTGTAAAGGAAGCAAATTTTGAATTGTGTTTGAGGCTTACGCAAAGCCCCGGCCAGAAGCCGCGCCCTGCCTGCAGCTCACCATCTGCGGCTCTTGAATTGTGATTAGAGCCGATGGTAGCGCCCGCAGCAATATTGCTTTGACCCATTACCAGGGATGCGCATAAAAAGGAGTTATTATGGTGTTGTTCATGTGCGGGAAACAGCAGGGTGTTGAGCACTTCGCAACACGAAATGGTGGCGTTTTCACCCAGGTACGAATTGATAAGGCGTGCTCCGTATTTCAACTGCGAGAAAGGAGCCAGGATAAAGCGTACAGCTTTTACACCGTAAAATGCCCGGCTGCCTGCACCCATGATTCCATTTACCATTTCGCAGCCTTCACCAATCTGCGATTTGGCGGCTTCATTGGAGTTGATGGTAAGGTTTTTTAACTTGTTGGCACCTTTGATATAGGCATCGCTGCCGATTTTTACATCTTTGATGATATGAGTGTTCTTGATTACGGTGCGCTTGCCAACGGTTCCATAGGTGCCTCTGTAGGTGCCGAATTTCTGATCGGTAAATGTCTTAAGGGCTTGCTGCAGGCGTTCGCTGGCCCGGTATCTGGACCATAACCAGGCGTCGCCGGGCAGCATACCGTCAAAGGGAATCACTTTTCTGCCTGCGTTTTCATTGCAGATCTCCAGCCAGATGCGTACATCCTCCGGTTCCCCGTCTTTCACAATGCCATTGCCGAATTTGCTGTGCGATGTACAGGACATTTCATTTACGTTGATCAGTATGGCCTCGTCTTCAATAATATAATGACTGAGCATCCGAACATTATTTATGGCCACATTATTGCCGATATCGCAACTTACGATCAGGCTGCGATAAAGCCCCACGGGGGTCCGCAGCTGGCTGAACTCCAGGAAATAAGGTTCCAGCTTCCCGATCCGTACGAGCCCGAAGAAGGTACATTCTTCAATCAGCAGGATATCGATTCCATCCCGTACCAGTACCTGTGACCAGTTGTCGGACCGGTTTCCATTGGATTTCAGAATGGCAATTTCCTGCCTGGTGAGCTGCCGGTAATCGGTAGCCGGATTTTGCTGAAAACGGATATAAAATTCGTCTTTACCTTCCGGTAAAAATTCCTGCGGGATAAAGTTGTAACCCAGGTTTTCTACCGGATGTTTTTTGATCTGGTTCATGGATATATTTAGATATTATAGGATAGAGTTCGATATAGATGATCGATGGATCCTGATACTGCGAGGTTCCATGTTTCCTGTTCAAAGTTCCAGATTAGATTAGCATTTAATGCCTGATGCACTTCTTTCATTTTCACATTCTCAAATTTTCAAATTCCTGATTTTCCTAAGCAAACGTATTATTCACGGAACCTGGAACATTAAATATGAAAGGGCGCTCATTCCACCGTAACACTTTTCGCCAGGTTCCGTGGCTGATCTACATTGCAGTCTTTTGCCACGCCGATATAGTAGGAGAGCAGCTGCAGCGGAACGACTGCCAGCATGGGCGCCACGATCTCGTCGGCTTCGGGAATACTGATATAGTCGTCACAAAGCGCCTTGCTGGTTTCGTCGCCTTCTGTAATAATACCGATTACCTTTCCTTTGCGGGCTTTGATCTCCTGCATATTGCTGATGATCTTTTCATGAAAGGCATCCTTGCTGGCAATAAAGACCACCGGTAACTGTTCATCAACCAGGGCGATAGGACCATGTTTCATCTCCGCCGCAGGATAGCCTTCGGCATGAATATAAGAGATCTCCTTTAGCTTGAGGGCCCCTTCCAGGGCAACGGGAAAATTATAACCGCGGCCGAGGTAAAGGAAGTCGTGTGCATCCTTATATTTTTGAGCAATGGCTTTTATTTGTTCGTGGTGGTTGAGGATCCAGGCTACTTTTTCCGGTATGGCATCCAGCTCCAGCAAGAGCTTCTTGTACCGGTTTTCATCGATACTTCCTTTAATATAGGCAATCTTCAGGGCAATCATGGTTAATACCACCAATTGTGCGGTAAAGGCCTTGGTAGAGGCCACCCCGATCTCCGGGCCTGCATGGGTATAGGCGCCGCCGTGACTGATCCTGGCGATGGAGGAACCTACCACGTTAACCACACCCAGGATGATGGCGCCTTTTTCCTTTGCTTTTTCAATAGCAACCAGCGTGTCCGCCGTTTCGCCGCTCTGGCTTACGGCAAGGATCACATCGCCTTTGTTAATGATCGGGTTCCGGTACCGGAATTCCGATGCATATTCCACTTCCACATTGATGCGGCAAAGTTCTTCAAAAATATACTCGGCCACGAGGCCTGCATGCCAGCTGGTACCGCAGGCAATAATGATGATGCGGTTGGCATTGATGATTTGTTCTGCATATTGCTGGATGCCGGCCATGGTTATGGTTCCGTTGACTGCGTTGAGCCGTCCGCGCATACAGTCAAAAATAGTTTGCGGTTGTTCGAAGATCTCCTTTAACATAAAGTGATCGAAACCCCCTTTTTCGATGGCGGCCAGCTCCAGGTCCAGCTTTTGCACATAGGGCGTGATGCTTTCGTTGCCAAGATTTTTAAGGATCAGCTGATCTGGCCGTACAATGGCCAGTTCATAGTCGTTAATGTAAACCACTTCTTTGGTATATTCCAGCATCGGCGACGCATCCGACCCGAGGAAATGTTCATTTTTGCCAACGCCGATCACCAGCGGGCTGCCTTTACGGGCGGCAATGATGGTATCGGGGTTGGCGGTTTCAATCAGCAGGATTACGTAGGCACCGGTAACCCGTTTCAGTGCAATGCGCACCGCTTCTTCCAGTGTGCAGTCGTTCTGTTGCCGGATTTCATCAATAAAATTGAGCAATACTTCGGTATCCGTATCGCTTGAAAATTCGTATCCCTTTTTCAGCAGTTCATTTTTCAGCTGGGCATAATTTTCAATGATCCCGTTATGGATCATGGCAATGGTTCCGCTTTTGGAAACATGCGGGTGCGCATTTTTATCGCTGGGCTCGCCATGCGTGGCCCATCGGGTATGACCGATGCCGGTGGTGCCTTCTACGTTTTTTGTTCCAATGGCATCCTCCAGGTCCGACACCTTTCCCTTTTTTTTATAAATTTTGAGCTGATCTTTGTCGAGGAGCGCAACGCCTGCACTGTCGTAACCTCTGTATTCTAGTCGTTTTAACCCTTTAACAATAATAGGGTACGCATCCCGGGTACCGGTATAACCAACAATTCCACACATGATGTTTCGTGTTTTTACTAAAGAAAGCGAAGATACACAAAGTTTTGTGCAATCGTTTGCGCAGCTTTATTAAATATTTGTTTAAAGAAGGGTGCCCTTTAAAACCATGTAAGCTACGGAGAAGTAGATAATGATACCGGTTACGTCTACAAGCGTAGCCACAAAGGGGGCGGAGGAGGTGGCGGGGTCGAGTTTCAACCGTTTTAAAACAATGGGCAACATAGAGCCAATGAGGCTTCCCCACAGCACAATGCCGATAAGGGTAAAGAAAATGGTAATACCTACCAGCAGCCAGTGCGGACCATAATCATACAGGTGCAGCTGTTGCCACATCATAATGCGGAGCAACCCGATGGTTCCGAGTGTAAGTCCCAGCATGGCACCCGAAAACAATTCGCGGCGCATTACCTTCCACCAGTCGGCGATGGTTACTTCGCCTAATGTCATTGCCTGGATGATCAGTGTAGAGGCCTGCGAACCGCTGTTGCCGCCGCTGCTCATGATCAGCGGAACAAAGAGGGCCAGGAGGGTGGCTTTTTCAATTTCCACTTCAAAGAACTGCATGGCTGTGGCCGTAAGCATTTCACTGAGGAAAAGGATAATGAGCCAGCCGACTCTTTTTTTATACAATTTAAAAATGGCAATATCCAGGTAAGGCTCTTCAAACGCCTGGGTACCCCCCATTTTCTGCATGTCTTCACTATATTCTTCCGTAGCCACCCATAATACGTCGTCGATGGTTACAATGCCCAGCAGCTTGTTGCTCTGGCTTACAACGGGCAGGGCAATGCGGTTGTTCATTTTAAAGACCTCGCTGGCGGTTTCCTGGTCGTCGTAGGCATTTAGTGAAATCACCCGCCGCTCATCCATGAGGTCGGATACCGGGGTATCTGGTGTACTTAAGATAAATTCCCCGATGCGGATATCATCCAGCAGTTCCCCCTTGTGATTGATTACATAAATAACATTGATGGCATCACTGTTTTTCCCGTATTTACGAATGGTATCAAATACCTCCGCTACCGTGTTATACGCATATACGTACACATAGTCCGGGTTCATCAAACGTCCGATACTGTTTTCCGGATACCCGAGCAGGGAAAGCGTGATTTTGCGTTCCTCGGGATCCAGCAATTTAATGAGTTCTCTTACGGCGTTGGAGGGGAGTTCCTCCAGGAAATCGGTACGGTCATCCGCGGGGAGATCGTTGAGCAGTTCGGCCGCTTTGCTGGGAGGCAGTTCGTGAATAATGTCTTTTTGATTGGCGGTTTCCAGTAATTTAAACACACTGGCAGCCCGGTGTATGGACATATTGGCAATGATCTGGCTGTCGTACTCCGGCATTTCGTAGATGAGGTCAACCACGTCGGTGATGTTCTGGGCATCTAAAAATTTTTTGATCTCCAGTTTATCTTCCGTAAGGATGACCTCTTTAAAAAGTTCCACCAGTGTTTTATCTTCTTCTTCAAAAGACATGCGTCAAACGTACATAAAATTTTCCATTCCCGTTTCAACAGATCCGATGAAATGTTTTGCTTACCCGACCGGGTTTGAAGTACAGGATCCGGCGGCGATTTTATGGGTAAAATCTGCGAAGTTTGTGTACTTTGCAGCCGGCGGGTGCTGATCCTGCGGGGATTAAGTTTCTGTTAATTATGTATCTTGGTTTAAAATCTAAATAGTGTGATCGCATCCGGGTTATATATCGCGCAGACGGAAAAAATGGGAAGGGGGGTATTTACCAGTGTGGCCATCACGGCCGGATCGGTGATCGAAGTGGCCCCGGTAATCGTAATGTCGCAGCGGGAGCGGGAATTGCTGGATCAGACCCTGTTGCATGATTATATTTTTGAATGGGGCTCGGCAGGTGCACAATGTGCCATGGCGCTGGGCTGGGTGGCCGTTTACAATCATTCTTATACGGCCAACTGCGATTATGAAATGGATTATACCACAGATTCCATACAGATCATAACCGTGAGGGATATCCGGGCGGGTGAAGAACTGTTTATCAATTACGGCGGCAGCTGGGACGAGCAGAAACCGGTTTGGTTTGAAACGCAATAAGGTTGGTTTTACGTTTAAAGTTCAATGTTCCAGGTTGGATCCGTTCGGTGCCTGATGAGGATGTTCAACTCCTGATTACCGCAATATCCGGATCGAAGGACAGATCATAAAGCAGTAACGACATCTCTACTTTTACATTTAATATTCCACATTGGATATTTTAAGTTCCCCACGAGGGCCGGTTCAAGGTTCCAGGTTTGATTCGGTGCTTGATGAAGGTGCTCAACTTCCGGTTCCCGCAATATCCGGATCGAAGGACAGATCATAAAACAGTAACGACTTCTCTACTTTTACATTTAATATTCCACATTGGATATTTTAAATTCCCGCAAGGGCCGGTTCAATGTTTCAGGTTGGATCCGTTCGGTGCCTGATGAGGATGTTCAACTCCTGATTACCGCAATATCCGGATCGAAGGACAGATCATCAAGCCGTAACGGCCTCTTCACTTCTACATTTAATATTCCACATTGGATATTTTAAATTCCCGCAAGGGCCGGTTCAATGTTTCAGGTTGGATCCGTTCGGTGCCTGATGAGGATGTTCAACTCCTGATTACCGCAATATCCGGATCGAAGGACAGATCATCAAGCCGTAACGGCCTCTTCACTTCTACATTTAATATTCCACATTGGATATTTTAAATTCCCGCAAGGGCCGGTTCAATGTTTCAGGTCGGATCCATTCGGTGCTTGATGAAGATGTTCAACTCCTGATTCCCGCAACATCCGGATCGAAGGACAGATCATCAAGCCGTAACGGCCTCTTCACTTTTACATTTAATATTTCACATTGGATATTTTAAATTCCCCGCAGGGGCAAGGGTTCCAGGTTTAAGGTTCAATGTTCCAGGTCTGATCCATTCGGTGCCTGATGAAGATGCGCAACTTCCGGTTCCCACAAGATCCTGACCGAAGGGAAGATCATAGAGCAGTAACGACATCTCCACTTTTACATTTAATATTCCACATTGGATATTTTAAGTTCCCCACAAGGGCAAGGGTTCCAGGTTTCAGGTTCAATGTTTCAGGTCGGATCCATTCGGTGCCTGATGAAGATGCGCAACTCCCGGTTTCCGCAGGATCCGGATCGAAGGACAGATCATAAAGCAGTAACGACATCTCCACTTTTACATTTAATATTCCACATTGGATATTTTAAATTCCCGCAAGGGCCGTACCATACTCAGTGCCAGATGTCAGATCATAGATATTGGACGCGTCTACTGCAAACTGAAAACTTTTACCAGATTACGTTTGATGCCAGAGGATTACGGCTGAAGACGAAATGCTGAACGCTTATTCAAAGTAAATCCGTACTGTTTGGTAAAGCAGCTGGTTCTGCATAATATTGGAAGATTGGCTGGCCTTATCTGAAAAGCCTTTTAATCCGAACAGGCCGGCGGCATTGCCCTTATTAATCGCTATTTCCAGGTACCCGGCACTGTTAAAAAGCGCCAGTTTATCACCTTCCCGTACATCGGCATAGGATTCGCTGATCCGGTCGATGACCTCATCGCGCTTGAACACGATCTTAAAACCGCGGCCGTTGCGTTGCTCCTCAAATTGTTCGCGGGTGATATTGACGATCACGTTTTCAAAATTGTCGATAAAAATGATCTGTCCTTCAATATAGTTGCTGTCAACCAGCGGTTGTAACGGATTTTTTTCCCGGAAATTGAAATCGGGCACACCGATTTTTTGTATGGGTTCACCATTTACCAGCCGTTCCACGGTTTTTGCCATTACCTCCGTAACATACAGGGTGTTTTTTATAGCGCTGCGGCTTAGCGGAATACCGATAATGATATCTGGTTTTTCTTCCAGGATCATGCTCAGCAGCCCGTTGTCGGCACAAATGATGTATTGATTTTTGTGAAAAGCCACCAGCAGGTTTTCGGGGCGGGTTCCAAAAAGGTTCACCAGAATCAGGTGAAAGGTAAATTCCGGGAAGTTTTTAAATGCGCCGCGGCATACATAGGAAGCCTGGGGAAAATTGAACGGCGTAATGTTATGAGAAATATCTACCAACTGAAGATCTGCATCTACTTGTAACAATTGCGCCTTAATGGCGCCCACTAAATAATCCTGGTACCCGATATCAGATGTTAATGTTACAAAATTCATTTCCTGTTCTGTAGATTCACGTATTTTTTGTTAGGGTATATCCTGCAAAGTAAATAACCATTTACTACTTTATCAACTCTTTGTTTTTAAAGTAAAATTTATGAACCAGTTTGTCGGCCAGGGCAGGAAAAAATTTGTTCAGGAAAACGGTTTCCTTGCCGGTAGTGGTCATTACGATCGTACGCTTCTTATTCCGGATGGCTTTTAATATACGTAAGGCTACTGCTTCAGCCGTCATCATTTTTCCTTCATCCATGGGGTTTTCTTTTTGTTTTTCCCCCTTATCGTTCAGCGCATTGTCGCGGATGCTGGAAGCGGTAAACCCGGGGCTCACCCACATAACGTGTACCTGGTCGTCGCGCAGCTCCGTCATCAGGCATTCCAGGAAGCCCTGTAAGGCAAACTTGCTGGATGAATAGCCGGTTCTCCCCGGAAGTCCGCGGTAGCCGGCGATAGAAGAAATGCCCACAATGGTACCCTTGCTTTTGATCAGCCAGGGAAGGGCCAGCTTGGTACAATATACGGCGCCGTAAAAGTTGATGTCCATCAGCTTTTTAATAACGGCAACGTCCAGGTCTTTAAAAAGTCCGCGCATGCTGATGCCCGCGTTGTTGATCAGTACGTCGATGCGGCCGAATACTTCCACGGTAGATTCGATAAAGCGCTGGCAGTCGGCCTCCGCACTTACATCGGCAACCAGGGTATGTAAAAAGGAGGAAGGATGCGCGGCCTGCAGGGCATATAATTTATCATGATTGCGCCCGCAGGTGGCCACCCTGGCACCAAAACCCAACAGCACATCTACCAGGGCACGGCCGATCCCGTCTGTACCCCCCGTAACCACCACCACCTTATCTTTGTAATATTCGTTCATGCGGCTAATGAAAAAATTTCAACAAACCTACTTATAAAATATTAAAAAATAACTTTTAATACCGCGTATATGGTACTGTTGCTGAAGAAAATACTGCCTGCCATTGTTTTGACTGCGTTGTTTGTCACCGGGTATGGCCAGTCCTGGATACGGATCAATCAATTGGGCTATACCGAAAAAGATGTAAAAGTGGCGGTGCTGGTGTCTAAAAATGCCATGAGCTGCACGCGTTTCTCCCTGGTCGATGCGGCTACCGGCAAAGTAGTGTACACCGGTAATAAGGTGCAGGCCTTTCCGGCCTACGCCGCCTTTAAAAGCGGGTTCCGCCTGAATTTTACGGCTTTTCAAAAACCGGGGCGCTATTATATAAAGGCAGGCGATGTTGTTTCCCCAATATTCCCGGTAAATAACCAGGTGTACGACGGTACCGCTGATTTTGTGCTGAAATACATGCGGCAGCAACGTTCCAAGTTCAATCCTTTTTTAAACGACAGCTGTCATACTACAGACGGCTTTATTGTATATCATAACGATCCACGTAAAGACTCTACACGCATCGATGTGGCGGGAGGGTGGCATGATGCATCCGATTACCTGCAATACCTGCCCACATCGGCCAATGCTACATTTCAGCTGTTGTTTGCGTATATGAAAAACCCGGGAAGCTTTGAAGACCGGCATGATGCCAGCGGGAGAACCGGCAGTAACGGGATCCCGGACATCCTCGACGAAGCCCGGTGGGGCCTGGAATGGATGGTGAAAATGAACCCGGGAAAGGAAGAATACTATAACCAGATCGCCGATGACCGGGATCACCGGGGCATGCGTTTGCCCAACCAGGATACGGTGACCTACGCGCCGCATATGGGACTGAGCCGCCCGGTATATTTTATATCCGGTAAGCCACAGGGGCCGAAATATCAGAACCGTACAAAGGGTGTGGCTTCCAGTGCCGGCAAGTTTGCCTCGGCATTTGCGCTGGGTGCAAAGATCCTGGGGGGATATGACCCTGCTTTTGCAGCCATCTTAACGGAAAAAGCCCGGGATGCCTATGCTTTTGGAAAAAAATACCCGGGAAATAACCAGACCATCCCCTTTGGGGCACCCTATTTTTATGAGGAAGACAATTATGTAGATGATATGGAGCTGGCAGCCCTGTCTTTATACGAAGTGGATAAAAAGGAGCATTACCTGGATGAAGCGATCGGTTTTGCCAGGCAGGAACCGGTAACGCCCTGGATGGGCGCCGATACCGCACGCCATTACCAGTGGTACCCTTTTTTGAATCTGGGGCATTACCTGGGCGCCGGACACCACAGGGACCGGAACGAATATCGCTCCTTTATGAAGGAGGGGATCGACCGGGTAAAGAAACGCGGAGCCGGAAACCCGTTCCTCATGGGGGTACCGTTTATCTGGTGTTCGAATAACCTTACGGTAGCCATATTAACGCAGATCAGTTTGTATAAGGAAACCAGCGGCGATCATCAGTACGACGAACTGGAAGCCGCATTGCGCGATTGGCTGCTGGGGTGCAATCCCTGGGGCACCAGTATGATCTGTGATCTGCCGGAAAACGGAGTGGCTCCCAGGGACCCGCATTCGGCCTTTACCCATTTGCACGGGTATAAGATTTCCGGGGGATTGGTAGACGGACCCATTTATGGAAGTATCTGGAATAAGTTGATCGGGATCAAATTATATAAACCGGATTCATTTGCTGCCTTCCAGTCGCCCCTGGTTATCTACCATGATGATTATGGCGATTATTCCAGCAACGAACCTACCATGGATGGCACGGCCAGCCTGACCTATTATTTTTCAAAGATGCAGGCCACGGCATCGGGTACGGATGCGGTGCGCAAAGACACCGAAGGTGCGGTGATTGGTATGCCTGGTAAAAAAGTATACCTCCTCTTTTCGGCGCATGACAAAGGGGAGGGGGGCGCTTACATCCGGCAGGTATTAAAGCAGCAGGATGTAAAGGCCAGCTTCTTTTTTACGGGCGATTTTTTACGCGATCAGAAGTTCAGACCGGAGGTACTGCAATTAAAAAAAGAGGGCCACTATATTGCTTCCCATTCCGATAAGCATCTATTGTATAACGACTGGAAAAAACGGGATTCCTTATTGGTTACAAAGGAGCAGTTTGCCGCCGACCTGAGCAATGCCTATCAAACGCTTCATGAAATGGGTATCGCCAAAGGGCGTTGGTTTCTTCCGCCCTATGAGTGGTATAATAAAGATGTTGTGGCCTGGGCAAGGGAACAGGGATTAACGGTTATTAATTTTACACCGGGCACAGGCACCAATGCAGACTATACCTGGCCGGAACTGCCCAATTATAAAAGCAGTGCGCAGCTGCTGAGCCAATTAAAAAAAGTGGAATCGGAAAAAGGGCTGGCCGGCAATTTTCTGCTGATCCATTATGGAACGGATGAGCGGCGAACGGATAAGTTCTATCATCAGCTGGAAGCGATGATCCGTTTTTTGCGTGCGCAGGGTTACCAGCTGGAGCGGCTTCCTTAAAGGATCTGCCGGCGTGCGTTAGAGATGGGATGCAAAAGACCTGGCTGAGGCACCAGTTACCACGCGTGATCTGTCTTGTTTAGAAAGACGGCAACCGGAAGTATTGAAAGCCATATTCCAATGCGCATGGTGGCTGCTCTTTGATAAAAAAAATGAAAAATATTTCAAGAATTCTTTGTTTTTTTTTGGAGCAATAAATTGATTCCCTTATTTTTGCACTCCCAAACGGGAACGCAGTTGATTCCGTAGCTCAGTTGGTAGAGCAATACACTTTTAATGTATGGGCCCTGGGTTCGAGTCCCAGCGGGATCACAAAGAAAAAAGTTGTCTTCACAGACAGCTTTTTTCTTTTATAAGATCCAGGAGCCGCGTTTTTAGATGGCTATGCATCTGCATATTGCGAATACGCTGTTGGCAGTTCGTTGTGTTAGTTCTTATGATCTTCGCTACCAGGGTATTTCTCCTGTTTCCGGGTTGTTTTCCTCACTGAAAAATTTTCCTGTTGGCCCGTCATTACCAATCAGCGCATATTTTACGATCCGTTTTCCGGCATCCTCAATGGTTCCCGGCCCGCGGTGTCCGTTGAAATCTGTTTTTGTATATCCCGGGCAAACAGCATTTATTTTGAAGCTGGTATTTTTTAATTCGTATGCCAAAACCACCGTATACATATTCAGGGCTGATTTTGAAGAAAGGTATACCGCGCCTTTGTAGTCATAGTATTTATAAGCAGGATCGCTGTGCAGGGTAATTGAACCCTGACTTGAACTTACATTCACAATACGGGGTTCCGACGACCTGTTTAATAAATCAATAAATGCCTGTGTAACGCGCACCGCGCCGTAAACATTCGTATCATAAGCTGCTTTAAACTGGTCGATCGTTGCGTCAAAGGCAGTTTGCGGATAACCTCCGTAAACCCCCGCATTATTAATAAGTATGTCTAACACGTTTGTTTTCTTACCTATTTCTTTACGGGCCTTCATTACGGATGCGTCGTCTGTAATGTTAAGCTGGATCGCTTCTACATTGTTCAATCCTTTTGCCTTTAATTTGTCAACGGCTTCAACGCCGTTCTCTAAATTACGACTGCCGAGGTAAACATGAATTCCTTTTTGGGCGAGTTGCTGTACAACTTCAAAGCCAATGCTTTTGTTGGCCCCTGTTACTAATGCAAATTTCATTTTTTGTTTGAATTTTATGAAGCAAAAGTAACCGGCCGGAAAAGAGCGGAAATGGACAAATCATTTTATTTGCCCGACAAATCCTGCCCGGGCAAAAGGTCGCTGGCGCTTTTTCCTGTATTTTTTTTGAAGAGCCTTGAAAAATAATCAGCGTCATTAAAGCCCAATTCATAGGCCAGTTCTTTGATAGAAGTACTGGAATAACGTAACCTTCTCTGAGCTTCGGTCATTAAACGATTGATAAAATAATCTTTTGGCGATGTTCCGGCATATTCTTTTACAATCCGGTATAAACTGGTTGTAGATAATGCTAATTTATCAGCAATGGCATTGATGGAAGGTTGCTCTGTGAGCGACGTTTCCACGACTAATTTAAACTCGATAAACTTTGAAAGGTTCGTGTTCAGGATGTTGACGGGTTCTTTGTTTTTGAAATAAGCGCTGTTTAATTCTGACAGTAATGCGTTCAAATAAGACAGCATTATTTCCGTGTCGGTTTCCTGTTGATCTAAATAAAGTATCCGGTTTAAAATTACAAAAACCTGTATTACCCGTTCTTTTGCAGCCTGGTCAAGAGTTATGATTGGTGCGTTTAACGGGTTAACCAAAAAAGCGAATTGTTGTGGCAGCAGTGCCAGGGTGTTTTCATCAAACAGCAGCTTGAAATATTTAAGATTGTCAGTTTTGGCGGGTGGCGTAAAAATTTGATTGGGCATCGCAAAAAGCAAGTGCCCGTCGGTAAGCGTAAAGCTTTGTAAGTCTAAGTTATAGGTAATTGAGCCACTTTCAATGAATACAATAAAATAGGAAGATAATCTGCGAGGTTGCAGTATTTTTTTTTGAATATCAGCTGCAGGATAAGGATTGTCGTTTGAGCGGATCTTTATGCCCAGCGCATCATTTTGTAAGCCCTCGTATGTTTCTTTTTGTTCCTGCATACCTTAGCCCGGATTCTTACAAAATTCGCATTCTTTTTTATATTTAGCATCCCTTTTTTTCGCGCCTACCGCAATTTGTTCTCTTTTCATCAGCAATACTTTTGCCTGGGGGGATTGCTTTGGCGACAAGGGCGCGGTTTTTATGAAATTGAACAAATGATCATGCGCCGGTTGGTATGACGGACTACATTATGGAGGAGTGGCTTTGTTTTATGTGCATGTTAACGGCCGTATTTCTATTGTTCCGTATGGCTTCAGAATAAACGGAGTTGTCCCAGGGTTAGCGGAGCATTGGAGTAACCGGCATTTTTCCCGGAAACGGTATATAACGGTGTTTCCTGGTACCGGGAAGCGACAATGATATGGGTAGTGGTGGCCTGCCCGGCAAAAAGATCGCGGACCAGGTCCGGGTCGTTATTGTCTGCCGAAAGGTGAGAGAGAAACAGGTGGCTCATATGGACGGGTCTGCAGGAAATAAAAAGTTCGAGCGCTTCTTTATTGGATAAATGTCCCTGGCCACCGCGGATCCGCTTTTTGAGGTGATACGGATACCGGCCCTGCTCAAGCAAGCCCTCATCGTAGTTGGCTTCCAGGAACGCAGCATGGCATTTTCTGAAATGGCTGCTAAGGTTTTCGCAAACTTTTCCGATATCGGTAAAAATGCCAATACAGGTATGGCCATCGGCTACCGTAAAGCTATGCGGATCTGCGGCATCATGATGTTTCCGGAAAGCGCTGACCAATAAAGCGCCGATCGATACGGGGTTTTCGGTGGTCAGCGGACGAACAAGCCCCGGATCCAGCTGCAGGCCCGAGTGACGAAGTGTGCCGGGAGATATATAAACGGGGAGCTGATGTTTCCGGGAGAGTACCTCGAGGCCCCGGATATGGTCGCCGTGCTCATGCGAGATGAATATGGCTTTTACCTTTTTAAGCGTCAGCCCCAGCCGGTGCATCCGTTTTTCGGTTTCCCGGCAGGATAAGCCGGCATCTATTAACACTGCTTCCTCATCGTTGCCGATATAATAACAGTTGCCGTTGCTGCCGGAATTAAGCGAGGTGAGGTAAAAGCTGCTCATCCCGCAAATTACCGTTTTTTAGTGAAACCGGTTTAGCAGGTAAACGAATAACAATCCGGCCGGCAGATCTTGCTGGTATAGACCGGGAAGGAGATATGCTTTTTTTAAGATCTGTGCGGTATTGCCGTTCTGGGTTCTAATCGCTGCCGGATTGTAAGCGCCTAAAACCGGAATAGATTTGAAATGAGTTCGTTCTTTAAATCGGCCACTCGTTCCTGGCCGCTGCTGTCGTTTACGAGGATGATAATGGCGGCGTTCTGATCCGGATAAAGGTAGCATAAGGAGCTGAAGCCAAACCCATCCCTTCCGGTATGCATGATAAAAGGCAGACCATTGGCTTCGGTACCCAACATCCAGCCCAGGCCCAAACCCGTGCCATCCGGTTTGGTAAACGTAGTATTATGGCTCAGGCGCATTGCTGCATTTTTCCCGTTTAAATGAGCGGCTGCATATGTAAGCATATCTGCCGGTGTTGAAAACATGGAAGGCGCGGCTCTGAAGCCATCGTCAGGAATAAATGGCAATACCTTACCCTGTTCGTCATGACCGGGAAGCAGCAGTGCCTCTTCTTTTATGGTAAGCCGGGGTTTGGTATGCAGCATCCCGGCCTGCTTTTTCAGAAACGAAGTTACCAGCTTATCGTAAGGCATCTGATATACCTGCTGTAAAATAGCAATCAGTACCATCATTGCGTTTCCATTATAGCGGTATTTGGTTCCGGGAATCGTATCCAGCGTAAAATGGTGCATGTCGCGGAACAGGCTGTCTGCTGTATAAATGCGGTAAAACGCCCGGAAGGCTTCTGGTTTTAACCTGGAAACACTGTCCAGGTAGTGCTCATCATAATCTCTCGACATGGCGGGTAATGCCGAAGTATGATTGGCCAGGTCTGCCAGCCGGACGGGGTGCCCCTGGTATTGTAAATTGGGATAATTGCCCGGTAAATAGTTCCGGATATCATCGGTTAGCTGCACTTTCTTTTCAATCACGGCCTGGGCAAGCATCATACCCACAAAGGTTTTTGCGATGGAGCCTAAACCAAAAAAAGTGCTGCCTTCACTTAAAGAACCCGTTCCCCTGTGAAAATTATACGGATGCGGTACCCCGTTTTTAATAATCCCAATGGACAGGTCAAAGGTTACGGGAGATTGCAGGTAATGTTCCGCCGCCCGCTGCACCAGGCTATCGAGCGGCGTTTTTAAAGGGTTGTTGCTCTTTATTGCAGATACAGCATCAGGCTGCCCTTTGCAGTGCTGCGACAACATCAACAGCGCTGTAAGGTATGTCAGATATATTGATTTCATAAGTATAAAACCGGGTAAAGCGTAGGCAATATTACATAAATACGCAGTTTTTTCAAATTGAACTGAAAATGTGGAAATGAGTCAATAGTGAATGGTGAATAAGCATCGCAAGCGCGAATCGTTTTATAGCGCTGAAAATCCCCAGGTCTCCTCAGCCTAAATGCGCCCCCAGGGACAACAATAAATGGTCAATATCAAACGGCATCTAAGGTTAAACAGCGTTTAGCAATCAGCTTAGAAGATACGCTGTTGAATTTGAAAATTTAAAGGGGCAAATTTGTCTAAATATACCCGCAATAATGTCTGTTTTACACCCCGGGCAGTTCCGTTTCTGTTGGTACCTTTGATCTGCAAACATTGCGCAACGGGTATCACGACTCCTTTTATTTATAAAAACAGCCGTCATGAAAAATGAGGATTTTACAACAAGCTTTGTCACAACCGCAGCACCGCTACAGGTTTTTAGCGCCATCAATGATGTAAGGGGCTGGTGGTCTGAAAATATTGAAGGCCGCACGGATCTACCCGGCAGCAGATTCATTTACCGTGATAAGTATCTTACCGCCGAAATGTATATCGCAAAGCTGAACCCACAGCGCATTGTTTGGGAAGTTGCAGACAGCTATAATACCTTCTTCGACCATCGAACCGAGTGGAATGGCACAAGGATCATTTTTGAAATAGCCGTACAGGAGGGGCATACCCTGGTTACATTTACCCATGTGGGATTGATACCCCAATTTGAATGTTTCAATGTCTGTTCCAATTCCTGGGAATTTTTTATAACCGGTAGTTTAAAACTACTGGTGTCCGGTAAAAACAGTTGTTTTGTTTTTGATGCCGGTCAAAGCG
>JAGIAT010000008.1 GCA_017744715.1 Niabella sp. | reverse complement strand
TTCATACTCGCTTTGACCGGCATCAAAAACAAAACAACTGTTTTTACCGGACACCAGTAGTTTAAAGTTCCAGGTTGGATCCCGGTTTCATACCTGATGTGCAAAACACTGAAGACTGAAAACTGATTGCTGAAAGCTAAAAGCTGAACGCCGTTTTTACCTTAGATTCCTGGATATTTCATGCGCGGCGCGGAATCCCACATTTTCACATTCTCACATTTCCACATTTCCACATCTTCAAATTTTCAAATTTTCAAATTCCAAATTAAGCCAACTTTAACGATTGAGCAGGCAATCTTCTGCATCGTTCCGCGTTAGAGAAATAATAACCTCTGTCCGACCCGTCCTCTAACCCGGGCCGGATCTATTATGCTACTAAACCTGAAATTCTATTATGATTTGCAGACCTATCCGGCTACTCATCACCGTAGTTTTGTTAACCACAACGATCCATTTGCAGGCACAAACCGCTCCCGGTATTCATGGTAAGATTATTGGCAGGTCGGGGCTCGGCCTTCCAAATACCCTCCTGAAACTTGCCGCCACCGGTGATTCTGCACGCACGGACGCTGAAGGCCTTTTTTCGATCAAAGCCAAACAGGGCGATTCCCTGCGGATTGAAAGTACCCTGTTGCCGGGAACCTATACCATCGCTGTTCCGGGGTACGACAGCGTGCTCATCCGCATTGAAGACCGCCAGCTCCAGACCGGCAAATGGAGCAGCGCTGCAGGCTCCCTGAAGGATACGATTACGGACGCCACCCGTACCCCCATCGCCCGGGCAGATACGGTTCCTGCCACCACGGCGCCTGCCACCGGCAACGGCGATACGGTATTTATAAAAGGGCGGGTTACCAACAGCAATGGCCAACCCCTGCCCAATGCCAGCATCACCTATCCTGATGGGAAAATGTATACCGCAGGTGAGGATGGTGCTTTTGCCATTCCCTTTCAGCAGGGCGCAAAAGTGGTGTTCTCCAACGTTGGCACTCCCAACCTGGAAGTTACTTTAACCAACCCCGGCAAACCGCTGTCGGTACGGCTGGGCGGTAAAAAATCATCCGAAGAACTGGAGCAGGTAACGGTTACCGCAATGGGTATTTCCAAAAAAAGCCGGTCGGTGGGGTATGCGGTATCAGAGGTAAAGGGTTCTGAAATCCAGACAGCCAAGGAGGTTAATTTTGTCAATAACCTGGCGGGAAGGGTTCCCGGCGTAAACATTACTACCAACAGCGGATCCATGGGCGGTTCCAGTAAGGTGAACATCCGGGGCCCCAAATCCATACAGGGAGATAACAATGCTTTATTTATTGTAGACGGCATTCCTTTCAGCAACCTCAATACCAACTCCTACAGCCAGCAGATCGGTGGCGGTGGCTTCGACTACGGGAACCCGGTACAGGATGTAAACCCGGACGATATCGACCAGATATCGGTATTAAAAGGCGCCGCTGCAACGGCATTATATGGCAGCCGCGGCCAGAACGGTGTTGTACTGATCACCACTAAAAAAAGCGATCATAAAAAATTTGGTGTCAACTACAGCCTGAATGTTCAAAGCGACCGCATTTATATATTGCCCAACTATCAGAACCAGTATGGCGGTGGAAGCAAGGGCAGTTTTGACACCCTGTTTTATAATAAGAACCCGGAACAATTCTTAAACAGCTCGGCCCCTGCCTACCAGGACCCGGTACAGGGCGGGTACGACCTTTACCCGGAATTTTCCGTGGATGAATCCTGGGGCCCGGCACTGGACGGCCGCCCGGTACGGCATTACTGGTCGTTTGATAAAGAGAAAGGCAACCCTGATTTTGGTCGCACCGCACCCTGGGCGCCGCAGCCGGATAATGTTCGTGATTTTTTTAAACCCGGTCTTACCATCACCAACAGCGTCAGCATGGGCGGCAGCAACGACCGGGGCTCCATCCGCATTTCGCTGGCAGATACCCGCCAGCGGTTTGTGCTGCCCAATTCGAAGCTGTCGCGCACCAATGCCGGCATCAACGGGACCTATAAGATATCTGAAAAGTTGATCGCAAATGCAGGTGTTCGTTATACCTATACGGAGGCCAAAGGCCGTCCCGGAACCGGTTTCACAGGTCAGAACATGATGCTGCTGTTCAGCGAATACGGGCAGCGGCAATGGGATATGGAACGCATGAAACATTATAAATACGCCGACGGCAGCCAGATTACCTGGAACCGGCGATCCTTCAATGATCCCTCGGTTGCCTTTGCCAATAACCCTTACTGGACCCGGTACGAGGAATACGAAAGCGATCAGCGGAGCCGGGTATTCGGCTCCGTCGGACTGGATTATAAAGCACTGGACTGGCTTACCTTCAGCACCAAGGTTTTTATGGATGCCTTTAACACACTCCAGGAAGAACGCACGGCCAAGGGCTACCAGCCGGGATCTTATCTCCGCAATACCATTGATTTCCGGGAGATGAATTACCTCGCCACGGCAAATGCCAAAAAAGACCTGGGCACAAAGTTGAACCTGGATGTAACCGTAGGCGGCAATATTATGCGGCAGGAGACCAAGCTCTTTACCGGGGCCACCCAATCCGGGCTTGCAGCAGCCGGCGTGTATACCCTGTCCAACAGCGTGGGTCCCATTATTACTTCAGATGCTTATCCGCGCAAACAGATCAATTCCCTGTTTGGAACAGCCACCATCGGGTATAATAACAGCATCTTCCTGGAATTAACCGGGCGCAACGACTGGTCTTCGGCCTTACTCTCCGGTTCCCGCCCACGCCCGTACTTTTATCCTTCGGCTTCGGCATCCTTTATCTTTTCAGACTGGATCCGGAATGCATCATGGCTGAACTTTGGTAAGTTCCGCGCCGGGGTTGCCCAGGTGGGTAATGATACCGATCCTTATGCGCTATTTACCGTATACCAGGCCCCTGTTCAGTTTAACGGCCAGTCGATGATTGGTGTAGACCCCACTAAACGGAACCCCAACCTGCTTCCGGAAAAAAGTACAGAAGCCGAAGCCGGTATTGAGCTCAAAATGCTGAATAACCGGTTGGGTGTCGATTTTACTTATTACGACCGCACTACCCGGAACCAGATCCTGTCGATACCCGTATCACCCACCACTGGTTTCGGGTATTCAATAATCAATCTGGGAAAGATCAACAACAAAGGGCTCGAACTGCGTGTGGAAGGTACGCCCTTACAAACAAAGGGCGGTTTTACCTGGAACATCGCCGTCAACTTTTCAAAAAACAAAAACAAAGTACTGGACCTTGCGCAAAACGGAACGGAAATTACGGACCGGGTCGTAATTGGTGCCGAGCGGCGGCTTACACCTGCCGTTTCCCTGGTAGCTGTAAAAGGACAGCCCCTGGGTATGTTGTACGGGTTTGATTATGCCTACGATAACCAGGGCCGCAAGATCATCGACTCAGCAGGTACCTACCAGTTAACCGGTTCCAGTGTTCCGTTGGGAAGCGTATATCCCGATTTTGTAGGCGGCGTTTCCAATTCCTTTTCCTATAAGAACGTTTCCTTAAGAGCGCTTATCGATTTTAGTAAGGGCGGCAAGTTCTTCTCTTATACCAATATGTATGGCAAATATTCCGGGCTGCTGGAAGAAACCGTTGAAAACGGCATCCGGGAAAAAGGTATTGATGTATCAGGCGTATTGCAAAACGAAGATGGCAGTTTTACGCCCTACACCGTAAACGTACCGGCAAAGGACTATTTCCAGAATAACTTCGGGCGCAATAACAATGTGCACAGCGCCAACGTATATGATGCCAGCTATATTTACCTGCGGGAGGTTACGCTGGGATATAAACTGCCAGACAGGTGGGCAGAGAAAATCAATTCCAGTAATATCACCCTGTCGCTTTACGGCCGCAATCTCTGGCTGATCAAATCCAATGCCCCCAATGTAGATCCTTCCAATATTGCCAATGGCTCCGGAAATATCCAGGGGCTGGAAGGCGGGGCGCTTCCCTCTGTACGCTCCTTTGGTTTGAATTTAAATATCGGTTTTTAATCATTTACACTATGCGTTTAAAGTTTTTGACCCCCGTGCTTCTTTCCGTAGTTGTTTGGTCCTGCAGCAAGTTTGATACATTGAATACGGATCCTACCAAACCTTCTACTGCCTCACCCGCCCAATTGCTGCTGTTTGCTGAAAAGAAAGCTACAGACATCCTGTACAATACCATCACCAACAACCGGGTGGGTATGCATTATGCCCAGTACTGGTGTGGTACCGATAACAAGGCCGACAGCCGGTACAGTTCATCCGACGGCGGATCTACCAATTTATGGAGCCTCTATTCGGTTGCCCTTCCGGCATTAAAAGAAATTGAGAAGGTCAACCAGGAACCCACTGAACCGGCTGCGGCTCAAAATCAAAATGCCATTGCCGGCATCCTGCAGGTATGGATCTATCATATGCTTACAGATGCTTTTGGAAATATTCCCTACACAGAGGCGGTTTCGGAGAAACCGCTTCCCGTATATGATGATGCCGGCGGCATCTATACGGATCTGCTGGCCAAACTGAAGCACTTTGAAGCCCAGCTTAATACAGCAGCACCTTCATTTACATCCGGTGATGTGTTGTACAACGGTGATGTATCCAAATGGAAAAAACTTGCGAACTCACTGGCCCTTCGCATCGCCATGCGTATGAGCGCAGCAAAGCCGGCCGAGGCCAAAACCGCTATCGAAGCGGCTATACAGCGCGGAGTGATGCTTACGAATGCAGACAATGCCCTGTTTCCTTATACAAAGAATGCCGCCGATGCGTTTCCGTTTAATAATCTCGATCGTGACCCCGTACAATTTGTAGTCAGCAAAACACTGATCGACTACCTGGTGGAATTAAAGGATCCCCGGCTGCCGCATTACGCAAGAACCGTAAACGGTATGTATAAAGGATCTCCTTACGGTTCGGGCGAAAACAACGCATCCGATGCACTGGTGTATTCCCTGCCCTCAACGAAAGTGTATACGCCCGATTTCCCCGGTATCCTTTTTACGGCTTCAGAGGCCCAGTTCCTCCTGGCGGAAGCCGCCGCACGGGGCCTGCAAACCGGGGGCAATGCACAAACCTTTTATGAAAACGGGATCCGTCTGAATATGGAGTTCTGGGGCGTGCCGGCAGGTGAAACCGCCACCTATATCCGTTCCGTTCCCTACAGCGCCTCCAACTGGAAAAACTGCATCGGCACACAGAAATGGATCGCTTTTTATATGCAGGGCATGCAAGCCTGGCATGAGCGGGTACGGTTGAACTTTACAAAAACCAACGGGAATCCTTTATTTATAGCACCCGTAGCAGGTTCACTGGATCCTACTGTCAAAATGGTTCCCAACCGGATCACTTATCCAACCGGGGAAGACAATACCAATAAGGCCAATAAGGAAGCTGCCGCAAAAGCCATCGGCGGCGATACCAAGGGCACAAAACTTTGGTGGCAGTGATGGAATGGTTTAACGTTCCGGGTTCAACGTTTCACGCTGGGATCCGCTGGTGTGCAGATGTCTGGATCCTCGATGCTCAATTCCGGATGCTGAAAGATCATCGGGCAGTAACGGATCTATCCTTTTACATTTAGTATTCCGCATCGGATATTTTACATTCCCGTTGAATGGTTACCCGGAACCTTAAACAGCAACCACTTCCTCCAGGTTTTTCAGCATATCTTCCGTCATGGTGGCCAGGTTGTATTCATGCTTCCATCCCCAGTCGTTGCGGGCAACGGTATCGTCGATGCTTTGCGGCCAGCTGTTGGCTATTTCCTGGCGGTAATCCGGCTCATACCTCATTTCAAATTCCGGGATATGTTTTTTTATTTCGGCACCGATCTCTTTTGGAGAAAAACTGATACCGGCTACATTGTAAGCCGTGCGGATCGAGATCCGGTCTGCGGGCGCTTCCATCAATTCGATCGTGGCGCGGATGGCGTCCGGCATATACATCATCGGCAGGTAGGTGTTCTCACTTAAAAAACTGGTATATTTTTTTTCTTCCAGTGCGTCGTGAAAAATTTCAACGGCATAATCCGTGGTGCCGCCGCCGGGAGCCGATTTATAAGAGATCAGTCCCGGGTACCGGATGCTTCTTACATCCACACCGTATTTCATATTGTAATAATTGCACCAGAACTCACCCGCATATTTGCTGATCCCGTAAACCGTTGTGGGCTCAATAATGGTTTGCTGCGGACAGTTTTGTTTGGGCGATGTAGGACCAAATACGGCAATGGATGAGGGCCAGTACACTTTACTGATATGTTCCTCCCGGGCAATATCCAGTACATTCAACAGCCCCTGCATATTCAGATGCCAGGCCAGCCCGGGGTTCTTTTCGCCGGTGGCGGATAAAATCGCCGCCAGGAGATAGATCTGTGTGATGTTTTGCCGGATCACCTGTACATGCAGCATTTCCTTATTCATTACATCCAGGCTAACGTAAGGACCGGAACCTTTCAGCAGGGGATTTTCCTCTCTCAGATCAGAAGCCACCACATTGTTGTTCCCATACATTTCCCTCAAAGCCAGCGTCAGTTCCACACCGATCTGACCAGAGGCGCCGATCACCAGGATCTTTTCTTTTGTCATGCCGCAGTATTTTAAAGTGCAAATATACTGGCAGATTGGTCAGGATGCAATTCCTGCGCAAACGATTGAAATTTGGTCTTTTTTGTGCAACTAGCGTTGCGCAACGATAAACGGGCAGGTTTCCGGACAAAAAACCTGTTTTGGCTGAACGCCCCCTTACGGGCTATATTTGCAATTATGAATCAATTCTTAACGGATCTTTTTGCCGGCCAGCAATACGATGCGGATCATTTTTTCCTGCTGGCAGGCCCCTGCGTGGCCGAAAGTGAACCCCTGGTAATGGAAGTGGCGGAAAAAGTTTCCGGCATTTGCAGAAACCTGGGCATCCCGTATGTGTTTAAATCATCTTACCGGAAGGCCAACCGCACCAGTGTAAACTCCTTTACCGGCATTGGCGACGAAGCGGCCCTGCAATTACTTAAACAGGTTAAAGAACGTTTTCACATCCCTACCGTAAGCGATATCCACGCCCATGAAGAAGCCGCGATAGCCGCGGAATATGTAGATATGCTGCAGATCCCGGCCTTCCTGAGCCGCCAAACGGACCTGCTGGAAGCAGCCGCCAAAACAGGCAAAGTAGTCAATATTAAAAAAGGACAGTTCCTCAGCGGGCCTTCGATGAAATTTGCGGTAGATAAAGTAACGCATGCCGGCAATGAAAAAGTGATCCTTACCGAACGCGGTAATACCTTTGGCTACCAGGACCTGGTGGTTGACTTCCGGAATATTCCCTGGATGAAGGAACACCGGGTGCCGGTGGTAATGGATTGTACACACAGCCTGCAGCAACCCAATCAAACCAGCGGGGTTACCGGGGGTAACCCGGAGCTGATCGGTACCATTGCCAAAGCGGCCATTGCCACGGGCGCCGATGGCCTCTTTATAGAAACCCATCCCAACCCGGCGGTAGCCAAAAGCGACGGGGCCAATATGCTGAAACTGGATTACCTGGAGCCCCTGCTGGAGCAACTGATCCGGATCCGGAAAGCCATTATTTCTACCTAAATACCTTTATATGAAGTTCAACCTGTCATTGCCCGCCTGGACGTTAATTACGCCCGTTATTGCATGGATCGCCTATTTCACCATGGGCTCAATGACAGGAACCCTGCCCCTGGTCGTGCTCTGTGTGATACTGATCGCCGGAGTGCTGGCCGCCGTGCACCATGCAGAAGTGGTGGCGCACCGGGTAGGTGAACCCTTTGGAACGATCATCCTGGCGCTGGCGGTTACCGTTATCGAAGTTTCGCTGCTGGTATCGCTGATGTCTTCCGGCGGCGCCAATACCGCCACGCTGGCAAGGGACACCGTCTTTGCAGCCATTATGATCATCCTTACCTTCATCATTGGTATTTGCATCCTTATTGGCGGGGCCAAGTTCCGGGAGCAGTTTGTAACGAAACATTCTACCACATCGGCGCTGGTAGCGCTTACGGCCATCCTGGTATTAACCCTTGTGCTGCCCAACTATACGGTTAGTCAGCCCGGCCCCCAATATACCCAGCCGCAGCTGGTATTTGCCGCCGTGGTCAGCCTCATCATTTATGCCAGCTTTATCATGATCCAATCCATCCGGCACCGCGATTACTTTTTGCCGGCCGACCCGGAGGGGAAGGAGAACGAGGACGTGCATGCAGCCCCCCCTACCAACAAAACCACGTTTATCAGCCTGGTATTGCTCATCGCCAGCCTGGGTGCTGTGGTATTGCTGGCAAAAATGCTTTCTCCGGCTATTGAAGCCGGGGTAGCTTCTATTGGTGCGCCGGCTTCGCTGGTAGGAATCATTATTGCCATGGTGGTTTTATTACCGGAATGTATTGCCGCCATACAGGCCGCCCGCAGAAACCGGTTGCAAACCAGTATGAACCTGGCCCTGGGCTCCGCACTGGCCAGCATCGGCCTTACCATTCCAGCGGTTGCCATCTATACCATGTTCAGTCATACCCCAGTGTTACTGGGCATCGACACTACTTCCGTGGTCTTGCTCATCCTTTCCATTTTTACGGTGATGCTGTCATTGGTAACCGGTAAAACCAATATCCTGTACGGGGTGGTGCTGCTGGTTATTTTTGCGGCTTATTTATTCCTGACGATTTTTCCATAGCTCCCGGCCCCATCGGGTCCCGGATGCTTCATCGCCTGCCCACGCTGTAATAAAATTTTTGTAATATTTTTTTTTATTACAAAATCCCTATTACAAATTTGTAATAAATATTTTGTTGCATTTTTTCTTATTACAAGTTTGTTTGCAACAAGAAAAGAATGCACGCTGATCAATACGGTTCTTTGCCGCTGATTTACACAGATCTTTTTTCCGGCTTACGCGGACGGATCGCTCACACGTCATTTGTGCTTCTGCGGCGATGGTTCCCGCAGATCAATACGGATCTTTGCCGCTGATTTACGCAGATCTTTTTCCGGCTTACGCAGATGGATCGCTCACACGTCATCTGTGCTTCTGCGGCTATAGTCCCCGCAGATCAACGCGGATCTTTGCCGCTGATTTACGTGGAAGGATCACCCACATCTGTGCTTCTGTGGCATTCATTTTTCCGATTCATAAAACAGCGGTAACTTTTTTCAAACGCCGGCCGGCTATCTGCGGGTATCCGCGCCTGCTGCAGGTTGTTTATCCTTCCAGTATTGTTCTATGGATGTTTTTTTGTTTTCGATCAATGGCAGCAACTGTTTTACAACCGATGGGTACTGCACCGCCTGGTTGCGGGTTTCATTGGGATCGGTGCTATAATCATACAATTCAATAACCGGCATCTCCTTCCGGTAATATTTTGTAAGCCGGTACCGGTTGGTACGGATACTGATGCCCCGGTTAAAATAACTATACGCAACGGAGGGCTCCGGCCTGCCGGGCCTGCGCATCAGTGCTGTATATAAGGACTGCCCATCCAGCGTATCAGCCGGTGCCAGTCCGGCCAGCTCCAGCAGGGTGGGATAAATATCTACCGACTGCACGATCCTGGCGGAGGGGGAACCCGCTGCAGGCATGCCCGGAACACGGATGATCAGGGGACTGCGCAACGAATATTCGGATAAGGTATGTTTGCCCCATACCCGTTCATCACCCAGGTGCCAGCCATGATCGCCCCATAATACCACGATGGTATTTTTATCAAGGCCCGTTTGCGCCAGCGCGTCCAGCACCTTTCCCACCTGGGCATCTATATAACTGACGGCTGCAAGATAGGCATGGCGCAATTTTCGCGCATAGGCGTCCGATACCGGCGTTTTCAACGAAGGGTGTTCGATACCCTTTTTATACTGGTTAAACTCATTGCTGTTATGCAGGCTCTTACGGTTCACCAATGCCGGTATATCAGGCGAAGCAGGTAACGGTAATGCTTGTTCTTCATACAGGTCCCAGTATTTTTTGGGCGCCGTAAACGGCAGGTGGGGTTTAAAAAAACCAACGGCAAGCAGGAACGGCTTCCCCTGTTTTTGTAATGCCGATAGCTGCGCAATGGCCAGCTGTGCCGTCAGTCCGTCGGGATAGGCCGTATCCGGCACTTCTTTTTCTTCATAAGGGAGCACCTCGTTTTTCATACCCTGGCGGTTTGCGCCGCCCGCATAACCAAAAAACGCATTCCAGCCGGTGCCCCATTTACCGGCATCGAAATAAAAAGCATCCCAGCTGTTGGGAAGCTCCTGCCTGGCCGACACAGGGGCATTATAGCCATACACCTTTCCATCGGGCGCATGACTGATCTTACCGATACCAACCGTTGTATATCCGTTACGGCGAAACAGCTCTGCAAAAGATTCCGGTTGCGGCTTACGCGGCTCACCCGCCGTAAACGTTTCAAACGCTTCATTTGCCAGCGCGGCAGGCGTTTGCGGCAAACGGCCGGTAAGCAGGGCATAGCGGGAGGCTCCACAGGTAGGCACGTTTACATAATGATTCAGGAATACCCGCCCGGTATGCGCCAGCTGATCCATATGCGGTGTGCGCATATAACTTTTTCCGTAGGCCCCCAGTTCGGGCCGCAGATCGTCAACTGCTATAAAAAGGATGTTGTAAGACGTTGGGGCATGCTTTGGCTGCCCGGTTACCGGAACGGGGATCCACCACCACAACAGTATATAGAAAACGACAGAACGGATGCACTGCATAACACCGGAATTTATATGGTTAAACGGTGGGCCATCCACGGGAGCAACCACGCTTATACACCACTAAAGATAGAAAATCCGCCATCTACATTGATCACCGTTCCTGTTACGAAGCGCGCGGCATCGCTCAGCAACCAAACCAATGCACCCGTTAGCTCCTGCGGATCTCCAAACCGTTTAAAGGGTGTATGCTGCACTACGGCCGCGCCGCGCTCCGTCATTCCGCCTTCCTGTGTTGTAAGCAATTCGCGGTTTTGTTCGGTAAGAAAGAACCCGGGTGCGATGGCGTTCATGCGCACCGCATCGCCATAACGGTTTCCCAGTTCCATGGCAAACCATTTGGTATAGGCATCAATGGCGCTTTTTGCAAGACTGTATCCCAATACCCGGGTAATGGCCCGCTGCGAAGCCATAGATGATATATTTACAATGCTGCCGCCGCCGTTTCCGGCGATCACTTTTCCAAAAACCTGCGTTGGAAGCACCGTACCCATCAGGTTGAGATCCATCACCGCGCGCAGCGCTGCAATGTCCAGGTCGAAAAGACCCATATCTTTTTGTATGATGGCATTTTTTATATTGCCGCCGGCTGCATTTACCAACCCGTCGATCCTTCCAAACACATGCAGTACCTGGTCACGCGCGGCCTCCAGCTCCGCTTCCTTTGTAACATCCGCGATTACCGAAAGTGCCCGCCCGCCATTTGCCTTTACTTCCATTTCCCGCTCCTTTGCTACTTTTTCGTTCCGGCCGGCAATAACCACTGCCCCGCCGGCAGCAGCCACCCCTGTTACAAAAGCTTTTCCCAAAATACCGGTGGCACCTGTAATTACAACAACTTTACCGGCAAGATCGAATGCAGTCATATTTCTTTTTTAAATCTAAAACGACAAGCGAAAAACCGCGCATGCTCTTCTTTGAATGGCAATGGACGCAACTTTTATCAACAGCACGAATATATTATTTATACGGTCTGTTTTCAAGCGCAAAAATGTTAAAAGCCCTGGAAGGTCCTATTACAACGTTTGAATATTTTGAGTTTTTTTTGAAAATCACACTTTTTTTCAGAACTTTTGAAAAATAACCGAGTGTATTTATCGTGAAAAAGGGCGTTACTATAAAAGATATTGCGGCAAAACTGAACATGTCCGTTTCCACGGTTTCAAAAGCGCTGAATGATAATTCCAGCATCAGTACCATGACCAAGGAACGGGTGGTAAAGCTGGCAAACGAATGGAATTACGTTCCCAATGAAGCGGCCCGGCATTTTAAACAAAGTAAATCCTTTACCCTTGGGTTAGTGATCCCCGATCTGCTGGACCAGTTTTATGTACTGGCGATTAACGGCGTGGAAGCCGTTGCCGGTGCCAATAAGTACCAGGTGATTGTGGCCCAGTCGCAGGAAGACAGCAGCAAGGAAGAGCAGATCATCCAGAACCTGATCAGCAACCGCGTAGATGGCGTGATCATCGCTATTTCCAAAAACACAAAAAAGACCGCACTTTTCCAGCGGCTGGAGCAAACCGGTATCCCGGTCGTTTTCCTTTCGCGCTCGTTGAATGATCCCGGCTTTGATGCCGTTGTTACCGACAATGAGCACGCTGCGGAACTGGCCATCGATTACCTTGTAAAAAAGCAACACCGCCGCATTGCACACCTGATGGGGCCAAAGGCCCTGGGCACCAGTCACCTCCGGCATGAAGGCTATCGCAAGGCGCTTGAAAAACGCGGCATTCTCTACGATGCCAGCCTGGTGCGGGAAATTGATTTCTCTGCTATGCAAACCGACCAAACAATGGAAGCCCTGCTTGCGCTTCCGGACCCGCCCACTGCATTTTTTACCTTCAAAAGTTATGTAAGCCTCGATGCCCTGCGTTTCATCAAAGCACAGTACCCGGAGCAATTGCGGAAAGTGGATATTGTGGGCTTTGGAAACCTGCCGCTGATCCAGTACCTGGATCTTAAACCCAGCGCATCCATTGATGAAAATTCATTTGACATGGGTATTGCAGCCGCTGAATTATTATTGAAGCATATTGAAAATAATGACGCGCAGCCGCTGCCGGTTTCAACGGTACGGATCCCCTGCAAACTCATGATTCACCAGGGCTGAAAAAGAAGCGCTGCGGGCCGGCTACCGTACACCGCTCTCCAGGATAGAAAAGGTTTGATTCCGGCAATTGATTTCAGCCAGCCGTCCATAGGGAATGGTAAACACCGGGCAGGTATGTCCGAAATCCATTTGTGTAATCACCGGCAGGTCATATAGCCCTTCCTCATCCAATACCTTTAACAACTCCGTTTCATATTCCTGCGCGTAGCAATTGTCGTAAGGCCGGCCCATAAGGATGCCCCTGGCCTGTTTAAGGATCCCCGTGGCCGCATAATTCCTCAGCCAATACCTTACAAATTCCGGCCGCGGTTTTTCTTCGGAAGTTTCAAAAAACAAAATACTGTTTTCCCATAGCTCCGGTTGGGGCCACCAGCTTGTTCCTTTAAGCATTTCCATTACTTCCAGGCATCCCCCAATCAGCCGCCCGCTTACCACCGTATTGCCCCTGATAAAGCGCCATCCCGGATGTGGATTCAGTCTGCGCCTGGTGTGCTGCAACGCCGTATCAAACCAATCCAGGTATTCCGATGTCCACCCGTCTTTATTGGGAGCAACGGGCCCGATGATACCGGTTGAGAAAAGCGTGCGGCGGAGATCGTCAATCTGGTAACGGTGCATTTCCCCGTTCTCTGCAAATGCCGTTAACAGCGAAGGCCCGTAAAAAGAGCCAAGCCCTGCTTTCAGGCAAATAAAATGGGTGATGGTACTGTCTGAAAACCCCAGGAAGATCTTGGGGTTTCTTTGAACAACCGCCACATCTACATAGTTTAATATCCGGATGCTATCCTCACCTCCGATATTGGAAATGATCGCTTTTACAGAGGGGTTGGCAAAAGCATCCATCAGATCCCGGGCGCGCTCTTCGGGATGCTTATATATCCAGGCAGCGGGTTTCAGCGCATGCGGGGTTTCTATAACCTTTAGATTAAAAATATGCTCCAACCGTTCCTTTCCCTTCGCATACCGGTGCGGCAGTTCGCCGGCACCACCCCACGACAGGGAAATCGTTGCTACGGTATCACCACTTTTCAACGCCCGGGGAATCATTAATCGCATATGCAGCTAATAACTATATTGTAAAAAAAATGCCCCGTTTCCGGGGCACCTATCATTTTCTAATACCGGTTTGCTTACCGCAGGTCTACCACTTCCACACCCGGGTAGTTGGCTTTGTTAAACGCAAACTGGGCATCTGAAAGGGCTACATTGGGTTTCAGGCTTCCGATGCTGTATACGTACTTATTGCCGCTTTTTTCAACCACTGTGGCACTTACCACGGTTTTGGTGGCTTTGTCGATGGCCAGGTACAAACGGCTGAACGGTTTGTTTTTGTCAATAGGCTGCATCAGGATAACGGATACCGGCTTGCCGTTTACCTTGCTGTCCTTCGACATGGTATACATAAAATCCCTGTTGTAGAAATCGGTAAATAATTTCTGCGGAGTGATCGTGCTTTCTGATTTGTTGGCATTATTAACGGTTACTTCCTTGGTACCGGGATCATAATTCCACACCGTAGCGCCGTCACTGATGATTTTATTACTTCCAAAAGTGATATTGAATTTATCGCCCTTCATATTTACCGTACCGCTTTTCTTCGTCAGCACTTTTCCTACCGCGCTCTGGATCTGGTACCCAAAAGTAGCTACCACCGTTTTATAGGTTTTGAATTTTGCACTGGCTTCATCGAGGATCGCTTTTGCTGCCGGATCGCGCTGCTGCGCAAACGAACACACAGTCATTAATAAAAACACGGCACTTACATATGCTTTCTTCATATTCTTTTTTAAATTGGTTTTGATAATTTTTATATTTCTTAGACGTCAAGATTTATACCGGGTTGCGGCGCTTAACAGTTTTTAACAGATTTTAACCCAGCATATCCAGGTGCTGTTGCAGCTCCGATTCCGTTTTAATCAGTACTTCCCGGGCCTTGCTGCCCTGGTTAGGGCCTACAATACCCGCCTGCTCCAGCTGGTCCATCAAACGCCCGGCGCGGTTGTATCCCAGTTTCATCCGGCGCTGCAGCAGGGAGGTAGACCCGATCTGGTTGGCCACAATGAGCCGGGCCGCATCTTCAAACAATGAATCGCGGTCGTCCAGGTCAAAATCGCCGGTTTCCAGGTCCTTTTCATCAATGTATTCCGGCAACAGGAAGGGTTGCGGGTAGCCTTCCTGGTAGGCAATAAAATCCACTACTTTATCCACCTCCGGTGTATCCACAAAAGCACACTGCAGCCGCGAGAGCTCGCCGTTCAGGCTGATCAGCATGTCTCCTTTCCCAATCAGCTGATCGGCGCCACCTGCATCCAGGATGGTACGGCTATCGATCTTACTGCTCACTTTAAAGGCAATACGGGCCGGGAAGTTGGCTTTAATGATACCGGTAATGATGTTTACAGACGGACGTTGTGTGGCAATGATCAGGTGAATGCCAATAGCCCGCGCCAGCTGTGCCAGGCGCGCAATGGGCATTTCCACTTCCTTACCAGCCGTCATGATCAGGTCTGCAAACTCATCCACCACCAGCACAATAAAGGGAAGGAACTGGTGTCCTTTTTCAGGGTTCAGCTTACGCGCCGTAAACTTGGCGTTGTATTCTTTGATGTTCCGGCAACCGGCATCCTTTAACAGGTCGTACCGGTTATCCATTTCAATACACAACGCATTCAGCGTATTGATCACTTTTTTTGTATCGGTGATAATGGCGTCCTCTTCATTGGGCAGGCGGGCCAGGAAATGATTTACGATCTGGCTGTACACACTGAGCTCCACTTTTTTAGGATCCACCAGTACAAACTTCAGCTGTGAGGGATGTTTGCTGTACAACAGGGATACCAGAATGGCATTGATTCCAACGGATTTACCCTGACCGGTAGCGCCCGCCATCAGCAGGTGCGGCATCGTGGCCAGGTCTACAATAAAGTTTTCATTGTCGATCCGTTTTCCCAGTGCAATCGGTAATGAGAAGCTGCTGTTGCGGAATGCATCAGAGGCCAGCAGGGTTTTCATGCTTACGATTGTTTTCCGCGCATTGGGCACTTCAATACCGATGGTTCCGCGTCCGGGAATGGGCGCAATGATCCGGATGCCCAATGCCGATAAACTCAGCGCTATATCGTCTTCGAGGTTTTTGATCTTTGAAATGCGTACGCCGGCGGCAGGTACAATCTCGTACAGGGTTACCGTTGGCCCTACAGTGGCGCTTATCTTCTGGATCTCGATATCGTAGTTGGCGAGGGTTTTGATGATCTGGTTTTTGTTATTTTCCAGCTCTGCCGGATCCTGTACCACTTTTTCGCTGCCGTGCGATTCCAGCAGATCCGCAGATGGTTTTTTATAATGTTTCAGGTCCAGCGCGGGTTCGTATGCCTTGGTTTTTTCTACCGGTGCCGGCGTTGCGGCTTCAGGCGTTGGCGCAATTGGTCCTGAATTGATCTCCAGTTTCAGTGCTTCATCCGAAAGCGGCTTCACCGGTTTTACCGTTTTTGCCGCGGCCGGCATTTCCAGCTCCTGTGCAGGGGTGGAATCTGCCTCGGGCACTTCTTCTTTTGGTACCGGGGGCGTTGGCTTCCGCGCTTCGGGCTTTAACACCGTAATCCGCTCATACCCTTCCTCTTCTTCCTTGGCCTGTACCACCGGCTCTTTATTGATCAGTTTAATATCATGTTTCGGCTTTTCCACCTCGGTATCAATCACCAGCTTCGCTCCTTTCGTTTCGCCGGCAACCGGCTTCCTGATTTCCGGCACCGCCTCTTCTGTAACGGGCGGTTCTTCCTCTTCCGTTGCAGCTACGGTATCCGTCTCCGGTAATACCCGTTTCAGTTTTTTAGGAAAACTGAATGCGGGATTAAACTGCCAGATAAAATAGGCGATCACGATCAGCCCCAGCACCGCACCGGCGCCAATGGTACCCAGCGAACCGCGCAGCCAGCTGGCGATCATATTTCCTACACCGCCTCCCCACCTGAATTCTTCATCGGGCAACAGGAAGGCTAAAATGGCAGATACCACCAGCATGCCAAGGGTTACATATTTGAGGTTGCGCCAAACTGAAAATACCCGCCGCCGCCATAAAAGGTTTACGCCTACTACAAAAAAGAAGGTGCAGATCAAAATGGCCGCCACTCCAAACAAGCGGTAAATAAAATAATGAGCGGTCAATGCGCCCAGCTTTCCCAGCAGGTTGAGCACCTTTACATCCGGATCCCAAAGGATTTCACTTCCCCGGGAGATCTGGGTAAAATCCTGCCTCCAGGTAAAGAAATAGGAGATAAAAGAAATGATCAGAAAAACGGAGACCAGCAGAAAGGTGGTTCCGGCAATTTTCCAGGTGCGTTCGTCTTTGGCCAACTCCCTCAGCTGAACTTTTTCTTCTTTTTCAACTTTCCAGGTTCCAGTCGTATTATGATTCCGCGCTATTGGTTTTTTATTCTTCGGTTTACTCTTAGTCGCCATGGCGCAAAGATACTATTCTGGTTAAAGATTTGAGAATCGGGAATCGGGAAATGAAATTTGAAAACCGGGCAACCAGATCCCGCCGTCAGCACCAAACCCAAAACGTTAAACCAGTACAGCACCCTGAACCATTGGACCGGCTCTAACTATTTGCTATTGAGCACGCTAAGCGTAAAGAACACCCAGCCGGCAATAAAGAACAATCCACCGATGGGGGTCAATATTCCTAAGCCGCCCAGGCCTACTTTACCGGTGGCTTTCAGCGCGGCCAGCACGTACAATGAGCCGGAGAAGAGCAGGATGCCGATCAAAAAGGCGATACCGGCCCAGGACATCAGTTTTACGGGGTACTTTTCAAAAAGAATGGCCACAAGGATCAATGCAATGGCATGATACATCTGGTACTGGACGCCCGTTTGAAAGGTAGGTACCGAATCCGGGGCTATTTGTTTTAATTTATGCGCTCCGAAGGCACCCAGTATTACGCCCAGGCCTGACAGTATGGCCCCCAAAGACAGATAAGCTTTATGCATCGATGATCTTTTTTACAAATTCCTCCGGCCGGATATGACAATCGTCTACTTTTAATTTTGCCTGGTCATAATAGATCCGCCGGTCGTTGTTTTTCTTAACAATATACGCCTGCAATTGTTCGTCGTCCAGGTCCTTTAAAAGCGGGCGATGTGCTTTTTGCTGCCGCAACCTTCCCAGCAGGATATCGAAAGGCGTGTTCAGCCACACCGTGGTTCCATGCCCGTTCATATAATCGATGTTATTAAAATAACAAGGCGCCCCGCCTCCGCAGGAAAGCAGCAGGTTGGGATGGCTGTCGGTGATCATATACAGGACTTCTTTTTCCTTCATCCTGAAATACTCCTCTCCTTCTTCTTCAAATATCCGGGTGATGGGCCTTCCTTCGGATGCAACGATCAGCTCATCCAGGTCATAAAACGGCAGCTCCAGTTTTTTACTCAGGATCTTTCCCCAATGTGTTTTTCCCGCACCCATAAAACCGATCAGATATATACGCATAACAGTAGTAAATTCTAAATAACAAATGCTAAATTCTAAATTCCGAAACCGATCCTGGCAAATATCCGGTATTCGGGGGAGATGTTAAAGTGGTTTATAGTAAAATGTTTATAGTGAGATGTTTTATACTGAGATGTTTTATAGTGAGATGTTGGTGATGCCGGAATAAATTTTAAAGACCAAATTTAAAACCCGGTACAAATACGTTTCCCATTTGTCATGATGTTCCCAACACTAAAGAACAAAATCTCAAAAAACATGATCCAAAGGGCAAACATCAAGCCCTCACGCGACCCGCTGATAACTGATAACTGATTGCTACAAATAAGTTCTAAAGAGAAAAATACAAAACCAAAGATCCAAATCTCAAAAAACATGATCCAAAGAACAAACATCAAGCCCTTACGCGACCCGCTGAAAACTGATAACTGAAAACTGATAACTGATTGCTACGAACCTGAAACCTCCTATTTAAACGCATTGATGCCTGTTATATCCATTCCGGTAATCAGTAAGTGAATATCGTGTGTGCCTTCATACGTGATCACACTTTCCAGGTTCATCATATGCCGCATAACGGGGTATTCGCCGGTAATGCCCATTCCTCCCAGGATCTGGCGGGCATCCCTGCAGATCTGTGTAGCAATGGCGCAGGAATTTCGCTTGGCCATGCTTACCTGCTGGGGCGATGCGGTACCCTCATTCATCAGTACACCCAGCCGCCAGTTGAGCAGCTGCGCCTTGGTGATTTCCGTAATCATTTCCGCCAGTTTTTTTTGTTGCAACTGGAATGCCGCAATGGGCTTTTCAAACTGGATGCGCTCTTTTGCATAGCGCAGCGCCGTATCATAACAATCCATGGCCGCACCAATTACTCCCCATGCAATGCCGTACCGCGCCTTGTTTAAACAGCTCAATGGCCCTTTCATACCAGTTACCCCGGGAAGGATATTTGTTTTGGGGATCCGCACATTGTCGAAAACCAGTTCACCTGTAGCCGATGCCCTCAGGCTCCATTTATTATGAGTGGTTGGCGTGGAAAAGCCTTCCATCCCCCGCTCTACAATTACACCATGTACCACCCCCGACGGGTCTTTTGCCCACACCACGGCCACCTGTGAAAAAGGAGCATTACTGATCCACATCTTGGCTCCGTTGAGAACGATGTGGTCCCCGTCCTCCGTATAACGGGTTACCATGCTGGAAGGATCGCTGCCGTGATCCGGTTCTGTAAGCCCAAAACAGCCCAGCCATTCACCGCTGGCCAGCCGCGGCAGGTATTTCATTTTCTGTTCTTCACTGCCGTAAGCCAGGATCGGGAACATCACCAGTGAGCCCTGAACCGATGCGGTGGAGCGTACACCGCTATCGCCTCTTTCCAGTTCCTGCATCATCAGCCCATAGCTGATATAATCTAACCCGCCGCCGCCATATTGTACCGGCACGGTTGGACCAAAGCATCCCAGGGCACCTAACTGCTTTACAATATGCTCCGGGAAAGCGGCCTCCTGCGCACAGGTTTCAATAATGGGTGAAATTTCCTTTTTTACATAGGCCCGTACCGCATCACGGATCATGCGGTGCTCTTCGGTAAAAAGCGCGTCCACTGCAAAATAATCCGGGCTTTGAAACAAATCAGCTTTTACAGACATAACAGAAATTTGATGATTCTCAAAGGTAATTGATTTTAAGGATCGCTACGAAGGCGCTATGGTACGGAGCAGGCCAAAGCGCTGCAGCAACTAAAAATGTAACCTTCAGCGTGCCCGGCTTAAAATGCAGCAGCCGGGTGCGTTTTTTTCATTCCTGCAAACCCGGGCTCCCTACTGAAACGCCCCCGTTTTACATTTAAGATTGTACGCTTCTTATTTTACATTCCCCACCGGGGCCGCGGGGATCAGTCCCCGGTTTTCCAGCAAGGGCGTAATACCGGGTTCCTTTCCCCGGAATGTTTTATACATCGCAGCCAAATCTTCCGAATTTCCCTTGGAAAGAACCATGTCCCGGAACCGTTGTCCGTTCTCCCGTTTGAGCCCTCCGTTTTCCATAAACCAGGCATATGCATCATGATCCAGCATCTCTGCCCAGCTATAGGCATAGTAGCCTGCGGAATAACCGTTGGCCCAGATATGTAAAAAATAAGAAGAGCGGTACCGTGGCGGAATATAAGCGATGAGGAGGCCGTTCTTTTGAAGTGCCGCCCGTTCAAAGGCATCCACATCCGTAACGGCGCTATCCGAGGCCGCAAGCAGGTGCCATTGCATGTCGAGCTTTGCCGCTGCCAGCAATTCGGTCATCGCATACCCCTGGTTAAACGTTGCCGCATTCCTTATCTTATCAACCAATGCCTGCGGAATGGTTTCACCTGTTTTATAGTTCCGGGCATAATGCTTCAACACGGCTGAATCCAGCGCCCAGTGCTCATTGAACTGCGACGGCATTTCTACAAAGTCGCGGGCAACACTGGTGCCGGATAAAGACGGATAGGTTTGATTGGCGAACAGCCCATGCAGGGCATGGCCAAATTCGTGAAACATGGTGGTTACATCATCAAAACTCAGCAAGGCCGGCTGTCCTTTTACCGGTTTGGCAAAATTGCATACGTTTACGATCACCGGCCGGGTATTGAGCAGCTTCGACTGTGTTACAAAATTATCCATCCAGGCACCGCCGTTTTTATTATCCCGCTTGAAATAATCACAATAAAACAGGGCCATGGGCGATCCGTCCTGGTCAAATACTTCGTATACCTTTACATCTTCCTGGTATACGGGCAGGTCTGTACGCTCTTTAAATGTAATGCCATATAATTGGGTAGCTGCATAAAATACGCCGTTCTTTAACACGCTGTCCAGTACAAAATAAGGCTTAATAACAGATTCATCCAGGTCATATTTTTCTTTGCGTACCTTTTCTGCATAAAAATCCCAGTCGTAAGGCTCCAGCCCGGAACTGTCTTTTTCCCGCTGCTTCATGGCCTTGATATCCACCGCCTCTGCCGCTGCTTTGGCCAGCGCCGCCGGCACCAGTTTCCCCAAAAATGCATTCACCGCCTGGGGTGTTTTTGCCATCTGGTCCTGCAGCTTCCAGGTGGCATAATCAGCAAAACCCAGTATCCGCGCTTTTTCCTGGCGGATGGCGGCAATGCGCAATATGTTTTTACGCGTGTCGTTCGAGTCGCCCCGTTCTGCCCTTGTCCAGGAAGCTTCAAAAAGATTTTTGCGTGTTTCCCGGTTACTGAGCGATTGCAAGGCAGGCTGCTGTGTGGTATTGATCAGCGCAAGCAGGTAATTCCCTTCATGATTCGCTTTTTTTGCGGCTTCTCCTGCCGCCTGTATCTCGGCATCGGATAATCCGGCCAGTTCCTGGGGACTTTTTACGATCAGCGCACCCGCTTTAGCAGCGGCCAGCAACTGGTTGCTGAACTTGGTGCTTAGTGTGGCTTCTTCTTCATTTAATTTTTTCAGATGCGCCTTGGCCGAATCCGGAAGTGCCGCCCCGTTCATTACAAATTTCTGGTGATAATATTCCACAAGCCGCCTGGATTCCGGATCCAGCTGCAGCTGGTTCAGCTTTTTATAGATGGTATCTATTCGTTCATACAGCCGGGTATTCATATAAATAGAATCGCCGTGCGCAGAGAGGCGGGGTGCCATCGCTTCCTGGATCTTCTGAAGATGATCATTGGTATTGGCACTCGTGAGCGCATTGAAGGCACTGTTCACCCTGTCCAGCAGCCGCCCCGTTTTTTCCAGGGCAACCAGCGTATTTTCAAAAGTTGGAGCCGCCGGGTTCTGTGCAATGCTGTCCACCGCCTCCATTTCTTCCTTCATGCCTTTTTCAAAGGCCGGCTCAAAATCACTTTCTTTTATTTTATCAAACGGGATGGTGTGGTACGGCAGGGTACTTTCCTCAAACAACGGGTTTGCGGTATCTGAGGTTGTTTCGGGGGCTTTGCCAGGCATATTACAGGAACTTAGGATTAAAAAAATACAACATACAAATAAGTGCTGCTTCATAAAATTTGTTTTAAATAAAAGCGACGTGGTTATCGTTCGGTGCCGTTTTAATCTTTTTGCTCCGGGTTATTGGGGATATGGACTTCAAAGGTACTACCCTTCCCTTTTTCTGATGTAACGGCAACCGTTCCGTTCTGTTTTTCCAGTGCCTCTCTCAGAATAAAAAGTCCCAGGCCCAAACTTCCGGGCTGCGCGCCTTTAAAGAAGGGATCGAAGATCTTTGTGGCCTCTTCGGCTTCCATACCGATACCGTTATCCGTAATAAGAATACGGGCTTCTTCCCCGGTGGTAGTGATGCGGATGGCTACTTTTTTATCCGGTTCTTCAGGCCGCTGGCATTTTATGGCATTGGAAAGCAGGTTGGCGATCACGATTTCCACGCGAAACAGATCTCCGTAAAACGCCTGCTGCTCATCCACTCCGATATCAAAGGTGATGTCCCTGGTACCGTTGGATGTACGGTACAGGTCAATGAGCGAGTGCACCAGTGTTTCGAAATGAATTTCTTCCTGCACCGCTTTAAAGCGGGCGGTTTTATAGAACTGAACGGTTTGCGACACATAATAATCCAGCTTCTGAATACAGGCATCCATCAGCCTCCAGTAACCGCCCGAGTCTTCAATCCGCCCCTCCATCTTTACCAGGTCCAGGATGCCGGTTGCCGAAGCAATGGGCGCCCGTAACTCGTGTGAAAGGCTGTATACAAACCGGTTCAGCCCGTCGTTGGCTTTCTGCAATTCGGTTATCTTTTCCTGAAGATCCCGGTTTGCTTTATAATGATCATAGGCGTTCAGTACGCTGTTATGTAACTCCAGTTCGTTCCAGGGCTTGGTTATATACCGGTAAATATCGCCCTGGTTAACCGCTTCAGCCAGTACTTCAATATCGGTATAGCCTGTTAATAATACCCTTGGAATATGCGGGAACCGTTCTTTTGTAATCTTAAAAAATTCAACCCCGGAGATCTCCGGCATCCGCTGATCGGATATCAGCACATGAATCTCTTCCCGCTCCAGGATTTCCAGCGCCAGGGGTACAGATACCGCCGTAAAGACCTTGTACCGCGTACGGAAAGAGGCTTTAAAGGAGTTGAGATTCTGCTGCTCATCATCTACATAGAGTACGTTAATTTCGGGTGCCATGTAAGATCTGTATTTTAACGAACGGGTAAACTAATTACAAAAGTAGTGCCTCTTCCGCTTTCTGTAAATACCTGAATCGTGCCATTATGCCGTTCTACAATACCCTGAACAATCGCCAGTCCGAGCCCGGTTCCTGCACCAACATCTTTTGTAGTAAAAAAAGGATCAAATATTTTGTTTTTTACGTCCTCCGTCATCCCCTTTCCGTTATCACCGATGCTCACTTTCACCATCTGATCCTCCTCCCAGGTTTTTATCGTTAACACACCCTGTTTCCCGTCTTCCTGTATGCGCTCCTGGATCGCCTGAACCGCATTGGTAACAATATTCATAATCACCTGGTTGATCTTTCCGGGTTCGCATTCTATCCTGGGTATGGCACCCAGTTCTTTTATCAGCTGAAGGTTCTGGGGAAAACTATTCTTTACCAGCAACAGGGTGGAATCGATGCCTTCGTTAATATCCACGCGTTTCCAGTTGGCTTCATCTACCCTGGCAAAACTTTTCAGTCCCTTTACAATCTCTGAAGTGCGGCTTGCGCCTTCTTTTATTCCGGAGAGCAGGATGGCGATCTCTTCATACACATATTCGAGGTCGATTTCCTTTTTATACTTTTCAATATCGAGCAGTTGCGGCGGCACCTCTTTGGTAAGATCCAGCGTTTCGTACCGGCGGATCACTTTTTGCAGGTCCATTACATCTGCTTCCAGCGGACGGATATTTGAAGTTACAAAATTTATGGGATTATTGATCTCATGAGCTATTCCTGCAGTGAGCTGACCGAGTGAAGCCATTTTCTCATTTTCTACCAGTTTGGCCTGTGTATGCTGTATCTGGATCATTGCGGCCTTCAGCTCTTCGTTGGTGTGCTGCAACTCTTCTGTGCGGATCCTTACTTCTTTTTCGAGAACGATGTTCTGTTCTTTTATCAACTGCTCATTTTCCATGGAAACCCTTAATGCTTCCTTGCGGGCCAGTTCCTCTTCGCGGCGGTAGGTATTGATCTTATCTGCCAGGGCCAGGGAAAGCAATATGGCCTCCGCTGCCGACCCGATCTGCAGCGCATAGTAGGTAAGGTCATTATAGGGCAGCAACCCGGCGTTCCTTAATACGAAAATAATAACGCTGCATAAAAAAACCGTCCATGCCAGCAACAGGAATTTTGCTTCCCTTATTTTCCGGTAACTCAGGTTGCTCAGCATCACCAGCACATAGGCCGATCCTGCCGCCGCAACAAACTGCACCACTACCTGGGCTTCCTGCCGGAACTTGAGGATACAGAGTACAAAAGCTACGCAATAAGCCAGTTCTATGATCAGCATGCGCCGGTTCAGTTTTACCGACAGCTGTTTGAGATTCAGAAAATGCCGGATAAATTCGGCCGCGGCAATACCATTGAAGAACGGTACCAGCACATTTGCATAATCGTTAATACCGGGAACGCCGGGCCACAAAAACCGGAAGGAATACCCCTGGAGCATGCCCTGGCTCAGCCCTACTAAAAGAACATAGAGGATGTAGTAAAAATAACTTTTATCGTTGGTTGAAAACAGCAGGAAAAAGTTATACAGGAACATGGCCAAAATCAACCCGGTGTACAGGCCAAAAACAAGATCTTTTAAGGCAAGCCCCTCCTGTATCGATTTTATGGTTCCTACTTCTATGGGAACCAGTATCTGTTCAGATGCGTAGAGTTTGATATAAACGATCTGCTCACTGCCCTTATCCATTGTAAGATTAAACAGGTAGTTCTGATTCTTATTGACCCGGCTGCTGAACGGTTGTTTTTCAGACATCATAACCGAATCGATCAATGTTCCATCACTTTTCAGGGCATAAAACACCACCTCATCCAGAGTAGGATGGCTCAGCGAAATCAATAAACGGGGAAGATCGGTATTGTTCCGTATCCTGATCCGCAACCAGAATACGGAGTGGCTGATAAAGAAATTTGGCACCTGGCCTTTATACGCCTGAAAAGGCATTTGGGTAACGGATGGAAAGCGATACTGGCCTTTCTGATCCTCCAGGTACTCAATTTGTGTATGGGTAACCAGGTATGTTTTTTTTTTGTCATCAACACTGGTTACCTGCTGCCCCTGCGCGCGTATAATAAAAAAAGATAAAAAAAGTATGGTTATCAGCTTATGCATGCTATTAGCCGGTTATGTCCAGTTGATAGTCGATCATCAATTGCCCTTTGGGGCCGTCTTCCGGCGTTTGCTGCACCGGATGCTCCAGTATGTTATAGATCCTTTTCCGTTCGTTTTCATCGGCTTTTGAAAGTACCGGGCAGTCATTAATGGCCATTGCCGTGGCAATAAAGTCATCTTTCGGGTAAAAGAAATTCCCTTTATTTCCCAATGATGTTTCGATTTCCGCGCCCATTCTTTTGCCCATACGCACGGTAATGGGCGCCGCCAAAAACAGCACTTTTGTAGATTTCAGCATACAGGCAACTGCTACCCCGGCGCGGCTCATGAAAAAGCTGCCGATGCCCCATCCGACCACCTCCGTCGAATTCCATAAACCACAGATCTCCGATACACCGGGTTGCCGGGCCATGGCATGTATCGACGGATCATATTTACTGATCGCCGTTTCTATAGGCAATTGTAGTTTTCCGTCTGCCATTTGCACCCGCGCTCCTCCGTAAACCTTGGTTCGTTCTTTATCTTCAGCAACGATTACAAAAGTATTGTCATGGTACATCCAGTCCTGATTACTTGATGTAATTGCAACAATACCAAAATGTAACTCAAGCAGCCGACGATGACCTTCGATAAAATTCAAACACGTAACGGAGTCTGTAGTAGCTCTGAATGCTCTTATTACAATTTCCAATGGTCAGATCTTATTTTATTAAATCATTAAAATCGATATAATACCGTCCGGAATTGTGGATCTCCGATAGTAAAATCCTTCTGCAGGTATCCGTTACCATGGCTCCGCCCAGGGCTACGGAGGACGCGAGTTGTGGCCAAGCATTGATCGATTTGCGCATTTCACCAAGTGACATCTTCATCCTGTCGGAAATTTTTGAAAGATCAAATATCTTGCCCAGAATAACAATTTTTTCTTCATTTGTCAGTCCCTTCAGTTTCGCGGTATCCATTCCTTCATCTATACTGCCATGAAATATAGGCCGCTCAGGCTCCAGGTCAAACCGTTCTACATCAAGCATGCCCCGGTCGTTGGTATCCATTACCACCGGAATTCCCAGGGAGCGCGCTTTTAAACGGCTGGAAATTTTCACATCAATACCGTCGCACTCCTCTACAAGCACATCAATTTTGCCATTCTCCAGGAAAAACGCATCCAGGTTATCCTCCGTAATGCCTTCGGTGAAACATAATACATCCAGAAAGGGATCCAGTTCGGCTATTTTCCGTGCGGCTAAAATAGCCTTGTTTAACCCTATATCCTGTACGCCAACGTTCAGCCGGTTCATATTACTTAATTCTATGGAATCAAAATCTGCCAGGTGCAGGGCACCACATACCCGCTCCATCGCAAGCGTCTGGGCAATGGCCTGTCCTACAGACAACCCGATCACCCCGATTTTTTTCGACCGCAACACCTCCCGCTCCTCCGGCGTGATCTTGTACGTATTCCTGCTGGTTCGTAATGCCACAAAGGCTTCTTCATCCAGCAGGTGCACCAGTTTCTTCGACCAGGGGTAGTACACCCATACCCCATATGTTTCCGGCGCGTGTGTTCCCAGAACTTCCGCTATAAAAGGCGCGGGATCCGCTCCCGTGTTTAACTTCGTAAGGTAACAAATCTTTACATATTCATGAAGCTGACTTAGAATCTGATCATGCACCTCCAGGTCTTTTACGGTTTGCTGCAGTTGGTGGAACAATTTTTGGTCCTCTTGGTCATATATCCTGAAAAACAGGGGTCTGTAGGTTTTACCGGGATCCGATAATACCTGCAACAAGGCTGATTCTCTAGCCGTTGCGTTTTTTTCCATAAATATTAAGTAATTTTGAAGTTATACACATATAAACATAAACACAAACTTACACAAATATTAATTCCAAAGAAATTATGGAACAAAGTCTTCAGTATTCAAACGTTTTGTATGTTGATGACGAATTGCATAACCTGAACTCGTTTAAAGCATGTTTCAGGCGAGATTTTTCCGTCTTCACTGCACAAACAGTAGACGAAGCCTTACGGATTTTGAAGGAACAGGAGATCCATCTGATCGTTACCGATCAGCGGATGCCGGAAACCACCGGTATTGAGTTCCTCGAATCCATTATAAAAGACTATCCGGATGCTGTTCGCATGTTGCTTACCGGTTATGCCGATATTGATGCCGTGGTGGATGCCATCAATAAAGGCCGGGTTTTCAAATATATACAGAAACCCTGGGAGGAGGCCGTTTTAAGAAAAACCATCCGCGAAGGCCTGGAGTTGTATGCCCTGACCCGTGCCAACAAAAAGCTCACCGAAGAACTGGAAGAGAACAATAAACAAATGGAATTCTTACTAAGACAATCACTTCTTTCCTGAAGTTTTTAGTATTTTTGTCTCTAAACCGCTGATTCCCAATTTTATTATACCAGGCTGCCCCTCCTGTTCCGATTGTAAAAGCCAATTTTGGCTGGTTATTTGTGTTTTTACTCCCGGCAGGAAATCGTTGCTGTCTGGCAATGTGGATCAGGAAATCTGCGATCGGATCCTATTTTAAAACTATAAATGTACATGATGAAAAAATGCGCGTTGCTGTCAGTTTGTTTGTATGCTCTTGTATCCGCCCATGCACAGGACCCGGGCGGCGCCCAATCCCTGAGAGATAAAGTGCTGGATGATATTCAGAAAAACTTTACTATAAAAACAAAATCTTTCGATTCTACCGTGTCGCAGCTGGACCAGCGGATGTCGGCGCTGGATAAATCGATCAACGAGTCCAAGGATGTAAAAGACAAAGCAGACAAACTGGTACTGCGGGTTCAGGCGGTGGAGGAAAAACAAAAAGCCATCGAGCAGAATGAGCTGAATATTTTCCAGGCCAATTACCAGTCGGCCATGGTCAATCTCATTTCCATGGAACGGGAGATCAAACCGCTGGTGCTTTTTAATTCCACAAAAGCCTTTTTCAATTCCTTAAGCGAAACGGGCAACCCGATGAACTACGAAGGATATACAAAATGGTACAATGCGTACGCCGCATTTGTAAAGGAAAAGAAAGCGGAGAGCCCCGTGCTGAACGTAACCAGTAACCTGCTCAATTTTGCCAGTGGTTTTGCCAAGGGCGTTCCGGTTACAGGCCCCATCACTTCCGCGCTTTTCTCCAGCATGACCACCTACATTGACAATATCGGCAAAAAGGAAAAGGCCCTGAAAGCCCAAAGCGAAGACATGCTGACACTTACCATGAAGATCAGCCAGTTTAATTTTGATAACAGCCAGATCGAAAACGAATGGGAAGCCATTACTACCGAATTGCAGGATCTGCAAAAAAAATACGACAAATCCCTGAAGGAGAACCTGGGTATCATTAAAGTATCCCAGGCTGATTTTGACAATAATTTTTCCCGCCAGAATGATGCGGAAAGACGCTATCAATACCTCACCCGGGTAAGAGACGAAGCGGCCCGGTTTGTGGCCAATGAAAAAAAGAACAATCCAAAAGAATGGCGTCAGGCGGCATATGTTCAGATGAATGATGTGCAATCATTAAAACAGCGGTTTGGCCAGATCACCTTCCGGATCAGTCAGAATCTTTTAAAATATAAAGAGCTTTTTGATAAATACCGGACCGACCCGCAGCTCGGAAGCCGCATTAAGGATCTTGAAATTAAAATGAAAGAGCTGCAGGAATCCTTCGACAAAACATTTGACCCGCTGGAGTATATTAATTCGGCGAACCGGATGTATAAAGTTTAAGGAAGAGTTCCAGGTTTAAGGTTTCATGTTTAGTCTCGTTTCTGCCTGATGTGAGACACTGATAACTTATAGCTTAAAGCTGAAGGCTAAAAGCCGGTTCCATGTTTAAAGTTCAAGGTTTAGGATTGGATTTCGTTTGCTGCCTGATGTGAGCGTTCCATTCCCGGTTCTTTTTGGATTTTGTTTTTTGAAATTGGAGCTTTAATATAGGGTGACAGGGAGACAAGTAGGACACGGATCATTTGCCTTGTTTTGAAATTTGGTTCTTGTATCTTGAGATTTGTGATTTGATTTTGAGTCCCATTTCCACATTCCCACATTTTCAAATCTTCAAATTTTCAATTTATCAACGCTTCCAGCAACTGTTTTCTTATCTTCCGGAAGTAGCGGATGCTGTTATCATAATCGTTAAAATTCAGGATCAGGTCGTTTACAAAACGCTTCGCTTTTGCGGCGTCCTTCCGCTCCAGCATTGTTAACAGTTCGTAATCGTAAATACCATCCCGCATCGCCTCAAACCGGATAGACGTATAAAGTTTTTTATACCCGGGATATACGATATTGGCATCGCCGGCAGGCAGTTTACCGCCATCCCTGGAAGCGTCGTCCCGCAATGGATCCCGTCCACCCCAATAGTTCAGTCCCCAGTGTAAATAACCGGTAGCCCCGTACTTATAATTGATCCAGTGCAGGTAACGGGTCTGTATCAGCGGTTGCTCAATAAACCGGTTGGCATAGTTACCCCGCGGACCCACACAGGTATAAAACCATATTTCCTTTCCGTTCTTTTTCAGCTCCTCGTAAAAGGCGTAGTCTTTGTGATATACGTCCAGTACCGGCACCCATACATCAATTCCATCTTTTAATTCTTTTGAGGTAAGTACCGCGTCCATGATCTTTACACCGGGCAGGTATTTCCGCACATAGTTGCTGATGGCTACATAGGAAGGTGCATTTTTTGCCGTTGGTTCATCGGAGATATGCTGCATATATTTCCCCAGCCATCCTTTTTTTTCAAGATGTACCTTCAGCGCCGGCAGGAACTGGTTGAGAAAATTTTGTGCCCGGCTGTCCGTTACCGGCAACAGCACCGAACGCATGCCGGAAAGGCCGATAGACGGATTGGGGGCTTGCTTCAGCTTTCTTGTTGCTTCATTATCTTCCAGCGGCACTTCTACAAAAAACGGATCGTCCCAGGCTCCGGACCTCCATGCCAGGTGCCCGCCTTCGATCCTTTTGAGCGCTCCGGCCTCCTCAAACAATGCCGCTTCTTTATCAAAGTTGGAAAAGTCGAAGGTATATTGTCCATTGTGCAGCGTATACCGTGTATTCCATGCCGCATAAATACGATGCACATTCTGATTGTGCCCAGCCATCATGGTAGCATGCACCTTCAGCAACTCCCAATATAACGGTGAATATAACCCAACCTTATTTCCTTTATTCAGCAACTCCAGCGATACCGGGTTAAAATGCGCCGACCAGTTGCTGATCCACAACGAGGTTTCCGGAACTTTTACGGGGTATACTTTAACGGGGATCGTACGACGGAACTGTTCCTTCCGTCCGTTCACAACGCCGCTTACACTTACCTGTATCCTGTAGATACCGGCAGCCGCATTGGCCGGTATGGGTACAGACACCCACAGCGGATTGATCTCGCCCTGGGACAAATTCAGCAACGTATCATCCACTATCGGGTCCGGAAAGTAGCCCGAAACCGAACGCAGCAGGTCTTTAGAGGCCGGTGTATAGCTGCGCCCTACCGGCACGTAGGTTACCCAACCCGTTTTTGCCGTAAGCCCCGGTAGCGTACCCGGTAAACAACCGGCGAGGGCCGATACCCCCCGCAGAGGCCGGTTGGCCCTTAACACCAATTGAATGGAAGCCGTTTCACCGGCCGCTGCCCGGATGGTATCATCTGTAAGCGGTGGGAAATACGCCCGTTCTTTAAATACTTTTTCCAGCGCATCTACCTGGTAAAGATCGGCACTGCTTTGGCCATACCCTTTTATAGAAGCAACCATAACCGCCAGCAACCCTAATTTCCGGATCATATCTTTTAATTTGATACGTTTATATATTAATAAAATTCAGTCAATTTCAACATCTTTTAGGCCGTTAATCCAAAGACAGCGCATTTAATACTAGCAGGATCTTTCTTTATCCTGTATCAAACGCCCGCTCATTTCTTCTTAAAACAACTGTTTATCTTCTGTTTCGGTGATCTTTTTTACCAGTTGTTGATACAGGTTAAGATCCGGCTGCCCGGTATGCAAGGGTTCATCCAGGAACCGCTTTCCCCATTGAACCCGGCCCGCTTCTTTTTGGACGGAAGCCCATTTATTAAACAGTGCTTCCGCCGCTTCCTTGCGGTTCAGCCAGCTGAGCGCCGCCACCTGTACCAGTGTATTTATGGCGCCTGCGGGTTTATCTGATCCGGCAACCTGCTCCATGAGGAGGCGCCCTTCCCGTTCTTTTTTCATTGCCAGTTTAATCATGCCTGTAAAAAACAGCTCCAGCCGGTTATCTATAAGATCATCATAGGGTTTACCCGATCCCATATTCCGGGGCCAGGATCCGGCCCTGGCTACATACTGCAGGGCTACTGCACCTTTTTTTTCTGCAAGCTTTTTTAATGCCAGCATCAGCTTAGTTTCTTCATACAGCCGCCTTCCTTCACCGGCACCTTCAAAGGGCAGTATCGTCAGCCGTTGCAATACTTCATCTGCCTGCTCATACTTATTATTCCGCATCAGTGCCCGAACATATAACATCCCATTTATATAGTCGCCGGGATGCTTTTTAAAATAGGGCTCGATGGTTTGCAGAGCCGCCTTATACGAACCTGCGGAAAGATGGAATCGTGTCAGGTAGTTCTGATACCGCCACCCGCTATCCACTTTACCGGCAAGTTGCAGATCCCTGAGTTGTAAGGCTGCGTGTTCGCTTAACGAGGCCCTTACAATGTAAAAAGGCGCAAAACTGATGGGCTCATCCATATGGTTCAACGCTAAACGTGCTTCTTCCCGGTTGTTTTTTGCCAGTTGCAATAGTGCCCGCAGGTAAACCGGTTTCCAGCTCTTTGTTTGGCTGATGGCCCAGTCAAACACGGGTTCTGCTTCTTCCCGGAACGGGAACACAAAATCCGGGTTGGCAGCAATGGCTTCTTTCAGATAAGCTGCCCCGGCCGGCTGGTTCCGGTTCAGGTAAGCCTGCCAATAGCGGATCTCATTTTGTTGCGGAGCCAGCGCCAGTAATTTACGGGCTTCTTCCATACAGCCCAGTTGCTCGTACCAGATCGCCAGCTCCAGATAGGTTTGATAAGGCAGTTCATTGCGGATACTGGCCGCAAGGGCTTTTTCATTTTCGGAAGTAGGTGTTGCAAGAAACTTTTCAAACAGCAGGAAATGGTTCAGGGGTTCAACCGCTCTTATTTTTTCCGCTACATCATCGTTATTATTTCCTCTTATACGGTTCACCAGGTATTGCAACTGTAATCCCTCGATGTTGTACCGGTTTTGAAGCAGAGCCTTCTCCGCATACTGTACCGTTCCGGCCAGGTCCTTCCGTAGAAAACAAATCCTGCTCCTTTCCGTATAAGCGGCACTCCGGAACTCCGTAGTAAGCGCCGCCACATTCAGCCCATCCACCGCATCATTCATTCTTCCTGTTTTTAATGCCGCCAATGCATAATAATAATTGGCAGCGGCGTCATAGGTATCAATGCTAAGCGCCTGTTTAGCGATATAAAAAGCGGAATCATACTTCATCCGGTTGTAAAGCAACCGCGATAGCAGCGTAAGGGCCGGCACATAATTTTTATTTTTATCCAGGGACTGCCGTACCTTTTGTTCTGCCCCGGAATAGTTTCTCATTCCTGCCAGGTCTCTCGCATATAAATAACATCCATAAGCATCCTCCCAGTTAAAATCAGCCGGAGCGGTAAGGGGGCGTTGCAATGCCTGATCATCCACTACCCAGGTATACCTCCCCATACTGATACTAGCCGTTTTCCATTGTTCCGGCAACAGGCCCGTTTCCAGCTTTTTTTCGGTTAGCGGTTTCAGGTCGGTCCATCCGGCATAGAGCACCTTTCCCTGCTGATCCCGGATATACAGGGTATCCTGAACGCTTCTTAGCGGTGAAATAGTGAGCAACGTACCACGCACATGTACCACGCCCATTTCATTGGCATCGGTAACCCCGCCCGTACCGGCAAAGGGATACCAGTATTCCGTCCACTGATCGGTACCATAAGGGATGAACTGCGTTTGTTTAAACGGCGTCAGGCTGCTGGGTATAGAGTTTTGATTAAACAGGCGTCCGCTCTGCATTTCTACGTACTGCCCGTCTTTATCGGTCAGCAATTCCTTCCAGATATCTCCCTGATCGCTCAATGCCCATGAGAACATTTTACGGCCCAGCTTTTCATCGCTGGCGGTATAATGCAGCATTCCAAAATCTTCTGCCGCCCAATGCGCTCCAAAATAAGGCTTACCGCTATTAATGATATGAAACGATTTAGAACCGCCATAATTATTCGCCTTCCACTGCGAAATATCCTTCCCCGCAACGGAATCATAGGGCCATTGAATGGGTTCCCCGGAATGGCCAATGGCTGCGGTGCCCGGGTAAACCAGTTGCAGGTCATTTTTTGCAGGAACCGCAGCGTTGGACCATTGATAATAGGGTTGCTCCGTAGCAGTGGCATTGAACCAGGAAGAACGGGTGGTAAAACAGGCATTATCTTTTTCAACCTTTATCTCCACATTCCACCGTGTGCGGGTCAACAGCTCCAGGTACCCGATGGTACAGCTTACGCTTCCGTCTGCACCGGTATGCAACTGGTAATCGACCGGTGTTGCGGTATTGGGTGTATGCCCGATGATTCCATAGTTGAACTCTACCCCGCCACTGGTCCAGGGGCCGCGCATGGCAATGTCCCGGAACTTTACTACGTTATTATTATACAAAAAATAGCGCTGATGTATTTTATCGTAAGCGGACCAGATCTTGCCGCCGATCTCCGGGAATACTTCCACCCGGATGAAATCATTTTCCAGGCGCACTACCTTCCACTCTTTCTGAACCGGGGTAGCAGTAAAACCATCAAAGCGGAAATAAGGATATATTTTACCAAATGACGGTACCGGGTCCGGGTCCGAAAACGGATAGGTGCTATACATCCTTTTTTCTTCGGCAATGGTTGCATTTCGTTGTGCCGCTGCCGGCAGAAAAAAAGGCAACAGGGCCATTATGCAGAAGCAGGCTCGTTTCATGTTTCTTTTTTTCGAATTTATCGAATCTTAGCCGAAGACCTTTATGCAAACGATTGTCTTCATTTATCAGCTGCAGGAGCCTGCTGTTCTATTTGAACCATCCGGAAGCCCTTCCTGCTAATTGCTACCCGGAACCGGGGTTTGTATACCCGTTTTTACCGGCGTTCCCAATACCGGCGTATGGCCGTCATACCAGGTAAATTCCTGTATCCTTGCCGTGCGCCCGCCGTAGGTATCCTGTTCTACACTTTTTGCATGATACGCAACCCACCACTCGGTACCTGCGGTAAAAAAACTGCAATGTCCCGGGGAGTATACGGAGTTGGTCTCACTTGTCTGAAAGACGGGAGAAGGATGTTTTACCCAGTCTGCCGGGTTATCCGGATTGCCGCCCTGTTTTAAAAAGATCCTTCCCAGGCAATACTTATCCGGGCTGTTGGTTCCGTTTGCTGAAAAGTAAATAAACCAGATGCCCTGAGCATCCTTGCGAAGAAATTCCGGGGCTTCGTTTACCGGTCCATCTGCTTTCTCCCATGCGTAGGTGGGTTGCGCCAGCAATTTGATCGTTGCAGGATCAACCCGCTGGGGATAGATCAGCTTCCCGTAATAAATACGCATCACTCCATCGCTGCCACGGCCGGTCCACAACAGCCATTTTTTTGATCCGTCTGCCGTTTGCATGATGTTGGGATCAATTGCAAAGCTATTGGGCATATTTTCCATCGGATAGGGTTCCGTCCAGGTTTGATCCGTAGGATCTGCATGCGTGTTTTTCATCATGTAGATCCGGTGCCCTGCATCGTCGGTTTTTGTAGCCGTAAAATACAGGTACCAGAAGCCATTGATCCGGTGCAGCTCCGGGGCCCATATCTGTTTCAGGCCATAAGCAGCGCCCATAAATAATGTGGTTACAGTGCTCCATTGAACATATGCCGGGTTGCTTACTTTACGGATACTCAGCCGGTCGCCCTCTGAAAAAAAGTAGTAATAATTACCCAATGCATCCTTTTCCGGATAAAAATACGGATCCGGCTGGTCACCCGAAAAAAGCGGGTTATAAAAATATTGTGTGGCAGCCGCAAGCGCTGCTTTGGCAGGCACCGCACCGGCCGTAGCGGTTCTGGTTTCCTGTACAGTATCCTTGCGGGAACAGGCGGTGAACAACAGTGCAGCTGCTGCTATAGCCAGGGAGGTTTTACATGTTTTCATACATTTAAATTTATTGGTTTTAAGAGAAAATGTGTAATCGATAGTGCCTGTGCATATATGCCCATCTTTTATCTTCTCTTTCACCGTGCTGCCATTCACCGGACTCCAGATAGCACCTGCGTTTTCACCCGTTATTTTTTCAAACAGGGGCATACTGTCCCTTGTCATGACCGGTATCCCTTTGCATGGCGCCTCGCTGAAACAGGAATTACGGAGCAACATCCAGGGTTCTTTTTCCCGCCCGGGTATATACTTGCTCATCCGTCATAACATGCCGTTATGTTAACATCGTATGACGTTGCAATACATACTCCCCTAAAAAGCGCACCGGTGCGCGCTGAAAAAATCAAAGAATGAAACAACCAGTTCCAGCCGCCATCGCCGTTTAATAATGCAACGCCGGCAAGCGTTTAAAACAAGCAAACACCATTCATACTTTTATAAGGCTTCTGCCGGAGATCGCCCGGCAGTTAAGGTGATCATTCAGCGGCCGATACACAGCCTTTCCGCAGCGTTCGGTGAACGCTCCTTAATTCGTTATTCATTATTATATTGAGACTCAAAAGCCACTTTCCGCCAGCAGCAGGTTTAGCCGATCAGGGGCCGGGCATCCCTGCAAACCGGATGCCTGCTTTCTATTTCCCGTACAAACCTAAGCGCTCATTACGTATTCCGCATTCCGGCTTTTCCGCAACGATGCGCCTTTCAGTTCCAGCCGGTGTGCCTGGTGTATGATCCGGTCGAGCACCGCATCTGCAATCGTTGGATCTCCAATAATATCGTACCACTTATTTACGGGCACCTGCGACGTAATGATCAGCGCACTCTTTCCGTGCCGGTCTTCGATAATTTCCATCAGCGCCGTACGGCTTTGCGCATCAAGTGGCTGCAGGCCAAAATCATCCAGTATCAGTAACTGCTGCCGTTCGATGCGGCCGATCTCTTTGTTATAGGATTCGTTAATCCTGCTCATTTTAAGCATCGAAAACAAACGGGATGCATTGTGATACATTACCCTGTAACCGAGGCTACAGGCATGATGGCCCAGCGCGGAGGCAATGTAGCTTTTACCGATACCGGCAGTGCCGGTGATCAATACACATTCAGCCCTGTCTATAAAACCACAGTCCGCAAGCTGCATCATCTGGCGATGGTCGAGGTTGCGGTCTCCATGGTAATAAATATCCTCTATGTCCGCTTTATACCGGAACCGGGCGTTTTTGATCCGTTGCCCGATATGACGGTTCCGGCGGTCATTCCACTCTGCTTCCACCAGTTGAGCAACAAGCTCATCAGGAGAGCAGGCACCGGACTTGACGGCCTCCAGGCCGGCCTTAAGCACCCGGTGCATGCCCAGGAGCTTCATCTCTTTCATTTTGTTAAGTGTTGCGGCATTCATAATCTGTATTATTTAAATGTTGATAACCTAGAAAATTGTTGCCCACCAGGCAATATCAAACGGCTTTATGCTCTTACCGCCCCGATAGACCGGAATTGCTCCGGCGCCTCAAAAAAGTACCTGTCCATAGATGCAGGTCCGCCGCCGCAAATAGAATGACCGTACGCTTTAAACGACTTTTGATACCGCCATGATTCCAAAACTATTTAACTACAGTGTATGTCCGGTTATCCAACACCCCGTAACAAGCTTATTACCGCAGCAACATACACCGGCGCTGCAGCACCAAAGCCCTGCCGGATCATCACCGGCTATATATGCGCCCGTTACATCAACTCCGTCAACACCACTCATCCACCGGAGCGCGCAATCGTTATCGTTCTATTTTATAACATGTACACTTACGATTATCCCAAAGCAACAACAGGTGGGCCCCCGGAAAAATGTATCACAGCTTCCCGGAACAGCACGCTGTACGGCTTCCATAAAAGCACCTCTTCACTATTGCGGTGGAGGCATTGTTCCTCACTAGCATATTCGATCACTTTTTCATAGGCCCTGCACTGTATCTGCTTCAGCACCCTGCCCCGGGGCATACCATAACCGATGCATTAAAAAAACAGCTGCAGGCTGAGCCTGCTTATATGCTCCATGATCTATACCCATACCTCCCTGCAGCATATCCTTAGCAAACCGGCGGTCTTTTGTGAAGTATAAGATATAGGAATATCATTGCTGATGGTATTGGTTGTAAATCGCAACAAACGCCTTTCCATCACCGTTTTTCAGTTGCATCAGCAGTCGATCATCCAATAGCATCTTACGCAAAATAACAATTTTATAAGAAACTGCCGAAAAAAAGTGTACGTACCCGTAAAATATGGCAAAGCGGGTTGACGCTGTGGAAGATATGCAAAAGGGGAACCCGATCGAAGGTAGCCGGGCGCTCCTCCCTGTACGGAAAAAGCAGCGCAATTTAAAACAGGGCATAAAAAAACCGGATCTTACTGATAAAACCCGGTTTATACGACTCAATAATCTTGTCAACAGATTTGGCTAGTGCACGGGCACAAAATTCCGGTGCAGGACGGCACCCATATGTGCCGGATCCAGTTCCAGCACCTGGCCCAGGTATTGGTCCGCCATTGCGGCATCACCCAGCCCGAGGTAACCCAGTCCCATCAGATAGCAGCAATGAATCCTGTTCCGCAGGTTCAGGTCGTCATCAAAGATCATCAGGTCCGGCAGCGATACTGCAAAAAAATCAATGGAAACCGTATCATTTAAATGTGCCTCCCCGTAACGGATCAGGTTATGAAACCGTTGTGCGGCTTCTTCCTGTCTTCCTAATTTTTGTAATGCCATTCCCTGGTAAAAGATCTTATCCGGTTGCTGATCATTGTAATAAATAGCAGGTGCGGGTTCTGAAAGACCTATGGCCGCTTTCTCCCAGTAGCTCTTCGCCGCAGGCAAATTGCCGCCGGCTTCCTCCACGCATCCAAGCCAGTAATGAATATCATTCTCCTGCGCACCATATAGTTTTCCCTCACCCAGGTTTGCCGGGTATTCCTGTGCCTTATGCAACAAACGCCCTGCTTCATCGAGGTCATTTTTTGCCAGCGCCTGTTTGGCCTGTTCTACATGAATCAACACATGCTGACCGGAAGTACGGCCTTCGCCTCCTTCCCAGGGATGAAAATTCCGGGATTTCAGCAATCGGCCTGCGTCTTCAAACCGGCCCAGCAGGGAATGCAGGGCAATGTATTCGATATAAAGATCATCCCGCTCCCGCACCTGCTCCGGGTATTGGTTTAAATAAGAAAGCCGCTGCTCCGGATGCAGGTTAAACCGCTTCTTCAACTGATCCAGTTCAAACAATACCCTTGAATCGGACGGATCCGCATCGAATGCCTTTTGGAACAAATGAAGCGCTTCTTCTTTTTTATCAAACTTATTGTAGTAAGCAATTCCCAGGTTCCGGTTGGTGGTGGCAAAGCCGGGGTTGATGGCCAGCGACTGCTCCCAGCAGCTACGGGCCGGATCATACAGGCGTTTTCCGTAATAATAGTTACCCAGGTAATAGAGGGCCTTATAATCGCCAGGATTTTGTTCCACCGCTGTTTTCAGCACCACAATGTCTTCTATCCGGTTGGGGAATATACCATCCGGACCCATCTTAAACGCATTTCCGAACGCTATTGCGGCCTGGTTTTTATTTCCAGCTAAGTGGTTGAAATACCCCAGGTAATAATACACCAGCGGGTCCTTTGTATGACCGGCCGTCAGTGATAAAAATGCGATCGCATCTTCGTACAGACCAGCTACCGCATATTGTAAAGCCATTTCTATAAAAGAATAGGAACGGTTATGCATCTGCTGCTGCAACTGCAACAGTTCTTTTTCAGCAGCCGCTGTATCTCCCTGTTGCTGCAGATGGAGACACCATTCGAACCGGGCAGCAAAATCAAACCCATCGATGGCCAGGGTTTCCTTTAGCAAGGCGGCCGCCGCTTCCCAGCGCTGCAGCTGCCGCAACGCCACGGCTTTTATATGGCGCGCCTTCAGACTATTATAGTTTCTTAAAACCGATTTTTCCGCAAACGCGGCACATGCTTCCCAATCGTTCTGAAGCGCACTAATGTATGCCAGTTGCAGGTAAGCATTATCCTGCATGGCGGCATTCCAGGCACTTTTATGCAACCAGTCTGCCGCTTCTTCCAAACGGTGCTGGTAGCACAAACAAAGCCCCAGGTTGTACAAAGGTTCTCCATCATACGGGTTAGGGTTTTTAGCTGTAAGCTTTTCCACTGCTTTGCGGAAATAGGGTTCTGCCGTTTCAAACTGGCCACGGCGCAGGTACCACAAGCCCATTGCATTATTACACCGGGCGTCTGTTGCATCCCGCTTTAATGCTTCAAGGTAATAATCCAGCGGTGAATAGGTGGCATGCCGGTATTGTTCCAGGTGCAAACCGGCCAGGTACAGCTCTTCATTGGTAGCAAGCGTTTCCGGTTGCAGTATGGGTTTTGCCGGATCCGGTATGGCTTCGGTATTCCGTTCTACCGGGGTATAAGCGATCAATAATTTTCCACCTTCATCTAATACCTCTACTTTTAGTTTCCCGGCATCGGATGCGGCAGCAATTGTGATCTGCTTTTCAAAACTTTTCAGGGGCGATAGAGCCACTGTTTCAGAAAAGAGTTCCTTTTCTGCCTGCTTCAATCGTACAATGACCGGCCGCTCCTTTGTTACGTACACCTGTACGGTAGCCGTGTCCGCCGCAATATCCAGGTTGATCATCGCATCTACAGAAGCGTTCTTCACATACCCGATATTCTTATAGGGCATGAAGTATTGTTTGAAGGTTCTTACCTCATTGGGCATGATCCAGCTGAAATCCGGCTGGTTATCTGTATATACCCCGCACATCAGTTCAAAGTAAGGACCATCTTCATCTGTAAGCTGGCGGTCCCAGGCCTTGCCAAATGCACCACAGCCCCAGGTCCATTGTTTTTTACCGGGACTTACATGATGATCGGCCACGTGCATGATACCAGCTCTTTTTTGATGATGATAGCCTCCTACAAAATTAAAGGCGCTGTTCACGGCCATATAAGAAGTAGGTACCGGGATATTCGTATAAACTGAAATATCTGTACCCGGCGCATAATCCACTTTATAATAAGTGCCGGTTGCAATGGGAAAGGTACTTACATCCCGTTTGCCATGATCAAAAACAGCATTTACATCCGGGGGAAATACACTTTGATAATGTTCGTCTACGGCCACGGCCGGGTTGGCCCACCACAAAAAAGTTTGCGGGAAGGGAGTGCGGTTATACAATTTTGCTTCCAGTTCAATATAGGCCTTATCCGCATACAGGGTGAAGCCCAGGGCACACTTGGTACCAAACATCTGCTCATACTCATTCACCCATACGGTTTTACTTCCGTCTTTATTTTCAACGATCTGGAAATCGGTTGCATCAAAGGTTGTAGGCCGGTGATGCTGCGGCCAGTTGAACTCGATTCCCCCGCTGATCCAGGGACCCAGCAGCCCCACCAGCGCGGGTTTGATCACCCGGTTATGATATACAAAATGATAGTCATTGGTTTTATCATAAGCCATCTGTATCCTCCCGCCCAGTTCCGGCAGGATCATTACCTTCAGGTAGTCATTCTCCAGGAATAAAGCCGTCCATTCTTTTTCTTCCTTTTCATCATATACTTTATCGATCACCTGGTACGGATATACCACCCCGCTGCTTCCCTGGTACACCCGCTTTTCCAGGAACATGGGATTCCTGTCGGGTTCCCCGGTTTTATAGGTAGGAATCTTAACCACTTCCTGCCATGCATGCACTTCCATAGTCTTCTTTTTATGAGTGTAGAAAAATAATTTTAGTTATCGTTGTCAATGCCCGGAGAAAACAGTGTCCATTTCCTCCAGCGATTTCCCCTTGGTTTCCTTTACCCGGAATTTTAAAAACAAAAAGCCAAGCACACAAATACCGGCATAGATATAAAATGGTGTATAGGTTCCTAAATTTTTGGCCAGTATGGGAAAGGTAAAGGTCAGCACGGCATAGGAAGCCCAGAGCGCCAGCACGGCAATGGAGGTGGCCGCACCTCTTACCTTGTTGGGAAATATTTCCGAAATAAGCACCCAGGTAACAGGGGCCAATGTCATTGCATACAGGCCAATGGCAGCCAGCAATGACCAGGAAGCAGCAGCAGACTTCTGTTTCAGCAGGGTGGCGCTTACCACATACAGGAGGGTTAATCCTATGGCGCCAAACAGCATCAGCGGTCTTCGTCCCAGCTTATCTACCTGCCACATGGCTACGAGCGTGCAAACCATATTCACCAACCCGATGAACACCGTTTGCTTCAATTGGTCGTCCTGGCTGAAGCCCACGCTTTCAAAAATATTCGCCGTGTAGTTAAATACCACGTTAATACCGCAGAGTTGCTGAAATACGGCCAGACCAATGCCGATCAATACTACCGGAAAAATGGAACGCTGAAATACATCCTTATAACGCACTACTGTATCACCTGCAACCGATTTGCGAATCGCCTCCAGCGTATGTGTGGCATAATCCCCACCACCGATCTTTTTCAATATTTTTTCTGCAAGGGACAGTTGGCCTGCCTTGGCCAGCCAGCGCGGACTTTCGGGCAACCAGCACACACCCAGTAAAAAAAGCGCAGAAGGCACCGCACCCAGTCCCACCATCCAGCGCCAGGCATCCGCTCCTTCATTCCGTAAACTGTAGTTGACCAGGTTGGTAACAAAAATCCCGATCACAATGGTGAGCTGGTTGATGGCCACCATACGGCCGCGCATGTTCGCAGGCGCTACTTCTGCGATGTACATCGGTGATAATACAGAAGCCATTCCTACCCCTATTCCGGCAGCAAAACGGGCAGCAATGAATACCCCGCTATTGTGCGAAAACGCCATTGCCAGCGAGGAAACCAAAAACACGGCCGCTGCCAGCATCAGCCCCCTGCGGCGGCCCCAGCGGTCGGAGATCCGGCCCGCCAGCAAACAGCCCACGATGCAGCCCAGCGCCAGTGAAGCAGTGGCAAAGCCCTCCTGTACCTCGTTAAAACCGAACTGTTCTTTTAGGAACGGAAGCGCCCCGGCAATCACCGCAAAGTCGAAACCGAACAGGTAGCCGCCCAGCGCAGAAATAAATGAAATACCGATGATATAGGAAGTATTAAATTGATACTGACTTTTCATATTGACACAATTTGGGAACACAAAGATGCGCATAGAATAAGGTAAATAAAATGGATATCCTTATGAAAAAAAAGGATGATCTTATGAAAGGTACACACCCTTTAAGAGGAACCCGGATCGGGGTAAAATATCCCGCAGCAATGCACATTGTTAATTATCTTTGGAAAGCACAATAAAAACGGAATGGTGGCCAGGATAAAGGAAGACCAGCATACGGAATTTAAAAGCAGCTTTGGAGATGCTGCCATTGAAACACTTTCAGCCTTTGCAAACACAAAAGGCGGAAAAGTATATATTGGTGTAGACAACAGGGGTGCCCCGGTAAAAGGCTTCGCCCTTGGAGCAGAAACGCTTCAAAAATGGGTAAACGAAGTAAAAGTAAAAACCCAGCCCAGCATTATCCCGGATATAGATGTAAAACAGGTCAGTGGCGTTACCATTGGTATCTTATCCGTTAAAGAATTTCCTGTTAAGCCCGTAGCATTTAAGGGCCGTTATTTTAAAAGGATCAACAATTCCAACCATCAACTATCCCTTGCGGAAATAGCAACGATGCACATGCGCTCTTTTAATGCGAGCTGGGATAGTTATATCGACCCTGAACGAACCACTGACGCTCTGTCTCTGAAAAAAGTGAATCAGTTCATTAACCGCTGCAATGCCGATAAGCAATCGATCATTACCGATGACCCGCTGATGGTATTACATAAATTTGAACTTATAAAAAACACTCAGATCACCAATGCGGCTTACCTGATGTTTGCCGGTATGGATGTATTCCAGGCCACTATAGAATTAGGGAGGTTTTCCACCCCCACCAGTATTAAAGATGGCATTACCCTGAGAACGGATCTTTTTGGTGAGGTGGAGCTGGTACTGGATTTTATCAGAAAACACATCAATAAAAGCTACACGATTTCCGGCGATCCCGAGCGCGAAGAGCGGTGGCAATATCCCCTGCCTGCCATCAGGGAGATTGTCATTAACATGATCGTACACCGGGATTATATGGATTACGGAGACTCATCGGTAAAAATTTACGATGATCATATAGAGTTTTTTAACCCTGGCAGACTGCCGGATAATATTACCGTTGAACAATTGCTGAGTGATGACTACTCTTCGCAGGCCCGGAATAAGAGAATTGCCGCCACGTTTAAAGAAGCAAAATTTATTGAAAAATATGGTTCCGGAATAAAACGGATCCGCGAAGGGTTCCGGGATTACGGATTAACGGCCCCAAAATTTGGAAACTTTCAGCATGGCTTCAGAGTCATTGTATCTGCAGCTTCCATAACGAGTGAGGGAGCAAATGAGGGAGTAAATGAGGGAGCAAATGAGGGAGCAAATGAGGGAGTAGCCACCCTCACTGAGCTGATTGCCCGATCCCCCGGGAAACGGCTCCCCTATTATTCCGAACAGCTTAACGTTCCCCGCAAAACAGTGGAACGATGGTTAAAAATACTCCGGGAAAACAATTCCATTGAATTTAAAGGACCATCCAAAACCGGCGGCTATTGGATCGTTGAAAAATAGCAGGAGAAATTAGTATCCCCTATTTTTTTAGCGATAATAACTGCTCCGGCGTTAGTACTGTTTGCGGTACAAATCCGGCACTATTCATATACTGCAACAGGCTGTACCGCAATTGACGCGCTGCGGGCCGTTGATCCAACCGGTCTGCGATGTTGACGGAGGTCATCAGCAGTTTTCCTTTTCCCACACGTGCTTCGATCACATTGGCCATTTTCCGGTTCTTAAAAAAGTTATCGATCACCCGTACCACCGGCGTCATCTCCGGTAAGGAATCGATGATCATCGTTTTTGAAGAAGTGATCAGGTCCCACCACTGCCAGTCGCTGTGGAAGGCCGTAGGAAATTGTTGCAATGCCGGATGCTGCGGGTTACACAGGATGCCCATGGTACCCGGCTGATCCGGGAAATGCACGGGGCTCCAGAACACCGGGGCAAAACGGCCGTTAACACCCTTCAGCGCGGACGTATCCGGGTTCAACAATACCGTTTTTCCTTCCTCCAGTAATTTTTGGGCTTCGGAAAAGGAGCGGGTAAAGACTATATGATCCGCTTTATCGGCAACCGTTGTAGGATATACCCATATCCGCCATTGGTTTTTATAGTTTGTACCTTTCAGCACCAGCTCTATGGTAAGTATTTCTGCTTTCTTTATTGTATTTAAAGCGAACTGTGCTTCGCCGATCCGGCTGCCATTACCCACCGGCAGGTCGGCGGCCGGCCAGTCTTTTTTGAACACGACCTTCCCGGACTGGTCTTTAATAGTGAGTTGCGGCAATGTATTTTTTAAAGTACCTGCGCTAAAATTGGCTACCGCCGCTGTTATCGCAAATGCTTCATCATTGGTATAAACGGCCTTGTTAAAACGGACAAGAGGTACTACCTCCGAGCTGTACATCCGGTGTTCTTCAGGGCGAACCAGCTGCTTGCTGTCCCAGAACGCATCCAGGATACCCACCAGCGCCGTACCCTGGCCGGGAAAATCGTGCAAGTCCAGCAGTTGGTATCCACTGATACCGTTTGTTTTTAACGCCCGCTCCATTTCTTCTTTGTATAACTGAGCTGCAAAAATGCCACTTGCCAGCGTGAACGAATCAGCCAACTGTAGCAGGTTCTTTTTCCGGAGATCATTGCGCACGGCTTTAAGATTCAACGGGTCCAATACACCGGTATATTTATGGATCTCCTTAAGATTGGGATACACGGAGTACTGCCCGATCTCGTGGGTAATCAGCGGTACGGAGGCGCCTTCAACGGCTGCGGTATAATCGGTGGAAAAATCCGGCGTATGATCATTAAACACCCCCTGGCCTCTTACCCATCCTTTTTTGGTATACTGGGTAATAAAAAAATCATCTCCCGGCTCCGGCCAGCGGCCATGATCCTTTTCGAATGTGAACGTGGTAGTAGTATATAAATGACGTTTATCCCTTTGCTTCATTTGGGTCAGCAATCCGTGCAGCCAGTTAAAATCCCCCTGCAATTCATTCCCAAGGGACCAGAGGCAAAACGAGGGGTGGTTGCCATAGGTCTCACTGATCCGTGCAGCTTCGCTTTCCAGGAACCGGTTGGTGGCTGCATCCTCACCGGCATGCAGGTTCCAGAACGGCAGTTCTACCTGCAGGTAAAAGCCCATGGAATCGGCCACTTCAAAAGCGGCCTGCGGCGGACACCAGGAGTGAAAACGCAGGTGGTTCAATCCATAGCTTTTCGCAGCCCGGAACACTTTCAGCCAGCCCTCATGCGTCATGGGCGGGTGCCCGGTTAACGGGAAGATGTTGCACTCCAGCGTGCCCCTTAAAAACACCGGACGGCCGTTCATACGCAGGGTTTGCTGATCGTTTGTCAGGACCCTTAATCCAAAACGGGTTTCTTTACGATCCAGTAATTTTCCGCCGGTTGTTTGTAACACAATGGCTACACGGTACAACTGCGGATCAAATTCATCCCACAGTTTTGCATTATTGCCCAGGGATAATTCCATCTCATTTCCGGATGACCCGGGTGCTATTGTAACCGGTATATTCCGGGTAACCACCTGTTTGCTGCCCTGGAATACGGTCGCTTTTAGAATGGCTTTCTGTGCGCCGGCATTGTGATTCTCTAATGTTATTTTTAATCCTACACTTTTCTGTGCTACATCCGGGTAAGTTTGCACCGCACCTACAGACAGCCGGTTAACAGCCTTTAATTTTACAGCACCAATAACACCGTTCCAGATGATCTGCGTTCCATCGGTATAGGCATGCGCCATATCTCTTACGGAAATATCATGTTGCTTTCGGTTGTCGATCCGGATGGTTAACAGGTGTGTTCCGGGCGTAAGGTAGTTGCTCAGGTCAAACACATGCGGTGTGCTCAGGCTTTCATCGGTTCCGGCCTCTTTACCATCTACCCAAACCCGCGTATTCCAGATCACCCGCTCCAGGTATAACCGGATCACTTTATCAGTCCATCCGGCGGGGATCACGATTCGTTTGCTGTACCAGGCCGGTCCGACATATGCATGTTTACGGGTGAGCATGAGCATCACTTCCTTGTTCATCACACTCGTATCCAGCTTTATTTTTTCACCAATACCGGCATCATCCAGCGTACCGGGTAATGGTATGGCCTGCCCTTCGTCCTTACGGAACCACTGTTCGTTTACACCGCGGTCTTCCTTATCCAGCCGTACTTTCCAGCTACCGGCCAGGGAAATATCCTGCTGGGCCCTCACCTGCGCCACGCAAAAAAGAAAAAAGCATAATAAAAAAGTCCGCATCGTTGTTGGTACTAACATTTTTGTTGGTTTTATCATTGCACTGCAAAGTTTCTTTTAATGATCCGGGATCCAGGGCTGCCGCCAGGCAAGCATGCTCCGTAATTTAAGGTCAAACATAGTACCCCGTTGCTGTATTTTCAATAGCTAATCTTCGGAAAAAGATAGATTTTTTGATGTTGAAGGCGGTTGGGGGTAGTTTGGGCGAACGCTGGCTTTTATTGCCCCGGCTGCAGTGCCAATGGCAGCGGCACTGAGCCTGTCCCGTTGAAAGCGGGATCGCACTCTTTGGCACCTCAATATGGGGCAGCTGGTTGTGGGACTTGGCGACTGGTGGGACAAGGAGTTGCTGTTCTATAAGTATGCCTAAACTACCTTTATTATCCGAGCCTATGGCTCTCCGTTTTTACGGTAACTTCTAACAGCGAACGGTGGTTCGCTGTTAGAAAATTAAACCGAGGCGATGCCTCTCCGCTGCGCTTGCACATCAATAGAGCGGCTGGTTGTGGGATTCGGCGACTGGCGGAGCAGGGAGTTACTACAGGAATAGCTATATCTTAGTTATTCTTGCCAGAAAGGCTATCGCCTGTACATTCTCATGAACATTTTTCCGGCAGACCATGAAGGCCATCGGCCTGGGCTTTCTTAACAACTCCGGAATTTATTCCGGAGAGCAAACATGCTACAGAACATCAAAGTGCCGCAGGCACGGCCAATAAGGGTGCCTGCATATCCCCGGCTATTCTTCAAACTCAAATTCAAAATCCAATAATTTTTTGGGGTGTATTTCCAAGCCTTTTGCTATAGCCACCAGAATTGACAAAGTCGTACTGTGCTCTCCATTAATGGTTCTGTAAACCTGTTTGGTCTCAATACCTCCCAAAGCCGCCACATCCTCAGGCGTTTTGCGCTTTTGTTTAATAAGTTCTTTTAGGTGTTTACCAAAAGCATCCAGATATTTTTGATTCCTAACTTTCACTTAATGAAAATCAAAAATATTTAGAAAAATAAATTGTCAAATTTGACAATTTTAAAAACTTTCCTTATTTTTACTATGTAATCATATATTACGAATGCTTCAAAAAGCTATTTGAAGCACCTGCTTTGAATTATTCTTTTTATGAACAACGCCGTTGCTACACCTGAATTATGCAAAACCAATGAGGGCTTTATAGCACTGCAAACAACTCTCATCGCGGGCTGCACTCTTCTTCACCTAAAACACAAAAAACTAATGAAAAACAAAACACCAAAAGATCTTTTTCAAACCCATTGCTGGGCCTACAAGGTTATTACCGATCCCTACCAGGTATTTACTGAATGTTTCTTTTTTGCAGATATTGGTGCTTATAGAAAAACCATCCGCCGGGTATTGCTGTCTGCAGCAGACAATAAGGTCTATAAAAAGGAAGAACCCGCATCGGTGCTCGACACGTTCAAGGCCATTACATCTGTAATGCTGGCGGCACAAGAACTTTGCCGGAAAAAAAAGTCAAGCGGACTGCAATTACAACCGGAGCAGTTTACGGACAAGCGGCTGTATGCCCGCCCCAGTTCCCGATGTGCAGAATGGGAATATCTGCCCAAATCCTTAACGGAAAACGAATACCAGGATCCTTATGCGGTGTTCACCCGTTTTTTTAAGTACCAGGATCCAAAACAATGGCAACAGCGCATTGAGCAGGTCCTTAACTATGCATTGTCAAGCGATGCAGAAGATAGTGATCTTCATTTACTGAAGCTGTACCTGTATTTAATAAAGCTGATGGAAGCAGCGCATTTGATCGACGTGCGGGAGGTGCTGCGTATTGAAGGGGACCTTAAGCCCGCGCTGCAGAAGGAAGGATCATAAAAAAAACCATAACTTAAAAAATGTATTGTTTCGATGGTAGTCATTTTAAGAACGTGGGCTACTTGTGGGACAGGAAGCTACCACAGGAATAGCTATATCTTAGTTATTCTTGCCAGAAAGGCTATCGCCTGTACATTCTCATGAACATTTTTCCGGCAGACCATGAAGGCCATCGGCCTGGGCTTTCTTAATAACTCCGGAATTTATTCCGGAGAACAAACATGCTACAGAACATCAGAGTGCCGCAGGCACGACCAATAAAGGTACTCGCATGTGCTACAAGTCCTCTTTATTCCATAGCGCGGCCTTAATATTGTTCCTCCAAAATACCATTCATTTTATGATCCGAGCCTATGGCTCTCTATCTTTATTATGGCTTCTAACAATGAACCTTGGTTCGTTGTTAGAAAATTAAACCGAGGCGATGCCTCTCCGCTGCGCTTGCACATCAATATAGTACGGCTGGTTGTAGGACTCGGCGACTGGTGGAACAGGGAGTTACTACAGGAATAGCTATATCTTAGTTATTCTTGCCAGAAAGGCTATCGCCTGTACATTCTCATGAACATTTTTCCGGCAGACCATGAAGGCCATCGGCCTGGGCTTTCTTAACAACTCCGGAATTTATTCCGGAGAGCAAACATACTAAGGAATGTAGAAGTGCCGTAGGCACGGCCAATAAAGGTACCCACATGTGCTACAAGTCCTCCTTATCTCACTGCCCTGCCTTGATGTTACTTTTCCTTAATACCATTCATTCATGATCCGAGCCTATGGCTCTCCGTCTTTACTACGGATTTTAACAACGAACCAAGGTTCGTTGTTAGAAAATTAAACCGAGGCGATGCCTCTCCGCTACGCTTGCACATCAATACAAAGCGGCTAATTGTGGGACCGGGGCGACTGGGGCAAGGGCTATTCGACTATAACGTACCGTCCCTGCCTAACTTCAGGTAGCCTTGCAATGCTTCTACAAAATAATAATCCGCATAAATCAGCGGCACGTCAATATCGGCGTTCCTTGGGTAGTTGCCTACCCCATGTTTTAACAGGAACCCGCCGTTTTGGCCGTTAGCAGCACGGTAGGCCGGGGAGCACAGGCTTTGCAGCATTTTTTCTGCGGCCTTCATATAGTCCTTGCTTTCTCTTCCGGATGTATAGGTAGCCAGTTCCAGCAGGGCCGAACAGATCACCGCACCGGCTGAAACATCTCTTGGCACATTGGGGATACCGGGTGCATCAAAATCCCAGTAAGGTATCTTATCCGCCGGCAGACGTGGATGCGCTAACAGGAACCGTGCTATGTGCCGGGCCTGCTCCAGGTATTTCGGATCACGGGTTTCGCGATAGGTCATGGTATACCCATACAAACCCCAGGCCTGGCCCCGCGCCCATGCCGAGCTATCAGCGGCCCCCTGCACGGTTTGTTTTTTTAACACACTGCCGTCCTTCGGATCGTAAATCACCAGGTGATGCGAGCTGTAATCCGGACGGTAGTGATGTTGCATGGTGGTATTGGCATGCGTCACCGCAATACGGTAAAAAGAAGAATCGCCGGTCATTTTTGTAGCTTCAAACAGCAACTCCAGGTTCATCATGTTATCAATAATCACCATAAACCGGCCGGCGTCCGAATCCCAGGAACGGATGCAGCCTACTTTTTCACTGAAGCGGCTCGCCAGCGACCGGGCACTGTTGATCAGGATCTCCTTGTACTCCGGCCTTGGTGCCAGCCGTTCCGCATTACCAAAAGAGCAGTACATCATAAAACCCAGGTCGTGCGTTGTTCTATTGTATTGCTCCTTTTCGAGTACATTCATCTTTTGCAATGCCTCTTTGTATAAAGCGCTATCCTTTGTATATTCAAAAAGGTATAATAATGCTCCCGGATAAAAACCACCCACCCAGGGCTCGGAGCCGCTGGTCACCAGTTTATCCTCTTTGACATACCAGGTCACCGGGAAACGGGCTGCATCCAGCCGCCGCATCATTACCTTGTATTGCCGCGCCGATTCATTGATGCACTTCCTTACCTCCCGTTGTAGTTTTTTCCGGGTTTTTACCGGATGCTGTGCGTTTACCATGTTCAGCAAAAAACAACAGATAAGCAACCAACCCATCCGGTGCAACTTTATTCTACTCATGTGCTTGTTATTTAGAATGTATAATGAACTGCTACAATAAAACAGCAGTGCTCAAATGGTTTGTGAGCACACTATAGCTGCCAACTTATGGTCCGAGCCCCTGGCTCTCTACCCCTGTTGCGAACTTTGAGCAACGAACCTCGGTTCGTTGCTCAAACATAAGACCGAGGCAATGCCTCTTATAATACCTCCCCGCAAATCATAAGCCTGACAGGAGCATGCTACTTCGGAATTTATTATTTCAAGCCTTAATGGCAATTAATTTCTTCCTCCTTTAAAACCATCTCATAATCCGGTCTGCGATCAGCCGGTGCCCCTTTCCATTGGGGTGATTGCTTTGCGCCATATAATCGCGCAGCTGTTTCCCATCACGGGCCTGCTCATAAAACGCGGCGTAGCTGTCTGCAAGACCGATCTTATATTTTGCGGCCAGCTGTATCAACTGCTGCGTGAACTGGTTTAATATATTGTCCTGTTTAAGCATGTCCACGCTCAGGTCCGGCGAAGGTGTCATCAGGATGATCTTTATATGCTTCTTCAGCGCCTGCCGGATCATTTTCTCCATGGAGATGCGGGATGCCTCCTGCCCGATGGACCGGTCGTTAAGGGCATAATCAATAAACAATACATCCGGGCGGTGCGGCAGCACATCCTTCTCAAACCGCTTTTGCCCCTGCACAGAATTTTCGCCGCCGATGGATGTAGTGATCACGTTGATGACCGCATTGGGATACAGTTCCTTCAACTGCTGTAACACCTGGTGCGGGTAGGCTTCCAGCGTATGCACCGCCGGGGTTTGAAAATACCCGCTGGGCACGGAATGCCCGTGAAACACCAGGTTGATGGTACGGTTAGCGGGCCATTTCTTTTTTAATTCGGTCTTCAGATCTGCAAGGTAGGTTTGCGGATCTGCCTGCGCCACTCCGGCCACTGCCCAGTGCAAGACCAATACAAGCAAGAATAAACGGGTCATCCGGTTTTTCATCTTTCTGTTTTTTTAAATCTATCAATAAGCCGCAGCAATCGTAGTACCGTCTTCCGGCAGTTGCAACTGCTGCTTCTTACCATTAATTACTATCGTTACCGTTGCGCCTTTGTGCAACGGATCGCTGACATACAACGCTCCTTTTTTAGCAACCAGCATGCAAGGCTGATCTATTTGCAGGTAACGCCGTTGATCCAGCATCAATTTACCTGGTGCATAAAATGCTGCCATGACCACGCCGTCTGAAAAACGAACGGCCTGTATATCTTTATCATTCTGCAACACTTTCCACGCCGGTTTTGAGGCCAGTTTTGCCGCTTCCGCAGCCGTCTTTGCAGCGCTTAATGCATAGCCAAAGGCCTGGCCCTGTTGTTGCAAGAGCACCGGCATAAAAACAGCAGCTCGCACGGTATCTTTTGACTCCGCATTGTTGATCGCATACCAGGTGCCGGATGCCTCTTCTGCGTGTACTTCCATAACCGCCGGCTGCAGCGGAATATAGGCAAACCCGGCATGATGGATCCAGCGCACCTGGTCCAGCCGTGTTGTTCCGCTCCGTAATACCTGCTTCGGACTGTTGACAGTTACCGGCCCCCTCAGGCGGCACTGATCCAATGCCGTGTAAACCTGACCACGGACCTGATCTGTTTTTAAATCCCCAACCAGGCATACCACTTTATCTTCATAACAGGCCCAGAACTTACGTACCGCCAGTGTTTGCTTCCCAGTTGTATCCGCAATGATGATATGCATAGCGGTTACACCACATAATGAATCACCTGCACTACCGGCAAACGCCTGGCGATTTGCCTGGTAAGCGCCTTTAAAAACAGTAATCCCGGGCAGGTGCGCCCAATCCCAAACCGGCATCAAGTCTGTATATTCTTTGCCATCCCTGATAAGGTAGGCATCGCCACTATTAAGTAACCGGCCCTTTAAATTTTCATGATTGATGGATTCGGTCGCCAGCGTACGGGTTGAGATTGTTTTCAGAAAAAAGCTAAATCCGCTCCGGTGATAGGCAGCAAAATCCGAATAGGGATAATAGCGGAAGCCCTGCAAACCCGCTTTACCATTCTGAACAGCACGTAACCGGTCCCAGTCCTCGGCGTTGGATGGTACCAGCTCCTTTATAAACGGGATCAACGGTCGCACATCTGCGCTTTCCAGTTCGCCCTTCCGGGAGGCCGACCGGTCCATAGTCCCCGGCACGGTATAAATGCCCCGGGCCATCCATTGCCAGCCGTTCAGCATCATACCGGTAAGCAATGCTACTTTATCTTCCGGAAATGCAAGTGCGGTGCCCTTTACCTGCCAGGCCACCCGCAGGCTTTCCCACAAAAAAGCTTTTCCATACTGGAACATCTGTAACCGGTGCCCGTGTTGCTGAAAACTGTAATCCGGCTGAATGCCCTCCCCTGTTCCTATTTTGATCTCCTTTACGATCAACGCACGACATCGTTGCACCAGCTTTTCATCGCCGGTAAGCGCGCCGTAATGCAATCCCAGGTCGGCGCACCATACCAGGTTGCCTGCAAGATAGTTCTCATGAACCCGTAGCTGGTTCAGCACTTCCAGCGCGGCCCTCATACGCTGCGGGTTCAATTGTTTGCGAAGCAGGGTAATGATATCCCGCATATAGCGGGGGATGCCGATTTCATTGTGCCACCAGTTGGTACTCCGGTACCGTTTCAACAGCCAGTGATCAAGCGCCTTCTCTATTGCATCCAGCAATGCAGCGCTGTTACGGTCCGGAGATCCCGGAGCCGCCCAGCACAAAGCCATGTCGCGGATGCGTTTTAAATGATCCGGCACTTTCCATGCGGCCGGCTCCTTATCGTTATAATCAATATCCGGCCAGCGGCCGTCCGGCTGCAAAGTACGGATCCAGCTGCCCGTATGCGTTACAGGCAATACACTGGTTTGCAACAAATACCTGCTGTACCGGTCCAGTATGGTATCTGCCTGTGCGTTCGCCACTACGGCAAATAATAAAATAAAAACGATATTCAAACTAATCCTGCGCATATCTTATTTTCTGTAATCAAAAAGCACTGCCTCCTATTTTTTGAGCGCCCGGTAACGCATAAGCGCTTCAAGATAATAATAGTCTGCGTAAATCAACGGCACATCCACCTCAATATTTCCCGGTACGCCACCTGATGCATGTTTGAGGACAAACCCGCCGTTCTCTCCTGTTACTGCACGATAAGCCGGTGATGACAGTGATTGCAGCATGGCTTCTGCCGTGCGCTGGTAACGGTCGCCCGTCTTACGATCCACATATCCGGCCAGCTCCAGTAATGCAGATACAGTGATTGCCGCCGCTGAAGCATCCCGCGGAACCGGCTGATATTTCAACGGATCGAAGTTCCAGGGCGGATCAAAGCCCGCCTGCCCTACATTAAAATCCCAATAAGGGATCTTATCCTTTGGCAGGTTGGGATGGTTCAGGAAAAAATCGGCCATGCCTTTAGCGGTTTGTAAAAAGCGGGCATCCTTTGTTTCGCGGTATACCATGGTAAACCCATAGATGCCCCAGGCCTGACCACGCGACCAGGCGGAGTTATCGGAGAATCCCTGCTGTGTTTCCCGGCTCTTTACCGCGCCGGTTTCTACATCGTAGTCTACCACATGATAGCAGCTGAAATCAGGACGCACATGATTCTTCATGGTCATCTCTGCATGTTTGATTGCTATATCTTTATAAAGTGGCTCCCCCGTTGCTTTTGAGGCAAAGAACAACAGTTCCAGGTTCATCATATTATCGATGATCACCGGGAATTTCAGCAGCCGCTTCCCATCCAGGGATTTTACCTGATCCCAGGATTGGATGCAGCCTACCCGCGGATCAAAGCGACGGGCCAGCGATTGCGCGGAACGCACCAGGATCGCTTTATACTCCGGCTTTTCAAATAAGCGGTACGCATTCCCAAAACTGCAATACATCATAAATCCGAGATCGTGATGCGCCGTTACCGTTTTCAGCGGTTCCATCTTTTCCAGTCTGGCCCTGGCCTCTTTCAATAAATTATGATCGTGCGAAAATTCATAGAGATACAATAGGCCGCCGGGATAAAAGCCGCCCGTCCACGCATAGGGCGTTACTGTCTGTAACTTCCCGTTCTCAAAGGTCCGGGGCCACTGATCCGGCTTTAGCTGTTGTTTTAAATAGTGATACTGGTGCACGGAAGCCTGTAAGCTTTCTGTCACCATCGCCTGCACCTCCGCGCGCGGTTGTACCCGGCGCTGTTTCTGGGCCTTTACCGATAATGGTGCTGCTGCCAATAACAAAAGGTAACTACCGATTAAAATCTTCTTAAAACAACGCTTCATGCCTTTCTCCCAATTTATTTTTTGAACAACTGGTGTAACAATGCCGGGGACAGCTCTTCTGTTGGCGCAAATGCATCGCTGCCGATATACTTCTTCAGGCTGTACAACAATTGCCTTGCCACCGGACGCTGATCCAGCTGGTGTTTCAGATCGATGGCCGAAACCAGCAATTTGCCTTTACCCACGCGTGCTTCAAACAACAGGCTGATCTTACGGGGATTGTTCCAGTCGGGGATCATCTGTACCAGGGGTTTAAACCCATACGGGAAATGTTCCAGCACCATGGGTCTTGAGTGGGCCACCAGGTCCCACCACTGCCAGTCGGAATGAAAGGCCGTTGGGAAGTACTGCAATGCCGGATGCTGCGGATCACAAAGGATGCCCAGCAGGTTCGGCGGCATACCAGACCAAACCGTATTCCAGGAAATGCCCGAAAACCCGGGTGCCGCATCGGTATTCACTTTTGCCGTATCGGCCAGCAACAACACATTACCTCCTTTCTCCAAAACAGCTGCCACCCGCTCATTCCAGCTATCGGCTATCAACACCTTACCCGGATCCACCTCCGGTTGTTTTTGCGGATATACCCATACATTCCAGTCATTGCTACAAGTTGTACCCCGAATGCCGATCGTAAGTTTTAATTGTACAGCCGTTTTGATCTTATCCAGCGGAACGGCGATCTCCCCCAGCGTGAACGGACTGCCCACCGGTATATCAGCCGGGGCAAAACTTCCCGATGCATATACCGTACCATCCGGAAAGCGGAGCCACCATTCCGCAATGGCACCTTTCAATGCAGCACTGTCGAAATTGGCAAACTGCGCCGTTGCGGTAAAGGTTTGTGCATTCGTCCAGGTAAAACCATCCGTTCTTAATAACGGCACCCTTGTATTTTGAAATCTGCGGAAAGCCGCCGCTGTGGTGTAAGGCTTGGGATCCCAGAAGATATCCACCACGCCTACCGGTGCGGTACCCTGACCCGGAAAATCATTCAATTGCAACATGTGATAACCACCCAGTCCGGGGGTACGCAGGTAAGACTCTACTTCTTCTTTTTTCTGGATGACCTGGAACTTTCCGGAGGCCATCATAAAATCTTCCGCCTGGTCCAGCATATTGCGCTCGCGCAACAACTCGCGGAACAGTTCATAATTATACGGTTTCAATACACCGGTATATTTCGGAATTTCTTTAAAGTTGGGATACACGCACCACTGACCGATCTCATGCGTGATCATGGGTACTTTGTTCTTGACTACATAATCCGAATAATCATAACGGGTATCCAGTGCCTTTACATTGAACCGGCTTTTGAGTCCTTCCTTCCAGCGGTGCGGTCGCGCGCCATACAGTACATGATAATCATTCGCATCAATAAGCGGGTACGCTGCACTTCCGGTGTAAAGCCGGCGCGGATCCAATTGTTTCCAGTGCGTAACCTGCACCGTCAGGAATTCTTTTACAGCCGGACCTACCAGCTCATTACCTTCGCAAAACATGATAAATGACGGGTGGTTGCCATAGGCATTTAAAATGGCTTCTCCCTCTCTGCGCAAGAATCCATTTACGGCACTGTCCTTACCAATGGTAAACCGCCAATCAGGATTTTCTACCTGCAGGTAAAAGCCCAGTTCATCTGCTGCCTCAAAAGCCGCTTCCGGCGGGCACCAGGTATGAAAGCGCATCGCGTTTAATCCATAATTTTTACAGGTGGTAAAGATCCGGATCCACTCCTCCTTATCCGCCGGCGGATACCCGGTGAGCGGAAACTCCGAAGAGTTCACCGTGCCCCTGATAAATGCAGGTTTGCCGTTAAAAACAAAACGGGTACCCTGCGTTGCAAGATCGCGCACACCGAAGGTTACTTCGGCTTCATCATTATATTGCTGTGCATTTCCGGTGGCATTCAATGTCAGCTGCAACCGGTACAATGCGGGACTAAATTCATCCCATAACCGAACCGGTGTTCCCAGCGGCATTTCCGCCGTAACGGTTATCAGGGAATCTGCCCCGGAGAAACGGAAGCTTCGTTCCGGAACCTGTTGCGGCATTGCAGTATGTTCCACAGCACCGTTACACCGTATGGTGCCTTCAACGGATTTACGGTTGCTGTTTTGAATATCGATCTTCAACGTTACCGTTCCCTTTGCTGCATCCGGATACGCCTGTATACCGGCAATATGTACTTTATCAAACGCACGCAGTTCTATTTTTCCAATGATCCCATTCCAGTTGGTTTGCGTTTCCGCGCTGATGGCATGTGCATATTCAATATCGTAGATCTTGTCATTGTTGACCCGGATCCTTATTTTATTTTTCTTGCCGGGCTGCAGCAGCGATGTGATTAGATACCGGTGTGGTACGGAAAGACTTTCCCGCTTACCTGCCCGCCGGTCGTTGACCCATACATCGGTTTGCCAGTGCGCCCGTTCGAGAAACAACTCTATCTCCTTATCTTTCCACTGCTCCGGCACTTCGATCTCTTTTTCATACCAGGCAATGCCCTTGTATTCAAATGCACGTGTCAGACGCAGCGAGGTCATGCCCTGTGTCTTATAGCCTTTGCCTGCCTGATCGGTGGAACCAGGCAATGTGATCGTTTCTGCCAGCGATGGCAACAACTGCACGCCATTGCTGTTTACTCCTGTTTCAAAGGGATCCAGTTTAAACTTCCACACCCCTTCCAACCCTAATGTTTTACGGAAGGCATCTTTACCTTGCTGTGCCAGTGCGGTAAACCCCATGCCCAGTAATACTGCTGTCATCCAATAAACGGAAATCCTTTTCATCATCTGCTCAAAAAAAGTTGCTGTTATTACCGGTACATGCCGGTTATGGTTATTACTGATTTGGAGGGGAGACTTATTTCGCCCGCCTTTACCACTGCATGTTTCAGGTTGCGTGTACCATCTGTGGTATAAGTTGTAAGCGGGCCATTTGCTATACCCTTTAATTGTACGGTCTGCTCCTGGTCCAGCGGATTGATCAATACCACAACCGCCTGCTTTGTATTCGCGTCTTTATAGGCTGATACCAGGATGTTCTCTGTATCTGTCTTCCCGGATACTGTTGCTGCAATCCGCTGCATTCCCGGCCGTACAAAACGGGCGAAGTTGCCAAAGGCCCAAAGTTGTTTGGAGTCTGAAACGATGCCGTCTGTTTTGCACCCCGGCACATCGATCTTACCGGAGGGCGCATTGATGTAAACCAGCGCATCACTATAATCATAAGGGCTCATGGCCAGCCACCATTGCCAGGACGTGGTATTGGCAACGGTAAGATCATAATGGATCACTTTGGCAACATAAAGACCGTAATCGATACCGGTATTGCGCGGTGCGCCCTTGTATTGATTACAGATATTGCCAAGGATACCAAATTCTGTTTGCCATGTCTGTAAGGGCGCGAGTTGCTGTGCTACTGAATGCACCTGCTGCCGTATAGCAATAGCTGTTGCGTCCGGGCAGGTTGTAAAATAACTGTGTGCGGAGATAATGCCGGCAACCTGCGGCAGGCCGCCGATATAGGTGGGGGTTCCCGGTGTAAAAAACTGGCGGGCCTGATCACCGGAACCTGCTTCATTTTTTCCAAAGATATAATCCCACTGTCCGGCTTCACCCACCACGATCTTTGCATTCGTATTGCCCATCTTTGGCGCAATGGCCTTTACCAGGGCAGCGGTCTCCGTATTGAGGGCCTGGGTACCTTCCTGGCCGGCGCCATCTGCTTTTCCCCATTTCCATTGCGGCTCATTTACCGGGCTCAGAAAATTAAACTTAAGGTGCTCCGTCACTTTTGCTAAAAAACCGGCATAATCATCCATCATCCCGTCCTTTATGTTCATCTGCGTGCCACCGGAAGCATTGTAAGCTTTGCCGTTCTGCGTCATAAAAACCGGCGGTGTAAGCGAAAAACCCAGCGTATAGGCAACGCCGCGTTTTTTCGCCGCTTCTAAAAACCATTGCTGGCCTTTTTGTTTGCTCCAGTCGTACGTACCATCAGCATTCAGAAAGCACTCCTCTCTCCGCCACTCGTCCTTTATATTGCTTGCAGCGCCCTGTTCAAAACTTCCGCTGCCGATGTTAAACCGCCACAATGAGAGGCCGATACCCGCAGGACTTCCGTCTTTTAACGTATCCATGCTAAAGAGCAGGTCGGCAATTTTGTTCTTTTTCTGTTCATCCTGCCAGTTGCCGATGAACTTTGCCGTCCAGCAGTCGGAAGCCCCAAAGCTGTGCATGGTTTGCTGCTCCTGCGAAGGATAAATAGTCACCGTTATTTTTTCCGGAGGCTTAATGGCACCGGGTTCTTTCCCGGCAGGCTTTTTATCGCAGGCCCAAAGAAGCGGGAGGATGTGCGTCAATACAAAGACACAACCGGCTTTCTTTACTATTCTTTTTATCGCTTGTTTACTTTCCGATCTGTTCTTAAAAAATTTCATCCGATTACATATTCAGGTTATACATCAGCGGGAAAAGCCCCCGCAGATCGCGCCGATCTTCCGCAGAACTGATACACATCAAAACATCTGCGCTCATCAGCGGAAAACAATCTGCGTACATCAGCGGGAAAAAGCGCCCGCAGATCGCGCCGATCTTCCGCAGAACTAATACACATCAAAACATCCGCGTTCTTCAGCGGAAAACAATCTGCGCTCATCAGCGGGGAAAAGCGCCCGCAGATCACGCTGATCTTCCGCAGAACTAATACACATCAAAACATTCGCGTTCACCAGCCAGGAAAAGCTTGCCCCTCTTAATTCCCCGTTCTTACGATCCGGAACCGCTGCAGCACCAGGTCATAAGACGCTTTGTAGGTACCAGCCGGACTGGTTGAAAAGCCCCAGTTGGCACCACCGGAACTGGCCCCTACCGCACCCACGGTGGTGATCAAATCACCATAATCATCTTTCATCGCTGTACGTGCCGCCGCCAGGCGAAACCATCCCTTACCCCATACATCCCCGCCCAAAACAGCCAGCGGCGCATTCAGGCTCATGTTTGAAGAGCCTCCGGTGGTTTGAAAAGTACCGCTAAATAAATATTTATTACCCGGATCCCGTACTAATTTGGGTGAAGTTCCTGCTTCCGTCCAGCCACCGGCACTTCCGGTAATAGTAGGCCCGGTCACTGAAATATATTCCCAGGGACTGGCATCGGACCAACCCGGATACTTTGTTGCATCCACCGGCAATGTGGGCGTATACGGTGTTGCAGTTATGGTACGGTTCGTCATATCAACAGCGATATGATAATACCCCCTCTGCGTGACCGGCAGCTTAAAGCCGGCCTCCTGCAGGTTCACAGTAAGCTTGCCCGGTGCCGCTGAACTTGAGCCGATAACATTTCCCCCATCCAGGGTATAATTGATCCCTGCCTGCGTACCACCGGTATTGTTAAATGGTTTGTCGTTCCCCATGAATGCGATGAACCGGATATTGTCCGTTCCCGACGCCGGATAATAATAATCGATCAGGAAGGTATTGGTTCCCTGTTTTTTCATTGAATAAATAGTACCGATGCCCCGGCAAGCTCCGGCCTGGTCGTATCCCTGTGCCGTTACCTCGGCAGCGTTCAGCGCATCGGATAAATAAAGACGATCGGGATACCCCACACTAACTTCACCTCCAACTGTTTTTTTGTTGCCGCTTGCATCCGTTGAACGGATGATGTACTGGTACAACCCCGGTTTTCCGGCCGGCACCTCCAGGCTCTTTATCAATGTATATTGTTTTTTTGCGGCCTCATCTGTTGGGTTAATGGTTTCAGAAAGATTCACCGCCTGGCCGTCTGCGGCCTCACCCCAAAGTTTGAGTTCTATGCTGCTAATTTCCAGGTCGCTGACGGTTGCTTCAAAATCAACTTTAATGGGTGCGGCTGAAAATCCCAGGAATTTGGTCACCGTAGGCTTTACAACCTTGATATCCGGCGGCAGTTCATCCGGGTTATAACCGGCAATAAGGTTTTCGGAAGAAAGGTCTTCCACTGTTACATATTTCCTGATCAAACCACCCTGGCTATTCGTAATCCGGAACTCCAGCGTATGTTGTGTAGGATTCAGATCCTTTGGCACCAGGAAGCTGTCCTGTATGGAAAACGACGGCTGGTTTCCTACGTTAAAAACCGTATCCAGCTGCCATTCACCGTTCTTCATCTGCACCGTTTTAATTCCTTTTTCATCCTTCATCATCGCCTGTACCGCTACCTTGTATTTCGGCCCGATCCAGTGCAACCGGGCGGTAGCGCCTTCCAGTTCCGGTAATGGCAAACTATCTCCCTCAGGGAATGTGAGCGCCCTGTTACAGGCAACAAGCAGCCACAACAGGTTCAGCGTAATAAAGACTGTATAATATCTTCTTTTCATAAAGAGCCTATTTTAAAAATTCATTAAGTACCGCTTAAAAACATTAAGTATTAAGGGCCATTAAGATCTTAATAACCCTAATGGTTCACACACACCATTGACGCCCGTTATCCTTAACACTTACCAGCCCGGACTCTGTGTAAGATTACCGTTACTTTTTAACACTTCCTGTTCCGGAATGGGATACCAGTACATACGCGGCTGAAACACGCGATCCTCTGCCTTCCGCACCAGGTATTTGAATGATCCTTCCGGTGTTTTTGTGATCTGCATGGCCATCAGCGGCAGGTTCTCTGTTTGCTCCGCAATTTTCCATCTCCGCACATCAAAAAAACGATGCTCTTCAAATGCCAGCTCCACGCGGCGTTCATTCCGGATGCGTGCCCGCATTTCATCTTTTGAAAGACCGGGCGGCAGCAGGGGCATGCCCACACCTGATCGCTGCCGTACACGGTCTACCGCAGCTTTCGCCGTCATAGAATACCCACTGGATGCTTCGGGCCCATACGCTTCATTCATGGCTTCGGCATAATCCAGTAAAATTTCTGCATACCGGAACAATACCCAGGTATGTACACTGCTGGTGTTCTTTTCCAGGTCAAGCCCCTCATCTATAAACTTGCGTAAATAATAGCCCGTTGTTGTGGCGTTGAGCTTGCCCAAACCATCCAGCCCGCCTACCCAGCTTTCTACCGGGCGGTTTTTGAAGGTGGTATTATTGGTAAGGACCGACATACCCAGCCGCGGATCTCTTCCGGCATAAGGATTGGCCGGATCATAACCCGACCCGGGCTCGCCGATTCCCATACCGGTGGCCTTCATCTCATAGGCATCTACCAGGTTTTGAGAAGGACAGGTGCTGCCTTCTCCGCCCTGGCTGTACCCCACCGGGTAGTTCATCCGCTCAAAATCATTACGGGCCCAGCCCTGTATGGCAAAGATCACTTCTGTATTTCCATCAGCTCCATTACCCAGTCGGAACAAGCCGCTGTAACTATTATGTAATCCATATTTCCCCAATGCGATGATCTCCTGTGCAGCTTTTGCGGCAGCGATCCATTTTGCAGGATCATTGGAAGGATTGTTCAACGGACTGGCCGCGTACAACAACAAACGCGCCTTCAATGCCAGCGCTACGCCCTGTGTGATCCTTCCCCTCCATTTATCTGAGGAGAAGCCCACCCAGGAATCTTTTAATTGCGGGTATACGCTGTCGCATTCTGCCTTTATAAAGCCGGCACATTCATCAAATGTTTTCCGTTTGAACAGTTTCAGCTCTTCATCCGAATAAGTAGATTTATCCACCAGCGGTACACCGCCATACCGCTTGATGAGCTCAAAATAATACAGGGCCCGCAACAGGCGCACTTCTGCGCGCAGCCAGGCGATATCTTTCACATTGGCCTCATAACTGCTTTTATTGGCGGGATCCAATGTATCCCGATAGATGATCTGTTTGTAGTTGACGGAGTTTTCCAGAAACAGATTGGCCCTGCGGATGCCCTGGTAAAAAAAGGCCCAGCAATCTTCCGGGTTGGAGGCGGCCGTCCAGGTACCGGTATTGTATTTCTGGATGGCAGATGCCGGCACCGCATGATCGGCTTCGTCGCAGGCAGAAGCCAGCATGGCGTTATCGATCCGCTGAAAACCAAAACGATTGTACAGGAAGGCATATACACCAATGCCCGCCTGCTGCATCCGGTCATAGTTCACAAACACCTCGTCTTCCTTATAATTGGACTCCACTTCGCGGTCTAAAAATTTCTTGCAGCTGCTGTTTGCCAGAATCACCAGCAATGCAAGACAGCTGATCCAAACCGGTTTCCTATTCATTAGTTTCATCTGTTGCCGTTTTAAAATTTGACCATAATACCTGCAGACCAGGATTTCAATACGGGATATCCCTGCCCCAGCATCTCCGGATCCACATCCACCGCCAGGTTATCCCAGGTAACCAGGTTCATGCCGCTTACAAATATTTTTGCCTGTTCCATTCCAACCCGCTTTACCAGGTTTACCGGTAACCGGTAGCCCAGTTCCACATTCCGTAACCGGAGAAAATCAGCATTGCGCACCCAGAAGGTGGATGCCTGGTAGTTATTGGGATTGGCCTGTGTGGTCAGCCGCGGATAAGTAGCCGTGGCCTGTGTTTGCGGCGTCCAGTGCCCATCAACCGCCCAGTTGAGGATGTTGGCATTGTTAATGAAGGGCTGAAATAAATAACCGCTCAGGTATACACTTTTATCGGCTACGCCCTGGAAGAACAGGTCCAGGTAAATATTTTTATACGATACGCCCGTCTGAAACCCGTAATTGATCTCCGGGTAATTTTGTTTCCCGATCGCGATCTGATCATTCACATCAATGATGCCGTCGTTGTTCTGATCCTTGTATTTCAGATCACCGGGCGCAACGATCGAAAATGTCTGCAGCGGACTCGAGGCAATATCACTTTCATCTTTAAAATAGCCGATGGCCTCCAGGCCAAAGTACTGCCCCGTCGGATGTCCCTGCCGGTAACTGTAGGCCTCCTTCTTTGGTGTTTCCCAGCTTTCTTTAATAATATTATGCGCGTACGAGAATTGTCCGCCCAAATAATAATTCACCTCCCCGGCATCCTTACGGTATGTTGCTGCAATTTCAACACCCCCGCTATTCACCTTGCCCAGGTTGGCCATTCTTCCGGAAGTATAGCCGGCTAGCGCAGAACCGGTGGCCGACCGGTCTACCAGTATATCTTTCCGGTTTTCCTTAAACAGATCTGCCGTTAGGCTTAACCGGCTATTAAACAAGGTAGCATCCACACCCAGGTTATAGATCATGGCACGCTCCCAGGTAATATCCGGGTTGGCCATAGCAAGCTGTACCAGCCCGTTGTACCAGCTTTGCCCGGTACCGAAATAATAACCCTGGCTGCTGGCTACACCCCAGTACTGGTTGTAGTTAAACCGCGGGGAACCTTTATCGTTTCCCACACTTCCTGCGGAGGCGCGCAATTTCAAATAATTGATCCAGGCTGCGTTTTGCAGGAACGACTCTTTATGCATCAACCATCCTGCCGACAATGCAGGAAAGAAACCGAAGCGCTTGCCGGGTGCATAGTTCTCCAGACCACTGTAAGAGAAAACGCCCTCAGCAAAATATTTATCCTTATAACCATAGGTGAGGCGACCGGCCAGGTTCTGCATGGCAAAGGGAGATGCATTGCCCAATACGGTATATTTATCCTGTTGAAAAAACACCATCCCGCCCAGTTCGTGTTCCCCAAACCTACGTCCATAATCCAGTCCACCCTGGAAGATGATCCGGTTGTTCTCATAATCGCCACCGGTTACCACGCTCAGATCCGTGTCCAGGCTGCGCTGCAGGTAATACATGGAATCCTGGCCACTGGCACCTTTCGTCCATATTGGCTCATAATAGGCATAGGTGCGGGTCTTATCATAACGGTTCTGTAACAGGTTATCAAACAATACAGCCCCAAATACGTTTAATCCTTTTGTCATAAAATCCAGCTGTTGGGTAACCCGTATATTCATCTGGATGTTCCGGTCGTGCCGCGACTGGTAGCCCATCTTTAGCAAATCACCAAGCGGATTGGAGGGGAAGGCTGCTGTTCCTGTAATGTTCCCATCCGGTGTGGTTGCGGGATACAGGTTGGGCGCATAAGAGAGCATGTTTTGCCAGAAGGTGGCTGTTGCTACCGGGGGAAATTTGCGGTCCTGTATATTACCACCGATCCCCACCTGTGCAGAAAGTGTTTTTGTAAGGTTTACATCCAGGTTGGCGCGCAGGTTGAGTTGATTATATCCTATATTGGCATTGTGCTCACCGTCTGTATGCGCATACAATCCCTGGTTGTTTAAGAATCCCAGCATTACAAAATATTTCGCCGTCTGGTTTCCGCCGTTAAAGCTTACCGTATAATCCTGTATGGGCGCCTGTTTCCGCAATATCTCATCCATCCAGTTCACATCCGGGTAGCGATACGGATCTTTTTTCTGGCGGTAGCCTTCCAGCTGGGCATCTGTATATAATGCAGACAACCCGTCGTTTTGCAATGCTTCGTTGTACAGCCGTGCAAAATCATAGGATGATGCCATTTTAGGCAGCTGTGTTGGTGACTGCATGCCATACCGCATGTTTAAAGATATCTGCGGTTTGTCTGAAATGGTTCCTCTTTTTGTAGTAACCAGCAGCACTCCGTTTCCACCCCTTGCACCGTACATGGCCACTGCCGCCGCATCCTTCAGCACCGATACACTTTCAATTTCATCCGGCAACAAAAAACTGATACTGTTCACCTGGATACCGTCAACAATCAGCAGGATACCATTATTCAGGCTGGTATGCTGACCACGAATCAAAACAGAAGGGTCATCAAAGCCCGGTGCAGCCCCGGTATTCGTAACCGTTAGCCCGGTCAGTTTTCCTGCCAGTGCATTGGTTAAGGTAGCTGTCTGTGTTTTCTTCAGCTCCGATCCGGTAACGCTTGAAATGGCTGCATTGTTCTGGTCTTTGGAAAGTGTGCCATAGGCCACTCTTACCGAGGAGTCGGGGTTCACATCATACTGAACCGATTGTGCATACGCCGCATTCCACAGGAAGCCGCAACACAACAGCAACCCAATTCTGAGGCGGGGCATGGCAATGACGCTTCCTGCCTGATATAGTCCTGATTTCATTTTCATTACATTCCTTTTGTGCGTACTTTTTATAGCGTTACAGGATTACCATCCGGGGTTTTGCTGAATATATCCCAGGTTGATTTCACTTACCCTGAACGGATACAGGTACATTTTATCATTCCATACCCGGTCTTCAAACTTCTCCAGCCGGTAAGTAGGATTGGTGCCGCCTTTTAAACGCAGCCCGTACATACCGCCCTTCATCACCCCTTCATTACCGGCAATCATCCACCTCCGCACATCAAAATAGCGATGCTCTTCAAATGCCAGCTCCACGCCCCGCTCCCGGCGTATCTTCATACGCATGTCGTCCTGGCTGGTATAGGTATAATCCGGCATGCCCACCCGCCGGCGCACTTCATTCAATGCCCAGGTGATCTGGCCTCCGTCTCCGTTCATTTCATTTAATGCTTCTGCGTAGTTGAGGTAAAACTCCGCCAACCGGAAGGTGATCCATTTGGGCGGGGGATTGGAGGCATTGCTTACCCCTTTTACAAATTTGCGAAGGAAGCCCACACCGTTGTAAGCATCCAGCAGTTTACCATGCTGCTCATAAAAATGGTATACGGTACCGGTACCTCTTGCCCATTCTTCGCCAGAGTAAAATACCGATGCCTGAAACCGCGGATCCAGCTCCTTTAATTTCTGCCGGTATTGCGCATACGGATAATCCACGCCCTCCTTTTCATCCCAGGTCTGATCGGTACCATCGGCTTTTTGATAAAACTTGGTAAAATTCAATGTAACACCGATATTGACCGGGTCCGAGCCGGTGTACACCACAGTACCTGGTGTCATGAAGCGGACAAAGTAGTTATTGGTGCTGGTTCCCATCAAACCCGCGTCCAGGATGATCTCATTTAAACTGGGATTGATAAAGATCTCTTCATAACGGTCTACCGCATTGCTCTTTCCCTTATACAATTCGCACCAGCCGCTTTCATTGGCTGCCCAGTCCAGCACCGCCTTGCTGGCATCGGCTGCCAGTTTCCACCGGTTGGGATCATAGCTGGGATACCCGATCAGTTCCCGCAGCTTGGGATCACCTACCGGCACATAGGACTGGGAGGTGTTGAACAGCGGACTGGCCGCATACAGCAGCACACGGGCTTTTAATGCCAGTGCGGCACCTTTCACAATACGCCCTCTGTATTTGCTTTCATAACTACTGGGTAAGCTCTTTGCCGCTTCATCACAACTGTTCACAATAAAGTTCACCGTTTCCGCATAGGTGCTACGGGGTATGCGTACTTCGGGTATATCTTCAGCGCCGCTTACTTTTAATACCTTATCCACAATGGCAATACCGCCCAGTCGCTGCATCAGGTCAAAGTGCATCAAAGCCCTCAGGAAAATGGCCTCAGCCTTCATAGAAGCCTTTTCCGCATCTGAAAAAGGAGACTTATCTATATTCTCAATAAAGATATTGGCATTGCGTATGCCTTTATAGCAGAACTCACTGCGGAATTCATACCAGTAGATATCGCTGGAGCTCCAGTTACCTTTGTTAAAGGCCTCGGCTCCGGTGATATTGGAATAGGCATCGGCCTCATCATCTGCAGCTGCTACAATGGTATAGGTAGCACCATAATGATAATAGCCGTTCTCACCCGAAGCCCAGTAGTAAGGAAACTCGAAAATAGAACAGGTACGGTACACACTCCAGAGGAATTGCTCGGTACGGTCCTTTGATGCAAACACATCTTCCAGTTTGATGTCGCTGCTCTCCGGTTTTTCCAGGTACTTATTACAGGAGCCCAGCAACAGGCAGGCGACGCTCCATACTATCAGTTTATTGAAGATGGCTTGTTTCATCAGTATATTTATTATGCTTCGTTTCATCCGTATTGTTTTTTGTTGTTATGACAGACGGAGCTTAGAATGAAAGATTGATGCCACCGTTAAACACCCGCATAGGCGGATAGGTACGGCCCCACAACTCACGCGCATCCGGATCCTTGCTGTATTTAAAATGGCTTTTGGTAAGCAGGTTATTGCCGCTTACATAAATGCGCAGACTGCTCATACCCATCCGTTTCAGGGCCTGCGATGTAAAACGGTAACCTACTTCAAGATTTTTTAACCGGAGGTAAGAAGCATCCTGCACCCAGAAGCTGGACGGCTGATAATTGTGCTGTTTATCCGGCGACACCTCTACCCTCGGGAACGAAATGGGTTCCCCGTTTGCATAGCGCTCCGGCGTCCAGCGCTCCATATGCCATTGCTGGGCACTTCCCCAGGACGACACAAACGGATAGGCTGCGGCCGACGCAAAGCTGGCCGATACATGATCGGTACCCTGTACCAGTATACTCAGATCAAGTCCTTTCCATGAAAAACCGCCAGACATGCTGTAGGTAACTTCCGGCCAGTCGGAGTGCCCAACAGGCCCCATATCATCTTCGTCAATGATGCCATTGCCATCCAGGTCTTTGTATTTCATATCCCCCGGTTTCAGGCCGGCGCCTTCCCATTTGGATTTTGGCCGGTTAGGATCATCAATCTCTTCCTGGGTATTATAAAACCCTTCGAAGGTAAGTCCGAAATATTGCTGAATGGGTTTGCCGGTCCGCCTTAAATATTCATATTTGCGATCCGGTTCATCCTGGAAAATGATCTGGTTACGGGCAAAGGCATAGCTAGCCTTTACCCAGTATTGTACCTTGCTTGCCTGCCCGTTATATCCGAGTTCCAGCTCATAACCGTGGTTGTTTACCTTGCCGATATTGGCCGGCGGCAATGAGGCAGCCACCAGTTCCGGTACGGTAGAGAGGTACCAAAGGATATTATCTCTTTTCTCTTCAAAATAATCCCCGTTAAAGGAGAGCCGGTCATTAAAGAACTTCAACTCCGCACCAATGTCCATTTTTTTTGACTTTTCCCAGGTTACGTCTGGGTTGCCGATGGCGCCTTCATTATATACATTGTAGCGGGCAAAATCCACACCCGGGTTCCCGAACACCACTGCCTGGTATCCCCCGTTGTTGAGGCTGTAAGGCGGATCCAGGTACAGGTAACGCTGGCCACCGATTTCATCATTTCCAACGACCCCGTAAGAGCCCCGGAATTTTACGAAGCTCAGCCAGTCGTTCTTTGGAAAGAAGGCTTCGTTGGATAGAACCCAGCCTAGTGATACGGAAGGAAAGAAACCATAACGTTTTCCTTCAGGAAAATTTTCCGAACCGTTATATCCCATATTCAGCTCGGTGAGGTAGCGGTTCTTATAATCATAGGTTACCCTTGATACCAGCCCCAGGTATACATGCGGCAGCTTGTACAGCAGGCTGGGCCGCACTTCCCGGGAAAAATTACCCAATACCAACCCGGAAACATTATGCCCGCTAAAGCCGCGTTTGTATTCAATGGCGGCCTCCGTATATACTTTCCGCCATTTGTTGGCATCGCCCACTGCTTCGGAGATATTGGTAAACGGACCATCCTCGGCACTTTGGTACAAACGGTATCCGCCGGGTGCATTGGCATCCTTCATAACCGTCCATTTGGGAAAGTTCCTGCTCTCGGATTTATTCTTGAGGTAATAACTGTCGTAAGCGCCCATGGCCCGTACGCTTAATCCCCGGGTAATACGGTCCAGTTTATAAGTGACCTGGAGGTTGGTATTGAGCGTGCTGGAATATTGTTCGGTTAAAAAGGCACCGGAGGCGCTGGTAGGTCCGGCATCTCCCCAGGGGTTAAAGTTGGGCACAGCGCCTGGCAGACCAATTACCCGCTCGATGTATTTGCCATCAATAAATACCGGGCTGGTCATGGGCGGGCGGTTGGCGGCCTTATCGAAAGCAGCCCACGCGCCGCCGTTGGGAATGGTATTATCAGTGATCTGGTTGCCCAGTTTCACCTGTATCAGCAGGTCCTGGGTCAGTTTAAAATCAAAGTTCATCCGCACATTGTACTTGTCGTATTTCTGTTTGTACGGAAAGCCCAGGCTCTGCTCCGGCTGCTGGTATCCCCCGCTCTGGTTAAAATAACCCAACGAAGTATAATAACGCACCTTTTCCGTTCCACCCGAAATATTAGCATTGTAAGATTGCTGAAAGGAATAGGGTTTGATCAGTTCATGGATCCAGTCGTTGCTTGGATGAAAGATGGGGTCTGCACCGGATTTATACAGCTCCAGGTCTTCAGATGTAAAGGTTACTTTATCTGCCGCAATCCCCCCGTTCCGTTCTGCCTCGTTCCGCAGCATGGCGTAGTCATAGGAATTCAGATAACTGGGCAGGATGGTGGGTTGTATGGCCGCGGCATTGGCGGTAACGTTTACCTGCGGCCGGCCCGTTTTTCCCTGTTTGGTCGTAATAAGGATCACCCCGTTTGCACCGCGTACCCCGTAAACAGCCGTTGAGGAGGCATCCTTTAAAATACTGATCGATTCGATCTCATTCGGATCAAGGTTATTATAAGTTTCCCGTTGTACCCCGTCAATAAGGATCAGCGGACTTCTTCCTCCTGCATTCAGGGTAGCCATACCCCGTATAAAAATAGTAGCCTTATCATTGCCAAACTCACCGGATGTTTGAACGGCCTGTAACCCAGGCGCCATCCCAATCAGCGCGTTGCTGATGCCGGCAACAGGGGCTTTTACAAGGTCGGCTCCCGATACGGTTGCAATGGCTCCCGTAACCGTCAGTTTCTTTTGTTCTCCATAACCTACCACTACTACTTCTTCCATTTCCTTTTGCTCGGCAATCAATATCACATTCACCTGCGATTGCTGGCCCACGGGCTGCTCCAGCTCTTTATACCCCACCAGTGAAAAAACAAGTACTGCATTGCCAATACCATCCGGTACCATTAACGAATAACGTCCTTCCTGGTCTGTGGAAGTACCGGTGCCGGTTCCTTTAACGGTAACGGTAACGCCGGCCAGTGGTGATCCTGTTTTTTGATCGGTTACGATACCGGAAACAGGCTGCTGCGTTGTATACCAGGCATCAGCAAGACCACTTCGGGCTTTGGCAGCCTGAGCATCGAGTGCAACAACCAGGAGGATGGCAAAAAACAATCTTAATAACATAATAGCCGTTTTAATAATAATAAGCAGGAGCTGTCGCTAACCTGTTTTTGCTGCCTGCCGGGAGCATACGTTTTATCTGGATTAAAGACCAATCGTTATCTGAAAGCAAGCTGAATCCAATTTTTTATACCAAACATTACAATTCGTTTTGTCCTGTATTAAAAGCGTGTGTTTGGTCGCTTTTAATGCGTGACAAAAAAATGAAATCAAAGCGTAAAACCGGTTCCGGCAACTTCGTTAGCAATTACATAGCAGCAGCGTTACGCACGAGCCGTTTCTTCCTCCTCCACTTTTCTTTCATCCATAAATGTAAAATTCCAATAAAATGGAGGCCAAGGAAATAGATATTCCATGGAAAATAATGGATTTTTTTATGCTTCGTTTTTTTATCTTCATTTTCCGATGCCGGGCTTCCAAACCTCAAACGTCCTTAAAAAACCAATGTGGCAAAGGATTTCAGCCAATAGCCAAGGCTGTTTTTTTTACCGCGTTTTTTTTACGGTAAGTAAATAACAGCACATACTCCGGTCATTTCGCCGGCCCGGAAGCACTCTGAAGACAAAGGAACCTTCGTTGAAAAAAGAACGCAGTATCATCATTTTTTACGCAGGTGCTAAAGGCTATAAAAAAATATAGATATTTTTACAGTACTATTACCGGAAACGGTTGGTTCCGCAATAAAAAACGGTTCGTTCCATGAAACCAGTCAACACAAACGGCGCTCAAAAAAAAATGGAAGGTTTTGAAGGTCAGCTGACCTGTATTCTTCCGCAGGCACGGGTAAAATTCTGTGCACATCATATCTTCTGCAAAAACCTTTATATCACGGATATCGGTTATTACCCCAACGCTGCTCATCACGAACGTGAACGCCCCAAAGGTTGCGCCCAGTATATTTTAATTTATTGTGTAAAAGGAAGAGGCTGGTATTCCATTAAGCAAAAACAATACGAAGTAAAATCCAACGAGTTCTTTATCATTCCCGCAGGTATGGCGCATCATTACGGCGCACATGAGAAAGATCCGTGGAGCATTTACTGGCTCCATTTTTCTGGTACGGATGCTGATTTCTATTACCGGCTGCTTACAAAAACACAGGGAAGGGTTCCCGTCAGCGCTGTGGTCAGCACCTCGCGGCAACTCATCTTCTACGACATTATCCAGCACCTGGAACTGATGAACAATACGGATAATATAATTTACAGTTGCAGCGCGGTTCATGCCTATCTTTCTTCTTTTCAGAATACGCAGATAAAGCTATCTGCCAATGAAAACGACATCATCCAGCAATGCATCACCTTTATGAAACAAAACCTGGACAAACCGCTTCGTTTGGACGAAATCAGCACAGAAGTGGGACTTTCATCGTCCCATCTTTCTTCTTTATTTAAGAAGCAGGTCAAATCCAGCCCCATCCACCTGTTCACTTCCCTTAAAATACAGAAGGCCTGCCAGATGCTGATGGACAATTCCCATAATATTAAAACCATTTCGTACAGCCTGGGGTATGAAGACCAGTACCACTTCTCGAGGGTTTTCAAAAAGATCATGGGAATCTCTCCCAAACATTTTAAGAATAAGTAAGCCTGAATCTAATGGCTCTTTTGAGTAATGTAAAGCGTTTCTGCAACATCATCTGCAGAATTAACAAATTCCTATACAAAAAAAAGGCCTCAACTGCTTTTGCGCACGTACATTTGGTGCATTGACTAACACGCATATGGGTATGAAAAAACGAATGCTTTTGAGTTTGCTGATAGGAATCGGGCATATGGCGTTGGCCCAGCGTCCACCGGTATTATTAGATCCGGCTACAGCAAAAGACACCACGCTCTCCTGCATCTTTGAGGAAACCGAGATCATTCCCCTGGAAACAACCCGACAATCAACTTTTGGAATCATCAGCCAGTTGGTGGTCACCAACCAGTACTTCATCATCCTGGATACAGATACCGATGCCGTTCTTTTCTTCAACCGCCAGGGGAAATTTATAATAAAATATAAGAACAAACCCAACCGTTACCGGATCAACTTTATTCAGCCGGACAACGACCATCATGCATTACTTATCTTTAGTCAAAACAGGAACTACACGCTTACAGCAGCAAGGCTGCAAGGCTTTTTAGCAAAAGGCCCGGGGGCACTGTTATCAACCCGTGTAATGGCCACACGGCTTTATCTTAACAGCCTGGATTCTTTGTATACAGAAACATTACCGCCGTCAACGTACCTGCTGACCAACCCGGTTGCTTTAGGTACCGGCAGGTTCGCCTTTAGCTTTATCCGATCCGATGGAAAAAATACCGGCACGCAGGATTATGCATTAAAGATGATGAACAACGGCAATATTACACAACAGTTTTTCCCTTACCATACAAAGACCGATTCCGTATTTTATGGACCGGCGGCCTATCAATGCAGTTTCTTTCCAACCTTAAATGATTCTGTATTTTTCATTTCACGTCCCGCTCAACCCTGTATTTACCGGCTTACACCGGGTTCGCTTACAGAGGCGTATCAAATCACAGGCCCGAAAACGGAGCATGCTTCGGCCACGCCAGAGGCTTTTTCATTTACAGCTGCTGACCGCATTACCATAAGCGGTATTACGATCACTTCCGCAAGATCCGGCCGGAAAGACAATCTTTTCCTGAGCAATACGAATACGGTCAATAATTTCATCGACCAGAAGCGGTTCCTTTTTTTTAACGTACGGCAAGCAATGGGCTATTACAACTACTATGTGTTTGACAAAAAGGAACAAATGCTTTACAACCGGAATAAATTAAAGGCAGACAGTAGCTGTTATCCGTTTCCTCTTCAGGGGCCGGTACTGGCGTTTGATGAAAAAAACATTTACCAGGGGCTTTCTCCCAGAGCTCTTTTTAATCTGAAAAAAAGCGCCGGATCAACAAGGCTGCACTATGAAAAAAGCCTCTCCCGTTTTTACGATACCGGCAAACCGGAGAACAACCCCGTTATTCTTCGTCTTAAAACCAAGGAAGATTAATGCATGCATGAAACAACTGTTGTTGATCATATTACTCTTTTTCCAGCTGGTATCTTTTGCTCAAAACAAAGGCATCATTAAAGGCACGGTGCTTAGCTCCATAGACAGCAGCGCACTTCCCTCAGCAACAGTCACTGTTTTTAAAAAATCAGATTCAGCCGCTATCGATTACCAGGTAACCGGCGCGCTGGGATTTTTTGAACTAAAAGCACTGCCGCTGAAAACGCCGCTTTATATTTCCGTAAGTCATACAGGCTTTGTGCCGTTTATAAAAGATCTTTACCTGGACTCCGCAACAAGTACCTTTACATTCAACAAAATAAACCTGGTCAGCGATACCGGGCAGGTATTGGAGGAGGTAACTGTAAAAACCGTAGCCCCCGTAACCGTCAATGGAGACACCCTGGAAATTAATCCCGCAGGTATCCGGCTGGATTCCACAGAAGTTGCCGAAGAAGTTTTGTTACGAACACCCGGTGTAGCGCAATGGCAGGACAGCTCCATTACAGTGAACGGGAAACGGGTAAAAAAAATATATGTCGATGGCCGGCCATTTTTTGACGGCAGCTTCAATATGGCACTCAAGAACCTCCCTAAACATGCCATTGAAAAAATACAGGTATACCAGGAGCGCGATCTTTATAAGCAGAAAATAGAAGATATTCAGAAAGACACGACGGTTGTGATGAATATAAAGCTGAAACCCAATAAGCGAAAAGGTTATTTCGGCACTGTTACAGCCAGCACCGGAACCAATAAAAGTTATGGTGGCAATACCTCCATGCAGCTTTATAACAAAAAAACAAATCTGGGCCTGAATGCAAATGTAAACACGATTAAAAAAGCACTGGGTGAAATTGAACCGGTAACGCAAAATAAAGACCTGAACATTCAAAACAACTGGACATCGGGCATCTCTTTACGAAAAAACTTCAATGAAGCCAGCGACTTCTTTAATGAAAAATCGTTCAACGGGCAGTATTATATATCCGGCAACCGGAACGGCTCAATTAATAACCGTACTACCGTGAGAACGCTGGGGGACACCCGGTTTACCGACGTCAGCAACGGCTATAATATGTCGCGCTTATTATCTCAATTGCTCAGGGGAGAATATAACGTCAGGAAAAAGGAACAGTCTTTTTCAACCAATATTTCCTATCGCCGCACGAACTCCAGTTCCGCATCTGAAGAAAATGTAACATCTTACCGGAACGACTCCACGCTGGCAAGCCGCTCAGCCAATATCTCAAAAACGGAGAGCACCGGAAGCGATTTCAACCTCAATGGAAACTATAGCAACACTTCAGTGAATGAAGAGCCGGATGCAAAAGATTTTTCAGCCACTTATTCTGTCAGTTACGGAAGCACGATCAGCAACAGCAATACCTACAGCCGCTTTGAAGCACTTACAGACAGCATTTATACCGATCTCTACGACAGGAAATACGTTACCCGAAATTCAAACCTGAACGGCAGCCTGGGATTGAATTACGGCGGTTTGCGGCAATTACTGTTAAAAGATCATAATTTCTGGAATATCAATATGGGACTGAACAATCATATCCAATATTCAGGCGCGGAAATCAACGCATTGGTAAGCGACCGGGATACGCTAACCCATTTGTATAACCGGAATCCAGGCCTTTCAAATATCAGCAGTACCTCCAATATTAATAACAGGACCGGGCTGCAACTGGAAAAAACTTTTTCAAAAACAATTACCGACCGTTTCCGGCAAACCATACGCATCAGCACCAATCTGCAAAACCAGATACTGTATCAAAAAAATGTTTCTACCCTCAGCTATCGCAACCGGACATTCGTATACAACTTTTTTACGCCAACATCCGGCATCTCTTATAATTATTCAAAAACGCAGGGGGCCGATATCAATATGAACCTGACGCACAGCAGCACGGCCACAGCTCCTACTATCGACCAGTTATATCCCATCCAGGATAGTGCGGCCAACCGGTATCATATGACGGTAGGTAATCCTGATTTAAAGTCGCGGTTCAATAATGCCTACAACTTCAATTTTTCGTACAATAAGAACAGTGGTTTTGAAACCAGGTTTTCCTACAACACAGCGTTTAATATGGGGTATAATAAGGAACGGAATGGTATATCGGACAGCACGATCTACGATGGTAACGGTGGCAGTACTACTTATTTTATAAATACGCCCGGCACCCAAACGTTTAATGCGGGTTTAAATGCGGGTTTATCACTAACGTTTAAAAAAGCAACCTTCCAGGTAAACACCAACGGAGGATATACCACCGGCAACATTTATTATGCCACCGGCTCCGGCAACAATAATTCTTTTAACAGCGGGATAAGTATGAATGTATCCTATCCCCTGCGCAAGAATATTTACCAGTTCAACTACAGTGGAAACTGGGGAAGTTCGCAGGGCCCGCAGTATATTGACGGCGATCTGTTAACCTACAGGAATGACCGGCGGAATCATTACTTTGCCGTATCCTTTAATGCACCCGGGATTATTGAGGTAGCGGTACAGCAATCTGTTTCAGGCACCAATGCCGAGCAGTCCGGCGGACGCAGCGCCTATACCCCCACAAAAACACAATCGTATAACACTACAGCGAGGGCCACGTTGAAGGTGCCCAAAAATTTCATACTCGGCAATAGTTTCCGTTACAGTAAAAACATTTCGGTAAACCGGCAGCCCATTCAGAATATCAATTGGGATGCCTATGCCGGCTATTCCTTTCCCAAAAAGAAAAAAATGTTTGAAACCCGGGTTTCCGTGTTCAATATCCTGCGCCAAAATCAGGCGGTGAACAGCTATTCAAACGGCAACGTCACTACCACTTCCGTATCGCAAGGGCTGCAGCGCTACTTCCAGCTTACACTATCCTATTTCCCAAAGCAATTTGGCGGCAGGGCTAAACAGCCGTCAAATATCCGGTTAAAGTAGCTTTACAGCACCCTTCCGGGTAACGGTTGTACCGGCGTTCCGGGCGGAAAAAGCCATGCTATACCGCAGCCGCATAATACGCTAAAAGGATTGGTGTCGTGTTGCCGTTATTCCCCATTGCGTCAAAAATTCCCCATCAGCAAAATCAATCCCTATATCACGCGCTACCCCATTGTATATGATCAACCGAATGTGGTACGAGCTAACTTGCCAGGATGCCATACGGAAGATTAAAATAAGTATTCACCCTGGCATCGTTCTTGTCTTTTAATAAAACGGATTTGTTATCAGCGTCTTCTATATAGCATATTTTCTTATTTAAAACACATTTTTTATGTTACGTTGGACCATTACATTTTTAATTATTGCAGTTATTGCTGCCGTATTAGGCTTTACGGGAGTTGCCACTGCATTTGCAGGTATTGCCAAAGTATTATTCGTTATTTTCCTGATACTATTTGTACTATCCTTTTTTATGGGAAAAAGAAGTTCCCCATGATCCCTTTAATGCATACGGCAGATTGTAAATCAATTTTTCAAACCGGCGTTTTAGTACTTGGTCCCATTGTTCGTACTGGATCCGGTCATCATAGAATCCTGTAACGATGCTCTATATTGGCACATCGGGCTACAGCTATTCTTATTGGAAAGGCAGGTTTTATCCGGATAAATTACCGGCGTCCGGATGGCTGGAGTATTATGCCACGCAATTTAATACGCTTGAGCTGAACAATACCTTCTACAGGTTTCCGGCCGTTGAGCCCCTAAAAAAATCCGCGAGCCGGACGCCTGCTGATTTTCGCTTTTCTGTGAAAGCGCATAAAATCCTTACCCATACCAGGCGGCTGGCGGGTGTTAAGGACAAAATACAGGAGTTTACGGATATTGTACAGGAAGGGCTGGAACAAAAATTAAGCTGCATCCTTTACCAGATGCCGCCTTCGTATGCTTTTTCAGAAGCGCGGTTAGCGGATGTTATTGAATATTTATCGCCCGACAAACGGAATGTCATTGAATTCCGGCACGTTTCCTGGTGGCAGTCCGAAGTGTTTGATCTCCTTACAAAACATCGTATCAATTTCTGCAGCGTCAGTTACCCCGGCCTTCCCGATGACAACATCATCACCGGCGATTTTTTATACCGGCGCATGCATGGGGTTCCTGAACTGTTTAAATCACCCTATTCTGAAAAAGAATTAACCCGCCTGCTGCAGGAGCTGCAAATAAAGAAAAATGCGTTTATTTATTTCAACAATACCATGTTTGAAAGCGGGTACACCAATGCTTACTTTTTAAAACAACAGGCGGCTTCCCCGCATCGCTGAAGTAAATTTCCCGGTATGGTATTTGGCTGATTGTTGAAATACCTTAAAACATTTTTTATGAAGATCCTTATCATTATGACAGCGGCAATCCTGTGGGGAAGTTGTAATACTCCATCAAATGAAGCCCCCAGGGAAACGGACAGCCTGAACGGAACGGTTACAACGCCGGATAGCAGCACCACAACACCCGGCATACAGCAACACGATGCCCACGACACCAGTACCTGGGAAGGTGCTCCGAATGACTCGGGGCGGTAGCTGGATAACGAAGGAACTGTCTGCACTAATATTTCCTGCTACAGGCCGGTATCCATTTCCCGCAAGTATGTAGAAGCAACCGATTTAATACCAACGCAACACTACTTCTCCCCGGCGATCAGGTTTCCTGCTATTCAATATAAAAACTGAAACGGAGCAACGATCATACGGGCCTATTCAAACGAACTGCCGGCTGAAAAGCATTAACAGACGGTCCTGTTAAGCTAATATCCGGCCACATTGTTTATTCTGTTTGTCTTAAGCGTATTGAAAAAATGGCGCCGTTTCCTTGTTCTGAGATCACGGATAAGTTTCCATCAATTTTATCAAGCATTTCCAAAATAATAGCGCTCCCCATCCTGCCGTTTTTTACCGCTTTATCTCTATTCATAAAATTCTCAATTTGGAAAGCATTTAGTCCCCTTCCGGTATCCGATACCTGTATTTGCAAACCTTCGGGTATTATTGCAGCCTTTATACTGATGATCCCGTTTTCTGTATTCTTATTGGCGTTATCTACCAGGTTCCTTAGAATCAGTGTTAATATATCTTTATCCGTGCAGACTTGAATCGCTGTTTCATGTATCGAAAATTTATTGTTATTAGTCTGTAAGATTTCCCTGAACAACGCCTCGATATCTCCAAAGAGCTGCTGCAATGGAAACTGCGTCTTTTTTACGTTAAAATGCTCCTGCTGACTTACCGCCCAGGAAAAGAACTGGTCGGTGAAACGGCTCAATTCTCCAATTAGCTGGTTCAGGCTCATCACCTGGTTAAAATTATCCTCGTTGCTGTGCTTCCAGTTTTTAACCAACGATTTACCCGTAATTTTCAAAGAAAACAGCGGCGACCGGATATCGTGTAAAACCGTTGAAATGATCTGTTCCTTTACTTCATTGCTCTTCTTTAACGCCAATTCTGAATGCTCCAGCTGTTGTACGGTAGTACTCAATGTTTCGGTTCTGAGCTCTACTATTTTTTCGATCTTCAACTTCTCTTTTTCCAGCTTGGCCAGGCGTCTTCTCGCAGTTACATATCCCAGGCCAACAATCAGCAGCACGACACCGGCAAAGAACCAGCCCGTTTTATAAAAAAAAGGAGCAACGGTAATATTCATTGTAATACTACCATCAGGTGTATGCGCATTACTGCCTGCTTTCCGGAATGTTAATGTATAATCACCGGCCGGCAATGTATTTATAGAAACAATGCCGGAGGAAGGTACCTGTATCCACTCTCCCGAACCAATTTTGTATTCCAGTTTCAGACCCTCTTTATTTCCGAAAAAGGGACAGGCTATTTTAATATGCAGGGTCTGAAATACGGGTTTTAACCGGATCGGTCCATTGATGCTGTCCGGAAACAACTGCCGGCCATCTATATTTATTTCATCAATAAAAATTTTTTCCCGGGGAAAATCCGTTGCAAGCCGGTTCGGATAAAATTTCACCAATCCGTCAATGGACGGCAATACCAGCGCGCCGTCTTTTAACCATTGAAAATTAGGATTTGCACCACCATTAAATTCATTCGTTCTTAATCCATTTCCCTTATTAAACGTAAACCAGAAAACCGAATTTGTTTTGCCGGTTGCAAAATCGGCCAATGCATGAACCGGCACTTTGTACAACCCATTGTTAGTGGGTAGCCAGAAGTTTTCATTATCGTCTTCTATAAAGGCATGGATGGAGCTAAACGCCCTCCTGGTACCCGGTGGTAGCGGATACAATTTATTGTTTGTATATAAAAAAGAACCTTTACCATCCGTGCCGATCCATAACCGGTTTTGCTTATCCGGATAGACGGTCCGGATAGAAAAGGAATCAAGTATGGACCGGGAGATTGTATGACTTTTTAGGTCATACCACTTTAGCCCGGCAGCGGTTGCCAGCAGGTACGTTTCGTTTTTTAATGGTACCAGTGCCGTTGCCACCATGCCCGGCGAAAACTTTTTCTGCCAGATCATTTTTCCTTCCGCCGTTATTTTGTATAAAGAGGAATGTGAGCATAACAATAAGGTGCCATCTTCCTCGCCCGGTACAATTGCCATCAGCCGGTTATCAACCTGAAAAATATCCCTGTCTATGATTCCGGTTCTGGAATTGTACCGGGATAACAGGTAGCCATTTTCATAATAAACCCTGTCTGCACTATCGGTATAGGTTGCCCTGCTGTCACTATTATACAACGGTACATACAACGATGTATTATCCCGGCGCACACGCACGTTGTTTACAATAATATCATCTTCCAATGTTTTTGCAATGGCATAGTAGTTTTCCGGGCCAGATTCCCTGGGTATTGCAGGATAAATAAAATCCGCCACTTTTATGGTGTACAGGCCCTGTGTACCGGTGCCGATAAAATAAGTCTTGAGGTCTGGCCGGTAGGCGATGCAAAGTGGTATTTCCAAGTTCAGGTTACGTAAAACGCATTTGCTGTCCACAGCTCCGTTCCTGTAAAAGACTTCATAAAGTTCCCCCCCGGCATATATAAAGGCCCCCTGCTCGCACCACAACGTCTTAAAATTCCCGTTAAGAAACTGTTTATTGCGACCAATTGCTCCATGAATAGGCCCCGCCTGCTCCACTCCATTATCCCAGCATCTCGTCCGGTTGCCGGACCATACCTGTAAGAAATAGCGGTCATTCAGAATCAACCGGCCAACCGGTTCCGTTTCATTTCGCTTTAATCGCCTGACATTGTCTTTTTGAATAAAATAAGCGTTACCTCCCTGGAAAAAATAGATATCTCCGTTTTTCAGTCCTACCGGCGTTTTAACAAGGGGAATCGTTGCCGTGCTATATATAGTCTGCCACAGGCTATCGAATGTGGGGCTTTTTGTAATATATCCTGTAGCCATAAAGTTAAGGCTGTCCGTACCAGCTAACGCCGGCAAATAAGCATACAGGGATGTGGATCCGGCTATTTTGATGTTTTGAAAGTCCAGCGTCTGCGCATATATATTCCCTGCAGTATCGGCCATCATGGCCACAATTCTTTCACCTTTAAGCCCCTTTACAACATCACTTCCATATGACTTAAAATTACTGTTATCGAACCGGACAACACCGGCTTCAGTAGCCAGCCAGCAAAATCCGCTCCGGTCGAATTGAATCGCCTTAACACTGTTTTGAGGTAAGCCGTTTTCTGAATTATACTGTTTTATTACATAATTATCTGCCTGCGGATATACCGCGCTGTGAAAAAGAAAACATAAAAAAAGTAAGCCACATTTTCGCGCCTTCTTTAAATAAAAGCGGCAACAGTCATTAACCATAGCATGCAGTAAAAGCCAAACAAAAATACAGGATAATTTATGACAATGTACAGGCAAGTCAATAAAGCTAAAACAGTAAAAATGCTATAGACCGGCAACGGAAATGAGTAGCTAAAAAAGTCACCCTGTCATTTCAACAGAACGAAGACCGGGTAGAAACCTGAAGGTTTGAGTGTTTTACCTGCAGAACGAGCCGTCCAATATATGATGCGGGCCTTAAGCGCTCCGCTACACTTCTCATATATGACCAATTGGCTTTTTGATTATCCAGGTATCGACCTTGCCCCCATACCGTACTTTCTCTTCAAGCTTATTCAAGTTGTACTATACTTTTTTACCCGGTTATTAACAGCCAGTAAATTGCAGCGATAATGCCTTAATAAGTGTAAAATATACTTATGAGCATAATTATCAGAGCCACTACCGGTCACTTAAAATAAAACTGATCTCTTAAGAACCAAATCCTGAATTCGCGGTAACATCCAATATCAAACTAAAAAACATGGAAACCTCATTTTTACAAGCGCTCAGCGGTGCTTCAAAACCAATCGGTTTTTAGCCGGCTCTCATCTAATCTCAAAACTAAAATTCAATGAAAACAATGCGTACAGCAACACTCCTATTGCTAACACTCATCAGTGTTTGGTCTGCTAATTTTTCTTATGGACAGGCTTGCTATGGCACCAGCGGATGCCAGGACTACAGCAATTTTGGTATCAACTCCTCTTCCGCAGCCACTTTAGAGTATGACAATTTTGTATCTGGCTTCCACCAGAGTGTAGTCCGGGACGCTTCAGGCGACCTTAAAATATGGGGGGAGAGAACAGCTGCAAATGGCACAGGGAATCTGTTATCACCTACCATCATCAACAGTGTTAACTTTCCGGGCCTTACCGGCACCCCCTTAAAGGCATCAATCGGAAGTTATTATGTTAATGCTTTCCAGAATGTTTTGTTAACAACTGACGGGCTATGGGCCTGGGGAAGTGCAGGCGGAGTAATTCCGAATGCTCTAAAAAGCGATTCGAAGTTTGGTAAATTGAGTCTGGGACTGCCATCCGGTGTTTCGCCCTCAGACGTAAAAATGTTGTTCGCCACCTATCAAACACTGGCCATTACTACCTGTAGTGGAGGTGTTTGGGTACTTACCAATCATACCGGAGCCATGCGCGGGGATGGAACTACGGGCACTCCTGCCAACTGGAATACGACCTGGGCACGCGTGCAAAAAACAGATGGCACGCCCCTTACGAATGTAGTTGCCACCAGAGGCGCATGGGGCGTACTTATGGCACTTACCAGCACCGGAGAAATTTATACCTGGGGCAACAGAACCTGGGTAGGTTCCGGAGATCATGCAGCAGCCTCAAGGGCACAGGCTACACTGATGCAGGCTCCCAGCACCACCAATGGCCCTATAAAAATGATTGGCGCAACAGCTTCTGTCAATGCGCCACAAACGACCTATTATGTATTATATGAGAATGGAAAATTGTTTTCTACCGGCGACAATGTCTCCAGGCAGAAAGGCGATTTTACAGTCACCAGCAATGGCACCTGGGTAACACCTTCTTATCCAAGTACCACAAATGCAAATGTTGCAGGAGCACCAATGGACAACATTCTTTGGATTTCGCCGAATGAACATGACCCTGCCTATCCCTGCATCAATGTAATTACCAGTAATAATAACCGTGTGTTTGCCTGGGGCATACAAAATGGAGGTAACCTGGGACGTGCGGATGGAGCGCTCAACCCCGGTGAACCAGCGGATTTGATAGGCGGAGGTATATCGGTTGTGGAAACCGGTGGACACACCACCATGGTGTTGAATAAATGCCAGGCCAATTTCGGTTATGTGGGTCATAAAAGAGCAGGAAGCATGGGAGATGGAACATCAGCTGACGGGTATCAAAACAATTATAGCTATGGCACCAATGGTCTTAAGGTTTGCGGTGCCGAGCAGCCCAATTTGCCGGAAATCAACTTGGCCAATGCGCCCTCCGTTAACAGCAATGGCGAATATTGCCGTGGTACCTCAGTACAATTATTACCTACGCCTGCAGGTGGCACCCTTGCCATAAAATCCGGGGGCGCTTATGCCACCCTGGCCGACAGTATTTTAAGTTTTACAGGCAACGGATTGGTAACCGTAAGTTATACAGTTACCAGCGCCGGCTGTCCTAACCCGGTTGAAGTAGTACGTACATTTAATGTGGTAACCTGTACCCCAATCGTCACCATCAGCGGCAAGATATGGAACGACGGCAATGGTAATGCCAAGACGGAAACCGGTGAAAATGGCATTTCCAATAATATGTGGGCGAACCTGGTGGGGCCTGATGGTGCGGTTATAGCTTCCGTAAAAATTAATGCAGACGGCACTTATACGTTTATAGTAAGTAAATCGTTACTTACAGAGGCCGGAACTTATTCTGTAGTGTTAACCAACAATAGCAAACAACAGGGTGTGCAGCTTCAAAGTGCCGACGCTCCCGCTAATGGTTATGGCTATACAGGAACCAACCGCGGCACCAATAACACAGATCCCGCCAACCGCACCGGAAAAAGCAGTGTAGGAGATCTAAGCTCCGCTGCAGATAACAGCACGGTTGCCAACGTGAACTTTGGAATCAGCAATGACCCGTTGGTGCTGCCAGTGACATTCGGGGGCGTTTCCGCTAAGATTATCAATGGAAAGCTTGTTGTTAATTGGAGTACAATGAGTGAAACCAATAATGATCATTTTGATGTTGAGATTTCAAAAGACGGTACCAATTTCACCAAAATAGGATCGGTAAAAAGCAGCGCGCCGAATGGTATATCAACAGGTACAATCGACTATAAATATGAAATGGACTTATCAGGCGGTACCGGTCTTTTAGGCATCGGTATCCTTGCACTGGGCTGCCTGACGCTTTACTTTAAACGGAAGGGCAAAGTACTGTTTATTTTAGCCATGGTTGTTGGCAGTACACTTTTCATTGCAGGCTGCAAAAAGGTGCCTGCAGACCGGGCTTATACCGGAAAACTTTTCTTACGAATCGTACAGGTTGATGCCGATGGTACGCAGTCGTTTAGTAAAATAGTAAAAGTGACTGCAGATTAATTTTTTAAACGAGCAATAGCTACATTTGGCAACATTGGCCAATGTAAAAAAAGGGGGTAATTCTTTACACCCCTTTTTTATTTTATTTCCATACCACACGGCCCGGCTTGCGTGTATATGACCGGGAAAGACCACTTAATGGTTTACGCTTGCCCATCAGTATTATCGATCTGCATCCATCATTCCAGGCGCATTGTGAAACCGACCCGCTCAGCCATCGTTGAACCGTGGTGCATCAGTTAAGCTGTATCCGGAACGCAGCAGGGTTACCAACTAAAGTTCATCGAGCATTACCACTCCATTCTGAATGGCGAACTTAATAACACCTGCAAGTGTTTTGGCGTTTATTTTACGCATAATATTACTCCTGTATTGTTCTATGGTACGTTCTGAAAGGTTCAGATAATGACCTATTTCTTTAGTGGTCATCTGCCTGCACAACAGGCGGATCAGCTCCAGTTCTTTTCCGGAAAATTTAGTATTGCCAATAAGGTGTTTGACGGCAAAATCATCGGTGGCAGTGGAAAAACGATTTACGATATGTGCTCTGGCCTCTTTACAAAAATAGTCACGCCCCCGCATTAACAGATGAATCGCCTTTATGATTTCTTCATCATCCTCGCGTTTGATAATATAACCATCAATACCGGCCTTTAGCATTTTTATAATAATGTCTGCACTGTAGGAAAACGAATAGGCCATTATTTTAGCGGATGGTAATTTCTCTTTTAGCTGCCGCACAAGTGAATCGCCGGGCATATCCGGAAGATAAAAATCCACGATGATTAACTCCGGAAAATGCTGAAGTGCCTCACTCATGCCCGATGCACCGCTATGCGCCATATAGAAAGATTCAAACAACCGGCCTGCTATCAGTTTTATACCATTAGCAACCATTTTATGATCATCAATAACCAATATCGACTTGTATGTTAAACGAGTAGTTTCCATTCACCTTTTGCTAAACGGGTTATCAATATAATGTATCCTTTAATATAATTTTACTGAACCAATACGCACAACAAAACCGGGTATCCATTCGAATGCTGATTCCGTATCACCTGTGCTCTATTAAAGCCATGGATGCATTCTACCATATTTCTTAAACGCATGCCTTCGCTTTTATCCCTCCCCCCCTTTGCCATTATAAGTATTTGCAAGCCGTTGTCGTTCCTACCGTTCCAGCTTTAGAAAGCGGTACTCATTTACCTTCACAGCGCTTCGATTGGCCACATAAGTGATTGAATTAAAATGATTCAAAACAGCCGCACAAAGAAAAGAAATAATGATGAATAGCCGTTTTAAAAAAATAGCCTTTAACCTCAATCCGATCCAATATCCGTATATTTTCAATAAACCTATAGTAGAAATACCTATCGGATTGTCCATTTTTAGCAATATCTATACCTTGCAATCATCTACTAACACCTCGTAAATTATATAATCATGAACAATACTGATACGTTCCCCGGATTTAATATTCCTTATGCTGAACTGGAAAAGTATATTGAAGCTGCTGGTATTTTCACCATAATGCTCAAAAATGGTAGTATTATTCATTTCAAACCGGAATACATCCAAAAGTTTCATGCATGGCTGGCGTTCCATTGTATTACAAATCTCAAATCTTCTATTTAACACAAGCTGGAGTAAAAGGAGCTGTTACAGCCGATCGGTGCCGCCCCAAACCATCAAAATCGCAACCATCAAATTCTTTGCCCGGCACGTTGCCACTAAACGATTTCAGAAGGGGGCAATTTTATTCATGCAGTTTTTGAACCCGGGGAACCGGGGATTGGAGCAGATGCGTGAGTAGGACCCTATCTCCCATCCGGCAATACAAAAGGCCCGGAAACATTACATTTCCGGGCCTTTTATAAAGATTTAAATCATCTTATTTGCGGTGAGGGCGGGATTCGAACCCGCGGTACAGTTTAACCCGTACGGCAGTTTAGCAAACTACTGATTTCAGCCACTCATCCACCTCACCGTGGGCTGATCCCCTTACAGGGGTTGCAAAAATATAGAAACTCAACTATATAAACTAAAAATTGTGTGCAAAATCATGAAAAAATATCAAAAAGATTTTTGACACTTTACATGGCAGCCAACTGCACTTTCTGATGCAGCTCCAGCACATTTTCACGGAAAACAGCGTCGGTATCCATCAGGTCTTTAACCGTCTGGCAGGAGTGAATGACCGTCGTATGATCCCTTCCGCCAAAATGCTCCCCGATGGTTTTCAGGCTGTTTTTGGTAAAGGATTTAGCGAGGTACATAGTGATCTGGCGAGCCTGTACAATTTCCCTTTTGCGGGTCTTTTGCAGCAGCTTGTCGTAGGGCACATTAAAATAATCGCACACCATTTTCTGGATGGTATCGATGGTAATTTCCTTGCTGGAAGATTTGATAAAGTTCCGTAATACTTTTTTTGCCAGATCCAGGTCAATCTCCCGCCGGTTCAGGGAAGATTGGGCCAGCAATGAAATCAGCGCACCTTCCAGTTCCCGTACATTGCTGTTGATATTATAGGCGATATATTTTACCACCTCCTTGGGCATTTCCAAACCATCCGCCTTCATTTTCCGTTCGAGGATCTCGATACGGGTTTCATAATCAGGGATCTGGAGATCTGCACTCAACCCCCAACGGAAGCGGCTCAGCAGCCGTTCCTGCACGCCTTCCAGGTCCTTGGGCGACTTATCGGAAGTAAGGATGAGCTGTTTTCCCGACTGATGCAGGTGGTTAAAGATGGCAAAAAAAGCGTCCTGCGATTTTTCGGCCTTGCTGAAGAACTGCACGTCATCCACGATCAGTACGTCGATCAGCTGGTAAAAATGGATAAAATCATTGATCGCGTTGTTCCGGCTATGGTCCATAAACTGGTTAATGAACTTTTCGGAACTTACATAAAGTACGATCTTATTGGGATGTGTTTTCTTTACTTCATTACCGATGGCCTGCACCAGGTGGGTTTTCCCCAATCCCACGCCTCCATATACCACCAGCGGGTTGAATGAGTTGGCTCCGGGTTTTTCCGCTACGGTTTTGCCGGCACGGCGGGCAACACGGTTACAATCTCCCTCAATATATGCATCAAACGTATAGTTGATGTTCAGCTGAGGATCGATCTGCATTTTTTTAATGCCCGGGATGACAAACGGATTTTTTACAGGGTTATTGATCACGAGCGGAAAATCCATTTCGTTATTGGAATAGGTTTTATACCCCGTACCGGTAACATCCATCGTCAGCGGCTTGTTCTTGCTGTTGCCGCTGTCGACCATGATGCGATACTCAAGACGGGCTTCTTTCCCCAACTCACGCTTCAAGGTCTTTGCCAATAAATTTACGTAATGTTCTTCAAGATACTCAAAAAAGAATTGGCTGGGGACCTGGATCACCAGCACATTATTTTTTAATGAAATCGCTTTAATGGGTTCAAACCAGGTTTTATAGTGCTGCCACTCCACAATGTCTTTAATAATCTTTAAACAATTCGACCAGATTTTTTCGACATTTTTCTCCATCAGAAGTTACCAAGTTTATTGATGCATTTACGATAATGTTTCTCCTAAAAGTCCAGCAAAAAACCATCTTCTCATAACGATAAAAAAAGTTTCGCGGGACAGCGAATATCCACATTTATTCAACATAAAAAAAATTTAATCTTCTATTTTTTTTACGTATCGCACAAAAAAAATTTTTTCCGTTTGTTTCTTGAATTTTTTTCAATCAAACCACTAAAAATATAAACAACCGCGCTTCAACAACAAAAGGCCCACTCCTTCAGGCTGCTTAACACTTAAGCGGCCCACACAGCTGCTAAAAAGGCTGAAACCCTTTACTGTAAAGGATTTCAGCCTTTTGATGTTCTTTTTCACTATTCTGTTGTTTCAGGTCTTTCACACCGGCCTCCGGCATTAAAGCCCTCGGACGCGGGGAATATAGTAAAAAATTATTTGGCTTTTGTCTTTGTTTTTACCGGTGCTTTTGCCGCTGTTTTCGATGGTACTTTGGGCTCTGTCTTCGGCTCTGGTTTAGCCTCTGCCTTGGGCTTTGCCTTGGCTTTATCCACAGGTTTTTTCTTTGCACCTTTGAGGGCTTCATCGATGGCCTGGCTCAGGAGTGCATACGTTGTTTTTCCCTTTACCATTTCGCCGTTTACAAAAAAGGTAGGCACTTCTTTCACACCCAGGTCGATCCCATATTTCAGATCATCCTGTACCTGCCATCCATAAGTTCCGTTTACCAGCTCTTCCAGAAAGTTTTTATTATTTACGCCCGCTTCTTTGGAATGTAATTTTAAGCTTGTGGTGCCCAGGTTCCTTCTGTTCTGAAACAGCACATTGTGCATTTCCCAAAACTTGCCTTCCTGTGCCGCAGCAATGGCAGACTCCGCCGCCTTCAAACTTCTCTGATGAATTCTTGTTTGAGGAAAGTGGCGGAAATTAAGCTTCACTTTGCCTTCATAATTTTCCAAAATCTGTTTTACAATTTCATTGGCCCGGGCACACTCCTCGCTTTCGTATTCTCCAAATTCCATCAATACAACAGGCGCTTCTTTTTTGCCCACAAATATGTCCTTCGGCTCAATAATTTCTTCAGATTCTTTCTTCAGACTCATACAATTTAAAAATTTTTCTGGTTTGGAAGGGCGGCGTTGATTTTTAAACTTTTAAAAATCAATACATAAATACAACAAATATCTCAAAAAAGCGGTTGAAGATAATTTTTTTTTTCTTGTTATAATTTTTTTCTTTGAGATAAGAAACAATCATACACAACTCTCTGATTATGAACATACAAAAAGCATCATTGAATTCATTTTAGCCATTCCCGGTTTTCAATAACGGCCGCTCCCCGGGAAGCAATATAAATGACGCGTTAAAAAAACGATCAACCGTTTGTATGTACGGGGCAGGCCTTCCCGGTTTTCAAAAAAAATCCCCGCAGTTGCGGGGATACAGTTCCTTCTTCCGTCCGGATTATTTATCGTTCCTGAAAACAACCATGTTATCAAATACATCCACCAGTACCGGTTTGGTCCGGTCCAGGTCTCCCTGCAGGATTCGTTTACTCAACTGGTTGACAATTTCTTTCTGGATCAGCCGTTTCAGCGGCCGGGCTCCAAACTGGGGATCATACCCCTGCTCCGCAAGAAATTCCAGCGCATAGTTGCTAAATTCCAACTGGATACCGTTCTGGGCCACCAGCTTCTTCAAAGCTTCCAGCTGTATCTTCACAATATCTACAATATTTTTTTTCAACAGCGGGTGGAACATAATGATTTCATCAACCCGGTTCAGGAATTCGGGGCGGATGGTTTCCCTTAATAAACTCATCACTTCTGTTTTTGCTTTTTCTGTAGCCTCATCCACGGTCTTTTCAGTAACATCTTCAAAAGCATTCTGAATTATATGACTGCCGATATTGCTGGTCATGATAATGATGGTATTCTTAAAGTTTACCACCCGGCCCTTGTTATCCGTTAACCGTCCGTCGTCCAGCACCTGCAGCAACACATTCCACACATCCGGGTGCGCCTTTTCAATTTCATCCAGTAACACCACGCTGTAAGGCTTACGGCGTACGGCTTCGGTTAACTGGCCACCTTCATCATACCCCACATACCCGGGAGGTGCCCCCACCAAACGGCTTACCGTATGTTTTTCCTGGTATTCACTCATATCGATACGGGTCATCATACTTTCGTCGTCAAAAAGGAATTCCGCCAGGGCCTTTGCCAACTCTGTTTTACCCACACCGGTGGTACCCAGGAAAATAAAGGACCCGATGGGCTTACGGGGATCCTGTAAACCGGCCCTGCTTCTGCGCACGGCGTCCGCAACGGCGGTGATGGCCTCATCCTGGCCTACTACCCGCTGATGCAGATGGGCCTCCAGGTTCAGCAGCCGCTCCTTATCACTCTGCAACATCTTGGTAACCGGTATACCGGTAGCTTTAGCAATGCTTTCGGCAATATCCTCTGCGTCCACTTCTTCTTTCAGCAAACGGCTTTCAGCTGTATCGTTCAGCTCTTTTGTAAACCGGTTAATGTTTTCCTCTTCCTCTTTTATCTTACCATAGCGGATCTCTGCCACCCGGCCATAATCGCCGTTGCGCTCGGCTTTTTCGGCTTCGATCTTATAGTCTTCGATCTTCGACTTGCCGGCCTGTATCTTTTCCACCAGTTCTTTTTCTTCCTGCCACTTGGCTTTCAGCGTATCCCGTTCTACAGACAGGTTGGCGATATCGGTATTGAGCTGTTTTAATTTTTCATCATCATTCTCCCGTTTGATCGCTTCGCGTTCTATTTCCAACTGGCGGATATGCCGGTTCAGCCGGTCCAGCTCCTCCGGCATGGAGTTCATTTCCAACCGTAATTTAGCGGCACTTTCATCCACCAAATCAATGGCTTTATCCGGCAGGTAGCGGTCAGTAATATACCGGTGCGATAATTCCACTGCCGCAATGATGGCCTCGTCCTTAATGCGCACATGGTGGTGGGTTTCATATTTATCTTTCAGTCCGCGCAAAATGGAAATGGCATCATCCACCGAAGGCTCATCCACGATCACCTTCTGAAAACGCCGTTCCAGCGCCTTATCTTTCTCAAAAAACTTCTGGTATTCATTTAATGTAGTGGCACCTACAGCCCGCAGTTCACCACGTGCCAACGCCGGTTTCAGGATATTGGCGGCGTCCATAGCCCCTTCTCCGCCTCCTGCGCCCACGAGGGTATGGATCTCATCAATAAACAAAATGATCTCCCCGTCGCTTCCGCTTACCTCTTTTACCACGCCTTTCAAACGCTCTTCAAATTCCCCTTTATATTTGGCTCCGGCGATCAGCAAACCCATATCCAGCGCATAGATCACTTTCGACTTCAGATTTTCCGGTACATCGCCATTAATGATCCGGTGGGCCAGGCCTTCTACGATGGCGGTTTTACCTACCCCTGGTTCCCCTACAAGGATCGGGTTATTTTTGGTACGGCGGCTCAGGATATGCAGTGTACGGCGGATCTCTTCATCACGACCGATAACAGGATCCAGTTTACCCTGGCGCGCCAGTTCATTCAGATTTTTTGCATATTTATTGAGTGCATTGAACTCCTGCGACTGTGTTTGGGAGGAAACCGTTCCTCCTTTCCGCAGATCTTTGATCGCAGTAACAAGTCCTTTCTCCGTAAGACCGGCATCCTTCAGCAACTTTGCCGTAGCATCGTTACCCTGCACGATGGCCAGCAGCAGGTGCTCGGGGGTAATAAATTCATCGTCGAATTGTTTTAATGAGGCCCCCGCCCTTAAAACAACATTGTTGGCATCGCGGCTGATCTGCTGTGCCGGCTCGCCATTGGTAACAGGCAATTTTTTGATGAGCTCATCCAATTTGGTATGTACCAGGTTCAGGGTTACGTTGTTTTTCTTTAAAAGATATTCAACGGGTGAATCTTCCTGGTCCAGCAATGCCTTCAGGATATGCTCTACTTCTATATTCGGATTTTTAGCATTAAAGGCCAATTGCTGGGCCTGTTGAAATGCCTCCGCTGCTTTAATTGTAAAATTTCCCAGATTCATAATTTATATATGTTAATGATCACAAGTTACCTGATTTTGGATTCTGAATGCCTGCGCACCAGGATCAGGTCGTTGTAACCGGTATTGAGATAGCAAATCAAAATCCAAGCCGGTTTTTATGGAAATTTTGTCAGGAAAATTGGCTACAACCTGACTATAATGCAGTCAAAATAAATGTTTTATGAAATTTTAGCAGGCTGCTTTCCGGCTCGTCCTGCTAAAATCAACAGGCGGCTTACAACTACTACGGGCCCTTATACAACAGGCAGGTTTTACCAAACCAGATTTACCGGTTTATTTAATAATTTTACCGCGGTGAATCCGATCGAACAGCATACGCAGCTCATTAAACGGTACAGCCGGGAACTGGGCTTTGACTATTGCGGTATCGCAAAAGCGGTACAGCTGGAAGATGATGCCCGGAAGCTGGAACAATGGCTGTCGAAAGGCATGCACGGGAGCATGCAATACATGGAAAATCATTTCGACCTGAGGATCGACCCTGCCAGGCTGGTACCCGGTGCCCGTTCTGTGATCACCCTGCTGATGAATTATTACCCGCCGCAACTGCAGCAAACCGATGGCCCCCGTGTTTCCAAATATGCTTACGGGCAGGATTATCATGAGGTGATCCGTGCGCGGTTGAATGCCCTGCTGCAATATATCCGGGAGCAGATCGGCGAAGTTAACGGGCGGGGCTTTGTAGATTCGGCGCCGGTGCTGGAACGGACCTGGGCCCGCAGAAGCGGACTCGGGTGGATTGGAAAGAACGGGAACCTGCTGGTAAAAGGTGCCGGCTCTTTTTACTTTATTGCCACCCTCATTACAGACCTGCCATTGCAATACGACGACCCTTACAGCAACGATTTTTGCGGTAGTTGTACCAAGTGCCTCGACGCCTGTCCAACCGGAGCCATCTTACCGGAGAAAGTGGTGGACGGCAGTAAATGTATTTCCTATTTTACGATTGAATTAAAAGAAGCACTGATACCGGATGAAGTAAAGGGACAGTTCCAGGACTGGGTATTTGGCTGTGATGCCTGCCAGGACGTTTGCCCCTGGAACCGGTTCAGTAAGCCTCACCAGCAGAAAGCCTTTGCGCCGCTTCCGGAGATTCTGAATCTATCCACCAGGGAATGGGAAGCATTTTCAGAAGAACAGTTCCGGAAAGTGTTTAAACACTCGCCGATCAAGCGTACCAGGCTCAGGGGCATTCAGCGCAACCTGGAGTTTATTAAAAGCTAAGAGCGCTCTGCCACAAGGCACAAAGATGCACACTAAGCTTAAATTCCTCTTTGTGTTTCCTGGTGTCTTTCCGTTTTCGTGGTTTTATTTCACGCAATCCCGAAAGCTTTCGGGACAAAGGAGCAAAGACGCGGTGGGTCTGATGTTCGCCACGAAGATTCTAAGAAGCACAAAGGCCTTATTCCTGTTCTTTGTGATACTTTGTGTCTTCGGGTCTTTGCGGCTCCAGCTATTTGTGCATCTGCTCTTTCAGCTGCCTTAATCCCTGCTCCATGATGCGGCCATAGGAGCCGTCCAGCAGGAGACCCGAGAAACGTTCCCAGGGATACCATTTAAAATCAAACTCCATATAATTCTGAAGCGTTAAAGAATCCGAATGGGCGTAACGGATCAGTTTCCAGTTGTTGCGCACCGGCTGCTTCCCTTTTTTCATTTGAACAGTCACCAGTGAATCCGTACTATTGATCACCTGCAGTTGTACATTCTTTACAGAAGCGCTGATTACCCGGCCATTGGCAACAACTGCATCTTTCAGCTCCAGGGTATCAAATCCCGGATACCAGTTTTTCCATTGAGCCAGGTCCTTTACCTGGTTCAGTACCGAGTCGTTCCCCGCATACAGATTTACGGCCCGTGATACCCGTACATGGGCAGGCAGCAAAAGCGTTACACCGGTAATGGCCAGCAAAAGGACCACTGCACTGAAAATAAAAAGTTTTATATATTTCATGTACTAAAAATCAACTTCCTGGATGGTAAATTTATGCGGCAATATTAGTAATAAAATATTAAACCCTTATTCCCATCGCATGATCCGCGAAACAGTGAAATAAACAACCGCGATCCAGATGCCCAGGTATCCCAATTCCTTCCAGCAGTCGTAAAGGTGGAGGCCTTCAAATGATACTTTGCGCATGGCATTATTAAACTGGGTGAGCGGCAGCAGCTCACAAAGACGCTGCATCCATTTCGGAAATACACCCACGGAAAAAAAGGTTCCGGAAAGCAGGATCTGCGGAAACCCGAAAACATTGATCATTAACGGGATGACCGTATCGTTTTTTGCAATGCTGCTGATGATAAGGCCTACCCCCAGCAGCAGGAACAGCATCACCACCGACAGTAGCAACATCTCCACAAATGTGAGCACGCCATGCACCAGTGTAAAATGTAGGAAGAAGTGGCCAAACAGGATCAGCACCACCACATTGATCAGCTGAAAAAAAAGCCGGCTAACCCCGATCCCTATCAGGATATTGAGTTTTTTTACCGGTGATGCATAAAACCGTTTTAATACCAGTTGTTCCCGGAGGTTAAAAAAGATAAAGGCGATGCCAAATAAAGTTGCAAACAATACGGAAAAGCCCAGCTGCCCGGGTAGCACAAAGTCGATGGAACGGTATTTTTTTCCCGGCACAATCTCCGTCTGAATGGAATAGTTCTTCTTTATATGTGCGGTTTGAAGCTGCATGCGGAGCGCTGCATAATCAATCGTACGCACCAATGCCGGCAGCGCCGCGGCCCCCGCCTCGCTGGTCCGGAGCAATACCTGCACACCGGCAGTATCGGCGGCACCCCCGATCCGCAATACGGCATCCAGCTTTCCCTTACTCAGATCGGCGTTGCGGACAGCGGTATCTTTATACGGCACCACGTTTATAAATCCGCTGCTTACAAGACTGTCTAAAAAAACACCGGTGGTATCCCCCATTGGATCAATGGCCACGCTTCTTGCAGCCGGTGGCCTGTCGGTAAACGCTCCGAAGATCAGGATAAATACAATCGGGAACAGTAAGCTAAAAAAAAGCGAAGAAGGCTGGCTGAATATTGCTTTAAAACTTGCCTTCGTAATGGCCCAAAGAGCCCGTGACTGACGATACTTCATTTCAATTCGTTAATGCCCGATTTATTCAATATACCTTTGTTATCAGAAGTTCCGGATTTCATTCTATTCGTTGCCCTGTTCATTATTATCTACTGAACAAAAAATTCAAATGGCAACCGGGCCTGCACACTGTTGGTCATTTGTTTTACGGATTTCAGCTGCTGATACACCTTTGCATAGTCTGGTCCCAGTTCCTGCTTCACCATCGCTTCCGCACTACTGCTCTTATTAAAGCCCAGGATCCGTTCCAGCAAATTGCCATACCGCGGATACTCTTTTACTGAAAATTCTTTCAGGCCTGCTTTTTTTGCAGCTGCATTGATGGCATCCTGCAAACCACCATAAGCGTCAATCAGCCCGATCTCCTTTGCCCGTAACCCCGTCCATACACGCCCCTGGGCAATGGTTTCTACATAAGCGGTATCTTTCTTACGCCCTTCCGCCACGCGCTGTTTAAACTGGTCATAAACCCGTTCGATGCTGCCCTGCACGATCTTCTTCTCCTGTTCTGTCATAGGATGATCAATGGAGCCGGCATTGGCCAGCGGGCCGGTACTTACCCCATCAAACGTTACACCCAGTTTATTTTTCAGGAATGCACTCATATCCGGTATCACGCCAAATACACCGATGGATCCGGTAAGCGTGCCCGGCAACGCAAAAATACTGTCCGCGGCACAGGACATATAATAGCCGCCGGATGCCGCCACATCTCCAAAGCTTACCATCAGCGGCTTCACGGCCCGGGCCAGCTTCATTTCCCGCCAGATGTGATCGCTGGCCAACGCGCTGCCACCACCCGAGTTTACACGTACCACGATGGCCTTGATGGAGGGATCCAGCCGCGCCTTTCGCAACAGGTCTACATACATACCATCACTGATCACGCCTTCCTCTTCCTTTCCATCCACAATATTTCCGGCGGCATAGATCAGCGCTATTTTCTCACCGCTGCCGCCCAGGTCTTTATTTACCTGCGCATACTGACCGATGCTTACAAAATTTATTTTATCCGTGCTGTCTATTTTCAGCTGCCGCTTGATCTCCGACTGCAGTTCATCATCATAACGAACACCATCGATCAGTTTGTGCTCCAGGGCTACCTGGGGAGTAACAATGCGGCCCTCATTCGCCCATTGGTGCAAAACCGCCGTATCCAGTTTCCGCTCCGCGGCGGTCTTTTGCAAAAGATCTGCATAAAGATCGTTCAGCCAAACGCTTGTCTGTAACTGGTTGGCCTCTGTCATCTTCTCCGCGCGCAGCGGCTCCGTAGCACTTTTAAACTTCCCCGCATAAAAGATCTGGGGATTGATCTGCAGCCGGTCCAGCGCGCCTTTCAAAAACAGGTAGCTTACCCGGTATCCTACCCATTCAAAATCCCCGGAAGGACTTACATATACTTTATTGGCAATATTGGCCACGGCATACGCTTTTTGGGTCATGGTATTTCCAAACGCGATAATTTCCTTCCCTGAACTTTTGAAATCCGCCAGTGCGGTCCGGATCTCGTCGCTGGACGCAAAGCCGTTGGCATTTCCATTTGCCTCCAGGTAAATCGCCTTGATCCGGTCATCGGTTTTAGCCTTCCTGATCAGCCGGATCACATCATATAAGGAGGGGGTTTCTTCCAGCGATTTTGCCTGTACCATCGATTGAACGTCCTTGGAAGAGATCTCGGTAAATGGCTCCGCCAGGTTAATTTTCAGCACGGACGGATCGGTGATTACCGGCATGGAGCTGGAAACCGCGCTGCTGGCCATCCCCATAACAAAGAAAAAGCCGATAGCGCAAAAAACAAGCAGCGCCAGGAAGGATGCCAGGAATATTTTAAAAAAGGAACGCATTATAATAAATTTTAAAACGAATCTTCTTTTGATGAAATGTCAAAATTAAAGATATTTGGCAGGGATGCAGAACCTTTTTATTAACGGCAGAGAACAAAAGAAACGAAGCGAATGCGAGGCAATGACAATACGGCGCCGTGAAAGCTCAGCGGTCATACTTCTCTATAATAGAAAAGGCAGCACCCCCAAAATATTATCGCTTATATATTTAGGATGAACCGGGTATTTTTATTAATAGGAGGAAACCTGGGCGATCGTACCGCCCATCTGGCACAGGCCCGTACATTGATTGAACGGCATATTGGTCCCATAGAGAAAACCTCAGCAATTTATGAAACGGCTGCATGGGGGTTGGTGCAGCAGCCAGACTTTTACAACCAGGCCCTCGAGGTTGCCACCGCATTGCAGCCGGAGCCGCTGATGCAAATGATCTTAAAGATCGAAGCGGATATGGGCCGGGTGCGGAACGAACGGTACGGTCCCCGGGTGATCGATATCGATATTCTCTTGTACAATGACCTGGTTTGCAAGCAGCCCCTGGTAACCCTGCCCCATCCCCGGATGCAGGAACGCCGGTTTGTATTGGTACCGCTGAATGAAATTGCCCCGGAACGGCAACACCCGGTACTGCATCAAACCATCCGCCAATTGCTTGATGCCGTCAATGATGATTCCGCCGTAAAAAAAATATAAGGTTTCGAAATTGTACTTACTTTGCAGCCAGTTACATGCAGTACGATTTTATCACTATTGAGGGAAATATTGGTGCAGGGAAAACAACCCTTGCCACGGCATTGAGCAAAACATACAATGCGCGCCTGGTGCTGGAAGAATTTGCAGACAACCCTTTTTTGCCCAAGTTTTACGAGAACCCGCAACAGTTTGCCTTTCCGCTGGAATTGTTTTTCATGGCCGAACGGTATAAGCAATTGCAGGAGCTGCTTGTACAAAAAAACATGTTCCAGCAGCTAACGATCAGCGATTACCTGTTTACCAAATCCCTGCTGTTTGCCCGGGTTACGCTTTCCGACGACGAGTACAGGCTTTACCAGCGCCTGTTTGAAATCGTACAGCAGCAGCTTATACAGCCGCAGTTACTGATTTACCTGCATGCACCGGTACGAAAATTACAGGAAAACATCAAAAAAAGGCAGCGCAGCTATGAGCAGAAAATTCCGGACGCATACCTGCAACGGATCCAGGAAACCTACCTGCAGTATATTAAACAGTTGCCCCTGCCCATTTTATTTGTAGACGCCTCCCATGCGGACTTTATTACCAACCAGGTGCACCTGGACATCATCCGCACGGCACTCCAAAAGCCGTATACCGCAGGGTTACACCCCATTTCGCTGGAACCCTGAGCCGGAAGAATAGGTTTAAGGTTCAATGTTTCAGGTTAGATCCGTATTGCACTCGATGTAAAGTGCACAGCTCCCGGTTTCCATAACATCCTGACGAAAGGACAGATCATGAAGTAGTAACGGTATCTTAACTTCTACATTTAATATTCCACATTCGTTATTTTACATTCCGAAAGGAAAAAGGTTTCAGGTTCAAGGTTCAAGGTTTCAGGTTGGATCTTGCGCTTCGCTCGGTGCTGGCGTTCAATTTCCGGATTCCACAATATCCAGATCGAAGGAAAGAGCAAAAAGCAGTAACGGGACCTCAACTTCTACATTTAATATTCCATATTTATTATTTTACATTCCCGAAAGGGAAAAGGTTTCAGGCCTGCGTCTTTTACAGAAATGAGACTATTGAGCAATAACGAATCTTCATTTTCAAATTTTCAAATCTCCACATCCCCAAATTCCCACATTCCCCACATTTTTTATTCAATATTTTACATTCCCGTAAGGGGTAGCTACCTTTGCCCCTCCATGGAAGATGAACAACAACCTGTTGTCCAGGTAACCGATGATCCTTTTGCAGCAGTACGCATTCCTGAATACAGGAACTTAATGACCGGGCGCTTTTTATTTGTATGCGCCATGCGTATGATCACAACCGTTGTGGGCTGGTGGATTTATCAGCTCACCCGCGATCCGCTGGCCATCGGCCTGATCGGGCTTTCGGAAGTGATTCCCGCACTAAGCCTGGCGCTGTATTCCGGACATAAAGTGGATGTCAGCGATAAAAAGAAATTATTGCTGCAATCGATCACCGGCTATTTCCTGGCGGCCTGTTTCCTGTTGTTGCTTTCTACTGATACCGCCCAACATTCCCTGCATATCCGGCACATTACGTGGTTTATTTATGGCACCTTCTTTTTTACCGGCATCCTGCGGTCCTTTGCCGGCCCTTCCCTCAGTTCAATGATCGCCACTATTGTTCCGCGGCAGCTGCTTCAGAACGCCACCACCTGGAACCAGGGCACCTGGCTTTCCGCTTCCGTAACCGGGCACGCCGCCGGAGGTTTCCTGATTGCGCTTGCAGGCATCACCCATACCCTCATCGTGATCGCCGCACTGATATTTGTTGCCCTGCTGATCCTTACACAGCTAAAACCCAAACCACCCCATAAAGGAAATGTTGAAAAAAAAACCTGGGAAAGCGTACAGGAAGGATTACGCTTCGTGTTCCGCACCAAGGCCCTGCTGGCGGCTATGGCGCTGGATATGTTTGCCGTACTTTTCGGAGGCGCGGTAGCGCTGATCCCGGTGTTTGCCTCCGATATTTTAAAGATCGGGCCTGTGGGATATGGCTGGCTGAACGCCGCTTCCGATATCGGGTCTATTATTATTGTACTGATCCTCACTTTTGCTCCTATGAAAAAAGCCCAGGGCAAAAAAATGCTGATCGCGGTTGCCGGTTATGGCATTTGTATTATTTTATTCGGACTCTCTAAATGGTTCCTGCTTTCCTTTTTTGCATTGCTCATATCCGGCATCCTTGATGGTATCAGCGTAGTGGTTAGAGGAACCGTTATGCAGTTATTAACACCAGATCATATGCGTGGCCGTGTAAGCAGTGTCAGCAGCATGTTTGTTACCAGCAGCAATGAGCTCGGCCAGTTCGAAAGCGGTGTAATGTCGCGGGCATTGGGGGTGATCCCTTCCGTAATCTTTGGCGGCGGTATGACCCTCATCGTGGTTGTTACCGCCTGGCTGAAGGCGCCTACGCTAAGAAAGTTTGAGTACTGATTTTTTTTGGGGGTTACCAGCGGCAGCGCTGCTATCAGCTTTACTTGTGTCACTCACTTCAGCACTGGTGCACTACCCGGCATTACGTTCCAAAATTAAAGGCAAAAGGTTTAAAGTTCCAGGCCTGCCCGCCGTGACGGGTTGGATTCACTTTGCCCCCGCTATAAACGATCAGCGATCAGCTACCAGTTGATGATACCGGAATTTGAGATTTGTCTTTTGGCTCCTCGATTTTGTAACCGCTTCCAAAGAAAGCATATGGAGCAGGAACGGTAGCTTCATTTTCACATTTCCAAATTTTCAAATCTTCACATTTTCATATTCCCGCATTCTCCCCGGTCAGCAGAAAATCGCCCCTGCTTTCTTATACAATTCCCTATCTTTATCCAAACCATTTTATGTTTTCGAAACAGCTTGTACCTGCACTTCTTTTTTCCGTTATTGCAGTTGTTCTTTTCTGCGGCTGCACCGGCTCTCACCGCACTACCGCACAGGACGGCTGGATCAGCCTGTTCAATGGCAAAGACCTCAGCAACTGGATCGTAAAGATCCACCATCATGAAACCGGCGATAACTATGCCAATACGTTCCGGGCAGAAGACGGCATGATTAAGGTACGCTATGATGGTTATGATCATTTCAATGAGCGCTATGGCCACCTGTATTATAAAACACCGCTGTCTCACTATCACCTGAAATTCGAATACCGTTTTCTTCCGCAATCCGAATGGAGAACGGATGCGCCCGAATATACCATTGAAAACAGCGGCATCATGTATCACTCCCAGGATCCGCGCACCATGCCGAAGGAGCAGGACTGGCCCATCTCCATTGAAATGCAGTTACTGGCAGGTTTGGCAGACGGGCAGCCAAGAACCACCGGCAATATGTGTTCCCCGGGCACCCATATTTTTTACCAGGGCAAACTGGATACCCGCCATTGTATCAATTCCTCCTCCAAAACCATTCCGCCCGGCGTTTGGGTAAAGGGCGAGCTGATTGTGCACGGCGACTCGCTGATTACACATATCATTGATGGCGATACCGTGATGCAGTATTCAAAACCCCAGATCGGCGGTCCGGTAGTAAACCGGTATGCACCCGGGCAGAAGATCGACGGCAAACCGCTGACCTCCGGCTATATTGCCCTGCAAAGCGAAGGACAGCCCATCGATTTCCGGAATATACAATTAAAGAAATTAAAATAAACCGCTACCCTTGTGATCGGAATGACGCGCTTTGTTATCGTCATCCCCAAAAAAACAGTAACTGATCGTTTAGAACGCCGGTTTTATACCGCGTGATGTGTCAGGTTCCGATACCCGGATCAATGTCGTTTTGTTAATGCCACAAATGCACAGATCTGATGCTGGCTTTAATAATACCCGAAAATCACAGCGAAGCGCCCCAGCTGCAATCAGCGCATCTGCAGCAATTAAAAAAATCGCTTAAATAAACAACGTGCCCGAATCTGAAAACGGATCGCTGACTGCACACACCGGAGATCTGGGTGTTTCGCAATGTTTTTAAAACGGTAACAGAAGAATGATGATATTTGCAGCCTAAATGCTCGGAAATTTATGAATGCGTCTATCATTACGATCGGGGATGAATTACTGATCGGACAAACCATCGATACCAACAGCGCTTTTATCGCACAGGAGTTCAACAAAAAAGGCATCTGGGTAAAAAGACGCGTAGCCGTGGGCGATGTGGCCGAAGACATTGAAAAGGCGCTGGATGAAGAGTCGCAGCAGGCACAGATCATTATACTTACCGGCGGACTGGGACCAACAGCAGATGATATTACCAAACCGCTTTTAAACAAGTATTTTGGGGGTAAGATGGTGGTCGACCCTAAAGTAGCCGAACACATCGAATACCTGTTCCGGCAGGTATACCGCAAACCCGGCCCTATTGCCGAACGCAATAGAAAACAGGCAGAAGTACCGGACGTGGCCAAAGTGCTGCACAACGCCCGCGGGTCGGCCCCTGGCATGTGGTTCGAGAAAAATGTGAATGGCCGGAATGTGGTCTTTGTTTCATTGCCCGGTGTACCCCATGAAATGAAAGGGCTGTTGGTGGCAGAAGTGATCCCCCGGCTGCTGAAGCATTTTAAATTTCCGTTTATCATTCACCGCACGGCGCTCACCGCCGGTATGGGTGAATCGATGGTGGCTGAACGGCTGATTGATTTTGAAGCAGCCCTGCCCCGGCATATAAAGCTCGCTTACCTGCCCAGCTACGGCGCCGTAAAGCTGCGGCTTACCGCACAGGGGCAGCAGGAGGAACAACTAAGCGAACAAATCAACTTCCAGTTTGACCAGCTGACGGCCCTGCTGGACGACATCCTTATTTCAAAAACAGATGAGCCCATCGAAAAGATCATCGGCCAGCTGCTCCTGCGCCGGAAAAAAACAATAGCCACCGCAGAAAGCTGTACCGGTGGCAATGTGGCCCACTGGATCACCCGCATACCAGGTGCATCCGCTTATTACAACGGAAGCATCGTATCGTATTCCAATCTTGTTAAGGAAGCCTTATTAGCCGTACCCTCCGGAACGCTGCGCATGCAGGGAGCCGTAAGCAGCGAAACCGTGGAAGCCATGGTGAAGGGTGCTTTACAACAGCTGGGTGCCGACTATGCAGTGGCCACATCGGGCATTGCCGGGCCGGATGGCGGAACGCCTGATAAACCGGTAGGAACCATTTGGATCGCTGCGGGCAGCCAGGACCGGGTTGTTACCAAACTCCTGCAGCTACGGTTTGACCGCGAGCAAAATATAGAGATCACCACCATGCAGGCACTCTTACTATTGCGCCGGGTGATCCTCGACCTGGATGCCGACCCGGTTTTATAGTAAAACCAGCTGTACCTCCTGCCAGTTTGCTACCCGCTGATGTTGCCCGGGATCCCTTTTCATATTATGAGGCTGTGAAAACAACAGGGTTTTGCCATCAAAATGATCCAGGTTTTTAAAATGATCATCCAGCATAATATCGCCATGAACGATCTTTTTGGAGCCACAAAGTACCAGTTGCTCCCAGATCAAAAAGGGAAAATGCTGCTGCAGCCATTGATATTTTTCATACAAACTCAGGGGAAACTCCATAGCTGAAGAAACAATATAGAGGTCGTATTGCTGGTTTAGCTGCTGCATCACTTCTATGCTCCCCGGCATCACCGGTGCCTCCAGAAAAAAACCAGGCGTATTCACATACGTTCTTACATGCACAAAGGCTTCTCTTTCTGTTTTCCCGATAAGGGATGCGTCATCCTGCGTTATACCCAGGTCTAATTGTTCATATTTCTTAAACTGGCTGTATACGTCGGCCAGCACACCATCCATGTCTACAATCAAGCGTTTCATATCCATACATTTCTCATGAAGCCATACTACTTATAATCTCCCCTGTTAAACAGCTTCAAATTCTTTTGCATAAACCACAATACCCGATACCTTTTTCAGCCCGCATTCTACCAGTTCCACGGCCATAAAAGCCTCATCCGGCACATCAAACGGCGGCTGTATATTCCAGCGCGAAGCCGGTTGAAACCCAAACTTCGGATAATAAGTTTCATGCCCCAGTACAATAACCGAAAGGTACCCGATTTCCCGGGCCTTATTCAACCCTGCCTGGATCAGGGCCGCGCCAATGCCCTGCCGTTGAAAAGAGCTGCGGACCGCTATGGGTGCCAACGCCAGGCTTTCAAAGCGATGATTGAAACTGTCAATAATCATTATTTTGGTAAAAAGCACATGTCCAACGATTGCGCCGTTCAGTTCTGCCACCAGCGATAGTTCCGGAACAAAAGCACTGCTGTTTCTGAGAAGGCCTACCAGGTTTGCTTCGTCTGCCCTTCCAAAAGCTTCTTCGTTCACCGCAGAGATGGCCGTCACATCTGCACTATGCTCTTTCCGAATCAATACGTTCATTGATCTGAAATTTTATCAAATTTAAAGAAACGAAGCGCGTAATCAAAGAAGGCCGGTAAATCTTTGCGAAATTTTAGAACTACGAAGCAAGGCATAGTTTGCGGCCCGCCATCAGCCGCCTTCCGGCGCTGCGTATTGGTTTACCGGCAGCCATAACCCTTAAAAACAGGGATCCGGGTATGTACCCGCTGCTCCGTTTTATTGGCAACCACACGATCATATAGCGTTCTTCCCGTATTTTTTATACCACCCCACCAGCCAGATCACCACTTCATCGTACGCATAGGTACCCGCCGGCTGGTTGTTCACCTTCAGATAATTGGCATATACCCAACTGATAAGGGTTTCCAGCTTTCCCTGGTATTTTTCGTAAAAGCTGCGATAAGCGGCCATATCCCGCAGCACCTGCGGATGAAGGGTGCTATCATATTGCTTTACCTTTGCAGAATCCGCCATATACAACATACGTTGCGCGTAGGCATACATTACAAAGTCAGTAGAATACTGGAAATGGATGGACGGATGCTGGCGGCTGGTTAAAAAACTCAGGAAATTAGCTTCGCTTTCCATTCCATAACCGGCCTGGTGGCCGATTTCATGCGTTACCACAGAAGGCAGTAGAAAATCCGGAATGGTTGTATTTACCTGTGCCTCGCCGGAAAACGGGTTGTAATATCCCTGCACGCCCGTATAATTCATCAGCCGGCCAAAAAGCGAAACCTTTACCGATACCGGACGGCTGTCTAAAAAAGGATATATTTTCCGCGTGAGGCGATAGGCTTCCTCCGCCTGCTTAAAAAGATATCGCTGATCGGCAAGTGAATCCCGGTCCTGCACCCGCAACAATGTTACGTCGTGGTTAATGCGGTCATGCAGCAGCCGCACCAGCGTATCCAGGTCCTGCACGGTTACCTTCTTATCCGGAAGACCAAACTGAACAGCAATACCCTGCCGGCTGTAATTAAGGCCCCAGGCCGCATAGAAAACAACATAAAGCAGCAGGATCGCAAAACATACGTTGCGTAAACCGGCACCCCATTTGATTGCCTGTTTATGCCTGCGGAAAAGCCGCCTGATGCCACGAACGACGCTGAATAGCAAAAAAAGGATAAGGACGGCGTAAAAGATATCCCCGATACTAAAAGGAATCCATCCGAACAGCAACCGCTGGGTTTTTGAAATAACCATGTAAAACCCGCGCGTATAACAGGTTTCAACAAAGCCGGGGAAAAGGGAAACCAGCTTGATAACAATTGCCGCTGCGCCAAGCAGCACCCAGGTTTTATATGTACGTATCCATATCAGCCATTTCATATAAACAAATGTATCATATTAAATGTATGATCATACCCCCGCTCTTATTAATTTTGAGTATGAAAATCGATCCGGTTACCGTAACACTAAAGAACAACGTTACCGTTACTATAAGGGCGGCGGTAAAAGCAGATGCAGAAGGATTACTGGATGCAGGATACCGTTATTTACAGGAAAGCCCGTACCTGGTTACCACCGTTAATGAGTTTAATTTTACAAAGCCGCAGGAGCAGGCCTGGATCCGTTCGCTGAACGAAAGCGCCAACAGCCTGTTATTGGTAGCCGTATACAATAATAAAATCATCGGGAATATCCAGTTGCGTGGAGAACCCCGCAGTAAGATCCGGCACAATGCCCTGCTGGGAATTGCCATCCGCAAGCAGTGGCAGGCAATCGGGTTGGGTACCGCCCTGATGCGTACGGCCCTAAACTGGGCCCGCACCAGCGGCACTCTTAAAACGATCTGGCTGCATGTACATGCTACCAATGAACACGCCATTGCCCTTTATCAGAAAATGGGATTCCGGGAAGCCGGGCGGCAACAATACTATATAAAAGAGCCGGACGGCCGGTTTACAGACAACCTGCTTATGGGCCTGTTGTTAGCATAATTAATCCTGTTCACCTTCCAGCCAGCGGAGTGCAGCATAGGTCATCATGCCCATTCCCAGTTCCAGGGCTTCCTCATCGATATTGAAGGTAGGCGTATGCAATGCCGAACAAATATCCCGGTCTTCATTGCGCACGCCCAGCAGATAGAAAAAGGACGGCAGCTCCTGGCTGTAATAGGCAAAATCCTCGGAGGCCATCCAGATATCCTGGGGAAGGATCTGTTCCTGCCCGGCATATTCTTCAAAGAATGTACGCATCTGCATACCCAGGGCTTCATCATTCTTCAGATGCGGGTATCCTTTGCGGATTTCGATCTCGCACCGGCCGCCCATGCCCGATACCAGTGTATGCGCCAGTTCTTTTATCCGGATATGCGCCTGTTCGCGCCAGGCTTCATCCAGCGTACGGAACGTACCTTCAATGAGCACCATATCCGGAATGATATTGATCGCACCGTCTGCTTTCAGCTTCCCGAAGGACAGTACCGTTGGCATCAGCGGCGGTGCATTGCGGCTAACCACCTGCTGCAATGCCTGTAACAGCGAACAGGTGATCATCACCGGATCCACGCCTTTATGCGGCTCCGCTCCGTGCCCCCCTTTTCCATATACTTCTATTTTTATTTCGTCCATAGAAGCCATAAATAAACCGGTACGCAGGCCCACCTTTCCCGCAGGGATCGCCGGCATCACATGCTGTCCCAGTACAACGTCTGCCTGCGGATCGGTTAGCCCGCCTTCTTCAATAACCTGTTGCGCACCGCCCGGCAGCACTTCTTCTCCCGGCTGAAAGATCAGTTTAACGGTTCCGGAAAAACCGGCTTTCATCGATTCCAGGATACGTGCCACACCCAACAGGGATGCGGTGTGTGCATCGTGACCACAAGCGTGCATGACGCCCTCGTTCACCGACCGGTAAGTAACGGCATTGGCCTCTGTAATGGGTAATGCATCAATATCAGCCCGCAGCGCAATAACTTTTTCAGAAGGGCCTGCGCCCTTGATAACGGCCAGCACACCTGTTCCTGCAATGGGTTTCCAGGCGATGCCCATCTCATCCAGCGCCTCCTTTATAAATGCCGAAGTACGGAATTCTTTAAAAGACAATTCCGGGTGCTGATGCAGATGTCTCCGGAAACCCGTCACTTCTTCTTTGATTGCCGCTGCCGCAGCCTTTACCGTTGCTTTTAGATCCATTTGTGATGATGTATTTATCCGTTGTATAACCGTTAATGCCCGCAAAGGAGTAAAATTAACACACCTGTTTTAAATTACCGGGGAAACGCAACTAAATTATTCCTGAATGGCAGCAAATGTTGCCCCTTCGTGGTTTAACCGTTGTTCTGTGCGGGCTTGCCCCGAAATAAATATCTTTGTTCCGGAATTTTTATCAGTATGACGCCACACAACGAGATAATTGAAAAGACACGTGATTTTGTTCAACAGCAGCTGCAGGGCGCAGAGGCCGGGCACGACTGGTTTCATATTGAGCGGGTCTGGAAAACCGCAAAACATATTGCGGCACAGGAAACATCCGATCTGCTGGTAGTGGAGTTAGGTGCCTTACTGCATGATATTGCCGATGCCAAATTTCATAACGGTGATGAAACCCTGGGCCCGCGTATTGCCCGGGAGTTCCTGGAAAAGGAACGGGTAGCGGCACCCGTTATTACTGCGGTGGAAAATATCATCCGGCATATTTCCTTCAAGGGAAGCTACACATCGGAACACTATAAGACCATTGAACTGGACATTGTACAGGATGCAGACCGGCTGGATGCACTGGGCGCCATCGGTATTGCGCGGGCCTTTAACTATGGCGGTTTTAAGAACCGGAAACTGTATGATCCTGCTATAAAACCGGCACAGTATGCCACAAAGGAGCAATACAAAAACAATGAAGCCCCAACGATCAATCATTTTTATGAAAAATTATTCTTGTTAAAAGACAAAATGAACACTGAAACCGGCAAACAAATGGCCGAAAACCGGCACCGGTTCATGGAAATCTTTGTAGCACAGTTTTACCAGGAATGGAATGGCGTAAACGGATCAGGTTCTTATTAAAGCAAAAGCATGGCAATTATACCCAAACACACGGCTGCAGCCCTCAACATATTTACCACCATGTCCTCCCTGGCCCGGAAGGAAAACGCTTACAATCTTTCCCAGGGCTTGCCGGACTTCCCCGTATTTCCGGCTTTAAGTGATTTGCTGAAAGAAGCCACCATTGCAGGATTTAACCAGTATGCGCCCATGCCCGGACTGCCGGAACTGCGGGAAAATATTGCCATGGTGTTTAACAACAGGCATTGCACGGCTTTTTGCACTCCGGATACGGTAACCGTCACCCCGGGCGCTACCTATGGTATTTTCACGGCGCTGTCAACCGTGTTGAGCAAAGGCGATGAAGTCATTTATCTTGAACCGGCCTTTGACTGCTATGTACCGGCGATTGAGATCAACGGCGGAATTCCGGTTTGTATCCGGCTCGACGAACAGAAAAATTTTGAGATCGACTGGCAACAGATCAAAGATGCCATTACAGATAAAACGAGGGCCATCATCATTAATACACCGCACAATCCTACCGGCAGGGTATGGACCGTTGAGGATTGGGCCCAACTGGCTTCGATCATCGGTAACCGGGAGATCTATGTGATATCAGATGAAGTTTATGACACCATTGTATACGACGGGCAGCAACACCTTCCGGGGTTTCTTCAAAAAGGGCTTGAAGGCAAGGTACTGTCTGTATATTCGTTTGGAAAAATGTATCATATTACCGGCTGGAAGGTTGGTTTTCTGATTGCAGCACCCGCGCTCACCGAGGCCTTCCGTTCTATTCATCAATACCTGAGTTTTAGTGTAAACACACCGGCGCAATACGCACTTGCAAAGTACCTGTTATTACCCGGCCAGGAGCCTGCTTCCGTAATGCTGCAGGCCAAGCGTGACCTGCTTTTAAGCAGGATGCAGCCTTCCCGGTTTCAACTCAATAGCCTGTCAAAGGGCACTTACTTTCAGCTATTCGATTACAGCGCCATCAGCAATATGGACGATGTAACGTTTGCCCGCTGGCTGGCCACAGAACATAAAGTGGCCACCATACCATTGAGTGCCTTTTACCGGAAACCTCCGGGCATCAAACAGGTGCGGTTAAGCTTTGCAAAAAATGACGATATCCTGGAAGCGGCCACTGCAATCCTCTGCAGCTTATAAGCATTACCGGCTCTTGTACAGGATCTGATTTGCCTGGCAAAAGGATTCAAATTGAGCCAAGATATTTTTCCATTGTTTGCGGGTAAACTTACAAACCACTTTATTGTCCGTGTCAAACACCAGGGTATACTTAAACAGCATCTGATTGAGTGTTTTAACGCGTACACCGGAAATGATGGTTGTAACCTTGTCTTCATTTTCATATTTCTCAGCAAACGCATCAATTGCCTGTAAGAAATGGTAGCTGTCCGTTGCATTGCCTTTGAAATACGCTACTTCATAAGCGCCCGTATTCCAGCTGTCGTGATAAAGCTGGTATCCCCAAAGCGAAAACGTATCCGTTTTTTCCTGCGCAGGCGGGCCTTCCAGCTGCTTCCAGTAAGAGAGATAGGTCATCTGTACCCTGTCCGTAAATACCGGCTCCAGTTTATATACCTGTGAAAACAATGTGGTAGCACAAAACATCCACAACAGGAAAAGCGTTAATTTTTTCATAGACGTCGGTTGCTCATTTTAATTATACACAAAAATAAACCGGAGCGTTCCTTCATTTGATGCTTCAAAGCCGAATTAGGAAAAGATTAACCCGGGCGCTTCGGGAATGTAAAATAATAAATGTGGAATATTAAATGTAGAAGTTAAGATATCATTACTGCTTCATGGTCCGTCCTTCGATCAGGATGTTATGGAACCCGGAAATTGAACGCCAGCACCGAGCGAAGCGCAAGATCCTACCTGAAACCTTGAACTTTAAACGTTAAACCTTTCTCCCTTCGGGAATGTAAAATAATCAATGTGGAATATTAAATGTAGCAGTTAAGATATCGTTACTACTTCATGGTCCGTCCTTCGATCAGGATATTGCGGAACCCGGAAATTGAACGCCAGCACTGAGCGAAGCGCAAGATCACCTGAAACCTTGAACCTTGAACCTTAAACGTTAAACCTTTTCTCCCTTCGGGAATGTAAAATAACGAATGAGGAATATTAAATGTAGCAGTTAAGATATCGTTACTGCTTTATGATCTGTCCTTCGATCAGGATATTGCGGAGCCCGGAAATTGAACGCCAGCACCGAGCGAAGCGCAAGATCCAACCTGAAACCTTGAACCTTAAACGTTAAACCTTTATCCCTTCGGGAATGCAAAATAACGAATGTGGAATATTAAATGTAGAAGTTAAGATATCGTTGCTGCTTCATGATCTGTCCTTCGATCAGGATATTGCGGAACCCGGAAATTGAACGCCAGCACCGAGCGAAGCGCAAGATCCAACCTGAAACGTTGAACTTCAAACTTGAAACCTTCTCTTATCCCGTCTGCACCCCAAACAAATACCCAACCAGCGCCGCAGCACCCATCGCTACCGTGCCCCAGAAGCAAACCCTTACGATCCCTTTAATAACACTGGATCCTCCCGCACGGGCAGCCACCATTCCTGCAATGGCCAGGAACAGGATGGCGCTTACATATTCGCTGACCACCATGTACTTCACCGGTGCAAAAATGGCCACCAGCAAGGGCAGCAACCCTCCTGCTATAAAAGAAGCTCCGGAAGCCAGGGCCGCCTGGAAAGGCCGGGCCTGTGTTATTTCATTAATACCCAGTTCATCCTTCGCATGCGCCTCCAGGGCATTATGGGTCGTAAGCGCCTGCGCCACCTCCATAGCTAATTCCGGAGTCAGCCCCCGGCCCTCATATATTTTTGCCAGTTCCTTTAATTCGATATCCGGCATCGTGGCCAGTTCCCGCTCCTCTCTTTTCAGGTCGGCCGTTTCAATATCCGACTGTGAACTTACCGACACATATTCACCGGCCGCCATAGAGAAGGCGCCCGCCACAATACCGGCCAGCGCCGCCAGTACGATCGGGTTGCGCAGATCGGTGGCCGCAGCAATACCGATCACGAGGCTTGAGGTAGACAGGATACCATCATTGGCACCCAGCACCGCAGCCCGCAGCCATCCGCTCCGGTTGATATAATGCACTTCTAAATAATGTTCCCGTTGCATAGTAAAGATTTAAACTGTTTCATACAGAAGTCCTTTATACATTCTCCCAGGACTGGCAGTATGGCACCATAATGCTAAATTAGTCATTTCCCCCGGCACCAGCACAAGAGATCCATATTCAAAGAAAGCCTTTACCTTTGAAGGAAACGGCATTCCAGGACCATGGTCCCGATGCTTCAACAATAACTTTTACGGCAGTGTATATTCCTTCGATCAATCGCATGACCAGCAACAGTGACATCCGCTCTTTTATAGAACGGTTTTCATTCGGAACCATCATTACAACTGCAGCAGATGGATTACCGGTTGCTACGCACCTGCCCTTTCTCGTGGAGCAGGAAGAGGATGCTCTGGTATTGATTTCACATTTTGCCAAAGCTAATCCCCAGTGGAAACAGATTGAAAACAATGATCAGGTGCTGGTGCTTTTCCATGAGCCGCATGCATATATTTCTCCTTTTCATTATGAAAAAGAGCAGAATGTACCAACCTGGAATTATATATCGGTGCATGTTTACGGGAAGGGCAGTCTCATCACCGAACAGGATGCGGTTTTTCAGATACTGGACCAAACGGTGGCGCATTATGAAGCGGCCTACAAAACCCGTTACGACCAGCTTCCGCAAGACTTTAAATTTAAAATGAGCCAGGGCATCGTGGCATTTAAGATCCGGGCTACAGATATCCAGGCGAAACAAAAGCTGAGTCAAAACAAAACAACGGCAGAACAGGAAAAGATCATTCATACCCTGGCTCAAAGTGAAGACAGCAATGAGCGTTATATTGCAGCATACATGCAAAAAAACCAGCAGTCGTTATGACGTGGTACCAAGCCGGAATAAAAAGAAGCGCAACGTTATTCCTTCTGGCTGCAGTACTTTTAGCGGGAAGCTGTCTTCATCCTCCCGCAGCCCCGGTACCGGTGTTGCCAGATCCCTGTGCCGAAGCAACGATTGCCGCAAAAAAAGCCACACTTTTTTCAAAACACATTGTGTATAGTACTGCATTGGCAGCGATTACCAGGGCCGCTGTGGATCAAAACGAACACGCAGTATCTTTTGGCCGTACATTCAGCGATAGTCTCATACATTCGGCAATCAGTAATGGCGTTGCCAATACGACCATTGTTCCTGCCATCACGCATCGTTTCGCAGACCTGCACAATCACCCGGGAAACCGTCCTCCTTCCAGCGGCGATCTCTATCATTTTATCGATCAGGCCATGACAAACAACGGCCGGTACCAGAAATTCATTGTGTTGCCCAACGGAACACAATATGCGCTGGTGCTGGTCAATGCAACAGCCGCCGAAATGTTCAACATACGTTACCCAAGGGTACGGGGCATCCGCGATACGCTCGCCCAAACGCAGTACCAGCCTACATTTCCTAAAGCACTTGTAGAAGAGATCAATCAGCTGAAAGGCTGGTACGGAGCCTCTGAAGAAGCCGCAATGGCGTTAATCCTTCAGAAATACAATACAGGAGTGGCCTTATTAAAAAGAGGCGACGACGGTAATTTCAAAAAAGTATACACGATGAAACAGGAGAAGGACGGTACCTTGATCTATACGGCTTACACCTGCCCCGACTGACGGTATGCAAAACCAGGACTGATCAGCTGCAGCTACCCCAGCAAGGAGGTTAGCTTCTCAATGCCAGCCGGTCAGAAGCGCTTATACTTCAGGTAAATTTCCAGCGCCCGGGCCTGTCGTGCAGCGCCATCCCGGATCACCTTTCCGCGCAATGCCGGTTGGTTCATCCTTCGCTCCAGTCTCCTGAGACGCCATAAAAAAAGATAGGCAATATGGCCCGCTACCGGTTTGGGAATCTGCAGCAACCGGCAGGAATACGTTCCCAGAAAAAAATAGTTATAAAACAGGTGCAGCTGTTGCATCAGCTTACGAGCCCATATCGATTTCGGGAAACCCGAAGTAACGGTTTCACTGATAAGCGCCTGCGCCAGGGCAACGGAATCGGCATCCCCCTTCGACTGCGTCATGGTCCAGTAGTACAGGGCTTCGATGGCTTCCGCCTCATTCGCCGGCAGCAGTTTCAAAGGGATCCCTAACAGATAACCGATATATTTCCACAGATGAAACAGGCCCTCCGTTTCCTCGGCTGAAGGCCGGAACCCCATACGCCGCAGGCCTGTAAGAAAAACCAGCGAAAAGCCCAGCTGGGTGGCCAGCATGTCCCAGGTATTCAGCGGCACACCCCATTGCGCGGTATCCCAGTCTGTTTTTTCCAGGATGTTTACACGGGAATACGAATGGATAAGCCGGGTACCAAGTACCTGTAATAACCCGCCTCCCCCCTCTTTGAAAGCCCCCGTACGGGTAATGCCGATCCAGAAAAGCGTTGTCTCCGTAAGCCGTTTTGCGGCGCCCTTTTTCAACGCCCCGGTATAGATCAGCGGCTTGTTAATGGCTGCAGATTCATAGCCGCCCATTAAACAATAATTACGTAACACCAGCAGCCCGGGAATGCCGGAGCGCTGACTCAACTCAATGCCTTTATCGATTTTATCGTGATCCAGCCAGGAAGGGCCAATCTCGAAACTGCTGAAGAATGCATCCAGTACCGGCTTCGCCGTACCGGTTGCGGTACCATCAATCAAATAGGTCTCCAGTGCGCCATGCGCTGCAGCAAACCCCACCTGGTTATAAAGCTGGTGTACAACCGCATCGCCATCCTGGTCCCATTCCAGTAAGTAGTGTTTAAAAGCATCTGCGTTCCGGATATCGGGTGTGTACCCCAATTGCTGCAATAATAAACGGCCTGCTCCTTTTTTCCAGTAATGATCAAAGGACGTAGTATTAACCTGGTAACGGGAAGGCGTTTCCATATTTTTTTAAACAGGAAAACGGGCAAAAGGTTCAGGCAAAAAACAGGTAACTGATGCAAATAGCGGTTATTACACCGGCCAGGTCGGCCAGCAGCATGGTACCGATGGAATACCGCGTATTTTTAATACCCACGGCTCCAAAATAAACGGCCACCACATAAAAAGTGGTATCGGCAGCACCCTGAAAAACGCCCGAAAGTTTGCTGGCAAAAGAATCAGGTCCAAACGTAGTCATGGTGCTTACCATCATGCCCCTGGCGGCACCTCCGCTCAGCGGACGGATCAGGGCGGTAGGCAGGGCATCTACAAAACGGGTATCGGCACCCAGCGCATGGAATACATACTTCATCCCGTTGATGACCATATCAAACGTGCCGCTGGTCCGCAGCATGCTTACGGCCACCAGGATGCCCAATATATACGGGATGATCTTTATAGCGGTATCAAAGCCGCCACGGGCGCCATCAATGAACGCGCTGAACACATCGATTTTTTTATACACGCCTCCCAGCACGATAAGGATAAACACCAGCAGGATCAGGCCATTGCTCAGCACGCCTGAAAACGACTGGATCGAGGCGGCATTCAACGAAGACACATAAAGCACCAATGCCACCACTGCGGCAGATATTCCCAGGAGCCATACCAGTATCACCGGCTGAAACAGGTTTACCTTCTGCCGGAACGAAACAATCATGAGCGCCACCAGGGTTCCCACAAAGGTTACGATCATACAGGGGATGAACACATCGGTAGGATCGGAGGCATTCTGAGCGGCCCGGATAGCGATCACACTCACCGGTATTAAATTAAATCCCGCTGCGTGCAAACACAGGAACATGATCTGGGCATTGGAAGCCACATCCTTTTTGGGATTCAGCTCCTGCAAACTTTCCATGGCCTTTAATCCAAAGGGCGTTGCGGCATTATCCAGTCCGAGGAAATTAGCAGAAAAATTCATGACCATATGCCCCATCGCCGGATGATCTTTGGGTACATCGGGAAAGATCTTTGAAAAGAAGGGACCGATGATGCGGGATAAAAAACGGATACCTCCCGCCCGCTCGGCAATACTCATAAATCCCATAAAAAGGCAGAGCACCCCGATCAGTTTCAGACAGATCTCCACTGCTACCCAGCAGGTTTCAATCACCCCGTCCAGTTTCAGCGGGTTAGCCGGGTCACTGGCCTTACCACTGATCATATAGCTGAAAAGCTGTGTTTCTCCCAGAAAAAAGCACTTGAAGGCGGCAACCAGAATAGCGATAATGATAAATGCCGACCAGATCCTGCTCAATGCCATAATGCGTCAGATTATGATTTTTAATCGAAAGCGGGAAGTTAGGCTTTATTTGAGAATTGCGGCGGAGAATTTGTACCTTTGCGGCCGGAAAAAAAACAGTTTCAGGTTTAACGTTTCTGGTTTCAGGTTCTTTCCCGGGCGATGAACGATGACCCATTAACTATTAACTTTATAAAGATGGCATTACAGGCAGGCATCGTGGGATTACCCAATGTAGGAAAATCAACGTTATTTAATGCGGTTAGTAACAGTGCAAAGGCACAGGCAAGCAATTACCGCTTTTGTACTATTGAACCCAATGTGGGGCTTGTAAACGTACCCGATGAGCGCCTGAGCGTGCTTACGGAACTGGTACAGCCGGAACGTGTGGTTCCTACCCAGATCGAAATTGTTGACATTGCCGGTTTGGTGCGAGGTGCCAGCAAGGGTGAAGGACTGGGTAATAAATTCCTGGCCAATATCCGTGAAGTAGATGCCATCATCCACGTGATCCGCTGTTTTGAAGATGAGAATATTTTACGCGATGAAGGAGCGATTAACCCCGTAGGCGACAAGGAGATTATTGATACGGAATTGCAGTTGAAAGACCTCGACAGCGTGGAAAAACAGATCCAGAAAAAGGAAAAGCAGGCCAAAACCGATCCCAAGGCAAAAGCAGAGCTTGAAGTGCTGCAGCAATGTAAAGCACACCTGGAGCAGGGAAAAAGCATCCGCTCTTTAGACCTGAGCAAGGAGGAGAAAGAAACCGTTGCCGACCTGTTCCTGCTTACCGACAAACCGGTTTTGTATGTGGCCAATGTAGATGAGCCGTCGATGCATACCGGCAACCGCTTTTCAGACGCCCTGAAGGAGGCGATCAAAAGCGAAAATGCCGAAATGATCGTTATGAACAACTCTATTGAAGCGCAGATCTCTGAAATGGACGATCCGGACGACAAAGCGCTGTTTATGGACGAATATAAAATGACCGAGCCGGCACTGGATCGCCTGATCCGCTCGGCCTATAAATTGCTGGGCCTAAATACCTATTTCACCGCAGGCGTGCAGGAAGTACGTGCCTGGACCTTCCACAACGGCTGGAAAGCACCGCAATGTGCCGGCGTAATCCATACCGATTTTGAAAAAGGTTTTATCAAGGCCGAAGTGATCGCCTACAATGATTTTGTACAATACAAATCCGAAGCCGGTGCACGCGATGCCGGCAAGCTGCGCATTGAAGGGAAAGAATACCTGGTAAAAGACGGCGACATCATGCATTTCCGGTTTAATGTTTGAGAAAATTTGAAGATGTGGGAATGCGGAAATGGAATTAATGCTGTTTCCGTAAAGCGGGCAGACCATATCCGGAAAAGTATAGTAGTAGATGCCGTTTATACATCCCATGCCCTGGTATCCTGGTAGCTGAATGCAACCGTAAGGCGCGCAAGAGTCATGCAGGGAACGCCAGGGTAATTTTCAACATTCAGGTTCCCATTGCGACCGTTGCGGATACATTGCGTCCATCGCGGTTAAGTCGGGCCGCAGATTTAATCGTATTCAGCAATCAGAGATCCACTACCACCTGGTTCCGGGTCAGATCCTCTAACGTATCCCTTTTGCGGATCAGCTGTGTCTTTCCGTTCCGTACAATCACTTCCGCCGGGCGGAATCTTGAATTGAATGTTGAGGCCATTTCATACCCGTACGCACCGGCATTGTAAAATACCAGCAGGTCGCCCTCCCGCACTTCCGGCAACGGCCGGTCCCAGGCAAACGTGTCCGTTTCGCAAATATTTCCAACAATTGAATACGGTTGGGGAGCTGCATGGGGGTTGCTCAGGTTTTCGATCCGGTGGTAGGCATCATAAAACATGGGGCGGATCAGGTGGTTGAACCCGCTGTTGATGCTTACAAAAGTAGTGGCTGATGTTTCCTTTAGCAGGTTTACCGAAGTGATGAGGTATCCGCATTCACTTACCATAAACTTACCTGGTTCAAACCATATTTCCAGGTCACGTGCCGCTTCATGCGCATCAAAGGCCGCCAGCACTTTTTGAGAAAGTTCTTCTATATTAATGACCGGGTCGCCTTCCTTATACGCTACTTTAAAGCCACCTCCCAGGTCGATGGATTTCAGATCCGGAAAATGGGGAATAATGTCAAACAATACGTCAATTCCTTTTATAAAAATATCGGCGTCTTTGATATCACTTCCGGTGTGTATGTGCAGGTTCTGGATCCGTATGCCATAGGTCTTTACAAGATCCTGCAGCTGCGGCAGCTGCTCTACCGGAATACCAAATTTACTCCGGTCGTGACCTGTGGATATTTTTAAGTTACCGCCGGCCATGATATTCGGGCGCAGTCGTACCCCTACCGGATACTGCCCCCCGTAGGTTTCACCCAGTTTCTGAAGATTATAAAGACTATCGATGTTTACAAATACGCCCAGCTTCAACGCCTCTTCAATTTCAGAAAAATGAATCCCGTTACTGGTATACAATACCCGGGATGGCTCAAAACCCGCCTGCAGCGCCAACTTTACTTCATTGATGGAACTGCAGTCCACATTTGCTCCCAGCTGATGAATAAAACGAAGCACGCTCAGATTGGTGAGTGCCTTTGCTGCATAAAATATCTTTACGCGTCCCCCGTCAAAAGCGGTACGCAGGCGCTGGTACTGCCTTTCAATTTTATCCGCATTGTATACATATACAGGGGTTCCGAATTCCTGTGCTACCTGGATCAGCTGTTCGTTTGTTAATTGTTCGCTCATAATGGTATTTACAAAAAAAGCAGTAAAATTACTGCTACATAAAAATAATATGCCGGGCAGCAGTTACACGTCCTCCGGCTTCTTTGCGTCGTCGTCTGTTTGATCTTCATCATCTGCCGATTCTCCGGCTGCATCTGCCGTTGTATCGTCCTGCTGCGCTTCCGCTTCAGGCGCTTCCGTCTCCGGCGCTATGGCCTCGGCCTCATCTGTTTCCTGTGGCGCGTCAACGGCTGTTGCACCCGTAGCTTCCAAATCTGCCGTATCAGCTTCCGTTGCCGTTGCGTCCGCTTTAGGCACTTCAACCAGTTCACCATTTTCGGCAACTTCCAGCGGAAGATCCGCACCATCTGCTGCTGCATCCGGTGCAATGGCATTTCCATCCTCATCAACCGGCGAGGGCAGGATCTCCTGTTCTGCCAGCACTTCCTTTATCCTGGGCAATTCTTCAGCCGAATTGATCCCAAAATAATCCATGAATGTTTTTGAAGTGGAATATACCAGGGGATGACCGGGTAGCTTTTCGTTGCGTCCGCTGATGATGACCAGCTCTTTTTCCAGTAACTTCTGAATGGCATAATCCGCACTTACGCCCCGGATGGCTTCAATCTCTCCCTTGGTAACAGGTTGCTTGTACGCAATGATCGATAAGGTTTCCAAAGCTGCCGGCGACAGGCGTTTCATAAACTTATCGCCATTGATTTGCGCAACCGTTTTATGATAATCTTTTTTAGTAAGAAACTGCCAGCCTCCGCCGCTTTCACGTACTTCAAACGGGTAAAACTCCGAACGGTACTTTTCTACAACCCCCTCTATCGATGCTTCTACCTGGTCCAGTGTAATCTTATCTTCCATGAAACCGAATGCATTGTTCAGCAGGTCTGTCAACTCCAGTGGGGTAAGCGGTTTATCGCTTGCGAAGATCAGCGCTTCAATATGTGGAATCAATCCGGTTATGTCCATGATAAAACGTTCAAAGTTTAAATGTTCAAGGCTTAAAGTTAAGGACAAAACAACGTTGAATGTTGAACCTTAAACCTGAAACATTGAACAAGTATTTTATCCCTGCAAAGCTGCGGCACCGCTTACGATCTCGGTCAGCTCTGTAGTGATGGCCGCCTGCCGTGCCCGGTTATAGGAAAGTTTCAGATTCCGTAACATTTCATTTGCGTTCTCCGATGCCTTATCCATAGAAGTCATACGCGCTCCGTGTTCAGAAGCATTGGAGTCCAGCACCGCCTTAAATAACTGGGTATTCAGGATCTTAGGCATCAGCTCTGCTACCAATTCTTCTTTATTGGGATCAAAAATAAAATCGGCTTTGGCAACGCCTTCCTTCTTCTCTACTTTCGGGATCGGCAAAAAGGGCTCAACGGTAAAGATCTGTGTTGCAGCATTTCTAAACTGGCTGTACACGATTTCAACGGCGTCAAATTTCTTTTCCTCAAAAGCCTTCATGGCTTCGGTGGCAATCTTCTGCACGTTCTCAAAAGAAAGCTGCAGAAAAATATCCTTATAGGTATCATCGGTTTTATACCCGGCCTTTGTAAGTGCCTCATAGCCCTTTTTACCCAGGTTCCAGATGGTTACATTTCCTTTTTCAGACTGACGCTGGTATTTTTCGCGGATCAGGGATTTGGTCAGTTTCACCACGTTTGCGTTAAACGCTCCGGCCAGTCCGCGATCACTGGTGATGGCAATTACCAAAACTTTTTCAACAGGTCGTTCTGCCGCCAGCGCCATTTCGGTATCCCCGTCGTTGTTGCTTACAATATTACTCAGCATTTCCTGCAGCTTCTGCGCATAGGGCCGCATTTGAAGGATGGCATCCTGTGCACGGCGGAATTTTGCGGCGCTTACCATTTTCATTGCCTTGGTAATCTGCTGCATGCTTTGTACCGAACTGATGCGATTCCGAACCTCTTTTAACTGACCTGCCATAGTTTTCTGACTGTTTTAATGCTGAATATCCGTGATTTTAAGGCGCAAAAGTAAGCGCTAATTGCCAGATTTCCATATCTGGAAGCGGTAAATTGAATACCATGTGGAAAAAGGTCGGATAAATCGATACCAGGAGCCTTTTATTTACTGTAATACAATATGTTAGCAACCGCGCGTTCACCTTCGTAATCCCATTTTTTATTATCCGTAGGATGGTTCACCACCCCTCTTTTCCGCGTCCATAAAGTGGAAGAGCCCCCACCATCGAAATTGATGGCGGAACTGCAGTTCAGCCAGCGCATGATTTTTTGCAACTCATTGAGGCTTAAACCGGCCGCATTCGCATTCCGTCCATCGGCCACCAACAGGATTACTTTTCCCTTTTTAGTAACACCCACTGCCGTGCGCGGATGCCGGTTCTGCGAAAAAGCAGAAGGATCCATAACCTTGTCCACTGCATCAAGGGTTAGCAAGGGGCCATTGGCTAAAACCGAGGCCGCAGCAATATCCTCGGGCCAGTCCGGCTTATGATTCCCTGTAACAATGGATAGTTTGCCCTTTTGTATGGCCACAGCAGATTGCTGGTGCGCACTCAGCGTTCCATGGGCGCCCACCAGGTTTTTGCTTACCACCTGCCCTTCTGTTTTCACATAGTCTACCGAGCCGCCGTCTTTTGTATTAAAGAAATTACCGTTCACCGCAACGATGGCGTTTCGCTCCTTTGCAAAAACAGATACCGGCTTTAACCGTTTTTTTTCAGCAGCAATATGAAACCGCTTTCTTCCGCCGCGATTCTTTACAACGGCATAGGCAATAAACTGGTTGGATGCAAAAAGCTCCTTATCGGTAAACTGACGGGTGTATAACTGAACACCCGCACCCAATCGCTCTTTTTGCCATACTGCTTTTACAAACCGGAGCGAATCCGCATCCTGGGCCACACCCGTCAAAAAGCACATACCAAACAAAAGAAGAAGAATACCCCTCCGGGCACTGCAACCGGTAAACATCGTTTTGAATTTTAGGATGCAAAAATGCAATGTTTTTGCCGCATTATTTTGATTAAAGAAAACTATAATGTAATTTTAATAAAGGGTTGTCTTACTTATAAACAGACTGTTTTAAATACGCCGGTATATACAGCCGGGGCACAGTTGTGTACGGGTACCAGGACCTCCTTTTTCCTTCACCAGCCATTAAATGATTGACCATGCTACAGTTTGCCAGCCGCGCGCTGCTGTTACCGCTGCTCCTTGCCGTAACCGTTGTTACCCAGGGACAATTTTTAAAAACGAAACAGGAAAAAGGATACTTCAACATTACAACCCCGGCAGAACTCCAGGTGATGTGGTCCATTGACTCAGCGATGCTGAATGAGGGCAATGCCCGGTTTAAAGCCGGCTTTGAAATGCATACCATCAACGGTTATTTTGTAAATCCCCAGTTTTCCATCGGCCTTGGTGTTGGTTTACAGTTTTCGCATTACAAATATTATCCGTCAGCGGCCGTATCCGACGATACACTGCAATCCCACGGAGCCCGGATCACTTCGCTTCCCATTTTTGCCGACTTCCGGTATTATCCCAGGAACAGCATCAGCGGAACGATGTTCCTGGTGGATGCGGGGTATGCACCTGCCTTACAAACCAGTAATAAAGACCATAAGCCCTTTTTTAACGGAGGGCCTTTCATCAAACTGGGGGCTGCTTATAAGTTTTACCTGACCGACCTGTTCTCCATTGTTCCTTCGTTGAATTTTAAGGCCCAGCGCTACGGAGATCATACGGTTGCCGGCGGTACACTGGGGCTTGGATTGATGTTTTAGCCAGGAGGCATCCGCTGCCAGCGATAGCCACACTACTTTATCAGTGAAGCGCGCCGGATGCAATATTGGATCGGAAGCCTGAATTCCTGTATGCTTAAACGTGAAATTGTTAAACATTGACCACTGAAAATAAAGGAAAGATAACCGGGGATTAATGGCTGCCCGCAAACTGCTGCTACCCTTTCATAAACCGTCTGCGCATCTGTTCCGTTTTGCGACCGATGAGCCAAAAAGAAAGCGCCAGTATGGCAAAAAAGATCCCTTTATTGGTCTTATCCCAGAAATATTCAAAATACCGGGTATAAATATTCAGCAGGAAGAACAACAATACCAGGTCCCGGAACAACTCATCCTTTAACTGGTAGGCATAACCGATAAGACCGCACAGCAACAGCGTGTAGCCCAACGCCCAGGGAAAAAGGCGCCCCTGGCGGATATTACTCCATACATCATAACTCAGGTTTCCGGATACAGACAGGAACAAACCCGAAAGCAAAAAGAAAATCCAAAAGAAATAGATCGTGATCTCATAAAAGGGAAACTGTACCGTTTGCAGCTGCCTGCGCAAAAAAATCGCGGCCGCCAACAGCAGGGCGCAAAAAACGGTCATCCGCAGCGGGTAGTTCATTCCCAGAAAATACAAATGTTCCGGTCCGGACCAGGTCCAGGTTTGAATACACCAGCTTACAACAAACGCCAGCAAGGCACAAACCCATATCAGCTTTGATTGCAGGTATTTTGCCACAAGACCGTAGCTGACCGCCAGCGCAAAAACCACCAACCCGTAAAACCGGTATCCATCTCCCAGCCCGCGGGTCAAATAGGTAATGGCGATTCCCAGGCTTAAAACCGTCAGGATATTAAAGCTTTCATTGCTCAGGGAAGCATCGGGATATTTTTGTTTCCGCTTCCGGGCAAACCAAATCAATACAACGGAAAGCGCTAAAAAAATGCCGCCGATCAATACCTCGGAAAATGCAAAAAAACGGCGGAGCCGCTCGATCCATTTTTCATCCAGCACAATGGCACCAAACGCAAGAATAGCGCAGGAAACGGCGGCTACAAAAGCATAAAAGGTAAAGGAACCCAGGTCGTCTTTATATACAGTAACGGCGTTTCGCAACTGGTCCGCTTTTTCTGTATCAACCACCTTTTCCTCCTCCCACTGGTCAATGGCATTATAGATTATTTCTGCGTCTTTTTTAGATACCCGCATAACCCAAAGTTCGCAATAAAAAATTAAAAAAACAGCCCTTTACAAAAAACGAACGTTCGAAAGCCTATCCGCTATATGTCCTGAAAACAACTTATTATTGCGGACGCAGCAATGCAATTGTAATCATAAACCCGTTTAATAAAACAGCATGACAGGAACCATTGATCTCTTCCGGTGTATTGATGATGGCAACACCGGGTATATAAAGGAAGCCCTTGCGCGCAATACCAATCTTGAAAGAAGCAACCCGGAAGGACAAACACCATTGCTGTATGCCTTGTACAAAAAACAGATCGAAACAGCCCTGTTGCTGATTGCGCACGGAGCCAGTGTGAACGCCCAGGATACCGTGCTTTACACACCGTTTTTATATGCCGGTGCGCAGGGATTTGCCACCGTGGTAGCGGCCTGCCTGGAACACGGTGCTGATTTTACTATTTTTAACCGCTATGGGGGCACGGCGCTGATACCCGCTGCCGAAAAAGCCCACCTGGAAGTAGTGCAGCTGCTGGTAAAGGCCCCGGGGTTTCCGGTAGATCATGTAAATAACCTGGGCTGGACGGCCCTGCTGGAAGCAATTATCCTGGGGGAAGGAGATGCAACACATGCGCCCATTGTGGCGGCGCTTATTGCCGGTGGCTGTAATGTAAATCTTCCGGACCAAAAGGGGATTACCCCCCTGGCCCACGCCCTGCAACTGGAGTATCCCAGGATAGCGGAATTGCTGAAATCCGCCGGTGCGCTTCCGGCATAACAACCTTTTGCCTTTTTCCCGCGTCTTTTAAGGGAACCAGTCGAAAAAAAAATGAAGCAGAGCGGTGTTTTTCTTTTATTGATGTTGGCAGCGATGGCTGCCAGGGCACAGCAAATTGAAAGCATTCATTTTCACCTGTATACAGACAGTCTGAAAAAGGGCACGTACAATTATATTAATGTAGACGGTAAAATGAGTGATGGCAGCTGGGCGCCCCTTACCGACAAACAACTGCGGTTTACCACCGATTACGGTAAATTTGAGGGCAACAGCCTGGTATTACCGGACGCACCTTCTGCAGAAAAAGTGTCGATCACCGTTGCGCTGAAAAGCAATCCAAAGATGACAAAAAGCACGGTTATCTGGATCAAACAAAAACCCGACCCGCCCCTGCCGGCATATGAGGCCGAAACACCCCGCCGCGGAAGAAGGCGATAGATTTGTCCCGGGTTTCACGTCAGATCCGTTTTGCTACCTTATTCCGTGTACTATACCATCGTTTTAAGAGGCCGGATCGGCTTCATACTTATATCCCCGGACAATGTTTTCACTCTATGATCTGTAATCGAAGAAGCCAACCTGGAACCTGAAGCTTTTAAACCTGAAACAAATTAGTTAGGCCTGCGCGGTAGGTCCGCCAAAGTTCACCGGTACCTGCATTTCGTCCAGGTCTTTGATCACGCCCTGCGATGCTTCGAACTTTTCTATATTATCGATCAGCGCCTTCATAAAACGTTTGGCATGCTGGGGGGTAAATACGATCCGCGATTTTACTTTGCTTTTGGGTGTTCCCGGCATTACGTTTACAAAGTCGATCACAAATTCCGCCATGGAATGGGTGATGATGGCCAGGTTCGCATACGTACCTTCCGCTACTTCTTCCGAAATTTCTATATTTAACTGGTTCTGTTGTTGCTCGTTCATTTTACTTATTTGAAACGAAGGTAATAAAAGAAGCGGTATCAAAGCGTTCCGCATCAGGACCAGGGTTGAACAGACATCTGCTATTGAAAAGATTTTTCAATAGCCTACTTGTTTTATCTGGATCGTATATTCAATCAATGAAGCCCTGGGCTGCCTAAGTCGCACTTCCCGTTTATTGTTTAATAGGAAAACCGCCTCGAGAGAGACGGTTTTCCTATTGTCCTGTAAAGTGCTGATTATCCTGTAAACAATTGCCAGTAGAATTTAACTATAAGCCTTCATTTGATAACAGTATTTTTTTCCGAAGAGAAATATCGCCACAATATGTTGTCACATCCAATTGTACCTGGAAAACATATTCTGTGAAATTAATATATGGAAGAGAAGTCTGCATCGTATATATATTGTTGTTCTGATCCGTTATAGTCCAGTTATATTCTTGAATTCCTGCCAAATAACCGGAAGGAGTAACATCTGCGCTCACCGTGTAAAACATATTTGGGTCGTTCCAAACTGCCTTGGTTTGCTTTATAACAATATTGGGTTTTCCAACCCATATCGATCTAGTTGTGGTCGTCGTCGTCAAACCAGGAACAGTCATCACTCCAGAAAGACTAATCCATCCTTTATAGTTGTTGGCTTTCGATAAAGTAACCGTGGCTGTATTATCTCCGGAGAACGTTACAGCTCCTGAAGGTGTTACATTCCAGGAGAACGTAGCCCCAGGTAGGATATTATCCAATGAATAGCTTCCCTCGTCGCAAAAAAGCCCCCATCCATTCATTCCTGGACTAACAATACCCGTCTTTTCTTTAATCCAATCTGCAAAAGCAGACACACGGGTAAATCCGGATTTCCCCTGTACACAAGAGGCGGAATAAGAGGCGCCATCTCCAACAGGGAAAAAAGAAGAAATTCCAGCTAAGACTCTTCCCCGAGAAGTTTGTATTGTAAATGGCCCGCCGCTATCACCAAAGCAAACACTTTCAAAAGGAGTAGTAATACTTTCGGCTTTAATCTGCTTAGGATTCGACAGATCATAAATTTTCAGACTTGCCGATTTTAATAGTGATGATACATCCTCAGTGCCTGAAGTCTGCCCCCAGCCAGAAGCAACACCTATTTCACCAGTAGTAATATAATCTGCAGAAGTAGCATAAAGAATAGGTGCTACATTACTAGTAAACGTTATCGGTGTTGATAACTTTAGCAATGCAATATCATTATCTCCTACTCCCACATAATTGTTGGTGAAAACGCTATCAACGCCATAGCTAGTACCAGAATTCAAACTATTTGAGCCCGCATAAACAGTTATTGCCGTTAATGGTTTTCCATCTATTACATGTGCTGCAGTCAATATCCATCGCTCTCCCAGAATAACTCCGCCTCCACCGTTAGTACCAGCAGTAATCCGCACCTGATAGGGTATATTAGATATATCAATATAACTACCTCCGACGATAGCCGAAGTAGGTAGCTTGTCCTCCGGTTTCGCCCCGTCGATAATTTTTTCCTGTTTTTTACAGCTATTCAATGCCAAGACTGCCAGCAGGGCTATTAAGGTCAGCAGTTTCACGTGTTTCATAATTTTTAGTTTTTGGGTTTTAATAAATCAGATATCAGCAACTAATTGGTATAGTGGACAATTTTGCGAAATTAGAGCTTTTAAATATATAAAAAAAACATCTTTGATCATTTCCCCAAAAAAACAGTAATGCTCCTCATTGATCTATCTACTTATGTATATAAAAAGGGGACATCCTCATTTGAAGACGGCCCCTTTTAGAATCAACGGAAAATATATACCTATTTATCCCACCAAAGCTTGCTCGTTAGTGTTCTGTTCTTAGGTGTATTGCTATTATACCTTATTTCCTTACTAGGGTAAACCAATGCCCGGGGAATAATGCCTCCTGTAACATTTCCGCTTGCCGGGGTTAACTGGGGCAAACCCGTTCTACGCCAATCCGTCCAGACTTCGGACGATAAGAAAAGTGCAATGTATTTCTGCGTCATAATATCATTTAACGTTATAGTTGCAGCGGTCTTGGCTACAACGGCCGCATAAGCAGCATCAGCGCCTGTTCTTGCCAGGTTGGCTACCACCGCTGCATTATAAGCATCCGCGGCCAATGACTTTGCTCCTTTTTGAAATTGTGCTTCGGCTTCAATGAATTTCAGTTCATCGTACGTCATTAAATATATCGAGGAACTGGCAGCACCATTAAAACTTCCCAGGTCTACCAGGGTGTCAATTTTTCCGGTTTGCTTATTCACCTTCATGGTGGTATCATAATAGATATTGTAGCGCGGGTCTTTCCCTAATAATTTGTAATATAAAAAGTTACTGCCATAGGCAATATCTCCCCGCTGATCATTAAACTGAAAAGTCGGATTGGAAGAATTGACACTGGAACCGCTAAAGGGGACTATAGCATTATCTGAATTAGCTTTAAAAGCCAGCGGCACTTCCTTTAAAACAGAATCATAATAAACCGGAGAAACCTTTGCAAGATGAATAAAACACCTGGCTTTTAGCGCATGCGCAAATTTCTTCCAGTGCCCCATTTGCAAATCAATATCATCCTTGGAATTTCGATATAAGATATCCTCCTGGCCTGGTAAGGTTGCGCCATCATCACCGGCTTCGATCTCAGCAATACCTCCGTTCAAAAGCGATAAAACGGACGCATAAATCGACTCTTGTGTATCAAACGCCGCATTTTTACTTTCATTTCCTTTAAACGCCTGCGAATAAGGAATATCTCCCCACAGGTCGGTTGCCCGTTGAAGCAAATTGGCCATTACGATTTGCCCGATGGCGTGATAATACTTCTGATTCAGCGCTCCTGATTTTGTAATTAAATCATAGGTATTGTTCATCAGTCCTCCGTAAAATCCAAAGCTCCACATATTATCTACATCATCCGGGGAAATATTATAGATACCTGCTGAATACGACTGGTTCGCCGCACCGGTTACCTGCTGCATAAAAATAGAGGGGAAACGGGATTCATCGCCACCGTATTCATACCCCGATGCAAGAAGAATTGGGGATAACATTAAGGCTGGTGTGGGATTTTTAAGCTGTGTAGGGTCATCATTAATCCCGTCATAAAAATACTTTTTGTTACAGGAGCTCATTAAAATTACTGTAATAGCCAGAACGATTACAGAAAGCTTTTTATTAAAATATTTCATTATTACTTGATTTAGTTATATAAAAGAAGTGGCTGCATTTTGTGTGTATCTTTTAGAACTTTACCTTTAGATTCACACCAAACGAGGCAGTGCCTGGCATATTGAAATAATCAATGCCCTGTGCACTGGTAGCACCCGTCAGGCTTGTTTCCGGGTCAATGCCCTTGTAGGGCGTCCAGATAATTACATTTCTCACAAAAACTCCCAACGATGCCCCCTTTATAAACCGCCGTTGCTCCAGCAGGGACGAAAAATCATATACTATACTTGCTTCCCTCAGTTTTATGTATGAGGCATCTTCAATAAAGGCTTCGTTCAGGTTACCAAAGCCGCCGCCATTACCCCGGTACCACGCTTCATTTAAGGGCACTTCCACCGTATTTACAGCACCCGGTCCTGCAACCTCATTTCCGTTTGCATCATTGTGCACCAGTTCGCCGGCGTCATTTAAGTGCCCCAGCACCCCCTTGAATAAATACATCTGATCCCGGTTATTGGTCAAATCTGAGGTTCCGATCGCCGCAAGAGATCCACGCGTACCATTCCACATTTTTCCTCCGTTTTTCCAATCGAGCAAGGCATACAGGGAAAGATTTTTATAGGTAAACGTATTTCCAAATCCCATTAAAAATTTTGGATTGGTATTTCCCAGAAATTTTTGTACCGCCGGTGCTATCGGATAATACCGCGCATCGCCCTCCCTGTCATCAACAACAATATTACCGTTTGCATCCCGCTCATAGCCATAACCGAAAATGGAAGCGGCGCCATACCCGGCAATTTGAGCGATGGTGGTTCCTGTAAAGCCATTCAGGTCAATTTGTTCTACACCATCAGCCAGCTTCAGAATTTTGTTTTTATAGGCACTGAAATTTACAAAAGATTCCCACCTGAAGCTATTGGTTCTAACAGGGGTTCCCGTCAGCTGCAGTTCCAGGCCCTTTGTTTCAATGGAGCCCGAATTAATTACCTGGGAGTTATATCCTGTAGATGCTGCTAACGGAGCCGTTACAATTAAATCGGATCCTTTCGAATAATAAGCAGTCGCATCCAATCCCAGCCTGTTTTTAAAGAACTGAAGGTTTAACCCTGCTTCATACGATGTTGTCCGCTCCGGCTTTAAATTCGGGTTTCCCAAAACCGAAACCCTTCCAAATCCGGCTACACCATCATTGGGGTAGGTAATTCCGGAAGTATATCCATCGGAAAATGTGGCCTTGGAATAATAACCATTCAAGGCAAAAGCCGGCGCATCTTTACCAACCTGGGCGGCAGACAGCCTCAACTTACCGTAACTTAGTATATTGCTGTTCTGCAGGTTTCCTAGTTTAGAAAACACAAAGCCTAAATTAGCTGATGGATAAAAAAATGACCGTTTATCTACAGGTAGCGTAGATGACCAGTCATTTCTCCCGGTCACCTCAAGGAATAAAATAGAGGCATAATCCAAATTAAGATCAAAGTATACCGATGATCTTCTGTATGGAGTGACAAAGTTGGCCGACTTCACAACGGTGGCGTTATCCATATTATTAAAATCGGAGGATACGAGCCCATCTCCCTGTGTATACAACTCGTTTAATTTATTGGAGTAGAAGTTATTTCCAATCTTACCGTCGAACTTAAAAGCTTCGGAGATCTTTTTTGAGTATCCCAGAATCAGATCCGAGTTCAGGCTGGTATACGAGTACCGGTCGTAGAAGATACGCCCGTCAGAAAAGGCGCTTGATCCTTTGTCGTAATACTGCTGCCGGTTATCCTGGTAAATATCTGAACCCAGGCGATAAAGCGCGGTAAAACCATTTCCGATATTATAGTCTAATTGAACGTTTCCAATAATACGATTAAGATCTGTAGTAAATGGGGTCTTATTTAAGGTCCAGTACGGATTATCATAAACACCCAGGGCGCCATTAAATCGATAGGCCCTTTGTAGCCCTGCAAACTCGCTCCCAACGGGAAACAGGTAGGCTTTGGGGTCTTTTGCATCTTTCGCTCCGTTTGAATTATCAAAATCGATAGGTGTCCTTGTTAACCCCAGCATGATTCCTGAAGTATTGCTACCGTTCTGAGGCTGGGTGCTATTGCTTCGGGTGTAGTTTATTGTAGAAGAGGCCTTAAATTTTTCCGATATTTTCAACGATCCTGCGAAACTCAATGAATTCCGCTGAAAATATTGCGTAGGAACTATGGAATTCTGATAAAGGTTGGTATACCCCATTCTGTAAGTAGCCACTTCATTGCCCCCGGAGAAGGAAATCGAATTTGTATAGGAAGGGGCTGTTCTGAAAAAACTGCGCATATTATCATAAGGCACAAAAGGTATTTTCGCCCTGGGGTCAGACTTACCGACCACTTCGCCATGTATATCAAAATCATTAGGCACTCCCGTCCAGAAAAGGGTATCCACTTTAGCACCCCATGAATACCTGTTTGACGAAGGGTACCCCGCTATATATCGGCCATTATCTAAAAAAGATCCTTTAATCCACTGGTTTTGTAACCCCGGATACCGGTTCACTTTATCAAAAGTTAGTGTCGAATTAAATTCTACCTGTGTTCTGCCGGCCTTGCCGCTTTTTGTTGTAATCAGGATGGCCCCGTTTGCGGCTCCGATGCCATAGAGTGCAGCGGCAGCAGGGCCCTTTAATACAGTAATATTTTCAATATCACTGGGATTAATATCAGCGCCTCTATTGGTATTTGTTGTTCCAAAAAGAACATTGTTGGTACCATCCGCAGGATCACCCGAATAGTTTTGACCATTATCTATGGGTACACCATCCACAACAAACAACGGCTGGTTATCACCGGTAATAGAATTAGCGCCCCGTAATTGTATATAGGCCGCTCCCCCCGGCGTACCGGTGGAACTGGTAATTTGCACGCCTGCAACTTTTCCGGATAACGCTTTCAATGCATCTGTCTGGGATGCTTTGGATAATTCTTCAGCGTTAACGGTTTGCGCTGCATAGCCAAGATCATTCCGGTTTCTTTTAACACCAAGAGCCGTAACTACCACTTCCTGGATCGTTTGTTCTTTGCCGGCAGAAAGAACAATGTTCATAGGAGCTGCTGTTGCATTCACGCTCCTGGTCTGAAATCCTGCCGCAGATACGTCTAAAACTGCACCCGGTTTTGCAGTAATACGAAAGTTTCCCTGCTCATCCGCAGATACGGCATTTTTGGTGCTTTTTTCCGAAATAGTGGCAAAGGGGATCAGGTTACCGGCTTCATCTTTTACCGTACCGGTAATGAGCTTCGTTTGTGCACGGAGCAAAAAATTGCTGGCGAGCAGCAATGTGCTTAAAAGTAGGATACTTCTCATGTATTGTGTTTTTGTTAACGAATAAGTTAAACCAATTAGTAGTTTTTCAAAAACTACCCTTAAGTTAGCCACAATTAAGAATATTTTCAAAAAATTTTAACAATCAGTAGACAAATTTCAATAACAAAAATAACAATCGTTTGTTTGTCAATAATTTACAAGACGATTGTTTATCTTTTCAGAAAGGAAGCCCGTCTCTAAAATCATTAATCTGCGCCGAATACAAATTAAAAAGAACCAGCCGTCTAGTTGCAATGGGGAGACTATCATTTTACAGAGCGTTCTCAATAGGGTTCTGATCATCATTCCCAGTATCCCGGCAACTGGCTTTTCGTTTTCAGGCAACAATTTAATTTATCCAGGGCCAAGCCATAGCGAGATTTGGCCCATCTCCGGCTATAATAGCTCTCTCAATAAAAGTGGCTGTCGTTTTAACAGCCACTTTTATTGAGATACACATATAGAAAAAAAAGCCGTCTTAAAAATATTTAAGACGGCTGTACTATAGATATCATCCGGCTCCGGTGATATTAAGAAAAAGCTGTTCCATTACCTCTGCATATATTCATCATAAGACGTGGTCCGGTGTCCGGAAACAGAATAAACGGTTCCGGGATCATCAGAAAATTCCACTTTAAATGAAAGACTATCCTTATTGATCACCTTTCCTTCCATTACTTTGACATTGATATCATATCCGGATATGGCATTCGTAGAACCGGCCGTTTGAAACGTCAGGCTGGACATATCTACTTTCGCCTTGAATTTCACCTGGTAAAAGTTTCCATTATAATCGTCGAGCCAGATGGAATCCTGCCCAAAAGATGTGTTATAAACTTTCAATTCAAAAGGCCCGGCCACTTCTTCACCATCCACCGACGCTTTTAAGGTCCAGTCACCGGCTACAGGATACGCCCAGTTATATTCCTTTTCAATCTTCTTCTGGCAAGAAAAAAAAGCAAGGGCCAGAATAAGCACGCTGCATAATAAATATGTTTTATTCTTTTTCATAATTTCAAAATTATTAATTATCGATTTATGGAACCGGAATTTACCATAGTTACTGCAAACAAATAAGCCGGTGTATCAGCCATCATGCTGGTAAAGGCAATTGTTTTTGTTTGCGGAGTATAGGTAGCCGGTGTTGTAAAGATCGGGGCAGACCCGTCGGAGAATCCTAAAGCCTCTGAGGAAATCAATTCGAATGTATTGTTATTCTTCAGCTCAACGATTGCCGCGCCCGCATATAGCGGTCCGTATCCACTTCCAATATCATACCATCCCCCTAATAGATCCTGAACATGGTACCGGTTATTCCCAATCCCGTAGACCAACTGGCTAAACGGGCCACGTTTAGCGGAACCATTCCGGATGATAGAAGATTGATAAAAGCCATTTAGTGGTGCCGATGTTTCACAAACAACCACCGTTCTTGTTACGGTTGAAGGATATCCATCGCTGTTTGAAACGGTATAGGACACCGAATAGACCCCCGGCTTTGAGACATCCACATTCGATTTTACAGTCACGGATTGGGTCAGATCGGTTTCCCCTTCATTTGCCGTAAATCCAGGGTCAACAAAAGGCGTTCCGAGCTGCCAGTCTATTGTACTTGTCCTTTTTAGTATAATATCAGCATAAGTTGTCATAAAAGACACACCCTTAGAATCTTTTTTACAGGAGGTTACCGTAATAACACACACTGCCAACAGCATCAGTATATTTAGCGTTTTCTTATTCATGTCTTTATTTTTTATTATTTAGCCCACCATACAGGCACAGTCAGGTTAACCCTTGGGGGGGTATTCTTATTAGATTTTCGTTCACTTGACGCGAAAAAGAACCTTTTAGGCCGGTCATCACCGTTCAAGACAGATGTTTTGGACCTCGTGAAGGTATTTGCCGGGTAACCGGTTCTGTTGTAATCAAAAAATGCTTCCAGCGATCTTTTATTGGCAGATGCCACCCATTTTTGCTCAATGATGGACTGTATGCCATTGTAGGGATATGTAATTGCTTCACCTTCCAGGTCAAAACTTTTAAATGAAGCTTTCACACCAGCATCAAAGGCTGTTTTTGCCTTAGCAGCGGTACCATAGCGAGCCTCCGCTTCGGCAACCAGGAATAATACTTCTTCCTCAGTAAAGAAATATACAGGATACGTATTATTAATATCAGGCGTTGCATAATTTTTAATGGTAGCACCAGGAGTTGTCTGAAAGTCTCCTGTATTTAAAGAAGCCCAAGTGTTGCCGGTTTCGGAAGGTTTATATATGCCTCCCCTTCTGGCATCATCATGCTCGGTCAGCCAGCTCATCAAGGTTGTATTTGCGATCACATTACCTGCTAAACGACTCACAAATGTGTTATAAAACGGATTGGCACCGCTTTCCTGCTCCTTAAAAGATGTGAACGCAGCATCCTCCTCTAGAAAGTTGTCCTCTTGCAGCAATGCCTTGATCTGGCTACTGTATTTATTGGGATCCGTATTTACATAACGGAGATATATCTTTAGTTTCAGAGTGTTGGCAAACTGCCGCCATTTAGTCATATTCCCTCCAAAAATTACATCTGTGGCTCCAGGATCCTTAACTGTTGATGCCGCAAAATCTTTAGATAACGCGTCATCGATCAAAGCCAATATCCCTTCATAAACAGCCGGCCCGTCGTCATATTTGGGTTGCAGGTTGCCTTCACCATTAAGCGCATCCGAAAAAGGGATCTTATCATACACATCGGCCAGCACCTGAAAAGTATATGCCTGCATCAGGCCGGCAATTGCATAAAACTTCCAGTTTGCTGTGGCACTTGCTTTGTCTTTTACGTATTTATAATCATAAAGCGCACCTGCGTACAAGCTGATGAACTGCCGATCAAAATCGTCTTCAGTCAGATTATAAGATTCCCAGCTAGCCCATTGCGAGGCACCTGGCGCCTGTGTATATTGCTGTGTCCAATACCCTCCTACCGCCTGGTAATACCCTCCAAAAACAAATGCAGAGCCAGCTATTGCACTTGGCAGCACCAAGGCCGGTGTGGCTTCCTGTGGGTTATTGGGACTTACATTAATATCAAAAAAACCCTTCTTACAACCGCTTCCAAGCACTCCGGCGATTATAAAGATTAGTATATAATTCTTAATATTCATTATTTTCCTTTTTAGTGTTTAATAATGTTCTAAAAACCGAGTTTTAAGTTAAAACCGATACTCCGGGTAGTGGGAGTTGCACCAAAATCTCCGTAATCGGCCGCCATATCCGTACCAAATGTTGTTTGCTCGGGATCGGTGAACGGATTCGATTTTGGTGTCCACAGCAACAAATTCGTACCGATAAGACCCAGATCAACAGACCGGATAAAAGATTTGGAGATCCACTCTTTGGGGAATGAATAATACAAGCTGAATTCCCTTAATTTGAAGAACGTTTTTGACATTAACACATAGGCAGACCCCACACCCGCATTGTAATCCTGATTGAAATACGAATTGAAGTTATGATCGAAGCCGGCAATGGGTGTTGTATTCTCCACATATTCATCACCTATTTTTTGTACCGAATTGGGAATAATAAAGGGCTGCCGGTCGTTAAATGTGGTCTGGATCGCATTCCCGGTAAAATACATCATCTCGGCTGTACGGGAGTACATCACACCCCCTTTCCGGTAATCAGCTACCAGTCTCATGCTCCAGTTTTTATAACTCAATGAAGTTCCTCCACCAATTCTGAAATCATTTTGAGAAGTACCCAAAGCCTGTTTCTCCGCCTTCATAATTGGTAAGCCTTTGGCATCTACAAGCGTCCTTCCCTGAGGGTCTGTTTCCACTACAGTCCCTTCAAACAAACCGAGCGGATTTCCAGGACGGGCAACAAAGCCAATCGATCCGGTACCACCCAAAGAGATTTGATCCAACCCTTCTACCAGTTCCACAAGGAGGTTCCGATTACGCGAGTAATTAGAGAATACTTCCCAGTTCCAATCCTGGTTTTGTACCGGAACAAGACTTAGGGCAATCTCCACTCCCTTGTTAGTTATTTTACCAAGGTTCTGTGTTTGGGCTGTAAACCCGGTACTTGAAGGTATAGTGGAGGTCCAGATAAGATTGGTGATGATCTTGTTATAGGCAGTAAAATTTAACCCGATTCTGTTTCTGAAAAATTTCAGATCGGTACCGATTTCATAGTCGGTTGAGATCTCCGGTTTTAAAGCCTGATTTCCTATTAAATTAGATACACTAAAGCCATTGATGCTTCCGGCAAGGGGGAATTCGAAAGTACGGTATCCATCTGTAAAGGAGGCTTGATTTAACACCGAATAGATCTGGTAGGGATCTGCATCCTTACCGGTTCTTGCAGCACCCATTCTGATCTTACCAAATGACAACACGTCTTTATTGGTGAGCAGTTCAGAGAACACAAAGCTCAGGCTCGCTCCCGGATAAAAGAATGACCTATTTGAGGGAGGGAGTGTGGAAGACCAGTCATTTCTACCGGTAAGATTCAGGAACAGCATATTTTTAAATCCAAGGTTAGCGCTGGCATATACGCCAACCAATCTGCGTTTTGACAGTGTGGCAGTAACCGAAGGAGTGGAAGAACTGTTCGCCAAATTGTAGTATCCAGGGATATCCAGCCCTTTTACTTCTGAAGTTTGCGCACGGCCGTCTCGCTGGTTAAAGTTATGCCCTACGATCGCATCCAGTGTAAACTCCTGGCTGATCTGGGGTTTAATATTCAGGAAAAAATCCGTATTGAATTCTGAAGAAGAATACGCTGATTCCGTTACACGTCCTAATTCCTTATTGCTGTCCGTTCTGGCCGATTGTGTGATCGCCCGCCAGCTCTTCGCAGTGCTGTTAGAAGCATCGTTACCGGCTTTAAAGGTAGCGGTTAACCAGGGGGTTACTTTTGCGTCAACCGACAGATTTCCGAATATCCGGTTTTCCTCGAACCGGTTCCCGTGTTCCTTCAGCACATAATAAGGGTTCTGTGCATATAATGTATAATAGTTATCAACATTATAAAATTTATTATGATAGTCCTCCTGGTCCACAAAGCTGATATCCCTTGGAGCCTGCCACAAGCCATCAAGTACAGACTGATCCTGTCCGGTCAAAACATATTTTGAAGATTTATTAATATAGTTTAATGAAGCACTTACATTAAAAATTTTCAAAAATTTGGTATTACCTCTCAATGCAACGTTATGTCTTTTATAAGAATCTGCATCCGTAGGCATTATACCATCGGCCAGGATATTTCCGTAAGAAACATAGTAACTTTTATTTTCGTCTCCATTCTTAACTGAAATGGAATTATTTAACGTTTTACCCACTTCAAAAAAATCCCTTACATTGGTTTTTAGTGCAGAATACGGCTTTACCAACTGCTGATTATCTACCACAAAACCCCAGGGCCGATTTACACCATCAAAACGAGGCCCCCAGCTACCATTTTCAGCCAGATCACCGCCTTCCGCAGTAGTGCGATTATACCATCCCTGTCCAAATTCATTTTGCATAAAGGGCAACCGGAGCGGTGTTTCAAACGTTGTTGCAGAAGCGATATCCACACTAGCCTTACCATTGGACTTTGAACCGTTCTTTGTCGTTATCAACACCACGCCAGATGCAGCCCGGGAACCATACAGCGCTGTTGCAGAACCACCCTGCAAGATATTGATCGATTCAATGTCATTCGGATTGATATCGTTTCCACGGTTACCAAAATCCAGTCCACCATTCAGGTCTGTTTCACCTACCTGACCATTGCTAACCGGAACCCCATCCACCACATACAGTGGCTGATTTGAACCACCTAAAGAACTAAAACCACGCATAATAATGCGGGTGGATGCACCCGGCGCACCGGAAGCAGAGGTAATTTCAACTCCGGGAACTTTTCCCTGCAAGGCATTCAAAGCGCTTCGGTTACCGTTGGCAGTCAACTCTTCGGCATTAACCTGTGTGGAGGCGTAACCCAGCGAACGCTCGGCCCGTTTTACACCAACAGCGGTAACGACCACCTCTTCGATCGTCTCCTTGCCTTCTTTGTTCAGCACGATCTCCTTCAGGTTTTCCATTGTGCTCTTATCAACGGAGTTAAATCCTGCTGCAGAAATCGTAAGGGTAGCACCCTCTTTAGCATGCAGGGTAAAATTTCCGTCAGCATCCGCTGAAACGGCATTTTTTGCGCCTTTCTCCGTAATGGTCGCAAAGGGAATTGGATTCCCTGATTCATCTTTAACGGTACCTGTTATGGTCCTTGTCTGCGCAAAAACCAACATGGAACAGGTCACGAGTGCCAGTAGCAATACAAGTTTTCTCATGAATTTTTTTTTGTTAAAAGAAAAAATAGTCAATCATAAAGTCAATTCATAACCAATAAAGTCAGTCAAGACAGCCATGCAAAGTACATCGTTTTAACAAATTGTTGATGTTTTTTTAACCTTCACCCAACACTAACAACCGTTAATTAAGGTCTGAAATAGTTGCATAGCTAACATTCCAAATTGATTTACAATAAATTGGGGGAAGAGGGTGTTTCTTCGAAAAAATTAAAAAATTTGATCTGCGTCAAGTGGTTTTTTACAAAAAAATCAACAAATGCCCTCCTATTCCAAAGACTTGATCGTAAATTTTGATGGTTACAATGGTGTGTAACACCAAACAGGTTGCCATTCTTGGTCTTTTATAGCTAGTTATACTGCGCTCCGTCCTTTAACAGTTTTTTTTTGAAAATTTCCGTAAAACGGACTATACCCCCACTATCAAATGGGAAGCTTTGATGAACGAAACCATTCAACTTTGATACCGATGATAAGGAAAACAAAAAGGAGAGACTGATTTAGTCTCTCCTTATAAACAAGGATATAATAATTTTTCCGGTAGTTCTTTTCTAGCTAAAACAATATTGCATCTGCAATTTACCCAGAAAAATGGATGTCCCCGCTCTTCAATCCCTTTCGTAGGGGCCACTGCTGTTAATTATCAACATAAACCCGAACAGGCACCGGGATCAGCGTGCTTCCATCATCCAGTGTAACCAGGAAATAAAGATACCGTCCTAAAAAGCTTGTTGCAGTACCTCCGGCAGTCACCAAAGTCGACTTTGTGCGGGTTGCATAATCAGCAAGCGACGTTGTAAAGGTCACCGATGTTCCGCTTCCAGCTACTGAAGTAGCTGAATACGGCCCTGTAAGAGGGGGGGCAGGAGATGAATACGCCGGGTTGGGATTTTGAATGATTGCATAATTTGACGTAGTGTTTGCAAAAGCCACGCGGGTTATTTCCTTTATCGTTCTTCCACTTGAAGACGGAATATTTAACTGGATGGTTATGTTGCCTCCTGCGGCAACAGATGTGGATACAGACGGCACCCCATTATAATACATGTATACATCTGACACGGTAACAGGGATCTTGGGATGTGCTGCGTCTGAATTATTAAAGTCCAGATCACCTTTTTTACAGCCCTGAAAAGAAAAGGCAAAAACCGCAAATAATATAAGAAGTAACTTATGCATATTTCGAACGATATTTAATTGCATTTTAATTGATTTTATTTTGTTACTGCCACCAAACTTTAACGTTGGTTTTTGGCCTGGGATTAGGTTGATTAGGATTTGACGTTCCTTCACTAATGGTGTACGGATACCGTTGGGGGAATGTGTTGGGATCGTCGCCCGCTGTATTTACAGGTGGCGTCAATACCGGGAGCCCAATGCGTCTGTAGTCATTATAACTTTCGATAGCATTGCCCACAGAAGCGATATATTTTTGGGTAATGATTTGCTCCAGTTGTTTACTTTGCGGATCAGTGATATTTAAAGAAACTATAGTTGGGTTTGCCGTGAAATACGCTGTAATATCTGCAGTACTTAACCCTGCAGAGGTCATTGCCGCTTTTATACCGTTTTGATAATACGTATTTGCATCTGTAGCTACACCAAATCTTAATGCAAACTCTGCCAGTATAAAGTAATTACGGAAAGCAGTCATCAGGCGAATCGGAGCAGATCCATCACGAGCAGCTCCCAATGTGTATATTCCATATAAGGATCTCGTGCTGGCCGTTGGTGCCGCAAAAGGAGAACCATTATCATACCCAATAAATGTGGCCGCAGGTTTTGTATAAAATTTAGATAACCGCAATGAATCATTTAAACTTCTTTCCAAGGCCAGGAACCGGTTGCTGAGCATTTGGGTATTGGGAATCGATCCCCCAATGTCTTGAAGATAATAAGCATTGGGATTGGCAGCAGTAAACGGAACATTAAAATCCAGGCTACCATCAATTGCATCAATAATGGGCTTTTTATTGGTCAGGATATCATTAATTACAGCTTTTGTTGTATCCGGTGCTTTATTGGAAACCTGCAGCGCCAGTTTTAGCAATAATGAGTTTCCGAACCGGGTCCATTTTGACATTGTACCGCCGTACACCATATCATCACTTTTGGGAACCAACACGCTGGAGGGCGCTCCAACTTCACTGATTCCCTCACGAACCAGGTTAAAAAGACTTTTTATTCCCTTTGAAGCATTCCCTAAATAAATATCCGCCTGGGCATCAAAAACCGGTTGTGGATATTTTGGGATACCATTTTCGTCAAGCCCCTGAGCTGCCTGGGAATACGGCACATCACCCCACAAATCTGTTGTAAGTGAAATTAAATACGCCAATTCCAGCTTAGCAATGCCTGAATAATAAGGTGAAGTACCCTGGGTTTTTTGAATAATGATGCTCAAACTATTGATCGTTGGTGTATATAATTCATTGCTCCATTGATTGTCCATACTATTAAGATTCCATTGATCATAGGATGAAGACAAACCGCTTACACCGGCATTATACTGCATTAAAAGCGCTGCAACTTTTCCCAGCTCATTGCTGTTAACAAAGGCCATACCAACCGTTGCTGACGAAAGCAGGGTTTTGGGCGGCACATCGATGGCGGCATTGGGATTTTTGTTTACATCAAGAAAGCCCTTGGTGCACGATGAACCAATCAATACAAGAAATACAAATAATATTAATTTAAAATAGCTTTTCATTATAACCGATTTGTTTGTAATTAAAAGGTAAGTCTGATACTGGCTCCATAATTCCTTGTATTGGGAGCACTTCCCAGCTCCAGTCCACGCACCAGCGATCCGGAAGTTCCTGTACCGCTACCTTGTGTGCTCAACTCCGGATCAATGGGAGAATTGGGCGCATAAAAGAACAGGTTACGGCCGTATAAGGTAAATTTCAGATTTTTAAACGCCCGCGTATGCAACAGTGCTCCCGCCAGATCATAACTCAGGGAGACCTCTCTTAACCTAAATGTAGTCGCATCAAACACAGCAAATTCATTTGAAGTTGAAGCACCGGTTGTAGAACCCAGCGCTGAATTATAAAATGACTGTCCGCTTATCTGGATATTATTCGGACGATAGTTGCCATTTCCCATATCAATTACACCAGGAAGCACAAATGGCTGCTCACGGTCTTCTGTTACTTTTAAAGAACCGTTAGCTCTTAAGGTTCCTACAGTAAAGGATTCGAACTGACCGCCTTGCTTATAATCAACCAGGAAGGATAAGCCAAAGGCCTTGTATTTAAACGTGTTGGTAAGACCTGCGATCCAGTCCCTATTCGCATTTAAAACTGTTTGGTCGGATTTGTAGTTTGCATATAAACCTGTAGTGGAATCAACCAGTCGTTGTCCTTTGTCATTCGTAACAAACTTACTTCCCCTGATAATTCCAAAGGGTTCTCCCACGGCAATGGTTGGTATTAATCCACTAAAGGATATTCCACCAAAGGCAAAAGAAGTAACTCCCGGAGCCAGTTTGGTAACCTTATTCCTGTTTTTTGAGAAGTTGCCTGAAATATTCCAGCTAAAATCACTGGTTTGAACAGCGGTAGCATTTACGGTTAACTCCACTCCTTTATTGGTCATCTCTCCTATATTAATGATTCTTGCCAAATATCCTGAAGTAGCAGGCAATGCAATAGTAACGATCTGATCCGTGCTCTTGGAGTTATAAATAGTTGCATCGATATTCAACCGGTTTTTGAATAAGCCGATATTTACGCCAAGATCCACAGTGCTTGTAAACTCGGGCTTTAATGTTCTGTTAGCCAGTGTTGAAGCAGCAGAGAAGCCGGGAATCGTTCCAAAGGGAAAACTAAAATTGGCTACGTTATTACCAACAGAGGTTGAAGAGAAGGTATTATCCAGCGAATACACCGGCGCATCATTTCCCACCTTGGCGTATGCCGCCCGTACTTTTGCAAAGGACAAAACCGGGGATTGCATCTTTAAGGCATCTGTTATGACAAATGAACCCGATACCGATGGATAGAAATAAGCATTTTTGGAAACCGGCAATGTAGAAGAGTGATCGCGTCTGCCCGTAAATTCCAAGAATAAATAATTATTATACGCCAGCGATAATTGACCATAAAGTCCCCAAAGTCTTTTAATGCTTTCCGATTCATTCGTTAAACTTAAATTGGTAGCATTGGTAATGTTATAAAAGCCGGGGATAGTTAGCCCATACCCGGTCTGGTTTACTTGTTTAAACCTTTGTTGATTAACCCCTTCTCCCAATAACAAAGTAGCATTTAAGCCATCCACAAAAAGATTATTCTTTTTGGCATTGATCATAAAATCTCCGTTAAACTCATTTCGGTAAATCACATCCTCCATAATACCGCCTGTTGTTGTTCCGGGTGCACCTGTAAATGCGCTACGCACCACCTGGGCCGATCCAATTGCAACAGTTCTTGTTCTGCGATCAGTATACGCATCAACGCCCGCCCGGTAGCTGACATTTAACCAACTCAAAAGATCATAGCCAACGCTCACATTTCCCATAACCCGGGAAAGATTACTTCTGATCGGGTTTTTATTTGCAGCAAAATAGGGGTTATCTGAAGCACTGGATGAATCCTGAATGGCGTTATTATAGACATTGGGAACAAACCAGTTATTATACCCCCCGGGAGATGTTACATAATGCGTTTTATAATAGTCAAAATCGATGTTTCTTGGCATCCGGTACACATTCGCATATGCGCTGTATGTACCATTGGATCCCTGGGTTGGCCCTTGCTGTACCGTTGCAAAATAAGTAGCGCCCGCCCTTACATTTAGCTTCTCCGTTATTTGCGAACCAAAATCAAATCCAACATTTGTCTTATTGAATTCTGAGTTGGGAAGAATACCTCTTTGTTTAGAATTTCCTACCGCAATATTATAGTGATTCTTTTCATCTCCGGAGCCAATGGAAAGGTTCTGATCAAAAATAGAACCGGTTCTGAAATAGCTCAGGATATTATCCGGATATGCCTGGTATGGAACGGTTTGCCCGGTGGTATAGGTTACACCGTTTACATATTGAGGCGTAGCTCCTACAACCAATCCATTAACGATATTGGGTTTACTGCTAAAGGCTGGTCCCAGGGAGTTTCCGGATGTTGCATTGAAAAGGCCATTGGACCCCTGCCCAAACGTATTTTGTAATTCGGGAAATCCATATACTTTCTGGGTCGTATAGGAACTGCTCAGAACAATCTTGGCTACGCCTTTCTTTCCGCTGCCCTTTTTAGTGGTAATCATAATGGCCCCATGACCAGCCCTTGACCCATACAGGGCAGCAGCCGCCGGCCCCGACAGCACATCAACTTTTTCTATATTATTCAGATTCAGGTCCGCAAGCCTGTTTGAAGACTGATTGGAATAAAGACCAACAGTACTTTCATCCGTAGCATCTGATACCGGAACTCCGTCAACAACCATTAACGGCGACTGGTTCCCGGTAAAAGAGGTAATACCTCTTAAAATGATACTTGTTGAAGCCCCCGCAGCTCCACCAGCGCCGGTAATATCTGCCCCTGCCAGTTTCCCCTGTAAAGCATTCAGTAAGCTACCATCTCCTTTATCTTCCAACGCGTCTGACTTAAGTGTTTGGGTGGCATATCCCAGTACACGCCTGCTCTTCGTTAATCCCAGAGCCGTCACAACCACCTCGTCCATTGCCTGGTTCTTACCAGGTTGCAATACTACCTGCAATGGAGAAACCGGCGCATTTACAACCACCGTTTGAAAGCCTGCAGCACTAATTTCAATTGCAGCTTTATCCCGTACAATAATGCTAAAGTTTCCATTTTCATCTGCGGAAACGCCATGCGAATTTCCTTTTTCAGTAATCGTGGCAAACGGAATGGGGTTTCCCGCCTGATCGACAACCCTCCCGGTAATTGCCTTTGGTTGAGCGAAACAACATAATGCAGCAAATAGCGCCAATAGCTGCAACATCAGAATTTTTCTCATGTAATTTTTTTTGTTAAGTATTGATTTAATCCAAGCCAGATAGTATTGATCAATCAATCAGGTACTAGATTGTCAAACATTTCTCGGCATGAAAATACAGGTTTTTAACAGTTATTTCATCATTTTTTAACTTTTCATTACAGAAATATAATGTAAAACATCAACCGTTAGTTGTCCTAACAACCTTAAAAATTGATTTTCATCAGCTTATATAAAATATATTTTTTTTAAACAGTTTCCAACAAATTGATTCAAATCAACCAGTATTTTAGAAAAAAATTAATTTTACACAAGATTTACTTCATTTTCCTGTTCCCCTCAAAATTTTTCTTACCCCTCCTAAACTTTATGTAGGTTTGCAGCCTTATGCAACTACTGAACGGAAAAGAAACAGCAAAAGTGATCCTGGACTCTCTTGAGATCGATGTAGCGCAGCGCGCAGCCACCGGTAAAAAAGTGCCGCACCTGGCTGCTATTCTTGTGGGAAATAACGGGGCCAGCGAAACTTATGTAGCTTCCAAGGTAAAGGCCTGTAATGAGATCGGCTTTGTATCTACCCTCATTCATTTTGAAGAAGATGTAACCGAACTGAAACTGCTGGAAAAAATTGAGGACCTCAATGAAGATATGGATGTGGACGGCATCCTTGTACAACTGCCGCTTCCCGCACATATTTCCGAAAAAAAGGTAATTGAAACCATCGATCCGGCCAAAGATGTAGACGGATTTCACCCGGTAAACATCGGCAAGATGACCCTGGGAGAAAAAGATGCCTTTATTTCGGCTACCCCCTACGGTATCATGCTGCTTTTGGAACATCATAAAATTGAAACCAAAGGAAAGCATGCGGTAGTGATCGGCCGGAGCCATATTGTGGGCCGCCCGATGAGCATTTTGCTGAGCAACAATTCCAACCCCGGTAATTGCACGGTAACACTTTGTCATTCGAAAACAACCAACCTGAAGGAGATCTGCTTGCAGGCCGATATTATTGTTGCCGCTATCGGCATCCCCGAGTTTGTAACCGCCGATATGGTGAAGGAAGGTGCCGTGGTAATAGACGTGGGTATCACCCGCATTAAAGATGCCACTAAAAAATCGGGACACCGGTTGGTAGGCGATGTGGAGTTTAAAGGTGTGGCACCTAAAACGAGCTTTATTACCCCGGTTCCGGGAGGCGTGGGCCCTATGACCATTGCCGCATTGATGAAGAATACATTTAAGGCCTGTGACGACCGGAACTAGGACGGGTTAAATCCTACATCTCAAATACTAAATTCAAAATATTAAATCCCAGATAGCAAATACCGCCCCGGCAACATTTAACGGCAGTTATCCCGTTATGGAACACTTTTATACCATCCAGGGGGAAGGCTATCACCAGGGAAAAGCGGCGTATTTTGTCCGTCTTGGAGGATGCGATGTAGGCTGTACCTGGTGCGACGTTAAGGAAAGCTGGTCCTTTGATGCACACCCGCACTGGACCATTGCATCCATTGTGGATGCGGTAAAAAACACGCCTGCCCCCATTGCGGTGATCACCGGGGGAGAACCACTGCTGCACCCGCTGGACGCACTGACCACAGCGCTCCGGGAAAACGGTATTGCCACCAATATCGAAACATCGGGCTCGGCACCCCTTTCGGGCACCTGGGACTGGATCTGCCTTTCGCCTAAAAAATTCAAACAGCCGCTACCGGAGATTCTGCCAGTGGCCAATGAATTAAAGATCATCGTATATAATAAAACTGATTTTGCCTGGGGCGAACAGTTTGCGGCACAGGTTGCTTCCCACTGCAAGCTATACCTGCAGCCGGAATGGAGCAAAGCGGCCGCCATGACCCCGCTTATTATCGACTATATCAAAGCGCACCCGCAATGGGAACTGAGCCTGCAGATCCACAAGTACATCAACGTTCCTTAGAGATTTTTTGTTCCAGGTTTAACATTCAACGTTCCAGGTTGGGTTCCGTTTGATACCTGATACCGGATGCGTATTTCTGTTACGGAACCTTCACTTATATATAATACCGGCCAGGTGGTTTTGCGTTGGGATCTTTAAATTCCTGCAGGCGCGGTTTCAGGATGAGGGTTTAACGTTAAATACCGTTTGATACCTGGTGCCCGATCTGTAATTCCATTTTTAAAACTGATGACTGAAAACTGAAGACTGATGACTGATGACTGAAGACTGAAAACTGAAGACTGAAAACCGCCCACCCCTGCTGCCTGCCGATTGTTAATAAAATTATGTACGTTTGAGGATCTTAAAAGATCACTATGGCAAAATCAATGACAAAGGAAAAGAGCAAAAAAAGTAAAGCGCCCAAATCGATCGTAACAGACGAAGCACTGCAGTTCCTCAGGAACTATATTAACAATGCCTCCCCGGTTGGATTTGAATCCTGGGGACAGAAATTATGGCTCGATTATCTGAAGCCCTATATTGATACACAGTTTGTAGATCCTTATGGCACTGCAGTAGGGATCATTAACCCGGACCAGCCTTTTAAGGTGGTCATTGAGGCACATGCCGACGAGATCGGATGGTTTGTAAACTATATTACCGACAAAGGCCTGATCTATGTAAAAAGGAACGGGGGCGCCGATCATCAGACTGCACCTGCCCAACGGGTATTGATCCATGGCAAAAAAGGACCCGTAAAAGCCGTATTCGGATGGCCGGCCATTCATACCCGCATTGGTAAAGAAAGCGAAACCCAACCTAAAACGGAAAATATATGGCTGGACTGCGGCGCCCGCAGCAAAAAGGAAATTGAAGCACTGGGCATACATGTAGGGGCGGTTATTACCTACCAGGATGGATTTGATGAGCTGGCAGGCGATCATTTTGTAGGCCGTGCTTTTGATAACCGCATCGGCGGGTTTATGATTGCGCAGGTGGCCCGCCTGCTTAAAGAGAACAAGAAAACATTACCTTATAGCTTATACGTGGTAAATGCCGTGCAGGAAGAGATCGGCCTGCGGGGTGCGGAAATGATCGCCCGCCGGATCAAACCCGATGTTGCCATTGTAACCGATGTTACGCATGATACCAATACCCCCATGATCAACAAAAATATTGAAGGCGATGTATTATGCGGCAATGGTCCGTCACTGGCTTACGCGCCGGCCGTGCACAACAAGCTGCTGGGTTTTGTAGAAAATATTGCAGCAGAAAACGATATACCGGTACAATGGCGCGCACTGAGCCGCAGCACGGGTACCGATACGGACTCGTTTGCCTACGCCAATGACGGCTGTCCGTCTGTACTCATTTCCATGCCGCTACGCTATATGCATACCACCGTGGAAATGATCCATAAAAAAGATATTGAAAATACCATCCGGTTGATGTATGAAACCTTGCTGGCATTAACCCCGAAAACAAATTTGCGGTACCTGTAAGGCGATATACGCTCAAAAGAAAAGCCGTTTCCTTCAGGCCCTTTTTCGGGATGCAGGAAACGGCTTTTATATTTAACGCTTTTTAGCAGCCTAATACCCGGTATTGTTGGGCAGCAGGTTCGGATTCACGTCGGTTTCCTGTTTAGGCACAGGGAACAGTAATTGCTTTTCCGAGAACGTTGCATTGAACACGGTTTTATGGCCAACGAAATTATCCCAGTTGCCGGTGATATCATTGTGCACCTTCCTGGTCCGCAGCATATCAAACCACATTTTATTTTCAAAGCATAATTCAAAATAGCGCTGTAACCACACTTCCTTTTCAAAAGCATCCTGACCGGTGCCGGTAAACGGAGTCAGCTGAGCCCGGGCCCGGATGTCATTTAATGCTTTCCGGGCAACGGCATTGGGTCCGCCCTCGGCCCGGTTAGAGGCTTCTGCATACATCAGCAATACATCGGCATACCGGTACAGGGTATAGTTCAGATCCGATTTAACCGTGTTGGTTACCGCGTTTACATCAAACCATTTATACAAATAAGGATGCGAAAAGGTAACCAGCTTGTTATCCTTGGCGCTGGGATAACTGCTGTAAAAAAACTGGCGTTCCTTGGCGCGCTTATCTCCTGCCGGAAAAGATGCAATGAACTGTTTGGTAGGATATACGGATCCGTACTCATCAGAATATTTGGAGATTCCGGAATAGTTTGGAATGGTGAGCGGGGTCAATGGATTGTTTTGATTGGCGGCAGCCGAATACTGTACCTGCAAAATAAATTCCTTCGTGTTCTTATTCGCCGGATTGATCATATCGGTATACTCCGTAAACAGGCTATATCCTCCGTTATTAATGATTTCCAGGGAACGCTTTGCGGATTCTGCATAGTACGCATTTCCTCCGTTAATTGCTGCACCGGCATAGGTTAAATACACATCCGCCAAAATTGCTTTTACGGCACCCATAGAAACCGCTCCTGTACTGCTTCTCCAGCCCAGGTTCGATTTTTCCGCAACCAGCAGATCCGGGATGATCACACTGTCATAAATCGCCTTGGCGGGTGTTCTCGGCAATTTCAACTGATCAAAACTGGTAGCCAGCTCGGTAACTTTTGGAACAGCACCGTACATACGAACCAGGTAAAAATAATAGAGCGCTCTCAGGGTATGGGCTTCGGCCAGCATATTGGCTTTTGATTCATCGCTTAAATCTGCAGCTACAATCTTTGGAATGGAAACAAGTGCTTCATTGCAGGCACCAATACCCTTATATAAATACTGCCACCAGGTATCAAAATAAAACGAGGTATTGTTATACGCAAGACTCTGAAACGTGGTATAGTTGGTTTGCCCCAGGTCACTGCCGGATTTCCCGGTCATATATTCCATCAGGTTCCAGGTATTACCGCCATAAGAGGATGGCTGCCCACCCAATACGGCTTTGCTCAGGTTCTGATAACAGCCGTCTGCAAATGCCCTTGCCACCTTGCCACTGGTTAGTTTGGAATCGGGGGTAATAAAGGCGGTAGGCTTTTCTTCCAGGAATTTGGTACAGGACGCCAGCAATAAGATCAGCACCGCACCTGTTATGTATTTTTTATTTTTCATTTTGTTCTTATTTTATGGTTAAAATACAAGGCTCACTCCCAGGTTCCATACACGCGGGCGCGGGTAAGAGAAGAAATCGAGGTTTTGCGAGAAAGTTCCGTTACTTCCTACTCTTGTATTGTACGTATCCACTTCAGGATCATAACCCGTATATTTGGTACTCAGGAACAGGTTTTGCACACTTGCATACACTCTTAACTTTTGAATGTTCCAGCGATCGGTGGTGCTTTTGGGAATCGCATACCCCAATATAAAATTCTGACCGCGGATATAGGAGCCATCCTCCACCCACCAGGTATCAAATTTGGAATCCTGTGCAAACTTATAGGGTCTTACCTGGGAGATCATGGTATTCTGGTGATCCGGTGTCCAGGCATCCAGCACCGTTGCCAGGCTATTGGCAATCGTTTGCCGGTCTTCCGTAGAATGCTTAAACGTTCCGGCGGTATTCATTCCCTGAACAAAACGGATATCAAAAGAAAAGTCGAAGTTCCTGTAGTTGATCGTGCTTGAAAAAGTTCCGGTCCACTTGGGGTTTGCCCTTCCGATCACCCCGTAATGTTCAGTGCCATCTTCATTTAACAGGTATTTCCGGTCTCCGGGTTTTAACCCCTGGGTGGCAGCTAAAGCGGCTTCGTCTTCACCATAGGTTCCCAAACGGGTTCTGCCCCAGAACGTACCAATGGCCTCTCCTACACGTAAGATATTGGTTTGGCCCAAAAAGTTAGGTCCGGGAAAAATATCCGCATTTCCATCGTTCAATTGCAGGATCCGGTTGCGGTTGGTTGCGAAAATAAAGTTGGTTGACCATTTAAAGTTGGGGCGCTCAATATTCACGGTGTTCAAACTGATCTCCACCCCTGTATTTCTTACCGATCCGATATTGCGGTATACATAGGCCTGGTCAAATCCCGAAGACCAGGGAATGGGTGTTTGAAGCAAGAGATCTTTTGTGGTACGCGCATAGAGATCGGCGGTCAGGTATACGCGGTTGTTCCAGAGTCCCAGTTCCACACCGGCATCACCCTGCCAGGACACCTCCCATTTTAAATCCGGGTTGCCCATATTGGTGGGTACCAGGGTGGTTACCTGGCCACCTCTCAGTACAGTAGAACCCGGCTGGATTTTCTGTAATGAGGTATACGGATCAATTTCCTGGTTACCGGCAGCCCCATAGCTTGCTCTTATTTTCAGATCGCTGACAACACTGCTGTTTTTCAGGAAATCTTCTTCAGATGCGCGCCAGGCAACACCCAATGAGGGAAAGAAGGCATATTTATTATTTTTTCCAAATTTGGAAGAACCATCATAACGGCCTGTTGCCGTAAACAAATACTTGTTCTGGATATTATATGTTACCCTTGCATAGTAGGAATTCATGGCCCACTGATAGTCTTCCGATTCGGAAGCATTTCTTACGGCACCGGCCTGCAAATAATGCCATTGGAAGATATCATCAATGAATTGCTGGTTATCTGCACGAAGACGCTCCTGGTTATATTTCTGCCAGGAAGCCCCCAGCATGGCCGTCATCCGGTGCCCGTTTGAAAACTCTTTATTCCAGGTCAGGTAATTTTCAGATTGCCAGTACACGTTCTGATAGGTATTTAAGTTCGCCTCTCCCCCGGCATCCATCGAGAGGTTGTGCAGATCCATTGCCGAATAAAAATTATTTTTCAGGTTATTCAGGTTAAACCCAAAGTCGGATTTGAATTCCAGTCCTTTGGCAAGCCGGAACAACAAATAGGTATTTCCCAGGGTCTGGATGGTATTATTCAATGAATACCGGTTATTGGCAATATGAACAGGATTGGCGCCCCCTTCCATACCGGCTATATCACTATTGCCCGCCCATACACCACTGGGGTATTTAACCGGCAGGATTGGCAGCGCTTCAGACACCATCCGGGGAACGTTCAGTCCTCCGTTGCCGTCAGACACCATCCGCTGCAGACCTTTTACAACGCCGATGCTTCCCCCCACTTTTAACCACTTGTTTACTTCATTATCCAGCGTAAACCGGGCAGAATAGCGTTTAAACCAGGATTGGGTCATGATACCGTTTTGATTCAGGTAGCCTAATGAAAGTCCGAACGTCGTCTTATCATTTCCGCCCTGGAAATTCAACTGATGACTGGTGGATACAGCAGGCTTATACACTTCCGACTCCCAGTTGGTGTTATACAGCGGCTGATCGTTTGCATCAAATAAATCGGGATAGTTCTGATGGTTTAAGGCCGGAGGTGGCGTATAGGGACTGTTTACCGGGTCCGGATTAAACTTGTTCGCATTTGCCATTGCATCGTTATATACCTTCATAAATTCGGTGGCATTCAGCGAACGCAGATGGCGCGACAGTTGGGCTACATTTACATTGCCCTCATACGAAACCTGCGTTCCGCCCCTGCGTCCTCTCTTGGTTGTGATCATCACCACGCCGTTGGCTCCGCGGGCACCATAGATGGCCGTAGAGGATGCATCCTTAAGTACTTCCATCGATGCAATATCGTTAGGGTTTAAGGTATTGGCATCTACACCAACCACCCCATCCACTACATATAGCGGATCGAGGCTGGAATTAATGGACCCCAGGCCCCGGATACGCACTTTAGCACCGGCGCCCGGCGCGTTATTGTTCACGCTTACTTCCACACCTGCAACCTTCCCCTGTAATGCCTGTGTAATATTGGGTACCGGAGCATCCATCAGTTTATCCGACTTTAATGTGGCTACCGCTCCCGTAAGATCCGATTTCCTGGCCGTACCATAACCGATCACTACCACTTCATCCAAAGCAGTGGTCTTGGACGGCTGCAGGGTTATGGTTCCCAGATCGGTTCTTCCGTTTACGGGCTCTTCCCGGTTTGTATAGCCAACGGCACTAAAGATCAGCGTGGCATTGGCATTATCCAGGTTTATAGAAAACGTACCGGCTTCGTCCGTAACGACAGCCGTTTGCATTCCCTTCACCTGAACCGTGACGCCCGGCAACGCCCCTCCTTTGTCATCCGTTACTTTTCCGATTACCGTTACTTTTGTTTGCTGAAAAGCGATGGCCGGCGCGGCTGTTACCGTTACTGCAGGAGCTACCCCCCAGATGACGGTGGCAACAAAACACCTCCTCGCTCTTGTACAGGCCCCCGAGATAAACCCGGGTACGCGTTTACGATTTCTCATATATATTAAAAAATGATTTAAAGGCTCAACGTGTTTTACAATAGCGCTATATGCTTTCTTAACGGGTTGAAGGCCGTTCGGGCGATACTGCGTTCGCCCAGCGGCAGACACATTTCTTCCCCGATCTGTTTTGCTTTTGTAAACGTAAACAACCGGTTACACAGGCGGGCCAGCCCTGCAAACGGATGCGGATATATTCCCAAAAAAATCCCGGTACTATGAACTCATGGCCGCAACAGGTTACGCATTTACACTTCAAATTAGGTTCGCTAAAACGTTATTGCAAAATCATCTTTATTACAGCAATCTGTATGCCAATACGTTTTATATAGCGGCTTTATTTCAACAAAAGCCACTTTTATTCACAAATATGCTTCGTTTAAGGCAACCCTGCTTTACCGCTTTGAAGAAGTGCCTGGTAAAACGGCTCATGCTCCGTTTACTAACAGCAGCATCAAGGGTACATCAGCATTCTCTGACGACGCTTCCCGCTATTGACCAAACGGGCGAACAAATGGAAACTCCAGAAGCGTACAGTGCTTTTAAATGCAATCCATTTCCGGCAGGAGGTTCATTATTTAAACGTAGAAAGCCGCGCATTCGTATCCACTGAAAAAAAAATCATCCGTTTTGTTTTAGCAGGTGATGAAAATAAGGGCAGATCTGCTGCAGCCCGCACTCCCTGCATTTAGGATTCCTTGCCAGGCAGGTATACCGGCCGTGAAGAATGAGCCAGTGATGCGCTTTATGGATCAGTTCCGGTGCAATGTTCTTTACCAGTTCCTTTTCAACAGCCAGCGGGGTGGTGAGCTTTTGCGAAACCAGTCCCAGGCGTTTGCTTACACGGAATACATGCGTATCTACCGCCATATTGGGTTGCTGCTCCACAACGGAAGTAATCACGTTTGCCGTTTTCCGGCCTACTCCCGGGAGGGTGATCAGCTCAGCAACGGTCATGGGTATTTCACCACCATAATCCTGCATCACCTTCTGGGCCATGCCGATCAGGTGTTTGGTTTTATTGTTGGGATAAGAAATGCTGCGGATCAACGGGAACAGTTCATCAAAACTTGCATGGCTTAAACTGGACAGATCGGGGTATTTTTCAAAAATAAACGGGGTAGTCATATTCACCCGTTTATCGGTACACTGTGCAGAAAGGATCACCGCCACCAGCAGCTGGTAAGGATTGTCATACACCAGTTCCGTTTCGGGGTTGGGCATATGCTCCTGGAAATAATTGACCACAAACTGATAGCGTTCTTTCTTTGTCATAAAACAAACGTACAAAAAATACGGTTAGATCGCCGCGGGAATGGGGAATAAACACCAGGGCGATATAATCCTGCCGCGTCTTTGCTGTTGGTAGCGGAAACAGGGATGTAGTTGAAATGGAACCTGCTCGTTGGTTTAAAGACCGTTGCTCCTCCCCGCTTGTCCCGCGCTTTCCATTTCCCTGCGTACGATTTCAAAAATTGCCTTAACTTCCCGCATGGGTATTATTGAATGCAGCAGCAATATCGTGCACATCCTTTCGCACATTGTTACGTATGGCAACGCGGCCAGCAGTGCGCTTACGGAGCAAATACGGGAAGAAATAGAAACGATGTGGAACGAACCGCAGGGCTCCGTTTGGCTGGAAGGCACGGAACGAACGGTACAGTTCCGTATTACTGCAGCTTATGAACCTGATATAGCGCCTGAAACAATACTGGGCAACGACAACCCCCTGAATAATTATTTCAGGATTGAAGCGTATGCCCATGGCAATATTTCCTTTGTGGATGGACTGGGTTGCAATACCGGGTATTTTAAACTGGAAAACCTGTATAAAGGCTCTACCACCGCTGCGCATGAATACGGGCATACCCTGGGGCTGGAACATCCGGTGGATCTCGACTTCCGGGGCAAAGGCGTTCCGGGCATCATGTATCCCCGCGGCACCCTGGTAGATGCCATCTATCAATATGAGCCCGGCCAGCCGGCCGGCGCCAAAGGGGGCACCCTGTTTCCTATTTACCGCAGGGTACGGAAAGAAGATATAGCACTCCTAAAAATTGAACGCCACTCTTTTAAAAATAATCAGTCCATTATCGGAGATTTCAGCAGCATCTGGCATCCGGATCATCAAACCCTGCTTTAGTTTTTGATCAGCCGGTAATGACCGGCAAACGTGCCCTGTATTTCATTACCGTTCATATCCAGCTGGGTAAGGGCATTGGGTGTTACCGTGTACATGACCGGGCGTTCCACGCCTGCACCATCCATTTTCAGGTAAAGGACCCGGTCCTTTATTTCATATTTACCTTTGTTGATAAAAGAATCGGGCTGTTCTCCCTTATAAACTTCCTTCATCAGGAACGAGCGGTCTGCATACAGGGTAATGGCGGTTTCAATCCCCTCACAGCTTGCACAGGGCAGCAGCCCCGAATAAGTACCTGCTATTGCGGCCGTATCCGGGCTGTGCAGTTGCCCGGAATCCGGAACTGCAGACGGCGTATACGAGTAGACCGTTGAATCATTACCCGGTTTGGTTTTGCTATCTTCAGCCATACAGCCGGTGATGCAACAGGCCAGTATAATGTATATGATTTTCATCCCGGTTTTTGTTTATTTATTTGGAGTAACGATGCTTCCCGGTATCTGCGTTCCTACAACAGCATCGCGCCCGTCCGTTAGCGTGCGTCCGTTTCCAAAGGAAATTCCAATGTAAAAATACTTCCCCGGCCAAGTGTGCTTTCCACCTTTATCGATCCGTTGTGCGACTGGGTGACCGATTTAACGTAATTCAATCCCAGGCCAAAGCCCTTTACATTATGCAGGTTGCCGGTATGTGCCCGGTAAAATTTTTCGAAAACCCTTTTCTGCGTTTCCCGCGTCATACCGATGCCATTGTCTTCAAATTTCAGGATCAGCTTATCCCCCGAATTATACGAGCTGATCTTTAAATGAATGGGCACATGTTCTTTAGAATATTTCACCGCGTTATCGATCAGGTTATTGACCAGGTTGGTGAAATGCACTTCATCCCCTTTGATAAGATCATTAGAAGCCCCTAACGCCAGTTCTGCACGGCCGTTTTTCTCCTGCAATTGCAGCAGGAATTTATCAGCCACCAGCTTTATGATTTCATGCACGTGCACCGGTCCTTTATCCAGCTCTACTTCCTGTTTTTCAAACTGGGAAGCTTTTAAAATCGCTTCCACCTGCTTGTTCATCCGCTGGTTTTCTTCCTTGATGATGCCGCTAAAGTAGGACATCCGTTCCCGGCTCGACATTACCTTTTCGTTTTTGAGCGCATCTACCGCCAGCGAAATGGTGGCGATCGGCGTCTTAAACTCGTGGGTCATGTTATTGATAAAATCGTTCTTGATTTCTCCCAGTTTCTTTTGACGCAACATGGTATACACCGTTACAAAGAAAGCGGCGATAATTACGAGTGTAAAGAGGATCGCCAGCAGGATGTTTCCGGTAAGCGACCGCAGTACCAGTTTTTTATAATCGAGGGCCACTACAAATAAGGCTTCATCCGGGTTTTCAAACGCCGAACCGCTCGATACCACGATGCCCACTCCTTTTGCAGAATAGTTATGAATGGTGTCTGCATTTGCCTGAACGTAGTTCGGTGTCTGCTTTTCAACCGGGTCAAACGGCTGATCGCTTCGCAGCATCAGCATAAACTCAAACCCCAGGTCTTCCAGGCCCGCACGGTCGAACGCCTTCCGGATCCGGTCGTACAATTTCTGGTGGCTCATTTTAGCATGAATGGTATTGCGCTTAAAAAAATCGTGCGCAGACCTCGGGAACAACGGGATATCGTTATTATACGGCGTACTGTATTGCGTTTTAAACTGGATCAGCTCCAGTCCCACTTCATTTACGGCATTGTCGATCCGCTGCCGCACCTGGTCTTCCCGCAAAATGGCAGCATTCTTTAGCCAGGAAACCTGGAAAAGAATAATCCCCAAAAGCGAAAGCGAGATCAGAACAGTTATGAGTACAAATAATTTTTTCACAAACTTAAAAACTGGGTAAAAGCAAATATAATCATCGATCCGCATCTGTAAAAACCATAAATCTGTTTACCTTTATACTTTAACGTGCTTTTATAGAAGCATTCAATGTTATCATTATATAATTGAAGCAACTAATGGAACCGGAAAGCGGCAGTTTTTTGATAGCCAATCCTCATCTGAACGACCCGAATTTTGTACGGACCGTTGTATTCCTTTGCGAACATGATGCTACCGGAACGGTAGGCTTTGTAATGAACCGGAAAACCGGTCATACCATCGGCGACCTGGTGCCGGATTTTGAAGGTTTTGACTTCCCGGTATATGAGGGAGGGCCGGTTGGACTGGACAACCTGCATTTTTTACACCAGTATCCGGAGGCGATCCCCGGTGGCAAAGAAGTATTGGACGGGGTTTACTGGGGCGGAGATTTTGAAGTACTGGCCGGCCTTTTATCCAACGGCCGAATTGATCCTCAAAAAGTGCGGTTTTTCCTGGGCTACAGCGGCTGGGGGGAAGGCCAGCTGGACTTTGAAATGGAAGAGAAAACCTGGATCGTAGCAAAAGCTACCCGTGAATTCCTGTTCAGCGATGATGAAACAGCACTCTGGAAAAACATTCTTACACATCTCGGCGGAGACTATAAACTGATTATAAACGCACCGATCGATCCCCGGTTAAATTAGCGTGCTACGGGTAATATGGGTGCTGCCCATACCAGGTTTACTGTTACGCATTCACGCATTCTTCGTACCTTAACAGGTTGCAATCTCAAATCTCAAATCTCAAATCTCAAATCTCAAATCTCAAATCTCAAATCTCAATCCATATCCATGAAACGTTTATTATTTTCTATTGCATTAGGGGTGTCTGTTTGTTTTTCCGGCTGTGATACCCTGCAGTCTGTAGCCGGTAGCCTTTCGCAGCTGGAAATGGCCAACGGCCTTCGTGCGGCGCTTACCCAGGGGCTTTTCAGCGGCTTTGAAGCCTTTGCAAATCCCAACCAGGGCAATCCGCTGGTCCGTTTTGCTTTTCCCGGTGATGCTGCAAAAATTGAAAAAACCCTGCGCGACCTGGGGCTAAGCTCATTGGTAAACCAGATGACTTCTAAATTTACCAATGCCATGGGCCAGGCGGTTACCGAGGCAAAACCGGTATTTGTAAATGCCGTTAGAAATATGAGCATTACGGATGCCGCTTCCATTTTGCTGACCAATAACCGGCATGCGGCCACGGAATTTTTTAAAGCGCAGATGTCGCCCGAACTGATGACCAAATTCCGGCCGATTGTAGACAACACCGTACGTACCAGCGGCGCCGACCGGGATTACCAATCGGTTGCCAAGGCATACAATGCCATTCCTTTCCTTGGAAAAAAACTGGAACCCAGCCTGAACGACTTTATAGCGGCCCGGGCCATTGATGGTATGTTTCTCTATGTGGGTAATGAAGAAGAAAAGATCCGTACCAACCTGGCATTCCGCAAAACCGATTTGTTAAAACGCGTATTCGGGTACGCCGATCAGCAAATGCGGTTGAGAGGGGGCCAGTAATACAGGGTCATCCGCTGGTAAACGGTATTGCTTAACAACTCCTAAATCAATACTTATGAACGAAAACAATCCCAATTACCGTCAGCCTGACCATACCGGTCAGCCTCAATCCAATCTTTTTAGCGATGAACTGCCAACCGTGTATGGAACCTTTTGGGAACGTTTGGCTGCAGCCCTTATTGATGGTGTGATCATTTGGGTAGCGGGCAGCGTTCTCAATAATATTTTTGGCCTGAGCTTTTCCAGGGAAACGTTTTATACAACCGACCCCGGAATATTCCAGGTCACCTATTTAAAAAGTAACAGTGTTCCACTGATTGTTCAATGGCTCTATTTTGCACTGATGGAATCCAGTGCCAAACAGGCAAGCCTGGGCAAAATGGCACTGGGGTTAAAAGTAACGGGCATGAACGGCCAGCGTATCAGTTTTCTCAATGCCACGGGCCGTTATTTTGGAAAGATCCTCTCGGGTATCATCCTGCTTATCGGCTACCTGATGGTGTTATGGGACGATAAAAGACAGGGCTTACACGATAAACTTGCCGGCACGCTGGTTGTAAAAAAATAAATCCAAACCGCAATTATTTTTTGAACCGGAATGATCGGATGCAGATATCCAATGGATGAACCTTAAAACAACACAAACGCATCTGCTCCGTTAAAATAAAATATAAAAGCCGGGATTTTCCCGGCTTTTATATTTAGCTTTTTTTATCCGCTACCACAGCTGGTTGCTCTTCTGCAAGGAGTAAGAAAAACCCAGCCCCAGCGAATAATATTTATTGGGATTATTGGTTCCGTCCGGATTATGATTATCCAGGTTTTTCGACAGGAACCGCACATTCCCTTCCAGGAAAATGCGTCCGCGGTTACTTACCTGGTATTTAACACCCCCGCCTACCGGAAGAATAAAACCCATTTTGTCTGCGCGGTCTTTAGATCCCTTGCTGGAACTATAGTTAAATAATCCGTAAGCACCGGCTCCTGCCAGGATATAGGGCGACCACCGGGTTACCGCATCGTTCAGGATATCGTACTCTGCTTTTACCGTAGCCTCCAGTATGTTTGCATTAAACTTCCCCCGGGGACCGCTTACATCTTCATCCAGGTTATTTCCGCGCAATGCACCAAATAACAGCTCTCCTCTTACAAATAATTGGGAAGGCAGGATCATACTGTGATCATAGAAGGCCGAAACAGCATAAGACGTATGCGTACCCAATGGCGTTTTTACGGCATACCGGCCGGCATAGCCCAGGGCGCCTGCCGTAATACCTACATGACTTTTATGAGCCCGGTAATCTTTTTGCCCGTTGCTTTGGGCTACCGAACACAAGCTGCTACCAACAAATCCTGCAAATAGGATCCAATCTTTTACTTTCATAGTTATTGTTATTTACCCCACATACGCCGGCTCAGGTTATTCAGCTGTTGCTGAATTTCCGCCGAATGTGCCTCCGTAAGCGGGTTTTCATTAAATCCGTTCTCTGCATCCAGCGATGATTTGATCACCTTGCTGTCGAACAGCCGGTTCTCAAACACTTCCTCCCAGGTAATGCGCCCCCCCATATCCAACGGGTTTACGATATTGCTTCTAACAAGCGTTTTTCTTAGATCCGGATAATACAGCCAAAACAGGGCGTGCTCGCTGTTTTCTACGGTATAACCATCGGAAGTGGTATAAGAAGACAGCGGTGCAATACCCAGGATGCGGATATAGGTTTTACCATCTCTTTTATTAAACACCCATTCTTCCTTGATCCGGAATTTATACACGGAGTCACCGGACACCATGCGGCTTCTTACCTGGTAGCCCACAATATTTCCATCCATATCATATTTGGCGGCTGTATCTTTTCCGCCGCCAAAGGAAGCTACAACCTCGTCGTAGGTGATGGGTGTGGTAAACCGGTCGTCGATATTACTGAATGCCTGTACACCGTTGTCTTTTACCGCCTTCAGCATAATATTGATCAGCCGGGCATTTTCATCGCCGTCGATCGCTTTATTAAAGAAATAGCGGGCATTCTTTTGTGTACGTGCGTCAATGGTACGCCATACCCTTACCCGGTACAACGCATCCGATGCATACAGGGCTGTATAGGGCAGTGGTGTAGCCGTGCTGTCGGACATATCATCTTCCAGCACATTGTCTTTACGCAATGGTTTTGAGGATCCGCCAAACAGTCCTCCTCCCTGTGCTCCTTCCACTACTTCAATGGGAAGATTGGCCTGGATGCTGTCTGTTACCGGAGATTTATCCGGGTCCGGCTGTCCCTGCTTTGCGGCGCCTTTAGGCGTGTTGGCTTTGGAGGCCGCCGGCTTTTTTTCGTAGGATGAAACGGGCGTATCATACGCACTCCTTTGAGAAAAGCTGTATTCTGAAACAGAAAGAAATCCTGTTGTCAGACAAGCGGCTATAAACATGTTCAATTTCATCAGTATATTTTTTACCTCCGGGATCCTGCCCGGAAAACGATCCATTAATATAAGTTAAACGCTATCGGCGGTAAGGTTCTTGGGCCTCCGGGACCTGTAGCCTTTATTTCATCAATCGTGATGGTGCTTCCGGGCTGTGCCCGCTCAATGAGCGACCGGGCCGCATTAAACGAGTTACCAGATACGGCCTTATGCATGAATTCCGGATAGCCCGCTCCGGCAAAGGTCATGGTATAGCTGGACACCGTGAATTTCACCCCTTCAAATACAAAGTTCTCCAGTTCCGCACGCACGCCGGCCTGCGCCTTGAAATCATTTACCCGCATACGGCCGCCCTTGCTGGCGCCCACCATCGCTGTAGGCGACGGTACGGATTTTACCCGGAATTCAAAATTGCTGGTATGTTTACCATCGTTTACCGACACGGTAGCAGTTCCCGGAGTTGTTACCCGCGCCGTGTATTTCCCTCGCGAACCGGAAATGCTGCCCTGGCTGATGGATACCCGAAGCTGATCGGCACTGGTACCGCTTCCGCCACCCACGGAAATCGGGTTCTCCAGTCCCACATACAATACTTTTACGGCATCGGCGCTCACCGTTAACCCGGTTGGAGAGGCTACCGTGTAGGTAATATCCCGGGTGATCACCGAAGTGGTGCCATCCGGCTTTACAAAAGAGATATTTACCTTTTTGGTATAGGTACCCGGGCCTCCGGCAACGGTTTTATACTCGGCCAGCCCGTTGGCATTGAGCGGTACTGCCGCGCCATCGATGGTTACGGTTGGACGCGCATTTTTACTAAATGCACCAACGCCCGCGGTGATATTGAATTCCTGGCCCGGCAGCAGGTACTGCGCATTGGCTGTTGCCAGGGCCTGAAACTCGTCATATACTACTTTTACGGCCCCGATCTTATTGTGACAAAACTCGATCACCTGTGATTCTGCATTCTTAATATCGTTCTGGAATTTAGAAAGAATGGTGATAGCGGCAACGGAAGGGGTGCTTCTGAAATAGGCCGCCGACCAGGTTTTATTGTTGCTGTTCTTTACTTCGGGCATGCTCAGATCCAGCGGCAGCGCATGCTGAAATTCGGTGTTGATTTCCGGGTCTATCGACAGCATAGCCGTTTTATATCCCGTTAGTTTTTTCAACAGGTCGTCTCCCTGTTTTTTATCCACCATGATCCGGGTGGGTACATCCAGGTTGCTTTCTTTATAAGCCCCCGTTTTTGCATTCAGTCCGGATGCGGTTTTGATCTGGGTCTTTAACGATTCAATATATGTTACCAGGTCATCGGAAAGCTGGCGGGCTTTTTCTGCCTTGGGCATCCATATATGTGCCAGTTCCTGGGTTTTAGGGTCATTTGCTTTTTCTTCCAGCGAAACAAAAATGGTCTTATTCTTCTTATCGATGGTTTCATTGGCATTCGTCAAGCTCTTATCGATCGTCTTAAATGCATTCAAAACTTCCGATGATACATTCAGCGCCAGCAATGCTGTCAGCACCAAATACATCAGGTTGATCATCTTCTGCCTCGGCTCTCGTGGTAAAGCCATAATAGAATTCCTTTACGTGATTTTGATAAATTACAGGATGGAACGGATTATCCGTTCTTCATTTGCATGGCGGCGATCATGCCGCTGTACATCTGGTTCAACCGGGCAAGATTCTTCGAAAGATCTGCGATCTCTTTCTGTGTGTTCTTTGCATCTTCTGCGCTGTTCACCAGTGCATCTGAAGTTTCCGCCAGTTTTTTATAATACATATTCATCTGGCTGATAGAAGCACTTGCCTGTTTGATCTGCCGGGCGTACTCTTCGGTATCCACGATACTTTCAGAAGCATGGCTGATCCGGGTGATATTGGCCTCAAGGCTTTTAAAACCGGCACTCAGTCTTCCCAGGTTCTCAGGTGTTATATCGGCGGCTTTCAGCATTTCATCAACAGAAACCAGGGCGCTGTCCTTTGCCATTGTTTTCTTCACCACTACCGTGTCCTCAGCCCCGGCAGGGTTGCCCATCTCATCTACTTTTTGCGGAGGATTGAACAGGTACATCAAACCAAAGCTCAGGAATACCAGCACCTCGGTATATAATCCGATCTGAAGCCACACATTAGGGTCTCCGAACGGGGAAGTACCGGTAAGTTTAAACAACACCCCCAGCAATACAGGAACCGCACCCAACGAATAAAAGATCTCCAGGTAACGGTCTATCGGGCGAACTTTTTCAACAGCCATACACGCTAATTTTTTATTGATAAATTGATGAAATACAAATTGATTATTCAGGCAGGTTCACCACAATGCGAAACCCGAGGTAAGAATGCGATGCATCCAGGTCTTCAAAGGAACGGTTTTCGGTGGTCATAAACGTGGGCGTATCTTTCCAGCTGCCGCCCCTTATCACTTTCCGCCGCTGTGCCCTGGATTCTGATTCCGGTGTACCCCACTGAATATCGGGGTTAAACCGGTTCTGAAAGTTCTCCCCGCCTTCATAGTAAGAAGTGGTGGTCCATTCAGACACATTATCTGCAAGATTGAACAATCCGAAATCGCCTTTTTTAGCGCCCTTTACATAGACCGGGAAGATCTTTCCCTCCCCGGGTATGGCGGTCTTTGTATTACTGCCGATTTCGTCGCTGGCCGGTTCTTTTGGCCCCGTTTCCTTTTTTACAGCACCTTTATTGTTCAAACTGGCGGCATACTCCCATTCCGCTTCTGTAGGAAGCCTTGCCTTTCCGCCGGCATTTCCGCGGTTCCGGGATTGCTGTGCCATGATCTTATGCTTGGTCATCCAGTCGCAATAGGCACTGGCCTGCTTCCAGCTTACTCCCACCACGGGGTAATTCTGGTATTTGGGACTGCTGAAGTAATTCACCGCCATCTGTTCGTTGTTGGAATATCCGAAATCCCGCATCCAGGCGAGGGTATCGGGGTATACCTGAACCGTATAACGGTATACAAAGTCCTTGGCATCGCGGCCCTTGTTTTCCTTTTTTGCGGCCTCCTGGTAATTGAACCCTTCCAGCGCATAGATCAGTTTATCCGGATCCAGCATGCGCTTTTGACTGATCGTTTTAGAGGGATCCAGCACCAGGTCGCCCAGCTGTGAAAGAATGGCCGGATCGGAATAATTGATCCGGGAAGCCATTTTCCAGTTAACGGCGCTGTCGTTGCCTACAATGGTAACATACTGCCCGCCCAGGCGTTTTGCGGCAATTGAATCCCGTACCCAGGCTACAAATTCCCGGTACTGGGCATTGGTAACCTCTGTTGCCGACATATAGAAACCACTGATGAGCACCGGGCGCTGCTGATCCTGACTGGTGGGCGAAGTAGAGTCGCCATGATTTCCCATGATAAAGGTTCCGGTGGGGATCTCCACTACCGACATCGGCAGTGTAGCACCGATTTCGGACTTTTTACCCACAACTTTTCTTAAACTAACGCTTTTCTGAGAATATGATTGAATACACAGGAAGGATGCAACAATAAAAAAAACAAGATGATTCCTCATGGGAAGATTTAGGTTTAAAAACTTTAGATTCGCAAAATGTCTGCCAGAATCGGAGCAAATTAAACCTCTTTTACAAAAAAAAGGAAAAGTTTTTTTAGCAGGATTGCGATAACGCTCAAATTATACCCCAAACAGGGTATTCCTAACGACTCCACCAACAGTACCGGATATCCTCTTTTTGAAAAAAGCCCCGGTTATAAATGCCTGAAAAAGCGATGATACCGAAGATCCCGGCCTGTTTGTGCCCATAGAGCCGGAAGAGGTGCTGCAAGCGTACCCCGGCGATTTTCAGCGATCATATAAAAAAAGCCCGTTCTATAGAACGGGCTCTGTATAAAAGATTTATAAATATTAATAACTTATAAGGGAAGGGCTCCTTCAATCAGAACGGTTACCTTATTATTCAGTACTTCCACAAATCCGCTCTGGATCTGGAAATAACTGGAGTCATTGCTGCGGTCCTTCAAAATCTTCAATTTGCCTTCCTGCAGTGCAGCGATCATCGGCGCATGCTTGTCCAGGATTTCAAATGAACCGGAAATTCCGGGCATCTGTACACCGTAAACATCACCGCTGTAAACCTTTTTTTCGGGAGTTAATATTTCTAATTGCATATTACAAATGTGATAATGTGTGAATGTGAGGAATGTGATAATGCCTATATGATCCTGTGGCTTATTTTCACATTTTCATACTTGCAAATTCCCACATTTTTATTATGCCTGTGCCAGTAACTTTTTCCCTTTTTCGATAGCATCATCAATATTACCTACAAGGTTAAATGCCGCCTCCGGATATTCATCTACCTCGCCGTCCATGATCATGTTAAAGCCGCGGATGGTTTCGTCGATGGGTACCAGTACGCCTTTCAAACCGGTAAACGCTTCTGCCACGTGGAATGGCTGGGAAAGAAAACGCTGTACTTTACGGGCGCGGGATACGGTCATTTTATCTTCATCACTCAGCTCATCCATACCCAGGATGGCGATGATGTCCTGTAATTCTTTATAACGCTGTAAGATCCGTTTTACGCGGTTGGCGCAGTCGTAGTGGGCATCCCCTACTACCTGCGGCATCAGGATACGGGAAGTAGAATCCAACGGATCCACGGCCGGATAAATACCCAGATCCGCAATTTTACGGCTTAATACGGTGGTAGCATCCAGGTGGGCAAACGTTGTTGCCGGCGCCGGATCCGTTAAGTCATCCGCAGGTACGTAAACCGCCTGTACGGAGGTAATAGAACCACTTTTTGTAGAAGTGATCCGCTCCTGCATCAATCCCATTTCAGTAGCCAGTGTTGGCTGGTATCCTACCGCAGAGGGCATCCGGCCCAGCAGCGCCGATACCTCGGAGCCGGCCTGTGTGAAACGGAAGATATTATCCACGAAGAAGAGAATGTCCTTTCCTTTTCCTTCGCCATCTCCATCCCGGAAATACTCGGCAATGGTTAAACCGCTCAGGGCCACACGCGCACGTGCACCCGGAGGTTCGTTCATCTGACCGAATACGAAGGTCGCTTTGGAATCGGCCAGCTCTTCCTGGTTTACCTTGCTCAGGTCCCAGCCGCCTTCTTCCATGCTGTGCTTAAACGCTTCGCCATATTTCATAATGCCCGCCTCAATCATCTCCCGCATCAGGTCATTTCCCTCACGCGTACGCTCTCCCACACCGGCAAATACCGACAAACCACCGTGTCCTTTCGCAATATTGTTGATCAGCTCCTGGATCAATACCGTTTTACCTACCCCGGCACCTCCAAATAAACCAATTTTACCCCCTTTTGCATAAGGCTCGATCAGATCGATTACCTTGATACCGGTAAACAGTACTTCTGTAGCCGTGCTCAGGTTTTCAAAAGCCGGCGGCATGGCGTGGATCGGACGGCCGTTTGCTTTGGATACAGCAGGCAACCCGTCGATGGCGTCACCGGTTACATTAAACAAACGTCCTTTGATCGCTTCACCCGTAGGCATGGTAATTGCTTTTCCGGTATCACGTACTTCCGTACCCCGAACGAGGCCTTCCGTACCGTCCATTGCAATAGTGCGCACGCTGTCTTCTCCCAGGTGCTGCTGCACCTCTAACACCAGGGTATCACCATTTTCTTTCGTGAGTTCCAATGCGTTATAAATTTCGGGAAGCGTACCATCAAACTGAACGTCGATTACCGCGCCGATCACCTGTTTTACTTTACCTACGTTTGCCATATCAATATTGAAATATAAGGATTTATTTGAGGCTGCAAAAGTAAGGTTTATCCATATAATAAATAACGCAGACCTAAAGAATTATTAATAACCTGTGGAAAAAACGGTTTTATCGGAACCCGGCACGTATTTTTGCAGGAATAAACACATTATACTTATGAGAATGATGAAAAACATTGCCCGGTAAGGAGCCTTCAGAAGGTTTCGCGGTGCTTCTTTTTTTCCTTTAACTCCTCTTACCCGCAACATGCATTCTATAAGTTTTGTAAATTACTAGCGCTTTTAAAATTGATTGATCCGATGATTATCAGAAAACTTGTGCTTCCCCTGACATTTTTAATGCTGCTGGGCGTTATTTCCTGTAAAAATGTTGAAAAGAAAGAACGGATAAAGGTCATCCGCGTGGAAAAACCGGTAACCAAGGTCGATATTACCATCGATACCAGCAATGCATTTAACCAGTTGTTCATCGACAGCAGCCTTGTAAACCAGTTTCTTGCGGCCGATACCCTGAGCGATACCCTGGTTAACCGCATTAAGAGCTTCTACAACAGCCGCAATTATCAGTATGCCTGGTTTTCTCCTGAGGGGATCCCGGAACATACCATGTCTTTCTGGAATATGCTGAAAAACTACCTGAATTATTCGAAAGATTCTTCGGTTTATAACAAGGCCCTCACCGCAAAAATGGAGGCGCTGATCACCTCCCGCGAATCGGTAAAGGTCAAAAATGACTCTGCCTTCCAGCACCTGGAGCTTTCCCTGACCAAATATTTTTATTTATATGCCGATCATGAATATGCCTATGATGCCAATTTCGACATGAAGACGCTCGAATGGTATATTCCCAAGAAAAAGCTGACCCTGGAGGCCATGCTCGACTCTGTAATTTCGGCTAAGGGCCAGTTTTCAGAAGCCTACGCCCCCCGCAATCCCCAGTATACCGCACTCCGGAAAAAACTTCAGCAATACAAAGCCATTAAGGATGCCGGCGGCTGGCCCCGGGTGAACAGCAAGGTGGAAGAAATGAAAACCGGCTACAAGGATGCCGCGGTGCTTACGTTAAAAAAACGCCTGAAAACCGAAGGGTTCCTCGAAGGAGAAGACAGTACGTTCACCAATGTGTACGACACTACCCTTGCGGAAGCCGTAAACGCGGTAAAAGAGGTATACGGCTACAAACCGGACGGCAAAGCAGGGAAAACCTTTTTGAAAGACCTGAATGTATCGGTGGATGAACGCATTCAGCAGATCCTGATCAATATGGAGCGGATGCGCTGGATCCCCATTGAAACCCGCGACTCCGGCCGGGCCATTATGGTAAACATCCCCGAATATAAAATGCACGTGTATGAAAACGGGCATCCGGCCTGGGATATGAATGTGGTGGTTGGAAAAGAAAGCAACAATACCACGGTATTTACGGGTGTATTGAAAACCGTGGTGTTCAGCCCCTACTGGAATGTACCCACCAGTATTGTAAAAAAAGAAATGGGGGGGCGCCCCAGCCAGGCTTACCTGAACCGCAATCATATGGAGATCGTAAACGGCCAGGTGCGGCAGAAACCCGGCCCCTGGAATTCACTGGGCCAGGTAAAATTCCTGTTCCCGAACAGCTACGACATTTATTTTCATGACTCCCCGGCAAAAAGTTTATTCAACAGGGATAAACGCAGTTTCAGTCACGGGTGTATCCGCCTGAAAGAGCCTGCAAAATTTGCGGAGTATGTACTCAGTGACACCGCCAAATGGAACGCGCAGAAAATTGACTCGGCAATGAACAGCGGTAAGGAGAAATTTGTGCGGGTTAAGCGTCCCATACCAGTGCTCATTACCTATTTTACGGCCTGGGTAGATGATAACGACCGGCTCAATTTCCGCGAAGACATTTACGGGCACGATGCCATCATTGCCAAAAAAATGTTCCTGAACAGCGTAGGTACCACCTGGAGCCGTCAGAAGGCGGTACGGGACAGTATCCAGCAGATCAAAGATTCGGTAAAGAAGAAAGAGCTGGAACGGAAGGAAAAGTTAAAGCAGGATAGTTTAAAACGGGCCAGGATTTAGTTCCAGGTTTAAGGTTCAAAGTTTCAGGTCGGGTTTCAAGGAACAGGAAGACCCGGGAGACGGCGGGATTTCGTTTGATGCAGGAGCTGCATCCCCGGCCATATCAACTGAAAGCTAATCACTGATAGCTGATACCTAAAAACTGATCGCTAAAGACTGAAACCCGCCCCAGGTTTAAGATGGACTCCCGGTTCCATACCTGATGCGTGCACTCCTCCGGTTCTCATTCCCACATTCCCACATTTTCACATTCCCACATTTCCACATTTTCAAATTTTCAAATTTTCAAATTGTTCTTGAAACGATAATTTTGCCGGATGATACTGGAAGAAGTAACCACGGCGGCGCAGGCGAAAGCATTTTTGGCAGTTAATGTACGCATGAATAAGAACGACCCCAATTATGTGCGGCCGCTGGATAAGGACGTTGAAGAGGTATTTGATCCATCCAAAAATAAAGCCTTCCGTTTCGGGGAAGCCATCCGCTGGATACTGAAAGATCCGCAAGGCAACCTCATTGGACGTATCGCCGCTTTTGTTAATAAAAAATATAAAACCAAGGGCGATGACGGGCCTATAGGCGGTGTGGGATTCTTTGATTGTATCCACAACCAGGAAGCCGCCAACCTGCTGCTGGATACGGCAAAGCAATGGCTGGAAGCGCGCGGCATGATCGCAATGGACGGGCCCATTAATTTTGGCGAACGCGACAAATGGTGGGGCCTGCTGTCGGAAGGTTTTGAGCCTCCGTTATATTGTATGAATTATAACCAGCCCTATTATAAAGAACTGTTTGAAACCTATGGGTTCAAACCCTTTTTCTACCAGGCCTGTTTTACCCTGCGTGTAAAAGACCGGGTGCAGGAAAAATTTTATCAGCGGCATGCCGTGTTGGCTGCAGATCCGGATTATTCTTCAGACAACATCAAAAAGAATAATCTTGATAAATATGCACGGGACTTTACGATTGTTTATAACAAAGCCTGGGCCGGACATGGCGGACTGAAGCAAATGGAAGAAAAAGTGGCGCGCAAGATGTTTCAGAGCATGAAGGCCGTACTGGACGAACGCATCTGCTGGCTGATCTATTATAAAAAAGAACCGATCGGAATCTGGCTGAACCTTCCCGACCTGAACCAGTGGTTCAAATTGCTGAATGGCAAATTCGGGTTGCTGGATAAGCTGAAATTCCTTTGGTATAAAAAAACAAAGCCCTGCAATAAATTCGTGGGCCTGGTATTTGGTGTTGTTCCCGAATTTCAGGGAAAAGGAGCAGACGCTTATATGATCGTTGAAGGTTGTAAACTAATACAGGGACTCACCATTAAAAACGGCGAATACCAGATCGGTAAGCCGATCTATGATCTGTGTGAAATGCAGTGGATCGGTGAATTCAATCCAAAAATGATCAATGTAGCAGAAGCCTTAGGCACCTACAAAAGCCGGAGGCTGATCACCTACCGTTATAATTTCGACCGGGAAAAGGAATTTAAAATGCACCCGGTGTTATAATAAAAAAAGGGCACCTCAAAAATTTACTCCCAACATACGTGCCGGGCGGGTTTGCGTTTGAAAATTCAGCTTTTTATTTCATTCACAGTGATCAGTTTCCTGTATTCCCGGTTCCTGTAATATAAGCTGAATGCCTTTTATAAAAATCAAACCCATTTTTTTGAGATGCCCTTCCAATGGTTGACTGCCGTCTTATCGATTACAGTCAGCCGACCATGTATTACCATCTTTAGCTACTGCAATATTGAGGTTGTTGGCATTGAAACGGATAAAACCTGTATACCCGTTTACCGTTCCAATATAACCCTGATCTCCTTTGGAGATCTGTACATTTGAGATGGTGGGGATATTGTCCGAAAATTTAAAATCGTACCGGTCGCCCACTTTCGTAACAAACACAGAACCGTTGGAATTTGTTATATCCTTATCCCCATGATAAGACACATTTCCTTTGTACGTGCCTGCAAACAGATCGTTATCAGCGGGGTTATCGTTCTTGCTGCAAGAAGCCAGCACCACCGTTCCTGCAATCAGCATAAGGCTTAAAAATTTCAAAAGTTGCTTCATAGAATCTCAGTTTTATAAGGTTAAAAAAAATTACATCTTATATAAGACAAGCACAATGCCAAACTACAGATATTGCATTTTGTTTTAACATTTTTTATATAATCACCTATCCGAAAACAGCAGGCGCGCTTTTTCTAAAAGGCTCATTTTATTGAGTTCCACGAGATTTTGACTGCCGGGCCGATATGGCTATTTTTGTCAAAAACCTTATTATGAAGTTTACATTTTATGGCCAGTCCTGCTTTTTGATCGAGATCAACGGGAAAAAATTCCTGTTCGATCCCTTTATTACGGGTAATGAACTGGCAAAGGATATCGACATCCATAGTATCGAAGCCGATTATATACTGGTAAGCCATGGACATGGAGATCATACCTCAGACCTGATACCCATTGCCCGCCGCACCGGAGCACTGGTGATCAGCAATTTTGAAATCATCAGCTGGTTGCAGCAACAGGGCATTACCCATGTACACCCGATGAATTTCGGCAGCTATGACTTTGATTTCGGTACACTCACCTATATGCAGGCCTTGCATTCCAGCAGCTTTCCGGATGGCAGTTATGCGGGAGCCGCCGGTGGTTTTATTCTTGCATCGCCCCAGTATAGTTTTTATTACAGCGGCGATACCAGCCTGATGCTGGATATGCAGCTGGTGCCGCATTATGCAACAATCGATACCGCCATTTTACCAATCGGCGGCAACTTTACCATGAATACCCGTGATGCCGTAAAAGCCAGCGATTTTATCCAATGCAACAATATCATCGGGGTGCATTTTGATACCTTTGGTTATATCAAGATCGATCATGCAGCAGCAGTGAATCTTTTTAAAGAAGCAGGAAAAACATTGCTGATCCCGGAGATCGGTCGTTCGTACGACGTGTAGCGAGGGAGGTTTCAGGTTTAATGTTTAACGTTTCAGGTTGACCCGCGCTGCGCTTGGTGCTGGCGCTCAATTTCCAGTTTCCATAATATCCTGATCGAAGGACAGACCATGAAGTAGTAACGGTACCTCACTTCTACATTTAATATTCCACATTTATTATTTTACATTCCCGAAGGGAGAAGGTTTCAGGTTAGATTCGTGTTGCACTCGATGTAAGGTGCACTGCTCCCGGTTTCCATAACATCCTCACCGAAGAACAGATCAGGAAGCAGCAACGACATCTCTACTTCTACATTTTATATTCCACATTTATTATTTTACATTCCCGCAGGGAGAAAGGTTTCAGGTTTAAGGTTCAATGTTTCAGGTTAGATCCGTGCTGCGCTTGGTGCTGGCGCTCAATTTCCAGTTTCCATAATATCCTGATCGAAGGATAGACCATGAAGTAGTAACGGTACCTCACTTCTACATTTTATATTCCACATTTGTTATTTCACATTCCCGAAGGGAGAAAGGTTTCAGGTTAGATCCGTGTTGCACTCGATATAAGGCGCTCAGCTCCCGGTTTCCATAACATCCTCACCGAAGGACAGATCAGGACATAGTACCGGCATTGTCATTTCCACATTCCCACATTTTCAAATTTTCAAATTCCCAAATGACAACTTTTACCCAAGTACTCAGTTATTTTACCCTCTGCCATCATCGTCTTTCTTTTTTAATGAATTTTATGCTTCAATAAAATTCATGCTTATGCACCTGCGCGTCGCTTCCTTTAGTTTGCTGGTCGTTTGTTTGATTGCGGTTTCCTTTAAAGCCGTTCAGCGCTGGCAATCATCTTTTGTTGTGCTGAACAGCAACGGCACATTAACTTATAAGGCGGATGAAAAAGGCAATATCATCCCCGATTTCAGCAATGTGGGCTACCGCACCGGAAATGTTCCCATCCCGGAAGTGCCGGTTGTACAAACCATCAGTCCGGGCCCGGATGCAGAACAAACCATCCAACATGCCATCGACGCCCTGGCCAGGAAGATCCCGGATAAAAACGGTTTCCGGGGTGCCATCCTGTTAAAAAAGGGGCGGTATTCCATTCAAAATAATATCCGGATCCATGCCAGCGGAATCGTATTACGGGGCGAAGGCAATGAAACCCTCCTGGTAGCTGAAGGTACAGATCAGCGAGCCCTGATCAATGTATCCGGAACCGGTGAACCGGCAGAGGTAAAAGGAACCCGTACCCCGGTTACCGCCGATTATGTACCGGTAGGCAGCAAGTCGATCCCCGTAAAATCGGCCGCAGCATTTAAGCCAGGCGACGCCGTAATCATTCACTGGATGGCCAACGATCAATGGATCGAAGACCTGAAGATGAACCAGATCGTTGAACGGCCGGGCACCAAGCAATGGCGGGCCAAAGAATACGACCTCAAATTTCAGCGCACCATCACCCGCATCGAAGGCAATACCCTCTTTATTGATAACCCCGTGGTTATGGCGATGGAAGCCAGGTATAATACAGCAGAAGTCTATACATACAGCTTTCCCGGCAGGATCTCCAATGTAGGCGTGGAACAGCTGAGTTGCGCATCTGCATACACTTCCGATACAGCAGAAAATCATTCATGGGATGCCGTGGCATTGAACCGGATCGAGAACGGATGGGTACGTCATGTAAGCGCCCGGTATTTTGCGTATTCCTGCGTAAACCTGGGCGCCTTGTCCCGGAATGTCTCTGTGCTCAACTGTTCCATCTCCGATCATAAATCCATTATTACCGGCGGACGCCGCTATTCTTTTAATAATACAGGACAGCTAAACCTGTTTATGAATTGTGCGGCCAGCGACGGCCGTCATGACTATGTAACCGGTGCCCGGGTATGCGGGCCCAATGTGTTTTATAATTGTACCGCCTCCCGAACACATGCGGATATAGGACCGCATCACCGCTGGGCCGTGGGTACGTTATACGATAATATTACCACCGACGGTGAAATCAATATACAGGACCGGGGCAACTGGGGCAGCGGCCATGGCTGGGCCGGCGTAAACCAGGTTGTATGGAATTGTGCTGCAAAAAGCGCCACCGTACAAAGTCCCTGGGTATCCGGCAAAAATTATTGTATCGGGCTAAAGGGCCAGAAATCGGCGGGAAGACTGGCTCAGCGGCCGGACGGCGAATGGGAGGGACAGAACAAAGAGGGTCTTGAACCTGCCTCGCTTTATATGGCGCAGCTTAAAGCCCGCAGTCTTCATCCCTGACCGGATCTGCTGCCACCGTAACCCGGAAGGTTTACTATGCCGGTGCAATGGTTCCCGGGCGTTCCATCCCTTCTTGTGATAAACATTTCTGTAATAGAGAAAAATATTACAAAAACTTTATTACAAAAACAATTGAGACTTAACATTATCAGGTCGGGCAGCCGCGTTCCCGCTGATTCCGGGCAGATTTATCAATGAACCGGTATCCAAATGATCACAATAGATGTACCACCGCCCTTCATTGTGATCAGACAGGTTGGAGGCTCGCTGGTGAAGAGCAGTAGCAGACCCAACATTGCTTTCAAAACGGGTCGTGCCTACGGCACTCGATCCCTATATCTGGTTCATCACTCCGGAATAATCCGAAAGTTCGGATCCGAAGTCACCTCAGGAACACGGCCCCTGGCTTTCTGTAACTTTGAGTATCGCATTAAACCAACAGAAACTTCTGGTCGGTGTACTTTGAAGCGGCATAGCCTCGGTTTAATGGGTTAAAAAGGGACTTTAGTTCCTTGTTAAGAAGGGTGCACAACTAAACGTTGAGCGCCATCGGCCCGATCTATAAGTTGATCCTGCACGAATACCCATCAGTCAATCGGAATCCCAACTAAATAAAATTGATCCCGGTTCATTATTCATACTGCGCAGGACACCCGCAGATTTTTTTTTAGAAGGCTCCAACAGGTTCAATAACCGCAGGGACGACGTACCGGACGCTGGAGTTAATGCACCGGGACCACATACGAATATATACAGGAGGTTGCCACCGCAATACTGCTGACAATGTTGTTTGTTTTTCATCTTCCTCCCGGTGTCTCCTGAAAGGGACGCCGGGATTTGAACGATCACCGTCCGCTGCGAGCGATCCTGCGGAGAAAAAGCGCAGCACTGCACCAATGCCTGATGACAATCTCAACCCTGCATATATAATAACAACCGCCGTTTTTCCGTTCCTGGCAGAATCATCGCAACAGCGCCGTAGCACACCAAAGCAGCGGTGCCTGGCCGTGCAGATCCCCGGTATTCCGTTTGCGATCCAGGTAATACTGATGGTCATTTTTCTTATTGGTGCCTTCGCACACATCCGTAATGTCGCCGTCGGCATTGATGTATTTAATAAGCGATAACCAGGCTTTGCGCGCAGCAGGTCCGTATACTTTTGAATCCAGCCATCCTTCTTTTACACCGGTGATAAACGCACAGGTGAACATGCCCGTGCAGGAGGTTTCCTTCCAGGATGTGGGATCATCAATCAATTGCCGCCACATGCCGTCTTCGGCCTGGTATTTCAGCAGGGTTGCCATCATTTTTTTATAGCCCTCCATAATCCGCAACCGGTTTGGATTGTCCTTCGGAAGCGAGCGCAGCAGTTCACTCATGCCAACCGCCATCCAACCATCGCCCCTGCCCCAGAAATACGGCACATCCGGTGCATGATAAAACAGCCCGTTGGGTTGCTGCAGTGAATCCAGGTAAAATACCATTTCATTTGCTGCCTTATCAATATACTTCCGATCGCCCGTGGCCCGATACGCCTGCGACTGTACGGCGGTGATCATAAACATATCATCGATCCATAAGCGGGTTTGCCAGGTAAGCCCTTTGTTATAAAAGCGGTGCGATTCCGCTGTTACCCTTTTCCCTTCGGGTGGCCCCCATTGTTTATCGGCAAAATGTTTTCCCAGCTTCAGGTAACGGGCGTCCTTTGTTTGCATGTACAACTCAAACGGTACAGAACCAAACACCGTATAGTCTACGTGATCCGGTATCGGCACCAGGGTATCCCTGCTTCCCAGCAAGGGTTCAAAACGCGCAGCCAGTTGTTCTGTAAGCGTTTTGTTGCCCGTTACTTTTGCGAACGTAAGTGCCCCATACCAGGTACAGGTTTCGGGGTATGTAATCACCCTGGGTGGCCCTGGCCGGTTAAAATTGGTATGCGGTGTGGCAACAAACCGATTGGCAATGATATTGCCGATGTCTTTGGGTCCACTGCCTGCCGGCCAGTTTTTAAGATCCGCAGCCGTGTTTTTCGATTGCGCATAGAGGCTGGCGCTCATAAGCAGCCCAACAGCCGTTGCAGCCAAAAAAGAAATAGATTTCATTGAAAATGTTTTTTTAATTTTTTAATGATTGTTGATGGTTTCGCCCGGCCAGTCGTCGGTGCGGAACGGCGATGCCGGCAAACCCGCTTTGTTAAACAGTACCGCATGTGGCACCGTACTCCAGCCAAACCGTACGGCAACCGGCTGCGGCACGACGGCGCTCATTACCACAATGGAATTTCCTTCTATACGGGCGGTAGCAGGCACAAACTGCCGGTTGGACCCGGCAATGGTAAAGCCGGTTAACAGCCCGTCCTTTGCCATCAACCCGCCATCGGCGAAAGAAAAACGGATACGCATTTTATTTCCCTCCCGTTGCGCCGATTGATACAGCGGACCGGAATAAACCAGGTGCTGTTTTCCATAGGTTTTTGCCAGGGCCCATAAGGCCAGCCGGTGCCCAACCACCGCTTTATTCCGGGGATGGATATCTAATGAATCACCCGCATCGGTGATTACCGCCATGCCCGTACCGGGCACCGTTTTATACGTAAGCAGCTGTGCTTCCCGGATCTCCGGGCTTTGCTGGTAATGCGGCGCAATCTGCACGAAATAAAAAGGGAAATCCGACTTCCACTCCGCTCTCCAGCTGCGGATCATGGCCGGGAACAACTGCCGGTACTGCCAGGCCCTGCCGGCATTGGATTCTCCCTGGTACCAGATTGCTCCTTTCAATGTATAAGGAATAAGTGGATGAATCATGGCGTTATAGAGTTTTGTGGGTGATTTGGAATTCTTCTCCGGTTCCAGGGGACGCACTGGCTTCTTACGAAGGCCCTGAGTATGGGCCGCTGAATCTTTCAGCCATTGATCCAGGTCCTGCTGGTACGTTGCCAGGTCTTCCGGATAGGTTTTTACAGCCGTTTCGTAACGATCCAGTATGTGGCGTAATTCCCGGCTGGAGTCCAGCACTTCCCTGCGGGTCCAGGATTCTGCGGGTGTTCCGCCCCAGGAAGAATGGATCAATCCTACCGGTACACCCGTTGCCTCCCGGATCTCTTTGCCAAAATAATAAGCTACGGCAGAAAAGGTAGCAGCGGTTTCCGGTGTGGTGGCCGCCCAGTTTCCCTGTACGTCCGGCTGCGGCGTTCCGGCCACTTCCTGCTGTACGGTAAAGAGCCGCAGGCGGGGATCCATGGCTTTTGCCACCTCTTCTTCATAGTTGGTTACCCCGGTACGCCAGGCTTTTTGTTTGGCCAGCGGAAATTCCATATTCGATTGGCCGGAGCACAGCCAAACTTCTCCCAGTAACACATCGTTTATTTCGATGGTGTTTGTTCCTTTAAAACGGATGCGATGCGGTCCCCCGGCGGCAATGGTCTTTACATGCGTTATCCAGCGACCATCTGCACCCGCCGTAACCGATACCGGCTGCCGGATCCAGCTGCATTGAATGGCAATGCGCTCTCCTGCACTTGCCCAGCCCCATAAGGCCACGGTTGTTTTTTGCTGTAGTACCATGTGATCGGCAATCACCGCAGGCAGTTTTATTGCGGCGTTTATGCTACCGCAGATGAATAAAACTGCCAGGTAGAAAATGTATTTCCATTTCATCTATATATTATTTAATATTTCGTCCCTATGGGGCTCCTGTCTTTTATACCGGGTGCTACAAAATATTCCGCTCCTGCGGAGCCTAAGATGCTTTACTTCAGCGGCTCTGCAATGATCCCCTTCAATTTAAACAATTCTTTTCCCTGCCGGTAAGGACTCACCTTAATGGTATATACCCCTGCCTTCTTCGCTGTGAAAATCGTAACGGGGTGTTTGATAAACAGCAGCGGTGCCGATTTATCAAACTCCGAAGTTCTTAGGGTGCGGAACATATAGGTGTCACCATCCACTTCCAGGCGCCCTTCCTGTTTGGCGCTTTCCTGCGAACAGGCATATTCCAGGATCAGCTTGTAATCGCCGGGGTCGGCAATTCTTACCGTAAAGGTGGCCGCGTCTTCCGGCGATTGCATACCGGTAATGCAGGTAGTATGTTTCCAGTCGCCAAAGTAATGGCTGTATGTGAGCGACTGTATATTTGAAGCACCGCTTGTTTTTGCAAATATGGCCTCTATAGGATTCACTGCATACTGTGCAGAAACGGTTACCGGTGCCTTTGCATTATATACCGGCGGTGTACCTTTATATTCCACCACCAGTACCTGGTCCGGTGTAGCTGTTTCCGGGAGCGACGCCATATTTACAACCAGGTCTTCGCCCAGCTTGCGGAAGGAAACGGTTTTCTTATCGGTTAATGCATATACATTGGTAACGGTATTGGGAAAACCCGGTACGAGCAACTGCCCGTTTTCAGGACGTGCCCACACATGCAGGAACAGCTTACCCGGTTTGGAAGTGGTAACACCCCAGGGTTGTGCCGGTATCCAGCCGGCCGTAGAAGCATAGATGCTTTCCCCGTTCTTTTGCAGCCAGGCACCGGTTTCTTTCAGGTACTTTACAGAATAGTAAGGGATGTTTCCCTTCCCATCCGGCCCCACATTCAGCATCAGGTTGCCGCCTTTAGACGCCACATTGGAAAGCAGCCGGATGATCTCATGCGCCGACTTAAAATTCATATCGTGGGCAATATATCCCCAGGAATCATTGTGCGTATAGATCGACTCCCAGGCACCTTTAATGGGCACCGGCGGCACTTCGGAATCTCCAAAATCCTTGTAATCGCCCAGGCCCTGTCCTACCCTGCTGCTAAACAAACTTTTCGGTTGTAATACCCGCAGTTCATCAATAAATGCCTGCGTTTGTTCTTTGGTCATGCCACCCGGCGTATCAAACCAAACGATTCCCAGCGGTCCGTAGTTGGTCAGCAGTTCTTTTAGTTGCGGTATGGCTTTTTGGCGATAGTATTGCTGGTAATCTTTTTTCGACTCATCAAAATCCCAGGTATTCCTTCCGCCGTTGGGCTCATACCAATCCTGGAACTGGGAATAGTAGAACCCGAATTGTATGCCCCGTTTCCGGGTTGCTGCGGCCAGCGCCTTCATCGGATCTTTTTTATATGGGGTAGCGTCCATGATATCAAAGTCCGTCACTTTGGAATCGAACATAGAGAAACCTTCATGATGTTTAGCAGTGATCACCATGTATTTAATACCGGCATCCTTTGCCAGCTGCGCCCATTCATCGGCATTAAAATTGACCGGGTTGAAGCTTCCGGCCACTTCGCGGTAGCGGCTTACGGGTATCCTGGCCTGGTGCATAATCCATTCCCCGCTGCCGTAATAGTTCTTTCCATCCCAGGTACCGGCCAGCTGGGAATACAATCCCCAGTGGATGAACAACCCAAACCTGGCTTCTTTAAACCACTGAATATTGGGATGCTCTCCGGCTATGGATGACTTATCCCACATTTCCTCCATTCCCTGCTGTGCATGGCAGCAACAGGAGATTCCCAAGGCAAGCGTTATTAAACCTAATCTTATTTCCATTTTATATTAAATACCATTTACCAATTATGCATTGAAGATCTTAGCTGAAGCATCCCTGTAGCAACGAATGATCTAACAATTGAGCGGCCCTTCGGCTTCATCCCGAATGCTTTCGGGATGAAGCTCAGGGTGACGATAGCGACATTTGTCATTACTACATTGATGTTTTCCTGCAAATAACAAACTCCGGGTGACGCTCTTTCTTTCGTCATGCTGTAGCCGAAGCATCTCTGTAAATTCCGCAACATCCGGTAGTAACCCACCCTTGCTGCTATACAGCTCTCAGGCTAACACATCGCCAATACTTATCCTATCTTAAAGAACTAAAAAACGATCTCCCAGCCACACCCCTATTTCCCATTCACTAAAAAATACACGATCCTTACCGCATGGCCTTTTGATTGCGGATGCTGCTGATCCGCAATGGTAATGTCCAGATGATGCGTTCCTTTTTTCAACCCGTCACCCAGCAACAGGTACCAGGGCAGGTGCAAACCCTTGCTCCATTGGGTATAAAGATCCAGGGTCTGCTCCGGTCCGTCGTCGATCGAATACCGGATCATACCGGCATCCGGACCCGAAACAACTGCGATGCCTACCGCACTGCCCCGGAATGAAAGACGGGTTACGGCACCTGCTGTAGTGCCTTCCAATACCGGCACTTTTACAAAACCGGGTCTTGTGCCAACACCGTCTGCGGGCTGCCAGGATGGATGTAACACAAACCCATTTTTAACCGAAGCTGCGTTTACGGGCAAATACCGTCCGGCTCCATAATGCAACAGGTCCATAGGCTGTGGTAGTTTTTTTGCAACTACAGCCTGCGGCTCCGTTCCCTCCAGCTGCGTTTGCAGCAGGGTTTTTATAGTATTGAAATATAATTCCTGTCCAAAAGGCGCGGGATGCAGATTTTTAAAGTCGTATTCCCAGGTAAATTCTTTATGCGCGATCCGTGCATTTACTTCTGCTGCAAGGTTGATGAAGGGAAGCCCGTAATGCTTTGCTACCGCTTCATGTACGGCAATTTCTGCAGGAACATTGCCTGCCTGAAGATCGGCCAGTTTGAATTCATCGGCAAACCCCATCAACACAATATCCATGGCCGGGTTGGCACCCAGTGCATGGCGCACAATGCCTTCCAATGCGCGGCGCTGCTGCATTTCAGGTGTACCGTTTACCCGGTCGTTCACTGCCGCTTCAATAAAAAGCAAATCAACCCGCCCCTGGTCCAGCACATCTTTCTGAAACCGGAAGGCATGGGGCAAGCTTCCCAGCGATGGAATGCCCGCATTTAAAAAACGGAAATGCGTTCCGGGGTACCGCTCCGCGAGATACTGTGCTACCTTGTTGCGCCAGCCCGTCATATTGGTGATGGATCCACCCAGGAATGCCACCGTTACCTCCTCTTTATGCCGGATGCGGAACAACAGGTTGTTCAGCTTTCCGTAAGACCGGATATAGTCCGCTGCGGGCAGGGGCTGTGGTTGTTTCTGTAGATTTTCAAAAATAAAATCCGCCAGTGACGCTACATTTTCTATGGGAAAATGATGTCCCTCCAGGTCCTGCTTCCCGCGGGTCATCGGGATAACGGTTGCCGGGCCACCATAGCGTATATAGTTTTGAACCAGCACCTGGGTATTCTCTTCCGCCGGAACGATCTGATCCTGCAGCCCGATCACGTGCACAACGGGAACCTTGTACGCCGCCAGCGCTTCAAGATTGTCCTTTGGCTGATCGGTATATTGCAGGGCGGCGCCTTCCGTAAGTCCGTACACCTTTAATAGCTTCTGCCACTCAGCCGGGGCGCCTTTCCCCTTTCCTTTTCCGGCAGGCCAGCTGGTAAAATCACAAACCGGTGCCTCTGCATAAATGCAGCTTACTTTTGACGGATTCCGTTTTGCCCAGCCATACGCATACAATCCGCCGCGGCTTACGGCTTCCAGTGCCGGCCGGGGTGCAAAATGCAGTTGCGTAGTGAGGTACGCATACAGATCATCCCAGCGGTTCATGGCGCTGGCGTGCCCGAAACGGTCGCTGACATTCATGTAAGCAATGTATACGCCTTTCTGTAACAGCAAACTGTCCATATCCGTATGCCATTCCGGAAAGTAAGCACGCCATACCCATGGCTTACCCTCCAATGGTGCCGGAGGTACGGTATACCAGGCCTCGTTCCCATCCAGCTTAAAGGTTACCCGTTTAAATCCTTTCCACGTAACCTCCTTTAAATCGGTAATGGTTTGGGCGCCGCCTTTACACATACAGATTCCGGCAGCAAACAACAGCAACAACCATTTTTTTAATTTCATGCACAGCATTTATTCCGGCAAGATCAAGTCAAGCGCGTTACAAAATAAACGAAGTTTTACACATTCCCCGTGATGACCGAAGGATTTCATTGATCGTTTTTGGCATTCCTGTAACCTATTTTTTCATTAACGCTGCGCAGGCTTCTTTTATAAAACATTCAGCGATAGTTTTGCAGGATCCATACCGGCGGGTATCAATAAAAGCTGGTCCTTTGCTTTCGTTTGCACCACCAGCAGCCCGCCTTTCAGCGTTTGAAAACGCCGACCGTTTTTATAGATCGCAACCGCCTTGCCCGGCCAGGGATTCTGAACCCGGCAGGTTTCCCCTGCATTAGATACCAGTGCTACAAATTCAATCGTTCCCTTTTTTATAGAAGCAGCGGTCATCACATTTCCGCGGCACAGCAAACTGAACTGGGCATCCCACGCTTTGGGCCAGGCCGGAAATACCCGGATCACCGGGTTGCCGCCCGGAGCAGGCGGGGCGCTCTGACACAGCGCCAGGTGCAGGGCATCAGCGGCACGGCCAATGCGCTGGATATTGGTGGTGTAAAAGCCCTCGCTCAGATCCATCCGGTTTTCAAGCACCGGGTTGCGGGCTGCTCCCTTCAGCTGGTTGGGGATCAGCGCCTGTATTGCATCTGCCCGGCCCAGTACAGCTGCGGCCGCCGGTATCTTCGACAATACATGCGGAACGGTTTCTTCAAAAGATGTATTCCGGAAATACCCGTTAAACGTATTATTGGCAATGCGCAGCATGGCGGCGTTGCCCCCGGGGTTACAAAGATCAAAGAACCACACAGGCATGGTATTGCCATCCGGCAGGCGCTTCCCGTTTCCACGTATGGAACTGGTGGGCGGCAGTGATCCGACCCAGGCTTCGGGTTGACCGACCATATCCGGATAATCTTTTGTGGTTGGCAGCGGCGAAAGATTGGTCATAAATTCTTTCCACACCGGCCGCATGCCGGCATCCGTATTCAATAATTCCGAAGCCCTGATCACCGCCGGAAAAATACCCATCATCGAAGCAATTTCTTCTACCGTATTGTGTCCGCCCCATATGGATTCATTATCGTTCACATGTCGGATATGGTACTTCCCGTCTTTTTCCTTTTTTACATTCGGAAAGTTGCGGTAGAACTCTGCCATACCTTTTAGCATGGGATACGCTTTCTCCCGAAGCCAGTTGAGGTCCTTTGTATACTCATATTGCTGCCAGTACTGATAAGCGATCTTGGCACCTCTTGAAAAAATGTGATTCACCGGTCCGTAAGGGCCATCGCCGCGTTCGGTATACGTCCACAATCCCGCTTTCCATGCGCCGGTATGCTTCCAGTTCCACCGGCTGAGGAAGGGCTGTTTGGCGAATGCATAGTCCATAAATTTTTTCGAACGCTGCTCCCAGGGCTTGCGGATAAGGTAAAGGTCGCGCATCTCTGCAGCAATATCGTCCGGCAAGGCCGGAACGCCGTCGAACCCAACCGTTTCGGGTATAAAGATCCCCTTTGATCCCCATTGCTGTACAGCGGCCCGTTCAAATGTGGGACAGGCATGGCTGTACATTTTGAACATCGGCTCCATTAACTCCAGGTGGTTGGTCGGATACAGGGCTTCATAATAACAACTTTGATTGGCTCCCCAGAAGGCGCCGCCCCACTGCCGCGCATCGCCACCGGTGGTCCACAACATACCATTAAATTTAGTGGGAAAATCGCCGCGGGAGCTGGACCCCATCACATAGAGAAAATAGGTATAGTTCTTTTCGATATCGGCTGCCACCCCGTCTGCGCTGCCCAGGTGCACAAAGGACTGCTGCCAGAAATTGCGCCACCATTGGCGGTTGGAGGCTTCGATCGCATCATACCCTTTTTGTTGTGCAGCGTCCAGCTTGCGCATGGTCGCCGCTACCACATCAGCGGTTGAATCGAAGGTAGCAGCGCTCGCAATAAAAATACGGGCATGCGCAGTTCCCGGGGCGATGTTTAAACGTACAGTGGAAGCATTTGTTTTTTCAGCTGTGGCCTTGCTTCCTGTAAGCCCGATCACCACTGCAGAGCTGCAGTAATATGTATCTTCCTTAAATACCTGTTTCAACAGGATGCGGTCTCCAAGGGTTTCAATGGTGGAAACAGCCGAATGATTGCCCTTCAGCGAAACCGGCATCCGCAACATCCGCAGGTTTACCATCAGTGGCTGCGCAGTGGCGCGATTGTCTTTTATATCTACGGCCATCACATCCGCTTCATTCCAGGCCAGCACCTTCGCCTGAACAGCTTTGCCTGTTACCGTTGATACGGCATTATAACAGGACAGCTGCTGCCGGAAATCCTCACCCTCAAATACGGGCGCACCAAAATCCAGGTCTACATAACCGGTACCACCGCAATAGTCGGTGTTCCGTTCAAAAAAATTGTTGGAGGCGGAGTTACTGGCAAATACATCCACCCGGTTGATCTGCATACGCACCTGGGAAGGTGTGGTCCATACCAGGCTGCCCATACGCCCGTTACCGACGGGTTGCCCGGCTTCGCTCCGGGATGCCGGCCGGTCATATACCAGGTCGGCCCTTGAAACCAGCTTTTGATAATTTACATTAAACAAAGGAAGGCCCTTAGCCGTTTCCTGCCCCCTGACCACCAGCGTAAGAAACAGTCCGGTAATAATGGTACTGATTTTTCTCATAACGATTTGTTGATTTCGGGAGTGATGATTGTGTTTTCTTATTACCGTCCACGGTTATGCTTGGGCTGTACGTTCTTGTAAACTCCCTATTTTAAAATCATGATTGGTCATGGCAGCAAAAAGCGCCTTGCGGTTACATTTTTTACCGCTAAGAATGCAAGGATCACGGATCATTCATTGTTCGTAATCACGGCATGCCGTTGCTGCTTCCCGTAAAACGGACCGCCAAAGCGCAGGGGACGCAACGTAATGCAGGAATATATCAAGAGCCTTTCCAAACCCGCCGCGTATCGCTGCACCGCCCCATCGCCGCGTGAAACACAAACCCCTAAAAGGGCACCGCTGTTAAACACCTTAGCGAACATTGCGGTTACATTTTTTACCGCAGAGAACACAAGGATCATGGGCCATTCATTGTTCGTAATCACCGCATATCGTTGTCAGCCCCTTTAAAACTAACGCCAGGGCGCAAGGGATGCAATGTATTGCATAACTGTTGCCAAAGCCTTTCCAAACCCGCCGCGTATCGCTGCACCGTCTTATCGCTGCGTGAAACACAAACCACCAAAAGAGCACCTGCCGTTAAACACCTTAGCGAACATTGCGGTTACATTTTTTACCGCAAAGAACGCAAGGATCACGGGCCATTCATTGTTCGTAATCACGGTATGCCATTGCCGCTTCCCCTAAAACGGACTGCCAAAGCGCAGGGGGGCGCAACGTAATGCAGGAATATATCAAGAGCTTTCCAAACCCGCCGCGTATCGCTGCACCGTCTTATCGCTGCGTGAAACACAAACCCCTAAAAGGGCGTCGCTGTTAAACACCTTAGCGAACATTGCGAAACCTTAGCGCGCATTGCGGTTACATTTTTTACCGCTAAGAACGCAAGGGTCACGGCCCATTCGTTGTTCGTAATCACGGTATGCCATTGCTGCTTCCTGTAGCACGGACCACCAAAGCGCAATGGACGCAACGTAATGCAGGAATATATCAAGAGCTTTTCAAACCCGCCGCGTATCGCTGCACCGCCCCATCGCCGCGTGCAACACAAACCGCAAGGGACACAAGGATTACGGACCATTCATTGTTCGTAATCACGGTATGCCATTGTCGCTTCCCGTAAAACGGACCGCCAAAGCGCAGGGGACGCAACGTAATGCAGGAATATATCAAGAGCCTTTCCAAACCCGCCGCGTATCGCCGCTCCGCCTCTTCGCCGCGTGAAATACAAACCGCTAAAAGAGCACCTGCCGTTAAACACCTTAGCGAACATTGCGGTTACATTTTTTACCGCAAAGAACACAAGGGTCACGGGCCATTCATTGTTCGCAATCACGGTTTGCCATTGCCGCTTCCTGTAAAACGGACCACCAAAGCGCAATGGGCGCAACGTAATGCAGAAATATATCAAGAGCCTTTCCAAACCCGCTGCGTATCGCTGCACCGCCCCATCGCCGCGTGAAACGGAACTGCTTAATCCAGCTCCCCTGTTTTCATTTTCCTGCCGCCCTTCGTATTCACATTTGCCACCGCGCCTTTTACCTGTAACCGGATCACGGAAGCAATCGCATCCGGAGCAGTTGCCGGCAGATCGATCACCACGGCACCATTCTGATTACGTGCTTTTACGGTTTTGTTACCAGCCAGCTGTACAGCACTGATCACTTTATTGGAAAGACCAGGCACCACCAGCTTCCCATCCCTGGGCCAGTCGAATACAAACAGGTTAAGGGTTGTATTGCCGCCGTTCTGCTTCATGGTACATCTTCCCCATGTAAGGTCCTGCAGCGGACTAGCATGTGTGGCATACACCGCACTGCTGTTCACCTTCATCCATTTGCCGATCTGGGCCAGGCGTTCAATGCTTTCCTGCGGTACCGATCCGTCATCCTTTGGCCCGATGTTCAGCAGGTAGTTGCCGCCCTTGGAAGCAATGTCTACCAGGTTGCGGATCAGGGTTTCGGTCGGCTTCCAGTTATGATCCCAGCTCTTGTACCCCCAGCTGCCATTCATGGTCATACAGGTTTCCCAATCCTGCCCGTCAAGCTCTGCCTGTGTAGGAATTTTTTGCTCCGGCGTTTTGGTATCGCCCGGAAAGTTCGGACGTTTTAAGCGGTCATTGGTAATGATATTCGGCTGCAGCTTTAATGCATCCTGTAGTTTCTGCGCCGCTGCATCGGTCATATTGGTTGGCGTATCCCACCACAACACGGCAATATCGCCATAGTTGGATAAAATTTCCTTTACCTGTGGCACAGACACATCGTTGATATATTGATCGAATGTTTTTGTTTCCTGCGCGGGATCCCAATGGCCTTTGTGTGCCAGCGTATACGCATCAATCTTTGCAGAATCCGGGTTAGCCCAGCCTTCCCGCATTTCCTTACGCGCTGCCGAACCTCCGGGGTTATTCCAGTCCTGCGCCTGGGAATAATAAAAGCCCAGCTTTATTCCATATTTGCGACAGGCATTCGCCAATGGCTTCAACAGATCTTTGCCATAAACCGTAGCATCTGCTACATTCCATTTACTGGCCTTGGATTTAAACAAGGCAAAACCATCATGATGTTTTGAGGTAATGATGATATATTTCATTCCCGCATCCTTCGCCATCTTTACCCAGGCATCCGGATCATACTTCACCGGGTTGAATGATTTGGCGCGTTCCTGGTATTCGGCAACCGGTATCTTGCTGCGGTTCATGATCCACTCAGCACCGCCCCTGGCCTGCTGATGGCCATGATATACACCCGCCCATTGCGAATATACCCCCCAATGGATGAACATGCCAAAACGGGCTTCCCGCCACCATTTCATGCGGGTATCTTTATCTACCGACTGACCGTTCACCATGCCTGTAAGCAGGCATATCAACATAACGATTGCGATTCTTTTCATATCTTTTTTTATATATTTTCTACCAATAGGGCGCTCCTGACGGAGTGCTTTTTTTATTTGTTATGCGAAGCGTCCCGCTTCGCATCTTTATTTCGCCAAAGCACCCACTTCAGTTGCCTTTAATGCATGAGCAGTAGCTTTTACTGTACTGTACTGATCTGCACCAGTATCCCATTTTCCGCTGCGGGACTGTCCATCCATATCTACTGCCGGAACGGGATAGCCCTCACCGCCCGCTCCAATTGCCGGACTGTTTTTATCCAATCGCCAAATGCCATCCGCTCCCTTTACCAGTTTTGGATCCAGCTTCCGGAATCCGGATTCCGGCATATCACCCGGGCCCTTTGTTTTGAAAATAAGGTTTCCTTTCCATTGGGGTGACGTATAAGGTCCGGCAATGGATGCAGCTACATCCCCGCCCTGGATAATATTGTCGGCAATTGTAATGACCGTGGCACCCAACCCGTTCTTTCTTCCCGGCTGTTCGATATTCTTCTTATTGTTCACCATTGTATTGAAAGCAATCAGTACCCGGTCTGGCCGGTCGTGCTCCGTAAGCTGGGCCCCGTCTGCTACTTCTCCCCCACCATTACCCACGGTTATGGCCAGCGCGCAGTTTTCAAAATAGTTGCTGAAAATAACATGATCGTCACCAAAAATGCGGATGCCCGGTGTATTGAAAAAATAGTTGCCGTATACCACACATTTGTTGCCATGCCGCAATGTAAACTGTGCCGGGCAATCGCGGATGGTATTATACCGCAGCGTTACACCCGATGCCTTTACCGAGATCAGTTCGTTTTCACCATGACATTTTTCAAACAGGTTGTATTCCACGATGCTGTTGCTGGTAGACAAACTGAACCCGCTTAAACCAAACTGAAATGTTTCAGCGCCATTGGCACCTCCCTGGTCCGGAAAATTATAAAAATAATTGTGATGAATATGCAGGCCCTCGGCAATCTGTTTTCCTTCCCCGCGAATCGCCAGGATACGTCCCATTTCGGTTTTATTCTGAAATGTATTGTAATCGATCTCGTGATCGCTTCCCGCAATGGTCAGGTATTCTCCCTTACCCGGTGTTTCAAAAATATTGTGCGTCCAGCGGCAAAAGCGGGTGCCGGCACCCGAACGTGCTTTTGAAGCCGCATGTGTAAACTTAAACCCGCTAACGACAATGTAAGCCGCGGGACTTACCAGATTGATCCCCCCGCTTCCGCTTATTTCCGCACCGCCGGTACTTTCCGCCCGGATCGTGATGGGGCGTTGTTGTGTTCCCTGCTGCGCGATCCGGATATCTGCGGATGTACGATACGCCCCGTTTTTAAGAATGATCACATCGCCCGGAGCCGACCGGTCGATCGCTTTTTGCAGATCGTCAACCGAGCTTACGGTAACCGTACCCGCCCATATCTGCATTGAAAGCTGCAACAATACCAACGCCAGTAAATATTTTTTCATCTGTATTTATTTAACATCATTTATAAGATCGTTCATCATATGCCTGTCCGGGATTCGGATTCCTTTCATACACTTGAAAACTTTTTCAGGCACATACGCTCCTGCCCCTGTACAAATAACTTACAATATTTTACAAAAAAGCTGCCCTGTATTTGCTTTCTGTTCAGCAATTTTAACCTGTTCTGCGGTTCGTTAGAATAATTTTTTACCGGCCTGTAACCTTTTCAGCCGCTGCAGCGCCTCCAGGTAATAATAATCGGCATAGCTTAACGGTTCGTCTACTTCTGTATTGGTGAGTTTTGTACCCGTACTGTGCAACAGCAAAAAGCCGCTTGCGGTGCCAATGGGTGCCCGGTAACTTTTTGTAAGACTACTTAGGATCCGGTCGGCCGCAGCCCGGTAGGTTTTTGCATTCTTGCTATACGTACTCAGTTCATATAAGGCCGAAGCAATCACCGCAGCAGCCGATGCGTCCCTGGGCTCGTCCGGAATACCCGGTGCATTAAAATCCCAGTAAGGCACACCATCTTTGGGCAGATTGGGATGATTGAGGATGAAGCCGGCAATGTGTTCCGCCATCTTTAAATATTTCACATCCTTTGTTTCCCGGTAACACAGTGTATACCCATATAATCCCCAGGATTGTCCGCGCGACCAGGCAGATTCATTGGCATAGCCCTGGTGGGTTGTTTTCTTATTTATTTTACCGGTAACCGTATCATAATCCACCACGTGATAAGAACTATAGTCCGGACGGAAATGATTTTTCATGGTCTGGTCTGCATGACTTACCGCAACCTGATACAGCGACCGGTCGCCGGAAAGTTTGTACGCTTCAAATAACAATTCCAGGTTCATCATATTATCGATGATCACCGGGAAATCCCATTTATTCTTACTATGGTCCCATGACCGCAACACTCCGGCAACCGGGTTAAACCGTTTACTTAGGGTTTTTGCCGCCTGGATGATCACCGCTTTATAGTGCGGATCTTTTGTAAGCCGGTAGCCGTTCCCCACACTGCAATACACTTTAAATCCCATATCGTGTGTGGTACCGTTGGTCTTTTCCTGCTCGATATCGGCCGTATATGCCCGGGCAGTTGTTTCCCATTTTTTATTTCCGGAAAGCTCATACAAATACCAGAGCTCGCCGGGAAAGAACCCGCTGGTCCAGTCGCGGGAGGCGACCAGTTTTAATTTTCCATCTTCCAGCGTTCTCGGAGACACGCCCTTCTTATCTGTTTGCTTTGCTGCTGTAATCTCCCGCAACATTACGGCTGTTTGCTTTTCGGCATCTTTTACTGTTGCCGGTATATTTGTATGTTGCGCCGTACCTGTTAATGTGCCGGCAATAAGCGCAATGATGATTCCTGTTTTCTTCATGATATAAAATATGTCGTCCGCCACGGCGGATTTAAATGATTTACACTTTAACTAGGCCCTACCCTTCAGTGCTTACAGGTCTTAGTCCTGCGTTAGCATGATCCGGTATAAAAACATCACGACGCCTCCCTATTGCACCGCTCCTTTATTCCATTGTTTGCACCAACTGAACTTCCAGCAGCTTCATCAGTTCCGTTCCGGAAATGGTTTCCGGGCGCAGCACCAGGGTATTTATGCCCTTTTTCAGCTTTAGCCTGCCCATTTTTTCTGTAACAACTCCGTCTTTCGTATGTTGTACATTTCCTTCAATTGAAGTAGCATTATTCAGCAATAACTTATAACGACCACCGCATTCTTTCCCGGTTACATATTTAATCACGATATCATATTGGCGGGCCTCCATCGTACGTACGTCCCAGATCAGTTGCTGCTCCGGCAACTTCCAGCCATCCACATAATAACGGTCGGCTTTCCCGTCTCCAAAACCAAATCCTTTTCCCTGCAGCCGGGCATCAAAAGCCAGCAGGCGTGTTATGGGTATATTGGGCGCAACAAAAAATACCTCATCCGTTTTAGGCTGGTCTTTTAACTCCAGCACTACCACGGTGTTGGCCACATCTGCAGTAATACCCGATAAATCGATTTGCACATCATCCGGTCCTATGCGCTTTGCGTTTACTGTTTTTTTACCGGATAGTGTATAGGCCTTGCTGATCGCAGATTGCAATCCACCTACATACAGTTTCCGGTCTGCCGGAAAATCAAATACATGCAGGTATATTTTATTGCCCCGCATGGTGCTTACCCCCCAGTTCTGCAGCGGCAGGGGACTTCGTGTAACATCGTAAACACTCTCGCTGTTTTGCGTTACCCAATTTCCGATCCCTTTTAAAATGGTAAGATCTTTTGTGTCGATTGCGCCATCGCCCCTGGGGCCAATATTCATTAACAGGTTACCACCGCGCGACGCCGCCTTGGCCAGCAGCTGTATAAAAAAGGGAACGGATTTATGGCTATTGTCATACCGGGAATATCCGTAGCTTTCATTTGTTGTGGGAATTGCTTCCCAATCGCCGGTAACCGGAGCAAATTCCGCAGGGCGGTCACCGGTATTGAGGTAATCCCCGTAGTTCCGGGCAGCGCTTCTTGCCAAACGCCCATTCACCACTACATTGGGATCCGTTTCGCGGATCGCTTTTAAGATCCGCAGGTTCTCCGAAAAGGGCAATTTATGCGGGGTATCGAACCAGATGATATCCGGGTGATATTTTGTAAGCAGCTCCTTTATTTGCGGTATGGCTTTTTCATTAACGTATTTTACTGCCTTTGGCAGCAGTTCGGGATGGTGATCAAACCAGTCGCGCCCGCCAAACAGGTTTTTATCACCGCCCGGGTTATTGTATTCCCAGTCGTTACCCGGGGCATCCGGATGCTCCCAATCGAAGGCATGCGAATAATAGAACCCGAATTTAATACCATACTTTTTACAGGCGGCAGCCAGCTCCGCCAGCGGATCACGCTTAAAGGGGGTTTGATCATGAAGATTAAAATCGGACACAGCAGAAGGATACATGGCAAAGCCATCATGATGTTTCGCGGTAATGATCATATAACGCATACCCGCATCCCGGGCCGCTTTGGCCCATTCGTCTGCATTAAACAGTACCGGGTTAAACCGGTGTGCCAGTTCCAGGTATTCGCTGCGCGGAATCATTTCCTTACGCATCAAATGCTCTGCATACCCGCCCACCTTTTTTCCTTTCCACTCGCCACCGGGCAGGGAATAGATTCCCCAATGAATGAACATGCCAAACTTTGCCTGGCGCCACCATGCAATCCGTTCTTCACGCGTTTTCATGGACTGTGTCCACCAGCCGTTTACGGCCTCATTAACGGCCTGCTGATCGCGCTGTTGTCCTTTATTGAACATATCTTTGTCTTCATCACCGGGCACCTGTGCGGCTGCCGTAACAACACCGGCACCCAGCAATATTCCTAAAAACAAACGTTTCATATCTATCATTATGTCACCTCTTCGAGGTTGCTTTTTTCTTGTTTATTCCATCGCGGTCTGGGTTCATCCAAATCAACGGGTTCCTGACCGGAAGGTTGCGGATCACTTCTTCCGTTTCGGGCGCATGATCCAGTTTTTTCCAGGTATTGAACCAATCCTGTTTTTTAAATTTCACCGCCCCAAACACCAGCGCCGGCTGGGCCACGGGCCAGTTATCCCAGTACATTACATCCTGCTTGTACGGCCATTTATTTTTATCGGCGATGAACGGGTAAAGAAAGGCAATGCCCCTTTTTATAGAACATCCATCCGGGGTTTGATAATTCCATAGATCATCCGATTTTGTAGACAATACCTGGCAGATGGTGGTCATCGCATCTAAATTAAATAACGAATAACCATAGGGCTTGGTGCGCGCCAGCTCCCTGGGAAAACTTCCATCCGGTGCCATCTGGTTGGGCAGCAATACCGTTTTATACCGGTTGCTGCAAAATTGCAAGAGCTCCCTGTTACCGGTAAATTTTGCAAAAACCGCTACCTGCATTACCCAGCAGGTACCGTGGTTATTGGCTGCATTCATTTCATCTTTACCATAGGGATGGGTAGTAAGCCACTGCAAAAAACGGGCAAACCATTTTTTTGTTGCCGCCAATACCTGCCGGTCCATTGCGGCATCCTGTTCCATCACGGATATACCCTGTACCACTTCCATCAGCTGAATGGCATCGATGATACCGATACCACGCCCGGTAGCTCTGCCTTTTATAGCCTGGGCGTACAAAAGATTCGGGTTCATCAATGTAGCGGTGTCTGCAAACCAGGCCTTACAATGAGCCAGCACCTGTTTTACATATTGCTGCTGCGGACGGATCCGGTAGGCCGACGCCAAGGCGCCTACGATCCGGCTAAAACGGATCATTGCATGCCGGTGCGCTACAAAATTGTCCGGGTTTGTTTGCCCGTCTTTTTGAATATACGGACTATCCACACCGGCCGGGTTGGGCCACCAGTAATCGCCCTCACTGTAAAAATCATGTATGCCCCCGGCACTGCGGGATGCCCGGTGCGCTGTTACGGTTTCCGGCTGCTGCTGCATAGCCCAGGCGGCTTTATACAGCACCTGTTTTTTTAAAGCGGTTTTTACCTGACCGATGTCCTGGGCGTACAGCGGCCGGGTAGTTGCCGCTGCAAACAATAATATCGTATATAAAAATAGGGTCTTCATTTTTTATTTTTGTTACAGGGACAGGGAGATATTGAGGACACAAACCTTTCCACTTTCCTGAGATACTTTCGAGCCTTCTTGTTTTCGCAGTGCTTTCGCCACAAAGGCGCTAAGACACTAAGCAACACTAAGATTTTTTACATCCCCTCCTTTGTGTGTCTTTGTGCCTTCCGGCCTTCGTGGTTCCTTTTCGCCACTAAGGCTCGAAGACGCTAAGTAACACTAAAATTTTTTACACTCCCTCCTTTGTGTGTCTTTGTGCCTTCCGGTCTTCGTGGTTCCTTTTTGTCACTAAGGCGCTAAGACACTAAGTAACACTAAGATTTTTTACCCCCCACCTTTGTGTGTCTTTGTGCCTTCGGGTCTTTGTGGCCACACGCTGCTACTTCTCTGTCATAAACTTCCACGTAATCCTGCCATAGGATTGGACCTCTTTTTTATGCGAAGGTTCAATGCTGCCCTTTAATTTTCCCCGGGCATCCTTTTCGATACGAATGGATCTCCAATCATAATTCCCCTTTTCATAATCGAAGGTTTCCCCGTCGTCATCATACAACCGGTACGTGCCGGGCTTTTCGCCATATACGCGGATCTCCAGGTCTACTTTTTCTCCAGCCTTCGGTGCATGCAGCAACGGCGGCATCATTGGAATGATGCCGCCATCCTTTACATATACCGGTATCTTATCCAGCCCCGGCGTAACCGTAATTACTTCGCCGTCACCGGCAAAAACCCCGGTATAAAAATCATACCAGCGTCCTTTGGGCAATACAACTTTTCTGGATGTTTGGCCGGTAAACAAAGGCGCCACCAGCAGGTATTCACCCGCCATATACTGGTCCTTTACTTCTTTGGTAACCGCTTCCAGGTAAGGATTATCTTCCAGGTTGTTTTTTACAGAACTGTTGGCCGTGCTCACCTGGTATCCCGGTTCCAGGCTCATGCCGCGGAACACCGGTGTACCGTCAAAATGATATTTGGCAAACTCCGAATACCAGTAGGGCATCATCCGCATCCGCAGCAGGGAAAGTTCTTTGATCTGTGCCGCAACTTCGGGATAGGACCAGGGTTTGGTGCCGCTGGACCAGGCATTGATCATCGCCATGGGCGAAAAAATCACGGTCTGGAAACGGCGCAGCCATTCTTCTGCCGTTTTTGAAGCCCGCACCTCCGGCGTCCATAAAACACCGATATACCCGCTGTTAATAAGCGCCGTGATAAAATCTTCGTGGTTATAATAATCGTTATAAATCACATACGGAAAACTATTGGCACCGGCATTGGATGCTCTTACCAGTCCATAGGTACGTTCATTCCTGTTTTTAAAAAGATCGATACTGTTTTTCATGGCCAGTACCCCATAGGTCTGTCGCATCTGCTCTCCGGACAAACCCGAAGGAAAGGTAGCCACATCCGGCCACAGGTAATGGTCATACCCGTCTACTTCATCGATCTTATACCCGCTTACACCGATATCCACCTGGTCTTTTTTTAATTGTCCAAAGAATATATCACGCGCCTGGGGAATGGTAAAATCCGGTACTTCACCGGTCCATACCGTATGCGATCCCGTATAAGGCGTTATCGCTTTGTAAAATGACGCCGATTTGGATACATAGGGATTGATCCACAGATTCAGGCGGATCCGTTTATCCAGCATTTCCTTTACAAAACCCGCCGGATCCGGGTACCGTTTTTTATCCCATTCAAAAGTACCGGGATAAGAACGGCTCTGCCAACCGGGTTCCAGCCCGATGAAATCGAGCGGATATCCTTTTTCAGAAAAAGAGTCCGCTTCCTGCTTTACTTCATCTGCCGTAAACAGCGATCGCACGCGTTGGGTGAATCCCAGTCCCCATCGGGGTGGCAGCACACCCCCACCGTTAAACAGGTTGTAACGACGCACTGCATCCAATGGCGTTGGTCCCGCAAAAACATAAACTTCCGTACCCGGTGCCGGCACCAGCAATTCCACCGCATCCGAATACGGCCTCGAGCTCCAGCTCTTGTCGGTATTCCGGTCTTTTTCCACAGGGGGATGCTTGCTGTCTTTACGCACACCCGATCCTGCATATACGTTAATATACCGTGCCGCATTTACAAACACCCCATATCCTTTGGAAGATACATAAAAGGGAACGGGCGCATGGGTGCGGCCGTTATCTTTACCACCGTAATGATCCATGTGCAATTGCAGTATCTTCCCCCGTTGATGCACCGTTTGAAAATTGAGCCCGAAACCAAATAACTGCTCGTCTTTCTCCAGCGGAAAACGCAGACTGGTTTTGCCATCGGCAACAGTGCCGGAAATATCGTCCTTTGAAAAAGGGAAGGCCTGTTCACTCATTGTTTTCAGACCAGGTGCCGGCGTAGCACCGGATGCTTTTAAAAGATCGTAGGCTTCCGGTTTCCCTACAACGCCTTTCCATACGCCCGGCGCCACGGCGCTCCAGGTAATGGGTTGCGCTGCAATCCCGCTCCACACGGTAACGAATAAAAAGAGATAAATGATTCTGTAATACATAGCAAGTCTATAATGGTACAATCGTATATTGTTTACCTTTTACTGTTTTAAAATCAATGGTAAAACCTTTCTCCGCAGGCAGGTTTACCAGTTTTGCATCCTTATTTTTTTTGTACGGTGGTTCGCCATAGGCCATCAGCAGGGTGTTGGAGCTGGCACCGGTTGCAGGTACAGCTTTTGCCTCCACCACTTTTACGGGTATGGCCGTATGTACCCGGCAATTACCACCGGATCCGGATAATACCGTAGCTTTTACCAGGCGGCCACCGGCCCATTCCATATTCCATTGAAAATCTCCACGTGCCCTGATGCCTTTTATCGATCCTTTTTTCCAAACTGCAGGCAATGCCGGTAATAATGAAATATACCCGTCATGACTTTGCAACAACATTTCGGTGATGCCGGCCGTAGCTCCAAAATTGCCGTCGATCTGAAACGGAGGATGTGCGTCAAACAGATTGGGATAGGTGCCGCCGCCGCCCATGGTTTCTCTTGTTTGCCTGGGATCGATATAGTTAAAGGCATCACTCAGAATCTTGTAGGCATGATCGCCATCCTGCAACCTGGCCCACCAGTTGATCTTCCAGGCCATGCTCCAGCCGGTACTTACATCGCCCCTGAAAATTAATGATTGTTTAGCCGCTGCAGCCAGCTCCGGCGTTTCCCGTACATTGATCTGGCTGCCGGGGTATAACCCGAACAGGTGTGATAAATGCCGGTGCTTATCCTTGGGATCATCCCAATCTTTAAACCACTCCTGCAACTGACCATACTGGCCGATATGATACGGGTATAGCTGATCCTTCACCGCTTCCAGTTCTTTTGCAAAGGCAGCATCCGTGCCCAGTATTCTTGCCGATTTGATCACCGCTGTAAACAGTTCGCGTATAATGGACATATCCATAGTGCTGGCCATGGTGAGCTGGTATTCTTTTCCTTTTATTTTTATGGTGTTTTCCGGTGATGTGGACGGGTTGGTAACCCAATAGCCCGAAACCGGATCTTTTACCAGCCAGTGCCGTAAAAATTGAGCTGCACCCTTCATCAGCGGGTAGGCTTCATTTCGCAGGAAATGTTTATCGCCGGTAAAAAGATAATGTTCCCAAAGATGGGTAGAGAACCAGCCGCCTGCCATGGGCCAGCAGCTCCAGCGGGGCATTCCCTTCGGATCATCCCATCCCTGTCCGCCGGGTGGTGATGTTTTGGCCCAGAGATCCGAATTATGATGTGTTACCCAACCTTCTGCAATACCGTAATTCGTTTTTGCCGTAACCGCTCCGTTTACCGCCAGCTCTTTCATAAAATCAAACAGGGGTTGATGGCACTCCGAAAGATTGGTATTCTCCGCCAGCCAGTAGTTCATTTCCGTATTGATATTGGTGGTATAGTTACTGCCCCAGGGCGGCTGCACATGATCATTCCAGATGCCTTGCAGGTTCGTTGGCCGTGCTCCCGGGCGGGAAGCAGCGATCATGAGATAGCGTCCGAACTGGTAATACAGGCTCTGCAGTGCAAAATCATCCGGTGCTTTTGCAAAACGCTTCAACCGCTCGTCTGTAGGCATGTTCAGCCGGCCGGCATCGGCACCCAGGTTAATTGATACCCGGTTAAACAACGACCGGTAATCGCTTATATGTGCTGCCCGCAGCGCCGCATATTTTTTCTGTACAGCTTTGTTAAGATGGGCCGTTGCCTCTACAGATGGATCTTTTCCCTCCTTTCCCGGCGATTTATCAAAACCATTAAAACTGGTGGCTTCAGAAAGATAAATGGTTACGGCATTAGCTCCCGATACGACCAGCGCGGTATCCTTACGGCTTACAGCGCCACCTTCGGCTACAATTTTTGCATAGACCTCAAAATTCATTCCTTCCCCATTCCAGTCGTCATACACCACCTGCTGCGGTTCATAATCGCGGTTGGCCACAAATTTCGGCGCCTTGCCTTTCAGCACCAGCAGATCCTGATCTTTGTTTTCTGTACGATATTTGAGCTTACTGGTCAGCCCGGCAATAAAACTGATGGCATTTTTCTTATCGGCCGTAATGCGGATCATCATAATCTTATCCGGATGACTGATAAAGGTTTCCCGTGTATACTGTACCCCACCGGCTTTGTACCGTACCGTGGCCGTGGCATTGGCCAGGTCCAGATCCCGGTAATAATCCGTAGCAAGCGTATCCTTTAATGAAAACTTCAGCCAGAGATCTGCCAGCGGCAGGTAGCGGGCCGAATAAGGACCATGCATTTTTTTCCAGACCACGGCCGCGCTGTCATAGTTACCGGCTGTGATCAATGCCCTTACCTTCTCCAGTATCGCCGGGCCCTCCGGCTGGTTGCCCGGGTTGGGTGCACCAGACCAAAGCGTATTGTCATTTAGCTGGTAACGTTCCTTTACAACACCTCCAAACACCATGGCTCCGGTTTTTGCATTGCCCAATGGCAGGGCTTCTTCCCAGATGGTAGCCGGTTGGGCGTACCAGAGTTTGAGCGCATTTCCATTACCGGCGGTTTGCGCGTTTAATGCCCAACCGGGAATTCCCATTGACAGGATGATCAAAATTTTTTTCATTCCTATATGTCGCCCCTACGGGGCTTTGTTTTATATTAAAAACCTGTGCTACCGATATGTTGCCCCGATGGGGCGGCCATCAGCGTATCTCCAGATCATTATTAAACCATTAAGACATTAAGCGCTGGAATTACTTGGCCATCCTTAACAGCTTAATAGTTTCCTTCCGTTTTTACAGATCCAGGAAAGCCATGGGCAATTTACCGGATCCGGCACTTACCACAACCCGTTCTTTTCCTTTTTTAATGCTGATGAGCGCCCGGCCGTTATAACACTGCACATACCGCGATCCTGATGATGTACCCAGGTCATCCAGCAAGCGACCATCTCCGGTTGATCCAAAACGGATCCAGTCCGTTGCATCCAGGCAGCGTACACCTTTATCGTCCAGGAGCTGCGCCTGAAGCGTAACGATACCACCAGCCTCTTTTATTTTCTTCAGCTCCAAACGCGCGGGCTTTGTCCACTTTTCTGTCTGGTATTCAAAACTGATGGCATCGGTAACCGTCTCTTTCCCCTTTCTGGCTACTACTTTAACCACATACTGTCCTTTTTTCAGCGGCACATTCCAACGCAGACCGGCGGCAGGAAAATCCTGGCTGTTCCGTTTTTTAATTCCCAGGGATTTACCGTTCACAAACAGCTCCGCAACATCACAATTAGAATATACTTTGATCATTTTTTCTTCGTCTTCGTTGCCCCAGCGTACCGGCCAGCTATGTCCGTAAATATGCACCATGGGTTTACTTGTCCAGTAAGACTGAAACACATAATAGGCTTCTTTTTTAGTAAGATCCCGCTCCACCACGCCTTTCTGATTCATATACGGAACGGGATTGTCCGGACGTACGGGCGTTGAAAAATCTTTGAACGGCCATTGCGCCGTACCGGTAAGCCAGGGCATGGTTTCCTGCTCTTTGAGATGCCAGTCTACCAGGTTGCAAAGATAGGTCTCACTCCAGTCGCCGTCCTTTGAAGCCCGGGCAGCACCTCCGTATAACGATGCATCTCCTGCACGCTCATCGGCAGCACCGGCGGCCTTGATATTCTGTAAGGACTTATCCGGGTTTTCAGAATGTCTTCCCGCATGACTATCGCCGCCCCATTCCACATGCAAGAAATGATCTACCTTATCAAACTCTGCTTTGGTTACTTCTTTATACTCCGTATAGATGCCCCGATACCAGCCGGCCCAGATGGAAGGAGAATACACATCCACAATGTCTTTACAAAAATCGCAGCGGCGGATGGCCGTTTTACGCGCGGGATCCAGGTGATGCGAAAGATCGTTCAGTTGCTTCATAAACCGCCGGATCTTTTCTTTATCAAATTCGGGAAAATCCCCCGGCCAGTCGTTTTCATTGCCCAGGCCCCAAATGATCACCGAAGGATGATTGTAATGCTGTTCAATCATGTTGGTGAGCATACGCCGGGCCTGTTCTTTATATACATCACCTCCCAAACCGCCCCGGCACCAGGGAATTTCTTCCCATACCAGGATGCCCAGGCTATCGCATAAATTCAGGATGATCCGCGATTGCTGGTAATGCCCCAGCCGGATAAAGTTCACCCCCATTTCCTTCATGGAGATCATTTCCTCGCGCATCATATCTTCCGTCATGGCAGCCGCTACCCCTGCATGATCTTCATGCCGGTGCGTGCCTCTCAACAACAGCCGTTTACCGTTGAGCAGGAAGGGGCCGTGTTTTACAAACTCAACATCCCGGAAACCTATTTTGGTCCGCTCTTCACAGGTACCACCGGCAGTACGGATGGTAGTAACCAGCGAATACAATACGGGTGTTTCGGGCGACCACAATTGCGGCCGGTTCACTTTCAGTTCGTCAAAGCGGTAGTCACCATTGAGCGTGTTTTTCTTACTGATCTGCTGCAGCTCCTTACCGTTCGGATCCAGCAATTGCAGGATCATTTCCACATCTCCATTTACTGATGCAGGATTATATAACCGGGTACGCACATTTACGCTGCCGGTTTTACCATCCTTGCCCGTTACCGCTTCTGCAAATACTTTATCCAGCGACACCGCAGGTACATATACCAGGTTGAGATACCGGTACAGGCCTCCATAGATATTAAAATCCGAAAGATCGGAAGGAATCATTTCCAGGTCGCGCGCATTGTCACAGCGAATGGATACCGGTACCTTGCCTTTGAATTGTTTTACCAGGCTATCCTGTTTCAGAAAAGCATTTACCGCCTCCGTGATGTCGGCCGTCCATTCATCATATCCTCCCACATGGGTAGCCACCCGGGTTGTATAAACGTACACGTCTGTTTTTTGCCCGGCACCTTCAAAATGCAACAGGGTGCGTCCGTTTGTATAAGGATTTTTAATAGTGAGCTGCGTGCGGTACCAGGCGGGTCCCTGGTAGTAATTTTCGTCAGGATCCACCGCATCCCGGGCATTCACGCAATGCGGCAATGTAACATTCGTCCACAAGGGAACACTTTCAGGATTTCCTTCCTTCACCGGCCTTACGGCCTCCCAAATACCGCCCAGGTCCTGCTTTAAAAACTGCCAGTGATGGGTTAACCGGATAGATTGTTGTGCGAAAGCCTGCTGAACCGTCATAAGCAGGATCAGCAGACACTTTAAACCAATTTTATTTTTCACAATACCAATTTGAATGCGCAATTTTTTTTTTTTACAATTTAGTTATACGCTGCTGCCGAACCTACGAGGAGATAGCCCACCCCGCTACGGGTTATTTAACGGAGTGCCATCATTATTTATATAAACGCTTTTCAGGAAAATGGTGGTTCCGGTATTCCCCGATTTTGCAGGGAAAGTAACCCGGTATTCTTTTGCAAGGGGATCTGCAAATCCAGGGTATTTGGCCTTCATATCCGCAAGCCAGTTCCGGATACCATTGCTGCTAAACCAAAGCGTACCATCCACATACGCTGAAAAGACATTGTCCTTATCCAGGGAGAACGTGAACGTTTTCAACTGTCCGTCTTTCATGGCAAAAAGCGGATTTTTTCCGTTGGTGGAATCCAGCGCATATGTTTTGGAAAAAGCACTGCTATCGCTCCATATAGAAGTATTGGTAGCAGGAATAAAGGTTTCATACCGCATCCGGTAATTGTTTGTTTTTGTATAATCGTTCGTAGGCCAGAGCTCCCAGCGTATTTCGCGAATATAGGGGGTTGTGGTGCTTGTGGGCTGCACAAAACTCAACCCTATGTAAACCGATTGCCCGGATCTGAAAAAGCTCTTCCAACCCATTTTTGTACGGATGGAAAAAGGGATCTTCAGATCAGCCAGGTTTAAGGTTCTGCGGATATTGGGCGCGCTGCTGGAACTGGCGGTAAGCTCTGCCGTAGACTTTGCAGGATCTACATCGTTCTTAAGCACGATGGGCGTTACCACGTTGCTGGTGCTCCAACCATTGCCGTTAAAGGTATAGGCACTTTGAAATTCATCAAAATAATAGCGCGTTACTTTCATTACGGTAGACCGTGAGGAGTTGCTGCCGCCATTCTTTGCCTTTGCCGTTATGGTATACTCGCCCGGCTGATTGGGCGCGATCCACAGGTTTTCAAAAAGGTCCTGTGTGCGGAACCCATCAAAAGAACCACCGGTGGCCGACCATTGATAACTGATGCCGTTCTTATCGCCTGAAGTGGCGGCCCAAACCGGAACTCGTTCACCAAAATAAAATTCTTCCCCCGATTTGCTTAACGACTGAATCTGGATATCTGCATTCTTTTTGCAGGAGAACAGCAACGCAGCACAGATGACTATAGAAAAACAGTTGATTATCTTATTCATAAAATAAAGATTTGTCGAAATTAATTATCCTTTATCGCCTGGCGGGTAGGCTCAAACAGCCAGCGGTTCATAACATGCACCACGCCGTTGGTAGCATGCAGATCTGGCGTACGGGGCGCAATATTGACCCAGTTAGCGGCAATATTGGTTGCCTTATAAATAGTAGGAACACCGTTATAGTTATTGATGCGCAGATTGGCTTCCCGTACATTTTCGAGGTACAGATATACCTTGGCTGAGTCATTGGAACTGCTGTATGCCAGGGTTTCTGCCCAGCGGGGCTTTGAATTTAACGTGGAATAGGTTTGCGTTCCTTTAATCACATGATACCGCAGCAAATTGGCGATGGTATCGCGGCTGTATTGCGACCAGTCTGAACCACGCATCGTAACAATGCTGTCTGGTCTTCCCGGGTAAGGTTGCTGTACCGTATTGATGACCCAGTAGCTATTGGCATCTTCAAGATTAATGAGCGCATTATTGCTCAACAATAAAAAAGTATTCCCGTTCGTTGCATACATTTCTTTTACATCCTTAAACCGGGGATCCTGGTCTACATAGTCGATGGCCGCCAGCATACCCGAAAAAAGATCCGGCCGCGATTTCATAAAGTCCATCACACTCATGTTCAGGTTGGTATTATAAAACGACTTCTCGTAGTCATAGCCTTTTTGTAACTTACTGCAACCCGTCAGTATGATTCCCGTGCATAATGCAACTGCTGTATATAATTTAAGATAACGCATAATTTCATTTTTAAGATAAACAGTAATTACTCGTCGTAAGGAGGATTCTGATCGCCCAACAGTTTATGATTGGCATTGAATGCTGCCGAATTAATCGGAAATAAAACCCTGCCCATGTTTGCACCGGAAAACTGGATGCCACCGGTGGTACCGGCCAGTATGGGGTTCATCACTTCTTTTAAATAACCATACCCGTTATCTGTATAATCGTATATTTTACCGATGCGGCATAAATCGAACCAACGTTTCCCCTCCCCGATCAGCTCCAGCTGGCGTTCTTCCAGGATGGTGCGTTCGATGCCGGCGGTAATATCTCCCGAATAATCTGCTAACTTGGCGGCTACGGTGTATCCCACGCGTTTGCGGATATTGTTTACGATATCCAAAGCTCCCTGATAATTGTTGGTATGCGCCAGTGCTTCAGCCCGAAGCAACAGTACGTCTGCAAAGCGATAGACCGGGATGGCCACACTGCAATCTGAATTTCCCTGGAAGGTAAACCCGGTGCCGATCGGGGCATTGGCTTTCCAGGGCGAGTATTTGCCCATCTGCGCTACCGCAGCGTCATATGTTTCCGCCGTATTATAAGAAAGTGTATCGAAGATGGCCCAGAAACGGCCGTCGATCGATTTGCCGGTTACCGGATCCACGTGGTCCTTGAGCCGTTGCCAGATAAAGGTACGGGGTTCATACTGGTTGGTATTGGATGCGGACCCTACTTTTGAGCATACCCCCACTCCGTTTCCTCTTTCGGTAACCGACCAGAACAGGTTAAAGATCGCTTCAGAGGATGTAGCCGGAGTGAGGAATATATTTTTCCAGTCTGCAATATTGGTTACCAGCTGGCATTTACTTTCCGTAATACAATTCTGTGATGCCGTTAGCGCTTTATTATAATCCTGGAACCACATGGCCACATCGGTCTGCAAGGCATATACAGCGGCCTTTTGCATATAAAAGCGCTGCGTAGTAACGCTGCCGATCAGCTGGAGCGAAGCATCAATATCACTTTCAATACGTGCGCGTACCTGGTCAACCGGCGACCGCGCTACTTCCGTTTCCTGGCTCAGGTTTTCAATGGGATCCGTAAGCAACGGCAATTTTCCCCAAACCCGGAGGCCATAGAAATACATCAGGGCGCGCAGCGCATAACATTGTCCAAGGTAATCGCGGTAAATAGCCGCACCGCCGTCTGCATTGGATTCGATCATTCCCGGGAAGTATTTGATACCATAATTACACAGGGAAATCGTGGTATACAGGTTCGTCCAGGTGGTAATGCCATTGATATCGGCATCATTACCCGAAAGCGTATTCGAAATCATGGTTTGCTGCGCATTTCCTGTTCCGCCTACCCGCACATTATCAGAACGTACTTCTCCCCAGTCGAAAAATGCACTGCTTAATGTTGTTTGCATCTGGTTGTAGATACCCGCCATCCATGTGCCTGCATCATTTTTATCTTTCCAGAATTTATCCGGCGCTACCGTTGAAATCGGATCCTGCTGTAAAAACTTTTTGCAATAGGTAAGGCTGATCAGCAGCCCGAAAAGACAGATCGTGGTAACAATTATTTTTATCTTTTTCATAAATCAAACTTTATTAAAATGTAATATTCGCTCCCATTCCAAATTCACGTTTGTGCGGATATTTTCCGGGATCGTTACCGGGTTTTAATACGCTTATTTGCGAAACCTCCGGATCAAAGCCGGTATAATCGGTCCAGGTCAGGAGATTGTTTCCATACACATAAACAACAAAGTTCTTTGAAGCCACCTTTCTGCTGATCCTTGCAGGCAACCGGTAACTTACGCGAAGGCTTTGCAAACGAACGAAGGAACCGTTTTCAATGTACTGGCTGCCTCCCCTGCGCATGTTATCCGCAGCTTTGTCGCCACCGATATAGGCATCGGTAATTTGCCCGGGGTATTTCCACATATTTAAAATAAAGTAGGAATCCGGCGTTGTATTGGTGTTAGAGAAAGAAGCCAGGTTCCTGCGGTTTTCATTATAAATGGAGTTACCAAAATTTCCATAAAAATTAAATGAAAGCGCAAATGCCTTATAGGTCAGGCTGTTTGCCCAACCCATGCTCCAGCGGGGCTGACCATGTCCCAGGAACTGGCGGTCTTCATTACCGATATTGCCGTCATACAGGCCGTTTGCATCCGGCAGGTTCTGCCAGATCACATCCCCGCCTTTGGATACCACCCCGTTGGATGTCAGTTGCTTTACATCACCGGTATAGGGGGTGCCATCCGGAAGGGTGTATCCCAGCAAAATGGGCTGGTTATTTTTCTCAATGATCACATTGCCTTTATCGTCTTTTTTAAACTGGGGCGTCAGTCTTGTTTTGTAATCTTCCGTATACGCATTGGATTGATCATACTCATAGATCCCTAAAAATTTATACCCGTAAAAGTTTCCCGCTTCTTTTCCTTTTTGCACACTCCAGATATCATCGATATAATCTACCGGCAGGTCTGTGATCCGGTTGCGGACACTGGACCAGTTGAGGGTTGTTTGCCAGTTGAAGTCCTTGGTTCTTACAGGATACCCGGAAACCATTAACTCGATCCCTTTATTTTCGATACCTCCGGCATTTACACGGGCCCTACCCGGGAAACCTACTTCAAAAGGCAGCGGGCTGTCGTAAAGCAGGTCCGATGTCTGTTTGATATAATAATCTCCTGTAAAACTTAAACGCCCATTCCAAAGTGTAAGATCCAGACCAATGTTTTTTTGCGTGGTCGATTCCCATTTCAGGAAAGGATTACCCATCCTTGTATTGGTACGTACCCCGCTTACCCCGTTATAAAAATAGCCTCCAAAGATGTATTGCTGCGCTGCATCATAATCTCCGATTCCGGAGTTACCCGTAGCTCCGTAGCTGAGGCGCAACTTGGCATCTGTAACCACCTCCCGCAGGGAAGCCATAAATTTTTCATCGCTGATGCGCCAGCCAACAGAAACCGAAGGAAAGTTACCCCACCGGTTTTCCGGACCGAATACAGAAGACCCATCCCTTCTGAAATTTACGTTCAGCAGGTAGCGTCCCTGGTAATCATAGCTCGCACGTCCTACAAAACCAACCAGCGAGGATTGTGTTGCAGTAGAATACACATTGGTAAGATCATACTGACCTGCAGCGTTCAGCGTTTGAACTGCTTCAGTTACAAATAAAGTACCCCGGATATTCAGTTCTTCTTCCCGGTCCCGCTCAATATTCATCCCCGCCATTGCTGAAAAATTATGTCCGCCGGAAAAGGCCTTTTTATAATTGGCAAATACATTTCCCTGTAACCGTATGGGCAGGGTTGCATTGTCTGCTCCGGTGCTGATGGGCGGGTTGCTGTTCGACAGTAATTTTGAAACGAACGAATTGCTTCTCTTAATCTGGATATCGGCAGATGCATCTGCATGCAAATTCAATCCTGTCAATACATTCAGGTCAAAACCCTGGTAAATTACCCCCCTGTAAATTTGCGTAACATCCTTTCTTAAATAGGCTTCTGCCAGCGGATTTCTTCTTCCCCCGTTAAAATAAATATATTCTCCATCCGGAAGGTACAGGGCCATGCCCGGAGGGCGTTGCAATGCCTGCTGCAGCATATTGCCTTCACTGATGTTATTGCGGTTCTGATAGGCAAAATTAATACGGGTTGCCATCGAAAAGCGCTTGGATGGTTTATAGTCTATATTCGTACGGAACGACAACCGTTTGTTATAACTGGTGATCATAATACCTGTTTCATCCAGGTATTGCAAACTGCTGAAGTAGTTGAGCGTTTTGCTGCCGCCCATCACCCCTACATCCACCTGGCTGCGCACAGCGGTTTGTGTCATCAGCGCCTGGTAATCGTTGTCAGAGTTCCTGGAAAACGCAGTAGAATCGTCCGGCTTGGGATCTAACCCCAGGTTCCCTTTCCGGTCGAACATCTGCCGCTCCAAACGGTTTGCCTGCGAGATGCGATTGGAAAGTGTATTATAACTGCGCAGGTAACCGACCGTAATCTGGGGCTTTTCTGATACACCTTTCTTAGTGGTAATGATCACCACCCCGTTTGCAGACCTTGCCCCGTAAATGGCTGCAGAGGCCGCATCTTTCAGGATCTCAATAGACTGTACGTCATTGGGGTTGATGTTATTGATATCATCCATCGGCGCACCGTCCACAATATAAAGCGGGCTAACCCCGGCATCTGATAATGTAGAAAGTCCGCGTACGGTAATTGCAGATGAAGCACCCGGTGCCCCTGAGTTCGACATTACCCGCACGCCGGGAGCTGCACCCTGTATCGCATCAAAGATGGAGACGGGCTGCTTTTCTTCAATGGTTTTTGCGGAGATTGAACTGATGGCCCCGGTTACATCCCGCTTCCGCTGGGTTCCGTAGCCCACAACAATCACTTCATCCAGGTCGTTCAATACCTGTTTGAGCGTTACATTAACGGTCCGTTGTTCGTTCAGCACCTGTTCAAACTGTCCAAAGCCAACAGCTGAAAAAACCAGCGTTCCCTTTCCATCCGGAACCGGAATGGAAAACCGCCCGGAAGAGTCGGTCATCGCTCCGCGATCGGAATCTTTTAACGCCACCGAAGCCTGTGAAATGGGGTCGCCTTTTTCATCCAGTACCGTTCCCTTTATCTGGACATTTTTTTGTGCCAGCAAAAAAACAGGAAAAGAAAACAGAAGCAGAAACAGGAACAGCAGTTTCGTAGCGCTTCTCTTTTTTTTCATAAAGCAATACGTCATACAGTTGATTTTTAAAAATTGTTCAATCGTTTGCACACTCTGCAAATAAAAACGTTTTTGATGCAACGGTGCTTTCTATTTTATCCAACTACTAAGCTATTTTGGCATCCCGTTATAACGCAATAAGATTCTTGTGTATATTTCGCTTACTATTACTTGTCAACACAAGATCGGGATGAAACCGTATGTATTAAAAATGGCAACGCAGCCGGGCATTTCCTTCGAAGTCCGCAGGGACCTGGCGCCGGTAAATAACCGCTGGCATTGCCATAAAGAAGTGGAACTCATTTATATCGTTCAGGGAACGGGTACACTCCTGGTGGGGGATCATGTCCGCAATTTTGCGGCGGGTACGCTTTGTTTGATCGGCGCAGATGTGCCGCATTACTGGCGGTTTGACGACCGGTATTTTGAAAATGGCGCTGCACCGATCGATGTGATTGCGATTCATTTTCTTGAAACGTTCTGGGGCCGGGATTTTCTTAAACTCCCGGAAAACAGCAGCATCCGGCAACTGCTGGAAAGCGCTCAAAAAGGCATCCTGGTGCAGGGCCGGATCAAGCCGCTGGTGCACTCCTTTGAATACCTGCTGCATATAAACGGGCCTTACCGCATTATCTCGCTGATCGCCCTGCTTTCAAAAATTGCCGGATGGACCGAGGTACTCTTTCTTTCTTCAGGAAAGGTATTTGCCGGGACGGGCATCCTGGAAGAACAGCGGATCAATGCTGTTTATGAATATACGATGAAACACTTCAAACGGAAAATACCGTTGCAGGAAATTGCCAAAGTAGCCAGCGTTAGTCCCAATGCTTTTTGCCGCTATTTTAAACAGCGTACCCGCAAAACCTATTCGCAATTTATTACGGAATTGCGCATCGGCTATGTTTGCAAACGACTGGTTGAAACCGATAGCCCGGTAAAACTGTTGTGTTATGAAAGCGGGTTTAACAACGCTACTTCCTTTCACCGCTGCTTTAAACATATAACGGGGAAGAGTCCCCTCCTGTACCAGAAAACGTACCGGAACTAACCGGTGGCTGTTGCTCATTAAATTACATCGATGCATTTTCGGCTGCTATTCACCGTGGCGGCTCCCTTGCTTTTAAATGCGCTGAAGACTGCGGTAAACATCCCGGAGGGCGTTTGGCGGTGTGCCGGAATGTTAACACTTCAGTTCTATGGCTTCACAGATTTCACCGATTTACACGTGAGACCTTAACCATAACTATAAGCATTCCTCTGCGAACATCTGTGTAATCTGAGAAAGGCTGCAAGCGCACGAAGATGCTGCATTTTGTACGCGGCACCTGATTCGTTAATTCAAAAAGGGTGCATCGCAAAAATGCCAGACAGCCGTATGAACCGCTGCCTGGCTTCCAAAAATCACGCTCAATATCGATAATATGCAGCCATTCTGCCGCACCTGCAGACAGCTGTTTTAAAAAGCCGTTAAGCTATCGGCCGCCAGCGTTTTAAAGGTATCAATAGCGGTTGCCGTGGGCCGATAATACGAATGAATAGCAGGCTTCGATCCCGGCTGATAGGACGGTATCGTTACAGAATCCTGTTTAAAGTAAACGCTGTCCGGTCCTCCATCCTTTCTTGTATACCGGATCTTGGAAAAGATTCTTGTAGAATCTGTTTTAAGAAAATACAGCCGTACAGAATCGGTTCCAAAAAACTTCCGGGAGCTGAGCCGCTGATTGATAAGCGATGAACGGTAGTACGGCCCAAACACCCGCACACCATTAATGGCCTGTCCAATAGACCGGTCGCCCCGGTCGTTTGTTGTAACCATTTTAAAACTTTGTACATATTCCGGGAGGCCGGATATTATATACCGGTAAATACCGTCTGCATCTATCGCTGTTGCAGGTACGGTAGCCGAATCCCGGTTATTGTTCCAGTAAACCGTGTATGACACCACTGCCGGATCTATACTTTTTTTCCATTCCACCTGAACACGCAGATTACCGCTGCGGGTGCCGATCTCCTGCGCCAGACCCGCATATACGACTTCACTATTTCCGATGAATTTTTTATACGCATACTGATCCTTGTCGCAACCCGCAATAAGTATAAGACTGAGTATAAAAACGCTGCTAAAGAATTTCATTTTAACTGATTTATTTTTTGCACCCGGTGCTTTCAATATACCGGTGCTTATAAAAATTGAATACAATCGGTTCCGTTACCATAACAACTGCTGTCTACCGGTCGTCTCCGAAAAGATCGATTTCCGCAGCATGTGTAAAGTTGCCGGGCGTCCAGGTTTCGCTTACCACCAGGCGTAATACCTTAACCTTTGGAGCGGCAAACGGAACTTCAAACTCAGAACCTGCATTAAAGAACGCTTTGTCCTGCGCCGTGGGCGCTGTTGGCGGTGCTCCTGAAGGCGGATCCGGCCAGGCATAATTGCCAAGATTTACCCAGTCGCCCACTCTTGCACCCGCTTCCGCAAAAAGCGGTACGGTAAAGTCTGCAGGATTATCTATTTCAGATCCCCAGATACTGAAGACCCTCGGACAACCGTGACGGAACTCATAGCTGGGATTCCTGGGCGTGAGTTTAAACCGGCTCAGCTTTACATACGCCCCCAGCTTAAAGGTACCGTATACCGGAAGTTGCTGGCTGGTGGCTTGTGTGGTATGCCAGAAATTGGAATAGTTCCCATCGAACAAATTTTTAAGTGGATAGGAACTGCTAAGAATTGGAGTTTCACTGGGCAGGGCATATGCCGCAAACCTGGTTTTATCCAGTGTTTTTTCGTACAGGGGTTTTACCGTGCTGAAAATGGTATCCGACCGGTTGCCCCATTTATCCGTAACATATGAGGCGTATACCCTTGCCAGCGTATCGTATCCCCGTATTGCATAGGAAATGTTGGGGAATGCCGTAAAGTTCTGCTGACGGATACTGAGTTTGCCGATGGCATTATCCAGAAAAACAATGCCCACTGTTTTACTATCCGCGTTTTGCGCCTGAAGCCGTACCCCCTGGAAATCGGGCGTCATGGTAAGCGACTGTGCCACCAGCTGGTATACCGGCGTTTTGGGATGTACTTTAACGATGATGGGGTCCGACTCCACGTTGGCCCTGCTTACCACCGTTAGCTTTACATCGTACTCCCGGGCAGCCTCAAACCCTTCAACGGTAAGGGTGTCGGAAAAATAACTCGACCTGGTTTCCTGGGGTCTTGCCGTTCCCCCGCTCAGATCATAGTTGGCTTTTACATACAGAATATTGTCCACCTTTGGAAGATCGTAAACGATATAGGATCCACCGTTAAAATCTGTAACGGTATATTGTTGTACCGGGGCCGGTTTTGTTTTATCCGTTGAGATCATTTCTACAAATTCATTCTTATGACTGCAGGAACTAAAGACTGCAGATAATAACATAACGGGAATGATCAACCCGATGCTCCGTGTATATATAGTTCGCTTTATTTGTAACATGTTTTACTTTTTTATTGCCAGCTTCAAATTCATTGATTGCTTATCCTTGTAAAAATGATTGCGGTTACCAGTACGGGTTTTGCACCAGGTTCTGATTCACCAGCAATTCATTTGCGGAAATAGGCCACAAATAATCTTTTACTGAAAGAGACGGTACATAAAACGTAGTCAGCTGATAATATCCCGCTGTTGTCGTCTGACTTACCGTCCACCCCTGTATGGGCCGGGTGGCTACTTCCAGGTATTCCTTCCATCTTCTCAGATCCCAGCCTGCTTTACCTTCCATGCAAAGTTCAATACGACGTTCGCGGTGAATGATCTGTCTTAAACCGTCCTTGGTCAATGGCTTACCCGGATTATTGGAATACCTGGCCCAGGATTCCACGATTCCTTTAAGACCGGTACGGGCCCGCACTATGTCCAGGTAATGATACACGTCTTCCGAAGGGCCATTCGCTTCATTCAGGCATTCGGCATACAGTAAATACAGATCGGCCATGCGGATCAGCGGCAACCGGTAATTGGACGCCGTATAGGAGGTTGTATTATTTACGGTAAGATAATTGCACAACTTTTTAGGCCATATTCCAAACACATTTCCCGATTCGGCATTGGAAACCCCCGAGATGCTGCTGGCGCCTTTTCCCTGAATGCTTAACAGGCTGCCGGCCGGGGTATAAACAGCGTTACCAAACCAGATACCGCCATCAAATCCGAAGCTGGCGTAATACCGCACTTCCCGGTCGAAATTATTTTTGATCGTTTCGTATCCCTGCTTGATGTAGTACTGGCGGCTTGCGTCGCCGGTTGCAGCGGTAAAACGGTTGGCATAATCCCAGGTATTGTCCTCTTCGATCGGAACGCCATTCCTGGAATAAAACAGATCCGTAACGGCAAAAGGACAGGCAATGGTATTTTGCCCCCGGGTAACCACAGCGCCGGATACCAGTTTCGGAAACATCTGCTGCTGCCAGCTGAATGTGCCGTTCAGCGCCCATACCAGTTCTTTATTTTTATCCCAGGTTTCGGTGATGGCGGCCCTGAAATTCATTTCCTTTACTAAAGAATCCGAAAGATTGGCAGGGATATTCGGAGGAATGATGTAGGTATACAAACCCAGTCCTACCGATTCTGCTAAGTCAATGGCGTCTTTGCAAGCCTGCGCTGCTTTTGTCCATAAGGCATTGTTTGGTGTGGATGAAAAAAGTGCTGAGCCGTCCTTATTTTTAAATCCTGCGTAATCCGGGTTACCGTTAAACAACGGACTGGCCTGGGCTACCAGCACTTCCGCTTTCAGCGCCAGTGCAATTACTCTTGTAATGCGCCCCAATTCCTGGTCGGGATTGTCAATTTGTATGGGCAGTCCCTGGGCCGCCTCGTCTAAAAGCTCCACCACATAACTGAACACCGAATCTACCGGATCCCGTTGGGGGCGGGTTTCTTCCGTAGGTGCCGTTACCGGTGTGTTTCCTCTTACAATAGGAATGGGGCCATACATTTTAGCCAGGAAAAAATGATAATAGGCTTTTAAAAATTTGGCCTCTGCAATCCATCGCTCTTTCTCAAAGGACTGCAGATCGATCGGCTTGTCTACATTCTCCAGAAAGGTATTACACCGTCGGATGGCATCATAGTAACTGGGGGCAGATCCGCTTCCATCCCAATAATTCAACACCGGGTTGTCTTTATTCTGCACACCTCCTTTTACCAGCTGCAGCCCGGGTGCCGTAAGATTGGTTTGTCCCAGGTATTCCTGTGGTAATACCAGCTCGCCTCCCGTTGCAAACCAGGGATCGTTTACCATATTGGATCGCTGTTGCAGGGTATTGTAACAGGTAAAAAGATATTTTTCGGCTTCACTCCTGTTCCGGAATGCATAGTCAAGCGTTCCAACATTCTGCGGAACAATATCCAGGTATTTTCTACAACCGGCCATGCTTACAGAAAGTATAAGGGCCGCTAAAATAATAGTGCTGTTCTTTTTCATGATTCTCTTCCTGGTTTTATAATTGAATGTTGATCCCTAAATTGTATTGCTTTAATAATGGGTAGTTAAAGGCGCTGTTAGCGGAACCGCTCAGCGACAGCTCCGGTTCCCACAGCTCAAAATTGCTGAAGCGTAACAGGTTGATGCCGCTTAAATAGATCCTCGCATTTCTTACAGAAACCCGGTTAAGCCATTTTTTAGGAAGGGTATAGCCTATTTCCGTAGACTTTAACCGCAGCAGGCTTCCGTCTCTCAACCACCAGGTACTGACCTGCGAATTATTCGCAATATCATCCATTGTTGTACCCAGGCGGGGATATAACGCATACAGGTCCTGGCTACCTTCAGACCAGTGGTTGTCCGCAAATTGCTGCAATATTTGTGTGGGCGAGCCACCGGTAACACTCACAAAAGGGCTGATCGCATTAGGGTTCATGTAAAGCGAGGCACGCGCCTGACCGGTAAACCTGAAGTTCAGATCAAAACTTTTGTAATTTAAACTGGCGCCGAAACCATAGGTAATCTGCGGGTTGTTGGGCAATCCGATGGCAACCCTGTCGGAACTGTTAATAACGCCATCTCCGTTGATATCACGGTATTTGATATCGCCGCCGCGCGCGCCTCTTCCGGACGTTCCGAATACTTGTGTAGGTGATGCTGCGGCCTCCTGGTCATCCACAAACAACCGCTCGGCAATATAGCCCATGCGCTGGCCCACATATTGCCCGGTTTGACGCCTCCAGTATTCCGTTCCGTAATTGGGCTCCTCATAATAATCATATTTTGCCTTGGAGAACGTGCTGTTAGACATCACTACCAGGCTGATGCCGTTGGAAAATGTCTTTTTATAATTCAATGTAAGATCCAATCCCTGTGAACGGGCTTTGCCGAGGTTGCCACTCAAACTGGCTTCCAGGCCCATGCTGTTGGGAATAAGCCTTGTTTGCAAAATATCGGTCGTTTTCCGGATCCAGTATTCACCGATAAAATCGAGTGCATTAAACAGCGTAAATTCCACGGCATAGTTGCTGATCCGGCTGATCTCCCAGGAGATCTCGGGGTTCGGATAATTGGTTATCGTTACACCCGGCCGGCTGTACCCGTTATTGGTGCCAAAAACGGCCCCTGCACCGGTGTTCTCCAGATTTACGTTGGATAAATAGAAAAAGCGCTGGGAGCCAATATCGTCATTACCGGCTTTACCATAGCTGGCCCTTAGCTTGAACATGGTTACAATGTTGCCCAGCTTACTGTTTTTCCAGAAATTTTCTTTACTCACATTCCATGCGCCGGATACACTGGGGAAAAAGCCAAAGCGGTGTGTGGGATCAAAACGCTCGGATCCGTTATACCCGAAATCAAACTGCAGGTTGTATTTATTCTGATATCCGTAACGGGCGCTTCCTGCATAGGTAAGATTCCGGGTTGGTAACACCTTTGTATAGTCGCCCACATTGGATGGGTCCAGTGTCTGCTGCCGGTTAATCACAAGCGATCCGTTGAGGCTATGATCTTCAAAGTTCCGGTCATAACTTAAAATACCCTGCATCTGGATAAAAGAGCTGGAACCCCGGTCTCCCGCAGAAATATCCAGGTACTCTGTAGCAACGGCGTTGGAACCGGAAGCGCCATTGCCATTAAAGGTCAGTCCTGATTTATTATTCAGCCAAAACAATTCATATTGGTTAGCCGCTCTGTTGTATGTATTTACCGTATAATAAAACGGGTTATAGGTCATTGAATACTGCACCTGGGCAAACCGGTTGGTGGTAAAGAATCCGCTAAAATTCAGTCCCTTGGTAATCATACCCAGGTCCTGGCTCAAACGGGCCGTGGCACTGATGCGGGAATTGTTGCGTGTCCGGTATCCCCGCATCATCTGCGCATAAGGATTCGAATATCCGACTCCCTGCGTAGGTAAAAAATTATCTCCGCTTCGATCAGGCGAATTACCATTAAAGTTACCAAACAGGATATGCTGTGTATACCGGTTGGCGCTGTCTGGTGCAAAATAAGCGGGAAACAGCACCGGGCTGCTATGCGTGGCCCAGTAATACAGATCCGTAGCAAACCCGCTGGCATCATTGGTGATGGGGCCGTTATAATCATTGAAAATCCCCCAAAGATCCACACTCAGCTTGGTCGTACGGGTCAGCTTCACGTCTACATTAGACCGCAGCTGGTAATTCCGGAACTTAATGCCGCCGTTAAATATGCTCTGGTTGCCTTCCTTCAAAAGCCCGTTATCCTCGCTGTAGGAACCGGACACCATATACTGGGTAGATTCACTTCCCCCGGAAACGCTTGCGTTTAATTTTTTCGTTTGCGAATATTTTTTAAACATCAGGTCCAGCCAATCTACTGCAGGATATACATAAGGATTACCATCAGGAGCACCGTCAAGGGTACGCTGGGTAAAATAAATCTTGTCCGCATCAAATCTCGGGAGCTGGTAAGGATTCCGGGTCAGCAGCGCTTCATTGTACAGGTTCATGTACGTGATCGGATCCGCAAATTTTAACGTTTGTGTAGGCGTCGAAACAGAATTATCGTAGCGTACATTATAATTCGGTTTGCCTACCTTTCCGCGCTTTGTGGTTACGAGTATCACCCCGTTCGCCCCCCGCGAACCATACAGTGCCGTAGCGCTGGCATCTTTTAAAATAGAAAATTCGGCAATATCATCTACCTGCAAACGTGCAAGGTCATCCGATGTTAATTCGATATTGTCAATTAAGATCAGCGGGCTTTGCCGGTATCCGAATGTGGTAACACCCCGCACAAAAAAATCAGCGTTATCAAAGCCCGGCTGTCCGCTGCTTTGAAAGCCAATGATACCCGCAACCTGCCCGGCCAGCGCCGCGGTAAGATTGGAGGCCGGCGTTCTTAACTGATCCGGTTTAATGGTGGCCACAGACCCTGTTACAGACTCTCTGCGGACTTTTTTTCCGTAAGCTGTTACAATTACTTCTTCATCAGCCGATACCTCTTTGGGCGTTAGGGTGATCCGCAGATCCTGTTCGGGTGTGCCAGGCACCTTGTACGTAACATTATTATACGTTACAGCGGTAAATACCAGCATGCTGCCCGGCGCCACTTCCAGCACGAACTTACCGTTTACATCGGTGGCGGTACCTACTTTTTCATTGCTTTGTACGGTGATGTTGATATTCGATAACGGCATATGGGCTGTATCGACCACCGTACCAACAACCGTTATTTTCCCTTGCGAAAACCCGGCCAGGGACAGCAGTAAACATCCGATGGTTGCGATGAGCAACCGGAGCCTGACTGCTGTAACCGGGTACATAAGCGTCATTTTCATCATTGCGTTTTGCTTTTATTTTTATTATTTACAGGTTTGTACTTTGAATATATTTTGAGGACCTTTTTCATATCGCCCGGATTGCATAGAATTGCACGATGATGACAGTTGGCCACTTTAGCAGCAGCCAATAATCCTTCAACAACCCGCATGGATCATCTATGGCAGATTTTCCAAAATCTGCTTACCCTTCCCCGTGCGGCACTTCAACCCTGAAGGATGCTGCACCAGGTTCTATGAGATTTGATGAATACGTTGCATCAGAAAAATGTAGGGCAACAAGAGCATGCCGTTCGTTTTTCCTGGCAAACAGTGTAATACCGCTTCCCCCCAGTCAATACAACCAATAGATATATTTTTTTTTAGTTCCTAATTCATAAACATTTAATAACAGCAGCATGTGTATTAACACGAATGAAAACGGTTATTGAGTCCGGACGTATGGTAAGGCGATTTTTTCGCTAACGCCGTTCGCATTCAAAACTGGACATTCTGCAATCGACAATGCAATGTTAAATCGCAAACATGCCCGCAGGATTCATTAAATTAACCAACCATTAAACAATTTTGGCAATAATCCGGGCGGATAATTAACCTATTATTGCATTCCCTGCCCATATCTGATACCGGAAAGTTCTTGCTGATCCGCGCATATCTCCTTGTATTATATGCATTCAGCATGTTTATACATTGCTGCCTGGGTTTTTAGAGATACCCCCATTTTTAATAAGCTATTTTGCCGTTACCGCTTGGTAGTTCCGGATAAAAAAAATACCCCTGCCCTCATTTAAGCGCGTGGCATTACGGTTTTAAAACCGCAAACCGGTTTTTGGGAAGCAATGTGTATATGGATCCATACCCCCGGAAACCGGTGACTGCCGGATGGCGTGGCCTTGTTTTTCCGGCCGGCCAGGCCGGATGACTCCTTTTTTCCACATCCAAACCTCCTGCAACAAAACCACCCTCAATTATGTTACATTTGTCGGATAATACCACGAGTTTTCATGGATAAATTTATTGTTTCAGCACGGAAATACAGACCCCAGACCTTTGACACCGTAGTGGGGCAGGCGCATATTACAACCACCTTAAAAAATGCGATCCGGCAGAACCAGCTGGCGCATGCGTTTTTGTTTTGCGGTCCCCGTGGCGTGGGAAAAACCACCTGTGCCCGCATCCTGGCCAAAACCATCAACTGCGAGCATCCTACCGCAGATGGTGAGGCCTGTAATGCCTGCAATTCCTGTGTATCCTTTAACCAGGGAACATCTCTGAACATTCATGAGCTGGATGCCGCCAGTAATAACTCGGTGGATGATATCCGTACGCTGGTAGACCAGGTGCGGTTTGCCCCCCAGGCCGGCCGTTACAAAGTATATATCATTGATGAGGTGCATATGCTCAGCTCTTCGGCGTTTAACGCCTTCCTGAAAACGCTGGAAGAGCCGCCCTCCTATGCCATCTTTATTTTGGCGACCACGGAAAAGCATAAGATTCTGCCAACCATCCTGAGCCGTTGCCAGATCTTCGACTTCAAACGCATTACCACCAACGATACAGTGGAGCACCTGGAGGCTATTTGCGAAAAAGAAGGGGTAAGGGCAGAACAGGCCGCCCTGCAAACCATCGCGCAAAAAAGTGAGGGTTGCATGCGGGATGCACTCAGTATTATGGATAAGATCGTCAGCTTTACCAATGGCGAACTGAATTATGCCAATACACTGGAGCACCTGAATATACTGGATGAAGATTATTATTTTAAACTCCTGGATGATATGTTGCAGCAGAACCTTTCGGGAGCGATGCTTTTATACGATGATATCAACCGCAAGGGTTTTGAAGGCGACCTGGTATTGAACGGTTTTGCGGCCTTTATCCGCAACCTGCTGGTGAGTAAGGATGAAAAAGTAGTGGCCTTGCTGGATACAGTAGAAAGTTTTAAACAGAAATATCTTGATACCGCAAAAAAAACGCCGGTGGCCTTCCTTATCAGCGCACTGAATGTGCTGAACGAATCGGAGATCAACTACCGCTCGGCGCGGAATAAACGGCTGCATGTAGAGCTTACCCTGATCAAGCTTTGCTACCTGCAGCAGGCGATGGAATTAACAGCAAGCGACGCAGGGCTGAATAAAAAAAAAATAACTGAAAAAGCAGCGGCCGTTCCCTTCCGGAGCATACAGCCGGTTTTAGCAAAACAATCCGCGCCCGTTTCCCCGGCAGCCATTCCCGTTGCAAAAAGTGAGCCTTCCGGCAGCAGGCTCATTATTGAAGAACCGGCTCCCAGACCCGTAGTAACGCCACCGCAGCCCAGGGAAGCGGTAACCGCCAGCCGGAAGATCGGTAACCTGGAAAAGCTCCGCCAACAATTTAGAGACACCCACGTAGAGCAGGTAGACCACCCGCTTTCCCAGGAAACCCTGGAAGAAGCCTGGGCCGCATTTATTGTGGTTTTAAAGGAAAATAAAAACTCCGCGGCACAAAGCTTCGACCTGGCACAGTTAAAGGTGCTGGATGACAATTCCTTTTATGTGTATACCGCCAATGCGATCGAATACCGGTTCATAGAATCCTGTAAAACGCAGGCCTCCGAATTTCTTCAGCGGCGACTGTCCAACTCCCAGCTCCAGTTTTATATTACCAAGCGGGAGAACGTGGAAACGCCCGAAAATAATGAACCCCGGCCGTTGACCGCCGTACAGCAATACCAGAAAATGATTGAAAAATACCCGCTGGTAAAAGAGCTGAAAGAAAAGCTGAAAATGGAACTGGACCGTTAAGATGTGTTTAATTTGAAAATTTGAGAATGTGGAAATGAAGATATCATTCCTGTTCTGTGGTCTTCCTCCGATCGATGCTCCATATCAGACGTTAAACATTTGATGTCTGATAATGCCCCTCTTCACTTTTTATAGTTGCCGCCGCTGATGGCGCTTGTAGTGCCGTTTCTGAGATATGGTTAAATATGACTAAAGCGGTGGTTCGATTTAGCCACGGTGAACGCAACGTATCCGCAGCGGGCGCAATGGGAACCTGAACGTTGAACACTCTCTTAGGACCTTTGCGGTTGCATTCAGCCATCAAAACGCAAGGACGTAGGACGTATCGAAAGCAGCTGCTATACTTTTAACCTTTCAGAGGCCTTTAAGGAAACGACAATAAACAGTGAATGGTCAATGGATCATGGAGTCTAAAACGGATCCAACCCGCCACGGCGGGCACGCCTTAAACGTTAAACCTCAAACCGGTCCCTTATAAATGTTAATAGTCAACGATCCTCAGACCATTGACTATTAACTATTGATTATTCTCAATTAACTACTTCTTCTTCCGCTGCTCCTGCATTTGCTTTTGCTGTTCCTGCATCTGCTCCAGCCGCTCCTGCCACTTGGTTTTCGTTTTCGGCTTCTTGCGGTTTTCCTGTATCCGTGCCAGGATCTTATCATGATCAATGATATAATTCTGGATGACAAACTGCAGTGCCAATGTGATCAGGTTCGATACGGTATAATACCAGGTAAGCGCCGATGGCAGCCGGTTAAAGATAAACAACAGGAATACCGGGAAGATATACGGCATGTACTTCATCATCGGATTGCTTTGATCCGGCGACATGCTCATACTGTAAATAGAGATCAGTAAACTGGTAACCGTTGCCGTAATGGTAAACAGGCTCAGGTGGCTGCCCAGCAGGGGAATATGAACGCCAAATTTGATCGGGTCATCAAAGGCCGACAGATCACTTACCCAAAGGAAGTCTGCGCCCCGAAGATCCACACTGGCATTAAAGAAACTATATAATGCAAAGAAGATCGGGATCTGGAACAACGCAGGAATACAGCCCCCCAGCGGGTTCACGCCGGCCTCACGGAAAAGTTTCATCTGCTCCATGCTCATCGCCTGCTGATCGGTACCGAATTTTTCTTTAAGCGTGGCAATTTCCGGGCGCAGCGCTTTCATCTTTGCCCCGCTCAGGTAGCTTTTATACGTCAGCGGAGAAATCAGCAAACGGATCACCAGGGTCAGCAGGGCAATTACCAACCCAAAATTGCTCACAATGCTTTTGAAGAAATCAAATACCGGAACAATCACATACTGGTTCAACGGGCGTACAAAAGCATACATCCCCTGTCCCAGGTTTACGAGCTTGCTGAATCCGTTATCGTATTTCTTTAAAATGTTATAGTCGGCCGGGCCATAGTAAATACTCATAGGTACCGTGGCTGCATTTCCAGCCGGAACCTTCAGTTGCATGTTTGCGGTGCTCTTCACCACTTCTTTATTGGCATCCGGCGGAATGGTCCAGGAAATTTTTCCCCCGGTAAAGTTATCCTTTGCTACCAGGAAGGTATTGAAGAACCGCTGACGCACCCCTATCCAGCTTACACTTTTTTCGAAGTTCACATGATCTTTCCGGCCGATGGTGTGGTAATCAAAACTGCCATCCTCCATATAACCGATCTGCGTATTTTGTTTTTCAAACTCAATATCGGACTCCTGTTGTGCCGCGTCATACTGCCAAACCATATTCATCACACCCTGCGACAAAAGCGCACCCGGTTGCGACAGGTTAATGTTGAAATCGATCTTGTATTGATTGGGATGAATGATGAACTGATGCGTGATAGCGTTGGAAACATTCGTACTGTCGCCCCCTTTCAATTCAAAGGTAACCACCTGGGTTCCATCCGGGCCCGGTGTTACTTTCCCGTTGCTGAAATAAAGATCACCGGTTTGAGCGCTCTGATTGGCGGCCGTGTTGATGGCGTAGCTGATCTTATTGAAATCTGTACCCGCCAGTTTCACCTGCTGACTATCCAGCGCATTTTTAAACTTCTTCAGCTCTACAAACTTCGGCTGACCGCCTTTATTGGTAAACACAATTTTAAATACTTCGTTTTCCGCCGTTACCAATTGTTCCGAACCCTGCGCCGCGTTTAAAAACATACCGGCACTGGTAGCATGACGCTGAGAATCGGCCCGGAGCGAATCCTGGCGCAACGCTGCTGTATCCAGTTTGGGTCTCAATGCATTGGCAATGGAATCCTTTCTTGCCTGCTCTTTCTGATGTTCTCCCTGCTGCAGGTTGTTGTAGTAAAAGTAGAAGAAAAAGAGTACGGCTAAAAGTCCGAACCCAATGATCGTATTCCGGTCAAAATTCATTACTTACGTGTATTTTTTGAGGCGGCAAAGATAGGACAAATCCCCCGGCTTTGCCCTTTAGGGCTCCATCTTTGTTTTTTACCTGGTTTTAAGAATCATCCTGCATATCCGGAAATATTAGCCGACCTGATTTTTCATCGGATTTGCGGGTTTTTATGAGGCATAACAAAAAAAATCGCCCGGAAACCAGGCGATTAAAATCTGTACGTTTATAACAAGTATTTATAAATCAACGTTTATGACCTCACCTTTTTTTGACGCGATGCTGTTGGCGGCGGCATGTTCTACCGCAGCTTCCACAAATTTCACAAAAATAGGATGCGGGTTTTCCACGGTGCTTTTCAGTTCGGGGTGAAACTGAACCCCAACAAAAAACGGATGTGAGGGCAGTTCGATCACTTCCACCAGTCCGCTCTCCGGATTTTTACCGCTGGCTACCATTCCTGCCTGTTCAAAAGCCTCCAGGTACTTATTGTTAAACTCCCACCGGTGACGATGGCGTTCTGTAATCTGCAAGGTGCCGTAAATAGAAGCAGCCAGGCTGCCTTCTTTCAGTTCACAGGCATAAGAGCCCAACCGCATCGTGCCGCCTTTTTCGGTAATATTCTTCTGGCTTTCCATCAGGTCAATCACCGGATCAGCCGCATTTTCATCCATCTCGGTAGAGTTGGCTCCTTTTAACCCGATCACATTCCTTGCAAATTCAATAGCAGACATCTGCATGCCCAGGCAAATTCCAAAAAAGGGCAGTCCGTGCTCACGGGCGTATTGTACCGCTGTAATCTTTCCTTCCACCCCTCTTAGCCCAAAGCCCGGTGCTACCAGTAAACCATCCAGTCCGCCAAGCTTTTCCGATACGTTTTCCGGTGTAATGTATTCACTGTGTACGTTTACGATCTGCACCTGGCATTCGTTTACCGCCCCGGCATGTACAAAGGCTTCCAGGATCGATTTATAGGCATCCTGCAACTCCAGGTATTTTCCTATCAGCCCGATACGCACGATTGATTTGGGATATTTTAACTTATCAAGAAACGCGCGCCACCGGAGCAGTTCCGGCTCTTTATAATCAGCAATGCCCATTATTTTTAAAACGGTAATATCCAGTTTTTCCCGAAGCATGGCCATGGGCACTTCATAAATAGTTGACTGGTCTGCAGATTCAATAACCGCCTCCTGGCGTACATTACAGAACTGTGCTATTTTCCGGCGCAGTTCCGGCGTAAGGGGTTTTTCGGTTCTGCATACGATAATATCGGGACGTACCCCTTCCTGGCTCAGCATCCGCACGCTGTGCTGGGTGGGCTTGGTCTTTAATTCTTTTGCGGCTTTCAGGTAGGGAACCAGGGTAAGATGGATAACCACCGTATCCTCATCCGGCAGTTCCCACTGCAGCTGGCGGATGGCCTCCACAAACGGCAGACTCTCAATATCACCAATGGTACCTCCGATTTCGGTGATCACAATATCATATTCGCCTGTTGTACCCAACTCCATCATTCTCCGCTTGATTTCGTTGGTAATATGGGGTACCACCTGCACTGTTTTACCCAGGTAAGCACCTTCCCGCTCCTTGTTGATCACCGTTTGATAAATGCGCCCGGTGGTCACATTGTTCGCCTGAGAGGTAAAAATATTCAGAAAACGTTCGTAGTGACCCAGATCCAGATCCGTTTCGGCACCGTCTTCCGTTACATAGCACTCTCCGTGCTCGTAAGGATTCAGCGTACCGGGATCAATATTGATATACGGGTCGAATTTTTGTATCGTAACCCTCAGCCCCCTCGCCTGCAATAGTTTTGCCAGCGACGCGGCAATAATTCCTTTTCCTAATGAGGAGGACACCCCCCCGGTTACAAATACATACTTAGCCATAATGGTATATTAAAATCAATAAATCATTCCTTAACAAGAATCATTTCACGAATAAAAATCAACCTGTTTCAACAATATCCAGCCTGCATGATCTCTCTGAAAAACAAAATCAGCCCGCTATGACCCATAAAATCCTGTGGAAAATTTGAAAGGTCATGCAAAGATAAATAATCCTGCCAGAATTAAAATTTTGTTTTTTTCCGGCATTTTTATTAACAGGTGTACCTGTTGCATTTCATTTTATAAACCGTTAAAGGGCGCATTGTGTCTGCAATATATTCACTGGGTTTTCGGCCTGGGCAATGGGCGTCAGGAACGGCAACCGGCAAACGCAGGTGCGGCCTGTCCTATGCGCCATAAACAGCTATGTTTGGCATAGCTGCTGTTTTTTGCATTACGAAACCTTTAAACCGTATTAATCTTTGGCAATCTTCTTGTAACTGGCAATCACGCCACGGATCAGCGAAGAGCTAAAACCGCGGTGTTCCATCTCGTTCAGTCCCACAATGGTACAACCTTTCGGCGTGGTTACTTTATCAATTTCCTGCTCGGGATGGCTGCCGTTTTTCAACAGTAATTCCGCAGCACCCTTTGCCGTTTGTGCAGCGATCAGGTTGGCGGTTTTGGCGTCGAACCCGATTTCGATACCCGCCTGTATATTGGCGCGGATATAGCGCAACGCAAAAGCGGTTCCACAGGCACCCAGCACGGTAGCCGCATCCATTAGTTTTTCATCAATAACGGCCACCTTACCCAGCGTGTTGAACATATCTACCACATAAGAAGCCTCCTTTTCGGTAGCATTTGCGTAGCTGATACAGGTAATGCTTTCCTGGATGGCAATGGCCGTATTGGGCATGGCCCTGAAAACGGGGAGCTGTTTTTTGATCATCTCCTGCAGATCGGCAAGAGAAACCCCGGTAATTACGGAAACGATCGTGTGCTTTGCAGTCAGTTGCTTTTTAAACCCTTCGATCACAGCCGCCACCTGAAAGGGCTTTACGGCCAGGATCACCAGTTCGCTCTGCTTTACGGCAGCAGCGTTGTCAGCACTGATGTTTACGCCTTTTTTTTCCAGCTCTTTCAGTGTAGCCGGGTTTCTTTTAGTAATGGTTATGGCATCGGGCTTACAGAATTTACTCTTGATCAGCCCTTCGGCAATGGCTGTACCCAGGTTACCGCCACCGATAATTGCAATGTTCATATGTCTTTGATTTCAGGTTTAAGATTCCATGTTTCAGGTCAAACGTTGAACGTAAAACTTGAAACCTTAAACCAAATTATAGTCCTCCCATCGCTTCCCCGGCGGTTTCCTTTGCCAGGTAGCCTTCGATGGCCGTGTCGTATTTTTCTTTCCATTCGCTGATGGCGCCCCAGTTTGCACCGTTAACCGTTACATCACCGGCGGTTACCACCCCGATTTTTTCAAACGGAATGCCGATCTGCTGTTCAAATGCCCCTGCTTTATCCGCTGCCACCGTCACTACCACACGGCTCTGTGCTTCCCCAAACAGGGCCACATCTTTACGGAGCGCCTTATTGGTGTTGATTTGAAAGCCGAGTTCCCGGTTAAACCCACTTTCCAGCAAGGTTACAAACAAACCACCTTCACTGATATCATGAGCTGATTCGATCGCCCTGTTACTAATTACATTCGCCAGCGACTGCTGCAATGCAAATTCTTCCTCCAGCTCAAAATAAGGTGCGGGCGAAAGTGTAACACCATGTATATGGTACAGGTATTCAGAACTTCCCAGATCCTCCGGTTGTTTTCCCACCAGATAGATCACATCCCCTTCTTTTTTAAAGTCGAGCGTCATTTTATTATTGATATCCTCCAGCAAGCCTACCATACCGATGGTGGGTGTGGGATTTACCGGTCCGTCCGGATTCTGGTTATAGAAGCTCACATTTCCCCCGGTAACAGGTGTATCAAATTTGCGGCAGGCGTCGCCCATACCTTTGATGGCGTTTACAAACTGGTAGTATACTTCCGGGTCGTAGGGATTTCCGAAATTTAAACAGTTGGTTACACCCAGCGGCAACGCCCCGCTGCACACCAGGTTACGGGCTGCTTCGCTCACCGCAATCATAGCGCCTTTATACGGATCTGCATATACGTAGCGACTGTTACAGTCGGTGGTAACACCCAATCCTTTTTGGGTACCTTTTATCGTAACAATAGCCGCATCAGAAGGGGCATTGGTAGAGGTGTTCACCGTGCCCACCATGCTGTCGTACTGGTTATAGATCCAGCGTTTGGATGCGATCGAAGGCAGGGTTACGATCTGTTCGGCCACGGCTTTCAGATCAGCAGGCTCCGCTATAGCAGTGGCATCAAATGCCCGGATCTGTTGCAGGTAGGCCGGTTCTTTGTATTCCCGGTCATACTGCGGGGCGCCGCCGCCCAGCACCAGCTCTTCTGCAGGCACCGAAGCCTCCAGTTGACCATGCATATAAAAATTCAGTAACCCGTCATCGGTTACCTCACCAATTACGGCAGCCGGCAGGTCCCATTTCTCAAACACCGCTTTTACTTCAGCCTCTCTTCCTTTTTCGGCCACCAGTAACATACGCTCCTGGCTTTCGCTCAGCAGCAGTTCCCAGGGCTTCATATCTTTTTGACGGGTAGGTACCTTATCCAGGTCGATGCGCATACCCACGCCTCCTTTTGCACTCATCTCTGCCGTAGAACAAATGATGCCCGCTGCACCCATATCCTGCATGCCAACTACCGCCCCGGTTTGAATTACTTCCAAACAGGCTTCCAGCAGCTTTTTTTCCTGGAACGGATCGCCCACCTGTACCGCAGGCAATTCCTGCACACTTTCGGAAGTGATATCTGCAGAGGCAAAAGAAGCCCCGCCGATACCGTCTTTTCCGGTAGCACTGCCCACAAATATAACCGGGTTGCCGGTACCTTCTGCGGTAGCAGATACGGTTTCCCCGGCCTTTACGATCCCCACGCTCATAGCATTTACCAGCGGGTTCGTATGATAGCATTGATCAAAATAGATTTCTCCGCCCACAGTAGGCACCCCGAAGCAGTTACCATAGTGCCCGATGCCATGCACCACTCCTGCCAGCAGGTGCTGCGTTTTTGCCTCATTCAGCTTCCCGAAACGCAGGGAGTTCAAGGCTGCAATGGGGCGCGCGCCCATGGTAAAAATATCCCGGTGAATACCGCCCACACCGGTGGCTGCCCCCTGGAAGGGTTCCAGCGCCGATGGGTGGTTATGCGATTCAATTTTAAATACCACGCCCAGTCCGTCGCCGATATCCATCAGTCCGGCATTTTCCTCCCCGGCAGCTACCAGCATACGGCCGCCGTCACGTGGAAGTGTTTTCAGCCATTTAATAGAATTTTTATAACTGCAATGCTCGCTCCACATAGCGGAGAAGGCACAAAGTTCATTGAAATTAGGCGTGCGTCCCAGTTTTTCCTTAATCAGTTCAAACTCTTCTTTTGTTAAACGCAGCTGTTCTGCGGTTTTTACAGTAATTTCCATTATCTATTTATAGCTGATTTATATGTAGTATTGAAAAATCGCAGCGAATTTACAAAACTACGGTCATTCTTAAGGAGAAACCTTCCGCAGAAGACGTAACATTTTTCATTTCCGGACGTCCCCTGCAGGAGACATCCCGGGTAGATAACGCCCCGTTTCCCTCCCCCACCGGGAAACGGCATGCGAAGCTTCCATTTCGCAATACCCGGTTCGGTAATACCGTCCTTCATTCCCGGGTCTCCTGAAAGGAGCCCGGGAATACAATATCGCATTTCCCGGACGTCCCCTGCGGGAGACATCCCGGGAAGATAACGCCCCGTTTCCCTCCCCCACCGGGAAACTGCATGCGAAGCTTCCATTTCGCAACACCCGGTCCGGTAGTACCGTCCTTCATTCCCGGGTCTCCTGAAAGGAACCCGGGAATACAATACCGCTTTGCCCGTTTTCTGCAATTATTGAATTATCATTGTAGCATTAAAATGCGCAGTTTTGGAAATTTTTCTTTTCGCGGCATACCTCCTGCTTTTTACCTGGTGTATCCCTAAAATCCGCTTTTTCAGCAATAGCGGACTTTCAGGATTTCAGCTGGCGGCTCTTTTCCTTTTAAAAGTAGGTATGGGCGTCGTTTATGGCTGGATCAACTGGTATGCCGGTGGCGCCCCCGGCAATACAGATACCTGGGTGCTGCACACCGAAAGCCTGAAAGAAACAAAAACCCTGCTTACATTCCCCCGCCAATACATCACCAGCTTTTTTTATGACGGTTCCGGCACCGGCTTTGAAAACTTCTTTACCTCCGGTGCCTCTTACTGGAACAATCTGAAAAACAACACATATATCCGCATCGAATCGGTGTTCAACTGCTTTAGCTTTGGCAGTTATTTTATAAATATTATTTTTTATACGTTTTTCGTATTTTTTGGAGTCGTAGCGCTTTACCGGGTAATGCAGCATCACCTGGGTGGCAATCGCCTGTTGCTGATCACCGGGTGCTTCCTGGCCCCTTCTTTTTTGTACTGGACCAGCGGACTTCATAAGGACGGACTTACCTTTCTGGCCCTCAGTACGGTTATCTACATTTTTTACTTCCGGGTTTCTTCAAAAAAACCCGTACAGGGATACGTGTTACTGCTGGGCGCATTCCTGCTGCTGTTTGCGCTCCGGAATCATGTGCTGCTGGTACTGTTGCCTGCTCTTTTATGCTGGGTGCTGGCCCGGCGGTTTCCGGAAAGGCGTGTGCTGGTGTTTACAGGCATCTACAGTTTGGGACTGATCTTCTTTTTTTTTGCTAAATACCTTCACCCGGCTCTGGATTTTCCGGCCATTGTTGCCGGTAAACAGGAAGCTTTCCGGGCCCTAACCGGCGGTCAGTCCAGCATACCGGTACAACCGTTACAACCGGATCCCGCGGGCTTTGTACGCCGGTTTCCCCACGCAGCCGGCACGGTGCTTTTCCGTCCGTTTATAGCCGACGTTAAAAAGGCGCTTATTACCCCGGCTTTCCTGGAATTGCTGCTCACCTGGATCTGCATCCTGCTTTTTTTGATCATTCCCCGGCAAAAGCGACGTTTCCGGCCCTTTAGCCTGTTCCTGCTGGCTTTTACGGTGAGTGTATTATTTATGATTGGCTATACGGTTAACAACCTGGGCGCCATAGTGCGTTACCGGTCTATTCTCTTCCCCCTGTTTCTGCCGGCCGTTTTAACAGGTATTAACTGGAACCGACTTACAAAAAAACGAATACTAAAATAAAATAATGTGATGTTTTTGAAAGAAAAACACCATTTCAACGATTACAAAACAATAAAAAGTCAAAAATTTATTTAAAAAATAGAAATTTTTCATCACATAAATACCGATTTCCTTTTATTTTTGCAAAAATTATTTTCAATGTCATTAAGATTCAACGCAATTTCCGAGCTGCATACCTACAATACGGATGTAGGCAAGATCACCCCCAAGATTACGGAGGTTTTTGGTTCTCATGTATTTGATTTGAAAACCGCGAGAAAGTTTTTAAGTGATGAAGCATATAAGAGCCTGAAGGCTTCTATTAATGCTGGTCAGAAAATCGATCGCAATGTGGCCAATCAGATCGCTACGGGCATGCGTGCCTGGGCAGAAACCAAAGGTGTTACCCACTATACACACTGGTTTCAGCCATTGACAGGAACAACGGCAGAAAAACATGATTCCTTTTTTACATTGAAAGGAGACGGTACGCCGATTGAAGAATTTGACAGCGCTGCGCTGATCCAGCAGGAGCCTGATGCATCCTCATTCCCCAACGGAGGCTTAAGGGCTACGTTTGAAGCAAGAGGTTATACCGCATGGGACCCGTCTTCCCCCCCCTTTATCGTGGAGATCGGTTATGGCAGAACACTTTGCATCCCTACTATTTTTATTTCCTATACAGGAGAATCACTGGATTATAAAGCGCCTTTATTGAAATCGATCGAGGCACTGAATAAAGCTGCAGTGGACGTATGTAACTATTTTGACCGCAACATTCAAAAAGTAACCGGTACCCTGGGATGGGAGCAGGAATATTTTGTGGTGGACGAAGGGCTGTTTAATGCACGTCCGGACCTGGTGATGACCGGCCGCACGGTTTACGGTCACAACTCTGCCAAGAACCAGCAGCTGGAAGACCATTATTTTGGTGCGATTCCTGAGCGGGTATATGCATTTATGCGCGATTTTGAGAACGAATGTTACAAACTGGGTATTCCCCTGCGCACCCGCCACAACGAGGTAGCGCCTGCACAGTTTGAGTGCGCTCCTATTTACGAAGAGATCAACCTGGCGGTAGACCACAATACCTTATTGATGGATACTATGAGCCGGATCGCTCCCCGTCATGGTTTGAAAGTGCTGTTCCACGAAAAGCCGTTTGCCGGCATCAACGGAAGCGGTAAGCACAATAACTGGAGTCTTGCTACAGATACCGGCGTAAACCTGCTGGCTCCGGGCAAAACACCCAAGACCAACTTAATGTTCCTTACCTTCTTTGTAAATACCATTAAGGCGGTACACGATTATGCAGATATCTTAAGAGCGTCTATCGCTTCTGCCCCCAACGATCACCGTTTGGGTGCCAATGAAGCGCCTCCTGCGATCATTTCCGTATTTATCGGAAAATACCTGTCGCAAGTGCTGGAAGAGGTAAAGGAACGCGTTTCTGATAAAATGGATGAACAGGATGAAAGCATGCTGAAACTGGATATCCACAAAACGATCCCGGAATTGTTTATGGACAATACCGACCGGAACCGTACCTCTCCTTTTGCCTTTACCGGAAATAAATTTGAATTCCGCGCTGTAGGTTCTACTGCAAACTGCGCAAACCCCATGACTGTGTTAAATACCATCATGGCAGAAACGCTGAAGCAATTTAAGAAAGAGGTAGATGCACTGATTGAAAAAGGCGAGAAAAAAGAGATCGCCATCATGCAGGTGATCCGCGAATACATCGTTGCCAGCGAAAAAGTACATTTCGAAGGCGACGGGTACAGCGAAGCATGGGAAAAAGAAGCGGAAAAAAGAGGGTTACCCAACCTGAAAACAACCCCGCTGGCCCTGGATGCCATGGTTACCGACAAAAACAAAAAGCTCTTTATTGATAACGGCATCTATTCCCTGTCTGAGCTGGAAGCAAGACATGAGATTGAACTGGAAAAGTACATCAAGAAAGTACAGATCGAAGGCCGTATCATGGGCGAGATGGCTACCAGCCTGATCCTTCCGCCGGCGATCCGTTATCAAACGCTCCTGGCGAACAATATCCGCGGCCTGAAAGATGCAGGACTTCCGGAAGAAGCATACGCCAACCAGAAACAGATCCTGGATAAGATTTCTGAACACATCAATAAAGCCAGCGACCTGGTAGAGCAAATGATCGAAGCACGTAAGATCTGCAATGCAATTGAAGATACACGTACCAAGGCCATTGCCTACGAAAGCCAGGTAAAAGCAAAATTCTTCGACCAGATCCGTTATCATGTAGATAAACTGGAATTACTGGTAGACGATAAAGAATGGTACCTGCCGAAATACCGGGAGTTGCTGTTTATGCGATAATATACCAACCTTACAGGAAAATAAAAGGCCGGCAATTGCCGGCCTTTTTGCATTTGGGATATTTTCATTGTGGTAAAAACTTAACCCCTAAGAACGCAAGGAATTCGCCAGGTTCGCAAAACGCAGCAACACACTATTTAAATTCCTATTACGACCGTTGCGGATCCTTTGCGACCATTGCGGTAAAAGCTTAACCGCTAAGAACGCAAGGAATTCGCCAGGTTCGCAAAGCACAGCAACACACTGTTTAAATTTCATTGCGTCCCTCGCGGATCCTTCGCGAACATTGCGGCAAAAACTTAACCGCTAAGAGCGCAAGGCGCGCAAGGGTTTCGCAAGGAATAAATGTACCCACAATTACCGGCGGTTTCCTCTGCGTGCATTGCGGATCCTTCGCGAACGTTGCGGTAAAAGCTTAACCGCTACGAACGTAAAGAATTCGCCAGGTTCGCAAAGCACAGCAACACACTATTTAAATTCCTGTTGCGATCGCTGCAGTAAAAAACCCAATCACCAAAGCACAAAAGGTACACAACGAAGCATCAGGGTCGATACAGGTTCTCATTGATAAAAAGCTGCCGGACATTGCAGCTCGCTTTTATAAACCGGATCGACTGATCGGCGTTTGCTCCGCCATCTCCCGTTCCGTTTCCGGCCACGTATAAATTACCTGCATCATCAGCTGCAAGCCCCCAGGGATTGGTAAAACGAGCAGCGGTACCAAGGCCGTTCACATATCCCGCTTCATTATTCGTTGCCCCGGCGATAATCGACGTCTTCCATGTATTGGCTTCAATTTTCCATACCGCCTGGTTGCCCATTCCCACGGTATATATGTTTCCGTCATGGTCGCAGGCAAGACCCGTAGCCCATGTAAAGCCACCCGCAATCACATCATGAAAGGACTGATCCTTTTTTAACTGGTAGATCTGGGACGCCCATATGTTCGAATAATAAATATCCCCCGTTGCTTTATTTACGGTCATGTTCCAGGGCTCGTTCTTTGTCCAGGCAATGGTGGTTGCCGTTCCGTCCGGTGTAATTTTACGGATATCCCAGTTAATCGCATCCACACAATACACGTTATCTTCTGCGTCGAGCCCCAGTGAAAAAGGCCAGTAAAACTTTGCACCGGTACCCTTGCCGCCAGCATGTCCCGGATTACCAGGCGATCCTGCAAATACGGATACATTACCGGCAGCATCAATCTTGCGGATGCAATGATTCCCCGCATCTGTTACATATACATTTAAAGACCGGTCTACCACGATCCCCGAGGCACGGATCCAGTTGGTGATCGGATCAGAAAAATGGAACTCTGCATTCGTGCCATTTCCGTTTGCAAAACCCGGTGTTCCACTTCCTGCCAGCGTAGAAACCACAAATTCAGGCACCGGTTTTTTACAGCAAGAAAAAGATAGCCTTTCACATCTTTATGAAAATGCTCATATAACCGTTTCTCCCATATATCCAGGAATAAGGTTTGCACCAGGTCTTTGGCCTCACTTTCGCTTTTCAGGAAAAAAAAGCATTGGCACAAAGGACCTTAAAATACTTTAAATACAGTTCGTCAAACGCAGCGCTGTCGTTCTCTTTTAAACGGGTGATCAATAAAATGTCCTGCTGCTGCGACATAAAGCACATTGGTTTAAATCAAACAAACTGAAAAACGGAACCCTTCCTTTTCATACAGCCTGCATCCTGCGCAATCACATTACTGCGTTATTCAAAAAGGTACGGATGCTTTTGCAATCTGTTCTCCCCAAATATAATATAAGATTTCATCAAAAAACTGTACTCCGGCAATGCAATCGTTTTCACAGGCAACGGAGGAGGCAGCACCCGTTCAGTAACCGGCCCTGCCAGTATCTGCCCGCTTCCCCTTCAGGTATGGAGCCGACGGTATCCCTGGGGATACCGGGGTTTTGGCATTTTATTTACAATGTATATTTACGGGAGAAGCCGGTGACCGGTAATTATAAGGTTGTCCGGAAACGATTTTAACCTTATGGCGGGGCTATCAAAACCACGCTTTGACGGCACAAAGTTAACTGGAACACTCCCGTTCAAAAATACCCATTTTAGGGTATTTTTGGCAATGGTCCTTATTGCCCTGCATCGGCAGCCTCTGCACTTGCTTCAATACTGCACCACCCTGTATTATTTTCACAAACCGGCACTTTTGCTTTTCAGCTCCCGTGTCCTTGTTTCAAAATCCGTTGCTGCAGCAAACGGGTTTACCACCTGTTCAAAAAGCTGCATCAATGCCGCTGAGTGCAGATGACTTTTTTTCGCGTGCAGATCATAATGCACCAGCCGCACCCAAACAAGGGCCTTTAATACGCTTTTATCTGCATTCCACATAAGTGCCTCCACGCTTAAACTGCGGCCGGAAAAGGCGGTCAATTGCGTTTGAATCACGATTTCCTCCATAAGATCGGCAGGAACCATATAAGCAAGCTGTGTTTGAGCCGACACCCAGCCCAGGCCTTCTTCCCTTGCCATTTTATAAATGTCCAGGCCATAGTGCTCCTGAACCTGGTCGCCCCGGGCCGTCATCACATAATCCATATACCTCGAATTATTGAGGTGATTGAACGGATCACAATCATGAAAGCGCACCTTCATCCTGCTTTCCAATAATTTATTTAACCGCATTATTCAGTCATTTTTAAAATATATACCGATCGGTATATTTATGATCAAAAAAATTAAACACCCAAACTCCGGATCATTGCTTCCAGGTAGTTCATGGCCATCTTTAGCTCGGTCGTCCGTTCCGTAACCTTTGCCTGCATAAAAGCGCCTTCAATCAGGGAGATCAGGACCACTGCCACCTGCGTTGGGTTCGTATCCGGTTTTATCTCCCCCCGGGCAATACCGCGTTTCACCTGATTCTCTATGGCTTTTTTCCAGAAGGCCAGTGCACCGGCTGCTTTCTTTCGCAGCAAGGGATGTGTATCATCCGCTTCCGCTGCGGTGTTCAGGATCGGGCACCCCGATCGCAAAAATGGCACTTTCAAATAGTTGCGGTATATATCCGGGTATACCAGCAACCGTTCGATGGCATTATCCGTTGCCCGTATTCTTTCTTTAAGATACGCGGCAACCCGGTTGTAATTATAATCGAATACAGCCAGTGCCACGGCGTCCTTGTTTTCAAAATTGCCGTAAATACTGCCCTTGGTCAGCCCGGTTGCGGCTGTAAGATCTGTGAGCGAAGTACCGGCATACCCCCGCTCATTAAAAACAGAAGCCGTTTTTTCAATGATCCACTTCCGGGTCCGTTCTGATTTTGACAAAGCCTGCATATCTGTAGCAAATATAAAAAAAATACCAATCGGTATATTTTTTCAGGATCAATTGCTGATGAACCGGATCACAGGACCAGGATACGGTACAGAGCACCAGGGGCTGCGGGAGATTTCCGGATCCCTATCCGGAACGGCGGTTTCGAAGCAAGGTATTTTACGGGTGAAACAACGGATCGCAATCAACTGCCGGGAAGTGCGCCTTCAATCACCCGGTGGCCGCCGTGTTATCATAGGTTGCAACGGCATTCAAAATAAATCAGGGATGAGTTGCAATAGTTTCATTGCGCTGAACAGATGACCGGTTTGTCTCATTAACAGTTGAATGAAATAACGGGTGCTTAGAAGCTGATCCGGCAACTTTTTTTCACCAGGAGCGATAAAGCTACCATGAAATTCTGTTATCGATCTTAAAAGCCGGCATATTTTTCAAAAAACTACACATAAGTGGGGGAGCCGGTATCACCAGCACCGGGAAGTTGCAGGAACCGTATTCGATCACTACACAAATGTGTAGAAATTATTATTAAAATCCTTCCGGATTCGCGTTCAAAACCCGAACCCCTGCTCCGGTCTTTCTTTGTCTGCATTTTTAATTATCTTTCGGAATGGACGCTGGTACATTCTGTACCCCGTAATGGAACCAGCGTTATAATTGATTTTTTGATGATACAAAGACTGTACCCATGGGCATAGCTGTGGAGGATTTTTTTAAGCCGATCCATTTTGACGAACGTCTTGCAGAGGAGGATTATGAAAAAGTACGTCCCCTGATCGATTTTGCAAAATCGATCAGCCAGGTTACCTACCAAAGTGTTTACCTGGTAGACTATTACAAGCGGGGCTTTATTTATGTATCCGATAATCCGATTTTTCTTTGTGGCAATACTCCCCGGCAGGTGCTGGAAGACGGATTTCGCTATTACCTGAAACATGTTCCGCAGGAAGACCTGGAACTGCTTTTAAAAATCAATGAGGCCGGCTTTGCTTTTTTTGGCAACCTGTCGAAAGAGGATCGCCTTAAATTTTCCATTTCTTATGATTTTCATCTTAAACAGCCTACCGGGAACCTGTTAATGATCAATCATAAACTAAAGCCGCTGCTTTTGGACCAGCATGCCAATCCCTGGATCGCGCTTTGCCTGGTATCCCTGTCTTCTCATACAACATCCGGCCATATCCGGTTTAAAAGCAAAGAACTGAAACAGGCTTTTGAATTCAATCTTACGACGAACAACTGGGAAGCAATGCCCATCATCCAGCTAAACAAACGTGAGCGGGAGATCCTTATCTATTCCGTTCAGGGATTTACGATGGAGCAGATTGCATCCAAAATATATGTAAGCATCGATACCGTAAAATTTCACAAGAAGAACCTATTCGCCAAGCTGGGTGTAAAGAATATTACAGAGGCCACGGCGGCCGCTATTGATCAGGCACTGATTTAACGTATCACAGCGTATAACCGTTAAAACGCTTCCCGCGCGATAACGTTTTGATGCGGTTGTTGACTGATCTACCAATGGAGATAAATAAAAAGGCTGCCCCGAAGACAGCCTTGTATAAGTCGGGTATCTATTCGTTTTAATCACCGATCCGCCCGGTAATGCAAACATTACCGCTTGCGTCTACTGCATATACCTCCACGCTGTTTGCAGTCATCGACTTTATTAACAGGTAATCCGTTTTCAGGTAATTGATCGTTGCATTCGGCCCGTTCAAAAAGTAGTCTGCCGGTGTTAATGCTGTAGTCGGCTGCCAATAGATTAAGCCATCGCCCACCACGGTATTTACATCCAGGGGCACGGCGTTGGCAGGAATCGGGAAGGTTGTATAAAATTCAATAACGACCGGGTTCAGTGTGGGATAGGTACGGGTAATCGGCGTATTGGATTTTACCACATTCAAACTACCGCCCCAGCCATAAAAGCCCATCCGGCTTCTGATCGAGTCTGCAGCAAAAGTTGGTTTCAGCCGTACTTCAAGATCTCTGCCGAAAAGAGATGCCTGCGTAAAGATGTTACCCACATTGCCCGGGGCATTCAACAGATCGAGCGCCCATTTCATCTTGTCTGAACTGGCACGAAACAGCTTCATGATGGCCCCTCCCTCCGACTGGTAAATATTCCCTTTCCGGAAAGGCTGAATGGTGATCGAATCGGCTGTTACATCCAATACTTTAAAGAAGAAATCCGTAATTGCCGTATTTGCCGCGGTATACGTTTGCGAGATATAGGAAAACGTGGAAAAAGATAACAGCGGCACACCGGTACTTGCAGACAATACAAACTTGGAACTTTGTTTATCCTTTGAAAACAGGGTTCTGGTGGTTACATCTCCGGTTAATGTATCAAATTTCAATAACACGGGCATGGCGGTTCTTACATTTGCATTCAATCCCTGAACCATCATCACCCAGCCTTGTGCGGTATCATGCAATGCTTTTTTAACGTTGCTCTGAAGCGCTGCGATCCGTTCTTTTGAAACTGTTCCATCCAGCGGTAAGTCGCTTTTCTGGCAGGATACAATTCCCAGCGCCAGCAGCAACGTAAAGGCTCCCAATAGTATATTCTTTCTTTTCATTACGTTCTTTTAATAATTTTTATTGAAGTGCAATGGCCGCAGAATCCAGGTAAGTTTTCATCTGATGCAGGTCCATACCCATGTCCAGGTATTTTTTATAGATCATATCATACTTGGTACGCAATTTGGCATTTTTGGCTACGATCTTCATAATGGAATCTTTTGAAAAACGCAGACAAGCTTCTACGGTTGTAGCAAAATCCTCCTCGGGAGCATAGCCGCCGTAGTTCCGGAAAAAGCCATCTAACTGCGCCTGCGCATCTGTTCTGCTGGCATAGCCGGGTGTACCGTAGTAGTCACCCCTGGAAACACGGTCATATTCATATCCTCTGCCATATTTATGATCCATCTGATGGGCGTGTTCATGAAAAAGGATGCACATATGCTCGCGGACCATATTTCGTACAGTACCGATGGCCGCCCCAAAATTCATATTGTCTACGGCACCCATACCCAGGCGGTAAAACTGACCATTTAAGCCGGCACCGGCAGCCCCGCCGGAAGAAATACTGTTAAACTTAATGGCGCTTCCTACTACCAGGAATTCGATGGGCTTTTGCTCTGCCCAGAACTTGGGAAAGCGCTGCTTCAGCGGTCCCAGCCACATTTTACGGACCACGGTATTGGTATATGCCAGGGCCTGGCTGTAGGACGTGGGTGTAAAGAACGTTGTAGGATCAATTACGCGGGGGGTGAACTGGTAAAATACCTTTACCCCATAGTCCCGTTGCACCGTATCAATAATCGAATCCAGCGGGTTTTTAACGGTCGATTTGATTTCTTCCAGATAATCCACAGGGGCCTCCCGCTCCAGCGCCTGCTCCTTCTTACAGCTGAAGGTCAATATCAGCGCCGTGCTCATCAAAAACAAAAGCGGCCCGTAATATACTTTTTTCATAATGCGATGTATTAGGTAATTCAGATAATAGTTGTTTATCGTGGGTTTAATTGAATACCCGGATTTCCAAGCTGTTCGGTAAGCGGAATCTGCAGGGCTTTTTTCAGATCTGTTGCGTCAAGCTTTGCAGCCACCGGTAATCCCCGGCCCAATACATGCTCAACCGGTATGTTCAGGCGCTTCACATCAAACCAGCGGAATCCCTCGTTTAACAATTCTTTTCTTCGCTCGTCCATAACCAGTTTCAAAAGCGTTTCCTTGGTGTAATCGCTTTCCTGCAGGGGCGCATAATTGGTGTACCGGGTGCTGCGCAAGGCATTGATATCGGCCAATGCATCACTAACCGTACCACCGTCGCTTCTCAATACCGCTTCTGCCCGGTTCAGTAACACCTCTTCGGTGGTAAAATAAGCGGCCCGTACAAAACTATTCGGGTTGTTTGGCTGCGTATTGTATTTGGTGCACACCGCCTGGTTATCGATCACCGTACCTACACTGATCAGGATACTGGCCCGGCGGTCAACGGAAGTATACATTTTCCGTATTGAATCAGAAGGGAAGAATCCGCAAAGCGTGTAACCGGTGGGGGTTAGAAAGGAGAGCGACCCGGTGTATACACTCATCAGGATGTTTGGATGCGTGGGAGGATCCATAAACATCGTAGCATAATACTCCCTGTTAAACTGGCTCATCAGCGCAAGGTCGGCCTGCAGATTCCGGGTAATCCGGCCTTTTTCTGCAATGACTGCATCCGCATAGGTTACCGCCTCGTTCCACTCGCCTTTGTAAAGTTTTACACGTGCCATAAATGCGTTGGCCGCAGCCAGGGAAAAATGGTACGGGTTTTTAGAAACGGCGCTGCCGCCTTTTTTCAGCTGCGCAATTCCTTCAATACCGTCTTTCTCTACCTGATCATATACTTCTTTAACCGTATTACGCTTTACCAGCGCTTTATTTTCCTGGCTTACAGCAGTAATAACGCCTACACCCAGATCTTTGTCTGCCGTAGCCGCGTTGTAGTGCTGCCCGAAAAGATTTACCAGCATGAAATGACAGTACGCACGCAACAGCAGGGCCTCACCCATTACCGCAGCTTTCTCCTGCTCTGTACCGCGCTGGGAGCCCATCACCCCCTCTATTACAAGATTTGTACGATAAATTTTTGCGTAAAACTCGTTATAGGCATTTTCCGGGCCGGTTGAAGGAATGTTCTGCGGATAATCATCCTTATACAGGTACATAGGCAAAAAGCGGTCATTGATCGACGCCTGTGCCAGGGTTGCATAATACTGGTAATCGTCTGTCAAGATATCGGTAAACATTTCATGGCGCAGCGGATACGCATCGGTTAAGACCTGCGCAAATTGTTCGGTGAGTACCGGCCTTACCCTGTTATCGTAAGGCGTGTCCAGGAAACGCTTACATCCCGCGGAAAAAAGCAACACCAATAATAAAATATAATTAAATCTGGATTTCATATTTTCTCTTATTAAATAGTCTAAAATTGCGCTAAGATTCTTAAGGAATAACTTTTAGGATTCGGCAACGCTACACCGGTGATCAGACTTTCCGGGTCGATCCCGCGCAGCTTTTTATCGGCCCAGAAATAGATATTGTTCGCAGATGCAAGGAAGCGCAGGCTTTTGATTACGTGTGTACGGTTCAATACTTTCGGATTCACATCGTACGAAAGCATTACTTCGCTCAGTCTTAATAAATCGGCCTTTGCCACCATTACATTACTCCGGTTATAGGCAAACTCATTCAAAGAACCTGCCGACCCCAGGTAAGCAGATTGCACATTGGAAACCAATCCCGGGATATTGGTGATCCGTTCATCACCGGAAGACCTCCAGCGGGCATCGATATCCTGGGCCACCGCCTGCGCATCTGCATAGGTGCGCTGTACCATCGGATTTCTGAATACCTTATTGCCATAGCTGTATGTAAAGAAGATCCGGAGTTCGAAAGGACCATAGCCCAGCGTATTGGCGAAAGAACCCGTTGTGGTTGGTTCTCTTGGCCCCATATAGGAAACCAGCGAATCATTGGTAAGCGACGATACAATCATATTTACCGAGCGGCCGGTATTTCCGATACCAAAGGTGGGCTGCCCGGATGCATCCAGCCCTGCAAAATTATAGGCATACAACCCATAGAGCGGTTTACCAATGACACCATAGCCGGTAGGTTTGGTAACATTCACCAACAGCGGCGATTGCAACACGCCATCGATCATGGTATTTTTCACATAGCCGTAAATAAGCGTGGTTCCCCAACGCAGCCTGGAGTTATTTAACCAGTTGCTTGCATTGAACGTCAGATCCACACCCTGGTTCTTCATCGAAGCCCAGTTAATGGCCTTGTTGGAAAAGCCCTCCTCAAAAGGCATGCTGCTGAGCGCTACCAGGTTCATGTTTTTCCGGGTATAGTATTCAGCCACCACGCTATAGCGTTTCAGGAACGAAACATCCAGCCCCACGTTTGTCACATAATCCTTTTCCCAGGCCAGGTTGTACAATTCGGGTGAGTAAATGCGCAGACCAATCTGGCTGTTTATATCATCGATCCGAACGGCATTCACAAATTGGCCATTCAGCATCGGGGAAGTATTGTAGGCATTGCCTCTTAACGCATAACTTGCCCGCAAGGTAGCATGATCGAAGATACGGCCGAGGCTGGTATTGGTAAAGAAAGCTTCCCGATCGATATTCCAGGACACACCCACATTATAATTGGGCAGGAAACGGGAACGGGTAAGCGTTCCAAAAATATTGCTGCCGTCCGAACGGCCCGTCAGATCCAGGTTATACCGGTTCTTTAACGTATACTGGATATTTAAAAAACCGCCAACGGCCCTCTCGTTCACGTAGGCTTCTTTGTAATAGCGCTGATCGTTCAGGATGGCATATTTCATTGCCTGCTGTGAGGGAGAAATGATCTTTCCTCCATAATACAGGTATCCGTAAGCCCGGGTACTGTCGCTGGTGTAATTGTTCGAACGGATTTCCATACCACCAAAGAAGGTAACGCGATGATCTTCATGAAAGCGCTTTACATAGTTCAGCGTGGCTCTTCCATACAGTTCCAGGCCACGGCTGCTGTACCGGTCCAGCAAACCACCACGGGGAAGAATCGTTTCAGGAACAGACAACGGATCCGTGGGATCTTTGAACAGGTAGGGGTTTGCCGTTCTTACCGGATCGGGGTAGGTGGTGCGATAAGTAGCTGCCACATTGGAATATTCGGTCATAACGTGGCTGATCTCCGCAATATTCTTTCTGGCCGACATCAGTGCCTCGAACGTCAGGTCCTTGGTAAATTTGTAAGTGGGTTTTACCGTAATGGCCACACCCTGCGCATTCACCTTGGTGAAATTTTCGTTCAACTCATCCAGGATATTAAAGGGCGCATAATTTCTGCGGTAATATTTATAACTGCCATCTTCATTATAGGGCGTCATTGCCCGGCTGGTGTTGATAGCATAAAGAGTGGGGTTCAACTCAAAGGGCCGGGATACCTCACCGTTGGGCTCTGTGCTATTGTAGGTTCCGGGCGCCATCTGGTTCCTGAAGTTGGCCGCCAGATCTACATCCAGGTCCAGCTTACTCGTAAGGTTGATGATGGTACGCAGATCCGTGGTATACCGTTTTAAATTATAGCCGATGGATGCCCCGTTATCACCGGCATAACTTCCCGATAGATAGTAGGTTGCTTTTCCGCCGCCACCCGACATGGAAAGTGAATGTTCCTGCGTAATATTATTCCTGAACAACACATCAAACCAGTCGGTATTCCGGTAAGCTGCATCATTTACTTCTTTATTGAACTGGTCCTTACTGATCAGGTTTTCGGCATACCGGAAATACGGATCAGTGAAGGCGCCCGTTGATGTAGGATAGTTTAAAACAGAAAGATAACCGTAGTTATAAAGATCCCGCGCCAGGTCTATCTGCTGCTTGGAGTTCATCAGGTTAAAGCGGGTGATATCCGGCTTCAAACCCACGCTCAGCGCAGAACTCAGGCTTATATTCATCGCATCCTTTGTGCCTTTTTTCGTGGTAATGGAAATGATCCCGTTAGCCGCCCGGGTACCGTAAAGGGCGGTAGCCGAACCATCCTTAAGAATGGAGATATCTTCGATATCATTGGCGTTCAATCCTGCGATCACAGAACTCAGCAGGCTGGCCGGATCACCGGAATACAGCTGGTTTACACTTACATTGGCCGGTGCACTGATGGGCACTCCATTCAATACATACAAGGGTTCCTGGTTGGCACTGATGGAGGCATTACCGTGGATCCGGATCTTTGGCGTAGCACCAAAAGTTCCTGAAGGGCTTGAAACACTTACCCCGGCGGCAGCGCCCTGGAGCATCTTGGATACATCCATATAGCCAGACCGGTTGATCAGGTTTTTATCCACCTGGCTTACAGAACCTGTAAACCGACGCTTGTCAATACGCTGAAAACCGGTAACCACCACATCCTGCAGGGATGAGGAGTCCCGTTGCAGTTTTACAAACACCGACGTATTCCCGTCGGCATTCAGCGTAAAACCGGTAATGGTTTGATCTTTGTAACCAATCCTGCTAAAGGTAAAACTGTATTTTCCCTCCAGCTGTACACCGGCAAACCGGAATGCACCGGAGCTATCCGTAGTGGTATTGTACACATACTGCGATTTCGCGGTGTTTTTAGCCACAACGGTTACGTGTTCAAGCGGCTCGTTGTCCGAACTTGTTACCATCCCATTTACAGTAGTTGTTTGAGCCCGGCTGCTCAGCGGAAACAACATAGCAATCAGTAAACCTGCCATGCAGGTTTGAATCAATTTTCGCATCATTAAAGCAAACAGTTTATTTGTTTTTAATTGTTACTTCATACAGCAATACGCTTTTTTAATAAGCAATCCCCTACCCCCTGTTAAGAAAAAATTAATTTTTCTTAAAGGAATATAAATAAACAGGCTTTACTAAATGCATTTTACCGGGTGATCGCAAAAACGGTCTCCGACTTTTTTACCAGCTGCAGCTGGTTCATGTGTGCAATATTTTGCAGGAAGTACTCCGCCGACCCTGCTCCGGGGTCGTCTGCAATAATGTATATGCCCCCGATATCTGCCGCAGAATATTCGATCTGGATGTTGTATCGGCTCGCTATTTTTTCAAGCACCGTTTCCAGGGGCAGGTTCCTGAACGCCATTGCCGGCGGTTTTACAGTTACTTTTTTTGCAATCACCGGTACCGAGTTTGTAACCGGTTTGAGGGGGCCAAATGCAGCAGTGGTAAACCGGTTGATGGCTGCCGTATACTGTAGCTGGTGATTGGGTGTAAGGTAATATTTACGGGGAGCATCACTGTTTTCCTGCCAGATTACCACCTTTCCTTCAAAAAGCTTTACAAGCACCGCCGTATCGGTGGCGTGTATTTTAAAACGGGTGCCGAGTGCCCTGGTTGCAATTTTATTTGCCACTACAATAAAGGGCTTGCTGCTGTCTTTAGCTACATCAAAATCGGCTTCCCCCTCCAGGATCAGGTTTCGCTCCCTGCCTTCAAATGCAGCCCGGTAGCGAAGTATACTATTGCTATAAAGCGTTACCGTTGTTTGGTCGGGCAGCAGGATCATTTCCGGTTCGCCGGTGTAATTTAAATGTTCGATCATCCGGGGCGCCGGTTGAGACGCCATGGACGCTGCGGGAACGGCGGCTTCCCTCGTAACAGTCCAAAGTCCGATAAAAAAACTGGCGACCAAAAACAAGACCGCGCCCCCCCGCAAAATGTTCCGCCTCCGGCTCCGGTCAGCAATCTGGTCATGCACCAGCAAAAGCATGGCGGCGGCCTCCTGCCGGCGGGTTTCAGACACAGCAACAGGTACCGTATCCATGTCCGCATCCAGATAGCGTTCCAGCGCGCCGGGGTATTGTTCCAGGTAAGTCAATACCTGGTGCATCTCTTCCTTTGTACAGGCTCCCGATAAAAACCGGTGTAACAAAGATTCGTTCATCATCATATGAAGCGGCTCAGTCATCTTTGCAAAAATATAGCTACAATTAAAATAGTAGCATTCCACAAAGGTTTTATCTGCTTTAAGGCCTTTGTAATATGGTTTTCCACTGTTTTGGTACTTATCTGGAGCATCTCCGCAATTTCCTTATGAGAAAATCCGCTCAGCCGGCTCAGCTCAAATACCTGTTTTCTTGCGGGCGGCAGCATATCCAGGATCCGGTTCAGCCGTTTATAACTATCCTTATAACTAATATTATGCACAAGCTGGTTGTCTGTATATGCTGATAATTCGCCCTCTGCTGCCAGGTCCGGGCGGTTCTTTTTGCGATACCGGGTTCTCAACTGGTCGATAAAAACGGTTTTTGCGATCCTGAATACCTGGGCACCGATGTCGATATCCACAGCAAGCTGGTTCCGTTTTTCCCAAACCTTAATAAAAGTCAGCTGCGTAACTTCCTCTGCAAAATAACTGTTATCTGTCTTACTTATCAGGTAGTCGTACACAGGTGAATAGAAAGCATAGAAAACAGCGTTAAAGGCATCCTTATCGCCGTTTTTTAAATCCGATACGTTTACATCCATGTCTTTAGAGGTTATGGTTCTCTTAATTTTGAATAGGGAGTTTCTTACCTAGTAGCAGTCTGTCGCAGAACGTAATTTTCCCACGTAGAAGGTAAATGTATTTATTTCCGGTGAAATAAAAAAATTGCCAGGCGTGCCTCTTCCGGGCAGGAAATCTGCATGACGGAACAAAGACCGCGATCCCGTCAACTGCTTCAACAGGTGTATGCTTTCAGCAAACCGTTGTTATTGTCAGTACTAATATATCTTACAAGGTGCCCTTTTTATCCGAGGTAAACAGGTCGGCTGCCATCCGGTTTTCAAAACGATACGAAAGTATCGGAAGCGTAAATAACGTATCCGATCAGAACTTTTATAAGGTTCATCCAACTCGATAAAACCAGCGCACGTCAACCGGTGCAGCAGATTTTCCGCTTTTCGTAAATGATTCTTTTTGCTGCTTAATACCTTCGAAAAATTTTTACGAATCTTTAAATCATTTTGATGAAACGATCTGGGTTTAAGTATCCATTGATGCTGCTTTTCGTGTTGATGATCGCCGCCGGTACTGCTTTAGCGCAATCAGGCACTATAAAGGGAAGGGTTGTTACGAGCGATAACCAGCCCGCACCCTATGTTACGGTTACTGCCATAGGCACCAGTCGCAACGCCGTTACCGACGAAGCCGGGTTTTACACACTTACAAAAATCCCTTCGGGAAACTATGAGCTGGAGGCTTCTTTCATTGGCTACGAAACACTGAAAAAAACGGTAACGGTTGTCCCAAACCGGACAGTAGTATCCGATTTCCAGATAACCATCTCCAACAGCCAGCTGCAGGAAGTGATCGTTACCAATTCTAAAAACAAATTTGTTTACAAATCCAGCGAATATGTGGCACGTATGCCGTTGAAAAACCTGGAGAACCCGCAGGTTTATAATGTAGTGGGCCGTGCCCTGATGCAGGAACAGGTCATTATAGAACGAACAGACCTGTATCGCAATATTCCCGGGTCTGTACCTAACTTTTCGGCAGGCGGATCCATGGGGCTTAGCATGAGAGGATTTTCAACCACCATCGGTATGAGAAACGGGATGGCTACCAGTGCTATTGTGCCTTTAAATCCTGTGATCCTGGAACGGATCGAATCGATTAAAGGACCGTCGGGTACACTATTCGGAAGCAACCGGAACGTAACTTTCGGCGGTGTTTATAACTATGTTACAAAACGTCCTTATGAAACCTTTGGAGGCGAGATCAGCGTTGCAGGTGGCAGCTACGATTTCGGTCGCATAACTGCCGATATCAATACACCTGTTAATAAAGATCAAACGGCTTTATTCCGCATCAATGCGGTGGCTCAATCGGAAGGCAGCTTCCAGGACCAGGGCTTTAATAAGAACTTTACCATTGCGCCTACCTTTTCGTACCAGGCAAACGATCGTTTAAAACTGATCCTGGACATGGAAATGACCCGGGGTAATTATACCGTAGTTTCTTTTGGATTGGGGAATCTGGCTAACTCATCAGCCAGAAGCTTTAAAGACCTTCAGCTGGATTATAAAAAGTCCTATATCAATAATAGCATTGATGTAAATAATGGCATTAATAACATTCAGGCACAAGTCGAATACAAGATTTCCGATCAATGGAAATCACAAACCAATTACCTGTATTCGGTGGGATATTATAAAAGTCTGTACTGGACAGCGCTCAATATGCTTACAGACTCTACTTTTTCAAGGGTAGTAAGAAATCAAACACCCGAAACCTTTGGCAATATTGAAGTGCAGCAAAACTTTATAGGCGACTTCAAAATAGGCACAATCCGAAACCGCCTGGTAGCAGGTATTGATTATAATTACAATTACAATGATCTATACCGGGCTACTGTTAATTTTGATGTTATCAATATCCGTCAGCCTTTACGTGGTATGAGCCGGCCGTCCCTTGACTCGATGTCTGCAAGGCAAGGATTTTCCACTACTTCAACCGTAGCTAAAAACGCCAGTATTTATGCCTCTGATGTAGTAAATCTTACAGATCAATTGTTAGCCATGCTTAGTTTAAGGGTGGATCGTTACTCAACAAAAGGAACGTATAATGTACTAACCGGTCTTTACACGGGCGCCTATGAGCAAACCTCCCTGTCGCCCAAGTTTGGCCTGGTGTACCAGGTTATCGCCAATAAATTATCGGTATTCGGAAATTATATGAACGGATTTGTGAACCTGCCCCCGGTTACGCAGCCTGATAATACGATCCTGGTGTTAAAACCACAATATGGTAACCAGCTGGAAGGCGGTATTAAATTCGACCTGTTCAATACAAAGCTCGCAGGCAGTATCAGTCTATATGATATCAGTGTAACCAACGCTACGCGCACTGCACTGATCGACGGAAAGAACGTTACATTTCAGGATGGTACGCAACGCAGCCGGGGTTTGGAGGCAGAGGTCATTGCCAACCCGGTGCCCGGTATGAACATCGTTGCCGGTTACGGCTTTAATGAAAACCGGTACCGGAATGCCGCCCCTGCCCTGCAAGGAAAAAATGTTACTTTCAGTCCGAAGAACATCGGTAACCTCTGGGTAAGTTATTCCATTCCCGAAAGTAGCGCCAGGGGGTTGGGCGTTGGCGTTGGCCTTAATTATGTAGGCGATTCCTGGTTCGATGCTGCCAATAGTTTCAACGTTCCCGGTTATACTTTAATCAGCGGATCTGTATTTTATGATGTGCAACGATACCGGTTTGCGCTAAAAGGAAACAACCTTACCAATGAGCGTTACTGGAATAATAATGGAACGCCACAAAAACCATCCAATTTTATAGCCAGTGTATCGTTCAAACTCTAAGGGCAGGATTACAAAAATCATCCACTGGTTTCATCGCTGGCTCGGGTTGATATCCGGGCTGGTTTTTTTCATTATGGGACTAACCGGTTCCATTTATGCATTCCAGCCGGAACTATCAAAGCTCACCCAGCCTTATCTTACAGTTAAAGAAGCGGATAGACCCTATCTGCCCGTTTCGCAATTGAGTGCCATCGCTGCCAAACAGTTGCCGGGGAAGCAACCTACGAGGATCATTTACTATGCAAAAGACCGTGCAGTAACCGTTCATTTTATTAAAAGGGGCAACCAACCTTATTACTGGGCAGTTTTCCTGAATCCATACACCGGCGCGGTTTTAAAAACCCGCGATATGGATACAGAATTTTTCCGGTTTATTTTACGGGGCCACATGTACTTATGGTTACCCCAGAAGATCGGTCAAGCCGTCGTTGCTACCTGTTTGGTCATTTTTGTTGTCATCCTCCTCTCCGGGCTTATTCTTTGGTGGCCCCGGAACAAAAACTCGCGGAAAAACAGCTTTAAGGTAAAATGGCCCGCTTCACCCAAACGATTAAACTATGATCTTCACAAAGTACTGGGCTTTTATGCGAGCTGGGTGCTGGTGTTCAGTATTGCAACCGGCCTGGCATGGAGCTTCGAAAGCGTTATGAAAGCCGAATACTGGTTGTTTAGCGGAGGCAGGGAACGACCGGCTCCCCCGAAATTCATATCCCGGCAGGATGGAGAGCCGAATGCAGCGCCTGCCCTTGACAAGGCATTGAACAACGCTATACAAAATTATCCGGGCATCGAACATTACCAGGTGCGGCTGCCCGATTCGGATAGTGCCGCTATACAGATCATCATGTATCTCAAAGAAGGGAAATATGCCCCGGCAGATAACCTTTATTTTAATCAATATACTGCGGAGCGTTTTAATACAGAAAGCTGGGGATTATATGCAACAGCCAATGCCGGGGAAAAAGCCAACCGGATGACCTATGATATTCATACCGGAAGCATTGCGGGACTGGCCGGCCGCACCCTGGTATTTTTCGCGGGTTTGATAGCGGCGTCCCTTCCCGTTACAGGATTTTATATCTGGTGGGGCAGGAAAAGGAAGAAGAAAAAATCTTTACCTCAATTATCGCTTGTTAAAAAGAAGGAAAAAACATTGATTTAAACCAGCCCGTCGTATTCCGATGCTAAAGCATTTTATCAGGAGGTTACATCATTCGCTATTGATCTTTACAATAGGATCAAAAAGGTTAAAAGTCCGTTAAGGCCCTTTCATCGTCAAACTTTTCAAAAGCGACTGTGTTATTTATTATATAGTCGAAACAATAAAATATTTACATAAAGATTTTCTCATAAGCAGTTAGTTTTGGTTTAAAGCCTCGCGTTTCAACGTGCGGCTTTTATTATAATAACGGCTATCTGATCTTACAACCGGGAGCGTTTTATTGGGCCCGTTGCGTTGCATTCTTAGTTGCATAAATATAGTAGCGGAGCTGTTGATAACGGGAATAGGAAAGAAGAGGAATTCTTGTATCTATGGTTGTAAGCCATAAAAAAAGCGATCATGAACAAAAATTCATAATCGCTTAATTTTCAATGTGCCCAGAACAGGAATCGAACCTGCACTCCGTTGCCGAAACAAGATTTTGAGTCTAGCGCGTCTACCAATTCCGCCATCTGGGCAATCACTCCAACAATGTCAAAAACACCGATCGCATGAACCTGCATGCCAACGGGGCTGCAATATTACAACCTTTCAGTGGAAAACATCACATTTCCGGTAACATATTTTTTGTCGCTGAGCCGGTGTTATTTGCAGCAACTTTTCCGGGGGAGCAGGATATTCCGGAGAACAGATAATATTTTATTCAGTACTTTCATTATCGGATCACTAAAATTACAATTAAATTGCGTTATTGTTGAACCGGAAAACGGGGTTTCCATGAAACCGATGAAAATTGGGCTGATACGTGAGGGTAAAATCCCCACAGACAGCCGGGTGGCGCTCACCCCGGCTCAATGCAAATGGCTGCAGGCACACCGCCCCAATCTTTTGTTTGTGGTACAACCTGCTGCGCTGCGTTGCTATAAAGATGAAGAGTATGAACGGGCAGGTATCCGGATCAGCGAAGACCTTGCAGACTGCGATATCCTGCTGGGCATTAAAGAAGTTCCCGTAAACAACCTGATCCCTGGCAAAACCTATCTTTTCTTCTCCCATACCAAGAAAAAACAGCCCCATAACCAGCAACTCCTGCAGGCTATACTCGAAAAAAAGATCACGCTCATCGATTACGAATGCCTGGAACATGAAGACGGAAAACGGATCATTGGCTTTGGCTTTTTTGCGGGTATCGTGGGCGCGCATAACGGACTGATGGCCTATGGCAACCGAACCGGGCTTTTCAGGCTGGACCGGGTATACAAACAAAAAAATTTTAAAGAACTGATCCATACCTATTTCGGATTACGACTGCCCAACCTGAAGATTGCCGTTACCGGCAGCGGCCGGGTAGCACATGGTTTGCTGGAGATCATGAACCTTATGGGCGTGCACGAAGTAGAGCCGGATGAATACCTGCAGCGACGTTTTAACTACCCGGTATATACGCAACTAAAAGGTTATGATCTTTATGAGCATGCAGCAACCGGGAGGTATAACCGCCTGGACTTTCATGAACATCCGCAACAATACATCAGCCGGTTTATGCCTTATACCCGCCAGACGGATATTTTATTAAACGGAGTTTATTGGTACGAAGGCGTACCCCGCCTGTTTGCAGCAGCGGATATCAAAAAAGAAGACTTTATCATAGAAACCATCGCCGATGTTTCGGATGATGAAAACGGTTCCGTGCCTATCAATAAAAGAACGCAAACCATCGACGATCCGGTTTACGGCATCGACCGGGAAACGGGGGCCATCACCGCGCCCTATTTAAAAAGCTCGATCGACATCATGGCAGTCGGTAATCTTCCCAATGAACTACCCCGTGACGCCAGCCGGTATTTCGGTGAACAGCTGATCAAATTTGTGCTGGACGACTTATTGCACGAAGGAAGTGAAATATTAACCAGAGCTACGATTGCACAGAACGGCGTATTGGGCAGCCACTACAATTACCTGCAGGATTATGCTGAAGGCCGATAGTTTATAGTAATTAGCGTTCCTGTTTTTTTAATAGTGCATGTGGCAATAACGGTTGCCTTCTATTTTTCAATGTTTCACCGCCCAGGCCAACTAAACAGCAATTTCATCCGGGCACAGGGCTGTTACCTTTAGAAAAAGTAGTTGTAAGCCATTGCATTGGAGGCCACGTTAATATTTATTACAAAAATACTTTTTACAAGCGGCGTTTTTCTGCAATATAAATACAGCCGCAGTTGGTAATCCTGACATAAAAACTGAAAAAATTTCAGGAAAGACTGAAAAAAAATCATCCGTTTTTCGACTGGCAAAGGTTTTGTTTTTTATCCTATAAAGACTGATAAAACAGTCCGAAATAATTTATTTTATTAACCATTAAAAAAGGAGGTGATTATGTCACTTGTCAAATGGAACGGGAACAGAGACGTGTTGCCCGGGCTCTCCGGCTGGTTTGATGATTTCTGGAGCCGTGATCTTTTTAACTGGGGTAATAAAAATTTCTCCTCTTCTCAAACTACGCTGCCATCCGTAAATGTAAAAGAAACCGATGACAACTTTGAAGTAGAGGTTGCAGCGCCGGGAATGGCTAAAAATGATTTCCGTGTAACCTTGGATGGCAACCTGCTGACGATTTCTTCGGAAAAAAGATCCGACGACGAAGAAAAAAAAGAAACCTATACCCGCAGGGAGTTCAGCTATCAGTCCTTTCAGCGGAGTTTTCAATTACCAAAGGATGTGGTAGACGATGAAAGCATTCAGGCAAAATATGAAAACGGGGTTCTACATTTAACCATTCCCAAAAAAGAAGAAGTCAAAAAGAAGGCACCCAGACAAATAGAAGTTTATTAATTCCGCAGCTGAAACAACCAGCAGAAGCTCCAGGAAGAAGCTGTATCAAAAGTTCTTCACCCGAAATGGGCGATTACAGACTTTTGAGACAGCTTCTTCTTTTTTTATTCGAATGTATTCAGCAGTAACGGCAGCAGTGAACGAACTGTTACCGGTTAGTTGATGAGCATTTGTGCTTTCCTGTGTGGATGCGGATACACCGGATCACCGGGGTGTCTTCAGCCATCCGGATGTTTGCATCCAGTAAATACAACTTCCAAACCACTGCTCAAAGGCCGGCAGGTTATTTAAAAAACCATGATCTCCAAACGCATAAATATGCATTTCAGCGGCAACCTGCTTACGTTTTAACTCGGTAAAAAAATCAATACTGTTTGCAAGCGGCACCACTTTATCATCTGCAGCATGCGCCAGAAAAGCAGGAGGAGTATTCGTACGCACGTTACGCTCCGGTGAAAAAAAACGGACCTGGTCCACCGAAACCAGCGGCCCCAACAGGTTCGTTCGGGAACCCAGGTGTCCTGTACGATCAGAAAAACTGATCACAGGGTTGATCAATATCATAAAATCCGGACGGAGGCTGATGCCTTCAGGATTCCGGACCGACGCCGTGTCGAAATGCGTACCGGCCATTGCCGCCACATGCCCGCCCGCCGAAAAGCCCATGATCCCAACAGCTCCGGTATCAATACCCCAGGCGGCCGCATGCTTTCTCACCTGTAAAATAGCCTGCTGTGCATCTTGCAGGGGCACAATGAATTTGTTGGTCAGATAGGCCGCATCCGGCAGGCGGTATTTTAGCACAACAGCCGCAACACCCTTGCGGTTAAATGCCGCCGCCACGTGCCGTCCCTCCCTATCGATCAATAACGTATGGTATCCGCCCCCTGGGCAAATGATCACCACCGGTGCATGGGGTGGCAAATACGCTGGCCTGAAAACCGTAAGTGTAGGCACCGACACCTTGCTCACCAGGCTATCAACTACGGGATCAAAGCGATGCTCCTCTTTTATACCCGTATGTTTTGTATTGGGAATGACACCTTCGTACAATGGAATTTCCTGGGCATTACCCAGCCCTATCGAATACAAAAATGCCAGGGCACCGATCAGTACCCGCTTCAGGTTATTGTCATGCCGGTTATGGACGGGCTTCTTAAAAAGTGGCTTGTACCGAATTATTTTCATATACGCATCTCTCTTATCGCCACAATTTATAAAACATCTTCCAATTGGGTATCCTGCGCTGTACCGGTCTTCATGTAAATTTCAACAGAAGCCGGGATCACAACAAGCAATCGATCAACACTCCCTCTTTTACCGGCTCCGGTGCAAACCATACTGCCGGTTGTTTCTTTGCGATCGCCGATGCCCCGGCATTATCATTATAACCCGGCAACGGTTTCAGATGCTGCTGACCCAATAATCGAAATGGATGCAACGCACTGACAAAAGCGCCGCTTTTACGAAATAGCATTCAATAAAATAAAAACCGTTGAAAATAAAAGGACATAAAGGCAACCAGGCCGGCACTTTTTAAGCACCCGCATAGATCAGTGCGGCAAGCCCCAGTATAAATAAAATAAACATACCCACATTGAGCCGGTCTGCAGCAGGCGGAGCCTGTTTAAATTCTTTCCAGATCAGGATTCCCCAAAGAGCTGATACCAGGGTAGCCCCCTGGCCAAGACCATAAGAAATGGCAGCACCGGCTTTACCCGAAGCAATAAGACTGAAGGACTGGCCTACACACCAGATCATTCCGCCCAGCACACCCACCAGGTGCGTTTTGAAGTTCCCCTTAAAATAACCGGAAACAGACAGCGGTGCGCCCTGTACCGGCTTTTTCATAGCGATGGTATTAAAAAGAAAATTACTGATAAAGATCCCTGAAGCAAAGATCACCACGGCTGTATAAGACGTCATCTTTCCTGCAGCCGGATTTTCAAAATTGGAAAGATCCATGGAGGCGGCTACAAAGCGATAGAAAAACGCCATAATAAGACCCGCAACAATGGACAGTACGATCCCCTTTGCCGAAGCCTTTTGGGCACCCACCTGTGCTTTCCGGTAAGCCAGTGCATTTAACACAATGGCCACCATAATGAGCCCGATCCCCAGCCATATAAACGCAGGATTACCTTTGGCAGCACCTACATAGTTTACCACTACGCCCAGTACCAGGGCAATGCCGATGCCCACCGGAAAAGCAACTGACATGCCACACAAAGCGATCGCTGCGGATAAGAGGATATTGGCCGCATTAAAGACCACACCACCCATGAAGGCACTCAGCATGTTTTTGGTATCGGCCTGCGCCAGATCCTCCAGGAAACCACGCCCCTGTGTTCCATGACTGCCCAGTGTAAAGGCAGACAGCAATGAAAACAGCAGCAATCCAATCACGTAATCCCAATAGAAAAATTCATACCGCCAGGTTTTGGCCGCCAGTTTTTGCGTATTGGCCCAGGAGCCCCAGCAAAACATCGTGACCACGCAAAAGAACACAGCCAGTGAGTAATTATCTACAATGTACATAAAGCAAGTTTTTGATCGTTAGAACTATCATTTTATTTTGATGCTGCGATCCATACGCTGGCATCCCCTCCTGTTTGACTGGCCTCGGCGTAGGGAACCAGCAGTACCGGCTGCGCCTTGTTTATGCTTGTCTTTAGTTGGGCAACATACGCCTGCTTCCCGATCCACTGCACCGGAAGCTTTGTGGCCGCATTGGCCAGCTGCAACGCAGAAGGCGTTTGGAAGGTAGTTTTTGTAATATCAAACGAAGGATTCAATGACTGATCAACAGACAGCACCTGCGGCCCTCTTTTAATGGCCATAAAATTGGGGTAGCTCTGTCCGCCCGGTACAACGGTTACCGGTATCTCAAAGGATACCGCAATCGCATTTTCCCGGCTCCAGTTGCGGTCGATCCGGATCAGCTCATTGGCATTGCCGGTATAGGTTTTTCCGCCAACAGTTGCTTTAAATTTCGTTGCCCAAACCGGCACGCGCAGCTGCAGTGCAAAGCGGGCGGCAGACGGAAGCTTTACGTCGATGGCTGCTTTTCCTTCCGCCGGGAAGCCCGACCGGATCTGCAGTACAAGCGGAAGCGCTTTGCCATCGGCCGTTTGAACCTGGTCCTTGATGCTGGCGGCTTCATACATCAGCACCGTTGGCCGGTTATTGACTTTTCCATAGTTCAGGTACGGGATCAGCGCAATGCCACGGGGAACGCTGGACAAACAACAGGTAATATTGCACCGGTAGGGTTTTACACCTATCAGCGGGGTATAATAACTCACACAGCCCGTTCCGGGATTTTCAGCACCCAGCAGATGATTGTATACGGCCTTCTCAATTTCATTATAATATTTCAGATCGCCGCTAATGGCAAACAATTGCATATTCAACTGGATCCAGGTGGTGGTTACACACCCTTCGCCCATATGTGCTGCAGTATCTGCCTGCAAAACATAATCCGGTTTAAAGTGTTCATGATCGCTGGTGCTTCCGGTAATAAACAATCGCTTGGCGGTAATATCATCAACTGCATACTGAGCGGCTTTGAGGTATTGGTCTTCCCCGGTAAGACGGTACAATTTAACAATACCCACCAGGTTCGACATCATTTCATAGGCTTTTCCATTGGCCACCTTATCTACCTGCTTTTCTTTCAACAGGGTTTTAATGATAGAAGGCCCGCCCGCATGATCATATGATTTTACGATATACCGGCAAAAATCGAGATAGCGCCGGTCACCGGTCCACATATACAGATCTGCCATTGGGTCAATTACCGAAGTAGCCGCCATGCCCACATGCGATCCTGCTTTAATAATGTCTTTCTGACCGGTGGCATCACCAAAGTTTTTCACCAGCAGGTTGCCCACTTTTACGGCTGCGTCCAGTGCCCGCTGATCACCCGTTACCCGGTAGTAGGCTAACAGCCCAAACAGGTCATATTTGTGTACCCATACATCCCAGGAGGTCCAGTAGCTATCCGGCAGGTACGTGCCCAGGTATCCATCCGCCAGCTGGGTTTTAATCAGTTCATTAAAAATGCGGTCCATCTGGGTTTTCAGTGCCGCATTCTTTGTAATCATCCAGGTATTGGCAGCCGTTTCCAGGTATTTCCCTACATGTTCGCCGATCCAGCGTTGCTTCCCCGGCCGGGATTGAAACCCTTCCAGGATGCCCTTTTCATCAATTTTCAGCAACCGGTTATTGAGGTTATAATCATAACGCATTCCCAGGTAACCGGTCAGCCGGTCGTTTTCAGGTAGCTGCAGGGCATAGACGGCAGGAACGGTATAGTCCGTTTTAAAAACCGGCAGCGAAGCCGGCTGTGCCCGGGCCGATGAAAGCACCGTCCCGGTAATTAAGAAGGCAGCAAGGAAATTTTGAATCCGCATGATCGTTATGTTTTAATAGTCTTGAATAATTGATTCATATAAGCCCGGGAAACGGCTATTCGTTCCCGATAAAATGCGCAATAACCTCGTTATAGTAAGGAATGGAAGATTGTGCGCCCTCACGCGTTACAGAAATGGCTGCAGCCCGGCAGGCAAACCGTGTAGCCTCCGTCAGTTTCATACCGTTGGAAATTCCCACAACCAATGCGCCGTTAAACACATCGCCGGCAGCAGTGGTATCCACGGCCTGAACCGCTTCTGTAGGCACCAGGGTCATTTTCCCTTGTTCGCAAACCAGGGCGCCCTGCGCGCCCAATGTTACAATAACAATGGAAGCGCCCATTTCCAGGATCGCCTTTGCCGCTTTTTTTGCGGTGTCCGGGTTTTTAACCTTTATTCCAGTAAGCAACTCCGCTTCGGTTTCGTTGGGTGTAATGATATGCGTATATTCCAGTAGCTGCGGAGGAATGGTTTGTACAGGAGCCGGGTTGATGACCACTTTTATATTTTTGGATGCAGCATACCGGGCTACATGCAAAATCGTTTCCATGGGTATTTCAAATTGCATCAAAACCATGTTACATTGCTCCAGCTCCTTCAAAATCGCTCCGGTAAAATCTTCCGGAAGCAGGGCATTATTGGCACCCTGACTTACCACAATGCTGTTCTCCCCCTTTTGGTCTACCGTAATCAATGCTACACCGGAGGGAAGAATATCGTCAGACAACATAAAGCGCGTGTCAATGCCTTCCTCATGGAACAGCTGGGAAGATTGCCGGCCAAAAACATCATTACCCACTTTGGAAATAAACAGCGTAGCTCCTCCCAAACGGGCCACCGTTACCGCCTGGTTTGCCCCTTTACCACCAGGGTTCATAAAAAAGTTACGGGCCAGGATCGTTTCCCCCGGCACGGGGATGCGTTCTGCATTTACCACCATGTCCATATTCGTACTACCAACCACAGCGATCCTGGGAAAATTTGAAAGTTGTTTTTTCTGCATGGTATACAATCGTATTTCTGTTTCGAAAATAATACACCACTCCCGCACTTTAGAAACCTTGTTTTAATAAAATATTTATTTTTAATTTTAAAAAAAGAAAAATACTCAATTTAATACGCTGATAGTTATATATTTATAAAACACAAAAAGGAGATTTTATATATTTATGACAGATACCTTGGTGCGGCTGATCCGGTCCCTTTCACCCGCGGAGAAGCGGCAATTTAAAATGGGTGCTAAAAAACAACAGCAACAAAAAGCCTATGTGATCCTTTTTGATCTGATCGACCGGTCGGATAAAACAGACTGGAAATACATCCGGCAACAGTTTCAAAAACATTGCCCTGCTTCATCTGCGGAGAGTACCGCGCACTATCTTTTTCAGTCGGTAACAGACGTACTCATCCAAAATAAAATAAAAACAGACGACGGGTTCAAACTGATGTACGGGATCATGAAAGCAGATCTGTTCCGGCAACGGAATTTACCGGACCAGTCTTTTAGCGAGATCAGAACATTGCTTCCGATAGCTGAAAAGATTCAAAAACTTCCGCTCCGGTATCTTTTAAAAAGAGCACAGCTCAACTATTTTTCCGAAACCAATTTCGAGGGCATGAGTGAAAAAACACTTATTGCCAATCAGCAGGAGGCCCGTGACCTGCTAAAAGACCTGAAGAATGAACAGGAACATCATTCCCTCTACGAGATACTGAAACACCGGCTCGGCAACCAACTGCAAAAAGGAACTACAGGGAAGAAAGTGGTCCTGGACGACCTGGTGCTGAGCGAACTGGCCATTGTAAACAATAAGACCCGGCACCACCTGGAATCCCGTAAACTGCACCTTCTTTTTCAGTCGTTCTATTTTACACGCATCGGAGATTATCAATCTGCGCTGAAGACCTTTTATGTATTGAACACGCTCTTTGAAAAGAACGTGCAGCTGCAACCCAATCCGCCGATCGATTATTACAGTACACTGGATGGTATACTCGACAGTTTGAAAATGATCCGCCACTATGATGAAATGCCCTATTTTATTGAAAAGATGTACCAGCTGGACCAGGAGCATTACCCGGATTATTTCCGGTTCCTTGTAAAGAAAACCGCGCTGCTGTACGAGCTCAGCTATTATGCCTACCGGGGGCTATGGAAAAAAGCCATTGATCAGATCCGCCGTATTCCGGCCTCCGGCTTCAGCGATTTTTCGCTGATTCATGAAAAGAAGCAGGCAGAGCTGATCTTTTATGCCTCCCTGGCCTGGTTTCATATGCGCAACTTCAAGAAGGCCCTGAAATGCCTAAATGAATTGCTTTTAAAAAAAACACTGGACTACACACAGCTCCATTACCGGGTATGCCGGCTCTTTAATATCGTGCTACATTACGAAATGAAGGATCCTGAATACCTCGAATACGAGATCCGGTCATACAAACGGTTCTTTAAAGGAAAAAATACGTTATACCCGATCGAAAAATATATTTTTAAGATTGCAACCCTGTCACCGTCCAGAAATCCACGGTATAAAAACCAACAGCTTTGGCGGCAATTGCAGCCGTTCCGGGATGCTGCCGGCAAGATTACCGAAGAAGCGCTGCTGATGCGCTATTTCGACTTTATGGAATGGGCGGCCGAAAAATTCCGTTAACAGACAAGGCCGTATACCGCGGAGCGAAAACAACGCTCCTTTTTTATTACATTTGATTACGCGTTGTTTATTGTATATGGAAACTTACGGAAAGATATTGCTGATTGCGATTCCTGTATTCCTGCTGCTGGTATTGCTGGAAATGGCTTATGCCTATCGCAACAGGCACAGGGCCATGCGCACCAACGATATCATCAGCAGCCTGTTGAGTGGAGTTACCAATATCACCAAAGATGTGCTGGGGCTCAGCATTGTGATCTATTCTTATTCCTGGATGGTTGGTCAGTTTGCGCTCATGCATATTGAGGCCACCTGGCTTACCTACCTTATTGCATTTATCGTACTCGATTTTTCCGGTTATTGCGTGCACCGTATTCAGCATGAATATAATTTTTTCTGGAATGGCCACCTGGTACACCACAGCAGTGAAGAGTTTAACCTCGCCTGCGCGTTGCGGCAAAGTATTTCAGGCTTTGCAAATATTTTTGTCATTTTCCTGTTACCAGCCGCTTTGCTGGGCGTTCCGGACAAAGTGATCGCCGTGGTAGCGCCCCTCCATCTTTTTGCACAGTTCTGGTATCATACCAGCTTTATTAAAAAAATGGGCCTGTTTGAAAAACTGATCGTAACCCCCTCCCTGCACCGGGTACATCATGCTATCAACCCCGAATACCTGGATAAAAACTATTCGCAGATCTTTATCTTCTGGGACAAAATATTTGGCACCTACCAGCAAGAGCGGCCGGATATTCCCCCCGTGTATGGTATTACGCGGCCCGTGCGGACCTGGAACCCCGTAAAAATAAATTTTCAGCATCTGGGACTTTTACTAAGGGATGCCTGGCGCACACATAGCTGGCGCGACCGGTTGCGCATCTGGCTCATGCCCACCGGATGGCGGCCCGCCGATGTTCAGGAAAAATATCCGGTTTATAAAATAGAAGATGTTTATCATTTTGAAAAATACAATCCGGCCATCTCGAAGCGCGCAACCGCCTGGCTTTGGCTACAACTCATCGCCCTGTTGTTTTTTATTTGCTTCCTTTTTGGCAATATTGCGGCCATCGGGTCACCCGGTATCTTTTACTACGGCCTCTTTATCTTTCTGTTTGTGTATGCCCTGGCAGAGTTAATGGATGGAAATCCAAAAGCATGGATCTGGGAAGCCCTGAAAGGCGGCTGCGGCCTGGGCATCCTTTATTCCTATGGGGATTGGTTTATGCTTAAAACGTATATGACCACCGGCTGGCTTTGTGTAGCAGGATACCTCTTCCTGTCGTTTGTAACAACCATTATTTTTACCAAACGCTCCTGACTTTTTTGGTAGCGTTTTTGTGCCGGATCCCCGGCAGGGATCTTTGCGGCGTATACAGCGATTCGCTGTACGGCAATGCCGGCTGATTCGCATAAAGCACCGGGCCGTAAAATATTGTATCCAATGCGCATCCTCATAACCACGTTTAACAGAAACCCCGCTTTTCTACTAAATTAATTAGTATTATCTTTGAACGCTTTTAATCAGATCGATTATGACCCCACTGGCAGAACGGCTAAGGCCGCATCGTTTGGAAGACCTGGTCGGACAGGAACATCTCACGGGCAATGGCAGTATCCTCCAAAAGTCCATTGCAACCGGGAACATTCCCAGCATGATCCTTTGGGGACCACCCGGCGTGGGTAAAACCACCATTGCAACGATCATTGCCCATACGGTAAACCGGCCGTTTTTATCGTTAAGCGCCATTTCCGCCGGCGTAAAAGACATCCGGGATGCCATTGCAACCGCCACGGCGGCACGGGGGGCCATTTTGTTTATTGATGAAATCCACCGTTTTAATAAAAGCCAGCAGGATGCCTTGCTGGGTGCAGTTGAAAAAGGCATTATTACGTTGATTGGGGCCACCACCGAAAACCCCTCATTTGAGGTGAACAGCGCCTTGCTCAGCCGGTGCCAGGTGTATGTTTTAAAAGCGTTGGAAGAAAAAGATCTGGTAAAACTGCTGCACCTGGCCATGGAGCAGGATGCGCAGATCCACAGCAAGCAGGTACAATTAAAAGAAACCGGTGCATTGATCCGCATCTCGGGTGGCGATGCCCGGAAGCTGCTGAATCTTTTCGAAATCATCTGTGATGCCCTGGAAACGCCGGCCGTTATTACCGACGATGCGGTGATGCGCATTGCGCAAAAAAAAGTGGCCTTATACGATAAATCGGGTGAGCAGCATTACGATATTATTTCGGCGTTCATAAAATCCATCCGCGGCAGCGATCCCAATGGTGCTGTATACTGGCTGGCACGTATGATCGAAGGCGGCGAAGACATCAAATTTATCGCCCGCCGTATGGTCATCTCTGCCAGTGAAGACATCGGTATGGCCAATGCCAATGCACTGTTGCTGGCCAACGCCACATTTGAAGCGGTGAACAAGATCGGCAATCCCGAGGCCCGGATCATCTTATCGCAGTGTGCCATTTACCTGGCCTCTTCCCCCAAAAGTAACAGCGCTTACCTGGCTATTGATAATGCCCTGGCTGCTGTTCGCAAAACGGGCGACCTTCCCGTACCGCTGCATATACGCAATGCCCCAACCAAGCTGATGAAAAACCTCAACTATGGAAAAGATTATCAATATTCCCATAGTTTTGAAAACAATTTCAGCGAGCAGGAGTACCTGCCGGATGGCATTGCAGGTGCAGCATTTTATGAACCGGGCAATAACCCGCGGGAAAATGAACTGCGGGCGCACTTAAAAAAATTATGGAAAGATAAATACAACTTTTGATGCAGCAACCACCGGCTATTGAATGGACATGCCGATCTTTTGATCAACTGTCTGCAGCAACACTTTATACAATCCTGCAGCTGCGGGCAGCCGTTTTTGTAGTAGAACAAACCAGTATTTACCAGGACCTGGATGGTAAGGATTTCAGCGCGCTTCATATAACCGGTACCGATAATGGGCGGCTGGTTGCGTATACCCGGCTGCTCCCTCCCGGCATTTCTTATAAAGAGCCGTCTATCGGCCGCGTAGTGGTAGCACCATCACACCGGGCTTACGGGTTGGGAAGAGAACTGATGCAACGCAGCATCGATGCCTGCCGGCAGCAGTTTGAAGAAAAAAGCATTCGTATCAGTGCACAACTATATTTGAAAAATTTTTATGCCTCACTGGGATTTGATCCGGTTGGTGCGCCCTATGATGAGGATGGGATCCCTCATATTGAAATGGTAAAAACGGGCTAAGCGCCCTTATGTTGGTAAACGCTGTTCAATGGATGTTTTGCAAAGCACAGGCATACACGCCGCACCATTAAAAGCGAAACCGGAATGCCCGCAACGGTTTATTCGGAAAACAACTGAATGTTGTCGTATACCCGCAGCGTATCCGCTACCTTTAGCTGGCGTCCTCCAACCACCTCTACCCGCTGGCCCTGCTTTGTTGCATCCTTTTGCCTGGTAGTGGCCTCATTGATTGCCATTGTATATCGAAGCTGTAATTTCTGACGTTCAATGCTTTCATTTTTAGCAAACTTATTACCTGCCGAACCAGCCTGTGCAGGGGCCAGCATGCCACCGCCAATGGCGATTTCTGTACGAACGTTCCGGTTTGGTGTGCCGCCCGTTGCATTGGGTTTTCTTTCTGAAGATCCGCCAGACCGGAGGCTTTGCGCCATATGCGCATTATACAGGGTTGCGTAGCGTGCGGCAAGAGGCATCGATCTGGTAGTACCCGGTTGACTGCGATAGGCTTCAGGAGCCGGTTCTTTTTTCTGATCCGGCATCCGGTACCCCGTTACCGCTACCGGTTTTAATGTGAGCCTGTACTCGTTTTTACGGGACGCATGTTCGTCCCTTTCCTTTATTCCGTATCCCGTTACCACCACCTCCTTTAAGGATTGCGAAGCCGCATCCTTTTTCGTGGTAATGAGCACCACTCCGTTCCTTGCAGCTTCGCCATAGGCCTTTTGTGCACCAGCATCCTTCAGCACAGATACGGCCTGGATCCTGTTGGGATCCATTTCCTTTAAACGATCGGCATTCGCCGGCTTACCATCGATCATATATAACGGCTCCGCTCCGCTGCCATTACTGCTGAAAAATAAAGTTTGGGGATATTGTTGCCCGGTAATTACACGAGCCGCACTCCCCGAATTGTTGGCCACGGTATTTGCCGATACCAATGCAATGCCCTCGCTTCTGCCCTTTAGCGGTACGGTAGTGGCATCCTTTCCTGTGGTATAGGCATAGTTAACAGTTCCGGAAAAAACCAGGTTACTTTTTACCGAGTCCGATTTTGCATGACCGCTCTTTGTAGCAATAAGCACTACTCCGTCCTTTCCATCATTACCATATAATGCAGTGGCCTGCCCATCTTTTAAAACGGAAACAGATTCGATATTATCGGGGTTGATGGTATTCCATGTTTGCCCCGGCTTTTTCACCCCATCCACCACCACTAAAGGCTTCACTTCCGGATCCCGAAGCTGAACAATGATGGCTTCGTTCGCGCCTCCGGACGCATGCATCCGCAGCTTTACCTCCGGTCTTTGAGGAACGGTATCCGCGCTTTTGCCATTAATTTTCAAATGCATCAGGTCATCCATCTTTTTATTGGTGGCCATCAGCAGCAAATTGGCTCTTATTCCAAAATGTTTCAACGATACCGACTTTGGAGAAGCACCAACCGACTGAATTTTAAACCGGTCGATCTGTTTATTGGCCTCATCCATCGATAGGATCTTATTATCTGCCCAAATTTTAAAATCATCTGCTCCGCTTACATCTTCCCGGCCGAGGGCGGCGCCCCCACCGGCTCCAAGTACTACGGCCTCCCCGTCTACAAACCATATAGGTTGACGGGAGTTGCCCGCCATTTGTCTGGCCTTTTCAAAAATATCTTCCGGCGAATTTTCGTGTGCAGCATCCTCCGGTGGCACCGGCTGCTCATGCTGAATTACTTCCTTCCGGAACGCCAGCAGTAATACCGCCACTACCGGCAGCAAAAACAGGAACTTGGTCAGGTGTACGCGTGCAGATTTGATGCTGTTCATCATCGCGATCCTGTTTTTCAACGAAGAAAAATTAAAATGGTTGGCAAAGGCAAACTGCTTATTCCCCATCACCTTCAGCAACAGGTACTGGTATTCCTTTTTGTCCATACCATTTTGCAATACCTGTTTATCGGCAAGGAATTCTAAATTTTGTTTAAGACTTTTGCGCAGCAGCCACACAAAGGGATTAAACCAAAGCAGGATACACAACAATTCGCTCCAGATAATATCAATGGTGTGCTTTTGCCGCACATGCACAAATTCGTGCCGGATGATCTCTTCCAGTTCTTCCCCGCTATGCAGCTCTGTATTTACAAAAATGGCATTGCCAAATGAAAACGGGCGTACATCCTCATCCAGCTGGTAAATACGGGTACGGGCATCCGATATCAGCTGCGCCCGCTTTTTGATCCGCAAAAAGGAAAGATACATAATTGAAAAACGGCACAGCAGCACCAGCGATCCGATTCCTCCTGCAACCAGCACCCAATCCCAGGCAGACAGGGATTCCAGCAGGGAAGCCGGTTGGCCATCTGAGGCAAATCCAAACACCGGTATCAGTTGCACCAGGGCATTGCGGTCCAGCGCCTTTTTCTGCAGCTCCGGCATCACATCAATTAAGGGAATCACAAAACTCAGCACACTGTATCCCAACAGGTACCAGCGATTCCAGTTGTAAAATGTAAGCCGCCGTAAAAACAGCTGGTAAAACAGGTAAACAACGGCCAGGCAAATACTTAACTTAAGAATATAATCAATAATGACAGGCATAGTATAGGAATTGAGATTTCAGATTCGAGAATTGAGATGTCAGATTTGAATAGCATTCAGCCATTCGCCTGCAGCTGAAGTTGAAGGCTCAACGCGAATAGCTGACAACTGGTCGCTATTTTTTCTTCCCGCTTTCAATCATCTTTACAATATCTTTCAGCTCCTGGGCCGATAATTTTTTCTGATCAACAAAAAAGCTTACCAGTTCTTTATACGAATTGCTGAAATAATCTTTTACCACACCGCCCATAAAGCGCTTTTTATATTCATCCTCGGTAAGGGCCGGCTTGTATACATATACATTACCAAACAGCCTGCTGGTTACATACCCTTTTTTCTCCAGGTTCTTAATGGTGGAAGCGACTGTTGTATAAGGCGGTTGCTCCGCCAGTTGTTCCATAAATGCCTTTACATTGCCCTCGCCCACCTGCCAAACGGCAATCATCAGCTGCTCTTCCTGTGCGGTTAATTTTTTCATCTTATACGATTTTCGAGTAAACTTACGAATAATTCGTAAGTATGCAAATTTTTTTTCCCTTTTTAAGACAACCCTTACAACCGAATCCGCATCCTATTGTTATCTTTGGTAGCACATTTTTTTATAAAAACAACAAGATGAAGTATTTACTCGTATTATTGATAACCATTTTAAGTTTTAGCAGTGCCCGGAGCCAGGCCCTTCCGCCCTATAAACAATACAAAACCCTTCCAGCTGTAAGGCTTCTTTCAGCCGATAGCACCGGATGGGAACTAAAAGCGAAAATCCAAAAGAACAAACCGGTAATGATTATGGCATTTAGCCCGGAATGTGATCATTGCAAGCACGAAACGGAGGAGCTGGTGAAAAATATAGACAAGTTTAAAGACATCCAGATCGTGATGATTTCACTGCTGCCACTGAAGAATATGGCAGCTTTTGCAGCGCATTACCAGTTGCAAAAATACCCCAATATCCTTATCGGTAAGGACAATGCTTTTGCAACCCCTACTTACTACGGTTTCAGCAGCCTGCCTTTTCACGCATTTTATTCCAGCAACAAGCAGCTGATCAGCGGTTTTGAAGGCAGCATGTCCGTTGCAACGATTTTAAAAATTTTCGGCAAATAGTTTTTTAATTGTTTTTTAGAGAAGGTCCGGCAAAGCACCCGCTTTTCGCCGGGCTTTCTTTTTAGGGCCCGGAAGGATTGATTTCGCAAGCCGGCTGCATTTTTTGATAGAAACAACTGTAAATGCGCATAATCTTACACAAACGGTATGCTTTATCGACTCGCTTTTGCTATTTTTGAACAAATTGATTATTAAGATGAAAAAATTTCACCTTTCACTGATTGCATTGATCATTGCTATTGCCGGTTTGGCCCAAAATGCCGTAAAACGTCCTAAACTGGTTGTTGGCATTGTAGTGGACCAGATGCGCTGGGATTACCTTTACCGTTACGCCGACCGTTATGGCACCGGAGGGTTTAACCGGATGCTAAAGGAAGGATATACCTGCGAAAATACATTTATCAGTCACCTGCCTTCCTTTACCGCAGTAGGACATACTACCGTATTTACCGGATCCGTTCCGGCCATACATGGAATTACCGGTAACGACTGGGTAGACCAACTGACCGGGAAATCGGTTTATTGTACCGACGATTCCACGGTGCAGGGTGTAGGCAGCAATTCAAAAGCTGGAAAAATGTCGCCCCGCAATAACCTGGCTACAACCATTACAGACGAACTGCGGCTGGCCACCAACTTCCGTTCAAAAGTGGTAGGTGTTTCTTTAAAGGACCGCGCGTCCATTCTTCCCGCCGGGCACAATCCTACTGCCGCCTTCTGGTTTGATGATGAAAGCCGTCAGTTCATTTCCAGCACCTGGTATATGAAAGAACTTCCGAACTGGGTAAACCAATTCAACGGAAGGAAAGAGCCGGAGGCATTAACTTCAAAACCATGGAACACATTATACCCTATTAATACCTACACGCAAAGCACAGCCGACGATGTAAAATGGGAAGGAAAATTCAAAGGCGAAAAAACCACCAGCTTCCCGCACGATTTAAAAGACATCTTTAAACAGGATCCGGATGTAATCCGCAGCTCACCCTATGGAAATACGCTTACCCTGAATTTTGCAAAAGCAGCCGTTGACGGCTATCAGCTGGGAGCAGGTGCTGCTACCGACTTCCTTACCATCAACTGTGCATCTACCGATTATGTGGGTCATATGTACGGGCCCAACTCCATTGAAGTTGAGGATGTATACCTGCGCCTGGATAAAGACCTGGATACCTTCTTTAAATACCTGGACCAGAAAGTTGGAAAGGGCAACTACCTCGTTTTCCTGACTGCAGATCATGGGGCCGCCCATGCCATCCGGTTTATGCAGGAACATCAAATGCCGGCCGATTTTTTCCAGAATGGTAAAATAATCCGCGCATTGAACGATGTATTAAAAGCACAATTCGGGGAAGATAAACTGGTGCGCTCCGGCGCTAATTACCAGGTACATTTTAACTATGACCTGATTGAAAGCAAAAAACTGGATTACAGTGCTATCAAAAAGGCAACGGTAACATTTCTGCAAAAGCAGAATGGCGTACAGTTTGTAGCGGATGTGGAAAACATCGGCAACGTTGCGGTTCCCGAACCCATAAAAACCATGATCATTAACGGGTACAATCCCAAACGCTCCGGAGCCATCCAGATCGTTTTAGATCCGGCATGGTTCAGCGGCTCACCCGGCGGCACCGGAACCACACACGGAACCTGGAACCCGCACGATACGCATATACCCCTGGTTTGGTTTGGCTGGGGCATCAAACCCGGAAAATTAACACGGGAAGTACATATGACCGATATTGCGCCCACCCTCGCTGCTTTGCTGCATATTCAGCGGCCGAACGGATGTATCGGCAGTGTCATTCCAGAAGTTGGACAATAGCCGGGTTGTATGAATAAACAGTTTACGTTCGTACTTTGCTGCTGCCTGTTTTTTATTACAGCGCACGCGCAAACAGACAGCCTGGAAGCACCCGCCGGCACAGCGCCTCGGGCAGACACGGTTCCGCCGCCTGCTATAACAGACACCCTGCCGGCACTGGCCAACGCTGGCATGCGGGCAAAGGATGAACAGGTATATCACCTCCGGAACGGGCTGACCCTCGTCTACCCCCGCCCGAAACCATTTGGTTTTATCACCGATCTTCCACGGGACGGATGGCAATATGTAAAGAACAGTTTTGCAAAAGAAAGCATCAGACCCTGGATCATGATCGCAGGGGCTACCGGTGTGCTGCTGGCGCTGGATCAGCCCATCGCCGATGAATTGCACCGCTTTTCAGACCGGATCCATTACCATCGCGACAATTCATATAAAACGGTTTGGGAGGTTAAGATCGGCAGTTCCAAAACCAGCCTGCTACGGATCCCCAACAACCTGAACAGCGCTTTTTACCAGCTGGGACAGGGTTATGTTAGCTTGCTGGTAGGTGCGGGCCTATTTACCTATGGTAAAATTGCCAACGATTACCGCTCCCGCAGCACGGCCAGCCAGCTGCTCGAATCCTTTTTCCTGATGGGTGCCAGTACCCAACTGGTAAAACGGATCTCCGGACGCCAGTCGCCTTTTATGGCCAGCAACCCGGGTGGTAACTGGCATCCCTTCCCGTCCATTAAGGACTATCAAAAAAATACGCCGAATTATGATGCCTTTCCTTCCGGCCACCTGGCTACGCTGATGAGCAGCGTTACCATACTGGCGCAAAACTATCCGGAAAGCCGTTTTATTAAACCCATCGGATACAGTCTGGTAGCGCTTTTAGGCATGTCGATGATCAACAATGACGTGCATTGGGCCAGTGATTATCCGCTGGCGCTGGGCATGGGTTACCTGAGTGCCAAAACCGTTGCCAACAGAAGCCGGAAGCTGCTAAAGTCCATAGGCATGAATAAAAACGACCGGGCTTCCCTCTCGTTTTCCTTTGTGCGTCTTCACAATCAGCTGATCCCCGGGTTCATTTATTCGTTTTAAGATACCGGTTGTATGAGACGTTCCGTCTCATATAACATCCTTATTCTTGACATTAAACAAGAAATCTCATCTGTTGAACAGGTTGGTTCCGCAAGCTGTATTTTAGCAATATTAAAAAAATACCATATGGACCTGATGCAACAATTCGAAGCTGCTGTGGCTGCCAGTAAAACCCTGGCGGAAAAAGCCATCCAATGAAATACTGCTGCAGCTGTATTCTCTTTACAAACAGGCCACAGAAGGCGATGTTAATACCGATGCGCCTTCCAACCCGTTTGATTTTGTGGCAAAGGCAAAGTACAATGCCTGGGAAGAACAAAAAGGGAAGTCTAAAGAAACAGCGATGCAGGAGTATGTTGACTGCATCGGCAAACTGAAAGGATAGCGCTATACAAACAGCTCCTCCATTGTTACCTCCGATGTAATGCGACCTGTATAATAAATATTTTGTTGGGTACCATAGGTGGTAATCATTGTTGGAAAGATCGTTTTCCGGGTTCGCGTCCGTTCCCTAAACACGGCTACTTTACGGTCAAGTTCCGAAGCATACTTTTTATCAATGACAAACGCCTTGTCCGAGAACTTCATTTCATACAGGTTGATACAACGGTCCTGGCGGTCTAGCAGCAGATCAATCTGAGCGCCCGTTTCTCCTGGTTTCGGCGTATACCGCCATCCGGAAGCCTCCGTATAAACCCCGCTGATGCCCAGGGCCTTTTTAATTTGCGGTACATGCTTCTGGCAGATGGCTTCAAACGCATAACCGCTCCAGCTGTTATACGATGATCCCGCCGCAATCTTATGCCAGGTGCCTGTTCCCATTGCACGGGCACGGTCAACAAATTTCAGGTAAAACAGGGAATACTCATCAGATAGCTTATAAATGGCGTCGCGTGCCGTTTTATCAAACGGTATGTATTGCGCAATAAACCCCGACTGTTCCAACTCCTCAAATAACCTTGTTGTGGTTCCTCCTGTAGTAAACCCACACGCCGCTATCACCTCAGTACGGCTCATTCCGCCTGCTTTTTTTGCAAGCTGCCGGACAATGGATTCATGATGACTGGCATTGTTAAACAGCGACCGGTACAATACGTTAAATTCTGTTTTTAACAGGCCGTCCTTTTCAAAGAAAAGTTTATCGGTCACCTGGTTTGCGCTTTCCCCTTTATTAACCTGTTTCAGGTACTGGGGAATGCCTCCCATTGCCATATATAGCTGCAGCACCTGGTAACGGTCTAACCGGATGCCACGGCTTAATAGATAGGCCTCCGACTCCTTTAAACTAAAGGGCAATAAGCGGATGGTACGGCTTACACGATTATGAAGCCCACCCCTGTTGTGCAGCACATTTTCAATCATCCAGGAAGCCGCAGAGCCGCAGATCACTACTTTCAGTTGCGGCTGACGCGATGCCCAGGTATTCCACCAATGCCCAAAGGCCGTTAAAAATCCGGATCTGGGTGTATGCATCCATGGAAATTCATCAAAGAGCACCACCGCCGGTTGCGTTTTAATTTTTGTCTGCAGAAAATCACTGAGAAAAGAGAATGCCTGCATCCAGGTGTCTGGAGTAGCCGGCGGTATCACCGATTGCATGGCTTGCTGAAGAGACTTACTGAAATTGAATAATTGATCCGTAAGGCCGGCTTCATGAAGCCCGGTACACTCAAATACAAGCTGCTGCTCGTAATAACCCCGTACAAGAAACGTTTTGCCAACGCGACGGCGGCCCAGAATGGTGATCAACTCCGCCTCCCCGGAATCCAGCATTTCCTGGAGGATCTTCTTCTCGGCATCCCTGCCGATAATGGTGGTGGATGACATCGTTGTGGACAATTTTATTATTTTATACTTGTCCATAAATATAGTTTTAAATACAGGTATGGACAAATATAAATTCATATTTTCGTCCACATCCTCCATTACCGGCTGCGCCAGAATGCCGGAAACGGCACTGGAAGCAGGGGCGCCCAATGTATTTCAAGAAGCGGAGTACCAGTTCAACCGCCGTTAACGGCAGTTCATGTACCGGAAGTGGTCCTGCAACCGGTTTAAAGGCGTTGCAAATTTCCAGGCAGGTAGTTTTGCGCTCTTAAAACGGATCGCTATGAATCGCTGCTTGAAAAGGAATATACGCCCGGTGTTGGTACTATGCTTCATCTTTACAATAACTGCATGCAGAAAAAAAGAACCGGGAACATCTCCCATACCCGGTAATACTCCATCCTCAAATGTATACGTTGCAGGATATGCCTATAACGGTTCAAAAGATATAGCCGTGCTCTGGAAAAACGGGGTCGCAACCAACCTTACAAACGGATCAACAGATGCCTATGCCACGGGGGTATTCGTATCCGGAAACGATGTATACGTTACAGGCAATGAATATACCGGTGCCAGACAAACAGCCCGGCTCTGGAAGAATGGTACGGTTTCCAACCTCACGGATGCTACCGGCAATACCGGAGCACATGCGGTATTTGTAAACGGTGGCGATGTATATGTATGCGGATATGAAACCGGCAATAACGGCTATATTGCCCAATACTGGAAAAACGGGAGTGCCGTCCATCTTACCAACGGCGCATTTGACGCTGAAGCAAAAGACTTATTTGTATCTGGTAACGATGTGTACATTGTGGGGTATGTGCACAACGGTTCGCATCCCGTTGCTACCCTATGGAAAAACGGCGTGGCTACCTGTCTTACCGACGGCACCAAAGAATCTGCAGCCTCCGGTATATTTATAAGCAACCAGATGGTTTATGTAACCGGCTACGAGCACAACGGCACCAAACAAATTGCCACTCTATGGAAAAACGGAGTACCTGCCCATCTTACAGATGGTACATTTAACGCCGAAGCCAATGCCCTTTTTGTAAAGGGTGCGGATGTATATATAGCCGGACAAGAGCAAACCGGAGCAAAAAGGGTCGCCCGGATGTGGAAAAACGGGGTTCCCTCCAGTCTTACAGACGGAGTTGCAAACGCCGGGGCATCTGCTGTTGTTGCAAATGGCGCGGATGTATACGTAACCGGGTATGAATACAACGGGATGGTAAAAACAGCCCGGTTCTGGAAAAACGGCAAGGCGGTTAAGTTGACCAGCCAGGACCAATGGGCCGCTGCAAACCGTGTATTTATCACCAATTAGTTTCCGCTAGCCACCCTTACGCAAAACGGCCACTGTAACCAGTAATTGGCCGGTATGGCGCATCGTGTGTTCTGCCGCATGAAAACACAGTCCGATCACCGTAGAAGGCAATCCGGCCCTTCCCACTTTCCGGAATGCGCCTAACGATCCGGCATCCAGTTTCCGGTACCGGCGGATGGTTTGCTGAATACCGGTTTGCACAACCTTTAACAGCTGCTGCGTGGAATGCCCTTCATCGATCACTTCACTTTTCAGATACTCCAGCTGCCCGGGCTCAAGCATTTGCCCTTCGGCATAGCTCAGTAACCGGTCCAGCACGCCTGCAATATGCTTCAGGTGAAAACCCACCGCAGCCACTCCTGCGGGCCGCTCCCAAAGCAATGCATCCGGAAAATCGCTTAACAGGGCTTCCAGCTCCTCGCCGGCCTGCAATAAAGCATCTGCCGCCGGCTGCAGTTCCGCCGCCAGCAAGGAATCGCGCGCTCCCCGCAGCCATACTTCTTTTTGGGAATCCATTGCCATATGTTTTTAGAGCTTCGATAGCGGTCTCATTATTTTGTCCGCCCTTTTTTCTTTCCTCCAACAGTGAATACTGGTAAATGATCAACCTTTTGACGAAACGGCTACACTGTTTGCGCTGCTTGCATTCTTTATGCCTGCAATTTACAACGCCCTTTTTTGAGTTTATAAATTTTAAACAATCACAGCTTGAAAGAGCCGCAACCTTTAATGATCGAAAAAATCAAAGGCCATACACTAACAAAATATGATAGAACAAGCATTCTTTTTGCTTAGAATATATAAGGAGCTCCATAAGGCGCCCTTACATATACGGTGTTAGAGACCGAATTGCCGCACGGGTTCGAGTATGTTATCTGAAACATAGCATTTGTAGTGCTTCCTTTCATACCAATTTTGAATTGCGTATCATTAATTTTACTTACATAAACATTTGCGGTGGAGGGGTATTTGCTTTGAACAACAATATCTGTATTGGTTACATTTGGTGAAACTACGGTAATAGTTGTCTCATACAGACCTGGCATTACTTCATCCGTCAACACAATACTTGCATCACCGCCATTATCATAATTATAAAAACAAGGAGCAGGGCCACTAGCTCCTACTATTGCATAACAAGGAGATTGGCCCTGATCCAAATTATTTCTGTTTGTAATGCCATAAGGAGCCGCCTGGATGGTGCCCAAACTGGAAGCATTGATCACAGCATTTAAATAAACAACATTTACAGAAGGTATGAGAGAGGTAAGTGTTGCTACATTACCGTTTGTTGTTAGCGAAGCATAGTTGGTTAAATTTACGGACCAATTTACGGTAGCCCCCGAAGGTAAATTCCGTATATAATAATCTGCAGAATTGCAAAATTCTTTTTTCCCTCCTATGTGTAATATACCCGTATGATCTCTGATCCAATCAGAAAAATAAGAAACCCGGGCAAAGATGGCAGTACTATTCAAGCAGTTGCCGGCGTTTACAATTCCAATTAACACATCCCCCAAACCTGGATAATACTTTACCAATGGCCCCCCGCTATCACCGTCGCAAGATTCTTGCTGGGCAGCACCGGGAGATACAGTATAAATCAGTGAAGGATCATTTAAGCTGTTGACCTTCACATTTGTGACTTGCAAATCTGCAGGTTTACTTCCCCCATAGTAATTTGTGCTTCCCCAACCAGAAACCGAAGCAATATCGTTAACAGCTACTACATCGTCGCTGGTCGAATATATTATTGGGAATTGACCGGCAGACACCCCTAATGGCGTTGAGAGCCGAACGAGCGCCATATCGTTGTGTTTAAAAATACCATCGTTTAAAAAGCTGGGGTCGTTTCTGATAATTGTTGAAACATTACTTACATTTCCATTATTTACATTAGATGATCCTGACCTGATGGTTACTCTATTCGTGGCATAGGCATTGGTCGTTCCTCCCTGGGTAACAACGTGGGCAGCTGTAAGGACCCATTCATTATTTAGAAGAACGCCGCCACCGTGAAATTGTCCATCGACAAAAACAGCAACCTGATAAGGCCGATTCGTTATACTTATGGGCTGTCCTCCTATTATGGATTTTGTAGCAGGATTGTTAACTTCGGTGTCCCTTCCGTTAACATCTTTTTCCCCCTTTCTACAGCTGTTAAGTAACAATACCGTCAGCATTGTTAATAATGCAAGCAGTTTCATTTGTTTCATCGTTTGCGGTTTTAAGGTTTATAAAAGTGTAGATCAAAAGCAATTATAGTGCTATTCCAAGCGCTCGTTCAGCAACACATAGGGAAGTTAGTTCTTTTAAATTTACATAACAAATATTTTCTATAGGACTATTTAACAACAAAAAGCCCGCTCCTTTCGGAACGGGCCCTGTTTAAAGCATCTTTAGTATATTGTTATACCCGGAAGTGTGCAAACGCCTTGTTGGCTTCTGCCATACGATGGGTATCTTCTTTCTTTTTGAATGCAGCACCTTCACCCTTGCTGGCTGCAACGATCTCATTAGCCAGTTTGTCTGCCATGCTGCGGCCATTACGGTCGCGGCTGTAACGGATCAGCCATTTGATGCTCAATGAAATCTTACGGTCGGGGCGCACTTCCGAAGGGATCTGGAAGGTGGCACCACCAATACGGCGGCTGCGTACTTCAACCGCAGGTGTTACATTGGCCAAAGCCTTTTTCCAAACCTCGTATCCATCTTCATTGGTTTGTTTTGCAACCTTGTCCAGCGCATCGTAAAAAATAGTGAATGCTCCACTCTTTTTACCCTCCCACATCAGGTTGTTTACAAAACGGGTAACCAGTTTATCGTTGAATTTGGGATCCGGTGCTAACGGAAGTTTCTTGGCTTGTGCTTTACGCATTTTATTCTAATTTTTCTGAAATCTGATAATTGTTACAGCTAATTATTTTTTAGCTTTTTTAGTTCCGTACTTAGAGCGGCTCTGCTTACGGTCTTTTACACCGGCAGTATCCAGGCTTCCGCGTACGATATGATAACGTACACCCGGCAGATCCTTCACACGACCACCTCTGATCAGTACGATCGAGTGCTCCTGCAGGTTATGTCCTTCACCCGGAATATAAGCGATCACCTCTACCTTATTGGTCAAACGCACTTTAGCTACTTTACGCAGTGCAGAGTTTGGTTTTTTAGGAGTGGTAGTATAAACACGGGTACAAACACCACGACGCTGCGGACACTGATCCAGCGCTCTGGATTTGCTCTTTGCCCTTATGATTTCTCTTCCTTTACGAACTAATTGATTAATAGTAGGCATTCTTTAATGCTTTAAATTTAGGACGGCAAAGGTAGCATTTGTTGATGAACTTACAAAAATAATTCTCATTTTTTCTGTTCCCTTCTTATTTTTTAAACCGGCTGCAGTAGTACTTCAGCTTTTCTTGCGTTGCACACTTCAACCTAAAAATACATAATCAACTGCTTTGTAATAAATTATACCTCATTCATCCTTTCTTACCTCTTCGCAACCATGAAAAAAGCGCCAGCTCTAATTCCTTACACGCCTGTAGTAAAAGCGGCGGTAAAGGTTCTCAGGAACACCATCTTTGTCCCAATCAACATTTTCTTTCACAAAATCCAAAACAAGAGCGGTGGAATTTAAAACAATGATCCGGTATGCATTCGCATTGCCAAACTCCTCCATATAAATCAGGCTGTCACGCACAGAATAAGAAAACCAATGCGGTTCATCGTAAAACTTGGTAACGGTTCCGTTCCCCTTGAATTGTATATCATTCTTTCCGGTTTCTACCCCGGAATTCGTAATATTTATTGAAGGTATATTTTTCTCCCACTCCACTTTTTCCTCTTTCCAATACCCCACAATCGCACTCCGGAAGTTCATCGAATCAGCAGCTTTTTTTTCACAGCTTGCCAAAGCCAATGAGCCAACGATCAGCGCAACAATAAAACCAGCGGCTTTCATTATGTTTTATTTCCTGAGTCAGTCGTTAGTTACACTTTTTCCAGCCACCCGTAAGGATCGCCGTGCTTGTTTTCCTTATAATCCAGCAGGTATTTTTTCATTTCTGCAGACACCGTCATGCGCTCCACATCAAATTCCATCACAAAATCCTTGTACTTCAGCTCTTTTACATGCGAAATAGTAGCCGCCGTACCGCAGCCGAACACCTCTTTTAAATTACCGGCTTTATAAGCATCGATCAATTCATCAATGGAAACCCTGCGTTCCTCTACTTTAAAACCCTGGTCGCGGAACCGCTCCAGCAGGCTCAAACGGGTAATACCGCTCAAAATAGTACCATCCGTAAGATCGGGGGTTACCAGCGTATCCCCAATAATAAACATGATATTCATAGCACCCACTTCCTGTACGTATTTATGCTCCAGGGCATCCATCCACAATACCTGGTCGTAGCCCTGTTTTTTAGCTTCTGCAGAAGACAGCAGGGAGGCCGCGTAGTTGCCGCCTGTTTTTGCAAATCCGGTACCACCGGGAGCCGCACGCGTATATTTCTCTTCCACATAAATACGTGCCGGCGCAGAAAAATAAGAACCGGCAGGACCAGTAATAATCAGGAATTTATAGGAAGACGATTCTTTTACACCCAGTGTTTCTTCTGTGGCAAAAAGAAAAGGACGGATATAAAGCGATTCATCATAGCCGGAAGGAATAAAATCCTTATCCAGCTCCACCAGTTGTTTCATGCCATCGATAAAAATTTCTTCAGGAACGGAAGGCATGGCCAGGCGCTCTGCCGAACGGTTCATCCGCTTCCAGTTTTCATGCGGCCGGAAGATGTGGATATTGCCGTTTTCGTCTTTATGTGCTTTTTGTCCTTCAAATATGGTTTGGGAATAATGTAGCACAGATAGGGCCGGTAGGAAGCCGAGCGACTGATATGGGCGGATATTGACATTTGTCCACTGACCATTCACATAATCCGCTTCCAGCATGTGGTCAGAAAAATACTTTCCAAAACCCAGGTGGTTAAAATCCACCTGCCCCAGGTTGCTTTTACCGGTTTTCGTTACCGGTATACTCATTGCTTCCACCATAAAATATTATTTTTGATCCCGATACCTTTTCGGGAGTATAGCGAAGGTACGAACAGCGCTGTTAGGAAAAAAGTAAAACGTATGAGTCTGAACAAAATTGATCTGTCGCCCCAGTTGGTCGCACGGTTGTATCCAAGATCCCTGTCGATAGATCCCACAACCCAGGCCCCGCCTGCTGCACAGCCGGAACCAGCCGCAGAGGCCTCCGCTGAAGAAGTACCGGCGGCGGCGCCCCCCGACTGGAAATCGCTGGGTGGAAATAAAAAAAATATATTGGTGATGGTGCATTACCCCAACGACCTGCACCTGCCCGATCCCTCTTTTCAATTTCTTTCACAATTGCTCAATGCCTGCAAATTCACCCCCAATGATGTGGCCATTGTAAACCGCCATAATTACCCCGGTCTGGACTATAAAGAAATTACCGACCATTTCCAAAGCAGCCACCTGCTGCTGTTTGGCACTACAACGACCGCTGTTGGCCTTCCTTTCGAAATTCCGCAATACCAGGTGCAGCAATTTGACGGACTTACCGTAGTACATGCGCCCGCCCTGCATGAACTTAAAGAAGATAAACCGGCAAAGACCCAGCTCTGGGCCAGTCTCAAAAAAATGTTCAATATATGATCGAACTCATTTTCGCCACCAATAACGATAATAAAGTGCGGGAGATCCGGCAGGCATTACCCGAAGGGCTTTCAATTATCAGTTTACAGGAAGCGGGCATTTTTAAGGAAATCCCGGAGCCTCACCCTACGCTGGAGGCCAATGCCACCGAAAAATCGACCGTTATCTACGAGCTTACCGGAAAAAACTGCTTCAGCGAAGACAGCGGCCTGGAAACGGCAGCACTAGATGGCGCGCCCGGAGTACGCAGCGCCCGCTTTGCCGAAGGAGAACCCCAGTATGCCTCCAATACCGATAAATTGCTTGCCCTGTTAAACGGAAAAGCGCACCGGAAAGCCCGGTTCAAAACGGTTATTTCATTAATAATCAATGGCAAGGAACAGCTTTTCGAAGGCACTTGTGAAGGAACCATTGCCCGGGAACCCCTGGGTACCGGAGGCTTTGGCTACGACCCCGTATTTATCCCCGACGGAAGCACCAAAACATTTGGTCAGATGAGCCTGGAAGAAAAACAGGAATTTAGCCACCGGAAGAAAGCAGTTAAAAAACTGGTGGTATATTTGACAAATCTTGCTGGTAAAAAAATGTAGCAGCTCCGGTTGGGAAAGGGTACATCAGTGTTCTGAAAACCCGCAGAAGATCTGACCAGGAGCCTACTTTTTAAAAAATTTAAAAATTTGAATACAGAAAGCAACCATATTATACCGGACAGCGACTTAATAAAAGGATGTATTGACGGAGATCGAAGGATGCAGGAAGAACTATACCGGCGTTTTTCTCCCAAAATGTACGCTGTTTGCCTGCGTTATGCTTCCAATGCCGAAGAGGCACAGGATATATTGCAGGACGCGTTTATTAAGGTTTATAAAAAGCTGGATAGCTTTCGCGGGGACGGATCATTTGAAGGATGGGTGCGCCGTATTTTTGTAAACACGGCCATTGAACACTTCCGCAGAAAGAAGTACCTGCAACCGGTAACAGAAAAGGAAGAGAATACCATCGAAGGGAAATATGTTTCCGTATTGGACGAACTAGCTGAAAAGGATATTTTACAACTGATCACGCAATTATCTCCCGGTTACCGGACGGTATTCAACATGTATGTGGTGGAAGGTTACTCGCATAAAGAAATCGGGGACATGTTGGGTATCAGTGAAGGAACCAGTAAATCGCAGCTTTCGCGTGCAAAGGCGATCCTGCAGGACCTCGTAAAAAAATACATTGAGAATAAAGACAAAATAGATACCGTAAGCAATGAACAGCCATAAATTATACGACTATCAGGTAGCGCCGCCGGCTGAGGCTTGGAAAAATATTGCAGGAGAACTGGACGTCCTGCAGGCGTTAAAACCACTGGGGCTGCAATTACAGGCTATGGAAACTCCACCGCCTGCGGCCGCCTGGGATCATATCCTGAACCATCTCGAAGAGGAACAATCGTTCAGCAATGTTGCAGAACGACTGCGGGGGCTTGAAATGGCACCACCGGCCAATCTCTGGAGCAAAATAGATGAGGCATTGGATACCGCAAAGCCCGTTTCAACACTCGCCCCTGTACGAAAGGGAAATTTTAACTGGTCGAAATACGCGGTAGCGGCCTGCATTGTAGGGTTGCTGGGTTTCGGGGTTTTTCACCTGGTTGAAAAATCCAATAGGGATAGTAAGGATCTGGTAGATATCTTTAAAAAACAAGATTCAAGCATTCCCACTTTAGCTTTAGAGGATCCCAAAAACAAACCGGCGGTTAAACCGCATACGGAAACCGGGCACGGTCTTGCTCTTAACGAAACACCTGCTAAAACGTCTCAGATAAAAACCCCTGCCGGCAATACCTATAAAACAACCCTGGAGCGGAACAAAGCTATCCAGGGCCGGTATATCATGCTGATGACTGAAGACGGGAACGTGGTGCGTATGTCTAAAAAACTGGGCAATATGGCCGATTGTGTAGCAGGCGAAAACAGCGGCGAGGCCTGCAATTACCAGATCGAACAATGGCAGAAGGAAATGGCCAAGGCTTCTGTAGCAGCCACACCGGATAACTTTCTCGACCTCCTGGAACTGGCCAAAACCGAAAACGCGGGGTTATAACAGTTCCCGGAGCTGCGTTTTTTCAACAAGGATATAAAACGGATCCACCCAGTTATCCCGCTATAAAATAATATTATAAATCTTATCTTCGGATAAGATTTTTTTTTTTGCATTCAACAACATTTATCGTTGTCATTCGTCATGATCAATTACCCTAATCAAATATTTAAACCCGTTCAAAATGCCGCTAACGGAGCAGCTTCGCCGGCCACTACCTTTTATTATACACAGGAGAGAACCACCATCAGTGCCGTATACGCGGTCGGAAATATCATCAAAGGCCACTTACCGGGCCTGGTCGACGAACAAGGGATCATCCGGATGAACTATAAGACGGTACAAGGCGTGGCAATGGACCAGCGGCGCTCGCTAGGCCGGAAATTCCATCATTGAAGAACAATAACCGTTTACATTTGCAGTTCGAATACATCCCATGGCCAGAATAAAGATCCCATTACCAGCAACTTTTGCTTTCTCCTGCGTGATACCGGTAAGGGTTACCGACATTAACTATGGCGGGCATGTGGGCAATGATGCCCTGCTGGGCATGATCCACGAAGCACGGGTCCTGTTCCTCAACCGGATAGGATATACCGAGCTTTCAATGGAAGGCGTAGGACTGATCATGGCAGATGTGGCCATTGAGTTTAAAAACGAGGCCTTTATGGGAGAAACCCTCCTCGTATCGGTAGCTGCCGGCGATTTTCAGCGGGTGGGCTTTGATTTGTATTACCGGGTTGAAAAAGAAACGGAGGGCAAAAAGGTTCCGGTTGCATTTGCCAAAACAGGCATGGTTTGTTTCAATTACTCCCAACGTAAGATTGCCCCCATACCTGCAGCGGCTTTGCAGCAACTGATACAGGCGGCGCCCAACAACGGGCAGCAGTAATTCAATCGCCTGTATTTTCATCCGTGTTGCCCCCTAAAGAAAATGGCTGTACCAACGTTTATGGATACAGCCACTCACTATTTTAACACACCGGGCGGTACTTAAGCCGCGGCCTCTTCCTCTGCCTGATCGATTTCCACCACCAGGTTGTCGATGATAAATTCCTGGCGATCCATGGTATTTTTACCCATATAATATTCCAGCAATTGCTGTATATGATCACCCTGCTCCAGGCGCATTAGCTGTTTGCGCATATCACCGGCGATGAACTGGGCAAATTCTTCCGGGCTGATCTCCCCGAGCCCTTTAAAACGGGTTACCTCGGGTTTACCCGTCAATTTCCGGATGGCTGCTTTTTTTTCTGCCTCGCTGTAACAGTAAATCGTTTCTTTTTTGTCGCGCACCCGGAACAGTGGCGTTTCCAGCACGTACACTTTTTCCTGTTTTACCAGTTCCGGAAAGAACTGAAGGAAGAACGTCATGATCAGCAGCCGGATGTGCATTCCGTCTACATCCGCATCTGTGGCAATTACAATATTATTAAACCGCAACCCTTCCATCCCCTCTTCAATATTCAGTGCGTGCTGCAACAGGTTGAACTCTTCATTTTCATATACCACCTTCTTTGTAAGCCCGAAACTGTTCAACGGCTTTCCCCGCAGGCTGAATACGGCCTGTGTTTCTACATTCCGGGCCTTGGTAATAGAACCACTGGCACTATCGCCTTCCGTAATAAAAATGGTGGTTTCGTTTTGTTTGGCAATGTACTCTTCCTTGTTCTTTGCCGGCGGCTCTTCATTTAAATGTACCCGGCAGTCCCGCAGTTTGCGGTTATGCAGGTTTGCTTTCTTTGCCCGTTCATTGGCCAGCTTTTTAATCCCGGCAAGATCTTTCCGTTCCCGCTCACTTTGCTCGATCCGCTTTTTCAGCACTTCTGCTATTGACGGATTTTTGTGCAGGAAATTATCCAGCTCACGGGAAAGAAAATCCCCTACAAACTGCTTCATGCTGGGACCGTTGATATCTACGTTCTGCGATCCGAGCTTTGTTTTGGTCTGGCTTTCGAATACCGGCTCCACCACTCTTACAGCAACGGCTCCTACAATGGCGCCACGGATATCCGAGGCTTCATAATCCTTCTTATAAAATTCGCGAATCGTTTTTACAAATGCCTCCCGGAAGGCCTGCTGATGCGTTCCCCCCTGCGTGGTATGCTGACCATTTACGAAACTGTATAATTCTTCCCCGTAGTCATTGCCGTGGGTTACCGCAACTTCTATATCCTCTCCTTTCAGATGGATGATCGGATAGCGGATCTCATCTTCATTGGTCTTACGTTGCAACAGATCCAGCAACCCGTTGCGGCTAATATAGGTTTTGCCGTTGAAAACAATCTTTAACCCCGCATTCAGGAAGCAATAGTTCCAGATCAGGTTTTCCAGGAACTCCGGGTGAAATTTGAAGTTTTTAAAAATAGTATCGTCGGGGATAAAAGTAACCATGGTTCCGTTGTCTTCCCCGGTCTTTCCTTCCTTGCTTTCCTTTATTAAGACCCCGCGCTCAAATTCAGCGGTTTTATCCTTCCCATCGCGCACTGCAACCACTTTAAAATAATTGCTCAGCGCATTTACCGCCTTGGTACCCACCCCATTCAATCCCACGGATTTCTGGAAGGCCCTGCTGTCGTATTTCGCCCCGGTATTGATCTTACTTACTACATCTACTACCTTCCCCAACGGTATACCGCGTCCGTAGTCCCTTACGGTAACGGTATTATCCTTAATCGTTAGCTCAATCGTCTTACCGTAACCCATCATGTACTCGTCGATACAGTTATCCATTACCTCCTTTACCAATACGTAGATGCCGTCGTCCGGACTACTGCCGTCGCCCAATTTCCCGATATACATCCCCGGGCGGAGGCGGATATGCTCTTTCCAGTCCAGGCTTTTGATACTATCCTCGTCGTATGTTACTCCTGCCTTTGGTGTTGCCATTTCTTTTGCCATGAATCAAATCCTTTTTAAAATATTGTCTTTCAATCCGTTCATTTTACAGCCCGGAATGAAACGCTCAAATGTAAAAAGATTTTGGGAGATTGATGGCTGATTTTCTCAACACAAACCTGGTGGCTGGTCTAAACCCGTGCTAACGCATGGCGCAGATCCGCAAGCCGGTTATAATGATGTGGCAGGCTCCATCCAAACAGCATCGCGCGGCCTGTCTTTATTATGAAATGTTGCTCCGGCCCTGTTGCATTTTGGCATAGCTTTACGTTCTCTTATAAAATACCATGCCATGAGACGAATGCTTTCCGTTTTGTTTATTGCCGTAATGGCAAATGCCTGTCAAAAGCCTGCACACACCGATTTGGATCATGAAAATGCTGTACTTGCCGGTGAGTTTATCACAAAAAACTATTCCGGTGATGCCATACAACTTTACCTCCGGGAGCTGCGGCAAAATACACAGCATAAAAACTACAACAATCCGGCAATTGATTCCCAGGAACTTGTATCCATGTTAAAAATATTTCAGGCCGTTTACGATTTAAATACGCCGGAAACAAAATATATTTTCAACACGCGAAAACTTCATTCGAAGCACTGCTTCAGTACTGGTTCCATTATTTTAAAAGTGGATACGGCCCAACCGGAAATAAAACAACTTGCCGCCGGAAAGATCCCCACCGGTAACCCCGATCTTGACAAGATACTCTTAAAATACCAGTTTGATTCTGTACGGCTGGCTTATGGATATCCTCAGATCACCTGGCTTACCATCAATACCGCTCAAAGGCTGAATACGATTCCGATAGTCAACGAACTGAAGCAAGTTCCCTCCATTTTAATAGCAGAACAAAATGGCGGGTGTATCGACGGAGACGATATTGCGTTTAGCAAAGAACAGGGTGGCGTAAAGATCACCTTTTCTGAAGGCGGCGGCGATTGCCCTTCCGGCTGCACATTCCGGAAATACTGGGACTTCCGTGTCAAAAACGGAATAGCCACCTATTTGGGAACGCGCTGATATCTGGGCTTAAGAGATACATACGCCCTGCTGATCATACAAAAGTTCGGAAGGCACCTATGATCATTCTGTAAGAACTGGAGCTTTCGGCTGCCAGATACACATATTTCCAAAGAAGGTACCCGTTAAACGTGGCTTCCGGTCTCAGGAGGTGATTTTATTTTTCTCGGTATAGGAATCAATCACCGCACCGATGGCTTTTACCTCCTCATCACTTAAATCGCCCCAGATCTGCTTCCATATACCTTCATCGTTCCGGATCTGCGTAATCTCATCATCACCGGCCCTGCATTTATAAAACGTAACGCCATCCGTTGTTTCCGCAGGGGTTACCTGTAGCTGTGTCCGCTTGCCATCGATGGTTACTTCAATTGCAAACTGTTTCGTTCCCGTTTCCATAACATTCTTTTTACTGATGAAAAAGCCGGGCAGTGCCGACAGATATCTTAAAGAAAACCACCAAGATCAGGCCAAATAACCGGCACTGCTGTTAAGATTGCGCTTCGGCGGCTCATTTTGTAAGTTGCACGGTATCATAAAATACTTCGGCCGCTTTATTGCTGAAATGATATACAAAGGCCCGGTAACCCGCAGCCCTAAAGCGCAGGCCCCTCCGCAATGCCTGCCGGCTTGCCAGCACACGGAAGTAGCCCCGTTCATTGGTGACTCCGGCAAGTTTCCCGTTCCGCTCATAGATATGGACGCCCGGAAGCCCCCGCGCCTGCAGATCATTAACAAGTCCGTAAAAAACAATCTTCCCGGCTAACGAATCACAGACAGGTTTTGCCCATTGCACCGGATAATGCTTCAGCGCCTCTTTTATGGGCGGCAGTCCCATGGCTTTCCGGCGCGCATCCAGCTGAAGCAAAGCCCTCACCGGCCATAATATGGTATTGCCTTCATAATCCCCGCCCATCTGCGTTCCGTAAAGCTGAAAGCGCTCCCGGAACATTTGTACACGGTCATACAGGTAAGCAACATATATTTTAGGTGCTTTCCCCTCTGCAGCCGCCCGTTCCAGCACCGGAAGGTATTTTTCACGGGTAAGAGAATCCCCATGCTGAACAACGATCCACAATGCTTTGGCAGCACCGGGCGAGATTTGCCGTTGGTCCGGCCAGCCATATTGATCAATGAGCTGCGAAACCTGTGCGGTATTTACGGAATCAGTTTTACCAACGTACTTCCAGTACCGGGTTACCGTATCTGAATAAGCACCGTACTTCGCCGCCAACGCGTTTACCGTATCGCGGGGGCCCTGGTCCCTGGCCAGTATGGCCTCCAACTCAAGGGAAATGCGCTCATATGGGATTATCATCTGGCCAAGCATTTCCTTATGGGAAAACAGGAATAAAAAGCACCAAAGCAATCGTGTACGGTTTCTTCGCATACTACAGGAACAACCCAGTCATCTGAAAGTTCAGATCAGAAACCGCTCCGGTCCGGACTATTTTTTAACCGAATGTTCTACTTTCGAGTATCCCTGTTGCATCTTTCCAGGGATCTGCGTCTTGAATAAAAAACTGTTTTGTATGAGTAAAATATATTTTTTGATTGCTTTGAGCCTGTTTATTTTACCGGGCTGCAAAAAAGACAAGCCGGAGCCCGGGCGGTGTAAAAACTGTACGATAGCTTATAAGCCGAATATATACCTCTATCCATTAAAGGAAACGGATATGCAGGTAAGATTGAGTTTTCCCCAGGGGGGATCAGTGATTGCATCCATTCCTACCTACCACACCGGCTGGAATGTAAGGGTAGCACCGTCCGGTAAAATCGAAGGGCAATACAATTATCTTTTTTATGAAAGCGAGCAACCCGACAACTGGCAAAAGGATGCCGGGCAGGTGGTATCGCGCGATAGCCTGCAACAATTTTTTGAAGCGGATATGGCCGCCAGCCAGTTTAAGCCCCATGAGATCAGCGATTTTATCGATTATTGGATTCCCCGGTTAAAAAGCGCTCCATATTATGCGGTTTATCCACAGGAAAAACCAGTGATTGAAAAGCTGATCCGGTTGCATTTTTCTGAGCAGCCTGATGCCGTTTTAAGATTATTTTACCTGGTAAAGGCGCTTGATAAGCCTATACAATTATCTCCTTACCCTAAAAAGGAAACAGTTGGGAGAGCAGGCTTCCATGTAGCAGAATGGGGAGTGATACTTGAATAACCCGGTGACCGTATCGTTTGACCGTGCATTTGCTCCGACCTTTTCGCGGATTCTTTTTACCTTAATGGCAACAATCAGCGCTCGTCTGCGGGAATGGCTGTCACAAAGAGCATTTAAACAACCTGCTTATAAAACCAAGATCATTATGAAAAAATGGATGTTGTTTACGGGAGTCATCATCTGCCTAATGAGCTGTAAAAAAAACAGCTTCGATCTCAATAATCCTGATGTTGAAAAATTTGTACAACAACTGAAAAACGGCTCTTATAACCAATACGAGCGCAATGAAAAAGGAGAACGTCTATGGCTACAAATGCCACGGTTCCGGCAGGAGCATATTGAGGTCCTTATTGCATTATCGAGAGATACCTCCCACTTACAAAAATTTCCGACCAACCCCATTTCTTCGCGCAGTCCGCGTCCGGAAGGCAGAGATTATTTTATTTTAGGAGAATGCCTGTTATGGATCGTGGATGGCATCCGGGGTGCCTCCTCGCTGGTTCCTTACCTGGTGGATACTTCCAAAGGGGTGAACGAAAAATATAAAGGTATTACCACCGCCGAAATATTGATGCTCAGCGACCGGTACCGCCAGTGGTGGAATGAACATAAAAATGGCGATTGGAAAACAAATAGCGCTTTAACCGGCACTTCGTACATATGGCTATAATGCAACGGTGGACGGGCAGACCGGGTATTTTGAAGCAATGCCGTTTTCTTACCCCCAGGTCCCCCTATAACGCTCACAGATTTCACAGATATTCACAGAATGCCTGGTTGTCTGAAAACCTGCGAGCGTTTCGCTGCGATCCCGCTTAAAAGACGACCGGTTAATGTTGCGAATGCTCCTATTCCATCCCAAAAGTTGGGATATAAAAAAAGGGTATAAGTCGTCCTTACACCCTTTTCTTTATGCGATCAATTATTTTATCCTTCCGTCATCGTTACATGATCCTTGTCGCTGTTTTCTGCCCAGCGCACCAGCACTTTCTGGGTTTCAAAAGAGTCGATGTACTTGCCCACATAGTCGGCCTGTATCGGAAACTCCCGGGTAAACCGGCGGTCGATCAATACACAAAGCTCCACTTTCTTTGGCCTTCCATAATCCAGCAGGGCATCAAAAGCTGCACGGGTTGTGCGGCCGGTGTACAATACATCATCGATCAGGATCACGTCTTTGCCTTCTATAGAAAACGGAATATCCGTTTCATTAGCGGCGTGCAGTTCATTCCGTACATCATCCCTGTAAAAAGTAATGTCCAGTTTCCCATAATCGATGGACTGCCCCTTTGATATTTTTTGTATTTCTGCATAAATGCGGTTCGACAAAAAAATACCCCTTGGCTGTAAACCAATAATGGCAATCTTTGAAAAATCTTCATGATTCTCCACGATCTGGTGCGCCAGCCGTTTGATGGTGATTGCGATCTCTTCTGCTTTTAAAATCAGTTTCAATATAAAAAGGTTTAAGGTTTAAAGTTTGATGTTTGAGCAACGAACGTTACACCTCAAACATCAGACCCCAAACAAAAATTACTCCGCTGCCATGAAGGGGTACCGGTAATCAACCGGAGGGTTAAATGTTTCTTTAACAGTACGTACGCTTAACCAGCGATAAAGATTCAGGATAGAACCTGCCTTATCATTGGTACCGGAAGCCCTTGCGCCACCAAAGGGCTGCTGGCCTACCACAGCACCGGTAGGTTTGTCATTGATATAAAAATTACCGGCTGCATTAGACAGGCGTTTTGTTGCGGTTTCGATGGCTGCACGGTCAGTTGCGATGATCGAGCCCGTTAATGCATAGGGTGACGTACTGTCTACCAGGTCCAGCGTTTTTTCAAAACTTCCGGCCGGGTATACATATACGGTCAGTACGGGTCCGAAGATTTCCTCACACATGGTTACATATTGCGGATCCTTCGTTTCGATCACCGTAGGCTGAATAAAATACCCTTCTTTTTTATCGCAGGCGCCCCCCACCACAATACTGGCTTTGGAATCTCTTTTAGCTTTATCGATATAGCCTTTTATTTTATCAAAGCTGCGTTCATCAATCACGGCATTGATAAAATTACTAAAATCTTCTACCGATCCCATCTTAAAGGAGTTCACGCCTTCGATCAGGAGTTTCTTTACCTCCTTCCAGATATTGGACGGTATGTACGCACGGGAAGCTGCAGAACATTTTTGCCCCTGAAATTCAAAAGCACCCCGTAACAATGCAGTTGCCACCACACCAGGGTCTGCGCTTCTGTGCACCATCACGAAGTCCTTTCCGCCGGTTTCTCCTACAATGCGCGGATAACTCCGGTACTTGGGAATATTCTTCCCAATGGTTTCCCACATATGGTTGAACACACCCGTAGAGCCGGTAAAATGTACGCCTGCAAATTCCCGGTGATTAAAGCATACCTCGCCTACCACCGGACCATCCACGTAAATCAGGTTGATCACTCCATCCGGTAATCCGGCTTCTTTTAAAATGCGCATAAAAAGCTGCGCGGAATAGATCTGCGTATGCGCCGGTTTCCAAACCACCACATTCCCGCACATCGCGGCTGAGGTAGGCAGGTTTCCGCCAATAGCGGTAAAGTTAAACGGCGTAATGGCCAGTACAAACCCTTCCAGGGGCCGGTATTCCAGGCGGTTATGCATTCCGGCACCACTAATGGGTTGTTGGGTATAAATCTGGCTCAGAAAATGTACATTAAACCGCAGGAAATCGATGAGCTCACAGGCACTGTCAATCTCCGCCTGGTAAGCATTTTTGCTTTGGCCCAGCATGGTAGCCGCATTCATCTGCCCACGGTACTTGGTAGCGATCAAATCGGCCGCTTTCAAAAAGATACCCGCGCGGTTTTCCCAGCTCATATTTTCCCAGGATCGTTTTGCCGCCAGCGCCGCATCCACCGCCTGCTGCACATGTTTCTTTTCACCGATGGAAAACTGGCCCAGTACAAACTTATGTTCATGCGGAGGACGAAGCGACTCCTTTTTAGAAGTGCGTACCTCATCGGCCCCGATATACATGGGCACATCTAGTTTTTCGCCTTTCAGCAACGCAATGGCGGCTTTCAGGTTTTCCCGTTCTTTACTTCCGGGAGCGTAATTCAGCACCGGCTCATTGGCCGGCAAAGGGTAAGAAAATGATCCCTGGTGCATATTATCTCAATTTGAAGATTTGAAAATTTTTAATTTGGAAATGAAGCACTCCGCCGCCTGAGGCCCTGAGCAGCTCCTGTCCCTGCCGATCCGCTTATCAAAAATGGATGTTGCACTCCCCATTATTTAAACCGTTTCCTTCCGCTGCATCAGGTAGGCTTTGATAAAACCATCCAGTTCGCCATCCATCACGGGTTGCACGTTTCCCACCTCGTATTCCGTACGGTGATCCTTGATCATTTTATAGGGATGGAATACATAGCTGCGGATCTGGCTGCCCCATTCAATTTTTTTCTTGTTGGCATTGGCCGCATTCTTCAGCTCCTCACGCTTGCGCAATTCTTCTTCATATAACCGGCTCTTCAACATCTGCATGGCTTTTTCCCGGTTCCCCATCTGGGTGCGTTCCGTTTGACAAACGACTACAATGCCCGTGGGAATATGGGTCAGGAATACCTTTGTTTCCACCTTGTTCACATTCTGCCCACCCGCACCGCCGCTGCGCGCCGTTTCCATTTTCACCTCGGAATCCTTGATCTCAATATCGATCGTATCATCCACCAGCGGGTACACAAAAACCGATGCAAAAGATGTATGTCTGCGGGCATTGCTATCGAACGGCGAGATCCGCACGAGGCGATGCACACCACTTTCGGCCTTTAAAAAGCCGTAAGCAAACGGGCCTTCAAACTGCAGGGTTGCCGTTTTAATACCCGCGCCATCTCCCCATTGCCAGTCCAGCTCCGTAATTTTCCAGCCCTGCTTTTCGCCGTACATCCGGTACATCCGGGCAATCATCTCGGCCCAGTCCTGGCTTTCTGTTCCTCCTGCACCCGAGTTGATCTGGATCACCGCCGGCAGTTCATCCTCCGCCTCGTTCAGCGTGCTTTTAAACTCCGCATCCTCCAGCACACCCAACGCATGATCATATGCTTCCTGGGTTTCTGCCTCGGTGGCATCACCGGCCTTCCAGAAATCGAACAAAACCGCAAAATCCTCTACTGCCGTTTCGGCTTCCCGAAACAGGTTCATCCAGTATTCATTGGTCTTTAAATTCTTTAAAATTTCTGTGGCACGCTGGTTGTCGTCCCAGAAACCGGGACTTAACGAAAGCTGTTTATCTTCATTGATTTTCTGTTGACGGTTCTCGACGTCAAAGAAACCTCCTTATCCCGAGAACGCGGGACCGCATATCCTGTAATTTTTCCTGTGTCATAGGGCGCAAAGATACAGCCTATTTCTGATTTATGGCCGGTTGCACAAACGATTGTTCAATAAGGTGCTTGCAGATTGCATACGAGGCAATTGGTTTTAAATGATGGGCCCGGCCCCGGTGCTGCTATCGGGCTTTACTTGCGTCGCTCCGTTCAGCGGCAGTGCTGCTATTTTCCTGGGGACATGGGCTACAGGTGTGACATGGAGGTCCATTCAAGACATTTATTCGATGAGTTTACTTTTTTTCCGGTATCCTGAAAATCTCTCGGAAAAAAATATGTATATCCATTGCCTTTCCTATGGAAAGCTAGAGATTACCTATAAATAACAAAGGCCTCGTCGAAGTTCGGGGTGTATTTACAACCTTGCCATTTATCCAGAATTGCTTCAACGTATATTCAGTTTTACAAACATTAGACCGGTCGGCCCTGGCCACTATTCTTAACGTATCAATATCCGAAGCGTTGTATTTGATATAAAATTCCCTGGATTGGCTAAAAACCGGATGATCAATATCCGGATCAACCGCAACCGTATCCCTGGGCATGTTCGAAAGTCCTCCCATACGATACAGGGTATCATACTTTCCGGGAGCATTTTCGTAAAAAAGCCGTATCGCCTCCTGCTTATAAACCCCTTTTGTAATCAGGTTTTCGGATGTACTTTTATCCTTAATTACAAATTGCAGGGTACGGACATAGCCGATCATTGTGCAATTGATCAGGCCGGACCGGCGAGGATCACAGCTGCATACGCTTAGAAGAAGCATGGAGCAGCACATAAACACAATGGAATGCTTTTTCATATGATGCTGTTTGGTTTTATTCTGTTAAACGCTGTTACTCTTTAAAAGGCAACACCCGGCTGCCCTCCTTCATTTTGGCACTTCAGCAAGATCGTTCGCCGGCATTGGAGCCCAGGCAACTGGAAGAATCTGAAGATGCAAATATTCCTGACATTTGTTCGATTGGTTTCATCGCAGCGTTGGACTATCTTTGCATCTACCGCAGGTGAGCGGTCTTTTTTAAACCAATCCATGCATTATGGATGACTTTATCGCAGCGCGGTCGCAGATGGCGCTTTCTTTAGGATTTCACATCATTTTTTCCTGCATCGGCATGATCATGCCGTTCTTTATGGCGGTTTCGCACTTTAAATGGCTCAAAACTGGAAACATTGTTTACCGCAATGTGACCCGCGCCTGGAGCCGGGGCGTAGCCATCTTCTTTGCCACCGGGGCGGTTTCCGGTACGGTACTGTCTTTTGAACTGGGCTTGCTGTGGCCGGAGTTCATGAAACATGCCGGCCCTATTTTTGGTATGCCGTTTTCACTGGAGGGCACGGCTTTTTTTATTGAGGCCATTGCACTGGGTTTTTATTTATATGGATGGAACAAATTCAATAAATGGTTTCACTGGTTTACCGGTGTAATTGTTGGTGTAAGCGGACTGGCCTCCGGTATCCTGGTGGTGGCGGCAAACGCGTGGATGAATAGTCCTGCAGGGTTTGATTATGTGAACGGACAATACCTGAACATCGATCCCATTGCGGCCATGTTCAACGATGCCTGGTTCTCGCAGGCCCTGCATATGATCCTTGCGGCCCTTACAGCCACGGGATTTGCGGTGGCAGGCGTACATGCACTCATGATCCTGAAACGGAAGCATATACAATTTCATACAAAGGCGTTTCGTATTGCGGCTGTATTTGCCTGCGCCGGCGCTATCCTCCAGCCGCTCAGCGGCGATATTTCCGCCAAGGATGTGGCAAAGCGCCAGCCAGTAAAACTGGCGGCAATGGAAGCCCATTTTAAAACAGAAGAAAAAGCAGCCCTTATCCTTGGCGGCATTCCCGATGAAAAGAACGACACCGTACATTATGCGCTGAAAATTCCGGGTGCATTGAGCTTCCTGGCACATGGTAATTTTAAAACATCCGTAACCGGCCTGGATGCCTTTCCAAAAGACGTGCACCCTCCGGTTGCCATTACGCACTATGCCTTCCAGGTAATGGTAGGCCTGGGGATGCTGATGTTGCTGATCGCCGTTTTTTACTTTTTTACCTTGTGGAGAAAAAGAAGCTGGCTGGAGAAGCGGTGGTTGCTGAAACTGTTTACCATTGCCATCCCGGTAGGATTTATTGCCGTGGAAGCCGGCTGGACGGTAACGGAAGTGGGACGCCAGCCCTGGATCATTTATGGGATTATGCGCACCCGGGATGCCGTTACACCCATGCCCGGTATCGTTTATTCCTTTTATATTTTTACAGCCGTTTATGTTTCCCTGAGCGTTATTGTGATGCTGCTTTTATACCGGCAGGTGAAGATGGTGGGAAAATTGTATGATGTAGCGTAAAATTTGACGTTTGAGGTTTATCGTCTGAGGTCTGAAGTTAACGACAAACCAAAAACAATAAACAATAAATAAAACATGCTTTATGTAGTAATGGCCTATTTGTGGGCATCGATCCTGCTTTATGTGTTGATGGGCGGTGCCGATTTTGGTGCCGGTATCCTCGAATTTCTTTCAACCCGTAAAAGCAAAGATCAAACCCGGAGGGTCATGTACCGCGCCATCGGCCCCATCTGGGAAGCCAATCATATGTGGCTGATCATAGCCATTGTGATCCTTTTTGTGGGCTTTCCGGTAATCTATGCCACGGTATCTGTTTATCTGCACATTCCGCTTACGATTATGCTGCTGGGAATTGTGGCGCGGGGTACCGCTTTCAGTTTCCGGAATTACGATGCCGTAAAGGATAAAATGCAGGTGGTGTACTCAAAAACGTTTATGTATTCCAGTGTGATTACCCCGTTATTCCTGGGGATCATTGCGGGAAGTGCTGTATCCGGAAAAATTGATCCGCAGGCCACGCATTTCCTGGATGCCTATATTTTCAGCTGGCTGGGATTCTTTCCCGTTTCGGTAGGTATTTTTACGGCTACGATCTGCGGCTTCCTGGCCGCCGTTTTTATTATCGGCGAAACAAAAACCGAAACCGAGCGGCAACGGTTTATTCAAAAAGCCCGGCACATGAGCCTCGCGGCCATTGCCGCTGCAGTCCTGGTGCTGGCGGCCGCCCATGCAGATAACATTCCACTGGCGCACTGGCTTTTTGGAAATCCGGTGAGTATTGCCTGTGTGGTACTGGCCGCTGTTTCACTAATCTGGATGTGGGTTTCCTTGTTCCGGGGATCCACCCGCTGGCTACGGATCATTGCCGGGGCACAAATAACCCTCCTGTTGGTAGCCATTACTTATGAACACTACCCGGTACTGATCAACCTGAAAGATACGGAAGGGCTGTCGCTGTTAATTCATAAAGGATCAGATAAAACCATCCATGCACTTGCGGTAGCCCTCCTGGCAGGAAGTATTTTCATTTTGCCGGCATTGTTTTACCTGCTGTATAGCTTTAACCGGCAGGAAGAACCCGTAGCAGATTAATTGAAAATTATTGAATAGCGGTCACAGGAATCGTACGGTTAAAGATCGAAATTGCTTGCGCCGGATCGGTACTACAAGGGCCGGGCCCTTCTCCGTCTTTTATCCTCCCAGGGAATAAAAGCCCCCAGGGTACCCCGAAACCTCCGGAGAAAGCCTTCCCGCTCCAGTATGGATTGAAACGGCTGTACATAAGCCGGCGCGGGATCGATGACCGCATCCACCTGACTACGGTTCTTTAGCGTATCTACCATAAACGGTATATGTACCACACGGGTTGCAAACCGGCGCCGGGTAAACCCTTTGATCATGGACGACTGAAAGGGGTCGGTAACAAGGGCGATGGATTTAAAACCCTGCTGCCGCGCAATCTGGTAGGAATAAAAGATATTTTCCGTACTGTGCTCTGCCTTTGTTTCATAAAAAATATGTTTTTCCGGAACGCCCAGTTGCCGCGCATAAAGCCCCATAATTTTTGCTTCATAATAAGGCGAGTACACGGCTCCCCCGGAAAAAATAATGTTCCGGATGATCCCCTGCTCATACAGGTAGATCGCCCAGAGCACCCTCCCTTTCATTACTGAATCCCATTTCCCGTCTTTAAACGGATAGCCGGGAACGATACCGGCGTCAAAGGTCATTTTTTTTGAAAGCACCTCTTCATACAAACGGGTTGGGCGCTTCCTGTACGAAACAACACATCCGCTTATAGAAACGATGCATAACAAAAGACCCAGTGCAGCGATTATTTTTTGCAACATCGGGATTAAAAATACGGGAAAGAAAGCAGTAAACACAAAGTACTAAACTCTAAATACCAGGATCCGGGTTTCCGGAAGAAAGATTTCAAGATTCAAAAATCAAAGGCCAGGAACCAACCAGGGGAAGAAGCCCTCAGCTATCAGTTTTCAGCAGTCAGCCTTTAGCAGTCAGTTTTCAGTTATTAGTTTTTAGTCTTCAGTTTTCAGTATTGCACATCAGGTATAAAAACGGATTTAACCTGAAACCCTTCCTTCGGAATGTAAAATATCAAATGAAAAATATTAAATGTAGAAGTTAAGATGCCGTTGCTGCTTTGTAATTATTCCCCGAACGAAATCCATACCGGCGTTACATGAATCGAGCCCCGAAACTTCGGGGAAGAATCAAAGTCCTTTCCTTAAAGCCGCAGATGCACAGATTGGTGTCCAATTTAACAGCAACAATGTCGCAGAAAAGCGCCGCAGGCGCAATTTGTGAATCTGTGGCAACTGTAAAAATTACTAAGGAAACGGCATTGAATCAAGAATCGAGAACCCAACATCAAGCATCAAACATCCCCGACACGAAACCTCAAACGTAAAACAGGCTTTCAGCAGTCAGCCTTTAGCAGTCAGTTTTCAGTATTCAGTTTTCAGTATTGCACATCAAGTATAAAAATGGATTTAACCTGAAACCTGAAACTACTGGTGTCCGGTAAAAACAGTTGTTTTGCTTTTGATGCCGGTCAAAGCGAGTATGAA
>JAGIAT010000007.1:306201-409345 GCA_017744715.1 Niabella sp. | reverse complement strand
CTTAAAAGTAAAGTGGGGTAAAAAGCAAAAAGGATCATCATTGCTGATGATCCTTTTATGCGGACCGGACGGGACTCGAACCCGCGACCTCCGCCGTGACAGGGCGGCATTCTAACCAACTGAACTACCGATCCAATATTTTCAATAAGAACTTTAATCTAACCAACTGAACTTCCAACCTTTAAGTCTTTTTCCGTTGGGAGTGCAAATATAGCAGTAGATTTTTTTCTGTCAAAATTTTTTCCTGTTTTTTTATATAAATTCCTGAAATATTTATTCCTATCTGCAAAAATTTGCGCTAAAAAGAACTATTTAATTTCCCGGACGCGGATATTCCGTAATCGGATCTCTGAATCGTGCCCCAGAAATGCAATATGTCCTTTTTCATACAACAACCGGGGATCCTTGGCCAGTGCTGCTGCCGGCAATGTTTTAACATCTGTGTCGAGAATAGTTTCCCCGTTCAGCACCACTTTTATTTTAGAACCCCGTACCGTCACCTCCTGGAAATTCCAGGTTCCGGCCGGCTTTAATCCCGTCCGCCTTGCCGGAACATAGCCATAAAGTGAGCCATGGTATTGATAGGGTTTAAGTGCTTTATATACCGCAGCATCGTTATCCAGGATCTGCAGTTCGATTCCATCATATCCTTTAGCACCTTCAACCAGTTTGTGATGAAAGCCCAACCCATTGTTGGCCGCCGGTGTCAACAGGAACTCAAAGCGGAGGATACAATCGCGGTATTCATTCCGGCTGTATAAATTGCCATAACCTTTTGTTTTCTTAACAATGGCATTTTCACGCACTTCATACTGGTTATTTCCATCGATCCAGTTGTTTAAGGAATGTCCGTCGAACAACGATACATACCCCTCCTTTTGTTCCTTGCGCGATAAAACATTTACATCTGCCCCGGCCGAAGGAGCTGTTTTGGTGGAACAACTAAATACGGTAAAACCGATCAATAACAGCAAGAGGTTTTTTGGGGTGTAAATACTCATAACAATGTTTTGATGATGTAGACAGGATTTAAGCATACCGTTTATGCCGGCATCCGTTGCTTCATGGCTTCATAGAGGATCATGCCGGTGGCAACGGATACATTCAAACTTTCAAATTGATTGTACATGGGAATGGAAATAGCCGTATCACATATTTTCAACAGGGCCGGATAGATCCCTTTTTCTTCGCTTCCCATTACAATGGCTGCAGGAATACGCAGATCAGCCGCTGCTACCGGTATGGCCGCTTCCATGGCGCTGGCAAATACCGTAACGCCGTTCAGATGCAGCTCATCTACCGCTTTCATTAAACTGTTTACCCTGCATACCGGAATTTTTTCCAGTGCGCCGGCAGAAGTAAGAATCGCATCGTCATTCAATGCGCCTACGCCCTTATCCGGTATAATGATGGCCTGCACACCACAGCACCAGGCCGTACGTGCAATGCCGCCAATATTCCGTACATCCGTAATGCCATCCAGTATTAAAAACAGCGGCACATCGCCGCGCTCGATTACAAAAGAGATGATGTCCTGCAGGTTCTGGTAAATGATCTTTGATTTTTGTGCCACCACTCCCCCATGGCCTTCTACATTAAAATGCGCCAGCCGGGCTGCAGGTACATAGTTTACCGGCACCTGTTTGTTAGCGGCCAGCCGGCGGATTTCGCCCGCCACCGGATCATTCAGTTTCTGATCAAGGTAAATACGGTCCAGTGCATCGCCCTGCTCCAGGGCCTGTAATACGGCCTCCCGGCCATACACCAGGCTGGACTTTTTGGGTCTTTGTTGTTTTTTTCTGAAATCTTTCACCACGCAAAGAAAAGAAAACCCGCTTTAAAAACTGATTTTTAATCCTGTCGATTTTTGATCCCACTCCAGGATCCATTGCAGAAACTTAACGGCCAGTATCACCAACAGCACCAGGATTACTCCTGTTACCAGTAAAACCGTAAGAATAACCGATCCCGCACCGCCCTTATGTTTCCCTTCCGTATAATGCTCGGCAAGCAATTTGAGGTTGCGCGTATTGGCCTTATATATAAAATCGAAGATCCATCCCAACACGGGAACCGCTCCAATAAAAGCATCCAGCGTTGCATTCACCACCATTTTTGCCACCAGTTTGCCCGATGCGCCGTGCTGCGCCATCGTGATGATTAACCCGATCGACATCAGGTACCCGCTCACATCGCCCAGCACCGGTATAAAATTCAGTAAAGGATCCAGTCCGAATTTAAAACCGCCAACCCTGAACTGTTCATCCATCAGCCGGCTGATCGTTCTTACGGTTTTTAACCGGGGATCCGTTGCCGCAGACAATGCAGGTAACGGCTGCGTGTTTTGCTGTTTTGCCATTCGTTAAAATATATGCGTTTGTACGAAAGTAACTATACCAGGGCACCCGTGTGCTTCAGGAGCGCTGCCTTCTGAAAAGCGGCCACGGAAATCGCATCGGTGATCGCACCTGTTTCCACCATTTCCAGGGCCTCATCCAACGGAAGTTTGCGAATGGTAAGCTGTTCCGTTTCTTCCGGATCGGGTGTTTTCTGAACCAGGCCGGTTGCAAGGTATACGATCGCCAGCTCATCCGACACGGAATTGGATAAATGCATCCGCAGCAACTCCTTCCAGTGCAGGGCCTCCAAACCCGCTTCCTCCAGCAATTCCCTCCGCGCGCTTTCCAACGGATCACTGCCCTCGGGACATCCGCCTTCGGGGATCTCCCAGGTATAGGCATCAATAGCAAAACGGTATTGCCCGATCAGGTAGGTATGCTGCTGCGCGTCCAGCACCAGGATGCCAATGGCAATATTCTTAAAATGCACTTTTCCATAGATCCCCTTTCCGCCTGCGGGATTGATCACATCAAACTCCGTTACATTGATCCAGGGATTATCATATACATCTTGCTTACCCAATACCTTCCATGGATTTTCCATAGCCATCCTTTGTGTTTTTTTGAATACTAAAATTAATGATTATTATTTCAGCAGGCAGCCGGAAATAAAATACGGCTGCCGTCCGTCACCGGCGCTAAATTAACAAATCTAAGTGCAGTGGCTCCCTTTATAACAATAATTCAGTTAGTTTTGCGTATTAATAGTGAACAACTTAACACTTTAAAAAACAATGATTATGAAAAAAGTTTTCTTCTCCGCGGGTGTTGCTGCCCTGCTTGTACTGGGTTCCTGCGGAAACAGCGCTTCGGAAAAAAGCGGCGCCGATTCCACCGCAACCATCCAGGCAGATTCGACCACACCTCCGGCCCCCGAAACCACAGCCCCGGAAGGAACGCCTGTAGCCGTGGCTAATTTACAGCTCACCAGCGACAGCACCCGGAACATTGGTTCTGCAAAATTTTACAAACTCGCCGACGGAAAGATCCGGCTGGATCTGGAGATTAATATGAAGGAACGGGCCGACAGCAATGTGGCGGTGCATTTTCATGAGCATGGAGATTGTGGCATGAAGGGTGAAAACTCACATGGCCACTGGAATCCGACAAAATCGAATCATGGAGAATGGGGTTCTGCAGCCTTCCATTCCGGTGATATCGGCAATATTAAACTGGATGCTACCGGGCATGCTACAAAGAGCGTAACCACCGACCTGTGGAGCATTGAGCCGGGCGATAAGGAGATCATCGGACGCGCCATTATTGTACATGGCGGTACAGACGATTACAAAACCCAGCCCACCGGTAACAGCGGCCCCCGTGTAGGATGCGGAGTGATCACGAAGCTTTAATCAACTTTTTTTATTTTAAAAGAGGCGGTCTCGGGTTTGAGACCGCCTCTTTTATTAGGGGTCGCTGTTCTTGTTACAGCGTCTGATAAAGCAGATGCCGAAATAGGTTCAACATAACAAACACATAACTTGTTGCCCGGAACTTGCCTGCCAGGTTGCAGAACCTAAAGAAACCGATATTGAAATAATCCCCATCAATCGTATGTGCGTCAAGTTAAGTGCGCGCAGACCGGCAATGTCCAAACACCCGGCGTACTAAGCTCCGTCAGGAGCGCTGTGTTTATAACAACAGTTCAGTAAAGGATCAGCCGGGCTCCGTAAGTGCCCCGTATTTTCGTAACACATACGGAGGCCATGTTCCGTCAGGAACGGTACAATAGACCGCGGGGCTGCAACACCTGGAATACATTTCTTATCTTGATGCACGTGCCATCTATCGGAACAGCATAACAAAGTGTATCCTATCGCCCTGATACCGGTGCCGGAAAAATCGTTTGCACACCTCCACGCCTTTGTATTGTAAAAGAAATCGTATTCACCGGAATTGATTAACTTGTAGCATATGAAAAAGGTCCTTCTTTTCGGCGCCGGAAAATCGGCCACGGTGCTCATCCGTTATCTGCTGGATCATGCGGAACAGGAGCACTGGCAGCTAACCATTGCGGAAGCCAACCTTGAGCTGGCACAAAGCAAGCTGAACAACCATGCACATGGCAAAGCCGTTGCATTACATACGGAAGATGCATTGCTTAGACAATCGCTGATCACCGAAGCCGATATCGTGATTTCCATGCTGCCGCCGGCCCTGCATATTTTTGTAGCCCAGGACTGCCTGGATATCGGAAGAAACCTGCTGACGGCGTCTTATATTGATGAAGCACTGCTACAGCTGAAGGAATCCATTGAAGCAAGCGGGCTTTTATTTCTTTGTGAAACCGGGTTAGACCCAGGTATCGATCATATGAGTGCCATGCAGCTCTTTGACCGTATCCGGCAAAACGGGGGAACGATCACAAGTTTCAAATCCCATTGCGGGGGATTGATCGCCCCCGAAAACGATAACAATCCCTGGCATTACAAAATCAGCTGGAATCCCCGCAATATAGCGCTGGCCGGCTATGCAGGAGCGCTTTATAAAGAAAACGGAACCCTTGTAGAAGTGCCCTACGATGCGGTTTTTGAAAACTGTACCACGCTTGAAGTACCTGCGCTGGGAAAATGGGCCTGCTACCCCAACCGGAATTCGCTCACGTATATCCCCGAATACGCATTAGAAACGGCGGATACCGTTATCCGCACCACGATCAGGCACCCCGATTTCTGCACCGCCTGGAACTTTATTGTAAAGGCCGGTCTGTCTGCATTAACCGATACCGAACTGATCAACAGCTACCGCCATCAATCCATCGCCGCATGGTTTACGGCCTGTTTAAATTGCTATACCCGCTCCGCCGGCTTTGAAGATTTTTTGCACCGCTATGTACCCGCAGCGGAACAGCAGCAGGTTGCTACACTGTTCCGCTACCTGGGATTGCTGGATCCGGAGCGCATTCCGCCTGAAGCCACCGTTTCTGCAGACGTTCTTCAATACCTGCTGGAAACAAGACTTCCATTGGCTGCCGGCGACCGCGATATGATCGTTATGCTTCACGAGATTGCATACAAGGCACAAGGACAGCAGCGGCAAATCACCAGTTCGCTGATGGTAAAAGGAACCGATGCCGGGCATACGGCGATGGCCAAAACAGTAGGGCTTCCGCTGGGTATTGCGGCAAAGCTGATCTTAAATGGGCAGATCCGGGCAACCGGTTTGCGGATCCCTACCATCAAAGAAATTTATGAGCCCATTCTCCGGGAGCTGAAGCAGCATGCGATTCGCTTTACGGAAGAAGACAATATAATACCGGCCTGATCTTAAAGTATTGCTAACAGTACGCATCATCAAACCCAGCTATTTTTCCGGACGAGTCAGTTTTGGCCAGACAAAAGCGGCCGCGCTGCAATTAAAAGCAAGAGCTCCGGTTCAACAACCCGTATCGGATCAAAGAAAAAGCCTCCTGAACGGAGGCTTTCTACAAATAATATCAACGGGGGGACTAGGAACCGGCAATGGAAGCCATCAGCTGATCCAGGTGCGCTTCGTGCGCGCTGCTGATGGGGACTACCGGTAACCGCATAATGTTATTGCAATAGCCCATTTTATGCAGTACATATTTTACACCGGAGGGACTGCCCTCTTTAAATAGCGCATCTACCATATCCAGGTATTTCAGATGCAGGGGAAGCGCTTCTTCAAATTTACCAGCCAGGCAAAGACGCACCATATCCGAATAGTCTTTAGGATAGGCATTGGCTACTACAGAAATCAATCCCTTTGCGCCACAGGCGATCATCGGAAGCGTAATGGCATCATCGCCGCTGATCAGCATAAAATCAGCAGGTTTATTCTTCATGATCTGGTTTACCTGTTCAAAGCTTCCGGAGGCTTCCTTTGTTGCAAAGATATTTTTACAATCATGTGCAATACGTAACGTGGTTTCTACAGAAACACTCATACCGGTACGACCCGGCACATTATACATGATGATGGGTAAAGGAGCGGCATCATTCAATGCTTTATAATGCTGGTAAATCCCTTCCTGGCGGGGTTTATTATAATAAGGAGATACCGAAAGGATCGCATCATAACCATCCAGCTTCATATTTCCAAAGGCCTCCAGCACTTCCCGGGTATCATTGCCACCTACACCGGCTACCAATGGTACACGCCCGGAAGTTACCTGCTTTACAAAATCAAATACTTCCTGTTCTTCTTCCCGGGTTTGTGTGGCACTTTCCCCGGTTGTACCTACAGCTACCAGGTACTCAATTTTATTTTCAATCCAGAAGTGGATCAATTTTTCAAAACCAGCCCAGTCAATGGAGCGGTCTTCATGAAACGGCGTAACAATAGCAATACCTGTTCCTGTAAATTTTTGTTGTAATGACATTTATGTAAGAGATATGATTTGAGAGATAAGCGTTGAGATTCGAGATTCGAGATTCGAGATTTGAGATTCCAGAGTTGGGAGTTGAGATTTCAGCGGGTATGACAGTAACCCAAAAACTTCAACCCTGCCCCCCTATTTATATTCCTCCCAGAATCCCATCTTTGAAAATTTTTCGATCCGTGCGTTGATCCGCTTTTGAGGATCCATGGGTTTTAATTCCTTCAGTGAAGCGATCAGTTGTTTTTTAAGATTCGCCGCAGCAATGGCGTAGTCCCAGTGGGCGCCGCCATCCGGTTCGGGTATGATGCCGTCTATAAGGCCGAATTCACTCATTCTGGAAGAGGTAAGCTTCAGTTGTTCCGCAGCTTTCATTTTAAAATCCCAGCTGCGCCACAAAATCGTAGAGCAGTTTTCCGGTGAAATAACCGTGTACCAGGTATTTTCCATCATAAAAACACGGTCGCCCACGCCAATCCCCAATGCACCGCCGCTGGCCCCTTCGCCGATGATGACACAGATCACGGGTACTTTCAGGCGCATCATTTCATAAATATTACGGGCAATCGCCTCTCCCTGTCCCCGCTCTTCCGCTTCCAGGCCTGGAAAGGCACCCGGTGTGTCGATGAGGGTAATAACCGGTTTGTTAAATTTCTCCGCCAGCTTCATCAGCCGCAACGCCTTGCGGTATCCTTCCGGGTTGGCCATTCCGAAATTACGCAGCTGCCGTTTTTTGGTGTTGGAGCCTTTTTGCTGCCCGATGATCATAACCGTTTGATCATCAAGCGTAGCAAATCCGCCCACCATCGCCTTATCATCCTTGATATTGCGATCGCCATACAATTCCACATAATTGTCCGTCATCAGCTCAATATACTTATGTGTGTATGGACGATCCGGGTGCCGGCTTAACTGAACACGTTGCCAGTCAGTAAGATTCCGCGTAATGCTCTTACGCGTTTCGGCCACTTTTTGCTCCAGTTGGATCACCTGGTCGGAAAGATCGATCTTTGTTTTCTCCGTACGTTCTTTTGTTAATTCAATTTCGTCCAAAAGGTCCTTAATCGGCTTTTCAAAATCCAAAAATTGTCTAACCTGATCTTGTGGCATAATTTTTTCTTCTTGATACGCGTCGAAATTAAGAATTTCTGAAGGATAACCTGAAATTTTAGCTAAAAACATTCACGGCTATTTTTCAGACCCTGTATGACATTTCGTTAAAACGTATGTATAACAAGGTATAAATAAAACATTTCTAAAAAAGCGTTTCTTAAAAATTGCAATAGTATCTTTGCAAAGATCAATGCTCGAAACCCTCGATATTTATGAAAATACTCGAAAACGCCCCCTTTAAACCCAGGGAAGGAGTATGCGCATTACTCATCTTCCTTATCGTAGTTGTGGCCCCCTCCTGCAGTACGAACAGGAATCTCGTGTACTTTAATAACCTGCCCCCCGGGGGAGATACGGCTCAGATTGTCAACAAAATGAGTGCAAAAATAGAAAAAGGCGATGTGCTCGGAATTACAATTACAACACTCAGCCCGGAATATAACCAGCTTTTTAGCACCGGGGCCGCACCCCAGGCTCCTATTACCACGGTTACCACTCCTGGCACCCCCACCAATACAACCGGCATCAGCAGTGTCAACAATTCAGATGCTGCAAGAAATGGTTACCTGGTTGACGAAAACGGGCAGGTGAATCTTCCTGTGCTGGGCAAAATTGATTTAATAGGTCTTACCCGAAAAGAAGCACAGGATAAGATCACCGCAGAAGTTGCCAAAACCGCTAAAACCCCCATTGTAAATATCCGTTTTCTCAACTATAAGGTAACCGTAATTGGCGAAGTGACGCGCCCGGGCTCCTTCAATGTTCCGGATGAGCGGGTGAACGTGCTGGAAGCCCTCGGTATGGCCGGAGACCTTACTCCCTACGCCATCCGCGAAAATATATTAGTAATCCGTGAAAAAGATGGTACACGTACCATGCAGCGAATTAACCTGGCAGATAAGAATGTGTTTAATTCGCCCTATTTCTACCTGCAACAGAATGATGTAGTATATGTGCAGCCGGAAAATACCCTGAAGGCCCGGCAGGCCGATGCGAGCAACTATCGCTGGGTACCCATTGCAACAGCAGGCATTTCGGCCATTGCTGTAATCCTGGCCTCACTGCTCCGTTAATTGATACGGCCTGTTGCTTTTTTTACGTTAACCATTTATTCCTTCTAAATGAACGAAGAACCTTTAACATCCGTTGACCAACCCAGAGAGCTTAATTTACGCGCAGAGATCACACGCTATACCCGCAACTGGTATTGGTTTGTATTGGGTGTACTTATTTGCCTGACCCTCGCTTTTTTTTATTTACGCTATACAACCCCCGTGTATCAAACAACGGCTGAGTTGCTTGTAAAAGACGACAAAAAAGGCGGCGCCGGCGCGGCAGATGCGATGCAGATGTTCCAGGACCTGGACATCCTTAATATTACCAAAAATGTAGATAACGAAGTGCGCGTCTTAAAGAGTAAAAGCCTCCTGCAGCGGGCCATGCGACAATTACCCGGTTTGCAGCCCACGCAATTCGTACAGGGCAACATACGTACTTCTGAAGCCTACGGGATCAACAGTCCATTCATTATACAAATTGACACACTCGATGAAGACGCTCTTTTAAAAAAAGATATTGAAGAATATTCGGTTTCTGTAAATGAAAGCCAATCCAGCTTTGTACTTACACAAGATGAAGGAAAATCGCAAACGTTTCGCTTCGGGCAAAAAATACAAATGCCTTTTGGAACGTTCAGCATTACTCCCAATCCCAAATATCGGTTTACAAATGACAAGATCCTGCTTCGCTTTAACAACATTAAAGAGTATGCAGAAATCTATGCTAAAAACATGTCCATTGATGTAAGCGACCAGCAAACCAGTACCATTATCATTACAGTGAAGGATCCTGTTTCACAAAAAGCCATCGACATCATTAATAAACTCATTGAAGTTTATAACCAGGATGCTGTTGACGATAAGAATATTGTTTCCAGGAATACCGTTGCATTTATCGACGATCGTTTGCGAACATTGGTGGGCGAGCTTTCAGGTGTTGAAAAAAAGGTATCGGACTTTAAAGAGAAGAACCAGATAACCGATGTCACCTCAGACATCACCCAGTATATGACCCAAACCCAGGGATTATATCAGAAGCTGGAAGATGCTAAACTCCAGGCATCCATTCTTACTTCCCTGCAGTCCTATATCAGCAAGCCAGCAAATGAGCATTCCCTAGTGCCCTCCTCTTTAGGCATCCAGGACCCAACCCTTAACGGCCTCATCGAAAGCTTTAACAGCCTTCAGCTTAAACGCCAGCAGGCACTTACCACGGTTGAACCCGGGAATATCCTGGTGCAGAACATCGACAATGATCTCAGTACCGTTCGTAAAAGCATTTCTGAAAATATACGCAACCTGCAAAAAGGGGTTTCCGTTACAAAAGGATTAATCAACCAGGATTATGGGCAGTTTCAATCAAAGATTAAAACCGTTCCTGCAGTTGAGCGCCAATTACTGGAGATTCAGCGGGAACAGGGTATTAAACAAACCATTTATCAATACCTGCTGCAAAAAAAAGAAGAATCCCTGATCTCCCTTGCGGCAACGGTTTCTAATTCGAGGATTATTGATGAAACCGCCTCCGGTAAAATTCCTGTGTCTCCCAAAAAAGGCCTGATTTACCTGGGCTCCCTGCTATTGGGCTTCATTATTCCGTTGTGCATCATGTATTTTGCAGATCTGCTGAATGATAAAGTACGGTTGCAAAAAGACATCCTTTCCCGAACCAATATTCCGATTTTGGGAGAAATCATGCATGCCCAGTCTAACGAGGAGCTGGTGGTAAAAGAAAATACCCGTACGCCTATATCCGAGATGTTCCGCCTGATCCGAAGCAATCTTAAGTTTGCCACATCCGGCGAAGATGACAAGGTAATTTTAACAACGTCCAGTATGAGCGGAGAGGGAAAAACCTTTTTCTGTACAAATCTGGGCGCCAGTTTGGTACTCAGCGGTAAGAAAGTAGTGCTTTTGGAATTTGACCTGCGTAAACCCAAGTTATTAAAAGGGCTGGGCATAGCTTCGGCAAAAGGCATTTCAAACTTTGTGGTAGACCGGAACCTGAAACCATCAGACCTGTTGCAACCTGTTCAGGAACTAAAAGGAATGTATGTAATCGGATCCGGTCCGATTCCTCCCAATCCCTCGGAGTTGCTGCTAAACGGGCGCATTACTGAGCTGTTTAATGTCCTGAAGCAGGAGTTTGATCACATCATTATCGACTGTCCTCCGGTTGGCCAGGTATCGGATGCATTCACATTGGGCAATTTCGCAAACCTTAGTGTATATGTAGTAAGATATAATTATACGTTTAAAGAGCAGCTAAATGTTGTTCAGGATATATACAGCAATAAAAAATTAAACAATTTGATGATTGTTTTAAACGATGCAAAGCCCAGGAACTCTTACGGATATGGGTACGGATACGGATATGGGTATGGATATGGCAATGATCAGAAACACACAAAGAAAACGGCTATTACATCGATCAAACAATTATTCAAACGTTCATAAATGGAGGAAAAGAAAATAATACTGATTACGGGTGGAGCAGGATTTATAGGCTCCAATCTTGCTGAGCACTTTTTAGCCAGGGGATATGTTGTACGGGTTCTGGACAATTTCTCCACCGGCCACAGGCACAATATTGATCCTTTTCTTTCGAATAAGAATTTTCAATTGATAGAGGGAGACATTCGTGAACCGGAGACCTGTAAAGTTGCGGCTACTGGTGTTTCTTATGTTTTACACCAGGCTGCATTAGGTTCTGTACCCCGTTCAATAAAAGATCCCGTTACTACGAATGCTGTAAATGTATCTGGATTTTTAAATATGCTAGTCGCAGCAAGAGATGCAGGAGTCACACGTTTTATATACGCCGCCAGCTCATCAACGTATGGTGATTCGGAAAGCCTGCCAAAAATAGAGGAAAAGATCGGGCGCCCTTTGTCGCCCTATGCCATTACCAAGTACGTAAATGAGCTCTATGCGGATATTTTCAGCCGCACGTATGGCCTGCAAACAATTGGCCTGCGTTATTTCAACGTCTTTGGCCGCCGTCAGGATCCGAACGGGGCTTACGCTGCGGTAATTCCGCTTTTTGTAAGAAAGTTTATCAAGCTCGAAAGCCCGACAATCAACGGTACCGGAGACTACTCAAGAGATTTTACATATGTGGACAATGTAATACAGATGAATGAAATAGCTATGTTAACAAATAATCCGGCTGCAACAAATACTGTTTATAATACAGCAGTTGGAGACCGAACAACGCTCAATGACCTGGTAAAATGGCTGAAGTTGTACCTGAGCGAATACAATCCGGCAATTAAAGACGTACCGGTCGTATATGGACCTGGTCGCGAGGGAGATATTCCTCATTCCCATGCCTCTGTAGAAAAGGCAAAGACGCTACTGGGCTATCAGCCAACGCATACAATACAGGAAGGTTTAAAAGAAGCTACAAAATGGTACTGGCAGCATTTAGCCTAATTAAAGCATGTTCTCAAATGCGCCAGCAAAAAATTATAAGATCGCAATAATCGGCCCCGGGTATGTGGCCCGCGACGAGTTTAAAGGTTTTCAATAGGACAATATAACGACCTGTGATGTTGTTATTGGTGATGTTAAAAGTATTTTCTACGAAAAAAGAAATTGGCCGGCTTTGAAATAAGACAGCCGGTAAATTATTTAAAAATTAAGGGATGATCAGCGATCCTGTTGTTATTTACAATTCGGTGTTATACTTTATCCCGTTTTTCAACGAAAAAGGAATAAAGACCTTTCATATATATAAGAACGCAAATGGCTTCTCCAGAACCATCAGAAAGATATTTGGCATCTTAGGTCTAAACCGCAACTATTGGCTGGGAGACTGGAAGAACGAAATCAAAGAAGGCTCAACCGTCATTTTGTTTGCCAATGATGAGGTAGATGTTTGGAAATTATTGTCAAAAAAAAAAGTAACCGTAATTTTCTGGTATTGGAATCCGGTATCTATTTATCCCAAAGGTCAGCCTTCAAAATTGCCGCCACAATTCATTCCCTACTCTTTCGACCCCAGGGATTGCCGCAATTTTCATTTATCATTCAATACCACTTTTTACTTCGACAACATCCCCGTAAAAAAAGTTCCGATAAAGCGGGATATCCTGTTTGTTGGCCTGGATAAAGGTCGAAAAAAAGAACTGGATTTATTAAAGGAAACGTTTCATAAGCTGGGCATTACCAATTATATCTATATCGTTGGTGCGCGTACACGCTGGGGAAGCCATAGAGGCAATCAACCAATACCGTATCAGCAATATCTTGATTTAATTTTCGAATCAACCGCCATTCTTGATATCACCCAGGACACACAAACCGGATTGACGCTTCGGGTGATGGAATCGATCTTTTTTAGAAAAAAACTGATCACCAATGATTTATCAATAACAAAACAGGCATTTTATCATCCCCAGAACATATTTATCCTTGGCAGAGACGACATCGGCCAGCTGAAGTCCTTTTTAAACAGCGGCTACCTTGTAACGGATCAGAATATTGACAACAGATACGACGTATCACAGTGGATAACCCGGTTCAAAACAGATCATGAAAGAACTACTTAAAAGTTTTTTATCGTTTGGGTTGGCAACGACTTTAGAAAAGATTTTGCTTTTTCTTTTTATTCCCATCTATTCTCATTATTTACAGAAAGATGAAATGGGCGTAATCGACATGCTTCAGGTAGCAACGGAAGCGGCCTCCATTCTGGCTCTTTTACAATTAGAGACGGCATTTCAACGCTATTATCTTGATTACAGGAATGCCCTGAAGCGAACATTTATCACAACCAATTTTATATTTATATTTGCATTTTCGCTTGTTATTGCGGCTGTTGGAATTCTTTTTACGAAACAGATTGGCAATTTATTGTTTCATACTCAAGCGTATAACAAGGCACTGGTTTGGTCATTCCTAAAAATGCCGCTTTACAATTTTTCTATCTTTGTTTTTATCATGCTAAGGTTCGAAAAGAAAAACAAGCTTTTTCTGGCATTTGTCTTGCTCAGGGTGCTTTCATTGTTACTCCTTACCATCCTGGCGCTGTTTGCTTTTAAAGACCCTGTATTTGCCATTATTTGGGCCCAGGTCATTAGCATGCTCATCACCTGTGTACTGCTCTTTTTCTTTCTTAAAAATTATTTAAACGTTTCATTTGCCAAAAAACTGATCAAACGTTCATTAAGCTTTTCGCTTCCAATGCTTCCTGCCCGTCTTGGAAGCTTCACGGTTACATATGCGAACCGGTTCTTCTTAATATCGTTGCTTTCCCTTTCTTCAATTGGCATCTACTCGCTTTCTTTACGTTTTGCCTCGGCTGTTCAAATCATTTATACGGCGTTTATGATGGCATGGCCGCCTTTCCTTTTTGCAACCGTAAAAAAAGAGGGTGCAAAAGACATATTTAAAAATATATTGCCCGTAACCGCGTGTCTTGTCTTTTTTATTGTCTGCAGCATTACCTTATTTTCAAATGAAGTAGTTACCTATTTTTCAACGCCCACCTATGCTGAATCGGGGAAATATATCGGTGGGCTTTCGTTGTTCTTTTGTCTGCTTATTTTTAAAGAAATAGTCGACATCGGGCCAAAAGTGAAAGAAAAGACCCGATATATAACGTATACTTTTTTTGTTTCAGCAGCTATTAATCTCATCTCTTTAATTGCCTTAACAGGTCAGTTGGGCATCCCGGGAGTTGTGTTATCTATGATTATTACAAACACATGCCTGCTGATCATGAGCTGGATTATTTCGAATCGGTTGTACCATGTTCCGTTTAACATCATAACGTTTATCTTATATGCGCTCCCGGCCTATTTCATCTCCTGTTTTTTCTTATTTTATGTTCCGTCCCTGAGCGCGCGGTTACTGATACTTGGCGGTGTAATTGTTTTTTATGCAATGAACTTTACCGTTGTATTAAAAAAAATAAATACCAGTAAGGCATATATATGATATATCTTTTCATTTTAGCGCTGATTTTGGTACTGGTATTCAGTTATGACACGAATGCCAAAAAAGCTGGTGGCAAATTCTGGTACGGCTTTGTTTTTATCGTTTTAGTTTGCGTAGCAGGGCTGCGCTACAAGGTTGGAGGTGATAGCCTGGAATACTTCAATTCATTTGAGAATCAAATACCGCCGCTAAACAAACTTCAACTGAAGCACTTTGTACTTTTGCGATATGAGCCATTATGGATACTTTTAAATTCGGTGTGCAAAACGATCGTGGATGATTTTGCCTTTTTTCAATTTGTTCATTCTATATTTATCAACATTGTTCTTTTTTCTTTTTTTAAAAAATATACCCCATACAAATTCACAGCGGTACTGATCTATTTTTTGTTTTACTACCTGTATTACAATATGGAAGTAATGCGCGAGTCGCTGGCTATCAGCTTCTTTTTACTGGCCTACCCTGCAATGGTTAAAAATAAATGGGCCAAATACTATACATTGATCATCTGCGCTACCCTGTGTCATGCATCCAGTTTGTTTTTGTTTTTCATTCCCCTGTTCAGAAAGAAAAAATTAACGAAATCCACATTCGTAAAAATAGGTGTATCCATTCTTCTCATGATGGTTCTATTCAATTTCGCACCAACACTGTTACCTAATGAAGAAATCAGAAGGAGGTTTAGCGAGTATCAGAAATACACTCCTTCTATTTTCGGTTTTCTATATTTTCTATGTATCTTCTTTATAGTACCTATGTATATCTTTTTAAAATACACCCGGAAACGGCCGGTTCTTTTCCCGGAACTGGTAGTAATTTATTTTGCAATTGCACCGATGGTATCCTACCTTACAGGTTTCAGCCGGTTTATAAATTACTTTATGCCCTTTCTTACCATTTATTTTGCCAACTACCTGTTTATGATCGCAGGAGATAAAAAATACCATAGAGTTAGGGCCATATTAATTACGGGTACTTTCATATTGGTATTCGTGCCCAAATATTTATATTATTTTAGAAATACATCGCACCTGGTACCCAACACATATAACTACGAAAGGTGGTATCCGTATACCACTGTGTTTAACAAGCAGGAAAATGAAACAAGAAAATTATTATTTTACAGATCATTCGATTACAGCAGAAAATACATCAGAGAAAAAGAATAAATAAACATTATATATGAAAAAGACAACACACATTTATAAGTTAATCTCATCTATACTGTTATTATGCCTGGCAATTGTATGCTATAGTTTTTTTTCATTAAACAGTAATAATAACTATGGATCATCTTCAAATTTAAAGAAGCCCGACTCAGGTCTGCAGAAGCGCTTTGTCATATATGACGGCATTCTCCAAAAAAACAAACCGGACTTAAGCCCGTACGGTATAAAGCGCATTAATATTATCTATGAGGATAGCCTGCTGAACAGTGGAAAGATAAATTATAGTAAGCTGGATCATGAAATTCAAAAGGCATCGAAAAATGATGATCCCATCTGCCTCGATATTGAAAGCTGGGACCTTACCGGAACGGATTATCAGGCAAACGCAGAAAAATACATAACCGTTTTTAACTATTTCAAAGGGAAATTGCCGAAACGTCAGATTGGGTATTTTGGAATGTTACCTCACAGGGACATATATCTTTATAAACAGCGCTCGGGTGCCAATAGCCTCAAGCGAATCAACTATTTAGCACAGTGGTTAACAATGAACAATAATATAAGATCCATTACTGCGAATAATGATTTCGCTTTTCCTGCATTTTATACCAGAAATAACAGTATGCCGTTATGGAAGTGGGCTACAGATCAACAGATTGCCAAATTAAAGAAAATGGATCCTACAATTCCGGTTTATGGCTTTGTATGGCCTCAATACTGGAATAACAATAAATTCACAACGGCTGAAGACTGGCGATTTCAGCTGGAGACCTTGTACCCCAATTGTGACGGACTTATAATATGGGCCCCTCCCTTTAATTTAAGCACCCGGGAACCTATTCAATGGGATAGCAGCCGGGAATGGTGGACCGAAACATTGAAATTCATGAAAGATCATAACATTAAATAAGGCTGCGAAACAATGTAACAAGTTCAAAGCAGGAAAGCGGCCTGTTTAAATATGATCGCTTTTCGCTTTCTTCTTATCATATATTAATTCTTGAATCGCAAATGAATATTTTAATAGACGGAACAAATATAATATCCGGGGGAGGCGTGTCTCACTTAACCGAAATGTTGAATGCTACAACACAAGGTATGCTTGCTGAGCATCGGATCAACTGCATTGTGGTCGTCGGAATCCGGAAAACATTGGAAAAGATCAACGACCAGGAATGGCTCATCAAAGTGCCAATGACCGGTTTTGAGTCTTCACTCCTTAAGCGACAGTACTGGAAGCGCGCTAAACTCAAGCAAATTGTACGCAGTTATCACATCCATATCATCTTCAACCCTGGTGGCAGTTTCTATAGTAAAAGGTATCCTTATGTAACCATGTCAAGAAATATGCTGGTTTTTGAAACAAAAGAAGCAAACCGCTATGGATTTTCACTGTACCGGCTGAAATTCTTTTTTTTAAGAATTTTACAAACACGTTCCATTCAAAACGCAGCCGGGGTAATTTTCATTTCCAAATATTCCTGGGAGTACATTCAGCACATTTCAAAAGTCAGATTTAAAAATGCAGTCCTCATTCATCACGGCATATCCGATCGCTTTAGAAACGTTCCCGCAGAACAATTACCGATACACCATTATTCAGATGAAAACCCTTTCAAAATCTTATACATATCAACTATAGACGCGTATAAACATTTTGATAATGTTGCCATTGCAATCGATGAACTTTCTAACCAATACCCGGTGCAACTGATTGCTATTGGCGGTAAGGCGCACGGTTATGACAAATTTGAAAAAATTTTACAGAAAAACCCAACGAATATTAAATATTTAGGCAATGTATCCTTTTCCCAAATTCACGAGTACTACAAAAGTTGTAACCTGTTCGTCTACGCTTCAACTTGTGAAAACATGCCCAACATTTTGTTGGAAGCCATGACGGCAGGGCTGCCAATTGCCTGCAGCAAAAAAGCGCCGATGCCGGAATTTTTAAAAGATGCGGGGGCCTACTTTGATGCAGAAAACCCTACCTCGATAAGAAATACGGTTGAAGCGCTGCTTCGAAGCCCCGAACAACGTGCAAAAATCAGCCATATGGCGGCCCAATACTCCCAACATTACTCCTGGCGGAAATGCGCCAAAGAAACGTTCCAATATATAAGTTCGTTAGTGTAACAGCCCCTTGACCCCTTAACCAGCCCCAACCCTATCAGAAAATAACGCCCAAAAACAAAAATATGTTTTACCTCGAAATCAACATAAAGTGAACCTGAAATGAAAATAAGTAACAAAACCCTCCTAATCACCGGCGGCACCGGCTCCTTCGGAAATGCGGTCATGAACCGCTTTTTAAACACCGACCATTTTCAAGAGATTCGTATTTTCAGTCGCGATGAAAAAAAACAGGATGATATGCGCAAACGTTACAATCATCCTAAAATAAAATTTTACCTGGGCGACGTTCGCGATTACTCCAGCGTTGAAACGGTTGTAAATGGTGTAGACTATATTTTCCATGCCGCAGCATTGAAGCAGGTTCCGTCCTGCGAGTTTTTTCCCCTGGAAGCAGTAAAAACAAACGTATTAGGCACCGATAATGTATTGAATGCGGCAGAAAAATACGAAGTAAAAAAAGTAGTGGTACTTAGCACAGACAAAGCCGCGTACCCCATCAACGCCATGGGCATGAGCAAGGCCCTGATGGAAAAAGTGGCAGTGGCACGCTCCCGCAACCTGGAAGACAGTAAGACCATTTTCTGCGCTACGCGGTATGGAAATGTAATGGCATCGCGGGGTTCGGTAATTCCCCTGTTCATCGATCAGATCAAATCAGGCAAACCTATTACCATTACCAATCCTGATATGACGCGCTTTATGATGACCCTCGAAGACGCCGTAGACCTGGTACTCTATGCCTTTGAACACGGAAAGCAGGGCGACCTGTTTGTACAAAAAGCACCAGGGGCTACCATCGAAACCCTGGCAAAGGCGCTATTGGAGTTGTACCAGTCCGGGAATGAGATCAAAATCATTGGAACCCGGCACGGTGAAAAGGTATATGAAACCCTGGTAAACCGCGAGGACATGCTAAAGGCTGAAGACATGGGCGATTATTACCGTATTCCCGCCGATAACCGGGACCTGAACTATGAACAATATTTTTCCCAAGGCAATACGAAGGAAGCTGAAATAGAAGAGTACCACTCTCACAATACGCACCGGCTGGATGTTGAAGGTATGAAACAATTGCTTAAAAAACTTCCCATTATCAGGGAAGACATCTTAAAAGAAGCACATGTAATACACTACCCTGTATAATTCCATCCCTGTTGATTTTTAAATACAGCATTCATGAAAAAAATAGGAATAACCGGCCAGGAAGGATTTGTTGGCAAACATCTTTACAATACGCTCAATCTTTATAAAGACGAATTTGAGATCATTCCTTTTTCGAGGAATTATTTTAACGATCCTCCGCAATTGGACCGGTTTACAGCACAATGCGATGTTATTATTCACCTGGCTGCAATGAACAGACATGAAAGCCCGGAATACATTTATGAAACCAATCTAAACCTGGTACGTTCACTCATCGCATCCCTGGAAAGAAGCAATCCCAAATGCCATGTACTGTTTTCCTCCTCCTCGCAGGAAGAAAAAGACAATCCCTATGGGCGGTCAAAAAAAGAAGGGCGTCAGCTATTGATGCGCTGGGCAGAAAAAACCGGTGCAAATCTCACCGGAATGATCATCCCGAATGTATTTGGCCCCTTTGGGAAGCCTTTTTACAATTCGGTAGTGGCAACATTCTGTTACCAGGTATCTCGCGGAATAACACCTGCCATTCATACAGACGGGGATTTAAAATTAATTTACGTAGGAGAATTGGTCGAAGAGATCATCACAAAAATAAGACAGGGCAGCACTGAGCCCGACTTTGTAGTGCCGCATACGGCCGAAGTAAAAGTATCCCGGATTTTACAACTGTTGAATCAATTTAAGGCACTGTACCAGGACAAAGGCGTTATTCCTTCGTTAAACAACCGTTTTGAATTAAACCTGTTTAATTCATTCCGTTGTTATATGGATATTGCAAATCATTTCCCCGTACGCTTTACCCCGCATACAGATCCGCGCGGCAGCTTTGTAGAAGTCATTCGCCTCAATACCGGCGGGCAGGTTTCATTTTCCACAACCGTTCCGGATGTTACAAGGGGCAACCATTTTCATACACGAAAAATTGAACGCTTTGCCGTTATTAAGGGCGAGGCACTGATTCAGCTCCGAAAAATCGGAACCTCAGAAATTATTGAGTTCCGGCTATCCGGCGATGCTCCCGGCTATGTAGATATGCCCATCTGGTATACACACAATATAAAAAATACCGGCAGGGAGGACCTATACACGGTTTTCTGGATCAATGAATTTTATGACCCGGAAGACCCTGATACCTTCTTTGAAAACGTGTAAATTTGTACCACCTCGAATCATTCTAAATAAAGCAACTTAATGAACCGATTAAAAGTAGCAACCGTAGTAGGCACCCGGCCCGAAATCATCCGGCTTTCAAGGACCCTGGCAGCCCTCGACCAGTCCGAAGCTATCGAGCACATTTTAATACACACCGGGCAAAACTATGACTACGAATTAAACGAAATCTTTTTTAATGAACTTGGAATTCGAAAACCCGATTATTTTCTCAACGCGGCAGGCACAAATGCAACAGAAACAATAGGAAACATATTAATTAAAATAGACCCGCTCCTGGAACAGCTACAGCCAGATGCGTTCCTTATTCTGGGAGATACCAATAGTTGCCTGTGCGCCATACCGGCAAAAAAAAGACAGATCCCTGTTTTTCATATGGAGGCCGGCAATCGATGCTTCGACCAGCGCGTACCGGAGGAAACCAACCGGAAGATCGTGGATCATATGGCCGATATCAACCTTACCTATAGTGATATTGCCAGAGAATACCTGTTGAGAGAAGGCATTGCTCCGGACAGGATTATAAAAACAGGGTCCCCGATGTTTGAAGTGTTAACCTTTTACCGCCCCGGAATTGAACGATCGGATGTGCTCAATCGCCTGGGATTAAAAAAAGATGCGTTCTTTGTTGTATCGGCCCACCGGGAGGAAAATATCAATGCTGAACAAAATTTCAACGGACTGATCCATTCGCTGAACACTATTGCCGAAACCTATTCCTGTCCTATTATTGTTTCTACACATCCGAGAACAAGAAATATGATTGAAAAAAAACAGGCAAAAGTGCACTCCAACGTACAGTTTTTAAAGCCCCTGGGGTTTTTTGACTACAATGCGTTACAAATGAATTCATACGCAACGCTATCTGATTCCGGAACAATTTCCGAGGAATCATCGATCTTAAATTTCAGGGCGCTGAACATCCGCCAGGCGCATGAACGGCCCGAAGCCATGGAAGAAGCAGCCGTAATGATGGTAGGCTTGAATACGGACCGGATCATGCAAGGCTTACTACAGATTAAGGCACAACCTACGGCTGGGGAAAGATCGTTGAGACAGGTAGCAGATTACTCCATGCCGAATGTTTCTGAAAAAATGGTGCGAATTATTTTAAGTTATACCGATTATGTAAACCGGGTAGTATGGCAGAAATAATACGATAAATACAGCAGAACAGCCGCTGGCGGTTCTGCGCTCCCAGCCATACACTAACCTATTTAAAATACCAAAATCCTGCTGTATAGCATAAATGTCTATGCGGCAGCATGTAAACGTCGAACAAAGCCCCTTTCTAAACTACACCCCTCAGAGGGTTAGTTAACCTACTATTATGAAAAAAATTAAAATCTGGATCATCTCCGAGGTATTTTACCCGGACACAGATATTGCAACAGCGAATATCGCAACAGAAATTGCGCTCAAATTTAGAGAGCGGTTTGAAGTACATGTCATTTGTGGTCCTAAAGACTATGAACGGGTTTCCTCCAATACGCGGGATAACCTTGAAGGCATTGTCATACACCGGTGGAATTATTTTAACCTGGATAAGAATCATTCAATTAAGCGCTTAATCAGGGTGATAGGGCTTTCGTTTGGTTTATTCTTTAAGAGCTTTGCTATAAAAAAAGAAGACAAAGTCTTTGTAATATCCAACCCCGCATTTATAACACCTTTGTATGCGTTGCTGAAGAAAATAAAACGCTTTAATTATTATTTACTGATGCATGATGTTTTTCCGGAAAACCTGATCGCAGGCGGCTATATTTCATCTAAAAATATTGTCTATAGAATCATGCGAAGGTTCTTTATCCGGTCGCGCAACGTTGCTGATAAAATCATCGTTATCGGCAGAGACATGCGGAACCTGCTCCTGGAGCATTTTCCCCAATCACGCAAAGACGACATCGTCATTATACCCAATTGGGCCGATACAGAAACCGTATACCCGATCAAAACGGGCAATTCTAACCCGGCAGTTGAGCCAGGGAAGAAAATAACGATTTTGTTTGCCGGGAACCATGGTATCCTGCAAAATCTGCTGGATTTTATTAAGCTGACCGCACGTGTTAACAACCCGCAGCTACACTATGTTTTTGCAGGTGGTGGGGCAACAAAAAAAGACCTGGAGCGATATGTATCTGAAAATGGCATTCCGAACATTACGTTTTTGCCGCCCTTCCCCAGGAAAGACATCAACAAAACCCTCAACGCATGCGACATCGGGCTTGTAAGTCTTAGTGATCAACTCTACGGAGTGGGCGTACCTTCAAAATCCTATAACATCCTTGCTGCAGGAAAACCCATATTATTTGTTGGAAACACTGAAACCGAAATTCCAAGGTTTATTACGGAAAACAAAGTAGGCTGGGCTTTTTCCTACTCTGATCCCGAAAAACTGGTCGACTTCCTAAATCAGCTGCAGGTGGAATCTATTCCTTACCTGCGGGCACTTGGAGAAAAAGGAAGAGCGGTGGTAGGCACCTTCTATTCCAAAGAAAACATACTGGAGCAGTTGCTGCATCTTGTATCCCGGGCAACAGTATCATCGGTCAAAATGAGTCACCCGATAACACATCCGGTTTGATAAAATTATATTACTCCGTGCAATCGATCTTTTCTGACCGCTATCGCTGATGCATTATGTCTAAAACAATTTTCATCACCGGCGGTGCCGGATTCATTGGCTCTCCTGTGGTGCGTTTATTTGTTCCTAACTATCCCGGTTACCGCATTGTAAATATTGATGCACTAACCTACGCCGGAAACCCCGGAAATTTAAAAGATCTCCGGGCCGCGCCCAACCATGTATTTGAAAAAGTGCATATCGTAAACCCGGAGGAAGTACCGGCTGCCTTTAATAAATATCAGCCGGATGGTATTATTCACCTGGATCATGTAACTACCGGAGACGATCAGCAGTATTACAATAACCCATATAATTCTTCTATTACATGAACGTGACGGAGACAAAACTTAAGGGGTGCTTTATCATCGCCCCCCGGTTATTCAGAGATCCCCGTGGCTATTTTTTCGAAAGCTTTAATGCGGCCCGGTTTTGTGAGCTAACGGATACCAACGTACATTTTGTGCAGGATAATCAATCTTTTTCGGGCCATGGTGTCATCAGAGGATTGCATGCCCAAACAGGCGATTTTGCCCAGGCAAAACTGGTGCGGGCACTGCAGGGAACGGTTTTGGATATAGCAGTGGATGTACGGCCGGGCTCTCCCACTTTCGGACAGCATATAGCCGTAATATTAAGCCAGGAAAATCAACTCCAATTGTTTATACCAAGGGGATTCTTACACGGTTTTTCTGTATTATCTGAAACCGCCACCTTTTTTTATAAATGTGACAACTATTACCATAAAGCATCTGAAACAGGCGTTGCTTATAATGATCCCTTTTTAAATATCGACTGGCAGATCGCCGCCTCAAAGGCGGCTGTTTCGGAAAAGGACCTGCAGCTGCCTCTCTTTAATGATATTTTTCACGCATAAAAAAGGACCTACATCTATGAAAGGAATAATACTGGCCGGAGGCTCCGGCACCCGTTTGTACCCTATTACAAAAGCCATCAGCAAACAATTAATGCCGGTATATGATAAACCGATGATCTATTATCCTTTATCCGTTTTGATGATGGCCGGGATCCGGGAAATCCTCATCATTACCACACCGGAGGACCAGCCGGGATTTCAACGGCTTCTTGGTGACGGGAAACGTATCGGCTGCCGTTTTGAATATGCCGTTCAGCAAACCCCCAATGGCCTGGCCCAGGCATTTGTAATTGGGGCTGATTTTGTTGGAACCGACAAGGTGGCACTGGTGTTGGGAGATAATATCTTTTATGGGATGGGATTGGGCGCACAGTTAAAAAAGCTAACGGATATTGAAGGTGGTTATGTGTTTGCGTATCCGGTATCGGACCCCGAGCGTTATGGGGTTGTTGAATTTGACGAACAAAACATCGCAAAATCGATCGAAGAAAAACCCCGGCAACCAAAATCCAGCTACGCTGTACCCGGTCTGTACTTTTACGATAACACGGTCCTGGAAATTGCCAAAAATTTAAAACCCTCGGCCCGCGGTGAATACGAAATCACGGATGTAAACAAGGTATACCTCAGCCAGAACAGGCTGCATGTGGCGGTACTTGACCGGGGCACCGCCTGGCTGGATACCGGAACGTTCGACTCCCTTACAGATGCCTCAGAATTTGTACGCGTCATTGAAAAAAGGCAGGGTTTAAAAATAGGATGCATTGAGGAAATCGCATACCGAAATGGGTTTATAACAAAAGAACAATTAGATCAGTTGGCGGCTGAACTGATCAAAAGCGGCTACGGTGAATATCTTCAAAAAATAAAATAAAGTACAATAAGGGGCACCATATTTTATGCCTGTAGCGGCGTGTGAAAGCGTACGCCACCCAGGGTTGCTCTAGTTCCTGTTTTCGTGAATTGGAAAGGTTATGCCGCGGCGGTTGCAGGCACTTTCTACAATCGTCCCCAACCCCTATCTTTGCCGCAGTTTTACATACCCCGATTTATGAAGCCCGGCATCATTTACATGGCCATATTGTGTTGGGGACTGTTTGCGCAGCACCCGGTCTCTGCCCAGAGCGCGCGTTATAAAGCGCACCTGGATGTGGCGCGGCAACACGGCGTACCGTTGCTAAAAAGCAGCGCACAGGTTAAAAGTTATGTAGGCAAAAAAAAGCTTACTAAAGTAAATGCCGGAAAAGGCTACCAGGTTCAAAAGCTGAATTACAGTGCCCCCTATCTTACGCCCAGGGCCAAAGCGGTGCTGAACCAGATCGCCCGCTCCTTCAATGCCCAAACCAAAAGCACCTTTACCGTTACCTCACTTACCCGAACCGTACATTCGCAAAGCCGGCTGCGGCAGGTAAACGGAAATGCCACTTCCGGCCTCAGTTCTCACAATTACGGCAGTTCATTCGATATTTCCTATATCCGTTTCAATGGCCGCAAAGGTCCTAATAAACGGCTGGAACGCGCGCTGCATGCGGTACTGGCCAATTACCAGGCAAGAGGAAAGATCCTTTTTATAAAGGAGTATTACGTCAGCTGTTTTCACGTTACGGTCCGGTAGCCTCTTCGGGTGTAAAATTCAGCATCCACCGGATGCCGAAACGGTCTGTAAGCGAAGCATAGTAACTTCCCGATTTTGTAGGGATCACCCGTTGCGTGGCCGTTCCCCCTTTCGCCAGCCGCTGATATACCAGTATCAATTCGTTCAGGCTCCTGCATTCCAGCAGCAGGGCAATATTATTTCCCTGGTACAGGCCTTCATCGGGTACCAGGTCGGTTGCGATAATTTCTGCATGGGCACTCCGCAGGGAAGCCTGCAAAATATAGGCTTCCAGCGCTTCGGGCAATTGTTCCGTTCCTACGGACTCCCCCAATGTTTGGAAACGCAATTCTCCACCCAGGCATTTTTTATAAAAAAGCATGGCTTCACGGCAATTTCCATTAAATGTTAAATATGATTTTATCCGGATCACAGGCGATTCTTTCAAATACAAAATTGGTCAAATCCATGCGTTTATACTGGTGGCATATACGCCATTGACAGGGGTTGTTCGCGACAGATACATTAATTATCTTTACGAAAATTTTCAACATGAAACGGATCTGTATTTACGTACCCATAAACGGGGTTATTGAGGCCATTACACCGGCGGCAAGAATTTTTCAGACCGCCAATGAATTCCTGGTTGCCAATGGATACCCGGCAAAATTTAAAGTGGAGCTGGTAGGCTTAAAAAAAACCATCCCGCTTTCCAACGGGTTATACGCCGTAACTACAGACCGTTTGCTAAAAGATGTAACGGAAGCCGACCTCCTGATCATTCCTGCATTGATTGATGGGGAAATGAGCAAGGCCGTAGCGTTAAATGAGCCCGCCCTGCCACTGATCACGGCTATACATGCCCGGGGCACAGAAGTGGCATCACTTTGCCTGGGGGCCTTCCTGCTGGCGGCTACCGGTATACTCGATCATAAAAAATGCTCTACCCACTGGGCCTATTACCATGAGTTTATGCAGCTGTACCCCCAGGTTGAAATTACCGATGGTACGGTTATTACCGACGAGGCCGGAATTTATTCCAGCGGCGGGGCCAATTCCATATGGAACCTGCTGTTGTACCTGGTTGAGAAATATACCAACCGCGAAACCGCGATCCTCCTGGCCAAATATTTTGCGATCGATATCGACCGGAACAGCCAGAATGCCTTTTCGATCTTTAAAGGGCAAAAAGATCATAATGACGAAGGCATTATACAGGCGCAGGATTTTATTGAAAAGAACATTGGCGAACGCATCAGCATCGACCAGTTGGCTGCACTCATCGCCGTAAGCCGGAGAAGCTTTGAACGCCGGTTTAAGCAAGCCACCAACAATACGGTGCTGGAATATATACAACGAGTACGTATTGAAGCCGCCAAACGGAAATTTGAAACCAAGCGCCTGAATATAAACGAGGTGATGTATGATGTGGGCTACACGGATACCAAGGCTTTCAGGGATGTGTTTAAAAAGGTAACGGGTCTTACGCCTATCGAATACCGCAACAAATACTACAAAGCCAACCTGGAGCTGCCTGCGACCAGTTATGCTTTTACGGCATAGCTGCTTCCTGGCATAAACAGATGCTGAAATATTCCTTTCGTCCTGAAGATGTCATCCCGGACCGGTTCCGGAATCTATTCCCGTTTCAGGACCTAAACAAAGACAGATGCTGAAACGAGTTCAGCATGACTGAAAGTGAGATTTGTCGGCTTGAAGTTGGCATTCCGGCCATTCTGCGATCTGGTTCTGTTTCAAGACCTGATGACGATTGATACTGAAACTATCGCCCTGAACAAAAAGTACAACCTGCCGCCTTAAGCTTGTTCCGCCATGTTCTTACCCCTGCTTCTTCAGCGCCTCACGCACCTTCGGTGCGATTTTGGTACCATAGATCTCAATGGATTTCATAATATCCTTATGTTGGGGCGCGCCGGTATCCATATGCGTGGCAAAACGGGTAAGTCCGAATAATTCCTGCAGGTATAAAATTTTATCAATTGCCTCGTTGGCATCACCGATCACCAGTGCTCCGTTTTTGGTTTTACCGAAATCGAACTGATTCCTCCGGTACGGAGGCCATCCTCTTGTACGCCCCACGCGGTCCATTTGGGCCGCATACAGCGGATAATACATTTCGCTAAGAGCGGCACTGTCTTCCCCATAAAACCCATGCACATGAATACCTACCTGGTACTGATCCATCGGGTGCCCATATTGCTGCCAGGTTTCCTTATACAATTCAAAGAAGGGCTGAAACTGAGCAGGCGACCCGCCAATAATGGCAATCATCAGCGGCAACCCCAAACGCCCTGCGCGTTCTACCGAAGAAGGCGTACCGCCAACCGCGATCCAAACCGGCAGGTGATTATTGGCAGCCCTTGGCAATACCATCTGCTCCTGCAATGGCGCCCGGTGCTTTCCCTTCCAGGTAACGACAGGCTCCTTATTGATCTTTAATAACAGGTCCAGTTTCTCTTCAAATAAAGCGTCATAGTCGCGCAGGTCATATCCAAACAGCGGAAAAGATTCAATAAAACTTCCCCGGCCGGCCATTAGCTCTGCCCGGCCACCGGAAAGCAGGTCTACCATTGCAAAATTCTGATACAGCTTCACCGGGTCCGACGAACTGATCACCGACACCGCACTGCCCAGTTTAATGTTTTTTGTAACAGTTGAAGCTGCTGCCAGCACAATCTCCGGGCTGGGAACCGCATAATCCGGACGATGGTGCTCGCCAATACCAAAATAGTCTAGGCCTACCTCATCCATTAATTTTATTTCTTCTATGATTTCCTTCAACCGTTCACCCGGCGCCTGAACCGTGTTGGTTGCAGGATCAAAATGAAGGTCACCAAACATACTGATACCGAGTTCCATATTTTTTATTTTAATTACAAATGTAACACCCTTCTGCAGAGCTACACTTAACCTAGATTAATGGGAGCCGCAACACGGTATTTGTGGAAGGCCTCTATTTCGATAAATACTACAGGCAGGAAGACATGAATGGCCGGGAATACATTGAGTGTGGTTAGCATCATTTATATGAGCCAGTTTATCCCCGGTCCTCTCGGTCGCCTCAACGAATAATGATTGAGCTACCGCTGATACAGCCGCTTTAAAAGACTTTACAATACGCCGGCAAAAGCTTAGCTTTATCAAAACTACAGGTATGAACGACTCTGTATTTACCGGTTCACCAAACAGCCGCAAGGAAAATGAAAAAATACCCTGCAGGCAGTTGCGCCCTGCATTGTTTGAATACATCAAACTGGAACGCCCGGATCTGAAACGTTCAGACAGCATTCCGTACAATGAGCTCAACGAATACAAGTTGCAATATATATCCAAATACCTGCTGCGGGATATTCACCAACTTTCGGAGCTGGAAGACAGCGTGATCTCGTCTATGACCAATCAAACGATCATATCGGATATGATTGATGAAGACAGCGATAACAAATTGACACTGGGACAGCGGCTGGCCGACCGTGTATCCGGCTTTGGAGGCAGCTGGACCTTTATCATCTCTTTTGTCTTTTTTCTTATTGTATGGATCATCGTTAATATGTACTGGATGCACAATAAAGGCTTCGATCCCTATCCCTTTATCCTGCTCAACCTCATCCTCTCCTGCCTGGCAGCACTCCAGGCCCCGATCATTATGATGAGCCAGAACCGGCAGGAAGAAAAGGACCGCGTGCGCTCAAAAATGGATTATATGGTGAACCTGAAATCAGAGCTGGAGGTACGCATCCTGCACGAAAAACTGGACCAGTTGCTCTCCAACCAGGAAGAATACATGGCCCGGCTGATGGATATCGAAAAGAAACAGCCCCGTTCAGACAACGATCAATGATGGTTGCTGTATTCGCTCTCCGGTACCGGCAGGTTTTTCAGGGTGGAGCTTCTGAGGGAGATCGATGAAGAGGCCGAATATAAACCGATGCCGTTTCCAAAATAGGTATAATCGATCAGGGATAGTTTTACAATGCCATCAATTGCCAGTTCAATATAATTACCATAACGGATCAGCCGGAAATGGAATTCCTTCTCCTCCTTCAGATGAAAGATATTATCCTGGAGTACATTATATACAAAATTTGACCGGGTGTTGGCCGCATTAAAGCCCCAGCTTTGAAGATGCACCACACTGTTGATTACATCAAAACTATAATAATAGCCCGACCCTTCCTCATCAATATCCGTTACCAGTCCTAATTTACCCATTCCTTCCACAGCCAGTATCCCCTCCCAGATAAAGCTGGGCGCCGATTTCTGTATCACAAAAACCTCATACCCGCTCCGGGAGCCGCAGGTCCATTTATCATCGGCCTGTTCAAAGGATGCCGTAGGATTTTTAAACAGCGTAATGATGGAACCCATTTCGTTCTGAACAAGGGTATGAACCACCATCTGATCCCACCGGTAATAGCTCTTCAGCACCAGCCTTCCCCGTTCATCGGTTTCCAGCTGCTTGGGCGGCGGAAAAATACGCAGGGCGTTTACATTACCATTTGCATAAAAAAAGTTGTAGATCAGCAAATAGTCTCCATCCTTCTGAATACGAGCCGCATAGTTTCCCTGCGGCAGCAGTACATTATTATGAAAGCAATGATATTCGCCCATAAAATCAGGCGCAAACCAGTACCGCACTTTTATATCTTCACGGATCGAGCCAAGCAGATAATGCCGGCCATTCAGCTCAAATACACAGGGACATTCCACATCATCATACATCCGCGGAAAATGCAGCGGCGGATGAAAGATCAGTTCTTTTTCCATCAGCTGTACCAGGCCTACACAGCCTCTCCTCGAAACCGGTCCTGTAGCAGCCCGCGTACAAACAAGAAAGAAGGTCTTTCCCTCATAGTCATACCGGAACGGGTCCCTGAAGCTCATCCAGAGCCGGGGGTTGTTCTCATAGGTTTCATAATGAGGCGCCCTTGGCCCAAAAGGGAACACTTCATCGTTTACCTTTTCCCAATCGAACAAATTATCCGAAACAGCCAACCCGATCTTTGATACCACACCCCGGTCTTTACGTTGCAACCCGGTATAATACATTTCGAACCGGTTGTTGGCTTCATAGATCTGCATGGTCCACAGCATATCATCATCCCAGTCTCCGGGATCACCCACAAACAGGGCATTTTTTACCCGCCTCCAGGTGATTCCGTCTTTTGAAACCGCATGGGCAATATAATCATGATTGGGAATGATCAGGTGAAAAAGATGGTATACACCATTATGCAGGATCATGGTTACATCGCCTATTTCCCACTCACTAAATCCAGACCCGGAATATAAATTATCGGTTATCCGCTCCATTTCTTAAAAAATTAATTATATTTCAACCGTTTTTAAGTCTGATTGCCGCATCATAGCGGCCGGAGTAATTCGTAAGTACGCCCTCGTCCTGGATAAACACCGATGGTTCCACCCTCCGGGAACTGTACTTACAACTCCTTTGCTAAAATAAATACACAATGCAGAAATACTACATACAACTCTTTAGTCCGCATGGTTTGATCCGTTATCAGCATCCTGAAATCGGAAGGGATAAAGACACGGGCGGACAGGTAAAATACGTATTGGAATTACTGGAGGCCCTGTCTCATCATCCGCAGGTCAGGAAGGTGGATCTTTTCACAAGACGGATCGCAGACAAGCGGGTATCTGAAACATACAATCATGAAATCGAAACCATATCTTCCAAAGCCCGTATTGTACGCATCACTTGCGGCGGTCAACTATACAAACCTAAAGAAAGTTTGTGGGATAACCTTGATGAATTTGTAGACAAGGTGATCCGTTTTATTGAGAAGCAGGACGATTACCCCGATATCGTACACGGGCATTACGCCGACGGTAATTATATTGCAGGCGAGATCAGCAAGATCTTCGAAATCCCGTTTATTGCCACCGGTCATTCGCTGGGGCTGAATAAAAAAAACATGCTCTTGAAGGACGGGCTTTCGGAGGAAACGATCAACCAGAAATTCAATATGATCCGCAGGGTAAATGAAGAAGAAAAGACCCTGAAGCTGGCCAGCCTGATCATCGCAAGCACGCAGCACGAAATCGATACCCAATACAGTGCGTATCAAAACAAAGACCAGGCCCGGTTCCGGATCATTCCGCCCGGCATTAATAACGAAGTGTTTTATCCTTTTTACCGTATTGGGCTGCCTTCCTTTACCGTACCGTTGGAGCAGGAACAGGCCATGTACCGGGTAAGCTCCGAGATTGAGCGTTTTCTTTTTTCCCCGGGCAAACCCCTTATCCTTTCGATCGGACGGGCCGATAAGCGAAAAAATTTTGAAACGATCATCGACTGCTTCGGCCAGGACAAGGAGCTGCAAAGCATGGCCAACCTGGCCATTTTTGCGGGTGTGCGCAAGGACATTACACAAATGCCGGAAGACGAGCAGGAAATTCTTACACGGCTATTGCTGCTGATGGACAAATACGATCTTTATGGAAAGATGGCATTACCCAAAAAAAATGATCCGTCACTGGAAGTGCCCGAAATATACCGCCTGGCCGCACAACGCAAAGGTGTATTTGTAAATGCCACCCCCGGTGAAAATTTCGGGTTAACCATTGTGGAGGCCGCCGCCTGCGGGCTGCCGATTGTGGCTTCGCCCACCGGGGGACCGAAAGAGATCATCGGTAATGCCCATAACGGCATGCTGGTAAATGTACAGGACACCAAAGAGGTTGCCGATGCATTAAAAAAGATCATTGCCGATACGGCGCTCTGGGAAAGATATTCCGCCAACGGGATCAGGGCGGGCCAGGAAGACTATTCCTGGGAAGCGCATGTAAAAAATTATATCAAATCGATTGATGAAATTTATCAGCCCACCGCACAGCTGAAAGAAACACAGGAATTGCCTTTTGGTAAAAAACTGATGAAGGCGGATCTGTTTTTTATTTCTGACCTTGACGGAACCCTCGTGGAAGGCGACGATGATTCGGGCCTGGATGCCATAAAACAATGGGTGGATGAAAATAAAAATAAAGTAATCTTTGGCATTGCCTCCGGCCGGAATAAAGCGCTTACGCATGCTGCACTTCAGCAGTTCCGGTTTCCGGAGCCCGATATCCTCATCTGCTCGGCCGGCACAGAGATCTATTATACCCGCAACTTTGTTCCCGATCCCGGCTGGGAAAGTCATATCAACCATCAATGGAAGCGTAAGGAATTGGTAGCGGCGTTGGAAAACTATCCGGGTTTACATCTGCAGGAGCCCGAAGCCCAATGGGAATACAAGCTCAGCTACTATGTTGACGAACGCTTTAAGGAAGGAGATCTTGCCAACCTTTACAAATTCCTGGACGACCGCAAACTGAGAGCAAAGATATTACTGACCGACAACCGGTACCTGGATATTTTGCCGGTACGGGCAGGAAAAGGAAACGCCGTCCGCTACCTGAGCTATAAATGGCAGCTTCCGCTGGATCATTTTATTACAGCCGGAAACGGAGGCAACGACATTGATATGCTGCGCGGCCATACCCGCGGTATCGTGGTATCCAATCATAGCCCCGAACTGGAATCGCTTAAACGGAGCCGGCAGGTGTATTTTGCGAAAGAAAAACAGGCCATAGGTGTTATGGAGGGGATCCGGCATTACCTCGATCTTCAGGCTTCAAAAAGCGAAAAACCGGAAATAAAAAGCGAGAAAACGGATCCGGATCGCCAGGCGGATAAAAATCCGAAATGATGAATTATATTCTTATTTTTACCGCTCATAATTCAACTGTATGGCATATAATCTTTTAAAAGGGAAAAAGGGAATCATTTTTGGTGCGCTGGATGAAAAATCCATTGCATGGAAAACAGCACAGCAATGTTATCGTGAAGGAGCAGAACTGGTGCTGACCAATGCTCCGGTAGCGTTGCGCATGGGCGAAATCAACAAGCTGGCCGAAGAATGCGGCAATGCTCCGGTGATTGGCGCCGATGTTACGAGCATGGATGACCTGAAAGCCCTGTTTGAACAATCAATCGCACATTTTGGAGGAAAGATCGATTTTATCCTGCACTCCGTAGGCATGGGCTTAAATGTACGCAAGGGAAAAGGATATACCGATTTAAACTACGACTGGAATCATAAAACATTCGACATTTCTTCCATGAGCCTGCACCGGATTTTAAAGACGGCATGGGACCTGGACGCCTTGAACGAACAAGCCAGTGTCATTGCACTCACCTATATTGCCGCACAGCGTGTTTTTCCTGACTATAGCGAAATGGCGGACGCCAAGGCATTACTCGAAAGCATCACCCGTACATTCGGCTATTACTATGGTGTTAAGAAAAAAGTACGGATCAATACCATTTCCCAGTCGCCTACAAAAACAACCGCAGGAAGCGGCGTAAAAGGGTTTGACAACTTTATCAGCTATGCGGAGAAAATGAGCCCCCTGGGCAACGCTCCTGCCGAAGACTGCGCCAATTATATTTCCGTAATGTTCAGCGACCTGACCCGCTATGTAACCATGCAGAACCTTTTCCACGACGGAGGATTCAGCTTTACAGGGGTTACAGAAGCGGTGCTGGAATCGATGCAGGAAGGATAAACAATCCGGATACGGCAACGGATCCTTTTATAGCGGCATCAAAACTTATTTACTACATAAAGAGAAAGGGCCTCCCCCCTTTCTCTTTTTATACCTACTATGAAAAGAACATTTTTTTCCTGCTGCTTTTGCCTTGCGGCCCTTACAATGCATGCACAGTCCGATACACTGGGTTTATTTGAAAAACAGCAAACCGTTTATGCATTAGCGGATAGTGTAAACATCCGTACCGCACCTTCCATAACGGCTGAAAGTGCAGCGCTTGTTGCAATTGGTACGCCAATGAAGATCACCGGCATCAGCCCCGTAGCGCAGGCATTAAACGGAGTTGTTTTTCCCTGGTATCAGGTTACTTACAACAACGGGAAAAGCGGTTTTATCTGGGGTGGCAAACTTGCATTGGCCTCCTTCAGAAGTCAGAAAAACCCCGATATCAGTTTTCATTACGGCGTAGAGCGGGTTACAGACACCGGAATCGTGCTGCAGATACGGGTGGTAAAAAACGGCCGGGAGCTGCAGCGGCTTTCCTTCGACGGTTTGGGCAGCCGGTCGCCTCGTTTATACAGCTGCGAAAACCGGTCCAATAAGGGCCTCAGAAACGTAGATGATATTATTGAGGTGAACGGCGGCTCCGAAGCCTGTGGAGAGGCCGGCGGTACGCTAACTTTTTTCTGGGCAGATCAGCGGCTGCATTTTGTAAGAAGACAGCTGGACACGCCGGACGGCGAATACTTCGACCGTACGTACTTTATTTATCCCAGTGATATGGAAGGTATCAAGGACCTGATTATTGAAAAGCAGGAAGCCGGGGAGATCCTTTTCGAAGAGGGACAAAAAGTTGCCAGCTGGAACAGCAACCATGTTAAATACAGCATCAACAAGGCCGTCAAATACCGATGGACGGGCGAAAAGCTGGAGCCGCTGCGGTAACCGGAACTGATCTTTTTTTAAAACGAGGCTGTCTCAAAAGTCGCTTTACAGCATGATGTCGTTCTGAACTTGTTTCAGAATCTATTGACGAACTATCATCTTTAGATGCCGAAACAAGTTCGGCATGACAGAATAGCGACTTTTGAGACAGCCTTGTACCATCTTACCACTTCACCACTACCTTCCCAACCGTTCTGCCGGTTTCCACTTCAAGATGCGCCTTTGCCAGTTCATCCATCGGATAAACGGCCGCCACCTGTGCTTTTAATTTTTCCTGCTCCAGCAATGTTGCAATCGACTGCATGTCCTGTCCGTTTGAATGTACCATGATCTGTTTGAGGTCAATCCCTTTTTCTGCAGCAGCTTCTTTTGCCGCTGCAGAAAAATCGGAGGTTGGCAAGGTAATGATTTTGCCGCCGGGCCGGGTTGCAGTCACGGACCTCAACAGCACGTCTCCTCCTATTGTGTCCAGCACAAAATCAATGTCCGTTCGTACCTCCTCAAAACGGTCTGTTGTATAATCAATATGCGCATCGGCACCCAGGGAAAGAATAAAATCCCTGTTCTTTGCAGATGAAGTAGCAATCACATAAGCGCCCAGCAGCTTGGCGATCTGCACCGCAAAATGCCCTACCCCTCCCGCACCGGCATGAATGAGTACTTTATCCCCTTCGCCAACAGGATTGCCTGTAACCAGCGCCTGCCACGCAGTTAAAGCCGCCAGCGTGGTTGCCGCAGCTACCTCATAGGAGCTGTTTGCAGGCTTCAATGCCAGCTGGTCTTCCGGGGCAGCAACATATTCGGCATAACCGTTACCGCTTCCCGGAAAATTGATCATACCAAATACGGCATCTCCTTTTTTGAGCTTTGTGCTGCCGGTGCCTGTTGCCACCACTTCGCCCGAAACATCCCATCCCAGGATAACGGGACGCTGCGCCCCAAAAAGCCAGTCGAGTGTTTTATGATTTGCCCTGGCTTTTACATCAACCGGGTTAATACTTACGGCCTTTGTTTTTATCAGCACCTCGTTTTCCTTAATTACCGGTTGAGGTATGTTTGCCAGCTGCAGCCGTTCCACTCCTCCGGCCTCCTGTAATAAAATTGCTTTCATTGATTTGATTATTTTAGCATGCAAATCTATTTTTATAGTACCTTTAAAACAAGTATGCACTTTTTAGTAACCTATATACTAAAAGTATACTATTGTTGATTATCAATATTTAACAATATCATAAATGGCAAAAATAATTTCCACTGATTACGTATGTTCCCTGGATTATGCCTTCCGCAGGATCGGCGGGAAATATAAGGGACGTATCTTATGGTACATTCATGCACATAAAAATGTGCTGCGTTATGGCGAACTCAAACGCCTTGTGCAAAACATTACGCCCAAGATGCTGACCCAAACATTAAGGGAACTGGAAGAAGATCACCTGGTGAGCAGGACCATTTATCATGAAGTACCTCCGCGGGTAGAATACGCGTTAACAGCAACCGGGAAAGAGCTGATTCCATTCATCGGGCATTTGAAGCAATGGGGCGACAAGCAGATCAAACGGGAAAAGAAAAAGACCGGCGCCACGTTGGCAAAGGTATGATGTGTTTCATTTTTCCGGGCCTTCAATACCCCTTGTTTACCGTATTGGCGGCCGGATAACCGCATAAAAAAACACCGGTCATCAACCGGTGTTTCTTATCATTAAGAATCGCTTACCTTATTGCTGATACGCCACCGCGGTTTGCTTTGAGGTACCCAACCCATCAATACCCAGCTCTACCACATCGCCGGGCTTTAGGTACCAGGGTTCTGGTTTTTGCCCCAGTCCCACGCCTGCCGGTGTTCCGGTAGAGATCACATCACCCGGCAACAGGGTCATAAACTGGCTCAGATGACTGATCACCTGCTGGATATTAAAAATAAAATCGGAAGTGGTAGAGTTCTGCATCATGGTTCCGTTTACTTTCAGCCAAAGGTTAAGATCATTCGGGTTTGCGATTTCATCACTTGTTGCCATAAAGGGCCCCAGCGGTGCAAACGTATCGCAGCTCTTTCCTTTTACCCATTGGCCACCCCGTTCAATCTGGAATTCACGTTCGCTGTAATCGTTGTGCAGTGCATATCCTGCCACGTAATCCAATGCTGCCGCTTCATCCACATAGGAAGCTTTTTTCCCGATCACTACGGCCAGTTCCACTTCCCAATCCGTTTTAACGGAGTTCTTCGGAATGATCACATCGTCAAAGGGTCCGCACAATGCGGTAGTCGATTTAAAGAAGACCACCGGCTCCTTTGGAACAGGCGCATTGGTTTCTTTTGCATGCAGGGCATAGTTCAGCCCGATACAAATAATTTTGGAAGGACGGGCTACACAGCTCGCCCAACGTTCATTTTCATCCACGGTTGGTAAACCAGCCGCCTGTTCACTTACAAACTGCTTCAATCGCTCCAGCCCGTTATTTTCAAAAAAAGCTTCATTATAATCTTCTCCGAATGCGGATGTATCGTAACGTACACCATCGATAAGCACACCTGTTTTTTCCTTTCCCGGCTGCCCGTACCTGATTAACTTCATATTCTCAATTTATTGTTTATTATTCATTGTTTATTGCCTAAGGCTCCGGCCCTGCACAATAAACCAAAAATCATCAATCCTTTTAATTGTTCAGTTTGATGAATCCCCCGTCGATCGGATAATCGCAGCCGGTAATAAACGAAGCTTCATCGCTGCACAGATACAGGATCAGCGCTGCAATCTCCTCCGGTTTTGCCATACGGCCGATGGGTTGTGTTTTGGATAATTTATCAAACATCTCCTGTTCCCTGCCCGGGTATGTTTTTGCCAGAAATCCATCTACAAACGGTGTATGCACCCGTGCGGGAGAAACACAATTGCAGCGGATTCCATCACTGATATAGTCTTTTGCTACCGATAAGGTCATGGCCAGCACGGCACCTTTACTCATTGAGTACGCAAAGCGGTCCGGTAATCCCACGCTGGAAGCAATAGAAGCCATATTGATGATTACACCCGCACCCTGTGCCTTCATCCGGGGTATGGCCGCATGCAGGGTGTTGTAAACGCCTTTTACATTTACATTATAAACCCGGTCAAAATCGGCTTCCGCGGTTGTATCCGCTTTCCCGATATGGGAGATCCCGGCACTGTTTACCAGTATATCGATCGCCGGCAGTTGTTCAAAAGCCGCTGTAACTTCTTCCTGGTTAGAAACATCCAGGAAAATACCTTCGGCATTTCCACCTGCAGCCTTGATCGCTTCAATCGTTTGCAGTGCAGCCTCTTTATTAAAATCGGCTACTACGACCCGGGCGCCCGCCTTAGCAAATAAAACGGCCACGGCCTTTCCGATACCACTTCCGCCTCCTGTAACGACAGCGGTTTTATTGATTAGTTGAAACATAATTATATATATACGCTTAAAATTAAAATGGCGCGGCTAATTTACCATATAAATGATAAAAAAAAGGAGTAAATAGCGTATACGATTGAATAATAAGCGCCAGGCACTGTTTTATTTGTGTACGCCTGATTACATTTAAGGGCTTGCCGGCTTGTAAAAAAAATTGCAAAATACTAATAATTTTAGTATTTTTATCATACAATGCTCTCTAATTATAAGCTATTTAACTAATAATTGAATTTATAAGCATTTAAGGTTATAATTAAATTTATAAGTCTATTTGCTTATATTTGAGGAATGATAGCGATCATTACCGGGGATATCATCCGTTCAGAAAGTACGGACCCCAAAGAATGGATGCCTCTTTTAAAGAGCTTTTTAAAGAAGCAGGGACAAACGCCGGCAGACTGGGAAATTTACCGGGGTGATGCGTTTCAACTACGCGCGCAACCGGCTGAAGCGCTCTTTAAATGCATGTTGCTGAAAAGCCTGATCAAACAAAAAGCAGCGCTGGATGTGCGGCTCAGCATTGGGTTGGGAGCTATATCTTATCAAACAGAAAAGATCACCGAGTCGAATGGAACAGCGTTTGTAAGATCGGGGCGGAAATTTGACAGTATGAAAGAAGAAAAGATCACACTGGCGCTTGCTACCGGACATGAGCAAACAGATATCACACTGAACCTGATGGCCCGGTTTGCATCGCTGATCATGGACAACTGGAGCCCGGCGGCAGCAGCAATTGTGTACCTGTTCCTGGAAAAGCCAGACTGGAACCAGCAACAGATCGCAGAAAAATTAAAGATCAATCAATCGGCCGTAAGCCAGAGCCGCAAACGGGCGCAATTTGACCTGTTGATGGATTTTAATACCTATTATCAAACAACGATAACCGGCCTTAACACATGACACTACTCATAAAACTGTTGCTGGCGCATTTACTGGGCGATTTTGTATTGCAGCCATCCCGCTGGGTGGAAGAAAAAGAACGCAAAACCTACAAAAGCCCTAAACTGTACCTGCATGTACTCATTCATTTTGCATTGATCCTGCTGATCACAATGGATACCCGGTACCTGCCGCTGGCGGCCCTTATTGCAGGAAGCCACCTGCTGATCGATCTTGCAAAACTTCACCTGCAGACCGCCCGAAACCGGAAACTGTTTTTTATCCTGGACCAGGTTTTACACCTGGCGGTGATCCTATTTGCCGCCTGGTGGATGGAGCCCTTTACATGGCACCTGAACCCGTCACAGGCAAATGCATTGCTGATTACCACCACCGGCCTGGTATTGCTGACCACCCCGGTTTCCGTAATCATCAAACTGATCCTGTCTAAATGGGCGCCGGCAACAGAAATCAGAACCGATGTTATTGAAACCAAATCGTTGCAGCACGCCGGCATGATGATCGGTTATATAGAACGCATACTGGTGCTGATCTTTATCCTGAACCTGCAATGGGTGGCCATCGGGTTCCTGGTAACCGCCAAGTCCGTTTTCCGTTTCAGCGATCTTAAAGTTGGCCAGGACCGCAAGCTGACCGAATACATCCTGATCGGAACCCTGTTAAGTTTTGGTATTGCCATCGTAATCGGGGTAATTGTAAATAAGCTGCTGGTATCCGGTTTAACCGGTGCGTAATACAGCATGTAGCATCAGCGCCGGTATTATCCGGGCTTTAGTCATTCGTCCGCTTGCCGTTACATATCCGGTTTTGCCAATGCCCGGATCTGAACTGTTTGCACTAACCTGCTCCGGCACACAAAAGCAGGAGCCGTTCCCCTCCGATTATATTCCGGTATCATAAGCATATCATCTCTATTCACCGGTACAACGTTTTCAATAACGCGGGAGCCGGTATACAATTCCGCCGGCAAACCGAACAAGCGGTTTCTCAAAACAGCTGCAGAATGGATTATTTCTTCATGCAATCGTTTGTTCTTAATCCTTACAGCGTTCATATACCCTGTGCAATCGTTTCCATAAACCCGTTTTTTACGGCAGGGCTTTGTTACTTTTACCGGATCATTTTTAATATAATTCAGCGATAATGAATCTGAAATCTGGAATCGCCTTTTTTAAAAAAGGATCCGCTACGATACTCCTTGCTACTGCAACTATTTTTACGGCTACTGCACAAACAACCGCTCCGTTGCCCGCCACAGCAAAGCCCGCGGCCGATACCGTGGCCATAACCGGCGCAGAGAAGGTGAACGCAACCACGGTAAAGATCCGGCTGAGCAACCGGCAGGAACTGCTGCTGGATTTTTACGGTGAAAATATCTTCCGCATGTTTGCCGATCCTGCCGGAGGAGCCCTTCGCGCACCGGAGGCCACTCCACCGGCATCGATGCTTATCAACAATCCGCGCAAACCCGTTTCGAAGCTGGATGTAACGAGTCATAACGGACAGATCATGGTGGCTACGAATACCGTTGTCCTCGAATTCAGCAGGGCAACCACCCTGCTTAAAATCACCCATAAGAAAAGCGGGCGAACCGTACTGCAAACCCTTACCCCGGTATTATTTGATAAAAAAAACACCAGCCTGAAACTGAAAGAGCAACCGGCTGAATATTTTTATGGCGGCGGTGTACAAAATGGCCGTTTTTCGCACAAGGGCAAGATCATTTCCATCGAAAACCAAAACAGCTGGACAGACGGCGGTGTAGCCTCCCCCACTCCCTTTTACTGGTCGACCAACGGGTATGGCTTTATGTGGTATACATTTAAAAAAGGTAAATACGATTTTGGTGCAAAAGAAAAAAATGTAGTAACCCTTTCGCATGAAACCAACTACCTCGATGTATTCTTTATGATTGACCAGGAGCCGGTAGCCCTGCTGAACGATTTTTACCAGCTGACCGGCAACCCGGTACTGCTGCCCAAATTTGGCTTTTATGAAGGGCATCTGAATGCCTACAACCGCGACTACTGGAAGGCGGATACGGCAGGTGTGCTTTTTGAAGACGGCAAGCGCTATAAGGAAAGCCAGAAAGATAACGGCGGTATTAAAGAATCGCTCAACGGCGAAAAAAACAATTACCAGTTTTCCGCAAGAGGCGTGATCGACCGTTATAAGGCGCACGACCTCCCGCTGGGCTGGATCCTTCCCAATGACGGATACGGAGCGGGTTACGGGCAAACAAGCACGCTTGACAGTAATATCCAGAACCTGAAAGCATTTGGAGACTACGCCCGCAAAAACGGCGTACAGATCGGGCTATGGACACAATCGGACCTTCATCCTAAAGACAGCATTCCTGCATTATTGCAGCGTGATATTATTAAAGAAGTAGGCATCGCCGGCGTACGGGTATTAAAAACCGATGTAGCCTGGGTGGGTCCGGGTTATTCATTCGGGTTGAACGGGGTGTCGGACGTAGGCCACATCATGCCGAAATACGGAAACAATGCCCGGCCTTTTATTATTTCGCTAGACGGATGGGCCGGCACCCAGCGTTATGCCGGCATCTGGAGTGGAGACCAGACCGGTGGTGTTTGGGAATACATCCGCTTTCATATTCCTACCTACCTCGGATCCGGGCTTTCCGGGCAACCCAATATCACGTCGGATATGGATGGCATTTTTGGTGGCAAAAACACCAAAGTAAATACCCGCGACTTCCAGTGGAAAACCTTTACGCCCATGCAGCTGAATATGGATGGATGGGGCTCTAACGAAAAATATCCTTATGCACTGGGAGAGCCGGTTACATCCATAAACCGGACATACCTGAAGTTAAAATCGGAATTACTGCCCTACACCTATAGCATCGCCAAACAAGCCATAAACGGGTTGCCCATGATAAGGGCATTGTTCCTCGAATATCCCAATGCGTTTACCTTTGGGAAGGCAACGCAGTACCAATATTTATACGGTCCCTGGTTTTTAGTTGCCCCCATTTACCAGGAAACAAAGGCGGATGAAAAAGGAAACGATATCCGCAATAATATTTACCTGCCGGCCGGTACCTGGATCGATTACTTTTCGGGTGCTGCTTATGAAGGCAACCGCGTGCTGAATAACTTTGAGGCGCCGTTGTGGAAACTACCGGTATTCGTAAAAGCCGGTGCTATTATTCCTATGACGAACCCCAATAATAATATTACCCAAATAGACCGCACCGCCCGTATTTACGAACTATACCCAGCAGGCAGCACTACATTTACCGAGTATGACGACGATGGTTTTACAGAAGCTTACAAATCCGGCGCCGGCACCACTACACAGATCCGGTCAGTTGTTCAAAAAAATACGGCAACCATTACCGTGCTGCCCACCCGGGGTGATTACGATGGTTTCATAAAAAACAGGACCACAGAGTTCCGGATCAATGTTACCCGGAAGCCCACTGCTATTGTTGCAAAAGCAGGTACGGCAACGGTGAAGCTGAAAGCGGCTTCGTCACTGGAAGACTTCCGGAAGCAGGTGAACGTTTACTATTATGACGCGGCGCCAAACCTGAACCGCTTTGCTACAGCAGGCAGTCCTTTTGCGCAAACGCCGATCACCAAAAATCCCCAGCTGCTGGTAAAGCTGGCCGCCACCGATGCTACCACCCATGCGATTACGCTTACGGTAAACGGATTTTCCTTTACCCCTCAAGAGCATTTGCGTAAACAGCACGGCAGGCTGACTGCGCCATCACAGGCACAGGTGACCGACAGTAACCGCCAGGCCTATACCTTAACGCCCAGCTGGAAAAAACAAGCCAACGCCGATTTTTATGAGATCGATTTTAACGGTCAGCAATACACCACCATCCGGGATACCAGCCTGCTGTTTGACGGGCTTATCCCTGAAACGCCCTACCAGTTCAGGATCCGGGCTGTAAACAAGGACGGACAATCGCCCTGGACCACCCTTTCTGCAAAAACAAAGGTGAACCCGCTTGAATTTGCGATTAAGGATATTATTGCCAGCGGATCGGCGCCCGACCAGGAAGGCAGTGAAATCGCCCAGTTGTTTGATTTTGATGAAGGCAATACCTGGCATACCAAATGGGGTACCAAGGCCGTACCCTTTAACCTGGTGCTGGATCTGAGATCTGTAAACCAGCTGGACAAGATCCAGTACCTGCCGCGCACAAGAGGTAATGGCATATGGCTTAAAGGAAGTATTGCATACAGCACCAACAAATCTGACTGGACCGATGCGGGCACGTTTGAATGGGCAAAGAATGGCGATACCAAAACCTTCCCTTTCAGCAACCATCCTACAGCCCGTTATATAAAGATTTCGGTAACAGAGGCCGTGGGTGATTTTGGCTCGGGCCGTGAGCTGTATGTATTTAAAGTACCGGGATCTGAAAGCTATATCCCCGGCGACATCAATAACGACCATATCATCGACAACAATGATCTTACCTCCTATATTAACTATACCGGGTTAAGAAGCGGCGACGGCGACTTTGAAGGGTATATCAGCAACGGGGATATTAATAAGAACGGACTGATCGATGCCTATGACATTTCCAATGTGGCCACACGCCTTGAAGGCGGTGCCGATATGACCACAGCAGATACGCTTCAGGGACAGATCGAAATCACCACATCAAAAAAGACATATAATAAGGACGAGCTCATTGAAGTACTTGTAAAGGGAATAAACCTGAAAGCCGTAAACGGTTTGAGTTTTGCGCTGCCTTACAATACACAGGACTATGAGTTTGCCGGCATTACTCCGTTAAACATAAAGGAGCTGGAAAATATGACCAATGACCGGCTGCATAGCAATGGGAAAAAAGCCCTGTACCCCACGTTTGTAAACATCGGCGATCAGCCCGGGCTGATGGGCACACAGGATTTATTTATCATCAAACTGAAAGCAAAACGCAAGCTGGATGTTGAACTGAAACCGGTGGATGGCATCCTGGTTGATAAGCGGCTGAACACGATACGTTTTTAACTAAAGGCATCCGCCCCCGCAGCCAGGAGACACGGGAAACAGAATAGCTACGACGCCATAAAAGCGCGGGGTCCTCTATTGAGAGACCCCGCTGGTAAAAGATAACGGCATCCATCATTGCCAACTTGCCGGCCTTCTTACCGGCGTCTCCGGAAAGGGACGCCGGTAACAGAATACCTACGACCAGTATGAGCGCGGCGTCCTCTTACGAGAGACCCCGCTGGTAAAAGAGTTCAGGATTGCGGTTCCTCCGCCACAAGCGGCCCGCCTTTAGCCAATTCGCTTCCCTGCTTTTTGGATTTAAATACCGGCCAGAGGAACTGTGCATACCACTCTTCCTCCTGGTACGATTTGATCCCATAGGTTTCCGGATACTTCCGGGTAATGATACCCGTACCAAAGATCAGGTCCCAGATAAAGAACATATTTCCAAAATTTCCCTTGTAATGACCGATACCATCGTCCGTAGTATCGGCATGATGCGCATGATGGGTGGCCGGTGTAGAAATCAGCCGCTCCATCACCCAACCGATGGGATGCAGCCACCGGTTGGTGTAAAAGGGTTTATCCCATTTAATACTGCTGTGCGCCGAAAGCGTGATCAGCGATTTTACGCCGCCAACAAATAACGCCGGCAATCCCAAACCAAGATAAGTAAGGATGGCGATCAGGTAGATCTGCGAAAAAAAGATGGTATAAATAATATTCTGCCGGCTGGCCATGGACATGCCCATATAAGGAGCGGAATGATGCGTACGGTGAAAACGCCAGAGAAAGGGCACCTGGTGATGCAGCCGGTGATACCAGTACTGGGTAAGATCATCGGCCACCGCAATGATCAGCGCCCCCCACCAGAACGGCACCCATATAAACGCATCTTTAACATCCGGCAACAACAGGGGCAATAGTTTCAGACTGAAAAAAGTAAGTACCGGAATAAACAACACCTTGGGCGCCACAAAACAAACCAGGTCCAGGATCTTTTCATTACGTGTCCAGCGGCGGTTCTCATAAAGACCGGCGATCACTTCAATGATTCCAACCACGATGGCCAGCACAATCAGCCCCCATTTACGAAGATGGGTAAATACAGACCGCAGCCAGGAAGGAATGTTTTCCTGCATGATCCGCAGGTTATCGGCCGTACTTTGCTGCCAGGGTTTTTCGTTTCGTACATAAAACCAGAGCAACATCAGCACAACAGGCAACAGGTACAATCCAATGCTGACCAGTATGTCCCTTGTCAGCTTCCGGGGATTTTCAATTTTATAATGCATATCATATCTTTTAGGGTGTCAGCAATAATTGCAGCAGGTACAAACCACCGGCTATTAAAGCCAGTGGTACAAGTACAATGCTGATACTGATGATTATTTTTTTTACGAGTATATTCAGGTCGTTCATAAACCTTGTGTTTTTATTTCCCTGCGGCAGGAGCGGCTGTTTGATACACCGCGGGTTGATAATTCTTATGAATCCGTTTTTCATACACATCCTCCCAGTCGATCAGCGGGTACAGCTGGTTCTTTTCAGCCTGCTGATCAAACAGTTTTTTCAGCGCCTCGAGTTTTTCCGGGTATTTTTTTGCCAGGTTCACCCGTTCGTTAAAATCCTCGTTCAGGTTGTACAATTCCCAGGTGTCTTTTTCCCAACGGTCCGGATCGCCCTTCCAGCCGGTGGTTCGTGTTTTTACATAATCGATGGCATCCGGATGGTGAGCGGTAGCCGCTTTCCACCCATCAGCATAGATCGACCGCGCACCAAAAATATAATAGTGCTGTACTTTATGATCTGCGGTTGCGCCGGCATTGTTCAGTGTTTTAAATAACGAATATCCCTGAATGGTATCCTGCGGAATATTCCGTATAGCGGCCGGTGCCTTTATTCCAACAAGATCGAGCGTTGTAGGAAGGATATCGATCACATGGCTGTACTGCGTACGGATACCGCCTTTTTCCCGGATACCTTCCGGATAAAAAATGATCAGCGGGTTGTGGGTGCCGCCTTCGGCATTGGCATCCTGTTTCCACTGGCGGAACGGTGTATTGGTAGCCTGTGCCCATCCCAGCGGATAATTGGTGTTCTTTCCCTGGGGCAGCCCGATATCATCGATGTGGGAAAGATTATACCGGAACTGTTCTTCTTCTGTTTGTTTGCCGATCTGGTTCCTGGGCTGTAAGGTTCCCTGGAAGGTGCCTTCCTTACTGGCACCGTTATCCCCGATCATGACCACAACCACGGTGTTCTGCAGCAGGTTCGCCTCTTTCAGATAACTGATCAGCCGGCCTACACAGTAATCGGTATATGTAAGATAGCCGGCATAGGTTTCCATAAACCGGGCGTAGAGTTTTTTCTTTTCTGCCGGCAATGGATCCCAGGCAGGGACTTCTGTATTACGACCGGGTAGTTGGGCGTTCTTTGGCACTACGCCCAGCCGGATCTGGTTGGCCAGTACCTTCTCACGATACCGGTCCCATCCCTCATCAAAGGCACCTTTATACCGGTTGGTGAATTCCGGTGCCACCTGGTGCGGCGCATGCACGGCGCCGGGCGCATAATACAGGAAGAACGGTTTTCCCGGAGCCGCCTGTTGTTGTTTTTGAATATACCCGATGGCCTTATCGGTGATCTGATCATTCAGGTGCCGGCCATCCGTTTTTATATGTGCATTGTTTTCTACCAGGTCCGGTTCATACTGATCGGTCTGCGATCCCAGGAAACCAAAGAACTGCTCAAACCCTTTTCCACCGGGCCAGCGGTCGAAAGGGCCTGCATCGGTGGCTTCTTCATCCGGTGTGAGCCCGTATTTTCCCACGGCAAATGTATTGTAGCCGTTGGATTGCAGGATCTGGGCGATGGTGCCTTTATCATCAGGAATACGGCCGCTCCAACCGGGAAAGCCGGCCGACATGGCTACATGAGAAAATCCGCCTACTCCCACATAATGCGAGTTCCGGCCGGTGAGCAATGCTGCACGGGTAGGAGCACAAATGGCAGCGGTATGAAAATTGGTATACCGCAGCCCGTTATTGGCCAGTGAGTCGAACGTGGGAGTCTGGATCAGTCCGCCAAAACTGCTGGACGCGCCATATCCTACATCATCCAGTAAGATCCATACCACATTGGGCGCATTGGCCGGAGGCGTTACGGGCCTGGGCCACCACTCTTCGGAACCGGCCAGTGTTTTACCAACCTTGCCCTGAAAGGGTGTTTTTTGCTGACCCGTTGCATAGAGGGTCGTCATGAGCAGCAGTGCAAAACCTGCAATAATTCTGATTTTCATAATTTCATTTTTTAAAACGGTTGATTGTTAAAAAATCCGCAGGCTACTTGTTATAGCCAGGGTTTTGAGTAAGCTGACTGTTGAGATCGATTTCTATTTGCGGTATGGGGAACCGGTAATTTTTTTCCGATACATTGCCGGCCTTGGCAGCGATCTTTTTCAATTCATCTACCAGCGTTCCCTTACGTACCAGGTCGAACCACCGGTTGCCTTCCTGCACCAGCTCTTTCCGGCGCTCGAGAAAAACTGCTTCCCGGAACCCGGCCTGATCCAACCCGGAAAGATCCCGGCTATGATCGGTATAACTGCCATTACCGGTATACAAACCATACGCCCGGGCCCTGACGATATTTAATGCTTTATAAGCCTCCGCAACCGGTCCCTGCAGTTCGTTCAGCACCTCGGCATACAGTAACAGGATATCTGCATAGCGAAGTACCGGATAGTTGATGCCGCTCTGGGCCTGGTTAGTGATGGGGGTTAAACTGAAATCGATGAATTTTGCATAGCGGGTCACGGGAGAAAAATCCACCTCCTGCCCCGTAGCCGGGTTCAGTATCTTTGTAAAAAAGGTACCTGCCTTACGGGTATCTGCATCATCAAAAATTTTAGGGAGACTTTCATCCGGCACATCGCCGGGAAACGACTTGGGGTTAAAGGAATTGAAATTGGAACCGCTTAAGAAATTCTGCACATTGCGCGCGCCCAGGTTCGATTCGTATTGCACCGAGAACAGATGTTCCTTGCCATTTTTGGTGGGCTTCTGAAAGGCATCCTTAAAAACAGGAAAAAGATCATACCCATAACTGCCCTTTGCCGCCGTAAAAGTGCCTGCCGTAAGAATTTTTTCCAGCGTAACCCGCGCAAGCTCCCAGTTCTTTGTGGTTACGTATACCTTCGCAAGCAGGCCCCATGCAGCACCGGCCGTAGCACGCCCTTTATCTGCGCCCGAATAAGCGCCGGGCAATGCCGTTGCAGCGGTCAGGTCTGCAATTACCTGTGCATATACATCTTCCGGTGCCGCCCGTGCTACCTTTACCGCTTCAAGATTCGTAGATGTAGGGTTATGCAGCACCAGAGGTACGCCGCCAAACAAACGTACCAGGTTAAAGTACAGGAGGGCCCTGATAAAGCGGGCTTCATTAACAAGCCGGTTCTTCGTGGTTTCATCCATTTCGATACCCGGTATTTTATCAATGGCCACATTTGCCCGGTTGATCCCATAGTAATGCTGTTGCCATATTTTCCGTACCCGGTCGTTTTCCGCAACATAGGTGATCGTTCCAATGGCCCGCACATCGGGGTTGGTATTGGAAGGGCTGAATACCTGCTCGTCGGATCCGTTGCTGATCAGGATATTCAGGTTGCGGCCATAGATAGGAAAATCCCCGGCAGGGTCGCCATTGAGGCTTCCATATGCCGCATTCACTGCGCTTATGGCATCTGTAGCTGTTTTATAATACTGGTCTTCGGTAACCACCGATTCCGGGAGTTCTTTTAGTTTGTTGCAACCGGTCATCGCTATTGCAGCAATGAAATAAACAGACCGGAAGATTCCTTTCAATATGAAATTCATAACAGATAACATTATTTAGGTGATTAAATGGTGATGTTTAGCCCAACAAGAACGGTTTTGGTAGAAGGATAGATCCCGTAGTCGATGCCCTGTTTGGTATTATCCACATCATACAAATTCGCCTCCGGATCCAGTCCGCTATAAGGCGTTGCCGTAATCAGGTTTTGCCCGGTAATATAGAAGCGTAGTTTTGTGATTTTATATTTTGTAAGCAGGTTCACGGGGAGCGTATACCCCAGCGTAATATTCTTTACCCGCAAAAAAGAAGCGTCCTCTATATAACGGTCAATCACCTGGGGTACGGGGGAATTGGTAGCCCGGGGTTCCTTACCGTCCGGATGTTCGGGACTCCACCGGTCCAGCAGCGATGCCGAAGCATTCAGCGACAAGGTTGGGATCTCCAGCTTCTGGCGGATAAAATTAAACACCTTGTTGCCATAGGTTCCCTGCAGAAAAACCGAAAGATCAAAACCGTACGCCGTAACATTATTGGTAAACCCAAAAGTAAATTTTGGTTGTGCATTGCCCAGGTTTACCTTATCCGCTGTTGTGATTACACCATCCTGGTTGGCATCCACATATTTCCGGTCGCCTTCCAGTTGTGATACACCTGTAAGTTTGGGCACATTTGCTGCAAGATCTGCAGCCGTCAGCAATCCATCTGTACGGTATCCCCAAAAGGTAGAAACGGGAAGACCCACTTTTACAATAACCGGCGACACGAATCCCGTAGGCGCCACCGGGTAATAATAATTTACTCCATCACCAAGGTTCAGCACTTTATTCCTGTTGGCTGCAAAAACGATTGAAGATTTCCAGCTAAAGCGGCGCCCCCTGATATTATCGGTATTGAGCGAAAATTCGATTCCCCTGTTGGAAACACTCCCGGCATTTTTCAATACCGTATTATACCCGGTATATAACGGAAAGGGCACAAACAATAGGAGATCGCTGGTCTTTTTCCCGTACACATCTGCCGTAATGCTGATCCGGTTGTTAAAAAAGCCGGCATCGATTCCCAGGTTCCATTGTGTGGTGGTTTCCCACTTCAGGTTTTCATTTGCCAGCTGCGCCGGTGCCACGCCCGTAACCAGCGATCCGTTGAAAAAATAATTACTGGCGGCCAATACGGAAAGCGAACTGTATGGCGGTACTTCAGAGTTTCCCGTTTGTCCGTACGATGCCCGCAACTTCAGGTTGGAGACGGCATCGCTTTGCTCCAGGAAGCGTTCTTTAACGGCATTCCAGGATACACCTACGGAAGGGAAAAATCCCCATTTATTGTTTTTGCCCAGCCGCGAAGAGCCATCCGCCCGTTGGGTAAGGGATACCGAATATTTATCATCCAATGTATAATTGATCCGGCCAAGGAAGGAGTTCAGCGCCGCAGCATGGGCATCTGAAGCAGGCAGTACGGCCGTTCCGCCCAGGGAAAGATTATTATACGTTGTAAGGTCGGATGCAAATTTCTGTGCACCGGCTACCGTACTTTCATCCTCTGAATATTGGGTGGTATACCCCAGCAATACATTCACCGCATGGCGGTCCCGGATATTCTTTGAGTAGGTTAGCGTGTTTTCATTCAGCCAGGAACTGCCCTGCACATTTCCCACAGCGGCAATACCGCCGGCAGCATAGCCTGCCGAAGTATAGGAAGGGGCATAATAATTTTGTTTGGTTGTCAGCTGATCCATCCCAAAGGAAGACTTAAGCACCAGTCCTTCTATGATCCGGTATTCTATAAAGGCGTTTGCCAGGCTGCGGGCGATCAGTGTTTCATTTTTGGTGGCTACAATATCGCGGAGCGCATTTGTTGGAGTAGCAATATATGGGTTCTGGTTATTGTAGCTGCCATCCTCATTCCAGATCTTTACAATGGAAGGCGTAAGCACCAATGTAGGGAAGGCGCCATTAAAACCGATGCTTCCAAAATTAGCGCCGGAAAGTTTATCCTGGTTCGCCTTGCTCAGGTATACATTAGCCGCTACTGTAAACTTACTGTTTAGTTCCCGCTCATAATTGATGCGCCCGGAATAACGCCGGAATCCGGTATTCAGGATCACCCCATCCTGGTCAAAATAATTACCGGAGATCAGGAACCGCGACTTCTCATCTCCGCCGGATATCGACAGTTCATGATTTTGTGTTGCAGCGCGCCGCAACGCCGCGTTCTGCCAGTTGTACCCCTCACCAAATGCCTCGATCTGCGCGGGTGTAAAAGTTGCCGCCTGGTTATCACTTTTGTTGATATCATTGATCAGCGATGCCCATTGTGCACCATTCAGCAGCTTAAGCGTTTTTGCGGCCTCCTGTTTACCAAAATAACCGCTGTAGTTCAGCTCTGTTCTTCCTTTACGGCCCTTCTTGGTGGTAATGATCACCACGCCGTTAGCCCCCCTCGATCCATAAATGGCGGTAGCCGCTGCATCTTTTAAAATATCGATCGATTCAATATCCGACGGATTGATGGTTGACAGTGCATTGATACCGCCTCCGCTGGAAGCTCCTGTATTGGTAAGGTTGTTATCATTGTAAACAATAAATCCATCGATCACATAGAGTGGATCATTTCCGAAATTAATGGAATTGCCGCCCCGGATCCGGATAGTGGCGGTACTCCCCGGCTGGCCGGACGATTGGGTAACCGCAACGCCGGAAACCGAGCCCTGAAGCAGGTTGTCAAAAGCTACCGCCGGCTGCGAGAGCCCGGTTTTTGATACCGAGGCTACAGATCCCGTGATGCTGCTGCGCTTTTGGGTACCATATCCTACCACCACCACTTCGCCCAGGTCATTTTTCCGCCGCTCTAATGGAACCGTAACAACCGGCTTCGTTACATAAATTTCCCGGGTTTCGTATCCCACAAAGGATACAATGATGGTAAACGGCAGCGTTTGCCCCGTTCTTAAATTGAAATGCCCTTTCTCATCTGCCCGCGACTGGTTGGTAGTTCCCTTGATCAATACGGTGGCGCCGTCGAGGGGAAGTTTCGACAGCGAGTCGTAAACATGACCGCTAAACTGCGTATTAATAACCGTGTGCGGCTCCTGTGAATAAACGTTTTTCTGCAGCAGTGTAAATAATGAGGTTAGCAATAAAAAAACGGTAAACTTTTTTTTCATTACATTTGATTTGCATTAAATAATAAGGTGGCCTGTATGCAATTGCATGCAGGATCTTTAACAGGGAAACACTTTATGATGCAGCCGGGTATCTGCGCCAACAGGCCCGGCATTTTTATATGATTTCTACGAGTCGTCCATTGCGAATAAATCGTTTAAGTAAAAGAAAAGATGAAAATGGAAAAGGCCTTAAAGAAGGCGTTAGACTAACAACTGCAACAACAGACAACAGGGTTAAACATGCAACCTCTGTTCCACATCAATGGTTTTTGATTTATCCTGTTACTGAAAAACGGGGAGTTCATAATAAGTTGCAAGATTAACAGTATTTTTTTAGTCCACCAAATTTATAGACTAATATTTATTTTCCAGGGGCTCCTGCAAGGGACCCTGAAAAAATGATCCATACATTATAATCATACGCTACCAATCCGGCCATCCCCTGCGGGAGACACCACGGGAAGACAAGCAAATCTTCAGATAATACTGCGGTAAACCCACGGCGTCTTCGCCTTCTTTTCAGGGTCTCTTGAAAAGGACCCTGAAAATGATCCATACATTATACTCATACGCTGCCCAACCCGGGCGTCCCCTGCGGGAGACACCACGGGAAGACCGCGTACCAAACAAGCAAATCTTCTGATAATACTGCGGTAAACCCAAGGCGTCTTCGCCTTCTTTTCAGGGTCTCTTGAAAAGGACCCTGAAAATGATCCATACATTATAATCATTCGCTGCCAACCCGGGCGTCCCCTGCGGGAGACACCACGGGAAGACCGTGTACCAAACAAGCAAATCTTCAGATAACACTGCGGTAAACCCACGGCGTCTTCGCCTTCTTTTCAGGGTCTCTTGAAAAGGACCCTGAAAATGATCCATACATTATAATCATACGCTGCTAACCCGGGCGTCCCCTGCGGGAGACACCACGGGAAGATTGTAAACAAGCTTCCGGATTGACATTGTTTTCCCCGGTTGCGCTGGGGCCGCGTTTTTTACTTAATCCTTATCAAATCACAAGCAAATACCCAATTTAACCATAGCGCACAACCCGCCATGGCACGGCTATTACATGCAAAAACCCGCTGCCAGAGCGGGTTTCACTTTTTTAACCGGAGGTCTCGAGCGGATTCGAACCGCTGTACGAGCTTTTGCAGAGCTCTGCCTAGCCACTCGGCCACGAGACCTTTTATCCCTTTTCGATCCCGGCGTTACCGGCAATCACTATTAAGCGACTACCACCCGCCATTTAATCTTTGAAGGCTGGCAAAAATAGGATATTTTTGGTAAATATTTGCAAAGATTAAAGACCTTTTTTTATGAGCAGGATCGCAGAATCGGAATTGATTATCAATAACAGGGGTGCAGTGTACCATCTGGATCTTCGCCCTGAGGAACTGGCAGATACGGTAGTGACCGTGGGCGACCCCGACCGGGTGGCCGAATTCAGCAAATATTTTGATACCATCGAAGTTAAACGACAGCACCGCGAGTTTGTGAGCCACACCGGAATGGTGGGCGGCAAACGGCTTACAGTACTATCGTCAGGTATCGGACCAGATAATATCGACATCGTGATGAATGAACTGGATGCACTGGTCAATATCGATTTCGAAACCCGGGAGATCCGCTCAAATCTGAAAGCGCTCAATATTATCCGCGTGGGTACTTCCGGATCATTACAGGCCGATATCCCGGTAGACAGCTTTGTAGCCTCTACCCATGGGCTGGGCCTGGATAACCTGCTCAATTTTTACCGGCCGGAAGAAACCGACGAGGAAACCCAGTTGCTGCATTCCTTTGTTACACATGTGCAGATGCAGGGGTTGAGCACGCCGTATATCACGGGGGCCTCCCCTTCCCTGCTGAAACATTTTGTAACCGATTTTCACCAGGGTATCACCGTTACCTGCCCGGGCTTTTATGGTCCGCAGGGACGGGTGCTGCGCCTGGGGGTACGCAATCCCCAGCTGATTGACCGGTTAACCGATTTCAGTTTCGGACAGCACCGGATCACCAACTTTGAAATGGAAACCTCGGCTATTTTCGGGTTGGGGAAATTGCTCGGGCATCACTGCCTGGCGGTAAACGCCATTGTAGCCAACCGGATCGTAAAAGAATTTACCAAGGATGGAAAGGCGGCAGTAGAACGGCTGATTGTAAAATTTTTGGAGACGTTTAAAAATAATTTTTAAGCCGGCTGCAGCACAGGTGGCATCCATCTTGCTACGCTCAGTTGATCGTTCCGGCTATATGGCATCCGGATGGCAGACAAGCCGCATCTGACGCGCAATACACGGTGTACATGAACAATAAAACAAAGAACATGACATTCTATAAATACCAGGGCACGGGCAATGATTTTATTTTGGTGGATAACCGGAACGGGGCTTATTCGCACCTTACGGAGGAACAAATAAAGCAGCTGTGCAACCGGCGCTTCGGCATCGGGGCGGACGGCTTTATGCTGCTGAACGAACAGGAGGGCTACGATTTTGAAATGGTGTACTTCAATGCAGACGGGCGCGAAGGTTCCATGTGCGGAAACGGAGGCCGCTGTATTGTGCAGTTTGCCCACGATCAGGGCATCCGTAAAACCACCTATCATTTTATTGCTGCAGACGGGCCGCACGATGCTACAATTGAAGACGGGGAAGTCACTTTAAAAATGAAAGACGTCGACGGCATCCGGGAATATAAAACCGATGCGATTCTGAATACGGGTTCTCCACACTATGTGCAGCTCGACCCGGATGTAATGCAGCTCGACGTTTTTAAAGAAGGAAAAAAAATAAGATACAGCAAGGATTTTGCTGAAGAAGGCATTAATGTAAATTTTGTTCAGGTAAAAGAGCCGGATACCCTCATCGTGCGTACCTATGAGCGGGGTGTGGAAAACGAAACCTATTCCTGTGGCACCGGCGTTACGGCCGCCGCCCTGGTTTTTCATCACAATGAAAACGGGTTCAACGCCGTGAATATTGAAACCCTTGGCGGAAAACTAACCGTTCGTTACCGGAGAGAGCCGGACGGAACTTTTAACAGCATCTGGCTGAAAGGCCCCGCAATAAAAGTTTTTGAAGGGCAGATAAGCAACGAAGCACTATGATCAAATACTTTAAAAATATCGATCATCACACAGTTGAAATTTCCGAGCCGGAAAACGACAGCTGGGTAAACGTAGTACCTCCGCTGAAACAGGAAGAGTTCGACGAATTATCGGATCAACTGGAGATCCCGATCGACTTCCTGACCGACTCGCTGGATATCGACGAACGCAGCCGTTATGATGAAGACGACAATGTAAAGCTCATTGTGATCAAAACGCCCACGGAAAACAATTCCTTTAATGAAAGTGATGCGTATTACATCACCATACCCATCATCGTCATTCTTACCCATAATCATATTGTTACCGTAAACTCATTTGAGAATCCGGCTATCAAAAAGTTCCTGAACACTTTTCAGAACCGCCAGCCAGACAAGAAGAATATGATGGTGATCAAGATCATAGAAAAGATCATTCAGAACTTTATGGAGTACCTGAAAGAGATCAACCAGAAGCGGAATGTGATTGAGCAAAAATTATACGATGCCAACAAGAACGAGCACCTGCTGGAACTGATGAAGATCCAGAAAAGCCTGGTGTATTTTGTAACGGCACTCCGCTCCAATGAGCTGCTGCTTGCAAAAATGCAGCGTACAAAATTTATGCAGTTTACAGAAACCGAATCCGAACTCCTGGAGGATCTTATGGTTGATAATTCACAGGCCCTTGAAATGGCCAACATTTATACCAATATCCTCAGCAGTACTATGGATACTTTTGCCAGTATTATTGCCAACAATCAAAACCAGGTATTGAAACGGCTGGCGATTGCCACCATCGTACTGAGTTTTCCGGTACTGATCGCCAGTATCTTTGGCATGAATGTACCCAGCGGATTCGAACACTCTCCTTACGCCTTTTATATTGTAGCCATAATTTCCCTGATACTGGCAGTAGTGCTAGGCGTACTGGCCTTCAGAAAAAAAATACTGGAATGACCTTACAATCTTTTAACATCCGCGTTTACGGTATCCTGGTAAACGACCGGAAACAGGTACTGGTAAGCGACGAACGGATCTATTTTAATAATCGGGAAGTTACCAAATTTCCGGGCGGCGGGCTGGAGCTGGGCGAAGGTACCCGGGAGTGCATTATCCGCGAATGCAAAGAAGAAATGAATGTAGACGTAGCGGTAGTAGACCATCTTTATACCACCGACTTTTTTCAGCAATCGGCTTTTAATGAAGCGCATCAGCTTATTGCAATCTACTATATTGTGCGGCCGCTGGAGCCTTTATCTTTTACCGTAAATAACGGCACCCCGGTTTATCCGGCCACGATTACAGAAAATTTCCGCTTTATAGACTGGGAGCACTTTTCCGCCGATGTAATGACGCTTCCCATTGATAAAATTGCAGCAACCCTGCTGAAAGAACGGGGCGTGCCCGTTTCAGATTTACAGCGGTAGCAACCCGGAGCGTTTCAACAATGCCGCAAAACCCGTATTTTTAGCACCAAGTTTAATCTTCCCGATATGAAACGAATGATTACCGGAATCGCGCTGGTTGCCGTTGTACTGACACATTCCTGCTCCAAAAAAGATATATCCTTTATCAACAGTCCGGATAAGGACGGCACTGCTTATAATAAGCCCGTTGGTGCTTCTTCCAGGGATTTTCTGACAAGCAGTCCATTTACATCCCTTGCGGTAGAGATACAATACGTGTCGGGCTATGCACCCGATGCCGCAGCGTTGAACCAGTTACAACAGTTTTTAACCACCCGGCTCAATAAACCCGGTGGCATTACCATTAATACCAAGGCCATTGCCGACCCCGGCGAAGCAACACTTTCGCTGAGCCGGATCCGGGAAATTGAGCAGCAAAACCGTACTCTTTTTAACAAGGGCAATCAACTGAGCATCTATATTCTTTACAGCAACAGCGATTTTACCGATGCCGGTACGTTAGGCATTGCCTACCGGAACAGTTCAGCCGCCCTGATGGGTAAAAAGATCCATGACAATTCAGGTGGTTTTGGCCAGGTAAGCCGCACCAAACTGGAGGCTACGGTTCTGGAACATGAAATCGGGCATCTGCTGGGACTGGTAGACCTTGGTACTCCCATGCAATCTGCACATAAAGATGCCACACATGGCAATCATTGCAGCAATCAGCAATGTTTGATGTATTATGCTTCAGAAACCACCGATGTATTCGGGTTCCTGTCGCAAAATAACGCGCCTTCACTGGATGCGGGATGCCTGTCAGACCTGAAGGCCAACGGAGGGAAGTAAACGCGGTTTGCGGCGGTCGGCCCTAAGTTATCGGCCAATCACCTGTTGTGTTTCAGGTTTCATGTTTAAAGTTTCACGTTAAATCCGTTCCATATCGAATGATAACACTGAAGACTAATAACTGAAAACTAATAACTGAAGACTGAAACCTGCTACCCGTTTCAGGTCAAATCCGTTTCATATTTGATGATTATGTTGAAAAATGTTGGCGCCTGCGATATAGATATCGGCCAGCGGAAAGCACACCGAATAGTAACGGCAGCTCCACTTTTACATTTAATATTCCACATTCGTTATTTTAAATTTCCCGAAGGGAACTCATTCTCCCCCGCTGATTCCCTGGTAGTAATTATAAATCTTTACCCGCAGCAAATACTCATACTTACCGCCGATGAGGTCAATATTGGCACGGTCCAGGTTGTTTTTTACCGTAAGATATTCCACCGAGTTCCATTGTCCTACAGTAAAGCGGGCTTCTGCTGCCCGGTACGATTGCTGCAGGGCATTTACCCGTTCCTGTAATTTTTTATAGCGGTCAAATGCCGCATTCATGTTAACGGCTGCACCTTCCACATTCTGTTGAAGCTGGGTTTTTACCGCCTTGTCATTCTGCACCGCGTCCTTCAGGTTCAGCCGGGCCAGCTTTATATTGTTCCGTGTTTGCAGGTTATTAAATATGGGTACCGAAAGCGTAAAGCCCATATTTTTGTTGTTATTATTCTCTAGCTGATCCATGATACTTGCAGCGGAGGATTGCGCATAACGGCTATTCATGCCATACCCGAAATCCAATGTAGGAAATAATTTGGAACGGGCAGCTTTCAATCCGTAAGCCGCGCTCTTTACAGAAAAGTCCGCGGCCTTCACCTGGGCAAAACGGTCCAGCGCCGTATGATAGGCTTCTGTGGCATTGGTGGCATTTTTCTCCAGGATTTCTGCAACGGCCATTCTTTCAAAAACGATGCTGCTGTCGTAAGGGATGTTCATCAACGCACAGATATTGATCTTGGCCGTTTCCACATCACGCCGGGCATTGATGATGGTGGCCTCATCATTCGCATACTGCCCCTGCATGTCGAAAAGATCCGATGGCGCTACGGCACCCTTCGCATCCATATCCTTCAGCCGCTTTACCTGCTTTTCAGAAAGTGTGGCCTGGTCACTGGTTTGCGAAAGGATATCCTGCGCACTCATCATTTGCAGATAGCCCAGTATCACATTGAGTGTAATGTTGTCTTTCTGCTGTTGCCAGCTCATACCGGAAGCCGCTGCCGTCATGGCTGCCTGCCGGGCGGTATTTTGCAGGTTCATCCCTCTGAACAGTGTTACACCACCCGAAATATTATAATCGCCTGAATAAATATTATTGTCTACAAACGCGTTGGTGGTATTGTCAATGCTGCGACCAAATGACCAGCCGTGGCTGGCAGAAGCATTGAGGTTGGGCAGCATATTCAACCGGGCCTGCCTTCGTGCCACCTCATCGCGCCCCGCCTGGTTTGCCGCCTGCGTCACCTGCAGGTTATTCTTAAGCGCTATATCAATACATTGCTCCAGGGTATAATTGCCCGGCTGTGCAAGAAGGCTTAGCGGAACCATACATAAAAAAAATCCAACAAAAAATTTCATGAATTTGAGAATTGAGTATTCAGAATTGAGTTATCAGCTTTCAGCTTTCAGTTATCAGTTATCAGTTATCAGTCGTCAGCTATTAATTGTCAGCCAGCAGCCGGCGGTTTTTATTTTTCCGCAACCATCTATAACCGCTGACGATTGACCATTGACCATTGACTATTGGCCGTTAACATTGCCTATTGCCCCTTCCGCTCCACATGCCCATCCAGCAGGTGAATGATGCGGGAGCCATACTCCGCATTTTTTTCAGAATGGGTAACCTGTATAATGGTCACGCCCTCCTGGTTCAGCTGTTTGAACAATTCCATGATCTCCTCCCCCTGCTTTGAGTTCAGATTTCCGGTGGGCTCATCTGCCAGCAGCAGTTTGGGGTTTCCGATCAATGCCCTTGCAATACCCACCAGCTGTTGCTGCCCGCCTGAAAGCTGGGTTGGAAACAGGTCTTTCTTTCCAACGATCTGAAAGCGATCCAGCATATCGGCGACCAATGCCTTTCGTTCTGAGGCCTTGATGCCCTTATATAAAAGCGGGGTTTCAATATTCTCGTATACGGTCAATTCATCAATCAGGTGATAGGCCTGAAATACAAAGCCGATATACTGTTTATACAATGCCGTACGTTGCTTTTCTTTTAATTGCTGCACCGCTTCTCCCATAAAATGGTAGGTACCCTCATCAAAATCATCCAGCATCCCGATCACGTTCAACAGGGTCGATTTACCCGATCCGGAAGGCCCCATCACCGAAACAAACTCCCCCTCATCGATATCCAGGTTGATATCCTTGAGCAGAAAGGTTCTGTTAATGCCCGTATTCACCCATTTATAAATGCCCCTTAATTGTAATAACATATTTTAGATTTGAGATTTGAGATTTCAGACTTCAGATTTGAGCTGCTGCTATTCGCATCCCGGCCCAAATCCTTGTTTATTATCATACACGCTTCATTAACTATTCACCATTGACTATTGCCTGTTCACCATCGCCTATTCACGGTTTAAGGCGGTTAAAGGTTGTTTAAGATTATGGCCACACGCACATTTTTAAATTAATTACTCACTTCGCAACGATTGTACCGGGTTTGCGGCCGCCGCTTTCAATGCCTGCAGGCTCACCGTTATCGTTGCAATACAGATGGAAGTTATACCGGCCGCTGCAAATACCCACCAGGAAATGGTTACCCGGTAGGTAAAATGCTGCAGCCACTTGTTCAAAATCCAAAAAGCAATTGGTGTGGCAATGATAATGGCTATAATGACAGGCCTGATAAACGCACTGCTGATCCATGCAGAAATATTCCCAACGGAAGCCCCCAGTACTTTACGGATTCCGATCTCCTTGGTACGCTGTCCTACTACAATAAAGGCCATTCCAAACAATCCCATACACGACAATATAATCGCCACTGCCGCAGCAGCTGAAAACATCCGGGAAAGACGTTCTTCTGCACGATACCACCGGTCTACATTTTCCGTTACGTAAGATCCATTGAAATCGGAATGCGGGTCTACTGCTTTATATACATTCTCTACCAGATCCATCGTGGCGGATGGGTTCTTTGTTGCTACCCGGATCAACAGGTATTTTGTTGGCTCCGCCGGGCTCATTCTTATGGTAAGCGGTTCTTTTTTATTATACATGGAATACAGCTGAAAATCGGGGATCACCCCGATGATCGTCCAGGGTGCTTCCGCACTATCTGCCAGAACGGACTGCCCTATCGGGTTTTTGATACCGAGCTGCGCCTGCATGCTTTCCGTAATGATTACATTATGGGCGGTGTCGGACGCATAGCTACTTAAAAAATCACGTCCCTCTTTTAAGGCGATACCCAATGTTTTTATAATATCATAATCGCCCCACAGCACATTGGTTCGCACAGACCGGCCATTGAAATTAAAACCATGCGTCCATTTGTTGGAGCCGCCGTCTTTTCCCATTCCCAAATTTACGGAGGTTCCTGAAACACTCAGAACAGACGGTTGTGCCGCCAGGAGGGAACGCATCTTTGCCACCACGCGGTTGTCCTGCCGGGTTGCATCAACGGGTATTGAGATCAATGCATCGGTATCATATCCCAAAGGTGCTTTTCTTAAATATTGAAATTGCTGATAAATGATCACCGTAACACAGATGAGTACCGTTGCAATTACGAACTGCAAAATGATCAATGTATCCCGGAGGCCGCCCCGGCTTTTAATGGCCAGTTTCCCCTTGAGTACTTCGGCGGTCTTTAATTGCGCCAGCAATGCGGATGGATACCCGGAAGCCAGCAATGAAATAACAATCGCCAGCAACAAGAAAAAAAGGATCACGAACGGATGGCCCAGCAATGCAGCACTTACCGTGGTGCCAAATAATTGGTTGAACGGACGAATAAGTGCCAGCGAAAAGCCCACACCCGCTATCATGGATAAGAGGATCAGAAAAAAACTCTCGCTCCATACCTGCAGCCACACCTGCCTGCGCTGCGCACCCAAACATTTGCGAACGCCGATTTCCCGGGTGCGACTGAGCGAGATACCGATATTAAGATTTACAAAATTAAAACAGGCAATGAGCAAAATGCTGCAGGACACCAGCAGCAATACAAAAAGGAATGACTTGCTGATGGCATCGGGCGCACCAACCTGCGTATTAAAATGCAATTGCGTTACCGGCAACAGGTGCAAACGCATATAATCGCCGTTTGCATAGGGCTTATACCCTTCCTTTTTCATGTACTCCAGGTCTTCAAGATAATATTTATGTATCAGTGCGCCAACCGATCTTTCAAAGTCTGCCTTCGTTACCCCCGCCTTCATTTTTACATACAGATCGCTGCTGGTCCAATCCCATTTATGCTTAGCCACGGTATAATCCGGATGCAATTCCGTACGGGCCAGTATCTCAAACTTTAGCGATGTGTTTTGAGGAATATCTTCCAAAACAGCAGCAACAACAAGTTTTACCCATTTGCCGTTGATATTTATTTCTACAGGTTTACCTACAGGTTCTTCCGTGCCAAACACGGCCTTCGCAGCCTGGTTTGTAAGTACCACATCATTAATGGTAGCCAATGCACTTTGCCGGTTGCCGCTGCGAACGGGGAAAGAAAAAATATTTAAAAAATCGGCGTCTACAAGTTTTATTCCCAGGTTCACCGTTTTATCTTTATAACGGATCCCCTGCCCTTCGCCGTCGCTGATCAGCGATGCTTTTTCAACACCGGCATTTTCGTTCTTTACGGCCTCCGTTACGGGAAAAGGAAACCTGGCCAGCAGCCGCTCACCCTGCGGAGCGTTAGCGGAGCGATACACTTTATAAATACGGTCTTTATCCTGGTAAAACCGGTCAAATGAAAATTCATTATACACACGCAGTAATAACAGCGTGGTGCAGGTAAAGGCCACCGTTAATCCCAGCAGGTTAATCGCCGTTGCCAGCTTATTCTTTTTAAAGGTTCGAATTAAGGTTTTCAAATAATTACTGATCATACACCTGTTTTTACACCAACCCGCTTTTAGACGTCCGGTTTCGCTGCATTTAAATGCTTACCTTATAAGCTCCCGCATTACTCGTTCCGCAACGACTTTACGGGATTGGCCATTGCCGCTTTTGCCGTTTGAACGCTAACCAATAAAAACGTTATACATGCTATGCACAAAACAATGATCACAAATATTCCGCCGGATATACGGATATGATAGGCATAGTTCTGGAGCCAGCCGCGCATTAACCAGTAAGCCACGGGGATGGCTACCAGGGCGGCCAATAGCAGGGCCGCTACAAACTCTTTTGCAAAAAGCTTTATAATATGTGCCACCGATGCCCCGAGTATCTTTCGCACACCGATTTCCTTTACCCGCTTCTGAATGCTTAACGACACCATACCAAATATGCCCAGCAACACGATTACCAGGGCCAGCACACCCGCCATATAGGCTGCTTTTTTCAGTTGCAGTTCCTTTGCATATAAAATATTGAGGTCCTCATCCATAAAACGGTACTCGAAGGAAGCTTCCGGGATCAGCGCGGACCAGGTCTTTTGAAGCGCTGCTAAAGAAGCCGGTACATTCCCGGGCTTTAATTTAAAGGACAGGAAGCGGTAGATGGGGTTAAAGTTAATATGAAACATCAGCAGTGGCGGTATTTTGCCGGACATCGCTCCAAAATGAAAATCATCGGTAACCCCCTTTATCGTAAATAGGGTAGGATCGCCCGGCACCCGTACCTGCTTTCCGATGGCAGCTGCTGCCGATGGATATCCCAATGCGGTTGCCGCAGTTTTGTTGAGCACTACCTGCCCCGAATCCCTGTGATAACCATCAAAGAAACGGCCGGCACTCAGCGGCACCTGGTAAGTACTCAAATAATGTTCGTCTGTAGACAATAACTGAAGGGTAAGTGCCGTTGCCGAATCTGCTCCGGATTTGTATACCGGAACCTGGCCGCCATTATTTCCGTTTGGAATTTCATACGACAATGAAACGGCAGCCACCCCGGGCAATTTTGCAAACTGATCCCTTATGGCAATCATCCGGTCCACGCCGGGCTTCGACCAGTTGCGGGGTACCTGTGCCGATACCATAAACGCTTTATTATAACCGAGATTTTTACCAAAAAAATAAGCCACCTGTTGAGTAATAATAAATGCGGCCGCCGATACCAGCAGTGCTACGGCAAACTGAAAGCCCATAAGCCCTTTGCGCAGCAACCTGTTTTCGCCCACAGATTGCAGTGTTCCCTTCATTGCGTGGATCATATTTACGGCAGACAGCCGGAATGCGGGGTATAACCCGGAAGCGATACCGATGAAGAGTATAAACAATACCGGTATGCCGATAAAGTACAACGGAAAGGATGACAGCGGTGGTATGGATTTGCCTACGGCTCCTTCAAAAATACCACCGGCAACAGGATAAGCAGCAACGGCCAGAAGCGTGGCAATAGCCACCAGTATAATGGACTCCGAAAGGAACTGGAAGATGAGCTGCCGGCGGCGCCCCCCGATCACTTTTCGTACACCAATTTCCCGCATCCGCGTACCGGCGCTGCTGACGCTTACATTAATAAAATTTACAACCGCCATTAAGAGGATGAACAGACCGGCCAGTGTTAAGGTATAAATGGTACGGAGTACCGCCTGGTTATTCCGGTGCAGGTGATAGCGGGTAAGCAACACCGGGTTAACCCGGAGATTTTCCTGTACAACGGCAGATGTGTTTTGTTTAAGGAGCTGGCGGATCGGACCCGCCAGGTCTGTTACTTTTACACCGTTTTGTAATTCGATATAGGAGGCGATCTGGTTGTTCTGCCATGTGTCCAGATCCGTACGGCCAAAGTAACCGGCATTGGCAACCGAAACAAAGACCTTACTGGGATAAGTGGGCGTTAAACCGGTTACGGTATTCTCCTGCAGGTTGTCCAGCACCGCCGTAATTTTAAAATCGTGTACGGTATCTTTAAAACTGCGGATGGCCAGCGTTTCGCCCACTACATCGGTACGGTTAAAATACAGCAATGCCATATCCCGGGTAATTACCACATTAAAAGGCTGGTGCAGCGCTGTTACAGGATCTCCGTGCAATACCTTAAACCCATACATTTCCAGCAGGGTACTGTCTCCCATCTGAACATTTTGCTTCAATAGCTTTTCGCCTTTGGAAACGATGGCCGTGATACCGTCGTACCGGTAGTAATTTTTAACCAGGTTAGGATAATCATGCTTCAGGCGCAGGGCAAGCGGCCCCAGGGTAGCCAGGTCATACCCCATATTGGGGTCCTTCCACTCGCTGGTAAGAATATACTGATGCGGTGCATTTTTTAACGTCCGGTTCACCTGCAACTCACTCCACACATAAGCACCGATCAAAAAGAAAAACAGGATGCCGGCAAACAGCCCGATGATGTTTACGGTGCTGTATAATGCATGTTTGCGGATATTCCTCCACGCTATTTTTAAATAGTTTCTGATCATGCCCTGCTTTGTTTAAAGATGCGGAACTGTTTTGAATGGCTCCATCCCGACCTTTGGTTTCAACCTTGATGCCACGAACATAAAGAATTGGTAATAAATATACTATATAAAGGAATACGCTGCAGGTTGTGCGCTTTTAAAACAGGAACTGTCCGGTTTTGATACAGTTGGGGAATCCAGAATTGAGAATCCAGAATCGAGCGGCGAGAATCCAGAATCCGCATTTAGCGTTCAGCATTCAGCGGCGTTAATATACGCACCACCTGTTCCCCATTAACTATTGACTATTGCCCACTCCCTACTCCAACCGCAACGAACGAACCGGGTTGGCACGTATGGCCCTGACGATCTGGAAACTGATCGTACAAAGCGCAATCAGCAGGGACGCCAATGCCGGCAATAAAAACAGCGGCCAGGAAACATTGATGCGGTAATCGTACCGGTGCAGCCAGCTATTCATGGCATAGTAACCCGCGGGTATGGCCAGCACGATAGCAATCAGCACCAGCATCATCAGTTCTTTTGAAAGCAGGTTCCAGAGCCCGCTTGCCGGTGCGCCCAGCACTTTGCGGATACCGATCTCCTTTGTACGCTGTTCGGTCATAAAGGAGGCAATCCCAAACAACCCGAGCAGGCTTATGAAAATAGCCAGCCCTGAAAATAACGTAGCAAGTTTTCCGATCCGCTCCTCATGCACAAATTTTTTCGCATACTCTTCATCCACAAAAGAATATTCGAAGGGAGCAAAAGGATTGTGCTTTTGAAAGATGCCGGCGATGGTCTTCATTGATTCCGACAAAGGGCGTCCCGGGTTCATCCGCAATACCATAAAATTGCCCGGTTCACGTAATAAGGGAAAAACGATCCGGCTGTCATCACCAAACGGAGAAGTCATCATTACATTTTTCACCACCCCCAATATTGTGTAACTTTTTCCATGCCAGGTGATCACCGTTCCGGACGGGTGCCGGAGGCCCATATATGCTGCCGCACTTTCCGTTATGACCAGACCATTGGAATCGGTTGGAAATGCTTTTGAAAAACCCCGGCCCTCCACAAACTGCCAGCCCGCCGCTTTTCCAAATTCAACAGAAGCCGCTACTACCGCAAAAGTTCCATCTACGGAAGGTGCTTTCCCCTTCCAATTGAACCCATCGCTTCCGACCCATACTTCCGTAACCGGGCATTGCGACAATGCCATTTCCTGTACCGCCCCCGAGGCCAGCAGCTCATTACGGATCTGCGGGGTACGGGCATAAATTTCAGGAGTTGTCATGTGTACCGATAATAAACCCTCCCGGTTGTATCCTACAGGGCGGCTTTTAGCATATTGTATTTGCCGGTAAATAATCGTGGTGCCGATGATCAGGAATATGGAAATGGTGAATTGTAATACCACCAGCACTTTTCGCGGAAGATTGGCGCCTGTCCCTCCTTTAAAAAGACCTTTTAATACTTTAACGGGTTTAAAAGAAGATAAATAAAAAGCCGGATAACTGCCCGCCAGCAGGCCGGTGATCATACAGATCAGCAGCCCGGCTAACCAAAACCAGCCGCTGAACCAATGCACGCTGATATTTTTATTGGTGAGTGTATTAAACGATGCCAGGGAAAGCTGCACAATCAAAATGGCCAGCAGGAAGGAAATTAAGGTTGTCAGCACGGACTCGCCGAAGAACTGCGCAATGAGTTGGATCCGGCGGGAACCGATCGTTTTCCGGATACCGACCTCCCGGGCCCGTTTGATGCTTCTGGCGGTACTGAGGTTCATAAAATTGATGCAGGCCAGCAGCAATACAAAAAAACCGATCGCACCAAAAAGCCAGAGATATTGCAGGTTTCCCGGGATGATACGTCCCTTTTCATCAAAGTCATAAAGATGCCAGCGGCTCATCGGGTAAAGGGTCAGGTTTGTAACTACCTGCTCTCCCGGTGCCTGTGTGATATGTGCCGCAAGCACTTTCCGGATCCGGACCGTTACATCCTCCATGCGGGTATGCGGTGCCAGCTGAACGGCCAGCTTAAAAAGATTATAATTCCAGTTATCTTTTTCTTTTCTGATCCACTCCCAGTTAGACACGCCAAACTGCCAGGGAGCAATAAACTCCGCATCTTCGCTCAATGATGTATTCTTTGGAAGATCTTTATACACCCCGGCTACCTTTACATTAAATTGGTTGGTGATCCGTATCACCTGGTTCACCGGATTGCTGTTTCCAAAAAGCCTCCGGGCCAGCGATTGCGATAACAACACCGAGGCCGGGTCAGTCAAGGCATTTTTGTTTCCGCTCAGCAGCTCCAGGGAAAACATAGACGGCCCATCCGGCTCCATAAACATTCCTTTGGCAGATAATTTCTTTTCCGCAAACGTAACGTTATACACGCCACTGTACAATAATGAAACCCCTTCAAATGCAGCCCTATAATCTTTACGCAGCGCGTCGGCCAGCGGCATGGGAAGCGACCAATTGGTATAGGTAACATTGTCTTTCGTATGTTGCTGTAATACCAGTGCAATGCGTTTATGGTTCTTAAAATAACGGTCAAACGACAACTCATCCCAGATCCACAGCGCAATCAGCAATACAACGGCCAACCCGATCGTAAGCCCGAAAATATTAATAAGCCCGTAACTCCGGTTCTTTACCAGGTTGCGCCAGGCCGTTTTAAAATAATTCCAGATCATTGTTCAACTATTAACGTTTTAATAATACCTTCCTTCATTGCCCCATTCCCTGTTGCCTATGCACCATTGACCTCCCTACTCCGACCGCAATGCCTTCACGGGGTTGGCCCTTGCAGCGCGCAGCACCTGGAAGCCGATGGTGACCAATGCTATGCCAATGGCCAGCAACGCCGCCAGCAAAAATACCCACCAGCCCAGGTTGATCCGGTACGCATACCCTTCCAGCCATTTACGCATACTGATCCAGGCCAGCGGACAGGCAATCAGGATCGCCGTCAATACGTATTTTAAAAAACCAGCCGAAAGCAAGGCTGCAACACCTTGTGCGGAAGCTCCCAGCACTTTACGGATACCGATCTCCTTCGTTCGCCGTTCTGCGGCATAAGATGCGAGACCAAACAATCCCAGGCAGGAAATCACGATCGCAAGCATTGCAAGAATACCGATAATGGTGCTCACCTGTTTATCGGACCGGTACACTTCCGCAAAATGATCATCCAGGAACTGGTATTCCAGCGTTTGATCCGGACAATATTTTGCCCATACCGATTTGATAAAAGACAGCACCGCGCCCGCCTGGCGGCCATTCAGCTTCACCGAAAGCGTGCTAAAGCCAAAATCTTTCTGGTTAAACAGGAACAGGGTTTCTATTTTATGATGCAGGGAATTAAAATTAAAATCCCGGGCAATGCCCACAATCCGGCCCAGGGAATCGAATCCAAATTTATTGCCCAGCAGATCGTTCATGGTTGCATGCGGAAGTTCTTTCAATAATTCCCGGGCCAATGTTTCATTAATGATATACTCTCTTCCCCTGCGGGAGGGATCCGGTGAAAAACCGGTACCGGCAACCAGGGGAATCTTATAAAGATCCAGGTAATCGTAGTCTACAATCAGCCGTGTGGCAGAAATCATCCGTACCGGTGCATCCGGCGCGGTAAAGCCAACACCCGACTGGTCAAGATGTCCGCCCAGCTGATCCTGGGCACCCGTTACACCGGTAATATTGCTGTTGCGCAGCAATTCCTCCTTTAATATATCGTAATTCTTATACGTGACCCCATTCAGGCGGATGGTAAGGACCCGCTCCCGGCTAAAGCCCGGATCGCGCCCCTGCATATAGTGGAGCTGGCGTACGGCAAAAATGGTTGTAACGATGAGGAAGACCGCGCTGGCAAACTGTATCACTACCAGCACATTCCTCAATACCGATTTATTCCTTCCTGTTTGTACCGATCCCTTGAGCACTTTTACCGGCGCAAAAGAAGATAGGTAGAAAGCCGGGTATAATCCTGATACAATACCCATGAGCAGTGCCCCTGACAAAAGGGCCAGCCAGGTATTTCCGTTAAATAACTGCAGGCTGAGGCTGCGGTCAATCAGCAGGTTGATCTTTGGCAGGAGTGCGGCCACCCCGCCTGCAGCAATCAGGAGCGCCAGCAGGCAAAGCAATACCGATTCCGCAATAAACTGCAAACCCAGCTGAAAGCGCCGTGCACCGGCCGTTTTGCGGATTCCCACTTCCCGTGCGCGCTCTGCAGAACGCGCCGTTGACAGGTTCATAAAATTGATGCAGGCGATGACGAGTATGACCAGCGCAATCACAAAGAACAGATCGGTATATTTTTTGTCAAATTTCCGGTCGTTCACCATATCCAATACAATATCCCCGGTTCTGGCATGAATGTCTTTTACCGGCAGGAGAAAGAGTTCATAATTTTTCCATTGGTCTTCCATAGCCAGATATTTTTTAAGATATCCGGGGAATTTACGTTCCAATGCCGGCATATCTGTATGGGGAGCCAGTTGAAAATAGGTTACCCATCCGTTGCCGCCCCAGTTATGCATCATCCGTTGTTTGTAGTCTGTGGCAAAAGAAATCAACAGGTCAAATTGCATATGCGAATTCCGGGGTATATCCTGAAGTACACCGGTAACCATCAGGCTGGCCGTATCGCCTCCATAATGCATGATCCTTTTGCCAACCGGGTTCTCCGAGCCAAAGAGCTTGCGGGCGGCAGATGCTGTAATAACAGCACTTTGGGGTTGTTGCAAGGCGCGTTGCCGGTTGCCGCCAAGCAGTTTAAAGTCGAACATTTCAAGAAAAGCGCTGTCCACAAAGAACGCCCTTGGAAGGTCCATACGTTTTTCACCATAGGTGGCCTGGTATTTCTCGGCCCGGCGTACGCGGGTAAAATTAACGATCTCCGGAAACTCCTGTTGCATCGTGGGTCCCATCGGAAACATGGATATAGGCACTTTCTGGGAAGCGGTCAGTCCCTCCTGTTTCTGTACTTCATTCAACCGGTAAAGATTCCGGGTATGAAAATCATCAAAGCTTCTTTCATACTTCACAAAAAGAATGATGACAAGGCTTACACCGGTACCCAGTGCCAGGCCAATGATATTAATGGCCGCAAACACTTTGTTCCGCCATAAATTCCGCCAGGCCGTTTTAAAATAATTCCTGATCATTGCTCAACTATTAACGTTTCAAATAACACCTTTGATTCATTGCCCCATTCCCTATTGCCTATTCCCTATTGACCTCCCTACTCCGACCGCAATGCCCTGGCCGGGTTCATCAGCGCCGTTTTGATCGCCTGGAAACTCACGGTAAAAATGGTTAACAATAATGCCCCTGCACCAGATAACAGAAACACCCAAACAGACACATTGGTCCGGTAGGTATATTGCTGCAGCCATTGATGCAGGTAATACCATGCAAAAGGGATGGCTATAAAGCATGCAATCAACACCAGGAGGAAAAACTCCACAGATAATAACCGCCACAGCTGGTATACACTTGCTCCCAGCACCTTACGCAAACTGATCTCCTTTTGCCGCTGTTCCGCTACAAAAGACGCCAGTCCAAATACCCCCAAACAGGAAATAAATATGGCCAGTGCGGTAAACAAAACAGATAAACGGCCAATACGCCGCTCATCGGCAAACTTATTTGCATACACCTGGTCGTTAAAGGCATAATCAAACGGTGCATCGGGATTATATTTTTTAAAGACCGCCTCAATTTTGGCCAATGCATCCTGTAACGGAGCACCCTGTTTTATAGCCACCGTAACCACGTTGGCCCAGTTGGGATTGTTGATAAACACCGTTGGTACCGGAGGTGCGTAAGGTGATGTCATGACCATATCTTTTACAACCCCGATCACCCGGTATACTTTGTCATTATGGCGCAGCTCCCGGCCAATCATATCCTGTTCCGGGCTTATTTGCCGTACGGCAGCTTCATTGAGGATAACACCAGCTGTATCTGAAGGAAAATCGCGCGAAAAATCGCGGCCTTCTTTTAGCTTCCAGCCAATGGTATTTCCAAATTCGGTAGTTACACCAATCATACCAAAGGTGGGCAGATGATCCGGGTTCTTCCCGCTCCATTCAAAGCGATTGCTGAAACTAAATACATCAATCGTAGGACTGGAAGATTCGGCCATATTTGCCACCACACCGGTTGCCAGCAGCGCATTCCGCAATGCATCATAATGTCCGTATAAGTCCGGAGTATTCATCTGTACCGTCAGCAATCCTTCCTTCCGGTAGTTTACCGGCCGGTTTTGGGCATGCTGAATCTGTTTAAAAACGATCAGGCTTCCAATAATCAACGCAATCGAAAAAGCAAACTGGAGCACGACCAGAACCCTGCGCGGGAATGACGCCGTTCTCCCCACACGAAAAGTACCCTTTAATACTTTTACCGGTCTGAACTTTGAAAGATAAAATGCCGGGTAGATGCCCGAAATCAATCCTGTAATGATCATAAACGTTACAGCCGCACACCAGAATGCCCCGGACCGCCAGGGAAACAGCATCTGTTTACCGGATAACCCGTTAAACAGCGGCATGGCTAAATGCGCCAGCAGGATGGCTGCCAGGAAGGACAATAAGGTGGTAAGCAGCGACTCTGCCAAAAATTGCCGGACCAATTGCCCTCTCCGTGAACCCATTGTTTTACGAACACCTACTTCCCTTGCCCGTTGTTCGCTGCGTGCAGTGGAAAGATTCATGAAATTGATACTCGCCAGCAACAATACAAAAACACCGATCACTGAAAAAAGATACACGTAACGGATAGCGCCCCCCACCGATCTTCCATTCTTAAACTCACTGTACAAATGCCAGCGCTCCATGGGAAACAGCTGTGCCTGCTCCTGCTCCCGCTTCAGTGTTTTATGCTCCATTACCACATTCTTTATCTTCCCGGAAAGTACCGCTGCATCTATGCCCGGTGCCAGTTCGGCAAATACCTGGAAAGACTGCTCATCCCAATCAGTAGCGGCTTTCCGGATCCACTCGGCCGTGGTGATGTATTTCTTCCAGGGCAATAATAGTTTGGTTTCATAAAAGCTGGAATTTTTCGGCAGATCTTCATATACACCACTTACGGTGAAATGGTCTTTATTATCAAAGCGGATGATTTTTCCGATGGGATCTTCATTGCCAAACAGGCTCTGCGCAAGAGAAGCGCTGAGCAAAACAGCGGAAGGCTCATCCAGGGAACGGATATTGCCACGCTGCATCTTAAATGAGAACATAACCGGAAAAGCCGCCTCCACCCAAAGCCCGGAAGCGCCTATTTTTTTATCGCCGGTTGCAAGCACATGACCCAGATTCCAGGAAGCCGCCGCAACATTTTTAAAATCGTTTCCGTATTTATCCCGTAAAGCCGCGGCAACCGGTATGCAGGAGGCCTGTTCTGTTGATAAGGTTCCATCATTGCTGCGATAGGTACGCATCAACTGTACCAGCCTTTCGCGATTCGGATGATAAGTATCAAAATGCCATTCATCCCATACCCAGAAACTGATCAGCATAGCTACAGCCATTCCGGCAGCCAGCCCCGAAATATTTACGATTGCATATAGTTTGTTCCGTATTAAATTTCTCCAGGCAGTTGTAATATAATTTTTAAGCATCGCTTTTATTTATAGATGATCAGCTCCGGCACCTGCGATCTTTTCTTTTTATAACTCCGGTTTCCGTTTTTTATTCGGTGCGCAGGGCTTTTACAGGATTCGACACCGCCGATTTTAACGCATGATAACTGATGGTTGCCATTGCCACCAGCGCTGCACATATGCCGGCATAAACAAAAACACCGGGCGGCATCACCGTTCTGTAGGCAAAACCGTTTAACCATTCACGCATCACATACCAGGCAACCGGTATGGCAATAATATTAGCGGCGATTACCAGCAGCACAAATTCTGTAGCCAGCAATCGTACAATTTCAACGGCGCCGGCTCCCAATACTTTCCGGATGCCGATCTCCCTGGTTTTTACCTGTGCCGTATACGCGGCCAGTCCTAATAATCCAAGACAGGAGATAAACACCCCTACGGCGGCAAACAACGTAAAGATCATTTCCTGCCGTTCTTCTTTCAGGTAAAGCTTATTATAGCTTTCGTCTAAAAATGCATACCGGAAGGGTATGTCATTATTATACTGTTTCCACACAGCCTGTGCCGCAGCAATTGCTTTTGCGGCGTCTGCCCCGGTTGTTTTTACATACAGTTTCCAACAGTTTGCAGGCTTGAACTGAAAAACCGCGGGTTCTATCTTTTCATGCACCGACGAAAAATGAAAATCCTTCACCACCCCTATAATGGTTCCGTTAACCGTTTGAATGCGCAACCGCTTTCCAATAGCATCCTTCAATCCCATTTCCCGCATGGCCGTTTCATTGATGAGGAAATGCGTGCTGTCTGCAACCGCACCGGTGAAATTCTTACCGGCAACGACTTTCATCTTAAAGAAATCAATCGTATGCTCATCGGCAAACAGCTGGCTGAACCAGGTATTGGAATTTACCGGCTTTCCATCCCAGTCGTTATCGCCCGTAGCAGATCCGCCCTCCACCATATCTCTCCCTACAGCCGCCACCGCCAATATGGCTTTCTGCTTCAGCAGTTCCTGTTTAACGGCCTCCGCATGCTGCTGCATATCCGGCCTCATACCAAACGAAAATATATGTGCTTTGTCGTAACCTAGGTTTTTATTCCGGATATAGCTAAGCTGCTTTCCAATGATCATGGTGCCGATGATCAGAACAATCGATACAGAAAACTGTACCACAACCAATACCCTTCTAAAGGTACTTTTTCCAATATTCGCAGTAATCTTTCCCCGGAGCACGTTCAGCGGTTTAAAGGAAGAAAGCAACAGGGCCGGATAGATACAGGCCGCAACAAGCGTACCGAGTAACACCAACAATATCCATTGCGCTACACCCGGGTCCGACAGGCGAAAAACCAGTTCCTTGCCCGAAAGCCGGTTAAAATACGGCAATAACAGGTATACCAGAAAGATTGCCAGGGCACTGGCCATCACAAACAGCAAAATAGTTTCGATGATAAACTGAACAAATAATTGCCACCTGCGGGCACCAACGATCTTGCGCATGCCTACCTCCTTTGCCCGCAACATAGAGCGGGCTGTTGACAGATTAACATAGTTGATACAGGCCACCGCCAGCATCATTATGGCCACAATCGCAAACATCCGTACGGCATCGATGCCACCATCGTTTCCGTCCATATGATACAGGTGCATCTTACCAAGCGGCTGCGCAATATACGGAACCGGCTTATCTTCCGGTTTATTGCGCTCATGAATGGCCTGCAGTTTTTTTTCCAGCGCTGCCCGGTCCACATCGGGCCGCAGTAAGAGATAGGTAGCAAAACCAAAATAAGACCAGTCTGCATTCATTGAGGGCACTACTGTTTTTCCGTCGTAGGTGGTTTGCTTACGAATATAGCCCAGCTCGTTAAACCGGGCCATCGGCAATAGCACATGGTACTGGAAGGAAGAATTAGGCGGGTAATCCCGGATTACACCCGTTACCTTACATTGCTCATCCAGTCCCATAGTAACCACCTTCCCTATCGGGTCTTCATTACCAAAATACCTCCGGGCCGTTGATTCTGTAATCACCAGCGAATTGATATCGGGAAATGGGTTCTTTTGATCGCCCCGGACCAGGTTGAAATCAAATACTGAAAAATAGGAAGGGTCCGTGAATGCAAAATTGCTCTCGATAAATACCTTGTCCTTATACTTAAACGGGGCATCGCCAATATTCATAATACGCACGCCATCCTGCACTTCCGGTATTTCGTTCTTTGCAAAAAAGGCCACCGGGGCAATAATGCTGGCAAAGATCTGTTTGCTGATGCCGGTGCCGCCCTCTATCCCGATCCGGTAAATATTTTTTTCATTTTTATGAAACCGGTCGAAGCTTAACTCATCCCGTACCCACAATAATAAAAAAATACCTACCACAAGACCGATCGCCAGGCCTCCGATATTAATGGCGGCGTAAAATTTACTACCGGATATATTCCGCCAGGCTGTTTTTAAGTAGTTTTTGATCATCGTTTGTCTTTTACTGTTATCAATTAATGGATCATTCCGTTCGCAGGCTTTTCACAGGATCTGCCATCGCCGCACGGAATGCCTTATAGGCCACCGATACAAAGGCGATGATCAACGCGATGCCTACGCCCGCAATAAAGAACCCGGCATGCAGCGGAATGCGGTATACGAAATCATCCAGCCAGTTCCGCATCATATACCATGCAGCGGGTGTTGCCAGCAAAAAAGAGATACCGATCAATATAAAGAACTCTTTCGACAACATCAAAACCAGGCTGCCCGTAGAGGCGCCCAGTACTTTGCGCACACCTACTTCCTTTGTTTTTTGTACAACCATAAACGATACCAAGCCATAAAGCCCCAAACATGCGATCAGCATTGCAAGCGCCGCAAAGATTTTGTACAGCAACGACAGCTGTGTATCCTGCTGGTAAAACCGTTCGATGGCCTCATCCAGGAAAACGGCATTGTAGGCATACTCCGGATAATACTGCTTCCAAACGGCTTCCACTTTGTCTTTTGCCGCACTCAGATTGTCCGCATGTAGTTTAATACCAATTTGCCCGTAAAATTTCTTCTGGGTAGAAATAAACATGGGCTTTATCTCCTGTTTCAGTGAGTTGGCTTTAAAATCCTTTACCACACCGGTGATCAAATGCCAGTTACCGTTAATCTTCAATGTTTTTCCAACAACATCCTTCATATTTTTTACACCCAGCATCCGTGCCAGGGTTTCATTGATGATGCCCTCCCTGATCGTATCGCTGGCGGCATAATTGGTACCGGCCAATAACGACATCTGATAGGTTTTAAGATATGCCGTGTCTGCAAATTTCAGGTACACCTGAAACGGTTCGTCGGGGCGGTGATCAAACGCAAAATTGGTGGAAGAGTTATTATCGGAGGTTGGCGCGTCAGACTGGAAGGAAAGCTGTTGCACCCCGGGTACATTCCGGAGTGCACGGGCAAAAGCATCCTGTCTTGCAAGACTTATACTATCTGTACTACCATTCAGCAGCAGGATGGCATCCTTGTTAAAACCCAGGTCCATCTTCCGCACAAACCCCATCTGGGCAACCGCTACAATGGTTCCCACCATCAATACCTGTGTAACGGCAAACTGGAATACGACGAGCACTTTCCGCACCGAAACGCCGCCTGACTTCAGCGTGATCACTTTTTGATTGAAAACGGTGGCCGGTTTGAAGCCGGATAACACAAGTGCGGGGTAAAGCCCGGCCAAAAAGGCAACCAGCAGCCCGATGGCCAGCAACAATCCAATATTGGCGCCGTTCAGCAAGGTAAGCGTTTCCTGTATGGAGGCTATATGTTTAATATGCGGCAACGCGACCCAGGCCAACAAAAATGCCGCGATCAAAGCGATCAATACCAGCAGTGCCGTTTCTCCCATCATCTGCCAGAAGATCTGCTTCCGGCTGCTGCCCAGTACTTTTCGCACACCCATTTCTTTTGATCTTGTAATGCCCTGCACTGTAGCCAGGTTTACAAAGTTGATACCGGCCATCAGTAAAATAAAGACCGCGATCAGCGACAGTGTAACCAGCGTGGTACGCGAGGTGCGGTGATCTCCCAGTGTTTCGTACCGGAGATTAAAATGCAGATCTGAAAGTGGCTGCAGGGTATTGCTCTTTGCAGAACTTGCACCCCGGTTATCCCGGCTGTATTGTTCTTTACTAAACTGTGCCAGCTGCCGGTTTACGGTTTCCTCCGAAACACCCGGAGGCAGTTTGGCATATACCTGGAAGTTACTGGATACACATCCCCAGCAATCTTCATTATAATAATACTGGCCGGGATTCTGTTTGACGGTTTTCATAGAGATCAGTACCTGCAACGGGAAATCGGTATTCCCCGGCGGATCGGCTATAATACCTGCCACCTTTAATGGGATCTGATGATCCAGCTTTATTGTTTTTCCCAGGCTATTGGCTTCTGTTTTAAAATATTTCCTGGCCGTGGCACTGCTTAACACTACCGTGTTGGGCGCATCCAGTACGGATGCATTGCCATGGATCCACCGGCTTTGGAACAGGTTAAAAAATTGCGGCTCGCAAAAGAAAATACCGGTATTTTCCACAAAAGCGGTTTCATTGCCGTTTGCATCCGGCACATTTACCGCGCTTTGATACGTGGCATTGATGGCACCAAAAGAAAGCTCGGGAAACCGCGCACGCAAATGCTCCAATACCGGCACTGGCACCCCGGGATTATGCGTGGTACCATCCGAGAACCTGTCATCTGTAACAATCCGGTAAATACGGTGATAGTTCGGTTGCGTACGATCGTAACTCAACTCATACCGCACTACAATAAACAACAGCAGCGCAGCACCCATACCAATCGCCAGTCCCGTGATATTGATAACCGAAAACGTCTTTTTCTGAACGATATTCCGCCAGGCGGTTTTTATATAGTTTCTGATCATTTTTTTAGGTTTGAGATTTGAGATTTCAGACTTGAGATTCCAGATTTGAGACGATTGTCTTATTGCGCTTTCGTTCGCCATTCAGCATTGCCGCTTTACATTTTCTTATTCCGACCGTAGCGAGCGCACCGGGTTGGTAACCGCCGCCCGAAGCGTATTCAACCCTACCACTACCAGCGCCAGTAACAACACCAATCCTCCCACCGCTATAAATACCAGTGCACTGATCTGAATATGGTATGTATATTTTTGAAGCCAGTGATCCATCAGCCACCAGGTAAGAGGCACTGCAATTACAAATGCGATAAGCACCAGCTTCAGGAATTCGCGCCCTATCAGCAATAATACCTGGCGGATGGTAGCCCCCAGCACTTTACGGATGCTGATCTCCCGGAACCGTCTTTCCACGGTATATGCAACCAGCCCCCCAAGCCCTATACAACAGATAAAGATTGCCAGGCCGGCAAAAATATTGGTAACCCTGCTAATGAGCTCCTCTCCTATAAACTTCTGTCCAAACTCCTCATCTGCAAACTGGTATTCGAACGGATAGGCCGGATTGTATTTTTTAAATACCTCCTCAATTGCCGCCAGGGCCTTTTTCACCGGTATGGCATCTGCAATGCGCAAGCTGATTACACCGGTAGCACGAGGATTGTAAAAGGTAAGCATGGGATCTACCGGTTGAAAAGGCGATTCCATCACTACGTTGCCGGTAACACCGGTTACCCGGTATTTTTCATTCCCAAACCGCATCTCCATTCCTATAGGGTGTTTGAGGCCCATGGCTTCCACCGCAGCCTTGTTGAGCAATACGGAGGATGAATCGGCGGGTGTACCCGCAAAATCCTGTCCCTCCAGCAAACGGATTCCCATTGTTTTTGCAAAGTCTACATCCGTGCGTATTCCGGAAACGACCAGGTTCAGGTCTGCCGGTTTTCCGTTCCAGTCTGGTGCACCGGATTTCCACCATACCTGTGTAATGGGCGAGCTGGAGCGGGTAACCGCGGTAACCACCCGGCTTTGCAGCAGTTCCTGTTTTATAACATTAAAGTTTTTTTCCGTTTCCTCCGTTCCGGTAATCATCAGGAGGTTGCGGGCATCATACCCGGTTTTCCGGTCTTTTATGTGCCGGAGCTGCTGGTATACGATAATGGTTGCCGAGATCAGCAGGATGGAGATCATAAACTGGAATACCACCAGTATATGACGGGGCAGCGCCGTTTTACCGCCAGACACAAAAACGCCTTTCAATACCTTTACGGGCCGGAACGAAGAAAGATACAGGGCCGGATAGCTACCGGCAAGGATACCGGTTACCAGGATGATGGCCAGGCTTCCCAACCAGAACACCGGCTGGCTAAAATCAAGCGCCAGCTTTTTATTTACCAGCTGGTTGAAGTAGGGCAGCAGCAGCAATACTATGCCCACAGAAACAAGAAATGCGATTAGCACCAGCATCATGGATTCTGAAAAGAACTGTAATACCAGTTTCAGTTTTCCGGCTCCAAGCGTTTTGCGGATCCCCACCTCTTTCGACCGTTTTTCGGAACGCGCAGTAGAAAGATTCATAAAGTTTACACAGGCGATCAGCAGGATGATTGCGGCAACGATCATAAATAGGCGCACATATTCGATCATGCCGCCTACATTTTTGCCCTCTTTAAAATCATTGTAAAGATGCCAGCGTTTCATTGGAAAGGTAAAGTAGGTACTGAGCTTATCATTGGGGTCGTGTTGCTTTTTTACCCGGTTGATGGTGGCATCTACACGCTTTATATCTGCCCCCGGAGCTGTTTGAACATATACCCGCCAGCTGGACCCTACCCAGTTTTCCATCAATCCCTTCGTGTCCGGATCATTATAATTAAACGGCCGCAGGAAATCGAACTGAAACGCGGAATTGCCCGGAGGATCTGCTACTATTGCCGTAACCTTCACATCCCGCTTTTCCTCAATAATCCGGATCGTCTTATTCACCGGATCTTCGTTACCAAACAGGGCTTTCGCTGCGGAAGCCGTCAGCACTATTGACGATGGATCATTGAGTGCTCCGGCAGCATTGCCTTCCAGGAATTTCCAGGAAAAAATATCAAAAAAATGATCCCCTACGGTCATGCCACCCTTCCGTATTTTGGTATCATTTGCATGCAGCAACAGGTCATAATTCTGGGTAGTAACCGTAGCGTTCTTTATCAGCGGGTCTGCATGCTGTAATTCACGGGCCAAGGGCAATACCATATTATAATCTGTAAATACACGGTTCTTAAAATCGCGGTTTGCGATCACAACGTGGATGTGGTCGTAGTTCTTTTGAAACCGGTCGTACGTTAGTTCATCGTTTACCCATAGCAGGATCATCAGGGTTGCGGAAATACCAATAGAAAGCCCCATTAAATTAACGAACATAAACCCCTTATTCCGGACTAAATTCCGCCAGGCGGTTTTGATGTAATTTTTGATCATTTCTTTAGAGTTGAGGTTTCAGATTTGAGAATTCAGAATTCAGATTTGAGAGTTGAGATTTCAGATTTGAGAGTTGAGATTTCAGATTTCAGATTCGGGTACCCTATTTGCGCCTACCTGTTCCGCTGGTCCTGTTTAATGACCACCCGACCTACTCCGAACGTAGCGACCGTACCGGGTTTACCAGGGCTGCACGCATGGTAATTACACCAACAATTGCAAATGTTAACAGCAGTGCTCCTGCCCCGGTTATTACAAACAGCCACGAATTGATCGAAGTGCGGTATGAAAAATTTTGCAGCCAATCATTCATTGCCCACCAGGCCAACGGCACGGCTATTAATAACGCAACGATTACCAGCAGCAAAAATTCTTTGCCAACAAGTGTAATAATATCCAGCAGCTTTGCCCCCAACACTTTGCGGATGCCTATTTCTTTTGTTCGTTGTAAAACGGTGAATAATGTTATGCCTAACAGCCCCAGCGCAGCAATAAAAATGGTTAACAGGGCAAATAGTTTAACAACGCTTGCCAAATTGGCCTCCGATTTGTATTGGCGGTTCAGGTCATCATCAAGCGCAAACCATTCTAACGTATAACCTGGAAATTTTGTTTTCCAGAATTTTTCAAAGTTATTAACCGCTTCCTGTACGTTTTTTGTTTGCAATTTTACTGCAAAAAAATTGTAGGTGTATTTGTTCCCGTTAAAGATAACAATCGGGTTTATTTTCATTTGCAATCCATGTTGATGATAATCGGCCATTACGCCAATTACGCTGCCCGAATCCAGGCCTGAGCCGGATGAACTTATTCGCTTTCCAATTGCCTCGGCCGGTGTCCATCCTATTGTGCGACAGGCTTCCTCATTCAGCAATACCCCGTTTGTGGCATCTGTAGAAAACGCTTTGGAGAAATCCCTGCCTGCTTTGAGGGTAATGCCCAGTGTTTTGGTATAGTCCTGGTCCGAAGGTATCACTTCCATTGTAAGGCTTTGTTCTTGTGTAAAGCCTTCCGGAATTACCGTTTGGCCATCCCAGCCGAACCGCCCCGGCATGCCCATGGAGCCTGAAATCGACTTTATACCCGGATATTCCTGCAACTGGTTTTTGATACTTTCATAATTATCTACCAGATATTTTTTGGGTAGTTTACTTATATCCAGTACAATAATTTCCTCTTTATTAAACCCCAGATCTTTCTCCTGCATAAACCGCAGCTGGCGCATGGCAACCAATGTACCCATAACCAATATAAGTGATACAACAAACTGAAACACCACCAATATCCTCCTCAAACGAAAGTTTCCTTTGCCCATTCTCTTTAGTCCTTTCATAGACTCTGTTGGTTGAAGCTTTGCTAAAACCGAAGAAGGATACATGCCCGCAAGCAGCGTTGTGATCATAATGAGCGCTATCGCACCTGCTATAATCACCGGTTGCATAAGTACTGACAACGAAAGCTTCATTTCAGAAATGCGTTCTACAAACGGCAGCAGCACTGCAATGATACCAGTGGCAAGCAATGATGCAATTAACACAATAACCAATGTTTCTGCCATAAACTGCCCCACCAGGGAGCCGGTAGACGCTCCCATTGTTTTACGCACCCCCACTTCCTTGCCCCTGTCTGACTGATATGCCGTAGTAAGGTTAATAAAATTGATACAGGCCAGTAATAGCAATGCAATGCCTATTCCCGAAAAAATATACAATTCTTTCGGGTTTCCCTTTGGCATATAAAGTCCGGGCAGCGGGGAGAACAGATAAATATTGCGCACGGGTTCCAGTTCCTGTTTTACCTTATGACCAAAACTTCTGTATTCCTCACCGTTTTTAGCCATGGGCAACGCAGCGATTTTGCTTTCCGCATCTTTTACATTAACGTTTTTTTTCAATGTCACATAGCAAGTCATATCCCATACAAACCATTGCGACATATCAAAAGCCTTTCCTTCAAATGTGCTGAACGAAAGCAATATATTCCAGTTAATATGCGAGGAAGAAAAATCTTTTGCAACGCCGGTAACCGTAAAGGCCAGGGTGTCATTTATATACAGTATTTTACCTACAGCGTCGGCCGTACCAAAATATTTTTTTGCTGCAGTTTCCGTAAGCACTGCTGCGTTCGGTTCTTTTAAAACGGTTACCGGATTCCCTTTTAAAAGCGGGAAGTTAAACGCCTGAAAAAAATGTTCCCCGGCTAAAATCGTCCTGTCATAAAAGTGTTCATTTTTCGTTTTGATTGAAGCAGCACGAAACGGTTTCACAGGCACTACATATTCCGCCTCGGGTATTTCCTGCCGGATGGCTGGAATCAGCGCCCGGCCAACACCCGATGTTCTATTGCTTTCCGTTTTAGAATTATAGGCCGTAATAACGCGATACAAATTTGCAGGCTGTGTACGATCTACCTGAAGGTTTTCATAAACATAGATACCGATAATGCCGGCAAATGCAAGCCCCAATGCAAGCCCCACGATATTGATAAACGAAAAAAGCTTTCTTTTTCCGAGGTTCCGCCAGGCGGTTTTAACATAGTCCTTGATCATTATTTTCAGATTTTGGGCCCGATAGCGATCGGGCTGCGTTTTTAGCTGTCAGATCATATATACCGATTCAATAATTTTTATTCTTCCTCCTTCGCTATACCTCATTCATCATTTTTTACTCCGAACGCAGCGACCGTACCGGGTTGGCCAAGGCTGCTTTCAGCGCCTGTATACTGATTGTAAAAAACGCAACCAGTACTGCTGTTAACCCCGCCACAGCAAACATCCACCAGGTTATATGAATATGATATGCGAATTCCTCCAGCCATTTATGCATGCCCAGCCAGGCAATGGGTAATGCGATGAGGAAGGCCACCAATACCAGTTTTAAAAACCCAGACGACAACAGCAGCACAATATTGGCAGCACCGGCCCCTAAAACCTTCCGAACGCCTATTTCCTTTGTACGCTGAAGGGTGCTGTACAGGGAAAGTCCTAACAAACCCAGGCATGAAATAAAAATAGCCAGTATTGAAAAATTGAAAAACAAATTACTGAACCGGTCTTCTGCATGATATTGCTCATCAAAGAATTGGTCCAGAAAGGCATACTCAAATGGCCGGTTGGGAACGATTTGCTTCCACTGCGTTTCAATATTCCTGATAGTTCCGGGGAGGTTTTTTGACGAAAGTTTTACCGAGATCATGGTAAACGCACCAGCATTATAACGCATGGTTAATGGTTTTACGGGCTGCTGCAACGATTGAAAATGGAAATCTCTCACTACCCCGATTATCTTGCCTTTGGTCCCCCATTGACTATAATTTTTTCCTACCGCGTCTTTTGGCGCAGCATAACCAAGAACACGGGCGGCGGTTTCATTGATCACCATTGCCTGGGAGCTGTCGGTTTTAAAAGCCGGCGAAAACCCTCGTCCTGCGACCAGGTGCAGCTGGTATTGACGGATATAATCAAAGTCAACGAAATAGAGGTCCATATTGGTTTTCTGCATTTCGCCATTCTTATTTTCCAGCTCGGAATAGGCGGCGGTATTACCTCCTCCCGGGATAAATGCAGAATAACAGGAAGACAGTACCCCCGGTATGCCGGCAAGTGATTCTTTAAACCGGTTCTTATTTTTATCAAAATTGGTATTTATAAACAAGGTATATTCCTTATCAAAGCCCAGGTCCTGGCTCCGCATATACTTTAGCTGTGCCACTACCACAATGGTACCCGCCATTAATATGATGGATATTGCAAACTGAAAGACCACCAATCCTTTTCTTAACAGCAGCCGTTGGGTACCCATTACCAGGTACCCCCTCAGTACATGTACCGGCTTAAAGGACGACAAAACGAACGAGGGATAGATACCTGCAAGAATGCCGATGGCAAGGGACAAGATGAATAGCTCCAGCACGTGCAGCGGGTTATGGAAAATACCAGGGGCAATCACCTTCCCGGCAAGCTGATTGAACAATGGCATCAACATTAAGGACAAACATACAGCAACTACAAAGGCCATCAGAGCAATCATAACAGATTCACCAATAAACTGACCGGCCAGCTGAAAGCGTGCTGCTCCTATCACTTTGCGCACACCTACCTCCTTTGCACGTTCTGCACTACGGGCTGTAGTAAGATTTATAAAATTAACACAGGCGATCAGCAGGATGAAAACAGCGATCACTGAAAATATATATACATTATTGATACTTCCCGATACAAACCCATCCCGTTTTGACCGAAGATAGACATCACGCAACGGTTCAAGGCTTAAATAATCCTGCATCTGCAACTCCTTCGCCTGTTTCCCATGATGATATTCCATAAAAGCAGGAAATTTTTTGGCCAGCTTCTTTGCATCCGCACCCGGCTTCAGCAGTATATATGTATAATAACCATGATTGGTCCATTCGCTGTCGGCTGTTGGAACGCCATAGATCTGCCGGTAGGAAGACATCGACACAAACATATCCGCCTTTATCTGGGAGTTTTCAGGAATATCTTTCATCACGCCGGTGATCGTAGCATTAATAGCGGCACCCGTCAGCAGCACCTGCTGACCGAGGGGATTCGTATTCCCGAAGTATTTTTTTGCCGTCGTTTGCGAAAGAACAATGCTCATCGGCTCTTTCAGCGCCGTTTTTTTATCGCCGGACACCAATGGAAAATCAAATACGTCGAACAATGTAGAGTCTGCCAGCACTGATTTTTTCTCCTGGAAGAAAACATCTCCCTTGCGCAGCAGGTATCCATCGCCGGCGAACCTTACGGCTGCTTCTACTTCCGGAAAATCCCGCTTGATGTTTATGGAAACGGGTGCCGATGTAACGCCCTGGGTGGTGATCGTTTCCGTAGGTGTTTTTACATCTGCAACCACCTTGTAAATACGATCTGCTTTTGTATGAAAAGTATCATAGCTGCGTTCGAACCCCACATATATATAGATCATAAAACAGGCCGTCATCCCAACCGCAAGCCCCAGAATATTGATGAGCGAAAAAGCCTTGTTACGAATCAGCCCTCTCCACGCCGTCTTTATATAATTTTTGATCATTGGTTTTGTTTTTTTAGTTACGGGTGAGAAGTTTATAGTGAAAAGTTTATAGTGAGAAGTGTTATTTACGGCCTCCCATTCCCTGGTCACCACTCGTCTACTCCGATCTCAACGCACGTACCGGGTTGGCCACCGCCGCTTTTATTGCCTGGAAACTTACGGTGATCAAAGCAATCAAAATGGCGCCGGATGCGGCCATCACAAAAACCGGCCAGGATATGGCAACCCGGTAACTATAGTGTTGCAGCCAGGCATGCATGCAATACCAGCCGGCCGGAATGGCAATCAGCAAAGCGAGGAAGATCAGGCGTATAAAATCCTGCGATAATAATTTCCAAAGCCCCAGTACCGAAGCCCCCAACACTTTACGTACACCAATCTCTTTTATCCGCTGTTCTGCCATAAAAGACGCCATCCCAAATAATCCCAAACAGCTGATAAAGATCGCCAGTACGGCGAATCCACCTCCAAGGATGCCCAGCCGTTCCTCATCGCCAAATTTCTTATTAAAGGCGTCATCTACAAACTCATAATGAAAAGGCTGATCCGGGGCGTAGGTTTTATACATCTCCTGCAACTGTTTAATAGCCGCTGCGGCACTTGCCGCCGGGTTGATGCGGGCCATCAGGAAGCCGGAAGCGTTTTTGTCAAAATAAAACAGCGCCGGCCGCTCCGATGCATACGGCGATTCCATAATAATGTTCTTCACCACACCAACAATCGTTATGGGCGTTTTTTCGGCATAAATAACCGAACCCACCGGTTGTTTGAGTTCCATATATTTTACTGCGGCTTCGTTGAGGATCACTGCGGTTGAATCGGACGGATACTCCTTCGAAAAGTCGCGCCCGGCCACCACCTGCCAGTTAATGGTTTTTCCAAAGTCATACCCAACGCCCACGAAAGGGAATTCGGCACTGGTACCCGCTTCTTTACCGGGCCAATCGATACCCGTAGTGGTTGAAAAATCACCGCTGACCGATCCATTCGTTTCCGCTATGGACAGGATGCTTCCCTGGTCCTGCAGCTGTTTCCGGATCACTTCAAAGTGATCGCGGATCCCGGTGGTATTCACATCCATTATTACCAGCCCGTTCCGGTCGTACCCGATCGGGCGGTTTTTTGTAAACCGGATCTGGTTGAATACAACAATGGTTCCGATGATCAGCACGATGGATATGGTAAACTGCACAACCACCAGTACCTGGCGCTGCATTCCGGCAAACCGGCCGGCTTTAAATGTGCCCTTCAGCACCTTAACCGGGTGGAAGGAAGACAGGTACAAAGCGGGGTAAATACCGGCCAGCAATCCTGTAAACAAACAGAAAAACACAGAAGCGGTCCAGAACAACGGTTCCTTCCAAACGGAAGGCATCGCTTTACCGGCAATGGTGTTAAACAGCGGCATGGCCAGGGCTACCAATACCAGGCTTGCGGCAAATGCGAGTACCGCGTACAACAGCGATTCGCAAAAGAACTGCACGATCAGTTGCTTACGGCGCGATCCGATCGTTTTACGGATCCCTACTTCTCTTGCTCTTTTTATACTGCGGGCGGTGCTCAGGTTCATAAAGTTGATGCAGGCCAGCAATAATACAAAAACGCCAATTACGCCAAACATCCATACATACTGAATGCGTCCACCCACATTCACCCCGTTTTTAAACGCATCATACAGATACCATTGCTCCATGGGTTGTAAAAACAGCTCCGGCTTCTGAAGTGCCAGCCGCTCGTTCACATGCCTCAACCGCACCTCCTTTATCAATCCGGATACCTGCCGGGCATCCTGTCCGTTATTGAGCTGCACGTAGGTAATAAATGCGTTGGGGCGCCAGGGATCTTCAGCCATGCGGATCCAATCAGTATGACGCAGGAACAGGCTCCAGGGCGCTATAAACAGCAACTCCCCGAAATCGGAGTTTTTTGAAAGATCTTCATACACACCGGTCACCTTTACCACCAGGTCATTATCCAGTGTTATTGTTTTTCCAACTGCAGCAGTGGTGCCAAAAAAAGACCGGGCGGCAGATGCAGCCAGCATGATACTGTTGATATCATCAAGACCGTTTTGTACACCATCGATCACCTTCAACCCCAGCAGTTTTCCCAATCCGGGTTCAAAAAAACCACCCTCCAGGTTCAGCTGCTTATCACCGGTTTTAACCGAATGGCCAAATATGGCTGTACCTACTACCACCTGCTTAAACAGGTTGCCATACTCCTGCCGGAGCGCTTCGCCTAACGGGTAGGGCGTTGTCGCTCCGGTTTGAATCACTCCTTTATTGGTTTTATGTTGCATTACCCGGGCAATGCTTTTATAGTTTGGTAGCTGCTTATTATAGGAGCACTCATTCCAGATCCACACGGCAATCAGTATGGTGACCGCCATCCCTATCGAAAGTCCGATAATATTTGTTACAGCAAATACTTTGCTCTTTAACAGATTTCTCCAGGCGGTATTTATATAGTTTTTGATCATTGTTGTTTACCCCCCGCTTTTAACGGCCTACGCAATTTTTAATATCGTTGATGAGCATATGGCTGCCCTGTAAAATTTAATTGATCCCATACGTAACGCATATTGTGAACCAACGATGGTGCCGCAATTATAAAAAAATAATAATCAACATGTTAAAAAAATAAGTCAGCCTATTATGTCCGCTTTTAAAACAAAAAACTGTACGCTTTCGGTACAGTTTTAAACAAGAGTTGTGGTTTATCATATTACATATTTACATCAACATTACCGCTGGAGGCCGTCACCTCAACAAGCAACTTTCCCGATCCGATCCTTCCCCTTACATGGTCTTTTTCAATGGACCCGCTGAAATTTCCCAGCCGGCTCACATTTACTTTACTTCCCCGCAGGTTCAACTGTGCATCACCCGTCTGCGGCAGATCCACGTTTACACCGCCGGCGGACGTACGCAGTTTTACAAAATCTTTGGTGCCTACCAGTTCCGCGCGGATCCGGCCACCGGATGTACTGGCATCCAGATTTCCGTTAATGCCTCTTAAGGTAACGCTGCCGCCGGATGTACTGGTAACCAGATCGCCTTTAATATCCGATGCCGTGATCGATCCGCCACTGGTACGTGCTTCAATATTGCCCGAGAGATCCGATAAGTTCAGCGAACCGCCCGATGTCTTCAGCCGTATCCGGCCCGTCAGATGATCGGCTTTGATAGAACCGCCGCTGGTGGTAAGATCGATTTCATCCCGCGTGTCCGACACATCGATACTGCCGCCGGAGGTTTTGCCGGCGATTCTTCCGGAAACATCGCGCACGAGCAGGCTGCCGCCGCTGGTTTTAAAAAACTGATCGCCCTTCAGCGCCTGCAGATGAATACTTCCGCCGCTGGTTTTTAAATCGGTGCGTACATCCGTTCCGGTATAGATCCTAAAAGAAATCGACAGGGCCGTTTTATCGCTCCAGCCACGATCTTTCCGGAATGCTTTCGCTACCAGTACATTGCCGGAAGTGCTCACCTCCAGGTCGTAGTATTGATCCAGTACCGACTTAATATCCTGCTCGGACATCCTTTTTCGCAGGCCGTCGTTAGACGGTTCCACATATACTTCCACCAGGCCTGAAGTTTTTCCGCCCTCAACGGATATAGACCCGCCCGAGGTTTCGGCCCTTACCTCTTTTATGGATGCGGTACTGAAGGACTTTGTAAGGTACGGTGCCGTACCGGAATTCCGCTGCGCATTGGAACAGAAGGCTGCCAGCAGCAGGAGTAAAAATAAAACGTTCTTTTTCATGTTATCATTTTTGTTTCGTAAGAATGGTTGGTGCATTCGTATATCCGGGCCGGCAAAGCCCGGTGTTTAATAGTTAATCGCAGATATCGGAGAAATGTTACAGCGCTCAGATATCAGTTTTCAGACATCAGTATTCAGTCTTCAGTTATCAGTTTTCAGTTCTCAGACGATGTTGCCTCGTGATCGGTGATGCTGCATCAGGTAGGAACGGAATCCAACCTTAAACCCTGAACGTTAAACCTGAAACCGGCGCTTCGATTTTAGCCACCAGTTTTCAGTATTCAGTTCTCAGTTTTCAGCAGGTGTTGCCTCGTGATCGGTGATACTGCATCAGGCAGGAACGGAATCCAACCTTAAACCTTGAACGTTAAACCTGAAACGTTCTCTATTCCGACCGCAACGCCTTCACCGGGTTGGCCAGCGCGGCCCTGGCGGCCTGAACACCTACCGTTACCAGTGCAATCAGCAGGGTTGCGAATGCAGCAGCAGCAAACACCCACCAACGCATATCAATCCGGTATTCATAGTGCTGCAGCCAGCTGCGCATAAACCACCACGAAAAAGGAAATGCAATTATGGATGCAATAAGCGCCAGTTTAATAAAATCCCTGGATAACAGGACTATGATACTGCCCGTTGCGGCTCCCAGTACCCTGCGTACACCAACTTCCTTGATCCGCTGCTGTGCCGTATAAACAGACAGTCCAAACAGCCCGGCGCAGGCCAGAAAAATGGCGATTGCCGCAAACACATTCATGAGCCTTCCAAACCGCAGTTCATTTTCATAAAGATCATTATACTCATCATCCAGGAAGCGGTACTCAAAAGGCCGGTCAGGCATCAGTTGCTTCCATTTCGATTGTAAAAAAGCGAGGGTTTGAGGCATATGTGCCCCGCTGATCTTGATCAATAATGTGCCCCCGTAGGTGCTGGAAAAAAGCACGATGGGCTTTATTGAATGCTGCAGGGGTTGAAAATTAAAGTCTTTTACCACACCGCGCACATAACCCGGCCGGGACTCGTCCAGGAACATTTTTTTACCGATGGCTTCCTGCGGAGTCCACCCCAGCTGCCTTGCAGCCGATTCGTTTAAAATAAAATGATACAGCCGTTCATCCTTCCCTTCAGAATCATTTGCATCGATGATATCCTGTTTGGTAAGATTGGTACCCGCCACCAACTGCAACCCGATGGCCGGTATTACTTCGTTATCGATGGGGTTGGCCGTTACCGCAATCTGGGCATTTTGCGGCATTTCCGGTGTGCGCATGTTATAGCCGCTAACCATATTCACCGGAGTATTATTGGTACGCGCCACTTGTAATACGGCTGCATCCTGTTTCAATACCGACCTGATCAGATCGGTATTCTCAACCGTAAACGGAATCGGCAACTTTAAGATATGCTCCCGGTCATAGCCCAGTTTTTTATGCCGGATATAATACAACTGCTGTTGTATGATACAGGTGGAAACAATCAAAAAAACGGAAATGATAAACTGAAAAATGATCAATGCCCGGCGCAGCCACTGTCCCTGTCCTGCATGCTTAAACGCACCTTTCAACACCTTTACCGGCTGAAAAGCGGAGAGCACCAGGGCCGGGTAACATCCGGCGGTAAAGCTTACCAGTAAAATAATACCCACTGCAACACCCAGTACAGGCAATGAAAACAGGGAGCTAACAGCAACGGGCTGACCGATCAGGCGGCTGAACGCCGGAAGCAGCAACGCTCCGGCCGACATACCAACGAATACGGCAATAAAACACAAAAGCGCCGATTCCCCGATAAACTGCCAGAAGAGCTGCCCCTTATGGGCGCCCGCTACTTTACGTATGCCCACTTCTTTTGCCCGTTCGGCAGCCCTTGCCGTGCTTAAATTAATATAGGTAAAACAGGCAATCACCAAAATCAATGCGGCTATCCCCGCCAGGATATAAATATAACGGATCGGTACATTGGGCAGGAATGCATCATACGCTGAATACAGATGAATTTTATGAAACGGCTCCAGGTGAAAATTTACCGTTGCATGTTTGCCTTCCATTTCTTTTTTCATAAACGCAGGAAGCTTGGCCTGCAGTTGTGCCAAAGCCTCCCGGTTCCGCAACAGGATATACGTAGTATAATTGGCATCCCAATAGCTTTCCTCGTGTTCCTTGCTGATTCCCAGTGATGAAAACGAGGCCAAAAAATCAAACTGGATCTGTGAAGTTGCCGGACAGTCGGCAACCACGCCGGTAATGCGGTACAAATTGCTGTCGCCGGTAAGCCGCAGCGTTTTTCCCACCGGATCGGTATGGCCAAAATATTTATTGGCTGTAGACGCCGTTAATAATACCTGGAATGGAGCGGCCAGCGCGGTACCTGCATCGCCTTTCAGTATTTTAAAGCTGAACAGGTTAAAGAAAGCGGCATCGGCATACATAAACCGGTTCTCTGTAATAAGATTTGCTCCCGTTTGAACGATCCGTTTCGTTTGTGCCAGGATGACGGCATCTTCTACCTCCGGAAAATTATTTTTCAATACCAATGGCACCCGAACGCTTGTGTAATTGCCCTTATTGGATACGGAGCTGCCTTCAAAACTGTATTCCATAAGCACACGGGCGATCCGGTCGCCCTTATCCTGGAAAATATCAAAATCCAGCTGTTGCTTTATATACACAGCAATGAGCAAACAACTGGTAAGGCCAACAGAAAGCCCCATGATATTGATGAAAGAGAACGTTTTGTTTTTCCAAAGGCTCCGGAACATTGTTTTGAGATACATTCGGATCATGGTGTTGAGATTTTTAGTTTTTAGACGTCAGTTGTCAGTATTCAGTTATCAGTTTTCAGTTATCAGACGGTGTTGCCTCGTGATCGGTGATACTGCATCAAACGGATCCACCCTGGAACATTGAACATTAAACCTTAAACCGGCGCTTCGCTTTTAGTCATCAGTTTTCAGATTGTGTTGCCTCGTGATCGGTGATACTGCATCAAACGGATCCAACCTGGAACATTGAACATTAAACCTTAAACAAACACCAGTTTTCAGATATCAGTATTCAGTTATCAGACGGTGTTGCCTCATGATCGGTGATACTGCATCAAACGGATCCAACCTTAAACCTTGAACATGAAACCTGAAACCGGCGCTTCGCTTTTAGTTATCAGTATTCAGTTTTCAGTATTCAGTATTGAGTTTTCAGACGGTGTTGCCTCGTGATCAGTGATATGGCATCGAGCATCAAACGGATCCAACCTTAAACCTTGAACATGAAACCTGAAACCTCCCTTACTCCGATCGCAACGCCTTCACCGGGTTGGCCAGGGCAGCTCTTACCGACTGAAAACTGATCGTAGCCAGCGCAATCATCATTACCAGCAAGCCGGTGCCGGCAAATACAGGCCACCCGATCGAAATGCGGTACTCATAATTTTTCAGCCACCTGCTCATTACAAACCAGGCGATGGGCGATGCAACCAGGCAGGAAATAATAACGAGTTTTAAGAAAGACGCGGACAATAATGAAGTGATATTAAAAACGGTAGCCCCCAGTACTTTACGCACACCAATCTCCTTAATACGCGTTTCGGCCATATAGGTAGACAGCGCAAATAAACCCAAACAGGAAATAAAGATCGTTAACCCCGCAAACAAAGCCGCCATTGTACCTGTTTTCTGTTCCTCCTTAAACTTCCGGGCATATTCCGCATCCACAAATTTGTAGTCAAAAGGATATTCCGGGTTGAACTGTTTGAAAATTCCGGCGGCTATATCCAGGTTCTGCTGGGTTGTATTGGCCGGGTTCAGTTTAAAATGGAGGGTATTGAACCAGGATTTGGGACCAAAAACGATCAGCTGCTGCACCTTTTCGTAAGGCGACTGGTATATAAAATCTTTTACCACACCCACCACTTTCCACTCAATATCATCCGCCTTTAGCGTTGCTGTCAGCGGATCTTTCAGATGCATCACTTTCGCTGCGGTTTCATTCAGCAGGATGGCATTGGAATCGCCCGGATATTTGTAAATATCAATATCGCGGCCCATCACCAGCTTTGTACCCAGGGTTTTTACAAAATCGGCATCTGAAGCCATTCTCACAAAGTCTACCTTTTTATCTTCCTCCGTACCACCCGTCCAGGAAAAGTTCCAGCTATCGCTGTAACGCTCCGTAATAGGGCTCATGGATTTGGTAACGGAAACGGCAGCCCCCCGGCTGATCAGTTCATTCCGGATCAGGGCAAAGTGCTGCTCAATGGTTCCGTTCATCTTTACAAAAATCAGGTTCCGTGCATCATACCCGTTATCGCGGGTTTGCGCATGTTTGATCTGCTGCATCACGATAAATGTAGAAATGATCAGCAATACCGCAAAGGTGAACTGGATCACCACAAGGATCTTCCTCGGATTCACCGCCGCCGTAGACGACTTGAAAAAGCCCTTCAATACTTTTACGGGGTTAAAGGCCGATAAATAGAACGCGGGGTAACTACCTGCCAATACCCCGCTAAACAGGATAAATCCAAGTGCCGATACCCAGAACAAGGGGTTCTTAAACGGCAGGTGCAATTGCTGATCAACCAGCGTGCTGAATCCCGGAAGGCTGATGATCACAATCGTCAATGCCAGCAGGAATGCAATACCAGACAGCAAAATACTTTCGCCGATAAACTGGGCGATCAGTCCTGTTTTCTGCGCACCTACTACCTTACGGATGCCCACTTCCTTTGCACGCTTTTCGCTTCGGGCAGTACTCAGGTTCATAAAATTGATACAGGCAATGATCAATATAAGCAGGGCTATTGCAGTAAACATCCGTACCATATCGATACGCCCGCCCACATACTGACCGTTTTCCTGTTTGGAGTATAACCATTGTTCTTTAAACGGCTGTGTAAACACCTCCCGGTTCTTATACAGCGGGTTGTCTGATAAATGGCGGGTAGTGATCTTATTTATTTTCTGATCGAAGGCCGCTTCCGAAGCGCCGGGCTTTAGCATTACATAGGTTTGTACCCCGTTATTACCCCAGGCACTATCCGTCCATCCCAACTTATCTTTATACGTCCAGGGAAGCAGGTACGCAAAATCAAAAGCAGTATTATCCGGCAGGTTTTTTAATACCCCGGTCACTTTAAAATGATCGGCACTGTCAAGTTTCACAATTTTACCGATAGGATCCTCCGCCCCAAACAGGCTTGTGGCCAGTTTCTCTGTCAGCACAATATTGTATACTTCCTTTAATGCATTCGTTGCCTCACCCGCCGCCAAAGGAAAGGTAAACACGGAGAGAAAGGCCGGATCGGCAAACGCTCCCGAAGGCACCATTTTCTTTTCCCCTACCGTAAAAAGAAAATTTCCCACCTCGGAATACCGTACGGCCTCCGCAACTTCCGGATAGTCTTTTTTTAATGTAGGCCCCATAATATTGGGCGTCCATGACCAGGCAAACTTTACCCCATCCCCGATATCGCGGTTGTTCACCACCTGGATCTGATCCAGGTTCTTATGAAACTGATCGTGGCTGACCTGGTTCTGGATCCACAAAAGGATCAACATACAGGCCGCCATACCAATACTTAAGCCCAGGATATTGATCAGGGAATAAACCTTATTCCTGACCAGGTTACGCCACGCGGTTTTGAAATAATTTTTGATCATTTTTTTTAACTTAAGATTCGAGAAATGCGCTGTCAGCTATCAGCTTTCAGTTGATTACGTTTGGGATCACAACGCCGGCACCGGTATTTTTGCCAAATTTTAAAATCCACTCATTCCCTATTCCCTCACCTGTTTGTTAAGTGCGCAACCAGCAAGGGTTATCGTATTCTTTTCAACAGGTACGCCAATGCCGCATCCTTTACCACATCCTTGCCGGACAAATATTCCTGCACGGTAGGAATAACGGTTATATGAGGCTGTATGCCATACCCTACAAACTCCCGTCCGTCCGGGTAGGTATCCTTTTTGGTACATACCCGCGCCGAACCTCCGCCAGGCATATCAAAAACCAGGGGCTGGCCGGTGCTTCCAAAGCTGGGCTCGCCCATACGGATCATATGCTTCTGATTGTCTGCCGCAATCAGGAAATCTTCCGCAGCAGAAGCCGTATTATTCCCCGTGAGGATTACGGTAGGCACTACGATACGCGGTTTGCTGAGTACAAATGTGTCTGGCTCATACGGAAAATGATAGGTATATACGCCTTTAAATACCTCCAGGCATTTCTTATTCCAGGCATTGCCAACGGTATCTTTTTCGGTAACATAGCCGCCCCAGGCTTTAAATGCCGGCAGGTGCTCCCGCGTTGCATACCGGGCCCCGGCCAAAACCGTATCCGGTACCAGGTACTTCAGGATATACGTACCGATATTGGTACTTCCCCCGCCATTGAACCGAAGATCTACGATCAACCCCTTTGCCTGGTAGAGTTGCGGCAGGATTTCATCAAACAATGTATCGATCCTCCGGTTCGAGAAGCCATTCAATCCAAGATAAGCCACTCCGTTCTTCAGCATCTTAAATTCCAGCAATTCCCGTTTCTGCTCATCGTAATAAGCGCCCAGTTCCGGAAAATAAATACTGTCCGTTGCCTTGGCATGCACCAGGTTTACAACCGCCTGCTTTCCATCCGGCTTTTTGATTTTTATATTGAAAGCAGTACCCGGTGCTCCTGCAAGCATCCAGTGCGTAGCTCCGCCCCATTTTACATATTCAGTGGAACTGGAAATATAGGGCAGTAAATGCGTTCTTATATGTTGTTCGGCAGAGCTTCCGTTTACCTCCACAATTTCGCTTCCTACCGGTAACACCGATTGATCTTTTTTCCAGGAACGCACGATGACGGGCTTTCCCTCCACCCGCTTCACCACCACCAGGTGATCGCCAAACGCGTTCTGCATGATCTGCAATCCCTTTATCTGCGGCCGGAAAATATTGGTATGCCCGTCATTGAGCATTGCACAAAATTTTTCCAGCAGCCGGTAATACTCGTAATCATTTTTTGTTTCCTGAACCTGGGTGATCAGCGCCCTATAGGTGCTATCCCAAGCTTTCCGGTCGATCTTATCCAGGTAAACAAAGTTATAATTGACCTCCTGCCAGAACTTTGATAAGCCATACACTTTATCGGCGGCAGCAATGGTATTGGCAATCTGTGCATTTCCCTGAAAACATACCAGGTTTAAGCAGGTGTATATGCAACTTAAAAAGAAAGTACGCAAACATTTTATCATTATCTCATTTTAAAAGGTGAACTACTATTTAATAGTACCATAAAATTGAAAAATGTTACAACTTTGTTTCATTCCTGCATTATTTATCTATGTCTTTTGACCGGAGCCTTGAGAACAGCTATCCGATATCCCAGGTTCTATTGACGCTTCAATACCGTTTCCTTAAGCAATTTTTATGGTTGCCGCAGATACGCTGGTTGCGCCTGCGGGGCTTTTTTGCGACCTTCTTGTAGTTAAAGCCGATACCAGATCTGCGGCCCATTGCCTCTGGCCCCCAACGCTATACCAGAATATTCTCTGTAACCGTATGCCCGTCCAGCATGCGGATGATGCGGTGACTGTAGCGGGCATCGTGTTCACTGTGGGTAACCATTACAATGGTGGTTCCGGCTTCGTTCAGGTCCGTTAGCATCTGCATTACCTCGTTTCCGTTGCTGCTGTCCAGGTTTCCGGTGGGCTCATCCGCGAGGATCAGTTTGGGTTTATTCACTACGGCTCTTGCAACGGCCACACGCTGCTGCTGCCCGCCCGAAAGCTGTTGCGGAAAGTGGTTACGGCGGTGCATGATCTGTACCTTTTCCAGTACTTCATCTACCCGGGTCTTACGCTCCGATTTCTTTACGCCCGCATACATCAACGGCAGCTCTACATTTTCAAAAACGGTCAGTTCATCAATCAGGTTGAAGCTTTGAAAAACAAACCCTATATTTTTTTTCCGCATATCGGCCCGCTTGCGTTCATTGAATTTAGCCACTTCAACACCATTAAACAAAAAGCTTCCGGCATCGGGATCATCCAATAACCCGAGTATATTCAGCAACGTAGACTTACCGCAGCCGGAAGGGCCCATCACTGCTACAAACTCGCCCTCCCTTACTTCAAATGAAAGGTCGTTCAGTGCAACGGTTTCCACTTCTTCCGTGCGGTAGATTTTTTCGAGATTGGTTATTTTAATCATTGATAGAATTGAGTTTAAGATTGAGAGATCAGACATGAGTCTTCAGTTTTCAGCCATCAGTTTTCAGTTAAAGCACATGCCTGGCTACTCATTTATATATTTTTACTAAATTTAATTTCATAATCTAAAAACACCATGCAGGATTTTACCAAATTAATGATATGGCAAAGAAGCCATTCGCTGACGCTCAACATCTACCGCGTTAGCAGGGGTTTCCCCAAAGATGAGCGGCTGGCCTTAACCTATCAAATCAGAAAAGCGGCTTATTCCGTACCAACCAATATAGCCGAAGGTTGCGGCAGGAGAACTGTTCCTCAGTTTAAGAACTTCCTGGACATCGCCGCCGGCTCTGCTACGGAGCTGCATTATCAGCTCATTTTATCCAAAGACCTTTTATATATTGACACGCCAGTGGCTGAAGCACTCATTACCGAAGCCATTGAAATAAAGAAAATGATTTATGGCTTCATGGACAAACTTTAACTGCCAAGCATCAGTCTTCAACTTCTTATAACAGCGATCAACTGAAGAAACCAAAACGGTTCACCGAAAACTGATACTGACAACTAATAACTGAAAACTGACAACTAATAACTGAAAACTGATAACTGAAAACTGACAACTAAGACCTACTGCTTCAACACCAGCTCCTGCATCTCCCCATAATTTTCATAACTGCTGGTTACTACCTTATCACCGGGTTTCAATCCTTTCAGTACTTCATAATAATCCGGGTTCTGGCGGCCCAGTTGTACCTCCGCTTTATAGGCGGTTTTACCGTCATCACTCAGCTTGAACACCCAGTTGCCCCCGGTTTGCTGATAAAATCCACCCTTCGCCAGCAATACAGCGGTGGTTTCGTCGCTCAACGCCAGGCTGATCTGCAGGGTTTGTCCCCGGCGGATATCTTTGGGCACATCGCCCACAAACTCCATATCTACCTGGAAGCGGCCGTTGGTTACCTGCGTATATACTTTTTTAACCCGCAGCCGATAGTTCTTCCCGGCCACGGTTACATCCCCGGTAAGACCATTAAAAACCCGTGAAATATAGTGTTCATCAATATCCACCCGCACTTTATAACCGGTTAATACATCAATCTGTCCCAGCCGCTCGCCTTTGTTTTTCGACTGCCCGATCTCCGCATCCAGCGAGGTTAGTTGTCCGTCTACCGGCGCACGCAATATCAGGTCGCCCACTTTCCGGCTGTACAGGCTTAATGCTTTTTGAGAATTATTAAAGGACTGGCCGGCCTGCCGGGTTTGCAGCTGGTTAGATTCAGCATCCTGTTTGGTGATGCGTTCTGCAAGATCTCTTTTTTTGAGTTTGTAATTATAATCAATTTCCGATTTGCGGAATTCCTGTTCGCCGATGGCTTTGTTTTCATACAGATATTTATTCAGGTTATACAGGCGCTCCGCCTCCTTTAGCTGGCTTTCGGCATCGGTCATCTGGTTTAGGTTATTTACCGTATTCTGCTGTGCCGTTGATTTTGCCAGCTGCACCTGCGCCAGCGTGGTATATACGGAAGACTGCTGGCCAATCAGGTTCAGCTCCAGGTCCGTATTGCTCAGCCGCAATATCGGCTCTCCCTTTTTCATCATGGCGCCGTCTTCCACAAATTTTTCTTCAACCCTTCCGCCTTCCATGGCATCCAGGTAAATCGTGCTGATCGGCAATACCACTCCGTTTACGGGTATATACTCCTTAAATGCCGCTTTCTTTACTTCGCTTACCGTAATGCGCTCCAGGTCTACATTCAGTTTGCTTTTACCGCCGGCCATTACAATACTGAAAACAATGAGCAATGCCAGGGCTGTAATACCGGCAATCGTCCATATCCGCTTCCTGTTCCAAAATTTTTTTTCTATAACTCTATCCACTGCTGCTTTTTTTGTTGTGAAGATCTTTCACCTGTTCCGGTTACTGCCGTTCCGCTTCTATGGAAGCACCCATGCTGTATCAGTCCTTTAACAATATGCCAATTTAACAAACTATTGATAGTAAACCAATTAACCATCCAAACTTTATTTTTCTGTCCGCTATCGCACAAGCACTGTCCGCTTTTGATACAATTGGGTTTTGAGATATGAGATTGAGAATTGAGATTTGAGCGCTAAATGCCTGAGGATCCGGATGCGCATACCTGCACACAACCCGGCATCTGTTTCTTATGACCATTGCTTATTTAAACGGAACCTGTGTCCCTGGGATCAGACAGCTTCCAATGACCTCAAATCATTCTTATACCCGATCAGGAATCCCGTGCCTCAATACTAACGCTTAAAAAAAGGAGCAGATAAGACTATCCACTCCGTATTATACATGAGAAATGTGAAGTCGTTACCGGTCTGCCCGGGTATATCTTTTTGACTGGATCACCTGGCCGGTGCTGCTTACTACCGCGTTTACCAGGTGTTTTTCGTCCATTAAGGTTACATAGTACGTTACCTCGTCATTGGCGCTTAGTTCAGAAACATTGCGGATCTCTTTTTTTTCAAATTTCTTTTTCAGACTGTAACGGATATTGGCGGGCAGATGTTCTTCCCCGTAATAACGGATGGTACGGATCAGCTGACCATAATTATCGATAACGGCCCGTACTTTTATATCTTTCAGATTAAAGCAGGCTTCGTTACTGATATCCGTTGTTCTCCAGGTTACATTTTCTGCTTTTTCAAAAAGCATGTCAAACGTTTTTAATACTTTTTCATTTACAACCGGGGTTGTGTTAACAGCGCCGGCGCTCAACACGATGAAGGCGGCTACTATACATGCGATCTTTTTCATTTTTTTATGTTTTAATTTTTTTAATGACCTTGTCTTGTCTGTACAGTCTATTGAAACAACGTGCCACAATAGCAACAATTTAGCTATCAGCAACTTGCGTTTATCTTCTTTTTAAAATCACCACAAAACCGGACAACTACCGTCTGTTTTTGATACAGTGGTTAAAATTTCGGCACAGAATATTTGTTATCCGGTTTACTATGCTGATTTTTGTGATCCATATGCTATTAAAAGATGCGTCTATATTAATTGTTGATGATGATCCGGATGTGCTTACAGCCGCCCGTCTCCTGCTAAAATCACAGGTAAAGGAAGTAACCACCGAAAAGAACCCGGAGCAGCTACGATCGGTTTTTTCGAAGAAAGACTTTGATCTGATCCTGATGGATATGAACTTTAACAGCAGTATCAACACCGGCAATGAAGGCCTGTACTGGTTGCGGAAGATCCGGGAGCTGGGATCCAAAGCCTCCATCATTATGATTACGGCTTATGGCGATATTGACCTGGCCGTGCGATCGCTGAAGGAAGGGGCATCCGATTTCATGCTGAAGCCCTGGCAGAACGACCAGCTGATCCAGAACATAAAAGAGCTGCTTAAAAAAAGAACCGGCAAGCCGGCAGCAGCTATGGCCGATATGACCCGGGCAGGCAGCGGGTTGCTGGGGCATTCGGAAGCCATGCAGGATGTGCTGAAAAAAATTGAAAAGATCGCACCTACCGATGCCAATATCCTGGTGCTGGGTGAAAACGGTACGGGTAAAGACCTGGTGGCGCATGCCATCCATCAGCAATCCCTGCGGGCACAACGCCCGTTTATAAAAACCGACGTAGGCTCCCTCACCGAAAGTCTTTTTGAAAGTGAGCTTTTTGGTCATACCAAAGGCGCGTTTACCGATGCGCGGGAAGACCGCGCCGGGCGTTTTGAAGCCGCCAACAGCGGCACCCTGTTCCTGGATGAAATCGGTAACATTACCCTCCACCAGCAGGCCCGGCTGTTAACGGTGCTGCAAAACCGGCAGGTAACCAAATTAGGATCGCATCAGCCCATCCCTATCGACATCCGGCTGGTTTGTGCTACCAATGTACCGCTGGAAGAACTGGCCAATGAAAAGCGCTTCCGTAAAGACCTTATTTACCGGATCAATACCGTAGAGATCATATTGCCTCCGCTGCGGAAAAGAACCGGTGATATTGAACTGCTGGCCCGGCATTTTGTAAAACAATACAAGGAAAAGTATTTTAAGCCCAACCTGGAACTGGATAAAAAAACGATCGACAAGCTCAATCATTACCATTTCCCGGGCAACGTACGCGAGCTGCAATATGCCATTGAGCGCGCGGTGATCATGAGCGACGGCGAAGAGCTGTTACCGGGTGATATTGTGTTTTCACCCATCGAAAGCCGCGATGTGGAACTGACCAAAGCTCCGGAATCGATCAACCTGAATGTACTGGAACGGAACGCCATCCTGCTGGCCATTGAAAAGAACAATGGCAATATTACAAAAGCTGCAAAAGAACTGGGGTTAACACGAACCGCACTTTACCGCAGGCTGAATAAATATGACATTGAATAAAAAAAGAATCGGACTGATTATACAGATCCTGCTGTTGCTGCTGCTAACGGCGGTCATTGCCTGGTGCGGCCTGCGGCGGGAATGGTGGTGGGCCGTCGCCTGTTTTCCGTTCTGGATCTATATGCTCGTCCGGATCATTCAAACGGCCGAGAAAACGGATAAGATCATCCTGGAATTTGTTGAAGCCGTTAAGTACAACGACTTCGGGAAAAATTATAACTCGGCTGCGGCAAGCGGCGACATGAAAAAACTGCTCACGGGGCTTAATTCCATCAACGACCGCTTCAAAGCCGTAAATAAAGAACGGAAAGCGGAGAATATTTACCTGCAAACCATCCTGGAGCTTACGGGCATCGGTATTCTTTCCTTTAACAATACCAACGGCGTTATCAGCTGGATGAACGAAGCTTTTAAAAAAATGACGGATATCCCCTATTTCAAAAACATACATGCGCTTGAAAAACGGAACCCGGAATTCCTGGAGCTCTTACTCGACATTGAAACCGGTCAAACCACGATCTTTACGTTTAAAAAGGGCATGCTGGATGAAAAACTGCTCGTGGGCGCCACGCTTTTTGCCACCGACGGCCAAACCGATAAACTGATTTCCCTGCAAAGCATTAAGGGCACACTGGATGAAACGGAATCGGTGGCCTGGCAAAAACTGCTCAACGTAATGACCCACGAGATCATGAACTCAGTAGCGCCCATTTCTTCCCTGGCCGATACGCTGAAGAGTCAGCTGGAGCCACGGGAAACAGATGCCGGCGCGGCAGTGATTGATCCTGAAGACCTGCGGCTGGGTTTGGAAACCATAAAAAAACGAAGCGAAGGCCTGCAACGCTTTGCCATTACCTATCGCAACCTGAACAAGATTACCAAACCGGTGTTTAAAAAAGTACTGGTCAGCGATGTGTTTGAAAACCTGCAAAACCTGATGCAGCCTACGCTGGATCAAAAAAACATCCAGCTGGATGTGATTTTAAAAGATCCTTTTCTAAGTATCCAGGCTGATGTAAACCTCGTTGAGCAGGTATTGATCAACCTGATGACCAATGCCATTGAAGCCGTAAAAATGAACCCGGCGCCGCAAATCGTTCTTTCGGCGTTCAGCAATGAAGAGCGGCCCTATATAAAAATTGCAGATAACGGCGTGGGTATTTCCAATGAAATTGCCGAACAGATCTTTATCCCTTTCTTCAGTACCCGTAAAAACGGAAACGGTATCGGTCTCAGTCTTTGCAAACAGATCATGCTCCTGCATAAAGGCAGCATCCAGATGAAAAGTAAAGAAGGCGAAGGAACGGCATTTTTGCTTTATTTTTGAGCGGTCAGATTTCAGTTTTCAGATATCAGTTTTCAGTTTTCAGCCGGTGTTGCCTTGTGATCGGTGATGCTGCACCCGGCAGGAACGGAATCCAACCTGAAA
>JAGIAT010000007.1:140486-306156 GCA_017744715.1 Niabella sp. | reverse complement strand
CCAACCTTAAACCTTGAACGTTAAACCTGAAACAAACATCAGTTTTCAGATATCAGTTTTCAGTTATCAGATTTCAGTTTTCAGTTTTCAGAATACCAAATCAAGAAAATCTTCAAGCATCGAAACCGAATCTAACCTGGAACGTTAAACCTGGAACGTTGAACCTTAAACCTGCCGCTTACAACATTCCCAAAACTTTCTTCGGATGATTTTTAAACCTGTATCCCAAAGTAAGGGATATTTCATCATCGCGGGTGTTCAGCTTTCTTACTATAAGGTGGGTTTGGGTGGCTTGCAGGTTGCCGTTTACATAGCCATAAAATACAGGCCCGCTGAAACCTGCATTTACCCAGGCCTGCAGTTGTAGTACGGGTTGTACGGAACGCTTATTGTTGAGTTCTTTGATGGCGCCGATGCCCCCGATCAATGCAGGAGATATGATCCATTTTCCTTTTTGAAACACCCAGTTGTAATTATAGCCCGCCCCTGCTACCATACTCAACCATTGAGGATCCGAAGCCAGCAACTGGTATGTAACAGAATCCCGGATCAGTGCCCGTGAAGGCGTTTTCCAGTTAATTTTTTGCCATTGCGGCGTTACATTTACAATGATGCCACCCGCAGACCGCAGCTGCCGTTCGGAAAAAGAAAGCCCGGCCCTGTACTCATAACGTTGGGGATTGGTAAAATAATACAACTGGGTGCCGGCCCGAAATAACTGCATGCCCCGGAATGAATCGAACCGGGGATGCGGCTTTGCCGTTTGCAACAGCAACCCGTCGTACCCATCAAAAAAGGGATAGATGCTCAACCGGGGCCGGTTATAGCGGAACGAGAATGCAATATGTTTTAATTTGATCCCCTTTGCCAGTTCTGTGCCCGGTATTCCCCAGGCGTACTGGAAGGACACCCATTTATAGTTTACATAAAAGCCGGCATATGCATTGGTATTGGCTGTAAGCTGAAAGTGCCCGGGCTTTTTCCCGAAGCCTGAAAAATTGAACCGGGTTGTATAATACCCGGGGTATACCTCAACGGTATTTTCCCGGTCGAACCCGCCGATATACGCCGTATCTCTTTTGATTTGCGCCTGCGCGGGGTGCAACGTTGCCAACAGCGCACATACTGCCAGATACCTGTAAGCTGTTTTCATCAGAAATGTCCCAGTACGATCTTTACAAGATCGGCCGTATCACCGCCAAAATGATGACCGCCTTTTAAAATGGTGGCCTTAAAGCCGGAAAGTTTAACCGCCTGCACCGGGAAATCCTTATCATCACCAGGCAAAATGGCCACGATCCGCTGACCGGCCGCCCGGTTGATTTCGGCCACCACGTCCATACTCCTTTTTTTGGGAGTGCCCCACATATCGGCCACCCGGATCACAAAGTCGGTGGTAGCGGATGGTGCCATCAGCATCGTACGGAGTACGTGGCTTTTTACGCCAGCACCCAGCCGGTTCAGGATAAAGGGCGTTACATCCGCTCCGAAGGAATATCCAATGATCAGCAATTGCTGGTTTGCCCGCCCCTTAAATACGCCATCCAGGTAGCTGGTTAACTCAGCCGCCACCTGCTCCGGTGTTCTTTTATTCCAGAAATAGGATTTGGAATTAATGGCCGTAACGGTATAGCCCGATTGATTGACGCCTTTGCAAAAATCATTGGTAAAGCTGTTGAGCCCGCCATCCCCGCTTATATAAAGCACCAGCGGCATTTTATCATTGCCCTGCCAGCTCTTTAGCGGCAAGGCTGCCACACCGGAAGCCCCCGCATATAAGGACCATAGTATTCCGCAAAAAAAACAGATCGCTTTCATATCTTAGTTTGTTTCTGATAAAGGTTTCATTGCTTTTCTGAGTGCGCCCGGGATCTGTAACAGGTCAAAATCATTGCCAAAGATCATGTACTTATTTTCCCAGATGGTGGCGTACTTCTCTTTAAAATCGCGCAGCGTTTTATAATGCCGCAAACTACCCATCCGTTGCGAGGCATACTTAATGATGCGTTCGGCGGGGTTATCCGGCGTATTCATCCCGTTCAGCGGAATCATGCCCAGGTTGAGGTATTTATACTGTTTTGCCCGGGCATACTCCGTTAGCTTAACGATCATGGCATCCATACAGCCCCCGGGCGCTTCCAGCCGTTTGCGGATCAGGTCGTAGGTACATTCCTCCGGTGTATAGTCCCGGATAATGTTCAGGAAGGCCTGTACCGCACCTTCGGAATCTTTTACAAGGATCACATCCGATTGCCGTATCAGTTCCCGGTTAAACATGCCCTGCGAGAACACCATTTCCTTTTTTTCAAATTTATCCAGCCACTCGTCCGACACCGATTCCAGTTCCTGCAGCAATGCATCGCTGTGCGGTGCGGATACAAACACCGTTTCATATCCTTTTTTCTGCAAGCTGTTCAGCCCGTTACGCAGCGACTTACGGTCTTTTCCTTCCAATGTAAATTGTGCCACTTCCATTATGGCCTCCTGCCCTATGAAGATCTTCATCTTCTTCAGGTCTTCAAAATGCAGCAAACTGCTTTCATCTACCCGGTAGTACACCGTTTTTAACCCTTCCTGTTTACAAAAGGCCTCAAACTCCGTCAATACTTCGATTTTATCTTCTGCGGCACAAACCGGTTCTTCCAGCACCACTGCAAAATCATTTGCTACCCTGTACGCGGTAAACCCGCTGGTAATACCGGAAAAAAACAGCTGTTTATCCGGCATTGTTTTAAAATAATCCACTGCCGACCGGCCGTGTTCCTCCAGTATTTCCCGCGCCAGCTCGGAGGCTGTTTTGGCATCCGGAACCGTATCATCAAAGATGCGGGGGCGCAACAGGGAATAGATGAGCAGCAACCAGGAGCAGGTACCCAGGAACCGCGTGATATTTACAAAATCGCGCCCGAAATGCGTTTTAGGCGTAAGCTCGTCATCCGAAAACAACAGAAAACTTCTAAGTGTATAATACAGGGATTGGCGCCAGTTAAAATCTATACCAAAGTGCCGTTTATCAATAAAATAAAAGCTCAGGAAATCAAAGAGGCCAACCGAAAACAGGGTAATAAAAAAAGTAGCAAAGCCAATGCGGATCCAACGGGGATTTTCCCGGATGCGGTATTGTTTGCTGTTGGTGATCAGCAGCACCAAAATAAAGCCGGCCAGCAGGCTCTCTTCATAATCGAGCGCCTTTGCAATATTACCGAAAATGGAGAGTGCTGTAAATATCAGCGCTGCAATCCAGGCGGCCCGCAGTCCTTTAATAAGATAGGCCGAGGTTACCAATAAGGAGATACCCAGTACCAACACCATGAGCTTGGAGGCATGGATGGCTTCTACAGGAAGATAATACCGGTCCAGCCGCATCCGTTCTGCCAGCGGCGGTGTGGCCACCGAAATAATATTAACAATACCCAGGAAGAATATACCAATCGCCGGCATGATGCGCGCCACCAGCTGCCGTCCTCTCCAAACAAATGCAAACAGCCCCAGCATTAAAGGGAGCCAAAATTCAAATACCCGGTACAACAGGGTAATGCCCAGTCCTTCATCATGGCGATAGCCATACCCCATAAAAATATACAGCATGGTAAACTCTACAGCACCCAGGCCGCGTAAAAACGGCGACAGGATCATTAATACCACGGAGAGTGTATACCCTACTGCCGCTACCTGGAAAGAGGGCGCAGCGCCCAGTGCATAAATGCTGATGTACACGTGCGCAATGCCACAGCATTCGATGGCCAGCGATGCAGCAATCGTTAACCACAATTGCCGCTTGTTGATGGTTCCGGAAAAGACCGCATCGATGTTATTGATCACCGAAGGAAATTTCCGGCCGATCCACTGGTATAAGCCGCCCTTTTTTCTGAACGCATATACCACCAGGAACACCGCCCCCAGCAGCAGGCCCAGCAACAGCAATGAAAGTCCGGCGGCTCCGGCATGCCGTTGTTTGCCGATGGTATACAGGATCACCGGCACCCCGATCAGGAACACCGTCAGTAAGCCTACATAGCCATAAATGGCGCTTGCCTGGTGAATCTGTGTGGCATTCAGGTTCCGCTTCCGCAATTGCGATGTGGTATACGCCAGTGAACTGATGCCACCGGCCGGAAGAAACACGCTCAAAAAATTCCGTTTCAGAAACAGTTCCACAGCATCCGATAACTTCAGCCGCATACCCATTGCCCGGAAACTGTAAATATACATCAGCGCCTGCAGCAGCACATAAAGCACGGTTACCGCCAGCCCCGCTAGGATCCAGCGGCCGTCAGCGGCCCGCAGCTGCGGCAAAATGGATTGCAGCTCCTTTCGTTCGCTCCGGAAAAATACAAAGGCCAGCAGGATTACGAGCACCGCAAGGATTTCCTTCCAATAGGTCTTGGGCGAAAACTTCCGGAACTGCTTTAATATCCGCTCTTTCATATAGATTTGGTTCAGTTATTTGAGCCGGTAAACATAGCCCAATTTTAATGCAAAACCATGGGGATTTACATCTAAATTGTTAAAAGAAAGATGAAAGGCTTTCATGCCGGCTTCAATAAATAAACCGGATTTACGGGACACGGCATAACGGGTTCCAACGCCTCCATAACCATAGAACCCGCTTTCTTTAACAGGATAACGGGTACCGGGATCATCCAGAAATTCTTTATCATACCGTGCAAAACTGATGCCCTCCTGCAGGTGCACATAGGGCGCCCAACGATCCGGCTTAACCGGATAAAAATATTCACCCAGGTAAACCGGTAAAAAACGCAGATGGTAAAGATTCCAGCCGTTATCATCATGCAGGGCAGTTCCGGAATATTCAATACCCGCGCCCAGTTCCCATTTTTTTCCGAAAAACCGGTTATAGGAAACGCTTACGCCCGGAAAATGCGTGCCGTGTGTACTGTACAGATCCGCTACATCCAGCCGGAGATTTGAACCGGATTGCGCCGTTGTTTTTGTAACCAGGAACAAACAGATTAGCATAGCAAAAACGGGGCTTCTCTGATAAAAAGCGGATTGGTTTAAAAAATGCATACGCAAAAATAAAAATAAGCCATAAAAAAACAACCCCACCAGGTGAGGTTGTCTCAAATATCCAGGCATTCGCCTGTATCCACATTTATGAAACGGAACGCGATCACTTCGCTTTTTCATCTTTTTTTGCAGCTGCTTTCTTTGCTGCAGAATGATGATGATGCTTACCTGCTTTTCCTTTTTTATGCGGTTTGCTCATTTCTGTTTTAGTGGTTTTATCCTGCATGTGCAGGCCTGTTGCATTTACGGCTACGCCGGTGGTTAATAAAATCATTGCGGCTACTAAGATCTTTTTCATTTCAGATTTTTTTAATGATGATTACTTTGTTTTCCACCCTAAAGCTACACAAGGACCAATGCCTTTCCAATATACAATAGCCGGATGGGCAAAACGGATCGTTGAAAACGGGAAAAGCGTTCTTCGTTACCGGTTCCCTTTCCCGCTGCCGTTTACAGCAGCTTTCACAAAAAACCCCCTGCTGTAAGCGGGGGGTACCTTAACAATCAAGAACTCAAAACGTATTTACTTCTTATTTTCTTTATAGCGTTTATCTGGTGTACCGTCTTTTTTTACATGTTGGTTTTCCTTGTAGCGTTTATCCGGTGTGCCATCTTTTTTTACATGGGCCGTAGCGGGCGGCGCAGCCTTTGTTTGCGCAACCGCTTTCTTTTCCGGGGCTTTGGGTGCCGGTTTGGCGGCCTGTGTTTTTGCTGCCTGCGGTTTGGCCGGCTTGGCCTGAGCAGGAGCCGTTTGTGCCTGCGACAGGTTGAAAGTGATCAGCGCAAGCAGGGCGATAAATAGTTTTTTCATTTTTTCTGTTTTAATATTTACACGTTGAAGATACTTCGGATATGCGTACCATTTCATTCCCAATAGACGAAAAGGCAAAAACAGTCGTTGAAACTAAAAAAGGTAACGGCCGGCCGGCAGTAAACTTATGACGCCGGAAATGATGTTGAATGCCGCCGCCGGAACGCCACCCATCCGCAGCCATACCATGAATAATAATTATATCGGCGATCACGATGCATTTACCCCTGGTTACTATAATGAGCGGCGTAATAAGCAGTGGCTTCCTCCAGGGCGTACCGGCAAACTTCCTGTAACTGCTGAAACACCTGCGGGAAAGAAGGATCAGCAGGTGCTATGTGCTCCAATACGGAGAGGTATGGCTCCGTATGGCCGGTAAGTCCTAATGCCGCTACGGTTGTTTTCATACTGTGGGCCGTTCTTTGAACACGATCGGTATTGCCCTGGTCCCAGGCTGTTTGGATCCGTGCCAGTTCTTCGGGTACCATTTCAAAAAACTGCTCCATGATTTCTTTTTCATATTCCCGGTTGCCGCGGCTTACCATAAACAGGTAATTGAGCTGTAAATAACGCAGGTTATTACTTTCCGGAGCCGCAACCGGCAACGCTGTTACCTCAGGCTGCTCAACGGGTTCATGCAGCCAGCGCGTCAGCATCCGGTACAGCGCCGCAGCATCCAGCGGTTTCGAAATATAGTCATCCATCCCTGCCTGTAAACATTTTTCTTTCTGACTGGTAAGGGCATCAGCGGTCATGGCAATAACCGGCATGGCAAGGTGCATTTCATTCCGGATCACCGCGGTAGTGGTGTATCCGTCCATTTCCGGCATCTGGATATCCATCAGTACCAGATCGTACCGTTGCTGCTGCAGCAGCCTGACCGCCTCCTTTCCATGGGTGGCCATATCACATTCCAGCCGCCAGTCTTTCAGCAGTTGCGCCAGCAATAACCGGTTCATTTCATTGTCTTCCACCACCAGTATCCTTTTGCATAACCATTCCGTTTGCGCCATTTTTGCGGGTGTACCGTTCTGCGCATCTTTTGGTAATGCATGTGCCAGCAGGAAAGGCAACTCCACGGTAAACACCGTACCGGATCCTTTTTCGCTGCGTACTGTTATACCGCCGTTCAATAACTGCACGAGGTCCTTTACAATGGTTAACCCCAAACCGGTTCCCCCATACTTACGTGTAATGCTTTCATCGCCCTGGCGAAACCGGGTAAATACCGCGGCCCGTTCTGCCGCATCCATACCGATGCCGGTATCCGATACCACAAAAGCCAGTGTTGCTTTATTGCCGGCGGCCTGCTTCAGGCTTACCGCTGCCGTTACCTGCCCTTTGTTTGTAAACTTAATAGCATTGCTGATCAGGTTTACAATAATCTGTGTAAGCTTTACCGCATCGCCTTCTATCATCTCCGGCACATCATCTGCTACCGCAACAGTAAACACCAGTCCTTTTTCAAGGCTGCGCTGCCGGTAAAGGTGTTCGATGGTGGCCAGCGTTTCCCGTACATTAAACGCCGCTGTTTCAACCGGCATCATCCCTGCCTCAATTTTCGAAATATCGAGGATATTGTTTACAATCTGCAGCAGGTTTTCACCCGCTTTATGAATCAGTCCGGTATAGCGGCCGGTTTCGGGATCTGTTTGCTTTTTTTGTAACAGTCCTGTAAATCCCAGTATCGCATTTAAGGGGGTGCGGATCTCATGACTCATATTTGCCAGGAAGTTTTCCCTGGCTTCCGCCGATCGCCTTGCGCGCTGTTCGGAAACATTCAGCTGGTGAATCAACCGCTGCTGCTCTCCCATTTTATAAGAAATATATCCAAAGGCCAGCAGTGAGGCTATCGCGGCAATTACCGCCAGGATAGTTCCAAAGGTTTTTGCATTCCTCCCGTTGCGGTCTGCGCTCCGGATCAGTTGTGTAACGCTCACCTGGTATTGCCGGTCGATTTGCTGTGCCAGGCTGTTGATGGAATCGGAAAGCCGGGTTTCTTCCTGGTCATTGATCAATGCTTCCGCCGCATCCTTTCCATCGCCCGCAAACGTGCGCAGTACTTCCTTATTCAGTTCGATCTTTTTGTTCACCTGGTTTTTCAGCCGTAAAATGCCCGCGCCCACCACGGGGTCGATCTCAAAAGAATCCAGTGTCTGAAACGATTGGCTGACTTTTTTGGCCTGTTGTTCAAACCGGCCATCCCGCAGGTCGTGCCCGCGGATTACAATGCTTTTGGTTTCGGTTTCCAGCTGTGTTACATTTTCCTGAACCTGCTGCAATTCCATTTTCAGCTTTAGTACGTTCATCAGGTCTTCGTTGCCGTTAATAAGCTGGTTGATGCTCCGGCTGGAATTGAACTGCAGGAAAACAATGACGATAACGGCCACTATAAACGTAACAACAAGTATGTACCGAAAGGAAGATTTCATAACCGGCAATTCCCGTCAAATATAGTTTAATTATCAGGCATCGTCGCGCCGGCTGGCCGTGATGTTCCAGAATAGTTTTATAAAAACAATGAGGTCAGCTACAATAAGGGCCAGGAACAGCAAAATGACCAGCCAGTTCCGGAGCACGTATAACTCGTAAAGCAAGCCATATACAAACCCGATCAGCAATAATGCCGAAAGCGTCATGTATATGATTTTCCAGGTATTCACAATACGTTTTTTTTATCGCATCAAAGCTACATCTTCCCCGGAGGGGATCAACGAAGCAATCGCCGAATCGGCAAAAAGGGTCGTTGGGGGGAGCGGTCAGTTTTTAGTTTTCAGTCATCAGTTATCAGTTTTTAGTATTCAGTTTTCAGACGGTGCTGCCTCGTGATCAGTGATACTGCACCAGGCAGGAACGGAATCCAACCTTAAACCTTGAACGTTAAACCTGAAACAAACACCAGTTTTCAGTTTTTAGTTTTCAGTTTTCAGCCGGTGTTGCCTCGTGATCGGTGATACAGCACCAGGTAGGAACGGAATCCGACCTGAAACCTTGAACGTTAAACCTGAAACAAACACCAGTTTTCAGTTATCAGTTTTCAGTTTTCAGACGGTGCTGCCTCGTGATCGGTGATACTGCATCAGGCGTGATCTAACCTGGAACAACCTCTAAAGCACATTGAGCCGTTTATTGAGCGCACTTCTGTAGGCATCTGCAACGGGTACCGGTTTGCCGCCGATGACCAGCGCGCCCTGCTCCACACTGTCGATCTTATCCACGGCTACAATATACGACCGGTGTACCCGGATGAATTGCTGCACCGGCAACCGCTCTTCTACTGTTTTTAGCGGACAGTGCACGGCATAAAATTTTTTAGCGGTATGCAGTTTTACATAATCGCCCATGGCCTCTGCAAATAAGATCTCTTCAAAGCCCAGCCGTTTTACCACATTCGAATCTCTTATAAAGAGGAAGGCATCCGTATGCACTTTTAATTGCTGCTGGTTGCTGGCAATAATTTCGCGGGCACGGTCGATGGCCTGCAGAAAACGCGCCGGCTGTACCGGTTTGGTTATATAATCGGCTACATTCAGCTCAAATGCTTCGATGGCATATTCTTTTTTTGCAGATATAAAAATGATCACCGGCCGGTTTTCGCCCAGCAGCCGCGTAAGCTCCAACCCGGTCATGTCCTCCATTTCAATATCCAGCAGCAACAGGTCTACCGGCTGCTGCCGCAACCAGTTACTGGCCTCCAGCGCACCGGAAGCCTCTCCTGCCACTTCCAGATCACTTACCTGTGCGGCCAGTTGTTTTAATGTAGTGCGCGCAATCTTATTATCATCAACAATCAAACAATTCATACATACAGTTCTTTGAAGCCATTCAAAAGTAGGGCTTATTTTCGGTTTACCGTTCATCACTACAGGGGTTATGCGCTGTTGCACCGGCTGTTTTCTTCCCAGCGCATCTTAAAAAAAATACAAAAAGCCAACGCCGGGCTGTTGATAATTTTCATCTTCCTTAAACAACTTTGCATAAGTTTTTGAAGCGTACGCCGGTGTTCTGCCGCCGTGCCATTTAACCGGCTCTTTAAAATGGATTTCTGCGCCGGATGTTCTATTTTTAGCCCTCCATCTTTATGATCATTCAATATATGAAGCCAACCATTACCCTTAGAAAAGGAATGCTCTTTCTGCTGCTGTTCGTATACCACGCAGCCTTTACACAGCCCGGATTTCCCAAACCGTTAAGACTGGGATTTAATATTGGCATGGATAAGGTAACGGCAGAAGGTATGAAGGCCGCAAAAGCTGCCGGCATCGACTGCATTGAAGTGGGTATGGGCGGCATTGTAGATACCGCCCGGAACTTTTTAAAACAGGACGATGCTTTTCTGGAAGTTGCACGGCGGGCCCGGAAAGCCGCAGATGATGCGGGTATACAGATCTGGTCGGTTCATATGCCGTACGGAAAAAATATCGACCTGTCTTTGGGCGATGAAGCAGAACGGAAAGCGGTAGTGGCGATGCACGCCCGTGTATTAAAATATGTGGCCGTGTTAAACCCGCATATCATTCTTTTTCACCCCAGCTGGTTTTTAAACCGTGATGAACGGCCACTGCGCAAAAAACAACTGGTACAATCTGTACAGGAGTTAAATCCCATGGTAAAGCAACTGGGCGCAATGATGGTTATCGAAAATATGCTGGGACCTGAGTTACAGCACGGCCCGGTACGGGAACGGCCATTGCTGCGCACGGTGGAAGAAGCCGTGGAGGTGATGAACCTGCTGCCCCGCGATGTATATTCGGCCATTGACCTGAACCATATCAAATACCCCGAAAAACTGATCCTGGCCATGGGCAGCCGTTTAAAAACCCTGCATGTGGCAGATGGTACCGGCCGGGAAGAGAACCATTATTTTCCCTGTAATGGTAAGGGCGAGAACAATTGGGTGGCCATCCTGCAGGCGCTGGACCAGGTACACTACAACGGGCCTTTTTTGTATGAAAGCCATGCCTCCGATATGGCGGCCTATAAATCCTGTTACGAGTCGCTGTATGCAGCAGCATTCAGTACCGGCCCCGCGCTTGGTGCTACACTGCAACAGAAAAATTTTCCGCTGACCGAACAGCTGGAAAACCTTAAAACATCCCCGGCTTTTCAAACCGGCATCCAGGTACTGAACCAAGGCTACGCAACACAGTTGCAACAGGCCATTCAAAACTGCGCAGACCGCACCTGCATGGCAACTGCGTTCAGTATATCGCCGGAACAGATCCGGCAAACCGGTGATGCCTGGGTAAAAGAATATACCCGCAATGCACGGCTGAAAGCCATTGTTGCCGCATTAAAGAAAAAAGAAACCTATTACCGGCTGAATACATTAAAAGACACCGCCTACCTGCGCCAGGTTTGGGAAAACGAAGCCGGTAATATTAACCGGGTGTTTAGTATTTATGTAAAGGGCGATGCGCCCCGGTATCCTAAAATTGACTCCATCCGCTTTAGCCAAAAGGATAAGGTATATCCAAAAACCCTGAAAGACTACCTGGTACAGGTGGCGGGTAGTGCGGCATTACCGGCAACACCGCTCCGCGCAGCCATCCGCGTACTGGAACTGAACGGGCGTTATGATGCGGCCCGCTATGAACCCCTGCAGGCCGGTTTGAACCAGGCTCCGTTCCTGCAGCTGAAAAAAACCAACTGGAGCCGTTATGCCTACAGCCTGATCCTGGTGCCGGGGCTTGGTCCTGAAGACCCGGCGGTAACCCTCGACTCCGGTGGGGCGCGCCGTTGCCGCGATGCAGCGGAACTCTATAAAAAAGGACTGGCGCCGTTTATTGTAGTTTCCGGGGGTAATGTACATCCCTTTTTGACGCCCTATAACGAGGCCGTAGAAATGAAGCGGTACCTTACCCAGGTAATGGGCATACCGGAAAATGCGGTGTTTATTGAACCCCATGCCCGGCATACCACCACCAATATCCGTAATACCAACCGGATGATTTACCGGTTCCGGATACCGGCCAACAAACCAGTGCTGATTGCTACGGATGCCAGTCAGACAACCTATATCCGGGGTAATATGACGCGGACCGCCCGGCGCGATCTGGGGTATTTACCCTATAGCAATATGCAATCGATCGGCGCGGAACAAACTTCTTATTATCCCAATAAAGACTGCCTGCAAACGGATGCTGCGGACCCGCTGGATCCATAGCGGAACGGGGCTTCTAAAGCAGTCCCTGCTTTTTTATACCGGCGACTGTAACGGTGGGACATAAAAAAATAAAGCAACGGCACTATCCGGAACGCATCACCAGGACAGTGAAACAAGCACGGTGTTTTGCTGCGGTTGTAATGCCCATCCTGCACAGCAAAGGCAGCGGCACCTTTTACAGCCTGCAATAAAGAGCCACTCATCATTGAAACGTGGCGGTGCCTGCCCGCAAATGGGCACGTCCTTTATTTCGTAAAAAAATGCATTGATCCCCGGCGGCAATGCATACGGTGGTTCATCCATTGAGGCCGGGGGGCCTTATGCCTCCCTTGTTTTGTGCAGCTTATTTATACGGCCGGCTTCATGAACGGCCTGGCTTTCCCATCGTTTTTCCATCCGCTTTTGAAAAAGCCGCACAACCGGTTTGGGTGTTTTCAATGGTTCAGGACCGGCCACCGGCTGCTGAACAGGAATTAACGGAAGCATTACTGCCGGTTCCGCATCAGCAGGAGTGCCTGACCGAAGCGCATCATCGTTATCCGTTTTCAATAATTCAGTCCGGCGCGCTTCCAGCGCTGTTTTAAACCGTGTTGCCAGCTCCAGCGCAGCTACTGCCTGGTTCAGGTGAAACTTCTTCATCAGCAGCGCCGGCTTGCTGTATGTTGCCAGGCGCAGTTCCTGGAATTGGATACGGCATTGCGTTCTGGTTATTTTATATTGGCATTGCTGGGTCTGGATGCCTTCGCGCGTCCAGGATAGTTTGTTATTAAGGAATGATAGCTCCAGGTGCAGACTGCTGAGCGCAGCCGCAGCTTTTGAAACCACTTCCTGGTGTACTTCCATCCGGTGCTCAAGATGCATTTTTTTTCGTTCCAGTTTTGTGATGGTTTTGGATACTGTTTTGAGGGCTGCATCACAATCGGCGATGGTTACCAGCCCGGCTAAATCATAGATGGCCATAACGTTTCATTTTAGGTTATATATTAGAATAAATATACAACCATCCGGCCCCGAAAGCAAATAAAAATTGTTAAAAACAGCAGGACGCCGGCTTTGCCATTGCGTTGCCAATGAGCTACCCGGCACGGAGGATGCAAGGTATTTTCAATGCTCTATAATACGGCATCCAGATTTGAGATACCTGACTTAAACAGGCAACATCGGGCATTCAAAACGATGCATGCCGCCCGGCTTCTCCGGCTAATGAATAACACGCTTCCCTATGGCTTCAGGTATTTTTTCCGTCAGCATCAGGGGCCGCTTTCTTTATCGCAGCAGAGCGCATCACAGATCAGGCTTCCACAGCGGCTTTCAGGAAAACGCCGGTATACGACCCCGGGAAAGCGATGAGCGCTTCCGGCCGGCCTTCAAAAATCACCTGCCCGCCCTTATAACCGCCTTCCGGACCCATGTCGATGATCCAGTCAGCATTTTTAATCACCTCCAGGTTATGCTCAATTACAATAACCGTATTGCCCTTGCTGACCAGTCTGTCCATCAGTTCAATTAAACGCCCTACATCGGACAGGTGTAATCCTGTAGTAGGCTCGTCCATTACATAGATGCTTCCTTTCTTGTGCAGTTCGCTGGCCAGCTTAATGCGCTGACACTCGCCACCGGATAAGGTGCTCAGCGGCTGGCCCAATGTCAGGTATTCCAGTCCCACTTCAATCATAGTATCCAGCTTTTTACGGATGTCTTTTGCAGTGAAAAAGCTACTGGCCTCCCGCACGGTCATTTCCAGCACATCCGAAATCGATTTTCCGTTCAGCCGGTAAGCCAGTACCTCCTCTTTATAACGCCGGCCCTCGCATACCTCACAACGCGTCTTTACCCCTTCCAGAAAAGCCAGGTCCGTATAAATTACGCCCGTTCCCTGGCAATTTTCGCAGGCGCCTTTTGAATTAAAGGAAAACAGGGCGGCATCTACATTATTGGCAGCTGCAAAGGCTTTGCGTATCAGGTCCATGGTACCCGTATAGGTGGCCGGATTGGAACGGGTGGAAGTACCTACGGCCGATTGATCAATTACCACGGCCTGCGGATATGCATTCAGAAATGCATGATGGATCAATGAGCTCTTTCCGGATCCTGCCACACCGGTTACAACGGTTAACACCCCTTCGGGAACGTTCACATTCACCCCCTGCAGGTTATTGACGCGGGCTCCTGTCACCGGTAATTGTCCCCCCGGCGTTCTGCAGCCTGTCTTCAGCGGCAGGCTGTGCTTCAGGTATTTTCCGGTAAGCGTGTCTGTATGCAGCAGACCTTCCAGGGTACCTTCGTACATGATCCGTCCGCCGTTGGTTCCGGCATTTGGTCCCACATCCACAATATGGTCGGCAATGCGGATCACATCCGGATCGTGTTCCACAACGATGACGGTATTGCCCTTATCACGCAGCTTTTGCAACAAGCCGTTTAACCGGTATACATCCCTCGGGTGCAGCCCAACGCTGGGCTCATCAAAAATATAGAGCACATCAATCAAACTGCTGCCCAGGTGTTTGACCATTTTTACCCGTTGCGATTCTCCGCCGGAGAGGGTATCCGTTTCCCGGTTCAGACTCAGGTACCCCAGTCCCATATCCACCAGGTGCTGCAGCCGCTCCGTTAATGTGCGGATGAGTGGCGCGGCCACCGGATCATCAATCATTTTTAAAAAAGGAATCAGCTCTTCCACCTCCATGGCAGACAATGCCGCAATATTCTTCCCGTTGATCTCAGCCGAAAGCGCCGCCTGATTCAGCCGTGCGCCCCCGCAGGCCGGACAAGGCTGTTCCTGCAGATACGGCATGATCGTTTTCTGTTTACGTTCGGAAAGCGTTTTAATATCGCGCCGGATATAGGCCCGTTCAAACTTCTCAACCAGGCCCATATAGGTTACATTCATATCGCTGTTGCCAAACTTCATCTTAAACTTCCGGGGACCGCTGTACAGCAACAGGTCCATCTCCTCCCTGGTATAATCGGCCAGTTTTTTATCTACATCAAAAAAGCCGCTGTGCGCATACATGTCTTTTTCCCAGGAAGCCAGTCCGGGGGCCTGTATGGCACCTTCCTTCAGCGATTTTGAACGGTCGATAAATTTTGAAGCATCGAAGCCCAGTTTACGGCCGCGGCCGCTACATTCCGGGCACATACCCTGCGGATCATTGAAGGAAAAGGCATTGGCATAACCTACCCAGGGCTTCCCTACCCGGGAAAACAATACGCGCAATACCGGTGAAATGTCGGTGATCGTGCCCATGGTGGAATGCGATCCCCCACCCAGGCGCTTCTGATCGACCACTATGGCCATCCCCAATTTTTCGATGGCATCCGCATCGGGTTGCGGAAATTTGGGAAGCAGACTCCGGATGAACATGCTGAAATTCTCATACAACTGGCGCTGTGCCTCGGTGGCAATGGTATCAAAAACGATCGAGGACTTGCCGGACCCCGACACGCCCGTAAAAATATTGATCTTCCGCTTGGGCAGCCGGAGGTCAACGTTTTTCAGATTATTTTCCCGCGCACCGCGGATCTCGATATATTCCTGCGTCATAGATGGAAGCTGATTTTTGGGGAGACGCAAGTTATAGAAAATAATTAGTTCCGGCCACTTAAAAGCGCATAAACATTTTTGGCTTTTCGAAAACCCACATGCTGCTGTTACTTTTAAATGGGAATGCATGATTCCAGCCAGATTGTTTTATGAAACAGATAACCGCACCTGCATAAAATTGATCCCTTGCACGGATACCTGTATGCGATGCATATCAGGCTTTATTAAAAACGGTGTTTTAATGATGTAAGGTAACAGCAGCCGGCCAGCCCGGTGTATTGCTTGCCGGTATTAACCGCTCCGTTAGCCGCCACTAACATTATACAAGGATTGTAAAAAAAATCTTGGACGATAACAAACAAACCATTAGTTTTGCGCTCCGCTCGGGGGATTAGCTCAGCTGGCTAGAGCGCTTGCATGGCATGCAAGAGGTCACCGGTTCGAATCCGGTATTCTCCACAAAAAAGCATCTGATCTTTCAGATGCTTTTTTATTTTGCTGTGCCTGCGGTTTTGAAACCGGTAAGGCGTTTATTGGAAACACCGCCCCTTCTATTTCCCGGGCTTTTCTGTAAATGTGGATGCGTTCTTTTTTTTATGAATGCCCTTTGAAAAAGGGATAACCGGCTGGTCTTCGCGTACCCGCGACGCCGTCCGGTGCAGCAGCCTTGCAATCTGGTCGCCGGCTTTTTCACTGATCAGATAGGTAGCTACTTTCTGCACAAGTATGGGTGCTACCAACCGCGACAGCCAGCCGGCCCTACGCAGGATTCCTTTGCGGATCACCAGGTCGGTAAGCTTGGTAACGCCCATTGCGATGAGCGGATTGGAGGCATCGGCATTCCAGATGTCCTTGGTGGTTTTAGCGATCTGGCTGATGGGGTTTAGTTCTTGTTTGATTTCATTGACGGACTGCCGCATTGCGGTTTTGCGTTGCCGCAGCCGGCCCTTTAAACGGGCCTTTTCCTGCATGAGCTCTTCATGCGTGGTTATAATGGGCTTAGTCATACAAATTCTTGATGATGATGTTACGGATGAGGGGTTGAATCACTTTTTTGTTCAATGCAAGGATCAGGATGAGTACCAGTAACAGGAATCCCGCCACTATAAAAAAGCCCAGCATCGGGTTTCCAAGCGCCTGCCCGATCCAGTAACTGGCTCCAAACCCGATAAAGAGAAAAATAAAAAATGCCAGTCCGGTAACAAGGGCCAGGATCAGGAATGATGAACCCAGCTTGCTCCCCTTGTCAACAATATTTACCACCGATAACCGGTAATAGGTTTTTGCAATTTCTTCCACATCTTCAGCAACATTCTCCAGCTTTTCTTTCAGTTCAAGCATAGTTTGCGTTTTATAGTTACAATAAAAAAAGGTTGTCTTAAAAGTATATTGTTTAATGCGCCAATTTATGGCTTAAACAACAAACCTTGCAGACAACCCGTTTATAGGGATGCTAATTTATCTTACTTTACCGGCGCTGTACTCATCCGCTACATCATTGTATGCGCTTTTGAGATCGTCATAACCATCTTCAGCCTGGCCTTTTACCCGTTGATAGCCTTTTTTTGCCTTCTTCATCGCCTTATGCGACAGATCAGAAAGACTTTCTTTACCCGAAGCGATCAGGCTGCCGAGTGAATCGGCCCAGTCGTTGGCCGCATTTTTCACTTTTTTACGGGTCTTCTTGCCTTCTTCTGTATAAAACAACAACCCGATTGCGATACCTGCCAGTGCTGCACCGGCGATGCCAAGAATGTATTTGTCTCTATTTTTCATAAACTTCTTATTTATTTTAGTTTATTAATAAGATGCTATCTATACCCCTAAAAAACCGTACCAAAAAAGCCCAACCACAACGATTCCTGTTTCCCTAATATACTAAAAAAACGCCATACCCCGGATGATTTAATCACCCAGGTTTTCTACTTCTTTATTCAGCCACCGTTTTACGGCAGCGGTGGTAACCGACTTGGGGCGCTCCAGCGGCATTCCAAGGGCACGATCCCAGCATAAACTGGAAAGTACACCCAGCGAACGGCTAACGGCAAAAAGAACCGTATAATATTCGTATTCCTTCATACCATAATGCACCAGTAATGCGCCGCTGTGCGCATCTACATTGGGCCAGGGATTTTTTACCTTTCCCAGTGCCTGCAAAATGCCCGGCACCGTTTCATAAATCCGCCATACCGTATTTACCAGCGGGTCATCAGGCATATGTTTTTTACCAAATTCCATCTGAGCGGTAAAACGCGGGTCGGTCTGACGTAACACCGCATGCCCGTAACCGGGAACAACCTTGCCCTCGCTCAGGGTCTTTTTCACATAATCGCCTATTTGTTCGGCAGTAGGTGCTTCCGTGTTCAGCTCCTTCTGCATTTCAAAGATCCATTTAATTACCTCCTGGTTTGCCAGCCCGTGCAGGGGCCCCGCCAGTCCGTTCATACCAGCTGCGTAACTTAAGTAAGGATCGCTCAGTGCGGAGCCTACCAGGTGGGTAGCATGGGCCGATACGTTCCCGCCTTCATGATCTGCATGGATTACCATATACAGCCGCATCAGTTCCTTAAATTCTTCATTATCGTACCCAAGCATATGCGCAAAATTGGCCGCCCAGTCCAGCATACCATCCGGCTGTACGGCTTTGCCGCCCTTGTATTTCCTGCGGTAAACAAATGCCGCTATATGCGGCAGCCGCGCAATAAGGTTCAGCGTATCTTCAAGCGTAGCTTCCCAGTAATCTTTTTTTGAAAAGCCCTCGGCATACCGTTTTGCAAAAACACTTTCTGCCTGTAACGCCATCACCCCTACCACAAACTGCGTCATGGGATGGGTGTCCTTGGGCAGGGCTTTCATGGTATCAAATACATAGGTTGGCACATGGCTGCGGCGTTGCAGGATGGCGCTCAGGTTTTCCACGTCTTCCTCCGTAGGAATTTCACCAATCATCATCAGGTAAAACAATGCTTCCGGCAGGGGTTCGGAACCTCCTTTGGCTTTGGGAAGCTGTTCTCTCAGTTCAGGAATGGAACGTCTTTTAAAACGGATGCCGTCCTGTGCGTCCAGAAGGGAAGTTTCGGTAACCAGGGCTGTCATTCCCCTCATTCCCTGGTAAATCTGCGCCAGGGTGGTTTCTCCAATAACCGTGTTCCCGTGTTCCTGGAGCATCGTTTTAATTTCAGCGCCCAGCTTATCCGCCTGCTCTTTAAACTTCACTTTAAATTCTTCCATATATGCTTCTTCGTCTTAACTATTAAAAAAATGGTTTGCGCTAAAGATAGTTAAAGCCAATTGCCACAACAAATTATATTTTAGTATTTTTTCAAGGACAATAATTCCTTAACAAAATAGCAGCAAAAGGGTTTAAAATGAGGCAGTTTTAACCGGATTTCGGATTTAAGATCTGAGATTTCAGGCTTCAGATTTGAGATTTGAGATTTCAGAAGCCGGGACCGGTGCGTACCCAAACGCCGGTTTCAGGTTTAAGGTTTAATGTTCCAGGTTGGATTCCGTTCCTGCCTGATGCAGTATCACTGATCACAAGACAACACCCGCTGAAAACTAAAAACTGATAACTGAAAACTGGTGTTTGTTCCAGGTTTAACGTTCAAGGTTTAAGGTTGGATTCCGTTCCTGCTTGGTGCAGCATCACCGATCACAAGACAACACCCACTGAAAACTAAAAACTGATAACTCAAAACTGGCGTTTGTTTCAGGTTTAACGTCAAAGTTTAAGGTTGGATTCCGTTCCTGCTTGGTGCAGTATCACCGATCACAAGGCAACACCCGCTGAAAACTGAAGACTGATAACTGAAAACTGGTGTTTGTTCCAGGTTCCAGGTTGGATTCCGTTCCTGCCTGATGCAGCATCACCGATCACAAGGCAACACCCGCTGAAAACTAAAAACTGATAACTGAAAACTGGTTAACTACCTATTTAGGTGCCGTTTTATATAGCCGGAGTGCTACGAACGTAAAAAAGAGGTTGGGCATCCAGGCGGCCAGCAATGGCGGAAAATTTCCTTTAGTGGAAAACACGGTCGAAAACTGGTCGGCCAGGATGAACACGGCGGCAATCACAATACCCAGGGCCAGGTGCATACCGCTTCCCCCCCGGGTTTTACGGCTGGCAATGACCGCTCCGATGAAGGTGAGCAGCAGTACAGTAAACGGCGTTGAGGTCCGCTTGTACAATTCCACTTTTAAGGCGTTCAGCCCTTCAGTCCCCCTCAGTTCCTCATTTTTGATCAGTCGCTTCAATCCCGGGGTTGTGAGCTTATCTTTCAGGTATTCGTCTTTTATCAGTTCATCGGGCGCCATATTCAGCCGCACTATTTTCTCCTTGGAATGTGTTACGCGTTCGCCCAAACTGTCTACAATGCGTTCCACCACATTTTCAGCGATCCATTTCCGCTGTCTTTTGGTGGTATCCCAGCGTACAGATTCTGCACGCAGGTTATAGACCAGCTTTCCTCTCCGCACCCGGTCCATAAAAAAGGCACCGCTTTTTTGCGTGATGGCATCAAAGTTCTTTACCCCCATATAAGTGATGCTGTCTACCCGTTTATAAAAACAGGTGCTGCAGGCACTTTCGGACCGGTTCTTCAGCGGATCATTTTTATCGATATAGGTCTTCCGGAAGTTGCTCATGATCGTATTGGCCATGGGGATAAAATAGGCCCGACCAAAAAAAAGTATGGTTGCCAGCAATAATCCGCCAATCATATAAGGGCGTAAAAAACGCGTAAAGCGCGTACCGCTGGCAAGAATGGCAATCACTTCTGAGCGCAGTGCCATTTTACTGGTAAAGAAAATTACGGCAATAAATACAAAAAGGGGAAACAGCAAACTCCATATATAAGGTATGAAGCCCATGTAGTACTTGGTAAAGATCTGCCAGGAAGAAAGCCCCGACTTTACAAAATCATCCGATTTTTCACTGGTATCGATCGCCACAGCAATCACTGTAAACAGCAACATGCAAAATACAAACGAAATCAACAGTCGGTTTAATATGTACCAGTCCAGCTTCTTCATGAAATATTATCTGTAAAAGTAACCGAAAAAAAGATATGGCCCTACAAGCGTGTTTTTAACTTAACAATCATTTGGTTTTTCCACGCGTGATACGTACCCGCAAGGATCTGTTGGCGTGCTTCTTTTACCAGCCACAGGTAAAAGGCCAGGTTATGCACGCTGGCAATGGTGAGGGCCAGAAGCTCCCCGCTTTTAAAGAGGTGCCGCAGGTAGGCCTTACTATACCCGTTGCTCATGGGGTTGGGAAGCTGCGCATCGATAGGCGAATAATCAAACTCCCATTTTTTATTGTCGATATTGATCACCCCTTCCGCTGTAAACAGCATTGCATTGCGCCCGTTACGGGTAGGCATTACGCAGTCAAACATATCGATGCCCATCCCGATGCATTCCAGGATATTCCAGGGTGTGCCCACCCCCATAAGATAACGCGGTTTTTGTACGGGCAAATGCTGGCAGCACCAGTCGCAGATCTCGTACATTTTATCTTCCGGCTCTCCTACACTCAGTCCGCCGATGGCATTACCGGGCGCATCTTTCTGCGTAACAAAATCACAGGATTCTTTTCTCAGGTCTTTAAAGGTGGCCCCCTGTACAATCGGGAACAGGTTTTGGGTATACCCGTATTTATCCGGCGTGGTCGTAAACCGTTCCCAGCAGCGATCGAGCCAGCGGTGCGTCAGATCGAGGCTTTTACGGGCATACCCGTATTCACTGCCGCCCGGAGGGCATTCATCAAAGGCCATAATAATATCACCGCCAATTACCCGCTGGATGTCCATTACCCGTTCCGGGGTAAAGAGGTGTTTGCTGCCATCGATATGCGAAGCAAAGGTGACCCCCTCCTCTTTGATCTTACGCGTGCCGGCCAGTGAAAAAACCTGAAACCCGCCGCTGTCTGTAAGAATGGGCCGGTGCCATTGATTAAACTGGTGCAGTCCGCCGGCTCTTTCAAGCACTTCCAGTCCCGGCCGCAGGTACAGGTGATAGGTATTGCCCAGAATGATCTGGGCCTTTACATCGTTTTCCAGTTGCGCCTGAGTAACCGCTTTTACAGAACCCGCAGTACCCACCGGCATAAAGATGGGGGTTTCGATCTGCCCGTGATCGGTCTGGATCAAACCGGCCCTTGCTGCAGATCCGGTATCGGTATGTTGTAACTGAAAACTGAGTTGTGCCATAAATTGGCCGCAAATTTACGTAATGGGGGGAATTTGAAAATTTGAAAATGTGGAAATGTGAAAATGTGGAAATGAAGACCCGGGTGTATGTCCAAAGGGCCGGCCGGTTCGTTTTCTGCTATCGACAATCAGCTACCAGCTTTTAGCCATAACTTCTCCTGTTCGATGTCATACGTCTATAGAAGATCCACATTGGATAATGATCTGCTTGTTCCAAACGCACCATCTGATAACTGATGGCTGAGTGCTAATGGCTGAGCGCTGACCACTGAAAGCTGATAACTCAGTCCCCAAATTAAAAATTAGAGCCCTATATTTGCGGCATGCCGGACCTAACCCCTGGATATATTCTGTTTATTGCATTACTGCTTGTTACAGCTGTTCTTCTCTTCTATTATTTTTATTTTTTTGCACGGCTCGTGTTTTTTAAGCCGAAAACGAAAACCAGCATGCAGCAGCATCCGGTAAGTATTATCGTATGCGGCAAGGACGAGGCGCGGAATTTTGCCCGTAATATTCCGGGCCTGCTGTTCCAGGATTATCCTTCCAGTCACCAGATCCTGGTGGTAAACGATAATTCGGTTGACGACAGTCAATATATATTACAGGAGCTGAATGCGCAGTACGGCGGACTTACCATTTTAAACCTGCGGCAAAAAGCACAGCATATCCCCGGTAAAAAATACCCGCTGTCGATGGGCATCCGTGAAGCCGCTCATGAAATTCTTTTATTAACGGATGCCGATTGTGTACCTGCCACTGAATTCTGGCTGCAGAAAATGCAGGAACCTTATGAGGATGGAATTGACATCGTACTTGGTTATGGCGCCTATCATAAACATCCGGGCTTTTTAAATAAAGTCATCCGCTATGAAACCTTTCACAGCGCCCTTCAATATTTATCATATGCCCTGGCCGGTCATCCCTATATGGGCGTGGGCCGGAATTTGAGCTATAAAAAAAACCTGTTCCTGAAAAATAAGGGCTTCTCCGACGTGAATCACCTGCCCGGGGGCGACGATGATCTTTTTATTAATAAAGTAGCCACGGGGAAAAATACGGCGATTGTGATCGATGCCGCCGCGCATACGCTCAGCAGCCCGAAAAGAACCTGGAAAGAATGGCGCTACCAGAAAACAAGGCATTTTAGCACTTCTAAATATTACAAACCTAAACATAAGATCCTGTTAGGATTATACAGCTTGTGTCATTTTTTATTTTATTTTCTGGTTGCCGCCTGCTGTATCTGGTACGACTGGCGGATTGGTTTGGGCGTTCTGGCCGGAAAATCAATCATCCAGCAGGTTATTTTTGGCCGCTGCCTGAAAAAGCTCAATGAGGCCGACCTGGGGAAATGGGTATTGGTGATGGACCTGTGGATGCTGCTCTATTACCTGCTGTTTGCCCCCGCACTTATAAAAAAAGAAAAAAAAACCTGGAATTAATCATTCCGGCTGTTGCGAAACGGCTTTTCTCCCCGTCTTTGCCTGGTGTAACTAATTTAAACCAGACAAACCATGAACCAATGGCGATTGTTTTACGTAGCCGTATGCGCAGCACTGCTGATGGGCAGCTGTTCAAAGGCTCCGCTTGAAAAAATCCCCGATGATCAGGAAAAGCCCGTTCCGGCGCCCAAAGCGGAAGATGAAAATCCGGCCCTGATCTCCGCGGCGGTTCATCAGTCTATTTCCGGGTTCTCCTTCTCCTTTTATAAAGCGCTTCAAAAGCAGCAGCCTGCCGGCGCCAATATTTTCGTTTCGCCGCTGAGCCTTCATATTGCATTGAGCATGCTGGCCAATGGCGCTTCCGGAACGACCAGGGAAGAAATACTGAAGGCATTGCAGGCTGAAGGCCTTTCGGACAGCACGCTGAACAAAGATTGCCTCTCGCTTTTGGAAGAGCTGCCTAAAGCAGACCCTGCCGTAACCCTTCAACTGGCCAACGCGGTATTTTATAAAAACGGCTTCCCTGTTGAAGCCGGCTTTTTAAAAACCCTGAGCGACTATTACAGAACAGAAACCAAAGGACTGGCCTTTGAACCAGCGGACCTGCCGGTGATTAACAAATGGGCCAGTGACCATACCAATGGTAAGATACCAACCGTGCTGGAGGAGCTGGATTCCAAGCTTGTGCTGCTGCTGCTGAATGCCCTGTATTTTAAGGGGGACTGGACGACAAAGTTTGATAAGCGGACCACCGTAGGCGCCACGTTCGTAAAAGAAGACGGCTCCCGGATGCAGACAGCCATGATGCGGCAGACCGATACCGTGCTTTATGCCAGCACCAATGATTTTCAATCCATTCAAAAACCATACGGCAACGGACAGTTTACCATGACCATCCTTTTGCCAAAAACAAGTGCCGTTGCCAACCTATTTAACCAGATGGACACTCAAAAGTGGAATGCGCTGCTGAAATCTTTCAAACCGACGAAGGTGGATATCGGGCTCCCCCGGTTTAAGCTACAGCAGGCATTCAAACTGATACCTGTATTGGAGGCCATGGGGATAAAGAACGCCTTTAATCCCTGGGCCGCCAATTTCAGCGCGCTTAGCCACGTGCCCACTTTTGTAAGCCTGTTCCAGCAAAATACATTCGTTGCTGTGGATGAGGATGGCACCGAAGCGGCCGCTGTAACGAACATTGGTGTTGCACCTACCAGCGGTCCTTTATATCCGCAATTTATCTGCAACCGCCCCTTTGGGATCATCATCAGTGAAAGTACTTCAAAAAGCATCCTGTTTATGGGAAGCATTTATCAACCCGTAGCAATACCATAGAGCATACACCAAATCCGCGCCCCGCACTCCTTCCGGTCTGCGGGGCTTTTTTTTGCCGGCCGGTGCATTTATTTTGCCAGGTGTTTCTTTAAAAGCGCTAACAGCTCCTCAAACTCCTTCTTATCATAGCCTACCGAACGGTAAATGATCTTGCCGGTTTCATCCAGCACCAGGTTACGGGGAATAAAGCTATCCGCAAAAAGCGAAAAAACACGCCGGTCCGGATCGGCCAGTACCGGGAAACTGAATTTCGTTTGCTGTACAAAAGCATTCATTTTATCCCAGCCTTCCTCCCGTCCAAACACAAACAATGCAAATCGGGGATTATTTTTATATTGATTCCAGATTTCCTGTTGCACCCTTGGCAGCTCCGCCCGGCAGGGGCCGCACCAGGTAGCAAAAAAATTGATCAGTACCACCCTGCCTTTATAGTCGCTGATCCTTACAGAATCGCCTCCCTTCTTAAGAGCAAAACCGAAATCAGGCACCTGTGTTCCTTTCGGGGTTTTCCACACCCCCTCATCCTGGGCGCCGGCAGCAGTCAGTTTGGCCATAAGCAACGCCAAAAGAACGATATTTTTTATCATAATGCAATGGTTCAATACCCGCGAAATTAGCACTCCATTTAAATATTACGCGGCTTATTTATCCCACCTTATGCAGATTGCTGCAGGCTAAATTGTATATTCGCAGTCCAATTTTACAAATATTTAAGCGCAGATGATCATATCCTACAAATGGCTGAATGAATACCTTCCTGTAAGCCAGGGAGGCCAACCGGTAAGTGTGGAACGGCTCAGCCAGATTTTAACTTCCATCGGACTGGAAGTAGAAGCCATTCATGAGTACGAAGAGCTAAAAGGCGGTTTGAAAGGCCTGGTGGTAGGCGAAGTGCTGGAAACCCAGCCGCATCCGAATGCCGACAAATTAAAACTCACAAAAGTGAATATCGGGGCAACGGCGCCGCTGCATATTGTATGCGGCGCTCCCAATGTGGCGGCTGGTCAGAAAGTGATCGTGGCTCCGGCAGGTACTACCATCTACCCCCTGAATAATGCCCCCGTTACGATGAAGCTGGCCAAGATCCGTGGCGAAGAAAGCCAGGGAATGATCTGCGCGGAAGACGAAATCGGGCTGGGCGACTCCCATGACGGCATCCTGGTATTGCCGGCGGATGTAAAACCGGGAACGCCTGCATCCGAATATTTTCAAAGTTATTCCGATACCATTTTCGAGATCGGCCTTACGCCCAACCGCATGGATGCCATGAGCCACTGGGGCGTGGCAAGGGATGTTTGCGCCTACCTCGCCCACCACGATAAAAAAGCAGTACGGCCAAAGCTTCCGGAAACCAACAGCTTCAAAGCACCCAAGGGCAAGAACCCGCTGAAGGTTACGGTTGAAAACAAAACCGCCTGTCCCCGGTACAGCGGCATCTGTATCGACAACATTAAAGTAGCAGCATCACCTAAATGGCTGCAGCACTTCCTTAAGGCTATTGGATTGAGACCTATAAACAATATCGTGGATATCACCAATTTCATTCAACATGAAACAGGTCAGCCCCTGCATGCCTTTGATGCCGACAGGATCCGGGGCAACCAGGTGATCGTCAAAAACCTTCCGGAAGGAACACCCTTTACCACGCTGGATGAAAAAGAACGCAAGCTGAGCGCCGAAGACCTGATGATCTGCGACGCCGAAGGTGGTATGTGTATTGGCGGGGTGTTTGGCGGACTGGAAAGCGGGGTAACCGATCAAACCACCCGCATCTTCCTCGAAAGCGCCTGCTTTGACCCGGTAACCATCCGTAAAACCTCCTTCCGGCATGGATTAAGAACCGATGCCGCCACCCGTTTTGAAAAAGGGACCGATATTTCCGCCACTGTAACCGTTCTGAAGCGCGCGGCCGCGCTCATCCTTGAAATCTGCGGGGGTACGCTCAGCTCCGATATCTATGATCTCTACCCGGAGCCGCAGCCCCGGAAAGAAATTGCGCTGAAGTATCATTATCTTAAAAAGCTCAGCGGCAAAAATTATCATCAGGATGCCGTAAAATCGATCCTGCAATCCCTGGGATTTGAAGTGGAAAAAGACACCATTGATTCACTGCTGATTTCGGTTCCCTATCACAAACCGGATATCCAGCTGCCGGCAGATGTGGTGGAAGAGATCCTGCGGATTGACGGGTTAGACAATGTAGAGATCCCAACCTCTATAAAAATAACGCCTTCAATGGATGAAACTATTGAAAGTGAGGCAATAAAAGAAAAGATAGTATCTTTTTTAGTAGGTTCGGGTCACCACGAGATCCTAACCAATTCCATTACCAATAAGGCCTATTATACCGAGCAGGAGCTCAGCACGGTGGTAAAAATGAAAAACAGCCTGAGTGCCGAATTAAATATTATGCGCCCGGACATGCTGGAAACGGGCCTCGAAATTGTAGTGCGGAACCTGAACCGGAAAAACGAAAATTTAAAATTATTTGAGTTTGGTAAAACATACAGTATCAGTAAAAAAGGAAAATTTGAAGAGCCGGAACACTTATGTATTTATTTAACAGGCAACCTGCAGACGGCTGGCTGGAAGCAACCCGGCATTAAATATGATTTTTTTGCCTTGAAGGGCATTGTAGAGAAAGGACTTGCGCTGTGCGGGCTTACCGGTTTTCAGTATGACGAATTAAAGGAGACCAATTTCCAGTATGGACTGGAATTAAAATCGGGGACTGTAAGTTTGGCTAAGCTGGGAACGGTTCATAAAAACCTGCTGACGCGGTTCGATATCAAACAACCCGTGTTTTATGCAGACCTGAACTGGACGGCTATTTTGAAGGCAGCACTCAAACACAAGACCCAGTTTGCCCCCATCCCCCGTTTTCCCGCCGTGCAGCGGGATATTGCCATGATCGTTCCGCAGGAATTGCCCTACCGGTCTGTTGAGACAGCCATTCAAAAATTAAATCTTAAGAAATTGCAATCTGTGCAGCTTTTTGACGTTTTTGTTAGTGATAAACTGGGAGCCGGTAAAAAGTCGCTGGCGATCAACTTTACCTTCTTAGATGATGAAAAAACATTAACCGATACAGAAATTGACGGCTGGATGAAAAAGATCATGCAAAGTTTGGAAAGAGATTTGCAGGTAGAGATCCGGAAATGATCCGTTCACATGAAATTGTTTACTGATGAGTCAGGCAATCGAAGAAAAAATAAAGCAGATACAGGAAAAACTGATCCAGCTAAGCCGGAAGAACGCCGCTATTGAAAAAGAAAATAGCGCCCTGAAGCAGGAGCTGGAAGAAACCCGGGCCGCCGCAGCTACGGCAGTGGCCAATATGGAAACCGCGCAGCAGCAGCTGGACATTGCCCGGTATGGCAACACCCCTATGAACACGGAAGAGCGAAAGGCTTTTGAAAAAAGGATCAACGGCTATCTCCGCGAAATAGACCGGTGTATTGCATTGCTAAGCGTTTAACCTAAATGTAAAATGATGTCACAGGAAGAAAATCTGATCCCCGCCAATATTATGATCGCCGACCGGCATTTCCGCATCAAGGTAGAGCCGGCCGATGAAGAAACCGTGCGCCACTCCATTAAGATCATCAACGACAAAGTGATGGAGTTTAAGAAAACATTTCCGGGTAAGGACATGCAGGATTACGTATCGATGGTGCTGATCTGGTTTGCCACCGAATTTAAGGCTGAAGCCGCCTCATCGATGGACTCCGGCAGCATTATGGAAAAGCTGGACCAGCTGGAAGCTATCCTCGACAGCGAGTTAGGGAGTTAGGTTTGTTCCAGGTTCAACGTTTCAGGCGTGCCCGCCGTGGCGGGTTAGCTCCGTTTGATATGGTAGCATCGATCATGAGGCAACACCAACTGAAAACTGATCGCTAAAGGCTGATAACTTGTATTTGTTTAAGGTTGAAGGTTTAATGTTTCAAGTTAGATCCGGTTTCATACCTGATGAACAACTGATAACTAAAAACTGAAAACTGATAGCTAAAGGTTTGGGGGACAGAAAGACCAGAGGAACGAAGGGATATTGTGCGTACTAAAACTGAAGGGTGATGATCCACCACTAAAAACGGATCCCCGACTTCTCACTAAAAACTTCTCACTAACAACAACTTCTTACTAACAACTTCTCACTAACTACATTCCCCTCCTTACCCCAAAAAAACCGAACCGGAATGTGCGCCAACCTGAAACGTTAAACCCGGAGCCTGAAACAAAATTGCCTTCCCGAAAACGTTATAGCAAAATAACCATTTTTTAAAAGCGATTATTCCGCTTTGTTGGCTAAATTTAGCCTGCAGGATTCCTGTGTATCATTTTGATCAGCCATTAAAACGAAGCCATATGTCTCAATCAAGAAGAAAATTTATTCAGCAAGCCGCCCTGGCCACCACCGGTACCTACCTGGCCTCCATGGGTTTGTCTGCAAAAAGCTATGGAAATATCCTGGGTGCCAACGACCGGGTGCGCGTGGGTATTGTAGGGTTCTCCGACCGGTTTCGCAGCTCCCTCTTTCCATCGTTTCTGAATCATTATAAAAAACTCAACTTCGATATTACCGGGGTATCCGATCTGTGGAATTACCGGCGTGACCAGGGTACGGCCTTTCTATCAGAAAAGCTGGGGCACCCGGTAAAAGGGTTCCGTAATAATGAGGAGCTTTATTCCTCCAAAGACGTGGATGCGGTGATCATCAGCACCGCCGATTTTCAACATGCCCTTTGCGCCATTGAAGCAGTAAGCGCCAAATGCGACGCGTATGTGGAAAAACCCTTTGCCGAAACAATGGATGATGCCCGCGCTGCCTTAAAAGCGATTAAAGCGTCCAAACAGATCATCCAGATCGGCTCCCAGCGCCGCAGCGGTGCCAATTATAAAGCAGCCGACGAATTTATCAAATCCGGGAAATTCGGCGACATCAATATGGTGGAGCTTACCTGGAATGTGAACCAGCCCGGGCGCTGGCGCCGGCCGGAACTGGTGGCCAAATTAAAAAAAGAAGATACGGACTGGAAACGGTTCCTGATGAACCGGCCTTATGAAGACTGGGATCCGCGCAAATACCTGGAATACCGCCTGTTTTGGCCTTATTCGTCCGGGGCATTCGGCCAGTGGATGAGCCACCAGATAGATACGGTGCACTGGTTCAGCGGACTGAAACATCCCCGCAGCGTAACGGCCAACGGCGGCATTTACCAGTGGAAAGACGGGCGCCGGAACTGGGATACCACTACGGCCGTATTTGACTATGGCCCGGAAAACGATGCCTCAAAAGGATTCCAGGTGGTGTTTATGAGCCGCATGACAAATGGCGATGAGCGGCCCGCTGAGGTTTATTACTCCAACGGCGGTGAGCTGAACCTGATCACTAATAAGGTTTCACCCAACGGCGGACTGGAAGAAAAATTTGCCAAACCGATGGGCATGCAGCCCAACCTGCTGCCGGAATTTTCGTTAACGGATAAAGCAGAAAAGGTAGAAACCTCCGCCAACACCGGTGCCGATCCGCTCACCAGCAGCCATATGCTCAACTGGATGGAATGTGTGCGCAGCCGTAAACAAACCAATGCACCGGCAGAAGCAGGCTATATGCATTCGATTGCCAATATTATGGCCACAGCCGCCGCCCGTACCGGCATGAAAGCCACGTTTAATGAACAAACACAGGAAGTAATGGCGGGAGGAAAAGTGTTTAAGTATTAATGTTTTTGTTTAATGTTCTGCGAAACTTGAAGTTTCGCAGAGCTTAGTTTCGCAGAACGCTTATAATTCAAAACTTTCGATCCGGTGTTCCTTTACCAGGTACTCTTCCAGCTGCGCCAGATTTTTGGTAGGGATCATCAGGTTCAGGGATACAATCATTTTCTCCGGGAATGATTCCAGTTTTACCTGCTCCAGTCTGGACGTATAGGGTTTCAGCTGCTTGATGATCTCATCTTTGATCGCCGTATTGTTGTGCAGTAAGATGATCTTTAATACCCGGTTGGTTTTACCCGAAAAAAGTGCCAGGTTCAGATAGCGCCCCGTATAAATGATCAGCAAACAAGTAGCCAGGAAGATGGCGGCAAGATAAATCTTACCAAAACCAATAGACATGCCCACTGCTGCAGCCATCCAGATAACACTGGCGGTGGTCAGACCCGAAACATTGGCGCCGTCTTTAAAGATCACGCCTGCCCCAAGGAAACCGATCCCACTTACAATATAAGAGGCGATGCGCGCGCCATCTGCATAAGGACCGGTGATCTTTAATGATAAAATGGAAAACAATGCCGAACCCAGGCAGATAACCGAAATGGTCTTTAAGCCCGCAGCTTTATCCTTAAGCTCGCGTTCCAGCCCAAGAATCACACCTGCCAGCAATGCCAGCAGGGCCTTATACAGATCCGCTATTTCAAAAATATCGGTCATTGTTTAAATCGTATTATGTTATGCGAAACTTAAAGTTTCGCATAACTCTTAAGTTTCGCATAACGTTTAAAACAACTCCTGCTGGTTGGTCGGCTTCTCATTTTCCACCCACTCCATCACTACCGATTTGTTGTAATCGGTCAGTTTGGCGCCCACCGCTTTCCAGCCCATTACATCGGTGATCTTGGCCAGCTTGAACTTTGCATTGCGTATCTGGCTGCCCTTTCCGCTTTGTACCATCAGCACCGGCTCATCCATAGTAGTGGCGCATTCCAGGTAGTTTCCATCACCCTCTTTTATAAAGAGGAATTTATTCTTCAGCGTAGAAGTTTCTATTTTAAACCGCTTTACATTAAACTGCAGCAATTTTTGATCCACATACACCGCCGTAATGATCTTTTCCGGATCAAACCGCTCAATCAGTAATACTTTATCCGCATCAAATTTCTGGGTCATCTCCTGGTCGGTTATTTCATAATAGCCATCCGTATACAGTACCAGTATGCGATCGTCCGGTTCAAACATACCCAGGTATTGCCCTTTTTCTTCAGCGCTCAGACGGCCGAATTTATCATCGAACCAAAGCTTTCTTCCGCTAAGCGTGGCACGCCCCGCCTCCTTAAATTTAACAGACTTAATCGGGTATTTGGTTACCTGGTTCCCCATGCTGCTGCGCCCTTTAATAGCCAGCTCTTCAAAATAAAACTCCAGTTCTTTTACCCGTGCCGAAGAATTCGGACTCAGGGTAATTTTTACAACTTCCGCTTCCCCGTTGGGATTTACGGTAAAGTAGTGCACTTTACTCTTCTCATCTCCTTTTGTAAGGTCGTATACTTTATCGCGCGTAATACCGGTTACGTTAAAACGCTTGGCATAGCTTACTCCTGTTTTACCATCCACATAAATCATATTATAGGTAGTGCGCTCGTCATTCTTTAAAAAGACCGCGGCATACAGGATGTCCTTACCCACAAAGGTTTTGTCAGACACTTTGATCACTTTCATGATCCCCCGCTTTGTAAATACGATGATATCATCCAGGTCGGAACAATCAAATAAGAATTCTTCTTTTTTCAGACCGGTGCCGATAAAACCCCCGGAACGGTCCATATACAGTTTGGTATTTGCAATCACCACATTCCGTGCTTCGATCACTTCAAACTGTTTGATCTCAGTTTTACGCTCTTTGCCTTTACTGAATTTCTTCAACAGGTTTTCAAAATAGGCCACCGCATAGTCTACCAGGTGCTCCAGGTCATACTTCACCTGTTTGATCTCCGCTTCCAGTCCCTTGATCTGGGCATTCAGTTCATCAATGTCAAGCCGGTAGATCCGGCGAACGGGTTTCTCCGTCAGCTTCAGGATATCTTCCCGGGTTATATCGCGCTTCAGTTGCTTTTTAAACGGTACAAAGGCCTTATCGATGGCGCTGATCACTTTATCCCAGGTCTCATACTTTTTTTCCAGCTCTTTATAGATCTTTTCTTCAAAGAAAATCTTTTCAAGCGAAGTATAATGCCATTTCTCGTTCAGTTCCGCCAGTTTTATTTCCAGTTCCTTTTGCAGCAGGTCCTTTGTATTATCGGCCGAAATCTTCAGCAGGTCCGGTACCGAAAGGAACCGCGGCTTTTTATCCACGATCACGCAGGCATTGGGAGAAATGGAAATTTCGCAGGACGTAAATTTATACAGGGCGTCGATGGTGATATCGGGGGAGATACCCGGCGCCAGGTCTACCTGCACTTCTACGTTTGCTGCAGTATTATCCGTAACCTTTTTGATCTTTATTTTCCCCTGGTCGTTTGCCTTTACGATCGATTCGATCAGCTGATCGGTGGTTACCGCGTAAGGCACACTTTTGATCAGCAGCGTTTTTTTATCCAGCTCCTCGATATGTGCCCGTACTTTTACCTTACCGCCTCTCTTCCCGTTATTATAATCGGCCACATCAATCATACCACCCGTCTGAAAATCGGGGTACAATTCAAATTTCTTGCCCTTCAGGTATTTGATCGATGCCTCGATCAGTTCAATAAAATTGTGCGGAAGGATCTTGGTCGATAAGCCCACCGCAATCCCCTCCGCCCCCTGTGCCAGCAGCAGCGGAAACTTCATGGGCAGCGTAATGGGCTCATTATTTCTTCCATCGTAGCTCAATTGCCAATCGGTTGTTTTGGCATTGAAGGCTACTTCCAGGGCAAACTTGCTCAGGCGCGCTTCAATATAGCGGGACGCCGCCGCATCATCACCGGTTTCCACGTTTCCCCAGTTACCCTGCGTATCGATCAGCAGGTCTTTCTGCCCCATATTTACCAGTGCATCCCGGATACTCATATCCCCGTGCGGGTGATACGACATGGTTTGCCCTACAATATTTGCTACCTTGTGCAAGCGGCCGTCATCCATCTGCTTCATCGAATGAAGGATCCGGCGCTGTACCGGTTTTAACCCGTCTTCAATTGCAGGCACCGCCCGCTCCAAAATCACATAGGATGCATAGTCCAGGAACCAGGTTTTAAACTGGCCCTGCAACCCGGTAATCTCATTGTCTTCAAATGTTCCTTCTGCTGTTGTGCTATCGTCTTTCATGTTCTTTCTTTCCTATAAGTCCTAAATGCGTATAATTAAATCCTTGTTTTAACTTCAGTCCGTACCCCAGGATCCGGTCTAATGATGCGTGGCCAAAGAGAATGATCCCCGAAAGTATCCATACCTGGCTGGCCAGCGCAACGCCGGCAAGATAAAGCAAAATGGCCACTGTTTTGTGATGAAAAAGATTATACAAAGCAGCCCCTGCCCTGTTGCTGATCAGGTACCCCGTCATGCTGATATCGGGCCCGAAAAGCAGCAGTATATAGATCCACCAGGGCGCCTGGTAATGATAAAGTCCAACGATGGCCAGCAATGCCATCCCGATTTCTTCAAGGGTAAGGAGCGTTTTCATTATTTTTTCCCGGTTTACGATCCGGCATCCGCGGCCAGCTCCTCTGCAGCTTCCTTTTTACCGGCCAGCCGCACATCAAAGCTTTTCCAGTCTTTATCCGTTTCTCCTTCTGCTGTTATTTTTCCGGCAGTGATCAGTTCCTTCATCCGCCACATAATAAACACATCACCGGTTTTGATCTTCATCCGGTTCAGCGTATTGGATAATACCCGCGTTGCCTTCTGCCATTCGCCGGTGAGGTTCTTTAAAATTTCATCATCATAAAACGAAGCGTCGCGGCCCGCAATCTTTTTGCCACCCTCCAGCATCCGCACCACCGCATTTTCCTGAACCAGCTTGTTCCACTCGTCCGGATCAATTTCAAACTCACTCAGTGTTACTGGTCGCGCCAGCTTCCGTGCCTTTAAAAATTCAGAAGGCCGGATCTCCGACAGCCAGGAGGGGTAAAAGATCTGTCCCTTATCATTGATAAACGGCAGGTTGTTCATATACAATACCATGATGCGCCCCTGGAATTCCTTCAACTGGGGAATGAGCCAGTAATAGCCACATACATCATGCTGGTTTTGTCCCATCCATATCCAGATCACTTCTTCCGGATCTGCGGTAAGCTGCGCCTTTAGGGCGGCAACGGTCTTCCGGTCATCAAAACTGCCCACCAGGTCATCCGGATAAGGGGCGCCCTTCAGCAGTTCGCGCCACCAGTTCAGCCGGGCCTCCCATCCTTCTTCTGTATCCAGGCCGGCAAGCGGGCCCACGGCAAAATCATCCCGGATCTGCACTACGGGTCCCTGCAGGGTTTCGTCCAGGGCTGTAACCTGCTGCATCAGCTCCACCTCCACCTGGTTAAATACAATATGGATCATCTTTTGTGTTTTATAGTGGCAGCAAATCTAAAACAAAACAGCCTCAAACCCAAGACGGGTTTAAGGCTGCAATGAATTGACCGGCCGGCGTCCTCAGAGCGGCTTAGCTGAACAGGTCTCTTATTTTATCAAAGAAACCTTTTTCGGCCTTTTCCGGCTGCGGTTTCATATTGGATGATTCCGAAAGTTTTTCCAGCAGCTCTTTTTCCTCATCGGTCAGTTGCTGCGGTGTCCATACATTTACCTGAATCAGCTGGTCTCCTTTTTCATAGTGCGAATGCACGTTGGGGAAGCCCTTGCCTTTTAACCGGAATATTTTACCACTTTGCGTACCGGGCGGAATTTTAATTTTAGCCCTGCCGTCGATGGTTGGCACCTCAAGGCTGGTACCAAAAACGGCATCGGTAAAGGAAATATGCAGGTCGTATGCCACGTTCAATCCTTCCCGGTGCAATTCTTTGTGTGCTTCCTCTTCAATTAACACAATCAGATCGCCGGCAGCACCGCCACGTTCCCCGGCATTTCCTTTGCCGCTTACGCTCAGCTGCATCCCGGCCTGTACCCCGGCAGGAACATCAATAGTGATGGTTTCTTCGGCGTATACCCTTCCTTCGCCTTTACAGCTGCCGCATTTTGCCGTGATGGTAGTACCCTCTCCGTTACAGGTAGGACAGGTAGTAACTGTTTGCATCTGCCCCAGGAAGGTATTTTGTACCCGGCGTACCTGGCCCGAGCCCTGACAGGTGCTACAGGTTTGCACACTGCCTTTATCCTTGGCGCCACTGCCGCCGCAGGTGGTACAGCTTACATATTTTTTTACCTTGATATTTTTGGTAACACCTTTGGCGATCTCTTCATAACTCAATTTCAGCTTTACCCGCAGGTTGCTGCCCCTTACGCCCCGGGCCCGCTGCCCCTGCCGGCCACCGCGTCCGCCGCCAAAAAAGCTTCCGAACAGGTCTTCCCCAAATACATCTCCAAACTGGCTGAAGATGTCATCCATATTCATTCCACCTCCAAAGCCGCGGCCGTTGCCGCTTACACCGGCATGGCCAAACCGGTCGTACTGGGCCCGTTTATCGGCATCGCTCAGAATTTCATATGCCTCAGCCGCCTCTTTAAATTTATCTTCCGCAGCTTTATCGCCCGGATTGCGGTCCGGGTGAAATTGCATAGCTACTTTACGATAGGCTTTTTTTATTTCGTCTGCAGATGCAGATTTTGAAACACCCAGTACCTCGTAATAATCTCTTTTTGACATGTTATTTACCTACTACAACTTTTGCGTGACGGATAATTTTATCATTCAGATAGTAGCCTTTCGTTACTTCATCCACCACCTTGCCCTGCAAATCCGCGCTGGGCGCAGGAATTTCGGTAATGGCTTCAAAAAGATCCGGATCAAAGTCCTTCCCGATTGCTTCCATTGGTTTCAGCCCTTTGGCCTGCAATACATTCCGGAGTTTATTAAAAACCAGCCGTACCCCTTCTTTCAGGGCCGTATTGTCGGCCGATTTTTCAAGTTCAGCCTGGGCCCGGTCAGCATCATCCAGCACATCCAACAGGTCGGTGATCACCTCCCTGCCGGCAGTCTGAAACAATTCCACCCGCTCCTTTGCCGTTCTTTTTCTGAAATTATCAAATTCAGCCGCCAGGCGGATGTATTTGTCCTTGCTTTCGCGCAGCTCTGCCTCAAGTGCCTCCTGGTCAGATTCAGCCAACGGATCTGTCAAATGTTCCGTTCCGCTAACATTTTCATCAGCATTGATATTCAAACCATTATTCTCTTCCTCAGGAAGTTGCGTATTTTCATTCATATTTCTTATTTATTTAGTTGGCAAACCTATGTAGTCAATAATACTGCCAATACCCGTATAAGGACAAAATGGCGGTTTATTTTGGGCGCCCTGCCGCGGAAAAGTGATTTTCCAAAAAAAAGGCTTCTGTTTTAAGCTTTTATGATTTTTGTAAGTCAAAAAATCAGTAGTTTCAATTCCCAAAAATAACACTAATCTCAATGAGTCTGAAAAAGCTGTTTATTTTAGCCATCACCATCGGCGGCTTTCTTGCTGCAAAAGCACAAACACTGGAACAAACATTGAATAGCTGGGCCGAGAAAAACACCATCGAGAAGCTGTATCTCCACCTCGACCGCGAGTCGTACATTGCGGGCCAATCGATCTGGTTTAAGGCCTATTTCCTGTCGGACTACGTACCCAGTACCAAAAACTCATCGGTGTATGTAGAGCTGCTCGATAATAAATCAGCGGTGGTGATCCGGAAAGTGTTCCCGGCATACCTGGGTGTTTCATTAGGACAGGTGGAAATACCCGAGAATTTCCCTTCAGGCTCTTACCAATTGCGCGCGTATGCCCCCCTGATGCTGAACCAGCCCGGCTTTACGTATAACAAACGCATTGAGATATTTGGAACCGCAGCCAAAGAAACAAAAAACAAGGAAACAGCCGGTTCCCTCAGCCTGCAGTTTTTCCCCGAAGGGGGCAACCTCATCAATACGCTTTTAAATAATGTAGCGTTTAAAGCCGTGGATCAAAACGGGTTCCCGGTAAATGTATCCGGGCAGCTGAAAAACAACAAGGGAGAGATCATTTCAGCAATCACTACCCGGCACGATGGCATGGGCATCCTCACTCTTGTACCCCAGCCGTCGGAAACCTATTATGTGGTACTGGATCAGGCGCCTTCCAAACAATATACGCTGCCGGCTGCTACCGAAAAAGGCATCACCTTCAGCATCGCCGGCTCATCAAAAGGAAAACAATTTAAAATTGAGCATCCCCAGGGGCTGCCCGCGGAATTCCGCGCCGCTTATATGATCGGGCAGATGGGCAACCAGGTCATTTTTAAGCAACCGCTTCAGCAGGGAAAAGACCTTATCGGCGGTGTGATCCAAACCAATAACCTGCTGTCCGGCATCCTACATGTTACCGTATTTAATAAAGACAATATGCCCCTGGCCGAACGGCTCACCTTTGTAAACAATAAAGAGTATATGTTACCGGGGGAACTGGTAGAAGACACGCTGAATACCACGGCCCATCAAAAAAATCATTTCAGCTTTCAGCTAAAAGATACCATTATCGGCAACTTTAGCGTATCCGTTACAGACGCGGATTATGAAACCGAAGCCTACCGTCCGCTGAACATTTATGCCGGTTTCCTGCTCAACAGCGATCTGAAAGGATATATTCACAATCCGGCTTATTATTTCCGGTCCGATGCAGACTCCGTCAAAAGTGCGCTGGACCTGGTGATGATGACCAACGGCTGGACCCGCTTTAAATGGAGTGAGGTAGCCGGCAATACCCTTCCGGCAAAACAATACCTGGACCCCGGATTTATCAACTTCAGGGGAAAAATAACCATCGAAGGCACCCGGAAGCCGTTTGCAAACAAAGATGTGATCATGATGCGAACCCCGGTGGATACACTCCTGAGCAAGGCCCGGACTACAAAGTTCATTCATACCGATTCCATGGGTAATTTCCACCTGGAGCCCCAAATGTTTTATGAAGCCAACCGCATCCTGTTTGCCGATACCAAGGGCTCAAAAAGCAAGTACATCAAGGTTCAGATGGACGGCGATTCCCTGCGCCGCAACTTCCAGATGCCGTTGATCCAGATCCCCTTCCGGGATACACTCAATACCCGGGTGGAGGAAAAAATGCTGGACGCTTACAACGACTATCTGAAAGCCGAAGGGCTGACCTTAAAAAATGTAACGGTAAAGGCCCGTCAGAAAACAGATAAGGAAAAACTGGAAGATGAATATACCAGCGGGTTGTTTTCCGGTGGCATCAACTCCCGGATCCTGGATCTGCGCAATGAGCCGGGTGGCGGCATGAATATTTTTGAATACATCCAGGGCCGGATACCCGGGGTAACGGTAAGCCGCGACCAGGAAGGACAATACGTGGTAAAATACCGGGACGGCGGTTTTGGAGGCGGTAAAATGGCGCTTTACCTGGATGAAATGCAAACCGATCCTGTTTTTATTGAGTCCATCCCTGTAAACCAGATCGCCTTTGTAAAAGTGATGGGCAATTTTGTGGGCACCGCCGGCGGTGGCGCGGCACTGGCCATCTATATGAAAAAAGGAGCCGACCTGGCTGCCAACACGGATGCGGCTACAGATATCGTTGTGTACAGAGGATATTCCATCATCAAGCAATTTTATGCACCCGACTACGATCTTAAAAATGTAGACACTTCGAAGCCGGACGACCGCCTTACCCTGGCCTGGTTGCCGGATATTTACCTCGCAAATGTGAGCCCCAGGGTACCGGTTATTTTTTACAATAACGATCGTACCAAACGCTTCAGAGTCGTGATTGAAGGGCTTACCAACGACGGCCGGATGCTGATGATTGAAAAAACGGTCGGGGGTAACTGATTTTTCCGGGAACCCGTTGTGTAATAGCTGCCGCAAGCGCATCTCAAAATAGCTGCAATCCAAAAACCATTTGCAGATTATTTTGTAATTTTCTTATAAAACATCAGGTAATGATGCGCTTTTTTAAACTTATGGCCGCCCTGCTCATCGTCATCAGCGCGGCCCCGGCGTTTGGCCAGGACTTTGTTACCCGCCTGGATATATGGAATGAAAAAAATCCCATTGAGAAAACATACCTGCAGCTTGACCGCGAAGCGTATTTTTCCGGGCAAACGCTGTGGTTCAAGGCCTATTTCATAGCAGGTTTTCTGCCTTCGGCAGCCAACTCAACCTTATTTGTTGAACTGTTAAATAACCGGTCAGCCCTGGTCATCAAAAAAATCGTTCCGGTTTTCGGCGCGCTTTCTTATGGCCAGTTCGACCTGCCGGATTCGCTTCCCACCGGCTCCTATCAATTACGGGCCTACACGCCCCTGATGCTCAATTTCGACAAACGCTACCTGTTTTCACAACGGATCCTGATCTATGGACGCAATAAACAGCGTACCGCATCATCCCCCGCTCCGGCAGCGACGGATCTCCGCTTTTTTCCCGAAGGCGGAAACCTGGTCTCCGGCCTCGCCAATAATATAGCGTTTAAAGCTGTTGACGCCAACGGGCTGCCGGCAACGGTTTCCGGGGAAATCAGGGATGAACAGAACCGGATCATTACCCGGTTTACCAGCCGGCATGACGGCATGGGACAATTTACGCTTACTCCTGCTGCCGGCATGCGTTACCATGCGCTGCTTGCCGGACAGCCACCGGTGAGCCTGCCGGAAAGCAGCCCTGAAGGCCTGGTGTTAAACCTGGTAAACGAAGCCGGCGGCAAATCATTTACCCTCAATTACCGCGGCAGTCGGCAAACACCGGCGTATATGGCAGGCCAGATGCAGCACCAGGTCGTATTTAAACAACCGCTGACACCAGCCGCCGGCAACAAGATCAGCGGTATTATTCAAACCGGCAACCTTCCCTCCGGCGTGTTGCAGATCACCTTTTTCAACAAGGATGGAATGCCGCTTGCTGAGCGGTTAACCTTTGTTAACAATAAAGAATATATGCTGCCGGCTACCTTCAGGGCCGATACACTGAATACGGCTCCCCGCAAAAAAAATCATTTCAGTATTACACTACCGGATAGCGTAACCGGCAACTTTTCTGTTTCTGTTACCGATGCGGATTACGAATCCGGAGGTTACCGGCCGCAGAATATTTACAGTACATTCCTGCTTACCAGCGATATCCCGGGATATGTACATGAGCCGGCTTATTACCTTAGCAATGAACCCGGGGCAACAGCAGCAGTGGAACTCCTGATGCTTACCAACGGCTGGCGCCGGTTTAAATGGACCGATGTAGCCGCCAACACCCTGCCGGAGCCGCAGCATAAAGACCCCGGCTTTATCAGTCTTTCCGGCAAGGCCACCGTAGCGGGCTCCGGCAAATCCTTTGCCGACCGCGATTTGCTGGTGTGGGTGGCCACCGATTCCGGACGCAGTTTACAAACGATTAAAACAGATGCCGAAGGCCGGTTCAAAATGGATTCGATGATCTTTTTTAATAAGGCCCGGGTACTCTTCAGCGATGTAATGGGGAAGAAAAACAAATTCCTCACCATAAAATTAAACGCCGATTCTCTTACGCGCTCCTATGCGCTGCCGCCTTTAAAGCTGCCCTTCGATCCTGCAGCCAGTGCCGGCGCTGCCCTTGCCTCAAAAATGGGTACGGCCTACTTCGATTATACCCGTGGTGAGGGTGTAATGCTGGATAGTGTAGTGGTACTGGGCACCAAAACCCGTATGCAAAAACTGGAAGAGCAGTATATGAGCGGGCTGTTTGCCGGCGGCATCAATGCCCGCACGATGGATCTTACACGGGAGTTTATTCCTAACCAGAACATTTTTGATTACCTGCAGGGACGGATTCCCAGTTTGACCATAGAGCGCGGCGGGCAGTTTGGAAATTACCGGCTTTTTTACCGGCAGGCCGGGGCGCAGCAAGCCATGCAGCTGTACCTCGATGAAATGCCGGTGGATGCCGGCATGATCGAAGCTATTCCGCCTTCCGACATTGCCCTGGTAAAAGTATTCCCCAATTTTGTGGGTGCGCCCGGTGGCGGAGCGGGCGGTGTGCTGGCCGTATACACCAAGCGGGGCAACGAACTCAACGATGCCATGGAATCTTCCGCAACCATTGTTGACTATGAAGGGTACAGTATCATGAAAGAGTTTTATGCGCCTGATTATGCTACTCCGGCAGCAAATCAATACACCGATTACCGGCTTACCCTCAACTGGAAACCGGAACTATTCATATCCGGAAAAGACCAGCGCATTGCCATTCCCTTTTACAATAACGACCGCACCCGGCGGTTTAAAATTGTAGCCGAGGGCATTACCACCACCGGTAAGTTATTGATGCTGGAACAGTATGTGAACCCGGAGCGGCAATAAATGAAAATAAGGAATAGTGCATGCAAAACGGGTGCAGTAATAAGCGGCTCTTTACTTTTAAATTTAAAATTCCATATTGGTTATTTTAAATTCCGCAGGCTTATCTTTATCGCCAAACTTTTTATATGACCATCGGTTCCATTATAAAAATCCTGGAGCATATTGCCCCTCCTGCCCTGCAGGAAAGCTATGACAATGCCGGGTTACTCACCGGCCGGCCGGATTGGCAATGTACCGGTATCCTGTGCTGCCTGGATGCGGTTGAAACCGTAGTGGATGAAGCCATCGAAAAAAACTGCAACCTGGTGATTGCCCACCACCCCATTGTTTTTTCCGGCCTGAAAAAGATCAATGGCAATAATTACGTAGAACGTACCCTTATTAAAGCCATCAAACAGGATATTGCCATTTATGCCATCCATACCAACCTCGACAATGTGCTGCACGGTGTAAACGGAAAGATTGCTGAAAAGCTCGGATTGACCAACCTGCAAATACTGGCTCCAAAGGAACGGCAGCTTGAAAAGCTTTATTTTTTTGTACCGCCGGAATACGCAGAAAAAGTACGTGCCGCCATTTTTGCGGCCGGTGGCGGCGAAATTGGCCATTACCGGGAATGCAGCTTTGCCGCAACGGGCAAAGGAACCTTTCTTCCGGGAAATGATGCCCAACCCTTTTCCGGGGAAATCGGGGTCCGGCACGAAGCTGAGGAACTGAAAATAGAGATCCTGTATCCGTTTTACCTGAAAAATAAAATCCTCACCGCGCTGCGCGAAAACCACCCCTATGAAGAAGTGGCGTATGAAACCATTGCATTAAATAACCTCCACCAGGAAATAGGTTCCGGTATTACCGGGGAATTTCAGGAGGCACTGGAAGAAACCGACTTTCTCCGGAAACTGAAGGCCGTCTTCAACCTTTCCGTGGTACGCCATACCGCCCTCCGGGGGAGAAAAATCAAAAAAGTAAGCATCTGCGGAGGCGCCGGCAGCTTTTTAACAAAAACCGCAATCAATTCAGGATCAGATGCATACATCAGCGCAGATATCAAATACCACGAATTCTTTGACGCAGATGGAAAAATCCTGCTGGCAGATATCGGACATTATGAAAGCGAACAGTTTACCATAGAATTGCTCCAACACGTTTTACAGGAAAAAATCCCTAACTTTGCCGTCCTTAAAACAGCAATAAATACCAATCCCGTGCACTATTTGTAACGCGGATTTTTTGATTGTCTGATTTTTAAAACACATTCAAACAGTAAGAAACATATGCCACAAATTAAAGAGTTTTCAATTGAAGAAAAACTGGGCTCCCTCATCAACCTGCAAAAAATTGACAGCAAGCTGGATGAGATCAAAATTTTAAAAGGTGAGCTGCCCATGGAAGTAGCTGATCTGGAAGATGAGATCCAGGGGCTGCATTCCCGGCAAACACGCATTGAGGAAGAGATCAACGGCGTTACAGAATTCATTGAAGAGCGGAAAGGGGCAATCAAAGAATCGGAAGAACTGATCAAAAAATACGAGAAGGACAGTGAGAATGTAAAAAACAACCGTGAATTTGAAGCGATCAATAAAGAGATCGAAATGCAACAGCTGGAGATCAAACTGGCCGAAAAGCATATCAAAGACGCAAATGAAGAAATTTCTGAGAAAGTAGTACTGCTGGAAAAAGCCAAGAAGAACCTGGGCGCTAAAGAAGGCGTGCTGGATCTGAAAAAGACCGAACTCGAAAAAATCATCTCTGCCAACGAAAAAGAAGAGAAAGAATACCAGAAACTTTCCGAAGCCGCCAAGGAAAATGTAGAACCCCGCCTGCTGGCCAGCTACGAAAAAATCCGCGGTAACTTCCGTAACGGACTGGCAGTAGTACCGGTAGTGCGCGATGCCTGCGGCGGATGCTTTTATGCGATCCCTCCTCAAAAGCAAAGCGAGATCAAACAACATAAGAAAATCATCGCTTGTGAAAACTGCGGCCGTATCCTGGTGGATGAAGAGCTGCACAACAACGTTGAAGTAAAATAAATTCTTTTTTCCTGTCTGCCTGCAGACAGGCTTTTTTATTTTCCCCCATTTGCAAGAATGGGGGTTTTTTATTTCCAATTCCGCTGCATCCGCCCGTTGTTCATAAACGCCTGCCCCAGGTCCGCGTTTAAACCCGTTCGTAAACAGAAATATGGAATCCAGAATGGAGATTTGAACATTGTTTTTCTTAATTTGCCTTCCGATGCTGAAACAACTACATATCAGGAACTACGTAATCATCGATACCCTGGAGATCCAATTCTCTAACGGGATGAATATTGTAACCGGTGAAACCGGCGCGGGGAAATCAATCATACTGGGGGCCTTATCGCTTATACTGGGCGAACGGGCAGACACTGCCGCACTGGTGGACAAGGAAAAGAAATGCATTATCGAAGGATTGTTTACACCCGGCGCCGTAAGCGAGATCACCCAATTCCTGGAAGCCAACGATCTTGACCCCGCTCCTGAAATTACCATCCGGCGGGAGATCGGCATCAATGGTAAAAGCCGCGCGTTTATCAATGATACCCCGGTGAACCTGGCGCAGTTACAGCAGCTGAGTTCCCTGCTGGTAGACCTGCACCAGCAATTTGACACCCTTCAACTGGGCGATACGGGCTTCCAGGTGCATGTACTGGATGCGCTGGCCAGCAATACAAAATTGATCAGCGATTACCGGTTAACATTTGCCGAATGGCAACAACATAAGAAAAAGCTGGAGCATCTGAAAGAACAGCAGGCACAGCTGGACAAAGAAAGCGACTATAACCAGTTTCAATACGATGAACTGGCAGAGGCCAACTTCCGGGAAAACGAACTGGAAGAGATCGATGCTTCGCTCAAACTCCTTTCCAACTCCGAAGGCATTAAAGGTGCATTGGGCCGGGCATACAGCGAACTGGAAGAGGGCGAGCAACCATTGGTACAGCAGTTGAAAAGCATCGCGCACCTGCTGGGCAACTACAGCAATTTTCATAAAGACCTGCCCGACCTGGTAAGCCGGTTAAACAGTGCACAGGTAGAATTGCAGGACATTGCAGCGGAGCTGGAACATATCAGCAATGCCATTCATTACGATCCCGAAAAGATAGAAACCCTGAGCGACCGGCTTTCAATGGGTTACCGGTTGCAGAAAAAGCATGGGGTACAATCGACCAATGAACTGCTGATCCTGCAAAAAGAGCTGGAAGAAAAATTGCAGGGCGCCGCGCATATACAGGAAGATATTGCCGCCCTGGAAGCGGCTACCGAACAGCGCCGGCTTTCAGCGGAAGCCCTGGCACAAAAAATTTCAGAAGCCCGTAAAAAGCAGATCGCCCCCTTTGAGAAAAAAGTAGATACCCTTCTTACCCAGGTGGGCATGCCCAATGCAGCACTCCGGGTTTCTTTTGAGAAAAAGGCCCTGGGTGTTCAGGGAGCCGATGCCGTGGATTTCCTGTTTGATGCCAATAAAAGCGGACAGTTTAAACCGGTGAATAAAGTAGCCAGCGGTGGTGAGCTAAGCCGCCTGATGCTTTGCATCAAAAGCCTTGTAGCCCAGCGGATGAACCTGCCCACCCTCATCTTTGATGAAATTGACACCGGTATTTCCGGCGAAGCGGCCAAACAGGTAGGTATTATTATGAAGGACCTGGCCACCAGCCGTCAGGTAATCTGCATCACCCATCAGCCGCAGATTGCCGGCCGTGCCGATGCCCACTATTTTGTATACAAGGAAGTATCCGGAAAACAGGTACGCACCGGCATGCGCCAGCTCGATACCGAAGAACGGATCACGGCCATCGCAAAAATGCTCAGCGGCGAAAAGCCCACAGCCGCGGCGTTGGAGAACGCCAGGGAAATGGTACAGGCTTAGGTTTTTGTTTCAGGTTTAACGTTCCAGGTTTAAGGTTAGATTCGTTTTTATGCATGATGATCCATTGCCTAATACCCATTAACTATTCACTAACGCTTCATTTCCACATTTCCACATCTTCAAATTTTCAAATTTAATAAGGTTCAACGTTTCAAGTTGGATCCGTTTAATACTTGGTGCTCCTTACTGATAACTGAAGACTGATGACTGATCCCTGAAAACGGGTATATATTCAAAGTTGGCTTCAGGGGGACAGGGAGACGTGGGAGGACGGAGGAATGATACGCTGATCGCGGAGGGAGGATTTGATACCTTTTATGGGATCTTCACCGCAGAAAAGATCATCGAACGATAGCCGGGTCTTCATTTCCAAATTCACACACTTTCAAATTTTCAAATTTCTCCAACCGAAGATCTAACCTGGAACCTTAAACGAATATTACTACTCCGACACCACATAACTCAAACAAAGCCCCGATAACTGCTGCAGGTGCACCTTTAAGCGACTATCCGTAAGCATAAACCGGCAATCAAAAGCAGACCGCAGATCATTATATGCCGTAATCCGGATATGTTCCCTGAAATCTACTTTACCAAGCCCGTACCATTTATATACGGCCTCTTTGGCCGACCATACCTGCGTATATTCTTCCATGGAAAGCGGGTTCAGGATTTCCATTTCTGCGGGGCTCATGAATTTATGCCGGATGGTCACCACCTTCTCCACCGAAATTTCAATATCAATCCCCACCCGCTGCTCGCGGCTTACAATCGCTGCTGCATAATCGCCGCAATGCGAAATGGAAAAATGAAAGGCTTCATCTGGAAGAAAAGGTTTGCGCGTTTCCGCAATTTGTATCAGGTGGTACGGGAAACCGGGAAACAAATATTGTAATAAAAAACGGCCGGCCAGGTGCTGCAGCATTTTATGCGGATGGGTTACCGCCCGGTGCAATGGAACCTTCTCTCGGAAGAAGTCCGGTGCCTCCTCGATCTTCCAGATCCCCAACCTTGTGTTATTGTTAATTTCTTCTTGAAAAATAACGGGCATAAATAATCGGATTCACTTAATTTGTGCAAGTTAAGGATTTCACAAAGTACAACTCATGATCTTATCGGACCTGCGCATACTGGAAGAAATGGAGAAAGGCACTATTCTCATTAAACCCTACGACCGGGGTTGCCTGGGCAGTAATTCTTATGATGTGCACCTGGGCGCCTGGCTGGCTACGTACAAAAACCACCAGCTGGATGCCAGGCAACACAATGAGATCGCTTATTTTGAAATTCCTGATGAAGGTTTTGTGCTCTATCCCCATATTTTCTACCTGGGTGTTACCCTTGAATATACCGAAGCGCACGCGCATGTACCCTTCCTCGAGGGTAAATCCTCTACTGGCCGCCTGGGTATCGATATTCATGCCACAGCAGGAAAGGGTGATGTGGGCTTTTGCGGGCACTGGACCCTGGAGATCTCCGTAAAACAACCGGTAAAGATCTATAAAGGCATGCCCATCGGCCAGCTGATCTATTTCCCGGTTGAGGGAGAGATCGAAGTCAAATACAACCAGAAGCAAAACGCCAAATACAGCAGCCAGCCAGACCGGCCCATCGAAAGCATGATGTGGAAAAATAAGTTTTAACCCGTTCACTTCAGGTCTGTTACAACAACTAACAAACGAAAGTTAGGATTGAAATCACTATTTTTGCGGCGGCTAAGCATTTTAAACTAAATTTATTCAATAAATACAATTGTTCTATGGCTTTAGAGGATCTGGTGATGCCCAAATTAGGAGAAAGCATAATGGAAGCAACCATCTTAAAATGGTTGAAGCAGGTGGGTGATGCCGTGGAAATGGACGAAACCGTTCTGGAGATCGCTACGGACAAAGTGGATAGTGAGGTACCCAGCACAGCCAGTGGTATTATTGAAGCCATTCTTTTTAATGAAAATGATGTAGTGCCGATCGGTACGGTCATCGCCCGCATCCGCACAGAAGGTGCAGCCAGCGAAACTATTGCACCCGAACCGGCTCCTGCCCGGCAGCCGGAGCCGGTTGTAACCGAACCCGCACAGGAAGCCGAGGTGGTTTCATCCACGATCAAACCGGCAGCCACCGGATCCGCTTCCGCCCGGTTCTACTCGCCTCTTGTATTGAATATAGCCGCCAGCGAAGGCATTTCCATGAGCGAGCTGGAACAGATCCCGGGTACCGGCAAGGAAGGCCGCGTAACTAAAAATGATATCCTGGAGTATGTAGCCAACCGCTCCCGTCAACAGGCACCGGCGGCAACCGTTACGCCACCCGCTGTTACCGTTGCCCCTGCAAAGGAAACACCGCAAAGCGGCACGCTGGATATCAGCCGTCATGGCGGCAATGTGGAGATCATTGAAATGGACCGGATGCGCAAGCTGATCGCAGAGCACATGGTACGCAGCAAGCAGACCAGTCCGCACGTGACCAGCTTCTCTGAAGCCGACGTAACCAATATGGTGATGTGGCGGGAGAAAGTAAAAAAAGATTTTGAAAAAAGGGAGGGCACCAAGATCACCTTTATGCCCCTGTTCATTGAAGCCATTACCCGGTGCATCAAGCGTTTTCCGCTGATCAACAGTTCGATCGACGGCGATAAGATCATCATCAAAAAAGATATCAATATCGGGATGGCCACTGCCCTACCCAGCGGGAACCTGATCGTACCCGTGATCAAAAATGCCGACCAGCTGAACCTGACGGGCCTGGCCAAACGCGTGAACGGCCTGGCAGATGCAGCACGGAATAATAAGCTAAAGGCAGAAGATACCCAGGGTGGTACCTTTACCATTACCAATGTGGGTACCTTCGGCAGCCTTGCCGGTACGCCCATTATTAACCAGCCGCAGGTGGCGATCCTCGCTGTAGGCGCCATAAAAAAACGCCCCGTTGTGGTAGAAACCCCGCAGGGCGACAGCATCGCCATCCGGCATATGATGGTGCTGAGCATGAGCTACGATCACCGCGTGGTAGATGGAGCCCTGGGCGCTACCTTCCTCAGTGCTGTTGCCAAGGAGCTGGAGAGTTTTGTTCCGGTGGAGATTTAGTTTCAGGTTCAAGGTTCAAGGTTAGATCGCGTTTCATACTTGGTGTGAAATCAGGTTTTAGCTATCAGATTTTAGTTTTCAGTCTTCAGTTATCAGTAAGAAGCACCAAGTATTAAATGTATCCAACCTGAAACGTTGAACCTTAAACCTGAAACAAACACCAGTTTTTAGTTTTCAGCCGGTGTTGCCTTGTGATCAGTGATACTGCACCAAGCAGGAACGGAATCCAACCTTAAACCTTGAACCTTAAACCTGGAACACATGCTTAACCGCCGGCCATCAGCTTATACACATACTCCAACCTTGAGCTTAAAACCACCTGCTTACAGCAAGGCGTCTGCGCATCCGTTTGCACATCCGGGCCATTTCTCCGCCTGAGTGGCTATCTTGCGGGTTATACAATCACCTGCCGATGCCATTGACAACCATAAAACAGATTTCCCTTTTACCCCTGGTGCTCCTCCTGCTGGCTGCAGCATGCAGCCGCCCTTTTACACGCTCCGCCGGGTATGTATATCTTCAAAAGCAACACCGGTCCGAAAAAAAATGGACCCTGGTCTGGAAGGACGATTTTAATAGTTCCGCCCTGGATACCGCCAAATGGACAAGGATCCCACCGGGTAAATCGGATTGGAACAAGCATATGAGCACACACCCGGATTGCTTCCGGATGGATAGCGGGTATGTATACCTCCGCGGCATCCGCAACCCGGATACGATTTCAGATCCGCGCCCCTTTATCACCGGTGGTATTTATACAAAAGGAAAGTTCGCCTTTCAATATGGCAAAATTGAAATAAGGGCGAAGCTGGAGTGTGCTACCGGTGCCTGGCCCGCCATGTGGATGCTGGCCGAACAAAATAAATACGGCGCCTATCCGAAAAACGGGGAGATCGATATCATGGAGCACCTGAATTTTGAACATAAAGTGTATCAAACCACCCATTCTTATTATACGCTCGATCTCAAACAGACTCAAACGCCGCCCCACTCCGGAACAGCAGCATTCGACCGGGATGGGTTCAATATCTTTGGCATTAAATGGTTTCCGGATAAGATCGTATTTACCGTAAACGGAAAAGAAACCTTCACCTACCCGCGCATTACCGGAGTGGATGCCAGCCAGTGGCCATATGACCAGCCGTTTTACCTGCTGATTGACCAGCAGCTGGGCGGCAACTGGGTAGGCAAGGTAGATCCGCAGCAGTTGCCGGTACAAATGATCGTAGACTGGGTAAAAGTGTACCAATAAAGTGCTTTGCTACCAGCGACAAACCGGTTAAAAGCTGTGCGTGTACAGTGTTTCCATAGGGACTTCTCCGCCGGGGTCGAAGTGACGATGATCTTTTTTTCAATGCAATTCAGAGGGCTGAACACATTTTAGAAATTTAAATCATTCATATAAAGGCCATGCACCTTAAGACTTTTTTGCTACTGTTAGCATTCCCGGTATCGGCACCGGCTTTTTCCCAAACCGTTAAAACGGCTAATACCATCCCCATCCTGCCGGGCGATTCAAAGGAAACCATTATTAGTAAAGCTGTGCAGGTGGTACCCACCGCCAACCAGTATGCCGCGCTGCGCAATGAGTTTATTGCCTTTGTACACATCGGGCCCAATACCTTTACCCGTAAAGAATGGGGTAATGGAATGGAAGACCCAAAAATCTTTGATCTGAAAACGCTGGACACCGACCAATGGTGTGCCGCCATGAAGGCCGCCGGCATGAAGATTGTGATCCTTACCGTAAAACATCATGATGGATTTGTGCTCTGGCAAAGCCGCTATACCACGCATGGCATCATGGCCTCCGGTTTCCGTAATGGAACCGGCGATATCCTTAAAGACCTCAGTGCATCCTGTAAAAAATACGGACTCAAGCTGGGCATCTATCTTTCCCCTGCTGATCTTTTCCAGATTGAAAGCCCCGACGGGCTTTATGGCAATTTAAGCAAGTATACCACCCGCACCATTCCCCGCCCGGTACCCGGTCGCCCGTTCAAAAACAAAACCCGTTTTCAATTTGAAGTGGATGATTATAATGAATATTTCCTGAACCAGCTGTTTGAACTGCTGACCGAATACGGCCCGGTGGATGAAGTATGGTTTGATGGGGCGCATCCTAAAACCAAGGGAGGGCAGCAATACAATTACGCCGCCTGGAAAAAGCTCATCCATACCCTGGCACCAAAAGCGGTTATTTTTGGCAAACAGGATATCCGCTGGTGCGGCAATGAAGCCGGCAAAACAAGAAGCACGGAATGGAATGTACTCCCTTTTAATGAAGCCCCCAATCAGATGAACAGCTTTCCGGATCTTACCGCCCCCGATCTTGGCAGCCGGGAACAGTTGTATAAAGGCCGCTACCTGCATTATCAGCAGGCAGAGACCAACACTTCCATCCGCGAAGGCTGGTTCTATCGCGATGAAACGGCTCAAAAAGTGCGGAGCGCCGATGATGTATTTGATATTTATGAACGCTCCGTGGGTGGCAACTCTACCTTCCTGCTCAATATACCTCCAAACCGCGAGGGCCGCTTTTCGAACGAAGACGTGTCCGTTTTAAAAGAAACGGGAGCCCGCATCCGTGAAACCTATGGGATCAACCTTTTTAAAAATGCAACCGGCCCCAAACCCGTACTGGACGCCGATCCGCGAAGTTTTGTATTGCTAAAGGAACAGCAGCCGGAGCTCATTATCCGCACTCCGCAACCGGTAACCATCAACCGCCTGGTGCTGCAGGAAGCCATCACCACACACGGCGAGCGCGTGGAACAACACGCCGCAGATGCCTGGATCGATGGACAATGGAAAGAGATTGCCGCGGCTACCAATATCGGATATAAGCGGATCCTGCGTTTTCCCGAAACCACCTCCAATCAATTCCGTATCCGGATCCTCCGCTCCAGGGCTACGCCCGCCATCAGCAATATTACCGCGCATTATTATAAAATGCGTCCGCCGCAGCTGCAGTTAACACGAAGCGTAAGCGGACTGGTAACCATTGCCCCCTATCAGCCGGCGTTTAACTGGAAGCCTCATGGTGAAAATACATTGAAGAACCTGGGTACCGGTATCGAGATCCGTTACACAACAGACGGCACTATTCCTACCGCATCATCACCTGTTTATGCGGCGCCTTTTACCGTAGCACGTGGCCCGGTAAAAGCCATGGCCATCGGTAAGAACAGCACCGGCCCGGTAGCCAGTCAAACCTTTGGCATCTTAAAACAAAACTGGAAATTACTGGCCACAAGCGGTGATACGGCACAACACCGTGCGGCGCTGGCTTTTGATGCCGATGAAAAAACCTGGTGGCAGTCAACACCGGCCTCCGGTTATGGCTTTATTGCGCTGGACCTTGGTACGGTTTATACACTCAACAGCTTTTCATATACCCCGCACGCCCAAAACAAAGCGGGTCTTATGAGTAAGGGGATCATCCAGATCAGCACCGATGGCAACCATTGGACCAACACCGATGTGTTTGAATTTGGCAACCTGATCAACGACCCGGTTACACGGCTTCATGCTTTTAAACAGGCATTCACAACAAGGTATATCCGTATACAAGCCACAGAAACGGCTGCGCGTGACAACAATTTATCGATAGCAGAACTCGATTTTTTTGAATGATCCGGTGACTATTTCCCACTGATTATACCGCTGCCTTTTCTGCGCCATCTGCGGGATCGTCCCCCTATTGTCCCCTCCGTTTAAACGGCCCCTGCGGAGCGATCAGTTCCAGGTTGGTGCCGTCCGGATCCCGGAAATAAACCACGGCCGTACCCAAACCGGATGTTAATCCGTCTTCCTCGCGGAATACGATGGGTGCTCCTTCCGGCTCCACGCCTATTTCCTTTAAGCGTTTCAGCGCGGCCTCCATATCATCCACTTCAAAACAAAGGTGCATGGCACTAATCTGGTTGTTTTTGTAGGAGGCTTGTTCGGCTTCAGGAATCATATACTCCAGTATGTCGATATTCAGATTGTCCAGGTGCAGGTTGGCATAGCGGATCCGGGTGTCCTCCAATCCCTGTACCCGGGCCATCCGTTCCCCCCCGATCTCATCCCGGTTGGATATTTTCAACCCGGTTAACGCTTCATAGAAGGCGATCGATGTTTCAAGATTCTTTACGGTAATGCCTACATGATTGGCACGGCTAAAACCATTGGTTGATGTACGTTGTTCCATTGTATGTATTTTTACTGCCTGCCGGTATGGCATTATTGCAAACCGGCAAGCTGTTGATTTATGAATTGCAATTCCTCCGCCGTAAGCTCAAGGCTTATTGCTTCCGCGTTCGCGATCGACTGTGCAGCGTTGCGCGCGCCCGCCAAGACCACCGTAATACCCGGTTGCAGTGTGGTCCAGCGCAATACCAATTGTGCCAGTGTGGCACCTTTATCCCTTGCTACAGGTTCGATGGTTTGCAGCAGGGTCTTTACTTTTTCCAGGTCAAATTGTGTAAAATAACTGTTACGGTGGTCGTCACTCTTTAAACTATCTTCTTTAAAATATTTACCCGTGAGCAGGCCGCGTTCCATGGGGCTATATACAATAATACCGGTATGGGTCTCCTGCGCATAGGGCACGAGGTCCTTCTCTATACTGCGGTTGAGCATGCTGTACGATACCTGGTTGCTGGTGGGTTTCAGGGTTTGCGCCGCTTCCTGCAATTGGGTTACACTGTAATTGCTTACACCGGCGGCACGTATTTTACCCTGCTGTATCAGAAGCTCCAGGGCCTCCATGGTTTCGTTGATGGGGGTGGTGGCGTCCGGCCAGTGCAGTTGCAACAGATCAATATAATCGGTGCCCAGCCGTTTCAAGCTTTCTTCTGTTTCTTTGATCACATTTTCCCTGGAAGCATATTTATACACCGGTATGGTATTGCCATTGTCCGTAGCATCAAAGAAAAACTCCCCGTTGCCATGATTACTGCCGTCCCATACCAGGCCGAATTTGGTGAGCAACTGTATTTTGGAACGGTCTTTTCCTTTAATGGCTTCGCCCACCAATATTTCACTTAAACCAAAGCCGTAGAACGGCGCGGTATCGATTGAAGTAACGCCATGATCTAATGAAGCGTGGATGGAGTTGATCGAGTCCTGCTTTTCATTTCCACCCCACATATTGCCGCCAATGGCAAAGGCACCATGCGTGATAACGGATAATTTGAGATCTGTATTTCCTAATGTTCTGTATTGCATACTTTATATTGCTTTATTTTGTTGTCACTTATTTTTCAACGCAGCCAGGATCGCTTTTTCATATTTTCTGGTTTCTTGTTTTGTGCAAAAACGAATGCGCCTGTAAGCACAGCGATTCCCAACAATACGGTTTTCATTTTAAACGATGGTGGTTTTGTAAATCCGGGGTACTTCCTGAAGCTTCCCGGTCAGCGCCCCAAATGCTTTGATGTAGGGTTGCTGGTTGTGTTGCTCCAACCCTTCGGGGCTGGTCCAGATCTCATAGAATACAAAGCGGTTCTCATCTTCCATGTCCTGGTGAAGCCGATACAATTCACAGGTTTCCTCCCGGCGCGTCGCTACCACCATCTGTTGCAGCACTTCCAATACCTCCGCCCGGTGTGGCGGTTTTACTTCTATAACAGCGGTAAGATAAATTTTCATGATACTTTTTTCAGGTTAAATAAATGCTTCGATCGAATCATACTTAGGTTTCCATCCCAGCTCCTGCTTTGCCTTATCTGCATTACATAAGCTGCCAGACGCAAATCCAAAATAACCACCCGCGGGACCAAAGCGGTCAACGGCCTCCTGTATGCTTACCGATTGCGCCGGCATGAGCCCATAACGTTTGCTGATATGGCCGGCCAGGTTTTTTATGGTAGAGCGACCGTTTTCTGCATAATAAAGCGCGCCGGGTTTTGCTTTTTCCAAAGCATGTACATAAAGATCTGCCAGATCTTCAATATGCAAATTTGACCAGCTATTCTCGCCTTTTCCAAAATATACGCCAAAGCCTTTTTCCTTTGAAAAACGGATCAGGGCAGGCAACTGAATACTGTCTTTTTTTACTCCCAGTCCCTCTCCGTATACCATTGTGGGAACGATTACGATACTTCTTATATTTTTCTGAGCGGCCCGGAGTACGTACTGGTTGATGTGTACCCTTGAAACCATTTCCAGCCTCGGGCTTAGCGGAATATCTTCAGTAAAAACAAAATCATTCTTTTCTCCATTCTCTTTCCCGCCCAAAATGGCAGACCCGGAAGTAAAAATGAATGTTTTCCCGCTTCCTTCCAGCGCATGGATCATGCTGTCTACTGCATAGGCATCGTCAGCGGAATCAGCGGTATGAATCAGTGCATCGGCCCCGGTAATGGCAGCACGTAAAACAGCTTCATCGTGTATCGTTCCTTTTATACATTCAATTCCCAGCGATGCCAGTTCCGCTGCATGTTGTTCATTGCGCAGCAGGCCCGCAATACGATAGCCTTTTTCCAGTAACTTCTTTGCTACCGTTCCGCCAATATACCCGGTAATGCCGGTTATCAATACTTTCTTCATGCTGCAAGTACGGGTTTTAAGATGGTTTCAAAATGGGTTTTAAGATGCGCCCTGTACCGTTCCATATCCCGCTCCACATCTGCATTCTTTTCAATATCGTGAAAGTGAAAACTTTTTAAAGGCTGCATACCCGTAAAAGCATTCATCCGGTGAAAACCAAATAAAGGGCCATCATCCACACTGTGCTCTTTAAAAAATTCGCCCGGCAGCGTAAACGCTGTCTCAGGTGCATTCCAGCTGGTCGTCAGCATATAGGTTTTGCCATGCAGCATGCCTCCGGTTCCGTAGTTGATATCGGGATTTTCTGACGAGCGGCCATCGCTGCGGTAAATACCTTTCCGGTGGCCGGCGGTAAATACCTCGTCAATGTATTGCTTAAACCCATGGGGCAACTGGAACCACCAAATGGGCGTATGATAAATGACCGTATCCGCCCACACAAATTTTTCCACCTCCTCAGCCGGATCATACCCATTGGCAATCACTGTTTGCCGTACTTCCGCATTTGGCCGGCCCCTGAAAAACGCTTCTGTTTCTGCAGCCACGGTATTGTTAAACCGGCCACCGGAATGGCCGAAATGTTGTCCTGCATTGATGATCAATATCTTTTCCATATATCTTTTTTTAAATTGACAGCACAAAATTATCACGCAAATAATTATCAGGGAAATAATATAATTTATAGATTTGTATTATAAAAATAATACTTAATTATGGTCAACCTGGAATGGTACCGCACGTTCAAGGCCATTTATCAAAGTGGTACGCTTACCGGCGCCGCCGAAAGCCTGTTTATTTCCCAGCCGGGGGTAAGCCTGCATTTAAGTTCGCTGGAAAGCTATGTAGGATATAAATTGTTTGAACGGGCCGGTCGTAAAATGGTACCCACAGAGCGGGGAAAAATCCTGTACAATGCCGTAGCGGAAAGTCTGGCCACACTGGAAGAAGCGGAAAAAAGTTTTCAGCGCAGTACGGAAAAGCATACGCCTACCATCAGTATCGGTATGTGTTTTGAAACCTTCCAGATCACCCTGGAACAATATATTTCCAGCCTGAACTTTAACGTCATCATCCGTTTTGGCGATTATCATGAAATGCTGGACAACCTGGATAAGGGCATCCTCGATCTGATCATTACACCGCATAAAGGCAGCTCACAGAAAATAGAGCACCAGCCTTTTTCATCGGAAACGATCGTGCTGGTAGCCGGCAAAGAGCTGGATGACGCCTCTTTTCAGAAACTGGTGAAACAGAAAAAATATGCCGCCGCAGAAGCATGGCTGAAGCAACAAAAATGGTATGGAACCACCGGAGATATGGAACACCTGTTCCGTTTCTGGCAGTTAAACTTTGGCAATACCCCTGATTTCCGTCCGAATTATATTGTACCCAACCTCAATTCTATTGTGCGTTGCCTGAGCAGCGGCAAAGGTCTCGCCGTGATCCCGGACTTTTTGTGTCATAAGGAAATTGAAAGCGGACAGGTGAAGCTGGTATGGAAGGGCCATAAGCAATTAAAGAATACACTTTACTTTGCCTGCCGGAAAAACACCACCCATGCCAAAGAGATCGAACTGATCAAAAGCCTGTTCCGGAAGGTGATGCAATAAGATCATCAAAGGAGGTTGCAGTTGTCGTAAGCTTTTTACTGCATAATGCGGGCCATACGCTCTATTGCCTGCACGGGCACTGCCCGCCGGTCATTTGTCATTTACTACACAGATCAACATAACATTGCAGCGCTTTATAATCAAAGCCAGCCTGTGCCTTATACGAAAGATCGGAGCAGCAGGACAGGACAATTTGAAAAGCGCTCCTTTCATTTGCTACCGACCTGCACATGCTATCATCAAAAACCATTCAGCTATTAAGATGCACGCGGATACGAAATCAACGTAACAGATCTTAATACCTAAATGGTTTTCAAAACTGATCCGACGCGTGCACTGATTTTTACAACGCCTGTCCGCCAGACACCTCAATCCGCTGTCCGTTGATCCAGCGGGCATCCTCTGTACACAGGAACGCCACCACACCGCCGATATCATCCGGCAGGCCTACCCTTCCCAAAGCGGTAATGCCTGCGATCCGGGCATTGACCTCTTTATTATCCCTGGTACGGCCGCCGCCAAAATCCGTTTCAATAGCACCGGGTGCCACCACATTCACCCGTATCTTTCTTGGGCCTAATTCCTGGGCCAGGTAGCGGGTGAGCACTTCTACCCCTGCCTTTATCGATCCATACACCGAGGAACCCGGAAATGTGATACGGGTCAACCCGGATGAAATATTTATTATACCACCACCGTCATTCATAAAGGGCAGCAGCTTTTGTGTAAGGAAAAATACACCCTTATAGTGAATGTTTACAATATCGTCCAGTTGCTTTTCGGTGGTGTCAACAGCCGGTGCATACAAGGCCGTACCGGCATTATTGATGAGGAAATCAATATTCGGGCTGCCGGTTTCCGCTTTTAAATAATCCGTCAGCTGCCGGGCAAAATCATCAAAAGACCCGCTACTGCTGGTATCCAGCTGAAAGGCCGCCGCCTTTTGTCCCAACGCCTGTATCTCGGCAACGGAGGCATCCGCGGCTTCCCTGTTGCTGTTATAGGTTAACACCACATCGATCCCTTTTTTGGCAAGGGCGATGGCCATATTCTTACCCAATCCCCTGCTTCCCCCGGTTACCAGGGCTACTTTGCTTTTAGCATTCATATCATTATTATTTTGATACACAAAGTTGCAACAGTCTGCAGTGACTGCTATTGCAAACATCAATCCATTATTTGCAAAAATCAAATAATCGTCAGGAGCGGAACACCGCCGGCGTAACAGCCGCCTGTTTCTTAAAGAAGTTTGAAAAATGCGCCACTTCCTCAAAACCGAGGCTATAGGCAATTTCAGAAATGGTCCAACCGGTTTGTTTTAATAAGATCTTTGCCTCCTGTAAGATGCGGCCGCTGATCATTGCGGTGGTGGTTTTTCCGGTATGTTCTTTTAATACTTTATTGAGGTGGTTTACGTGCACGGACAACCGGCCGGCATAGTCCTTGGCCGTACGCAGCTGCAATTGTTGCTGTGGCGATTCAATGGGAAACTGCCGCTCCAGCAACTCGATAAAAAGTGAGGTAACACGGGCCGCTGCATTTTGGCTAACGGTAGTTGCAGGGGCTGGTTGCAGCTTTTGCCCGTAGTGGATCAGCTCCAGCACATAATTGCGCAACAGGTCGTATTTAAAGGTGTAATCGGAAGCGATCTCCTTTTTCATTTTTAAAAAGATGGTTTCAATTTCCGCGGCCTGTTCGCCGGTGATTTCAAAAACGGGGTAGCCACCCGGCTGAAAGATCGGCAGCTCCTCCAGTACCACGCCACTTTTATTTTTTACAAGAAAGGCATCCGTAAATACACAAAAATGACCAGACTGACCGGGATCCTGCGGAATCCAGTGGTACGGCACTTTTGGAGTAGCAAACAACAGGGCATTAGCGTTAATATCAATCACTTTATCGGCATATTCCGCCCGGTTTTTTCCGCGTATCAGGCTGATTTTATAATAGGCCCTCCGGTTGTAGGGCATCTCCTTTTTCCGTTTTGCAGCCTCAATGGTAGCGGCTATATCAAAAATATTAAAGTGACCGATCTCTTTGCCGATGCCCGGCGGTAATAATGTGTTCACCTCCTTACCCGTTAAGGCAGCCGCTTCTTCATAAAATGCTTCCAGGGACGTGGGTTTAGTCGTATTCATAAATTTGCCGTTTGCAAAATTCAAATCAGTCATCTCAACACAGTTAAGAAATCTGCCAACACCAGATAGCCGCTACTTTCTTAATAGTTTATCGATCGTTTTTATTACCAGGCTTCTGTTTTTAGCGGTTGTGATAAAATCGGGGAGCCGCTCTACCATTGTGGTATACATCACCGTTTGTCGTTCTCTCAGCTTGGCGGCAACGTAATTTCTTATTTCATTCAGATGTTCCCTGTTATACGCCCAAAACAAGGTTCCTCTTATTTCCGCCTGAAACCAAAGTGGCAGGTTGAACACCGGATCCCCTGGTCCCGAATTTTTATAAAATAAATTATAGGATATACTTCTTGGCTTGTAACTTCTTACGATTCCACAATGCGGGCAGCTAAGGTTCAATTCCTTAACCTTTTCCTTATTATTTGGAATCTTCGCTTCAATTGCTTTTCCACAATTGTCACAAGCTCTTTTTACAATCGCGTTATATCGCACTAATTGCGCTGCATGTTCGCTATAGTTACAATTTTGACAAGTCAGCTTTGCGTCTGTCTTATCAAAAGATCGCCCCTTTGAAACGATGGCACAATGCATACACCGCGGACATTCCACAAGAAACGCATTCATATAAGAACGTATGACGGTTGCAGGACCTGAATATCGATCGTTGTTCTCCATTAATGAGCAAAACTAACCATTTTAAGCTGCAGCCTGTTTGCAAAACGGAACGCTGTCTTTAATATCCTTTAACATTGGCTGAATTGCATCAAAACCAGCTCCCTCTTTTATGATTTCCGCTCATAAATCAGCTGTACCACGCCCGACCGGAAGGCATGCGTTTCTACCAGTTTCAATTCCAGCCGTTCTTTCAGGTCTTCAAACAACGGTTTGCCGCTGCCCAACGCAATGGGGTGCACCGATATCCGGTATACATCGACCAAACTAGCGTGGATAAAGGTTTTGATCAGGCTGGCGCCTCCATAGAGCCAGATATCTTTGCCGCCCTGTTTTTTAATTTCATTTACTCTTTCTGCGATATCTTCTGCAATAAATGTTGCCCTTTCATCCTCCGGCGGACGGGTGGAGAAAACAATTTTCTTTTTTGAGTGCACTGCCTTCCACAATTGTTGTTCGGCGTCGCCGGCCGTTGCATCCGGCTGAAAATTGCCCCATTGATCGTAGCTGACCCTCCCGTAAAAGATGGTATCGATACCGGAAAGAAACCCGTCAAAATTCATATCATCATCCATAATGCACCAGTCAATTTCCCCATTGGGGCCTTCAATAAATCCATCAAGGGTAACCGCCAGGTCCAGGATCACTTTTTTCATATTGGTTTATTTTGCGGATAAAAATAAGTAATAATGCATTGTCATCAGCTTTTGAAAAACCGGAAACCAATACTTTTCCGCAATGGCTATCAGCCGTCCGCTATCAGTTATCCGCCTGGGGCAAGCAGATCATTATCCAATACAAATCCTCAATAGATTTATCGTTCTCAAACGGGAACGCTACAACTGACAAATGAAAACTGAAGACTAAAAACTGAAACCTATAAGATCCGCTTCCGGTCCGTTACAAATACCCGCGTGCAAACCGTGTACGGATCGCCGTTTGAACGTTCATATTTCAGCTCCACATAAAACGCATGATACCCTTTAACGGGTAAAGGCTCTCTGATGGTAGATCCATTACCGGCCGGCAGCTCCCGGCTCATCCATTTTTCATTCCGGAAATCCTGGTCTTCAGAACCGGCATACCATAACGTAATTCCTTTTAATCCTGCTGTTGTTGCCGTTATATCCAGCGTTACCTGCTTCTTTTTAATCTTCGTATTCCAGTTACATACCGGGTAGGGTTCCTGCGCCAGGGTCATCCCGAAAAAAGCGCTCAGTGCCGGCATGGCAGTGATCCCTTTGTTAAGATCATGCCCCGCATTGGGCGTATAATGCAAGAGGTTGTTGCCGGGAATCGAATCCAGGTAATTTTTTACATTATCCACCACCCAGTACGGATCATTGGTACCGATAAAGATCATCTTCGGCATGGTAAGCTTTTCCCGGTAAGCAAACGGGTCGATCATCGTTACCAGCTCCCGGCCCTGCGGGCTTGTCATGCCCTGTACAATGCCCAGCTTTACATAGTCTTCTATTTCTACGCTGTACCCGCCATAGGCATCGATCTGGTGCTGCAGGTTTGCCGGCATATTCAGCACATCGATCACCATCGGACCGATGGCCGCCACACGGGGATCACTGGCACCCGTGAGCCAGGTGGTCCAGCCGCGCTTGGAGGCACCCGCCACTACAAAACGGTTGACCGTATGCACCTGCCGTTGTTTTGAAAACTCCTGTACGGCATCCATCGCCCGCACGGCGCTTTTTACCATGGGAAACAGCAGGGGCCAGCTGTAGTCATTATCCTGTTTGAACTGGTGCAGTGTATATGAAATAGCAGCGTCTTCTGTAAGGTTGCCAAAGATGGGTTGATGGGGCACTTGTCGCAATACCGCTACAATAGCCGCATTCCGGGTGGCGACGCCACCCATTTGTTGCACCAGGCGGTCATTCTTACCGCTCCAGTTGGGCAACCCGGTTTCCTTATTATTACTACCTCCGGTGATAAACAATAAGGCACCGTCGTACCGGTTTTCTTTTGGAATGAGCACGGTGAGCTGGTGCCTCCAGGTATAGCCATGCCATTGCTGCGAGGTCAATAACAATTGATATGCGGTACTGTTTTCCAGTTCAGCGGAATCGCTTAGCTCCCATTTATAGGAGGTATCCCCGTTATGCAGATACCGGTCCAATGCTGTAGCCGCTGTAACGGACTGCTGTGCCAAAGTGTGTACGGTAAACAGCAGTTGCAGCAGGATGGAATAAACAAAGGCTTTTTTCATCGTTTTGGGGTTTATTTATATCATTTACGCACCGGCAAGGGCTTTCACCTGCTCTGTATGGCTTTCAAAATGCCCCTTGCAGGAGAAATATGCGATGGTACTAAGATACACCAGCGGATGAAATAATCTTGCATTTTCCGGTTCTTTGGCGATCGTTTAATCCTGCCTGTTAGTATGATAACGTAGAGGTTTCTCCGCTGCGGTCGAAACGACGGATGATTTGTAACACGAAAGAAATATCATCGTCACCGGACCCAGTGGAGGGGTCTCTACGGGTTCCTTCATGCATTCGGTTTTTTAATTCTGCCTGGTTACTATGATGACATAAAGATTTCTCCACTACGGTCGAAATGACGGAAGATTTGTAACCTGAAGTTGCCAGCAGCTATTTTACAACAATCCCTTCCAGATCGTAATCATAGGCCTTTTCGATCTGTACATTGTAAAATTCACCGATCTTTAATTTATCCGTACCAGTAATGATCACCTCATTATCTACCTCCACACTGTCGAATTCGGTACGACCGATATAACGGCCCGCCTCTTTTTTATCGATCAGGGTTTTAAAGGTGCGGCCCACTTTTTCCTGGTTCAGTTCAAAAGAAATTTCCTGCTGAAACTCCATCACTTCCTGGGCCCGGCGCTCTTTTTCTTCCTGAGGAATGGTATCGGACAACAGGTAGGCGGTTGTATCTTCTTCATGCGAATAGGTAAAGATGCCCACCCGATCGAACCGCTCTTTTGCAAGGAATTGCTTTAATTCTTCAATATCATCCAGGGTTTCACCCGGGAAGCCCGCGATCAGCGTGGTGCGTAAACAAATTCCGGGAACCTTCTCGCGGATGGCGCTCACCAGGTCTTCCATCTCCGCTCGGGTGATCTGCCGTTTCATCGCGTTGAGCATATTATCGGCGGCATGCTGCAGCGGCATATCGAGGTAGTTACAGATATTGTCGCGCTGGCGCATCACATCCAGGATCTCCAGCGGAAATTTTGTGGGATAGGCATAGTGCAGGCGGATCCATTCCAGACCCGGGATATCCGCCAGGCGGTTCATCAGATCCGGCAGCATGCGCTTTTTATAAATATCCAACCCGTAATAGGTCAGCTCCTGCGCAATCAGCATCACTTCCTTCACCCCTTTTTTCACCAGGCCTTCCGCTTCCGCCACCACCTGTTCTATCGTTTTACTTACATGCTTTCCGCGCATCAGCGGGATGGCACAAAAAGAGCAGGTACGGTTACAGCCTTCGGAGATCTTCAGATAGGCATAATGCTTAGGCGTTGCCAGCAGGCGCTCGCCCAGCAGTTCGGTTTTATAATCGGCTTCAAATTGTTTTAAGATCAGCGGTAATTCCATGGTACCGAAAAAGGCATCCACTTCCGGGATCTCTGTTTCCAGGTTGTTCTTATAGCGCTCGCTCAGGCAACCTGTCACATATACTTTATCCAGCTTACCGCGCTTCTTATATTCTACCTGTTCTAAAATCGTATTGATGCTTTCTTCCTTGGCCTTGTCGATAAAGCCACAGGTGTTTACCACCACAATATTGTGATCAAACTTCTTATTCTCGTGGGTTACATCAATATCATTGGCCCTCAGTTGCCCGCTCAGCACTTCACTGTCTACCATATTTTTGCTGCAGCCAAGGGTAATGATGTTTACCTTATCCTTCTTTAATGTTTTTGCTTTCAAACCGGATTTTCAATTTTAGAAGCTGCAAAGGTACGGTATCGGCCGGATATGCGCGGTTTCAATTGCAGCCCGCCGGCAGATGTACCTTAACGATTGATTTATAGGCGGTCAGGCTTTAGCGGTCAGTTATCAGCCATCAGTTATCAGACATCAGTTTTCAGTTTTCAGCAGATTACGTACAGGATCGATGATCTGACAGTTGGCATTGAGTAGGGAACGGATCTGACATGGAACGTTGAACCTTATTAAATTTGAAAATTTGAAGATGTGGAAATGAAGCAAAAGCGAATAGTTAACGGGTAATAGGCAATGGATCAGCATGCATAAAAACGGACCTAACGTGAAACGTTGAACCTTATCAAATTTGAAAATTTGAAGATGTGGAAATGTGGAAATGAAGCAATCGTCAATAGTTAATGGGTAATCAGCGATGAATCATCATGCATAGAAACGGAGCTAACGTTAAACATTAAACCTTAAACCTGAAACAAACCTAAAAGGATCACTCCGGCCACCGGGTTTCCACACCCTGGCTACGGATAAATTCCTGGAATTGTTTCAGCAGTTGCCGGTCTTTACGCACCATTGCCGGCAATACGCCCTGTGCTTTTGCAAATACCAGTAATAACCCAACGGCTTCGCCAATGCTCCACTCCACGGGGTGCAGGCGGTAGCAGCCATTGGTGATATGGGTAGTGCCGATATTTTTATTCGCAGGGAAAATATTTTCCATCTTCTCCGGCAGTAAGGCGCCCAGCGGGATCTGGAACGGCAGCGACGGAAAGTCGATATAATTATTGCCCCTGCTGCTGGGATGCAGGTCAATATGATAATACCCGATACCTACCGAATCAAAAAAATCCGCGGCCTTCGGTTGGGTGGTACCCGTTACCGCTGCCCGCTGCTCCCGCCCTACATGTTCTTCAAGGATGGTGAACTGCGCTTTGATCCGCCGGGATTCGCGGATATACGGGTACTTTGCCAACCCGTCGGCAGTGCCCATTACATCGTTGCGCAAACGCAATCCCGGCCATCCTTTGCCGCCGCCGGGCCGCGGTGCCTCCGTTTGCAACCAGTACAAAAGGGATAAACTGAGCTGTTTGGCCTTGTCTACATGTTTGCGAAATACCTGCGGAGTTACATCTACAATATTCCCGGGCATATAGTCGTTCTGCGGCCAGTTAACAATGGAGATATCGCCTTTATAAAACCCGTCTTTAAAATTTTTGCGGTCGATGATCCTCCGATAGTTCCACAAGTTCAGCAGGGCCCCGGTAGCACTGCCGTCCGGTGCAAAGCCCAGCTCCTTGGGTTGCAGGGTTTGGGGTTGTGCATATTGCAGGCTCAACAATTTTCCCGGCCAGGCGGGTTGCAATGCCGGTGTATAATTGCGCCAGAAGGCATAATCCGCCGGGCGGGATATGGTATGATCGGCCCCTTCCATATAATCGATGGCAAAACACATCGTAAAGGCCTGGTTATTGGCAGCATCGGCCTGCAGCGGTGCATGGCGTTCATTGGTCTCACTCCGCGACTCGGTTCCGGTAACATAATCCGTTCCGGTCAGCGGCAACAGATCCCCCAGTTCGGTAGCGTCAATAAAGAAACCGCTTTTCAACAATAGCCGTTCCCCGTTCCGTTCATTCTTTACCGTTACAGCAATGACCCGTGTTCCGGCAACCGTTGCTTTCACCGCACTGTGCTCCATCAGCAATACCAGCTGTCCGTTGGAAAGATAGGGCATCAGGAATTGCCGGATGACGGTTTCCGCTACAGCCGGTTCATGACAAAGACGGGATACCGCGCCGTTGCCCGGGTTCAGTTGCGGATGATTCTTTGCTTTTTCCGACAACGGGTAATACTGCCGGTAATAATTACGGATATGGTTGCGAAAGTCCCGGTAAGACCGGGGAGCTCCGTGTGTTTCAATCCAGGGATGTTCATCCGGTGGTACGCCCTGGGACGTGAGCTGTCCGCCCAGCCAATCGGTCACTTCTGTAAGGATCACGGTCAACCCGTTTCGTACACAGGCAAGGGCCGCTGCCACACCGCCCAAGCCGCCGCCGGCAATCACTACATCAGCCTGCAGCAGCGGGGTTCCATTACCGGGAACTTTTGCGGAGGGCGCCGCCATCGTAAAAGGCAGCCCCGTACTCAAAACGGCCCCGGCACTGCTTCCACCCAGCAGTTCCATAAAATCTCTTCGCTTCATAAATGCTAAACAATCGTATAAATGCCGCTAATATAACCAAACTCTTTCATTCATCCGCGCCATACATCCACCACAAATACTTTAAACACAGCAAGCAAAACCGTAATATCTTTACAGCTATGAAATGGGTACCGGTTTGCTTTCTTTTATTCCTGTTGGGCATCACATCGTGCAGGGAGCGGTCAAAAGAAACCGCCATCAGCAACGGCGTTTCTGATACATTGTCCAATGCCCGTAAGCATACGGTTAGCGATCTTCAGTATGATCTGTTGTTCGATATCCCGGAAAATAAAGCAGCGCCCATTACCGCCCGGGAGCAACTGCACTTCCGGTATTCCGGTAAATCAACAACGCCGCTGTTGCTCGACTTTAAAGAAGATGCACAGAAAGTAAAAAAGATATTGGTAAACGGAGCGGAAACACCGCTTCAGTACCGGAACGAGCATATCATCATTGAAGAAGGCTTGCTAAAAAAAGGAAGGAATACCATTGCCATCGATTTTATTGCCGGCAACAATGCATTAAACCGCCGAGATGATTTTTTATATACCTTGTTTGTACCGGACCGGGCGCGGACGGCCTTTCCCTGTTTTGACCAGCCCGATCTCAAAGCGGTGTTTAACCTCACCCTGGTGATTCCGCAGCACTGGGCGGCCATTGCCAACGGTCCGTTGCAGGATGCTGCCATCAGCAACGGGCGCAAGACCCTTCGCTTTAAACCTTCCGACAAGATCAGCACTTACCTGTTTTCATTTGTTGCCGGAAAATTTAATAGCGCCCGTGAGGCATTTGGCAACCAGGAAATTGAATTCCTGTACCGCGAAACCGATTCCGAAAAGATCAGCAACAGCCTGCAGGCTATTTTTGATGAATATAAAAAGGTGATCCGCTTTTATGAAGAATGGACCGGCATCCCCTATCCTTTTCAGAAACACGGCCTGGTGGCCATCCCCGATTTCCAGTTTGGGGGCATGGAGCATCCCGGTGCCATTTTGTTACAGGCATCTACCCTCTTCCTTACCCGCGATGCCACCGAAGGACAACTCAACAGCCGCTCCCAATTGCTGGCGCATGAAGCGGCACATATGTGGTTTGGAGATCTTGTTACGATGAGCTGGTTTTCTGATGTATGGATGAAAGAGGTCTTTGCCAATTTTATGGCCGATAAAGCCACCACCATTCCCGGCCGGGAACAGGGTTTTTCATTGAAATTCCTTACGGATCATTTGCCTCCCGCCTATGCCATTGACCGTACCACCGGCGCCAACCCGATCCGGCAGCCACTGGAGAACCTGGAAAAGGCAGGAACGCTTTACGGTGGGATCATTTATCATAAATCGCCGGTAATGATGCGGCAACTGGAGGAGCTGATGGGCACGGCTGCTTTTCAAAATGGCATCCGGCAATACCTGAAGACCTATGCCTTCAAAAACGCTTCCTGGCCCGACCTGATCCGGATCCTGGATGCGGGTACCCCGGCGGATCTCAACGCCTGGAATGCGGTGTGGGTAAATGAACCGGGGCGACCCGTATTTGACTACCAGGCCAGCTACGATCCGGCGGGCAACCAGCTCACCGGTTTTACTGTTTTCCAGCAACCGGAATACGGCCGCAGCCGCGTTTGGCCGCAACGCTTTGATATCAGCTTTTATTATAAAGGACTGGTACGTACCATCACCGTCAGCGATAGCCTGGCGGCACAGGAAGTACCGCGCGCCACGGAGCGGAAACGTCCGCTGTTCATCCAGTTCAATGCCTCGGGTATGGGCTATGGCGTATGGCCGGTGGATACGGCCATGCTGCCGCATTTATTCACCATCGAAAATTATGTAAGTCGCGCTTCTGCCTATATTACGCTGTATGAGAATATGCTCAACGGCCGCTACAATACCCCCGCACAACTGCTACAGCTCTTTGCAGACGGCCTAAATAAAGAAACGATTGAACTGAATATGCGGTTGCTTACCGGCTATATCAGTTCCATTTACTGGAATTTTATGTTGCCGCAACAGCGCCGGCAATGGACCGGCCGTTTGGAAAACAGCATCTGGAGTGCCCTGCAGCAACAAAAAAACCCCAACAACAAAAAGATCCTCTTTGGCTGTTACCAATCGGTTTTTGAAACCGAACCGGCCCTTGCACGGCTCTACGCCATCTGGTACAGCCAGGACCCGCCGGCCAATGTTGTGTTGAAAGAAGAAGACTATACCAGTCTGGCCTTTGCCCTGGTATTGAGAAATAAAAACGGCGACAGCATCCTGCAGCAGCAACTGCGCCGGATCAAAGATCCCGACCGCGTTAAACGGTTCCGCATCATCATGCCGGCGCTTTCGCGTGACACCGCTGTTCGTGATGCATTCTTCTCCGGCCTGCAAAAACGCGAAAACCGGTCGAACGAATCTGCAGTGGGTACCGCGCTGGGCTACCTGCATCATCCGCTGCGGCAGCCGTCGGCAGAAAAATATCTCGAAAAAACCCTGGAGCTGCTGCCCGAGATCCAGCGTACGGGCGATATCTTCTTCCCGGGAAACTGGATCCAGTCCAGCTTTGGCAGCTACCAGTCGGCATCGGCCTTTGATATTGTAACCCGTTTCCTGCAGACCCACCCGCAGCTGGATCCGAATTTAAAAGCAAAGATCCTGCAGGGCACCGACAACCTGCGGAGGGCGCGGATGATTGCACGGTAAGGCGGTTGATCCCATTGCAGCACAACAGTCCTGGGCGCCGGCGGGGCCTGCGATTAGCTTTTCTGATCGCTTCTTCTATAAATTGTTCTCAATATCGGCTAATTTAGTAGCATGGTTTTGCGGCTCTGGGCTTTTTTGACCTTACTAATTGCGGTTCCCCAAGCGGGATCATCTCAAAATTACCGGTTCAGCCGGTTGTCCATCAGCGATGGGCTGCTTTCAAATAATGTATACGCCGTTTTGCAGGATGCCACCGGTTATTTATGGCTGGGATCCGAAGGTGGTCTGCAGCGTTATGACGGCAGCCGCTTCCGCACCTTGTTAAAGGACCGCGTGGATCAGATCTTGCCCGCCGGACCAGACCGGGTTTGGATACGGTCTGGCAAACGGCTGGGCCTTTTTAATACAAAAACGTTTTCATTCAAAGAGATCGCTTACGAAGGTTACCGGGAGGTATATAATCCCACTAAAATATGGCTGCGTACCGATGCTTCCAGTGCCGCTTTTTTGATCCTTACCGGTAGAAGCTGCCAATATTTTAATGAACAGCTGGGGAAATTTTCGTCTAAGTACAACCCCTTTACACTTCCGGACTCGCTGAAACTAACGGACGTCGTGGATGACCCCGCCCGGCAGCGATACTGGATCATTGCACAAAACGGTTTCGGATACTGGAGCAAAATAACCCGGCAGTTTTATACCGCAGCCAACAATATCCAGAATGATCCGTTACTGGCCGCGGATAAGACCTATGGACTGGCAGGTTGTAAATTACATATCGATAAAAAGGGCCGGTACCGGATACAGCAGGTGCAGCAAACGCATGCTGTTTTTTACTCCTTTTCAACCGCCGAACGCAGGCTGACCCGTACAATCCCCGGGTTAACGGCTGCTGAAAACAATAGCTACTCCGAAATTTACGGTTTCAAAACGCTTAACGACAGTACCGTTGCCGTATATGGCCTGAACTACCTGCGGATACAAGAGGGTGCCTTTTTCAGGAATCTGAAAGCAGCCCCCGGAGATCTGAACGGGATACATTTCAACGCTGTTTCGGACGTAATGCAGGATAAAGAAGGAACACGTTGGATGGCAACAGACAACGGACTTTATTATACCACAGGTACCCAATATCCCAATACGCATATTACATTTAGCAACGAAAAGCAGCGCACTGCAATCAGCAGCCTGGTGGAAGGTGCCGCAAATACTTTGTGGATCGGCACCTGGGGAAGCGGCCTTTACACGCTAAAGAGCGGCAGCAATGACCCGCAGCCCGTAAGACTATTCCCCGTCAACGATCCGGATCATTTTATGAAACTGATATGGGCCCTCTGCGAAGATAAAAACGGACACCTGTGGATCGGCTGTCATGAAGGGCGGCTGGCGCGGTACCATCCTCAAAACAGGCAAGCCGAATGGTTCCGCCCCCGGGTGTTTCAAAACAGTGCGGTACGGCAGGTGATCAAAGATGCCAAGGGTGTATTGTGGATCGGTCTCCAGGATGGGCGGGTATTTACCTATACGCCCGCTCCCGGACCTGTTTCCGATGCTTCCTTCCGGCTGCAGGGCCGTTTTGAAGGCGCCATCAGTAAAATGGTTTTTATCGGCGGGCAGCAGCTGTGGATTGCCGTTAACGGAAAAGGCATTTATGTAATGGATACCGGTAACGGAACGCTGCTCCGGTCAATGGATCTGTCTTATGCCCAAACAAGCGCAATCGCAAACATTAAAGACATCGTAAAAGTAAATGACACGCTTTGCCTTATTGCCGGAGAGCGGCTGGGCACCGTGCATCCGCAAACGTTTAAGGTCAGTTTCGATATCCCGTATGGGAATGGATCAACCGGCACAGTGTTCACCCTGCAACCGGATGGCACCCGTTATTGCTGGCTGGGTGCTTCCAACGGCATTTTCCGGCTCGATCTGCAAACAAAAGAACTTACCCGGTTTTCCCAGCAGGATGGGCTGATTACCGTTCATAACAACAGTTATGTTCCGGAACGCAGTACCGTACTCAGGAACGGAACGTTTGCATTCGGCGGCAACCAGCACCTCGTTCTCTTCAACCCCGGGAGCTACCGGCATTCGATTCCGCCCGCCCCTGTAACGATCACCGGCTTCCAGTTAAACGACCGGTACCTGCCGCAGGATTCGCTGGAACAACTAACATCCATTTCCATTCCGTATGCACAAGGGGTGTTCAGTATTGAATTTGCATCGATTCATTTTGCCCAAAGGGAACGCCTCACTTATGAATACAAATTAGAGGGACTGGATAAGGGATGGACGGTGCTTACAACGCCCACCGCGGTTAAATATAATTTTTTACCGCACGGCACCTACCGGTTTATGGTTCGGGTTAAGAATAACTTTGGCCAGTATGCACCCGGCACCACGTCCCTGAACCTGTATATTGCCCCGCCTTTCTGGAAGACGCCCTGGTTTTACCTGCTGGTACTGGCGTGTACCGCAGCACTTCTTTTCTATTTGCACCGGCTAAGGGTACAGAAGCTGTTACAGGTGGAAAAGGTACGGAGCCGGCTTGCCCGCGATTTGCATGACGATATGGGTTCTACCCTCAGTACGATCCATATCCTGAGCAATATGGCACTTCAGCAATCCTCCTTTGATGAAATGCGCAATAAAGAATACATGAGCACCATCAGCAGCAGCACTTCCCAGATGATGGAAGCAATGGACGACATCGTATGGAGTATTAACCCGGTTAATGACCCTGTTGCAAAAATCGCCGCCCGGATGAAGGAAACAGCCGGCGCCATCCTGGAGCCCCAGCAAATCGACTACAGCTTTACCATTGCGCCCCCGGTGTCGGAACTGCATTTACCCATGGAATTGCGGCGCGAGGTTTTTCTCCTGTTTAAAGAGGCGCTAAACAATATTGTTAAATATGCCCGGTGCACACAGGTAGCCGTTACACTTTCCAGGAAAGGGGCTGGTCTTGAGCTTTGCATCCGGGACAATGGCGTAGGGTTTCAGCATCCGGAACCGGGAACGGCATTACGGGGCAACGGGCTCAAAAACATGCAAAAGCGCGCAGCGTATATGAAAGGAAAATTATCCATCCTTTCCCGACCAGGTGCCGGAACCAGCATTATTTTGTGGGTGCCCATCGCATAAATATGCGTTGTACGGGTGTCCGGCCGATCCGATATTTGCAGCATCAAACGGATATATACCGATGCAAAAAAACAGACAGTCAATGACAAAAAAATTTTATACGGTCCTCCAGCTCTGTGTAGGCCTTTCCATCTTCGTAGCAATCCTGGAAGCGGGCAATAATATACTGGAAAAACTTTCCCATATCAGCATGTCCGGCTGCCGCACCAAAGATCCCAAGGCGGAGTCTGATCACGTTTATACAAGCATCAAAAATTTATGGGTGCCGGCTTCCGCATCAACAAAAAATCAAGCTAAAGGTGTATGATAACGGTTTTATTATATGACGACTCCGAACAATTCCGCAAGGCCATCGCTCTCCTGTTACAACAGACGGAAGGCTTTGAAGTAGCCGGTAGCTTTAACAACTGCGATACTGCGGTGGCAGATGTTGAACTGTTAAAACCGGATGTGATCCTAATGGACATTGACATGCCGGGTGCAAACGGCATCGACGGGGTGTGCATGATCCGGCAAAAAAATCATACGGTAAAGATCATTATGCTGACCGTTTTTGAAAACAACCAGCATATTTACGACGCGATCCGGTTTGGCGCCAACGGCTACCTGCTGAAAAAAAGCGCCCCTGATGCTATTGTTGCTGCCATTAAAGATGTATATGAAGGCGGTGCCCCGATGAATGCATCCATTGCCACACAGGTATTGCAGATGTTTGCCAGCATGTCGCCGGGCAGCCAGAACTACGGACTTTCTCAAAAAGAAAAGGAAGTGCTGCGATCGCTTGTAGATGGCAACAGCTATAAGATGGTAGCGGCGGCGCTGAAGATCTCCATCGACACCGTTCGCACACATATCCGGAATATTTACGAAAAATTGCAGGTCAATTCCAAAAGCGCGGCGGTAGCCAAGGCCCTGAAAGACCGCATTATTTAACATACTTATTTAAAAAAAAAGAAACGGGGAACCGTAAGGGCATTGTCATGCCTGCATTACCCCATTATTTATAATTATGAAGCAGCGTATACTTTATTGTACCCTGATCCTGGTTTTGCATGTTGCATTTTCCTGTAAAAAAACCGCTCCTGTGCTCAACCCGGGTGCTCCTCATCCTTCAGACACCATTGTCAACCGGAGCTTCCGGCTTGTTTTTGAAGACCTGGCAAAATATTCAACGGTGCCAGCCGGACTTTCAGCCGCCATTACGCTAGAGAAGGATCAGCAACCAGACAGTGTATGGAATCTGTCTGCCGCCGTGGTACAGGATCCGCAATACCGCACCCTGGCCATCCGGTTACCGGAAAACACCTACAGGATCAAAAAGCTGATCCTTACCGATAGCAACCGCATTGCCCGGTTTGCAACCCCGCTCACCGGATCTTCAAAAGCGGGTATGGTATCCAGGCCCTTAAGTATATCCTTCGCGCTCAATTGCCCAGCCGGGCAACCCGTTCCGGTGGAATTGCTTCCGGTGGCTGATTCCGATACGCCCGAAAGCTTTGGCTATCCTGCAGGCAGTTTTGGAAACCGTGATGCCGGTACGCCCACAGATACGTACATTTTTATACATCCCATCATCAGGGTTGGTACAATCGTTTATGACAGCATTCCTGTACAGCTTACCGTTCAAAGCTGGGATGCCCGTGGTGCCCTGCCGCCGGTGATCCATTATCTCCCTGCGGGCGTGCAGCGCCTCTACCTGCCATCAACCGCATTAAAGCATAAACTTTCGGTTTCAAAATGGGGCAGCCACGATGAACTGGAACTTACAAAAGCCGACATCCGGGAAGGAACGGTTTATGCAATGGGTGGATCTATACCGGCAAAAAAATTAAAAACCGTATATGAATACAAAATCGTGAAGGGGTACAGCACTCCATTTACAAAAACGGATTTTGCGTACCATCCTGATGGAAAGCTGCAGCAGCGGCTGGTATGGGGTAAGCGGAGCGATCTGTCCAACTACCTGGCGCGTAAAGACCTTTTTGATTATACAAACGGGCATATAACAACTATCAGCAGTTATGATGAGGCAAACAAGTGGATGACCACAACGCTTGTGCAGTACAATGCGGTGGGAAAAGTTGTAGCACTTGAAGAAAACAGCCCTGTCCTGCAAACCCGTGCTACTGCAAATTACATTGCGCTCGACAGCCGTACCGGTATCAGCCAGGACTATCGCATTGATGTGTCCTACACATACGGGCACGGGCTCTATACCCGCAACTACAGCAAAACCATGCGCGGGGGCAGTGTGCTTTCCGATATCCTGGTAACCAGCAATGGCAACCGGGAAGAAGGATCCTACGATTACGACCTTTCCATCAACCCCTATGTGCATCTTGAAATTCCGGACCTGCTTTTTACCCAGTATACCAAACACAACCTGAAATTTCAGCGGAAAACATGGTATGGCGCCTATCCGGAATTTGAAGCGTACAATTTCAGCTATACCTATGATGAAGGAGGGTATCCAAAAGAGCTGCAGACCGCCTATCGATCCTACCAAACCAAGGCTGCCGCCTATGTGATCCGGACGGTGTTTGTATATCAGGAATGATCGTAACCCGGGTTGCGTATGCGGTTATCACCGGCTACTGACCGGTACGCGTTGCCCGGACATCTGTAATAAATTAACCTGTGTTAATTTGATCTTCACAGGAACTGGTATAAATTGCGCCGGATTTTAATTCCTGATCATTAAAATTTGCAGCGAATGCCTATGACATCAGATACCCATACTACAAGCGCGGCCGGTTATCCTGGTTTTAATTATACACATGAGCAGCTGTATAAATATGCTGAATCCTCCGGTATATTTACGATTATGCTTCAAAATAAAAGCATCGTGCATTTTATACCGGAGCACCCTGAAAAGTTCAAACGCTGGTTAAAGACCAACCATATTTTTGACATTAAGGCTGCTGCATCCAATTAAACAGATGGGCCCAACCGGGTATGTTCCGCTGCCAGGCGGAATTATTTTACCGTTCCCCAGGTCTTATTGGGCGCTGGCCCTATTTGCAATACACGCTATTTAAAAGGCCTGCATACAGCTGACCTTTAGTGACAGGATCAGAAGGATATATATTGTCTATTTCATCTTTGGGTTGAAATATGTTATTTTTATACAAAACGAACAAACAAATACACCATTATATGACGGGATTCAAATACAGTACGCTCACTGCCCGTATTTTTGCCGCGCTTATTGATTTCGTACCCGTGGGACTTTTGTACCTTATCAATATTTCAGTAATTTCACCTCTTGATGCGGCAGCCGCTTACATAACAGGCATCTTTGTTACATTTATTTTCCCGTTATTTTATTATATCTATCTGCAATACCGGTATGGACAGACCTATGGTAAATGGGTGATGAAACTGAAAATTGTTAACGTAAATCCATCCCAAAAAATAACATTGCAACAAATATTGATAAGAGAGGGCATTTACCTTGCCCTGCTGGGAGCTCAATCCTTTATTCGTCTTACTGGAGCTCATATGGATGAAAACACGGCAACATTAATCCCTTCTTCGGTTAATTTTTACCTGTCACTGGCATTGGACGTATATTTTACTGCGGATGTTTTAATCCTGATATTTAGTACAAAAAGAAGAGCGCTGCATGACCTGTTATCAGGTACCGTTGTTGTATTCCAAAGCAAATAAAACAATGTGCTGGCTGCCGGAATAGAGCCACATGATTTGCCCAAATGGTATCATTTGCCAATTCCCCAGGTCTTATTGGGCGTTGGTCCCATCTCCAGCTCCAGCCGGCCACCTCTGAGCAGTTCGCAGGCAGGGAAACGGAAGCTATTCAGCACACGCCCGTTGAGCCGCGCCCGTTGTATGTATTTATTTTCCTTTGATGCCGCAGGCGCACTGATGACAAATTGCTTTCCCCGGCCATACCGGCTGCCCAGATCAATGACTGCTTTTTTATACAGCGGACTGGTAATTTCATATGCCGGGTTCACATTGCAACCGCCATCCGTTTGAAACAGGCCCAGCGCGGCCATCACAAACCAGCTACTCATCTGCCCCTGGTCTTCATCGCCCAGATAGGCATCGGCGGTACCAAAACCATAATACCGGTCCAGGATGGAGCGGCTCCATTGCTGTGTTTGCCAGGGCTCGCCGGCCCAGTTGAACAGGAACGCAAAATGCATGGATTGCTGGTTGCCCTGCACCACGGGAAAATCCCAATACTGGTCACCCGGTGCATTATAACGCCAGGGTTCGCTGGCCTTAAACCCTTTTGTAAGCCGGTCTGTGAAGCGCTCCCTGCCTACCGCATGCATCAGCGCCGGCACATCCTGTGGCACAAAATAGGTAAGCTGCCAGGCATTGCCTTCCACATAGTGATGATTGGCCCCGGATTTATAGGGATCAAAATTTTGCTCCCATTCCCCGTTGCTGTACCGCATGCGGGCGTACCCGGAAACCGTATCGATGGCATTTTTCCACCAGCTGCCCCTATCCATAAAAACGGCGGCTTCGGGCCGGCGCATGGCCGTTGCCAGCTGGCCTACCGTCCAGTTATCATAGGCATATTCCAGCGTGTTGGAAAACCGTCCTTTGTCGGCCGGTACATATTGGTATTTTAAAAACGCTTCAATATCCCGGTTGCCTGCGAACCCATTGCCCACCCGCTCCGGTTTGGAGGTAACCGTCTTCACCACGGCCTTAAACAACCTGCCGGTATCATAATCTCTAACACCCATCTGGTAAGCACTTACCAGCAACGGAATTTCGTGTTCGCCCACCATTACCGGTATGTATTCCATCCCAGCCGGTCCTTTGGCCAGCCAGCCATTGGCATCGAACATGGCCAGTTGCGACCGCACCCATTTTCCGGACCATTCGGGTGCCACCAGGTTCCACACCTGGTTCAGGTTCCAGAACGTATTCCAGAAGGCATCGCAACCCAATGCACGGTCTCGGGAATCTTTCAGTTGTTGTATCTTTTCGGTAGCATCTACCCAACGCCCGTCCACATCGCTGAACGTGTTGCGGCAAAAGCTGCGGTAAAGATTGGTATAGAACCGCATCTTTTCCCGGCTGTCGTCACTGGTAATGGTTACCCGGCCCAGCAGGTCATTCCATGCGTTTACCTGGTGTTGCCTTACGGCATTAAAATCCCAGCCAAAAGGCTTCGTCACCTCTTCCTGCAGGTTGCGCCGTGCACCTGCGGCATCCACATACGAGATGCCGGTACGCACCTGTACCACAGGCGTTTGGTGCGTGTCAAATTCCACATAGCAACCCATCTGATCCGGATGCTCCGCATTCAGCCGGTCTCCGCCGGTGATCGCATCATTGATCCAGCCGCCCATCTTTTTTATGGGCTGGTCAAACTCGATCCGGAAATAAATGGTATAGTCCTGGTCTGCATCGGCCGACCATACATTTTTCGATTGCTGTACGCTATATCCCTCTATCGTATGCGCATCCACCTGCGTAAGCCGCGCGTTGAGGATCTTATAATCATACTCCGCCGGAATTTTCAGATCGATCATAATGCGCCCGTCCTGCTGCTGCGAATAGGTATAGCGCTGAAAACTGCAACGGGTGGTGGATGTCAGCTCTGCTTTAATCCCGTAATCAATCAGATCGGCTTTATAATAACCAAGGGGCGCTTCTTCCGTAGCTTTATTGATAAGCGAGCGATACCCCGTTGTATCATTTTTCAACGCAGACTCGTCACCCATTTTTATCTTCAGCGGTCCGTTCACCGGCAGCATGCCCAGGCCGGCCATGGTCCACTCATGCACATGACTAAATGTGCCAATACTTTCAAAGGTTGGATTGTACCCTGCCTGCCAGCCGGCATTTTGGTTATCCGGACTCAGCTTTACCATGCTAAAGGGCATCCAGGGACCGGGAGCAATCATCCAGCGGGAATGCGCGGTACCCAGGAACGTGTTCACATAATCCGAAGGCTGCACCAGCGGTTGCGGGTTGCGGGCAACCGTACCTGAAGCCACCTGCTTTCCATCGGCAAAAATGGTATAACTGCTGCGGATGTTCTTTGTTGCTGCCGGCATGGGCACTTCCAGTATTACTGCACCCGCCTCCAGTCTTTTATTAAAAACAGTGCGGCCATCCAGCTTCACGTTTAACATGGGCCGGCCATCTGTGTGTACGATATCCACCAGCAGGGGTTGTGTGGCGGCATCCCGTTTCCAGGGAGCGGCTTTTACATTGCGGATCAATACAGGTGCCGGCACGGGGTTCAGACTGGTTTTGTCGCTGCCTGTCATGCGAAGATCATCAAACACCAGCCAGGAACCTTCGAGGCTGGTCAGCTGTACTTCGTTCGTCCCGGTTTTGAGGATGGCGGCATCCAGCGGGATGTTGATCGTATGGTTCAGCGGATTCCGGTTATCACCGGTGAGCGCTGCCTCGTTGGTCCCTTTGGGCAAACGAAAATTCCATGACCTTCCATTGACGATAATTTTTAAATACGGTGGTATTTTGAAATGGGTATGCAGGATGTCTACGATGAGGGAACTGCCAGCTTCCGGATCCACAGCTTTCAGATCAAACAACAGGTTCAGCACCTGGGTGCGGATGCCTGCCGTAGGACTGGTGCCGCCCCAGGCATCGGCCGGACCGGGCAATACATAGGGCCAGTCTTTCTTTGAATCCGATTGCCCGATGATGTACTGCCGGTTTTCCCATCCAAAATCTTCTTTCAGAAAATCCTGGTACCGGCCGGGAGCCAATGCAAATTCGGCGGCGCTGTTATCTTTTTTCCCGATGCTCCAGAGCACCCGCTCCTGGCTGTTACAGAGCATTGTTACCGCTATTAAATAAACGGACAAGCATGTTTTCAGCAAAATATGTTTATGCATATGATCATGAATATTTAAACTACGTATTCGTTGTTTCCCTTCTTTTGTGCTATTATTTGATTTTAACCGCAAGGTGCGCAAGGACAACTACCATAGCGACCTTCGTTGCAATCTTCGCGGATCCTTTGCGTCCATCGCGGTTAAAATCAAACCGCAAGAAGCAAGGGCTACGCAAGGCGCGCAAGAATAGCTGCCATCACGAATTTCATTGCGCCCTTCGCGGATGCTTTGCGACCTTCGCGGTTCAAATCAAACCGCAACGGGCGCGAGGGCCACGCAAGGTGCGCAAGGATAGCTGTCATCACGAATTTCATTGCGATCTTCGCGGATGCTTTGCGTCATCGCGGTTAAATTCAAACCGCAACGCGCGCAAGGGCCACGCAAGGATAGCGGTCATTACAACTTTGCCTCATCAATGCCCATTTCCCATTCACTTCTCACTATTAACTATTAGCTTTTCACTATCACCTATCCCCTACTTCACTCCCCTCGCCCAGTCTCTCAACAGTTCAATCGCGTCATACAGCACACCTGCTTCACCCCTGAAATCGCCCGACCCGGAGGCCTTACCATTGCGCACATCGTACCATTCGTAAAAACCTTTATTCTTCAATACCCGGTCGATCATCGGACTCATTTCCGCGTATGCTTCCTGTGCCATCCCGTTAACCGCCAGGGCATGGATCATCCTTCCGCCAAACCAGGTCCAGTCGCCGGCATTCTGATAATGGTAGGCCGCCATATTGGGAAATTCTTCCACCGGGTACGGCGGGTAAACCGTCATACCGATGGTGGCAAATTTTTCTTTCTCTGCCGCCTGCAAAAACTGGTCGTTGATCTTTCTGATCTCCTTGCCGCTATGCATGCCGGCCAGGATGGCACAGGTGGTACCGCCGGTATACAGGATGCTGCGCTCATCAAAATTCTTTGAGAACGGGCTTCCGTTTAAATAAATATGGGGAATGTATTTAGCGCTACCCGCATCCCAAAGATGTTTACGGATATTCTTTTTAATGGTATTGGCTGTAGTCTGCCATTTTTTATGCAGGGCTCCGGATTCCGGCGTCATCCCGATAAAATCATTAAGGGCCATTACAAACATAGCATTGTCATAAATATCAATGGCCCATTTTGTTTTTTCATTTAAGGCTACACCCCAGCCCTTTTCGGGTTGTACATCACCCCAGTCGATGGTCGTGGCACCTTTTACCAATCCGTATTCCTTCGACCAGCGATCGGTCATTACATAATTCAATGCCGCTTCCAGCCGCTGCAATACCGTTTGCCCGCCGATCGTTTCCTGTAAAATACTTTTATCGCCGGTTACGTCGATGTATTTTTTTACCGCCTGCACCAGTGAAGATTCCTGGTCGGTTTCCACGGTGTTCTTATGCGCGGCCCAGTCCGGCGCCAGGTTGGAGTAGCTGTACTTATAACCGATATTCGCCTGCTTTTTATTGATGGCCCCATCAGGAATATTACCATCCGCACCCTGGATCTTAAAGAACAACAACAACGCATCCTTTACATCCTTTTGATCTCTTGCCTTCAGCGAACCTTTAATAAAGGTATTAAAATCGCGGATCCAGATCTCTCCGTAACCGGTGCCGGCATTAAAGCCGGTTAAGATGCGCAAGGCACGGGCCCGTACGGTATCCAGCCGCTCATCGGCTAGGATCTGTGCGGCCAGCTCTTTTTTGCTGATGCCACCCGCAGCTACCCGGCCTGCATAGGACGACAGGCTCAGTTTTCCGGTTTGCGCCTGCGCCCCGGCCAGTAAAAAAACAAGGTTCAATAAAAATAGTCGCTTCATAAATGTTATTTATTCTTCTGTTTAAATCTTTAATATAAGTTTATGGCTGTTTGGGTGGCGTGGCCGTCATATACAGTTCCAGCAAGCCCCCGTTTACGATATCATTAAAACGAATGTAGGGTTCTTTCAGTGTTTTGCCATTTAATTTCATAGACCGGATATAAATATTCCCCGGTGTATGATCATGTGCCCGGATCACAAATTCTTTTCCTTTATAGTAGGCATTGTTCAGGCGGATGCGTGCTTCACTGAACAGGGGACTCGTGATATCTACCCGCTGGTCTTCAGCGGTGCCCCCATTCATTTCAAACAAACCCAACGCACTGATCACAAACCAGGCCCCCATCTGTCCTTCATCCTCATCTCCGTTCCAGCCTACATAGGGCGAAGCATCATAAAAGGTATCAAGGATCTTCCGGGTATAGTATTGAGTAAGATCCGGCCGGCCGGCATAGTTGAAAAGATAAGCCGCCTGCATATTCACTTCATTGCCGTGGTTAATATAATATTCGGCCGATTGTCCCATGGTGCGGTCCAGGGCATGTGCCGCAAACCGGTGAAACTCCGACTTTTCAAATCCCTCTTTCAATCGGCTCAAAAAACGTTCCGGCTTCATCAGGCGCACCAGCCCTTCCACATCATGCGGCACATAAAAGGAATACTGCCAGGCGTTGCCCTCAATAAAATGGTTGACCGAGAACCGGTCGAAGCCATCAATAAAGGCACCGTCTGCCTTCCGCGGCACCACATATCCAATGGTGGTATCAAATACATTTTTCCAGCTGGCAGACCGCTTCAGAAAAAAACGGTAGTCTTCCTTTTTATTCAGCAGGCGGGCCATCTGCGCCACGCACCAGTCGTCATATGCATAATCCAGAGTTTTGGAAGTAACGCCTTTTTCAACAGGTACAAAGCCCTTTTCCGCATACACGCTTATCTGCGGATTGCCCGGGCTTCCCCCGCAAAGCGGCTGCGGCTCCACCGTTACATGCTTCTTCATCGCCGCATACGCTGTTTCCGCATCTTTCTTTACAATACCCTTCCGGTAAGCACTGGCCATTAACGCCATCTGGTGCGATCCTTCCATGATGCCGGAGTATTCGATGCCGGCGGGCCCTTTCGACAGCCAGCCCGTCTTTTCAAAGAGCTCCAGCTGTGTAGCTACCAGTTGTTCCACCAGCTCCGGTGTAGCCAGGGTCCACAACAGGTTCAGGTTCCAGAAACTGTTCCAGTAGGCATCTCCGCCAATCATTACGTTTCTTCCTGCAGGCAGCTGCTGCTCCTTTTCACAGGCATCCCGGTATTTACCGTTTACATCGCTCATGATCATTTTGGCCGTAAAGCAACGGTACAGGTTGGTATAGAATTTTCTTTTATTTTCTTCCGATCCGCCGCTCACGGAAATGGTATTCAGCAATGCGCTCCAGGTTTTACGACTGTGCGCCACCACCGCATCAAAATCCCACCCGAAATCTTTTAACTCCGTCTGTAAATTCAGCCTTGCCTGCGAAGCCGATACAAAGGAGATACCGGTGCGAACGATCACCTGCTGCGGCGTGGTCATCGGAAAACTTACATAAGCGCCGATGCCATCCTTCAGCCGTGCCGTATCACCATCTGTTGTGCCCTGTCCTGTAAATCCGTGAAAGGCCTCAAAGGGTTTACTGAACTGCATGACAAAATACAGGTGGTAGTCATTAAACCCGGCAGTAACCGTATGCGCAAAGCCCTCCACTTCCTGGTTACTGACCCGCGTAATGACGGCATCCTTCAACTCCATCCCATATTCCGACGGCAGGTTCAGCTGGATCATTACCCGGTTAGACGGGTCTGCAGGAAACGAATACCGCTGCACGCCGGTACGCTCCGTGGCCGTGAGCTCCGCTTTTATACGGGAATCCATCAGGTATACGGCATAATACCCCGGACTGGCTTTTTCATCCTCATGCCGAAACCGCGAATGGTAGCCGGCGCCGGCGCCTTTGAAGGGATCATCCGGAAGCCCGGGTGTCAGGGCCAGATCGCCGTTGGTGGGCATGGTAAGCAACCCGGTCATGGTCCATCCATGTATATGACTAAAACCATGAATGCTTCCGATACTGTATTCATACCCGCCCTGCCACACGTTGCGCTGATTGTCCGGGCTCAGCTTTACCATCCCGTTGGGCATGGTGGCACCGGGAAACAACATCCACCGGGAATTGGAGGTTCCGATCAACGGATCCACATAGTCGATGGGTTGCTGCTGCGCCCCCGCTACCTGGCTTATAAATAAGACCATGCAACAGATACAGAAGAGCTTTATATGCGCTTTCATTTCCTTCATGATTCCGTTTCGTTTCCTAAAAGCCGGTCCGGTGGCTGTTTGTACCATAAAAGTATTTTTATTGTCCTGCACGCTTTGCATGCTAAAGTTCCGGCTTATTGATATAATCTTTCCACAACAGGTCGATGTCTTTACCGGTTTCTTTTACCCAGAAATCATTGGTATAGGTTCCGGAACGCATGGCAGCATCCAGTTTTTTAACGATCCCTTTCTTTACCCGCAGCTCTATCCAGGCAAAAAGCCTTGCGGCGGTGCCATAACCGTTCGTATACGATTCGCCCGGCCGCGGACTGCGCAGGGCCCAGCCTGTAGCCGCATTGTTTACCCCATATACATGCCGTACATAGTCTGCAATACCTTCGGTAACCCATCCCGGACCGGACGGATAATTTTGTATGATGTGCATTACCTCGTGTGTAACCACATCCACATCCTTCGGATGTTTTTTCATATAATCCGCACCGTAGCATACCATCCCCAGTTTTGCATCGGCATAGGCAACGCCTGTATAACCGGAGTCTATTTTAAAAAGGATGGTACGGGTGGCTTTTGAGTTAAAGGTTTTTATGAACCGGGAATAGTTTGTAAAAAAAGTGTGAATGAGTGCCTGCTTCTGCAGGTTGTCCATACCTTCCGACCGGTCCTCGACAATCAATGTAATGCCCTTTTGCCGGATGGTATCGGCCAGCGGATTTGCACCTGTTTCCCGGCTTATATGGTTGCTGCGGAATCCCATACAAAGCAAAACAGGCAGCAGGAGTAACGGGGTTTTCTTATAAAATTTCAATTGCATTTTTTATTTAAGATTGAAGTATTCTTTGGAGCACGAGGTTTTCCCGCGGATTGGCGCAGATCCGATACACCGCTGATTGCTTTCCCGCTGATCGGCGCAGATTGAATACACCGCTGATTCTCGCTGATTGACCTTCTGCGAAAATCAGCGTAAAAAATCGGCGTAGATCTGCGGGAAAAGATCTGCGTAAATCTGCGGGAAAAACAATTAACGGTCATGCGTATAAAAAGTTATTTCTTCCAGGGTCATAAAATGGCTGCCGCCCCAGTTCGACAGTAATTTAAGCCGGTAGTACCGGTACTTTGCCGTGCCATCGGGTACCGCAAATTCCTCACCGGCCTTTGCATAGTCGATATCTTCCTGCGTATTTGTACCAACCGGAAGCCCGGAGGGTTTTACAGACTGGTAAGCGCCGATCTTCGTCCAGCTGGCCCAGCTGCCATCCACTGCCGGGTTATTGCTTCCATACAATTCGAATGTTTTTACGCTTTCCAGCTGGTATAAGCGGTCGTTGGCCTGCCACACTTTAAAGCGACTGAGCGCTGCCGCGGCTCCGCAATCGATCGTAAACCAACAGGGTATGATGGATTGCGTGGCAAAGCCTGGCGGATCATATTTTTCATCCCATAAGTAGGGCAACAGCCAGCCGTACCCGCCATCTTTTACATCCGTTGGCAGTTCCAGCACTTTAAAGCCCGACTTGGGCAACCGGCGCTCAAATGCCGGCAGCGTAACGGTGGAGGCCTCGGGATAAAAGAATTCAAACGCAGTGGAATCCGGTTTGTATTTAGACCGGTAGCTGAGTACTGATCCACCCTGGTAGTCTGCCAGCACCGTACGCGTTTCCGTTGGCGGTACGGTGAGCTTTTGGGCGCTTCCGTTTGCCCCGGTATAATCCACATCCACGCCCAGTTCGCCGCCGGCCGGTTCACCCCAGTTCAACACCAGGTTGTTTCCGTCTTCCGATTGCTCCACGGATCTCAGGGTACGGTTTACCAGTGACCCCGTATAATTCTGACCATAGGCCACACCAAAGGCATTGACCACTACCGATTGATGATTTTCCTTGTCATAGGTATAAAGGGTAAAATTATAGTTCCCTTCCCGCAGGTCGGGCACCAAAATGTTAAGGGTGTCTCTTCCCTTTGTACGTTTTACGGGAACCTCCATCGAATCGCGGCCGTTATTCCAATGGATGCTCAACCGGGTTACCAGCGGATCATTGCCCAGCACGGCAACAAGCTGTATGCGGTTATGCCCGGGCCGTACCATCACCGTATCCAGCCGTCCCGGGTAGGTGATCTCTCCGCTTTCCAGGTACCTGCGGTAGGCATCGCCGCTGGTTTTGGTGCAGGACTGCATACCGGCCACCAGCAGCATTCCTAAAACTATTACGCTATTGATCAGTTTCATGTATTCGTATTTCTTGTTAACAGATGAATTATTTGGTATCGCCCCACATCATGATCTCGTAAAAATTTACATAGGTTCCGTTTGACCAGTTCTTGAGGGTTTTAAAACGGATGTACCGCACCTTGGGCGTATTCAGCGGAAACACTACGGTATACCCGGCCAGGGCCGCATCAATATCTGCCTGCGAAAGCTGTCCTTCCGGAAGCCCGGAGGGCTTTGTTTGCGTGGCGGTGGCCAGCAGGGTCCAGCTATCATCAAAACTTCCGTCCGGATTGGGATTGTTCGATCCCCAGATCTCCACCTCGCGCGGGTTATGCAGTGTATAATAAAAACCGGGCCGCATAAACCATGCAAGACGGCTTAGCTTTGCGGTAACCCCCATATCATAGGTAAACCATTGCGGCATTCTTGCAGCATCACCGGAATGATAAAATCCACTCGTGGTGTTTCCGTCGAAAAGCCCGGCAATACTGCCGCCATAGCCCAGCGGCGCATCGGAGGGCAATACCAGCCCTTTCATCTTTGTACGATCCAGCAATGCTTCAAACAACGGCGTCAGCTGTGTGATCAGGGTATCGGAAATATTGCCCCAGCGGTCCCGTACATATACTCCAAACTTCGTAGGCACATCGGGCATGTTGCGGGTAGAGAAATCGCCGGTTTTCAGATTGGTATATTTCGTGGCCTGCGGCGCAAACCTGCCCAGCGAATCATTGGCCAGTACTACAATGGCCAGGTCCTGTTCCCCGGGATTGGTATACTTTACGTTAATACCCCCGAAATCAGGCACCAGCTTCAGCTGCCGGCGCACGATCCAGATCGGCGGTTCCAGCGGGCGTACGGTTACATCAACCGCCGGGGAGCTGTTCTCACTTTTATCTACGGCATAGAGCGATACCTGGTAGGCACTGGTATCTCCAAACCCGTCTACCAGGATACTGCGGTTATAACGGCTCACCTTTGTTTCCCGCACCGTTCCCTGCCGGGTGGTGTACCGCGCCTTTACATACAACAGATCCGCATCTTCCGGCAGCTCATAACTGATGCGGGCGGCACCGTTCAGGTTCTCGATGGTTACATCACGCACGGGCTCCGGTATACGATCATCCTTTACCGCCGGACCAGCCACCTCCCGTTTGCAGGCCACCGTTACCAGCAAACAGCAAACAAGACTATAATAACAAATACATTTTTTCATTTCAATACATTTAAGCATAGTTGGCAATTAAATACTCTTACCAGCCGGGGTTTTGCACCAGGTTGGGATTGATCTGCAGGTTGTATTCCCGTACCGGCCAGAAATAGTCGCGCGGCGCAATAAACTGCGGACTGTACAGCAGCACCCGGCGATTGTAGTCTTCGTACGTTGTTTGCAGGATGTCCCACCCATAGATGGCGCTGCTTAAGGTTTGCGGAGCGGTTTTCCAGCGGCGCAGGTCCCAGAAGCGGCTACCCTCAAATGCCATCTCTATACCCCGCTCCTGCCGGATGATGTCCCGCAGGCCTTCTACCGACTGGTATTTGGATGCCCGGTTGGAGTACATGGACCAGGATTGCTCTACCGACTGCAGCCCGGCTCTTGCGCGGATCTGGTTGAGGTAGCTTAAGGCTGCTGCTGAACTTCCCGATTCATTCAATGCCTCTGCATACAGCAGGTACAGATCGCTCAGGCGCATAACCGGCCAGGGATAGGATTCTACCTGTAAGGAAGTGTTGTTGTATACCAGGTTCCAGTTTACGATCTTCTTTGTATAATACCCGGTTACCGAATAGATGCGGCTTTGTTTTTTACCGGAGTACTCGCCCAGTTTACTTTGTATATTGTAGTTGCCGTTCCGCATAAACCATTTTGAACCATCAAAGCCCATATCCGCATAAAACCGGGGCTCGCGCTCAAAATGCAGTCCAACGGTTTTATAACCTTCCTGGATACCGGTATCCTTACCGGTGGCCGTACGCAAATGAAACCGGTTGGCATAGTCCCAGGTTTTGTCCTCCTCTATCGGTACACCGTTCTTGGTATAAAACAGCTCCGCCATTTTCATGGGAGGCGCCAGCTTTCCTTTCAGGTTTATGTTGAATTGATTGGGATCCAGCTGAGGACAGGCATAGGTTTGCAGCCAAAAGGTAGGATCACCGCCCGTGGTCAGTCCCCAGATCAGCTCGCTGTTCCATTTTTCACAAACGGCATTGCGGATATTCATCTCAATACGGGTGGCATTCGTTACGGTAATTACAGCGGGATTAAAGTAGTATAGTTTTAAACCGGCGGCCTGTGCCGCGTCAATCGCCGCCTTGCAGGCTTCCCGGGCGCGCGTCCACTTACCCGCATCATATTGCGGGTTAAACAGTACCTGGCCGTTGTTATTTTTAAAGCCGGTAAAATCATTGTTGCCGTTAAACAGCGGACTTGCTGCCGTTACCAGCAACCGGGCCTTTATAGCCAGTGCCGCTACCTTGGTAACGCGCCCCAGTTCGGTTGCCGCACTGGTAATCGTTAACGGAAGACCGGTATTGTTATCCCCCGCAGCGGCATCATCGATCAGTGCGGCAATATAATTCACCACGGAGTCTACCGGCTGCCGGTACACTTTTACTTCGGCGGGCGATGCGGTGATGGGCAGGTTTTTATCCATCAGCGGAATGGGGCCATACATGCGGAACAGGTACCAGTGAAAATACGCCTTCAGGAATTTTGCCTCTGCAGTCCACCGTTCTTTTTCATAGGGCTGCAGATCCGCTACCCGGTTAATGTTTTCAAGAAAGATATTGCAGGTACGGATCCCCTGCCAGAGCGACTTGCCGTCATAGCCATCCCAGTAGTTCATATAAGGATCTGTTTGCCGTTGCTCGCCGCGGGCAATCTGATAGGGATCGCGGTAAAAAAAATCTTCGATCATGGGCCAGTAGGTCCAGGCTTCGTCTCCGCCGCTGAAGGCCGGGTTTTTATCCGGATGCCCTTCCTGCGGCAGATACGCATAACAGGTATATAAATATTTTTCAGCCTCCAGGCGATTGGAAAATGCGTGATCCAGTGTAGGCACATTATCCGGAACAAGATCCAGGAAGCCCTTTTTGCAGGATGCCAGTACGGCCAGTAGCCCGCATAAGCAAAGGATGCATAACCGCTGGCGGGTATTTTTTATCAATGGTAAATGACGATGTATTGCGTACATATATAGTTCGTTTTATCTGTATTAAAGCTGAACGTTGATTCCGAAATTGAATACACGCTGAATGGGGTACCCCAGCCCGTTGCCGCCCTGCTCGGGATCCCAGAGCTTAAAGGCACTGATCAGGAACAGGTTGCTGCCATTGGCGTAAAGCCGCAGTCCGGCGATCCGGTATTTCTTCAGGCCCTTATTGCCGATGTTGTAACCGATCTCCGCGCTTTTCATTCTCAGGAAGGCGCCGTTGCGCATCCACCAGTTAGATGGTTGATTGTTGTTGCTGTTCTGCGTAAGCCCCAGTCTTGGCCAAAAGGCATACAGGTTGCGGTTGTCTTCGGACCAGTGGTCATCCGCAATCACTTTCAGCAAGCCGTGCTGGTTGGCTCCATCGGCTACAAAGGGAGAAATGGCTTCGGGGTTAATAAAAAGCGAAGACCTTGCAGAGCCCTGGAAGAAGGTACTGATGTCAAAATTGCGGAAGCCAAAGGAGAAACCAAATCCATAAATGATTTCAGGGGTAACCGGGTATCCCAGGCCGTTGATCATGTCCAGGTTCGTGATCTGTCCGTCACCGTTCAGATCGCGGTATTTGATATCCCCGCCTCTTACTTCTCCAAAGTTCTGTTTGGGTGAGTTCTTTACATCTTCATCGTCTACAAACAACCGCTCCGCCACTAATCCGTATACCTGTCCCAGCGACTGCCCCACACGCGAGAGATACAGCATATTCGCCGGATACTCCGGTTCTTCATTTACCAGCAGCTTGCTGGCCGCATAGGTAAATGTACCGCGGGCCTGTAACCAGGATCTGCCGAATGTTTTATTATAATCCATGGCCACATCCACGCCCAGGCCTTCCGCCACGCCTACATTTGCGCTTACATTGGGCCCCAGGCCCATCGTGGTGGGGATATAGGACCGCACCATCAGGATATTGCTCCGGCGCTCCTTATAGGCATCTACCGTTACATTGAATGCATTCCATAACCCCAGGTCCATGCCGATATTTACTTTCTTCGATTTTTCCCAGGTGATGCCTTCATTGGGATACCGGGAAATGGATACACCCGGGCGCGACTGCGCATAGTTCTCACCAAAATAATACCGCAGGTCGTTATCGTTCAGGTTTACGTTAGACAGGTAAAAGAAGCGGTCATTGGCACTACCGATCTGGTCGTTCCCCACCAACCCGTAGGTGGCGCGCAATTTCAGTTTGGAAACCACGGACACCAGGCTTTCAAAGAATTTTTCATTGCTGATATTCCAGGCCACGCCTATTGAAGGAAAGAAGCCATAACGGTTGCGCTTGGCAAAACGTTCCGAGCCGTTGTACCCGAAGTTGCCTTCAAACAGGTAACGGTTATCATATCCATAAGTAAATCTTCCGGATACGCCCTGGTTGCGGAACGGAAGGGATGATTGCAGATCGCCCGCATTCCCGTTCAGGTAATTGCGGCGGATGCCGATCAGCAAGGCACCAATATTGTGCAGGTTATTAAACGTGCGGTTATAGTTCACGGCCGCCTCTGCATAGGTAGTGGTATTGACGATCTTTGGCCCCGCATTGTAGTTGAGGTATTCGGTAGCGGTATTTTCATTCAGCAGGGTCAGCCGGTACGCATTGGGATCGATCACCGTAGGACTGGCCGCATAAAAGAAGGGATTGTATTGCCGGCTCAGGCTAAAATAAGAATACCGTTTGGTATAGATCATCACCCGTGCGGATAAACCCGGTGTTACAAACTTCAGGTCCTGCTTTACCTCCGCCTGAACATTTAGTGTAGACGTATTGTATTGCTGAAAGCCGGAAACCATGGATGCGTAGGGGTTGGCATACACTTCACCATTTAATCCCCTTGCGGCATTCCCAAACAGCGGGTGCTTTACCAATGGCAGATCCGAAGCCGGGAAGATGGCCGGAAAAAGAACGGGGTTGGCATTTAAGGCACTTGAAAAAATAGCCGCACCGCCGCCGATGGGTCCGTTGTAGTCATCAAAATTACCCGAAGTACGGATGATGGCTTCTGTAGTGGACGTTAACTTCAGGTTGATGTTGGAACGAATCTCATAGCTGCGCAGCTGGATATTATTGTTTACGTTACTGCCAGGTTGCCGTTTCAATACGCCGTTATCCTGGTTAGCGGTAGCGCCCACATAATATTGTGCCCGCTGGCTGCCGCCGGTCAGGTTCAGGTTCAGCCGCTGGTTGTTGGTATATTTTTTTATCAGCGCATCAATCCAGTTATTACTGGGATAGAGATAGGGATTATCCCCTGCAATGGTATGATCGATCTTGTTCTGATCATACGGCAACGGGTTAAGGGGATTACGCGTCAGCGCTGCTTCATTGGCCAGCTGCATGTAGGTGATATTATCTGCCAGCCGGAAATTACGGGTATTGGAAGACGTTGAGTTTTCAAAGCGAATATTCATCCGGGTGGCCCCTGTTTTACCCGATTTGGTAGTCACCAGGATCACGCCGTTGGCGCCCCTTGCCCCATACAGGGAGGCCGCCGCCGCATCTTTTAAAACGGAAAAGCCCGCAATATCATCCGGCTGCACGCGGGCCAGTTCCGTTCCGCTGGATTCCATACCATCGATGAGGATCAGCGGATCCAGTTTGCCGGAGCCAAATGAAGAAATACCCCGGATAAAGAAGGCGGCGTTATCGGCCCCCGGCTCACCGCTGCGCTGGTAAGAGATCATGCCGGAGATGCGCCCGGCCAGCATGGTGGTAAGGTTACTGGTGGGCCCCTTCAGTTCTTTCGGATTGATGGCGGTGATGGAGCTTACCATACTTTCTTTTTTCTGCTGTCCGTAAGCCACCACCACCACATCGTCCAGGTCGCCCTTATCTTCCGTTAATACCACATCCAGCACCGGTCGCCCGTTTACGGGTTCTTCCCTGGACAGGTATCCCACATAGGAGAACACCAGGGTGTCCATCCCGCTGCGGATATCAATGGCATAGGTACCATTGGCGGCGGTAACGGTTCCGGTTTGTGTATGTTTAATGGTAATGTTAGCCCCGGGAATGACCTGACCTTTTGTGTCGGATACTTTTCCCGTGACTTTCAGGGCCTCCTGCCCCGAGGATGCGTTTCCCAGCAACAGGAGCATACAGGAATACACATATTTTTTCTTCAGCAAGCTCAGTAAGTTTTTGTTCATAAATGACCGGCAAAGGTTAAATAAAAAATCAATTGTACATACATAGATACATATTATTTTATTCAGGAACAAAATTTTTTTTATAAAAAAAGAAATATGCATTGCTTATCAATTATTTACAGTCGTTGAACCGGTCCGTACAAGCAACCTCCCGATCCCAATGTATGTATACATTATCTGTCTTCATAGTGCCCACCCGGTGGTTCACTGTTGCGGAACGCCGCAGCACCGGGGTGATAACACAAATCGCAAACAACTAAAGAACAAATAGTTATACAAACAAGCACAAAAGCCCGCGCTACTGCCCCTCCTACAGGTATTAACCTCGGCCGCCATCATATGTTCCTACATAACAAGAGCTGCCGGTGAATACCGGTTCTTCTTATCCTTTTACTTTTTAAACGGTTCTATAGCTCCCGCAGATTTTTGCTGATCTTTCGCGCGGATTGCGCAGAAACCCATCAGCGGGAACGTCAGCTTCCAATATTGCTGGTATAAAGTTGGCCGTTTTATGCGCCGGTTTATTTTTTTGATCCCTCGTGATCCCTTCTGAACCCTTCTGATCACTTGTGATCACTTGTGACCACTTCTGACCCCTTCTGATCCCTGCTGATCTCTTTGTATATCGGTTGTATATCCTTTGTATATCCTTTGTATATCGTTTCTGTATCCTTTCTATATCCTAGCTGTATCCTGGCTGTATCCTGGCTGTATCCTGGCTGTATCGCTCGTATATCCTTTCTGTATCGGTTAGGGCATGCTGCCGGACCGGGATCAGAACGAAGGCATATGATGTCATTACCGCATTGATCAGGTTTCCGTATCAAATACTGCCCTGCCAATGACAGATCACGTCAGGTATAGAAGATCAATCATACTGTCGTCATACTGAGCGGAGCACAGCGCAGCCGAAGCATCCCTGAAATACCAGACTGTCCGAAGATCGGGAGACCCTTCGGCTTCACTTTGTTGCGCTCAGGGTGACGAAAGGATATGATGTCATTGCCACATTGATTAGGTTTCACTATCAAATACTCAACTTGACGAAAGGATTATACAAGCGTCGTGCTAAGCGGAGCTTAGCGCAGCCGAAGCATCCCTGAAATACCGGACTGTCCGAAGATCGGGAGACCCTTCGGCTTCACTTTGTTTCGCTCAGGGTGACGAAAGGATATGATGTCATTGCCACATTGATTAGGTTTCACTATCAAATACTCAACTTGACGAAAGGATTATACAAGCGTCGTGCTGAGCGGAGCACAGCGCAGCCGAAGCATCCCTCTTATACCAAACCGCCCGAAGATCGGGAGACCCTTCGGCTTCACTTCGTTTCGCTCAGGGTGACGAAAGCATGTCATTCGGAACACAGATTACGTCAGGTATAGAAGAACAATCCTACTGTCCCATGCGGAGATAACAAACCCTCCCGAAAAATCGGAATATTTCAAGGTCGTGCTTCTTTTTTTCCACTTTTCCAGTCGATGAAAAGTGGAGCAAAAATCTTGTCCGCCAGAAGGTGAATCCCGCCTGTCTGTTCTTCGCCGTTAGGCGGGACCAGGGAAACTGGCGCTTCAGGCTTTGGCGACGGGCCACACGCTTGCCCTCTCCATCCGCCGCCGCCATTCCGCTTGCTTTCCCTTTTCACTGCCCGGCGGACTACCTTCTAAGAAGGCACCCGTTCCTCTTATTGCTTCACTTTCATCGGGCAGGTTCTTTCAACAAATTACTCCGGAATGAAATAGCAACTACTGCCAAAAGCAAGTGACTTAGCGCCTCTTTTTTACGTGGCGAATGTACGTTCAAAAGAAAAATCCAGCCCGTAAAAAAGCAGCGCAGTAAATGTTGTACAACAAGCAGGCAGCAGGCGCTTCAACCAAACCCCTTCAGAAAAAGAAGTAAAGCTGCTTTTCGATCCGGGTGTGCAGTGCGTGGCCGGTCAAACGGCGGAGCATTCGTTTGACCTTGGCTTTTGCTCCACTTTTTGCCAAGAAAAAGTGGAAGAAGAAATTAACGGACTGCCCGAGAATCGAAAGACTCTTCGGCTCCACTTTGTTTCGCTCAGGGTAACGAAAGCATCATCTGTCATGGGCTTGCTGACGAAAGCACATGATGTCATCGCCCTGCCAATGACAGATATTGCTATGCATTGATCAATTATACTTTTGTCAAGCTGAACTTGTTTCAGCTTCTATCAGCTTCTATGTGGATCGTTCTAATAGATCCTGAAACAAGTTCAGGATGACTGTAAGCATGTTTTGTCATTGCCTCATCGATCTTGCAGCGCAAATGAAAAACTCAGGGTGACCGTAAGCAAGTATTGTCATCGCCCTATTGATGTTGCTATGCAAATGCCACGGCAGGACATAGAAGGCTTTTGGTCAGCCCGCCGGGGCTTCCTTTATTCCATCCTCCTCCCCACCCGCATCCCGCGTAATCACCAGCTTACCGGCTTCTACGGAAACCCGTATTGCATCGCCCGGCATAAAGCCGGTATCCGCCAGCCATTTGCCCATCAGCCGTATTTCCGGCAGACGGGATACGGTACTGTGCATATACCCGGTATTGTAGATCAGGATCTTTTCATACACTTTTAACCGGCGTTGTTTTGGAAGGGCCGGACTGTCTTTCATGGTTGCAATAATGGCCATAATGATGGTTTTTATAAGGCTTAAGAAGTGGGTGCTGTTGTGTGTTTTTGGCCGGGTTGGCGGGCTGCCTGCTGTTTTCCAAAGCCGCCACCGCCCTCCCTCGTCCATATCAAATGCGCGGCTTCCAGCAGTTTTAATAAACCGGTACGAGTGCGCAGTACCGGTCGTTCCCCATCCAGGTTGCAGGAACTCAGCGCGGCTGCTACCAGTTGCTCCCAATCGTTGATCCAATCGCTTAGGGAACGCTTCCGGAACCGTTTTTTAAATACGATATAGGGATGGCTGTATTCTTTAAACGATATATTTCGCGGAAAATCGTCCCAGTGGTTGCCTGTGCCCATGCCCGTGCCATACGGCCAGGGACCGCACGGTTCCTGCGTTGCAGCGGCCATATCCTCGCCGGCAGCATCCTGCAGCGCATGGGCCGCCATCAGTGCAGACCGTATTACTTTCATATCCACCAATACATCGCCGGGTGCGCGCCGGCGGTATACTTTACCGGACAATGCATGCGCCGCAATTTTTGTTATGAGCCTTCGCCAACCGCCCATATCCATATAAGAAAACATTTCAGCAAATGCCTCGATGGAGTCTGTAATGCCTTCCCGGCTCCAGCCCGTCATGCAAAAAGGATCGTTATTTTTCATGGTTCTGGTTTTAGAGTTTTGGAATCATAAGAACACCACAAAGTACCTGCGCCGGGCAGGCATATGAAAGTTATCCGCCGGATATTTTATACTTTTTGCGGGATATTTTAGCTATCTTTATACCAGCGGCTGACTGCTTATAAATCCCTAAATTTGAACCATTGATAAATACAGCAATTATGGAGAAAAAGATACACGAAGGCCGGAATGTAAAGCGTTTCCGCGAAATGCTGGGCATGAAACAGGAAACCCTGGCTTATGAACTGGGCGATGACTGGAATCAAAAGAAAGTATCCCTGTTAGAGGCCAAGGAAACGATTGATGCGCCCCTGCTCCAACAGATTTCCGCGGCGCTGAAAATACCGGTGGAGGCGATACAGAATTTTGATGAGGAACAGGCGATTACTGTAATTTCAAGTACGTTTAATGATGGAGCCGCGGTTGTTCAACATAACCCGGTTTTTAATCCTGTTGATGCGGTCTTAAAACTTCATGAAGAAAAAATGGCGCTATATGAAAGGATGTTAAAGGAGAAAGATGAACTGATGGCAAGATTGGAGAGGTTGATTGGAGAAAAATAAGTACTTTATATTTAAATGAAGGAACATATTAAAAGAAGGATAGAGTATTCGCTAGGTGCTATCCCAGCGGAGGGCACACGAGAATTTGAAAAACTCGATCAGGAATATGAAAAGCGAATTCAGAAAAATCCCGAATTAAAAAAAAAGTTACAGGACAATTTTAAAACGGCAATCGCTACATTAGAAATCCAGTACTCAAACGGCATTGGCTTAAATATGAGTTCTGAACTTCGCTATTATTTAAACGAATTTAACAGCCGATCATGGAACTTCGGACACAGACAAATGCCCGGAATGTTCAATGTATTAGAAGCATTTTTTCATTTAAATAAAAACCTCAACTATTGGGAACTACTTGAAGAGGAAGAATATCTAATATCATACTTTGATTTCATAGATTACTACACCTCAAAAGACTTTATCTATGACATCGATTCAATAAAAGAAAATTTTACAGAAGATTTAATTTATAGCTACAATATTGGTGCAGACATTTCTGATCTAACATTTAAAACAGAAGACGGCAACGAGTTCGTTATAGCGGGCATCTCTATGATCAGGAGAGGACATGAAGTAAGTATTTTGTTTTTATCCGGTGAGATAATAGATACAGCCATCAAGACTCTGAATTGCAGCCACTTCCAGAACGGTCTACAGTTCGAGGAAAGGAGAAAATAGTTCCTGCAGAAAAATTGGTTAGAGAGGCTGTTAAATTGAACAACAATCCAGATTGGTGGAAGGTCCTAATTGCCTGTCGCCTGGATTTAGAAACAGAGACTATTGATGTCAGATATGTGGCCAAAGATGAGGGAAATTCTTATTCAATAACAACAGATGATGTCACCATTTTTCTTAGAGACGATAAATGGGAAAACCCTGAATACAAAGATATGTTTGTAAAGGCCATCCGTAAAATAGAAGACTATAATTCCATTTTTGAGCTTGCCAAAGCCTCATTGTATTTGCCTCAATATTTTAACGATTTTGAAAATGATATTGTGGAGGAACAACATGAAACAAAAGTGAAATCAATTATTAGTAATCCTCTCCGAAAATCAAAATATAAAAATGTTGATGTAAAATTCAAATTACGAACTCGATCTTTATGGCTTTTAAATAGAAATAATATTTTTTCATCTGACACAGTAGTTTTGCGGGATGACAAATTTAAGATTGAGACATCTGGATACTGGAAAGACTTGTCTCCCGATGAAGTAGGAATTGATAAAAAAGGAAATAAAATAACAGGTAGAACCTGGGTAAATAAGACCGAAAGTTATTTTCAAGCAAAAGCCGAAGAACTTATTATAACTAAAACCAAACAAGAAAAAGAATTTAACGAAAAAAATGCTGGATATATTTACATTATGAGAAATGCTGCTTTAGAAGAAAGTATTTTTAAAATTGGACGCACCGCTAAAGAAACTAAGGAAAGAGCGAAACAATTATCAAAAACAAGCATTCCCGATCAATATTATATCATGCGCGAGTGGCATGTAAGAGATTGTATAAAGGCTGAAAAAGAGATCCATGAATTCTTAAACGATTATAGGGTTAACCCACGACGAGAATTCTTTAAGATCGATATGAGGAAAGCAAACGAGACTATTGATAAGGTTGTGGAAAAGATAAATGCAAAAGAAAATTAACCCACCGTCTTGGTTAGTGCAAACACAAGCTTACTCAATAGAGAAACAGTAACAATTAAATGACCCAGCAAATACGGAAATCATTTTTAAAATTGCAAATCATTTGGAAGGATAACGACATGCTCGAATTACAGGTAATAGCATCCAATACCCGTTACTATGGCACTACAGAAGTTTACGACACATCCACATCATTGTTTGATTTTGCGCAGACATTAATAGGTTTTCCCAAGGACAACAACCATTTATTTTATGAAACCGGATATAAAGAAAGTTATGCATTCTTCTCAATGAAATTCTATTGTATTGACAATTCAGGACATGCTGGCGTTGAAATAAATCTGGAGGAAAACGTTGCAACCGAATTTCGACCAGAAGAAAAACACAAACTAAGACTTGAAATTATTGTTGAACCCAATGCCATAGATAATTTTCAAAAAGAGCTGGTTCAACTAGCAAAAAAGCAGGAAGGCACCGCTGTTCTTTACGGCAGGGATAATTGATTTACGTTTTTCCGTTACCTGGAAGTATCCACGCCACAATCATCAACTTATGATCCGAACCTATGGTTCTCCTGTCTCCACTACAGTTTTTTACAACGAACCTAGTTCGTTGTTGGCATATGAGCGCGACGCGATGCGTCTTCCGTTCTGCTCACTTTTTTAAAAGAATTTTTATCATTACTTATAAAAGGCCATCGGCCTGCATATATCAACAACGCCGGAATTCATTCCGGGGTTAATGCATACAAATAGTGTGTGGAGTGCCATCGGCACGGTGCATTTTCTGTACAGGAATCCGTACCTGTAAATACTGCAGCCAGCCCTTCTTTCGCGGAGGGCATGGCCGGTACAAATCCTAAACCCCGGCAGCTAGATATCAAAATAGCCTGGGCTAAGTAACGCGCCTGCACAGGCCGGGAGGCCTGCTTAAGATACGGCAGCCTAAATTTCCAACCCCACTCTTTTTAAAATTTTAAAAATCATTCCTTACTGTCGGATCAAATCATGACCTTTACACCAGATGCAATTTAGCATCTGATATGTTTGCAGGGGGGCATTGGGAAAATAGCAAATAATTTTGTCGATGAGTTTAATACCTTACGTTATATTTTTAGGGATAATGATATACGCTTTTGTCTATTGCATCAAATTTTTATTGCGATATCGGAGACTTAAAACTTATGGAATTGAAACTAAAGGAGTAATAAATACATCAGTTCCTAGTCGGAATCTATTTTCTAAAAACGCACTAATGCCTAAAATAACCTTTTTTACAAAAGAAAATAATAGAATTGATGGATTTCCCAGACATACGTTTTTTTTTGAGTTAACTGGATATAGAATAAAGCAGGAGTATAAAGTTTTTTACTTTCCACCAAGACCTGAACTATTTATTGTCGAAAATTTACGAGAGCTGATTTTGACTGGAATGACCTTGTTTTTCAGCCTGGTTATTATTGTTGTTCTTCTTCAAAGAATCTTTTTCCTGTTAACAATATGACATCGTTGTTCGTAGTGTCAAAAATCATTCCTTACTTTCGGATCAAATCGAAATTTTCACACCTGATGTCTCCTTGAGTAATGCATCGATCGTCATTTTGTATACAAGAAAAGTATTATAGTCTTATTGCCCAGATGCCACCAATATAATCGCAGCTACTACGTTCACGCCAAATGCAATCCCCCAGTTTTTCCAAACCTTTCCTTGTTTGATCCGCTTTGCCCTGGTGGTGTAGCCGTTATAATAATCTGATTTTTGCATTAATGCCGCATCCGGGTAGTTTAAATTCTTATCCTTCGGCTCGGAGGTAGAACAGATAATCGCCGGTACTAATCCCGCAAGAGGCGATACCAAACCGGTAATCAAGGTACCGGTGCCGGCGCCCTTATATTTGCGATAATACCTTGACGCATCTGCCCGGCCCTGCATATAAAGATCTTTACCCGATTGCGCCGTTATTTCTTCTGTCTTTTTCTCTTCCCTAAACAGGTCCTTTGTACCATTTTCATAGCGGATCATCGATACTTCTGATTTATCCATGGTAAACGTTGGACCATTTTGGTTGTCATATTTTTTATACTTTATTTCCGTCTTTGTTACTTCCAGTACTTTTGCCTGAATATCTTCCCCGGATTTAACAGTAATGGTGTCCTGCGAAAAACCAACTGCGGTTATAAAAACTGAAGTCAACACGGTAAGGATTATCTTTCTCATTTTTTTGTTTGTTTTGAATGTTGCTCTATTCATAAGGTTTTAATACAAGCCGTCATAGTAACGCGGGTATTGCCGACCAGTTAGCTCCGCTCTTTTGCGGCCAATAAACATAGATGATCGTTTATAAAAGGGCTGGGCGGGCTATGCGCAGTTATGGGTTGTTTCATTTGTCTATTTTTCTTTTGGTTCTTTAAATATAGCAAAAGAATTGCAATCTGCACTGTCTTTCACCATATAGAAGCAGTTTATTTTTTGTAAATATATAGGCTCCTATAGGTGATTTTACGGAAATCCGCGCAGTAGCATACCCCCGCTCCCGTCTCTACCATTACCATCAACCTATTGTCCGAACCGATGGTTATCCTGTCTCCATTACAGATTTTTATAACGAACCAGGTTCGTTGTTGGCATATGAGCGCAACGCGATGCGTCTGCCGCTCTGCTCACTTTTTAGAAAGCATTTTTATCATTACTTATAAAAGGCCATCGGCCTGTATATATCAACAACGCCGGAATTTATTCCGGGGTTAAACATGCAAATAGCGTGTGGAGTGCCATGGGCACGGTGCATTTCTGTACAGGAATCAATGCCTATAAATCCTGCTGCCTGTCCTGCTTTTCGCAGCGGCATGGCCTGTATGAATCCAAAAACCCGGCAGCCGGATATCAAAATAACCGAGGTCAAGTAATGCCCCTGCAGAATGAAGCATCTGCCCTACTCCTTTGACTTCTTTTTGAAGGACACTATTTTCAAAAGCTGGTAGGTTTTAATTATATTCTCATATACTATTTTGGAGCTCCCAAAAGGAACGATTTTAATCAGAGGTTATACCAACCGGATAATTGAAGTGGGCATCGCAGCTCAGTTGTGCCATTCTGATCCCACCATCGGGCCAGCGATACACGAATCAGCGTACCAGCGGGTATTACTTCAACCGGCTCGTCATAACCTATGTAAGGCAGGCTGTACCAGGCTCCACGCAAGTTGCAGCTATATCTCACTTTTTCGTAATAAATGCTTTTTCTAAGAGGCTGATCAGGCACCCAAAAACCTACGCTTTGTGCAGGTATCTCTTCTTCATTAATGTATCCGCTTCCGCTATCAGTCCATTGCAGCTTACCGTCAAACAACTCATCGGGGCCACCGTTCCAAATGGACACTCCCAATTCTTTAACAAATTCAAGCATTGGTTTTTCCAGTGCCCCATGCAGCGTATACGCTTGCACCAATACATCTTCAATATGTGGCGGTTTGGTACTATGCTTGGGTACAAACTGCATATTGTAAATATGACCGGGGGTCAGATCAGTATTATCCGGCGGGTAGTGGCCGTCTTGCATTACGAGGCGTATACTCTCGCCCTCAAATGTAAGCCCGCCCATACAACATTGGCCATGAGGCATGTGTGTTTTAGAAACAATGAGTACTCTCATATTTCAGCAGGTATTTATAGATTCATAATACAGCGGTTGTAGGTATTTTGCAATCTTTCGGCTACAATCGAACGGTGACAGGCTTCAAAGTGCTCTTCAACGCAAAAAAGGACTACTTTTTTTGAACCAAGGTTATCCAGATTGTCGAAAAAGCGCTGAAAATCGAACGCATTCAGCACCTTGTTTTTATATTCGATAACAAACACTTTCCCTAAAACATGCCGGTCTCTCTTCAATGCTCCTTTTTCAGCGTCAATGTTTTTTTGTAGTTCCCTGATTTCAGCCGTGGGCGCCAATTCTGAAATATAACAATATCGTATACCCAGTTCTTCCAGCTTGTTCTGGAGCCTGTTGCTGTTAACAAATGAGTACTTCGCGCCCCGTACACCTCTACGTTGTCTGATATCGCAAAAAGTATCTATACCATTTTGAATAAGCTTATCAAAAAATTCTTTTTCAGTTGAATTATAAACTCCGATTGTAAAAAAATCCATCGGCTATAAATATGCTTTTCTTGATGTAGCATTATTAGCGTTTCCAAACAAATCAACGTCCGATCGGCCTTTATTTAATTCGTTGATTACAGAAGCCTGATCTTTGAGCTTCCCTTTTTCATCTATGTGCCTTAAAACGATGTTATCCAGGTTTAAAACTTTGCCAATTAATTTGGTTCTATGACATTCCTCCGGCTTACTTTCGCTACACATGATCACAACATTCATGTTTTTTGCATACGCTTTTTTTAGCCGGTCAATTCCATGCAGAAAAAAATTTTTGGTTTTTACAATTTCATAGTCAACCTTGCCCTCATGATCATAACAAGAAATATCCTGAGGCCTGCCACCAATGGAATCGCCCATAAATACATAGGTGATCCCATTTTCCTTTAAAAAGAATTTAAGATCGTTTTGATTGAATTGGGGATTAAATTTAGAGTATGGCTGCGATCGAACATCTATCAGGTATTCAATATCGAAGGTTTTCAATAAGGTCAAGAATTCATCCACCTTTCTAGTCCCATGACCAATTGTATAAAGCGGCTTTTTACTCATGCTTCAAATTTACACTATTTTTCTGCCTTTTAATAACCCAAAAAGCAAAGCCATGAAATTCAATACCTTATCAACCGACTATTGTTTTAAGCAGCTTTCAGGCATATACTTTATATTCCCTTCCTGAGTCTTCCACAACTTTATAATAACCTGCCCATACGAACCCATCACAACGCATCAGCTTCCATTCTTCATACAAAAAATATAAATTAAAACATCCCCTTTACTCAGAAAACTTTAATTAAAAGTTCGCTAATAACTTCTTTGCCGTCTTTAAACTATCTATATAATCATACACCGCTTTATAAAATAAGGAAGTATATTCTTTGTTACTAAAACAATACAGCTCATTAACACCCGTGGCTGATCGAATACGCAACTGGCCATATTCCACGATCGGTATCTGGTAGTTATTGGCAAATCGCCTGTCAGGAGAGCCATCTTTATTTACCTTAAACCAGGTACGTCCCACTATTTCTGAATCATCCGGCACCTGCCCGCTTTCAATAAATTCTGTAATAGAAAATTCAATAGCCGCATCCGTATAATCGATGAGTGCAAAATTCACTTTCGATTCATACACAATCATAAATGCCGGAAAAAAATAAATATTCCCGCCATTTACGTTATGAATACAAAAAGCCGCCTCATCCGCATTCAATATGGGCAATGTACGTTCCGTTAATTCTATTTCGGATCTTGTAATGGTGTTGGCCGCAGAAGTACGCTCCGCAACCCTGTTGGTGGCGCGTGAGCTGGTAAAATCCCACTTCTTTTTAGAACGCTTCAGAAGTTGAAAAGCTTCTTTTATATTCTGGTACAATTCAAAATAAATATCCTCCGTATCAATCTCCAGGTTAATAACGGACAAACGGAGCTGTTCGATCAACTCCTCTTTTTGTTCATTCAATGTGCCCGATTCCTCTTCAAAACGGGCGATCCGTTTTTTATAAAAAGATTTAAACAGACTTTTCTGGAGTTTATTCAGCCTGCCCGTTACGGCACTGTAAGCACGCTCTTTTTCCTTCAATAAAGCAGCTGTTTCCTCCCGTACATCCGAAGCGTTTATAAGTAAGTTTTTAAATTCCTTTAAATTACCGGATGTGAGCGAATGGGTGGCACCGCTTTTTATTTCATGTTGCGGATCGTAAGGCTTATAAAGCCGGTTCATTAGTTTTTCTTTACTTAAGGCGGCGTCCTCATCGGTAGTGCTAACAGCCGGAACAATGTCCGTTTTAATGCCTTGCTTTCCGTAGGAGAGCTTTACACCGGGGAATGCCTGAAAGTCGGGTCGGTATTTCCAATTCATAACTAAAACGTTGGAGGTAGTTTATATGCTTTGATTCTTTCCTTCAAATGTATTGCGTTGCCAAAGACCATTTTTACGGAAAACCGTAACACACTGCAATCGTATTGATAGCTGACGCCCTGGCTTGTACTCCACCATAACCATCAACTTATAGCCCGAACCTGTGGTTCCCCTTCCTCCATTGCAGTTTTTACAACGAACCTGGTCCGTTGTTAGCGTATATGGGCGAATCATGCATAGATGCCGAAACAAGTACTAATGACCGATTCAGTTAGTATAGAAGAACAATCATACTGTCGTCGTTGCGAGTTTTTGACAGCGGAACACCATTAATGTAGTGATGACATTCCTTCCTGGGAAATCGAAATATTTCAAGGTCGTACATATTTTCTTTTCCACTTTTCCAGCGATGAAAAGTGGAGCAAAAATCTCGTCCGCCAGGAGGTGAATCCCGCCTGTCTGTTCTTCGCCGGGAGGCGGGACCAGGGAAACCGGCGCTTCAGGCTTTGGCGACGGGCCACACGCTTGCCCTCTCCATCCATCGCCGCCATTCCGCTTGCTTTCCCTTTTCACTGCCCGGCGGACTACCTTCTAAGAAGGCACCCGTTCCTCTTATTGCTTCTACTTTCATCGGCAAGGTGCTTTCAATAATTACTCAGAAACGGAATAGCAACTACGGCCATCAGCAAGTGACACAGCGCCTCTTTTTTACGTGGCGGATGTACGTTCAAAAGAAAAACCCTGCCCGTAAAAAAGCAGCGCAGTAAGTGTTGTACAACAAGCAGGCGGCAGGCGCTTCAACTGATTCCTTCGGGGAAAAGAGGCGGTTGCTTTTCGATTCGGGTCTGCAGCGCGTGGCCGGTCAAACGGCAGAGCATTCGTTTGACCTTGGCTTTTGCTCCACTTTTTGCCAAGAAAAAGTGGAAGATGAAATTAATGGACTGCCCAAGAATCGTGAGACCTTTCGACTTCGCTACGCTCCGCTCAAGGTGACGAAAGCATATGGTGTCATCACCACTTTGCCCCTATCAAATACTCCGCATGACGAAAGGATAATCTTTTATTGGCCTGCTGATGACCAATTATGTTGGTATTGAAGAACAATCACACTATCGTCATGCAGCGAAGCACAGCGCAGCCTCCCTGTGATACCAGGCCGCCCGAAGATCGGGAGACCCTTCGGCTTCACTTTGTTTCGCTCAGGGCGACGAAAGCATATAGAGCCGTCGCCTCATCAATGTTGCTATGCAAATTAAAAACCTCACATAATAACGCTTTCATGGCAAACACAAACCCCAAAACAAAAAAGCCGCCCCCTGTATGTTGGAGACGGCCCGCTTTTTATTTAATAGAGTTTAACCGTTTGTCGCCGGCTATTACCGGCCGGCATGGGCAGGTCGCCCGGTGAACCGGAAGCGGGCGCCGCGGCTTTTTGCTCCGCCAGTATATACGCATCAAATTTTGGGGTGGTATCCGAAAAACGAAGCTCCACTTGTTTACCGGCATAAGCGGCCAGGTCATAACCGCTCATCTTCCAGTCGCCGGCCTTTGTGCTCTTCATACCGGCAACGGCATAGCTGGCAAAATGATTCAACCGGGCCTGCGCCGTTTTTTGCGGCTGCACGGCTTGCCCGTTGATGGTAACCGAGGGCAACCGGGGATGCCCGATCACAAGCAGTTCACAACGCCCCTGTATATCGGCCGGCACGGTAACCGTCGTTTTTACAGCAACACCGGCCGGCACGGTTTGAAACCGGATGGCCTGCGGCAAGGAAGGCTGACGGGCTACCGCCGCGCCCTTTTCAAACTCCAGTACCACGGTGGCATATCCCGGGATCCGGATGCTGATCTCCTTCCCGGAGGTAAAGGTTTGGGTAAGGGCTTCCTGGTACGGATAGGTGATCCGTGCATGGTAGGCCACACCGGCAGTACCGTAAAACCCCGTTTCCTCATTAAAAGGAATCCGGAGCGTTTGCTCCCCGGGGCCGGTATTGCGGGCCGTTAAGATCCCCTTCTGGTGATCCCAGCCCATATACCCGTAGGCATTGCCCTCATCCGGGCGCCCTCCTACAAATACCGTATGGTTCAGAGCCGCCTGGTGCCGGTCGGCCCATTTTTGCACCGCGCTGAGCGCCGCCCATAATTCCGGGCGCATGGCATCTAAAGAAATATACCATTCCTTTAGCAGCGTTCCCCGGCCATAATGCATCAGCACATAATCCGTCCAGTCCTGCAGGGAAATATCTTTTTCCTTTGGTGAGGTTTGTAAAATGCCGTGCGTCATCAGGCGCGACACCGGTACCAACGGCCGGTCGGCCGCATTCCCAAACATCCGCCAGATATAGGTATCCCGGTCGGTTGTAAACATCGCTTTTAAGGAAAGCTCCGGGGTATTGCCATTGGAGCCATCATCACCGGCCAGCATCCAGAGGTAATCGGCATACTGCAGCCACCAGGGCGAGAACCAAACCCAGTTGGTCAGGTTTTGAAAAATACCCGGCCGGGCATTTCGTGTTGCTTCCAGCACCTGCAGGGCCACATCTAAATTGGCTTCATGACCATGACGGTCCGTAGGCGGGTGATTATTGCCCTCGCCCAGGTCGCACAGCTCATTAAAATCGTGTTTATAGTAAATCAGATCGGCTTTCTTTGCCAGCTCCGGCACCCGTTTCAGGATAGCCGCTTTGTATTGATCTGCGGAGAGACTAAAATAGCGGCCGTATTGTTTAAAATACGTATTGCTTTTAGCGACGGTATACCCCTGCTCCTGGCCCCATTGCATATCATTGGTATACCCGTTTAACGACAGCCAAAGGCCCAGGTGTGTGCCTTCTTTTTTCAGCTTATTGCTGAGGGCCACCAGGTCTGCATCGCCACCAGGGAAGTAGGACGGCGCCGGATCCCATACGCTTTTGCGGTTCTGCCAGCCATTATCCGGAACCATACCATCAATCCGGATGCCATAGGGCGCTACGGCCGCTTTGTATTTTTTATACACATTTACAAAACGGTCGCCACTTAAGTCCTTGGCCGATTTATCGAACCAGTTATTATAATTCACAAATGAACGGGGCTTTTTCCAGATCGTTTCCAGGTATTGCATAAAGGCCTGGCGGATATCCGCACCGGGAGGTGCATAACCGGTTACCGCGGTTTTGCTCCATACGGTATACCCGGTTCCGGCTTTTACGGCATAACCGGGAAAATGCATCAGGCGCACCATCCCCTGCTTTGCATGAGGCTCCACATCCCTGCCTTCCAGATCAATAAAACTATAATTGCCTACGCTGTCGTAATACCGGCCATAACTTGCAGGCAGGTTGCCGTTGCTGCGCCGGCTATAGCCTGCGGGATATTCCAGCCCGGTAAACCATTGCCCGTTTATAAAAACCGGTTCGCCTCTTCCGCCGCCGGATTGCGGGTCGTTATTGATAAAACGTTCCACCTCCAGCCGGTCGACCGTTGCCGGTTTATCAAACAGCAATTCCAGTTTTTTACGGATAAACGGCTGCCCCTTCACCGTAAAATAGGTGATCGTTAGCTTTTGCGGACAGGCGGCATTGGTTAACGCCGCTGTACCTGGACGATAAGGGATCGTATAAAAACTGGTGTCCTTAACCTGGTATTGTTTGGGTGCGGCCGTAGCCACAAAGTCGGCGATCGTGAGGCCCCGATCACTATTCATGGGCAGGATATGAAATTCATCGCTTTGAACGTTTAAAGCAACCCGGCTATCGGCACTGAGCCATCTTGTAGTGCGCCACCGCTCGCCGTCGAATTGCAACACCCGCCGGATCCTATCATTTTTCACTACCAGTTCCTGCGCTGCGATGGTGCCTGCACAGCAACAGGCAATGGCTATCAAATAAATTCTTTTCATGTATTGATTACTGGTTTTATTTTTTTGCACAAGGGATGTCGCATCTCATGATGTATGTCAATTTTTTGTGCCGGTTTTCTGCAAAAACAACGCTGCGGGAAAGTGGGCGCCCTCTTTTTGGGATTCATTTAATCCGCTTCATACTCCTCTAATAAACGCCGGTACTTTTTAAACAGGGCATTTACCGTTTTCAGCTCCTGTCCCTTTGTTACCGGCAGCGGCCTTTTCCCCGTTGCGATCCATTTATTTTCCCAATCGGTAAGTGCGCTGTAAAAAGCATTGGCCCGCATCGTTTCCCGGCCATGTACCTGTGGCAGGCCTGCTTCGCTATACTCCGTACCATCTTTTAAATGCTTTTGCAGCATGTTATAAAAAAGTTGCCACCGGGGTTTATAATACCCGCGGATAAGGCCACCCCATTCGCGCCAGCTATAGTCAAAGATACCGTAAAGACTGTCGCCCCGGTCGCCTCCCCATTGGGTTACCAGCATGCTTGCATTCCAGTCGTACAACGCTTTTTCCTCCGGCGTTTTTCCCCAGCTCCGGGCATCGCTAACCCACTTATGAAAGCTATACTCCGGCCGCGTACTTACCAGCCGATCCACATCGCTCATCAATGTTAAGAAACGGGTGCTGTGCTTTTGAAAACCGGCCTGATCTTTTGCTTTAAAAGCTCCGGCGGCGGCTTTGGTCATTTTTTGCCCCAGGTTCGACAATAATTGCCGTTCTATATCCACCACATCAAACAGGTGCGCATCCGATCCGGAAAAACGGTGTTGCTCCTTCAGCATCAGCGCCAATACCTTTTGTAAGGTAAGAGGAGGATACGGTATATTGAACCCGGCATTGGGTCCCGATTTTTTTACATCCAGTGCCGGCCGGGCGGCCAGTATGGAGCTGGCCTCCACGCCATTGGTGCCGCGCCGGTAAGGTCCGTTTAAAAGCAATTGCCAGGCGGTGTCTATGTCTTTATTACGCCCTCCATATCGCCGGGCTGCGTAATGCTGCAGCCAGTTATCCAGTGCTACGCTGCTGCTATGGAACGGCATTTCAAAAGCGAGATCATAATACACCGGGTTTTGCGCAATGCCTTCCATAAACAGTCCGTACCCCACTGCATTCGGATAATTTTTCCGGACCTGCTGATACTGGTTGGCGGCCACCCATTGCAGATCCCCATGCATATTGATACGGCCGCCAAAATTGTGCAGGTTGCCTACTACAAAATCATATCCCCAAAATCCTTCGAGGCCTTTATGCCGTCCGCCGTTCAGATCCAGTATCAGCAACCGTTCTTTAGGTACGGCGGTGGCAATGGGCTTTCGTATGGACCAGGCCTGCATCACCCATCTGGAGTGTGCATCAAAATCCATAAAGAGCTTATTGATCTGTTCGCCTACGGACCGGAGATACGCTTCGTCGGTTTGTGGTGGTGCCCCTTCGTGAAACGGATCGGCTGCATAATAGCCTTGGGCTCCAAACAATCGGCGCTGCTCTTCTAAGAAGATGCGGCCGAACTTTTGAAAAAGCGGGTCGAGCGGATCCAGCTGGGCCACGCCGCTAAAGGACTGTGCCCATCCGTTAGTGCGTTTTATTTTCGCACCCGGAAATTTTTGCATAAACAAACGCGGCACAAACCCGGAAAAGCCCTGCTGTATGGGTTGCATGCCCAGCTCCACTTCCCGATCGATGATCTTTTTTCCTAAAACAATATGCGCATCAATCCAGCTTTTGGGCAAGGGGCCGCCAAAACTTTCAATATTGGTCATCCATTGCCAGGCAAAATAAGCCGGGCCCACCAGGAAGGTCCGGGCTTCTTTGTCGGTAAGACCGATCTTCAGCAGGCTGTTGTACCATACACCTTCAAGTCCCACGGCGGCCAGCGGCATATTGATGCCGTTCATCGCCATATAATCGATTTCCCATTGCCAGCGCTCCCAGTTCCACCAGGCAGCGCTGTAACTAAATGTGCAGTAGTTCATATACACCCGGTAATCCGGCTGAATGGTTTTGCGCAGTGTTTGTTTTACCACCGGCAAGGTTCCCGGGTAATGCAGCTGCCTGCCGTTCCATGAAAACTGTACATTGCAGTAATACTTTAAATACCAGTGAAAGGCACTGGCGATGGCAACGGCATTGTTTCCGCGCAGTACAATTTTGCCATCCGCCGATGCAATTTCAAACACATCCTTTGCGCCTTCCCTACCGATCGCTTCTACGGAAAAATGTCCGGCGATCTGCGGCGCCATCCGTTTAATAAGTCCGTAAGCGGCCTGCTCCGGCGTTGTTGCAAACGAAGCCATGCTACACCAAAAGAAAAGCAAAACAGTGAGCAAATATTTACGGGGCATCCGTTTTTTATTTATGAGCTGAGGACATTGCACAAGAGGTCCTTCATTTCTATACGATTGGTTCGTCATACAGCATTTTTATATTCAATAATGCATTACAAAGCAAGGCGGCCCATGCATCCGGCAACCTGGCCACCTTGCTTTATGAATTGTTTGCTCCGTCCTACTCCAGTGTTGGGTTGAAACTACCATCGCCCCATCCGGTGGTTTGCACGAGGCGGGGATTTTTCTGGATCTGGGCCAGGGGAATGGGGGCAAAATATACATTATCGGTTATGGTAAAAGTAACATTATCGGTAGTGGTGCGGTACAGGGTATTGATCGTATAATTAAAATCTTCCGACACATACCCGTAGGCATTTTTCTTTGCATTATCCACCGGCAGGTTCGAAGGCTTTAGCGTGGAAGCTATGCCTTGCTGCACCGTACCGTTTAAGCTCATCAGGGTACGTGCGCGTTTCAGATCCCAGAAGCGCTGCCCTTCAAAAATGAACTCCACAAAGCGCTCGTTGTAAACCAGCTTCCGTACCTCATCCCGGTTCGTAGTGGTAAGGCCATAGCTATTATCTGCACCCGCTTCAATCCCCGCCCGCTGGCGGATCTGTTTCAGCAATGCAATAGCATCCGCCGTATGCCCCGTTTCATTGGCCGCTTCGGCCAGGTTCAGCAATACCTCTGCATAACGGATCTCGATCCAGTCCACCGAATTTTGCGCCACTTCCGCCGCCTTCAGCTCCGGCTGTAAACCTTTGCGCGCATACAAGCCGGTAAAGCTCCAGTTACTGGTGGAGGGATTGGGAGAATACGAATCGGTGGCGGTGGCTAAGATATCATCCGTATACTGCCGCCTGCCCGCAATACCACCGGTTTCATAGATGGAGCCATTCCATACAATGGACGCATTAAAACGGGGATCCCGGTTCTGCCAGAAGGTTTGATCACTGTACGCATATTTAGGACTGCTGCCGGCGGGATACCCATCCTTCATGGTATAGGCTTTTAACATGGACCATACCGGGTTATCTGCACCGGTTGCATTGGCCGTTTGGGAAAGCGGTCTGGCCCCCTGCTCATTCCGGCCGTCGACTTTGGTGGGTGCCGTAAACTTAACGGTTAAAATGGCTTCCTTGTTGCCTTCATTGCCGGTGGACCAGATGCCGGCATAATCCGCATTCAATCCAAAGCCCATGGCATCCAGCTGTGTTTTTGCGGTAAGATTGGCATTGTAGGCATCCTGCCAGTACGCGTTGTCGTATGGATGTGCGGGGTTAAACAAGGGACTTGCTTTATACAGGGCTACCCTTCCTTTCAGGGCCAACGCGGCACCCAGCCCGATCCGCCCCTTATCCCCGTCTACAAAGGTTTGCCCCTGCAGGAACTGGATGCTTTTATCCAGGTCTGTATTGATGGCATTGAATATATCCGCCGTACCGGCCCTTGGCACGCTCAGGCTATCCGTTAAATTCTGCGGCTCCAGCAACAGGGGCACGCCCCCGTAAACCCTTACCATCAAAAAATAACTATAGGCCCGCAGGAACAGCGCCTGCCCTACAATTTTGCCTTTTGTTGCGGCATCCAGGGTGCCGGATTCTATTTCTTTCAGCAGGATATTGATCTGGCGGATGGCCGTATAACTGGGTTCAAAAGACGCCGCCCAGGGATGACCGGTGGTTTGGATCGTGGTGCTGTTGATGACGCCTCTTTTTTCATCCACCGGTAACCCACCGTATAAAGCGGCACTGCGCGCCGGCCATCCGTTGGGCATTACCCGGTTGTACAGGTTGGCCAGGTAGGCATTGGCCAGCTTGGGATCGGTCCAGGTAAGATCCGGTGCTACCGCGTTCAGGTTTTTAACATCCAGTACATTTCTGTTACAGGACAGGATCAGCACGACCAGGAACGGGAGTAGTAAATATCTTTTATGTATATGAAGCTGCATAGCTATTGAATTATAAGGATTATAATTATAAGGATATATTTAAACCAACGGCATAGGTACGGAACAAGGGATAAGAATCGATGCTCGACTGTTCCGGGTCATATTCCTTAAACCGGGTAATGGTAAACAGGTTAGTGGCATTGAAACTCAGCTGTACACCGGTAAAACCCACTTTGCTGATCAGCCTTTTAGGCAGGGAATAAGCCAGTGTTACATTCTTCAGCCTTGTGTAGGCTCCGTTTCTTTTCCAAAACGAGGTGGATACGCCCGTAAGATCGGGATCGCCCGTAAAAGAACCGGTAGCCATGGGGTATTTGCCGTTGGGGTTAAGGTCCGGTGAATAGGCATCTGTCCAAAGCTGGAAGTAAGGCCGGTCTGCCTGCTGGAAGGCACCGATACTGTTAATGGTTTGTACAAACTTATCATATTTGCCCACGCCCTGGAACAGCATGTTTAATGAAATATTTTTCCAGCGCAGGTCAACCGGTGCGCCGAATGTGGTGCGGGGTACCGAATTGGTAGAAAGGATGGTTACATCATTATTGTCTACTTTCCCATCAGGCCCGGGCGCATAGCCGGCTCCATTGATATCTTTTATTAAAACAGAGCCCAGTATTACCGGTCTTCCAAATTGCTTATACCCTGCCGGCAACGCATCAATCACCGACTGGTCTTTTACGATCCCCTCCGATATGTAGCCGGTAACGATGCCATTCGTTGGGCGCCCGATGAGCTTCTGAAAATCGGCAAGCGTGGAAAGCTGTGGCCAGCTTACATATTTTTCAATCGCATAATTGATATTGAAGCCCACATTATAACTGAAATCACCTTTGGTTTTACCATAACCCAGTACCAGTTCAAACCCATTTGATTTTAATTCCCCGATATTGGTAGTGGGCAGCCCGGTGCCCAGGGTGCCGGGTATCAAATCTACCGTTGAGGCCAGTACCCGGGATTTATTGGTCACAAAATAATCAAAGCTCATGCTGAGGGCATCCTCCAGAAAGCCCATATCAATACCCCCGTTAATGGTTTTATTGATTTGCCAGGTAATATTGGGATTGGGCAATACACTCTGCGGCGCCAGGCCCGGCATATTACCGCCGGCAAAAAGATACCCGCTGTTCACACTAAAATTGTTCTGGAACTGGAAGGGCGCAATACTGGTATTGATCCCATCTACTCCGTCATAACCCGTGGTACCATAAGAGGCTCTTAATTTTAAAGTACTGATGGGCTTTACGGTAAAGAACCGCTCCCTGCTTACCACCCAGCCTGCGGATACAGAAGGGAAGAAGCCGAACTGCTTGCCCTGCGGAAAAATATAAGAGCCGTCTTCCCTGAACGAGAACTCGGCGATATACCGGGCATCATAATCATATTTAGCACGCCCGAAATAAGATAACCGGGATTGATTCAGCTCCGAGCCGCCAAAAGTGCGGCGTGCGGCATCTGTACTGGCCACCAGGATCTGATCAATGTTTGAAGTAAGCAGGTCCTGTGCGGTACCATTCATTGCCTTACGCATAAACTGGTACTGCTCAAAACCGGCAAAGGCACTGATATTGTGTTTGCCAAAACTCCTGGTATAATCCAGGAATCCGTTGGTCTGGTACCGCTCATCCATATACATAAACTGATCAATGCTGGTATAGGATTTTCCATAATTGTTCACCACCGTATTGGCCGCATCAAATTTCAATGGTGCCAGTTTTAACAGGTTGATGCCGGATGATCCTACCGGCTGTACCCGGTAGCTGACGTTAAATTCGCCCACAAAATCTTTCCGGAAGAAATTGTCCTGACGGTAATCGCCCAATACCCGCAGTGATAAGCCTTTGATCTGCGGTATCTTTAATTCGCCCGTTACAATGGCGTTAAACGTATTGTACAGGATATGACGGTAGTTAACAGAGTTTACCGTTTGAGCCGGGTTAAAGCCCCATCCCGGCATAATGGTGGCATAGCGGGCCGGATCATCCGCTGTGGTGGCCGTGCCATCTGCTTTTGAATAAAAAGGATATAAGCGGGACAGGTTGAAAGTGGGCCGGTAAAAATCTGCCACGGTAAAACCTTCTCCATTATCATTATCGTAGGGCCAGTAGAACCGGTCGGTATAACGCCGGTTATAACTGATATTGGTTCCGATTTTGAGGTTTTTAGATACATTGGCATCTACCTTTGCCCGAAGTGTATACTTATCAAAATTGGTATTATCATAACTGCCTTTATTACTGTTATAGTTGGCCGAAAAGAAATAGGTTACATTGTCGCTGCCGCCGGAAGCATCTACACTATGCTGCTGAGAAGAAGGGTTTCTCCATAAAATATCATTAAGGCTTTGGTAGTTGAGGGTTTTTGCATAATCCAGCGCCGCCTGGTCATAGGGCACCTGGAAATTAGGATTGGGGCTGGCGCTTAAACGGTTTTGATTCGTGGCCACCCCGTTCCGGAAGATGAGTTCCTGCTCCGCCGTCCAGTCTTGCAGGGGATACATCGTACGGTTGGTAGCAAGCATGCCCCGGTAGTTAAAAGAGGTCTTTCCCTTTTTACCGGATCTTGTCTTTACCACTACCACACCACCGGAGGCCCTTGCCCCGTAAATGGCCGCAGCGGCGGCATCTTTTAAGATACTGATCGATTCAATTTCCCCCGGGTCCAGTACATCAAACTGCGATTTATCGCTCACCACATTATCGATTACATATAGCGCGGCGGTTCTGGATCCCCGAACGGAAATGGAGGCATTGGCGCCTACAAAACCGGAATTCTGGATGATGATGGCACCGGGTAAGCGGCCGGCCAAACTTGTAGACAGCGCCGCGGTGGGAATATTCCGGATATCCGATGCCCTGATGCTGGCGACGGCAGAGGTTTGTGTTTGCCGCGATTCCGCACCATAGGCCACTACCACCACTTCATCCATTTTTGTCTCAATCGCTTCCAGCAGTATATCGATATTATTTTCTGCCCCTACAACCACTTCTTTTGCCTGGTACCCGATGGCTGAAATTACCAGAACAGCGCCCTCCGGAACATTCAGCGAAAACTGCCCCGCGGCATCCGTTGCCGTTCCGGCCTTGCCGCTTTTGAGCTGTACCGATACACCGGCCAATGGCTCGCCCTTGATATTGGTGACCTTACCGGTAATGATCCGGGCCTGCGCTTCGGTAGCGGTTATGGCCACCAGCCCGTTATTGAGCACGGAATAAGAAAATCCTGAATTGCGCATCAATGCATCCATTACATATGCCAGCGATGCGTTCACCACGTGAATGTTTACCGTTTCTTTTTTCAGCCGTACATTGTCGTGATAAATAAACCGGTAAGCCGTTTGCTTTTGGATACCTGTAAGTACCTCGTAAAAACTTGCATCCTTCAAAGACAGGGTAATCGTTTCCTGGGAATGCCCGGTAGCAGCCGCCTGCAGGCATACAGCCGTTAACAACACCACAGCAATTTTCATAATTAAAAACAATTTTGCGCAGGCCCGCCATGAAATCCTGCTTTTTTTAGGTTTTGATTTTTGCATAACTTGCATACTGGTTAAAGTGAGTAATAATGGTTTATCTGTTGTTACTCCAAAGGAGATGTTCCCGCATCTCCTTTTTTGTAAATGCTGTACAAAAAGGATGGCCCCGGTTATTTTCATAACCGGTCAAAATCGATAGACTACTTTATAATGACAAGATTGCCTCCCGGGGCAATTTCGAAATAGAACGGATAGGTGAGTTGAAGTGCCGTCAATGCTTCATTGACCGTTTCCTTTTCAAATACACCCGTGAACCGCTCTTCTTTCAATGAATCGTTTTCTATTTTTATGGATACGTTGTACCATTTTTCCAGTTTCCGGACCACTTCCAGCAAGGGGGCGCTGTTAAATACCAGCTTATCCTGCACCCATGCGGTTTCGGAGATCATGCCGCTCACCTCTTCTTTTTTCAGTTCCTCCATTTTATACAGCATCCGTACCTCCCGGGAAATATCGGGAAGGCTTTTCTGATCGAGCTGAATGGTTACCTTTTCATTCGGCTTCATTAAAATTTTCAGTGCCTTGTTCATTTTATCGGTAATCTCCACAGAGCCCCTGATCAGGGAGGTTTCTACTTCGCGCTCATCCTTATACGCCCGTACATTAAACGCCGTGCCCAATACCTTTACCTGCACGGAAGCGGCCTGAACAATAAACGGCAACTGCCCGTTGTGTACCACATCAAAGAAGGCTTCCCCTTCCAGGCGGATATTGCGGTTGACACTGCCAAAGCCTTCGCTTAAATACAGGTGACTGTTTTTATTCAAAATGGCCCGTGATCCGTCCGGGAGCGTTACCTCATGTTTGCTGCTGGTAGCTTCAATAGCGGCAGCATCTGCCTGTGGCACCGGGTTTTCCGTATTGCCCTTGCGCCCGTTAAGAAAATAGCCCAGTACAACCGCCAGGATCATACCGGCAGCCGCCATACTCCATCCGATCTTTTTTAACAGGGATCTTTTCTTCGCCGGTTGCGGATCCGCTCCGCCAAAAGCCTCCGGGAAATGCGCGCGCAGGGTCATTTCCTGCCGTTGCCAGGCTTCACTGGTTGCTGTATCTGCAGCTTCCTGTTTCATTTCTATATTAAAGAAGCGGCCATGCATATCCAGTTGTGCGGCCAGCTCCGGATGCTCGCGGAGCAGTTGTTCCAGCTCCTGAAGCTCTTCAAGCGTGGCGTCCTGCGTTAATTTGCGGGCGCTTAACTGGTATATTCTTGCATGGTGCATAAACCTGTTGTTGCTATTATTTTCCATAGTATGTGTTACAACCGCTTTTCATCATATACAAACCGGACAACCTGCGTGATCCGTTTTAATGCGATCGCCATCTGTGCGTCAACTGTTTTGACCGACACATTCAATATGGCGGCAATTTCCTTATACCGCAATCCGTCCTGCCGGGCAAGCCGGTAAATGGTCTGGCACCGGGCGGGCAGCCGGCTGACCGCCGCCTCATACCGTTTAACCAATTCATTGTTTAATAAGATCTCTTCAGGATTGGTAACATGTTCCGGTTCTATTTCGATCTCCTCAATATTTAATGGTGTCCGGTGCTGCAACCGGGTACGGCTTCTTATGGCCAGGTTTTTTGTGGCTACATAGAGGTAACTGTTGAGGTTTTCGATCTCCAGCAATTTGCTCCGGTTGCGCCAGAGATTTAAAAACACATCCGATACAACCTCTTCTGCCGATTGGGCGTCCTTTACAATGGCATCGGCAAACCGGAGCAGCCGTTTATAATACACATGGAATAACTTTTCAAATGCCTTGCCGTCATCCAGCACCGCGATCTGCTCCACCAGTAGTTGTATTTTTATTTCCTGTTCCAAGCCTTGCAATCATTAAACGCGTATACGCAGCGCTGGCCGGGGAAGCCTATTGCATTCCCGGGCTGCATTATCCGGACAACCCGCTGCCGCTCCTGAGCGCCTCTATTTATTAGGAGTCCATACCGGGTATAAATCCCCTAAACAACCATCTCTTTTTTTGTAAATTTTTATTTGAACCCGGAACCGTTTTCCGGAAAGCGGTCATAAGCCTGTCCCTTACTGTATTATTTTTACTTTGAAGTATCCATTTTATAAAATACCGGCATGGGATCACCGCTTTTATCATGCCATCGCTGCATTTCAGCACGCATCTGGCGGATCACCGCCTGCATATTTTTTGCCCCGGCGATGTTGCGGGTTTCCCAGGGATCTTTATCCAGGTTAAACAACTGGGTATGTCGCGCTCCTTTAACAAGGTACTCGATCAGTTTATACGGTCCTTTACGCAGGGCCCGCTGGTAATTGGCATAAATATAATACTGCGAAGTTCTGCCGGTAAAAGCTTTCCCCTGCAGTGCCGGCGCCAGGCTCTCCCCCATCATCTGTGCCTTTCCCGGCACGGGTAACCCCAGATAATCGCAGAGGGTGGGGAAAATATCCGTGAGGTAAGTGAGCGCCGTTCCCGATTGATGCGGCACTACACCCGGTCCGGAAAAGATCAATGGTACTCCTATACTATGTTCATATAGGTTTTGTTTACCCATGAGTCCATGTTGGCCCATGGCCAGCCCGTTATCCGATGCAAAGATCACCAGGGTATTTTTATCGAGTCCTTTCCGTTTCAGCTCCCTCAGGATATCACCGATGCGCTGATCAATATGCGTGATCATGGCATAATAATCAGCAATATGCTTCCGGATCTCCGCACTGTCCCGCGGGAATGCCGCCAGTTGTTCATCCCGGATCCGCAGATCCCCGTTATCAAACGGATGCTCCGGTAAAAAGTTAGGCGGCAGTTTTGTGGTTGCCGGATCGTACAGGTGCTGAAAGGCAGGCGCCACCGTTCGCGGATCATGCGGCGTTTTGAAGGCTACGTAGGCAAAGAACGGGCGGTTGTCTTCATAATTTTCTAAAAAACGGATCGCCTCGTCCGCAAACAGATCCGTAGCATGAACACCTTCCGGTGCCGGCCGGCTGTTTGCCGTTGTATACTGACCATCCGAACGGAAATCGTTTACCCGGAACGCGTATTGGGGTCCCATCCCGGAGAAAAAGATGGAGGCACCGCCGGTAAAGCTTCTTACAAACGGCGCATATTCGTTATGCCATTTCCCGGTCATCCAGGTATAGTACCCGTTTGCTTTCAGGTACTGGGGCAATAAGATCAGGGAGTCCGGAATCGTTTGGCCATAGTTGCCCCGCATTTCAAAAACACTGCGCCCGGTAAACATACTTCCCCTGCTGGGCGCACAAACCGCTCCGCTGGTACCACCCATGATATAGGAGTTCTGAAAAGTGACACCACTATGCGCCAGGCTGTCGAGCACCGGCGTTTTTAACAGATCCGGAGCAAGAAAGGTACCGCTCCTCCGCTGATCATCGGTAAATATAAAAAGGATATTGGGCCGCTTTGCTGCTGCCTTATGCTGTGCCCATGCGCCAAACGGCAGGGCTATCATTACCAGCAATAAAAACCGTTGGAGATATAATGGGAACATGACTTATTTTTTTACAAAAAGCGCATCTGCTAAGCGCCCAGTACGATCTTTAAAGGTGCTCCGGGCAGCAGGGTTACTGGTTGATTGAAACGGATCTGGAGCTCACCGGCCTTAACTTCTGTTTGAACAGCCAGCTTTTCGTTGCCGGCAGTAACCGAAATATTCTGGGGCTTTACGCCTGGTATGGGTTGCAGGCCAATGCTGTTCAGCAGCAGTTTTCCGTACTTCACTTCCAGCACCGCCTCCTGCCGGCCCTGGTTCTTTTTTTGTGTGTAACTGCCCCAGCCTTCTGCGGCTGTAAAAGGCGCTTTGAAATGTTCCGGATGCCATTTCGGCGCAAAGCGGATATGGCCTTTGGGCCCGTGGTATTCAAACCCACAGGCGGTAATAAAGGTGCCATAACTGGCCATGGCCCGGCCGTAATGATCACTGCACTCGATTTCGTTAAACGGATTACGCTTGGATGCATGATAACGGTCGTGTATGGCCCGGGTCAGCACCAGCGCTTCATCCGTCATGCCCTCGGCCATCATATGACTGGCCACCTGGTGCTCAAAGCCGCTCATGCATTCATGAAAGTATCCCATCTGCCAGGTGGCATTATCTCCATAAGGCTTCGGTTCATTCTTTGGATTGGTGTTCATCACCATACCCGACTCGCCATATAAGGCATAGGGACGGCCACCCTTGTGCGTTTCCGCATACCGGCCCATATCTTTTACAAAATTGTATTTCCACAGCGCCCGCAGTGCCGACAGGCTTTGTTTTTGATCGATGATCCGGCCCAGCCCTACCTGGAAGGCCCAGCTTTGTCCGAATACCTGGTCAATATGACAGGTATTATAAGAGCCGACATTTTTGCGGCCTTTAACAGGATCCGGGCGATGGATAAAATATTCACCGTTGAAAAGATGGTCGTGCATGTTGCGGCTTCCCTTTTGCACATAATCCCTACAGGTGGCCGCAAAAGCCATATCCTGCATCTCTTCCGCCATCAGCTGACCCGCTTTTACGGCGGCGATGCATAAGCCCACGATCCAGGCGATCTCTCCGTCCCAGATCGCATCCAGTGTATTTTCGAGCGGCGTATCTACCATACCGTCTTTATTCTTATCCTGGTTGATGATAAACTGCGTAGCCCGCTTTATGTTGTCCCAGTTCTGTTGCAGAAAGCGGTGATCCGCACTCATCTGATGCTCGCGGTAGCAACCCAGTACCCGTCCGGCCTGTCCGTCAATGGCCGGACGTTTATCATATTCGCCCCGGAACCAGATGCCCCCATCCTCCTGCAAGGATATGCCCAGGTCTACCCGCTCCCGGTTATCCCGCTCCATGGCCGGAAAAAGCCGGGCCGTGCCCTGTGCATATTGCCATACATGCGTACAGTTGCCGTGGCAGGCACCTACCCCTTCCCATGCCCAGTACCGGCCCGATTTAAAGCGGTGCGAGGTGGTGGAAGCCAGCGCAGCAACATTCACAAATGTGCGGTCGAGAAACCAATACGGCAACGTGCCATCATACCAGGTATCTTTCCAAAGCAGGGTAAGCCCCGACAGTTCCTTAACATTTGCGGCCACATACGTTGCCACCTCCTTCGCATTTTTAAACTGGTTGTCATAGTAACGGCCCCGGTCGGTCTCCGGCAATACCTTCCCACTATCCATCACCAGGTTGGGCGAATGCCAGCTGAGGATATAAGGGACCGTTGCCGACTGCCAGGCCGCCACTTCCATAACCGCAGCAACACTGCCCACTAATTTTTGCTGGGCGGCTTTTACGGCTTCAGACGCATTACCGGCAATAAACAATGCGGCACCCGCCAATTCATCCACAGCCACATTTGACGTGGCCTTGTTGCCAAGTGTGGCCAGGCAAAGCGTGCCGAAGTCAAAACTTTTTTCCGCCTGCTGGTTTCCAAAAGACGTTTTCTCCAATGTATAATAAACCCCGGTGGCACTGCCCTCTTTAAACGCGGTGCTTTTTCGCTGCAGCCGGTTGACTAGCCCGGTATAGGGGGCCGCTTTATTTTCCAGCCATCCGGCAACGCTTGCCTTTACCGGCTGCCCGCCTTTATTCCGGATTTCAATATTGAAAATAGTAGCAGGTAGACCTGAACGGTCGGTATCCAGCGGAATGAACGGACTAAATGCCTGCATCACCACATCCACCGGCAGGGCCTTGTCTGTATACGTAATGGTAGCGACCGGGTAGGTGGCCTCAAAACGCACTTCTTCCCAGTCTTTTTCATCCAGCATGCGGACCGTTGTTTTTCCCGCATACTCGAGCTTTACGGCAAAGCCCTGTTCCAGCAACCGCACTTCGTTGCTTTTGGGCGGCGCCACATAACTGCCCCCGTCGCGCGAACGTATTTTCTGTCCCGCATGTACCGGATCCTTCCAGGGAACATCCAACGGGTTAATACCTTCCTGGTTCAGGTTAAAGATATCCCAGAGCCAGAGCCTGCCATCGCCTCCCAGGTACAGTCCGCCCGCATTGATACCGCCCACCGGCATGCCGATGTATTTTAATTCATCCTTTGATTTAAGATAAGTGGTTACCGTTGAGCGTTCATATAAAGACCGGATCCATCCGGCATCTGTTGAAACGGTATTAAGAACGCCGCTGCCCGGTTGCAGCACACCGGCCCATGCCGGTGCCGTTGCCGTAAGGGCCAATCCGGCGCCGGCCAGACTGGTTTTACTGATAAAGTTGCGACGGGAGATTTTATGAGGATTTTGCATACTTGTTTTTGTATTTGAAATGGCTGGGATCGATGGCGCCGCTTACAACGATCCTTAAAAAAACAGCAGCCATTGCTTTGCTAACCGGATTTCAAATATAGTGGAAACTGCAATGCAAAGCGCCACAGCAGCGGCTTTGGGCCAAATTCAGAAGATTTTAAAAGAGCGCATTGCGCAAGGATTTCAAAAATATAAATTCATTTACCAGCTTTATGAACAAATTTATCATTCAACATAAAATTGTATTTTACACATTGCAAAGAATCGCATGCGGGTAAACCGTTACGCGTTATTTCACGGATGAAAACATCCGCTTCTTTTAACATATCCGGAACCTGCCCTGTAAAAAAGCAGTGCCGTTATTTGTATTTAAGCATGATATTGTACAGGATCTTTTTATCAGCATCCGTTAAAATTTTCGATACATTATTTTGAACAAAATGATGTTTAAAGGCCTGGATCGCCACCACCGGATCGTCGATATTATAACCGATGATCCGCAGGGCCAGTACCGGATCAAAGTCAGCAGGTGGCTGTTTTAAATTGTTGGGATCATACCAGAACCCGAAACCTTCCTTTGCCAGCTGTGCCCACGGAAATAATACGCTGGGATCATCTTTTCTTCCCACAGCATAATCGGAGTGGCCGATAATATTGCCGGTGGGGATGCTGTATTTTTCTTTCAGGTATGACAGCAGCTTCAGCAGTGCATCGATCTGCTCCGGAGTAAACGTTTCGTTTTCTCCGTCGTTATCGATTTCAATACCGAGGCTGCAGGAATTCATATCCACAATATTGCCCCATTTGCCAGCACCGGCGTGGTAAGACCGCACGTAGTCATTCAACATCTGGTACACCGTTCCATCCCTGCCAACCACATAGTGTGCGCTTGTTTCTCTCTCCTTACGAACAGAAAAGGTAAACAACGTTTGCTCCACGCTGTTTTGTGAAGTATGATGTAAGATGATAAATTGAGGCTTGCGGATATTAAAATCAATGGCTGCATACCAGTTATCGGCATTCACAGCGAGGTTCTGCTTATCATCCGGCGTCTCGGAGATCTGGTCGATAATCTTATTGATGTTTTCGTAATAGATTCTCCGGGAATATGCCTTTTGAAGACTATCTGTTTTATACAAATAGTACTGCGGCGTTCCGTAGGCAAGATGTTCCGGCGTCCAACGGGTATTTTTAGAGACGAAGGGCTTATAGGCTACGGCCTTCTTATTACCCGTTGCGGTGCCCTGCTCAACAGGGGTTTGAGCATTGGGCTGGTCAGCCTGCTGCCGGGCGTCAGCTTCCTTGCGCTGCTCCCCGGCGCCGCTCCCAAGCACATTGGACTTCCCTGCCACTGATTTACTGGAGCATCCCAGGAAACAACAGGCAACTACCAGGCTTGCTAATGATATTATTTTATGGTGCATAAATCGACTGATCCGTTGTTTTCATGAAAGAGTTGATACATGAAAGATACGCGAATTAAACAGGAAGTTATAAAAAAACAACGGGAGCACAAGCCGGCAGCATGGTTGATCTGCCGGTCATATACAAAGCACCATCAGGCTAAAAAACGAACAGAAAAGGCGTGGATTAACCGCAGCCATTATAAGTGCCGGGAAAACAGGATCCGAACGCCCTGTCCAACATGTTCTTTATCAAGCATTACAAAGACCTAATATTTGTACTCATTGAATTGTTCACCAATATTCTTTCGCACCGGATTTCGATGCAAGATATATCGGGTTCGGCCTGGTGCTGTCAATCCGCACCTAGCAAAAACGGCTTTACGCAACCCTTACAACCGGAACGATTCAATTATTTTGTCGTCTCATTTACCGCCTTCGTCTACACTCTTGCTACCAAAATATGCTATTGCCTATCTTGCAGTAACTTAGTGCTGGCATCATGAACGTAAGAGCGCAAAAATATTTTGTACCCGGCATGCACTTGTTGGTGTGGACGGTACTTTACATTATCCCCTTTATTACCATAGCGGGAGAACCCGTTGACGGGCTGCCCAGAGGTTATTTCCCAATAAGCAATCTTTTTCATATCGGCATTTTCTACCTGAATGTATACGTTCTGTATCCTTATTTGCTTACGCGAAAACGCTGGTGGCTGTATATACTTTGTTTCTTTGCCACTGTCATTATTTCCTACCAGGTTAAACTGCTATTTCTTCAGCGGAACCCTGCTTTTGTACTTACAGAAGAAAACCGGCGGATTATATTTTTTGCTGTAATACCTTTTTTGCTAACCGGCATTTTATTCAGGCTCATCAGCGATCGGGTAAAATTTGAGCGGCTGGAAAAAGAAGCCCGGGCGCAGCAATTATCATCAGAACTGAAGTTTCTGCGGTCTCAGATGAGCCCCCATTTCCTATTCAACATGATGACGAATATGGTTGCGCTGGCACGGCAAAAATCGGATATACTGGAACCCTCCCTGATTAGGTTATCTGAACTATTGCGCTATATGCTGTATGATTCTCAAGACAGCCGGATATCAATACCAAATGAAGCAGATCATCTCAACAATTACATTGCATTGCAAAGGCTTCGGTTCGGCAATGATGTAAAAATAAATGTAGCGATCAATGTCAGTAATACGAACAGGCAGATTGAGCCGATGCTATTAATCCCCTTCGTGGAAAATGCCTTTAAACATGGTATCGGCCTGGTTGAGGATGCTTTTATTTCGATTCAACTTACGGAAACAGAAAATGCTTTAACATTTGATATCGCCAACAATTATGCTGAAAATAGCGGCAGCAAGGATAACAATTCCGGTATAGGATTAACCAATGTAAAAAGCCGGTTACAACTTTTATACCCGGGTAGGCATGAGCTCGTGATTACCGACAGCGGGCATATCTTCGCTGTGCATTTAAAACTCACCCTTATATGATAAACTGTATAGCCGTAGATGATGAAAAGCTGGTCCTGGATCTATTGGTAGACAATATTCAGCAGGTACCTTTTCTGAAGCTGGCAGCCCGGTGTAAAAACGCGATGGAAGCCGCCGATATCCTGCATAAAGAAAACATAGACCTGATTTTCCTTGACATTCAAATGCCGGGATTGAATGGGTTACAATTTATGCAAACATTAAAAGCCCCTCCAATGGTCATTTTTATTACTGCTTATAAAGAGCATGCGCTTGAAGGCTTTGAACTTAATGCGATTGACTATTTGCTAAAACCTGTTTCGTTCGAACGTTTCTTAAAGGCATGTAACAAAGCGCAGGATATTTTCGCCCTGCAACAAAAAGCCATCTACAAGGAAGAGCCGGCGGGGTATTTTTTTGTATATGTGGAATACAAGCAGGTAAAAGTCACGATTGCCGACATTCTTTATATCGAGGGCATGAAAGACTATATCAAGATATTTTTAACGTCAACAACAAAGCCCGTTATCACCAAAATAAGCATGCGCCATATAGAAGACAAATTACTGCCCTACCGTTTTGTACGGATACACAAATCCTACATTGTAGCGGTAGATAAAATAGTGTCTGTAAAAAGAGACCTTGTGAATCTTGGCGCCATTGAATTGCCCCTGAGCGACAACTTTAAAACGGGACTAACAAAGATGATTTCATTTTAAAAAATCGCACTTTTTCATTTTTCAGCTCTATACAAAACGCTGTCAGAAGCCCTGAAATCAGCCAGAGGCATAAAACCATCCGGGCATTTTAGTGCGGCCTTTGTGTCGCTTATCCCTTTAAGATGTGCTTTCGGCCCAGGATGAGAAAGGCAAGCGCAAAGAGCAGGTGTATAACCACAAACACTTTAGTAGCAGGCCTTGCATCATTAAAAAGCCCCCAAATATCCAGGGTGGCGATTACTGCGAAGCCAACGGTATTGCCTATTATGATTGCGTTACGGGCCGTAGATGGACCTTCCTTTCTGGACATCCAATTGAGCACTGCGATCCCCAGCATCGGGCTTCCTATAAGCCGCAGATAAGCAATCAAAGCCGGGGAAGCATCTGAGGGTACCGCTCCCCGGCCAAATGCCTGCGGAAATAAAATAAATCCAAGCCCGGCTAAAACCATATAAATGGAGGCGATGCTTAAAAGAGTACTGAGCTTCATGATTTTTATTTATTTAGTGAAGAATAAAATGAATATCCTGCCAACTGTTTCACCGCATAAATTCCTGAAATAAATCTGCTTCATCAAGGTTCATATACGTTCACGTGCCGGATGTTATATAAACAGACTTTACTGGAGGGCAATTTAGACCCTGTCATATATATATCTTCGTTAAAGAGCTCCATGAAGCATCTCACAATAATCATTCCATCCGGACAAAGGAAGCGCAAAGCCTTATTGAAGCCAATGTACATCACAGAATAACTGCTGAATTTTTCTACGGACAGGCAGTATTTTAACCGCAGATTTATTAAAGCAACAGGCTATACTCCTGTAGAATATTCGCACCGCGCAAAAGTTGATGCATATACGCCCGCTGCTTTTCAAATGCTTACTTTGTCATCTTATTTCTAGTTTTTCAGATAAACAACCGCCGTTTAGGAACCTATCCTGATGTAAAAACCGCTTTGCTCTACTCATATTCCCCGCTTGTCTATTCTTTCCGGTCAGCGCTTTCATCGCTCCATAGCTTTGGGTTGTCAATCTAAATACAATGGTTATGAAATTGTTTTTAGCAACGATCCTTATCACTTTTATGGCAGCTATAGCGCAAGGCCAAACGACGATTACCGGGAAAGTCAGCAATCAGAAAAAAGACCCGCTTCAATCAGCAAGCATTCGTATTAAAGAATCCGGTACGGGCACCACCACCGACAGCGCCGGGAATTTCAGGATTATCGTACCTGAAAAAGGCACAAAAACATTAATCGTTTCCTGTATTGGCTACGAACCGAAAACTGTTTTGGTAAATCCGGATAACGCTGCATTACCAATAGCGATCATATTACAGGCTGAAGCAAAAGTATTGGGCGACGTGGTGGTTATGAGTGCGGGCACATTTATCGCGAGCGATAAGGCTAAAGGAGCCTCGCTAACACCGATGGATGCGGTTACCGTTGCAGGCACGGGTGGCGATGTTGCCAATTCCATGCGGGCATTGCCCGGTGTGCAACAGGTGGGTGAATCCGAAGGTCTCTTTGTAAGAGGCGGCACCAGCGATGAGGCAAAACAATTCATTGATGGAGTGGCATTCCCAAACCCAAACTATGCGTCAATACCGGGGATCATGCAGCCGGCAAGGGTTAACCCATTTTTATTTAAGGGCATTCTGTTTAATACGGGAGGCTATTCCGCACTATACGGTGATGCATTAAGCAGTGCCCTGATACTTGAAACGGTTGATCTGCCGGAGAAATCTGAAGCCAGTCTGCACTTATTTCCAACAAGCCAGGGATTGGGCTTTCAGCAGCTTGCAAAAAATAAACAAAGCAGTATGGGAGTTACTGCAAATTATAGCAATGCCGGTATTTTTTATAATAAAATAGTGAAGCAGGCAGCCGGCTATTTTCATGGGCCTGAATATATCAGCAGCGACTTTAATTTCAGAATTAAGACAAGTAAAACAGGCATCCTGAAATTTTATGCCAACTACGGTTATAATAATACCGGCCTGGGCCATCCGGATATTGACAGCATCGATCTTGAGTCCACCTTCCAAACCAAAGGAAATAATCTTTATTCAAATCTTTCTTACAGGGAATCGCTTCGGAATAACTGGAAAATAGATGCCGCCATCAGCTATAATTACAGCAGCCAGGATATTGAAAAAGGCCTGTACAACGCTGAACATGAAAAAACATTCATCAATCGGTACCCTTTTAGTGAAAAGAACGGTTCCTATACGAACAAACACCATTTCTTAAATGGCAAAGTGGTATTGAATAAACGGTTTAAGGGAAGACAAACGCTCAGGTTCGGCGCGGAGTACATCCACCAGGATGTTGCAAACAGTTTATCGGAACCCAATACTGAAGGTCGAAGCGCCTATACCGAAGATGCAACTGCTGTATTTGCGGAAACAGATCTCCAGTTAAACAGGAAACTGGCTGCAAGAATTGGCCTGCGATCAGAGCAATCAGCCCTGTTGCACCAAATAAACATCACTCCAAGGGTAAGCGTCGCCTATAAACTTTCGGATAAAAGCCAGCTAAGCCTGGCTTACGGCATCTTTTACCAAAAACCCCTCAGCGAATACCTCCTGCAAAATAAACATCTTGATTTCAGTAAGGCTACACATTATATCATCAATTACCAGCATAATGCTTCTAACCGGTTTTTGCGGGCAGAGCTATTCTACAAAGCCTATAAAGATCTTATTAGTACTGATTCCGTAACAGGAAACAATGGCGATGGTTATGCTAAAGGTTTTGAACTTTTCTTCAGAGACAAACGTTCCGTCAGGGATCTGGATTACTGGGTGAGTTACAGCTACCTGGATACCAAAAGAAAATTCCTGAATTATCCCGATCAACTAAACCCGACGTACGCAACACCGCATACCTTTTCGCTGGCCGTTAAACGATTCTTTCCCACCCTGAATTTTATGGCCAATGCCGCTTACTGGTTTACGACCGGAAGACCCTATTATAATATAAAAACAGAAAGCGATGGACGTCCGGTTATCCGATATTCAGGTACCACGAAAGATTATCAGAGTCTGAACGTAAGTTTCGCCTACCTGTTCAACATCTCAAAAAAATGGAAAGACTTCTCCGGGATAGGATTTGGAATGAACAATGTGCTGGGCACAAAACAGGTATTCGGGTACAACTTCAGCTACGATGGTAATCATAAAACGCCGGTAACACTTCCTGCCACACGATTTTATTATATCGGCTTTTTTATGAGCCTTGGCACGGACAGAAGAGATGATATTATCAATCAGCATCTATAACAATTAAAAAAACAACAATGAAAAAGTTAATCGTATCAATGATGTTCCTGGCAGCCACGCTGCAGGTAACCAGTGCACAAACAAATTCCGGCGGCATTGAAGCTGCCGTTGCAAAATTGGACAATGCAAGAACCGCAAAAGACTACGAAATCCTGTCCCAGGATTTTCTGCAACTAACCGCAACTGACGGCAACAACTGGCTAACCTGGTATTATGCGGCTTTTTGTAATGCGCAAACAGGATGGCTGTATCAACGGGATGGAGAAAAAATAGAGCCCTTCGCCAATACAGCCGAGAAGCAGATCAACAAGGCTTTGTCTCTGATCGATACCGGCAGTCAAAAGAAAGAGCTCTCTGAAATTTACTGCATTATGGCGATGGCAAACCAGGACAAAGTGTTCATCAACCCCCAAACATATGGGGCAAAGTTCGGTCCCGCGGCATTCAGGTATATACAGATGGCCCAGGCTGCAAATCCGCAAAATCCAAGAGCATTATACCTGGCCGGCTGGCAAAAATTTGCAACACCGAAAATGTGGGGAGGCAATAAAACGAAAGCAAAAGAATTACTGGTGCAGGCAAGACAGTTATTAGAGCAGGAAGCCGGTACAAACGCCGCACCTCACTGGGGTAAAACAGAAGTAGGAGACCTTTTAAAACAAATGAAGTAAACGTCAATTAAATTATAAACTCTAAAATTTATTCTTATGCCAGTGTTAATATTTATCATTTCCAGGATCGTAATCATTACATGCCTGGTTTTAATCTTGGGTTATGTATTTGGAAATTTTTCAACAAAACCCCTGTTAGCAACGCTTACTAAAATTGCATCCATAGTAATCGTGGTGGGTTTTATTGTGGGAAGCGTATTTATCCTGCGCTTTCGAAATGCAAACCCTACCCGTGAATTCAACGACAGATGGTGCGGGTATCAACATTTGCAAACAGATTCAACCAAAATTAAATAGATCATTTGGCGGCACTCGGCTTGCCTATGAACGGTAATGCCGATTGCCCGTCAATCAAAAAACCCATCTGCCCTGGAAACGGAAAATCATCGTATCTATGTATCAGGAACTAAAACAGGAGGTCGCTTTAAGACGGCCTCCTGTTTTATGCGCCTACTGTTTTGAGTAACCATCTAACATTATGTAAGTAACCGATGTACGCCGCGCCGGGCTAAACGCGGCGCCCTACAAACCAAGACATTGAGGCTTTTATTGGATTCCTAAAAAAGTCGGGAATCTGGAGCGCTAAGCCATGTACCATCCATGTCCTGTCAATGGATACAATATCGTGATCCAAACTCTGGCTGTTGCTAACCTATAAACACGAAGCTATATGGAATGACAAATTATTATCTGAAAAAGATAAACGTAATTACTTTGCCAGAAAATCTACTAACAATCGTTCAGAACAGTAACTAGAGATCCATACCCCTTCTTTTCGAGAGAAGGAGAAAATCGCGATCATTGAAGTTCCTGCAAAATTGAACAACACGGAGGATAAGGATGAAGTAATTAACAGAACTATTGAGTACTGTTTAACCGCTGAACCATTGTTTCATTTCCGATATGAGTCATACCTGACTATGGAAACCGAGGCATTAGGGCGCGATGTACTTCAGGTTTGGATGCAAGGTAATGACCTCAAACACCACGAAAAAAGAAAAAAGTCACCCCTTCCCTGCGACCGTAATTTCACCTACAAGCCCACCATGCCCAAATTTAAATGCGAATACTTTTATATATTTGTTAACTATAGCTTTTTGAACTTAACGTTTTTCCTGCATGACCCAATAACAGAGTGAAAATCAGTCGTCCAATAGACAGATATTGACCTGTAGGAATATGTATACAAGCAGTATCGCTACGTTAAAGATCAAAAAGTATAATTAACCATAGATGCCTACCAATCAAAAAGCCATATTAAAATTTTGGAGAGCAATAGAGATATTTAATCTCCCCGACCTGTTACCCAATTCTAAGCTGTATAAGCCAAACACACCATTACCCTGGGAACTGGAGTATGAACAAAGTGAAAACTACAATTGGCATCATGTCGTGTTTTTAGGCAGAGTGGCAAAAGAGCAGGTAGTTGATAGAATTGAGAAAACAATTGGATATAGGCCATCGAAGGAAGATCAATTTGAAGAAAAGGTAAGCGGCTATACCTGTCTAGCTGTAATGATTGTAAACGAAGATGGACGATGCAATGCAGACAACGGCTACCTTCAAGCCTCCTACCTCCATGGCCTTTTATGCCTGCAAAACAAAAAGTCACTTTCCATAATTGACGATGAGCTGGACAAAACACAGCAAGCCTTTAAAGACCGGTTTGGTTTAAACCCTTCCGCCCAGCATTTGGAAGACCTTGAGTCTTCCGTGATCAATTGGCCGCTTTTGAAAAAAGAGCTCGATATATTGGGTGAACTTGGCCTAAAAAAGCTAAGCTGGGAAGAAGCGGTATTTATCCGATCCTTCAAGCTTTCCAAACACACCAAACCGGACGTGGCTTTTTTAAACAGTTTTTACCTTAAGGATCTTAACGAACTTATTGTCAGTTCGAGATACGGTAAAGGTCTGCAGCAATTGCTGACAACAGATTTGTTACGTTTGGAAAGGGTAGATATGCTGAAGGATATAGATGCTTTTTGGCGAAGGATTAATGTACAAGAATTGCCGGCGGGCAGATGGCCATCGAACCCCAAGCATGGGCTTTATAGTGCACAATTGGCAGCCGTAACAGCATGTCTTTACGCACTAAAAAACAATGACGGGCTGATAGGTGTAAATGGACCACCTGGCACTGGTAAAACCACCCTGTTATCTGATATTGTTGCGGAGATTATCGTTACCCGAGCAAAAAAATTGCTAAAACATGGCGCTGAAAAACTTTTTGAAAAGGCCCAAAAGATTGAACGCACTGATTTTACCTTTTATTATTACGCACCCGATAGTATGCTTTTTTCGGATACCGGTATAGTAGTAGCAAGCAATAATAACGCAGCTGTAGAAAATATATCCAAGGAGCTCCCTTCCCTGAATAAGATAGATACTGATTACTTTAATGAAGCGGACTATTTTGCAGATCAGACAACGGCACTTCTTCAATCAGAAAACTGGGGACTACTAGCTGTTGCGTTGGGTAATTCGGAAAACAAACAAGCCTTTAAAAATAATTTCTGGTATCCTGGGATCGATCGTATGGGATTTAAGAAGTACCTGCAGCTTCAATATCAAAAAGAGAATGATCGAACTGAAGAAAGCAGGGAGCGCTTCTACGAAGTTGCTGCTGAACTTAAACAGTTGCTGTCTGAATTTGAAGTTTTTAAAAAGGATACTGGACGCTACTTTGATCTGTTGTATAAACTCTTCGAAGATCAACATCTGCAAATAGATAGGACAGATGCGATTGAAGGCCTTAAGGGCGAATTAGAAGAATTGAAACGTGCAGAAAAACGGGTTATCAACTCTTTGCAACGTATGAACCAAAAAGTTGCTGCCGCACAACAGGACCTTGCCCAGCATCAACAAAACAAACCTGGTCTTTTTAAAAGATCCGCTAATAAACTTTGGAAGGAAACAAAGTTACAATATGAACTTATTCTTAATAAAAACATTTACGCGCTTAACCAAGAGCAAGATCAATTAGATGCGATAGAAAGAAAAATAAGAGCAACGGAGCGAACGATTAGAAAGAAGCAGGAAGTATTAAACGCCATGGAACAGCACCGGTCTGAATACGAGCGCGAAAAACTGCTCCTTCACAAAAAATATGAAATTTCCCTGGAGAACATACCCGACGAAAAACTGGTAGCTGCTTATTTTGATGACAAGAATACATTCCATAAAACATGCCCCTGGTCTTCGATAAAGATTAATAAGTTAAGGTCGGACATCTTTTTAAAAAGTCTTGAACTACATAAGTATGCCATTTTAAGTAATGCCAAACCGTTTTGGAACAACCTCAATTTATTTGTGGAGATGCTGGACGGAAAGGTGGCCATCAGCAGTGATATAGCAGCCGGTTTATGGCAAACATTTTTTTTCTGTGTGCCAGTTGTGTCTACCAGCCTGGCTTCTGTGTCAAGGCTATTTCAGTCGATGGGTAAGGATAGCATTGGGTGGCTCTTAATTGATGAGGCTGGGCAAGCCACTCCACAGTCAGCCGCCGGAATTATCAACCGTTGCCGCAAATGCATTATCATCGGTGATCCGCTACAAATAGAACCGGTAGTAACCGTAAATTCAAAGCTGATAAATATGCTAATCGGAACCTTCAATGTCGCCACGGAATGGTCACCATTGAGAAGTTCCGTTCAGGTACTTGCGGACAGGGTTTCTGAGATGGGTACATTATTGACTGAAGAAGATGAAGAGGACGCAATTTGGACAGGTTTTCCATTACGTGCTCATCGCAGGTGTGATAATCCAATGTTTAATATTGCCAATAAGATTGCCTATAACGGACAAATGGTTAAAGTAGTGGAAGATACCGTTTTTGATTGGCCGTTAGGCAACTCCCAATGGTTTGATGTTAAAGGGACATCCGTTGAAAATGGCCATGTTATTGCTGAGGAGATTGCGTTTTTGCGTAAAAAAATCGAAGATCTAGAGACTGCGCCCCATGAAATATTCATTATTTCGCCGTTTAAATCAGTAGCCGGTAAATGCGCTGAAACCTTTAATGGGTACAAACATATAAGGTGTGGAACAATCCATACGTTCCAAGGAAAAGAGGCCGATATTGTATTCCTTGTATTAGGAAGTGATCCTGCAAAGCCAGGTGCAAGAGCCTGGGCCTCGAAAAAGCCGAATATGCTTAACGTTGCCGTTACAAGAGCCAAAAGAAAGTTTTATGTCGTCGGCAATTTCAATTTATGGAAAAGCTGCAATTATTTTAATATACTTGCCAAGGAAATTCCCGTAGCGAAATCAACATAAAGCAGCAGCCACCATCCGTTCATCGTAACAATGGCTACCACTTTTAATTTTCAGTAGCTGATATCGTTGTGAATGTGCACTTTCGTTAAATATCATATACCCCGCAGCTCACGTTCCTGTCACAGGGTAGTGACCATATAGTACCGGCCATGCTATCCCCTCACATTTAGGGATTGCGCCGCCCAATATTTGTCTGCACGCATCGGTGTTCAGAGCAGCAACCTTCATTTTCTTCAGCTCGATTTTTTTCGGAGCATTCTAAATGCTTCATGCAGCCATTATTGGTGCAAATGTCCCCTGCAGTAAATTTGATTTGGCAAAAAGCTACTACATATTGCTTTGTAGCTGGTAGTTCTTTATACCCCAGGAGCAAGTCCTGTCCTATATTTTTGAATAGCCATATCCATAAGTTGCAACATGGTTTTATCTTGCTCTCCTCTTCCCAAGTAAGTTTGTTTTATTGCATCAGCGCTGACTTCGTACCCCTTCAACTGAGCTTCGAAATAAATCGAATACAGTTTTCCTCTTACAGAATCAAGAAAAAGGGTAAGTTGAATCAGGTCATCTCTGACTTGTTTAGGACGTCCTTTGCCCAAATCCCACTCATCTCGTTTTATGCTGCCGGGAATAACTATCTCTCTAGGTGCCGTTTCTCCAACTTTAATACAACAATAAATTTTATAGCCCTTTCTTTTACTTTTGGATTGTCTGATGTAGAAGACAATACTGCATGTGGAAAGACTTTTCATGATCTATATTTTTTTAATGAAAAGGCGGCAGATTGACCTTATGAAGTATCTCATGAACTGTTTTAAAATAGATGCAAAAGCCTTCCCAAAAGTGCAAATCGTAAAGATTTGCTGCTTCTTTGTATTATTTTTTTATCCGGAAAGGGCCGCCAAGATGTTTAGCGACCAAATACCTGATAATATTCGGATCTCGAGCGGATTCGAACCGGTTGCTATAAAGAATGTATATATGGACTCGCGGAAAGACGTACAAAACGCTACTAATTTGGGAGCTACAGCCAGAAGTGTGAAATGGTTAAGATCTTAGCACTGAATTATTCTCAGTAAATGTAATTCAGCGGGGTAAAAAAGAGGCCAAAAACGGATCAAGTGCAAAAGTTGGGGGATTAGGTGAAAAGTGATTTTTTTGCTGCAGTATGAGCGAAGAACAATCAGAGACATTTAAGACGTTAGCGGGGTATTTTTTGCCAGCGGGTACGTTGGATTATTTCGATTTAGTTCGGGTATTAAAAGACAAAGAAGGGCTGGTGCTGTTTTTGGAAGAACGCAACGAGCTTCCCGAAGAGTTTACAGGGCAGCAATATCACTCCAAGGGCTTTTTACCGGAGGTTCGGGTACAGGACTTTCCGATACGGGATCAAAAGGCAGAACTGAGTATTAAGCGCCGGCGCTGGGAGGATCCCGGGACGGGAGTGATCGTTTCCAGGGATTGGGATTTAGTGATGAAGGCACCCGGCTGACCAAAGAGTTTGCTGCTTTTTTAAAAGATACATTTAGATAATACTCCGATCAGCTGTTATCAATTAGCCCGTCATTATCATTTGGATGGCAAGCAACTACAGCAGCAGTACAAACACCACATCAGCGATTATAAACACTGGGATCAGGCGGAACATGCAACAGAGTGGATGTTGTTCGAAAACAATATAGGTCCTCATTTAAGTTTGGATGAGACCGCCCTTTCCAGAGACGAACTTTATACCGTCATTACCAATAAATCAGCCAGGGGACAAAAAGGGGCATTAGTAGCATTGGTCAAAAGCACCCAGGCCGATAAAGTATGTGAAGCGCTGTTGAAAATAAGCGAGGGACGTCGTCACTTAGTCCAGGAGATCACACTGGATATGGCCGCCAGTATGCACCAGATAGCCCGGCGCTGCTTTCCAAAGGCCCGACTGGTGACGGATCGTTTTCATGTACAGCAACTGGCTATTGAAGCCGTACAGGAACTGCGCATTAAACACCGATGGGAAGAACTGGATAAGGAAAATGATGCCATAGCGGAGGCTAAAAAAACAAAAGAACCTTATATCCCGGAGTTGCTCTCCAATGGAGATTCGCCCAAGCAATTACTGGCACGAAGCCGTTACCTGCTATTCAAACATAAAGACGCCTGGACCGCATCTCAGCTACATCGCGCCCGGCTATTATTTGAGCGTTATCCAGCCATTGAACAAGCCTATAAATTATCCCGAAAGCTAAGCGATATTTTTTCTAACTGCACGGCCAAAATAGTAGCATTCAAAAGACTGACCCTCTGGTATAATGAAGTTGAAGAATCCGGATTAAAGGTATTCCGAACCGTGGCCAAATCCATTGAAACGCATCATACAAGTATCCTTAATTATTTTGATCACCGAAGTACCAATGCTGCAGCAGAATCTTTTAATGCAAAAATCAAGGCCTTCAGAGCCGCAGCAAGAGGCGTAAGAGATATTGCTTTTTTCCTGTTTAGACTCGCTAATATTTATGCTTAACCCCTACAATCCCCCAAATATTCAACATGATCCCAAGTCGATTGCTTCCAGGCTTAAGCCGGGAAGACAGGATTCGAGCCTGCGACCCCGGCGCCGCAAGCGCCATGCGCTATCAATGCCCTTTCAACGGATACCATATCGTTATCGTTTATTTCACCCACAAAAAAAAGGCCCTGAATTATCAGAGCCTTTATAAATGTCGGGAAGACAGGATTCGAACCTGCGACCCCCTGGTCCCAAACCAGGTGCGCTACCGGCCTGCGCTACTTCCCGGTGCTTATAAACTAAGCGGGTGCAAAAGTAAGGAAAATTTTATAAAAAAGAAAAATAAAAACTAGGAAAGAAAAAAACTAGCCTTCCAATACTTCCTGCTTCTCCAGTAACCGTTTTAATAAGGTGAGTTGGTTTTGGGCCCTCATAAAATTATGCCCCTCATATTTTGCCCCGTAATAGCGGTCATCATTTAAATGATCGGTTAAAAACCGCAGGGCCTGCATATAGATCATAAACAGACCGGAGTAGAAAAAATGGCTTTTTTCTGCAGCCGTCAGCTCATCCTGCATATCCTCCAGGTAGCCTTCCACTATGGCCCTGTAGTAATCCTCACGCACCTCGATCTTGCTAAAATCCTGCTCCTCCTCGCTTACCGGGCAAAGGTAGGTGCGCATCATGTCTCCCACATCGCTGATAAAATAGCCGGGCATCACGGTATCCAGGTCAATCACACAAAGTCCCTTATTATGGTCGTCAAACAGTACATTGCTGATCTTTGTATCATGATGGGTTACCCGCCGTTTAAAATCAGGATTCTTTAATATTTCGCGAAACCGGTCCACAATATCTGCATGCTCCTTTAATTCACGGATCACTGTTGCTGCCTCAGCCGCGCGCGCTTCATTTCCCTTTTCCAGCGCCTCCAGGAATTGTTCATACCGCAATACCAGGTCATGAAACGACGGCAGTGTAATCTTCAGCTCTGCTACGTTAATACCAGACAGCTTGCTGGTAAACATGCCAAATTGTTTTGCCGCCTCATAGGCCTGCTGGGGTTCTTCAACCACGTCTATTGAATGACTGCCTTTTACAAACGGAAACATCCGGTAATAGCCGTCATCCGCAATGTGCAGCATCGTGCCTCCCGAAACCGTTTTAACGGGCGCTACAAAAAAATAGGTGCCGTCCTGCTGCTCCAGGTAGGTATTAATAAATTCCAGGTTCCATGCGATGGCCTCCGGCTCCCGGAATACGTTCTGGTTTACTTTCTGTAAAATATATCGTTCCGCTCCATTACGAAGCTCCCATGTATGATTGATCAACCCGCTGCCAAATGGCTTCACCGAACAATGATCCGCCGTTAATCCATAACCGGCAAGTACTTTATCCATAATTTGGTTTAAGGGGATAAATGTATAAAATAAAGTGTAAGTTTTTTTTCAAAACCCGGTGCAAACGTTTGCCCTGTAAGCGATTTTATGAGTTGTAAACCAGCGCAACGGGAATTTCCTTATGCAGGAACGCCTTCGCAGCAGCATCCTCATCGGCTTTGTGCTGTAAAATATCCATGAGCATTTTCATAGCGGCCTCACCCTGGCTGTACGGGAACTGGTCCACAGAAACAACGGGCGGATAAGCGGTGTGTTTGTTCACAGAGATATTGGCATAGCTGGCAAACAGGATATCTTCATTGATTTTTACATGTTCCTTAAGCGCATATTTCACAGCATCCATATGCACATAGTCATTGAAACTGATAATGGCATCCGGCGGCTTTTTAAGCGCCAATAGCCGGGCTACAGCCTTATGGGTACCCTCTTCCGAAAAATCGGTTTGCTCCACCATCTGCATATCTACCTTCAGCTTTCGCCGGGAAATTCCTTCTATATAACCGTCCAGCCGTTCTTTGGAAGCAATGATCGCCCCCGGGCCATTGATGAACGCAATGCGTTTCCGGTCCTGCTTGAACAGCCACTCGATCATGTCTACCGTTCCTTCAAATAAATTGCAAAACACTTTATTCACACCAGGCAGGGACGGCACCCGGTCAAAATACACCACGGGTATATTATAGGCATCCAGCGTTTTCAGATGGTCGCTTTTATTGGTTTCTTTCGACAAAGAAATGATCAACCCGTCTACCCGCTGGTTCTTCATCGCGTCTACTACCTGGCGTTCCTTATCAATCCGGTCGTGGCTCTGGCCAAATAAGATCGTATAGCCGTTTTCCAGTGCCACATCTTCAATACCACTGATCCCTTTTGAAAAAAAGTCCTCATAAATATGCGGTACGATCACCCCGATCACAAAACTTCTTTTTTGCTTAAAAAAGATCGCTTTGGAATTGGGCTCATAATTCAGCGCCTTGGCCAGCTCTTTTACCGCTTCTTTTGTCTTTGTACTGATCCGCGGATGATCGCTCAACGCTCTCGACACAGTGGATACAGAAACGTTCAGCCGCCTGGCGATCTCCTTTATGGTTGGTATTGACTCGCTCACAATTCTAATATATGCAAAACTTAAAGATAAAACAATTATTTTATAGTTGCTCCGGAAGTGTGCTACACCGCAAACCTATTATTTTTTCTAAAAAACAACCCATAAATTATTCCACTACTTTTGCTTCAAGTTTGATAGCATGAAGCACAGCGTACTGATCATTGACGACGAGGAAAAATTAAGACAGCTCCTTTCCAGGATCATCACCCTCGAAGGGTTTGAGGTATTCCAGGCGGGAGACGCCCGCTCCGGACTGAAACAATTGGAGAAAACCGCAGCGGATGTAGTGCTCTGCGATGTAAAACTGCCGGACGAAAACGGTGTGGAGCTGGTAAAAAAAATAAAAGCCCGGGCCCCGCAAACGGAAGTGATCCTGCTGACCGCCTATGGCAATATTCCCGACGGCGTACAGGCGATAAAAAACGGCGCTTTTGATTATATCACCAAAGGGGACGACAATAACCGGATCATCCCGCTGCTGAACCGGGCCATAGAAAAAGTAACCCTCCACAAAAGAGTGCAGCAACTGGAACAGCAACTGGGCAACAAATATTCCTTCGACAGCGTCATAGGCACATCTGAAATCATTCAGCAAGCCATTCTTTTTGGAAAAAAAGTAGCCCCCACCGATGCCACCGTATTGATTACCGGCGAAACCGGTACCGGTAAAGAGGTTTTTGCAAGAGCCATACACGAGGCCAGCAACCGCAGGAGCAAAAACTTTGTAGCCATCAACTGCGCGGCGTTCAGCCGTGAGCTGCTGGAGGGCGAACTGTTCGGTCACCGGGCCGGCTCCTTTACCGGTGCTGTAAAGGACCAGGCCGGTTTGCTGGAGGAAGCCCACAACGGAACCCTTTTCCTGGATGAGATCGGCGAAATGGCGATTGACCTGCAGGCAAAATTGTTGCGGGTGCTGGAATCCGGAGAATTTATCAAAATCGGGGAAACCAAACCTACAAAGATCAATATACGGTTACTGGCCGCTACCAACCGGAACCTGCTGAAGGAAATTGAGGCCGGGCAATTCCGGGAAGATCTCTATTACCGGATCGCTACCTTTAAAATCAATCTGCCGGCATTACGGGAACGGAAGAAAGATATAAAAGCACTGGCCACCTTTTATCTCCGGCTGTTTGCCGAAAAAACAAACCGGAAGGGGCTTCATATATCAGCAGAAGTATTCCGGGCGCTGGAGCAGTATAACTGGCCAGGTAATATCCGCGAACTAAAAAACAGCATTGAGCGCAGTGTGATCCTGATGCAGGATGATGAACTGCACATAGAAGACCTTCCCCTGGAGATTCAGCAATACCAGTCTCCTGCCGATGGCGCAGGAGAAAATCCGTCGTCGCTGGCATCTATGGAAAAAAACCATATCCGCCGCATCCTGCAATTTACCAGGGGCAATAAAGCCGAGGCGGCCCGCATCCTCGAAATCGGGATCGCCACCCTGTACCGGAAAATTGATGAATACAGGCTTTAACACCCATTACCTGCTCCCTACAATTCCATCCTGCATCTATCATTTTGAGAACCACACCTATCATTTTGATAAGTTTTTTTATGCCCCAAAAACACCGGCTAACAAATAACCAAATAGCAATCAACATATTATAACTATTTAAAAAATCCGGAGCTGTTTTTGGCACCGGAGGGTTGACTTTAAAACATTAAATAATTACTGAAATATGTTAACAGGTATTCTTATTCTTTCCGGCATCAGCTGCTTTATCCTCTTTTTCAGATCCATTGCCTTTTTTGAAAAAATATAGGCAGCATTTTCAAACTATTTAAACGTAATCAAAATGACAGGACTACTGATCATCACCATACTCGTATTTATTTATACGTGCTATGTACTGCTCAAACCCGAAAAGTTTTAGGCTGCAGCCCTGCTTTTCACTAAAAACTTTTCACTATAACTTCTCACTAAAAAACTTCTCACTAAAAACTTCTCACTTCTCAAAAACTTCTCACCCAACAATGAACACTGAAATCTTAGGCATCATCGTCATGTTTGTTCTTACACTGCTGCTGTCGCTTCCCCTGGGCAGGTATATGGCTAAAGTGTATGGCAACGAGCGTACTTTTCTGGATCCGGTTTTCAATCCCCTGGAACGGCTCCTTTTTAAATGCAGCGGTATCAATCCTTATAAAGAGCAAAACTGGAAACAACAACTGGTAGCATTGCTGATCATCAATTTGATCTGGTTTTTTCTCGGTATGTTCATCCTGCTCAATCAATCGTGGCTGCCACTCAATCCGGATCATAATCCCAACCAGACGCCGGACCAGGCGTTTAACACTGCGATCTCTTTCCTGGTGAACTGTAACCTGCAACATTATTCCGGGGAAACCGGCGTCAGTTACTTCAGCCAGCTTTATCTGATGTTTTTGCAGTTTGTAACCGCTGCCACAGGAATGGCTGCCGCTGTAGCCGTGTTCTATGCCTTCCGGAAAGGCACACACCAAACCCTGGGCAATTTCTACAATGCTTTTGTAAAATCCATTACCCGGATCCTGTTACCCATTTCTATTATTATTGGCGTGATCCTGATCCTGAATCATACACCCATGACCTTTGAAGGAAAACAGCAAATGATCACCCTGCAGGGCGATACCACGTATGTATCTACCGGACCTGTAGCGGCATTCGTTCCGATTAAGCACCTGGGCACCAATGGCGGCGGCTTTTTCGGAGCCAACTCCGCGCACCCGCTGGAAAATGTGAATTACATCACCAATATGACGCAGATGATCGCACAAATGCTGATCCCTTTTGCCATGGTATTTGCTTTTGGACAGTTCATTAACCGCAGGAAACTGGGATGGACCATCTGGTGCGTAATGACCGTCGGATTCCTGATCCTTTGTATTCCGAATATCATCATGGAAATGAACGGCAACCCCAATATCACGGCCATGGGTGTGAGTCCCGCGCTGGGAGCGATGGAAGGAAAAGAAGTACGCTTTGGTACCCCGTCATCTGCTTACTGGAGCATCGCTACTACCGTCATCTCCACGGGCTCCATCAACTCCATGCATTCCAGCTATATGCCCCTCAGCGGTATGAATATGCTGCTGGCCATGATGACCAATTGTTTTTACGGCGGCTGTGGTGTAGGCATCCTGAATTATTTTGTATTCATTATCCTCGCCGTTTTTGTAAGCGGACTGATGGTAGGGCGTACGCCCGAATTCCTGGGTAAAAAAATAGAAGCCCGTGAAATGAAGATTGCCATGATCGTGGCACTGCTGCATCCCCTGCTGATACTGGCCGGTACCGCACTGGCAGCGGCATTGCCTTCGCAAACCGCATCCACGCTCGCCAACCCGGGCTTTCACGGTTTTAGTGAAATGCTTTATGAATATACTTCCAGTGCCGCCAACAACGGAAGCGGGTTTGAAGGACTGGGCGACAATACGCCCTGGTGGAACATCAGCACCGGCTTTGTGCTGATCCTGTCCCGCTACCTGCCCATCATTGGTCCTGTAGCCATTGCCGGTATCCTCAGCGCCAAAAAATACATCCCTGAAAGCGCCGGCACCCTGAAAACAGATACCGCCACTTTTGGATTTATGGTATTTGCAGTGATCGTAATCGTAGCAGCGCTTTCCTTCTTCCCGGCTTTAACATTGGGACCTATTGCAGAATATTTTGGGATGGGGTAGGTAGTGAAATAGTGAAATGTTTTTAGTAAGAAGTGAAAGGAATAGTCCAAACACTCCACTTCTCACTAAAGACTTCTCACTAAAAACATTTCACTTCCCACTAAAAACTTCTTACTAACAACTTCTCACTTCACATCACTTCTCCAAACTTTTAATCAACCCATAAATCATCTTCCCAATGACATCCATTTTTTCAACCAACCGGCTACAGTCCTGCGGCGGGATAAATTCCAGTGCACCGCAAAGCAATATAAGCGTATCCAGTTCTGTTAGCGAACCCAGCGAAACATACAGGAACCAGGCAAATTGCTTGGGACTCTTCCGGGCGGCTCCTTCGGCAATGTTTACAGGAACAGAAACGGCGGCTCTGCGTATTTGGGAAACAAGGCCAAACTTTTCTTCAGGAGGAAGTGCTTTTGTAACAGCATACAATTCTCTGACAAGCTCAAAGCTGTCTGTCCAGGCATTTAATTTCTGGTGTGGTTTCATAAGTTAAATATTTCATTAAATATAATATAAAAAAACAAAACATTCTTCATCCCATTAAGATCTATTCCCCCAACAAACCTCACCACAAACAACTTCTCACTAACAACTTTTCACTATAAACTTCTCACTATAAACTTCGCACGAACAACATTTCACCATCAACATCACACAATGAAAAATCAACATACCTCACTATTTCAAAAGGACCAGTTCATTGACGCGCTGAAGGATTCTTTTGTAAAACTCAGCCCCGCAAAAATGTTCCGCAATCCGGTCATGTTCCTGGTATGGATGGGCACCCTGGTCATGCTGGGCGTGTGCATCTGGATTACCGCTACCGGAAGCAGCGGAGCACAGGGCTCCCTTGCATACAATATCACCATTACTTCCGTTCTTTTCATTACCCTGCTCTTTGCCAATTTTGCAGAAGCCATTGCAGAAGCACGTGGAAAGGCGCAGGCCAATAGTCTGCGTAAAACAAGAGAAGAAACCCCCGCAAAGAAAATAGAACGGGTTGGAGAAATGACCCTGAATGAAGTCCGTATCGTTCCCTCCTCCACCCTGCAACTCAATGATCTTTTCATCTGTGAACCGGGCGATATCATCCCCACCGACGGGGAGATCATTGAAGGACTGGCCACCATCGATGAAAGCGCTATTACCGGCGAAAGTGCACCGGTGATCCGCGAGGCCGGAGGCGATAAAAGCTCCGTTACCGGCGGCACCAAAGTGTTGTCGGATAAAATAAAAGTAAAAGTAACCACCCGGCCCGGCGAAAGTTTCCTGGACAAAATGATTGCCCTGGTGGAAGGCGCCTCCCGTCAGAAAACGCCCAACGAAATTGCGCTTACCATCCTGCTGGCGGGTTTTTCACTGGTATTTATTATCGTATGCACTACGCTGAAGCCCTTCGGAGACTTTGCGCATACCCCCATCGCCATCGCGGCGCTGATCGCGCTCTTTGTATGTTTGATCCCTACCACCATCGGTGGTTTACTTTCTGCGATCGGTATCGCGGGTATGGACCGGGCGCTCAGGGCCAACGTGATTACCAAAAGCGGTAAGGCTGTTGAAACTGCCGGGGACATTGATGTGCTGTTGCTGGATAAAACCGGTACCATCACCATCGGAAACCGGAAGGCCACCCATTTTTGGCCGGCCAACGGCACCGGTGAAACGGATTTCATGGAGGCAGCCGTACTCGGTTCCCTCGCAGATGAAACACCCGAGGGAAAATCGATCGTGGAACTGGCTTCCGGCCTGTTAAAAGACAAAAGCTATATTCCGCATATGCGGCAGCAATTCCTGGCGGAACACAGCAGCTATAAGCCGGTTCCGTTTACCGCAGAAACCCGATGTTCCGGGGTAAACTTCAGCGGTATCCATATCCGTAAGGGCGCCATGGACGCCATTACCAGGCTGGTTCAAAAAGCAGGCAATCACATCCCTGAGGAAACCCTTGCCAAAACAAAAGAGATCGCAGGCAATGGCGGCACACCGCTGGTGGTTGCTCAAAACGACATGGTGCTGGGGGTCATCGAACTACAGGACATCATTAAGCCCGGCATTCAGGAACGCTTTGAACGGTTGCGCCGGATGGGCATTAAAACGGTAATGGTAACCGGCGATAACCCGCTTACCGCCCGGTTCATTGCAGAAAAAGCCGGTGTGGATGACTTTATTGCGGAGGCCCGCCCCGAAGACAAAATGAACTACATCCGCAAGGAGCAGGCAGAAGGCCGTTTGGTGGCCATGATGGGCGACGGTACCAACGATGCTCCTGCCCTGGCACAGGCCGATGTGGGCGTAGCAATGAACAGCGGAACGCAGGCCGCCAAGGAAGCCGGCAATATGGTAGACCTGGACAATGACCCTACAAAATTGATTGAAGTAGTGGAGATCGGGAAACAATTACTGATGACCCGCGGTACGCTCACCACGTTCAGCATTGCCAATGATGTAGCCAAATATTTTGCCATCATTCCGGCTTTATTCATCGCGGCCATTCCATCCCTGCAGGGATTGAATATTATGCGGCTGCACAGTCCGGAAAGCGCCATTCTTTCTGCAGTGATCTTTAACGCCATCATCATCCCCTTACTGATACCGCTGGCATTAAAGGGCGTTGCCTACAAACCCATCGGCGCCAGCGCACTGCTGCGAAGAAACCTCTTCATTTACGGTCTTGGCGGCATCATCGTGCCTTTTATCGGCATCAAACTGATCGATCTGATGGTAGGCCTGCTTTTTTAAATACATGCCCATCAACATTCCACCACGCATTTCACTAAACATCTCACTAAAAACTTCTCACTACAAACTTTTCACTACAAACTTCTCACTAAAAACATCTCTCCCAAAAAACAAAACAATGAAACAACATATTCTTCCCGCCATTCGCCTCACCCTTGTGCTAATGATTCTTTGTGTAGGCATTTATTCGTTGTTGCTCTCCGGCTTTGCCCGGCTCACTCCGGAAAAAGGACACGGCGAAAAGATCACCGATGGCAACGGCAGAAGTTATTATGCCAATATCGGGCAGCGCTTTGATACGGCTATATATTTCAACTCCCGTCCCTCCGCCGTAGCCTATAATGCCGCAGGAAGCGGAGGAAGCAATAAAGGACCTAATAACCCCGAGTACCTGAAAGAGGTACAACAACGGGTAGAGGACTTTAAACAAAAAAATCCCGGGACCTTAATCCCCGCCGATATGGTAACGGCCAGCGGCAGCGGGCTGGATCCTGATATTTCTGTTGCCGCCGCAAACGCACAGGTGGTGCGCATTGCCGCAGCGCGTAAACTGTCGCAACAAGCCGTACAGCAGCTGGTAAACAAATCTATCGACCGCCCGTTTTTTGGACCGCAGAAAATAAACGTATTAAAGTTAAACATCGGCCTTGACCAATTAAGCCATTGATCCTTTTTATAACCCAATGACCGCCACCGGTGCTCCCCGGCCCTCTTTTAGCGAAGAGGAGCCGCCGGGATCCGGCAGACGGATCAGCAACCGCCGCAAAAGCGGCATCAAAGAAAAAAAGAACGCATGAACAGCAAAACAATCCGCAACAGCATGATCTGGCTGGCGCTAACGGCTCCGTTTATTGAGCTGCAAAAAGCGACCGCCCAGACTGAAAGCACCGAAAAAGCATTAACCATCGGCGGCTATGCCGAGGCATTTTACAGTTACGATATGGGACAACCTGCCGATCATATCCGCCAGCCTTTTTTGTACAGTTACAACCGCCATAACACGGTTGCCATCAACCTGGCCCTGGTTAAAGCCAGCTATACCACAGAACGTGTAAGAGGTAATGTAGGGTTGATGACCGGCACGTACAGCAACGACAACATGGCTGCTGAAAAAGGCGCGTTGAAAAATATCTACGAAGCCAATGCCGGTTTCAAATTATCAAAAAAACACAATCTCTGGATCGATGCCGGTGTACTGCCCTCTCATATCGGCTGGGAAAGCGCTATCGGCAAAGATTGCCAAACGCTAACGCGCAGCATCGCTGCAGAAAATTCGCCCTATTTTGAAACAGGCGCACGCCTTTCATATACCACCGGTAACGGTAAATGGTATATCAGCGGGCTGGTCCTGAACGGATGGCAGCGCATAGAGCGGGTAAACGGAAACAATACCCCCGCATTCGGCCACCAGCTTACGTTTAAACCCTCAGATAAAATAACCGTCAATAGCAGCTCTTTCATCGGCAACGATAAACCGGACAGTATACGGCAGATGCGTTATTTTCATGACCTTTACGGTCAGTTCCTGCTATGTCCGCATATTTCACTTACCCTGGGATTTGATATCGGTATAGAGCAGCAGGCAAAAGGAAGCAGCCGCTACAATACCTGGTATACACCGGTGTTCATTACTTCCTGGTTCAATGATCAATGGAACATCGGGTTACGGGGCGAATATTTTAACGACCCCGCCGGTGTGATTATAGCTACGGGCACCGCACAAGGCTTTAAAACGCTGGGATACGCTCTTAACATCGACAGGCGGATCACTCGTCAGTTTGTTTGGCGGCTCGAAGGCCGTGGGTGGAGCAGCCGCGATCCCATCTTTTTGAAGAAAACACTTCCGGTAAAGAATAACTTCGCATTTACAAGCGCACTCGCGTTTTCTTTTTAACTAAACGATCATCATGGAAGCAGCAGCCGATTTTTTAAAGCTCATCCAGAAAAATAAGCGGGGCCGGTTTAAAATATACATCGGTATGAGCGCCGGTGTGGGAAAAACATACCGGATGCTGCAGGAGGCGCATGTGCTGTTGCGCAACGGTATCGACGTACGCATCGGCTATATTGAAACCCATTACCGGGAGGAAACCCACGCGTTGCTGGAAGGATTGCTCCAAATTCCACGCCGGCGGCTTTTTTACAAAGGCAAGGAGCTGGAAGAAATGGATACGGACGCCATCATCAGCCTGCGGCCGGAAGTGGTGTTGGTAGATGAACTGGCCCATACCAATATAGAAGGCAGCCGCAACCAAAAACGCTGGCAGGATGTGCGGGATATCCTCGATGCGGGCATCAATGTGATCTCAGCCGTGAACATTCAGCACATTGAAAGCCTGCACGAGGATATTTTGATGATCACAGGGGTGAATGTAACAGAACGGATACCGGACAGTATCATTAAAGAAGCCGATGAAGTGGTAAACATCGACCTGCCATCCGATGAACTGATTACCCGTCTGAAAGAAGGGAAGATCTATAAAAGCGACAAGATCCAATCGGCCCTTAATCATTTTTTCAAACACGACCATATCCTGCAGCTGCGGGAACTGGCGCTAAAAGAAGTTGCTTCCGCTGTAGAGCGGAAAGTAGAGGCCGAGGTGGTAAAACTGCCCTTACAGCAGGAGCGTTTTATGGCCTGCATCAGCAGCAACGAAAAAACATCCAAGACTGTTATCCGCAAAACCGCCCGCCTGGCCAATTATTACCACAGCAAATGGTATGTGCTGTATGTGGAAACACCGGCGGAAAGCGCCGACAAAATCCGGCTGGATAAACAACGGCACCTCATCAATAATTTTCAGCTGGCTACCGAGCTTGGGGCAGAAATCATTAAGATAAAGGCCGACCGTATTGCAACAGCGATCGTGGAGCAGGCCGAAGAACGGAAAATTACCACCATTTGTATCGGCAAACCCCATTTGAGTTTGATGCAGGTAATTGCAGCCACCAATATTTTCAGCAATCTTTTAAAAAAACTGAGCGATAGTCAGATCGACCTGGTGATCCTGAGTTAGGGTTGTTCTATTTTTGCCCGTGTATAAAAACTAAGCAATGCGTATTCAAAAAAAATTAGCCCTGGGATTGGGTGCACTTTTTGCGCTGGTTGCCTTCCTGGCCATTCTTTCGGGCTTTTATATCAACCGGCTTTCGGCAGATACCAAGAATATCCTGGTGGCCAATTACAACTCGGTGGCGTATTCCCGGGAAATGCTACTGGCCCTGGATGAAGGGATCCGGTTGCCCCATATACAGCAAAAATTTGAAGCACAGTTAAAACGGCAGAAGGCGAACATCACCGAGCCCAATGAGCTGGAAGCTACAGAGCGGGTGAATGCCGATTTTCAGCAGTTCAAAAACGGCCCCGGCGATTCCCTGCTGATCTATCAGATCCGGAAAGACCTTGCAGACATCATGCTGCTGAATATGCAGGCGATCCAGCGGAAAAGTACCATTGCAGGAAAAACCGCCGATAAGGCGATTGTATGGATCGCTGTAAGCGGCACCCTTTGCTTTATGATTGCCTTTACCCTGCTGCTTAACCTTCCCGGTGCCATCTCCAATCCCATCAAAACGCTTACTTCAAGCATCCGCAGCATTACTTCCAAAAACTATGCGGAACGGATCTACTACAACAAAGCGGATGAGTTTGGCGATATGGCCCGGGCTTTTAATACCATGGCGCAAAAACTGGAAGAATACAACAACAGCAACCTGGCGCGCCTGATGAGCGAAAAACAGCGCATCGAAACGCTGATCAATAATATACACGAACCCGTCATTGGACTGGACGAAACCAAAAAAGTTATTTTTATCAACGAAGAAGCCGCCCGGATCACCAACACCAGGCCGGCAGACGTGCTGGGGAAACCCGTACAGGACCTGGCGGTAAGCAATGATCTGATCCGGATGCTGATCCGGGATTTTTTTGAACCGGTAACCGCACACGAACCGCTGAAGATATACGCAGATAATAAAGAAAGCTATTTCGATAAAGCCATCATTCCGATCAGTATTATTCCCACCGGTGAAACCGAAGCGCACCACCTGGGTGATGTGATCTTCCTGAAAAACATTACCCCTTTTAAAGAGCTGGATTATGCAAAGACCAATTTTATTGCTACGGTTTCTCATGAGCTTAAAACCCCCATCTCTTCTATAAAAATGAGCGCCCAGCTGCTCGAAAACGACCGCATCGGAAATTTAAATACAGAGCAAAAAGAGCTGGTGGAAAGCATCCAGGACGACGCCGCACGCCTGTTGAAAATAACCAGTGAATTGCTGAACGTAACCCAGCTGGAAAGCGGTAAACTGCAATTACAGCCGGTATTATGCCGCCCGGAAGAACTGATCCGCAAGGCCGTACAGATCAATGAAACAGCAGCAGCGTCCAGGAATATTCACCTGGAGGTACGGCAACCGGAAGACCTTCCATTTTTAAATGTGGATGCCGATAAAACAGCCTGGATCTTCAGCAACCTGATCTCCAACGCCATCCGCTACAGTCACGAGAACAGCCCCGTTACCATAACCGTTTCCGCCGGAAAAGAGCAGGTGCTTTTCACGGTGAAGGACCAGGGACAGGGCATCGCGCCTTTTTATCTCGACAAAATATTCGACCGTTATTTCCGGATTCCCGGCTCTAAAAAAGAAGGCACCGGCCTCGGTCTTTCTATCAGCAAGGAGCTGATTGAAGCGCAGGGAGGCTCCATTACCGTACGCAGTGAGTTTGGCGCAGGAACGGAATTTACGGTAACCCTACCCGCTGCAGACAACAATTAACCGGCGACTGCTTTTCCTGCTGCTACTCGCCGATGGCATCCTCTTTCCGCTGATATTCGTCGGCAACCGCCTCCGTCTACGATTCATCTGCGCGATCTGCGGGCAAGATGCCGTATCTTTAATATATGATCACACCCGAGTTTTACGACACCCTCACCCCCTCTGAGGCCGTCGCCCTGCAAAAGCAATTACGCGAACAAATAGACCTTAGCCCGCTCACCACGCCCATCCGGTATATTGGCGGTGCAGATATCTCCTTTAATAAATTTGAAACGACCGTGTATGCGGGCATTGTAGTGCTGAAGTACCCCGAAATGGTGGTACAGGCGCACGCATCCGTTACCTGCACGGTACAATTCCCTTACATTTCAGGACTGCTGGCATTCCGGGAAGTGCCTGCCCTGTTAAAAGCATGGGATGCACTCGCTTTAAAACCCGATATCCTGGTACTGGATGGTCATGGTATTGCGCATCCCCGGCGGTTGGGCATCGCCACCCATTTTGGTATTGTAATGAACCAGCCCACCATCGGCTGTGCCAAAACCCGGCTTACAGGCGTGTACCAGGAACCGGGCAATCGCCGTTTTGACCAGTCGCCTTTATGGGATAAACAAGAGCAGATCGGCACGGTGTTACGTACCAAACCCAATTGCAACCCGGTATTCGTATCCCCCGGAAATAAAACGGGAATGGAGCAAAGCCTGCAGATCATTACCCAGTGCTGTGGTAAATACCGTATTCCCGAGCCAACACGGCTGGCCCATATGCTGGTGAACCAGGAACGGGTAAAGGGCGGCCTTTAGCGATCCGTCATCCGCATTGAGCTATCAGACTTCAGCTTTCAGCATTGAGATTTCAGATTCGGGACTTGAGATTTGAGATTCCAGCTTTCAGATTTGATGGGCACCAGGCTGAAATCTGAAGTCTGAAAGCTGATAACTGAAGACTGATAACTGAAGGCTGAAGGCTGATAACTGCCAACGGATACTTATATTTGTTCCTTATGAGGTGGACGCATCACAAAAAGACCGTTCTTGTGCTTTCTTCGATCCTGTTCTTTTTCCTGGGCAGCCTGATCATCGTACGTTGCTCGCAGCCGGATAAGAAAAGCAGGGAAATGCAAATAGCCAACGATTATGTGGGAGATGCGGCCTGTATCAGCTGTCATAAAAGCGAACATGACCAATGGCAGCTTTCGGATCACTTTAAAGCCATGCAGCACGCTAATGATTCTACGGTACTGGGCAACTTTAATAATGCGTCCTATGCAGCCGATGGCGTTACCTCTACATTCTTTAAGAAGGACGGCAAATTTTTCATCAATACGGAGGGCCCCGACGGAAAGAACCACGACTACGAGATCAAATATACATTTGGATACTATCCCCTGCAGCAATACCTGGTAGAATTTGACAGGGGCCGTATGCAGGCCACCCGGCAATCCTGGAACAGCAAGGACAAAAAATGGTTTCATCAGTATGCCGGTCAGAAGCTTGCGGCCAACGACTGGCTGCACTGGACCGGTAACGGGCAAAACTGGAATACGATGTGTGCGGAATGCCATAGTACCAATTTAAAAAAGAACTACAACTCCGAAACCGATAGCTACAATACCACCTACAGCGTGCTCACCGTAAGCTGCGAGGCTTGTCACGGACCCGCCAAACAGCATATTGATTATGTGAACGGCGATGATTACAAACACGGAACCAAACAGGCGGGGTCATACATGCGGGCGCCTAAGAACAGCAGCCAGCTGGCGCAGATCCAGACCTGCTTCCCCTGTCATGCCCGCAAAGGGAATATCAGCGGCAACCTGAAGAACAGCAGCGAGATCCTGGATGATTATATTCCCGAGATTCCTTCCACCGAATTCTTTCATGCAGACGGACAGGCAGACGACGAAGATTATACGTACGCTTCCTTCCTGCAAAGCAAAATGTACAAGCATGGAGTCAAATGCAGCAACTGCCATAACCCCCATACCGGCAAACTGCTGATCGCCGGCAACGGAGCCTGCCTGCAATGCCACGACAAAAAATACGATGCGCCTGCACATACGTTCCACGCCGTAAATACGGCAGGTGCCGAATGTAAGAACTGCCATATGCCGGGCAAGTTCTATATGGGCAACGACTGGCGGCATGATCATACCTTCCGCGTACCACGTCCCGATCTTTCGGTTAAATATGGCACGCCCAACGCCTGCAATAACTGTCATACCAATCAATCAGCCGCCTGGGCAGCAACTGCTGTCAATAAATGGTATGGCCCCACACGCGCTTATCATTTTGCAGAAGACCTGATCCCTGGTAGTAAAATGGATGCCGGCAGCCAGGCCCACCTGATCAAGCTGATACAGGATACGGCTACTCCGCCCATCATCCAGGCCACAGCAGTGCACTATTTATCGGGTGTTCAGGGTGGCAACAACCCGGTTGCCGGCGTGCTCCGGGAACTGCATAATAAGGATGCCCAGGTACGTTACCGGGCGGTTACCGGTTTAAATAATTTTGCTCCGGTCCTGTGGCGGGATGCGATCCAGGAGATGTTAACCGATAAAGTACGGGCCGTACGCATTGCTGCAGCCAACCTGGTGTTGGGCGCCAATGATGCCGACCTGGTCGCCGGCCTGGGAACCGGTTATACCAATGCATTAGCCGAACTCAATGATCATGTACTTTACCAGACCGATTTTGCATCCGGCAATATCATGGCAGCTGATTACTTTTTAAAACTGAAGAACTATGACAAAGCCGAGTCCTTTTATCTGAAAGGACTGCAGAAAGACAACCAGATGAACTATGCGCGGCTGAACCTCTCCACCGTTTATAATATTAAAGGCAATAACCAGGCGGCATTAAAAACCCTGGAAGAAGCTGCCCGGGTCGATCCTAAAAATGACCGGATTTACTTTAACCTTGCGCTGCTGTATAATGAGCTGAACCAGCCGGATAATGTTGAAAAAAGTTTAAAGAAAGCCATCGAGCTCAACACGCAAAACCCGAGGGTTTATTATAACTACGCCATTTTATTGCAGCAACGGCAGCAATACAAGGCGGCGGAACAACAGTACCTGAAAGGGCTGCAGCTGGCGCCTTCAGATGCAGACATCAATTATGCGCTTTGTGTGCTGCACCTGCAACAGAACAACCCGGCTGCCGCCAAACCTTATGCCGAAACCCTTAAACGGTTTTACCCGGGTGACCAACGCTTTTTGCAGCTCTGGCAGCAATTGGGCATGTTGTAAGAAGCGGTTAAATATATGTAATAAAGTTGCTTTGGGTGACCGGGCGACCATTAAGACCATTGCATACCGCAACAGATTACGTTGATATGCCAACACAGCTTACCGTTTCAGCACACACTTCATGTACCTGTAACAAATAAGCAGCGGCACCATACCATTTGCGGTACAATGCTGCTGCTTACATTATTTATTTAACTTCCCGGATCTTGCCAGGGAGCGGCGCAGCCAATCAAGCGGCTTTCTGCTCCGGCCGCTCCAACAGCAGGCTCCAAACGATGGCCGCAAGAATGGCCCCGGCAATGGGTGCTACAATAAACAACCAAACCTGGCTCAGTGCTTCCCCGCCTTTAAGCAACGCCGGGCCGATGCTGCGTGCCGGGTTTACGGAAACACCGGTAATTGGTATGCCCACAATATGAATGAGCACCAGGCTTAACCCGATACTAAGGCCGGCAAAGCCGCCGTTGATATTTTTTGTTGAAGTGGATCCGAGGATCACCAGCAGAAAGATGAATGTAAAAATGATCTCCGCGATCAGACCGCTTTGCAGGGAATATTTTTGCGGAGAGAAATCACCGTACCCGTTTTGCCCCAATCCGCCCAGGTACTCGGCTTTCCCGCTTGCAATGAGCGATAAAATGGCGGCGCCGATGATGGCACCAATGATCTGGGCCAGAATATAATAGGCCGCTTCACCAGCCTTCATACGTCCCGCTGCCACCATGGCAATAGAAATCGCCGGATTAATATGACAACCGGATATATGTCCGATCGCATACGCCATTGCTACCACGCTTAAGCCAAAGGCAAAGGCAATACCCAGCAAACCAACGCCGGTTGTGCCGTCTGCACCCGCAATTACAGCGCTTCCGCATCCCATAAGCACCAATACCATGGTTCCGATCAGTTCTGCAAAGAACTTTGATACAGCAGTTACTTTCATATGATTTATGTTTTAAAGATGAATAAACGACGTCAAAAAAAAACGATCGCCTCATAAGTCCTGCGCTACTTCAATCACTGAAATACTTCCTGAAGATACCAAAACTCCGGAATTGTTCCAATAAATGCATATTTATTTAAAATAAAAAAACGGGGATATGGGTACAGGCCACCGGTCATTTTTTGGTCTGCGGGGATCTTTTTCACTGGCCGCCGATGCCAGTGATTCTTTTTAAGACGTATCTGCGCCATCTGCAGGAAAAATAGCCCGCGGATCCGGCTTGTCTTAAAACGTTATGGAAAGCGTTTAAACCAGGTGTACCGCAGCAGCACTTCAATCAGCAACAATGCCAGTGCCGCAAGCACCAGTGGCAGGAACATTTCTTCTGTTTGTTTATACCGGATGATCTCTACTTTTGTCTTTTCCAGTTTATCGATCTGGTTATAAATCGCCTGCAGCGAGGTTTTGTCCACCGCATGATAATATTGTCCGCCTGTTTGCCCGGCGATCTTTTTTAACAGGTCTTCATCCAAAAAATTCCGCACTCCGGATGCCATTTGTTCCTCGGTAAATTCGCTTACGCCCAAACCGATACAGTATACCCGTACTTTATTTGCCTTAGCGATCTCCAACGCCATCTCCGGATCGATGATACGGGTAGGTGGTGCATCCTCTTTACCATCGGTTAGCAAAATGATCACCTTTGTTCTACTGCGGCCCTTACTGATACGGTTTACAGCAGTAGCCAGTCCTTCGCCGATAAGGGTACCCGGTTCCAGGTATCCGTCGTCCATAACTTTTAAACGCATCAGCTGATCCAGCAGGGTGGCTTTATCCGGCGTCAATGGTACTTTTGTAAAGGCTTCGCCCGAAAAGATAACCAACCCGATCCGATCCGTTGGCCGGCTTTTTACAAATTCGATGGCCACCTCCTTGGCTACGGTAAACCGCCGGGGCTTGATATCCTGCGTGAGCATGCTTCCGCTTACGTCCATCACCAGCATGATATCGATCCCTTCTCCTTCACTACGGGTCAATTCCTGCTGATGCTGGGGCCGCGCCAATGCGGTTACAAGACAGGCAATTCCGATCAACCGCAATATAAACGGCAGGTGCCGGAACCGTGTGCGGAAGGTGCCGGGTATTTTTGCCTGGAGCCCGGAGGTAAGGATCGCCGCTTTACCGCGCCTTCCGTTCTTGATATACTGGGCAACCAAAAATGGGATCAGCGCCAGGAAGATAAAATTCTCCGGCCAGATAAATTTTATATTTTGTAACCAGTCGTAAATCATTTTTTATGGATCACTTCGCCGGACTCCTTTACGGAATGTGCGCGTTCTTCTTTTTTTAATTTAGCAGCATGCCGGATACCTTCTTCAATATGATCAACACCCTTATGGATCACTTCATAAGCGGATTGCGCCTCTGCGTCTTCCGGGTCGTATTGGGCAAATTTTACCAGATCGCAGAGGGCTAATACCTGCTCCAGGCTATGGTAAAGCGATTCGTCGGTAAACAGGGGTTTTATTTTTTCAACAAGGTCTCCGGAGGTTTGCTGTAATGAGTTTACACCGGCCCGCTCGGATAAAAAAGCCCGCAGGATCTCCACCAACCGGGCGTAAAAGCGATTCTCCGGTACCCGGGATGCTTTTAGCGCCTCCAGTTGCTGCTTGGCCCGGGCGTAAGCACTTTTGTAAACCTTTGCCTCCGCACGGGGCTTCTTCTCTCCGGTCATCCAGTACACCACCAGCGTGATCATAACCAGTAATAACGCAGCCAGGTACCACCATTTTTCAAACTGCTTTCCCAGTTTAAACGGTACGGACCGGATATCCTGTATATCATGATAGGGCTGGCTGGGATCAAACGGATCAGTAAACACCACATCCATTAAGATAGAGGCTGTTTTTGCTTCAGCACTGAGCACAATGGGCGGAATGGCCCAGCGTCCGGAATCAAAACTGGTAATCCGGAAATACTGCCGTATCACCTGCTGCCCGTCCGTATCTTCTCTTGCGATGCTGTCTGTTGATAAAAACTCAAAATGAGGAATGGAGTCCAGCTTAAGCGGCTGCACCTTATCGCCTGCCGGAGCCCGTATCTCTAAGGTCAGCAAAACAGGTTCACCAAGCAGTATCTTATTTTTATCTACAGAAGCAGTAACCGAAGGCCCCTGCGCATAAAGCGAAGCATGCACGCCCACCGTCAGCAGATACAATACCCCAATGATCCAGGCTCCTTTCTTAAACATCCCTTGTTTTACTCTTTATTTAATACTGCCTTTAACCCGGCTTTTAAAAAAGCGGCGTAATACATGAATATAATCATCACCGGTTTTCAGGTGCAACAGGTCACTATTGGCCTTTTTAAAAACGGCGGCGCAATAGGCCGTGATCCTGAAAAATTCTTCTTCATATTTGCGACGCACATAGGCATTTCCCGAGTCTACCCACTGTAGCGCGCCTGTTTCTGCATCCATCAATTGAATCAGTCCTGCATCCGGCAGTTCCTTATCCATCCGGTCGTATAATTTAATCCCGATGAGGTCATGCTTTTTTCCGGCCACCCGCAGGGCATCTTCATAATTGGTATCAATAAAATCGCTTAATACAAATGCAATGCATCCCTGCTTCATGGCGTTGGTTAAAAAACGGATGGCGGTAGCGGTACTGGTGCCTTTACCGGAAGGCTCCATGCCCAGCATTTCCCTTACAATAAATAAGGCATGCTGTCTCCCTTTTTTAGGGGGAATGTACAGCTCTATTTTATCACTGTAAAACACAGCACCCACCTTATCGGCATTGGCCACCGCCGAAAAAGAAAGCACGGCTGCAATCTCCGCGGCCACATCCCGTTTGCGGCCATAAGAAGTTCCAAACAAACCGCTCCGGCTGATATCAATCAGCAGCATCACCGTCAGCTCCCGCTCTTCTTCAAAGATCTTGCTGTATGGATGCCCGATCCGGGCCGATACGTTCCAATCGATAAACCGCACATCATCTCCGGGCATGTACTCCCGTACTTCTTTAAATGACATCCCCTTCCCCTTAAAGGCACTATGATATTCACCGGAGAACAATTCTGTTGCCAGTTTCTTGCTTTTGATCTCCAGTTCGCGTACTTTTTTTAATATTTCTTCACGTGTCCGCAATGATTTTTTTTTGAGATATGAGATTCGAGAATTGAGATTTGAGCTACCAGCATTCAGCGTTCAGCCTCCAGACAACCATTAACGATTAACTTCTCACTATTCACTATTCACCTCTCACCATTCCCTCCTATGGCACATTTACCGCTTTCAGCACTTCATCAATAATATTTTCTGCAGCAATATTTTCTGCTTCTGCTTCATAAGTAAGCCCGATCCGGTGCCGCAGCACATCGTAAATAACGCTGCGGATGTCCTCGGGAATCACAAAGCCCCGTTTATTTAAAAAAGCCTGCGCCTTCCCGGCCAGCGCCAGGTTGATGCTTCCGCGCGGCGATGCGCCATAGGAGATCAGGGGTGTCAGCTTTTCCAATTGATAACGCCCCGGGTAACGGGTGGCAAACACGATATCCAGGATATACCGTTCTACTTTTTCATCGAGATAGATATCGCGTACCAGGCTTTTGGCATCCAGTATTTCCTGGATATTTACTACCGGCCTGATCGGCGGCAGCCGTTCGCCCTGTACATTATGCCTTAAGATGAGCTGTTCCTCCTGCATTTCGGGGTAGCGTACGATCACTTTCATGATAAACCGGTCTACCTGGGCTTCAGGCAGCGGGTACGTTCCCTCCTGTTCCAACGGGTTCTGGGTAGCCAGTACAAGGAAGGGATCATCCAGTTTATAGGTATGATCTCCGATGGTTACCTGCCGTTCCTGCATTGCCTCCAACAGTGCCGACTGCACTTTAGCGGGTGCCCGGTTAATTTCATCTGCAAGAATAAAATTTGCAAAAATCGGTCCCCTGCGTACCACAAATTCATTTTGCTGCTGGTTATAAATCAGTGTTCCGATTACATCAGCCGGCAGCAGATCCGGCGTAAACTGAATCCGGTTAAAATCGGCCTGTATTGCCGTAGCAAGAGATTTAATGGTAAGCGTCTTTGCCAGTCCGGGTACGCCCTCCAGCAATACATGCCCGTTGCTGAGCAGCCCGATCAGTAACCGGTCCAGCATATGATGCTGCCCAACAATGACCTGACCGATCTCCTTGCGCAATGCATCTACAAAATAGCCGGCTCCAACGATTTTCTCATTTAGCTGCCGTATTTCTTCTCCTGTTTTTGCCATAATTATTTTGAGATTTGAGATTCCAGATTTGAGATCCCAGATTCCAGATTTGAGATTCGAGACGTATCCGGTCATCCGGCAATCCATTATCTATTTCACTATTCACCATTGACCATTCACTATTTACTATTCACTATTGCCTGTTCCCCACTCTTCTCCCCTTCCTGCAAATAACCTGCCGGAATGCGCTATTCTTATCGTTCATTCCAACAGCGCGTATTCTTGCGTTCCCTTTTATCAGGAAAGATACTTCCCCACTACCGGCATCCTTCTGCCCGGTCCAAAGGCTTTATAACTCACCCGGATGATGGGGCAAAATTGTTTTCTTTTATATTCATTCCGGTTCACCATCTTCAGGATCCGGTCAACCAGTGCAGCATCGTACCCCATTGCGGTTATTTCACGTGGGCCTTTCCGCCCTTCAATGTATTCAACCAGGATGGTATCCAGGTCTGCATAATCCGGTAAACTGTCACTGTCTTTTTGCCCGGGGCGCAGTTCTGCAGAAGGTGGCTTGGTGATGATATGTTCCGGGATCACCTCCCCGTTGCGGTTGATGTACCGGGCCAGCGCGTACACCTGCGTTTTATATACATCGCCTAACACACCAATCCCTCCCGCCATATCACCGTATAAGGTGCCATAGCCGGTTGCCAGTTCACTTTTATTGGATGTATTCAATAAAATAGGTCCGAATTTGTTAGACAGGGCCATCAGCAGGTTTCCGCGACTACGGCTCTGGATATTTTCCTCCGCCACATTGAAGGGCAGGTCTTTAAAAATAGGGCTCAATTCGCTGAGAAAAGCATCATAAATGGGCTTGATGGGTATAATATTATACGGATTGCCCAGGTTTTGGCTCAGCTGTTCGGCATCCGACACGGAATGTCCTGTAGAATATTGCGAAGGCATGAGGATGGCCCACACATTTTCCCTGCCAAGCGCATCTACCGCCAATGCCTGCACCAGCGCGCTGTCGATACCCCCGGATGCACCAAGAATGGCCTTTGTAAAACCCATTTTGGTAAAATAATCCTTAATACCCAGCACCAACGCCTGGTAGATCTCTTCAATATTTTTTTCGTCCGACAGGTACTCCAGCGTGTTCTTGCCCAATCCTACTTCAGATGCTGAAAAAAATATGGGGGTATCTGCGGCCCCCTGCATCGGGCTGGTGAAAAGCGTATCCAGTTCCACCACGTAAAAATCTTCCTCAAAATACCGGCATTCTTTTATCCTGTTTCCCGCGTTGTCATACACCAGGCTTCCGCCATCAAACACCACTTCGGTTTGCGAACCAACGGTATTGCAGTAGATCATCGGCAATCCATACTTCAATGTATGCGCTTTTACAATGCTGTTGCGCACCACATCCTGGGCATAGTTATAAGGAGAGGCCGAAAGATTGATCATCAGATCCGGTGCCTCCTTTATCAGTTCATCCATTGGTGTTATACCGTACAGCGGATTCTCCCCCATATTCCAGATGTCTTCACAAATGGTAACCGCCAGTTTTTTACCGCGAAACTCCAATACCTTCCATTGGCCGGCAGGTTCAAAGTACCGGTATTCATCAAAAATATCATAATTAGGCAGCAGGGTCTTGTGTACCACTCCCTTAACCGCCCCGTCCTCCAGCAGGAAAGCGGCGTTAAAAAGGTCCTTGCCCTCTGTTTTTTCATTACGGCAGGGCGCCCCGATCAGCACACCGATGCCGGACGTATGTGCAGCGATCGCCGCCACAGCCGTGTCACAGGCAGTAATAAAATCATCAAATTCGAGAAAATCCTGCGGGGGATAGCCACAAACACAAAGTTCCGTAAACACCACAAGATCCGCCCGCTGTTCCTTTGCCTGCCGGATGGCGGCAATGATCTTCCCGGTATTCACTTCAAAATTGCCGATATGATAATTCTGTTGCGCTAAAGCGATTCTCATGAAACATCCTTTAATAGTTACAAATGTAACCTTATGAGAACAAAGAATAAAGCCAAATATACTTTAACATTCTCTATAGACAATTTGCCCCGGCCCACTCAAAAAGATTACTTATATTGGCCTGCTGATATTAGTTAAATTAAAATCCCTTTTATGAAAACGTTGTCGGAACTGACGGATCCGGTGTACCGGACCCGCAAATCTTTTAATGCCTACGAGCGTTTCTGGCTGAAACGGATGAATGATAAAAGGGACCTTCCGTTTATACGGCTGTTAACGATCATTCATTTAACCGTAATTCCTCCGGCGATCCTGCTTTTTACACCTTTGTTTACGGGATGGATCTGGTGGGCGGTAGCAGTGCCCTATTTTTACATGGCCCAGTTTTACTTTAAGGGGCGGTTTGGACTGATGTTCCATTGCCTTTGTCACCGGAAAATGTTCAAACCCAAATACCAGCAGGCAGTTCACAATTATATTACCTGGGTCCTTTGCCCGTTGTTTGGCCATGCACCCGAAGGCTATTTCAGTCATCATATGGGCATGCATCATGTAGAAAACAATAATGAACATGATGACAGCAGCACCATGTACTATCAACGGGACAGCCTGCGCTGTTTCTTTGCCTATTTTTTCAATTTTATATTTACCGGTGTAAAAGACACGTTTCGGTATCTTACCCAGCGCAAACGCAGAAAGCTTGCAAGGCGCCTCAGCTTTGGCGAGATTACGTATTTGATATTTTGTATACTCATGTGTTTTGTGAACCTGAAGGCCACCCTGGTGGTGTTTCTTGCTCCGCTTTTATTTGCCCGCTTTGTAATGATGCTGGGCAACTGGACGCAGCATTCATTTATTGACCATACAGATCCGGAAGATCTTTATACCAATTCCATCAATTGCATCAATACGCCGTACAACCAGGTTTGCTGGAATGACGGGTATCATATCATTCATCACCTGCGCCCGGGACTGCATTATACTGAAATGCCGGGTGAGTTTCTGAAACGGAAAGATGAATTCGCGTGCCGGAAAGCCATTGTCTTTGATGGCATCCATTACCTGCATATTTTTATTTACCTGATGACCAAACAATACAACAAGCTTGCGGACAACCTCGTGAACATTAACAACATGTTTGAAACCCGCGAACAGGCGATTGCGCTGATGAAGGAACGCACCCGGCGGATTATTAAGTTTCCGGTAACCGAGATTTCACATAGAAAACAAGTTCGTCTAATAGAAGGCGGGAGTATATGATATGTTTCAGGTTTAAAGTTTGAGGCTGGAGCGGATCGAAAGAATATGAAAATGCCGCGCCCGCATGGTGCTTCACAGCGGAGCCAGCGTGAGATGCTGAACCTCAAACCAGGAACGGCAGTGCTTACTGTACCACCTTATTGGCACAGCAGGAACTGGCAAACGCTTCGGGTTTGGCCTTAAATGCAAACCCCATCCCGGTAATATACCCGATGGCTTCCCGAAGTGCATCATTGCTTTTGTACATCGGGTCGGTATTGATGTCTACATGCACTTCCATATCCACCTGGTGGGTATTAAAAACGCCGCTGAGGGCGTAGGCCACTTCAATGCTGCGCGCTACTTCTACCATCATCCGCTGGCGGATGCTCATTTTTTCCCGTGTTGTTTCGTTATTGAGGTACATAAAACCGCCACGTCCCTTCCGGATAAATACAATGGCTGTTGCAAATTCGGTATCGGCGCCTTTTACCTGGCTATCGGTGCCAATGCACACTTTTAGCTGACTGCCCAGCTGACGCTCGCGCCGGATCACGTCAAGCAGTTCGTCTTCGATATAAGTAGTAATTCTTTCACCGGTCAGTTTCCTCCATTGTTTTGTTTTATTATGCATATGAATCTGGTTTTATCTGTTTATGAAACACACCGCGATCCTCCACTCATAAATCTTCAACTGGAAAATTTTCAGAAAATTATCAAATCTGTCCGGTCGGAAATAAAAAATATTTTCCACCTTACCTCAAAATTTGTGGAAAACTATGCCCGGCCCTTAATATTGGAGTCATATTAAAGCCGGGATCAGTGGTTAGCCGTCAGCAATCAGCCATCCGCTTCATGCTGCAGATTTGATCAAAATGCAGCAACCAGGCCCTGAAAAACAGTTCCCTGAAAACGGCTGATAACAGAATGCTAAAAACTGATCGCTGAAAACTGAATAACTGAAAACTGCAAACTGATAACTGCAAACTGATAACTGAAAACTAAGAACCGCCCCATCAAAACAGCACCCCCTGCTGCCCCGGCCGGCGAAAGGCCTGTTGGTCCATACCGGTTTCACCTTCATTCATATGATATAACTTCCCGTATTTGGCGTATTGTTGCGCTACGATCTGCGCAATGCTTCCCTCACCGCGCATCCGGAGTCCCCAGCGGGAATCGTTTACCGTTCCGTTATGGCTTTGCTCAATCAGGTGCCAGATCTTATCCGCCCGGTCCGGGAAATTTTTATACAGCCAGTCGTGAAACAGGAATTTAATAGCGCCATTCAGCCGGATAAAGGTGTAGGCCGTAAATGTGGCGCCCCTTTCAGACGCAGCCTTCATGATGCGCTGCATTTCGTGCTCATTCAGCCCCGGGATCATGGGCCCCATCATAATCCCCATCGTTACACCGGCATTGCTTAGTTCCTCAATCACTTTTAACCGTTGCAAGGCCGTTGTAGTGCGGGGTTCCATCACCCGGCGCAGGTCTTCGTTAAAGGATGTAATGGAAACCATCGCCCGCACAATGTTTTTCTTTGCCATCTCCTGCAATACATCTTTATCCCTGAGGATACCCGCATTTTTGGTCAGGATCCCCACCGGCTGGTTAAATTCGTTGCATACTTCCAGCAGGCCGCGGGTAAGCCGGTATTTTTTTTCTGCCGGCTGATAGCAATCGGTATTCCCGCTCAGCATAATGGGGATGGGTTCCCATTTGGGATGCATCAGCTGTTTGCGCAGCAACTGCGGTGCATTTTTTTTTACAATGATCTTGCGTTCAAAATCCAGCCCTGCGCTGTATCCCCAGTATTCATGCACATTACGCGCATAGCAGTAAATGCATCCATGTTCACAACCCGCATAGGCATTCATGCTGTACCCCATTCCCACATCCGGACTCTCCACTTTATTTACAATGGTCCTGGCCTCCTGTTCCAGGTACTGGGTGGCTACATTTGCTTCTTCCCAATCGTCAATGGCTTCGATATGCTCCTTTACCCGTTCATTTTTAAGAAACCGGTTGGGCGTATTGATCTGCGCTCCCCGTCCCTGCAGGTATTGCTGCGCTTCTTCTTTTTTTGAAACAGATACTTTAAAGTGATCCTGTTGTAATTTCTTTTCCATAGTAGCGTTTTTTTTGTTCGAGGTCTAACGTTTCAGGTTCAAGGTTTCACGTTAAATCCGTTCCATACCCGATGTACAATCCCATTTCCACATTTCCACATTTACACATTTACACATCTTCAAATTCTCAAATTCAAAACATCACCCCCTGTTTCGGCAGCAGGGGCCGGCCGGCAAATACAAAACGTTCTACCGTTTTATAAGGCGTGTTTTCATCGGCCCTTTTTAAAAGTGTCATAGCATTGGCCATAAATTTTCCGCTGAACGGTTTATCCCGGTACTCCAGCCACCCGGCCTCGTACTGCCAGGGTTTTAGGCGCCGCGCAATGGTGATATGCGGCTCCAGGATAAAATGCGGTTTGTGATCCTTGTCCATCTTCATCAGCGCCTGACTGTCGGTCCGGATACTTTTCACCAGGTTTTGGATACCGGTTTTTGTAGCCACATTCAAATAAATGGTATGCGCGGGGAAGCTTCCGTAATCCGTTAGCTCTACACAAAAAGGCAACCATTCGGCCGCCTTGTTACGAAGTTTCTGGCGGATGCGCTCCTCCGCTCCTTCAAATTGTGTAAACCGCACCAGCGTCAGATGCGGTTTACCCCGGACCGCCTCCGGGGCTTTGTACTTTTCAAAAAAAGACTGCTTTTCCAGCCGGATGCGGTTGAAAAGGTCTTCGTGAGGTGTAATCAATAACAGGTATTCAGCAACGGCCACCGCTTTTACAGATTCTATCGCTTGCATAAAAACAGTTTTACACAAAGCTAAATTAATTAGTTTTAAAATGCTAATATTTTTAGTAGTTTATTTCAAAAAAAATCCCCGCGGGATTCTTAATTGAATTTTGAAGGAGCAATCATCTCAAACTCGGGGATCTCCACCGAAAAAAGCTGCTGGCTGTTTTGATTTTCCATTTCATAACTGCCCTTCATCTTGCCCATTTCCGAACGCAGGTTGCACCCGCTCATATACTGATAGGTTTCTCCGGGCATCAGTACCGGTTGCACGCCTACCACACCTTCTCCTTCTACCTGGCGATAGCTGCCGTTACTGTCGAAGATATACCAGCTGCGCCGCAATAATTTTACGGAAAACGGGTTGTAGTTCTCCAGGGTAATGCGATAAGCAAACATAAATTCAGACTGCAATGCATTGCTGTATTCCGGTTGAAAGAATACTTCTACAGTTACATGAATACCTGCCGAAATTAAACTGCTCATTTACGGGAGTTTTGGTAAATATAGCATTTTTTAACGGTCTTCCCATTTATTGTGGAGGCAGATTCTCCTACCTTTGCAGCATTATTGAGCTTGTTAAATGGATTCACCTATTTAATTTTTTTAGGTAATAAATTATTATAGTCTGAAATCCAATAATATTTAACACGGCTTTTATTCAACCAGCATCAAATCATTAAAAGTAAATCAACGTTCTTCATGAAAATTGCAGTAGCAAAAGGCGATGGTATCGGTCCGGAAATCATGGACGCCGTGATCACCATTTTTAAAGCCGCAGACGTACCCCTGGAATATGATTATGTAGACATGGGAAAATGGGTGTTTGACAAAGGCTTTAACAACGGGATGACGGACGAGGCGAAGAAAACCATCGAAGCACTGGGTATTTTATTTAAAGGCCCGATGGAAACACCTAAAGGAAAAGGTGTTAAAAGTATTAATGTAACAGCCCGCAAAACCTGGAATACCTATGCCAACAAACGGGTATTTCAAACCCTGCATGGGGTAGATACGGTTTTCAGCAAGGCCGGCATTCCGATTGACATTACCATTGTACGCGAAAACATCGAAGATACCTATGGCGGTATTGAACATATGCTGACCCATGATGTGGCCCTGAGCCGCCGTTTCATTACCCGGCCGGGGAGCATGCAGGTGATCCGCTATGCTTTTGAAATGGCCCGGCAGAAGAATGCGCGCCGCATCACCTGTGGGCATAAGGCCAATATCATGAAGATCACGGATGGCCTCTTTCTCGAATGTTTTTATGAAGTAGCAAAGGAGTACCCCGAACTGAAGGCCGATGATGTAATCGTGGATGACCTTTGTATGAAGCTGGTGGTACAGCCTAATAATTTTGATGTGGTGGTACTCACCAACCTGCAGGGAGACATCGTGTCGGACCTGTGTGCCGGACTGGTAGGCGGACTGGGATTTGCTCCTTCTGCCAACATCGGCGATCATATCTGCATTTTTGAAGCCGTACACGGAACAGCTCCGGACATTGCCGGTAAAAACATTGCCAACCCCACCGCGCTGCTGCTTAGTGGCATCGCCATGTTGCGCCACCTGGGATTGCTGGAAAAGGCAGGCCAGATCGAAAACGCACTGCTTTACACCCTTGAACAGGGCGTACATACCGGTGATTTTGGCGACAAATCCATCCCTTCGGTAAACACCACGGCTTTTGCCGATGCGGTTATTGCCAACCTGGGCAAAAAGCCGGAGCAGAACGCCAAGCCGGAACTGGCGGACGTAGCCAGCTCCTGTACCGTATTGCACCTGGATAAAAACGTAATGCTGGAATCGAAGGAAACCAGCCAGGAAAAAATCGTGGGTGTTGATATGTTTATCGAAAGTTCGGAACTCCCCGAAGTGATTGCCCAAAAATGTCAGCGCCATGCGGGAGTAAAATTCAATATTGTAAACGTAAGCAACCGCGGTACGCAGGTATGGCCTACGGGCTCAGTGTATACCAACCTGGTAAACCAGTACAATGTGCGTTTTGAAAGCATCGATAATCACCCGCTGACACAGCAGGATGTAATTGGTCTTTATGTAAGCCTGAGCGGCGACTTTAAGATCTGTTCACTGGAACTGCTCAACGAGTGGGATGGAAAAAAAGCATACAGCCTGGCACAAGGACAATAAGGCTTAATACAGTCAGGAATATACAAAAAGAAACCATCAGCAGACCCGCAGGCCGGTTGATGGTTTCTTCGTATTCATCCCCGCCCAATCTGTGCATCTGCGGCATGCTACATCACCAGCATTGCAGTCCGGTTTTTAGATACCGGATAACAGCCGCTGATTCGCAGATGGCTTCGTCCCGGTCCAATCTGCGCAGCTGTGGCATGCTACATCACAGCATTGCAGTCCGGTTTTTAAATACGGAGTAACAGCCGCTGATCCGCAGATGGCTTCATTCGTCCCGGTCCAATCTGTGCATCTGCGGCATGCTACATCACAGCATTGCAGTCCGGTTTTTAAATACGGAGTAACAGCCGCTGATCCGCAGATGGCTTCATTCGTCCC
>JAGIAT010000007.1:0-140387 GCA_017744715.1 Niabella sp. | reverse complement strand
CCGGAGTAACAGCCGCTGATCCGCAGATGGCTTCATTCGTCCCTCCCAATCTGTGCATCTGCGGCATGCTACATCACCGCATTGCAGTCCGGTTTTTAAATACCGGATAACAGCCGCTGATCCACAGATGGCTTCTTCGCATTCGTCCCCGCCCAATCTGTGCATCTGTGGCATGTTACATCTTGATAGCTACCGGAACATCTGCAACAGCTGGTTTTTCATATTCACTGATTTTACCTTATCTTTGTTCTTTAATGAAGCTTTCCACCAAACATTTATTGGGAATTAAGGACCTTACAAAAGGAGATATTTCCCTTTTTTTAGATACAGCAGCTCAATTTAAAGAAGTATTACAGCGACCGGTAAAAAAAGTGCCGTCCCTGCGGGATGTAACCATCGTAAACCTGTTTTACGAAAACTCTACCCGTACACGCATTTCTTTTGAACTGGCCGAAAAACGGTTATCGGCAGACACCATCAATTTCACCGCTTCCGGCTCTTCCGTATCCAAGGGAGAAACCCTCCTGGATACCGTAAATAATATTCTTTCCATGAAGGTGGATATGGTGGTAATGCGGCATAGCGCTACCGGTGCGCCCCATTTTCTGTCGCAGCATATTCCTGCCGCTATTGTAAATGCGGGCGACGGAATCAACGAACATCCGACCCAGGGGTTGCTGGACGCTTTTTCGATCCGGGAAAAGATCGGAACATTGAGCGGAACCAGGGTGGCCATTATCGGTGATATTATGCACAGCCGGGTGGCCATGAGCAATATGTACCTGCTTACCAAAATGGGCGCCAAGGTTACGGTTTGCGGTCCGCCCACGCTGGTGCCCAAATATATTGAGGAAGCATTTGGTGTAACCGTTAACTACAATTTACAGGAAACCCTCAACTGGTGTGATGTGGCCAACGTGCTGCGCATTCAGCTGGAACGGCAGAACCAGGTACTTTTTTCGTCACTCCGCGAATACAACCTTTCCTACGGCATCAGCCGGAAGCTGCTGGAAGGCCTGAAAAAGGACGTGGTGATCATGCACCCCGGCCCCATTAACCGGGGCGTGGAGCTGGACAGCGATGTGGCAGACTCCGGGCAATCAATTATCTTGCAACAGGTAGAAAATGGTGTGGCGGTACGGATGGCTGTGCTATATTTGCTATCCAACAAAAATCAATAACAGCGTATACAACCTGGTGTTATGTCAAGAATCTGTTTATTTCCCGGGACCTTTGATCCCATTACCCTCGGACATGTAGACATTATCAACAGGGCGCTTCCTTTGTTTGATAAGATCATTGTGGGCATTGGCATCAATACCTCAAAAAGCCCGATGTTCAGTGCTGAAAAGCGGCTGAGCTGGATAAAGGCCATTTACCCGGACAGTTCGCGCATTGAAGGTGCCATTTACGAAGGGCTTACCGTTAACTTCTGTAAGGAAATTGGCGCTCACTTTATTTTACGCGGCATCCGGTATGTAAGCGATTTTGAATACGAGAAAACCATTGCAGATGCCAACCGCACCCTGGACCCCACCATCGAAACCGTATTCTTAACCGGGGAACCTAAATATACCTCGGTGGCATCTACCATCGTACGGGATATTATCAAGAACAACGGCGACGCCAGTCCGTTTCTGCCGCAAGCCGTGTACACATCTTTATAAAGTTTATTATAAAAAAAATCCCGCTGCGCAGCGGGATTCCTGTATGTTTACCGGAGACCGGTTATCCCCAGAGATTGGTACTGTACACCCCTTTCGCAATCAGGTCATTTAACTGCTGCTGAACCGCAGGCGCATCTTCTTTATAAGTAACGCCAAACCAGGGTGCGTCCGTTTTGATCACTTTCACCACGCCTCCCTCTTTAATAAAATGATCCACTACAGCCGGGATCAGGAATTCTGATTTCGGAACTGTAAGGTTGTCTTTTATAAATTCACGGAACTGTTCTTCGTACAATTTGTAAATAGACGGATGAAAACACCAGAAGTTCATGGAAACGGTGGTATCCTTTGAAAGTTCTTTGGGTTCCAGGCCGTCGTCCGAAACCACCACATCCCCGCTCGCCGCAATATTGTAGCGTTCTACCACACTTTCCAGGTTTCCCTTCGCATCCAGGCCGCAAACCCCGCGGTTTACCGTACCGTGGTCAGATAATGTGTTCATGATATTATACCCCACAACAGCATAGGTTTTTTCATCCACACCGGTTGTTAAAAATTCAGCCGCCTTTTTAAAAGCATCGGCTCCATAAAAATCATCCGCGTTAATAACGGCAAAAGGCTCTTTTACCACGGTTTGTGTACTTAATACCGCATGGCCGGTACCCCAGGGCTTGGTACGCTCTTCAGGAATTACGGCTCCATCCAGGTACATATCCAGCTCCTGGAATGCAAATTCATAGTTCACCTTGCCATCCAGCTTTGAGGCAAACAGCTCTCTGAAATTGGCTTCAAACTGCTTGCGGATCAAAAACACAATTTTCCCAAATCCTGCTTTGATGGCATCTGCAATCGAATAATCCATAATGGTTTCTCCGGAAGGACCAAAGGCCTCTACCTGTTTCATACTTCCGTAACGGGATGCCATACCGGCGGCTAAAATCACTAAAGTTGGTTTCATTCAATTTTTTTTTCGTATTCTATCGGGTTGTAATCGTTCCTTAACGAGATTTCAAAAATAGGTAAATTAGCCGTCCGATGTATCGGTTTGATACATCGTTTGTAAAAGCAATGGAAGCAATTCAGGAAGATTTAGTCACTTTGGATCCCGTACCCTGGCTGAGCAATGCCCACACCCGGGTACAGGTGCTTCGGCTGGACCGGATTCACCCGTTGATCAGCGGCAATAAATGGTATAAATTGCGGTTTTACCTGGAAACGGCAAAAGCCCGGGGCAAAAGCATCGTTACTTTTGGCGGTGCTTACTCCAACCATCTGCTGGCCACCGCCGCGGCCTGCCGGCTGGAGGGCATCCGTTGTGCCGGTATTATCCGTGGCGAAGCTCCTCCATTTTATTCCCCTACGCTAAAAGATGCCGCTTCTATGGGCATGGAGCTTCATTTTATTTCCCGGGAAGCCTACCGGCAAAAACAGGTTCCCCCATCATTTTCCGAAGCAAACTGGCTTATTGTTCCGGAAGGCGGCTATGGTATTTACGGCATGCGGGGAGCGGCCACCATTCCTGTTGCCCCAGGTTCTTTTGATCATATCTGCTGCGCCACCGGCACCGGTACCATGATGGCCGGGTTGCTGCAATCGGCACCCCAAACAACGGCCGTTACCGGTTTCAGCGTTTTAAAAAATCACCAAAGCCTGCCGCAGGAGATCGACCGGCTGCTGGCCCCCGCGGCACGCGCTTATACCATCTGCCATGATTTTCATTTTGGAGGGTATGCGAAATATACGCCGGAGCTGATCCGCTTTATGAATGAGCTGTATGACCATACGGGCATCCCTACGGATTTCGTATACACCGCCAAACTCTTTTATGGCGTGAAGACCCTGCTGGAGCAGGCACCGGAGCATAGCAGAAACCTGCTGGTGATCCACAGCGGCGGCTTGCAGGGCAACCGTTCCCTGCCAAAAGGAACGTTAATTTTTTAGGGATTCGGGCCAGCAATCCTATCTTTGTTTGAATCAAAAACAGTAAGAGACCGCGCACAGGATATGAAAAAAATAGCATTGTTACTTTTGATCGGATCTGTAATCAGTAATTTTTCATTTGGCCAGGAAGACCTCCCCAAAGATTTTTCTGTAATCAAAGTAGGCAAACGGGTAATTGTGTCCTGGACGCATAACTTTCCTTCCGTAAAAATGATCTCGGTGCAGCGTTCCTACGACAGCACCCGGTATTTTCAATCCATCGGAGCGCCTCCCGATCCCAATTTAAAAGATAACGGGGTTTCGGATCCCAATCCGCCCAACGACAGTATGTATTACCGGGTATATGTATTGCTGGACGGCAGCCGTTATGCAATGACCAAGGCCAAACGCCCGATGGTCGATACTTCCGGGTATGCCGTAGCGCCCAATGATGTCAACGTAAATAACAAACCGGCCGCACAAACCGCCGATTTTCTTCCTTCCGGATTTATCCAGTCGCGGTATGTTTTTATGACCCCGGACCGGTATGTACGTGTAGAACTGCCGATGGATGCCCGCAAGTATGATCTCAAATTTTTTACAGAAACCAATCAGCCCCTCCTGGAGTTAAAAGATCTTAAGGAAAAGCGGTTTAAACTCGACCGCTCCTATTTTTATAAAGCGGGGTATGTCAATTTTGAGCTCTATGCCGACGGAAAGATCCTCGAAAAGTATAAGATCTTCCTGCCAAAGGACTTTTAGCATTTCAGTTTCCCGCAGCCCGTTAGCAGCAACATGTTGTTTAGCGGCTGGCAGCCATACCAAAAAAAACGGTAACCGGGGCACTGAAATTAACATTTCGAGCCTGTCATCCTGTCATACAACCAACAGATTTACCTATCTTTGCGATTTCAAATGAACGAGTACAGTATGTTAGACCTAGCTACAACAAAGGTGCATGATGAGGCACGCCAGGGAGAGCAGTTTGCCCCCTTTACGAACGACCCGAATAGCTATGGGAAGCGATTTTACATTGAAAGCTATGGTTGTCAGATGAATTTTGCGGATAGCGAAGTAGTGGCTTCTATTTTAAATAAAGAAGGATTTGGCGCAACGCGCAATGTGGAGGAGGCGGATCTTATTTTTGTAAATACCTGCTCCATCCGCGAAAAGGCCGAACAAACCGTTCGCAAACGCCTGACAGATTTTAAAAGATTAAAGAACGAAAAACCCGGAACCCTCATTGGTGTGCTGGGCTGTATGGCAGAACGCCTGAAGTCGAAATTCCTGGAAGAAGAAAAACTGGTAGACATCGTGGTTGGCCCGGATGCATACCGCAGTTTACCCCGCCTGATCGACGAGGCCAACGACGGACAAAAAAGCGTGAATGTACTGCTGAGCCGGGAAGAAACCTATGCCGATATTGCCCCTGTGCGGCTCAACAGCAACGGCGTTAGTGCCTTTGTAAGCATTATGCGGGGTTGTAACAATATGTGCTCCTTTTGTGTAGTGCCCTTTACCAGGGGAAGAGAACGTAGCCGGGACGCAGCCAGTATCATTGGCGAATGCCGCGATCTTTTTGAGCAGGGGTATAAGGAAGTAACCCTGCTGGGACAGAACGTAGACTCGTATCATTATATTCCTAAAGATGGCACGGAGGCTGATGCCGTAAGTTTTGCCAGTCTGCTGGAACAGGTAGCACAGATCTCCCCCGAATTACGGGTGCGGTTTTCCACGTCGCACCCCAAAGACATTACGGATGATGTATTACATACGATGGCAGCTTACGAAAACATCTGCAAATGTATTCACCTCCCGGTACAGAGCGGGTCTACCCGTGTATTGCAGCTGATGAACCGTACCTATACCCGCGAATGGTATATGAAGAAGGTAGACCGCATCCGGGAAATCCTTCCAGACTGCAGCATTACCTCCGATATCATTGCCGGCTTTTGCACAGAAACCGACGAAGACCATCAGGACACGCTTTCCATTATGGATTATAGCAACTATGTATACGGGTATATGTTCTACTATAGCGAGCGCCCGGGCACACTGGCCCAACGCCGCTACCAGGACGATGTGCCGCTGGAGCTGAAAAAGAAACGGCTGCAGGAGATCATCGAAAAACAGAACCAGCTTTCTTTGAATGACTATAAAAAAGATGTGGGACAAACCTATAAGGTGCTGATCGACGGCGACAGCAAGCGCAGCAGTGAACAATGGGTGGGCCGTACTTCCCAGAACAAGGTAGTGATCTTTCCCAAACAGGAAAAGGCAGCCCATAAAAAAGGAGATTATGTACAGGTAACGATCAGCGATTGTACCCAGGCTACCTTGTTTGGAACAATTGTATAGCTGATCAAAAAAGCTGAGCGCTGCAGCGACCGGATAACAGCGGATGTTTTTTACAGACCGGGGATTTTTACCGCAGGCTAAAACGTTGCAGTTAAAAGCATCACGGCTGTTCTTTTTCAGGATGTAGATATTTCTCGAAACATAAAACAACCGCTTAAAAAACTGAGCACATCAGGTTGTTAAGCAATTTTTGAATAACTGATCCATGGATTTACAATCAATAAAAAACCGCTTTAATATCATAGGAAATTCTCCGGAATTGAACTATGCATTACAGGTGGCCGTACAGGTAGCCAACACGGACCTTACCGTGCTGATCATTGGGGAAAGTGGTGTGGGTAAAGAGGCCTTCTCCTCCATCATCCATTCGCTTTCTTCCCGGAAACATAACCCGTTCATTGCGGTGAACTGCGGCGCCATCCCCGAAGGCACCATCGACTCCGAACTGTTCGGACATGAAAAAGGCTCCTTCACCGGTGCCGTGGATGCCCGCAAAGGGTATTTTGAAACCGTAAACGGCGGCACCATCTTCCTGGACGAGATCGGGGAAATGCCCCTGGGCACCCAGGCCCGGCTGTTGCGGGTACTGGAAGCCGGTGAATATATCCGTGTAGGTTCCAGTAAGGTACAAAAGACAGATGTACGCGTTATTGCGGCTACCAATAAGGACCTGCTGAAACTGGTAGAACAAAATAAATTCCGGGAAGACCTTTACTACCGTTTGAGCACTGTTCCCATACGGGTACCTTCTCTTTCTGCAAGGAAAGAAGACATTGTACTGCTGTTCCGGAAATTTGCAGCAGACTTTGCCGACAAATACAAAACCCAATCGGTACAGCTGGATGAAGATGCCAAGAATTTGCTGCTGGAATATCCCTGGCCCGGCAATATCCGCGAATTAAAAAATATTGCGGAGCAGATATCCGTTTTATCTGAAAACAAACAGATCACGGCCAAGGCACTCAGTCGCTACCTGCAACCCTACTCCAACAACCGCCTGCCGGCCTTATCACCGGCACAGCATCAGAATGAGTTCCAAAACGAGCGGGAGATCCTTTACAAACTCTTTTTCGATATGAAGAAAGATGTAAACGAGCTCAAGCGGATGTTCCTGGAGGTACTGCAGAACCCATCCGTTGCCGCACAGAATGCATCACTCATAAATGAGCTGAAGGATCTCAACAACGGGCATGACTCGGGGTATCTTCCGGCACCGGCCACTTCCTATCAGCCGGTACAACTGACGATGCCGCAACCATCTGCCAGCCCCATGATCGTGGATAACACCATCGATGAGCACGAGGAGGTAGATGAGAGCCTCAACATTATGGAAAAGGAAAAAGAACTGATCATTAAAGCGCTGAAAAAACATAAGGGAAAAAGAAAAGATGCTTCGCTTGACCTGGGTATCAGTGAACGTACGCTATACAGAAAATTAAAAGAATATGATATTGAAGAATTATAAAGCCTTGTTGGCCGTACTGGCCGTATCAGCAGTGCTGGTGCTGGCATTTGCCCAAACCGGCTGCGGCGTTTATAAATTTAAAGATGTAAGTATCCCCGATAGTGTTAAAGTGGTTCGGGTAGGCATTATACAAAACAAGGCCGCCTATGTAAATCCCCAGCTGGCTCCGGAACTTACAGAACGGCTGAAACAAAAGATCGTAAGCCAGACGCGTATGAAACAAACAAATGGAGATGATGCCGATTGGGACATCAATTGTACCATTACATCTTACTCCTTTGCCACTTCCGGTATTTCCAACCAGCGGGCCAATACCAACCGTTTAAACGTGGGGGTACATATCGACGTACGGGATAATCATTCTCAGCAAACCAAGAAGTACGACGTTACACGCAGTTTTGACTATGATGGCTCACTGGCCCTGCAGCAGGCAGAACAGGGATTGAAAACAGAAATGCTGCGGAGCCTGTCCGATGATATTTTTAACAGGATTTTCTCTAACTGGTAAACAACGCCTGGCGCAACAGGACCCGGTGCCTGTAAGCGGCATCTGTTTACCAGCAGATCCATAACGCTTCGCACGGGTAAAACTGCGCGGCGGTCAATAATCACACACCATGAATCATTTTATTAATGCGATTGCTTTTGCGGCTTTTCCAGATCAGGGGCATCCCCTGCCGGTGGCCGATCTTCATAAGCTGGTGCAGCAATATCCCTATGCATCTGCATTGCAACTGCTGCTGGCGGCACGCTTAAAAGAAACCAATGACGATGGTTTCCGGAACCAGTGGCAGAAAACCCTGCTTTATTTTAAAGATCCGCTGTTGCTGCAATACCAGTTCTTTTCGGGCTATAAACCCGGGCCGGAGCCAACGCTGGCCGAACCGGAAAACGCGCCGGTTGAAGAACCCGGGAATGAGGCAGTGGCCGATGCCCCCGAAGCACCGCTCTCTATCCCGGGCTTAAAGCTGGAGCCCATCGATACGGCTAAGGCGGGTTTATTGTTTACGCCCTATTATACCGTAGATTATTTTGCCTCCCAGGGGATTAAATTAAACGATGAAAGCGGCACCGGCGATCAGTTCGAGCGGCAGTTAAAAAGCTTTACCTCCTGGCTGAAGGAGATGCGCCGTCTGCCCGATGCCACTGCGGGAGTACGCCTCAACGCTAGAAATGAGGCCGTTATCGAAAAAATGGCGGAAAAATCGCTCGACGGCGAAAACGAGGAAACCGCCGCCATGGCGGAAGTTTGGGCCAAACAAGGCAATAAAGCAAAGGCCATCGAGATCTATCAAAAATTAAGTTTGCTAAATCCCTCTAAAAGAGCTTATTTTGCAGCGAAAATTGAACATTTAAAGAAATAATTCATGTTAACAACTCTATTTGTAATATTGATCATCCTGGCCTGTGTTATTCTGAGCTTTATCGTGTTGATCCAAAACCCTAAAGGTGGCGGTTTAGCCGGAACCTTCGGAGGCGTAAGCAGCCAGTTCATGGGTGTAAAGCAAACCAATGATGTGCTGGAAAAAGGTACCTGGATCTTTGCGGCCGTGATCGGTCTCCTCTGCTTATTTTCAACGTTCTTTGTTTCCGGTACAAAAACCGGCGGCGCCACCAACGGAAGGTTACAGGATGTAAGCACACAACCGGTTCAGCAGGCACAGCCCCAGGCTACACCTGCGGTTCCCTTTAACAGCGGTACCCAGCAACAACCTGCCCAGACTGCTCCTAAAGCAGACTCCGGAAAATAAGCGTTCCGTTACTTAAAATATTCAGATCCCGGCAGCGATTGCCGGGATTTTTTTTGCCCGCGGCGCACTGGTTTCTATTCTATTTTATAAAGATCATTTAAAATGACACTTGCAACGTAGTGCCAAAAAACATCTGCTGATAAGTGGTTGAGTCCAACCGTTACTGACAGCGATCCCGGGCGTCACAGCAGACCCTCAGCCTGCCCCGGAAGGCACCTCAAGTACTGCCGGTCCTGATCAACGCATGGGTGGCAGGATAATTTTTGTCTGTGGAAAGTTACAGCGCAGCGCCGGTCCTATAAGTAAACGACTGTAACTGACAATGATGAGGTAGTATCAAAAGCCGTTCATTTGTCATACCGAACCATGTCAAGCTGAACTTGTTCAGCTTCTGTTCAGCATCTAAGCATGATTCCCACAGATCCTGAAACAAGTTCAGGATGACCATAAGCGGGTATTGTCATAGCCCTATTGTTTTTGCAACGCAAATGAACCCTGGTAAGAGTTCAAGTTTACGCGGTTCTGAGCATATGGTTACCGCCGTGCTGTAGCCGGAAATGTCGTTTGTTGCCCAAGCTATCAGGCATCAGCGCGCCTTTGGCCGCTTTTGTTTGATCCGGTATAACAGAAACCGCCCTATCCGAACAGGATAAATGCAACGATCAGCGTAATGATCACATTGAACAACTGGGCAATGAGGAATGCCCACAGCGGCTTCCGGCTATTGTTCTTAAAAAGATCGGCAAAGCGGGTTTCAAGCCCGATGCTGGTAAATGCCAGTCCGAACCACAGCCCCTGAAGACTCTTTAACCCGTTTTTTACAGAAGCATTGACTTCGGGTGTAACTACAAAAGAAAATAACAACGAAGCCCCGATAAATCCCAGTATAAATTTGGGAAACCGCTGCCAGATCAGGCGCAGCGTGGGTTTTTCCTGGCTGCCGGCGGCCGTGCTTTTCGAATAGGTCCAGTAAACCGAAATCGCAAAGGCGGCAATCCCCAGTAATACATTCTGCGAAAACTTTACAATTGTACTAATTTTCAACGCTTCCTCACCCACCAGTGAACCGGAAGCAACAACGGCACCCGAAGTATCAATGCTGCCCCCCAGCCAGGCACCGGTTACCTGTTCAGGGAAGTGGAAGTAATTTGCGATCACGGGCATAAAGATCATCATCGGCACTGCTGTAACCAATACCATCGAAATCACATACGACAATTTCTTCGAATCGCCCTTGATTGCCCCGGAAGTAGCAATGGCTGCCGATACACCGCAAATGGAAACAGCACTGGAGATCATCATCGTCAGATCATCATCCACCTTCATCTTCCGGCAAAGCCAGAAGGCAAAATACCATACAGACAACACTACAACCAATGCCTGTACCAGCCCCAGCCCTCCGGCCTTCATTACATCCGAAAAGATAACAGAACACCCCAGGAGCACCAGCCCGATCTTCACATACAACTCTGCATTCAATACCTCCCGGAACCACTCCGGCAATTTAAAGCAGTTTCCAATGATCAATCCAAGGGCAAGGCTGAAGATAACCGCCTCCAGGTTCAGATCTTTCATAATACTGTTTCCGGCCAGTACAAGCGCCATCTGCGTAATCATAAAGATCACTAAAAATACCAGGATGGTGGTTTTAACAGGCTTGCCTGTAATTGCCGCAGCCAGCGCCGCCACGGGCGTTACAATAAGTAATTGTTTTCCGATATACGTAAGGTTGGTAACCGACAAAACTGTTGATACCAGCTCCCCGCCGTTTTTCCAGGAATATACCGGAACGGGAATCACCAACCCCGAAAGGGCCAAGAGAATGATTAAACCACCCAGTACTACAATTGCCCAATCTTCATGCATCCATACTTTCTTCATGTTACAATTACGTTTGTTTTTAATGTAAAAACGATGACCCGCAGTACACCATGGCACCTTTCGGCCAGCATCGCTTGCTCTATAGTTTTTGCTTAAATAAGCCCGCAGGTCTCATTTAAAATGTAATGGCGTTTGTACCGTCACTCTTTGAATTTCATTCCCAGGTTATACATGGTAAACGCCCATATATCAGCCGCCTCTTCAATTACCTTGCCGGTAGGCTTACCCGCTCCGTGACCGGCATTGGTTTCAATACGGATCAGTACCGGGTTGGGACCTTTGTGATATTCCTGCAAACGTGCGGCAAATTTAAAGGAATGCGCCGGCACTACCCGGTCATCATGATCGCCGGTAGTAATCAGGGTTGCCGGATAACTGACGCCTTTTTTGAGGTTATGATAGGGCGAATAACGGTACAGGTAAGGAAAATAGGTAGTAGAATCGGCACTGCCGTATTCAACCGTCCACCCCCAGCCTACAGTAAATTTCTGAAACCGCAGCATGTCAAGCACCCCCACCTGGGGAATTGCCACTTTAAACAGATCCGGGCGCTGGGTCATTACGGCACCCACCAGCAATCCGCCGTTACTGCCGCCGCGTACCGCTGTTTTATTTTTATTGGTATATTTTTCCGCAATCAGGTATTCTGCCGCCGCAATAAAATCATTGAATACGTTTTGTTTGTTCAGCAACATGCCGGCCTTATGCCATGCTTCCCCGTATTCGCTGCCGCCTCTCAGGTTTACTACCGCATAAATACCGCCCTGTTCTACAAAAAAAGCATTGCTCACACTAAAGCCGGGTGTCATCGGAATATTGAACCCGCCATAACCATACAGGAGTACCGGATTGTTCCCGTCTTTTTTTAATCCCTTTTTATACGTTAAGAACATCGGCACCCGTATGCCATCCTTGCTTTTAAAAAACACCTGCTCTGTAACCTGGTCATCCGTTTTCAAGCGCAGGTCCGTTTTGCGGTATAATGTAGAGGTTCCCGAAGCAATATCATATTGATAAATGGCCGCCGGTGTGGCAAAGGAGCTGTAGGTATAATAAAAGGTCTTGTCTTCCTGGTCTGCCCCAAAACCACCTGCCGTACCAATCCCGGGCAATGCAATATCCCGTATCTTCCGGCCATCAAAATCATACTGGATGATCTTTGAGGCGGCGTCCTTCAGGTAACTGGCAAAAAGATAACCGCCTGCTGTGCCTACCCCCTGCAATGCATCCCGCTGCTCCGGTATTACGGTTTTCCAGTATTCCCTTGCCGGCTGGCGCGGGTCAATCGCCATTACCCGGTAATTGGGCGCTTTATAATTGGTATTCACCAGCAGCAGCCCGCCCTTGTTTTCGATCACAGACGATTCCGTATCAAACCCTTTTACCAGCAATGAAAAATTTTGTTGCGCCGGGTCCGAAAGATCGCGGTACCAGAGCTCACTGCCACTGGTTCCTTCCGTAACATTCAGGATCAGGAAACGCTGATCTTCTGTAAGCCCCACCCCAAAATACCGCAGGGGGTTCTCCTTATCTTGGTATACAAGCACATCTTCTTTTTGTGAAGTACCCAGCCGGTGGTAAAACACTTTCTGAAACTCGTTCTTCTTGCTCAGCTTCGACTTTTCATCCGGCTCGTCGTAGGCGCTGTAATAAAAGCCTTCATTACCCTTCCATGCGGCACCGCCGAATTTGGTCCAGTTAATTTTATCGGTGAGCAGTGTTTTCGTCTCAGCATTCATCACAAAGATCTCGCTCCAGTCGCTGCCGGCCTTTGATACCGCATAGGCACACAATGTTCCATCCTTTGTAAAAGACAGGCCGCTGAGTGCCGCAATGCCTTCGCTGCTGAAGGTATTGGGATCAATAAATACTTCGGGCGCACCGTTAAGATCCCTGGTGCGGTACAATACCGACTGGTTCTGCAAGCCATCATTCTTATAAAAATAATAGTAGCTGCCTTTTTTAAAGGGTGCGCCAAACTTGGGATAATTCCATAAAGACTCCAGCCGGCTCTTTATTTTTTGCCGGTATGGGATGCCGGAAAGATAGGCGTCTGTAACATTGTTCTGGGCCTGTACCCAGGCTTTGGTAGCGGCACTGTTATCATCTTCCAGCCACCGGTAAGGATCTGTTACGCTGGTTCCGAAATAGTCGTCCGTAACAGCCTCCTTTTGTGTTACGGGATATTGTAGCTGCGCCATGGTTTTCATCGTCAGTAAAACAACCGGTAAATAAAAAAGTTTTTTCATAAACACGCATTTGAATAAAGATAGCAATTGGCAAACATCCGGCAAGAATTGTTTTTCAACCATCTCAGGCCTCTCCTGCTTTCTCTTTGGTAACCCAAAATTCAACCAATGTGCCTTTTCCGCACCCGGTAGAGATGCGGATACCTGCATTCATTTTCTGGGCCCGGGCCCGCATATTCTTCACCCCGTTCCGGTCGGTAAGCTTGTCCGGGTCGAACCCGATTCCATTATCCTTTACCGAAAAAAAGATCATCGTTTCTTCATTACGGGCAATGACGGAGGCCTCTGTACATTTTGAGTATTTCACCAGGTTATTTACGGATTCCTTTACAATGAGAAAGATATTCCTCCGGGTATCCATCGGCAGCGGGATCTCGGAAATGGATTCGGGAAAATCAATTTGAAACTGTATGCCCTTCGACTGGAACATGGGCACGGCATATTCCCGGATATGCTGGCACAGATTGCTGAACTTATCATTGGAGGGCTTTACCAGCCAGATAATATCATCCAGGGCATCCAGCGTGTCCTTGGCATTTGCTTCTATCTTGGTCAGCAATTCTTCCTTGTTGGTACCGGAAGTACGGAGCAGTTCACTAAAAATATGAATGCTGCTTAAGGTAGATCCCATATCGTCATGAAGATCGGAAGCGATCTGCGAGCGGATCTCCAGCTCCTGGCTCAATCGCTTATTGCGTTCCAGCAGCCGGTAGCGCAGGTAATATAAGATACCGGAAGTTAAAATCAGCAGGAACAATACCAATGCGCCGAAAAGAAAAATACGGTCGTTCTTCCGGTTGGTTTCCAGGAAAACGATCCGGGCCTGCTCCTTCTCCGTATCATAAATGGCTTCCATCTGCCGCACATGACGGTTGTTACTTTCCGCTACAATACTGTCGCTGTATTGCTTAAATAATTTGCTGTAAAATAATGCGGAGTCGAGATGCGCGGTCATTTCGTTCAGCTTCATCAATCCCTCATACGCGCTTTTGGTCTCCGTCATCGTACCAATGCGGCTGGAAATGCCCAGGGCATTAAAGAACATGGCCTTTGCCGGGTTGTATTGGTGCAGCAACAGGTATGCGTTCCCCAGGTTGTTATAATTGTTGGCGCTGTAAAGGCCATCGCCCAGGGTATCGGTGATGTGCTTTGCTTTTTCAAACAGGGCGATCGCTTCCGGAACCCGGTTTTGTTTCTTGAGTACATTGCCAATGGAATTATAGCAGATGGCAAGTCCCTTATGATTATTGATCTGTTTGTTATAAAACAGGGATTGCTTGTAATAGCTGTCCGCAGAGTCCAGTTTCCCCATATACTCATAGGCCTCGCCGATGTTATTATAGTTCATGGCCATGCCCAGCATATTGTTCGCCTTCTGCGCAATGGGCAAACTTTTCCGGAAATACGTAATCGCATCATTATAATTCCCCAGCACAATATGAATGTTGCCGATGCTGTTTAAGGCAACGCTGGCACTGTAGTCGTCGCCCACTTTTTCTGCCAGCCGCAACGCTTCCATATGGTAGGTGAGCGCCTTCCCGTTTTCATCAAGGCGCCGGTAAACCACCCCGATATTATTGGTTGCATGAATTTCTGTTTGTACGTCCCCTGTTTTCCGGGCCAGCTCCCGGCTATCTTTATGATTGGTCAATGCCAGTGCATACCGGGAAAAATCGCGGTTATAGACCCCGTAGGCGTCCAGCAGCCGGGCTTCGGCATCTTTATAGGCAAGCCGGTTTACGAGGTTAAAGCCGATCTTAAACAGCGTATCAACCGAATCGTTCTTCCGATGCCTGGCGGCAAATGCAATGATGGAATCCACCTTCGCCTTGCTATCCGGTGCCCGCAGCAACTCCTGCGCCTCCCTGCCCGTCACAACTGTATGTTGTGCCAAAGCCGGAACCAGCACAAGCAGCACCCCTGCTATTAAAAGCAAACCATAGGAACGAACCGCTTTCATGTTTTTGTAAGGGAAATTTCGGACCAACGTTTTCTCAAAACCGCAGTTTAAAATTACAAAACTTTAAGCAGAAACCGGTGCAAAAACAACACCGTCTCGTGTTTACTGCCTGCGGGGTCTGTACGCGACCCGGGATGACTAAAAAAAAGGACGCACCATGCCGGACGTCCTTTTCAAACAGGTTTATATTTATTTTTATTTTAAAAGCGCCAATGCCTTTTTAATACGGCTCCACCCTTCTTCAATTTTCTCCAGGCTGTTGGCAAATGAAAAACGTACACAGTTGGGCTCACCAAAAGCAGCACCCATAACGGAAGACACATGCGCCTTATTGAGGATATACATGCAAAGATCCGCAGAGTTGGTAACCGTGGTTTCACCATCCGACTTTCCAAAATAAGCGCTCATATCCGGGAAGATGTAAAAAGCGCCGTCCGGTTCCGTACAGGTTATACCCGGTATATCGCTGATCAGCTCCATCACCCGTTGTTTACGGCGGGTAAATTCTTTGGTCATCTCCATAGAAGGTGCCAGGTCAGCGGTAAGCGCCGTAACCGTTGCTTTTTGTGCAATGGTGTTGGTACCGCTGGTAATTTGTCCCTGCAGTTTTTCCATACCTTTGGCAATTTCTACGGTGGAAGCCGTATACCCAATACGCCATCCGGTCATGGCAAACCCTTTTGCCAGCCCGTTCACAATGATCACACGGTCTTTGATTTCATCAAACTGCGCAATGCTTTCATGTTTGCCTACGTAGTTGATGTATTCATAGATCTCATCCGAAATGATATAGACCTGGGGGTGTTTTTTAAATACTTCTACCAGGCTGGCCAGCTCTTCTTTACTGTAAACAGCCCCGGAAGGATTACAGGGAGAAGAAAACAGGAAGGCCTTGGTATTGGGCGTAATGGCCTTTTCCAGGTCGGCCGCAGTAATCTTCAGCTTTTGTTCTACGGTGGTCCGGATCTCCACCACTTTTCCCCGGGCGATCTTTACCAGCTCGGAATAGGTTACCCAGTACGGAGTGGGAATGATCACTTCTTCACCATCATCTACCAATGCAAGGATCACATTGGCCAGGCTTTGCTTGGCACCGGTGGAGATCACGATCTGCTCCGGCTTGTAATCCAGGTTATTGTCTCTTTTCAGTTTGGTACAAACGGCTTCCCGTGCATCCACGAAACCCGCTACCGGAGAATAGTGGCTCCAGTTATCATTAATGGCCTTAATAGCAGCCTCTTTAATGTGCTCGGGCGTATCAAAATCGGGCTCACCGAGGCTCAGATCGATCACATCGATCCCCTGGGCCCGCAATTCACGGCCTAATTTGGCCATTTTCAGCGTTTCAGGTTCACTAAACCGCTGTAAAAGAGAAGATAACGACATTTTAAACGTTTATGATTGATTTTTAAACAAATTCAGGCAAATTTAGGGGTTAGAAAGACAGCTTCGAACTTAAAATCTCAAAAAATCGAAATATTCTATAAAATCAGCCCTTAAATAAAAATTTCTACAGTATAAAATCCATTTATAAAACCAAATCCACTATATGTCTATAAACCTTATCTTTGCCCCCTTTAAATTTAAAGAGGAACCAAAGATTAAATTAACAAATACGTATGCAACTCAAAGGACTGGTTAGATTTTTTACAATCTTACTCATTATCTACTCACTCTACCAGCTGTCATTTACATGGTTTGTACGCAACCACGAAAAGAAATTGGAGACGATTGCGCATAATTATGTAAATGCAAATTACCAGACTGCTGCCCAGAAATTCCCCTCCAGCAAAGACTCGCAGGAGGTGTACCAGGAAACCCTGAACCAGATTTACAACGATCGCCTGACCCGCTTAAAAGACAGCACCAAAGATGAAACCATTACCTATGGAATTACCGGTGCCATCAGCTACCAGAAAGCGAAAGAAGAAGAATTGAACCTGGGTCTTGACCTGCAGGGGGGTATGAACGTTACCATGGAAGTAGAGATGAACGGATTGCTGCAAACCCTGGCCAACAATTCAAAAGATCCCAACTTCTTAAAAGCATTGGATAATGCCGACAAACGTAAGGGGAACAGTGATGCCAACTTTATTACCCTCTTTGTGGAAGAGTTCAAAAAATTAAGTCCGAATACGCCGCTGGCATCCCTGTTTGCCACCGCAAACCGCGAGAATATAAAAGTTACCGACAATGATGCCAAGGTAACCCGGTTTCTGCAGGACCAGGCAAAAGCTGCCTTCGACAACACGGCCCGCCTGATCACCACCCGTATCGATAAATTCGGAGTGGCGCAGCCCAGCATTAACCCGGATCCTGCCAAACAGATCATTTCTGTAGAGCTGCCCGGTGTGCAGGATAAAGAGCGGGTACGTAAAAACCTGCAGGCTTCTGCCAACCTCCAGTTCTGGGAAGTATACAATATTTCTGAATTGTGGGCCAATCTTCAAAAAGCAGATGAGATCTATTATGCGCAGAATGCAGGAAAAGCCGTAAAAGACAGCGCTGCAAAAACAGATTCAGCCAGCGTTGCTGCCGGAGCAGTAGCCAAAGCCGATTCAGTAAAAACAACGACTACCGATACCAACAAACTGCAGAACCAGTTATCAGAACTGGCCAAGGCCGATAAAAATACTGCAAAGACCGGAGACGCTGCCGCAGACCAGCAGCAGGAAATGAAAAAACATATCTGGGGTACATTGGTACCACCGGTAGATCAAAAAGGTGGCCTGGCTGATATGGGCATCATCGGACAGGTAAATATTAAAGATACCGCTGCGGTACGTGCCATGCTTACAGCACCGGCGATCCGCTCCCAGTTCCCTTCAGAAATTGCCTGGATGTACGGCATGCCCGAAAAAGTAGGCAATAAGAAAAGCAATATGGTGGCACTTTATGCCATCAAAACTTACGGACGCGATAAAGCGAAACTGGAAGGAGAGCATGTAACCAATGCCGGTGCCGATTATGACCAGTCTGGAAAAACCAATGTTTCACTGGAAATGGACGCCCTTGGCAGCCGTGTGTGGGCCGAGATGACCCGTGCCAACAAAGGCCGTCATATTGCCATTGTGGTAGACAACCAGGTATATTCCGCTCCTGTTGTAAACGATGTAATTGAAGGAGGCCGCTCAAGCATCTCCGGAAGTTTCAGTGCAGAAGAAGCAAAAGACCTTGCCAATATTCTTAAAATTGGTAAGTTACCGGCTCCGGCCAAGATCGTATCAGATGAAACCGTTGGACCTACCCTCGGGGAAGCGGCCATCAAAGGCGGTTTAATGTCCTTTACCATCTCCTTTATTGTGATCTTCATCCTGATGTTGATTTACTATAATACCAGCGGATGGGTAGCCAATATCGCCCTGATCCTGAACCTGCTGTTTACCGTTGGTGTACTGGCCGGTTTAGGAGCCACTCTTACGGCTCCGGGTATCGCCGGTCTGGTATTAACCATCGGTATGGCGGTAGATAGTAACGTAATCATCTATGAACGCATTAAAGAGGAACTGACCAAAGGGAAAAGTTATATCGCTGCGATCAATGACGGTTACAGCCGTTCCCTTGCTCCGGTACTGGATGGTCACGTAACCACCCTGATCACGGCATTTATCCTGTATTACTTCGGGTTAGGACCGGTGAAAGGTTTTGCAACCACCCAGATCTTAGGATTGTTGCTCTCCCTGTTCTGCGGTATCCTGGTAAGCCGTTGGGTAACCGACTGGTTCACGAATAAAAACCATCACCTGAAATATTTCACAGGCCTGAGCCGGAGCATCTTCAAGCACAGCGCCTTTAAATTTATCGAGTTCCGGAAAGTGGCATATATCATTTCAGTGGTGATCCTCCTGTTATCCATTGGTACCATATTCCATGGGTTCGACTATGGTGTGGAGTTCAACGGAGGACGTTCTTACCGGATCGACTTTGGTAAAAAAGTAGATGTGGAAAAAGTACGTGACGATGTAAAAGCCGCTTTTGATAATGAGAATCCATTCATCAAAACCGTAGGTGATGCCAGTGCGCTGGATATTACCACTTCTTACCTGATCACGGATCCTAACACTACAAAAGCAGATTCGATCGTATCACATAAGTTGTTTGGAGGTTTGAAGAATCACCTGCCGCAGGGCACTACCTATGAGCAGTTTGATACGCAGTATAAGATGGGTACCAAGAAGGTACTGCCAACGATCTCCGACGATTTAAAAAGAGGTGCGGTAACCGCTACCGTGCTGGCGATACTGGCCATCTTTGTGTACATCTTCCTGCGTTTCCGCGACTGGAGGTATTCACTGGGAACCATCTTCTCGCTGCTGCACGATGCCCTGGTAACATTGATCGTATTCTCCTATGCCAGGGATTGGGTACCCTTCCCGCTTGAGATTGACCAGCACTTTATTGCGGCCATTCTTACGGTGATCGGGTTCTCTATGAATGATACCGTGGTAGTATTTGACCGGATCCGTGAAGACGGAAAACTGTACCCGAATATGGATCAGAAAACATTGGTGAACAAAGCCATTAACGACACATTAAGCCGTACCATTATGACCTCCTTTACCGTATTTGTTACGGTATTGATCCTGTTCATATTTGGTGGGGAAGCCGTTAGAGGATTTGCCTTTGCCATGTTGATTGGTGTGGTAACCGGGGTTTACTCTTCTATCTTTGTAGCTGCACCGGTTCTGGTGGATCTGAAAGGTGGATTAAGAAAAAGTAAAACAGGCGCCGCTGTAAAAGTGCAGCCGGAACACCACTAAGCAGTATTGATCCTATTTTAAACGATACAGAGGCCGCCCGTAAGGTGGCCTCTTTTTTTATGCAGCATAAACAGGTTCCCGCACGCTTCAGTTTGTATGGCACCGAGGCAGATGCGCATCCCGGTTGCCCATTATACCGGGCACCACACACATCGGCATAATGCAACGTACCGATTGGCTGATTCCAATGATCAATGACTTTCTGGATGCCACTCCTCACCTGCCGCCGCCCACCTTTTAACCGCAGCTGGTCAATCCCGGAAAATCATAAAGATGATCCATCTTTATTGTAACCTCTGTGTAATAAAAAACAGCGGTGCTTTCTTTTTCCCGATTGCGTAAACAATCCTTTTTGTTGTAAAATAGATTTGCGCCTCCTTAATGCAGATCTATTATGAAACAGAAGTACACTTTATTATCGATGTTCCTCTTTTTGGCCGTTGCTTCCCTTTTTGCCCAATCCGGAAAGATACAGGGCTTTGTTACTACCTCCGATGGAAAGCCCGCCCCCTATATCACCATCTCCCTTGAGGGCACACAGCATGCAGTGCAAAGTGATGAGCGGGGATACTATGAAATCAAAAACATAAAACCGGGATCCTGGAGCCTGTTGCTCTCTGCTGCCGAAACCGCCACCCAGCAAAAAAACATCACCCTCGCAAAAGGGACAACGCTTAAAGCTGATTTTATGATCAGCGAAACGGCACAACAGCTGGACGCGGTAATTGTAAACGCACGTAAAAGCATCGAACACGCTTCCGTAAGTTTGCGCCTGAAGACCCCGTTACTTGAAACGCCGCAAAACATACAGGTGATCGATCAGGCTACCCTGGCACAACAACAGGTGATCAGTATGAGCGATGGCCTGGTACGGAATGTAAGCGGCGCCACCCGGGTGGAACACTGGGGCGATCTTTATGCCAATATCACCACGCGCGGTTCCCAGATCCAGGCGTTCCGCAACGGTTTTAACGTAGTGGCCTCTTACTGGGGCCCGCTAACCGAGGATATGAGCTTTGTAGACCGCGTGGAATTTGTAAAAGGTCCTGCCGGGTTTATGCTGGCCAATGGTGATCCCAGCGGCTTATACAATATCGTCACAAAAAAACCAACCGGTACCACCAAAGGAGCCATTGATCTTACGCTTGGCAGCTTCGATCTGTACCGGGGCAGTCTCGACCTTGACGGGTCGCTTAGCAAAGACAAAAAAATACTATACCGGTTGAACATAGCGGCACAGAACCGGGGTTCACACCGTGATTTTGAATACAACAACCGGTATGTACTTGCGCCTGTGATCTCTTACCAGCTCGATCCAAACACCAAAGTAACACTGGAGTATAATGGTCAGTTTGCAAAAATGACCGAGGTGGGATCTTATTATATCTTTTCGAAGTCCGGGTATGGCACCTATCCGCGCAACCTCAGCTTTACCAATCCCGGCCTGCCGCCCACCCGCATCAATGATCAAAGCGGATATCTTACGTTTGAGCACGCTTTTAATACCAACTGGAAGCTCACTGCACAAGGTGCCTATTTTAACTACAACCAGGCAGGTATGAGTTCCTGGCCATCGATGATGGATTCCGTTACCGGTCACCTCATCCGAAATATCGGTATCTGGGATGCTAAAAGTAATATGGCACTGGGACAGGTTTTCTTAAACGGGGAATTCCGCACCGGCAGTGTCCGGCACCGGGTGCTGGCAGGTGTGGATGCAACCAATAAAAAATATTATGCAGACTGGGGACAATCGCACGATTTGGATTCCACGGGATCCCTGTTTGATCCCACGCATCCGGATTATGGCATACCGGTAAACGGCTATCCGGAATTTGACCGCAGCAAACCGCTGGAAGAACGTGCAATAGCCGCGGGTGGCATTCAAACGCAGCGGTATTCCAGTGTATACGTGCAGGATGAGCTGGCGTTCTTCCGCGATCGCTTACGATGGACCCTTGCCGGCCGTTATACCGATGTGAGCCAGATTTACGGAACCGGTACCGATTATTCAAAAGCCCGGCATTTTACCCCCCGGATCGGCCTGAGTTATTCCGTTAGTAAAAACCTGGCGGTATATGGCCTGTATGACCAGGCGTTTATTCCGCAATCGGGTACCCTCAGCAATGGCGGCAACATAAAGCCCATTACCGGCAGCAATATGGAGCTTGGCATCAAGAAAAGCTGGTTTCACGACCGGTGGCAAACAACACTGTCTGTATACCGCATCTTAAAGCAGAACGAGCTGACGGCCGATCCTAATGCGCCTAACCCCAATCAGCCCACCAGTATCGTGCTCGGGGAAAAAGTAGCGCGGGGTGTTGAATTCGATATAAGGGGTACCATCCTCCCCGGCTTTACCGCCATCGCCAACTATGCCTTTACAGAAAGTATGATCACCAAAGTTGCGTCCGGGGCCGCCGGCAATTATACCGTAGGTGAAATCGTACCCGGCTATGCAAAACATACGTCCAACGCCTGGCTTTCGTATGAGCTGCAGGAAGGAGCATTACAGGGCCTGGGCATCTCGGGCGGGTTTACCGCACTGACGGACCGGCACACCGGCTGGTCTACACAGGGCCGGCAGTTGCCGGATTATTTCAGGCTGGATGCCGGGTTGTTTTACACAAGGGACCGGTACCGTTTTACCTTAAACCTGTTTAATGTGCTTAACAGCTATTTGTACACCGGCTCTTACTACGAGCTGCCAGCTGTGTATGGCGACTGGAGCTCGGTAAAACCGGCCTATTATTACCAAACAGAACCTCCACGCAACATCCGGTTCAGCATCGGTTACCGCTTCTGATCCGTTCTCCGATACCGAACGCTGCGGCCACACGGTATAAATCGGTGCGCCGCAGTTTTCATTTCGTCCCTTTGCCGGCCTTTCTTATCTTTGAACTCCTTCACGATTCTTCAAACGGCATCATATGAAAAGAAGTATTCTTGCGCTCCTGTCTTTTTTTATTTGGACGATTTTACCGGCACAGACCGCCCGGAAAGGTTTTGAGCTGATTGCCCGTCCCGGTCAAAAGCAGGTGGATATCGTATATAATGGTCACCTGCTTACCGCCTATTGTTATACAGACAGCATTGCCAAGCCGTTCCTGTACCCGGTAAATACACTTGGAGGTATTACGGTTACCCGGGGGTTTCCGGTAAAGCCCATCCCCGGTGAAAGTACGGACCATCCGCATCATGTGGGCATCTGGATGAATTATGAATCCGTAAACGGGATCGATTTCTGGAACAATTCATCGGCGATCCCTGCTGCAAAAAAAGCGCACTACGGCACCATCCTGCACCAAAAGATCCGGCAACAGTCGGCATCCGGGAACAAGGCCTCGCTTCAGGTTACCGCTACCTGGGTTAACCAGGCACAGGATACTTTTTTGAATGAACAGACAACCTATTTTTTTGAAGTAACGAATAACCGGTTTTATATCACCCGGAAGACTACGCTTACCGCCCTGCGGCACCCGGTTGTATTTAAAGATGTAAAGGATGGTTTCTTCGCCATAAGGCTTGCCAAAGAGCTGGAAATGCCTTCCACAACCTCCAAATCATTTACAGATGATAAAGGAAATGTAACAACCGTTGCCGCATCGGGTCCGGGCGTTCCTACCGGTATGTATTATGCCTCCAATGGAAAAACCGGCGATACCGTATGGAGCAGCCAGGGTACCTGGGCCATGCTTAAAGGGAAAAAAGACGGAGCGCCCATCACCATTGCGATGTTCGACCACCCTTCCAATACCGGCTACCCTACATACTGGCATGCACGCGGCTATGGCCTGTTTGCCCTTAACCCGCTGGGCAGGGCTGTTTTCAGTAACGGAAGCGATTCATTAAACCTGGTATTGCCGCCGGGCCGGTCTAAAACCTTTACCTACCGCATTGTGATTGCACAAACGGAACTAACCATCCCCGAAGCGAACGAAATGGATGCAGCGTTTAAACAATTGCGTTTCTAACGCCGGTCAGGGCGCTGCTTCAAACCGGAACAGCTGCGCATCGCTTCCATTCCACGACCAGGAGCGGATATCGGCGCCCGGCGTGGGATCGCCGTTGGCAAGGTCCATTACGTTACCGCTGGCTTTTGCTATAATCCGATACCAGCCGCCACCGGCATCTTCAATCCGCCAGAGCTGACAGTCATTATTCAACTGGTCCCAAACCTGTATATTGGTACCCACGGCCAGTTTGCAGGCATCCAGGTCCAGCGATTTATGATTGGGTTGTTGGGAAATGATCTTGTAAAATCCGTTCCCCTGGTAGGTTAATGCCCAGCGTTGCCCGTTACAGTTGGTGCGTGTCCAGGTGCGTACATCCGCATTACCGGTAGCACAGGCCGGAATATCGAGGTAAAGCCCCTGCCCCGAACTGGTGTTTACTTTCGAACGGATGGCATAGATGCCGTTGGCAACCGGATTAGGACTGGTACAGGGCGCGGATCCGGTAACCCCGATAACGCCGGAGGTGGTAATATTCACCGGCATAATGTTACCTGCCGCATCAAAGAACATCCGGTCGATCGCCACCTGCCGCTCATTCACATTGGTACTGGTTCTGCGATGATAAACGAAATAATATTCACTGCTGCACCCCGGTCTTGTAATCACCGCATTATGCCCCGGGCCAAGGATATTACCATTGGGAGCTGTAATGCGCCCTTTAACCGTCCAGGGTCCCATGGGTGAGGTGGAAGTGGCATATTCCACATGATAATCGTTGTTGCGATAGTCGTTTACGGAATACATGAGATAATAGGTTCCGTTGCGCTTGATCACATAAGGCGCTTCAAAATAATTGGAGGGTTTGGTATTGCTTCGAGTACCGGTGAGCGACACCATATCACTGTTCAGCTTCTGGATGTTCAGCGTGGTATTACCCCAGTACAGGTACGCCTGCCCGTCTGTATCAACAAAGGCCATCGGGTCAATCGGATCCGTACCAAGCCCGGTCGCCAGCGGTGCGCCGATATCCGTAAAGGGACCGGTAGGACTTGAACCCACAGCTACCCCTATCTTCTTGCTGGCCGTAAAATAAAAATAATACTGACCGTTGCGGGCCACTACGCAGGGCGCCCAGCCGTCGGCGTGCGACCAGCTAACGTTGTTTAAATTAAATACCACGCCTTCATCTACCCAGTTCAACAGATCGGCTGATGAGTAGGCATGAAATTCGTTTACCGTAGGACCATTGGCGGTGGTATAAATATAGTAGCGCCCGTTGGCATACAAAATATCCGGGTCTGCAGTAAACGGGGGCAATATCGGGTTTCCGCTCATCAGGTCCAGGGCAGCCAGCGTAGCCGCAGAAGAGGCGCCCTGCTTAGCGATGGTATTTGCCGGCATCACCGTTGCGTGTTCCTGCTGCCGGGAACAGGCATAAAGAACCAGGGACGCTGCCAGTGCCCCCAGTATAAGCGAACAGATTTGTTTTTTCATACGCGGTAATTTAATCGTTTAAGCAACTATTTGGTACAAGTTACGGATAAAAAAAGAAAATACGCACCATTTCCTCCATTGGAATTTTCAGGATAATGATCCCAAACAGACGCATCATTAGCCCGTTCCCTCTTTATAAAGTTGTGCTAAAGCAAGATGTTTAGGTAGCGGGGATGACGGGTGCGCCACCAGAACGGCTCAGCAATACAGAACGTTGATACGCCTGTATCAGCAGCCTTTGAGCAGGCGGCGTTCGAACGCTGCCGTTTATGATTCAATTATTTTCCGCGGGTAGCGGTTGCTTTCTTCTTTTCCTTTTTCTTTAGATAATCGCCGTTAAAAGAACATTGCAATGCCCCCAGGCGGGAACCACACCCTTCTACTTCTTCCAGCGACACCCGGTCGTTTTCAAAGATAAAACGCAAAACACAGGGATCGCCCCCCTGCCGGTATTCGGCCACAGTAGGTGAAGCAAACACGGCATCCCCTTTTAACTCGCCCACACATTCCTTGTTATTTTTTTCGAGGTGGATGAAAAAACGCATCCGCCCCTCCCGCTGTCCGTCGCGGATCGAAACAAGGTTCATCTTATTATCGCCATAATCGCCGGAATATTTCTGCCTGCGCGCCAATGTATCAATCGGGTTGATCAGCTCTGTAAAACCGTCGCCCAGGCTGTCTGTCATGATCAGTGAAAAACGCTTTGCCGCTTCATTCAGCACAAACACATCATGCCCGCTGATTTCAATGTCGTTCGGCAACTTTTGGGTCAGGTCCTTATTGATATTCAGCCGGGGATCAATCGTTACCGAAATCGATACATTGGTATTGGGGGTTAGCTTTATTACCGGGATGCCGGCAATGAACTGTTTTTTGTCATTATGCGCAGTAATCAGCAGCACCTTCCGGTCCCGGTCGATCCCCCTCGTCAGCAGGTAAAAAGCACCTTTTCCCGCCTGTACCGCCCCTACCGGGTAATACGCCGGGTGCGCCCGGTCACCAAAAATTTTAAGCGTAACGGAATCCGGTATAAACTGGTGCAGTACTTCCGGTGCAATCCGCAGGGAATCGTTTTCCCGCACCGGAAAAGAAGTGTCGCCATATACAAACGGAAGTGAGAGCGTTGGGTAGGCATCCATAAATTCCTCTATGTTTACCGCCTCGCCGCCGGTCATCTTCTTTTTCTTTTTTCCGCCACAGGCGATCAGGAACACGGCCGCTATAACCAGGAACCAGTACAAAGGTTTACGCATACATTCAATTATACAACAAAATAAATAAAATCCCGGGCATCTGCGCAAAAAATAAAATTTTTGCCTAATCATAACTTTTTTTTAGATTTGTCTAAATTTTTATTTAGATGTCTTCAAATCTTTCGCATACGGAAGAAAATTATATAAAAGCCATTTATCACCTGGAGCAGGATGGCCGCCCTGTAAATACCAACCATCTCTCGGAGCTGCTAAAAACCGCGGCCGCCTCAGTTACCGATATGCTGAAGAAACTCAAACAGAAAAAAATCGTTCACTATAAAGCATATTATGGCTGCAATCTTACCGAAACAGGCCGTAAGAGCGCACTGATGATCATCCGGCGGCACCGCCTTTGGGAATATTTCCTGTCGAAAAAGCTGGGCTTCAACTGGGATGAGGTACATGATATTGCAGAGGAGCTGGAACACGTAGGCAGCACCAGCCTCATCAACAAGCTGGATGCTTTTTTGGGGTTTCCCCGCATTGATCCGCATGGAGACCCGATCCCCGATGAAAAAGGACATATTGCCAAACGCAGCCATAAACTGTTATCGGCAATTCCCCTGCAAACGCCGGTGGAAGTGGTTCAGATCGCAGATCAGTCGGCAGGTATACTGGAACTGCTGGATGAAAAGCATATAAAAATCGGCACCTTGCTGGAAGTCCGGAAACGGTTTGCCTATGATCAGTCGCTGGAAATAAAAACCGGGGGCAAGCAAACCATACAAATATCAAAAGAACTATCGCAAAACATTTTAGTAAAGGATCATGAATAAGCATCACTCCGATATTTCATTGAGCGAGGTACACCAGTCGGTAGATACCACCCAATCCAACAAGCCCAAATGGCGGCGGATCCTTTCTTTTTTTGGTCCGGCCTACCTGGTAAGCGTGGGGTATATGGACCCCGGCAACTGGGCCACGGATCTGGCGGGAGGCAGCCAGTTTGGCTACAGCTTATTGTGGGTATTGCTGATGAGTAACCTGATGGCACTCCTGCTGCAAAGCCTTTCCGCCCGCCTGGGAATCGTACGCCACAAGGATCTGGCACAGGCCAACCGGGAAACGTATCCCCGTGGTGTGAATTTTATCCTGTACCTGCTGGCGGAAATCGCTATTGCCGCTACCGATCTGGCCGAGGTGCTGGGTATGGCCATCGGACTGCAATTATTAACCGGCATGCCCCTGATGTATGGAGTACTGATTACCGTACTGGATACTTTTTTACTGATGCTGTTGCAACGGTTCGGCATGCGTAAACTGGAAGCTTTTGTTATCGGACTGATCTTTATCATTGGCATGTCGTTCCTGGTGCAGATTATCATCGCGTCTCCCGATCCCCGGGAAATGGCCTCCGGTTTTGTACCCCGTATCCAGAATGATGCGGCCTTGTATATTGCCATCGGCATCATTGGTGCCACGGTAATGCCCCATAACCTTTACCTGCACTCGGCCCTTGTACAAACCCGTAAATTTAAAAATACCGAGGACGGAATCCGCAAGGCACTCAAATATAATTTCTGGGACAGCGCCATTGCATTGAATATGGCCTTCCTGGTTAATGCCGCCATCCTGGTACTGGCTGCCACTATTTTCTTTAAAACCGGCCGAACCGATGTAGCGGAGATCCGGCAGGCCTATGAACTGCTGCCCAGCCATCTCGGCAGCAACTTTGCGTCTAAACTCTTTGCCGTGGCATTGATTGCGGCCGGCCAAAGCAGCACCGTCACCGGCACGCTGGCAGGCCAGATCATCATGGAAGGATATTTAAAACTCCGGATCAACCCGCTGGTACGCCGCCTGCTTACCCGGCTGATTGCCATTGTGCCTGCCGTGCTGGTCATCGGCCTTTACGGCGAAAACGAAGTAGACCAGTTACTCATCTTCAGCCAGGTGGTATTGAGCATGCAGCTGGGGTTTGCCATCATTCCGCTGATCCATTTTGTGAGCGACCGGAACACCATGGGCATCTTTACCATCAAACCGGTTACAAAGCTATTTGCGTGGATCATTACGGCGGTACTGATCTATTTAAACGGCCGCATGGTTACCGATGCGATCACCGGTTATTTTGCCACCACGGCTTCCTGGGGATGGAAGCTGCTGATCATCCTGGCGAGTACAGGGATCCTGGTGCTGCTGGCTTACACCATCTTCTATCCGTTCCGCAAAAGAGGACTTAAAACCAGCTTCTCCCCGGTGCACCCGGAGCCGGCACCACTCGATCTTTCAACCGGCGCCAATACCTATGATACCATTGCGGTTGCGGTTGATTTTGGGAAAACCGACAGTGTACTCATCACACAGGCATTAAAACAGGGCGGTGCCCAAACCCGGTTTGTACTGATCCACGTGGTGGAAAGTGTGGCGGCCCGGTTCAATAACCAGGAAATAAAAGATCAGGAATCCAAAACAGATAAGGCCTACCTGGACGGCTATGCCAAACAGATCCGCCAGAAGGGATACAAAGTGAGCTGGGAGTTAGGCTATGGCATTGCTTCCCGTGAGATCCCCAGGATTGTTATAAGTCAGCAGGCCAGCCTGCTGGTAATGGGGGCGCACGGACATAAAGGCCTGAAGGATTTTATCTACGGCAGCACCATCAATAATGTGCGGCACCGGTTGCAGATTCCCATACTCATTATAGGAAGCAAGGTTTCCGGTTCGAAATAAGGTGCCCGGTTATAATGCCGCTGCATCAGGAAATGGCAACGCCTAACCCGGTCACTTCCGGATCTGGTGAATAAAGTTTTCGAAAACATTCAGCTGTCCTTTCATACTCACAAACAGCACAATAAAAACAATACCGAAAACAGCCCCCCAAAGATGCGCACCATGATTGATGCGTCCGCCACCCTGCCGGTCCAGATAGGCAGAAATCAGCAGGTACAACCCACCGAATATCCAACCAGGAATGTCTACGGGCAGGAATAAAAAGCGAATGGGTAGTGTAGGAAATAATACGATACACGCAAAGATCACCGAAGAAACAGCACCGGAAGCTCCAAGACTTCTGAAGTAATAATCATCCTTGTGCTTAAAATAATCCGGCAGACTGGCCACTACGAGCCCTCCAACATATAAGCCGGTAAAATACATTGGCGCATCTGCCCCGAAGACCCGGTCGTCCGGGAAAAAATAGGTTTCAAGGGCAATACCAAAAGAATACAATGCAATCATATTAAACGCCAGGTGCATCAGATCGGCATGAATCAATCCATGCGTAATAAACCGGTAGTACTGGCGGTTCCGGGAAATGGCAGGTCCGAAAAAAATAAGGTTATCGATCACTTTTGAACTACTGAACCCCCAGAGGGAAACAGCTACAGTAATGATGGTAATAATGAGCGTAATGGTTATTTCCATGTGCTAAAAATAGCGACAAATTCCCATTTATCATTTGTAATTTCTCATTTCCTGTTCCTCCGTTCAGGAATGATGGTATTTTTCATTTTTCATGATGGTGCAGGCCCGGTATACCTGTTCTGCCAGGATAAGACGCACCAGCTGATGCGGAAAAACCAGCTGCGATAAACTCCATAAGGTATTGGCCCTTCTCAGAACGGTTTCATCCAGCCCGTACGCACCGCCGATCAAAAAAATAATACGCCGGGTGCCGGCATTGGCACGCCCCTGTAAAAACGTGGCCAGTCCTTCAGAGCTCATCTGGCGGCCCCGCTCCTCCAAAGCAACCAGGTAATCTTCTTTTGCAATTTTGGGAAGGATCACCGCCGCTTCCTTCTTTTTCAGCTCCAGGGCTCCGAGATGCGCCGCATCTTTCGGCACGGGGATCAGCTCCCACTCCAGCCGGAAATAATTGCCAATGCGGCCGGAAAACTCCTCCACCCCTTCTTTCACATAAGCCTCATGCTGCTTTCCCAATGCCCAAAAAGCTATTTTCATGTACGCAGATTTACGAATGACTACACGGATCAAAAATTCAAACAAGATTGTCAAGGATCATACCAAACAATTATGTGCAAAAAAAAGAGTTACATTCCTGTAACTCCTTGTTCTTAAGTGACCCCGTCAGGATTCAAACCTGAAACCTTTTGATCCGTAGTCAAATGCTCTATTCAATTGAGCTACGGGGCCGTTTTGTGGGGGGCAAAGATAGGCATTTCTTTCGTTTTAACAAAAAGACGGCAAAAAAACTTTTTGCTTTTTTGAAGCTCATTTTAAACAGCGGGCCAACGCAGCTATATGAACGACGTTAGCACGGCTCCCGCAGGTACCCGCCCACCGGCCATGCCTCAGCGATTGTTGAATAAAGCATCCGCCGCTTCCCAGTTTACCAGCTGCCAGTAGGCATTCAGGTACTCGGCACGACGGTTCTGGTACCGGAGATAATAGGCATGTTCCCACACATCCACTCCGATAATTGGTTTGCCCTTTACTTCCGCCACATCCATCAAAGGGTTATCCTGGTTCGGGGTACTGGTAATCGCCAGTTGCCCGTCATCTGTAAGCACCAGCCATGCCCATCCCGAACCGAAACGTGCAACAGCTGCCGCCTGAAATTGTTCTTTGAACGTTTCAAAAGAGCCAAAGCGTTGATCAATGGCCGCTGCCAGTGTTCCAACAGGTGCCCCACCGCCGTTTGGTGAAAGGCTGGTCCAGAAAAAACGGTGATTCCAGTGTCCTCCGGCATTATTGCGTACAGCCGGACTAATGGAACCTGCAGCCCCCACAAGGGCCTCCAGCGTTTTTCGCTCATGCTCCGTTCCGGCGATGGCTTTATTGAGATTATCAACATATGCCTGGTGATGTTTGCCGTGATGGATCTGCATCGTTGCCGTATCGATATGTGGTTCCAGTGCATCGTATGCATAAGGCAACGAGGGTAATTGATGTGTCATGTGTTTCTTTTTTGGATGAATGTTTTATACGATTCAGGATCGATCACGTGCAACGCCTCCACAACATCGCGCCGCATCAGGCAGGCCTGTGAGCAATATCCTGATCGCTGTTTACCGTTCAAAGGTACAGAAAAGCATTTAATAAACAAAGTAAATGCTTTGTTTATTAAATGCACAGAAATCAGTCATACGATGACTTGTGCAGCGGTTCAGGCAGCTGCCGGATGATTGCTTATTGTCATCTGAAATAACTGCTTTAAACAATGCAACACCGGCAATACATGCCTCTGTTCTGCAGCATTTAATCCTGGTTAAGGAAGTTGCTGATTATGTTTGCAGCCATTGCCGGCATGGAGCTTCCGGCTTCTCTTGTAAAAATTTCTCCGATAAAGGATCCGTGATTTCCCGGCAGTATGGCCAGCCGGGCCCCGGGTATCTGCTGCCACATTTCAACCGTATGTGGCACGGTAATTACATCCTGATCACCAACCATCAACAGTGCAGGTGCTTTTATGCCGTTCAGCAGCGCTTCCGGTACATCCTGAAACATCAGTCTTTTCGCCCGGTCTTTCTGAAACATATTTAACAACCCTTCCGGATCGGGATTTACATCGAGATAGGCTGTTTTTAACGGTGCCGGCATGTCGTCAAATGTAGCCGCCTCCAGTCCCTCAAAAAATCCGGGCACCATCCCCGATCTTTTATAATTGCCGGAGATCAATACGATTTTATGAACGATCTCCGGATACCGGATGGCGATTTCCATTGCAGTACAGGCGCCATCGCTAAACCCTGCTATATGCGCCTGAGGTACCTGCAACAGCTTCAGCAATGCATGCACATCGTCAGCGTCCTGCCGGAATGATTCCGGTGCATCCCGGTCGCCGGTGCGCCCGTGCGCCTGTAGCTCCATGGCAATGACCCGGTATTGATTCATAAAGAAAGGCAGCAACAGTTCCCAGTTGGAAGGAATGGTAGATCCACCACCATGCACCAATACCAACGGGATACCGGTTACATTTCCGTAGATCTCATAATACATCCGGATTCCATTGATCCATGCATAATGCCCGGCAGGCGTTTCCTTTTGATCTGTTTTCATCGATTTACATTTAAAGCGTATTATGTGCTACACTTCAGCGAGTAACAATAATAGCATAAAAGTAAAAAAGAAAAAGCGGCAGCACCGGTGCGAATGCGGCAGATTCTGTGGCAAAAATGACAATCGGAACCCGGTGTATCTTCGTTGCCTTGCGGGCGATACGCCTTCAACGATGGACCAATCTCGGGGATGGAGCACGCCTCCGCCTATCATGCAGGTATAGCAAACAGCTCAACCCGGTGGTCATGGATCCCTGGTACAGCATCCGTTTATACTTATTCGATCGCCAGCTTGTACGACCGGGTTCTTCCATAACCCGTGAGGATCAGTTCCCGGTCCGTTAGTTCAATAATTCCGAACGCATTGGAATGCGGTGTTTCAATCATTCCTTCTGTTACAATAAACGGAATTTTTCCCTCATAGCAAAAAGCGCCGGTATGATGATGGCCGGCAATAACCGCCTTTACGCAGGAATACCCGGAGAGCAGGGATACCACTTCTTTATCATTCAGCGCTGTGAGCCCGTCTGCACAACTGAACGGATGATGTGAAAAGAGGAGTACCTGCTCCCCCTTCTTCTGCGCTGTTTGCAGTACAGACTTCAACCAGTTGAATTGCACGCTGCTGATGCCGCCATTGTATTCCGCTCCGTTATGCGCCTTATCGGCCCGGATCCGGTTCATCATACTGTTTAGTTCCTTTTCCTTCCAGGTTCCTGTTACATTGGAATAGGCGGCCACTTCATTTGTGTTCAACATTACAAAACGCCAGTTTCCTTTCTTAAAAGAATAATATTCGCCGGGCATGTGCAGCCTTTTGTACAGGCTTCTGTTATCCGTTACACCTTTATAATCATGATTACCCGGTGTTGTATAAAGTTGCCCTTTCAGCTTTTTCAACCGCTGCAACACCGGCTCCAGATCTTGCGGATCCCGGTCGGTAATATCGCCCAGGTTAATCGAAAACGCAACCTGTTGCCGGTTAAGTGTGTCAATACAATCTTCCAGCTTTTTTAAAGAATTGCGGTAAAAACGGGTGCCTCTTGAATCACAATCGCCGTACTGGATATCTGCAATCAGTCCCAAACGGATGCGGGCTCCGCCAGTCTGTCCATGAATAAATTGCACACTCAACATCAGTATGCATAATAACCATATGGCCCGGTTCTTTTTCATGATCGTTCCTGTTAAAAATTTACCTTTTCTTTTAAAATCATTTATTTCCTTATTGCAATATAATGCCTCCCGCCTTAGTTTTATCTTCAGCAGCTGATCAAACGTTTGCACCATAGATACATGGATCGTTCCTCTAACCATTCCTTTACTCCCGTGCAGCGTTTGTCTTCAGGCGCACATCCCTTGTGCTTTATGCCTCAGGGATATTTCCGGAAGCAGACACTGCAAATGCCCACCGCTGAAAATATTTTTCCGGCTTTTAAAGTAAAAACAAAACACCTCCGTCTTCTAAAGAAACAACGGTTTTAAAAATTTAAAAAAGAAAAAATGAAACACAAAATCCTGTTCATTCTTCCACGGCTCGCCGGGCTTACATTGCTGATCGGTCTGGCATCACTGGTATTATTCCTGCTCTTTAAACTGTTATTACTGGCAATCGGAATCAGCGTAATTGTGCTTATTGCCGGTAAGATCATCACAAAGGCCCGTCAAAAATGGGCTGCGGGTAGCGGCCTCGGGTGGACCGGCAACCCTTATCTTAACGAGCTGCAGCATAACGGCTCCCTGCAGCCCGTTACCCATCACAAAAGCCAGGGCACTCCGGCTATTATTCCCATTCATTAATCGTTTATTAAACACAAAAACAAAAAAATCATGTTTACAGATCAATCCATAAGCGGCAATACGCAACAGCAGTTCCATTCCCGCTTTAAGCAACAACGGTGTTTCTTTGGAAAAAAATTTGGTGGCCGTCCGTTTGGTGGCGGACATCCCTGGATGCACAAATTACAGGAATACATGAACGGCTCAAAACCTGTTAATATTGAAGAAACAGAAACGGCCTTTATCATTTCCCTTTATGCCGCCGGGCTTCAAAAGGAGCATTTCAAAATTTCAGTTAAGGAAGAGGTACTGACCATCCGTTATGCCGATCCCGGGCAGGCAGAAACCGGAAATTACGTTTACCAGGAATATCAACCGGTCAGCTTCGAACGTTCCTTCCAGTTGAGTAACAAGGTACTGACAGATGTGATCAACGCGAGCTATACCGATGGTGTATTAAAAATCATATTTCAGAAAAACCCCGAAACCAATAAACCCGGGCAGGAAGTAAACATCGCATAATACAGATCTGCAAGGAGGCCGTATCAAAAGACCCTTCATAACGAAATGTCGTTCCGGGCATCATCCGGAATCCATAACAGTATGCAGGACCTTTGGTACGGCCTCCTTTACGTTATGGTTAACCAATACCCCTGTATTTCCGGATCACTTTATAAACAGGCATAGGATAAGGCCTGTTATGATCAGTGCAATAAGCAGGTACAACCCGGTGTTGGAGCTATCCTGATCACCATTGATCGCTTATATAAAATCTACTTCCGTTCAAACCGCATCACTGCTATATCACCCATAATAAGGTGCAGCGTATTCCCCGTGATATCGTACTTGGTAACGGTTTTCAGGGTATTAAAGAAGGTAGCTTCTCCGGCGCCTTCACAATACATTTTTGTGCTCGCCGGTTCTTTAAACCGGATCGAATGATCATTTATAGAAAAAGAGAGGGTGTAACGGTTACAACCGCTATTTCCGCTGGCCGTGGTTTGCGGCAGGTCAAAAACAATGGTAGGGCGTTTACGGGGATACAAACCTTCAAACGCAATCCGCGAGCCGGATATATAATTGAGTTCCCAGGTACCGTTTAAAGCACTGCTTTCCCCGTTGTTTGTTACAGCCCTGAAACGCGCCAAGGGCGCCATTCTTGCCTTATTGAGCGAAAGCTCATTGTTCCGGATCGTATAGTTATCTGCAGACTCCAGCGCCTTTATCAGTCCTTGCTCCATTTCCATATGCTCGCAGGCCATTAACGTGGACGGTCCAAGTCTGAAACGAACCCGGCCATTGTCTTGCAGCGTAAAGGTTCCACCCAGGCCATTACAGCCTGCTGAGGCACTAAACCTCGAGTCACTGCTTTGCAATTGTAAAAATGGTTCTTTGTGATTGATCTGATCCGGCACCGGTTTACCCGCCAGTTCCGTCAGCTTCCATCTTTGTTCCAGGATGGCCTCGTTACCGGAGGTTGCTCCGGCTGCCGGTCGTTTTGACGTATTACATGCAAGAAGAGTGATGGTGCCGAGTGCTGCAAAAATGAAAATTGCTTTTCTCATGATAACAGGTTTTAAAGTTCACAGGAATATTTGAGCAATACAAAGATAGAGCAATTATTAAAGGCGTTACAGCTTCGTACCCGCAATTCCGGGCATAAACTTTTATTGTTCTTTTGAAGAACGCTAACTATAAAGCATAGCCGTACAGTGAAGGCTGTCAACCGGTACTGCATCTTCCGGGTATTTCTTCAAACACCCGGCATAAAAAAGGGCTGCCGGACAGAGGGCAACCCTGTGGTTAGCAACGGCGCTTTTCTAAGGTGTTACACTGCAATTTTACGGTGCTACGGTACTCCGTTGACCGCCAGACAGGAGCAGTAATTCCTGTACCTGTATTTCTGCGTAATAACGCTTTTGGCCATTTTTGTCCTCGTATTGACGGTTGACCAGCTTTCCTTCAACAGCAACCTCCCGCCCCTTTTCCAGGTATTTTGCCGCAATATCTGCAAGCTTGCCCCAGACTACCAGGTTATGCCATTGCGTTTCGGTTACTTTTTCGCCTTTGGTGTTTTTATAACTCTCATTGGTGGCCAGACTAAAACGGGCCATTTTTTTCCCGCTGGCAATGGCTTTTACTTCCGGTGCATTGCCTAAATGACCGATCAGTTGAACTTTGTTTTTGATTGTGTACATAACATTGGTTTTAGGCCTTTCGGCGATGATCATATTGGTTATTCCGGTTGAACCGACAGCGCTATCGGATTCAACAACCCAAAGATGCGTTTCTTCGGAAGCATTATCCGGTTATTAAACGTTTACTTACGTAAGTAAACGTTTATAAGCGTTTACAAACACTTATAACAGAATAATTTTGTATATTGTATAAGGTAAATCAAGTCATTATGCCAAACACCAACACCTCAGGAAAATTATGCCTTTCCTGCCAAAAACCAATTAGAGGGAGAGCTGATAAAAAGTTCTGTGACGATTTCTGCCGCAATCAACACAATAACTCAATGAAAAGCGGGCCCGAGAAACTGATCCGGAATATCAATGCCATTCTTCGAAAAAACCGGAAAATACTGCAGGAACAATTAAAACAAACAGAAAAAACAATCGCGATACATCGCGATAAATTAAGAATGGCCGGATTCCAGTTTAAATACATGACCAACCAGTATCAAACCCAAAAGGGGCATACGTACTTTTTTTGTTACGACTATGGATACCTGTTGCTGGAAAACGACTGGCTGCTGGTGGTCAGAAAAAAGTAATGAAAAACAATTTACCAATGTGGTACCGGCTGTAAACATACCGGCACGGGAACCCCTTGCACCGGCATTCCGTAACGGAAGACAACGGCGCCCTATTTTTTTGCAGCCGCGTTAAAACTTTTTTACACCCCTTACCCGCATCTGCAGGGTATAAATACTGGTTCCTGCGGTCATAAAAAGCAGGTTGCGGTGCTTTCCTCCAAAACAAATATTGGCCGTCCATTTCTCCGGAACAGGGATATAAGCAATCCGGCGGCCCTGTGGGTCAAACACGGTTACGCCGTTGCCACAGAGATAGAGATTCCCTTTCTCATCCAGTGTAATTCCATCTGCGCCCTGGGAGGCAAACACTGTTTTATCGGCCAGGAAACCGTTCTTGCGAATCCGAAACCGGTAGATCTTGTTGTCTTTTATATCCGCTACAAAAAGTAGGTTGCCATCTCCTACAATGCCGTTGGGCTTCACCAGCTCATCGGTAACGACAACCGGTTGCTGAGCCCCTGGAGGCAGGTAATAAACCTTCTGCTGCGGAATCTCCTGCTCCGTACGCGTCCAGTACGTTCGCAGGTAAAACGGGTCCGTAAAGTAAATGCCTCCTTTTTTATCAATCCAAAGATCATTGGGGCCATTCAGCCTTTTGCCGTTAACCCTGCCCAGCAGCACCGTAACTTTTCCAGACGGTGTAATAGACCAAAGTTCATTTTGAGCATCGGCACAGGCGATGATATTTCCCTTTGCATCCATATCCAGGCCATTGGAACGGCCGGCAGCGGACATAAATTCGGTAAGCGTTCCGTCGAGGTTGTAACGCCATATCCGGTCATTGGGTTGATCCGTAAAATAAATATTTCCGGCTTTATCCGCCACAGGCCCTTCTGTAAAGGAGAACCGGGAGCTGATCTTTTGCAGTACCGCATCTTTTGCAATAATCCCCAACGAATCAACCAGGGGTGTTGCCGGCTGTTGGGCCACCAGTATCAGTTGTATGAAAAGCAGTCCGCAAAGCATTAAATTTCGTTTCATAATCCAGGCTTAAAAATCATCTTTGTTCGTGTACAATATCCGGTGGTGATCATATAAACAATATCTGAACAGCTATAACCGCACCAGGTTAGAATCCTTCCTTCACTATGCGTGCCGGATCAATCTTAAGTGCCGCCAATTCCCGCTCCACGGCCTCCATCATAGGAGGCGGGCCACATAAATACACATACGTTTCCTGGTCCGGGATCATTTTTTGCAGCAGCTCCCCGGAAATATAACCATGCTCGTACCCGGAAACGGTTTCATCCGATAATATATTTACAAACCGGGATCCAAGCAGCTGGCGTAATTCCGTTTCATGTATAATATCGGCTTTCCTTTTATTGGCAAAAAGCAGCTGGTTATTTCCGATACGGTGCTCCTTTTGCAGCTGGCGCAAAATGGCAAGAAAAGGCGTAAGCCCCGCACCGCCCGCAATAAATATTCCCGTTCCCTTATAGGCTATTTCACCAAAAACATCATTCAGTAACAGGCCATCACCGGCTTGCAGATGCAACAGTTCTGCCGTAACGCCTTTTCGCTCCGGGTATGTTTTTATGGTAAATTCCAGGTAATCATCATCAGGCAACGAAGTAAAGGTGAACGGCCGGCCTTCCTCCAGCCATCCCGCGCGGTCGATAAAGACCTCAGTGGCTTGTCCGGGCGTATAAACCAATGCTTCGGGTTTGTTTACCCGTATCTGCAACACATCATGGGTCACATGCGCAATGGACCTTATTTTTACAGGATATTTCATGGCGACCGTTTAAACAGGTAGCGGCAGTAGCCGTCCTTCTAAGTTACAACAATTTGTTTATCTACGGGCCGGGAACTCCGCAGGCTTTTAAAGAATATGCTGCTCCTCCAGCCATTTCTTTAATACATCCATCCATTTCACATCCGATGTTTTATTGCGCATTCCAAATCCATGACCGCCTTTCTCATAATAAAACACCCGGGCCGGTACCTTATTTTTTAATAACGCTTCATAATAGAGCGCACTGTTTTGCCAGGGTACCGTACGGTCGTCCTTTGCATGCACCAGAAAAGCCGGAGGTGTTTTTTTATTTACCCGGAGTTCATTCGAATATTTTTGAATGGCTGCCGTTGTTGGCGTTTTCCCGATCAGCCGCTCCCGGCTGCCCCGGTGGCCCAGGCTGTCGCTAAAGCTGATCACCGGGTAGATGAGTATTGAAAAATCCGGACGTAATGCGGTTTTCCCGCGATTGGGTATCACCGCCTCCATATAATGCGTAGAAAGCGTGGATGCCAAATGCCCTCCTGCAGAGAACCCCATGATCCCGATCTTATGCGGGTTTACATTGTATTCGGCGGCATGTTCGCGCACCCATTGTATGGCGCGCTCTGCATCCTGCAGCGGACCAATCGATTTATCGGTCATAATGCGATCGTCCGGTAAGCGATATTTTAACACGAATGCGGTTATGCCCATGTCGTTAAACGCCCGGGCCACATCCATGCCCTCATGACTAATAGCCAGGATCGAATACCCGCCACCGGGGCAGATGATCACGGCCGGATGTTTTCCGGAGCCTCCTTCGGCTTTATACACGGCTATGGAAGGCTCCGATACGTTGCTGACGCGCGTAATACCATCGGCACCTGTTACCGATTTTTCCAGGTTTTCGGCAGGTATGCTGTTGGGAACAGTTGTATATAAAGGAATTTCCTGTTGGGCATTGGTCATTGCATGCAGCATTAAAACAGCCAGCAAGCTCATCGTTAATTGTTTCATTGACTCCGTTTTAAATATCTTCTTCAGTTTGCATCGTTTGGCGATGCGCAACCGGATCATTCCTCAAAATAATCCCTGGCCATCTGCCAGAACGCATCCAGTGCCATTAAATGCTGTTTTAAAAAAGAAATGATTGCCGGCCAGTCGTTCTTATTAAAAATATTCACGCCTTCTTTCTGGATAAGGACCCGGGAAATAGGCTGGCCCGCTTCGTCATAAACCGTTTCCTGCCATGCCCATTCGCCATCTACCATTTCTGAAAAAACCGGCTTTAGTGATACCAGTTTTTCCAGCGCCATCAACCGGTCCAAAGCCGCCGGGTGCGTAAGCTCAATGGCTACGGTAGCCACCTTCTTGGTTACATCCGTTCTGAAATAAATATGCTTGATTCCCGTTTTATAGTTGACCCAGTTTATCTTTTGGCCATGGGCGTTTAGAACCGGCTTCAGATACATACCCAATGAGGTCCAGAATTCCTTCTTAATTAAAGCGGCCTCCTGTTTACTATACATACTTATATTGCATCAATTATTTGAAACCCTGTTCCTGTAATTCTTAAACAGGCTTTGCCAGCGCAGGTTCAATACACCCAGTATGCCCTCCTTCAAAATACCCTTGCTCATCTTTGATTGTCCCTCTGTACGGTCCTGGAAAATGATCGGTACTTCTTTTATCTTAAAACCAAGCTTCCAGGTAGCATATTTCATTTCGATCTGGAAGGCATATCCTACAAAGCTGATATTGTCAAAATTTATGGCGCGCAGCACTTTTGCGGTATAGCACATAAACCCGGCCGTGGGATCTTTTACCGGCATCCAGGTGATCATGCGCGTATATAACGAGCCGCCTTTTGAAATGAATACCCGGTCCGCAGGCCAGTTTACAATGCCTCCGCCTTTTACATACCGGCTTCCGATGGCCAGATCGGCCCCTTCCACACAAGCCTGATGCAAACGAACCAGATCTTTGGGGTTGTGCGAAAAGTCGGCGTCCATTTCAAATACAAACTGGTATCCTCTGTTCAAACTCCATTTAAACCCATGAATATAGGCCGTGCCCAGCCCCAGTTTCCCGCGACGTTCCTCCAGGAACAGCCGTCCGTTATAGGGTTCCTGTAATGCCTTTACAATATCTGCCGTTCCATCGGGGGAACCATCATCCACAATCAACACATGAAAGTGGCCCTCAAGGTCCATTACGGCCTCAATGATCCGGGCTACATTCTCCTTTTCATTATATGTGGGTATAATAACAACTTTATCCACGCTGTCCCTTCATTCAGTAATAACATGAAAGACCTTTTACCAGGTCTAGTTTTTTTTCAGTTTGCTGCGGGTAAATATCTCTGTCAGTTTTTGCTTGGTGTGCTGCGGGAAGTCGCCCTTCATCATCCAATCGTAATACTGAGGCTCCGCCTTCAGAACATCCGCAACCGATTTCCCCTTGTATTTTCCGAAGTTGAAAACCTCTACACCATTGTCCATAACAAACCGGCGTGCAAAATCTACAATCACTTCTTCTCCGATGGCTTTATTGATCGATTCTACCGAAGTTCCCAATTCGGGGTACCGGGCAATCTGGGCGATCAGCACCTCGTGTGTGGCAGAAGCATCCGCCTCGGCCGAATGGGCTCCGTCCAGCACTTTATCGCAATAAAACCGGTAAGCAGCCGCCAGGGTACGTTGCTCCATCTTATGAAAAATATTCTGTACATCTACCAGCTTACGTCCCCGCATATCAAAATCAACTCCTGCACGTAAAAATTCTTCCACCAGCAGGGGCACGTCAAAACGGTTAGAGTTGTAGCCTGCAAGGTCACAACCATCCAGCACCTGTTTCAACTCCTGGGCCACCTGCGCAAATGTGGGCGCATCCTTTACCATTTCATCGGTAATCCCGTGTATCTCCGTATTGGCTTTGGGAATGGGCATCTCCGGGTTGATCAGTTTTCTTTTTACATTCCGTGTTCCGTCGGGCAGGATTTTCACAATGGCAATTTCTACAATGCGGTCGGAACCCAGGTTCACGCCTGTGGTCTCCAGATCAATAAAAGCAAGGGGCTTGGTAAGTTGTAACATGTATCCTTTTTAAAAATTTAAAGATAGGGCATTTTCTGCTGCAGCTGAATTTCTCTGCTCAAAATTTTCTACCAAAAAAGTGGGAAATCACAATTTTCATATATATTTGCACCGCAATGAAAATTTTAGTACATATCCATCATCATTTTGCAGACTTACCCATGTAAGCCCGGTGGTGTTATGTATCAAATTATAGAAAAAGGCTTACAAAATTTGTAAGCCTTTTTTATTTAAAAAAAATAAAAACCATGCAGGAAAAATTAAGAATTGCGGTTCAAAAGTCGGGCAGGCTTAGCGAAGATTCATTAAAGCTGTTAAAAGAATGCGGGATCGGTGTGCCCAATGGCAACAACCAGCTAAAGATCAATGCCGAAAATTTTGATGCGGAGATCCTGTTTCTCCGGGATGACGATATTCCTGAGTATGTACAGGATGGAGTAGCCGATATTGGTTTTGTAGGCGAGAACGTGGTCCTCGAAAAAAATAAGGCCACCGAAATCGTGGAACGGCTGGGATATGGCAAATGCCGTCTTTCCGTTGCCCTGCCCAAAACCCGGAAAAAGCTGGCTGTAAAAGACCTGGATGGTATGAAGATTGCTACCAGCTACCCGTTCATCCTGAGCAAATGGCTCAAACAAAATAAGATCAAGGCCGATATTCATGTAATCAGCGGGTCCGTGGAAATTGCCCCGCGGATCGGGCTGGCAGATGCCATCTGCGACCTGGTGAGCTCCGGCAGCACCCTGTTCAGCAATGAGCTGTATGAGTTTGAAACCATCCTGAAATCAGAAGCCGTGCTTATCTCGGGCAAAAAACTCAGCCCGGCCCGGAAAGAACTGCTGGAAAAACTCCTGTTCCGGATCCGTTCTGTAAGAAAGGCAAAGTATAATAAATACGTAATGCTGAATGCACCCAATAAAAGCATTGAAAAGATCTGCGCATACCTGCCGGGTATTAACAGTCCCACCATTGTGCCGCTGGCCAAAAAAGACTGGAGCTCGGTACATTCGGTGATTAGTGAATCGGACTTCTGGAATGTGATCGAAAATCTGAAAGCCGCCGGTGCCGAAGGTATCCTGATCATCCCCATTGAGAAGATGATCGAATAAGCCGGCAACGATCCGTTGTCAGCTATCAGCCCGCACATCAAACTTTAAACTTCAAACAAATTGAAACTTTATAAATACCCCACCCGCGACCTCTGGCCGGAAATTGGTGCCCGTCCGCTCCAGGACAGCCGGAAGCTGATCCCGGCGGTAACAGCCATCCTGTCTGCAGTTCAGGAGAAAGGCGACACAGCACTGCGGGATTTCAGTAAAAGATTTGACGGGGTGGCACTTACATCCATCGCGGTAACGCCCGATGAAATAAGGGAAGCCGCAAACCGCCTCACCCCGCCATTAAAAGCGGCCCTGAAGCAGGCTAAAAAAAATATTGAAACCTTTCACCGGTCTCAAAAGGAATCCCGTCAAAAAATTGCTCCGATGGATGGCATTGCCTGCTGGCGTGAAAGCCGTCCTATTGAAAAGGTAGGTTTGTATATCCCGGGAGGATCGGCTCCTTTATTCTCCACCGTGCTGATGCTGGGCCTGCCCGCCCGTATTGCAGGCTGTAAGGAAGTAGTATTATGTACGCCCTGTAACAAAGACCAACAGGTGCATCCCGCCATTCTTTATGCGGCCTCTTTATGCGGCATTCAGCAGATATTTAAAACCGGGGGTGCTCAGGCCATTGCCGCGATGGCCTACGGCACAGAAAGTGTTCCGCGGGTTTTCAAAATTTTCGGACCGGGTAACCAATATGTAACCACGGCCAAACAACTGGTACAAAACCAGGTGGCTATTGATATGCCTGCCGGCCCCTCCGAGGTGCTGGTCATTGCCGATCAAACGGCCCACCCGGATTTTGTTGCGGCTGACCTGCTGGCACAGGCAGAGCACGGCCCCGACTCGCAGGTGATCTGTATTACCACACAGGCCGGTATGGTAAAAAAGATTGAAAAGGCGGTAACCGCACAGTTGAAAAACCTGCCGAGGAAGGATATTGCCGCCAGGGCGCTGGAGCACTCCCGGATGGTGGTCGTTAAAGATCTTAAAGAAGCCGTTAAGCTGTCTAATTTTTACGCTCCCGAACACCTGATCCTTGCATGCAAGGTTAGCGGCGGGCTTTTAAACGAAATTACAGCCGCAGGATCTGTCTTTATCGGCAATCATTCTCCGGAAAGTGTGGGCGATTATGCCAGCGGCACCAACCACACCCTGCCTACCAATGGTTATGCAGCGGCTTACAGCGGTGTTTCGCTCGACAGCTTCTGCAAAAAAATTACTTTTCAGCAGCTAACTGCAAAAGGTTTAAAAAACATTGCAGCTACCGTAACTACGATGGCTGAGGCCGAAGGTTTACAGGCGCACAGCAATGCCGTTAAGGTGCGAATCAGCAATCGGTAATCAGCAGTCAGTTTTCAGTCTTCAGTTTTCAGTTTTCAGAAACAAGAACAATATGGAATTTAATTTAGAATATTTGGTACGGGAAAACATTAAGAACCTGGCGCCCTACTCTACCGCCCGTCATGAGTTCAGCGGCGAGGCCAGCGTAATGCTGGATGCCAATGAAAATGCCATCGGTTCACCGGTTACGCTTGATGTGAACGAACAGCATGCATTGCTGAACCGTTACCCGGATCCGGTACAAACAAAGCTCAAACAACGCATCAGTGCCATCAAAGGGCTTCTGGTGGAGCACATCTTTACCGGAAACGGAAGTGATGAGGCCATCGATGTACTGATCCGTATTTTTTGTGAGCCCGGCTTCGACAATATTATTACCCTGCCCCCCACCTACGGAATGTATGGCGTGGCGGCCGCCATCAACAATGTAAAAGTAAAAGAGGTGCCGCTGAACGCCGATTTTCAAATGGACATACAGGCCATTGCCGATGCTGTTGATGAATATACGAAGATCATTTTTATCTGTTCGCCCAATAACCCCAGCGGCAACAGTATCGCCCGCCAGGATATCGAAATGATCCTGAATAATTTTGATGGCATCGTAGTAGTGGATGAAGCCTATATCAATTATGCCAAACAAAAAACATTGTCGCTTCAGTTAACAGACCACCCCAACCTGGTAGTGCTGCAAACCCTTTCAAAGGCATGGGGACTGGCCGCCTTACGGCTGGGAATGGCTTTTGCCAGCCGGGAGATCATTCAGTTAATGAACAATGTAAAATATCCGTACAATATCAATATTGCCACACAGGAACTGGCCCTGCAGGGACTGCAAAACGTGGACCAGGTAAATACCTGGATCCGCAACTGTATTGAACAGCGCAGCTGGCTCGAAAGCGAGTTAAGCCAGCTATCTTATACCCAAAAAGTATATCCGTCAGATGCCAACTTTTTGCTGGTGAAAATGACCGGTGCCAACGAGATCTTTAAATACCTGCAGCAAAAGGGGATCATTGTGCGCAACCGCAGCAGCGTTCCCGGATGTGCAGACTGCCTGCGTATTACCGTAGGCACAGAAAACGAGAACCGTATTTTAATGGATACATTAAAGGCCTATAAGGTTGTTGAAAACCGATAAGCCCGTTAAACAAAGCATATGAAGAAAGTATTATTTATCGACCGGGACGGCACCCTGATTTACGAAGCGCCTCCCACCTATCAGCTGGATTCCATTGATAAAGTAACATTTTACCCCGGCATGTTCACCTGGCTGGGAAAAATTGCAAAAGAAATGGACTATGAACTGGTGATCGTAACCAACCAGGATGGACTGGGTACCGCCGCTTTTCCTGAAGACACCTTCTGGCCTACGCAAAACCTGGTCATGCGCAACCTGGAAGCAGACGGCATCCATTTCAGCGAGGTATTTATTGACCGTTCTTACCCGAACGATAATGCCCCTACACGTAAACCGGGAACCGGCATGCTTACCCGATACATCAACAATCCAGAATACGATCTGGCAGGATCCTATGTGATCGGCGACCGGATCACCGACATCCAGCTCGCAAAGAACCTGGGTTGCAAGGGCATCTGGCTGGTACAGGATGAAACGCTGGGGGCCGCCGAGATCTCAGACTCCGTGAAAGAACTGGAAGCTACCATTGCTTTAAAGACCACCAGCTGGCAGGATATTTATGCCCTGCTGCAGCTGCAATCAAGAGTGGTGGAACATGAGCGCAATACCAATGAAACAAAAATAAAGATCCATATCAACCTCGACGGTACCGGCCAGTGTTCCATCGATACCGGGCTGGGATTTTTTGATCATATGCTGCACCAGCTGGGCCGTCATAGCGGTATGGACCTGAAAATCGTAACCAAAGGCGACCTGCATATTGACGAGCATCATACCATAGAAGATACAGCTATTGCCCTGGGCGAAGCCCTGGCACTGGCCCTGGGTAATAAAGCCGGCATTGAACGCTACGGCTTCTGTTTGCCTATGGACGATGCCCTGGTACAGGTGGCGCTTGACTTTGGCGGGCGTCCCTGGCTGGTATGGGATGCACAATTCAACCGCGAAAAGATCGGCGAAATGCCTACCGAGATGTTTTATCATTTTTTCAAATCACTGAGCGATGCCGCAAAAATGAACCTGAACATTAAGGCCGAAGGCGAGAACGAACATCATAAAATTGAGGCTATTTTCAAGGCCTTGGCGAAAGCTATTAAGATGGCGATTAAAAGAACACCGGGCAATGATCAGCTGCCCAGTACGAAGGGAATGTTATAAAACCGTTTAAGGTTGCTCCTTCTGTTCAACCTGGAACGTTAAACTTTAAACCTGGAATAAAAAAGTGAATACCGTAATTATAAAATACAACGCCGGGAATATTCAGTCAGTGCTGTTTGCGCTCGAACGCATTGGTGTAACGGCTACTGTTACCGACGATCCGGAAGCCATCCGCTCTGCCGACAAGCTCATTTTTCCGGGCGTAGGGGAAGCCAGCACAGCGATGAACTACCTGAAGGAACGGAAGCTGCACCTCCTGATCCGGGAGGCCCGGCAACCATTGCTGGGTATTTGCCTGGGTATGCAATTGCTTTGCGCGCACAGCGAAGAAAACGACACACCCTGTTTAGGCATTTTTGATGTGTCTGTGAAGAAATTTGTCAGCCCCGATTTAAAGATCCCGCAGATGGGCTGGAACCGTATTCATATGGAAGAAAGCCCCTTATTTAAAAATGTACCACAGGATGCCTGGTGCTATTTTGTACACAGTTACTACGCCGAGCTGAACCCGGCCACGATTGCCCGTACCAGCTATGCAACAACGTTCAGTAGTGCCATACACCGGGATAATTTTTATGGCGTGCAATTTCACCCCGAAAAGAGCGCTGAAGCCGGAGAACAGATATTAAAAAACTTTTTAGCATTATAATGGAGATCATACCTGCAATTGATATAATAGAAGGGAAAGCCGTACGGTTAAGTAAAGGCGATTACACCCAGAAAAAAGTATACAACGAAAATCCCCTGGAAGTAGCGCTTCAGTTTGAAGATGCCGGTTTAAAACGCCTGCACCTGGTGGACCTGGACGGTGCGAAGGCCGGCCGTGTTGCCAACTGGAAGGTGCTGGAAAACATTGCGGGTAAAACCGGCCTTATCATCGATTTCAGCGGTGGAATCAGCAGCGAAAAAGATGTACAGATCACCTTTGATTCCGGGGCTGCATATGCCGCCGTAGGAAGCATGGCCGTTAAAAAACCCGTGGTATTCCAGGATTGGCTGACCGCTTTTGGCGTTGAAAAATTCATCCTGGGCGCGGATGTGCTGGACGAAAAAATAATGATCAAGGGCTGGACGGAAGCAACGGAAATTAATATTTTTAATTTTCTGAAACATTACCGCACCAAGGGCCTTCAGCAATTCTTTTGCACCGATATCAGTAAGGATGGTCTTCTGCAGGGCAGCGCAGACGATCTCTATAAAAAAATACTGGACGAAGTAGAAGACCTGAAACTGATCGCCAGTGGCGGTGTCAGCAGCCTGCAGGACCTCGAAAGCCTGCAGGCCATCGGTTGCCATGGCGCCATTGTGGGAAAGGCGATTTACGAAGGCAGGATCAGTTTGAAAGATTTAGCCCGATTTAATAACTTATAGATATGCAAGGTTTGAAGCAACCAAGATCAAACCGGAAATCAGAAATCTCAAATCAGCAATACATGCTCGCAAAAAGAATCATTCCCTGCCTGGATATTAAAGACGGCCGAACGGTAAAAGGCACCAATTTCGTACAGCTACGCGATGCCGGAGACCCGGTGGAACTGGCCATGCGCTATTGTACGGAAGGCGCCGATGAACTGGTTTTCCTGGATATCACCGCCACCGTTGATAAACGGAAAACCCTGTCGGAACTGGTACGCAAAATCGCCACGCATATCAATATTCCCTTTACTGTTGGAGGGGGTATCAATACGGTAGATGATGTATCCGTATTGATGGAACATGGCGCCGATAAGATTTCGGTCAATACTTCGGCCGTAAAAACCCCGCAGCTGGTAAGCGATCTGGCCAAAAACTTTGGCAGCCAGTGTGTGGTTGTAGCCATCGACATTAAACTGTTCGACGGCGTTTGGAAAGTAGTGACACATGGTGGCCGGAATGCTACCCACCTTATTGCAACCGAGTGGGCAAAAACGGTGGCGGACCTCGGTGCCGGAGAGATCCTGTTAACCTCCATGGAAAACGACGGCACCAAAAGCGGGTTTGCCATCGACATTACACGGCAGATCAGCCAGGCGCTTTCCATACCCGTAATTGCTTCCGGCGGCGCGGGAACCATGCCGCATTTTAAAGAAGTATTTGAAGCGGGAGCCGCAGACGCCGCACTGGCCGCCAGTATTTTCCACTTCGGCGAAATTGAAATCGGCGCTTTAAAAAATTATTTAAAAGAAACCAATATTCCCGTCCGGTTATAATTTGCAAATAGTTGAGATTTAAACCTGGAACTTTGAACCTGAATTAAATTTAAAAAATGATCAATTTTTCAAAATATGCTGACGGCCTTGCGCCGGTAATCATCCAGGACGCGGCCACCCAACAGGTGCTGATGCTGGGGTTTATGAACGCTGAAGCACTGGAAAAAACAAAAACAGAAGGTAAAGTTACTTTTTACTCCCGCAGTAAGCAACGGCTGTGGACCAAGGGCGAAACGTCTGATAATTTCTTACTGGTAAAAGAGATCCTTGCCGATTGCGACGAAGACACCCTGCTGATCAAGGCAAACCCGCAGGGCCCTACCTGCCATACCGGAACTGCCAGTTGTTTTGGAACGGCGAATGATACGTTTTCATTGCAGGCATTGGAAAAGGTCATCGCGGACCGGAAAAATAATCCCTCCGAAAAATCTTACACAGCCTCCCTGTTTGCAAAAGGGATCAATAAGATCGCTCAGAAAGTGGGTGAAGAAGCCGTAGAAATTGTAATCGAGGCAAAGGATGACAACAACGCATTGTTCCTGGGAGAAGCTGCCGATCTGATGTTTCACTACCTGGTACTGTTACAGGCGAAAGGATTTGAGTTGAAAGATGTTTTACAGGTGCTGGAAGCAAGACACAAAAAATAAGCGGCTGCAGCCTGTTAACAGCTGAAAGGTATTTTGGTAATGTCTTACTCCTTTTGCAGTAAAAAGGTGTATGCTGCTACCAATCCCGGTTCGTTAAGGTATCGCCTGTCATTGCGGCCAGGTTGAACAAAGGGCGCCTTTTTATTACAGACCAACGTTCCTGCGGATGGTCTTTTTCGGGAAAGAACTCGTTACCGCCGGAAATTTCCTGTTTTTTACCGGTCATGAAATTATAGCTGGTGGTGGACGTTGCTCCGCTTGCCCGGTGCAGGGAAGACACATCCAGTCCAATCAATTCAAACCTTCCGTTTTGAAACCGGAACGTATAATTCCAGTCGGTAACTTCGTAACTACCACAGCTCAGCCAGTAGTGAAACCCCATTTTCAATACCCCTTTATCAATGCCAATGCTTCCTTCGGTAAAGGGATCGCTCAGGCAGGGACTGTTGGCACTGTTCACCGAAGGCAGAAACGTATCGCTGCTTAACATTTTCCGGTAGCTGTTTCCTTCTTTGAAATAGATCAATAACCGGCGCGGGTTCAGATCCAGGGTATCCTGCCCCAACCCGTCATGGACTTTAAAGTTTGCCACATCCGTGTTCCGGATCACCCATACCACGTCTGGTTGCCGGTCTTTATTCAGATCTCCCACAATCAGCGTATCAGACACCCAGCCCCCGGGAATAGCCGTTTTAAAATACGCAGGCAGTTGCTGTTGCGCTGCAGCGTATTGAACACAGGCAACGGCCAGAAGAAAAAAAACAGCTTTTACGGGGTTCATATAAAGGATTTACGATTGGTTGATGTTACAAATTAACGTTAACGGCCATATCGCCAAAATAACGGGCAACTGTTTTTTTGAACGGTAACCTGTAAAAAAATTAATTTAATATTAACACCCAAAAACAGTTCAATTTACGGTTACTTTACGAAGTTCAGCGTACCAATATTAAATTTGCATATTGAATAAGCGATATCGATACCTGGTTATACTGGCCGTATCCTTGTTGATGCCATTTGCTTTTGAGAACACTGCACTTGCGCAAACAGCAGATACGGTTCGCGTTCCACCGATGCCTTCCATGCAGGAAATCATGAAAGACTGGGGGCCGCGGGACTCTACAAAAGTAGCAGCCATCTGGTACGGACCAGACTATGGATCCTTTAAAATGATGCCTTACACGGAAGAGGCCAATATCTGGATCTCCAAACTTCCGCCGGCACAGCTGGAAAAAGTAAAAAAAGAGTGGAACCGTCTGCGGAATGCCGTATATGTATGCTATCCCTATGCCCGCGTTGCAGGCGCCACCATCAACCAGATCAGCCGCCAGTTACAGGGCATTACCGACAAAAAAGCCCGCAAAGCCATTATTAAATCCAAGGAAAAGGAACTCAAGAAGCAGTTTTCCGATCCGCTCTCAAATCTTTCCGTGTACCAGGGCAAAGTGCTGATGAAGCTGATCTACCGTCAAACCGGCGCAGATTGCTATGAGATCATCCGGGAATACAAAGGAGGCCTGAATGCCCGCGTATACCAGACGGTAGCGTTTTTTTATGGCAGCGACCTCAAACAGGACTATGATATCCGCAAAGATCCCTTTGACCGCCAGATTGAGGATTTTGTACAGGAAATTAACACTACCTGGTACGGCAACCCTTACCGGTAACAATCAGCCGGCTTTCCTCCTTTCTAAAATGCGTATATTTGTTAAAACCAATTAATATGAAACTTGAAAAATCACTACTGCTACTGATTGCCGCTGCCGTTGCCGTTAATGTAGCGCCTTCCTGCTCAAAAAATAAAGAGGACAAAAAGCTGGCTGCAGCAAAAGAGAAAGAAAAGAAAGATAAAATGCCGATTTTTTCCTGCCCCGCATGTGGGATGGGGTAATGCTTTGCTGACCAATGGCCGAAATCCACAGCGCAATTGCCTGCAACTTAGATGCGGATATTTTATCAGCGTCCCTGCCCCTTTTTGAATCCGGATCGGTGGACGCCATTGAATGGTCGTTCGATGCCCTGCATCAACGACAGGAACTGCCCGAATGGTTCAGGGCGCTTCTCACGGCCTTCAGCCGGAGTAATCGCCTGATCGGCCATGGCATTTTTTTCTCCATCTTTTCGGGGAAATGGCTGCCGGAGCAGGAGCAATGGCTTAAAAGTCTGAAAAAGTATGCAGCAGATTTCCATTTCGACCATATTACAGAGCACTTTGGATTCATGACCGGAAAGGATTTTCACCACGGTGCCCCGCTCAGCATTCCGTTTTCACCGGTTACATTAGCCATCGGCATTGACCGCCTGCAACGCATCCAGGAAGCCTGCCGTTGCCCGGTAGGCCTGGAAAATCTGGCTTTTTCGTATTCCCTTGATGATGTTAAACGACACGGGGCATTTTTAGAAAAACTGGTGGAACCCGTCAACGGCTTTATCATCCTGGATTTGCACAATCTTTTTTGCCAGACACATAATTTTAATGTTGATTTTGAACCCTTGCTGGCCTGCTACCCCCTGGATCGCGTAAGAGAGATCCATATCTCCGGCGGCAGCTGGGAACCATCCGTTGCGGTTCCTTCAACCATCATACGGCGCGATACTCACGATGAAAAAGTGCCGGATACTGTTTTTGACTTTTTACGCACGACCATTCCGCGCTGTCCGAACCTGAAATTTGTGGTGCTGGAGCAACTGGGAACCGGTCTCAGGAGTGAAGCAAGCAGGGTTGCCTTCCGGGATGATTTTCTGCAAATACAGCGCATTGTAAAAGCTGCTTCTTTAAGGGCCACTTCAATCAACACCTTTCAGCCCCCATCCTTCCAGCTACGCACTACGCCTGTAGAAGATAGCCTGTTATACCGGCAACAAACCGCGCTGTCCCGTATTCTTGAGGAAGCCGGTTCAGAAGCCGAAGCCCGTAGCCAACTGGAAGCATCGGTACTGGCACATTCCGACTGGCAAATCGAACACTGGAATGCAGCGATGCTGGAAACCGCGGTTCACATTGCCCAAAAATGGAAAAACGGCTTTACCCCGGACGCATAATCACCCGCATTTCACGGTTCATTTTCCCATTTTTGACCCTTATCAAAAAACGGCATTATCCAGGTTGCTCCGCCCGATTTTTCATAGTTATAAAATATCTGTAATACTAACTGACATTCAACCAAAATGACGTCTTTATCCCTATTTTTGTCATCATTGAAAAAAAGACGCGTTTTAACATGAATTTCAGAAAAGTAAACAATCTAACCGGATGGGTGGTTTTTGCCATTGCTACCCTCACTTATTCACTAACCCGGGAAGCCCGCGGCTCACTTTGGGATTGTGGTGAATTTGTTGCAACGGCCTACAAATTACAGATGGCACACCCTCCGGGCGCGCCGATGTTTAGCTTGCTGGGGCGGATATTTATCCTGCTTTTTGGAGACAATCCGCAAACCGCCGCAAATGCCGTAAACTTTATGAGCGCATTGGTTAGTGCCGCTACCATCCTGTTCCTCTTCTGGACCATCACGCACTTTGCACGCAAGATGTTTGTAAGATCTGGCGAATCGCTTACCGGTCAGCAGATCTTTACCGTAATGGCCGCGGGCGCTGTTGGTGCGCTGGCGTATACATTCAGCGATTCATTCTGGTACAGTGCCGTTGAAGGCGAGGTATACGCGCTGTCTTCTTTTTTCACAGGTCTTGTATTTTGGGCAATGCTCAAATGGGAACACGCCGATGAACTGGCCGGTGCCGATGAAAACGCCCGGGCACGCAGCGACCGCTGGATCGTATTCCTGTTTTTTATGATGGGCCTATCCATTGGCGTGCACCTGCTTAACCTGCTTACCATACCGGCAATCGTAATGATCTATTATTACCGCCGGTATACGCCTTCTGTAAAGGGTTCTGTAGCGGCTTTCCTTATCGGATGCGCCATTACAGGAATCATACAGGTAGCCATCATCCAGTACAGTATGAAAGCCGCAGGGTTGTTTGACATTATGTTTGTAAACAGCTTTGGGATGCCCTTCTTCTCCGGCTTTACCATCTATTTTATTTTGATCGCCTTATTAGTAGCCATTGGCTTGCGGTTCAAACCCGGCGTGTCAAAAACAGCAATCATCCTGTGGACAGCGGCCTTCTTCCTGCTGGCCTTCCTGCCTTTTGCATTTGGAGGTACCATGGCCGCTGTAAAAATCATCTTGCTGTTGATTGTAGGCGCGGTGCTGGGGTATTTCATACGGCCAACAGCACTTAAAATCATGAAACTCTTTTTATGGTGCTTTTCCTTTATGATGCTGGGCTATTTCATGTATTTTACCAATATCATCCGCAGCAGCGCCAACCCGGCTATTGACATGAACAATGTAGACAATCCCATCAACCTTGTTTACTACCTCAGCCGGGAACAATACGGAACACAACCCCTGTTTTACGGAGCACACTATGCCGCAGAAGTAGATTATGATGAAACCGGCAGCCCCTACGAAATGGGAGAGATGAAATATGTAAAAGGAGAAACCAAATATATTCCTATCGGGAGAGACCGCAGCGTGCGTTACAAAAGCTCCGATAAACAGTTATTTGTACGCGTGTGGGACTCCGGCAACGAACAAGGGCACGCCGATTTCTATGCAGACTGGCTGGGGCTGGCCAAGCCCGACCCCAACACCGGTCAGGGAGCTTATGGTGCTCCCAGCTATGCCGATAACATCAATTGGTTTATGAGTTACCAGACCAGCTTTATGTACATGCGTTATTTTATGTGGAATTTTGCCGGTAAGCAAAACGACCTGCAGGGCTATGGCAATAAAAGAGACGGAAACTGGGTATCGGGTATTTCTTTAATGGACAATGCACGCCTGGGCGACCAGAGCCAGCTGCCGGAAAGCTTAAAACAAAACAAAGCACATAATGTCTTTTACATGTTGCCCTTTATACTGGGCATCATTGGGTTCGTATATCAGTTCCTGAAAAACCGGAAAGATTGGGTGGTTACCTTCCTCCTATTCTTCTTTACCGGTATGGCCATTGTACTGTATCTGAACCAGCCGGGGAATCAGCCCCGTGAGCGGGACTACGCCTATGTAGGATCCTTCTATGCCTTTGCCGTATGGATCGGCTTATCCGTGGTAGCATTACTACGTTCCGCCCTGGAAAAAGAAGATAAAGAATCGTTCCAGAAATTGCTGGTGTACGGGGCCTCAGGTACCTTCCTCATCACCGCACTCAGCAGTATGTCCAGTACCTTTAGTGCCATTATCATTGCCAGCCTGGTAGCGGCCATCATCTATGCTGCCGTGCTGTACATGGTTACCTTCGCGGCCCGGGCCCTTTCATCCGGAGGTTCCAATATCCGGGCAGCCAATGTGCTGATCGCATTGCTGTGTTTAGCGGTTCCCGGACTGATGGCCCAGCAGGAATGGAATGACCACGACCGGAGCGAAAAAACCATGGCGCCGGACCTGGCAAAAGATTACCTGGAAAGCTGTGCCCCGAACGCCATCCTGTTCACCTTCGGCGATAATGATACCTACCCGCTCTGGTATGCCCAGGAAGTGGAAAATATACGTCCGGATATCCGCATCATCAATACCAGCCTGCTGGGCATTGACTGGTATATCAACCAGCTGCGTTATAAAATAAACGATGCTGATTCGGTGGATGTGATCCTGAGTCCGGAGCAAATTGAAGGACATAACCGCGAATACCTGCCGTTCCGGCCGCCGCAGCCAGGACAAAACGTTGATCCCAATAATGTATACCCGCTGTACGACGTTATCAAAACCTTTATCGGGGCACGTGCCGAAGATCCGGAAACCGGACGGGATGTGGGTGCTATTGCCCTGCCTTTCCGCAAATTCTTCGTACCGGTAAATCAGGACATCGTTCGTAAAAACGGAACAGCGAACCCTGCAGACAGTGTTCCCGAGCAGTGGGCATTTGAGATCCCCACATCCAAAGGCGGTATCCAGCGCAATGACCTGATGGTACTCAGCATCATTGCCTCCAATCAATGGAAACGGCCGATATATTTTACCGCACCTTACGGAGAACTGGGCTTTGGGCAGAACCTGAGAAAGGACGGACTGACCTACCGCCTCGTGCCCTTTACGGTGAAGGCTCCGCAAGCCAACTGGATCGTAGATCAGGCTTATCGCCAGATGCGCGCCGGCGGCACCTCCATCCGCGATAACAACGAAGACGTGATGGCAAAGAACCTCCTGACCAAATTTGAATTTGGCGGAGCTAATAAAAAAGGCGTTTATTTTGATGAGGTAAACCGCCAGTACCTGCTCAATATCCGGAGTATTTTTGCAGAAGCAGCCGGTAACCTTGCCGATGCAGGCAAAAAAGAGGAAGCCATTAAATTGCTGAACAAAGCGGAGGCCGGTATGCTTCCGGAAAACCTGCCGTACGCCATGACCAGCCGTTACAACCAGCATAACCAAACCGGGTTAATGTACGCCGAAGCCTATTACAAGGCCGGCAAACTGGATATGGCCCGTAAGGTGATTGCGGCTGTTAAAAAGGACCTCGCTGATCAGCGCAAGTATTACAACTATCTGAAAACAGAAAAACCGGAATACTTCCAGGGCGTAGCCAACATCGAAGATCCGTTGAACGAGATCACACAGGCCGCAGCAGAAGCCATCGAATCGCATTACGATCCTTTAAAGAAAGGTGAAAAAACGCCGGTTCAGGAACTGGTACCCCAGGAAAATGCGCCCGCTAAAGCGGCAGACAGTGCCGGGAAAAGCGCCGCAGCCGATTCTTCAAAAAAATAAATAAATGGTTCATATACCGTTAATCCCCTCTCCGGAGGGGATTTTTTATTGCAACCATTTCCATACTCAAAATGTTATAAAAAGAACCGTTTACAATTCCGGCTCCTATATTTCCGGGCTTCCGGCAACACCGCATTGTTTTTAGAAAAATAGTTTTACATTTAGTATATGAGAGGTATCCAATTCTCCGGGTGGGCCGCTGATGACCAGGGCAAAACCCCGTTTGAAAAAATGCTCGACCTTTTCATGCAGTTGCTTACATATACCAGTGGAGACGCTGCGGAAGCGCTTCAATGGTTGAACGAGCTGGATAAGGAATACCAGCTGGGCAATGATGATTATGGAATGGGCGATTTTATAGATGATCTGAAACAAAAAGGGTATATCACCGACGACCATCAAAAAGGCGAAATAAAAATTACCCCGAAAACAGAACAGGGCATCCGTAAGAAAAGCCTTGAGGAGGTTTTCGGAAAACTCAAGAAGGCCGGTAAAGGCGATCATAAAACCTTTAAACCCGGTCAGGGAGATGAACTCAACCCCGAAACACGCCCCTTCCGGTTCGGCGATATGCTGGAACAGATCGACTTTACAGAATCCATCCGCAACGCACAGATCAATCATGGCATTGACGCATTCCATATCAGGGAAGATGACCTGAGCATCCGGGAAACCGACTTCAAAACACAGACGTCTACGGTATTGATGATCGATATTTCCCATTCCATGATCCTGTATGGTGAAGATCGCATCACCCCTGCCAAAAAAGTAGCTATGGCACTGAGCGAACTCATTACCACACGTTATCCAAAAGACACGCTGGATATCGTGGTATTCGGCAACGACGCCTGGCCCGTAGAAATAAAAGATCTGCCTTACCTGCAGGTAGGACCTTATCATACCAACACGGTAGCCGGACTGGAACTGGCGATGGATCTTTTACGGCGCAGAAAAAACCCCAACAAACAGATCTTTATGATCACCGACGGGAAGCCTACCTGCCTGAAAATCGGGAAGCGGTATTATAAAAACAGTTTTGGCTTAGACCGTAAAGTGGTGAACCGCTGTATGAACCTGGCGGCTGCCTGTAAGAAATTAAAGATCCCGATCACCACCTTTATGATCGCCACAGATCCCTACCTGCAGCGCTTTGTTCAGGAATTTACCGAAATGAATCATGGGAAAGCATACTTTGCTTCACTTGACAACCTGGGTACCTTTATCTTTAAAGATTTTGAAAGCGGCCGTTCCAAAACCGTATTCTAGACACATTTTGTTCAGCACGTCTCACTAAAAACGTCTCACTAAACGTCTCACTAAAAACTTCTCACTAAAAGCTTCTCACCAGAAACATTTCACTAAACACTTCTCACCAAAAACCTCACTCGTGATTAAAACATTAGGCGCATTAAAAGCATCCGGATATCAATCAAAGTCGATCAAAGAAGAAATCAGACAAAATCTAATAAAAAAATTACAGGCAGGCGAAACCTCTTTTCCCGGTATTGTGGGGTATGAAGATTCGGTAATACCTGAAGCAGAACGGGCCTTACTAAGCAAACACAATATCCTTTTCCTGGGTTTGCGCGGGCAGGCCAAAACCCGCATGGCGCGGCAGATGACCGCGTTGCTGGATGAATTCATTCCTGTAGTGGAAGGCAGCGATCTTAACGACGATCCCCTGAATCCTATTTCCAAATACGCAAAGGACCTCATTGCCGAAAAGGGAGATGCCACGCCCATTGCCTGGCTGTCCAGGGATCAGCGCTACGGAGAAAAGCTGGCCACACCGGATGTAAGCGTGGCCGACCTCATTGGTGATATCGACCCCATTAAAGCCGCCAACCTGAAACTGAGCTTTGATGATGAGCGGGTACTTCACTATGGTATCATTCCCCGCAGCAACCGTTGCATCTTTGTGATCAACGAGCTGCCGGACCTCCAGGCGCGCATCCAGGTATCCTTGTTCAATATTCTTGAAGAGGGCGACATCCAGATCCGCGGGTTCAAACTTAGGCTGCCCCTCGACATCCTGTTTGTCTTTACGGCAAACCCCGAAGATTATACCAACCGGGGCTCTATCGTAACCCCATTAAAAGACCGGATACAAAGCCAGATCTTAACGCACTATCCCCGCACCCTGGAACATGCCCTGGAGATCACCGAACAGGAAGCCGGCATTCATGAGGCGCAAAAAGAACGGGTAAAGATCAGCGATCTTGTAAAACGGCTGATTGAACAGGTAGCCTTTGAAGCCCGTACCAGTGAGCTCGTTGATAAAAAAAGCGGCGTCAGCGCCCGTTTAACCATTTCGGCCTTTGAAAATGCGGTCAGCACGGCCGAGCGCCGGGCACTGGTCAACAATGAAAGCTCCACCCAGGTCTGGATCTCCGATCTGTCGGGCATCATCCCCTCTATTACCGGGAAAGTAGAATTGGTATATGAGGGGGAGCAGGAAGGGCCCTTCCAGGTAGCAATGAACCTGGTAGACAAAGCCATCCGTTCACAATTCGTACAGTACTTTCCCAATCCCGAGCAATTGGGAAAACGGAAAAATACGGGAAAACCTTCCGCACAGAACAAGGCCGACGATAATCCCTATAAACCAATCATTAACTGGTTCGACAAAGGCCATACGCTGAATATTGATTTCAATACCACCGACAACAACAAAGTGCAGCAGCTTTACCAGGTAGACGGGCTTTATGCGCTGGTGAAAAAATATTTCGCCGGAGCCAATGAACTGCAGGCCGCACTGTTAATGGAATTTGTGCTGTTTGGTCTTTCTTCTTATTCACTGATCAGCAAAAAACTTTTTGAAACAAAAGTCGAATTCAAGGATCTTTTCGGAAGCATGCTTGGATCCGCTACCGGTGAATATGAGCATTTCGGGTTTGAAGAAGATGAATAAACAACCGGGATGGTGTTGCATTTGTTAAATCAGGCATAAAACCATCCCAGTTATAATTTGCACAACAACTGGAATATTCCTGATATTTTTTTACCGCTATCGCGAAATAGCTTTGCAGTAAATAAAATAATATATTCATGAGAATTTCCGTATTCGTTGCCGTATCCGCATTTTTCCTCAGCCTTTTTGCTGCGTGTTCAAAAGATAAAGACCAAACGCCCACTCAAACACCAAGTGAGCTGTTATCTGCTACGGCATGGGAAACCACCAGCGCCAAAAACGCCCAGGGAGCCCAGGTAGCCCTGACCGATGACAATGTAAAGAACTTTGTTGGATTTGCGTATTTCAAAGCCGATACCAAATTCACCATGTATAATTTAGACAACTCTCCTAAAATGAAGGGCGACTGGTGGCTTTCACTTGACGGGAAAACAAGATTTATCATCGCACGCAATGATGCAGGTGCAGAATTGTTCAGACGTGAAGTAGAGATCACCGTACTTACTAAAACAGAATTCACCTACCGGATTTACCCTACTGCAGGAAATAAAGCCGTGTATTTCGACATTATTCATACCCCGACTACGCACGCCGAGCCGGTAAAATAAGCAACGGTCATTCGTACCATAAGGTCTGCCTCCGGGCGGGCCTTTTTTTTGTTGCAGATCTGTTGAACACAACAGGTCCGCAGTCATTAGCAACAATACCTGCAGGCGGCCCCCGGCCACGTTCTTTGTTTCCGCAGGTTGCGGCGATTTGGTATATTTAGGAAATATTCAAAAAACCATGCCTGCCGATATTCCCATATTGAACCTGGATACGTTTACCTTTCGCGATGTAAATGGCATTACCATATTAAACCATGTACTTAAAGGCAACAACCGGATCACCAAACCCCATAAGCATGATTTTTATTTATTTTTTCTGATCGACCAAAGCAGCGGCAGTCATACCATTGATTTTACAGAACACGTAGTAAGCAACCGGCAGATCCATGTATTATTGCCCGGCCAGGTACATCAATGGCACCTGAACACCGCAACTACCGGCTTCCAGCTGATGATCAGCGAAGTCATTTTTCAATCCATGATCAATTACCTCAACTTTAGTCCGCTGTTTTATTTCAGGCACCCGGTATTGTCTCTTCCCCAGGATCGTTTCGGGATCTTTCATCATGAATTTCAGCAGCTGGATGAGGAGCTCGGGGCTGCCCGTCCGAACTTGGACATCATCTATACCCGGAGTAAATTGATCGTCCAGTTACTGGGAAAAGAACAGGAAGCACAATTTGAGATCATTCAGAAAATGAAATCCAACCCGTTGATCATCCGGTATACAACCCTGGTTAATGAACAATTCCGCGAACAGCGGTCGGTAGCCTATTATGCCCGTCAGCTGAACATCACGCCAAACTATCTCAACATTCTCTGCAAACGGTTCTTATACGCCTCGGCCAATGAGCTGATCCAGAAAAGACTTATCCTGGAAGCCAAGCGCCTGCTGGGCATTTCGGGCAAGAGCATTAAAGAAATCGGCTATGAACTGGGTTTCTATGATACCGCTAATTTCTCCAACTTTTTCAAATCGCATACCGGCGTGGCCCCTAAGGCATTCAGGGAACACCTCTGACTTTAATACACCGGACTCTTCCTTTTATAAAGAAGGCTCCAGCCATTTAAAATCCGCTGCCAGCGGCATGGCGCTGTATGCCGCCGCTACTACCGGAGGCGGAATGGTGAGTTTGCGTTTCTGTGTATCGATCCAGGCACCTTCCAGTGTAATGATGGCAGCAAGGGTTTGCGCATCCTTATAAATATGATGCCGCATCGCCCAGCGGCTAAAATCCCTCCGTGACTGCGTCAGCTCCAGGTCGATCGTAACGGCATCCTCCAGCCGTATCTCCTTTTTAAAAACACATTCTTCCCGGAAAATAACCGGCCCCACGTGCAACGCCGCCATATCTGCCGTTGTTAAGCCGTTTTCAGAAAGGAAGCTGATCCGGCAATAGGCCCCCCAGTCGTAATAAACACTGTGCCGTAAATGTCCGTTCAGGTCGAGGTCGGCCCAGCGGATCTGCAATGCTTTAGTAAAACGTTCCATATACTGCAATTGATACCGGTTTTTGTATTTAACAAACTTACATACGGTTCACCATCAAAATTATCAAAAAGGGTCGCTATATTTACCGTTTCAATCCAAAAAAGGATCTAATTATCAATCGCGTGTAAAACAAAAAAATGATGAAGTACGTTCTCACAATCGGGTTACTGGCAGGCAGCGTATCCCTTTTTGCCCAGGCAAAGCCAAAACCCAGGCCGGCAACGGTAAAAAAACCGGCGGCAGCCCCCGTTGCGGCCACCTCCCCTGCATTGAAAACACTGGCCGATTCCGCCAGCTATGCCATAGGTGTCAATATCGCCCAATCCATCAAAAAAGATATCGGAGACCTGAATACCGCCGTAATGATGGATGCCATGAAAGCTACGTTTAACGGTAAAAAGCCGGCGCTGAGTGATGAAACCCTCATGAGCGTTATGATGACCTATTCTGAAAAAGCCAAGGAAGCCCAGTCGCAGACTACTATAAATGCCGGCCGCGCGTTCCTCGAAAAAAACAAGACTCAGCCCGGCATTAAAACAACGGCCAGCGGTCTGCAATACATCGTATTAACCGAAGGTACCGGCGCAAAACCGGCTGCCGAAGATACAGCGATCTGTCATTACAGGGGATCGTTGCTGGATAGTACAGAATTTGATAATTCTTACGACCGCGGAGAGCCCTTGACCATCCCGGTATCTGCCGTTATCAAAGGATGGACGGAAGGATTGCAATTAATGAGCAAAGGATCCAAATATAAATTCTTTATTCCTTACGAGCTGGGATACGGTTTAAGAGGCGCTCCTCCAACGATCCCTGGCGGAAGTGTGCTTATTTTTGAAGTGGAACTGGTAGATGTAAAGAAAAAAGGGTAAACGCCCTGGCTTTAATCAGTCGCCCGTGCTTTATAAAGTACGGGCGACTTTTTTTTTACTGTTATGCATGCTTAAAAAAGCATTTTATGCGTTTGTTTGATCACGCCCATCACAAATACACTTTGCACATGCCCCAGGTTTTCTACCTGGCTTAAGCGGTTTACATGAAAATCATAAAAGCCGGCCATGTCCTTTGCCAGCACCTTCAGCATGAAATCAAACTCACCGGAAATACTGTAACATTCCACCACTTCATTCAACCCGTTGATCGCCTGGATAAATTTTAACCCGGCCTTCTTATCATGTTGTTTCAGCGAAACATAACAGATCACCATAAGTCCCTTATCCAGCTTTTGCGCATCCAGCAGGGTTGCATATTGCCGGATCACCCCCCACTCTTCCAGCCGGCGGATGCGTTCATGCACCGGGGTTGGACTCAGGTGCACCCGGGAGGCGATTTCGGTTACGGACATACGGGCATTTTCCTGCAGGAGCTTTAAAATTTCGCGGTCTTTCTCATCCGGTTCCGGATGTGCCTGCGGAACAGCCGATTCTTCTGTTTTAGGGATACGCTTCATTTATATGCATTATTTTCTACTATAAATATACTGCTTTATAGAGAAAATCACTTATTGACAATAATTAACATAGTGTTTTTTACTAAGTCGTATCTTTGCGGTTCAAAAAATATACAATATGTCCACGGTAACAAAAAACCAGATAGACTTTGACCTGAAATACAAAGTTGCTGATATCAGCCTCGCCGCATGGGGCCGCAAAGAAATCCGCCTGGCCGAAGCAGAAATGCCCGGTTTGATGAGCATCCGTAAAGAATATGCCGGTGCACAGCCCTTAAAAGGCGCACGCATTGCCGGTTGTTTGCACATGACCATCCAGACGGCAGTGTTGATTGAAACACTGGTGGCCCTGGGTGCTGAAGTAAAATGGAGCTCCTGTAATATTTTCTCTACACAAGATCATGCCGCTGCCGCTATTGCTGCTGCAGGGATCGGCGTATTTGCCTGGAAGGGCCAAACCCAGCAGGAAGCCGACTGGTGTATTGAACAAACCCTGTTCTTTGGCGGTGCAGACCGTCCGTTAAATATGATCCTGGATGATGGCGGTGATCTTACCAATATGGTACTGGATACCTACCCCGAGCTGGTGCAGCATGTGAAAGGGATCAGTGAAGAAACCACAACCGGTGTACACCGTTTGTATGAAAGAGTAGCTAAAGGCACACTTCCCATGCCGGCCATTAACGTGAACGATTCCGTTACAAAATCCAAGTTCGACAACAAGTATGGTTGCAAGGAATCACTGGTAGATGCGATCCGTCGCGCTACAGATGTAATGCTGGCAGGCAAGGTAGCGGTTGTGGGTGGTTACGGAGATGTAGGTAAAGGATCTGCCGCTTCTTTGAGCGGTGCAGGATGCCGTGTGATCGTAACTGAAATTGACCCCATCTGTGCACTTCAGGCGGCGATGGATGGCTACGAAGTAAAGAAAATGATCGATGCAGTAAAAGAAGCTGATATCGTGGTTACCGCCAGCGGATGCCGCGACCTGATCACCGGGGAGCATTTTAAAGCCATGAAAGATAAAGCCATCGTTTGCAACATCGGGCATTTTGATATCGAGATCGATGTAGCCTGGCTGAATCAGCACTATGGTCAAACCAAGGATACCATTAAACCCCAGGTAGATCTTTACAATATTGATGGTAAAGACATTCTTTTACTGGCGGAAGGCCGCCTGGTAAACCTGGGTTGCGCTACCGGGCATCCGAGCTTTGTAATGAGTAACTCGTTCTCGAACCAGACACTGGCACAGATTGAATTGTGGACCAACAACGATCAATATGAAAACCAGGTATATGTGCTTCCCAAACACCTGGATGAGAAGGTAGCACGGTTACACCTGGCGAAGATCGGCGTGGAACTGGATACACTTACACCTGCGCAGTCTGCATACCTCGGTATACCGGCTGAAGGTCCGTTCAAACCGGAGCTGTACAGGTATTAATCACATTTTTGATATTCCCAGGCCGCATCCCTGTACGGATGCGGCTTTTTTATGGCCGTATGATCCTGCTGTAATCCATAGCCCGCCGGTAATATTAATCCCTTCTTTATGGCCGCGGATCTGCCCGGCTTGCCGGATATCCCGGCCCGCAGCACCACACACCCCTTTCAAACGGTCGCACAACAATTTATCTGCCGGTTTTATAAGTTATTTTACTATTTTAGCGACTGTTTCGAAAAAAACTAAGTATTTATTCATTTTCTTGCCCATCATTCGCTTTATGAAATTATTTCCGTCGTTGTATTTATTTGTGCTTCCCGCTTTAATCATACCGGGAACCAAGGCTCCGGGTCTCTTAACCGAAAAACCGGCCCCCGTTTCTTTTGAGCTTCGTCAAAAAACGATCGACCTGCTGGATAAAAACAATGCGTCCAAATGGCGCGGTTATGATGGCAACCGGCTGCCTCCGGGCTGGACGATCAGTGACGGCATGCTGTGGATGAACAATGATGCCAAACCGGACCCCACTTATAAAGGCGGGCGTGACGTGATCTTCACCGGCCGGGAATTTGAATATTTTGAACTGACCATCGACTGGAAAATTGCGCGGGGCGGCAATAGCGGTATCTTCTACCACGTAAAAGAAGGACAAGGCTCTCCATCCAGCATCAGCCCGGAATACCAGCTGATCGATGATGAAAACTTTGCGAGCATGCATCCCGATCTCAAAGACTATAATGCACAATTTGGCGCCGAACATCCCGAACAATTACAAGACTGGCAGAAGACCGGTGCCGATTATGCCATGCATACCACCGATGAAGCACATAAAATACTGCATCCTGTGGGTGAATGGAACACCACAAAGATCGTAGTTGCGCCGGGCCGGACCGAACATTGGCTGAATGGTGTAAAACTCCTGAGTTTTAAACCCTGGTCTGAAGACTGGTATGCCCGCAAAAAAAAGGGCAAATGGGCAAAGAGTGAAAAGTATGGAACCTTCAAGACCGGGTATATTGCCCTCCAGTATCACGGAAGCTCGCTGTGGTTTAAAAATATCCGCGTTAAACCGCTGCAATAATCATTTGAATAAACTGTTAAAAACAAAAATACACATATGAAAAGAAGAAGTTTTATAAAAGCTACTGCTGCCGGAACGATCGCTTTTATGCTTCCGTTTCCTTCATCCGCGCTCAATGCCGGGAAAAAATTAAGAGTGGCCCAGATCGGATTGGGTTCAATGGGTACCAATGATCTGCTGGCCATTGCTTCTCATCCCCTGGTTGAAATTGTAGCACTTTGTGATGTAGACCAGAATGCGCTGGATAAAGCAAAAGCCGCGCATGCAAATGCAAAAACATTTACCGACTACAAGGAGTTGTTTAAAACCATGGGCAAAGATATTGATGCCGTAGTGGTATCTACTACAGACCATGCGCATGCCCCTGTGTCGTTAGCGGCCATGGAACTGAACAAACACGTTTATTGCCAGAAACCGTTAACCCATTATATCGCTGAATCGCGGAAAATGGATGCCGTAGCTGCCCAGAAAAAACTGGTCACACAAATGGGCATCCAGGTACATTCCTTCTATGATTATAAACTGGCTACCATCCTGATTCAGAAAGGTATTATCGGGAAAGTAAAAAAGGTCATTGCCTGGTCGCCCAAAGTATGGGGCTATGATGGTCCGGAACCAACAGGCAGCGATCCGGTACCGGAGGGTTTGAACTGGGATCTTTGGCTGGGTGGTGCAAAAAAACGTCCGTACAAGAAAGGGCTCTATCATCCCGGCAACTGGCGGAAATGCATTGATTACGGATGCGGAACCCTGGGCGATATGGGGGTTCATATTTTTGACACGCCGTACAACGCGCTAAAATTAAGCGTACCATTAACGGTTAAAAACGAATGCCGGGCGCCCAATGCATTTGGACATCCGGAAAAAAACCACGTAACCTATGTGTTTCCCGGAACGCCGTATACTGCTAAAACGCTTGAATGGGTATGGTATGATGGCAAGGGGGCACCGGAAGCGCAAACCGAACTGGAACTGCCGGGCGGAGAAGCCTTACCCGACCAGGGGGCTATGTTTATCGGCGAGAACGGACAACGCCTGTTATTGCCCCACTTTATGCAACTGCCCAAACTGATCGTAGATGGCAAGTTTGAGCCGATCGATCTAAAGAAATATGATCCAAGCGGAGCTGCGGGTAAACCCACTACCAGCTACGACGCCGAAACGCCCAAACATTACCACGAGTTTGTGGATGCCTGTTTGGGTAAAGCAAAATGCAGTGCCCCATTCTCCTATGCGGCCAAACTGACCGAGGTGATCCTGCTGGGTGTTATCGCGGCCCGTTTTCCCAACGAAACATTGCATTGGGATGGCAAACTGGCCCGGTTTAAGGAAGACAAGGCCAACAAATTTATATCCGGGGGAACCGTTTAATCCTGTTGCGGATCGTGTTCCTGAGATCAGAAAATTTATAACGCAGCCCCGGACGATCGTCCGGGGCTTTTTTACAAAAGGCCAAACCCGCGGCCTTTATTCGTTCCCCGTTTTAAGATCAATCAGTTTTATGATTTCATTGAAGTCGAAATGTTCAAGTACAGCAACCGCTCCAATAACATCGTTGCATTGATCCTCCGATAAAACGTTCCGGGTCAGCAGCCTGAATTTTTTCGCCGTATCCTCCCAGTTAAAAGGCCGGGTATAAAAACCATGATAATCTTCTTTTTCCCTGCTGAACGTTTCGCCGTTCTCCAGTTCAATTACCACCTTCGTTTTCATCTTATCCGGATAAGCAGCTGTATACGGGTCAAGTAAACCTGCAACCATTACCGGTTTGTGAAAAGGTATCCCTGTTCGAACCTGTACTTTTTGCAGGAGCTGCTGCACATCCTGCTTTACAATACGGGCCGGGGCAAATTGAGCAGGCGTAAGTTGGCCGTCCAGTAAAAGCGCCGCTGTTGTATAAAACAGGCTGTGATCCGCCTGTTCTTTCGTCTCCACCTCCTTCCGGTTACCATAAGCGCCGGAACCAATGATGTGATACGCAGTAAGGAAAGTTGTTATATCGATTTGTACTATGTCGCTGCAATCAAACCGGTGTTCCCTCCGGAGTTCATCTGCCGCTTCAAGGCTGGCCTGCGCATGTACTTCTGCATTATACCGTTTCAGCACACATTTTTGTATCAGATCAAAAGACTCATTGGCCCAATCGTAGTCAAGCTTCATTCCAAATACTTCATCAAAGCCCTTGGGTCCTTCAAACAAGGCAACGGGCCCGGTTATGCCCTGTTGTGCAAGCAATGCAATCCCAACGCAATTCAACGCATCAAGTGAGGAAGCCAACCCCTTCCATTCATAGGTATAAGAAGCCCGGCTGGTCACCATCGGGCTGATGGAAGTGCCTGTTATACCAAGTGCATGGGCCGTTTGTTCCACAGTCATTCCCAAAAGCCGCGCTATGCCTGCCGTCATCGAGTAACCCAGCAGTAATGTATGATCAATCCCTTCTTTCATAACAGGAATTTCCTCTACCAGCCGGCACTCCAGCTGGTATGCAACCGCCATCGCCGTTAAAAAATCTTTCCCCGATGTTTTCCGGAGCTGGCTCACCGCCATCAGCGGGCCAATATTGTCGCTTGGATGACAGGTAGCCTCCTTGCCCATGAAATTATCCATAAAATCGGGATAGCGGATCAATGCCGTGTACAGCTGCGCCGCCCGATCTGCGGGCAATGTGCTTCCATAGGGTGTAATACAGGTGCCCCCTTCCGAAAGCAACCGCTGTTGCATGACCAATTTCCGGATGGGCTCCTGGTCTAAAGAAAAGAAAAACGATCCCAGCGCATCCAGGAAATGGCGTTTCAACTGCTCCACGTTGGCCGCACCAATCGCATCAAACGAAGCATGTAATGCAAATTCAGCTATCTGATTGTTTTGAAGTTGCTCTTTCATTCGAACGGTTGCCTATCCTTTTCAAATGTTTAATTATATGTATTACGAAGCATCCATTTGCATGCCGGTTTACATTTCCAATGGTTGCGGTTACACGGATAAGCGCAGCAATCCAGTTGCAAGGTCTATGCCTCAGGAGGCCTGCGCACCGGTTCTTTTTGATGTGTTTGAAAATGAAGCAGATTCAGCGGGCGAAATTCAGACAGGCCGTTGTACTGCATTGATAAAAATGCCCATGCCGGGCAATATTATCTACAACGGGCCACTGCCTGCATTTATAACCGACTACAATATGTACAGGCGGCGCTTTTATCCCGGCAGTGCCGTGTGCCCGACGCTTTACGTCAGCGTTCCTGTTGTAAAACGCCCCGTTTATTTACCAGGCATACCGTCTTCATTCCAGTAGTACCGATCGGGATAAACCCGTCGTCCGAAAACGGCAGTGCCTACCCGCACAATGGTAGCACCTTCTGCAATGGCTGTTTCCAGGTCGCCGCTCATGCCCATGGAAAGTTCCTGCATCATCACACCAGGGATATTTAAGTTAATGATTTGCTGCTGAATATTTTTGAGCAACCGGAAACACGGCCGAACCTTTTCTGCTTCTGTACTGAATAAACCGATGGTCATCAATCCTTTTATTTTCAGGGTTTCCAATTTCGAAACATGGTTTACCAGCTCAAAAACATGGTCCGGATGCACTCCGAATTTACTTTCCTCTCCGGAAGTATTTACCTGTATCAGCACTTCCATCGTTTTATTTTCAGCCAGCAACCGCTGATGCAACTTTTCGGCCAGATCCGGCCGGTCCAATGCCTGTATACAGGAAACCTCATACTTTAAAAGGTCTTTGATCTTATTGGTTTGCAAATGCCCGATGAAATGACTGGTATGCGGCACGGCCTTTAATGCACCGTATTTTTCTTTCAGTTCCTGCACTTTATTTTCAGCAATCAATGTATGCCCTGCCTGCAATGCAACGCTGATCTGCGCAGCCGGAACGGTTTTAGTAGCCAACAGCAATTTCACTGTATCCGGATTCCTGTTGGCCGCCATACAGGCGCGGCTGATCCGGTTTTTAACCGCCGCAATGTTTGCCAGGATCTGCGCGCTCATGCCAGTATTGTTTTTTGTGCACCCTCCAGCTCCCGGATCACTGCAGCTTTAACGGTGGTAAATGCATGGTCTCTGGCTTCTGCATAGGAGATCTCATAAATACGTTCAATATGTTGTAATGTAACCGGAAAGCGGGATAACAGTGTATCATAATACGTATTCAACATTGCGGGCGTTGGCATTTCAAAATGTATCCGCAGCTGAAACCGCCGCAACAGCGCGGTATCGAGCATTGAGGCGTGATTCGTAGCGCACAACAGCAGCGCATTTCCCGGATAATAATCAATCAGCTGAATCAATGTATTTACCAATCTTCGCATTTCGCCCACATCCTTATCCGCTGCGTCCCGCGCCGTACCAATATGATCAAATTCGTCTAAAAATAAAACAGCTTTCCCGCGACCCGCTTTTTCAAATACCGCTTTCATATGCTGAGCGGTTTCGCCAATTCTTGCACAGACCACATTACTCAGATGGAGTATGTGGAGCTTTTTTCCTAACGCCCTTGCAAGCGCTTTAGCGGTTATTGTTTTACCACAACCCGAGCTTCCGTAAAACAGTACCTTATTGTTAACAGGCAGGCCATAATGGGTTAATTCCTCAACAAAGCGGTGTTCTTTAATAAGCTGAACAAGCTGCGCCCTGCTGGCCGCTTCAAGGAAGATATCATCTAAAGAAACCTGCTCGCTGTCATTTATAATAAGATCCGGTACATTCATAACTGGTAATTACTGCTGCGGCGGCGCTCCATAAATCCACAACGGAAAGCATCCGGCCCGGTCTTCCGGAACCGTAAGCTCCGGTTGCCCGGTGATTCGAAGGCGTCACCGATAGATAACAAAGCTATTGTGTAATGCAGTGATAGATGTAGTCCAGTTTTGATATAATCAATAGTCCAGTTGGTAACGGCCTGGCGCTTTAGATTATTTGCTTTTCGAGTTCGCGCACCACCACTTTTGCCATTTCTTTGGAGCTGAACGGATTTTGACCGGTAACCAGGTGCCCATCTACCACAACATTTGATGTCATGGGAATACAGGCCTTTTTCAGGTCCGCACCTCTTTCTTTTATGGCGGCTTCCAGGTTGAAAGGCACTTCCCGTTTCCGCCTTGCCAGCGTTTCTTCAAACCAGTCGAAACCGGTCATCCTTTTCCCCTTGATCAAATATGCACCATCAGCGTCTTTCACATTCAGTAATCCCCCAACACCATGACAAATAGCAGCTACCATTTTTCCCCGGCCATACTGCTCACTGATGATTGATTGCAAATGTGCATTATCCGGGAAATCATACATAGTTGCATGCCCACCGGCCAAATACACGCAATCGAACGCTTCACCTTTTACCGCTTCCAGGCTTTGGGAGCTATTAAGTTCATCCATAAAAGCCGCATCCTCATAGTAGTTCTTTGAGATCTTGTCCAGTACCAACGGCTTCAGGCTCTCCGGGTCGATGGGCACCGGTCCGCCTTTAGGGCTTGCGATGGTCACATCCCATCCTTTTTCCTTTGCACTATGATATATATGGGTCAGCTCGCTGAGCCACAGGCCCGTTTTTAACCGCCCGCTGGCATACCGGTCTGTATTGGTTACGATTAATAAAAGTTTTTGCTTCATATAAATCCGTATTGATACCTGTCAAAATTCGGATCAACATACCGCAATCCGGTAACCGGATCCACGAAGTTTGTAACCCGATCTCCGGTAAGCAACCGGATACCGGTCAGTTAAACGAAGTCCGGAAGGCCGCCGGCGAAACAGCCGTGCGGTTTTTGAACAACCGATGAAAGGATTGCGGGTGTTCGAACCCTAACTGGTAGGCGATCTCCGATATCGATAATGCGGTGGTTGATAGTAATTCCTTTGCCTTTTCGATCACCCGGTTCTGAATATGCTGCTGCGTGGTTTGGCCGGTTTGCACCCGCAGCATGTCGCTCAGATAATTGGGGCTTAAATGCAGTGCCTGGGCCACAAACTGAACCGTTGGAATGCCCTTCACCACTAATTGCTCCTGCTTAAAATAATCGTCCAGCAGGGATTCCAGCCGGGTCAGCAAATCGCTGTTGACCTTCTTCCGGGTCATAAACTGACGATGATAAAAGCGGTCGCAGTATTTCAGCAAAAGATCAATATTTGACACCAGTAAATCCTGTGTAAAGGCATCCATATTGGCATCAATTTCTCTTTTGATGTTTTGTATAATATCCAGAATGGCGTGCTCCTCTTTTTCCGAAAGGAACAGGGCTTCGTTACTCGCATAGGAGAAATATCCATAGCTGCTGATCCTGGATGCCAGCGGGGAACCCAGCAGAAAGTCGGGATGCACGACCAATACAAACCCCCTGACCCCGTTCAGCAGTACGTCTTCAAACTGCAATACCTGGCGGGGGGCCATAAAGTACATAATGCCTTCATCAAAATCATAGTATTGCTGACCGTATTTACATTTACCTCCTGCACAATCTTTCTTTAAGGCCACTACATAAAAATCGGTGGTAGCGGCACTCAGGATCGTTTCCGGTTCCAGTTTTACCGCATCAAAATCAAACACGCTGATCAGCGGATTTGAAGGCTTCTGCAGTCCCAGAAACTGGTGCAGCGCATTTATAGATGGAACGTTCACCGGAGCCTTCATATTTAAGATTTCAGATTTATGTATCACTAAGCTACAACTTTATTCCCTTCCGCGGGCCTGGTCCTGCCTGATTTGTGCAATCCCCTCCCCGTAACCCGTTACCTGAAACCCGGGAAAACGATCCCTGAATTTGGAATCATCAAAGAGGTTATCATATGCGTATCTGGGAAGTAATTCCTGTAATTCCCTGATCCGTTTACTAAAAAGGGCGCCCATCTTAAAAGCAAATTTTGGAACAACGGCATATTTTAGCGGCCTGCCATAAATACCAGCGGCCAATGCAATAAATTCCTGATAGGTGGGATGGGTTTCATCAACCGGCAAATGCCAGGTTTGACCAAATGCATCCGGTGTGTTACCGATTAACGCGGTTGCACGGCTTGCATCCGGCGTCCAGATCAGGCTTCTTTTTTTCTCGGCGCTTATAGGCACTTTTAATTTCTTCCCATCCCGGATATTGTCGAATACCAACGTATTGGTGATACTTTGTGTTTTGCCCGGGCCATAAAATTCAGGAGCACGGCAAATGATAGCCTGCAGCCCGCCGGCCTGCATTTCCTGTAACACCAGCTCCGCCATTTGTTTTCTTACCCTTCCCTTTCTGCCAACCGGCGCAAAAGGCGTGTCTTCGGTAAGCACGCGGCCATCCTGCGGATACATGTACGTATTGTCAAAGAACACCAGCTTTGTTCCGTTGATTTTACAGGCATCGATGACATTTTTTGTAATCAACGGGAATTGCGCTTCCCATAAACCAGCGTCAATGGGAAGGCCCAGGGTGAAGTAAGCGATTTCACTGCCCTTTACCGCTTCTATTGCCTTTGCCCGGTTGGCCAAATCAGCAGCAAACACAACATCGGAATCGTTTACCTTCTTTGCATTCCGGCTCACGATCCGGATATCGGAAGTAAAATTTCTTTTGAGTTCCCTTGCCAGTTCTTCGCCAATTTGCCCGTTGGCGCCCAGTATTGTTTGCATAGCGATGCTGTTTTTTATTACGATTAAAACTTCGTTGCCGGTTATTTTACCCGCTCCCAAACCGTGGTTTTTCCAAATGCAGCAATTCCTACAAAGCCACGCAGATGGAGACGGCCATCCTTCTTCAGGGAGATCTTTCCACGATAGGTGTTACCACTTTCAGGGTCATAAACCGTACCGTTTTCCCAGGTCTCATCTCCGGTATAAACAAAGTCTTTCAGGATCACCATACCGGCTATTTTATGATCGCGTTTCCGCTTATCGGGATTATTGCGATCCGTTGCTCCGGGTACATTCGTCCAGATCAGCGTACCAACATATTTATTATTGATCCTGCTGATGGTTACTTTTCCCTTGCCTCCCTCGGTGATAAAAGTACCGGTAAGTTTATCGGCATCGGTTGCTTGTGCAGCAGTACGAATGCACATAAAGATTAAAAACGCTGTTATCGAAATTTTAAAAATGCGCCGGCTTTTATTTTTCATACGGCAAAGTTCAGCATGAATATCCAGCCGGCTGTATCCCAATAGCGGAAATCTGTAACAAAATCTCCGTTAGGTATCTTCCGGTTGTTAAAGAGGGTGTTTATCAGTATGAGCCACAAGGACAGCAACGCCGAAAAAACAGGTATGCCAGCCCTTTGTGTTCCATCTCCACCGGCCCAAAAGAACCGGCAGGCAAAATATTTGGGCGCAATGGCATGAATGGTTTATATTTGACAGACGCTTAATTGTAATTATGACAATTAAATAAAACCGTCCATATTGCCAATTGAAGGAAGGTGATCAACGTACGCTTAAAATAAAAACAACGATATGAAACGTAGCTTGCTTGCTGTATTGATGCTGTATGCAGCGATTTGTTCAAATGCCCAGAAACAAGGCACCCTTACTCTTGCAGTAACTGATACCGGAACCACTATCAGCCGTCATATTTACGGCCATTTTTCGGAACACCTCGGACGCTGTATTTACGACGGTTTTTGGGTAGATCCGGGTATGAATGTGCCTAAGAAAGACCGGATCCGCCTGGATGTTGTGGAGGCGCTGAAGAAGATACGGATCCCCAACCTGCGCTGGCCGGGGGGCTGTTTCGCCGATGAATACCATTGGAGGGATGGCATTGGGTTGAGAAATAACCGGCCCAAGATGATCAATACGCATTGGGGAGGCGTAACCGAAGACAACAGTTTTGGCACCCATGAATTCCTGGAGCTTTGCAGCCTCCTGGGCACCGAGCCATATATTGCAGGAAATGTAGGCAGCGGAACCGTGGAAGAAATGTCGAAATGGATAGAATACCTGAATGCTTCCGGGGAAACACCCATGACCCGGTTGCGGAAAGAAAACGGAAGAGACCGGCCCTGGAAGGTAACCTTCTGGGGGGTGGGCAATGAAAGCTGGGGCTGCGGCGGCAATATGACACCGGAGTATTACGCCAACGAGTACCGCCGCTATGCCACCTTTGCCCGCAACTACCCTGATGCCCCGTTGAAAAAAGTAGCGGCAGGAGCCAATTCTTCAGACTACAACTGGACAGACGTTGTGATGAAAAATATTCCCCGGCATATGATGTGGGGGCTCAGTCTTCATCATTACACTATCCCCACCGGGAAATGGGATCATAAGGGATCTGCCACCAGTTTTGACGAAAAGGAATATTTCAATACCATGAAAAACTGTCTTTTTATGGACGAGCTGGTAACCCGGCATGCGGCCATCATGGATAAATACGATCCTGAAAAGCGCGTGGCACTGGTGGTAGATGAATGGGGCATATGGACGGATGTGGAACCCGGCACCAACCCCGGATTCCTGTACCAGCAGAACAGTTTACGGGATGCGCTGATAGCGGCAACCACTCTGAATATTTTTAACAATCATGCCGACCGTGTACGGATGGCCAACCTGGCGCAAACAGTTAATGTGCTTCAATCATTAATTCTTACGAAGGGGCCGGATATGTTGTTAACACCCACCTATTATGTGTTTGACCTGTATCAGCCGCATATGGATGCCAAACGGGTGCCGCTTACCATCGAAACACCGGATTATACCAGGGACGGGCAGCAGCTTCCTGCTGTAAATGCGTCGGCCTCGATCAATGCAAAAGGACAGCTTTGTATTACATTGGTGAATATCGATCCGGCAAACGACCGTACCATCCAGGCCCCCTTACCCGGATCGAGGTACAAAAAAGTAAGCGGAAGCATCCTCACCAGTACGGCTTTTACAGATGTCAATACGTTTGAAAACAAAAAAAAGGTGACCCCGGCGCCCTTTACAGGTGCGCAGTTAACCGGACAGGCGCTTAAGGTAACGCTTCCCAGGCTTTCTGTGGTACAGCTGCTGCTCGACCAGCCGTAAAAGTTTTTAAAAAGCGTCGTGTAACCGGCCTCCTGTAATTATTCGGAAATAATTCAGCAGATCGGTTCATAATTTAGAAACTTATTTTATATTGCGCCCCCTTTCGGGATGTAGCGCAGCCCGGTAGCGCGCTTCGTTCGGGACGAAGAGGCCGCTGGTTCGAATCCAGTCATCCCGACTTTTAAGCAGTTTACTGTACAGCAAATGCCCATAAAATGTACGTTTTATGGGCATTTTTGTTTTTTCCCATGTCAAAATAATGCAAAGAAATACAAGGTAAACCTGTCCAATTCGTGGTCCATTGGCAGTGTCCACTTTAAGGTGGACATGTATTCACTTAATCGAATGATTAACAGTCGATTGCTATTAAATCAATCTGACCAGATTTGGTGTCATTTGCACGTTTTTGGATCACTTTGGGTCGTTTAAAACTGTCCACTTCGCGGTCCGCCATCTTCTCAGTGTTGGTTGTAATGAATGCCTTTTGCTTCCCTCTTTATCTACATTGTAACGAAGAATAACTTTAGAGGAACTCCTTTTTTGATTTTGTGTGGGGACATACTATCGTATTTTCCCTTAACATATATTCAGGTTATACGGCTATTTTTTGCTGCTTTTTTTGCTAACTATAAATTGTAGTAGTAAACATTTCATATAACAGTTACGGCTCATGAAGGAATGTCTGGGCTTCCGGATGGGTTAAGGAGCCCGCAATGGCGTCAGCTGCAGAAGCCGTAGCTCCGGGGGGTAGACGGCATAGAATAGGTGGTCAGCGAACTGGCGATATCAGTGACAGCGTGGTAATGTTAAACGGCCGCATTTCAAAAAGCAGCCTGCGGTATTAGTGCAGCAGCTGGAAGCACTAAAAGTTAAAAAAATGGTAACCAAGAGCCTTGTTGCAGAGTGATCTTCTAACGGTGCGGTCTCCTTTTGGACCAGCGGGCCACACCGTTTTAAAAGATCAGGAGTGCGACTCAGGCCGGATAAAACGTCTTCTGTACTTCGCAGGCGATTAGCTGCCTGTTGTTTTAAGAATTGATCAAAAAAGAGGGTGACTCAAAAGGGCGCACTCTTTTTTGTGGTTATCCACTGGTGTAAATAAAAATAGGCTGCTGAGTTTTGTGTGGTGCTACCTGCCTTTGAAAATTCGAAATAATATCTATAAAACCATTCCATTAACTATTATCCATCACCTAACATTTAAACTTAAACAACAATGACAAAAATGCGTACCGTTAAAGTTCTTGTATTGACCTTGGTTGTCAGTCTTTGGACGATCACTTACTCATACGGGCAGACCTGCTACGGCGCAGGCGGCTGCCAGGATTTCGCCAACTTTGGTTATAATTCCAGCACAGCCGCTACCCTGGAGTATGACAACTATGTATCCGGTTTTCACTCTACAGTGGTAAGAGACCTGGACGGTTCTTTAAAAATATGGGGAGAAAAGACCAAGGCTGATGGTGTTAGCAGCTGGCTGGTGCCAACCACTATTAATGCGGGTAATTATCCTGGATTGACCGGCACACCGCTGAAAGTAGCTATTGGCAGTTTCGGTCAAGATCAGGTTCAATTTTTACTTCTTACCAGCGACGATAAGCTTTGGGTTTGGGGAGCGCCGGGCTTCTTAGTAAGTACTACGCTAGCTTCAACCCCCGCTTTCAAGCAATTAAGTATAGGGCTACCCACCGGTGTAACTTCCAGCAATGTAAAGATGATGTTTGGTACGCATGAAGCAGTTATATTAACCACCTGCGATGGTAACGTATATGTATTGGCCGCTGACGCTGACATGCGTGGTGGTGCTGGAACTGCTACCACCTGGTCACATGTACAAAAAACAGACGGAACTTTTCTGACAGGAATAGTAGCCGCCAGGGGATGCTCCGGCAGCGTTATTGCGCTGGATGGAGCGGGAATTCTTTGGACATGGGGAAATAGCTGGGACGGCATAAGTGCAGCTGCCAGTCGCAACAGGGCAACCATTTTAACACCGCCCCCCGGTGCTGGGCCTATCAAAATGATCGGGGCCTCTTACTCAGCTTATAATTTTCTTCCTACCTACTATGTTTTATATCAAAATGGGTCCCTATATTCACTGGGTAATAATAACTACGCCCAACTGGGCATTTGGAATACCAGCAATTCCAATACCTGGGTGCAACCTACCTATTCATCAGGCGGAACACCTATGAACGATATTAAATGGATATCACCTAACGAGCATGACCGCGGCTATGCCGCCATTAATGTGCTAACAAATAACAAAGTAGTCTACACCTGGGGTTGTGAAAGCGGCAATATGCTAGGTCGTGGCTCCAATAACTCCTCTCCCAGTGCCGTGAATCCGGGCCAGCCCAGCAATTTCCAGACCGGTTATTCTAACACAAATGTCATCTCTGTCGAAAGCGGTGGTCATACCACTATGATCCTACGGGAGTGCACCAGCACTTTTGGGTACGTAGGACATAGAATAGATGGCAGTATGGGTGATAATTCGACTGTCTCAACATATGATCCCGTATACCACTTTAACACCAATGCCGTGCAGGTTTGCGGTAGCCAAACTGTAAACGCAACGCTCGACGCTTCGTATAACGGTCCTTATTGTATTGGTAATAATGTACAGTTGATAGGTAACCCATCGGGCGGCACTTATGCGATCGATGTGGCAGGCAGCACGGCTACGGCTACCCTGTCCGGCACTACGCTTACCTTTACCACTGCAGGAACTTTAAGAGTAAACTATACCGTAAGCGCGGGGTCCTGTGGCTCTGTCACTATTGTAAAGGTATTTGTTGTTGAGGACTGCGGCGCCAAAGTTACCATACCCGGTACCATCTGGAACGATGCGAATGGTAATGCAGTAACAGATGGTGGCGAAGCCGGTATCAACAATGGCTTATGGGCTAATTTAACCGACCCCAGTGGCCACGTAATCGCTTCGGTACGGGTAAATACCGATGGTACTTATGCCTTCCAGATAGCTACCAGCTATCTCGCGACCAGTGGCAATTATTCGGTGGTACTCACTAATAGCGCTAAACAGGTGGGTGATCCTTTAGCTACTGCAGATATACCAACCGGCGGTTACGGCTATACCGGTGTAAACCGTGGCAGTACAGGTATTGACAATACCAACCGTACCGGTAAATTAATCATCGGCAACCTGAGTGGCGTTGCAGGTGGCACTACTACGGCACCGGTAAACTTTGGTATCAGCAACAATCCGATAGCATTACCTGTACAGTTTACTAATGTATCAGCTATTATAAAAGGTGGGATATTATTTGTAAACTGGACCACTGCTTCTGAAAAAAATAACAAGCGCTTTGAAATAGAAGCCTCTGCAGATGGCGTTCATTTTACTACCATTGGTTCTATGGATTCCAAAGCCCCAAATGGCAATTCCGATAGCATTTTAAACTATGAGTTTTCAATGAATATGTCTGGCTTAGCCCTTGCTACGTCAGGTATTGCACTGGTGCTGTTAGCCTTGGGTAGCCTGGCCATAGGATTGCCACGCAAAAGAAAACTGGTATTTGCAAGCTTACTGTTGACGGGCATATTTACAGGTGCTATGGGTTGCCAGAAAACAGGCTCAGAACCTGTTTCTGATGGTAAGAGCGCCTATATCCGTGTTGCACAAATTGATGCAGACGGAAGCAAATCTTACTCAAAAATTGTAAAAGTGGTGAACAATTAAATCGTACACTTCGATTATAAAGAAGGCCTGCCCGGGTAACCGGGTAGGCTTTTTTGTTGTTAAAACCATGATGTAGGAGGTATGATGTTCGGTGTTGAATGTTCGATATACGCTTTCTAACCGCGCGTGGATGCAGTCTATCAGAATACGCCACACATTGAACATTGAATATTGAACATTCCACTATTGAACACACACCAAAAGCTGTCATTTCTGCCACGCTGACAAAAAGTATGGTTTCGACTAAACCAAACATGGATTTGGATAAATTTTTCTCCGCCTTACAGCGGTACTTTGTGTCAATAAAAGCAATCAACACATGAAAGTATTTGTTACGGGAGCGTCCGGCTTCGTAGGCACTGCTGTTGTACAGGAATTACTAAAGGCCGGTCACCAGGTACTGGGACTGGCGCGTTCAAAAGTATCAGCAGACAAATTAGAAGCAGCGGGCGCTCAGGTTCATTACGGCGACCTGGAAGACCTGGACGGCCTTCGACAAGGCGCAGCTGAAAGCGATGGCGTGATCCATTGCGGTTTTGTTCACGATTTTACCCGCTTTGCCGAAGTTTGCGCCATCGATGAGCGGGCCATAGAAACAATAGCCAATGTACTGGAGGGTACAGACCGTCCGTTAATTGTCACTTCAGGTACCGCATTGGTAAAGCCTGGAGAAATGGCGACTGAAGACATGCCATCACCATTCAATCCTGCCTGGCCCCGTGCTTCGGAACGGGCTGCGGAAGCAGCCGCGGTTGCAGGCGTGCGTGCGGCTATCCTTCGTTTGCCACCTTCGGTACATGGGAAGGAAGATAAACACGGCTTTATCCCCATCCTGGTGAACCTGGCACGGGAAAAAGGGGTTTCAGCCTATATCGGCGAAGGTCAGAACCGCTGGAATGCCGGGCACCGGTTGGACGCTGCGCAGCTGTACCGTTTAGCTTTGGAGCAAGCTACGCCCGGAGCACGTTTCCACGCCAATACAGAGGAAGGTATAACCGTTAAAAGCATTGCCGAAGCCATCGGCAAACAATTGAACCTGCCTGTAAAATCCATCCCTGCTGAACAAGCCGCCGGGCATTTTGGTTGGTTCGCTCACATGGCAGCGATCGACTGTCCAGCTTCCAGCAAGTGGACACAGGAACACCTGAACTGGCAACCGTCAAACCCTCTGTTGTTAAACGATATTGAAAACGGCATTTATACTCAATAAAATGAAACTTATTATAACCGGCTCTTTGGGTAATATCGGCAAACCGCTGACGGAAATACTGGTAGCCCAGGGACACGATGTAACCGTAGTGAGTAGTGACAGGAATAAACAGGCAGCCATCGAAGCCCTGGGGGCTTCGGCTGCCATCGGCTCCATCGCCGATGTTGATTTCCTTACAGCCCTATTCCTGGACGCGGATGCGGTTTATGCCATGATCCCGCTCAGCGTTACAGAACCGGATACAGGCGATTATTTACGCCGGATGGCTCGGAATTATGTACAGGCATTAAAAGCAGCAAAGACGAAGCGCGTTGTCGTGATGAGTGGCTGGGTAGCCGATCTGATAAAAGCCGAAAATGTGGAAAGCGCGTTTGAAGGCCTGGAGGCTTCTATTACCATTATGCGCCCCGGATCATTCTACACAAACTTTTACCAGAGTATTGACCTGATCAAGGGCAAAGGCCTGATGGGCAAACTGCTTACGCTACGCTATTCCGGCCTATGGGCATTGCTGACCGGAAGAACCGGCCTGCTGATGGGCAACTATGGAGGGGATGATCGGATCGTTTTTGTCTCACCAAAAGACATTGCCGATGCAGTTGCCGAAGAACTTGTGTTGATGCCTGAGCAAAACACGATCCGGTATGTGGGCAGCGAGGAACTGACCTGTAACGAAGCGGCCCGCATCATCGGAACGGCAATTAATAAGCCCTGGCTGAAATGGGTGTTGCTGACAGATAAAGCCATGCTGCAGGGGTTAAAAATGGCTAAAGTACCTCAAAAGCTAGCCGAAACACTGGTGGAGATGCAGGCTGCCATGCACAGTGGCAAACCACTGGAAAATTTTCATCGAAATCAACCGAAAATGGGCAAGGTTAAACTCTCAGCATTCGCAAAGGAGTTTGCCCGGGTATACCAGCAAAAATAAGTACCTTGTATCATGAGCAGTACACCGCTTCTTCGTTTCAGCACAATCAGTGAGTATCATCGTGCCGCCGGCCTGCCCAAACCGCCGCACCCGCTGATCAGTGTTGTCCGCATGGAAAATGTCAATATGCCAATTGCCGAGATCCCCTTCCGCCTGGTCGGTGATTTTTACTGGATCTCGATGAAAAGGAAACAGCATATTAAATTCCGGTACGGTCAGCAAACCAGCGGCTTTGATGAAGGCGTGTTGTTCTTTATGTCACCAGGTCAGTTGTTTGGCGTGGAAAGTGTGGAGCAGGTCGCAAATTTTCAAAAGCCCGAAGGCTGGATGATCCTGATCCACCCTGATTTTTTATGGAATACATCGCTTGCCAAAAATATCAGGCAGTACGAGTTCTTTAGCTACTCAGTGAACGAGGCGCTGTATCTTTCCGAAAAGGAGGAATTGATGCTTACCGCGATTGTGAACCAGATCGAACACGAATACAGCACGGCTATTGACCACTTCAGCCAGGATGTGATTATTGCACAATTGGAGTTATTGTTAACCTATTCCCAACGGTTCTATCAGCGGCAATTTATTACCCATAAAAAAGCCAATCATGAACTGCTGACACGCCTGGAAGATTACCTGAGCAGTTATTTTAACAGCGGTGCTTTAGCAAGCCAGGGCTTGCCAAGCGTAACGCGTATCGCCGAAACATTAAACATTTCGCCAGGTTACCTGAGCAGCATCCTCAAAACGCTAACGGGGCAAAACATGCAGCAGCACCTGCACCATAAACTGATCGAGCTGGCCAAAGAAAAACTCACCACCACCAATCTTAGCATCAGCGAGATCGCTTATGAACTCGGATTTGAGCACCTGCAGTCCTTCAGTAAATTGTTTAAAACGAAGACCAACCTGTCGCCGCTGGAATTTCGGACATCATTCAATTGAAATTATAAGCGAGTTAGCTGGGCCAGATATTCCACCACTTCGAGTTAAAGACAAAGATGCTGGGACATACGAGAATTTCGACAACTTAGATCTACGCTAAAGTTATCGCCCGCAAACTTAGTGATAACATGCAACAGTTAAGAGAAAAACTTACGCAGGCCACCGCTGCCGTTGAAACGAATATGAAAAATAAAAATACCAGCCAGATCAATGAACTCAAAGCCATCATTGGAGACCTACAGAGAAAAATGGCGGAACTGGAACGGAAATTGGCAACGTAATTGCACTACAAAGGCCCGAAGAACTTGGGGTCTTTAAATTTTCCGCTTCGATTATCCCATTCGGGTATATACAACACGAGTATGCACGTCAAAAACAAATCATTGATAAGTGAGAGCCATACCATGTGTAAAACAAGCAATGTAAATAGGTTTACCAAATAAACCCATCAGATCATTTTGTTTTATGCAAAAGATGCCATTTATTTTTTGTCTTAACTTTTAATCCTCTATTCGTCACTTTCAAAATTTCATTTTCAAAAACCCGGTAATTAAATATTGAGTCAATAAATTCAACTTTAAGCTTAATATCTGCAGTTGTGTTGCCGGAAAAACTTTTTGCGTATATAAAGTATCACTGGATCTACATTACAAAGTAATCACACCTTCTTGAATATAATATTGTCATCTATAAAGAACAACTATAAAATGCTTTTTCTCTCTCCGGCATAGGAAGTTTGCTCACCTACAGAGCCCTTCCATACTTGCATTACTCTTGCAGTAGCAATCTCAAGTACTGCTGAAAGAAGACTGCTCTTAATTCTGCTGTTGGAGCATCAACTTATTGCTTTCTACATTTTTCCAAATCTAATCTAAATGCCTCCAATAATGTTCCTACAACGACAACAACTTCCACTACATACATTAGCCAGCCACAGATACAAGTGAATTTGCTTGAGATATCATCAATGTTCCTGTCATTCCAGCCCTTAATATTTTTCCCGATGCTAAGTGACGGTTTCTTTAAATAATTAGCACTCTCGAATCTTTTTATTTCAAGAGCATGAACACCTTGGTTATTGGTAAATTGGTACGAACCCAGCTACTCTTTAAAACTTGAAATCAAAGGGAACAGCTCCTTTTCTGAAAGGCTTGTATTATATAAACTCAAAGTCTTTCCATCATTTTCGCAAACAGCCATTTCATAGGATAAATTCTCCCTTCCCAAATCATTATGGATATAATTAAGGCTCTCTTCCAAATTCGCGAATAAATCACCGTCCTTTTTCATCAAAAACAATAGCCCACGGCCAAGTTCTTCTGATTGACTTACTTCAGTTAGCAATGACGACGAACAGGACTGAACTTCATTAACTAAAAATTTAGCTTTTCCTATCTTTATCTCTTGGAAAGAGGCTATTTCATAGCCAAAAGAGTATCTTTTATCGGGGGAAATTGTTATCAATAAAGCTGGCCTATTCAAAAAAATCTTTGATAATACCACTAAAAAGAGATTTTCGACAGAACGTAGTTCTTCTACACTATCATAAGTGCAATTAATTTTAATTATCGCATGTGTATTTACTTCTATTTTCATCAATCATCATTTTTTATTTCAACAATTTTTTCTCCCGCAGACTTTCCAATATCTGAACCAAAAATCGCCCCGCCTATACCGCCAACTATCCCTCCAAGAAAACCACCTATTGCCGTTCCCGCACCTGGAAACGCCGAGCCAATAGTAGCACCGATCGCAGCTCCTCCTTTTGCTCCCACCCAAGCACCAACCCAACCTCCGGCTACCCTTGAACTTGTTACAATTGTATTATTTCCTCCCGTTCCTTGTTGAATATCTGTTTTAATAGCAACACCTAACTGTATGGCGTCAGTTGCAATAGCCACAGGTTTGGCTACCTTATTAATCCCATCCAATATCTGCCCTGTTCGATTTAGAGCATTAAATTGACCTGTGGTAAGAGGAGTATGCGGATCCTTCACCCCTGTAACGTTGGGATTTACGTTTACATGTGGGTAGTTTGCTCCCGAATGCGGTTTATCTATTCTAACATTCCATTCTCCTACAGGCTTACCTGTGGTATTACTAACTCTACCGCCTCTAGCATTTCTTATCCCGGTTACAGTTGCACCCCTTCCTGACTCTGTTTGATATTTTCCATTTAGCCCAAATACAAATCCCTTAGTTGCATTATTGGTAGCCCGTAACATCGCCAATTCCCATTTAGGTATAGTATCTCCCAAAGGATCATTGTATCTAATAGGATCATTGCTCATTGATGAATATGTACTCAACGCATAATCCGGTTTCGGGTCTATCTGCCACCATCTTCCTAATTGGGGATCAAGTGTTCTAAATTTCGTAGTGTACATCTCTAAGCCGCTACCATCAGAAAACTCTTTGGATTGTAATTCTGAACCTTTGTTGTATTTGTATTTATTCTCTAATGAAGTTGGATTTTCATAATTCATCCCGCTCATAGAGAGCCCAAACGGATAATAATGCGTCTCTTGCAACAGCGCTCCATCCTCTCTGACCACCACCCGCACATTGCCTAAATGATCCTTTAGAAAGTAATCTGCACCTAAATACCTTCCGGCCGGCGTCAATCGCCCCTCTTCCATGGTCACGAGCTGTAATACATCATCTTCAAAGATCATTCCACCCAGGTAGGTGGTTGCTTTATGACCCTGGCCGGTTTCATTCTCCGTTTTTCCCTGTCTATTGCCGGCCGCGTTTTAGTTGTATAGAATCGTACGCTTGCCCGCCACACCGGTAAAGATATTTCTGCCGGTTCCGGCGTTGAGGCAGGGGGTAGGGCAAAAATGCAGCACCATTGTCAGGTTGCTCAGTAACGATACAACACAGGTCAGCTATCACTCATGACCCTTCGCTAAAGACCTGCGCTAGATTGGTCCCTCTATTGCAAATCATTATATTTCTTCACCTGTGGAGCATGTTTGATCAACGATACTATTTCCTCTAAGTTAAATGGAACGAGTTCTCTATTTTCATCCAGTATAATTAGCCCGTTAAGTAAACAAAACTCCATTATTAACCGCAGAATATCTTCATATGAAGTTGTAAAGTCTATCCTAAAAGATGCGGCTAAGACTGTGTCAGTTTGTGGATCGAAAACAACTTCAAAGCAATTTGACTCCTGATCGCCATATAAATCTATGTCTGTCGACCAGGACCTTGTCTTCTTCAATATTCTATCCAACTCGGAAAACATTGTTCTAGCGATCGGCTTATAGAGCCAGTAGCGCTCCTCGTCAAACTCCACATCTTGAGTAATTAATTCTCTTTCGACTGACTCGAAACTCTCTCTTGTAAGAACCTGAAAGGTATACTGCCAAAGTGCCATAACTATTTCATATTTTTCCAGAAGCCAGGTTGTTTTCCCGGCTCCATCATTAAATGCATTCCGTTCTGATAACCTCCATAGGGCAGTTGTACCTGTTGTACTGGTACGTCCTGAATTCCTAATCTTTGTGCTGAATAATATCTATGATGTCCATCTACTATATACTTTATCCCATTTTGCTCGACATATTTTATTGGTTCTTGGATACCATTTGAACGAATATCATTTAATAGAGCTTGCATTTGGGTCTTAGACCGCGTAATGTAATGAGTTGGTCTAAGCGAACTTGTCGGGACCTGATTTACTGTCTCCGCTTCTGCCGCATTACTAACGGGAGCTACACGGCCCAAACGTCCCAACACTCTTTTTAATATAATTGCCTCTAACGCCTTCTCTAATATAAATCCAGCTCCATATTGAATATCATCATCAGAATAGTTTGCGATATTACTTACAATTTTAACTAGCCCGTTGGTCGTACGAACAATCATCGTCACGTTTCCTGTGCTGCCATCCACAACGGTCTCAATTATACCCTCGACCGTAAAAGTATGTTTTATATTTTCAACAGTATTCTTAGCGCCCCCCGCAAAGCCGTCCCAAACATTGCTCAGAATTTTTTTCCAATCCGCATTTAATAGTATATTTAACGGGTCATTGCTCATCGGTCCCATTCCAAAAAGTCCCATAGGCATAAATGTACCCGCAGAGCTCTCCGGCTTATGCCTTTGACTTGACACAAATACCTCGTCCAAAACTCCACCGTTTTTGTTATTCTCATAATATCTGCCATCTATCACTGTGTCGCCCAAAGGATCACGATTAAAGATGGGATTATTGCCCATCGCTGCAAACGGACTCTCAAATACATTCGGTTTCGGGTCGATTTGCAACCAGCGGCCTATCTGCGGATCCATCGTTCTAAAAAATGCTTCCAATTGATTCAAACCCAATACATCTGTCTGCTCAATACTATTATATTTGAACTTATTGGTTGAAGCTCCGACGGCTGACGACGATATTCCCTTTTGAATTAGCCCGAATGGATAGTAGTGATTTTCCTCTAAAAGTTTATTAGATTGACTCGCGTCATCTGTAATCACAGCCCGAATGTTGCCCAAATGATCTTTTAAGAAATAGTCGTATACAAGCGTTGTCGGGGCGACAACTGTCGGCCGTAATCGCACGTCACCGGCCGCTATATACCGCAACTCATCATTTTCAAAGACCATTCCTCCAACATAAGTAGTTGTCGTAACCTGGGCTGTCGGACTCATTTCATTCACGGTTTTACTCAATTTTGCCCCTGTCGCGTCATAAAGATAGCTAATTGTACCTTTCCCAGTAACTGTAATTTCTTCAGGCAGGCCAAACAGATTATAGCCAATATTGCTAATACCCTTGTTCAGATCCTTAGTAAGATTTCCGTTTATATCGTATGAATAATCATCCGCCGCACCATTACTGCCGTCATTAAAATCACCAAGTCCAAGGCTTTTTGTATCAATACCGTTCTCACTAACTGCCTTCAGCTTGTTACTATTTGGATTATAGCTGTATACCAGTGAGTCCATGGTTATCGCAGTATTGTCATAGGTACCTTTTTGTACCATCATTTTTATATTACCGTTATAGTCGTAGGCAGTATTTGCGTCCGTGCCAGTCGCGCCCATCTTTACACTGAAATCCATCCCAATTGGCAGCGAAAACTGGCTACCGTTCAACTGTCCAAAATCCGCCTTAAGTAATCGATTAGCGTTGTCGTAGGTGAAATCATAACGTCTTATAGGAGCCCCATTATTCTGACTGCGCCAAGTCACTCCAGCAATATTGCCGCTATACTGGGCACTTAAATAATTAGCTAGAGCCACATTATTTTGCCCATTCGCATTATTATTCGTTTTATCATACGCAAGGTCGAATCCAAAAAAATTGGTAGCTGATCCTGTCGCGTTATTTACGTACCCCCGGTTCATTCCTAACAAGGAACCGCGAATATTATATTCAAACGCCTGTTTTTCCAGTGCAACACTACCGCTCATATCCGCAGGACTCAAACTTCTTAAGCTAAGCTGCCCCAAATCGTTATACTTATTAACAGTTAAGATTTTTTCATTGTTAAGTGCTCCAGCATCTCGCTTTACGCGGTTTGAAACTGCTATAAGTCGTCCCAATACATCATAACTATTCTTCGTTATAGTCAAAATCGAAGTACCTGTACCGGTAGCCTTGTTTTGACGGCTAATAATCAGCAACGGTTGACCACTCCAACTATATTGAGAGGTTGTTACGTCCACACCCCCCGTATGGTTCAGCGACTTTTGCTGTATAGCTCGTTCATGATCATCATAGAGTGTTAAAGAATAGGTATAGGTATTGCTATTTAGCACTTTTATGCGACTGCCAGTGATAAGCCCTTTTACGCGATTATCTTGACCGGGCTGTTGAGGATATGGCCAGTCCAAATCGCTTGCAGGTAATAGATGACCAAAAGTATCATCCGTTGTAAAAGTTGCATTTAACTTACCTGTTAAATCCGTTGAATAAGGAGCCTGGGACACCCAGCTGTAATCGTCATAAAAGGTCTCCGTCATGGGCTGCACACCAGTGAGCATCATTGTTGTTGGATAATCAGTACTTCCGTCTGCATTTTGCCGATGAGTAGCCAAATTCTCAGAACTGCTAAATACTCCAGTTGCAATAGTCCTATTCAAGGTATCATACTTGATATAAGTCCACATGTCAAGATCCTTTAGTTTCCCATCCTGACTCATTACCAACAGATTCTTACTGTTATATACAAAATTCACAGGTGCCGCACCGGGAATCTGCCTAATAATCATCCTATTCTTTGCATCATACTCGTATCTAAAACACTGCTCGGCAAGAATTTGACTCCCATTTTGCCCATAAAAATCCCAATTATTCTGAGATAGCCATTTCACACCCTCGGGCTGTACTACAGCTCTTAGGGTCCTAAAGTCGTCGTAAATATAGTAAGTACACAACCATCCCCAGTGGCCTTTGCCAGAGCCATCATCTGTTACGGCATTTTCGAATTGAACTTTTTTAAGCAGCAATTGATTATATGAATCTCGAAATTCAATGACCTGTTTACCAGCTTCATCAATTTTGATAAGCTTAAATAACTGCCCACGTTCATAAAATGAGTTTGATGACATTTTGCCGAACTTACCGATTGCCGGCTTTATCTCGGTTTCGGTATGAGGATTACTGAAAACAGTTTCTACTGTTGCAGGTGTATAAATGACCATATTTGAACCTGAGCTACTATAAAACTCTAGAGCATATTCGAAGTCACCTCTCGGCATACTACCTTGGACTCTTGGACCAACCGGGCTACCAGCGCTTTTTATCCAAGTACTTGAAGGAGATTCTCTGTAACAGGTCTGAACCATTGTTGCAGAACCAATCATAGAATTTGGCCAATTATAAGTAACCTGTTGATATGCACCTCCGCTTCGAAGTATCGTAAGATAAAAACCGGTGGTGCTTGTGGTAATTGTAATTGTGGTGTCATATTTAGTCATCAATACTGTATCCGACACGTCCTGAATACGCCACCTTACTACACTATCTGTTGAGCTATTCAACCAATATCTCTGTTTGAGACTTCTGCGCTCCGATTCAATTGATTGAGTTGCTGAACCAGCCCAGGAAGCTCCCGGAGAAAACATCTCTTTGACACGGCCTAGTGGTGAAGGTTCGTAAATAGTTTGATTATAGCTATAGTCTTTATCAAACCCTTGTGACGCAAATTGTGCATCGACAAATCCCTGTTGTTGGACATATGGATTGAATTTAAAAGACCCATCATTACTGGATAAGGAGGGAAACTCCATGAACTTATACCGTACTCGTCCGAATTCGTCATAAAGAGTGGTGCTCACAAAGTCTTTAGCATTAATGGTATCTGCGACGAGATCGGCGGTATTAAAAGTCGCTAACGCTCCTTTTTTAATAACGGTTTGAAGAGGCCGGCCTAATCCATCAAAATATTGGGTTTCCTGCTGAACCTCTTTTATTCCCTTCTGCATCAAGGTATTTGAATTCGAAAGAGGAGCTTTGGCAATCCAAGACCTAATGAAGTTTACTGGCGTACCGGTTGGATATAGTGGAAGACTAGTAGGTCTCTGCGCTTGAGACACAACTGCCGCAATTAATGGCATGAACAACGAAATGATTCTAACTTTCATTGTAATAAATTTTATTTATTTTTTCTCATTATGCTCTCCAAACGTTTAGTTGCAATCAACTGATTGTCCAGCATAGTTATAGCATATTTTTCGAAGCACGTTTCCAGAATCATCTTTAACAACAGACAACCGATTAAGAGAATCATATTCATAATACACTGTTTTACCTCTGTAGTCGGTAACTGTAGTTACTCCTATCAGCGGTACATGTGTATATGTTGTAATTCTAACTTTAGAATTACTCGAATAATAATTCCGCAACTTTGCAAGTTCATTTTTTACTTGAGTTTCTGTTCCATTGTAGATAACTGATGTATCCACAACGCTTCGAATAGCGTCATAACTTGTGCCTATTATTTCTGCAACAGCGTATTGAGCGTTATACCCCCATAAAAAACATTTTTTTATTCCATCAGAGCCTTCGATTTCAATCGGATTACCAAATCTGTCATAGCTCTTAAAGGATATATTGTCTACCACAGCTTCTTGGCCGTATCTGTTACTTGAATTTGATATACTAACCGGTAGAAATAATCCATTCACATTGTCACTAAAATTGTAGCGAGCGACTTGGGTCATTACATTGTTTCCTGCATAAGCATCATAAGACATCATCTCCTTTTTTATATTCTCTATTTGCGAGCCATTCATATTTGAGCTATAATAATAAATAGTACTATCCTTCTTACCATTGGTCGAAGTTCCAATTCCTCTAATTACAGACATTGAGTTGTTTCCAAACGTAGAGTAAACATAATTTATGGTGGACTTAATTGAATCTCCATTCTCGTATATGGTATTAATTTGCCGATCAAGAAGGGTCTTATAGTCAAACAATGGATAAAAGCACATAAATGTATTTGCCTTTACATATTGATTAATTTGGCCCGACTCGTTCTTAAAATAAGTAGTATTCGCCAAACGTATCATCCTTACCCCATAGTCCAGATATCGTTTGAGATTGGAGTAGAACATTTCAGACTTGCTTTTGCAGGCACCTTGCTTGTCATATGTTATCGTGAGATAGGGCATGCCGTTTTCTACAGCTGCTGGGTTAAGATTGCGTACAGCAGGTATTGTAGCCCCGGTATTTTGAAAAAAATATCCAGTCGCAGACACAGTATCTGGGAAATTATAATAGTAATTTTCAATTCTACCTAGATTATTGGTAGAATTATAAAAGTCAACTTGGGACTCCACCACTTTTGTGTAACCGACTCCGCTCCCACCACCTAGTTGAGCAGGACTGAAATAACCGCTACCACTCGTTTCTTTTATAGAATACGTCGTCGTATAGACGCTACCGGATAATGTCCATTGCACAAATGAATATTCTCGAAAAACATTTACAGGATTCATACTTTTTCCGCCTTCATAACCATATACCTTCTTATATTTATTAATCCCATCATCATTGATGATTGATTGAATTCTCAACCCATTTCCACTTGTAGTTGTATTGGCATTCGATGTTGAATCGGGTATCCAATAGTTATCAAAGGAATTCAGTCCGTATTCAAAACTTCTTTTGCCACCAGTCGGAAACTGTATCATTTCCAAAACCCCTGCCCGCGCATACTGAAGCCTGGCCGAGACATCATTACTATTTGTCCCAAAATCGGTCTTATTGAAATACACCGGATTCGGAACAATGCTTGTATTTGAAGTCGCTCCATTATAATATCCCCACACATCCCTCGCGAAGGAATTTTTAGGCGGTAGCAATGTATTATTGTAGGAGAGTATATAGCGATCAGAATTAACAATTACGCTATCCAATCGCAATCGCTTTTTTTGTTGGTCAGATGGTGCTGGAGCGGGGCCTGTTGGCGAATAGCAGTTGGAGGTGGCGACGGCTGCACTGCCGAAATAACTATGATATAATATTATGCTTTTTATGGTCCTAAAGTTCCCATCAAGCCTGTTTTGAATGTGGACGCTATCCAGTTTCCGGTCTCCATCTAAATCATCCCTTGGAGACGTATGAAATAAGATTTGACCATTCGAGAAAGTGATACTAGAGATAAAACACTTATCTTCTGTATTAACTGCATACGATTGAAACGTAGTGAGCGCAGTTCCAGCAACAGGTCCCGTTGGATATCCTGTCACTCGAGCTCCGTCGGCGATCTGTCCACCTGTACTTCCAGGAACCGCCACCACCCCCTTTTGTGTCCATGTAAGAGGGGCAGAGACACCGACCGTCTTATTATAGTTCAGCTGAACAACTCGCTTATTTTTTGTCGTAACGGAGGTCAAATACCATGTGCGGCTGGATAACTTTGATACCCCAGAGCTTATATTATTAGCACTCGCATCGTCCGTATAACCCTTTGAATACGACTCTGCAACTTGTTCAAACCTATATTGCTCCCCGCTTGGAGCAGTGATCAGCCATCCGGTAGAGATTTGTGATATTCCAAAACCCGTCTCATTCAGTAACTTTATATCATAGTAGCCTAAACTGTTATACGTCCGTACAAACCTTAAGGTATAGTTCCCAAAATTAGCCGTAAAAACATCTGGTTCGGAGTCGACATCAGAGAATTCGCTGTAAAGCATGTTTGACTCCTTATTATAGTGCCCATCAACTTGAGCATAGCCATCAGGTGAAATTAAAAAGCCATACTTTTCCTGGACCGGATTAATCGCCAGTAAGGCATTATCACAATTGTAATAGCAATTTCCATCAAATTCCAATTTGTATGGCATGACATGAGCCATAATTGATGCGTCATAATCAGGCTTCCTTTTGAGATAGGGCTGATTGGTACTTGGATCATTTCCTATGTCATCTTCATCGTTGACAACCTGCACAATGGAACCAAAATTCAAATTCCACCCGAGCCCGATCCAGCTTGCCTCGTCAGCAACCTTGTTTCCCATTGCATGATAATTCAAAGACACTGGTAATGAAAAGCCATCTTCCGCAATTGTAAATAACGGAAGATCAATTTTAGGCAATCCGGTGTAACTGCCTTGCGGAAATGCATTGTATTTGAGTATTTGATATGGAGAGGGAGTAATTGGATGCATATTGTCAAGCGGATTCCTTTGGCCATGAACGACAATGGCTATGCAAACCAATTGTAGACAAATCCATCTCTTCAGAATTAATTTGATGCACATATGAAACTGATTTGGGGATTAATACAAATATTCATCCGAACCGGGGCGCGTCATTAACAAATTCACTTACCCTGGCCTATTGCTGTCAAAATGCACCTTAGCTAGTTGAATAATTTGCTATATCCTTTCAGTCTAGATAAGGCTAAATTTTAGTTGAGTTATGTATTGCGGTTTCTCATATTGATTTTTGGCATTTTTAAAATTAAAAACCTGGGCTTGAAATTTTCAAGACTACGTATTTTCAATATTGCGTAGTAAGCACATCACATCATTCAGCTTAAGAAGGGAAGAACATTCAATAGCAGTGTAGTGTTGTAATAAGCGGCGAAACACAGGTTCGCCGACTAGAACTAATATTTTTGACGTCTATTATACTGATGGATTATTCATGTTTTGATAGTGTTTTTAGTTTAAGGGATAATTTTATAAGCTGTTGTTTTTTTACAATGGTTAATTCTCTATTCAAATGTAATATATTAATATTTAAAACAAAAAAAAATATTTTTAACTGAAATATTAACATTAAAATTAGAATGGAGTAAATAAGTTTTCAAGCCTGATACAGTTACAACTCAAGCGATTACTTTCCTAAAGGCCAGGTTAATCCGCGCCTGCATTGGCCGGGTTGATTTTGCAATACGATGCTCCCAGTATTTTTGAAGAGCAGCTTTCATAAGTAATAGAGAACCGTGCTCCAGCTTAATAGAATATTGCTGCTTATGATCATTCTTATTTCTGAAATCAAAGCTCCGTTCCTGGCCAAGGCTCACTGACGCGATTTCCGTTTTCAAGCCGGGTATGGTGTCCTTGTCCGAATGCCAGGCAACCGAATCATTCCCATCCCGGTAATAGTTAAGCAATACTCCCTGGAAGGATATGCCGGTATAGGTTTCTATCCGTTGCTTAATAGCATACAATTCCGGCAGCCATGCTAAGGCTTCTCGTTTTCCTTCATCGCGTTGCCGTTTGTCCCCATACCAGGCCCAAAGGCGCGGTGCCAGAACCTCTTTGTCGTACATCATTATTTTCTGTTGCTACCAGGGAACTACTTTTAGCAAGTAATCCATCAGCTCACTACTCTCCTTGTGTGTCAGAAATCCCGGAGTATAATCCATTAATTCCCGTAGAAGCTTCAGCTGCTCAAAGTTATTGAATAATTTGTGTTGCATTGATCGTATACTTGCCTGCCACACCTGTAAAGATATTTCTGCCGGTTCCGGCGTTGAGCCAGGGGCTAGCCCAAAAATGCAGTACCATTGTCAGGTTGCTCAGTAACGACACAACACAGGTCAGCTATCACTCATGACCCTTCGCTACAGACCTGCGCTAGATTGGTAACGGTACCCTCCCGCTGTGCATTCAAAAACATTGCAACCGGCAGGCATAAAAAAATAGCAGGCTTCGTTTCATTCAATCGTTTTTAGAGTCCAGCTTCCCGTGAATCATTCCAAATACTTTTTGAAGCGCTCCGCTCTTTCCCGGCAATACAAACCGGTTACCGGGCAAGATAGTTCTTCAGCGCCCCGTTATGTTCAGCATAGTTCCAACGAACCAGGTCTTTTTTCCCATCACCATTAAGATCTGCAAAATAATATTCGGTATTACCGCTTTCCGAATTTGCCAGCAGGTTATATACCGGGCTATCAAAATAGTTGGTCGTTTTTGAATAGTGTACCTTCATTTCCCCAAGGTAAATTCCCGGGTTCCAGTACATTTTATCCGCTCTTCCATCACCATCTACATCCGCAAAGAAAAAACGTGTATTATTTGAAACACTGATGGCACCCCCGGTACTGAAAGTAGCCGCGTAGGTAAAGTTTCCATCTCCGTTTGACAGATATACCATCGTTTGGCCATTGTTAAGTGTGGGATGCCACAATATTTTATCCTTCCGGCCATCACCATCTACATCTGCATAATAAAACCGGGTATCATTGGTTGTGCTTGCGCCAACTGAAGGAGAAACAACCGTAGAACTGAAATTGCCATTACCGGTTGCAAGATAAACACGTGTATGCCCGTTGTCATAACCGGCATTCCAATAGATCTTATCGGCTTTGCCATCGCCGTTTACATCCGCAAAGGAGTAACTGGTTGTATAACTCTGGCTGATCCCTTCCGGATTATCAATAACCGTTCCGCTGAAATTGCCACCGGATGTTACCAGGAAAATCCGGGTATGGCCCAAATTTAAAGTAGGATCCCATTGAATTTCATCTGCCTTACCATCGCCATTTACATCCGCAAAAAAATACCGTGTGGATGAAAGCGCTGAAGCCCCCGCCGCATGTGCAAACGCAAAGGTGAACGTGCCGTTACCATTGGAAATAAAAACCTGTGGCTTTCCGCCATCATAGCCCGGGTTCCAGTACACTTTATCTTCCCTTCCATCCCCATCAATATCGGCAAAATAAAACTTCGTGGTACTGCTTACACTTAATCCATGGGTATCTAATGCTGATGCGCCAAAAATGCCGGGGATAAACGTTGTTACTATCGGCCAGTGATCAGAAGGCCAAAAACCGCCATAGCTGGTCTTGATTACGCCTGAAGATAATTCAGCCAGCCCGCGGGTAGCCAGTATATAGTCCAGCTTTACTTAAGGTGTATAGAAATTAAGCGTTCGCAGCACAAGAGCCGGAAGAAGCGTTATCCATAGAAAGATTTGCACAGGCCTCTGCGGGTTATTGAACAGAGAATTTCATCCGATATTCCTTTGGAGTCATTCCGGTAAGCTCTTTAAAGAAGAAAGAAAAATAAGACAAATTGGTATAACCCAAACCATATCCAATCTCCTTTATTGACAGCTCGGAACTGTGCAATAATTTTTTTGCTTCCAGCACTATCCGTTCACGTATCATTTCCAGCGGCGATTTATGGTAATGTTTACGACAGATAATCCCCAGGTAGTTGGCGGTTATTCCCAGCTGTTCTGCATAAAAAGACACAACCTTTTGTGACCTGAAATTTTTATCTACCAGTGTATGAAACCGATTCGAAAGGTTTGCGCCTTGCGACATTTCGGTGTTTCCATGCACGTATTCCTTCCACACATGTACGATTAAAGCAATAAGCCGCGCTCTTGCATTAATCAATTCAGGAAAAACAATATTTGAATCAATTTCTTTTTTTATCGCATCAAATTCGGAGCTGAACCGCTCATATCCCTCATCATTAAGATGTAAGGCAATATTCTTATTTAGTGATGAGAACGTGTGCCTTATGGGCACCGTGAATGTTTCAATCAACGTGCTTTTTATTAAAAGCCTTCGGCCATACGACTCCGGTGAAATACTCCAGTCAAAAGTCTTATCCGGCAGATGTATAAACAATTGCTTTGACTGAAGTTCAAACAGTGTATTATCCGTCCTGCATTCACCAGAACCATTGTCAAGCAACACAATTGTAAAAGACCGGTCCGGAAAACAATTTAGCTGCGCTGAATTATAAAAATCCTGATAGCGAACATACAATTCCTTGTCGGTTATTTCCGGCTTGCCCGGGTTACATTCAACAGCATAACCATTACTTTTAACAGTCATCAGATTCCAATATAGATGTTCCAAAATTTCTTACAATCAGGCATTTTTATATTTATCAAAACACCACTAATAATTTTAGCCATGTTCCGGTACAATGCAGATTGTCCATTGTGTACAAAATGAATTAGCCATGCAAAATTATCGGATTTACAGGTCAATTTCACGCAACATCAAATCCCCATAAGTTACCGTAATCATTCATTCTCTTACAATTTTTATCACTCAAGTTTACACCTCCAACACAGCCCATTACCCGTCGTTAAATCATCGGCCGCTTACCTAAGAACCGGAATGTGCCGGATACCGGAAAATTCAAATACTGTTAAAAAAAAGCAAGACCGGAAGTGCTTATTCCTGCGGGTACATGAGGAAATATAACGGTCCCAATCCCGAATCGCATTCCACCAGGGGCCGATAAATACAGACATGTACATTGGCAAAAAATCCAGAACAGCGGCAGCCCGTTCTATACTGTTCCGTAATGAATCCGGCAACTACATTGCTGCCCGGTTAACAGCTAATTACAATTGTAAACAGCATCATTCCATTAACTTTCAGGTGTATCAAAAGCGCTGGGTAATAATGCTATATGGTGCTTTGCCGCTACTTTGATCAGGATCGGCATCAAGATTGAAGCGCCAGGTATCAGAACAAAAGGAATGCCCACACCTGCCAACTTGAGGGAGTCAAAGAACTGCGTCTTCAAGACCTCTTCTTCGCTACTGTCAATTTTTTCTCCGTTCATGTATTTGCGGATAATAGCTACGGCTTCCCTATCGCCCTTATACTCCGTTATCAACGCCTTTACAAAGTGATGCGCATGTTCTTCAATATATGCTTCTATTTTCATGGTACCTGGTTATATTTTGTGCCAAAAGCGGTAACAGAAGCGGGATACCTTTTACTTTCCGATACGCTTTGGGGCCCATTGTGCAGTTCGCCAAATCAAATTCAAAATCCGGGCGGGAACCGGCAATCTGCTATCCGGAAACAGATCGCATTAAATTACAAAAAACCAAAGGACGCGCCAACTTCTCCCATTGACATTAAATACCAGCTTAAGCCAGCATTTATACGGCTTGTCCCCGATACTGGCGTGGATAAAACCCGGTATTCGATTTTATATAGAAAGAAAAGTTCGAAATCTCATTAAAACCTAACTTAAAAGCGATTTCCTTTATTGATAGTTCTGACCCAAGTAACAGTCTTTTAGCTTCCAAAAGCCTGCGTTGGCTAATAAAATGCTTGGCATTCATCCCTGCATATCGCCTGCAGATGATATTGAGGTAATTGGGTGTAATTGCGAGCTTGTCTGCATAATAGGAAACGGTATACCCTTCGCTAAATCCCTCATGTAACAAAACACTGAACCGATTGAGGATTGGATTTGCCTTTTGCTCAACCAGATCCTTTTTCACATGTTCCGTAATATACAAATTAATCAACGTGAGTATCAGCTGTGTCCGCACCGTTACAAGATCCGTCCTGATACCGGCAGCGCTCAGCTCCTCACTGAGCAGCACCACCTCTCTTGCTATTTTTTTAAAAAATCCGGCATCAAGATGAAGTACCGGCGAATAGTTGAACTTAGCATTTATAAATGCTGTCTCAAACATATATTTTTCCACAAAGTACTTACTTACTATTAATTTGTGCCCCCTGGTGCTGCTGCCACTATTCCAGGAATGAATCTGCTGCGGAAACGAAATATGAACCTGGTAATTGCCCTCTTCATAGCGCTCAAAATCGATAGCATGCCAGCCCTCACTTCTTTCAAAAAAAATAAATACATAGGCATCGGGGGAGCGAAAATTTTCTATATGGCTGGCACCCGCTATCTTTATATAGGTCACATGCGCTCCTATATTCGCTTCTGCCACCAGGTCCTTTTCAATAGGAGCAGGATGCATTTCACGCCCTCCTGCTTTTTGCGCTACATCCATAAATATTCATCAGTTTTACCTTCAATCATCAACTTGATCTAACTTGAGAAAGCTACCCGCTAACAGCCAGACGACAGGGTGCCACTTATCAATCCTATTTATGAAATTATGTAAATTATCACCCGGAAAATACGCGTAATCAACAAAAAAATAATGCTCGAAATAGAATTAATAAAATCCTACATTTTATTTTCAAAATCAGCCGGGATATGTTGATTGCCGTAAGACCCGGTATGCAAAAAACAGCCAGACATTCATTATTTTGCGCTTATACCCCAATCATGCAATCATTCAATCACCAGGAATCAAACGCGTCAGCTATTTTTCATTTTGAAATGTTCGTTACTTTTCCGACCCGGGCTTACTCCCCTGCCACCGCACGCACCTTCCTGTTAACGCCATTAACCGCAACCGTAAGATCTATATTCCCTTTTATAAAATCATTGCCGGCATTTTCCTTTACAGTAATAACCGGTGCCGAAGCACCAGTGAACGGATATAATACCGTTATAAACGACTGTGGCGCGGCAGTTGCTTTTTGCTTTTTAAATACAAAAGCCGGGCGTGGCGCTTCTTTCTGGTATTCGTATGAAACGAAGCTTTCTTCGGCATTCATGTTGACCTCATCCTTATTAAAATTCTGAATCAGCAAATTATTGCCATCACCATATGTGGTATACACCTTATTGTGCGCGCTATCCAGCACAGGCTTACAGTCCTCCTTCAAATTAAAATGAATGCCCAGCATTCCGGTGGCGTCGCCATCTGCTTTATCAATGATAATGAAATACGTTTTATCAACGAATAAGAACGTACGCCGGTGGCGGAGCTTTTCATAGCTGGGATTGCTGTAACTCAATATATCCAGATCCGTGCCAATTTCCCATTTAATGAGCCGGGCATTGTTAACGATGGTTGTATTGTCCAGCGTCAGCGTCTGATGTGCTTTGGTGCTCCGGTACCAATCCCGTTTGGCGTTTTCCTGGTTACCCACATTGGCATACACAAAGCTGCCTGCATCCGGTGTAAAATTCCGCCCCTTTACCCAAAGCACAAAATTGCCATTATCCGGGTGCGCATGAAATTCCGCGGTTGGTCCGGCCTTGATTTGCATTACGGTCGCCTTTCCGTTCCAGCCATTACGCAATGCATAAAAACCCGCGTTGGGAAGGGCCGATGAAAGATAAGGCGGGCGTACGCCGGAAGCGCCGTCCGTAGCGTAATACTCAATGACCTGATTTTGCGGGAATACTGCTGCCCATTTTTTATAATTTTTAAGCATGGCCTCCTTTGTTGTTAAAAAGGAATTGCCATAAAGCGGATACGTATAGTCGGGGAACGAGTACTTTCCTACTGCCAGCACCATTTTTTCCACCAGGTTCCGGTACTGCCGGGGGAACTCCTGTCCTACTCCGCCCAACTGCGCGATCTGCAATGCATCCAGGAAGATCTGGATGGTACCAATATGATAGCCGGGCGACAATTCGAACTGAACGCCATCCGGCAATACCTGTTTAACAATCTCTGTGTTGAGTACTCTGATGCCGCTTTTCCGCCAGGACGAAGCTGCGGCCAGTTCCGGGAAGGTACTGCCCGCATACATCAGGTGCAGGGCCTCATACAAGCGATGATTGCCCTTGTCTGTATAATGGGTCATTACATAACCGGCCTGTCCGTTATAGGAATTCAGAAATTCCATTAAAAAAGCCGGGGTAAAACTGGCTGACTGCAGAAACAGGTTATAGAAACCGGACCAATGGTTGAGGCGGAAGGATACTACAAACGCTTTCCAGGCGAAATCCTTATCGTCCGGATAAGCGCCCTGTTTATTTTTTTTGATCCAGTCGCGTACCTCAGCAACCCATTCCTTTGCATATTTTTCATCCCCCGTAGCGCGGTATACCAGGCCCAGTGGCTCCCAAAAGGCAGTACGGTGCAAAAAGGTGGTCAGCAGCTGGTCCTGCACCGGGCGGTATTGCCAGTTGATGTCTTTACCATAGTCATAAGCCGGGTATCCTTTATGTGGCTTGAATTTATGCACCAGGATATTATTGGCCAGCTCCAGCGTGGCATCATCTACCTTTTTGCCTGCAAACCGGGAAGCGTCGGCAGCATTAAAATCCAGGTGACGCACGCCCGTACGATTCCGGTAATACTGCAGCAGTGCAGCGGCCGCAGCATCATACTGCCCGCTGTTTACTGCCGTTTTTACCTTTTCCAATCCCGGGAAACTGAGGTTGAGGCATTTAAAACTTTCTTTAGTAACCGGCTGCTCCTGTGCCTGAACGGCCGTAAATGAGGCAAGCAGCATTGCCATACCCATTCCTGTTTTTTGTAGCATGATCATATTCCAATAATAACTGTTTTCAGCAATAAGCGTTTGTGATTTTAACCGCAAGCTGCACTATGCATCCGTATGGCCGCAATTAAACAAAACCGCAGCCGGCGTCGCTGCTAACCAAGCATCTTCCTACGGAAAAAAATTAACCGTACCGAGTGGGCAGGGATACAAAGCGCCGCACGTTCCCCCGTTTCATCAGGCCGGCGGATCGTTGACGCCACTACGAAAAGGGTGATCCAGGATCTAAAGTTACACCGCCATCGTGCCGCAGGACTTTCATTTTTGGATCATTCTTTTTCAATTTTGGTGAAATGCACCGATTTCCGGCGCCGCCGGTGCGGCATCCCGGGCTTAGCAACCCGAATGATCCTTACCCGGTGACGCATCCCCGATCCCCGGACAGCATCTACATACCCGACAGACCGCCCCCTTTTAACAGTTTTCACTAAAATCGAAAATCAATGCTCCCATTTTTAAACCCTCAATTCCGTTTATGGCTTAGATTAGCAGCACAATGAAAGATCCGAAGATGAAAACAATGCTCCTGCTCCTGTTGCTTTCGGCCCTATGCTGGCCAGTGTGTTCCCAAGTTCTGCCGCAACCCCAACGTGCGGTAAATTACTTTGAGCAGGCAAAACAGGTACTGGCTACGCGGGTATTGCAGCTGGCCGATTCTTTTCTAAATGTAGAACCGGTAACCATTACCGCCTGGCAATGTGCGCGCAGCGCCGGCGGTAAACACGACTTTTACAGTGAGGCCGACTATGCCTGGCCCAACCCGGCAAGCGTTGACAGCCCCTACATTACAAAAGATGGCATGACCAACCCGGATAATTTTACGGCGCACCGCCACGCTATGATCCGGCTAAGCAAAATTGTGGGTACTCTTGCATCGGCCTACCGCATTACCGGCAACGAAGCCTATGTAACCACCGCCCTCCGGCATTGCAAGGCCTGGTTTGTGGATACCGCCACGCTGATGCAACCACACCTGTTGTATGCGCAGGCCATCAAGGGGCGCTTTACGGGCTGGGGCATCGGCATCATCGACGCCATCCACCTGATGGAGGTAGTTCAGGGACTCCGTGTAATGCAAGAAGCGCAGGCCATGGATCCCCAAACCCTTCAACAGATCAAACAATGGTTTGCCCACTTTCTTACCTGGCTCACCACACATCCTTATGGAAAAGATGAAATGAATACTGTTAACAACCATGCTACCTGCTGGGTGATGCAGGTGGCCTGTTATGCAAAATTTACCGGCAACCAAAAATGGACGGACTTTTGCATCAACCGTTACAAACAGGTATTGCTTCCCAACCAGATGAACCCAGACGGCCGTTTTCCACAGGAATTACGCAGAACGAAACCCTATGGTTATTCCCTGTTTAACCTGGACGCCATGGCCACTATTTGCCAGCTGCTTTCCACCCCGAACGACAACCTTTGGAACTACCAGGCGGCCAATGGAGCATCGATACAAAAGGGCCTGGAATTTTTAGTGCCCTTTATAAATCATAAGGACCAATGGCCTTACCGGCCCGATGTAATGTACTGGGATAACTGGCCGGTAGCGCAGCCCGCACTCATCTTTGGAGCTGCGGCTTTTCATAACCAGCAATGGCTGGATACCTGGATACGGCTGGATCATTTTCCGCAGGTACCCGAAGTGATCCGCAACCTGCCCGTAAGGAATCCGCTGATATGGATGGATCCAAAGGGAATGAAAAATATGGAATGAAAAATTAAAAATGTAAAAGGGAGGATGTCGTTACGGATTCGCAGTTCCCGTTCCCTTTCGGAATTTATGTACATATCTGGAAAATAAGAATCGGGAATAACGTGACTGCGTCAAGCATCAAACGCAACCCAACCTGGAACGTTGAACGTCAAACCTGAAACAATACATTCTTCGGGAATGAAAAATTGAAAATGTAAAAGGAGTGATATCGTTACGGTTTCACAGTTCTCATTCCTTTCGAAATTTATGTGCATATCTTGAAAATAAGAATCGGAATAACGTGACTGCATCAAGCATCAAACGCAACCCAACCTGAAACCTTAAACTTTAAACGTGAAACAAATGTCTGTCAGCCGTCAGATGGCTTCCTCAGGGATCGATGAGCGGGCATATGGCATCGGCATCAAACGCAATCCAACCTTGAACCTGAAATGTTAAACCTGAAACAAGGCTTCATCAACCCTCGGCCTCTCTGTCTTCACGGGTGCCTGACCTGCTTGCCAAATATTCGCTTGGCATCACACCAAAAAACTGTTTGAAGGCTGTAGAAAAATAAGACGGTGTATTAAAGCCACACATATAGGCTATCTCCGTCATGGTATATTTTTTCGACTCCATAAGCTCCACTGCTTTCCGGAACCGGATCCGCTTGATAAAGCCGGTTACAGACTCCCCAGTGATCGCTTTTATTTTCAGGTACAGGCTGGACCGGCTCATGCCCAGCGCACGGCTGAATTTATCTACCGAAAAATCATAGGCATCCAGCTGTGCTTCAACAAGGGCTACTGCCTTTTTTAAAAACTCCTCATCCAGCGGGTTGAAGGTCATTTTTTCCGGTTCGATCGCTTTCGACGCCGCATAGTACTCCCTTAGCTTTCTGCGCATACGCAAAACGCCCTGCACCTTTGCTTCCAGCAATGCGATGGAAAAGGGCTTGACTACATAATCATCCGCCCCCATTTCCAGCCCTTTGATCTGTTGTTCCGTTTCGGCCCGCGCAGTGAGCAGGATCACCGGGATATGACTCGTTTGTATATTTTGCTTGATACGGCGGCAGAAGTGCAGGCCATCCATTTCCGGCATCATGATATCACTGATGATCAGATCCGGCTGGCAGGTTTCCATTAATTTCAGCGCGTCCCTTCCATTTGCCGCGGTTTTAACCTTATATTTTGCTTCGAAATATTCCCGGATGTATTGAACGATCTCATCATTGTCATCAACCACCAGCAGGGATGCGCCTGTTTCCGGGGTTTGGTCCAACGCTTCCACCTCACCCTTACTCCTGGAGATCTCATTTCCGGTTCCGGGCAGCGCCTCATCCTGTAATCCATCCACACGACCGTCTGCTTCATAAGCCGCAGCATCTACCGGCAATCCTACTTTAAAAACACTTCCTGCGCCGGGCATACTTTCCACGGTTATTGTTCCATGATGCAGTTCCACCAGCCGTTTGGTAAACGCCAGCCCCACTCCGGAACCCAGGTTCATTTCCTGCCGGTTTACCTGGTAAAAGCGGTCAAAAATGTGCCCGAGGTACGGAGCTTCAATACCGGAACCGTTATCCCGCACCTGCAGCCAGGCCGTTTCCTTTTCAACCGAAAGTTCCAGCGATATCTGCCCCCCGGCCGGTGTGTATTTAAATGCATTGGACAATAAATTGAATAAGATATTCTCAAGCGCATCTTTATCAAAATAAAATACCAGTGTATCTACCAACGATGAGAACCGGTAATCAATGGCATTTTTTTCCGCCAGCGGCTTGAAAGAGGTATACACTTCCCGTAAGAATTTCACCAGGTCATTTTCTGCCACCCGCAGTTTACGGGTGCCCATTTCCGTTTTCCGGAACTCGAATAACTGGTTTACCAGGTTATAAAGCCTCCGGGTGTTTGATAACATCAGTTCCTGGTTGCGCCGCATTTTTTTGTCGGTGGCCGGTTGCCGCATCATTTCCTCCAGCGGCGCCAGGATGAGCGTAAGCGGCGTACGCAATTCGTGCGATACATTGGTAAAGAAATCCGTTTTTACCTGGTTGATGTAATTGACCTTTTCGCGCTGCAGGCGTTCCAGCTTCAGCTGGTGCAAGGTACGCATCCGCTCGGTAAAAATGCGGTACAGGAAAAACGCTGCGGCCGCAATCACCAGGCATACCAGCAGGTAAAACCAATTGCTCCGGTACCATACCGGCAATATCCGTATGGCCATCGACCGTTCGGGACTTACTTCGCCCTGGGGACCTATTGCTTTAACCCGGAATATATAATTCCCGGGCTGCAGGTTCGTATAACTGGCCCGGGGAGTATCTTCCGCTTCCTGCCAGTCGTTATCAAATCCGTCCATGCGGTACCGGTATTTTATACGGTTGGCAGCAACATAATTAAACGCATTAAAAAGAATCGAAAACTGCTTGTACTCGTGCCCGAAGCGCAGGCGTGCAGCCTGGTTGATATGTGTTTTCAGTATGTCCGTTGCATCTCCGGCGATCACCTGCCGGTCAAACACCTCCAGTCCGGTGAAGGTTACCTGCAGTGATAAAGGGTTCTGCCGGAATGCCGCAGGATAAAAATAGGAGATCCCGTTAATGCCTCCAAACAAAAGCATTCCATCCGCCGCTCTACAGGACGCATAGGTATTAAACTGGCCATTTTGCAATCCATCCCTGTTATCAAAATATTGCAGTCGTTTGGTATCCGGCCGATACTTCACCAAACTGGTATTTGTAGTAATCCACAGGTTACCATCCCCATCCGGTACAATACTGTTGATGGTTCCTTTTAAAAAATCGTTACGTTGATTATAACTAATGAATGCCTTTGTTTTTTCATCGTAAAGATTAAGCCCGTCTCTTGTACCGATCCAGATGCGCTTCTGCGGATCCTCCGCAATAAAATTGATCACATTGCTGCTCAGGGTGACACTGGAAAGCGGGTCAAACAGCATGCTGTCCGGGTAAAAGATATTCACCCCGTTTACGGTTCCGATCCAGATTCGGTGCCGGCTATCTTCCATTAAAAAGGTGATCTCATCGGCCGTCAGCCGCTTCCCCGCCCGGTCGGTATAAACCGCAGTAAACGATGCATCTTCATTATAAAAGCGGCTTAAACCGGTGCGCGTCCCTACCCACATACGTGCCGCATGATCTTTTAACAGCGCATATACCATATTACCCGGTATACTGCGGGCGTTGCGCGGATCATGCCGGAAGTTTTTACTGACGCCTGTTGCAGGATCCAGGATATCCAAACCCGTATTATGCATCCCTAAAAAGACCGTTCCCTTATCACCAAAAGCAATGGATTTGATATTATTGGAACTTAACCCGCCGCCGTTTTCATTATGTATATAGTACCGGATACTGTTTAAACCCGGCTGCCAGTAATCCAGTCCCCGGTCATTGGTGCCGATCCAAAAGCCCCCTTTTTGATCTTGTTTGATCACATTCACCACTTTGTCATTCAACGCCGGTGTGCCGGTGTTCTGGCCCAGCAGGTTAAAATTCACCTGCTGCCGGTGATAATAATTTACCCCGCCATAAAACGTACCCAGCCACATTCCCTGCTGCCTATCCTGGTAAATACAACGTACGGAGTTCTGACTGAGCGTAAAGGGACGATCTGCCTGGTGATAATAATTCCGGATATTGCCTCCCGGATCTATAATCGCCAGTCCCCGAAAGGTGCCGATCCAGATATTGCCCGCTGCATCCCTGCATACACTGCGTACATCCTCATCCGGTATGCCGGATGCGGCAGCCTGCTGGTGGTGGTAGTTTATAAACCGGCCGGTAAGCAGGTTCATTTTTATGAGCCCGGCACCTTCCGTACCGATCCAACGGTTGTTTCCGTCTTCATAAATCGTATTGATGCGAACCCGGACCACACCGGCGTGCAGCGGCGTTATACGGCCGGTAGGCGGGTCCAGTAACCACAAACCGCTTTCCGTTCCCAGTATTAGCTGCTTTCCTGCAAAAGCGATACTATACAGTTCTTTGATGCCTTGGGTTGCCCCATCGAAATCTACAGGCCGGAAAACGGTAGCAGCGGCGTCTGACCGGTAAAGCGTTCCCGAATTCGAGCAGGCCCATAGCGCACCCTGGGCATCCTGGATAATGCAGGAGATGTACCATTCTCCCGGGCGGGGCGCAATATTGTAATTGCGGAAACGATCGCCGGAATAGTTGTAGGAGCTGATGCCGCCATTACCCCCGATCCACAACCGTCCTTGCCGGTCGGTAAACAGGCATTTTATATAGGAAGAAGCAATACTGCCCGGTTCATTTTTTACAGGCCGGTAGATTTTAAATCCTTTGCCATCATACCGGTTCAATCCATCCTGTGTGCCCATCCACATAAACCCAAGGGTATCCTGCGCCACGGTAAAAACGGTGCTTTGCGACAATCCGTTATCTACAGAAATATTCCTGAAAAAGCGGTCGGCAGGCTGGGCCCGGATGGTAAAGGAAGCAAGCAGCATTAGAAAAATGCCTCCTGCAGTCCCAAAAAATCGCATCTTGTTCACCTTGTTAATACAGCTCGCTTTATTGTATAAAAACAAATGTAATCATATTTCCGCACCTAAGGATCCTTTTGCTTATCTGCCAAGGGCATCCGGTATAAGCAGGCAAAACAGATACATGCATTGAAGAGCAGGAGCCTGCCCTCCTTCAGATCGTACCAGGAGGAAGAAGCTTATTCCTTTGTATTATCATCAATTTATAATACCGACGTACAATCAACTATCGCCCAAGCCTTGCTACAGATCGATGCAAAAGGGCATCCTGAATACCTTAAGCGATTCCAGGTTTAAACAACGGACACTTTAAATTTCACGATACAGCGCGTGCGATCTGATCAATACCCCCCCCGAAACCAAGCCATCCAATATCCAAATAAAAACCAGCGCCACGCTTTGAGGCGGAAGCCGCAAACAGCCGCTTCATTTGTCGTTTTTACACATGGGAACGAACACTGTATTCCTGTACTTTTGAGTCAACAAAAACAGAAAATATTATGGCTACACAAATTTTTTTAAACCTGCCGATTAAAGACCTGAACCGGTCGGTAGCATTTTTTACTAAACTGGGCTATTCCTTCAACCCCCAATTTACAGACGAAAAAGCGACCTGTATGATCATCAGCGATACCATTTACGTAATGCTGCTGACCGTACCTTTCTTTCAAACTTTTACAAAAAAAGAAATTGCGGACGCCCACAAAACCATTGAATGTTCTATTGCGCTGTCTGCCGACAGTAAAGAGGCCGTTAATGAAATGGTTGATAAAGCAGTAGCCGCAGGTGCTACGGTACCCAGCCCCGCAACGGACCATGGTTTTATGTACCAGCACAGCTTTGAAGACCTGGACGGCCACCATTGGGAATTTGTGTGGATGAACCCCAACGGCGTTCCGGAGCACCAGGGATAAGCATTTTGCATAAACACGCTGTTCATTTATTCCGGTATTGGTCTTCGGAATTTTGCACCGGCCGGATCAAAACAGGTTGGGTTGCCATGCCGGCAATGCAATGATTGATATGCCTTCCGTTGGAGGACAACTACGTACCCAACTGTTCAACACATCAATCAAAAACCAGGGTACGATACCGGTGCAATTCATGAAAGGAATCCTGCACCGGTGCCCATGCCCATTTTACCATTGTACCGCTGTCATAATCGAGCCGGCAAAAATTGGCTTTCCAGCGTGTTCCTTTTACAGGCGGCATATGCTGGAAAGATCCGAACAGTGCATAAGGAAAAAACAGCTCAGCGGTCCAGGATCTGATAACTGCGCCCGGTTTCATTTTTCCACCGGAAATGTGAACGGCCTTCTGCACTTTTTGCTGTCCCTCATAAGACTGTGGCACATGGCCGCTAATACGTCCGTTCTGGCCGCTCATCAATAACACCAGCTCATTACCCAGGGGACTTATTTCGTATTCAAGGTATGCGGGTACAGATGGATCGGGATGAAAGAAAACCTCAAATACATCTCCCAGGAAAAGCTTGTCAAAATCTTTTGTGAAAGACGACGAAATACGTGCATCCTCGCCTTTAAAAAGTACATATATCCCCGAAGCTGCGTAAAGAATCTTAAAGCGGCTTGTATAGCTGCTTCCCGCTGTATCCAGCTTTTGCAAATTGAACCATACCGCCTTTTTCCATTGCGCATTTTGTCCCGACCCGGTGATCCTGAAATCCCTGCAGGAGTGAACGACCAGCGGTGTATCCGGATCCGGAAAGCAGGTTTCACGCGCACCGGCTGCGCAGGCATGCGCCATCAGGTTCATCACAAAAAAAACAAAGAGGGCTTTCCACATAGTCTGACCATTTAATAACTGCCACAAGGTGCCTGCAACGCATCCCCTGCGGTAAGGGCGAAGAACAACTGTATTTTATGAGCGGCTGCGCATCCCTGCCCGTACAACTCATAAATGCATGCAATCGAAAGATACAAAACTAAAGCAACAATGATCCATACAATCCATTTGCCGGACACGTTTCTTACCCCGTTTTTACCGGAGCAGGACGATCCATAATACAAATATTACCACAACCGTATAAAAAGCCGGCGCCACCTTGCATGCGGCGCTGCCTTTTACTATTTTTGAATCATAATTTGTACACATGAAGAAATATCTTGGAACATTGCTGGCGGGGATCGTTGCTTCGTTTACCCTGAAGGCACAGGTCATTACCCATAGAGATCCTGTTATTGAAAAAATGGCTGCCGCGGTTTCGGCCGATTCCTTACGATCCTACATCGATGCCTTGGTTCGCTTTAAAACAAGACATACATTGAGCAGCCAGCAGCACGCCAATGAGGGCATCGGCGCAGCGCAGCAATGGGTACTTCAAAAGTTCCGGCAATTTGCTTCCGGCACAGACGGCAGGCTTTCCGCCTTTATCGATACCCTCACGTATAGGCCGGATGGAAAAAGAGTAGACCGGCCTTTTGTACTGGGAAACGTAGTGGCCATTTTAAAAGGAACCGATCCGCTCGACCGGCGGGTGCTGATGATCACCGGGCACCTGGACAGCCGGCGCACTGATGTGATGGACCGTACCGGCATCGCTCCCGGCGCCAATGACGACGGCAGCGGTGTGGCCGCTGTAGTGGAATGTGCACGGATTATGCATCAGCAGCCCTTCCCGGTGACGGTTGTTTTTGTAGCTACCTCGGGCGAGGAACAGGGATTGCTGGGAGCCCGTTTCCTGGCGGACCAGGTAAAAGCAAAAAACTGGCAACTGGAAGCTTTGCTCAACAACGATATCGTTGGGAGTAACCACAGCAATGAAACCCGGATCATCAATAATACCCAGGTACGCGTTTTCAGTGAAGGCATTCCGTTAAATGCAGACAGGGATGCCTTTGCGAAAATCCGGTCCCTGGGTTTGGAAAACGACGGTGCTCCCCGGCAGCTGGCCCGTTATTTTAAAGAAGTAGGCGAACGCTATGTAGATCATATGACGGTAAAGCTGGTTTACCGCAATGACCGTTTTCTCCGCAACGGCGATCACAGTCCTTTTGTAGAAAAAGGATATACAGCCGTGCGGGTCACCGAAATGAATGAAAATTTTGAACACCAGCACCAGGACCTCCGCACAGAACAAGGCGTTTCATACGGCGACCTGCCCGAGTTTATGGACTTTGAATACCTGAGAAAGAATACCGCGCTTAACCTGGTAACACTGGCCAACCTGGCGAAAGCGCCGGCGGCACCGCGGAATGTGGCCTACATTACCAGGGGACTGGAAAACTCCGCCACCCTCAAATGGGATCCGCCTGCTACAGGCGCCTGCGCGGGCTATTACCTGCTGATGCGGGAAACCAGCAGTCCGCAATGGGAGAAGAAGATCTTCACCCCGGCAACGACCATCACCGTTCCGTATTCAAAAGACAACTATTTTTTTGCCATACAGGCTGTAAGCGCAGCCGGCAACGAAAGCTTGCCGGCATTACCCGGTCTTTCAGCTTCCCGTTAAAAGACCTGTATAAAACGGATATGTTTTTCGGGGAACCGTTGCTGTCCGCCATAAGCGGCCTTGTGGTGCCCTGCAGCGCTGGCGGGTATCTCATTCTTACGTCCGGAGACAGTAACAACTTCCTGCCCGTAACGTGCAGCGGCCCCCGATATTGCCCGCTGTAAGGATACCCGGGCAATGAATAGCCGGTCATATTAACGGGGGCCTTTTTAACGGCCGTACCAGTCCATTGCATTTTTATAAAAGATGTGTTCCATGGCATCACCGGAAAAATGGTCTGCAATCAATTGTACATCCTTGTCTGAAAACGGCACAGGCGCGCGCGTAGAAGGCAGATCTGTCCCAAACATCAATGCAGCCGGATTGATCTGATAAATTGTTTTCATTACTTCAAGGGGATCAAAATCAGTACGGCCAAAACCGGTTGCTTTTATCCTTGCACCTCTTTCAGCCCAATAGTACAGATCGTTAAGCCCTTCTTTTGACAATCCTAAGTGGTCGATGGAAAACCGGGGCAGGTGTTGAAGCACCGGCTTTAAATTGCCTAGATCCCTGCTATCGATATATAGCTCTGTGTGCCAACCGTACTTGTCAAAAAGATCATTGGCCATTTTCTCTATATGCGTTATTTTTTCGGATCCCCCTCTTTTTACGTTAAAGCGAACAGCAACAACATGCGCGTTATTTAAACGTTCCAGCTCCTGGTCAGTGATACCGGCAGGAATATTGGCAACTCCGTAAAAATTGCGCCCCAATGTGTTTAAGGCATCCATGAGGTATTCCTGGTCGAACGCCTGGAACGATCCGGAAACAACGGCCCCGCCGGATACCTTGTAACTACCGGTAGCAACCCGATAATCATCAACTGTAAATTCCGACGGTAAATACCCGTTGTTTGCTACAAGAGGAAATTGTGGATTGATGATATGAAAATGTGCATCAAATATTTTCATAGTGCATTTTAATGGGTGCAACCAGGTCACCCTTGTTCAACTTACGGCTGGTTCTAAAAATAAAAAAGCGGCATCAAAAACATACACCCTTCATTGCTGCTGAATGATAGCTTTTGACACCGCTTTTCCAGAACGGAGTTGCAAACCTTTTACTTCACGTTTGCGCTTACGATCTTGGCCAGGTCAAACATCGATACCTGTGATTTGCCGCCAAACAAGGTTTTCAATTTGTCATCTGCATTGATCATTCGCTTGTTGGTGGTATCCTGTAGTCCCTGCTTTTTAATATAGGCCCATATTTTTTTAATGATATCCGGGCGGGAAGCCGCTTTACTGCCAATTACCGCTGCTAAAGCAGGACTGGGTGTAAGGGGCTGTAACAGGGCCGGGTTTATCTTTCTTTTTTTCTTTGGAGCGGCTTTTTTTGCTGCTACTTTTTTAGGTGCTGCTTTCTTAGCCGCTGCTTTTTTGGGAGCCGCTTTTTTTACGGGCGCTTTTGTAGCTTTTTTAGGAGCGGCCTTTTTTGCGGCTGCTTTTTTGGGTGCTGCCTTTTTTGCAGTGGTTTTTTTCGCTGTTGCCATGATAATGGGTTAAAGTTTAAAATTGGAATTATCATATAAAGTTAGCTAAAACATCGGTTAAAAAACAAAACATATCCGGCTCGTTTTCATTTTGTGCCTTTGCTAAATCACAGGCCCTGCCCTGCCTGCCCGTGGCAGGGGATTGATGCATCCCTCCGGGGAGATGGAGGATACCAGGTTCCGGCTGCAGGCAGATAGTCCTGAACGGGATACCGGCCGGCAATGACATATCTGCCCCTGCCGGTAACCACCACGCGCCGTAAAAATATTTCCGCGGATCCTGACAGCACGTGCAACCGGCATTCCACCATCCTAAAAAACACAAATAATTGAAAAACAATTACATACTACTATCATCAATAGCAAGCAAGCTGCTTTCGGTAAATCGCCTGCCTATCCGGTTATTTTTTACGGGCTGAAAAGCTGCTGCGTGCCACCGATGCTATAACGGTGCAAACGATACGTTATAAGGGTTCGCGCCTGCCGCCAGCATAAGGCTTAAACGGCGGAACGCCCGGAATTACCTGCGTTGCGACTGGAAGGGTCGTTTCCTGCTCCGGGCAACAACTCCTGGCAGTGTGTTGCGCCACGGCAGTGCCGGCAACCAGGTTTTTGCTGACCGGCCCTCGTAAAAGACCGGCCGCATCTCCGCAGTTTCGTCAACCTTTTATATCTTTACCGGTATATAAAAACGATCCGCTTGCCCGGTCATCCGCCGCAGGATCCAGCGCCAACATACGGTTTACTGTAGGGGATGCCAGCATTCGGTGGCTTATTATTTCCGGAGTCCGGCTCCATCAACCATTTTATAAAACAACCGCAATCACCAGCAGTCTGGTTTGCCCGATTTGTACTATGATTTTTTTTAGCAGATTAAAAGCAGAACACCGCACACTCCGGCCCTTGTTCTGTACCATTACCTTATGGTTGCTGTGGTTATCAACCGTGCATGCAGCAGGGCCGGTTACGCCCAATGATTTTAAAGGGACGGATACCGAACGGATACAAAAAGCGATTGACAAGGCAAAAAATCATGCAAAAACGATCACGATCCCTGCGTTCAATGCAAATGGCACGATGATCTGGAAAATCGACAAGGCCATCCTGCTGCCATCTGATATGACCATTCTGCTGGACAATTGTGTGCTCCAGTTATCTGATAGTTGCCGCGATAACCTCTTCCGCAGTGATAATGCAGGCGAAGGCATTACCAACCCCGTATGGAATAAGAACATTGCACTGATCGGTATCGGGAACGTTATTTTAAAAGGAGCTAACAATCCGCGGGCTACAGGCGACGGACTGCGGAGGCTGGTCTCCGCCGATGATGCCAATCATAGTAAAGAACGCATCAGCTACGGAAGCGATGCCGGAATACCCGGAAGAAAACAGTTTTCCGATTGGCGGAATTTCATGATCCTGATGGCTTATGTAGATGGCTTTAAACTCCGGAATATCCGGTTTGAATATGCGCATTCCTGGGCCGTAACCTTCGAACGGGTGCGCCACGCGGCGCTTTCGGACCTTGTATTTTTTACACCGCAGTTCCGGTGGATCAGGGGCGAAAAAGTGGCTACTTATAATAACGACGCCATTAACCTGAGGGAGGGATGCAAATATTTCCAGATCACAAACATCACCGGTATCAATGGCGATGACTGCATCGCGTTATCCGCCCTTGATCTGGGTGCCGCATATCATTCAAACGGCAATATCCATTCATACCAGGTTACGTCTACCAAGCACCAGGATACCAGGGACGATATTGAACAGATCTATATCACAAATATAAAAACGAATTACACCGGCGTAGCCTTACGGGCCAGTGACAGCGCGAGCATCCATCATGTTTTTATCAACGGCGTTACCAGTATTGCAGACCCGGAAATTCCACCGCCCTATAATGGCAGCCCCTATACGGTCCTGCTCGGGAATCTTGGATATGGTGTACCCGCCACGGCCCATAAGATCCATCATATCTATGTGTCTAATATTACCGGGGACGGGGCAACCCTCATAGAAATAAAATCACCGGTTGCCGATTGTGTATTTATGAATGGCGTTTATACCGGTTCAAAAGCAGCAGCGCCCGTTACCTACCAGGGACAAACCCGGGAGCTGAGCCAGCATATCAGGGAAGTGAACCTGGTAAAAACGGAAGCGCCTTAAGCCCGCTATCATAAAACTCCGGAGCTCTATGCGATACTGCTTCCGTTATCTGATTACCGCCGCGGATCCTGCTCCCGCTTTCTGACCCGGGATCTTCTTTAACTGTATAAGCGAGGAAGGAACGGGCTGCCGGTTCCAATGCCCGTGCAACACCAGGGCTGCTCCCAATGCCGTACCCTGGTTCATAGCGGCAGCAAAGACCTCCTGTTGCGGAAACATCCGCGCCAGTAAAGATATAAAGAGGCCGTTTTTGCTGAATCCCCCGTCTACATAGATGCGGCTTACCGGGCCATCTGTTAATACCTGCCGGGAGGAAGCTTCCTGCTGCAGCGCCATATCCATCATTAACTGGTGATACGCAGCACCGGGTGTCTTAAACATATCCAGCGCCCGTTGCCCAAACAGGCAGGGTATGGCAGTACCGGAATAGCTACGCACTGCTCCGCCTCCGGCTGCTTCCTTCCAGCATTGGTCCAGGAGCACGGGATCTGCAGCGACGGTCTTATAAAAATCAGCAGGTATATTAAAATGACGGGCGATGCGCCGTACCTGTTGTTCATGATCATTGCCGGCAAACAACATGGACACCCTGACGGGCTTGCCCTGGAAGGTGAGATAACTAAGCCCTCCGCTTGCCAATGCCGCAGCACCTGGCAGCCGGCTGTTAAAAGGATTGAGGCTGATGGACCAGGTACCGGTAGACAGGATCATAAATGGCACGGTAAAACATTGCAGATAAGGGATCATTGCCGCAGAGCTATCATGCAGTCCGGTACCAATCGCGATCCATTCACCGGTTACCTCATTCTGTACCGGAACGACGTTATCGCCCGGCGTTAGGGCGCCTAACTTATCCAGCAAGCCTTCTGCTTTCAGCCAGGCATGATATTGTTGTTTCCGGAAATTCCACATTGCAGAATGGCAACCGACATGGGTTATTTCAGCCACTTTACGGCCGGTAAGCAAAAAGCTCAGGTATTGAGGAAAATGCAGCACCGTTGTTACCTGTGCATATAACTGAGGTTTACGGTGTTTGAACCAGAACAACTGCATCCCGGCATTTAAATGCCCCATTAACGGTGAACAGGTATCCTGTACAAATGCGGCGTTACCCGTTTGCTCCGTAAAGATCTTTAAAAGATCTCCGGGATAAGGTTTCAGGTAATTATACAGTGCGCCTACCCTTTTCCCCACCGCATCTACATACACCAGCGACGCTCCGTAAGTAGTAAAGTTAACGGCCCTTAACCGGTAAACCGGGGATGCTTTTAATTGCTGAAAATGTGTCAGCATCCAGTGCACAAGCGCATCCAGGTTTTCGCAGGGGAATCCGTCGTCGTCTGTTATTTCATCAAAAACAACGATTTCCTCCTTTATGATCTGATACCGTTCATCAAAGACCAGCAATTTTTTATTAGTCTTCCCGATATCAAAAACAGCAATAACAGGTATTCTTGTTTGCATCGTTATCCATATATCAGCCCGCGTAAAAACCGCGAGGTTTTCACCGCATCATTTTCCTGTATGAGCGCGTCTATTTCGCTATAATGATCTGCTACGATCTGTTCATATTTCTTCACCCACCAGATGCTTTCCGCAATCGCATCTACCGCGTCTTCCCGATAGGGATACTGATCCATAGAGATCCAGCCATCGTAGCCTGTTTTCTTTAGCCAGAACAACAGTTCCACATAGGTGGTAAAATGTACACTGCTTACGATCATATCATCATCCCAGCTTCCATGGTTATCATTAAAGTGCATATGGTAGAGCAGGTTGCCGGCCCGTTTGGCCAACACCACCGCTTCTGCCACATTTTCCCCGGCATAAAAGCTATGTCCTGTATCGATGGTTATACCCACATTGGTACAACCCGTTTCTTTTGCGGCCAGTATGGTATCCGCCATACGCGCATGATATGAAAAATTGCGCGGTTCCTTCGGCTTGTATTCGAGGGCATATCGTAGTGCCGGAAACTCGCTTGCAAGCGACCGGGTAGCTTCTGTAAGCCAGCTGCGCTCCTGGTCGTAGTCAGTTGCCAGCAGATAATCATACCCATCCTGGCCCAGCCAAAGATTTACGATGCCGCAATCCATGGCCAGCGCCACTTCACTCATTTGCCGCAGATAATCCAGCGCGGCCCGGCGCACGCCGGCATCAATACTCGTCAGGCTTCCTTTTCCAAAAAGCGGGTTTCCAAAAGTATCCGGTATGATACTGGCGCAGGCCACTCCTGCATCATCCAGCCGCTTTTTCATATCCGATACATTATCTGGCCGGATGTCCCAGCTGCCTACCAATTCAACGCCCTCGATCTGCGGCATCCGTTCCAGCGCCAGCCTTAACATCTCTTCTGAACTGGGGTTCTGTTTATACCCCTGGCAAAACCGATCGCGTGTATTTCCCAGGTTTCCCAGTATAATGGCATACTTATAACTCATAACAACTCGTTCTATTTGGTGATTGCAAATTGCAGCGTCCTATATTTTCCATTCATAGTTTTTCCAGCGGCTCATCACTTTACCCAACGCATCAATCTCATGGTCTTCAATAGGGATCATCGCTCCCAGCGATGCAGACAATATTAATGATTTTGCACTGAATTCGGCCACTTCCAGGTAATCAAACGCCTGCAAAAGTTTGTTACCGGTTACCACCACGCCTTCGTTTTTAATAATCATTACAGGCGCCTCTTCCGGCATCACCGGCAGCGGTGTGCCATCTTCAGCAAACAAACATCCCAGCTCACCCGTTTGCACATCCTGCAGATAGATCCAGGTTTCCGGTATAGTGCGTACATTGAATCGGACACCGGTAATTGCAAAGGAGGTCAGGTACGTGGGTTGTGTTATGATGATGGCATTGATATCCGGGTAACGCTCATAAATCGCCTTATGCAGCAATACGGTTTTATCCGGCGTTTTCCCCTTTTCCTTTTTTCCATCCCGAACCTGCACCAGGTCACCGGGCATCAGGTCCCATTTAGACAGGCCTTCCGGCGTAATGATAAAGTCGTTTCCTTCGGACCGCGTAGATATTGACCCGTATGCGCCTAACATCAGTCCCTGCCGGCACGCCCGGTTAATAATTTTATGCAGGGCTGTCCGCTTTTCCCGGCTGGTGGTCGAAAATGGCTGTACCCGTGCTTCTTCCTGCAAACCGGGTTTAAACCGCAATAAATGTTTTTCGATGCAACGTTCGGTGAGGGCGTGTGTGGTTCCGATCCGGCTGCCATAAAGAATCGATTTTGCCGTCGTCTCCATTAACTCAAATTTCAGATAGGCATCGGAAATATCGGTGCCTCCGATAACCGTTCCATGATTTTCCATAATAACCACGGAAACGCCGTTTCCGAATGCACCCGCAATATTTTCCCCGAGCGCTTCCGTTCCCGGCATGGCGTAAGGTGCGTACCCGATTGATCCGCAAAGGGCGTGTACCTGCGGCAGCACACGGGTATCGGGCACTTTGCGTATAATACTGAAGGCCACAATCCCCGGCGGATGTGCGTGTATCACTGATTTTATATCCGGGCGCTTTTTATAAATGGCCCGGTGAAACGGGTACTCCGACGAAGGCTTATGTACGCCAACAATGGTTCCGTCTTTCTTTACACAAACAATATCGGACGGCTTTAATAATCCTTTATCAACCCCCGCCGGTGTGATCCAGATATTTTCCTCCTCATCAATGATGGAAATATTTCCTCCCGAGGTGGTGGTGAGCACCCGGTCGTAGATCCGTAACATGATTAAAGCAATCTGGTCACGAGGGTGCATCGTTGTAGTATTCAGCAAGCTTTTCATAAAAGAATGATTCTAAAAAATCCAAACACCAACAAACTTAAACATCCCCGTCAGCATTCCTATCCTGCCTTGACCCGAAAGCCGGGTTTCAGCGTTCAGTTATCAGCTATCAGTTTTCAGTTATTAGTTATCAGTTTTCAGTTAGTAATGTATATCAGGCATCAAACGGATCCAACCTGAAACCTGCCCGTCCGGTCAGGCGGGCTTTAAACATTGAACCTGGAACGGGCGTTTAGCGTTTAGCCTTCAGTTATCAGATTTTAGTTATCAGTTTTCAGATTTTAGACATTAGGTCCGGGAACATCGGTCTGTTCGCCCGTACCAGGTATCAAACCGGCTATAACGTTGAACGTTACACTGTTTTTTATTTTAAGGAATTCTTTTTTCTTTCTTATATTCATTTTTTAGCCCTATTTTGGTTCTGTTAATCCTTTCTTATTGCCAATGAAAAAAGAAACATTATTAGACCTTATCCAGGTAGACCCTTATTCGAGTACCTCAAAATACCTGCAGATCGTAAATGCGGTGTTGAGAGAAATTGAAAAAGGCACGATCCGGGCCGGCGACAATATGCCCTCGATCAATGAGCTCAGCATTGAACTGGATATTGCGCGGGACACGGTGGAGCGGGGATATAAACAACTGCGGCAATTAGGCGTTATTAAAGCGGTTCCGCGAAGGGGGTATTTTATTGAAAATACCGAGTTCCGCCGACCATTGAAACTGTTCCTGCTTTTTAATAAGCTGAGTACGCCCAAAAAGCAGGTCTATGATGCATTGGTACACGCGCTTGACGATAATGCCGCCATCGATTTTTATATTTACAATAACGATTTTCATTTATTCAAAAACCTGCTTTCCGGGAATAAAGATCCTTATACCCATTATGTGATCATTCCGCATTTTATTGATAGCGGTGAGCGGGCTTACGAGATCATCGATATGATCCCCAAGGAAAAATTAATCCTGTTAGACAAATTATTGCCCGAAGTAAAGGGACCTTATGGTGCCGTATATATCGATTATGAAAACGACATTTACCACGCCCTGACGGCGGCCCTGGAGCACCTGGTAAAATACCATACCATCAAACTGATCTTCCCGGACAACAGCTACTATCCCAGGGAAATAAAAAAAGGCTTTGCACATTTTTGCCAGGACAATGCTTTTTCATACCGGATCATCAACAATATCGAAAATGAACCCATCAAGCAGGGGGAAGTATATATCAATATGATTGAGGAGGACCTGGTTACCCTTATTGAAAAAATACAGCCCACCTCCCTGAAGATCGGAACACAGGTGGGCATCATTTCTTATAATGAAACACCGTTTAAGCGGGTGATCCTGGATGGCATTACAACGATTTCTTCTGATTTTTATGAAATGGGCATCCTGACCGCACAGGCCATTCTTTCCGGTTCTACGGAACGGCAGAAAGTGCCCTTCAAACTTACGTTAAGGCCTTCTTTATAAGGCACACGTTTAATGGCATACTGAATGCATTCCAGGATTTATCCCTGTTTCAGGGCTTGATAACGCATGCACATACCGGATAGAAGCTGAAACAAAGTTCTGCCCGACAAAAGAACGATTTTTCTTCAGTGAATAACAGCATCTGTCATTGGCAATTTTATTTCAGGAAATCTTCCTGGGTCCGGGTTTATGCGGGTACCATGATGTACAGATACCGGACAGCAGCCCGTACCGTTATTCCGGCATAACGCGCAGGCACCTGCTGGCTCCTGCCTAACGGGAAGCAAAACGGTAATGACCGGATCCTGTCTGAACAACGGTATATTCCGGGGTAACCGACAACACCCGGATCTCCTTTACCAACCGGAGATCCTTGCCGGATTCCGTAACAGATGCCCCCGCGGCAGCAGGGATCCATACTTCTGCGCTGGTATTGGGTGGTATGGTAACGGCCAGCTGATAGCCGCCTCCTTCCTTCCTCCAGCTGCTTTGAATGGTGCCCGCCACAGAACGGTAGGAACCGCTGGCATAGGTAAGGTTACCGGCCGGCTGGGGTTTGATGCGGATCTTTCCAAAACCCGGCGCAGCAGCGTTAATACCCAATAAAGAGCGGTAAAACCATTCGCCCACCGAACCGAACATAGGATGATTTTGAGAGTAGGTATTATCCGAATACTTCCAGGTTTCCCAAAGTGTGGTGGCGCCGCCCTCAATCATATGTCCCCAGCCCGGAAAACTACGCTGATCGGCGATGGTATAGGCCAGATCGTTCCGGTTGTGCACGCGCAGCACATCAAAAAGCATTTTTGTACCAAAGATCCCGGTAGACAAATGATACCCTTTCTTTGCTACCGCGTTTTGCATCGCCTCCAGCGCCTTCGCCCGATCTGCCTCACCCGGTAAGTTATTCCATAAACCAAAGAACTGTGCAGACTGAGTGCCATTATCAAAGACACCCGTTTGCGGATTATAGAACTTTTTAACGATTGCTTCGCGGATGGAATTGGCTAACTGCCGGTACTTTTTCACATCCTCCGTTTTACCCAGGATACCGGCAAATTCGCTCATCAGCTGCACATGGTGTAAATAAAAGCAGGATGCGGTGAATGCTACCGGCTTTTCATCCAGCGACTCATGATCGCTTAGCTCCACATCATACAGATGCTGTTTGGCGCTATCCGTTAAAAACCGGATCTGGCGGGTAAGCGCTGCATAGTGTTTCCGGATAACGCGGTCATCTCCGTAAAAATCATATACCTGTTTAATCGTATACGGAAAGCCCAATTGAAAGCCCAGGGGTCCGGATTGATCACCCGGACTGGCATCGGCAATGCCTACATACGGCGCCGTTTCGGTAATGCCCCCTAATGGACGCTGATCGTCTTCATGGTCCTGCAACACTTTTTTGTAAAAGTTGCCCATATCAAAATTGAAATTAAATGCATCCGCCGAGCAAAACATATCGCCTCCATAACCGTATTTTTCCCTTGCCGGACAATCGGACTGTACACTAAATACATTACTCAGGAACGTCCACCGGATATTTTGGTCCAACCGGTTAAACACGGCATTGGAACACTGGAAGCTCCCCGTTTCTTCCACTGCCGCATTCATTCTCAGCCCTTCTATATCAGACGGCCGGGGCACTCCGGGCCACCCCTTTATTTCTACATAACGGAAACCGTGAAAGGTAAAACGCGGGTTCCATACTTCCTCACCTTTGCCGGCGGCGGTATAACTATCTTCCTGCCATGCCACATATGGCGCTCCGGCCCCGCCATTGCCGTTTTTCACCTGTCCTGCAACGGCCGTCATCCCGTTCAGGCTGCCATCTTTATATACATCTTCACCATACCTGAGTACTACCCTGGTGCCGGCCGCAGCCTTTAGCCTTATGCGTAAAACGCCGGCAAAGTTTTGGCCCATATCCGCTATGAATATCCCCGGCTTAAGCTCTGTGATTTTAACCGGTTTTATAACCTGGGTTACTTCAACACCCGGCTGAAGCTGTGCCACCAGTTTGCCAAGCGGTCCGCGGACCAAAACCGCCGGTTTCGATTCCATCCAAATGCCGTCATTGCCCTGCCATTGTTCTATTGCTTTTCTTGCATCGTAATGTTCGCCTAAATACACGTTATTCCTTATTACCGGGCCGGCAACCACCTGCCAGCTTTTATCTGTGCGGATGTTTTCATTGGAGCCGTCGGTATATTCGATCCGCATCATTGCCGTAAAGCAGGGTTCTCCTACCGTTATGCGCTCCCTGAGGTTGCGACTGCCCCACATACGCAACGGAAGCGGGTTGTACCAGCCATTGCCCAGCATAACGCCGATCGCATTTGCACCCGGTTTAAACAGCGATGTAAGATCGAACGTGCGATACAAAACGGTTTTATCAAAACTTGTCCAGCCGGGCGCAAGCATTTCCTTACCGATCTTCTGCCCGTTCAGGCAGGCTTCGTAATATCCTAAACCGGTTATGTACAACCGGGCATTTTTAATTTGCTTTTGCACGCGAAACGTTTTCCGGAATACAGGAGCCGGACGATCTTTATAAAAATCCGCTTCCTGCTCCGGTGCCTTGCTGCCGGCTCCGATCCATTGAGCGTCCCAGGCAGTACCAGGCAATACCGCCGTCTCAAACCAGGCATTCTGGCTCCATGCAGCCGGTTTATGATCCTGATCCCAAACCCGCAGTTTCCAGTAATACCGGGTAAAGGATTTTAAAGACCGGCCGCTGTAAACGATGGCATTGCTTTTCGACGAATATACCTTGCCCGAACGCCAGCTTGGGTTCCTGTGCATACTGTCTGTACTTACGATCAATTCATATGCCGACTGCCTGCGGTTCCTGCCATCGGCAGTAAATACCCAGCTTAGTGCGGGCCGGGGTATATCGATTCCTATCGGGTTTACCATATACTCGCATCTGAGCCCGGCAGGATGCAGTGTTTGGGCAGCAACCTGACTGCCTGTATATACGACGGACAGCACTATTGATACCGTTAAAAAGCAACTCTTTTGAACGCGACCATAAAAAGGATAACGGACCGTCTGAATCAGAAAATGTAATAACCCAATCATTTTTTATCTTTTAAAAAGCAGCCTGCCGAACATAACCATACCCGGTATTACCGGTTTCAGATCAGCATGCAGGTTCATCGATGAAGTTTGCGGTAATATACACATGAACGGCTGAACATACATCAGCGTTTATTGACCAATGCGTTTAAAACAATATAGGGACAGGACACGGAGGTAAGATATACCGGCCCCCGGGTATAGGATGGCGGATGGAAGCATTCCAGCGGACCTGCATACCCGCTTCCCTTCCTGAAATCCGTATCCTTCAATGCTGCAATATATTCCTTTACCAGCTTCCGGGCATTTTGCTGGTCAACAAGCCAGATGGCATAGGCAACCCAGCCTACCGGCGTGTGCCAGTAGGCCCCGTTCTGATACTGGTTCAGCGGTGCCGCAGGTATGGCACCCTCCCAGGCCGTGGCGGAACTGAAATCATCGGTTGTAAGCACATGCCGTATACCACCTTTAAAGGCCAGGGTGCCCGCAGCATAAGTACCGGAAAGCCTGGCAGCAGCTCTTTCTGCGGCCTTGCCGGAGAGTACCTTTAAATAAATGGCCAGGGCCGTGCCCCACACATCTTTTTGTGCACTCTTGCCGGTAGACGCCCGTAACATGCCGTCAGCATCGGTAAAGATTTTTGGTATGGCTGACTTCAGGCTGTCTGCAATCGTTTTATACAGCACGGCTTTTGCCGGGTTGCCTTTTTCTTTAAAGATTGCTGAAAGCTCCAGGGCGGCCTCATATTTCAACAAGGAAGGATAAAGCAGATCACCGGTAATATGGATGGCGTCTCTGAATCCAAAATCAACGGCACGGTACGGTTCTATCGAATGCACAATATGCGTACCGGTACGCGCCGGAGGAACCCGGAAGGCGATCTCCAGCCGGTCGGCCAGCGTTGTACCATTGATCACCTTGTGTAAAACAGCCCGGTCACCGGTAGTGGCCATGTAGTGTTTGGCCATCCTGATAAAATAGAACTGGTCACAATACGGCGGAAAAAATCCAAATTCATGTGTGCCCTGTGCCTCCACATCATAGGTTCCTGCAAAATAAACCGGCATGCTGTTATCTGCCAGGATGTGGTCCGCAATAGCTCCATAAGGAATCATTCCGCCACCTTTGGTAATACGCGTTTGATCGCATTGTGTAGCTGCCGTAAGCAGCAACATATGTTTTTGCTCACCTGCGGTTACAAAACCCGTTTCCAGGCTCATCACATAATCCCTGATCCAGAAGGCCGGATACGTAGCCCGCCCGCCCGGTCGGATGAGCGTACCGCCTGTTCTGTTAAAGCCGAACGGTACAGGCAAGGGCTCACCCGGATGCACCCTTGCGCTATCCAGTACCGCCTGTGTAAGCCCTTTTAAAAACTGCAGGTCTTCTATTTCTATAATCGCTTTTTTCTGCGCACAAACGGATGGCATCCACAAAAAAGTAGCTGTAAAAATGAACAGGTTGAGCCGTTGATTTTTTAACACGCCCGGAAAGGTTATTTTTTTAAACCGCATTATTGTTGTTTTGTTCCGGTATATTACCAGTTTCCCTTTAAGGCATACAGTTTTCCCTCACCCGGCAGCAACACATCTTTAAAAACCGATCCCCGTTTATACCTGGTCCTGTGCTGCTTGCCGTCTTGTACCGATACGTAGTATACTTTTTTTACGCTCTTATGTAGATGAAATGATAAAGACGCTTCACTTTTAAGCGATTTGTTGACCACCATTACAAACGATTGCTTTGTGCGCGGATCTTTAAAATGCGTAAGGATCATACGCTGGCGGTTATCTTCCGGCTTCCAGAAAAAATGATCCGGTATGAGCATCGCCTCCGTGCCATCCAGGGAATCTGAATGATACACTTCAACGGCATCCAGCCGGCCGATGGTTTTGCCCAGCAGCTTCAGCTCAGCGTTTAATTGCTGAAAGGGTTTGTATAAGTCGGTTTTGTTGCCCATGCTGTCAATGATCGCATTGGTAAAGCGCTCTACAGGCTGGCCCACGGGTGTATTGTAGGTAAACCATACCAGGTTTTTGATCCCATAGGACAATGCCGTGTAGGCGCTGTATCGCAACTCACTGCTATCGGGGCGCCTGTAGGCATGTACAATGCCCATCGATTGCGGATACATGGAGGTGGCAATGCCATACCGTAAACCTACACGCCGGATCACATCCAGGTTTTTAAAATACGCCGGACCGAATGATCCGTTTGCCAGCAACGGGTAATGATCAAAGGAAAGCAGTTTCAGGTGCTCTTTGCCCACTTTGTGCACCCAAGCCTCTACGTAGTCCTTTTCATAATCGGGATACACAAAACTGGGGAACAGGTTCACGGAAGGAATTCCTGACGGATCATATTTCAATATGGTTTTATAGGCATTGGCCGGCCAATCCAGCCCATCCTTACCAGGTTCGTCTACGATAAAATATCCGCCCAGCCCCGGATGCTTTTTATAGGCCTGCACCATTGCAGCGATATCCGCTTCGCTGCCCTGTACACGCGGATCCCGTACAAAATAACGCAGCCCGTGCCGGGCGGCCAGGTCAAGGATGTGGAGGTTTCTGCGTTCTGCCACGGCGGCGTCCTTGCCAACGTTAAACAGACTGTCTCCTATAAACTGGATAAAATCCACATTAGCCTCTTTGATCCAGCGGAACTGTTCATCATTGGTCATTTCCGGCATCGGTCCATAAAATATTCCGATTGAAAAAGTACCGGGAAGCGTGTCTTTTACCACGGCAGCATGGGTGGTAACCATCAGACTCCAGCATATTACCACTCCCAAAATACGTTTCATGTACCTGTGTTTTATATGATTTTATAAATAAGCAAAGGATGATCAGGGCTTACTAAAGTTACCCATCAATTCAACTTCCATGATCTGTATAGCCTGGGTTGGTTTGGGATTCCAGGTGGAGTGCACCTGTATCCGGATGTACCGGTAGGCCTGTACGCCCGGCGGAATCAGAAAAAGCTCCCCGGCCGTAACATTATGCGTGCCGGAAGTGAAATCGCCCAGCTTGGTCCAGTTGGTCCAGCTGCCATCTGCCGGCGGATTATTGCTGCCCCAGAGTGAAAATGTTTTGGGATTGCCTTCCGAATATGTAGATCCCCAGTCTGTACGCTGCCATAACCGGAATGAATACAGGGCGTAATCCGATGTACCTAATTCAAAGGTAACATGCGCAGGTTTTACAATGTCGGGTGAATGATAACCGGGGTCTGCATTGGTTCGGCCGTCCCACATATTTTCAATACGCCATGTGGGGAAAATAGAAGCCATTTCGCCGGCATCACCGGGAAGCCTGACGGCCTTAAATTTCGATTTATCGAGCTTATACACGATGGCCTTCGACGGAATCAGTGCCGGACTGGTTTTCAGTGTGTCAACAGAAGTTGTATCGGCCCGGTACCAGGTCGTATAGGAAAGATCCGTTCCGGATTTATAATCGGCAAGTGTGGTAGCCGCAGACTCCGGCGTTACAAATACTTTCTTAATGGCTCCGGTGGCATCCGTGTAAATCAGTTCATGCCCGATGCTGCCGTTGTAGGTATCTGCACCGCCCCATGTTAACAACAGCTTCCCGTTTGTATTGTCTACAAAGCTCTCGCTCAGCGGGCGGTTAAACATATTGGAAAGAAAGGTTGCTCCAATGGAACGCCCCTGTACTTCTACCGGAACGGATTGTTTGCCCGCATCATCAAAGGTTTTAATAATAAAGGAATACATGCCCTCGGGTATATTCAAAAAATATGTAACGCTATCTACATTACCCGGTATCTTAAACTCTGCAGAGTCTGCAAAATTATTCCAGTAAATGCGGGCTTTCGAAACGGAAGGATCCACCGGCGCCGCCCAGGTAAATTTAACCCGGTTGAGCCCTGAGTAGGTTTTTACCGCTTTAGCGCGTTCTACATACGTAATGCCTTCAGGCACCACATACTTTTTGTACGTATCATCCATTTTCTTGCAGCCGGTAATTCCCATCACCAACAGTGCCGCAAAAAACAGGCTTATTTTGATTTTCATTTTGCTCAAGTTGACTTTATAATAGAATAATTACTGACCGTCCTGGCCCCATAAGGTAAGCTCCTGTATTACGATCTGTGTTTGACCGCTGGAAATGCCCCAGGTATTTAATGTTTTAAAACGGAGGTATCTTACAGTAGGAATGCCGGCTTCAAACTCAAACTCCTCGCCCCTGTTAAGGGCATAATCCCTGTCTTCCGGTGTAACCGGTCCTTCACCCGATGGTTTAAAGGAACTGAAGGTGCCCAGTTTTACCCAATTACTCCGGTAGATCTTATTTTCAAGATCTACATAATCCCCATCCGGACTCACGCTGTTGGCGCCCCATATTTCAAAATTTTTAGGGTGCGATCCCTGGTAAGCGCCTTCCGGGTGCAGCCAGGTTCGCATCCGGCTGATGGCCACCGGACGGCCCAGGTCCAGGGTAAAGGTTTGCGGCAATTGATAACTCCGGGTGGCAAAAAGACAGCAATAGCCAAAGCCGCCGTCAAATATTTTACGTAAAGGATAATTTTCAACATATTCATAATTATCTCCCGGCAGCTCCAGTGCCTTCCAGGGTCCTTTATCGATCTGTTTTTCGAACCAGGGTTTTATGAGCGCTTCCCGCTGGGCCGTTTTATTGTTCCAGCGATCTCTTAACAACACCGCAAACTTTCTCGAAGTCGTATCCATTCCCCTTACGGAAAAGTTAACGCGGTCTGCCGATGTATAATAGGTGGTCAGTTCGCTGTAATTACCATTACGCAGGGTATCCTGGAGGATGACTACCGCCAGGTTGGCACGCTCCGGGTTTTGCAGTTTTACATTGATTCCGCCAAAGGTTCCTGCAATACTCAATGTTTCATATACCGATTGAATGGCCGGTATCAGGGGCTTTACTTTTACAACCAGCGGCTCCGACGCCTTTTCATTTTTACCTACACTGTACAACGTTACATCGTATTCTTCGGTGCTGCCAAAGCCTTCCACTTTCAGCGTATCTGTGTAGTACGAAGACTTTACCTCCCACTTGGAACCGGGTGAAGTTTCATACACGGCTTTTACATACCGGAGGTTAGGATCTTTCGGTATTTTGTAAACGATATAAGCGCCGCCGCTCATGGGAATCACCTTTACATCCTGCACCTGTGCCGGTGCCGGCAGGTTGGCGTCGGTATAGTTTATATAGCCTTCCTTCCGGTTGCAGCTTAGAACCACCAGCGAAAGAAGCGCCAAAAGCCACAGCTGATATTTTCGTTCCATCATTGATAAAATTTTTAAATGTTACAGTTGTTATTGTTACCAGCCAATATTTTGTACCAGGTTGGTATTTACATTCAGGTTATTTTCGGATATGGGCCAGAAATAATCCTTTACACCAAAGCGCTGCTGGAAAATATTGGTAGGCCGGTAATACGATTCGGCGGTGGAGCCGTACACATTCCAACCGGTAATGGTTTTGTTCATTTCCGTAAGCGCCAGTTTCCAGCGTCGCAGGTCCCAGAAACGCTGCTGTTCAAAAGCCAGCTCATTCAACCGCTCGCGCTGAATGATTTCCCGTACGCCATTTTTGGTGGTAACTTTTGCAGGGTTGGTAGAGAAATCGGCCCAGGCGGTAAGCACTCCCGGAATACCGGCCCGCGTACGTACTTTATCCAGGTACTGGAACACTTCCGCATCGGGGCCTTTTACTTCATTCAGGCATTCGCTAAACAACAGATACAGATCTGCAAGGCGCATCAGCGGCCATGGATAACGGATCGTTGTATAACTGGATGGGCTTCGTACATTATCCGGATGGATCCATTTTTTAATCGGGTAACCGGTAACAGGACCGTTGAAGGCAGAGGTTTTACCAATCGGATCGCCTAATTTGAATTGCAGCCAGTAAAGATCATTCTCCTTCTTATCGTTAAACTTGCCCTGCCCATACCAGATGCCGCCATCAAAACCCAGGTAGGCATAAAATCTGGGCTCCCGGTTAAAATTGAGCCCCGCCGTTGTAAAGCCGTTCCGTAAATACAGGCGGTGCGCTGCTGTAGCCGGGCGGGTGGTGTAACGGTCTGCATACGCCCAGGTTTTGTCTTCATTGATCGGCAGCCCATTGCTGGTATAAAACTGTTCCGCTATTTTTAACGGTGCATTATACCGGTTATCCATCCACACCCTGGCTTGCGGACTGGGATCCCAATCCGGTGAAGCCAGCACCTGCATCCGGTCGATCCAGCTTTGGGTATTGGCCCAGATGATTTCCGAGTTCCATTTTTCGGAAAAGGCCATCCGCAGGCTCAATTCGGTTTGCGTGGTATCGCTGATTAAAAATGCGGCCTTTACATTGGGATGTTTAAACAATGTGATCCCTGCGCCTTCGCATACAGCAATCGCCTCCCGGCATGCATCGGCGGCCCGCTGCCATTTGGCCTCGGAATAGGCGGTGTTAAACAGCTGCGTTCCATCGGGGTTTTTGAGACTGGCTTCATCAGCATTACCGTTAAAAAGCGGACTGGCCGCAAACGTAAGTACTTTTGCCTTGAGGCCGTAGGCCACCGGTTGTGTTATTTTTCCGTAATACTGTGGATCTACAATAACCTTTGGAAGATCTTCTTTCGCTTCATCGAGCAGTTGTGTTATGTAGCTGAAGCAGGAGTCTACCGGTTCGCGGAGCACCTTCACCTCGTTCACCCCTGCCGAAACCGGCAGGTTTACCCGTACCACCGGAATGGGTCCGTACATGCGCAGCAGCAGGAAATGGTAAAATGCTTTGAGTACTTTTACCTCGGCGATCCATTGCCGTTTTTCCCGGGGCTCCATATCCGGTACCCGCCCGATATTTTCCAGGAAGATATTGCAATCCCGGATGGCGCGGTACATGCTCTCCCAGTAATCGCCACCGATGGGGCTGATCACATTCTGATCGCCTTCTGCAAGACGCCGGTAGATGCTGGTTTCGCTAATGTCCGGAAGCTCCCATATCTCATCTCCTCCGAATAATGCAGGGCCGCCATTGGGCACGGCATCATCGGGCATATAGGAGTAGCAGGTAAAGAGGTATTTTTCCGCTTCCCCGCGCATGGCAAAGGCATTATCCAGTGTTGCCACATTATCCGGAACAATGTCGAGGTATTTTTTGCAGGAAGCCAAACAGCATATGATTCCTACAAAAACGCTAACGGCAATTTTTTTCATTATATGCATTTTAATCAGTTAATTAAAATTGAAGTGAACACCCAGGTTATACACTTTTTGAATGGGATACGCAAGACCATTGCCGCCCATTTCCACATCCCAGAGTTTGAATTTGCTGAATGTAAGCAGGTTGTTACCGCTAAAATAAATGCGCACGCCAGAGGAGCGTATTTTCCGGGTAAGCCGCTGCGGCAGGGTGTACCCGAACTCTACAGTTTTGAGGCGCAGCAACGCCCCGTTCCTCATAAACCAGGTACTTGCCTGGCTATTGTTGGGATGCACAAAATTGCTAAGGCGGGGCCAGAAGGCATAAATATGTTGGTTCTGTTCGCTCCAGAAATCATCCGCAATCACTTTAAGCACCTGCCGGTCGTCTACAAAAGGGGTAATCTTACTATAATCAATCCAGAACGATTCGTTGGCCAGCCCCTGGAAGAATAACGACAGGTCAAACCCTTTATAAGATGCAGAAGGCCCAAATCCGTATACGATTTCCGGTACCGTCGGATACCCGATGGGCACCTGGTCCGCCTCCGTGATCCGCCCGTCGCCGTTTACATCCAGGAACTTAATATCACCACCCAGCACCGGGCGGCCAAAGTTCTGTGCGGGGGAATTGAAGGCATCTTCATCATCTACAAAAAGGCGTTCGGCAATATACCCGTAAGCCTGGTTGATATTCTGCCCAACCCTGGAACGCCAGGGTTCTTTATACTGCGGCTCTTCATTTACAAGGTACTTATTGGTGGCATAGGTAAAGTTGCCCATGGCCGACAAAAACAGGCCATTATCGAACGATTTACTTACGGTAAGCGCTGCGTCAATCCCTTGTGAGGAAGCTTCCCCTACGTTTGCGCGGATGGGCGCAGACAATCCCATCGTAGTAGGAATAAATGCCCGCGTCATCAAAATATTGGTACGGTGTTGTTTGAAAAAATCAACATTCAGTGTGATGGCATTGAACAGTCCCAGCTCCAGCCCCAGGTTTTGCTGGTATGATTTTTCCCAGGTAATATCTTCATTGGCATATCGTTTAACCAAAACCCCGGGCAGGTACCGGCTGGCCCCTGAAAGATCCCTTCCAAAATTGGCGCCGCGTTCTCCGGTATTCATATTCACTTCCGATAAATAGAAGAACCGGTCATCCGGGGAACCGATCGCATCGTTACCGATGATTCCGTAAGTATAGCGCAGCTTGAGCGTATTAACGGTATTCCTGAGCTTCTCAAAGAAGGGTTCGTTATGAATGGTCCAGGCAACCCCTCCGGATGGGAAAAATCCAAAGCGTTTGTCTTTATAAAAACGTTCGGAGCCATTATACCCGAAATTGAACTCTGCATGGTAGCGGCTGTCGTACCCATAGGTAAACCGGCCGGAAAGTCCGGTATTTCTCAATGGCAGGGAAGTAAGCAACGTGTTGGCCGAGGAATTGAGCCGCTGCTGCACAATGCCTACCAGCATGCCGCTGATGGAATGCTTTTCATGAATCCGGTTATCGTAATTCAATACCCCCTGTGCATAAAAGTTGGAATTCACTTCGCGGTCGCCCGGGGTAAAATTCAGGTACTCTGTTCCGATAGGCCCTACCGGCTGCGGGTTGGCAGAAGAGTTAATGACATTATACGCATAGTTTTGCGTAACCGGATCATAATTGGATACTTCGTAATAGAACGGGTTATACGACCGGGTAATGCTGTTATAAGCATAGCGTTCCACATTCAGCATGCCCCTGAAGTTCAGCCCTTTTATCCACCCGCCCAGGTTCTGCGCCACTTCCAGCTGTGCCATCATTTTGGAGCGGTTCCAATCGCGGTAACCTCTTACCATTTCGGCATAGGGATTCAGGTAAAGCGAACCGCGGTTGCTCCGGGTAACATTATTACCAAAAAGAATATGCTTTACATACGCATGCGCCGAGTCCTTTGGAAACGTGGCCGGGAACTGAACCGGGTTGGAGCGCATTACCATCCCATACATTTCCTCTCCGTTATAAATGGGTCCGCGATAATCGTCGAAGTTGCCATACAACCGCACCGTAAGCATGGTGGTTTTTGTAAGATCGATATCGATATTCGAACGCAGTGAATAGCTTTTGAGATTGATATTACTGTTAAAATTATTTACCGGGTCCACTTTCAATACACCGTTGTCCTGGTTTAAGGCCCCGGAAACAAAGTAGCGGGCCACACCGCCACCACCACTTACATTAAGGGCGTAGCGCTGGTTGCTGGTATGATCTTTAAATAAGATCTCCCTCCAGTCGTTGGCCGGGTATAAATAGGGATTGGAGCCGGGTTGCCCGGTGCGGTTAATCTTATCATCAGAATAGAGAATGGTGCCCAGCCGGTCTCTTGTAAGCACGGCTTCATTGGCCATTTTCATATAGGTTACAGGGTCGGCCAGTTCCATATTTTTTGTAGGCATCGAAAACGCCTGATCAACCCGGAGAGATATTTTTGCGCTGCCTACTTTCCCTTTTTTTGTATTCACAAGAATCACACCATTGGCACCTCTGGCCCCGTATACAGCGGTAGAAGTAGCATCCTTCAAAATGGAAAAGGCGGCAATATCATCTACGGTTAACCGCGCCAGGTCGGTACTGCTGGATTCAATTCCATCAATCAAAATCAGCGGACCATTCTTATAGCCAAAGGTGGTCACCCCTCTTACAAAGAACTCCGCATTATCGCGCCCCGGCTCGCCCGTACGCTGGTAGCCGATTACGCCCGCTACCCTTCCGGCCAGCGCCGTGGTAAGATTACTGGAGGGGATGCGCAACTCTTCCGGGTTAACGGATGTTACAGCGCCTACCACCTGCTCTTTCCTGCGGGATTCAAAACCCACCTGTACCACTACCTGATCAAGTGCCTGTACCTTTTCGTCCGACTCCAGTACTACCACCAGCTCTTTGCCGGAGCGTACCAGTACCGTCTTTGGCTTATAATTCACGGCAGACACTTCTATGGAGTCTTTATCAGAAGCAGCCATAATAAAAAAATTACCGTTCTGATCCGTGGCCATGCCCCTGGAAGAGCCTTTAATACTTACAGAGGCGTTTTCTACTGCGGCACCTTCTATATTCATTACTTTACCAAACACCTTAATGGTGTCCTGCGCCTGCGCAGCGGTTGTTGCTATGCCAGCCAGTGTACAACTGAGTACCAGGCAAAGAGTAAGCTCTTTCAGTCCGGAAAAACACAGCAGGGTTTTCACTTTCATGTTTTGATTTATTTTTATTGATTCGGGATATAGCCTATCAGGAGCATACGCTGGCGTGCGCTCTATGAGTAAACCGCATTTAATGGCATTTTCTGTTATTGTTTCTTCAGCAAGAAATTCTGAAAAGCTGGCACTTTTTCACACGCAAACAAAACAATCGTTCAATCATACCGTCTATTAAAAAGTTTTTCAGATGATGGATTAAAAATAAATAAACGCAATAAGCTAACTGTCCTGAACTGTACTGAAATACAAAAAAAAATATGAAACAAATGCGGCAAGCTGTTTCCGGCACATGCAACTGCAGCAGTATCGTGTATACATTTTTAACCTGCAGGTATACGGCTGCACAAATACTGGATAGCAGTGCGTTTATATATCGGTGCTTATCGGGATGCAGATATCCGTGCAGATTCCAGTCCAAAAAGGTTTACAGTACTTACAGCAATTGTACCCATTTCGCTAACAGGCGCAGCCAGCACCTGCTCCATTTTTGGTACTGCCAGCGGATATGCATTATCACCGTTGGTATCAAACTGCTGATACGTTCCCGTTGACGGCAGGCGCCCCACCAATACATGATTCCGGTAAATATTAAAATGACTGATCCCGGACTCCACGTCTGCATCAGCTTTCCAGGTAAGTACCACTCTTCCATCCGGTTGGCCGGTTATTTGCAAACCGTAAGGTGCCGGTGGCGGCGTTCGGTCGGTAACGGTACCGGTGATCACGTATTCCCGCCATTTGACGGCCGTTATTGAATCGGGCAACCAGGCCGCATTTAATGGATTGCCGGTAAAAGTCGTCGAAGGAAATAAATTATACCGTAAGGTGTCGGCCAGCCATGCCTTGGCCTTATCCACCGGACGCATGGCAGTATAACCCGCTCCTGGTTTTTCAGGCAGCCGCTGCTGCAGGATGGCCTCGTAGAACGGGATGGCCATATACCGTACATAACTGTAATTATGGTGCTGATACGGTGTGTAAGCAATACTGACATATCCGCCCCCGGAGCGCAGCCTGTCAAATGCCTTTATGGATGTTTGCCAGCAGCAAGCATCGCCCTCCGGCCCCGCATGCCGCATCATTACAGGCACTTTGAAGGCCTCCGGCGGATAAGCGCCCGGATCAAACGCAGGCGAATAGCCAAACACGGCCAGGATCCTTTCGGGGTATGTTCTTAACATCGACAAAGCCCAATAGCCGCCACCGGAATGTCCCCAAAGCAACCACGGGAGCACTGCCAGCCGGCGATAACCGGTTATTTCACCAACCGCCTCCAGGGTTTTAATCAGGGCCTTTCCTGATCCCGATTCCCCGTTCCGCCAGTTATGGCAGTTTCCTTTTGCAGCATACAGATCCGGACCTACAACGGCCAGGTGCCATTTCTTTGCGAAAGCCTGGTATTGCAGATCATACGCGGTAGCGGCTCCCGTTCCCTCCATGGTACATCCATGCTGATGTACAAAGACACCGTTAAGGGATGGCATACTATCCGGAATGAATATCGTATAGCGGGCCGAATCAAACGTATACGTTGGATCCGTTTGAGTAATTATATAAATTTTGCCATTAGGTACCTGTTGCACCTGGTACGCCGGACGCGCGTTCTTTTGAGCCGGTGCTGCCAGCGACAACAGGAGCCAAGCCACCAGGATCAACCCGCCTATGTTATTCATAAATCTCCGGTACATCCTTTAATGTTTGCAGGTACATCAGCCCTGAGCCCTTCCTGTTCGGGTGATGGTAGATCTGACCAAAGTCGTAGTCCTCATGCCACATCGTGGTTTTATCAACCACGGCGCCATCAGCATCCAGTGAGGTTGCATGATCAAACCGCGCTCCTTTGATCTTATACCGCTGGCGTACTTTTTCAATAACTGCATTAACCGGCACCTGGCTTCCGCTTTCATTTGCTGGAATATTATTAAGAATGGGAATGGCACCCTGCGATCGGATGTATTCAACCAGGGCTCCCAGGTTTTCTTCGGTATTGCCGCCGTTGGTGCCAATGGTTACCATCACATACCTGGCCTTCAAAAAGGGCAATTCATTTTTGATGCGCATCAGCAATTCGTTAATGGTTGTTCCGCCGCGGCCGCTGGAAATAACGGTTCCGGCGATCCGCTGCCGGATCAGCTGCGTCCAGGATGCAGCAAACCCGGATGTTGGAAAATATCCTTCCGGCTCGGTAATAGAATCACCGTACAACAGCAGCTTTACATTACCTGCTTTCGAAAGCACCGTCATTTGCTGTATCCAGATGCCGGAGCCTTCCGCCAGCCCAAAACAATAATAGTCGTGCTGAAGCCCCACAAAAAAACCAGCGCCTGTTGCTCCTGCACGCACCCCTCCCTGTCCATCCATGGTTGCGGTAACACTGTCTGCAGCGCCGGTATGCAGGTCAACCAGTTTCAGCATTGCCGTCTGGTAATCGCGGTGCACTTCTACGAGGTAATCATGTTTGGAATTCAGGAAAGGAACCGCCTTGCCCGTTTCCGGTTTCGTATCAATGCCGATACTTTTACGGACCATATCCACCCGGGCTTTAAAATCAGGCTGATCACTTTGAAAAACGGCAACAGCATCCGCCGAAAACCGTACCCGGTAACGCACCAGCCTTGCTGCAAGCGCATAGTATTTATTTAACCGCGCCAACGCTCCTTTTCCGTTCAGCAGCAACCCGTTTTCTGTAAAGCAGGCACCCGAGGCCGGTAAGATCATATCCGGATGGTTGCCGCCCGCACCAAACACCTGGTTGTATAAAACAACGGTACCATCCGGGTTGTTTTGACCGCCAACCGGCGTACTTATGATACACAAAAAGCATAAGCCATAGAAGCGCAGACTCCGATACCTTCTCATTGGTTAATATTTTCCTTTCTGATGGATAATAAAGCCCTTGTCCATCCATATTTTCTCGAATGGCGCCAGTCTTTTCCTGAAATCCTGATACGACTTTTTTGCGCGCGGCGTCCAGCCGGTTTCGGCCAAGGCTGCGATGCGCGGGAAGGTTTGATAATAAAGCCGCTCGCTGGTTGGAATAAATTCGCCCCACATCTGGGCACCGATTCCCAATATTTTCGGCTGATCTTTTTGAGCGATCCCTTCCGGAACGGGGTTAAAAGCGTACGCCTTCTCCAGGGAGGTGGTTTCATAAGGATAATCCAGGTAGGTAAAATGCCGGTCTGAATTTACTACATCATAACCCTGGGCGATTGCTTTATTTACCAGTGCTACTTTTCCATCCCAGAACTGTACCAACGTGCCCTTTGCCAGTTGTTCCGATTGCCCGGCTTTTACATGTGCTTCCTCCCGTATATTATCGCCTGTAATTTCGTTCCACCCGATCATGCGGTATCCCTTTGACGCAATGTATTGCGACATCCGGTTGATGGCCCATACCTGCAGATCTGAATACGTTGAAATGGCATGCGCTTTCATAAAGTCATTAACGGGTTTTGAAGCCTCCCAGCGCCGGTAATCCGCTTCATCGCCACCAATATGTATCATTCCATCCGGGAAAAGCGTCATTACTTCATCCAGTACATCGTGCAGGAATTGTTCTACTTTAGGATCCGTAATATCATACAGATCTCCATGCACCGGGTTACCCGTTAACTTGCTGCTTGCACCCAGCCAGGGATAGGCAAAAATGGAAGCCGAGGCATGGCCGGGCACTTCAATTTCGGGGATGACCACGATGCCCCGGGCATGCGCGTAAGCAACGATTTCCCGGATATCTTTTTGAAAATAGAATTGTGCCGGAGGTTCCAGAAATAAGCTATCCAAACGGCTTTCCGCATTTTGAAAATGAACCATATGACCGAAGTTGCCCCTTGAAGCGACACGCGTCAGCAGCGGGTACTTTTTTATTTCCAGCCGCCAGGCCGGGTCATCTACCAAATGCCAGTGAAAGGTATTGAGTTTTAAACGGGCCATTTCATCCAGCAGCCGTTTTACCATTTCCTTGCCATGAAAATTGCGGCTCTCATCCAGCATAAAGGCCCTCCAGGAGAATGCCGGTTTATCGAAAACAGTGCAAACCGGAAGGAACCGTTCTTCCGTTCCCTGTTGCTGTACCAGCTGGCGCAGGGTTTGCAGGGCGTACAACAATCCATTGCCGCCGTTGGCCAGCGCATGCACTTCGGGCAGCCCGCCCCGGTTGCGGATATCGAGTGTATACGACTCGTCCTTTGCCTGCGGCTCACCCGCATGCAACCGGAAACGGATCGTTGCCTTCTCAGATCGCCCCACCCATTGAAAGCCGATCCCCGTTTCTTTCAGAACGCTTTCCCAATAGGCTGTATCGATCCGGAACCGCTCATCCACATAAACGGTGCTGGTTGATGTCAGCAACACCCTTCCCTTTTTTAACTGGACGGATGCCGGTTGGGGAACCAGGTTCAATGACACTTCCTGTGCCTGCAACCCGGCAGCGCATAAACCCAAGCAGAAACAAATAACCAATCCTTTCATATATCTACCATTTAAAACAGCCGTTATTTACGTACACCGTATGATGAAACGGGCGTAGCGGCGGATATACCTTACAAACCCGTTCCGCCCGATACATACTGCCGGCCGTGGCAGGGAAAGCATCCTGTGCGCAGTGTTGAGCACAGAAGAAGCTCCGCTTTGCAATCGTTATCATTCAAACCTGCTTTTTCCACCAGCCTGGCGTGAATGTAGCACATTATTTTTTCCTAACTAACCTGCACTGTACTGATCGGTTGAAAATTGATGGCCGAAATGCGCGGTCATCAACAATTTATTTCAGGTTGAAGCTCAACAATGAACTGATGGTCCGCAAAATCAGGAAAACGATTTTATGAACTATCGTTATGCTTTACGCTTTCCAATGCGGACATCAGGCGCCTGACTGACTTCTTTTGAAAAAGAGCAGTCCTGCAAAAGAGGCTATTGACAGCAGTAAAAAAGTTGAGACAAAATACCAGGTCATATGATTGGACGCAAATATCCTTATGGGTATCAACCCCCAAAGCTCAAATGTCCTTAATTGGAACCGGTATGATCAGAAAAAAATTCAAGGCATTTAGTACAGGCCTGCAACAGAATAGGCTTACCAAATACAATGCGTAGCATATGGATCATAGGCTATAAGACAAGCAGCTAACAAGTAACAAACCTGCACAGGTCAGCTATTACACTTCCCTTTGCCGCAGACCAGCGCTAGAGGGGGACCAAAGAATGCAGATAAACAAGTAACGAAATAGCACAGGTCGGCTATCACACCAATCCTGCTACAGACCTGCGCGAAAGGGGTAAGTTACTCGTTTGAATAATACAAAACTTCATTGCTACTGGAATATATAACGATCTCAATATCATTATTAGAATCAATAATTCCTTGCGCAAATATTCGAGCCTCATCGAATGAATCAAATATAGTATATACTTTTTGGCTATCATTTAATGCTAACAAAAAACTCTCATCTAAAACGTGCCCTGTTTTTTTTTCTGCCCTAAGAAGAGCTACTTCATTCTGCTTTAAATCTGGAAACATTTCCATATTATAAATATTTAATAGTGCTCTACATTAGCATTTCGCACCTTTCCTTTCAATAAAAATTCTGATTCGTTCACCTTTTTACCTGACTGTTTCAAAACAACATTTTTGAGACTGGGGCTTTTTACAACAGAAGATGCTTTTACCGTTTTTGACATTACAACGCCTCCGCCAGAAGGACGCTTTGCATAGTTCACTGCAACATTTTTATTAGTAGTCCAGGAGGTAAATTTACTACTTGTATTTCCCGCGTTATGTTCGGCAGCAGTTGCAGTACCACCCCTAGGATTAGCGTTACCCTTTAAAGCATCGGTAAATCCTGGATGAGATTCATTAACACCTCGATAAACAGTTACCATCTCTGCTTTTGAAGCATTGGCTGCCAGGCCGACACCTGCCGTTAATACAATACTAACGCCAGCATCAGTATATCCTGCAACTGTATTAGCCTTTTGCTCTGACACACCAGCCGCTTGCAATCCTTTACTAATGCCTTGTACTGTAAATGTTTGAGCAGGCTGGCCCGTCCAAAGTTCTTTAAACCCAGCAGTTGCGACATCTGCGCCATGAACTACTGCAGCACCACCAGCTACAGCTCCTAAACCCGTCCATGAAGTTGCAACACCTCCTGCACCACCAGCAATCATTTCAACAACTCCTCCTACCGCTTTTACCGCACCCCAGATCCTTGTACCAATGCTTGGACCTGGCCCATCGCCATCACCATCTGGTTCATCACCTAAAGGATCACTCAGTTTGATCGGGTCATTAGCCATAGCATTATATGGCGACAAATCTTCTTGCCCTTCTATCTTCGGATCGATCTGCCACCAACGCCCTGTTTGAGGATCCAGGTTTCTAAAAAAGGCTTCATATGCTTCGATCCCTAAATCCTCATCAAATTCAATTCCATTATACTTCCTTTTATTGTGTAGATTGCTTGCCGTCTGTTCATGCCCGACACCTTTCATCGTCAACCCGAATGGATAGTAATGTGTCTCTTCCAGCAGGGTCCTATCTTCATTGATCATCGATCGCACATTACCCAAATGATCCTTCAGGAAGTAGTCTGCCGTAAAGGCTGTACCATTTGGACGGAACCGGCCCTCTTCCATGCCCACATGTTGCAATACATCATTTTCAAAGATCATACTCCCCAGGTAGGTCGTTATCTTCTGGCCTGCAACGGCGTCATATACGGTTTTACTCAGCTTATTACCCGCCGCATCATACAGGTAGGCAATGCCGCCTCTACCATCCACATAAATCAGCTCCGGTAAATTTAACATATTATAGCTGATCGTGCTGATATTTTTGTTCAGATCCTGGGTAAGGTTTCCGTTGGCATCATAAAAGTAGTCGTTATTATTCCCGCTAATGCCGTCATGAAAATCACCCAGATTGTATTGCGTCGTTTGAGCATCTTTTACTTTTAATAACTTATTGCTACCCGGGTTATATGTATACGTCAGCTGGTCAATCGTCGTCTTGGCACCCTGGTACAGTCCCTGCTGCGTCATGGATTGGATATTCCCGTTGAGGTCGTAGGCACTGCCGGGGTTGCCGGGGTTACCATCCCCCATTTGGCTGGTAAAGTTGCCATTGGCATCAAAACCACTGCCGGCGTATTGTTTAAAGTCTGCCTTCATCAGCCGGTTGGCATTGTCATAACTAAAATCGTACCGACGGATTTCTCCCGTACCACCGGAACCCTGGCCCCGCCAGCTCATACCGGCGATATTACCGTTATAAAAGGCCGTGGTATAATTGCTTACCGCCCCGTTGCTTTCGGAGACCTTGTTATTGTTAGTCTTGTCATAGGCCAGGTCAAAGCCAAAGAAGTTGGTAGTGGCAGTGCTTCCGCTGTTGACATAGCCCCGGTTCATACCCAG
>JAGIAT010000076.1 GCA_017744715.1 Niabella sp. | reverse complement strand
GATGGCCGCACCCGCGGGCTGGTTACAGGCACCCGCACCAATGTGCTGGGAACCTCCTCCTATATCACCACGCTTACACTTTATGATAACAAAGCCCGGCCGGTACAGGTAAAATCCATCAATTATACCGGGGGTATCGATATCATCACCACCCAGTATAGCTGGAGCGGTCAGCCACTGGTAGTGGTCAGCAAACAGGAGAAACAGGGAAATAATGCCCTGGCGCTGACGACCGTTACCAGGAACAGCTATGATGCATTGGGGCGACTGGTAAAGACCACGAAGAATGTAAGCAGCACTACGGGCCTCAGCAGCGGGGATAAAGTGATCGCAGTAAATAAATACGATGAGCTGGGCCAGCTGGCGGGCAAGACCCTGGGAGCAACCGATGTTAATGGAACGGCGGGCGCAGAGACCCAGGCCTATGATTACAATGTACGGGGCTGGTTGC
>JAGIAT010000074.1 GCA_017744715.1 Niabella sp. | reverse complement strand
GTAGACCCGAAACCGGGTGATCTAGCCATGCCCAGGGTGAAGGTGCGGTAACACGCACTGGAGGCCCGAACCCACTCCTGTTGCAAAAGTAGGGGATGAGGTGTGGCTAGGAGTGAAAAGCTAATCGAACCCGGAGATAGCTGGTTCTCCTCGAAAGCTATTTAGGTAGCGCCTCAGGTATCACTGTTGGGGGTAGAGCACTGTTATGGCTAGCGGGTCATCGCGACTTAGCAAACCATGGCAAACTCCGAATACCAACACGTGCAAGCCTGGGAGACACACGGCGGGTGCGAACGTCCGTCGTGAAAAGGGAAACAACCCAGACCCGCAGCTAAGGTCCCAAAGTCATAGCTAAGTGGAAAACGATGTGGGAAGGCATAGACAGCCAGGAGGTTGGCTTAGAAGCAGCCATCCTTTAAAGAAAGCGTAATAGCTCACTGGTCGAGTCGGCCCGCGCGGAAGATTTAACGGGGCTAAGCTATGCACCGAAGCTCGGGGTTCACACGCAAGTGTGAGCGGTAGAGGAGCGTTCCGTACGCCTGTGAAGGTGGATCGTAAGGTCTGCTGGAGGTATCGGAAGTGCGAATGCTGACATGAGTAACGATAAAGGGGGTGAAAAGCCCCCTCGCCGAAAGCCCAAGGTTTCCTCGCGCAACGTTCATCGGCGCAGGGTTAGTCGGTCCCTAAGGCGAGGCGGAAACGCGTAGTCGATGGGAATCTGGTTAATATTCCAGAACCGCTCGTGATTGCGATGGAGTGACGGAGAAGGTTAGGTGTACCGGGCGTTGGTTGTCCCGGGGAAAGGCGGTAGGT
>JAGIAT010000073.1 GCA_017744715.1 Niabella sp. | reverse complement strand
ACGGGAGCAGTTGGATGATAAATTGTTTCCAAGCCCTATGTGGGAGCGAACAAGCTATATTGAAGCGTTTTTTCCTGTTTTTTGATCTTATTGAGTAGTGCTGTTTCCGGACATTTTACAAATTGCCTGAGATCCAGGTAGGTCATCAAATGCAGGCGCACCATAGCTGTCAGGTTGGAAAAAGACCACTTGCAATGTGCAGCCTTCTTAACGACTTTTAACAGGAGATCAGCAATCAGCGAACACCAGATTTGAATTTTGATGGCGTTTTCGCTATCACCTAAAAAATATTGCAGCGGGCAATTTTGTTTAAGGCGTTTGAATAACACTTCTATTTGCCATCGTTTCTGGTAATACTGTGCCACCGTGATCGGTGTTATCTGCAAGTTGTTGGTAATAAACTGAAGCGATTTTCCTGACTCCGGGTCTTTATAGCTAATCAACCTGCAGGGCACTTTAGATACTGGCTTGGACGACCAGTTGTGTCCCAGGATGATCTGCTGGTCCTTTAACACACCTTGTTGCCGGTGCAGACTTTCAACAGCTCGCTCATTTATGAGCTGCAGGCTGTGCAGGGTAGGCAAACGCGTTATCCAGGTAATACCATCATTGGTAAGCCGGTTGAAGACTGAATAATCGCGGTACCCCCTGTCAAAGACAAGCGTCGAACCGGACGGCAGTTGAACCTTTTTGAGGAATCGGGTATCGTTGGCCGCACCTGGGCTGAAGCAGGCCATACAGGGCACATCCTGGTCAAAACGCATCAGGGTATGCACTTTGATGCCTCCTTTACGGCGTCCATCCTGCTTACTGAGACCTGAACCTTTTAGCACTTCGCGGAAAAGCGAGATGGTGGTAGAATCAAAAATATAGAGCCGGCAGGTTTTGGAACCTGGTCGGCTGTCCGATAAAAATGCAGCAAAGCGCTTGTATAAACGCAGGTAAATCTGCTCAAAGACCTGTTCGCTACGCCGGTGGTTGGCATCTGAAAACGTGCTGCGCCTTGGGAAGTGTTCCATGCCCAGATGCCTAATCCTCTGCTCCCAGGCTAGCATTCCTGTAGTAACCTCCCGCAGCGAAGTGCAATTATTGAAAATGGCAAACAGAAAGGTCACCAGGTGTTCATACGTCGTAAACTTCTTACAATAGTGAT
>JAGIAT010000072.1 GCA_017744715.1 Niabella sp. | reverse complement strand
AAACGTCACTTATTATGGGTATAAAGAAGCCAAAATTAGTCATTCGGGAGCAACGGATTTTTTCAGATGCACTCAAAAAGGAGGTGGTGAAGGCGCTGGTATCCAGGCGTCTCACACTGCGTCAGGTTATGGCCGAACATCAGGTGAGCGCGACCACGGTGTACCGCTGGCTCTATAAGTATTCTGCTGATCATCAACCGAAGCGTACCTTAGTGGTACAAATGGAAAGCGAAGATCAAAAAAACCAGCAATTACGCCAACGGGTGGCGGATCTGGAGCGCATCGTCGGTCAAAAGCAATTGGAGATTGATTTTTTAAACAAGTTGCTGGAGATCGGCAGCGATGAGTTAGGTTTCGATCTAAAAAAAAGTTTCAGTTCTCCACGATCGAATGGTACCGGCGCAACAAGCTCCGGCACGGATACCGGTTAAATCAGGTATTATTGCTTTGTGGGATGAGTCGTCAGGCGCATTTTAAAATGCTGCAAAGACGGCTGCAGGAGCAACAAAAGTCAGTTCTTTACATAGGGATGATGGAGCAGGTAAGGCAATTGCATCCGGGAATGGGACTGAGAACCATGTATGCCATGTTACAGCCTGAAGGGATCGGCAGGGATCATTTTATTGCGCTGGGGTTACAGGAAGGCTTTCGATTACAAAGTATTGAGAAGCAGGTTCGTACGACTTACAGTGTTAAATCCAATCGTTACCGGAATTTGTTGGCTGAAGCATATTTTGATGATATCAACCAGCTCTGGAGTAGTGATATAACTTATTATCTCCTATACGATCAGTTCTTTTATATCGTGTTCATTATGGACGTATATTCCCGTAGAATATTAGGCTACAGCCTGGCAGACAATATGCGGGCGGAAAACAATGTACGGGCTTTACAGCAGGCATTAAAAACAAGAGGCATCAAGGACTATGACGGCCGTTTGATCCATCATTCAGACAGGGGGGCTCAGTACATCAGCGATGCCTATACGGACTTACTGGAGCAATATGGCATTCGCATCAGCATGTGTAATGAAGTATATGAAAACACCCATATTGAGCGCATAAACGATACGATTAAAAACCAGTATCTCAGGCGTTGGAATATTAAAAGTACTAAAGAACTGGCGTGCCGGTTGTCCGAAGCCATAGTGGCCTATAATGAGCTACGTCCGCATCTGAGCCTGGGAAAGCTGTCCCCGGTTCAGTATGAAAAAGAGTTAGAAAAAATCGAGAAAGTAAAAAGAAAAAAAATGAAGATCTTTACAATGCAGCTCAACAACAAACATAAGCCGCATATACAGCTTGATCTTTTTAAACAGGTTTAAAA
>JAGIAT010000071.1 GCA_017744715.1 Niabella sp. | reverse complement strand
AGCTCAGCTGGGAGAGCACCTGCTTTGCAAGCAGGGGGTCGTCGGTTCGATCCCGACAGGCTCCACCATTTGAGTATCGACTTTTGGGTCTGTAGCTCAGGTGGTTAGAGCGCACCCCTGATAAGGGTGAGGTCGGTGGTTCGAGTCCTCCCAGACCCACCACTCTGAATGACAAGCGCACACACTTTCGAATTTACGCGCCGGGCGTTGAGGCCGGGCACGTGTTCTTTTAAAACTTGGGATGTAGCGAGCGTTTGAGATGTCTATCTCGACGTGTCGTTGAGGCTAAGGCGGGGGCTTCGAGCCCCTAAGAAATTGAGTCGTATGTTCGCGCTGGTGGCTTTGTACCCCATCAGCACGTCATTAACTCCGAGGCGACTTGGGGTTATATGGTCAAGCGAATAAGCGCACACGGTGGATGCCTTGGCGGTCAGAGGCGATGAAGGACGTGACAGCCTGCGAAAAGCGCGGGGGAGCTGGCAATAAGCTTTGATCCCGCGATGTCCGAATGGGGAAACCCACTGCTTCGGCAGTATCCTGCAGTGAATTCATAGCTGCTGGAAGCGAACCCGGTGAACTGAAATATCTAAGTAACCGGAGGAAAAGAAATCAACCGAGATTCCCTAAGTAGTGACGAGCGAACGGGGACTAGCCCTTAAGCTGGTATGGCTTTAGAAAAACAACCTGGAAAGGTTGGCCATAGAAGGTGATAGCCCTGTATTTAAAAGGGCCATATCAGTGAAGACGAGTAGGGCGGGGCACGTGAAACCCTGTCTGAACATGGGGGGACCATCCTCCAAGGCTAAATACTCCTGACCGACCGATAGTGAACCAGTACCGTGAGGGAAAGGCGAAAAGAACCCCGGAGAGGG
>JAGIAT010000070.1 GCA_017744715.1 Niabella sp. | reverse complement strand
AAATGTCAACTTATTTTAGGCACGCACAGGTTGGTTTCGTTCCTGCCTGATGAGGGTGCTTAATTCCCGGTTCCGCTGCTTAGGTATCAATCAGCGGAACGGTTATTGAGCAGTAACGGCATCTCAACTTCCTCATTTAAAATTTCATATTGGATATTTTACATTCCCGCAAGGGAAGCGGTTTAAAGTTCAACGTTGGATCCGTTTTCATGCTTCATGTACAAGCTTCTCACTACTTGCTATTCCCTATTTCCTGTGCATATCGGCCAGAGAAAGATCAGGGAGCAGTAACAGCAATTTCATCTTCACATTTCCACATCTCCACATTTTCAAATTTTCAAATTATTCCACGATCAGTTTCTGCAGTTTCTTCCGGTCGCCCACGATCCATACGATATCGCCCCATTCCAGTACGGTAGAGGACTCCGGGTTCAGGATCCGGTCTTTTTCTTTTTCAATGCCCACTACCAGCCCGTTGGTCCGCTCCCGGAGCCCCGATCCATGTATGGTTTGGCCTCTTAATTTGGTGTGCTCATCTACAAGTACTTTCTGCAGCACGATATCGTCGATGCTGACATCTTCGTCGCTGATCACTTCCCGGGCATCAAAAACGGGTTTAAAGACGGCCAGCTGATCATCCGTAGCCAGGATGCCCACCCGGTCAAAAGGGAGCAGGCGATTCTGCCTTCCTGGTGTATGAATGATCTTCTCTCCTCTTTTTATATAAACGATGTTGATTCCAAATTTTTCCCGCCACTGCAGGTCCATAAGCACCCGGCCAATTGCCGTTGCCTGCGGATTTACTTCCATTTCCACGATATGCGCATCCCAGGCCTCCAGGTTCGTTCGCATTTCATTGTTCTTTTCCTTCAGGTTATTTTCCACCGCATTGGCTTCAGCAGCTACCAGTTCGCGTTCATTGAGGTTGCGCATAAACCGCTTCTCCATCCGCTGGTAAAATTTTTGGATCCGGCTGGAAAACAGTACCAATACCAGTATCGTAATAGGAATGCCCACCAGTAATGCGATCCGTGCCGGCACCAGGGTATTTACAAATATGGCCATAAACAGGATGCCCATGGCTACCCGCAGCAGCTCTACAATAAACAGGGGGCCGCGGTTGTATTTTTTATCCACCCACAATTCTTTATAGGCCTGGTTCTTGGGCTTACCCGCCATAAAGGCCCAGAAGAACGGCGCTGCAGCCGCCAGCGAAATCACCAGGGTAATGGCATTACGCAGGTAACTGTTCTGTACCCGCTCATCAATAAAAGGATGCAGGAAGTTTTTGCTTACCAGTAAAAGGGCTACCAGGATAATGGTATTGGTTACCAGGATCCGCAGATAGGTTTTGAGTACAATCTTCCAGTCGCTCTCCGCCTGGATCTGCTGGGTGCTGGACGAATACCGGTTCAGCCGGTTCACCCATTTTTCCGGCAACATTTTTACCAGGAAATTATAAATCGGTTCCGAAAACTTGATCAGGTAGGGTGTGGTGAATGTAGTAATGGCCGAAGCCCCTACTGCGATGGGAAACAGGAACTCGGAGATCACACCCAGCGAAAGCCCCAGGGTGGCTACGATAAAGGCAAATTCACCGATCTGTGCCATGCTCATGCCCACCTGTACCGACTGTTTTAACGGTTGCCCGGAGATGAGTGCACCGATGGTGGTGCTGATCATTTTTCCAAACAAGGTGAGCAGGGTGATCCAGAAAATCGGCCCTGCATAAGTAGCCATCGCCTTGGGATCGATCATCATCCCTACCGATACAAAAAACACGGCACCAAACAGGTCTTTTACTGGTTTGATCAGGTGCTCCACTTTTTCTGCCAGCGTGGTTTCTGCAATAATGGATCCCATTACAAAAGCGCCCAGCTCCGCAGAAAAACCTACCTGCGTGGCCAATACCACCATGCCCAGGCAAAGCCCCAGTGCCAGTATCAGCAGGGTTTCTTCATCCAGCAGTTTGCGGGCCACCCGTAAAAAAGTCGGCAGTAAAAAAATCCCCACAATAAACCACATCCCCAAAAAAAACAACAGCTTTAATACCGTAAAAAGGATCTGGCCGCCTTCAAAGTTCTTGGTAACCGCTACGGTTGAAAGCAATACCATCAGCAGGATGACCACAATATCTTCTACAACCAGTACACCAAAAACGATGCGGGCAAACTGTTTGGTCTTTACACCCAGCTCGTCAAAAGCCCTCAGGATAATGGTGGTAGACGAACTGGCCAGCATCCCGCCCAGGAACAGGCTGTCCATCGTGCTCCAGCCCATCAGCTTCCCGGCAAAATAACCGCCCACGGTAATAAAAATGATCTCTGTAAACGCCGTAATGGATGCCGTGCCGCCCACCCGCACCAGTTTTTTAAAACTAAATTCCAGGCCCAGGCTAAACAGCAGGAAGATCACACCGATCTCCGCCAGCGTCTTCACATTCTCCTGGTCTACCACATTGGGTGTAAAAATAAAATGCGGACTTACCAAAAAGCCGGCAATGATATAGCCCAGCACCAGGGGTTGCTTTATTTTTCGAAACAATAAGGTTACGATGGCGCCGGCCATCAGTATGAGTGCCAGGTCTTCGATCAATTTTGGTAAATGCCCCATATATATTACGCGCTTGTGGTTTGCGGAAAATATAAGCATTTTTGGGCAAAAACGGAGAGGATTTACGAAAAAATAAAGCAGTATTTTCACATGATTGGCTCCCTTAAATGGTGAATGGCCAATGACCAATAGTGCATAACATTCCCTTGGGGAACCATAGATTTAGGGCACAGCCGATCCCGCCATTTCCCTAACGGGGACCTCCGGTTTCCACCCTCTTTCATATCGCCAATATTCATATTGTGTGCAGAACCGGTCGCCTTCAAAAACAAAGAGCAACCATTGCGGGTTGCTCTTCTGTTGATCATTGTTTTTTTAGTTTTATTTTTTCAGTTCTTTGATCTTTAAGGAGCGGTAAGACACTTCATCTCCATGGTCCTGCAACAGCAGATGCCCTTTGGGAGCCATACCGAAATTAGGCCAGTTCTTGTACTTGCTCATGGCCACCAGTTTTAAGAACTCAGGGGAGCCCCGCTCATATTCTACAACTTTAAAGCCATTCAGCCAATGCTCTACCTTGTTATTCGGATATACAATCACCATACCCTTATTCCACTCTCCAATGGGCTTACGCGATTTTTTATCCCGGTCCGAAGTGATCAGGTCGTACAGGGAACCAAGGGTACGATTTCCATCCCGGCCCATTTTAGCGTCCGGATGCACGGCGTCATCCAGGATCTGGTACTCCAGCCCGATAGCGGAACCTTTGTTCTTCTCACTTTCTGTTACAAAATATTTCACGCCGCTGTTGGCGCCTTTTGTCAGTTTAAAATCAAACTCAAAAACAAACGCGCCATACGCTTTCTGGGAAACGATATCACCACCGTTCGCCGACTCTTTTCCCTGTGAAGATAAAACAGTCAGCACCCCGTCCTTTACCTCCCAGCCTTTATTGGGGAAGGTTGCTTTATAGGCACCTCTCCACCCGGTTGTTGTTTTACCATCAAACAACAACTGGAAACCATTTTTCTTTTCCGCTTCAGACAGGTTGTTCGGGATCATGTTTACAACATAGATGCCATCCAACGGAGCCTGCTTTAGCCCGCTGGTACGAATCCGGATATTCCGCCAGCGGATCTGCCGCCCCTCATCTTTTTGATTTCCAATTGCGTGTACCTGTAATGCTATAAATCCTTTCGGCGTCATGTCATCGACCAGGTACGAACAGGGAATACCATTTACCCAGGTACGGATAACATTACCGATACACTCAAGCCGGATCTTATTCCACTGTCCCTGTCTGAATGCCTTTTTTGCAGAAGGATTCAACTCCAGTGGATACAACCATCCCCGGCGGGCCTCATCATAAACACCACCCGTCCATGCCCTGGATGAGGGATCGATCTCAAACTGGTAGCCATGCACCCGGCCGTTGTTGTATTCCGGTTTGCTTTCGCTGCGGAATTGCACACCGGAGTTCATTGTACTGTCTACCTTAAATTCCAGCTCCAGTACAAAATCGCCGTATTCCACTTCCGTTGCCATAAAAGAGTTGGGTTGTCCATACACGGTAGTTCCTACAATTTCCCCATGCTCCACCGTATATTTTGCCTTACCATTCAGCTGTTTCCAGCCGGTAAAGTCCTTGCCGTTAAAAAGATTTTTCCATCCGGAGCCCTGGGCAGCGGCAGCAAGCACCAGCAGGGCCGTTCCGGCAAGCATCATTAATTTTTTCATTGCCTTTATTTTAAAAGAATACCGGCTAAATTAGCAGCTTTCCGCTAAACAGCAGAAATTAACTATTCAAACGTTTTCGTAAATAGCATTTTGATAAATGGTCTATATTCGTCAATATTACAACTCATAATAACAATTGCCAGATGAGTACAAACAGAAGAGTTTTTATCCGGAATACCGGATTGGCTGCGGTAGCAGCAGGTTTAGGCGCTATGGTTCCGCTGGAACTTTTGGCCGCGGTTAAAAAAACCGTATCTCCCAACGACAAAATCGGTATCGGTGTAATCGGTGTCAAAGGCATGGGATGGTCCGATCTTTCTTCAATGCTGAAAGTTCCGGAAACACAATGCGTGGCGCTTTGTGATATTGACGATACCATTATCCGGCAGCGGCTTGCGGACCTTGAAAAAATCAGTCCGCTAAAACCCACGGTGTATAAAGATTACCGGAAGCTTTTACAAAACAAGGATGTAGATGTAGTCATTGTAGGTACGCCGGATCACTGGCATTGTTTGCAGATGATTGATGCCTGTGCAGCCGGCAAGGATGTGTACTGTGAAAAGCCGCTGGCCAACTCTATTTTTGAGGTACAGCTGATGGTAAAAGCAGCCGCGAAATATAACCGCATGGTACAGGTAGGCCAGTGGCAGCGGAGCCAGCAGCATTTTAAGGATGCCATTGCCTATGTGCAGTCTGGAAAACTGGGGCGCATTGCTTCTACCAAAACCTGGATGTACCGGGGAGGATCCACGCCATTACCGGCGGTACCCAACAGCCCCGTGCCCGCTGGTGTTGATTATAATATGTGGCTGGGGCCTGCGAAAAAACGTCCTTTTAATAAGAACCGCTTCCACTATGAATTTCGCTGGTTCTGGGATTATGCAGGCGGCCTGATGACCGACTGGGGGGTGCACCTGATTGATATGGTACTGATGGGCATGAAGGCCGAAGCGCCAAAATCAGTAATGGCAACGGGCGGTAAATTTGTATTTCCGGATGATGCCCGGGAAACGCCCGATCTGCAAACGACCCTCTACGATTTCGGATCCTTCCAGATGAGCTGGGAGCACAACCTGGCAACCGGGGTGGGCCTGTACAATATGCAGCATGGTATTGCTTTTATTGGAGAGAACGGCACCTTGCTCCTGAACCGGGGCGGATGGGAAGTGCGGCCGGAGAAAGACAAGATCGCTGCGGTGGCCTGGACAAAATCGGTAGACAATGGATTGAACCTGCACACGGCAAACTTTATCGACGTGGTAAAATCACGGGAAAAAGCAAACCTGCACTGCCCGGTGGAAGCAGCCGCTACGGTGGCCATCGCCAGTCATATGGGTAATATTGCCGTACGTACCGGGCAAAAGATCTATTGGGATAAAACCAGGAACCAGTTCAATACCCCCGCGGCCACGCAGCTGGTAAAACCGGTTTATCAAAATGGATGGAAGCTGCCCGCCATATAGGTTGTATCTTTGCAAAAAGATCTACTTGTGAAATACGTTTTATGGTTAGGCATGATGCTGTTCGTTACAGGTTGTGCAAAACATACGGCCCCGGTCATCGATGCCACCGGCACCACGTTAAGCCTCGCGCTTCATGAAAAAAAATCATATGGCAACCTGGCGATTACCGTATCCCGGATACAGGAAAGCCGGTGCCCCATGAATGCCCGTTGCATCCGGGCAGGGGAAGCCATTGCCGACCTTGCAATCAGCGATGATCATAACAGTACTACGGTTTCGCTGTGTACCGGCGCGGATTGCGGTATGCAAAAAAAAGAGGCGCAGGCTACCGCAATATTGGGCGCCCATCAGTACCAGCTTAGCCTGGTGGATATTTTACCCGATCCTACAAAGACCCTGACAAAGGGCACGCAGAAAGTAACCTTCTCCATCCGGAAAGTGAAATAGTATGCACACAGCAACACCGGTCATATTATTTGATGGCGTATGTAATTTATGCAACCGGACGGTGCTTTTTATCATCAAACACGATCCGAAAGACCGGTTCCGTTTTGCAGCGCTGCAATCACCTGCGGGCATACAGCTTGTACAACAATATAGCATTCCTCAAACCTATGGTTCTGTGGTGCTGATCGAAAATGGCAGGGCATATCTCAGATCTACCGCGGCATTGAGGATCGCGCGAAGATTAAATGGCATATGGCCGCTGTTTTATATCTTCCTGCTGGTTCCGGTATTTCTCCGGGACCGGCTGTATAATTGGGTTGCCCGTAACCGGTACCGCTGGTTTGGCCGCGCCGTTCAATGCATGCGCCCCACAGCCCGGCTGCAGGCAAAGTTTCTTGAATAAAAGGGAACAATCGTTCTTTGGGATGCTTGTATACTTTGCGGTAAAAATTTAAACGCAAAGAGCGCCAGGTTTTTCGCAAAGGTCGCGATGATATTGATCGGCATGCTCTCATTGCGGCCTTCACGCATTTAGCGGTTAAATCGAAACTGCAACGGACGCAAAGTCTTTCGCAAGGGGCCCAGGTTTTGTACAATCGTCTCTTGCGTTCTTCGCGGGTCCTTTGCGCTGCTTTGCGGTAAAAATTTAACCGCAAAGAGCGCCAGGTTTTTCGCAAAGGTCGCGAAGATATTGATCGGCATGCTCTCATTGCAGCCTTCGCGCACTTAGCGGTTAAATTTTAACCGCAACGGACGCAAAGTCTTTCGCAAGGGGCGCCAGGTTTTGTACAATAATCTTCATTGCGTTCTTCGCGGGTCCTTTGCGCACCTAGCGGTTAAAATTTAAACGCAAAGAGCGCCAGGTTTTTCGCAAAGGTTGCGAAGATATTGATCAGCATGCTCTCATTGCGGCCTTCACGCACTTAGCAGTTAAATCGAAACCGCAACGGACGCAAGGTCTTTCGCAAAGGGCACCAGGTTTTGTACAATAATCTTCATTGCGTTCTTCGCGGGTCCTTTGCGCTGCTTGGTGGTAAAAATTTAAACGCAAAGAGCGCCAGGTTTTTCGCAAAGGTCGCAAAGATATTGATCGGTATGCTCTCATTGCGGCCTTCACGCACTTAGCGGTTAAATCGAAACTGCAACGGATGCAAAGTCTTTCGCAAGGGGCCCAGGTTTTGTACAATCGTCTCTTGCGTTCTTCGCGGGTCCTTTGCGCGGCTTTGCGGTAAAAATTTAAACGCATTATTTCATCGAGGTGAGCCACCATACATTTCCAAACGGGTCTCTTACACCACCGCTGTAACCATAATCGCGCTGTGCCAGCTCATCAATTACTTCGCACCCGTTATTTACTGCCTTGCGGATGGTTTCAGCAGCATCCTCCACATAAATAAACAGATTGGCCGGGGCCGGATCATACCCCTCCGTTACATCTGCAAACAGAATATTGCAGCCGTTGATCTGCACTTCCGCGTGCATGATTTCTTTGCTGTCTGCATCACGGTAACTTTTAAATAGCTCCCGGGCATCAAATACCCGCTGTGTAAAACCGATAAAGTCTTCCGCATGAAGCAGGATCAGGTAAGGCATTAGCGGCTGGTGCCCTTTTGCTACTTTCATATGATTTGTTTTTACAACAACAACCGGGGCGGTTATTTTGTTGGTCCGTCGAAGAACGATTTTAATGCCGCACGCAACGCCTCCGGCATGGCCGCCCGTTTCATGGTCTGCGCTTCCATAAAATAAAGCACCACATGGCCCTTTGCCAGCAGCTCCTTTTTTTCATTGTAGGCCTCCTGGTGAAAAGTGATGCGGTGCCCCTCCGGAAGTTCGTGCAGGTTGGCCGTAACCGTGATCAAATCATCATAGGTAGCCGGCCGTATATATTTACAGTGCACTTCTATTACCGGCATAATGATACCCGACGCTTCCATTTGGGCGTAGGTAATGCCCAGGTTCCGGATTGATTCGGTGCGCGCTACTTCAAAATAATCGATATAGTTGCTGTGATATACCACGCCCATCTTATCCGTATCTGCATACCGTACGCGGAGCTGTGTTGCTGAAGTAAACATATGCTTATTTGCCGATTGCCTTATCCACACTGTATTTTCCGGGCCCTACCAGCAACAGCACCAGGAATACGGCCAGAAAGATACCCGCAAGTTCACCCTGACCGAAGAAATCACCACTGTGTGCAATAAACAAGGCAACGCACATGGTAATAATCAGCGGAATGGTGGCCAAACGGGTCAGCAATCCCAGCACAATCAGCAACCCGCAAAAAAATTCGGCAAAGATGGCCATGCTTAACGAGGCTTTTACACCGATATGAAACGGGTCCGAAAAGCCCTTCGCTGCTATTTCGGAAAAGCCGGTTAGCTTTTTATATCCATGATTCACGGCCATTGCGCTGCCGGCAACCACCCGAAGCACCAGCAATGCCAGCGCCACACCCGAGTCTTTATATTTTGTATTGAGCAATTTCATGCAGGATGCTATTAGAAAACAAACATAGGGATTATTTTCTTTTTCTCCTTAAGGATATCCCTCAAAAACGCACTGCTTCTTTAACGGATGCAAACCGGCAGCTTGCACCGGCAAAGAAAAAAAGCAAGCCCGAACATCCGCTATCGTATTATAAAAATCATTTGCATACAGACAGCACAGAAAAGCAGCGGCGGCATAAACAGAACGCTTAATCCATTCTATGTCAGGGCCGCGTCAAAATAAAAACGGCTATGGTAAATCAACTATTCCGGGTACGGAGGTATGCAGCTGATTTTCTTTTCCGCACATACGCGGGGAATTGTATATTCGTTCCCATAAAATAATCCATCATGTTCCCTTTACTGTCGGCCTATTTATACCAGGAAAAACAATTAACCGTTCCCGGGATCGGTCTTTTTCAGCTGATTCCCGTACATGCTGCTACCGGTTTTGAAACGGTGGAGGCACCGGGCTGGGAGATCCGGTTCACAGAAAACAGGGCAGCTTCAAGCAGCGAAAACCCCGATGCATTGTATACATTCCTGGCCGGGAAAGAGCAGATCAGCAAGGTAGAAGCATTGGAACAGTTTGAGGAATTTGCCCGGAATGTACTGGTTCGGCTAAACGACCAGGAAGCGGTTGCCTGGGAAGATGTAGGCACCCTGGAAAAACCCGATTTCCGTATTGCCTTTATACCGCAGGCGGTTACGCTTTCCCCCTTTACCGGCATTGCGGCTCAGAAAGTGATCCGGGAACATGCCAATGTGCAGCTGCGGGTAGGCGAAAAAGAAACCAGCTCGGAAGCTATTAAGGAAGCGCAACAAAAGGAACAGGTCGAGCAATCCAGATCCCGGAAAATCACCTGGATCGTACTGGCGGCAGCCGTAGTGATCGCCGCAGTATTCTTATTAAAGAACGGATGCAGTCTTCAATCTGCAGGAAACCAGCAAAAAGCAACTATACAAAAAACAGCGGCTACTTATCAGCAACAGTAGCTGCTTTTGTAATAGTAAAAAACAACGTGTGTACACCGTTTATTTATTGCGGGAATTGATTGTTCTTAAAAGCACATAAAGTCCTACGGGAATAATATTAAAGATCAGGATCACGATGATCCCCAGCACTTTCAGATGTACGGGTAATACCTTGTCTGCAAGCAGTGCCCGGATACCGAAGGCAACCACAAGAACATACGCAATCATCAATATAAGGATGCCGACCTGGTTCATTTTGCAACCCCTAAAGATAATACAACCGATTTTAAAAGCAATAACCAACACCAATCCGCGCTCCGTAAACGCCGGTTAGCCTGCGGGCATACCCGTTGTCTGCCCAGGTTTTATTATGCTTCCCCGGGTGGATCACCCCCCCGATATAAAACTGACCGTTTAAGCTGCAATGCGAACTGATGCTTCCCAGCAGTTTTCCGGAAAATGAAAGAGAAGAAGCGCGCAATGTGCTTTTCCCCAGGTATTGCTGCATCCGGCTATACTCCGGCCCAAAACCAAACTGGAGCCGCCTGTCCCCGGGCGAATACAATCTTGGTGCTACCGTAATTCCCCAGCTTCTTTCATTGATGCCGATATAAGGAGTCACCTCAACGCCGATCATACGGCTCAAAAACCACCGTTCATAGGAAACATACAATCCGGAAACCAGCGGTGGCGCTCTTTTTCCCATGGTGTATACATTTGAAAAAGGGTCGCCGAAAAACTGGTGAACCCCATAGCCGGCAGAAACAATGGAGCGCGTTCGAACCAGGTACAGGTTATTTCCTTTCATTGCTTCCGGGGTTAATCGCCGGTATCGTTCTTTCACTCTTAGGTAGCGTATTGTCTTGCCATTTTCATAAACAATAGAATCCAAAAGAACGCGGTGCATTTTTTGGGGGCGGCCGGTTGTATTCCATGGCCGGTACCGGACATAAATCGCAGAACGGCCCAGGATCTTAACCGGGATGGCCGCTGCCGTTCCTTTTTGATAGATCCGGTCCTGCGCAAGAACACTACCGTGTATCATCACCCATATTAAAGTGAGTAAGATTTTCATCATCGTAATTGTTTCAATGATATAAGGGTCCGGGGTATTTATTTGCCATCGCAGGCAGGACGGCAGAGCAGGGAACTTTTAAAAACGGATCCCTACGCCCAGCCCCGCATTGTAGTATACATTGTCCATATCTTTTCGCCAGCTTTCCGGATGTTTATGGGATGCCAGTCCGCCGATAATACCTCCAACACCCGCATTCGCTGCCAGACACAAAACCTTGTTTACATTGACCGTTATTTTACCGGTAAACGCCAGCGAAGAAAACCGTGCCTTTTCCCTTACATATACGCTGGACGCATAGTAAAAGGGCATATCGCTATTATTATTGGTAACCAGGTATTGGGTAATTGCTTCCTTTACAGACAGTATGTATTGCGGTCCTATACCTACCCGCACCCGGCCCTTGTTCTTGGGGTAAAACCGCATGGCAAAGCCAAAACCGTATGCTCCGTCATTCAGCCCTACAAACGGTGCCACATCCAGCCCCAGGCGGTTGTTCAGCACCGTGCGCTCATATGAAAGCTGAAAAATAGCAGAGGGGCGGTTGCGCATATTGGCCGGGGCATTGAGCTCCAGCTCCGGGCTGGCCAGGTCAAAGACTCCGCCGGAAGCGATGACCGTATTCGGCCCCAGCTGATCATACTCCTTCAACCGCATGGCTTTTTCACGGCTGATTGGCCGGTGCCGCCGTCCGGTGGAAAAATAATCGGCAGTACCGTTGGCATAAACGATCGAATCTACATATTTCCTTGGGTAGGTATATACCGGTCCATCCGGGTTGGTGGGCTTGCGGTATTTTATAAGCTCAATATTTACTTCTGTTACCTGGGCCTCTATCATCCGTTGTGCCCGTTTGGTATAGATCCGGTCCTGCGCCTGAGCGGGCAATAGTGCTATGGCAAACAACAGGACCAATAGTATCTTTCTCATACATTTTTTTTTAGGTTTTAATGACCGGTAATCGCATAACCGGACGCTTAGTTATGAATGGCACCGATTTTCTGAGGATCTGCGGGGTTGGCAATATTGTAAAGAATAAACCCGCCCTTCACATAAGCGATCAGCGTTTGATCATAAGGGATCACATCGATAAAATCCGTACCGTCCGACAATACCTTCTTGCTGACCGGTTTGGTTTTATTGGTTACATCGATCACGTTCAGGCCATTTGTACCCATGCATACATAAAGGATATTGTTTGTAAGCCCCAGTCCCTGCGGTTCGGGCATCATAAGGGCAGCTACCTGTTTCGGGCTCAGTACATTGGTACCCTGTATATCGTAAATATTCAGCTGGTTCAGCGTTCCGCCGCATCCATTATTATTGCTGCGCAGGGTTACATAGGCATAATTCTCGTCCGCCACCACCGGGTCGCAGGATCGCAAATGCTGTGCCTGCCCCTGCAGCTGCGGCTTTTTGGGATTGCTGTTATCAAATACAAACATGCCGGTTTGCGAACCAATAAACAGTTTATCCCGGTAGGGAAAAATCGTTTCAATATTCCAGCCTACATTCTGTGTATTCAGCAGGAGCGTCTGCGCCGGATCGGAAATATCATACGTTTGCAGTTTAGCATGATCTACCAGGTACAGGTAATTGCCGGAGATGGTCATACGGGCCGTGGATCCGCCTTTGCCGGAGTCGGCAGCGGCCATGGTATCTCCTTTTTTACATCCGGAAGCCAGCAATATACAGCCGGTCATTATCGTAAGAAATTGTTTCAGCTTCATCTGGAAGTTTTTAATGGGTTAATAGGAGCAGGCAGGATTGATCAGTGTTTTCTTCTGCCAGCCGATCACGATCCCTTTTGTCCGGTCGGGACATTCGAAAGGCCCCCGCTCCGGCGGCAGCGCCGGTGAAGACAGCTGGCCAAAAGCAGCCGGCAGCCGCTTAACAATCTGCAGTTTGTTGTTCTCAATCTTAAGGATCACCAGGTCGTTCTGGCTATTGGTATAAATGAGCCCGTTTTTTACGGCTACTTCCTGTGCACCGCCCGCTTTAATAAACCCTTTCTGTACCGGTGCTGCCGGATCAGAGATGTCTGTAATATGAATCCCCTTTCCTGTTTCCACCTGGTAAAGCAGATCACCCCACACATACACTTTACCTCCTTTCTCAACGGCCCGGGCGGGCGCCAGTGATACCCCCGTCATCTCCGAAAGATCTCCGTAAACCGGTGCATAGCCGGTTACTTCATTTTTTCTGTTTGAGCAGGACAACAAAAGCAGGGTGCCCATAAGCATCAATGTTACATTTTTCATGGCTTGGTTTTAATCCGTTTTAATGATCGTTTCAGTTGTTCATAGAACCTGGTTGCAAACCAGGTTAACCGTTCGGTCAATACCGGTCATCTGTTCCGGTATCCGGTCGCAGCCGTTTGTTTGAATCAGCAACGCTGTTGTTGATGAAACGAGCCTCATTACAAAAGCGCAACAACAGCCGGCTGTTTTTTTGTATCCTCCCGGGCATATGCCCGTCGCCAATTGCCACAACGGGAGGAAATGCCCCTGCTAAGGTCATCAACAGGCCGCAACAGCTGTTTCCATTATCGGGGTAAAAGCACTAACCAAAAACGGTCTACAGGAAATGAAACATATGTTAGCCGCCGGGCAGCGTGCGGTCATTTATTGGAGAAGCAGGGTGGTCCGGTATGGCAAAAAAAAGAGGTTGCCCTGTCTTGCAGAACAACCTCCCGTATGCGGTACAAAAAAGCCTAGATGATATCCATCGCTTTTACAAAAAAAGTAGTCACAAAAGGCAGCACCAGCGTCAGCCAGGGATTGTGGCTAAAAATCAAGAACAGAAAAAATGCCGTGGAAAGGAAAAACAAGATCCACATTAACCCTTTATTTTTTGATGCTGATGCCATTTTTTGAAATTTTGCACAAAAATAAGGGAACCCGGCTATATTAAAAAACGATGCACGTATACATTTTTATTTTTTGCCGCAGCGGCCCCGCCGCTACCGTATTTTTTTAAATGTCAGCAGCGGGTTTTCGTTATCGGCAGGCCAGTCGCCCGGCGCATGGCACCATGCTACCGCTTCGTTCCGGCGTCTTTAATACCGGCAGGTTCAATCATAAAAAACCGCCGGTGTTTAAAACAGCTCCCTGAAAATCCGGCGTTCCGGCCTCCAAAAAAAACAAGCGCTTTTTTTGAATGTGTATCAAATACACATTATCTTTATAAAAAAAGATCAGCGATTATTCAGGAAAACCCCGTTACTTGCCGGTTTCACAGAAAAAAACGTATAATGAAAGTTCAGTTCAATATCAGGTTCCATACAAAATATGGGGAAAGTTTATGGCTATGCGGCGCAGGGAATACCTGGGGAAACGAACCGGAGGCAACCGGCATACCCATGAAGTATCTGAATTATGACTATTGGACGGTGGAACTGGAACTGGATCCGGAGATCTTTCAACAACCATTTGCCTATTACTACACTTTTCAAACTGCTGACGGGGAACGCATACCCGAGTACAAGACCACCCGCCGGCTGCAGCTTCCCATCCGGCCGGAAAACCTGCTGGTTATTTATGATACCTGGATTGCTACCGATGCGATCGAAAATGTGTTTTATACCGCCCCTTTTGAAGAGGTGTTGCTGCCAGCCGCTCCCGCAGCCCCCCTTATGCCGGTACCGGGTGCCAATTACATCTTTATGGTAAAAGCCCCGTTACTGGAGGCACACCAGGCCGTTTGCCTGCTGGGCAATACCGATGCCCTTTCCAACTGGAATACGGCAGCCCCGGTGCTGCTGCAACGGACCGGCGCTTACTGGATGGTGCAGCTTTCAATAAAACCGGTACCGCTTTCTCTGGAATATAAATACGGTATTTATGATACCCGCCTGCAACGCCTTATAGCGTACGAAGAAAAGGGAAACCGGGTGCAGGATTGGCCGGCAACGGAAAATGGAACCACCGTTTTACAGGATGGTTTTATCAGATGCGCCAACCATACCTGGCGCGGCGCAGGGCTGGCGATTCCGGTGTTCAGTCTGAGAACCGAAAACGGGCTGGGGATCGGGGAATTCAACGATCTCAAACAACTGGCCGACTGGGCACAGCAAACCGGTTTGAAGCTGATCCAGATTTTGCCGGTGAACGATACCACCGCTACATTTACCTGGCGCGACTCTTACCCTTATGCAGCCATTTCTGCTTTTGCCCTCAACCCGATTTATCTGAACCTGGAAACCGTGGCGGGCGAAAAGGCACAGGACCTCTTAACCGGGCTTGGCACGGAGAAAGAGCGGCTGAATGCGCTTTCCCAGATCGACTATGAGGCCGTATTGCAGGTAAAAATCCAGACGCTTAAAAAATTATTTGACCGGCTGGGCAAGGAACAATTGCAATCAAAAAGTTATAAGCGCTTTTTTGAAACCAACCGCTACTGGCTGCAGCCCTATGCCGTATTCTGCTACCTGCGTGACCAGTACAAAACGGTAGATTATTCTAAATGGGCGGCTAACCGCACATATGATCCCGGAGCGGTTAATGCGCTCTTCCGGAATAATCCTGTGGTTAGCTTTTATTGCTTTTTACAATACCACCTGCACCTGCAGCTGGAGGATGCGGTTGCCCATGCGCATCAGAAAGGCATTGTGATAAAAGGCGATATTCCCATTGGTGTATACCGGTACGGCAGCGATACCTGGGTAGCTCCGGAACTCTACCATATGGAGCTGCAGGCAGGCGCCCCTCCTGATGATTTTGCCGTGTACGGCCAAAACTGGGGGTTCCCTACTTATAACTGGCCGCGCATGCAGGAAGATCATTTTAGCTGGTGGCGGAACCGGTTTGAACAGATGAGCCGTTATTTTGACGCCTTCCGCATCGATCATATCCTTGGCTTTTTCAGGATATGGAGCATCCCTCTTGACGGTGTACAGGGGATCATGGGCTATTTCGATCCCAGCATTGCGCTTAAAGCCGATGAATTTCATGAACGGGGTATCCAGTTCAGCGAAGACCGGTTCTGTATGCCGTTCGTAAACACGATTGTGCTCAACCAGGTATTTGGTAACCAGGCCGCGCTTGTTAAAAAGCAGTTCCTGGCAACGGAAAACGGATTCGACTATTTTTTCCTTCCGGATTTTGATACGCAGCGCAAACTCGAAAACTGGTTCACCTGCCACGGCGATCCGGAGGGACTAAAAGCGGGCTTGTTCCAGCTACTGGCCAATGTACTGCTGTTAAAACAGGAAACCGGTGGTTTCACCAGCTATCATCCCCGCTTCAGCCTGGATCAAACGCTTTCGTTTCAATCATTGCCCCATGATCAGCAGGTAAAAATAAAAACCCTTTATAATGATTATTTTTTCAAACGGCAGGATGCCTTCTGGAAAAAAGAATCGATGAAAAAGCTCCCGGAATTAAAAGCATCCACCAATATGCTGATCTGTGGGGAAGACCTGGGGCTGGTGCCGGCCTGTGTTCCGGAGGTTATGCAGGAGCTGGGTATCCTTAGCCTGGAGATTCAGCGCATGCCCAAACAGCCGGGGATCCGTTTCTTTAATCCCGCCCATGCACCCTATCTCTCCGTAGTGTCTCCGTCAACCCATGATATGAGCACGATCCGTGGCTGGTGGGAGGAGAACCGGGAACTTACACAAACCTTCTACAATGAAATGCTGCATCTCCAGGGCGAAGCGCCCCGTTATTGCGAAGACTGGATCAACCGGGAGATCATCAGGCAGCATCTTGCAGCGCCCGCCATGTGGTGCATTTGCCAGCTGCAGGATCTCCTGGGCATGGATGCGCATATCCGGAGAAAAGATCCCGCAGAGGAACGGATCAACATTCCTGCAGATCCGCATCATTACTGGCGGTACCGCATGCATCTGACGCTTACAGCACTCATCGAAAACAAAGCCTTTACCCATCTCCTCAAAACAATGATCGAAAATAGCGGACGATAAAGAAGTTTCAGGTTTCAGGTTCAATATTTCAGGTTAGGCCTCCGGGTAAGCGCTTAATGTTTTGAGCAATTCACAATTACTAAGCAAACAACTCCCTTTTGTTTGAAGTTTAAAATTCCCTCAAGATGAGTCTCGGACCGGTTGAATATTCGTTGAATATACAAGCGCTGCCGAATCATAACACGCCCTGGTTTCAATTCCGAAGGAACGATTATGAAACCGTAACGGCATCTCCACTTTTACATTTAACATTTTGAATTGGATATTTTAAATTCCCGCAAGGGCTAATACCTTTGCAGTATGCACACAGTTACCATCAGACCGGTTGAAGCAAGGGATAACAGCCAACTCGCCACTATCATCCGCGCGGCATTTTTAGACTTCGGGGCGCCTACAAAAAATACCGTTTTTGAAGATCCGACTACCGACCACCTGTTTGAGTTGTTCCAAACCGCCAATGCCGTGCTGTGGGTAGCCGAACTGGATGGCAACCTGCTGGGCTGCTGCGGCATTTACCCCACCGAAGGCTTGCCGGAGGGCTGCACCGAACTCGTAAAATTTTATCTTTCCGGCGCAGCCAGGGGAAAAGGCGTAGGGAAGGCATTATTTCTTAAAAGCCTGGGATCCGCATCCGATCTGAATTATAAAGCCGTATACCTCGAAAGCCTGCCCCAGTTTGCAACGGCCGTTGGAATGTATGAAAAGATGGGCTTCCGGAAACTGGATCATGCGCTGGGGAATTCCGGGCATACCGGTTGTACCATTTGGATGTTAAAAACATTGTAAGCCTTACGATTACCGGTAGCTGCTGCTGTAATGCATCCCATGCAGCTTGCAGGCAACCGGGGAAAGAAATTGCAATTTTTCCGGCATTGTCCTATCTTCACCTGCCAACCGCTGAACCCTTATTTGGCAGTATCCGGAAACCAGTGCTGCCGGCAGCAGGTTGGCTTTGACAAAAAAACGATAAATAACCAGGCCAGCTAAACAACCAATAACCGCTGTTCATAACAGTTCCTATTTGTCTGTTAGCGCCCACAATTAACGACATGCGATATGTATAAAAATCAAACGCAACAAGCCGTAAAAACCGGTGCATTATTTTGCTTCCTCGCAGCGCTTCTTCTGGCCGGTTGTAAAAAGAACGCCGGGGATGTACTTTCATCATCTGAAGCCGATGCGCTCCGTACCGGGGGAAAACCGGGCAACCCGCTGGTGCCGGGTATCAACAAACCGCTGGGCACCTGGTGGTGGAGCGTAAATAAAAAAGACTGGGATAGCTATTTAAATTTTGCGCAGCAAAACGGGGTTACGGAGATCTATTTTTCTACCGTTGATTTTTCTGAAACAACCGCCGGGTTTATTGAAAAAGCCGCCGGCAAAGGCATCCGCGTATTCCTGCTGGCGGGCAGTTATGTATGGATCTCCGACCGTACAGGATTTATTAACCTGATGAGCAAGTACACCCAATACCAAAATACCGCAGCCAGTACCAAACGTTTTGCAGGCATTCACCTGGATGTGGAACCGCACCAGGACCCCACGTTTTCAACACGCCGGGCCATCATCATGCAACAATATATCGACTTTGTTTCCTGGGTTACCAGTCAATATGCCGGTGCCGGGAATATCGATTTTGACATTCCGTTTTGGCTGGATGACATCGTATCTTATAACGGCCAGAGCCGCGTGTTGTATGAAGCGGTGATCAGCGAAGCTACCCGCGTATTCATCATGTCGTACCGGGATACCGCCGAAAAGATGTATGATGTATCAAAAGAAGAGATTACCTATGCCCTGTCCTTAAACAAGCAGATCTTCCTGGGCGCAGAAACGGCGCCATCAAGCGAAGGCGATGTTGTTTCTTATGCAGAAGAAGGGAAGACATATATGTACACCGAGCTTAAAAAACTAAGTACGCTCTGCGGCAGTGCCGACTATGGCGTGTCCATCCACCATATAAGCACCTGGTACAAGCTAAAAAACTGACAGAAAACTTGCAGTTATCAGTTCTCAGCTTTCAGTCTTCAGTTTTCAGTCTTTAATCTTCAGTTATCATCCGGTCAGGTCCGGGATCGGGGATTTACACAGGGTGTGAACTGTTAAACGGGTGACTGATCTTAAACGTTGATGCGGCGCTGCTTTAATCCACCAGGCGCCCGTCTTTAGGAATCCGCTATCAATTTGTTCGCCCGGGGATCCGAACCCTGTATCTTTGTTTAGCGGCGCGCTGCTTTCTTCTTTTCAGCATAATACTCGTTCAGGATCGTGCTGACCAGCGGCCGGTAAAAACTCCAGAAAAAGCTTTTCCGCTGTGTTTTATCCAGCCGGTTCATAAATAAGAACCTGAACTTTTCAATCCCCTTAAAATAGGATGTATTAAACGATATGGGATTATCACAGAAATCACCCGAAAAATACCAGAACTGATAATCGGCTCCCCTGTGCGACAGTACCGCGGGAAAGGATGCAGGAATGCTGTACTGCTGTAATTCCTTTTTACCCGATGCGGTAAGATCGAAGGAGAACCGGGCCTGCACGCGGTTCACCAGGGTATCCGGAACCACGATATCGAACCAGTAAGAATAATTGACTTTTTGGGGTAACCGGTAGTGAGCGCGAAAGGCTTCTTCGGTAACCATATAAGGCAGGGGCGACACCAGGTCTTTCCCCGCTTCCAGTACCACGATGGTATTTCCCTCCCCCACAAAAACAATGCCTTCGTTCTTAAACGGCCAGCGGTTATTGTGCCGGCTCATATATCCTTTTACCAGCCAGCGGGGAATGTCTTTATTTTTCGCAGTGTCCAGCTCATCAAAATACCGCCCGATCCATCCCGTCCATTTAAGACCAAATAATTGTTCAAACCGGTACCGCTCTGTAAGCGCCGAGGGTGACCCGATCGTGTTAAATTCCGCCAGCACCAGTTTATGCCGCTGCTTCATTTTTTCCATAAAATCCACGTCCGCTGCACTCAGTCCGCCATACACCATGCCGGAGCGTTCCGCCACCTGCTTTTTCAAATACCATTCATTTGCATATACGCCATAGGTGTCCGTGTAATAAGCAAGGTCTGCATCATGGCTCAGTTTATCCAAAAGCGATGCATCAAACCGCTCCAGGCCTTTTAAACGGAACTTTTCGTGGGGCTTTGGAAAAAAGCCAAAATAATCGCTGCTTACCTGGTACAGGTGATGCGCATCTTTGGTGAACCGGTAATGATTTAAGATCCAGGTCAGGGAAATATGCTCCTGCCCTTGGGGAGTTAATGCGGTCTTATCGATAATGGCCACTACCAGCTGCTTTTTGGGGGTCAGCAGCCAGCATACCCACATTGTAAGCGGCACCAGGAGTAACACCCAGGGAAAGAAATAAGCATACCTGCGATTTATTTTCATAACGGGTCTTCTTTAAAAGCGCCGGATATATCCGATACCGGCCTGGATCTGGTTCCCCCTTGTATCCGGCATATATTCCTGGTTGATAAGAGAAGCGCCTAAGGTAACAATATTCAATTTGAATGCATGCCTGAAGTCAACATTGGCCTTATAGGTTTTCAGGGAATAGGTTGCGTTCAGCTGCGGGGCCAGATAACGTTCATCCGGCGAAATACCTGTTCCGATATTCAGCCCGATATAATCATCCGCGCCACCAAAATAATAGCGCCCGAGGAGGTTATACGATGCGGAGTTTTTAGTGGTTTTGGAAGGTATAAAATAGGCCCGGGCACCAAATAAAAAGCTGCTGTAATATTTGCCGATATAAGCGGTATAGATATTGGTAGTGGAGGTAAAGTACAGATGCCGTATACCCAGCTCCGCCTCGAAGCTTTTGGGCAGGTTGGCATACACGGAAAGCCCCATGCGCCAGCGGGGGAAAACACCTACGTTATTGGAGTAACCGGCGTTCACATACAGGTAAAACGTATTAGAGATCCGGGGATATGCATCCACTTCAAACTGCACACCGTTTTCACGGAACCGGTTGGCATAATTGACGCGCCCGATCACCGTTCCGATCCCTGTTCGCCGCCCGTAGTCGATACTCGCCAGGTGCCAGGCGTCATCAAACTGTTTATCAAAATAAACATAATCATAGGATACACCGATCCGGTTCAGCGACCGCTCGTCTTTTATGCGGTTTCCCAGCGCCAGCGCTTCTGTATTTTTCTTGTTTTTCCTCAGCAGGGTATCCACCATATCTCCCGCTTCCCCGTAACGGCGCATGGCAGCAAGGATCCGGGCTTTCCGGAGCAGCAGATCCGCCGAAGCCGGATGGTACCGCAAACCCGCATTTGCCTTTTCCAGGGCAGCTTCATTCCGGTCATTCCAAAATTCCAGGTCCGCATATGCCACGGCGGCATCTTCATAATCCGGCTGCTCCTTCAGCACTTCATCAAAACATGCCCGCGCACTGTCGGGCTGCTTATCCCAGGTATACAGGCGCCCCAGGAACACCCGGATATCTGCATATTTCGGACTTAGTTCCAATGCCTTTATCGCATACCGTTTAGCCAGTGCATAGTTCTTATTTTCAAAGGCCGCATGCCGTGCAGCCTGGAACAGCCCGTCAGACGTGGTCGTATCTGCCTGGGCAAACAGCTGCAAACTGCTCAGAAGCAGGATCCATAACAGACAAGGTTTTACTGGCATAGTTGATCATTTTTAATATTCATACAGATTTACGCTGCCTTGCAGCAATTATTCTTTTGTTGTATACCGCTGGTAAATGGAATCGGGTATCAGACCCGCTCCATCGATGAGCTGCTGGTTCTTCCGCTTAAACCGGTCAAAGCTCCCGCTTACCCGGTTCAGTATATCTTTTGAATCGTCCGGCGTCAAACTCAGCTGTGGGTCTATTTCAAACAATGTGCTCAGATTGACCATGTGCGTTCCCTCGATAAAATCGACCAGATCGTTTTTATCCTGCATCATCGGGTATGCATGTACATTCCGGAAAACTCTTGATGTATCCAAACCTGCGCCCATCCAGCTTACCAGTGAAGGCAGCTGCATGGGATAATTATTTTTCAGGAAGGCCAGCAGGGATGGCGTTACATCAAAATGCGAAACAATGGATGAAAAGGTAGCCGTTCGCTTTAATAACGGTGAATAGATCAGCAACGGCACATGATACCGGTCTATTTTACTGTTCAGCGGCAGCTCCGGCATCTGATGATCACCGGTTACCAGGAAGACCGTATGTGCAAAATCACTTCTTTTTCCATAGGCGGTAAAGAAATCCCTCAATGCATCATCTGCGTATAAAATACTTGCGTACTGATCCCGGTAGTTGCGGGCAACCTGTTTTTCGGACTCCGGCAAATGCAGTTCCGTCAGGCGCTGTTCAAACTTTTTAAAATAGGCTTCCTGGTCGTTTACCAAAAAAGGACTATGCGTAGCCACGGTAAGCAATACAGCGGCCTTGGGTGCCGCTGATGCCGCGTCCTGTGAAGCCAGGTACCAGCGAAACAGTTCTTTATCTCCGTATCCCCACGAAAACCCTGTGCCGGCGGCCGGCAATTTCCGATACCCGGAAGGAAAGCTTTTTATATCCCTGATGGCCCCGATCTGGTTCTGTTGCAGGAAGAGATCCATATTGTCAAAATGCGCATCTCCGCCGTAATAAAAAGCCGTCTGGTACCCATTGTGCTTTAACAACGAGAGCAAGCTGACGTGCGGCGGCATAGAGGCTCCCAACTCTGCAAAACCACTCCGGGCGAAGGGCAATGAAGCCAACAGGCTGGGCAGCACCGAAAAGGTTCTTCCCGATGTACTTAACCCGTTCTCCCAGTAAAGGCCGGCACGGGACAGTGAATCTAAAAACGGGGTAAAATTACCCAAACGCGCGCCGCTGTTTGCAAATGCCCTTCCAAGTCCTTCCACAATGACCACTACAATATCGGGCGGGCTTGTTGTTGGATTAAAGAACGGTGAAAGCAGGTCCGGCGTATCATCCGCACGCAGAAAGGGATAGCGCGCCTCATCTACATAATGAAAGACGCGGAGGGAATCTGCTACCGCTGAACCACTATCATAATCCCCGGAATAAAAATCACTGTAGATATCCGTTTGCAATGCCTGCGGGCTAAAATAGCCGATTGTACCCGTATAAAAATAGTAGGACTTGTTTACCGATAAATTGGTGGCATATTCATTACCGGGGCGCAGCGTTGATGCCTGTAAAGCCGGCCGGAACGGCATGAGCAAGGCCAGGAAAATGACCACTCCATAAGCGGCTCCTGCCGGTAGTTTTATTTTACGGGGTAAAATGGCCAGGCAGGATACGATCAACGCCAGTACCACCGCCAGCACCACAAAAATCCATATGCTCACACCGGCCGCTCCTACCGTTTGCCGGATATCTGAAAGCTTGTACTGCCAAAGATCTCCTCCCAGTAAATTGAATGAAAACTGGAAATAAAAAGCCAGGGCCAGTTGGATCAGGCATAAAATGCTTCCGAGCACTATAAAAACCATACGGGCCCATTTCCGGCCGGCAAGGAAACATATAAAATATACCAGGTAAAGCAGGAAGCCCATGCCGGCCACAAAAGCCAGATCTTTTAATAAACCGGAAAAAAGAACCTTCCAGAAAAATGCATTCCAGCGGTGCCGGTATACATCGTACCCCATCTCAAAAAGACGCAATACCAGGAACAGCGCTGCCAGCACCAGCAGTTGCGGTACAAAGTCCTTACAGGAACTTTTTAAGTTCCGTCTTAAGAACGATTCTTTATTAACGGGTTTATAGGGGTGCTTCATCTTATGATTTCTTTTTATCAAATCCCTCCCGGGCCATATCGCCCCAGCTGTGCTGGTTTCTCAAAATATCCACAAGTCCACGAATGCTGCTCCACACAACAAACGGGTGAAAATTAAACGGCTCGCTTAAGCTGGTCAGCAACAGCTTTGCTATATCGGTTCTGCGCCGGTACTGGTTGTAGGTCTTCACTTCCATATAAACCGCAAATACAGAGTACAGGTAGTTGAACCCGATCACAACTGCAAACAACGCAAAGAAGAGTTCCCAGTCTACCAGCCCGGCAAACACCATTACAAGGAAGGCTATAAATCCGAGGAATTCGATAACCGGTGCCAGCAGTTCGAAAAAGAACCAGTAGGGATAACTCACCATTCCCAGCAGCCGGTACCGCGGATTAAAAAACATCACCTTGTGAAATTTCAACGTTTCATATGTGCCCCGGATCCACCGGTTCCGCTGCCTTCCCAGTACTTTATAGGAAGCGGGGGCCTCCGTCCAGCACAGGGGATCGGGAATATAGGTAACTTTATATGGCTCTTTCCGCTCTTCCATATAGCGCCGCATCCGCACCACCAGCTCCATGTCTTCCCCCACCGTATTGCGGTTGTATCCGCCGCATTTTATCACGATCTCTTTATCGAAGGCCCCAAAAGCCCCCGAAATCAGCAACAGGCCGTTGAGCCTGCTCCAGGCCATCCTTCCAAGCAAAAATGCACGGATATATTCCAGCGTTTGCATGCGCGGCAGGTAGTCCTTCGGCAACTTTACTTTTACAAGGCTTCCATGTTCCACAAGGGATGAATTGGCAATGCGGATCACCCCGCCGGAAGCAATCACCCGTTGGGTAGTGGCTTCCATAAACGGTTTTACCATTTTCAAAATGGCATCCTGTTCCAATACACAGTCTACATCAATACAGATGATATAATCATTGCTGGCAATATTTACACCAACATTCAGGGCATCGGCCTTTCCGCCGTTCACCTTATCTACCACTACTACCTTCCGCAGCACGGGGTTGCGGCTTTTGTATACCCCCCTCACTTCTTTTGTAGGAATCTGGTCCGGAATAAAAAAATCGATCTTTTCCAGCTGGTAGGCGTCGATCAGCTTCTGCAGGCTATTGTCCTTGCTGCCATCGTTTACAATGATCACTTCCAGGTTATAGTAATAAATGGAGAGCAGGGACCGGACGTTGTCTACAATTGTAAGACCTTCATTATATGCCGGCGCTATAATGCTTACGGAAGGAGCATGCAGGGAAGAAGCAATTCTCCGGTAATCCGTTACGCGGTTCTGATGAATATACTTGCGGGTTTCCCCTATGGAGAATACACCGATGAATACATAAAAAGCAAAAAGCACAATGGAATATAAAAATATCCCAAACGCAAATATTTCCAGTATCAGGAAGCCCCAGTTCATTTTTTCAGTTCAAACCTTAAATGATTATAAATTTTTTGAAAAGGAGATGGCTGTTCCCGGGCTTTTGCCCCTAATATGGCCCACCCGTTGCTGCAGCAGGTTGCAATAACACGGGCAGCTCCCAGTTTTAAAAATGCGTTTTCATTATCCAGCTCCTTCGTTAAAAAGGGCTGCTGGGCATCGCCGGCAATCACCGCAAGACTGTTCAGCAATACGACCTGGTTTCTTACCGTTTCAACGGTATACTGCTTACAAAGGATATCTGCGGTAGAATCATCGGCGATCTCTTTCAGCGTTTTAGCGGCCTGGGATCTTACGGCTTCGTTTGCATGGGCTAAACAATGCACCACATCCGCGTGTACTTCAAAACACTGATAGATCTCTGCAAGTCTTAAGGCAAAGATCACCACCGTGTCGTTATCCGAATGCAACCAGCCGCTTAAGCCGGGGATGGGCTCCGGATCCAGCGGTCGCAGCTGCTCTATTAAATTCAGTTGCTGCCAGTCTGAAATAGCGTGTGTTAATACATTAAGGAACCGCAGCCCCTTAAATCCATAGAAATTGAACATGGCAGACTGCGCTTCCCTCCTGATGTATTTATTCCGGTTATTGGTTAGCTTAAAGATACGGGCGTTCATATCTTCCTGCTGCATTACCGACAGCTCATTAATGCCTTTTACTTTCTGATGCCATACAACGCTGTTCAGCTTTTTCAGGGAATCTTCTTTAAAACCCAGCTCCAGGTACAGGGCCACCACTTTATCACCCACCGCTCCGGCCACGCTCTTTTTTAATTCGATAAGACCGTCAAGTGCAAACTGGCGGTTATTGGGCCGCTTCAGATGTTTGGCGAACTTTAACGGAACGCGGATCGTGTCCGTGTCCTGCAGATCCTCCAGGATCCATTTGCTTACCCAAAGCTCAAACTCTACCCGGAACGATTGCGGCTGAAAAAAAGCCGCTTTCCGCTCATAAAGATTCCAGTAAATGAGTACAAGCAACAGCACAATAAGAACGGCAAAGACCGCCGCCGTTGCATAAAAAAAACCAGGTTTAAAGAAGTCGAATATTGAAAGCAAAGACAATATCATTAAAAAATAAAAATCAGTGCGGGCATTGCCGCAACATCAGGACTGTATGTCGGCATTGAGGGTTCCCAGTAACCTTTTGATCCGCATTTCCAGTTCTTTTAGTCCAAAGGGTTTTACCACGTAATCGTCTGCGCCCAGCAAAAATGCTTCTTCCACTGCATTTTCCTGTCCCATGGCAGAAAACACAATTACCGGCGTCCTTTTATTTTTTGCCTTTGCGGCATTTAATACTTCCAGGCCCGACACAAAGGGCAACATGATGTCTGTGATCACGAGATCCGGTGTAACGGATTCAAGCTCCTCCAGCGCCTGGCGGCCATCTGCACAGGGATACACTTCGTAGCCGATCTTTTTCAACTTCAGCTCAATAGCACGCAGCAATGCTGTTGCATCTTCAACAAGTAAAATTTTCATAGTTTAGTTTTTCTGAATATAAATAAAACCAACGTACGATATGTGATAACAATAATAAAGAAGCCAGTACCGAGGTAACATTTAAAGGGCCGTTACAGGGTAATAACCATTACAACAAAGATAAACAAAACCCGGTTTATTTGAGCAAAAGGGAGCCCCATACTTCTGAAGGAAGCATGATCATTGAGGGTTTAGAAGAAACCCGCAGATCCATGTGGTTTAACGGCGGGTACTGATATCCATGATGCGTGGTAACCGGCAACAGCAAGGAGCCATAAAAAGCGCAGTTTTATGCTGATCCGGGAACTTCAGCGATCTTCCGGTATTTCATGCGAACAAGCGGTAACAAAGGGCGCGCTAATAATTTCCGCTGCCTTTCTCTCCGTTCACAATGGCCACCCCGGCACTGCAGCCCAGGCGTGTGGCACCGGCATCTACCAGTTCTTTTGCAAAAGCATAGTCCCGTATACCGCCGCTCGCTTTGATTTGTACATGAGGAGGCAGGTGTTTTTTAAACAGCTGTACAGCGTGTACGCTGGCGCCCTTTTCAGCATAACCGGTTGAGGTTTTTAAGTAGTCAATACCGGCAGCGCCATACAGTTCGCAGCATTTTATGATTTCATCATCGGTTAGTACACCGCTTTCAATAATGATCTTGATCACTTTGCCCTTTTCTTTGATCACCGGCATCAGGTGGTTAATTTCGTTGGCCAGGTATTGCCAGTCATTATTCTTTAAAGCAATGAGGTTGATCACAATATCCAGTTCATCCACTCCATCTACCAGGGCCAGCAGCACCTCTGCCAGTTTTGCTTCAATGGCCGAGTAGCCAAACGGGAACCCGATCACGGTGGCCGTTTTCACCCCCGATCCGTCCAGCAGCGCCTTTGCTTTCGTTACAAAAGGCGGCGGCACACAAACGGCTGCAAAACCATATTGTTTGGCTTCACTGCACAGTTTTTCAATATCCCCCACCAGGGTGGTAGGTTTCAGGATGGTATGATCGATGTACTTGGCGATGTCCATTGTTCTTATTTTAGAGTACAAACCTACTGATTTCCGGCTGCTCAGCATTTGAAAATTTGAGAATGTGGAAATGTGAAAATTGAGATGCCGTTACAGCGTTATGAACCCCCTCCGGTCGATATTCTATAGACGATAGATACCCGGTAGCTTGTGTCCGGCGTCTGGCATCAGGCATAAAAACGAATCCAACCTCAAACCGTCCCTACCCCTTATCTTTGCGGAAATTTTGAAGCATGTTTCGTACACAAACCTGCGGTGAACTAAGAATCGCAGATGTTAATAAGGAAGTAACCCTGGCGGGATGGGTGCAAACCGTTCGTAAGTTTGGCAGTATTACTTTTGTGGATCTCCGCGACCGTTATGGTATTACCCAGTTGCTGTTTTCGGAAGCGCTGAACAGCCAGCTGGATGCCAACCCCCTGGGCCGTGAATTTGTGCTGCAGATCACCGGTACGGTGAGCGAGCGCAGCAATAAGAATAAAAATATCCCCACGGGAGATATCGAAATCCTTGTGGATCGTTTTTCCGTGCTGAATAAAAGCATCACCCCTCCCTTCACCATCCAGGATGATACCGATGGCGGGGATGACCTGCGGATGAAATACCGTTTTCTTGACCTGAGGCGCAATGCGGTAAAGAAAAACCTGGAATTACGGTATGCCGTAAACCGCGCCACCCGTAATTACCTGCACGAGCAGGGTTTTATGGATATCGAAACCCCGTTCCTGATCAAATCCACGCCGGAAGGTGCACGTGATTTTGTGGTACCATCCCGCATGAATCCCGGCGAATTTTATGCCCTGCCGCAGTCGCCCCAAACCTTTAAGCAATTGCTGATGGTAAGCGGGTACGACCGGTATTACCAGATCGTAAAATGTTTCCGGGATGAAGATCTGCGTGCAGACCGCCAGCCGGAATTTACCCAGATCGACTGTGAAATGGCCTTTGTAGAGCAGGAAGACATTCTCCATATGTTCGAGCGCCTGATCAAGCATATTTTCAAAGCCGTAAAAGGGATCGATTATACAGAACCCGTAGCGCGCATGAGTTGGGAAGAAGCGATGTGGCAATACGGCAACGACAAACCGGATATCCGTTTTGGCATGCAATTGCTGAACCTGAAATACCCCTCCCATGTATTTGGCGGAAAACCCAACAACAGTCACCTGATCGCAGACGCCGGTTTTGGCGTATTTGATGATGCAGAAACCGTGCTGGCCATAGCCGTACCGGGCTGCAGCGAGTATACCCGCAAGCAAACGGATGAGCTTACAGAATGGGTAAAACGCCCCCAGATCGGGATGAAGGGCCTGGTATTTATTAAATGCAATGCCGATGGCAGTTTCAAAAGCAGTGTAGATAAATTTTACAGCGAAGAGCGGCTTAAAGCTATTGCAGCCGCAACCGGTGCCCAGCCGGGCGACCTGATCCTGGTGCTGGCCGGTGCCGAAGAGCGCACCCGCAAAGCCATGAGCGAGCTGCGCCTGGAAATGGGCAAACGCCTGGGGCTGCGCAAGGAAAACGAGTTTAAATTGCTGTGGGTACTGGATTTTCCGCTGTTTGAATATGCTGAAGAAGAAAACCGCTGGGTAGCGCGGCACCATCCATTCACCTCACCCAAACCATCGGATATTGAAACCATGATCAGCAATAATCCTAAAATTGAAAATGCAGCAGAATACCTCAAACATCCCTACGCACATATCAAGGCCAATGCCTATGACATGATCCTGAACGGGAACGAGATCGGAGGCGGCAGCATCCGTATTTACCAGAAAGAGCTGCAGCAAAAAATGTTTGAGGCGTTGGGTATGGATGAAGCAGAACAACAACATAAATTCGGATTCCTGCTGGGCGCCTTTGAATACGGTGCGCCCCCGCATGGCGGTATCGCCTTTGGATTCGACCGGTTGTGTTCGATCCTCGGCGGCAGCGAAAGCATCCGCGATTTTATTGCCTTCCCCAAGAACAACAGCGGAAGGGATATTATGCTGGATGCACCGGCCACCATCGACAACAAACAGCTGGATGAATTGCAGATAAAAATCGATTTGAAAGAACCCGCTGTCTAATGGCAGCATTGCAGAACGAATACTTAGGACCGGTGGTGATCTCTTACCAGGATTATCACCGGTCTTCTTTTATGTCCTTCCCCCCTGGTTACAAACTTCTTCTGTGATTAAAGTTTCAACCGCTAGGAGCGCAAGGATTCCGCCAGGTTCGCAAGGATACTTAACAAGCCTCTTTGCGGGCTTTGCGGATCCGTTGCGGGCTTTGCGTTAAACGATAAAAATCGATTTGAAAGAACCCGCTGTATTTATTCCATAACCCTAATTGCGTTCTTTGCGGGTCCTTCGCACTTCGCGATAAAATCAGAACCTCAAGGAGCGAGGATTCCGCCAGGTTCGCAAGGATACTTAACAGGCCTCTTTGCGGGCTTTGCGGATCCGTTGCGGGCTTTGCGTTGAAAAAAAAATACAAAAAATGGTATACCCCTTTTAAACAGGCCCGGTTCAGCTGCTTTTTTGTATTTTTAAGACCAAATATCGAACCATGCTACAACTATCGCTCCGGAGCATACCGCAACTGATCATCCTGGCTGCGCTGCTTTATTACCTGATCAAAAAAAGGAATATACTCGGCGTTACCCTTTTCGTTAGTTGCCTGGCAAGCTATGCGATCGGCGAAATTCAGATTCAGAAATCCATGTCTCTTCAACCGGATATGGGTGAAAAACTCCGGACGATGCAACTGCTTGGTACGCTTTCACTGATCAGCTATACTGTTTTTGCTGTGGCCTTTTTAGCGTTGATCATCGAGATCCTGAAGCCGGCAGCACCCGCATACCAGTTCCTCGAGGATTCAAAACAAAGCGATGAAGAGCACCCGCAACATCTTCCGTAAACAATTTATCAAAATAAGCCCCCCCTGTTATTCACAATTCCCCACTGACGATTCCCCGTTCAACTTAACATTAAACCCACCATAATGAAACGTATTCTTCTATACACACTTTGTTTATCCATCTTTATTACCGCCTGTAACAAGGACGATGATTTTAAACCGGACGAGCCCAAGGTTACAACAGAAGCCCAAACGCTAAAGGACGTAGCCTATGGCGGCGACAACCTGCAACGGATGGATATTTACCTGCCCGCAAACCGGTCAACAGCCACCACCAAAGTGTTCATTTTTATACATGGTGGCGCATGGGCGGAAGGCGATAAGGCAGATGAAGCACATGCCCCGTTAATCGATTCCTTAAGAAGACGCCTCCCGGACTGGGCGATCTTTAATTTAAATTACCGGCTTGCCAGTCTTAACGGTATTTCCGTAAAAAATAAATTCCCGGCCCAGGAAGAAGATATCAAAACCGCTATCCAGTATATTTACGACCGGCGGCAAACCTTTGTCATTTCCGATAAATGGGTATTTGCCGGTGCCAGTGCCGGGGCACATCTGGCATTGTTACAAGGCTACAAGAACAATACTACCATTAAACCCAAAGCGGTCATCGACCTTTTCGGCCCCAATGATATGGCTGCTTTATATAATTCCTATACCAGTTCCGACCCCGGCGAAGCGTTCCTGATCAATTTATTAATGAGCGGTACTCCTACCAGCAACGCAACGATGTATCATGACAGCAGCCCGATTAACTATGTAACGGCCCAGTCGCCTCCCACCATTATTTTTCATGGCGGTTTGGATGATGTGGTTCCCAAGGAACAATCCTATACGCTGGAGGCCAGACTCAAGAATGTGGGCGTTACCAACCAATTCGTTTTTTATGACAACCAGACGCATGGCTGGTCAGATCCAGCCATCTGGTATGATTGTCTTAATAAGGCACAAAGCTTTATTAACGCCAATGTGCAGTAAATTTAAAGATTAAAGGCACTACAGGAAGCATGCGGTTCATTGTCGGACCCCGCATGCTGCAGGGCAGACGATGGAACACCTTTCCTTAGCGATTTTTAGGGCTGCCGCAGATGCACTAACTACGACTGAGGTGCCATCTTTGTGCTATTTTTTTTAACTAAAGCTACTGCCAAATCTGCGTATCTGTGGCTTTAAGAAACCGACACCGATTTATGCCGGGTTAAATGTTCCTATGGCGTGTACACTTCTGTTAGTTTTACAATTTTCCCCAACACGATCTCCAGCCGGTATAGTTTGCCGGCATATCCTTTTTTTAACTGCGCCAGGTCACTTTTATACAACCGGGTCCCACCCTCCCGGATGAGTTGTATCGCACAGCTATCCGCCACCGGTAGCGTTCTAAGTTTTCGTGATTTATTTTCAATGTAAAAGTCATTGGGCACATACCAGGTCGTATCGCCATTATGTTTAACCTCAAATTCAGCGTCTCCCGCCTCCCTGGCGGCTTTCACGGCCCGGGATCCGGTAAGCATCGTTACATAATCCACTATTAAAACATCGGCCTTGTTATGTACGGCAACCTGCTTGATCCATACCAGCTGGGAAGCAGGTTCCGTTCTCTTCTGAACCTGTGCGCTCACGCCGGCCATAGATAATAAGATCAAAAAAAGAAGCGGCTTCATCTCCTGTCTTTATTTTGGTGTTACAAATTCAAACTGTTCGCCGCCGTATACCAGGGTGGAAAATCCGCCGCGGCCAATTTGCCAGGGATGGCTATTGTGACTGTCTATCTTAAAAAAATCATACTTGAATACAGAAAGGTTGTTGGAAAATATCAGCGGGAATGTAAGCCCCGCCGGTAATATATGCTGGTATTGTTTTAAATCCTGGTCATTATAGCAAACACCATATTGCCTTACCTTGCCCGGGCCATCCGCATTCCAGGGTTTTATTTTAACGGATTGGATATTGCCCCATACCGTAGTCCCTTTTTGGGCAGCGGCTGCATCAATGGTAACATCAACATAGCCCAAACGTTCCGGCTCAACAATAAGCGGAAAATTGAGCGTGGTGGAATCATTGGAAACAAACGTATAGAGTTGTATGCGATAATTTCCTGCTGAAGGCGAGCGTAAACCCAAACGACTGATAAATCCATCTTTATAAGTAATAAAGCGTACTCCTACCTGGAAAGATCCCGGGGAGCCATCAGAAGTGGCATTATCCGGGTCCAGGGCGTCAATATCTACCATAGGATTAATGACCATTGCCGGCACTTTTACGGGTGGTGGGTCTACTGTTTTTTTTTCTTTTTTACAGGCAGCAAGGGCAAGTAAAACGAGTAATGGTATCGCTATTTTCTTCATTGTAAATGCTTATGAATGGATCATTTATTTTACTGTGGGGGCAACGGGTCTGGAGGCCGGCAATCCCGGTATTTTTTGGCTTACCTGTAACGGATCCGGGTAAACCGCAGTCCAGGCTCCTTTTGCCGTTGCTAACTGAATGGGTTGTAAGCGTAAGAATTCCTTGTACCCATCCGCAAACGTAAGCGCAACGGAAAAGCTGGCAAACATTTGCTGCCCGTTACCACGACTGTAATAACCGGGTATCCAGCGCACATCTAACCGCAGATAGCTATCCTCTTTTTCAATAAAATCGCGGTACTTAAAATCACCTTTTAAAGGGATTGTGTAAACTTTGGTGAAGAGATTGCCGTATGCTTCATTTGTTTTCTGCACCGAATTTACCGAAGGACTATTTTTTAGATCAAGTGAAAAAAACACGCCGACATAGTCATGCTGTCCCTGCTTGTTGGGAATACGCATCAACTCTGCAATACTACTTTTATACGGAAAATTGGCAATCGCTGCGCTGGCATTGCTAACATAAAACTCCATTTTTACAAGTTTGTTATTCAAAAATGCTTCCTGATCCTTTACATAATGGCCGGCAACACCTGTTTTTTCGGCAACCGGCCGCTTCCGGTTAATGATCTGTGCATATATACCCTGCGCTAACAGAAGCAGACAGACAGCCATAAACGCCGGCAGGGCAATCTGCTTTACGTTATTATTGTTCATCACTTTATTTTTCAGATTATCGTTCAATCAATTCAAAACTACTTTCCATATTTTCCCATTCATTGCTATACACAACGTCGGTTTTTATAGCATAGCCATCAGCATTATACTCCTGTGCACGGGTTTCAGTATAAGTGGTACCAGCGGGCAGGGCTTTAATGGTCGCAGTAGCAATTGCATGCTCATTGCAGAAACCGGAGTTTAGCCGCTGCATTGTTAGCTCCGGCTCTACATAGTACTCACTTCTTTTATTGGTATAAGTAAAAGTTTTTTCCTGGGTTTGGGTTCCGGCAGCGTTATAGCTTTTTTGTACAGCTATATTCTTCTTGTCTGCCGTAAATTGATATACATCCTTACCATTAAGTCCGCCCGATGGATTGTAGCGCGCCGCCTCATAGCCTGTAGCTGTATAACTGTAAATCGTATAAGTGACCATAGAGCCGCCCGGAAGGCTGTAAAAATTCATTTTGGCCAGGTTCCCGTTTGCATCGTATTCATAGGTTCTGTAGCCATAAGTGGCATTATCAAAATTGGCACGAATAATTCTTCCGTTTTGATCCCTTTGTGGCGTTAACACATAATTTCCTAAAGAGCCGGAGGATATCAATTGGGTCATTTTTCCACCGGCGTCAAAAGTATATTCCATGGCCCAGGATGAACTGCCCTGCACATGACTGCGTTTTTTCAGCAGGTAGGTTTTTTCTGGTGCTGCCTCCACATCTTTATCCTTTTTACAGGCAGTAAGGGCACCGGCTAATAAGCATGCAATAAATAGTTTTTTCATTTTCAGATGGTTTAATTTTGTTTAACCAAAAATAGGCTGCGGCACAGGCTGCCTTCAAAACCAACCGACGAACGGAAACAAAAAATCGATGAAAGAAAATCACCAGATGTACGAATATCCGGCGCTGAGACTTTAGACTTCAGCTATCAGATATTTGCCTGCAGCTTTTATCACGCGCGGGCATTTGGCGGCCGTTATCTAAAACGGGAGTACTGCGTTCACCGTCTTTTTTTCACCGCTTTGTGTAAATAGCACCAGGTCTTTAATTGTTACCGTTCGGTTAGCCACCGTAATTGTTCCGGTGGATCTACCGCCACCGGTAAATTCCTCTTTGGCAAATCCATCACCGATACCGCTTAACGCCACGGCTACAATACCTGGCTCAGGCTCCGTCATCGGCAACGTACTGCCACCGTCATAGATCTTTAAAGCCGGATTAGCAGTAGCATCTTTTTCATTCACAAACGTAACCTGTAACAGCTGGAAGTTGGGATTTGCGGCATCCCCTTCATTGTGCTGACACAATACAGAAAAATTGGATTTCGCCTTATCACTTCCAAAATACTGGGTGGTCACCTCCGCGCTTACCTCTTTTCCATCAAAGCTAAAGCGCCCGGTTTTACCGGCTGCATTTCCGGTTTCCATTCCGTTGGCTGTAGCGGTCTCCTGTACTGCATGGTCACCCTTTTTATCTGTATTGCTGTTACCGCAGGATACAAGCAACAGGGGGAAAACAAGTGCGGGGAAAATGGTTTGTTTCATTGTTTGATTTTTATGGATTTAATTTTGTTTGCTATGATCGCTGGAGCTCATCAGTAAAATCCGGTCTGCATGTTGGCAGGCGCAAAGCCGGCGGTCATGGATGGATATACGTATAAGTGATCGTTTCGGTATTGATGCTTCTTTTTGCATCCGGATCGTACCAGCTGGTGACAATCTGAACCGGCAAACCGTTCCGGTATTGCGTTGGTATCTTTGGGCCGCCCGGCTCATATGTATGCACCATTTCCTGCACATAAACAATTTTCCGGGGCGAAATATAACGGGCATCTCCTAATTGCTGCCAGCTATGATTATTTTTACTCAAAGGCTTTTCATCCATATAGCCCCCGGTAAATGCCAGCGGGTTTGCACTATGATCATACCGGTCAAACAAAAAAGCACCGGCGCCGTTGGTAGAAAATGTAATCTCTTTTATGTTTCCGGATGCATCATAACGATAAACGGTGGTGCCGGATATACCCGTTACCACTAACCGGCCCTGTTCCCGCTTAAAATTAAAAACCTGTATCGTATCGGATTTATCGGTTTTTTGGGTATTTACAATATCTATTCGCTTCAGCGTTCCACTTACATCGTAATAGACCGTGGTTTTTTGAGGAGAAATGTTCAATTGATAGGTCTTGATATAACTTATCAACCGGCCTTCCGCGTCAAAAACAAAATGATCAATGGTATAATGCGGCTTCCGGTCCTGCTTATAAACTATTTTTTTAATGCGCAGGCGGACATCATATTCATAGCTGGTCTCCGATATAAAATCATTTCCCTGAAACGTTATTTTACCGAGTCTCGTTTTCCCTTCAGGCTGCGCCATTGCCACCTGTGAGCCGGATAATACCACCATTAGCAGGAGTATATATTTACTGACCATATCATTCCTGTTTACTTAATTATCATCTGAAGATATATGCGTGAGAAGCGTTCGACGGTGCCGCAAGTTTACTTACCCCCAAGCGGGTAACCATCAGCGTTACCAAAATAAAAAACCGGAGAAGCCATATAAAAATTTAACCGATAGACGGCGGCAAATAATCGACCAACGGAATAAGGAGAACGTTGATACGGAATAATACCGGATCCGGCAGATGCAGGGCCGTTGGGTGCGGCATCAAATCACGAAACGCGGCATGCCGAAACAACAATAAGCGGTCAGTTATTAGATGACCGCTCATTGAATAAAAGCATATACATTAAAAGCAGCCCAGCATTGCCCGGGAACCGATTATTAACACCGGATTGCTGAAGGCCAGAAGAGTGCCCAGCGTTTAACATTTAAAGCTTCGGGGTCAGACCCGTTTCATACTTAAGGCACCATTGATTATTGCCCATTGTCTATTTAAACTCCAGGCAGGTCGATGTATAGGCTCCATCATAATGGAAAGACACGTTCGCATGGATCTTTTGGCTCAGTTCATCTACCAGTCTTAAACCCAAACCGGAAAGTGATGCGGCACTTTGCTCCTGGGCAATCAGTTGCTCATACTGCTGCTGGGTAAATGCAGCGCCCTGGTTTTTGATCAGCAGCTGCGTTTTTCCATTCAGGTTTCCTGTCTCCAAATAGATCATCGAATCTTCAGGTGCCGCCTTGATGGCATTTTGCAGCAGATTGCGTATAATGGTTTGCAAATAGTTTGTATCGGTTTGTATCGTCAGTTCTCCCGAAATTCCTGTCTTATACTCAATACGCTTAGCATCGCTGTTTAATTGTAATAAGCGCTGACAGTCCGCTACAACAGTCCCTATATTTACCAGTTGCATTTTGGCATCAAAGGTGTTCATTTGTGTTTTGCTCCACAGCAACAGGTCTTCCATGGTTTCTAACAGCGACCCGGTTGCATTCTGGATCTTGATGCTCAGCGCGGCTTTTTGATTTTCATCCAGGGCATCGGGATTTAGCTGCTGTAGTTTCAAAAACTGGTACACCTGGTTAATGGGGCTTCGCAGATCATGACTGATGATACTAAAAAGCTTAGCCTTGGTGCGGTTGGCGGCATTAAGTTCATCATTCAACCTGTTAAGTTCTCCATTTTTTTTATTCAAAATATCAGCTGCCCGTTTTTTATTTCGGTAAATAACAAAAAGAAGTACGGCACTAAGTATCACCAAACTCAGCCCGATAATGAGCCAGAACCTCTGCCGCCCGGCATTTTCTAACTGCAGATGCTGACTTTTTATTTGTTGCTGCTTATTTTTATTCTGAAAGACAGCCTCCATTTCAGCAATGTTCGACGAAACTTTTTGGGCAGTAAGCGAATCGGAAACAATATTATACTTTTTGAAACTATTTAGAGCATCGGTTATATTGTTTGTCATTATACTCGCCTCTGTCATCGATTTGAGTATAGCCGTATATTCTTCCTTATTATATTTTATTGATACCGGTTCAGCGATCTTGTAATATTTAAGTGCATTGCTGTAATCATTCAGGGCCATAAAATAATTTCCATAACTAACCAATACCGCGTGTGTTAGAATCTCCTTATTATCTTTTTTTGCCTGTGCATCGGCCTTTTCAATATATTGTTTTGCGGTTGCATAGTCTTTGCTCTCAAGTGCCAGCTCGGAAAGCTGTAGACTGGAGGACACGGCCTCCGACCAGTTTCCGGGTGCCCTGCCAATGGTTTGATGGAGCAAATCGTAATATTTTTGTGCCTGTGGCTTATTTTTCAGCATTACGTAACTACGCACAAATTTTCCATACGCTGTAATGTCAACAGGTATAGACATACCCAGATAAGGCCGGGCTTCTTCAAGATATTCCAATGCTTTGTCGGGCTGTTTCAATTGCAAATAAATTTCGGCCACCATCATCAGCTTTACGGCGTAGTCTGTCTTTACTTTTGTTATGGATGTGGTGTCAACTTTGCTTTTGTGCAATGCTGCACTTTTAAGAAAAAAATCCAATGCAATATTATAATAGCTTTTTTGCTGCTGGTTATAAAGACCCAGGTTGTAATAAATATCGCTCTTATTTTTTAGCGTATCGGTGGCCTCCAATATCTGCTTTAAGTCCTTTGCTGCCATATCCGCTTTGGGCTGCATCCCCATATAGTGATAAATCAAAACTAAATTACCCAAGGGCTTGGTACTGAATTCAACTTTTTTCCCTTTCAATGCGTTTACATAAGCCTTTTCAAAATAGCTACTTGCCGAGTCAAAATGTTGCTTATAGTAAAATCCCGATCCAACTGCCTGGGAAAAAAAATATCGATCAGTATAGTTTTCTTCTTTTGATAGCAATAGCCCCTGTTTTCCCTTTTCAATCAGCAAATCAAATGTTTCGGGTTTGCCCGAAAAGGTAGCCTGAATTTCCTCTATGTTTTTCCGTATAGCATCTGCCGACGGTTTATGCGTCTGTGCAGTGCAAAATAGCGCAGTCTGTAAAAAAACAGCAATAAGTAGAAATTTTTGGTACACTTCGAAAGGTTTTGATTCTTATTAAAATTTCATTTGGGCAACCACACTGCGATAAGTCTTACCAATCGGTATTGCGGTAGTGCCACATATGAGTTTATCCGCGTGCTGTTCACGCACTTTCTGTACCGCAACAGCATAGCTCCGGTGTACCCGCAGGAACTTTTTTCCGGGAAGCCGTTCCAGCAGCCCGGTAAAGGTAGCAAGCGTCATATAATTTTTGTGCGCCGTCACCACTTTGGTATAATCCTGCATGGCTTCCAGGTAAATAATATCATGCTGCGGCAGTTTAATATGGCGGTGGCCATCCTTGATCACCAGGCTTTCTTTTTCTACCAGTACTTCATAAGCAGCAGCCTTTTTCCGGATCTCCAGGTATTCGCTGATCTTCTGGATACATACGGCCAGCCGTTCTGCTGTCAGCGGTTTTAAAATATAATCCAATGCAGCATGTTTAAAACCATCCAGTGCAAATTCTGCATGCGAAGTGATAAAAACACAGGCCGGCACCCTGTCTTTTACCTGGGCAATAATATCGATGCCGGTAAGGCCGGGCATATCAATATCCAAAAAAGCAATATCCGGCGGATGCGCCGTTATAAAAGCAAGCCCTTCTGACGAATCGGTAAAATAGCCACAGGATTTCAGCGCCGGGTACGCGGCCATATATTCGCGAAATACCAGCTGGTCAACCAGATCATCTTCCAATACAGCAAACTGAAAGCCTTCCGTCATAAACAAAGTTAATGTACTCAAAGATAATCTATTTACACAAGTTCGGGGGCCGGCATCCGGTGTATGCCCCGTACCTGCGGCTACAGCAAAACAGGCATGCTGCAGTGCCACCTGCCCCTCCCCCTTTCATGTAACGCTGTGCACTGTGTATTTCGGCAAAACCCATCCCGATACCCCTGCCCCATAAACGGTATTTTATACCGGCAGCGTGCATACCCCGATCATTTTAATTACATTTGATACAGCAATGAATAACGAACACTGCTTAAACGCACCCATCACATTTGAAACAGAACGGCTGTTGCTGCGTCCTACCAATGAGGCGGACGCCTCCTTTCTGTTTTATCTGATGAACGCCCCAAAATGGCTCAAATACATCGGCAACAGGGACATCACATCCGTTGAAAAGGCCCGGAACTATATTTTACAGCGGATCAAACCACAGCAGGAGCAGCTGGGTTTTGGCAGCTTTACCGTGATCCGTAAAACGGACCAGAAAAAAATGGGAACCTGCGGGCTTTACCGGAGAGCAATATTGCCGGCGCCGGACATTGGCTTTGCTTTCCTGCCAAGGTTCGAGCACAAAGGTTATGCATTTGAGGCCGCCCAAACCATTCTCGAAGCCGGATTCAACACTTTTCACCTGGAGCAGATCTTTGCCATTACCGCTCCCGGCAATGCCTCCTCCCAAAAACTCCTGACAAAGCTGGGATTGAAACCATCGGGTACCATCCGGCTTCCGGGCGATGCGGAAACCTGCTGTCTTTTCCAGCTTCAGAATCCGCTGCACTTGCCACGGCAGGCACCGGAATGCCTTCCCTGCGAACCATGAAAAGTGCCGTTACCTGGTTAATTGTCTCGTTTCTTGCTTGTTGGTCTCTTTTTTTGCAGGCAGCTTTTTGGGCATTGAAACCATATAGCTTTGCCGGTGCAATGGAATCATCGATCATTTGAATGTTAGGCAATACCCGGTTAGGGAACGTCAGGTGGGCGCATTTTTAGAAAAAATCAAACAAACTACCATTACCCATCCATCATTTTAAAAATATTCAAAGCAGAATACGGCATTTTACTATTTTTACAGAAACGATCTCAATACATTACTATGAAGTTAAAATTAATTGCTTGTGCAGCCGCCGCCATATTGCTTGGCCTCCACACAAAAGCACAGCAAAAGAATTACCAGTGGTCTGCGGGTACCACCGATGGCATTCCTTACAAATATGTAAGCAACGACCCCATGAAAACCCGTTTTTATACATTGAAAAACGGGTTAACCGTTATCCTTACGGAAAATAAAAAAGAACCACGGATCACTGCAAAGATCGCCGTAAGGGCCGGAAGCAATACCGACCCTAAAGACCATACAGGGCTGGCGCATTACCTGGAGCACCTGCTGTTTAAAGGTACCGGGGAAATGGGTACTACCAGTTTCGCAAAGGAAAAGCCCTACCTGGATCAGATCGAATCCCTATACGAACAGTATAACACGACTACCGATACCGCAAAACGCAGGGCCATTTACAGGACCATTGACCAGGTATCCGGAGAAGCCGCTAAAATCTCCATAGCCAATGAGTATACCAAACTGATGGCCACCATGGGCTCCCAGGGCACCAATGCGCATACCTGGGTAGAAGAAACCGTTTACGAAGAAAACATCCCGTCTACATCGCTCAACAAATTTTTAAAGGTACAGGCGGACCGTTTCCGCGATCCCGTTTTCCGGATCTTCCATACCGAACTGGAAGCCGTTTACGAGGAAAAGAACCGTACAATGGACAACGACGCCTGGAAGGTGATGGAAGCCATGCACCGCAACCTGTTCCCTACTTCCAATTACGGGCAGCAAACAACCATCGGTACCATTGAACATTTAAAAAACCCGTCGCTGAAAGCCATCCGTGAATATTTTAACAAGTATTATGTGCCCAATAATATGGCCATTATCCTTTCCGGAGATTTTAATACCGAAGCCGCTATCAAACAAATCAACCAGCAATTTGCCTACATGCAGCCCAAGCCGGTAAGCAGCTATGAGCACGCACCCGAGCCCGAGATAAAAGGCCCGGTAGTAACCGAGATCCTTGGTCCCAGTGCAGAGAATGTTCAGATTGCTTTCCGCGGCGGTCCGGAAGGCAGCCGGGAAGCCATGATGGCCGATCTTCTTTCCACAATCCTTGCAAACGGAAAGGCGGGCTTAATTGACCTCAACCTGAACCAGCAGCAAAAGATCCTTTCAGGTGGTGCCTATTTAAGACAATACAAAGATTACGGGGTTTTTAATATTTATGCTACTGCCAAGCAGGATCAATCGCTTGAAAATGTAAAAGACCTGCTGTTCGAGCAGATCAATATCATCCGCAAAGGCACATTTGACGATAATCTTTTAAAAGCCATTATCGCCAATTATAAATTAGATGAGATCCGCGGGCTTTCCAGCAACGACAACCGGGCAAGCCAGCTGATGCAGTCCTTTATTGCCAATAAAGGCGAAGGCTGGATCAAAAATGTATCCTACCTGCAGGCACTTTCAAAGATCACCAAGAAAGATGTGGTAGATTTTGCGAATCAGTTCTTTAAAGACGATAACTATACCGTTATTTATAAACGCAAGGGCGAAGATAAGAGTATTGTAAAAGTAGAAAAGCCGGCAATTACACCTGTAGCTACCAACGACAATCTCGAATCCGACTATGTAAAGAAAGTGAATGCCCTGCCGGCTACACCGGTAAAACCGCTGTGGATCGACTATAACAAAGCCATTCAGAAAGGAAAAGCGGGCAATGCCGAACTGCTGTATGTGCCCAATAAGGAAAACGAGCTCTTCAGTCTGTACTACCGGTTCGATATGGGATCCTGGAACAATAAGATCCTGCCGGTTGCGGCCAATTATCTTTCCTATATCGGTACGGATAAAAGCACCGCGGAAGCCATCAACAAAGCCTTTTACAATATCGCCTGCAACTATTCTGTAAATGTGGGTACTGAAAACACAACGGTAACCATCAGCGGACTGCAGGAAAATTTTGAAAAAGCCGTTCGCCTTTTTGAAGACCTGCTGTTAAACTGCAAGGCAGATGACGCCGCCCTGAGCGCATTAAAGGGGCGACTGGCCAAAGCAAGAGCCAACCGCAAACTGGACAAAAGTTCCATTATGCAGGGATTAAATGCCTATGCCGTTTACGGTGATAAAAACCCCTTCAATTATACCCTTACCGATGAAGAGCTGAAAAACCTCGATAGCAAAACCCTGGTTCATGCGCTCCATCAGCTGAATAGCTATAAGCATACCGTTATGTATTTCGGACCTGCAGCAATGGCCGATGCATCTAAAAAAATCGGCACACTGCATCAAACACCCGCCCGGTTTAATGCATACCCCGAGGGACGCACATTCAGCCGCACATCTCAAACGGCCAACCAGGTGCTGTTTACCAATTACGACATGGTGCAATCGGAGATCCGGTGGATCCGCAATACAGAACCTTACACTCCGGAAAAGGAGCTGACGGTGGATGTATTCAATAATTATTTTGGCGGAGGTATGGGTGGTATCGTTTTTCAAACCATCCGTGAATCAAAAGCGCTGGCTTATTCTACCTATGCGCTTTATCTCACTCCTTCAAAAAAAGAAGACAACTACAGCTTTATGGGGTATGTAGGCAGCCAGGCCGATAAAATGAATGACGCCGTTGCCGGGATGAATGAGCTCATTACAACATTACCCAGGTCCGACAAAAGCTTTGAAAGTGCCAGGGCCAGCTTAAAAAATGACCTGGAAACCGACCGCATCACCGACGAAGGGATCCTGTTCAGTTACCTGTCTGCACAACGGAAAGGACTGAACTACGATATCCGGAAGCAAAAATATGAGCAGCTGGGTAAAGTAAGTTTTAGTGATATACAGGCATTCCACCAGCAGGAATTGTCGGGTAAGCCCTACACCTATTGCGTAGTGGCCTCCGATAAAAAAATAAAGATGGAAGACCTTCAAAAGATCGGGCAGGTAAAAACACTTAGCCTGGAAGAGCTCTTTGGGTATTAATCCTCAACCCTTTTCTTTTTAAAAAAGCCGGACGTAACCGTTCCGGCTTTTTTGTATCTTTTAGGAATGAAAATCCGCTACCACCAACTCGCCCGGCACGATGAAGTGTTTTTAAAGGAACTGTTCCATCTCTATATTGAAGTGTTTGAAACCCCGCACAGGCCACCGGGCGACGCCCATTTTTGTCGCCTGCTGCAAGAGGAGAACATCCTTTTCTTTGTAGCAAGCAGTAATAAAAAGGTCATCGGGGGGCTTACCGCCTATGTACTTCCATCCCTGTACACAGAAGCCGGCGAAGTATACCTGTACGACCTTGCGGTAAGGAATGATTACCAGCGGCTGGGGGTGGGCAGGCAATTATTGAGCAAATTGGAAAGCTGGTGCCGGCAGCACGGGATCCGGGAATTCTTTGTTCAGGCAGATGAGACGGACAATCACGCTATTGCATTTTACCGCGCTACCGGAGGCATTCCGGAGGCCGTCAGGCATTTTTCCTATGCAACCGGAAATTAGTTAATTTCATCCTGTAAAAAACAATAACAATGAAACCAGGCCGCTTATTGCTTCTGATCTGCCCCCTCCTGATCTCCGGCATGCTGTATGCGCAATCTGCTGTTCCAAAGGCGAAAGTAGATTATGATGCTTTTGCACAGCTTGTAAAAGATGTAAAAGAGCACCGGAAAAAAAGATTGGTTTCGCTGGATGCTTTTTTACAATTAAGTAATGAAACCGGCGTAGTGATCCTTGATACCCGCTCTGATGAAATGTACAACCGTAAACATATCACGGGTGCCCTTCATTTGAATTTTGCAGATTTTACACAGGCCAACCTCGCCAAAGTAATTCCTTCATTCGATACGAAGGTGTTGATCTATTGCAATAATAATTTCGATGGAGATCAGCAGTCCTTTGCCACAAAGGCGGTGGTTCCGGCGGCAGCACTCAAAAAGAGTAAGGCCATTACCCTGGCATTAAATATCCCCACCTATATCAATCTGTATGGATATGGATACCGCAATGTTTATGAGCTTTCCGAACTGGTAAACATCAATGATCCCCGGCTGAAGTTTGAGGGAACGGAGGTTGCCCAACCCGAGCCGCCACCGGCCGGTGTTACGTTAATGACGAAGCGATAGGCCCTGCGGGAATGTAAAATATTCAATGAAAAATACTCAATGTAAATGTGAGGGAATGTGAGCATGTGGAAATCTGAAAATGAAGACGCCATTCCTGCCTGTTGACTGTCGCTTCGTTCGGTATTTGCATGTAATTGAAAATGGAGGGTAGCCTGCAGGAGAAGCGCTTTACATCAAGCCGGAACGAATCAAACCTGGAACTTTAAACGTGAAACTTTAAACCGTTTCCGTTCGGGAATGTAAAATATTCAATAAAAAATACTCAATGTAAAAGTGAAGGAATGTGAGCATGTGGAAATCTGAAAATGAAGAAGTCGTTCCTGCCTGTTGACTGTCGCTTCGTTCAGTATTTGCATGTAATTGAAAATGGAGGGTAGCCTGCAGGAGAAGAGCCTTACATCAAGCGTAAAAACGGATCCAACGTTGAACTTTAAACTACTGGTGTCCGGTAAAAACAGTTGTTTTGCTTTTGATGCCGGTCAAAGCG
>JAGIAT010000006.1 GCA_017744715.1 Niabella sp. | reverse complement strand
TCAGCCTTCCTTCAATCCTATTGATAAAATGATTGAGCTGTATGAGCGCATGCTGAAACAGCAAAAGGAAATGATTGAGAAGCTGGAAAGGTTGATCGAGAGAAAATAACAACAAGGTGTCCGCATTGCAGCCTTTGTAAAAGTTTAAACGCAAAGGCCGCAAAGAATCCGCCAGGGCCGCAATGGCAATACGGCTAACACCTATATCGCTGCCCATAGCGAACATTGCGAAACCCTTGCGCCCGTTGCGTTAAAAAAAACCACGATCTGTAGGATTTACACCGCTCAATGAGAGAACAGATCATCCTATCATTAAATTCCTCCTTCGCCCTTGTAAAAGCTTAAACGCAATGTGCGCAAAGAATCCGCTAAGGCCGCAATGGCTATACGACTAACACTTATACCACTGTGCATGGCGAACGTTGCGAAACCCTTGCGCCCGTTGCGTTAAAAAAACAGATCCGCGAGCGGTGAAGAACAGGATCATCATATCATTAAATCCCCCTTCGCCCTTCTGTAGTAAAAAGCTTAAACGCAAAGGCCGCAAAGAATCCGCCAGGGCCGCAATGGCTATACGGCCACTTATATCGCTGCGCCTGGCGAACATTGCGAAACCCTTGCGTCCGTTACGTTAAAAAAAAACGCAATCTGCAGCGTTTACACCCCTCAATGATTTAAACGCAATGCTCGCAAAGAATCCGCTAAGGCCGCAATGGCAATACGGCTAACACCTATATCGCTGCCCATAGCGAACATTGCGAAACCCTAGCGTCCGTTGCGTTAAAAAAAAAGCGATCTGCAGCGTTTACACCCCTCAATGATTTAAACGCAATGCGCGCAAAGAATCCGCTAAGGCCGCAATGGCAATACGGCTAACACTTATATCGCTGCCCATAGCGAACATTGCGAAATCCTTGCGCCCGTTGCGTTAAAAAAAACGCAATCTGCAGCGTTTACACCGCTCAATGATTTAAACGCAATGTGCGCAGAGAATCCGCTAAAGCCGCAATGGCTATACAGCCAACACTTATATCGCTGCCCATAGCGAGCATTGCGAAACCCTAGCGCCCGTTGCGTTAAAAAAAAACCGCGATCTGCAGCGAAGACGACCTGTGTCCACCCCCGGTGTGTTATTTTTCTACTGACACTATTTTAGATGACACAAATTTGTGTCAACGCGTTTTGTGTCATCGTAAAACTGACACGGTTTTATTGGACACAACGGATTTTCGCTCCTGCCAAACCTGTTTCGCGTTTCCAGGCGCGAAGGGATCAATCATCATCTGCCAGCTCCCGTTTAATAGTAGTTTGTTCCGGCCTGTAAAATTTACCATTGCAGTTTGACCATAGATATTACCAGGCCCTGCCAACAGCAGGAAAATATTCAAAGCGATATCAACTGGTTTACACCGGGCGTTTCTTTATGGTACCGGAGCCGTTGTACTCATTTTATCCATCTTATTTTTTCTTTGCTTTTATTACGCTATAAAATGCGGATTTGGGGTTGCCCTTCCTGTCAAACAAAAGCGGGTAACTGGTTCTACCGGCGATGGGCCAGTTATTCAGCCAGCTTTGTCCATCGTGCACGCCCCAAAACGTAACGCGGGAGATCTTGTCTTTATGCCGGAGCAATAATGCAAACAGCTGCCCGTAATCATCCGCCAGTTGCTTTTGTACCGTTTCCGGAAGGCCATTTGCATAGGGATCGGACCCGGCGCCAACGTTCATCCGGCGGCTTACATCAGCACCGGTAAAATTGCGCGGCAGCACTTCAATATCCAGTTCGGTGATCGCTACTTTTATACCTAACGCCGCATATTGCAGGATGCTTTCTTCTATATCTTTAAAGGGCAGTTTGCCAACATGCCAGTGCCCCTGTATTCCTACTCCATCTATCCGGACGCCGGCCTGCTGAATTTTTTTTATCAGTGCCATACAACCGGCCCGCTTTTTGGGCTGTTCATTATTGTAATCGTTATAATACAACGCGGTGTTGGGCGCAACCTCCTGTGTCAATTTAAAAGCGTCCACGATGTAATTTGCTCCAAGCTTGTTTAAAAAGGGGGAGCTGCGCAGTGTACCATCCTCGTTCAATGCTTCGTTTACCACATCCCAGGACTGCACTTTACCACTATAATGGCCTGCCACTTTCCGTATATGATCGGTAAAAAATGTACGAAAAGAATCGGCACTTTGTATGCGCCGGGCAAAATCCGGCATCTGGCTGTGCCATACCAGCGTATGACCATTGACCTGGAGATGGTTCGCCTTTGCAAAGTCTACAAACCGGTCGGCCCTGGAAAAATCATAGGTCCCCCATGCGGATGTCAATTCCATCTCTTTCATAAGATTTTCGGGTGTAACGGTATTAAATTGCCGGGGCACCAGCTCACGGGCAACCGGATCTTTTTCTTCAACCTGCCGCCAGCTGATTGCTGCGCCGATCAGGAAGTCCTTTTTATAGGTATCTTTTAAGCTTCCTGCAGCCGTTTTTATTTGCCGGGTTCCGGCGCAGCCATTCAGGAGGATTACGATTACAAAAGGAAATAACTTCTTCATGGAATTTATGTGCATTTATTGTTAGGGGTAAAAACCAGTCGTTTTTTAGTTGCTGTTATGAATACCCGGTGCATACATTTTTAGTGCCGGGGCGGCGCGTGAGGATCCCGCATTAGCGAAGGCTGTGCGCCTTGATTCGCACGCCCACGAATCGGAAAAAATGTTATACCCCCTATAATGTGCGCACCCGCATTACCGCTGTTTCACCAACCGTAAATAATATACAGGACTGCTGCTAACACCCTCCACTGCCTGGAACTTAATACGGATCGCGGTTTTACCCTTTACCATTGAATCCGGAATCTCATATACCACATCGAAAAACCGCGATTGGTTCCATTTATTACTATTATCTACAGACGCCAGCTTTTCATCATCGACATAGATATCAAATTTTCGCCGGCCCCATTCCCCACCCCAAAAACGCAGTAAAATGCCCAGATGCGACTGATGACCGGTTGATAACAAATAGCTGAAATAGCCACCACCGGCAGCTTCGCGAAATGTTTGGTCGTGCGCCACCCCTTTTTTTGAATTTTCGGATCGCATTACATGATCCGCTTCCGGCTGTTGTTCCCCCGGGGCCACAAAGTCAACCGTTCTTTTTTCCAGCTCCAGTTTTTCCTTCTCTGCATTGGCAACCGAATCCATGTGCCTGCTGTATTGAGCAGGTGTAAGCGCCATCCAGTACATCATATACCGGGCATCGTGGATCCTGAAAAACGGCTCCAATATCAATTTTTCCGGATTCGCCATTTTTTGATCCACAAATTGAAACTGCATGGGTTTTCCTTTTACAGGAACGAGGTGACCGGCAATAGCTGCTGTTTTATCTTCGATGAATACCGGGGCCTGATCTACCGGTAATTTTTCGCCGCCGGCAATATGGCTCCAGCGGCCGTCATCAGCCAGCAATCCGCGCAGGTTCTCCGTACCCGTTCTGGCTCCCAAAAGGATCGGTCCGTGCATAATAGCAATGTATTCCCTTACATGCGGCAGGTGTTCAATAGTTGTACGCATGGGCAAGGCCACCTGCACAACATCCCCCTTTTTCCAGGTGCGTAAAATCCCGGTATAGGCGCCTGTTTTTTTGGCCACCGCAACCGGTTTGCCGTTTACCAGGATCTGAAAAGCGCCGGCTTTTACCCAGGAAGGATACCGGATCATTAACGTAAACCTGCACTGTCCTTCGGTAACCGTTAGTTTTGTTTTTTCCTCATCCGGAAATGCCGTCTCCTGTTTTAACCGGATCCCTTTTTCTTTCCAGTTAAGCTCAGAGGCGATGAAAAGATTCAGGAACAATGAATCTTGCTGGTGGGTATATATTTGTTCCCCATACTTTCCATGGTTTTCCATGCCGCTGCCTACACAGCACCACATGGCCTGGCCAGGCGCCGAGTAAACCCGGTAATGACGGGGCCGCGCGGGTGTAAAATACACATACCCGCCATGCCCGGGGTGCTGGGCAGACAATATATGATTGAACAATGCCCGTTCATAAAAATCCATATACCGGGCATTCGGATCCAGCCTGAAAAGATCCTGCGTCAACTTCAACATGTTGTAGGTATTGCAGCTTTCGGGGCCCTCCACATCGTTTACAAAATCGTAGCAGGATGCTGCACCGGGGAAAAATTCCCTCCGGCTGTTACCACCCAACGCCAATGAGCGGTGCTGTGCGACGGTTTCCCAGAAAAAACGACCAGCATTTTTATATGGGCTGTTGTTCGACAATTCCCCCACCCGCTCAAAACCGATTGCTTTGGGCACCTGTGTATTTGCATGTTTGTTATCCAGGTTATCGATCCCTTTGGAAAGCGGGTCCAGGAGTTCACGATGTGAAAAACGTTTAGCGGCAACCAGGTATTTTTGATTGCCAGTCATTTGATAAGCATCCGCAAACACTTCATTCATACCACCGTGCTCTATACCCAGCATTTGCTGCATCTGCTCTTCAGACAAAGCCGCCGTCAGATCAACGGCCCAATCGCAAAACCTCAAAAATATACTTTTGGCTTCCTCATTGCCTGCATATAGCCAGGCATCCCGCAAACCGGCATACATCTTATGTACATTGTACCAGGGCACCCAGTATTTGGAAACGGGCACCAGGTTGCCTGATTTTATTTCCGGCCATAAGCCCAGCCCGTTCGGAACCGCCCCCACATATCCCCTGCCCCAGCCGGGATATTTTTTCCCATTGGCCTCCTGGCAGGCTTTTAACGTTGCGATGATATACTCCATCCGCCGCTTACATTCCAGATTGCCCGTTGCCGCATAGTTCATCGCCAGTGCAGACAAATAATGACCGCCGATATGTCCGTCCAATCCCTCCCAGTTCGGATATATTTCCGCCTTTGAAGGAAGCCCTGCCTCTTTCCGGTAACCCGCCAGTAAACGGTCTACGTCGTACTTCAGCAGCACTTCTATATTCAGATCCCGGGCATGCTGAAAGGGACCCGGCAGCAACAACACATCTCTAAGACTGAAAGCATTGTTATACAATTTATCCTGAGCCGGCAGCTCCAGCACGCCCAGCAATAATACGCCTATAATGATCCGCTTAAACATATGGCAACTAACCCTATTACGGCAAACAAACCCGTTCGGAATGAAATCGATTGAACAAATATAAAAGACAAACGTCATTCTTACAATAATAACACTGTTTATAAAACAAATTGAGAACGAAGCTGGCCAGCGCACGGATATTTATATTTTCCGATTTTTAAAGATTACAATTTGCCCCGACAGTGGGAAATGATCTTCTAAATTTCACAACAGCTTCAGCACCGGGTATTTTCATTGTGTTGCTTTTATTACCTGTTGTAAGGGCTGGTGCCTGCCCGGTTCTCCTGTGATTTTTATGACGCTCTCCTGATTCTGCAAAACCAGGGAATAGGAACCGTGTCTGCGTTAAGGAGTCCATCCACATCAGCAAGCCGTAACCTGCGGGAATAAGCTGCCCGATTCGTTACAGTCATTCTTTTTGGAGTTTGTGAAGGGGTAAGGTTATGAAGCATATTGACTTTTACCACAACATATAACTTTTTTACAAATTTATCTTAATAATACAGACAGCTGTATCGAGTACCCGTTGGGGTACTGAGTCTGTATGTGGTAGTCTCCATTAAGGCCGTTGATCCTTTCTTCAATATTCTTTAGCCCCATGCCTTCGCTTTTTTTGTCGCCATCCCAACCTTTGCCATTGTCCTTGTAAGTAATCGTAAGCCGGTTATTGTTTTGCACGAAATCCACTTCAATCTTGCTGAATTCGGCATGTTTAATCGTATTGGTGATGCATTCATTTAAAATCGCTTTTAATTCGGAGTATTGGTAATGACTGATAAAGCGTTTTTCATTCAATGACTTTATGATGGAGTAAGTAAAACTGTTGTCGGAATTTAGCTTTCGCAATAGCTGTTCGGTATCCTCAATGAGGCTGGCAATGGTATATTGCCGGTCTGACCTGAGATCATGCGACAGACTGCGGATAAGCATCATCGTATGATCAATTTGCTTTTCCAGCTCGGCTTTTTCGCCGCTGTTACCGGTTGCCTGTGAACGCACCAGGGCCTTTGCATACAAAAGGGCCGGGTTGGCTTCGTCGTGTATATTACGGGCAAGGTTCATTTTGAACTTTAAAAACCGGGACTGCTGCCTCTGACGGACAAATCGTATTATAAATATACCCAGCAACAATAAAAGCCCGAGCGCCAAACCTGTGAGCATTAATTTGCGTTCCGTTGCTTTTTGCTTTACGGCGGCTTCTTCGAGTAACAATTGTTTCTCCTCTGCCTCTGCTTGTGCGTATAGAATATGATCTATATCCCGCGCAATAAGCGTGCGCGACGAATCGAGGATTGTTATCGCCCTTTTCAGCGTATCGGCACTTTCTTTAAAAAGCCCCTGGTTATACAGTGCTTTTGCCTTGAAATCCTGATATACGAATAAAAGGTAGGGCTTTCCACTGTTTTGTATAACGCGCCTGTAAATTTCAAGATAACGGGCAGTGCTGTCGCGGTTGCGCTGCATTAAAAAATAGTCAAGTTTCCAGAAATCAAGATTCGGGTCAATAAGGTTTTTTCGCTCCTGGGGCGTGCTGGCACTGTTTCGTAGCGCTTCCATCTGTTGTATGGCCTTCCACTCTTTCCCGGCGTCTTTTACTACAGATGCCCCTTTAATCGCTGTAAGGGTCTGCACATGAGCAAGGGCGCTCATCAAATTATTGTCTTTACCGTATTTTTCTTTTGCGATGCGAACGATTTGCTGCATAAACGCAGCTGCAGCATCGCCATTGGCAATTTTCCCAAGATCGTAATAAGCAGCTGCAGTAAAATGAAGAAAAATGACAGCCTGTGCCAGGTTCTTCCCGGTCATGGGCTCTTTTCTGGCCAGCTGAGGTATGGTATCTATATAGGTCTTTGATCTTTCGTAAAGTTCAATTGTTTTTTCCGGCAAATTCACCACGTCGTAATATCCGGCAAGGGAAGATAAAGCAGAAAGTGACGGCCTGTTGTGGTTGGCAGCACGCTCCAGTTTGTCAATTTTTTCCGTATAGTATAATTTCTCCCCCATACGGCTGGTCATATGGGCCTGGGAACTTAAAAGAGCGTAATAGTTGCGCTTCTGTTCATAAGTGTTGTCCTCGTCCCATATTGTTTTCCGGTATTGACTTAACAGCTCAATAGCTTCTTTATTGGTAAAATTAATGTTGGCTGATATGAGCAAGTTCACCGTTGCATAAACAGAGTCGAGATACACTTTTCTTTCGATGCGACCACTTGCATAGGCCTGATCAATCCTGGAAATCACCTTCCGGGCTGAATCTTTTACATTGTCACCATACACCACCGGCAAAATAAAAAGGAATAGAAAAAAAACGATCAGCATCTTCTTTAACGTGTACCTATTGCAAATTGAAACGCTATCAATTTTCTTAACCGACAGAAGCGGGTTCAATAAAACTTTCATTGGTAAAATATCATTTAATTTCTTTGAGTTCGGCTGATGGTATGCAAAAGCAGTATAAATGACCAGGCGCAAAGAAAAGAAATAATTATCAAATATTATTTAATTGGATCCTATGGTATTTTTGCAAGATCAGCATTATCGATCCTGACGAAAACAAAACACAGCCGCTTCGTCCGCAGCTGCAGTAATCAGTCTCGGGTACCAGTATGAATGGTGAGCCGGCTTCTGTTACGGATTCACCAAGAAAATATATGAGGTAACAAGTGCTCTCATATTCAAACTATCCGCAGCCGAAGATCCGGTTCAACCGGTAATGTTATGGGCTGGCTCTTCAAAATGTTTCCCGCTCTTAAATTAAAAGAAAACGGGAGGGCCAGCCCCTCCCGTTCTACATTTATCTTTGGCCCGCGTTTGAGGCCTTTTGTTAAATCTTTTTGTTTTATAGCCTAGCCTTAGGTATTTCGGCATATGTGATGTGCTCCTCAACCAGTCCGGTGGCTCTATACGCCGTTTAAGCCGGTACTTTACGCATCGCCTCGCGATCCCAAAAGCGATGTTTTTTTATGTCATTTATAAACCCTTCTATTAAAACCCCGATATCGCCGCTGATCAAAATCCCCTCAGCGCTATCTCCGGGTGGCACTTTCATCTTTTTGGCAAAATAGGTTTGCTGTATTACCTGATCAGCCTGCTCATCCACGGCGATCGCTTTACAATGGCGGTATGCTTCATTCAGAAAATGAATGGCATCCGGATCTGCGGCCAGGGTGGCCACACTATTCATGCCTCCGGGCAGAAAAACCGCATCGTATAACACAGAAGCCGCCGTAAGAAAGCTCTGGTTCACGGGCACCAGCGTTTCATCCTCCGCAATTACGGATCCTTGTTTGGGAGCTATGATTTCTGTAACAGCACCCTGATCCGAAAGCGCATCCTGCATCCTTATCAATACTTCACTGTTTACGCCATCCGCCACCAATATAGCGATCTTCCGGGTTTTAATGGTGTCCTTTATCGTTTGAGCCATACTAAGCGCTTCTGATCGCGCTACGGAAGGCGTTTTGAATTCGGGTTCAAAATCTTCCGTTCGCCCGTCGGCCGGTATACTTTTGTTAATTGGCCGCTCCACCTCCGGCACATCAAGTCCTAGTTTACTCGCAACACTGGCAGCCAGCGTACCGTCGATAAGCGACAAAATTCCGAGCATGCGTTTACGGATATCAAGCACCTTTACTTTCCCGAGTTCAAAAGAAAATGCATCAATGAGATGCTGTTTTTCAGCATCGGACTGGCTATCGAAAAATAATTTTGCCTGGCTGAAATGATCAAAGAAGCTGCGGCTTCTTTGCCTTGTCTTCTGCCCGCTTGTTTCCCGGGCAAAGGAATGAAAACCACCATCCGCCATAGAAGCCTGAAACGGGCATCCGCTGCCCAATGAATTGGGATGGTAGCTAACACGGCCTTTGTTGATCTGCTGACGCATGAAGCCATCGCGCTGATTGTTGTGAATGGCAACCAGTGGCCGGTTAACCGGTATTTCATGGAAGTTTGGACCTCCAAGCCGGATGAGCTGGGTGTCTGTATAAGAAAACAGGCGTCCCTGTAATAAAGGATCATCTGTAAAATCAATTCCCGGCACTACATTGCCAACATGGAATGCAACCTGCTCGGTTTCGGCAAAGAAATTGTCGGGATTGCGATTCAGGGTTAGCTTTCCTATCCGCTGCACCGGCACCAACTCTTCCGGAATAATCTTGGTAGCATCGAGCAGATCGAAGTCAAACTTATGCTCATCCGCTTCTGCAACCACCTGCACACCTAACTCCCACTCAGGATAAGCACCATGCTCAATAGCATCCCACAGATCCCGCCGGTGAAAATCAGGATCCTTTCCCGATATTTTTTGCGCTTCGTCCCAGGCTACTGAATGCACCCCAAGCAATGGTTTCCAATGAAACTTTACAAAATGCGATTCGCCGGAACTGTTAACCAGTCTAAATGTATGCACACCAAAACCCTCCATCATCCGGTAGCTCCGGGGAATGGCTCTGTCACTCATCAACCACATGATCATATGCGCCGATTCGGGCATCAGCGAGATAAAGTCCCAAAACGTGTCATGAGCGGAGGCGGCCTGGGGCATTTCATTATCAGGCTCCGGTTTAACCGCATGAATCAGATCCGGAAACTTAATCGCATCCTGGATGAAAAACACCGGCATGTTATTACCAACCAAATCAAAATTGCCTTCCTTCGTATAGAATTTTACGGCAAAGCCCCGAACGTCACGCGCCAGATCTGTTGAGCCCCTCGAACCTGCCACCGTTGAAAACCGTACAAACACCGGTGTTTCTTCTGTGTTGTCATTTAAGAATGCGGCTTTCGTTAAATGAGGCAAGGGTTCATACAGTTTAAATACGCCGTGAGCGGCTGAACCGCGTGCGTGCACAACGCGCTCCGGGATCCGTTCATGATCAAAATGCGTAATTTTTTCCCTGAACAGAAAATCTTCCATCAAGGTTGATCCCCGTTCCCCGGCTTTCAGCGAATTTTGATCGTCATTTACTTTAACCCCCTGATTGCTGGTCATGTCCTGAGCTATTGCCTGTTCCTTTTCAGACTCCAGGTCTTTCAATTTTTTATTGGTCCCATCATTATTGGGCATCGGTGGATTCGGCATATACATTTACGTTTTAATAAAGTGGCCTTTTATTTCATAACGGTGTTTTCCCTTACACCTGGTTTATTCTGTGCTCATTAAAGCACGATGAATTCTTACAATCAAGTTTTATGCCTTGGCCGATACCAACCCGGAAGCTCTCCTATTTCATTGAAACAGAAACGCATCCAGCTACCTGCTACCCGCGGATACCGGATGCAATTGAAAATAAATCCCCTGCCTGGGCAAAAAATGCAACAGCAAGAATGCAACCGGCCGTTACAGGAAAGATGAAGCCGTAGCACAAAATGCTCCTAAGTGTAAAAAACGGAGCTGGTCTCACCCGTTTTCGTTTTAAGCAAATACGTCCGGCATTGGAAAAGATACGGGGAAAAGCGCGGGAAGCCCGACCGTGTACTAAGCCTATGAGCCAGAGAATCGCCGGCCGGTAATTTCAGATATCGATACTGCCGCAGCCCGGAGTGCAGATATACCTGAGCAGGGCCCGGGGTAACGAAGCAAACATCGGCAATCAGTTACTCCTCCGTTCCAACACGGTAAAAAACATTGCATCAATATCTATCAGAAGCCGCATGTTAACAACCGGGCACAGGTCTGCACAAGCGGCCTGATTTAAGGCCAACGGTATTCGAAAATGCAGAACACCGTATTTTGCGGCTATCTTTATCCGCGCGTGGCTACCGGCTCATAGTAAAGGATCACCCCGCCAAAATCAAAGGTTTTTGTCTTTAAAAGCCGAAGCATTATTTTTTCATGAATGTTTTTAAACAAGGGCAAGCCGCTACCCGCTACCACGGGGTGAATACAAATCTGGTATTCGTCTATTAAATGAAGTTGGGTCAGCGCTACGATCAAACCCGGGCTACATACCAAAATATCCCTGCCATCGCCGTTGCCGGATTGTTTCAATGCTGAAACAACGGCTTCGGGCTCCCGATCCGCCAGTGATGCGGTTTCCCAGTCCACACTTTTCAGGGTACGCGAAAAAACAATTTTCGGGATGCGGTCGATTGCCACTGCAAATTCATCTGTAAATGGATCCCCGGTGGGATGCTTTACAATGGGCCGCCAGTATTCCATCAGCTGATAAGTGATGCGGCCATACAAAGCTACGCCTGCATCATCTAATAGTTGGGCGTAATGCCGATGGATGGCTTCATCCGGAATGCCTGCCGTATGATCGCAAAATCCATCCAGCGTCATGTTCATTGCTGCAATTACTTTTTTCATATTATTCATTTAAATGCTTACCAAATGATACCCGTTACAAACGCTTGTGCCACGCCCGTTCCCTGGTATAAAAATATTAAATCACTGCATATCCTCCACGGAAAAAATTTTGAAATCAACAACAATCCAATTAACTTTGAAATACAAAGTACTTTCCGATTAAAACAAAACGGAATAACATGAACATTTCAAGAACAACATTCGTCTTCGTTTTCCTGGTTTCGGCGTTTGTCTTTCAATTTATCACCAACTCGGTTTTGGGAACTGAGGTCAGGCTCTTTCCTGTAAACGGTGCGTGCTTCCCGGGAACCGGGTCGCCAACAGGCTGGAAGCGCACCCTGGCTGCCATTTTATATCCGGTCAAATTTGTTTTGATAGGTCCTCTGTCATTCCTGGCCAAAGATCCGGATCCGGCGCCTCCTGTTTTATTTCTTGCGTTTGCATCCTACTGGGCAGCTATCGCATTCCTGCTCCATTACGTTCTCAGCAAAATAGTCTTTCGTAAAAAAGCCTGAGTGCTGGCTGAATCTGTATACTTTATTATCAATTATTTTAAAGATTGAAGCAAATCTGCCAGCCAATTCAAGACAATATCATTAATACCCCGGTATGAACAGGATCGAGGAACTATACGATGAAGCAAAATCTGACAGATGGTTTAAAAACTTTACCATTTTCTGCCGCATTGCCCTTGCCGCAAGTTTTCTTCCATCCGGTTATGTAAAAATAATGGGACAACGTTTTGCGGAAGGTTTAGCGCATAATACTCCATTGGGCCATTACTTCGATGCCCTGCTGACAACAGGATACTACTATACATTCATTGGCGTCACCCAGGTTGTGATTGCCTTGCTGGTGCTGATACCGAGGACCGCGCTGCTTGGCACACTGATGTATTTTTGCGTGATCATCAATATTGGTGTGCTGACTTATGCAACCCGCTTCCATGGAACGCGGATTGTTACGATTATGATACTGGCCTGCCTGTATCTGCTGGTATGGGATTATGACCGTATTAAATATATTTTGCCATTCAGGCAACCGCCTTCAACACCAAAGACCGTTAAAAAGCCGTTGGGCAGGCGCCTGCACCTCGTATTTTTTGGTGGGTGTATTGCGGTGCTGGCTGTTATCATCATTGGTACTTCTTATTTATATGAAATTGTGCCGGGTGATTCTGAAGCAGATGCCCGGAATCAATGTCCGGGCAGTAAAAATCCGGAGGCCTGCGAGGCGTTCTGCGACTGTATTTATCAGCATGGGCGGCCGCTGGACAGTTGTTTGGCTGTTTTTAATAAGGCCAAAGATATCCGGAAACCGGATACCCGGCAGTAACCCGCCAGGTACGCCGGAAACATCGGCCCTCTCCTGCACCCTTTACGGTAAAACCAAATTACAAGATGCGCGGGGTAACCCCAGGGGGAATACGATATTAAGCTTTTAAAAAAAATTGCGCAATCAAATAATTGCATTTATATTTGCAATCATTTAGTTGCATAATATGATTATCAGACGTGACGTTTTCCAGGCCATTGCCGATCCTACAAGAAGGCAGATCATTGACCTGCTGGCACAGGAATCCCTCAATGTAAATGCCATTGCAGAAAAATTTGATGTAAGCCGGCAGGCCGTTTCAGTACATGTAAAGATCCTTGCCGAATGCGGCCTGCTGGTAATCCGGCAGGAAGGCAGGGAGCGGTACTGCGAGGCAAGACTGGGTAAGCTGAGTGAAGTAGCATCCTGGGCAACACAATACAAAAAATTCTGGGAAGGCCGGTTCGGCGCCCTGGATCGTTATTTAGATACCGTTAAACCCCAAAAGTCAAAAAATGGAAAAAGTACAAAGTCCCGCTGAAGCAGGGTTGCAGGAGGTATGGATTACCCACGTATTCAATGCAGATCCGGAAACCGTTTTCCGGGCCTGGACGGATCCACAGCAACTGGCCCATTGGTATGCGCCCGATGGCTGCACGATCGTTTTTAAAAAGGCAGATATCCGGAAGGGAGGCCGTTATCACTCGTGTATACATAACCCCGTACACGGCGATTGCTGGTGCAAGGGCACCTACCTGGAACTGGATGCGCCCCGGAAATTGGTATTTACGGCAGAGGTTACGGACGAGCATGGAAACGATGTTGACCCGGTAACAGCGGGTATGCCCGCCGACTGGCCGGCTAAAACAGTAGTAACCCTGCAATTTAAACCGCTGGGCATCCAAACGGAAATGACCCTGCATCAGACCGTAGCAGCATCACTTGCAAAATTCACCGGAGCCTTCCCAAGCTGGATCGAAATGTTTAACCGCCTCAATCAACAATTATGAAACCAGTATGGCTTCCCGCTGCGTTATTCCTGTGCTATACAGCACAACTGAGTGTTCCGCCTCCAACAAACAACACCGTTTGGATCGGTGACTCCATTCCGTTTAAAGCCGGATATTCCAACGTAAACGGCATCCGGATGTATTACGAAGTATACGGCACAGGCGCTCCGCTGGTGCTGTTACATGGCGGCGGATCCACCATACAAACAAGTTTCGGACGGGTGATTCCGCTGCTGGCACAGCACCGCCGGTTGATCTGCGTGGAGTTGCAGGCGCATGGCCGCACGGAAGACCGCAATACCGGTCTTTCCTTTAACCAGGATGCCGATGATGTGGCCGCATTGTTGCAGCACCTCTCGATAAAAAAAGCAGATTTTTTTGGATTTAGCAATGGCGGAAATACCGCACTTAAAATTGCCATCCGGCATCCGCAATTATGCAGGAAGATCATTGCCGGATCTGTTTTGCTAAAGCGCAACGGAACGGCTCCGCAGTTTTGGGAGATGATGCAAAACGCCCGCTTTGAAGCAATGCCGCAACCCTACAAAGATGCGTTTCTGCAGGTAACCCCGGATAGCGCCAAGTTACTGAACCTGTTTCAGCGCTGTGCAAACCGGATGAAAACATTTACAGATTTCAGCGACGCAGAAATCCGGTCGATCAGCGTTCCCGTGCTCTTTATCAATGGCAATGCAGACGTAGGCAGTCCGGAGCATATTGCCGCTATGGCAAAACTGGTGCCCCGGGGCCAGCTTGCCATTATCCCGGGAGGTCACGGGGCATATATCGGTGAGTGTGTAGCATCACCGCCCGGCGATACGCTGTACCGGTCTGTGGTACCGCTTTTAATGCAGTTCCTGGATGCGAAACAATAGGGGTATCCCGGAGATGTATCAGATCCGCATACGTTAAACATCCGGTTTTCTGCATACAGCAGCCCGACCCGTTTTGAGATAAACCACCGGAGAAGGATAGCAACGGATCCTGGTTTGTTTCCCTGCAGGCAGCGGCTTGCTCCGTATTTGAAACCGGGAGATGCTCCACGGCCTCCGCTTCCTGGTTTAATTGCTTTGGTATTGCCGGTAGCGCTGTTTCCTCCGGCTCCGGCTTTTCGGCTGCTTTTATTGGATAAAACATAAAAACTGATTTAAATTATACAGAACCATTCTTCTTGTTTTTAAAAATCATCACAAGTAGTCTTAACATGATCCTGGATACCAGCCCAAATGACCGGCCACACCAGCATTGATGATGCATAAAATTTTCCAACAGCACCAATCGGGCTGATCAACGCTTTAAAAAGATCGATTTTGGAAAACAGTTTACACTTCCGGCTCTTACTCAAAACCCTTTTTGGGGCCGGTATACCACAATGTGTTGCTATTTTTCCTACATGGCCGTTACTTTGGCCCCGCCGGCTTTAACAGCTATGCCCGGAACCGCTATTGCGGGGTATATGAACACTGGCATAGTTCCTGTGTTCAAAAAGCAATGGCACTTTTTACCATACTTGACAGTATTCTTGCAGGTATCATCGGCACTTTTGCGATGACGTTGTTCATCCGCCTTATAGGTAAAATTACCGGCAACCCGTTTTCGGTTCCGCGGCTCCTGGGTTCCTTATTAACTTCCAGGATCAGCCCTTCCGGGAAAATATCCCAGCGCCTGCCCGTATTCCTGCTGGGTACGGTGGTGCACTACGCTATCGGAATCCTCTTCACCCTGTTGTATGCATGGCTGGTAAGCACCGGGCTATTGCCGGAAGGTTATATAAACGGCCTGTTATACGGGTGCAACCTCGGCATTGTAGCGGTTGTTGTATGGTATATGGCACTCCGGCTGCATCCGTTGCCACCGGTGATGCCTGTCCGGTTTTTCCTGGTGGTGATTTTTGCCGGGCATTTGGTATTTGCTGCGGGCGTTGTTACTACATTTCATTTTCTTTTTACCATATTTTAATAGCGTACTATGAACAGAGATGCCTTTACCACTACCCCCTGGCAAGATGGCTTTAACATCCGCATACCCGAAAAAGCAACCGTCAATGCCCCCTTTGATGTTATCATCATCGGAGCGGGAATTACCGGTATTACAACCGGTTTGCAATTGCAGCAAGCCGGTAAAAAATGCCTTATTCTTGAAGCGCATACCGTTTGTTTTGGCACTTCTGCCGCCACCACGGCGCACCTGAACACGGTATTGGATACCACCTATCCGGAGCTTATTAAAAAATTCGGGGCAAACAATGCTCTTTTAATAGCGCAGGGTGCCAGGAAGGCCATCCAGCTCATCAGAAACCATATCGGGCAATACCAGATCGATTGCGATTTTGAAGAAAAAACGGGTTACCTGTATGCCCGGAATGAAAAAGAAGATTCCGAACTCGAAAAAATACTTGAAGGAATGCTTACCGTTGGAATTGATGCAGCACCCAGTTTTACAACTCCGGTGCCCATACCTTTCACAACGGCGATCCGGTTTCCGGATCAGGCACAGTTCCATCCGTTGAAGTACCTGTCTGCACTTATTGATCAATTCCTGGAAGCAGGAGGAACCATCAGGGAGGCAACCATGGTGGAGCAGGTAGAAGAAAAAGACGGCCTGCAGGAGGTGTCTTCTACAACCGGCCAATACCGCGCAACCGACATCGTATATGCCACGCATATTCCACCGGGTGTAAACCTGCTGCATTTCCGCTGCGCGCCCTATCGTTCTTATGTGCTGGGGATCCGGCTCGAAGACGATTCCTATCCGGACGCCCTGGCGTATGACCTGGAAGAGCCCTATCACTATTTCCGAACGGCCCGGCACCAGGGCGCTCCCTTATTGATCGCCGGCGGATGTGATCATAAGACCGGTCATGAGGACAATACGGAACAGGTTTTCCGCGAACTGGAAGCCTACGCCCGAACGTATTTCAGGATCCATTCTCTTCCCTATCGATGGTCGTCCCAGTATTACGAGCCGGCGGACGGCCTGCCGTATATCGGCCTGCTTCCGGGCAACAATGATCATGTGTATGTAGCAACGGGGTATAGCGGAAATGGAATGATCTTCGGTACGCTGGCGGGTCGTATCCTGTCTGATCTGATCACCGGCCATTACAGTCCTTATGCCGATCTGCTGGCCCCTTCCCGGATCAAACCGGTAGCCGGTTTCGCCAATTTCATAAAAGAAAATGCGGATGTGGTAAAGCATTTTATCGGAGACCGGCTGTCTGTAAAAAGCCTGGACGTATTTGCTGCGCTGGGCCCCGGGGAAGGAAGCGTAATTCAATACGATGGTGAATCTATCGCCGCATATAAAGATGAACAGGGTAAGCTCTTTACCCTGGACCCGGTATGCCCGCATGCCGGTTGCCTGGTGCAATGGAACAACGCAGAACGCAGCTGGGATTGTCCCTGCCACGGATCCCGTTTTGATGTGAATGGTTCAGTATTGAACGGGCCGGCGCAAAAAGCCCTGCAACCCCTGGGAGGTGTATAATCATCGATATCCTTAACCTGCAGCGCTCCTTCTCTCCCGTAAAAAGGTATGCCAACAGGTGGCATCCTTGTGGGCATGGCGATAGTACCCGTATAGCTGCCCTGCTCAGAAGCGGTCCGGGCTGAATCCCGCAATTGCTGTAGGTGCCGGCTTCCCGGACAACAGGTCCGCAATGGTTTTACCGAATGCAGGCCCCAGGCTCAGTCCCATCATACCACCGCCGCCGGCAATACTCAGGTTATGATACTGCCGGGTTCTTCCAAGATAAGGCAACCCGTCCGGCGGACAGGGGCGGTAACCGAACCATATATCGTGCGGATAAGACAGCTTTAAATCCGGGAAATACCGCGGGATGGATTCCACGATTCCCTGTACACGGTTTTTATAGATCCGGTCATTGGCCGGGCCCAGTTCCATTGTGCCGCTAAAGCGGATCTGTTGATGCATCGGGGTTACGGCAACGCGCGCTTCCAGCAGCAGTGCGCCATGTTTCATTGCCGTTGTGCCCTGGGGTTTATGCATAAAGGAATAACCCTTGCCCGGCATCAGCGGCAGCTTTAACTGCAGGCGGGACGCCAGTTTGGGCAGCGCAGCACCGCCGGCGATGACAACTTCATCGGCGTGGTAATTTCCTTTGGATGTAATCACTTCCGTGATCCTGCTGCCCGATATCCGGAAGCCGCTGACCTCGGTCTGATAGCAGATCTCCACGCCGCGGGTCAACAGGTAACGGGTCAGCTGCTGCATGAGTTTGGGCGGATACAGGATGCCATCACAGGCATACCACACGCCACCCAATGCATTTATTTTCAGCTCCGGCTCCAAGGCCTGCACGCCGTGCTGGTCCAGTACTTCGGTATGCAAACCCAGCTGCCGGGCAGCAGCGGCCAGTTCTATTTCCTCATGCTGTACGGCTTTTGTTTGATACAACATCAGGATGCCGTTTTGCCGGAGCTCAAAATCGAATCCTTCTTCAGCCGCCAGTTCATCATACAAATGGCTGCCAAAAAGATTCAGATCCCGGATCGCTTCGGCATTCCGTTGTACATGCTTTTCATTGGCATGCCGCAGGAATTTGAGCCCCCAGTCGATCAATGATACATTCAGCGAAGGCCGGATATAAAAAGGGCTCTTACTATTCAACATCCATTTCAGTCCCTTTGCCACAATGCCCGGTGCAGCAAGCGGGGTAAAATGACTGGGTACGATCATACCGGCATTGCCATAGGAACAGTTGTTAGAACCGTCTCCCTTCTCCAGCACGCACACTTCCCATCCGTCTTTTAACAGGTAATAGGCGGCCGACAGCCCGGCGATCCCCGCTCCCACTATTATAACTTTTCCTTTTTGATGCAACATCCGTTTTTATTTTAATTCATTACAACACCTGGAATCCTTCCTTGTAGGGATCATCATCGTCAATGATGATCTGGTTATAGCCGGTGATTTGCGCCCACCCTTCCACCGAGGGAATGATGGCGGCTCTTTCAAGTATTGAGGTTTCCTGCTCTATGCGGCCGGTAAACCGCGATCCGATATAACTTTCATGAATAAAATCTTCTCCCGGCCGGAGTTTGCCCTTCGCATACCATTGTGCCATCCTTGCACAGGTGCCGGTACCGCAGGGAGAACGGTCCAGCGCATTCTCACCAACCAGCACCGCATTCCTTCCGCTTGATCCGGATTTTAAAGGCTTGCCGGTCCACTGAATATGACTCAGTCCGCCGATATGCGGGTCTTCAGGATGCAGGAATTCATATTTTTCATTCAGCAATTTCCGGATCATCTTGCCGTAGTGGATCAGCTGTGCCGCCGTAAAACCGGCGATGTCCTTAAAGTTTTTTTGCGGATCCACGATCGCGTAAAAATTGCCGCCATAAGCCACATCCGCCGCAATCTCGCCCAAGCCCGGGCAATTTACCGTAAGCCCTTCCTTATATAAAAATGATTTTACGTTGGTCAGTTTAACCGATTTTACTTTTTTCCCTTCCTGTAAGTAGTCGATCAACACCAGGCCTGCAGGCGTTTCCAGCCGGAGTTTTCCCGGGTTTTTTGGTATAACCAGACCTTCTTCAATAGCGATGGTGACGGTTCCGATGGTTCCATGCCCGCACATCGGCAAACATCCGCTGGTTTCAATATATAAAACCCCCACATCATTTGCCGGATCAGCCGGCGGATAAAGCATGCTGCCGCTCATCATATCGTGCCCACGGGGTTCAAACATCAATCCCTTCCGGATCCAGTCGTAGGTTTCCATAAAATGAAGCCGGCGTTCCATCATGGAACTACCGTTAAGGAAGGGCGCACCACCCGCCACCAATCTTACCGCACAGCCACAGGTGTGCGCATCGATACAAAAAAATGTTTTTCGCATATGGAGCTTTTTAAATATACACTCATGATATATCTTCCGCCGTTAACCGCCCGTTAACCGTACGCAAAATCTGTAATGCATTTACATTTTTCAATTCTTCCGGCAAATGGGTTTGGGGCCAGTTCTGAAACGCCACCGGCCGTACAAAGCGTTTCACGGCATCGGGCCCTACTGATGTAAACCGCGCATCGGTACTGGCAGGGAAAGGGCCGCCATGCTGCATGGCATACACCACTTCCACACCTGTAGGCATGCCGTTGAACAGCAGCCGCCCGGCCTTATCCTTTACCCGGTCAACAACCGTTTTATGCGCATCCATATCGGCCTCTGTAGCAGCAAGGGTAATGGTCAACTGTCCTTTTAACTGTGCTGCAACCGCTGCTACTTCATCCACTGATGCCGCTTCTATAAGAATGCCAAAGGGGCCAAAGACTTCTTCACTCAATACAGGATTCGCTAAAAAGTTTACAGCGGAGGTTTCCATAATCCGGGCACGTGCCTGGCTTCCGGCCGCGGGGGTATCGGCCTCGGCCCAGATATTTACTTCCGGCTGTGCACTCAACAACGCTTTATTCCTTTCAAAATTCGTATAAATGTGCTCATTCAACATAGCGGAAGGAAGCACATCCCGGATACCGGCGCGCAACGCCTGTTTAAACCGGTCGAATGCCGTGCTTTTAACTCCAATAACCATTCCGGGATTGGTACAAAACTGCCCGGCGCCCAATGTAAGCGAAGCGATATATGCTTTGGCCAGCGTCTCCGCGCCCTGTTCCAGTGCCTGCGGAAAAACAAAAACAGGGTTGATACTTCCCATCTCTGCAAAAACAGGAATGGGCTCCTCCCGGCGGGCGGCAATATCCAGCAAGGCTTTGCCTCCCTGGTAAGAACCGGTGAAGCCTACGGCCTTTACCTGCGGATGTGCGGTAAGGTAAGCCCCTGTACGTTCCCCGGTGCCAGCCACTTCATCGCCTGCAATATGTGAAAACACTCCCGGCGGCCATCCCCATGCTTCAACTACGGCCGTTATTGCCGCAGCCATGATCCGGGAAGTTTCCGGATGCCCGGGGTGTGCTTTTACCAGCACCGGGCACCCCGCGCCAATGGCGCTGGCGGTATCACCGCCCGCCGTAGAAAAGGCAAAGGGGAAATTGGCGGCGCCAAAAACCAGCACCGGTCCCAGCCCGATACTATACTTGCGGATATCGTTCTTCGTCTTTTCCTTGTTTGCCGTATCAATACGGGCTTCTACATATAATCCTTTGGCAACAGCATCGGCATATGCCCGCCACTGGCCAACTGTACGGGTCTTTTCACCGGTAAGCCTTGGCAACGGCAGGGCCGTTTCGCGATGAGCGGCATCCAGCAGCTCAGGTCCCAGGGCTTCTATCTGATCTGCAACGGCATGCATAAAAGCTGCCCGCTCTTTTACCGTGGTTGTTTTAAAAAACCGGAAGGCTCCGGCGGCCAGGGCCGCATAGGCATCCAATTCCGACTGCGGTTGAATCATTCTTATTTTTTTAAACCGGAACTCCGGTAATGAGCAATTGTAACACTGTTATAATACGGGCCGGGATGCGATGCCATCCGCAATGATCTGCCGGATCCGGCTGGCTTCTTCCCCCGTTAACGGAAGCCGCGGTGCCCGCACATGAGGCGTACTGATGCCTTCACTGGTTGCCGCCAGTTTAATATACTGTACCAGTTTAGGATGAATATCCAGCTCTAACAAGGGCATAAACCACCGGTATACTTCAAGCGCCTTTTGCAGATTACCCGATTGCTGGTAGCGGTACAAGGCCACGGTTTCTTTTGGAAATGCATCCACCAAACCCGCCACCACGCCATCCGCGCCCAGCATCAGCGATTCCAGGCAAACCGTATCGATACCGCAAAGGATCTTTATCCGGCTTCCAAAACGGTTGATCATCCGGGTAATATTGGTTACATCCCGGGTTGACTCTTTTACGGCCCGGATCGTTGGACATTCAATCAGTTCTTCAAACATATCCAGTGTTACATAAATACCATAGTCAACCGGGTTATTATAAATCAGAATGGGCAGATCGGTTGCCCCGGCCACTGTTTTAAAATACGTTACCACTTCCCGGTTATCCGCTTTATACCGCATCGGAGGCAGCAACATCAGTCCATCGGCCCCGGATGCCTTTGCCCGTTTGGCAAATTCCACTGCGTGCTTCGTGGTGTTCTCCGATATATTCAGGATCACCGGAATCCGGCCCTTTACCTGTTGCAGCGCCGCCTGCAGCAGCTCAAACTTTTCATCGGTTTCCAGGGTGCTGGCTTCTCCCAGGGTTCCCGCCAGTATGATCCCGTGCACGCCTGCGGTGATCTGTGCTTCTATATTTTTGGCAAACATTTCAAAATCGATGGACCCGTCTTCTGTAAAAGGGGTTAACAATGCCGGATAAATGCCCTTCCATTCTGGTTTTGTACTCATTGTTTTTTTTGTTCAAAACTAACCGCCCCCTGCATAAGACGTTATGTAGCTTTTGATCAATGCTGACCATATTTTAACCGCTTATTCCGTGGCCGTTGTGCTCCGGTACCGTTTGAGATATTCCTTCGGCGGGCAGCCGATAAGGGAACGGAACACCCGGTTAAAATTGGTAAGGCTGTTAAACCCGCTGTTATATGCCACGGATGAAATACTATTCAGCCGGTCGGCAGCAAGCAATTTGCAAGCCTCCTGTACACGCAGTTCATTCAGGTACTCAATATATGTAGTGCCGGTATGTTTTTTAAAGGAACGGCAAAAAGCCTGTGGCGTCAGGTTGGCCTGGGCGGCTATTTCCTGTAAGCACAATGTATGCCGGGTAAATTTTTTCCGGATATATTCCTTTGCCTCCAGGATCCGCCGATCGCTGTCGGAGATGGATGCAGCGCGGTTCCTGCCGCCCGATAGAAAGATGTGCTGCTGCTGGTGTTCCCGGAGGCAATGCAGTACACGAACAAACGAGAAAATCCGCTCAAACCCTTGCTGCGCCTTCATTGCGCGCAAGGCCGCCCCTACCGTTTTTTTTAAAGACGGAGCCACTTTAAAGCCGGTTTCGGCATGCAGGATGAATGTTTTCAGCGGTTCCAGCTCCGGCAGGTTAAAGAAAGCGGCAAGCTTTTTAAACGGATCAAAGAAAACTGAAATGGCATGCACCCGATGTTGTTCGCCTTCTTCAAAGCGCGCTTTAAAAACATGCGATTGATTGGCGCCCAGGTAAAAAATATCGCCGGCATTAAAATCGATCAGTTGCTGCTCCATTGCCAGGGTACCCGCGCCTTTGATGATCCACATAATCTGGACCTCCTCATGCCGGTGAAAATAAGGATAAAAACCGGTCAACCGGTCTTCCTGAATATCCATACTGGCATCGCCGGCGGTAGGTACAGAAAACTGCAAGCTTCTCATGCTGTAAAACAATTTGAATGCAATTTAGCATTTTGCGTTAAATGTTAAAATATTGCCATACAAAACTAAAAAACGAACAGTTCCCTTTAAAAAAGCAATTATATTTGCATTAGAATAGATTAGACCAGACCTAAAGATCAACAAACGATTTCCTGCGTATTAAAAAACGATTGTAATGAAAAAAAATACTTCACAGCACTTCGACAGTACCTGAGTTTCCCTTTCCTGTTTGTGTTATATTAATTATTCTCCCAGTTAAATCAAAACAAATGATGAAATCCTGTTTTTATACGGGAAGGGCTGTTTTTTGCCTTCTTCCCGCCAAACGATTGCAGGCAATGTTCCTGCTGTTGCTGGCGCTGTTCAGTGCTGCTCCTCTCCTGTTTGCGCAAAACCAGCGGCAGATCCGTGGCACCGTTACCGATGAAAAAGGCGCCCCGCTCGCCGATGTATCCATTTTGGAAAAAGGCACCCAGCATGGTACCCGCAGCCAGGAGGACGGCGGCTTTGAACTAACCGTTTCCGGCGGCAATCCCGTTCTTGTTGTTACCCACACCGGCTTCCAGTTAACTGAAGTAGCGGCAGGACGACAATCCCTCCTTTCCATTGTATTGCAGTCTACCAACAAGGCATTGGATGAAGTAGTGGTAGTGGGTTATGGTTCCCAGAAAAAGACAACCCTTACCGGGGCGGTGGCTACTGTAAAAGGAGCAGCCCTTGTTCAGAGCAGTTCCGCCAACGTAGCCAATGCCATTGCCGGCCGTATTCCCGGCGTAATTGCCAATAACCGGTCTGGCCGGCCGGGAGATGACGGCTCGGCACTTTTTATCAGGGGCTTTAATTCCTTCGGCGGCGGCACCAATCCGCTGATCGTGATAGACGGCGTGCCCGACCGGGATTTCAGCCGTCTTAACCCGAATGATATCGAAAGCATTACCGTGCTGAAAGATGCATCAGCAGCCATCTACGGCGTACGTGCGGCCAATGGCGCGATACTGGTAACCACCAAACGTGGAAAATCCGGCAAACCAACGATCCAGTATGACGGTAACTATGGCATACAGCAATTGACCCGGTTGCCAGAAATTGTAAATGCATGGGAGTATATGACCTACTACAACGAAATTAACCCCGGCACTTACCAGCAATCGGAGATCGATAAATACAAAGCCGGCAATGATCCCAATTATACCAGTACCGACTGGATCCACGAGGTATTCCGTAAAAGTGCGCCGCAGAGCACCCACTCGCTTTCGGTAAGCGGCGGCACCGATAATGTAAAATATTATTTCTCCGGGCAGCTGGTAGACCAGTCGAGCAATTTCAGGAACAGCATCGAGCACTACCGGCAATACAATTTCCGCTCCAATATCGATGCCCGCATTTCAAAGAACCTGAAAGTGAACCTGGATGTGGCCGGCCGGTTAGAAGACCGTACCTATCCTACCTGGAGCGTGGGCAGTATTTTACATGAAACCCGTTCCATGTATCCGTTTATACCTACCCACTGGCCCAACGGTTCACCCAGCGCCGGTGTTACCGCCGGACGCAACCCGGTGATCCTGGTTACCGGCGATCCCGGCTATGACAAGATTAAAAACTATGTGCTGACCCCATTGGCCGGTTTTGAATGGAAGCTTCCTTTTATTACAGAAGGATTGTCGCTGAGCGGCTATGCTTCTTATGATGTAAACATGCGGCATGAAAAAATATTCACCAAACCCTGGGATGCTTACTCCTTTAATAAAACCACCGGTGTTTACTCCAATGTACGCACCAGCACGGCTATATCAAGCGTTACTCAAAATGAAGGTATGTACAATGGCAGCACCCGTTTTATCAAGCTGGCCTACGACCGTCAGCTGGGCCGTCATAACATCAATGCCTTTGCCGGTTACGAGGCTACCAGTACCACCAACTGGGGCACCTATGCCTACCGGAAAAACCTGCTGAGCGACCAGATCGACCAGATTTTCACGGGCTCCGCAGACGGGCAGGTAGCCACCGGATCTGCTTCGCAGGATGGCCGCGCCAGCTACCTGGGCCGGCTGGCTTATGACTACAGCAATAAGTATATAGCGGAAGTAACGATGCGCTACAACGGCTCTTTCAATTTCCCGGAAGATAAGCGCTGGGGCCTCTTCCCTTCGGTTTCTGCCGGCTGGCGCATCTCCGAAGAACCATTTTTCAAACAAAGTGTACCCTTTATCGACCAGTTAAAATTAAGAGCTTCCTGGGGGATCCTGGGTAGCGATGCCGTGGCCCAGTACCTCTTTCTTACCCGGTACCAGTTAATCACCAATACGAGTTACCAAACTTATTTCGGGGATTACGGACTGGCCAATGCCCTGTACCTGTCCAGCACTCCAAACCCCGGCATTACCTGGGAAAAACAGGATACCCGCAACATCGGGCTGGACCTCGGATTGCTAAACAATAAGCTCAATATCACGGCCGACTATTTCCGCTACCTGCGCAGTGATATCCTTGCGGCCCGGAATGCCTCCATCCCGCTGTACACCGGCATGAGCCTGCCCAGTGAAAATATCGGCAAATCGTTAAACCGCGGATTTGATTTTTCCATCGGCTATAATGATGCCGCAGGTGATCTTAAATATACCATCGGTATCAACGGAACCTTTGCAAAAAGTAAAGTAATTTTCAGTGATGAAGCGGCTACCGTACCCGAATGGCAGAAATTTGAAGGCCACCCCATCAACTCGTGGCTTTTATTTGCCAGCGATGGTATTTACCGCACGCAGGATGAAATTGACCATTCCATACATGTACCCGGTGCCCGGGTTGGCGAAATACGCATCAAGGATACCAATGGCGACGGTGCCATTACCTTTGACGATGCGGTGCGTACCTACGAGTCTGCCGTTCCGCAGGTCGTATATGGTTGTGCGCTGGGATTGAATTACAAAGGCATCGGGTTAAACATCCTGCTTTCCGGCCAGGCAAAAGCCCGGCAACTGATCAACTCACAAATGCAGGGTTCATTGATTGCACCGCCCCAATGGCTTTATGACGGCCGATGGACACCGGAGCAAACAAACAGCATCTATCCCCGTGCCTTTAATGACAACAGCACCAATGCTTATTATTATAATAATTCCGATTTCTGGCTGATGAATGCCGCGTTCCTGCGTTTGAAAACGCTGGAGCTGTCCTACAGTATTCCCGCGCAGGTATATACCCGGCTGGGCCTTTCATCTGTGCGTGTATATGCGGCCGGGTACAACCTGCTATCTTTTGACCGCATGAAGCAATACGGCGTGGATCCGGAAACCAATAATACCACCGGGGTCAATTACCCGCAGTCGAGGATCGTGCGGTTTGGCGTGAATATCGGATTGTAAAATTTAAAAATCAACAGATGAAATCAAAAATAATAATCGCAATCAGCATTCTTTGGACCGGCGCATTTTTGCCGTCCTGCTCAAAGGTACTGGACAAGGCGCCCCTGGACTCTTATACCGATGAGTCTGTATGGAAGGATCTGAAGCTGGCAGAAGCCTATGCCAACAATATTTACAACGTATTGCCCACTTTTACGGTTGACTGGGGCAGCTCGCTCAACAGAAGTGTGGTGCTCTCCTCCGCCTGCGATGAAGGGTTTACGAAATTCGGCGACGGTTATACCTGCGGGGCAAGGAATGTACTGAACAAGGGATTGTTGTCACCGGATAATGCCGGCAGTTTTGATATCTGGTCAAAAAATTACAGCCAGATCCAGAATGCCAATATTTTTCTTTCCAAAATCGACAATGTTCCCGGCGACGATGGCTACCGCAACCGCATAAAGGGAGAAGTTACCTTCCTTCGCGCCTACGCATACTTTCAGCTGATCAGCGATTACGGCGGTGTGCCGCTGATCACCCAGCCTTTTAACCTGAATTCTGATTTTAAAATGGCCAGGAACAGTTTTGACGAAGGGGTAAAATTTGTCAGCGAAGAGCTGGACAAAGCGGCTGCCTTACTGGCCAATACCACGCCTCAGAGAGGCCGTGCTTCTGCGCCGCTGGCGCTTGCCATCAAATCCAGGTTGCTGTTATACGCGGCAAGCCCCCTGTGGAACCCCTCCAATGATCCGGCAAAATGGACGGCCGCTTCCGCCGCTGCAAAAGCCGTCATCGACCTGCCCGGTTTCAGCCTCTTTAACGGCAACTATGCCGATCTGTTTACTTCGTTCAACAATGAATTGATCGGTGTGCATCTTTCCGGTTATAAAGGAGAATGGGATCCCTTTACCGGGCTGGAGATGATGTGTTTCCCCAACGGTTATCATGGCTGGGCGGCATTTGCACCCACACAAAACCTGGTAGATGCGTTTGGCACCGCTACGGGTAAATATATCACAGATCCTGCTTCCGGATACAACCCGCAGCAGCCTTATGTGAACCGCGACCCGCGCTTTTATGCAACCATTATCTATGACGGAAGGCCTACCGGCAACCCGGCATTCTTTTCGGACCGCACCACTACAGCCGCGCAGTTTTATGAAGGCGGTTACGACTCAGACCAGGGGTTTGATGCCTGGAACAATAGTTTAACCCGCTATGCATTCCGGAAATATATGGATACAACTTTTAATTTCAATGCCACTACCCAGGCCAATAAATTCTGGATCCTGGCAAGGCTGGGCGAGATTTATCTCAACTATGCTGAAGCCGAATTTTATCTGGGTCACGAATCCACGGCAAGAACCTACCTCGATAAAATACGGCAAAGAGCAGGCATCCTTACACCGCTTACCGAAACGGGAAGTGCGCTGGAAGCCAGGATCCGCAACGAGCGGCAGGTAGAGCTGGCGTTTGAAGGCCACCGGTATTATGATGTACGCCGCTGGAAAATTGCGGAGGTAACGGAAAATAAACCCGTAGGCCAGGTGATCATTACCCGCAATGCCGTAACGGGTGTAAAAACCTACCAGTATAAGGATATTGAGCCCCGGAGCTTTGACAAAAGCAAACATTACCTGATGCCCATTCCCAGAACAGAGATCAAAAGAACCGGTCTGCAGCAAAACCCCGGTTATAATTAATACCCTGAAAGCGGCTGTATTTAAAACCATTAAGGCATTAAGAACAATTACGTGCTTTACTGAATGCGTCTTAACTTCTTAATGGTTTTTCACCGCTTCATTATTTACGACCTTAAATATTTAAACCGTTTTAAGAAATCATGAGGGATGCAACGCTGAAACAAATGCGGCAGCACATTATCCGCTCGCACATCATAAACAGATTTTCCAATCGCTACACAGGAATCGCAACGATGAAACCAGTCTATTACATATTGGCCATGATCGTTTCCGTTATACCTGCCTGTAAAAAAGAAGGCAACGAGGCTTCCGCTGCCGGCCGGGTTCCGATAACCATCTCCACACCCGGTGATGAGGCGGGCTACCTGTATATCGACGGCAGATATACCGGCGTAATGGCCCCGGGTACCGTCCAGCTTACTGCCGGCAATCATACCCTTGGTGTGGCATTGAAAAATTCGGAGATCTACCTGAAAAAAGCGATCACTGCAACCGCCCAAACGGCAGTTTCCTTTACCGCTGCAGATAAACCAGCGCTCAAAACCTGGAAGGCTTTGTGGATCGGATTGTATGAAACCCGCGGCAATTCCGGAACCGGTGATTGCAGTACGCATTTTTCAACGGCAGACCTCGATGCCGGCTACCAGTTTTTTACCTGGAGCCTCAGGGAACATGTTGAAAAATATGCGTACGGAACCATGAAATGGGAAGTGGAACGCAGGGATATCACCGTTCCGGTTACCCTTACAAAAGGAAGCATCGGGTATACGGTGGAACCCGCTTCCGTTGCGGCGCTGGTGCCCCAGATACAGCCGGGGATTTATGACTGCGTATTTGTATTCTGGCGCGAAAAAGAAGGCTCCTGTAATTTTCAGAGTAATTACTTCGGACTGGCATGGACCAACCCGATGGCCGAGCCGATGAAGACCGGCTACGTAACCATCAAATTTAATCCGGGCGACGATATTACCGCAACGATCAATCAATACAAAACAAATGACCCCGGCGTATGGATACACGAGTGGCTGCATACGGTAGGCGAAAACTATTACCAGCACCAGGGGCTCCATCTTCCGGAAAAAGCCGGAGGACTTGCCGTACATGCGGCGGAAATGTATGGGTATAGTTCCCCGTGGATGCAATGGTACCGGGACTTTATGTCCGGAAGGGTTCCGAATGCTTCCGGGCAACCGGCATACCTGGGTATTGGTCCGGAAGGCCTTTTAGGCTGCACGGTGCGGGAAATGGCTTCGGGAAGTTGCGGACAACGTGGTCCATAGTCAATCCATGTCATTTCCTTAAAGCCGCAGATTTGGTATTGGCTTTTGACAGCAACCATGTCGCATAAAAGCGCCGCAGGCGCAACCAGCGTATCTGCGGCAACAATAAAAATCACTTAGGGAAACGGCATTGAACGGTCAATGATGATCATCAATCCGGCATCAGATCAAATAAGCATTCTTAAAAATGAAAAAAGGATTTCTATTCGTGTTCATATCTGTTTCTTCGCTTCTCCTTCATGCCCAAAAATTTGAAGGACTGGCGCTTACACCACCCATGGGATGGAATAGCTGGAACATTTTCGGGGCAGATATCAACGAGGAAAAAATAAAGCGCATCGCCGATCTCCTGGTTTCAACAGGTATGAAGGATGCCGGTTATACATACCTGGTACTGGATGATGGCTGGATGGCCGGCGAACGTGACAGCATTACCGGCAACCTGGTGGCTGATCCTAAGAAGTTTCCGCATGGCATGAAGGCCATGGGTGATTATATTCATGCAAAGGGTTTAAAATTCGGCATCTACAATTGCGCCGGTACCAAAACCTGCCAGGGACTGCCCGGCACCCGTGGCTACGAGTACCAGGATGCAAGGCTGTATGCCTCTTTCGGGGTCGACTACCTGAAATTTGACTGGTGCAATACCAGCGGCATTCATGCAGCGGAAGCGTATACCACCATGAGCAATGCATTGCGGAAAGCCGGCAGGCCGATGTTGTTCAGCATCTGTGAATGGGGTGTAAACCGGCCATGGGAATGGGCCGGATCTGTTGGCCAGCTTTGGAGAACCACTGAAGATATCTGGCAGGTATTTGATGGCTACCACGATTATGGTACCTGGAAGGCCTGGTCGGTAATGACCATTGCGGATCAGAACGGCACCTTAAGAAAATATGCCGGACCCGGTCATTGGAATGATCCGGATATGCTGGAAGTGGGCAACGGCATGAGCCTTGTTGAAGACAAAACCCATTTTGCGCTTTGGGCGATGATGGCGGCGCCGCTGATGCTGGGCAATGATTTACGTAAAATGAATGCCCATACGGCCGCCCTGCTTACAAACAGGGATGTTATTGCCATAGATCAGGATACGCTGGGCATACAGGGATTCAAATACAGCGATAAAGACAGTGTGCAAACATGGTTTAAGCCCCTGCAGCACGGGGATTGGGCCGTGTGCTTTTTAAATAGGGGAAGCAAGCCCAAAGAAGTTTATTTTTACTGGAAATCTGAGCCCGTAAATGATACCTTGTTTCATCAGCACCTGGATAAGACATATAACTACAGGCTGCAGAATGTATGGACCGGTACCATCGACGGCAATACATCGGTACCTTATAGCGGAAAATTACAACCGCACGAAGCGGTACTATACAGGTTGAAACGATAAGAAGCAAAGGATACCGTATAACATAATATTTGTCAAATAAAGATGCGAAGTGTTTTTTTTATGATCTGTTGCTGGGCCGGCGCCGTAATTCCGGTAGCTGCCCAAAACCCGTCCCTTGAATTTATGTCGTCAGACACTGCGTTGCAAAACAGTTTTTACCGCGCCCGGGACCTGGCCGTTTCTTTCAGGGGGAGCCCTTCGGACCCCGTTGGCCCCTGGTATGAGGCGGCACTGCCTTCACGCAACGCCTTTTGCATCCGGGATGTATCGCACCAGTGCCTGCCCGCCGAAATGTTGGGCATGAGCGCTGAAAATAAAAATATACTCACCCGCTTTGTATCCAATATTTCAGAAAGCAAAGACTGGTGTACCTACTGGGAGATGAACCGGAACGGGCAACCGGCACCGGAAGACTATCGCAATGACCGGGAGTTCTGGTACAACCTCAACGCTAATTTTGAACTTATTGATGCCTGCTGGCGGATGTACCTGTGGACCGGCAATACCCGTTATATAACCGAACCGGCATTCAGAACTTTTTTTGATCTTACAGTAACCCGTTACCTGGAGCGGTGGAAACTGCAGGTAGATTCATTGTTCACCCGGCCCGTTTACCTGAACGCTCCCATCCCCCTTAACAATCAGGATTATTTTCACCGGTGCAGAGGTCTGCCCTCTTATTATGAGGCCATACATGATGTAAAAATGGGAATTGATCTTGTAGCGGCTATTTACCGGGGACTGACGAGCTATGCGGCAATGAATACCGTGTGGAAACAGGAACAACAGGCAGCCCTCTATCGCCAGAAAGCGGAGGCTTACCGGAAGCAGCTGGAAGCCACCTGGTGGAACAGCACCAACAACCGGTATCACACCTATTATTCGGGTGGTGGTGTGTTTGGAACCGGTGAAGGCGAAACCTACCTGCTTTGGTACAACGCATTAACGGACAGCAGCCGCATCCGGCATACGATACAGCACCTTCTCGGCACCAGCTGGAATGTAGAGAACCGCTCCTATCTTCCCTACCAGCTGGCCCGGTACGGATACGGCAAGCAGGCCTACGAGAATATTTTGTTCCTGGCCAACCCCGCCACCGAGCGCCACGATTACCCGGAGGTTTCCTTTGGCGTAATAGAAGGACTGGTACAGGGCATTATGGGGGTAAGTGCGGATGCCCGTGAAAACCGCGTTACGACCCTGTACAATCATCCCTCGGGTGATACCTGTACACTGAAGCATCTTCCCGTATTATCATCGCGCATCGGCATCCGGCACTGGAACAAGGGCAGTACCTTTGTTAACAACGGGCATTCGGTTATCTACTGGCGGGCAGGCTTCCGGGGAACCGGACGTTCGATCCGGGTGAACGGGAAAAGCAAAAAAGCCGTTCAACAACCGATAATTGGCGGGCCGCCGTTTTTTTATACGGATATTGCCGTTGCCCCGGGAACAACAGTAACCGCCGATATTTTATAAACCTGTTTAAACAAATCCGAAAAGGCTTCTTCAATGACAACTGTATTTGACAAGATCACCGAACTGGAACAGGTGAGCTCCTATTCAAAACACGACCGGATCGTACAGGGGGTGATCAATACCATTAATGAAAAGTTACTGGTTCCCGGCGATACATTGCCCTCGGTGAATACCATGATCCGCACCCTGGGGTTTTCGAGAGAAACCATCATCCGGGGCTACCGGGAACTGATCAGCCGGGGTATTGTAGCGTCGCGCAACCGGCTGGGGTATTTTGTGGCCAACGGAAGTACCCAGCAACTGTTAAGAGTGGCCCTGCTCATGTACAACCTGGACAGTTTTGAAGAGCAGTTCTACCGTAACTTCCGGAAAACCCTGGGCGAGGGCATCAACCTGCAGGTGTTCTTTCATCATGGAAACATCGAGATATTTGAAACCATCCTGCAGCGGATCCGGCGGCAATTCGGCATGTACGTGATTGCGCCCATCCCCCATCCCCGGTCGAAAGACCTGCTCGATACCATTCCGCGGAACCAGTTACTGATGTTTGATCGTTATGAGCCCATCGACGGCGTTTTTAATCATATTACCCAGGAGTTTGAACGGTCGTCCTACCAGGTATTTGAACAACTCGTAAATGAGATCCGGGCCTTTGACGAATTTGTTTTCTACCATTCGCCTGATTCCCTGGATCCCAAAGAGATCGTAACCTCCTTTCGCAGGTTTATCAAAAAATATAAGATCAACGGAACCCTGATCCGCGAATTTGTACCAGGTACGGTGGAAAAGGGCAAGGTATATTTTACGCTGGACAATTTTGCTATGTGGGAGATCCTGAAAGAATGCAAGGTAAAAAAACTCAAACCTGGTAAAGACGTAGGCATTCTCTCGCACAACGATGAGCCGGCTAAAGAATTTGTAGGCATCACCACCTACTCGGCCGATTTTGCGCTGATGGGTACCATGGCGGCCCGGGCGATCCTGAAGAATGAACCCATACAGGTAACCATCCCTACCACGCTCACCAGAAGAAATACGCTTTAAATTTATTTTATAAACTTATTTCCCGCCATCATGAGAAGATTACTGTTGCCGGTACTATTGTGCTCCGGCCTTACGCTTTTTGCACAGCAACCCTACTGGAAACTGCTTACAGACGGCAGCATCCGGTGGACCGTTCAGCCGGGGCAAGCCCATAAAGATCATATGGAGATGAGTGGCAAACAGCTTTCTGCTATTGTACACTATGGTGTTCAGCCGTCCGGCGCGCTACTTCTGAGCAGGAAACTCGTGTTCCCAATGCTCCGCACCATTCCCAATGATACCCGTGGCAACCTGGTCAAAGAATTCAATGGTAACATCACCGATTCCATTACCATCAACGGAAGAAAGATCACCGAAATGCCCCGTAGTTTTTCGATACATGGCTATTTGCAAACGACGGGTACACTTTCCAAAAACATGATCCTCGAACGGACCGTATTCCCTTCTACGGATCACGCAGCTTATATTGAGTCTTATATCCTGCGCAACCTGGGCCCGGAAACCGTTGCGGTAAACGTTCCCCTTATCGACAGTAACCATATCACCGATGAAAAAAAGGGCGTGTACGGATCTTATGTGATCAATACAAAACTATATAACGGCGGATTGCTGACCCTGAAGCCACAGGAGGCCCGTCATTTCTGGATCGTGATATCGGCCCGGAAAAAATCTGAAGACCGTTATTACTATTCGGCGGACTATGAATTTGCAAAACGAAGCGCGCTGGTCCGCAGCCTCGAAAACCAATTGATCCTTCAAACCCCTGACCCGGTGATCAACCGCATGTTTGCCTTTGCCAAGATCCGGGCAGCCGAAAGCATTTATGAAACAAAGGAAGGGCTGATGCATGGACCGGGCGGGGGCGAATATTATGCCGCCATCTGGGCCAATGACCAGGCCGAATACATCAACCCGTTCTTTGCCTACCTGGGTAATGCCGCCGGTATGGAATCGGCCCGCAACAGCTACCGGCTTTTTGCAGGTTATATGAATCCCACTTACAAGCCCATTCCCAGCTCGATCATTGCTGAGGGCGCGGGTTACTGGAACGGTGCCGGCGACCGCGGCGATCAGGCCATGATCGGCTATGGCGCCTCCCAGTTTGCTTTAACCAGTGGCGATACCATTGAAGCGGCTACCCTGTGGCCCCTGATCGAATGGTGTAATACCTACCTGCTGCGAAAAAAAACAGCGGACGGTGTCATTGCCTCCCAGTCCGATGAACTGGAAGGACGGTTTCCGGCAGGAAAGGTAAACCTCTCCACCAATGCCCTGGCTTACGGATCGTTTTTATACGGATCACACCTGGCAACGGCACTCGGCAAAACAACGACCGCTGTGCAATGGCGGCAGGAAGCCCGGGAGCTCCGCCAACATATGGAACAGTATTTTGGCGGTACGGTAGAAGGCTACCAAACCTATAAATATTATGAAGGGAATGATAAACTCCGCTCGTGGATCTGCCTGCCGCTGGTGATGGGCATTTACGACCGGAAAGAGCAAACGCAAGCCGCCTTACTGTCCCCCAAATTATGGTCGCCCAACGGCCTGCTTACCGAATCGGGTTCCAGCACCTATTGGGACCGGTCTACCCTCTATGCATTCAGAGGATTGTTTAAAGCAGGCGCTACCGATACCGCAATGGCCTATCTTTCTTTTTATTCCAACAAACGCCTACTGGGCGAGCACGTACCTTATGCCATTGAGGCCTGGCCGGAGGGCAACCAGCGGCATCTTTCGGCAGAAAGCGGGTTGTATTGTCGGGCACTGGTGGAAGGGCTGCTTGGATTTGAGCCTACGGGCCTCCGCTCCTTTTCTATTTGCCCCTGGCTTCCCAAAAAGTGGAACCAGCTCTCGCTTAAAAATATAGCAGCGTTCCGCACCACATTTGATCTGCAGGTGCAGCGGGTTTCCGGGAAGTACCGCGTTACCGTTAACGAAACCGGAAAAAACAGCCAGACTTTTTCGTGGAATGGAAAAGCGCCGCTGAACATTACACTTCCCTAAACGACCATAGCAATATATTGTGCGTGTATCATTATCATTGGATGGCGTAAATTGCCTGTTATGGCACTGACCAGCTTTATTATCATCATCTTCGCCGTTGTATTGTTCTCCTGGTTTAAAACGAGGAAGGAAAAAACAGGCACCCTCAATGCATTGTTCTTTGCCAACCGGAAGCTTGGATTTGCGGCTGTTGGTTGCGGGCTGCTGTTTACCAATATCAATACCGCATCCTTTGTGGGCGAAAACGAACTCAGTTATATCAATAACATGAGTGTAATGGCCTGGGGTGTTACTTCTGTGCTGGCCATGCAGCTGGTATCCGAGCTGATCATTCCCATTTATCTCAGAACCGGCATTGCTACTACCCCGGATTTCCTGGAAGCCCGGTACGACCGTTCGGTGAAATGGATCGTTTCCATCCTTTTTTTAGCCAACTATATCATCAACCTGCTGCCGGCTGTATTATATGGCAGCGCCGTAGCATTTGACGGGCTGTTTGATATTTCGGAACGGTTCGGGATCCCCCATCAGGCCACCGTTTGGATACTTGTATGGAGCATCGGCATTCTTGGAACCCTGTATGCCCTGCTGGGCGGCCTGAAGGCCCTTACGATTTCTGATACCCTGCTTGGGTTTGCCCTGTTCACCGGCGGATTGCTGCTGCCCTATTTTGCATTGCGTTACCTGGGCGCCGGCGACTGGCAGGCAGGATTGCAAACGCTTTTATCTTCAAAAACGGAACATTTCAACAGCATCGGCAAACCCGGTGATGCCGTTCCCTTCGGCACCATCTTCACCGGTATGCTGCTGGTGAACCTGTATTACTGGGGTACCGAACAATATATTGTTCAGCAGGCACTGGCATCCAGGGACCTGGCTACCTGCCAGAAGGGAATGGCACTGGCAGCACTTGGCAAACTGATGCTTCCGCTCCTGCTGAATATTCCCGGCGTTATTGCCGCCCACCTTTATACAGGGCTTTCCAACACCTCCACTGTTTTTTCAAAGCTGGCCGGGGATGTGTCGCCGCCGGCCTATTCCGGTTACCTGGCAGCCATATTATTTGGCGCTACCGTTACCACGTTTATTGCGGGTCTTAACAGTTCGGCCACGCTGTTTATGCTAAACGTTTACCGGCCGCTGATGGCTAAAAGACGCCGGCTTCCCCGCGAGCAGAACCAGGTACGCACCGCCAAACGGTTCCAGGCAGGTATCGCTGTTATAGCAATGCTGATTGCCCCCTTCATCCTGTTTGCAACCGGGGGATTTTATACCTATCTTCAAAAAATAGGAGGATTGTTTAGTGTTCCCATTTTTACCATCATGCTGGTAGGATTTCTTACCAAACGCGTACCACCGCTGGCCGCCCGTGCCGGACTGTTCTTTTTTATCATCAGCTATGGTGCCACCCAATTGTTCGTTACTGTTCAACTGCATTTTCTGCATGTGCTTGCAATATTGTTTGTGATTACTACCGTCATCATGTTACTGATCGGCCGGTGGAAACCTATGCCCGTACCCTTTGAGCTGAAACAAAACAATATGGTGGCCGTTCAGCCCTGGCGCTACCGGCGTATTGTTGGGCTGGCACTGGTGATAGCCGCCCTGTTGCTGTTTATGCTCTTTTCGCCCCTGGGCCTGGTGAACGCATAGGTACAGGGTATCTTTTAAGAATCGGGCGAAAGCATGTTGTGTGCAGATGCCTGTTTTGTATAGGCAGGAGAAGCAGGATACCGGAGAAAACAGCAACCTGTATTAACGGAAACCGGATTTCCGACGCATCTGACCGGTCAATGCCCCGTATTGCAATGGATCGTTTTGCGTAACAATATGCAGGTTCCGCCGCCGGGAGCCAGCGTCACATCTATCGTTTGGTTCGGGGTCACCTGCCTTGTTGTAGTGGTATAGCTTTCTTTATTGGTGCGGAAATCGGCGTTGTTTCCATCGGTAATAATAAGGGCCTCATAGCAGCCTTTTTCGAGACAGTCCAGCGGGATGCGCAGGGTTCTTGCCTGTTCATTGGTAGCTGCCGCAATCAGCCATTGATCCTTTGCCGACTTTCGTGCCATAACGATGTATTCCCCTATTGCTCCGGAGAGGGTCTTACTTTCTTTCCAGGGCATTTCCTGCGCGCTGATAAATTTTAGCAGCGGCGGATGTTTTAAATAAAGCTCCGGGATATCCGGGATGATGGTTGCGCCGGAAAAAACAATCAGGGTGCGGGCTGCTTCTGCAGTAATGGTAGCCGGTACAGGCATCGGGTTATCCACCCTTCCTTTTTGCTCCATATCCATTACACCGTTATTCATATCCAACGGGCCGGCCAGCATATTGACAAACACAGCGGTCACAAATGTTCCGGGTTGAAAAACCCTGCGTGCATCCAGCTGGGCGTGGCAGTATTCCCGGGTAACGGCATTGGGCCAGGTACGCAGCTGCCCGTAGGGATGCACCGGCCCATCATGGAAATCCACCATCAGCTTATGCGCCGCGCATAGCCGGGTGATCAACCGGGTGCGTTCGTTTTTTTCCTCCATATTGCCCCGCATAAAACCATATTTGATGCCGGAGGCACCCCAATTCCCATATTGCCGGATGGTTTGCTCGAGCGGATATTGACGGCCGCCTACATCGTTAAGATACAGCCAAACACCCACCCCTTTTTGTTTGGCATAACGGATCAACGCCTGTACCTGTTCGGCCCTGCCGCCCTTCAGGGGATCCGATTCCTTGTTAAATTCCGGGCCATACCAGTCGGCGTCTAATACCAGGTGCTTTATCTGATGTGCCGCAGCAAAGTCTACCATTCTTACCCAGGATGCATAAGACATCGTATACTGAAATCCACCGGCCGTTGCTCCGTTTATACGCCAATCCCAAACCGCCACACCCGGTCGAACCCAGGAAAAATCCATGTCCTTTTCCGGATCGGGGTTTAACAATTCCAGTAAATGACTGTCGACCATTTTCCCGGGCGTGCTGCCGTATAAGATTACCCGCCACGCGTCTGCACGCTGGGATTGTATGGTAAATACACGGCTTCCTTTAACAGTATGTAAGACCATGGGCTGACCGGATACCAGGTTGGCCTCATGAATGGCCATATACTGTCCGGCCGCGGCTTTGATGGTCATTACCGGCAAGCGGGTACCACTCGCATCATCCAGTAACTCCGGTCCGATATTCCTGTTTTCGCCATTGTAATACCAGGCCGTAAAATTGCCCGGGAACCGGAATGTTGTACGTTCTTTTAAAGTGGTTGCCCCGTCGTAACGAAACGCAATGCCGTCATTGTACGCTCTTACAGTAATGCGGTACCCTTTCTTTTGGATCACCGCTTCATTAAACGCATCTTCTACATTGCTTCTTTTTCCCCATACAGGATTCCAGTACCGGCGCACCTGTCTTTTTGTGATCGCTTTCCAGTGAGCTTTATCGCTGGTATCCGGTCCCAGTTCAGACCGGTCGATGAGTAAGTATCCATTTGCCTTAAATGCATAAAAGACCCGGCCTTCGTTATTTTCCCAAACGGAAAGGGCTAATTTCCGGTCAGGAGAAGACATTGAAAAATGCTGCGGCACAGACTGACCCGCCAGCAGGAAGGGCCAGGTGAACATTATATGAAAGGGAATGATGCGCCTCATTGTAAACACTTAAATGTTTAGCTCAATTACATAGTCGGTTTCATCCGGTTGTTTTTCCAACAACAACAAAACCCCCTCTTTCTGCTGCATAAACTTTACCGGTTTTTTATCGATGAATACCCGGGCAGACCGCACTTTTTTACCCGTTAGCGGAAGGAACAGCGCCTTGTCCTGAAGATCGAGGATATGTACAAACAGACGGGTACCTTTTTCTGTGGTTACGCCCCATTTATGTGCAGCTACCGGTCCTCCCCGCGTGCCATAGATGCTTTCTCCGTATTGCTGCAACCATTGCCCCATGGCGCTGAATCGTTGCACGGCAATTTCCGGAAGTGTTCCGTCGGGACGGGGGCCTACATTCATCAACAGGTTAGCATTGTTACCCGCTGCTTTTACGAGGTACTGGATCAGGGCTTTTTCCGATTTATAATTATTATCCGTGATCTTATACCCCCAGGAGCCGTTCATCGTTTCACACGTTTCAAGCGGCAGTGCCGATACCTCCACGCCGTGTGAAAATCCAGCGGTATTCTGTCCGGGCAGATCCCGTTCAAAAGCCTGTGCATCTTCACCTTCCAGTGCGGCCCAGTGGTGGTTATTGATAATTAAACAGGCCGGTTGCAAGGAGTGTATAAGTGTATAGAGTTCATCAAATTTCCAGTTGAAGGCCTTTCCTTTATCCCAGGCTCCATCGAACCAGATTGCTCCGATCTCCCCGTAGTTGGTCAGCAACTCCTTTAACTGGCTCAGCATAAACCGGTGATAGGTATTATAACCGGGTTGTTCCGGCCCCGTCCATTTTGCAGCAAGCACTCCCTTTGGATTATAGTCGGGCCGGCCCCAATCCAGCAGGGAATAATAAAAATGAAGCTTTACGCCTTGTTTATGGCAGGCATTTGCCAGCTCTTTCAGCACATCCCGTTTAAACGGCGTGGCATCAACAATATTATAATCCGAACTGCCGGTGCCAAACATAGAGAAGCCATCATGATGGCGGGAAGTAATACAGATATATTTTGCACCGCCGGCTTTTAGAGCTGCTACCCATTCCTCCGCATTAAATTTTGAGGGCGCAAATCCCGCGGCCAGTTTACTGTATTCTTCATAGGGGATCTTTTTTTGCAGCATCGCCCATTCCCCGTCTGCCAGCATGCTGTAAATGCCCCAGTGGATAAACACGCCCAGTTTATTGTCCTGGAACTGCTGCCGGTACGCTAAATTTTCTTTTGAAGGAGTATACCCCTTTTGCGCAACAGCGGATCCCGTTGTTGCTGCTAACATTAGCAATAAAAGATATCTGATCATATTGGTTCAACTTTTGTAACGAATCTTTCTACCGCCGTTCCCGCGGGATACATACATCCCAGGTACTGCTAATCCCCCTCCTTATCGCTTCCTGAAAACAGAACGCCTTTAACGTCTTTTTTGCGATGCCCTTCTTTTGTACTGAACAGGCCGTTTAATGATGCGATGTGCGAAAACGTGTGGAATAAATCGTTTGTATTGATCTGTACCCACGCCCCGTTTTTCCGATAAAGACAGCCGCCGGTTTTCAGCGACTGATTACGGATTGTCTCCTATTTTAATTCTTTGATCTTTAAGGAGCGGTAAGACACTTCATCTCCATGGTCCTGCAACAGCAGATGCCCTTTGGGTGCCCTGCCGAAGTTGGGCCAGTTCCGGTACTTGCTCATGGCCACCAGTTTTAAGAACTCAGGGGAGCCTCTTTCATATTCCACCATTTTCCAGCCGTTCAGCCAGTGTTCCACTTTATTATTGGGATATACGATCACCATGCCCTTGTTCCATTCACCGATCGGCTTACGGGCCCGTTTTTCCCGGTTGGAGGTGATGAGGTCATACAGCGAGGACAGCGTCCGGTTTCCATCACGGCCCAGTTTCGCATCCGGGTGCACCGCATCATCCAGGATCTGGTACTCCAGCCCTATTGCAGAACCGCTGTTCTTTTCCTGCTCCGTTACAAAATACTTAACACCGCTGTTGGCGCCCCTGGTCAGTTTAAAATCAAACTCAAAAATAAAGGCACTGTATTCCTTCTGAGATACAATATCACCGCCGTTTGCAGATTCTTTTCCCTGGGAAGACTGCACGGTTAACACACCGTTGTTTACGGTCCACCCCTTAGACGGAAATGCCGGTTTATAAGCACCTCTCCAGCCGGATGTGGTGCTACCATCAAACAACAACCGGAAACCATTTTTCTTTTCGGCCGCAGACAGGTTATTGGGGATCATATTCATTACAAAGGTTCCGTCCAGCGGAGCGGGTTTCAGCCCCGTGGTACGGATGCGGATGTTCCGCCAGCGGATCTGTCGGCCTTCATCCTTTTTGTTGCCAATACCATGTACCTGCAGGGCAATAAAGCCTTTCGGTGTAAGATCGTCTACCAGGTATGCACAGGGAATCCCGTTCAGCCAGGTACGTATATTGCTGCCGATGCATTCCAGCCGGATCTTATTCCACTGACCCTGGCGAAACGCCTTCTTTGCAGCCGGATTCAGATCCAGCGGATACAGCCAGTCGCGCCGGGCCTCATCATAGATACCGCCGGACCAGGCCCGGGATGACGGATCGATCTCAAACTGGTAGCCATGCACCCGGCCGTTGTTGTAATCCGCTTTGCTTTCACTGCGGAACTGCACACCCGAGTTCATCGTGCTGTCTACTTTAAATTCCAGCTCTAATACAAAATCACCATAATCCTGTTCGGTTGCCATAAATGAATTGGGCTGACCATACACAGTAGTTCCTACAATTTCTCCATGCTCCACCGTATATGTTGCCTTACCATTCAGCTGCTTCCAGCCGGTAAAGTCCTTACCGTTAAAAAGATTTTTCCAACCGGAGGCCTGGGCGGATGCATCAAAATAATACAGGCTGCAGATCAAAAATAATAACTGAATTTTTCGCATTTTCTTTTGTTATAAGAATAAAAAGATTTCAATGACCGTTTTCATGCGCGGCCGGTGTATGGCCCGTAACCGGCACCATCCGCCATTAGCAAGGCATTTTGATCAGCCCCGGAGTTTCAACCGGTGTGCCCCCCTTTCGCTTAAGAGGAATAAGGCACCGTTTATGGTAATTTATAGGTTTGGGCGGATGCCGTCAATGTATCCAGTGCTCCTGCCGGTAAAAACGATGTAGTTACCTGGATATTGCTTCCCGATTGCAATCCCTGCAGCAGGGTTTGCGTATCCGCATTTTCTACGCGGACGGCTTGCAATACACCTCCCGAATCATAGGTTACGGTCGTATAAAGAATACTTGCACTGGCAATAGGATTCCATGCAATCAGCATATTTCCGTTTGGCTGTTTGGTAATGGAAGCAATTACCCGGTTTCGCAGATTGCTGATGTAGATATCTCCGTATACCGAAGCTGAAACCTGTTTGGGCAGGGAACGCAGCCCTGTTCCGTTTTGAGTGAGCAGTTCAAAAATGTAATCACCTTCCTTCAGGTTACCCAGTATATACTCCGCAGGAATACGTTCGTTCTGAGCCCGCGTAATAGGTACAACAGCGGAGTCTTTTCGCTGATTCCAGTAAATCAGGGTCTGTGTGATGCGGGGATCTGCTTTAACCTGCCAGGTAAGCTTTACCCTGTTGTAACCCGGAACCGCTTTTACGGAGTCTGCCACACCCAGGTAAATCCCCTCCGGCCGGTAATAAAACTCCTCGCTTACATCATACATACTTTTATGACAGGAACTGAGTATGCAACCCAACATCAGTGCCGTTATCCAACCATTCAGCATTCCCGGGCACTTCCATTGGCGGGGAGAAAGGCTTTTATACAGATTCATCATCGATTGTAGTTTTAATTTAGTTGATGGCGTCATTTCCAAACAGGGAGAGTTCTGCAAAGTGAATGGCCGCTGTTTTTCCCCAGGTTTCCTTTACCACAAAGCGGAGGTAACGCATTTTCCCCGCGCCGGGTTTGAGTATAAATTCAAAACCTGCAGTTTCCGCGGCTTTGTCTTCGTTGGTTGTTTGCCCCAGCGGTAAACCGGAGGGTTTAATTTCCTCAAAGTCGCCCAATTGCGTCCATTCACTTTTCCAGGCATCCGTTTTCCAATAATCGTCTGTACGGGCATGGCTCAGCGTATTGCTGCCCCAAACTTCAAAAAAGCGGGGGTTGTGTTGACTATAAGAATAGTCCAGCCGGTTCCATAATACCAGCCGGCTCAGCAATGCGCTCACGCCCAAATCAATGGTAAAGGTTTCAGGCATGATAAATCCGGCGGTCGGAATCGTATGCCAGATTACATCTGTTTTACCATCCCAAACGTTGGAAAGCGGCCGGTTATTGTAATTGGTATTATTATCTCCGGCCAGGTATCCATCCGTAAATTTCTTCTTATCCAGCATTTTTTCAAACAAAGGAGCGGCCGTTGTTACCAATGTATCCGTGGTGTGTCCGAACCGGTCTGTAATGCGTACACCAAACCGGCGGCTTGTGGTATCAAATCCTCTTAAAGCCCGCACATCATCCGGTTTGCTGGAGAACGAAAGTCCTTGTTCTTCCCATTTTCCCTGGTCGTTGACCGCGTACAGAAAAAAGCCGAGGAGTTCCTTGGTTTCATTGATCCAGCTAAAAAGTACACCGCTGAAGTCGGGTGTTATTTTAATTGTTTTTAAAACCGTCTGCAACGCCGGTTCAAGGGGCACAAACGTACCGGAATAGGCCTGTGACCGGTTCTCACTATGATCTACCAGGTAAAGTGAATAATTAACGGGGGCCATCGTTCCCAGGCCTTCTACTTTAACCGAGCTTTGATAAACGGAAGAACGGGTCACTTTTTTTACCCCTTCGTCATTGGTATACTCGCAAAGCACATAGGAGATGTCTGTTTCATTGGGCAGCTGATAGCTGATCACCGCTCCTCCCGGAGTGGGCGCTGCCGTTGCACTGGTTATGGCAGCAGGCGCCTGACCATCGGTGGAAGGCTGGCCGATCCGCTCTCTTTTGCAAGCAGAGATCAAAACAGCGAGCAGGATGCCTGCTGAAATTTTTGCCATAACCCGGCGCTGCCGAAAATTTATACGGTACATAATTATTTGTTTCATGTTTATAAGCAATTTACCATCCGGGATTTTGCACCAGGTTGGAGTTTCGGATGACCGATACCTGGTATATGGGCCACAGATAGTCTCTGTAAGTAAAGTTGCGGCCATTAAAATAGGTGGTCACCGCATAGTAATCTACATCTTTCAACCCCTGGAAGTTCCACCCCTGTACGGGCTGGTTGAGGTATTTCTGGGCGTCTTTCCAGCGCCGAAGGTCAAAGGCCCGCTGCCCTTCAAAGGCCAGCTCAATCATGCGTTCTCTTTTGATGATCTCCCGCATTCCTTCTTTTGTTGAGGGTTTGGTGGGCACCGAGGAATAACGGCTCCACGACTCTTCTACCCCTTTGAGGCCGGCACGGTTGCGGATGCTATCTACCCACTGATACACTTCATGATCCGGTGCGTCCTTTATTTCGTTGAGCGCCTCGGCGTAAAGCAGGTAAAGATCGGCCAGCCTGATTACGGGAATGGTATAGTTGTAGGGGCTCAGGCCCGTACCGGTAATGGAAGACCGGAAGCTTACCAGCTTTTTTATAAAATAGCCGGTAGGTATGTGCTGTCCGCTGTACTGAACACCCTGGGCCTCTCCGCTCCGGTTCTTAACCGTAGCGGTGGTTACCCCCAGCAGGGCCTGTACATCATAAAGGCCGCGGTCAAATGCAAGATTGGCATAAAACCGTGGTTCCCTGAGATAGTTCAGCTTTGCGGTAGTTTCATTGCTGGCAATAAAATACCTGTGGGTTGCATTGGTGTTTTTTTGCATGCTATACCGGTCTGCAAAACTCCAGGAAGGATCTTCATCAATGGGCACCCCGTTATTGGTATAGAACTGCTCGGCAATTTTCAGGGTTGCGCATAACTCCGATCCATTGGATATCTGAACGCCATAAAAATTGGGCGTACAATAGTTTTGAAAACTGTTGGCAGAGGTAGTAGGTGCAAAAAGAATTTCAGGATTCAGGGTGGCCCGTTCGGTTACGGCGCCTCTTACAGTAAAGTTTAATTGCAGGGTATCCGGAATATTAAATAATGCATTTTTATAGCGATAAAGCCCGTTGCCCAGGGAATGGGCCATATCCACCGCTTCCCTGACGGCGGCCGCCGCCCGCACCCATTTGTTGCGGTCTGCCGTTGCCGGAAAAAGCCTGGTGCCGCGGTTATCGGTAACCTGTGCATAGTCCGGGTTTCCGTTGAGCAGCGGGCTGGCGGTCCAAACCAATACTTTTGCTTTGAGCGCCGCGGCAGCTACCTTGGTAGGCCGTCCCATTTCATTGATAGGATCTTCAATCATTTCCGGCAATCCTTCTTTGGCTTCATCCAAAAGATTTACGATAAAATCGGTAACCTTATCCACCGGCTCGCGGTACACCCGCGCCTCGGCCGGATCCACTTCCATCGATAAATTCTCATCTACAATAGGAATGGGTCCATAGAGCTGGAAAAGAAAATAATGCAGGTAGGCCTTTACAAATTTTACTTCTGCGATCCAGCGCGACCGTTCGTAATCCGTAATATCCAATACCTTGTTGATGTTCTCCAGGAAAATATTACAATCCCGGATGCCGATCCACAAGCTTTTACCGTCACGGCGGCCGTCCCAGTAATTCCAGAGCGGGTCGGTCACATTCTGGCCTCCCCTTGCTATCTGGGATCCGCTTCTGCCATGAATACCGCTGTTGTCAATATCCCACCAGATTTCATCGGAGCCCACGTTTCCCGGGTAGGTAAAAGGATCATTCTGGTTGGGCATCATATTAAAACAGGAAAAAAGAAATTTTTCCGCATTGGCCCGGTTGCTGAACGCATTGTCCAATGTGGCCACGCCATCCGGAACCACATCCAGGTATTTTTTGCAGCCAAAGCTGCTAATGCCCAACAGCAATAAAAGGGCAATCCTGTATTTATTCATCATTGTTTGCATCATTGTCAGATTTCATCGTTAAAGTTCAAGATTGATTCCCAGGTTTACCACACGCTGAACGGGATAGTTAAACGCATTGCCCGCCTGCTCGGGATCCCACAGCTTAAAGTTCCGAATCTGGAATAAGTTATTACCGGAGGCATAGATGCGGGCACCTTTAAAACCGATCTTTCTCAATAGCGACCTGGACATGGTATACCCGATCTCGGCTGTTTTCATACGCAGGAAAGCGCCGTTGCGCATCCACCAGGTGCTGGAAACAGTATTATTATCAATATTCGTAGCAGACAGCCGCGGCCAGAAGGCAAAGATATCCCGGGTATCCTCCGACCAGTAACTGTCTGCAATGGCCTGCAGTACGGCCCTGTTTTGCACGCCGGTAATATCCTTGTTGGTTCCAAAAGGCGCTACAGCGGCAGGATCGATCCAGAAGGATGACAGTGCGGAGCCCTGGAAGAAACAGTTGAAATCAAATTTTTTGTAGCCGATTGAAAGACCAAACCCGTAGATGATCTCCGGCGTAGTAGGATACCCGATGGGTACCATATCATTTTCATCGACCCGGCCATCGTTATTAATATCCTTGTATTTGATATCGCCGGCTTTATATTCACCAAAGGTTTGTACCGGCGAGTTGGCTACTTCTTCATCATCTAAAAAGTAGCGCTCCGCAATATAGCCCCAGCGCTGCGAAATTTTTTGCCCTTTATGAAACCGCCAGGGCGTGGCCGCGTAATCCGGCTCTTCATACAGCTCGAACCTGCTGGAGGCATAGGTAAAGTTTCCGCGTACAACCGCCCAAAGTTCCTGCGAAAAATTTTGAGTATAGTCTAAAGAAATATCAATGCCCTGTCCGTTTGCTTTGCCAATATTGGCCTTGGGGCTGGCCTGCAGACCCATGGTAGTGGGAATATCTGCCCGCAGCTGTAAGATCTTACTCCTTTTTTCAACAAAATAATCAGCCTGAATATTGATGTTGCGGAGCAGGGTCAGTTCCACACCGTAGTTACTCTTCTGGCTTACCTCCCAGGTAATTAACGGATCCGAATAGCGGGAAATAGAGATCCCCGATCTGCTATAGCCAAAGTTCTCACCAAACGAAAAGCCTCTGCCGCCGTCGTTCATATTTACATTGGAGAGATAGTAGAAGCGGTCTTTAATATCACCGATGGCATCATTCCCTACCAAACCATAAGTACCCTTGAGCTTTAATTTGGAAACGATATCCTTCATCGGTTCCCAGAATTTTTCATTGGATACTACCCAGCCCGCACCAACGGATGGGAACAGCCCCCAGCGTTCTTCCTGTGAAAACCGTTCAGACCCGTTATACCCAAAATTGGCCTCTACAAAATACCGGTTATCATAACCGTAAGTAAGTCTTCCGGCAAGGCCTGCGTTCCGCTGCGGGAGCGAACTTTGCAGATCATCATAGGAGCCGTTCTTATTTTCCCGCACATTGAACAACAGCATACCGGAAACGGAATTGTTGCCAAAGCGTGTATCATAGTTTACGGCTGCTTCAAAATACACCGAATTATTCATGGTCCTGGGCGAAGGCACATAATCCAGGTAATCGGTGCCGGTATTCGGATTGAGCGGCATCAGCCGGTAACCGTTTCTTCCCGCACCTATTTCCGCCACTGGTGCCAATGCATACGTAAACGGTATATACTGGCGCTTTACTTCCAGGTCTGCAAACCGGTTGATATTGTACATTGCCCGTGCAGACAGTCCCTTGGTAATAAAATTCAGGTTCTGGTTCAACCCAAACTGGATGTACATGGATGAGCGGTCGTCTGTCCGGTACCCTTTTACCATATCCGCATAAGGGTTCAGGTAGTTTCCGGCTGCTGTATTTCCAAAGAGGATATGTTTGGTATAAATGTTTGCAGAGTCGGGTTCATAGTAAGGCAGGAAATATACCGGGTTGGCCAGTACGGCTTTATTGTACAGGCCCGTTCCACCGTCCAGTGGTCCCTGGTAGTTATCAAACGTACCACTCAGCCGTACAACAGCTTCCGTGGTGGAGGTTAAATTTACATTCACATTGGATCGTAAAGAGTACCGGTTGATCTGGATATTATTGTTAAAGTTCTGCCGCTTATCCATCTTAATGATCCCGTTATCCCGGGTATAGGCTGCGGCGATATAGTACCGGGCTACTTTTCCACCCCCGCTTACGTTGAGGTTATAGCGCTGATTATAGGTAACCTTATCCAGCAGTATCTTTTGCCAGTCGATGGCAGGGTATCTTACAGGATCTGTTCCCTGTGCGGTATAATAGATCTTGCTTTCGTCGTAAGGAAGACGGGTGCCCTGTACCCGGGTACGTACTGCTTCATTCTGTAATTTCATAAAGGTTACCGGATCTGCAAAACGTACATTTTCCGTGGGAGAAGATGAAGAACCTTCGGCCCTGAATTTAACCTGGGCCGCGCCCTGCTTCCCTTCCTTGGTCGTTACCAAAATAACCCCGTTGGCACCTCTTGCTCCATAGAGCGCCGTTGCATTCGCGTCTTTCATTACAGAGAAGCTGGCAATATCATCCACCGTTAAACGGGAGAGATCGCCGGTTTCCATCTCTACCCCGTCAATTAAGATGAGGGGATTCGCCTTCCCGGTTCCAAACGTGGTTACACCCCGCACAAAAAACTGCGCATCATCTGCACCCGGCTCCCCGCTCCGCTGGTAGGCAATCACCCCCGCAATACGACCCGCCAGCGCCGTGGTAAGATTGCTCGACGGTACCCGCAATGTAGACGGGTCAACCGTTGTAACGGAACCCACTACCGCCTCCTTTCGCTGCTTTTGTCCGAAGGCTGTAATGACCACTTCATCCATTTTTTGTTTTTCAAGATCCTCCTCCAGTACGATCACCATATTGCGTTCTGTACCTGCAGCCAGGGTCTTGGTTTTATAGCCCACGGCCGTTACCACCAGGGAGTCCTGTTCCGAGTCTATCTCAATCATAAATTCCCCTGCATTTCCGGTAGAAGCACCGCGCTGGGTACCCTTAATCGCAACCGAAGCCCCGGCAATAGGAGCGCTCTGTACATTTATGACCTTTCCGTTCAGCACCCATGAAAAAGCCTGCTGCCGGCCGGGTACCCGGAAAATGGTCACCATCCGGTTTCCTGTTTTCTGATAGCGAAGACCGGTGCCCTGCAATAGTTCTTCCAATGCCTGATCAACCGTGGCATCCTTTACCACAGCCTTTACCCGAAGCCCCGACAGCGACTCGTTTTTATAAAAAAAGCTATAGTTTGTCTGCCTTTCAATCACTTTAAGGGCCTGCTCAATCGGCATGTCCCGGAGGTTCAAACTCACTTTTTCCTGTCCGCTGCTGCTTGCTGCAATACACTGGAATCCTGTTAACAGGATCGTTAAAATGGAAAGCTTCATTAAAAGGAATGACTTAATAAGGGTTCGATGTTTTAGTTTTCCCAAAACACGAAAAATTAATTTCATATTTTTGTAATGATTTAATGTTATAATTCGCTGGGGAAGCGGTTTATTTCTGAAAATCCCGCGGGAAGTGCTGCAAACATTTCCCGCTTTTTTTTAAATGCTGATCATCATATGTCCGTATTCTTTTTTATATGTCAAGGAGAAATCGTTACTGTTTTATTACGAATGGCATAATGAAATGCACCGGTCAACTTCAGGGATTCCAGAACCTGTCCCAGGCTGGCCGCTTCTTCTACGGCCCCGCTGTATTCTGTGTTCCTGAGCTTATTATCCGTTATGAATATTTCCACGTCAAACCACCGGGATAACTCCCGGGCGATGTCGTCCAGCCGTTGTTTATCAAAAACCAGCCGGTTCTGCACCCATTGTGTTTCTGCAGCACCGGAACTATCCGCAACCGGCTTTATCTTTTTCAGCGCGTACAGGAACCCCGCCTCCTTATCAGCCGTTCCCTTGTTTTGCAAGGCTCCGGAATTGTCGATGGAGATCTTTTCAAAAGGCTTTAATAAAAACTTCCGCGCGGGATCCTTCCGCATACTGATCTCAACCGATCCCCTGATCAGCGTTGTTTCGGTATGGCCATCATTCTTATAAGCCCGTACATTAAAGGTGGTACCCAGTACTTTTACATCGATGGTTTCCGTGTGAATGATAAACGGACGCTCCTTATCTTTTATCACATCAAAATAAGCCTCGCCGGTAAGCGATATTTCGCGGTTCTTTTTTCCGTAATCGTCTTTATAAGCTACACGGCTCTCCGCATTCAGCCACACCTGCGTACCATCGGGAAGGAGGATATATGACTTCGATCCCTTCTTGGTTGCTACCACGTTTTGTTTCAAGGAACGGTTACCGGATATATAGAACAGGTATAACCCCGCTCCTACTAAAAGCAACAGGCAGGCAGCTGCTACCACCATCCTGTTTAGCCGGAATAATTTTGAACCCCGTTCCGGAAGCGCCTCCTGAGCGGTCTGTTTCCGGTGAAGGCGTTGTAATAATGCGTCCACTTCCGGAACAGCGTATCCGTTTTCATAATCCAGCCGCTGACGGAAAAGATCATCTACCAGTGATGCCAGCAATGCATCCTCCGGATGCTGCGCCAGGAGCTCCCTTAATTCCTTTAGTTCGGGCAATGACAGTTCCCCTGATTTCTTTTTTGCCAGTAGCTGAATCAATCTGTTTGCTGTCATGCATTAACGGTTATTCTACTATACAGACAATATTTTTGCCGGTATCCCCCCAAAGCCACGGTCATTATTTTTGAACTTTTTTTTGCGCATAGTACATCGCATATTCCGGTAATGACTCCTCCAGTATTTCTACGATCCGTTTCATGGCGATGGTCATCTGGTTCTCGACGGTCTTTATGGATAAGCCCAGCAACGTGGCTACATCCTGGTATTTTAGTCCCTCCTCTTTGATCAGGCGGAATATCAGGCGGCAACGGGAAGGCAGTTCATTGATTGCACCGGCAATTTTTTGAAGATTCTCTTTTGCAATCATGCTTTTCTCCGGTGTTTTGAACGACAGGGAGCCGGATTCTCCCAATTCTTCAAAGCCGGTGCCCTTCCGGCTCTTAATATAATTCAATGCCTGGTGCCGTGTGGCAATATAAATGTAATGCGAAAAGTTGCGGATCGCCGTAAGCGTTTTCCGGTTCTCCCAGATCTTCACAAAAACATCGCTTACCACTTCCTCGGATTGATGCCGGTCGTTGATCACCGAATTTGCAAACGATACCAGTCCGGGCAGGTAATGCCGGAATAGCTGATCAAAAGCAGAGTGATCATTCCGCTCTGCAATCAGTTCTGTAAGGGCCTTAATTTCCTCTGTAGTCATCTTGTCGGTCGTTCAATCGTTTTACTTTAAGGATTCCGCATGGCAGGTATTTGGTCATAAAGACAGTTTTTATCACCTCATACCCCCAAAGCCGTTATAATTATTTATTGTTTTTATCCCTGCAGTCCGGGAAATACAACGAAGCAATCAAAAAAAGTCCGTGCGGCGCCCTCTACATCTATATTGTAAAAGCGGGCAGCATGCCGCCCGTTATATTTCAGGCGGCAAAACTATTTTATTCCGGCACTAACCGGCGCATGATATCTTGATCATTCCTGATGCTATTTTGATCTGCCGGCCGGTATGCAAAGCATGGCCGGCGGTAAACCCGGATATGATTCCCGGCTGGTTGTGTTTAAGGAAAGAAAGTACGAACTTCGCCGGTATATGAACCTTAACGCTTTTGAATGTTGTCTGGCCTTTATCCGGTCTATTGGTATTCCTGTTGCGGAACGGAGCATTGCAGCAGCAACGTTTCTGCCCGGTATACTCATTCATGACGGAAGTATTATTATTGACAGGGAACAACTGAAATATCCCGGGGATGTTTTACATGAAGCAGGACATATTGCGGTTATTCCTGCAGCAGAACGCGCAACCGTTTGCGGTTCAGACATTGCCAGCCGGCCCGAGCGGGCCGCCGAAGAGATGATGGCCATTGCCTGGTCTTATGCAGCCTGCCGGCACCTGGATATTGACCCCTATTTTGTATTTCATGATGAAGGATACCAGCACGGCGGTACGCAAATAGCGGATCAGTTTGCAGCAGGCCAATGGTTTGGCGTATCCATGTTGCAGTATGTGGGCATGACTGCCGAGCCAAAGATGGCTGCCACACTTGGCAGACCCGCTTACCCGGCGATGGCGCAATGGATGAGGGCCTGACAGCATGCGTGGGTGTACTGCAAATAAATAAACAGCGTGAAAATAACAAAATGGCACAGGTCGGCCATCACACCCTGGCTTCCACTACAGACCTGCGCCAGAGTGGGAATGTACTGCAAATAAATAAATGGCATATAAATAACAGAACGGCACAGGTCGGCCATCACTCCCTGGCTTCTGCTACAGACCTGCGCCAGAGTGGAAACAGCCAGAATGATGCTTGCGGGCGAGGGTCATTCCACCATTACAGTGGTTTGCCCCGCTGCCAGTCCGTCGGCTTCGGCTTTTATTTTTACAAGTCCCTTCGCTCCTTTTTTTGCCTTAACCATTACCAGGGCCATTCCGTTATAAGCACTTTTCTCCGGACTTTGAAAAGATTCGAAGCTGGTAGCATCCCCGTTATCCGTTGCCACGATCTCACCGGGGCCTTCTATGCGGAACCGGATCTTCGGATGCGAACGGGGTACCATCCGGCTCTGGTAATCTTCTACACGCACGGTGATAAATGCCAGGTCATTGCCGGCAATCTTCTTTACATTGCTCTTTAATGCGAGTTTTGAAGCTTCACCCGCCGTTTGGACCACATCTGTTGCCCAGTATGTACCGTTCTTATACGCAATCACCTTTAATACACCGGGACTGTAGCGTACCTGGTCCCACACCAGCCGGAAATCTTTGCCGGGCTGTTTCTTTTTACGCCCCAGGCTTTTACCATTCAAAAACAATTCGGCTTCATCCCCCGAGGTATATACATGTACCGGCACCAGGGAGTCGATCCGCTCCTGCCAGTTCCAGTGCGGAAGAATATGTGCCATCGGATGATTGGGGCGCCAGTGCGCCTGATAAAGGTAAAAGCGGTCTTTGGGAAAGCCTGCCAGGTCGATGATTCCAAAATAACTGCTACGGGAAGGTGGTTTATTCCGCTGCAGCTCCTCCAGTGCTTTTTCCAGCTCCGCGCGTTTGGACGGATCATTCCTGAAGTTCAGCAAATTGGTTTCATCTGATCCATACGGAGTGGGTTCGCCCAGGTAATCGAAACCCGTCCACATAAATTCGCCCAGCAGGTGCGGGAACTTTGCGTTGGTCCGGAATTGTTCATCCGGCGTACAACCCCAGCCCGGATGATCGAGGTCGTAGGAACTGATCTGCCAGTTCCGGCGGTTGGTTCCAAAGAAATATTCGCCCCGGGAGCTTACGCAGCTCGAGGTTTCACTACCCATGGTAGGCATGTTTGCATAACGCGGATCGGCATCCCATTTTGCCTGTTGTCCGAAAAAGTAGTTCACCCCCATCAGGTCCAGTCCCTGAGCAGCACCGGACGACCGTCCTCCGTCGGGATCGTTATAGCCATTCGAAACCGGCCGTGTCGGATCTTCCCGGCGCATAATGGCTGCCAGCTCCTTTGTCATGGCTACATCCCGCTGATCGATCACCTCGTTGCCGATACTCCAGATCACCACCGAAGGATGGTTACGGTCCCGGTGTACCAGGGCTACCAGGTCTTTCTCATGCCAGTCGTCATATAATTTGTTATAGTCGTTCTTTTTCTTCCCGTGTTTCCAGGCATCAAAGGCTTCATCCCAAACCAGGAAGCCCATTTCATCCGCCAATGCCAGGAGTTCGGGTGCCGGCGGGTTATGCGAAGTACGGATGGCATTCGCTCCCATTTCTTTCAGCAATACCAGCTGGCGTCTTAATGCGCTTGTATTCATCGCAGCTCCTAAAGCACCCAGGTCATGATGGTTGCATACGCCCTGGATGGCTACGCGTTTCCCGTTTAATAAAAAGCCGTTCCTTGCGGTAAATTCCAGCGTTCTTATCCCGAAAGTGCTGTAATAAGTGTCCGCTTTCTTACCATTAACGAGCACTGTAGTTACGGCAATATAGCGGCTGGGTGTTTCAATGCTCCAGATCCGGGGATTAGGGATGGTAACCGCAACATCCGTTGTGCTACTGGCTCCTGCCAGGTCCACGTTTTTATTTTGAACCGTAGCTACTTTCTTTTTGAGTGTGTTTCCCGCGCCGGCCTCATAAATATCGGTCTGCAACAGTGCTTTTACAGATCTTCCTGTTTCGTTTGATACGGTTACCGCCATTTTTACAGCTGCTGCCTGTGGTGTAACTTCCGGCGTAGTGATGTAGGTGCCCCAATGATCGACGTGCACCGGTCCGGTTTTTACCAGCCACACATGCCGGTAAATGCCGGCACCGGGATACCAGCGGGAATCCCATTTTTCCGTATTCAATTTTACCGCCAGTACGTTTTCCTTTCCCGGCAGGATATAGGGCGTGAGGTCCATCCGGAACGAAGTGTATCCGTAAGGCCATGTACCCACGTAATGCCCGTTGAGCCAGATCTCCGCATAGGCCATGGCCCCGTCAAAATCCACGAATAGCTTTTTGCCGGAATCCGTGACCGGGATCTTAAAATGTTTGCGGTACCAGCCAATGCCTTTCCAGGGCAACTTTCCTGTTTCGCCGGCCAGATCGATACGGAAGGGACCCGTAATGGCCCAATCGTGCGGCAGGGACAGCCGCTGCCAGTCCTGGTCATTAAACGTTGTGGCTTCTGCCTGCTGTGGTTCCTCCAGCCTCGATCCGTCGGGCTGCAATCCGTACCGTTTAAACAACCATCCTTCATCAAAGGATTCGGTTCCGGCATTTCCCAGGCGGGTAAAGGACGATTGTGCCTTACTGCTATCAGCTATTAACAAGATGGCCATAACGGCCAGTATCCATTGAAAGCCTGAAATAAATCGCATTTTTTATATTGTTGTTATAAGTATTTCTGAACAGGGTTGTATTTTCCCGGGGGGAACCAAGCGCCTTTAAAGGCAATGGTCCGTTCCAGATTACAACCTTCTTATCATATCATCCGGAAGTTCTACATTAAATACTTTTAAATCCCGGAGCTGCGCTTTGGCGGCATTTTTTTTGTCGCCGATCCACTGCAAGGGGAAAAAGAGCGTTTGTACCTTTGCTGTTTGCTTACCATTGGGAAAGGTTCTTTTGGCGCCTTCCAGTTTCTCTTTCAGTACACCATTTACAAAAAGCGACGTTCCTTTATGGTTGCCTTCAATAACGATTTTTGTCCATTCGTTAGCAGGAACCGAATAATCAAAGTTGTAATGATATCCTTCTCTTGTAAAACCCAGTTTACCGGTGCCCTGCTGGTTGATGGTAACCACAGCATCTCCGGAGCCAAACAATACCGCATCGGCAGCATTTCCCGGTTCCGGTTTTATAGAAAAGCTAACCGTATAGCCATACCCGATTCCGGGAAACGGTGTTGTTATAAAACTTGTTCCTCCTTTTAAACGGATCGATTTTTCATGTTGATCGAATGCGGCATTTGTCCGGGCCGTTTTACCCGGTGCGGTAAAATTACCGCGGCCATCCATTGCCAGTACCAATGAATCTTTTGAATGAATACGGCCCAGCATATTCAACCCCGGGCCTTCGCCGATCTGTTTGGCCTGCGCCGAAAAAGCGGCATATTCCATCGGCTTTGCACTGCCGCCCCACATTTTTTGCGACAATACCTGCATGGCCGGAAACACGCGATGGTGTACATCTTTTTCCGTGATCCCGTTGCCGGCATGATCGTTCCAAACAGCAAAGGAGCCCCCTCTCAGCAGCGGATAATTTTCGTCAAATGTCTCTTTCCCGATCCGGTTGGGCGTCCATTCTTCATACAGTTTTTTTACATTGAGGTAATCGTAGTAGTAACCCGCAGCAGGAACAATATACAACCACCCATCCGGCGTACTGATCCCTTTATAACCCAGCGCAAACATATCTTTTGGCTCAGCATAGCCATTGTACCAAAGGTTCATGGTAACGCCTTCCGCCTTTACCGGTGTGGTGCCCTGCGCATGGGTGAGCGATCCCCACATCCGTACTTTTTTTCCGAAGCCTTCTACAAAACGGATATAATGATCGGTAAACTTCCGGAACTTTTCTGCGTCTTTTTTGGCATACTCGTCGGTACCGATGTGTACTTCCTTCCCGATAAAAACCGGGTTGGGGCCCTGCAGGTATTCCCGGAACACATTATCAATTACCTGGTAGGTAAGCGGATTGTCCAGGTCGAGGTGGTCCATGCCATACTGTTTACTGCCCACGCCCGGCACCGCCTTGCTAAAAGCCAGGGAGTGCGCCGGCACATCAATTTCCGGTATAATGTTCACCCCATACCGCTGTGCCATTTGCTGCAGCGCAATGAACTCTTTCTTTGTATAGCTCCCGTCTTTTGCTGTCAGGTTGGGATAGGTGTCATTCTGCAAACGGAAAGCCGAATAGGTACTGTCCCAATTATCACCAAAGAACTGTTTAAAGGCGTTATCATTGAGATGAATGTGAAAATCATTCATCTTGTAGTACGACATAAATTTTATATAGTGCTTTAAAAAATCAAGCGTGAAAAATTTGCGTCCTACATCCAGTACAAATCCCCGCACTTCATACTTAGGATAGTCGCGCGCTGTTCCTTTTGGTAACCGCTTTTGTTGCGGTGCCTGCTCCAATAACTGAAGCAGGGTGCGTGTGGCCCATATGGCACCGGTTACATCCTTTGCCTTAATGGTGATCTGATCATCAATCTGCAGGCTATAGCCCTCCGGGGGCAACGAGGTTCCGGTTGCATCCAGGCTAAAGAATACGTTCCCTTTTTGCGCCTGCCCTGTTTTTACCAACGCTGTGGTTCCGGGTGTTATGATCGCCAGGTCTTCCGCCAGTAGCCGCGCCACCGGCAACAGTTCTTTACTATAACGCGGATCTACAACCAAACGGGCTGCCGGTTTCCATTCAAAAGATCCGGCTGCGCCCTGCCATTCCCGTAATGCCGGAATGATAAAAGGTGCAGGGTTCGTTTGTGCCTGTACCCATACAGGGCTTCCGGCCACTACAGCGGCTACCAGGCAGTACAGGATCCGGATTTTTTTCATTTTCTTCATTCTATGCTGATTTAATTGAGCTTGTTCAAAAATTTTCTATTCAACGTTCCATAATAACCGGGCTTACCCTGGCATCTAAAATAGTTCATGCAGATCAAAAAAAAAGATCCCGTCCCGCACGCCGTAAGCATGCCTGTTATGCAAACGATTGTTCCGGACCTGTTTTTTTAATGAGCAGTGGTTTTCCTGCCGGGTGTAATGCCATTCTCATTGAAGGCATCTACCCGGAAATAATAGGAAACACCCTTATTTAACCCCGGAAGCTCCAGGCGGTCCGTTCCGTATACCATTACCGAATGAAACAATTTATGCGGATCGGTTCCAAAGTACACCTGGTAACCGGTGGCCCCGGCGGCAGCTTTCCAGTTCAGCTGCGCCCGCCTGCTATCTGCTGCATTGCGGTTTACGGCAACGGCGCTAACCGCCGGGGGTCGCGCGCCATTTCCTTTTCCAAATACCCGGAACCCCGACAGGGAAAATTTGCCCGCCGGCACCCGGCGGTTTGTGATCCGCAGGAACCGGGTTTTAACCGCTTTGGGCAAAACGATATAATCATGGGTGATGTCTGCCGTATTTGCAGACTTATCTACCAAGAGCTTCCAGTGTTTACCATCGGCCGAAGATTCAATCACAAACTGATAAGGGGTAAATGTAACCGGGGCTTTCAGACCGGCATCCTGATCGGCAAAGCTCACCTGCAAAGCATGCACGGTGCCTTGCCGCTGCAGATCTACCTGGAGCCATTCTCCTGCATCACCGGTTTCCGCGCTCCACCAGTTGCGCACCTCTTCGTTCACTGCCAGCTCCGCAGCATGCCCGGCCAAAGAGGAGGATGCTTTCACCGGCTTGTTATAAGAAAGCAGCATCCATCCGGCAAACAGGCTTTCTTTTTCAAAGTCCATCTTCCGGTGCGGCATCCGCGCAGGATAATCGCCAAATGCCGTATTGCAATGCAACTGTCCGTCCTTGTCAAAAAATGCAGGGAACAGGCCGATCCTTCTTTCAAACATATGCCTTACGGAAATGGTCATGGTGGCCACATGCCAGTAATTACCATACTTATCCCGGAACGTATTGCCATGACCGGCCCCATTGATAAAACCTCCGGGTTTATAAGAGAAGGGGCTGTTGGGCATATAGGTAAACGGCCCCAGGGGCTTATCAGATACATATACGCCATCACCATATACTTTAAACTCGGTGCCGGGGGCTGCATACTGCAGGTAGTATTTACCATTGTATTTGTTCATCCAGGCGCCCTCATTCCATCCTCTTTTATGGTCATTATGCTGCTCACCGGGCTCTTCCCATCCATATTCATTAAAATGATGACTGATCAATTCCCGCGGTGTTCCTATGGTATCCAGCCGCTTTCCGGGATCTAACTCCACTCCCATGATGGGGTTTACATTGGAGCAGCCATAATAAAAATACACCCGGCCATCATCGTCTTTAAACAATGCAGGGTCCGTAACACCCAGCGGAAATTGTTTCCGGTATACCTGCCAGTTATCCTGAAGCGGGTTGGTATTAAAATAGATGTTCCTTGTCCCTTGTGAGGCCATAAAAAAAACGGTATCATGGATGGTTACAACCGTGGGCGCATAATCCTCGGTGGGTAAGGTTTTGGAGGGCCGGAATATCCAGTTTAGCAGATCGCTGCTCTGCCAGTAGCCACCCGACTTGGAGGCATAAAGAAAATAGGTGTTCCTGTATAAATGGATCACAGGGTCGGCAGCTTCCCGGTATCCCAGTCCATCGTAGCTAAAGCGATAGTTGAGGTTAAGCGGGTTGCACCAGGTGTTGGTTTGCTGGCTCCATGCAGATATACCAAAGAGACAATTCCATATTAATATAAATATAATTGTGAATCTGTTCATATTCATTTGACATTTACAACGGAGCGGACTTCAGGGCGGCAAACAGTTCCCTGTTCCCTCCTCACCACTTAATGCCGCTTTCTTAAATGATTTTTATAATTGCCGCAGATACGCTGACTGCGCCTGTGGCGCGTTTCCGGAATATTTTCACTGTTAAAAAACTGGCACCAAATCTGCGCAACTTGTCACACAACGGGCGTGATCTGCGGCTTTGAGGAAACGACATTGACCTACCACTACCTATTCCCATTCACGGTTGCCTGTTGCTACTCCACCATGATCTCATCACAGAAAAGCCAGGCTGCCTGTCCCTCACCGGGATGGCCCTTGGGACATTGCCCAAGGTTTTTGGCCGTAACCCGTACGTAGCGAAAACTGCGCGGATCAAAGCGGGCTGCAAAATCCTTTGTTTGCGGGGCTTTATCCGCTACGGGTACGGTGTTTTGGATGGTTGCCATTTCGGTGAACTGTTTTCCATCCTCGGACACCTCAAATTTTACCCATTGCGGGAAAAAGATCCACTGGCCGTAGCTCTGTAAGCAGCCCAGGGTTACGGAACCTGCTGTTGTACGCTGCCCCAGGTCAATGGTGGCCACCAGGTCCGCTCCGTTAAACGCATGCCATTGTTTCCCGGCGTCTGTTGTACCCCGGATACCATCTACCAGCGTAGACGGTCCGTTGGCCGGATAATATTTACTGTAAGGCGTTGCATATTGCAAAGGCCGCCCGGTTGCTTTATTGAGTGTAAAGCTCTGTTGTGCAGGCCGTCCTCTTACCATGCTGTTATGGATCGCCAGGGCCGCTTTTACCGTTAGGGCACCGGTTATTTCAAAAGGCTTTTCATAGCGCAGGCTGCCCGTGCCCGGGTCGGCACCATCGGTTGTATAAAAGATCGTGCCGTCTTCATTCTCCGTTTCGAGGCTTACCAATAACTTACCGTCAACCACCCGCGGTTTTATATCTACTTTAAAATTGCCTTTGGAATAATGCAATCCTTTTTGCTCAAAACCTGCAAGATGGGGTTGCAGCCGCTGATTAAAATCTTTCCAGTTGCGCGCTTCTTTTTTGCTCCATAACACCTCCGCCAGTGCCGGCATGCGGGGCAGGATCATATATTCCACATGTTCATGGCTTGAGATCTGCTCCGTCCACAGGTTTGCCTGTGCACCCAGTACATGTTTTGCCTGGTCTTTATTCAGCTCCGCGGGAATGGGCTCGTAATGATACACCCGTTTTAAGGTATTAAAACCACCAAATGCCGGTGGTTCCGTTTCGGGATCGCCCTGGTAGTAATCAAAGTAAAGCGGGCCGGTTGGACTCATTACCACATCATGATCCATTTGAGCGGCCTTAATACCTCCCGATTCTCCACGCCAGCTCATCACCGTTGCCTGTGGTGCAAGCCCTCCTTCCAGGATCTCATCCCAGCCGATCAGCTTCCGCTTATGGGCGATCAGGAACTTTTCGATCCGGTGTATGAAGTAACTCTGCAACTCCTCTTCATTTTTCAGGCCTTCCTTCTTCATCCGGCGCTGACATAATGCACATTGCTTCCAGCTGGTTTTATCAACCTCGTCGCCTCCTACATGAATGTACTGCGACGGAAATAAAGCCATTACTTCTGCCAGGATATTTTGCAGGAATATAAACGCACTGTCATTACCCGCACAATAATTCGGATGTACATCCTTCCCGTAAAAATCACCGGTTTCATTAAAAGAATGTTTGTGCGGTAAACAGGAATACTCCGGATAGGCTGCCATAGCCGCTTCAGAATGGCCCGGCATTTCAATTTCGGGAACGATGGTCACCTGCCTTGCTGCGGCATAAGCCACAATTTCCTTTACCTGTTCCTGTGTGTAAAAGCCCCCGTAAGTAGCCTTACTACGGTCGGCATTAAAACGGATCTGCGACCAGTCCCAGGGCTGGCCCCAGTCATCCACACGCCAGGCAGCCAGCCCGGTAAGTTTCGGATACTTTTTGATCTCTATACGCCAGCCGGCGCCGTCTGCCAGGTGCCAGTGAAAGGTATTCATTTTATACGTTGCCAGCAGATCAATAAACTCCTTTACCAGTTCCGGCGAAAAAAAATGACGGCTTACATCCAGCATCATACCCCGCCATTTAAAACGGGGTTCATCGGTAATATCCATACAGGGTATCTGCAATACCTGGTTGGTGCGGATGGCCGGCAGGGTTTGCAGCAGGGATTGTACGGCATAAAAAAGTCCTGCCGGTTTACCGGCCCGGATATCGACCTGGTGTGGTGTAACAGACAAGCGGTATCCTTCTGCCCCGATGCCTTCTGTTGTTACGATACTAAAGCGGATCCGTTTTCCGGTGGCGGTTGTTTTAACCGGAAGTGCATAACCACTTACCTGCTTTACGGCTGCTGTAAAATAGCGAATCACATCGGTTATATCCTTACCGGCCACCGATGCCTGTACCTGCACATTTTGATCCAGCAGGAAAACCCCTTCCCGTTGCTGAAGATCTGCCGGCTGCGGAATGATGTGTACCCGTGGTTGGGCATTGAGCGCACTTATCATTAACCATAAACAGGCCGCTAAATATCTATATCGCATTTTCAATCTGTTTTTTATAAAGAAGTTGTTTACTTTTTTCCGGTGCGGCGTAGGAATAAGCGGTTTATTCTCTTTTACACCTGCTACAACGCCCCTTCTATTCTAATTACGGCGGTATACCCGTTGACCACCGATGCAGGAATGGTCACATACAGCGCCCCTGCATCCTGCCGGAATGAAAGCACCTTATCATTACCCAGCAGCAGGACCCTTCTTATTTTACCCGGACGCTGCTCCGATTGCAGCCCCAGCGACGGGATCACTAATTCCCCGGAAGCCGGGTTCAGCACAAACACATAAAGCCGGTTTCCATTTCGGGTAAACCGCACTTCATTGGGCGAATAGGCCGGGCTGGCGATGGTCCGTTCGTTAAAGTCTTCAGCGGCCCCCTGTTTTTTATAGGCCTCTTCATCCGTTACACTGATATCCTTTGTGCGTACGATTCCTTTAAAATTGTCGCCAAATACACGCCAGGGAACGGAGGCATAAATGGCTTCTTTATTCCGGTTCATCCACCACCCGATGGTATCCAGTATTATTTTATGACCGGGGGGAATGGTGCCATCCGCCAGTAACTCCACATTCAGCAACAGGTTACCGTTCTTGCTGATCATATCGGTAAAGGATTCAATAACCGTTTTTGCATTGTGCCGGGAAGGAATGTCCTTTTTGTAGAACCAGTGTGTAAACGTCATGGTTCCCTGCCAGGGATCCGGTAATATTTTTGATGCACCTCCCCGTTCAATATCCTTCAGCACCATCGGCTCATTATTGATTTTTCCGGCCACTACAACAGACAGGTTGTTATGTTTCCGGAGATGGTTGTTCAAAAAGATCCTGCTGACCTCTTTCCCGTATTTTCCGTAGGGGAATCCATAACCATCAAACCAAAGCATATCCGGGTCATATTTGGTTACCAGTTCCGTATGCCGGTCCAGCCAGTTTTTCTTTACCTGTTCCTCCCACTCCTTTGTTCTTTTCTCCGGAGGAAGGCCGTACAAATCGGCGGGGTCCAGTCCTTCCCACCATTTACCAGCACCATCGGCCTTTGTCAAATACCCATCGTATTTCACGCCCTTTTTAGGACCGGATATATCACTGCCAAAAGCCGGCAGCCACCAGCTCATAAAACGGTCGTCGTGCGAGCTGACGCCAAAGGGCATCTTATATTTTGCAGCAGATTTCCGGAACAACCCGATAATGTCCTTTTTCGGACCTACATTAACGGTGTTCCATGCATGATGCGATGAATTGAAATTGTCAAAATGATCGTGATGACTGGCCAGCGCTACAAAATATTTGGCACCGATGCTTTTGAAATAGCGCAGCAGGGCATCGGTATCCAGGTGCGCTGCTTTCCATTGATGAATCACATCTTTGAACCCGAAAAGGGATGGATGCCCGAAATGACGCAGATGATACGGATAAGCATTGGCTCCAAATTGCTGGCTGCCCACGTCCTGCATATACATATGCCGGGCGTACCATCCACCGCCGCTGTCTGGAAGTGTTTGCGCCCCCCAGTGCACCCAGATACCCAATTTTGCTTCTGTGAACCATTTGGGAAACCGGTACTGTTTACCCAGTTGCTCCCAGCTTTGTCCTTCCTGGGCCTGAATCTTTCCGGAAAGCAGTAATAGTATGGCTCCCGCTACTACCAGCATTCCAACGATCCCTTTCTTTTCAACCATTCTTTATTACTTTTTTAAAACTTCCGTGGTTATTTCCTTTACCGTTCCGTTTACCCTTAACCATACTTTTTGGGGTGTTTTGGAATAAACCCGGTATTGCACCACCCATCCATTCTTCCAGCTGCAATCCACCGTAAATCCGCCGCGGGCTCTTAATCCTTTAAAAGATCCCGAAACTTTCCAGGCTGCCGGCACCGCTGGCAGCAGGCTGATCTCTCCTGCATGACTTTGCAGCAGCATTTCGGGTATGGCGCCGCTGATACCAAGATTTCCATCGATCTGAAAAGGCGGATGCGTGGTAAACAGGTTCGGCATCAGGTTATAGGTTATTAAACCACGGATCATCATCCCTGCTTTTTCACCTTCTCCCAGGCGCGCCCACAACGCACAGCGCCAGGGCCATGACCAGGAGCGGCGGCTATCGCCTACCGTTGATGCCACGGTAAAGGGTTTGTTGATATTTTTGCCATAGTTCCCACTGCGGCTGCGCAGGGAAATAACCGCCGCCTTTGCCAGTTCCGGTGTTTGCTTTAAATTGATCTGGCGGCCGGGATATACCGCAAACAGGTGCGAGGTATGCCGGTGCTGATCATCCGGATCGTCACGGTCTGTTTGCCACTCCTGCAACTGGCCCCATTTCCCGATCCTGTTGGGTGCCAGCCGGTGTTGCATATCCGCTACTTTTTTCTGATAGGCGGCATCGGTGTTTAATGCTTTGGCCGCATCAAGGTAATTCTGAAACAGGTCCCAAACCAGCTGCTGATCATGCATAACGCCATCTTCCCGCGGACCATGTTCCGGCGACCATCCATCGGACACCACCAGGCTCCCATCCGGCAATTGCTTCAGCCGGTCTTCCCAGTAATTACAGATCTCCTTCAGGATGGGGTAAGCCGTATTTTTAAGATATACCCGGTCCATGGTAAAAGCCCAGTGCTCATATACATGCTGCGCATACCAGGCACTAGCCGGTATATTCCATTCCCAGCCATTGCCGCCAAAAATACTCTGGCTGGTCCGCGCGGTCCATCCCCGGGTATTTGCGCCAAAAGCCTTGCGCGTAGCCAGCCGGCAAGGTTCGGCCTGCGCAACGATATAGTCGATCAGGGGCTGGTTACACTCCGAAAGGTTGGCCGGCTCTGCCAGCCAGTAGTTCATCTGGATGTTGATATTGTTATGATAATCGCTGGCCCATGGCGGATTATTACTATTGTTCCAAAGCCCCTGCAGGTTTGCCGGCAATCCGCCGGGGCGCGAACTGCTGATTAACAGGTAACGCCCATATTGAAAAAGGGTTTCCTCCAGGTCCGGGTCGGGCCCGCCCGCAGCATATTTTACGCGGCGTATATCTGTGGGCAGCGCTCTTAACGCAGCCGGTGTGGTACCTACATCGATGCGGGCAGCAGCAGCAAGTCTTGTAAAATCTTTTATATGGGCTGCACGCAATGAAGTATATCCTTTGCGAAGCGCGGCGTTGAGCTCCTTCCCGATCTGCGGTAAGGGATCTGCACCCCGCCAGCCGGCGTTGTAATCCGGCTTATAATTGGTGCGGGCATCCAGGTACAGCGTAAGCGTTTTGCAACCGGTAAAAACCAGCTCGTTTCCGGTTGCCGTAATACTGCCGTCTTCATGCAGCGCCGCTACCTGTGCCGCATATTTGAGTTGATTGGGCATGGTGCCGGAAAACTGCAGGAGGTTTCCGCTGGCAACGGAAGCCGCACCCTGGGCCGACCAGAGCCGGATGCGACCGGATAGTTTTCCATTTTTTCCGGCGGTATACCGGAATACCATTACCTGGTCCGGATAACTGGCGAAAGCTTCGCGCTGAAAAGGTATACCCGCACGGGTATAGGTACAGTTATAAATTCCAGAAACCAGGTCCAGGCTTTGCTTATAGCCCGCAACCGCACCCCCAGGTGTAAGCTGTATGCTTAATGCGCCAAAATTGCGGTAGGCACCAAAACCATGATCGCCGGTTTCATAAGCTCCATCCCAGTTATTATCACCGCTCCAAAGGCTTTGCACATTGAACTGGATGGTATCATTTTCTACAGCGCCCATCATCATGGCCCCTATGCGTCCGTTGCCGATCGGCAGCCGCTCAGACTCCCATTTTGTGCCGGGTTTATCGTACCATAAAACGGAGGGCTTCTCCTGTGCGCGGATACCGGAAGTTGTCAATAATGTCAATAATGCAATCAGTATTCTTTTTTTCATGCCCAATATTACTATTTTTTATTGCATTGGTTTTATTGTATTCTGTTCTTTTGGGTACCTGGAGACACGGGGAACATCGAGGATCCGGATCATATTGATACAATGGAAAGGGTTTCTCCTTTTGATGTAGGTATGATGATCTGGTTTCCGGATCGCCGGAAGCCGGGCCTTTTATTACTCCGGATGAGCAGGTCTTTACCGGGCCATGGATTTTGCAGGGTTAACGTTCGGCCTTGCTCACTGTATATTTTTACATATTGTACTTCTTTATTTTCAATAACCGATGAAACAAGGAAGGCCCCTTCGCTCCGGATATTTGTAAAGGCCGCATCCTGGTTGCGCGGCCATACCGCAAACACGCGCAATATGCCCTGGTGTCCCATACACAGCATTTCGTTGATGGTATTGGGAACCGTACTGCAATTTTCAATACCATGGGGATTGTTTAGCTGAAAGCCATTGGGGTAAGTATGTAAACTATAGACCCGGAGCTCCTTCAGGATGGTGTCTGCATTACAGCCTACCCGCACGGCCGCAGGGAAAAAGCTGTTGGAACCATTAAAGTCTTTCCAACGCCGCATGACATCGATCGTGTTATGTGCTACCTTCAGTAAACCGGGATCGCTGTTTAAACCGATGGCTCCCGCCGGGTAAATATGCTGGATACCCAGGGTATTATCGCCCCACCATGCAGTACCTTTTTCACTATACCGGAAAACCATTTTGCCGTCCCGTTCCTGCAGTGTATAGCCGGCCAGGCTGTCGGCCTTTCCCTGCCAGCCCTTGCGCAATGTTTGATCAACCCCCAACAGCGTACTCATATCGATGGCCGTTTTCAGCACCATGGGAACCAAACCCAGGGATAGTACCGGGTTCATTGTACCGATGGTTCCTTCATGAATAGCGTCGTTTACAATGATGTACCGGCTGCCGTCTTTTTTCAGATACCGTTCCCAGAATACAGCCACCGCCTTCATATAGGGATACGTGCGCCGGGCAAATGCCTTGTCAAAAGTGCGATAGAACTGCATGCTCAAATTAACCGCACCATACGCCGCATTGCTTTTTTGTCCGAAAAACAAACCTTCGTCTTCGGCCTCCCCGCTTTTAATATAGTTGGAGCGGTATTGTTCCATCAATTTATTTCTCCGGGTGGTTTCAATCCCCATGGGTCCGATGCCCACCGGGTAGAGTATGCCCCCTTCAATCCCGGTAATTTTCTTTGCGTAGTAACGGCCTCTCTTTATAAAATCCAGCAACGGTGCCTCATAGGGCCGCGCCTGTTCCAGCCGGTTGGCCCCATAAAGTGCATAAAAGGGTGCACTGTAATTGTAATTCAGATGATAATCGCCATTCCAGGCAGGAATTTCTTTGGTAACCCAGCTTCCAAAGATACCGGGCGGAAAACGGGGATCACGGCTGCAGGCTGCCATGTTGTAAAGCGAGCGATAATACTGATGCTCTGTTACCGAGTCACCAATATCTACAAAACTCCTGTTCCAGTAATCACTCCACCAGGCCCGGTGCTGCGCTGCTTCCTTTTTAAAAGCAGCGATCGTAAATGTATGCACCTTCTGCAATGCGGAGGAGAGCGGATCCTTGCTTTTAAAATTACCTGAAAAGGCGCAAACCAGGTACATGGTTTGCCCGGGCAATACGGAAAGAGTTTGCTTATCCTGCCCGATCAGCTTACAGGCCGCCACAGCTTTTGTGGGCTGGTCCACATCTTTTATAAAGCCTCTTTCAATCCACATTGCACCGGTTTTATCGGTTCCTTTTTGTGCCACATCCTCAAATTTATTTTCGAGGGGCGGGTTTACCTGAAACTGGTTTTTGCCCGGCAGTTCCAGCTTTACACTACCATCCAATACCGTGGTACCGGTGTTTGTAACTGTGATCAGCAACAGATCTCCCGCAGCAGACAAGAGCGAATGCAGCTGTGCCGCTGTTGCATTTTTTGTAAATGAAGCCTGTGTTGTTGCCGTGTACAGGTCCTGCTCCACACGGTATGCTGCGCCCTCTAACGCAGGGAAACAGATACCGAGCCTTCCCAACACCGCCGGATAGGATTCATTAAAGCCCGACTTAAGCCGCCAGAAATCATTACGGGCCAGGTAATAATATTGTGCCTCGGGCGGCCCTGCCATTGCAGCAGCTGTATAGCCACTGCCCAGCAGCGGGGCATCCACTGCAACCGTTGATGGCGTTTTGGCCGGCGGAGCATTAAATACATTCCGGTAATGGCTTATTATTTCCCTTGCCGGGTTTACCTGGGCTGCTGCGGCCATTACAAACAGCAAAAAAAGCGGCAGGAGGATTTTTTTCATTTGCAGCCGTTTTATTATTTGAAGTGAAGTTTCCAATCTGTTTGAATGTCTTTTTCTGTCATGCCCCACAGTTCTATGACCGATCCTGTTACACCGGGTATGCTGTTATTGCTGATGCGCACATTGGTACAATCCGATAACGACACCGGTATTTTTAACCGCTCTTTATCTGCCAGGTTCCCCGTTATCTTATTCCCTGCAAACAGCAGCCCATCCACACTACGTGCCTGGAGCAGTTTGCCCTCCGGCGTATGGAACTGATTGTTTTCGATCCGGATATTCCGGTGTACATAGCTTCCCGCCATCCGCAGGTGATTTTCGGGGGCTATAGCAATGGCACCACTTCCGCTATTGTATCCGCATCCGTCAAAACGGTTGTTCCGGATGGTTACATCCTGCACCGCGCCCGACTCGAACCAGCTGCTGGCATCATCGGCGATCAGGATGGGAAACATCCCTGTATGATGGAATACATTGCCCTCAATCAGCACCCTGCGCGGGGTTGTGATCAACAGGCCTCTTGTATTGGTACGTTCGAACCGGCTGTTGCGGATGACGACCTCCGGTGTCCAGGTGCGGTTTTCAATACACAGCTCTGTGGTAACACCCGAAGGTAACGTACCGCTTAGTTGCAGTTCCATCTCCCGCTTGTTGATCATTACTGCTGATTGCAGTACCGCCCGCGCAACCGGCAAAAGCGTTTGCGGATTGATGAAAACGATACTGTCGCCTGCGAAGAACGCCGGGAATCCATATGTTTGGGGATGCATGAACCGGACGGTAAGCTTCTGCTGTTTGCTGATACCCGTGATCTGAAGATGGGTACCGTGCACGTTTACCGGGTCATCGTGTGCTCCTGAAGTAAGACAACTGTCTATCATTATTTTTCCCCGGCAGCCGGAGAAGTGAAAACAATCGGCAAAGGCCGCAATGATACGTCCGCTTTCCGGCCTGGGTGCTACCGTTACCTTGTGCAGGGTAATGTTTTCAGAGAACTGCGACACGACGCCTAGTCCATGCATATAATGTAGCCGTACATCCTGCAGTACCACATTTTTACTTTGCGCGATCAGTCCTCCGCAATTATCCCTGTAGGGATCGCGGATGGTTAACACATCGCCCGTCTGATACGGCCGCTTTTTAAAATCGCCTTCAAAAACAACGGTAAGCGGACCTGTTTGCCGGGCAACGGCCTGCAGCAAGGGCTTCAGATCACTGTAATGCAGGCGATCTTTAACCGGATCAAATAAAATAGTATGATACCGTTCGGTCTTCCATCCTTCACCCGAAAGTTCCAACCTGCCATTGGCAACGTTAAAACGGGAATCCGGATGAAAACGGACGGTTACTGACTTTTCATCCAGGGCGCTGATGGTAAGCTCGGACATCGTTGGGCGCTCATAATCGAAGCGGATATTTTTTATGCGGATATTGCTGCTCCCCAATACAGCAAAGGACACCATCTTGCCATGCAGCATGATGAGACAGTTATTGCCATCGATGGTGATGTTGCGGGCGCCGTCCACCAGGAAGGCTATGTTTTTTACTTTACTCAGCGTATCGGGTTCCGTGCTATTGGAAATGTATAGCTCCCGTTTGGGTGCTCCTTCCGGCCAAATATCGATGCGTCCTGCCGGCAACTTTAAAATTGCCGCCGGGTGTTTGCGGCAGGCCGCGATGGCCCGCTGCAGTGCCGGTGCTGCGTTTTTATAGCTGCCTGCTTTTACACCGTAATCCACCGCCCGGATCACTACCGGAACCTGGGCTCCTAAAATGGTATAGCAACACAGACATAGCAACAACAGCCAACTGCGGGGAACTGTGATCGGTTTGTTATGTTGTTTTGAGATCATGGGGTGAGAGGTGAGATGTTGAAAGTGAGAAGTTGTTAGTGAGATGTTGTTAGTGAGAAGTGAAATGTTTGGGGTGAGAAGTTTTGGGGACGGGTGGTGCTAATGAAGATGCAGCTTTCCACCGGGGGTTACCTGTACCAGCACTTCTGCTCCGGATGCTACCGCGATCTTTGGCCAGTTGGTAAACGCCGTATAAGACAACGGTTTTTGCGCCTGTGTACTGTTTTCGGCAAACACGGATACGGACGCATCATAACGGGTATTGTTTTTTACAGCCAGTGTAATGCCGGTTTTATTGGCATTCACGATCCGTGCCTCCACATGATCAAATACCCGCATCATTTTTTTATCGGGCTGTACATAAATACCCGGCAACTCGATGGCCATTAAAGCCCCGTTGGTTTCCGTCCATGCATTTCTTGTATTGATATAATTGCCGATGCTGCCTTTTCCTTCTGCATCGCTGGGCTGAATGCGTTCCATACTGCTGCCCACGAGGTTATTGGTGGTGTTGTGATCCGGCGGAATGTTCACCGCCTCTGCCTGGGCATGCTGGATATCCCGGATCAGATCCGCATAAAGCGCATTACCGCTGGCCCGGAAGAGTTTGAACAGATAATCACCCGAAGCCGTGCAAATACCCGGTGCGGCATGTTTGTTCTGAATACTGGCCCATACCGCGCCGGCCATCTTGCTGCCCAGTTTACCGATCTGACTGCCTGCAGGGAAAACCGGGTCATAAGAGATCGTCCAGGTAGCACAGAGGGCCGCCTGCACTTCTGCTTTTTTTAACCAGCTTTTATCGCCGGTATATTGATACACCGCCATTAAGGATTCGAGAAAACCAAAGGCCGATTCCGAATTGGCGTCCATGGAAATATCTCCGCAATCGCCACCGGTAAGCCCCTGTTTTAACACATCCCGCTGGTAATAATATGCTGCGGATGCTTTGGCAACCTGCAGCCATTCCGGTTTTTTAAAATAATCTGATGCAATGGCCAGTCCGGCCGGCACAATGGCCCCGGCAGTGGAATTGTATACGGCGATCTTGCCGGTGGCCGGCGCAATGTACTGCCCGAATTGGCCCTCCTGTTTCCAGGTACGGGCAAAGGCGGCCGCCAGTTTTTTGGCCGCAGTTTCCCATTCCGGTTTGATGGCCGCACCATAACCCTGGGCCTTCAGCAACATCAGGTGTTTGAGCAGCCATACCAGGGCGTCTGCATTTTTGCGGACCATGGCCTGTACTTCCGGAAATGCCGGGTTCATCTTTTCCGGCCGGATCTTGCCTTCAGCAGTGATGCCTCCGTAAAAATAACCACTGCTGCCCTGGAGCTTATGCACCACAAAATCCAGTTCCTGAGTTACCCGGTCGCGCTCCTTTGCATTGTTCAATGCCAGCATCGGATAGGTATTCATCATACCGCTTACCCAGCCGAGCTGGAAATCTTTACTGTTTTCGGGAAGATAGTAGCTGCCCACCGGAAACTCCCGGAAATTATTGCTGGTAATGGTGGTGGCAAGCCCGGTATAATAACTCATCGGCAGCCAGTTGCGCGGCTGGTTAGGACCCGTGATATCTTTGCGGTGTTTCATAAATGCCGTCAGCAGGTCCGGGATACTGGTTGCCTGTATGGTATATACCCTGAAGTGCAATGAAAGCTGGTCACCGGCCTTCCAGTCGGGCGCCTTATCCCCGCTGGGATGAAAGTCGCCAAAACCCGGTGCCTGCCGGCGCATGGCCGGCGCCGTAATTGAAAAGCGGCATTGGTCCTGGGTTGCGTTTTCGGCAATCGTAAGTCCATGATTGCCGAATGCTGACCGCTGATCTGTAAGAACCATGAAACTTTTTTGTATGGCCGGTGCATAAAAACACATCGCCGGCGTGGCCGCATTGCCTGTTTGCAGTTCCACTAATGATGCGGTTCCCGGTTCTACAGACAACCGCGGGTTATTGGAGATCGTTAAAGGTACCTGGGGATTATAATACATCTCCTTCGGATAGTCCGGGTTATAACCATTCCCTATGGAATGATAGCGGTTGCCATTGTATAGAATGGCCGGCACCAGCACATAGTTATCCCGGCTCCAGCCGCTGAAGTCCATGTCTACATTTACGGCGGTTGCTTTTGATGTTCCCTTGGTTAAGGTAAAAACAGCGGTAATATCCAACGCGCCCGGTATTGCTTTCACCGGCTGCGCCTGTAACGCTACCTGCCATCCACCGGGCAGTTTGGGTTGCTCCTGTGTAGCCACCTGTTCTTCGATAAGGGTTGTACCATCGTATTTTTTGATGCTGATCCGGATATGTCCGTTGAGCGGTTTCAGCCAACGATCCACCGCGTTGAAATCCTGTGCACCGGCGGTTTGACAAAGCAAGCTGCCGAGGCCTGTGAGCAAAAAAGATAAAATAAAGAAGTTACGAATCATATGTGTGTTTTACTGTGAGACAAAATGTCTCACAGAGCGTTACAAAATATCACAGAGCGTTACAAAATGTCTCACAGAGCAATTATTGCACGGTGATTGTTTGCTGCACAAAATCGGGTGTGCCTGCGAGTGATGGCACCGGCTGTCCCCCGCCTACACTGATGGTTAAGCGGCCCGCGGGTGTATACCGTTTACCGGCTTCACTGATCAGTTCCAGGTCTTCCGGTTTCAACAGGAATTTTACTTCCATGCCTGCGCCCTTTTTCAATGTGATCCGCTGAAAGCCCTTCAGCGCTCTTAGCGGTGCTTTGCCTTTTATACCGGTATAGGACAGGTACAGCTGCACCACTTCTTCTCCGTCCCGGTTACCGGTATTGGTTACCCAAACCGATACAGGCACCTGTTTACCCTTTGCAATATTCGCCGGTATCTTTAAACGGGTATACTTAAAACGGGCGTAACTCAATCCCCAGCCGAAGGGATACAATACTTCTTTATTGTAATACCGGTAGGTTCTGCCCGTCATATCGTATTGTTTAAAATCAGGAAGCGATGCGTCATCTTTATAGAAAGTAATCGGCAAACGGCCGGAAGGATTGTAATCGCCAAACAACACATCGGCAATGGCCGTACCGGCGCTTTGCCCGCCATACCAGGCGTTCAGGATGGCCGGAAGTTCTTTTTGCTCCCAGGGAATGGCAATGGCGCTGCCGGTAAGCATCACAAATACCACCGGTTTACCAGTTGCCTTCAACTGTTTCAACAGTTCCGTCTGCACTTCGGGTAACATAATGGAGGTACGGTCGCCACCGCTGAATCCTTTTGCATTTACCCACATCTGCTCCCCTTCCAGCTCTGGTGAAATACCGCCTGCATAGATGATCGCATCTGCCGATGCCACGCTAGCCGCAATGGACTGTATGTTTGCTTTTTTATAGGTTCCTTTTTGCAGCCGTATAAAGGCTCCGTCTTCATGCTGACGGTATTCCAGCACGATGTTGTATGTTTGATCTTTTTGCACGTTCCATTTTAAATTCCGCACCCCCAGGTTACCCTTCCATGCATTAAGCACCAGGCTATCATTTATAAAAAGCCGGTACCCGTCATCCCCTTCTGCCTGGAAGAGCAGTACGCTGTCTGCAGTTGCCTTAAAACTACCGGTAAACCTGGCAGCATAATGATCGGCAGCAACCCCCGGCGCCGGCGGTTGCCCCTGGGGAAAGAAACGGTTGATACCCGCAAATTGCGCTGAATAAACAGGTGCGCCATCCAGGTTTTCATTATTAAAGTACTGAGCGTGGAAGCCCGGCTGTCCGTTATGGTTAAAAAAGCCGGCGTCATTGGTATCCGGCACAAACAAGGTATCGGATGTATAACCTATAGCCGGCTGGTAGGTTACCTGCACTTCCGGCCCCAGCTTTTCCTGAATGCCTTCCAATATAGAAACGATGCGGCTCGGGAAGCCATTATAGTTTCCCAGTAAGGCAATCCGGTTATCTGCATTGGGCCCTATGACCGCCACCTGTTTTAATTTTTTACTAAGGGGCAGTACACCTGTATTCTTTAACAGTACGATCGACTCCCTTGCCATTTTTAAGGAAAGGGCTTTGTGCTCCGGTGCCTCGAGGGTAGTCATGGGCAATTGCCCGTAGGGTACTTTATCTGCAGGATCAAACATCCCCAACCGGTACCGGATGGTAAACAGCCTTTTTATAGAAACATCAATCTGTTTTTCAGCGATCAATCCTGTTTTTACCGCATCTACCAACGAGCGGTACACGCTGTTGCCACATTCCACATCGGTACCATGCATTACGGCATCTGCTGATGCGTCTGCATTTGAATTATGGGTCTTATGTCTTTTTACAAAGTCATCGATGCCGCCACAATCGCTGGTTACATAGCCGGTGAAATGCCATTGATTGCGAAGAATGTCGCTCATCAGCAGGTCGCTGCCGCAACAGGGTTGTTTGTATACGGCGTTATACGCACACATCACACCGGCTACCCTGGCATTGACCACCAGTTCTTTAAACGCAGGCAGGTAGGTATCCCAAAGGTCATAGGGCGTTGGATTAAAATTATCGGTATGCCGCGATTCCTCGGGGCCGCTGTGCACCGCATAGTGCTTGGCACAGGCCGCTGCCAGCAGGTATTGGGGATCATTGCCCTGCAAACCGCGCACAAACGAGGCCCCCAGCCTTCCTGTCAGAAACGGGTCTTCACCATACGTTTCCTGTCCGCGTCCCCAACGGGGATCCCGGAAAATATTGATATTGGGTGTCCAGTAGGTTAATCCCTTATAGCGCTCGCCGGTTTTTCCTTCTTTAACAGCAAGGTTATGGATGGCTCTGCCTTCCAGTGCCGAATAAAAAGCCATCTGCTTCAAAGCGGCTGTGTCCCAGGTGGCCGCCATGCCAATGGCCTGCGGGTAAACGGTTGTCTTGTAAGGCGTGCGCGCTACTCCATGCAATATCTCATTCCACCATTCGTAGGCCGGTATCCCCAAGCGGGGAACAGCCGGCGCCGCATTCAGCATCTGTGCCACTTTTTCTTCCAGTGTGAGCCGGCCTACCAGGTCGTTTACCCGTTGCTCCATAGGCAGCGTACTATTCCACATGGGATACTGCCTGTAATCCTGGGCTTGCGCTGTTGCTAAAACAAAAGCTGCCAGGAGGGTTGAAGTTATTTTTTTTAGTTGCATCTCTTTTTATTTTTGGGACGGGGCAACACGAAGACCAACCGATATAAGGGTGGAATTGATCATATGCTCTTTTTTAGATCTTTTCGGGTTTGCCCATCACCGGAACGACCAGCTCCATCTTCACCTTGTCGTTACCGGAACCGAGCGCGCTTATTTTAAAAGAGCCCGTGCCTTTGCCGATCTTCAGCTGCTTATCCGCTGAAATCAATTCCACTAATTTGCGTCCCCGGTCTGCTATATAAAACTGTCCGTTCTTATAAATGATGTGCTGCCCCGCGGAAAGCGTTTTATTTACCACCAGTTCTTCCCCCCCGGGTGTTGCAATCTTTAACCCCTCAACAGTTACTTCTTTTGGCATATTCATTTTAATGGAAAATTCCAGCGGCTGCGTGTCAAATATATTTTGCAGGATCGCCCTGGTGCCGGTTGCCGAATAATCCATATCCCGGATGCGGTTCTCTTTTACCGGATATAACAGGAAGCTTCGCATACCGGTTTGTTCGAGGTGAAATTTATAGTTAAGGTCTTTCAGTTTTTCTTTATGTGCCTTTGTAAATACACCCGCGGCCCGAGCATTTTCCCAAACCCTGTAACCATTAAAAACAGCGGCCTTTTCCGCGCTGGCTTCTACTGTTTGCTGGCTCAGCCCCAGCATATAGGTGGCATCCCATCCGATCGATTTGGCCTGCAGGTTCTCTGCATCATAGAGGCTCCAATCCACCTGGTAATTCTGTATGCCGAAGGTTGCCGGGAAATAGCTGCTTTCAAACACATAGCGCATGTCTTTTCCTTCAATCCCCCATTTATTTAATACCGGGCTAAACATATGATCGCCCCCGCCTACATTGCACACACTCATATAATGCCAGGTTCCTTCCTGTATGGCACTGCCCATTACCCGGAGGTATTGGCCGCCATTGCGCTGATAGCTGTCAAACAGTCCGCGAAAGAAGCGCTTAAAGGAATACTGGCCATGTCCCTGGTACATGCAGCTTTCCAGTCCGTCGAAATCGATATAGTCCATACCGCCATCTGCCAGCCATTTGCCATAGAAAGCAGCATACTCCTCCTGCAGGTTCATATCGGGCGCAAAGCCATGGTAACAATTGGGCTGCAGTTTTACGATGGTTGTACCGGCTTTATAGCTGCCGCGGGCGGTATGGTGAAATCCTCTTTTGACTTTCAGAAAGGTATACGGTGCAGTGCGGGTGATACCATCATATTCGATGAGCTCTTTTCCTATTTTTAATACATTGGTATGATTGCCCTCCCAGCCACCAAATTCATTAAAATAGGCCGTATCCGCCACTGTGATGATGGTATCTTCAGGACTGATATCTTTCGTAATTACCGTGCGCTGCATGATGGCCAGACTATCGCTGGGTACGGGTGCCACATCTTTATTGCGCCCCGGTTGCAGAAATTCGCAAAGCGTATGCAACCCGTAGCGGATGCCCTGCTGCTGCATCCGTTTTCCAAACTGCGGAACAGGAATGTCTCTTTTCCCGTTCAGGGTGATCCGCTTTCCATCCCAGGGCTCTAAGCGGTCCGGGTAATACTCGCCCAGTCCTTCATCCTGCACGCTGGTGATCTTCAGCTGCTGCGCGTAGGAAGCCAAACTATCGTGCGGTCCCCACCAGGCCATATCCGGCCGGTAGGCTGCGGGGTCTTTGATCCATTTGCCTTCGATCGTCGGGTGCGGCAGCCCTTCGGCAAGCACCACCTGTTCAATAGTGGCTAAGCCCAACACGTCCGGACAGGCATACAGTGCTATAGCAGAACCGATATAATCCGCATTGGCAGGCGTTACCAACTGGTACCGGGCCGAATTGGCTTTACCGTCGATATGATCCGGGTAATAAGGGAAACGGATCATCTGCTCCCTATTGCGATTGCGGGAATGCATACAGATGCTGGAGCCAAAAGCCGGTTCCAGCTTTGCGCCATTGCCATAATTCATCCTGAAATATTCTTCCGGTTGCGAATAGAACGCCACATCGCTGATCCCATCCCCGCCGATACTAAAGGTTTGCCCCTCCTTTAAATGCGAAGGAAGCGGATACTTTTTGGGATCGGGAGAATGAATGTAATAATACATAAAAGACATATCCCCATCGGTGGGCGGACCACTGGTGGTATTATCATCCAGCCCCAGCATCCCGATTGCAAAATCATCATCCCGCACCACACCGATCAGATCTCCTATTTTTTTTGATATAGTGGTGTTATAAGGTCCCCACACAATATTATCAACCTGAGCTCTTTCTGTAAGTGCCAGTAATTTAAATTTCAGATAGGATTGTTTTTGTTCCAGCAGCAGGGTTGCTTTGGAACCATTGGGATAAAACAATACCATCCGTCCTGCCTTTTCCATTTTTGCGGCTACCGGCAACAGGTATTTTTTATTGCTGTACAGGCTCATCACGGCGGATGGTTTGCCTGCAGGAACGTATTCCTTCCCTGAGGCATTGCGCTTTACCGAGGTAATCAATCCTTTATTATTGATGGTAATCGTGGCGTACTGCGTTTTCAGCCGGATGTTCTGTGTGCTCGCCGGTATGGCGTATAAAAGCGCCGCCAACAGGAACAGCGCAACCAACTTCCGGCAGACTGATCGTTCATCTTTTGTGTGATCTTGCTGCGCAGGTTTTGTAAACATCGGGTTCCGGCCTGTGCCCAATTTAAACGGTTCATTAATTGTCTTTGGCATCGTTTTCTTTATTGTTATTTTGTCTCCTGCTATTATTCTATTTATGGATCCTTTATAGTGCTGCTTTACAGAGCATTGCTCTGTGGATCTTTAAAGGCGCCTTCCGCCTGTTTAATAAAAAAATCCAATTACAGCAAACCATCGTTTCATTTTCACTTTATTGTGCGATACCGCCTATGCTTTTTATGAACTTTACCGTTTCCATTACCGGTGGTAAAATTATCTTATTCTGTATCTTCCGGGCTGCACGGAATTGATAAAGACCGATACTTTTTTAACCTTCTGAAAGCAACAAGCGCCCCGGGGAACGGGAACACAGCAGCAGGAGCTGATCGTGTTGCGGAGCTTTCGGGCAGACTTTTTTACTGCACTGTTTCATAAGGGCCGGATGAACGCTTCATGTGTTCTGCAATAGCCAAAGGAAACTGCCCCACGCTGATCATTGCACCTGCCGGATCCAGATAGCCTGACCTCCGGAAGGAAGCAGCGTTGCGTCCAGTACAGTAGCTGCATCAACCGGCTGCCGCTTTATCGATATCCTGGTACGCACCGGCGACGCAGGATCGTCGTAATAAATAGCGGCTATATATTTTTTTCCGGGCGTAAGAAAGGAGCAATCGATTTTAATGTGCCGGCCGTCATTGTTGGTAATACTTCCTACAAACCAATCGCGGTTACTTCTTCGGGCGATGGTTACATATGCACCGATGGCTCCATCGAGCACTTTTGTATCATCCCATACCGTAGGTACCTGGTCGAAAAATTCCAGCTCCGGTTCATCCTGCGCATCTGCCGGCTTATCGTACCAATACATAAACTGCAGCGGGCTGTAATACACTACCGGCAATGCCAGCTGGTGTCCCGAAGTGGTTTTGAGTACTCTCGGGTTCTGTGTTTCAGCCAGCTGCCGCTTCAGCTCCGGACGATGGTAATAACATATGGTATAGTCAGCAGCCCCGGCCAGGAACCGGGTAAAGGGAAGCACGGTGTTATTGGTGGCATCCGGCATTTCTTCATTGCCCCTGATCCCCTCCTGTGTGAGCAGGTTGGGATAGGTTCTGCTAAAGCCCGTTGGCCGGTATTCATCATGAATGTCTACCATCAACTGGTATCGGGCGCATTTCTTTACTGCATCATGCAGCCATTTGGTCCATTTATAGGAACCCACATTTACAAATCCAAACTTGATTCCGGCCACCCCCCATTGCTGGTATAAAGGCAGCAGGCTGTCCAGCTGTTTTGCAAGGGCGATCTGGTTTACATATAAAAAAACGCCGACCCCCTGCTTTTTGGCATACCGGATCACTTCCGGCATGTTCAGGTCATTTACCGGGTTTCTTTTGGAGTCTACATTTACCCTTGTTGCATCCGCAGCAGCATCATATTCATGCCCGTACCAGCCTGCATCAAAATGAATGTATTGCAGATGCCTTTTTACCGCAAAGTCTACCAGGGCCTTTGCCCCGCCGGTGGAAAGCGTTATCTCCCGCATTACCTTTCCGGGTTTGATCCAGCCAGTGTTCCGGATCGCGCAGGGCGGATTGAGATTCAGCAACAGGTCATTATTGGCAGGGAGCTCCGTGGGTTTTTGCGCGATCATGATTACCCTCCAGGGTGTGGCAAACGGTGTTGGCAGGGAAACCGTATCAAACATGGAACAGGTTACCGTATTGGGCTTTGCAGGGTGCAGTGCAAATTTTGTGCGACAATAATCGACCACTTCCGCTTCCGCCAAAGCCGCATAAAGCCCGTTTTTTAACTGTACGGTTAGTGGTCTTTCGGCCTGGGAGGGCCATTTGCTCAGCGGCAATAACCGGTAACTCCCCTGTGCATGATCTGTAAACCATGCCTGCGTTCCTTCCGGAAGTGCAAACTCGGTAAGCTCTTTACCGATCCTGATTGTTGCGGAGCCGGTGGCCACCTGCGGAAAGCTATAGCGAAACGCAATGCCTTCATTATAGGCGCGTACTTCTATCTGCATGATTTGCGGACTGCCTTTTTTTCGAAAGCTAAAAAGCTTTGCCCGGTACCGGTCGCGTACCCGGCTCCGTTCACCGTAGACCGGCTTCCACCAACTATCCTTCGAAGATGACCAGGCCGCATCAGGAATCAGGTCGTTTTGCCATCCTTCAAGACCCAGCGCTGAGAGGTGTACCACTTCTTTTCCCATACAGGACACGGTATAATCAATGGATCCGCCCTTATTGGCAATGAGCCGGAATGTGGTGTTACCGTCGGGAGATCTTAAGAGCGTGCCGGTTTGAGCAACAGCCGATGCTCCGGTCAGCAATAATAAAAGGATAAAGCGTATTTTATTTTGCATGTTATTTTTTTTCTGCCATGGCGGCACTGAATTTTAATTTCCTTTTCGCAACTGTATCATTAGCACACCAAAGTTTTTGTTTTTCCCGGAACCGGTAACCTGTTCCGGCTGCTTTTCTATAATAAGGCCTTTCGATTTGGAGCCGGCCCCATCTTTAGTTCTAGCCTGCCCCCTTTTAGCACATCCTGCTGCAGCAGCCTGAAATCCTTCAGTGGCTTACCATTGAAAGATGCTTCCTGGATGTATTTATTTTCTTTGGAGGCGCCGGGCGCTTCTATCACCAGTTGTTTACCCCGGTTGTACCGGCCATCCAGGTGCACGGTGATCCGTGGATAGCGGGGGCTGCCGATTTCATAAACCGGCTGCTGCGCACAGCCCCCGTCCATTTGAAAGAAACCAATGGCACTCATTACAAACCAGCTGCTCATTTGTCCCAGGTCTTCATCGCCGGGGTAGGCATCATAGGGCGTGGTGCCATAGTACTGTTCCTGGATAGCCCGTACCCATTGCTGGGTAAGCCAGGGTGCCCCGGCCCAGTTAAAGAGATAGGCTACCTGCATGCTGGGCTGATTGCCGTGGTTGATGGGATATGCCGCAAAGTCATCGCCCAGCGCGTTAAAATTGGCCACAGATGAACGGGCCATGGCACTGTCGAGCCGGGTAATAAAGGTTTTTTTTCCGATGGCTGCCACCAGCGAAGCCGGATCCTGTGGTACAAACCAGGTATAATTAAACGCATTGCCTTCTACAAAGCCGGGGGTATGATACGGATCAAAGGGCGTTACCCATTTGCCTTCTTTTGTTTTGGGCCGGATGAACCGGGTAGCGGTATCGAGCAGGTGCCGCCAATTTTGGGAGCGTTTCTGAAAAAAAGCCTGGTCTTCTTTTTTCCCGAGTGTGGCTGCCATTTGCGAAAGACAATAATCGTCGTACGCATATTCCAGGGTATTGGATACGGCTCCCATTCCCTGTGGTATATACCCGTATTGCTGGTAAGGTACCAGGTTTTCCACACCTACGGTACCACCCCCTTCAAATTTTTGAGGCGGTGTGGTCAGCATCTTCTTTAATCCCTGGTAGGCGGTTGCCAGATCGAAATCATGAATGCCGCTTTGCCAGGCGCCCTGAATCTGGGAGGCTACGTGCATGGCCACCATCACACCGGTATGTTCGATGCCGGCGGGATCTGTATTGAACCAGCCCGAATTGCGGTACAGGGCGATGGCCGATCTGGCCCAGCGGGAGGAGATCTCCGGTGCCACCAGGTTAAACAATTGCTGGTTGTTCCAGAAGGTATTCCAGTATTCCCCGCTTACGATACAATCCGCAGGATCTTCAAGCCGTTGCTGTTGTTCGTTCTCATCCGTAAAGCGGCCGTCTGCATCACTCCATATGGATTTGGCAGACAGGGCCCGGTACAGGTTGGTATAAAATTTTCGTTTCTGCAGGTAATCGTCGGTTTCAATCTCCACGCGACCCAGGTATCCGTTCCATACCTTTTCCTGGTTGCGTACAATGGCATCAAAATCCCAGTCATACACCGCATTGATCTCGGTTTGCAGATTATTCCGGGCGCCTGCCAGGTCTACCAGCGAAACACCCGTCCGCACTTCAATAACCTCCCCTCCGGTGGTTTTGTAATTGAGAAAGATGCCGGCGTCTCCGAAACCCCTGATCTCATCGGTGCTGGTGAAGATCTCCGGCTCCGTGCTAAACGCGTGCGTCATGTTCCATTCCGGGATGTACCCCTTTACCGGAGGCACCCCCTTATTTACCCATCCGCCCATGGATGCAAAGGGTTTGCTTACCTGCATTACAAAGTAGATCGTGTGCCGTTGCTCCAGGGAATACCCTGTAAACGCATTGTAATAGGTAGCGTAGCCTTCAATTTCTGTACTGCTGCGTTTTGTAACCTTTGCATCCACCAGGTTATGCGGGTATTCATTAGGGGTAAATAAGTCTACCAGGATGCGCGCGCTGTCCATCTTTGGAAAGGTATAGCGCTGCATGGAGGCCCGGCGGGTAGCCGTAACTTCAGCGTTGATACGGGTATCCGTCATAAAAACGCTGTATTTTCCTACCGTTGCTTTTTCCGTCTTCTTATCGATCCGTGCACGGTATCCGTCATCCGGACGATCCTCCGTGCCGGGGTTTACCTGCAGTGGCCCGCCCGTGGGCATCGTCAGTAACCCGCAAATGGTCCAGTCTGTAAAATGACTAAAGCCCATGATATTGTCCACCGTATATTCATACCCCGCCTTCCAGGTCTGATCCTGGTTATCCGGTGCGATATGTACCATGCTCAAAGGCAGGGCCGGCCCGGGTTTGAACATCCAGCGCGAATTACCGGTTCCCATCAGCAGGTCTACATAACCGGTATAGGCATGTAACGGCTGCGGTGCCCGGTCGATCAGCCCCTTGTATATATCCTGTGTTCCGGCGCTGATGGTTACACGCTGGCGGGGCTTGCGCGCCGTCACCGCGGGCATCGGAATTTCTAATATACTATGCCCTTTCTCCACCCGCCTTTTTATCACCGGCATTCCTTCCACCCGAACCGCGAGCCATTGACTGGTATCCGGCTGATACAAATCTACCAGGAGCGGTTGTATCCGCCTGCTGCCTTGCCGGTATTCAAAGGGTGCGGCATCTGCGGCCGTGATCAATGTACCATATCCCGGCTGCACCGGAACATCAGCGCCGCTGGTCAATTGCAAATAATCGAATACCACCCAGGATCCTTTTTTGCTTCCGATGCGGATGCTGTTCATTCCTTCCTGCATCCAGCTCGCCGGTATTTCAAAAGAAGTGGTCTGCGGCATGCCTCCGGCCGATGGGTTACGGAGCATGCGGCCGCTGCCGGCTTTTAACGGTTGGGTCAGCACATGTCCATTGATGTCAACCTCAAACAAAGGCGGGTTCTGGCTATCGGCATCTGCAAAGCCAATGGTGAACCGGAACGGAACCTGTGTTGAAACGGCCGGCAGCCGGAAATAAATACGGGGAAAATGCCGGGGTGCAAACCCGGCCCAATATCCGCCGCCACCCCAGTTATTAAGCGGACCGGGCATCGTAAAAGGCCAGTGTGTGGATGCCTTTGAATACCCGATATTGTATACGGTATTTTCGCCGCCAAAGGAGGCTACAAAATTCTTATAGCCCAGGGGGTAAAGCGCAAACTCATCTGCCCGGCCATCGGGCATACCGATTTGCCAGACCGTTTTTTGCTGTGCACGGGCTTCAAAAAAAAGCAGCAGGAAGAGGCCGCATAGATACAGGTACCGGTGCCGATTTATGATTTGCTTCATGGTAACTCTTGCGCGTAAATGGATTGAAGTAATGGCTGCATGTTGCTTACCGGTTGCCCGTCAGCAGCAGTGCCTTCCGCCTGTTTGCCGGAGGCTGTTTCCAACAGCGATTGTATCTGCATACCGCTAACCGGCAATAAGATAACGTTCCCGGAACTGTTTAGGCGAAACACCTTCTAATTCTTTAAAATGTTTGTTGAAATTGGAAATATTATTGTAGCCGCTGTTGTAGCAGGTTTCGGATACATTGTAGTTCCCTTCCAGGAGTAATTTTGTTGCGTGCCCGATACGTACTTCTTTTATAAAATCGGAAAGTGTTCTTCCTGTTTTTGACTTAAAAAAGCGGCAGAATGCCGAGGCAGACATCGGTATAATAGCGGCTACTTCTTCCAGGGATATCGACCTCCTGAAATTTTTAAAGATATATTCAAAAATGGTGTTCATGTTGCTGGCTTCTACCGGGCTCTTATTCATGTTAAAGCCGGCAGGATTCAATACCTTTCCGGCGCCCGACCGGGATAACAGATCCAGTAACCTTAACATCCACGTAGCCCTCCCCAGTTCTTTTTCCAGGAGCATGGCCTGCAGGATGAACCGGGCCTCATCCAGTATTTCGCCGGTAAACAATACGCCCTGTGCGGCATCGCCAAACAATCCGGCCAGTGCTCTTGCTTCGGGTTTTTCCAGGAAGTCTTTTCCCAGAAAATCCGGGAAAAAGTGTACCACCACAACCTGGGGCGGTTGCATCGGATCAATAACCCCGTGATACTGCCAACAATGCGGAAGATGGCTCCCCATTAATACCAGTTCGGTTCCGCTAAAAGCTTCGATATGCTTACCAACAAGGCGACTCCCCGTGCAATTTTCATGAAACGCAATTTCAAAGTTCGGATGGCTTCTGAATTCCTGATATTTCTTTATTTCCAGGCATTCCGACCGTACGGTAAAGGACTGATCCGGGGGAAAGGAAAAGTTTTCGTATATAATTTTCATCACTCTTGAATTCAACAATGCAAAAAGGGTTACCAATACCGGGTATATAATGCCAGCAATATTCCACAAACCAGCAGTGCGCCTACAGCGAAGGAAACCGATACCCGGAACATTTTTGGATCCACCTCCAGCCCTTTTGCTGTTACCCCTTTTTTAAGCTCTATGCTGCTGATCAGGTACATGAAGATCACGCAAAAAATAAATACAAAACCCATCCGGTCTAAAAACGGAATCTCATAAAGCGGGGGACCGTCTTTTTGCGCCACCAGCTTCGAAAACCCGTAGGGACTCAGCCAGCCCAGATCTGCACCCATTGAAGGGAGGAATTTTAAAAGTACCGACAGGGCGAATCCTCCAATTACAGCAAACAAGGCAGCGTTGCTGGTGGTTTTCTTCCAGAAAAATCCCAGGAGAAACATTGCAAAAACCCCGGGAGATATAAAACCGGTGTATTCCTGGATGTATTGGAAGCCCCCTTTTTTATCGATTCCAAGAAACGGGGCAATCAGCACCGCCAGTATCATGGCCACCACTACTGTGGCGCGGCCGATCCATACCAGTTTTTGTTCGCTGGCTTCCTTATTGATCCGTTTCTGGTAAATATCCAGGGTAAAAATAGTGGCAATACTATTGGCCTTCCCTGCCAGGGAAGCTACCACAGCGGCGGTGAGCGAAGCAAAAGCCAGTCCCTTCAACCCATCTGGCAACAGGTTCAGCAATACAGGATACGCCTTATCCGGTACCAGTTCTCCATGAGCCAGCATCTCCTGCTGGAAATAACCGTTCTTGTAAAGTACAAATGCAGCGATGCCGGGAATGACTACAATCAGCGGCATCAGCAGTTTTAAAAAAGCCGCAAAGAGAATACCGCTCCGTGCTGTTTTCAGATCGGCTCCCAGCGCGCGTTGCGTAATATACTGGTTGCAGCCCCAGTAATTCAGATTTACGATCCACATTCCTCCCAACAATACCGTAAGGCCCGGAAGATCCATATAATAGGGATTATCCCGTTTAAGGATCATATGTAAATGATCATCGCCCTGTTTTGCCAGCTGGCGGAATCCTTCCATGATACCCGCACCTCCAAAATGCCGGCCCACCATATCCAGTGCCAGATACGTGGTTACCAAACCGCCCAGTATCAATACCAGTACCTGGATTACATCCGTATAACCGATCACCTTCATACCGCCCAATGTAATAATGATGGCAAACACCGCAAGCACCGCAATACAGGTTAAAATACTAACACCCGAGATGGCACTGATGGCCAGTGCGCCCAGGTACAGGATCGATGTAAGATTTACCACTACATACAGCAGCAGCCAGAACACCGCCATGATCATGGCCACTTTATCGTTATACCGCTTACTGAGAAATTGCGGCATGGTGTAGATCTTATTTTTTAAATAGACCGGAATAAAAAAGACCGCTACAATGATCAGGGTCAGTGCCGCCATCCATTCGTAGGTGGCAATGGCCAGCCCCATGGTGAACCCGCTCCCGCTCATACCGATAAACTGTTCTGCCGATATATTTGACGCAATCAGGGACGCGCCGATCGCCCACCAGGTCAGCGATCCCTCCGCCAGGAAATAGTCGTGCGATGCGGAGACGGATTGCTTCCGTTTCCTTCGATAAATCCAGATCCCGTACCCTGCTACAATTATAAAGTAAATAAAAAACACAAGCAGGTCCTGGGTACCCAATGTTTGTTGCATATATGGTCATTTAATGTTCCTGTTAAAGCGGCCGGGTGAAGCATCCGGATAATACCGCAGACTTCTTACAAGCATCATACATGTTCAGCAGCTGCCCTGCAACGGACATTTTATTACGGCCTATACACCCGTGTATGAACCGCGGCTGGCAAACACAGGTGCAATATAAAACTATTTTGTCAAAAAATACAATCGATTACATTTTGTAAAAAAGTGGTGAAAAAGCGTACGAATGATGGTACCGGCAAGGACCTTCCGGAATACAAACCGGCGCCGTTTCATGCAGATGGCCCGGTACCTGAGCTAATGAAGTGAATCGCCGGTATGGGGTAACGCAGAAAAAACGCTGTGCGATGTTCGGCTGTATACCGGTGGTAGCCGCTGAGTCCTTTGTTCCGTAGTTGCATGGAAATGGGAAGCTCCTTTATGCCTGTTTTGTTCTACAGGAACGGGTCATTCCTGTGCCTGGCCAGTCGGCGAAAGGGATCGATTTTTTGACGGAAACCAGATTCCAGCCCGGTGAACGGTTCATTGTTGTTGAGGGAACGGGTTGCGCAGCGCTAACTGAAACCGTAGCAATAGCCTGCCGGAAAACAAATGTGCCCGGCCGGTAAAAGACCTCTTTAAAAAGCCGCCGCCGGATTGCTTCCCGTAAAATGAAACCAGTTGAAATCTGCATACCCGGCCTCAGCAGCCGGCACCGTATTAAAATGAAACAGCATGAACCGGTTGGCCGTCCAGGTAAGGCCCAATCCCATTTTCAGTTCATTGCCCAACGGATAAAATCGATTCCCATCCAGGCTGTAAGCGAACCTGGCCATGAAGCCCTGATCTGTGGCATAGGCTTTCAGCCATACCCGGTTTGTTCCTGCTAATGCAATACGGTCTACCGTTCTTCCATCGTTCACCATAACCAGCTGCCGCTTTCCTGCTTGCTGCTCCACCCCTACAAATGCATAGGGTTTTTCAAATACGGCAAGGCCTGCCACATCACCGTCTTTCATATGACCAAGTTCCAGTTCGGTTGCTGCCGCAGATGCCGGTCCCTGAACGCGCTGCGAAAGGGAGTTGCGGGCAGTTAGCAGGTCGCTGGCATAACCGCTATGTAAGCGCAGATAACCGGGACGCTCTGTTAAAGACCATTTTGTATCATCGGGGTTATGGTTCCATTGCCATTGCAGGCCGAGCTTTTTTGAACTGAATTCATCGGAGGTAGCCGGCGTTTTAACCGGGTAGGTTTTGCCTACACCGGGTTTAGTATGCACCATAACACCTTTCCCTTCGCCGTTTTTTCCGATCATGGGCCAGCCCTCCTTCCATATTACCGGCACCAGGTGGGGCACACGGCCTATAGGGCCACGGTCCTGCATGATGATGAACCACCAGCTTCCATCCTGTACCTGTATCATCCCTCCCTGATGCAATCCGTTTTGGGGATAGGAAGATTCATCCTGTACAATGATCTTACTTTCATAAGGCCCGTAAATATTCTTACTGCGCAAACAAACCTGCCAGCCTTCTGTGCCACCGGCGGGGCAGGTGATATAATAGTACCCGTTGATCTTATATACATGCGAGCCTTCCATTCCGTAGTTTCCCTTTGGCGCCGATGATCCTTCCGGTACGGGGATGCCTTTACCCCAGATCCGTTTTCGTTCACGCTTTACGGAAAGCGCATCTGCCGCCAGTTCCGTTACATATAAATCATGCTGACCATGCACCACATATACCTTTCCGTCTTCATCAAAAAACAAACCCGGGTCGTAGAGGTACTCCGGAAACACCGTGCGTTTCCAGGGACCTTTTATATCCTTTGCCGTGCACATGGAGAACTGTCCTTTTTCCTTCCCCCAGTTGGGCGTACAGAAGCCTACATAAAACAGGCCCTTGTGGTGCCGGATGGTAGCCGCCCAGGAACCTCTCAGGTACATTTCCCCGCCCTGCAGGTTATAACGGGGATCTTCGTCATAGCGCTCTACAGCGTATGACGCCATTTCCCAGTTTACCAGGTCTTTTGATTGCAGTACGGGGCATCCGGGCACATAATGCATACTGGTAGATACCATATAATAGGTGTCGCCAACGCGGGTTATATCCGGGTCCGGCCAGTCGCCCCACAGGAAGGGGTTTTTATAGGTGCCATTGCCGTTATCTGCTGTCCACACTGAAAGCGGCTGTTTTTGTCCATACGCCACCGGCATACAGGATACACCAATCCATAAAAGCCATATATATATTTCTATACTGCGTGTCATCCGTTTATTTTTCTGTTTTTAACCACCGGGGATGGTTCCTGCCCAAACAATGATCCACCAATTCCTGTTCCGGGTTCCCATTATACGATTTAATAAAGTGATATCTTTTGCAACCCGCTGCCCGCTATCTCGAAGGGCCCGGGCGCCGGGTTGGCGGCGCTCCGCTTTTTGCCCCAAAAATCCGTGTCGATCCGCAGCGGGGTGCCGTCTGTATTTTCAAACGGCAGATCCGGCACGAGGGCTTTTCTTAAGCTGCCTGTGGTTATCCATTTTCTTTTCTGTTTCAGCCATTGCCGGTTCCATATGATTTCAAGCACACCCTTACTGTGCTCATTAATAAGCCGTACCCCTGCATTAAAGCCGGTATCCATTACAGCGTTCTGTTCCGTTGCCGCCTGTTCTTTGTACTGCTGCATCGTTTCTTTTCCCCGGTCGGTCATTTCTCCAAACCGCTTTGTACCCTGAATATCACGGATAGAGATGGCGCCGCGGGTATATACATTGCCATCAAACACCACCGGCTGTAATGCCTTGCTGTACTGGGCAACATTGGCTCCCTGTACAAAAAGGTTATTTACAAACTGTACATCTCCGCCGGGATTATCATGCAGGGCTTTTACAAAAGTGGAATGCGGCAGGTGGTAAGGTGTAAGGCGACTGTCGTAGGTAATTACGTCCATATTCCCGCTAAAAAGATTATGCGCAAACGCTGCTCCGCCGGAGTTCATTAAAAGACTTTTCTTTGACAGCATCACATTATTGCATACCAGCATGGGACCATGATTTACTTCCAGGAACAGATCGAGGTCGTTATCATAAAACAGGTTATTCTTTACCTGGGCACCCTGGGCCATCCAGTCGAGCCAAACGCCCATATTCGCCCGGTAGATCCGGTTCCCGGAAATCTGTACATCGATCGCACCGTGAAATTTGATGCCGGCCATTTCTGCCCCGGTAAACAGGCGCTTTGAATGGATATCATGGATCATATTATCCTGTACCCGGCTGAATGCGCAGCCCATACTGCCAACGATGCCCGCCTGTTCACAATGTGCAATGGTATTATTCCGTACGATATGACTGCCCACGGTAGCTTTATTCCAGCCAAAGGCCAGGGCCCGGTTGATGGTGCCTACATAACCCGTTGCCGACTCGGTTTGGTTGTTATCATGATCATCACCGTATTTCCCCAGGGATATGCCCACACACTTTGAATACTGTACCGTATTGTTTTCAATGATCCATCCCTTGCTCCAGTGGGTGCCGATCAATCCCATTTGCTCAGCAGTCGGCGGCGCCCAGTTGGTAGCGGCCTGTTCCATCGTAAACCCGCTCACCGTAATGTAATCGATAAAGGGCCGGTCTGGATAAAATACGGTCTGCCGCATATTGATCTCCACGGTTTCTTTATTCGGATCGGCGTTTTTAAACTGCGCCCGGATGGTGGTAGCCACACTGTCTGCAACAGCCCACCATAATAAATCCCTTCCCGCTGCGGGCTTCATTACTTCGGCCTCATTGGCCGCTTCCATCAGCCAGTTACCGTTCAGGTATACGGCTCCTGTATGGTACTTGCGATCCTTTGGCGTGGGCCAGAACCAATCGCCGCGGATGCGGTCCTTATAGGGATTAAAGGTTCCAAAAACATGATCGGGTATCACTGCTTCCCAGGTATCTCCCTGCAGGTGTTTCCAGTTTTTGATCACCTCCGATCCTTTGATGACAACCCGCTCACCTTTGGCAGCGCGGTATACGATGCGCTCCTGGTTCGAATTACCGCCACGGGGTGGCGTGATCTGTTCCCGGTAGGTGCCGGCATGTACGGTAATGATATCTCCGGGCATTGCTTTGCCGGCGGCCGCCATAATGGTTTTAAACGGACTTGCAGCAGTACCGCTATTGGCATCATTTCCTTTTGGCGCCACGTGGTATTCGGTGCCAACGGATACTTTTTGCGCAGCGGCAGTCATGCTAAGGAGTAGTACAAAGACAATCTGTATATTTTTCACACAACGTTATTTCTGATTAACAGTAATTATTTTCATGCAGCGACGCCAGGGAGCAAAGAACGCGGCGGTTTTCTGGTTTTTGTATTCCTTGACCAAGTGTTCCTGAAACAAAGAATCACCGGTTTCTTCCTTAGTGGCCATTAAACAGGAACCAGCCAGCACCCCGATCATAAAACCTCCGCATCGTTGCCGCTCAGCGGTTAAAAGCCGCAGATGCGCAGATTTCATCGGTGCTTTAGTAGCCATCATTAATATCCCTTTGCTCTTTTTAATACAACGGGCTGCGTTTTGTTTCCGCCGGCCATCTGGTACAGGGTCCAGGTATTTTTGTCGCTCCCCGGTTCCAGTCGCCAGCTTTTTGCCGGATCCGATAATTGTGTTTTGATCCATCTCGGAAATGCATTGGCCGCCCGGGCATCCTCCCAGGTACGGATCACGTGAAAGATCGCTTCCTTTTGCGGGCAACTTTCTACATCTTTCTGATTGAGTGTTAAACTGTAGGTAGTGCCTACGCCTACAGAGATGGCCTGCACATGTTCATATTGCTCTACCGTAGAATTTTTCCGGATCGGGAAGTTGCCGCCCATGCCCACCGGGAAAAAATTGGCATAGGTTACATCCCGCAGGTCTTTTCCCTGACTGGTGGTACTACCCCATTCCCGGGTATCTGCATCATACAGATTTTTACCGCCCCCCACATTCCAGATGCTTTGGTAATGCCAGGAGCCTTCGGATAACGTAGCGCCCGTAAACCGGATATAGGGAACCCCCAGCGCCTTTGCCCGTTCAAACATCTTCCGGAAAAAACGTTTTGTGGAATAATAGCCATGCCCGTTATTAAACAGGAATTCCTGCCCGTCGAAATCATAATAGGCGATCCCGTTGATGTTGCAAACATCCGCAAAGTGTTTGGCGATTTCATCCTGCAGCTCCATATTGGGAATAACGCCGTCGTATCCATAATTTACGGTTACCTGCAGCTTATAGAGCGTATCCCCTTCAGGATGAGCTGCCGGCGTCGTTTTCCAGTAACCGCGTTTCACATTCAGCAGGCGGTAAGGCGGCCGGTCCGATACTCCCAGGTAGTGGATCAGTTCCTTCCCGATCTTTATCATATTCAGGTTGACACAATGTCCTTCCCAGCTTGCGATCTCTTCGAGGTACCGAGGATCGTCCACCACAATGATGGTATCGGTGGCACTGATGCTTTTGGCAAGCACCCTTTTTTGCTGGTAACAAAGGCTATCGCTGGGTACCGGACTGGCGTCCTGGGTGCCCGGAGCCAGTGCGTTGGTGATGGGTGTTCTCCCGATCAGTAGTCCCTGCTTTGCTGCCAGCGCGGAAAACGCTTTATGCGACAGGTTGCCCGTTGTCATCTTTATGGGCTTCCGCTCAAAATTCAAACCATCGATATATCCTTTATTTCCCCGGTTGGCCCGCAGGAATCCCTGGTCATATAAACTGATCGCCTTAAAACCCAGCCGGCTGGTGTAGGCGATAATGCTGTCATTCAGGTTGCCGGCAGTGAGGGCATCCGGAACAAAAGCCGCGGGGTCTTTTACCCATTTTCCATTAATGGTGGGATGCGGCAATTTTTCGGATAACACGATGTTTTGGATCACATCCATCAGAGCCGTGCTATCCGGGCTGCCCCATAAGGCTACGGCGGAACCGATATAATCCACGCCGGGCAAGGGTTGTACATCGATGTGGTTGGGAATATTGGCCGCCATATGCGGGATCAGCGAGAAAAACACTTCCCGTTTTTTTGAACGGTCTCTCGACTGGTAGGAGATCGAGATCTGTCCTGCCCGATCCACCTGTGCGGCATCTCCATACAGGATCCGGTACCAGGGCTCCTTATGCGCATAAAAGGCTACGTCGCTGATGCCGTTGCCACCCAGGCTGAACACCTGTCCTTCATGCAGGCTGTCAGGCAGCGGAAAACGCTTTGCATCCGGTGTGTGGATGATGTATTGAAACGGTGCGGCATCTCCTACTGTAGTAGCCATTCCTCCCAGCGTATTATCGTTAAGGGCGAGCATACCGATGGCATAATTCACTTTTGCACTGGTATCCCTTGCCACCCCGATGATCTCTCCCATCAGGTTGGTAATATTCGTATGATAGGCGCCCCACTGGATGGCTTCAATTTCTTCACGCTTTGAGAGCGACTGCAATTGCAGTTTCAGATATCTTTTATGAGGAGCAATAAGGATGCGCGCTACCGATCCGTTGCTGTAAGTGAGCGTCAATAATTTTTCTGCCGGCTTATAAGCAGCGTTTACCGGTTCATAATATATTTTCTTCCTGCCATCATAAAGCAGCATCAGCGGGGAGGGCCGGTTCGCCGCACTAAATTCCCGGTCCGGTTTTACCGTAATATTTTTCATACTCGTAATAAAACCGTTATTGCCGAGGTGGATTCTAAAATAATCTGTTTTAAAATCCCATTGGGCGCAAAGATGCAGGTTCGCAAACGCCAGTAATCCTGAAAACAGCAGGTACTTTAAATAGCTTCTATTCATTGTATACAGTTATCTTTCTGCCTATAAAGATTCTAAAAAGACAGACGCCTTACCACATTAAAATTGACCAACCTCAATGCTTTTTTTGCCCTGCAACGGCCAGGCTTCCGGCAGGCAACGGCTAAGCAATTCAATGCGAACAACCGCTTAGGGTTTGCTGATTTTTTGCGGAGACAACCGGGTGTTGTACCGTACCACTACATCGGGTTTGGAATCTCCCGTTCCTTCACATGCAAACGATACGCCGGATGTACCCCTGGGTAATAATGCCTTTCCCTGTACACTTAACTCCGACAGCACCTTATAATTCTGATCCGTTAGTGTAGCCCTGCCCTGGTGATCGAGCAGGATGTACTGGTTTGCCTGCAACTTCCCTTCGATCTTTACCACACCCAGCGACGTGGTAAACGACGGATTGGCAATGGCACCTTCGCCCTCTACTTTTATCCGCAGGGCATAGGTTCCCTCCTCCGGGCTTTGCCATGACCAGTCTGCACCGCCCGGCTGCCCCGGCTGCATCTCCGATAAGTTGCAACGGAACCGGTCGGAGATAAATAACGGATATAACAGGAAGTCTTTTTCATTCTGCTTTTCCAGGTGCCATTCGGTTTCCGGATCGCGCAGCTGTTGCTTTTGCGCTTCGGTAAACACATTGGCATACCGCAGCTCGTCCCAGTTTTTCATGGCATCCACCAATGCATTGATCTGCCCGTGCTGCTTCAGTGTTTTCATATTGATGCTCATCGCATAGCCGGCATCGAAACCGGCAGACTCGGATAGGGCCCATTCTAGGTCTTCCAGGGAAGTGGCTTCAAAATTACGTTCTGCCAGGCGTACCAGGAACCATCCCAACATGCGCGGAAACAGGTTTCGCCTGAAATAATCCTGATTCTTGATCCGGCTGGCCACCTGCCCTTTGCGCATTTCCTCGCCCCAGGGTTCGCCCCAGTTCATGCGGGTATGTATATGCCAGAGGAAGTGATCCAGGCGACTGGCATCATTGATCAGATCGGCTTTATTTTCGAGCCGGTTGTAATATTCCGTTACAAATCTGGCGGTGGCATAGTAGTCCTGCCCCGTGTACATACAGCCTTCCAGCCCGTCGAAGGAAATCTGTCTGATACCGGTTTGATTAAAGATATCGGCCAGCCGGTGTGCAAACGCATCCTGCAGCTCCAGGTCCGGAAACAGGGTTCGATAGGGATAATCCCATAATTTGTATAACGGCTCCTTTTTTTCATGTGCTATTTTCTGTGTGCCAAACGCGCCCCGGGTACAACCCGTAAGCACCATCCGGTCCCCGTTCTTTTCCGCCTTTCCAACCGTGATCAGTTCATCGCCGATCTGCAGGGCATTCAATGTAAGCGGCACATTGAACAGGTCGGAAGCCGCCACCTCAAAACGGGTCTGCACATCATCGATATAACTTAGAAGCTCCAGGGTTCCCTGTTTGAGCAATTGCTTGCTGGGCACCGGTGTTACATACGCATCATTGGTTGTTAAGAAATTGGAGAGTGTGTGCACACCAATCTTTATCCCCATTTTTGAAGCCCGGTCCGCAAGGCTTTTTATCCCCTGATCACCGTTCTTTGTTAAGGACGGGTTCCAATCAAAATGTCCCCAGGTTTTAAACGGATCCGGGTGGTATACCGTTTTAAACCCGGCGCGCTGCGTTTTGTCCAGGGCAATATCCATATCTTCTTCGGAAAAATTGGTGATCAGGTAAGAACGCATGGCTCCTCTTGAAACCTTCCCCCATTCCCCTTCAATCAGCGGGTGCGGCAGCCCCTGTTCTGTTTCCACTTTACCAATGCGGTCCAGGATCCGGCTGCGCTGGTCGCCAAATAACGCAATCCGCGCTCCTGTAATAGTTCCCCCGGAACCGGTTACGGGAAGCACCAGCGCTTTTTCTACCTGGTTTACTTTCCGGTATGCCTGTTCTGAACGGTTACGGGCCGACAATTGAAACACGGCGCCGTCTGTGGCGTCTGCCACCGCAAAATGATAATAGGGCGTGCTGGAAACCGAAAGATCTGTATTGCTGCCCGCGTACTTAAAGAAGCTGCCATAGGCAGGTGCATATTCCTGTGGAATGCCCCCATTGGTTTTGATATTCAACGATTGCATGGCAAAGGCCAGCTCCCCGCCCTGGGCCACGCCCACTACCTCACCCACCACTTCATGAAGCGCTACTTTTACCGGGCCAAATACCAGGGCATTATAGGCATGGCTGATATTGCCCACCTCATAGGTAATGGCCTGTTGCTGTTGCCGCACGATCAGTTCCAGCACCTGGTTGTCTTCCATCGTAAGCAAAAATTTATTCCCGGTTGTCTTCAGGGCTTTGGGAAGCAGGATCTGCCCGTCCTTTACCACAGACACTATGGGATAAGCGCCCATACCCATAATTTCGCGGTCATTCACTTTTATGGAAGTGTAAAACCCCTTGTCATTTATAACAATACGGGTAAAGGCAGTTTTTAGTTCTACAGCCATCAAATACCCGCTGCAAAGCAGGAAGATGAAACAGATGATCAATTTTCGGTACTGCATATTCTTTTATTAAATGGTATTCTGCCGGCAAGCTACGGCTTTATCCCGTTTCTTTACTGCCATGGTTCATAAAATGGGAAGCTGTCCTTTTACAGACAGCCTCCCGGATCGTATAAGAGAGAAAATGAGACAAATGAAATAAATGACGCTATCGATTCCCGTATGAAAAACCATTAAGAAAGGAAGCATGTTAAGACATATAAAAAAACTTAATGGTTCTTAATACCTTAATGACTTTTATTTTCATTAATCGTCACTGCAACGGATCAAAATCCCCGCCCCAGTTGCTGTTTTGTTTCAATAAAGGGTTCCGGTCCCTTAAAGCTTTGGGAATCCCATAAAAATAAAACTTATCCGGGATGGCAATATTGGTACTTTCGGTTTGCACCACGGTAGACTTAAATTTTGTCCATACCGTATTGATATCACTTAAAGGCTGTACAGCGGTTTCGCCGGGTTTTAATTCAATAGCCAGGCCATGTCGTTGCGCAAGCGTTCTCAGGTAACCAAACAATTTCCAGCGGCGCAGATCGTCCCAGCGTTTTCCTTCGAAGCAAAATTCTACAAAGCGCTCGTTTTGATAGGCGGTGCGGATATCGGCCTGCGAAACGGCCGTAATACCATAGTTATTCGCAGCGCCCGGCCATATACCGGCTCTTTGACGGATCTGCTTCAGTACATCCAGCGCTTCAGCATCCTTACCGGTTTCATTGGCACATTCGCCAAAATTCATCAGCACTTCGGCAAAACGGATCTCGGGCCAGTCTACTGCTGCGTTATAAACGGTTCCGGCCGTAATGGTTTTATCGATGGCCTTTATGCGGTAAAAACTGGAATTGGACCAGAGCGGGTCGGTGGTAACCTGGTTGTGCTGACCGGCAATTCCGGCAGGTCCGTAATAGTTGTCAATATGATCAAAATAGGTCCACAGGTAGGTGTTGGATGCCTTCATACCCGCCAGGTACTGGTTGGGCGCACCATTATAATAAATATTTGCATAAAACCGGTTATCCCGGCTCCGGAACAGCGTATCGTATAACCGGTTTTGCGCGCTCCATGACGATCCGTCTTTCATGGGGAAGGCATTCACCAGTTCCAGGGAGGGCCGGTCATACCCCACATCATCTTTAGACCAGTTCAGCGGTATCAGCCCGCCCTGGAAGTACGTGGCCTGGGGATAATTGTATCGCCGTACCATTACCACTTCCTTGTTCAGCTCATCGTCCCATATTTTATCATAGGCAGGGTACAAACCTTTTCCGCGGGCTATCAGGAAGTCCTTTGCCGCTTTATTGGCATCATAGGCCTTTTGCCAGGAGGCTACGCCGCCTAACCCGTTAAATAAAGGGCTCGCAAAAAACAACAGCACCCTTCCCTTAAACGCCATGGCGATTCCTTTATCAATTCTTCCCACGTCTTCACCGGTCCACGCATCGGGCAATACGGCAATGGCATCGTCCAGGTCTTTTAAGATCTGTGTTACACATTCCGAAGTTTTGCTCCTGGGTACCTGCAACGCGGTCAGATCCGTAGTGGGCTCCTGCGGAGCGAGGATCAGGGGCACGCCACCATAGCTTTTTACCAAACTGTAGTAGGCCCAGGCCCTCCAGAACAATCCCTGCCCGGTGAGTACGGCTTTAGCGGATCCATCAAAAGAAGCCGCGGCAATATTCTTCAGAAAGATATTGATGGTACGGATATTATTGTATTGAGAAAAACCGTTGTAGCTATCTTCTGTTGCCGTGCCACCCAGCCAGGCATTGGCCTGCCGCTGGTAGGCCACACCCTCATCGGTGTTATTGCCGCTACCGTAGGTGTTGCCCGGCATCAGGCTGGAGTAGATCGTATTCAGGTAGGCGGTTGCCAGTTCCGGCCGGCTCCAAACATCGGAGGGATTTACCGCACTCAGGTTCTTTTTGTCCAGTACCTTCTGGCAGGCTGTTAAACCGAACACCACCAGTATAAGGGCCATGGATCTATTGATTGACTTTTTCATGCTCGTAATATGTTGTGTTGAAAACAAAGCTTATAAATTGACATTAATACCGGCGGAGAATGTACGCATGGTTGGATAACTCATAAACTGGTACACCTCGGGATCGTAAAACTTAAACTTCGATGCGTAAAAGAGGTTGTTGCCCGAAGCAAAGATGTTGATGCCTTTTGCTCCTATATGTTTTAATAACTGACCGGGTAACTGGTAACCGATATTGATGTATTTAAGCCGTACAAAGCTTCCGTTGTATACATTGAACGTGGAGGTTTCCGTATAGCCGTAAGATTGCGGGTTGCCCCAGGGATAGAGTTTGGGCGTGGTACCCGCCGTATTATCTGTGGTCCAGGAATCGGCATGATACATGGGTACTTTGGCACCACCGCCAAAATTCCGGCCCCAGGCATCATTGTACGATAGCTTAAAACCGGCCATGCCTGCAAACAGCGTTTCCAGTGTAATTCCTTTATAATTGAAGCCCAGTAATAAACCGCCGGAATAGGGTGCAGAGCCTGCGCCAAAGTACTTGCCCAGCACCACGCGGTCATAACTATCTATTTTTCCATCCGGCTTGCCGGCAGCCCCGCTGATGTCTTCAAACCGGGCCGATCCCAGTGTGGGCGGCGCACCAAAATATGTAAATCCTGCAGGCAGCGCATCGATATCCGCCTGGGCTCTGAGGATACCGGAATACCGGTAACCGGCTCCGTAGTTCAGTGTTTTACCATTTGGATTGTCTACATCCAGTGCATTGGCTGCTACATCTTTTTTAACAACGTTGTTGGTAGCGATGCTGAAATTGCCGCGCACATTCAGGGAAAAATCGGAGTTAAAGGTATGGCGGTATCCTAATTCAATTTCCATCCCTCTCGAATCTACGATCCCGTAATTTTCGGCGGGCAACGTACCTCCGAATTCTGCCGGTATTACCAACACACGGGTCCCTAAAATATCATACGTGTGCCGCTTCCAGAAGTCCAGGGTCAGGTTGAATTGCTTTAACAACGTAAGGTCGAGCCCCAGGTCATAAGAGTTCGATTTTTCCCAGGTGAGGTTGGCAATGGGAATACCCGAATAAAGCAGCCGGGGTGCAGCGCTTCCGTTGGTACCCATATAATAACTGGAAGAAGAAATATTGTACTGATCCAGCCAGAGCCATTTCGCGATCGTCCGGTCTTCCGGATCATCATACCCGTTGGATCCGTAGGAGAAACGGATCTTTGCAAAATCCAGGATCCTGGAAAGAGCCGAGTTATTATAAAAGGCTTCTTTTGAGATGACCCAGCCACCGGATACAGATGGAAAATTACCCCAGCGCTGATCGGGTGCAAATTTAACGGAACCATCTCTCCGCATGGAAGCAGACAACAGGTATCGTCCGTCATAATCATAGCCCAGCCGGAAGATATAGGACAACCGCCCGTCCTGCGATTCGCCCCCGCCATTTCGCCAATCCTTGGTATCGCCGCTTGCAGCAAAGAACTGGTCGGTAGCCAGCAATGGAAAATTATACCGGTAGGCATTAAAGTTATTGTACTGTCCCTCCCACTGCTCATAAACGGCATCCCCGCTGATATGATGCAGGCCAAAACTACGGTCATAGGAAAGCTGTCCGTTTAACTGGTAGGTATTTGATTTGGCGTATTCATTGCCTATATATTCGGTACCCGGTTCCGTACTCATAGTGGTACCAATGACTTCATTGGTGCGGATCAGGTTATTGGTACCGGTTGTTTTAAAATTATACAGCAGTTGCCGTTTGGCAAAGGTTTTAATATAGCTGTTGTCTATGTTTTTGCTGTACGCCATCTTCAGGGATAAGCCTTTTACAAACGGCACCTGGTATTCAGCATTGATCAACGCATCCACCTGCTGGTTGTTATTCCGCCAGTAGCCGCCGTTCTTCATCATTTCAACCGGGTTACCCAGCCATCCGGGGTTTACCGGTTTGCCGTCGATATATGCCGGTGCCCAGGCATCCCAGTACAACAGCTTGCCCCATAAATTATTCAGGTCATTGGAGCCATAGTCATAGGTAAAATTAAACCGGTTACGGCTTCCATAACTGGTGCTGAGGTTTAAACCCACCGTAAGATCTTTGGTAAGCTTTGCACTTACCTTTCCCCGTAAATTATATTTATTATACCATACATTGGGTAAAAAACCTTTCTCACTATAATAAGAACCGCCCAGGTAATAAGTAACCATATTGTTACCACCGGAGGCACTCAGGGCATATTTATGATTGGTGGGGTCCTGGTAAGCCGCATTTAAATAATTCTCACCCTTGGGGTTGTTTTTTAACACCCAGTCTATTTCATCCTGCCCGATTCCGCCGTTTACGGCTTGTGACAATTTAAGGGCATCGGCAACGTTCATATAGGATGGCATTTTCCCGGGTTTTTCAATACCGGTAATGGCATTAAATTGAATAACGGGCTTGCCGCTTTTCCCCGTTTTGGTGGTAACCAATACCACACCATTGGTGGAACGCGATCCGTAAATTGCTGCCGAGGCGGCGTCCTTTAAAATGGTAATATCCTCTACTTCATTGGGGTCAAGGGCATTAAAGCTGGTTCTGTCCCGTACCACCCCGTCAATTACATAAATCGATTCACCGCCGTTCCAGGATCCTTTTGCCCGCACCCGCACATCAGAACCGATTCCCGGCGTGCCTGTACCGGACTGTACAAAAAGTCCGCTCAGCCTTCCGGCCAGCACATTGGAAAGATTGGAGGTTGGGATCAGCTGGATCTCCTTTGAATTCATCGACGATACCGCGGAAGTTAACCGCGATCTCTTTTGTGTACCATACCCCACTACTACTACCTCGTCCAGCCCCTCTTCTTTTTTTCGAAGCGCTACAAGGAGGGCTTGTGCACCAGGTGTAACGGTGACCGTTTCATAGCCCACCATTGAAACGACCAGCCTCGAACGTTTGGATATTTGTATTTCAAAGGCGCCGTCTGGCCCCGCAGTGGCAGCGGCTGTTCCTCCTTCCTGCAGCACAGAAGCACCCGGCAACGGTACGCCATCACCGGCGGCAATGATACGGCCGGTTACTTTAATGTTTTCCTGCGCCAGGGAAGCCATAGAAAGGAGCAGGAAGCAGATCACGCTCCAGACGCGAAATTGCAATCGTGTTAGTTTACTCATAAAAATAAATATTAGAATACGGTTTAAAACAAGCAATCTTTTACGAAAAAAATGATGCCCTAAAATTTGTAAAATAACCTATAGGTTCCTACAACAGATTTGACCAGACCTGATGCTATTTTTGCTCAATAAAAAGGGCCCAGCAAAAGCTGCGCCCCGTGCCATACCAACAGATGGCCTTTGCCATTTTGAAAAGACCTGTATGGATTATTTCATGGTCATCACCTCATCAAACAACGTGCGATGCGTGCCATTTTCATTCATCCAGTATTTTACTTTCAATACCTTGGTAGCCGGATCAAAGCGGTTGATACCGGAGGGGTCCAGTTCACCCGAACGGCCGTTAGAGGAAGGCTGCCCGTTCTTGTTCACAACGCTCACCACCTTATAATTGTCATCCAGGTTAAAAATCACTCCAAACGATCCGTAATTTGAATTACCACCGTTGTTTTTTATCCAGTGTAATACATCTTTTGTATAATCCTCATCGTAGAGTTCCAGTACTTTAGCACCTGTCTGACGCAGGGTTACATTCCAGGGATAAGCCCCTGTAATAGCAGCATTGGTATAATCTACAAGGGTACCTGTGCACAGGTACCTGCCGGCAGCCAGGTTCATCGATTCTGTTTTTTGCGCATAAAAGGTATCGATGCCTTTTACCGGAACATAGGCCGTTCTTAAGTCAACGGATGCTGCAAGCGGATTTATATCCGCCAGTGTATCTTTTAAGGCGTCCCTGTTTACGAACTTCTTCTGCAAGGCCTGGCCGGCACCGTTCCGGTAAGTGACCACCGTAAATTTGCAGGTGGTATCTACCGAAACAAAATCGAGTGCCATACCGTTTTTACTGTTTGTTAGTGTAACGCTCCGGGTAAACAACTGCTGCTCATAATTATTGCCGAGGGCTTGTCCGGAGATCAGCGCCGAAGCCGGCGTAGAACTGTTGCCGTCTTTATCCAGCGCCACAATTTCAAAGGTATAGTCCTGCTCGGGGAGGTTGCTGATCATCACCTTTTGTATCGTACTGCTTTTGTCAGCCGCCACTTCCAGTTTCTTGTTCTTATTATTCCAGTAGATAAGGTATTTTATAATATTCGGATCCTTTGACTGGGTAAACTGCAGTTCTACCCGTTCCCTTCCGGGATGGCTTTCCAGGTTGTAGGGTGCTCCTACATAAATGATCTCTCCGTCTTTTAAATAAGGCGCGTATTCATGATCCATCTTGGTGCAGGAACACAGCATCCATATGGTGCAGATGACTGCAAAATATTTATAATTCATAAACTGATTTTATTAATGAAAAATGCTACTGGTAATCTCCCATAAACTTGAGAGACGCCATTTCCAGCCCTATACCACCGTTGTACGTTTGAAGGATCACCAGCCTGAAGTAGCGCATCGGCACTGCGGGCAGCGGCATGATGAATTCCGTTCCGTTGTTAACTTCTGCCTGGTCGGCCGCATCCAGCTGGCCATACGGGAGCCCGGAGGGCTTCACCAGCTCAAATACATTGCCGATCTGCGTCCAGCTATTATCCAGTGCCCCGTTGGGATTGGGGTTCATACTGCCATAGATCTTAAAGAATTTCAGGGTACCGTTGCGGAATTCGGCACCACCGTTTTTCCGCATATAATACCGGATCCTGCTCAGCACCACCGGTTTGCCCATGTCTACAGTCACTCTTTCCGGTAAGGAGTCTGTTTGGTTATTATTGTTTACCACCCCGTAAAATGCCCAGTCGCCGGCACTATATCCGTTACGAAGCGGCACATTGAGATCCGAACCGCAGCAGGCAGTCTGATCGCCGGGGAGTACCAGGGCTTTCATTACGCTGCGATCCAGCACCACCTCGTTCATCGACCGTACTTTTGACCATACAGTATCCGATACATTTCCCCAGCGGTCCCGTACATAGGCCCCATACTTCCGCTCTCCGGGACCAAATCCCCGGATGGAGAAATTTCCGATTGTGGCCTTTGAGTAACTGGTGTATACGTACTCGGGTTTACCAATGGTATCTACCAGTGTAACCACGGCCAGGTCACCTGAGGTTGGATTCTGATACTGTATATTGGCACCTCCAAAATCACCATAGATCTGGAGCGATTGCTTCACCGAAAGATAGGGCGGCGTATCCGGGTGTACGGTTACTTCTACCGGATCCGACGGTACTTCGCCACGGCTAACCGTTCTGAGGGTGACTTTATAATCGGCCGACTTTGCGAAGCCTCTTACCACCAGTGTGTCTGTAAAATAGGAAGCTTTTACCTGCTGCTTTGTGTTTTCATTTACCATAAAATCGGCCTGTACATACATGATACCCGGGTCTGCCGGAATTGTATAAATGATCTGCGCGCCGCCCGGGATGTTGATCACCTTTACATTGGTGACGGCCGGAGGTTTCACGGTACTTTTGTAGATCGGCTGCTGGTCGGTGCCGGTTTGTTTCTGGCAGGAAAAGATCCCGGCAAGAAGAAGCGCCATCAGGGCTCCTATGCTGCTTTTAATATTCTTCATCGTATAAATTAAATTAAGTCATCAAACAATTACCATAATGGATTCTGTACCAGGTTCGGGTTTACCTGCAAGGCATATTCTTTAATTGGTGCCAGGTAATCGCGGTAGGTATTATGCGGGGTATAGATCGTTCGCATCCGGTAGAAGTCTGCCGTTGTCTTTTGCTCGATGTTCCAGCCGGTAATGGGTCGGTTCATCAGGTCGAGGCGCTTCCAGCGACGCATATTCCAGTAGTTTTCTCCTTCAAAGATCATTTCGATCATGGTTTCCTGCTGGATGATGTTCCGTAATCCTTCTTTGGTAGCCGGCTTTGCCGCATTGCGGGAATAATTGGCCCAGGATTCCACCACGCCTTTTAAACCGGCCCGGGCACGAACGGAATCCAGGTACAGGTACGCTTTTGCACCGGGGCCTTCGGCTTCATTTACCGCTTCTGCATACATCAGGTAAAGTGAAGCCAGCCGGATCGCCGGCCAGGCATAAGCATCGGGTGTATACGTATTACCGCTTCCGGTGGTTTTCCAGCTTACCAGTTTCTTTGGGTAATAGCCGGTAAACGAAACCCGCGAGAGCCCGCCGCTGGTTGAAGGCGATCCCCATAATGTGGGTATATAAAGCAAATTAGTTTCGCTGGGGCGCTGTGTCATAAAATAAGAAGCGCCATCAAAAACCAGGTCGGCATAAAACCGGTACTCCCGGTCCATATTAAAACTGGAGGTGGTATAGTTGGGCTTCATAATGCTGCGCTGTTCGGCCGGCACTGTTTTTAACGTGGTATACCGGTTGGCATAATCCCAGGTGGGGTCCTCATTAATGGGAACACCGTTTTTGGTATAGAAAATTTCACAGGCGTTCATATTGGCCGCCCACAATGAATAGGTATATGAATACACTTCATTACGAGGCGCACAAAACCGCTGTAATTCGCTGGTGCTGCTGTTTGTAAGTACCCATATCTGTTCCGGGTTCCATTCTTCCGTTACCGCTCCCCTGATATCCATCAGTTTTTTTGAGCTGTCGCTGATCGGGTTCAGGTCAAAAGGCCGGTTAAAATAATGCAGCCGGAAGCCGGCCCCATGCGCCGCCTTAATCGCATCATCGCAGGCCTGTGCCGCTTTTACCCATTTACCATTATCGAAGGCGGTGCTCACCAGCGCTTTACCGTCTTTATTTTTCAGATCGGCATAGTCTGTATTTCCGTTAAACAGCGGGCTTGCATTTTGTACCAGTGCATAGGCCTTTATTGCCAGCGCGATGGGAGCTGTGATGCGTCCCAGTTCTTCCCGCTGGTTGTAAACAGCCGGCGGAAGATCCGGTGCTGCTTCATCGATCAGCTCCGCTATATAGCCGCTCACTTCATCCACGGGGGCCCGGCTGATCCGCACCTCATCCACGCCTGCCGATACGGGCAGGTTTTCGCGGATCACCGGCACAGGACCGTACATGCGCAGGAGCAGAAAATGGTAATAGGCTTTTAATACTTTTACTTCTGCAATCCACCGCCTCCGCTCTGCTTCATCAATGTCCGGTACCTTGCCGATATTCTCCAGGAAAATATTGCAGGTACGGATGGCCTGGAACATGGCCACGCCGCCGTTTGCGCCGTCCCAGTAATTGTTGATCGGCTCTACCGTATTCTGATAATCGTAGCCCAGTTCGAGGATGGAATTGGGAATACCCGGAGCCTGTGATCCCGGGTAGGGAGAAGCAATCTCCCGGCTTCCGAGCAACCCATAATTACTGCTGGGACTGCCCAGCCTGGGCAAATAGGAATAGCAGGTAAACAGGTACTTTTTTGCGGTTACCTTCAGCTGAAACGCCTGGTCAAGGGTAGCAATATTATCCGGAACAATATCCATAAATTTATTGCAGGCGCAGCATCCCAGGAGCAGCAGTACCGGCAGTATTCTTATACATTTCATATCCAATGATTTTCTTTTTTTGAATTTTATTTTAAGGTAAGGTTTACGCCTGCGTTCAGCACCAGCTGTACCGGGTATCCCAGGCCATTACCTCCCATTTCCACATCCCACAGTTTAAACTTGCTGAACGTATGCAAGTTCAGTCCGTTTATATAAAAACGGGCATTGGAAAAATGCAGCCGGTTCATCAGGCTATTGGATAAGGTATATCCAAGCTCGGCCGATTTGATCCGTAACAATGCACCGTTGCGCATGAACCAGGTACTTTGCTGACTGTTATTGGCATTTACATCCACACTCAAACGCGGCCACAGTGCATAAATATTCCGGTTATCTTCGCTCCAGTGATTATCGGCCCATACTTTTAACAGCTGGCGCTGCTCCCCAACAAAAGGCGCGGTACCGGTATAGTTTCCGGAAGCATCATAGCTGGAAACATCAATCCAGAATGATTCGCGGGCCAGCCCCTGGAAGAATACGGAAAAGTCGAATCGTCCAACCCCGGTTGAGATCCCGAACCCATATACGATTTCCGGTGTGGTTGGGAAGCCGATGGGCACCTGGTCCAGCGCAGTGATCTTTCCGTCGCCGTTCACATCGCGGTACTTGATATCACCGCCCCCGTAAGGACCAAAACTTTGTTTGGGTGAGTTCTGCGCATCCAGGTCGTCTACAAACAGGCGCTCAGCGATATACCCCCATTGCTGCGAAAGGGAACGGCCGGGGTGCAGCTTGTTCTGCTCTTTATACTGGGGTTCCTCATATACGTCGTACGCACTGCTGGCATAGGTAAAATTAGCCATGGCCTTGGCCCACCATTTGCTGGTGATCTGCTGCTGGTAATCCATGGCCACATCCACACCGTGGGAACGCGCTTTACCCACATTGGCGCGGGTATCTGCAGAAAGGCCCATAGTGGTAGGTATCGAAGCCCTGGACATCAGTATATTGGTACGGCGCTCGTGGTATACATCCACATCGAGGTTTAACTTGCCGAAGAAGGAGGTTTCAATTCCAAAATTCGTTTTAGCGGCCATCTCCCAGGTGATCTGGTCGTTGGCATACCGGCCGATGCTGATGCCGGAAAGCGAAAAATCTTTCAGCGTACCAAAGCGCATGCCCCGGTTACCGTCGTTCATACTTACTTCAGAAAGATAGAAGAAGCGGTCTGATGCTGAACCGATATTATCATTTCCTACAAAGCCATAGGTAGCCCTCAGCTTTAGTTTTGATATCACCGGCTTTATCCCCTCCCAGAAGTTTTCGTTGGATACGGTGTAAGCCGCACCGGCTGAAGGAAAGAAGCCAAAGCGATGGATCCGGGCAAAGCGCTCGGAACCGTTGTATCCGAAATTGAACTCTGCTGCATAACGGCTGTCGTACACGTAGGATAGCCTTCCCGAAAGCCCCAGGTTCCGGAACGGTAATGAGCTCTGCAGGGTGCCGGGGTTACCGCTGGTACTGTTCTTCGCAATTCCGATCAGCGTACCGCTGAGGCTATGTACTTTATTAAACTCTCTCCGGTAATCAAGGGCCAGTTCACTGTAAAAATCGGCGGAAAGCTTTTTGTCACCTTCTTTATAATCCAGGTATTCTGTTCCCTGGGGCGCCCCCGACCCTGTTTCCATGTTCAACGGAATGAGGTCATAATGTTTGGTCGTATAATCATAGTTTGCCGCTACGTAGAAGAAGGGATTATATGCCCGGGTTAAGGAAAACTCACCATTGCGCTGCAGGTTCAATAAGCCGCGGGCAGAGAGGCCCTGTGTAATAAAATCCAGTTTTTGATTGAGGGCGATCTGCGCATTTAATGCGAACCGGTTAGACGATTTATAGCCTTTTTGCAACATGGCATAGGGATTATTATACTGCGCGTTGCCGGCATTACCAAACATAATGTGCTTTACATACCGGGTTTCCTCGGTCGGGTTGTAGTAGGCCGGAAATAATACGGGGTTTGAGCGCATGATTTGTCCGAAAATATCCGCCCCGCCGGCCAGCGGGCCTTTGTAATCATCAAAGGCACCGGAAAGCCGCACGATCATTTCTGTGGTTTGCGTAAGGTTAATATTCACATTACTTCTTAGTGAATAAGATGTCAGTTTCGAATTACTGTTGAAATTCGTTCTGCGGTCTACATTTAAAATACCGTTATCAATGTTCAGGCCACCGGATACATAGTACCGGGCCACTTTTCCGCCTCCGCTCAGGTTCAGGTTAAAACGCTGGTTATTGGTAGCTTTTTTCAATAACATTTTCTGCCAGTCGGTCACCGGGTACACTACGGGATCTGTTCCGTTCCGGGTATTTTCAATTTTATCTTTCGGGTACAGCAGGCCACCCAGCGGATTGCGCGTAAGCACCGCTTCATTGGCCAGCTCCATATACGTGATCGGATCTGCCAGCTCCACATTGCGGGTCGATTGTGACCGGGAGTTCTCAAAGCGGAGGGAAACATTCACTTTGCTTTCCTTACCCTGTTTTGTGGTGATCAGGATCACCCCGTTGGCACCTTTTGACCCGTACAACGCCGCTGCGGTGGCATCTTTCAAAATAGAAAAGCTGGCGATATCATCTACCTGCAGCCTTGCCAGATCGGTGGTTGTTACCTGTATATTATCGATAAGGATGAGGGGCGAAGAGCGGTAGCTTTCTCCAAAGGTGCTTACCCCGCGCACAAAAAAATCGGCATTATCGGCGCCGGGCTCACCACTCCGCTGGAAGGCAATGATCCCCGCCAGTTTACCTGCCAGCGCATTGGTGAGGTTACTGGCGGGAATCTTGAGCTCTGCCGGATTGATGCTGGTTACGGAACCCACGATCTCTTTTTTGCGTTGCGTACCGTGCGCTACCACCACTACCTCATTGTCCGTACTGGCCTCTGAAGGCTCTAACGCAATTTTCAGCGCTCCTGCCTTTGATACAGGTGTTTCAATGGTTTTGTAGCCCACAAAGGACACTACCAGTGTGCCACCCCTGGCCGGAAGCTCAAGAACGAATGTACCGTCGGCCCCGGAAACCGTCCGGCTTTCGGTACCTTTTAACTCGATGGTGGCCCCCTGTAACGGCAATTCGTCTCCGGCCGCTACCACACGTCCCTCCACCTTTATCTGCCCCTGCGCCGTTGCAGGCAGATATATACATACCAGGCATAAAATGCCGGTGAAGCAAAACAGGAATCTCGTTAGTTTGAACATAATTAATGAATTGGTTTAATGCTGTGCTTGAATCGTTATAAATGAATAGGCCAAACAAAATTTCCGATTAAAATACTTTTGCCCAACAGCAGATTTGACCAGTTTTGATGTTATTTTTGCAATCGATTGCAAAAAATCAAAAAAAGGAGATTATGTGGTGCAGGGCGCGATTTTTAAAGCAACGATCATATTCAAAATCAGCAGCTGATGCAGTTTATATACGAAAATTTTACGTTTCCCCCGGACCAATCCTTCACGGTGCGTTCCGAGTTCCTGGAGGTGAAAAAATACCAGTCCTTTAAGTGCCATGTCAATTTTGAAATAGCCCTTATTGAGAACTGTACCGGCAAACGTTTTATAGGCGATCATATCGAAGAATTTGAGGGCGCGGAGCTGGTGCTGATGGCCAGCTATCTCCCCCATTGCTGGCAGTACTACCGCACCAACGATCCGCTGATCCCCGCACATGCCATTGTGGTGCATTTTTTCCCGGATTTTATGGGTGATGGCCTGCTGCACAAACCGGAGGCCCGGCACCTGGCAGCATTGTTTGCATCCGCCGCAAAGGGCATCCTGTTTACGGGTGAAACGCTGCGTAAGGCAAAAATGATCCTGCAGGAGATGTTGTACGAAAAGGGCCTTACCCGGTCGGCATTAATGCTGCAACTGCTGGATGTGCTGGCGCTTTCCACGTCTTCCCGGGTACTAAGCTCCCCGGGCTTTAATATCATTGAAAGTTCGGGTGAAGCCAATAAGATCAACCAGATATTTGATCATATCTTTAAACACTTCAGAAACCCCATCACATTGGAGGAAGTGGCCGCCCTGATCCCGATGTCGTCGGCCGCCTTCTGCCGGTTCTTTAAATCCAAAACGGGCAGAACCCTTACCGACTTTATAAAAGAAGTACGCATCGGGCACGCAGCCAAACTTTTACTGGCACAATCGCATAATGTATCCGAAGCCTGTTACAACAGCGGTTATAACAATATTTCCAATTTCAACAAGCATTTTAAAGAGATCAAGGGCGTTTCTCCGAAAGAATTTGTAAAACAGTATAAAGTTTCGGAGGTGTAGGCGTTGAGCGGTGAGCTATCAGTTATCAGTCATCAGTTTTCAGTTATCAGTTATCAGTCACTGTTGTCCGGTAAAAATATTATGAGGATAAAAAAAGGGAGGCAAATTGCCTCCTTTTTGAGTAGATTTAAGTTACCACACAAAAAACATCACTCATGGGTAAAGGTAACTTTTTTATCGGACAGCCAATCTTCTCTCAGTTATTAAAGTTAATACCGCGTAACCTCGTGTTGTCTGTAGTTAAGGAGTTCAGTGCCGATCGGTATTGTAAACGTTTCTCCACATACGATCACCTGGTGACCATGTTGTATGCAATATTTAACCAGTGTAACTCACTTCGGGAAGTAACCACCGGGATGTTGGCCTGGGAAGAACGGTTAAGCCATTTAGGAGTAAATCATCACCCCTGTCGCAGTACCTTTTCTGATGCCAACAAGCGGCGACCCTCTGCTGTATTTGAAGCAATCTATTTAAAATTACTCAACCGGTTACACCCGTTTTTATCGGACAGCCGACCCGCAAAAAGCAATAAAGATCAATTGTATATTTTTGATGCCACAACCATTACCTTATTCCAGGAAGTACTGCAGGGATCGGGTATCCGGGGATACGATGGCCGGCGTAAAGGCGGCATTAAAGTACATACCCTGATGCGTAGCGATCTGGATGTGCCCACCATGATCCGCTTTAGCCCGGCTGCCTGTACGGATTCCGGATTCTTGAAACACGTTCAATTGCCCCCCGGAGCAACAGTAGTCTTTGACAGGGGATATAATCATTATGCAACTTTTAACCAGCTTTCCAACCAGGGCGTCAACTGGGTGACCAGGCTACGTGCCCGCCTTGTATATGAAGTACTCAAACATAATCCCATAAGTGAACAGCAACAAGCCAAAGGCATCATCGCCGACGCTCATATCCTCTTAGGGGCTGATACCAGCCGGGCTCCTAAGGTAAAAGCCCGGCTCATTGAGTACATAGATCCTCAAAGTGGCAGGTCTTTGGAGTTCTTAACCAATAATTTGCATATGTCTGCTTCAACTATTGCCGACCTATACCGAAACAGGTGGCAGATCGAGGTGCTTTTCAAAAGACTCAAACAAAATTACCCGTTGAAGTACTTTTTGGGCGATAATCCCAATGCGATTGAAATACAAATCTGGTGCGCTTTGATTGCTGATTTGCTGGTTAAAGCCGTTAAAAATACAGTAGCGCAACACTGGGCTTTCTCAAATCTGACAGCCATGATCCGATTACACCTGATGACCTATATCCATTTGCCTGATTTTCTCAAATGCCCTGAAAAGGCCTTAAGAGCTATACTCGCTAAAACCAGGATCAGCCCTCAAAATCCAACTTTATTTCCAACATAGGGGCTTGGAAACCCATAAATCTTAAAAAAGCAACAATCCTCCCTTCAAAATCAACCCTTATCCCTTCAACTAAAAGTTTTACCGGACAACAATAGCTGAAAACTGATAACTGATAGCTAATAACTGATCACTGCAAAGGCAACCGCACCTGGAAAATATTTTGATCGGGCGCAACCGGCAGATAACGGATCTGTCCTTTGTGATAATCGATGATCCGCTTTACAATGGGCAATCCAAGCCCCGATCCGGACAGGTGTTGTGCATTGCGGCCTCTCATAAACGGCTCAAAAAGCCGATGCTGCTCTTCTTCCCGAAGCAAGGGTCCATAGCTGCAGACATCCACCTCCATCCATTCGTCCGTTTCCCGGATGGTGACCGTTACCTGTGAAGTAACCGAATAAGCCGCGGCATTTTTCAACAGGTTTATAAATACGATTTCCAGCAGCGACCGGATACCGTTTATAAGCAGCACCGGTTCTTTTGTACTTGTCGTAACAATGGTAAACTCCATTTTCAGCTCCGGATACTGTGTTAATACCTGCTCGTAGGCATTAAAAACTACCTCATCAATGCGTTCGGTTTCGTAAATACTGCTGATATTTTCTTTATCAAATTTTGAAAGCAGCAGCAGGGATCTCGTCAGGTCCGAAAGCTGCTGCACATCCTTAATTATATTGGCAATGGTATTACCCTTCTGCTCCGGTTGTGCTTCCTGGTATTTCAAATTTTCAAGCTGAAAGGCGATGCGGGTCAACGGGGTGCGGATTTCATGTGCCGCGCTGGAGGTAAAATCCTTTTGAGATTGCAATACATCATTAATACGCCGCATTACCGTATTAAAGGAGCGGGCCAGTACGGAAATCTCATCGTTGGTGCCTTTTTCGGGTACCGGCTCTGTAATATTATGTGCCGTTATATCCGTTATCTGTTGCGTTAACTGATCCAGCGGACGCAGTAATTTCCGTACAAAAAAATAACTGCTGAGCCATACCACGGCGGTACTGATTACATAAGTAAGCAACAGGATATAACCAAGAAAACGAAGCTTGGAGCGTCCGTTCACATCTTCTGCGCTGGTTAATATATAGAACTGCTGATCATCGATTCTGATCAGCACGCCGAAATATTCAGGTGTGGTGTTTTCTACGTAGATTTCATTTTTCAGGTCCAGCTCCTTTAGCAGGTTGGCATCCCAGGAAACACTTTCATCCTTTACGGTACTATACAGCAGTTTTTTATCCTGGTTAAAGATCAGGATCTCTTCTTTATATAACCCGTCATCCGACTCACTTAAAAACTGCGGCACCCCTTTTATAAAATCGGGGGTCTTTGCAATAAAATGGGCCGTAACCATCGATTTGTCCTTCAGGTTTTGCCGGAACTCATCGCGCCTGAAATCATAAAAAGCGTAATAGATGATCACCATCAGTACGCCAAAAAGCAATGAATAAGCAATGCTCCAGCTAAGCGCTATCCTTCTTTTCAATGTCATTTAAACCGGTTTCAGGTAATAGCCAAAACCTGGGCGGGTATGAATCAGCTTTACGTCAAACTGTTTATCAATTTTCTTTCTCAGGAAATTAATATACACTTCTATTGTATTGTGCGTGGTTTGGAACTGGTTCTGCCAAACCTCGTCCGATATGTATTGTTTGGAAAGGGTTCTTCCGTTTGCCTTTGCCAGCAGTACCAGCAGCTGAAACTCCTTCTGCGTCAATTGAATTTCCTGCCCGCCTCTGAACACCTTATACTCATCGGGGTAAATTTCAAGGTCTTCGACTACAATCCGGAAACTGTTTTCTTTTTGGGCAGCACTGCGCAGCCGGGAATGGATGCGCAATAAAAGCTCCTCCAGTACAAAGGGTTTTACCAGGTAATCGTCTGCATTACGCAAAAAGGCTTCTTTCTTCTCCAGGATATCATCATAAGCAGAAATAATGATGATGGGCGTTCCGGCATCCTGTTCCCGTATTTTTTTACAAACATCCAGCCCGTTTACCAATGGCACATTGATATCGAGAATGTAGACATCAAATTTTTCCTTAAATGCCCGGTCCAGAAATGTTTTTCCATCTGCCGCCGCCACACAGTCTATTGCATGGGCGTTGAGATAGAATAAGATCTCCGAGGACAAAACGCTGTCATCTTCCAGTAAAAAAGCTCTCATACCTTGCCGATGAAGATACAAAAATCGGGTATAATGGCTGAAAAACGGGCATAGATTGCCCCGGCCCCACGGATCCGCATCCCGGCAGGAGCATACTGTTAAACCCGGGAACGCTAAAAAAAAACTCTTTTTCCGGGCCTTGCAATAGTTCCGGAAAAAGAGCTCAATAAAAAAATCAACTCTGCTTATATGCTGCGCTGGATCCCCAGTTCAAGACCCCGCAATTCTGCCAGGCCTCTCAGGCGCCCGATTGCCGAATAGCCCGGGTAGGTCGTCTTTTTCAGATCGTCCAGCATCTGGTGCCCATGGTCCGGGCGCATATGGATGGGTATGCCTCTGCGGCGCATGGTCTTTACAATTTCTTTTACCACGGCGTACATATCTACATCGCCATCCAGGTGATCGGCCTCAAAAAAGTTCCCTGCTTCGTCTCTTTTGGTACTGCGCAAATGCAGGAAATGGATATGATCGCCCAGGCGCGCTACCATTCCGGCCAGGTCGTTATCTGCACGCACGCCGTAAGAACCGGTGCAAAAGCAAAGGCCGTTAGCCGGAGACGGAGCGGCATTGATCAATTCCTGTGCATCGGCTTCCGTACTAACGATCCGGGGCAATCCCAGGATGGGAAAAGGCGGGTCATCCGGATGGATCGCCATTTTTAAACCCGCTGCTTCAGCCACAGGAACTACCTGCTGCAGAAAATAGAATAAATGTTGTTTTAATTTTTGTGCATCAATCGCTTCATAGGTTTTTAACGCCTTCAGGATCTCCTCCTCCGTAAAACGCTCCTCGCTTCCCGGTAAGCCCAACAGCGTGTTGCGATACAGGGTCTCTTTATCAGCCTCACTTAATTTTTTGAGACAGTTTTCCGCACTTTCCAGCTCCGCTGCCGTATAGTCTGCCGCAGCTCCGGGGCGTTTCAGCAGGAATACATCAAATGCAATGAATGCCGCTTTTTCAAAACGGAGGGCCTTGCTTCCATCTGCAACCGTATAATGAATATCGGTGCGCATCCAGTCGAGGATCGGCATAAAATTATAGGTTACTACCTGCAAACCGCAGGCCGCCACATTACGCAGACTTTGCTTATAGTTTTCAATGTAGTGTTCAAAATCACCGCTCTGCTTTTTTATATCTTCATGTACCGGCAGGCTTTCTATTACCTCCCAGGTAAGGCCGGCCGCTTCCACTTCCTGTTTGCGCTTATTAATCTCGTCAATTTCCCAGATGGCGCCTACCGGTATATGGTGCAGGGCCGTAACCACACCGGTACAGCCGGATTGTTTTATATCACTCAAACTAACAGGATCATTGGGGCCATACCAGCGCATGGTATGGATCATGGCATTTTGCGTTTGTTTCATGCTCTTTTATCGTTTAGAAATACTGATTCGCTCAAAAATAAGCGATTTATGAATGTGCGGGCGCACTACTTTTACGTGTGATGATGCGGGTGGATAATACCTGTTTGGTAAAACTGGTTACCGGGCGCTTGCTTTCAATATCTGCCAGCAGCAGTTTGGCAGCCACGCTACCCATTTCCACGGAAGGCTGATAGATCACTGAAAGGGCCGGGTCCAGCAATTCGGAGTTATTGAAGTTAGAAAAACCCATCAGTCCGATCTCTTCAGGAACACGCACTTGTTTCTGCTTCAAAATGCGGAGCGTTTTTAAAGAAAGGGTATCTGATAAGGTCAGTAACGCGTCGGGCCGGTTCTTCATTTCCAGCAATGATGCGATCACTTTTTCGATCTCCCGGTCGTCCGACCCGCCCGCAGCGCAGAACTGCACCCATTTCCCATCCTGCTCCAGTCCCAGCTCTTCAAAGGCCTTCATACAGCCTTCGATCCGTTCCCTGGATATGGAAAGATTTTTGTTATTGGCGATCAGTGCAATTTTTTTATACCCGTTTTTCGCCAGGTGCTCAACGGCGTTATAGGCACCGGTAAAATTATCCGCTGTTACCTTATGTGTTTCAATATGCTCTGCTATGCGATCGATAAAAACGATCGGCACACCCTGGTCAATCATCTCTTCAAACAATGAATAATCCGTGGTGCCGGCGGCCAGTGAAACAATCAGCCCGTCAATAGACCGGGAAGTGAGGTCATTTACGATCATCTGTTCCCGCTCCGCCGAATCCTTACTTTGGGTAATGATCACATTATACCCCTTTTCATTGGCAACAGACTCAATACCACCGATAATCTGGCTAAAATAACTATTAGCGATATCTGAAACAATAACCCCGATTGACCGGGATTTTCCTTTGCGCAGGCTTAACGCCGCAAGATTGGGGCGATATTTATTCTCATTGGCGTAATCCCTTACTTTCTTCTTGGTTTCTTCGCTGATCTCATAGCTATCCCGCAATGCCCTTGAAACCGTGGAGGCTGAGAGGCCAAGTGCCCTGGCAATATCCTTTATTGTAATGGCATTGAGTTTCATATATCCATATCTTATCAGTAAGCGAATATACTTGATATTATACAATCGTTACCGGCAACGATTGCGTAAATACTGCACCGCAAACGGATGGCTCCCTTCAAAATAATCCTACCTTGTATCCGTTAGGACCTGCACTGCCAGCCTGCCGGCTGCCGGCGCTCCCGGCTTTGCGGATCTGAAGCATTGAATGGGCATATGAGAAAAGGAAATCGTTTATGCTCTGTGTTATTCAGAGAAAGGCGGCATCACCGGCTGTTTCCGTTTGAAACAGGTATGCCTGTTGCTGCAAAACTGTTGGATATATGTACCGCTTATTGACGCTTATCTTCAGCATTACGGTGCTCTGTGGCGCCGGACAGAAAAGCGGCCCCCAAAACGGGCCTGTGATTGCCTTTGCCGGTGCGGAAGGTTTTGGGAAATATTCCCGCGGTGGCAGGGGTGGCCCTGTGTACCTCGTTACCCATTTAAATGATGAAGGAGCAGGCAGCCTGCGCCAGGCCGTTAGCTCCGATGAGCCCCGGATCATTGTGTTTCGGGTTTCGGGTACCATTCATTTAAAAAACCGGCTAAATATAAAAGGTAATAAGACCATTGCCGGACAAACCGCACCCGGCGGAGGTATTTGCCTGGCAGACCAGCCGGTAATATTGGCCGGCGATCATATCATTATCCGGTTTCTGCGCTTCCGGATGGGCGACCGGTATCAAAATAAGGGCATGCAGGACGGTGGAGGCTCCGATGATGCCCTTGGCGCCTCGGGCCGCAGCAATATTATTATTGACCACTGCAGCATGAGTTGGAGCACAGACGAAGTTTGTTCTGTTTACAGGGGAGACAGTACCACCCTGCAGTGGAACATCCTGTCCGAACCGCTTAACTATTCGTATCACTTTGAACAAGGCGATCGTGATTTTGAGCGTCATGGTTACGGCGGTATCTGGGGCGGCGCCCATTTCAGCGCGCATCACAACCTTTTTGCCCACTGCAACAGCCGCAACCCGCGGTTCAACGGGGCAAGGCTGGGTGCCACTACAGAGCTGGCAGACTTTCAGAACAATGTAATCTACAACTGGGGCGGTAATAATATTTATGGCGGAGAGGGAGGAACTTATAATATCGTAAACAATTATTTCAAATACGGGCCGGCCACCAAACCTTCTGTACGATACCAGATTGTAAACCCCAATAAGGAAGAAAAGCAACAGATCCCCTTTGGCCGTTATTACGTAACCGGCAATTATGTTGACGGAGCCCCGGATATCACCAGCGATAATTACAAGGGGATCCGGATGGGCAATAACGGAACGGATACAGATAAGCAAACCGCGGTTGTGGCCCGATCCTTCAATACGGTGGCGCTGCCCCGCCAGCCTGCGGTTGATGCATATTATGCCGTGCTGGAACAGGCCGGAGCGGTATTGCCCCAAAGAGATACCCTGGATGAACGCATCATTAATAACGTAAGACACCGTACGGGAACATTGATCGATGTTCAGGGGAACTATCCCCACGGAACCCCTTATGAAGAAACAGTAACTGCCTGGCCATCCCTGAAGCCGGGGCCCGCTCCGGCGGATACCGATAGGGATGGAATACCGGATAACTGGGAAAAAGCACATGCGTTAAACGCAGATGATAAACGGGATGCGGCTGCCTTTACGCTGGATGCCCGGTATGCGAATATTGAAGTATACATTAACAGTCTTGTCAACTATAAATAATCAAAAAACATCAGGCCGTTTTTACTGGTATTTCTTCCGGCTTTTGCACGGTAAAGAAATCTGCAGACCCGCCGCCAATCATTCATATATGAAGCTGATCGCTACAATACTCCTGTTCTGCTGCTCTGCCATAGTTCCTGTACTTGGCCAAACCGCAAACCCGGAAAAGTATCAGTACGTTTTTACCGTGGCCCAGGACGGCAGCGGCAATTTTACAAAGATCCAGGATGCCATCCGGGCGATGCGCGGATATCCCCTGGCCCCCATCACGCTCTACATCCGCAACGGCGTTTATAATGAAAAGATCGAACTGCCCGCCAATAACACGGATGTCACATTAATCGGGGAAAGTGTAGACAGCACCATTATAACCTATGATGATTATTCCGGTAAGGGTTCATTAACAACCTTTACTTCGTATACCGCCAAAATATCGGGGAACCGGTTCACTGCAGAAAATATCACCTTTGTAAATGCCGCCGGCCCTGTAGGACAGGCACTGGCATTATATGTAGATGCAGATCAGGCGCTTTTTAAGAACTGCCGGTTTATGGGTAACCAGGATACCATTTTTAACGGAGGAGAAACAGCACGGCAATTTTTTTGGAACTGTTATATTGAAGGCACCACGGATTTTATTTTTGGACCGGCCACGGCCCTTTACAGCCATTGCATTATTAAAGCAAAATCCAGTTCCTACATTACCGCGGCAAGCACTACAAAAGGGAAACCTTTCGGACTGGTGTTTACCCGTTGCCGGCTGCTGGCAGACCCCGGTGTAAAAAAACTGTTCCTGGGCCGCCCTTGGCGGGCATACGCCAAAACGGTATTCATCCATTGTGAGATGCCCGCGGCCATTGCTCCGGAAGGATGGCATAACTGGAGCAACCCCGATAACGAAAAAACAGTGTATTACGGGGAATACGGCAGTCAGGGACCAGGCGCAACGTCTTCCAAAAGGGTATCCTGGGCGCAGCATATCGGAGCCGCAGCAGCAAAACGATATACACCGGAACAGATCTTTGCTGCCTGCAACCCCGAACTTCCGGCAGCAACCACCTGGTATAAAAACATTCAGCCTGCGGCTTTTAAATGGCCCGTTAAATAAAGCGATTATCAGACCCGTGCTGTAACCGGCGTCTTTACATTAGGGAAACATATAAAAAGGATGGCCGATTATTCTTCTTTTTTTACCAACACCATGCGCGACCGGTCGGCCGCATAGACCGTATTGTAAAATTCCGCCATTTTTTTATACTCACTGGCGGAAAATTGGCCACTGTTGCGTTCATACCGGCGGATCATACGAACCGTACCGGCATTTAACTCAAACCGGATCTCATATACACCAAAGACATTCTCCACTTTTACGGACTTCGGCATCGCCTCTATCGCATAGCCCTGCGGGATCCGGATGGAAACGCTGTCTGTCATTTTGAACCCATAAGGATAAATGATTGCTTCCTTCCGCTGCTCATCATCGGGCAGCTTGCGGGTACTACCCATTAAAACATTGGGGGCAATAAACAAGCGCTTCCCGGTAATGGTTGCATAATTTTTTGATACCAGTTGCACTTTTTCGGTAATGACAGGAACCGTATTGCTGCCGGCTTCCCGGTAACCAAAAGCATTGATTTCATAATTGGGAAGCGAAAAATGATTGCGTAATCTTTTTTGCTGTTCTTCGTCTGAAAGACCATGCACCACGCCGTGCAGATCGTCCTGCAGCAATCCCGTGCAGCGGGTTACAACCACAGCATCCAGTGTACCGGCAGCATCCAGCTGTGCATCAATCACCCGGCTCTGTGTGTTTTCCTCCTGGCGGTAAGCGGGCGTTCGCACCAGCCGGCTGCCCGCATCATCTATCAATAAGGCCTCCCTGTTGCCGGTAAAGCTGCCCATATAACCGGGAGAAACGGTTTGGCTGGTGCATTCCAGCCAGGTGGAGTCCCGCACACCGGGCACACAAACGATCACGTGGTTGAACTGGTTGGAGGGAAAATCGATCACAATATCTTTATCATCGGTTCCGGCGGTGATGAGTGCCGAATACGCTTTGATACCCGCTTCCTTTAGCAGGGCCACCATAAAGTTCGACAATGCTTTACAATCACCATATTTCTTTTCGGCCACATACGTGGCATCCAGGGGCTGCCATCCTCCTATACCTAACTGGATGCTGATGTAACGCGCATTTTGCTGCATATAGCGGTAGAGCGTGTCAATTTTTTCCTGCCGGGTTTTCAACCCTGCCGTAAGTTCCTGCACTTTTGCTTTCATCCCGGCCGGCAGCACATCGCGGCCTGCATAAAGTGCGGTCATAAACTTTCCAAACTGCTGCCAGGTATCCATATTTCCCTTATACCCACCGATCTCAAAATCAGACGGTGCCGTTAACACCCGGGTCACCAGCTGATTCCATTCCGGTGCAAATGCTTCCTCCTCGCGGGCCGGTACGGGCCCCAGCTCCCAGGAAAGGGTCTTGGTATGCTTCAGTTCCTTTGCCTGTGGCGTTCCGGTATAATGAAACATTTTATAGCGCAGGTTATAATCTTTGGGCGTTTCAAAACTGAGCCGGCTGCTTTCTACCGCAATATTCGGACCGCTCTGCGGCATCCATTCCGGAAAGTAGAAGAGCCCGTTCAACTCCATTACCACATCGTATTCGATGGTATATGGATATTCTTTATAGTAAAAATTATGGTATTTGTATCGCCCGTCTGTGATCAGGCTGGAGCCATCGGTTCCGCTTCCATCCTGGATGTCTTTCTTTTTTACTGATCGTAATTTTTTTCCTGCTGCATTATAAAGCGTACCGGAAATATCATTGATCAGCCGGAATTTATCATAGGCTACCACCAGTGCCGCATGATCGTCGGCAGCCTCATTGAGAATGGTATATACATAATGCCTGCGGCAGATCGCCTTACCGATACTCCGCACTTCTATGGTCGTTTCATCCAGGCGTTTGACCAGGTTCGCCTTTTTTTGCAGGCTCTCCGGTATTGCACTTACGGGATATTCGGCCTTTGCCCATACAGGCAATACCGCTGTAATAAGGAAAATGGAAATGCTTCTCCAAAAGACGCCGTTCATCACTGTTTAATTTTTTTTAGTACCACTTGTTCGCTGTGTTTTTTTGCAATATGCCCAAAGAAGTCCCGCAATGTCTGATAATCATCTGCCTGAAAAACGGCCTTTTTGATATCGATCTTGCTTTGAAGCATCAGCCGCCCCCCGGAGGAACTGACGATGTATTCAAAGGTGCCCTCCTTATCGTTGAGCATTACCCGGGTAGATTTGGGCAGTTCCTCCACTTCATATCCCTTGGGCAGTTCCATATTGAGCACAAACAGCTCATACATGGTAAACGGCATTTCCACCGGGTATTTCCGGGCCGCAGAGGTAAAAGGGTTGGCCTTTACGGCTTCTCCAAACATCGGGTTCAGATAGATCAGATCTTCCCCGCCGGTGTCAAAACTCAGCTTATATTTTACACTAACCGGGTAATCGAATTTTTTCAATGAGTCGATCTCCGTGTCAAAAATTTTCATCGGAAAGGAATAGCCTTTTTCGATCTCTTTAAAATAGGCATCCATATCCTTTGTTGCCAGCTGATCCCTTACCTTGTACGATTCAAAATATCCCAGGGTGCTGCTGAAAGAGCCTTCCAGTCCTTTGCCATCGTCCTTGTTCATCAGGAACAGCAAGGTGGTTTTTTGTTCGCGTAATGAATCGGCTTCAAAGTTTACATTCTTCGGTGCGGCGCTTACCACAAAACCCGGTCCGTTATAGCATTCAATCGGCAATCTTCCAAAGCCCAAACGGGGCCTTGTAGCATCCAGGTAATACGTCTTTCCATCTACCCGTGCCGCGCAAACCACATAGTTATACCGCTCCAGCAGCGGATAAAACGGGTTAGCCCAGCCATGGCTGCGGGTACTTAATAACAATGGATCAGCCGTAATGGCCCGCTGCTTCAGCATGGCAATCAGCAGCATATTGATCTCAGCAGCCGTTCCGCTTTTTTTACGGTATACGTCTCTTAACGTGGTTTGGTCCGAAATATAAAACCCGTTCGACTGGGTGGTTGTAAAATGATCCCTTACATAGGCATACAGTGCCTGCACGGCTTCCAGGTTACCGGCCCCTGCGGGTACAACGTCCTTTACCACATCCCCCAGCCAGAAATTGGGCCGCGTGATCTCCGCCCCAAAATTTTCATGCTTTAACAGCTGTTCACTGGCTGTAATCCAGTTGCCCATAATATCCTTAACCGCATTAGGGAAACGGTACTGCGACAGCTGGAAATCGATCTTCGAGTTATGGTTGTGAAGGGATGAAGTGAAGGGCTCTTCTTTTAATGCGGGAACATCTGCAGCCGTCCAGGTATTTTGTGTTTCATAGCCCGAAAGGGAATAATGCTCGGTAGCCTGGGTTCCGTTTGACTCCGATACCGACCAGTTTTTAAAGACATCCTTTTTTGTATTTTTCAGCGGCACATAACCCTGTGATAAAAATACATACTGGAAGAACTCGGGAATGTATACGGTGTACTGGGTAAACAGCCGTGGATATTCCCCCTGAAATTCCCAGGGCCGGAGGTTGAACAAAAACTCCGATTCGATGGTATACGTATATTCCAGGATCGATCCTTCCTTCAGGTTCGGGAATGTGAATTTCCGTGAAGTCCAGTGACGGTTCTGTTTTTCTTTAAAAATATTTGCAGCGTCCAGCTTGGTTTGCTGTACGGTGCCATTCTCCAGATTATAGGTAATCCCCTTTACGTCGGACAGTTTTTCCTCACTTTCGGGAGATACATACAGATCAATAGATACATTTCCGGCATCGAAGCCTTTCTTATCCAGTATTTTGATCCGCGTGGTACGCTTATGGATCAGCGAAAACCATCCTTTGTTGTTTCCCTCAATCCGGGAGCTGCCAATATCAGCCAGTACCACGGCACTGGTATTGGAATCTACCACAGGCGACCGGAGCGTGAAGTCGGCGGCCGTAACCTTGCCAAATTTCAAATTGGGGCCCTCCTGGGCATGGATGCTACGAAATAAAAAGAAGGTCAAAAACAGCAGTACGGAAAATAAAGTAGTTCTCATAATAGTTAAATCCAGCAGCAAATATAAAAGCTCTGTCAAAAATGGAAAAATTTTTAACGGCCACGGCCATTATGCGCCACACGGTATGAAACAGACCGACGCCGCCAGCGGAGAGATGAACCACTTATTTCAATCCTTCTTTTACCCCTTGCAATAAACTGTCTTTCAATACATCCGAAGGACTTAACCATCCCCCTTCACCGTACTCGTTCCATGCATATAAAATACCCAGTTTTTCCTTCGTTGCCGTATTGGGGTTTTCCAGGATCCATTTTTTTAGGGCGGCAACAGAACCGGCAACCGATGTTTTTGAAAACCCGGTAAAATACTTTTCGGTTTCCGGCGTTGTGCTCCAGGGGCGCACATCCCAGTTGAGCGTGGATACGGGAATATAATAAGGACCGGTATTTACAAATTTTGGCCAAAGTGTGCCGTATTCAACCACACGCATGTTATGAACGGGTGTTGCAATCGTATCAAAAAAACCGGAGCTGTGATAATTGTAGCCGGTAAGCGCATCGCACCCGGCACTGATCGCATAGCCGATTCCATTGGCAGATGTGGGCGATGGGCAACCGGCAATCACAATACCATTAATCCCCATATTTTTTACTTCCTCTTTAAAAGCAGTAAACGTGTTCTTTAAATTCTGAATGGAGCCCCAGTTGGTAATCATATTATTGATATCAAAGAAGATGATAAGCGGCTTACCATCCACTTTTAAATATCCGGGATCCAGAAACCATTTTTTCCAATGGGCTTTAAGCGCTGGCCAGTTTTGCGGGTCAATGCGGTACCCGTCATGATTGGCTACCAGCAGGCAAAATTTCAGACGCTTTTTGTTAGAAGCTGCTATAAAACGGGAAATAGCCTGGGTCGCCGGCCGGTTTTCCGATAAATCCGTTGTATTAAAGTACCAGCAAAAATTAAAGAAATATAGGCCGGCATCTGCGGCAGCGTCTATTTCTTTTTCCATTATATCCTGGGTTTGGGTAATCCACCCCCAAATGGGTTTACGCTCAGGATAATTATTGATCAATGCCGGTTTTAGATGACCGGAGCCTTCATACCAGCCGCCAAAATAATACGCACCCAGTTTCACCAATGGGGTATCGGCAACCGGCTGCGGTATGGGCATATTGTTTTTTTTGGAACTGCTGCTGCAGGATGCCATCACCAATATTCCTGCTGCAAGCAAGCTATTACATACAAAACATTTCATATATTTTTCAGGCAGCTAAAACCATGCTACAAATTCTATTTTCCGCATTCCACAGCCCATAAAAAAACGGGGCAGGGCCCCGGTTTCTCAATGTTCATACGGAGGGTATTAAAAATAGTAATAGCCAGTGTTAATTAACTTGTCTGCAATACGGCGCCGCGCATCCTTACTGTTAAAGGGCTGGGCTTTTGTAAAGCGCTTCAATCCCATCAGGATCATCCGCTGCTCATCGCCTTCGGCAAACCCGTTGATGGCATCCTTACCCGCTTTGTTGATTTTATCGGCCGCATCATACAGGTATACCCGGGTCATGTCTGCATAATCGGCAGCCGCGGCTTCTCCTTTAGCTGCAGCAGTTTTCATGGTACGCAGCAACATGCTTTCTGCATGAAATACCTCCATCGCCATATCGGCAATGTTCATCAGGATCTCCTGCTCGCTTTCGATCTTCATCATTAACTTCTGGGCTGCGGCCCCGGCCACCATCAGGATCGCCTTTTTAAGATTCGCGATCAGTTTCCGTTCTTCCGCAAACGGCGTTTCGTCTTCGCCCCCAAAGTCAGGTATACTCATCAGTTCCTTTTGTACCTCCATAGCTGGCCCCATCAGTTTGAGGCGTTCCTGCATGGCGCGTTTCAGCGTCATATCCAGTATCAGCAACCGGTTGATCTCATTGGTACCTTCATAAATCCGGTTGATCCGGCTGTCGCGGTAAGCCCTGGAAATATTGTACTCTGCGCTAAAGCCATTGCCACCGTGGATTTGTACCCCTTCATCTACCACAAAATCCAGCAGCTCGCTTCCAAACACTTTTAACATCGCACACTCAATGGCATATTCTTCTGCCGCACCCAGCAAGGCTTCATTAAAGGGTTTGCCCTCGTCCAGCAATTTTTGTTCAAACCGGTCGATCCATTTCGCCGTACGGTACAGCGCAGACTCTGCTGCAAACATCCCAATCGCCATTGCTGCTAACTTGTGCTTGATGGCACCGAAATTGCTGATCGGCTGCTTGAACTGTTCGCGCGTTTTTGCATACTCCAGCGATGTATTAAAGGCCTTGCGCGCGCCGCCCAACGCCGCCGCACAAAGCTTCAGACGGCCGATGTTCAATATGTTAAAGGCGATCTTATGGCCCTTTCCGATCTCACCCAATACGTTTTCAACCGGTACTTTTGCATCCTGAAAATATAACTGTACGGTAGAAGATCCCTTAATCCCCATTTTATGTTCTTCTGGTCCCTGGGTAAAGCCTTCCATCCCGCGCTCCACAATAAAGCCGGTAAATTTATCGCCGTCTACTTTGGCAAAAACGGTGTATACATCTGCAAAGCCTCCGTTGGTGATCCAGCATTTCTGTCCGTTCAATAAATAATACTTCCCGTCCTCGCGCAGCTTAGCCGTGGTTTTAGCACTCAGGGCATCACTGCCGCTATTGGGTTCTGTAAGCCCATAGGCGCCCGTCCACTCGCCGGTGATCAGCTTGGGAATATATTTTTGTTTCTGTTCAGGATTTCCAAAATACAGGATGGGCAGGGTTCCAATACCTGTATGTGCCGCAATGGCTACGGAAAAAGAATGCCCCGCACCCAGGTATTCATTGATGATGGTGGAGGTTACAAAATCCTTTCCCAGGCCACCGTATGCTTCCGGGAACGAAGTGGCCAGCAGGCCCTGTTCCCCGGCTTTTTGTACCAGCGACTTCATCAGCCCGGGTTCCATACTGTCTATACGGTCCAGGTTGGGCCATACTTCTGCTTCCAGGAACTGGTTGCACAGGTCGCGGATCATCAACTGCTCTTCATCAAACTCGTTGGCAATAAATGTTCCGGCGGCATCCTGTTCCTTTATCAGCCATTCGGCACCATGGGTAATTGTTTCGTTGTTTACAGCAGCATCCATTGTTTTTGTTTTTTAAGTTTTTTAATACTTGGGGCTTTCACCGTTCGTGCATTGCCCGGCTATTGTTCCGCACCTTCCAGGCCAGGTACCTTCCGGTACTGCCGCCCTCCGGGCGTCACCTTCCAGGTTGCGGCAGCCCATCGGCCATGGAATAAGGACCAGCTGTACGGCTAAATGCTGAAAGCTGATCACCGGCAGCTCCCTACCTTAAATTTTCATACACTACCTTCAGTACTTCTTTACAAACTTCAATTTTATCCTGGCTTACGCCGGAAAGCGCTTCCTCTACCGTTTCCTCAGCAAAGCTGTAACAGGTATCCTGCATTTCCTTTGCCCGTTCTGTAAGATAAATCAGGTTCTTTCTGCGATCGGATCGCGAGGGAATCCGTTTTACCATCCCGGCTTTTTCCAGGTTGTCTACCAGCCGTGTCATACTGGGCTTATCCCGGAACGTAGCCTTGCAAAGATCCTGTTGACTAATGCCATCCTCTTTCCATAAATGATACAGCACACTCCATTGTTCTATGGTCAGGCTCAGATCTGCCTGGTTGAACTTTTTCTGCAACCGCCGGGCAATGGCCGTACTGGCCACACCGGTGATGAAGCTGTACAATTCACTTTTCTTAAATTGGTTGTTTGGCATATAGTTGTTTTAACAACTAACCAAAGTTAGTTTATTTTCCCATCTATCCCAACATTTTGAAGTTGATTGCGCTCAATAAAACGACGGCATCAAAAGTCTGTACGTCTTAAGCGCATAAAACTTTTGATGCCGTCCTGTGGCCACCCCGTTGAGGGGTGTTTCGTAAATATGAACCGTTAGCTACCGGTTTCGATGGCCTGGTTCTCTTTCAGGGAAAGAGCGGCCCGGTGCAATATTAATTGTTCCTGATCTGTACTAAAGCTCACTTCTATCCAGCCGGTATGGAACCGGCTGTTGCGGGTGATCCTGAAGGGGATAAACAGGTGTACCGCCGTCATCCAATCGCCCCGCCAAAAGACCTGGTCATTGCCATTTGTTACTTTCTCTGCCAGCAATGCCGCTACTCCTTCCGACCAATGATACCCGTTAAAATCCTGTATGCTTACCGGCTGCTTCTGCGGCATCACCGGAATATGATCCGCCGTATTTACCGGCAACCGGGTTGTGGATTGAACCTGTACCCGCCATTGCCGTTTGTCTTCCTTATTGATCGGATCTCCCACCAGCGATGTTCTAAAAACCAGGTCATCCGTTCCGTTACCATCCGCATCCACCGAGGCCTGCTGGCCAAACGTAATGGTACGGTTGTGCAGGTCTGTATACTGAATGGCCTTTTCCGGAAGATCGGGAACCGGGGGATTTTTTTTCTTATCACAGCCGCCCGCAATGGCTGTTACCAAAAGGCAGCAAAGAACGATACGCATCTTTTTTTTACTAAAAATATACCTCCCCCAAACGCTCTTACATGCTTTATGTAATGAATTGCTGTTTTTATGTGATGAACCTCCATTTCTGGTGCGGGCCCGCAGGAGCACCTGCTATTTTTTTAAGACCCGGTAAAATCTGGTTGAAGGCCGTCAGCGGCAACAACGACCTCCGGGATTGCGTTAGCTACCAAAAAAAAACGAACTTGCAGCATTACAACAAATATTTCCTGAAACAGAAATATCTATCATACAGGCAATCGGTCATTAGTTATGGCGTTAGCGGCACGGGCGCACAACCCGTAATCTGTCTTCATGGCTTCAATGAATCGGCGCAGTCTTTTTCGGTACTAAAAAACAACTCCAACCATTACACCATCCTGGCCATCGATGCGCCGTTTCATGGCAATACCCGTTGGGAGGAAGGTCCTCGCTTTACACCCGGTCAGCTTCATGAGATCATACAACTCCTGCTAAGTGCTGAATCTTTTAACATCACAAAACCATTGATCCTGGTAGGATTCAGCATGGGCGGGCGTATGTGTCTTTCCTACTACCAGCAGTACCCGCAAACCGTTCAGCAGCTGATGTTGCTGGCACCGGATGGTTTGGAAATGAGCTTCTGGTACTGGTGCGCTGCACATACCATTTTAGGCAATCGCCTCTTTGCCCTGACAATGAAAAAGCCGGGGTGGCTGATAAAGTTTGCCGGTATCCTGTACAAAGCCGGTATCATCAATGCCGGGGTTAAAAAATTTGCGGTTCATTACCTGCATCAGTCACAGGTACGCGAAATGCTGTATACCACATGGACCGCTTTCCGCTTTTTTACGCCGGATATAGCGCAGGTAAAAAAAATAATTGCTCAAACACAAACACCCGTACAGCTTTATTTTGGGCAGTACGATAATGTGATTCCCGCAAAGCGCGGTTTGCAGTTTGTAAAAAATATCGAACCGTTTGCCCATGTCCATGTGCTGGAAGCAGGGCACCGGTTGTTACAGGACAAAACGGTACAAACAATTTTATGAAAATTTTTGAAACCGCTGTTGTAAATTTAAGTACAAATATTCTGTATGAAAAGGACGTTACTGCTTATTATCGCCGCAATTTTAGTGCATCCTGCCATTGCGCAAACCGTTATTATCAATTCAGATGGAACACACTCGGTTGTTATTGATAATGGAGCAACAAAAACCGTCGTAAATCCAAACGGAACACATTCAACCATTATCAATAATGGCAACACCCAAACAATCGTAAACCCCGATGGTACACATTCAACTGTCATTAACAACGGTACAACAAAAACAATTGTGAAGCCAAACGGAACACATTCAACCATTATCAATAATGGCAACACTCAAACAATCGTAAATCCCGATGGTACACATTCAACCGTTATTGACAACGGTACAACAAAAACAATTGTGAAGCCAAACGGAGCCATCAGTGGTAACGGTAATACCCAGGCCCTCAATACGCGCAGGTCAGTAACTGTTACGTATAAAAAGGCAACCATTTCCGCAAATGCGCGCGCTAATACAATACGCAGTACATCCGGCAAACCTGCAGCAAACCACAACAACCGGGCTAAGGTAGCTACCGTTACACGCAAAAAAAGCGCATGACTGTGAAAACACAACACACCCCTGTTAAACGCAGCATTGCGCTAACAGAATTTTAAGACCCAGCTTATTTAACTACGAACCATTAGCTTTGCCAATATGTGGCTTATTGGCATTTCATTGCTTTTGTTTCTGGCTTATGCACTGTTAATCCTGTTTTACACAAAAAGCTGGAAACAGATCCCCATACAATCCCCGAAGCCTACTGATGCACTTCCTGGCCATCCGGTCACTTTTACGGTTATCATCCCTGCCCGGAATGAAGCATCCAATATCCTGCGCCTGCTGGAATCTATAAAACAGCAACAATACCCGGCGCATCTTTTTGAAGTGATAGTGGTGGATGATCATTCGGACGATAAAACAGCGGCCCTTGCAGAACAGTTTCGTACAGCCAACCGTGCCTCTTTTTCAATGACCCTCATCCGGCTTACCGGCGAAGCGCTGAATTCTTATAAGAAAAAAGCCATTGAAACCGGGATTGCAGCGTCCCGGCATGAATGGATTGTTTGCACAGATGCGGATTGTATGGTTCCTGCCGGCTGGCTGCAGGGTTTTGCACAGTTGATCCATGAAACCGACCCGGTATTTATTGCTGCTCCTGTTGCTTTTATGGAAGCGGGAACACTGGTGAATGTATTCCAGGATCTGGATTTTCTTACGTTGCAGGGCATCACCGGCGCCTCCGTTTATAAAAATATACATACGATGTGCAATGGCGCCAACCTGGCGTACCGGAGGGATGTATTTGAGGAAGTGAACGGCTTCAAAGGCATTGACACCATTGCTTCCGGTGATGATATGTTGTTGATGCACAAAATATGGAAGCGGTATCCGCAGCGCATTGCCTATCTCAAATCGGAGCAAACAATTGTAAAAACGATGGCCGCCCCCACCTGGAAGGCCTTTATCAACCAACGGATCCGCTGGGCAAGCAAGGCTACCTATTATGATGATACGCGCATTTTTGCCGTACTGCTGCTGGTATATCTTTTTAATCTTTCCTTTTTGGTCTTGCTCATTGCTGCATTCACAAACAACTGCTACCTGTATGCGTTGCTTATTTTCTGGGGCTTTAAAACCCTTATCGAATATCCCTTTATCAAAAGCGTGGCACAGTTCTTTAACAAACAATCTCGGTTAAAATATTTTTTCCTGTTTCAGCCGCTGCATATCGGTTATACCATACTTGCCGGGTTCCTGGGGAGTTTTGGCCGGTATGAGTGGAAGGGGCGGCAGGTAAAATAAAGTGTTTATTCCGCTCTTGTTACAACTCCTATTTTTGAGTAAGCAACCCCACCTTTATTGTCTGTGTATTTTACTCTAAAAAAGAGCTTTCCGTTATCGGCTATTAGCACACTTTCATTTTTTGCACATGATTGCGCAAATAGTAAGCATCCAAACAACACCATATAAGAAACAAGTCGCTTCAACCGGAATCGTCTATAACCGAAAAAGCTAACAAATATTAATGCGATAGCCCATAAATTTAATACCCGTGCTTTGATATTTTTCTCAAGTTTATAATTTCCGCCAAGCGTCAAATCTGTGAGAACTTTTTCATATATATAAAAGTCTGTTCCATTTTTAGATAGTTCCACTTCATAATATCCACCGCGCTCCTCTTTTTGTACATTCCAGTTAATCCTAAGCACATCATCATCTAATGTTCCATAAATCTGCCCAAAAATAACCGGCAAACTTGCGCAGGATATTAAAGTTGCAGGATTTGAAGCCAATTGAGCGGTCCCTTCTGATGCTAATCCCTCATATTTTAAATAGGCCGTATTTGTTGTTTGTATCACTTCATCATAAGTACAAATAATTTTAATGTTCAGCGGGGCATTAGATATCAACAATGAGTCTAAAGCGACACCATCCATTAAAGATTGCCGGGAAAGGCCTGCTATTGTCTTCCCATTAATACTTCCTGAGACAATGCTTACTTTATCTGGTAAGGTATCAATAAGTACAGGGTTGGCTGCAAATAATGTACCCTTATTTTCTATATCGATTGAGAACTGAACCGTTAATGAGGCGCAATTAACAACAGCCGTATTTGAAAATGTTGAAATCTTTGGCCCGGGAAAATAGCCAGATGCCAAATCCCCCATATCTCCATCGTCATAATTAAAGACTTCTAACGGCCCCGTATATTGTAGTCTGTTGCTTGTAATCGGAGCATTGGGATACATTGATGACCTGGATGTAAAGAGCCCTCCATTTGCGTCAAACGCCAAACCTGTTTGATAGGTAACCGGGCTGGCAATATTGTTTAGAAATTTAGTAAAAGAAACTCCGTTGTAAGTTCCGTTAATATCATATTGAGCCGGGAAAAAGAAAGTGCGGGCTTGCGCTTCTCCAGGAACGTATGTGGAATATATCATATTCCCAAGCGCGTCGAAAACCATGTCCCCATTTATTGGAAAACCTGTATTGGGTGCAAAGCCTACACTTTTTATTGTTTGATCAGTCTGAAGTATAAAGACAGCCCCCAGGCTAGTGCCAAAATAAAGGCGTCGATCTACAGGATTAAACGCTGCTCTATCGAAAACAAGGCCTGGTCCCTGGGGCAGGCTTGCTATGGTCCTCGTCTGAGTTGGATCATTAAGATCTAGCGCATATATGCCTGACGTTGTACTACCTCTCCTGTTAATAAAGTATAATAAATTATTATACGGATCTAATGCAATAGCATCACAATCTCTAAACCCTCCCTGACCTTGAGGAACATACTGAAATATATCTGGAAGTATTATGGTATTTATTGGATTGGCAGCGCTCAGACTGAAATCATACTTTGTTAATCGGGTGCTTTTATTAATTCCGTTATCGGTGCCTATTGCATAAATTATCCTATTCTGAGTAAGGGCATTTAGTGTTCCCACGAACACTAATAATACGGCCAAAATGTTTCTCATATGAAAGTAAGTTTTTATCAAAAATATCACTTTTTGTATGTACGTTTGGTACCCATGCAATTATTCTCCATATTCCGCCAGTCTGCCTGGAAAAGGCTCAAGAAAAATAAAGGAGCAGTAGCGGGTTTGTGTGTGATTCTGTTTTCCATCTTTGTAGCCGTCTTTTGTTACTATCTTGCAGAAGACGCCTCTCCGAATGCCAACCGCATCATCCTTGAAATCGGGGGCGCCAGGCCGGGATGGAAACAAACCTTTTTAAAAGTAAAAAAAGAACAGCAGCCGGATCCCGCCGGTTTTATGCAACGGTTGCTGAACGGCCGGCCAGACCAGGCAGATTATATTCCCATTACGGCATACCAGTACGCCGCCGACAGCATTTTTGTTGATAAGTATATTGATGAAGGCGTTACAGAAAAGGTGCATTTCCCAAAAACACGACTGAGCGAAACCCCTATTGTTACCAAAACATTCTGGTTGGGAACAGATAGCTATGGACGGGATATCCTCAGCAGACTGATCGTAGGTACAAGGGTTAGTTTGAGTGTAGGACTGATCACTGTGCTGATTTCAATAAGTATCGGATTGATCCTCGGCTCCCTTGCGGGATTTTACCGGGGCTGGATCGATGAAGCCATTATGTGGTTCATTAATGTGATCTGGAGTATTCCTACACTGCTATTGGTATTTGCCATTACACTGGCGCTGGGTAAGGGTTTCTGGCAGGTGTTCATTGCGGTAGGATTAACCATGTGGGTAAACGTAGCCCGTCTTGTAAGAGGTCAGGTGCTGGCCGTAAGAGAACTGGAATATATTGAAGCCACCCGGGCGCTTGGATTCAGCAATGCGCGGATCATCGCGGGGCATATCTGGCCCAATATCATGGGACCTGTATTGGTAATTGCGGCAGCCAATTTTGCATCGGCCATCGTTATTGAAGCGGGCCTTAGCTTTCTGGGTGTTGGTGTACAGCCTCCGCAACCCAGCTGGGGACTGATGATTAAGGAAAACTATAATTTCATCATTACGCAAAACCCCATGCTGGCGCTGGCTCCGGGATTTGCCATTATGATCCTCGTACTGGCCTTTAATCTTTTTGGAAACGGCTTACGTGATGCCCTCAATGTAAGGGGGAAGTTGTAGACCATCCATTCCCCGATATACTTCCGGATCCTCAATACATCGATCGTTGTCCGCGATCTTTATGCAGCACCGGAGAACAGCCATCGTAGTTACAACAATCAGAAGCAAACTTTAGTCCAGCACCTTTACATTCCTGGCAAAGCTTTCCTCAAGCGAGATCAGCGTTTCGGTTCTTTCAATGCCTTTGATCTTCTGCAGTTTTTCATGCAATACGTTTCGAAGCTCACTGATATCTTTACAGATGATTTCTGCAAACATGCTATAGTTTCCGGTAGTATAATTGAGCCGTACGACCTCCTTTAATTTATACAATTCTTTGGCTACCGAATCATACAGGGAGCTCTCTTTCAGATAAATTCCGATAAAAGCTATGACATCGTACCCCAATAGCTTCAGATCTGTATTTAATTTCGTACCTTTCACTATGCCGTCTTTCTGCAGTTTTTTAATGCGCACATGTATGGTACCACCCGATACAAAAAGCTTTTTACCGAGGTCGGCATAAGAGATCTCTGCATCCTCCATCATATGCTGGATGATCTGCAAATCGAGTTTGTCCAGATTCAATTTATTGTTCATTTAGGCAATGTTGATTTTAAATAATTTAACAATCATTGCAAATATTTAAACATTTTCTATATTTTCAAAATTTTTATTGAATTATTTGGAATGAACGTGGAACAATCTCTATTTTTGTTCTATCAAACGCTGAAATAGCGGGTTCTTTTACACTGTGGGGTGATGAAATTTTTGGCAGACATGCCCTCTTGTCTCGGGGGTGAGGAGTCCAGGATAAACACAGCATAGAGCCGGTTCCAATTTCGGTTGGGACCGACCGGGGTTGACCACCACGGATTTTGTGTTGCGGCTAACTGCCTCGTGGAGGTTCGAGCCCTCCCCCTACAGCTTTTAAAGGCCTTACAAGCAATCCTTGTAAGGCTTTTTTATGGGCGTAATTGCGCCCCGTTCCGGCTTCCCATTGACCCTGGCGCAGGAATAAACTGTTTTACAGGCGCTATGTTTATTGATACCCGATCCGTTCCCTGTTTTTCCATGCCTGTTCCTTTGCCTTCTTTTCAGCTTCTATATCCAGCATATTTTCCAGCGCCTCATAAATCTGGTTCAGCTGGGCATCATGTACGTCTACGCGCTGATGCAGCTCAGTACGCAGCTGTTGCAACTGCTGCTGAAAATCATTTCGCTGCAGCGCCAACTGCCTTAAAGCAATAAAAGCCCGCACAATAGCAATATTCATTTCGATCGCTTTGTCGCTGTTTAACACAGATGCCAGCATCGCCACGCCGTGTTCGGTAAAGGCAAAAGGTGCATAACGCCGTCCGCCCCGGTTTGAGGACGCAATTTGCGTCCTCAAACCGTCTTGTTCCTCTTTTGTCAACTCAAACATAAAATCTTCCGGAAATCGCTTCCTGTTTCTTCTTACAGCTTCTTTCAGCCGCTTCGTTTCCATCTGGTATAGCTCAGCAAGATCGTAATCTATCATTACGCGCTGACCTCTTATTTCGTAAATTCTTTGCTGAATGACAGTTAATTGCATGGTATTTTTCATTTATTTTCAATGATTAGCGTGCTTTCATCTTCAATTTACAGCATTTCCACGACTTCTGGAAAATATTCTATATGGCCTTTTTATCCCCGCCCCAACCAGAATCATGTACCGGGAGCACCGGTCATGCAAAATGGTTTTGTCTCCCCGAAATTACCGGTATCCAGCCTCCTTCATTTTGATTATCTTTGCCCGCTATGCAGGATTTGATTCAAAAGTTAAACGCTTACAAACAGGAAATTGCGGAATTCTCGGGCTCGGGTGAACAGGCTGCGGAAGCATTCCGCATTCAATGGCTGGGCTCCAAGGGCCGGGTAAAAGAAGCCATGGGAGAAATGAAACATGTACCCGTTGAACAAAAAAAGGATGCGGGGCAACTGCTGAATGAATTTAAACTGTTTGCAGAAAGCAAGTATGCCGAACTGAAAGAAACAGCCGGCACTGGTACAGCGGATCAGTCCGCACCGGATCTTTCCCTGCCGGGCGATGCGGTTCCCCTGGGCAGCCGCCATCCCATCTCCCTCATGCGTCATAAAATCATTTCCATTTTTCAGCGCCTGGGGTTTGCCGTGGCTGAAGGCCCCGAGATCGAAGATGACTGGCATAACTTTACTGCATTGAATATGCCGGCACACCATCCTGCGCGGGATATGCAGGATACCTTTTATGTAGATGCCGGTGAAAATACGGCGGTTGACTGGCTGCTGCGTACACATACCAGCAATACCCAGATCCGCGAAATGGAAAAAGGGAAACTGCCGATCCGCGTTATCTGCCCGGGCAGGGTGTACCGGAATGAAACCATCAGCGCGCGCAGTCATTGCTTCTTTCACCAGGTAGAAGGGTTGTATATTGACGAGAATGTATCTTTCGCCGATCTGAAACAGACCCTTTATTTTTTCGTAAGGGAAATGTATGGCAAAGATGTGCGTGTGCGGTTCCGTCCTTCTTATTTTCCCTTTACAGAACCCAGTGCCGAAATGGATGTGAGTTGCTTTATATGCGGTGGCAAAGGATGCAATATTTGTAAGAAAACAGGATGGGTGGAAATCTTGGGATGCGGCATGGTACATCCGAATGTATTACGAAATTGCAATATAGACCCCGAAAAATATACGGGTTTTGCCTTTGGCATGGGTGTAGAGCGGCCGGCCATGTTAAAATACGGCATCAATGATATCCGTTTGTTCAGCGAAAACGACGTGCGTTTCTTAAAACAGTTTACCGCTGCAACGTAAACCCCGGCAATACCGCATCTCTAAAGAAAACCGGTGGCAACTACCGGCCGTGATGCTTATTTTTGATAATTATTTATAGAATTATAACAATGGAAAAAGAACAACTGAAACAACAGGTAAAAGAACAGATCGTTAAGTTCCTGAATCTGAATAATGTAAAACCTGAAGATATTAAGGATGAAGAGCCCTTGTTTGGGGATGGCCTCGGACTGGACTCCATCGATTCCATTGAATTGATTGTGATGCTTTCCCGCGAGTATGGCATCAATATCCAGGACCCTAAGGAAGGGCGGAAAATTTTAACTACCGTTAATACAATGGTAGATTATATCGAACAGCACCGTACAAAATAAGCTTCCGTTTTGGGCAGGATCTTAGTTTCCGGCATAGGGCTTATTTCCGCAATCGGCAATACGGTGGCGGAAAACCGGCAATCGCTTATAGAAGGGCGTTCCGGTATTGGCAATGCGTCCTTTTTACAGTCGAAGTATACCTCCCTGCTTCCGTTTGGGGAAGTAAAAAAAAGCACGGAGGCCCTGGCTGGTCTGCTACCCGCGCCCCAACCCCAGGTTACCCGTACGGATCTGATCGCCCTGCACGCATTAAAGGAGGCTATTGGTGATGCCGCGCTCTCCGAACAGGAGTTACGCAACCGTTCTACGGCGCTCATTGGTGCCAGCACGGTAGGCGGCATGTGCCTAACAGACCATATGTATGCAGATGCGAATGCGGAGACCCCCACCGGCAGTCCTTACCTGGCATCTTATTCCAATAGTGCCAATACCCTGTTCCTTCAGTCTTTTTTTAACATCGGCGGTATTGTAAATACCTTTAACACCGCCTGTTCTTCTTCCGCCAATGCCATCATGTACGGAGCACGCCTGCTGCAGAACGGCCTGGCGGAACGCGCAATTGTAGGCGGCGTTGATAGTCTTGCAAAATTTACGATCAACGGATTTAATGCGCTGATGATCCTGTCCGGTGCACCCTGCCGGCCTTTTGATGTGGCCCGGAAAGGCCTGAACCTGGGTGAGGCCGGCGCGTTTATTGTTTTGGAAAAAGAGGAGAACCTTGCACCTTCCCGAAGGATCTATGCCGAATTAAAAGGATATGGTAACAGCAATGATGCCTATCATCCTTCCTCCACCTCAGAAAATGCCGATGGCCCCTTTCTTTGCATGCAGGGCGCGTTACAAACCGCGGGGCTCCGTCCTGAGAACATTGACTTTATCAACGCGCATGGAACGGCTACCGAAAACAATGATGAAACGGAAAGTGTAGCGATGCTGCGCCTGTTTAATAAAGTACCCGCCTTTGCCAGCACGAAATCCTATACCGGTCATACCCTGGGAGCTGCAGGCGCCGTTGAAGCCATTTACAGCATCCTCAATCTGCACCATCAGGAAATATATCCATCCCTGAATTTTGAAATACCTATTGAAAAAACCGGACTTATCCCGGCACAGGCATACGAAAAACGCGCCCTCCGTTATGTAATGTCCAATTCATTTGGATTTGGAGGCAATTGCAGTTCACTGATCTTCGGGCAATATCCGTAAATCCGGATAGAGCGATCCCCTTGTATTGCCGTTCAAAATTTGTACCTTCATAGGGCACCCTTGTTAAAAATATATACCTATGACCGCCGCAAAACACCCGGGGACTACTGTTTACATTGACCCGCTTACAGACTTTGGCTTTAAACGCATCTTTGGAACGGAACCTCATAAAGACCTGCTCATTGCGTTTCTCAACAGCATCTTTAATGGCCGTAAGCATATTACAGCACTCAGCTTCAGCAAAACCGAATATAAAGGCGACACTACCAATGAAGGCGGTGCTGTTTTTGACCTGTTGTGCACCGGAGGCAGTGGTGAAAAGTTCATTATTGAAATGCAGCGCAGCAATCAGAAAAACTTTAAGGAGCGGGCGCTTTTTTATACAAGCCGCCTTATCAGCGACCTGGCGCCAAAAGGCAAACGACATGTATGGGACTATGAATTACCGGAGGTGTACCTGGTGGCATTACTGGAAGATTTTGAGCTGGGAACGCCTTCAGCAGGAACCGTACTGCATGATGTAGGGCTTTGCAGTGCCGGATCAGGCATACGTTTTTATGATAAGCTGGGATTCATTTATATCGAATTGCGTAAATTTGTAAAAACAGAAGCGGCATTAAAAACAGACCTGGAAAAATGGCTTTATGTGCTAAAGAACCTGGGGCAAATGAAAAAAATGCCGGTATTCCTGCGAAAAACAATATTTCAGAAGCTGTTTCATATTGCTGAATACAGTAACCTTACAAAAGAGGAAAAGATGCTTTACGATAAGAGCTTAAAACATAAATGGGATAACGCCAATGTATTGAGTTATGCAAGGGAGGAAGGTGTGCAAAAGGGCCGGGAAGAAAGAAATTTCGAATTCGTGGTAAACCTTCTTACCAACACGGATTTTGAAGTATCAAAAATTGCAGCCCTGGCCCAGGTTCCTGTTGCCTATGTAAAACAGGTAAAGAAAAAGATCGGCTAATATTGCGGATTACACAGAAATCATTAATCCTTTTTCGCCGCCAGGGTAAATCCAATAGTGGTACCCACCCCCTCGGTACTGCGGATATGGATGGTTTGCTGGTGTGCTTCAATGATATGTTTACAGATCGCCAGCCCTAACCCACTGCCCGTAACATCCATACTGCGGCCGGTTTCCGTACGGAAAAAACGCTCAAAGATCCGGGGCAGGCTTTTTTCTGCAATACCCACACCGTCATCGCTGATTTCCACCAGGATCCGCTTATCATCGGTTTTATAAATACCGGCCTTGATGCTGCCGTTAATTTTCCCGTATTTAATAGCGTTCTCCAGAAGGTTGATTACCACCTGGCGGATCTTTTCCTTGTCGGCATTTACCATGATCGGCGCCTCACAACCTTTTTTAATGCTGAAATGGATGTTCTTCTGTTCTGCTTTTATCGAAATCCCTTCAAATGAATCCTTCAGCAGGTCCTGTATGATAAAATTCCGTTTTACAATGGTAATTTCCCCGCGTTCCAGGCTGGAGATCTCATCCAGGTCCTGCAAGAGGTTGGTGAGCCGTTCCACATTCGTGGATGTTTTTTCCAGGAACTTCCGGCTGATCACCGGATCTACCATATCGCCCGCCAAAAGCGTTTCCACGTAGCTTTGTATGGCAAAAACAGGGGTCTTAAATTCATGGGAAAGATTCTGCAGAAATTCCCGCCGGAACTCTTCGTTTGCCTGGAGCGTAGCCACTTTTTGCTGGTTCTCCTGTGCCCAGGTTTCCACATCCACGGCCACTTCATCCAGGCTTTTTTTGGGGAGGATGTATTTATAATACGTTTCCTGCCGCCGGGTGGCCTTGGTTTGATAAATAAACTTGTAAATAACCTTGATCTTCCGGTAAATAAACCGCTCCAGTACAAAACTCACCAGGAGGAACCCGCCAATGAGCACCACGAAAAAAGACGCCACAGCAGGCTGCCATTTTTGTTCAAATATATAATCGATAAGGCTGATGGGAGCAGCCAGACCCAATGCTGTATAAAACGATAATTTTCTTGGCGAAAGGTTCTTAGGGTCAAACATGCTCAATCCATTATAATCATTCCGGAAATCGATACCATCCTACACTTCAAACTTATAGCCCACTCCTTTAACGGTGGTAATACAATCCAGCTCCAGCTTTTGCCGTATTTTGCGGATGTGCACGTCAATGGTACGGTCGCCCACGATTACGTCGTTACCCCAAATTGCGTTCAGGATCTCATTTCTCAAAAACACGCGGCCGGGCTTCAGGGCCAGCAGGTACAATAATTCAAATTCTTTTTTTGCCAGTATGATTTCCTTATCACCGTTCAGCACCACAAATTTCTCCGGGTCGATGGTTACAGGTCCTACCTTGATGGACTTATTATCTTCTTTGTGAATGCGGCGCAGCAACGCGCTTACCCGGCTTAACAGCACTTTCGGGCTCACCGGTTTATTTACATAGTCATCCGCACCGGTTTCAAGACCGCGGATCTGTGTAGATTCATCGTTCAACGCTGTAAGAAACATAATCAGGGTATCCTTAAAAACCGATTGTGCCCGCAACACCTGGCATACCTGTACACCGGTTTTCTTAGGCATCATCATATCCAGGATGATCAGGTGCGGTTTCACCTTATTTGCCATATCAATAGCTTCCTCTCCATCCCTGGCGGTGGTTACATCATAGCCTTCTTTTATCAGGTTATAAGATAAAATGTCGAGAATGTCGGGTTCGTCATCCGCAACCAGAATTTTATACCCTTTATTATCCATTTAACAGAAATTTAAAGCAAACCTAACCGTATTTTTTTGATATATGGCGTTTCTGCCGGCCGGATTACAGAGAGTTAATAATAAATTAATCTAATCATCATCATAAAATTACGACGAAAACGGCCCGGTTTTACCGGCCGGGTATCATGGTATAAATTTTGCATGATTTTTAACCAAATATTCTTATCCAGGCTCTGTAACTTGTGATTTATGTATATAAAGAAGCTGATACCTTTCCTTTTACTGCTGCTGTTGTCTGTACAGGCAGACGCACAAAGAAGATCCAAAAGAAAAAAAAAGCGGGACCAGGCCCCCATTGAAGTGGTGGATACCATTCCGGCCTATACCCCCGCCATGATCCGGTTAAAGCTTCATGAAACGGTAGATGCCGATCAAAAGGCCCTAATGGCCAGCGACGGAAAGGCCGATGCGCAACTGAATGTTTCCGCAGACGGACAGGTAAATGCCGCTGTAAGTGATGCCGCCACCAAACGGGTTGACTGGCTGCAATACGAAATAGAAACTGACCGAACTATGGATCAGCGACTTAAGGCGAATTACCTTTCCGGGCTTTCGGAGATCCTCCGGTATGTAAAAACCGGCTGGAGACGGGGCGAAGTGGATGCCGCCTACCTGCCTCAGATCCTTGCCACCTATAAAAAATGCGTTGAAGCCGACCGCAATAAACAGTCGATAGCTCCTGTAATCTATAATCTTCCGTATGATATTGCGTACACGGCTATTTTGCCCCGGGTATTTAAAGACAATGTTGGCTATAAAGATACCAAGGATGTACTCCTGCTGAAATTAAGTGAACGGTACCCCCACAAAACCTTTGCCTCGCTGCGCACCAATCCCGAATCTCCGTATGCTGACAGCCTGATCCGGGTAATGGCACATAAATATCCCCAGCAGCTATATGACTATGCCCAGGCCAATAATAAACTTAGCTATAAGATCCAGAATATTGAAGACGACGCCCTTATTAAAAGCATCGTAGATATGGCGCGGAGTGATAATAAAAGCGGGCAGTTCTACTTCCCGTTCCTGGACCTTATTTCCTCCGGAAAGCTGACCATCCAGGATATCGATGGCGTTAAAAACGATCCCGTAAAATATTTCCGTCTGCTGGTAAAAACGCAGATCGAATATTCGAAGCGGGCCTCCGCAGGCGATACAGCCATCGGCTACCGGAGCCTTTTGAGCAAGCTGGAGCAAAAGGCTAAAGACGAATTTGTGGCCCCCATCAACGGACTGCATGAGCGGCCGGATGCCATTCGCTTCCGCGTTCTGCAACCGCTAAGTGCGGAAGAACTATACTATGTGGCCGTACTTACCAACGGCCTGATCTATACCAGCAGTTATACCAATGGTGTATACCCGCTGATGATGCGCAAAACCCGAAACAGGGGCGACGAATTGCTGAAGAACCTCAACTTTGATCATTACCGCAAATTTATCAGCCAGGCAGCCTCCTATAATACCCTCAAAAATTTTCTAAGCACCTTTGCAGATAAGGAAGACACAAAAAAGCTGATGACCTCCTTTGTGAGCAATCTGGAAAAAACAGAAGGCCTGGAAGACGGAGTAGATGTGGCAGACTCATACGCAAGCGTGTATGAAACCCTCCCCGACCTGGCCGGGCAGATGCTGAGCGATGTAAAGGAGAACCTGAACCGCAACAAACAGGCCGGCAACCAGAAAGGCGTGGCTATTTACAGCATCCTGCACAATCTGTTTCTTTCGGCAGACTCCTCCAACCATATCGATCTTACAAAAGAATTGCATATTCCGCCGGTATATGACATCCGTTTTAATACCCTTGCCAACGAAAAAGGAGAAGTGATCAGCCAGGTATTTTTTTATGGTGACCAGGATGGACGCAACATTTTTAATGGTTTTCTGAATATGTTTAACCCCTCCAACTGGAAGATCGACCGCAGCAACAAACAATGGGTCGTAATCAAATCTACCAAAGGAAACCCGGTTTCCATTTATGCCAACCGGCCGCTGGATGAACTGAAAGGAGAGGATGATAAGGCGCAACGGGCGTTGAATGCCTACCTGGAGGAGCATGATCTTTTTCCCACGGTTACCATTCACCGGGGCCATAGCTACTACGCGCCTACCACCATCGATTATATGTCGCCCACCTCAAAACTGGTCTTTATGGGCTCCTGTGGTGGTTTTAACCTCATCGACTCTATCTTAAGAAAATCGGAAGACGCCCATATCATCGCCTCCAAGCAAATTGGTAAAACGGCCATTAATAAACCCTTTTTCCTGTTGTTAACGGAAAAACTCCGTACCGGAAAAGATATTGAATGGATCCCATTCTGGAAAGAATTTAAAGGCAGGGCCAATGTTCCGGGATTTGAAGACTACATCCCGCCCTACAAAAACCTGGGGGCCATTTTCATAAAAGCATATAAAAAAGAGACCGGGGAAACCGATATCTGATTTTTTGCGTCTTGGTTTTGTTAAAAGATCGCCACGGACTTCCTTCCTGCACAAAAAGGGGGTAGCTTTGCGCATCGCATGAATTATTTGTACGTTTTTTTATGAAAAGATCGGCTTTTGTTTTAGGATTGGTATTGACGTCCGTAACCCAGGCATTTTCGCAAACTGAAAATGGTACTGTACCCGAGTATACGGTTCCGATTACCCGGCAGCTTTCCCACGATAATGTAAACAAGCAGCAGAAACTGTTGCTGGGCAGCGACGGTAAGGCTAACGACAGTTTTACCATCGACAATAATGAAAGTGCCAGCCAGATCGCCACAAAGGCGATCACCACAAAAGTGGATTGGCTCCAGTATGAAATTGAAACCAATGCCAGCATTGATAACCGCATGAAAACCGGCTATCTTTCCGGTTTAGTGGCTATTTTGAGCCATATGCGCACCGGGTGGTTAAAAAAAGAAGTGCGGCCAACCCATTTTGACCAGATCATTGCGCTTTATAAGAAGCTGATCGACGCTAACCAGAAAAAAGAATCACTGGTGCCGTATATCTCGTACTTTCCCTACGACATTGTGTACACGGCCACCCTGCCCCGCATTTTTGAAGAAAACCCCAGCTATAAACAAATAAAAGACATCCTGCTGGTAAAATATTGTACCCAATATCCGCACAGAACATTTATTGCCCTTACGGATTACCCGGACGCCCCGGCGGCAGACAGCCTGATAAAAGCGGTGGGTAAACAGTACCCCGAACAGTTGTACTCCTATGCCCAGGCCAATAACAAACTGGGCTATAAGATCCGGTCTATACAAAACGATGAATTTGTAAAAACAGTAGTGGCTTTATCCCAGCAAAAAAGCGGGCAGATCTATTTTCCCTTCCTGGACAACCTCGTAAAAGGAAAAATCACTACGGCACAGCTGGATGCTGCCAAGGACGACCGCTATAAATACTACCGGCTGTTGGTAAATACCCAGATCGATTATGCCAAGCGGGCGCTGGGAGGAGATACCGCAATCGGATACGCGGAACTGACCAAGCGCCTGGAGCGGAAAGCAGCGGAAGACTTTGTTTCGGAGATCAATGGTCTTCATGAATCGCCCAATGCGGTGCGGTTTAAATGCCTGCAGCCCCTGAATGCGCAGGAACTGTATTACCTTGCCGTATTAACCGACGGGTTGATATACACCAGTAGTTATGTAAGCGGTGTATACCCGCTGATGATGAGCAAGATCAATAACCGCGGAGATTCGTTGCTGCTGACCGTAACCTTTGATCATTACCGCAAATTTATCAGCCAGGCGGCTTCCTACAATACGCTGAAGAACTTTTTCACCACCTTTAAAAGTGATGCGCACGCGCAGGACCTGATGACCGCCTTTGCCAGCGGGCTGGAAAAATCCAAGGGCCTGGAAGACGGAGTGGACGTGGCCGATTCTTATGCCAGTCTTTACGAAACCCTGCCCGATCTGGCGCGCCAGATGCTGGCCAATATTAAACGGAACCTGGAGAGCAACCGGCGCGCCGGCAACCAGCGGGGTGTTGCTATTTACACCATTCTTTCCAAGTTGTTTATGTCGGCCAACCCGACCAACAATATCAACCTCACCAAAGAGCTGGGTATTCCTCCCGTGTACATGGTGCCTTTTTCAAACCTGTGCAATGAAAAAGGAGAGGTGATCACCCAAATGTTCTTTTACGGCGATGAGGATGGAAGAATGGACTTTGATATTTTTGTGCGCACGTTCTCTGCAGATCCCAAATGGAAAGTGGATCAGAGCAACAGCAAGTTTGTAGTGGCCAAAACCACCAGCGGCGTTCCCGTTTATGTATATGCCAACCGTCCCCTGCCCAATGAGGACGACCAGGATTATGTGGCACAAACAGCCATGGAAGAATACCTTGAAAAAAACAATCTGTCGCCCACCGTTACCTTTCACCGCGGACATAGTTACCACGCCATGACCAGCGTAGGTTATGTAAGCCCAACCAACCGGGTGGTATTTATGGGCTCCTGCGGTGGCTTTAATCTTATCGATTCTATTTTGAGACGCTCTTCCGACGCGCATATCATTTCGTCGAAACAAACGGGTTACCGGGATATTAATTTACCCTTTATCCGCATTTTCCTGGAAACACTAAGAAATAAAAAAGACATCGACTGGATTCCTTTCTGGAAAGAATTCCGGGCTGCAGCGCATATCACCGGCATGGAGGATTACATTCCTCCCTACAAAAACCTGGGTGCGTTGTTCATTAAAGCGTACAAAAAAGAAACCGGGGAAGAAGATCTGTAACAATGTGGAAATGTGCGAATTTGAAGATTTGAAAATGAGAAGATAGCTGTCAGCAATAAGCCTTCAGCGCTAAAACCTGGTGGGAGCACCCGAATCGGGAACAGCGAACTTTCATCAGGAATAAAAACGGATTAACCGGAAACTTTGAACGTTAAACCTGAAACAAACTATTGTTTCCACAGCTGCACCCCGCCATCGATACCATCGATATTGGAAACGATGGTCATGTTCTCCTTCAGATCCAGCGTTATTTTTTTGGCCAGTCCGCCGCCGATAAACAAATGATCATAATTAAACGTCGTTTGCAGGATCTTTAATACGGCCTGCAGCCGTTTGTTCCACTCCTTCTTTCCCAGGTCATCATACGCCCGCTGCCCGAGGTACTGGTCGTAGGTTTTATTATTGATACAGGGATGTTGCCCGATCTCCAGGTGCGGCAGCAGCTTCCCGTCAAGAAAAAACGCCGTTCCAAAACCGGTACCCAGGGTAATCATCATTTCAAAACCTTTTCCCTCAATACAGCCAAGCCCCAGCATATCGGCGTCATTCACCACCCGGGCCGGCTTTCCCAGGGCCTTTGAAAGCAGGGCAGCCAGGTCTACCTTATTCCAGTACTGAGAACCCAGGTTGGGTGCCGTATACACGATATTGTTCCGAACATACCCGGGAAAGCCCGCAGATACCTGGTCATACCGGAAATCTTTCACCAGCTCTTTGATGGTATGCACCAGGTTTTCCGGTGTAGCCGGAACAGGCGTAGGTTGTTTGATATATTCCTGCACCATTTCGCCCTGCGCATTGAGGGTACACCCTTTTACTTTGGAACCGCCAATATCAATAGCCAATGTGATGGATGCCATATCTGTTTTCTTTTTTTAGAAGCATGAAAGATAGATAAGTTTACGGGTCTTAAAAAAAAATTGTCTCCAGAATAATTATCTTGCAGCCCCATGGCAGATTCAAAAAAGGCATTTTTTGACGTTTCAAAGGTCAGGCGGGTCTTTCAATACGCAGCACCATACAAGAAAAAGTTCTACCTGTCTGTGGTACTGGCGATCCTGCTGGCGCTTATCACTCCTGTACGACCGATGCTGATTCAGCTTACGGTAGACGATTATATTACGCACTCCGTTCCCCGGATGGTGGTGTATGTAACACTAATCCAACTGGTGATCATTCTTATTGAAACCGCCATGCGTTTTTCTTTCTCCTTTACTACAGCGTGGTTAGGGCAGGCCGTAGTAAAAGATATGCGGGATGCGATCTATAAAAAGATCCTTCGTCTGAACCTGCGGCAATTTGACCGTACACCCATCGGCACTCTCACCACCCGCACCATTAATGATATTGAATCCATTAATGAGATCTTTTCCGATGGCCTGATCCCGATTATCGCCGACCTGCTTTCGATCCTTTGTGTATTATTATATATGTTCTGGATCGACTGGAGGCTGACCCTCATTGCGCTGATCCCGTTCCCGATCATGATCATTGCCACTTATTATTTTAAGGAGAGCATTAACCGCTCTTTCTTTAAAGTACGCAATGCCGTGGCAGCACTCAATGCTTTTGTGCAGGAACATTTATCCGGTATGAGTGTGGTACAGGCCTTTCATGCGGAGAAAAAAGAATTTGATAAATTCAATACCATCAACAAACAGCACCGGGATGCCAACATCCGTTCCATTTTTGCCTATTCCGTATTTTTCCCGGTAATTGAAATCGTACTGGCCCTGTCTATCGGGCTCATTATCTGGTATACGGCCCATGAGGCATTGGATTTAAAACAGGGTCAGCAGGGTGTAATCGTATCGTTTATCCTTTGCCTGAACCTGTTGTTCCGCCCCTTGCGGATGCTGGCCGACAAGTTTAATACGGTGCAGATGGGCATCATTGCCAGCGAACGGGTTTTTACCGTAATGGACAACCCCGATACGGACCAGCCGCCGGCCGGCGGATACCAGGATCCGCAGCAGCGGGTAGCCGGCACGGTTGATTTTGAAGAGGTGTCCTTTGCCTACGTTGAGGACAAATGGGTACTCAAGAACCTGACCTTTCACATCCGGCAGGGAGAAACCGTGGCCATTGTAGGACATACGGGCAGTGGCAAAACCACGATTACCAACCTGCTGAACCGCTTTTATACCATCCAGAAAGGTACCATTAACGTAGACGGCAGGAATATTCAATCCCTGTCGCCCGGATACCTCCGCAAAAATATCGGTGTGGTGCTGCAGGATGTATTCCTGTTCTCCGGGTCGGTGCTGGACAATATTACCCTCCGGAATTCGGATATTTCCCAGGAGCAGGTGATCGCGGCCGCTAAAATGATCGATATGCATGACTTCATTATGCGGCTGCCGGGAGGATACAACTATAACGTAAAGGAACGGGGTGCTACCTTATCACTGGGACAGCGGCAATTACTATCCTTTATCCGGGCCTTGCTGTATGATCCGTCTATCCTGATCCTGGACGAAGCCACTTCTTCCATTGATACCGAAAGCGAACTGCTCATCCAGAAAGCTACGGAAACGCTGGTGAAAGGACGCACGTCCATCGTTATCGCTCACCGGCTTAGTACCATCCGGAAAGCCGATAAAATAATTGTACTGGATAAGGGGTTGCTGGTAGAGATGGGTACCCATGACGAACTGATGCAACAGAACGGGTTTTATGCACGTTTGCATAAAATGCAGTTTGAGCAGCAGGCCGGGCAGGTTTCTGCCTGAGCCGCGCGCATACCTGTGCTACCGGCTGTTTTATCCATCCGTACTGCCGGTTGCTGATAAAATAAAAAAAAATGTTAACCGAGGCAACCTGCCGCGGGAATCTGCTGTATGTACTTATATATAAACCATTTCGTAACCTTATACATAGTGTTTGTCAGTACCTCCGAAGACCGAGTATAGCCTGTCAAGTATGGTAGGTGGCTGTAAGTTGGGTATACCCTCCTGGCAGCGGCGGTTGTATGAGCAATACTTTGGGTTTTCACTTTCGGTATGCCTGCGGTATACCGCTTCGCGGGAAGAGGCGCTTGAAATGGTGAACGACGGATTTGTACGGGTATTCAGGGGCATGGCCCATTTTCAGGAACCGGAAGACCAGGAACATTTATCAAAAGTTTTTATGAGCTGGTTAAAGAAAATAATGATCCATACAAGCATCAACCACTACCAGTCTGCCAAAAGAAAGGCAGAGCGGGTTGATACCGGCCCCGGTGAACTGCAGGCAGCAGCAACCGGAAATATGGCAGATCATATGGCGTACCTGGACCTGGTAAAGCTGATCCAGCAATTAAGCCCGGCCTACCGGGCCACGTTCAGTTTATTTGCCATAGAAGGATTTAGTCATGAAGAAATTGCACAAACACTGGGTATATCGGTGGGTACATCAAAATCCAACCTGATGAAGGCCCGTAAAAATCTCAGGGAAATGCTGGAGCAGTTAAATGAATAAAAAAATTTCAAATATGGACGATGAAGCGTTAGATAAACTCTTTCGCGACGCAGCCAGCCGCTTTCAGCCTCCGGATGCCCCGGAAGGAGCATGGGATGATTTTTATAAAACAAAAATGCTTCCGGCCGGAGAAAGTGCCAGCCAACGCCGGCCCCTTATCCTGCGCCGTTCCTGGCAACTGGCCGCCGCCTGCCTGTTGCTGGCAATAGCGGGTATGGTATGGATGCTTCAGCGGCATCCGTTACCGGGCCTTGCCGGTACCCCGTCCGCCGCAGGCATTGCTTCAGATGTAATTAAGAACCTGCCCCTGCCATCTGCCGGAACTACCGAGGTACCGGCCGCACTGAATCCAAACGATCCCGGAAAAGTGCTTCGCTCTTTGAATGCCGTTACAACGGGCCCCGAGCTCCTTCTTCCAGGAAAGGAATACGCTCCCCTGGCACACAACGGGCGGGACTTTTATGATATTCCAAAAAAGGCAGGCGCGGAACGGGAACACCATCCAGCGGATACAACCCAACGGAAACCTTATTTTTCACTACGGGATAAACCGGCGGGTGAGCGCCCCGCGTTTCCCGGAAACTACAACCCGTTCCTGACGGAAACATCCCCGGCCAGACCCGCAAACAGCCGCTGGCAGGTAGGGCTTATAGCCGGCTCCAACCTGGGTATGGTGCGGGGCGATGTATCCAAAAAACCGGGTTTAAATGCCGGGCTGCTGGTGCAACGGAAACTGGGGCAGTCGCGCTTTTCAGTAGAATCAGGCGTGGTATATGAATCCATGACCTATGATGTGAACAATGCAGACTTCAACCCCAACGGCAACCCGGTATCTTCCAGGGTTTCCAATATCGAAGGCTCCTGTACCATGATCGACGTACCGGTAAACGTCCGTTATGATGTGGTAGCCTCCAAAAAGAACAAAGCATTTGTAAGTACGGGCGTATCTCCAACGGTGATCGTAAAACAGAGTTATATCTACGATTTTGACCGGGGCGACGGACCGGTGCCAATAAACCGGGATGTATCCGGTAAAGGAAAAAGCGTTTACGCAGTAGCCAATCTTTCCATAGGTTACGAACAAAAATGGGAGCATGTATCTGTGCAGATTGCTCCTTATGTAAAAATCCCGATGGGCGAAATCGGGTATGGTAACCTGAGTTTGGGTGGTGTGGGTACGCAGATCTCTATTAAAAAAGATTTGTAATGCAGTAGCAAACAAACATATAATCCTCTTATTCATTTTAAATCTGTCATCATGAAAAAAAAGAACCTTTTTTCTACAGGGATCGTATTGCTCTTTATCGCCTTTACAGCTGTCAATTGTGGCGGTGATAAAAAAGACTCCGTTGATAATCCCCCGCCGCAGGGCACTGATTGCTCCAGCATACAGGCTAAATTTACCGCAAACGTACTGCCGATCATCCAGAGCCGCTGTGCTACCAATTCCGGTTGCCATGGAAGCGGCAGTACCAATGGACCGGGAGAGCTGATTACTTACGCCCAGATATCTTCCAAGGCTTCCGCAATCAATGATGCCGCGGTGGTTAACAGCAGGATGCCGAAAACGGGAGGAGCCCTTTCTGCCGATCAAAAGGCTACATTAAAATGCTGGATCTCCTCCGGAACCCCTAACAACTAAATGCAGCAAAAAATGACCACCTGGAAAAAAATTGCAATAGCAGTGGCGCTCCTTGTTGTAACGGCTGTCCTGTATGGATTGTATTTATATAATAAGAAACCGCAGGATATTAAACAGGCGCATTCGCAATTTGAAATAACCGCTTCCGGTTTAATTACGGCCTTTAATACAGACGAGTCAGCCGCCACCAGGCAATATGTAGACAAGGTTGTTGCTGTACGCGGCAACATCAGGGATGTAAAAATAGAGCAGGGAGGTACCGCTACAGTTTTTTTAGACAGCGGGGATCCTATGACTTCTGTAACCTGCAGTTTTTATGATACCGAGGCAGCAGCCGTAAAAAAGCTGAAAAGCGGTCAGCAGGTTACTATTAAAGGCGTATGTACCGGCAAGCTCATGGATGTGGTCCTTAACAAATGCAGTATCGTTCAATAAAACTTTTATCATGAAAAAAACAGCCCTTGCGCTTTGTATGCTGCTGGTGTTGACAAAAGCAGGACTTACGCAAAAATATTTCACAAAAAACGGCACTGTTTCGTTTGAAGCCGGAACCGCCCTGGAAGATATCATTGCTACCAATAAAACAGCGGCCAGTGTACTGGACGCCGCAACCGGGCAAATAGAATTTGCAGTGCTGATAAAAGGCTTTGAATTCCGCCGGGCCCTGATGCAGGAACATTTCAACGAAAATTATATGGAGAGCAGCAAGTACCCCAAGGCAGTATTTAAAGGCAAGATCGTAAACCTGAATGCAGCACTCTTTCAAAAACCAGGCAACTACCCGGTAACCGTAAAAGGTGTCCTGGAGATCCACGGCGTAAAGAAAGAGATTACCACCTCCGGGTCCTTAGCCATTTCCGGAACAACGGTTCAGGCGCTGGCAAAATTTCCGGTAACCATCGCCGATTACAAAATTGCGATCCCCGGAATTGTGAGCGACAAAATTGCCAAAACCGCAATGGTGTCGGTTAACTGTAATTACGCTGTTTTAAAATAACAATCCAACGCACAAACCCAACTACTATGAAGTTTTTAACAACAATTTGCCTGCTCCTGATTGCTCCGGTTATCTGGGCGCAGGAAGCGGATCTGCTTAATCTGGTCGATTCAGGCGGACAAAAAGAATATGTGACCGGGGCCTTTAAATCGAGCCGCGTGATCAATGGCCATTCTATCGAATTTATAGGAAAACATGTGCTGGATGTGCGCATCCTGCACCGGTTTGGAAGGGTCAGCGACGGCATCGGGGAATTTTTCGGGCTTGATCAGGCAGCCATGCGCATGGGATTTGATTATGGCCTGGGAAAAAACCTTACCATCGGTGTTGGTCGCAGTACGGCAGAAAAAGAGCTGGACGGTTTTATCAAATACCGGCCCATACAACAGGCTACGGGCGGTAAAGGCGCATCACCGGTTTCCGTGGTACTGGCGGCCGGAGCGGCACTTACCACCCAAAAATTTGCCGCTGATGCAAAATTTACCGACACAAAACACCGGATGGCCTATTATAGTGAAGTAATCATCGGCCGGAAATTTACGGAAGCCTTCAGCCTTCAGGTATCGCCCACCTATGTGCACCGGAACCTGGTGGCCAGTCAAACCGATGATAATGACACCTACGCGGTAGGGATCGGTGGCAGGTTGAAACTTTCGAAAAGAGTGGCTTTTGTTGCCGATTATCATTATGTGGTTTCCGGCTTAAACAAGGATCTCTATAAAAATCCCTTATCGCTTGGCTTTGATATTGAAACCGGCGGACACGTATTCCAGCTCCATTTTTCCAATGCCACGGGCATGAATGAAAAAGCCTTTATTACCAATACCACCGACAGCTGGGGCAGTGGAGAAATACGCTTTGGATTTAACCTGTCGCGGGTCTTCACCATCGGAAAAAAGAAAAACACACCCGGTTCTTAATCCACCCCGTTTCTTAAAACCCTAAAACAAAAAAATTATGTACGCTTATTCTTACACACCTTCACGCAAGCGGGTCTTTATCCCCCGCGTCATTGCATTCATCGTTTTGCTGGCAACCGGAAGTTGCTCCAGCGATGATAGTTATACTCCACCCGCACCGGTAATGCAGGTAAAACTTGCCACAAATACCACACTTGGGCTTGGAGATTACCTGGTAGACAAAGACGGCAGAACGCTTTACTTCTTTGCCAATGACTCCGCTACCGTAAACACCTGCGTTTCGGCAGGCTGCAAGGCCCTGTGGCCCACATTTTTTGCAGGCATTAGTGCCCAAACACTTGGAAAAGGTTTGGATATCAATGACTTTGATACTATTGGCACAGGCGCTTCCATGCAGCTGGCCTATAAGGGACGACCCTTATATTATTATGCGCCTGTTACCAACGGCACCAATACGCCCGAGGCTGCCGGCCAGGTTTTGGGAGAAGGTGTGGGAAATAACTGGTTTGTGGCAAAACCCGACTATACCATCACGCTTACCAACGCACAATTAGTAGGCGCCGATGGTAATAAATATGATTCAACCCTGGCCCTGATCCTCAACAATAGCAAAACCCGCTACCTTACTGATGCGCGGGGTATTACGTTGTATGCCTTTACCGTTGACAAACAAAATACCAGCAATTGTACATCAGCTGGCTGTTTAGGCACCTGGCCGGTTTACGTAATGGACAAAGTTGTGGTACCATCCTATCTTAATAAGGCCGATTTTACGGTAATTACCCACCCTTCCGGAAGCAAACAACTGGCTTACAAGGGATGGCCCCTTTATTATTACATCGGTGATAACATGACCATGGGACTTAATAAAGGAGTTTCCATAAGTTATCCCAGATGGCCGGTGGTAGTGCGAAGCCGGGCTGCCGCCCCCGCACCATAATCAATTACGCTGAGGTTCGATAGGTTTATATGAAAGCCGTCTTCTAAAAAAATTGAAGGCGGCTTTATTCATTTAGCCTCTAGCTAATGGCAATACCCGGAAGTTTTGTAAATTGCGGTAGTGACAGACGAAAAAAAATGGGCCAAGAAAAAAAATATACACCTCCTGAAGATGAAAATCTTCCTCTGCTACAAGAACCATTACCGGATTATGAAAAAGCGGAAATGGATCTCCTGCGTATAGCCCTGAAACGTAATTATAAAGAGCGGTTTCTTGTAATGACCAGCCTGATGAAGGACAACCAGATGATGAAAAAAGCCAAAATCACTTATAAGCAGTTTCCTAAATAACTTTTATGGACGTCCTTGACTCCGAGTTGCTAGGTTTTTGGCATTCGCTCAACAAGCGAAAAGTCAGATATATAATGGTAGGTGGCGTCGCTACAAATTTTAATGGTTATCAACGGACAACGGCAGATATTGATGTTTGGCTAAAGGACACCCGAACAAACCGGGAAAGTTTCAGAAAAGCATATGAAGATTATTCCGGAGAAAATCTGCATATGCTGAAAACAATACAATTCGTTCCGGGCTGGACATCCCTTTATTTGAATAACGGGTACCGGATTGACCTGATCACTCAAATGAAGGGGCTGGAGGGCTTTTCATTTGAACAATGCCTCAAATTTGCGGGGATCGCTGAAATTGATGATGTTAAAGTTCCTTTTCTACATATCAACCACCTCATCGCCAATAAAAAAGCGGTAAACCGCCCCAAGGATCAGATTGACGTGATCGAACTGGAACGCATCAAAAAAATCCTGGAGGAGGAATCCGGTTACCGCCAAAAACTTTAAATACCCGCTCGTAAATTCCCTTTTTTATCCATTTCAGCCTTATCTTTGCCGCAAATTTCAGAGCAGTATGGGTTTTAAATGGTTCAAATCCTTTATGGTAGCGGCTTTAAGCCTTTTTTTGGTGTCTTCGGCACAATCCGTTTTTGCACAACATGAGGAGCACGCAGCGGGTGCTGCTACTGAAGAAAAATTTAATCCCGGAGAAGCCATCCTGCATCACATTGCCGATGCGCATGAATGGCATTTTTTCTCGCTGAAAAACGCAGATGGTTCCGAATTTCATGGTACTATTCCCCTGCCGGTGATCCTTTATTCCCCCCAGCGCGGATTTAGCGCGTTTATGTCTTCTGCCTTTCATCATGGAACAGAGGCCCATAACGGGTACAAGCTGGAGCACGGTAAGGTGGTAGCGGTAGACGAAGCCGGAAACCCGGATGAAACCATTAAAGTATATGATTTCTCCATGACCAAGAACGTGGTACAGATGCTGCTTGCACTGATTGTACTGGTTTGGCTGCTTACTGCAATGGCAAAAAAATACAAAACCGGCCAGGGTGTTACCTCTGCTCCCAAGGGCATGCAAAATGCCATTGAGCCGGTGATTACGTTTGTACGGGATGATGTGGCCAAGCCCAACCTGGGACCCAAGTACCAGAAGTTCCTGCCCTATTTATTAACGGTTTTCTTTTTTATCCTGATCAACAATATTTTCGGATTACTGCCCGGTGCGGCCAACGTAACCGGAAACATCGCCTTTACAGCGATGCTGGGAATCATTTCCTTCTTTGTAATCCTGTTCAACACAAATGGGCATTACTGGCAGCATATTTTCTGGTTTCCGGGTGTACCCCTGCCGGTGAAACTGCTGATGATGCCCGTGGAATTGCTGGGTGTATTTACCAAGCCGTTTGCCCTCATCATTCGTTTGTTTGCAAACATGACCGCAGGCCACATCATTATCCTGAGTTTTGTAAGCTTAATATTCATTTTTACCGAAATGTCGAAAACAGCCGGTGTACTGTTCACCCCGGTTTCGATCGCCTTTGCGGTATTCATTTATTTAATTGAAATTCTGGTAGCGTTTATTCAGGCATATATCTTCACCAACCTTACCGCGGTATTCATCGGCGGTGCCATTGGTGATCATCATTATGAAGAAGATGTCGTTGCCCATCATTAATACGTTTTTATTTTAAATCAACTATAAAATCAGAGTCATGAGTTTAATGAACACTTTGTTGGAAGTAAGCGGAAGCTGGTCTCACTTTGGTGGTGCCGTAGGCGCTGGCCTTGCTGCAATCGGTGCTGGTATCGGTATCGGTCAAATTGGTAAAGGCGCTACTGAAGGTATCGCCCGTCAGCCTGAAGCTGCTAACGACATCCGTGGCGCTATGATCTTAACTGCTGCGTTTATCGAGGGTGTTGCCCTGTTTGCGGTAATCGCCGGTTTATTGGCCGTACTGAAGTAAGATCAGCGTTCACAAACAAAACATTACTGTACCCGGCGCAAAGGGCAATGGGTACAGTAAATTTTAAAAAATTATTCGTTTCTGGTTTGAAGTTTTTAGTTTGAGGTGCAAACATCAGACAAGAAACCAAAAACAATAAATAGATCAAAATGGAATTATTAACTCCCAATCTCGGTTATTTTGTATGGGCACTGGTTGCCTTCATCGTAGTATTTCTTATACTGAAAAAGTTTGCCTGGAAGCCCATCATCAAATCCTTAAATGAGCGGGAACAAAATATCGCCGGCGCCATTGCCGCTGCTGAAAAAGTAAAAGCAGAAATGGCCCAGCTGCAAAACGAGAACGAGGCGTTGCTTGCAAAAGCACGTGAAGAGCGGGCCCAACTGCTGAAAGAAGCCCGCGAAACAAAGGATAAGATCGTTAACGAAGCTAAAGAACAAGCTAAAGCGGAAGCCAGCAAAATCATTGCAGATGCCCAGCAGGCCATCAACGCACAAAAAATGGCGGCCCTTACCGATGTGAAGAACGAAGTAGGTAAAATGGTGATTGAGGTAAGCGAAAAAGTACTGAAGCAACAACTGGCGGGTCAGGATAAACAGGAAGAATACATCAACAGCCTGGTTCACTCTATTAAACTGAACTAACCGGTTCCGGAATCGTTTTACATTTCACATTATTTCGTTATTCTACATTTAAGTTATGCCCAATCCTCGTTTAGCCTCCAGATATGCAAAAGCCCTGTTAGACCTGGCAAAAGAAAAAGACCAGGTGGCAGCTGTATTTGCTGATATACAGTGGCTGCAGGCGGTATGCAAAGAAAGCAGGGAATTTGTTAACCTGCTACGCAGTCCTATTATCAAGGCCGATAAGAAAAAGAGCATCGTGAACGCTATCGCCGGCAATCATATCGGGGCGCTTACAGCTGGCTTTGCCAATCTCCTGATTTCAAAAAACCGGGAAGCCATTCTTCCGGAGATCCTGCCGGCTTTTATTGAGCAATATAAAGTGCTGAACAACATTCATACGGTAAAGCTGACGACAGCCGTTCCGGTTAGTGATGCGGTAAAAGCCAATATCATCGAGCAGGTGAAAAAAGCATCCGGCCAGCAGCATATTGAGCTGGAAGCTACAGTGAACCCCGATATTATTGGCGGATTTGTGCTGGAAATGGGCGATAAAATGGTAGACGCCAGCATCAGCTACGACCTGAAGGCGATTGCCAAACAGTTTAAGAATAATGACTTTATTTATAAGGTGCGGTAAACATTCCGCTCAAAAATATCAAAGCCCTGTTCCAAAAGAACGGGGCTTTTATTTTATAATTTAAAATAACCAATGGGAATTTGAAAATGAAGAGTCGTTGCCATTCCATAACCTTCCCTTAATCGAGATCTTTATCTATGCCGCAGGACCCTGGAGTGAAGCAACATACTCAGCATAAGCGGAACCGAACCGCTCCTGCCGGTTTCGCGATAAACCTCAAACATTCCCTTCCTGAATTTAAAACATATGAAATATTAAACGTACAAGTAAAGAACGCACTGCTGCCCGCGCTCTTCTCAGCAAGTAATTGCCACTTCTACATTTTAAATTGAACATTTAATATTTTACATTCTACTATTGCAACTGCTCCAAATGCTCAATCCGTTCCTCCGGCAGCAATAAATGCGTTTGAATACCCAGCTCCTGTGCCGTGGGCAGGTTGGTAAAACTGTCGTCTATAAACAGCGTTTCTGCAGCCGCTATCCCCGCATCCTTTAATACAAAGGCATAGGTATCCGCATCCGGTTTTCGGCGTTTGATATCATGAGAGTAATAGGCTTTTTTGAAAAAAGACTCCAGCGACGGATACATCGTTTCTTCCTTCAGTGTTTTTGAAAAATGATCATAATGGATCTGGTTGGTATTGCTGAGCAAAAACAGGTTGTATCGGCCGCCGAGCGGTACTAAAAAATCAAGACTGGGTTTGCGGTAATCCAGCAACATGGCGTTCCAGGCCTGCTCAAGCTGTGCATCCGGAATGGGCTTTCCCAGCAGCGCCCGGAGCCCTTCGTAAAATGCCGGCGCAGCAATCTGCCCCTTTTCCAGCTCCTGGAAGATCGGCGCCGCCGTATATTGTGAAAACTTATCTTCAAAATCGTTAAAACCCAGGGCCTCAAATGCCGCAAATGACCGTTTAAAATCGAGGTTCAGCAATACGCCCCCAAAATCAAAAATTACATTTTTAATCATGCTTCAAAGATAGGCGGAGCGAAAATGTAAAATAAGAAATAAAGAATAATAAATGTAAAAAAGGGCACAGCATGCGCGATTAGCCAATCCATTTTAATCGTCCTTAAATTAAATACGCACATCCGCTCATTTCCACATTTCCACATTCTCCTATTTTCATATTATCCCATTAAATTTGCCGCCTAATAAAAAACTATGGCAACTACAAAAATTACAGTAAACAACAACGGGTCGTTAAGGATCGAAGGCGATTTTGAAATTGTAGATAAGGAAGGCAACCCGTATGACCTGGGAGGAAGAACCGTGGTATCCCTTTGCCGCTGCGGTAAATCGGTGAATAAACCGTTTTGCGATGGCAGTCATAAAGGACATTTTGAGCATGAGGCCGTTGCCTTTGCCCTGCCCCCCAAAAAAACGGATTAAATTCCGGGCGCTTAATTTTGCAATATGTATACCTTAAAAAAATCATTGGGTCAGCATTTTCTCAAAGATGACAACATCTGCAGGAAAATTGTAGCCGCCGTTGCCGGCGAAAAACCAGCGCAACTCCTGGAAGTGGGGCCCGGTGGCGGTGCCATTACCCGCTACCTGATGCAGCTGCCGGAAGTATCGTTTAAGGCTGTAGAACTGGATGAAGAAAAGGTACAATATCTTTCGGCCACCTACCCCGAACTAAAGGACAAAATTATCAACGAAAGCATCCTGGATACCGCGGCCCCCTTTGAAGGTACTTTTCACATCGTAGGCAATTTCCCGTATAACATTTCCACGCAGATCCTTTTTAAGATCCTCGACTGGAAAGAACAGGTTCCGGTCATTACCGGCATGTTTCAAAAAGAAGTAGCACAACGGGTGGCCGCTGCGCCCGGCTCTAAAATTTACGGTGTCATCAGCGTATTGATGCAGGCTTTTTACGAAGTAGATTATTTATTTGACGTAAGCGAACAATCATTTAACCCGCCGCCCAAGGTAAAAAGCGGGGTGATCCGGCTCCGGAGACGGCAAACGGCAGAGCCCGTAAAATCGGACCGGGCCTTTACCGTGCTGGTAAAAACAGCGTTCAATCAAAGAAGGAAAACACTGCGCAATGCCGTAAAATCCTTGTTTGACGAAGAAGTATTAAAAGACGATATCTTTAATAAACGCGCTGAACAATTATCGGTCAGCGACTTTGCTGCGCTCAGTTTTAAAATGAAATAATCGCCCCGGTCTTATTTATATTTATTTAAAAAAATATTGATGAAAGAAAAAGTAATCATTACAGGAAACGCACATTCCATACTGCAGACAACCCTGGAGGAAAAAGGATTTGAGGTTTCCTACCTGCCAAAAATAACCTATGAGGAATTGATGGCACAGGCACAGGATATTACCGGACTGGTATTGACCACCCGCATCACGGTAGATAAACCGTTGCTGGATGCAGCTCCTGCCCTTAAATGGATCGGACGCCTGGGAAGCGGCATGGAATTGATCGATGTACCTTATGCTCAAAGCAAGGGCATTCTTTGTGTAAGCAGCCCCGAAGGCAACCGCAATGCCGTTGCGGAACAAAGCCTGGGCATGCTGCTGATGTTGCTTAATAAAATGAATATTGCCGTTCCGGAAGTACAACAGTTCATCTGGAAACGGGAAGAGAACCGGGGTACCGAACTTACCGGAAAAACGGTGGGCATCATTGGTTATGGCAATACCGGTTGGGCTTTTGCCCGCCTGTTGCAGCCTTTTAATGTAACCGTGCTGGCGTACGATAAGTTCAAAAATGATTTTGCGCACGACCATGTAAAGGAAGCCTCGCTGGAACAGGTTTGCCGTTATTCGGATGTGATCAGTTTTAATGTGCCGCTGACTTCCGATACCAAGGGTATGCTGACACTGGAGCTGATGCAAACGATGCAGCAAAAACCCATTATCCTTAACGCCAGCCGTGGTAAGGTTATTCATCTTCCCACACTGTATGAAGGGCTCAAACAGGGATTGATTGCCGGTGCCTGTCTGGATGTGCTGGAAAATGAAAAACTGGACACCTATACCCCGGAAGAAAAACAAACCCTGCAAGCGCTTCTGAATCAGCCGAATGTGATCATCACGCCGCATATTGCCGGGTACAGTCACGAGGCTTTTTTAAAAATGGCTACAGTTCTGTTAAAAAAACTGGGTATAAAGGAATTCTAATCCTTTTTAGTTATATTTGTTTATATAGGTAATGCAACGCTTCAGTAACGTCTGAGGCGTTGTTATTTTTTTCTGTTTATTCTAAAGTAACGCATATGACGATACAATATGTAACAAAGGAAACATTAGAGCAAATGAAGGAAGAGCTCCAACACATGAAAGGTGTGGAGCGTCCGGCAGCCAGCAAGGCCATTGCCGAGGCACGTGAAAAAGGAGACCTGAAAGAAAATGCAGAGTATGATGCCGCTAAAGAGGCCCAGGGTATCCTGGAAGCCAAGATTGCAGCATTGGAAGGGGCATTGGCAAATGCCCGGGTGTTAGATGAATCTACGATTGATACCAGCAAAGTATCCATTCTCACCAAAGTAAAACTCACCAACCTTAAAACAAAAAAACAAGTCATTTACCAACTCGTAAGTGAGCAGGAAGCCGATTTAAAGGCCGGAAAAATATCCATCACATCTCCCATCGGAAAAGGTATCCTGGGCAAAGAACCCGGCGATGTAGCCGATGTACTGGCCCCGGCCGGTGTGATCCAGTTTAAAATTGAAGAAATTTCAATATAATTTTTTAGCCTGCTGCGGTGCATGACCCGGCCTTGCTTGTGTCACTCACTTGTACTGCAGTACAACGCTCAGCTTTTTAAGCCGCTCCGGGTTAAACCGGGGCGGTTTTTTTGTAGCTTTGGGCAGTGGTTTGAGCCGGCACCGGACGTTCCATTCTCGATTCCGGATGATCGGTCCTGGATTCCCGATTCTCAATTCTGGATTCTGGATCCCCGATGCTCAAACCACAGAACTTTAAACAATTCACCATAACCCATCTTGGCATGACCATTTTTTCAAAAATCATCGCTGGAGAAATCCCCTCCTATAAAATTGCTGAAAACGATCAGTTTATTGCTTTTTTAGACATCATGCCCTTGCGCAAAGGCCATACCCTGGTAGTGCCTAAAATTGAAATAGACAAACTGTTTGATGTACCCGATAACTATCTTTCGGAATTACTGGTATTTGCAAAGCCGGTTGCAAAAGCCATTGAAAAAAGTTTCGATTGCAACCGCTGTGGCCTCAGTGTGGTAGGCATTGAAGTTCCGCATGCCCATGTACACCTGATCCCGCTCAATGATGCCAACGATGTAAACTTCCTGCAGCCGAAACTGAAACTATCCCCGGAGGAAATGAAGGCCGTACAGGAACGGATTATATCCAATTTATAACAGGCAGGCTATTTGACTATTCCGCCCCCGGAACGAAATGGTTTAACGAACAGGTTTCAGCTTTGCCGTAAAATGCCGCAACAACGGCGCCTCATAAACAATCGTATACCCTTTCAGTTCCTGTCTTTTATTAAATACATCAATAATAATCTCTGCAACATAGTCGATATGGCTTTGCGTATATACACGACGCGGAACCGCAAGCCGTACCAGCTCCATCTGCGCAGGAACCAGGGTGCCATCTGCAGCATATTTCCCAAACATCAGTGAACCGATCTCTACACTGCGGATGCCGCCTTCTATATACAGCGCGTTACTCAATGCCAGGCCCGGATACTGGTGGAGCGATACCTGTGGCAGAAAGGCCTTTGCATCCAGGTATACGGCATGGCCTCCTACCGGTTTTACAAAAGGCACACCCGCCGCCGCCAGCTTTTCACCAATATACTCCATACTGCGGATGCGGTATTTCAGGTAATGCTCATCCATAATTTCTTCCAGTCCTACGGCAATGGCCTCCAGGTCGCGCCCGGCAAGACCTCCGTAGGTAGGAAAGCCTTCGGTGATCACCAGCAGGTTGCGGCATTCCTGTGTTAAGGCATCATCATTCAGCGCCAGGAAGCCCCCGATATTGGCAAATGCATCTTTCTTGGCACTCATGGTACAACCATCCGCATACGAAAAAAGTTCGTTGGCAATGTCCAGCATTGTTTTGGACGCATACCCTTCCTCCCGTTGTTTTATAAAATAGCAGTTCTCTGCAAAGCGGCAGGCATCAATAAAAAAAGCGATGCCGTATTGTTTACAGATAGCGCTCGCGCTGCGGATATTATCCATGCTCACCGGCTGCCCGCCACCGGAATTATTGGTCGTAGTAACGATGCACATTGCGATCTGCGCGGCGCCTTTTTCCCGGATCGTGGCTTCCAGTGCCACCAGGTCGATATTGCCTTTAAATGGCGCCACAGTTGCCGGCTGCCTTCCTGCTTCCGTGAGCAGGTCTATCCCAACGGCTCCTGAAAATTCAATATTCGCCCGGGTGGTATCAAAAAGTGTATTACTCAAAAAATATTTGTTCCTGCCCCCGGTTATGGTAAACAGGATCTTCTCCGATGCCCTCCCCTGGTGAGTGGGAATGATATTTTTCATACCGGTGATCTTTTTTACCGCTGCCTCAAAGCGGTAAAAACTGCTGCTGCCGGCATAGGATTCATCCCCTTCCATCATGGCCGCCCATTGCCGGCTGCTCATGGCAGAAGTACCGCTGTCCGTAAGCAGATCGATGAGTACATCATCCGCATGGATCAAAAAAGGATTATAAAAAGCTTGCTCTAAAATGCCGGCACGTTGTGCCTTTGTGGTGAACCGCAGCGGTTCCACCGATTTAATACGGAAGGGTTCAATAATGGTGGTTGCCATACACTGTTTTTGGGATGATCAATAAAAATGAAAAATGCTATAAAGGAAGCACCCCAAAACAGGCAGCGCTCCCCGCAGGAATGCGGAGCGCTACGTAGGACTTTTTATTACTTTTTGCCAAAGCGGGAGCATATACAATATTAAGAAAAATCCCGCAATGTTTGCATCGCCACAGGTGATGGAATAATGAAATGCGAGGCGTGGACGCCTCGCATAACCAGGTAAAAAAGGGACCCGTTGGGTTTTAAAAACCTAACGGGTCTGCCCAACTTAAAACGATTCGTCTGCACTGGGGCCATAGCTGCCCGGAATGGGAATATCCAGCAGGCGCAGAAACACCCCTAACTGTGCACGGTGGTGAATGGTCTGGTTGATGCTCATCCGTATTACATCCAGTTTAGGATTCACACCGTAAATAGTATCGCCCTCGCGGAGCGTCCAGGTATCATCCAGTTTTTTTTCATTTCCAGGATCGCTCAGGTACTTGCCTGTTTTTTCAACTTCCCTTTCAAAAATTTCCAGCAGTTCCTTCCGGTTTTTTACTACGGTAGGCTGGTAAGGGAATGCCGCAAAGTCCAGTTCGGATGTATCAAACACCATTGCCGGCCAGCCGGGCAGTTCGGCAATATGCGTGGTAAGCTGCATCAGGCTCATACTTTTCGGGTGTGGTTTCCAGTCCCATTTATCTTCGGGGACAATGTTCAGGAATTTTCGTGTGGTTAGTACTTCATTTTCAAAATCCTTTTTTAAAATTTCTAATCTTGTCATGATTTGATGTTTATTGGAGTTAAAAAATAATCTTCAGGTTGCTTACTTACCAGCTATGGCAGCCGTTCTGCCTCATAGCCATGGTATAAGATACAGTTCCGGACCAGCGCCACGTCTATTGTTTGCGGGGCTTCTACGCGCAGTATGTGATCACAATCCTCCAGGTCAAAATTCACTTTTGCCTGCAATAAAAGTTCCTCGAGGCATTTTACCAGTTTTGTCGCCACAGGCCGGTTCAGCACATTGGTTTTAAAAATTTCTATAGACGTTTTCATCATCGTATAAAGGGCTTTCCTGCCGCTGATACAAAGTAAAACACGGCTGGTGACAGCTGTATGTCAGGAGTTTTTTTCCGCATGATTTTCAGGTGAACTGTTAGCTGTGATCTATGCACTGCAGTTAAACTGAGCGTAGCAAGGAAGCTGCCACCAGCACTGAAGCCGGCTACATAATCCGGCTACTTCTTTATCTTATCCGGATTCTTCTTTATAAAGTCTTCCCAGCCTTTAAAGCCGGCTGCGGTTTTTATGGGACTGCTGATCTGGTAGTGATGACAGAGGGCTACGGCCAGCGCATCGGTGGCATCAAAATATTCCGGTGCTTCTTTTAAAGCAAGAATCTGCTGTAGCATTTTCCATACCTGTTCTTTTGCTGCATTACCATTGCCGGTTACGGCCTGCTTTATTTTACGGGGCGAATATTCGGTAACAGGAATATTGAAGTGCATGGCTGCGGCAATGGCCACCCCCTGGGCCCGCCCCAGCTTGAGCATGCTTTGTACATTCTTCCCAAAGAAAGGGGCCTCAATCGCAAACTCATGTGGCTGGTATACCCGGATCAGTTCGGTAACTTTCTCATGGATGCGGCTGAGCCGCTCATAGCCATCCAGCCGGGCAGAAAATTTTATGGCATGCATTTCGCGCATCTGTATTCGTTGACGGGTACATTCAATAATGCTGTAACCCATAATAACTGTACCGGGGTCAATACCGAGGATTATTTTGGCGGCTGTTTGCAAAGGGGATGCTATTTTTACAAGGATTCATGAAGATCAACAAAAATATCAAAATATTCTTCAATTATTTTTTAGGCCCGCTGCTGTTTATCTGGTTGTGCTGGTCTATTTATAACCAGGTGAGCCGGCAGGAAGGCTTAACCGAGTCCTGGACGCAGATCAAAGCCTCGCTTACCAGCTCAAAGATCATTTACCTGTTAGCGGTAATCGTTTTAATGGCGGTTAACTGGATGGTGGAGGCCTGTAAATGGCGCCTGGCAGTCAAAAGCGTACAGCAACTATCCTTTATCCGTGCGTTAAAAGCTACCTTATCAGGCGTTTCCTTTTCCGTTTCTACCCCCAACAGCATCGGCGATTATGTGGGGCGGGTGTTATATATTGATGAAGGCAAACGTATTAAGGCGGCAACGCTTACCGTGGTCAGCAATGTCAGCCAGCTGCTGGTTACCGTTTGGATGGGGCTTTTATCTCTTTATTTTTTAAAAGAACCGATCGTTGCAGCGGGGATCATTTCGGTTTTATGGTTTGATGCCCTGTTTTATATTGTGGCGTTCTGTGCCCTGATGCTGCTGCTTTTTTATTTCCGCATCTCCTGGATGGCCAAATGGATCCGCCGTATTCCTTCCGGTAAAAAATTTTCCTGGTCCATAGAAGCCCTGGAACATTTTAATGCAACGGTACTGCTCCGATTATTGTCTTTATCAGTAACACGGTTTTTTATCTTTATATTGCAATATTTTTTACTATTTCAGTTGTTTGAAGTAACGATCTCTTTTTGGCAGGCATGGACGGGAGTGAGCGTATTATTTTTGATCCTGGCCATTATTCCCACCATTGCGCTTTTTACAGACCTGAGCGTACGGGGGAGTCTGAGCCTGACAATATTAGGATTATTTAACGCTAATCAATTGGGTATTAGCTTAACTTCGGCAAGCATTTGGTTAATTAACCTGGTGATACCGGCGCTTATCGGAAGTGTGCTGGTGCTGGGTATTAAAAGCATATTTAAAAGCAAAAATGAAAACGCTTAGTTTATTCCTGGTTCCGTTCTTTATGTTTGTTGCAGATGGTAACAAAAAGGCGGTTGCGCCTCCTGTACCTGAAGCAGTTGCTGCACCGGCCTGTTCCATCCCCAATACGGCCTTCCAGGCTGGTGAAAAAGTAGGGTTTACGGTTGGCTATAGCGTGGCCGGCGCCTTTGTACCGGCAGGTACGGGATCCTTTTTTACAACATTGGAAAAAATGAACGGTCGCACGGTGTACCATATCACAGGTACCGGCCGCACGCTTTCGTCTTACGAGTGGGCCTATAAGGCCAACGACACCTATGAAACCTATGTGGACGTGGAAACTTTTCAACCCCTGCGGTTCATCCGTAATATCAATGAAGGCGGCTATAAAAAATACCAGAATGTAAGTTTTGTAAAATCGGCCAATACCGCCGTAAGTAATGAAGGTACATTTCCCGTGCCGGCCTGTGTGCATGATGTGGTGAGTTCTGTATTCTACGCGCGCAATGTGGATTACAACAGCCTGAAGCCCGGTGATAAGGTGCCCTTCAGTGTGTTTTTAGATAACGAGGTTTTTGGTATGTACATCCGGTATATGGGTAAAGAAACCATTACCACCAAGTATGGCAAGTTCAAAGCTATTAAGATCAAACCGCTTACCATTAAGGGGACCATTTTTGAGGGTGGTGAAAAAATGACGGTTTGGGTAACGGATGATGCCAACCGGGTTCCCATCCGCGTAGAAAGCCCGATTATTGTAGGTAAAGTAAAGATTGAAATGACCAGCTTTGACGGGCTTAAAAACCCGATGACGGCGTTGATCAAGAAAAACTGATCAAGCTCCGGCAGTTCCAGGGGGCAGTTCCAGGTTTAAGGTTTAAAGTTCCACGTTGGATGCGTTTTCGGGAATGTATCTTATCTACATTTAAAATTTCTTATTCGATATTCTACATTCCCGAAAGGATTTTAGGTTTGAGGTTTAAAGTTTCAGGTGCGCCCGCAGTGGCGGATTAGACATGTTTTTATGCTCAGTGTAAGATGCTGGATATTTGATACTGGACACGGGATGCCTAACGTCTATAGAATATCGGCTGGGGGAAGTTCACGAAGCAGGAACGGAATCTTCATTTTCAAACTTCCACTCCCGATAGCCATCGGGATTCAAATTTTCAAATGCCTCTAAAGATCACTCAGCTTAAAAAACTGATCTGCCCTTATACCTCTTTCCGTGTTCTTCAGCGTACAACATTCCTGTTGCGGGTCGTGCTCGAAAAACAGGATATATTCCTTTTCCACGGCTTCCTGTAAAAAAGCTTCTTTTTCCATCATGGTTATCAGCGGACGGGTATCATAGGCCATTACATACGGCAGCGGAATATGCCCCGGAGACGGCAGCAGATCTGCCATAAATACGATGGTTTTTCCTTTATACTGAACCTGCGGCAACATCATGGCTTCGGTATGTCCATTGGCAAAACGGATATCCACCTGTTCCAGGAAGGACGCCGATGCCAGGCCCTTTCCGGCAGCTTCCCTATCCGGAATAAATTTCAACTGCCCGCTTTCCTGTATGGGAAGAATATTCTCCTTCAGAAATGAGGCCTTTTCTCTCGGGTTGGGATGTATGGCCCAATTCCAGTGCGCTTCATTGCTCCAGTAAACAGCATTCCTGAAGGCGGGTACCAGCTGTCCGTCTTCTTTTTTTATGGCGCCTCCGCAATGGTCAAAGTGCAGGTGCGTTAAAAACACATCGGTGATATCATCCCGGTGAAAACCGTATTGCGCCAGTGATTTATCCAGGTTGTCTTCTCCATGGAGGTAATAATAGCCAAAGAACTTTTCACTCTGCTTATCGCCCATGCCGCAATCCACCAATACCAAGCGGTTACCTGTTTCTATCAGCAGGCTGCGGGTGGCCCAGCTACACATATTGTTTTCATCGGCAGGATTTAGCCCATTCCAGATACTTTTAGGCACCACTCCAAACATGGCACCACCGTCTAATTTGAAATGACCGCAATGGATTGTGTATAGGTTCATGTGCTTTTAGTAAGAAGTGAAATGTTTTTAAGTTTTTAGTCTTTAGGAACGGACTTAACTGAAAACTGACCGCTGTTGACTGACGGCTAATTCCCCGCCTTCCCTTGTTTTACCAGCGCGGAATACAGCCAGAAAAAACCAATGGCAAAGAAAACGATCAATGACAATATGGAATTCTTCATGCTGCCTGTTTGCTCTTCAATAAAGCCAAAAGCAAAGATACCGATTACAATGGCCAGCTTTTCTGTAAAGTCGTAATAACTGAAGAAGGATGCCGTATCTTTTGTATGCGGCATCAATTTGGCATAAGTAGACCTGCTGAGCGATTGAATCCCCCCCATCACCAGGCCCACGGCTACAGCCAGTCCATAAAACAGGTACTCTCCATTCCCTCCCCCTTCCGCTACCATAGCAGTAAGGTAGGCCGCAATGCAGATCAGGATCCAGAAAACGACCACGCCCATTAATACCCGGATATTTCCATAACGGGCCGAAAGCCGGGACATATACCAGGCGCCGGCAACCGCTACCAGCTGTATCATCACCACCGATATGATCAGCCGGTCATCCGGAAGCCCCAGGAGCTTGCTGCCAAACAAGGTGGCCGCCAGCATTACGGTTTGTACGCCCATGCTGTAAAAAAAGAAGCCGCGCAGGTACCGTTTCAACACCGGCATCAGCTTTACCTGCTGGTATACTTTTTTTATTTCAACGAACCCGTCCCGCAATACCCGGCCACCGATCCTGGCTGTTTGCGTTGATTGCGGCAACCGGGAAAAGGTGATCTGCGCAAAGCTGAACCACCAGATACCTACCAGCAAAAAAGTAAGCCGGGTGGCCAGCCCTTTGTCTTCCATTAAAACGATCAGCAAAAAACCGATCACCTGCATAATGACGCTGCCTATATATCCATAAGAAAAGCCACGTGCGCTCACGCGGTCCTGGTCTGCAGGAGCCGCTATCTCCGGCAAATAGGCATTATAAAATACCAGACTTCCCACATATCCCATTGCCGCCAGCATAAAGGCTACCACACCCAGGCCCAGCGTATCACTTGTAAAAAAGAACAGGACTGCAGAACCCAGCGCACCCATATAACAGAAAAAGCGCATAAAGTTCTTCTTGTTTCCCCGCGTATCCGCAATGGAAGTAAGAATCGGATAAAGGATGGCAACAAACAGGTAGGCCACTGCCAGCACATAATCGTACAGGCTTGAGTTTATAAACTGCCTTCCCAGGAAACGTACTTTATGATCATTGGAACCATTGTCCGTAACCGCTAAAAAATAAATCGGGAAAAAAGTAGTGGTAATAACCAGGTTGTACACGGAGTTGGCCCAATCGTACATCGCCCACCCGTTGATCACTTTCTTAGAAGCCGTTTGCATGGAGTTTGTTTGTATAAAAATAAGGGATTTGCGGCGAGCTTTGAGATTTGAGCATCCAGATTTCAGAATCCAGAATTCAGATTTGAGATTTCAGATTTGAGAGACGAGTTTGCAGAAGCGGGGCTTGTATGTCAGCTTCAAGGGTTTCTTTACTGCCGGTAACCGGCGGTGTTCCGGACAAGGCGAGCCGGAAACCGTTTACTGCTGAAGAGTGCATGCAATGCAGCGTGACTTGTTTCGGTGCCGGCTGCGGTTTAATGCCCGGTGTACGGTCCGGTGCCGGATGCGGACATCTTGTTTCTATATCGTTTCGTTAAGGCCACAAATGTGCAGATCTGGTACATTTGAACCTCGTTTCTGAAATCCGGATGCTACCCCCCGATTCTTAGCCCTTACTGTCTATTTACTCCTGAACTCCTTAAAGGCCGCTTCCAGCAATGGCAACAGTTGTTCAGACCCGATATTTAAAAACTGTGCGGAAATGCCCACCGGTGTTTTGTAAAGCTGGAAATTCAATTCCATGGCCCGTTTCTTCACAGGGTTCAGCTGTTGCTGAAGGTATACCTGGGGATTCTTTACTTCAAGCATGATGAATGGCTGACCTGCAACCTGCTCTACCCGGATATTTTTTACATCCTTCCACCATATCCTGCCGGCAGCAATACCGCTGGAATGATCCAGGACGCCATCTTCATCAATAACCAGTACTTCTTTTTTATCCCGCAGTTTTTGAACAAACACAATGATCCCTATTCCGGATAAGGCGGTGCAGATGTATCCGATGATCTTAATTACGCCCGGATCATCACTTCTGATAAACAAAAAGGGTTTCAACACAAATAGTATTCCCAACAGCAACAACAATACCGCCATCACCAGGTTACGAAGGGTCTTTGTTTTGTTTACCGCTATGGTTGTCGTTTGTATCATATCAACGTTGTACTCATTTTATTCAATCAGAATCACTCAAAGCCCGCTGAAACCTGCCTACAGCAGGCAAGCAGGTTCATCAAGACATCCATAGAATCAATACCGATTCACACGAAAATAGAAAAACACTATTACTGGTCCGGCAACCTATACGGTCATGGAAAATATCTGTGTGTCCGGCTGCTTCCGCATCAAACGCAAATCAAATGCCATTGCAATGTTACGCACAAATGCGCGGCCTTTCTCTGTAACTTGTAGCTCCTTATCAACCATTTCCAGCAATCCGTCGCGCTCCATTTCCTGCAAACGGGCAATGATTGCCGGCATTGCTTCCAATTGCATTGCCGGTTCTGCCCAGGAGGTATGGAGCCGGCACATAAGGTTCAGGATATGTTTCCGGATCTTCAGATCTTCTTCATCCAGTAAATGTCCTTTAACTACCGGCAAACGACCTGCTTGCACCGCTGCTGTATATGCCTCGACCGACTTTTCATTTTGAGCAAATGCATACCAGGAATCGGAGATGGCCGACATGCCCAATCCGATCATAACCCGGGTAGCCGACGAAGAGTACCCCATAAAATTCCGGTGCAGCCGGCCGTTATCTAATGACTGGTGCAGCCTGTCCGCGGGCAATGCAAAATGATCCATGCCGATTTCGATGTACCCAGACTGTTCCAGCAATGCCTTGCCGTATTCATATAATTTCCGTTTCAGCTCCGGTGAAGGCAGATCCGTATCCCGGAATCCCCGCTGCCCAACCCCTTTCACCCAGGGTACATGTGCATATGAATAAAAGGCGATGCGATCTGGCTTTAATTCGATGGTACGTTCAATTGTTGCCTGCATGGATTCCCAGGTTTGAAAGGGTAATCCGAAAACCAGGTCATGACTGATGCTTTCATAGCCGGCGCTCCTGGCACCGGCCGTTGCAGCGGCTACGCGCTCAAATGACTGGGTCCGGTGTATGGCCTTCTGTACTGCAGGGTCATAATCCTGCACGCCAAAGCTCACCCTCCTGAAGCCGAGCTCCGATAAGGTTTGCAGATGGGCTGTAGTCGTATTGTTCGGATGACCTTCAAAACTGAATTCGGGTGCCGGCGCAATAACGGCCTTTGAGAAGATACCTTTTAATAACCGCTCCAGATGGTCCGGACTGAAAAATGTGGGCGTACCACCTCCCAGGTGTAACTCCTGTATCACCGGCGGTTCCGGAAGCAGCGCGCAATACAGGCTCCATTCCTTCAGAACTGTTTCGATATAAGGCAACTCCACATCGTGCCGCCGGGTGATGCGTTTATGACAGGCACAAAAGGTACACAGGCTTTCACAGAACGGCAGGTGTATGTATACGCTGATTCCCTGTTTCGCATTCGTTTCGCTGAAGCTGCGCACCAGCGCTTCCTTCCATCCTTCCACCGTAAAAAGCACGGGCTCCCAGTAGGGCACCGTGGGGTAACTGGTATACCGGGGGCCCTGGATATTGTACTTCTGAATCAGGTTCTGCTGCATAACATCAGGACTGTAATAACCGAACGGCATCTTTGGCAAAATACGTGGCAATTAGGTCTGCACCGGCTCGTTTTATGGCCGTTAAACTTTCCAGGATGGCTTTATCCTCATCCAGCCAGCCCCGTTCTGCCGCCGCCTTGATCATGGCATATTCGCCGCTTACATGATAGGCGCTTACCGGAACGGTAACGGCATTTTTTACTTCCCGGATGATATCCAGGTATGCCATTGCCGGCTTTACCATTACGATGTCTGCTCCTTCTGCCACATCCTTCAGCGTTTCATTGATCGCTTCGATCCGGTTGGCATAATTCATCTGGTAGGTTTTCTTATCTCCAAAACCCGGCGCACTGTCCAATGCATCCCTGAAAGGGCCATAGAAGCAGCTCGCATATTTTGCCGAATAGCTCATGATGCCTACATGCGTGTAGCCACTTTCCTCCAGCGCTTTCCGGAACGTTCCGATACGTCCGTCCATCATATCACTGGGTGCAATAAAGTCGGCACCGGCAGCAGCATGCGAAAGACTCATCTTTGCAAGCGCCTCCACCGTTTCGTCATTCAGGATATAGCCGCTCTTTACATCCACAATGCCATCATGCCCGTATTCCGAATAGGGGTCCAATGCCACATCGGTCATTACCACCATTTCCGGAACCGCATTCTTGATGGCTTTTACGGCCTGTTGCATCAGCCCATCCGGGTTCCAGCTTTCCCTGCCGGTATTGTCCTTAAGCGCATCATCGCATTTTACAAACAGCAATACACTTTTGATGCCCAGGCCCCAGAGCTCTTTTACTTCATCTACGGTTTTATCGAGGGAGCGCCGGAAATAGCCCGGCATAGAACTAATGGCTTCCACCACGCCCTTACCTTCTGTAACAAAAACCGGTAAAATAAAATCGCCGGGCCGCAATTGTGTTTCTGCAACCATATCGCGGATAGCGGCACTTCTTCTTAAAATCCTGTTTCTATGTTGTAAGATCATAATCGATGTATTTTAATACTAATATTCCGGCACAGGTATCAACACCCGCCATAGGAGTATACAATTTCAACGCCCCCGTTTTTTTTGATGAATGAAGCACTGCTGGATCCGCCCTCGGCATAGTACTCAAAATCTACCCGGTTTTTATCTTTTACCGTATTGCCCTTTTCATCAATGGGATTGGGCTGATACCACCAGGAAAAAAAATCATAGCGGCTTTTTATCTTGTTCGCATTTTTTTTCCCTTCCGGCCGGTAAGCAGCGGCATTGGTAATTTCTAAAAGGAAAAGAACGGCTTCATGCAGGGATGCATCGGGTAAAAAGATGCGGTGTTCTTCACCGCCGGGGCCATCCTTTTCTACATACTGCCGCAGGGCGTTATATGTAACACCGCCTGCAAACCGGTACTGTTCCACAAAATGAATTTCTTCTTTCGTCTCTTTTTTCAGCTCCTGTTTCCGGTAAAACACCGGCTTACCAAAAAAGGTCTTCAATGCTGCTGCTACCGGAATTTCCACATAGTTATCCGCTTCCTGATCCTTATGCAATCTTTTGTGAGGCATGCGCGACAGGAAGCCCAAAAGCGTATAGCCTGCAGCCTGCTTTCCGGTTACTTTTACCCAGGTGGTCTTTAACGGATAAAAACTGCCGGCATTATTTATTTCTGCGGTCCCTTCTCTTTTTAGTGATGTGGTATCTCCATAGTAGCTGAGGTAGATGGTATATGCCGGGCCGTTTGTGCCGGGAATGATTTTAACCGTTTGACCAACTGGTATCTTTTCCAGCACTTTTGCTTTTACCGAAGGCGCCTCATAAATCTCCAACGGGAAGCCGCTCCAGTTGTAATACAGGGCCGTTTGGGCACCCACCACTGCCGGCATCAGGAAACTGTATATAAGAAAAAGAAGCTTCAATGGATTCAGATTTCAGATTTCAGATTTGAGATTCGAGACTTACGACACCCAATCCCTCGGATGTTTACAGGCCTGTAATAATTTATCTTCCAGGCTGCCGGGCTCCGGCTCGTAATTATAAATAAACCGGACCGTGGGCGGTAAACTCATTAAAATACTTTCCGTGCGGCCGTTTGTTTTCAGTCCGAAAATCGTTCCCCGGTCATGGATGAGGTTAAACTCTACATAGCGCCCCCGCCGGATCTCCTGCCACTTTTTGTTCTCGGCATCGTATGATGTGTTCTTTCTTTTCCGTACCAGGGGAAGATACGCCTCAAGGAACGCATCTCCGTTGGCTTTTTGAAAGGCCAGTAAGTGCGCCGCCTCTTCTTCGTTATTCAGATAGAGATGATCATAAAATACACCGCCTACCCCGCGCATTTCATTTTCGCGGTGCTTATTGGAAAAGTAGACATCGCATTGCTGTTTATACTTCGGGTATAACTCCAGGCCAAACGGATCGATGGCTTCTTTTAACGTTGTATGAAAGTGGGTCACATCCTCCTCGAATAAATAATACGGCGTCAGATCCGCGCCACCGCCAAACCAGCGATGCGTAACGGTACCTGCTTCATCGTGCGCCTCAAAATAACGCCAGTTGGCATGTGTGGTGGGTACGAAGGGGTTTTCCGGGTGCAGCACCAGGCTGATGCCGCAGGCGAACCAGGTACCTTCATTTACCGGTAACACCTGTTTCATTTTCTCGGTAATATGCCCGTATACTACGGAAACATTTACGCCGGCCTTTTCAAAAATGGCCCCATTCTCCATAATACGGGAATGTCCGCCACCGCCTTTTCCATTTTCACCGCGCTGCCAGTTGTCTTCTTTAAAAACGGCCCGGCCATCTTCCGCTTCCAATGCCTTGCAGATGCGGTCCTGCAATCCGTAAACGTATTCGATCCACTGCTGGCGAAAGGCGTTTGTTGCTTCTTTTTTCATCCCTGTGTTTTTTGTTTACCCCGCTGCGCAGGGTGGGTTTTATTGGCCGGATGGAACGTATGCCTTATAACATCTTCATTTACCGGTATGATAAAAATGAACATTTATAACACCCGCTTCATAACCGATATGTATTGTCCGCCGGAGTAGCATCCATAAAAATGCCTCCATCAATGGTAACGTACGCTGTTTTTCCGGCACTGGGCACGGAGAACGTAACGGTCTTTTCTTTATTTTTCCAGATCTCCGGTGTGTAATGGAATCTTTTTTCCTTTCCATCTGCCGGCTTTAAGATCACATCAAAAGGCACCGCAAACCCGCCGATGTTTTCCAGCGTGATGGTTGTATTATTAACCCCCTGCCGGGCCTCCTTTATTTTAAGATCGATATAATGATTACTAAAGAACCAGTTCTTCCAAAACCAGGTAAGATCCTTTCCCGCACCGGTATTAATGGAATAGAAATAATCCCAGGGAGTTGGGTGTTTTCCACCCCAGGTGTTCATATAATGGAGCAGGGCTTTTTTAAACGGCACATCGCCCAGCAAGTCTTTCAACGCCAGGTAAGAAAGCGACGCCTTTCCATAGGAGTTTCTTCCATATCCGGCACCCGACAACTGGGACGACATCGTGATCAAGGGCTGGTCCATTTCTGTAGCAGGGTTAGTGATCCAGTTCTTTATGCGGAAACTTTTATAGGCGCTGTCTGCCGCATGTTTTCCATTCTCGGAAATGCCGATCAGGTATTCGAAGGTGCTGGCCCATCCTTCATCCATAAATGCATAACGGGTTTCATTGATACCCATATAAAAGGGGAAGTAGGTATGTGCCACTTCGTGATCCACGGTCAGCCGGGAATCCATCAGGTCTCTTAACGAGGCGTCATTTACCATCATCGGGTACTCCATATCGGCATATCCCTGGATGGCCGTCATGGTCGGATACGGATAGTTCATCCCCGGCAGGTTATCCGAATACCACCGGATGGCATACCTGGTCCATTCTACATAATCTTTAAAATCGATAGCGGTATCCTTGTAAGCCGCCTGCACACTCACTCTTTTTAACCCGTTGCCATCGGCAATTGCCACGCTGCCCGCATCCCATACAAAATGGTTGCTGGTGGCAAATGTAAAGTCGGTAATGTTCCGGGCTGTAAATTTCCATTCGTTCCATTCGCTGAAATTGGTAACCGCCCCCTGCTCCATGTCTTTGGCTGTTGCCACATGAACGACCTTATTACTGTTCATCGATTCCCTGAAACGCCTGAACGCCGCCGGCTGCAACACCTCCTTTGCATTCTCCAGGGATCCTGTTGCCCAAACTACATAGTTTGTAGGCACCCTGATGGAAACCGTGTAGTCATTAAAATCGTTATAAAATTCACCCCCATCCGTATGCGGCAGCAGGTCCCATCCGTTATAGTCATCATATACCGAGATCCTCGGATAGAAATAGGCGCAGAAAAACGTATGGGGATCAATCTGACCTTCGCGGCCGCTGAGCTTTGATAACGGGTAGGACCATTCGATCTCAAATTCCGTTTTTGAACGCGGCAGCAACGGGGTGTTCAGGTCTACAGTATTTACCGTGCCCCAGTCATCGCTATTAACAGCGTACGGCTCTCCGTTCACCACCAACCGGCTCATCTTTAACCCGGTGGTCAAAAAATCCCTGGGTACCTGCCCGGCTCTCGGAGCCTCCGGCTTATGAATATTATTTACAAACCGGATCACCACTGATTTCAGGGTATCCGGACTGTTATTGGAATAGGTGATCTTCTCACTGCCTGAAACGGATTTCTCGGCTGTATTCACTGTAGCATTGATAACGTACACACCGCGGTTCTGCCAGTAATGGGCACCGGGCAAACCATTGGTGGTGCGGGTTCCTTTTTTAACGGCATCCTGGATATTCCGGGGCATATAGAGGCCCTGTGCCACAACAGCCGTATAGTGAAGCACAAAAACCGCAATTAAAAAAGGTACTTTATTCAAGGCTACTATTTTAAAGATCCTGAAATCTGAATTCCTTTACAGTATTTATAAAAGCTTTGGCATGATCTACCGGTACATTGGGCAGGATCCCATGTCCCAGGTTGGCAATATGCCGCCCCCTTCCGAAAGCGCGCAGCATTTCCTTGGTTTCCTTCTCTATCTGCGGAATGGGGGCCAGTAATTTTGCAGGATCAAAGTTGCCCTGCAGGGTAACCTGGTCACCGGCCAAACGACGTGCTGCCTGCGGCTCTATACACCAGTCGATACCCAATCCCGCGGCACCGGTTGCCGCCATTTCTGCAAGTGATCCCCATGCACCTTTTGCAAAAACGATCACGGGTATGCTTTCTTTTAACGCTGCCACGATCTGGCGGATATAACGAAGCGAAAATTCTTCAAAATCATGTTTGCTCAGCAATCCGCCCCAGCTGTCAAATACCTGCAATACGTCGGCACCGGCCGCTACCTGTCCTTTGAGGTATGCAATGGTGGTGTCGGTGATCATTTGCAGCAAGGCATGTGCCGTTTCTGGCTGCTGGTAACAAAAGGCCTTTGCTTCATCAAAGGTTTTGCTGCCCTTACCCTGCACCATATAACATAACAGCGTCCAGGGCGCTCCCGCAAACCCGATCAGGGGCACGCGTCCGTTCAGCTCTTTTTTGATCAGCTTTATCGCATCAAATACATAGTTCAATGTTTCGTTTACATCCGGGATCCAGATGCGTTGCAGGTCGGCCTGATTTTTTATCGGCTGTGGCAGGAGCGGCCCCAGTTTTTCTACCAGCTGCACTTCCATCCCCATGGCCTGCGGCACTACCAGGATATCTGAAAACAGGATCGCTGCATCCACGCCTACAATGTCTACCGGCTGCAACGTAATCTCGCAAGCCAGCTCGGGATTCTGGCACCGTTCAAAAAAGGAATACTTTTCCCTCAGCTGTATGTATTCCGGCAGGTACCTGCCTGCCTGGCGCATCATCCAAACCGGGGTACGTTCCGTAGCTTCTCCGCGAAGCGTTCTTAAAATCAAGTCGTTTTTTATTTCCTGTTGCATATTTAAAATCTTTAGACCGGGCAGACTACCCCTTGTTATTGGCAATCATTCCGATCATCTGTTCCACATCGGGCTGTGTTGCTTCCTCTATATTTGATGTATATTTTTTTAAGGCCGCAGTTGTAGACGGTCCTATAGAAAAGGCTTTTGTTGCCGCACTGATCTTATTTACTGAAAAAAAACTTTCAACGCCACTGGGGCTGTAGAAAAGGATCCCGTCATATTGCCGGTCAATAGCCACCGGTGTTTTGGTGCTTTCATAAACCACTTTTTCCCTGCAGGGAATGGCATTTTGTTTCAGTCCGTCCGGAATGGTGTTCAACCGCAGGTTCCCGCAAAAAAAAACCACCTCGTCCGGTGCCTTTTCAATGATCTGTTTTACCAGTTGTGCCCCGTTGGGAGCCGATGCACTGATTTTGGTTCCGGGGAATAGCTCCTGCACTTTTTTTCGGGTAGCCGCTTCAATACAAAACACCTCCCATTGGGGAAGGGCTGTAAGTGCCGCAGCTACTGCTTTTACGGCGTTGGCGCTGGTAAAGATCACGGCCTGATCCGAAAGCGGAACATCGGTGAGCAATGCGGCCACCTGTTCCGCAGCCACCGGCTGTGTTTGCAGAAAGGACCTGCAATCCAGCTGTACCCGGTTCCCGGCCTTCCGGATGAGCGCGTCATCAAGTAGTTTTGTACTTAAAATATGAAGCGGCTTATTGCTCATGATTCATTTTCGCAATTAATGGGCCGGCGCCTTTTTCCAGGATGGCTGCGGCTGCAGCTCTTCCGGCAGGTATGTTTGCTTCGATCGCATAGGTTTCATCTACCTCTATCTTTTGCCCACCTTTCGGTGTAACAATACTTCCTTTGAAATGCAGGCTGTTTTGATGAATGGTTGCCAGTGCGCTGATGGGCGTGGCACAGCCGCCCATGAGTTCGTTTAAAAAATCTCTTTCTGCTTTTACACAATAGGCGGTTGCTGTATGGTTGATGCGGCTGCATGCGCGCAGTACGGCCGCATCTCCTTTACGGGCCGTGATCATTATAGCGCCCTGGGCCGGGGCCGGCAGCATCCAGTTAAGCGTAATACTGTCGGCGGGTTTCAGACCAATGCGCTCCAAACCTGCTTCTGCGAAGATGGCTCCGAACCAATTGCTTTCAGCAAGCTTGCGAAGCCGTGTATTTACATTTCCACGGATATTTTCGATCGTATGACCCGGAAACCGGTTCAGCCACTGGGCTTTACGACGCACACTGCTGGTAGCGATGGTCAGGTTTAAGGTTTCAGGTTTGAAGTTTGAAGTTTCAGGTTCCGGATCTGAAAGCTGAGATATGAAAGCTGAAAACTGAAAACTGTTATCCGGCGCCTGCCAGTTGGGGTTCAACACCAAAATATCGTTATAGGACGCCCGCTCCAAAACGGCCGCTTCCACAATGCCTTCGGGCAATTGTACCGGCACATCCTTCATACTATGTACGGCTACATCGATCTTGTTGTTGAGGAGGGCAGTGTCCAGTACTCTTGTAAAAACACCCTGTACGCCCATGGCGTAGAGGGGTGTAACCAGGTCGAGGTCGCCCTCGCTTTTAACCAGCTCCAGTTGTGCAGGAGTGCCTAAACTTTCCAGGAGATTTTTTACTTGTGTGGCCTGCCAAACGGCCAGCTGACTGTCTCGGGTACCAATGCGGATCATAATAAAATATCCGGGGTCAGAGAAGCTGCAGGTAATCGTTGATGCTGCTGATAAACTGGCAGCCTTTGTCGTGCCGCACTTTAAGGTTTACCGCCAGTTGCTTTACGGCCTTTTGGGCGCGCATTACCCGCTCTGTTTCGCTGATCAGTTCTTTATCCTTATAAAATTCGCAAACGCCTGTTTGCATTAAATCAATTTCGCTTAATTTGTTCTTCCAGGTTTTAAGGTGCAGGGCATAATGATGATCTCTCAGCCAACCCAGGAACTCCCTTTTAAAATAGGCAATGATGTTGAGCGCCCGGGGTATTTCCGCTTTGCGTTTTGCCAGGGTTTTATCGAGAATCGTATTGGAAATTTCATCCACATCAATCACGGTTACCTGTTCCATCTTCCGGATATGCGGGTGTACATTTACAGGTACGGAAAGATCCAGGAATAATTTTTTTGTACCGGGCGTAACATGTTCGGGCACTACCATCGGCTCCCCGGCGTTGGTACATACGATTACAATATCGGAGGCATGAATGGCAGCGGCCTTTTCCGCATAAGATGCAAAATGGATTCCATGATCGGAAGCAATCTGCCTGGCCACAGCATCCGTACGGTTCATAATCGTAACGGAAGTATCCGGTAAATAGGTATTCAGATTTTTACAAACATTTACCCCGAATTTCCCGGCACCAATGATCAGCACCTTCTTTTGTGCGATCTCTTTTATATTCTGCAATAATTCGATGGCTGCAAACGAAACGGAAACTGTTCCGTCGCTGAGATTGGTTTCTGTTTTTATTTTTTTTGAAGCCTGGAACGCAAAGTTCAGCATCCGGTCCATCACCGGGCCAATCAATTGCTGGCCACGTGCCGCATCAACCGCTCTTTTCAATTGCCCCAGGATCTCGTAGTCGCCCAATATTTGCGAATCCAGCCCGGCAGATACATTAAACAGGTGTTGTAATGCTTCTTCCCCGTTCTTAAAATAACCGCACTCGTAAAAAGCCGCCTTATCGCCGTGTGTGTGCGGCACCAGTAACTCAACCAGCTGCATCACAGATTCTGCAAACCCGTAGATCTCCGTCCGGTTGCAGGTAGACACCACAAAGACACTTTTCAGCCCTGCCGCCTTTGCACTTTTTCCCAACGTGGCAAAGGCCTCATTTGTAATGGAAAACAGTCCTCTGGTTGCTGCGTCGGCCTTGTGATAGTTGATGCCCGCAATGCAAAAACGATCTAAAACCTGCTTTGAAATATGAAATTCTTCTAACGACATATTCAGCCGCAAATGTATAAAGGATAAGTGGTAGTATCGTCATACTTTTGTCACCGGGCCTTAAAAAAATCATGATTTTTATCATGATTTTTCATTATTGCAGACAGTATAATTGTCTTGCTGTAACCTGTATCTTTGCCGGTTGTTATACTTTTGCACCGCGCGTGCAAAACCGGGTCCTTTCCTGTAACGATGGTTGCAAAAGGAAGCTCTAATTTATACTACAAAAAAATGCGTAAAACAGGAATAATATTAATGAATCTGGGATCTCCGGATTCAACTGAGGTAAAAGATGTGAAACGGTACCTGGATGAATTTCTGATGGATAAGCGGGTCATTGATAAGCCCTGGCTGTTACGGTTCCTGCTTATCAAGGGTATTATTGTACCGTTCCGGGCCCCGAAATCAGCGGAAGCCTACAAAACGATCTGGTGGAAGGATGGCTCACCGCTTATTGTATTATCGAAACAACTGCAGGAAGCCGTTCAAAAAAAGACCGATCTTCCGGTTGAACTTTCCATGCGTTATGGAACGCCCACGCCGGAGGCTGCTTATGACGCGCTGCTGAAGCGCATGCCGGATGTAGAAGAAGTGATCCTGGTGCCTTTATATCCGCATTATGCCATGAGCAGTTTTGAAACGGCGGTGGAGCACATGAAAGACGCTCATAAAAAAAAGAATTATGCTTTTACTTTAAAAGTGGTTCCTCCTTTTTATAAACATCCTTCCTATATCAATGCATTGGCCGAAAGCATGCGGCCTTATCTGCAGGAAGATTTCGACCAACTGTTATTCAGCTATCACGGCATACCGGAACGGCATGTACTGAAGAGCGACCCCACTAAAAAGCATTGCATGCAGGTTGAAAATTGCTGCTTCAAATCGAGTCCCTCCCACCCCACCTGCTACCGGCACCAGGTAACCATTACCAGTGAATTGGTAGCTAAAAAACTGGGATTGCGCAAAGATCAATGGCAGCAAAGCTATCAAAGCCGCCTGGGGCGCGATCCCTGGCTGTTGCCCAACACGCAGGTACGCCTGCCGGAACTGCCGAAGGAACAGGTTAAAAAACTGGTGGTGGTATGCCCCTCATTTGTGAGTGATTGCCTGGAAACGCTGGAAGAAATTGAAATGCGCGGCAAAGAAGAGTTTATCGAAAACGGTGGTGAGCGTTATACGTATATTCCCTGTATGAATACCAGTGAACTTTGGGTGAACACCGTGCTGCAGCTGGTGAAAGAAACCATCGGGGAGTAAGGTGTACGTATTAAAGGTCTTCCAGCTGTGGCAATACCGTCCAGTAGCTCAGTACAATGCGCCGGCGTTCATCCGTGGGTTTGTAATCGGTAATTTTGGGTGAAGGGTATTCTTCTCCTTTTCCATAAGCCACATACCCTACTTTAAGCATGTTGAAATTTTTGAATTTGCCGGTGTTGCTGCTCAACACTATTTTCATATTGCGCACCATTTCTTTAGCCCGCAGATCCGATAATAACTGGTTCATCAGTTTTTGAGGCGGATTACTGTCGTCTAAGATCTCTGTGAGTTCTCTATACAGCTGACCGTTCCGGGCTACGGGTGTAGAATCCGAATAGCCTACAAATACAATACGGGCTTCGCGCGCAATGCCGGCATATTTATTTGAAAGGTAGGACAACGAATCGATGATGGGTGTAAAGTGAGACCGGATGGAAGGCATGGCCGACTCCGGTATCCGGTATACACCCGGATCAAAGAACGCGGCATAATGAAACATCTGGTACTTGGCGGTACTTACCGATTCTTTTAACATCCGGTACACTTCCTCCCGCCGTTTTTGCGCGGTATTAAAGGAGTCCAGGATGATCAGTTTTGCCAGGATATCGGAGGAGTTGATGCCCTTTTTAAAGGAGGCCCGGCTTTTAGTGGCCATATCCATAATTAAAGCCAGTTCCTGGGCGCTGTTCAAACGCCCGTTAAGCTTGTCGAGGATCCGCTGAACATCCTTGTTCAATACACTGTCGATGGTATGATTGCCTGCCTTAACGTCCAGTATCTTTTTTATGGAATCCAGTTTAACAGATTCTGCATTTACCATTTCTTTGGTTTTTTCACTGGTGGCTCTGGCGGTTGTAAGCTGCTTTTGCGAACCACAGGATAATAACATCAACAAGGTGAAAACAAAGGAATAACATTTCATAGTCAATTATTGAGGTACGGGCTTAATGGTAAAGCCATCTTGTTTCAGCGGTTGCCGGGTCTTAATTTTTTCTTCCAGCATCCGGTCGTAGATCTTCTTCCGGTAATCCGCTATTATTTCTTTATTCGTTGTATCGGTATTGTTTTTTTTCTGGGATATCTGTGCAATTTCCTTTAACTGTAAATTGATCAGTGTGGTATTGTTGCCCAGCTTTAACTCACTAAACGATAACAGCATTTCATCCAAAGAAGGCTGCTGGTACACATCGGCACTGCGTGCTGAATTTTCCTGAAGCTGCCAGCTAACAACCAGGCCAAGGATCAGCACGATCGAAACGCCCCATAACCCCAGCAACATCGACAATATGGTCTTATGCAGCCGGCCCTGCTTTAAGGTATCTTTTATGCGTTGCTGAGGTGTCATTACATTAGCGTCATTGTTTATGATATAAATGCAGCGCCTGCGTTATCTACCTGGAGGATGAATGCTTCACATTCCCGCATGATCGTTTCTGCACCGCCGTCTGCCGTTATCGTGTGTTTCTTTAACAATTCTAAAATAGGATGGTTGGGACCAAACGCCGAAAATGTAGATTTAATCCGGTGCAGGATACGCACCACCTCATGGGCATTTCCGGTAGCAGCGGCTGCGCGCAGGGCCTCTTTATCAAGGGTCCATTGCTTTTGTATCTCTGTCAGTAATTCGTTCATAACGGCTTCATCGCCTCCTACCAGTTCTATAAAAAATTCCATCCCGGTGGTTGCATCTGCTGCCGGTGCCGGCCGCGATGCATCGGACCGCAGCGGCATCCATTTTAATATTTTGCTAATAATATCAGGCTCCTCAATGGGTTTTGAGATATAGTCATTAAACCCGGCGGCAAAGCACCGCTTGATCTCATTTTCCATAACATAAGCTGTCATTGCAATAGCCGGTGTATGAATGTGCAGCTCTTCCCGGATAACGGATATGGCTTTGTATCCATTCATGTGCGGCATCTGAATATCCATCAGGATCAGATCATAATGCCTGGCCTGCAGCCGCTCCAGCGCTTCCAGGCCATTTTCAGCTACCTCTATTTGCAGATGGTATTTCTTCAGCAGGTGTTTAAGCAACACCCGGTTTGCGGCATTGTCTTCTACTACCAATGCTGTATGACCGGAAAAATCAGCGCTTGGCTTGCCGGCCTGTTTATTGGTTACAACGGGGGCATCGGTTACCTTTTCAAAAATGGCGGTGAATGTAAATTTGGATCCCAGCCCGATTTCACTGTTTACCGAAACCGTTCCGCCCATATTTTCAACCAGGCTTTTTACGATGCTCAATCCCAGGCCCGTACCCCCATGCTGTCGGGTGGTCATTTGTTCCAGCTGCTCAAAACGATCGAAAATCAGGTCTACTTTTTCCTTTGGAATGCCTTCACCGGTGTCTTTTACACTAAACACCAGCTTATATGCATCCTCTTTTTCAAACGGCAACTGGCCCACATGAATGTGTACGCCACCATAGGATGTAAACTTAATGGCATTGTTGATCAGGTTTACCAGTACCTGTTTCAGCCGCTCCGGATCTCCTTTTATAAACTCGGGCGTTTGCGGATCAATATCCCAGTGATAGGTCAATTTTTTTTCATTGACCAGCGCCGAAAACATGCGTTTCAGGTCTTCAAACAATTCCGGAAGATTGAAAGGAATGCGTTTGATGCGCAGCTTGCCGGCTTCAATAGAAGAAAAGTCCAGGATGTCATTTACAATATGCAGGAGGTTATACCCGTTGGATATGATCGTATTGGTGTATTCCTTTTGAATATTATTAAGGGGCGTATCGGATAACAGGTTGCCAAAACCGATGAGTGAATTTAAAGGCGTCCGCAGCTCGTGGCTCATATTGGCCAGGAAATCGTCCTTGGCATTTTTGCTTTTGACAGCTGCCTCCCTGGCCAGGCGCAGTTCCTTTATAAGTACCAGCTGCTGCCACTGGCGGATAACAATAATGGTTGTAAAGATGAGTACAACAATAACAGCGGCAATGGATAATACCCGGTTATAGGCCGAAAGCTGGCTGGCATGTGTTGAGTTGGTAACCAGTGTTTGTTGTAACTGGTTCTCGAGGAACTTTTCAACCAAAACCCCATAGCGGTATACATCTTCTCCCGGTTTTGATTTCCGGAGGGAGTCTGTCAGGTTGCCCAGCAAACGGGCATCATTCTGTTGGCGGGCGTCCAGCACAGCATAGGACAGGTTCAGCTGGGCATTAACGGCATCCATCAGGCTTTTCAGGTTGGGTATATGCCCTTTTCGCCCGATGGCTTCATTAAGAATATTGGCATTGTATCCAAACAATGTAAGGGAGTCGCCCAGTACATCTGAAGAATCTGCCCGGGTAACGGCGCTGATCTGACTGAACCTGGATTGCAATGTAAACGACATGTTTACCAGGTGTTGCATTTCATTGCTGGTCTTAAAGGTTTCTACTGCCTCGATGTTTCCTTTTTGCAGCGCCTGTGTAGCTTTATCAGTAAGTGTTTGCGTGAAGATGATACTAGCAACGAGTAAAAAAGCAAAGAAAATAAGCAAAAAATAGTTATAGTTTCTTTTTTGCATAATTAGATATAATATTATTTAAGTGCCGGGCACTGATTTTACTAAAGGTCTCAGAATAAGCATCTGCCTGCGATGTCCCTCACTTCCTGGTGATGCGGTTCTTAAATCGGGAGTTCAAAATTATATATATTCTCATTCTAATGCAAAAAGAAGGTATGTATTTCCAGGGCAGCTGCGGATGGGCTTACAAGCCGCAGCGGCATTACCGGTTGTATTTCCCTCATATACGAAGATATCTGACTGATATCAAAGGCATTGCGTTTCTCTGAATCCGGAAACGGTTTCGGAGCCACCCCGCAAAAAAAACGGCATTTTTAGCAAAACTGTTTCCCGGTATACAGAAAGCTGGTATCTTAGTTGTTTCAAAAGCGGATTTGTATCCTTAAATATATTTCCATTGGCTTACTTATACTTAAAAGCAGTTCACATCATTTTTGTGGTTACCTGGTTCGCGGGTCTCTTCTATATGCCGCGCTTATTCATTTATAATGTGGAGGCCAATGAACAGCCGCAGCCTGCACAGGACCTGTTACACCGCCAGTTTGCCAAAATGATGAAGCCGCTTTGGTATGGTATTACCTGGCCCTCCGCTATTATTACGCTCCTTATGGGGCTTTCTGTACTGTTCAGCGGTCCCTGGGCGCAAATGCTGCTGAAACCCGAAGGGTTCTGGCTTTTGCTCAAGCTGATCCTGGTATTGTTCTTATATGCCTATCATTATTCGCTGCACCGCATCTTTAAACAGCAAATGGCCGGTATTTACAAGTACAGCTCTGACCAGTTGCGCATGTGGAACGAGGTGGCCACCATCTTCCTCGTTGCCATCGTAATGCTGGTGGTTGTAAAAAAGGAAATCAGTGTGATATGGGGACTGGTAGGTATGATCCTGCTGATCTTTATCCTGATGCTGGCCATCCGGATTTATAAGCGGGTGCGTAATCGAAAACCGAAGATTTGAGTGCTGATACCGTGATGGCCAACCGCCGCCCGGGGTTTTCATGTTTAAGAAGTACTGTTGCGGGTTGGACCCGCTTTTTGCGGTTTTCCTTTCTAAAAGATAATGCGCTTATATCCCCTCCTGACTATGGGGCCGTTTTTGAATGTTTAACGCGTCTGTAAATATAACAGCCAGCCTCACTAGGATGATCCATTACCTGATCGCCCCGTTTCTCATGGCGTAATAAATGAACGATCATAAAATCGCCGGTAGCAGCCATGATAAAAAAAATGCCCGCTGCCAGCAGGTAAAAGTTGCCCCAAATAACCGCCGTTATTGCAGGCAATACGCCCAAAATAGCGGCCGGCATAAGGGCTCCCAGTATGTAGTGGCGCACCTGCAGCGGTTCCCTGCAATGGCAATAAGGTGTAGCATATTTGCGGAGGATGCCATATTTGATGGACCGGTGCCCGTTGCGGGCAAACAGCGACCAGGTAAGCCCGTGGATCAATTCATGCAAAACGATTCCCAAACTAATGACCAACAATGGCAACAGAGCCAGCAGGTATTTATACCGGGCCTCAAGATTCCGGAACGTTCCTTTTATATGCGCCATGGAAAACTGATCGGCCCAGATCGCATAATACGGCACACCAAACACAATAACCGCTGTCAGGAGCGTTAAAAGCGCGTACCGGTTGGCTTTTTGTAAATCGATAATCAGCAGTTCCTTTTGATATTCTTCCACCGTATTTCCATTCATGTTCTATTTTTAAAAAAGTTACCCATTCAGCAGGCAGGCTTTAAGCGGCTTCCCTTTTGGTAACACATCCTACCAACAACAAAGGACCGCTGGCCGGCGGTCCTTTTGTATATGTAACAATTTCTATTTTATTGTCTTTGTCCTTTCTGGCTGCTGAATTTATGCACGTCAGAAGGAATTACCGGATGACCGGAAGGCGTTGTGCTCTCTTTAAAATAACGATCATACTGGTTCCGCATCGTTTTGTAAGAATGACCATCCGCCAGGAAGGCGATGATAAACCAGATGAACAGCAGCAACGGAACCACGATGGTCATGATAAAGTTGCGGATCTCATCGCCCAGGTGCATGAACACCGAAACAATGTAATACGCTTTAGCCAGGGTTAAGATGCAAACCACGCCTTTTATCAGGAGCAGCGCTGCATGGCTGGGTTCTCCCTTGTGCAGGGCATAGATCGTAAACCCGAGGGCCAGTTCCGCAATGGTCAGAAGCGTGAGTATAAGGGTTGTTTTCTTAACCCGGTGTTTAAAGGTAGCGTCGTCTGTATGATGCGCAAAGCTTACTTCGGGGTAGGCCGCAGACGGTGATATATCTTTTGTTGGATCGTAATGTTGTGACATAATTTCTTAAATTTCAAATATCAAATTCCAAAATACAAAGTCGGTTTACTCTTCTATCCTCCTGAAAGGGTTCGAAGTGGCTTTTATACCAGATAAAAGCAAAGGAATACGAATACCCAAACCAGGTCTACAAAGTGCCAGTACAACCCGATCTTTTCGATCATCAGGTAATGTCCTCTGCGATCGTATACGCCCATTTTTGTCTGGATCAGCATAATGATCAGCAGGATCACCCCAACGGATACGTGAAACCCGTGGAACCCGGTGATGCCATAGAAAAATCCTCCAAATGCGGCAGGGCCGGGTTTACGTACCACCATTTCGCTATTGGAAAGTAACTGGATCAGCTGATCTTTGGGTGTTTGCAACAACTCGGCATGGCTTGCATGCGAAAGATGCTGCTCATGTACCAGCGTAGCCAGGGTTTCCGGGGAAGTTTTTGCCAGCGCCGGTGCTACATCCTGTGGCAATACGATCTCACCCCAGGGATTAAAGCCGTTCCGCTGTGCCATTACTTCAATATGATCACCCACCAGAACAGGATTCTTGGCAGTCAACAGGTGCGTCCATTCCCAGGCCTGGCAACTTAAAAAGATCAATCCTCCGATGATGGTAAGCAAGAGGTATTTTTCCACGCCTTTTCGATCACGGTTATGTCCGGCGTGCACTGCCAGTACCATGGTAACGGAACTGATGATCAGCACAAAGGTCATTACACTCACAAATGCCAGCGGCAGGTTTGCGTGTCCTGCAAAAGGAAATGTATTAAATACGATGCTGGGCTCCGGCCAGTAGTTCAGTCCAAAACGTACGGTACCCAATGAGATCAGGAAGGCTCCGAACGTAAAGGAGTCACTCAGCAGGAAATACCACATCATTATTTTTCCATACTCTATGTTAAACGGACTCTTTCCCCCGCTCCACCACTTGGTATTATGTGTTACTGTCTGTTCCATATTTGATTCGATCAATTTTGTAAAAGTTGTTTATCCCAGCATTATGAAAAATATCATTAAATAGAGCCAAAGCAGATCCACAAAATGCCAGTACATACCCATCACTTCAACAGGTACGGCATCATAGGATTTTGTTTTTCCTGCAATCGACTTTAAAAAGATCACCAGCAGCGCAATTACCCCGCCAATCACGTGCACCGCGTGCAAACCGGCAATAGCGTAAAAGAACTGTCCGGCGCCTGAAGCTCCTTTAAACTGAACATTACTGTTCCAGAGCTGGTTAAAGCCGACTACCTGGCAGATGACAAAAGCGGCACCCAACAGGAAGGTGATGCCCAGTAATCCACGGTACTGCCGCATGCCCCGGCTTTTAAAAGCTTTTATGGCCATCAGCATCGTAAGACTGCTTGCCAGTATGAGTACCGTAGACACCCAGAAAATACCGGGTAATACAAAGGTTCTCCAACCGGCCTGGTTGCTTTTTACGATAAAAGCACTGGTGAGCCCGGCAAACATCATCAGTATACTTGCAATAGCCACCCACAGCGCAAACTTATGCGGATGCAGTTTTCTATGTTGCTGTTCACTCACGATACTTGTGTTCATATATAATTCTTATCAAAAATCGTCTGTTAAAAATCAGGCTTTCGCCAACAAAAGCGCCAGCAAAACCACCGGCAGATGAATATAACTTCCAAACATCACTTTTCTTGCAGAAGGCACATCCATTTTATTATAAAGCGTAACGGACCTTCCGATGAGGAAAAGATTTGCCACAATGATCAACACTGCTCCGATCATCCCTTTTACAGTTCCATACGTGCAGATCCCTACAAAAAAAGGCGCAACGGTAATGGGCAGCATCAGTAATGAATACACGACTGTTTGCAAGGCTGTAAACCGGGTGGGACCTTTATCGCTGGGCAGCAATTTAAACCCTACACTGCTGTAATCCTTATGTGCCACCCAGGCAATGGCCCAAAAATGAGGAAACTGCCACAGGAACTGGATCCCGAACAACACGATACCACCCAACCAGTTGATCTGCTGACCAGGAACAAAGCCGGCCACCCAACCGATTAAACAGGGAAACGCTCCGGGAAAAGCGCCTACCAAAACGGCTACAGAGTTTACTTTTTTTAAAGGCGTATACACAAAGGCATACAGGAAGAGGCTAAATGCTGCCAGCGCTCCTGCTGTCCAGTTAAAGTAATACCCTAAAATAAAGATTCCCACCGCGCCACTGAAAATAGCAAATCCCCAGCCCTGTTCGGGTGTTAACCGCCCGGCAGCGACCGGACGTTTTGCCGTCCGTTTCATCTGCGCATCGGTATCCCTTTCCACAACCTGGTTGATGGTGTTGGCACTACCTGTTACCAGCAATCCACCTACAAAGAGCAAAACGATCCTCCACCAGTCATACATCACATCCGGTACCAGCAGGTAACTGATCACGCTGCTGAAAACCACCATTATACTTAATGAGGGCTTCATCAACTGGAGGAAATCCTTCACTCCACCCTCTTCTGCTTTTTTCAATTTTATATATTTAGTCAACAGGTAATGGCCAATGGCATTTCCTATTGATTACGCACCATTCACTTCTAATGTGAGCTTTCATTCTCTCCAACCGGTTCGGTTTGCGGAATAAAATCTCTTCCGTCCTTACCATAATCATACGCCCAACGGTGTACTTCAGGAATTTCGCCGTCCCAGTTACCATGTCCGGGATGAATGGGGGTAGTCCACTCCAGGGTAGTTGCCTCCCAGGGGTTCTGCGTACGTACCCTTCTTCCTTTATACATAGAATAGAAGTAGTTGAAAACAAACATCAGCTGTACCGCAAACACAATAATGGTTACAACGGTAATCATGGCATCCAGGCTGTGGAACTGACCAAAGCTTACCCAGCTGCTCTTATCCAGGTAACGTCTGGGCATGCCCGCAAATCCCTGGTAGTGCATGGGCCAGAAGATCAGGTACGCACAAACGATGGTTACCCAGAAGTGGATATATCCCAGCGTATTGTTCATATACCTTCCAAACATCTTGGGAAACCAGTGATAGATCCCTGCAAACATCCCAAAGAAGGCCGATACCCCCATTACAATATGGAAGTGCGCAATCACAAACATGGTATCATGCAGGTGAATATCGATGGTTGAGTTACCCAGGAAGATACCGGTAAGACCACCGGAGATAAAGATGCTTACAAAACCAATGGCAAAGAGCATACCCGGGGTAAACCGGATATTTCCCCTCCAGATGGTAGTGATCCAGTTAAATACTTTAATAGCCGAGGGGATCGCGATCAGCAGGGTGAGCAATACGAATACCGATCCGAGGAAGGGATTCATACCCGTTACAAACATGTGGTGCGCCCATACCAGGAAGGCCAGTACGCAGATCGCCATCAGTGAAGCGATCATGGCCATATAACCAAAGATCGGCTTTCGGGAATTGATGGCCAGGATCTCCGAGGCCAGTCCCATCGTTGGCATAATAATGATATATACCTCCGGGTGCCCCAGGAACCAGAACAAGTGCTGGTACAGAATGGCGCTACCGCCTTCGTTGGGCAGAGCCTGGCCTGCAACAAAAATATCGCTGAGGTAGAAGCTGGTACCCAGGTGACGGTCAAACATCAGCAGCACCAGACCAGATAACAGCACCGGGAAGGACAGTACGCCCAGGATGGCAGTAAATAACAGCGCCCAGATAGTGAGCGGTAACCGCGTCATGGACATGCCCTTGGTACGCATGTTCAAAATCGTAGAAATATAGTTCAAACCACCCAGCAGCTGCGATGCTACAAACAGGGTCATGGCAATGATCCAGAGATCCATACCACTTTTAGAACCCTGGGAAGCCAGTCCCAACGCGCTTAACGGAGGATATACCGTCCAGCCACCTGCAGCAGGTCCTGTTTGGGTGAATAAAGAAGATAACATTACAATACTGGCGGCAAAGAACATCCAGTAAGACAGCATGTTCATAAAGGGAGACGCCATATCCCGTGCACCTACCTGCAAAGGAATCAGCAGGTTGGCAAAGGTTCCGCTCAATCCGGCTGTTAATACAAAGAAGATCAGCACGGTTCCGTGCATGGTGGTCAGCGCGTAATAAAATTCAGGTTTGATCTTTCCGCCTTCAGCCCAGCGACCGAAAAAGGTTTCCAGGATGGGGAAAGACTGATCAGGAAAACCCAGTTGTAAACGAAACAGTACCGAGAATAAACCGCCGATAATTGCCCAGATAATACCTGTTACAAGAAATTGCTTGGCAATCATCTTGTGATCCATACTGAAGATATACTTCGATATGAATGTTTCCTTGTGATGATGAACATGCGGCTCTCCGGAATGACCATGACTCGCAACCCCATGCTGAATATGTAAAGTATCGCTCATAATTAACGTTTAAAAAACTGACCTATCTTTCTTTATCAAAAAAAATTACTTCTTGCCCGCGGAATCTTTCTTTACTGCAGCCGCTGTATCAACTGTTGCCGCTTTAACCGAATCTTTTGCAGCCGGTGCCGCAGTTGAATCTGTGGAAGCCGCAGCGCCAGCAGCCGGTGCTGCCGGAGCGGCAGCTTCTTTCATTTGTGCATATTTGGGTTTCTGGGAAGCCATCCACTGATCAAACTCCTCCTGCGTTTCTACAATAATCTCACCCCGCATCCCGGTATGTCCTGCACCGCACATCTGGTCGCAGGCCAATTCGTATACAAATTTACTGTTTCCGGTTTCTTTAATCATGTCCTTCGTGGTTTTTATTGGTGTAAACCACAAGGTAGTGGGGGTACCCGGAACCGCATCCATTTTTAAGCGGAAATGCGGAAGACCCACACTGTGTATCACATCTTTGGCACCGATGATCAGCTTCACCGGCTTTCCTACAACCAGGTGCATCTGGCCGCTTACATATACATCATCATGGTTGGCCGCATCCTCCCAGATCTGACCCAGCGGATTATCGTGTGCCTCGTCAATGTTCTTATAATACTTCTTTCCAAAAACGCCGTCCTTACCGGGGTAACGGAACTCCCATTTGAACTGGCTTCCGGTAACCTCGATCTGCATGGCATTTTCGGGTGCGGCCCCGGTAATACGGTACCAGTAAACAATACCAAAACCGATGAGGATGGTTAATACAATCGCAGGCACCACCGTCCACAACAACTCCAGCTTATTGTTATGCGGGAAATAGTACACGGTACGTTTGTCTGACTCCTGATATTTAAAAGAATACCAGAACAACAGGATCTGTGTTCCAAAGAATACCAGACCGGTAGTAATGATGGTGTATTTCAGCATCCGGTCTACCAGGATCCCGTGATCCGAAGCCGAACTGCCCAATTTCAAAATTTTATCGCCAAGTGTATGGTGCGCCCAATACACTCCAAACAATCCAACGATCAGAAATACCAGCAACAGGGCGGCATTGATCTTATTGGTTTGTTTCCTGGTTTTTTCTTCCCCCCGGATCACAGAAACAAATTCGCTTGCCCTTGCAATCTGAAAGGTTATAATAAAACCTAATATTAAAATGGCGAATATTAAAAAGTTTTGCATACGATGTTGTTCTAATATTTATTTCAACTACTATTTAAATTTCTGTTTTCCGGATTAAGTATGGTGAATCACTGCTTCTTTCACAAACGGATGGTTCCGCGCGGTTAAAGCGTGTTTGCTTAACGTTTTACCGGTCACAAACATGATGATGCCGATGAAGCCCAGGCCAATTCCCATATCAAACAGGATCATCGGTACCTTAGTGGGTGATACGGCGGGGAATACCATCTGGAAGAAATCCAGCCAGTGCCCGAAAATTACAAGTACCGCCACAATTGTAACAATGGTATAGTTTCTTTTAGAGTCCCGGCTCATAAAGATCAGGATCGGGGCCACAAAGTTGATGATCAGCATCATCCAGAAAATAGCGCTGTAAATACCTTCCGCTCTGGGTTTAAAGTATACGGTTTCCTCAGGAATGTTTGCATACCAGATCAGCATGAACTGGGCAAACCACAAATAGGTCCAGAAGATGGAAAAGGCAAAGATGAACTTACCCAGATCGTGCAGGTGCTCTTTATTTACCAGGGGCAGGTATCCATTGTTCTTTAAGAATACCACGTACAGGGCAATGAGCGACATACCGGCTACAAAAGTGCTGGCGAAGTTGTACCAGCTAAACATGGTGCTGTACCAGTGTGCATCAATACTCATGATCCACAACCAGGGAACAGAAGACATAACGGTTAATGCAAATACCACGATGTACAGTGCTGCCATTACGGTGTTGTTCCAAACAAATTTCTTTCTTTTTTCCAGCGTGCTTACAACCTCGCCTTCATCGGTTTTCAGCGACATCTGGCGCATTTTCCAACCCAGGAACGACCACAACACTACTGTAAGAATGGTAACGGTGGCAAAAAAACCTTTGCTCAGGAAGCCACTTTTGTGCTGCAGTACCGGATCGTGTGCTACGTGTTCGGCATCGGTCCAGTGATAAATCGTATGATGGTCTCCAAAGCACAACGCCAGCAAAATTACCAGTGCAATCACACCAATTACCGGCACGCAGGAGGCAATGGCTTCCGTAACGCGGGTAAAGGCGATTTGCCATCCACCCCAGGCCAGGGTAGTAGCACACATAAAAAACATGGCCGCATTTACCACCAGCAGGAAGTACACGCTGTTCTGGAGCAAACTGGCCCAGAAGCGTGCACGATTATCGTGATTCCCCTCTCCTCCAGTTGTCACAAACAGGGAAATAGCTGCTATGACACCGACCACCATTAACGCGAACGCTATCGTGTTATATCTTTTTGCAGGTATGAATTTTTCCGTAGTTGACGTTGACATTCGAATCTTATATTAATAGTTCTGTGAATTAGTTATTATTTTTTTGCTGTAGCATCTGCTGCCACTGCTGCCCCGGCTGCTTTTGTGCTGTCGGTAGCGGCTCCGGAAGCTGCAGCACCTCCGCCCTGCTTGGATTTGATAAACGTGATGATCTCCCATCTTTGTTTAGGACTCAGCTGGGATGCATAACTTCCCATCTGCCCCTTACCATACGTAACGGAATAAAACATGGTGCCGGCAGGAAGCGCTTTCATATCTGCGGCCATAAAATTTTTGGGAGCTGCGGTGTAAGGGCCGTCGCCACCATTGAACAGCGGGCCGTTACCATCCAGTTTGGCCCCATGGCAGATGCCGCAGTTTACCAGGTATAAGCGCTCTGCTTCCTTCATATCCATTTTAGCACCGGCAGAGTCCAGTGGATTTTTTAATACAGCAGACTGGGCATATCCTACCGAATCATGCGGCAGGTTAAACGCAAATTCCGCATCTTCTCCTCTTGCTACCGTACCCGGCACCGGCTTGCGATTGTAAAAAACACCTTCTTTTTCCAGGTCGGCAGTGGAAGCATAGGTTTCATAAGCCCTGCTATAGGTCATATCCGGCATATATGAACGACCCGGGTTACTATCTGCTCCGCAACCAGCCGCCATCGCGCTAAAAGCCACCGTTGCTATAACTATATATTTATTCATGTTTCCTTTTATTCTTTTAAGTTATTTGTTATCCGCTAATAAGCTATCGTTAACTACTAACTATTAACCATTAACTATTAACTTTTTATACTGCAGCTACTTTTTTACCAAAGCGAACCGTCTCCCGGTCGTAACGGCCAAACCACCATCCGGTTTCCCGGCTCTGGATCTGTACATCCTGGGCACCGGCCTCTTTCAGGAATGCGATTGCCTCTGCCTCGTTGGTTTTATCGGTACACTCAATAGCCATTACAAAGGTATCGTCCGTGCTGCGCGGGTTAAAATGATCCTTCTTTACAAAAGGGGCCAATTGGCAAAGCCAGCAAAACGTAAGCACCATCCCAACCGCTGAAAACAGAACGGTCAGCTCAAACATGATGGGTATCCACGCAGGCAGCGAAAAGAACGGCTTGCCCCCGAAATTGATCTGCCAGTCACGCGCCAGCGCCCAGCCAATAAAACTGATCGCAGTAGTGGTACCCGTAATCCCATATATAAAACCGGCAATGTGCAGGTCTGTATCCTTCATTCCCAGCTCCTTATCTAAACCATGGATGGGGAAGGGGGTATACACATCATGTACCTTATAACCGGCGCGACGCACTTTCTTCACAGCAGGAAAAAGTACCGCTTCTTCGTAAAAATTGCCTGTAATAAACTTCTTGATGGCCATATTTTCTATTTGTTTCAGGTTCAAAGTTTAAAAGTTCAAACTCCTTCCCTTATTATTTCTTTCTGTTTATTATTTCAAGTTGTTGAACGGTTAACGTTGGACATTAAACGTTGAACTTTAAAACCTTTATTAATGGTGTGCGTTCGCATGTTCGAATGCTTCCAGCGACTCGTTCTCATCCTTATCCATCTGCTCTTTGAAATTGTCACCGCTGCGTTTCAGGATATGCTTGATCTCCGCAATGGCAATAACCGGGAAGAATTTAGAGAAAAGGAAGTAACAGGTAAAGAACAATCCGAATGTTCCCATATAGAACCCGATTTCCCAGATGGTAGGTGTATAATACGTACTCCAGGAACTGGGCAGGTAATCGCGGTAAATAGAGGTAACGATGATCACAAAACGCTCGAACCACATACCGATATTTACCAGGATACTCATAAAGAAGGTTACCAGCAGGTTGCGGCGCATTTTCTTAAACCAGAAGATCTGGGGCGACAATACGTTACAACCCATCATCAGGTAATAGCTCCAGCCGTAAGGGCTGCTGAGGTTTACGCGGTTTTCGCGGAATGCGAACCACTCATATTCCACATGACTGTACCATGCAATAAACAACTCCGTTAAGTACGCAATCCCTACAATCGAACCGGTCAATACAATTACCTTGTTCATTACATCGATGTGCTCCATAGTAATGTATTCTTCCAGGCCCAGTACCTTCCGGGTAATGAGCAGCAGGGTTTGTACCATTGCAAAACCGGAGAATACCGCACCCGCTACGAAGTAGGGCGGAAAGATCGTAGTATGCCATCCGGGAATTACGGAAGTAGCAAAGTCAAAGGATACGATTGTGTGTACCGAAAGTACCAGGGGGGTACTTAAACCGGCCAGTACCAGTGATAATGCTTCGTGACGCTGCCAGTGCTTGGTGCTTCCTGTCCATCCAAAAGAAGCCACACCATAAAATAATTTGCGCCATTTTAATTTTGCCCGGTCCCTTAAAGTAGCAAGGTCAGGTAACAGACCGCAATACCAGAAGAGTAAAGAAACGGTAAAGTAGGTAGAGATCGCGAATACGTCCCAAAGCAGGGGTGAGTTAAAGTTTACCCACAGCGGACCACGGGTATTGGGATAAGGCATTACGAAGAAGGCATTCCACACACGGCCCATGTGCCAGATGGGGAACTGTCCTGCGCACATTACCGCAAAGATGGTCATCGCCTCCGCTGCACGGTTTACACCGGTTCTCCATCCCTGGCGGAACAGCAAGAGGATCGCCGAGATCAGGGTTCCTGCGTGACCGATACCTACCCACCATACGAAGTTGGTGATATCCCAGCCCCAACCGATGGTTTTATTCAGGTTCCACTGGCCCGTACCATACATAACCTCCATTGTAACGGAAACAACACCAAAGATCAATAAACCAATGGAAATGATAAACCCAATCCACCAGAGTTTACTTGGAGTGGCCTCCACAGGACGACATATATCTTCTGTAATCTGGTGATAGTCCTTGCTTCCTTCCACCAATGGTCCCCGTACTTGCGATTCGTATCTGTTTAGTGACATACTTTTATTTTGTTTGAGGTGTGAAGTTTAAAGTCTGAAGTTGTTTCCTCTAAACTTTTCCACTCTTTAACTTTAATACTTTTCTACTATTAATGATGTGCCGCTTCTTCATGCTTTTCTGCTGCCGGCACTGTTGCTCCATGATTTTCGCCATGACCGCCTTCTGCCCCGTGCCCCTCTGCTCCATGCTCGTTGCCGCCGATGAGCTCATCCGTATTCCGGATCTTAGAGAAGTAACTTACGTTTGGCAATACGTGCAATTGCTCCAGCGAATAGAACAGGCGCTGCGGGTTATTTAACCGCACCTGGCTGATAGCGCTGTGCATATCTCTTGCATCACCAAATACGATCGCATTGGTAGAACAAGCCTGCTGACAAGCGGTTTTTGCTTCGCCGTCTTTCAGCGGACGGTTCTCTTTCTTTGCATCCAGTTTTGCGTGCTGCAGGCGCTGGATACAGAAGGAACATTTTTCCATTACCCCTCTGGAACGTACCGTAACATCCGGGTTCAGTACCATACGGCTTACGGCATCGTTCATCTGGTGTACCACCGGATCCAGCACGCCTACCAGTTTCTGATCCTGGTTGTTCGGGAAGGAATCCGCACCGGTATAGTCGGCCCAGTTAAAACGACGTACTTTAAACGGACAGTTATTGGCACAGTAACGGGTACCGATACAACGGTTGTATGCCATTTGGTTGATCCCCTCCGAGCTGTGGTTGGTGGCCGCCACCGGACAAACGTTCTCACAGGGAGCATTGTCGCAATGCTGACAAAGCATGGGCTGGAATACCACCCCTTTCAGGTTATCGGGATCTTTTTCATCGCTTACGAAATAACGGTCGATGCGCAGCCAGTGCATATCGTGGTAGCGCAGTACCTCGCTCTTTCCTACTACGGGTACGTTATTTTCTGCATGACATGCCACCACACAGGCGCTACAGCCGGTGCAGGCGTTCATGTCTATATTCATGCCCCACTTAATACCGGGCTTCTCATGATCACCGTAAAGGGTTGCTTCTTTTCTGAAATCACCGGTATTTTTCGCGTAGTTTTCTACCAGCTTATTGCGGAAATCCAGGATTTCGTTGGGTTTCTTGCGATAGGTTGCCAGGCTGGTTTCACGCACTACTTCCACACGCCCTTCGTAGGAATTATGGATCTGTGTTTGTGCGATCTTTTCTTTTTTACCGGTATTGGAAACCGTTACATTGGCAGCAAAGTAGCTGATGCCGCTTCCGTCTTTTGCCATCGATGCAAAAGGAAATACATTCACACCTACCCCGGCGGCAGTTCTGCCCAGCTTTTCGCCGCGGCCATAACCGATAGCCACTGCAATGGTATTGGCATTCATACCCGGTGTAACAAGGATCGGCAGTTCAATGGTGTTCTTGCCGTCGCTTATTTTAATCACCGGTTTATCCGGGTAGTATTCATAATCCACATCGGTTACAATACCCAGTTCTTTCGCCTTGGGTATGGAAATCAGCGCATAGCTGCCCCAGTTTGCCTTGGAAACCGCATCCGGCAATTCCTGCAACCAGGGGTTCACCGCACCATAACCAGGCCCGATGGAAACTTTTTCATACAGTACCAGCTCGTCTTTTCCACCGGCCGGATGTGCGGCAATAGCGGTAGCCGCTGCAGCTACTACGCCTCCGTTAAAGGAGCCTGCACCGCTGGCGGCCTCTTCCAGTACGCCGTTCTCCAGGGCTTTGTGGTACGCCGTTTCGCTACCCGCTTTCTGGTGCCAGTAGTTCTTAACGTATGTATCATAATCTTCCGCGCTGCCACTCCATTTCAGTAAAGAAGTTTGAAAGGGGCGGGTTTTGAATAACGGGAAAATAGTGGGCTGGATAAAACTGTAAACACCGGTTTTGGGTTCTGCATCACCCCAGCTTTCCAAATAATGGGGAGAAGGCAGGATGTATTTACACAGTTCCGTGGTTTCGTCCATGCGATACCCAAAAGAAACCGTGGTCTTAATTTTTGATAACGCGCTGGCAAAGCGTTTGCCGTCAAAATAATCGTAAACGGGGTTGGCTTCATGGATCAGCAGCACATCTACCTGTCCGCCTTCCATCTGCGCCAGCAGATCTGCAAATTCTTTATCGGTTCCTTTACGGGATTGATCGGCTCTGGACCAATCGATTGTAGTACCATAAGCACCGATGGCATTATTGATCGCATTTACGATTACCTGGATGTTTACGTCATTGCTGCCGCAAACCACCAGGGCTTTCCCTGCCGCCGCTTTCAGCTCGCCCGCCACTTTAGCAATACCGGCATTCAGCTTGGCATCGGCAATTGCAGGAGCTGCAACCCCACCACCTACTGCTGCCAGCAATGCCAGGGCCACCGCACCGGTTTGAGAAGGACGATGTGTAAAACGCTCGTCGGCATTGGAACCGGTTAAGCTCAGGAATGATTCAAACTGGTAATGCTTGCTCATTACCGGGTTCTTTTCGTCGATCCTTCTTCCTTTGGCATAACCGGCGGCATTTTCTTCACTGCTCAGCCAGGTTCCCAGGAAATCGGCACCCAGGCTTACAATTACAGCAGCCTGATCAAATTTATAGGATGGTATTTTCCGTCCGAAGCCCGATGCTTCATTAGCCAGAAGGATACCATTATAACTTACCGCATCGTATTGTACAAGGCGGATCTTGGGATTTTTTGCAATCAGATCCAACGTAGAAGGAGAGTTGATCGTGCTTGTTAACAGCACCACCGAGTTTGCAGCAGCCAGGTCCGCAGCAATAGTCTTATCCAGCACATCATACATGCTTTCCTCAAACTTATTGCCCACCTTACGCTGAGGGAAACGCAGCCGGTGCATATCATAAAGATCCAGCACCGAAGCCTGCACCCGGGCCGAAGTACCGCCGTTGGTTGCAGAAAGATAATCGTTCCCTTCTATTTTGATCGGGCGGCCATCGCGCACTTTTGCAATAACCGGAACCGCATCCCCACCCTGTGTAAAGGTGGTTGCATAATATTTTGCTTCACCAGGAATCAGGTTATCGGGCTTGTTTCCATAAGGAATGGCTTCCCGCACTTTGGTATTACAGCTTGCTGCCAATGTTGCTGCAGCGGTACTGAAACCCAGGTATTTTAAGAAATCTCTTCTGGGTGCCTTTGCATCCATTAAACCTTTACTGTCAAAATCTTCAAAAGGGAGTTCATCACGAAACTCATCCTGAACCCGCTTTTGAAACTTTTCGGAATCATTTAATTCGCCGAAACCCTGCCAGTATTTATTGCTCATTTATCTCTGTTTGAATATTTTGAAAATTTACGCATTTGCCGGGAGTGGTAGGATACACGCCCCCGCACTCTTTTAATAGTGACACTTCTGACACTCCAGCCCACCGATATCTTTCACGGTCACGCTGTCCATTTTACCTGATTTGATGTCGTTATGGAACTTCTCGTAAATACTGTAAAACTGATTGCCGCTGGTAGAATCCACGTTAAAGTTCACTTTGGTCTGACGGTGACAGTTTACGCACCATCCCATGCTTAACTCAGCAAACTGGTGTACCTCGTCCATTTGGGTAATTTCCCCGTGGCAGGTCTGGCACTGTACATTGCCTACTCTTACGTGCTGACTGTGGTTAAAGTAAACGTGGTCAGGAAGGTTATGGATCTTTACCCAATCGATCGGTTTTGCTTTATTGGGATCCCATGCATCCGGGTTTTGAGGGTTAAAACCGGCATACTCATACAGTTTTGCAATTTCTGCAGTACCGTCCACAGGGTTGCCGTATTTATCTTTCAGCTCGGGGCCGTTGTATTTCTGGATCGTTTTATGACAGTTCATACAAACGTTTACAGAAGGCACAGCTGCTGTTTTGCTTTCCCATGCATTTCCATGACAGTATAAACAGTTGATCTGGTTGATACCGGCGTGTACTTTATGCGAGTAGAAAATCGGTTGCCGGGGCTCATAATTTTTCTGACGGTTCATGTTGATCATCGCCTTTGTGGTAAAGTAACCGCCGATGATGAACAGCAGGATGGCAGCCGTAGCCAGGTAGATCTTGTTTTGCAGGAACGGAACGGCTTCAGGGCTCTTTTTGCCTTCGGTATCATCAGAGATCTTTCTCAGGTTCTTGTTTACAAAGATCAGGATCAGCGCCGCCAGGGCCAGGATCAGGGTAATGATACCATATAATAAGGGATGCTGGCTGGAATCGCTTCCTCCGGTCGCCGGTCCGTTGGTATTACCATTTTTTCCCGCATCCAGTATGCCACTTCCTTTGTCGTCGATGTATTTTAAAATTGCATCTATCTGAGGATCAGTAAGATCGGGGAAGGTCTGCATCGTACTGGACGTCAATTTTGAAACCTCAACAGCCTTGGGATAGCCGGAAGCGATCAGCTTCTGATTATTCCGGATCCACTCATGCAGCTTGCCTTTATCTTCCCATTGGCTTTCTACTCCAAACAGCGCAGGACCGGTGCTATTGGTTTTCATATCCGGGGCATGACAACTGGCACACTTGGAAAGAAACAATTGTTTACCATCGGCGTCCTGTGCGGCAATTGAATTAAACCTGGAAAGAGTGAAAAGCGTTAGTATAATTAAGAAGAATCTGTTAATTATATACTTAGAAATAGTCATAAACGCATTAAATCTAAAAATGTGGATAAATGTCTCTGATCAACTGCAAAAATAAGGGTCGTGCTTAACAAAACAACAACATTTTATAAATTTTTTAAACCCGCTACCAGACTGTGTTTCAGCCGATTTTCAGGTGTATTTTTTTCAATTGAAAAAATCTTTGTCATTAAAAAGTCATCGGTTTCTCATGCAGGTGAGTTGTTCACATCCCCTCTGTTTAGCACTATTCTTGATCTGTATCAACTTTTAGGCCTTACAAACAAACGACTGTAATTAACCCGCGGATTTAGAACCAATTAAGTGGCAGCATACAGCCGATTCCCTGATCCGCGGTTTGCAGCAGGCTTTTATCGGCCGGATCAACAAACCAATGTTTATAAAATGGTGTTTACCCGGGAACCTGGGTTCATTTTAAAAAAAAATCACATTTATGCCCTGCTGCAGGCTATTTTGAAAGGTTTTTTGGAGAACTCCGTAAATTGTAAAATATTTGATCCTTTAATATGAAAAAGAAGATCGCCATTTTTGCCAGCGGTGCGGGTTCCAATGCACAGAAGCTGATTGACTATTTCCGGGATCATGCATTTGCCCGTGTTTCCTTAATTGTATGCAATAAACCCGGCGCAGGTGTTACCAATATTGCTGAGGCCGAGGGGATCGAGCTGCTGCTTACAGACCGTTTATCGCTTCAATCGGCCGAATTTTCGCAAAAATTGCAGGAAAAAGGCATCGATTTTATCGTTTTGGCCGGTTTTCTGTTAAAAATACCCACATCCCTGATCGAAGCTTTTCCCCAACATATTATTAATATACATCCGGCGCTTTTACCCAAATACGGGGGAAAGGGTATGTACGGACATTTTGTACATGAAGCCGTTATTGCGGCCAAAGAAAAGGAAAGCGGCATCACCATTCATTTTGTGGATGAACATTACGACCATGGTGCCACTATTTTTCAAACCACCTGCCTGATATCCGGGTCCGATACACCCGAATCGCTGGCCCAGAAAATCCATTTTCTGGAACACCAGCATTTTGCACCGGTGGTGGAACGGCTGATTTTAAAAGAGCTTTAAGGGCTGCCGCCATTTACCGCGCCCTGCCTGCGGAGACTTTACCATAGTTTTTGCAAATTCTTTCCTTGCTTTGCCGTTCAACCAACCGGCAGACGCAATTGTCTTAAATGTAAGCATTGAATACTTTAAAGGCCATATTTATATTGGGACTGTTACCTGCATTCCTTCACTCAGAGGCGCAGATACAGATCAAAGGGAATGTTTACGACAGTTTGGGCCGTACCCCTGTACCGCTTGTTTCTGTATTGACCAGCTCCGGAGCCGGCACCATGACCGGTGCCGACGGAAGTTACAGCATCCAGGTGCGTGCGCAGGACTCCATCTGGTTCAGCTATCTGAACAAACCCACCCGGAAGTTTCCGGTGTCCGGTATCACCATGCCTTATGCTTTTGATATTTCGCTGCGCATCAGCATCCCTGACCTGCCAGAGGTAAAGGTCCGGAACCGCGACTATCGCCTGGACTCCCTCGAAAACCGGGAAACGTACCGGAAGTATTTCGATTTTCAAAAACCGGGGCTTTCCACCATGACGGTAACGGACGGGTTTGGTGCAGCTTTTGACCTGGATGGGATCATCAATGCATTCCGTTTTGGACGCACCCGGAAACTGACCCGGTTCCGCGATAAACTGATCGCTGACGAACAGGAGGCCTATATCCGGTACCGGTTCAGTAAAGCCCTCATCCGCCGCATTACGGGCATGACAGAAGACAGCGTCATCAATAGTTTTATGGCGCAGTATCAGCCCAGCTATCTTTTTACCAACCGGGTAAATGATTATACCTTTCACGAGTACATCAAAAAATCATATGAACGGTTCAAGCTAGGCTTATTGCCACCTCCTATGTGGAAGGAAGGCTTAACCGGGGATGAGGAGCTGGAATATTGACTTGTTTTCCACCATTTATCTCGGATATTTTCCTGCCGAAGAATAAAATGTGTCTAAACAATCTGCTACCGGTTTGTACATGGTAATATAAGTAAAAGCTGTATCCTTATTCATGTTAGGTAGCTGCAGTGTTTGCGCCTTCCGGTCAACAAGCGTATCTATTCTTACTCCATTTTTATTGGTATAACTAAACTTTGTTCCCAAAGAACTGGCATCTACAGAAAGGAGGGTAAGAATAGCGGTATCAGTTCCTTTTTTAATGTCGGTAATAACCCTGTTCAAAAGCGATTTTTCATATATTACATCATATGAAACACCAAGAGCGTCTACCTGAATAGAAGAATGTTGCGCATTGTCATAGGTAAAGATCTGGAAGGAATAAGAGCCTTCATTCAGATTATTGATGATGACGGAGATAGTGTCCTGCGGCCGGGTTGTGGTAATGGGTACGTTCAGCGAATCGGCCCGGTTATTCCAGTAGATCCGCGCTATTGTGGCCTTCTGATCCGTACCTCTCAGCCAGCTTATTTTTATCCGGCGTTTGCCCGAATTGATCTTAACCGGATCCGCTTTTCCAACGTATATCAGCCCATCCGGTACCACAAAGTCCTTATAAGTGTCATCCATCTTTGCACAGGAAAAGAGCAAAAAGCAAAATGCCGCAACAATAAAACCAGACAGAGCAATTTTAAATTTATACATGATTTTCATCATTTGTTATTTTGTTATTGAGAAGAGCCCCAGAAAGTAAATTCAGCAATATAGAAATGCGCTAGAACACCCCATACCTGCAGAATTTTAACACGCAGGTACCTGTATCCATCAGCCATAGGCGGCATATCAAAATCCTCCCCATCAACCCGGGCAAACTGGATATCCTCATTATTTACCTGCCCTACCGGAAGCCCCGAAGGTTTTCTTGAAGCAAACGTGCCCAAAGAGTCCCAGCTGGCCCAGGTACCATCCGGGTTGGGGTTATTACTGCCCCATATTTCGAAGAGCTTTACATCTCCGCCGTTATAGAGCTCGCTATTATTACCCCCGCGGTGGTAAAACTTAAACCGGCTTAGTATATACTTGCTGCCCATATCAAAGGTGAACCAGCTGGGAATGCCGGAATTGGGAACCGTATGAAAGCAGTCATTCCCATTGGTTGGTGTAACGATATTATTCCATAAAAAAGACATCACCCTGGGTGATAAACTACTAAATACGTGACCCTTGATATTATCTGTTGGAAGCGGCAATTCTTTGAACTTGCTTTTGTCCAGTAGGGTTTCCGCCAGGGGCACCAGCGTTTTCTTTAATGTATCCGATTTATTCTCCCAGCGGTCACGCACATAAACAGCAAACTTTCGTTCCACCGGGTTAAAACCGCGAATGGTAAGATTTCCCGAATCCGCTTTTGTATAAAAAGTATTTACCGTATACCAGTCGCCCCGGCCGGTAGAATCGGACATCAGAACAAAGGATAAATTAGCCCTTGCCGCATTGTAAAATTTAACTAGGGCGCCGCCAAATGTTTCTTTTAAAGTTACGTCTGCAAACGTTTTTAATACGGGAGGCGTGAGGGGTTTTATGGTTACGGTTTGTACCTCCGACAACTTTTCATTTTTTCCCACGGAAAAGATGCTAACCTGATGTTCGTCCGTATCGCCATATCCTTCTATTTTCAGCGTATCTGAAAAATAAGAGGACTTGGTGGTCATCTCTTCTCCGGAACGAAATTTATAGACGGCTTTTACATAAAGCAGGTTGGGGTCATCAGGGAGCTGGTAGGTGATGAATGCGCCCCCTGGCTGATTGCTTACTTTAATAGCTGTAACGGCAGCTGGTGCCGCGGTTGACGGGTCCGTATAAGTCAGCATGTCTTCCCGTTTACACCGGATCGTTACCAGCAAGGCAAGAAAGCATATTGATACGTATGTGATTTTTAGTTTCATTGTTCATTCATTTAGAATCTTGCGTTCTTTATAGCCCGGGCTGTACTACCAACCGGGATTTTGTACCAGGTTACGATTAATGTTGATAGATCCTTCCCTGATGGGCCAGAAATAATCCTTCAGCCCAAAGGTTTGGTTAAAGATCACACGAGGCTGATAGTAGCCTTGTGCAGAAGGCTGATCCAGCGTCCACCCCAAAATGGAGGTGTTGAATGCCGCAGTGGCCTCTTTCCAGCGTTTCAGATCCCAAAACCTGCTTCCTTCAAAAGCCAGTTCTACCGTACGTTCCCGATGAATAATGTCCCGCATCCCTCCTTTGGTTGTGTAGGCAGCCGGGTTGGTAGAATACTGGCTCCAGGCATCCTCCACTGTGGGTAAACCAGCACGGGCCCGGATCTGGTTCAAATACGTGAGCACTTCGGCAACAGGCCCCTGTGCTTCGTTCAGGGCTTCCGCGTAAAGCAGGTACAGATCGGCCAGCCGCATTTCGGGCCAGGGATAGTTTTGAATAGTCAGCGTGTTGCCCGAGGAATTGATAACGTCCTGATAATGCACATATTTTTTGGTCCAGTACCCGGTTGTTGAGTACGCAGATACATTGGCGCCCGCCGCGGGTTGCCCGGCCTTTGCCTGCAGGATAAACGGGTTTTTATCATCATATCTTCCCTGGCCAAACCATACGCCGCCGTCGAAACCCATACTGGCGTAAAACCTCGGCTCCCTGTCAAAATTCAATTGCGCCGTAACAGCATTTAACCCGATGTGGTAACGCTCTGCATCTGTTCCGGTTCTTAGCATATAACGATTGGCGTAATTCCAGGTTTTATCTTCTGTAATGGGTACACCGTTTTTAGAGTAGAACAGTTCTACCATATTTAAAGTGGGTGAAATAAGCCCCGCTGGGCTTGTATTGGTAATTACAGCAGGATCCAACCCCCGGGGAATGGAGTTCGTTTGCAGCTGGTTGGTCATGCTGTTCGTATTGCCCCAAATGATCTCCGGGTTCCATTTTTCATTAATGGCATTGCGCAGGTTCATTTGTGTGCGGATTTGTGGGGATAATCCTGCCTGACCGGCATCCGGTGTAAAATAGTACAGGCTGTTTCCTGCACTGGTACAAATATCAAGCGCCTCTTTACAGGCCTGGACAGCCTTTTCCCATTTAGCCGGGTCGGGAGCGCTGTTGAAAAGCGCAATCCCCCTGTTATCTTTAAAGTTCACATAATCCGGATTGCCATTAAACAGCGGACTTGCGGCGGTAACCAGGATCCGGGCTTTTAACATATAGGCCGCTCCCTGGGTAAGGCGGCCCAGTTCATCCACAGGATTGGCTACAATTAACGGCAGGTCATTCCTGGCCTCATCCAGCAACTGCACCATATAGCTGATACAACTGTCTACTGGTTCCCGGTATATTTTTGCCTCGGAAGCGGGCGCATCCACCGGCAGGTTTACCCGTATCAGTGGAACAGGGCCATACATCCGGAGCAAGTAAAAGTGGTAGTACGCTTTTAGAAATTTAACTTCAGCGATCCACCGGTTGCGCTCCTGCTCGGTAATATCCGGAATACGGCCTACATTCTCCAGAAAAATATTGCAGTCCCGGATCCCGCCAAAAAGATCCTTACCCGTTATGCCGGCCCCGTCCCAAAGGTTCAGGATCGGGTTTACCGTACTTTGATTCCCACGGGCAATGCCATAGGCTGGCGCGGTGATAGTGAGCGGAAAGATCAGCGAGATCTCATCGCCAGCGCTAAACGCGGGGTTACCGGCCATACTCCCATTTGCCGGAAGATAGGAATAGCAGGTAAACAGGTATTTTTCTGCCTCATTCCTCAATGCAAACGCATTTTCAATGGTGGCAATATTATCCGGGATTGAGTCCAGGAATTTTTTGCAGGAAGCAAGTCCTGTTAACAGGAGAGCGACCGATATGTACAATCTTATTTTCATTTTTTCTGTTTGAAGTCGGGATTCTTATTCAAAGGAGATGCGTAAGCCAATATTAAATACTCTTTGTAAAGGATAGTTAAAGCCGTTGCCCGCCTGCTCTACATCCCAAAGCTTGAATTTGGAAAATGCAAATAAATTAGAGCCATTGATATAGATCCTGCAGGAGTTACTATGGATCCGTTTTATAACTCCCTTTGGCAGGGAATAGCCGATCTCCGCCTGCTTGAGCCGCAGAAAAGCGCCATCCCGCATAAACCAGGTGTTCCGCTGGGTATTGTTTGGAATGACCGTGGTGCTTAACCGGGGCCAAAGCGCGTAAGCATTCTGGTTCGCTTCTGACCAGTGATTATCTGCGTAGGCCTGAAGCAGGGCTCCTTGATCGATAAAGGGAAGCGTAGACCCTTTATTGTTGCTCGCATTGTAACGCGCCGTGTTTAGCCAGAAAGATTCCTGGGCCAGCCCCTGGAAAAACATGGAAAGATCAAAGGCTTTATACCCCAACGACCAGCCAAAACCATACACGATCTGGGGGCTGGTGGGGTAGCCAATGGGTACCTGGTCGGCTTCTGAAATGCGTCCGTCCCGGTTTACATCTGTGTATTTAATATCGCCACCTCCATAAAAGCCCCCAAAATTCTGTGAAGGGGAGTTGGCCGCTTCCCTATCATCTACAAACAGGCGCTCTGCAATATACCCCCATTCCTGATTAATAGGATACCCTATATGATAGCGGTAATATTCCAGGTATTCCGGTTCTTCATAAGCCAGGAACCGGCTTTTGGCATAGGTAAAATTCGCTCTTCCTGAAGCCCAGAAGTTTTTTCCAAAATGATCAGAATAATCCAGGGAGAGATCTATTCCCCTGCTTTTAGCCCGGCCCACATTGGCCCTGGTTACAGCAGATAAGCCCATTGTAGAAAACTCATTCCGGGTCATCAGTATATTTTTCCGGTCGTTGGTATAGTACTCACCGATAAAATTCAGTTTATTCAGCAGGCCCACTTCAACGGCAAGATTCATCTGGTATGATTCTTCCCAGATAATATTCTTGTTGGAATACCGGGTTACCAGGTATCCCGGCCGGCTATAGCCATTATCTTTTCCAAAAACGGCACCCCTGCTGCCATCGTTGGGATTGGTTTCAGAGAGATAAAAAAAGCGATCCCCCGCATCCCCGATGGCATCATTACCTACCAGGCCATAAGTGCCCCTTAACTTCAGGTTACTGATCACTTTATTAAAACGCGCCATAAAGGGCTCATTGGAAACCTGCCAGGCGGCCCCTACAGAGGGGAAAAAGCCAAAGCGTTTTTCCTTGTAAAACCGTTCGGTTCCGTTATACCCAAAATCAAATTCCAGCAAGTATTTACTGTCATAACCATAGGTGGTCCTTCCTGAAAAGCTCAGGTTCCTGTAAGGCAGCGATTCCTGGAGGGAAGAGAGCACATCATTATTCTGATCTACTTTATGCCGCATGGTATAAATCAGCATCTGCCCAAAGCTGTGTTTTGTACCGAAGGTCCGGTTATAATTTAATGCGGACTCCATGTAAAAAGAGGCGGACAGCTTCCGCTCCCCCGGTATATAGTTTAAATACTCCGTGCTCGATTCCGGGTTAAGGCCCATGAGGGAATAGGTGTTGGAGGCCTTATCATAGGCGGAAACCTGGTACCAAAAAGGGAAGAACTGCCTTGTGGTGCTAAAATTGGACGTGCGGTTTACGTTGGCCATAATCCGGAAATTCAATCCCTGAGCTAAAAAGTTCAGGTTCTGTTTTACCTCCATTTGCGCCGACATAAAGGAACGCGATTCATCCTTATAGCCCCTTACCATATCAGCATAGGGGTTTACCATCAGCGGAGCAGTTTCCGACTCCCGGTAGTTACCAAATAAGGTATGTTTTAAATAAGACAGCTCCGGCGGTGTTGGATAATAGGCCGGAAAACGTACCGGGTTGGAGTGCATGACCCGCTCGTACATCACAGATCCTCCCCCCAGCGGCCCGTTATAATCATCAAAGTTCCCGGCCATATTTACTTTAATGAGGGTGGTCTTCGTCAGGTCAATATCTATATTAGAGCGCAGTGTATAACTTTTAAGGTTAATATTATTATTAAAATTGTTGAGCTTATCTACTTTCAAAACACCGTTATCCTGTGTAAAAGAAGTAGAAACAAAATACCGGGCCACCGTACCACCCCCGCTTACATTAAGGTTGGCGCGCTGGTTAATGGTTTGCTTTTTGAACAGGGCGTTTAACCAGTCATTGGCCGGGTATACATAAGGATTTACCCCAGCGGCGGTATTCGCAATCTTTTCTTCGGGGTAAATCGTATTATCACCCAGGGGATTACGGGTATAAACAGCTTCGTTATACAGCTTCATATAATCTACAGGGGTCACAAATTTCAGATTTTGTGTGGGCTGAGAGATGGAGGTTTCATAGTTGGCAGCAATTTTTGCGGCACCTGTTTTACCCCGTTTGGTATTTACAAGGATCACTCCGTTAGCACCCCTGGCACCATATAAAGAAGTAGAAGCGGCGTCCTTCATAATTGAAAAACTCTCAATGTCATCCGGGCGCAACCGTGCCAGGTCCGTTGTGGTCAGCTCTACCCCGTCAATCAAGATCAGGGGATCTTTCTTATATCCGAAAGTAGTTACCCCGCGTATAAAAAAGTCGGCATTGTCCTGCCCCGGCTCACCCGTGCGCTGGTAGGCGATCAGTCCGGCAACCCTTCCTGCCAGAGCCGTCGTAAGATTACTGGTAGGTACTTTTTCAAGGTCTGCCACCGATACGGAGGTTACCGAACCCACTAATTCTTTTTTCTTTTGAGTACCATACGCCACAATCACTACTTCATCCTGACTGGCACCTTTTGAAAACAGCGTTACGTTGATTACTTTAGACGTGTCGGTTATCCGCCGTTCCTCGTCCCGGTAGCCAACAAAAGAATACACTAATGTAGTTCCTGCCGGTACTTCAAAAATATACTGGCCATCCACATTGGTGGTTGTACCGGATGAAGCATTGGTTTTAACACCTATGGATACACCATTTAAAGCTGTTCCGGCGGAATCAGTTACCAGTCCGGTAATCTGTATTTTCTTTGCTCCTGTTTGACCATCCGCCGCAATAAAAAGGAAAACAAAAAAACTTATAAATGCAAAAGCCCTGATACGTAACAAGCCTTGGTAGTAGCGCATAGTTTTAATTTAAAATCCTGATTCGTTTATCCGGGCATCAATGGTTCTTTAATGCCGGGCCTCTTTCAGAAACCTAATCCGATGAATGTTATTTTATCAATCCGTTTAAACTGGAGTGCAGGCAAGCTTTAGTTTAGACAAATGGAACTTCAACAATCGTACTTTTTCTCAAAACATTTTACCTGTTTCAATCGTAACCCAAGATAAGGGAGTTTTCTACATCTTCGATCATCCCGGCGTATTCAATCGATTGAAATAGCTTTTTTTTTACGAAAACGTTTTATTCAACCGTTTAAACATGGGCAAATACCAAAAGTAAAAGGTGCGTTTTTACCCCTGCCCCGTTTTAAAATGGTTACATGTACATGCGCAATCAATTTATTCCCAAACATTTAATAATAACATAAAAGCCCAGCCGCTCTTTTATCAATTATTCGCGTAAGTTTGATTAATGGTTTTGATTGATTCCTGGTACACTGCGTTTAGGGCCAAGCTGCAGGCAATTGCCTGTCATTTTGGGTACTCCATCCAGGAAGCCGAGGATATTGTACACCAGTTTTTCCTGGATCTGCTGCAAAAAAGCATACCGGATGCCATTCAAAACCCCGAAGCCTGGCTGGTAACGGCTTTTAAACGGAGGCTTATCGACCTGCACCGGAGCCAGCAGCGTAAAGGCAATTACCTGGAGATCGAGTCCTTTAACCTGCCCTCCACGCAGGAAATTATTGAAAAGCTGGAAACAGATGCGGCCCTTATCAACCACATCGCGTCTGCCTATAAAAAACTGCCTGCCCGGTTCCGCCGGGTAATCTATATGAAATATTACCAGGGCTATTCCACCGAAAAAATTGTGGCGTTAACCGGTCTTACCCACCAAACGGTATACAATAACCTTTCAAAAGGTATCCAGCATTTAAGGCAGCACCTAAAAAAAGATGCGGTACTGGAACGGCTGGTCAATTTTGTACTTTGCCTGCTTCCCTAAAAAAAAGTTAAAAAAAGCGGTTAGATTTCGTAAGGGCTGTCGTCTGTAATAGAAACCGGCCTTACAAATATGACATATACTGTAGAAGAGCTTGTCATCGATGATTCCTTTATCGCCTATTGTACGCGGAGTAATGCTGCGGACATTGCGCGCTGGGATGATTACCTGTTAAAGCATCCGGAAACGCTTATAACCATTGAAGAAGCCCGTAAACTGGTATTGGGATTACGCTATATGCTTCAAAAAAAGCAAAATGAGTTATCGGCTACCGACGACTCACCCGAGCATGCCTTATATGTTGCTTCCGGCAAAAACATTGCATCCACCGGCGAGCCGGCGGCACGCCCGCGGCGAGGCCTGGGTTGGAAAAAGTGGACGGCTGTTGCAGCCTGCCTCCTGCTGCTGGTTACCTCCGGCATTTATCTGCCCTACCGCCCCCGGAAGTCGGCAACACCGATTTCAACCGCGGCGAAAACAAACACCGGCTCCGGCGAAACCGCTCAATCCCAGCCAGGCGAACACAAAACGATTTTTTTGCCAGACAGTACAAAAGTGATGCTGAATGCCGGATCCCGGCTGCTGGTGTCACCCGGCTTTGGAAAACAGAACCGGAATGTATACCTGACGGGAGAAGCCCTGTTTGAGGTGGCGCATAATAAAGTGCTCCCATTCATTGTGCATGTGGCACAATATAAAATTAAAGCTGTGGGTACCCGGTTCAATGTAAAGGCATATACCAACGACCGGTACAGCGAAACCTCGTTACTGGAGGGCAAGGTACAGATCCTGCTGCCGCAGGGAAAGAACGATATTGTTTACAAAACGCTGCAGGTAAACCAGAAGTTTGTCATGAATATTCCGGACAGTATGACAACGAATGTTGCGGCCAAACCCGAAGTAGTGCCGCTTTCCTATCATGATTCCAACCAGAATATCGAAACGGCCTGGGTAAGCAATCTCCTGATTTTTGAAAACCAGCCGCTGTCGGAAATTAAGAATATCCTGGAGCGCGCCTACAATGTAACGATCCATATTACCAATAACGATGTAGCACATTATCATTATACCGCTACATTTCAGCAAGAAGCCATTGAAGAAGTATTAAAAGCCTTACAGCTTTCTTATTCTTTTTCTTATAAAAAGGAAGGAAACCAAATCACAATATATAAATAGGACAAATGCAATAGTAAAATCAGACCAGCAAAAAAGGGAGAAACGGATTGCGGCCATTTCTCCCCAAGGAAAATGGAAGGAACATGACCTTCCACTCGTTTAATAAAAAACTAAAATAAAAGTATGAAAAAATGTGCTTACGCGAATGAGTGGCCCCGGCGGCTGCTCAAAAAACTGTTGTTTATGAAATTATGTCTTGCCCTGATGCTGGTAACGGCATCACAGGTTGCGGCTTCTACTGGCTACAGCCAGGAATCTGTTTCACTGCAGCTGGAAAATGCCCGGCTGTCTACCATTTTAAAAACCATCCAGAAAAAAACCGACTACCGTTTCGTGTTCAGCAATAAATTGGTTGATGAAACCGGCATGGTAAACATAAAGGTGCAAAATACTCCTGTTTTATCCTTACTACCCAGGATCCTCAACGGAACGGGGCTTGAGTTTCAGCAGATGAGCGATAACCTGATCGTGATCCGGGAGAAAGCCGATATCAAAAAAGACATCCTGGTAAAAGGCGTGGTAACAAACGCCAAGGGCGAACCGGTATCCGGCGCCACGGTTTCTTCCAATAAAGGGAAGGCCACCATTACCAACGACAAGGGTGAGTACAGCATTGAGGTGGATGAATATGATGAACTTACGTTTAGTTATGTAGGCTATACATCCCAGGTGATAAAAGTGAACAGCCAGCAAACCATCAACGTGGTTTTTGAAGAGGCCAACCGTGCGCTGGAAGAAGTAGTAGTAACGGCGCTGGGTATTAAGCGGCAGGAAAAAGCACTGGGATATGCCACACAAAAAGTGGGCGGCAATGCCGTACAAACCGTAAAAGGAGTGGATCTGGGAACATCGCTGACAGGTATGGTTTCGGGTTTGGTTGTCAAAAATTCTACTGAATTTAATAAAACACCAACCGTTCAGTTAAGAGGCGAATCTCCGCTTATTGTTATTAACGGCGTACCCTACGGAAATATGTCACTACGAGATATTCCAACAGATGACATTGAAAGTATGGATGTATTAAAAGGTGCAACCGCATCGGCATTATACGGAAGCCGCGGCGGAGCCGGCGCCATCATGATTACTACAAAACAAGGAAAGGGAAAACGGTTTGCAATTGATATTAACTCCAATAATATGTTTGCCCTTGGTTATGTATCGATACCTAAGGTTCAAACATCTTACGGACATGGGCTTGATGGTAAAATTGCCACCGACTATGTATGGGGACCTAAACTGGATATCGGAGACAGCGCCATGCAGTGGAACCCGGTTACAAAAAAAACCGAGATGATGCCCCTGGTTTCAAGCGGCCGGAACAACCTTAAAAATTTTCTGGAAACCGGTATCATTAGTAATAACAACATCAGCGTAACACAAACCGGTGAGAATGGATTCTTCAGAGCCGGGTTGAACTATATTTATAACAAAGGCGAATGGCCCAATGCAACGCTCAAAATCATCAACTATACGATGAGCGGCCAGATGAAACTGGGTAAAAAATTTGACCTTAACGCATCAATGGGATATACCTGGGAGCAATCGCCCCAAAATATCGGCGGTGGCTATGGAGATCAGGGTTATTTATACCAGCTGTTAATGTGGACCGGACCTGACTATGACCTGCGACAATACAAAGACTATTGGGTAACACCCAATCTAAAGCAGAACTGGCTGTACGATGCCTGGTATGATAATCCCTATTTGATTGCATATGAAAAGCTGCTTGGAAGTCAAAACAACAAATTAAACGCCAGTCTTACGGCTAATTATAACTTTACCCAGAACCTTAAGTTGATGTTCCGGACAGGGTATGATTATTACAGCAACGAAATCACCCAGCGAAACCCTGCAAATATCAATTCAGACAGAGGTGGCTTTGTGGCCGCAGGATTGTTCCGAAATAACCTCGACTGGGGTTTCAGTACGAACAATGATTTAATTCTGACATACGATAAAACGTTCGGCAAGTTTGGTGTAAATGCATTAGCCGGCGGAAGTATCTATTATTATGTTGACCGGTCTCAGGGGGCTTCTACCGTTAATGGCTTAAGCATTCCCGGCTGGTACTCACTGGCCAATGCCGCCCCTTCTACTACTGCAGGAGTAAACTCAATAAGCAACAGCTATTCCAACTACCGGAAACAAACCAACGGCCTGTATGGTAAAGCATCATTTTCTTACGACAATGGTATTTACCTGGACATTACAGGAAGAAATGACTGGGCATCCACACAACAGGCTTCCCAGCGTTCATACTTTTACCCATCTGCCGGGCTTAGCTTCATTTTATCAAGATACCTGGCGCTGCCGGACTGGGTAGATCTTTTAAAGCTGCGCGGGTCGTGGACAATCAGCAAAAGCGTATTGGGCGTTTATAGTACCAACAGAACCTTTTCTTCGGGAACAAGCTTTGGTTTGATATCCAACAGCTATCCATCTAACCTGCTGGGAGACAACCTGCTGCCCAGTACGAACAGAACCTGGGAAATGGGTATTGCCTCTTATTTGTTTAAGAGCAGACTACATGTAGATGCAACATACTTTGCTAAACTGTATTATAACCGCCAGGTTTCTGCTTCCGTTTCCGGAGCTTCGGGATTTACTTCAACCCTGGTAAATACAAAAGAAACCTATGCACGGCGCGGGATGGAAATCACTGTTGACGGTGATGTGATCAAAACCGGGAATTTTAAATGGCATTCTACCATTAACTGGTCATTTGATCACCGGTACTGGGTGGATCTGGATTCCGTATATTCCACTGATGACAACTGGCACAAAAAAGGTACACGCCTGGATGTGTATACTACCAATGAATGGGCCAGAGACCCTAATGGTGATTACATAAATGTAGGCGGTAAGCCCATTAAAAATCCTTATGCCACACAGATCGGCTATGGGGATCCTAATTATTCATTTGGTTTTATCAATGATTTCACTTTAGGCAATCTCATATTCGGCATCAATATCGACGGAAGAATCGGCGGGCTGATGTATAATTATATCTGGGATAAGATGTTTGATACCGGTTCCAATCCCGAAACAGATAATCAGTTCCGTTACAACCAGGTGGTAAATAAAGACAACACGTTTACAGCGCCCGGCGTAAAAATCGTCTCCGGAAAAGTCAGCTATGATAAATATGGCAACCTTATCAGTGATACACGTACCTATGCGCCCAATGATGTTGCTATCGGTTACCAAACGTATGCCCGTAATTTCAGAGGAGGTAATTATGGTATCATGAGTGAATCTTTTGTAAAATTACGCCAGGTATCCATCGGCTATAACATTCCTCAAAATGCAATCAAATCGATCCGTGGTTTAAAGTCGGCCTCTGTATCTGTAACAGGTCAGAACCTCATATTGATCACCAAGTTTAAATTCTCTGATCCTGACCGGGATACGGAAGATCTGAACGCGCCGTCTCAGCGAATGGTAGGTTTTAATATTAAACTTGGATTTTAAAAATTACGACAAAATGAAAATGAATCATACATTATTTGCAACCATCTTTTTTTTAATGCTTTTTGGCTGTACAAAAAAGTTTGATGCAATCAATACGAACCCTAATGCGTCGCTGGACTCAAGAGCAGACTGGCTGGCCACGTCAATGATAACTTCTGTTACTTCAAGCGACATCAGCAGTACCAAAAGCTTTATGCAGCCGTTTATGCTTGGGAAATATATCTTGTGGTCGGAGAATCAGGAATCCTATCAATACAACGGTTTAGGTCAAACAGGTTTCGGCAGAATTACTGTTTTAAGAAATGTAGATCCCATGCTTAAATACGCGCAAACATTGGGAGACCAGGCCCTGGCCTCCTCCTACCTGGGTTTATCACATTTCCTGCGCGCCTGGCAATTTTTTCAATTAACCATGCAGGTGGGTGACATTCCATATTCTCAGGCATTAAAAGGTGAATCAGAAAAAAATATAAAACCGGCTTATGATGCGCAAAAAAGCGTATTCCTGGGCATTTTAAATGAACTTGATCAGGCAGACAACGCTTTTTCCCAGGGAAAGAATTTTGCCGGAGATTTTATTTACAATGGCGATGTAACCAAATGGCGAAAACTGGCGAACAGCTTTCAGCTTCATGTACTGATGAACCTGTACAAGAAAACGAATGACAATGACCTGAATGTTATTCAACGGTTTAAAACAGTGGCGGCACGTCCTTTAATGCAAAGCTATGCCGATAACTTTGCGGTAACGTATATCGACACCAAAGGCTACAGCTATCCCTGGAGTAAAACTTCAAAGCAAAATAACAGCTTTACCATTTATCCAATGGTATCTTCAACGCTCATTGATTCGTTAAAGGCACATAACGATCGACGATTATTTTATTATACCGAGCCTTCTGATTCCTTAAAAAAGAAAGGTTTCACCGCTGATAACTTTAATGCATATCTTGGTATTGAACCTTCAGACGCTTATTCCAAAACAACAACAAGCCGCTCCAATGGTGCTTTTTCAGATGTGAATAAACGTTATGTTGATCTGTATAATGCAGAGCCCGTAAGCCTGTTCAGTCACTGGGAGCTCCAATTCATCCTGGCCGAGGCGGCCGTGAGAGGCTGGATCACCGGTACATCTGCACAAAGCTATTATGCGGCAGGTATTCAAAGCTCTATGAATTTTCTTGCAAATTTTACTCCGGCAAGCTATACACACGGAGTGGCCATGGATGCAGCGTATGTTGCCAATTACCCGGCAACCGTTGCACTTGGAGGCAGCACAGAAAACCAGATCAAACAGATCATCACTCAAAAATACATGGCCGGCTTCCTGCAGGGAGCAGATTACAATGCCTGGTACGAATTCAGACGGACGGGATACCCGGTATTTAAACTAAACTCAAGTACAAACTTAAATACACCCAGCACCCAGTTTCCGGTACGATGGACCTATCCTCAAACCGAGCTGGACAACAATGCCGAGAATTACAAAGCGGCCATTCAGTCGCAATACGGTGGCGTGGATGATGTAAACCAGGTAATGTGGTTACTAAAATAATCATCTGTGTTTCTCATTCATAAATAAAAACTATTTTGCAGGTATGAGTTGTATAGTCGCTCATACCTGTTTTTTTGTTCATCGTTTGAGGTGCCATACCGGGCAACCAGGAATCTCAAGCTGAAACCTGAAACTTTAAGTATATGCCGATTGATTTTTCAAGAAGAGACTTTTTAAAAAAGACCAGTTTGCTGGCCGGCGGAGCCGGGGTGTTTTCGGTGTTACCTGCGTCTATTCAAAAAGCAATGGCCATTAACCCGGCCAAGGGCTCCACCTTTGAAGATGCCGAACATATTGTACTGCTGATGCAGGAAAACCGCTCTTTTGACCATTGCTTTGGTGCCCTAAAAGGGGTGCGGGGCTTTAATGATCCGCGCGTACTGAAACTGGCCGATGGCAATCCTGTTTGGCTGCAAACGGATAAAGAAAAGAAGTCGTACCTGCCCTTTCGCCTGGATATGCAGCAAACAAAGATCACCTGGATGGGCGGACTTCCGCATAGCTGGAGTGACCAGGTAGACGCCCGCAATAACGGGCAGTATGATCAATGGCTGATTGCTAAACGAACCGGCTATAAAGGGTTTGAAGGACAACCCATGACCCTGGGCTATTATACCCGCGAGGATATTCCGTTTAACTATGCCCTTGCCGATGCGTTTACCGTGTGCGATCAGCATTTCTGTTCTTCACTCACCGGTACCACCCCTAACCGGCTGTACTTCTGGTCGGGCACCCTTCGTAAAGACGGACAGGCATCCAACCCCGCCCTGGTACGTAACAGCGAATCGGACTACAGCGCAGAAAGCGACTGGAAAACCCTGCCCGAACTGCTGCAGGAACATGCTATCTCCTGGAAGGTATATCAAAATGAATTAAGTCTGCCCACCGGTCTTGAAGGAGCGGCAGAAGCCTGGCTGAGCAATTTTACCGACAACCCGCTGGAATGGTTTACCCGGTTCCGGGTACGCCGCTCCCGCAAATACGAGCAATACCTTGTACAACGGTTGGCAGCCTTCGAAAAAGAACTGCCGGAACTGGAGCAAAAAGCGATGGAGCAGCCGGACGATCAAAAGATCAAACGGGCGCTGAACGGTTTACGCGAGCGTAAAAAGCGCTATGAAGCGGAACTGGAGCGTTGCCGAAAAGAACTGGCAGAGCCCTTGAGTAACGATCAGCAGGCCCTGCACGAAAAGGCCTTTGCCACCAATGATTTCGATCCGGACTATCATCAAACAGAAACCATCGAATACGATGACCATGGTACCAAGCGGAAAATGCAGGTTCCTAAATCAGATGTGCTGGCCAATTTCCGGAAAGATGTAAAAGAGGGCAAGCTTCCGGCCGTTTCCTGGCTGGTAGCCCCGCAGTATTTTTCCGATCATCCTTCTGCGCCCTGGTTTGGCGCCTGGTATGTTTCAGAGGTACTGGACATTCTTACACATAACGAGGAAATCTGGAAAAAGACCGTTTTCATTCTCACTTATGATGAAAACGACGGGTATTTTGACCATGTACCTCCATTTACCGCACCGGATTTCCGCAACCCTGCAACGGGAGCTGTATCCGCCGGTATCACCGGTATCGACAAAGAGTTTGTAACCCTCGATGATGAGATCCGCCTTAAAGGCGTAAGTAAAACAAATGCCCGCGAAGGTGCTATTGGCCTGGGTTACCGGGTACCCTTTGTGGTGGCCAGCCCCTGGTCCCGGGGTGGCTATGTCAATTCGCAGGTTTTTGATCACACCTCAGTAGTGCAGTTTATTGAGCAGTTTGCATCCCGCAAAACCGGTAAAAAGCTACAACTTCCGCATCTTTCTGAATGGCGCAGAGCCGTATGCGGCGATCTTTCATCCGTATTCCGTCCTTATAACGGGGAGGCCGTAAAGCAACCGGAGTTCCTGGAACGGAATGCGTTTCTGCAACGGATCGATGAGGCCCGCTACCGTCCTATCCCGCAAAGTGTGTCTCCGCTATCTGCCGCCGAGATCCAGTCCATCCGCTCCAATTTCAGCAAAACCCGCAACTATTTTATGCAGGAAAAAGGATTGAAGCCCTCCAATCCGCTCCCATATGAGTTGTATGCCGATGCCCATTTGGATGCAGACCGCCGGCATATACAACTGGTGATGAACGCCGGCACCACGGTTTTTAAAGAGCAGTCGATGGGTAGTCCTTTCTCCTTATATGCATATCTTCCCTACGCGGACACCAATGGTCAAAAAATCGCCAACCGCAACTGGTCCTTTGCCGTAGCCGCCGGGGAAACACTTCAATACCCGATACCGCTGAATGGCTTTGCCGGAAAGGATTATCACCTCGCGCTGTTTGGTCCAAACGGCTTTTATCGGGAAGTAAAAGGCCATAGCGATGAAGCCCGGCTTTCCGTTGAATGCCGGTATGTTGTCGGCGGCGGAAAACGATACGGACAGGTACAGCTTATCATCCGCAATCATTCAGACCGGCAGCAGGAGCTCATCATAAAAGATAACAGCTATGGACAACGGGAACTATTGCGCAAGCTGCCGCCCATGGGCACCCAGAACCTGGTATTGCTGCTGGAAAAAAGCTTTGGCTGGTACGACTTTTCTGTTTTCATAAAGACCGATAAAAATTTTGAAAGGAGATTTGCAGGACGTGTAGAAAGCGGTAAGGAGTCTTTTAGTGATCCGTTGCTTTTATGATGCAGGGGGATGTCACAAAGACGCAGAAGCATGGATCTAGATGCTACTGAAGCACAGAAACACTGATCTATCGGACCTTTTCAGCCGTCAGGCACACAGCGTATAAAAATATTCTGTGCATCTTTGATTCAGTGGCATTCACCCTTTTTTTGTACCTTACCTGCTATGTTCAACAAAATAGCATTGCTGTCAATCGGTTTGCTGGGTGCGTTACCGGCGCTGGCACAAACTTCCTGCGATGTTCTCATCCGGAACGGAAAGATCATTAATGGGACCGGTAATAACTGGTTTTACGGGGATATTGCGGTTGCCGGCGGAAAGATCCTGGCCATTGGCAAAAACCTCAACTATCGTGCGGCCAGTACCATCGCGGCAGAAGGACTTGTTGTAGCGCCCGGATTCATCGACGTGCACACCCATATAGAAGGCGATGAAAACAGGGATCCCCTGGCACAGAGCTTTATCTATGACGGCGTTACCACCGTGGTTGCCGGAAACTGCGGCGCCTCCAACCTGAATATTGGCCGGTATTTCCGCTGGCTCGACTCTCTAAAGTTGTCCATCAACGTTGCCACCCTTATCGGACACAACGATGTGCGGAGGGCTGTTCTGGGCCGGGCGAACCGCGCCCCATCCGCCGAAGAGCTTAAAAAAATGGAAACACTGACCATGCAGGCCATGAAGGATGGAGCGGTGGGACTGTCTACCGGCCTCATTTATATACCAGGCACCTATGCACACTCCGATGAGATCATTGCGCTGGCGAAAGTGGTAGCCCGGTACCACGGTGTTTATGCCACCCATATGCGCAGCGAAGGCAACCAGGTAGCCGATGCCATCCGGGAAGCATTACAGATCGGGCGTGAAGCTTCCATCCCTGTAGAGATCTCGCATTTTAAACTAAGCGGCCAGCAAAACTGGGGACGCAGTAAGGAAACTCTAGCCATGGTAGAAAACGCGCGCCGGGAAGGAATTGATGTAACCATTGACCAATACCCCTATACCGCCAGCAGTACGTCTATCAGTACCCTCTTGCCCAGCGAGGTGCTTGCAGACGGACAGGACAGCATCCGCGCGCGCCTGCAACGGCCCGAAATAAGGAAATATGTGATCAGCGATATGCTGAAAAGTCTGAAGCAACGGAAATTAAAACATTTCAGTTACGCTGTGGTAGCCTATTATAAACCCGATACCAGCTACAATGGCAAAAGCATTGAGCAGATCAACCTGTTGAAAGGCCGCAAACACAAGGCAAAAGAAGAGGCATTAACCGTTATCGACATTATGATGAGCGGGGGTGCCAGCGCTGTTTTCCACGGTATGGGTGAGGAAGATGTAAGATACATTATGAAGTATCCCTATAATATGTTTGCCAGCGATGCTTCTATCCGCATCCTGAATGAAGGCATGCCCCATCCCCGCGGTTACGGCACCAATGCCCGGGTGCTGGCAAAATATGTACGGGATGAAAAAGTACTTACCCTGGAAGAAGCCATCCGCCGCATGACCTCATTGCCCGCGCAAAAGTTCAACCTCGCCGACCGCGGGCTGCTCAAAGAAGGCATGGCCGCCGATATCGTGATCTTCGACCCTGGAAAGGTTCAGGACCTGGCCACTTTTGAAAAGCCACATGCCTACTCCACAGGATTTCAATATGTGCTTGTGAATGGGAAGGTGACGGTGGATGGGGGCAAACATACGGGTGTAAGAGCAGGCTGGCCGCTGAGGAACCGTAGTCTTTAAAAGGAGGCCCTTTGTGTATTGAAAGCCGATCTCCAAGGTCCAATTGGCACCACTACGGTCTTGCCGGTATTCGTATTAACTAAGAACGTCTGTAATTGCACCCTGGCTTTGGAGCAGTTTTTTATCGCAACTGAACTATTAAGAGCCAGAAGAGACAAACACTTATCAAATACAGTATGACTTATTATACCTAAAAAACTGGCTTAATAAACTCCTTTACAGATGAATTAGTCGCAGTAACAAAAAAACAACAAGGGCATTCCGTTGAAATGCCCTTTATAAAAATCCTATTACTGGTAAAACTCGGTTTCATAATTCTGCAGCCAGCGAGTACCATCAATACCCCAGGAATTAGGAACTGTAACACCCACCCAATAGAATGTTTGCTGTATAATATCAGGCATCTGAAATTGCGTTTGAATTGCTCCCGGTTTGGGGTTAGAGCTGGGATAGGAACAAAGGGTCTGCTTTAAATTCGCCCAAATAAAATTCCCTGAAAGATTAAACGGCTGCGCGGGATTTACCAGATTGGCAAACTGGCTCTGAAACCCATCGTTACACGGCCAATATCCCTTCAGGTTGGCAACCTTTGGATGCTTTGTGAGATCGGGCATGCAGACCATGGAAGCAACTTCTGCATCGCTAAGGGCTGTATTGAAAATCGCCACATCCTGAAAATTGATAGGTACCGGTTCCGTGTTACCTCCACTGGTAAAATCAGCAAACCCTAATATTACATCCCGGGTGTTGGTAAGATTCATTCCTGTAACATCCCTGCTTACATCCTCAGGATTAATCCGCACACCATCTGTGAACCGCTTCACCCAACGCTTTTTAGCGCCGGCGCCGTCGATGCTGTCATAAATAACAAACGTACACGTATGCCATGCACCGTCATTAATTTTTTTTGCGGCCGTCTGCATTCTTCTATTTCCCAGATTCATTTGCCATAACCCGGAACTTCCCGTCAAAAACACTGCAAAACCAGTGGCGTCACCAAGAGAGGGTCCCGATTTTGAAAAGAACACAGGATAAGAAGCCGTACTACTGGTAAGGATCTTGAATTGAACCGTATATTGTGTTGCACCATATGTCTGGCTCCCAAAATTAAACATGTCGGCAGCACTTGGATCCAGTTTTGCCCTGATTGCGGTAGCGCCTTTATTATTGAGTGTAACATTCAGTTGTATTCCCTGTGCGGAAAATTCCTGACGGCTAAACCGTTCATTGTAGTAAATCAGCGGCACGGTGCGTTCTGGAACCGTACCTCCGGTATAGTTATGATCCACACCACCATTCGTACCTGTAATAATAACCAGCCATTCCTCAGATTTATTGTATCCAGGCCTCGACTTCAACGCGTCGATAATTTCGCTTAAATTATCTGCCAATTTTTCAACTGCAGTTTTATACCCGGGGGCATTCTCGCTGAACCCATACTGGACACCGGCGCCTGCCAGATCAGAAAACTGTACCAGTGTAATATCTGAAATAGCAGCGGATTTTATTCTTTTCACAAGAGAGTCCTTAACCAACTGATCGGAACCAAGTATCAACCGATCTTCAACCTCGGGTATGGCCATTTTATAAATATCATCCCATCTTCCAATAAAGCTATTGGTGAGCTCTGGCTTGGTAGACGATAACAAGAGGTTAAAGAATGAAGGATACTTTTTAACGACCTGGTGTTCATCATCTCCCGTTTGTGTTTGGGCAAACGAACTGTCCAGGACTTTATGCTTGGTAGATTGCACACCCGAAGTGAGCGTTTTCCAAACGGTGGCAGAGTTGGATGGTTTATCTGAAATTGCATCCCAGCTGTATTTGCTTTTTTGCAGCAAGGCTATTAACTTGGCAGGTGCTATAGCCTGTGCAGGAGCAGAAGCAAATCCGTCAACACCAATTATTAACACCTTGCGGTTTGGAGGTAGCCGCAATGAATCTATTTCCTGAAAATAAGGTGGATTATCCGGATATTTTTTACAGGAACCGAACAAGCCTATAACAAGTGTCAATATTGAAATAGAGAATATTTTATATTTAATAGCCATAATCGTAGATAATTAAAATTATTTAACCACTCTGAACTCTGCAAGACAAGCCAAATCATCTGCAGCAAACATATCAGTTCTGTTGGGCACCCTCATTCTTACATACCTGGCTGAAACAGGCGCAGAAAGATTAAATGTCTGGAGCCCTATGATGTTTTGCGTAACAATATAATTTCCGTCAGCCGACGTATTCGTAAGCGGCATGGGAGTCCAGTTAATATTATCATTGCTGTAGTCTACATAAATGTTTTTAATAGGCCTGCTGGTACTGCTGCCATTCTGCCGATGTGCTATAGCAATCTTTGTAAACGTCAGTGACCGTTTCAGATCAATTACGGCAAAATGCGGCGGAGGCACAACCGGCGCGTAGTTCGTATGCCAATAAGTAGTGAGGTTATTGTCAATCAAATTCCCAACTCTTCCTTCAGAATGATCAGAACTAAAACTGATTACGGACCATGCCGTTGGTAAATAAAAGACATCGTTATTACCTCCAGTCTTTTGAACCGGTTGATAATTCCATATATCAAACGGGTAAAGCGGGTATTTGGCTGCCACCTTATTCTTTGCAATGTCACTAATCTGAATTCCCCATGCATTAAAGAACAATTGAAAATCTGCCTTTACGTAATCACAAAGCATTTCATAGAAATAATCATGTTTCCCCAAATCCCCGGAAGGCGTTCGAACCGCGCGACGGGTTTGGCTATACAGATAAGGGAAAAATCCCCAGCCATCCGCACGACCGTTCCCGTTGTAATTGGCCGGTATCTTTTCAAACAGCTGTATAAAGGGGGTTAATCGAGCAAAAGGATCGTTTATGCGTACATCTGTTCCGTCAAAATTTTTACCTGCATCCGTCGATGCGGCAAAAGCAATGGCTCTGTCAAAAACATCAGAAAGGTTTTCAAAACGGTCTGCGGCTGCATTGATATCATGCAGTGCCGGCCAGGCGGAAGGATTCGTCAGAGAATTCCTTTTAGCAGTTTTATAAATAAACAGGTTGTTCGTTGTTTCTCCCAGCGTACTCCATGACCACCAGCCCTGTTGATTGTTGTGGCCTATTTCATGGTGTGTTCCCCATGTTTTAGATTGTTTTAATTTATTTAAATCTGCAGAAAACTTAAACCAGTTCATGTCCATAAAAGCTACAATCGGAAACCCACTATGCCCATAGCCAACCTTGGGGTTGTTATCCATTACGATCCGCATGGGCAATACCGGAGACTGATCAATAGGATCTTCAGCAACCTCTTTTAGTCCCTGCCATCCGTAAAAGTCTTCTTTCATAACCATATCCCATTCTTCCAGCAATGCCTGGGGATTGGGCACCGGGCTTGTAATACAGTATTCACGAGGTACAGTAAAAATGGTGTACTTGCCACGCAGTTCCAGCCAGGGAACACAGGAATTTTTAAGTGCCGCCTGCCATTCTGTTGCATTTGTTTGTCCAAGTACATAATCCGGAGATTTAACCACATTTGAAAAAGTAAGGCTAACAGGATTATCGATCGATACATTTGGAATAATATAAATATGCCCCCCATATAAATTCCTAACCTGGTTTTTGCCTGGTGCCAACTGTACTTTGGAAACAATTGAAGGGTCCCTGTTAATGGGTCCCAGGGCACCCAGTGCTGTCAAATCATCCGTCCAGGCACCAATCTGAAGCGTAAGGGAATACATATTTGCAGGTACGGTAACTTCCACCAGCTCCCCCGGTGCGGCATACAGCCCTGTACTGAACTGCGGAACAGGAGGAACTGAAATTCTTAAATTCTGGTCAATATCAAAATACTTAAGGCTCAGGTTTACCGTTGCTGTAATCCTGGGCTCTTCATTACAAACCAAACCCGGAAAGATTCTAGCCTGCGCATACTTACTTGTATTTACGGCGTTGTTGGGAGGAGTAACAGGCGTATGCACTGAATCCTTTGGTGTATCAAACCCATTTCCGACGTTTACCGTGGACTTTTTACAGGAATACCCTAAAACAGTTATCAAACCAAGCGATACCGCCCAAATATGTTGTCTCATATTATATATGATTTATTAATTCTCTACGTCAATATATTTTGGTGTCCAGCCTTTTCCGTCAAGCCCCCAGCCAGACCCGGGTGAAATACCCAGCCAGGCAAAAACCTGTGCGGCTACGTCTACACTGTTTGGTACTGCGGCATACATTGCAGCAGACACAGGTGGGCAAACCAAATTGGAAGTTTCATAAAACGAAACAGTAGCAGCGCCGCTCTTTTGAATCATATGATTTCCATTTCCTGTAAAATCCGGAGAGGCCCAAACGGGGCTTCCATTTTGAATCAGGTTCCAAATAGCGGTATTGGGCCAAAAACCTACTAGGTTGGCAGCGTATGGATCCGGAAGCGAAACGTCTGTTTTACAAAAGTTAGAACCGATATATGCCTCTGAAAGCGCCACATTGTAAACTCTTATATCGGTAATATTTACTCCTGTAAGCTGGCTTCCCCCGCCGCCATCTCTCCAACCCACTGTAAAATCCGCGTTGCTGGTGAAATTTACAGTGGATGCTACGGTATTAGTCGCCTTGGTAGTTCTGGCACCATCCGTGTAGGCCACCACCCGTCGTACACCATCCGGCTCATTACGTACTACTCCTGTTAACGTGTGCCATTTGCCATCATTGATATCGGTACCCAGCGACTGCATATTGCTGCCCCCCCCATTTGTGTTCATGCCCCAATAAGCGCCTTCAAGGAAAAACAAAAAGCCCTCATTGCCTGCTCCGGTATTAAAAGTTGCACGCTTCCCCAGAAAAGAAGGATAGGACCGTGTCGTTGCCGCCGGTACTTTGATTTTACACTGCATTGTAAATTCGCTGCCTGGTCCAAAATCCATCAACGTACCTAACTTCGCATCCGGTACATATCCCCCGTTATTAGCTGGCTGCGTTCCCGCTATCGTATAGGAGGGAGTTTCCCCGCTATAGGGTAAAATACCAACAGGTCTTGAACTTGGGCTGGTTAAAAAACGAGGGTTATAAAATACTATAAAATTATTATGCATTGCGTCATCGAAAGCATTCCACCCTCCTGATACAGGATAATACCGTTGATTGCTGCCCTTATTAGAAGCTACAACCACCAGCCAGTTCTCATTATTGTAATTTCCTCTGTTTCTTAAAGCGTTCAGAAACTGACTGATGTAACCGTCTACTTTTGTTACTGCCTGCACATATTGGCTTACGCCTGAAGAAAAGCCATATTGTTTACCAGCAGCATCCACGCCTCCCAATTGCACCATCACAAGTCCGGCAGTGCTTTGTCCTAAAACATCTTTAACCTTTGTGCTGGCCTGCTCATCATTAGCAGCAAATACATATTTCTCATCGGCATCGCGCAGCAGCACATCATTAAGTGCCTGATTGGTGGTTATGCTTACAGACTTAATACCCGCATTAGCCGCCTTCACTCTTGTGAGCAGTGCTGGGTAAGCCGTCAAATTGTTTGGATCTGTAAGGTTGTTTATAACCTGATGTTTGCTGCTGTTTACACCTGTTAATAATGTGGCCCAACCATTTTCATTGGTGATGCTGTCGTTATTTACACTATTAATACTGTTATAGGAATAGATTGCATTGTTCACCATCGAAGAGATGGTTGGGGCATTTATTTTTTTCATTTCAGTGCCCACCAATCCGTCAATCATCAGAAACAGTACCTTATTAACCCGCTGTTCCGGAGGATTATTTTCCTGGGCGCTCTCCAGTTTGCTTTCAAAAGTTTTATTACAGCCCAATATCAGGACGCAACATGAGATTCCAAAACTTATCGTCAATATCGCTTTACGTAAATTCATTGTTCTGTTAATTTTTAAAATTCAGTTTCAAAAAGTTGCCCACTTCAATATTATCAAACCGGTCAAAAAGACCCGTGAATAGCAGGGAGGGCAATCCACTAGCGGATGGAATTTCCAGAATATTGTTAACAGCGCCTCTGAACAATCCGAAATTGTTAAAGCCTGCCGCCAGATCGCCGTTAGGATTTAAAATAGCCAACCCGGGTCGGGGCTGCCCTCCATAATGTGTAAAACTTCCGGAAACGATAATGAAGTTGTGGTGATTGATCTGCGTTGCAAAATTCACGATGCCGCCTTCTGTGGCTTTAAATTTAAAGCTGTTATCAATCGTTCCATCGGGATTGATCATTACTACTCCATTAACCGGTGTATTATTGTATCTGGTAAATGTGCCTGCCAGCATAATTTTACCGGTTGTTGTATTGTATTTAACGGTGTTGATAATTCCGTCTGCACCACCCAACCCGCTAAAGGTGGTATTTACTTTTCCATCATTTACCCCAAGGCGTACAATACGGTTAGCCGCAACGCCATTGTAAGTTGTAAAATTTCCCACCATTAAAACGTCTCCTCCCGGCAATTGAACAGCATCCAAAATTTTCCCGTTAGGACCAGTTCTTCCTCTCTTGGCGGCAAAATCATAATTGAACGTAGAATCATAAGAACCGTCCGGACTTATTTTAAAAGCACCGGGCGCCAGAATATTATCATAATAGGGACTCGATTTAGTAGAATTGTCATAAAAAATAGATACATATCCCGTAAAATTTCCCAGTACAATCAGTTTTTGATCATCGGTTTCAAACACGCGTAGTACCTCACCTCCGCTCACACCTGCATTTAATGCAGAAACAGTATCCTTTCCGGCGGAAGGATCGTTGATGGGATCGGGATTCACCACTTCAACAACTTTTGTCTGTATCGCACCGGAGGCCGAAATCCTTACCAATCCGTTTACATTGTTAATCGTATCAAAAGCGGAAAAGCCTCCTCCGATAATATATTCACCGGAGCTTATTCTTTTGAATTCATTAACGTTGCCCTGGATAGCAGCACTAAGAAGCAGGTTGCCCGCTGAACCGATCGCCCCATTCGCATTTACGGAAACGATTCCCCGTAAAGGCACCTGTGTAGTACCTACACCGGCAAAATTGGTAAACGTTCCATACAGATAATAGTTATTATTATTTATAGGTGCCAGTCCAAACAGCTGCCCATTGGATCTGGAGCCTGAGGTTGAAAAGTTCGGATCAATTTCCACATCACCAAAAATTGTCAGTGCCGGTCCATAAAAATAGCTTCCGTCAATCAGGATTGATGCGTTACCCGAAATGGCCGTTGCCGGTACTTTAATTGTAACGGCGCTCTCTGTTACCCTCACAATCTCCGCCTCTACATTACTGACGAAAAATTTAAACTTGCCTTCTTTTCCCTTTAGCCCGGCAATCTGATAGGTAACTTCAGCCCCCGCGTTGGCGCGCGCCGGCACAGGACGATCTGTACCAAATTTATAAGCCGGTTGCACACCCTCCGGATAGGGAGGGTCGCCCAGTTTTACATCCTTTTTGCAGGACCCGGCAGTTAGTGCAGCAAATAGAACCAGGAAATGTATCTGTCTGAATCTCATTTTTATCTGTTTTCTGGTTGTTAGTTGTTAAAATAAGCCACATCGTTTGAGAATTCTGTATCGGAAAAACCGAAATCATGCCCCACGATTCTTATCAAATGTACATACCCGTTAGTAGGTTTGATATTCACAGAAGAAATGTTTGCCGTACGCCAGGTTCCCACATCCCGTGGTGTAAACGGACTGGTCAGGTAGGAAATTGTAAGAATACGAGCTCCCGCATATTTGATAACATTATACTCATTTGGATTGTCTTTGCGCGGCAACTGTATATCCAGATATACTGCGCCTATATTCATGGATATACCGCTTACCGACTCGTACATTTGCCCGGAATAGGTATTGATATTGGAAAAATCGATCTGACTAAAATCATTTAACGATTTTGAGAATTTGAACAGGTATTTGGAAAGATGTTTTTTCCATACTCCGGGAGCAATATCTGTCAGCTTCGTAATTCTTGGCTTTCCAATACGATCCAGCAACTCATTGGCTTTTCTGATTGCGGAACGGATGGAAGAATCTGCCGGTGCAAAGAACGTAATGTTGTTGGCGCTCAATTGCTGCTCCATGCCGGCCAGCTTTATTACTTTAACCAGCGAATCAAAATATTCGGGCTTGGATTCAAGATATTGAAGTGCCGTTCCGTTAAAGGAGCCGGCATGCGTACCGGTATCCTGAAAGTAATCCTTTTTACCGCAAGCGATGGTTAGCAGCAATGAAAAGAATACGGCCAGCCTTATTAAATTTTTATTCATCATTTAATATAATTTATTGCCAATAGGTATTTAATGTCAGATAAGGATTGTTAAGCCCCGCATCTTTGTTGATAGGCCAGGTCCAGCAGCCGTTCAAAAACTGCGAAAGTGTAGCAGTATAACCATACGGGTTATTCAAGATCCGTTTTGTTCTTACAAGGTCAAACCACCAATGACCTTCGCCCATCAGTTCCCGGCACCGCTCCAAATAGATCTGGTCCTTCAATTTTTGCCCGGCACCATCCAATGCAGGTGCGCCTGCGCGGGTGCGTACCAGTCCGGTTATGCGGATTGCTTCATTATCCTCTCCCAATTCCGCAAGCGCTTCTCCATAAAGAAGAATGGCATCTGAATAACGGAATACCGTCTGACTGGCATCAAATGCTGCGTTATCCGGGCTGTTTTCATCTACACTGATCAAAAACTTTTTGATATAGAAAGTATAGTTTTCGTTGTATAACGTTCCTGCATCATACCAAATGGATTTCCGGTTATCGGTAACATTCTGTGGATATATATCCTCCATGAATTTCTTGGTATAAAAAATATACGGATACGACTGACTGGTCAGGTTTTGTATGGGCTTTTTAGTATGATCATAATAGGTACCCCAGCCAAACGATTCATTATAATTCTTATTCTGAGGAATCTCAAACAACCCTTCCTTGGAACGTCCTTTAAAGATCTCCGATGTGCGGGAAAGAGGTAGCAATTGGTAATTGCCCTCATTTTGTTCCACCAGTTCCTTACCATATTTTACCACTTCCTGATAGTAATCCCGCGCATGTGCCTGATCAAAAGCAGCCAGCCACATATTCATGTGCATCAGCAGTGCCAATGCAGAACCCCTCATAGCCCTTACAGCCACATACACCGGGTTTTCATAAGTCCAGGGAAGATTCTTGTAAACGGCATCCATGTCTGCCACACAACTTTTCAATACCTGAACCATATTGGTTCTGGGCATCGGTTTTGTATTGTATGGATTCGTATAGTAAATTACATCCCCCCACTGGCGCACCATTAAGAAGTAGACAAAGTTCCTCAAAAATACCGCTTCAGCTATATACTGCTTTTTTGCTGCATCCGTCATACCCGGGTCAACCACATCGGGGATCCGGTCAACGGCAATATTAGCAGAACCAATTACTTTGTAAAACTGATCCCAGATCGCAAAGCGGTACATTTTCCAGATAGTGAACTGCCAGTATCCATTGGGGTCTGAAAAAAAGGCACGCAGGTCGTTGTTTTTTAGCCAATCGATATAGATCCGGTCCCAATTGGTATTCCTGATAACAGGCGCTCCCCGCAGATCTCCTACAAACAGAAAATATGGAAATTCGTTGGTGCCGGCCGGAGCAGTCAGATCAGGGCGCGTAACACTTTCTCTAAGCAGCTCATAGTTACCATTGGTAAATGCCTCCACATCGGCTTTTGTTCTCCAGAAGTTATTTCCGGATAAGTTACTCGGAGGGTCGATATTCAAAAACTTTTTACAGCCTGTAAGCAGTGTAACAACAATCAGCAGGCGCAGTATGTACGAAAAATATTGCTTCATAATTTTGTTAATTTAGAATTGTACACTTAAGCCGAGGGAATATCCCCTTGCTGTAGGATAGCCACCTGAAACGTCCCGGCCTAAGCTGGAAACATTCTCAGGATTAATTCCACTGTATTTGGAAAAAGTATAAACATTATTGATACTGGCTTTTAACTCCAGCTGCGTCATACCATATCGCGCAATCAACTGACGATTTACCCGGTAACGCAGCGATACCACGTTTATTTTCACATACGATCCATCTTCCATAAACAAGGTTTGGTTTGACCGAAGGGTTCCCATCGCATTTGCCCGGATGTAATCAAAGGGATTGGGATAAATAGCTCCCACTGTGCCATTGTCCAGACTTCCGTTTATTGGTTTCCAGTAATTCAGATTATCAATAGGCTGATACGCCGATGAAGTGGCCGGATTTGTATATGCAGCTAAACGATTGGCCAGCACCAGGTTAATGATATCACGCTTTAGTGTAGCATTAACACTAATATCCAGGAAAAAGTTCCTGTACTGAATGGATGGGTTAAACCCGGAAATAAACAACGGAACCGGATTTCCTACCGGAATAAAATCGTTATCATCAATAATGTAGTCGCCATTTACATCTACCCAGATCGGATCCCCTGCGTTAAAAAAGTAGTTACCGGTGTTACCATACTGCAGGCGCAGGCCGGTACGGGGATTTACCGGAACGTCATTTATTGTGGCGTACACTCCATTATTAATTAACATCAGGTTGGTAAACTGATTCCGTCCTACGCGTTGTACAACAGGAACACTAATATTGGCATCACTCCTGAATTGCGTTTGTTCTCTCAGTCCTCCGGGTAACGCAACAAGCGTTCCTTTATCGTAGGAGAAGTTAAAATTCAGGAAGGCCTTCCAATCATTGCGCTGATATAAAGTAGTATTAACGGTAAACTCTACCCCCCGGTTTACCACCGATGCTCCGTTTACCTTATACTTGCCAAACGCTGTAGAAGAAGTGAGCGGTGTTTCCACTACCTGGTTGTCTGTGGTTTTATAGTACCCCTCAAGGGTAACATTTAATTTATTATTAAACATGGACAGATCCAGCCCAAAGTTGGTTGTTGTTGTAACCTGCGGTACAAAGTCCACGTTAGGCACGCTTCCGAAGTCGAAATGAACAGTTGGATTATTATTGTAATAACCGCCCACCGTATACTTTCCATATACATCAAAAATATTACCCACGGGGATAATTGATTTTCCCCAGCTACCACGGATAGAACCCTCATTGAGCCAGTTTACATTCTCCATCCATTTTTCCCTGCGGAAGTTCCATCGGGCAGATACTCCAGGGCTATGGGAATAGCCGGAGGCCGGACCGTTAACTGAGGTTACATCGGTACGGTACTGGAAGTCCAATACGTATTTTCTTTTGTAATTGTAGCTTAACAGCCCCCCAAAAGCTACCGAGCGTTCATCCTTTATAACGGCAATATTCGGGTCATCATAAGTACCTCCGGAGCTTAGCATCCAGTAACTTCCGAGCGGGCCCTGTAACTGATCATTTGCAAAGCCTCCTATTTTTAAGGCCTCTGCGCGGAACTTCGTAGACCTCAACTCGTTAAAAGCAGATGCATTGAAGGTATGATCCCCAATTTCTTTCGTATACTGTAACTGGGCAAGGTTGTAAGCTTCTGTATTCTTATCATCCAGCATATTCAGGTAAGAAGAGTTCCCTGAAAGCCAGGCGGGTGTAAAGCCCACATTGTTGTTGGTATTATAGTTATAGCTAAACGCGTTGCTTAACCGGAGGCCTTTTAAAAATTCATATTCCAGTTTGATATTTCCCTGGATCTGATTGGCCTTGTTGATATTATTTTTCCGGTCTTCATCCAGCAAAACGCTGTTTCCGGAGTACAACGATGGCGGGGGTAATAAAGACGAAGTGTTTGCGCCTTTTGCTACCCCTGTCTGTAATGCTCCTTCACCACTTCCGTTGCCCTTAAAACCCATTCCTCCCAAAATGCTTGCTGTCAGCCGGAATTCCTGTACAGGCTGATACACTGCCTGCATGCTTAAGGTATAGCGTTCGAAATCGGTATTTTTAATGATCCCACTTTCCTTATAGTACCCGATATTGGTTTTATATGAAAATGTGTTGTCCCCGCCGGATATCTGCAGGTTGTGTTGGTGATTGAGTGTTGTCCGGTAAAAATAACCCTGCCAGTCGGTAGCGTTATTATAGTAAGGGTTCAGGCTATCTGAAAGCATCGAAATAGCATTGATATTGGCTTTAATGATCTCAAGATTGGTTGTATCATAGTTCAGCATTGTATTGATCCGCATCAGGCGCTCGTCCATCCCGCCAACAGTTCTTAACAAGGACGGCGGTTTCCGGGCGAACATATCTACACGGTAACTAACAATGGGAACTTTGGATCTTCCGCGCTTGGTAGTAATGATCACCACACCGTAGGCTCCACGTGAGCCATACAGAGAGATCGCCGCAGCGTCTTTCAAGAAGTCGAAGGATTCAATATCTTCCGGAGGAATCAATGAAAGCGGATTAATATTGTCCGGCCCGGATTGAGTTCCATAGGAGTAATTGCTATTGATATCAACGGGGATCCCGTCGATCACAAACAACGGAGACGTGGGTGTGATATAACCGCTGCTGCTCATGCCAATAGTGGAAACCCCACGTACGTTGATGGTACCAATAGACCCCGGCGATCCTGTATTGTTTTGAATATTTACGCCTGCTACCCGGCCCTGTAATAATTCCATAACGTTGGAAACAGGAGCCGACTGTACCACTTCACCACTGATGCGAACTGTAGAACCTGTGGCCAGGTCTTTTTTCCTTTGCGAAAAAGCCTGCACCACTACTTCCTGCTCGCTGGTTGACTTTGATTTCATTTCAATTACAATCTCAGACGACCTTGTAATTGTGTGTGTCTTCGTTTCGTATCCAACCATCGTAATGGTAACGGAAGTTCCCAATTGGGTACGAATGGTAAAGTTACCAGCGCTATCCGTTTGAGTAAGTATGGTATTCTGCTTTGTTAATGCAATTGTCGCACCCGAAAGCTTCATCCGGGTGGTGCCATCCACTACCTCCCCTTTTATGGTAATGGTATTCTGTGACCAGGTTACCTGAGCAACACCAACCAGAGCCAGCATCATTAAAATAAATCTAACGGATCGATATATTCTCATCTGAATTAGTTTATCACTTGAATAATTAGTCATTAGTAAAGCGCGGATTGTCGTTTACAAACTTGAAAACAATCTCCCAGTTACCCGGCTCAAAAATCCGGAAATTGAGTCCCAGATAATTTTCCTTTGTTTCCCCTCCGATTACCGTTCTGAGGTAGGAAAAACGCAATGCCGCCATTTCCCCGCTTGCAGTAGTATAGATGGTCCTCAGTTTTGCCAGCGGTATTGGATAAGCAACATCAAACGTTACACCGGTCGCATTTTTTACCATGTTAAATCCGTGCAACAAGCCTGCCCAATTGGTATTGGAAAATTTATCCGGATTAATAAACTGATCATGCCTGTCTAGAAACCGGATGGTTAGTTTGTTGCTGTTTTTACCTCCGTCATCCACTTTTCGTATATATACGCGCACGTCGCCAGAAGAAAGCTCGCGTCCCGTACTGTCTCCCTTCATATTTACTGCAGAAGGATATACAAACTCGCGGACAGGCATTCCCGTAAGCTGGTCGATATTTGTAGGCTCAAAAGGAATTTCTTTCATAGGCATGAGTTGCAGCGCCTGGAAGTAACGGCGTCCTCCGGAGTTGGACACTTCAAGATCAAAAAGGTATCCTGAGTCTGGCTGTGAACGAAACATTGCGGAAGTGGCTTCGGCCCACATTGTCAGATCCCCGGAGCGTTCGCCAATTTCAAACAGTTGGTGGTTTTCTTTGGCCCTTTTACGTTCAATTTCATCCAGGGAAGTTTCTTTTCCGGTATATGCCTGTTTCCAAACCAGTACCGGTATTACAGTCTCCAGCTCGCGGGCTGCATCGCCGCTTCTTCTCCGAAAATTTAATATTTTGAACGTAGCCGGATAAGTAGTCGATTGTTTGGAAAAGATATCTATAAAGGTTGTGGTTCGCCCAAGTGTAGGCGAAAAAACGCCTTGATTGATATCCGATTCCAGCCCGATATTTTCCCTTTCCTGGGGGATTAATCGCTTACAGGAAAGCGCACTTATCATGCCGGCTGCAAAAAGTATCCAATATGTAAAACGGGAAAACTTCATATATTCTTATTTTGAAATTATATGCTATTTAATGCTGTTAACCTTTTGAATGAATCCAACTCCAAAACCAAAGTCATGAGTCTCCGGCAAAATATTTACGCTTGCATTCTGTGTTTTAATATCAACAGTAATTGTATTTACACTTACCCAGTTGCTGCTGAACTGCGAACCGTTCCGGTCACTAAACAATATGGACCTGGGACCGCCACCTAAAAATCCGGAGGCGTTGGAAGAAGCATATTGTATTTGCATCGGATAATTATACAATACACATGGAACTGCATATCCATCAGAAGCTCTCAGTAACTCCCTGCTGGGGTAGATGCCCTGTAAAATATACCGGGCAAGGTACGTTTGCAACGCTTGCTGGTCGATATTTGAAAGGTTCAGGTCTGGTAACCTGGGAACAGAATCGCGTCTTGCCAGGTTAATATTTCTGAGGCTCAACACAAAACTTTTATTGGTGAGTGCAAATACTGTAATAGAATCCTTGGAAAGTACATTTACCAGGTCCGGGCAGCGGTCAAGCGCCTTCAGTAATGAGTCATAAACGCCTCCCGGCTGGTCTTTCAAATATTGAAAAGTGTTTCCGTTATAAAGCCCCAGTTTGTTCTCATAATCTACATACGAATGATCTGCTTTTTTACAGGCCACCGCAAAAAGCAATACAACCAACAACAGGGTGAATAAATGCGTATTTTTAAATTGCTGCATAAAAGGCAGTTTTTAATTGGTTATTTCCAGAATTCTGTTTGCGTAATTTTTGGGTTCCTCTTTAACACATCCTGTGCAACCGGCCAGTAAATACCTCCGTTCTTTGTCCAGGTGGTCAGCTGTGGGTCAAAACCAAGCAGCTTATTAAACCGGATCATATCAAACCACTGCCAGCCTTCTCCCATCAACTCTCTTGATCGTTCCGTATATATTGCGGCCAGGAGGCTCTCCTTATTAGGAACAACTATCAATGAAAGCCCCCGCTGTGCGCGAATCTCCGCCAATATCATTAAAGACTGAGCGGTATTACCCAATACGGCCAATGCTTCGGCCCTTAACAGTTTGATTTCCTCCAAACGGGTGAAAACAATTGATGAATTGAACACCGCAAATTTTCCACCGCTGAATTGTCCGCCATCAATAACCCGGATTTTCTTAAACACAGGAATTTCTGCATTAAAATTTTCAAAATATGCGGTGCGGTATTGGGGAGGCGATACTGTATTGTTAATGCTGAAACGCTGATCATTTGCTTCCGAGAACAAGCTGGTGATGCGCTCTTTGGGAACATATACATCCGGTAATTGTTTTGACATGGCAAATGCTGTTGTATTCGCAAGCGTCAGGTTCTCAATATGGCCGTCAATGGTCGTTTCACCTCTGTCCTTGATAAAAGGAAACGCCACCAGCTGGCGATAATTGTCAAAGCCCCCTGCGAATAATCCCTGCGGACCAACCAGGTTATCTGTAGTACTGATGTATACATTGGCCTTGGACGCATTGTTGATAACAAAGTCGGTATAGGTAGCCACATCCAGATAGCTCCCCTGCCAGGCACTGATATGCGCCAGTATTGCATAAGCCGCCAGCCTGGTAAACGGTGCATTTAACCAGAAGCCGCTTCCCTGGTCATAGTAATTGGTGGGAAATTTAAATTCAAGATCCTCACCCGAATAAATAAAGGGCAGGTCCTTTGCAACGTCTTCCAGTTCTGCTTTGGCAAAGGATAATACATGTGCCTCGCTGGTACGGGAAAATTGCTCAAAATTGTTCCCCTCTCCTGAAGTGGTAATCAGCGGAACATCCCCCCAAATGCGTACCATTAAAAAATAGGTAAATGCACGTAAGGCTCGTGCCTGGGCAATATCCAGATCATAATATGCCTGTGTATAACGCTGATCCGCTAAACACTTTTCAAGATTTTCAATCAATACATTGCAACTATTGATTGCAGCATAAAACCGGCGCCAGTCCGTAGCATTTTGAACCAGGGGATAGGAAGCCTTGAGGTTGTTATCAATAACCGCTTTTAAATCGGTTCTGGATACGGACTGAAACTGGCCTTTTCTGAATTCGCCCCAAAGCCAGTAGTTGTTTCCTTCTGCAAGGGCGGTTCTTAAAAGACCATACATACCCATTACTCCGGAACGGGCATCCTCGAGGGATTTCCATTGATTGGCTTGCGAAACAACGCTGGTAGGCACTAGATTTAATTTTTTGTTGCACCCGCTAAAACCCAATACCAGCATTGAAGCAACAGACAGTGTCAATGTATATCTTAATAAATGCGATAACATACAGGTTCAATATTGAAAAATTTAGAAATCAAGTTTAACCCCAAAGGTTACAGTTCTCGGAAGCGGCAACGCTCTTCCATTGTAAATGCCGTTATAAGTTGTTAATTCCGGATCGTCGCCTTTAAATGGAGTAAACGTGAGCAGATTTGTTCCGGTTAAATAGATCCTGAACATATTAAACTTCTTCAGGAAGTTTTTGCTGTTGAGATCATATGCCAGTGTCATCGATCTCAACTTTAAAAAGGACGCCTTTTGCACAAACAGATCCTGATCATTTCTATATGCAATTACATCACTCCAGGGATTATATTGAGCATATGCAGACAGGTCTTCTTTTCTTTCCCAATAAGTAATTTCCTTTACTGCATTCAAATTTTTTGTGTAGTCATTATTCACAAAGTCTAACCGGTTAGATGCATACTGGTTCATTGCATAGCGGCCAAGTGCAAAGAAAAACTGAAAGTCCAATGAAAGTTTTCCATACTGTACAATACTACCAAACCCTCCAAACTGCTTCGGCATGTAATTGCCCTTTAACACCTTATCATCCTCATTAATATTATAATCCCCATTTTGGTCAACCCACTTCGGATCTCCGGCTTTCAGCTGAATTCCCTGAAAGGTTAATGCACGCCCATTTGAGGGGTTTACTGGTACTTCTGAATCGGAGCTATACACGCCGGCATTCTCATAAACCCAAAACGCATCTACCGGTTTCCCTATTTCCAGCTTCGTATTACTCATTTCCACACTTTCTACACCTCCCGGGAGCGCCTTTAGCTTATTCTGATTAAAGCTGATGTTACCATTGAACGTCCATTTTACGGGAGATGAAGAACCGAGTATGTTAGCCGTTAACATCAGATCAATACCCTTATTATTCACCGCCAAGCCACTCTTATATTCACCCGTATAACCCCACTCACTGGCAACCGGCATTAATATCATACCGTTTTTATTATCGCGGTTATAGAGGTCAGCGCCGAGCGTCAGGTTTTCATTAAACAACCCTAACCGAACACCCAAATTCAGTTTGTTGTAGTATGCCCATGGAATATCATATCCGATCCATCCGGTGGTATAGGGTCTGGCAATAGCAGGCACACCAATATATGTTCCTAATGTTGGTTCCTGCGGCCATCCGATATATGACGTATAAACCGGCCCTGTTGAATACCTGTCATCCAATATAGGAATTCCAACTCTCGCATACGAAGCCAGAACCGATAGTTTTGTGCCATCCAGATTAAGCTGGTGACCAAGATTATAATCCACCCCTGCACTATAACCTGTAAACCACCGGTTATTGGGTTGCATACTGGAAGCTCCATCTCTCCGCACCACAGCTGAAATTCTTAGCAGATCCCGGTATTCATATCCGGCATTCCCAAAGAAAGATGCTACAGCCATCTGTTGCTTTGCGGGGAAATAATAGGTTACGAATTTCCCTTCTGTTGTATTAGGTGCAAACAGATTGATTTTGATAAAGTCATTAGGACCGTTATAACCATACGCATATTTCAAACGCTGAAAATCATTGGTAAAACTTTGATTCAGGCCTACGGTTAAGGATTGGTCATTGGAAAGAAGGAACTTATACGATGCTGAACTTGAAAACAACACCCGTTGGTTAATTCCCAAATATGCCGATACGAAGTTATTACCTTCTAAAAGCGTAGTAGGCCAAAATGCATCCCTTGCACTTTCATCATAGTTCAATGCAAAAGAAGCCTTAAGCGTCAGCTGGCGTAAAAGTGCCGTTGCATTAAACGCTGTTTGCAAAGAGCTATTGATGTTATCATCTACAGATTTATCAAACTCATCCAGATATTTATCATATAAGGAGCGGTTGGGTGTAAGCGGATTGGTAATATCCGGAATATACCGTTGTTCCATTATCCGCTCGCCAATGCTCCGGTTTCTTGCACGCTCAAGACGCGTATAGTTGATCATAGAATTAAACACCAACCATTTTACAGGTAATACTGTAATAAAAAATCCGGCGTTATATTTTTTAAGTGAAGTATTATCTGCACTGTTGGCATCCTTCAATCCACTAAGGAATAATCTGAAATTAGCCCTGTCGGATCCTCCGGTTAAGCTTGCATCAGCTCCGTAAGTGAACGTAGATTTATAATAGGACTGATACCAGTTTGCCGGTCCATAATAATCCACATTCGTAGAATCTCTTAAAAAAGACGGCATCAATGTTGTTCCGGAAGGATTGAATTTCGCGTAAAAGGGTTCTCTGAAGTTATATTCGAATGCAGCATTTACCGGCATTACTTCTGGTACAGTAACCAATCCAGAATGTAAATTCACCGTAATGTTGCTATTGCCGGGTTTCGCATTTTTTGTAATGATCCAAATGGCACCATTAGACGCTAACGGCCCCAGCATTGATAACCGCACCGGGTCTTTAATTACTTCAACAGATTCTATATTTTCAATGTTAAAAATTGCAAGCGGATTTGTACCGGTCCCCATCCTTACATCTTCATTTTTTTGCAATTCATATGCAAATGGATGATCCTGTTGCATCGGAACACCGTTGATAAATACAACTGCCTGTTGATTGTACAGATCTTTTTTTGATAAAAGCGGAGCGCCAATCCCGTTCACAAAAATATGCTGATCAGTTCCTGGTTCACCACTTGGCTCCTGAATATAAGTTCCCGGAAGTAGTCCCTTGATGATCTGCTGGGCAGAAACATAGGCTTTGTTTTCTGCATATCTTGTGGGAATAGAACTGAAATTATCTTCCCTAAGATTTATCGCCTGCAACGTTGCCCGCTGCTCATACCGAGACATGGGTGGTAACGTATCCGGCTTTTCAGCAACAATTGAGTCCTGGGCATTTGTAAAAAAACTGATGAAAACAAATACTACCAAGAAACTCCCGTTTCCTAAATACTTTAAACAATTGTTCACAGCCATTGAAAAAATTAGTTGGTTTCTAAATACTTTTTCCTAGACAATTAAAAAAAAACCTCCCCCCTTCAAAATGCACCTACATTTTGAAACAATCTTTGCTCCTTACTAAAAAACTGATGTGTCTCTGTTCGCTGAATAGCTCTCATCTCGCAGTGCAATGCTCTCAGTTTCCGGAACAGCTAATCATTAGTAAAAATCAAGCTCTCTTTTATAGCGTTATTGTTTTATTAAAATTTCAACAACGAAGGCTAAGATATAGGCAGAATTGGTACGAACAAAGCAAAATCATTGCGCAAACGGTTGCTCAAATCCTACTTTTTTTAAGAAAACTTTATGCAATCGTTTGCGCTGCTGTTAATTTTATGATAAAACCGTTTTTCTTTTTAGGGGTACCTTGTATGTGAAGCTACTTACATGGGCTATTTCTTTATCGGCTCCTTCAGCATCTTACTTAAAAATTCCGGGGTAATACCAATGTACGATGCTACATATTTTTGGGGGAGGCAGGTGATCAGCGAAGGGTATTGCCGGCAAAAGCTGGTATACCGTTCCTTGGCAGTGAGGCTTAATGAATCGATCAGCCGGTGCTGATGGGTAGCAATGGACCGCTCGGAAAGGATCCTGAAAAAACGGTCGAAGGTGGGTATTTCTTTATAAAGCCTTTCTAGGTCGGGGATGCTGATCAAAATGATCGCGCTGTCGTCCACCGCATCAATATTTAAAGAAGCAGGCGACTGCTCCAGCATACTGCGCATATCACTAATCCACCATCCGGGCGGTGCAAATTGCAGGATATGTTCAAACCCGTTCTCATCTACGGAATAACTTCTTAAACATCCTTCTACTACAAATACCAGGTAACGCTGTACCTCACCTTCCTGAAGAAAGAACTGCTTCCGCTTAACCGTTCGCATCTGGCAGGCAGCCACCAGCTTTTGCTCGTCATCTGCCGTTAGTGTTACATGTTTCCGGATATTTTCCAACAAAAATTGCGTTACTGCGATCATATATTTTTTATTTTATTGGTGAGGAGTGGTTCGTGAAAAGTAATTTATAAGACGTGGTTATGAAACGTGGTTAGTAAGAAGCAGTACCTTCATGGCCCGTAATTAACCATTCACCAGCAACTTCTCACTAACTACTTCTCACTAACTACTTCTCACTTCTCAATAACTCAACAACTCTTCAACCGATTGTTCCAGCCGTTGTTTTGCCAGGAAGCTTTTTTCCAGTTCGGTATTAAAGGGAACGGGCGTATCCAGCGAAGCACAGCGCAGCACCGGTGCATCCAGCATGCTGAAACAGTGCTCACCGATCCATGCGGCAATTTCTGCACCCACGCCTCCTGTAAGCGTATCCTCGTGCAATACCAATGCCTTTCCGGTCCGTTTAACCGAAGCACGAATGGCTGCATGATCCAGGGGCTGCAGGCTGCGCAGGTCCAGCAACTCTACGGAGATCTCCGGATGTGCGGCTGCATAATCCTCTGCCCATATTACGCCCATACCATATGTAATGATCGCAACATCGGTTCCCTCCTGCACCCGCCGGGCTTTCCCGATCTCCACTACATACGGCTCATCCGGAACCGGTTCACTGATGCTCCGGTATAAGGCCTTGTGTTCAAAAAACAATACCGGGTTCGGGTCTTCAATTGCCGCCATCAGCAATCCTTTTGCATCCACCGGTGTGGAAGGGTATACCACTTTCAATCCCGGTGTATGCACAAACCAGGCTTCATTGCTCTGGCTGTGAAACGGACCTGCGCCTACACCGGCGCCGGTGGGCATCCGTATTACTACGTTAGCCGCCTGTCCCCAGCGGTAATGGATCTTTGCCAGGTTATTTACGATCTGGTTAAACCCTACCGATACAAAATCGGCAAACTGCATTTCCACAATGGCTTTTTTACCTTCCAGGCTCAGCCCCAATGCGGCACCCAGAATGGCACTTTCGCAAATGGGGGTGTTCCGGATCCGCTCTTTGCCAAATACGGCTGCCAGTCCTTCCGTTACTTTAAAAGCGCCGCCATATTCCGCAATGTCCTGTCCCATAATCACCAATTGCGGATCCCTTTCAAGACTTTGGTAAAGTCCATCCCGGATCGCCTCTACAAACCGCTTTTCGGATGCCGGCATTCCGTTCGTTATGGTTGGCAAACCGGTCATTGCAGGTGCAGCATAAACAGCATTCAATTCCGCTGCTGTATCGATGATCAGCGTGCTTCCCCGGTCTGCTTTTTCCAATTCCGCCTCGATCTGCTGTTTCAATGCCTGCCGGACAGATGCTATTTCGTCTTCTGTAAGCAGTTGCTCTTTTAATAATTGTTGCTCGTACTGTGCAATGGGATCTTTCTGCGCCCAAAGCGCAAACAGTGCTTCGGGCACATATTTGGTTCCGCTTGCTTCCTCGTGGCCGCGCATGCGGAAAGTGGTGCATTCTACCAGGTAGGGTTTCTGATACCGGATACAGTAATCCCTTACACCCTTTATGGTATCGTAAACGGTGAGCAGGTCGTTACCGTCGATCGTGATGCCTTCCATACCATAGCCACGGGCCTTATCTGCAATGGAAATGCAACGGAATTGTTCCTGAACGGGCGTGCTCAACGCATACCCATTGTTCTCCACCAGGAAGATTACCGGCAGGTCCCATACGGCGGCCACATTCAGGGCCTCATGAAAATCGCCTTCGCTGGTACCACCTTCGCCACTAAATGCCAGCACCACCCTGGATGCTTCATTTAGCCGGTACGCCAGCGCTGCTCCGTCGGCCACGGCCAGCTGGGGTCCCAGGTGCGAGATCATACCACAGATATGATGTTCCGGACTTCCAAAATGAAAGCTTCGCTCCCGGCCCATCGAATAGCCTTCCTGCATGCCCTGCCACTGCATAAACAACCGGCTTAGCGGCATGTTACGGGCAGTAAATACACCCAGGTTGCGATGCAGGGGCATGATCCATTCATCCGGATGCAGGGCCAGCGTGGCTCCTACGGCAATTGCCTCCTGGCCAATACCACTGAACCATTTACTGATCTTTCCCTGCCTCAGGAGGATGAGCATTTTTTCTTCGATCAGTCGCGGGTACAGCAGTTGCCGGTACAGCTCTTTTAGCTGATCCGGACTCAGGCCTTTTCGATCCATTGTCATACTACAAACCTAATGAATCGTTTTCATTTTTGATCAGCCACGCATGCAATGAAGCACAGAATTACCCGGTGTTCCTGCAACGTAGCCGCAGATGGTTATGTACACAGGAGCAACGGACCGTTTATCTTTTTTTGATGGCTCCGGGCGCCCGTGTTTTGTGCCCCCTAAATGCTTTATCCACAAATAAAGCCCTATTTTTACTTTGACAATGGCGAACACTATTTTCCTTTTTGATCATTGATTAAACCTGCCTGTTTTCCATTCATGAAGAAAGTTATAGCCGTTCTGTTGGTTTTAAATATGATTTTACCTGTTTTTGCACAGGAGGGGGGCACTGCCTATAAACAGGATACCAGTTATTATCAGCGGTACAATCACCGGCTTACACTGGGTCCGCTCCTGGTTAAGAAAAACAGTGTCTACTCCATCCGGTCGCAGGATGGTAGTTTTCCGCTCAAATATTCGACCAATAGCCCCACCCGGCTCGGGCTTTCGATCGGGTACGACTGGCTTTCGGTTAGTGGTTCTGTAGGATTGGGTACGCTGGATCCGGATTATAAAAAAGAGAAAGGAAAAACCCAATCCGCTAATTTCCAGATGTCGGTAACCGGCCAATCGGTGTTGGGCGACCTGCATTTCCAGGTAAACAAAGGATTCTATTTAAGGGGGCAGCAAGACCCGGCATTTGCCGAAGGTGCCTATTATGTGCGCCCTGATATCAAAACACAGATCTTCGGAGCTACCATCCGGAAGATCCTGAAGGGCGACCGGTTTTCAATAAAAGCGCCTTTTGTATATGACAGCTGGCAGCAACGATCGGCAGGTTCATTTTTGATCGGCGGAGAATTCATTTACGGAAACGCAAAAGGCGATAGCGCTTTTGTACCTGTAAATCTTTCCTCCTCCTTTCCCAATGCATCCATCAATTACATGCGGTATATCATGTTTGGACCTACTGCAGGCTATGCGCATACTTTTGTGATCAAGCGGCATCTTTTTATTACCGGGGTAGCCTCGGTAAATGGCGATGCGGCACAAACCTTTGAAAAAACGACTACGGGAACACAGCGAACGCGCTGGTATTTTAGCCCGAACCTGAGTGTACGCGGGGCCATCGGGTACAATACCGAAAAATGGGAGCTGGTGGGCTCTGTGATCTCCAACCGGTTTTTTATCGGTTCTAATGAAAAAGATGCCAACTATCAAAACGCTTCCGACCAGTTCCGCCTGGTTTATGTACGGCGCATAAATGCCGGGAAAACCATCCCGGCCGTCATCAACTGGGGGCGCCGGGCCATCAATACCCTGGGATTTGGATGGCTGTTGGATTAAGAAGTTCCAGGTTTAAGGTTTCAATGTTCCAGGTTTGGACCAGGAGCTTAAACTATGAAACAGGGAACTTATACAACCGTTAGCTCATAAAACGCTTCGGGATGCAGGTATTTATTGGCCATTTCCTGGAGATCGGCCGCGGTGATGGTTTTGATATTTTGTATAGACCGCTCAAAAAAATCATCGCTTACGCCATTCAGGATAATATTTTTCCAACGGGCAATGATATGGAACGGACCGTCCAGGTCGCCCAGGATCGACCCCATCATAAAGTTTTTTACCAATAGCAATTCTTCTGCGTCTACCGGCTCCTCCCTTAAAACAGCCATTTCTTTATATACTTCTTCAATAGCAGCGGCGCTTACCGCCCGGCCGGCTTCGGTGGAAATCATCCAGCCATTGTCATACCGGTTATTAAGCAGATAGCTGTGTATGCCATAGGTATAGCCTTTTTCCTCACGGATATTGGCCATTAGCCGGCTGCCGAAATAGCCGCCAAACACGATGTTCAATACCTGGCATTTTAAAAAGTCCGGGTGGTGGCGGTTAAAAAACGGGCGGGCGATCCGTATGGAGCCCTGGTTATTTTTATCGTCATTGATCACCGTATGTTTTTTCTCCGCCGAAGGCTCCACATCAAACACCTGGTTTTTTACCGGGCTGTTCGGTAAATCGCCAAAATACCGGTCTAATAACGGACCTACCTGTTCCGGTAACCGGCCGGCAATAAATATTTTCAAACTTCCGTTGCGGTAATAGGTATCATAAAAAGCCAGCAGGTCTTCCCTTGTAAGCCCGTCAAAATCTTCATGCCGGCTAAAACGGCCATAGGGGTGATGGGCTCCAAAAAGATATACATCAATGAGGCGCCCGGCAACAAAACTGCTCTTTTTCAGGTTTACATCCAGCTTCTGCTTCATGTTCTGCACGGCTATTTCCATTTCTTTTTGGGGCAGTGTGCTGCCGGCGATAATATCTTTTACGGCCGGTAATAACTCCGTAATATGTTTTGTAAGACAATGCAGGCTGATGGTGGCTGTTTCCGCATAACAATTCCGGTTCAGATAGGCTCCATAGTAATCAAAGTATTCGTTGATTTCATAGGCGCTGCGGGATTCGGTTCCGTTCTTTAACAGATGATTGGTTACAGCCGCCTGTAAATTTTTTGTTTCGTACCAGTTGCCTGCATCAAACACCCATTCTACCTGTAATACTTCTTCGGTTCCTGCATCAACTGCGTACACTTCTACTCCGTTTTTAAGAATGTATTTCTGGTAGGGTTGCAATTGCAAATTAAAATTCACCGCATCCACAATAGGAGGCGCCACGCTTCTGTCTGGCATTGTAAGATTCTTTTTAGACCGCAAATATACGGGTGAAGCCCGCACCAGACCCGAAATGAATGATAATAGTGCGGCAAACGCATCCAGCAGTATCCGGACCTTAATCCGGAGCGTTCCCTTTTATAAAGAAACGGACTCTGTAGCAACGGATTTGCGGTACAGGCCGACCAGCAGATGGGTAATAAAAATCAATTGAACCAGAACGAGCGCGGCGATACTGCAAACCACCACAGCATTGGTATCCCGGAAGCCAGTTGCCGGCCCTTCCATGCCGGGTATATACCGGTGGGACGGATTACCGGACAGGCCATCCGGATACCTGTCCGTATACCATAAAAAAAACAAAACAAGGACCAGGGTTGCAAGCGTATGAAACCAGGTCAGTTTATTTGAAAAAAGGATGTTCTGCGTTGCGATATTCACCAGCCACAATAAGAAAAGAAAAAACGCGGCAAGCCCGAGGATATGCCCCTGTGCAACCACAAACAGGGTGTCATACACATGAATACCGATCCATTCTTTATTACTGGCAAATAGTCCGGCTATAAAGAGCAAAACAGCAGTCACCAATAACAAAGTAAAGGGCAGTCTCTTAAGCATGTGTCGATCTGTTGTCCGGCAAAGGTAATAACTAAAACGACCGGTCATCGCTTTGCGGCTGAATTGTTTTACGGCCGGCTAAATCCGTATCAAGGGCTGTTTACGCCGGCAGGATCGTACATCCCGCACCATAACCGTAAAAAAAATGGTGAAACAACCGGTTGTACATTTTTGAAAAGTTAACCGGTACTTTTATATGCAATCAGCCCGAAGTGGTTATGCGTCCGTTTTACCCTGCTTTTTTGCTTCCTGCGGCTTATTCCGGTTGGGTTTATGCCTGGGGGGTTGAGGACGTGCACCTTCCGCCTTTTTTTGCGGGGCCTGGCCTTGCTGCTTTGCCGGCTGTTGCTGCCGGGAACCCTGCTTTTGGCCGGTGGCCTGTGTGCGCTGCTGTTGCTGCTGTTGTTGCTGGTTTTTCTTTTGCTGCCGCTTCTTTTTATCGGCCCGCTCCAGGCTTCGGAGGCTGATCTGGCCCACTACATCCACAAATTCCGGTTCCACTTCTACGGGTTTTGAACCGGTTACCTCTACCGGCTCCAGCTCCTCCGGCACTATATTTTGCCGGTTCAGCGATTTGATTTTACGGACTCTTTCGATAGTGAGGGGGTATTGCTTATTGCTATCGGGCAGCGAATACCACATCAGGTTTTTAAAGATGTCTTTTTTTATGAGATAAGCCGTTCCCTTGGCTACCTGTAACTGGTCGCAATCATTCGGAAATCCCTGAAGGGCGTCCAGATAGGTATCCAGCTCATAGTTCAGGCAGCATTTTAAACGGCCGCACTGACCGCTGAGCTTGGTTTGGTTAATGGAAAGATTCTGATAACGGGCAACGGTGGTGTTCACTGATTTAAAATCGGTTAACCAGGTAGAACAGCAAAGTTCCCTTCCGCAGCTGCCGATTCCGCCTACTTTGCCGGCTTCCTGCCTTGCACCGATCTGGCGCATTTCTACCTTTACCTTGAATTCCTGGGCATATACCTTGATCAGTTCCCTGAAATCGACCCGGCCATCGGCGATGTAAAAGAATGTAGCCTTTCTTCCATCGGCCTGCATTTCCACTTGGCTGATCTTCATATTCAGGTTCAACTGTTTGGCAATGGCCCGGCTTCGGATAACGGCTTCCGGCTCCCGCTCTTTATTAATGCGTCGCTGATCCAGGTCCCTGTCGGTGGCGATGCGCAATATCTTTTTCATATCGGGGTTTTCTTCCTTTACCCCGTATTTTTTCATCTGCAACCGTACAATTTCTCCTGTAAGCGACACTTCGCCCACATCAAAACCACTTACACCTTCTACGGTAACCAGATCTCCCTTTTCAAATAACTGCAGGGTTGTATTCCGGTAAAAATCTTTTCTTGTACCCTTACTGAAGCTGATTTCCACAACGTTACACTGGTCTTCCGTGTTCGCCACAGGAAGATTCCTTAGCCAGTCGTATGTATTCATCCGGTTACAACCACCCGTACTGCAGCCGCCATTACTTTTGCATCCATTTGGTTTTCCACCAGTGGCGGTACCGCAACTTGAACAACCCATTCTGAATTTTTTATAGGGAGGGTGGTGGAGAACTGTGTACTTTTGATGTAATATTATTATACCAGGCCAAACAGATGTATTGGTCTTACATGCAACAATAACCGATAAAAAACGACCGGTTAGATTATATCTGGTTAATAAACGGCAAAAATCAAGTTCACTGAACTCACAAAAACTTCAACACCCCATTTGTTTTAAAAAAATCGATTCCTCCTCCTACCAAACACCTCATTCATTCAAAAATACGATTTTGTCTTTAATGATATGATAAATTTTGATGGTGAGTGCCATGAACAGCATTTTGCTGTTGGCGTTCCGTTCTATATAATAGGCTGCATTATCCAGCTCGCCGATAATGGCTTCCTGCTGTTCCATGCCGGTGATCTTGTTAAGGCGCATGGCAAAGTCGCGGTCTTTTTCGGGATATCCCTCGCCGGCGCTTTCAAATAACTGCATTTTCAGGGCCAGTTGCAGCAGGTGGTTAAAATACTGCAGAAACTGTTTTTGCTTTTCCCGGCCCAGCTTACTGATCTCATCTACCCATTTTGATTGTGCTACCGGGCCTGTTTTCATGATCGCATTCAGCCAGTCACGCAACAGTTCCTGCCAGTCTTCATCAGCATGCTGCACCATTTGCAAAGCCATATGATAGTTTCCCTGGCTTACAACAGCGATGCGGGCGGCTGTTTCCGGGTTGGTATTGTTGCGTTCGATAAGAGCGGTTTCAATTTCCCGGTCTTCCAATAAGGGTACTTTTATCAGCTGCACCCGGCTGAGGATGGTGGCCAGTATCTGGCTTTCATTTTCCGCTACCAACAGGAAAACGGTGTTTGGCGGCGGCTCCTCGATCAGCTTCAGGAGCTTGTTTCCTTCATTACCCAGGTATTCGGGCAACCACATCACCAGCACTTTGTACTCGCTCTCAAAGCTTTTTAAGTTTAATTTTTTTATGATATCATTACACTCCTGCGCGGTGATATTGCCCTGCTTGTTCTGTGCACCAATAAACTGCAGCCAGTCGTAGGCATTCCCGTATATGTATCCCTTTAAAAATTCGCGCCATTCAACAATATAATCTGTGCTGATGGGCGGCGTTCCCGCTTTTTTGGTAACTACCGGATAACTGAAATGAATATCCGGGTGCGCAAAGGCAGCTGCTTTTACACAGGACGGGCAGGTACCGCAGGAATCATAGGTAATGGTGTCCTGCGCCGGTTCCGGTTCGGCATCTCCAAACAGGGATGGCCCCTGGGGAGCGGCCGAAAGAGGGCGGCTGATCCGTTCACAAACAATATATTGGGCAAACGCCAGGGCCAGCGGCAAGGCCCCGCTGCCTTCTTTTCCTAAAAACAAAATTGCGTGCGCCAGCCGGTTCTCCTTCATTAGTTCGGGGAGCTCTTTCTTCAAGGTATGCTGGCCAATAACCTGCTTAAACTGCATAGGAAACAAACCTACGTAAAATTTCTCACTCGGTTTTTATCCCATAGCGCGGATACATACTGCATACACGCCCGGCCCTTCCTCCCAAGGATATGCGCATCCGGGTATATTTCCGCACAAAACAATTTATCCGTCTTCAGGGCTACGGGTCAATTTCCGTAAACATACACTTCGGCGATACTGGAGAACGGAACCCGGTAGCTTTCGGTAACCACCAGCTTGAGATAGCGGCCCGATGCATTGGAGGTAGCATTAACGGTAAGCTTGTCGCTTGGGGTAGACGGATATACACCGGTGCCAATCAGCGTCCAGCTGGGCGATGCGGCGTCGCTGTCGTTTCCAATATACACCAGCACTGTTTTTGCATCCGTATTGCCCGGCCTCCGGTAGATTTCGAGATACGCGGCTTTTTTGGATGTTTTCATGTCGATGACCGCCCAGTGGGGCAGGGGTGCATTGGATGGATCCCATTGGGAATGCCAGTAGCTGGACAGGTCGCCATCCAGCAACGTATTTTTACCCCCGCCATCGCTGGCGGTTTCATCCGATACCGCCAGAACGCTCCATCCCTCCCGGTTATACATATAGGTGCTTGGGAAGGCCGTTGGATGCCCGACCCATTCCGTGTAAAAGGTATCGATGGATTCTGATTCAGGGATGTAGAGCGACCGGTGCTCAAATGTTGTGGCCGCCTTTACGTCAATGGTTACATTAAAGTCTCCTGCCGGCATCCGTGCGGTATGCAGGCCGCCGTCTTTCCCGGTATACCGTATTTCTGTAAAGATCATTCCCTGCGGAGCAGCATACCACTCAATTTGCCCGTTCAGGTCTGTAAGCACCAGGTCTTTTACCCGCCGGTTAAGCAAGGTACCGGCATACATATCTCCGTAAGAAGATCCAAACTGTGTGTACAGCAGCGATTTGTTGCCGAAATTATCTACAGAATAAATATCAAAAGAATAGGTCTTTTCGGCCATGTTAGCCAGGTTGGCTTCTATAGAATCCCTTCCTTTTTTAAACTGTACGGGTATCACCAACGAGTCCTTATGACTATTCCACAATACCACCAGCTCTTTTACATTAACACCATTGTACATCCACAACCGCATCTTCAGCCGTCCTTTTCCGGAAATGAATGCAACCGAATCGGGCTTTGGGGCATATACAATTTCCCCATCTTTTATATATTCCTTGTGTACATCTGTATATTTATCGCAGGAATACATGGTTGCGGCAAGCGCTAACAGCAGCAGGATGTAAAAACTATATAGATTTTTCATACATATTTTTATTTAGGCTCACCATAAAAATCCACATCCGCCGGATGGGTAAATGTTGTTCCGCCCCAGGTAGACCGGATCACAATCCGTATATACCGCATGGGGGGCTGATCCAGTCCAAAAACAAATTCATGGCCGTTCTCGGCAACCCGGAGGTCTTCATCTGTAACCGTACCACCGGAAGCACCCGAAGGCTTTTTGATTTCACCGCTCATAATCTTGGTCCACTCGCTCCAGTCACCGCTTTGGGATGGTTTGTCCACCCGTCCGTACACATCAAACTCCCTGGGGTTACCCCAGTTATAATATGAATCGGAGAATTTTCGCTGGAAGATCACGATGCGGCTGATCTTCGCCAAACCGGCCAGGTCAACGGTAAAAGGCGCCGGCAGCGAGTTTGCGGGAGAGTGGCCAAAAGTATTATGATCGTCATCGATGATATAGCCATCCATGCCTTCCCAGTTCGTGAAGTTCTGGTCGTTGGCCAGTTTCATAACGGTCATTCTCGACTTATTTAATTTTGCCTCATACAGGGGTGTTACCGTTCCTGCCGGCGGCAGAATGGAATCCGACCGGTTGCCATAATTATCCTTAACAACCACACTAAACTTCCGCGGTACCGGATTATATCCCCGGATGCTTTGAATAGCAGAATCAGCGTTGGAGGTAATTACCCGTACCAGCTGCATCCGGCCCAAAGAGTCCGGAGTAAAAAATTCGAAGGTAAGCGGCGACCGGTATTCATTTTTCCACTGGTACTGCGCACCTCCGAAATCGCTGATGATATGCACGGTTTTAATGGTTTTGCTGAGGGGCGACTCCAGCGGCTGTACCTGTACCTTTACCGGGTCCGATAACTCCTGTGCCCGGTTAACGGTATATAAACTTACCTCATGCGGCTGCAGGTCATTAAACCCCATTACAGCAAGCTTGTTCTCGTAAAACGAAGAAGAAGCCTCCAGTTGCTTTCCGTTGGAAAGCGTGTATACCGCTTTTACACCCAATATATCTTCCTGGTTCGGGATCTTATAGCTGATCAGCGCGCCACCTGCCAGGTTCTGAACGCTTATCTCCGTTACCGGCTGTGGCTTCCCCAAACTTTTGGAAATAGGTACATTTCCTGTTTTGGTACAGGCGGTAAACCAACAAACCGTTAACGACAGTAAAAAGAAATGACTTTTCATGATTACAAATATTAAAGATGATCACCATCCCGGGTTTTGCACCAATTGCGGGTTCCGGATGATATCGTCAAGCGGAATGGGTGCAAAATAATCGCGCACGGTAAACTTCTGTGTGTAGATGGTTGTTACTGCATAATATTCTTCTGCTACAGCGGCGTATACATTCCAGCCCTGTACCGGACGGTTTTGTTCCCGAATGGCTGTTTTCCACCGGCGGCTATCCCAATAGTACGATGATTCGCAGGCCAGCTCTATCTTTCTTTCCTGTTGAATGATCTCGCGCATCCCGGCCTTTGTTGCAGGCTTCTGCGGCTGATTCGAATAGTTGCTCCAGCTTGCCATAACGCCCTGCAGGCCGGCACGGGCACGCACCTGGTCCACCACCTGGTACACTTCTCCATCCGGCGCGGCTTTGGATTCATTGAGCGCCTCGGCATAAAGCAGCAGCAGGTCTGCAAAACGCATATCGGGGTATGGGTAGGTTTCTTCAGATACGCTGTTGGCATCTCTCCAGGTGGTATTCATGGATACCAGTTTCTTTGGCCAGTAGCCTGTAGCATTGTATTCACCAGGATTAAACACCGAAGAATATTCACCAAAACGGTTCTTCGGGTAGCGGGCATCAATATCTTTTTCGGGAAGATTGTTATAATGGTTGCCATACCACCGCCCCCGGTCAAAACCCAGGGTGGCATAATAGCGCAGCTCACGGTCAAAATTGAGTGCGGCCGTGGTTTCTCCTTTTGCGATGAGGACATTATGTGCATCATCTCCCACCCTTGTATTATAGCGGGTTGCATAAGGATAGGTTTTGTCTTCATTAATGGGCACGCCCTTATTGGAATAGAATGTTTCTACGGTAGACAGCGGTACGCTTAACGTACCGGTATTGGAGGAGGGTGTTGAAGTGCCCTGCTCAAACCGGGTAATGGCCGCAATCTGGTACCCCCAGTTTGCGGGGTAAGAAGAATTACCCCAGATGATCTCCGGATTCCATTTCTGTGTTACGGCACTCCGCAGTGTATTGATCACAAGCGTGGTGTCCGAGGTGCTTTTGGAAGAAACCGCCAGGAAATCGGCCTTTTGATATAACCTGATGCCGGCTTCCGTGCACACATCAATCGCCTCCTTACAAGCGGTAACCGCGGCCTCCCAACGGGATGCATTGTAGGTCTGGTTAAAAAACGGCTCATTGTCCTGGTTCACAAAACCGCTGTAGTCGCCATTTCCGTTAAACAACGGACTGGCCCAATACACTGATACCAGCGCTTTCAGAAAATGGGCAACCGGCAGTGTAAACCGCCCGATTTCTGTGGCGCGGTTTTCAATAATTTTAGGAAGCGCGTTGCTTTTGATCGCCTCATCCAGCAGATCCAATACATATTTAAAACAGTCATCAATTTTTTCGCGGTATACCCGGATGCCCTCTGTAGATGCGTTCACCGGCGTATTGGTCCTTAACGGACAGATGGGACCGTAGTACTTGATCAGGTAAAAATGATAGTAGGCCTTCACCACTTTGATTTCGGCCTTCATGCGCTCTTTTTCATATTTATTTAAATCCTGAACGCCGTCTATCCGCTCCAAAAAAGTATTGCAATCCCGGATGCCGGCATACAGCGAACGGATAAACTCGCCTTTGGATCCCCAGTAATTGATCAGGTTTTGGGTGGCACTGTTTTCTCCCAGCGCTGCCTGCATGCCGCCCTGGTTCCTGCGGTCTTTGTTTAAGGTGATCTCGAAAGCCCCCAGCATGCCGGGGTTCTCATTCCATCCTGCCGATTTCGGGATGCCCCAGTAACAGGTAGCCAAAAATTTAGTGGCGTTGTACCGGTCGGAAAAAGCATTGTCCAGCGTTGCCACGTTGTCCGGAACCACATCAAGAAACTTGCCGCAGGAACCGGCTGCAGACGCCAGCAACACAAAAACCAGCAGCTTGATAAAAAAGTTCTTCATGATTGATTGAGTTTATTAGAAGCCAATATTTAAACCAAAATTGTACACTTTCTGTATGGGGTAACCAAGCCCTTCGCCCGCCATTTCGGGATCCCATAATTTAAAGGAGCTCCAGGAAAGCAGGTTAAGCCCGCTGAAATAGACCCGCAGATTACTGATATGGTACCGCCGCAGAAAAGACTTTGGAACGGTGTACCCTACCTCCGCCGATTTCAGGCGCAGGAAACCGGCATTCTGCATAAACCAGGTGCTGGTTTGGTAGTTGTTGTTAAGCGCATAATTAGACAGCCGGGGCCAGATGGCGTACGGATCCCGGTTGGATTCGGACCAGTAGCTGTCTGCAAAAACCTTCAGCACTGCATTCTGGCCAATCCTTCCGTCATTGGCATCTCCGTCCAGGAAAGGGGCTACATTTTGCATATTGAACCAGAACGACTGCCGCGCCGAACCCTGGAAGAATATCGACAGGTCAAATCCTTTGTAGCCCAGTGAAGTTCCAAACCCGTAAATGATTTCGGGTGTGGTGGGATGACCGATGGGCACCATATCCAGGGCATTGATCTTCCCGTCGCCATTTACATCATGATATTTGATATCACCGGCGCTGTACGCCCCAAATGTTTGCAAGGGCGAATTTTTTACCTCCAGCGAATCAACGAAGAGGCGATCGGCTACATAGCCCCAAACCTGGCCAATGGGATGACCCACCCTCGAGTTCCAGGGCGTAGCCGTGTAGTCCGGCTCTTCCCATTTCAATACCTTATTGGTAGCATAGGTAAAAGTGCCCCGTCCGCTTACCCACAATCCGTTGCTGAATGTTTTATCGTAGTTCAGTTCCACATCCACGCCCTTTCCTTCAGCTTCACCCAGGTTCGCCTTTACATCGGGAATGATACCCATTGTAGAGGGAATGATCCGGCCCAGCAGGATATTCTTCCTCCGCTCCCGGTATACTTCAATAATGGACGAAAGCCCGTTTACCATATTGATTTCAAGGCCCAGGTTGGTTTTATACGCTGTTTCCCATCCGATCTGGTCATTGGCATACCGGTTCACCCGGATACCGCCAGGATTTTCATTCATATTGATCCCCCAGTTTACCAGGTAAGGCGCATACAGCTCTACATCGGATAAATAATAAAAACGATCCAGGTAACTGCCAATAGCGTCGTTACCCACCATTCCGTAAGACCCTCTCAGCTTCAGCTGCTTAAATACACCGGTAAGGGATTCAAAGAATTTTTCATTCGAAAGCATCCATCCCGCGCTGATGGAAGGAAAGAAGCCCCAGCGGTTGTTTTTGGCAAAACGTTCAGACGCATTGTAGCCAAAATTCAGCTCTGCAAAATACCGGGTGTCATAGTTATAAGCAAACCGCCCCGCAAGGCCTACGTTCCGGCCGGGAAGCGACATCTGCAGGTTTTCTGCAATCCCCTTTTTTTCCTGGCGGATGGTAAATACCAGCAGGTCATTAATGGTATGCTTACCAAACGTACCATTGTATTCAAGGGCACTTTCAGAATAGAATACATTGTTGATAAACCGCTGGCCCGGCAGGTAGTTGATCGTTTCTGTGCCGCCGGTGGGGTTCAGCCTTCTTAAGGTATAGGTATCATTCACCAGGTCGAACGATTTCAGGTTATAGTAAAAAGGGAAGTAGGCCCGGGTAACATTGTACTCCGAAAAACGGTCGAAATTGAGCAGGGTACGCGCTGTAAGCCCTTTTAAAATCGCTTTCAGATTTTGCTTGAATTCGAAGGTTACAAACATGGTGTTCTTGCTGTAGTCCCGGTATCCTCTTAAGGCTTCTGCGTAAGGGTTCAGATAGCTTGCGTTGTCTACATTTCCAAAAAGGATGTGTTTGGCATAAGAAAATGCGGAGTCGGGTACATAGTAGGGCTTAAACATTACCGGGTTTGTTTGCATCACCTTCCGGTACATGGAGGCACCACCATCGATAGGACCGGTATAATCGTCAAAAGTTGAAGCAAACCGGGTGATCATTTCGGTGGTCTTTGTCAGGTTTACATTGATATTGGTACGAAACTGGTACTTCATCAGTTTGATATTGGAATTGAAGTTATTCCGCTTATCCACGATCATGTTACCGTTATCCTTGGTTACACTGGCGCCTACATAATACCGGGCTACATTTCCACCGCCCCGTAAACTTAAATTTACCCGGTTGTTTACGATCTGATCCCGGAACATGGCCTTGTTCCAGTCGGTGGCAGGATAAATATCCGGATGCATACCCCGCTCGGTCATCGTAATCTTTTCTTCAGAATAAATAGCCAGGCCCAATGGATCTCTTGTTTTAACTGCTTCATTCTGCATGCGCATGAATGTAACGGGATCGGCAATTTCTACTTTTCTTGTTGGTGAAGACAGGGAGCTTTCCACTCTTGCATTGAGCTGTACTTTACCTTCCCGGCCCTCCTTGGTGGTTACCAGTATTACGCCGTTGGCACCTCTTGCTCCATACAGCGATGTAGCGGTGGCATCTTTCATAATGCTGAAGCTGTTAATATCATCGGTATTCAGCCGCGCCAGGTCATCCGGTCCCAGCTCAATGCCATCAATCAGGATAAGCGGATCTTTTTTTGCATCGGCTCCAAAAGTAGTGATCCCCCTTATGAAGAAATTGGCATTATCATTCCCTGGTTCCCCGCTTCGCTGGTAAGAGATCATTCCGGCTACACGGCCCGCCAGCGCAGCTGTAAGATTGCTGCTGGGGATCTTTAGCTCCTCCGGTTTTATAGTGGTTATAGACCCCAGTACGCTCGCTTTTTTCTGCCGGGAATACGCCACTACCGAAACTTCGTTTAAGCTGCCGACCTCTCCTTCCATTACGATGGTCATTGGCCGGGCATCGGTTACAAACACACTTTGCGATTTATACCCAACAAACGAAAACTCCAGGCTGTCATACAGGTTGGCCCTGATATTAAATTCCCCTTTGCCATCGGTTGTAACCGCATTGATGCTACCTTTAATACTCACCGATACGCCGGACATCACAGAACCTGTTTTATCCTGCACCGTACCCCGCACCAACAGCGCTTTTCCGGAAGCATCCCCGGTAACAGCAGGTGTTTCAGGCGTTGCTTCCGCAGGCCTGAAAACAACAATACCATTATCCTGTTTCACATACTGCACCGGTTGGCCGGCGAGCACCTGTTTGAGCGCCTCCTCAACCGTTGCCTCTTTTAAATGCAGCTGTACGCTTTTATCATAATCCAAAAACGCATCGCTGTAAATAAACCGTGCGGCAGACTGGCTTTCGATGATCTTTAAAGCTTCCTTTACGGTTTTAGTACCTTCAATAGTAATGCCCTTGTTTTGCGCCAGCAAAGACGTTGAAAGGAACAGTAAAACAACCGGTAACAGCAACCGGTTACGCAAATAAATTCCCGCCTGCCAGCAGGTGCTCTTGTTATTAAACATGAGTCAGTTTTTATTTAAAAAAAGTCTATCTAACCAATCGTTATAAAGGAAATTTGTCGATTACACAATAATTCATAAGGTATCATTGACGCTCCTCGGAAATACAGGAGCATCCTATTATAAAATACATTTCTCTATAAGGCGGGTTACGCTTATCTGTAACCAGCAGCAACAATCTTTAAACCCAAATACTATATCAGTAAAGCCTGATCAAACTTTAAGGTGAAAAGTACATGACACAACACAATCTATAAATATGGCCTTCACAAACGGTTCAGGTGATACAATCGTCCTTTGGTTTAGGATTAAAAAAACTATAACCAAATATAAAATACTTTTTTTAAAAAAAATACATCACCAAAAAAAATTATTTATGTGTTCTTTTTTGCTCCATTTATAGGTTGCTGCCGGTTGCAGCAGCACCTGTTTGTGTTTTCAGCAATTCTTTGACCCGGGCCCTTATAGATCCGTTCTGAAACAAGGGGTAAATATTTTTACCCGGACAATCAGTAATCTTGCTATGGTCGCGGTGCGCGGAAAGCGTTTCGGGTGACAAATGATATTGCGTACAAAGCTGTGCGATTAGCCGCGTAAGCACCTGCTGTAAATGAGGTGTGCATGCCTGCTGCTCATAGTTACCCAAAAAACAAATCAATACATGTCCTGTCGGATCGTACTCCGTATTGGTTTCACCCACTGTTAAAGGGTCACGTCCCTCATATACGGTACCGTCGGGAGCAATAAGATAATGATACGGGATATCGGTCCACTTGCGGTCGGGGCCCATGCACCAGGTTTGAATGTTTTTTAAACGCGTAGCCGCACTGGCAGTTTCAGAGAGCACTTTGCCGCCTTCATGATGTACGGTAATGCGCACGGGGGTCTGTTGCTTATAGGGCTTTGGATCTGCTGCCTGCCAGCTGCTGCGGGGCAGGATCACCACTTTGCTTAACGGAACTTCGGATACCGGACTTTCATTACCGCTGCGGTCTACAGCGGTTACTGCAACCCGTTGAAGCGCCCTTCCATTCTCCTGTATATTTAATAATAAAGAGCGATCGGCCTTATTCAGAATTTTATAACCCCAGCTGGTACCATATTGATAATAGACCACCCAATGAAACACATCCCTATTGTTTATATGCTGCCACTGTACCGTAACGCCATCTGCCTGTTGTGTAAGGGATACACGTGGTGCTGCCGGCGCCACGGCATCCAGCCACGGACTGGATGGTACCAATGCCTGTTTTTTATACGGGCCGTCCAACAGGGCGCTGGCCAGTGCCGGATTTCCGGTAACCGAAGAAATGCTCCAGTGAATTACACCACTGCTACGCGGCTGTATGCCCCGGTCTATCATTATCTGGTTGATCACTTCTGTTGTATTGGATCCGCTGGTATCCCGCCCCACACTGATACCCGGCCATATATGACGATGCTGTATGTTTTCTGATGCCCACCAGCCCAGCAATACCGGGAAGCTTTGTTCCAGGCGGCGAATAGGCCAGTAAAGCTGCGGTGAAAAATAATCAATCCAACCTTTATTAAGCCATAACCGGGCATCTGCATACAGTTGATCATACTGGTCAAAGCCCGTTACGGATTCCGGGTATCCGGGACGCCAGATGCCAAACGGGCTGATACCGAACTTAACATACTTTTTTTCTTTTTTTATTTCGGTATACAACCGGCGTATAAAGGTATTGACGCCTTGCCGCCGCCAGTCGCCACGGGATAATTTGCCCCCGGACTTCTGATACTGCGCCCAGCTGAGGCTGTCAGGAAAATCTTCATCTCCATTGTAAGAAGGGTAGGGGTAAAAATAATCATCAAAATGAACACCGTCGATATTATAGCGTTTTACGATATCCATAACCACTTTTACACCGTGGTCCTGTGTCGCTTTCAAAGAGGGGTCAAACCACCAGTAACCTTCTTTTAGTTTCACAACCAATCCCGGTTTGGTTTTTACCAGCGAGCTTTCTGTTACCGGGCCGCCGGAAACATGATGTGCCCGGTAGGGATTGAGCCAAACATGCAGTTCCAATCCTCTTGCATGCGCGGCATCGATCCAGAATTGCAGTGGGTCATAAAATGGTGTTGGAGCTTTTCCCTGGGTACCGGTAAGGAAATAAGACCAGGGTTCCAGTGTACTTTGATATAAGGCATCCGCCTGTGGGCGTACCTGGAAAATAACGGCATTAAAATGATGTGCCTGCAAAAAGTCGAGCAACGCAATGGCCTCCTTTTGCTGTTGTGCTACCGGCAGGCCAGGCTTGCTGGGCCAGTTGATATTGGCCACCGTAGCCACCCAGGCTGCGCGGAACTCCCGGGGCACGCGCGGAACGGATGAATCCCCCGGTATTGCAGGTACCCTGATCTCTGTACCGGTGCTTCCCGATGCATAAGCAACCCCGCTTAAAATAATTATCGCGTACGCCGTAAGTAGCAAGAACTTTTTATACATAGCATGTTAGATAGAGCCGATAAATTTACGACAAATTATCTGCAAGCGCGCTACGTTTATCATTCTGCCGTGTATGGCAAACACCTGCCGGCAACATAAACATGCATATCCGCTGAGGCATGCCTGTTACAACTCATGCCTGCTTTCCGGGATTATGCATCTTCCACTTTATCTTCCGCCTTTTCCGCGTTCTCAATAATATCGCCTTCCTTAAATAATATATTCTTTACAACAAGGCGCCATTCTTTCTTTTTACGCAGCAGAAATTCGAGGTCCATTGCAAAATGGATGAATTCTTCCTGCTGCGCATGTTGCATGATCTTTTTGGCCTGTCGGTCTTTTTCAACATGGATCCGCTGTTCGTACCAGTCGATGGCTTCCGCTTCTTCAATCAGCGATTGTATCATACGGGCAAAGGTGCGTACCGGTTGTGAGAGTTCTTCCGGTGGCTCATGGTATTGATCAAATCCCATTGTTATCGATTTTTACATGAACAGATATTCAACGTAGAGCAGGGTGCAAATTTTAAGCCATGTTTGAAAATGAATGTTCTTCGAGACTTTAAGTCTCGAAGAACAACACTGACATTCTCCTGCGAAAAAATATGTTTGACTCAACACTAAGGCTTGTGCTTATTTGCATAACAGACTGCTTCTGCCTGTTCCGGCGTTCTTTCCTGCCGGTCAAACAGCCGTATAAAATTTGTTTTAAAAGCAGGAAACCCCACTTCCTGTTCCCAGTTTTCTGAAATGGCCGGAAGCCGATCCGATAATTGCTCCAGAAACCGCTTCCAGCCGGGACACGATTCGCTCACACTGACGCATATCCCCTTTGTTGTAAACAGATCGAGGCAGATCTCATCCGTTGTCACAAGATCTTCCTTATAAGCAAAAACAGTTTCAATATTACTCCAGGCATAATGGGTACGTATGAATTTGTTCTGCAATATAAACCCATCATTCGTATAGGCAAAAGCACCATTCTGTTCCCTAATATGTAGGGCCCGCTCTGCTTCTAACAGAGCGGCTCCGGTGCCGGACTCCGCAATATTTTTGATCATGTCGTTGCGCTTTGCTAAAAACCGGGCAAGATAGTGCTTCATAACCACAGCATCCACTATCCGGCCCAGCAGGCCCAGGGGCGATTGAAAACAGAAAATATCTGTCATTAACGTGCCGTCTTCGATATTGCTGAAATAATGATCGTGCTTTATAAACCGGAAGGCGCCGCGTAGCTGTTCATCCCTAAAATGAAAAGGGCGGTTGTAAGCCGTTATTTTGGAGGTTAGCCGCTGGCGGACTCCGAAATGTGTGGCCTGCCAGGTTACGGTTTCATCTGCCCCGATCAGTCCGCTGGTTTTTCCTGCAATCGCTTTTTCCCTGGTTTGAGCAGTTGAAAAGCTGTGCAGGTCAATACTTCTCGACAAATCGAAACAGGTTTCGATATCTGTATGAATATAGGTTTCCAGTTTTATAACCGGCATATTGTTTTGGAGTTTTAAAGCATTACGAACCAAACAAAGATACAGGGGTTAGCAGGCAAGCGTAGCCATAACCTTTGCTAACAAAACAGCAACCAACAGGGCCGCCGCAAACGTTATAAATAGTTTGCATATATTTACAGTAAATATTTAACCTATGCAAATCATCCGCAGTATTCAAAACCGCATCTATGAGATCCGCGGTGAACGTGTGATCCTTGACTTTGATCTTGCCGTCCTTTATGAAGTTGAAACAAGGGTCTTAAATCAGACGGTAAAAAGAAATATCAAACGGTTTCCAAAAGACTTTATGTTTCAGCTGACAAGACCGGAATTTACCGGGTTAAAGCCTCAAATAGACCAGCTGCATGATAATGATTTTCAACAATTTGCGGGTATGTCATCACAATTTGTGATGACATACCCCGGGAAACGGCCCAGAACGGCACTGCCATATGCCTTTACCGAACAGGGTGTAGCAATGTTAAGCGGTTTGCTAAACAGTGATAAGGCGATTCAAATGAATATCGCCATTATGCGCGCTTTTGTAGAAATCCAGCGGATCGTGCTCGAACAGGGTGATATACGGGACCAGTTAAAACAGATTCAGCAGCGCATTACCGAACACGATGTACAGCTTTCGTCGATTTATGACGCCATTGAAAATTTACTGGATGAAAAAGCCGCCCAGCGAAAATGGGAGCAGCGCAACCGTATCGGGTTTCAGCGGCCTTAAGTCTTTTACCGGAGCATAGCATGCATCCGAAATACCACCGGATTTTGCTAAGTTCGTAATACCATGTTATCCATTGCAGCATTACTATCAGGATTCAGCCGCAGCATTGAGTTGTGGACCGGCTATCTGGAAACATACACGCTTCAGCAATTGCAACAGCAACCGGCCCCGGGAAGCTGGTCACTGGGTCAGGTTTACAAACACCTGATTAGTGATACCGAATTTTATATAGCACAGATGAAAACCGCGCTGGCAACGGATAAACATAGCAATGAAAAAATGACGCCCGCCGCGGCTGCCATGTTTGCGGCCAACAGCTTCCCCGACCAGCAACTGGAAAATCCCTTTAATGACATTGATCTTCCCCAGCCAACGAATAAGGAGCTGCTCCTTCAGCAACTAACCGCCATCAACGAAACCGTACATCAGCTGTTCTGTAATGCCGGCCGTAAGGGCGGCAAAACGCGGCATCCCGGGTTTCAATATTTCAGCGCTGCCGAATGGCTGCAGTTTGCAGACATGCATTTGCGGCACCACCTGCGGCAAAAGGAGCGGATTGATGCCATGATCTCTACGTAAGAGCGTGGCTTATTCACACACAAAAGCGGCATCAACCGATCTCCTCCAGGCTTTCTTTAACCGCCCGTATGGTTTCATCCAGGTCGTCCTTTGTAAGCGCATTGTTCAAAAACCAGCTTTCAAAGGCAGAAGGCGGCAGGTAAATGCCCCGTTTTAACAAGGCATGGAAAAACCGGTTGAACCGGGAAAGATCCGAAGCAGCTGCCGTGGCAAAATTCACCACCGGCTGACCGGAAAAATGGATGCTGATCATACTGCCAAACTGGTTGATTACATAAGGTTGTCCCCAGGCCTTCAATACCACATCCAGCCCGTCTTTCAGGTAGGTTGTTTTATCATCCAGGTCCATCAGCAATTCCGGAGCCGCCTTCAGTGCTTTCAGCAGGGTAAGGCCTGCCGTCATCGCTACCGGGTTGCCACTCAGCGTGCCGGCCTGGTACACGCCGCCCAGCGGAGCCACCACTTCCATAATATGGCGCTTACCTCCAAAAGCCCCTACCGGCATACCGGCACCGATCACTTTGCCATAAGTTACCAGATCAGCGTTAATACCCAGGCGCTCCTGTGCCCCGCCCAGCGCCAGGCGAAAACCGTTCATCACTTCATCGAAGATCAATACCATTCCTTCTTCGTCGCAGATGCGGCGCAGCCCTTCCAGGAAACCCGGTTCCGGAATGATACAACCCATATTTCCCGCCACCGGCTCCACAATAATGGCGGCGATCTCCCCTTTATGCTCCTGAACCAGCTGTTCCACCGCTGCCAGATCGTTATATGCGCAGGTTAATGTATCATTGGCCGCACCGGCAGTGATCCCCGGTACGGTTTGTATATTAAACGTGGCCACCCCGCTGCCCGCTTTTACCAGAAAGGAGTCCGCATGACCATGGTAACAGCCTTCAAACTTGATAAATTTGTTGCGGCCGGTATAGCCCCGGGCAACCCGAAGCGCACTCATACAGGCCTCCGTTCCGCTGTTTACCATGCGGATCAGGTCTACATTGGGCACCATGGATTTGATCAGCTCCGCAATTTCTACTTCAATTTCCGTAGGTGCGCCAAAAGAAGTGGCTTTTTCTACCTGCTGCTGAATGGCCTTTACCACCGGCTCATATCCATGCCCCAGGATCATTGGACCCCAGGAAGCGATGTAATCAATATAGCGCTGCCCCTGCACATCGTACAGGTAAGCGCCTTTTGCCTTTTCAAAAAATACGGGTGTGCCGCCCACGCTTTTAAAAGCCCGTACAGGCGAATTTACACCACCGGGAATGCTTTGCTGTGCGCGTTCAAATAATGTTTTGCTGGATTCGTATGTATACATGATAATGTGCTAATTTGAAAATATGAAAATATGAAAATGTGGAAAATGAGCCGGGATACAGATCATTCCTGGATCAACATTGCCTTTTTATTTTAAAGTTCACTGAATTTCTTTTTTAGGAGCCGGATTAACCTGGAACGGTATCCGCTATCAGTTATCAGTTTTCAGTATCGTACAGGATGAAACGTGGAACCTGAAACTTTAAACCTGAAACAGCCCTATGCAATCACCCCCTTATAAATCAATATCAGCAATACCGCACCGGCAATGATCCGGTACCAGCCAAAGGCTTTGAACCCATACTTTTTCAGGAAATCGATAAAAAATTTAATGGCGAGGATCGCCACCACAAAGGCTACTACATTACCCACTATAAACGCAATGGTATTTTCTTTTGAGGCCAGGATCAGCTCATAGCCTTTTTGCGTAACCCCGCCCTGGTTCCATTTTTTCAGGAAGAGGGAATACAAGGTTGCGGCAGCCATTGTAGGTACGGCCAGGAAGAAGGAAAATTCTGCAGCGATATTGCGGGTCATTTTTTGCTGCATACCGCCGATAATAGAAGCTGCGCTACGGCTTACACCCGGAATCATGGCTATAACCTGCCACAACCCCGTAACAAATGCCTTCGGATAAGAGATCTGATCCACCGTTTTAACCGTTGGATGATTAAATAGCTTGTCGATGAACAACAGCACAAACCCGCCGATCAGCAGCGTAGTGGCTACTACCGTAGGACTTTCCAGCAGCTCATCTATTTTATCGGAGAACAAATAACCCAGCACCAGCGCGGGAATCACCCCAACAATGAGTTTAAAATAGAACGACCAGTTGATGCCCCCTTCTGACTTTGCAGGAAAAAAACGGCGCCAGTACAATACCACCACCGCAAGAATGGCACCCAGCTGGATGGCCACTTCAAACAGTTTGGTAAATTCCTCTTTTTCGATGCCCATAAAAGAGCTTGCAATGATCATATGACCCGTGGAAGAAATGGGAAGGTATTCAGTAATACCTTCTACGATCGCAATAATAATCGCCTGTATAATGCTCATAAAGTATCTTTAAAAAATAAGGCGACACAAAAGTAGTCGCCTTAACATTTCTTATTGAAGTTTTTTTATTTTTTTTCGGGAGCTGATTTTTTAAAAATAGCATATACTTCAATGGCCAGGCCAATGAAAATAATGATGGGTGCAATGGTAATGCGGGTGGTGCTGTATACTTCATCCCGGTTAAACACCGCCGGGTTATTGCTTTTTCCGCCCGATAGTAAAAACATACCCAAAGCAATTACAACTGCCCCGATCAGCATCCAGGTGTAATTGGATTTTGAAAACATCGAAGGGGCGCTATTTGTTGAAGTAGCCATATACTGACAATTTTAGGGTTGCAATATAATATATTATAAGCAATGCCCGAGTTCCGGGAGCAAAATGCCCCGTCATTTAATGATTTTTTACAAAAACAGCCAATAGCCGCCATTTGCCCGCGGCTTCCATAACCTGCCCGGCTGCCGCAACCCGTAAACCCAATCTGCGAATCTGCGGCTTTTGCGCTCAAAATACCCGCCAGAGCTGCCTTTTTGCAAATACAATGCTTAAATTTGCCCCCCAAGTCCGGTTTCCTGATTTTTTTGTTGAAAATGAAGCATCAATCCTTTTCACATACCAAAGAAAGGGAACGGGATCAATACAAGATTTATGGAGTATAACTTTAATGAAATAGAGAAAAAGTGGCAACACTTCTGGGCAGAAAACGGTACCTACACCGTTTCGAATGAAAGTGACAAACCCAAATATTATGTGCTGGACATGTTTCCTTACCCCAGCGGAGCAGGGCTGCATGTAGGGCACCCCCTGGGTTATATTGCCAGTGATATCTATGCCCGCTACAAACGCCTGAAAGGATTTAATGTGCTGCATCCCATGGGTTATGATGCTTTTGGTTTGCCGGCAGAGCAATATGCGATCGAAAACGGCATTCACCCGGCCGTTTCAACGGAAAAGAATATTTCCACGTTCCGGAAACAGCTGGACAATATCGGTTTCTGCTTCGACTGGAGCCGGGAAGTACGCACCAGCGATCCGCATTATTATAAATGGACGCAATGGATCTTCCTGCAATTGTTTGAAAGCTATTTCGACCGGCAGCAGCAAAAAGCCGTACCCATCCGTAACCTGGTCGCTTTATTTGAGCAGCATGGTTCAGCAGCACCCGGTGTTAAACCGTCTGCATTCAGCTTTACAGCCGATGAATGGAAATCCTACGGGGAAGCGCAAAAACTCGATATCCTGATGGAATACCGCCTGGCTTATTGCGGCTATGGCGAGGTAAACTGGTGCGAGGCGTTAGGCACCGTACTGGCAAACGATGAAGTGGTAAATGGTGTAAGTGAACGTGGCGGTTATCCCGTGGTGAAAAAGAAATTACGTCAATGGTACCTGCGCATCACCGAATATGCAGACCGGCTGCTGGCGGGCCTGCAGCAGGTAGACTTCAGCGAAGCGATGAAGGAGATGCAAAGCAACTGGATCGGAAAATCCAGCGGAGCGGAAATCACCTTCAGCATTCAGCATTCGGCCCATAGCCTTACCGTGTACACCACCCGCCCGGACACCATCTTCGGCGTGGATTTTATGGTGATTGCCCCGGAGCTGGAACTGGTAGACCAGATCAAAACCCCGGAGCAGGCGGCGGCTGTAGACGCATACATCGCTTATGTAAAAAGCCGGAGCGAGCGGGAACGGATGGCCGAGAAAAAGATTACCGGTGTATTTACCGGCGCCTATGCCATCAATCCCTTTGATGGCCGCGAAATTCCCATCTGGATCAGTGAATATGTACTGGCCGGGTACGGTACAGGAGCTATTATGGCGGTACCCTGCGGCGATGAACGCGACTTTAAATTTGCCAGGCATTTCAATATTCCCATTACCAATATCATCGGCAGCCATTTTAACGGCGAGGACGCCAACGCAACGAAGGACGCTTTGCTGGAAAACTCCGGCTTCTTAAACGGCGTACCCATGCGGGAAGCCATGGAACTGGTGATTAAGGCCATTGAAGAAAAAGGGATCGGAACCCGGAAAGTCAATTATAAAATGCGGGATGCCGCCTTCAGCCGCCAGCGCTACTGGGGCGAGCCCTTCCCCATTCAATGGAAAAACGGAACGGCCTACCCCCTCAATGCTGCTGAACTGCCGCTGGAACTGCCAACGGTAGACAGCTATAAACCCGGGCCCGAAGGAGAAGGCCCCCTGGCCAATATCCCCGAATGGGTAGCCCGTGAGCTGGAAACCAATACCATGCCCGGCTATGCCGGATCCAGCTGGTATTTCCTGCGTTATATGGATCCGAAAAACAACCAGGAATTTGCCGGCCGCCAGGCCACAGACTACTGGAACCAGGTAGACCTTTATATTGGGGGTACCGAACACGCGGTGGGGCACCTGCTGTATAGCCGTATGTGGACAAAAGCCCTGTATGACCTCGGCTATATCGGTTTTGATGAGCCCTTTAAACGGCTGGTAAACCAGGGCATGATCCAGGGAAGCAGCCGCTTTGTATACCGGATTAATGGCACCAATGAATTTGTATCGCAGGGACTGATCGCCGACGACTATACTTATAACGGCCAGGTGCTGGATAAGATCCACGTAGATGTAAACATCGTAGACGGTACTGTGCTGGACCAGGAAGCTTTTGCAAAATGGCGCAACAACGAATTTGCCGGTGCAACATTTATCCTGGAAGACGGCAAATATATCTGTGGCGCAGAAGTAGAAAAAATGTCCAAGTCAAAGTTCAACACCGTAAACCCGGACGACCTGGTAAATAAATACGGAGCCGATACCTTCCGTATGTATGAAATGTTCCTGGGACCGGTGGAAATGAGCAAGCCCTGGGATACCAAGGGCATTGAGGGCGTACACCGTTTCCTCAAAAAATTATGGCGCCTGTTTTACAAAGAAAATACAGACGGCAGCTTTGCAGCCATCTGGACAAACGACGCACCTACGGCATCCGAACTGAAAGTGCTGCACAAGAGCATCAAAAAAATTGAAGACGATAATGAACGGTTCAGCTTCAATACCGGCGTAAGCGCCTTCATGATCCTCGTAAATGAGCTTACGGATCTGAAATGCCATAAAAAGGAAGTACTGGAACCAGTGCTGATCATGCTGTCTTCCTATGCACCGCATATTGCCGAAGAACTGTGGCATGCGTTGGGCAACAGTTCCAGCGTGCTGGACGCTCCGTTCCCGGTATATGAAGACACCTATACAAAAGAGTCTGAAAAGGAATATCCCATTTCCATTAATGGAAAAATGCGTACTACCATGGTCCTTTCGCTGGAAGCCTCGCAGCCCGAAGTGGAGCAACTGGTGCTGGCGAATGAAACGGTGCAAAAATGGCTGGACGGCAAACCGCCGAAAAAGATCATTTATGTAAAAAACAAAATGGTAAACCTGGTGGTGTAAAATACAAGCTGTTTGTTTTGAAAAAGCCTGCCTGTTGCGGGCTTTTTCCTTTTCAGGAGATACAGGTTAACCAGGGGAGTGCTGCTTCCTGGCTGTTTCCTGCAAACCTTTTCAGCTATCGCCCGCTGATCAGCTTTAGTTTTTTATACTCCTCGGTAAACGGCTTCCCCGAAACTTTATAGGATAGATGCAGGAGGCTGTCGCCGGTAAGCCGGTATGCTACCAGTTTTTGCGTGCCGTCCTGTTCACTGAAAGAAGAACGGACCGTCTTTTCCACATACCTGCCGGAGGGGCGCAGCTCGTATGTTCCTTCCAGCGAAATTCCAAAACCATTGTCGCCAAGACCAATGTTTATTGTGGTGCCATCCGCATTAAATTGTTTCAGCAATCCTGTAGATCCTCCTTCCAGCTGCAGCTCCCAGATGCCCAGTAACGGGTTTTGAGGTTGCGGTGCCAGCGCCATTAATAACAATGCCATTACCGGGATCAAAAAAAAGCGCTTTTTCATACTATTAAATTTGATGATTGAAAGATAAAGGATTCCTGCCGTAGAACCGTAACCCGGGGGTATCCGGTCTTTTTTTTACAAGATACCCGGTTTTTACTTATACGCTTTATTACTTAGATGCCTCATTTTAAGTTTTTTATAAAAGTGGCATATTTTTAGATAGAATTGAATAGCGCCACCAAAATGCGCTGTCTTTTAATCAAACTAAAAAATCAAACTATGTCAATCAACATTGTAGATCTTGTGAAGAACTACGTTCCACAGGATTTGATTGCGAAGGCCGGATCGTTCCTGAACGAAAGTGAAGGAAACGTTTCCAACGCCGTTTCCGGCATTATTCCTGCGGTACTGGGGCTATTTGCTTCCAAAGCATCTTCCAGCGAGCAGGGGGCGGCCGAAGTGCTCGATACGGCCAAGGGGTTTTCCAACAGCGGCATCCTAAACAGTGCCGATACGCTTTTCGGCAACGCCGATCTTTTATCCAAAGGCACCAGCCTGTTTAAAGGACTGCTGGGCGACAAAACAAATTCTATTATCGACAGCATTGCAAATTTTGCCGGCATCAAATCTTCTTCTTCCGGATCGCTGATCAGTATGATTGTACCCCTGGTACTGGGGCTGCTTGGGAAACATGCAACAGACAATAACCTGAATGCAAGTGCCTTTTCCAGTTTCATGGGCGCACAGAAAAGCAATATCCTCAGCGCACTTCCCTCCGGGCTGGGTTCGCTGGGTACTGCGCTGGGCCTGAGTTCTATCAGGGACGGTGTGCAGCAAACCGTTTCCAATGTTCAGGAAACTGCCGCACCGGCCTATAACTATGCGCGTGAAACCGCCCAGAACGCAGGCGGCGGCGCTAAATGGCTGTTGCCGCTGCTGCTGCTGGCCGTTATTGCGCTGGCGCTTTGGTATTTCCTCGGAAAAGGTTGTAACAACACTACCACCAGCACCGGAGCCGACACCACAGCCGTTGCACCTACAGATACCCTTACCACCACACCCCCAACACCTCCGGCCCCGGCTGTAAAAACGCTTGCAGAAGTTACATTACCCAACGGTACAAAACTGCAGGCATACCCGGGTGGTATTGAAGACCAGCTGGTACAGTTTATCCAGTCGGACGAATACAAAAACGCCACCGACAGCGTTCTGAAAGAAAAATGGTTCAACTTCGATGACCTGAACTTTGAATTCGGTACCACAAAACTCACGGATTCATCCAAACGTCAGCTGGACAATATCGCCGCTATCTTAAAAGCCTTCCCGGATGTAAAGATCAAAGTGGGTGGCTATACCGATAAAAAAGGCGACGATGCCGCAAACCTCAAATTGTCCGACGGACGGGCAAAAGCCGTACAGGCAGCATTAAAAGCCGCCGGCGTGGGTGCCCAGGTTCCCGAAGCTGAGGGCTATGGCGAACAACTGGCCAAAGTAGATGAAAACGCCCCGGATGAAGCCCGGGCGGCCGACCGCAGGACCTCCGTACGATTGTTGAAAAAATAATTATATGTAAACCCTGAAGACTGCCGTCTCCCAAAAGGAGGCGGCTTTTTTTTGATACCGCTTAATTTACAGCAATGATACGTGCTGTTGCTGTTCGTTTTCTTAACCCCGGAAACAGCATTCGCCTTACATTTGTCAAATGATACAGTTTGACAGATTTACTTTAGCAAACGGACTGCGCGTGATCGTGCACCAGGATACGGCAACCCCCACTGTGGTAATGAATATCTTATACGATGTGGGTGCGCGGGATGAAGTACCCGAACAAACGGGTTTTGCCCATCTGTTTGAGCACCTGATGTTTGGCGGATCGGTAAATATCCCCGAATACGACGAGCCCCTGCAACTGGCCGGGGGCGAGAACAATGCCTATACCTCCAACGATCTTACAAACTATTACATTCAGATTCCCAAAGAAAATATTGAAACCGCTTTTTGGCTGGAAAGCGATCGGATGCTTTCCCTGGCGTTCAATGAAAAAAGCCTGGAGGTGCAACGCAAAGTGGTATGCGAAGAATTTAAGGAGCATTACCTGGAAAAGCCCTATGGGGATGTGTGGTTCAAGCTGCGCGAACTGGCTTATAAACAGCATCCCTATCGCTGGATGACCATTGGCAAAGAGCTATCCCATATTGAAAATGCGCAGCTGGATGACGTAAAGAACTTCTTTTTTAAACACTACCGCCCCAACAATGCCGTGATGGTCGTTGCGGGGAATATTACTACAGACCATGTAAAAGCGTTGGCAGAGGAATGGTTTGGCGACATCCCGGCGGGGGCCCCTAAAAAGCGGGAACTGCCGGCAGAACAGCCTCAAACAGCAGCAAGAAAAGAAACGGTTACCGCCGATGTGCCGCTGGATGCCTTTTATAAATGCTGGCATATTGGCGACCGCCTGAGCCCGGAATATTACGTGGCAGACCTGCTCACCGATATTTTGGGGGGCGGAGAATCTTCCCGCCTGTTTGAAAAACTGGTAAAAGAGCAGCAGCTTTTTGTAAACATCCAGTGTTATCATATGGGCAGTATCGACCCGGGCATCATCTGCATTGAGGGCAAACTGGTAAAAGGAACCGATATGAAAGCAGCTGAGGCAGCTGTGGAAGCCATCCTCCGGCAGATAAAGGAAACGCCCATCCGGGAAACAGAACTGCAGAAGGTAAAGAACAAAACGGAAAGCATGATGGCTTTTGAAGATATGAGCCTGCTGAACCGCGCTAACAGCCTGGCCTTTTACGAGCTGCTGGGCGATGCCGGTATGATGAATACGGAGCTGGAACGGTACAACGCCGTTACCACACAGGCCATCCAGGAAACTGCGCAGAAGATCTTCCGGGAAGAAAACAGCAGCACTTTATATTATTATGCAAAAAATTAAAGCGGCGCTTCTTTTTTAAATACCCGTTTTTGGCCGTTCTGTAACAGCACCATGGTACCATCTGCGTTAAATTCCAGATCAACATTGGTGGCGTCATGACGGAATTTGCCCTTTGCAAGCGCACGCATGGTATAAACAGGCTGATGATCGGGGTGCGCCTGCAGCACATTTCCCTTATTACTAATCGTAATTTTTAAGGGTACTTCCGCTGATGCATACCTGCCGGTATACGGTTTCAGATCGGCTTCCGTTACCGGAAATACCGTAAAATCCGGCAGCTCAAACGGAAGATCATAAAAGGCCTTTACTGCGGTAGCCGCTATTGTGTTCAGGTTATAATTTTCGCCATTGGCAAACAGCGCCATGCAAATAGCATCCTTCGGAAAATAAATATATACCGACCGGAATCCGTCAATACCACCCGTATGTCCCCAGCCGTTCTTTCCGGCCATGGCCATAGGAAACAGGCCCATACCAGCCCCGTCCTGTGCGGTTTGCATTGGGGCAAGGCTGGCCGGCGCTATCACCCGGCCTGTAAATAATGCATGCACAAACCGCCCCAGGTCAGCCGGCGTACTTTTTATGGCACCGGCACCCAGGGGTATCGACAGATCCGTTTCCGGCTCGAGATGCCAGCCATTTTTGAACGTATACGACCGGCATTCATTGCGTGCATCCTCAATGGCCCCACCAAAACGCGTATGCTTCAGTTGTAAGGGATCAAGGATCTTTTTATTCAGGATTTGAGCATAGGACTGCCGGTATACCTTTTCAAGAATAAGCGTTAACAGGATGTAATTGGAGTTGCTGTATTCCATTTTACTGCCCGGTTCAAAATCACTTCCCCCGGCAATGATGGTATCCAGCAACTGCATTCCGGTATGCCGCTGTGTACTCCATGATCTGTAATACGGGTTGTTTGTAAAATTGTGAATCCCGCTCCGGTGCCGCAGCAACTGGGCAATCGTAATGCGTTCGCTGTTTTTGATGCCGGGGAAATACCGGGCGATGGCGTTACCGGTATCCAGCAGCCGCTCTTCTGCAGCTTTGAGCACCAGGGTTGCCGTAAACGTTTTGGTAATCGATCCGATTCCATACAGGGTACTGTCGTTATTTTTCATCCCCCTTGTTATATCCCTGAAACCTACTGATTTTTTATATACAGGCATGCCCTGCCGGCCAATAGCAATACTGCCCATAAATAACTGATGGGCTGCCAGTGTATCAAAATAGGCATCCAGTTTCCGGTAACGGTTATCCTGGGCAAACGATTGGAGCCCGGTTATACAGGATAGCATAACCAGTATTACGTATTTCATATTTGATTATTTTATATAAACTGGTAGTTACTGCCAATAGGAAATTCCAGCAGGTCGATAAACACCGATTGTTTATTGAATTTGGTTACCTTATCCCTGGCCACAACATAGCTGCGATGGATCCGTGTAAATTTATCAGCCGGCAGTAGCTGTATGATTTCATTGATGGTAATGCGGCTCATGATTTTTTTGTTCTTCAGCACCACGTTCAGGTAATTGCCCGCGGCTTCTATATAAACAATTTCATTGAGCACCACCCGTACCTGTTCATAGCCATCCTTTAAGAATATGGCTTCTGTTTCCTGGTTTTTACTATTCTTAAGTGAGAAGAGTTCCTGGGCCTTGGTACAGGCCTTTATAAACCGTGCCAGGGAAAAGGGCTTTAGCAGGTAGTCTACAGCATTTACTTCAAACCCTTCCACCGCATGCTCGGTATAAGCCGTGGTAAAAATGATCATGGGAGGGTTGGTAAGGCTTTTAGACAGCTCAATACCGCTGATATCCGGCATTTTAATATCCAGGAAAATCAGGTCTGTTTTATTCTTCTGCAGGTGATCAAGCGCCTCAAACGCATTGGTAAAGCAGCCTTCCAGTTTTATAAAAGGTACTTTGGTCGCCAGGTTTTTGATCACCTCCAATGCCATGGGTTCGTCATCTATTGCAATTGCATTCACGGGAAATGTGCTTGTTTTTACTACCGGCTTACCAGGAACATGCGCACCGGCATATGATTATTGATTTAAAACCGATTCGATCTGCTTATAAAGCGCTTCTGTATCACTCGGTCGCCGGGCCTTTGTTACTACCAGCTTTCCCTCTTTGTCAAAAATAAAATATTGAGGATAATATTCGCTTTTGTCTTCCGCATTTTCAAGCAGCTCTTTCCAAAAAGGTGCTATTTGCTCCCGGCTCTTCCTCAAATGAGTACCGGTTAACGCATTCACTTTAATAAACTCCTTCCACGTGGCGTCTTTTTCCTCATCGTCCATATCCAAATATACGAAGGCCACTGCCTTATCTTTGAAATACGTTTTTAACTGGGGGGTAAATTTCAGCTCACGCTTACAAGGTCCGCACCAGGTGCCCCATACATCCAGGTAAACAACCTTTCCTTTCAGCGCATCAATAACCGGGTAAATAGAAGACAGGGTATCATAGTTTGCCAGGATCTGTATCGCCTTATTATTCCGGTTCTGCTCCAGCAACGCCTCCAGTTTTCCTACTTTACTTTTTAACAGGGGATAATAGTTGCTGCCAGGATAGGTTTTTTTCAATGCCTCCAGCAGCCCACCGGCATACTTCAGATCCTTATCGGCGGTGGCCGTAAATACCTGCTGCGCCAGGTAGGCCTCGGCCACTGCGGCACTATTGGTATTTTTTACGGCCAGCCAGTTGATATAGGTTTTGCCTATTTTCCGGATCAACACCGTTCCGCTATCCAGGCTGATGTGGTAATACCGGAGCGGTTCATTTGTTTTATTGCCCGTAGCTTCCAAATGGCTGATGGCATCGGACTCGAGATACCCGTTATAATCGTTCACAAACCAGTAATAAAACGGACCCGGCTGTGCCACAGCAGATGCCGGGGAAACCTGCTGATACAGTAATTTGAAAAAAGCGATCAAATGCTTCCTGTTCATAAACTCCCGTGCAAACTCGATAGACCGGCAGTACGCGGCGGAACGGGTTTCCTGGATAAACAGTTGCTTTAATCGCGGTGAAAGGGCTGTTTTTTCAACGGCTGCTGTTTTTTCCTGCACCTGCTGCATCCAGGGCCGGATATAGGCACTGTATATTTCATCCGGGGCAATTTTAGACAGGGAATCCCGGGGCGGCGGCGCCGTTAAAAAACCCGGATACTCCATTACATCGGCGTTAAACAATACCCGGTTCTCTTTAAGCAGCGTACCACCCACCGGAGCTACGTCTTCACCAGTCTTCCGGTTACCGATCTGCAGCGATTGGCCCGGCCGGGCATAGATCAATACCGCTTTCTTATCATAGGCTACCCGCACCAGTTTTTCTTTGTCCAGCGGAAACCGGATATCGAAACGGCCGTCTGCTTTTACCGGCACCGTCCGTTCCTCTGCAAAAAAATCGTATACAAAGGGAGCCTGTATCTTTATTTCCGATGTTTTCAGTCCCTCAATCCGTCCGCTTAACCGAAACTGTGCCCGGGCCGGAACCAGGATCAGTACCAGCAATACTACTTTAATAAACTTCATTATTATAAATTGATGGTAAGGTGTACAAAAAAGTCTTTAGCTGTTTGGCGGATCACCAGCTCATGGCGGTCCGGGTATTCCAGTTGCAGGCGCTCTTTCACATTGGGCAGCCCGATGCCGCTCTTTAATTTTTCCGGGTCGCCGTCCAGTTTCAGGTGAATGCTGTTCTGCACATCAAAATACAGGATGTTATCCTGGGTATGAAGCGCAATGGTAATATATGAATGCTCTTTCAGGCTGATGCCATGTTTGAAGGCATTTTCCACAAAGGGAATCAGCAGCATAGGGGAGATCTGAAGACCGGATGCCGGCTCATCGATCTTTACCTGGATGAGAATATCGGGCGAGTTAACGGTACGTAATTTTTGCAGGTCGATATAATTATTCAGGTATTCCACCTCCCGTACCAGCAAGATCTTGTCCTGTACATTTTCATGCAGCATGAACCGCATCATATCGCCCAGCTTCTGAATGCCCTCGCCGGTACGGTCTGCGTGCTCCTGCAGCGCCGTTCCATACAGGGTATTGAGCGCGTTAAAGAGGAAATGCGGATTGATCTGCGACCGCAGGAAGCTGAGGTTTGCCTCGGAAGAGCCGAGTGCGGTTTTCAGTCCCAGCTTTTCCTTCTGGTTTTTATAGATCCACCATGCCAGCGGAATGACCACAATCCCGGTCCACAGCAGCAGCAACACATAGATTCCCAGAAAAGGAGCGCCACCGGCAGCAGCCTTGCAAAATACCGCAGCAATAAAGTTGATGAGCAGTATAATGGGAATAATGCGCGATAAATAATACCCATTCCAGGCCTTTTTTACCGGCAGGCCGGGAAGCAGTACATAAATGTGGATATACAATACCAGCAATGCATAAGGCAATACTACCGACCACACAATGATTGCAAAATGCGATGCATTACTGCTTTCCAGCATAATAAGGATGACGAGCCAGGCCAGCACACTCAACCCGATAAAAAGAAGACGGGATCCATTGCTTTCCTTTAATTTTTTCTTCAACAGGGGACTGAAGATCAGAGCTTTTAAACCATAGTAGATCAGGTAAAACAGGTAGCAGAGGGCGGCCACTGCAAAACCCTGCGAAAAAAAGGATACCGTAACATCTCTTTGTGTAGGATAATAATCCACCCCATACCTCCAGGCAAACGTATAGGTAAAACAAACCGAAAACGCCACAGCCAGGAACAGGTAGGTGCAGATCAGCAGCGTGATCTTAAAAAAGCCCCGGGTCTTTGTTTCTACATACTGGGTAAGGAGCAAAAAGATCAGGTAACAGATCAGCACAATTGCAATATACGGTTGCAGGTAGTTGGTATAAAAACTATACCCGATATTATTCTCTTCAAACAATTGCTGTTGATGGGGAAAGGTGCGGTCTGTTGCAATCATGAATATGACAAAGCCTGCCACCAGGGTTGCTATCAGGATTTCCACTTTTTGGAATATACTTCTTGATTTCATAATACAAGATTAATACAGATGCAGCATTGGATATTTACAATTGTTACGGAATTGGCATTTTTTGGGGCGAATTTTTCATTTTCCGACGGTTTTGGTAAATCCGGCGGGGGAGGCCCGCTGCCAGCCCGCAGGTGCAAACGAAAACAACGGCTTCCGGCGCCGGGGAGAAACGAACATCAACCGAATTGCCATCCGCCCCCAATGGCATTACCGGCAACGCGCCGCCGGGGGCGGCACAGCAGCCTCATTTCCTTAAACTCTTTCTTGTTTGTAAATTTGTAGGGCATGGATTATATAAAAGAATACCGGCAGTTTGTAAGCAGCTACTATTTCAATGAGGCAGTACGGATCACTGTAGGTATCACCCTTCCATCCGTTATCCTGAACTTTTTCGGGCTACTGGAAATCGGTCTCATTGCCTCGCTGGGCGCCATGGCAGTGAGTGCCGCGGATATTCCCGGCCCCATCCGGGAGCGGCGCAACGGCATGTTAGCGGCCCTGGCATTGATCTTCCTGGTAGACCTCATCACCGGCTTTGCCCATATCCATTCTTTTATTACCGCTGTCGTTATCCTGTTTTTTAGCTTTTCCCTGAGCATGCTGGGCGTATACAATGCCCGCACCAATGCCATCGGATTTGCCGGTTTGCTCATCATGGTGCTTACCCTTTATCACAAAGCCACGGGATGGAACGTGGTACTGGACGGCATTTACCTCTTATGCGGCGGCCTCTGGTACATCGGTTTAAGTTTGGCCCTGCACGGCGTACGTCCTTATAAAGTAATTCAGCAGGCGCTGGGCGACTCCATCGTTTCCATAGCTGATTATCTTAAAACCCGCTCTTATTTTTATAACGAAGGAGTTAACTACGATAAAACCTATAAAAACCTGATGCAGCAGCAGCAAAAGGTGCAGGATAAACAGATCCTGGTGCGGGAAATGCTGTTTAAAAGCCGCAATATCGTAAAATCTACCACCCTTACCGGCCGCGGGCTGCTGGTGATCTTTGTAGAATCGGTTGACCTTTTTGAAAAGGCCAATGCTACGTTTTACAATTATGAGTCCATGCACAAGCGGTTTGATGGCGCCAATATCCTGCCGCATTTCCAGAAAGTGATCCTCGGTATGGTAGACGAACTCTATGAAATCGGTGTTTCGGTACAGGAAGGACGGCGCTCCCGGGTATCTAAAAGTTTGAATGATGAACTAAGAAACCTGAAGCAACATTTCGAACGCTTTGTGGCCACCCACCGCAACACCGAAAACCTGGAAGCCCTGATCAATATGCGCAAGATCATGCAGTCGATCGAAGACATGATCCTCCGCATCTATACCCTGCATCATTATACCCGGTACGACCGGAAGAGGGTAAAAGAATACCGCCTGTCCGACAACTACAAATCGTTCCTGGAAAAAACGGACCTCGACAGTGAGCTGATCCGGGAAAATCTTTCCCTGCAGTCTAACACCTTCCGGCATGCATTGCGCCTGAGCCTGGCCATGACCCTGGGGTACATTACCGCCCATCTTTTAAAGCTCGAATACAGCTACTGGATACTGCTCACCACTCTTGTGATCTTAAAACCCACCTACAGCGTTACCAAACAGCGCAACTACCAGCGGGTACTGGGTACCATCATTGGTGCCATGGGGGGCATCGGGCTGCTGTTCCTGATCCAGACGGGCACCGGCCGGTTTACGGCTATGATCCTTTTAATGATTGCTACCTACAGCTTTATGCGTACACGCTACCTGGTAAGCGTTACATTTATGACCGCTTATGTGCTGATCATGTTCTTTTTGCTGGACAGCCGGAACTTTCATGTGGTGATCGAAAACCGGGTGCTGGATACCATTATCGGGTCAATTCTTGCCTTTATGACCACCTATATCATTCCTTCCTGGGAGAAAAAACAGGTAAAAAGCTATATGGCAGCAGCCCTGGAAAAAACCCGCATCTACTTTCAAACCGTTTCCAGCGCCTATGTAAAAAACGAGCCGCCCCCCGATTACAAGCTCAGCCGCAAGGAAGCATTTGTAGCCCAGGCCAACCTTTCGGGCACGTTTTCCCGGATGCTCAGTGAGCCCAAAAGCAAACAAAAGAATATTAAGACCATTCACCAGTTTGTAGTAATGATCTTTACCATCAACTCCCATATTGCCACCCTGGCCCATTACTCCCGCCAGTTTGCAGCCAAATACCGTTCCTATAATTTCCTGCCCATTATCGAAAATACCGTCCACGAACTGGAAAATACCGCCGGTATGCTTTCAGATGAGGACATAGCACAACCTGCGGCGCATATGGATACACAGTCTTTGAAAACAGCCGTAAAAGAGCTGCTGGAAAAACGGAGGCACGAAATTCAGCAGGGGCTGCTGGACACCGAAACCAAGATCACTCTTAATGAATTAAAGCCCATCATTGACCAGTTTTTGCTGATCAGCCGGGCCTCCGGCGACCTGAACAAACTGGCCGAAGAAATTACAGGGTTCAAAAAAAACGGCGAGGAAGAAAAAGTACCTGTAGAATCGCTTTCTGCAGCGGGATAGTTGTTTTGCTTGCAGATATGTTTATTTATGAGGTTGAAGGTGCTCACAGATTTCACAGATGGCCACAGATTTTTTTAAAGCCGCCCTGTGAAAACCGGAGAAATCTGGGCGTCATGCGCCCTGATCCATTTATTATGAAAACGTTGAGGGTGCTCACAGATTTCACGGATGGGCACAGATTTTTAAAGCCATTCTGTGAAAATCTGTGAAATCTGTGTGCCATACTCCACCACGTTTGCCCCGGAACCTTTGAGGTTTACTCACAGATTTCTTATACGGGCACAGAAAACCCAAAACTTCTGTAAAATGCGCATAATCGGCGCACCATGCCCCACAAACATCGGATTTCGTAAATGATCATCCGCCAAGGATCCGTAAATTTGCGGCTCTTTCAGGATTTGGAAAATAAGCAGCTACATATAGCATTAGTGGGCAATCCCAACAGCGGGAAAAGCTCTTTGTTCAATTCGCTTACGGGATTAAGCCAAAAAGTGGGAAACTTTCCGGGTGTAACTGTAGATAAAAAGACAGGAACTTCAAAAATTGGCCAATCTGTTGCCAAAATAATAGATCTTCCCGGAACTTACAGTTTATATCCCCGCCGGCTGGATGAAGAGGTGGCCTATAAAGTGATCCTCAACCAGGATAAAGACCTGAAAGCCGATGTGATCGTAGTGGTGGCCGATGCCAGCAACCTGAAGCGTAATTTATTGTTTTGCAGTCAGATCATTGACCTCAAGCGCCCCGTTGTAATGGCGCTTACGATGATGGACCTTGCCCGTAAAAAAGGCATTCACATCAATATCAATGAAATGGAGCGGGAGCTCGGTATTCCCATCGTAGCGGTAAACCCGCGCAAAAACAAGGGGATCGACCACCTCAAAAAAGCCATCGAGCTGGTTTCCGGCAGCCTGTTTAAGGCACCGGTACATAATTTTATTGATGTGGAAGCGCTGGCACCGGGGGCCATTGCCGGTGTGCAGCAGCTGGTGCCCGGCATCAGTGCTTATGAAGGTGTGCATTACCTTATCAACCACGAAACCTTCACCCTGCCGGATACCCTGCAGGAGCAGATCGAACAAACGGAGATCGACCACCATTTCAACCCCACCAAAACCCAGGCCGAAGAGATCCTGCAGCGGTACCAACGCATTGGGATGGTAATGAACGGATCGGTTACCCTGCCGGATCCCAATAAAAAATCGATCCTTACGGATAAACTGGATAATATTTTCCTTCACCGCGTTTGGGGCTATTTTATCTTATTAGCGGTGCTGTTCCTGATGTTCCAGTGTGTATTCCTGATCGCATCCTACCCGATGGACTGGATCGAATCCGGTACCGCCGCCTTCAGCGGCTGGCTGAGCAATATACTGCCGGAAAACAATTTCTCCGATCTTTTAATAAACGGGATCATTGCCGGTTTGGGCGGCATCGTCATCTTTGTGCCCCAGATCATGATCCTTTTTGGCCTCATTACCCTGCTGGAGGATACCGGCTATATGGCCCGCATCAGTTTTTTAACGGACCGCGTCATGCGCAGTGTGGGGCTCAACGGTAAAAGTGTGATGCCCATGATCAGCGGATTTGCCTGTGCGGTACCCGCCATTATGAGCGCCCGCGCTATTGAAAACCGCAAGGAACGGCTGCTCACCATTTTAATTACCCCGCTCATGAGCTGCTCCGCCCGGCTGCCCGTATACGTGATCCTGGTGGGCCTTGTAATTCCTAAAACCTACCTGCTTGGATTTATCAGTCTGCAGGGACTGATGATGATGGGATTGTACCTGCTGGGCGTCGTATTTGCCCTGCTGGTATCCTATGTGGCCAAGTTCTTTATAAAAAATAAGGAGAAAAGCTATTTCATCCTGGAACTGCCTGTATACAGAGCCCCACGCTGGAAAAACGCCCTGGAAACCATGATCGAAAAAGCCAAGATATTTGTGGTACAGGCTGGAAAAATCATCATGATCATCAGCATCATTCTTTGGTTCCTCAGCTCCTTCGGCCCCAGGGAACGCATGCATGCCGTACAGCAGGAGTACGAAACAGCCCTGGCCCGGCCCGGTGCAGACACGCTGCTGGTAGAAGAGGCCCGTGCGGCCGCCAAACTGGAAAACTCCTATGCCGGCATTATGGGCAAAACCATTGAACCGGTGATCCACCCGCTGGGCTTCGACTGGAAGATCGGCATTGCCCTGGTAACTTCCTTTGCCGCCCGCGAGGTATTTGTGGGTACCATGGCAACCCTGTACAGCGTGGAAGACGACGGCGGCGCCAATATGGCCCTGCGTGAAAAAATGGACAAAGCCACTTTTGAAGACGGGTCAAAGGTTTTCACGGTGGCAACGGGTGTATCGCTGCTCATCTTTTATGTATTCGCCATGCTTTGCATGAGCACCCTCGCCATTGTAAAACGCGAAACCGGTTCCTGGAAATGGCCGCTCATCCAGCTGGCCTATATGACCGGGTTGGCCTATAGTCTTAGCTTCATCGTTTATCAGTTGTTGAAATAAATACAGCAGGGGCTTCCGGCAGCAGGGCATCCGTCAGCTGCAGTCCGCCGCCCGTCTTCAATCTTTGCGCATGGCTGCACAGCCTGACGGGCAAAGGATTTCCGCCTAAGCGGCGCAGCCCTTCGGCTTTTGTGCAAAGGACGCGGCAACCATTGCCACCCGCAACAACATACAGGCATCCGCAATGCAAAATCGTTACCACAGTCTTTCCACCACCTAAAGCTGCCACTCATAACAGCAAGCTAAGTTTGCCGCTAATTTCCTACTTTCGGCGCTTTATAAAAACAATCAAAAACATGCGGTCTTTACTTTTTATAGGTCTTTGTTTTACCGGGTTGGCCCTTACTGCACAGCCAAAGAAGGATTCTACCAAACCGGCATCCACAAAGTGGGATGTGAACAATCCCCCGGGACAATCATATAAGGAGGTCTCTTTTTCCGTAAGCGAAGGTACCTGGATGAACCTGGACGTATCTCCTAAAGGAGACGAAATCGTATTTGACCTGCTGGGCGATATTTACAGTATGCCCATAAAAGGCGGAACAGCACGGGTGCTGCGGCAGGGACTTGCCTATGAAGTACAGCCGCGCTTTAGCCCCGATGGCAAAAAGATTCTTTTTACTTCTGATGCCGGGGGTGGCGATAATATCTGGGTAATGGACCGCGATGGGCGCAATGCCAAACAGGTAACCAAGGAAAATTTCCGGCTGCTGAACAATGCCGTATGGTCGCCGGAAGGCAACTACATAATAGCCCGAAAGCATTTTACAGCGGGCCGCTCGCTGGGAGCCGGGGAAATATGGATGTACCACATCAACGGCGGCGATGGCATCCAGCTCACCAAACGTAAAAATGACCAGCAGGATGTAAACGAACCTTCCGCATCGCCGGACGGCCGCTATATCTATTACAGTGAGGATATGTATCCCGGCGGTTTTTTTCAATACAATAAAGACCCCAACAACGAGGTCTATGTGATCAACCGCTACGACCGCGAAAAAGGCGAAACGGAAACCATCACCGGTGGTGGCGGCAGTGCCTTTCGCCCGCAGGTATCACCCGACGGCAAAACACTGGCTTTTGTCAGAAGGGTACGCACCAAAACCGTATTGTACCTGCGCAACATCGGCACCGGTGAGGAATGGCCGGTTTACGACAAGCTCAGCAAGGACCAGCAGGAAGCCTGGGCCATCTTTGGAGTGTACACCGGTTTTGCATGGATGCCGGATGGAAAGGAAATTGTGATCTGGGCCAACGGGAAGCTGAACCGGGTACCGGTAAGCGGCAGCAATACCGCTACTGAAATACCATTTACCTGCAACGTAACACAAAAAATTACCGACGCCGTCCGCATCAAACAAAACCTCAATAAAGACCAGGAAACGACCCACGTACTCCGCAACCTGGTTACGGCTCCCAATGGGAAGTTTATTGTATACAATGCACTGGGATCGTTGTGGAAACAGGAACTGCCCAATGGCAGGGCCATACGTCTCACCAAATCAGACGATATCGAAGACCAGCCCGCTTTTTCAAAGGATGGCCGCTGGCTTACATACGTCAGCTGGAACGACAGCTCGATGGGCAGCATTCAGATCATGGATCTTGCAAAAGGCAGTTCCCGCAAACTGAATATTGAAAAAGGCATTTACACAGCTCCGGCCTTTAGTCCCGATGCAAAGACCATCGTGTATGGTAAAGAGGTTGGGGATAATGTACTGGGCAATGCGTTTAATACCAACACCGGTATCTATACCGTAGATGCAGCCGGTACCACACAGCCGGTACGCATTGTTGAAAATGGCAGTGCGCCCTACTTTGATGCCACCGGAGCCTATATCTACTTTCAAAGAGGCAAAAGCCTGGTTACCTGTAAAAAAGACGGTACCGAAGCAAAAACGGTAGCTACCAGCAACTACGGCAGCCAGTATATCCTGTCGCCAGACGGCAACTGGCTGGCCTTTGTAGACCTGCATAAAGTGTATATCGCCGCTTTTCCCAAAACGGGCAAAACACTGGAGATCGCCGGTGGGTCCAATACGGTACCGGTACAGCTGGTAGCTAAAGATGCGGGCTTCAACCTGCACTGGAATGCCAACAGCCGGGAGCTGCATTATAACCTGGGCAATGATTATTTTACCATTCCGCTACAGCAGTATTTTAAGTTCCTGAATGAAAAAGATACCAGCACCGTACCGGTTGTGGCAAAAGGCATTGCAGTAGGGGTTTCCTATACCACAGATAAACCCAAAGGGCTGATTGCTTTTACCAACGCGCGCATCATTACCATGAACGATAATGTGGTTATTGAAAACGGTACGGTGCTGGTAGAAGGCAACCTGCTGAAGGCCGTGGGGGCCGGTAGTGAAGTGGCCATTCCTGCAGGTGCCAAAGTTATCGATTGCGCCGGCAAGACGATCCTGCCCGGTTTTGTGGATGCCCATGCCCACGGCAATCATTTCCGCAGCGGCATTACGCCGCAAAAGCACTGGCCCTACTATACCAACCTTGCATTTGGAGTAACCACCATGCACGATCCTTCTGCCAACAGTGAGCTTGTTTTTGCCCAAAGCGAAATGATAAAGGCCGGCAAAATGGTAGGTCCCCGCGTGTTCAGCACCGGAACCGTATTGTATGGTGCCGATGGAAGTTTTAAAGCTGTCATCAATTCGCTGGATGATGCCCGCAGTGCCATTCGCAGAACAGCGGCCTTTGGGGCATTTTCCGTAAAAAGCTATAACCAGCCCCGCAGGGAGCAGAACCAGCAAATTATTGCAGCCGCAAAAGAACTGGGGGTACTGGTGGTACCGGAAGGAGGTTCCTTCTTTTACCACAACATGGCCATGATCAACGACGGGCATACCACCATTGAGCACAACCTTCCCATTGCTGTATTACAGGATGATGTGATTCAGCTTTGGAAACGCGCCGGTACTGCATACACACCCACATTGATTGTAAACTATGGTTCTGTTTCCGGCGAATATTACTGGTACCAGCACACCAACGTATGGGAAAATGAAAAACTGCTCAAATACACGCCCCGTGCGGTTATTGATCAGCGCAGCCGGCACCGCACCATGCTGCCTGAAGAAGAATACGAGAACGGGCATATCCTTACCTCCAGAAGTGTGAAGAAACTCAATGATGCCGGTGTAACCGTTAACATGGGTGCTCACGGACAAATACAGGGTATTGGCGCACATTGGGAAATATGGATGATGGCCCAGGGCGGTATGACCCCGCTGCAGGCCTTGCAAACTGCCACCATTAATTCCGCCCGGAGTCTTGGCCTGGACAACTGGATCGGATCGCTGCAGGCAGGAAAACTGGCAGACCTGGTGATCATGGATGCCAACCCGCTGGAAAATATCCGCAATACCGAATCAATAAAATACGTAATGGTAAACGGGCGCTTATATGATACCGGAACCATGAACGAAATTGGTAACTACAACCATCCGCGAAGCCGGTTTTACTGGGAGTTGGGAAGAAGAAGTGCGGCCTTTAACTGGCAGGACGGCGGCGGCACGCAGGAAATGGATACCGATTAGCGAATCGCTTTTAGCGATCCAGTTTCGGTGCTCAGCAGTCAGTGCCTTTTACTAATGACTCGTCTGATATCTGATGTCTCATGTCTGGTATCTGGTATCTGATATCTCATGTCTGAAAACTGACTACCTCTCCGGAAGGGCCCGCCACCTCCGGATTACCGGGGTATACACCATTATAAAAAGAAATCCCAGCGCCAGCAGCACATAGTTCCAGTATACGCCCAACACTTCTAAAATGGTATCCTGCGGTTCGTTGTTTCCGTTCACATACAGGCTGTGGTAATAATCCTGCTGGTGTAATGAAATGATCAGCAGGATCAGCAGGAAATACGGAACAATGCCCACCAGGGATATATTGATCAGGACGCCCTGTATCGATTTTCTACGGAGCCGGAATACAGGAAGACTACCCAACAGGATCACTGTGCCTACCGCAAACGCCAGGTAAGCAATCGTTTTTTCTCCCTGCCGGCCGTTGGCCAGCCCCAGCATTAAAGTAATCAGCGCAATGAGGATGCCGGTTACAGCAGCCGTAATGCCCGAAAACAACAGCAGGCGCAGGTCGGTGATCCGGAAAGCAAAAAGAAGGCAGGCCAGCGCAAAAGCTACCCAAATGGCCACATATATAATCATATCGAATACGGAAAAATCAAGCACCCGTTCGATTCCGTTGAGCAACCGACCCAGATCATATGCATCAAAACAGTAGTTAATTTTATGTTTTAAATAATATGGATCATTGTGCCGGCCATCAACCGCTATGGCCGCATCAGCAGCTGCCGCCGTGGCCACATTTGCATCCGGCGGGTTCAGGGAAAGGGCCTCCACGCTGGAATTGCTGATAAAATAGGTAACCGCAAAATCCTGCGGATGATATATCAGTTTAAACCATTCATCGGTCGTAAGGTTGGTGCTTACCTTAAACTTCCGGGAAAAGTCCAGAAAACCGCTCAGCAGCTTTTTAATTTCTTCCGGGCGGTTTCTTTGTAATAAATCATATACGCTTTTATTAATATCCTTCCAATGCCCTCCTTCCTCATAAGCCGGTACTTCTTCACCGGGATAACGGACAGCATCCCCGCCAAACTGCCGCCGGCTATAATTGTAAAATGAGGGCACCGTGTTTGCCACGGCCGAAACGTCCACCACTCCACGCTTGTAATATACGGTCAGCAGGCTATCCGTCAGCAGTTCCCGGTTGATCTCTCTTTCATCTGCCGCCGTCGCATCTGCCTGCCGGATCACTTTTTTCTCAACGGAGTAAAACTGGTATTCGTCCTTATCACGCGTGAGATAGGGTTTTGAAAAGTCGATGTTCCGCTCATTCGTTTCGCAGTAAAGCGTATCAAAAGGAGCAGGATAACGTTTATTGTTAATGGTATAGGCATCCAGACTGAAGGGAAGGAAGGCCGCAGCCAGGTTGGCTTGCTGCCGTTTTGTTTTTAACCAGGATGCGGGGTAATGCTGCGCTACAAATTGTTTGTATCCCGCAATGTAAGAAATGTAAAACGTGGTAGCAACCGCAAACACCAGGAAGTAAATAAAAAAACTGCCAAACAACTGTCGTTTCCGCGTAGGGTAAAAATTTTTGAACACATTGTTGCGGAACAATACCAGTAACCAGACTACCAGTATTAATACAGAAATAACGATGCTGAAAAGCAACGCCCCGTTTTCGATAAACAGCTCCGGTGCATTGTACCGCTTAAACTGTTCCGTATTCCGGAATGTATAATATCCGAACAGGTAAAAACAACCGTGCACCAGAGCACAACTGATGAGCATCCAGTATAGCCTTGTATTCCAAAGCAAGGGATAACGCTCCAGGAAATAATGATGCACACGTTGTATAAAATTTTTCATTTGTTTTATTTTATCGCATGGTAGCTGTTCCGGCTCAGGACATAAAAAGCCGGCGGGTGGAAGCAGAAATATCCCGGATGTATACCAGCCGGCACTGACTTTTTCCCAACGCCTCCAGTACACTCAAAAAGGAAGTTCCGGGTTTAAAATAAGCGATGTACACACCGCCATTATAATGCAGCCGGTCCAGCGGCAATGTTTCAAGTACCGCCTGTAATGCTGCCCGGGGGCTATTGCAATCCATTTCCACAACCAGTGCGGCATCTTCCGGGGCAACACCGGTTCCCGGTCCTGGTGTTGCTACCGGAACCCCATTTCGCAGAAAGATCACCCGGTCCGATATTTTTTCCACCTCGTACAATTGCTGGGAGCTAAGGATCAGCGCAATGGGATGACTAACAGAATTGGCAATGGATTTAAGATCTTCAAGGATCACCTGCTGGGCCACAATATCCAGGTTGGCCAGCGGTTCATCCAGTAATAGCAGTTCGGGCTTTCGCAGCAAGGTACGGGCCAGCTCAAAGCGCATTTTATATCCCGAGGACAGTTCATTCCATTTAAGATGGCGATATTTCCACAGACCCAGCCGGGCGATCATCATCAGCACCCTTGTTTCATTTTCTGAAGCTGGCACACCATAGGCCGTTAATACTAATTTAAGATTGTCTTTAAGACTTCCATACCAGCGCTGGGTACGCTGCGGTATATAAACCAGTTTGGTACGCAGGTCGTAAGCGCTATGAGCCTGATGCCGGAAATGAAACCGAAGGCTGCCGCTGCTGCGGGCAAGATCGTTTGCCAGGATCCGCAATAAGGTGGTCTTTCCGTTTCCGTTCTCTCCTACCAGCCCGTATACCGCTCCTTTCCGGATACTCAGCGAAACCGGTCCCAGTGCAAAGTTTCCCCGGCCGTAATTTTTCCGGATCTCCGTTGCCTCCACTACCGGCTCCTGCATTTCGTACTCGGCTATGGGGATGCGGCTGATCCTGTCCAGCAACTGGCTGCATTGCTGCATAAAAAGTTCCTGCGACCCATCCTGTTGCCCGTTCCAATCAGCAAGTGCAATGGCCTCCCGGTAAATCGCCATATCCTGGGTATCCATGGCCAGATCCATCAGTTTCCGGAAGCCGGGCACGGTGTCATTGTTGGTAAAAAATGCAGCCGTTTCAAGTATACGTGTTTGTGTTTTTCCCATATTCGTTATTTCAGCGATAGGCTGTTATCCGCTAAAGTAGATGGTTGCAGGCAATTTTCCAACGCCCGGTTGCTAAAAAAAGTCAAAAAGCCGGAACCCCTTAAACACTCCCCGGTTTATAACGAATGATGCCTGAGGCGTATCAGAAAACTATAACCAGCAGATTTTGCAAAGCGGTCGGGAAGTCCTTACGTACGGCACATTCCGTCCTGTTTTGACCGGCACTAAGCTCCCCCGCAACAAGCCCCCATCCGGTAATGTTCCTTCCTTATTTCGCTTCTTTATACACGGTTACCACGTTGTCCTTTTCCAGCGTTGCCTCATCGGTTTTCACCTTCCAGGTAAGCTTTCCATTGGTATAAGTGGTTGCACCTTTTTCTTTTTCACCCTTCATCAGCTTTATAGTTTCCCCGTTTATCGTTAGTTCTGCCACACCCATATTTCCGGAATCGTGGTAAACGGCGGAAATGGTTTCGCCTTTATCGCTGGTGTACTTTTTTTCGTTTTTGTCTACTCCCGGTGCCGGTGTACCCGTGCTATCTACATTTGCCGTATTCACAACAACACTATCTGCGGGATCTGTAATCGGTGTCATGGATGGAAGTGCCTGCGAATCACCCGCAGGAGGTGTTGTTGTGCGCTCTGCGGAAGGATTGTTATTACAAGCCACTGCTATTACCAAAGCTGCAGCCATCATCACATGTTGCTTTTTCATGTTGCTTTCTTTTTGTTGAAAAAAATCCACAGGCACGCTGATTTCCGGTTGTGTGCCCGGGTATAGGTTCCGTTAGCTAATATACAAGAATCATTCCTGAACACAACACCCGGCCTGTAACAAACCCTTCATTGCAGCATTGTGGGGTCATCAACCGTAAAAAAAAAGACATGCAGGGCAACCGCAGCATCGTCTGCTCAAACAGTTCATTTATCCTGCACTTCCGGCGGGTCCGCCAACTATTCGTACCTTTGGCTTTAAAATTTTTTTATCCATGAAATTGCTGTTTTTCTCATTTGCAACCGTATTGCTGGTGGCTTGCGGAGAAGGAAACCGTTCCGCTGCTGAAGCGGGCGACGGACCGCAAACAAAGGCCGATAGTCTTTTACAGGCAGTTATTGACGGGCATGATGTAGCGATGCCTAAAATGAAAAAGCTGGAACGGCTGATGAACGAATCAAAAGCCGCCATCGACTCCCTTGACAAATTACCGCCGGCCGCCCAAAAACAACAGGCCGCTTTAAAAACAAAACTGGAAGATGCCCTGACAGATCTTGCCAACGCAGATAAAACCATGCACGACTGGATGAATGGGTTCAGGTATGATTCGCTGAAAGATAACGAGCCCGAGCGCATCAAATACCTGCAGGATCAGAAAGCAAAGGTAGATGTAATGAAAGATGCCGTACTCAACAGCATCAGCAAGGCCGAGGGTGTATTAGGCAGCAAATAAAAAAAGGTCCGGCTTAAACCGGACCTCTATATTTTTTAATCAAAGGCTTCCTGCTCTTTGCGTTGCCGCTCCAGCACCTTGTCGATCTGCTCGCTCAGGGCAGCCGAAATATCCGCTACCGAGCCTTCGCCGGGGATGGCCTTAAATTTATGTTGTGCTTTGTAATGTTCTGCAACAGGAGCTGTTTCATTTTGGTAAACAGCAAATCGGTTGCGGATTACTGCTTCATTGGTATCATCCGAACGGCCTGAGGTTTTACCTCGTTCCAGCAGGCGCTTCACCAGTTCCTCTTCCGTAACTTCCAGCGCCAGTACACTGTGGATAGCGGTACGTTTCAGTTCCAGCAATTTATCCAGGGCCTTGGCCTGGTTGGCCGTACGTGGAAAACCGTCAAACAAAAAGCCACGCGCATCTTTATGCAGCTCCAGGCAATTATCGATCATACCGATTACTACTTCATCCGGCACCAGCTGTCCCTTGTCCATAAAATTCTTCGCCTCAATACCCAGGGGGGTTTTATCGGCGATCTCTGAACGCAGCAGGTTTCCGGTAGAAAGATGTACCAAACCGTACTTTGACACCAACAGGTCTGACTGTGTTCCTTTACCGCTACCGGGAGGACCGAATAAGATTAAATTAAACATTTACGCTTTTCTTTTAAAGTGTTGCCAACAAATATAGCAAAGCTTGGGCAAAAACGGCGTATTGGGGAAATTTATTAAAAATTGTTTAAACTCCTATTCACTCTTTTAACGGAGCAAATGCACTTTTCACAAGGCGGTTTTTTACGCAGCATCACATTATAGATATTCATAATCAAACGATTATTTGCCACAGCCGGAGTCACAGGTATGCCTCCTTACTGCTTTTAATACCCGGTTAACCGATAAGCGCAGGTCGCCAGCAGCAGACAAATCCGCTCCAGCCACTCATAAAAAGGGCCCGTATAGATTCAACTATCCGGGCCCTTCGATCATTGATACTTCAATTTTTATACGCCTGTTTTACAAGTCTCTTACTCGTCAGGTGGCCTTCTCATTGATCCGGGGTTGTAACGGCTTATAATCTACATTTAAATAGTGATTACCGTTTAATGATGATGCTATTCGTCATCACGGCTGAAATACGTAGCGATTTCCGGTTGATTTAGATCCGCTTCAGGATTACATCCATCTATAAAAGCTGTTTCTAATATCCAATCCCAATATGTATAATTTCCAAATTGAGGGTATTTATTTAAAAGAAAACTAATCATGTCCTCCTTATTCTGGTCAAAAAATGTTCTAATAAAAAATTGTGATGGGAGCAGGCAACCATCTCCATTTGTTCCATCACCCTGATCTGTATTTCCACTAGCAATACAATCTGAAAACTCGTATACAGCAACAGCCACCCCAATCCAACCTAAATACCGCTTTCCAACTGCCTTGAGTATTTGCAATGCAGTTTTAGCATTGAATAAGCCAGAGTATCCGCTAATAATTTCACCTATCTCCCTTATTCCTAATGCGACTAGTAGACATGCTTTAATGTTCGAGCCAGCAGCTGTCGAGCTATAAATACCAGATAATAGGGCGAATTGTTCATCTGTATAATTCAATATACTGTCTTTTTCTTCTATAGTCAATGCATTCCAGTCTTCTGTGCCAACAAGCTGACTCAGTAATTCCGCATGTATTTGCATTCCGCTTTGTTGCATGGGCTCCAGTTGCGCTTCAGCTTGGGACTCTGTTAAAGTTCCTGGATACTGGGTCAACACCTGACTTATGTCTATAAGATTGGAAGAAGACACTTCTACTGTGGCATTATCGGATGTTTTTGAAGTCATCTTTTTTTCCCGTAACTCTTGCGCATCTTGGTCTATTATGTTATATCCCGGCTGCAGGTCTTTTTTTCCACACGTAATAAATGTGATCACAATGAATCCATAAATTACAAAAGCATTTAATTGTTTCATGGTTGTTTTTAGTTTAAAAGTTATTTAGTTAAGAGCGTAGGCATTATCATCCCGTATCCAGACAACTATTTATATAATGCCTGGGAACGATCAATGACTCTGCGACTAATCCTATTAGCTGTTACTTATCACATCACTATTTCTACAAATCTCCATAGAAGAAATTGGAGGGATCCGAAACTTTGTATATTCCACCCAGGCTTCTTGCACCGGAAGCAGGGTTGGCAACCCAGTCTACTTTGAACGGTCCGCTCTGCAGCCAGTCGACAAAGTTTCCAATCCGCACAAGCCCATTATTCCAGTTTGTATTAGACACAGACGGTGTATAATCAGACAATGTAAGCACACCTCTCTCATAAGTATAACTAAACGAAGCATCCGCCAAAAAGCGCGATCCACCACTCAGGTACCAGATATTCACCTTTAGTGTCCGGGAATTTGACAAAGTGATATCTACTGTTTGAATCGTTCTGCCACTTGTTGTAAATCTGCCAGACATACCATCGAAGACACTATTAAACCCTGATGTTATACCTGGAGGCAGCGTTGTTCCGGTTATCATAATTGTTTTGTATACTTTATTATAGTTAAACAACAACCAGAGGGGAATAACAGGCGTTGGATTCTGGGAAACGGTATATTCCTTTCCGCCTGTGTCGTACAGTTTCAACGTGCTTCCGTTCAGGGCTCCTTTCTTAAATTGAATGCCATTCACAACCAGTCCGTCCGAAAAATTCAATCCGCTTACATCAAAATTGAATTTTCCATCGATTGTTATAATGCTGTCCTTTGCATCAGCATATTGAAAGGAAAGACGTTTGTCTTCATTAACGATAAAAGATACTTTATTGGGAAGTCCATCAATATTAATGTAATTATTAAAATGGTCATCAAAATAATCCTGAATGGCTTCCATCCGGTCTACCACCGTTCCCTGCTGGTAAGCGGTTGCCTGCGCTGCTGTTGCCTTTACGAGATACAGGTAGTTCTGATATTTTTTTCCCCGCAAAATCACCGAATCACCGCTTGAGCGGATGTATTCAAACTCAATATCACTCTTTAACCCACTGCCGGGCTTACCACCACTCACTTTCGGATCGGGATCCTGTAATAAAGTGATATAATTATACGTATCAAAAAGCAGGGAAGCGTTCATTACCCATTTTACCCGGTAGGTGGAGGTTTGCGGTTGCGTAGCGGCATCCTCGTCTAAGTCGCCCATCATGGTCACCTTTTCATCGGGGCCAAACTTCATATAAAATCCATAGCCGCCGCCGGCCGTAGTGGTAAGCGCTGCCATCCAGCCGGTTTCGGCACCGGTTAATTTGCCCCGCAGTTCCGCTAAACGCTCCATTATCCGCTCTTCGGGCAACCCTCCATTTACGAGTGTTACCTCATTTTTCCGGCAGCCAGCCATCATCGCTGCTATCAGTAGCATTATAACGATCTTGTTCATCTGTTAAAGTTTATTTTATTACCGGCGGGCCTGCCCGGGCAAACCCGCCATAAATGTTTATTTTAAAACAATCGGTCCATATATATAATTCGACGCCGCTCCGCTTACATAAAATCCGCCAAAGGTCCGGTATAACGGGCTGGAAGACGGAATCGTTGTTGGCAGCCAGGCGGCAACAAACGTGCGGTTGGTAAGGTATGGCAATATGTATTGCTCAAACGCGGGCAGTACCTGCGCGTTCTGACCATTACCATGTGAGCCGGTAGTACCCTCGGGGATCGCTTTCGTAAAGATTACTTCCCCGGTAAGCGGTTTTATCGCCATCTTGAAATTATAATCTGCAGAAAAAGCCGTACCCGCACTGTTGGTATAATTGGCCCGGAAGATCATATTGGACGCATCCACAAACACAAACTGGATACTTTTCAATGTACGGCTACCAAGAGTGAATAAGGCGTTTTTATAATTGTTATACACCGTTGTAAATGCAGCAGAACTTCCATACGTTGTATAGTGGCTTGCGGCGGGATCATAGGTGATACTGCTTACCTTATTATCTGCCAGCCAGATGGGTAAGGTTTGGGTAAGGTCTTCCGGATCCTTAACATTATAGGTTTCCTTCAACGCCTTTTGTACTTCCGCCTGCAATTCGTTAAAGTCGATATTAAAATAGGTTTTTAAATAATTCTTCACCAACCGCTCTTTGTTTTGCAGTTTTGTTTTTGCCTCCAGGGAAGCGGTATTTACATAGTTATTGAACCACACCTGGCCCTCCACCAGTAAATGCGCCACCATTTCTGCAAAATCCTCTTTATAATCGCTCCGGGAGTAGCGGGATACAAAGCCCAGGGACTTGGCAACGGAGTCTGTATTGGCGCTATTGGTCCAGTCGGCATCATAGTCTGCCTTGGTTACCTGCTCAAAATCCGGCGGTATCAATATATTCTGGTTCAGGATATGTGTGAATTCGTGGTGAATGGTGCGAATCTTCCTGCGTACCTGCTCCCCGTTGGAGAAGTTGATGTTATTCAATTCATACAGCACCACGCGCCGGCCGCCATCGGCCGTTCCCAGTGTAATGCTTCCGTTACTGTTGTAAGAGGGCGAGCCGTACAATACAAATTGTTTGGGCGTCATTTTTTTGATGAACGTTTCCCCGGCTACTTTTCCGTAAGGGGTCAAAAAGATCCGCCTTACGGCCTGCATGGTAGGCAACACCTTCCCAAGATCGACGGGCGCAATGTCCAGGCTGTAATCGGTAAGATTGCGTTCAAACCGGTACACCGTCTGAATATTATAAGGATTGGTAAGACTATCCATCAGCCACTTGTCAATTACCGGATCTCCTATGTAGGTATCGGCGTTGTATTTGGTAAGATCAATATCCAGGTTTTCATCGCTCTTGCGGCAGGCCGTAAAAAGCAGACTTAAAAGAAACAGATAATATAATTTTTTCATTGTTTTCAGTTTTTATCTGGGATTGGCGGTTACGCCTGATAATTTAGCGTCCGGAGGTATTTGAAACATTCTCCGGTTATCGTCCGGCCCCAGTGTTTTGAAGGTTTCCGTGCCATCTGCTGCAATAAAGTTGTGCGACACCGTAAGCCGGTGACGAAGGATATCCATCCAACGGATGCCTTCCTGCATAAATGCGATTTGCTTGGTTTCCAGCAATGTCTTAATCAGGGCCTCTTTGTCATCCGCTGTATTAAAGAAGGCTTTTGCTTTCTCTACCGTAAGCGCATGCGTTGTACTGTTATAATTAACAATGCGGGTGCTGGCAAATGTGTTCAGATCGGTAATTCCCTGGGCAAACTGCCCTTTCTGAATATAAGCCTCCGCCCGGTTCAGCAGGGCCTCATCCATGGTTAACAACGGCATCATAATATAGGGATACCCGATACCCGCAGCCACATTTGTATAATAGAAGTACTCGTTATACTTGTTGGTGGTATAGTTCGGTGCAGTATATACTCCATACCGGTTCCTGAACGGCGCACCAAATACGGTTATTTTATTGTACAGGTTCTTTTTTGTTTCCCCAAAACTGTAACGGGCCCCGCCGGCAGCTTCAATGGAAGATGATCCCCTCTGAAAATTAGAGTAGGTATTGGCCAGCAGCAGGTTCCAGGGCTTATCCGCCTTCGTATATTCAATGCGGTGCTCCGTATAGGTAAGATTATACAGGGATCCGTTGTATTGCCGGATGTTTTCTTTAAAATTATTTTCCGGCAGAATCGCTGATACATACTGGATCACCTTATCCCAATCGCCTTTGAACAAATAAAACCGGGCTGCAAAAGCATTTGCTGCCTGCGGATTGAAATGGTATTTAGGGACCTGCCACTGACCGCCGCTCAGCAGTGGAAGCCCTTCCGTAAGATCTTTTTCCACGTTCTCGTATACCGATGCCACCGTACCGCGCTCATATAATTTAACCGCCACCGTTTCGGGTTCTTTTACGTAAGGGATGCCCGGCGTATTATTGGGGCCGCCCGGAACATAGGCTTTGGCGAAAAACGTAACCAGCATAAAATGGGCATACGCTCTGGCAACCAGGGCCTCCCCCTTATACTGGTTGGCCGCTGTTCCAAATTGGTTCTCCTCAATGGCAGCCAGGGCCTGGTTGGCACTGGCAATGGCCGCATAAGCCGCATTCCAGTACTTGGTAGGCGACCCGTTGATATCTTCGGTCATTTCGTTCCAGTTGTATACGCTGGGAAACGGTTCGTTATTGTAAGGCGCCAAAGCAGCAGATTTATCTTCCACGTTATCGGATGCGGTTTCGGCAAAAGCCAGGTAATGCCGCTCGGGATAGGCGGTAACCAGCAACTGCGCCACTTTATCAAGGGTATTGATCTGTGTACGCAGGTCCGGATCCTTATCCAGGAATTTTTTGCAGGACCCTAACGCAATCATCAGTATAAGCGTTAATGTATATATGGTTCTTTTCATTTATTTCTTTTTATATTGCTACAATAATACTTTTAGAAGCCCACCTTAAAAGAGAGGGTATATTGTTTCGGAATCGGCATGGCCACCCCACCATTGTTAAAAAATTCGGGATCCGCTCCGTTTAATTTTTTATCGGAATATAAAAGGGCGATGTTATTTCCCACCAGCGCCAGCTGCAGGGTGTTAAAACCCCATCGCTTTACCAGTGCTTGTGGCAGCATATACGCCAGGGAAACATTCTTAACCCGTACAAAATCGCCTTTTGCCACACGCTCTGTAGAATAGTTGTAGGCATTGTAGGGATAGATGGCGTCTACCGTGCTTCCATCTGCCTTTACGATCCTGTTATCTACCGTAAAGCCATCCAGTAACGCGGGGATACTGGTTTTCATTTCATCACCCGGCATAATCCACCGGTTTACCACGTCTTTCGACATAGACGACATATCATCATATGAAACCGAATAAGCCGGCTGCAAACGGATATAATTGCCGGTGGCAAAAGTGAACAGTGCCGATAAGGTAATCCCCTTGTAAGAAAACTGGTTAAAGAATCCCCCGGTAAAAACGGGGTCCACCGGGCCGTGATACTTCAGGTAATTTACATCGGTGCTCTGCAGGTACACATACGTATCCTTTTTCCCTTCCGTTCCAATATAGGTAGGATACCCGTATTGATGATCCAGCCCGTCAAACTGTATGGAATATAAGCCCCGTTGTGCATAGCCTTCTTTTGTACCGCCCTCCGCACGTACCATCGTCCAGATATTCGGGTTCACCTCCAGCTTGGTAATCTTATTCTTATTGATTGCAAAATTGAACTGGGTACGCCATTTAAAACCATCCGTTCTGTTTACCGGGTATCCGCCCAGCGTAACCTCTACTCCATGGGCTTCCATTTTGCCATAGTTCGCAGATTTTGTAAACTGTCCGCCAATACCGGATGTCCGGATTGAGCCGATCAGATCAAAAATATGACGCTTGTATACATCTACGGTAAGATCGAGGTTATTCCGGAAGAACGATAAATCGGTTCCCAGGTTCAGCTCATATAATTTTTCCCAGGTAAGCTCCGAGTTTTCCAGACTGCTGATGTAAATAGCGGCTTCCTTCTCCGTTTCATAAGGGCGGTAGGTGATGCGGTTGTAATAAACGGCCGAAGAGTTAGATGCATTACCCATGCTGGCCACCAGGCCATAGGTAGCCCTCAACCGCGCTGCCGATAAGATCGGATTTCCCTGATCGAAAAAGTCTTCCTGGTCAATATCCCAGGCCCCGGAAACGTTCCAGGTGGGCAGCCAGCGGGCCACGGTACTGCGTCCCATTAAATTAGAGCCGTCATAGCGTGCCGTAGCGTTGATGCTGTACCGGTCTTTGAGGGAATAGGCGCCCCGAAACATGCCGGCCACAAAACGGTCATACTTATAATCCATTCCAAAATAAGCATCGCCGCCTTCGATCATCTTTTTAAAGAAGCGGTAGTTTGGATTTACCAGACCGCCGTTTTCATACTGGTAGGCAACGCCCATAAAATTGCTGTTCTGCCGGTCGGTATAGCGAAGCTCCATAGAGCCGAACAGGTTTACTTTATGAATGTTGTTAAACGTGGCATTGTATTCCAGGTTATTTCTTAAATAATAGTTTTTGATGCCATTCTCCGTAAGATTATAAAATCCGCCCTCGGGCAAAACCACCACAGGCAACGCATTCGGGTTATCCGGATCCTTGTACAGCTGATTATTATTATCGGCAACGGATGCATCTCCGTTGGCCCGGAACGATTCGGCCATATTTGATCCCTCTTTAATGTAATGCTTCCTGCTGGTAGTGGCATACCGGTACGACGCGTCCAGCGAATAGGTTAATTGCGGAATGATCTTATACCGGATACCGCCCTGCACTTTCAGATCCAGCATGGTCAACTCCAGGTAATTTTTGCTCATCTCATTGATGATATTGAACGGCGCATAATTCAGTACAAAATATTCCGGATCGCCCTTCTCATCATAGGGCGTAATCAGCCGGCTGGTATTGAGTGCATAGGAATACGGGTTGATATCAAAGTCTCTTGAATATTTTCCGTTTACCGGGTCAGATTGACGCGTAAGGGTGCCGGGCGCCCGCTGGTCACGGATGGAAGCATTTGCAATAAATTCAAAACTCAGTTTATTATTTACCCGGAAGTTGTTCCGGAAATTGGCGGTATAACGTTTTACCCGGTCCGCAATGGTTTGGCCGTTATCGTTCATAAAGCTGGTAGAAAAATAGTTCTGTGAACGGGCCGATCCGGAAGTAACACTCAGCGAATGCTCCTGCAACAGTGAATTTTTAAACAACACATCAAACCAATCCGTATTGGCACGGGCATACCGCTGCAAAAAGTTCAGCCGGTCATCCAGGGTATTTTTGAGGGCAAAGGTGCCTGCGTTTTCATCATAGTCATACATCAGGTTGTACATTTTATAAAAAATACCCCCGTCTTTACTACGTGATACCCTGCTGTGATTGAAATAACCTTTGTTCTCCAGTTCCAGCAATACAGACATTTGTTCGGCCGAGTTCATAATATCAAACTGGCTGTAATTGGGTTTAATGTACGTGGTAAACGTGGAGGAATAGTTGATATTGGCCTTACCCTCTGTATTCCTTCCCTTTTTTGTGGTTACAACGATCACTCCATTCATGGCCCTTGCTCCATAAAGTGCCGTGGCGGCCGCGTCTTTTAATATGGTGAACGACTCAATATCATCCGGGTTTAATCCTGCAACCGAAGACCCGATCAGGGTATTGGCGTCGCCGGTAGATAATGCTTCATTGGAGATGTTTACCACGTCTTCCAGGATGATGCCATCCACCACCCAAAGGGGTTTATTGTCCCCGGATAATGAAGTTGCACCGCGGATGCGCAGCTTTGGGGCGGCACCAAACGTACCGGATACGTTTTGAACAGACACACCGGCTACCTGCCCTTCGAGCATGCGTGTAATATCCGGAACACCGCTGCGTTCGGCATCCTTCGCCAGTAATTTACTGCTGGAGCCGGTAAACAATTTGCGGTCCAGGTTTTGATACCCGGTGGTCACAATCTTTACCTCATCCATATCCTTTACCTGCTTTTCGAGGGTTATGGTTATAAAACCGGCGGCTGTAATTTTATGATCCGCCGTTTTAAAGCCGGTAGCCGATATTTCCAAAACGGCGCCAATGGCCACATTCGTTAAAGAGAAAGCGCCGTCTTCGTTTGTAGTGGTTCCCCTGCTGGTGCCGCGTATTACAACACTGGCGCCTGTTACAGGGGTACCCTCCGTACTTTTTACCGTACCCCGTATGTCTACATTACTAACAACCACCGGTGCCTCAGTTACAACGGGAGCCGGACGGCGGGTAACTTCGGTGGTTTCATTTTCGGGTTTTGCCGTAATAAAAATGGTCCGGTTCTCGATGGTGTACTTTAACGGCTGATCATGAAACACCCGGTTCAGCAGCTCTGTAAGGGGCATTTCCCGGGCATTCAGGGTAACAGGAACCGCCCGGTCCATCACTTCCTTTTTATAAAGAACCGAATAGCCTGTTTGCTTCTCGATGGTGATAAACAGTTTACGCAATGTCTGTCGCTGCCCATTGAACGTAACGGTTTGGGAATACCCGCTGGCTCCTACTTCCAAACATGCAATAAAAAGAAGAAAGACCGTCAATTTCATTATAAGGATCGTTTTGAAAATAAGGGGTCGCCGGATGCGACTCCGTGGAGAAAAATTAAAACTCATACATTTGTATCGTTATGGTTATACAATAAGAAACATGATACGCCTATCTGTTCTGTTGGTAATCATTAATGGCTGTCCCTGGTGGTGCGGGGACAGCATTTTATTTATAGCTCTTTTACGGGGAAACGGTTATGTCATGGTTTTTTTATATTTAGATTAATAGATAACAAGCGTTTTATTTTCCATCCGGAACCGGATCCCGGAGTCTTTAAAAAATTCCAGTACGCGGGATAAATTCACCGCGCGGTTCAGCTTTCCCTCAAACTCCACCCGGGGTACCTTTCCTTCATATTTTACATCAATATCATACCAGCGTGACAGCTGTTGCATGATCTCTGCAAACGGTGTATTGGAGAAATTGAAATAGCCCATTTTCCAGGCCATTACCTGGTCGATATCGGCTTCCTGAACCTGTATGGGCCCGTTGGCCGCAACGATCGACTGCTGACCGGGGTTCAGTATTTTTTCGCCTGGATGCTGATCCGATTGCACCCGTACTTTTCCCTCAAGCAGCGTGGTTTTTACTTCGGCATTATCCGGGTAGCTGTTTACATTAAAATGGGTACCCAGTACCGTTACTTTCTGGTGGTTACAGGAAACGGTGAACGGAGCGCCCGAAGCTTGTTTGGTTACCTCAAAATAAACCTCTCCGCTGATACTTACTTCCCGTAGCGGGCCGGTAAAAGCAGTAGGATAGGAAATAGAAGAAGCACTGTTGAGCCAGGCCTTTGACCCGTCGGGCAACACCAGTTCAAACTGCTTTCCGCGGGGCGTGGATACCGTATGCCGTACCGGCTTACCGGCCGTTTGGCCTTCATATTGCAGCCGGCCGTTTTTCAGTACGGCTTCGGCGCCGCTTCCATCTTCAATAACATGGCTTCCCAGGCTGTCCAGTGCTACCTGGCGACCGTCGGATAGGGTGAGCAGCGCGCCGGTGGTTCCGGGTTTTACATCCTGGAGCGCTACCGGAATTGCGGCGGGGCCTGCGGTTTTTTGGTTGCGGGTATACCAAAAAACGGCACTAAAAATAACGAGTATACAAGCGGCCGCTACTGCCGTCCACTGCATCCAAACCGTTCTTCTGCGGTGCACAGGGCCCGGCCGGGTAGAACCAGCGAATATCGCTTTCAGCATCTTTGCAGCCTTTTCCGGCGGAAGATCCGAGGCTTCGCCCGTTTTGTTCCAGGCAGCATGCACCAGTTTACGTAAAACCGGTTGCAGCTCCTCCCGCAGGGCATATGAAAAAAGCTCCTGTCGTTCGGCCTCCGTTAAGTTCCCTTCAAGCTGTTTGTTAAATAGCTCGGTCAATCTTCCCGCTGCAGATGTCATTTTTTAATTGGTTTAACCATACTATGACGCAGGAACGGGAAGAAGGGAGTAGCGGTTTCTTAACTTTTTTTTAATATTTTAATAATAGTAAGATCAGGAGGCTGTAACGGTTGGCAATTTCTTTGCGTAATGTGCGCAGTGCCACAGACATATGTTTTTTAACCGTAAGCACGGTAATGCCCATTTTCCGGGCAATTTCCTCATGCTTCAAGCCTGCTTCACGACTGAGTAAAAAAACAGTGCGTTGCTGCGGGCTCAACTGGCTCACAAGGTCGAGGATCTGCTCCCGCACTTCTTTAAACACCAGCGCATGCTCCGGATGCTGCGGGCTGAACGTGGTGTCTTTCAGTTCCGCAAGGATCAGCGCCTCTTTTGCCTGGCTGCGAAAACGGCTGTAGACCTGGTTTTGAGCCATCCGGTGGAGGTAAGCATTGAAGTTTTCGATATGCACCAGCTTTGTACGGTCTTTCCAGAGCTTTAAAAAGATCTCCTGTACGGTATCCTCGGCAATATCTGCCGAGCCGGTAACCCGGAGCAGGAATGTATAGATCCGGGGCCGGTACGTATCAAATAACTGCCGGAAAGCATTTTCACTGCCTTCTGCAATTAACTGAAGCCATTCCTGCATCTGCACGGTATTCACATCCCAATATTTGCAACCAAAACATGAGGCTTTGGTTATCATTATTTTAAACCTGGTCTGCAAGGGGCACATCCCTGTAAAAAAATACGGACCGGTTTTTGGTTATCTTTTTCAAAAGTTAAGATAGCTTTTTTTTATAAAAACCAGACCGCTTTTATTGCCGGACTGCCGGTTTTAGCGGGTTGTAGCCTGAAGCTTCATCGGCTTTTCTGTACCGACCAGCGGGCCGTCATCCTTCCTGTAAACCCCGCGCCCGAAACATTTTGCGTTGTATCTTTGTTTTAATAATAAATGTCGCCATGAAATATGTACCGGTATTGTTGATCACCATCAGCCTGTTATTTCAGCATTGCGGCTATTCCCAATCCAAACCCGGCCCCAAACCGGATTCAGTAAATATGAAAAAAGATAACAACCCCGTATATTCCCGTTCCGACAGTTCAAAAGTGAATTTAACTGAAGACGAATGGAAAAAAATACTGCCGGCAGAAGTATATTATATCGCCCGGCAAAAAGGAACGGAACGCCCCTGGACCAGTAAATACGAAACGTCTAAAGAAATTGGCACCTATTATTGCGCAGCCTGCGGTAACCCCTTATTTAAGAGCGATACCAAGTTTGAAAGCGGATGCGGCTGGCCCAGCTTTTATGAGCCCATCAGCAAAACCAGTGTGATTTACCTGGAAGACCGCTCCCATGGTATGGTTCGAACCGAGGTAGAATGCGGACGTTGCAAAGCACACCTGGGGCATGTATTTGACGACGGTCCTGCTCCTACGGGCCTGCGGTACTGCATCAATGGGGTGATCCTGGATTTTGAAAAAGCCCAAAAAGCAGCGGCGGATTATAAAAAACAATAGTACACTTATACGCTTCCATACAAAGTTTACTTTAACAGGCAACCACAACAGGTTAGTAACTATTTTTGTATGCAAAAAGCATACACATGAAATTTATCAGAGGCATCCTCCTGTTCCTGTTTTTTGTGCTGATCTCATTATTTGCCCTTTCTTTTTTTGCACCGGATAAACAGGAGGTGGTAAAATCGATTGTGATTCAGGCCCCGGTAAAAAAAGTGTATGATCAGATGGTGCTGCTGCAAAATTTTAATAACTGGTCTGTTTGGGGCCAATCCGATTCTACCATCCGTTATACCACCAATCAATTGCCGGATGGACAGGTAGGTACTACTGTAATGTGGGAGGGGAATGCCCTGCTGTCCGGAAAAGGGAAAATTGCCCTGACCGGCCTCCTGCCCGAAAAACAGATTACGCATCATATCAGCTTGCTGGAGCCCCAGAAATTTGAGGCCGATTCCCGGTTCGATTTAAAACAGCAGGATGATCATACGACCGTTGTTACCTGGACCTTTACACTGCCTTCAAAAAAGCCCTGGAATGTGTTCAATATATTTTACAGTTTGGAAAAAGAAAAAGGCGCTGAGTTTGAAAGAGGATTGCAGGCCCTGAAACTGATCATTGAAAAATCGCCGGTCAAAGACCGGAATGCGCCCCAGGTTACCACAGGTTATTTTCAGCTTACCAATTATGTGGCCATTAAACAGCGGGTGCTTTGGGCCGACCTGCCCAGTTTTTTTACCACACATTTTCACCACCTGGAACATTATACCTTAAAGGACAGTGTAACCTCCCCGCTGCGCGTGGGTCTTTTCTATAAAACGGATCAGAAAGAATTGCAGAGCGATGTGGCGGCCGCAGTTGAAATACCTGCCGGGTTTCATCCCCAGCTGCAAACCCCTGAAGAACGGATCAGCCTGCCTGCATCCAAAACCATCGAAGCGGCCTTTAAAGGCGACCAGGCCATAAAAGACCTGGCTTATAAAACCCTTGACAATTATGTTGCCGCCAAACAGCTCAAAGTAAAAACGCCGGTTATTGAGCAATACAATGGGAAAGACTCAACCACGCGGATTATTTACCTGGTAGAGTGAACGGGTTCTTTTCGGAACCCTTCATGCGTCATACCGCCCGGCCGCATCGGTTAAATGGCTGACCGGTTAGTGCATGCACGGGAACAGGAAAGTCTTTTATGTCGGTTTATGGTTTATTATGTTCTTTGTTACCTGCCCCGCTGAGGATCGCCTGAAGCAACAGGGGATTATCTGTAGTTATAAAATCAGCGCCGAGGGCAATCAACCTGCGCAATGTTTCCTCATCATTTACCGTCCACACATTAACCTTCATGCCTAATTTCCTGGCTTCGGCGAACCAGTCCGGATTTGCAAGCATGGTGATATAACTATAATCGATGTTGTTGATGCCCGCTGCTTTGAGGTCTTTAGGTGCCATTGGGTTTTCATTCCTCAGATAGGCTACCGGAACCCTGGGATGTTTCTTTGATAACGCTTTACACATATAAAGGCTGAAGGAAATATATTCCACCTGTTTGCGCATCTTCATCCGATCGACCATTGCCGTTACGATCTCTACCCAGCGTTGCTCTACCTCCGGCGAGGAAGCCGATTTGAGTTCGAGGATAAGTTTTAGGCCCGGATGTTTTTTCCCTTCTTCGAGATATTGTTCCAGGGTAGGAACCCGTTCTCCATTGGGGAGCCGGATCTCGCTGAATGCCGAATAAGGTGTCGTCTCTATCACCATTCCGTTCAATTTGGGACCATGACTTATGATAGCAACATTGTCCGAGGTAATATTTACATCGAACTCCGAGCCATAAGCGGCTATGAATGCCGCCTGTCTGAGCGATTCCAGCGAGTTGTTCGTCGACCCCGATGGCTTCCAATGTCCCTGATGAGCGATTACCTTCGTTTTCGGCTTTGCAGCCGGTGCCTGGGGGCAGAATCCGGCACAAACACCAACCGTCAGTGCAATCCATAAAAATGCCTGTTTCATATTATAAAATTTTCGTTTGCCTGGTATACATAACCGTATTGTCCTTTGGTGACCTGCCTCCATGGAAATACAATCCATCGGATCTTCTGTTTGCTAAAACAACGATTTTCCGGAATTCATAAGCCGGCCGGGCGCATTGGCAGGGCAATAATTGCGGCAACCGTTTTTGTAGTATATGCAGGAACTAAAATGCGGGGCATGATCGTTTCCTGCCTGCTGACAGGAAACGATGACCTTATCGAATTGGTTCAATGGGAATATCCCATTATTTCCCCGGAAAACTAAAGCGGTATTTACCCGATCCGGTTTCAATTTTCAGGTACCCGTCTTCGGATCCAAGCACGGTGATCTCCTTTATTGAAGACAGCGGTTTACCGGATTCTGTAACACCCGCGGCATCCTTCACCGGAAGATAAACCGTTGCCCGGGTATTGGCGGGCACTTCTACATCCATCACAATATTGCCATCCGTTATTTCCCAACCGGCCTTTGTAAGGCCATAGTAGGTTTTCAAAGATGCAGCAGCCTGCTTAAAATTACCCCCGATATGCGGTTTTATTTTTATATGCTTGTAACCAACACCGTCTTCTTCGGTATCCAGTCCTACCATTTTCCGGTACATCCAGTCGCCGATAGCCCCGTAGGCATAATGGTTATAGGAGTTCATAGAGGGGGTTTGAAAACTGCCATCCGGCTTAATGCCATCCCAGCGCTCCCAGATGGTAGTAGCGCCCATCTTTACCGGGTATAACCAGGAAGGATAGGTTTCCTGTAACAGCAGGGTATAAGCCATATCCGTATAGCCGAAACGGGTAAGTACATGACAGAGGTAGGGAGTTCCTAAAAACCCGGTCGTGAGGTGATTGTTATAGCTTTTGATATTTTCAACCAACCGTTCCGCCGCCTGTTGCCTCAACGCCTCGGGCAGCATATCAAAATGAAGTGCCAGCACATATGCGGTTTGTGTACTGGATACCAGCCTGCCGGAAGGTGTCAGGTATTCCTTTACAAAGGCAGCTTTTATGTTCTGCAATAATTGGGTATAAGCAGCGGCATCGGCAGTATTGCCCAGCACGGTAGCCGCATTGACCAGCAATTGCACTGAATGCGCGTAAAAACACTGTGCAATCAGGTATTTATCGGTTACTGCAGACCGGCCGTCGTTATCGTCACCGGGGCGATAGAACAACCAGTCTCCAAAGTGAAAACCCGTGTTCCAGAGATCATTCCTGCTGGTTTTACGAATGCTTTCCACGTAGTTCTTCATACTGCTATACTGCGCAGCCAGCGTACGTTTATCGCCATAAGCCAGGTATAACTGCCAGGGAATAATGGTCGCCACATCGGCCCAGCCGGCACTGTTGGCATTATTGCCCAGCACATTGGGTATAACGTGCGGTACCCGGCCGTCGATCTGATCGGCTTCGAGGTCTTTCAGCCACTTTGTGAAGAAATTATTCACCCCCATATTAAAAGAAGCTGTACGGAAGAATGCCTGCGCATCACCCGTCCAGCCCAACCGTTCGTCACGTTGCGGACAGTCTGTGGGCACATCTAAAAAATTTCCTTTTTGCCCCCATTGAATATTATGCTGCAGCTGGTTGATCAGCTGATTGGAAGTGGTAAAGGTTCCGGTTGGCTCCATATCGGAATAAAATGCAATGGCCTCAAAATTTTCGGGAGTCACCGTACCCGGGTACCCTTCTACTTTTACATACCGGAACCCCTGCCAGGTAAAATGCGGATGAAAGGTCTCGGTTTCGCCGCCCTTCAGCACATAAATGTTCTGAGCCTTTGCAGCCCGCAGGTTTTCTGTATAAAAATTACCAGCCTTGGTCAATACCTCTGCATGCAGCAGCTTTATGGAATCGCCGGCATTTCCCCTTGCCTTTACACGCACCCAACCAACCAGGTTTTGCCCAAAATCCAGCACGGTTTCACCGGCAGGCGTTTTCAGAACCTTTACGGGTTTGAATACTTCATGCGCGGTGATCGTTTCATTATAGGTAGCCAGCAGATTTGCTTTATCAAAGGAAGCTGTTTTTACAGCGCTCCAGCCCGCATCGTTGTACCCTGCCCGCATCCATCCGGTTTTATCTTTACGGGCATCAATGGTTTCCCCGTTATAGATTTCCGAATAGGTGATGGCGCCGGTGGATGATTTCCAGGAGCCGTCAGAAACCACCAGCTCTTTTGTTCCATCCGTATAATCGATCTGCAGCTGCAGTAATAATGCGATGTCTTTTCCATAAAAGTTGTTATGGTTTGTATAGCCGATGGTACCGCGATACCAGCCACTGCCCAGCGTAACCGCTAATGCATTGTGGCCTTGCTGCAACAGGCCGGTCACATCATAGGTCTGGTATTGCAGTCTATTTTTATAAGAGGTCCAGCCCGGCGTAAAATGGGCATCCCCTACGCGGTTTCCATTAATAGCCGCTTCATACATCCCGTGTGCGGTAATATAAGCGGTGGCCCGGGCAATTTTTTTTGCAATGCTGAACTCCCGGCGCATCATCGGGCTGGGCCGCATGCTGGCATCTTCCTCATAACCCGGCATAATCCAGCTCGCCTGCCAGTCGGAGGGTTGCAAAAGGGCCATTTGAAAACCTGCCGGCCGGCTCCAGGCAGCGGGTTTTCCGCTATTGTCCCAAACCCTTACCTGCCATTGGTATTTTGCACCGCTTTGTAATGCGGCACCTTTGTATGCAACGTGCACAGATGAATCCGAGGATATTTTTCCGCTGCTCCATACATTGTTTTTATCCTGCATCACCCGGATCTCGTAGGCGGTTTGCACCACATTCCGTTTGCCACTTTCCAGCTGCCAGCTAAAGCGGGGCTGTAATACATCCAGTCCAATGGGGTCGATCCTGTTTTCGGTACGTAAGTTCTTAACTTCAGACTGCGCCGTTGCGGTAAGCGCACCGGCACAAATGGCAAACACCAGCAATTTTCTATTCATGAGCAAGCTTTGTAATTGTTTATCAATAACATCGTTGCTTCGAAAATACAATGAAATGACTGGTGAACTGTCCTGCACAGTCCTGAAAGCGGGCTTACTGCTCAGGGGCCGGGGCTGTATTTAATATTTCCCAGAGCTTGTCTTTCAACTGTGTGAGGCCCTGTTGCGCCACGGAAGAGATAAACAGGTGGGGGATATGATCCGGCATTTCGGCACTGATGGCTGCTTTGAGCTCATCGTCCAGCATATCGCTTTTTGAAATAGCGATTAAAAACTGTTTGTGCAACAGCTCGGGATTGTACTGCTCCAGCTCATTCATTAATATATCAAATTCCTTGCGGTGATCAGCACTGTCCGCGGGAATTAAAAACAGCAACACGGGGTTACGCTCAATATGCCGCAGGAAGCGATGTCCCAGCCCGCGGCCTTCCGCGGCTCCTTCAATAATTCCAGGCATATCGGCCATGCAAAAGCTGCGGCCATCGCGGTATTCCACAATCCCCAGGTTGGGGGTAAGGGTTGTAAAGGCATAGTTACCGATCTTGGGCTTTGCCGCAGTGATCACCGAAAGCAGGGTCGACTTCCCGGCATTGGGAAAGCCTACCAGGCCTACATCTGCCAGTACTTTCAGCTCCAGTATTTTCCAGCCTTCAAGTCCGGGTAAACCGGGTTGCGCATAGTCCGGCGCCTGGTTTGTAGGCGTGGCAAAATTGGCATTCCCCAACCCGCCCTTGCCCCCAGGCATCCAGATGATCTCCTGGCCATCTTCCAGGATCTCCACTTCCTTTTCTCCGGTTTCCTCATCCATAGCGATGGTACCCAGCGGCACCTCGATAATTACATCTTTTCCACTGCGGCCGGTGCAATTATTATGCCCTCCGTTTTCGCCATTTTCGGCCAGTATATTTTTATAATAGCGCAAATGCAGCAGGGTCCACAGGTTGCGGTTTCCCTTTAAAATAATATGGGCGCCTCTTCCACCGTCGCCGCCGTCCGGGCCACCTTTGGAGGTAAACTTATCCCGCAAAAAATGCTTGATGCCCGCACCACCATGTCCGCTGCGGCAAAATATCCGTATCTGGTCTACAAAATTGCTCTTTTCCATTATTCTGTAAACAAAGATAACTGCATTCCCTTAGAAGTCGGGGATGAAAAAATATGTGGCGAAATCAAAAACTACCAGCCAGTATTTTAGCATGGCCGGTATATGCCTGCTTCGTCAGCCGGCTGGCTTATCGTTTGGTTTTCTTCTTTGCCGCTTCGCGGTCAAACCGGATGTTTTCCCGTACCTGCTTCCAGTACTGAGGTCCGTAGGATACAAAGATTTCGCTACCTGCCGGAATATCGGTTTTGGCTACCAGGAATACGCGGGTACCTTCTTCCACATACTCCGCATTGTTCCGGATGCCCTTCACGCGTTGCAAGCCTGCAGCATCATTGGCATAGCGCCCGAAAGATTTTGGATGCTTGCTGGCATCAATAACCGCATCATCATTAATATGAAATATATACCCGTTATCGGCATCATCTTCCACCTCTTTCCAGGTAAGCAGATCTCCGGTATATTCGGTAACGATTTCTTTTTTGGCAATAGCAACTTTGGCAAACAGACCCTTACCGGCATTGGGAAGGGTAGAAGTTTTCACAAATAAACGCTTCGACGATGGCATGTAAAAAAATTAAGCGGAGCGAATATATCACAAATCATTGCGAAAGTATAACACAAGGGAAAAATTATTTTCCAAACGGTTATGCTTTGCAGAGGGTATTCCCACGGATTAGTACAGCTTGACATTATTAAGCGCCCGTACCAGCCCGTTTGTGTACATCTGTGAAAGCCGTGAGCACCCCATGCATAAACTTCCTGCCTACCTCGTGCTTTTTACTTACCTTCACGCCCATACGGGGTGCCTTTTCCGCCGGTGGCGGGATGAAATCAAGGCTGAGAATATACCCATTGGATCCGGTCAACCACCGGACCCAGGAACCTGATCCGGGTAATGCCGGCGTAGGAAACAGCAGCTTTCAGCCTGCCCCTGTATTTTATTTTTAGTTATGGCAAACTGGATCAGTGTGTTTATTGAACAGATCAGGAACACAAGTCTTCTTGAATGGCTGGGCGCAGGCTTAGGCGCAACGGAAGTATTGCTGGCTAAAGCCAATAAGGTTTGGCTGTACCCGGCAGGTATTCTTTCCGTCCTCATCAGCATTTACATATTTCTTACGGAAGGGCTGTATGCGGAAAGTGCGCTAAACCTGTATTACCTGGTAATGAGTATTTACGGGTGGTGGTTCTGGGTGTTTAAACGATCGGTGGTACCGCTGCCGGTTACCAGGGCCACTAAAAAAGAATGGCATATAACCCTTTGGATTGCACTGGGCGGATTCATTACGCTTTATTTCGTGCTCCGGTATTTTACAGATTCTACCGTACCGGTTATGGATGCATTTGTAAGCGCCACCGCCTGGGCTGGTATGTGGTTGCTGGCAAAACGGAAACTGGAAAACTGGATCCTGCTCAATATCAGCAATGCTGTGGCTATTCCGCTTTTGTTTTACAAACAGCTTCCGCTGTATGCCCTGTTAACCCTCTTCCTATTTATCGTTGCGATTTTCGGCTTTTTAGAATGGAAACGCAGCCTTGAAAAAATTAAATCATGATGGATGAACAAACCGTCGGACAATTGGCGCATTTTGTAAAAGAGGCCGACCGGCAGGCGCTTCTTATGCCCGAACAACTGGAAATTATTTACCGTGAAAAGTGGTTCCGGCTTTTTGTTCCCCGGTCGCAAAACGGACTCGGGCTCAGCCTGCCGGAAGGATTAAGAATGGAAGAAGCGCTGGCAAAAATCGACGGCAGCCTGGGCTGGACAGTTACGCTTTGCAGTGGCGCCACACAGTTTACCGGGTACCTGCCGCCATCCCTTACCGATGCCATTTTCAAGGATCCGGCCGTTTGCTTTGGAGGCAGCGGGGCATTAACGGGAATCGCAAAGGAAACTTCAGACGGGTACATTATAAATGGTTCCTGGAAATATGCCACGGGGGCACCTTATTGCACGCATTTTACGGCAAACTGCAAGATTGAAAAAGACGGGCAACTGCTTACCGATGAAGCAGGCACCCCGGTTTACAGGTCTTTTTTATTTACCAGGGAGGAAGTGTCTGTTCAAAAAGACTGGGATACCATGGGGCTGAGAGCTACTGCCAGTGAACGTTTCAGTGTAACAGACCTATGGGTTCCGCGGGAACGGAGTTTTACGATCCACCCCTCGGCAGCCACCCTGCCGGGGATCGTTTACCAATATCCCTTCCTGCAATTTGCGGAAGCCACGCTGGCCGTTAACAGCCTGGGCATGGCCCGGCATTTTTTAGAGGCGGTAGAAGAATGGATGCGGCCCAAACTGTTGCAGGAGGGTACGCATGCTGCTTCTGTAAACCAGGTCTGGCAAAAATGGCAGCAATCCGGTAACCATCTGCAAACGCTGCGCAGCCGCTTTTATACCGTTGTGGATGACTCCTGGGCGATGTTGTCAACGCAGGGTACGGTTCCGGAAGCGCTACTGGCAAAGGTTTCACGGCAAAGCCGGTTACTGGCGTTGTTTTCAAGAAAAATGGTGGCAAACCTGTATCCTTACTGCGGCGTAAACGCCACTCAAAACGGTACGGAGCTCAATCAGGTGTTTCGCGATATATTTACCGCAAGTCAGCACCTGTTACTGAATGCCCCGTTATAAAACAAAAAGGCTCCTTGCGGAGCCTTTCAATAGTATTAAAGGACAGTTGGGCTAACGGAGCTTAAGACGCGGACTGCAGATTGTTCGGACTGGCCTGCTTTTTAAGGTTCGCAAGGCCATCTTTTACTTTGTTTCCCAGGTCGGATACCTTAGCTTTTACATTTGACTTTTGTTCCGGCGTCATTTTATACCAGGCGGCCGCAGCTGCCAGGCCCAGGGCCAGAAGCCCGTTTCTTGTATTCTTGTTCATGTTCGAATATGTTTTATACAGTTAATGAATACCTACTCTCCTCAAAAAATTATGCCATAGTTCCGGAACAGGATACCCACAGGGGCAAATTGCTGTTAAAATATGGAACTTTTTTAAAAGTTGCTTGTTTTTAATAATGTCCGGGCCATGCCCCGGAAAACCAAATTTTACCCCATGATGCATTTTCAGGAATACTTGGATGTTGTAAATACCATCCTGGCTGCGGAGAAATCGGCTCCGCCTTATGATAACGCCGATTACTTTCAATATACAAAAATGAACGGCTCCCGCATGAACCGCTGGCTCAAGCAGAACCCCGTTACCGACGAAACAAAATCCATTCTGTCTGCCATCAACCGGAAGCAGCAATGGGTGGTGATTACCGAGCCCTGGTGCGGGGATGCAGCCCATATTGTACCCATCCTTTACCTGATGAGCCGGTTAAATGAGCACATAGATTTTAAGCTACAGTTAAGGGATTCGGGTTCAGAGATCGAAAACTACCTGACCAACGGTACCCGGTCCATTCCCATACTGATCGTACGCGACGAAAATGGTAACGACCTGTTTCACTGGGGTCCAAGGCCTGCTGCAGCAAAAGCGGTATATGATGCGTTGAAGGATAAAAAAGCCGGTTTCGAGGAAACGAAAGTAGCGCTTCAGCAGGTTTATAACAGCGATAAAAGCACAGGCATCCAGCAGGAGGTAAGCGCCTTACTGGCAGCCCATCGCTAACCGCTCCAACGCGGATCCTTCCTTTATTATTACATTTGCGGCATGAACTTCCTGGCACATGCATACCTTTCATTCCACAACCCGGATGTGCTTGTAGGCAATATGATCAGCGATTTTGTGAAAGGAAACCGCCAGCAGGCGTATGCACCGGGCATTCAGGCCGGTATCCGCCTGCACCGGGAAATTGATACATTTACGGACAGCCACCCGGCCACCCTTGCCGCCAAACAGGTTTTCCGGAGCGAGTACCGGTTGTACAGCGGTGCCTTTATGGATGTTGTATATGATTATTTTCTTGCAAACGACAACCGGGAGTTTCCCCCGGGAGCCCTTGAACACTTTGCCCGGGATACCTATGCTACGCTGGACAACTACTTTGACCAGCTGCCGGAAGCCTTCCGGCAATTGTTTTACTATATGAAACAGCAAAACTGGTTATTGAATTACCGTGAACCCCAGGGTATTTACAGAAGCTTTGCCGGGCTGGTGCGCCGGGCGCAATATTTGAATAACAGCCAGCCGGCTGAAAAAATATTTGCCGCCAACATTAAACGTTTGGAAGAAAACTACCGTCTGTTTTGGACAGACCTGAAACCCTTTGCACAGGAACAATTTAAAAAGCTGATAAATTAAATGCGATCCTTTATGACAAAATATGTATTGATGGCGGCGATGAGCTTCTTTTTTCACATAGCCGCCAACAGCCAATCCTGGATACCGGTTGATAAATCGCCGATGGACCAGATCTATTTCCCGGTTGATTATCCGTCCAAAAAGATCCGGGGTACCAGTGAGCCCCTGCGTATGCGGGTTATTTACAGCCGGCCAGCAAAAAACAACCGTAAGATATTTAATTCCGACATTGTACCCTATGGCAAGGTTTGGCGCCTGGGAGCCAACGAGGCAACAGAGATCCAGTTTTTCAGCCCTGCGGTAATCGGGGGTAAAAAAGTACCGGCGGGCCGGTATACGGTCTATTGCATCCCCACCGAAAAGGAATGGACCTTTATCATTAACAGGGATACGGATGCCTGGGGCGCTTTTAACTATGATGCTACAAAAGATGTGGTGCGTGTGTCTGCACCCGTGGAAGAATTGAAAGATCCGATAGAATTCCTGACCATTGATTTTGAAAAAAGCGGATCAACCGTTAACTTGGCCATTGAATGGGATCAGAAGAAAGCATCCCTGCCTATTAATTTTTAACTATAACGAATGAACTGTATCAAGGGCAGATGGTTCCTGCTTGCCGGCTTCGCATTACTGGTAGCCTGTAATCAGAAGCCCGAAACGAAAACAACACAACCGGCACCGAACGTAGCTCCCCCCGGAGCCCTGCAGCCGATAAACGCCACCAATCCTTATGAGCCTGTAGACGTATCGCCGCTGGACATGAGCTATTACCCGGTACACTATCCACTGCAAAAAATGAGCGGCAGTACCAAAGAAAAGCCGGTAATGCGGGTTATTTACAGCCGGCCGCATCTTCAGGGGCGTTCCCTGTTTGGTTCGGTACTTAAATATGATCAGCCGTGGCGGATGGGCGCCAATGAAGCAACCGAGTTGGATGTGTTCAGCCCTGTTTATCTCAACAACAAAAAAATTCAGCCCGGACGGTACACCCTTTACAGCATCCCGCATGAAAAAAGCTGGACAATTGTGCTGAACAGCAGCCTGGACACCTGGGGACTCCGGCAGGACAGCACCCAGGATCTTTTAAGGGTGGAAGTACCCGCTACCAGCCACAACCCGATGGTGGAATATTTTACGATGGTTTTCCGGCAGGCAGCTACCGGGGCAAACCTGATCATTGCCTGGGGTGAAACACTGGTAACACTTCCCTTCGTCATAAAATAAAGAAAAGAGCAGAACGGTTGTTCTGCTCTTTTCCTGTATGATACCGGGCTTCCCGGTTAAAAAGAACCGGTATTAACGATCGGCTCTTTTGTATTTTGCTTCCTGTGTAAGGCTTCCGCTGTTATCAACGGTTACTTTATACATGCTGCGGTTATCATTTACAACTATATGATAGCTGGTACCTTCGCTGTTGCTGATTTCTGTAACCCCGGCAATCTCCTTGCCTTCATATTTCTTCCGGATCTGGTACAATACGCGGGAAGGCAGTTCACTTTCTTTATAGTAACGGATGGTGCGGATCAGGGCGCCGTTATTATCGATCATAACGCGGGTAGCCACCGCTCCGGATTGAAAGCTGGCCTGACTGTAAGTGGCCGTGGTAGCCCATTGTACGTTCTGCGCGTCGGAAAACACCTGGTTAAATGTTTTGATCACCTTTTCATTAACGGTAGGGTTGGCAGGCACAGCAGCCATTGCGTTTAATCCAAAAGAAAGAGCAGCGGTAAGAATAAAGAGTTTCATTTTTTTTAGTTTTATGCCGGTTTGGCGGTTTAAGTTTCTATTGTTTTTTAATTGCTTTGTTGAAACAAAAATAGCGTCAAACCCTGCCCCGGGTCAAGCAGCTTACGGCTGATGGTAAAAGAAAAGGGGGTGAACGGCTGTTTTTTGCGGATGAAAAACCTTCCGGAAATTTTACCGGCGACTTATCAGCAATACTATATAAATGTAAGTTCAGCTACCGGTTATACAGGAGTAACAAATACCTGTTGTTTGCATTCAATGAAGAAGGCATTTATTGCTCCTGGTGTCGGATCTATTTTCAATGGTACCCCCACCGGTAAAGATCCTCAACAGTACCATCATGAACCCCGGGGTTGTTGCCGGCGCATTCTTACATATACAGTAACACCCTGGCGCAACAAGGGCTGCAGGCATCTCCTGTGCAAAAAGGATATAACGCGCATAGCCGGTTTCATTTAAGTTGAAGTGCTCAAAGGCTCCGGCTCGCATGCTGCATTACAGGCGCTAAAAATATCAATGCGGTAACAACCAGATCACATCCCGCGCGGGGCAAAGCGGTTGCAGGCAGAAACAAACATCCTGAAGATGAAGCCTGGATGAGCATTACCGGTTTTTCCAAGCCGGAAGCGCTATTCGTAAACGTTGAAAAAATGCCGCAAACGGGAGCCTCTATATAAAAAAAAGGGAGAGAACAAGAATGTTCCACTCCGTATTATACATGAGAAATGTTAAAGCTGGAAGAGGGATTAAATATCGCCCCTCTTATATTTCGCCGTTTGCATAACGCCTCCGTTATTGTCGGCAGTAACACTATAGATGTTCCGGCTATCCCGCAGCACAATATGATAATTGGTTCCATCGCTGTTGGTTACTTCGGTAACACCATATATTTCCTTTCCATCGTATTTCTTTTTGATCTTGTAAAGAATATTTGAAGGCAGGTTATTTTCTTTATAGTAACGGATGGTACGGATCAGGGCACCGTTATTGTCGATCACCGCGCGGGTAGACACAGAGCCCGAACGGAAACTGGCTTCGTTGTATTCTGCTGTGGTGCTCCACTGTACATCGCGGGCATTGGAGAATACTTCTTTAAATGTTTTTAATACTTTGTCATTTACAGTTGGATTTACCGTAACAGCGGCCATTGCGTTTAAACCCAGGGAAAGCGCGGCAGTAAGAATAAAGAGTTTCATTTTTAAAAGTTTTATACCTCTTGGAGGTGGTTTAAGTTCTTTTATTGGTTTGTTTAGTCAAAAATAGTTTCGGGTTGCACCATCTGCAAGCAGTATGTGGCAGAATACCAAAGAAACGGGGTGAATGGCGGATTTCTCCGGGTAAAACCTCCAATTTTCTCGTGCCCGTAATTCATTCTTTTACTTTTTCGATCCCTTCCGGAATCATTAAAACGCGTTTCTATATATAAATCGCAATAGTTGGCCAGATGTTACAGCTGGTACATAAAAAAAATGTTAAGTCTTTCTTAATTAGACGGGACGCCCATTTACGAACGTTCCGTAGTTTAAACCCGGGGGCCGGAGCACCCGCATATGGTTTCACCCGCTGCAATGCCTACCTTTGTGCCCCATAAAAGATCAACTATGAAGCTGAATACAAAGATCATCCACGCAGGTGTAGAACCGGACCCCTCCACAGGAGCGATTATGACCCCTATTTTTCAAACGTCCACGTTTGTACAATCCGGTCCTAACCAGCACCAGGGTTATGATTATTCGAGAGCAGGAAATCCTACCCGTACGGCATTGGAAAAATCGCTGGCAGCGCTGGAAAATGCACAACATGGCCTGGCCTTCAGCAGCGGGGTAGCCGCCACCGAAAGCGTGATCAAACTCTTAAAACCAGGAGATGAGGTGATTGCCGCCAATGATATGTATGGCGGTACGTACCGGTTGTTTTCAAAGATCTGGGAAGACTTTGGCATTAAATTCATATACATTGATACCACACAAACGGAGCAGGTGGAGCGTGCAGTTACCAGCCATACAAAGCTGATATGGATCGAAACGCCTACCAACCCGCTGATGAACATTACCGACATTGCTGCGGTGGCTGCCATCGCAAAAAAAGCCGGCGCCCTGCTTTGTGTAGACAATACCTTTGCTTCCCCTTACCTGCAAAACCCCATGGACCTGGGGGCCGACATAGTAATGCACTCTGCCACAAAATACCTGGGCGGGCACAGCGATGTGGTAATGGGCACATTGATGTTTAACAGCGACGCGCTTCGGGAACGTTTATTCTTTATCCAGAAAAGCAGCGGAGCCGTACCGGGACCCATGGATTGTTTCCTCGTGCTCCGCGGTATCAAGACCCTGCACGTGCGGTTGCAGCGTCATTGTGAAAACGGACGGAAGATTGCCGCGTTCCTGGCCGGACATGAAAAGGTAAAGAAAGTTTACTGGTGCGGTTTTGAAGACCAGCCGGGTTATGCGGTTGCAAAAAAACAAATGCGCGACTTTGGCGGGATGATGAGCTTTGAATTAAAAGATGACTCCATGGAGGCGGCAACAAAAGTTCTTACTTCCACAAAAGTGTTTGCACTGGCAGAGAGCCTGGGCGGTGTAGAATCGCTCATCAACCACCCGGCCACCATGACACATGCCTCTATTCCCCGTGAAGAACGGATCAGGAACGGCCTAAGCGATTCCCTGATAAGGCTGAGCGTGGGTATTGAAGATGTTGATGATCTGATTGAAGACCTGCGTCAGGCCATTGGTTAACCGGCAAAGAGCAACCGGGTTCCGCTAAAACATTAAATTTATTGATGACTGTATCAACCATTTTGATACAGTCTTTTTTATGTTTGCGATCAGGCGATACCAAACGAAGAAGCAACAGCAGGAGCACCTTGCCTGGCTACAAAAAACGGTAACGGCATTAAATTCTTAATCCCGTTCCAGGAATCTGGGTTCCGCATTAATTTTTCTTCATATCCTCTAAAATTGATATTCTCTCCTGCAAACCAACTATCTTGCAGCCAATTGGTCAATTAAAGATCATTTTATGAACAGGGAATTACCGGAAGCAGAACAAACAGCACTATTGCAAACCATCCTTCAGATTAACAACAGCTACCTCGATTGGGAAAAAGTACAGCATATGTCCCTGAAGCCAGAGAGCCTTTCCAATCCTGAAATATGGGAAGCTGCCATGCTGGCCCGAAACCAGGGATTTACCCGCAGCCTGGTCATCTATGATACTGTTTTCTCCTGGTCTGTTTCCAATGATATGGAAGCGGTGTTGCATGACCTGGATGTGCACCTGGCCGGGGGTAAAGACATTGCAGCGGTGATGGATCAGAAAAATGATCACCGTTACCTGGTCAATGCATCGATGGATGAGGCCATGGCATCGGTTCAGCTGGCCGGGTATCCTGTTACAAAAAAAATGGTAAAGGAGCTGTTGTTAAAAAAGAAGCCCGCCGCCAACAACACGGAACAGGTTATTGTAAATATGTACAGGTGCCTGCAGAAAGTTAAAGAATGGGAGCAGGAATCGGTTACAGCAGCAAAACTGCTGGAGCTGCATCAGCTGCTTACAAAAGACACCATCAAACTTAAGGGCATCGGCCGGTACCGCACCAATAACAAATATGATATTTCAACTATAGAAGATGCCGCTGCGTATAAGGCCGTTGACGCAAAAGCCATCGGAACCTGGATGCAGTGGCTGGAGTCTTTTATAAATGAAGATAAAAAACCATTCTACATACACCCGGTGATCAAAGCCTGCATGATCGCGTATTTTGTTACCTATATCCGTCCGTTCAAAGACGGCAACGGGCGCTTGTCCCGGCTGCTCCTGTACTGGTACCTGCTGCGGCAGGGCTACTGGGCGCTACCGTATACATCCGTTTCCAATATTATTGTTAAACTAAAATCGCAATATCAGAAATCGTTCCTCCAGGTGCAGGCCAATGCAGACATGGGTTACTTCATTCACTTTACGATACAGGCATTGCGCATGGCCGACCGGTCGTTAAAAGAAAGCCTGCAACGCACCAATAAAGAAAAAGACAGCAACCCCTTTGTAAAGATCGATGGACTCAACATCCGGCAGGCCACAGCGCTTCAATGGATCAGGGAAGAGCCGGAAAAGATCGTTACCATACGCGAACTGCGGTCCGGCTTCGGTGTGTCAAAAGAAACCGCACGTACCGACCTTACCGCATTGACCGAAAACGGTTGGCTGAAATTTTATCATCTGAATAAGAAAACATATGCCTTTGTAAAAGGAGATGGTTTTGACACGTTACTGCAGGAAAAACTAAATCAGTAACTTTGTATAAACAGGAGCAGTATGGGCAGGGGGAAATTAAATCCAGGCATCATCAGGGATATCCGTCAGTTAGACCCGGATAGACGCTACTCTTATGCAGACTACATGAAATGGCAGTTTGATGAATATGTAGAACTTATAAAGGGAAAGCTGTTTCAAAAAATGTCGCCGGCGCCCGGGCGCGAGCACCAGCGGATTGTTGGCGATATCTACAGGGAAATCAGTGTATACCTGAAGAACAAGCCCTGTGAGGTTTACCCGGCGCCCTTTGATGTACGTTTTCCCTCGCCGGATGCGGCAACGGATGAAAAAACCTATACCGTAGTGCAACCGGATATTAGCGTGATCTGTGATCCCTCAAAACTCGATGACCGCGGGTGCGTGGGTGCTCCGGACCTGATCGTGGAAGTGGTATCCCGCGGAACTGCCATACGCGACTGGAACTTTAAATACAATCTTTACCAGGAAATGAGGGTAAAGGAATACTGGATCATTGAACCCGTAGACCGCTCTGTTACCGTATTTGTATTAACCGACGAACATAAATATCTTCAAACGGCGGTATATGCGGAAGAAACAACGATTCCGGTATCCGTACTGCCCGGCTTTTTCATAAAATGGAGCGATATTTTTAATACCCGATGATTGAAAGATCACTAAGCGCTTTTCTTAATAAAAAGGCAGATACCTACGAACAGCCGGATTTTATTGCAGACGACCCCATCTCGATTCCGCATTTGTTTACGGTTCCGCAGGATATTGAGATCGCCGGCTTCTTTGCTGCGATACTTGCCTGGGGTAACCGGAAAAGCATCATCAATTCCTGCAGGCGTTTATTGCAGTTAATGGACCAGGCACCCTATGATTTTGTCATGCATTTTGAGGAATCCGACCTGAAGCCTTTTGTGAATTTTGTACACCGCACGTTTAATGCAACCGACCTGTTCCATTTCCTCGACTTTCTGCAGCATCATTATAAGGTACAAAAACAGGGATCGCTGCAAACCGCATTCAGCAGGCACCTGGAACCGGAAGATGCCACCGTGGAAAAGGCGCTTGCGGGTTTCCGCCGGTCTTTTTTTGATGGTAAAATCTTTCCGCATTACCCGGTGCGTACGCAAAAACATATTGCCACACCCGAACGCAAATCTGCCTGCAAACGGCTGAACATGTATTTGCGCTGGATGGTACGCAGCAATAAAAGAGGGGTGGATTTTGGATTATGGAAAAAGATACGACCCGCACAGCTGGTGTGCCCGCTGGACCTGCATGTGGCGCGGGTGGCCCGTCACTTTAACCTGCTGCATCGCCCCAATAATGACTGGCAGGCCGCCCTGGAATTGTCGGAGCAGTTGCGGATGCTGGACCCGGATGACCCGGTAAAATATGATTTTGCATTATTCGGATTGGGCGTTATTGAAAAATTCTGATTGACCGGCATCAACTTAGTTGCAAAAAGAACGTTAAAGGAAAGAACACCTTGTGTAACGCAAAAACATGCTGCATCATTAAGATGATTAAAAACCTTATTCATTGATTGATTCATTAAAATTTAAACACATGAAAAAATTATTCGCATTCGCATTATTATCAATGGTTGCTTTTGGAACGGTAAGTGCACAAACGGTTGACCTGAGAAGAAAGATCACCGTAAGTGGTACTGCTGAAACAGAGATCACACCGGATATCATTTATGTAAGTATTTCTCTGAAAGAGTATTTTGAAAACGGCAACAGCAAAAAAAGAGTCGATATTTCCACACTGGAGAACCAGTTGTTTGCTGCTGTACAAAAAGCCGGCTTTTCGAAGGAGCATTTAACCATCAGCAACCTGAACAGCTGGGCCAATACCACCGGTAAGAAGAAGAACCCGGATTTCCTGGCCAGCCGTCAGTATCTTTTAAAAGTAAGCGACCTGAATAAACTGGATCAGATCCTGGGTGCTGTTGATTCCAAAGGCATTCAAAGCACCGGTATTCAAAGCTATGACTACTCAAAAATGGAGGAGCTGAAAAAAGAGCTGAAAGTAAAAGCCCTGAAAGCGGCAAAAGAAAAAGCCACTTATATGGTGGAAGCCCTGGGCGGCACACTGGGTAATGTGCTGGAAATACAGGACGGCGGCGATAGCCCAATGCAGCCTGTTCTATACCGCAACTATGCCATGAAGGCCGAAGCAGCAGATATGTCTGGCGGTGACGCTGACCTGGATTTTAAAAAGATCAAGTTAAGCTTCACCGTAAATACGGTTTTTGAAATAAAATAAGATTTAAAAACAGCATCAGCAAGAGGCTGCCTTCTATTGAGGCAGCCTCTTGCTGATGCTGCAACCCTACCACAGCGACCAGCCGCCGCCTACTTTCTTTTTAGCGCCGGCAGGGCGCAGGTTATAGGTAAAGGTGGCCAGGAAATATTGTCCCAGTATATTGCTGTAAGTTGTACGTACGGTATTCTGGTAAGGAATGATGTCTGTATTACGGGTCTGGTTCAGCAGGTCATTGCCATACAACCGTAATACCGCACGCTCATCTTTGAAAAAGGTGAAATTTACACCCGCGTTCCACATAAACATGCGCCGGTATTGCGGATCTGCAAAGGCATTATTGTTCAGGTAACGCAGCTCGGTATCAAAGATCACATGCTTTATATACCGGAACACGAGCTCGGTACCCATCGTTTGATCAAAGCTCCGGGCCGGCGTAAACCGGGGATTGGTATTCTTTACACTCATATATGAAAACGAATAGGCGGGCCTTATTTCCAGTTTATCATCCCAGTTAAAACCCAGGTTGCTCCAGATATTGCTGTTCAGCCGCTGTTGTGTACTGGCCGCCTGGTTATAAAAGAAGGGGCTTACCCGGTACTCCGTCCAGGTACCCACGTTCCAGGAAAAGGTAAAGCTGTTCTTATATTTGATATCCTGGTTGAGCCCGAAATTGGCGGCCACCCGTTTACTTCCATTTGCATTTACCGGCTGTATGGTCTGGATTCCGCTTTCGTCTACTGTAATACTTTGCACCACATCATTATTGGCAATAAAGGCCTCGCCCCAGCTCCATACATTGAGGTTGTTTTTGGGATTAAACGTATTCAGATTCACCGAAACAAGGTTCATGATCGCCGGTAAAAGCGCCGTATTGCCAAGGTTTACCACATATGGATTGGTATTATTGCGAACGGGGATCAGATAATTATAATCCGGCAGCTGCACATCGCGTGAAAAGTTTACGGTTAGTTTTTTATAGGTAATCTCCAGTTGCGGCAACACGTTGCTCTGTTTCTGGATGAGCGGATCGGGGATATAGGAAATACGGTTTTCAAATTGCTGATACTGATAGCGGAGGCCGGGTGTGATGGCCAGACCCTTGTGTTTAAATTCCAGCCCCGTGCTTACCTGGTATTTGTTACTGTTGCGCAAGAATTCACTGCTCAGGTCGTTATTCCGGCGGTCATATAAAGCACCTTGTTTATCAAAAGTAGCTACGTTGTTTTTCAGGTTTTCATACTCATACCGCGTTCCGGCACGAAGAAACCATTTCTTACCCAGTGGCTCGCGGTAGTTAATACCGGCATAGGCAAACCAGGTAGGAATACGCTCTGCTCTTAACTGATTGGTAAGACTGTCGAATTTCTGGGGATATATATAATGGATCAGCGCATCTGTATAGCTATCCGCGGCCTTCCGGTTCCATACAACTCCCTGCGCAAAAGAGATACGGCGCCCGGTTTTGATTCGCGATAAGCGGGTCAGCGAAAAATTCTCTCTCAGGATATTATTGCGGGTATCGCCGTTGATGTCCACAGTTCCATTATTCAGATCGCCCAGCATATTGCTGATACCGCTTTGACTGTTCTGGCTCCGGTTATTTTCATTTCCTATAATATAATTGGCTGTAGCAGTGATTGTAGTAAGCGTATCCGGTTTTAAATTCATCCCCACACCAAATGTGTGTGTATTACCCCGGAGCACTGTATTATAAAGCGAGTTGTTGGTAATGACCGTATCTCCGTTAAAGATCCGGGTATTGTTATCCGTTTCCACATCCGTATGCACCTGCCCAAAGTAGTATTGTGCGAAAAAGGCTTTTTTCTTATTGGGCGAATGATTCAGGTTAAAGCCCAAACCGTTGCTGGCTGTAACACCTCCCAGGCGCGACATACCCCCGAAGTTGATACCGTTAATAGAAATATTTGAACCGAAGTTACTGTTGTTACTACTGTTGTTGCCCCCTCCCGAAACATCGCGGTTACGCCGCAAACCACCCGTCTGCATCAGGTCGCTCCAGCCAAAACCCGGCCGGTTAAGATTATTGCTATACCCAAGCAGACTTACCTGTAAGGTATCTCGGAAGATATTGGCAATGGCACCCGCTTCATACCGGCTTCCGTTAATACCGCCGCCACCACCGGCATAAGCCTTTCCAAACACACCTTTTTTGACACCTTTTTTAAATGTAAGATTGATCACCTTCCCTACATTGTTCAGGTTGTCGTCTCCGTTTTCCAGCAATTCATCCTTGTCGTCCGTTACCTGTATCTTATCAATCACATTGGAGGGCAGGTTCCGGGAAGCCATTTTGGGATCGCTGCCAAAAAAATTCTTTCCGTCTACAAGGATCCGGTTCACCCGTTTTCCATTTACCATAATATTGCCCTGCTTGTCTACCTGTACACCCGGAAGTTTTTTCAGCAGGTCCTCTACCAGCGCATTGGGCAGGGTTTTAAACGCATTGGCATTAAACTCAACGGTATCTTTCCGGATCACCATGGGTGGCCGTTCCGAAACAACCAGCACTTCATCCAGGTCCTTCGCATCCGGCAGCAACGCAATCGTTCCCAGGTTAAAGCCCGATCCTGCAGATAGCCGGAACTCTTTACGGTATACGGTGTATCCTGTAAAAGAAACAATGAGCCGGTAAGGCTGTTCGATTGCAAGACCGGGAATGCGAAACACGCCGTCTTCCCCGCTTAACCGGTACGTGACTACAGAGGTATCCGATGCATTAAACACCGTAACCGTGGCCATATACAAGGGTTTGCCGGTAGTTGAGTCTACAAGTTTCCCCGAAATTGCGCTCTGCGCATGCAGGTTCAGGGCACAAAAAAATAACACTACAAATAAGATGGCCCGGCTACAATGCGAAGGCCTGGAAAAGGTTTGCATATCTACTACACGCAGTACCCTGAAAAATGTTACAGAAAACCGCAGTACATTTTTTTTATTCTGCCGGCTGGCGGGTAACAGGATGCGGCAGGAAGCGCATCGCGGATAACTGCACCATCATTCAAACAACCGTTCCATACTCTGCGGAATGGTTTTGCTGTAATCCATCTGTATGGGTTTGTAGGTATGCTGCCATTTTTCGAATTGCTGTTCAAAATCTGCACCAATTTTTGAAAGCGTCATCACGCCCATTTCCTTTAATGCGGCGGCATTGCAGCATTGCTCGTATTGTCCGCGAATGGGGATGGCCATTATTTTTTTCCCCAGGTGTAAGGCTTCCGAAGGTGTTTCAAAACCGCCACCGGTGATGATCTCCCGGCAACTGATCAGGCTTTTATTGAATAGTTCCCGGTTCACCGGAAGAAACCGCAGATGCGCTTCCTTCCGCTCCGAAACGGATTGCCGGCTAAAAATTTCGAACCGGTGATCTTTAAACGTGGAAAAGATCTGCCGCAGCTCCTGGTCACAATAAGACGGCAGATATACAGTGATATGTCCTTTGTCGACCGGATTACTCTCCAGGATTTCTTTTTTGATCACCGGGGTAAGAATGAAATCATCATAGGATTTAAAATGCAGGCCCAGGTAGCGTTCTCCCCGGGCATAATTTTTCAGCATCCATTCGCCCGACCGGCTTACCAGTTCCGGCCGGGGCACTTTGTTGCTTTGAAAGCTGGCCTGGTGTCCAAAATTTACGGATGGAATCTTCTTCAACCTGCAGGCCGCAGCGGTGATATAATCATAATCGTTAATCACAAAATCGTAATCTTCCACCGGAAGCGCGCGGATCTCTTTTTTCAACGCCAGTGGGTTCACATGCCGGGCAATCTTCCAGTAATTGAGCCCGCCATTACAGGTATAGTAAAGGCTCAGGCCCTTGCTCCGGTATCTTACCGGGGCATCCAGTTTCAGGTTGCTGTTATTGCCGCTCAAAAAAATGTCAACCGTTCCATATTGGGTTAAATAAGGCAGCAGCTCCATTGCGCGGCTGATATGCCCGTTACCGGTAGCCTGAACGGCGTAGAAAATTTTCATTGTTTGTATCGGATAATGCATGTAAATAAAAAGCGATCTCATTGGTCAGTACCGTTGCGTTGGGTTTTTCTTTTACCGCACGTTCGGTTTTCATTTCCTTTTCATCATAGGTATACAACCGCCACTGGCTATCATAATATTCCAGGGCCGTCATATGCTCCATCCAGTCGCCGGAGTTCAGATAGTCCACCTTTCCTTTTTCGGTACGCATTTCTTTTTTTTGCGGCTGGTGAATATGGCCGCAAATAACGGTATCGAATTTTTTTTCAATCGCCAGCGCTGCTATTTTGGTTTCAAAGGCATCAATGTTTACAATACGCTTATTAAACTGCTCCATGATCTTGCGGGAAAGCGACAGTTTTTCTCTTCCGAAAAAATGAGAAACCGCATTCATCCATTTATTAAATACCAGCAGCGTGGCATAGCCGTTGCTTCCGAGTTTGCCCCAGAACTTGGCCTGCCGGGTGGTGGTGTGGTCAAACACATCGCCATGAAAGATCCATACTTTTTTTCCGTTGATCTCAATCACCACTTTATCCGTAAGCAAAAAGTTGCCCAGTTCCAGGTCGGAGTAGCGGCGCATGCAGTCATCGTGGTTACCCGTAATATAAATCACCCGGGTACCCGTGGAAAGTTTGTTAAACACTTCCTTAATAGCCGAAATATGATCGGGCGGAAAATAACGTTTGCTGAATTGCCATCCGTCAATAATATCTCCGTTCAAGATCAGCACACGCGGATCAATACTTTTCAGATACGCAGTAAATTCCCGAGCCCGGCTGGCATAAGTGCCCAGATGCAGATCCGATACAACAGCTATTTCAATGCGGCGTTGGGCCATTCTGATTATGTTTCTCAAATTTCCATTTTCCGTGTAACAGAACTATTACCTTAATGTTATAATAATATTATCTATGTAAAGCCGCCTGCGCCACGAACATTCAAAATAAGAAGCAGCTCTACGTTCAAATGAGGCAATGGCCGGTTTTTTAGGAGCTCATCCTGTTCCCGATTCAGGGTCGGTTGGGCGTCTTATAGATGCCAGGCAGCAACGGATCTGCCGCGGCAGACAGCTTGTAGCCAAACAGCGATGGTCATTTTCGTATCTTGCGGCCATGAAGTACAAACATCTTTTTTTTGACCTGGATCATACCCTGTGGGATTTTGATGCCAATGCGAAGCTGACCCTGCAGGACCTTTATGAAACATTAAAGCTCGAAAAAAGAGGCGTTGATGATTTTGACCGCTTCTACAGGCAGTACCTGGGCCATAATACAAAGCTTTGGGCCCGGTACCGGAATGGATTTATCAAACAGGCGGAGCTCCGGGTAAAACGGATGCAGCTGTCGTTACTCGATTTTAAAATAGGAGATGAAGTACTGGCGAAGGAAATGAGCCAGCGTTTTTTAGAGATGCTGCCCACCCGCAACAGGCTCTTTCCCCATGCAGTGGAAATACTGGAATACCTTACGGCAAAAAATTACCGGCTGCACCTGATCACCAACGGCTTTGAAGATGTACAACACCATAAGATCAACAACTCGAAGATCAACCACTATTTTGACAAGGTGGTTACCTCTGAAGGCTCCAATAGTTTAAAGCCCAATAAAGAGATCTTTGATTTTGCACTGGCTGCAACCGGGGCTCAAAAGGAAGAAAGCATCATGCTGGGCGATGACCTGGAGGCAGACATTATGGGCGCGGCCAACGCAGGCCTGGACCAGGTATACATTAACCATGTAAACAAATCTCCGGATTTTAAACCCACCTATACGGTATACGCCTTAAAGGAGCTGGAAGCCATTTTTTAATACGCCGCTATAACCGGTACCCGACCCGGATGCCGAGTGCGGGACGGATAATAACACGGCTGTTTTCTTCAAGGTAAGATTTCACGGTTGCATCCGATAAATTTACATGCCGGGACCGCAATAACGAATCAGATGCAGCATAGTAACTGCGGTTGTAATTTTTATTGTTCCGGTAGGCCGGTCCCAGGCTTCCGTAAAAAATCAAAAAGCAGGTGTTGAGACTGCTTTGCAACTCCGGGCCTTAAAGAAGCGGGGTGCCGGATCAATAGCTGGTATCCTAAAACAACGCTCAATCCTGTAATCGTTTTCCGGGCATAAAACCGGTCGGCATCCTCTTCGTAGTTATCTTTCCTGTAATAATATGCCGTCAAATTGCGGCGATTCTGCGCATATAACATATTTAAACCGGTATAAAAGCCGGTAAGTGGCGAATAGGCCGCCCCATGGCGCGCCCTGCGGGCGTAGCGGCGCAATTCCAAATTAACCTTTATACCTTTTTCTTTTGTAAACTCCGGATCGGCATCAGACCCGTCAATGGAATAAAACTGATACCCTAACTCTCCGGAGATGGATAGCCTCGGGGAAACAACTTGCTCCAATGCCATTCTTATAGTTGGAAAAGAGATATCATCGGCCAATGCTCCGATGTTCAGCTTTAAAGCCGTTTGAGGCTTTTTTTCATGCACCTGTGCACAATTTTTTTTGGGAAAAACCAACGCAATAAGCAATAACAGGCAGGCAATTTTTTTCATAAACAGTTTGTCCGCAAATATAACCAGGAGTCTGTGATCTGCAATATACCGTTACGTTCATCCGTAAAACAGTTGGATGTACTCCTGTTTGCAGATCAGGCCCTTTCCAGCTGAAAGATCGTTATCTCCGGCCGTACATTAAACCGTACCTGCCAGGTAAAACCCAGGGCCCGGTTAATATACAGCGTCCGGCCATCGTCAAAATCAATCTTCCCGGAAGCATACCGTTTATTTCTGACAGGCAGCAACGGTGGGGGCAGAAACGGCGGCTTGCATTGTCCGCCATGTGTATGCCCGCTGATTACCCAGCCATTGTAGCCATTCCAAACCGGCATGTCCATTACATCCGGATTGTGACATAAAACCACGGTTGCTGCCTCACGGTTCCAGTGCTGCATGGCCTTTTCCGGGTAAAAATTGGTTCCCCACTTATCGTCGATACCAATAAAATTAAGCCCGGAAAAATGCTGCTGCGCATTTCTTAAAACTGGCATCTGGTGGCTGTTGAGCAGGTCTTCGATCTTATCCGCCAGTGCGCTGTCTTGCCAGTGAGCGCCGTAATCGTGGTTACCAAAAATAGCTGCGGTGCCCAAACGGCCATGGGGGGCATGCTGCATTAAGTTGTGCAGCTGATCCAGCTGGCGGGGTTCATTATACGTAACAAAATCACCGGTATAGGCCACAAAATCGGGCTGGTAGGCGGCTGCTTTTATAAAGGCGTTTTTGAGGTAGCTGTCCCGGGAGCGCTCGCCGATATGGATATCACTGATCTGCATGAGGGTTTTGCCGGCCAGGGCCGGAGGCAGGTTTTTGATCCGCATGGGCACCTCCGTAAATTCCAGCCAGAAAGGCTCTACCTGCCAGGAATAAACCCCTGTAAAAAGCCCGGCCCCTCCCAGGATACCGCCATATTTCAAAAATTTTCTCCGGTTCATGCGCCGCAAAATTAGCACCCCCTGCCTCAAAATGCACCCCGGAACTATTAAACTTTTGTGTAAAAATGCCGTCCAAAACCTGTTTATAAAATTTTAACAGGACCGCAGAAGGTATTTTCCCAAAAACCCATCTAAGAAAAAATAAATGCGTCACCAATTGAATATGAAAGCTGTCTTTTTTTCCGGTTTATTGTTTGTTACGGTAACGGCCGCCGCACAGGACATCCCTTCCAGGCCTAATGAAGGGATCCAGCGTACGGAAACAAAACGGGAACGGTACGATGTGTATCAGAAGCTAAAACTGACCGCAGACCAGAAAAGCCGGCTAATTGCCTTACAAAAAGAAGGGAAAGCTGCCATTTCAGCCATACGCAGGGACGACGTATTAACGCCGGCAGAAAAGAAGGAAAAATTGCGGGCGCTGCAGCAACAGCAGCAGCAAAAACGCAATGCCCTGCTAACGCCGGAACAACAAAAGATTTGGCAGCAGGAAGCCTCCGGGCAAAAAAGCGACAAACAGCAATGGGTGATGGTAAACCGGCGCAATACCACCAACAACCCGGGTAAGGATAACAATCAACTGTCCCAAACAACGGGTAAGCACAACCCAGAGTTAAAACTGTCCGCAGACCAGCAGCAAAAGATGAAGGACCTGCAGCAGGCATTTAAAACACAGGCCCGGGACGTCCGGCAGGATAACCGTCTGTCTGCCGAAGAAAAAAAGACCCGTATAAACGGGCTTAAAAAGGAGTTCCGGAAAAAGCAAAAGGATGTCCTCACCGATGAGCAATGGCAGCAGTGGAAGGACAAGGACCGCAAGAACATTTCTAAAAAATAAACAAGCATCTGTAAAAACTTAAAAAACAAAAAATGAAAAAAACAATCTTAATTGCAGCAATCGTAAGCCTGTTCAGCGTTTCTGCCACATTTGCGCAGGATGCACCCAAAAAAGAAAAAGCCGAAAGAGGCATGAATGACCGCCGCGGTGGAATGAACTGGGATGATCCCGACCTGAATTTATCAAAAGACCAGAAAGACAAACTGAAAGCCCTGTATGAAGAAAACGGAAAACAAATGAAGGCGCTCCGGGAAGATAATACGCTCAGCGATGATCAAAAGAGGGATAAGATGAAAGAAATGCGCACCAAACAAAAAGAAGCCCGGGATAAAATCCTTACAAAGGAACAGTCGGAAAAACTGGAAGCAAAAATGAAAGAACGCCGGGAAAAAGGCCGGAACAACCAGGGCAACAATCAGGCACAGCAATAAGAAGTGATCGTTTTATATTTACCAGGAGGCCATCTTATTTTTTAAGGTGGCCCTTTTTTTTACGATATTTGCGGCTTACTGTTGTAAAATAGCACTTCATACAATGAAAAAAATTGATCCCCGCTTTGCAAAATTTGCAAGCAAAAAGAGTAACGCCGCTATAAAAGAGGCCTTTAAACAGGAAAAACGGCAATATAAAAAGGAACGGGCAGCGTTCTTTGAACAAAAAAAGGCAGAAGCAGCAGCCAAGGCAAGCCAGACCGCCGCACCGAAAATTGAACGGAAAACCCCTGCAACGGTGCAAATGCCCTTAAACAAATACCTGGCACACAGCGGTATTTGCTCCAGAAGGGATGCAGCCGATTTAATTAAAGACGGAAAAGTGAAGGTAAATGCCGTTGTAACCACGGAACCGGGTTACAAGGTACAACCGGCGGATGTGATCACCGTGAACAATAAAAAAGTAACGCCGGCTAAAAACCTGGTCTATATCCTGCTGAACAAGCCCAAGGACTATATTACCACCACAGACGATCCCCAAAAACGGAAAACGGTCCTTGACCTTATCAAAAATGCAACTACGGAACGGGTATACCCTGTAGGACGCCTTGACCGGAACACTTCGGGGGTGCTGCTGATTACCAATGACGGAGAACTGGCCCAGCAACTGACCCATCCCAGCAATGAAATCAAAAAGATCTACGCGGCCACATTGAATAAGCCCCTTGAAAAGAAGGACTTTGATAAAATACTGAAAGGAGTGGTACTGGAAGACGGCCCGGCACCGGTGGATGTGCTGGCCTATTCAGACATGAAGGATAAAACCCAGATCGGTATTGAAATACACAATGGCCGGAACCGCATTGTACGCCGCATTTTTGAAGCTGTCGGCTACGATGTAAAGCACCTGGACCGGGTGATGTTTGGCGGGCTTACCAAAAAGAATATCGAGCGTGGAAAGTTCCGTTTTCTGACCGAGAAGGAAGTACGCAATCTTAAATTTTTTGGAAAAGGAAAAAAATAACTGACTGCTGTTGGCTGGCCGTTCCGGCATGATGCCCGGTTAATTGAAACAGTACCTTAACACAAACATGAAGCTTCAGGATTTAATTGTTTTTGAAAATGACGACCTGGTGGCCCTGAACAAGCCGTCTGGCCTGCTTTCTATTCCGGACCGCGAAGGAAAGGAGTCTTCACTAAAAGAGCTGCTGCAGCATACCCATCCTGATATTTTTACCATTCATCGGCTGGACCGTGAAACCAGCGGGTTGATCATTTTTGGAAAGCATGCCGGTGCGCACAAGTATTTTTGCCAGCAGTTTGAAGCCCGTAAAACGATAAAAATCTATAACGGCCTGGTCATCGGATCGGTACCGGAACCATCGGGCAGTATTGACGCGCCCATTGCTGAAAATATGGTAAAACGGGGCACCATGATCATTCACCGCCGGGGTAAACCGGCACTTACAGATTTTAAGGTACTGCATGATTTTGCGCACTACAGCTGGATGGAATTCCGGATCCACACAGGCCGGACGCACCAGATACGGATCCATGCAAAGGAAATCGGGCATCCGCTGGCTGTTGATGCACTTTACGGGGATGGCAAACCGGTATACCTTTCATCGTTTAAACCGAAGTTCAATCTCTCAAAAGATCATCTTGAGGAGCGTCCTTTGCTGAACCGGCTGGCCCTGCACGCAGCCCAATTGAAAATTCAGGCACCCGACGGCCACTGGCTGGAGCTGGAGGCACCGTTGCACAAAGACCTGAGAGCCACGCTGCAACAACTGCAAAAGCGAAAATAGTATTCCCTGTAGCGGAAGGATTGATCCCCGTCCGTTTTGCAGCTTTACGCATCAGTGCTGTATTTGCAGGCATATTGCCTGCTCCTGCGGTTTAAATATTGAAAATATATACTACGAATCAATACCTTTGTATAATGGTATTTTCCAACAGATAGGGCATTAAAAACAGTATTTTGTTGATCGCCGGATACCATAACAGAATGATAGGCAGCCAGGCAGATACGAAATGATGCATCCATGCACCGGTCGATGTTGCCTAAACCGGCCAACATGCCGGTATGGTCTTACGCCGTCACAAAACGAACTGCCGACCAATACGGCAATGAATGAACGCAGTTCGGGGCAGAAAGCATCAGTGCTCTTTTAATCATTCATCCGGAGTTCATCAGGCAGGCGCGCCGGTTTCAGCAATTGGCCCGGTTAAAGTGGGGCTCTCTGGTATAAAACAACGCTGTACGGCAATACGATCTGCCTTACTTTTGCCGCCGGTGTTGGGTCTCCATCGGATTGAAGCAAGGTGTACTCCGGCTGCCAAAGGGCCTGCACAGGAAAACCTAGGCCACAATGGGAACAGGAACAATAACAGGTCATTGGTTGTATTGATTAAACATAACTGGCAACAGCCAAAAAAAACAGGATTCAAAAGTGAAGGACCAAAAAAAGAAGTTGCTGCAGTAATGGGTCGCTCAAGATTAACACAGCATGATTAACAAAAGCTATCCGACTTCCTCGTTGATTATTTCGACCTATAACTGGCCGGAAGCACTGGAATGTTGCCTGAAAAGTATTTTAAGGCAAAGCCGGATGCCCAATGAGGTAATCATCGCGGATGACGGTTCCACGCGCGAAACCCGCAGCCTGATCGAACGGTTCCGGGCCCTGTTTCCCGTTCCGCTCATCCATGTATGGCAGCCGGATGATGGCTTCCAGCTGGCCCGTATCCGTAATAAGGCCATTGCAAAAGCCAACTGTGAGTATGTAATTCAGATAGACAGCGACCTGATCCTTCATAAAAGGTTTGTAGAAGACCATCTCCGTTTGAGCAGCCCCGGGTGTTTTGCAACCGGCAGCCGGGTTATCCTGAGCGAAGCATATTCCAAAAAACTGCTGGACCGCCGGAGAGGAAAAGCTTCGCTGTTCCGCTGGAGCTCGTTAAATAAAAACAATGGCTTGCGGATTCCCATCCTTACAAAACTTTACAAAAAGCACCGGGCAGATGATATCTTTTACCTGCGTGGCTGTAATATGGCTTTTTGGAGAAAGGACCTGATGGCGGTTAACGGTTATAACGAAGAAATACAGGGCTGGGGAAGGGAAGACAATGAAATTGCGGCCCGGCTGATCAATTTCGGAATATCAAAAATGGTGGTAAAGCACAGTGCCATCGTTTTTCATATCTATCATAAAGAAAAAGAGCGCAACAGTGTGCTAACCAACAACGAGTTGCTGCAGAAGTCGATCTCAGAAAAACTGATCACGGCGCCGGTAGGCATTCAGGATCATTTGCAGCGTTCTTAAACCGCCGGCTTGTTATGGTGCTCCAGGTTTCTTACAAACCGGTACAAATTAAACCGGCCGGCTGCTGTTTCCGCCGCTATCGCCGCTTTCAATTCCCGTTTATCAATCCCCTGCATACGCTTTTTTTGCAGGAGCTGGTATGCTTTCTCCGCCAACAGCCATCCCTTTCGCTCATTGGAAGCAACCGCCGCTATTTTTTGAAGCAATTGCGCGTACAAGGTATCGATCCCTTTCATCTCATGGGCAGCCGTCGGTATCACCGGCAGTAATTCCGTGGTTCTGGAAAACGCCGGCGCCAGCATCTGCTTCAGGTGCTTTATAAAAAGATCGGCCCCCGGACGGTCGCTCTTGTTTACTACAAAGATGTCTGCAATTTCCATTAACCCCGCCTTCATCGTTTGCACCTCGTCGCCGCCCTCGGGTACCAGCACTACAATGGTTACATCTGCCAGCCCGGCAATCTCAATTTCACTCTGTCCCACGCCCACCGTTTCTACAAGGATCAGGTCAAACGGGGCTGCCTTCAGCAGATCGGTTATTTCAATGATCTTTGGGTTCAGCCCGCCCATAGCACCCCGGCTGGCCAGCGAGCGGATAAAAACCCGTTCATCCAGGTACCACCGGTTTAAGCGGATGCGGTCGCCCAAAAGCGCTCCAAAATGAAAAGGCGAGGAGGGATCCACACAAACCACCGCTACTCTTTTACCTTCGGCCACGGCAAACCCAACAAGGGCGTCTGTTAAGGTGCTTTTTCCCGCACCCGGCGGGCCGGTAATGCCCACTACCGGAACGGCACGCTGCTGTAGTTGCTCCAGGAACGATTCATATCCCTCCTGTTCATTTTCTACAAGACTGATGGCCCGGGCGATGCTTTTGGTGTCGCCGCCCTGCACCCCGGTTATTAGCAGATTCCACATATAATGATTGCTAAAGTACGGAAGAATTATAGTCTAAACGGATGGCAGGCTGCTATTTTTAAGGACCGCAGACCTGCAGATGGTCTTTCCATCACCCTATAACGGCAAAGGCCCCTAACCCTTGATTCTTTTAGCTCCGGCACACTTCAGGCTGAAGCCGGACATTTTTAGGTTTGTATAAAAAAATTTATAAAAACACAGACCTTAAACTTTTTTTACCTTTGGGCATGACCAATTTCATACCGATATTCCCTTTGTCGATCGTTGTGTTTCCCGGTGAGCAGGTAAACCTGCATATTTTTGAACCGCGGTATAAACAATTGATCCAGGAGTCGGCCGGCAGCCGCAAGCCATTTGGAGTACCGGTGGTCGTAAACAACCAGCTCCAGGACTGGGGTTCGCTGGTACATGTGGAAGAGATCGTAAAAACCTATGAAAATGGCGAAATGGACATTCATACGAGGGGGGGCGACCTGTTTCGCATTCTGGAAGTGATCCGTGAAATACCGGAAAAGCTCTATTCAGGAGCCATTGTTAATTACCCGCAAAATAACCGGACCGGCAATCCGGAGGTTATGCGCCTGCTGGTAAAACAAATGCGCACCCTGCACGATTACCTGCAGGTAAAGAAAGCGTTTCTGAAAGAGGATCATCTTTTGACCGCCTATGATATTGCGCATCATTCCGGGCTTACGATTCAGGAAGAATATGAGTTTTTACAATTGACGCAGGAACGGCAACGCCAGGAGTACCTGAAGCGGCATTTTGAAAAAACGCTGCCGGTATTTGAGCAGATGAACCAGTTAAAACAAAAAATACAAATGAACGGCCATTTCCGGAACCTGAGCGGCTTTGATCTGAAATAGGCCATAAACATCAACTTTTGCCGGTTTATACCGCTCTGTGGCGCGCCGGAAGAAAGGGCAAAAAAGTTCCTGATTTTTTATTTACTTGCACGATATGTCTACCACACTTTGTTTCGACTTTGGAAATACAAGGAAAAAAGTTGCTGTTTTTCAGGACAATGAACTTATAAAAACCCTTGTACTGCAGGATGACACTACGGCAACCATCCGGTCGCTGGTTGAAACCTACAAACCGGCAAAGTCCATTCTTTCTTCCGTTATTGACCATAATGCGGAAACAGAAACCGTTTTAAAAGACAGAACCCGTTTTCATCTCCTCAATTACCAGTCTCAGCTGCCCATTACCACACCAGTAGGCAAGCCTGAAACCATTGGTGCAGACCGGCTAGCCATTGCGGCCGGCGGGGTACACTTTTACCCCGGCAAAAACCTGCTTTTGATCGGTTTGGGCACCTGCATCACCCTGAATTTTGTAAATAAATACAGGGAACTGGTTGGAGGTTCCATTTCCCCCGGACTGGAAATGCGGTTAAAATCCCTGCAGTATTATACCGCAAAGCTGCCCCTGATAGCGCCCAAGGCGGATGTGCCACTGATGGGATATGATACAGAAACCAATATTTTATCCGGTATTATCCTTGGAATGGCCTATGAACTGGACGGTTTTATAGCCGCGTACGAGGAAAAATTCGACAACTTTAACGTGGTATTAACCGGTGGGGATATGCAACATTTGGCATCACACCTGAAAAGCAGGATATTTGCCGACCCTGAATTAATATTTAAAGGCCTATATGCTATTAGTGAAGTTAACAACGCTTAGAAAATTGGACGCGTGTGTAATAAAACGTATTGCCGCAGCAGTTTGTTTAACCGGCTTCGGTTTCATTGCAAACGCGCAGGATAACTCCCCTTATTCAAGATACGGCCTGGGGGATGAAATATCCTCATCCAGTGCTACCAGCAGAGGTATGGGCGGTGTTTCCGCAGCATATAACAGCTATTCTTCCGTAAACTACGCCAACCCGGCGTCCTACGCTTTTTTCCTGTCGATTACAGAACCCGGCACCCGTAAGCAGTTGCAGGGACGGGCGATACTGGACATAGGCATTGAAGGAACCGGCCACACGCTGATCGACAAATCACAACAAACGCGTTTTACCTCAAGCAACCTGATCTTTAACCGCATCTCCCTGGGTATTCCGCTCCGCCGCAACTGGGGCATGGCCCTGGGCCTGCGGCCTCTGAACAGGATCAGCTATAAAATCCAGAATACCAGCGGCCCGCTCCTGGATGAAAATACCGGGGAAGCGATCGACTCGGCAACCACTGTTTTTGAAGGATCCGGCGGTACCTACCTGGCCTCACTGGGTACGGGGGTTAAATTTGCCCTCGCAAAAAATCATTATCTCAGCCTGGGCGTTAACGGCGGTTACCTTTTTGGGTCGAAGGACTACGCCCGGCGCCGCAGCCTTTATAACGATTCCACCGCATACGCCCTGGGTACCTGGGATTCCAGGACTTCTATGGGCGGTATTTATGCAGACGCCGGTTTGCAATACCAGGGAAAAATGAACGATAAACTGTTCCTGGGCATCGGGGTTTACGGAAACTGGCAGCAAAAGATCAATACCAATGTTGCATATACCTCCAGTGTTACCCATAGCGCTACCGGAACAACAGAGATCATTGATTCCAGTGGATTTAAATCAACCCTTAGTTATCCTACCAATCTTACTGCGGGATTTATCCTGCAAAAGGCGCAAACCCAAACGGAAGCCGGATGGTTGCTGGGCGCTGATTTTACCACCACAAACTGGCAGAATTACCGGGAAAACAACCTGCCCGATACCGCCGTGGCCAGTAACTGGAAACTAAAGATCGGTGCCGAATTCAGTCCTGTAACCAAAAGGAACTACCTGAGCCAGATGTACTACCGGATCGGTTTTTTCACCGGGCCCGATTATATCAAGCTGCGCGGACAACAACTGCCGCTGTATGGTGTTACCGCCGGTATAGGACTGCCGCTGGCCAACTATAACCAGCAGGCAAGAGGTCAGGCAACTATGATCAACCTTGGCCTGGAATATATTAAACGGGGCAACAGCAATAGTCTGCTGCAGGAAAATATGTACCGGGTAACGCTGGGCTTCTCCCTTACGGATATGTGGTTTGGTAAGCGCCGGAACGGAGACCGCTAAGTCGCCCCCAGGGGATTATGGGCAGATTTATATTATTTTTGCAATAAACCGGTTTCTTTGAAGTTGCGTTCAACATACGTTTTACTTTCAGCAGTGCTGCTGCTTTTGACCGCCTGTGAAAATACAGACGAGGAGATCAACGCCCTCACTAAAAAAGTTTCCATGACCGACAAGGCGCTCAAGGTAGAAAGTTACCTGTCGCAGGGAGGCAAGGTAAAGGCCAAGCTCACCGCCCCTTTGATGCTGCGCGTACAGGCCGATACGGTTTATACGGAATTTCCCAAAACCTTGCATGTAGATTTCTATAATGACAGTGCCAAAATCGAAAGCAAGCTCGACAGCAAGTACGGCAAGTACATGGAATCGATCAGCATGATCTACCTGCGTGACAGCGTGCGGGTAGTATCTGTAAAAGGCGATACCCTTTATTGCCAGGATCTTTGGTGGGATCAGAACAAGCAGCTGTTCTACACGAATAAACCTGCCCGGTACAATTCCCGCGATCAACGGCTGCAAGGCGATCTTGGTCTGCAGGCAACCCAGGATCTGAAAAACGTAACCTTTATCAAAACGCATGGTCAAACATTGCCCGGTCAAACCGGCATGCCCGGCCAGCCGGGAGCAGCGGCCCCTGCAGATACTTCTGCCGACAAAAGAACAACCGGCCAAACAGGGGCTTCCGGTAAAACCGGTTCTCCAACACCCACTCCATCCGCCCCGCCACCCGCAAAATAAAAGGCCGGTACTTTTTTAAGCCGCCATTTCTGCGGAATGCGTTTGTTTTCGTAATTTACTTTATGATTTTTAAGGATAAAACCGCTGTTATTTCCGGCGCTACCCGTGGCATCGGAAAAGCCATTGCCCTGAAGCTGGCTGCCGAAGGCGCCAATATTGTAATTGCCGCCAAGTCGGTAACCGAAAATGAAAAACTGGGCGGTACCATTTACTCCGCCGCTGAAGCAGTAACGGCCGCCGGAGGCAGGGCATTGCCCGTTGCCTGCGATGTGCGGGAAGAAGCCCAGGTGCAACATGTTATGGAAGCTGCAGCGGAAGCATTTGGCGGCATCGACATTCTCATTAATAATGCTTCTGCGATCTCCTTAACAGATACCGCCTCCACTCCCCAAAAAAGATACGACCTGATGCAGGAGATCAATGTGCGGGGCAGTTTTTTGATGGCACAGGCAGCCCTGCCCTATCTGAAAAAATCGGCCAATGCACATATCCTTACACTGTCGCCGCCCATCAATCTCAACCCCAAATGGCTGGGTCCGCATATCGCCTATACGATTTCCAAATACAATATGAGCCTGCTTACGCTTGGATGGGCTGCTGAATTTAAAAATATTCCCATTGCAGCCAATGCCCTCTGGCCCAAAACCACCATCGACACGGCAGCAGTACGGAACCTGCTGGGTGGTCAGGCCCTGGCCAATATTAGCCGCACGCCGCAGATCGTTGCAGACGCTGCCTTTTATATCTTACAAAAAGAAGCGCGCAGCTGTACCGGCAACTGTTTCCTGGATGAAGAAGTGCTGAAGGAAGCCGGCATCACCGATCTTGATGCGTATGCGATTACGCCCGGGGGACCGCTTTATACCGATCTCTTTTTGGATAGCTAGCCCCGTTTTGCCTGGTTATAGTTTGAATTTGAGCTAACGCGATGGCAAGAAAAAAGAAAAACAGAGAACAACTATCGACGCTAACATTGCTCACGGATTACACCGATTCACACAGAACCAATCAAAATCTGTGCACATCTGCGAAATCTGTGAGAAAAAGAAAACAGAGAACAACTATCGACGCTAACATTGCTCACGGATTACACCGATTCACACAGAACCAATCAAAATCTGTGCACATCTGCGAAATCTGTGAGAAAAAGAAAACGAAGAACAACTATCAGCGCCAACATTGCTCGCGGATTACCACCGACCAATAAAAAATCGGTACGCATCTGCGAAATCTTCCTCTTGTCCATTCAGGAAGACGGTAAGGCATAATACAGCAGTTATGCATGCGCGCATTCTCGGATATTATGAATAAGCGGGCAATAAAAAGTTTTTTGCCCTGGTTTATACAAACAAACCCACCCGCAACTACTCACTTTAAGAAAATTTTCCCCGTTCATTATTAAGCTGCAGGGTAAAATATGCAAAAAAAACGCAAAAGCCATGGCAGGAAGGCACTCTTGCACACTATTTGAGCCTGTTCGGTTGTTTTAACCAATCGGGTTAATCATCCCTAAAAACAGGTTTATGGATAAAAGCGCACAATTAACCGCCATGGACAAGATCCTGCGGGAACTGGAAGATCTTAAAAACAGTGAAACGGCGGTGCTGAAAAAGATCGCACAGATCGAGGCAGAAAATATGAACCTTGGTGTGTCTGTGCTGGAGCTTGCGCTTCCGGACATACATGAACAGGTGAATACATCCATTGAACAGGTAAGTGAAGTCATCAGCAGGTTTACGGAGCACCGCCATCAATTTGCAAAGGATCATAAGCTGGAGGCACCGGAAGACGCCTCTGCAGGCAGCTAGCAAAAATCGCTATTAATGGATGGCAGTGTCGGTTCCGGATTCTGGCCGGGGTTCCAATTCCTGAGCCGAATTCTGCTGGGCTTCTTCATGCAGGTAATCTTTCCGCTTCAGCTCAAAGTTGCGGCCCAGGTACAGTCGCCGCACCTGCTCGTTGGCGGCAAGTTCTTCAGCGGTACCCTTTTCAAATATCTTTCCGTCGATCAGCAGATAGGCACGGTCGCAGATCGAAAGGGTTTCATTTACGTTATGGTCGGTAATCAGGATACCGATATTCTTGTATTTTAAGCGGGCTACAATGCTCTGGATATCTTCCACCGCAATGGGGTCGATCCCGGCAAAGGGCTCATCCAGCAGGATAAATCTCGGGTTCACGGCCAGCGCCCGGGCAATTTCGGTTCTTCTTCGTTCTCCCCCGCTCAATACGTCCCCGTTGCTCTTGCGTACATGACCCAGCCGGAATTCTGCCAGCAGCGACTCCAGTTTTGCCTTTTGTTCGGCCCGGGAAAGTTTGGTCATTTCCAGTACGGCCGAAATATTGTCCTCCACACTCAGCTTGCGGAAAACAGAGGCTTCCTGCGGCAGGTAACCGATGCCCATCTGCGCCCGTTTATACATCGGCAGCTTGGTAATATTCTGGTCATTTAAAAATACATCCCCCTCGTCGGGCTTGATCAGGCCCACCACCTGGTAAAAGGACGTGGTTTTACCGGCACCATTCGGCCCCAGCAATCCAACAATTTCGCCCTGGTTCACCTCAAAAGAAACGTGGTTTACCACCGTACGTTCACCGTAACGCTTTACCAGGTCCTTGGTATGTATTTTCATCAACATATGTGGCAAAAATAAGAAAGCTTCCACATTATTCTGTTCAGGCCTCGTTAAATATTGAAGCCAGCCGCGGCCGGCACCAGTACCTGGAACATCTTTCAGCTATCAGTTATCAGTTTTTTGGTTATCGGTTTTCAGTTGGTCATCGATAGCAGGCAGATTTAGCGTTGAACCGGAAAGAAATTTGAAAATGAAATTGTACATGGAGTATAAAAACGGATCCGACGTGAAACTTTAACCGAACCCTGAAACTGCTCTTAAACCTGGAACCGCTATCAGTCATCAGTTTGCAGTCGATTACAGTTCCGGATTGGAGATTTGACAGCAAGTGCTACGCGGCAATCCAACCTGGAACTTGAAACTACTGGTGTCCGGTAAAAACAGTTGTTTTGTTTTTGATGCCGGTCAAAGCG
>JAGIAT010000068.1 GCA_017744715.1 Niabella sp. | reverse complement strand
AACGGTCCTAAGGTAGCGAAATTCCTTGTCAGGTAAATTCTGACCCGCACGAATGGCGTAACGATCTTGGGCGCTGTCTCAACGAGAGATCCGGTGAAATTTTAGTACCTGTGAAGATGCAGGTTACCCGCGACGTGACGGAAAGACCCCATGGAGCTTTACTGTAGCTTGATATTGAACTTTGGTACGGTCTGTACAGGATAGGTGGGAGCCTATGAAGTGGGAGCGCAAGCTTCCATGGAGGCGCCGTTGGGATACCACCCTGATCGTATCGGAGTTCTAACCTGTCGCCATGAAGCTGGCGAAGGGACCGTGTCAGGTGGACAGTTTGACTGGGGCGGTCGCCTCCTAAAAAGTAACGGAGGCGCCCTAAGGTTCCCTCAGAATGGTTGGAAATCATTCGCAGAGTGCAAAGGCATAAGGGAGCTTGACTGCGAGACCTACAAGTCGAGCAGGGACGAAAGTAGGTCTTAGTGATCCGGCGGTAGCA
>JAGIAT010000066.1 GCA_017744715.1 Niabella sp. | reverse complement strand
GATTCCGTCAGTAGCGGCGAGCGAACGCGGATTAGCCCAAACCAAGGGGCTTGCCCCTTGGGGTTGTGGGACGTCTCACATGGAGTTACAAAGGGATAGGGTAGACGAAGAGGTCTGGAAAGGCCCGTCGTAGAAGGTAACAACCCTGTAGTCGAAAGTCTATCCCCTCCGAGACGGATCCCGAGTACCGCGAGACACGTGAAACCTCGTGGGAATCCGGCAGGACCATCTGCCAAGGCTAAATACTCCCTGGCGACCGATAGTGAAGCAGTACCGTGAGGGAAAGGTGAAAAGCACCGCGGGAGCGGAGTGAAAAAGAACCTGAAACCGTGCGCTTACAAGAAGTCAGAGCCCGATCTAGGGGTGATGGCGTGCCTTTTGTAGAATGAACCGGCGAGTTACGTTCACGTGCAAGGTTAAGCTGAGAAGGCGGAGCCGAAGCGAAAGCGAGTCTGAATAGGGCGAATAAGTACGTGGTCGTAGACCCGAAACCGTGTGATCTACCCCTGTGCAGGGTGAAGGTGAGGTAACACG
>JAGIAT010000064.1 GCA_017744715.1 Niabella sp. | reverse complement strand
ATACATTAACTCCGCAATGGCTGTATTTGGATGCAATTTGCTGTGGGAATTGTTTTGCAATGCATACATTGAGTATAGGGGGTTCTTTGTGAACCTTAAAAATTTCAGATCACAGCCGATACCAATAGGCTAAAGCACACTTATTGGAAGCCGGTAGGCTGCTGAAGCAGGAAACAACGGCCACACAAAAGTGATGGGCCCATTCCCAAGCGCCTCGTATGCCTATTGGGAACAATGACGGCATCAGTCTGGAGATATTGGTTCTTATCCCGGACTGAACGGCCTGGGATACTTTCTTTCATGAGCTGCTGCGGGAAAGAAAGTATCAAAGAAACCTCCCTACTAATTGATTTTCTTGTTATTTTTATATTGCTAAAAAAATTTCGCTCTGAAAGATTTGTGAAATAGGATAACTGCCCTTAAAACTAACGCTGCAACCCTCAAGAACCTTAAGATAAATCTATTTTTTTACCCCAAAAACTTTCTGAAATGTCAGACAAAATCAATGAAATCATTGCAAAATGTATTGCAAAGGGAGAGCCTATTCC
>JAGIAT010000063.1 GCA_017744715.1 Niabella sp. | reverse complement strand
GCATAACGCGTCAGGTGAGAGACCTGACAATTCCTTGATGGACTGAGAACTCTCGTGAGAGAGATCAAAGTTATAGGGTCAAGTGAATAAGAGCATGTGGTGGATGCCTTGGCGATGATAGGCGACGAAAGACGTGATAGCCTGCGATAAGCTTCGGGGAGCTGGCAAATAAGCTTTGATCCGGAGATTTCCGAATGGGGAAACCCACCCTTCGGGGTATCGCATACTGAATACATAGGTATGCGAGGCGAACCGGGTGAACTGAAACATCTCAGTAGCTCGAGGAAAAGACATCAACCGAGATTCCGAAAGTAGTGGCGAGCGAAATCGGAAGAGCCTGTCAGTGATAGCGCAAGACTTAACAGAACAGCTTGGAAAGGCTGGCCATAGTGGGTGATAGCCCCGTATGTGAAAAGACCTGTGTGGTACTGAGCTGACGAAAAGTAGGGCGGGACACGAGAAATCCTGTCTGAAGATGGGGGGACCATCCTCCAAGGCTAAATACTCATCATCGACCGATAGTGAACTAGTACCGTGAGGGAAAGGCGAAAAGAAC
>JAGIAT010000062.1 GCA_017744715.1 Niabella sp. | reverse complement strand
GCGAGCTGGGTTCAGAACGTCGCGAGACAGTTCGGTCCCTATCTGTTGTGGGCGTTGGAAGTTTGAGTGGATCTGACCTTAGTACGAGAGGACCGGGTTGGACAGACCTCTGGTGAACCTGTTATGCCGCCAGGTGTACGGCAGGGTAGCTACGTCTGGAATAGATAAGCGCTGAAAGCATCTAAGTGCGAAACTAGCCACGAGATGAGACTTCCTTATAGGGTCGTAGAAGATGACTACGTTGATAGGCCATAGGTGTAAAGGTTGAGAGACCAAAGCCAAGTGGTACTAATAGCCCGAAGCTTTCTCAAGCAGATAACACTGTTGTCTTCCTCTTTAATTTTTAGAAACGAAAAGAATAACAAAAAAGAAACAAAGCTCTTTCAATATATATGTCAGTTGGCCTGATGCTCCTAAAAGGAAGCAGACCAATAAAGATTTTTAGGTGCCTATATCGGCGGTGTCTACCTCTTCCCATTCCGAACAGAGCAGTCAAGCCCGCCAGAGCCGATGGTATTGCGGTAACACGTGGGAGAGTAGGTCGGTGCCTTTTTTTACACGG
>JAGIAT010000061.1 GCA_017744715.1 Niabella sp. | reverse complement strand
CTTTCCCTCACGGTACTGGTTCACTATCGGTCTCTCAGGAGTATTTAGCCTTACCAGATGGTGCTGGTGGATTCCCACAGGATTTCTCCGGTCCCGCGGTACTCAGGATACCACTATGTCAACATTCTTTACCTGTACGGGGCTCTCACCCTTGTCGCGCAGTTTCCCACCTGCTTCCAGTTCATAGCGCTGTACAATGTCGTGGTCCTACAACCCCGTCTATGCCGTAACATAAACGGTTTGGGCTCTTTCCCGTTCGCTCGCCACTACTTGGGAAATCATTGTTATTTTCTTCTCCTACGCCTACTTAGATGTTTCAGTTCAGCGCGTTCGCGTTTTATACGACTATTCTTCAAATAGTCAGGTTGCCCCATTCGGAAATCTACGGATCAGTTCGCATTTGCCAATCCCCGTAGCTTATCGCAGCTTATCACGTCCTTCTTCGCCTCTGAGAGCCTAGGCATCCCCCGTGTGCCCTTATTTACTTTCTTCACCGGCATAGCCTTTTGCTACTATGCGGCTGCTTTTGATATATATACCCATATGCTACGTAAAGATTCGTTCGGCATTCACCGAGG
>JAGIAT010000060.1 GCA_017744715.1 Niabella sp. | reverse complement strand
AATAGCTCACTGATCGAGTCGTCCTGCGCGGAAGATGTAACGGGGCTAAGCCAGTTACCGAAGCTGCGGATGCACAGTTTACTGTGCGTGGTAGGAGAGCGTTCTGTAAGCCTGTGAAGGTGTCTGGTAACGGATGCTGGAGGTATCAGAAGTGCGAATGCTGACATGAGTAGCGTTAAAGGGGGTGAAAAGCCCCCTCGCCGTAAGCGCAAGGTTTTCTACGCAACGTTCATCGGCGTAGAGTGAGTCGGCCCCTAAGGCGAGGCAGAGATGCGTAGCTGATGGGAAACAGGTCAATATTCCTGTACCGATCAATAGTGCGATGTGGGGACGGAGAAGGTTAGCTCAGCCAGGTGTTGGATATCCTGGTTCAAGCATGTAGGCGTGCCCCTTAGGCAAATCCGGGGGGCTTAGCTGAGGTGTGATAACGAGTCTGCTTGCAGACGAAGTGAGTGATACCCTGCTTCCAGGAAAAGCCACTAAGCTTCAGCTATTGACGACCGTACCGCAAACCGACACTGGTGCGCGAGATGAGTATTCTAAGGCGCTTGAGAGAACTCAGGAGAAGGAACTCGGCAAATTGA
>JAGIAT010000005.1 GCA_017744715.1 Niabella sp. | reverse complement strand
TCTGCTTTCAAATCACGGCTCACTTTAGCTACCAGCTGCCTGGGTATCAAATTTAGAAGCTGAGAAAAAATCGGCTGTCCGATAAAAAAGTTACCTTTACTCATAGTATATTTTTGTGTGGTAACTTAAATCTACTAAAAAAGGAGGCTTCGGCCTCCCTTTTTTTATTACATACATATTTTTACCGGACACCAGTAAACTCGAATCTCAAATCTCAAATCTCGAATCTCGGATCCCAGATCTCCGGATCCCAAATCTCAAACACTTACATTTGCAGGATATTTAAATTCATTTTTACCGTTACTTAATAATAACTGATCATGCGCACGGCAGACTGGATCCTGATTTTTCAGCAGAGTATTACCGATTATCATAAAACGGACGATGTGGATACCCCGGTTCAAAATCCGTATGCAAAAGGGACCCTTGAGTTCCTGATGTATGAAAAGAACTGGATCGATACCGTACAATGGCACCTGGAAGACATCATCCGCGACCCGCAGATCGACCCCGTGAAGGCCCTGGAGATCAAACGGCGGATCGACAGCTCGAACCAGCACCGCACCGATATGGTGGAATATATCGACAGCTGGTTCCTGCAGCAATACAGCCAGGTAACACCCGCCGCAGATGCTGCGTTCAATACCGAAAGTCCGGCCTGGGCTATTGACCGCCTGTCCATCCTGGAACTCAAGATCTATCATATGCAGCAGGAAGCTACCCGTAAAGACGCTTCGGAAGCGCATCGTGAAGCCTGCACCGCCAAACTCCAGGTACTGCAAACGCAGCGGACGGATCTTTCTACCGCCATTGACCAGCTGCTTGGTGATATCGCCGCCGGGAAAAAATACATGAAGGTGTACAAACAAATGAAAATGTACAACGATGAGAGTCTGAATCCCGTACTTTACCAGCAAAAAAAATAATGAAGGCCGCTCCCAAACATATACTGGTGTTCCGGTTCTCTGCACTGGGAGATGCAGCCATGACCGTGCCGGTACTCCGGCTCCTGTTGGCACAACATCCCGGGCTGCAGGTTACCATGGTATCGGTGCCTTTTCATGCCCCGCTTTTTGAAAATATCGACCGGCTTCATTTTTATGGTGCCGATATCCGCAAACAATATAAAGGGCTGCGCGGACTGGTAACACTGGCCCGCCGGCTAAAAACAGCTGTGCCCTTTGATGCCGTAGCCGATCTCCACGATGTACTGCGCACCAAGATCATCCGCCGGCTGTTGGGCCCTGTTCCGATTGCCGTGATCGATAAAGGTCGTGGTGAAAAAAAAGAGCTGACCCGGCCGCACAACAAAAAACTACGTCCATTAAAAACCACGTTTCAACGGTATGCGGATGTATTTGCAAAGCTGGGAGTGCCGGTGGTTATCAACGATCAGATGTCAGGTATCAGACATGAGACATTAGACATCAGCCGTCAGCGATCAGCAATCCTGAGTGCTAAATTCCAGATCCCGGATGCCAAATCCCGGATCGGTATTGCACCTTTTGCAAAACATGCCGCCAAAATGTACCCGCTTGAAAAAATGGAGCAGGTAGTGCGGCTGTTGCAGCAAGACGCCGGTAGTATGATCTTTTTATTTGGCAGCAAGGCCGAAGCACCGTTGCTGGAACAATGGGCAGCCGGACATCCAAACATCCGAGTGGCCGCCGGGCAGTATGCGTTCGCGGAAGAATTGCAGCTGATCGCCCAGATGGATGTGATGCTTACCATGGATTCTGCCAATATGCACCTGGCTTCGCTTTACGGGGTTCCCGTGGTTTCCATCTGGGGAGGCACCCACCCCTGGCTTGGCTTTTATGGCTGGGGACAGGATCCGGAAAACGCCGTTCAAACCGATCTGGCCTGCCGTCCCTCATCCGTTTTTGGCAATAAACCCTGCCCTGTCCACGGCGAGGCAGGTTGCATGCAGGAAATAACCCCGGAGCAGGTATACCAAAAGTTATCAAAATTTTTACATAAAAAAAACAATTAATACCTATCTTTTCATAAAATATTCCGGATTCTATGCGTGTATTTAATATAGGCGCTGTTGGCGGCCTGCTGCTGCTACTGGCTGCATCCTGCAAAGACAAAAAGAAAGATGATGTAAAGCCCGATGACGGAAGTTCCGAGATTCAGCGGGTTGCAGATTCCGTATACCTGTTCTCCCGCGAGATCTATTTCTGGGACGAGATCCGCAACAGCACCACCTATGAATCATTCAACCCGCGGCAATATGCGAAAGGTACCGACCTGGAAACAGCTGAAGCAACCCTTGCCGCTGTCCGGAACACCAATGCCAATGATAAAAAGAAGGGGTATAGTTATGCCACCGATTATTACAATGCCGAAACAGGCAGCATGGCCACCCAGCCCGAAAGCAGTTATGGTTTCTTTGTAAAAAGCGGGTGGAAAAGCCGCAAACCCGCCTCGGGAACTTCCTCCGATTTTGCCGGCTGGTTTGTTACCTATGTACATCCGAATTCGGATGCGGGAAAAAAAGGCGTACAGCGTACCTGGAAGATCGTAAAGGTAAACAATACGAACCTGGGATACAACCAGGCTTCCGTAGATATCCTGAACAACATGTTCTATGATGAAACCACCAAATCGGCCACGGTTACTTTTGAAAAACCGGGCGGCGAACAGGTTGCACTCGACCTGTCCATTGCTTCCTTTATTCCATCTTCGGTATTATACTCCGGTATCCTGCAATCACCCAAAGGAGCCAAAGCAGGTTATATGGTATACAAATTCTTTGACCTGCTCGAAGATTCCCGCACAGCACTTGAAACGGCGCTCGGATCTTTTAAAAATGCAGGCATAAAAAATATCATCCTGGACCTGCGCTATAACAACGGAGGCTTTACGCGCACACAGGACTACCTCGCCAACAGCCTGTCGCCCGCAACGGTAAGCAACGGTAATAAAATGTATACGTATTATTACAATGCAGACCTGCAGGCCGGCAACTATACGCTGATGCGTACACGGCACGCCTACAGCGCCACGTACTATAAGCCGGAAGCCAATACCGTCAATTTTAATAAAACAGATAATTCAAAAGGGTTTCCCATCAACCCCACTAATTTATATATTATTGTAGGCGACCAAACCGCCTCCTCCGCTGAACTCCTGATCAATGATCTGAAGCCTTACTTCAACGGGAATATCAAACTGATCGGAGATGATCACACATTTGGCAAGCCCGTAGGTTTTTTTCCGATCGACCTGTTTAAGAAAGTGACCTTCTGGACCGTTTCTTTTATGACCAGGAACAGTTCCGATCAGCAGGTTTCTTATGACGGCTTTGCGCCGGAGCTTAAAATATACGACGGGGTAGATAAAGCCTGGGGAGATGTTACAGAAGATTGCACCAAGGCGGCCCTGGATCTTATAGACGGCACTCCTGTTATATCGGCGGTAACCACAGGTACAAGCGCCCGGGCGGCCACATCGTTACCCAAAGTACAGCTTAAGAAACAGTATTACGACAATATGCTCCGGTAATTATCCCCGTAGTTCATCCGGAAGCAGCTGCACGCCGGTTATTTCCGGCGGCTTATTGCAAAGCAACCTTATTTTTTGTTTTTACGGCAGAAAAGAAAGCAACATCTTTTCTTTTTCTTTGACTCCGCCTGGTGCGTTGCGGAATTACTGTCTTTTTCCGGCTTAATGTTTTCGATCCGGTTTCGGTTCCGGCTGTCCGGATGCTTGCCATGGCTTTCTTCCTGCCCGATCAAAAAATCACGCGCCGTTTTTGAAGAATCGGTTTTCGATTGTCCGATGGCGGTTAAGGAACCTATCGTAAAAATCATCCCGGCGATTGCTGCTTTAATCATAATGCTTTTTTTTGAATGATGCAAGGTGGCGGTGAATTATCCTTTCAGTTTTGTTAAATCCGTGGAAACGGCCAGCCAGGCCATCACCCCCATTCCCAGCTCTATCGCATTTTCATCTACATTAAACAAGGGCGTGTGTACGCCGGCGGTGATCCCCCGTGCTACATTCATTACACCCAATCGATAAAAACAGCCAGGTATCTGCTGCGTATAATATCCAAAATCTTCGGCGCCCATGCGGATCTCCGTTTCGCCCACCTGTGCAGCACCGGCATAGGCTACAGCCAGTTCCGCAGCCTGTGCAGAAAGCGCTTCATTATTATATACGCTGGGATACCCTACATCGATATGCAGGTCCAGGTTCCCTCCCATTCCGTTCACCACCCCTTCGGCAATACTCCGTATGATCTCATGGGCTTCAAACCGCCATTGTTCGTTCATGGCACGGAAGGTTCCCTTTAATTTTACTTCATCCGGGATCACGTTGGTAGTGGTACCGCCGTTAATGGCTGTAATGGATAACACCGTTGGGTTTTGAGGGTTGTTGCGCCGGCTGATCACCTGTTGCAGCGCCACTACCAGGTGGGAAGCAATCAGTATCGGGTCGATGCATACATTGGGAGCCGCCGCATGCCCTCCTTTTCCTTTTACGGTAATATAAAGTTCATCAGCACTGGCCATTACCTTTCCGCCACGAAAGCTGAGTTTGCCCACTTCAAGCCCCGGGTGCACATGCAATCCGAATATCGCCGCGGGAGCCGGATGTTCCAACACGCCTTCTTTTATCAGCAGACTGGCACCTCCCGGATTTTTTTCTTCGCCGGGCTGGAAGATCAGTTTAACCGTACCTTCCCAGGTATCTTTTATTTCGTTCAGGATTTTTGCCGCACCTAGTAAACAGGCGGTATGTACATCATGCCCGCAGGCATGCATAACATTTTCATGCACCGAGCGGTAGCTGACTTCATTCAATTCCTGGATGGGCAGCGCATCCATATCCGCCCGCAGGGCAATCACCCGTTTCTCCGGGTTGCGCCCCTTCAGCAACCCGATCACTCCCGTGGCTGCTTTTACTTCGAAAGGAATACCAAGGTCTGTTAATTGCGCCTGTATGTATTTTGAAGTCTCATATTCCTGGTAGCTTAATTCAGGATGTGCATGCAGGTACCGGCGCACTTCGATCAATTCCGGTGCAAACTGCTTTGCCAGCAATTGTATTTTATCCGTCATCCAACAAAAATAACTGATAATCCGGTCATTGGAAAAAACAGGCGGATAATAACGGGTTAAATTGCAGCAGAAGGCGAAAAGAAGACGTTTTTCTCCGGGGCAGAACCGGGTGCTGATGCATTTTCCTGCGGGCCGTTGCGCACGCTGATGTTTAAAAATTTAACTGCACAGCATGCGCTAAGACCGTAACAGGTTACCATTGAAATGCTGCGCGTACGTTGCGGTAACCTTACGGCCTGTGGTAAGGGAATGCTTTTACATCCGCTCATTATTTTGTTTGCAAATCAGTTTAAAAACAAAAAAGGCTCACTTTCGTGAACCTTTTACCTGATTACTAATCAGTGCCCCAGGCGGGACTTGAACCCGCACGGACATTGCTGCCCACAGGATTTTAAGTCCTGCGTGTCTACCAATTCCACCACCAGGGCGAAAAAAAAAGTTATCAGTTATCAGCTATGAGCTATCAGTAAATCATTCCAATAACAAATAACGTATAACGAATAACTTTTTAAAGAGAGCGGAAGACCGGGCTCGAACCGGCCACCCCGACCTTGGCAAGGTCGTGCTCTACCAAATGAGCTACTTCCGCGTGAATAAGAACTTTTTTGTTTTTCTTAAGTATTGGCTTGTTACTTAAGGGGTTGCGAAGATAAGGGATTTTTTTTAACTGCAAAAAAAATCGGCAACTTTTTTTTATTTATATTTTGGAGTGTACAAAGTGCTCTCCTGAACCTGAACGCTCGGCTTTTCAAAACGCTTTGTATAAAGACGGTAGCAACCTCCCCAGGTAAACAGGATGAGGCATGCAACAGTCAGGTAAAATAAAAAGGCAGAAGTAGAAACCCAGCTGAATTTGAAATCCTTTTTCTGGCTTTGCTTTAATTCTTCCTGGTATTCCTGCTCTTTTATTTGCTCAACGTCGAAATTATGTTCCATTCTGTATCAGTAATATTGTGTCGCAAAAATAAGGATCTATTCATTAATTTGTCACTTCTTTGTCAACAATTTCCGAGAACTTTTTTTTCCCTTTGACAAAATGGGCCCATGCTATGTTCTTTTTAAGCAAACCTTCTAATTTGCCTTTTTTATTTTGGGGAAAGATGCTTTTTTTCTGATCTGCCAGCATCCACTTTACGAAGGATAGATGTGCACTGGCAACCGCTATAAAATAACCGCCATCCCCGCCCAGCAGGCTTTTAAAGGCGGAAACCCCATCCAGTACCGCTCTTAAAAAAATAACATACAATCGTCGCCAGCCATACATATTCTTGTACATCATGATATGGTTGTTGCGGAAATTGAGATAGGTTTTTAATGAATTGCCTTTGGGAAGGGTACCGCCGCCTACATGGTAAACAACCGATTGCGGACAGGATCGGATCCTATACCCCAGCAGCTGGATGCGCCAGCAAAGGTCGATCTCCTCCTGGTGCGCAAAAAAATACGGATCGAACCCTCCGGCCTCATGAAATACGTTTGAACGGATAAACAGCGCCGCACCGCTGGCCCAAAAGATGGGTGCCGAAACATCGTACTGCCCTTCATCCGTTTCCGTAAAATCAAAAACCCGGCCTTTGGCAAAGGGGTAACAATAATGATCCATCCACCCGCCGGCGGCTCCTGCATATTCGAAGTACTGGGGATGGTTGTAAGAAAGGATCTTGGGCTGACAGGCGGCCAGCGTGGCATCGGACTCCAGTAGCTCCAGCAAGGGACCAATAAAGCCTTCTGTAACCTGTACATCAGAGTTGAGCAGGAGGTAATAATCAGCTGAAACCTGCTCCAGTGCCAGGTTGTATCCCTTTGCAAACCCGTGATTTTCGTTAAAACGGATGATGCGGACTTCCGGGAAATGCTGTTGCAACCATTCAACCGAATCATCCGTGGATCCATTGTCGGCTACCACTACCTGCAACGGGGCATAATGGGTTTGAACAACACCCGGAAGGAATTGCTCCAGGTATTTTTTACCATTCCAGTTGAGAATAACAATAGCGACGGATGGTTGCATCATGGGGTGCAAAGATTCAAAAATAATGCAAGCAAATCACAATCAAGCCCTTTTATCTTCGGCCGGAAGCTGCTTTTTAACAAAAAGGTGGTAAAGCTGAATCACGGCGATCAGCCCGTTGGAAATAATAATGGGCCATTTCCAGCCCAGCAGGACGCCATAAAGTACAAAAAAGATACAACCGGCAAAATTAATGACCCGTATGGCCTTCAGTTGTTTTGGGATGAATGAGATCACCAGTAAAGCCATGGCTAAATAGCCGATATATTCAACAGAATCATTCATAGTATAGATTATCTTTCCGGAAAAACGGACTTCCATTCTTATTTACGTAAAGTTATTCAATTGTAGCATTATTTTTGTGCAACTTATGCCGGTATTCATCAATCTATTAGAAGTGGGGAGTGATCCTGCGGATGATAGACCGGTAACCGCATAACCCGATAATTATATGAAGTACGTATTACCTCTTTTGATGCTGTTCCTGTGCACCCGGTTATGGGCACAAACGGGCGGTGTAGCTGTGTACAAAGATCCGCGGATCGATCTGCTGCTCAAAAAGCAGTCGGAAGTGAACAACCTGTCTACACGCAATTCATCTAAAAGAAGAACCGCACCGGGATACCGGTTGCTGGTGATTAGCACCAATAATAAAGCGGAGGCAATGGCCGCCCGTACGAAGATCTATTCCAATTTTCCGGAGCTGAAACCTTACATGTGGCACCAATCTCCTTATTTTAAAGTAAAAGTGGGCAATTTTACATCCAGGCAGGATGCTCAGGCCTATCAGAAAAGACTGGGAGCTTTTTTCCCGGGAGGCGTCTTTATCATGAATGATATCGTAGAAGTAAGCCCCGATAATTCTGAGAGCGAGGACTGATGGTTGTTTACCGCTATGGAGGTGAAAAAACGCTTATGGCGATCATTTTCTTTGCAGTTTGGTTAACAGCAACGTGTTTGGATTTGATCTGACGGTTTGAGATGCATTCTAACTAATCGTACATATATTAACTGCTACTCCTCAAAAAAGTCAATGAGACGCGTCCGCACAGCGGCAGATACTGTTTTGGCAAAACGCCGGTGCAAATTTTTGTTGCTTCCCTTACCTTGACAAAAGCAAAAGTTGCTCAATGCTTCTGCGAAGCACAGGTTCTTCTTTGATGCATTGCCGGTGAGGAACATCAATATGTATACGGCCGTCACGTCTGCTTTTTATTGCCGTTGCAGTTCTTTTTGCTGCTTTTTTTCTTCCTTTTTGCGTTGTTTTTCCTGTCGTCTGAAATAGCCCCGGAACAGGAAATTATGCCGCACAGCTTCCATGTTCTCATCCAGTTTGCCGGTACTGCTTTCCAGGTTCCGGATCGTTTGCTGCAGCTGCCGGGCAGTTGCAGAATCATTCAGCAGCACGCCGGCAGGTGATTCGTTACTTTTCAAACGGCCTTTAACATCCGTGCTTACCGACTGAAGATTGCGCGCTACATCGTTCGCCTGCGTGGCTACCTCCTGCAGCTGGTTTGCGGTATTCCGGAGCCTGCTGAATACAACCGTGTCATGCACCAGGTCGCTGGCCAGCACGCCGGGGGTTTGCAGCCGGGCCGTGTATCCGGTAAGGTCTTTTGTAAACTGCTGGGTATTGCCGGCCGTTTCATGCAGTATAGCCAGGGTGCGGTTTAGCTGTTCGTAAACGGATGAATCCTTTATCAGTTTACCCAGCGAGCCTTTGCCCGCAGCAAGATTTTCCATAATGTCTTTGAGATTACCGGTAATGGTCACCAGGTTCTTGTTATTTACCTGCAGCGTATTCATGATCTCATCCGTGCTGATGCTGGGTTCCACAATGATCACATCTCCGTCTTCAATGGGAGCGGTTTGAGCGGTGCCGCCGTCCAGGGCGATGATCTTATTGCCCACCAGTCCGTCGGCGCTTACCCGGGCCCTAACATCTTTATGAATAAACGGCCGGGCATTCTTATCGATATTCATCAGCACTTCGATCCGGCTGTGATCAATAAACCGGATCTTTTTGATCGTGCCTACTTTTACACCGGAATACCAGATATTGTTGCCTTTGGAAAGACCGCCCACATCGTGGAAGATCGCTTTTATCTGCACCGAATCGATAAACGTCTTTTTTTGCCCGCCCAAAATCAGGATGGCGGTGGCAAAAATCACCAGTCCCAGAACAATGAATATGCCCACGGTAGTAGCCCTTCTTGAATCAGCTGTTTTCATATATTATTGAATAAAGTTATACTCATAAAATTCTCGGATCAGTTCCTCATCGGAACTGAATACATCATTAAAGTTGCCCTGCCGTATAAACCGTCCTTCTTTCAGTACGGCGATGGTGTCGCCGGTGGATTTGGCGCAGGTGAGATCATGCGTAATAATGATGGAGCTGGTATTGAACCGGTGCTGTACTTCATTGATCAGGTCATTGATCTCCGTGCAGGTAATGGGATCCAGTCCGGCAGTAGGTTCATCATACAACATGATTTCCGGGCGAAGTATAAGTGTACGGCCAATGCCGATGCGCTTGCGCTGCCCGCCGGATAGCTCGGCCGGCATCTGGTCGATGGTTTGGGAAAGCCCGATGGCTTCCAGCACCATTTCTATGCGTTTATTGCGCTCTGTACGGCTCATGCCCGGTTCATTCCGTTTCAGCGGGAAGGCCAGGTTTTCGCCTACCGTCATGCTGTCATATAATGCCCCATGCTGAAAACAGAAACCCACTTTCAGGCGCAGGTCGCGCAGCGCGCGGGCATCCAGTTCCGGCACCTCCTGCCCCAGTACGCTTACCGTGCCGGCATCAGGATACAGCAATCCAACGATCACTTTTATCAGAACCGACTTACCTGTTCCGGAACGCCCCAGCACCACGATGTTCTCTCCGCGGTGCAGATCCAGGTCTACCCCACGCAGCACATGATTGCTGCCAAACGATTTGTACAGCCCGCCGATGGAGATCACCGTTTGCTGCCTGTCGATATCGGGAATAAAAGATTTCATAGTTATCGTATCATATTCACCAGTTGAACAATAATCACCTCTTCTATAAAGATCAGGAACATGGAAACCACCACAGATACATTGGCAGATTTGCCAACGCCCTCCGTACCCTGGGTGGCATGAAAGCCCTGATAGCAGCTGACAATACCGATCGTAAAGCCATAAATCAGTGCTTTCACCAGGGAAGCGGCAAGATCCAGGAACGAAATATTCGTAAATGCATTCTGTACGAACGTAGCCATGCTTGTTTGCTCGTTGAGGTGAATGTCTACAAAAGCACCCACGAGAGCGATGATCCCGTTATAGCACATCAGCAGCGGCAGGCATACGGTGCAGGCCAACACCCGCGTCATCACCAGGTACTTGAAGGGGTTAATGGCAGAAACCTCCATTGCATCGATCTGCTCGGTCACTTTCATGGAGGCCAGCTCGGCGCCCATGCTTGATCCCACACGGCCGGCACAGATCAGCGCCGTTACCAGTGGAGCCAGCGCGCGTACGATGGCAATCGATATCAACGAAGGAAGCCAGGAAGTGGCGCCGAATTCCGCCAGGGAAGGACGCGATTGTTTGGTAAACACCAGCCCGGTAATAAAGCCGGTCAAACTGATCAGCGGCAGCGATTTATTGCCGATATAAAAACACTGGCGGATGAATTCCTTTGTTTCAAAAGGACGCCGTAACAGTTCCCGGAAAAACCGGGTTATAAACCCGAAAATTTCGTAAACGGTAATAAAGAAACCATCAATGCGTTTCGAAATAACCGGTTTGTCTGATTGTTCAATAGGTTCCATTACCAGGTTTTTAACTTAAAACAGCAGAAGATACACGTCATTATTAAATGCAATATACGGTAAGAACCGGTACTATCGGGCATCCCTGTGTGCGCATCAACGACCATTTTAATAGTGAATTTAGCATAACAGGCACCAAGAATAAAATTATTCCCGGTTATTTTTTGAAGGTTTGTTAAAAGTACCGGTAACCTGCTGCGCCCGGAGTGTTTATGTTCATAGAGCGATTCCCGGCACTGCTCCAAACCAACAAGCCCGGAAACCCGATGCATACGGGCCACTATCTGGTTTTTATTCCGTAATGCAGAGTTGAACAATTTGATCGCAGCGATAAAATCCGCACTGTATTGGTCATACGCTGCCCGATGTACCTCTAATCGAAGCATATCTGTGTGCCGCTACGAATACCGTCCTTTGACCGTCATTATGTATATCGATTGAAACCGGGACCAAAGTGTTTCGGGTATGCTTTCCAGCCCCCGCTGTTCCACGGTTTATTTTCTATTTGAACAACCGGCGGCGTTTACCGGTTTGTTCTGTCAAAGATATTGACGGATAACGGGCCTAAAGATGACTAAAATAGACTTAATGAGGGGATGATTTGGACAGACGATATAATTAATTTTACAGTTTTCGATATCCTCCATTTTTAGGTTAGTCATTAGAACCCGATACATGAAACATGTTAGGACCAGACAAGCATAAAGACGGCTGTCCGAAAAATATTTTTTACGGACTGTGATATTTTCACCCTTTGTGCGAATAATTAGAAAAATAGAAAGTTATACGTCTAATGATTTAATGGAATCGAAAACAGAAAAAACAGCAAGCACAAATTAACGTCGGTTAACACGCTGATAGATAACAAAAATGGACAAGATTGATAAATCCGATATATTTCTCTCAGTTGTTCAGTCTCATAAAGGCATCCTTTACAAGGTTGCAAATTCGTATTGCAAAAATGTTGAAGACCGGAAAGACCTCGTTCAGGAAATTATTATTCAACTATGGAAATCGTTTGATGATTATGACGACCATTTCAGGCATTCTACCTGGATATATCGAATTTCACTGAACGTTGCCATATCCTTTTACCGAAAAGAGAATAGCAGAAAGAACATATCAAATTCTTTAAAGGACGGAATTATCGATTTCCCGGACAATGACGGTTTTGAAGATAAGGAAACGGATCTGGGTATTTTACAACGGATGATTGCGCAACTAAAAGATTTGGATAAAGCATTAATGCTCCTCTATTTGGAAGAAAAGAGCCACAAAGAAATCTCCCAAATCATAGGCATTTCGGAAACCAATGTTGCTACCAAAATAAACCGCATCAAAAACAGCTTCAGACAAAAATTTACTCAACTTAAAAATCAATAAAATGGAAAATACAGAACTGATCACCATTTGGAAGAAACAAAATTCCAAAATCGAAAAAATAGTAGCCATTAATGAATTGCTATTAAAAGAAGTCATTAATGAAAAAGCCAGGATTTCTCTGAAATCACTGATCACATTAAAAACAACGGGAATTGTTGCTTTTGTACTTTATCTGCTGCTTTTAAGTTATGCATTGCTTTATGCTTTGTCCCACTACTCCGCTGCCTGGAATTATTTTATTGTTTCAGTTTCGGTAATCACGTTAATTAATATAAAAGGCTTTGCAGACTACGTTAAACATCTTGTTTGGGCCAACAATATTCATTATAATGGCAGCATAATGGAAATTCAGCAACAATTATCACGACTGCAATTATCTATAATCAGCCACGCAAAAACGATGTGTTTTCAGTTCCCTTTTTACACCACCTTCTATTTAACCAATAAATGGTTTCCACAGGACGTTGGGTTGGGATACATCATTTTTCAGGTAGCCCTGACCGGTTCTTTTATCTATTTCAGCTATTGGTTATACAAAAATCACAAACCAGAAAACCTGGACAAAAAATGGTTCAGGAATATGATTGCGGGTTCGGGCGGTGCTTCAGTCATGAAAGCCATGAACTTTTATAAGGAATTGGAAGCGTTTAACAGTGATGATCAGAGCGCCGGCATATAACAAGGGCCTTCCGCTTGCTCAAATAATCAATTGCTTCTTTAACAGAATTTATATTAGTATTGCTTTTGTTATATTTCAACACAGCTCCGATCCTGCTGCTTTAGCTGATGCTATTGGAGTTGTCATTCTCACTGAGAAGGCACCAACTACCGTTCTGCCTTCTTATGTTATACTGACAACGGTAATACCAGTTACAGAACAGCACAGGTCGGCATTGCACGGTCATCAGCTTCAGACCTGCGATAGAAGGGAATAAACAGGCTTACGCTAAATAATAAAGCCCGGCGAACTGGGCTTTACTAAAATTACTCACACCTGCTAAATGCAAGCATAAATGCTTCGTAAATCTCTTGATCAGATGCTGTAAAGAGAATAGAAACCTTTTCTTCATCTCTTTTGTGTAAGAAGCCCCGATCTGGTTTTTCAGCATGTTTAGTAGGGGTAAAAATCATTACACTGTCTTTTTTACTAACATCACAACACATTGTAGTAGAGCGGTTCAAGTCTTTTGAAGATACCCCTGTTTCATTCTCAAACTCCCTATTAAATTCTTTCCAGTCTTTGGGATCCGGAACTCGCACCGGGTCATCATTCTTAATAATCGCTCGTATTGCGTTAGAAAGCGCATCACTATTCGCATTGTCTTCAGCCATTAAAAAATATGGAGGTGCGGCAATCCAAAACCCACTAACTGTTTTAACCGAACTATATAATAAATACCCTTTCTTTTTTATCCTGTAAATTGTAGCTGCAGACATAGTAGTTTATTTTACAAATTGGAGCTTAAATTCGATCCCTTGTTCTTTTGCATATTTCATCGCATTACCAATTTGCTCCCATTGGTTTAAAGTGGCTTTTCCGGGCTGCACTGCCACTTCTAAAGCCTTACCTGTTATATCACTGCTTCCTATTCTCATTTTATCAAAAGTCGCTCCATTAAAATCATCAAGTTTATTAACATAGCCTTTCAATGTATTAAATAAGTTATTTCCTTTCCCATAGGTAGCTGCCGTAAGATCTATACTCTTTATACTTGTCGCTAGACCGTCAGCAAACTTATCAATGACAGGAAAATTTTCCGGCAGATTACCACCTAATGCCTGTTCTATTTTAAGGCCTCTTACCAAGGCATTTTCTCCCCAAACAGACGTTGCCACTCCAAACCTCATACTGGCTGCGATTACCTGAACACCTTTCCCAAAAAGAAATCCTCCACCGTAATTTATCAGAGCTTCTTTACCCCAATAATCAGCCGCCTGCAAATGCTCCCGCTTTTTAACAGGATCGTCAATATTCCCTGCAATATGATTTTCTGCAATCGCGTTAAAGGGAGACATCAAGCCAACAAATACATTTCCAAGCCCATTTCCTATATCTCTGGCAATTTTATTAGCCACCCCAATTTCAGTTTTCGTAAGCCTTCGCCCATTCATATATTCAAAGGGCGCAGACTCCAATCCTTCCAGTTCTACATGACGAACAACTTTGTTTTCACTGAACGCGTAGGTACTATTATGAGTGTACTTATCACTGAGTGGATCTATTTCAATAAACCTTCCAATCTGCGGATCATGATTTCGGTATTTAAACTGTACCCAGTTCAGATCCAGGTCTTCATCTAACTGCTGATTCTGAAACGTCTTTTCTTTATTATGTACATTCGCGAAAGCACTAGTCGAGATCCCTTTCATTGTCAACCCAAACGGATAATAATGCGTCTCCTCCAGCAGGGTCTTATTCTCATTGATCATCGAACGCACATTGCCCAAATGATCCTTTAAAAAATAATCAACCGTAAAAGCACTGCCATTCGGACGAAACCGCCCTTCTTCCATCGCTACATGCTGCAATACATCGTTTTCAAAGATCATTCCGCCCAGGTAGGTGGTTATCTTCTGTCCCTGGCCGGTTTCATTCACCGTCTTACTCAGCTTGTTACCAGCTGCATCGTACTGGTAACGGATCGTTCCCTTACCGGTTACATCAATTTGCTCCGGTAAATTTAAGATATTATAGCTAATGCTGCTGATATTCTTGTTCTCATCTTTTGTCAGATTCCCGTTTATGTCATACGCATAGTCATCGCCACTGTTGGTACCATCATTAAAATCGCCCAACTGGTAGCTGCGGGTATCGCCCGCCAGGTCCGTTACCTTTGCCAGCTTGTTACTGCCTGGCAGGTAGCTGTACGTCAGTTGGTCGATCGGCAGGGAGTTACCGCCGGCCAATCCCTGCTGGGTCATGGACTTAATATTGCCGTTGTAGTCGTAGGCGCTCTCCGGGTTGGCAGGGTTTCCATCGCCCATGCGACTGTTAAAGGTTTCCGTTGCCGTATAACCGCTGCCATTGTATTGCTTAAAGTCGGCATTCAGGATCCGGTTGGTATTGTCATAACTGAAATCATAACGCCGGATTTCCCTGGCGCCCGTAGCACCCCGCCAGGTCATCCCGGTGATATTGCCATTGAACATACCGTTGCCTGCGTAACCCTGCAGTGCCGTATTAATGCTGCTGTTACTGGCTTTATCATAAGCCAGGTCAAAGCCAAAGAAGTTATCGGAGGCGCTATTGTTTAAATACCCACGGTTCATCCCCAGTAGCCAGCCCCGTACATTGTACTCATAAGCCTGGGTTTCCGCGCCACTGGTGCCATTGGCATCACCGGCGCCCAGGGTCTTGTTCACCAGCTGGCCCAGCTCATCATACTTGTTTACAGCGATGATCTTATCACCACTGCCCAGGCCCGTATTGCTGCTCACGTTCTTGGTGGTTTTTACTACCCGGCCCAACGCATCATAGCTGTTCTTTGTAATCGTCGTTAGCGTAAGTGCTCCAGTCCCGCCTTTCTGCTCGCGGCTTACCATGGTCAGCGGCTGGCCGCTCCAGCTGTACTGCGTGGTCACCAGGTCCAGGCCGCCCGTTTGGTTCACGCTCTTTACCTGGATCACCCGCCCCTTGGCATCGTAGATACTCAGGGTATACAGGTACCGGTTACCCGGGTCATTGAGCACTTTTATCCGCGTGCCGGTTACCATTCCCTTAGTACGACTGTCTTTAACATTCTTTTGCTCATAGGGGTAATTGGGGTTATCAACCGTTAGCAGTCCTCCTGCTGCATCCAGGCTGTTGTCATAGTCCGAAAAGGCAACCGGACCGGGAGCCGGAAGCTGCGAAGCATAGGGTGCCTGCGTTACCCAGTCATAATCATCATAAAAGGTTTCAGTGAGTACCGTGGCATTTTGCAATGAGTCATTGACCGGGTATTGCACGGCTTCATTCGTATCACCCGTTTTTGCCATCGCCGCGGTCCAATGGTTGTTAGGGTTATTGCTCAGGTTCACCAACCCCGTTTTACCGGGCCGGTTCAGGTAATCGTACAGCGTATAGTTCCAGAGCCCCTGGCTTCTTAAATTACCGTCCTGCGTCATCACCAGCCGGTCTCTGACATCGTAGACCATGACCACTTCTGCCGCACTGGGCACCTGTTTGACGATCATCCGCTGTCTCCCATCATACTCATACCGGAAGCATTGCTCGGCCTGCAGGTTGGGGGTCAGCTGCCAGCCATTGCCCATCAGCGCTTTTACTCCCTCCGGTTGGATTACGCAGCGCAGGTTCCCCAGGTCATCATAGATATAATAGGTGCAGATCCAGCCGGCATGACCGCTGCCCTGGCCGTTATCGGTGGCGGTGTTCAGCAGCTGCACTTTCTTTAAGATCACCTTCCCTTCTTTATCCTTAAACTCGATCACCTGCTTGCCCTGCTCATCCACCGTTACATTTTTATATAACTCACCAGCCGGGTAGATCCGGCTACTGGCATAGCCGCTGGTAATGATGGCTGAAGGCGTGCCGCTGCCACTGGTGATCCAGGCCCGCAGCGAGGAGCCCGAAGGAGCATAGAACCCATCCGTAAACGTAATGCTTTGCGAAGCCTTATACTCTGTAACAGCCGTGGTATGACCAGGGCCCACGGTTACTGTAGCCGGTACAGCAGTGCCCCCGGAGCCCAGGGGCCCATCCGTTACCTCCCAGATCCGCACACTGTCCTGTATCGTATTGATCCGGTATTTGCTCTTGATGCTATGCCGCGTTTCCTCTGTAGTGGCCTGCCAGCTGCCCGCCCAGTTCTTACCCGGGGCAAACTGCTCCTGTACCCGGTTTAAGGGAGAGGCTTCAAACACCGTCTGGCTGTAATAGTTGCTCTCCCCCTGGCTGCCATATTTACCCGCCATAAACTGATCCTGTTGGGCAAAAGGGTTTAGCTTAAATTGGCCATCGGAAACCGAGCTGTTACCCCCGGCATTGTTAGCAGCAAAGGGTGAGAACTTATACTGCTCCCGCCCAAATTCATCATAGAGCACCGGGGTCACCAGGTCTTTAGCCCCCGAAGTATCCAGGATATTGGCCGCATTCGTGGCCAGCGCACCTTTCTTTACCACCGTTTGCAACGGACGGCCTAAACCATCAAAATACTGCGTGGCTTCCTTAACCTTAAATATGCCCGACTTTATTAAACTATCCGAATTACTCGTGGGCGCCGTCGCCGTCCATGTACGAACGTAATTAATAGGAGTGCCGGTCCCATAATTAGGACGATTTACCGGGGGCTGGGCGTAAAGTTGGAATGCAATGCCGCTTATTAAATAAACAGCAATCATAATCCTTAAAGAAGAAAAACACCTCCGGAACAAATGAGTTTTCATTTTATATAGTAATATTATTCTCATTACGCATTAATTATCAGATAAAAGAGAGGAACTCTGTATGTGTTGAATACACTTATTATTCGCATATATCGCTGATACTTATTATGTTTGAATTTCCCGTCACTTCTGCGTTATCAATACTTACCACCTGCCCATCAATAGGTGCACATTTTCTTTCAGTTCCCGTATTATAACTCATAAAGTATTGTCCAGACTGAGATGGCAGTGATACCTCCAGTTCTATTCTATAAGTACCAGCAGGCACATACATTGGAGCAACAAACCCATATTGATCAGCTGTAAACGAATAATAGCGGAAACCATAAAACCTAACGGATTTTAGCGTTCCTGGATAACCGAAATTATTAAATGACACTTTTCGTAAACAAAGCCCAATAGAATTAGCATTAGCCTGTCCATTCAAATTAATTTCATTTAATGCCTTACTATCAGCGTCATTCTGAGATATTGTAGAGCTGTATTTAGAGGGGGCTACGACATATTCAACGCTACTTCCAATCGCTCCGGACGAGCAGTCATTTTTCGTAAATTCCTTACCCAATCGGTTATTGTAATAAACGGGAAAGCTAAATGATCCACATGTACCATTCTCGTTCGCAATAACCTGCCCTTTCTCGGAAATTTCATTCAAAGCAAGCGTATCTGCGGCGCCCTGGCTCTTTACAGAAGTATAAGTACCCGCAGATACAGTATAGCTGACCTCGTTACCGGTTTTTCCAAACTCGCAGTTATTTCTCCTAAACGTTCTGGTAACTTCATTATTTTTAAAATAACATTTTCCATAAGTATTCGCATAGTCCTGACCGTTTGCTGCTACATCCGCAGCAGCCTGAGCATCTGCATCAACCTGATCTATAAAAGAGATGTAAGAAGACGCCGGCACAGAATAGACTATTTTTTGACCAAACTGACCTAATGGGCACCCATTTTTAATAAACTCACCTTTTTTTTCCTCGTTTTTGTATATAATTTGATTCACTTTATCTATTTTATAATCATACTGGTTAATTATCTTATTATGCTCATCTCGAACAACCTTCAATCGCTGCATTTGATCATAGTCATAATAAACTGGGATCTGGTTCTCTTCCACACGAGAAGTCACTCCTTTCAATGAGGAATAAGTAAATGTGCTACCCATTAAATTTGACAACTTAATTTTAGTTCTAAGCCCCTGAATAGCTATTCCGATATTATCTTCTCCTAAAGAATTAAATTGCGATGTGTCTATATTATAATCGGCAAGGAAGGAATTATAATCTTTATCAACCACCCGAACAATAGGATACTGCCAGCGATAGCCCCAAAGCAACACTTCTTTTATGCCATTTCTATTGAGTGAATAAATGGGATTGCCCCTCCCATCAATTTTCAGCACTTCCTTCATTTTGGCGAATCTGTTATCAATTAACATCTGCCCACCAGCCTGGGTTATCGGAATAAAATCTTTTACCGGAGCATTTGGTGAAAAGGTATAAATTGTGCGAAAAATATTACTACCCGGAAAAATGGTTCTAAACTCAGCACCTAGTGTAAAATCAGTAACAGTTCCGCTATCACTTTTCTTAATTTGAGTAACTTTTAAAATATAATCCTCCATCTGATTAGCCTGTTGCATTTTTGCTATATCGCTGCTAATGATATCCGCTCCCGAGATGTTGGTATATGAATTTGAGTAGGTGTATTTAGTACTCTCCTTTTCGCTATTACTTTTCGTAGCAATCACTTCTTTAATCTGACCATATTCTGTGTATAAATAGTCTTCTGTATTCATTATAGAGTCCATACCAGAATAGTCTATAGCATATTTACGATTCAACAATTGAACGCCGTTACTAATAAAATACTCGCCAAAATCATACACCGATTCTATATCCTTATGAACCTGAAGCGCCGATGAGTATGAATCTGTAAAGTTCGCGAATTTCCTCACTTTGAGACCTCGGATATCTTTTTCCTTGTATATTCCATACTCATATTTTTCCCGTCTTAGTAAGCTATCATTTTTATTAAAAAAATCCTTTTGAAGCAATATTGGCTTGTCCCACAAATTATATGCATAAATATATCCGGGTCTGTGTTGACGAGACGCAGAGCTATTTATTCGTGAATTAAAACTTGCGTTGACATTAAAAGCATTATTCCAAACTATTTGCCTTCGGGATTCAAAGAAGTATTTAACAGATCCGTTCCCATCACTTTCAGTCACTTCGGAGTAACCGACTACGTTATATCTTGTCAGGAAAGGATCATTATCCATGACAATATCATTTGAATAAATTCTTCTGCGTCCGCAGAAGTAATGAGGAAACTGTCTTGAATCGGCATACAAATCCACTTCATCATTTGCAAACAATCCAGGATCCGCTTTAATCATAATACGTCCCTCCCCATATGTATACTTCTTAACCCCCTGAACAGTACCTGCTGCATCGACATCTGTGATACTACTTATTCTTATGCCCGGTCCTTTCTCTTTATTAATTCCGACACCTAAATAATTGGGGTCATATGAAAAATGGCGCGATCCTCCTGTAGGAAACGTTATCCGTGAAAGAGATAAGGCTTCAGGATTTGAGTTCACTGCAGACCGATCGCCAACAGGCACATAAGCCCCGATCTCATTTCGTAAATTCTTAAGGACAAATCCGGCCAGTGCGTTATGGGTAATGAAATATGTATCGTCGCCCAATTGAACCGGAAATGATTTTACAACATTATTTGAAGAAGCCATCAAGTTTCCCCACAAATCCGGCCCGTAGTCAGCTTCTCTATTTCCAAGATATTCAAATTTATAAGTTTGCGGCAAAAGGTCCAGTTCACCAAAAACTGCAACTGAATCCAAAAAAAGAAATTGCCTCCCACTGTTTCTATAAAAGACAACCTTTTTCATTCTTTTACCATCCATGTTGTATAGATAGATCGAATCAAGCAAGTGGGAATTGGATTTCCGAAAAAACTTTACACCAGCTCCTCTACACGCTATCGAATCCAGAAAATTCGACTTATCTAGCCCAGCCGACCCTCCAGGTAGAGTATTAATGGTAGTTTCGATTCGATCATTTGGGTAATAATAATCAGGAGTTTCTGACACAACCAACGCTCTTTGACCAAGATTTAATTCATAAGTATTTCGAGTTACGTATTTAAACTTCGCAATATTGTTTCCTTGTGTAACAATTTTTGTGACAGGCCATGCATTTGCTGCATCTTTGCCTCTATAGGATGCAGAATAGTTTATTTCCCGCAAATCCTGTCCCGTTTCTTCATCATTTCCGCTTATAAACCGGTTTCCTTTTGGATCTATTAACTTAATACTTGTGATTCCTGTAGTCGAGCTGGATGCAAAATCAAATTTAATAAGCGCATTATTGGGTGACAGAATCTTTTTTGTCGCAAAGTCCTCTATTACGAACGACCCAGCATACAAGGGTGTAGAATAGTCAAAAATATCGTACTCTCCGTCCATAAGTTGATCGTTAGGACGCAATGGCAATCCCCCATTTGTTGGTAACCCTTCTGTAAACCGGGTTAGTAACAAATCTCGTTCTAGCTTATCACTCTCGTGTAAATATCGCTGTATAGCAGAATCTTCTGGCTTAGGATAATGTTCATCAGGCCGGCAATAAATGGTCCTATTTATCCGGTAATTTGGCGATAAAGACCACCCTACCCCTATTTCTCCCGATGATTGCCCATGTTTAATTCCTGAACCCGAATAATCAATACTAATCGGTATCTGCAACGAATTATCAACATCAACAGTAAATAAATTAATAGAAAACGAATTGGTTCCGGTTTGATAAGAAATGCTGTTATGCAACTTATCGGCAAACGCACTTGTGCTCGCAGATGGCGGAGCTACTATAGTTGATGAAAATACCTGAGCCGAGCTATATTTAAAACAACCTATTACTGTTAAAATGAAAATATATTTGTAATTAAATCTCATTATATTAAGTATTATTTTAACCCTTTTTCAATATCCTTCGCCCAGCACTATTTTGGTAATTACGGCCTCCGGATAGTTTTCTTTTTGCTTCATTAATTCAGCGCTTTCAATTTTTCAACCTCAGTCATCAATTTTTTATTAATTGCTTCTTGTTTAGTTGATCGACGTCCCATCTCAATCAAATGCAAAGTCAGCTCCTCAATCTTCTTCAACAGCAACTTATTCATCGCCGCCAGATCAAGGCCCTCTTTTCCGGGGTGGCCGCATCCGGAATGTCCAGCAGTTACCGCATCCACCCCGGAGCAAAAAGCAGTACCACCGGTTCCCGGCAGCCAGGTACTCAGGTCTAAAAAATTTTGCCTCATACCGGTTTGAATGCAAAAGCTAAAACAGGCCGGCAACATCAGGTTCCCTAGCTTTTTCACAATGGTTATTTTTGCTTTTTATTTAACTGGTATTTTATGTCCTCTTTCTCCTTCTCCAGGTCTGTCACCTTTTTTTCCAGTTGGATCAAATGCAATGTTAACTCCTCGATTTTTTTCAGCAATATCGCCTGGTTAGCGCCTACTTCAATGCCTTTTTCAGCAACCTCTTTGGCAGAAGGCACTTCCGGCAAATGTCCGTTGGTTGTAATAAAGCGCTCGATCTGGCTTAACGACATCAGCCGGTAAGAAGGCCGGAATACATAGTCCGGCCAATTCGTATTCTGTATTTTTAGCTCCCGCGCACGAATCGTTCCGTTAACAGCCAGCCTTTCGGTAGGATTAACTGTGCCGATTCCAATATAGCCGTTCGACTGGATGACCATTTTTGCCCGAAGCAAATCGACGGGACTTGCAGGACTACTTTCTGATGCCGCCGGGCCGGATACTGCAATTACCAATTTATCATTCGTACCATCCATATAATGAAAGAGCGCCGACGCCCGGGTATTGGTATTATCGCCCCAATACCGTGATAAAATAAGGGGCGCAACCGGCACATTGGATTGGTTAGCTCCGGCTATATGCACAAGCGCCTGAGGAGTGGTCGTTCCAACACCTACATTACCGGAAGCCGGAAATACATTGGTTTGAGCATTGCTGACCTTCGTACTCAACAGAAGGGCCATAAAGAAACATACGTTTTTTATCATGATTTTAAAAAATTTCGTTTATACCTGTGTATTGATTCATCTAATAGCAAAAAATTGCTCAATGCTTTACTGCACTTACATCCAAAGCGCCTTCCAATGCATCAATCCTTTTTAATAATTCATTTATTTGTTTACGCTGAGCGGCCTGTCTTTTTTCCTGCTCTATCAAATGCAATGTCAGCTCCTCGATCTTCTTCAGCAATACCGCCTGGTTGGCTCCTACTTCAATACCTTTCTCTGCAACCTCTTTGGCAGAAGGCACTTCCGGTAAATGTCCATGGGTTGTAATAAAGCGCTCGATCTGGCTTAACGACATCAGCCGGTAAGAAGGCCGGAATACATAATCCGGCCAGTTAGCGGTTTCAACCCTTATTTCCTTTGCACGAATGCGTCCGTTAACGGATAGTTTATCTGCGGGTGCCGAGGTTCCGATTCCCACATTGCCGTTGGCCGCTATGCGCATTTTTTCTGCCAGCCCGGTATAAATTGCAAAATCATGATTGGTAGCCGTACCGGCAATTCCCATATAAGCGCCGCCTGCCCCCATAAAGGTCTGCACCGAACTATTTCCCACATACATATAGGTATTATTTACAGTGGGCTCATATACCGTTAGTTTAAACCCGGGGCTGGTGGTTCCGATACCTACATTGCCGGTTGAGGTAACGACCATCCGGGGAGCGCCACCGCTAAAAAGTTTTATTCCTGCATAGCCGCCGAACCATGCCGTGGCACCACCTGCTTTCCAGCTATCCGAAGCCCATTTCAGTCCATAATGATACATGCTTATACCATCATACGTAAAAACATCAGCCGGAAAAGGGCTTACATCACTTGCAGTTGTCTGGGCCTGGCAAAAGCTTAGTTTTGCTAAAAAGCAGCTCAGTAAAATAAGTTTTTTCATAATAACATTTTAAATAGCGATCTACCGTTTATTCTGTTTTACACTTAGTGTTCGGATCGTTTTCGCCTGGTCATCGATCTTTTTTTCCTGGATCAGTAATTGCTTTTCCATCCGGATCAGGTGCAGTGTCAGCTCTTCGATTTTTTTTAACAACACCGCCTGACTGGCGCCCACAGCAATGCCTTGCTCCGAAACCTCTTTGGCAGAAGGCACCTCCGGCAAATGACCATTTTTTTTGATAAAGCTTGCGATTTCGTTTAAAGGCATCAGCCGGTAAGATGGCAGGAAAACATAATCCGGCCAGGGAGCAGCTTCTATTTTAAGCTCCTGCGCCCGGATCTTTCCATTTACAGAAAGCTTTTCGGTTGGACTGGCTGTACCAATGCCTACATTACCGTTTACGGTGGCTTTTATTGCAACTTGGGCACTTGTATTGGAAAAAGGATTACCGGTTAACAGCGTCCAGTCATTGGTCATGGGCAGTAATTTGGTTACCGACACATCGTTACCTGTTTGATTCAGTACAGTCCACCCTGCATTGCGATTCACCGAACGGATCCGGATATATACCGTAAGATCGGTTGCTAAACCGTAGGTAGCTACAGCCCTTATCCGGAAGCGGGGATTGGCCGGTTCCGTATTACAATCAACCGTAAAATTATACGATCCGATACTGATATAATTATTGGCGTTTACCCGCCCTGCTTCCCGCCAAACAGCGGGATTTGCGTGTGAGATACTGGCAATATGTGTGGCCGATGCTGCCATATTACCTCTTGTATAACTAATCGATATTTCATAATAGCCAGAGGACCCAGAAGCCAGCGGTGCCACTTTTACAAACTCAATATAATCGCCCACCTGGTAACCGGCCGGAAATACCACTGAAGTTTCATACAGATCACCCGTTTGTGCATTGCCTCCAAAACCGAAAAACAGCAGTATGGCGGTTGCTATTAATTTTCTCATAGTTGCTTATTTACTTATTTATTTCTCATCATAAAAACAATGGAATCACCATTCCCCCGGGAACAGGCTCGGAGATCGATCAGTTGTCTGCATAACAATGCCCGGTTGTATCCATGACCAGACAACTTTTCTATTCAGACTATTTAAAAACGATGGAGCAGTTATGAAGTTGCGTTGGCAATGTTCCCTATAAGTGTCAGCAACGTCTGCAGGTTCGAGATTTACCAACAACTTTCATAAACAGCAGTTTCCAGGCCATCATCATACGGCCTTCGTGATCCGATTACAATACTATGTTTATGTGTATTGCCAATCAGCTATTCCATTATCATTTTACCGGAAATAAACATTCATCATGATTTCATTTTAGGTTATTGAAAAGTTTACATGTTATTTAGAAGCAGCGTCTCAAAACAGTTTTTTGAAAGAAGCCTGAAACGAAGATAATGGGTTTTTATATATCTACCATGCAGTCTTTAGAAAAAAAAATCTGCCAAACCGAACTCCCTGTTTCTCACCGGCACCACTCCGATGCCAGGCGGGGCTTAGTATCAAGGCGTTCAATGATCTATATATTATAACTGTAATCGGTACACCGGAACGGGCACCACGATTCATTTTTTTCTTTGCAACGCTTACAAGCGAAATCAGGTCTGCCTGATTTGTAATGCGGTACAAAACAATACATCGATCAATTAGGGTCAAATGAGGTAGCAGCGATTATTGAAATTGCTTTATGATTTTTCTTTAATTTGGTGCGCTTTTATTACCTGCCGCCTGCCATTATATTTCAAGAAACGACATCCCTGCCAGGAGCCGGATCCCGCAATGCTTCGGAGCAGCGCTTGCCAAAACGTTCTCACGAAAAAACGGATACCGGTATGCGTTACCGCAAATCACAGAATAGCCGTTGCCACATATTTGCCCGTAATGCGCCCGGGCCATTCATCAATCCGGATGTCCCTCAGGTTTCCAGCTTTCGTAGAGCGGAAGCATCTTTTCCCAAATACCTTGGCTGTGTTTACAATACTCCACATCCAGTAAATTTAACAGTTCCAACTCTTCATCGGAAAGATAAACCGGGATGTCCCTGGGCGGCACATTTAAAAAGCCATTTGCGATACAGGCGATGATCTCAAATTGAGCAACGATGACCTGCAGGCATTTTTTTGCGCCCATCTTTGATAAGCATCGCCTCGCATAGGTCAAACAGGCATTTCCACCATTACAGAAGAAATGGATGAATCCCCCACGGTGCATTTCTTTTTCCAGCGTCCACAGGGCTACAAGATCCTGTTCATTTTCTGATAAACTGGTCCACCCGGCCTTATCGACCTGTTTAAGAATGAGCGCGATCTTGTCTTCCATCTGTTGCCATTCCTTGCGTTCTATTCTTGAGTGTTTCATTTGCAAGATTAAAGAGGTTTAAAAATAAGGGCTTCGCAGTACGGATAACTGGCCAAAGCTCTATTTCGTTTTATAGGGTACCGCTAAAAACCTGGCAATATTGCCGCCTGCCCGGTTACATTTGCAAACGGTTGGGCACCGGAGGCTAAAGCTCCGAAGTGTGAAACATATATGCTCGTTGTAATAATTTTGCGTTAAGAAAAGGCAGAAACGCCGCAGCAAAAAAATAAGAGGAGAAAATAGATACTATTACGTAGTAGATATTAAGACTGATCCTACCTTAGATGATGGAGTATTTATACCAGTGTCTACCTAAAGGTACAACTTTAAACCGACAACCTGTCTTTTATTTTCAACCGGCCTCCCTCCCGGTAGTCGCTAACATATTTACCACGAATTAGACCGAATCAGTCCAAACCATGCTGTTATTAATCTCCAGCATAAAAGGGATGGAGCTGTAATCAGTTGCTTTCGACCGGCAGCATGCTATCTGTACCAACAAAGCCCATTGTTCAGTTCAAAACCATACTCAAGATGAAGCACACGCCGGCGGCTAGCGCTTTGGCTGGCAGGTGAATCATGCAGCAAAAGTGGCCGCATCACCATAATACTATGCGTTTTCATAGAAAGGGTTCTTTGTGTACCTTTCTGAGTAACGCCTGATATTTGCTCACTGGAGAGCACGCCTAGTTTATGGGAGCCCGGTATGATGTGCATAGCGCCGTTTTTTTCTGTGCTCGGATCAAGATGTACCCTTATGATGATCAGTTCTTCCAAGACAGCCGGCGGCGGCTGTACATGCCAGATACCGGCTTCGAGGGACCAGTTTGTATAGCCGGATACATCGATGTGCTGCTGCACCGCTATTTTAGTATCCTGATGCCACGGAAGCTGCCAGTTTTCCTTCTCTGTTTTGTCCAGTATAATTGCCCGCACCGGGAACAACGCATATGACGACAGCGATTTAACAAGCTGAATCAATAAGGGAGCGGCAACTATTTCGGTGATGCTGTTACAATGAAGGAGATGTCCGCAGTGGTTAACAGGGCGGTTGAAATTGTATGCATCGATTTGATCCAGTTCATGCTCCAGGTTTACAGTTAGCCGAGCAGGGAGCAATGAATCCGCAACCGCATATCCAAAATCAGCTATTTTTTTAGTTATGTGATCCATAAACAAAAGGATTGGAAGACGTGGTCCAGTTACACACCACTTCGCCTTCGGTTAGCCCGTTAAAAATGATCGTATTGGAAGGCTGCTGAAATACCCATCTGGTAACAAAGTTTTGAGCACTTGAGGCCATGAAAACCAGTATGCTCAGCATTAAAAAACAATACTTCATTGTTGATATTGGTTTATTTTTCTATTTAAAAAATCTATCCGTTCGGATTTGTTAGCTTTGCTGCAACCCGTCAAACGAGAACATGTTGACGCGGCGCTCCCGAACTTCGCCGTTAGCAATGGCTCATTCGTTTCCCGAATATAGAACGCAACAAGAGGCGGATTTAAACAATTCGGCAAACAACGGCAGAACAGGGCAAACAACTACAATACCCGATGAACGGCATGGGAAAAATCATTCACTATCTAGATTACGACACGCTATTGGAAAGATTGGCGTTTTGGTAGCATCCCGCAGATCTGTTTAAACAAAACAGCGTATTTACAGCACAACCAGCATTTATTTTACAGTATTGAACAACGCCCGGGCACAGTTACCTCAGGTAAACATTTTTGCTATTAACCGAAACGACCTTTCCCGGGTATTTGCATATAAAGGAGATAATCAGCTGCATAATATAGTGGGTGCTGCCACTGCGGGTAAGACGATCTTTAATATCCTCCAGTGAATAAATATCCGCTGCATTATCAATATACCCCATTCCGTAAAAGTTCCCGTTTTCTACCCAAATACAACTTTTCTCATTACGATTCCTTCCCTTATCAATTATATAATAGGCCCCGGCATCTTCTTTTAAAAAGGCAAGGGCTTTTGCCACCTTACCATTATAGATTTCAGGCAGCTGATTGGCAGAGCAAAGCAGCCTGTTTTTCTTATCAATGAGATTACATGGTTCACAGTGCTTCAGGCAGCATAAATCAGCGCAAAGGTCAAAACGCCTGGTAAGTTCCTTCAGCTTGTTCAAGGCCCCCTGGCGCGTTGTAAATACCTGAATCGGATGATCGATTTTCGCCAGCCGCGCAATCTTTAATCGGGAATAGCCCCCCTGGGTTTCCTCTATAAAAAGACCAAACTTGGCCTCATACTTTTTCAGGGCATGATTATACCTGGGCAATATTCGTTTAATTTCCTGTGCTTCCAATATAAAGGCCATCAGCTCTGTTCCACATACTTCGTAGCTGATAGCGGATACCTCTTTTAAAAAATCCCGACGCTTCAATCTTGTATCGCGCTGTTTAAAATGCTGACCAACACGCTTCTTTAAATCCTTGGCTTTGCCTATATAAATTGCAACGCCTTCATCATTGTGGAAATAATAAACGCCGGGGCAACCCGGCAGCTTATCGAAATCTTCTTTTAGCACATCCGGTACCACTTGTTGTGGTATTGCATCGCTGTCCAACATGATCGAAGTAACACCGATCTCATCCCATCGCAATAACTTCCGAAATAATGCAACGGTGGCATCTGCATCCCCGCCCGCCCTATGCCTGTTATTCAGTTCAACACCCAGCGTATCACACAGGGTCTGCAGGTTATAAGAAGGCAGCCCCGGCCGGAGCACCCTTGAAAGTTGTACCGTGCATAATTTGCCCGCCTTATAGCTGTAACCCGCGCTTTCCAAATGATGTTTCACAAAGCTGTAATCAAAATGAACATTATGTGCCACGAAAATCCGGCCTTCAAGTATCGAAAAGACCTCTTTTGCAATATCCTCAAAAAAGGGACTGTCTTGCACCATAGCGTCATTAATACCGGTAAGCGATGTAATGAAGGCCGGTATTGGGTGCGCGGGCCTTACCAGGGTTTCAAAGCTATCGATAACGGTGTAGCCGTCAAAAACGCGTATGGCAATTTCGGTGATGCTACCCCCTGCCGTTGCATTCCCGCCTGTTGTTTCAATATCAACGATCGCATACTCCATCTAAACTTAGTTCTAATACATTTTGATCTACTTTTCCATCGATCCGCAAACAGCCATCCGCTAATTTGCTTAGCAAATATCTGCTAATTATTTTACCACACCTAAATTCAGGTGATAAAAATCAGTTCCGCCCGGGTCCGGGGTAAGCCACCTCCATAACGCAGCGGGCGTTCCTTCGCATTACTGCTAATACAAATGCCAAAAACCATTGGGCGGCTTTTCAATTGAGCATCAAGCCTGAATGGTCATCGCCCCTTGGGATTCATTGCGCATTTAAATCTGGTATGATTTTCATTGTACCTTAAACAAACTTCGATCTATGGAATGGAGCATGAACAAAACCCGTTTATATCTGTACGCCGGTATATTCTTTTTCTTTACAAGTTGCCGTGATAAAAAAGATGATGCGGCAAAAGTTCCCGTAGCGCAGGTAACAAAGGCTGCCCAAACTCCAAACACGGAAAACATCGGGATCACCTTACCCGTATTGGACGCATTATTCTTTGAAGAGGGCTTTGAAACAACGCTTCAATCGGAACTAAAGCTTACAAAAGCGCAGCTCCGGCAATTAAAATCCGTATCCGGCAGCTATGTAGCCACACTTACAGAAGAAGGCAATAGCTTCGGCTCTGCCCGCCAGGCCAGCCAATCGGCATTGGAAGAAATAAAAAAAATCATCGGTGATGAAAAAACAAAGGGCCTGCTTCAGTTGATCGCCCGGCGGTACGAGCAGGGTTCCATTGCGGGCCTGCTGCCGACCCGGCCGAACGCCATTCCGGCCGACACCCGTATTGTAGTAAATGCTCCTGCTTTCCGGATGGATGTGTATCAGCAGGGCAAACTGTTACAAACATACCGCATCGGTGTGGGTTACCCCGAATTTCCATTGCCCACCGGCATGCGGGCTGCGGAAAAAATCATCTTTAACCCTACATGGACGCCACCCGACGAAGCATGGGTGAAAGGAAAATTTCAACCCGGCCGGAAGGTCGCTGCCGGTAGCAAACTCAATCCCCTGGGACTTATCAAAATCCCCATCGGATTGCCATCACTGATACATGGAGGTAAGGCCATTGAAAAGCTGGGCGACTTTGCTTCGCATGGTTGCGTGGGCCTTACAAACAATCAGATCCAGGATTTCACAGGACTATTGGCGCGGATATCCGGTACATCATTGCCGGCCGACAGTATAAAATTGTTTGAAAGTGCAAAGACCCAAACAAAGACCGTCAAATTAAACCAATTGGTCCCGGTAGAATTACGCTACGAAACAATTGTTGCGCAAGGCGGCAACCTGGTTATTTACAGGGATATTTATGAGCGGGGCACCAATACGCCAGCTGAGGCAAAGCGGATTTTAGAAATTCATGGCGTTGACTTTTCAAAGCTATCCAGGCAGGAAAAGACGGCACTCAATACAGCGCTCCGGGAAATGAATATGGACAGCCAGGGAAAACCGATCGCTGCCTTCAATATGAACGCAGATGACGATTCGATCAGTGCTATCGAGGACCGCAACAGGGAGCAAAAAGCAAACAAGGGTGCAGTTACGCGTACAGTAAAAGGGAAAAAAGAAGCATATGTGCCCATCGCCGCCCTAAAAGACAAGGGATATCCGGCTCCTGTAAACCCCAACAACGGGTAAAGAAGGCGCCCCGCTCGCTGATTGATACAGCTATCGAAACGGAATTTGAACCGGCAGGATATCACGGAGTAAAAATATCAGAGGGTTCAAATCTGTCTGTAAAAATGAGTACCCGACATACCTACAGTAACCCGCTACCAGGTCATTTTTGCTTATACAACACATTCAACGTTGCCAATGTAATATTAATGATCAAAGAAACCGCATTGGCGGCAATGATAATGGGATCTTTTACCATTACTCCATAAATCACCCAACATACGAGGCCAAGTATCAGGATTATTAATACCCAATTAGAAATATCCGAAGGCTGTTTTTCTTTGATTATCTTTATAAGCTGAGGAAGAAGCGATATCGCTGTACAGGTGCTGGCAATAATACCTACAATTGTGACTGTTTGCATGATCAAAAAATAACCGGATCTTTCAAAATCGTTTGTTCCGTTCATCAACGGGCTGAACTGCAGAAACCCCTAAATAAATGAACGTTCCGGGCAATGCGTCAGAACCGTTCCCTTTCAACGGCGTTTATGACCTGCTCAAAATAATTAACGCCATTTAATCTGCTGGCATGGCCTAAACCGCCGGGACTAAAAATATTTAACTTCCACAACGTTATCACTAACGATGTCCATGCCTGCCAGTAACATGCTGTCTTTAACCAGCTACTGCATATATAGCAGGAGCGCCCCTCATTTCGTTGCTGTTTACCGAAAGTACCTGATGATCTTATTTTACTCAAGTGGTTTACGACCTGAAATGATATTGTATAAGATCACAATAATCGCGATCACCAACAGGATATGGATCAAATTCCCCATTCCCATTCCACCGCCAACGCCCAGTAATCCTAAAACCCATATAATAATACAGATAACAGCAACCAACCACAATATACCTCTCATAATTTATTTTTTTTGTTAAGAAATATTTTCGTCAGTTAATTCGAAATATCGTTTTATTCCCTCTTAGTTCTGTTCCAGGGTACGTCGTTCTTAGGAACATTCCCTCATCACGAATGCAGGTTAACCTGTTTAGAGACTGCACTGCATTTATTTAACTGTTAACAGATGCAGTTAAAAAACCATATTCAAATTTCCTGCCACATTAAAAATGTACTGCCATGCGATCATAATGATGAGGTAACTTCACAACTGCCACAGCCGGCAACGGGTAAAAGTGAGGAATTCATACCCCAAAAATCCAGGCCAGGGATCACTTTAAGTTTGTTTAACCAATATTCTTATGCAGGATTGAAGATGACCAATACTGGTATGGTTGTTGTCTTCGCTTAAAAAAATTGAACCGCAAATCGGGCAACTAAATAAACAAAATCAATGCAACTACTGAACGACCTGCTTCCGGTTATATTTAAGCCACCGCCTTCATAGCGCTTTAAAGTGTACCCGTCGTCTGAAACTGTGCTTTCAACTACAAATACGAAATCATCATATGGACCGAAAAAAAAGAACGATAAAAAAAAGTCGCGCCTGAAACATTTTTTTAGGATACTGGGGCCCGGGCTTGTAACCGGCGCCGGCGATGACGATCCCTCCGGGATCGCCACGTATTCGCAGGCAGGCACCCTTTTCGGACTTCAAACGCTTTGGACGGCACTGATAACATTTCCACTCATGGCATCCATACAAGGCATGTGCGCAAAAATCGGCCTTATTACTTCAACCGGCCTTACCACAACGTTAAAAAAACACTATCCAGCGTTCATCTTATATTTAATGCTGGTATTTAGTGTGCCGGCTACCATACTTAATATTGGCTCCGACATTGCAGGAATGGGAGCAGTCAGCCATTTGCTCATTCCATCGATTCCCTCCTATATTTTCTGTATTTTATTTACCGCCCTGTTGCTCGTTTCAATTATAAAATTCTCCTATCAGAGAATTGCGAATATTTTAAAATGGCTGTGCCTGAGCATGCTGCTGTACATCATTGTACCTTTTCTGTTAAAGCCGGACTGGACGGCTGTTTTAAAACACACGTTTATACCCACCCTCCGTTTTGACAAGGATTTTTTAGAAATACTGGTTGCCATTTTAGGTACAACAATTTCGCCGTATTTATTTTTCTGGCAAGCCACCATGGAAGCTGAGGACAAGAAAAAAACGGCTTCCAAAATCTTTGTGAATAAAAAAGTACTTTCAGAAATGAAACAGGATGTAACCACCGGAATGTTTGCCTCCAACCTGGTAATGTTCTTTATTATCCTTACTACCGGCATGGTCCTGCATGGTCATATAAAGCAAATTGATACGGTGGAACAGGCCGCCCAGGCACTGGAGCCGCTGGCAGGAAAAATGTCCTACGTTATATTTGCCATTGGCATTATTGGCACCGGTTTCCTGGCCATTCCCATATTGTCCGGCTCCCTTTCATATATCGTAGCAGAAACGTTCGGATGGAAAAAAGGGCTCGATAAAAAATTTTATCAGGCACCTGGTTTCTACATTGTGCTTGCTACCTCTCTGCTGGTTGGCCTGGGTATTGATCTGATCGGCATAAGCCCGTTAAAAATGCTGATATATACGGCGGTCCTGTATGGCATGACGGCGCCTGTTATGATTGCGGTGATCATACATATATGCAATAATAAAAAAATAATGAAGCAGCACACCAACAGTACGTTCTCTAACATAATGGGTGCGCTTACTTTTATCGTTATGAGCCTGGCAATAATTGCGTTGCTATACTTCCAGTTTCAATCATAAATGCGGCAATGGATTTCACTGTGCAATTAAATCCTCCGGCAGCTTCCTCTTTATGAACAGGCTCCCCGGCACTTACAATACTACCATCACCTATCGTTTTGTAGCATCTCAAATGCCCCTGTACGATTTATGTGATGTTGGTAAATGTACCCGGCCGGAGTCACTTCTTTTTCTTTACAGCTATTGCTGTTATCGTACAAAACAAGAAAATAAACATTGCTGATCCCGCAGGATCCGCTAACCTGTTATGAGGCACTCATCTTACCGTCGGCCGTAGGTTTTGCGTAACAAAATACCCATTAGCGGCAATTATCTTCGCAGGCCGCATGCCGTTGCCGGTTAGAAAGCCGCAGGGCTGCATGGCACAGGAATTGGTATATTTCAATGGATGCATTACAGCAAAAGCAAACAGCCGCTGTTAAGACAAAAAATCACACATCAAAAAATGATCATATGCCGAACATCGCCGCCAATGATTCCTTCAAAAAAAACGTTGACTATAAATATGTCATTTTCAAACCGGCATCCACTGCTTTAAAACAGCATCCCGTTTGTTAAAATCCGGACCTTAATACATTTTCACACCATCGCACACATAAACTCTATTAAAATGGCATTACTCAACCTGGCAGACATCTCCTTAAAAACGAACGGCATGGTCCTTGACGCTTCGAAGTTCTACGCCCTGGCCGGCGATACAAAGATCCAGGAACTGTTTGTCGTTAATCTCGAAGATCTTTTCAAAAACAACCTTAGCCATTTTTTGGCGGGAAGGTCAACCAACGTTGTCCTCGTGGGCGCCTACTACAATAAAGATTCAGCACACAACGCCATAGAATCGATCAGGCGGGGTACATTGCATGGCTCCGGACTCATTGCAACCACGAGCTGGCATCTGGTAATGGCAACCGTAGCTGAAAACCGGCTCTTTGCCCTACGCCTGAATGAATATTATGTAGGATGTTTCGGAGCCCAGCTTTTCAACACCCGGTCTGCAAACATGGCACTTGGTATATTCGATACAAAACACGCAGCTGAATCAGCAATAGACCGGCTCCGTTATTCCGTTTGCGGTGAAGCCTTCCCCCGTCAGGGTGAGCGGACAACGCTTTTAAACCGGTAGCTGCCGGATGCCGGCGGTTTGCGTTATTTGCGTCCTAACGCCGGTCTCCGATCCCCAATCGCTACCCGTTGCATTTATGCATACGCCCGGCTGATCGGATTCAGCCTTTGGTATACATATAAGAGCGGGCCGGTAAGCGCCACCCGTTCGCTTCGGCGCTTTCATAACCTCTATGCCAACGCGTTTGGGTAACACCGGCAACATTTGAGCTTCTCCCTCTACAAACCGGCAATCGGTCACGCTCAGCAGCACCTATTCGCCTGAGATGCAGTCAATTACTGGTGCAGGATCCGATGATCCGCTACAGGTAATGTACGGGATATTTTCATCCCGGGCTTTTTACTGCCGTTTACAGATAATATCCGATACTTTTTTCATCAAATTCCACAAGCCCGGTGAATAAGCTCTGCACCGAATGTGTTATTATTGCATCAGCGTTAGTGTGGGTTTGGCGCATCCACTTCAAAAAACGATATCCGGAACACAATCAAATTTTCTGATCTTGGAACATTGGGAACTATTATTCTTTTTTCTGATCATTGCCTTTGTGTATGCTGCAGTAGGATTTGGCGGGGGCTCCAGCTACCTGGCCATTTTAGCCATGTATGGCCTTCCCTTTAAAGAATTGCGGCTGATCGCTTTGGTATGCAATATCATTGTGGTCAGCGGCGGCGTTTATATTTATGTAAAGAACGGCGAGGTTTGCTGGAAAAAGATCCTTCCCCTTATATTATTAAGCATTCCCATGGCCTACCTGGGCGCAGTTATGCGCATCAGCCAGGATACGTTTTTCATTGTTCTGGGTTGCAGTCTTATTGCCGCAGCTGTATTGCTATGGATCAAAACAAAACCGGCAGGCTTTGCTGAAATAAAAGAGCCCGTAAAACATGCGTTCCTGAAGAATAGTGCGCTGGGAGGAGCCATCGGTTTCCTGTCGGGCATGGCGGGCATCGGCGGAGGCATCTTTCTTTCTCCGGTACTGAATTTAATGAAATGGGACCTGCCGCGGAAAATAGCGGCAACCGCCAGCCTGTTCATATTGGTCAATTCTGTTTCGGGTATTGCCGGGCAGTTGACAGTACTCCAGGGCCCTATCAATCATACACGGATCCTTTTACTATGCGGGGCCGTTTTTATTGGTGGTCAGGCCGGTTCCAGGATGTCAATAAAATTTAACCCGGTTGTCATTCGCCGGCTGACCGCCGTACTGGTGTTCTGTGCCGGCGTGGAAGTATTGTGCAAACATTTACCATCCGTTTTATAATTATAAAAAATGAAGATCCGTATTTTGGCTTTTGGTATTGTAAAGGAGTTTGTTAATAGCTCATCCCTGGAGATGGAGATACCGGAAGCCGTTACCGTTGGAGCGTTAAAAGCCGAGCTGGAAGCACTGTATCCCGGAATGAAAAGGCTGAAAACCTACCTGGTTGCCGTGAACGACACGTATGCCGGGGATGACGAAACCGTGGATACCAATGCTGAAGTAGCCATTATTCCGCCTGTAAGCGGCGGATAAAAAAACGATCAGATGATTGATATAAAAATATCAGATGCGCCGCTGGATATTGCCGCCTGTCTCAGCAATGCCGCCGACAACGAATGCGGGGGCCAGGTGGTATTTACAGGCACCGTACGCAATAAAACAAATGGAAGACCGGTCATCCGGTTAGAATATGAATGTTACCGATCCATGGCGCTGAAAGAAATAAAGAAGATCGCGGAAGACGCGATCCGTTTATGGAATGTCAGGCGGATCGTTATCCATCATCGTGTTGGCGTGCTGGGCATTGGAGATACGGCCGTGGTTATTGTAGTTAGCGCCCCGCACCGGGAAGCAGCTTTTGAAGCCTGCCGTTATGCCATTGAAACCCTGAAAAAAACAGTGCCGATATGGAAGAAGGAAATCTTTGAAGATGGTGAAGAATGGGTGTCGGCGCATGCCTGAACAGCAGACCGGCATTTCTATGTTTTTTTTATTAAATTTAGGAACCAGTTTCCATTTAAAATCCAGCGGATATGAACCAATTGGATGCTTTTTCAACCAGGCAAACCATTATCCGGAAAGTGAACGGATTTACCAGTTCCACATTCCCGGATATGCTTTCAGTGGAAGAACCGCTTGAAATCAGGATCCACTACGGTACCGGAGCGGCGCGCATACAAAAACGCATCGCTGTTACCATGCGTACCCCCGGCTGTGATGCCGACCTGGCCCTGGGCTTTTTGTTTACGGAAGGGATCATCACATCAGCCGGCCAGGTAACAGCCATATACCATGCGGATATGGAATGCGCGTCGCAAAAAGAAAACATCATCCAGGTGGAAATGGCCGAAGCATTTATGCCCAACCTGATGCAGGCCGACCGGAATTTTTATACCACCTCCAGTTGCGGTGTCTGCGGCAAAGGATCTATAGAATCCATCCGGACGGTTAGTCCTTTTCAGCACCTTAGGAAGCCCCCGTTGGAACTGGATGCCGGCGTGCTGTACACGCTGCCGGAAAAATTGAGAGCGGCTCAAAGCGGATTCTCCGCTACGGGCGGCATCCATGCTTCGGGACTTTTTACACCAGACGGAACGCTGCTTCTTTTAAAGGAAGATGTGGGCCGGCATAATGCACTGGATAAGCTCATCGGCAGCGCGTTGAACAAGCAGCTGTTGCCATTGGATCAGCATATTTTGCTGCTCAGCGGCAGGGCCAGTTTTGAACTGATCCAGAAAGCCGCCATGGCGGGTATTTCCGTGATCGCCGCCATAGGGGCACCATCAAGTCTGGCAGTGGAGCTGGCCACAGCATTTGATATCACTTTGTTCGGCTTTCTCAAGCAAGGCCGGTTTAACATCTATCACCTGAGTCATCACATTTCAATACCTGCATTGTATGAAGATCAGAATTAAAGGCAACACCCTCCGGTACCGGTTAACCCGGTCTGAGGTTGCAGCGCTTTGGGAGAACGGACGCCTGGAAGCGCAAACTGTGTTTACCGGTAATACGCTCATCTACGCCATAGAAACGGCAAAAGATCCAATGCTGTCGGCAGATTTTACCGGCTGCAGCATTGTACTCAGCATGCCCGAAACCATGATCGACGCGCTTTATCATACAGACCAGGTAGGATTTGAAGGTGTATCCGGCAACATACACCTGCTGGTTGAAAAAGATTTTGTTTGTATCGACAATACCACCGAAGATCAAAGCGACAATTATCCCAACCCGTCACTTACCTGCGATTAAAATAAAAGGCATGAAAAAAGAAGCCATTGAAGAAAAAATAAAAACAGAACCGGATGCTGAAAATCCGTACCGGCTTTTAGACCTTAAGCTGAGTCCCATAAAAACCTGGGCTGCAGGCCTGCCCGCTGTTATGGCCGCCATGCGCGACCTCGTGGAGGAAAAAACGTTTTTTCGCGGGAACCTGGCCTTGCTAAAAATGAACCAGTTTAAGGGTTTTGATTGCCCAAGCTGTGCCTGGCCCGACCCCGATGATGAACGTTCTCCCATCGGCGAATACTGCGAAAACGGCGCAAAGGCTTTAGCGGAAGAAGCGACTACCAAAAAAATCACCGCAGACTTTTTCAGGCAGAACTCCGTTTTTGAGCTGGCAAAATTAGATGATTACCGGATCGGGAAACTGGGCAGGCTCACAGAGCCGATGTACCTGCCGGAAGGCGGTACCCATTATCAGCCCATCAGTTGGGACAACGCGTTTAAAAAAATTGCCGCACACCTGAACGCACTGGCATCGCCCGATGAGGCCGCCTTTTATACTTCAGGACGTACCAGCAATGAAGCTTCTTTTGTTTACCAGCTTTTTGCAAAGGAGTTTGGTACGAACAATATGCCGGACTGCTCCAATATGTGCCATGAAACCTCCGGTTCCGCATTACGACCCACGATTGGCATTGGCAAGGGTACCGTAACGCTGGAAGATTTTTACGACACAGATGTTATCATCATCGTTGGGCAAAACCCCGGCACCAATGCGCCCCGTATGATGAGCGCCCTGGCTAAAGGCAAGCAGAACGGCGCAAAGATCGTTGCCATCAATCCATTGCCCGAGGCCGGGCTGATGGGTTTTCGCAATCCCCAGGTGGTTAGCAGCGCCATTGGTAAGGCGGGCAAACTGGCAGACCTGTTTCTGCCGGTAAAAATAAACGGCGACATGGCGTTACTGAAAGCCCTTGAATTATTGCTGCTTGATTTTGAAAAAAAATCGCCGGGGGAAGTACTCGATCATACATTCATAAAAGAAAAAACAACGGGATACGACGCGTTCCTGGAACAATTTAAGGCCTATAACCTGGATGAGCTGGCAAAAGAAGCAGGCGTTCCGGCAGCGGCCATCTATGAAATGGCCCAAATGATGGCATTTAAAAAACGGATCATATTCTGTTGGGGCATGGGCATTACGCAACAGCCCAACGGAGTGGATATGATCCGGGAAATGCTCAATATCTTATTGCTGAAAGGAAGCATCGGCATACCCGGCGCCGGCGTTTGCCCGGTGCGCGGGCATAGCAATGTGCAGGGCAACCGCACGATGATGATCGACGAAAAACCTACCGATAAACAGCTGGACCGGCTCGAAAGCTTTTTTGGATTTAAGATGCCCCGTAAGCATGGCTATGATGTGGTGCGCGCCATTAAGGCCATCCACGAAGAAAAGGTGAAGCTGCTGTTTTGCATGGGAGGCAACTTTCTTTCCGCCACCCCGGATACCACCTATACGGCCAACGCGCTGCGCAAACTGCGTTTACTGGTTTGTGTTTCTACAAAATTAAACCGGGGGCACCTGATCCATGGAAAGGAGGCCATCATCCTGCCCACCTATGGGCGCAGTGATAAAGACATTGTAAATGGCGAGGTGCAAATCATATCTACAGAAAATTCGATGGGTGTGGTGCAACAGTCGAAAGGCATGCTTGATCCGGTTTCCAAAAATCTGATCAATGAAACACAGATTGTTTGCCGCATGGCGATGGCCACGCTGGGAAGCCGGGCTGTGGTGAACTGGCAGCGCTACCATGACAGTTATGACGCGGTGCGGGATGATATAGAAAAATGTATTCCCGGCTTTGAAAATTACAATGTAAGAGTGCGGCAAAAGGGAGGCTTTTACCTGCCCAATGCAGCGCGGGATGAACAACGTTTTGCAGATCAGCTGAACGGCCGTGCGCCGTTTACGGTTACGGCCATCCCCCACAATCATCTGGAAGCGGATGAATATATGATGGCTACAACGCGTACCCACGACCAGTTCAACACGACCATTTACGGGCTCGACGACCGCTACCGGGGCATCAAGAACGAACGGCGTGTAATTTTTATGAACCAGGAAGATATTGACCGGGCCGGCTTCAGTGCCGGTGATAAAGTAGACCTGTTTAACTATGACGATGGTATCGAACGGATCGCTCCTTTATTTGTGGTTGTATCCTACCCCATCCCACAGCAAAATACGGTCACCTATTTTCCGGAAACCAATGTACTGGTATCGGTAAATAATGTGGTAAAGGAAAGCAATATGCCCGCTTCGAAATATGTGAAAATAAAGATCCGCAAACACAACCCGGAAGTGTATAAAAAGATCGACAAAATTTTGTACCGGAGCCTGCTGGAACCGGAACAGGACACGCAGTAATGGATTCAATGTTGTTTCGTTAAGGCCGCAGATGCGCAGATGTGTACGGCTTTAATATAATCCGACAACATTACAGCAAAAATGCCGCAGGCGCAATCCGCGTATCCGCAGCAATGATACAAAAACTGCTTACATTCAGGCAGGGAACGGTAATTGGCAGGTTGAATCATATAACCGGCATTCGCTACTTTTGCAGGCCGGGTTTTGTTTATTTTATGTTTAGTATATGATCATCAGAAAAAAGGAACATTGGTTCAAAATGCTTTTTATATGGCACGGATCGGTATTACCCCGGTTGCTGCCCCGCCTGGCACTGTTATTCCTCCTTTCCCTGGCCGTTGTGTACCTGCACGGAACCATTTTTTCGTTTAAAGTTCCCCTTAATACAACCCCTTTAACCCTGTTTGGTTTTGTACTGGCCTTGTTCCTGGGGTTCCGGAATAACGCAAGCTACGATCGTTTCTGGGAAGGGCGTAAGCTCTGGGGCGCCTTGCTGAATATTACACGTTCGCTTACCCGACAGGCACTTACCTTACTAAATCCAAAGGCCGGCGAAGCTGCTGTTTTGGAATTTGTACACCTGCTAACGGCGTATACCTATGCGCTGAAGCATCAGCTGCGCGGCACCGACCCGCACGATGATTTAAAGAGCCGGCTTGGGAAACAGGATCTTGAGCAACTGGCCCGGGCTCAATACAAATACATCATCATCACCAAATTTCTTGCAGCATGGGTAGAGCGGGCAAAGGCATCTAACCAGATCGATTCTATACAGCAGGCCCGGTTTGACGAAAATATCGATAAGCTGGAAGAAGTTGCCGGAGGATGTGAGCGCATTATGTCTACGCCCATCCCCTACAGCTACAGTGTACTGCTGCACCGGACGATTTACATTTATTGCTTCCTGCTGCCCTTTGGTTTGGTAGATACGCTCGGCTGGTTCACTCCGTTTATTGTCGTTTTTATCGCCTATACCTTTGTTGCATTTGAAGCCATTGCAGACGAAATTGAAGAACCTTTTGGCATAGAAACAAACGACCTGGCCCTGAGCAGCATGTGTGAAATGATTGAGCAAACCAACCTTGAGCTGGCAGGTTTGCCCGCCAATCAATCCCGGAAAGATCATTCAAAGCAACAGATCGACTAAGTTCATCATTCCGGCAGCCGGACACGGAAAAGGATTCCCGGGTTGAGATCATCCCGCTTTCAAGTGCGACAAAATAATACCCGGCACAGTGCATTCCCGTAATGCATCCGGATCCGGGCGCCATCGTAAACGGCCCATATTTGTCTTCCTTCGTTCGGCGAATGCTAGCGTGTTAACATGCCGGCTGATCCATCCGGCATGCTTGCGATGCCGCTTTTTAGTACACAGATCGTTGCAGCCGGGAATCGGTTCCTGATCAAAAACGCCGCAGCCGTACTTCTTTTTGCTGTGGCACAATAGCACACGATGGGATCTGCGGTATCCAGTTCGTTTAAACGGTTTTCCAATGCATCCAGCGGAATGTTTATACCACCGATGTTAAAGGCTTCATGTTCTTCCCTGTTTCGTACATCGATTAGGGTATACCGTTTAAAACGCATTTGAAGCTGTTCAGATGTAATGACGTCAATGGTTTCGGGAAGCCGGTCGATCCGGGCACCGGTTCTTTTGAGCCTAATAATACGGGAGCTTCCGTCCAGGACATTCGTGATCCATAACTTACCGCTTAACAGGTCTTCCATCCCGGTGATGTATTTAATAGCTTCGTTTGCCTGCATACAACCCACAATGCCGGCCAGTGTAGGAATGACGCCGCCTTCCGCGCAGTTGGGCACCTGCGCGTATGCTGCACCCGGGAAAACATCCCGGTAGTTTGGGGAACAGCTTCCATCAGCCTGTAATACATTCCATACGCTCACCTGTCCTTCATACTGGTATATGGCCCCATATACCAATGGCTTTCCCGACAGTACACAGGCGTCATTCAATAAACATTTCGTTTCAAAGTTATCGGTACCCTCCAGCACAAGATCGTATCCCGCGATCAGTTCCATTACATTGGATGTGGTAACCCTTACAGGATGCGGATTAAACGTTAAAGACGGGTTTTGTTCCTGCAATCTTTTTACCACTGCGGTCACTTTTGGCAAACCCACATCCCGCGGTGTGTATAAGATCTGCCGGTGCAGGTTGCTTTCAGCGACCACATCGTCATCGGCAATACCCAACGTGCCAATGCCCGCCGCAGCCAGGTATTGTGCGGAAGGACAGCCCAGGCCGCCCGCTCCTACAATTAACACCCTTGCGTTTTGTAACCGTTTCTGTCCTTCCGCTCCAAAACCGGGTAAGGCTATCTGGCAACGGTACCGGTTAAGATCTTCCTTCATACGATTATCTATTCATCAGGTTTTTTGCTTTTTCCGCATCTTCCGGCGTATTCACATTCATCAACGCGGCATCATTGTCAGTTTCCAGAACAAGGGTATTGCTGTTGATGAGCACCTTCCGGGGACATGTGATTCCCTCCCCCAGGAATTGCAGCAAAACCGGGTAGCTTCCGGGCTCCCATATGGTAATCAGCGGTTCGGGCAGCCCATCAAACGGGCTTTGATACGTAGTGGCTATTTTTTCTGCAGCCCGGTGCGCAATCAAAAACTGCAATGAGCGTTCATCCAGCAACGGCAGATCGCAGGCAACCACCAGCCATGCATAAGCTCTTTGCGCACGCAATGCAGAAAGAATACCGCCTAAAGGGCCCATGTTCAGAAAGCTATCCGGCAGCGCCTTGTAATCTGCATAGATATCCTTTACCTGCTCCGGCCGGCAGGAAATAAATACTTCCTCACAAAAGCCCCGCAACAGATCTGCCGCATAATACCGCTGTTCCTTTCCATGCCATTTGATCCGGTCCTTATCGGTGCCCATCCGGGTGCTCCGGCCGCCGGCAAGCACCAGCCCGTTTAACGGTGACAGGCTATTGTCTTTTAAAATCATGTTTGCCTCCCCTTTTCTCCATAAGTTTTATTTCTTTAATTACAATGTCATGGCTCAACGCTTTGCACATATCATAAATGGTTAATGCTGCTACCGATGCACCGGTAAGTGCTTCCATTTCTACTCCGGTTTGGGCTTCAACACGGGCGGTGCAGCAAACAACAATTTCCTGTTGTGCATTTAATGCGATGTTGATGCTGCAATTCGCCAATCCCAAAGGATGGCAAAGCGGTATCAGTTCCCCGGTCTTTTTTGCCGCCATAATACCGGCAATAACAGCCGTTTGAAAAACCGGGCCTTTGGCCGTTGCAAAATCATGGTCCTGAAGCGCTTTCAACACCACTTCCGGCAACATGATAACGGCCTGCGCCACTGCTTCCCTGCGGGTGATTTTTTTTTCACCCACATCAACCATTGCGGGCCGGTCATTCTTATCTATATGCGTAAATGCAGCCATAATCAGATTATTAATGCGGGTTAACGATACCTCCACACCGGGTATGCTTCCCCTTTTTTAAATGTACTTTTTTCCAAGGGTAACTCCATAAAGGCATCGGTATAGACCAGGTTCGAAAAGTCGCCCGAGCCATTCGTTTCCGCAGCAAGAGCTGTGAGCATTCCTCCGTGGTTTACCTCCAGTTTCACCTGCACAAAAAACTGCAGCGAATGGGGAAAATCAATATCATTTTGCAACACCGCGTATTCCGGCCTGCGCGGTGCTATTTCGAGCGACGCCTCCAGCCAGGGAATAAAATACCGGTGCAGGCACATCCAAACAGAAACGGGGTTTCCGGGAAATGCAAAAACCAATTGCCGGCTGCCATTTGCCCCAAACCAGAAGGGTTTGCCCGGCCGCTGCTTTACTTTATGAAATAATGGTGCCACACCCAGTGCTTCCAGCACTTGCGGCACATAGTCAAATTTCCCCATCGAAACGCCCCCGCTCATCAGCAATACATCATATGCATCCAGGCAGCGGCTTAATACATTTTTAATAAGGTTTCTATCATCATTGAGATGAAAAACCGCCGCTTCGATCCTATAGCCCTCCAGCACAGCTTTCAAAGTAACGCCGTTGGAGCGCCGCAACTGAAACGCGGCAGGTTCGGTATCCGGAGGCACCAGCTCATCACCTGTGGAAATGATGGCAACCCGCGGAAGTTTTTTTACCCGCAACCTTGTTTTACCGATGGAAGCCGCCAACCCGATCAACGCCGGTGTAATCACGCTTCCGGCATCTGCCACTTTATCGTGTTGCCGCTTATCTTTTCCCCTGAAGTGAATATACTGTCCTTTTTTTACTTCCACATCGCTGATCACCGCCATTCCCGCTGAAAGATCGAGGTCTTCATAACGGATCACCGTATCAACGCTTTCGTCCAGTGCCGCCCCGGTCATCAGCTCAATGCACCCGCCCTTTGCATCGATCGCTACAGGTATATCACCGGCGGCCTGTATGGCTTTTATTTTAAACGTGCGGAGACCGTTTTTATAGTCTTCAAAATGCAGGGCGATACCATCCACGGTCGCCCGGTTAAAGGGCGGCAGATCCCTGTCTGCAAAAAGCGTTTCAGCCAGCACCCGTTGCAGGCTGTTTTCATAAAAGACCTCTTCAACGCCAAAATTGATGGTTTGCGACTGAATGATCTGCCCTGCCTGTTCTACAGTAATCATAGCTCCCGTTTATCCCCCGATGGCGGCCATTGATTCATATTGGATCCTTGCAGCCTCCGGTATGTCCTGTGCCGCCCAGCCGTTTTCCGGCTTTTTCAACAGGGCGTTTATTATTTGTTGTTCTATTTCGGCATCAGTAGCGCCCGCACGCATCGCCTCCTTCAGATCCAGTCCACCATTGCTGTATAAGCAGGTGCGCAGTACGCCGGCCGGGGTAATACGAATGCGGTTGCAGCTGCCGCAAAAAGACCGGGTGTAGCCCGCTATAATACCCAGGCTGCCTGTAAACCCCGGGATCTGATAATTACAAGCCGTCGCATGCACGGGGTCTGCCATCCGTTCCAGATCCGGAAAATACGATTTTATATAGCGGAGGATTTGCCCTGCATCCCACTGCAACGGAACCGGGCGGTGTCCCCCGTTAAAGGGCATCTCCTCTATAAACCGTACACTAACAGGCAGTGTTTTCGTAAGCCGCACCAGGGGAACAATATCTTCAATATTTTTTCCTTCCATTACCACGGCATTCATCTTCACATCGATACCCTGTTCCAAAAGCCGGTACATGGTTGCCAGTACGTTGTTGAGCCCGTCCCGGCGGGCAATTTGCCGGAAGCGGCCGGGATCGAGTGTATCCAAACTTAAGTTGACCGCTTTTACCCCCAGCTGTTTTAATCCCGGAACATATTTTTCTGTTAGCAGGCCATTGGTTGTAATGGTAAGTTCTTTAAGTCCGCTGATCTCCGCAACCTGGTGTAAAAACGGCATCAGATCTTTTCGTACAAACGGTTCGCCTCCGGTAATGCGGATTTTGTCAATGCCCATCTTTACCAGCATCCGGGAAAGCCGCAGCATTTCTTCATACCGCATCAATTCCTTACCGGGCAGCCATTGCAGCCCCGCTGCCGGCATACAATAGGTACAACGCAGGTTACACCGATCTGTAACTGCCAGCCGCAAATAATGAATCTTTCGCCCGTAATTATCTGTTATCATCTTCGTTACGCAACCCGGCTTGCTACCGCCCGCAATACCCGGAATCTGTTTTTAAAATCAATACCAATATACAAATTATCTGCGGTTGTTTATTGAAAAAACATCCGGGATTGCCCGGCTTTAAACGGGCGCCCGGAATGCGCACTGCCAACCGCTTTCAGGAATCCGCACAGCACTGGTGTACACACCCGGCGCCCAAATTAACCGATCCCGTGCATCATCGCTTCCCCGGATGACAGATATATACAATATGCAACACTGTTTTCATGTTTTCCGATACAAATAACCACCTGGCCTTCGCGCTATTTGAATTATTATTGTATCCCTTTAGCATGTAGCCATTTGTAGTTATAAAACGGAACGGTACAAAATGCCCTCCTGAATGACAGGTAAGCAATGGCCCGGTTTTTAGATCATTTCAACCACCTTCAAAACAAAAATATCCAACACGGATCGTTTACACATATTTAAAACTTTATAACATGGGAAAAATAATCGGTATAGACCTTGGTACTACCAACAGTTGTGTTTCTGTAATGGAAGGAAATGAGCCCGTAGTCATTGCCAACGATGAAGGCCGCCGTACAACCCCATCGGTTGTAGGTTTTTTAAAAAATGGCGAACGTAAGGTTGGGGATCCGGCCAAAAGACAGGCGATCACCAATCCGCAGAACACCATTTCTTCTGTAAAACGTTTTATGGGGCGCAAATTTGATGAAGTGCAGAGCGAGCTCTCCCATGTGAGCTATAAAGTAGTACGCGGCGATAACGATACAATTCGCATTGACATAGACGGGCGCCTGTATACCCCACAGGAGATATCGGCCATCATCCTGCAAAAAATGAAGAAGATTGCTGAAGACCACCTGGGTCAGGAGGTAAATGAAGCGGTGATCACCGTGCCGGCGTATTTTAACGACGCCCAGCGGCAGGCGACCAAGGAAGCCGGTGAAATTGCCGGGTTGAAAGTGAGCCGGATTGTGAATGAGCCTACCGCCGCGGCCTTGGCTTACGGACTGGAAAAAAGCGATAAAAGTCATAAGATAGCCGTCTTTGACCTTGGTGGCGGCACCTTTGATATTTCTATACTCGAACTGGGCGATGGGGTTTTTGAAGTAAAATCCACCAATGGTGATACGCACCTGGGGGGCGACGATTTCGACAAGCTGATCGTGGACTGGCTGGCCGAGGAATTTAAAAAACAGGAGCATATCGATTTACGGAAAGACCCGATGGCCCTGCAACGCTTAAGAGAGGCGGCAGAAAAAGCAAAGGTCGAATTGTCCTCTTCTACGGAAACAGAAATCAACCTGCCCTATATTACGGCCGTAGACGGCGTTCCCAAACACCTTGTAAAAAAACTGACGCGGGCAACGTTTGAGCAAATCACCGATGCCCTGTTCGGGCGCTGTTTAAAGCCTTGTGAAGCGGCGCTGAAAGATGCCGGGCTTACCACAACGAACATCGATGAAGTGATACTGGTAGGCGGTAGCACCCGCATACCAAAAGTGCAGGAGATTGTAGAGAAATTCTTTGGCAGGAAACCCAATAAAAGTGTAAACCCCGATGAGGTGGTTGCCATCGGAGCGGCCATACAAGGGGCCATACTGACCGGCGATGTAAAAGATGTGGTATTGCTGGATGTTACGCCCCTTTCATTGGGTATTGAAACCATGGGCGGCGTAATGACCACGCTGATTCCGGCCAATACCACGATCCCCGCAAAAAAATCGGAAACATTTTCTACTGCTGCCGACAACCAGCCGGGCGTGCAGGTACATGTGCTGCAGGGCGACCGCTCCATGGCAAAAGACAACAAAAGCCTGGGGATCTTTAATCTGGATGGTATTCCCCCGGCGCCGCGGGGCCTGCCGCAAATAGAAGTAACCTTTGATATTGATGCCAACGGTATTTTAAATGTAAGCGCCCGGGATAAGGGTACCGGCAAGGAACAAACCATCCGTATTGAGGCGGGCAGCGGTTTAAGCAAGGAAGAGGTAGCCAAAATGCGGGCGGATGCCAAAGCCAACGAAGCAGCCGACAAAGCCGCAAGAGAAAAGATTGAAAAACTGAACCACGCCGACAGTCTTGCCTTCCAGACCGAAAAACAATTAAAAGAATATGGCGATAAAATTCCGGCCGATAAAAAATCATTGATCGAAGCGGCCCTGACTGCCCTGAAGTACGCTCATGAGCAGGAGGATATGGCAGGCATTGAGCGCGCCACGGCTGATCTGAATACTGCCTGGACGGCAGCAAGTGCAGATATGTATAAAACAACCCCACAAGACAATACGGGCAATACATCTGCCCAAACCGGTGGCCCGGGCGGAAATGAAGAGGCACAAAACAGCGGCGCAGACGATGTTACCGATGTTCCCTTTGAAGAAGTAAGGTAGCACATCTGTATTGATGAAAGAAAACAGCGGGAAAGCGTTTTTTAGCATGCATTCCAGGAACACCGGGCACGGCAGTTTTTGGTATGCATGCCTTTATTATTTATGAGGCTTGCCGCATTCTATACAGTATAATCCAGGGTATCATTTAATGCCATTCCTTTAAACACCCGCACTCTTAAGCCCAGCGACTTTAAAAGTACATTTTGATTGCCAGTCGTTTCAAGCAATTATAGAATCTGATTTAACGCAAATCGTGCCAGGTCGGGTTCATGCTTGTTCGGGTTTATCCGTACAGGATGCATCCGGGCCGGCATCCTCCAATGCAGATCCGGATGGCAGAAGCCCGGTCACAGACACCGTACCTGGCGTTCTGTTATAAAACAACCGCTGTTGGTCATTGCTTCATCCATTTTGTATCTACAATAAAAAACCGGGTAACATTTTATGCTTAATAGAATACGCGATTGCGAAAATCTGAGTTGTACCCGGTAAAGTTGCGGTAAGCGTTCAGCTGCTTGTTTATTTGTCTCTATCACTTGCTTATTCGTCCCTAAATGTTCTCCGGATCCATAATTGCGAGCTGTAACGGATCCTCTGGTACGCTTTTTAATGATTGCTCTTTATGCTCAGGCTTTGAAATTTTCATTATGCTAAACCTTTATTCGTCTATGCGCACCAGGTCTGTTTTAACATTAGTAAGCGTATCGCAAATTCCGTCGAAGAAAAAGACGCATTTAAGGACAAAACCGGTCAGCCGGCCGAATCCGCTTTTCTATTTGCCCGCTTTTTCGGGCACGCCGTCTAATTTTAACACCTTTAATTATTGGATTAATTATTTTGTATGATGTCTAACCGCCCATGGAGCCGCGTGCTCACCCTTTCACTCCTGTGTTTATCCTCAGTTCATACCTATGCACAGCCCGGCACCTGGAAAAAGCTGGTAAATGAAGATTTTGGAACCGGCACGGCCGACCCAAGTGCAACTCCTGCGGCACTGATTGCCCCGGGCACGACCAGCTATACCGCCCAAACCACCCACACCACCTTATACGACGGGTCTTACGCCCTTGCCCTGAATACGAATGGTTATGGCAATTTTGCTTATCCCAGCTCCACGCTGAAAAACCTGTGGCAGGTGGGAAGCGACCATACCGGGTCTGGCTATATGATGATGATCAATGCCAACCCGGCCAAACAAGGAGAGGCAAACGGTGCCTATTACCTGTACAGTTCTTCTGCCTTTGATATCCCGGGGGCTTATTACCGGATCAGTTTTTGGGCTGCTAATATGATGGGCTATACGACCGGTACTGATTTCCCCGGTGTTTTTAAAGATGGCTATATCGGGTTATCCATAAGAAATACCCCCAACAACACCGGCACCATTTATAATGCAACCGGAGCTCCGCAAACATGGGTATTGCCAAGGGCCACTGCCAATAACGGCCTGCCCTGGCAGCAGAAAAACGTAAACTTTATCCTGCCCGCCGGCTATAATGCACCGGCGCTGTATTTCAATTTCTTCAACTCCGATAACAATGCCTCCACGTTTGGTAATGATCTGGCTATTGATGATCTGCTGATCGAAATGGGGGTGATAACGGTTAGCGGAAAAATTTTCAACGACATCAATGGAAATAAAACACAGGATGCCGGCGAGCCCGCTATTAACGGAACGGCGCCCGTCCTGTATGCCTACCTTACAAAGAGCAATGGCGCCATTATCTCCAAGGTGCCCGTCGCCGCAGACGGCAGCTATACGTTTACGGGTGATAACGGGGTGCCGTATACCACCGTCGATATCGGCATGAAGATCCTGTATTCCACGGCGAATATTCCTGTTGGCGGTACCATTAATACGCCTGCACCTCCGCCCGGGTATGCCATCATTGGTGAAAATGTAAACGGAGCCGCGCAGGCCAGTGCCGGACCCAATGATGGTATCATTACCCTGGGAATAACGAATGCCGATATGTCTAACCTGAATTTCGCAATGGAGCAGGCGCCCGAAAGTTATGATGTAACTAAAAACATCACCGGGGCGCCCGTATCTGGTGTACCGGTTTCGATAGCAGATGCCCCCCTGAAAGGCAGTGACCCCATCATACAGCCAACAGCCATCAGCTGGAGCAGTAAACCGTTGTACATTACTTCCCTGCCCACAAACGGCTTCAACCTGGTATATAACGGGCATACGATTACCACGGCCGACATTGCCGGCAACGGGTACCTGATCCCCAACTATGATCCTTCAAAGCTGGTGATGATGGCTACAGCCACAACACCCGGGGGTACCAATAAAAGTTCCTTCACCTATGCCGTAGTGGACATCGCCGGCATTAAAGATCCCACCCCCGCAACCTTTACTTTACAATACAGCATCGCCCTTCCGGTGGTGTTCGGTAAGCTGAGCGCAACGATCTCGGGCAACCAGCTCCACCTGTCGTGGTCTACATTGATGGAAAAAAACAACGATCACTTTGTAATTGAAGTGTCTGACGACGGGCAGCATTTCACGGCGATCGGGCAGGTAGATTCAAATGTAAATGGCAACTCCGACCAGGAAACCCATTATACCTATACCGGCAATATGGCCGCCACCCGGATGCTGGGCGTTTCCTTCCTTGTATTGGGCATCGCATTGCTGCTCCTGCATCGCCGGAACCGGGGGCCGTTGCTGGCAGTACTGGTAATGAGCATTGGCCTGGCCCTGCCCTCCTGTAAAAAGGGAGATCCTGCTATCAGCCGGTCCGGTAATACGCAGTTGTTTGTGCGCATCCAACAGGTGAATAAAGATGGCAGTATTACATACTCGCCTGTTGTAAAGGCGGTGGCCGATTAATGCTCAACGTATGTGAAAAGACGTATCGCCATTACATTTGATCGCCAATGCGGTGAGAACACAGCAGCTCTTTTGGAAGGTACACTCAGAAAAAAATATACCTGTTGTCCTGAACTTGTATGCTCTTCGCAGGCAGGTTCAGGATGAACCGGGGGAATGATATCATCACTTCATTAATTTTACCTGTAAATGAAACGCCGAACGGCATCCCACTATAAATTGACTTTTGGGGTTCAAGCATCGTTTAAGGAATAATGCACGCTGCTAACCCTGGTGAAACACCAACCGGGTGTTTCCGATCCAGAAATAATCGCCCTCTTTCAAAAGCACTTCCGTGGTATCCGATAACCGGATTGAGTTTTTCGGGCTATTGAAATAAGTGCCATTCTTGCTGGGCGCCTTATCCTGTAAAAAGTAAATATATCCATTTGCTGCATCCGGCTTACGGATGATCTGGCAATGATTTTTTGAAATAAACCGGTCGGAAGTCCGGATACCGAAATCGGCAATTGTTCCCGGAAGATCATTCCAACGGCCGATAGTCACCACATCTTTATTAATAAAAAAATGCTGCCCCTCGGTAAGAATATTCGGTTCTACCTCAATATAGGCCCCCGCATTCTTTTCTCCCAATGCAGGATCAATATCAATAACCTCGGCCTGCCGTTCCGGAGTTTCAATCTTTCCATCCAGCGCGTTGTAGAAGAACTGGCTCAGTTCCCTACCCGTTTTAAACCGGCTGAGCGGATTTTTCTCAAGGCAGCGGCGTACCAGCATTTCCAGCCAGGCAGGTATGTCGCATGTTTCCGGGCGCTGCCCTTCTTTATTTTCAATGGCCTCCATCCGCTTCCGGCAGATATCCGGCACGGGTGCACTCTTATGCTTTTCCTCCAGTGCGATCATCTCGTTGGCCTGTTTGTAGTCCTTTACCGGGAAAGGCACCTGCCCCGCCAGCAGTTCATACAATACAATACCCAGGCTGTAAATATCAGAGGGCGTATCTACCAGTTGGCCACGCCACTTTTCCGGCGCCTTGTACTCGGCCATACCATCTTCCTTTTTGCTGTGCCGCACTGCATCCGGATCTGCAAAGGACAAACCGAAATCGATGAGCACATACCGGTAAGCACCATCCGCATTCTTTGTACGGATGATGTTTTTGGGATTGATATCATTGTGGATAATCGCATCCCGGTTAATGATCACCGAATCAGAAAGCCAGTGCTGCGGTGGTGTATCGTAAGTATGATAATGATGGCAGTAGCTCAGCGCTGACGCCATTTGTGTAATCATTTCCAATGTATCTTCAATGGAAAAATATCCTTCCCGCTGGATAATGGACTCCAGTGTTTCACCGTCTACATATTCCATTTCCAGGGAAGGCTTATTGTCCAGTATATATTCGTCGTAGATCTTGACAATATTCGGATGATCCAGCCGCTTTAGGATCTCTACTTCATTCTTAAAATCGCGGTACTCCTTGGCATCCTCGTTCTCCAATACAAAATCCAGCTGCTTTAAAGCCACCACATGCTCCGGGTCTTCCTTACTCCGGGCCTTAAACACTGCAGAAAACCCACCGTGCCCGATTACTTTAAGAATATCATATTTAGATGCTAACTCCTGCATTATATTCAAACTTAACGCATAAGACCAACGGCAAACTGCCGTTCACTCCTATTGCAATTTTTCATTCTTAAATCCATTCTGATCTTACTATCGACGATGCCTGCATATTCAATCCAACAACTGAAATTCCAGAACGATCGTATCATTAAAGCAAATGGAGTCGCCATTCTTTAAAATATGGGGCACTGCCGCATTGTTCAGGCTGATGCCCGAAAAGTCATCCAGCGATGCGTTAAACACCTTGATCTTATTCGAAGGGTTATTCAGGAACTTCGAACGAAAGAGTTTATAAGCCCCGATCTCCTTGTCAAATACGATCGCAGCATTTGAACGGCTGATAAAATTATTGATCTTGTATTGCTCTTCGTTCTTTTCTTCAATTCCTATAAAGGCAATGTCATTATGGATCTTGGGGCCGTTTTCAATTTTAGGATCCTTTCCCCTTCCTATGAAATAGTGCTTGCCGCTGGGTTCAAGGATATACTCGGGTTCCCAGGTAATGCCTTCTGTAGCCACTACCCGGGCCTTCCGCTTTTTCAGTATGTCTTTCGGGGTTAGTACTTCCACCCCGATGCCGTCGGTAATAGCCGTTACTTTTTCCGTATCGGGCGACTCGTGTATCACATCCAGACTCAGATCCTCTTTATAATTGATTCCTCTCGATTTAAATTCACGCTTGATACGATTGATGAACTGCGGATCTTTCATCAGGCTCATCAGTCCTACATTTTCAATTGCATTATCCTTATATGCCGAATGAAACACCAGCCCGGAGATCACGGTGTTGCTATACCCCAGCATCCGTACGGTTTGGGATATAGCGCCCAGCGTGATCTCTTTTAACGCTTCTATATTGTCCACCCGTGCAGAAGCGGTCACACGATCCGGTGTTTTTGGAGTTGCCGGTGTCTTTGCGGCTTCTTCGGCTGCTCCTTTTTTTTCAACCGGGCCGAAGGATGTATCATCCGCATTGAGCTTCTCCGAAAACTGTTCAAATTTTTTCTTAAACCAATTCATATTATTGAATGCTATGTTTTGTTCGTGTTCAGATATTAGCTATCAGTTTTACAACGCGCACCGAAGCCTGATAACCGAACACCTTCGTTAAAAATACCCGGCCCCTTTCAGCTGTTTTAGAATATCAACCGCCAGCGTCTTTGCATACTCCGAATTACCGATCTCTTCAATACGGATCGTAAACGCAATGGGCGCCTTTAATTTAGGCGAAGCTACAAAAAATGTATACCAGGAGTCCGTAACCCGCTTCAGCGCTGTTTTCTCGCCTTTCTTAACCAATTTATCCCGCTCGGGACTACCGGTTTTCCCATGCACCTCCAGCCCGGATGCCGCAGATACCTTGGCCGATTGCTCCCGCATAAAATCGCTGATCAGCGCCGCAAACCGGGGCTGACTTGCCACCGGAGTTTCCTTTTGCAAGACCAGCTTATTGTTCCAGCTTTTAAACAGGAAGCGGGAAGGTTGTAAGATGCCGCTGTCTGCAAGCGCCCCCGACATTTTAGCCAGATGCAGCGGAGTGGCAGAAAGTTCGCCCTGCCCCCAGGCAATATCCGAATAGGGCGACTGCAGCCTGCGCCGCGTGTTCATCAGCCGCTGACTGTTAAAGATATTTTTACCCCGGGCTACAAAAGCACCCCATTCTTTAAAATAGGTTTCACTGTCGTAATCTTCCGGCCGCTGAAAATGAAATCCTCCGCGGTTCAGGATATTCATCCCGAGTGCGTCGTATATATTAAACAAGGATGCCTGCAGGTTTTTATCATTCGCCAGTTTGATAAAGTACACATTGCTGGAATGTACAATGGCCGTACGCATATCCACATTCATATTTACCGGCTCACCCTGGTGTATGATTTCCTCCGGATATACAAAATAACTGAACTGCGCAGCAGACGGGCCGTACTGGTTCATAGCGGCGGTTGCGTCAATGATCTTTACCGTAGAGCCCGGCCTTGAGTTAAAGGTAATACCCAGGTCTTGCGGCACCACCACCCGGTCCTGGAAGATCTGTTTAAAAATGGTGCGGTAATCCGAGGGATCAATATTGCTGATCAGCTTCAGATCCTTATAAGAAGGTGCCGGGTTTGAAGCGGAGGCCAGCACATCACCCGTACTGGCATTAATCGCAACAACGGAAGTACGGAACGGACTGGATGCAGCAGTATTTTGAATCACTGCACTGATCTTCTGGTTGAGTGCCACATCCAGCGACAGCTGTATATCCTTGTCCTTATTGTTTTGCAGTTCTACCCATTGACCGTCTTTACCTTCTTTCAAAATAGGTGCCAGGGCACTGTAATCATACTTAACCAGCTCCGACTCTTTTTGAGTAACGGGCAGGAAACGGTCTTCCCGGTACCGGTCAGATGTTTTTTGCGCGGTTGCATAGGTAACATCAAAGCCTTTCAACAACGTGTAATGCCGGTATTCTGCCGCATATCCCGCAGCCTCTTCATTGGCGATTTCCTTATTATAATCCCCCAACCAAAATAAAAGGTCTGCACCGAAAGGGTAATACCGGTTCTGGTCTCTCTTCAATTGTTCTGCATACAATGCAGGATTGGCGCCCAAAGGAATCAGCTTATTTTTAAACTTGTCAAAAGTGGCCTTGTTGGATGTAGCCAGTAACACACCATTGCGATCGTAAATATTGCCGGAACGGATCTCCCGTAAAAAGATCCCGATGCGCGGATTATAACTGTATTGCCAGGCGCCCTTGCGATTCAATACCAGCGCCGGTTTGGTAATATAGGTATTCGATTTATACTGGTACCAGAACAGGGTGCCGATAAAAAAGATCAGTACTGCAAAAAATGTAAGAATGGCATAGGCATTTACATTGTCATAGTTCTTTTTCACATATTCCATTTCCAGTGCATCCCCCTTTTCATTCGAAAGCAATAATACCATCAGGAAGGCAGCCAGTGTAATAATGATACCCGCATTTCCCTTACTGAGGAAGGGAACCGAAATACCCGTGAGTGGAATCAGCCCCAGGGTGCCTGCTGTAATCAGGAAAAACTGGAGCATCGTGGCAATGGCAATACCCGCTACCAGGTAAAAAAGAAAAGGTTTGCCCGTGCGGCGGGCGGCCAGCAGGGAACGGTAGGTTAATAATCCAAATGCCAGGAACACGGCAATCAACGCCGTCAGCCCCAGCTCCTCACCCATGCTTTCCAGGATCATATCAGTATGATACGCGGGCATTACACTGGAGAATCCTTTTCCAAGCCCCTGACCAAAGAAACCACCGGCATTCAGTGACCAGATCCCGTGTGCTACCTGATCGCCGCCGATGAGCTTGTTTTCCCAGATATCCTTAAACATCCCGTTCCGGTCGGCCAGGCGTTGCGTAAATTCAAAAGGCAGCGCCGCCAGCAATATAAAGGAGGAAATGATCAGGATAATAAAGGCAACGGACTCATACCTTTTTTTGAAGAACGCATAGCCCAGGGTGCCTGCGCAGGCGAGGGCCGCCAGCAACGGCAGATAATTATGCTGCGCATTATTAATGAAACGGGAGGTGATTAAAAGTGCGATCACGTAGATCACAGCCGCCAGCACCATCTGAAAAAATTCTTCCTTTGCAAACGCATAAAAAAATAAGAACGTCAGGCAAAGCACAATCGCCGGCCCAAGGTCTCCCAACAAGGCATACACCCCTAAAAGGAATACAAATAACAACAGCATCTTTATATTATTCCGCGTCAGCCAGCGGTTATCGGGAATGTTGCGGAAATATTCTGAATTAACGGCAAAATAAGCGGCAAAAAATACCACCATGCAGATCTTCGACAGTTCGCTTACCTGAAACCCGAACAGGTTTACTTTTACACCGCTGCCCTCCGGCCCAGTACCGATAAATGCCAGCAGCAGCATCAGCAGGATCGACAACAGCATCCAGGAATAACCACGCGGGGCTTTCAGTCCGCCCGATAGCGGCAACAGGTTATATACAGGATCAAACCATTTTGAATGGTAAAACCGCATCACTGCATGCTCTTTAAGAAAGAACAGCACCACGGAAAAGAACAACAGCACGCCCACCACACAGGCTGCCATACCGCTTCCATGAATGATATCACGGAGCGGGTCCTGCATACTGTAGAGTACAATAATACCGGTACCGGAAAGAAAGAACAACAGTGGCAGGATGAACTGGTCGCTCCGGTAATTCTTTAGCCAAAGTACAAAATGAAAGATCCAGAACGCCAGCACAAACAATACCAGGTGCGTAAAATACTCTTTCTTGAAATTGGCAGGGGTGCGCACTGTAAAGATCTTATCGTTTTTGATCTGGCGAAACTCGGTGCGGTCCAGGATCCGGATCCGGTGCGTTTTCCCGGTGAAATGAAACGACTGGTCATCCTGAATGGCCGCAATTCCTTTCGCCGGGCCGAAATCAAAACCCGGCTTTATTGCCATTACCCGGTAATTGCTGTTTTCCTTCAGGTTGTAAAATTCATACGATCCGTTTTCGTTGGTACGCGCAAAGAATTCAACCGGATCATTACCCGCCTGTATACTGAGGGTATCGTAATAATTAGACGGAAAAATTTCGGTTAGCTTCACCAGCACCCCGGCCCCGGTTTGCTCCCCGCTGCTGTCGGAAGCTGCCAGCCGGATCTTTCCATGAATGGATAATTTGGTCTTGGTATTCTGCACGGCTACTTCATCCGGATATTTTGCAGGACTTTTTAATTCAGCGGCATAAAGCGCACTGTCCATATCCAGCTGGGTAATCGCATTTAAAAAGCGGAGTTTCCCCGATTCACTGGAGGTATTTAAAAATTCCGTAGCCGGGATCATCAGGCTGTTCTTATTCAGCGCTCCCAGGTTGGGCAGTTGTCCCTGTTTTTCTACCAGCGTTTTTATTTTTCCTGCTATAAAACGAATGTATTCCTCGTCGGTAAAATACCCCCCTTTTGCAAAGATCTGCTGCAGCGTGGAGGCTTGTACCGGAGCAATAAGATTGACCATTTTTCCGCTTTCGTATCCATAGTCGGAATTGATAAAATCATCTTTCTTATGCTGGTAGTACTGGAAGGCCATAATGCCTATCAACAAGGTAACGGCAGCCAGCAGCACACGCTCTATTCTTCTTGGATATAATGTTACTTTCTTCTTCATTTCTTAATAACCTTGCAGTGCATTGCGGCGAACACTATCCCGGTAAATGGTGTCCGTTGCATTAATCAATGTATCCAGTTGCCGCAACCGGGCGCTGTCCGCAACCGGCAAACTATCCAGGGGAACGGCGATCGTATCCGGCACGGGAGCAGGTTGCTCTTTTGTGCCAAAAAAAGACCGGGTTCCTGTCCAGTTCACCAAAAAGCCTACGATAAATGCGATGATAACCGGCAGCAGCTTTATTTTTTTTTTGGCAGAAGAGGTATTCATAGCGGGCATTACTTCATTGGATTCATAACTGGGGGTGGCAATGGGGATTTCGATGGCTTCCTTTGTTCTTTTACGTCCGGGCTTTTTCGCAGCCGTATATGTGGCCAGCACCACGGTGATATTGTCTTTTCCACCCAACTCATTGGCTTTATCAATCAGCTGCTGTGTTTTAAGCTGCAGCGAACCGGGAGCAGACAGGATTTCTGCCATCTGTGCCTGTGTTACCAGGTCTGTAAGACCGTCTGAACAAAACAGTGCGATATCTTCGGGCAAAAAACTGTGTTCCGCAATATCAAAGTAATTATTGGAATCTTCGGCATCCAGGAATTGTTCACCGGCCATCTTACTGATCTCATTCCGGCGCGGGTGCTGCATGGCCTCCGCCTCGGTAAGATAACCACTGTCCTCCTTCATTCCAACAGCAGAATGGTCTCGGGTGATCTTTAGCATACTTCCATTGCGGTAAACATAACCACGGCTGTCGCCTACATGGGCGATATACATCATTTCCTTATCCGCATCCAGCACCGCTACAGAAAGTACACAGCTCATACGGCTGAGCGTGGCATGTTCTCTTCGCTGCTCAAAGATTTTATTGTTGGCGGCAATTGCGGCTTCCTTCAATAATTGCAGCGGGGCACCGAAACTGAAATGTTGTAAATATTCCTCAATGGTTTCCTTGGCAATCAGGGCAGCTTCCGCGCCACCCTCATAACCGCCCACGCCGTCGATGGCCCCGGCCAGCGCCCGGGAAGGCGTTCCCCAAAGACCGGAAACGGCAATGAAATTATCTTCATTCTCCTCCCGCCTGCGGCCCAGATCCGTTTGTGCATGTAAAACGACCGTCCTGCTCATTATTTCACTTTAGATTGTAACAGAAACACCAGGATGATAAATATCAGCATTATGGTACCCAGCATAGTTTCCCAGAATTAGATCCCGGTGGTTACCGGGGAAAAAATTAAAATAACAGATCCCTCATCCAAACCGGCTATACGGCCGCCTTAAAATCCAGCTGAAAAATTCCACATACGATCGTCGATTCACTTTTCAATGGATGCCATACGGGGTTTTCGCCTACCCGGCTCAATTCCAGCTTTTGTTCATTTACAAAAGCATCCGCAAACAATGCAATATAAAAAGCCCTGGCCGCCTCATCATACCGGATCATCATATGCTCTTTTTGCAAACTTCCGCTCGGTTCATTGATGCACAGCAAGGTTGCCGTACTTGTCATTCCATCGATCGCCTTCGTAATTTTTAATTGCTTTTCGCGCATCGGGAAGCTATACCGCTGTTTGTTCAGCACAAACTGGATGGTTGCCAGCTTATCCGGTGCCACACTGTTGCGTGAACCTGCGGGCGGTGCCTGTACAGATGTAAAATCGCCCAGGAATTCTTTCCGGAATTTTACCCGGAAATGCCCCTTGGATAATATATCGATGTTCGAAAAAGTAGTAGGGTTCAGATCATATTTGGAGTATTTCGAGTGCTTGCTGCTCACCGAAACCTTAATATGTTCAGACGAAAGCTCCGACCAGGACTTTTCGGAAGTGGGTGTGCTGACCACCTGTATGGTACCCGGCTCAATCTCCTGGTTATCTACACCGCGTTCTGCCGGACAATACTGAAAATCCCAAAAACTTCCGATGGGCTCGTAACGGGGGTACTGATCCTTACGCTGATTGATATAGTCATAAAACTCATCCAGGATGCCTTCTGTAATACCGGCCAGCCGCAGCTCGGCATGCCGGTAATCTTCCGGCCGCATCAGGATCAGATAACTGCAGTCATACATCATCCGTTTATTAAAGGATTCCCGTTCCACCGTTTCCTTAAAAGAAATCAATACCTGGTCCACCAGCGCCTGGTTGGTTAACCGTACTTCTTCCTCCTCCTCCTCATCCGGCAACAGCCATCTTTTTAATTTATCAAACATATTTTCAATTTTCAATTTTCAATTTGAGATCACATTGAGCATAACAACGGTCCCCAACCTCAAACTTGAAAGGTTAAACCTGAAACTTGTTCATCAAAGCTTCTCGATCCTCCGTTCCACGATCCGTACAATCTTCATTTCCTTGTCAAATACTACCGATACATCGATGTTATAAGGGATCCAGTCATCTTCTTCATTTTGCCGGATCTTATACAGCATGCTAAAATCCACATAGGTATTCCCATTCGGATTGTAGGTAAACACATAAGATGAATTGGTAATATCCGCCTCTGTAAACCGCCATTTTCCATGATAGGCCACACATTCTTTTTGAATACGGACCAATAACTCATTGGAGCGGTTATAATATTGTTGCACCGTATCCCTGAAAAACCGGGACAAACTGCCACAGTCCTGCCGCATGCGGTAATAATCGTTGATCCTGTTTTTAATGGCCGCTTCTTTTTGTCCAAGGTCTTCACTGGTTACCACCTGTGTAGATGTCATGGTATCGTTTTGAGCAGCAACCGTATCTTCCGGCTGCGTCAGCTGCGGCTCGGGCGGTTCCTGTTTTTTGGGACGTGGTTTTGGCGCCGGTACTTCCGTTTCAGGCTTTTTGGCGTCCGGTGTTACGCCAAACATACCCAGGATCTCATCCTTGTTCAATGCAAAAACAATTAACCCGCTTACAACCAGGAAAACCAGGAAAATATATCCGAAACGGCTGGAGCCTGTTTTTTTTGCCGGATGCGTAGACAGCGGCGGGTAAATATTTTCGATGGGCTGCGGTGGCACCGGGGTAAATATGATCGTTTCGTCGTTCCTGGTGATTCCGGCATCCAGTTTCCGGAGTTCTTTCCGGTCTTCCGGATTTTTCCCCAGGTATAGCGGAAGCAGGCCGCGCCAGGGATCGGGGAGCGCCGAGATATCGATGGGCTTGCGTACAATATGCTCCTGGATTTCAAAATCAGACATCCCGGAAGCATCGTAAGGAGCCGTTCCGCTCACGAGATGATAAAACGTTACCGCAAGGGAATAAATATCTGTTTTATACGATAAAGTTTTTACATCGTACACCTGCTCCGGGCTCATGTACATCAGCGTTCCCATGCGGGAGCCGGTTTGCGTTACGGTTACATTATCCCGCAGTTTGGCAATTCCAAAATCAAGAATCTTGATCTGCCCGTCTTCCGTCAGAAAGAGATTGGAGGGCTTTATATCCCGGTGAATGATATTTTTACGATGGGTATACTGAAGCGCATCCACAAGGTCGTTCCACCAGCTGATCAGTTGCAGGTTGGAAAAGCGGTCGCCCTCCTTCATCCGTTGTGCAAGATCTTTCCCCTCCAGGTATTCCATGATCATGCAGGGGCAGCCGTCTACGGTAGAGTAATCATAAATATTCCGGATATGCGGATGGTTCAGGTGTACCATCAGCCGGGCCTCGTTTTCAAAACGGCCCACTACTTCAGGCATCCCGCAAAAACGCTTTTGAAGTACCTTTACAGCAGCCGGCTTTTGCAGGTAGTTTTCTGCATACCAAACCTCGGCCATCCCCCCTTCGCCCAATTTATACTTCAGCTTATAACCGTTGATGGTTGTATTCTCCATTCCTTGTTTTACTTGCTTGATCTGCTTATAATAATCCAGCCTTTAACGGCACCCGCCAATGATATTCCAAACTTACTTTAAATATTTGGATTCCGAACATCCAGCGGCCCGGTACCGCTTTTTCAAAAAACGGAACCGGCTCACCTATAATACCTGTTTTCCACGATGGTAACCTGTAAAATAACGGCCCTTTTACGATCCCACACCTAAAATTGGGATAAAACCGGTGAATGGAGGGCTCAAAACGGTCAGTGGCGGCAAGCGGCATTTCCGGAATCTGTTTTAACTTGCCGTTATATGATTTCCGATGCCATTCTTCTCCAGTTGGGGTTGCCCGGCGCCACGTATCACCCGGTTCAGGGAGGCGATATCAACCGCTCGTACTGTTTGCATGCAGGCCACACAACTTACTTCCTGAAGATCAATCAGCTCCACCCCTATGCCCGGTTATTTGAAAAAGAAGCTGCCGGCCTGCGCGAACTTGCAGGCGCTGATGTGTTGCGGGTGCCGGCTCCATTAAAATGGGGTGTAGCCGGTTCCGATCAATATCTGTTGCTGGAATGGCTGGATGCCCATACGCCATCACAACACGCTTGGGAAGCGTTTGGGCGGGGCCTGGCAAAAATGCACGGAAAACCACAGCCCTTTTTTGGGCTGGCGGAGGACAATTACCTGGCGGTATGGCCCCAGGACAATACGCCTGCGGAAACCTGGCCGGAATTTTACAGCACCCGGCGGATCCTTCCCCTGGTTCGGTTGCTGATGGATACCGGGAAATTGAACAAGACAGACCTCGCCAATGCCGGCAATTTCTGCAACCGGTTACCGGATCTTTTTCCGGACGAAGCACCAGCGCTGCTGCATGGAGACCTGTGGAACGGGAACCTGCTATTCCTGCGGGATGGAACACCGGCCCTGTTTGACCCCGCGGTATATTATGGTCACCGGGAAATGGATATTGGCATGACCCGCCTGTTTGGCGGATTTGATACCGCCTTCTACGACGCCTATCATCAAACCTGCCCGCTGCAACCCGGATGGGAACAGCGGTTGCCTTATGCCCAGCTTTATCCGTTGCTGTTGCACGCCTGGATCTTTGGCGGGCATTATATCCGTGATGTGAAAAATATACTGGCGTCATTTTCGTAACACAATCGCTCTATCACCCCTCCGGGGTTGAAATAAAATTTCCCTATTGAACGTGCTAGAATTCTAACACCCCTTCGGGGTTTGGATTTGCCCATTTCCTTTTTATATACAAGTACCCTGCCTACGTTTGAGCCGCTCGTTTTTTCGTCAAAGCAGCATGATTCTGATTAAAGTTATCTAACTTTAAAGAGCCAAATGGCACATAACAATAAGTCCGCAAGACTGATATAATTATAACACAAACCTTGACGCAGACACAACCCCGAAGGGGTGACATTTTATAACCTATAAAAAACCAAAATCATGGCTGGAACCTATTCCCAAATTTACATTCAGATAGTTTTTGCCGTAAAAGGCAGGCAAAACCTGATTCATCGCACCTGGAAGGATGACCTTCATAAATATATTGCGGGAATCATCAAAGGCAAGGGGCAAAAATCGATTATCGTAAACGGTATGCCGGATCACCTCCATATTTTTGTAGGATTGCGACCGGCTATGGCCATTTCGGATCTTGTAAGAGATATTAAAAACAATTCCTCCAATTTCATCAATGACCGGCACCTCGTCAACGGCAAATTTTCCTGGCAGGAAGGATTCGGCGCGTTTTCCTATGCCCATTCACAAATTGAACACGTATACAATTATATTTTAAACCAGGAAACACATCATCAAAAGAAAACATTCAAAACCGAATACCTGGAATTCCTGAACACATTTGACGTTCCTTTTGATGAAAAATATTTGTTTGAATGGTGCTGATCCTTCCTGTGGTGGCCCTTATTCCAGGAGCATTACGCCCGGCTATGCGTATGCCGCCAAAATCAGCACCATCCTCCCCCAGCCCAGCGGCTCCCTGACCCGGGTTGATCAGGAAGCTGGTTTTTCTGCCGTAATGTATAAAGGCGCGGCGAAGCGGTCTCTTACCGCTTTTCAAAATATCAAATAGCTGCATGCTATTTCATTTAAATATTTTTCACAAACGACCGTTAAGCTTTAATAATCTTTAAATAACCGCAAACACAACCGAATAAAAATCAATTTCTCTTATATTTGCGCACTTAAGTTATAATAAATTTTATATGGAGAAAAGTATTGTAATTCTTGCCGGCGGTGGTCCTGCACCCGGTATCAACACGGTAATCGGTTCTGTAGCTAAAACGTTTTTGAAAGACGGCTACCGGGTAATTGGTTTACACGACGGTTATAAAAATCTGTTCAACGGGAAAGGAATCACCACTGATATCGATTTTAAACTCGCAGATGATATCTTCAGCCGCGGAGGTTCTTTTCTGCGTATGAGCCGGTACAAACCCAAAGACGACGAGTTTACAAGCGATTTCTTTGAAAAAAACAATATCCAATTACTGGTAACGATCGGAGGCGACGATACGGCTTCTACAGCTAACCGGATTGCCACTTTCCTCAGAAATAAGAACGTTCCGGTTCAAAACATACACGTTCCCAAAACCATCGATAACGATCTTCCCCTTCCTTACGGCCAGCCCACGTTTGGCTATCAGAGCGCAAGGGAAGAAGGTGTAAAACTGGGCAAAACCATTTATGAAGATGCCCGCACCTCCGGTAACTGGTTCGTGGTTTCTGCTATGGGCCGCGAGGCGGGTCACCTGGCCTTCGGTATTGGTGTAGCCTGTCATTACCCGATGATCGTGATCCCCGAAATGTTCAACAAAACAAAACTGACACTGGATAAGATCACCAAACTGATCGTTTCCTCTATTGTAAAAAGAAATATCCTGAATATTCCTTACGGAGTTGCCGTAGTGAGCGAGGGTGTATTCCATTTTATGAGCGATGAAGACATTACCGCATCCGGTATCCAGTTCACTTATGACGATCATGGTCACCCGGAACTTGGAAACGTAAGCAAGGCACATATCTATAATATTCTATTGCAGAACGAGTTGAAAAAACTGAATATTTCCGTTAAAAGCCGGCCGGTTGAGTTGGGTTACGAGCTCCGTTGCCTGGCCCCTACCGCTTTTGACCTCGAATACTGCACCTACCTTGGAATGGGTGTAAAGCAACTTTTTGATCAAAGTGTTACCGGCGCGGTGGTTACCGTTGACGCCACCGGAAACGTTAAACCGCTTTATCTCAAAGATGTGGCAGATGAAAAAGGCAAGGTAAAACCCCGCCTGATTGACATGCAAAGCGCCGATACGCAAACAGTATTTGCAAACGCCCTGCATTATCTGACGGAAGCGGATAAAGAGGCTGCCAAGCAGTATCTTGAGAATCCGGATGAATACCTGTTCAATAATATCCTGGAGTGGAACTAAAATTAAAGCCAGATACAATTAAAACCGCCTTTGCTGCGCGGTTTTTTGTTTTTAATTTGTAGCTTCCGGTTTTAATCAGCAATCCCTTTTCCGATGCCATCGGAATATTAACATTAGAAATCGAAAAATGACAGAAACTCAAAAAGTTCGGAAAAAATCTTTGGAAACAACAACTGTTTCAAAAGATACAGACCACAGCTTCAACCGCACAAAGATCGTGGCTACGGTAGGGCCGGCCTGTAACACTTATGATAAATTACTCGATCTTGTAAAAGCAGGTGTAAATGTTTTCCGCCTGAATTTTTCTCATGGAGTCCATGAAGAAAAGAAACAGATCATCGAATACATCCGCGAGATCAATCGTAAAGAAAGAACAACCGTAGCCATCCTGGGCGACCTGCAGGGGCCCAAACTCCGTGTTGGAGAAATGGAAGGCGGCGGTATCATTGTAGAGCCGGGCGATACCTTCATCTTCACCAATAAAAAAATGGTGGGAACCAAAGAAAAGATCTACATCTCCTATCCTAACTTTCACAAGGATGTAAAAGTAGGCAACAAGATCATGATCGACGATGGAAAGCTCGAGGTGATCGTTCGCAAGGTCCTGCCCAACAATGATGTAAAGGTTGAAGTTGTACTGGGAGGATTCCTGTCTTCCAAAAAAGGCGTAAACCTTCCCGATACCAAGATCTCTTTACCTGCATTAACGCCCAAAGATCTTGCAGACCTTGATTTTATCATCAAAGAGCAACTGGGATGGGTGGCGCTGTCATTTGTACGCCAGGTGGATGATATTAAAAAGCTCCGGAAGATCCTGGATAAGCACAAAAGCAAAGCCAAGATCATTGCAAAGATCGAAATGCCTGAAGCGATCCCCAATATCCGGGAAATCATCCATGCATCTGATGGCATCATGATTGCCCGCGGCGACCTGGGTGTGGAACTTCCTGTAGAGAAAGTACCGCTGATTCAGAAAAGCATTATCCGCAAATGCATTCACCGTGCCAAACCGGTGATTGTTGCCACCCAGATGATGGAAAGCATGATCGACCGCTCCAAACCCAACCGCAGCGAGATCACCGATGTTGCCAACGCGGTACTTGAAGGTACGGATGCCGTGATGCTGAGCGCAGAAACCGCCAGCGGCAAACATCCTACCCTGGTGGTGCAAACCATGCGGAAGATCATCCTTGAAATTGAAAAAACAGAATACCACTACGACCTGGCCAATGAGCTGCAGCCGCAGCCGCACTCGCCTTCCCTTTCCAGTGACGCCATTTGCTACAATGCCTGTAACCTGGCAAAGGACACAAGGGCAGATGCACTGATCGGCATGACGCAAAGCGGTTATACCGGCTTTATGCTCAGCAGCTACCGCCCGAAAGTACCGCTGTACGTCTTTACAAAAAACCGCACGCTCATCGATCAGCTCAGCCTGAGCTGGGGTATCCGCGCCTTTTTCTATGACGACGATCAGCACGACCTGGATACCATTTTTTCTGACCAGATCAATATCCTCAAAAAAAACGGATTCCTGAAGCGGGGCGATACCGCGGTAAGCACCGGCAGTACCCCGGTTCACCTGAAGCTACATACAAACACGATCAAAGTAACCGAAGTTCAATAAGCAAAAGCCTCCTAACGGAGGCTTTTTTAATGGCATTTATTCCCTGCTTATTACTAGCGGCTACCTGGCGATACAGCTCTTTGAAAACGCAGCAGGCAGTATTCGCCTTGCCCCACCTTTTTCCATTACCCCTCCAATGGCGTTTCTGTACGCAATTTTTATGATGGCCGCTGCAGATTTGCGGCATCTTGAAGTTGAAATAAAGCCAGCGCCTGATCTGCATACCAGCTGCTTTAGGAAACAGCATTCCTGACCATATACCAAAATAAAAAGAGGCGGTCCTGCATTTTTAAAGACCGCCTCTCATTACATGCTGTTTATGACCTTAATAAACCAATCTTGTTTTAATGGTATGCTTTACATTGTTGAGGATCGATGCGGCTTTCTTGGACACGCCCTTCTCCACATCCAGCACCACATACCCGATCTCATCGTTTGTTTTCAGGTATTGCCCCGTAATGTTGATATTGTTGTTGGACAATAAGGTGTTGATCTCTGAAAGAACACCGGGTTTATTGTAGTGGATATGAAGAATCCGGTGCACACCTTCCTGAGACGGCAATGCCAGGGCCGGAACCGTATGCGATCCGTTGGAGATTCCTTTTTCGATAAAGTTGAACAGTTTGGAACTTACGTCCACACCAATATTTTCCTGCGCTTCCTCCGTGCTGCCTCCGATATGCGGCGTTAAGATCACGTTCGGAAGATGCTGCATCGGGCTGGTAAATTTATCGCCGTTCTTCTCCGGCTCCCAGGGAAATACATCCAGTGCAGCACCACTGATATGCCCCTCTTTCATAAACTTGCTCAGGTCATCCAGGTTCACCACCTCACCCCGGGCATAATTGATAAGAATCGCGCCCTTTTTAAAGTATTTCAGATTGTTCTTGGTGATCAGGTTTCTTGTTTGCGGATTATCCGGTACGTGCAGTGTTACCACATCCGATTGCTGCAACAATTCTTTCAGCGTCTTGGCATCCTTTGCATTCCCCAATGGCAGTTTTGTTTCTACATCATAAAACAATACTTTCATGCCCATGGCCTCCGCCAGCACGCTCACCTGTGAGCCAATATTTCCATAGCCAATAATGCCCAGGGTTTTGCCTCTCAATTCATAACTGCCTTTGGAGTCCTTCATCCAGATTCCGTCATGTGCCGCTTTGATCTTATCCGGCAATCTTCTGATAAGCATGATAGAATTAGCAATGACCAGCTCTGCAACCGACCGGGTATTGCTGTAAGGCGCATTAAACACCACTACACCCTTTTCCGTGGCAGCTGCCAGATCTACCTGGTTTACACCAATACAAAAACAGCCAATCGCCTGTAATTTTTCTGCCGCATCCAATACCTTTTTGGTAATATGTGTTTTGGACCGGATACCCAGGATATGTACATTCTTTATTTCCCTGATCAGTTCTTCTTCAGAGAGCGCTTTCGACAGTTTTTCTACCTTCGAATAGCCTTCTTCCTTAAAACGTTGTACAGCAAAATCACTGATATTCTCCAGAAATAAAATCCGGATTTTCTCTTTGGGGTAACTGGTCTCTTTTTTATTTGTCATACGAGCAAATATCCAAATAAGTTAACAAAAATTAAAATTTTAAGAACATTAGTTTTATGCAGGGGCAGATACGGTTAAATTTGCCCCTTTAAAAATCTTTGTACCTTGAGAGTTGTTGCAGTTATCATAGCATGGACGTTATTAACGATTGGTTGTAAGTCTAAAACACAGGCCCAGAAAGACAAACGGGAAGATACACATCCCAACGCACTTTCTTTTGATGTAGAACAAATGACCGAAGCCGATAAGGCACGGTATCAGAAAGTGCTCAGTGATTTCTTTGATTCGGCACTGATCCGGCGTGGGTTTAACGGAGGGATCCTTGTTGCCAAGGGCGGTAATATACTTTATGAATCCTACCACGGTTTCCGCGATCCCAACAGGAAAAGCGATACCATCGACGCGCAGACACAATTTCACCTGGCATCCACCAGCAAGCCGTTTACAGCCGTTACGGTATTGAAGCTGGTACAGGATGGTAAAATCGGTTTGCAGGACCCGGTGACGCACTACTTCCCCGCATTTCCCTATCCTGCTGTTACCATTGAGCAACTGCTTTCACACAGAAGCGGCTTGCCCAATTATCTTTCTGTAATGGAAGATAAAACCAAATGGAATCCGAAGCAGATGATATCCAATGATGATGTGCTGCGCTTCCTGGAGCAATATAAACCGGCTCCGATGTTTAAAACCGGCAGCCGCTTTGCCTATTGCAACACCAACTTTGTAATGCTGGCGTTAATTGTTGAAAAAGTGACCGGGAAAAAATTCCCGCAGTATGTAAAAGAAACCATTTTTGAGCCGTTGCAGATGCAGCATTCCTTTGTGTACACACCGGCAGACAGCGGCCGTGTGATCATGTCTTATAAACCCTCCGGAGCACTTTGGGTCAATGATCAGTTTGACAATACCTATGGCGATAAAAACGTATACAGTACACCGGAAGACATGTTTAAATGGGACCGCGCACTGTACAACCCCAGCTTTATCCGTCAGTCACTGCTGGATTCTGCTTATCAGCCGCACAGCCATGAAAAACCATCCATTCACAATTATGGGTTGGGCTGGAGGATGCTGAATCTGCCCAATGGCAAAAACGTTATTTACCACAATGGAAAATGGCATGGCTTTACTCCGGCTTTTGGAAGGCTGCTGGATGAAAAAGCCGTAATCATTATCCTTGGTAATAAAATGAATTCCAACATATACAATATGGCGCGAAAAGCCTATGATTTTTTTGGAGACTATATGCAAAACCGGGTAAGCGGCGGTGAGGAAGAAACCGAAAGCCGGACGGCTGCCGCTACGGCGATGCCGGAATCCACCGTAAAACCGGCACCACGTCTGGCAAAAAAAACGGTAAAGGCCGCACCGGCAAAGCCGTCCCGTACATCCGGCAAGTCCACCGCAAAAAAACAACTTAAAAAAGCGCCCGAAAAAAAAGCAGCGCCGGCTAAAAAGAAAGTCACTTCAACTAAAAAGAAAACAAAAAAATAAGCAGCTGTGTTTCAGTGGTAATAACGCCACAGCGGCTCAGGAACGCAGAAATGCCGCAAGAGCATACCCGGGCCGCTTCTGAGGCAACAAAAGCCTGTTTTCATATCCTGGCTTAATCATTAGCACTTCTGTGTTTCAGTAGCAAAAAAACCGGAAACCTTCCTATCTTCGCGCCCTTATGAAGTATCACGAGGAGATCATGCACCGGCGCACCTTTGCGATTATCAGTCACCCGGACGCCGGTAAGACCACACTTACTGAAAAGTTCCTTTTATTTGGCGGTGCCATACAGGTGGCAGGTGCCGTAAAAAGCAACAAGATAAAGAAGTCGGCCACATCCGATTTTATGGAGATCGAACGGCAACGCGGCATCTCTGTAGCCACATCGGTAATGAGTTTTGAATACCAGAACATCCTGATCAACCTGCTGGATACCCCCGGTCACAAGGATTTTGCAGAAGATACCTTTCGCACGCTTACCGCCGTAGATAGTGTGATCCTGGTAGTAGACAGTGTAAACGGCGTTGAAGAGCAAACCCGCCGTTTAATGGAGGTATGCCGGATGCGGGATACGCCGGTGATTGTGTTCATTAACAAAATGGACCGTGATGGAAAGAACCGGTTCGACCTCCTAGAAGAAATTGAAAAAGAGCTGAACATCTCCCTGCACCCCATGACCTGGCCCATCAACAGCGGGAAGGATTTCAAGGGTGTGTATAATCTGTACGACAAAAACATCCGGCTGTTCACGGCCAACACCAAGGCCGATGAAGAAGATACGCTAGCCATTTCCGACATTCACGATCCTGTTTTGGATACCCGGCTGGGCGCTACCGACGCCGCCTTGTTAAGAGAGGATGTGGAACTGGTAGACGGGGTGAACGGAGCCTTGAATGTTGCCGACTACCTGGCCGCTAAAGTATCCCCGGTATTTTTTGGCAGTGCCATCAATAACTTCGGGGTAAAAGAAATGCTGGACACCTTTATCCGCATTGCGCCGCCCCCTCAAAGCCGCGAAACCTCTACCCGGCAGGTAAACGTGGAAGAGGAAAAGCTCAGCGGATTCATTTTTAAGATCCATGCCAACCTGGATCCCAAACACCGCGACCGTATTGCGTTCTTCCGGGTTTGTTCCGGAAAATTTGAACGTAACAAATATTTTCATCATGTACGCCTGAACAAAGATGTTCGCTTCAGCAATCCCTACTCCTTTATGGCGCGGGATAAAAGCATCATCCAGGATGCCTATGCCGGTGATGTGGTAGGCTTATTTGACACGGGAAATTTTAAAATAGGCGATACCTTAACGGAAGGTGAAAATTTCTTTTTTACAGGAATTCCCTCCTTCTCCCCCGAAATCTTCAAAGAGGTTATTAATAAGGATCCGATGAAAACCAAACAGCTGGAGAAAGGATTGTTGCAATTGACCGATGAGGGCGTTGCACAGTTGTTTACACAGTTTGGCGGCACCAAAAAAATTGTGGGTTGTGTAGGTGAACTTCAGTTTGAGGTGATCCAGTACCGCCTGCTGCATGAATACGGTGCCTCCGTCGATTTCAGGGCACTGCCTTTTTACAAAGCCTGCTGGCTAACCAGTACCGATCCCAAAAAACTGGAAGACTTTGGCAAATTCAAACAAACCAATACCGGCGAAGATAAGGATGGCAACATGGTATACCTGGCGCAAAGCGAATGGTTCCTGAATACAGAGATCACCAATAATCCCGATATAAAATTTCATTTCAGCAGCGAGATCCACCAGTAACAAGCGTATTCCTGGCCGGCTTTTTTCCATTGATTTATGCCGGTATTTTCCGCTGAGCCGCTGATTTTTTACCGGATAGAATCTGTGTGTTCTGAGGCTTTTTATCCCGCCGATTTACTTAGGTATTTTGCGTTGCTGATCGTTTGTTTATCTGTTTGCGATCTTTTCATTGCATATAGATTGGCTGTTGTTACCGCCACAAACGCATTTTTTACTATCTTCCTTTTTCAAAATGATACCCATGCGCACTTTTAGACTCCTGCTGCTGGCATTGATCCCCGCTTCACAGATAGCAGCCCAGCACACAGGCTCCTTCAATACGGCTACAGTTGAGAAAACGATCCGCTTCCTTGCCGCTGATGAAATGAAAGGCCGGGCTGTGTACTCCCCGGAGATCGACAAGGCGGCTGATTTTATTGCAGCATCCTTTAAAAAAAGCGGTTTACAACCGTTGCAGGGCGATTCTTTTTTACAGCCGTTTATGGCATACAGCGCCGCATTCAGAGGACTTACTGCCCGGATTGATCAAAAAGAAATTTCAAAAGATAAAATCGTTGTGATTACAGGGGAACCGGAGCTGGAAGTAACTGAAAAATCGGGATATGCAATCAGCACCATCCCGGCCGGGAGTTCGCTCTTTCAAAAAGCATCTGAAGCGGTTAGCAATGGTAAAAACAATATTGTGCTGGTAGATGAAAGCTTTGCTCCGGACTTCAAACGACTGGTATATTTTAAACGGAACTTTCTTAAGCGGACCGGCGGTACCATTTTTATACTGGGCAATCCCGCCATGCAAACCTATACCATCAAGGCTGCGCATGTTATTACGGAACATAAACTTGCAAATGTAGCCGGGCTGTTGCCTGGTAAATCACGTAAAGATGAATATGTAATCTTTTCGGCGCACTATGACCATATTGGCATTGGCAAGCCGGTGAACGGAGATTCTATTTACAACGGCGCCAATGATGATGCATCCGGTACAACAGCTGTACTATTGCTTGCCGATCATTTTGCTGCTTTAAACAACAACGAGCGCTCCATTATTTTTGTAGCCTTTACCGCGGAAGAATCCGGAGGCTTTGGCTCGCAGCACTTCAGCCAACAGCTGGATCCGTCCGGCATTGTGGCCATGCTCAATATCGAAATGATTGGTACAGACAGCAAATGGGGAAAAAATTCGGCTTATATCACCGGGTTTGAAAAATCATCACTGGGTGCTATCCTTCAGAAAAACCTGGCCGGAACCGGCTTTGTGTTTCACCCTGACCCCTATCCTGACCAGCAGTTGTTCTACCGTTCAGACAATGCCACCCTGGCCAAACTGGGGGTACCCGCGCATACGGTGTCAACATCAAAAATGGATACCGAGCCACATTATCATCAGCCAAGCGACGCTGTGGAAACCCTGGATCTTGGCAATATGACCGAAATCATCCGCTCTATAGGCATCAGCGCACAATCCATCATTGCCGGCAAAGACACACCCACCCGGGTGAAGGAAGAATAAATTTTAAGAAATCTTATGTAAAGAAGCCGGCAATTGCATCATATGCAATAAAGTTTGCCATGAGAATCTTTTACCTGCTGCCCCTCCTGCTTCTGGGGTTTATGAACAGCTATAGTCAAAACAAAAAATTTGAGGAGCTGCTGCAAAAAGGAAATCTTGCTTTTAAAATGCCCGACAACTTTGATACATTATCCGTTGTAAACAACCCGGATATGAACTATGAACTGGCATTAAAAAGTAAAACAAAGGATCTTGAGATCCGGTATGCCATACGCCCGCTAAAAGAACGGATTGAACAATTTGAGCAAAAGCAAAAGGATACATCTGTAAAAATGTTTGCAGGCGCTCATCCCAACAAAATATACCAAACGGCTCTTTTGGCTGTAATCATGAACACATCCGGCAATCATCAGCAGGTACCCGGGTTTAAAAGCTTTCCGCCTGAAGCGGTAAAAAGAGAATTTTATGCAGACTGGGGTGCCACCACGGTTTATCCGCTGAAATCGGTGTTTGGAAAAGGCTACAGCAATTGTATGCTGGTAACCCTGCACCGCGATGACCAGGCTGATGTATATATCTTTTACCTGTTTAATAACAAGGAAGACCTGACAATTGCTTTGCCGGCTTTTCATGCATTAAAGTTTAGTAATTGAGCTGTTGATGAAGTTTTTGATAGCGGCTTATGTAATTTTTATTGTGCCGGCATCCTTGGTATAAACAAGCAATTATGAATATCAGCATTCCTGATCCCTGTCATGAAAACTGGGAAAATATGCAGCCTGAAGAAAAAGGACGTTTCTGCAATGCCTGTTGCAAAACCGTCATTGACTTTACGGGGATGAGCCCGGCGGCCATCAGTGCCTACCTTAAAGCCCATCAATCACAGCGGGTTTGCGGCCGGTTTATGACCCATCAGCTCGCCCCGGATCACACAACGCTCCTGTCGTTAACAAGATTTGTATTGCAGTCTGCGCTAGGCTACACACGGAAACTGGCAGCAGTGTTCCTGTTGCTTTTTGCATTCAGCCAGGATTCGCAGGCTCAAACTACTAAAAAAACCGTCCGGAAAGATTCTATTACTACCGCCCGGGAACCCATTGTTGGCAAAATAGCAGTCTGCCCGTCCAAACCGGAGCCTGTAAAAAAGAAAACACCTTATAAAACGGAACGGCTGCCGGTTTTAAAAAGCGACAATCCCACCGCGGAAAAGCACATCTTCACCACCGGTATCATTGCGATCAATCCCCGCGAGAAAAAATAGCTATCCATGAAAATTCAAATACCAACACCCTGTCATGAAAACTGGGAAGCGATGCTTCCCCGTGAAAACGGCCGCCATTGTAATACCTGTTGTAAAACAGTGGTGGATTTTACAGGCATGTCGCCCGATGCTATTTCAGCCTATCTGATACAGCACCGGTTTCAGAAAATATGCGGGCGCTTCACAGAGCAGCAGCTAACAGTGGAGTATATGGACGTTTACGTAGCTACCAGGCATATTGCCGGTTCCGGATGGCCATCCATGAAAAAGATCGCTGCTGTTTTTGTATTGTTCTTTGCACTATCCCAGGCGGGAAATGCACAGGCGCTTCAAAAAGACTTAAAGAACGTTACAGTAACCGGCGGTACCAGGCAAACAGGCCGGAACGTTCCAAAAGCGGAGCCGTTTACCAGCCCCGTACCGAAACTTGCGCCGGTCCCGGCCCAGTGTATTGAAGACAGTATAGGCGCGGTAGTTGTAACGAAACAAAAAAAACAAACAAAAAGAAAATTGAAACGGCTTCAAAAGCAAGCGCGGAAAAAACAGGAGGCCTCAGATAAACTGGCCGGGGAAGTGGTGGTGGTTGCCGGAATGGTGCAAACAGACTGATCCTGTTTTGTTGATCTGTATTTGCGTGGCATTAAAGCGCACCCATACAAACCCTGTTGCGCTGAAAATGCCGTCCCTGGATCCGTTCCTGTTCCGGGGCTTAATGAAGACAAGTGCTGAAATGCATTCATCCTGTGAGGCAATGAAGATTGAAAATCCAGAGCGTTTTCCGGTAGCTGAGATGCGGATAACATATAAATGCCGCCCGGAGAATCATCCGGACGGCATAAAAAAAAGAATTTGTTGTCCACGGGGCAGTCAGCACGCCATTAACCAGCACCTGGCGGCTAATACTTTGCTACGATCCCTGTATAATTATGCGGAGTGATCTGCCGGAGTTCCTTTTTCAGGTCTGCCGATATTTTAAGCCCTTTTATAAATTCGTGGATAGCCGCCTTGGTAATGCCGGCCTTTCCTCTTGTAAGCGCTTTTAATGCTTCATACGGATTGGGATATTTTTCCCTGCGAAGGATAGTCTGTATGGCTTCTGCAACTACGGCCCAGTTATCCTCCAGGTCCTGCTTCAGTTTGGCCTCATTCAATACCAGTTTACCCAGTCCTTTTTCAATGCTTTTTATGGCAATAAGCGTATGCGCTACCGGTACCCCTATATTGCGCAGTACAGTGCTGTCCGTAAGATCCCGTTGTAACCGGCTCACCGGCAGCTTCGCTGAAAGATGCTCCAGGAGGGCGTTTGCGATGCCCAGGTTTCCTTCTGCGTTTTCAAAATCGATCGGGTTTACCTTATGTGGCATTGCAGAAGAGCCCACTTCCCCTGCCTTGGTCTTCTGCTTAAAATAATCCATGCTGATATACGTCCAGATATCGCGGCAAAGATCCAGCAGGATCGTATTTAACCGTTTGATCGCATCAAAATGCGCGGCCAGGTTGTCGTAATGTTCAATCTGGGTAGTATATTGCATCCGCTGCAGTTCCAGCACCTCATCTACAAACTCGTTTCCAAATTTAACCCAATCCACTTTGGGGTAAGCCACATGGTGCGCATTAAAATTACCGGTGGCACCCCCAAACTTTGCAGCAAACGGAATATAGGAAAACTGCTGTACCTGGTTATCGATCCGTTCTACAAAAACCATAAATTCCTTACCGAGCTTGGTAGGAGAAGCCGGTTGCCCGTGGGTTTTCGCCAGCATGGAAATATCTTTCCATTGTTTTGCCAGTTCCTTCAGTTGCGATTGAAGGTTTACATAGGCCGGCATCAGCTCCTGCTCCATACTGCCTTTCCATAGCATCGGGATGGCGGTATTGTTCACATCCTGGGAAGTAAGACCAAAATGAATCCATTCCTTTGCTTCCTTTGCATCGGTTTTATCCAGTTCTGCTTTCAGGAAATATTCCACCGCTTTTACGTCGTGATTGGTTGTTTTTTCGATCTCCTTGATCGCTTTTGCCTGATCGGTACCAAAATTTTCAATCACTGCCCTCAGGTGTTTCTTTGCCGGTGCCGATAATTTCAGGAACTTTTTCTCTGCCAGGAAAAAAAGGTATTCGATCTCCACGATCACGCGGTATTTGATCAGTGCATATTCACTGTAATATTCCTGCAGCTGCTGAACCTGTTTATGATAACGGCCGTCTACCGGCGAAATTGCTGTTAAAGACATACTTAAAGTTTAATGTTCCAGGTTTGAGGTTTAATGTTAAACTTTGAACATTAAACCTCAAACAAACTAAATTTGCACAAAAATAAAGGATTCGGCGTGGAAGAAAAGATAAGAGTTGGAATAATTAATTACCTCAATACAAGACCCCTTTTATACGGTTTACAGTTTCCCCCTATTACCGAAAAGATCGAACTGATCGAAGATGTGCCGGCAAAACTGGCGGAGCTGTTGCTGAATGATCAGATCGACGTAGGCCTGGTTCCCGTGGCCATTACGCAAAAACTGCCGCAGTACTACATAAACGGCAATTATTGTATTGGAGCCGTTGGAGACGTGGCTTCCGTTTGCGTATTCAGCCAGGTACCCCTCGAACAGGTTGAACGAATTTATCTCGATTATCAAAGCCGGTCTTCTGTAGCGTTGTGCCGTTGGCTGATCAAAAACCACTGGAAGATCCGGCCGGAGATCATCGATGCCCGCAGCGAGTCTTTCGTGGACGAAATAAAGGGCACCACAGCTGGTTTGATCATCGGCGACCGCGCCCTGCAACAGCGTCCTAAATTTGAATACATTTATGACCTGGCCGGGGAATGGAAAAATGCCACCGGCCTGCCCTTCGTATTTGCCGCCTGGGTAAGTACCCGCAAGCTGCCGGATGATTTTATCGCGGAGTTTGACAAAGCCAATGCATACGGACTGGATCACCTGGACGAAGTGATTGCGCGGATACCGGAGGGGATCTATGATCTCAAAAAGTACTACTCACAGGATCTGAGCTACACGCTGGATGAGGAAAAACGCAAAGGGCTGAACCGGTTTTTAAAGATCCTTGCCGCACCGGTATAATCCTGCAGGTGTCATACCCCCTTTTTAAAGGCGCATACCGCGTTCGCTATAACCGGAACTTCTTCTTGAAATGATTGGGGGCATCACCCGTCTTGGCTTTAAACATGCTGGAAAAAGAATAGGCGGACTCAAACCCCAGCTCATCCGCTATTTGCTTCACCGAAGCTTCCGAATGCAGCAGCAGTGTTTTTGCTTTATTGAGTTTCAACTGTAAAAAATATTGATGCGGAGACATGCCGGTATATAATTTAAACGCCTTTCGGAAAGAAGAGTAACTGATACAAAGCTCACCCGCCAGTTTCTCAAACGAAAGGTAAGAATGGATATTGGCATGCATCACAGCCATGGCCTGGTTAATCAGCTCCTCATGTTTCTTTTTCTTATCGAAGCGCAGCTGTTTTGATAACGAAAATATTTTTCCAAACAGGTGCAGCAGCATGCCAGACACCAACTGCTGGTAGCCGGTCTTCTCAGACCGTGTTTGTTCGATAACCTCTGTAAATAAGCCGATCACCGATTCGTTGACGCCCAGGTAATAGGCCGGCGTTTCTTTTGGGAAGAAATGATGATGATAGATATTTTGCAGGATACTGCCTTTACATCCGATCCAGTACTCTTCCCAGCCGGTATCATTATTGGGTTTAAAGCGATGCCATTCGTACGGGTACAACATCAGCAACGTACCGGATTTCACCGGCATCAGCGGGCAGCTCTTCGATTCGAACACCCCCTCACCATTGAGGATATAGATCAGCTGAAACTCATCCAGCACACGCCCCTCTTCCCATTTGAAATAATGATGCGAAGGATGATCCCCGGCGGGATACAGCTGCGATTTAACAACCCGGGTACATCCAACATTCACCACATATAAACCCCAGCTTTTATCCAGGTTGCTGGTGGGAAGATATTTATAATAGTTATGCATGGATTTTCAAATTTATCAAAAAATACAGGTGAAAGATCATTTTTGATATGGCCCCGGGCAGGAAAATTAAGGATTTTTGTATCCCGGTTAAAATTCCGGTATTCAATGATTGCTATAAAAACAACCTTCAGGAAAAAAAGGTGGAGCATGGCTGCTGTGTTGCTTTTTTTCCTGCTCTTTGCAGCCGGCATTGACGCTCAATCGCTGAAAAAACCGGCAGCTCCTGTTTCTTTCTCAACTATCCTGCGCAACTTTTCCAATCCTGGTAAAGAATTTCAAACGGCGCCCCTCTGGGTATGGAACACAAAGGTTACCACCGGTATTATTGACTCCATGTTGCAGGAGTTTAAAGCCAATGCCTTCGGTGGCGTATTTATACATCCGCGACCGGGTCTGGTAACCGAATACCTGGGCGAAGACTGGTTATTGTTGTACAAACATGCAGTGCAAAAAGCTGCAGAGCTGGATATGCATGTTTGGATCTATGATGAAAATTCTTATCCCACCGGATTTGCCGGGGGGCTGGTGCCGGATCAGATGCCTGAGTCCTATAACCAGGGGCAGATGTTGCAACTGTTTAAATCCGATACCATTCCGCAGAACCGGAGTGCTTATTTCATATGCCTGGAAAAAGTAAATGACCGGTTTACAGATATTACCGCCCGTGCCGCGCAGCAGACGGGTAAAAAAGGTAACTATTACCTGTTCCGGAAACTCAGTTATGCCAACCAGGCGGGTATGGTGGGGCCGCCCGATTATCCGTTGGTAGACCTGCTGGTGAAAGGCGTTACCGAAAAATTTATCGACGTAACATTCGGCCCTTATAAAAAAGCCTTTGGCGATGCATTTGGCAAAACGGTTCCCGGTACTTTCTCCGATGAGCCCAGTATTCCCACACATGGCAGTTGGACCACGCGCTGGACTCCTGATCTTTTTACAACATTCCATGAAAAATGGGGCTATGACCTGGTGCCACACCTGCCATCCCTTTTTGAAGAAACCGGCGATTGGCAGAAGATCCGGCACAACTACCAGGAAACCCTGCTCCGGCTCTTCATCGACCGGTGGTCCAAGCCCATGCAGGCGTTTACCCAAAAGCATCATTTAAAATGGACCGGGCACTATTGGGAACACGGCTGGCCGGATCCCGGCGAAGGACCGGATAACATGGCGATGTACGCCTGGCATGATCAACCCGGTATTGACATGTTATTTAACCAGTTCAACGAATCGAGCCCGAATGCACAATTTGGAAATATCCGTTCGGTAAAGGAATTGGCCAGCGTGGCCAATCAGCTGGGCAAAGAACGCACGCTTTGCGAAACCTATGGCGGTGCCGGATGGGATTTAACTTTCAGGGATATGAAACGGCTGGGCGACTGGCAGGCTGCACTGGGGGTGAATTTTATGAACCAGCACCTCTCCTGGATGAGTATGGCCGGAGCCCGCAAATATGATTACCCTACCACCTTCTCCTATCAAAATTCCTGGTGGCCCTATTACAAGCCACTCAATGAATACTTTGCCCGTCTGTCCTATGTGCTTTCCCGCGGCATTCAGAAGAACACGATACTGATCCTTGAACCTACATCCACCGCCTGGATGTACCACAGCCGTGTTAAAAGCAATGAACGCTTTTTTGAAACAGGCAGCAGGTTCCAGTCGTTTATTACACAACTGGAAAAAGCCCAGGCCGAATATGACCTGGGATCGGAGGATATTATTAAAGACCATGGAGCCGTAGTTAATCATCAGTTCAGGGTTGGGAATGCCGCTTATACAACCGTGGTGATTCCACCCGGAATGGAAAATATAAACCGGCAAACCTACCTCCTGTTAAAACAATTTGTAGCAAGTGGCGGCAACCTGGTGTTGTTTCATCCGCTGAGCCGCATCGACGGCGCCGCCATGACTGCTACTGAACGGTTCGCTGGCAATGACCCGGGTATTACCGCTTACGACCGGCTTAATCCTCAGGCAATGGATCAGGCATTCCGGACAGCAGGTTTTAAGATCCATATGACCACGCCCATTACAGAAGAGGGCAGCCTCCTGCATCACCGGCGCATCATCAGCGATGGACAGCTGTTGTTCTTATCCAATGCCAATCTTACAAAGCCTGCCACGGGATATGTGGAAGTAACCGGTAATAAATTTATATTATGGATGGATCTGAATACGGGAAAAATCCTGAAATATCCCGGAAACAGGAATACCGGCGACACCCGTTTTACATTTGATATTCCGCCCGCCGGCAGTGCTTTATTTTTTATCGCAGACAAAGCACAACCCGCTTCCGGTGTTTACAGCCAGCTTCAGCAGGAAAAGGAAATCAAGGGAAGTGCTATTAGCGTGGAACGGCCGGCGGACAACACCTTAATGATCGACTTCTGCGACGTACAGATCCGGGATGCGCAAAAGAAAAACATGCATGTAAAAGATGCCACACAGCTGGTATTTAAAGAAAACGGTTTTCCGGGTGATCCCTGGGACCATCAGATGCAATTCAAAACCAGTTTTGTTCAGCGGGATACCTTTTCCAGGGGATCCGGCTTTACCGTAGCTTATCATTTTTCCATTGATAAGGAGGTCAACACCAAAAACTTCAGAGCGGTTATTGAACAGGGACATTTGTGGAATACAATCCAGGTGAACGGATACAGCATCACACCCGGAACCAGCTGGTGGCTGGACCGTGCATTTACCGTTTTACAGGTGGGCCCTTATCTGAAACCGGGCGATAACACCATCCTGCTTACGATTGAACCGATGCGTATTTATGCAGAGATAGGCCCGCTTTTCATCCTGGGCAGTTACAACCTTGAATCAGCCGAAAAAGGCTGGAAGATCGTTGCTCCGAAGGCCCTGACCACAGGAAGTTGGAAAAAACAGGGACTGCCGATGTATGGGCATACCGTTGTTTACAAAAAGGAATATCTACTGAACGCGGAAGGACCTTATTTTCTACAGCTCGATTCTTTAAAAGGATCCGTCGCTGCCGTTCGTGTAAACGGGCGAAACGCCGGAATCGTATACGCAGCACCCTACCAGCTTGACCTATCAGCCCTGATAAAAAAAGGATCAAACCTCGTTGAAGTAACTGTAGCGGGCAGCTTACGGAATTTAATGGGGCCACATTACAAAACATACCGGCAGGGATACACTGGTCCCGATAGCTGGAATGGTATAACCGCCTATCCTTCGGGTAACAACTACATCCTGTTCGATTATGGGCTCGATGACATCCGTTTATTCCGGAGTGAGTCAGATTAAACAGGAATACCTTTTCAAATGGATCAAAAAAAGCACATATGCCATCATCTGTTTTAAAGATCGGGTTAATGGGAATTGGCCTGGATGCCTATTGGGAGCAATTTGAGGGATTGGAACAACGGCTCGAAGGATACCTGCGGGTGGTTGAGGAACGAATCAACGCCATCCACCCCGCGGTAATCAATGCCGGGTTGGTAGACCATGTAGATAAAGCCTTTGCCGCAGGCAGCCGGTTCCGGCAGGAAGAAGTGGACCTTGTTTTTCTTTACGTTACCACGTATGCCCTTTCCGCCACCGTATTGCCGGCAGTACAGCGGGCCAAAGTGCCGGTCATTATCTTAAATCTTGCTCCCGGTATGCATATCGATTATGCGGCCTTCAATGCCATGGATGACCGTACAAAGATGACCGGTGAATGGCTGGCCTGGTGTTCGGCCTGCCCTGTACCCGAGATCGCCAATGTGTTTAAACGGACGGGCATTCCGTTTTACCAGGTAACCGGTATGCTGCAGGAAGACGATCATGCCTGGAATGAGATACGGGAATGGGTGGAAGCCGCAAAAGTGGCACATATGATGGCGCATAACCGGCTGGGCTGCCTGGGACATTATTACAGTGGCATGCTGGATATCTATACGGATCTAACACTCCAATATGCCGCCTTTGGTGGCCATATAGAACTGCTGGAGGTAGATGAGCTTTCCGCCTTACGGAAAAATGTTCCGGAAGAAGCCATTGCAGAACGGGTGGCTCTTTTCAGGGAGCTGTTTGATGTGCAGCCGGATTGCCTTGAAACCGAAATGCAGCGTGCCGCCCGTACATCGGTGGCACTGGACAAACTGGTAGCACAATACCAACTCGGCTCAATAGCCTACTATTACAAGGGAACAGGAAATGCAGCAAACGAAGACACCATGAGTTCCATCATCCTGGGCAATTCCCTGCTTACGGCTAACAGCATCCCGGTTGCAGGGGAATACGAGATCAAAAATGCCCAGGCCATGAAGATCATGGACGGCTTTGGAGCCGGGGGTTCATTTACCGAATATTATGCCGTAGATTTTAAAGAGGACGTAGTACTAATGGGGCACGATGGTCCCGGCCACCTGGCTATTGCTGAAGGTAAAACCAAAGTACGCCCGCTGGTGGTATATCATGGAAAAGTAGGCAACGGATTGTCGGTTGAGATGAGCGTTAAACACGGCCCCGTAACCCTGCTATCCGTAGCAGAAACCGGCGATGGCAAATTAATGTTACTCGTAGCGGAAGCCGAATCCGTGCCAGGTCCTGTTTTACAGATCGGTAATACCAATAGCCGCTATCGTTTCGCCTGCGGAGCCAGAAATTTCATCAACCAGTGGAATGCCCGGGGCCCGGCACATCATTGCGCCGTTGGTATAGGACATATTGCTTCAAAAATTGAAAAATTGGGAAAGCTGCTCAATATGGAAGTGATAGTTATTGCTTAGGGCTACAACCACATACAACCGGATACCAGGATCAGCGAAAGGATTGTTTTCCCATGTTTCCTTCGCGGAAGTCCTTCCGTGCCTTTAGAAGCGCTTTTAATGTGCGCATTTTCCCGGGTCCGTAAAACAGGTGATTTTTGATCCGGTTATACAGATCTCTTTTAAGCAGGGCAAACTCCTGGGGAAAATCGGCCTCGTATATTTTTGAGAGGTATTGAAAATTCCGGAACATATAATACAGCCGGAATGGCGCATGCAATGCCCGGCTGGACTGCTTCAGGCTTTTCAGTGAACGAACGGTATGCCGGGTTCCGAGGTTGTGGTTCAGGTAAACTCCGGTAAAGCGCACCGTTTCAAAGCCTTGCTTACCCGCCTCAAAGCAATAGGCGTGATCGACCCCGTCTATAAATAGCCGCTCATCAAAACCTCCTATTTGCTTTGAAAGCTGCAGGTTAACCATACTTCCCGAAGTAATCAGCAAGCGCGATGGTTCAAATGCCACAGAAGGAGACTCTGGTGTTTTTCCGGCTTCAGCCCCAAACATGGCAACCGTTTCCCGCTGCTTAAAATTTTTAATATTGGTAATGTATTGCTGCAGTTGCTCCGCATTAAAACTGGAGTCCTGATCCATCGTAAGCATCCAGTCATACGCTTCGTTTGCGGCCAGCTCCATTACCTGGTTGAGCCTCGCTGCAATACCCCGGTTCACTCCGTCGGCCAGGATGGTAATTTTGGGATTATTATGAAGCTCCTGCGGAAAAGAAAATGAAGGCTCGCTATTGTCTGCAATATAAAGCCGGTCGGTATGGTTCAGATACGTTGCGATATTACCCGGAAAATCGTCTCCGGGAAAATAAGTGATCACAACCGCTGCAAATTTCATATTCCTTTTTTCTTATTCGCCAAAAATATCAATTCATTTCAACTTAATGGTATTATTTTGCAACTATGGACCTCATAGAATCGCTTATTACCGAAGTTTCCTATTTAAAAAATCCCTTTAAACGGGAAACAATTCGTTATGCCCAAACCTTTAAAAACCAAACGGGTATCGAAGTCGGCGGCCCCAGCAGTTCCTTTGGAATAAAATCCTTTTTTCCCGTTTACCTGTATGCCCGGAAAATTGACGGTGTAAATTTCAGCAGCAATACGGTTTGGGAAGGACATATTAAAGCGGGCGATACCTATCAATACGGGAAAAACAAGCCGGCGGGGCATCAATATATCGATGAAGCTTCCGAACTTGCTTCAGTTCCGGACAACCACTATGATTTTTTACTTTCCTGTCATAGCCTGGAACATGTTGCCAACCCTATCAGGGCTGTAAAAAGATGGAATAAGGTATTAAAACCCGAGGGGCGTTTGTGCCTGGTATTACCCGACAAACGGTATACATTTGACCATAACCGCCCTTATACCTCGTTTGAACATCTGCTTGCCGATTTTGAGCAAAACGTAAACGAGCGGGATGATACACATTTTGAAGAAGTGATCCGGTTACACGACCTTTCAAAAGACCAGGAGCAAACAAAGGAAGAGCTGATCAACCGCACACAGAATAACTACATAAACCGTTGTGTACATCACCACGTTTTTTCTTTTGAACTCATCAACCGGATGCTTGAATATTGTGGCTTTAAAACCATTCTCAATAAAGAATTCAAGCCCTTCCATTTATTTACGCTTGCAGAAAAAACAGGCTAAGACCGGATACGGGAAAACAAAAAACAGATGTATCACGAACTGGGCTGTATCAGCAGGCATTTAAAACGTATGGTTGTGCCAAAACAGGAAAATTCGCTCACCGTTAACCTGTGTTTGTTACGATCACTTTCCTGAACGGGAAATCAGTTTTTTAAGTTGGCCGGTAATCGATTTCTTTTGTCCAAACACCGCATAATCACCGATCGTTACCGTTTCATCACCTTTGAAAAGGTTCCGCGGTTCTTTCATTTCCCGTTTTAAATACACCACGATCGAATTATAATAATGAATTGCCCAAACAGATGTGGTGATTTTATTGAGCATTTCCCGCCGTTGTCCTTTCTTGGCGAACCATCCGTGAAGATTATCGATATGCCGTTTACTAAATTCGATAAATGAACCGGCACGCCTTAGCCCCCCTCCGAAATTTTTATAATAAGAAGTATGCAGGTCTTCGCACATATAGATGCCATCACTCTTCACATGATCAAAAAGTATATTAAAGGTGGTGATCTGTTGCTTCATCGTATGCCCTCCGTCATCCAACAGGATGTCAATAGGCGGAATGGATTTCTTCACAGACTCCAGAAAGACCGGGTCTTCCTGTGAACCGATAAATATTTTTACATTTTCACTTTCGAATTTTTTACATTCGGGATTTATATCAATACCATATATCTTAACTTTATCTCCAAAATACTGCTGCCAGAACTGAAGCGAGCCGCCATGCGCAACGCCTATTTCCAGGAACACAAATTCTTTGTTCCGGTAGGGTGAAAAGTAATAATCATAAATGTCAATATAATTATCCCACTTATTTAAAAGCGGTCCTGAATAATTTTCAAATATTTGCTGAATACTTTCCATGAACTAAAAAAAGGGTTTATCGGTTACAAATATAAGCTTAACGGTCTAATTAATACGAAGCCCGGAGCAGGCGTGGATGGCCGGCAGAGCAAGTCATTGACTTTTGATAAAAAAAAGAATACATTTGCTCATTTACGTTACGCATGCAACCCCTGATCTCCATTTGCATTCCCTCATACGAAAGTGCCGGCCTTGTTCAAAGGCTGCTCGACAGCATTGCGTTGCAAACGTTTAAGGACTACGAGGTTATCATCACAGACGATAGTCGCTCCGGTGCAATTGAGGCACTTAGTAACACATACAAATCCACCATACCGCAATTAAGCTATTTCAAAAACACGCTCCCCCTGGGATCACCCGCCAACTGGAACAAGGCGATCCACAAAGCCCGCGGGCAATGGATCAAGCTAATGCATCACGATGACTTCTTTACTACACCGGATGCATTGTCCATTTTCGCACAAAAGGCTATGGATCCGCAATCGGGCAACTTCATCTTTTGTAAATACATATCCCGCTCCACAAATACGGAAACGACCCACACGGTAACATCCCTCGAACTAAAGTTGCTCGGAAAGTCGCCCGTCAATCTTTTCAAACGAAACTTTATTGGTCCGCCCAGCACTACGCTGATCCGGAATAATGTTGCGGACTGGTACGATGAACGGGTAAAATGGGTAGTAGACTTTGAATTTTACATGCGGTACCTTAGCCGGGAAGCCTTTACCTATATACCTGAAAGCCTTATTGGTATTGGCGTACATGAAGCGCAAATCACTTCCGAAGTATTTCGTCAAAAAGAAACAGAGATCCCTGAAAACTTTTACCTGTTGAAAAAACTGGGAACCGGGATCCTGGGCAATATCTACGCATATGACTACTATTGGCGGTCGTTCAGGAATCTTAAGATACGCGCCAATGCCGATCTTGTTCCTTATGTAGACACAGCTACTCTTCCTAAAAGGATATTACGACTGATGAAATTCCAGTTTACGATTCCCCTATCCCTGCTAAAGATCGGCCCGCTATCAAAATCCCTGATGCTTTTTTCTTACTGCTTCCGCTAGAAATACCTGCAGCTACAAAAGCAGTTTTTTATAGGCGGCGTCAAATACTTCTTTGCTAAAATGCGCCTTTGTATACGTATATGCATTGGTGCCGATACGTTCCCGTTCCTCCGGATGGCGGATCAGCCATGTCAGCAGCTGTACGCCCTGCTCCACAATATCCGCCTCCGTGGTTCCGGTGATAAGCAAACCGTTTTCTTTATCGGTGATGTAATCCGGAATACCGTCAACATTTGTGGACAATACCACTTTCCCACGGGCCATCATATCCATTACTACCAGCGGAAGCCCTTCATAGGCTGAAGTCAGGATCAACACATCTGCCTGCCGGTACACGTTATGTAATACTGCCGCATCGGTGATCTGCCCGTATAATGTACAATATTCCTTAACCTCCGGAGGAAGAATAGCATCCACATCTCCTACAAACGAAAAATGTACCGCCTCTTCTGCCTGGTGCATGGCCTTTGCAATAGCCGCGATCAGGTGCACTCTTTTCTGAGGCGCACCCCGCCCCACAAATAATACCTGCAGCGGTGGCGCCGTATTCATCGGCTGTAACGGAGGTATGTCAATTTTATTATCGATAAAAAGCAGCCGGTCGTAATATTTTTGCGGTAAATGATTTTCGGCATACTGCCGTTCTACATCCCGCTTTATTTTAGGCGTACTAAAAATACGCCGGTCCATATCATCAATAAAACCCAGTGAAAAAGGGAACCAGGTATTGAGGTGGCAAAGCTCTATCCGCCGTGTGCCTTTTTTCACATGCGGAATGATCTTATAGAAAAAAAGCGACTCCCCTCCAAAAACTACCGGTTGCTCCGCGCGGTTGATCCAGGTGGCCAGCACACCGCGGAAAAAAAAGTTTACAAAATGGTACCACTTGTAATCGATATACCGGTGCAGGTCGATGATGCGCACCCCCTCCTGTTGAAACATGGGCAGGAATTTGTTGTTCCCGGGCTTCTTGCTAAAAATGATCAGGGGTTTTTCCTTTACGATGCATTCGGTGATCTCCGCATTTACTTTTACAGATCCGCCGATATCGGCACTGGGGAAAAACAAAAAATGACGGTGCCGGGTCTTCAACCTGAAAAAATACCCGGCAATCTTTCCCAGGAGCACAAAAGGATACATCAGTACCAGCTCTATTTGCTTCTTCCGTAAGGCGGCCCGATACTTGTTCATCCGAAATATTTTTGTAGTAACCGGGTCAGGTAGTCCGGCCCGAAATCAATCTGTAGCAACTGCGCTATACCGGTTGTAGCCGACACATCAATTTCAAATGAACTGCCCCGCTCTACCAGCGTGTAACTTCCTTCCTGTTGCAAAAACTGCTCAATGGCCTTTACAACAGACAATACATGATAACTTTTTCTATTGGCAATATTGGTGATCGCATTCTGATACAATCCCTGTTTGAGAATATAATTCACCAATGCAAATACATCATCAATGTCGATCAGGTTGCGGGAGGCATGCATCCATATATCAAAATTGGTATTGGCCCGTATATGATTGATGTAGTAATTAAAAATAGTATTCGGGTTCCCCGATGCACCCACTACATTTGAAACGCGAAAAATATGAAATGTTTCCGCATTCCGGCGGATATAGTCTTCTACCTGCAGCTTGTGCTGTACATAATGACTGGCTGCTTCAGTAGGGTCATAGATGCTGCAGGTACTGAAGTATACCAAATGCTTGCTCTTATGATTTGCCAATGTTGCCTGCAATAAATCCATTTCACGGGCATAATCTGTACCGCGCTGACTCTTTGAATTAGACACACCAGAAGCGAATACAACAAAGTCATCCTGCTGCTGATAATCCGAAAACCGCTTTGCGATCATACCATTCCCTATAATCATACCTTCATCTTTTCAATTGTGTCCATTGCCCGCTGCGCAATTTTGTCCCAGCGAAAATAATCATAAAACGACTCCGGTATGCCGCTGTTTTGGGCTTCCAGTGCGGCAATCATTTCTTTTACAAATGCGGAATCGTCCTTATCCGCTACCACCCGGAGATGGGTACCGGTAAGCGTTTCGGGTACGCCGTACGCTCCTTTTTTATACGACACTGCGGGCGTGTTGCTGCCCAGGGCTTCTACCAGTTTGGTTTTTATTCCGCCTCCTTCTGCCACGGGATTAATAAACAGATCCGCCGCTGAAAAATAAAGCTGGATGTCTTCCACAAATCCACAGTACAGGATATGCTGCGCTTCCTGCGCTTTCACTTCCTGTAAAAAGGCGTCCGGAAGGCCTTTTCCGCAGATCAGGATCTTATACGGCTTTGAATACTGCTGTTTAAACAACGGATTTATGGATCTTAAAATAGTCAGTACCGCATCCAGGTTAGGCGGGTAATTAAGGGTGCCATTAAAAAGCACCAGGCGGGTATTGATATCAATATCCAGTTCGGTGCACAAAACCCGTTTTGCGGCCTGCTTCGCTTCCACAGAAACATGTGTCAATTCTATGCCATACGGCACCACCACACATTTTTCCGGCAAAAGCTGGTACTGCTGAATAGCAAAACTGCGATCCTCCGGAGAAATAAAGAAGCTCATGTCTGCAAACTGATGCACCTTCTTTTCATACCGCAACAGCCATTTCCACCACCACTTTTTCAGATCCCGGAAACGGAATGCCTCGATATTGTGAGAATGTACAATAAATTTTATTCCGGCCAGCCGTCGGAGCATGATACCCAGCCATCCGAAGTAAGGGTGTTCCAGCATCAGGTAACGGATCTCCCCCGCTCTTAACAAACGCCGCAACCTGAAAAACAGCAGGGGATTCATATACCGGAATTTATTCCGGCTGCTTCCCAACACCGGATTGGTATTGAGCAATATGTTTAGTGACCCGTTTTCAGCAACCGTAAAACAGGTCAGGTCTCCAAATGTGGCAAGATTTTTTAAAAAATAGTAAACCCCCTTTTCCCCCCCTGTTACCGGAGGAACGATCTTATACGGAACCAAGGAAGCTATCTTTATCAAGCCGCTGTTGTATTTTTCGTTTTATGGTCCACCCACCACTGCATGCCAAAACCACCCAGCACCAGTATCACCACCAGGATGGAGCTGATATATGAAACAGTAATCCCTTTTTTAACCGTTTGCGGTTCAAACGCCAGCTTTACCGTATGATTCCCCGCGGGAACCGCCACACCGCGCATAAAATAATTGGTTTTAATGATCGTTGCATCTTTTCCGTCGATGGTGGCCTTCCAGCCAGCGGGGTAATATACTTCGCTAAAAACGGCGAACTGGGGCGCATTACTGGTGGTCGTATATTCAATTTCATCATTGGTATACTTTGTAAGCGAAATACGGGCGGTGGTATCGGCCTGTACAGCGCCAATAGCAGCTACGGCGGCCTGTGGCACCACAGCTGTATCTTTCAGGTGTGTGCTGCCAACCGCCTGCAGTTCGCTTGCCGCATCGGCTGCTGGTTTCAGTCCCTTTACAAACCAGGCAGCGCCATACGCATCGGGGTTGGGAATGGTTACCAATTGCCCCTGCTGGTTCTGGGTAATAATATATTTTGTATCCAGTGCATTCAGCAATTCCTGCGAAGGCTGACCTGCGCTAAAATACCGTTCAATGACATCCTGGTAAATACGCAGTTTAGCTGCATGGTACCCCAGTACAGACCGGTGATAATAGGCTGTATGATTCCCATTCATTCCCTCTGCAAAATTCAGCACCCGGAAATGCGGATCCTTATCCTGGAGGATCTGCTCATCGGCCGGTGTTTTTGCAAACGCCATTGTGTCGCCACTGTCTTTAGGAACGTACATTTCATCCGGCAGGTATTTCTTATCCACTGACCACAGGTCTATAAAAACAACAAGTCCTAGAACAACTGTTGCAATAGCCGGCTTCAGTGTGTTTTTAAGATAGAAATAAAGCACGCCCAGGAGCAAGGCTATAAAGATCAGCGTGCGTATTAACTGCCCGCCAAACAGGGACTGCCGGTCGGCCTTCAGGCCCGCTAATACGGCAGGATACAGGCTGGGGTTCGATTTATCAAAGCCGCCACCCGTCAACATGGTTTCTGCCAGGCCTGGCGTATAGCTTTGTCCCAGGTATATCAAGATAATCAATGCTACCAGCCCTCCCATTACATACAGGATCTGTTTGAAATGTTGTTTTAATACGTCTTTACCATCCGCTGAAAAAAACAGTTTTTGTACGGTAAGCACCGCCATTACAGCCAGCGCTAGCTGTGGAATGACCAGGGCCATGGAAGGCGCCCTGAACTTATTATACAAAGGCAGGTTATGCAACAGGAACAGATTTACACCCGGGAAAAAGCTTCCCCAGCTCATGATAATGCCCAACGCCGTTGCCGCCAGGAGGCCCCATTTTAATGGTCCCTTTACAATTACAAAACCGATCAGTGCCAGTAAACAGATGATGGCACCTACATAGGGCGGGCCATTGGTCCCTACCTCAGTAGCATTGATCATCCCGCCCCAGTAAATGGGCAAGTTGGCCAGCTGGGCAGCGGTTTGCGCCGGTACGCCCTGCTCAGACAATTTTTCAATCACCTTGGAATCTTCGCCAATCACTGCAGTACCATCTCCGATACTGGCGCCACCTACCGCTTTAGGCATTAATAATACCAGGGGTTCCTGCATGCGCATGCTGTACGAAAATGCGTAGCTCTCATCCAGTCCCGAGGTTTTGGTATTCACCACTTTGTCTCCCTGTATCTCTACTGTTTTGCCCCCGCGCATGGTAAACTCCGTGTATTCTTTTGTGGCGGCATAACTCAGGTAATAAGCCCCCAATCCTACCAAGGCAGCCACGCCGCTTAGTACAATGGTAACGCCGATGTGTTTAAAATCCTTTTGACGGATCCATTTCACCAGGTAAAAGAGGGTTACAAAAGCTGCAATAATGAAAAAGTAATAATTGATCTGCGGATGGTTCGACATCAGTTCCTGGTAAGCGCCCAGGGTGGCCACAGCCAAACCAATCCAGTAACGTTTATTAAAGATCAGGAGCAAACCCGCCAGCAACAGCGGCATGAAGCCGATCGCATACATCTTGGTTTCATGTCCCGCCTGGAGGATCACCGGGTTATAGGTAGCGAACCCATAGGCCAGGGCTCCCAGCACCGCGGTCAGCGGATTCAATCCCATGGCCAGGGCCAGGATATAAAAACAAACACAGGCAATAAACAGGAAATTGGCCGGGTTGGGCAGGCCCAATCCAAAGATCTTTGTAAGGTCGGGCAGTACAGACTTACCCTCCATATAGATCTGGTAATTGGGCATCCCGCTAAACAGAGCCGTATTCCAGAGCGGTGCCTTCCCGGTTTTTGCTTTTACATCAAAGGCATTTTGTGCAGCCCCCTTCCAGCCCACAATATCATGCTGGCTTAGCACGTTGCCTTCTAACACCGGCTTGCAAAACACAAGCGATACCACAATAAAAATGACAACAGCAATCAGATGCGGAACAATTTTTTTGACCCAATTATTTTTCATTTCTTCCCTTGTTTATTAACAGGTATCAAAGGCTTACCGGTTGCGCTATGAAGCTGTATACCATCATGATAAACCAAAAACCTGGCATATATTTGGGCAAAATAATGCTATTTTACAAGAAATCGGCTTATGCGTTGGTTAATATTTTTATCAAGAGTGGCGTTTTTATGCGGTGTAATGGTGATCCTGGCGCTTTCGCTCCTTTTTAATGAATGGAACAAAGGAGAAACGGTCAGCAGTACCATTATCACTTCGGGATATGCGCTGGGGATGGTCATCCTGCCCCTTGTAAACCTCATTTACCTCATTTGTTGGATCGCGGGAAAAAAGCCCGGCGCCATTGTTCCGCGGTGGCTGATTGTTTTTAATATTGCCTGCCTCCTGCTTATTTTTGTATACATATTCTTTGTGAATGATCCATACTATTACCAAAAATAAACCCACCCGGCTTTTCATACTGCTGGGATGTTTTTTTGTTGCCAATGCCATTATCGCCGAAGTGATCGGGGTGAAGATTTTCTCACTGGAAAAAACTATCGGGATCACTCCGTTTAACCTGAACCTTTTTGGCAATGCGTTTTCCTTTAACCTGACCGCAGGTGTGCTGTTGTGGCCCGTTGTGTTTATTATGACGGATATCATCAATGAATACTATGGTATGAAAGGCGTCCGTTTCCTGTCGTTTCTTGCCGCAGGGCTCATCGGCTATACCTTTCTGATGTTCCAGGGGGCCATTGTACTTACGCCTGCCGATTTCTGGGTGTCAAATTATACCAAAAACAATGTACCCAATGCCGATCATGCGTACCGGGTAATGCTGGGCCAGGGATCCTGGATCATCATCGGATCGCTCAGTGCTTTTTTACTGGGACAGATCCTGGATGTAGCGGTCTTTCACCGTATTAAAAAAATCACCGGTGAAAAGGCCATCTGGCTTCGTGCCACAGGATCCACCCTGATTTCGCAGCTGATCGATAGCTTCCTGGTACTTTTTATCGCATTTTATATCGGGCCCAGAGTTTCATCAAACCAGGGAGAACCCTGGAGCCTGGTGCTTGTGCTGAGTATTTGTGTAGGTAATTATATTTATAAGTTTATCATAGCCGTTATTATGACGCCGGTGATCTACTGGGTGCACAACGCCATTGAGAAGTACCTGGGGCATGATCTTGCCGCGCAGATGAAACAGGACGCCATGGCCAAAGGATTGTAAAATTGAAAAATTATGCGCCCGAAATCAGAAATTTTCTTTTATCTTCGCGTGATTTTTTAAATTTATAATAAATATAAATGTCTGATAATCAATCCCCAGCAATTTTATTACTAGAAGACGGAACCATTTGTTCCGGCAAGGCCTTTGGCGCTATTGGCACCACTACCGGTGAAATTTGCTTTAATACCGGTATGACCGGATACCAGGAAGTTTTTACAGACCCTAGTTATTACGGCCAGATCGTGATCATGAATGCCGTACATGTGGGTAATTATGGGGTAATCGATGAAGACGTGGAATCGGATAGTGTAAAGATCCTGGGTGTGATTGCCAAGAACCTGAATGAAAATTATTCGCGTAAAAGAGCCGGCGGTTCGTTGGACGCTTACCTTAAACAAAACAATATTGTTTCCATTCACGACGTTGATACACGGGCCCTGGTAGCGCATGTTCGTACCAAAGGGGCGATGAACTGTATCATTTCTTCGGAGATCTTTAATGTGGAGGAATTAAAAAAGCGGCTTGCCGAAGTGCCTTCCATGGACGGACTGGAGCTGGCTTCCAAAGTGAGTACCCGCGAGGTTTATGAGGCCGGTGATCCGCAGGCAGGAATCCGTATTGCGGTAATGGACTATGGCATCAAACGCAATATTATTAAATGTATGACCGACCGCGGAGCCTTTGTAAAGGTGTTCCCGGCCAAAACACCGTTGGAAGAGGTAAAGGCATTTAATCCGGACGGATATTTTATCTCCAATGGCCCCGGCGATCCGGCGGCTATGGACTATGCGGTAGAGCAGCTGAAACAGATCCTGAATGAAGGCAAACCCATGTTTGGCATTTGCCTGGGTCACCAGCTCCTGGCACTGGCCAATGGTATTGCTACCTTTAAGATGCATCATGGTCATCGCGGACTGAATCACCCGGTAAAAAATTTACTTACCGGCAAATCGGAAATCACCACCCAAAATCATGGTTTTGGTGTAGATCCGGAATCTGTAAAAGCTTCAGCACTGGTAGAGATCACCCATGTAAACCTGAATGATCAATCCATCGAAGGCATCCGGATCAAAGACAAACCGGCCTTCTCGGTTCAATACCACCCGGAAAGTACACCGGGCCCCTACGATTCCCGGTACCTGTTTGATGATTTTATCAACCTGATCAAACAGTCGAAAAATAATTAACACAGAAACGCTCCGGAAACGGGGCGTTTTTATTGATAAAGGACGGAATTTTTAACTGCTCCCGGGCTGTACATTTATAACAGCCGATTATTTACGATCCGTTTTCAGGATGCTGCACCGCCGCCTTCCCTGCCCGCCAGTATACTGCCGTCTGTTGCTTTTAGCCGGAAAAAGATCAGCCCGGCCAACGCCGTAATGCCTCCCATGGTCAGAAACGTATACCGGAACACCGTAATAGCATCTCCCGACCGGATCCAGGAAGCACTTCCATACTTTGACAAAAGATAGGCGCCCACAGATACGCCCAGGCTTATTGACAACTGCTGCATTACCAAAAGCAGGCTGTTGCCCATGCTGGCATTTTCATTGTTCAGATCCGATAAGGCCAGTGTATTCATAGTAGCCATTTGAATGGAATTTACAGCGCCAAACAATACCAGACAGGGAATCAGCAACGGCAGCGGAGTATGCGCATTGGGAATGGAAAAAAGTACAATTACCGCAGCAATGAGCATGGTATTTACGATCAGTGTTTTTTTATATCCAAAACGTCTTACAATAGGCACCACCCAGGGCTTTATCATAATGGTTGTAATGGCGGAAGGGATCAGCATCATACCGGAAACCATCGCCGTATGTCCGAAACCTACCTGAAAAAACAGGGGCAGCAGCAGGGGCATGCCACCAATTCCCAGGCGGGTGAGCAGGTTGCCGAAAACACCGATACGTAATGTACGGATCCGGATAAGGTGAAGATCGATCAGCGGATACTTTTGCTTTTTAAAATGCCTGTAATAGGCATGCATCAGTGCTACACCCAGTACGGCGACGCCGATCAGGTACCACCCTTCTACCAGTTTTTCCGATCCCAGCTCTATTGCTACCGTAATACAAACCAGGGAGCCTCCAAAAAGCAGCATACCCCACGTATCAAATGGCTTTCCCCGGTAAATATAATTGGGCATCACCTTCCAGGCAAAGGCCATACCCATAATTCCAACGGGAATATTGATTAAAAAAATCCAGTGCCAGCTGGCCACATCCACCAGCCAGCCACCCAGCGTAGGCCCTACGATGGGGCCTACCAACCCGGGTATGGTTATAAAATTGATTACTCCCAGCAGTTTGTCTTTTGAATAGGTATAAAGAATCGCTAGTCTTGCTACCGGCACCATCATAGATCCGCCAACAGCCTGCACCACGCGGGAAAAGATCAATGCCGCCAGACTGGTAGAAAGCGCACTGAGCAATGAACCCAGGGTAAATAACCCCACAGCCCAGATAAAAATCTTCCTGGAACCAAAATGATCCGACATCCATCCGCTCAGCGGAATCAGCAGCGCCAGAATGAGCACATAACTGACAATAATGGACTGCATATTTAAGGGCGAGCGGTGCAAGTCAGCGGCAATGGAAGGCAGCGCCGTATTTAAAATAGTGCCGTCCAGCGATTGCATAAAAATCGCAAGGGCTGCTATCCAGGGCAGATAGCGATAAACAACAGGTGAATTTTCTGTTTCCAAAACATCCGGTTTTATAGGTATGGAACTTTTTTAAGGTTGTAATTTTTGATGTACCCACCGGCCATTGCGCATTTCAAAATAGTTACGATCGTGTAACCGGGTTGCAGAAAAGATCATCAACTCGATCCGTACCGGGGAGATCGCATACCCGCCCCAATTTTCAGGACGCTTATTTCCAATGGAGCCATCCTTCAATACCTGTTGAAACCGGGCGGTCATTTTATCATAATCTTCCACCGGCATTCCCTGTGCGCACATTGCAGCCGCCTCCGCTGCAATCGCCTTGCAATACCCTCTATCCGCACCTGTCTTCCGGTAACCGGCCCCCAAAAAGCCAATCCAACCTTATTATCTGCGGCAATCTCCTGCCCTTTCCGGGCATTTGTTGAACCTGTAATAATAAAGCAGCCGTCTTTCACCTCCTTCAGCGAAACAATCCGGCTGTCCGGAAAACCATCCGGTACCAGCTATCAAAAAGGGCCAGTAGATCCATCGCTTTTATTTTACTCAAACCTTTAACTCACCCAGGCGCTGTAGTGCATAAAGCATACAGGTTACATGCATAGATTGTATGAACTGGTTGGTCCGGAACATTTCCTTGAAGCGCTCCATCGGAACCAGCTCTATATGAATCTCTTCATTGGGATCCAGCTCCTGATCGCCGGTCTTTTTTCCGCCCGTTGCCAGAAACATATGCATCCAGTTATTATTCGTGGAAGGATTTGCACAGGTTTTGCCCAGGTATTCATAGTTGGAAAATTCGTAGCCGGTCTCTTCCTTTAACTCTCTTTTTACCGCAGCTTCAAGACTGGCATCGGTATCATCTACACAACCACCGGGAATTTCATAGTGGGTTTCCCCGATTCCATGCCTGTATTGCATTTCCAGCAACACCTGGTTATCTTCTGTAAGCGCAAAAGCGGTAACCCATGTAGGAAATTCATACACATAATAGGGGTCTACGATTTTGCCCTGGGGCGTTTCGCACCGGTCTTTGCGTACCGTAAACCATAGATCATTAAACAGGTATGTTGAAGAAAGCGTTTTCCAGTTCATCATTGCCATTTTCGTTTTTCTCTTAAATAATTAACCTGCGCTACATGGTGTTTTCCGTGCCAGGCATACAGCTGCAGGTAATAGGATAACGCCAGAGGCTTGCCGGTAACCGGATGTATTACTGTTCTTGCCCATTGTGCCTCATCCAGATCTTTAATGGCGGCATACCAACGGGCATGTAATGCATAAAGCAACGTGATGGAAAGGTTTACAGGTAACGTACGTACATCATCCAATACCGCCCAGGCATTTTCGTCGTAAGTTTTTATTACCGGTTGCGCTTCCGTTAATCCCAGTTTAAAACGGGTATAGGCATTTAAATGACTGTCTGCCACATGGTGCACGAGCTGATGTACGGTCCACCCGCCCTCGCGATAAGGTGTTTGCAGCTGTGGTTCATCTAATCCGGCAATGGACGCTTCCAGCATATTGGGCAGGAACTGTATGGCAGCCAGGCATTCCTGTTTCACAGCTGCAGTAAAGTCCCGATGTTCAAATTGCCCTATGGGGTATTGATTTTCTATCATGGATTTTAGTGGCGCGGCCAATAGCAACTGGTAAAAAAAATGTCCAGATCACTCCGGCTTTACGCGTGTTAAAATATTTATAGGATTAATGCACCTGTAACAATTCTACTTCAAACAGCAGCGTAGCTCCTCCTGGAATATCCCGGCCGGCCCCTCTGTCGCCATAAGCCAGCTCTGAGGGAATCCACAGACGCCAGTGGCTGCCCTCCTTCATAAGCGGGATTGCAATCTGCCACCCCTTGATCAATGCACTCAGCGGTGCAGAGAACGGCTGATTCCTTTTAAAAGAACTGTCAAACTCCGTTCCGTCCAGCAAGGCACCCCGGTAATGCGCCGTAACCGATTGTTGCACGGTAGGTTGCTTACCGGTACCCTCTTTGATCACCTCATACTGAATACCCTCCGGAAGCGTTTGTACGCCCTCCTTGTTTTTATTTGTCTCAAGAAATTTTCTCCCGGCTTCTTTTTGCGCCTCAATTTTATTGTTCATAAATGCTTTCAGTTTATCCTGTAATCCCATAATTTATTTGTATCGTTCCAATAAAAGTAAATAGGTTCAAAGGTAATGAATCCCGCGCAAAACACGGCGGCGTTTTATATGGTATCCGGCGGCCGGTGTATCCATTTGAAACAACGGACCTTTTTATTTAAAGAGCGTACTTCCAACACCGTGTTCAAACGGTAGCATCCCGTTCGGGCACCCAAATTTATGCAGGTTATTATAAAACTATATTTCGCCAAAACGTATACTTTTTACCAGTTTTGGCGAAATATAATATTACAGAGCAATGAACAGATAGCATTCGAACAGGTTCAGCACCTGGTATCATCCTGAACTATCGATTATCCGGATAAGCATATTCTGTGATTCAGAAACGCCGTTTATTAAGGGGTTCGATGGGCACATAGAAAAAAACGAAAGTTTTATATTTCGCCAAAACAGCATTAATTTTATAGTTTTGGCGAAATATAAATTATGGGAGCAATCATTGGAAGAGCCGAAGAGCTTCAGATACTCTCCGATATAAAAAAAACACCAGAAGCAGAGCTGGTAGCCGTTTACGGAAGAAGACGGGTTGGCAAAACCTATCTGATCCGGAGCTTTTTTGAAAATGAACTTCTATTTGAAATTTCCGGATTGCACAATGCCTCCCTGCAGGACCAGTTGGAAAACTTTAAAGATTGTCTTTCGAAAACCGTTCCCAGAAGGAAGCCATCAATACCTGAAACCTGGCTGCAGGCATTTCAGCAGCTCATCAGGGTGCTACAGCCCAAGATCTCCAAACGGAAGAAGGTTATTTTTTTTGATGAGTTCCCGTGGCTGGATTCGGCCCGCTCCGGCTTTATGCCGGCCTTTGAAAACTTCTGGAACAGCTGGGCCTCCCGGCAAAAGAACCTGGTTGTAATTATTTGCGGGTCTGCCGCTTCCTGGATGATCCGCAAAATTGTAAACAACAGAGGCGGCCTGCATAACCGGCTAACCCGGCAGATTCGCCTGCTGCCTTTTTCGCTGGCAGAAACCGAACAGTTTTTCCGGGCGCATACCATTAAGCTGGACCGGTACCAGGTGCTGCAATTGTATATGGCAATGGGCGGTGTACCCCAATATCTCAAACAGGTAAAACGCGGTGAAAGCGCCATACAGGCCATCGACCGGATCTGCTTTACCAAAGACAGCTACCTTACCAATGAGTTCAGCAATCTTTACCGCTCTCTTTTTGATAACGCCCAGCATCACATCTCCATTGTAAAAGCCCTTGCCGGCAAGCCCTCCGGGCTCACACGGAATGAGATCATCCACATGCTCCACCTGTCGTCCGGAGGCGGTATTACACAAACGCTTGATGAACTCGCAGAATCCGGGTTCATCAAATCCTATATCCCCTTTGGTAAAACCGTTAAGAACAGCATCTATAAACTAACCGATGAATACTCACTGTTCTACCTGAAGTTTATTGCACCCAACAAACGCTCGGGGAAGGGTACCTGGATCAAATTGTTTAACACTGCTTCCTGGAAAAGCTGGAGTGGTTATGCATTTGAGGGCATCTGCCAGAAACACCTGGAACAGCTAAAAACCGCGCTGGGCATTTCCGGTATTCATACCCAGGAAAGTATCTGGCGCGCCACAGCCCCAACCGCTACACGGCAGGGCGCCCAGATAGACCTGGTGATTGACCGCAATGACCGCTGCATTAATATTTTTGAGATGAAGTTTGCGGCCAACCCATTGGTGATCCCCAAATCATACCGGGCGGCCTTAACAAACAAGCAGGAGCTTTTTATAGAAACCACCGGAACAAGAAAAACCGTATTCCTTGGGTTTATGACCACGTTCGGCGTAAAAAATGCTGCTGATTATGCCGGTCTTATCCAGCATCAGTTTACTATGGATGTATTATTCAACGCTGCCGTTTCGCCAATTTAATCCTCCCGCAGATGCTTTCCGGTTAAGTGAATAAACACGTCTTCGAGGTTGGCTTTCTTTACCTCCTTCGGGCGTTCAAAACCCGTTGCTACAAGGTTATCAATTAACTGGTCGGGGGTATCAAGCGCAACGATGTTACCGGAGTCGATGATCGCGATCCGGTTGCACAGGTATTCGGCCTCATCCATATAATGGGTGGTAATGATAACCGTAGTACCCGCTGCATTGATCTTCCGGATCAGCTCCCATAGGTTTCTCCGCGCCTGTGGATCGAGGCCGGTAGTCGGTTCGTCTAAAAAGATCACCCTGGGTTTATTGATCAGTGTAGTAGCTACCGAAAACCGCTGTTTCTGCCCGCCACTCAGGTCCTTGAATTTTGCCCGCGCCTTCTCCTCCAGATTCACTGTTTTTAACAGGTCCATTGCATGAACCCGCTGGTTGTACAATCCTGCGAAAAGATCCACCAGCTGTAAAAGATTCAAACCCGGATAGTAGCCGCTGGCCTGAAGTTGTACACCAATGATTCCTTTAATGGCATCCGGCTCCCTGTCCAGGTTATATCCTCCCACCACTACATCGCCACTTGTTTTTTCCCGAAGTGTTTCAATAATCTCCAGCGTGGTTGATTTGCCTGCGCCATTCGGACCCAGTAAACCAAATATTTCACCTTCATACACTTCAAAAGAAATGCCCTTTACCGCGCGGAACTGGTCATAATCCTTTACCAGATTGCGAACCGAAATGATGGGAGTAGCCATGCGCTAAAACTACAAATAAGTTGGCAATTGCCTGAGGGATTATTTTTGGGATCGCCAAAGGCTACGCCCTGAAGGATAAATGCTAAACGCCGAATGCTAAATGCAGAATGCTTTACCTATAACCGGATTTATTTTTCCGCACCCAACGGCGTTTCTTAAAAAAAAACGACCTTCGTCCGCAAAATAAAAACAATGAAGGTATACAAGTTTGGCGGAGCTTCGGTAAACAGTGCAGAACGGGTTTCGAATGTAGCAGATATCCTGGAGCGTTTTCCTGACGAAGACCTGGTCGTTGTTATTTCTGCGATGGGCAAAACCACCAATGCCCTTGAAAAAGTGGTACAGGCTTATTACAACCATGAAAAGGACCAGGCCTTGCAGCTCTTTGAAGAAATAAAAAAACAGCATATTACCACGGCCAAATACCTGCTGGTGACCCATTACCTGGCCTGCGAAGCAAGGCTAAAGGATTTTTTTACCGAAGTGGAATGGATGCTACATGATCATCCGGTTCGGGAATTCGATTACTATTATGACCAGGTAGTGAGCATTGGAGAGCTTTTGTCTACCTGCATTGTGAGCGCGTACCTCTCCGAACGGGGCATTGCCAATGAGTGGATCGATGTAAGGGACATTTTCCGTACAGACGATAATTTCAGAGACGCCAATATTAACTGGGATTATACCCAACTGCAAATTAATGCAAGGATCGCTCCCATTCTTCAATCAAAAAAGTGGGTAATCACGCAAGGGTTTATCGGCGCTACCGATGAAAACGAAAGTACCACCCTTGGCCGGGAAGGCAGCGACTACTCCGCCGCTCTTTTCGCAAATATGCTCCATGCAGATAGTCTTACCATCTGGAAAGATGTGGAAAGTGTAATGAGCGCCGACCCTAAAAAGATCCCGGATGCCGTACCCATTCATGAGCTGAGTTATAACGAGGTGATTGAGATGGCATATTACGGCGCGCAGGTCATTCACCCCAAAACCATCAAACCGTTACAAAACAGAAACATTCCTTTATATGTGAAATGCTTCCTGGATGCAGACCTTCCGGGAACCGTTATCCAGGATCACATGAACAAGGACCTGCCTCCCATCATCGTAATCAAAGAGAACCAGGTAATGATGGAGTTAAAAACAAAAGATTTTTCTTTCGTAGGGGATGCACATGCGTACCAGCTATACCAATGGTTTAACGAGCATTCTTTAAGACCCACCCTTACGCAAAACGGGGCGATCAGTCTTATTTTTGCTTTTGATAACTGGGAAGAAAAGATCAGCCGGTTTTCATCGGCAGCAGCGGAGGTCTTTGATGTACATATTACACCCGGGTTGACACTAACTACGATCCGGCATTATAATCAAGCCGCACTGGACCGGTATATCGGCCATAAGGACGTACTGGTAAGGCAGCAAACGCTGAAGAATATCCGCGCCCTGCACCGTTAGCAGCCATCCCTTTCTTTATTCGCTGATTACGGCAATTGTTTGTACCATTTTTTTGGGTATGGGCGACCGGTTGAAGACGGCCGGTGACCACTTCGGCATATTTTCCATTCGGTGAATCAGCTCGCCGTTAAAATACTCATCCACGCCCCCTTTCAGCACTTTAAAGTTCACCGGGGTTCCATCTGCATCGATAATAAATTCCAATTGTACAAATGCCTTGGTAACACTATCGGGCAAAAAAGGAACCATGTCTTTACCCAGCTTTTGTACAAATGTTTCGTAAGCCGAAGTGCCGCCCGGGAACTCGGGCCACTTGGAAACACCGTGCACCACATCGCTCACTTTTCTTACCACAAAAACATGCTTGTTCTTCGGACGTATTTTCGGCGGCGGGGGCAGAAACCTGGGCTCCAGCGCCGGTGCATCATTGATCACATACTCTCCGTTGTCCTTTGTCATTACCACCGGTAATTGCTTATGCTGCTCAAAATACTCAAAGGCCTGTTCCAGTTTTACATTGAGCGCCTTGTAGGAAGGGTCTGTTTCCAGCATCTTGCTCAGGTACTCATAGCTCCGCTTCACGCTGTAATTGATCGGGAAAATATGAACCGGGATATAATCGAGCCCCGCACTTTTAGCGCTGGCCGTCAAAATATATAACTCATCGATCTGGTCATTTTTAATAGGGATACAACCCACAGTGGCACATCCTCCATGAATAAAGATATCTCCCCCCGGCTTTGCCTGGTCGGAGAGAATACGATCGGATGGATTGGGATAATTCAGGCCCAGCGATAAATAATACGTACTGTTGGGATTGAATTCGTTGATATAATAAAAACCTTCCGGTACCTGGTAATCACCTTCAAACCTTTTAGGGCCCAGGGAGCCGGCCAGTGCACATACTTTATAAATTTTCAGAAGCTTGTATGCTTCTTTAGGCGAATTCTTCACCCATACCTCCAGCTGACTGTCATATTTAAATGAACGGAGGTATACATACTTTGCCGGCCAGTCGAGCCCTTTTAGTTTAAACAGACTCTTCAGGTATTCTCCCTTTTTTTGAAAAGACTCTTTAGGACGCGGCAAACTCGTTTGCGCGTCAAAAAAAGCCCCGTAAGAAGCCGCGGGTGAATAAGATGTTTGTGCTGCGCTGATTATTGAAAATGCAAAAATGCCTGTTATTGCAATAAACCCCTTTTTTCCTCTCAGTTTTAAAGCCATTTTAAATCAAAATAAATCGCCGGATAATAAATCGCCGCTTATTAAAGAATCGTCATCGCACCGGTATCCATCCCCACGCCCATTACAACGAAAAAAAGAGACAGATATTTCGATAACACGTTACAAATTATCTACAAATTTAGCTTTTCTATGTTAAAAAATATGTAATATATCCTTCGTCGTTGAATTTCATTTATTTACCAGCTGCCTGCAAATTTCCGGTCCGAATGCCGGAAGGTTCTTTCAAAATCCTAATTTTGGAATTCCATGATTGATCTACGCTCAGATACCGTAACGCGCCCTACCCCCGGCATGCTGCAGGCCATGATGGCTGCAAAGACAGGGGATGATGTTTTTGGAGAAGATCCAACCGTAAATGAACTGGAAACCCGCTGCGCCGCGTTGTTTGATATGGAAGCGGCCCTTTTTTGTTGCAGCGGCACCCAAACCAACCAGATCGCTATCAAATGCCATACACAGCCCGGTGACGAAGTAATCTGTGATGCAGACGCCCATGTATACCAGTATGAGGCGGGAGGTATTGCCTTTAATTCCGGTGCATCCGTTCGTTTACTGCCGGGTAACCGCGGGCGCATTACCGCAGCCCAGGTGGCGGCCGCCATCAATCCTGATGATGTACATAAATCTGCCAGCAGGCTGGTATGTATTGAAAACACCAGCAACCGGGGCGGCGGCAGCTGTTATGATTTTGAAGCACTGCAACACATCCGGCAGGTTTGTAAAGAACACCAGCTGGGTTTTCATCTCGACGGCGCCCGTTTATTCAATGCACTGGTTGCCCGCAACGAAACACCGGAGCAGTACGGCCGGTTATTTGACAGTATTTCCGTATGTTTTTCCAAAGGACTGGGCTGCCCGGTAGGCAGCGTGCTGCTCGGCAGCAAGGCCTTTATTGCCCGGGCCAGACGTTATCGGAAAGTGCTGGGAGGCGGCATGCGCCAGGCAGGTATTCTTGCCGCGGCGGGGCTTTATGCACTGGAGTATCATATACAGCGCCTGGAAACCGATCATGCACATGCAGCGGCCATTGCCGGTGCCCTGCAAGATTGCCGCTTTGTTGAAAACATTTTACCGGTAGAAACAAATATCATTATTTTTGAAACGAAGGGCGTAACGGCCGCCGACCTGGTTGCCCGGTTTGGAGTAAACGGGATCCGTTGTAATGCCGTAGCGCCCGACAGGGTTCGTTTTGTATTGCACCTGGACATCACTGAAACGATGGTGCAACAGTTGATCGACAAAATCCGGAGCCTTTAAAAAAAACGACTAAAGAAAAAGATATGTTACCAACCCAAAATCCGTCCAAAACCAAGAGCTGGAAAAAATTAACCGCGCATGCCGCAACCATGAAACAAGTGCATATGCGGGATCTGTTTGCAGCCGATGAACAACGTTTTCAAAAATATTCGCTTCGTCATGAAGACCTTCTTTTTGATTATTCCAAGAACCGGATTACCGGTCAAACCCTTCAACTGCTGACAGAACTGGCAACCGAAACCCATTTGCAGGATGCCATCCGTGCTATGTTTTCGGGGGCAGTCATTAATCAAACCGAGCAGCGGTCTGTACTGCATATTGCGTTGCGGTATTTTGGAAAAGATGCCATCCTCAGCAATGGCGAAAATGTAATGCCGGCGGTGCGTAAAGTGCAGCAAAAAATGAAGCGTTTTTGCGAAGCGGTACATAGTGGCGCGCATGTGGGATATACCGGTAAAAAAATCAAATCCATTGTAAATATCGGCATCGGCGGTAGCGACCTGGGGCCTTTTATGGTTACCGAAGCGCTGAAGCCTTACACGGTAAAGGGCATCGAAGCCTATTTTGTATCCAATGTGGACGGCACCCAGATCACCGAAATTCTTAAAAAGGTAAACCCGGAAACAACGCTTTTCCTCATTGCCTCAAAAACCTTTACCACTCAGGAAACCATGACCAATGCGCATACCGCGCGAGACTGGTTCTTAAAAAAGGCCAAAGACATCAGGCAGGTATCCAAACATTTTGCAGCCCTGAGTACCAATGAAAAGGAAGTAAAAAAATTCGGTATCGATACGAAGAATATGTTTGAGTTCTGGGATTGGGTAGGCGGCCGTTATTCGTTATGGTCTGCTATTGGTTTATCCATTGCCCTCACCATTGGTTACAACCACTTCGAGGAGCTGTTAAAAGGTGCCTACAATATCGACGAACATTTTAAAACAGCTCCGTTCGAACGAAACATTCCTGTAATTATGGCGCTTACAGGGCTTTGGTATACCGATTTTTTTGGCGCGCAAACAGAGGCCATCCTGCCCTATGACCAGTACCTGCACCGCTTCCCTGCTTATTTTCAGCAAGGCAATATGGAAAGCAACGGAAAAAGTGTAGACCGCAACGGGAAAAGAGTAACCTATCCCACCGGTCCCGTGATCTGGGGCGAACCCGGTACCAACGGGCAACATGCCTTTTATCAGCTCATACACCAGGGTACCCCCCTGATCCCCTGTGATTTTATCGCACCGGCGCAAACCCATAACCCGGTAGGCGATCACCACCAAAAATTATTGAGCAATTTCTTTGCACAAACCGAAGCCCTCATGAACGGGAAAACCCTGAAAGAGGTAAAAGAAGAATTAAAGAAATCCGGTCTTTCAAAATCCGAAATCGACCGCCTGGCTCCATTTAAGGTTTTTGAGGGCAATAAGCCAACCAATTCATTTCTGATAAAAATGATCACACCTTATACGCTGGGACAGCTGATCGCGTTATATGAACACAAGATCTTTGTACAGGGAGTGATCTGGAACATTTACAGTTTTGACCAGTGGGGTGTGGAACTGGGAAAACAACTGGCCAATAAGATCCTGCCGGTCCTTGAAGGCGACGCACCGGTTACAGGACACGACAGCAGCACATCCGGTTTGATCAATGCTTACAAAAAAATGCGCTGATGACCGGAACGCCGGCCCGCTGTTTTTTATCCCGTAAACGGCATTATGGACCGTAAAAAGGTTATATTTGCCGGTTAAATACCCCGTATTTAAGAATTGGTGATATATGAAAAAAATCGAGTTAGAAATTGTGGCCTTATCACACAGCATTACGCAAACCCATTCCTATGCCGTTGTGCTGGGTGAAGTAAATGGGTTGCGGCGTCTGCCGATCGTGATTGGCGGGTTCGAGGCGCAGGCCATTGCGGTAGCCCTTGAAAAAATGAATCCCAGCCGGCCACTGACTCATGACCTGATGAAAAACTTCCTGGTCGCCTTTAATATCGACCTGCACGAGATCATCATCTCCGATCTTCAGGAAGGGATCTTTTTTAGTAAGCTCATTTGTTCTTCCGATCATGACACGGTAGAGATCGACAGCCGCACTTCCGACGCCATTGCCCTGGCCGTCCGTTTCGGATGCCCGATTTATACGTACGAGAACATACTGGAAACCGCGGGTATTGTAATGGATGAGAAGGGAGAGCCCAAGCCAACAAAGGAAGAAGCCGTTGGAGGCACTACCAGTGAGCCGTCGAGGGATGATCTGAAGACCCTGAGCCTTGAAGAGCTCAATACCCTGCTGAATGAGGTATTGGAAAACGAAGATTATATCCGGGCTATTGCTATACGGGATGAAATCAATAGCCGGACTCAAAAATAGCCGGGCCGTTTTACTATCTAATACGCCGTTACGTGGTATTTTTTTCCAACTGCAAGATAAATCTGGGCTTACACATCACCGCCAAGCGTGCCGACGGGTTTCACGACCTCGAAACTATTTTTTATCCCCTGCCCCTATATGATGTGCTGGAGTTGATGCCTGCTGATGAAACAGCGGTGATGCTTTATGGGTTGCCCATCCCCGGCAGCACGGAAAACAATATAGTGTGGAAAGCCTGGCACCTGTTAAAACAGGATTTGCCCGATCTTCCTCCCGTATGCTTTCATCTGTTAAAAAACATTCCGGCGGGAGCCGGCCTGGGCGCCGGAAGTGCTAACGGGGCCACAGCGCTGATGGCATTAAACCGTTTTTTTAACCTGCAATTGCCGCAAAAACAATTATTAAAATATGCATTGCACCTGGGTAGTGATTGCCCCTTCTTTGTGCTCAACAGTCCTTGCTATGCTACCGGCCGCGGCGAAGTACTGCGCCCCGTTTCATTGAACCTGGCGGCATATTACCTGGCAGTGATCAACCCCGGCATACATATCAGTACCCCCTGGGCTTTTAGCCGTGTCACCCCTGCACCTCCTGTTCATTCCCTGGAAACACTGGCAAACCTGCCTCCATCGCAATGGGAGCCATTGGTCACAAATGATTTTGAGCCGCTGGTGTTTGAAGCCTATCCGGAAGTGCGCGCAATCAAAACCCGATTGCTGGAGATGGGCGCTGTTTTTGCTGCAATGACGGGCACCGGCAGTACTGTTTTTGGCTTGTTCAAACACCAGCCGGATATGACCACTTTCCCGGAAACATATTTTACCAAATGCCTCTGTCTGAACGAGCCCCTGCTGCATTAAAAGCAAGAGCAGGTGACACCCCGTTTCCGTATTTTCAAACCCCGTTACTGAATAACGTTAAAACTTTTTTGCCGCTCGGGGTTTTTAATGATTCATTTTTTGTATCTTGCGGCTATGCTTATAGCAGGTATTCGCCAACTTCCATTTTTGCGACAGCATCTTGATCTGTTGAACCACTGACATTTGTTGGGGTATAAAGCCGGTTCTGTTCCCGGTACGCGCTCTTGATGATCTTATTCCTTATTTTTTATTTCTAATCTCTAATTTTCTGTTTATGTCTGCAATTGCTCAAAATACAGGTAGTTATTTTATGGACCTGGAGGAAGCGTATGGTGCTCATAATTATCATCCGCTACCCGTTGTATTATCCAAAGGAAAAGGTGTTTTTGTATGGGATGTGGATAATAACCGCTACTATGATTTCCTAAGCGGTTATTCTGCCGTAAACCAGGGGCACTGCCATCCCCGCATTGTTGCCGCCTTTGTAGAACAGGCCCAGCGGCTAACTCTTACCAGCCGTGCTTTTTATAATGATCAGCTAGGCGATTTTGAAAAATACATTACTACATTGCTGGGTTATGATAAGGTGTTGCCCATGAATACCGGTGTTGAGGCGGTAGAAACAGGCATCAAGCTTTGCAGAAAATGGGCCTACGAAGTAAAGGGCATTCCTGAAAACGAAGCCGTGATCATTGTATGTGAGCAAAACTTCCACGGCAGAACCACCACCGTCATCTCCTTTAGCAGCGATCCTTCGTCGAAGGAACATTTCGGACCATTTACCGACGGTTTTCTGAAGGTCCCTTATAACGACCTGACCGCATTGGCCCAGGCGCTTAAACAAAAAAATATTGCCGGTTTCCTCGTAGAACCCATACAGGGAGAAGCCGGCGTTATTGTGCCGGATGAAGGATACCTGTCTACGGCCAAGCAGCTTTGCGAAGAAGCCGGTGTATTGTTTATTGCCGATGAAATACAAACCGGTCTCTGCCGCACAGGACACCTGCTGGCCTGTGATGCGGAGCAGGTAAAACCCGATATCGTATTACTGGGAAAGGCTTTGAGCGGTGGTATGATGCCGGTAAGCGCGGTACTGGCCAATAACGAAATCATGTTAACCATTAAGCCCGGAGAGCATGGTTCTACCTACGGCGGCAATCCGCTGGCAGCAGTTACGGCAGTGGCCTCCCTGCAGGTGCTGATCGATGAAGATATGGCCGGCAATGCCCTGGAGCTGGGTGCTTTTTTCCGGGAACAGCTCCTGAACCTATCGTCTCCACATATACGCACGGTACGCGGCAAAGGTCTGTTAAATGCCATTGAAATCAAAGCTGCAGACCCCGAAGCCGCCTGGACCCTATGTATGGAGATGAAGAAGAACGGGTTACTTGCAAAACCCACGCATGGAGACAAGATCCGGTTTGCCCCTCCCCTGTGCATTACAAAAGCGCAGTTGGAAGAAGCTATTGAAATCATTCGCCGTTCATTAAACAGCCTCAATGCCTAAAATACCCACGCATTATTTTTCCTCTGTGCTCATCGGAATCATCGATGGTATCATTATTCCGCTTACCGTTTTTTGCTTTCTTACCGGCCTGGGGTATGCCGCTGCTGCGGCATGGACCTATACCGCGTACACCGCGCTGGCCACCGCTATTTTAATGGCAGCGGGCGGATTTTTTACCCGGCGGGAAGAACTGTCGCATACCCACGACAAACGGATCCTGAACGTTTATAAAGGGCTCGATGTGGCGGATCATATTAAAGAAGATCTGATTAAGGATGCACAGCGGGAAAGTGATGCGTGGAAAACGGAATGGCGTCAGCGGGCAGCGCCCGGTGAGCCGTTGCCGCCCTTTAGCTATGCATTATCCATTTTCACAGGCTGTATTGCCGGCGGGCTGCTGGTGCTCTTTAACGCCCGGTGGCAGCTGTTACCCGCCTATACATTTTTCCTGGTTCCCGCGGTGGTGCTCATTGTAACCGGTTTTCTCAAATACCGCCTGTTCGGGCGGCCTGTTTGGGGAGGCATTGTTTTAACAGCAGGAGGCGGTATGATTGCCGCAGCGGGCGCTTACTGGATCGGAACGCTCATTTAACATTTGAAATAACAATATCAAATAACAAATGCAGCCGTAAAGATCCGTTCCTGCTCCATGATCTTTACTCCGGTTGTAGCCGCAGCAGGAATAACGGGTAGTAAGTAGTGCGGCAGGGTTATCAGGTGTAAAAACGGATCTCATCGTGAAACATTACTCAAACCCGGGACCGCTCTAATCTTCCTCCGTTCCATCCTCTTTTAATTCCATCTTTGGAAACAGAATCGTCAGCATCAGGATCACGGCAGCCAGTAATACCAGGTACAGGCCAATCTGCCGTTCGGGACAATCGCCCGCCTCGCAACGGCCAAAAAGAATAAAGTTCCGGATGGCCCAGGCCAGGTTTAATACGCCAAACAGCAGGTTCATCCGCTTTGCCCAGATCCTGGTTATAAAAGTGAGTAACAGGATCACCCCTGTTAATATAAAATGATTGTACGCCGGCCTTCCATAACGGGTACCGGTAGTATCTACCCCCGACAGCGTAAGCCCCATCGACTGGATCTGTGACCAGGGCATAAAACATGCGATCGCAAGAATCATTGCAGCCAGTAACGCCAGCCATTGAGAGCGACTAAGAATTTTCATCCTGCAAATAAAGAACAATCAGCTCTATAAAACAAGAGCGCTCCGTTGAAAAGAGCGCTCTTAAAATTTTATAGGATAAACGGTTGAATGGTCGCGTATTAAAATCAGAAGAGAACTACGCTGATCTACCTGACCATGTGATGCAGCAACGGCCTACCCTATTTATGTAAATATTATGCCAAACTTTAAAAAACCACATTTTTTGATCATAAAAATATAAATATCAACACATTACAATAAAGCAATACAGTTTATACCCAAGATTGAACGGGAAAAACGGTACCACCGCATTACTTTTCCCGTTCCTCCGGGAGGATGCGCCAGAAATGAAGGCAGCGGAACGGATATATGTTCCCCAAACCCCCGGGCTGTGGAAAAAAAAAATTATCTTGCAGGCATTAAAAAGCCGTTCCGGCTTTTCATTCATTTGAGCAAAATCATCAGCATACCTGTAGCCGCTGCAGTTACCGATGCGGAACTTCTGGATCAGTTTAAACTTCAAGGAGATCCTGAAGCATTGGCGCATTTGTACCTGAGATACAGCGACTTAATTTACGGGGTTTGCCTGAAATACCTGGAAGATGCAGAAGATGCGAAAGATGCTGTGATGAACATTTATGAAACCCTGGGAGAAAAACTGCAGCGGCATGAGGTACAGAACTTCAAAAGCTGGCTGTATGTACTGGCCAAGAATCATTGCCTGATGGTGCTGAGAGCCGCTAAAAAAAATATAACGGTAAATTTGGATACGCAGCTTGTGCAATCGGGCGATTTTTCGCATCTGGATGGTATCATTGAAAAGGAGGAAGCTTTCAAAAAGCTTGAAAAATGTATGGAATCGCTTCCATTGGAGCAGGAAAAAACGATCCGGCTGTTTTATTATGACAGCAAATGTTATAATGAAATAGCGGAAACAACGGGGATGGAATGGAATAAGGTACGTAGCCTGATCCAAAACGGGAGAAGGAATTTAAAAAACTGTATGGATAAACATGCCAACTGATCCTACATATCAGTATACAATTGAAGATATCCGGCGTTATCTCAGCGGCAGCATGTCGCCTGCTGAGATGCACGACATGGAAAAAGCGGCGCTGACAGATCCGTTTCTGGCAGATGCGCTGGATGGCTACAGAACAGCCAGGCCTGCAGTAGCCGATATGCACCTGAACGAGATCCGGAGCCGCATCAGCGGGCAAAAAGTTGAAATCGCCCGGCAAACCCCGGTTGTGGCACTGCATAAAACAAAATGGTGGCGCGGTTTGGCTGCCGCTGCGGTTATCGGTATCATGGCCGCTGGTGCCTGGTTCTTTATGCGCCCGGATAACAGCACTACCAGCCCTATCGCAATACAAGAGCGGCTGACGGCACCGCCTGCGGCCAAAGTTGCTGCAGACACGGCTGTGCCTCAGGACGATCATCTGAAAAACACTGCAATCTCCATGCAACAGCTTCCCGCAACGGTGCGTAAAAGCCCTACATCAAAGCAGCTACCCGTAATTAAAAAAACGGCGACCCCGTCCGCTGCTCCAGTACTCCAGGCAGCCGAAGCGAAGATTGCTGCTGCCGATGAAACCGTTGTTGCCGGTCAGCCTGCAAAAGCCATGGCAGACCTGGTGCAGGACTCACAGCCTTCCACAAACTTCCAGGCCAACAATTCAATGCTTCGTATACGCGGCGTTAGTTCATTCAAAAAGGCGCCGTCTGAAAACCTGGAGGCGAAAAATCAGTCAGGTTGGACAGGCACCATCGGCGCTACCGCAAAAGCGGCCCCGGTTGCTGCAGAAACGGGTTTTATGATGACGAGTAACCATGAGCCTTACTATATTGGAAAGGTTACGGACAAAAGCGGCACCCCCATTCCCGGAGTAACCATTACCACTCCCCAAAACAAGTCAACCGTCTCCAATATGGACGGAAGTTTTCGTCTGCCTGCCCAGGACTCTGCCGGCAGCGTAGCATTTGCAGCGCCCGGTTACGAATATAAAATGCAGCAGCTGCTGGCAGGAAAAGTGGCCGGTATCCAGCTGACTAAAACCGATAACGGTCTGAATGATGTGGTGGTGATCGGTTACGGACAACAAAAAAAACGGAGCCATATAGGTGCCATCAGCAGTTATAAAGTAGATACCCTCCCTTATAAGGAATCGCCCTATCCGCAAGGAGGATGGGATAGTTTTTATAATAATCTTACCAGTGAAATGGGAATCAATAAGGGCAATGCCTCGAAGGAGTTGCACCTCCGCTTCACCGTTGAGAACGGTTTGCCTGAAAAATTCACGGTTGTTAAAACGCCGGACGAAGCCACAGCCCAAAAAGCCATCTCCATTATTAAGAAAGGCCCCAAATGGAAAACCAGTAAACGAAAAAAGAAGGTGGATGTAAAAATGAAGGTAGACTAGCGTAGGGTTCCTGCAAGTGTACATAAGATTTTACGGGGTACCGGGAATGATGATAAAAAAATAGCCGGCATCGATAACACCGGATAGCTCCCTAACTACCGGTATCCTTTAAAACCGCGATAATTCATTTAAATTAGCGGAACAAAGAATTTTGGCCCCATGATCCATGCTACATTGGTGCTTCGCATCCCGCTATTTTTAGTGTTCGTCCTGTTCCTGCAAATAACCCGGGCGCAGCAGCCCGCTGCCATGCAGCCACCCAATATCATTTTTATTATCGGCGATGATATCAACTGGGACGACCTGGGCTGTTATGGCAACAAACATATTAAAACCCCCAACCTGGACCAGCTGGCGGCCGACGGTGCCCGGTTTGATCATTTTTTTGTAACCGCCAGCTCCTGCAGCCCCAGCCGTACCAGTATATTAACCGGTAGATATCCGCACAATACCGGTGCCGCTGAATTGCATACGCCGCTACCCGCCGAGCTTAGCTATTTTCCCGAACAATTGCGTAAGGCCGGGTATTATACGGCTTTATTAGGGAAATGGCATGAAGGCCCCGCTACCCGGCGCGCCTATGACAGCGTAATCGCCGGTGTACCCCGGAACGGCTCCGGAGGAGAGGCGCAATGGCTGAGTATGATCTCCACCTGCAAGGCAACGGGTAAACCGTTTTTTTTGTGGCTGGCAACTTTTGACGCGCACCGCGAGTGGTCATCCGACACCGAATTTGACGTAACCCACGACCCTCAAAAAGACATCGAGGTTCCACCAACCCTTGTGGATGACAGTGCTACCCGCCGTGATCTGGCCTCTTACTATAATGAAATCGGGCGCATTGATACACATCTTGGCAGGCTGCGGAAAATACTGGAACAGGAAGGGCTGGCGCAGAATACCATTCTTGTTTTTACGGCAGATAATGGCCGCCCTTTTCCCGGAAGCAAAACCCGTTTACAGGACAGGGGGTTAAAAGAGCCGCTACTCATTTACTGGCCCGGAAGGATCCGGCCCGGCACTGTTAGCAGCGCATTGATCAGTAGTATTGATATTGCGCCCACCCTGCTGGATATGGCCGCCATTAAACCGGCCCCTTCCGTACAGGGCCGCAGCTTTCTGCCCTTACTCAGCCATCCGGAAGGCGCTTTCCGGAATTATATTTTTGGCGAGCATAACTGGCATGATTATGAAGCGTATGAACGAAGTGTACGAACAAACGATTTTCTTTACATCTACAATGCCCGTCCGCAGTTCGATAACGGTGGCCCCATCGATGCCAACCAAAGTCCGTCGGCGCATTCTTTAAAACGGCAGGCAGGCCAACGCACCGTTCTTCAACAGGATGCCCTGCAACAACCCAGATCCCGGGAAGAGTTCTTTGTAATAGCTGCCGATCCGCTGCAGGCACGCAATGAAATCCACAATCCCCAATACCGGGAACAGATACGGGCGTTGCGCAATAAACTAAAACAGTGGCAACAGGAAACCGGTGATACACAACCGTTGCATCTTACGCCGGACTGGTACCATCGTACTACGGGCGAACCGTTATCTCAGAAAAACATCCGGGGAGAAATGCCCGGAGCGGCCGCAAATGCAGTAAAGAATAATAATAAAGGGCCCTTTTAAGGCCCTTTATAAATGATCTTATAAAAAATCAGTAATTGATTATTTCGCAGGTGTAATTACAATCTTGCGGAACTCGATCGGACCATGATCGCCCTGGATATAGATCGGACCGGGTTCGCCTTCATTGCTATCCAATGCGCCACCCGTGATACCCGGGATCTCCTGGTTGCTGATCACCGTCTTACCGTTTACCACAACGGTAACCATTCTTCCCACCAGGGTTATATCGTAGCTCTGCCATTGATCGGGCCCCTTCGCATTGATTTCGCTGGGTGTTAAGAACCCATAGATCCCGCTGAAAAGCACGCTGGACGGATGCGCATCTTTCGGACTGTCTTCAATCTGGGTTTCGTATCTTCCCCGGAGGTACACACCGCTATTGCTGCCTTTATGATAACGGAACTCCACGTGTAATTTAAAATCCGTGAATTTCTGATCGGAGATCAGGTTGGCTCCCGAGTGCGGGCTTGTAAGTACCCCGTTCTTTACGATCCACTGGTTGTCGGCCCCTACCGCTTTCCAGCCATTCAGATCTTTTCCGTTAAACAGGTTTACCGGTTTGTCCCAAACCGGCGCGGATGTTCTTTTTAAAAGCGGCGCCTTTACTCCTTTCCAATTGTATTTTTTCCCTTCGCTGGTTACTACCGTGCCTTCAATTCCGCCATTGTTCAGCGTACCTTCAATCACAAAATCCTGGTTTCCTTCTTCCCATTGCGGAGGAATGGTAAAACTGAATTTACCATTGTCGAAATTCACTTTAGCCACGGGCCGGGCGCTTCCCGTAATACCAACATAGTATCCTACCAGCGTTCTGGTTCCCGACAGCTTTACCTCCAGCCAGGATGGTGAGGGTTTACCATCCACATCTACCGTTATATCCCAGCGGCCGATCAGCTCCTTAGCATCTGCCACCGCCGCAGGCACGGGCAGCGGTCTTTCCAAAGGAACCCGGCTACCATGAACAGAAGCGGCCACGAGTAAACAACTTACACCAAAAACAAGAAAACGTTTACGCATAAAAATGATTTATTATTTAATGATTCAGTTTTTTGACAACCGGGTGTTCAAAAAAATGCACACGGCCTAACAAAACCGGAAGATAAGATTTATTTCTTTTTTTCCGTCAATCCGATCCATAAGCGGTTTCAGCGCCCGGCACCGTTGTATCATTATTGCCCGTAAGCGGCAAAGCCATCAAAGATCTTTTTTAACAACGCTGCTTCTTCTTTATAGGTATCGATCAGGTTCACCCGTTCCGACGGATCTTCATCAAGGTTGAACAGTTCCTTTACTGCCGGGATCAGCTGTCCTGTAACGGGGTGTTCCCATGCCGGAGCCTCCCGGTATTTCCATTGCCGGAGTTTTACCGCTTCCGGCTTACCATGATTTACAAGAAATATCGGCCGGTGTTCAAAACGCCCCGGCTTCACCTTCCCTTCCAGCAAACGGCCAATGTCCTGCCCGTCCAACTCCCGGCCTGCCGGGAGCTTCGTACCTGTCCATGTTGCCAGTGTAGGCAATACATCTACATTACTGATGGCTTCCGAGCGTTGCTGCCCGGCCGGTATCCGGTTTTTCCAGTAAATGATAAACGGCACGCGGGCGCCGCCCTCGTACGACTGTGCCTTTGATCCCCTGAAGATACCCGCAGCGCCGGCATGCGAGCGTTTCGTGACCCCGTCCTTTTCCATCCGCGCCGGGTATTCGCTCCAGGGTCCGTTATCACTGGAAAAAATAAAGATCGTATTGTCGGCCATTTTTTTTCTGTTCCAGTACGTTCCAGATAGCAGCCAGGCCTTCATCGATTTCTGTGATCACTTTCCCCAACGGACCACCAGCCTTTCCTTTAAGACCTTCCGCCGCCGCGGCATAGGCTACCGGTAAATGCGGAAGGTTATGCGCCAGGTACAGGAAGAACGGTTTTCCCGGCCGCTGCTGTTCAATAAACCGGATCGACTCCTGTGTATACAACCGGGTCAGCAGGGAGTCTGCCGGCCTTTCCAGTTCCGGTCTTGTATTCCGGAAGATCTTAATCACCGTGTCCGTGTTTACATAGGGGAACCGGTAATCGTGGCTGTACAGAAGGCCGTAAAAGGAATCAAATCCCTGGCCATTGGGTTTATTAAAATCTTTTTGATCCCCGAGATGCCATTTTCCTACCATTCCGGTTTGGTATCCATTTTTTTTGAGCAGCTCTGCAAGGGTCACTTCATCATCCGGCAATCCCAGTGGGGAGCCCGGTGCAATCGGATCCGGAAGATTGTAACGCGAAGCGTAACGGCCGGTTAACAGGGATGCACGGGAGGGCGTGCAGGATGGACTGGTTACCACATAATTGGTAGCCAGCAATCCCCTGGCCGCCATTTTATCCAGGAACGGCGTCCGGATTACGGGGTTACCATAACAACCGATATCGGAATACCCCAGGTCATCGGTCAACACAAAGATGATATTGGGCCGTTGCTGTGCAAAGCCTTTAAATGCTGTGAACAGCAGCAGCGAAAAAAAATAAAGATGTCGCATCTGATTCAATGGTAATTTTTATATGCTGATTTAACGAAATACACCGTCATTTTTATACCCCCGCACGGCCGGAAGCTGTTAACAATAACAGGGCATCGAGCACGGCACTTTCGATCCGTTTCTGTCGCCGGTTGCTGCTATCGATCGCATGCAGATCTATTTTATACTTAACGAAATCCTTGCCGATGTCTGCGATCCGTACCGCTATCTCCCCGCCGGGAACCAGGTCCGGAAAGGTTTTCAGCACCGGTTCCAGCTTTGAGCTTAAGGTTTGTACATCCATCTTATCTGCCAGGGGCAGTTCAAACCGGAGTGTTAGTTTATCGGATACCTGGGCCGATTTATTGATTACGGTGGCCGTAAAAACCAGATTGTTGGGCACCAGCACCATGTCTTCCTCCTCATTCAGCACCACAATATTTGCAAACGTGATATCGATGATCTTACCCGAGTGTTCGCCGATCCGGATGTGATCCCCGATCGAGAACTGCTCGGAGAACATGATGATCAGGCCGCTGATCATATTGGTAATATATTCTCTGAAAATAACCGCGATGGCCATTGCCACGATCGTCATGCTGGTGATAAAATCTTTGGGATTGATGCCCAATGCGATCATGACCGATACCACCGCAAAAACAGCATTCAGTATTGCGGCCAGCCGGTTAATACCCAGCACAAAGTTTCCCCGCACTTTATTGGATGCATGTCTGCGGTTGTAAAAAGAAACCATAATGAACTTCCCCGTGGAAATAATCACGCTGGCCGTAAGAAACGTATTCAGCCCATATGCCAGCTGCAACAGGTAGGGATGTTGCGCATAAAAATCCTCAAAAAAAGGAAATGAACTGCAGAGCAGGATCCAGGCCAGAAGCCTCAACAAAAACGACACCGGTATTGTTCCTTTTCTTTGTTCCATCAATCCTGATTTAGCCGCCAAGCTAATCATTTTTGAATGAATTTAAAAACCGTTTAACAGCCACCCAAAGCCTGTATGCTTTTACCCCGCATCGCACGGGGTACGATGTTATTCACCGATGTGGATTTATATTTTTGTTCTGCAGCATCCGGCCGGTTATCTTTGAGCAGATGGATGATAAAAACGAAGTAAATGCATTGCTCAATCTGATTGATGATCCGGACGGCGAAATCTATGAAGCCGTTAGCAACCGGATTATCACCTATGGCCTTCCGATGATTCCCAACCTGGAACACTTATGGGAAACCACGGAAGACAAAGAAGTACAGGAGCGTATTGAGTTGCTGATTCACCGGCTCTATTTTTCCGGTTTGGAGACTGATTTTAAACAATGGAATGAGGCGGGGCATCATGAATTGATGCCGGCATTGCTGTTGATTGCCAAATTCCTTTACCCGGAGCTGCAGGCCGCCAAAGTGCTGCATCATGTAGAACGGTTGCGCCGGAATATCTGGCTGGAGATCAACAATTACCTCACACCGCTGGAGCAGGTGCACATCATCAACAGTATCATCTATAATTATATTGGCATTAAGGGGAACACGAATAACACCGAGCGCCTGAACGAATACCTGCTGCCGCAGATCCTTGAATCTAAAAGGGGTAACCAAACGGGTATTGGCTCGTTGTATTTATTACTGGTAGAGCTTTTAGATATTCCGATCCGGCTGATGCGTATTCCTCACCAGTTTGTGCTGGGCTATTGCAAACCCGGTTTGGGCGATGCTACAGGCAACTACGAGGTGGATTTTTTTATAGAGCCTTCTCTCGGGCAGATTTTTACCCATACCGATCTGCAACATTATCTTACCAAAATCGATGCTGCGGATGCACCGGATCTGCTCCGGCCCCGGTCTAACCGGGAAGTCATTCAACAGGTGCTCACCGATTTCAGGGAATGCTTTAACAACGACCTTCAAAAAGTACAGTACCAGGAGCTGGGCGCCCTGATCCGGCTGCTGGATTAGCGTTAAAAAAACAAGATACGCTGCCCTTCTTATGATGAAGGCTGCCGGTAACGCAACTCATTTTATCGGATGACAATCCACAGCGCCAGCACCTGTGGGAAATGCCGGACTGATATATGGAATGCCCAGGTTTAACCCTCTCAGCACCATTAATACCGCAACAACCGCCACGAAATAAGGCAGCAACCTTTTAATACGAAGTCTGAATGAAAATGAAAGATGGTGCCCGGTAAGCATCAGAACCGCCATCAACGGAATGGTACCAAGGCCAAATGCCGCCATAAAAACACCCGAGGTAACGGTGCCGCCCATTACGAGGGCAGTAGCGATGGCCATATAAACCAGCCCGCAGGGCAGCAATCCATTCAGCATACCAATCAACAAAAATGAAAGCGGCCGGTTACGGCGTGTAAGAAAACGGGCCAGGGTTCTTTTAATGGCTTGTTGTAAACGGCTGAACCATTTTATTTTGGGAAGATACCGGGCCGGCAGCAGCATCATCAACAATACAACACCCATGGCAACAGAAAAATATTGCTGGTACCCGATGATTGCAAACCGGTAACCGGCCCAGCCCAGCACCGCCCCCATCAGGAAATAGGTTAATATACGGCCCAGGTTATACAGCCCCACTGAAAGCAACCGTGCGAAGGGCCGGGTGGCATCCAGCGGAATGGACAATGCCAGCGGCCCGCACATCCCGATGCAGTGAAAACTGCCCGCAATGCCCATGCCCAATCCTGCAAGTACGGCTTCTACCATTTATGGAATTTGAACATTTTCCTCATAATAATACCCCACATGCCCGTTCACCCATTCTACCCTTACGCGGTACCACCCTTTTACAAACGAGCTGCGTGGTAAGAAATAAACAGATCCGCTTCCGGGTTGAACCGGTATCCGCCGGTCTGCCGAACTGGCCGACAACCGGAGAAACTCAATATGCCCGGAGTCGAGCTGACCGGATGCCGCTTCCGGAAGCCGGACCCATATGCGGCCGGCAGAATCGCGGATGGATACCCGCTGACCCAGCGCCACCAACTGCTGCTTACCATCGATCACCTGCTGATATTTCAGTTCCTTATCGTAATAATTTGCATCTACGGTTTCATTGGTTTGCCGCATGGCGAGCCCTACCATAAACGTCATGCCGGACAGAAAAAGCACCAATACAATAACCACGCTCATTCCCCAGTTCATATATATCCGTTTTAAATAAAGGGTCCTAAAAATTTTGATTTTACGGTTGCTGTTTTTCTGCCGTTGGTATACACCCCGATCAGGATATCCGTAGAACGGGCTTTTATACCCCCCGCCGGCAGTACGATAAAAAAGGTACGGTTGCTTAAGCTTTCTTTCCGGAGTATATTATGTGTGGAATCGATCATACGCACCTGCCCGGGCACCGGCCCCTCCACTCTTAACTCCAACCGCACGTCTTCGCGTGTTTTATTGATGATCTTTGCCTGGAAAAGATTCGACAGGGAGTCTTTTCCTACTTCCTGGTATAATTGTCCCTTCACCCGGGACACGGTGGTATCAATGCGCTTCCTCGAAAGCACAAGAAAGCTCATCAGGGTTACTAAAACAACCAGGATAGCGGAATAGAATTTCATTCTTCCATTAAACCGGAAAGGCCGCTTTTTTGAGATCTGGTTTTCAGAGGCCATACGGATCAACCCCGCAGGCCGGCCCACCCGGAACATGACGTCATTGCAGGCATCGATACAGGCAGTGCAGCCCACACATTCCATCTGCACACCATTGCGGATATCGATACCAGTGGGACAAACATGTACGCAACGTTTACAATCAATACAATCACCCAGCGCCTGCTGTTCCTTTTTTGCCAGCTTGCCCCTTGGCTCTCCCCTGTTATAATCGTAAGAAACCTGCATGGTATCTTTGTCAAACAACACGCCCTGGAGCCGCCCGTACGGGCAAACCGTGGTACAAACAATATCCCGTACAAAGGCAAAAACAAAATAGAAAAGAGCGGTAAAAAAAAGCAAGCCGGCAAAGAGGCCCATGTTGTCCCACACCGGGCTCCGCATCAATGCCAGTACTTCATGAACTCCGAGTATATAGGAAAGAAAGGTATGAGCGATCAGGAAAGAAACCGTAAAAAAAACCAGGTGCTTAACCGCTTTTTTTGTAAACTTCTGCACACTCATCGGAGCTGCATTGCGTTTCTTCTGCTGTGAAGGCGTTCCTTCGATCCACCATTCGATCCTCCGGAAAACAAATTCCATGAACACGGTTTGCGGGCAAACCCAGCCGCAAAAAACCCGGCCGTAGATCACGGTAAACAGGGCTATAAATACAATGGCCAGTACCATTCCCACAGCGAAGATGAAGAAATCATCGGGCCAGAATATGTTTCCAAACAGGATGAAACGGGCTTCCGGAAAATTCAGTTCCACCGCAGGCATGCCGTTGATCTTTATAAATGGCAGCGCAAAAAACAGCAGCAGGTAAGCGGCAGACAACCATTGCCGGTACCTGTATAATTTCCCTTTGGGCCGGAGCGCATATATCCAGTTACGCTTCCCCTTATCATTTACATTGCTGTGCCGGTCTCTAAAGCTGCTACTGACTTTTTGCGGACCTACAGCTTCATCTTCTGCCTTCATCCTTTATTGTTTCTTTTATGAACGGATCACCGGGCGGCGGTGCTGTCGCTTTTCGCCAACGCAGCGGTACTGTCTATGCCCGCAGGTGCTTCTTTATAAACATCCCCCTGTGGTTCCTTTGCACCCGGAGGATTGCTACCATGAATCGATTTGATATAACTGGCGATCCCGGCGATCTGCTCTGCGGAAAATACATCCTTCCAGCTCATCATTCCTTTTTCTACCACCCCCAGTTTAATTGTCTTAAACACATCACCGATGCGTCCTCCGTGCAACCAGTAATCATCCGTCAGGTTTGGCCCAACACCACCCTGACCGGAGCTGCCATGACAGGCTGTGCAATTATTCATGAACAATTTTTTACCGGCTTCAATACCCGCCGCATCAGCCATTACCACCGTATTTTCATTTACCGCGTCACCCTTCGATTTCAGATAAGCTGCTACTTTCAGGTTTCCCTTTGTAACGGCAATCGCATACTCTTCATACTGGTTTGGCGCCGCGTGCAGCACATGATACCGCCACAGGTAACCGATACCAAAAACAATGGACGCAATAAAGGCAATGGTAAACCAGGGCGGCGTGGCGTTATCCAGCTCCCGGATGCCGTCATAACTGTGTCCTACATCCAGGGCGCCCTCCTCTTCCATCGGTTTTAATTTATTCGCCTTGCGCCACCAGGCTGTTAATCCCCTGTAAGATGCTTTTTCGGTGCTTACGCGTGCTTTTCGCATCTCCTCGATACCTGTAAAGAACCGGATCCAGTATATAAAAGCAAAGATGGTAAGCAGCTCCAATGCAATGACGCCTGTTAAAATATAGCGCAGGATCTTTGCGTCGGTAAACGGATTGGAAACCGTTGCCGCGGCCGCTGCATCCTCCTGCCCGAATACCTGCATGCCCACCAACACCGCGATCATTGTCAATAACGGTTTGATCGCTGCGGTGCTCCTGTTTTTACCATCACCATCGCCGGTGTCCCTATTTTTTTTCCGCTCCCGGTATACATCCATCGATGCCCGCAGCGTAAAGCCCAGCATACCGATGATCAGTAACAGGAAGATGATCACAATTACCAATACCATATTTACATCCAGTACCAGCCGGGGTGTTTGAGGCGCCTGTTCAGCAGCCGTTGCCGGCAATGCTGCCAGGCTTCCCCATCCGGTACACCATCCAATTTTCTTTAAGCGTTTTATCTCTTTCATTGCAGCTTTATTTAAGTTCGTCAAATGGCAGGTTTTCCATTTCTGAGATACTTTCATTACTTGTTTTCATTGCATAAATAAATACGGCTATAAACAGCGCCGAAAACAATACCAGGGAAATGATCGGGTAAATGCTTACCCCGCTTATCTTTTCTAAATAGTTTATAAATTTCATGGTACGAATTATTCAGGTTTATGATCCGCTGCTTTAATGTCTTTTCCCAGGCGTTGCAGGTACGCGATCAGGGCAATGATCTGCTTATCGCTGCCAATGGTAATCTTTTCCTTTTTCAGCCGGCCGGTGATCTCATTTGCCTGTTGCTTCAGATCGTTTACCGCCCCGGCCTCGTAGCCCTCCGGATATGGAACACCCAGCTTACGCATGGCATATATTTTTGAATTGGTAGACCCCACATCGATTGTTTTTTCAAACAGCCAGGGATAGGGCGGCATCACAGATCCCGGGGCCATAGAAACCGGCTCCAGCATATGGTTAAAATGCCAGCTATCCGGGTACTTGCCTCCCACACGGGCCAGATCGGGGCCTATACGTTTACTGCCCCAGAGGTGCGGGTGATCATATACCGATTCCCCGGCTTTGGAGTATTCGCCGTAACGTGCTACTTCATAGCGGAACGGGCGGATCATTTGTGTATGACAGTTATTACATCCTTCCTGTATATAGATATCGCGGCCCTGCAATTCAAGCGGCGTATAGGGCTTTACGCTGGCAATGGTGGGCACGTTTTCTTTAACCAGGAAGGTGGGCACCATTTCGATCAACCCGCCAATGGCTACCACCATAAAGCTCAACAGGAGCAGCATTACCGGTTTCCGCTCAATTTTAGAATGCCAGTGGGCTTTGGCCGGGGCCTTATAGCCGCGCAGCAAGGGCGGAGCGCTGGCTTCCTCGCTTTCAACAAAACGGCCCTGTTTTGCCGTTTTAACCAGGTTATATACCATCAGCAGCACACCAATCAGGTAAATGCTTCCGCCAATGGCCCTCAGCGCATAAAAAGGCACTACTGATTGTACTACGTCTATAAACTGGTATTGCAGTTGCCCTTCCGGTGTAAAAGCCGTCATCATAAAATAGGTTCTGAAAGCCGCCCAGTACATCGGCACAGCGTACAATACAATGCCAAACGTGCCAATAAGGAAATGCGTGCCCGCCAGTTTTGTAGAATATAATTTCGTGTTAAACAGCCGCGGAATCAGCCAGTACAGCATACCGAAGGTCAGAAAGCCATTCCATCCCAGGGCGCCGATATGTACGTGCGCCACTGTCCAGTCGCTGTAATGCGATATTGCGTTTACATTCTTTAAGGACAGCATCGGCCCCTCAAATGTGGCCATCCCGTAACAGATCACCGCCACCACGATAAATTTCAATACGGGATCTTCACGTACTTTATCCCATGCACCTCTGAGGGTAAACAACCCGTTCAGCATGCCACCCCAGCTGGGCAGCAACAGCATCAGCGAAAGTGCGGTGCCCAGTGATTGCGCCCATTCCGGCAGCGCCGTATATAACAGGTGATGCGGACCCGCCCAGATATAAATAAAGATCAAACTCCAGAAATGGATAATACTTAAACGATAGGAATAAATAGGACGGTTGGCAGCCTTCGGAAGAAAATAATACATCATTCCCAGGAACGGGGTTGTAAGAAAAAAGGCCACGGCATTATGTCCATACCACCATTGCACCAATGCATCCTGTACACCGGCATACCAGGAATAACTTTTCATAAAGGACACCGGCAATTCAAAAGAGTTTACAATATGCAGCATGGCCACCGTAACCCAGGAAGCCAGGTAAAACCAGATGGCAACATATAAATGCCGTTCGCGCCGCGTCAGGATCGTGCCCATCATATTGATGCCGAATACCACCCAAATGATGGTAATGGCAATATCGATCTGCCATTCCAGTTCCGCATACTCCTTGCTGGTCGTATATCCCATCAGCAGCGAAACAGCCGCAGCTACAATGATCAGCTGCCATCCCCAGAAATGTATGCGCCCAAGGGCCTTGCTCCACATCGGGGTTTTCAGTAAGCGGGGCATCGAATAATAAACGGCCGTAAAAATGGCATTGCCCACAAAGGCAAAGATCACCGCATTGGTGTGAACGGGGCGCACCCTTCCGAAGGTGGTATACTCCGTGTTGAGATTCATTACCGGAAAAGCCAGCTGAAAGGCGGCCAGCACACCCGCCAGCATACCAATTACCCCCCAGCTGATGGTTGCAATGGCAAACAGTTTTGGTATCCGGTTATCATAGCTAAATTTCTGAACTTCCATACATTTTGGTTATTTGTTTTTTGATGCATTTTTTTCCTCAAACAATATCCGGTTGGGCGGCGCATAATCATCTTCAAACTGCCCGTCCCTGATACTCCAGATCAGGCCCGCCAAAAAAATGACGGCAATCAGAAGACTTACAATAGCGGTGATGATGATGATGTTCATTACGCGGTAAAGGTCTGATGATAACAGCGCCTGCGCATTGACCCAACACAGGTCCGTACATGATATTGATCAGGAAAATGTTCGTCTTAATTTCCGTCCATACCACTCCGTAAGCAGAAAGGTGATCAGGATGATGCCAATGGAACTCACGGGCATCAGGATGGCGGCCACCACCGGAGTAAGTAATCCCTGCAAGGCGAAGGTCAAACCGATCATATTATAAATAATTGAATACACAAAACTGATCTTAATAACCGTATCCGCTTTCCGGGCAAACCAAAGTAACCGGTCAAGCCGGGTAAGTGCGCCCGCCTCAATGATGGCATCAGAAGCGGGTGTAAAATGCCCGCCATCCTCCATTACCGCAATCCCAACATCCGCCTGCCGCAACGCACCTGCATCATTTAGGCCGTCCCCCACCATCAGCACCTGCCGATGATCCTGCTCCTGCAGCTTTTTTATATAATGGTATTTGTCTTCCGGCGACTGGTTAAAATAAAGGGCCGTACCGGCACCGGTCATTTTTAAGAGCCGGCCCTTTTCCGCGTGGTTATCACCGCTGAGTATAGACAGGTCCGCACCCTGCCGGATGCGTTCCGCAAAAGCTGCAAAGCCTTCCCGGTAGGTATTGCGCAGTTCAAAAAAGCCCCACACCACACCATCTGTGCTGATATATACACAGGAGCTGTCCGAATCCGTTTCAGGCCCTGCATCTCCCCGCACAAACAGCCGGCTTCCGGCTTTTACGTGTTGATCCAGTACCCATCCTTCAATACCCATTCCCGGAACATTCCGGAAGCTGTCTACCGGAACATCCGGCGCCGTTTCCAGCTCCTGCAATACGGCGCGGCTCAAAGGATGGGTGGAATGCCGCAACAGGGATGCGATCTGCGATGCCTGCTGCACATCGGGTGCACGGCCTTTATAAGTTACTTTAAAATGCTTATTCAAGGTGATGGTTCCGGTTTTATCCAGAACAATGTGATCAATGCCGGCCATGGCCCGGATGACACCGGCATTTTTAAGGAATAGCCCAGATCGTTTTAAGATCCGCATCACATTCCCATTAGTAAAAGTAGCCGCCAGCAGCAACGCACAGGGACAGGCTACAATCAGAGTGGTTGTAAGTGCATTCCACATGGTGCCTGTTTCTCCGCGGGCATACCAGAAACCTGCGGCCATCAATGTAAGCGCCAATACGCTCCAGGTAAAAATATTGGATGCTTTATACAGAAAGCCGCCGTTCGCTTCTTTTTCCAGCGCCACCCGGTTCCATAAGTTGGTAAGATATCCCTGGTCCGATCTTTTCATCACCATCAGTTCCAGCCTGGCTCCTATCTGCCGGCCGCCGGCATATACCCATCCGCCCGGTTCAATAAGTTTGGGCAGGCTTTCACCGGTTACAAAACTATAGTCGATCAATGCTTTCCCCTTTATCAAAACGGCATCCGCGGGGATGATCTCCTGGTCATAGATTTCGATGCGGTCCTTTTCCCTTAACGCGCTGATGAGTACCGGCTCCGTACCCTGTTCCCGTTTAACCGTTACCGCAATCGGGAAAAACGAACGGTAATCGCGGTCGAATACCAAAAAACGTTGGGTTTTATCCTGTGCCCATCTTCCGATCAGCATAAAAAAAACAATACCGCCCATACTGTCGAAATAGGTATTGCCATGCAGCAGGAACAGGTTATAAAGACTGCGAAAGAAGGTAACCGAAATGGCCAGCGCAATGGAAAGATCAATATTCAGCGTGCCGCTCCGGATGCCCTTCCAGGCGTTGGAAAAAAATTCCCGTGCGCAATAGAAAAAAACCGGAAGTGCCAGTACCAATCCGATATAACGGAAAGCAGTCCCGATCCGGTCCTGCAGGTATCCCGCTACTGAAAAATATTCCGGCAGGCTCAACATCATGATATTGGCAAAGCAAAATCCCGCTATACTGATCTGCACCATACGTATATTGCGCTGCCTTCCCGTTTCCTTCTTCCCGCCTGGCGACAAATAGGGCTCATACCCGATGCCGGTCATGGTTTCCACTACTTCCCGAACAGAAGTTTGCGAAGGATCCATTACAATAAAAACTTCCTTGGCGGAGAAATTGACCCTTGACGACCGGATACCCGGTTGCAGCCGGTTTAAATTTTCCAGCAGCCACAGGCAGCTGCTGCAATGCATATGAGGTACGGATAACGTCAGATGCATTTGCGTGTCATCTGAAAAAGATACCAGGGTACCGGCAATGGCCGCGTCATCCAGGAATGCGAAGCGCCCCTCCCGGGCACGGTGCCGCTGCGACTGTCCCGGATGCGCATTCAGATCGTAATACGCACAAAGCGCATTTTCATTTAATACCTCGTACACCAGTTTACAGCCCTGGCAACAGAAATATTTATCATCCGTTTTCAAATGCAGATCCGGGCAGGGATCCCCACAATGATAACAGGCTATTTTTGTATCGATCATGTCGGTGCTGCTTTCTTTTGCTCCGGCAAAGGTCCTGTTTGAAAAAAGGGGATCCTGTGTCTGCAGTCATCTGCAAAGATGATATCAGTCATCCGGGTTAAAGCGATTTATAATAACGCCGGAACGCCCGTTCCTGAAGGCAATATCCCCGGCGTTTGGCTGCATGCCGGGCCCGCCCCCGCTTCAAAAATTTGTTAAAAAGTTTCAAAACACGTGGACGGGGCCGGTTCATACGAAAAAAATCGTAAATTGCCGGTAATAAAAGGATGTTCTATGCCGGATAACAAATCATTGAAACCAACAGAAAGCGAATTGGAAATTCTGCAGGTTTTATGGGAGAAGGGAAACGCCACCGTAAGAGAAGTTCATGAAAACCTGCTCACTTTTAAAGATGTAGGTTACACAACAACACTGAAGCTGATGCAGATCATGAACGAAAAAGGACTGGTAAAGCGTAATGATTCCTTTCGCACGCATATTTATAAAGCAGCTGTAAATAAAGAGGTCACTCAAAAATACATGCTGCACAAGTTTGTAAGTAACCTTTTTGGAGGTTCTTCTTCTCAGCTGGTAATGCAGGCGCTTGGCGACGGTAAGGTAACCGAGCAGGAACTGAACGAAATTCAACTGATGATCGATCAGCTTAAAAAGAAAGACTAAACCATGCAAGAGGGACTGTACCATTTATTTACTGCTTTGGGAAATGCGTTGTTCAACAGCATTTGGCAAATGGGTATTATCTGGCTGATGCTTACGGTTTACGCCCATTTACGTCCCACAACTTCTGATGCGGCCAATAGCCTGTTGCGGTTTTGCGGCCTGGCTTCTGGTTTTGTATGGTTCCTTATTACCTTTTTTGTTGCACTTGGAACACCCGCTGCAGTACAACCCGTTTTAAAATGGGGCATGGGCATAAACTGGCCCCGGCCTTTATTGAATTATGGCGCTGTTCTTTACCTTGTGCTGCTGGTACTTCCGCTCCGTAATATGCTGAGGAATTCATTGCAACTTCGCCGGTTACGGAGAAACGGCATCGGCCGTGTACCGGGTGCCCTGAAAATTTTTATGCTGGATACCGCCGGCTATCTCAATATTAAACGAACGATAAAACTATACACATCCTCTATTATTTCATCGCCGCTGACCATTGGCTTTTTAAAACCGGTGATCCTGCTTCCCCTGGCCCTGATCAACCAGCTGACACCACAACAACTGGAAGTGATCATCCTGCACGAGCTGGCGCATATCCGGCGCAATGACTACCTGGTTAATTTGATCACACAGATCATGCTCACCTTTTTATATTTCAATCCCTTTGCGCGGATGCTGGTAAAAGCGCAGGAACTCGATCGCGAAAAATCGGCCGACCAATGGGTCATCCGTTTTGAATATGGACGTTATATGTATGCCTCTACCCTTTTACAGCTGGCCCGGAACCGGGTGCACGCCAGTGGGTTTGCGATGCAGGCATTAGGAAAAGAAAGCCAGCTAAGCAACCGGGTAGCCGCTATTATGGGCAATACTTCCAGGCCCGTATTACCCTCCAAAAAGATGGGTATGCTGGCCTGTGTGCTGTTGCTGTCCGGTGGTCTTTACTTCGTACGCAGCACACAGCCTCCGGTAACGGCCGTTGCCTTTAATGATTTGCGTCCGATACCGGTGGCAGCCTCCGAAGCCCGTTATGTAACACCGGTTTTTGCTGCGGCTCCGGCCAAGGCCGATGATAAAAATTTCCAGGTCCGTTCTATTCCCGTGCTCGAAAAGCCCGGCAGCAAACCGGCAGACGATGCCATTTACCTGAAAATCGCTGAGGACTCCAATGGAAAAATACAGGCCCCAGCTCCGCCTCCTGTACCACAGGTTCATCCTGATCAACCCCTGGTTCTTTTTGCAGACCATCCTATGGTAGTGGTGCCCGATCTTGACAGCGCGGCCGAAGAGAAGGTGCAGCAATCGATGGAGATCTTTAAAAAGGTGATCACCGAACTTAGCTGGAAGCATGTTGAAAACAGTTTGGCCGAAAGTGTAACGGAACAGCAGAAAAAGGTATTAAGAGATCAGCTGCAGCGGAATATAAACCAGGTGAACTGGGAACAAAATGCCAACCTCTTACGCTCATTTTATAAAGACATTAATTGGGAACAGACCGATGAGCAGCTGAAAGCCAGCCTGGAAGCCTTGCTCTATGCCAGATCTGAACAGTACCGCGCAGCCGTAAAACAGGCTACTGCCGGGCAACAGCGCCGTACCGCCGACAGTGTTAATGGCCCTGCCTTTAAAGCGCAGCATCAGGCACCTATTCCCCACGGCCCTTTACACAAAAGGGACAGCCTTCCGAACAAGATAAAAGTGGTAGACCTGTAAGCGGTTTATAAAACACCCTGCTGCTTTCATAAAGCGTAAACCGCCGCTGTTTATTTCTTCGCTTTATTGAGCACTCCGTTGTGCCCTTTTGCAGCTTCCTTTTATTAATTATCTTTACAGTTCAATTCAGATGAGGTATGAGAATAACCGCAGATAACCGTTTCAGGAAATTAATTGTAATTGGCGACCGGCTGTTGATTCAGCCCATTAAAGGAAATGAACGTACAGAAAGCGGCCTGTACCTGCCGCCGGGTGTTCAGGAAAAGGAAAAGGTACAGCAGGGTTATGTTATTAAAACCGGCCCGGGGTACGCCATTCCCGTTCCCGTGGAAGATGAACCCTGGAAATCGGACGAAGACCAGGTAAAATATGTGCCGTTGCAGGCCCGGGAGGGCGATCTTGCCATCTTCCTGCTGAGCGGCGCAACCGAAGTGATGTATGAAGGTGAAAAATATTTTATCGTTCCGCAAAGCGCGATCCTGATGCTGGAGCGGGAAGAAGAACTGTAACCCTATAAACAATATGCTATGAAAGGTTTTCACACCAATATTGAAAAAGACACGCTGGCCAATGATGCTTTTAGAAAAGTATTGTATACCGCAAAACAACTGCAACTGGTACTGATGACGCTGCAGCCCGGAGAAGAGATCGGTGCAGAAATACACGCGGAAAATGATCAATTCTTCCGGTTTGAAGGCGGCACGGGTAAATGCGTGATTGATGAGCATGAATATCCTGTTAGCGACGGATTTGCAATAATTGTTCCGCTGGGTGCCCGGCATAACGTGATCAATACCGGCAGCGAACCGCTGAAAATGTACACCCTTTATGCACCGCCCCATCATAAGGATGGAATTATTCGCAACACCAAAAAGGAAGCCGAAGAAAACGAAGAAGATTTTGATGGCGTAACAACCGAGTAGCGCATACCTATGTGTATGCGCAAACGAGCATAGATACCTGTGTACGCATCATCAAGCGCATACCTGTGTGTATGTGCAAACGGGCATAGATACTCGTATATGAATTGTCAAGCGCATACCTGTGTGTATGCGTAAATGCTGCAACACCGGCCTGTTCTGCAACCGGCCACCAATGCTATCCTATGTACGATCCAACACACCACCACCGCCGGTCCATACGCCTGAACGGCTATGATTACGCACAGGCCGGATTTTATTTTATCACCCTTTGCTGCCAGGACAGGGCGCGCCTGTTTGGGCAGATCATTGATGGGAAAATGATCCTGAACGATGCCGGAAAAATAATTGAAAAATGGTATTACGAAATAGCCCATAAATTCCCCGATAAAAAATGTCATGCAATGGTGATCATGCCGGATCATTTTCATTGTATTGTTGAAACCATTGCGCCAGCCGAACAACCTTTGGAGAATGAACATGCCAATTGTGACGAACCCGCGGGTTCGTCACAACGGGGTTCGCCCGTAGGGCGGGTGGTACAATGGTTTAAAACAATGTCTACGAACGAATATATACGTGGGGTTAAAAACCTGGGCTGGACGCCATTTAACGGCAGATTATGGCAGCGCAATTATTATGAACATATTATCCGGAACAGGGCATCGTACGAACGGATTTCAAAATATATTATTGATAATCCTAAAAAGTGGCAGGGGTAAAAAAATCGAAGGGGTCCGTTGGGCGAACACATAGGTTCGCCACAATCTACCGCTTTATCATTTTTGTTGGGCGAACACATAGGTTCGCCGTAATCTACCGCTTCACCATTTTGTTGGGCGAACACATAGGTTCGCCACAACATAGGTTCATCACAATCTACCGCTTTATCATTTTTGCTTTGAGGATCCGGACATTCCGGATGGGGCGATCCCGGTCCTGGCCCTTGCTTGTGGGTACCGCGGCTATCTGATCCAATACGGCCTCCCCCTTTATCAGCTGCCCAAATACGGTATAGTTTTGATCCAGGTGCGGAGTGCCGCCAATGGTTGTATAGGCCTCCCTGTAGGCCGCCGGGATCTTTCGCCCATTCAATCGTTTTATTTCAAGCGTATCCAGTCCGCCGCTGGTCCATACCTTTCCCTGTACAATATAAAACTGGCTGCCACTGCTGGCCTTTTGCGGATTAACGCCATCCCCTTCCCGTGCAGCAGCCAGTGCTCCTTTCCGGTGGAATAACTCCGGCCGGAATTCTGCCGGCACGGTATATCCAGGCCCACCCTCTCCCAGCGGTTTACCACCCGGTGCCTTGCGGCTGTCCGGGTCGCCGGACTGGATCATAAATTGCCGGATCACCCGGTGAAAAAGTACATTGTTATAGTACCTGCTTTTTACCAGTTTTATAAAGTTATCCCGGTGTAACGGCGTTTCATCGCTCAAGCGCAGTATCATATCGCCGTAATTCGTGCGCAGCAGCACATCTTTTTTATAATCGGCCGCAACAGGTCGGCGCGTAGCACAACTGCCCAGCAACAGCAGCCCGGCACCACATATCAACAGGAAGTTTTTCATTTCGCCGGAAGTTTTCTTTTTACAGGGAATGCGTCCGTGTTCACAATGACTATTTCGCACGCTTTTTAAGATCCGCCACTTTTATCGTCATCTGACGGCCGATCTCTTTTTTTCCTTTGTAACTAATAATGCGCAGCTCGTCGGCATCCTTAGGGATCTGTAAGGGTTCTTTATATTTCGGATAAAAACGATCAGGAGCCGAATTGTCAAAGCTGGTATAAATGTCAAGCCCCTCAATCTCGGGCGTCAGCGTTACAAAATACGCATCTCCCTTTTTAGCTACCGATACAGCCGGATCATAGATCGCCGGCGAATATTTGATCTCGGCCGCATCAAAGCGGTTAAAGAATGCCTCTGTTTTAACCGCAAACTTCTTCCAGTCTTTTTTATCCAGTGGTGACCATACCGACTCTGCAATCGCCCATCCCCGCGGCCAGGTCATGTATTCTGCCTGACGCATGGTATATACATTTTCCGTCCACAGATTGGCCTGGCCTCCCAAAATATATTTTGCATTCGCCCCTTCGGGTACGGGATTAAATTTATAGGTCTGCGACAGCCGCAAGGATGCATAGATGGGTACTTCGGTGCTTACATCGCCCTGCATATAATCAATATACGCAAACTGCGTAGGGCTCATCACCACGTAGTGCTTCGACTTTGACGCTTCGATACCGTGTTGCTCACCCCGCCAGCTCATAAGCGCCGCCGTAGGCGAAATGCCGCCCTCCAGGATCTCGTCCCAGCCCATCAGTTTTTTGCCTTTTGCATTTACAATTTTTTCAAGACGCTTTTCAAAGTAGGCCTGCACCTGTGGTATGGTTTTCAATTTCTCTTTTTTCATCAGCGCCTGCACCTGTGCGCTTTTCTCCCAGAAATTATGCGGTGCTTCATCCCCGCCTACATGGATATACGGAAACGGAAACAACCGTGCCACTTCTGTCATTACCTTATCCAAAAATCCATACACTTTTTCGTTGGCCGGACAAAGCGTGTTATCGATCAGCGCTATCGGCGGTGCCCCGTGCGACCAATCCATGATGGGCTCACCGGAACGTACCTGGTATTTATCGGCGCCCTCGGTACAGGACAGCTCCGGGTAAGATGCAATGGCTGCCAGGCTATGACCCGGAACATCGATTTCCGGAATGATATTTATAAACCGGGCTTTTGCATACGCCACCAGGTCTCTGATATTTTCGTGGGTATAATAGCCGCCATAGGATTTAGGTTCATCCGGCGCAGGCGGTGTAAATGTATTAAACAGGCCCACTTTGTTTGCACGCCATGCACCTACTTCCGTAAGTTTGGGCAGGCTTTTGATTTGCAGTCTCCAGCCCTCATCATCCGTAAGATGAAAATGGAACATGTTGTATTTAAAACGCGACATATTGTCGATGTACTTTTTTACTTCGTCTACCGTAAAAAAATGCCGCGACACGTCCAGCATCAGTCCCCGCCATCCCAGTTTCGGGTAATCCACAATTTCAACGGCAGGTGCCTGCAACCGCACGCCATCTACACGTTCCACACTTTCGATCTGGGGCGGCAGCAGTTGCAGAAATGTTTGAACCCCGTAGAACAGACCGGCCGGTTTATTGGCCTTTACGGTTACCTGGTCCGGTGTTACAGAAAGTGTGTAACCCTCATCACCCAACCGGCTGTCAGCACTTTTGTTCAGTACCAGGTTAATAGATGCTTTTCCGTTTTCCTTTTGTTGCTGTACCGTGGCACCGGTATTGGCGATCCGGTCTTTTAACAGTGCATAGGTATGTCCCAGGTCTGCTTTTTCGGGCACACCAACGGTTACGTTCTGCGGCAATATAAAAACGCCCGGTTGCGCGGTTACCGAAACAGGCTCCGGTATCAATGCAATGGATGGTGACGACTGAGCGGTGCCTAACAAAGAAAAGGCTACAGCAAAAATCGTCAGGGATAGTCTGTTCATAACAATCAATATTATAAGATTTGGCTTCAGCTGCTAATATAGCCAATTCGTTCCGGAATCTGCTCAGATTTAGTTGCGGTTTTTCAATGCTTCAAAGCCGGCTGAGGCTGTATCGGCCACTGTTCCGTTTGCTTTTGTATAGATGAAATATCCTTCCATTCCGGGGTGTTTTTTCAAAAAAGTAAAGGCTTCATTCAGATGCAGGCCCATAAATACGTTATCATAAGCATCTGCCGTTATACCGTCCTTTGCAACAACGGTTACACTGATCATTTCATTTTGAAGCGTGTAGCCGGTACGGGGATCAATAAGATGCGAAATCTTTTTATTGCCATTCTGGTAAAAATTGCGGTATTTGCCCGAAGTGGTCACCGCGCCATCATCCAGGAAAATAGTTTTTATCAATACCGGTTCGGATTCATCTTCCTTATCTGAAGGACTTTCCACACCGATTTTCATCCGTTCGCCCGAAGGTTGTTTACGGCCTTTTATCCGTATCTCTCCCCCAACCTCTACCAGGTAATGCTGAACACCTTTGCGTTCCAGGAAACCGGCGATCACATCCACAGTGTATCCCTGTGCAATTCCATTGACATCAATCGTGATACGCGGATCTTTTTTTAACAGGCTGTCGCCTTTAAAGTATAATTTCTGATAACCCACGTACGCCAATGCGGCGTTAACCTGCTGCGGTGTAGGTTCCGTTTTGGATCTTCCATCCGGCCCAAAGCCCCAAAGCTTTACCAGGGGCATTACGGTGATATCAAAAATACCTGCGGAGGCCCTGGAAACTTCCAGCGCCTTTGTTACTACTTTTTTCAGATGCTTATCCGGTACCAGCCCCCGCTTTTCCCTGTTGAACCTTGTAATTTGCGAATACGGTTTGTAAATGGATAAAGAGCTATCAATGGCAGCAAAAATGCTGTCTGTTTGCTCCCGGGTCAAACTACTGTCCGGCGCATAATAAGTAATATGGTACGTAGTACCCTGCGCAAAACCGTTGATATGAAAGGCTTTGAGTGGCAATGGATTTTTAAACGCCGTAAACGCAAAAATCAGTAGCACACAACCCAGCAAGCAACCGCTTCTTTGTAAAAATCTCCGCATAGCGGTCAAAGATAGGATAGAAACGGATAGCTGCTGTTCATTTGTAAGCGAGCGATAAAAACACTGTTTTCGGCCGCCGGGTTGGTTCACCGAGGAAACCAGGCGTCAGGAGCGAACTCAAGCTGAAACCTGTTGCCGGAAGGTTGGCATCTTATGAAAGATTGCCACCGAAAAAAACGGTGGCAATCTTCTTTTTGTTTATCATCAAAAAATATAAGGCTCTATTAGCGCTAATCACCATAAGGCGAATAACCGTTACTTAAATCAACGTCCATCGGGGCGTCGGGATAAAGACTATCAAACACCCCAGTTACATAGGCTGTATCCGTATTGCTGGTCTCGATCCTTAACCGACTTAGCGCAGTAACAAAGTCAGTATAATAAGTCATACTATCCTCCGGAGCCGCAATTTGAAATGTACAGGCATACCTAGGATAATTGAACTGGCACCTCCTGTAAGTAACGTGCCAATTATTGGGATTGGCTACGTCGGCCGGAGCAAAGGAAGGTGTTGCAGGACTATATGTAAATACAGCTCCTCCCCAATTTTCACGAAGTTTTACCAATTTACTTTTCTTACTGCCGGCACCCATAAATATAAATACCAGAGTTAATGCAGCCAGAACAGACAAGATCGTCTTTAAAGATCTGGATCTTAGATTGAATTTCATAAAAGTATTTTTTTAAAATTGATAATCAGTACATCCAATATCGGGTATGCCGCTTAAACACAGCATACCCGATACCGATATAAACCCGCTTTTACCAGTGTGGTCACCGGCCTTCAGGGCAGGAAAGATCCTATTTCGGGACATTGATAGCAGCATGTTCTGTTACGACGTTTTATTTAAAACATTGGGTTACTAAAACATTCCTGTCGCCGCCAATTCACGCCCCCGGCATTCAGCCGGCTGATATATCAGATCCTCCAGGCCTTCACTCCCGGGCGTTATTCAACAATCAGCACTTTTATCTTTGTGGTTAATCCATTGTATGTTGCGTTTAGTTCGGTACTCCCCTTAGTAGTTCCTGCGGTAAACGTTGTTCCGGAAACCGTTCCCAAACCATTTGCCTCCGTTACTGTTACCCCGCTAATATTGGAAGAAACAATATGTCCGTATTGATTCAGTCCGTAGAACTTTGGAGTGATGGCTGCACCTGCTTTTACGCGAGGTGCGTACAGGTCTGCTACCAATTTCACCACTACGTTGTCTGCAGGAGCATTTGAAACCACATACAGGGCATTACCTGCGTTGGGGGCTGTGGTTGTATTACCCGGACGGTTTACCAACCCGGTGTTATTAAATCCGGCTCCTTTTACATACATGGTGCTCAACGCGCCTCCGTTCATATGTACGGCATCAGCAACCCCGTAGAGTTTTAAAATTTCTGCCAGGTCATTTGTAGAAATCCCTACAGACTCTCCTGCAATTACCCCTTCTGCGGCACAAAACACGATCATTGACTTATCTGCAGAGGCGCCGATCACCGTTCTTGCAGCCAGGGCAGTTACCGGATTGATGATCTGCCCGTTGTCCAAAATGCGCAAATCACCCGAAACCATTTGCTGCACAATAGCGCCGGTGGCCGTATTCCGGGCATAGTTTGCAATGGTAAGGATATCACCGATGCCATATCTGTTTAACGGAATGGCCGAAAAATCGTGGCCCGAAACCACCGCCCCGTTGGCCGGTATGGCCGTATTTCCGGGCTGGCCATATACAACCTTGGTATTGATCCGCACTTTTACATTGGTGTAATCACCCCATCCGCCGCTTACCGGCGTAACGGCCATTTCCGTTCCGAAGTTGTTGGTTTGTGTACTTTTTCCTCTTGCCGTATTAAATAAAATCAGGTCGTCCTGGGCGCGGGAATTATTTATGTTCTTAATGGCCACTTTCTCTCCATCGGGAACCTGCACATAGGAAATAAATTCAAACGGATCAAAATAAATGGTTTTGCCATTAAAATAAACCGGTGCATAAGTGGGCATTGCATAGTTCATGTTGGTGATCAATCCATCAACGATACAGGTATTATTCACTCTTCCCAAATTGGCATTGCCCGCTGTATTATTAAACAAATCTCCATTTACACCGGCGAAATAATTGGCGCCCGCAGCCGTTTTCCGCACCGCCATGGCCGGTACTGTTTCCGTGTTTAGCACCGTATCCCGTGCCAGAACGGCTTTAAATGAAAGGCGGGCATTGGTGGCATCCATAAACGTCAGGTGTATTTTCAGGTGATTGGTGGTGTACTTGTCTACGAAATTCAGCACCATATACCTCGTACCCGGTCCCACCTCCATCAGCGTTGTGGTATCAACATCATAGTAGTTGTTTCCAATTTTCAACCCGGGCTTAATACCAGGAACATCGTAGGTAAACGTCATCTTATTCGATCGTTTCGATCCTGCATTTACAACAATGAAGGCACTGCCCGTACCATAAGGAACCACCACCACAATTTCGCTGCCTGTAACAGATACCAGATTCAGTTTCTGCGTGCCAAAATAGACTTCCCCGCCTTCAGGAAAGCTTCCTGAAATCCGAAGTGTGTCTCCGATATTGCCATTGGTCTTACTCAATGCAGTAATCGACGGCGCAGCTTTCTCTTCATCCAGGCCCGTATTTGTTTCTTTAAAATCCTTATTACAAGAAAGGACAAATCCTGCCATTAAAAGCAGCAATATTCGATTCCTAAAGGTTTTCATCACTCTTGTGTTTAATGTCTTTAATATCATTTCATTTCCCCCGCAATGCCCGTTTTATCCATTGCCATTTAAAAATTCTTCAAGATGCTTTCCCGGCCCCGGTTACTGCTATTCATTTTCATTAGCAATGTAAAAGCCGTTAATATCAAAATTAGCATAGCGGATCATGTCTCCGTTTGGCTTTACACCAATCAGATCCGTCATCTTATAAGAAAAGATCTTTGCATACTTAGAGAACCCGTTGCCCACCTGCCAGCGGTTTCCCGGAAATGTAGCGCCATTGGCTGCCAACACATATAATAACAAACCTGTGGGATGGTTTACAATAACGTTATTTTTGATAATGCAGGGATCCCTGTATACATCCCTTGTCCAGCCGCTGTTTATATTGGTTCTTGTGGCAGCAGTGGCACTGGAATTGAAAGCGAAATAATAGAATGTTCCATCCGTTGTACCCGCTTTGTAAACCCCATACCATACTCCGTTAATGCCCTGGAAGAAACTGTTCACAAAGCCGGCTGCATAATCGGCCGATTTATAGGCCAGAACCGTATCCCCGATCTTTACGTTCGGCATATTCGTGACGGTCCAGCTCACTACCGCGTTCTGATAGGATCCCTGGGTAATGATGCCCACCAGGCGGTTATAGCCCTGGTTGAAAAACAAAGAGGTTACATTTGCGAAACCGGAGGCCACTTTAACGGGCTCACCAATCGTTTCACGGTCCTTTAGCGGATATACCCATAAATTGCCGGCAGTATCCTGAAGCATCAGGTCGTCGTAAAAAGTAAAGATCTGTACACGGGGATCATTTATCTGGGGAATATTTCCCATGTACTTACCTACAGGCTGCAGCTTACAGGTAAATACGTAATAGGCAATTTGTTTTTGCTCATCAATTTCATAGGTGGCATCTGAGGTTTGAAATTTTACCGGTAATACATATACCTCTCCATTGGACAGCCCATCAAGATTGATACTGATCGGAAGCGTGCCGGTGCTATTTGTTCCTTTTTTGATCGTTACATTCCTGTTCAGCATATAATTGGCCGTGGGCAATAATTTTGCCGACAGGCCTTTCAGGTTGTTGTAGGCATCCACATAAGTTTGATCCAGTATCTGAAACTGAACCGGCACATCATGACTCGCCACATCCTGTCCGCCCAACATTACATTCATCAGATTAAAAGAAGTATCCCTTTTATAGGAATCTACATAGAGCCGGAAATTAATGTTGCCGGTCAGGCTGGCCTGCACCAGATAGAGCTTTCCGTATGATTTTAAATCAGGGGTCGCCTCCGGCAGATTCTCTTTCGCGCAGGAGCCTATGCAACAGATCAGCAAAGCCCACAAACTGCTTTTTATCCAATTCTTGCTATTCATAATTCGTTTCATAATGTCTCTTACTCGGTTATTCGTTACTTTGTAAAAAATTCCAACTCGAAGCGATCGATCCAATTGGCCCCGTTGGTTATTGTGCTGGGTTTGGACACCGATAGCCAATACAGCATCATCGGGGCAACGTCTTCGTTCTTAGCCTGGATCGCAGGATTTAGCTTTGTTATGTCCTGTCCTGTAAATCCCGGGTAATGTGCAATCAGGAAACCGGGGATCTTGGCGTTCGAATCTTTTGATTTCATCAGGGAGTCGCTTACCTGTGTGGTGGTTACAAGGGTGAGCCATTTTTCATCTTTGAATGTAGGGCGGCTTTTTAATGCCGTCATAATATCCCCGATGTATCCGTCTACAGTCCGGATGGCCGCCTCATAATCTGCCCCCGGCCCGTATCCGAATTGTTTTCCCGCCTTCTGAACGGATGAAAACCGGGCAAATACCACGTCCATATTCCCCGACTTTAAAATCGTTTCTACATTCGTTTTCGTTTCCACATCCCCGGAAGTAACGACTTTCTTATCGGCATCCGCCAGCAGTGTTGTTACCAGATTGGGCCAGTCTGCAACTGCTGCAAACTTCTTCGAAGGCAACACATCATGTATATAGCGAAAAGCGGTAAGATTCAGGGGAACCGGGATTGCACTGGTCGAATCTACCGGAACGGCATAAAAGGTGCTATCCCATAAACGGGTTTCAAAGTTACCGGTAAACAGGGAGCCCAGGGAAGCGGTGTTGTTTACAGGAACATTCACCGTTGTATTAAACGAATACTTGGCATGCTCCAATAGCCCCTGCAATGTTGCCGGTTTTATTGCCTGCAGAACCGTTGCCGAAAGACCGTCAATATTGATCAGTAACATCTTGCGTTGATTGGATGCCGCCTTCACCGTTGTATCCGGCGTATACTCCTCGATGATCACCCCCGGATCGGCAAATTTCTTACAGCCTGCCAGCAGGATACCGCTTGCCAAAAAAACGGATGCTATATTATATATTTTCGTTCTCATTTTTCAATTGAATTAATACGATTATTGTCCTTCGCCCCCGGAGGTTGGCGGATTTACAGGAGTTTGGGTGGCTACGCCTTTGCGTGCTCCAAATTCTGCCGTTTGTGCGGTGAAAACGGTAGCTGCATTTGGAAATGCCGTAGCAATTTCAAAACGGATATAACGTACTCCCACATAGCGCTTATTGCCGTCGAAGTCAAATTTATTGATCGTTGTGCCCCCGTTATCCAGCCCTGCTCCGGAGTAGGCCTGGGTCCAGTTGATGTTATCCCAGCTTACATACACTTTGATCGTTTTCGGACGGAAGGCAGACGAAGCATTGGCGTAGAAGAAACCGCCCACATCGGCAATTCCGCCCATATCAAAGGTAATCACGTGCGGTGTATGGTTTACGTTCGACTTCCAGTAGGTGGTGGTATCTCCATCAAACAGGTAGTTGGCGTAGAATTTGCCCGTGGTTGCTTCCTGGCAACAGAAATTGGCAACAGACCAGGAAGAGCGATCAAATTCCAGCGGCCTGGGCATCGAAGAATCCTTGATCCCTGTTTTTGTGATCGGGTTATACAGGAACACCGTTTTGGTCATAAACGGATATTTTTTCTCCACCGAATCGGTTACCACGGCAGAAACCGGAATGGCCCATGCGCGGAAAAATGCGGAAAGATCTGTTTTGGTATAGTCGCAGGCCTTATTGAAAAAATAATCCATCTTTTGCAGATCGGTCAGCGATCCCAATGTATAGTGCCTTGCATCATACTCAATGTACTTCATCAAATCATAGCCATAGTATTCGAACAATTGCACGAACGGCAATAATTTGATCAGGTCGCCATTTGTGCGGGCGGTGAGGTCTTTATTAAACTGACTTAAAAACGTTTTATTTTGCCTGGAATACCAGATGCCGGTGTCTACGGCCAGCTTCATCTGCGGATTCAAATTGCCATAATTGATGGCCAGGCGATTGGCCATTTTGGCCGAGTACAGGTTGCCGGCGGTGTTGCTCAAACCACTAAATAACCAAAAGCCGGTATTGTGGTTTCTTCCAATTTCAAACAGGGTTCTCCAGGCACCTTTTGTAGTGAGCGCCTGATAGTCTGCTATTTCATTGGTAAATAAATTCTCATCCATTTGCATCACCACAGGAAACGCATTGTGTGCATAGGTCAATCGTGGCTGTGCATCCATAATTACCCAAATGGGATGATTGGGCGCTTTATTCAGGGAATCGGTGGTTACGTCCTCCAGCCCTTTGAACCTGTAAATATCCTGCTCAATAATCCGATCCCATTCCTGCATCAATGCAGTAGGGTTGGCAATCGGATGTTTGTCCAGAAACATTTTCGGCAATTCGAAAATAATGCGCTTACCTCTTAGCTGGAACCAGGGCACAGCGGATGCCCGTACCTGCGTATTCCACGCTTCATCCGAGGACTGTCCTAAAATAAAGTCAGGCGAACGAACGGCTCCTGATATTTTTACGGTAATGGTTCCCAATTCCTTTACGGTACCATTGGTTCTCAGATAAACCGAACCTCCGTAAAGATTCCGGATCACATTTTTTCCCGGCTGTAACGACAACTGGTTATAGATCAGCGGATCTCTTTTAATGGCAGCAACGCCATTCAGGTTATCGGTCCAGCCACCAATCTGAGCCACAATTCCGGTTATTCCGGCGGGAACCTCTATTGTGATCGGTTCCCCGGTTGGCGCATATAATCCTGTGCTATAAAGTGGTTGAGGCGTTGTTACAATACGAATATCGGAACCGGGAACATGACGGGCAGAGAAATCCGTGGTCACTTCAACATTGTTCAAACGGGGTTCCCCATCTCCCACCAGGCCCGGAAAATTTTTGGCCGTCAATAGCTTGGACAGATCTTTTCCAAGAGAATCTACCTGGCCACCCGGCATATTTGCGCCCCCCTCCCCATGTTCATAGGCATCGGCAAAATTATAGCCATACTTATTACAGGCGGCAAAACCTAAAAGGCAAAGCCCAGCAATCAGCATTAAATTAAATCGCTTCTTCATAATTCTTTGATTTATTTAGGTTCCAAACCAATTCTGATCATATTCGATACGGTTTCATTATCAAACAGGCTGAAACTTCCCACAATGAGCAGGGCCCGCTTTGTACCGGATTTCGTTTCCAGTATATCATTAATGACGCCGTTCATTGCTCCCGAATTATTAAGACCTGCAGCCAGCGTGCCGTCCGCATTCAGGATCATAAAGTTTTGCCGGGTAACATAATCTGTGGTTCCGGGAGCGCGGTACCTGCCAAAATTTCCCCCGATCACGATCTTTCCATCGTTCAACTGTCCTGCATAGGTAATCCAGTTTCCGCCGGCATTGCCGGTACGTTGCATATCGCCCATTACAAAAGCGGGATCCGTTGTACCGTCCTCATTCAGCATCGCTATCCCCGAAGGCGTATCCCTTCCGTTAAATGTTGTAAACGTACCAATGACCAACAGCTTCCGGGTTGTGGCATTATAGGTAATCCGCGCAATTGGTCCGTTAGCCGCTGCCTGAAAGGATGGGTCCGGCTGGCCGTTCTGATCCAGCATAAAAATCCGTTGTACCGGTATATCATTAAACCTTGTAAAAATACCTACTACTATAATCTTTCCGTATGGCGAGCTTCCATCCCGGATCTGAACGGCATCGGTAATACCGGCGTTCGCGCCTTTCAGTAACAGCCCCCGGGTATTATCATAATTAAATGTAGTATCCAGATTCCCATCCTGATCCATGGCAGAGATATCACGCATATAGGTATTTTGCCGGACCACCGTAGTATAGGTAGATTGATCATACAGGTTTTTTGTATGGAAGCCAAAATTCCCGATGCTGATGATCCGTCTGTTCTTGTCGAGAAACGCGCGCAGCACCGGTCCATTATAACCTCCTATAAATGCCGGAAGGGTATCTACATTGTACTCCGGTTCCAGGGGATTGGGATTGTACACGTTTTGCACTACCGAATCCATTTGACCGGTAGGATACATCCGCGTCATGTTATTAACTCCATCCCGCCGGGTATAGGTATTAAAATTTCCGTATAAGAGATAACCCGAAAAGCCGGTAAGGGGCAGCATTCCGTTAATGGGCCCGTTTGGTCCGGTTCCCTTGGCAAAATCCGTACTTACCGCCCCGGTAGTTGGGTTTAGTTTTAACAAATAACTGGTTGATGAAGGTATTGAGCCGGTGGCGGATGTGGCCATATAAGTCGTTTCGTTATTATACCGCCCAAAATAACCCATGATGAAAATATTCTGCACCGCTCCGATCTCCTCCAGATAGATCCGGTTAACCATTGAATTGGGGCCGGCACCTAATACGATATTGCCCTGCTGATCATTTGCCAGTTTATTAAAGGTCGAATCCAGCCAGATACCGCCGTTCACTTTAAACTGCGGACCGAAATACATCCGGTCATTCACCACAATGGTGGCCGACCCGGACGACGCATTGTCCGGTATTACAACGGTGATCGTACTATCTGCGGGAGACATCTTATCAATTTTTGCCTCGATACCGTTGATCAGGAACTGCACCTGGCCAGCCGGCAAGTTCGCCAGCGAATCCAGGCCGGCTACTTTAAATTTCACCAGCGTGCCCGCAGATCCAAACCGGGGAACCGGAGCCGATCCGGTAAATTTTACGTAGGTCCGGACAGCCGGCTTATACGCCCCCGAAAAACTCTCCTCATTTTTTTTCGAACAATAGGCTCCGGCCATCATGACTACAGACAAGCCGATTATTAACCGTATTCTAATGCGCATTCGATTCATGACTCTCAGTTTCAGTTCGTTTGTTTATTAAATCCATAGTATTGGGCCAATGTCCAGGCATCTGCAATATTGAATCCGAAATAGTGCGTTGCATAGGATATTCCATCAAACTTAACATCCGGATCTGTAGCATATGCCAGCACATGTATCATTCCGTTTTTGGGCTTTATATTGCAAGTGGCCACCCGGGCAAGTATCCAGGAATTAAAAGGCGCCGATTCACTGGGTACGTAAGAAATATTTAAATACCGGTACCCCTGGTATTTGATGCCGCGCGCGCTTGTAAATACACCGCCGATATTTGTTACCCGTCCGCCCATGGACCGGGAAAACTCACCAGGAAATGCCTGCTTATTATTGATATCGAGCTGCGGATAATCTTCCAGTCCTTTCACGTTCCGGTACATATAGTTGAGCAGGGTGGCCCTCCAAAACTCGGGATTTACGGACCCCAATGAAGAAATCGTATCCTGCCCCAAATTTTTTAACCGGCTGTTAAAATCGTTGATGGTGAGGTGGATGCTGGAATCAGCAGGAGCAAAAAACGTAAAATTGCTATCCCTGAAATAGGACTCCATTCCCGCCAGTTTGATCACCTGCACCAGGGTATCGAATATGACCGGTTTTGATTCCAAATATTCCATCATGGACCCGTCGAAGTTGGGTTTACTCAGGCCCGAGTTAAAATAATACTCTTTCTGGCAGGCAGTGGTTAGTAAAACGAATGCCACCAAACTACCTATAATTGTGTATCTGAATTTTCTTTTCATGCGCTTATAATTACATCCAGAACGGATTGGGTTTAACTTTCGGGTTGGCTAATAATACGTCCTGGTGAATGGGATAGGTCCAGGCCCCGTTCAAAAACTCATCATACGTGATCGGGAATGGCGTATATTGACCACTCAGGATCCGCCGGGTTCGCACCAGGTCGTAAAACGTAGTGCTTTCGCCCATCAGCTCACGTTCGCGCTCCCACCAGATGGCATCTCCCAGCAACTGGCCAAACTGGTTGGTTTCGAGCCCCGTGTACAATTCCGCGCCCGCACGCTGGCGCACTACGTTCACATCCTGCACGGCCTCTGCATAGCGCCCCAGTTTTTCCAATGCCTCAGCTCTTAACAGGTACGCGTCCACATAGCGGAACAGGATCTTGGCATCGTTCGGGTTTTCGGTTTCCTGCTGGGTAGCAAAGGTGTTCAGGAATTTTTTGAATACGAACTGACCGTTATTGGTGTACATATTGGGTTCTTCAAACCAATTGTCAATCCGCTTGTCTGTTGGTCCGTTATTCTCCGGTTCATATAATTGTTGTAAATAAGGCGTGGCATAATAGAGGTAGGTAGCCGTAACGTTTTTCTTATACGGTGTTCTTAATACAATATCGGCTACAGAAGCGAGCAGTCCAAAGGTTTCACCAAAGTTATAATCCTGCCCTATTTCAAAAAGACTTTCCTTGGATGTTCCCTTGAAGATCTCTTTAAAGTTCTCCAAAGGCAGCAATTCATAAGCGCCTTCGTTTTTGGTGATCAGCTCGGTGCCCAGCTTTACCGTTTCCTCATAATAGGTTTTTGCGTTGTCCTCGTCAAAACCGGCCATCCACATATTCATTTCCATCATCAGTGCCAGTGCACCGCCCCGCATGGCCCGAACACCGCGCATAGTAGGGTCACCATAGGTCCAGGGCAGGTCGTCCTTGGATGCGGCCAACGCCGACAGGCAATTTCTGAATACCTCCAGCTGGTTCATCCGCTCGTGTGGCTGATCATCTGAAGGATCGGTTACATAGGGCACATCGCCCCAGTGCCGTACCATCAGGAAATACGTCAGACTGCGGATGAAAATTGCTTCCGCCTTATATTGTTTCCGCTCTGCATCTGTAATGTCCAGGATATCCTTGCTGTCAATATTGGCAATAATCGTATTGGCCGTTGTTACGATCCGGTACATATATCCCCAGTTGGACATATTTTTAAACCCGAATGTGTTTTTGCTTTGATCAAAATCACCGTAACTACCCGAGGTACTTGCAGTGGAACTCAATACACTTTTGATCCGGTTATTGTTCAAGTCACTGATATAAAGCCTTCCTGTACCCAAGGTGGATGGAATCCAGGCCGTAGCGCGATAATCGGCCATGGCCAGCAATGTGTACCCGTCCATACAGGTATAATTCCGCAACAACACATAGGCACTGGTCGTAAACTTCTCTACATCATCTTTGCTTTTCCAGAAGTTGTTTCCGGACATAGAGTCCACCGGACTAACGTTGAGGAATTTTTTACACCCGGTTGCGGCAACGAGCATCGCAACCATCCCCATCATGAATAAATATTTTCTCCTGCGCATACGTTAAATTTTAAAATGTCACATTTAAACCTATCGAAAACTTTCTTGGATTGGGATATCCATTGGGCTGGTCCCTTCCCAGGTCGGAAACATTTTCCGGGTTGGGCCCGGAATAATTGGAAATCACCCAAAGATTATAACCGGTAAAATAGACCCGGGCTGCTTTCATCCGGATCCGGCTGATCAAATCTTTTTTTAAACTATAGTTCAATGTAAATGTGTTCAGTTTAAAATAGGACCCGTCTTCCATAAACAGGGTTTGATTATACCGGTAAGCATTAATGGTAGCATTCTGTTCATATGAATAGGGATTGGGATACGTGGCAACATCACCCGGGGCTTTCCAGTAATCATAATCATCGATCAATGGCAGTGAGCTTTGGCTGTTGGGTGAATAGAAATACTGGAACCTTCTGGCCAGCGGGGTATTCAATACATCCCGGAACAAGGTATAGGACCATTGCATGGACAACGACCAGCTTTTGTAGGTAAGGTTATTAATAAATCCGCCCGTAAGCTTGGGTTGGGGATCACCCACCGCAACACGGTCATTGTCGTCAATTACATAATCTCCGTTCAGGTCGGCGAAAATGGGATCCCCGCCTCTGAGCGGACGGCCATTGATTTGCTGGCGCTGACCGGTCAGCGGATCTACCGGTACATCCGCATCGGTGGCATATACCCCCTTGGTATTAAACACATAATTGGTGAGCGCATTGCTTCCCAGGCGGTAGAGCACCGGCAGCCCCAATTCATCTCCGGGATTCACAACCAGCTGCCGGGCATTGTTCGGCAAATGGGTCAATACGTTTTTATTGAATGCCCCATTGATATTCATGTTCCAGGTAAAGTTTTTTGTTTGAATGGGCTTGAAACGCAAGGACAATTCATGCCCGTAGTTTACCATGCTGATTTCATTGGTGGGCTTATTCGCATAGCCCGATTCTGTAACAATATCTACCTTCCTGCTCATATTTTCAACCGTACGGTAATAGATATCGTATTCAATTGCAAATTTTCCCTTCAGGAATCCCGCCTCAAAACCTCCGTTCCAGGAATTGGAAGTGTTGGGGAGAAAATAAGCATTGGGAGCTGTTTCAAAACTGAGCCCTACAGAAGGCTGCCCCATATACGTACTTCCGGGAAGGTATTTTCCGTAAATGGCATATACATCTCCCTGCGGAACAATGTTTTTACCCCAGCTGCCCCGGAACGAAGCGTAATCGACCCAGTTCACATCCTGCATAAATTTTTCTTTATAAAGGTTCCATTTAAAGGATGCGGTGGGGTTATGGCTGTAACCAGACAGTGGCCCGTTGGTAGAAGTTCCGTCGATCCGGTAGCTAAACTCCATTACATAACGCTGCTCATATGCATAGCTCACGTTACCCCCATAACCAAATATCCGGCTGTTCCTGGGTACCCCGTTGGTTCCAAAACGGGAGTTGGAGAGGTTATAGCCGATAGGACCGGAAATATAGTCATTGGGAGCGCCATACAATAAAAGGGCATTGCTGCGCACCATATCCACCGATAAGTCGGAGAATACATAGGAACTGATATAGTGTTTCTCGTTGTTAAAGGTTTTATTATAGGTCAACACGTTCCGGTTGTAGTATCCATTACCAATCCTTGAAAACGTATTGTACTGCGCCAGGGGATTGGCACCGGTAGTAAGATAATAATCGCTGCCCGTATTTAACCAGGAGGGATAAAACGTATTGCTGTTCGAATGCGAATAGGAATGGCTTCCCTGGGCCTGAAACCGCAGATTTTTAAGAATGACCAGGTCAAACTGCAGGTTCGACATTATGGTAGCGGTTTTGTTGTCTTCTTCTATCTGGAAGGCGGCCAGGGCATCGCTGTTCTCCGTATAGATACCCGGAGGCGGCAATGTGGTAGAGGCCATACCACTGGTGGCCACACCGGTTTGTAACAGCCCCACCCCGCTACCGTTATTGCGGATGGAATTGTTGGCGTTGATACTGGCGGTCAGTTTCATTTTTTTGGATTTGGGCTCATAAATGGTATTCATGCCCAACGTGTATCGCGACATTCCGGTATTTTGAATGATCCCCTTTTCATTATAATAACCCAGGTTAATTTTATAATTAAAATTCGGATCTCCCCCTTTAATGCTCAGGTTATGGTTCTGGTTGTTCGTGTTTCTATAAAAATAAGACTGCCAGTTGGTGGAGTTGTTGTAATAAGGATTTAAGCTATCTGAAAGATAGGGATTGTTGTTGATCAATGCCCAGCCTCCGTGCTCCGAAAGCCATTGGTTGTAGCGTATCAACTGGTCGATCTTGGTTTGACGTTCAATACGGCCTCCGTAAATATCGCGCAGGCGCGGAACCGTACTTACAAAATAGTTGGTGATATAGTTGATCTCGGGTCTGCCGGACCGGCCTTTCTTCGTATTAATGATCCATACCCCGTACGCACCTCTTGAACCATATACCGAAATGGCTGCTGCGTCTTTAAGGATCTGTACGTCCTCAATATCCTCCGCAGGAATCAACGTAAGCGGGCTTACGCCGGCACCGGCTGTTGCAAAACCATACTCGTAATCGGTATTGGGATCAATCGGCACCCCATCGATAATGATCAGGGGCTGGGTTGAAGCCAGGTACGCCTCATTACCGGAACCGGAAACTTCTACAGAACTTAGTCCGCGCTGAAAGATAGAGCTGCGGGCGCCCGGCATACCACTATTGGTTTGAATATTTACCCCCGGCACCTTTCCCTGCAGCAGGTCGGCCAGGTTGGCGGCAGGTACGTCTTTGATATCGTCCGAAGTAATGACAACCGACGACCCGGTAGAAAGCACCTTGCTTTTTTTCGCAAACCCCATCACCACCACATCATTCATGGCACTCTTGGCATCGTCCGAAACCAGGTAGATCGTCAGATCATTTTCATCACCGCTCAGCTTATAGGTTTGCTTTTTGTATTCCACATAGGAAAAATTCAGCGTTTCTGTACGGGTCATTCTAACGGTAAACTGCCCCAGTGTATCCGTATGCGTGCCACGGTTGCCCACCACAACAGAAACGCCTTCGATTGGCTGCAGCGTTTTATCGTCCACAACCTTGCCTCGTATTTCAACCTGTTGTGCATGCAGCAGCTGCAGTGAAAAACAAAAAAGTGTAAGCAATAAGCCCTTCAATATCCTCATAGCTTTTCGTTTATAAATTCTTTATAAGCAGATTAATCGTTTGCGAACTTGGGTGATGTATTCTTAAAATGAAAAGCAATCTCCCAGTCCCCCTTTTGATAAATAGCGAAATTGAAGCCAAGGCTCGCCGTTACCCCAAAGCCGCCAGGCCCCAGCCGGTAGTAGCCAAACTTTACGGCAGCCCGGCTTCCCGAACCATTCGTATAAAGGGTTTGAATGGGTGCCAGGGGTATGGGATACATTACCGTGTATTTTACTTCCGTATCCGTTAATTTCATATCAAATCCATGTACTAATTTTTCCCACTGGGTCTGATTGAATAATTTAGGATTAATCGGCGCGTAGGCAGAGTCCAGAAATTTAAACGTTAACGTATTTCCCTGGCCACCCACCAGTTTGTTAAAGTATACGTCTACCTCCCCTGTTGACATCGTCCGGTCATCTTTGTTGCGAACGAAGTTGGTGAGTGTAATCCCGCTGGTATTTGCGTTTAGTGCGGGGCTGGAAGCCATCCCCGTTTGCGCATTATAATTGTTGGGGTCATACGGAATTTGCTTATAGGGCATAAACCGGAGGTTATAATAGTAACGGGTAGCACCGCTGTTGGATACTTTTACATCGAATACATACCCGGAATCCGGTCTTGTTAATATTTTGGAGGTGTTTACCTCTCCCCAAACAACCACATCACCGGAGCCTTTCCGCATTTCAAAAATCCGGTGATTCTCAATTGTTCTCTTCGCCTCTATTTCTGCCAGTGAGGTTTCATAGCCTGTATAGGAGCCTGCGCCGGTCGTTTTCCAAACGGAAACGGGATAAATATCATTGGTCAGTTCCGGTGCCGGCTCACCATTGAACCGACGCATATTCACAATTTCAAATTCCATTGGCAGGGTAGACTGACCATAGCTGAAGGGGTTCCGGGAAATATAGTTCCGCCCCAGTACCGGCGAAAAACTGGTCGTTAAAAAAGTTGCCGCCCGGTCGATCGCATCCAATTGTTTGGGCAGGCCCTTTTTACAGGAGATCCCCGATACCAGCGCTCCGAAACATACAGCCGCAAAAAAAAGTCTCTTCATAAAATATCTAAATAAATTAATAAAGCATCCAGATTTCATCCAGGTTCGAATAAGGCCGGTCTGTATATAAGCGGCCGGAGAAGACCTGGTTCACTATAAAACGGAAATACCGGGCCTCCACTTTTGGATTAATTTCAAATTTATGGGGCAGCTTGATGGTTGAACCATCCGGTGGATAAGCAAAGCGATAGGAAGACCATACCGAAGAATCTTTCAGATCGGCGCCTTCCTTTGCAAACTGCACCGTAAAATCTACAGGAGACCCATCGTGCCCACCGTCCGTACGCACCTGGATGGTCACTCCTCCGATCAGTAGGTTCTTTTTCATATCCACTGTAAAATACAATGGCAATGGCGGAGGATTTGTTTGAAGGGTATGCCAGCGGGTGGATCCGTCATTATCCAGCGCATGCGCCACCGTGCCACCCCAGGTACCCAGGTATTGCGAATGCCAGGCAATAGGTGTCCAGCCTGTACGGTCCCAGGCTGGTGCCAGTAATTTATCGGCGAAGCTGGCAAAGCCAAATTCATGGTTTTGGGAGAGCACATGCACCAGTGCGTTATCCGTTTGTACCGCCCCGATCGTACTGGTAAGCGCCGATTTCCAAAAACGATTAAAGCGGGAATTGTTCATGTCGCTGAGCTCAATTACTTTAGGGCCATCCTTCACAGCCCCCACCGCGTTTTGCTGAATAGCTTTCAGGTTCATCTGATAGCCCAGAATCGATTCGGTAGGGAAACCAGTGGAAGATTGTGCCAGGTCTTCATACGTATATTTCTTATTGAAAATATAGCGGGCGATCAGCTTTTCCAGGCCCAAATAATCAAACATTCCCGAATCAGAACGCGTCATATCATATGGAGAGAAATACAGGGGAACGCTATCCAGCTTGGCCCTTTCCAGGTTAAAGCTTTTAACGGCGGTTTGGAAAGCCGCATTGGGTATGGCAAAAATCGTCATAGAGCCCGGAGACGATAATAATTGCTTAAAATGAGGATAGCGTTTAATAACCAGCGCCATGGAATCATAGAGCCCTTTCTGGCTTTCAAGATACTGCAGTACCGTTCCGTCATATTTTACGGTTTCGCTTATTTCAGCTTTATAATAAGGGCTTCCGCCTTTATGACAACCGGAAAGCAGCAGGAACAGCATGGACAGCATCAATGAGCTGAAGATAATTTGCTTTTTCATTTTGCGTTGCATTATCGTTTCCAATAAGAGTTTTGTTCAATCAGGGGATTTTTATCAATGATATCCTGGTCAATCGGCCAATAAATACCTCCCTCATCCAATAGTTTATTAAATTCAGCATTGTTGCGCGCCAGCCGGTTATAGCGAACCTGGTCGTACCACCAGCTGCCTTCACCCGCAAGCTCTACCCTGCGTTCACGGAAGATATTATACAGGATGCCCCCTTCCATACTGGCTTCCGTTGGCTGCAGTGTAAACCCGGGACGAACGGCACTGATCCTTCCATAAAAAAATCCGGGTGAGTTGCGCGGTTCGCGCACATCGTTTAAGCGGTCAAATGCCGCCCGCATATCGCCCAGTGCATAGTTGGCTTCTGCCATTAGCAGTAAGTTGTCTTCCCAACGGAAGATAGGGATGCAGGAACCGAAGATGGGGAAATTGCTGGAGCCTGTTTCAATATTTTTAAACTTTGTAAATACAGGGATATTGCCGAAATAATTGGAAAAATAAATTTCCTCATAGTTCCCGAATTCCGACTGATAGGGATGTCTTACATCTCCAAAATAATGAAACCACCGGGCAATGGTATCCCTTGGCACATAGATATCCGGCTTGGCGCGTACCATATAGGGACTTGCCAGTGTTAATGATTCAATATGCCCTACCCCACTGGGCCCCGATTCGCGGTTACTCATATTATAGGGGAACGAGATCATCTGATAACAAAGATTTCCTTTGATCCCGTTACTATAAAATATACTGTTCCGGCCCGCCAGATATCCCCTCGAATTGGTATAGCTGATCAACCCCGTACGGGCAGCCGCCGCGTTGTTGAAGATCTCGGTTGTTGTCGTAAGCACTGCGGCATAATCTCCGGTCCAGGCATACATCTGCGCCAACAGGCCCAAACATTGATAATAGCCCCAGAATGCATTTCCCCAATTGCTCCAGGCCTGGCCGTAGTAGTTGCCGTCATAGTTCAATTTAGACTTATCATCACCTCCATACTCGGTAGGCAAACTATCTTTATACTGCCGCAGCTCACGAATGCAATAATCCATTACCTGGTCCTGTGGCGAACGTGCTACCTGGATCGTTTCCCCGTTTTTGGTAGCTTTTGTAATCAACGGCACATCGCCCCAGATCCGTACCATATAGAAATACAGGAAGGAACGCAACATATGAGCCTGCGCAATATCTACGGTACAGTTCAAATCAGAATAGCGCAGGTCTGCCTTACATCGTTGTGCATTTTCAATAAATGTATTGCAGGCATCGATGGCCGCATAAAAACGGCGCCAGTTGGTCAGCTTCTTGATCTGCGGAAAACCCTTATTCAACTCATTCTTGATAATCGCGTCCAGGTAGTTTCCGCTGGAAGTAGCCACAAAATCGCCTTTGCGCAGATCGCCATATAACCAGTGACCATTGTTATCGGCCAAGGCTGCCCGGGAAAGGCCATAAATTGCTACCAGACCGTTTCGGGCATCATCATACGATTGCCACATATTTACGGAGGCTTCGGCCGAAGCTACTGCGGTATCCAGCTTCTTATTGCAACCGAAGGTTGTCAGCAACACCAACCCGAACAACAAAAGGATCGTTTGTTTAAGATATTTACTATTCATAGCTCAAAAATCTTTTTATTTAAAAGTCCAGTTTTATTCCGATTATAAAGGATTTGGGAATGGGCAGACTTCTTCCATCATAGTATCCCATATAATCCACCTGCTCGGGATCGCCTCCGGAAAAAGAGGAAATCGTAAAGAGGTTGGAAGCTGTTACATAAAGCAATGCCTTATTAAATTTTGATTTTGCCAGATAAGAAACATTGGAAAGATCATACCCCAATGACAGTGTTCTCAGTTTCACATATCCGGCATTTTCCAGAAACAGATCCTGGTCGATCCGGTATGGAATAGTACTGCTCCAGGGATTGTACAAGGGATAATCGTTGTAATCAAATGTCTTCTGCCAGAACGTAATTTCCTTTACATAACTGATATCTTTTGAGTTTTCCGTATTCACAAAATCCAGCTTATTGGCCGTAGACCGGTTCAACAGTTTCTGACCCAGTGCCACATAAAATTGAAAATCCAGGCTAAAGCGTTTATAGCGCAGATTGGATCCCAGGCCGCCTGTATAAACAGGAAGCGCATTGCCCTTTAACACCTTATCCTTGTCATCGATGGTTCCATCCTGGTTATTATCTGCCCAGTTTGCATCCCCCGGCGAAAAGTTAATCATCCCGCTAAACGTAAGAGGGTCGTAGGTTCCGTCCGTATTCAGCCGTCCCCTGGGAATATCGGCTGCCGTATTAAAAATACCTTTGTTCTCATACACCCAAAAGGCGTCTACCGGTTTTCCTATTTCCAGTTTCCTGTTGCCATATATGAGGGATGTTAACCCGTAAGGAAGTTTCAGTAATTTGTTTTTGTTCCAGCTAAAGTTGCCATAGAGGTTCCAGCCAAAATCCTTTTGACCGGTTACCACCCCCGCGTTAAATGTGAGGTTCAATCCGCTGTTCTGTACCTCCATTCCCTGCACGTATTTATAGGAAAATCCGTTTTCGGCGGCTACATTGGTGGGTGCAATCAGGTTTTTACTTTTGTTGTTGTAATAGTCGATGCCGATCATATACCGGTTTTTGAACAAACCGATTTCTGTTCCGATGTTGGTACGAACCGCATAGGGCCAGTTATAATATTCATTCACCCATCCATAGGTATACGGCTGCGAAATACCGGCCAGGCCCGCATAGCTTCCAAGCGTAGGCTCGTCACCATACCCCAGATCTACCCGATACTGCGGCCCGATCTTATAACGGTCGTCTGCAAGCAGGTTGCCAAACTGTCCCCAGGAAGCCTTCAACACCAGCATGCTGATCGGGTCTGCTTTTACAAGCTCATGCAGGTTGAACCTTGCACTGGCCACCGGAGTAAACAACCAGCGGGCGTATTCGGAGAAACTGGAAGCCCCGTCATAACGGCCTACAAAATCCAGATCCAGTAAGCTTTTGAACGAATAGCCGATACGGCCATACAATGATGAAATATTGGTTTTGGTTTTATCGGTAAACGGATAACCGAAAATATCATTACGGTTGTTATAAAAAAAGCCCGAAAGATACGTTTCCTTTATTTTAATAAAATCGTTGGGCGTATTATACGCCACCACATAATCATATTTAATAAAATCAGAAATATAGCTTTGCCCCGCTTCCAGCCGAATTTTTTGTGCATTATTATTAAAAGACAGCGCGTACTTAATATTATTAAGAACGGAGAAGCGTTGATTGAACCCGGTATATACCGATCCGAAGTTATTATTATCCATCAGCGCTTTGGGATAGAATACATCCCGCAGGGACTCTTCATAGTCTGCAGCGAGTTTTGTATTCAGCTCCAGCTCACCAAACTTGGCGCGCACACCAAAAGACCCGAAAAAGGAGTTATTAATATTCTTATCAACCGCCCCGGTATATTTTTTCAAAAAGTTATTATACGCATTCACATTGGGCGCCAGCGGATTTGCCAGGTCCGGTACAAACCTTGTTTCTGCAAAACGATCGCGCAAACTATGGTTCCGGTCCCGGTCCATACGCGTTGCGTTTACGTTACCGGATATAGTCAGCCATTTGGCCGGCAACATATTAATGCCAAAAACAATATTGTAGCGATTGAGCGAAGTAGCATCAAAGTTCTGACTCTTGGTCTTGCTGATATTGAACATAAAATTAGCCCGGTCCATCCCTCCCAGTAGTCCCAAACCTAAATAGTGCACGGGTTTCGACTTGTAATAAACATCTCCCCAGTTGGAGGCCCCGTAAAAATTGGGGTCCAGCGTATTGGCCACATACAGCGGCTTATTCTGAATCTGATCCAGGGTAGCATATTTATTATAATAGCGGTTTCTGAAATCCGCTTCGTACTGGCCGTTAACGGTGTATACCGAAGGCCTGCTCAACACTCCGAAATAGGAATCCACATTAATTTTTCGAAATCCCGATTGTGCACTTTTAGTGGTGATCCAAATGGCACCATTGGAGGCGATGGGCCCTAACACAGCCAGATCGGAAGGGCTTTTCAGCACCTCTATCTTCTCGATATTATTTACATCGATGGTAGAAAGAATATTGGTACCGGAACCAATGCGGTTAAAATCATAACGCTGGATATTGTAGGTTAATGCATTCTCCTGTACCAACGGTACTCCATTTACAAAAATGGCCGGTTGCTGTGCAATCAGATCCTGTTTATTAAATACCGGCATATTCAATCCGCGGATATACATAAACTGCTCGGCACCCGGCTCACCACTTTCTTCACTAACATGAAGCCCAGCTGCATTTCCTTTCAGATATTGCTGTACACTGATAAAGGGCGTTTTTTTTACTCCTGCCAGGTTTATCAATGTTAACAGGGAGGATGAGTCGCTTAGCCCCGGGTGATTGGAACGCTTTAATTCCTGGTTGAACTGCTGAGCGGCAGCTACCTTCAATAAAGAGTCCTGCTTCTCGGCATCGGAAAGTGTATCTACCTGGGCCATTCCATTTAACGTTATTCCCAGCAGCAAAAAAACAATCCATCGCCTTCCGCAGTGTATAAACAGCTTTTTCAATTGCATACTAAACAGTTAATCAATTCAGAAAGAAATCTATTTTATTATATTCATGCTTACATCGCTGGGATTCCGGCTTTGTTAAAAAGCATTTGTTTCGAAAAGTCAATACAAAGCCCGTCCAGTTGTTATAAATGCCTTCGCATTTATAAACCAACGTTTTATTTACCTCCAATAAATGCCCCTCAGGAGCGAGAAAAAATACACAAGTAAGCGTTCGTCAATATTCCCAATTCGTTCTGTTAAGCCTCACAAACATCCCTCCGAGTCGTTTCAAATACATTTAAAAATGTTTACTTCATTTAACAGATTTCAAATATATAAGACTAAAATGTATTCAGCAAAACTTATTTAAAGTTTTTTATAATAATTTTTTTGTTAAAATACAATTAATAAATCCTTAATGTTAAAGTAAAATAAACTCATTTGGCCATAAATCTTCTATAAAAAAATAGATTAACTGATTAAAACTTAAGTAAAAAAGGCAAACAGTAGTTTTGCTGCCGGCGCTGTTTCATAATATTTTGGTTGCTTTCCTTATAAAAAACAGATTGAAAATTCCGTAAGCAATAAAAACCATTCGCAATATTTCCGAAACCCGTTTGGCAGCGAAAACGTTTGCGGGCGAACCCGATCTGATCTGCCCGTTCTATCCGAACGATGCCCACCTGTTTACCGTTCTTCAAACATACTCCTGCAATAAATGGTCATTAGATCCAATGCTTACAACGTGCTTTAATGTTCATACAGGGTTCTGCTACTTTTAACCCAACGGCATTCAGTTTAAATAAAAAGGCCGTCCCAAATGAGACGGCCCTGAATGCCTTTTATACGAACAGCTGCAGGCTTATTACTTTACTGAAAATTTATAATAGGAAACCGTATGATAGGTTGCTCCCGGCTTTAACACAACACTCGGAAATGCCGGCTGGTTCGGAGAATCGGGAAAGTGCTGGGTCTCTGCACAAAAGGCACCGCGGTGTATATCTTTTGCGCCGGACTTTAACGTATTCTTGCCTTCATTAAAGTTTCCGCTGTAAAATTGCAGGCCCGGCTCCTGGGTATAGATATCCATTACCACACCCGATTGATCGCCGGTGAAGGTAGCCGCGTGGGTTAGGCCATAGGCACCCCTGGTACCGTTCAGCACATAGTTATGATCATAGCCCCTGCCATATTTCAGCTGTACATTATCGGCTCCGATGCGGGCGCCAATGGCTTCCGGCTTTGTAAAATCAAAAGGTGTACCGGCTACAGGTTCCAGCTTGCCGGTAGGGATCAGCGTTGAGTCTACCGGTGTATATTTATCCGCATAGATCTGGGCGGTGTGCTTCAGGATATCACCACTGCCCTCTCCGTTGAGGTTAAAGTACGCATGATTGGTCAGGTTCACAACGGTATTCTTATTGGTTTGAGCGCTATAATCCATTTTGATCGCATTGTCTGAAGTAACGCTATACGTCACTTTCACCTTCAACTCACCCGGAAATCCTTCCTCCATATCGGGGCTGGTGTAGCTTAACTCCAGTGTAGTGTCATTGGGCTGAACGGCGTCCCATACCACGTACTGGAATCCTTTCTTTCCGCCATGCAGGTTGTTGGGCCCGTTGTTGGCCGCCAGCGTATACTCCTGGCCATCCAGCTTAAAACGTGCATGTGCAATACGGTTGCCATAGCGGCCGATGGTAGCGCCCAGGTAGGCTTCCGTTGCTTTCTGATAGCCCTCGGCGCTGCTGAGCCCAATCACCACATCTGTAGGTTTCCCGGATTTGTCGGGCACCCAAAGTCCTACAATACGGCCTCCGTAACTGGTAATGGCCACGCGCATTCCATTGTTGTTCTTTAAGGTATACAACCCGGTTTTCTTCCCGTCGATGGTTGTTTCAAAGTTTGCCGGGTTCAGTGCCGAAGCGCTGTCGGCGCCAGCTACCGCGGTACTGTCGGCGCCACCTTGCGCACCTTCTTTATTTTCCGGGCTCTTGCAGGAAAGGATGCCTGCGGCCATCAGCGAAAAGGTTACCATTTTAAGCGTTTGATTCATGTGTATCATTTTCAATTTTGTTTTTGAATATTTAAATTTACAGATCCTTTACTTAAGGTACCACCGGAAATGCAACAATCCTTAAGCGGGTAAACCCGTACGGGATCAGGGTAAGCGGTACTTCTTCCGCAGCTACCGTTCCTTTATAAATACCTTCCCTGTCAGACACCGGCTGATCGGCCACCATCCCTTTACCGGCACGCCAGGCAGGTATTTGTTTACCGGTAACCGTGATGGTAACCGGCGCCATGTCCTGTACCCATTTAAAATCCTTACCCAATGGTTGTTGTGTTACTTTAAATTCCGAAGGCTGTGCAATGCTTTTTTTTAATAATCCATAGTTCCAGGGATCTTTTGTTGTTACTGTTTCGTAGAGCCCCTCGGCGGCCTCGGTATCTGTTGCCACCTCTTCCTGCAATTTCAATGCATATACCAGTGGGCCACGCTCGATGGTTCTTGAGTTTCGCCCCCAATTGCTCACCTGTACGGTCATCGGCAATTTAAGCCGCACCACATCACCGGTTTTCCAGGTTCTGTGCAGGGTTACCAGCCCCTGGTGTACGTCCGGCTGTTGCTGCTGGCTGTTGATCCAAAGCTCCGGCTTTTGGCACCAGGAAGGGATCCGCAATAAAAAAGGGAATAACACGGCCGCCCCGGTTTTTACTTCAAACAGGATCTCATCACTAAACGGATAGCTGGTCTTTTCGGTAATCGTTACAGATTGGCCGCCTACAGTAGCGGTTAGTTCACTGGGTGCATACATCAATGCAGCAATTCCATTGTGCGCGGTTTTATGCCAGAGGTTACCGGCAAATTTAGGCCAGCCCTGGTGCATATTTGCCAGGCAGCAGCTGTACCCGCTGCGGGCACCAAATACATTATTCATCTGCCGGTCGAAGGGCAATGAAAAATCATATACCCCCCGCTCCACGGCCACCTGGTTGGCGATCTGGAAATACTGCTTTTTGTTAAAGTCGGCGGTGGTTTGCGGCGGAAAAGCATTAAAGGTCATCCGCTCCAAGGCATCCGCAAACTTCAGATCGCCGGTAATGGCAAGCGCTTCTTCCATAGAGAACATCGTTTCTACAGTGGCGCATAACTCGGTGCCCTGTGTAGGCAGGTTGCCGTGCAGGTCTTCATCCGCTGAAAAGATCCCGTTGGGCAATCCGTGCAGCAGCATGATGTCTTTCCAGCCGGTGTTCAGCATATCTATATATTTTTTATTACCGGTCCGTTCATAATTGAGCGCCGGTTCTTTAATGGCCATTCCTACATTTACGCCATGGCGGGTCATCCAGGCCTTGTTATTCTGAAATGCCGCCGCATGCATTACCCAATCGCGCCCGCCAAACATGGAGCTCCACGGCAGGGACTGGTCCCGGATCAGCGCTGCCAACTGCAACAGGAACGGTTCTTTGGTAACTCCATACAGCCACTGCGCAACCAGCATATTTTCAGACCCGCGGGATACCGCCCACTCCGTCCACTTTGAAAGCGGCGCTTTTTTTAACGCCGCTTCCTGGTAGCGGAAATAACGCAGCATAAACGGCAGTACCCTTTTGTCTTTAGTAGCACTGTAATATTGCTGCATCACTTTCAGCATAACCATTTTAGGCCACCAGTCTTCACCTTTACCGGCGTCTTCGATGGTGATCGTTTTTCCTGTTTCCCGCTCGTATGCCGTTAGCGGGCCAAAATATCCGGAAGGCCGCTGATGTTCCAATGTCCAGTTAATGTACTTCAGCACCTTTGCTTTCAGCAACGGATCATTCAGCAGGTAAGCCACCGGAACGGCACCGTCCAGCCAATAGGGTGTTTCTTCCCACCCGTCACCTTTTCCTCCCAGCCATCCATTGTCTTTCTTTATCTTATCATGTGTTTCATCCAGGTGGCCGGTCGAATTTGAGGCCACTGTTTTAAGCTGGTCCAGCAACCAGCCTGCGGGCTTTACGGCCCCGATATCAAAGGGCTGGTAGATCCGCGGTACATACCGTATTCCTTCAGCCGGTACCGGCTGCTGTGCCTTAACCGCTGCCGGCGCCAAAAACAATAAAACAATACCGTAAAACGTATGTAAACGCATGCACAATCATTAATAAAGGTTAAATATACAATAAATCGATCCCCCGGAAGCGTTTACAAATTACCGCTTTTTTTAATGCTGCCAAACCGGATCTTTATATCGTGCCCCCCACCGGCTCTTTTCCTTGATGTTACGATACCGATGGTGTGCGCATCAAACTGATACATGCTTTGCCACAGCGTCTGCGTCCAGTCGGTTTGAAAAGGTACCGGATGTGTCCAGGGCATCGGCTGTTTTTTCCAGGTGCGGCCATTGTCGCTGCTTACCGTTACGGCCCCCAGGTTAGAGGCCAGCAGGAGGTTCCCATCGGCAAGTGCCAGTATATAAGGTGCGGCTTTTTGTTCCGGGGCTTTTGTTCCCAGTCCTTCATCCCAGTGAAGTCCATCTGCACTTGTTTTAAAATAGATGCCACAATCCTCCGGGCCACAAACCTCATATACGGCTATGAAGTTTCCATTTTGCATCCGGTCTACAACGGGCATACCGGGCCTCGATTGCGGATGCCCGGGTGTATGCGCCACCCATATTTCCTTTCCCCAGGTTTTTCCAAAACCTTCTGATACTTTTTGCGCAATGATCTGGCTATAAGACGGGGACTCCGTAACATGCTTTTCGCTGGCATACATTACCGCCAGCCGGCCGTCTTTTAAAAAATAAAAATGCGGCTCGTAAATGCCTTTATCCGGTTTGCCCAATGCACCCGGGGCCCCCTCGTTGGCATCAATGATGCTCAGCAACTGCCAGCTTTTTCCATTATCACGGCTCTTGTATACTGGCAGCCGGTATGACTCCTGCCAGCGCACCGAACGGCCTGCCAGCAGCACCGCTCCATCCGGCAAGCGGATCATCTGCGCATTGTCCAGATCCCTTCCCGGGTCTTTGATCCGGCCCACCGGCTTCCAGGTTTTTCCCCGGTTATGGCTTTCCGCAATCTCAAGCTCCAATCCTCCCCGCGGATCGTTGCGGTAACCTTTATTGCGCAATACCGTATAGGCGGCCAGCCAGTGGTCTTTTGCAAGTTGTAACAACCTGGGGTATTGCGCTCCATAGTTGGGCAGTTCCTCCCCCGATGCATTTTTCCGGTAACCGGTGCTAACCGTCACACTATCCGTCCACCGTATCGAAACAGCAGGCACGGTCTGTTTTACGACCACGGGCCATCCGTTGCGGTATTCGATCCGGTCGATATACATAATCCGCCCATACCGTTTTTGATGAAACGCATCTTTGGGTATTGCATGGTAAGCGATCCATTTTTTTCCGTTCCGGTCTTTTATGATTGAGTTATGGCCGGGTGCAATGATATCGTCTTCACTTTTAAGGATCACGCTGCTTTTACCGGCAGCCACCGTTCCCAGGCGGGTATACGGCCCCTGGATATTCCTGGAGCGGGCTACCATTACCGCATAGTGCGCATCGATGCCGCAACAATTATCACCGGAGTAATACAGGTAATAGTAGCCATCATTATAATCGATCCAGGCACCTTCCACCAGTCTTCCATAATCTTTATCGGCTCCTGCCTGTATCACGGCCCGGTCGGCTGATCCTTTTGCGAAGCTCGTCATCGACGGGTCCATCTCGCGGATCCGCAGCGGCTGAAAGCCCGATCCCCAAACCATATAAAATTTTCCGGATCGCGGATCCCTGATCACCATCGGGTCGATGGCTTCAAATCCGGGTCGCACAATCAGTGGTTTTCCGGAATCTTGAAAAGGCCCCTCCGGCCGGTCGGCAAAAGCCACACCAATCGCCTTACCCGCGGCGGTATCCACCGTTTCGGCAGAATAAAACAGTACATATTTCTTCAGGTGCTCATTATACAATACATGCGGTGCCCAAAAGTCTTTGTAACCCCATACCGGCTTTTCCGGCAGTGCATCGCCGATGATCTCCCAGTTTTCCAGGTCTTCAGAAACTGCTACCTGTATATGAAAGAATTTTCCTGCCGGACCGGAATTGGTTGCATACGCATAATACTTTCCACCGGCAGCAATTACCGTAGGATCGGGAAAATCTGTATGGATAACCGCCCGGCGCTGGGCACCGGACTGCAGCCAACACACCACCGCCAGGAAACAAAGCACTTTTTTCATGTTATTTCTTTTTCGATGGCTCCGGCAACGGATTGCTGGTTGGCAATGGACGGCCAAAATCCGGTGTACCATCTTTACGCCAGGTAAAACGCTGTGCCCGTGGCGAACGGTGTCCGCCGCATCCCTGCCCGGGTTGCGGATTGGCATGATAAAGGATCCAGTCTTCCTTACCATCCGGCGATTTGAAGAAGGAGTTATGCCCCGCAGCATATACGCCATTTTCAGGAGCGGCTTTAAATACGGGCTCGGGACTTTTTACCCAATTGTTCCGGTCGAGGAGATTTTTATTATTCGTAAGGCTTAACATACCCAACGTATAATTTTCCGTCCAGCAGCCGCTTGCCGAATACACAATAAAAATACGGTCGTTGCGGATCAGGAATTGCGGTCCCTCATTTACATACACATGATCGGGTGTTTCGCCCTTCAGGTATCCGTATTTTTCCCATTTATGTTCGGGTTCCGAGATCAGCACCCGATCTCCTTCTATCGTCCAGGGATTGCTCATTTTGGCGATATAAATATTCTGCTGCCCGTTGGTGTCGCCCGCCCATCCGGACCAGATCATATACAGCTGCCCTTTATACTCAAACACATCTCCGTCAATGGCCCATTTATCTGAAGGATCCGCCACTTTTCCTTTAAACACCCATTCTCCCTGCATGGGGTCTGCAGCGCTGTTTTCGAGCACATACATCCGGTGATTGTGATTATTGCCGTCATCCGCTGCAAAGTACATATACCATTTGCCACGCAAAAACAGGATCTCAGGGGCCCACAGTTCTTTTGAATACCGGGTATTGCGCGGGGGTGTCCAGATGGTTTTTTGTTCCGCATTTTTCAGATCGGAAAGGTTCCTGGTTTTCCATAATACCAGCCGGTTCTGTGTGGTATGGGTATAGTAGTAATAACCGTCCTTATAAAAACTGTAAGGATCTGCACCGGAAGGTAACAGGGGATTGGTAAACGTGTGTACGGCTGTAGTCGTTTTGGAACCGGAACACCCGGCCATCATCACCACAAAAAACAAAAAAGAAAAAATTCGGTTCATTATTGAAGATTTAAAAATCGGAATGTTTCAGGATCGGCGGTGATGGTTTCATTTTGATTTTGAGGCAGCAACACCTGTATGATTGCAGTTTTACGGGGTGCTACCCTGGATCCGGAGAAATGGGTATGCAATACATATTGCCAGTTGCCTTTTTTATCTTTAAAAAGATCGCCATGACCTGTGCCGTTAAACCCGGTATTGGTTTTTGAGATGACCGGATTTCCCCGCTCCTTTTTCCAGGGTCCTGCCGGTGCAGCGCTTGTTGCCACGCCGATCGCATAGTCCGGATTCCGGAAGTCGTTGGCCGAGTAAAGCATATAATAGCGGGCTCCCTTTTTAAAAACCGTGGGACCTTCTGTAACGCCCCACTTTACAGCCGCCGTATTTTCCCAGGGATCTGCGGCATGCACACATTCGCGGGCAGTTGCTTCCTTTATATGTTGCAGGGTTGCATCCATTTCCGCAACAAAGATCCGGTTACCTTCCTGCAAGCGCACGTGGTACAGATAGATTTTGCCGTTATCAAAGAAAACAAAAGGGTCAATCATCCGAACCGGTGCCTCCAGGGGCTTTAACTCCTTTTGTTTAAAGGGGCCCAGCGGATTATCGGCCACCGCAATGGCAATATGTTCATTTGCCGTATAGGCCATGTAAAAGCGGCCTTTATAGGTAAATACCTGCGGCGCCCAGAACCCCCTGTTTCCAAACGCCTCGCCCGGTGTAAGCACCTGTCTGGCGGCCTTCCAGCTACGCAGGTCGGTGGAGGTATAGGCTGTAAATCCTTTATCGGCACTGTGCCCGTTTGTGCCATAGAGATAGTATACGCCTTTATGATAAAAGATTGTAGGATCCGCCACCAGCGGGTTGGGTGCATCCGTTGCCTGGCCGGTAGCTTCAAAACGGAGTACGGTCAGACAAATCAGCAGACTAAAAAAAAATCGACACACTTGTTACGGGTTTGATGGTTCAAAATACGAAAACGGCAGCTTGCAAAAAACAGGTTTTATTGCTATTGCCTCAGGTGCCCTTTATCCGGATCCCCGTTCATGACATCACATAAACGGGGATCCGGTTGCAGGAATAACCACTCGGTTTTTTATCGTATCGGGCTATTGCCTTCCGGTGATTGATTTTATAAAGTCTACTTCCTCCTGTTTATAAGGCGTACCATTTTTCCGGAAAATATCATGGAACCAAAGCGGCGGTTCACCGGTATAGGTTTTTGTCCAGCTATCCCATGGGTAGATGGTTTGCGATTTACCATCTACAAATCCCCAGTTGATCATGGCCACTTTATCCTCCTTACCAACAGGCAATGAGCTCTGGAACGTACTCTTGTTCGGCCGTGCCATATACTCGGTGCACCACATGGGTTTATTGTATCTTTTCAGCTGGCTGATCTTTTTGCGAAGTGTTACCGAATCATCATAGCAATGGAAAGAAACGATGTCCGACTCTTCGAGCTGCAGCCGCTCAATGGGCTTCAGCGTGCTGTCGGCCTCCCAGTTGCCCGCCCAAACACCGGAGGTAAGCGGCTGTGAAGGATTGGCACTACGGGCCCATTCAAATGTCTTTTTCAGTAACGGCAGTACCAATGCCACTTTATTGGGGATCTCAACTTTTTCGTAGGATGCGCCGGTCATATTGTCTGGTTCGTTCCAAACATCCCAGGCGATGATCCGCTGATCATTAGCAAATTTACCTACGATGGATTTCACATACTGCTCCAGCGCGGGGTACTGCGTAGAATCTTTCAGCACCGCCTGACCCGGGCTTTGCACCCAGCCGGAGTTATGGGTAAAGGGTTTGGGATCTCTTTGTTTACCGGCTTTGGGAAAGGGATCCCAGCAGGAATCGAAGATCGTAAACAGTATTTTTATTTTATGACGGTCGGCAATTTCAAGGAATTTGTTGATCCGGTCATAGAACCCCTGTTCATCATTTTTAAATACCAGGTCGTGCAGGTACACCCGCATCACATTCATACCTATAGATGCAGCCAGGGCCAGTTCCTTATCGATGGTGGCCGTGTCAAACGTTTCTGCCTGCCACATCTCCAGCTGGTTAATAGCCGTACTGGGCAAAAAATTAGCGCCTACATACCAGGGCTGCATCGCATACCAGTCGTTGGCCTGCTGCGCGCTCCATATGGCTCTTGCAGCAACCGGCTCTTCATTTTCATTTTCATTGCTTCCGGCTTCCGGGTTGTTACAGGAAGCGAACAGCAGGGCCGCGGCCACCCATATCATTGTTTTTTTCATCACCTGTCTAAGGTTCAACTTTTTCATAATTGCACTATGGTTTTATATAATTGTTTCATTGCTGAGGCTGTATTCGTTTTACGATGGATGGCCGTACTGCCTCCGGCATTCCGGTATTGCGCCCGGATCAACGGCCGTACAGGATCGCTCCTACGTTCATCAATAGCCGGCATTCTGTTTCAGGTTCGGGTTGTTCAGCACTTCCGTTTGCGGTATGGGCAGGCGTATATGTTTACCTACGGTAAAGTTTTTAAAATCCGGATCCCGCTGTGCTACCACATCTACTTTCTGCTGCGTTTCCAGGTCGCCCCAGCGTTTCAGATCGGCCCAGCGTACGCTTTCACCGCAAAGCTCCAGGGCGCGCTCCACCTTTAACCGATCACGAAAATTATCTTTACTTAAAATAGCCGCAGGATACGCGACAGCCAGCGGCGCCATTTTTGAACGGGCTCTAACCTGGTTTACATACGGTACCGCGGCAGCTGTTTGACCCAGTTCGTTCAACACTTCTGCGTACATCAGCAAAACATCTGCATAGCGCACCAGCCGGTTATTTACTTCTGAATAATAATCCTCATTATTTCGATAGTAATCTCTTGAATATTTTTTAAACCAGGCTTCATCTGCCCCCCACTGCCAGCTGCGGCCGTATACTTTATCACCAAAGTCTTTTTCAAGATCCGGGTAAAACAGCGAGTAACGGAGCCGGGGATCGATCTGATCATCTGTTGTTTTTTCTTTCTTAAACTCCTGTACCAGCCAGAAGCGGGCCTGTCCGTCAGACCAGCCGATACCCCTGGGTGCAAAGAACTGAGTGCGGTTGCTTCCCATATTGGCATTTACCCCATCGCCCTCCCCGGTTTTGTTGGCATCAGAAAACTGGATCTCAAATACCGACTCTGCGTTATTTTCCTGTGTTGCCCGGAAATTCTCTTTAAAGTCCACCAACTGGTACAAATCCTTTCCTTCGCCTGTAAAGAAATAATCAAGAGCGGTTTTTGCCTCAGCCCACTTATGTTGCTGCATATACATCCGCGCCAGGTAAGCATTTACAGCTCCTTTAGTAGGACGTCCTACATTCGGATTATCCCAGGTTACCGGGAGGTCTGGCAACGCCTCTTTGAGATCTTTTTCGACCTGGGCCCACACATCGGCTAATGTACCGGCAGGGGGTGTATATCCCGGATCATCCAGATGCGGATCGGTCATTACAGGCATGTTTTCCCAAAGCAACGCTCCATAGAAATAATAGAACGCTCTAAAAAACTTTGCCTGGGCAAGGATGGCTGCTTTCTTTTTCGGATCTGCAAATGGTATGTCCGGAACAAATTTCAATACCTGGTTGGCCCGGAAGATGGCTTTGTAGGTGTCTTTCCAGGTGTTCCCATTACCTTCGAAAAAATTATAATTTACATAATTAAAACGCGTCCAGTCTGCCAGTTCCACCCAGGGACTTTTGCTCATTCCCTCATCGGAGGTGAGGTCCAGCCTGAAATAGATCCAGCGGTTCCAACCGCCGTTCTGATAAAACATCGCATAAATAGCATTTACACCTTTCTGGGCATCATCTTCTGTTTTCCAGAACTGTGAAACCGGCATCGCGTTCGGGTTTAGCTGGTCTAATACAGACTTACTGCAGGAATTCAGCGACAGCACTATTACAATAAATAATATACTTTTTTTCATCGGAATATTTTTTTTTTGCCGGAATGTTTCCAACCGGATTAATATTCAAATCAGATTCTTAAAAACCAAAATTTAATCCAACAGAGAACATTTTCAGATTTGGATAAGCACCAAAATCGTATCCTCTTTCATAGATATTCGTATTGTTAAATTCAGGATCCAATCCGGTGTATTTGGTAATAGTGATTAGATTCTGACCGGAAACGGATAATTGTGCATTGGTAAACCCAATCTTTGAGAGCCACGCTTTTGGCAGATCATAAGACAGGCTGATCAGTTTTAAACGTGCAAAAGAACCACTCTCCAGCCAGCGATCAATGTCGCCCCTTGAATTCAACGTAGATGCATATAATGCTCTTGGCGTATTTGTATTCGGATTTTCGGGTGTCCAGGGCTGTATGCCTTTGCGATAATTGGCGTTATCAGAAAAACCGTCCATTGCAATGCGTGGGCCATTAATTACTTTGGCGCCAAAAGAGCCAAACCAGTCCATTGTGAGTGAAAACCCATTATAAGAACCAAACAAATTAAGCCCTGTTTCAAATTTAGGCCATGCATGTCCCATATCCATTTTATCGCTGTTGGTGATCTGTCCGTCATCATTCAAATCCACAAACCGGAGATCGCCGGGTTTGGCATTCGGTTGTATCACCTGACCTTTTGAATTTTTGTGATTGTTCACTTCATCCTGTGTTTGGAAAATTCCATCTGTTTTTAAAAGATACCATAACCCTAATGGTTGTCCTACGGTAGTGCGCGTAAGCCCGGTAAACAGATCATTACCCTGGTAACCAAGCTTCAATACTTTATTGCGTACTGCTGTAAAGTTCAATGTACCACCATATTTAAAGGCATTTGAATTTTCCTGGTAGGTAAGCGAAAGCTCAAGTCCACTGTTTTGCAACGAAAGCGCATTTACCAGCGGGTTACCACCATCATTTCCGGTTGTCATTAAAATAGGCGCTCCATAAAGCACATCACGGGTTTTTGCTATAAAATAATCTCCGGTCAGGGATAGTTTGTTATTAAGGAAGGATACATCAAATCCATAGTTCTGTTGCTCCAGTGTTTCCCAGCGAAGATCGGGATTGGTGAGTTTAACCTGTGTTCCAAGATGCTCGATATGCTGATCCCTTCCCATGGCGATGGTCGGAAATGTATTGATCACCGGGAACGGGTCATAATAGCCGATGTTGGAGCTACCCAATGTACCGTAGTTTGCTCTTAATTTTAGATCACTGATCCAGCTTACGTTGAAGAATTTTTCCCCACTAATGCGCCATGCAGCAGATATAGAAGGAAAATAACCCGTTTTATTACCGGTTCCCAGTCGTGATGTTCCATCATAACGTAATACGCCGTTTATCAGGTAGCGGTTATCATAAGCATATTCTACCCGGCCAAAGTAAGAAATCAGATCCGCTTCCTGCCGGTAACCGCCCAGCTGTCCGCCATCTCCCTGGTCCAGCACATCATAATAATGGCCTGACGCATCCTGTACAATATTACGTTTTGAACCCCATATCTGCGCATAGGTTTGTTTCTGAAACGATTGACCTAAGATAGCAGAGATATCATGTTTCCCATATTTTTCTTTGAAAGTGAGTGTATTTTCAACTAATTTATTTTCATACGAAGCCCGGTTTTCATTGGCAATCGATGGGTCATAAGACTGGTTCAGCGTCCAGAAGCCATCTTTTTTCAGATATTTATAATGGTCTCTGCTCGTTTCATATCCCAGGTTCAGCCGGTACTTTAAAAACGATGTAAATTTCAACTCGCTCCACAGATTGCCTCTCACACGAAAGTTGTCTACTCCCGAATTGACAATATTGGCGATTGCCAGCGGATTGGTTCCAAAGGTTCTTGCCTTTTGTTCGTCTCCATACCCATATCCTCCCGGATGGGTGTTATCATATACCGGTATCGTAGGCAGCAAGCGGTACACATCTACCACCGGGTTGCCCTGCATGTCAGCTACATTGGCATTGCTAATTGCCAGGTTCTCTCCGATACTAAAAATGCCCTTTGAACCCTGTGTATTTACACGCAGGTTATACCGGTCAAATTTTGTTCCGATCACCGTTCCTTTGTTTCCAAAATATCCGCCGGAAACATAATAAGAACCACTGTTGCCGCCACCGGAGAAACTCATGTTAAGATCCTTTGCCGATCCGGTACGAAATGCAACACCCTGCCAATCGGTATTAACCGTACTATCCAGCTTTTGCCGTGGCACGCCTGCATTGTCATAGGCCTGATAATTTAGCTTCATAAACTCTGGCGTTTCCATCAGATCATACAGGGGCATTTTCTGAACGGTATATCGGGCGGATGCCTGAATTTGCATCGGCCCGCTTTTCCCCTGCTTCGTAGTGATAATGATCACGCCATTTGCGGCCCTGGATCCGTAAATGGCCGCCGCCGATGCATCTTTCAGAATCTGGATCGACTGAATATCAAAGCTGTTAAAATCCCGGTTGGCATCCGTGATCAATCCGTCTATCACATAAAGCGGGTTGGTTCCCGTAAGATTTTTCGCACCCCGGATCTGTATGAGTGCCTCCGCACCTGGTTGTCCGCCGCCTCTGACCCGGATACCGGTGGTCAGCCCCTGCAATGCTTCGGCTACAGTGGTAGATTGCCGCTTTAATACATCTGCGGCCTTCACCACAGAAACGGCCCCGGTCAGGTCCTTTTTCAATTGTGTGCCATACCCCACTACTACTACTTCATTAAGATCAGTAGCCGCGGCCTTCAATATTACATTGATTTCTGACCTACCCTGTACGGGTACTTCCTGGGAAGCATAACCAACACTGGAAACTACGAGCGTACCATTCCCTCCTACCGTAATTCGGTACATCCCGTTTTCGCCTGCTACTGTTGCATTGGATGTTCCTTTTACAGAAATACTGGCACCGGTAAGCGCAGTTCCCCGTTCGTCGGTTACGCTGCCTGTAACCGTTTGTTCATTCTGGGCATTCACTACGCTGAATAAAGAGCAGAGGAAAAAGAAAAATAACAGATGCCGTCCATGACGGACGCCAAACGATGGCATTTTAAATCTATATTTCATATAGCGTAAAATTTAACAATCAGTTGTCCAAATGTAGGATATGCCAAAGCCGATTCTCCGTTATTTTGTCTCAATCTTTCATCAAATTGTATCAGGGATGATATTTTGTTTAAGGTTTAAAGTTCCAGGTTGTACTGCGTTTAACGTTTCCGGATGCCGGGGATACCCGATTCTGAAGGCCCGATTCCGGATTCTCGATTCTGGATTCCCGATGCTGCTACCCGATACAAACCTTCACGACAGTTCCGCTGAAAACTAATAACTAAAAACTAAAGACTGATAACTGAAAACTAAACACTGACCGCTCATAACCGAAGACTTAAGAAATTTTATGTACGTTTGAAAAAAATCAATTCCGGTTGTATACCCGTGTTATTTGTTGCCTGTTGTTATGCCTGGGGATCGCGTCTTCGCTCCGGGCCCAGCAATATTATTTTGAACATTTCCAGGTAGAAAGGGGTTTATCGAACAATACCGCCACCTGCGTTATCCAGGATAAAAAGGGATTCATCTGGATCGGCACCAAGGATGGTTTGAACCGTTTTGATGGTTACAGTTTTAAGGTATTCCGCAATATAGCCGGCGACAGCACCAGTCTTGGAAATAATTCGGTATGGCAGCTGCATGCGGGAAAAGACGGAACGATCTGGGTGGGCACAGAGCATGGTATTTACGCATACAACCCCAGGAATGAAACCTTTACACACTTACGCAATACGCCGCGGCAACTGGTGCGGGCCATTGCCGAAGATCAACAGGGGAATCTCTGGTTCGTGGTCAATTTTAAGCTATACCAGTTTCCCCCCAATGGCAAGGAAGCCCGGCTGTTTCAGGATGCGGGGCTGGATCTTTGCACCACGCTTGCCATTGCCAATAACAACCAGCTTTGGGTGGGTACCCTATCGGGAATGCTGGGCCGTTACGACGCAACAACCGGCAGATTCCGCTTCCGGTCGGTTTTTGATCACTCACGCCCTGCCGTTTCTACCTGGCTGGAACGGATCTATGATACCGGGGAAGGATACTTCCTGGTGGGCACCGCCACGCAGGGCATTAAAAAATTTGATACCGCCACGGAAACCTATACAGATCTGCTCACTTATAACACCGACAATACAGAAATCTATGCGCGGGATTTCGTACGCTCGAAAGCAGGCGAATACTGGATCGCAACAGAAAGCGGCATTTATATTTATAACACGCAGCAACAGCAATTTACCAACCTGAAAAAAAACTACCAGAGTCCTTACGCACTTACAGACAACGCCGTTTATTCTTTTTGCAAAGACCGTGAAGGCGGCATCTGGATCGGCACCTATTTCGGAGGGATCAATTATTATCCAAAGGAAAACCCTGTCTTTGAAAAATATTTTCCCGGAAGCGGCCCCGGTGCGCTTCGTGGAAATGCTGTAAGAGAGATCACATCCGATAACCAGGGCCATCTGTGGATCGGAACAGAAGACGAGGGACTCAATAAATTTGACAAGGCCTCCGGTGTCTTTACAAATTTTAAACCAACCGGTAAAAGCACCGGGATCGCACACACCAATATACACGGGCTGCTGCACGACGGTGAACGGCTCTGGATCGGTACTTTTGAGCACGGCCTGGATCTGATGGACCTGCGGACCACATCCGTGATCCGGCATTTTACCGCCGGGCCAACCCCCAACGACCTGCGCAGTAACTTTATTCACAGCTTGTATAAAACATCCGATAACCGGGTATGGGTGGGCACATCAAACGGCATCTATATTTATAACGAGCGCAACAACAATTTTATTTCTCCCGGCTACTTTCCCCGCGGCGGCTTCTACTCCAGCATCCTGGAAACAACCGATGGTACCATCTGGGCCGGCACCTTCCAGGACGGACTACATTATTATAATGCCCGTAAAAACATTTTCGGCCGGTTGCAGGTTCTGCAACAGGGTAAAGACCGGCTTGCAGAGAACCGGATCACTTCCATCCATGAATCATCCGACAAAACGCTTTGGATCGCCACAGAAGACGGCCTGTATAATCTTGATCCCTCCACCAAGAAAATAAAGATCTATACAACCGCAACCGGGCTTCCCAGCAATCTTATTTATACCATTACCGAAGACGGCCGGCGCCGGCACTGGATCACTACCTCCAAAGGGCTGGTGCTGCTGGATCCACAGAACCATATCCTTCGCACGTTTACCAAAACAAGCGGGCTGCTGGGCGATCAGTTCAATTATTCTTCCGCGTTCAAAGCATCCGATGGCCGTATGTACTACGGCAGCGTAAAAGGAATGATCAGCTTCAATCCTGCCGATCTGGAACCCGATAATTACAGTCCGCCGGTTTATATTACCAATTTTTCGGTATTCAACGTTCCGTTAACCATTTCCGCCCAGGAAGGAGCCCTGTCACAATCCCTGCTGCTCACCCGGCACATTACCCTGGCGCACGATCAGTCTACCTTCAACATTGATTTTGCCGCCATTAATTTTACTTCGCCGGACAATGTGGAATATGCCTATAAACTGGAAGGACTGGATAAGGACTGGAATTATATAAAAACGAACCGGAGTGTTTATTTTACCAATCTGCCGCATGGTGAATATGTATTTAAAGTGCGCTCTACCAACAGCAGCGGACGCTGGCAAAACAATGAGCGCACCCTCCACATCACCATCCGCCCGCCGTTGTGGAAAACACCGTTGGCCTATTTGATGTACCTGCTACTGGCGGGTTCGCTCACCTACCTGCTTGTTCGCAGTTACCGCCGCAACCTGGCGGCAAAACAAAAAAGAAAAATGCAGCTGTATGCCATGCAAAAAGAAAAAGAACTGGTAGAATCAAAAATCGATTTCTTTACAAAAGTGGCACATGAAATACGCACCCCGCTTACGCTCATAAAGGCTCCGCTGGAAAAAATTTCGGGACAGATCATCAAAACACCGCAAACCGAAAAATACCTCAACAGCATGAACAAAAACACGGAGCGATTGCTGGAACTGACGAATCAGCTGCTCGACTTCCGTAAAATTGAAGAAAAGCAACTCGCCCTCAACTTCACCAGCACAAATATTCCGCAATTGTTAACGGATATATGGAACAGTTTTCAGCCAACTGCAGAAAATAAGCAGATCGGTTTCCGGATTTCAGTTCCTCCCAACTCCTTTGAAGCGTTTGTAGACCGTGATGCCTTTATAAAGATTATCAGCAACCTGCTCAATAATGCCCTTAAGTATGGAAAACGAAATGTATATACGAAACTAACTGTTCCCGACAGTAAAGGGTATTTCAAAATCACCATCAGCAACGATGGAGATCCCATCCCTGTTGCCGACCAGCAAAAGATCTTCGAACTGTTCTTCCGTTCAAAGCGCACGGGATCTATTGCGGGTACCGGTATTGGCCTGTACCTTGCCAAGTCGCTGACCGAATTGCACCAGGGAAGCATCCGCCTGATAAACGATGAAAAACAGGTCTGTTTTGAACTGGTATTCCCGGATCACCTGGAGATGGCATCGCAGGCCAACCATTAAAAATGCTGTACGATTGCGGGATCTTCCGGATTATAAAACCAATTTATCATAGCTTTTTACCTTCAGTTTAATTAAATTTACCGCTTATTGTCCATTTGAACGATTTACACATATGAAACAACGACTTGCGTTTTTATCGATGAACAACCAATCTGTATTGCATTTTTTATTTTTGTTTTGCTGCTTTTTTGTGTACGGCCATATAATAGCCCAAACGAAAAATGAACCGGCGATCATACCCCGGCCTGCAGTTGTAACCACACTGCCGGGCTACTTTCAATTGAATGCAGCCACCAGGATCGGCATTGCCGCCGGTAACGCACCCGGCCGGAAACTGGGCGAAATGCTGTCGCAGGCCATAAAGGATCAAACAGGGCTATCTGTTCCCGTAACGGAAAAAAATGGGCCTGCATCCAATACGCTTTTTATAAACCTCGTGTCTCAACCGGATTCACTGGGCAAAGAAGGCTACCAGTTAACCGTTGATCACAAAGGAATCGTACTCCGTGCATCGGAAAGCAACGGCGCCTTTTACGGGATACAAACCCTTTTACAATTATTGCCCGCCGGTAACGAAGCATTGGCAAAGCGCCCTGTAAGCATTCCCGCCGTAAGGATCATTGACCGCCCGCGTTTTGAATGGCGGGGACTGATGCTGGATTGCGGACGCTATTATTACTCCATGAACTTTTTAAAAAAGCTGATCGACTATATGGCGATGCATAAAATGAATGTGTTTCACTGGCATCTTACAGAAGACCATGGCTGGCGGCTCGAAATAAAAAAATACCCGAAACTGACAGATATCGGAGCCTGGAGAACCACTACTGAATTTTCCCAGGGGCGGTTAAATGGTACGCCTACCGGCGGTTATTATACCCAGGAACAGGCCAAGGAGCTGGTGGCCTATGCTGCGGCCCGCTATGTGACCATTGTGCCCGAAATTGAAATGCCCGGTCACGCTTCTGCTGCACTGGTAGCCTACCCGGAGTTATCCTGCACCGGTGGTCCTTTTAAAACCCTGACACGCTGGGGCATCCAAAAAGAAATTTTCTGTGCCGGCAATGAAAAAACGTTTGCGTTCCTGGAAGACGTGCTTAAAGAGGTAACAGCCATTTTTCCGGGAGCGGTCATTCATATGGGGGGCGATGAAGCGCCTAAGGACCGGTGGAAAGCTTGTTCCAAATGCCAGCAACGGATCCGCGACGAGCATCTGAAAGACGAACACGAATTACAGAGCTATTTTGTAAAGCGCGTTGAAAAAATATTCACCGCTCAAAAGAGGAACTATATCGGTTGGGATGAGATCCTTGAAGGCGGGTTGGCACCTAACGCCTGGGTGATGAGCTGGCGGGGCATTAAGGGCGGCATCGAAGCGGCCCGGCAGCAGCATAATGTGGTGATGGCTCCTTATGATTATTACTATCTTGATTATTACCAGGGGAAGCCCTCGCTGGAGCCCAATGCCATTTTTGATCATGCAATCAATACACTGGAAAAAGTGTATGGCTTTGAACCCTGCCCCCCGGAGTTAACGGCAGATGAAGCCCGGTTTATAAAAGGCGTGCAGGGAAATGTGTGGAGTGAATTCATCCATACGCCCGAAAAAGTGGAATACATGGCCTTTCCCCGGGCGGCGGCCATTGCCGAAACCGGATGGACGCCAAAGGACCGGAAACAATGGACCGACTTTACACGGCGGATGGAAACACAATACAAACGTTATGATGGGCTGCATATCAATTATGCAAAAAGTGCCTATAATGTATGGCAGACCACCGTTCTTGACAGCATTACCAATACGGCGGAGATCAGCTTCAAAACCAATAGCTATCAACCCGAGATCCGTTATAGTACGGATGGCAACGAGCCAACCGTTCTATCTGCGTTATATACCGGTCCCTTTAAAGTAAAAGCCCCGGTGCTCATCAAATCTGCAACATTTAAAAACGGGAAAATGATCAGTAAAGTGTATGAAGAGGCGGTGCTGAGAAAATAAAAAGATAAAAAAAACAACCCTACCGGATCATGAAATGCAGTCAATACGCATGTAACCGAACCCGTTTGTTGCATCGCGGAAGGATGTTAATTTTTTCCGGATCAGCGGGAATATGACAAAACAAGTTGTAATTTTCCGCAGGTATATGCAGGGCCGATACATGGCCGGTTCCAGCCCATTGTTTTCCGCGTTTTACCTGCAAAAAACAAGCACTGGTCTGCGGAGCGGTACAACAGGCAGCGATTAAACAATTTCAAATTTAAAAACTTGAATCGTACAGAGAACAGTAATCCGTCCTCCAATACATTTACCCTTTTGCTGGTAGATGATAACGAGGAGATCCTTGACTTCCTGAAAGATGACCTGGAAGAAAAATATACTGTTCTTACCGCCACCAACGGGCAGGAAGCATTGAGCCAGTTAAATGCGCATATCGTGCACCTGATCATCAGCGATATCATGATGCCGGAGATGGATGGACTGGAATTTTGTGATTATGTAAAATCACATTTCGAATGGAGCCATATTCCCATTGTATTGCTGACCGCTAAAAATACGCTGCAATCAAAAATAGAAGGATTGGATGCCGGTGCTGATGCGTACATCGAAAAGCCCTTTTCACCGGAGCACCTGAACGCGCAGGTTGCCAGCCTGCTCAGCAACCGGATGAAGTTAAAAGATTATTTTGCCCAGTCGCCGCTGACGCATATTAAAACCATGGCGCATACAAAGATGGATGAACAGTTTTTAGAAAAGCTGCAACAACTCATTGAAGCGCACTTATCCGATACGCTTTTAGATGTTGAGTTCCTGGCGCAGCGGCTCAACATGAGCCGGCCCACGCTTTACCGGAAAATAAAATCCATCTCAGACCTTTCGCCCAATGAAATGATCAATCTTACACGGCTCAAAAAAGCGGCCCTGCTGATCAGCCAGGGGCATCATCACATGAATGAAATTGCGGAAACAGTGGGCTATAATTCCCTTACACAGTTTGGACGCAACTTTCATAAACAATTTGGTATGACGCCAACAGATTATGCAAAAAAAATGAACGGTTAGCCTGCAGACAACTGTGTAAGCGCACGGGCGGCCGCAAAACCGGAGCTCCAGGCATGCTGAAAATTATATCCGCCGGTGATTCCATCCACATCGATCACTTCGCCTGTAAAAAAAAGTCCGGGTACTTTTTTACTCATCATTGTTTGCGGATCCAGTTCCGCCAGGGTAATACCGCCCGCTGTAACAAACTCTTCTTTATAGGTTGTTTTCCCTCCTACCGGCAACTCGAACGCACCAATGTTCCGGATCAGCAGGTTTTGATTTTTTGCAGGAAGATCGGCCCAGCGTTTCTGGGCATCAATACCGGACTGTTCCAGCAAAAATTCCCATAAACGGTTGGGCAATCCCAGTTGATTTTTGCCGCCCACCTTTTGTGCCGCCTTCTCTAACCGCCATTGCCCCATGCGCTCCCTTAATAAAGGTTCGGGAACCTCCGGCAGCCAGTTGATCACCGCCCTGAAGTTCCAGTTCAACGCCGCCAGTTCACGGGCTCCCCAGGCGCTTAGCCGCAATACAACCGGGCCGCTGATGCCCCAATGCGTGATGAGTAAAGGCCCGCGCTGCTGCAGTTTTGTGCCGGCAACCATTACCTTGGCATCGGTAACACTTACGCCCATCAACGCAGTAACCGGATGGCGGGGACTGTTAAACGTAAATAAAGAAGGAACCGGCTCCGCAATGGAATGTCCTAAATCCTCCAGCCAATGGAACTGCGCAGCTTTTGGAAACCCGCCGCATGCCACGCACACATAATCGCCGTGGAATGTTTCGTTTCCCGTCGTATGAATAGCAAAACCGGCATCCGTTTGTTCAAGCGCCGTTACCCCGCACTGCATGCGGATCTCCACGCCATGGCTGCCCGCCTCTTTCAATAAACAATCAATAATGGTTTGGGAGGAGTCTGATACCGGAAACATACGCCCGTCCGTTTCTGTTTTCAATGCTACCCCCCGTTCTTTAAACCAGGCAATAGTATCGCTGGTAAAGAACTGGTGAAACAGTTTTTTTACAAAATACCCCCCCCGGGGATAGCGCCGGGTCATTTCTGCAATATCATAACAGGCATGCGTTACATTGCAACGCCCGCCGCCGCTGATCTTTACCTTTGATAACAGCTTATTGCTTTTTTCAAGAATCACCACCCGGAGGCCCGGATTCATACGCGCCGCATTAACCGCACAAAAAAATCCCGAAGCCCCGCCCCCGATGATATAGACCGTTTTTCCCAATGCTCAATTTTTGCCAAAGATAAGATACCCCGTTTTTAATAATTCCGTCCGGATTACTTAACTTTATACATAACTGATTTTAAACATCAACAACTATGAGCAAAGCAAGGTATCTGACCGGGTGCATGATTGGTTTGCTGATGCACATCCTCGCAGGAGCACAAAAATTGCCGGATTTAGGCGATACCTGGCAGGGGGCAATCTCTGGCAACTCCTCCTTTATGCGCTTTAACGATGCTTATCCTAGCGTTCAGCTGGTTGTTGATTCTGTAAGGTATATCGTAGCGGTTGATACAAAAAAAGAGAACCGGGTCAAATGCATCTTTACCACCGACAAACGGTTTACCCTTCATGGCGATACGGTGCTTGGCAAACCCCTGAACACGTTTAAAAACAGGGATCACGCAAAATACTACAGAGGCCATGGCTATTTTGTGCCACTGGATGAGGGCTGGTACGCGGTGTTTCATTTTAACCCAACATCAGAAACATCCAGGTGTATTGCAGTACTCAAAGACCGGCTCTAACCTATCCTGCTTTATCCAGCCATTCGGCTGCGCCCTTTCAAACCGCGTATATGCTTGCCCACCGGGAAAAGCTATGCACTCCTGCTTTTATCCCCGTAGCCATCAGCGCAAACAAAAAACTATTTGCCATTTTATGAAGTTGTAATACTTTCCTGGTATGAATCAGCAACACATTTCTCTTTATAAACGCGCCTGTTTTCTTATGGTATGCTGGGCAGCTTTGACCTGTTCTGCCCAATCTTATTCCTTCCCCATCCTGCGGTCCGGAGACGAATACCGCGAGGCTATCCGTAAAAACGCTGATAACCGCCTGGTGGAATTAAAAAGCCGCATACCTGGCCTGGTCTATGATCTCCGGTATGCCTCCACGCATAACTTCATGCAAAGACGCATGTACCCTGCAGGCACGCGTATTACTTTTATGCGACGGCCGGCTGCCGAAGCACTGGCGGCGGTACAGGCAGAACTAAAGGCGGAAGGTTTGGGCATAAAAATATTTGATGCCTATCGCCCGTTTGGCGTTTCCGAAAAATTCTGGGAGCTGGTAAAAGATGAACGGTATGTGGCCAATCCCGCAAAAGGAAGCAACCATAACCGCGGAACGGCGGTAGACCTTACATTGATCGATCTGAAAACAGGACAGGAATTACCGATGGGTACAGGATTTGACAATTTTACCGATACTGCGCATCATAGCTTTACAGCGCTGCCGCCACAGGTGCGTCGCAACCGGGAGCAATTAAAAACCGCAATGGAGCGGCATGGTTTTAAGCCCCTCGATTCCGAGTGTTGGCATTATACATTTACAGCCGGCCAGTTTGATGTGCTGGATCTTTCATTTAAACAACTGAGCAGATACAACAAATGAACGCCGATCATTTTTACATCTTCACCGGCGGACCGGGGTCGGGAAAAACCACCTTGCTTACGGCATTGGAAGGGCCGCATTTTCAGGTGGTACCGGAAGTAGCCCGGCAGATCATCCGGGAGCAGATGGCTGCCGAAGGAACGGCGCTTCCCTGGAAAGACCAGGAGCTTTATACCCGTATGATGCTGAAACGGTCTGTAGAAAGCTATATGGTAACGCTGAAAAAAGCACAACACAATCCGGATATGTTTTTTTTCTTTGACCGGGGTATACCGGACACGCTTTGTTATGCTACCCTCACCGGCCGGGGCATTTCAGCAGACATGGGGGAAGCGGCATGGACGCACCGCTACAACCCAACGGTATTCATGTTGCCTCCATGGAAAGCAATTTATACAACCGATACGGAACGCAAACAAAGCTGGGAAGAAGCCGTTTTTACCTATGAGCAGCTGAAAGCCACCTATACCCGTTACCGCTACCAGGTGGTAGAGGTACCAACCGGTACCATCCAACAGCGTTGCAGGTTTATTCTTAACAACCTCGGGTATTAATGCGGCCCCGGCAGTTCAGCATCAAATACGCATGGCCTGCTTTGGTGTACGTAACTGCAACAGATAACTGATGCCCCATACGAGCAACGCTCCAATAGCATTCAGCCACAGGAATCCCAGCGCAATTACCTTATATTCATTCAGGAAAAATAAAAGCACCACAATCAGTTCGGCAATAAGCGCTGCCCAGAATACGGCATTTCCCTTTATTTGCCTGCAATAGAATGCTACCAGGAAAATACCGAGAATGGTACCATAGAACAGCGAGCCCAGTACATTAACCACTTCAATTAAACTATTGCCCCAATTGGAAACAAACATAGCCACCGCAATACAAAAGAGCCCCCATAAAAGTGTATAGCGCTTCGATATCTGGTACTCCTTTTCTTCCGGGTGTTTTTTTGAAGAAAACCGCTTATGAAAATCGATCACCGTACTGGAGGCCAGGGAATTTAATGCGGCAGCAATGCTGCCCCAGCTGGCAAGAAAAATAATGGCTATGATGAGGCCTACCAGCCCGGCCGGTAAATAGTCCACTACAAAATGCAGGAAAATATAGTTGGTATCATTATCCGCTCCGCCGTTCTTCTTTACCAGTCCTTTGATCTGCACCCGCACCGCATCGGTTTCTTTTTGAAGTACCCGCAACTGCTGAAAAGCCGTTTCCCGCTGACCCGGATACAATGCCAATGCGGCTTCTTTCCGTTGCTGGATGGACTGCAGCTCCTGTTTTAAATGATGCAGGGAATCGCTGTACACCGATTGTTCCAGCCGCTTCAGCTCCAGTTCATTAAAAAATGCCGGGGCCTTATTGAACTGGTAAAATGTAAACACCAATACACCGATCAATAAAATAAAGAACTGCATGGGCACTTTCACGATCCCGTTCATCAACAGCCCGAGGCGGCTTTCGGTAAGATTGCGGGCGGTAAGGTAACGGCCCACCTGCGACTGATCGGTTCCGAAGTAGGACAACAGCAGGAAAAAGCCGCCGATTATCCCGCTGAAAATATTGTACCGCTCGCCCCAGTCGAACCGGCCGTCTTTAAACCCGGTGGTGATCACGTTCATTTTCCCGAGCTTTCCTCCTACCAGCAATGCATCGCTGAAGCCAATGCCCGGCGGCAGGTCTTTTACGATAAAATACCCCGCAGTAACCATGGCCCCGATGATGATCAGGAACTGGAAGGTTTGGGTATAGGCTACCGCGCGCGCGCCGCCGGTAACGGTATAAATGATCAGCAACCCGCCCATGAACAGGTTGGTAAGGTAAATATTCCAGCCCAGCAATACCGACAAAATGATGGAAGGCGCATAAATACTGATACCGGTGGAAAGCCCCCGTTGCAACAGGAACAGGAAGGAAGTAAGCGTCCGGGTCTTCAGATCAAAACGCTGCTCCAGGTATTCATAAGCAGTAAATACTTTAAGCCGGCTGAAAACCGGAACAAAAGATATACAAATAACAATCGCTGCCAGCGGCAACCCAAAGTAGTACTGGATAAAGCGCATACCATCCGTATACGCCTGGCCCGGTGCTGCAAGAAAAGTAATGGCACTTGCCTGGGTACCCATGATGCTTAAAAGGATCAGGTACCAGGGCATACTGCGGTTGGAGAGGAAATACCCGTCGAGATCGCGCGTGGTACGGCTTTTATATACCCCGTAAAGGATAATGGCTGCCAACGTTATAATGAGTACAAACCAGTCCAGCGACTTCATGAATAGTTTTTTGTAATCCAGTAAAAGCAGGCAATCAGCAGCAACAGCACTACGATCACAAGCACATACCATCTTGTCCAGGACCCGAGCAGGGGCGCTTTTTCTTCTTCCTGTATATGCTTTTCCTTTTGCATTTATACGAATTGAAAATCCTTTATTATGCTTCTGTTAAAATACACCATTCACCATTGATCATTCACAATTCCATACCCCGCCTTAACAATTTTTATAGTTGCCGCGGATGCACTGATGGCGCCTGCGGCACCTGGCTGCGCTGTTTTTGATCTCTGTTAAAGCCGCCAGATCTGTGCAACCTGTCACGCCCCCAGCGTGATCTACGGCTTTAAGGAAATGACATGGGTCCCCTTTTCACTATTCACCATTCATCATTGATCATTCACTATTCCATACCCTGCCCCAACATTCTTTATGGTTGCCGCGGATGCACTGATGGCGCCTGCGGCACCTGCGCTGCGCTGTTTTTGATCTCTATTAAAACCGCCAGCTCTGTGCAACCTGTCACGCCCCCGGGCGTGATCTACGGCTTTAAGGAAACGACATGGATCCCCTTTTCACCATTCATTATTCAATACCCTACATCAACAATTTTTATGGTTGCCGCAGATGCACTGATGGCGCCTGCGGCGCCTTCGGCACCTGCGCTGCGCTGTTTTTGATCTCTGTTAAAGCCGCCAGATCTGTGCAACCTGTCACGCCCCGGGTGTGATCTACGCCTTTAAGGAAACGACATGGATCCCTTTTCACCATTCACCATTGCCTATCCGCCCCGCTCAACGCTTCGCCCGCAAACTATTCATAAATACGATCCCCAGCCCGATGATCAGTCCCAGCATCAGTCCCAGCCTTATTTTTTTTATAAGCGTTCCTACTACCAGTCCGATCACGATGGCCACCAAAAACGCCATCTCGCCCCGGCGGATCCCCATGAATTCCTTTTTCTTATCTGTCATTTATCGGTTGTTGAAGTTTGCGAATTTAGCGCAATAATATTTGCAAATAAACGAATAGCTCCCGGAACTGCCGCCGGCAACTGCCGGAAGAATGCAAGCCCGCAATAGGTAAAATATCCCTTCCCGTATTTGCCGGTAAGCAAGGCTCCTGAATCATCCTGTTCTCCCGGGTCGTGCATCGCCAATACCGGTTTCAGCTGTGCGTTCCACCCGGAACCATGATAGGTACTGCGCTCCTGCACCCAGCCCGAAAAGTCTTCCCGGGTAATTTTATTCGGATAGTTCAGCACGGGCATGGAGGCGTCGATAAAGCGCACCGCAGCCTGCTCGTCGGTGATCCGGTTCCGCGAAATGGAAAAATCATAGGGACCTATTTTTGCTTTTACAGGTCCGATATTATTATTGGTATTGTATTGTACAACCAGGTTGCCGCCGTTACGTACATAGGTCATTAACTGGTCATACGCATCATTTAACCATTCATGGATATTATAAGCCCGCACACCGGTTACAATGGCATCAAATACCGAAAGGTCTGTTGTCATCAGCCGGTTCCGGTCCAGCAATACCACCTGGTACCCCATTGCCGTTAATACTTCCGGCACCTTATCGCCTGCGCCGGGTATATACCCGATCGTTTTGCCGGCTGTTTTCAGATCAATATTGAGCAGCTTAACGGAATCGGTAAAGAAATAATTGATATAAGGGATATGATCGTAATGGATCGATTTGAGGGCCTGTGAATATTTTTTTTCCGGTGCCGTCTGATCCCACACCGTTCCGTATACCGCTGTTACGGGTTGTTTCAGCTGGCGGTTACTTACAGGTATCTGCACGCCTGCCCCGGTGTCGGCAACAGCCGCAGCATTTGCGTCCGGAAGTCCTGCCAGGCCAAAGCCCAGGTGTCCGGGAAGCGGCTTATTGATCACCGGCTGCAGTTTTATGGAACGGGTTTCCGTTGCTCCTTTTTGAAACAACACCAGTTTGGGTGATAGCTGAACGGCCACCCTTGGGGCAATAACCAACGGCTCGTATAACTCTCCTTTCACCGGATCTGCAAAATTATACAATACCGGTTCGGTAAAGGTAAACGGAACGCCTTCCACCGCAATGGTTATTTCGGCGCTGTACGCCGGAATAGCATCCGGAATCCCTATCTGTTGCTGATCCTGTACGGTATAGTTGGCGGGCGTCATTGGTTCACGCAACCAGTATGGTTGTGTAAGGGCGGCCGTATCATCGATCGTTACCATCACCGGCTGATTTATATTCCGGTTCTTTTCCAGCAACTGGTCTGCAGGCAGATCACTCTTCCCGATCTTTACCTGCTTCAGCTGCATCCGTATATCCGAGCGGTTGATGATATTCGCATTCAGTTTTATGGTTTCCCCGGGAAACACCATCTGCAGATTACTGACAGCGCGTATAAATAATCCGCTGCACTGCCGGATCAACGCCTGTACTTCCTCCATCTTTTTTTGTTTCCAGTAAGAGCCGGGTAATGCCGCCAGTTGCTGGTACAGGTCCACCAGCGGTTTTACCGATGCTTCGGGATTCAGCACGGAAAACTGCGCTTCAATTTTTTTAACCGCATCCGCGATCTTTTTTCCCTCCGCACCGATACGGTTCCAGCTCAGATCCACGCCGTCCATAAGATCTTTTTCCGGTGCAGGACCGCCGGTGGTTTTAAAGTATTCCCAGCTTTCGCCCCTGGTGCCGGCAGAACCAAATCCCTGGCTCTTATGCTGGCTTCTGCTGAGCGCAGCTATTTCCCCGTAGCTTTTTCCCAGCGGCGCATTGTAACCGCCCGCATCAATTTTAAACTGCGAAGGATCGGTGGTGTTGGTACCTCCGAAATTAAATGTATTCCATAAGATCCGCCGGGCCTGCCAGGGCTTCACATATTTTAACTGCTCCGGGTATTGCCGGGGATCTGCAGCCGCTTTAAAAGCATCATTGGCAAGAATCGCCGAAGCGGTATGATGTCCATGCCCTCCCTCTCCCGTAGTAGGAAACCGGGTAATGATCACATCCGGCTGAAATTTCCGGATCACCCATACCACATCGCTCAGCACCAGCCCCCGGTTCCAGATCGTAAAGGTTTCCTCCGGGTTTTTTGAAAATCCAAAATCAAAGGCACGCGTAAAAAACTGCTCTCCGCCGTCTATACGCCGCGCTGCAAGTAATTCCTGTGTACGGATCAATCCCAGTTCGATCCCCTGCTCTTCCCCGATCAGGTTCTGACCGCCATCCCCGCGGGTCAGCGACAGGTAACCGGTACGATAAAACCGGTCATTGGCCAGGTAGGTGATCAACCGGGTATTTTCATCATCCGGGTGTGCGGCCAGGTAAAGAACAGAGCCCAACACATTCAGCTTCCGGATGCCCTGGAGGATCTCGCTGCCCGACCAGCTCCGCGGCCCCTGTGCAAAGGCCGCCCCGCAAAAACATACTAAAAACAAAGAATACACAATACGCTTCATCTTACGAATATACAATGGAGAACCGATAGTTAAGCCTTTAGCGATCAGCTTTTAGCTGTTCGTGTATCCTGAGAACTAAAGACTGATTGCATTTTGTTTAAGGTTCCAGGTTTAAGGTTAGATTCGTTCCACACCTGGTGCCAGATCTCCAATTCCGGGCATAGTCAACTCATGACCGAAAGCCGATCACTGATTCCTGAAAACTGATTACTGAAAACTGATCGCTGAAAACTGATCGCTGAAAACTGAAACCTCATAACTGATAACTGTAAAAACATAAACCAGAAACTTTTTTTTACCTTTCGCTAAATTTTATCTTCATGCGCCACCTGATTGTTACCGGAACCCTGTTCTTATTAGCCGCCTGCACCGCCACTAAAAAAACCGGCAGGCCGCCTGCAACCGTTTCCGGTATCGATGCGTATCACTATAGCATTACAAAAAACAGCAATACGTCGAACGGAGCCGTTGTATCGGCACACCCGCTGGCCAGTCTTGCGGGCCTGGAGATGCTAAAAAAAGGAGGCAACGCGGTAGATGCGGCAATTGCCACGCAATGGGCATTGGCAGTAGTGTACCCGGGTGCCGGCAATATCGGCGGCGGTGGATTTATGGTTGCCCGGTTGGCCAATAATGAAAAAATAGCGTTGGATTACCGGGAAATGGCACCGGCTAAAGCGCATCGCGACATGTACCTCGACGATAACGGCAATGCGGTTGCCGAAAAAAGCTTAAACGGTCATCTTTCCTCCGGTGTGCCGGGAACCGTGGCTGGTTTGTATGCCGCCCACCGGTATGCCCGGTTGCCTATGGAAGTGCTGATACAGCCGGCCATTGATTTTGCCGAACAGGGTTTTGCGATCACCGCGGCCGAAGCCCATGGACTCAACGCCAACCGGGAAGATTTTCAAAAACTCAGTACCCGGCCAACAGCTTTTGTAAAAAAAGCCCCCTGGCAAAAAGGCGACACCCTCGTTCAGAAAGAGCTGGCGGCTACCTTAAAACGGATTCAAAAAGATGGGCAGCGGGGCTTTTATGAAGGAACCACCGCCCGCCTTATTGTTGAAGAAATGCAACGCGGCAAGGGCATCATCAGCCTGAACGATCTGAAAGCCTACCAGGCAAAGTCGCGCCAGCCGCTTCTTTTTACATACCGGGGATACGAGGTCATTGGCATGCCCATGCCCAGCAGCGGAGGATTGCTGTTGAACCAGATGCTGAAAATGATTGAGCCCTACGATATCGGAGTCATGGGATTTGCATCGCCTGCAGCCGTACAATTGATGACGGAAGCCGAACGCAGGGCTTATGCCGACCGTGCCCGCTATATGGGCGATGCCGATTTTGTACAGGTGCCGGTTGCAGCACTTACCAGCGACGCCTACCTCAAAAACAGGATGAAGGATTATGATCCGCAAAAAGCCGGCAACAGCAAACAAACCGGAAGGGGCATTGTTCCCGGTTATGAAAGTGAAGAAACCACCCATCTGAGCGTTTTGGATAAAGAAGGCAATGCCGTAGCGGTAACCACCACCCTCAATAATAACTATGGCAGCCGGACCGTTGTAGGAGGCGCCGGCTTTCTTTTAAACGATGAAATGGATGATTTCAGTGCCAAGCCCGGATCTCCCAATCTTTTTGGCGCCGTAGGCGGAAAAGCCAATGCCATTGCACCCGGCAAACGCATGCTCAGTTCCATGGCTCCCACCCTGGTATTAAAAAGCGGAAAACCTTACCTCGTAGCGGGCACACCGGGAGGAACCACTATTCCCACCTCGGTATTTCAAACAATCGTCAACATCATCGATTTTAAGATGAGTACGGATGATGCGGTAAACAAACCCAAATTTCATCACCAGTGGCTGCCCGACCGCATCGATATCGAAAGCGGCTTTCCGGCAAACACAGCTGCCGCGCTGAAAAAAATGGGTTATGAACTGTACGATCGTAAACAAATCGGCCGCACAGAGGTTATTAAAGTACAGCCGGACGGAACACTGGAGGCCGTGGCAGACCACCGGGGCGACGATTCAGCCGCGGGTTTTTAGGGTATTCCAGGTTTCAATACAATATGCTGAATCTGAAAACTGATAACTGATGACTGATAACTGAAAACTGGTGACTGATAACTGATAACTAAAACCTCAAAACAATGAACGAAACAATATGCATACAAAGCGCCATCCAGCAATTCAAAGACTATAAAGCGCTTGCGGAAAAAACATTTGCACAATTGAGCGATGCCGATTTTCATTTTCAGCCGGATGACGCCAATAATAACCTTGCGGTAAACATTACGCATATGCACGGCAATATGCTTAGCCGCTGGACCAATTTTCTTACTGAAGACGGGGAAAAGGACTGGCGGAAAAGAGATGAAGAGTTTGAAGAACAGCAGCTGGACCGGGCTCATTTAATGACGCTTTGGGAAGAAGGATGGCAGTGTTTGTTTAACGCACTGGAATCGTTGAAACCGGAAGACCTCGACCGGACCATCACCATCCGCACCAAACCCCTGACGGTGATAGAGGCCATTCACCGCCAGTTGACGCATTATGCATATCATGTGGGCCAGATCGTTTTTATCGGCAAACATATCCGTAACGATCAGTGGCAGAGCCTTTCTATAAAAAAAGGAGATTCAAAGGCATTCAATGAACAGTTAAAATCCGGAACCCGGTAACCATGGCAGAAGATCTTACCATACACACAGGATCAAAGGAAGCGCAATACAGCGCCTTGCTTCCGCAGATTGAAGCAATTATAGCAGGAGAGCCCGATCTGATCGCCAATCTTTCCAATATAGCGGCCGCACTAAAAGAACAGTTTCAGTGGTGGTGGGTAGGCTTTTACCTGGTCAAAAACGATGAGTTGGTGCTGGGCCCTTTTCAGGGACCGGTGGCCTGTACCCGTATCCGGAAAGGGCGCGGCGTTTGCGGTACCGCATGGGACCAGGCCGCAACCCTTATCGTGCCCGATGTGGAACAGTTTCCCGGGCATATCGCCTGCAGCAGCTTCTCAAAATCGGAGATCGTGGTGCCCATTATACGCAACGGTCAGGTGATCGGCGTGTTGGATGTGGATAGCGAAAAGCCGGATCACTTTGATACCGTGGACCAGCAATACCTCGAAGCACTGGTCAGCCGTATCGCTTTTTCAACTTTTTAAACCCATATATGAGCACAAAAAAAATCATTGTAACCGGAGCCGTACAAGGCGTTTTTTTCCGTAAAACGGCAAAACAACAGGCCGATATTATGGGAATATTAGGATCCGCACAAAACCAGCCGGACGGATCTGTACTCATTTACGCATATGGTGATGCGGAACCGCTGCAACGCTTTATCGACTGGTGCAGACAGGGACCGGCGGGCGCAAAAGTAGAAAACGTAACGGTAACCGATGTTCCCGAAACAGAAGAATACCGTTGGTTCGAGATCCTGGGCTAGCACATTCAGACGAATACGGGAATAACCGATACCACTCCTCCGGAGTTTTAAACAAACTCCTGTTTGAACAGGCTATGAATGCTTTCATCCCTTCGGGATTAAGAAAGTAAAGCAGTTCAGATCCCTTTTTGTTTTTCGATCTTTAAAACGCCGGCATTTGTGCATCTGAAGCCATATGTACCATCTTAATTTTCGGCCATTCATTTAAGGCTGCATACTTTGTAATTTTTTATAGCTCCTCCAAATATGAACTCCGGCATTTTTCGGATTTCTTTGATCTTAAGCGCCTAAAATCTGCGCATCTGCGGCTATAACTTTTATCAGTCGCCTGAATAAAAGCCTCCGCCAGCTTTTGGAGCCTTTCAATACTAAGGCCCAAAATCTGCGCATCTGTGGCTATAACTTTTATCAGTCGCCTGAATAAAAACCTCCACCAGTTTTTGGAGCCTTTCAATACTAAGGCCCAAAATCTGCGCATCTGTGGCTATAACCTTTATCAGTCGCCTGAATAAAAACCTCCGCCAGCTTTTGGAACCTTTCAATACCTAAAGCGCTAAAATCTGCGCATCTGCGGCTATAACCGGCGCATCTGCAACTATCTTTATCTTCACTGAAAACAACACCGCGTTAAAGCAATAACACCGAAGCGTGGCTTTGCCATCAGTTTAACCCGATTTGTGTATCTTTGGCCAGGCCTCTTTTCCAAATGGAATGTTCTCAGGTTGCAGACAGCCCGCTATTTTATTGCAAGGCCCGGGCAGCATACATATTGAAAACATCAAAATTCATCCGATGATCACAAAAGAAATCACTATCCGAAACAGCAGTATCGGCACCCTCCTGTCAACGGAAATGCTGTCAAAAGCAGAAGCACTAAATATTACCGGCACTCTAAAAATTGATACGCAACGTACAATTACACTGATCGCCTGCGGTAAAAAAAACGACCTGGAATCCTATATTGCCTGGTGCGAAGCTGCAGCAACGGTGCATGGAGCAACGATTATTGCCGTCCGTGACCAGGCATTCAAAGCCTTCTATAAATTTTCCCGGCTATAATGCCTTTCACTGATACCATTGATCCCCGGTCTCTGACCGGTAATCATTTTCCGTTTGAAAAAATATCCGGACAGCGCTTTACTTCTCATCGATATTGTGTAAGTTGCCTTTTATTTAATCAATTTTCTTACTCATGAAAAAGCAACTCTATGTAGCGTTTGCAGTGCTCTGTGCCGGCAATTCCCTGTATGCGCAAAACGGCGATCCCAAGATCACCGAAGTATGGAATCCGGAACCCAGGATCGTAACCCCTGGTGCCACAAGCGCAGATGCTCCGTCTGATGCCCTTGTGCTCTTTGACGGATCGGGTCTTTCAAACTGGGAGCGTGCAGATGGGAAGGGGCCTGCAAGCTGGAAACTGGACAATAAAGCCATGACAGTTGTAAAAGGATCCGGTGCCATCCGCACCAGGCAAAGTTTTGGTGATTGCCAGCTGCATGTGGAATGGCGTGCACCGGCAGAAGTAAAAGGCGACGGCCAGGGAAGAGGAAACAGCGGCATTTTCTTAATGAGCAACTATGAGCTGCAGGTGCTGGACAGCTACAAGAATCGCACCTATAGTAATGGCCAGGCAGGCAGCATCTATAAACAATTGATCCCGCTAGCCAATGCTTCCCGTAAACCCGGCGAATGGCAGACCTACGATATCATTTTTATTGCCCCCCGTTTTAATAAAGACAGCACCCTCAAATCGCAGGCCCGGATCACCGTGATTCATAACGGGGTGTTGGTACAAAATAACGCCGCCATCCTGGGCGCCACCCAGTATATTGGCATTCCTCAGAATACATTTCACAAAGAAAAAGAGCCCATCATCCTGCAGGATCATGGCGACCCGGTAAGCTTCCGGAATATCTGGATCCGGGAACTGGAATAGATAGCGAATACTATAATTACTTTTAAAATATAGCCGGCGCTCTTTCAGTATGAGCCCGGCTATGTTGTTTGAACAATGAAATGCATTCGATGAGGAAAGGTTCTCATCCGGAGCGGAAGACGGGACTCGAACCCGCTACCTGCAGCTTGGGAAGCTGCCGCTCTACCAGGTGAGCTACTTCCGCTTAGAAGCAGTATAAATATACCGAAGTTGTTTGAATTTTTCAAAGGCAGCAATCTTATAAAAAAATATATCCGCAGGAGGTAACAATCACCGTATCCCGTTGATGTCCCCCTGTAAAGCATTGTCCGCCCGGCAAACGGCCACCGTACCGGACCAGGTTGTTCCTGCTTAAGGAAAATCGTCAGGGCATCATAAACGCCCCGGTAAACACAGCGCGTGCGGTATCAGTTGCAATGCATAAAGGGCGGAACAGGAAGAAGGCGATCGGGTGGTTGATACGTTCCGCCTTCTTCCTTTATTACGATGCGGGTTCAGCAAAACAATGAAGCGCACCTGTGTCGCTTTATAAAGCCTCGCCGTACTGACCGCCGTAACAGCACGGCATCTGTTGGCAAATGCCCGACTTCAGATGAAGCAGCGCTGACCGGCAGGTTTTGCATTTTTTGAATTTTGTTTTTAGTTTTTAGACCCTGGATGCTGGGCTTTTTTTTTGACCAATGTCAGGATGACATAAAATCCTCATTTTTTGTTTTTTTCTGAACCTCGCAATCATTGGCGGCGCAATTGAATTTCTATAGTCCTCAGGCCGATTTTAAGGCAAGATAACGCCCCGCTTACCACCCTTTCGACAAGAATACTCAAACGGCACAAAAGAGGCTTAAATCGCCTTATTTTACTTCAAACTATTTTTCTGTATCCTTTCTGTATCGTTTGTATATCCTTTGTATATCGTTTCTGTATCGTTTCTGTATCCTTTCTATATCCTGACTGTATCTGGCTGTATCGCTCGTATATCACTTTTTTTGAGATGGCAGGGAATGATTTTGGGGACGGTTTTGCCAGAATGACAGGCAAAAAACAGGCAATTTATATGCGTCTTTCCGGGATGCGCACAGCAGGATGTACGCCGTTAAAAAGGGATTCCCGGTTCTGTATCGTGGGGGCTATGTTCTTTTCAGTTAGCCATCTGTATCCCGCTTGTTACAGATCCCGTCACCGTTCCGTTAGGCAGCATCCGCAACCGGCAAACCATTTTTCCAAGGCTGTGCAGCCGGCCCACGCGGTCATTACCAGCAATACTACCAATCCCTGCAAAGGCATCAGCGAAACCGGTATTCGTCTGCGGAGCACATCCAACCAGCGTTCAGCTTTCAGCCCCCGTAAGCGTAAATCGTTTTATATGTTTGAAAAATTCCGGGGTCTCTGGTTTATGTATCTTCAAAAGGCAATGGATCTGCGCGCATGCAACAGACCCCAGCCCGGAACCTCGTTACATCTGAAGATGTGAAAATATGAAAATGAAACCGCACATCGCGTATGAAACGTAACCTAACCTGAAACAGCGTTGGCTTCCGGCGTTTTTTTCTACCTTAGCAATACTGCATCCAAATTTCAACATATGAAACAACCTTTGATCGTTGGTATTTGCTTATTAACACTCTGTTTACACAGCTGCGGCTTTGAAGAACGAAGAAAACAGCTGGATCAGCGGGAACAGGCATTGAACCTGCGCGAGCAGGCCGTAATGATAAAAGAAAAGGAAGTCAGATTAAAAGAAGATAGTCTTAACAAATTTGCCGCTCAAATAGATTCAGCCAGTCATCTGCCGGTTACGCCCGGCGTTCCTTTGCCGGACTCACTGGCGGGCAACTGGAATGTGACAATGGTTTGCACCCAAACCAATTGTTCGGGCTTTGCCGTAGGCGATATCCGAAAGGAAACATGGCTTATTGCCGGAAACGGAACGGCCGTAACGGTACGGGCCATGCAGGGCGATAAGCTGATCCGCGTTTACACCGGAACCTTTACAGGCACCGACCTGAAACTTTCCACACCCGAATCTGAAACTGCCCAACCCGCTGCTTCCATGAAGGTGGAACTAAAAGTGGATCAGCGGAACAAATTAAGCGGGCAACGGCTGATCACCCAGGCAGATGGTTGCGAAACCACGTTTAAAGCAGACCTGGATAAATGGAAGAATCCCTAATCTTAACAATCTCCGAATATGCTGTTAAGTATTCTTGACACAACGCTGCCGGTTACGGACCCTATATTAAGATACCTGATCGTAATCCTGATCGTATTGCTGGCACCGATCCTGTTGAATAAATTAAAGATCCCCCATCTGATTGGTCTGATCATTGCCGGTGCACTTACGGGTCCAAACGGGTTTGGTATACTGGACCGCGACAGCAGCATCGTGGTTTCGGGAACCACCGGGTTACTGTATATTATGTTCCTGGCCGGCCTGGAGATCGATCTGATCGAGTTCAGGAAAAACAAGTGGAAGAGCATTACCTTCGGCATGTATACCTTTTGCATCCCCATGATCATTGGCACACTGGGCAGCTATTACCTGCTGCACTTTAACTGGATGACCTCTATCCTGCTGGGTAGCCTGATCTCTTCGCATACACTCCTTGCCTACCCCATCGTTAGCAAACTGGGCATTGCCAAAGACCGGTCGGTAAACATCACCGTAGGCGGCACCATGATCACCGACACACTGGCACTGCTGGTACTGGCCGTTATTGTAGGCATGACCAAAGGCCAGGTTGATACGGCCTTTTGGCTGCGGCTTACCTTGTCCATTATGGCCTTCGGCCTCATTGTATGGTTCTTATTTCCGGTTATTGGCCGGTGGTTTTTTAAAAAAGTGCAGGACAAAATCGCTCAGTTCATTTTTGTGCTGGTAATGGTATACCTGGGTGCAGTGCTGGCGGAACTCGCCGGTGTGGAAGGTATTATCGGTGCGTTTCTTTCCGGACTTGCATTAAACCGGCTGATACCGGCTACATCACCGCTGATGAACCGGGTAGAATTTGTGGGCAATGCGCTCTTCATTCCGTTCTTTCTTATCAGTGTGGGCATGCTGATCGACTTTAAGGCCTTTATCAAAGACACAGAAACCATAAAGGTAGCCGCCGTGCTTACCGTTGGGGTTATTGTAGCAAAATACCTGGCCGCCTGGGCCACAGCCAAAACCTTCCGGCTCAACAAGCCCCGGCTGCAGGTGATCTTTGGATTGAGTGTGGCGCAAGCTGCCGCCACCCTTGCCGCCGTAATGGTAGGTTATAATATCATCATCTCTGAAACACCCGACGGAGAACCCATCCGCCTGCTGAACGAAGCGGTGCTTAACGGTTCCATCCTGGTGATCCTGATTACCTGTACCCTGGCTTCATTAACGGCTCAGAAAGGCGGGCAGGAACTGGCAAAAGAAACCGGCAGCGGAACGGAGGAACGCAGCAGTAATAATGAAGAAGGCGAAAAAATAATGATTGCCACCAACGCACTGGATAAAACAGAGCATCTTGTGCAGCTGGCCCTTTCGATCAAATCCGACACCAATACAGACCAGGTCTATGCCCTGCACATCATTAATAAGCAGGATGCCCCGGATGAATCTGACAGGGCCGGGAAGAAAATGCTGGACCTGGCCATTCACACCGGGGCCGCGACCGATGTAAAGGTTACAGATATCCTCCGCTACGACGATAATATCATCAATGGTATTACCGGCGAGCTTAAGGCCAATAAGATCACCGATCTTATCCTTGGCTATAGCACCAGACCTTATAATTCGGTAAAGAGTTTTGCGCTCATTAACGGCATCCTCGACAATGAAAAGATCACTACCTATGTGTACAACCCCGTTCAGCCCTTGTCTACGATTAAAAACAATGTTGTGGTCATTCCTCAAAATGCGGAACGGGAAGCGGGGTTCTTCTACTGGCTGTCGAACTTATGGACACTGGCCAAGCATTGTGGCGGCGGTGTAAAGTTTTTTGCGCCGGCAAACATCGAGCCGCTGTTACAACGGCTGAATGAAAAGAAACCCATCGAATATCGGTTTACAGCGTTTACCAACTGGGAAGACCTGCTGATCCTTGCCCGGGAGATTGATAAAAATGATCTGCTTACGGTGGTGCTGAGCCGTCCGCAATACCCCTCCTACAACCAGCATATGGACCGGATCTTTACCTATCTCGACCGGTATTTCCGTTCGGGCAACTTCCTGCTCATTTACCCGGTACAGGTAAAACCGGCCGATGTGGATGACTTCTATATCAGCGATCACCAGTTCCTCAATCCGACCATGGACCTGGAAGGTCTTGGAAAAGATATCGGACGGATCTTTAACCGCGACCGGTAAACAGCGCTATTCCGTAATCATTAAAACCTTTCCAGAATAAAACGCTTTGTGCCTCCGGGTATTCGTCGTGCTTATTTCACGCAGCGGCGCTGTGGAGCAACGACGCAACGCTTTTAAGTCTTCGCTAGGACGGCGCGAAGGAAGACTAAGCGAACTTCTTCATGATTCTTTGTGCCTTCGGGTATTCGTGGTGCTTATTTCACGCAACGACGCTATGGAGCAACGACGCAACGCTTTTAAGTCTTCGACATGACGGACTTAAAGCACGAAGGTGAACCAAGCGAACTTCTTCGTGGTTCTTTATGCCTTTGGTATTCGTGGTGCTTATTTCACGCAACGGCGCTATGGAGCAACGACGCAACGCTTTTTATGTCTTCGACACGACGGCCTTAAAGCACGAAGGTGAACCAAGCGAATTTCTTCGTGGTTCTTTGTGCCCTCGGGTATTCGTGGTGCTTATTTCATGCCTCCACTTTTAATTTAAAGTTCCGGATCCTCAGCGTTTCAGGGCCTCTGTGGCAAAGTTTGTAAAAATGACGTCCCCTCCAACTACCAGGCATACACGGGCAAAGCGTTTTTTTAATTATCTTCACATCTATAATATTCAACTATGAAACCTCTGTTTCTCTTTTTATCGGTATTTGCCATCGGTTCTTTAACCTACGGACAGCATACCATTGTTCAAACATGGCGCACCACGGATTCCATCCCGGTTCCGGAATCGGTACTGCCGGCTTCCGGTAGAAATGAGTTATATGTATCGCTCATTGACGGCAAGGGTACGGACAAGGATGGCAAAGGAGGCGTAGGCATTCTTTACAAGGATGGAAGGGTTAAAAACCTGAATTGGGTTACCGGGTTAAATGCGCCCAAAGGTATGGCGCTGTACAAAAACCGTTTATATGTGGCGGATATCACAGACCTGGTGGTGATTGATGTTAAAAAAGCACAGGTCCTTCAAACCATTCCCATTCCCGGATCGGTTTTCTTAAATGACGTAACCGTAGATAAAAAGGGAACGGTATATGTATCGGATACCCGCGAAAACAAGATCTATAAAGTAACCAATCATCAGCCCGAAGTATACCTGGAGCAGGCGACCAGTGCAAACGGGTTGAAATCGATCGGCTCCGATCTTTACGTACTGGCCGGAAAAGAATTATGGAAACTGGATCCGAAAAAAAATAAAACGGTCATCGCTTCCGGTTTTGAGCAGGGCGGCGACGGGCTGGAACCCACCGGTGACGGCGGTTTTATCGTTACCTGCTGGGCGGGCCTTATTTATCATGTTTCCTCCACGGGCTCCATTCATAAGATGCTGGATGTACAGGGCCGCATGAATACGGCAGATCTTGCTTACGAAGCATCTTCCAAAACCTTATATGTTCCTACGTTTAACAATTACAGCGTGGTTGCTTTTGAATTGAAGTAATAAAGGACAGCGGTAAATTTCCGGTAAGATCCGCATTACACGTAAACAGAATTAAGCCTTTACTGGTATTGAATATAAACCGGGCGGGGTTTAAACTGGAGCAGCTCCTGGGGTGTAAATAAACCGGTGCTGCCGCGCTTCAGGTCATTTTTGTAAAACAGCTTAAACCCGGTAAACTGTACCGGCTGGCGATATACAAAGGCATTATAGGTTCCGGTTTTCAATGCCTTACTGCCCCATCCGTCCATATCGATCACCACCTGTACTTCGGGCACTTTCTTAATCGCTTTATACCCCGTTACCATATCATTCGTAAACCGGTGAATGACCAGTACTTTGGGCGGTAATTGATTGTCGCGCACAATATCTGCCAGGTAATCGATCACAAAATTAATATCATCCGCATCAAAGGTACCGATCCGGCTTCCCGGTGTTGCACCATCCTTCATCGAAAATTCCGGGTCAATGCCCAGGTGAAAACCCGGCAGTTTAAAATATTTTTCAAAGCGCGGAATTTCCTCCTGTAGTGTGCTTTGTCCTACCTGTACATCTATAAACGTAAGCGCCCCGATCTCCTTTGACCATTTTAATACCGTATCGATCTGATGAAACGGCATGCGCAGGCGGTACTTCCCATCCCGGCCCGGTGTACCCTGCGCCGTTACCGCAATATAATGCAAAGCCGGAAGCACCGGTGTTCCGGGATCTGCTTTCTCCCATTTTGATACTTCTCCTTTTAATTTCTGAAGCATCGCTTTCCGGGGTAGTTCTCCCAGGATACCCATTCCTTTTGAATACAGATTGCCATAATAGGCAATCACCCGGTTAAACGGAAACACCGCGCCAGGCAACGGGTACGGCGCTTTCACCGGCCACCGGCCCGAAGCATCGCCATTGGCCAGCAACTTCATGCGGTTATCATAGCCCGCTGTATCAAAGACCGCTGCAGCAGGCTGTTCTGCAGGCATTGCTTCCGGCGTTGCAGCCGCAGCGGCCTGCTGGATAGCGGCGGCTGGTTTCTCCTGCGAATCGGAAGTTGTACAGGCCACCAGGCAGACACTGATCAGCAACAGCTGGATGCATTGAAAACGTTTTATCATACTTAACTGTTCAATCATAAAGATAGACTTCATTAACCACTGCGATCTGCATGTTTCTGTTAAAATGGCTTCAAAAAACTGTATGCGTCCGGTCCCCTCCTCAAACTACACCTCGTGTCAATATCCGCATACGATAGGCATTCATGGCGGTAATGCCAAGCTTCTTAACCAACCCGTAATTCGCAATAAAACCTACAGGGGCACCTATTACCGGCAAGAGCTGTGCCATTTTTGCCAGGTCGATATAATCGCGGTACTCCTGCTGAAAGCGCCGCCAGTCAAACGCAGCAACATCCGCAGGCATCTGCATCATTTTTGCGTCCCAGTCTTCCATCTCCCGGTACACGGCATTACGATGCTGTGCGCTTGAAAATGCCAGCTCAAAAATATGCAGCAGGTATACCCGCTCCCTGTAATCTTCAAGATCGATCCCATATAATGAAGCAATTTCATACAACAATTTCAGCTTCAGCGCCAGCAGCAACGGAAAATCCGCCAGTCCCATCAACAGGCCACCGGCGCCCGTTACACCGCCTTCCACTGCAGCCGTATTCCGGTAAAACTTTATTTTTTCCTTTATCAGCTGTTCCCGCAAAATAAATGCAGCCTCCTTCAACGGCTTTGCGGTGGTATGTTTGGCACCAAACAGCACTACGCGGATCATCTGGCGGATCACGGCGGTAATCCCTTTGTGAATTTTTTCCGGTATCAGCGTATTGATCTTATCCTGGGTCTTTTTGGAAAGGCGGTTGAAAAGCCCCGGAGCCCGCTGCATCTCCAGCTGCCAGCGTTTTACTTCTTCCAAAGCGATCTGTTCATATCGGTTCATAGTGCTTAAATTAAAAAGAGCAGGAACAACCTGCTCTTATTTAAAACAACTAAAACAAAATAAAGGTTACCAGTATGCGGAATACAGGGCAACCAGCATGGCTACAATAATCAACGATCCAACGGCGAAACCCGTGGAGGTTTTAAACATACCGGTGTCTACCTCAAGCCCTTTAGACATGATACCTCTCTTATGTTGGTAGATACTGATAAGATACATGCCGATGGCACAAATAAGGAAAACGATCACCATCCGGTCCATAAACGGAATTTCATAAACACCCGCTGCGTTTGGTACAGACCAGCCCCACTGATACAGGGGCGAAAGATCTACCCAGCCCGGCAGGAATTTTAGAATAACCGAAGCAATAAAACCACCGATGGTTGCAAACAGCGCGGCACTGGAAGTGGTTTTTTTCCAGAAGAATCCGAAAATAAACATGGCAAAAATACCCGGCGACACAAACCCCGTGTATTCCTGTATGTACTGGAATCCCTGTTTTCCCTCACCCATCAGCGCATCGCCAACCACCAGGGACAATAATACGGCAAACAACATGGAAACAATTACAGTGATCTTTCCCACGTTCACCAGGTTGCGTTCACTGGCATTGGTGTTAAATACTTTTTTATAAATATCCAGCGTAAAGATCGTGGCAATGCTATTGGCCTTGCCGGCTAGAGAAGCCACAATGGCGGCCGTTAACGCGGCAAAAGACAACCCTTTAAGCCCCGCCGGTAATAATGAAATGAGCGCGGGATATGCTTTATTGGGATCCTGTACCCCCGTGGTGGTAAGCAGCTGATCCGGAGTTATACCGCCCAGGTTCTCTTTTACGATATAATATACGGCAATACCCGGTAATACCACAATAATAGGCATCAGCATTTTAAGAAAGGCCGCAAACAGCAACCCTTTGCGGGCCACCGGCAATGAAGCTCCTAATGCACGCTGGGTAATATACTGGTTGCATCCCCAATAACTGAGGTTAGCGATCCACATACCACCGATGAGTACGCTTAACCCCGGCAGATCGATATAATTGGGATTGTCCTTTTTAAAGATCAGGTGAAAATGCTCAGATGCCTTGGACTGTAATACATTAAAACCGGCACCGATCCCCTTTCCGCCGGAGATGAGGTTTAAGGCAATATAGGTAGCCACCAGGCCGCCCAGCACCAGGAAAAATACCTGTATCACATCGGTAAAGCCGATCACCTTCATCCCTCCCAGCGTAATTACAATTGCAAAAATGGCCAGGGCCATAATACAAAACGTTATATTGATGCCCGAGATACCGCTGATGGCCAGCGCCCCCAGGTACAGGATCGACATGAGGTTTACCACAATGTACAGCATCAGCCAGAACACCGCCATGATCATGGCCACTTTGGAATTATACCGCTGGCTCAGGAACTGCGGCATCGTGAAGATCTTGTTTTTGAGATATACGGGCATGAAGAAGATCGCTACGATGATCAGGGTGGCCGCTGCCATCCATTCGTAGGCCGAAATGGCCAGCCCGAGCTTGAAACCCGATCCGCTCATCCCGATCATTTGCTCAGCCGAGATATTGGACGCAATCAGCGATGCCCCGATGGCCCACCAGGTGAGCGAGCCCTCTGCCAGGAAGTAATCGTGCGATGCCGAAACGCTTTCCTGGCGCTTCCTGCGGTATACCCAATACCCATAGGAAGCCACCACGATGAAGTAAATAAAGAAAACCAGATAATCTGAACCTTTCATATATACAAGTTTAATTCGTTAAAAGGAGCGCTAATATATTATTTTTAGCCCGATCCAGGGAAATATTTTAAAATTTCTAAAAAGACCGGCGTTTCCTCAAAAAAATTGAAACCGAATACATTAGGGGCAAAAAAAAGCCGGACCAGGCAATCAGCTCCCGGTCCGGCTCTTAAAAACGGACGGTATTTACCAGAACCGCACGTACAGGGCGGCCAGTATCATTAATGTAATTACGATCAGTACAACGGTACGGGGCTGTACTTTGAACATCGATTTGTCGATATCAAATGCCTTGGGATTGTCTTTGGGACCGGCCAGACTGATGCCAACCATCGCCAGTACCGTAAAGAAAAAGGACCAGCCCATATTGATCAGGAAGGGGATCTCCGTAATGGTATGCAATACCCCGCCTTCCATTTTTTCGTAGGTAAAGGCCGTATACAGCCAGGTTTCCTTTCCAAAAATACCCACCGCATAATTGTTAAAGAAGATGGCCAGCACAAACCCCAGGATTACGCCCACGAGGGCCGCGGTTCCGGTGGTCCGTTTCCAGAACATGCCCAGGAGGAACATGGCAAATACCCCCGGGCTGATAAAGCCGGTGTATTTTTGGATGAAGGTAAAGCCGCCCTCCCCGCCGATGCCCAGCACATCCGTCCAGGTAAACAACAAGGCAATCATCATAGAAAGGATCACCACCCACCGGCCGATGCGTACCGATTGCAGTTCGGTCATGGACTTGCTCAGGTATTTTTTATGTACATCCAGCGTCCAGATCGTAGCAATGCTGTTCACCTTGCCGGCCAGCGATGCTACAATCGCCGCCGTAAGCGCTGCAATGGCCAGTCCTTTCAGTCCTGCCGGCAAAAAGCCCAGTATGGCCGAATAAGCACCGTCTTTTACGCCACTGAAGCCAGGCAGGTGGTTATTTTTATAAAGCACATATGCAGCAATACCCGGCAACATTACAATAATGGGCATCAGCAGCTTCAGGAACCCGGCAAATAAGATACCGGTACGGGCTGTTTGCAGATCAGCACCCAGGGCCCGCTGGGTGATGTATTGGTTGCATCCCCAATAGTTCAGGTTTACGATCCATTGCCCCGCAAAATACATGGCAATCCCCGGCAACACCACGTATTTCTGTACATCGAGGTTCTGGGGATGATCGATGGTCGTATGTGTAACGGAGGGTTTGTCCAGCATCAGTTTAAAATGGTCGGGGGCCTGCTGCAACAGGGTTTTGAAGCCGGCAATAGCACTGCCGCTGGCAGCACCATTGATGCGCATGTCTACAATTTGCAGGGCCATATACACGGTAGCCAAACCGCCCAGGATCAATACCCCTACCTGAATCACATCGGTAAACCCGATCACTTTCATACCGCCCAGGGTAATGATCAGCGCCATTAATAATAATACGATCATGATCACATGCAGGTAACCGCCGCCCAGCAGGGCATTAATGGCCACGGCGCCCAGGTACAGGATGGAGGTGAGGTTTACAAATACATACAGCAGCAACCAGAACACCGCCATAATCAGGGATACGGTCTGATTGTAACGCCGGTTCAGGAACTGCGGCATGGTATAGATCTTGTTCTTCAGGTACACCGGTATGAACCAGACCGCCACGATGATCAGGGCCACGGCGGCGATCCACTCGTAAGCGGCTACGGCAACGCCCACAAAAAAACCCTCGCCGCTCATACCGATAAACTGCTCGGCAGAAATATTGGATGCAATCAGGGAAGCCCCGATGGCCCACCAGGTAAGGGATCCTTCCGCGAGGAAATAATCATGCGATGCAGAAACGGCCGCCTTTTTCTTCCGGATATAAACCCAGTAGCCATAAGAAGCCACTACTACAAAATAGATAAAGAATACCAGGATGTCCTGCCAGGCTAAATTTTCTTTCATATTGTGCAAGTGTTATAAAAAATAAAAAAGCATTTGAGCATCTGTTTACCGCATAGCTGATCATAACGGAGCCGGTAGTACAACGAAACGTTTAAACGCCTTCAAAAGCATACCGGTCAGTTTCTGTTGAGCTGGTAATACACATCGCTCCAGCGCAATTCGTTTTTAAAATGATACAGATCTGTTTTTTGATTGATCCGTACACATTCAATTCCCGCCATGCCGGCAAAGTCTTCCAGGTGTTCGGCTGTAAGATTTTGCGAATAGCAGGTATGATGCGCTCCCCCCGCCAGGATCCAGGCGGCGCAACCGGTATGCATATCCGGGTAAGGCTTCCAGAACACCCGGGCTACGGGCAATTTTGGCAGGTTTTGCGAAGGCGCCACCGCCTCCACCTCATTCACCAGTAACCGGAACCGGTTGCCCATATCCATCAGTGAGGCATTCAGCGCGGGTCCGCCTTTTACATTAAATACCAGCCGTACCGGGTCCGCCTTTCCGCCGATCCCCAACGGGTGAATTTCGCAGGAGGGTTTCCCGTTTGCAATGCTGGAACAAATTTCCAGCATATGCGATCCCAACACCAGCGGTTCATTGGGGTCAAAATGATAGGTATAATCCTCCATAAAAGAATTCCCGCCTTCCAGGCCTACCGCCATCGATTTCATGGCCCGCACCAATGCGGCGGTTTTCCAATCGCCTTCCCCGGCAAAGCCATATCCCTGCTCCATCAGGCGCTGTACCGCAATACCGGGTAACTGCACCATTCCATGCAGGTCTTCAAAAGTATCTGAAAAGCCTTTAAAGCCGCCCTGCTCCAGGAATTGTTTTAAGCCCAGTTCGATGCGTGCCGCATCCTGCAGCGACCGGTATTGCGCACCGTCTTTTTTCAGCGATGATGCAACGTTGTAGGTATCCAGGTATTCCTGTACCAGCTCCTCCGCGTCCGTTTCGCGCACCTCGTTAATCACTGCCACAAGGTCGCCGATCCCGTGGGTATTTACACTGTATCCGAATTTGAGCTCGGCCTCCACTTTATCGCCATCTGTTACCGCCACGTAGCGCATGTTATCTCCAAAACGTACAAAGCGCGCACCCTGCCAGTCGTGCCAGCCGATGGCCGCACGGCTCCATGCCGCAATACGATCCAATACCTTTTCATCCTTCCAGTGCCCTACCACCACTTTCCGGTGCTTATGCATCCGGCTGAGCATAAAACCAAATTCCCGGTCGCCATGGGCCGATTGATTGGTATTCATAAAGTCCATATCAATGGTGCTCCACGGTATATCGCGGTTGAACTGGGTATGAAACTGAAGTAAGGGTTTATGAAAAATCTTGAGCCCGTTGATCCACATCTTTGCAGGAGAAAACGTATGCATCCACGCAATCATCCCGATGCAGGACCTGTTAAAATTAGCTTCTGCAAACACCTGTTGGATCTCTTCCGGCGTTTTTACGGTGTCCTTCCAAACCAGTTTAACGGGTATTTGTGCGGTGGCGTTCATGTGCCGAACGATTTCCTGCGAATGTGCCGCTACTTCTTTTAATGTATCGGCGCCGTAGAGATGCTGACTCCCGGTTACAAACCACAATTCTAAGGGCTCCAGATTGATCATGTTATATATTTTCGGTATTGTTGATTATTGTCCGTAATAGCTGTTGGGCCCGTGCTTTCGCTGGTAATGTTTATCCATCAGCGCCTTCTTCAGTAAGGGCGCCTGCGGATTGATCTGCTCGGTGAGGTAGGCCATTTTAGCCACCTGTTCCAGCACTGCGCTGTTGTGCACTGCTTTGGCTGCATTTTTTCCCCATGTAAAGGGCGCATGATTGCCGATGAGGAGCATCTCCACTTCCCGGTAATCCAACCCGTTTTCTTTAAAATGATTCAGTACCTGGTGCCCCGTTTCCACTTCATATGCTCCCTGTATCATGGCATCATCCATCGGAAGTGCGCAGGGGATATTTACGATATTATAATCGGCATGGGTGGTTCCGTAAATCGGGATGGGTCTTAACGACTGGGCCCATGCGGTAGCGTAGGTAGAATGCGTATGTACAATACCCCCAATCCCGTTCCAGTGTTTATAAAGCACGGCATGTGTTTGCGTATCGGAGCTGGGATTCAGCACGCCGTCTACTGTTTTGCCGTCAAAATCCACCACTACCATTTTCTCCGGTGTAAGATCGGCGTATGCAATGCCGCTGGGTTTAATGGCAAATACTCCTTCCTGATGATCCGCCTCGCTGGCATTTCCAAATGTGAAAAGTACCAGTCCCAGTTCGGGCAACTGCATGTTGGCCTCATAGGCTTTCCGGCGGATCATTTCATATTTCATTGTTACAAATTATTATGTTCTAAAAAGGCACCTATCTTTTTATAGGTTTCCATCCGTTCTTTATAATAGGCATGCCGCTCGGGATCCGGGAAATACTCTTTGTCGAACCCCTGCCCCATGGCCTGCATGGCCGTTGCTACCGTTGGGTAAATGCCTGCAACCGTTGCAGCAAACATGGCGGCACCGATGGCACAGGTTTGCTCCGAACGGTGAATGCGGATCGGCATATTCATCACATCGGCCATTACCTGCATGATATAGGCCGATTTCCTTGCTACGCCGCCTACACCAATCAGTCCCTTTATGGGCACGCCTTCTTCTTCAAAACGATCTACAATCGCTTTGGCACCAAAACAGGTAGCTTCTACCAGGGCTTTGAAGATCCTTGGCGCATCGCTTCCCAATCCAAGTCCTGTTAACGCGCCGTGTAACAGCTGGTTGGCATCCGGTGTCCGGCGCCCGTTCAGCCAGTCAATCGCAAAGAGATCCGTTGGTTCCAGGGGCAATGCCGCTGCGGCCGCGGCCAGTGCCGGTAATATCCGGCTTTCCACTTCATCTGCCAGTGCAGCTGAGACAGACGCATCCAATCCGCTGCTTTCTTTTAACAACTGCAGCGGCCAGGCCAGTACATTTTTCAACCAGGCATACGCATCTCCAAAAGCGCTTTGCCCGGCTTCCAGGCCAATCATACCCGGGATCACCGATCCGGTTACCTGCCCGCAAATACCCTTTACCGTTTTATTTCCGGAAAGATCTTCCGGAGGTACCACCAGCATATCGCAGGTAGAGGTTCCCATTACCTTGCTTAAATGATACGGTTCTATTTGTCCGCCAACAGCACCCATATGCGCATCCATGGCACCAATTCCTACCACCACTGCAGTACTCAATCCCAGCCGCGCAGCCCACTCCGCACAGAGTGTGCCTGCAGCCTGGTCTGCCGCATAGGTCTTTGCCGGCAGATGGGCTACGAACCCGTCCAGCACCGGATCGAGTGTTGCAAAAAAATCATTGGGCGGAAAGCCTCCAAAGGCTTCCGACCACAAGGCCTTATGTCCTGCGGTACACACGCCTCTTTTCAATTGCTGTATATCGTTCCCCCCGGTAAGCAGGAAGGGCAGCCAGTCTGCATGCTCTACCCAACTAACGGTATGCGCGCGCACCGCTGCGTCTGTTTTAAAAATATGTAACAGTTTTGCCCAGTACCATTCACTGGAATAAATGCCCCCTACATACTGGAGAAAATTGGTTTCGAAGCGCGCGGCATGTTTATTAATGGCTGCCGCCTCAGCAGTGGCGGTATGATCCTTCCAGAGCACAAACATCGCGTTGGGATTGTCTGCAAATTCCGGAGACAATGCCAGGGGTTGTCCTTTCTGATCAACGGCTGCCGGGGTTGATCCGGTAGTATCAATGGAAATGCCCCTGATGAGCGCAGCAACAGCCGGGCCGGCCTTTTGAACGCAATCTTTTACAGTGGCCTCCAACCCCTCAATATAGTCCAGCGGATGTTGCCGGAACTGGTTTTTTGAAGGTACACAATACAGCCCTTGTTTCCAGCGGGGGTATTGAAATACGGCGGCTGCCATTTCTTCGCCGTTTAATGCATTCACAATAACGGAGCGAACAGAATCTGTACCAAAATCCACCCCGATTACGTATGCTTCTTTCATTGACTACGATCGTTTAAAAGTTAAAAATACAATTTATTTTCAATAATTGTAGAAAGTACAATTATTTTTCAAATGGTTTACACAAGTGCCAACAGTTTGTCATCTGTATAATCCGGTGCAAAAAACAGGATGTTTTCCTGCTGCCCGAATTGTTCCGGGCCGTGCCCGGTGGTAAGAATGACCGCATCCATTCCCGCATTTGCAGCGGCTTCTGCCCCTTTTGGGGCATCCTCAAATACCAGGCAGCCGGCAGGCGCCACCTGCAACAACCGGGCGCAGCTAAGGAAGGTTTCAGGATCAGGCTTGCTTTTCCGTACATCATCGGCAGTTACCAGTGCCTTAAAATAAGCCCGGATGCCCAGGCGGTCCAGCACAAAATCAACATTGAACGGGATGGCCGCTGTACCAATCGCCATGGGAATGCCTTTTGCGGCCGCAGCCTCCAAAAAGTTGCGGAGCCCGGGCAATAAGGTTAAATGCGGAAGATACGCCTCCTGGTAAAGTTCCTCCTTGCGCCGGGAAAGCGCGTGTTTTTCGGCCTCCGTAAACCGTTCCGGGCCAAAAATACGGTCGAGCAGTTCGCTGTTTTTGCCATACATGTGTCCATTGACTTCCTCGCGGCTCATACCCGCCCCCAATTCCTGGTTCAGGATCCGGAACCAGGCTTCTTCATGAAAGGCCATATCATCGATAATGGTTCCGTTCAGATCAAAAATAAATGCTTGGTAGTTCATTGCTTTAACGTTTCAGCATGTAAGATACACAGAAATCCGGAGTTTGTTTGTACCCGTCAACGCCGGCTGTTCTGTAAAGCGTTCATCCGGTAAGAACAGGCATGCTGATGATCATCCGGCGGTTGCATTGATACCGAATAGCCGATGGTCCGGAACAGCAGAACAATGTGTGGTTCCTTCCGGATAAAAATAAATCAGAGCGGGCGCCGGAGCACGCCCTTTTTGGTTAATACAACCGGTTGTATGGTTCCGTCTTTATTGAAATAAAGATGTTCGATACAGGTTTCGCGGGAATTGCCGTCTTTTTCTGTAAGCGGGCGGCGATGGTAGATGATATACCATTCATCCTTTCCCGGGATTTGTATCACCGAATGATGGCCCGCCCCGGTTGCGATGCCCGGATCCTGTTGTAATATCTTTCCCACCCGTTTGAATGGTCCCAGCGGAGTATCGGCTACGGCATAGGCCACGCTGTAATCCGGACCGGTCCATCCACCCTCGGACCACATAAAATAATACTTACCGTTACGGATAAACATCACCGGACCTTCTACATATTTTTCCGGTGTAATCTCTTTAAATGTGCTGCCATCCTTAAAGGGTATAAACCCGGTAAAATCATCTTTCAAACGCGCAATATTACAATGCCTCCATCCTCCGTAAATGAGGTAATAAGCACCATCCTTATCTTTAAATACAAACTGATCAATGGGCTGCGCGCCGTTGTGAAACCGGTCTACCAGCGGATGACCGAGGTAATCCTTAAACGGCCCTTCAGGTTTTGATGCCACGGCAACACCAATGCCGCCGGTTTGCTGATCATTCTGAATATCATTGGCTCCAAAAAACAAAAAGTACCGGTTCTGCTTTTTTACAATAGCCGGTGCCCAAAGTGCCCGCCGCGCCCACTTTACGTTAGCGGTATCCAGGATCCGTTCATGCTTTTTCCAGTGCACCAGGTCTTTGGAAGAAAATGCGTCCATAAATACCTGCTTATGATACGGTGCAGAAAACGTGGGAAAGATCCAGTAGGTCTTGTTAAAGATCACGCCTTCCGGATCGGCATACCAGCCGGGGAACAGCGGGTTACCGGAATATGGTTCCTGTCCGTGTACAACCGCTGTTGTAAGGATCCATACCAGCAGCAATATCTTTTTTTTCATATGCATTCTTTTTAAAGCAACTCCACGCCGGATACCGGAGCCGGGATATCTATTTCAGCAATCGTTCGGCCACAAAGGTAATGGCGGTTTTACCATGCGGCGCCGGTTTACCGTTTTTATCGAGGTTTACAAAAACCATCCGGTCAATGGAAAGAATGGGTTCATGGGTCATTTTATTTCTTACTTCACAACGAAGCGTAAGGGATGTGTTCCCGAAATGGGTAGCCACAATACCGATCTCAATAATATCGCCCTGGCGCGGAGCAGCTATGAAATTGATCTCGGAGATAAACTTGGTCACCACATGGGTATTCTCCAGCTGGATGATGGCATATAAAGCGGCTTCTTCATCAATCCATTGCAGAAGCCGCCCACCAAACAGCGATTGATTTGGATTGAGATCTTCCGGTTTCACCCATTTACGGGTATGGAACCGCATTTCATGCTCGTTATATAATTTGTCGTCCATAATGACTACGCTGTTGCTGATTTAAAAATTTTATTTACCGGTAATACCGCGGCACTACGGGCCGGATGGTTATATGTTCTTCCCCCGAGCAACGTTAATATACCAATAATTTCTTACTGCGGCTTCAGGAGCTTCTTTTTTTATACTCCGCAATCACCTTTTCCAGGTGGGCTTTAAATTTACTTACCGATGGATCATAAGGATATCCTTCGGGAGCCAGCCGTTCTTCTTTTCCATCCAGAAAGAAGTAAAACGGCTGCGTATTTGAACCAAAACGCGCTACCTGGATGTCCGTGCTCAGATCTCCCAGCGTTTCAACCTGTTTACCCAGATCCCTGGAATAATATTGCTCCGCCTGCGGAATATCTACATCACTATGCGCATCCACATATAAAGAAACAACCACAAATTCATCCTTGAGTAACTTCATCACATCCGGGTCGCTCCATACCTGGGCTTCCATTTTCCGGCAATTATTACAATTGATGCCCGTAAAGTCCAGCATCAGCGGCCTTTTTATTTTTCTCGCTATCTCCAATGCCTCTTTGTAGTCAAAGTAAGTCACCAGTCCGTTGTTAACGGCAACACTGGGCTCATGCTTTTTCATAACGGCGGCATATTTAACAGGGGCCGGTAAGCCGTCTTCAAAATGAGCGGTATCGTTTCGCCCCCCGGTGCCCCTGCCAAGGGACCTGAGATCGGCTCCTGAGGGCAGGTCATCGGCGTTGAAATCCTGGGTACCCATCGGTGGCAAAAACGCACCCAATCCTTTCAAAGGCGCACCAAATAATCCGGGAACGAGGTATACCACCATAAAGAAAGAAGCGATCGCAAATGATAACCGGGTTACGGTGAGGTACGGAAGGCCAAAATCATTTTTGGGCAGCTCATCATCGTGCCTGAATTTTAGTTTTCCTAATAAATACAGGCCCAGCAGCAGGAAAATTACTACCCACAGTGCAATAAATATTTCACGGTCCAGGATCCGCCAGTTCTTGGCCAGGTCGGCATTGGAAAGAAATTTAAGGGCCAGCGCCAGCTCCAGGAACCCAAGCGTTACTTTAATCGCGTTGAGCCAGCCACCCGCTTTACCCAATACATTTAGCTTACTTGGAAAGAAAGCAAACAGTGCAAAGGGAAGGGCCAACGCCAATGAAAAACCAAACATCCCTACCAATGGCCCAAAATAGTTACCCCTGGAAGCTACTACCAACAGGTTACCAATGATGGGGCCTGTACAGGAAAATGAAACAATGACCAGGGTGAGTGCCATGAAAAAGATGCCCAGGAAACTTCCGGTTCCGGCCTTACTATCGGCTTTGGTAGACCAGGAGCTTGGCAGTGCAATTTCAAAAGCTCCCAAAAAGGAAATACCGAAAACCAGAAAAAGAACAAAGAAAATAATGTTGGCGATCCAGTTTGTTGCAAGATTGTTTAATGCCGCCGGGCCAAAAATAAGCGTGATCAAAAAACCCAGCAAAGTAAATATGATAATAATGGAGAGCGAGTACATAATCGCATTCCTCATCCCCTCTTCTCTTGTTTTGCTTCGCTTGGTAAAAAAACTTACCGTAACCGGTATCATTGAATAAATACAGGGGGTCAGCAATGCCAGTAATCCACCGGCAAAAGCCGTTAAAAAAATCCAGAGCAGCGATTTGTTGCCACCTGCATCTTTTGTACCCGTTGCGGTCATTCCTGCGGCATCCCCGTTCTTTACATAAAATTTAAACGGCTCCTCGAAAGAGGCAAACGCATCGCCCGCCAGGTACATATAGGTAATGTTTCCTTTAATAACCGCACTATCGCCTTTTTTCACCGTTACGGCCTGTATCCATTGTATGGAATCTTTTGAAAACAAAACAGGTGCATTGAGCACCGGATCCGTTTGGGAAATAAGATTTCCCTTTTGAACGATACTGTCTTTTAAATAGGGTGCAGCCGCGCTGTCGAAAACAACTGCTGAAAACGCATCCTTATATTGAGGTGTTTGAAGCCCAAACAGCTTTACATCTGCCCCGTTTACATGGGCGGTAATGGTCAAACGGATTTCATTTTCGCCGGTTTGCTGCTGCGCGTAGGAAAAGGTCACTTTAGAGCTATCCTGCGCGGCTGCCAGTAAAAAGAGAAAAAAAAGAGGGAAGGCCAATAAGATCCGCTTCATACATTTTTGTTTAATGGTAAGATCAGCAAATTTATATAAACAAAAAACGTTAACAAATGTTACGAAACGGAAGGCGCGTTATTTGCATAATATTAAAAATAAATTGCATTCCGGTTAAGAAGTACTAACAGGCACAAGCTTTTATGCAAAATAATCTCACCGGGTGAGTATTTTAATACATTCTGTTAAACTATCCAACCAGTAGGGTGTACGCACTTTATAGATTTCTTTTATTAAAGTAGTGTCTAAAACCGAGTAAGCAGGCCGTTTTGCAGGCGTAGGATACGCTTCAGACGGAATGGGGCTTACGATACAGGGGCTATGGATCGCTTCTTTGATGGCAGTTGCAAAGTCGTACCAGCTGATCACCCCCTCATTGGTATAATGATAGGTTCCCGGCACCCAGCGGGCAGCAGCAATGATATCCAAAATAGCGTTGGCCAGATCTCTTGCGTAGGTGGGCGCCCCAAACTGGTCGTTCACCACGTTGATGGCCGGCCGCTCCTGCATCAGCCGCATCATTGTTTTTACAAAATTCTTCCCAAATGATGAATATACCCAGGCTGTGCGGATAACAACTGCGTCTGTATACTGCTGCGCCAGCTGCTCCCCTTTTAACTTGGTAGCCCCATAAACGCTGAGCGGATGGGTGGCGTCTCCCGGTTTGTAAGGTATGGAAGCGGTTCCATCAAAAACATAATCCGTTGAAATATGGATGAGTTTTGCCCCATAGGCGGCACTGGCTCGGGCAAGCGCTCCCACTGCCGTAGCATTGGTGGCTGCTGCAATTTCAGCTTCGCCCGGTTCCTCCGCTTTATCAACCGCCGTATAAGCCGCCGTATTGATGCAGTAATCCGGCCGGAATGCCTGAAAGTGCTGCTGAATCATTGCCTCATCCGTAACCGGCAGCCGATCGCGACCGGCGAAATCAACGTTCAACCGGCTATGTGCGGCGGCCAGTTCCCTGAGCTCGCTTGCCAGCTGGCCGTTTGCTCCGGTTACTAAAACTCTAACAGGCTCTTGCATTTTTAAAAATTATTTTGAGCGTCTTTGAAGGCGGGCAGCACCAGGTCCTTTTCGGACAGAATCTGCTCTCCTTCCGGTATCTGCCAGTCAATAGCCAGATCGGCATCATTATAAATAACGCCGCCTTCGCTTTCTTTATGATAAAATGCATCGCATTTATAAAGTACCGTTGCCGTTGGGCTCAATACCGAAAACCCATGTGCAAACCCATGCGGCACCAGCAATTGCTTTTTATTTTCTGCAGACAACTCCACAGCAAACACGCTGCCATAGGTGGCAGAATGCTTCCGCATATCCACGGCCACGTCCAGGATGCGCCCCTGGAGCACCCGTACCAGTTTGCACTGGGCATTGGGATTGAGCTGGTAATGCAGCCCGCGTATGACTCCGTATACCGAGTGCGACTGGTTGTCCTGTATAAACCGGTGATGGATACCGGCTTCTTCAAAAACAGATTGATTATATGCTTCAAAAAAATGTCCGCGTGAATCTTCAAAAACACGGGGCTCAAACAACCACAGGTCTTCTATATGAGTATTGATAATTGGCATTGTGAGCTAAATAATTCCGGTTTAATGGAGGTCCGATCAATTGCTTTAAACACTGCAACGATCGCATTTTCATCTGTGATCCGCAAAAATAAGGATTCAGGGGTGTACCCCCGATAAGGAACAATACCTTTTTCCGGCACACCGGTTCCGGCAGGTTTTTCCGGTCTGGTGTACATCAGTTACCGTTGTTTTCGATAACCGACAACACGGTGTCTGTAATAAACTTCAGCTGCTCTTCATCCATTTCTGTGTGGATAGGCAGCGAAATCACACGTTCCGTTAAATAGGAAGTCAGCGGCAGCTCCAGCGCACCTACCCCAAATTGTTCAAACATCTTTTGCTTATGGGCCGGCACCGGGTAATAGATCATGGAGGGCACTCCTTTTGCATCCAGCTGCGCTTTAAATGCATCCCGGTTCACGCCTTCCAGTATAATGGTATATTGATGATACACATGCTCCGAATTTGACGCTTTAAACGGCGTAATGATCTTATCGGTTGTTTCAAATGCCTTATCATAGTAAGCGGCTACTTCCTGCCGCGCCTTGCAATAATCATCCAGGTAAGCCAGCTTTACATTCAGGATCGCCGCCTGCATACTATCCAGCCGGCTGTTACAGCCTACCACTTCATGATAGTAGCGCTCCTTCTGTCCGTGGTTGGCGATCATGCGCAGCTTTTCGGCCAGCACGTCATCATTGGTGCACATGGCCCCGCCATCGCCAAAAGCGCCCAGGTTTTTGCTGGGATAAAAAGACGTACAACCAATATGCCCGATAGTACCCGTTTTCTTTGTAGTTCCGTCTGAAAAATGAAAATCACAACCAATGGCCTGCGCATTGTCTTCCACCACGGCCAGGTTGTATTTTTCTGCAATCTTCATAATGGCTTCCATATCGGCAGACTGGCCATATAAATGTACCGGAACAATGGCTTTTGTTTTGGGGGTGATCGCTTTTTCAATGGCTGCCGGGTCTATACAAAATGTTTTTGCGTCTACTTCCACAAAAACGGGGGTTAACCGCAGCAATGCAATTACTTCAGTGGTGGCAATATAGGTAAAGGAAGGCGTAATCACTTCATCGCCCGGCTGCAATCCCAGCGCCATCAGGGCAATCTGCAGTGCATCGGTACCATTCGCACAGGGGATCACATGTTTTACGCCTAAATAACCCGCCAGGTTACCGGCAAATTCCTTTACGGCTTTACCGTTAATAAAGGCCGTGCTTTCCATTACATCCAATACAGCCTTGTCTACCTGGTGTTTTATCTTATGATACTGAGAATGCGTATCAACCATATATAAAGGTCTCATATTTACATCTTTAATTGGGTTGCAAAGGTAACTAAATTTGGCGCAAACAGCGGTACTATTGCAGCTCCATTTGTAAAGCTTGCCCTTCCCTTACTACATTTGCAAAAAACAACAAGTGTCACGATTATTTTACCTGCTTTTTTTATACAGTTACCGGGCGGCGATCTTCATAGCATCCTTTTTTAATAAAAAGGCGCAGCTATGGATCTCCGGCAGAAAACACCTGCTTCCGCGCCTGAAACAAGCGCTTGCCGGCAATACGGCGCCGGTGATTTGGGTGCATTGTGCCTCGCTGGGAGAATTTGAGCAGGGACGCACCATCCTGGAAACGCTTAAGAAGGAATACCCCCGCTTCCGGGTATTGCTTACTTTTTTTTCCCCCTCCGGATATGAAATCCGGAAAAATTATGAACATGCAGATTGGGTCTTTTACCTCCCGCTGGATACGCCTCAGAATGCCCGGCGGTTTATACAGATCGTTAAACCGGCCCTGGCTGTATTTGTAAAATATGAATACTGGTACCACCTGCTGCAGGCGTTAAAAAAAACAGGCACGCCCACCCTGCTGGTTTCGGCGCTTTTCCGGGAAAATGCGGTTTTCTTTAAATCCTATGGCGGCTTTCACCGTAAAATGCTCCGCTGCTTCACACATATCTTCGTTCAGAATGCGGAGAGTAAACACCGGCTGGCCGCAGTTATGCCGGCAGATCAAATTACGGTGGCGGGAGATACCCGGTTCGACCGGGTGGTTCAGATTGCCTCGGGCTTCACCCCCATACCGGCGATTGAAACCTTCACCCGCCGGAAGCTTTTTACTGTTGTGGCCGGAAGCACCTGGCCGGATGATGAAAAAAAGCTGGCATCTTATATTAAATTAAAAAACAGTAATATATCATTAATTATTGCACCTCACGAGGTTAACGAAGAACACATCAATGAAATATCAACCTTATTCCCGGGAGCTATACGCTTTTCCCGGTTAAAAGAGGAACCACAGCCCGAAGGTTCGGTGCTGGTTATCGACAACATCGGCATGCTGTCCCGGTTATACCATTATGCAGATATTACGTATATCGGAGGAGGATTTAACAAATCGGGGATCCACAATACACTTGAGGCGGCTGTATTTTCAAAACCTGTAGTTTTTGGTCCTAATTACGAAAAATTTGCGGAAGCAAAAGCACTTATTAAAAATGGAGGTGCTATAAGTTATAGCACTGAAGATCAGCTAACAACAGCAATAGAGGAATTAAAAAACAACCCGCAGTTCCGGCAGGAAGCGGGCCAGTCTGCCGGCCGGTTTGTAGCCGAACATACAGGAGCCACGCATATTATATGTGCCTATATCCGTGAAAACCTGCGATAGATCAGCCGGTCGAAGTATTCCACATCCCGGTTATTGTTCCATCCGAGTTTTGTTTTCAACTCCCGCTTTACCCAGTATTCCGCTTCATACAGGGTATCAAAATTATTGATCGTTTTAATACTGCGATTGTACATCACCGCATCGCCCCGGAAAAGGTTCTTTACAAAGCGCTCCTTATCCATATCGGAAATATCGTTTGTGAGGTCATCAATCAGCATCGGCGATCCGGCGTCTGCCTGCTGTTCCTCAACCACGGCAGCCTCTGGTTTGGTTTCCCGCCCGGAAGTACCTTTTTGAATTTGCTGAAAAAGCGTTGGCACTTCAGTAAGCGGATCGAACAATCTATCTTTTAAACACTTAGAAGGCTTATCTTTCTTTTCAACAGAGGTATCCTCCGGCGCGCCGGAATACATACCCGCATCATGCTGCAGCTCCAGCAGGCGCAGTTCCTCTTCGTCTGCTTCGTCTTCACTTAAACGATCCAGCTGAAAATACTCCCGTTCAGCACCGTTCCTGTCTTTAATGATGACACCGCCTTTGGCAACGGGTGGGGTATTGGGTAAAAAAACCGCTACATTGCTGCTTCCTAAAACAGCCGTCTCCTTCATGGCACCATTAATCTCCTTCTGAATCATTTGTGTGGTGATCAGTAACTGAGATAAATCTGCCTTGTTATTAAATTGAGTTCTTAATTTTTCGATCAGTGCTTCTATTCGCTGCATTATCCTACTTTTGAACAATTATGGACACAATGTAACTATAGCAATATACAAATAACACTCCAAAAATTGTTGTAGTACCAATAAAAACAGCAGATGTTTATTGAACCGAATCTTACAGGAGACCGTCGCGGGTGGATCGAAGTCATTTGCGGTTCCATGTTTAGCGGTAAAACGGAGGAATTGATCCGGAGACTGAAGCGCGTTAAATTCGCCAACCTGAACGTGGAGATATTTAAACCTGCAATGGATACCCGTTACGATGAAGAGCGCATTGTTTCCCATGATACCAATGCCATTTTATCAACACCGGTTGATAATTCACAAAAGATCCTGTTGCTGGGCCAGGGTGCCGATGTTATTGGAATTGACGAAGCTCAGTTTTTTGATCCGGAGCTTCCCGATGTGTGCGACCGCCTGGCTTACCAGGGCATCCGGGTAATTGTGGCCGGGCTGGATATGGATTTTACCGGAAAACCGTTCGGACAGATGCCCTTTTTGCTGGCAAAAGCAGATTATATTACCAAGCTGCACGCCATTTGCGTAAAATGCGGAAGCATTGCCACCTACTCGTACCGGAAGATCCCGGACGAGGAGCAGATCATGCTGGGCGCCACCGATGCCTACGAGCCGCGTTGCCGTAAATGCTATTTTGATAAAGTTTAAATGCGAGGATCATTTTGTCACAACATCCGATTATACACTTAATAAAAAAAGACATATTGCTGGAAGTGAGACAGCAATACAGTTTTTACGGTATTTTACTATATATAGCAGCAACCGTTTTTGTACTCTTCCTGGTTATTGATGAACCGGAAGGAAATATCTGGAACGGACTTTTCTGGGTCATCCAGCTATTCATTTGCATCAATGCGGTGGCCAAAAGTTTTTTGCAGGAAAGCCGGGGACGGATGCTTTATTTTTACTCCATTTCCTCCCCTGTTCATTTTGTACTGGCCAAGCTGTTGTTTAATTCGGTATTGATGTTGCTGATGTCCCTCATCAGCCTGCTGCTCTTTTTTGCCCTACTGGGAAACCCGGTTCAAAAGATCCCTGCCTTTACCGGCCTGGTACTGCTGGGCGGCTGGAGCCTGAGCATGGTATTTACATTTTTAGCGGCCATTGCTGCAAAAGCTCAGCAAAATGCAGCCATCATGGCCATCCTCGGGTTCCCGATTATTGTACCCCAGCTGATGCTGCTGATGAAAATTACGAACGCCGCATTTAATCCCGATCTTATCATCCTGTGGAACGATATTGCGTTGCTGGTGGCGCTGGATATACTGGTAGCCTTGCTTTCGGTGATCCTCTTCCCTTTCTTATGGAGAGATTAGCACTGATACCATTCAAAAACCAGTGCACTTTGCAATTACGTATCCTGGTAATTATTCGATTTTTTATTGATCAAAACCGGAGGAAGATGATCCAGGACTTACCGAATTTCTATAAGAAGCCGGTTTTCTTTATGCAATTTGCAAATTTGGTTGAATAAACAACTTTACGCTTACTTTTGTGTTTTGTAGAATACTAAGGTGTACTGTTAAGACTTGAATATGTATAAAACGTGGTGGAAATTCCTCTGTATCATCCTGTTGGTATACGCGCTTGTAGCCGGACTGCTTATTAAAGTTCCCAATCTTCCGATTCTTGGAGAAACCAGTCGTAACCTGTTTTACCATGTAGGTATGTGGTCTGCGATGATGGTGCTGTTCATCTGCTCGTTGGTACATTCTATCCGGTACCTGCGCACCATGAATCTGAAATACGATATTGCCGCAAAAAACTACGCCACCGTAGGAATCTTTTTCGGCCTGCTGGGCTACGCCACCGGAGCCATCTGGGCCAGTTATACCTGGGCAGACCCGAATAATCCTGCATTTCAATCGTTCAGCGCCGTAGCCCGTGAGCCCAAACTGATCGGAACGGCAGTAGCACTGCTGATTTACTTTGCCTACCTGATCCTGAGGGATTCAATAAACGACCTGGATAAAAGAGCCCGGGTGAGCGCAGTGTATAATATTTTCGCTTTTGCCATGCTTTTTCCCACCATATTTATCGTTCCAAGATTACTTCCCAGTTTGCATCCCGGACAGGAGGGCAACCCGGCATTGAATTTTAAGGACGTAAGTCCGCAGATGCGCATGGTAGAATATCCTGCATTCATCGGCTGGGCCTTGCTGGGTGTATGGATCGCCACGCTGAAGATCCGCATCAATTTATTGAAAGAAAAATCGCTTCTGAAAAAATGAAAAAATCTATTGCCCGCTTTTGCACCTTTATCCTGATGCTGGCCCTGCCCGGCCTTGCCCTGGCACAACCGGCTTCAGAAAACCTGATGAGAAGCAACGGAAGAATTTATGTGGTCATCGCCGTATTGCTGGTGATCCTGCTCGGCATCTTCTTTTATATGTTCCGGGTAGAAAAAAAGCTGAAAAGGCTGGAACGGGAATCCGGCGAATAACCGATTTCCATGCGGAAGACTGTTGCGTAAATTGCTAATTTGAAAATATAAAATTATGTCTGAAGTTCAGTACAATTTTTTTGAAGCCGTAGAAAAAAGCTTTCATAAGGCAGCGAAATTCACCAAGTGGGACAAAGGATTGCTGGAGCAGATCAGCGCCTGCAATTCGGTATACCGGATGCGCTTCCCCATCAAACGTGAAAACGGATCTATTGAAGTGATTGAGGCCTATCGCGTGCAGCATTCACATCACAAAACACCCTGTAAAGGAGGCATCCGCTTTTCCATGCAGGTAACGCAGGATGAAGTAATGGCTTTGGCGGCCCTCATGACATATAAATGTGCCATTGTAAACGTGCCTTTTGGGGGCGGTAAAGGTGGTATTAAGATCGACCCGAAGAACTATACCCCCTATGAACTGGAAAAGATCACGCGCCGCTATACATCGGAACTGATCAAGAAAAATTTTATCGGCCCGGCTACAGATGTACCCGCTCCCGATTATGGTACGGGCGAACGGGAAATGGCCTGGATCGTGGATACCTATAGCGCCATGAATCCGCAGGAAATTGATGCGGCCGGATGTGTAACCGGCAAGCCGGTAAGCCAGGGCGGCGTAAGAGGACGCCGCGAAGCAACCGGGCTCGGTGTATTTTTTGGCATCCGGGAAGTTTGCAATATGCCGGAAGAAATGGCAAAACTGGGGCTGGCCACCGGTGTAACCGGCAAAAAGGTAATTGTACAGGGACTTGGAAATGTGGGCTACCATACTGCTAAATTCTTTCAGGAAGCCGGCGCACTTATTGTAGGTATTGCCGAGTATGAAGGCGGCATCAGCAATGCAGACGGGCTGGATGTGGAAGAAGTGTTCCAGCACCGGCGACGTACCGGTTCTATTCTTAACTTTAACGGCGCTACCAACCACAAGAGCTCACTGGAAACACTGGAACTGGAATGCGATATCCTGATTCCCGCGGCACTCGAAAATGTGATCGATAAAAATAATGCCCCGCGCATAAAAGCAAAGATCATCGGGGAAGCGGCCAACGGTCCGTTAACACCCGAAGCAGATGAGATCTTCCTTCAGAAAGGAGTGCTGGTGGTACCGGACATGTACCTGAATGCCGGTGGTGTTACGGTTTCTTATTTTGAATGGCTGAAAAACCTCAGTCATGTACGGTATGGCCGCCTGGAAAAACGGTTTACGGAAAATGTAAATACAACCATCCTGGAAGAACTCGAGCATCTATCCGGAAAAAAAGTAGCGGAAAAGAACCGCAAAATGATCATGCATGGCGCAGACGAGGTAGACCTTGTATACAGCGGATTGGAAGAAACCATGATTGGTGCCACCCGCGAGATTATGGAAGAATGGCGCAATAACCCCGAAATACCGGATATGCGTACGGCAGCTTATGTAGTGGCAATCAATAAGGTAGCTACCACTTATGCCGAGCTGGGAATCTTTCCGTAACGGAAAAGAAGGACCCGCAATGCCGGAAGTGCACGCCGGCCGCTCCGATTTTTTCAAACTTATCCACTGCCGATTAGGCAGTTTCAGATAATTTATATACCTTTGCATCCCTAAATACAGGGAGGAGTTGAGCCATGGCTTACCGAAGAGAGTATGATATCGCCTTTGTGGGTTTAAAACCGGGAGTTCATGAGTTTAACTATGAAATAACAGACAGGTTCTTTGAGGCATTTCAACAGCAGGATTTTGCCAATTGCAACGCACATATAAAACTGTCGCTTGATAAAAAGAGCAGTTTTATGATGCTGAAATTTGAAGTAGGCGGCAAGCTTGATGTAGTTTGCGATCGCTGCAATAACACCATTTCACTGGATCTTTGGGATGAATTTATCATCACGGTGAAAATAGTGGAAGAACCCGAACTGATGAACGACCAGGAAGAGGATCCTGACGTATACTATATCAGCCGGGGCGAAAGTCATCTGAACGTGGAAGACTGGATTTATGAATTCATAAACCTGAGCATCCCGATGTACAAAACCTGTGGTTTTGAAAATGCAGACGGACCGCAGTGCAATCCCGAAGCGTTGAAAATGCTGAATAAGCTGGAGGCAGAAGCCAAATCCAAAAAGGATAGCAATCCGCTCTGGAAAGACCTGGAGAAATTCCGGGACCTGGACAATTAAGTTGTATAAAAAGAAGAAATAATAATTTAGAACTATTTAATTTCATTAGTTATGCCAAATCCTAAACGCAGGCACAGCCAGCAAAGAAGCGCAAAACGCAGGACTCACTATAAAGCAACTTCAACTACCTTAACAACAGATGTAGCTACCGGCGAAACGCATGTACGCCATCGCGCTTATGTTAACGAAGGGAAACTGATTTACAAAGGAAAAGTTGTTGCTGAAAAAGCGCCTTCAAAAGCTTAAAAAAAACGTTAAGTCCAGTTTACTTAACTTGTTCATTCCAAATTCATTGACGACCTTTGGTTGGTAATGTGTTTGGAATTTTTAATTTTAGTCCGTATATGATGAATATTGGTATTGATACAATGGGGGGTGATTTCGCTCCGCTTGAGGCATTGCGTGGGATTAAAAAATATCTTTCTGAAAATAAAAGCGGAGCGGTACAATTAACCCTGTTTGGAGACGAGGCTGTGTTAAATGAGATCATTGCCGGGGAAGAGATCCCAACCGGTCCTATCCGGATCGTACCAACCACACAGGTCATCGATATGCAGGAGCATCCCACAAAGGCATTAAAAGAAAAGCCCCACTCCTCTATTGCCACCGGGTTTCAACACCTGGCACAGGACAAAACCGATGCCTTTATCAGTGCCGGCAACACCGGTGCCATGCTGGTGGGCGCCTTATTCAATCTGAAAACCATTGAAGGAATCCTGCGGCCGGTGATCTCTTCCATCATTCCCAAACAAGGCGGCCGCACCGGCCTGATCCTGGATGTAGGCCTGAATGCCGATTGTAAACCGGAGCAGCTAAACCAGTTTGCAACCCTTGGATCTGTGTATGCCCAACACATCCTGGACATTGAAGCACCTAAAGTAGGACTGGTAAATGTAGGCGAAGAAGAAGGCAAGGGCAACCTGCTTACCCAGGGAGCTTATGCGCTTTTAAAAGCGAACAACACCATTAACTTTATTGGAAATATTGAAGGACGTGATACTTTTAACGATAAAGCCGATGTAATGGTTTGCGATGGCTTTACCGGTAACATCATCCTGAAACTTGCAGAATCGATTTATGATATCTCCAGGAATGAGGGATTGGAGAATGCCTATTTAAACCGTTTCAATTTTGAAATCTATGGCGGCACACCGGTGCTCGGCATTGAAAAACCCGTAATCATCGGACATGGTATTTCAAAGGCCACCGCCTTTTGTAATATGATTTATGTAGCAGAAAAGATGTTGCAGACAGGGGTATTGCAGAAACTAAAAGAAGCGGTTCAACAAAGTTAAACCGCTTCAAAAACCGTGTAGCCGTTTTACTGATACCGGATGGTAACCGGCACATCAATGGTATAATCGTACGGTGTTACCACTTTCAAAACAAGGTTGTACGCGCCTTTTGAGATCACCGGGCCGTTCCCTACCGGCGTCATCTCCCACTCTACTGAATAGAATTTTGCAGAGCCATCCAGCAGCCGGCCCAGGTTTCCAAACATGCTGATCAATTGTTGGGCGTCTTTCGCGTACATGAATGCGCCCCCGGTAGCAACGGCCTGATCATAAAGGTATTCATCAGAAGAGGCGCCAAGTCCCACATTATACAACCGCACATTATTGCCCTTTGCAAAGGCCACCACCTGTGCGCTTGTTTTAACACCCCGGTTATCTTCTCCATCGGTAAACGTAAGCAGGGCCTTTGTTTGTTTGGTGCCGCTTTTGATCAATGCATCTGTGGCTGCATACTGAGCGCCGTAAAGGTTGGTGCCGCCTTTTCCAAGATTGCGTACACTTTCCACATCTTTAACCAACATGGCTGTGTCGGATTTAAAACCCTTACCCACGGCTTTATACTCATCAGAAAACCACCAAACCCAGGATTCATGTTCCTGCGCCATATTCCTGCAGAAGATCTTTCCGGCATCAATCCGGAGATCGTCAGGATCGGTACTGCCCGTGCTGCCGCTTTGATCCATCAGCATAATGGATGAATAACGGGTTGCCGTACCACCTCCGGAAAGCACCGCACGCACCGGCTTAAAGGCATAGGCACGCAGCAAGGTATCGATCCAGAACTGGCCGGTACCAAATCCGTACTCCATGTTTTTAGAATCCTTAAACACGGCAAGGTCTACAACGAACCGCAGTTTCTTTTCACCCGCCTCCAGTACTTTTACGTTATACACCGCTGCAGAGGGCAGCGAATGGTCATTGAGGGGAGGCGTAAATTTTATCTTGTCGTCCTTTTTACAGGAAACGCACAGGGCTGTGGCAACAACAGCTGCCAGCAGCGGACCGGATAACCGGCCGGATCGGGTCATTCGCATGAGGTTTACATTTACCGCGAAAATAACCCCTGTAATGAAAACAGAAAATACGGGTAAACCGGTATTTTACCAGTGTTAAGCATTGTCAGCTCAGGCCAGCCCGATCTCAAAATGCCGTTCCGGTATCAATACGTCTACAAATCCTTTTTTTATCAACCGTTGTTTAAATGCTACCTGTACATCGGGTTCACCATGTACCAGGAATAATTGCTTTATGGCCTGCGGATTCTGGCAGGCCAGCCATTGGCTCATATCTTCATAGTCACCGTGAGCGCTCATACTCCGGATCTGCCCGATCTCGGCATTGACCTGGTGCTCCACGCCAAAAATCCCTACTTCCTTTACCCCGTCCAGCAAACGGCCGCCCAGCGAATGCGGCTCGCAATACCCCGTCATCACAATGGCATTCCGCGAGTTTTCAATATTGTTACTGATATGGTGTTTTACTCTTCCTGCATCGGCCATGCCACTTGCAGAAATAATAACCATCGGCCCGTTTTTAAAGTTCAATGCCTTGGATTCATCCACCGATTTGATATAGGTAAGTCCGGGAAAACTGAACGGATCGTCATCATTCTTTAACACGTTTTGGATCTGCCGGTTAAAATACAGGGGAAACCGTTTTACAACGTCCGTAGCTTCAATGCTAAGCGGACTGTCTACATAAAACGGGATCTTCGGAAGCACGCCCTGCGCCTCCAGCTGGTTCAATGCATACAGGATCTCCTGCGTACGTCCTACGCTGAAAGCGGGGAAGATGAGTTTCCCTTTCCGATCCACACACACCTTCCGGATCCATTCCAGCAGCATCTGGGGCGTATCCTTTATATCTTCATGTAAACTGTTGCCATAGGTAGATTCCATAATAATATAGTCGGCCTGGGGAAATACCTCGGGCGACCGCAGGATCACATCGCGGTAGCGGCCAAGGTCTCCGCTGAACGTAATGCGCGTTTCTTTGCCGTCTTCCTGGATACGCAGGTGCACACACGCACTTCCGATGATATGGCCGGCATCCGTAAACATTGCTTTCACACCGTCTGTTACGTCATACCAGGCACCGTATTCCCTTGAGTCAAACAGCTCCATCGCCTTCTTGGCATCTTCAAGGGTATATAGCGGTTGCAACAGATCAGGCGCCATGCCCTGCCTTTTCTTCTCCAGGAAACGCATATCGCTTTCCTGTATCTCGGCACTGTCCATCAACAAAATATTTGTAAGATCCTTTGTGGCGGGCGTACAGAAGATCGTGCCGCGAAAACCCTGCTTTACCAACCGGGGTATCAATCCTGAATGATCGATATGTGCATGGGAAAGGATCATTACATCCACTTCACTGGCAACAAAACCAAAGTCACGGTTCAGTGCATCTGTCTGGTCTCCCAACCCCTGGTACATTCCGCAATCCAATAATACCTTTTTACCATTTTTCAGTGTAAGGAGGTGTTTAGACCCGGTTACTGTTTGTGCAGCGCCATGGAAAGCAATTTTCATATTGTATCTCTTTTATTGTTGGATAAGCTTTTAGTTCAACAAGATAAAAAAAGAATTTTACATCCGGAACCATTTATTATTTCTTTAACCGGCCTTTGCTTTAAAAGACCAGGTAATATGAAAGGTAGCCACCGGTTCCCCCTGCTCATTGATGCCGGTGGATGTTGCTGTAAATTGTTGCGGCTGGTTTTGATCGATGGCTTTTTGAACGGCGTTTTGCAGGGCATCGCCATCATTACAGGTAAACAGGGTGCGGCCGGTTGCTTTCTTAAAATACTCCGACTCCAGTCTTACTACTAGCAAGGCCACTTTTACCGGGCGCTCCAATGTAGCAGCCATTGCCAGTACACCAGTGCTTAATTCCGCAGCCATAGCCAATGCGGCAAAGTAGGTAGAGCGGAACGGATTTTTATTCATCCATTTATAAGGGATACTAACCACACATTGCTGTGGGTTTACCTCGCGGATGCGCAAACCGGCAAACAGCGCCAGCGGCAGTTTTGACAACAAAAACATCCTGAATTTTACAGGATGTTTTAAGATTTTAAAAAATGACGCAGGGCTCATATAGCGGATTAGGGTTTCGGAAATTACTCTTTATATTTTGCAGGGTTCAGCGCATCCGGTGCCCAGTTGCTCAAAAAGTCAGACACTTTTTCTGTACTGTACCCCTTTCCTTCTTCCAGATATCCCGAATGCTGCGTATGAATCCGCTTCCCTTCTTTATCCAGCACCAGGAATACCGGGAAGCCAAACCGCTGGGGAAAATCGAATGCCGCCAGAACGGGCAGGTTCTTATTTTCCTTACTGTAGTTCAGATGATACACCAAATAGGATCGTTTTAAAACGGAATCTACGCTCCGGTCTGTTTTTGAAAACTGATCAAACCGTGCACACCAGATACACCAGTTACCGCCGATTTGCACCAGCACATGTTTGTTTTCTTTTTTTGCCTGGGCTACGGCGTTGCGGATGCCCTCGCGCGCGTTTGCCGCCGGGTCGTATACATGAAATCGTTGCTGATCCTGGGCCGCCGCCGTTAATGCAGCCATGAGGACAACCGTTGAAAGTAGCAGTGATCTTATCATATTTATTGCAGGGGATATATTTCCTGCAACAAATATACTTACAGATCTCCTATTTAATTTTCCAGGCAAACGGAAGAATCAGTCTTGCGGTAAAATTCCTTCCCATATTAAACACCCCTGTTCGTCCGGTTACCGGGTTTTCGGGCGCATATTTCAGCCGGCTCAGGTGCTGCTGGTACGCCACATCCCCGATATTGTTAACGGCCAGCACAATGGTGGCTCTTTTTTGTCCGCCCCAATACACATCACTTCCAAGCCCGGCATTAAAGAGCGTGTACCCGGGGGTAGCTGTTTCCGTGTTATACCCGGAAAAGAAATGTTCCTGGGCCGCAACATTATCCATCTCCACCTTGGCGTAAAAGTTACGGAAGGCTTTTAACTGTGTGGGAAACTCTGCCCGCAGCTCCGTCAGCAACCGCAGCGGTGCAATCAGCGGAAGGTTATCGGAGCCATCCACTGCTTTGGTAAACGAGCCCTTCGTCCAGCTAAAAGCGTTTTCAAAATGCAGCCAGTCCAGTGGATGCGGATGTATATCCAGCGTGGCTTCCAGCCCAAACAAACGCGCATCCTGCTGGGTAAATTTGTAGGCCGTTACATCACTCATCACTGAATCCGCTCCCGAACCTGTAAGCAGTTTTTGATAATAAATATAATTGTTGATCAGGTTGAAATAGGGCGAAATATTCAACGAAACGTGTTGCGTGTTTACATCCAGTCCCAGGTCAAATGCATAGGCATCTTCACTTTTCAGGTGCTGATCACCGATCTCATACCGGAACGTACCTTCATGTACACCGTTTGCAGCCAGCTCGGCCATATTGGGTGCCCGGAATCCTTTACCCACATTTGCTTTTAACGTTACCTGGTCGCTCAGATCCTGAGCCAGCCCGATACTACCGGAAAAACTGGATAGCTTTTTAGAAAACGGCTGAAATTTTTCTTCCCCTTCTTCCAGCGTCAGCTTGCTGTTTACTGTGCGATGGTCAAACCGCAATCCTCCGCTTAAAGTGGTTTTGTTGATGTTTTTGGTCGTATACGCATACGCACCTATATCAAACAACTGGTAATCCGGGATCAGGGCTTCCTCCGCCCGGTTCTCATTCTGCTGGCGCATGCCGTTGAGCCCCAGGGATGTTTTCCAGCCATTCATAACCGGCCAGTGATAGGCGGCCGAATAGTTGATGGTTTTCAAATCAAAATAGGCTTCCGGAACACCGGGGTTGTCAACATCTCCGAATTCTTTCCGCTGGTTGTGCTGAAAACCAACCAGGGCTGTGATGCGGCTTCCGTTATCAAAGGTAAAGTTGTTATCCAGTGCTATTTTAAGGTGCTGGATCCGCTGACTGGGGATCAGCGGGCGCCGGCCTTCCAGTTGCCGATCTCCCGCCGCATATCCGTCTAATATAAGACGACCGTCTTCATCGCGATCACCTTCTACCAGTCCTACATGCTGATCATAGTTCGAAAAAACCAGGTGGGTATAACCCCATTGTTTGTTAAGCCCCAGGTATCCGCCCACATTTTTTTCATTAAAACGGCTGTTGAGCACGCCTCCGTCATATTTGTTCGTATAGTCGCCGGCACTTTTTAAACTCCCGTACGCATTCCAGTTAAACCCGTTAATATTTCCCGCAACATTGGCGTAGCCACCCCGCATACGATTATTGTTGTTGACGCTTCCGGAAAGATTCGCCTTTACCGTATTTTCCGGAACAGGAATATTGGTTAGTATGTTCAGCACCCCCCCGGTGGCATCGCTGCCATACATGAGGGAAGCCGGCCCGCGCAGGATCTCGATCTTTTGCGCGCTGTATTCATCTATTTCAATCCCGTGCTCATCGCCCCACTGCTGTCCTTCCTGGCGTACCCCATCATTTAAGGTAACCACCCGGTTGTAGCCAAGCCCGCGGATGGAAGGCTTTGCAATGGCCGGTCCTGTAGTAATGATGGCCACTCCCGGCACTTTTGCCACAGCATCCAATAATCCTGTTCCCGATGATTGCTGTAATTCTTTTTGCGACAGCACGGAAATATGGGTGGGCGTATGCTTAAGCTGCGTGGAAGCCGATACTCCGGTAACAACCACGGCATCATTTTCAACTACCGACACTTTCAGCCTGAAATCCTGCACCGTTGCACCATTGATAACAACCGTACCTACAAATGAGCGGTATCCAATAAAAGATACGGAAACCGTATACCGCCCGTTGGGCATGGATCGTATAAAATAGGCTCCGTCTTTATCCGCGGTGACATCTGTTTTTAAATCGGGAAATGAAATGGTTGCTTCCGGTAACGGCTGTCCGGTAGCATCGTCTGTTACAACTCCTTTAAGCGATCCTGCCGGTGCCGGATCCTTTTTAACAATCGGGGACGCGTTTCCAATAATAAAAACGAACCATTGCAGGACAATGAGTCCCAATATCTTTTTTTGCATCACTATATTTAATAAAATAGAAAAATGTGGTTTTAAAAAAAACCGTTTCACCCGGTATGCTTACCGGAAAGCTTCTTGTTATTAAATAATAGCGGGCGGACCTCTTAATGTAGTTTGTGCAGGAAAGCGGTAGCAAAGACCGGCAACGGGTTCAACAGGGTATACATTTTCCGGCACAGGTACCATGGCCAGTACAGGCGCTGTAGCCTCCAAAAAAGGCGTTGTACCTTCAATATTTATAAATCCGCAACTGTATTCAAAGGTCCGGATACTTTTCTCCTGGTTACCCGTGCGGCTAAACTGCTGATCCTGATGATGCGAAAAAGCATCGTGAAGATAAATTTTAGGCGTAATGCTGATGGTGAATATCACCAGCAACATCCAACCCAGAAAACGCTGTATTTTTTCCCGTTTCTTCAATTTTTTTGAATCTTCGTTGCAAAAATAGCGTTCTATTCTTTTACCTCAAAAAAAATAACGTTTTTATTCAATGGTGATCTGGAATACACTTTCGTCTTCCAGTATTCCCTCCAGTACATCGCCGGTTACGATCTCTCCCACCCCCTCCGGTGTTCCGGTAAAAATGATATCGCCGATATTCAGGGTAAAGTATTTGGAAACATGCGACAAAATAGATTCAAAACTGTGTATCATTTTTGAAGAATTGCCGTGTTGTACCAGCTCTTCATTTTTATAAAGTCCGAAGTTGATATTTTTGGTGCTTTCGAAATCATTGACGGGCCTCCACTTGCCGATCACTGCGGAATTATCCCAGGCCTTTGCTTTTTCCCAGGGCAGCCCTTTCTTCTTCAGTTCGTTCTGCAGGTCACGCGCGGTAAAATCAATCCCCAGTGTAATGGCATCGTAATATTGATTCGCGTATCGCCTGTTGATATACCGGCCGTTTTTGGATACCCGGATCACCAGTTCGCATTCATAATGTAATTCATTCGTAAACTCGGGATAATAAAAAGGAAGATGCGGCCTTAAAAGGGCGCTCTTCGGTTTTAAAAATATTACCGGTTCCTCCGGAATCTCATTTCCCAGTTCCCTGGCATGCGCCGCATAATTTCGCCCGATACAAATAATTTTCATAATACAGTAGGATTTATATCTGTCTTTTACAACGTAAATTCTTTGCTATTTATTTCATTCATAGCAGCTTCAATGCCCTGAAATATGAATACCTCCATGGCTGCCACCGCTTTTTCGATCTTCAATTTCACCAGGGGCTCCTCTTCCTTTTTCCATTTACCTAACACAAACTCGGCCTGCATGCCTTTGGGAAAAGTATTGCCAATTCCAAACCTTAATTTTGGGTAAGCAGTTGTATTTAACAATGCCTGAATACTCCTCAATCCGTTATGCCCCCCGTCGCTTCCCGCGGGCTTTATCCGCATCTTGGATAAAGGTAGTGCTAAATCATCCAGCACCGTTAAAGAACGTTCCAATGGAATCTTTTCTTTCTCCAGCCAAAACTTAAGCGCCTTGCCGCTTAAATTCATGTAGGTGGTCGGACAGATGCAAATACCGGTACGGCCTTTTATCTTTACCTCTGCAACATACGCCAGCCGGTCGTTTCTAAATTCCCCGCCATGTTTGTGAACAAATGCAGCGATGATATCAAAACCAATATTATGCCGGGTATGTGCATATTCATTTCCGATGTTTCCTAAACCTGCTAATAAATATTTCATCCCGTTTATCAAAAATATTAAAAATAAAAAAACCTACATCAATTTGATGCAGGCTTTTTTATGCTTTGTTAAAAAAAGTTATTTTTTAGCTGCAGCTTCTTCCTGTTTCAGCTGTCTTGTCATTACGATAGACGCGATCGGAATACGCGGAGAGTTCAGGATCTCCATGTTTTCTGCTTTTACATCTTCCACGCGGATATTACCGTTCAGTTCCAGATTATCGATCGGCACTTCAATCACTTCCTTCAGGTCTTTCGGAAGTGTTTTTACTTTCAGTGCTTTGATTTTAGACACAAAGCGTCCGCCATCTTTAACGCCTTTTGCGCTTCCTGTAAATTTCAGCGGAATGGTGGCAATCACCTTTTTGTCGTCTGTAAGCTCCAGCAGATCTATATGAATCAGTTGATCTGTAACCTTGTCAAACTGAAGATCTTTCAAAATGCATTTGTAGGTAGCACCATCCAGTTTTATTTCAGCCAACTGAAAATTAGGTGTATACACCAGTCCTTTAAATGCTGCTGCCGGCGCACTGAAATTGATCTCTTTAGCACCCCCGTAAATTACAGCAGGCACAGCGTCCTGAGAGCGGATCTGGCGGGTGGCTCTTTTGCCAAATTCGGTCCTCAGTTGTCCTTCGATTGTAATTGTTTTCATTTTATGATATTGTTTTAATTTACTATGGATTGGACGTTCTCAGATTCGAGTGTACAAACAAACTTGTAATACTCTTGTTTTCAAACGCATGCTTAATTGCAATTGCAAATAAGTTGGCTACAGAAATCACCCGGATCTTCGGGGTTATTTTCTGTAGCGGAATGGTGTTGCATACAACCAGTTCATCCAACACGCTGTTTTCAATATTTTCGTATGCTTTACCGCTCAAAATGGGATGCGTAATCATGGCTCTTACACTCTTTGCCCCTTTTTCCATCAGCAGTCCCGCGCTTTTGGCCAGGGTTCCGCCCGTATCACAGATATCATCAATAATCACCACATTCCGGCCTTCCACATCCCCGATCACCCGCATGCTGGCTATTTCGTTTGCCCGTTTCCGGTGCTTATCGCAAATCACCATTTCCGCGTTGAAATAGGATGCAATTTCCCGTATCCGGTTCGTTGCGCCTACGTCAGGGGCTGCAAAGGTAAGGTTTTCCAGCTGTAATTGCTCTACATAAGGGATAAAAACTGCATGGCTGTCCAAATGGTCCATCGGAATGTCGAAATAGCCCTGGATCTGGGGAGCGTGCAGGTCCATCGTAACGATCCGGTCTGCACCGGCGGCCGTTAACATATTGGCAACCAGCTTGGCGCCAATTGCCACCCGCGGCCGGTCCTTCCGGTCCTGGCGGGCATACCCATAATAGGGCATTACCACAATCACTTTATAGGCAGATGCGCGTTTCGCAGCATCAATCATTAAAAGCAATTCCATCAGGTTATCTGAGGGCGCATAGGTGCTCTGCACCAGGAAAACATAATCCCCCCGAACACTTTCTAAAAAATTCACGTAAATCTCTCCATCACTAAAGCGCTGTGTATGGATCTGACCCAACTGGCAGCCATATCTCTGGCAGATTTCTTCTGCTAACTGGCGCGATGCCGTACCGGCAAAAATTTTGGCTGAATGCATATTTGAAAACGGAGACTCCATTTGTTATTAAATGAGCGGCGAAGATATTAATAACCGCGGCAAAATTCCAAGCAAAATCGGTCATTAAAAAAAATTTTTTGAACAATAAACATTCTGTACCTTGTATAGATGAAAAACGCCAATGCCATCCGGAACTGGGCGGAAGACGACCGTCCGCGCGAGAAGCTTATGACCCGCGGTGCCAGTGCGCTTAGTAACTCGGAGTTGCTGGCAATCCTTATCAACAACGGTACCCGCGAACGATCGGCCCTGGATCTTGCCAAAGAGATCCTGAAACTCAGCGATGATAACCTGAATGAGCTGGGTAAACAAAGCATTGCAACACTCATGAAAATAAAGGGAATCGGTGAGGCCAAGGCTATAACGCTTAACGCAGCACTGGAACTGGGCCGCAGGCGGCAATCCGGCGCATTGCCTCAGCGGCCAATGATGAATACCAGCAAACAGATCGGGGAATACCTGAGAAGCCGGTTGAAAGATCTGATGCACGAGGTTTTTGCCGTTATTTTTCTCAACCGGAACAACGCCGTTATCGATTTTGAGGTGGTGAGTGAAGGCGGCATCACCGGCACGGTAGCCGATCCCCGCATCATACTAAGAAAAGCGCTGGAGAAAAATGCCGTTGGCCTCATCCTTGCCCATAACCACCCTTCCGGTAACCTGTCGCCCAGCAAGGCCGATGAATTCCTCACCACCAAGATCCGGGAAGCCGCAAAATTCCTCGACATCCGCGTAATGGACCATATTATTGTAAGCGACGAAGGTTATTACAGCTTTGCCGATGAAGGAATGTTTGGCTAAAAGCCGCTGCTCTCCAGCATAAATGTGAAGCGGCAGGTATATATGTTCCCCTACCGTATACCGGAAACTAATAATTGTTCGTTTCTTATTACTTTCGCGGGTAATTCATAACCTTTTTTTTATGAGGCGAACATTTCTGGTCATTTCCATCCTCGCACTGGTCATTACCTTCCTGCTTTCCTGGTACATCAGCAGGAACTGGTATGTTATCTTTGGTGCACTGCTCATCTTTTCCTGTATGGGATATTATGATATGCTGCAAACAAAGCATACGATCCGGAGGATCTATCCCATCTTTGGCCGCCTCCGCTATGTAATGGAAGAGCTGCGGCCCAAGATCTACCAGTATTTTATCGAATCGGATATCGACGGACGGCCTATTAACCGGATCGACCGGTCTACCGTATACCAGCGGGCTAAACTGGATAATGATACCATGCCCTTTGGTACACAGCTGGATGTATATGCTCCCGGCTACGAATGGATCTGTCATTCCATTGCTCCCAAAAATTTCCGCACGCTCGATCACAATCCGCGGGTGCTGTTTGGCAACAAAGATTGTAAACAACCTTATAGCGGAAGCATTTTGAATATTTCAGCAATGAGTTACGGTTCGCTGAGCGCTAACGCTGTGGAAGCCATGAACGGCGGCGCTAAAATCGGCAATTTTGCCCATAACACCGGCGAAGGGGGCCTGAGCGATTTCCATCTTAAACAGGGTGGTGACATTATCTGGCAGATCGGAACCGGTTATTTCGGATGCCGGGATGAAGCGGGCAATTTTGCACCGGAGTTGTTTGCCGAAAAAGCCCAGATTCCAAACGTGAAAATGATCGAGATCAAGATCTCGCAGGGTGCTAAACCCGGGCATGGCGGCATTCTGCCCGCGGCCAAGAACACCCCTGAAATTGCGCGTATCCGGCATATACAGCCGGGCACTACGGTAGAATCGCCCCCCTATCATACGGCGTTTGATTCTCCCCGGGAGTTGATCGGCTTCATAAAGCAGCTACGGGATCTTTCCGGAGGTAAACCGGTGGGGTTTAAGTTATGTATCGGCCATAAAAGCGAATTCATCGCTATTTGCAAGGCCATGATCAGCCAGGATACGTATCCAGACTTTATTACGGTGGACGGCGGGGAAGGTGGTACCGGTGCCGCACCGCAGGAATTTTCCAACTATGTAGGCGCTCCCCTGCTGGACGGGTTGGCGTTTGTAGACGATATCCTGCGGGGATTGAATATCCGGCAACATATAAAGATCATTGCTTCCGGTAAAATCATGACGGGTTTTCACATTGCACGGGCAGCCGCACTGGGTGCCGATGCCTGTAACTGCGCCCGGGCAATGATGCTGGCGGTGGGCTGCATCCAGGCGCTGCAATGCAATACCAACCGTTGTCCAACAGGCGTGGCCACCCAGGATCCCAAACTAACAAAGGGACTGGTGGTAGAAGATAAAAAGTTACGCGTAGCCAATTATCATAAGTATACGGTAAAAACATTTGTGGAACTGATGGGCGCAGCCGGCTTAAGCAAGATGCAGGACATCACCCGGTCGCATGTTTACCGCCGCATCAGCCTTACTTCTATGTTTACCTTTGAAGAGATCTACCCGTCTATTCCTCCGGGCGCCCTTATTAAGGGTGCCATCCCGGAAAAGCACCAGCTCGATTTTACATATGCAGACGAAGATCATTGGGGCTGGCCCAGTATCGGCAGCTGGAGCGAAGAAGGCACGAAGGATAAAGCAGCGGGCTAGGCTCTTTTAAATAAAGCGCGGCGGCATCCGTTGATACCGCCGCGCTTTATATTTTGTTTTGTATTAATTCAGTTTCAGATCAGCAATGATGCCATCAATTTTAGCATCCAGCTGCTGATCCACTGCATCGAACTGATCTGCACTTTCCAGTTTTTCTTTTACACTGAAATAGAATTTGATCTTTGGCTCTGTACCACTGGGACGGGCCGATACCAGGCTGCCGTCTTCCAGCGCAAACTGCAATACATTCGATTTGGGCAGGTGAATTTCGGTAACGTCACCCGTATGCGGATCGGTTGACTGACTGCTCTGGTAATCCAGCACTCGCACCACCCTGATGCCATTAATGGTTTTGGGAAGATGATTCCGGTAATCCTGCATCATAGCCGCGATCTGCTGCTGGCCATCCATCCCTTTTTTGGTAATGGAAATAAGCTTTTCTTTATAAAATCCAAATTTTACATAAAGCTCAATGAGTTTATCAAATAAGGTCTTACCGTTATTCTTTTCGTAAGCTGCCATTTCGCATAGCAACGCCACGGCACTTACGGCATCTTTATCCCGAACTTTATCGCCGATCATGAGGCCAAAACTCTCTTCCCCACCGGTGATATAGCACTCCTTCCCTTCTTTTTCCCGGATCATTTCAGCAATCCACTTAAAGCCGGTCAACACCCGGTAGCAATGCACCCCATAGCCCGCGGCAAGATCGCTGACCATACCGGTGGTTACAATCGTGGTAATGATCATATCATTGGGTTGGGCGATCCCTTTTTCCTTCCGCGCTTCCAGCAGGTAGTTAAATGCCAGCACCGCTGTTTGGTTCCCGTTCATCAGCACCCATTCCCCGTGGTTATCCTTAATACCGATGCCCACCCGGTCGGCATCCGGATCGGTACCCAGCAATATATCCGCATCCAGTTCCCTGGCCTTTGCAAGCCCGATGCTCATGGTTTCTTTTTCCTCGGGATTGGGGTAGGCTACGGTAGGAAAATTTCCATCCGGCGTCTTTTGCTCTTCTACAATATGCACATTTTTAAACCCGAACCGCTCCAGCACCTGGGGTACCAGGGTAATGCCCGTGCCGTGTATGGGGGTATATACGATTTTAAGATCCCGTTGCTTTTCGATCACATCGGGAAATACACTCAATCCTTTCACCATTTCAATGTACTGTTCATCAATGTCTTTTCCGATCAACGTGATATTGGCGTCTCCCCCGCTCCACTTCACATCATCAACGGAGGCGATCTTTTCTACTTCCCTGATCACATTTTTGTCATGCGGCGGTACCAGCTGTCCGCCGTCGTTCCAGTAGGCCTTATAACCGTTGTATTCTTTCGGGTTGTGCGAGGCTGTACATACCACGCCCCCCTGGCATTTTAACGTACGGATCGCAAACGAAAGTTCCGGCGTTGGCCGCAAGGCTTCAAACAGGAATACTTTGATCCCGTTCGCCGCAAAAACATGAGCCGTAGTTTCCGCAAAAAAGCGGCTGTTATTCCGGCTGTCGTGTGCAATGGCCACCCGCACTTCTTCTCCCGGGTAAGATTGCAGGAGATAATTGGCATACCCCTGCGTGGCCATTCCCACCGTATATTTGTTCATCCGGTTGGTACCTACCCCCATAATCCCGCGGAGCCCGCCGGTTCCGAATTCCAGGTTCTGATAAAACGCATCGGCCAGCTCCTTGGGGTCCTCCTGCTGAAGCTTTTGAATGCTGTTCTTTGTATCCTGATCATAATTGCCCTGCAACCATTGATCCACTTTTCGCTGTATTGCGCTATCCATATTTCGAATCATTTTTATAGAACTGAAGATAACCACTATTTTGATTTAAAATTTGAAATCCGTTTTTTTCAGGAAAATATTCACCGGAATCTCTGAGAATCGAATTTGATCGTATATTCGTTTATACTTAACCACTGGGGTAATTAATTGCTTATGCCAAAATGCTTTTTTTGGTTATTGATTGCAGGAATATCAATAACGCTCGCCTGTAACAAGGAAGAAGAGGTCTTATATGCGGAGGATGTTCCCCTGGCAATGGGGAATCATCACTATACGGAACTGCCGGACTATACAACGGATATAGGGGATGTGAACATTTCGGCCACGGCCAATGGAAACTATAACGGAATGGCCATTCCATCCTTTATCAAATCTATTTCAAAACCCAATGACGGGTATTGCCATCCGGATGTGCAGTACTTCCCCGAAGGATACAGGGGGTATAAATACTGGATGGTCTTTACCCCCTATTTTGGATCTGTGGGCACGGCCCAGCACTCAAAACGATTTGAGAACCCTACCGTTGTGGTTTCCAATGATGGTATGAACTGGACAGAACCCGCAGGCATTAAAAATCCGCTGGCGCTTACCCCCTCCATCCAGGAAAGTTTCCTGGAAAATAAAAAAGAACACAAACAGGGTTTCTGGTCGGATGTGGATTGGCTCTTTACCGATAATACGTTTTACCTGTACTACAGGGGCAGTTTCCTTACCGCCCAGGCGTTGAAAAAAAGAGGGGCCAAAAGCCAGAACAACAATGAAAAATTAAAGCAAAGTGCACAAAGGACGATTGTGCGCCAAACTTCTACCGATGGGGTACATTGGACACCATTGGAAGTGGTTTATTCCAGCAACCCACCCTATACCCCCAAGAACGATCATTTACTGTCTCCCTCATTTATAAAAACAGGGAATACTTTTTGCAGCTACGAGGTTGAGCTGAACCGGGGCGGGAAAGTTTTTTCGGGAACAGAACCCTCCTATGTAATTCAACGCACCTCAACTGACGGACTGAACTTTAGCATTTTTAAAAAGAGTAAGATCGTAAATTTCATCAATACCCCGTGGAAAGATATCAATCCCCGGTATGCCCCCTGGCATTTGCAGGCCACGTACATTGACGGCTTTTATTTTCTTTGCCTGGCAACCGGCGATGTAGGAAAATACACTTCCGACGCGTTATTCCTTGCCTATTCCAAAGATGGGGTCAATTTTGCCGTGTTGCCGCATGCAATGGTAACACAAAACGTTTACCGGTCTGCCGTGTTCCCCATGTCAAGCGATGATAAAACCATTGCGTTTGGGGCCGTTATCGGTTACAAAACAGGCCAGTTCAAATACCGGGAGTTTTCGCTCAAAAAATCAGAACTGAACAGCACCCTGAATATAAAGTAACCACTAATTTTGCCGGAGCTGTTGTTGCGGATCAAGACTAAAAAAGAGGCATTCCTGAATGACAATCCTTCCTGAAAAGATAACGGTATCGGTGATTATGCCGGTATATAATGTAGCCGCTTTTTTAGGAGAAGCGATCCAGAGTGTGCTCAATCAAAGTTTTAAAGACCTTGAGCTGATCCTGGTAAATGACGGCAGTACGGACGGATCAGCCTCCGTTTGCCAGGCTTATCTGCAGCAGGATCCGCGGGTACAATTCATCAGCCAGGAAAACTGCGGCGTTTCCATTGCCCGCAATAACGGGCTGCTGCGCGCTACCGGGTCTTATGTTTTCTTTATGGATTCGGATGATACACTGGACCCGGAATTCGTTAAAACCTCACTTGAAACCGCTCAGCGTGAAAATAACGACATCACCGTCATTGGAGCGCCTTACTGCAAGCGGGGGCCGCATTTCGCCTCATTGCCCACCTGTGCACAAATGATCCGCACCGACTTTTTAAAGCAGTATCCAGAGATCCGGTTCCCGGCCCGCCTGCAGCCCTGTGAAGACGGTTTGTTTTCCCATCAGTTACTTGCAGTTACTACAAAAGTGGGATTAAACCCCCAGGGCATTTATCATTACCGGCATCATGCCCATCAAAACACCAAACAGATCAATGATAATTGCTGGGCAGTGATCCGGCAGATTCCCCTCTGGCTGCAGATCTTAGAAGATTTCTACACCCGTCATCAGCTGCTTCCCTCACATACCCTGCACCTGGCACGCTTTATTCAACATGAGCCATTTGAACTACGTTACCTGGGAATGCCGTTTAACCGGGAGCAAAAAAACTACCTTTATACCCTGATCCTGACATTTATGGACCGGATGGTACTTCCCACGCTCACAAAATCGGAAAAAAAGATGCTCAGCAGGCCCTTCCGTTATTTTCTTACGGTACAAAACCCGGCCCGCTTCGAGGCATTCTATCGTACGTATTGCATTCGAATGAACAGACGCCGGGCATTTTACCTGTTCCTGACGCGGTTCATTCCCTTCACGCAGTTAAGAAGAAAAACAAGAAGATCCGTTGCGGAAAAATACAGGCCATGAAGATCTTGCTGATACAACATCAGGGATTCATCAACGGTCAGGGAGGAACCGAAAAGATCTGTGCTTTTTTAGCAGACCATTTTGCCGGTATGGAACATGCCGTGGAAATAGCCACTTGTGAAGACGTAACCGGAGCAGCCGTTTACGTACGCCATCCCAACGTGAAGGTTACCAATATCTATTCACCGGAAATCATCCAGAAACATCCCCGGCAGCTATGGAACTATTCCGGTAAGCATCCGTTACGCTGGATCACCGGTAAGATCCGGAAAAAAAGAGACAAACTTTTCAACTACTTTCTTTATAAAAAAACAAACGGAAAAGACGGGCTCTATTTGTTCAACCTCCGGCACCGGGCCAGGGCCTGGAAGCAGTTCATAGACAGAACGGCGCCCGATCTGATCATTACGATGTCTTTAAGTTCGGTGTTGGAAATCACGTATGAAAACAGCTATACCGTACCCATCATCAATTCCACCAACGGCCGTCCCGACTACGACTACTCCAACCAGCTTTGGTACCGGAGCGCCCTGGAGATACGCTGCCTTAAAGCTGCATATGGGCACCTGGCGGCTATGCAAATATTGTTCGACAGTTATAAGTCTTTTGTTCCGGATACGTTTACCGGAAAATGTGTTACGATCCCCAATCCTGTTCCCCGGGTAACAGCAGCAAACCGCGCCAACCTTTTGATGAAAAAAGAACGGTATAAAATCGTAAGTATCGCCTCACTCATCATGAGCTGTAAACAGCAGGATTTGTCGATAGCGGTTTTTTCCGGCATCGCGCATAAATATCCTCAGTGGGATCTTTATTTTTGGGGAACAGGACCAGACGAAAAAGCACTGCGCGATCTCGTGAACCAGCAGGGGCTGCAGGACCGGATTTTTTTTGAAGGGTTTACCGATAATCCGATGGAAAAATTAAAACAGGCCGATATCTTTATTTTCCCCAGCAAATTTGAAGGATTTCCACTGGCATTAACGGAAGCCATGGCCGCCGGCCTGCCCAGTATTGGCCTTCGCAGCTGTTCGGGCGTTAATGAACTGATCCGGCATGGCGAGAACGGCTTTTTAGCAAGCGATTCCGCAACACTGCAACAACATCTGGAGGTGCTGATCAGCCAGCCGGAAACCCGGCAACAAATGGGTACCCATGCCCGTTTATTTATGGAGCGCTATGCACCCGAATACATTACAGAAAAATGGGCCACCCTTATCAGGGATATACAACCGCATTGATGCGCGGTTACCGGCGGCCTTCCTCGCCCGAAGGTTTAACCGGGCAATCATCGTTGCACAGTACCGCTTCTTTTTCTTCCGCCTGTACCGGTATTGTTTTTTCGCCAAACGCTTCCCTGGCAGCCTTTTTCTCCCGTTCTTTTTTTGCAAGATTGGTAAAAAACACACTGCCTAAAATGATGACCAGTCCTGCAAATTGAAGGGTTGTCAGGTGGTCGCCATTAATCAGTACTCCCAATAGCACCGCCACCAGCGGGTTTACATAAGCATAACTGCTTACCTGGGCCGCGCTCCGTACACTCAGCAGAAATACATATGCACTGTAGCCGATGATCGACCCGAAAAAGATCAGGTATAACAATGCCCCCCACCCTTCGGCAGGAATAGCAGACCAATGTACTTCGGCGATGCTGCCGTTTGCAAAACCGATGATAAAAAACACGATACCCGCGGAAAAGATCTGCCAGGCAGAATTTACAGAGGGCGATACATCCTTTACTTTATATTTTGAATACAGGGAACCCAGCACCCACCCGATATTTCCGATAAAAATGGCCAGCAGCGGCACCAGCCCCTGTTTGCTGTTATCGCCCGTTATCTTTTCATAAAACAATGCAATAACCCCAATCAACCCGATGGCGACCCCCAGCAGCGTGTACCGGTTGGTAAAATTATCGGCCCAGTTGGGTTTATCAAATACCAGGAACCAGATCGGTGCTGAAGCCAGGAAAATGGCCACAAAGGAACTGTGAAGATACTGCTCTGCCCAGATCACCGCTCCGTTACCTACAAAAAGCATCAGTATCCCGCTGATAACGGAATGCAGGATCACCGAACGGTTCCAGACCTTCTCTCCCTTTAAACCAACCCACGCCAGCATTAATATACCTGCCGTAACAAAGCGAAGACCGCCCAGCAACATGGGAGGAATAAACTTCACCGCGCGCTCAATAAAGAAATAGGTAGATCCCCAAATAATATATACTGCTGCAAATGCCAGCACCACCAGCAAAACGGAGGGTGCTTTTTTATGAGTCATAAAATCAGTCGATTGAAATGTGAGAAGATTCTTTTACCGTTTCCAATACAATGGTAGTACGCATGGATATGATATTGGATATTTTACTGAAGCGTGCCCGCTTCAGCTCCATCAGCTCCGTTGGACCGGAAACCCGGGCCTTTATAAGATAACAGTCGTCCCCGGCAATATGGTGCACCTCCATTACCTGGGGAATAGCTGCTAACAACCGGGCCGATTTGTCATCGGCGAAACTATCCTTTGTTTTGATAAAAATAAACACCAGCAGGTCCTTATCGATCCACAACGGATCTACAATAGCGCTGTATCCCTTTATCATTCCTTTTTCTTCCAGCTTCCGTACCCGCTCCAGTGTAGCCGAAGGCGCCATTTTTAATTGTCCGGCCAGTGCCACATTCGTGATCCGGGCGTCTTCCTGCAAAAGCCGCAGAATGGCCAGGTCCGTTTCATCCAGGTTGATTTCTTTTACACGCATGCACCAAATTTAACAATATTCTGAATAAAATCAAAAAAACAGAATATTATTCTCAAAAGTACATAATACAAAGTCAATAATTCGAACAGTCGATCACCTATTTTAAATTCATCTTTCCTGTTAAACCTTGGAATGGCCTCCTCCATTCTTTATAAGTTTCTTTATTTTTGCATCCGCCTCCGGATGAGGCATAAATCAGTCATTATGATAAAAAGATCTCTTTTTTTAGCACCGGTTATTTTTACAGTACTGCTCCTATCCTGCAACGGGGATAACAAAACACCTGCCCCGGCACCGGAAGTACCGGCGGTCAGCAATGTAAAAAGCATTGGCATCGCCGTTGTAAACACCTACCCGCATGATACCGGTTCTTTTACACAGGGATTGGTGATTCATAAAGGGCAACTCTATGAGGGAACGGGCGGATCAGCTTATGCACCCGAAGGAAGAGCATCCGAACTGCTGAAGGTAAACCTGAAAACCGGAAAGGCAGAAAAGACCGTTGGCCTGGATACCAAATACTTTGGAGAAGGCATTACCATCCTCAACGATACGGTTTACCAGCTTACCTGGCGGGAGAAAGTCGTATTTGTTTATACCCTTCCGGATATGAAAAAGGTAAAGGAATTCCCCATTAATACCGAAGGCTGGGGCATTACTACCAATGGAAAAGAACTGATCGTAAGTGACGGCACCAGCAACCTTTATTTCTACGATCCCTCCAGTTTTAAACTGTTACGGACACAATCGGTAACGCTGGATGGCAATTTCCTGGATTCGATCAATGAGCTGGAGTATATTGACGGGTATGTATATGCCAACCGGTGGACCTATCCGTTCATCTTTAAAATTGATCCGGCCAGCGGCATTGTTACGGGCAAGATTGATTTAACGGCGATATGGGACCGCGTTAAACAGATCGACGCTGCTGCGGATGTTCCGAATGGTATTGCATACGATGCAGACAGCAAAAAGATTTACATCACAGGAAAAAAATGGCCGGAGTTGTACGAGGTGCAGTTTGGGAACTAGCCGTTTTCGCACAGGCAAACAGCGGTGCAACAGCTGCAGCGGCTTGCCATGCTGCATGCGTTTTCTGAATCCTTTATGGGCGGGTGAAAGAAGAACCGGGGAAACAACGTAAGAGTGCTATGTGCCGCGTTGAGCCTTCCCGTATTGCAGCCTATCCGTCTTTGCGGATTACATAAATCACCGAGCTGCATTCCTTTGTATTGCGCGTGGCATTGATATTAGAAGACAATCCGTGCAATCCGGCGCCAATGTACAGGGTTTTACCATATTTGTATTTGCTGCTCAGCAGGCTTACATAAAAACTATCGAACCACATCGGCAACATTTTCTGAATGCGGAACCCATGCCGTTCTGTAAGCACCCCCATCGCCTTTGGCGAAAAGTGATACAGATGCCGGGGCACGTCATAGGCGGCCCAGTACTGCTCATAAATATCGGCATCGCGGCTCGTATAATTCGGAACTGCGATCAGCAACACGCCATCCGGTTTCAATATCTTTTTTAATTGAGTCATGTAGGCGTGCAGCTCGTGCACATGCTCCAGCACATGCCAAAGCGTAATGGCATCAAACCGGGCTTCCTCCAGCTGGTATAATTCGTGAGACGGGGCAATATCAAGGTTATACAGCTGTTTTGCCATATTGCGTGCATCCGCATCCGGCTCCAGGCCAAAAACCTCCCAACCCCTGTTTTGCATGGTATGTAAAAAAGTACCGGTGCCGCAGCCAAGGTCCAGCAAACGGCCGTTACGCTTTTGCGCATACCGCTCCACAAGCGCCGCTTTTTGCCGCATCGTGCGTGTACGTACCATCTGGTACAACCGGCTCACCATACCTTTACGGGTATTGGAATGGGATATATAGTCTTCCGATTTATAATATGGACCTATCGATAACTGATCCGGAACATCCTGGGTAAACCGGAGCGAACAGGAAGTACATTCCTCAACCGGGAATGCTTCTCCGCTAACCGTATAATCCTTTACTAAAAAAACCGGGCGGATCTGCGTGCCACCGCAAACAGGGCAGGCTTCGTAATGTATGGGAGGCATGTGATGGATTTAAACAGCAAAACTGGTTCCGCAACCGCAGGTGCTGGAAGCATTCGGGTTCGAAAATGTAAATCCGCGGTTGTTCAGGCCCTCAGACCAATCAACCTCCATACCCGCCAGGTATATTTCATGCGCTTTATTGATGATACAGGGAATTCCTTCCACTTCAAATTCCCGGTCGTTTGCCTCTTTTTGGTCGAAACCAAGCATATAACTGAGTCCTGAGCACCCGCCCCCCTTTACTCCCAGCCGCAGGTACTGGCTGGCGTCAAAATCAGGAGCACTCATCAGCCGCTTTATTTCCTTTACAGCACCTTCCGTAAGGATTACCGGTGCCGCTTCTATTACACTATTTTCCATGTTGCAAAATTAGTCATTTTATGGGCATAATGTACCGGGTAGCCACAGAGGGCACTGAAACACAGAAAAGCTTTTGGAATGATCTTTTGTCACCGGTTCCGCGAACATCCGATATCATCCCGCAGCCACCGTTGTGGATGCCTGTATACATTGCGGTAAAATATACGCCGTAAGTGGAGCAAAGGTTCCGCAAAAAGCGCGAAAGACACTTTTTTACGGCTGTTTTTCCCTGGATGTACCGGGGTAGCCACAGAGGGCACTGAAACACAGAAAAGCTTTTGGAATAATCTTTTGCCACCGGTTCCGCGAACATCCGATATCATCCCGCAGCCACCGTTGTGGGTGCCCTGTATACATTGCGGTAAAATATACGCCGCAAGTGAAGCAAAGGTTCCGCAAAAAGCGCGAAAGACACTTTTTACGGCTATTTTTCCCTGGATGTGCCGGGGTAGCCACAGAGGGCACTGAAACGCAGAAAAGCTTTTGGAATAATCTTTTGCCACCGGTTCCGCGAACATCCGATATCATCCCGTAGCCACCGTTGTGGATGCCTGTATACATTGCGGATTCCTTGCGTACCCGGCGGTTAAGTTTAAAACCGTAACCTGCACCAATCCTCAGTGTTTCAGTGCCTCACCGGCTTCTGATCAACATTTTTTAACGTTGTTGCAACAATTCCCCAATTGTAATGTTACTGTAAAATATGAGGGTATTTGATGTACCTTTGCCAAAATTTTAAATCCCGGTAATGAAAAAAATTCATATCATCTTACTGATCCTGGTGGCCGGCGCCATTGCAGTACTGGTAAGCTTTTTAAAGACCACCACCACCTACGATACCGTAGCAACAGCCAAAGCCAAACCGGGCAAATTTGTTCACCTGATGGCCAAATGGGATAAAACGGAACCGCTGGAATATGATGCGGTTAAAAATCCGAATTTCCTGGCGTTTACCGCCATTGATAGCCTGGGTCAAAAAATAAACGTGGTGTACCACAATCCCAAACCGGAGAATTTTGAACTGAGTGAGCGCCTGGTAATGAAGGGGAAATATACCGGCAATGTATTCGAATGCCAGAGTATACAAACCAAATGCCCCAGCAAGTACAAAGACCAGGACCCCTCCAAACACGTTCCGCAGGGAGATACAAAAACTACATATAATAATGCCCCTTCTTCCGCAACAATAGCGGATAAACAATAGAAACGAATGAATTATATCGGAGAGGATTTATTGCCCGGACAAGTAGGACATTTCTTTGTAATCGTATCCCTTGTTGCATCCCTGGTAGCCAGCTTTGCTTATTTTAAAGCCACTAAAGTGATGGTGCCGGAAGACCGGAAATCATGGCTGAAACTGGCGCGCGGTGCATTCTTCCTTGAAGCCGCTGCCGTCTTTATTATTTTTGCGGCACTGCTGCATATCCTCTACCACCATTTGTTTGAATACAAATACGCCTGGCAACACAGCAGCCGGTCGCTTGAATTAAAATACATCCTGAGCGCTTTTTGGGAGGGACAGGAAGGCAGTACCCTGCTGTGGACGATCTGGCACTGTATCCTGGGGCTGATCGTGATCCGGAAGGACAAGGAATGGGAAGCGCCGGTGATGATGATCGTCAGTTTTGCCCAGTTCTTCCTGGCCACAATGATCCTTGGCGTATATATTTTTGATGTAAAGATCGGATCGAATCCTTTTATCCTTTTAAGGAATTCCGGCGTGCTGGACAATGCGCCCGTGATGCATGCAGGCTTTGATATCGCCAATCCGATACGGCCGGATTATATGACCCTGATCAAAGACGGAAACGACCTGAACCCGCTTCTTCAGAACTATTGGATGACCATCCATCCGCCGGTATTGTTCCTCGGCTTTGCCTCCACGCTCTTCCCGTTTGCCTATGCCATGGCGGGATTATGGACCGGCAAAACAAAAGAATGGATCCACAAAGCCCTGCCCTGGGCCTTGTTTTCCGTAGCGATTTTCGGACTCGGCATCATGATGGGGGCCAAATGGGCGTATGAATCGCTGAACTTCGGCGGTTACTGGGCCTGGGATCCGGTGGAGAATGCTTCCCTTGTACCCTGGCTGATCCTGGTAGCGGGTGTGCATACCCTGCTGGTTTTTAAACATACCGGGTTTTCATTAAGAGCTACTTTTATATTCTTTGGATTGGAATTCCTTTTTGTACTGTATTCCACGTTCCTTACCAAGAGCGGTGTCCTCGGGGAAGCGTCGGTGCATGCCTTTGCCGATATCGGGATGAACGGCCAGCTGTTTTTGTTCCTGCTGGTATTTGTATGGCTGATGCCTTTTGTAGCGGCTACTACCAACCGTCAGCGGGCTATCATCGCGCTGGTAACTGCCGCACTTTCCATCAGCACCTATTTTCTTGCAGAAATTATTCCCGGTTTCCCGCTTTATGTGATCCTTTCCGGAATCATCACGTTTATTGTTCTTATGAACAAACAGGTGCCGGCCGTAAAAAAAGAAGAAAGCGCCAGCTCCCGCGAATTCTGGATGTTTATCGGAGCCCTGGTATTGTTCCTTTCTGCTTTGATCATTATTTTCCAAACATCCCTGCCGGTATTCAATAAGCTGTATAAGCTTAACACGGCTCCCGGAGAAAACAATGAGTTTGCTTATAACCAGATCCAGGTACTGGTAGCCATCATCATTGGTATTCTTACTGCAATTGCGCAATACTTCCGGTATAAAAGCACACCAGGGAATATCTTTTTAAAAAAGATCGCCTTACCCAGCTTTATCAGTGCGGTGATCGCCACTTTTATTCTTTTTGTGGTAAAGATCAACTACGATAAAGAAGGCCTGGGCTTTCTCATCAATATCTGGGTTGCACTGGTTGCCGGGGTGTATGCTGTTGTAGCCAATCTGCTGTATATGTTCACCAGCCTGAAAGGAAACATCAAAAACAGCGGCGGCTCCATTGCGCATTTTGGCTTCGGGCTGGTACTGGTAGGCATCTTGCTGTCTTCTGGTAAAAAAGAGGTACTGTCGCACAATACCAGCGGCATTTCCATTGACTTCGGCAAAGAAAGTAAAGAGATCTCGGGAGAGAACCTCACGCTTGTAAAAGGTGTTCCCATGACAATGGGAAAATATAAGGTCACTTATGAAGGTGATTCGGCCCATCCTAAAAAGGCCCTTACCTATTTCAAGATCCGTTTCAGGTCTGACTCAGATAGTTTTACCCTGCACCCGAATGCTTTTATTAACTATAAGGGAAATGAAGGATTGATGGCGAACCCTTCCGCAAGGCATTACTGGGATCATGATGTGTTTACCTATGTATCGGCCCTGCCCGACCCCAGTAAAAATAAAGACACCGCCCAGTTTGCAATCAGTACAAAAAAAGTGGGCGATACCATCTATTACAGCCGCGGGTTCATTACTTTGGAAAAGCTGGTGGGAAAAGATAATCTCCCGCTGCAGAACTTTGACCGCTCCGATACCGGCTATACCGCCTCGCTTAAAGTACAATCCATCAGCGGGCCTTCTTACCAGTCGGACCTCCTCCTGATCAAAGGCAAGGGGCAGATCCTGTTCCAGTCGCAGGATACCGTAATGGCGCAGAGCCTGGTGTTGCAGCTCAACGATGTAAAGAGCGGCGTTGCGCAGATCGGCGTAAAAGAATCCTCGGCGGTTATGGAATACGTTACCCTGAAGGCTTACAAATTCCCTTATATCAACCTGCTTTGGGGAGGCGTCACCATAACAGTGATCGGCACATTGATCAGTATGGCCCGGAGGCTGCGATTGAACCGGGCGCGGTAATCTGCATTAGTTTCAGGTTTAAGGTTCAATGTTTCACGTTAGATCCGTTTTTATGCTTGATGAACAACTGAAAACTGATAGCTGATTACTGAATGCTGAATGCTGAAAGCTGAATGCTAAATGCTAAACGCAGTTTCAGGTTCAATGTTAAATCCGTTTTATATGCAATATCAACCGTCAGATCATCGATCCCGGACGAATCAACGGAAGACTGATAACTGATGGCTGAAAACTGCAGACTGATCGCTGAAAGCTAAACCTAAAGCGCATATTCCAGTTTAGATACCGTTTTATACTCAATGAACAAGCCATTCTCACATTTCCACGTTTTCAAATTTTCAAACTTCAATGCTGCAACACCTCCGGCATATATTGTTTGCTTTGTTCAATGGCATCCATGAGCTGGTTGGTAATTTCCTGTGCGGAGGCATCATAATCGATATGCATCGGCGGCTTAAACGTTACGGTAAGCAAGGTGCCTCTTCTTTTTAGCGTAATTCCTGTTTTATTAAAGGCCCGGGAAAAGCCGCTGATGACCACCGGAATCACAATCGGTTTGTGGTGTTTAATGATCAGTGCCGTTCCTTTTCTTGCCGGAGCATAAGGCGTTGTGGTTCCCTGCGGGAAGGTGATCACCCAGTTCCTGTCTAAAGCCCGCTGGATCTTCCGGGTATCGGAAGGATCCAGTCCCGTGCGTTTTTCGTTGCTGTTTTCATTCCAGGTACGCTTTACGGTAAGCCCGCCGGCCAGCAGGAACAGGCGGCTGAGCCAGCTGCTTTTCATCGTTTGCTCGGCCGCAACATAATTTACACGGGTATACGGGTTCAAAAAATAATATGGGATACCCAGCCGGTCTTTTTTCCCCCATTTATGCGCAGAAAGGATGTGAAAAAAGGTGATCACATCCACAAAATAGGTTTGATGATTACTTACAAATAATACGTTATTCGGAGGCAGGTTTTTCAGATGTTCCGTACCATGGATCCGCAGTTTATTTGCCATGGCAATACCGGGATACGTGAACAGGCCTACTGTAAAATGAACAAACTTTCTTACAATATTCAGATTTCTTACACGACTGCCCGGTTTGCTCATATTTCGTTTTACATTACTACAGATTAAAAAAAACAGCTTTCAGCCCCGATAAACCGGGGGGACAAATGTAACGGAATTTCATTGTATTCGTTTGCTGCCTGTTAAGACAAAACATCCCTTATCGCTTTTACTTTTTCAAACACAGATTTTGCAAAAGGGCAAAGCGGCAACACCTTTATACCTCCGGTTCTTGCAAAAGCAACCAGCTGCATCAACAGTTGTTTCCCTATGCCTTTACCCGAAAATTGCGGATCCACCGCGGTATGATCGATGATCAGTTTGGCATCTCCCGCCCACACGTAGGTCATTTCTCCTGCAACAACACCCCCGCTTACCGCCGTAAAACGGCCCTTTTTCCCATCATCCTCCTGTATTATTTCCATTGTTATCCTGCTATCTGCATTTAAAAATGATACATTCCTTATTTCTGGTTTTACCATCTCATTTAACCATAAGGCATTTAGCTCCTGCCGCATTTTCCCGCCGGCATATAAGGAAACGCTCTGTTTTCAGGGAGCGCTCCTGTACCCGCAAAAAACTGCTCCAATAAATATACTCCAAAATTAATACACTTCCAACCTATGACTAGTCCTAAAAAAGGTTGACTGGTTTATAAATGATTTGAAGATATAAAATCACAGGGATTTTTCAGATTCTTGTGATTTTTTTTGCGCCATGTTTTGATCTTAAGCCGTGCCTGATTGTGCATAGTTTCGGGAGTACGCATCTGGCAGCTTAAATGGGGCCTTAAGGTATTATATAACCCGATCGCCTGCGCCACTTGCTTTTTTACTTGCTTCATATTGTCAAAAACTGCATCCAGCTCAAATTCATCTTTTAATATCCCATTTATCCGTTCAGCAATAGCATTGTCATAAGGGCTTCCACTCTGGGTCATGCTGATATTTATATCATTGTCTTTCAATAATTTTACATAACCGGCACTGCAATATTGCAGCCCTCTGTCAGAGTGGTGTATCAGCGCTCTGTTGTATTGTCTTTTGGATAAAGCCATCTTTAATGCTTCAATAGTAGAACTAGCCGCAAGTTCAGCACTGGCACAATAACCCATTATTTGTTTGGAATAAGCATCAGTGATCAAATGAAGATAACTATACCCTTCTTTAGTGGCAAGATAGGTTATGTCTGATACCCACACCTGTTCCGGCCTTGTTATCTCAAGTTCCTTTACAAGATCACGATACTTGTGCATCCAGTGTTTGGAGTCAGTGGTTTTTGTATATCGTCTCTTTTTACCTACCAGCAAACATTCTTCTCTTAGTAAATCAAACAGCTTGTCCCGCCCCATCCGTATACTTTCCTGTTTAAACTCCTTCTTCAACAGGTAATATAACTTGCGGGTTCCAAGCCTTGGCATCTGCCGCCGGATAGACAATACCTTGTCCTTCACCCTATTACGATGACAAGATTTTAAATGGTGATTCGTTTTTGTCTTATAGTAGGCTTGCTTACTATAGCCAAGTTGCCGGCATACAGCCGCAATGCTTATTTTTTCTTCTGTTGCCAATTCTCGGACAACCTGGCCTCGATTTTTTTTATAATATCCGTATCCAGTTCACGGTTAGTTACCTCTATGAGTTTGTCATAAACTTTCAGCTTTAATTCCGCAGCCTTAAGCTTAGCTTCCAGTTCTTTTATCTTTTGCTGCTGAGGATCTTTCATCGGACGGCCAATTGATTTATTATCGGGATAAGCAAATTTATCCATATTTGCGGCACCACTTAAGTACCTGGCTGTGCCCTTTTAATCCATACTTTAACTGAAGCTGTTTCTTGTTTAAAATACCCCGTTCGAACTCGCAGACAACCTGTCTTTTGAAAGACTCACTAAATTTTTTTTGGGGATTGGCGCCTTTAAGCCGAATCTGTAACTGGTCCATAATTGTTGAGTTTGTAGTCAACTTTTTCCAGGACAAGACACTACATGAAAAAACCCCGGCCGGAGCCAGGGTTTTCTTTATTCAATCGGGTTGCTGCAATTATGCAGTAACTTTTCCTTTTGCTTTTGCGATCACTTCTTCGGCAATGTTTGTAGGAGCCGGAGTATAGTGCGAGAATTCCATGGTGCTGGATGCACGTCCGGAAGTTAATGAACGCAGCTGCGTTACATACCCGAACATTTCGCTCAGCGGCACCTGCGCCTTAATTACCTGGGCGCCGGCACGGGTATCCATTCCTTCCATCATACCGCGACGACGGTTCAGGTCACCGGTTACATCACCCATGTATTGCTCAGGAGTAATTACCTCTACTTTCATGATGGGCTCCAGCAGTACAGGTTTTGCCTTACGCGCTGCTTCACGGAAACCTTGTTTTGCACAAAGCTCAAACGACATAGAGTCAGAATCCACCGCGTGGAAGCTTCCGTCAAATACACGGATCTTCATGTTATCTACCGGGTAGCTGGCCAGTACACCGCTGCTCATAGAGGTTTCAAAACCTTTCTGGATAGCAGGTACAAACTCTCTTGGGATAGAACCTCCAAAGATATCGTTTACAAACTGGTAGTTCTTGTCGGGGTTTTCTTTCTTCCACTCTTCGTCTACAGGACCCAGGCTAAACTGGATATCCGCAAACTTACCACGACCACCGGTTTGTTTTTTCAGGGTTTCCCTGTGCTCGATAGTGGCGTTGAATGCTTCTTTATACGCTACCTGGGGTGCTCCCTGGTTTACTTCTACTTTAAATTCGCGACGCATCCGGTCTACGATGATCTCCAGGTGCAACTCACCCATCCCGCTTAAGATGGTCTGACCGGTATCTTCGTCGGTTTTTACACGTAAAGTAGGATCTTCTTCCACCAGCTTTGCGATAGCCATACCCATTTTATCAACGTCTGCCTGGGTTTTAGGCTCAACAGCTACAGAGATCACCGGCTCCGGAATGAACATATTTTCCAGAACAATCGGGTGGTTCTCGTCGCAAAGGGTATCCCCTGTTTTGATTTCTTTAAAACCAACCGCTGCACCAATATCACCAGCTTCGATAAAATCGATCGGGTTCTGTTTGTTTGCAAACATTTTCATGATCCGGCTGATCCGCTCTTTCTTGCCGCTTCTTACGTTCAATACATAAGAACCTGCATCCAGATGCCCGCTGTAACAACGGAAGAATGCCAGACGTCCTACAAACGGATCCGTCATGATTTTGAACGCCAGCGCTGCAAAAGGTTCTTTTGCATCGGGCTTCCGGGTTAACACTTTCTCAGGATCGTTGGGATCATGACCTTCGATCGCTTCTACGTCTACAGGAGAAGGCAGGTAACGGCAAACCGCATCCAGTGCGGTTTGTACGCCTTTGTTTTTGAAGGAAGAACCGCACATCATCGGTACAATGCTCAGGTCGATACAAGCCTTACGGATCGCCTCATGAATCTCCGCTTCGGAAATAGAATTCGGATCATCAAAGAATTTTTCCATCAGCTGGTCATCATATTCAGCTACGGCTTCAATTAACGCAGCTCTCCACTCTTCCACTTCAGCTTTCATATCATCGGGGATCGGCACTTCCGTATAGGTCATACCTTCTGTAGCATCATCCCAGATAATACCGGTGTTTTTGATCAGGTCCACCACCCCTTTAAAGTTATCTTCAGCACCGATAGGCAGCTGCAAAGGCACGGCCTTCGCACCCAGCATTTCGCGAACCTGTTTTACCACGTTCAGAAAATCAGCACCCTGACGGTCCATTTTGTTTACAAACCCGATACGGGGTACCCGGTAGCGGTTTGCCTGGCGCCATACGGTTTCAGACTGAGGTTCTACCCCGTCTACCGCAGAAAACAGCGCAATCAGACCATCCAGAACCCGCATGGAACGTTCTACCTCTACGGTAAAATCCACGTGTCCGGGAGTGTCAATGATATTAAAAGAATATTTTTTTGTATCTGCAGTTGCCTTTCCGTTAGCAGTCGGAAAGTTCCACTGGCAGCTAACCGCGGCAGAAGTGATGGTAATACCACGCTCTTTTTCCTGTTCCATCCAGTCGGTTGTAGCAGCACCTTCGTGTACCTCACCCGTTCTGTGAATCATACCGGTGTAACGTAAAATACGTTCCGTTGTAGTGGTTTTACCCGCGTCAATGTGAGCGGCAATACCAAAGTTTCTTTGTAATTTTAAATCTGCCATGATTTTTCTAAAGTTGAAATTATTTGATTTCAGAATCCATTCTACTCATTTCCAATTACTTACAAACAAAAAACTGTATCGGAACAGAATGAATGGAATTTAAGGCTGCAAAGGTAGGAAAAAATAGGAAAAGTTGAGGGCATCCATTTAGTATATTTTCCACAGCCTTTACCGGGGGGTGTTATAATTTTGTAGATCCCGGATGCAGGATTCCTAATCCCAGTCTGCTGCCACCCCTTCCGCTAAGACTTTTCCTGCGGCATCCTTAAATTTTATAAAATGGCCGCTAAGCTCGTAGGAGCGGATCCGCGGCAATACCTCCAGATAACGTTCTTCCACCCCCATAAATTCCGTACAGAATTTTTTTGTGGTAGCAATTGCAGAAAAGCGGATCGATGTACCCGCGCCGGTTTGAGCAGTGAACATCGCTCGGTTACATCCTGCCATCCCGCCCGTTTGTGTATGATCAGTCAGGTTGATCGAGGCCCGGGATTTTATCACCAGGTTTCCATCTGCCCCATCCAGCTTTTTCAGCATCCATTCCCGGTGCAATGGGTTCCGGGTACTACCCGTGGGGTCCGTTACCGGACCGGCATCGGCCACCGCTTCCAGTAACAGCACATCCTCCCGGTCGAACAATTTTAGCCGGTTGCCGATCACCTGGTATTTCGACATCAGCGGCAGCGCTTTGGTTATGATCGACTCAAAACCGGCCGCATCTTTACAATATTTATAGGTACTGGTAATATGAGCAACGGAAATAGAAAACGGAGCAGTAATATGCGTCACAAAACGCAGTTGATTGCAGCCAACAAAAGCGCCGGATGCTGAAAGATCGGTAAAATCAATCACCGGGCGCTGCATTGCAAAGCTGTCGGAAGTTACATTGATCATTTTTGTGATCTGCCACCGGCGCCGGATGCTGCCCTTTTCGTCTTCCGGGTCGATCACTGCTTTTAAAAGACGGGCTCCATTTCTGCCGACCAGCTCCAACTGACCGCCGGTAATATGGAACCGGTAAGCTGCTGCAAGATTTTCCCTCAGCGCCTTACTCAGGTCATCGTTGCGGCAATTGCGCGGGTTGGGATAAAATGCCAGTCCGTCCAGCTCCACACGGTTCTGATGACCAAACCGCGGTGTAAGCGCCAGCGTATCACAGCCCGCCACTGCAAAAGAGCGGTATACACTGCGCAGGTCCAGCTCCGTTTGGGAAAGCGGCTGCGCATAACCGTTTAGTGCCGTAATCTTCCATTTATGATGCAGCCCCTCCGTTTGCATAGAGCTAACCAGGGGCGCCGTATGGCGGTTACAACCTGCAATAACGGCCATTGCAAACACCGGATACAGTAACATTACTTTCATATTTCTTCGATAAAGGTTGGCCGGATATCATATATTTGTATATCAATATATATATCCTAATCTTCGAACAATACACAATTCAACACTAAAACTAATGAAATTCAGATTGATCCCACTTTTATTGTTCATGCTTTCTGCCGGAGGGCTCTTTTCCTGCCGGAAAAACCAGGAAGTTGAACGGAAAGCACCAACAGAATCCGAAGCGATCCAGGGCACCTGGTTGTTCAGCGCTTATAAAGGTCAATTAGAAAATCTTGAAATAGCGCCTTACACCTTACATTTCAGCAGTTCCGGGATCTTCGAATTACGATCGCCCGACGGTGTTTTAACAGAAAAAAAAAGATACCAGGTTTTGCGCATGCAGGAAGGCATTCAACTCGACTTTCCGGACCAGCCAACCATCCTGTCAGATGAGCCATTATGGGGTTTGAACGGCGCCACTCATATTGTACTGCTCAACCAGGACTCCCTGGTACTGGGTGGGCCACCCTGCTGCCATCCGGAAGCATTGATTTATTTTGTAAAACAACCGTAAAAATGCGCTCATAAAGCCTCAGCGCGACTACCCGTGCACCCGGCTGTTTTCCCCGGATCATGAAAAACCAGGTAAAAGCCTTATGGAATTGCCGTTGAAGAAAAAGGCGGCTGTTTGTATGGATGACCGTAATAAAGCCTTTTTCCTGAAAACGGATGCAGCCAAAACACCAGGAACATTAAAAGTGAATAAACCGGCAACATCGAGCCGCAAGGGCAAAGTCATACAGATTGCTGCAATATCAGCCAAGGTTGGCAAGAATAAGTTTAATATGAATACTTTTGAACCGGAGCATACAACCGGACAGGAAACATCCTGGTGATCGGTTGTTTTGAAAAACCGGGTTCAGAGTAGCCGTCCGTAACAGCAGTTGAAACGTCTCGCTGATGGCTAAAATAATTGCGCCGTTTCATCCGATCCGTTTAAAAGAAGAAATTAAAAAGATACAATGAAAAATATTTTAAAGACCATCTGTTTGATTGCAGGCAGCAGCCTTATAATGCTCTCCTGTAGCGATCGGCCCGGCACCACCCAAACCACCAAATATGTTATGGTGATCCATGGCGGCGCCGGAACCATTAAAAAACAATTTATGACCCCTGAAAAGGAGAAAGCATATACCGATGCATTGACCGAAGCCCTTCAGAACGGGTACAAGCTGATCAAAGAAGGAAAGCCTTCTACGGATGCCGTACAGGCAGCCATTAACATAATGGAGAATTCTCCTTTATTTAATGCAGGTAAGGGCGCGGTATTTACCCATGATGGCAGGAATGAACTCGATGCGTCCATTATGGACGGGCAAACACTAAAGGCCGGTGCTGTAGCGGGTGTAACCAATATCAAAAATCCTATTAACGCGGCAAGAGCAGTAATGGAAAAATCCGAGCATGTGATGATGGTGGGCAGAGGGGCAGAACAATTTGCTGCGGCAAACGGGTGCGATACCGTACCCGCCTCCTATTTCTTTACGCAGGAGCGCTGGGATCAGTTGCAACGGACCATAAAAACAGAAGAAAAAGGCCGGGCGGCGTTTAATGATATGGATCCGCGGAAGAGCCGGATCTATGGCATTTCTGATAAAGACAAAAAGTTTGGAACAGTAGGTGCTGTAGCGCTCGACAAAAACGGGAACCTGGCCGCGGGCACATCTACCGGTGGCATGACCAATAAAAAATATGGCCGTGTAGGCGATTCCCCCATAATTGGCGCCGGCACCTATTGTAATAATGCCACCGCAGGTATTTCATGTACCGGCTGGGGCGAATATTATATCCGGGAAGTAGCGGCAAACCGCATGTCTTCCCTGATAGAATTAAAAAAGCTTTCTGTACGGGATGCAGCCAAACAGGTAATTGCAGAAATCGGCAAAATGGGTGGTGATGGCGGTATCATCGGTTTAGACAGGTCCGGGAATGTAGCTATGGAATTTAACACCTCCGGCATGTACCGTGGTACGGTGGATGAGAAGGGTAACATAACGATTTATATTTATAAATGATGAAACAATATTCTATCACCAGCGTTGATTTTACCAGGCAAACAGCAATCAACCCCGGATCGATTCCGTCCGGAATGCCCGGCTGATCTATATTGTGGGCGATGATCAGAATAAATGCACGGATGTTGGGTGACCCAAAAAATCCTTTTCTGCCATTTAGTGTATTATTTTAAATAACAAAAAAACGCGATCCTGACATTATTTATAATGTATACCCTTTCTTATTGGTATTATTGATTTACATACACGTTACTGCGTGTGGCCACTGTAAAAGAATAAAGGCCTGCTGATACCAGCCGGCCTTTCAAAATCTTATCCTGAAAAAAATAGTCGTTCTAACGCAGATACCCCAGGATCTTCAGCATACTCTGGGAGGTTTGCTCTTTGGCATATACCCACTCGATCAGCTTGCCGTTCTTATCATACTCAAGTATAATGTGTTTGGGTGACGGGATCAGGCAGTGCTTAATGCCCCCGTACCCGCTGATCTGATCCTGGTAGGCACCGGTATGAAAAAAGCCCACATACAATGGCTCCGCATCGCTTTCGGCATTCTTTGGCGTTGCTTCAATAGCCGGAACACCCAGTCCGCCCACCCGGTTATCATTATTGATTTTGGGAAGGAACACTTCATTGATATGTTCCTCCGAATCATAGTAATCATGTCCGTCGCAGGTGATGCCGCCCAATACCACCCGCTGGTATTCATTATTCCATTTATTGATTGGCAGCATCAGGAATTTTTCACCAATACCCCAGGTATCCGGCAGTGTGGTAATGAAGGACGAATCGATCATATACCAGGTTTCGCGGTCGTTCTGCACTTTTTCCCCGATCACGCTGTAAATATGCGCCATGCTCTCCCCCACCGTAAAACTGCCAAATTCGGTATAGATATTGGGCACGGGTACTTTTGCCTTTTTGCAGGCCGATTTGATATTGCTGATGATCTCATTGATCATGAACTGGTAGTCGTATTCAAACGCCAGGCTGTGTTTGATGGGAAAACCGCCGCCGATATTGATCGAATCCAGCTCGGGACAAATCTTCTTGAGCTGGCAGTAGAGATTGATGCTTTTACGCAGCTCACTCCAGTAATAGATATCGTCCTTAATTCCTTTATTCAGGAAAATGTGCAGCATCTTGAGCTGAAACTTCTCCTCATTTCCCTCAATTTCATCTACATAAAATTCCAGCACATCTTTTGCCCGTATTCCCAAACGCGAGGTGTAAAAAGGGAACGTGGGTTCCTCCTCAGCTGCAATACGGATACCCAGTTTAAACGGCTCCTTACTTTTTATGCTCCGTTTGTACATCTGCAGCTCCTCTTTATTATCCAGCACCGGTATCACATTTTTAAAGCCGCTGTTGATCAGTTTTGCAATGCGCGAGGTATAGGCTTTTTGCTTAAAGCCATTGCAAACGATGTTGATGTCTTTTGTGATCTTTCTTCTTTTGTACAACTGGTTAATGATATCGATATCGTACGCAAAAGATGTTTCCAGGTGAATATTGTGCTTCAGCGCCTCTTCCACTACAAAAGAAAAATGCGAGCTCTTGGTACAGTAACAATAAAAATATTGTCCTTCATACTTATGCCGCTTCATGGCGGCGGCAAAATATTGCTTTGCCTTATTGATATTGATCCCGATCTTGGGCAGGTAACTGACCTTGAGGGGCGTGCCGTGCTTTTTGATCAGGGCTTTCAGGTCGATGCCGTTAAATTTCAAATAGCCATCTTCTACTTCAATGCCTTCCTGCGGAAAGTTAAAGGTCTGGTCTACTAAGCCTAAGTATGAATTATTCATTACCCAACAAATCCGGTGAATGCCGGCAGCTTTTAAGTTTTTTTAAATTGCCCGCTAAATTAGCGTATTTCTGAATAAAAAAACCGCTCCTAAACAGAACGGTTTCAAATAATTTATGTGAGAAATCGGCTATTTAACAGAAGCAACCAGCGCCTTGAAAGACTCGGGGTTGTTCATAGCAAGATCCGCCAGTACTTTCCGGTCCAGATCAATTTGCTTTTCTTTCAGTTTGTTGATGAAAACAGAATACGTTAATCCTTCTTCGCGAACAGCAGCGTTGATACGCGCGATCCATAAAGAACGGTAATCTCTTTTCTTTAATTTGCGACCCACATACATGTAGGTCATCCCTTTTTCTACAACGTTTTTGGCAACGGTAAATACATTTTTACGTTTGCCATAGAAGCCTTTGGCTTGCTTTAATATTTTTTTCCGGCGGGCTTTAGAAGCTGCTGAGTTTACTGAACGTGGCATATCTGAATAATTTTAATTGTAAATAATAAAATAAAAATCAAGCAATCGCTTACTTTAAACGTAACAAGCGCTGTACAAAATTCATGTTGGATTTTGCAACAACACCATCAATACGCATACCGCGTTTACGCTTGGTTGATTTTTTAGTCAGAATGTGACGTTTGAAACTTTTTTGGTGAGTGATCTTACCAGTAGCGGTTACTTTAAAACGCTTTTTTGCACTGGAATTCGTCTTTACTTTAGGCATGATACCTTTATTTTGTTGTGACACCTTTGAGGTGTTGACGCCCGGGCGCCACCCTTTTTGAACCTCTTCAGTAATGCTTCCGTTTTTGAAACGGGATGCAAAGGTAAGCAAATAATTGAAAAACCGCCTGTTTTCACGTAAAAATACACGCTTCTTCCGGCGCTTCATTAAAATTATCATAAAATTGGGGGTATAAAGTGCCGGCAAATCCGTCACAAATGTTAATTTTCGCCTTTACTATGATGATAAAATTAAAGTACTCAGCCTTTTATAAAAAAATATTGCTGCTTGCACTGGCCCTTCCCGGTGTATTTATGTCGCTGAAAGCACAGGACATCATGGGCAATATTGAACGGTTTGCCAGTGCATTTACCCCCGAGCGGGCCTATATCCATTATGATAAAAGCAGTTACTCGCCCGGGGAAACCATCTGGTTTAAGGCATACCTGATGGCCGAAGTGGTACCGGCCGAGGCCAGCAAAACCTTTTATATCGACTGGATCGACGATAAGGGCAAGATCCTACAGCATACGATTGGCCCGCTGGTAAACGGCATGACCAACGGTCAGTTTGAACTGCCCTCCGGCTACACCGGCAAATCCATTACCGTAAAAGCCTATACCAGCTGGATGCTGAATTTTGATTCTGCCTTTCTTTACACCAAGAAGATACCGGTAGTAACGGACGCTCCTCCTTCGGGTAAGGCGGGTGCCGACCTGAAACCGACCCTTACGTTCTTCCCCGAAGGCGGGGATGCCATCGCCGGGCTCGCAAATAAAATTGCATTCAAAGCCGTAACTGCCTTTGGCGATCCGGTAAAGCTTTCCGGTGTGGTGGTAGACGGCGCGGGGAAATTTGTAGACAGTCTTCGTAATATTCACGACGGTATGGGCTATATCCTGCTTACACCCAAGGCCAATACCAGCTATACCGCAAAGTGGAGGGATGAAAAGAAAACGGAATATACCACCCCGCTTCCGGCAATCCGCGCCGAAGGCATTAGTTTAAAAGTAGCCCTTGCCCCGGGTAAGCGGAATTTTGAGGTGCAGGCCTCGCCCGGTGTAACCGCAGGAACAGACAGCGTACACATCATTGGTACCATGTACCAGCATCCTGTGTTCAGCATCAGCAGGGCCCTCAAAGCTACGGCGGTAAGTGGCAGCATTCCGCTGGAAAGTCTCCCCTACGGTATTTTAACGATTACCGTTTTTGATAAAAACTGGAAGCCCCTGGCGGAACGCATTACCTATGTAGATAATAACCGTGCGTATGCCTGGCCGGCCGCGATGGAAGTGGAGCACTGGGGGCTGAGTCACCGTGGACGGAATGAGCTGATCATTTCACTGCCCGAAGCAGCTCCGGCATCGCTTTCGGTTGCCGTTACCGACCTGGCCATTGGCGCCGACAGCTCTGAGAACATTCTTTCCGGACTGATGCTTACAGGGGAACTGAAAGGAAAGGTATTCAACCCGGCCTATTACTTCAAAGACAGTTCGCTGGCCACCCAGCAGAAGCTGGACCTGGTAATGCTTACCAACGGCTGGCGCCGCTTTAACTGGAGCAAACTGCTGTCTGGTGAATTACCGGCCATCCGGTATCCAAGAGATTCCGCCTATATTACGGTTTCCGGGAAACTGGCCGGCATTATGCCGTCTTCCATCTCCCCGGCCTCTTCCATTATTATAATGATGAAGCAAAAAGATACCGAAGGAAAGATGCTGATGATGCCAATTACAAAGGACGGCCGCTTTAACGATCCCACTGCCGTGTTCTTTGATACAGCACGGGTGGCTTATAAAATACAGGACAAAACGCTGGACGGATCAATGGTACAGTTTATGCCCGACAAACTGCGCGTTCCGGATCCGGGCAATTCCTGGATGATTCCGTTCAAAGCAGATACGGCCGGCAGCGCCTATCACCTGAAACTGGCCGCCGCAGCCAACGCCATTGCCGAAAAAAATAAATACAAGGAACTGGAGGCCGTTACTGTTGCGGCCAAAACAAAAACACCGGTGCAGATCCTGGACGAGAAATATTCTTCCGGATTATTTAAAGGCGATATGAACTCCATCCAGATGGATGTATTAAATGATCCCTTTGCCAAAAGCGCCATCGATATATTCACCTATCTTCAGGGTAAAGTGGCCGGGCTTCAGATCAGCGGAAGCGGCTCCAATGCCTCTTTAAACTGGAGAGGTGGTGCGCCACAGATTTATATTGACGAAATGCCGGCAGATGTGAGTTTTGCATCTTCCATCAATGTAAATGACATTGCCTATATCAAGGCTTTCCGTCCGCCGTTTATGGGCGGTACCAACGGGGCCAACGGCGCCATTGCCATTTATACAAGAAGAGGAGACGATGTAAAACCGGAGCCGGGTAAAGGCCTGTCTGCAAGCCGTATTGAAGGGTATACTGCCATCAAGGAATTTTATACCCCCAAATATTACAGCCAGTTCGTTTCGCCGGAAGCAGATAAAGACGTGCGCACCACTATTTACTGGAACCCCAATGTAGTAGTGGATCCCAAAAAGAACCAGGTACTGATTTCATTTTATAACAACGATGTCAGTGATGCCTTCCGGGTAGTGATCCAGGGTATGACGCTGGATGGAAAGCTCATCCATCATGAAGAGAACATGGAATAACACGCTTTTTTACAATGCAAAAAATACCCACATTTGGGCATATACCCTTTCTGAGCAGAAAGGGTATATTTGTAACGGCTCGTCCCATTTTTAACAGATGACGCATTATTTTTTAAACTGCAGGTGTATGGCGGCCGGTAACAGCCTGCGTAATCCATCGGAACCATGAATTCCAAACCACTGCTGTTTGCGCTGTTCTTTGCTGCATTATCATTACATGCCATGGCACAGGATACCGCAACCCGCATCCGGTTCAACAACATTAAAACAAATCTTACGTCCATACCGCTTAAGAACTTTTCGTTGCAATACGAACGTATCCTCAGTAAGCACTTTTCCGCAGCCGTTTCCGGCAGGCTGATGCCGGAGCGTACCCTGCCCTTTAAACGCCTTATAATATCCGCAATTGATGAAACCGGGGTTACAAAAGACCTTATTGAAAAAATACATGTAAGCAATTGGGCCATTACTCCTGAACTCCGGTTTTATCCTGGCAAAAAAGGATACGGGCAGGGATGGTATATTGCGTTGTTTTACCGGTATGCCCAATTTACATCGAACGATCTTACGGTGCACTATGCAGATTACGGCGGTACGGATGGCTCCGTACAGCTATCCGGGAAACTGGTAAGCAATACCGGCGGCCTGTTATTGGGTTTGCAAAAAAACCTGGGGAAAGCCCTCTGCCTCGATCTTTGGCTGCTGGGTCCTCATTTGGGAACTGGCCGGGGCAACTTTACCGGCATTCCCGACCGGCCGTTAACGGAAAGTGAACAGGAAGAATTGCGCGGGGCGCTGGAAGATATCCGGATATCCCATGTGCGTTCATCGGCAACCGTTGACAGTCGTTTTACCAGCCTAAAGCTAAACGGACGCTGGGGCGGCATTCGTGCAGGAATATCCCTGGGGCTGCGGTTCTAACACCGGAAGCCCGATCGTGGCCAGCAGCTTTTCCACCATGCTATAAAATAAAAAATCAGCCCCGGAAACGGGGCCGATTTCATACACTTTAAATTATGAAAAACTAAACCTTACCCATCCTAACAACTATCTTCTTCCGTTCTCCGAACGGCCCCTGCCACCACCATCATTTCCACGGGAAGCACCACCTCTGGAAAAGCCACCACCCTCACTTCTTTGTACCTGCATCTCGCGGCTACGAACAGCTTCCTGCCGTTGGGCATTTTCCTGGCTGCGACGGGCTTCCATCTGCTGATCGCGCTGCTGACGGGCCTGCTCCATGCGTTGCGCATTCTCCTGGTTACGGCGCGCCTCCATCTGCTGATCACGTTGCTGACGGAACTGCTCCATGCGTTGCGTATTCTCCTGGTTACGGCGGGCCTCCATCTGCTGATCGCGCTGCTGACGGGCCTGCTCCATGCGTTGCGTATTCTCCTGATTACGGCGGGCCTCCATCTGCTGATCGCGTTGCTGGCGGAACTGTTCTGTCCGTTGGTTGCGTATCTGTTGATCCCGCTGCTGACTTACCGCATCATTGTCCCGCGCGTTTTCGATCGTTCCCCGGCGCTGCCGGATCGCGTCGTTCTGTCTTCCCGCCGGGTTATTTTCAACAGTGCGGCCATTTTCTGTACGTCCGTCTGTAATTTCCCGGTTGCCGCGTCCTCTGCCGGTATTATTCCGATCATCCCTGCGGTCAATACCCGTATTATTATTTTCATAACGGCCTCCTGTAGCTCCGTTTCTTCTTCCGGCTTCCACGTTGCCACGGTTGTTGCCGCCCCGATCTGCCCGCGCAGCATTCCGGTCATATTCCTGCACACTTCTGGGAGCATACCGGGAGTTGTCATTTCCCCGTTGAACTGAAGGACGGTAAACAGAAACCTCATTCCGGCCGATGGAAGTACGTCCGGGACGGTTGGCATCCCGCACCCGTACGGTTTGGATCCGGCCGGCATACCGTTCTACATCCGAGCGGCGGGGTCCGTTTGTATAATATCCCCTTCCGCTTCCGCGGTAGTTCCGGCCTCCGTAATTATTGATAATGGTCGTATTGTTGATAATCGTAACATTATTCCGGTAGGGATAATAGTACCGGTTGATGTAACGGGAGCCCATATACCGGCAGGGAGCAAATGTCCAGTAATCATAAGGCGGGTTGTAACTGCCAAAACCGATACTGATGCTGATGCCGGGCCGTAACGGTGCCCATCCGTAATAATCACCGCCACCTCTCCAGGCTACCCATCCAGGTGACCATTCGTAACCCGGAACCCAGAGCCAACCGTAAAACGGATCGTAAAACCAGCGGCCATAGTGGAACGGTGCCCATCCCCAATCGTAATCTGATGCCCACATCCAGTCGTCATTATCCGAATACACCCAGCTACCATTTGTAGAATAGGGACGAAAATCGGAGCCCACTCTCGGGCGCCAGGTATACCCGTAATCCGGATAATCGATCCATTCCCCGTAAGGGCTCAGTTCATCATAGAAGGTCTGGAAATTAATGCTTACCCCAACTCTTGGCTGAGCCGAAACCTTCTGAGAAACAGACAAAGCCAGCGCCAGGAATAAACCAAAGCTCCATGTGGTAATAAGTCGTTTCATGTTTGAAAAATATTTTGTTTTGAGTTAAAATTGTTACCCGAGGCGGCAGGCATTGCGTGCTGTTGCTTTCTCTTATTTTATAGACGGTAATTTAGTGTTGAAGTTGTCAAATACCCGTGCTACGAACAATAGTTATGAAAAATTTAAGCAAAAAGCCTTAACATTTTGAAAAAAAGGCGCTGTTTCCGGCCAAGGCCGCACCTGTAGCCGGTTTAAGGTTTGCAGGTTCCGGGGTAGAATGCGTTTTAATTCCATGATGCTCGGTTTTTCCGGTCGCAAACAGAATCATTAAAAAACGCCATCGGCCACCAACACCTCACAAGACCCTAAATTTGCATATAAACCGTTTTTATTGAAGGATTATTATCAGATACTGGGACTTCCGCCTTCCGCCACCACCGGCGAAATAAAAATGGCGTACCGGAAGCTGGCCCATCTGTATCATCCCGATAAGAACCCGTCCGATACCTATGCAGCTGCGCAGTTCAACCTGGTTAAGGAAGCCTACGACACGCTTACCCGGGCCGACCTGAAAGCGCAATACCTGCAGGAGCGCTGGCTTAGCCAAACAATGGGCAACCGTATGGAGCAGGCTGTTTCCACTCCACCCCAGGTACTGCAGGCGCTGCTGAACGCCCATCAGCAACTGATCCATTACGATGAATACCGGGTGGATAAAAAAGGTCTGTATCATACCCTGGAAGCACTTATTGCCCCCGACCGGGTCGGCATCCTGAACCATTTTAACGAAGAAGCGGTGAATAAAGAAGTGGTCTGGTGGATGGCCGACAGTATTTTTTTACTATACCCGGAGGATCAGCTGCGGATCCTGGAACAGCTGAAACAGATCAGCGCACCTTCGGGGAGCCGGGATCTTATCGAAAAAAAGCAAAAATCGATCCGGCGCATGATGCGTTTAAACCGGTATAAGCCCTTTTTGATTTTAGGCTTAATTATCCTACTTTGCATCATCATCGCATATTCCTTGTAAAAATCATTGGTTAATTTTAAACTTTATCCGTTATGATGCCAATCGGGGATGACAATACCGGGCGCACCCTTACACCCTATGTTAATTACCTGCTCATTGCCCTTAATATTTTTGTTTTTGTGTATTATCAGCGGTTCGGTACTAACGTTGATTTTTTACTGAGCTATGCCGCCGTGCCGGGCGAACTGCTTACCGGAGCGGATATTGTGGGCACCAATGGGCTTGGTCCCAGTCCTGTCCCTGTTTATACAACCATCTTTACTTCTATGTTTATGCATGGGAACATTGCGCATATTTTTGGCAACATGCTGTACCTGTCGATCTTTGGCGACAATATTGAAAATGCCATGGGGCATTTCAGGTACCTGGTCTTTTACCTTTTATGTGGTGTGCTGGCCTCCCTTGCCCATGTGCTGATGTCGGCGGTGCTGGGCGATGGCCTGCTGGTACCCAGCCTGGGTGCTTCCGGTGCTATTTCCGGTATCCTGGGCGCCTACCTCGTTTTATTTCCCCGGAACCGGATACGCATCTGGGTGTTGCTTTTCACCTTCCGCGTACCGGCAATCATTACATTGGGTATTTGGATTGTTATGCAGATCGTAAGCCAGGTAAATATGATCGGCGGCAGAGAACAATCCGGGGTAGCCTATGCGGCCCATATCGGTGGTTTTTTAGCAGGAATGTTGCTGGTGCGGCTTTTTGTAAAGAGGCAGGAGGTTTCACGAGGGTTTTAGAAGCGACCGGCTGTCTGATGATTTGTCTTGACCTGAGAAGAGTGATGTTCAGCTGAAGGCGGAAGGCTAAACGCTATACTCGGATTGGCCTTGTGGTTTTCGTTCTTAAAATAGTTTAAATTTTTCTCACGGATTACACGGATGTTCACAGATAAGAATATCAGATCTATTGTTAAATCTTCTGTGCAAATCTGTGCGCCATTGAGCTAAAAGCTGAAGGCTGAACGCCATACTCGGATTGGCCTTGTGGTTTCGTTCTTAAAGTAGTTTTAATTTTTCTCACAGATTACACGGATGTTCACAGATAAGAATAGTAGATCTATTGTTAACTCTTCTGTGTAAATCTGCGAAATCTGTGCGCTATTGAGCTAAAAGCTGAAGGCCGAATGCCAAACGCTGTGCTCGGATTGGCTTTGTGGTTTTCGTTCTTAAAGTAGCTTTTAATTTTTCTCACAGATTACACGGATGTTCACAGATAAGAATATCAGATCTATTGTTACATATTCTGTGCAAATCTGTGCGCCATTGAGCTAAAAGCTGAAGGCCAAACGCTAAACGCTGTGCTCGGGTTGGCTTTGTGGTTTTCGTTCTTAAAGTAGTTCTAATTTTTCTCACAGATTACACGGATGTTCACAGATAAGAATATCAGACCTATTGCTAAATCTTCTGTGCAAATCTGCGAAATCTGTGCGCCATTGAAGCTAAAAGCTGAAGGCTGAATGCCAAACGCCATACTCGGGTTGGTTTTGTGGTTTTCGTTCTTAAAGTAGCTTTTAATTTTTCTCACAGATTACACGGATGTTCACAGATAAGAATATCAGACCTATTGCTAAATCTTCTGTGCAAATCTGCGAAATCTGTGCGCCATTGAAGCTAAAAGCTGAAGGCTGAATGCCAAACGCCATACTCGGGTTGGTTTTGTGGTTTTCGTTCTTAAAGTAGCTTTTAATTTTTCTCACAGATTACACGGATGTTCACAGATAAGAATATCAGACCTATTGTTAAATCTTCCATGTAAATCTGCGAGCTATTGAGCTAAAGGCTGAAGGCCGAATACCAAACGCTGTGCTCGGATTGGCTTTGCGGTTTCGTTCTTAAAGTAGTTTTAATTCTTCTCACAGATTACACGAATGATCACAGATAAGAATATCAGATCTATTGTTAAATCTTCTGTGTAAATCTGCGAAATCTGTGCGCCATTGAGCTAAAAGCTGAAGGCTGAATGCCAAACGCCATACTCGGGTTGGCTTTGTGGTTTTCGTTCTTAAAGTAGTTTTAATTCTTCTCACGGATTACACGGATGACCACAGATAAGAATAGTAGATCTATTGTTAAATCTTCTGTGTAAATCTGCGAAATCTGTGCGCCATTGAAGCTAAAAATTGAAGACTCCGAGCCATCGCTATGGATCCGGAATCTGACCTGGAACGTTAAACCTTAAACTTCAAACAAACACTTACCCCAGCGCTTCCCGCCCTTCCAGCCAGCTTTTAAAAAGCGCTACGCGTTCCCGGCTTACCACGGTTTCGGTTTCGGCCTCGGGGTTCAGCTGCAGGATCAGGCGGCTGTTATAGTAGCTGTTGATTTTTATAATGGCATCTATACATACGATCATTTTCCGGTTGATGCGGAAGAACATCGTTTTGTTCAGCATTTTATCCATCTGATCCAGCGAGTAATCCAGTGGCAGCTTCCGGCCTGTATGCGTAACAGCTTTTGTAATGCCATCTGCATAACAAACACAGGCAATATCCTTCGATTTTACATAAACGATCTGGTTATTGGTACGGCCTATAAAACGGGTATTTTCCTGCCGGTAGAAGGCTTCGGCGATACGGGAAAGATCCAGTGCCGGACGCGCCCCGGCCTGCGGTCTGAAATAATTGAATTTCTGCAACGCCCGCTCCAGTTCCGTTTTATCGATCGGTTTCATCAGGTAATCGATGCTGTGCACTTTAAATGCCTGCAGGGCGAATTTATCGTAGGCTGTTGTAAAGATCACCGGCATCCGTACTTCCGCCTGGTGAAACAGTTCGAAGCAATTGCCGTCAGAAAGCTGTATATCCATAAATGCCAGATCCGCCTGGTCTCCATAAGCGGCCAGCCATTTGGCGCCCTCGTCCACCGATTCAATTACCTTAAGCACGTTCAATGCGGGTACGATTCCGTCCAGTAACTGGATCAGCCGGTCTGCATTTAATTTTTCATCTTCAAATATGATCACCCTCATATTGTTGCTGTTTAAAACTGGTCTTTTAATGTTTCTGAAAGAAAAGGAAGCCGCACTACAAAACTGCCATCGGCCTCCAGGATCTCCACCCGCTCCCCGGTAATCAGTTCATACCGTTTCCGGATATTGGAGAGCCCCACCCCCGTGGAGAAACGGATCCCGTTCCGTTTTCGCAGGTCATTGGTTACAATGATATGCTGATCTGTAAAACGGATATTTACATGCAACGGATCATTCACCGCAAAGCGGTTATGTTTAACCGCATTCTCTACCAGCATCTGTAATGCCGAAGGCGGCAGCAAGGAATGTTGTTGTTGCTGGGAAGGCACGTCAATATGAAAAACAATGGAGTGCTGATGCCGAATGCGGATGAGGAACAGGTACGATTCGAGGAAGGACAACTCGGTCTGCAGCGAAACCAGGTTCTCTTCTTTCTGATCAAGGATATAACGGTAGCATTTTGAAAGCTGCGTAATGTATTCGGCAGAAAGGTCGGCGCTCTTGTAAACAAGCCCGGTTAGCACACTTAACGAGTTAAAAAAGAAGTGCGGATCAATCTGGCTTTTTAAAACATCGTACCGGGCCTGCATGTTTTCCCTTTTTAACCGCTCCGCATTCAAACGGGCTTCCTGCCAGTTCTTATAATAAAACAGGATGCCGTTGAAGCTTAATATCAGCAGGTAAAAAATAAACGCGCCAAAAATAAGATCATAGCTCAATGTACGGAAGCTTTGCCAGGCCTCGTAATTATCAAAGAAATAGATATCAAAAAAAGAGTAGGTAAGTCCGAAAAGGAAGGCTGCAAAAATCCCAAACAACACCAGGCCCAAACAGGGAACAATAATGGTGTAAGGGAACCTCTTTTTAGCAGTACGCCGCTGCAGGAACCCAGACAGGCGTTCCCCTGCCGTCCAGATAAGCAACCCGAGCAGTACGAACATCAGACTGAAGGACTGCGCTCTGAAAAAGGACGCTCCGGCCGCAGTGGTGAAGGACATATCAAAAGACCGGAACACCACGCTAAAGCCATAGAGGATGATGATCCTTGCCAGGTATTTTACCAGTACATGCTGCAGCAATTGTTCTATTTGCCGCCGTGTCATCCTCCGTAACATTATTATCAGCGCACCTAATATCATATGCGGGTATTGTCGTTTTTTTGAAACCATTCCAACGCCTCTTCCACGGCTACAGCAACTGGCGTATACTGCAGGCCCAATGCCCTTGAAGCTTTCTGTCCGGAGTAGTAATTTTGCAAACACAATAAGTAAGCCGAGGCATAGTTCAGTTTCAGCCGCCTGCCCAACAAGTGGCCCATAGCCGTACCCAGCAACCCGCCGATCTTTAAGGCAAGCCCGGGGATACGCAACAGCACCGTTTTTTGACGTGCCAGCCGGTTTACGATCCCAAAAAACTCCCGGTAACTCAGGTTTTCACCCGCAATAAGAAAGCAGTCTCCGTTTGCCCCGTTCCTGCAGGCAAAAACAATGGCCCGGCATACATCCCTTACATGTACAAAATTCTTTCCTCCGGGAGGATAAAACAGGAGTCCTTTACCCAATGCATATTTCAACAGCTTGCCGGAACTGGGCTTCTGATCATGAGCGCCGATCATAAATGTAGGATTCAGGACCACGGCCGGCAACCCCTTTTCCACCACCGCTTCCAGCACTTTTTGCTGAGCAATGTACTTGGTATTGATATAGGGAGAGTTGATCTTAAAAAGCGAAAAAGAGTTCAACTCCGTACCCGGATATTCGAGCGAACCCGGTGCAATTGTATTGGCGGTACTGATATATATCAGTCGTTTTACCTGGTGCCGCATACAGGCTTCAATAATATTTTCTGTGCCCCGGATGTTTACCGCTTCATATTCCGCTAATCCGATCCCCCATTGTTCTGTAAGGGAGGCGGTATGCACCACGTAATCACAGCCGCTTACCGCCTCGCTCACGGCCGAAGCATCTTCAATGGTACCGTAATACAGTTCACAAAAAAGTCCGTTCAGCAAATCGGCATTTGAAGATTTCCGGATCAGTACCCGTACTTCAAAACCATTTCTGCAGCACTCCAGCGCAGCATTATATCCCAGCAATCCGCTGGCGCCTGTAATCAATACTTTGGGCATATTTAGTGTGTTAGTTGTAATTCGCGTTTGATGGCACCGGAGATCAGGCGCACTTTAACCGTTGAAGGAATCAGTCCCATTAATGCATGATTCATCCGGTTCCACCAGCCGGGAACGATCTCTGCCCTACCAGCCAGGGTTTGCCGGAGGATCCGGCTGGCCAGGTCGGTAGTAGAAAAAAGCCCGAGCCGCCCTTTATAACCCTGCAACAGGATCCTGCGGGAAGTATCAGAATTCGTCATAATCGGTCCCGGATACGCAACGCTTACAGATACGCCCTTTTGCTGCAGTTCTTCCCGGAGCCCCAGCGAAAAGGAGGCTACAAATGCCTTTGATGCAGGATAAACGGTTTTATAGGCGATGGGCGAGAATGCCGCCATACTTGCAATATTGAGAATAAAACTTTTTTCCTGTTGCAACAACTGCGGCAGCAGTTCACGCGTAAGCAGGGCGGTACAACCAATATTGAGCTGGATGATCTTATCGATCAGCTGCGGGGAACAATCCAGCATTGATACCGTTCCACCCATGCCCGCGTTGTTGATCAGGAAGTTGACCGGATATGCTTGTTTTATAAGGGCAATATGCGCATCAAACGCCACTCGGTTTGTAAGGTCAAATTCAAATACGCGTACATCAATTCCATACAGGCGAACCAGCTCTTCGGCAGTAGCCTTAATGGTACTTCCCGGAAGTGCAATCAGTACCAGGTTCATTTTTAAACGGGCACAGCAAAGCGTAAAGGCACTGCCCAATCCACTACTGGCGCCTGTAATTACTGTATACTTTTTATTCATATGCACTACTGATTAATGTTGCAATAACGATTTAAAGCGGGCCATCGTTGTAAGGATGTTATCATATACGATAGGGTCGGAAACCCAGCGGGGCACCGTACCGCTTTTATTGGTAAGGATCTGGTAGGTGATGCGCGACGGCCCGTTCTCCAATTGATCCACCGTCCATTTTCCGGAAGTACCCTCGAGGCGGGTCACATTTTTGAACCGGGGATATACCTGGTGCTGAATACTTTCAAAATAAATGGTATGAGCGCCTGCGGTTCCGGTGGTGGCATTGTAAAAATACTTCAGGCTGCAATCCTGATCTTCCATGGGCCATGGCAGGGAATAGCGGATATAGTTTAACCATACATGCTCATCCGGCGTTTTTGTAACCTTGTACTGGCTGGAGCGAACATTCCAGCTACTTCCTTTTCCGGCATCTTTCAACAGTCCTACCACATCTGAAAGACCGGCTCCCGGCACATCAAAACAAACTTTCAGCTCTCTTACTTTATTCCCATTATGCATTACCCACCGTTCATACAACATAATCCCGTTAGAAGTTTTCACCCATTTAAAATCGGCCGGAGCCGCTGCGTTTAAGAAACTGCCAACCAGTATCAGCAGCCATAAGAAAAGTATCTTTTTCATAAACTATTTTTTTTACAAACATAGATGCGTTCCTTACCCTTTTAAAACAATAGTGGCTGAGCCGTAAGATTTCGGGGGTGGAATGTTGGTTTCTTTTTTGAACCGCATCCTGTTTTTGTGAATGAGGTGTCCTTAAAATTTTTGTTTAAAGAACGTTAACAATATGCAGGTAATAAGGTACGGCTTCCTTATCACCTGCATGTATTTGTGTATCCGGATAACCTATTTATTAAACGACGCCGTGCTTTAAAAATATCAGAGCGCCCTTACATTTCCGGATCCGGTAACCGACGCCGATATTACGGGCGTGCCTGCGTAGCGCAGATTTCCGCTGCCCGTAATGGTTACATTCAACTGGTCTTTTGCCCACACTTTAATATTTCCGGAACCGGTAATCCGTGCTTTTGTATCCTTGCTTTGCATTTGATGGGCATTGTAGTTGCCACTTCCGGTAATGGTTACATCCTGGTTATTGTTTTCCCCGCTGTTGATGTTTATATCCCCGTCGCCGCTGATCTGGGCGTTCAGCGTTGCGGCTTTTAACCGGGCAATTGTCACATTTCCGGAACCGGTAAGTTTTAAATCCATCGCGGCCGTTTCAACCTCATCGATAGCCGTAAAATTGCCGCTTCCGGTGAGCGTTACCGCTGTAAGTGCAGGCGCCGTTACATACACCGTTACACTTCCTCTTTTGATGGATACATTGTTCGGTGTGCGAATTACCAGCTTATCACCGATCACTTCTGTGATCACATAACGTTGGATATTATCTGCAGCCAGTACTTCTACTTTAGATGTGCCGGTGCGGTATTCTACATGTGCGCTGAAGGTGGTTTCAATCTTTTCAAACCCAGCCACATTCCGGGTTTCTCTTACAGCAGGCCCATCGGGATAAACCTTTTTACAACTCTGGGCCAGGGTTAACAATGCAGCAATAAAACTTAAAAAAAGTGTTTGTTTCATTTTGTTCTGATTTTATAAATGTTTGATGAATAAATTAAAGACGGATATTGATTCCTGCTACAGCACCCGGTGCCAACAGGAGGAAGGATTCTCTTTTTTTGAATTTCCAGATATAATGACCGGCAAACAATTCAGAATCGGATTGCTCGGTGAGGTACATGGCCGGCCCAATGGTGAGCTCCAGTCCCGGGGTGATCTTCCATCCTGCCAGTACTCTTAACGATTCTACATGTTTGATAAAATTATGCACATCGGTACGTGCTATAATAACAGCTTCTGTATTCATGCGCAGGCGGTTAGCCAGCGGTATCCGGTATCCTAAACCCGTTTCCATTTGAAAAACCGTTTTTTTCTGATCCCTTGCCAGGCCGGCGCCAATGATGCCGTAGGTTTTATAACTCCCTGTACGCAGCAATACGCTTGCCGATACATCATCGTATACCTGTATGCCGATCTGTTGCTCCCCGTTTTTGATGAAGTTTAAAATACCAATGGGGTATGAAGAACTATCGGCAATATTGACGAGGCCGGACAACTGCACCCCCCTTACCGTTTTGGCTTTATTCACAAGGCCCGCGATCTGGTAACCGGCATCATGTGTATTGTTTACCAGGCCGGCAAGCTGAAGCAGGCTGTAGTGGCTGCTATTGCTTAACCCACCCACCTGTATAAATCCGTTGCCCGTATTCTGGTTGTGCAATCCGGCAACCTGTATGCCTCTTCCGTTTTGAGCGGTATTTACCAGGCCTGCAATGGCAACGCCTTTGTCTGACCCTTTAACCCGGTTCATCAGGCCGCTGATCATTACACCGCGGTTGCTTCCATAAAGGGTAGTATGTAATCCTGCAATAGAAGCGCCTTTGTTATCACGGTTTACGCCCTGCAATACATGCAATGCAAATGCGGGGCTTATTTCGCGGGCATATGTGCCCTGGGTACTGATTGGAGTAACCAACCCTAAATGAACCGCTTTGCCTGCGTCCTGCTGTGCTGCAAGCTGAAAACCGGTAATGATGAATGCTGGTAGTAAAATGCAATTTTTTATTTTCATATCTTTAGTAATGTATACCAGTAATACATCCTAAAGTGGTTTTACCCCTACGCTCCCTGTCAAAAAATATTTACGCCTACAACACAACCAAGATCCAGGGGATTACGTGCGTTGCCGTTTAAAGAGATCATATTTTTCCGGAAGCCATTATAAGCCGCTTGCCCGGCATCGCGCGCCGGAAGCTGGTATTGCAGCCGGGGACCGGCAAACAACTGCAGTTTGTTATGTACCTGCCAGATCAGCAGCGGTTGAAAGCTGATGTTGTTGTAATCGGTGTTAAAATCATGTGTCGGGGTATAAAATAAATTTACCAGCTCGGCCGCCATTTTTATGTTCCGCTTTAAGGTCCATTCGCTGCCCAGTCCATACCCGAACAGGTAATAGGGCACCGGGGTATACGCATTCATCCAGCCCACCTGCAGGATATTGTACAAGGCCTTACTTCCCGATTTATAGCTGATATTGACCTGGGCGTTTTCCTGTACAGAAACCGAAAAAGCATGCTTACCATTCCGGTGGTAGTTAAAGGGACCCAAGGCTATCCCATGCAGCGTATCGGCTATATTGAGTACCCCTACCTGCAGGCCATTGATCTTTTTTGCATAGTTTACCAGGCCGGATACCTGAACGCCGGAGCCCATTGTTCCGGCAATATTTACCAATCCCGAAAGCTGCACACCACTTCCGAATTTGCGGGTACGGTTCATAATACCAGACAGCTGCATTCCTTTTTCAACCTGTCTTGCATTGTTTATGATGCCTCCTACCTGCAACCCGGTAAAGGTTTTACTTTCATTGTATAAACCGCCGATCTGCAAACCGGTTACAGCGCCTTTGTCGGCATTTGCCAGGCCACCCACCTGTAATCCGCGTACCGTATCCCCGGCATAATTATATAAACCACCGATCTGCACGCCGTTTACGCTGCCGCCCACAAGATTTGCCAGGCCGCCCACCTGTACCGACCGGACATGTTTCTGCACAATATTGAACAGGCCTCCGATCTCCAGCGCATCTACCTGTGCGGCGTATCCGCCCAGTACATTAAACGACAGTTTATTTTCCTGCTGCCCTTTCAGTACGTTTTTGGTAGCAATGCCGGGAAGCAGCCCTAACTGGAATTTCTGCTGGTAAAAATAATTTTTAAGGTTGATGCTGCTGAGGCGCTGGCGTGTACCAATAAGCCTGCGCGCCAGCCAGTGCCGCTGTACCGATGTCATGCGTACTTCGTTTTCTTCCATGATCCGGGGTACCAACGGAATGGTTAGTGCGGGATTGTTTTTACTGTCGATCGTTAAAACGGTATCATAATAAGAAATGCGGTTTACCGTTAAAGCCAGCTGCTGCGTAAGGGGCATCTTTAACGAAAAAAAGCCCTGTTCGTCCGACATGGTTCCGATCTGCAGCTCGGGTATATATACGCTTACATAAGCAACCGGTGTTTGATCTGTATGATCAATAAACCGGCCCTGCACCACGATATGCGGCAGCTCTTTTTTCCGGATTACGACCTTATTGTTTTGAATAATATACTGGTATTCGTTATCAAACAGCATATCCAGGATTTCCCGGACCGGCTTATCGGATGCGGTAAAAGACACCCGCTTTTGATTTTTGATCAGCTGGTTGTCGTAGGAAAAATAAAACCCGGCCTTTGCCTCAATCTGCATCAGCGCCTCATACATGGTAATATTTCTGAAATCGACGGTAATTACTTTTTGCAGGAAGGCCGGCTGCGCGGATGCCCATAAGCCGGAAATAAACAGCAGCGCGGTAAAAAAGAACTTTTTCAAAAAGGTTTATTTAGTAATGATATAATGGTCGTTTTGCTTACGCCAGGTAGCATTGATCATCAGTGCGATGTTCTCCATTACCTGTTCCGGCGATTCATAGGATAAATACGTGCTCGTGATCCGTTTACTGCCGATGGCGGGATCAAACTGAACATCGACATTGTAGAGCTCTTTCAGAATATTCGCCAGGCTGTCGATGCGCATATTATTACACCGGATGGTTTGTGTTTTCAATACGGTTTCAATCGGTGTCCGGATCTCGCGCAGCTGTAATTGGCGGGTTTTATTGTCCTGTACAATCTTTTGACCGGCCACCGCTGTTACGGTTTGATTGCCCAGCGTTGCCTTTACCTTTCCGGAATGTACATATACCGTGTTAAACGCCGTGCGCTGCTGTATCGTAAAGGATGTACCCAACACCTGCACATCCATGGCGTTACTATTATGGATAATGAAGGGCTTATCGGGGTTCCGGGCGATATCAAAGCGCGCGTCTCCTTTTAGCGTTACGGTTCTTGTTTTTTTATTAAAGGCCCGGTCTATTTCCAATACAGCGTTCGCATATAACTCAACAGTACTGTTATCTTTCAAATGTGCCGTATATGGTCCCAACGCTGTTTCCGGGGGGGCGGAGCGATACCATACCAGGAAAAGCAATACGATCCCTGCAAGGGAGGCGGCTACGGCGGCTGCCCGCCACCATTTCAGCGAAACCATCCGCCCCCGATCCTTTACCGCAGGTGCCTGATCGATCTGCGCCCGGATTTTATCCCAGGCCCGTTCTTTATTATAATAGGTATACGCCAATGGATTCCTGGATTGTTCCCATACCCGGATGGTTTTATCATAAATGCCCTGGTGCGCAGGATCCTGCTGCAGCCATTGCTCTACTGCTTTCCGTTCCGAAGCATCCAACAGCTGCTCATGGTAGGCTATCAGTTTATGCTCCATATCTTATACATTGAAAAGTTGATAAATGAATAAAAACAGCAGGCTCACCAGGTAGGCCGCCAGGCCACCGCGCAGGAACTTCAATGCTTTTGTCATATGATTTTCCACCGTTTTTACCGACAGGCCCAGCTCTTCCGCCACCTCCCGGTAACTCAGTCCCAATTGCCGGCACATATAAAAAACAGTGGCACATTTCTCCGGAAGACGATTTAAAAGCCCCTGGATCTGCTCCTGCAGTTCCTTTTGCTCCGCCTTATTGCCATGATCAGCTTCCGTTCCCGTAACCCTTGCGGTATGCGCATATACCGCCTGCACCCCTTTGTGCTTTAGCTGATTGAGGCACTCATTACGCACCGCTGTATACAGGTACGCTTTTACCGACGCCACCTGTATGGTATTGCGGGTTTCCCAAAGCTTTATAAAAATATTCTGTAAAATGTCTTCTACATACACTTCCGACCTCAGTATGGAGCAGGCATACCCGTACAATGCCTCATAATGAAGATCAAAAACATGTTTATATTGAGCCTGGTCCAAAGCCATTCTAACCTGCAAATATACTAGCGCTGTTACTGAATACAATCGAAAGAGCCTTTACCCCTATCCGCGAAAAAGATTTTTTTATTTTTCCGCCCCCCGGCTTCTAAACCCTGCGTTAAAACCGCCGGTGCATACCATTCAGCTGCTTTTTTTTAGCTATCTTTAAAAAAATGTGCGCATGAAGAAGATTTTTACGCTGGTGCTAACCCTTGTTGTTACCGTTGGTTTTGCCCAGGAGGGCTATTGGCAGCAAAGCCTGAAATATGATATGCAGGTTACCCTGGATGACAAAAACCGATCCTTAAAGGGCAAACAGGCGATCCAATACAAAAACAATTCTCCCGAAACACTTGATTTTATCTGGTTCCATATCTGGCCCAATGCTTATAAGAACGATTCGACGGCTTTATTTAAACAGATCCGGAGCGATCTCTCGCGCACCGAGAAACTGGAAGCCGTGACCTATGGTTCCATCGATGGTTTGAACTTTAAAGTGGATGGCAAACCGGCCAAAACAGCACCGCATTCCAATCCGCAATACATCGATATTATTAAGGTAATGCTGCCCGAGCCGTTAAAACCCGGCGCCACGGCTACCATTACCACCGACTTTAATGTAAAGCTGCCTTCTTATTTTTCGCGATCCGGCTTCGCCGATGGCGAATTCATGATCTGCCAGTGGTATCCCAAACCGGCGGTATTTGATAAAACCGGGTGGCACGAATTTCCTTACTTGGATATGGGTGAGTTTTACAGCGAATATGCCGATTACCAGGTTAAAATAACCTTGCCCTCGGATTATGTGGTAGGTGCCACCGGCGTTTTACAGGATAAAGAAGAGCTGGAACGGTATAAGTCTGTAGGGGCGATGAATGCCGCCGGCCGCAACGCTTCACCCAAACTTTACAAACCGGCAAAAGCGGGCTTGAAAACGCTGACCTACACTGCGGAAAATGTGCCGGATTTTGCATGGTTTGCTGAAAAAGGGCTGGTCATCCAATACGATACCATACAGCTAAAAAATAAAACGGTGGATGCCTTTACCTATTACCACAACCAGCCGGGCACATTATGGAACAACAGCATCGACTATGTAAAAGATGCCGTACAGCACTACAGCAAATGGATCGGTGAATACCAGTACCCTACCGTACAGGCTTTTGAAGGTCCGAAAAATAATTCCAGCGGGGGTATGGAATACCCGATGATCACCTTAATAACCTGCCCGGATGCTACCCGGGAATACCTGGACGGCGTTATTGCCCACGAAGTAGGACATAACTGGTTTATGAGCATGCTGGGCTCTAACGAACGGGCACATACGTGGCAGGACGAAGGATTAAATACGTATTACCAGTTCCGGTACGAAGCGGAAAAATACCGGTACAATTCGGTAGCCCGCGAATCGATTCCCGAAGAGGTCAAAAAACTGCCTGTAAAAGAGTTCCAGGAGCGTCTTTATTTTGCACTTTCGCAAATTCCCATGCAAAGCATGATTGAGCAGCCTGCGGCCGATTTTAAAACCTCCGAAGATTACGGGCTGGTTTCTTATATCAAAACCTCCATCTGGATGTACCTGCTCGAGCGCCAGTTTGGCCAGGATAAAATAGACCAGGCCTTCCGTGATTATTTTAACACCTGGAATAATAAACATCCGCAACCGGAAGACATGAAAGCCTCTTTTGAAAAGAGCATGGGTACCAATCTGGACCGTTTCTTTGCGCTTTTAAAAAAACAGGGATCTCTTACACAATAATGAGCATATGCATATTTCTTTAAACGGTAAAAAAGCACTGGTGGGTGCCAGCAGCAGCGGATTGGGGAAAGCCATCGCCCTGCAGCTGGCCGCATCCGGTGCCACAGTAACCCTGCTGGCCCGGAACGAGGCGGCACTTCGGGAACTGGCTGCAACACTGCCACGCCCGGAGCAGCAGCGGCATCAATACCTGGTAGCGGATTTCTCAGATATCGACGCCTATAAACAAAAGATCGACGATTATTTTTCAGCCAACCAGGCCGATATACTGGTGAACAATACCAGCGGGCCCAGCCCGGGCACCGCACTGGAAAAAAAGGATGCAGATTATGTAACCGCGTTCAACCTGCTGTTCAGAACCGTTCAATACACCACCGAAAAAGCACTGCCGCATATGATCGCCAACCGGTTCGGGCGTATCATCAACCTCACTTCCCGGTCGGTAAAAGAGCCCATTGAAGCGCTGGCATTGTCCAATACGATCCGCTCAGCCGTGGTTACCTGGGGCAAAACCCTGGCTACGCAGGTGGCAAAAGACAACATTACCGTAAATAACATTCTGACGGGGAATTTTGAAACCGACCGTATCCTGGAGCTTTACGAACGGGAAGCGGCCGCCAAAGGACTACCGCTGGAAACCTACAAGGCGCAGGCCCTGGAAACCATTCCGATGAAGCGTTTGGGAAAACCTGAAGAAATGGGAAACCTGGTAACCTTCCTGGCTTCTGCGCAGGCGGCCTACATTACCGGAACCAATATTGCCATCGACGGCGGATTGATCAAAAGCGTGTAAAATTTCCGGTTTCGCACGCAAGGCCAACCCGGAACCTGAAACTTGAAACACGAAACCTTACCTTTGCCGGATGCATTATGTTTCTGCGGAAGGATTAGGAAAAAGTTACGGGATTCAGCCCCTGTTTTCAAATATTTCGTTCCATATTGAGGAAGGCGATAAAGTGGCCATTGTTGCCCGCAACGGCACGGGCAAGTCTACCTTGTTAAAAATACTGGCCGGAAAGGAAACACCCGACAACGGCAAATTGTGGATCCACAAAGATGTAGAAGTGATCCTTTTTGAACAGGAACCTGACCTCGAAGAGGAGCTCACCGTTTCCGACAATATTTTCTTCCATGACCATCCCACAGTAGCAGCTATACGGGAGTATGAACTGGCCAGCGAAAGCGGCAATGCAGACCGTATCGGCCAGGCGCTGGTGCGGATGGATGAACTGAACGCCTGGGATTTTGACTCGCGGGTAAAACAGATCTTTGGCAAACTCAATATTCACCACCTGGATCAGAAAATAAAAACCCTGAGCGGCGGTCAGAAAAAACGGGTGGCTCTTGCCCGCACGCTGATCGATATCGGCTTTGAGCACAAACATGTGCTGCTGATTATGGATGAGCCCACCAACCATCTTGATGTGGGAATGGTGGAATGGCTGGAGCATTTTCTGGGAAAGGAAAACGTAACCCTGGTACTGGTTACCCACGACCGCTATTTCCTGGATGCGGTTTGCAATGAAATATGGGAAATCGAAGGCGGTGAATTATTTGTACACCGCGGCGACTATGCATACTATCTCGACAAAAAAGCGCAGCGGATCGACAACCTGAACGCCTCCATTGACAAAGCCAAGAACCTTTACCGCAGGGAGCTGGAATGGATGCGCAAACAACCTAAAGCCCGTACTACCAAGTCGAAAAGCCGGGAAGATAATTTTTACAATATTGAAAAAACCGCCAAACAGCAGGTAACCGACGACCAGGTGCAGCTGCAGATGAAAATGAACCGGCTGGGCGGCAAGATCATTGAGCTGAAAAAAGTTTATAAATCTTTTGGTGACAAAAAGATACTCGACGGGTTTGATTACACCTTTAAAAAAGGCGAACGTGTAGGAGTGATCGGAAAAAACGGGGCCGGAAAATCAACATTTATCAATATCCTGCAAGGCGTGGAATCTGCAGACAGCGGCAAGATCAACGTGGGCGATACCGTAGTGTTTGGGAATTATTCGCAGCAGGGGTTGGTATTAAAAGAAGACCTGCGGGTGATCGAATTTGTAAAGAACATCGCGGAAAACTTTCCCCTGGCCGACGGAAGCACGCTTAGCGCCTCTCAGTTTCTTCAATTATTTCTTTTTGAGCCGGACAAACAATATACTTATGTGAGCAAATTAAGCGGTGGTGAAAAAAGACGGTTGCATTTGCTTTCCATTCTCTTCCGCAATCCGAATTTCCTGATCCTGGATGAGCCCACCAACGACCTGGACCTTCCTACCCTTTCGGTACTGGAGAACTTCCTGAGTGAATATCCGGGCTGCCTGCTGATTGTTTCGCACGACCGGTATTTTATGGACCGCCTGGTAGACCACCTGTTTGTTTTTGAAGGTGACGGCGTCATCACCGACTTCCCCGGAAACTACACACAATACCGCTTACAGGAAAAGCAGCAACCGGCTCCGGCGCCGCTTCCGGCCAGGGAATCTGCTCCCCCTGCGGCCGCTTCCCAAAAGCCCGCCGGCAAAAAAGTATCCTTCAAAGAAAAAAGGGAATATGAACTGCTGGAAAAAGAGATAGCCGCATTGACTTCCGAAAAGGAATCCATTACCGCCACGCTATCCGGCGGCAGTACAAATTTTGAAGAACTGGAATCCCTGTCCCGCAGGATCGGGGAAATCACCCAACTGTTAGATGAAAAAGAAATGCGCTGGCTGGAGTTAAGTGAATTGATTGAAGGCTGAGACCGGTTTCTGGTTTAAAGTGCCAGGTTCGATTTCGTTTGATACTTGATGTTAAAGGTTAAATTACTGATCACGAGACAACAATGACTGAAAATGGATAGCTGAAGGCTGAACGCTGTTTAAAGTTTCGTATCAGATCCGTTTGATGAGCTGCTTACTGTTCACTATTGCCTTTGCTTTGGGAACATATGAACACGGGGGGACGTGCAGATTTTTAAAGGCTGAAAGCCGTTTCACGTTCCAGCTAAGATCCGTTTCAGACTCGATGTATAACTCCATTCCCACATTTCCACATTCTCACATTTCCACATTTCCATATTTCCATATCTTCAAATTTTCAAATTCCCACACAGAATTACATTTAATATACCCTATTGGTTATTTTAATTCCCGCAGGTTGTATTTTCGCCAAATCAGCATGGATGCTATGGATGATTATCTTATCGGGATTGGGAAGCGGATAAAAGAGATCCGGAAAAAGAAAGGCCTCACCATCAACAATGTTGCCGGCAAGGCCGACCTGAGCAATGGCCTGATCTCCCGGATTGAAAACGGAAGAACGATTCCCTCACTTTCTGTTTTACTAAGCATTGTAAAAGTGCTGGAGGTTGAGGTGGCCGATTTCTTTAAAGACATCCCGTTATCCGGTGAAAAAAACTTTATCGTTTCCCGCAGGGAGGCGCATACCATTATTGAAAAAGAGGACGAAGCAACGGGATTCGAATACCGTTCACTCTTCGGCAAACAACTTTCATCAGTGGGCTTTGAAGCAGTGCTGCTGGAAATACAACCCGGTTCACAACGGGAAAAAGTAGAAACCGATGCGTATGAGTTTAAATACGTCTTATCCGGCAGTTGTACCTACCAAATCGGCGCGGAAGAAGTATTGCTTCATGAAGGGGATGCGCTTTTCTTCGACGGGCGCATCCCGCATGTACCCGTAAACAAAGGAACCGTTCCCGCTAAAATGATCGTTATGTACTTTTTCCTGTCTCCCGAATGACGAATCTGGTCAAACAGAGGCCATTCGGGAAGCTGTCAACTCAAAAGGATCGCATCCAGCTCGGTTACCGCATTTAATATATAATCAGGCCCTGCCTGCTCCAGCTGCTCCCGCGTTTGTGCGCCGCTCAATACACCCACCGTGATCCCGCAGCCGGCATTCTTTCCTTCTTCGATATCGATTACAGAGTCGCCGGCCTTTAAAACATGACCAGGATCCGTAATCCGGAACTGCTTCATAGCATGCCTGATCATATCCGGGAATGGCCGTCCTTTTTCAACATCATCAGCGGTGATCAATACATCAAAATCGCATTGCTCCCGCCAGTGCAGCTTGCTGATCAGTTTCGTTGCCGTCTTCCGGTCGTACCCCGTATTTAACGCTACGATGATCCCCCGGCTCCGCAGCCGTTCAAAAAACAGCTCCATCCCGGTAAACGTACCAATCTCCTGCTCGTCATATGCCCGTTCCAGCGCCGCTTTAAAGGCCGCAAAGGCCTTATCGGCAACCAGCCTTACATCCTTCACATCCGTACAGGCTGCCAGTACATCGGTTATCGCCTTATACTTTTCCTTACCTGCACCATATAGAAGCACGTCATCCAGTGTAAGGTTAAACCCCTGGTCATTGATCACTTCCAATACCGTCCGGTATACCAGGTTATTTTCATTGACGGTGGTACCGGCCATATCAAAAACAACCATCTTAATATTGCTCATATAATTATTTTAAATCAAAAATCCGTTGAATGTTTTCTTTTGCAAATCCTGCGCTGCCTGTCATTCCCTTACCGCCAATGCCCGTAACGATATGAATGTGCGCATCGACCGTATGCTGAAAAAGATCCTGTTCCTTACATTGGGAATAGATCCCGTACCAGCGGTTCTGGATTTCATAACTGGGCAGATCAATGATTTTTTGCGCTTCGGCAATCATAAATGCATCCACGTCGGCACGCAGATCGAAACCCAGGTCATCGGCATTGACAGCATCCGCATACACATGCGAATCGCCAATGATCACAGACCCGTCTACGGATTGTTTAAACAGGATATGAATGCCCCATTTCTTTTCAAAAGAATCCGGATCTTCTTTTGCCCTGATATCCGCAAACGAAGGACATTCTTCAAATGCTTCATACCGTCGGATGGACAAACCCGTCAGGACGGAACCTTTCAATGCATACCCCCGTTGCGGCACCGTTTGCAACATCTGCAGCTTTGTAACTTCGAGATCGCTGCCGGCAAACAACGCCGGGTACAGGAGCCTGAATTCCGCTCCGCTGCAGATGATCACCTTTGCCGCATGGAATATGGTTCCTTCAGCAGTGTGTACCTCCACTCCATTTGTAAGCGCCGTACAATTGAATACGGCCGTATTGCCGTAATAATCCAATCCCTTTTCATTAACCAGGTAAGACAACAACCGTCCGATCATCACCCGCGGTTCAACGGTTACTTCTTCAGGAAAGAACAGGCCAGCCTTCACATAACCGGGGTTTAAACCCGGATATGTTTTCAAACATTCCTGCCGGGTCAGCAATTGGGATGCATACCCATTTTGCTGGTTAATGCTACGCAGCTCCTCAAGCAGTTGCACCTCACCATCATTAGAGGCCAGGTATACCGATCCGTGCTGCCGTACCGATATATCAAACCGGCGCTGGATCTGTTTATAAATACGCAGGCTCTCCCTTCCGTAAAGCTGCCACTTGGTGTTCATGCCGGAGGGCACTACCTGCCCGAAATTGCGTACAGTGGCACTTTGCGGCTGCCGGTCTTTTTCAACAATAGCCACACGTAACCCCTGCTCCAATGCATGGTAGGCATGAAAGGTACCCAGCACGCCACCTCCCACAATGACTAAATCATACTTTTTGAGCATCTTTATTATTATTAATATTATTATTATAAAAGTTATACGATGCAGGCGGCGCCACATACCGGTGTTTCCGGATAATACGCCGGTCAAAATACCAGAGCACAAAGCCCGCCAGCAACAGGATACCGACTGCACATTGAATATCGATTGTTATAAAGAACCGGGTCCAGCTTTGTTTAAACCCGATCACTTCTTTAAGCAGCAGGATCACCACGCTGCCCAGGTAGCCCAGCGCATCGGCCAGGTAAAACAAAAACCCGACATTGCCCTTAAACTGCAGCAAGGCCACCAGCCGTTCGAAAATGAGGCAATGAAAAAGGATATAGGGCAGATAGGTACCGATACCGGAAAGGATCATCCACCCAACCGGCGATAGTACCGACCGGTCGAATAAATACGTGGAAACGATCACCAGCACTGCTCCGGCGGCCATCAGCATCATCCCGATGCTAAAAGCCTTGCTATTACTGCGGATCCATATCCCCGCGGCGGCCACCACCAATACAACAATTGCCACCGGAATCTCGGTAAGGGTTACGATCTGCGGCGTGCCGCCCAGTCCCTGTTCTGACCAGAACTCTACGATAAAGTTGTCCCGTACATCGCGGATAATGGTTAGGAGGATGTAAATGACTACCAGCCCGGCATATCCCCAGCCGTTTTGCAACAGGAATCGCCGGCGGTCCTGCCGGTACATGGGCACCCGTTTCGTTCGCTGTTCCACATCCCTTTCATCCGGGCCTTTTATTTTATTCAAAACGATAACGGAAACCAGGAACAGGGGAAAGAATAATAACCCGGTCCAAAACGGCATATCATATTCGCTTACGTTATAATAATCCATCAGCATCAGCCCTACGGTTTTCACCAGGCCTGTTGAAAAAATAAATGTGGCGCTGAGCGCAGCCGCCAGCAATTCCGTATTCTTCCGTCCCTCTATATAGGAAAATACAATTCCAAATACCATTCCCAGTGGTATGCCGTTTAAGAAAAGCATTACCCATTTTATAGCGGGCGGTACCACTGCAAATAAACCCAACATAAGCAGTCCAAAACCTACCAACCCAATCAGCCAATAAGTGCGCCGTTCCTTCCGCATTTCAGAGATCACCTTGATTCCCACAAATTTTGAAACCATATATCCCAGCACCTGGCTGATGACCAGCATCGTTTTGGCATCTAACCCGTATCCCAGCCGGAGACCGGTATACTGCCCTGCTAAAAACGATTTCCGGATCGCGTACATTGCAGTGTAACATAAAAATACGGCAAGCAGCAACAGGGCGGTTTGAATTTTACTATTTGTAAATCTTTTAACAATGAAAGACATGCGATTGCGATTGAGCAATCAAAATTAGATCTTTCAATTCCGCGGCTTGTTAAGCCAGTATCAAGTTAACATTAACGAATTATGAAGCCAGGGAACAGCAGATTAATTTCATTAACCTTGTAAAATAAAAATCACAAATAATTCATGATCAGCAAATTAAAAACAAATTCATTTAAGCTGTATTTCTTTATTTGGAAACACAATGAACATAAAATGTGCCCGGCGGGTTTCCAGCAGGAATCTGCAGTCCTCCCGGGAACAGATCCGGAACGATTAATTAAAATATTACAAATAGTAAAATTAAAAGCATGCAACACAAGGCCACGTCCATGATCTTTACCGGCACCGGGCAACCGTTCCAGGAAAGACAATCACCACTGCCTCATCCCGGACCCGGTGAAATACTGGTGCAGATCACGTATTCCACTATTTGTACCAGCGATTTACATACACATTCCGGAAGGCGCTCAGCACCCTGCCCCGGTGTGTTAGGACATGAAATCATCGGTCGCATTGCGGTTTGCGGAACCGGCAGTGAAACCGATTACACCGGCGCTCCGCTGCACACCGGCGATCTTATTACCTGGTGTATATATGCCTTTGATGCCACCACTGAAATGGCCCGGAACGGAATGCCACAAAAATCACCGGGACTGTATAAATACGGCCACCAGGCGTTTACCGCTGCAGACGGGCTTAATGGTGGTTTTTCAAGTCATTGCCTGCTAAAAAAGGGAACGGCCGTTTTTAAATTACCAGGTACGATCAATCCTAAAACAGCAGCCCCTATGAATTGCACCCACGCCACCATCGCCGGGGCCTTGCGGCTGGCAGGCGATATTGCCGGTAAAAACATCCTCGTCACCGGTGCCGGTATGCTCGGACTTTCTGCTTGTGCTATGGCAAAAGAGGGCGGCGCAGCGCACGTATATGCCCTGGATGTGCATGCCGAACGGCTGAGATTTTCAAAAAAATTCGGGACCGTTCAATTATTTGATGGCCACCTGTCGGCAGCAGCAATCAACGCCGGGCTTTCAGCAAATGAAACAATCGATGTGGTGATCGATACCACCGGCATTCCGGCTGTTATGGAAAAAGGACTTGACCTGCTCACTACCGGCGGGCGGGCCATTTGGGTGGGCGCTGTATTTACCCAGCCCCGCACCCGGGTCAACGCCGAAATGATCGTAAGGAAACTGCTTACCATTACAGGACTTCACAATTATACCCTTCCGGATCTGGATGCCGCGGTACGTTTCATAACGCTTCACCAGCATCATTACCCATTTGAGGAGCTGGTTGGCGCCGAATTTTCGCTGACGGATCTTGACGAGGCTTTTGCCATTGCGGCCACTGGTCAATACTACCGTGTGGGCATCCGGCAATGATGGCCGCTATCCGGTTACAGTGCTAACCGCATCTCCAGCAGATTGGGACGGAAACCCATCTTCTGGTACGCCCTTTTTGCGGCTGTATTTTCCTCGTAAACATCCAGCCGCGCCTCCGTTAGCCCTTGCTTTTTAGCCCATTCGAGTAGCTTTTGTATAATGCTTTGATTGATGCCCATACCCCGGAAAGCGGGCTTTACATACATAAATCCCAGGTAGGCATACTCCTTATATTGCTGATAGGGTTTTGCCGGTACAACCTTTGCATAACCGGAGCCGATGATTTCGTTACCTGCAACGGCAAGCAGCACAGTGGCCGCCGGCGACCGCATCAGTTCAAGCAGATCATAATAATGGATCTCACCATCTTTTAAAGAATCATCAAACGGCCGCTCCGCTTCTATGATCTTTTGCTCAAATTCTAAAAGTATTGCAGCATCATCCGGTGTTGCCGCTCTTATAAAAACTTCCATATTTAAATACGATTGCTGCTACTTCGAGGCCACCGGATCATTCTTCGGTGACGCTTATAGCAGGTGATTCATTTTCTGTTTTAACGTACGTTTACCGGGCTCTGTTATTTTCGTTTTCCAAAGAAGCATTCCTGCTCCGCGGACCTTTCAGTGCACCATTCGTAAACCGGTACGTAAAGTTAAGCCGCAGCTGACGCGATTCATAATAACCGTAGTTTCTTAAGTAAAAGCCCTCATATTGCTGCACCGACCGCAACTGGTTACCCTTATAAATATCATTCACAATGAGTCTTAATGTAGCCCTGTCCTTCATTAGCTTTCGCTGAAGGCCAATATCTACCTGGCTATTGCCCCGGGCCGTTTCACACTAACTGCAAAACACCGGAACCGGTTAAGATATGCATCCCATCTTATAATGATTTAATCCGGATATAAAAGATATTTCGCCCGTATTGCTTTAAATTTCCGTAGGCCGGGTTCCCAGCTTTTTCGAATATCGGCTTCTGATACACCTGCTATGATCTGTTTTCGCAACTGATCCGTACCAATGCGCAGATCAAAAGCAGATATGTCCTGGTTTGCTCTTCCGGGAGTAAAGAAACCGGCTTTATCCGGGTAAGCATTGTATAATTCAATTACCCATGATAAATTAATCTGGCGGCTTTGCCGGAGCTTGTTAATATCATAATTGCGCAGGTCAAGACCATAGCAAACCGCATCCCTGTGATTGGGCCGCTCACTCATCCCGGGAATACTTACCGGCTTGTACGAAAATGAATACTTGTCTTTCAATGCCGGTGCTCCCAATATGGTAAATGGCATATACGTGCCCCGGCCTTCATTGATAGCGGTTCCTTCAAACATACATAAGCTGGGAAAAAGCATCACAGCCTGCTGCGTATTTAAATTGGGCGAGGGACGTACGGGGAGTACGTACGGCATGGTATGATTGTAATGGGCAACTTTTATAATTTTTATTTTGCATGGCTTTTTCAGATACCCCTCACCGTTGAGGTATTGCGCAAATTCTCCGATCGTCATACCATGGGTCATCGGTGTGTAATGGATTCCGATACCCGATTTAAACCGATCATCCGTCATTACCGGGCCGTCTACTACATACCCGTTAGGATTCGGCCGGTCGAGAATGAGCAGTTCCTTGTCGTTTTCGGCACAGGCTTCCATCACATATTCAAGCGTGTTGATATTCGTATAATAGCGGCAGCCCACATCCTGGATATCAAAAACCATAAGATCGATATCTGCCAGCTGTTCTTTAGTGGGCTTTTCGTTTCTGCCGTACAAAGAAACGATCGGGATGCCTGTTCTGGCATCTTTTTCATCATTTACGACAGCTCCATTGCTGGCATTGCCTCTAAAACCGTGTTCGGGCCCAAACACCCGTACAATTTTAATTCCGAGGCTTAACAGGCTGTCTACACTGCTTGTGTTACCAATAATGGAGCTTTGATTTGCCACCAGTCCAATCCGTTTTCCTTTTAGATAAGGTAGATATTTTCCTGTTTGATCGGCACCCGTAATAATCCCCGGCTTATCAGGTGTGCCGGAAACTGTCGACGCGTATGTGGTACATTCAATATGGCTGATTGCCAGAAGCGCAAAAAAAAGCATCGAAGTAAATCTCATCATTTTAAAAAGGATTGTACTGCTACATTAAAATGCAAAACGTTATTTAAACAGATCCAACAAACGTAATAACACGTGTACGCCAGGATCGCTGTTGTGTATAATGTGACCGTTATAAATGTAACTAAATATTTCTTATGAGGAATAAAATCACCGTTTTCGTGCCGTAAACTGCTTCCGGCAATGTCAAAACACCGTTTTTACCCAAAAGAAATTGTAAACCGGATGCTTCTGTTATGGATTTCCAACAAACAAAAAGCGGTCGTGTAAAAACGCCCGCTTTTAATTTTTTATACCTGGCTCCAATCAGGAAACACCCATTACTTTTTTCAGCAAGGCCAGCGTTGCCCGGATGCCATCGTATTCGCTCAGTTCATTGCCCTCGTATTCAATGCCTACGATGCCTGAGAACCCGGATGTTTTCATAATATCAAAGATCCGCTTATAATCGGTTTCAATACAATTTCCATTGGCATCAAAGTCGTAAGATTTAGCGCTTACGCCTTTGGCAAAAGGCAGCAGTTCTTTTACCCCCAGGTAGCGATCATATTCTTCCACGCATTTCCAGTTTTCGCCGCGCTTTAAACAGAAGTTGCCAAAATCGGGAAGCGTTCCTACTGTTTTTTTACCCACCGCTTTCATTACACCGCTCAGCCATTTTCCATCGGAAGAGTAGCCTCCATGGTTTTCAACGATCACATTTATTTTTTCTTTTGCAGCATATTCTCCCAACCGGCCCAGCCCGTCCACTGCGGCTTTTGCCACTTCTTCTGCGGTACCGTTGCCTGCAGCATTTACCCGGATGGTTTTACACCCCAGGTGTTTAGCAGCGTGTACCCATTTATAATGATTTTCTACTGCTTTTTTCCGTTCGGCATCGTTGGTATTTCCCAGTTCACCTTCCCCATCACACATGATCAGGTGATTGGTTACGCCGTTGTCTTTACATACAGTAAGCAGCTGGTTCAGGTAAGCGGAGTCTTCCGCCTTGTCCTTAAAAAACTGGTTCACATACTCCACAATTGAAATCCCAAATTCCTTTTTTGCGATCCGGGGGAAATCGAGGTTGGTGATCTGCTTTTTTTGTAAAGCGCGGTGCAGCGACCATTCTGCCAGTGAGATCGGATAGGTTTTAGGTTTTCCGGTTCCGGCAATCAATGAAGGGCCTGCCAAAACGCCGGCGGCCAAAACAGATGTTCTCTTTAAAAATTCTTTCCGGTTAATATCCATAATGAAAAATTAAAATATGTCAATTAAAAGTAAATAGCCGCAGATTCGCTGATAGTGCCGCTGCACATGTGATCATTAGCGAATCTGCGGCAAATAATGTATAAAACAGCCTTGAAGTATGCTGTTTTGCCCGCATGTTTTACAGCGCCCAGGCTTTATCACCTTTTTTGTAGGGATAAGCGCCATCAAATTTCCCGGGGGTTTCAATATAGCGCAGCGCCTGCTCTGCGCCGGGCTTGGAAGTAAAGTAGCCCCAAAGGGTCAATTGTTTGAGCATGGTAAAGTAATGCGGCGGATAGCTTTGTTTCAACTTCACCGCACCAAAATTTTTCTTGGCTTCTTCTGCTTTCACCCATTCGTCCTGCTTGGCATCAAAGGCTTCTTTCTCTTTTTTATAAGCATCCGTTTTTGAAAATGCCTTTGCCTCTTTATCCAGTTCCGTCAGGAATGCGGTTTTTTCAGTTGCAGACAGGTCGTTGAATCCTTTTTTATATTTTGCCTCGCAGGCTTCCTGCAACTTGCCGATGCCTTCATGAAATGTTTTCTGTTCGTTTTCGCGGTAACAGTCCGTTACAATCGTTTTCATAAAATTACCGATCTGCGCAGCCTTTGCACCGGGAGAATCCGGCGTGGTGGGAATGATCGTTTCTCCAATTTCATCCAACAGTGCAACGATCTCCGGTGAAAAGGTTCCGGCCTTGATGGCGGTATTTTTACAACCCGACAAAAAAACTTCAGCGCCAATAACGGTACCTCCCAGCAAGATACCAACGCGTGATAAAGCTTCTCTTCTGTTCATTTATCTGTAGTTTAAAAACCTGCAAGGCCGGTAACACCTTACAGGTTCTATGATTAAAGATTTTGTTTTTTCAATTCATTTACGGCATAGTCTACTGCCCGGGCGGTAAAGGCCATATAGGTCAATGACGGGTTCACGCAATTTGCAGAAGTCATAAAAGACCCATCGGTTACAAATACATTGGGTGCATCCCAAACCTGATTCCATTTATTCACCACGGATGTTTTGGGATCCGCGCCCATACGGGCTGTTCCCATTTCATGGATTCCACGGCCGATGGTACCGTCACCATCTCTTCCTTTTACATCTTTTACACCTGCTTTTTCCAGCATCTCGATGGCATCATTCTTCATATCGATCCGCATTTTCCGCTCATTATCCTTCCATTCCGCGTCAATCGCCAATACGTTCAGGCCCCACTTATCTTTGGTATTTTTATCCAGCGTTACCTGGTTTTCGTGGTAAGGAAGAATTTCTCCGAAACCACCGATGTTCATGGTCCAGGATCCGGGTTCTGTTAAGGACTCCTTCAGCCCTACACCGATGGTTTGCTCCTCGGCAGAGGAATTGCCCCGTCCGCGGCCGCCGCCCCCCTGGTAACCGAAACCGCGCAGGTAATCGCGCTTGTCACCATTCATATTCCGGAAACGCGGTATGTAAATACCATTGGCCCGGCGTCCGTAAGTATATTTGTCTTCAAATCCTTCCACACGGCCGGCAGCGCCTACACCCAGGTGGTGGTCCATCAGGTTATGACCCAGTTCCCCGCTGGAGCTCCCCAATCCGCCAGGCCAGATATCGGTGGCCGAGTTCATCAGGATCCAGGTACTGTTCAACGTAGATGCGTTTAAGAAAACGATCTTGGCGTTGTATACATATGTTTTATTGGTTTCTGCATCCAGCACTTCAACACCGGTAGCACGCTTTTTATCTTTATCGTACAGGATCTTTGTTACGATGCTCCAGGGGCGCAGTGTAAGATTACCGGTTTTCATAGCTGCCGGCAAGGTAGAAGACTGTGTGCTGAAATAGCCACCAAACGGACAACCCAGCCAGCATTTATTCCGGTACTGGCAGTTGGTACGGCCGGGCAACGGCTGCGTAATATTGGCCACCCGTCCGATGATCATGTGCCGCTCTCCTTTATAAATATCCTTAATGCGGGCGGCGATATCTTTTTCCACAATGGTCATATCCATCGGTGGCATAAATTGTCCGTCAGGTAAATGAGCAATACCATCCCGGTTTCCGCTGATCCCTGCAAATTTTTCCACGTAATCGTACCAGGGCGCTATATCTTTATAACGCACCGGCCAGTCAACAGCAATGCCGTCTTTGGCATTGGCTTCAAAATCCAGGTCGGCCCAGCGATAGCTCTGGCGTCCCCACAATAACGAGCGTCCTCCTACATGATAACCACGGAACCAATCGAAACGTTTTACCTCGGTATAGGGCGATTCTTTTTCGTCCACCCACCAGTCGAGATTGGTTTCATTGAGCGGATAATCACGATTCAGCACCGGATGATCTTTGATCATTTCCTGAGTTTTGCTTCCCCTGTGCGGAAGCTCCCATGGGGCCTTACCGGCATTGACATAGTCTTTTACATGCTCGATGTTTTTACCGCGTTCCAGCATGATGACCTTCAATCCTTTTTCTGTAAGTTCCTTTGCAGCCCATCCGCCGGAAACTCCGCTGCCGATGACGATCGCATCGTAAGTATTATTTTCTGCCATTAAACTGTTTTTAAAAAAATCTAAAAATCGTTAGTGAAAAAATAAACAATCATTTAATAGCTATAAAAGTATTGCTTTAAATTTAAATTTCCTGTTATTTTTTTTACAATTACACAAACGGTATTGTGTGTTTAATACATATCCGTTCTTTCTTCTTTTTTTTAGATTTTTTTCAATAAAAAATCCATTCCATTGTATGGTGCAACGCCATACAAACAGCTGTTCCTGTTTTCATTTATTAACCAAAGACCGCCCTCCTCCTGTAATTATATGCTCCTTCCGCTAAGGTGCTGAAATCCAGAAAAAAATCCATCCAGGAAGATCAATATGCAATAAAACCAGGCGGATATTGCCCTATGATTATTGAACGGTACTGCGGCACCGCTTCCTGGCTCTTTTTATAATCAAAAAAAGCGTTTCCGTTTGGGGGTTCGGGAGCACTGCGCGGAGGATTTATCCGGAATGATTTATCTTTGCATCATGAGTTTTTCCGGAACCAACCCGTTTACAAAAACAGAGGTAGCAACCGATGTTCTCACGGCAGAAGCCGCTTCCTGGCAACTGATCGTGTGGAATGATGAAGTAAACACGTTCGAATGGGTGATTGAAACCCTGATGGAAGTTTGCGGGCATAGTTATGAACAGGCTGAGCAGTGTTCCTATATCATTCATTTCAAAGGTAAATACGCTGTTAAAGAGGGCATGTACGAAGACCTTGAGCCGATGTGCAACGCCATTCTCGAACGCGGCATTTCGGCTACTATCGAAGAGCTGGTATCCTAATCAACACCACTACTCCCCTGTTTCATGGCTATTTTTGCGCTGTCAGACGAACTTTATTTTCCACCGGCGTACCTGGCTGAAAAAGATGGTTTGCTGGCCATCGGCGGCGACCTCAGCCCGCAACGGCTTTTGCTGGCCTATGCCTCCGGTATTTTTCCCTGGTATGAAACAGCGCCCATCCTTTGGTGGAGCCCCGATCCCCGCTTTGTATTATTCCCGGATGAATTCCGGCGCAGTAAAACAGTTCGTTCGCTCATTAACAAGAACGCCTTTCAATTTACAACGAACACCGCATTTGAAGCGGTGATCCGTCATTGCCAGCAGGTAAAGCGCAGCAACCAGGAAGGCACCTGGATTACCGAAGCAATCGTGGCGGCTTATCATGCCCTTCACCTTCAGGGATATGCGCATAGTGCGGAAGTATGGAAGGAGGGCGAGTTGGTAGGTGGCCTTTACGGAATCCGGCTGGGCCGCGTATTTTTTGGAGAAAGTATGTTCAGCCTTGTCAGCAATGCCTCCCGTTACGCATTTACCCGGTATGTAGCGCAGCTGAAAAACGAACAAGTAGCGCTCATCGATTGCCAGGTATATTCGGAATACCTGGAAAGTATGGGTGCACGCATGATTGATGGGAAGCGATTTGATGCGTTGTTGAAAGAATATATTCCTGGGCAGTAATTTGAAAATGTGGAAATGTGAGAATGTGGAAATGTGGAAATGTGGGAATGGAGTCATACATTGAGTCTGAAACGGATCTGAGCTGGAATGTGAAACGGCTTTCAGCCTTTAAAAATCTGCACATCCCCCGTGTCCATATATCTCCAGAGCAAAGGCAATAGTGATCAGCCAATAGATCATCGATCATCAAATATCAAACGAAATCCAATCTGAAACCCGGAACCTGCCTTTTAAAACCGGGTGCCGATATAGTGCGGCAACATCTCCCTCCAGGTAGGCCAGTCGTGCTTATAATTTTCTCCCCAGTTGTCAAACTCATAATAGATCCCTTTATCATAAAGGATCTTAGCAAATTCGCCTCCGGCTTTTGGATCCTCATAAGCACCGGCGCCAGTAAGAATATGAATGTGCGGACTTTTGCGGATCTGTTCCAGGATCCCGTGGTCGGTAAGGTTGGGCATATAATGCCAGGGGCTGTTATAGTATACCGTATCATTGATGAATCCATCGGTATAATAAGTAAGATCATACACACCGCTCATCGCAATAACACCGGCCAGCAGGTCCGGACGTTTTAAGAACAGGTTCATGCTGTGTAATGCTCCAAAGGAAGCACCGCTGATAAATACCGGCGTATCATCGCCAGACGTCGTTTTTATATAAGGAATTACTTCATTGTATACATATGTATTCCATTGCTCATGCCGTTGCGCTTTGTCCCAGTTATTTATGTTTTTGTTCAGCCAGCTTTCATTGTTCACACTGTTAATCGAATATACTTTCAGTTTGCCTTCATTGATAAACGGCGCCAGGCTGTCGATTAACTGAAACCGCTCATACTCCAGGTAGTCCGCGCCGGCTGTAGGTACCAGCAGCAATACAGTGCCAAAATGACCATAAGAGACGATCGGCATTTCTGCCTGCAGGGACGGACTGAACCAGGAATGGATATGCTTATTCATAAACAGGATTTTAAATCTCTATACAAAATAAGCATTTTTTATTATAATATGAGATTGAGCCGGGCTTTCAGTTGTCAGTATTCAGTTATCAGTTTTCAGTTGTTCTTCAAGCATAAAAACGGATCCAGCGTGAAACGTCGAACCTGGCCCTGCGGGAATGTAAAATATGGAATAAAAAATTTCAAATATTAAAGTGCTGATTTCGTTACGGCTTCGGAATCTTTTCCTTAGAAGCAATAAACATCGTATTTAAAAAAACGGGGAACCGGATCAGTGAGTCGGTATACTCAGTTATCAGTTATCAGTTTTCAGTTTTCAGTTGTTCATCTAAACATGCAATCATTTCACTCCTTTGGTAATTCCGTCCCACTGGTCTGTACGGAATGGGGAGGCCGGCAGTCCTGCTGCATTCACCAGATTGGCGTCCGGGTTATCGGCCCAGGCATAACGCACTGCTACCGGTTGTTTCACCTCCGGGGCCTTTACCGTTATCGTGGATCCGTTGATGGTGGCTTCTGCCCAGTAAAACTTCCGGTCGGCCCCGGCAATCGCAAAGCCGGAGAGCTTACCTTCGCCGGCCTTCATGCCTGCTGCATGATCAAAGGTCAGCACAATCCTGTCGCCCGTTATCTTTTGTGTTTTGTAACGCGGCCCGGAGTATTCGATGTTCTTTTTGTAATCCCGGTTCAGTGCGATCAATGCCAGCCGGCGTCCTACCTCCTGTTTATTTTTCGGATGGATATCCTTTGCATCACCGATATCAATAATGGTAGCCATACCGGTATTGGAAAGCTGTGTGGTCATTAACTGTGCTTCCCGCAGTTCGGCCCATGCAGAAGGGCCTGGCTGATCGGCCCGTTTCATAAAATTGGCCAGCTGTACAAAATAGAACGGAAAGTTGCCCGATGGAAATTTTGACCGCCAGTCTTTGATCATGGCCGGAAACAATTGCCGGTATTGATAGGCTCTGCCCGCATTGGATTCTCCCTGGTACCAGATGGCTCCTTTGATGGTATAGTTAATGATGGGATGGATCATTGCATTATAAAGCACTGTTGGCCGGTTTGGATTGTTTGGGTTTTGCGGCGCCGGAGGCAGGTCTTTTAATGCATAGGGTACTTTATACAACCAGTTCCCAGGCAGTTCGATGCGCTGGCCGGCCCCATTCCTGATGAAAAGCTGCGCCGGGGTTCCGTAAATACCGCCGGCATTGCTGTTATCCGTTACCCGCACCGTAAGGTGATTGGTTCCCTTTTTTATCAATCGCGCCGGTATGGTGTATATCCGCTCCTTATTCCATCCGTTGGTAGCACCAATCTGCTCGCCGTTGAACCAGGTAATATCATCGTCATCAATAGGCCCCAGGTTCAGTGTCAGATCTTCCGCCGGCCAGTTCTCCGGGATGGACAAACTACGTTTAAACCAGATCACTCCGTCAAAACCGGGCAAGCCGTTCTCTTCTACCAGTCCGGGCACCGGCATGGTCTTCCAGTCTGCCGTATTCAGCTCCGCTGCCGCCCTAACGGCTTTTCCGTTTACCATTCCTTTGTCAGCAGCCAGCCGTTGTTGATTCCATTCGGCAAACATTTGCTCAAAGGCTTTTTGGTCTACATTGGGGGTTGCTTTTATTTTCTGCGCGGCGGCAGCAAAATCCGGCAATTGCTGCAGGGTTTCATAACTGGTCCATGCTTCCGCTATGGTACCACCCCAGGAGCTGTGGATAAGCCCGATGGGGATCTTTGTTTTTTCATACAACTCCCGTGCAAAGAAATATGCCACCGATGAGAACTCTGCCACTGTTTCCGGGCTGCAAACATCCCATCCGCTGTTCCGGATCTTAAGGTTGGTTATTGGTTGATTGGCGGTAACGTGAATCGCCTGTAATAGCCGGATATCAGGATGATTGGCATGAGCGATCTCCTGTTCATAATTAAGGATCTTTCCCCAGCCTGCCAGGGGCATTTCCATATTGGACTGACCGGAGCATAACCATACATCGCCGATCAGTACATTTTCCAGGGTGATGGTGTGGTCCTCTGTAATCGTGATCGTATACGGACCGCCATAAGCGGCCGTCTTTACATGTACCTTCCAGTTGCCGTTTTGATCTGCTTTGGCCTGATAGGTTCGTTTATCCCATGAGGTTTGTACCGTAACGGTTTTGCCCGCGGTGGCTGTGCCCCAAAGCGCAGGGGTTGCTTTTTGCTGCAATACCATATTATTGCTGATTACAGCCGGCAGGGTTACTTCGGCAAACAGGGATATTGAACAACCAAGCGTCACGGCAAGGCATAGTAGTGCTGCAAAGCGGCAAGATTTCATCTGTTTAATTTTTACTTTTAAAATGATCAGGAGAAATCCGCAAAACAATCATTACTTCATGCGGCAGGTAGCGCATCGCTCATTTCAAACAATCATTTTCGAGGGCACTAAAATAAGCATATTCTGCGGACGGAACAAGGGATGTTTTGTTTTATGCAAGCAGGTAACGAAACAGAAAGCAGCAACCATTTAAATAACTAACAGTTGGTTGGTTGCAGGTGCTGCGTATTATTCACTGAACGTATTTATATAACCGGCGGCTCTCAGAAGATGCTTATTTAACGCAAGACGCCGGGATAGTGTCCATCGTGGTTGATTTAAACCGCTAAGAGCGCAAGGGCCACGCAAGGGGCGCCAGGACAGTTGCCACAACGGCTTTCATTGCGACCTTCGCGGATTGCTTTGCGTACATTGCGGTTAATTTAAACCGCTAAGAGCGCCAGGGACACGCAGGGGCGCCTGGATGGCCGCCATAACGTTTTCGATGCCTCCTTCGCGGAGGCTTTGCTCCATGGCGGTTAAATCAAACCGCTAAGAACGCGAGGACCACCAGGACAGCTGCCGCAACGGCTTTCATTGCGATCGTTGCGAATGCTTTGCGTACATCGCGGTTGACTTAAACCGCTAAGAGCGCCAGGGACACGCAAGGGGCGCCTGGATGGCCGTCATAACGTTTTCGTTGCGACCTTCGCGGATTGCTTTGCGTACATTGCGGTTAATTTAAACCGCTAAGAGCGCAAGGGACACGCAAGGAGCGCCAGGACAGCTGCTGCAACGGTTTTCATTGCGATCGTTGCGGATACTTAGCGTCCATCGCGGTTCATTCAAACGCAACGGGCGCAAGGGACACGCCAGGGGCACCAGAATAGCTGCCATAACGTTTTCATTGCGACCTTCGCGGATTGCTTTGCGTACATTGCGGTTAATTTAAACCGCTAAGAGCGCAAGGGCCACGCAAGGTGCGCCAGGATGGCCGTCATAACGTTTTCGTTGCGACCTTCGCGGATTGCTTTGCGTACATTGCGGTTCATTCAACCCTGGTTGCTAACGGATCTGGTTGCTGATCGCTCCCAAAAGCCTTCATCTGATACCTGACAACGCTCCTTGCAAAATCCCGTGCTTATTACCGTTTAACTTCCTTGCGGCGTTTATAGTAGACATCTGCTTTCTGCTGGCGTCCGGCAATGATCGTTGCAAGTTTTTGATACAATGCCTGCATACGGGTATCCTTGTGTTCTGCCAGTTTCATGATTCCAGCTCCGCCTTCATAATAGGCCATTGCCGCATCATCCAGCACACCTTTCTTTTGAAAGCCGTTGACATAAGCGATCAACCGCCTTTCAAAACTGGGTTGTTCCACCCGCATGTCAAATTCCAGCTCCATCCCCATTTCATGCTGCCTTGCAAAATCGCAGGCTTCATCGATCCGGCTGTCTGCTATTTTTTCATCAAAGAAATGATTGGGCTGTTGATACGCCGCGTCAAAACCAGCGGCCTTCCAGTTACCGTGTCCTTCTGCTTTCCAATATGGGATCCAGTAAAATTTCATTTTCTTTGAACGGATGTATTCGGCAATACGGGGAATTAATGCTTTTCCACCGGTGCTCTGCTCTGCCACCCAGTAAAATCCGGCAAGATCCAGCTGATCCAGCCCCGCTTTACGCCAGCGATCCAGCGCATCATCAATATACCACTTACAGGCCAGAAAGCGGCTTTCTTCCGTATCGAAGCTCAGCATTTTTCCATCCAGCAGCCCCCAGTCTTTTTGATTATGGATCGGTTCAGGCAAGGTCAGCACCACTTTTCGTTTGCGAACGGGCTTTATTCTTTTTTTTGCAAGCCCCGCCAGTACGTCATTTAATGCATGAATGGCTTTTCCTTTTTCAAAGTTCCGGTCCAGCAGCCACGACCATTCTTCCTTACCTGCATGTTCTTTTTCATAACCGATGGAATAATCCTTTCCCTTTCCGTTCTTAAACTCAATGAAGAGAAATCCATCAAATAAAAAATCAATTTTCTTTCCTTGTTGCCGGTACACATAGGGCGCTATCTGCTCCGCAGTCCAGTCCGGGCGATGTACACCTCCCTGGTAGATCAGGGCCAGGTCCGTTATATAATCCGTTTGCGAAGAAGCCAGGGGCAGGTATTGCTGTGCGGCTGCGAACTTCGTTAATATTACAAGCCCAACAATAAGTATTAATTTATTTGTCATTCGTGCAGCGGGTTATTATTTTTAAATTAAGCGTTCAGATAAAAACCGGAAAAATAAACTTTTATACATTATCGTAATAACAAAACAGTTTTTAAATTACGCGTCGCTGTGTTAATTGTTCCACAGCTTCAACATCACCGGCCGCTGCATCTGTATAAAAATAAAGGCTATCAAAAAGAGAAAACATCGTTGTATCTGGGCGAAAAATGATCGGGATTGGTTCCGTTAAACTGATAATACCATCAGCGAATCGTTGGCATCTTTTACACCGGTAATTACGGGGGTCACAGGCACTCCGGGCATACTTTACCTGTCCCGCATCCGTATAGCGAAACCGCGCTTCCATACGCCGAACAAAATCACTCCATACCAGCTTTTCCTGCGGCGACCAAAATTCCTCCGCAAGCAGAGAATATTTTCCCAGCAAAAAACCGGATTATGCAGTGATCCGTGTTTTACTATAACGGTTGCGGTAATCTGTGGGCGAAAGGCCGGTTATTTTCCGGAATACATCCCGGAAGGTTTTATCATCGGTATAGCCTACATCCATCATCACTTCAAATATAGTTTTACGTCCGCGCTCCAGCTCTTTTTTGGCAGCTTCGATCTTTACCCGCTGCAGGTAGGCAACGGGGGTATTACCAGTTGCTTTTATAAAACGCCGGTCAAAATTGCGCCGGCTGATCGCCAGCTGCACAGCCAACTTTTCAAAAGAGATCCGGGTATCCAGGTGTTCTTCAATATAAGTTTGCGCGTGCTGGATCAATTCATCGTCGTGCTCTTTCTGTACCTGGAAGATGGTAAACGGAGACTGGGTGGTCCGTTCCACTTCGATCTGAAAAACCTTTGAGCAGCGGATGGCAATGGAACGGTCGAACAGGTTTTCTACAAGGTACAGGATCAGGTTCAGGAACGAATAGGCGCCGCCGTTGGTATAGATGCCATTTTCATGGGTAATGATCCTGCCGGTGGCAATATGTACGCCCGGGAACATCCGTTCAAATTCCGCCACCTTATTCCAATGAATGGAACAAGCCCGGTTTTGCAAAAGCCCTGTAGCCGCCAGCAAAAAAGCGCCGGAGCACATGCTGGCCACTTCTGCGCCGCATTTGTATTGCAACCGGATCCAGTCCAGGAGCTCCTGGTTCTGCCGTACCGCTTCCTCGTATTCGCCCAGCACGGCCGGAATCAGCACCAGGTCTGTTTGACGGATCTGGCGGATATCAACGGGCCGGATTGCCAGGTACCCGTTATGAGAACAAACCTCTGAAGCAAAGCCGGCAATTTCGATATTCAACAGGGATGGGTGCCCTGCCTGTTTCCAGTATTCGTTTGCCTGACGCAGGATATCATATGCCCCGCCGATGGTATTTACATTGACCCTGCAATCCGGCACTACGATGGTTATATGTTTCATGCTGTTATTTTTTTATTTTCCGGGTGGTCCGCCATACGTTTAAGCACAACCTGCAGGCCTGCCACACTTCATAAAAATTGCCGTTACAAAGGTATTAAACCATCCCTGTCCAAATATCCCCGTATTAAAGTCCATTTTACACACTGAAAATACATCATTAAGCCAATAGCTTTGTACCCTGCTCAGCACGGATATGGCGGCAACAGCATTACCGGCGGTATGAGTATCGTTTTTAACCTAAAAAAAAGAAACAATGGAACAAAACAATTTCACCACTACCATTCGCGTGGCTGCCAGCCCGGAGCAGGTCTTTAACGCCGTTACCAATGTACGCGGCTGGTGGAGCGAGGAGCTTGAAGGTTCAACCACACAGCTCAACGATGTATTTCTTTACCATTACAAGCAGGTACATATCTGTAAAATACAGCTGATCGAAGTAGTGCCCAACAAACGGGTAGTATGGCTGGTGCTGGATAACTATTTCGATTTTATCAGCGATCAAAACGAATGGAAAGACACCAACGTGATCTTTGACATCAGCAGTGTTTATGGCGGCACCCAATTGCAGTTTACCCACCAGGGCCTGGTGCCGGCGGATGAATGTTACCCCATTTGCCATGATGCCTGGACCAACTATATCCAAAACAGCCTGTACCAGCTCATTACCACCGGAAAGGGTACCCCCAACCCCAGGGAAGGCGGTTTTAACGAGGAGCTGCTTAAAAAATGGAACCTGCAACCGGCATAAACCTGTTTTTATAACCCCATCAATCATTTCAATATGAATAACCGAAATTTTTCCGTTTCCATTATAACGGATCAAACACCCGAAGCCGTGTTCAATGCTGTAAACGATGTGCGCGGATGGTGGACAGAAAACCTGGAAGGGAAAACACTTCAGAAAGATGATGTATTTGAAGTGCGCTTTGGCGATGTACATTATTCCCGCCAGCAATTAACCGAAGTAGTTCCTGGTACAAAAGTCGTATGGCTGGTTACCGATAGCCGGCTCAATTTCCTGCAGAACCAGGCAGAATGGAATGATACCCGGATCTCCTTTGAAATTTCAGAAGAAAAAGGCCATACCCAGCTCCGCTTTACACATGAGGGGCTGCAGCCGGATGTGGAATGTTATGGTGCCTGTTCAAACGCGTGGTCAGACTTTATCCTGAACAGCCTTCGTAACCGGATTGATACCGGTAAAGGGAATCCCGCGCCCAAAGACGCCGGTTAAGCGCCTGGGGTACGATTCCGTTATACCACGGTTGTACCGGCATCAGCCCTCGGCCCGGGCATAGAAGAATTTGGGCTGATAGCTGCTGTTATAAATAAATAGCACCGAGCCATCTTTGATCGTTTCGATAATAGGACGGCTGAGTTCAACCGGCACTGCCGGGCATCCAAAGCTCCGGCCCAGGTATCCCAGCTCGTTGATGCTCGACTGGCTTACATAAGGCGCGCCATGCAGTACGATGGCCCGCTGCAAGGCCTTGTCATTCAGGCCCGGCTCCAACCCCTTTAGTTTTAGCGAATACCCGTTGCCGCCAAAATAAGGCGCATCCGTAAGATAAAATCCCAGGCTGCTTTTATTGGAAGACATGGTATTGCTGAACGAAGTAGCTACCAGGGTGCCGGACTTACGCCCGTGTGCAGCCCAGGTATTAAAGAGCAGCTTATAATTTTTAACGTCGAGAATATACATCCGCTTATTTATGCTGGGCTGATCAAAATCAACGATCGTGATCACCGAATCATTCAGCACTTTTCCTTCTTCCTTTAATTCTTCCAGGCCTTCCAGCGCATAGGTAAACGCCTGTTCCGAAAGACCCTTCAGATCCAGGTGCAGACTGTCATAAACCAGTTGATAGCTGTTGGCCTTCCATCCAAAAGACATACGGTACATCGGTACGGAACTGATCTTTTCGGAAACCGGAACCACAGCAGGTGCGTGCCATGAAATATTTGTCACAGCAACAATTAAAATCACCAGCGTTATTAACTTTTTTGCAATAAAATTCCTCATCATTAAAAAATACTTTTTTTTAATTCCTCAAAAAATTCAGACGCAAGGTTTAAAATAGTTCTAATGCATCATATGGCGACGAAGCATTCAGAGCCGATCATTATCGGGTGTTTCGGGGGCAGCAGTCAACTTAATTCCGCACTACTTTTTCCGCAAAACCAGTGCAAAGTTAGGGCAGAAAAAGGTGTTTTCTGTTACGAAAAACCTAAATGAAACATTTTATATACTTAAATTTATATATATCTGTTAGTCAATACCTAAAACTTCCTTTGCCAGGCGGATCATCCGGGGTTCACCGGTATGTTTCCCTTTTTCATCGGAAAGTTTTACGGTCGATACCCATCTTTTACCGTCGAACTGAACAGCTGTTAGTTTCATTACAATATTCATGGGTTTTAAGCCCACATCATTGGTAAGGTTGGTACCGATACCGAAAGATATCCCGATTTTACCCTTGGTTGCATGGGTGATTTCCGCCACTCTTTCGGTGTTGAGGCCGTCGGAAAAAATGATGAACTTATAGGCCGGGTTGATACCCAGGCTCCGGTAATGCGCGATCACTTTTTCTGCATAGGCAATGGGCTCCCCGCTATCATGCCGCACCCCGTCGAACAACTTGGCGAACTTTTTGTCGAACTGCTCAAAAAATACATCGTTGGTATAGGTGTCGGACAGGGCCACGCCCAGATCGCCCCGGTACACATCCGTCCAGTGTTCCAGGCTTAATGCGTTGGCCATGGTAAACCCGTATTTGGCAGCATGAAACATAAACCATTCATGGGCATGGGTTCCGATGGGTTTTGTTTTTGAGCGCATCGCCAGGTGCACATTGCTGGTGCCTACAAAATTTTTGCCGCCATGTTGGGTAAGGGTGTCTACCACCAGCTGCTGCACGCTGAAGGAATGCCGGCGCCGCGTACCAAACTCCGCAACGGGCACATCCAGTTCTTTATAAATACTCGTTTTTTCGACCGTATTACGAACCACCTGTCCGTCGTTCTCACGTTGCTGCCCCGTGCGTTTATAGTACAATTCACTGATCAAAAAAAGCAGGGGTACTTCCCAGAGAATGGTCCGGAACCAATGCCCTTCTACCGAAACCTCCAGCTGCCCTCCTTCCTGAACAATTTGCACTTCCGAAGGATCGTACCGGTACCCGGCCAGCAGATCAAGATAAGCCGCATTCAGGTAGGGGCAATTGAGCGCGAGATACCGGTGCTCCTCCCTGGTGAGCTGCAGGGATGCCATGGAAGCCACCTGTGCTTTTAATGCATCCCCAAAGCCTTCGGGGAACACATGTGCACCCCGGTTGATAAATGTATACCGGGCCTTTACGTCCGGAAACAGCTGCATCACGGCGCATTGCATGGTAAATTTATAAAAATCATTATCAAGGATCGACGGGGAAGGAAAAAGCGTTTCAGTGTTCATTTTTCAAACGTACATAAATTTTTGTTTAATTGCCGGTTTTCAGTGGTCAGTTATCAGTGCTCAGTCTTTAGTTTTCAGCCTTTAGTTTCAGGACAGGACACAGTTTTCGGTTGTGGCGTCCCTGTTCGGGGAATGATCAATCTATTGAGGTTAGTACTGAATACATGATCTGCTTTTCCGGAACAGAATCATCTGAAAACTGATTGCTGATAACTGACCACTGATAGCTAAACGTGAAGGATTAAGTTTCCTCTGTCAAAAACATTCCGGCCCCGCTACGCGGTATCTGCTTTTTACCGTTCTTTGCAACATGGCAATACAAGTAGGCATCATTATGGGCAGCGACAGTGATTTACCGGTAATGGAACCGGCTGCTGCTGTTTTAAAGGCAATCGGTATCGAATATGAAATAACAGTGGTATCTGCCCACCGCACCCCCCTGCGCATGATTGCATATGCGCAAAAGGCAAAAGAGCGTGGATTAAAAGTGATTATTGCCGGTGCCGGCGGAGCAGCACACCTCCCGGGAATGGTGGCCTCTATCACCGCGCTTCCGGTAATCGGTGTGCCGGTTAAATCGAGCAATTCGATCGACGGATGGGATTCTGTATTGAGCATTTTACAGATGCCCAACGGTGTGCCGGTTGCTACGGTGGCCCTCAATGCGGCTAAAAATGCGGGCATCCTTGCCGCACAGATCATCGGTGCTTCCGACGATGCCGTTTATCAAAAGATGGCTGCTTATAAACAGGAAATGGAAGCAGAAGTATTGCAAAAAGTGGAGCGGTTAAAAGGATCTGGTCAGCCGAATACATTTGATGCCTGAGGTTTGAAATGTCAGTTATCAGATATCAGATATCAGATATCAGTCTTTAGTTATCAGACGTCGGTGTTGGGGCAGCGCGCATAAAATGCAATCGAACCTGGAACTTTAAACCTGAAACAGGCTTTCGGCACTTTGGAATGAATGCTACAACGCTTCCAGTACCACAAACTCCTGCTCCAGCCCCAATGCATGCTGGTACAGCGTATCAATCAATGCAGGCCCGTATTGCGCGTAAAAGGGGATAAAGTTTTCAATACGCTCCTGCAGATTGTTTAGCGGAAACAATTGCGCTTTTAATTTTGTTACCTGGTTCATCGCATCCTGATGATTTCTTTTTTCGGCACGGAGCAGTTTCTTTCCGAGTTCAGCGATCCGACGGCTGGTGTTTGTTTCCAAAGCGGCAATATGCTGCAACAGGGTGCCGTCAACGGGGGCTGCCTGCGCTTTCAGGTCTGCATAAAGCTGCCGGATCTTATCCAGGGAAGCCTCCACACTTAGGTTTTGTTCAGAATGTGCCCGTACCCAATCGTTCTTCAGATCATGCAGCGGCTGAAAGAGCTGTATGGGTTTATATCCCAGTTTTTGCACCAGCGCCGCCTGCCCGGGGTTGATCAGCAGTAATGAATTCCGCAATACCAGCAATGGATAGGGTACCTGATAGTGCTCAAATATTTTTTTCAGCTGGATCCAGTAAGCCAGCTCTCCCCCTCCGCCTATAAATAAAAGGTTGGGCAGGATCATTTCCTGGAATACCGGGCGCAGGATTACGTTGGGACTAAACCGCTCGGGATGTGCATCTACTTCTTGCATGATCGCAGCCTCGGAAAAAGAGAAAGACGTGTCTACCACGTTCCATCGATCACCGGAACGTTCAATCCGGTGACGTCCCTGGTCGGTCAAATAGAACAGGTTGATCTCACGGCTGTGCGCCTGAACCTTATAACCGGCGGCCGTTAACTGCGCAGCAGTTGCCGCTACCATTGCTGCCGAACGGCTGTTTCGCAATTCATCTTTAAACAATCCTGCGGCAACGGACTTTAATTCAGCATTGTCGGGTATCACTACAATCAGTCCGTACCGGGCAAACAGAAAATGTACGAATGCGAATGTAGCTTCCTGTATGGAACGCCCGGGTTTATAACAAGTGCGCAGCGCCCCTGCTATTTCATTACCATAGGGCAATACGCCGGTTTGCGCCTCGATCCGGTTCAGCAATTCGATCAATCCTTTATCCACTTTCATTCTTCCCACAGCGCCGGTTTGGTCCGTATTCCACACCATCTTTTGCCCATCGATAAAAAAATGCCCCAGCTCATCCAGGTCAGCATCCTCGCTTCCCATGTAATACACCGGCACAAAATCATATTCGGGGTATGATTTTTTGCATTGCGCTGCAAGCCGGATAGCATGCAGGATCTTATAAATAAAATAAAAAGGGCCGGTAAAAATATTGGGCTGATGCGCGGTTATCGTAGTAAAAGTGGTTTCCTTTTCCAGCAGCGCAAGGTTGGCCGTTACCTGATCCGAAACCGGAACCGCGTTGTATTGCTGCCGCAATGCACGCACCAGCAGCGCCCGGTTGGTGGTTACCGCTTTTCTCCGTTCTATGGCATTGCCGATGGCCGGCACGGAGGGAAATTCCTCATAGAAAGGTTTCAGTTGTGCATCTTCATTCAAATAGTCTGATACCAGTTTACTAAAAAAACCGGTTTCCGCGTAAGAAAGATGTTGGGTCTTACAGTCCATACATTGATATTGCAATCCAAAATGAAAATACAATAACATTTTTAAAGTGAAATAGTTTTATTTTTAGCGAATGATCATCTTAATACAATGCACGGACCAGGTAGGCCTGGTAGCTGGTATTTCCAAAGTAATGGCGGATGCGGATCTCAATATCATCTCCATGCGGGAATATGTAAACGTGGAGGCCAACCGTTTTTACCTTCGCCTGGAAATAATGGCCGGCACTATCAATGCCGCGCATGTAGAAGGCGCATTGTTAAAAGTATTGCCGCCCGGCTGCTCGATCTTTATTCATACTGCCGTTAAAAAAAAGGTAGCCGTACTGGTTACAAAAGAATACCATTGTTTGGGCGACATCCTGCTGCGGAATTATTTCAATACACTCGGGGCTTCCGTGGAATGTGTGATCGGCAACCATGAAACACTGCGATCGCTTACCGACAAGTTCGACATTCCTTTTCATTATGTAGATCACCGGGACCGCACCAAGGAAGCGTTTGAGGAAGCGGTATCGGATATATTGAGCAACTACCGGTTCGACTATATTATCCTTGCGAAATTTATGCGCATCCTTTCCTCCCGGTTTGTGGCGGCCTATCCGCACCGGATCATTAATATCCATCACTCGTTCCTGCCGGCCTTTGTTGGTGCCAGTCCTTACCGGCAGGCGCATGAACGCGGCGTAAAGCTGATCGGCGCAACCGCCCATTTTGTTACGGATGTACTGGATGAAGGGCCCATTATTGCCCAGCAGATCATACCGGTGAACCATGCCCATTCCGTAACCGACATGGTAACACTTGGAAAGGAAATTGAAGAATCGGTTTTGGCGAAAGCGCTGCAGCTGGTATTGCAGGACCGGGTGATTGTGGATGGCAATAAAACGGTAGTCTTTGAGAATTAAACAGCATATGATCTTCAAAAAACAGGAAATGCCACTTAACGTTTTTTGATTGCCGCTATCCCGAATCATTCTTTTACCCATAAAGGGTTAACAGGCTCTTTATTGCCTGACAGAAGGCTACCTTAAAATTCACGCACCCTTTCGTATTGTTTCTGTAGGCAGGGAGATACCGGTCCCGCCGGTCCTCAGGGAGCGGCTGCTGTAAGACCTAATATCCATTTAAAAGACAATGCAACGGCTATACAGATGCAGTACCAATAGCCGCAATCCAGGCGGGCTTTCTCTTAATTAGCAAAGGTTGTATCAAAGTTGATACCTTCCCGTTATAACCGGAAAGCACTTTGATACAACCTTTATAAATATGATCAGTAAATGTAACGGCTACTTGAATCAGACGCCTTTCTTACGGGTGATCATCCCGTAGATCCATAATAAAAGCACCGCTCCTAAAATGGCAAAGGCAAACCCCTTGAATGACCAGTTCCCGTTAATTGAAATACCCAACACCTGGGTACCGATCCATCCGCCCACAAAGGCACCGGCAATACCGATGATGATGGTTATGATCCACCCGCCGGGATCTTTACCGGGGTGTAGGGCTTTAGCAATAGCACCTGCTATCAATCCAAAAATGATCCAAGATAAAATACCCATAGTTTTTTTGTTTTAACAAGGTGAAAGAAAGTTTTCGTCTTTTAAAGTTAATACAAAAAAACATGCCAAAAAAACAATTTAGCGTTAAGGAAGGTCATCGTTATCAACCAGTTATTCACCAATAATGCGGTTTATTTTGCCGGCCTGCATCATAAGATCGGCCAGTGCAATTGCTGTAACGGCTTCCACAATTACCGGTGCACGAAGCGCTACGCACAGATCATGGCGTCCCTTTACAGAAAAATCTTCCATCTGTCCTGTTTCCCAATTCAGGCTATGCTGGGGTTTGGGAGTAGACGCGGTAGGTTTTATAGCAATGCGAAATACCAGTTCATTGCCATTGGTGATACCGCCTACAATACCGCCCGCATGGTTGGTAGTGGTTTTGCCTTCGTTGTTTTCAATGGGATCATTGTGCTGCGAACCAAACATTTTTGCGGCCGCAAAACCGGCGCCGAACTCCACCCCCTTTACAGCGGGAATGGTAAACAGCAGCTGGGCCAGAACGGACTCAACCGAATCGAAGTAAGGCTCACCCAAACCAACCGGCAGCCCGTTTACACGGCATTCGATCAGCCCGCCTACGGAATCCTTGGCTTCAATAGCCTTCTGCAATCCCCTTTCCGGATCCGGGTCTCCGCCAATTTCTGTGATCCGGGCTTCAATGGAAATGTTGCGGAGCAGTTTTTTAGCAATCACTCCTGCCGCTACCAGTCCTGTGGTCAGCCGCGCGCTGAAATGTCCGCCGCCCCGGTAATCTTCAAATCCGCCAAACTTTTTATGCGCAACAAAATCCGCATGCCCCGGACGGGGAAAGCTTCTCAGTTTTTCATAATCACCACTGCGGGTGTTTTTATTTTCAAAATAGATCATCACCGGGAAGCCCGTGGTTTTCCCGTTAAATACGCCGCTTTTGAAAATCGGAATATCATCTTCTTTCCGTGGCGTAGCCCCCTTTTGGTTTCCTCCTTTCCGGCGTTCCATATCCGGAAGAAAATCTTCCACCGGCACATCAAGCCCGGCAGGTATACCGTCCACTACCACGCCTACACATTCACCATGTGATTCTCCAAAAATCTGTATCCTGAATAATTGTCCGAAAGCGTTCATTGTTATTAGATTTGAGATTCGAGAGTTGAGAATCGAGATTTGAGATTTGAAAGTTGAGATTTGAGAATCGAGTGCACTACTACCAGCTATTAGCAATTAACGGTGCATCATTTGCCTGCCTGCTGCTCTCTATTGACTATTCACTATTGCCTATTACTACCGCTTATTCTTCTGAATAAATCTTGTTCAACGCATTCCGGTAGTCCAGTCCACCGGTAACCGTTGCACCCAGGGTTTTCAAATGATCATAGAAATCCGGGTAGGATTTATTGATGGCCGATGCTTCCTCAATGGTTACAGGGCTATCGGCTTTTAAAGCAGCGGTAGCACAGGCCATCGCAATGCGGTGATCGTGCCGGGAATGTACCACGGCTCCTTTTAAAGGACCTCCGTGTACATGCATAAGATCTCCATCCAGGTCTACACGGATCCCCATTTTTCCAAATTCTTCCTGAAGCGTTATGCCCCTGTCGCTTTCCTTATGCGCCAGCCGGCTTACCCCTTTTATAACGGACACGCCTTTGCAATTGGCGGCCAGCGCTACCAGCGGCGGAAACAGGTCCGGACAATCCGTGGCATCAAATTCAAAGGCGGTCATGGGGGCCGCGTGCAATGTAATGCCCTTTGCATCCATGGCAATGCCCGCATTGGCTGCCATCAATGCTTCTATAATTTTTTTATCGGCCTGTGTACTGGTTTGCTGCAATCCCTGAACCCGGATATCGCCCGCAATAGCGCCGGCTACCAGCAAAAAGGCGCCACCGCTCCAATCACCTTCAACGGTATAATTGATTGTTTCAGGTTTCAGATTTAAGGTTTCAGGTTGGGCCACGGAAAATGTGAACGTTTCATAATTGTTGTTTTCCGGAACCTGCAAACCAAATTGTTTCATTACGTTTAACGTAAGATCGATATAGGGCCGGCTCTTGAGGTCGTTTACCTGGATGGTTACGGGTGCTGTAAGGGGTGCTGCGGCAAATGCCATCAGCAATCCTGTAAGGAATTGCGAGCTCAGCGAACCGTCGATGGTAATCGCCCTGGGCCGTAAAGGTCCGTTTACTTTCAATGGCAACTTCCCGTTATTGGAAACAATCGATACGCCCAGCTGCGGCAATATTTCATCAAAAAAGTCCATCGGACGCGTTACCAGGCTTCCCTCCCCGTTAATCAGCACTTCATTATTGCACAGCGCTACAATGGGTGTAAACATCCGGATACTTAAGCCACTTTCCCCGCAGTTCACTGCATTTTCTTTGGATACAATATGAGCAGGATCCTTTAAAAAGCGGCTTTCGATGGCAATGGTTTCATTATCGATCTCTGTAATCTCCGCACCCAGTGCTTTTATAATGCCCATTGCGGCAATATCATCATTGCTATGGCCGGGATTTTTAATGATCACTTTCCGGGTAGACAGCAAGGCAGCTGCACAGGCCCGTTGCATAGAGCTCTTGGAAGCCGCGGCATAAATGTTACCGGATAATGTTGAAGGATGTATGGTTATATTCATTTGAGCGTTGAGTTACTAGCTTTCAGTTTTCAGTTATTAGTTATCAGTTATTAGTTATCAGTTTTTAGCCATTAGCGTTTAGCGTTTCGCCTTTAGCCTTCCGCCTTTATAATTTATTGATTATTTTTTCCAGTTGTTGCATGCGGATGGGTGTTACCACACCTTTCCCGATCTTGTCAAGCAATACAAAATTCATTTCTTTTTGCTCGCGCTTTTTATCCATCTTCAGCCCGTTAAACACTTTTTGTTTATCAAAGGCGGCATAGGTTGGCAATTGGTATTGTTCCAGCAATGCCACCACATCAGCCGTCTGCGAAAAACCCCTTAGCTGTTCTGAAATATGGCAGGCATAAGTAGTGCCAATGGCTACAGCCTGCCCATGCATCAGCTCATATTCTTTTTCCAGGGCATGCCCGATGGTATGGCCCAGGTTCAGTAACCGGCGATCGCCTTTTTCAAACTCATCTTTCTGCACCACTTTTGTTTTGATGAGGGCATTACGCTGGATCAGGCTGCTGAGTTTCTTTTTATCTTTTTGGTATCCTGCAAGGGATTCCTGCTGCAGCTGCTTAAACATAGCGGCGTCTTTAATACAGGCATGTTTAATGATTTCCGCAAAGCCGTTCTCCCATTCACTTTGGGGCAGCGATTGTAAAAATGCCACGTCGTGCAAAATAAATGAAGGCTGCCGGATGATTCCTACCAGGTTCTTGTAGCGGTCTACATCGATCCCGTTCTTTCCGCCGATGGAAGCATCCACCAGCGCCAGTATAGAAGTTGGCACAAAGCCAAAACGGATCCCGCGCAGGTAAATGGAAGCAATATACCCCGTCAGATCCGTAATCACACCGCCCCCTACACCTACCAGCACCGTCTTCCGGTCGGCTTCCATTTTTATCAGCGTATCGATCACCTCATCTACGGTAGCCTGTACCTTGTATGCTTCGCCCGGCTTCAGCACGATCACATTCAGTCCCTTGAAAACAGCCGGATGCGCTTTAAAAATATGTTCATCCGTAATCACTACAAGGGCCTTCTTGTCGGCAATCTTCGTTACCTGTTTAAAGGAACTGTCGAAATAAAAATGCGTGGAGGCGTTTGAAAATTTTATGATTTTTTCCATTCTCTATATGGGTAGTGAAATGTAGTTGATGAGCTGTTAATAGTTCATAGTTCACGAAGCAGCTATTGCCTGCCCTGAACTATGAACTATGATCCATGAACTATTGGGCGTCCATGATATTTTTCTGATGATTGATACTTTCCAGGTGCACCGCATCCAGGTACTTCATGATAAAGTCTTTGCTCAATCCCAGTTTTTCACCTTTCGCCATCATTTTATCCAGGATCTCCTGCCAGCGGTTGGTTTGCAGGATGGTCAGGTTATTTTCTTTTTTATACTGGCCGATCTGATCAGCGATCTTCATGCGCTGGGAAAGGATCTGCAGCATTTCGTCATCCAGGTGATTGATCTGCTGGCGCAGTTTTTCCAGTCCGCCCTGTAAGGCCGAGTTATCGTTGTTTTCCTTTCTCCATACGATGGCTTCCAGCATTTCCTTCAGGCGCTCCGGTGTTACCTGTTGTTTGGCATCGCTCCAGGCATTATCCGGATCGATATGCGATTCGATCATCACCCCATCGTAATCGAGGTCGATGGCTTTCTGGGCCACGTCAAACAGACCGTCGCGGTTCCCGCAGATATGGGACGGGTCATTTATAATAAGCAATTCGGGGAAACGTAATTTCATTTCGATGGCCAGGTGCCACATCGGGGCGTTGCGGTATTGTGTATTTCCGTAAGAGGAAAATCCGCGATGGATTAAACCGATATCTTTGATACCTGCCCGGGAAATACGTTCCACGCCGCCGCTCCACAGTTCCAGATCCGGGTTAATGGGGTTTTTTACCAGTACCGGTACGTCAACGCCTCTTAATGCATCGGCAATTTCCTGTACACTGAACGGGTTTACCGTGGTACGCGCACCCACCCACAAGATGTCTACATCAAATGTAAGTGCATCTTCAACCTGCTTGGCGGTGGCTACTTCCACTGCTGTTGGCAGACCGGTAGCTTTTTTTGCAGCCTGCAGCCAGGGTAACCCTTTTGCACCAATGCCTTCAAACATACCGGGTTTGGTTCTGGGTTTCCAGATGCCTGCACGCAATGCATCTACTTTGCCGGTAGCAGCAAGACGCTGTGCGGTAGCTACTACCTGTTCTTCTGTTTCAGCGCTGCAGGGCCCGCTGATGATGATGGGGCGCTTGGCCCATACCTGTTTTGTTTTTTCTTTATCCGTCATTTCAAGAGTTTTCATTTTGCCTGTGAATTTTTAGAGTTTTTATTTTATATGCGTTATTTAATGATGCGCCGGATCTTATTGGCATCTGCGATCAGTGCCTGTAAACGGCCGGGATCATTACCCTGTATGGATTCTTTAAACCGGGTGAGCTGATCGATATGCTCGGTTAATACGTCGATAATATTGTCCTTGTTCTGCATAAAAATGGGCACCCACATATCCGGGTTACTTTTAGCCAACCGCACGGTGCTTTCAAAACCTGCCGAAGCGATCTCAAAAATGGCACTTTCCACCTTTTCTTTTTCCAGTACCGTATTGGCCAGCGCAAAGGAGGTAATATGACTGATATGACTTACATAAGCCACGTGCAGATCATGCGCCTTTGCTTCCATCTCCACTACCCGCATGCCGATCTTGGCATACATTTTTTTCACCCAGTCCAGGGCATCTGCATCGGACTCATCCGGATTGCAAATGATCACCGCTTTCCCTTCAAAGGCCCCGCGCACGGCCGATTTCGGACCGCTGTATTCGGTTCCCCACATGGGATGGGTTGCTACAAAGCGGCCCCGTTTCGGATGACCTTTCAACACTTCAATAACCGAAGCCTTGGTAGAACCCATGTCCATTACCACCTGATCGGTGACTTTGTCCATGATCTGTGGCAGCAAATGTACCATTTTGTTTACCGGTATCGCCAGCACAATCACCTCTGCTTCCGCGATGGCTTCATCCAGCTCCCGGATCTCATCGACCAGTTCGTATTCCAACGCCTGCTCGGCGTGTTCGCTGCTCGATTCCACACCAATCAGTTTGGAAGAGAGTTTTTTTTCATGTAACTGCAGGGCGATCGATCCCCCGATGAGTCCCACTCCAATTATTGCGATTCTTTTGCGATTGCTCATTTGCTTCTTTATACTTCAGATATTAGATACCCGCTCAGTTCCGGATCTTTGCAATTTGTTCATTTACCCGGGCGATGGCTTCGTCGAACCGTTGTACAGACCCGCATAAACTGATCCGGATATAACGGTCGCCGGCATCGCCAAAAATTCCCCCGGGCGTTATAAATACATCCGCATTGTACAATACCGCATCCGCCAGCTCATACCCATCTTTATAGTTTTCCGGAATGGCCGCCCAAACAAACAGGCCTACCTGTTCTTTAGAATAACGGCACCCCAGCAGATCCAGCAGGTCGTATACTTTTTTTCTTCGTGCACGATACACGGCATTCACTTCTTCGTGCCAGTCGGTGCCCAGGCTCAAAGCCGTGGCAGCCGCCAGTTGTACCGGAAGGAACATTCCGCTGTCCATATTGCTTTTAAAGCGCAATACCTCATTTATACGTGCAGCGGCCCCGCACAGTACGCCCACGCGCCATCCGGCCATATTGTGCGACTTACTCAGCGAGTTGAGTTCTACCGTTACTTCTTTAGCACCATCAATGCTCAGGATGCTGGCCGGATGTTCATTAAGAATAAAGCTGTACGGGTTATCATGCACCAGCAGGATCCCGTGTTTTTTTGCAAAAGCGATCAGCTTTCTAAACACCTCCATATCCGGCTGCTGCCCCGTTGGCATCTGCGGATAGTTTACAAACATCAGCTTTACCTTCGACAGATCGCCGGCTTCTATGGCTTCCAGGTCCGGCTGGTAACCATTGGCTTCTTTTAATGTATAGTCGATGCATACCCCACCGGCGATGGTTACATTACTCCGGTACGTAGGATAGCCGGGGTTGGGCACCAGGGCTGCATCGCCCTCGTTCAGATAGGTCATACAAATATGCATGATCCCTTCTTTACTGCCGATCAGCGGTAATACCTCCGTTTCGGGATTCAGCTCCACACCGTACCAGCGGCGGTACCAACCGGCAAATGCCTCCCGCAGTACCGGGCTTCCCTTATAGTTTTGATACCCGTGCACATTGGGTTTCCGGGCTTCTTCCTGAAGGGTTTGAATCACTTCCGGATGCGGCGGCAGATCGGGACTGCCAATCCCCAGGTTGATAATATGCTTTCCCTGCTTGTTCAGCTCGTCGATCTCTCTCAGCTTTTTGGAGAAATAGTATTCTCCCACGCCCTGTAATCTTTTTGCTATTTCCATGAACCTCTTTTATAAATGCCGTAAATTTTTAAACCGGTGGTTACTGGTTTTATTTTTTCCATCACCTTTTCAAAATCACTGATCTGCTCAAATTCCATATCTGCATGAAACTGGTACCTGAATTCCGTTCCCGGGATCGGAAAACTCTGGAGTTTGGTGAGGTTTACCTCTTCTTTTGAAATAACGGACAGCACGCGGGCCAGGCTTCCCTTGGAATGATCTGTATGAAAGTTGATAGAGGCTTTATTGCCGTCTGTACTTTCTATAAGATCTTCTTTCCGGCGCAGTACCAGAAAACGTGTATAATTGTTCTTTAAGGTTTGAATTTTGGGGGCAATGATCTTCAGCCCGTAAAGTTCCGCCGCCAGTTTACTGGCAATAGCCGCTATATGCCGGGCCTTATGCTGGGCAATATGGCGGGCGCTCAGCGCGGTATCCTCGGCATCCACCAATTTCCAGCGAAACTGATCGAGGTATTCATAACACTGCTGCAGGGCCATGGTGTGGGAATGCACTTCCTTGATATCTTCCAGCTCCACATCATGGTTCACCAGCAAATTCTGATTAATCTGCATATATACTTCACCTACAATCCGCAGATCACTGGCTTGCAATAAGTTATAATTGGGAAGAATGCTGCCTGCAATTGAATTTTCAATCGCCATCAGGCAACCGTCGGTACGGTTGGGGTCCTTAGCCGCCGCAATGACTTCTTTAAAGGTATCGCAGCATTCTACCGTTACCTTTTTCTTAAAAAAGAGGTTTGCTGCTTCCTGGTGAAAGCTTCCTTCATACCCCTGTATAGCCATGTGTACGGTATCTGCCTGCGTTGTTCCCTTTGTCATTTTTTCCGTTAATTACAAAAAAATCCCGGCCTCTTCTGCCGGGATTCTTTATGTTGAATATGTTTTTACAAATTTTATTTCAACAAAAATGCACCCGGCTTTCCGCTAAAGAAGAAAAAGCTAAAATAAAACCAGGTAAAAAATTTTGCTGCTCTCATAATTGAGGCCCAAATATAAAACGAAATTCTAAATTTCAAAATAAATATTTCAAAAATATTTTAAAACTAACGCTAGTTTTTAGGTAACATTCATTTTTATTCCGCCTCTTTTTAAATATGTGCAAGCAGGGCAAACCGGCTCCCGCAGCTGCTGGTAAATGCAGGAACTGATGTGCCGGCGCTCCTTTTTCCCCCGTCCCGGAAGAGCTGTTGGAAACCGGGCAATTGCAAGCACAGCACCTTTATGCCCCCGCAGAAAATTTGGCTGCGGACTCCCTGCAGCGCTAAATCCACCGTCTGATCAACGTATCATCCGCGCTCCGTTCCGCAGGCCCAATCATCGCTGGTCAATGCCGGAAAACCGGCATCAGATCCCTGCCGGATACACGCAGCACCGCGGGATTCATCCGGCGCCCCAAGCCATTCCGCAACAGGCAGTTCCGCACTTTTTTCAACTTTCTTCGGCTCCTTCCGAAACCTCAAAAATTTTTCATTTTTCCCCTTAATTATTTTTTAACAAATGCCCCGCAAATCATATATTTGCACGTCACTATATATTTTCTGCTGTTTCTGTTTCCCTAAACGAGCTGCGGAAATGACACTGCCGAGTATAAGTATATCAAAACCTAAAATATATGAACCATTCCAAAACCGTTCTCCTAGCCTTAGCTATCTGCTCCTTCGGCAGTTCGCGTGCTCAGGTTAGTGAAACCCATCCTTACAAAGCCCCCCATGCGATTTACGGGCCGGCTTCTGTAACTGATTCTCAATACTATTCGAAGAAAAAGCAGCAGCAATTCCGCGATTTTGTAAATGGCCAGACCGACTTTCCGCCCAAGCCCCGGGATATGTGGGAAATTGGTATCAAAGGAGGTTTGTTCAGTGTAAACGGGGATGTACGTTCAGAAATGATCAGCCCGGGTTTTGGTGCGCATATCCGTAAGTCGCTGGGACACACCCTGTCTTTGCGTTTGGAGTATATGTACGGCATTGCCAAGGGGCAGGACTGGCGTCCTTCCGCAGGATATAAATTTGTAGGCATGGCAAACCCCTGGTACTACCGTTACCAGCGTAACAGTGTGCTGCCGGGCGGTAGTGTATGGAACCCGATCAATTTTCCTAAAGTATACTATAACTACAAAACCACGGTTCAGGAGCTGAGCCTGCAGTTGATCGCCAACATTCATAACATTCGCTTTTACAAGCCTCAAACCGGTGCTACCTTCTATGTTTTAGGAGGTTTGGGTGTTACTACCTGGGATGGCCGTGTAAATGCAATGCATGAAATCAGAGGTGATGAAGAAAGTGCTGCTTACGACTACAGCAAAATTACAGCTACTACCAAAAAAGACGTTCTGAAACAATTAAAAGACCTTCAGGATGATATGTATGATACGCCGATCGAAGCAGATCCCAGCATCCGTTACTCGCACCTGTTTGCCGGTTCAATTGCACCGTCTGTTACAGGAGGTATGGGTCTGGCGCTCCGTTTAAGCCCGCGCTTCAACATCGCACTGGAAGACCGGATCATCTATAACGGTTCCGATTTGCTGGATGGCCAGCGTTGGACCGATCAGGGTACACTGACTCCTGATAAAGATTTCATGAACTATCTTACTTTAGGTATCAACTATAACATCGGTGCAAAAAGAAAAAGAGTGGAACCGCTGTACTGGCTGAATCCGCTGAACTATGCTTATGGCGAACTGCGCCGTGTACCGGAAATCGTACTGCCTGATTCTGATGGCGATGGCGTTACAGATCAATTTGACCAGGAGCAAACACCTGCCGGTTGCCCGGTTGATACGCATGGTGTAAGCCGCGATACTGATGGCGACGGTGTTCCTGATTGTAAGGATAAAGAACTGATCACTCCTACTTACTGCCAGCCGGTTGATGCAGATGGTGTTGGTAAATGCCCCTGCCCCGATGATTGTAAAGTAGCACAACCTGAATGTGCAACCCTGCTGGGTGCTTTACCAAGTGTAAGCTTTAAAGCAAACTCCAATACGCTTTCTGCTGATGCTGCCGCTTCACTGGCTGTTGTAGCTTCTAAATTAAGATCTAACCCCAACTGTAAAGTTGTTGTAGTGGGCTATTGCGCTGCTACCAAAAAACAACAGCAATTAAGCTGGGATCATGTAAATAAAGTGATCACACACTTACAGGAAAAAGAAGGTATCAGCGGCGACCGCTTTATCTTCTCTTCTGGTCAGGAAGGTGGCGACTGCAACACGGTAGATATCCGTGCAGCAGCTCCGGGTGAAGACGGCCCCAATACGGTGGCTCCCCCACACCCGAACCTCCGCAAAAAATAGTCACTTTTTGCTATAACAAATACGTCCCTGCCCATTCTGGGCGGGGATTTTTTTTGATGAGATATCAGACATCAGATGCCAGATATCAGATGCCAGATACGCATCCCGGGTAAGATTGATAACAACTTCTTATGAAATCCTTTTCCTAACTTTCCTATTAAATTTCATATGAAAAGCAGTGCCTCCATTTTTTATTTACCCGCGGCGCTTTCGCTTTTATGCCTTGTAGTTGGGTGCACATATGCAAGGTCCGGGAAGGTGCATTCCAAAGCCAATGCGTCTCCTTCAATGATGGATCAGCTGGCGGCCATCGATTATGAAGACCAGCGGTACCGTTTGGAAATTGAACCGGTTATAAATGCAGCGCCGATGGATTCTGCAAAGCTCAAAGCCGTCTTTAAAAAGATACGCCGGGCCGATTCCATCAATCTGCTGGCGGTGCGCAACATCCTGGATCATAAAGGCTGGCCCGATCCGAAGGAAGCGGGGATCGAAGGTTCGGTAACGATCTGGGCCGTGCTTCAACATGCAGATCTTAAAACGCAGGAAAAATACCTGGGCATGGTAATTCAGGCGGTTGCAGACCATAAACTGGAGCCGAAATACCTGGGCTACCTGGAAGACAGGATTGCAACGGGTAAAGGCCTCAAACAAAAATATGGTACACAACAATTCCTGATCAGCAAGGATAAAACGGTGCTGGCGCCGCTTCTTGACCCGGATAAAGTAGATATATGGCGTAAGGAGATCGGTATGGTGCCATTATGTGATCATTTAAAGGTATCGATCGATACCGGATGGACCTGGGCTCAATACATTCATGACCTGCCTGAAGGCGAAGCCATATTGAAGCAGAAAAAGGCTTTTTTTGATGCTCAGAAAAACGCGCATCCGTGATCTGCCTCATTGTCTAAAACCGTTCCGGGGCCGTATCGACGAACTATCTGGCGGAGCATGCATGGAGCTGATGGCGGATCTTCAGATTCCTTACCGGAAACCATTTTCCGCCGTTCGGATAAGCGCCTAAAGACCGGCCATCGGGGCCACGATAAATAGTCTTACGGAAGATTTTGCCCCACTTCCCGGATGAATTACCCGGCATTTTATATCCGCCTGCAGTTGGCTCCTTACCCATGCCGGAGGCGGATCTCAAATACCTCCTCAAAATGTTTTTTCAACCGCGTTTTAACCTCCTCCATATCCAGTGCGCGGCCCAGTTCCTTTTGCAGGGAGGTAACCTGCTTGTTCTGGATACCGCAGGGAATGATGAAGTTAAAATAATCCAGATCGGTATTTACGTTCAGGGCAAAGCCATGCATGGTGATCCAACGGCTGGTGCGCACCCCGATGGCGCAGATTTTGCGTTCGCGGCCTTTTATGGAAGGATCCAGCCACACGCCGGTTTCTCCCGGCGACCGCTCGCCCTTCAGGCCATAGTCGGCAAGCGTACGGATCACCACTTCCTCAATATTCCGCAGGTAGCGGCCGATATCGGTGTAAAAACGCTCCAGGTCAAAAATCGGATAGCCCACGATCTGTCCGGGACCGTGATAGGTAATGTCGCCCCCCCGGTTGATGCGGAAAAAATCAATTCCTCTTTTTGCCAGGTGCTCTTCGCTCAACAGCACATTTTCCATATGCCCGCTTTTGCCCAGGGTATATACATGCGGATGCTCTACAAACAGCAGATGGTTTGAGGTTTGAGGTTCCATATTTAACGTTTCACCCCTGTCCTGAGCCTCACGAAATGCGGTTTTAACAGCCACATTTTCCTGTAACAATTGCTCCTGGTAATCCCATGCATCTTTATACCGCATGGCACCGATATCTTTAAAACAAACTTCCTGTTGACTCATAATTGATCTGTAAAGGTACCAAGAAAAACGGATGTCTTACATTTGCAGGATTCGGAAGCTATAAAGAACATTTTCGCCGATATTAAAACGCTGTTTATCAATGAAACTAAACGAAACAGAAGCGCTGGATGATTTTCCGGCAAGTGCAGATGGCAATGACGAGCTTTACCAGAAGTTTGTATACCGGACCGATAAGGGACAAGAGCCTTTCCGGATCGATAAATATTTAATGAACCGGATCGAAGGTGCAACGCGGAACAAGATCCAGCAGGCCATCCGTAACCATATGGTACTGGTAGACGGTAAGGAGGTAAAGCCCAATTATAAATTGAGAGGTGCCCAGGAGATTGTGGTGTACACCGATATGGCCCCGGATGAAAACGAGATCGTTCCGGAGCACATCCCCCTGAATATCGCCTACGAAGATGCATCCGTTTTAATTATTAACAAGAACCCCGGAATGGTGGTGCATCCCGGGTCCGGCAATCCTAACGGAACCCTGATCAATGCCGTGGCATACCATCTGCAACAGCAAAATGCAGCCATTACTGAAGAAACCCTTCCGCGGTTTGGTATGGTGCACCGGATCGATAAAAATACCAGCGGTCTTTTAGTGCTGGCCAAAACCGAGAAAGCCATGCGCTCGCTTGCCAAACAGTTTTTTGATCATACCGTAAGCCGGAAATACATTGCCCTTGTTTGGGGTGATGTGGAAGCCGATGAGGGTACCATTATTGCACATGTAGGCCGCAACCTTCGTTTCCGCAAACTTTTTGAAGCCTATCCCGAAGGCGATCATGGAAAGGAGGCCATTACGCACTATAAAGTACTGGAACGCTTTGGCTATGTAACCCTGGTGCAATGCATCCTGGAAACCGGCCGTACGCACCAGATCCGCGTACATATGAAATACATCGGTCATCCGCTGTTTAACGATGATTTTTACGGCGGCGATAAGATCGTAAAAGGCACTGTATATGCCAAGTACAAACAATTTGTGGACAATTGTTTTGAGCTTTGCCCAAGGCAGGCCCTGCATGCAAAAACGCTGGGCTTTGTGCATCCGGAAACCAACGAGGAGATCCTTTTTGACAGCGCCCTGCCGCAGGATATGGAAGCTGTTATTGAGAAGTGGCGGCGGTATACCAGCCGGGCTTAGGAATTTGAAAATTTGAAGATGTGGAAATGTGGAAATGTGAGAATATGGGAATGGAGTCATACATCGAGTATGACACGGATCTAACCTGGAACTTTAAACGTGAAACCTGAAACAGGCGCTCAGCCATCGGTTTTCAGTCGATCATCACGAGCCAAGCGGATTTGACGTTGAACCGGGAAGAAATTTGAAAATGAGATCGCACATCGGGTATAAAACGGATCCAACGTGAAACATTGAACGTTAAACCTCAAACCTTAAACTATCCCTGCGCTATTCCAGTTCGATACGCTTCTTAAGGCGGATATCCTCCGAAGAACTGCCGAGCATGATATCGAATACGCCGGGTTCTACTACAAAATGCATATCCTTATCCAGGATAGACAGATCCTCCGGGGTCAGTTTAAAGTGTACCGTTTTTACTTCTCCGGGATTCAGGGATACGCGTTCAAATCCCCGCAGCACCGATTCATAGGTGGTAACACTGCTTACCCGGTCCTTTATATATAATTGCACTACTTCATCACCTTTGACCGCTCCGGTATTTTTTATATCCACTGCTACCCGGATATCCGATTGCGTTTTGCCTTTCTCCGGTGATACCTGCAAATTGGAATATTCGAAGCGGGTATAGCTCAATCCATAACCAAAAGGATACAGCGGGCCTACAACCGCCGTTCTGCCATAACCGTTGGGACCATCGCCCGGCTGCCCCGCATGGGATGCCGGTTTAAACGGAAAGTTCAGTTCTATTTGCCCGGTAGTTTTGGGGAATGTGATCGTCAATTTTCCCCCCGGATTATAGATACCGAAAAGCGCCTCTGCCACCGCGGTTCCACCCTGCGGCCCCGGAAACCAGGCCTCGAGGATCGCATCCAGGTAACGGTTTTCCCAGTTGATCGTAAGCGGCTGACCATTGATCAGAACCATTACAACAGGTTTGCCGGTTTGCTTCAAAGCCTGCAGCAGTTTCAATTGCCGTCCGGGTAAATTCAATCCCGTACGCGAAAGACTCTCTCCAACGCGCTTATCATCTTCGCCTACCACGGCAATCACCACATCATTTTGTTTGGCCGCTTCCACCGCTTTATCGATCGCTGCCGTTTCCACTTCTGTAAGCGGGGTTTCGATGATCTCGCTCTCCGGCCAGGTAGCATCGGCCACCTCACATCCTTTTTCATATGCGATGGTAGCCCCGTTGCCCACATAGTTCCGGATGCCCTCCAGTACGGAAATCACTTCTTTATTTGAAGGACCATAACGGCTGATGGCGTGACTTTTTTCGTCGGCCAGCGGTCCGGTTACCAGGATCTTTTTATACCGACTGGCGGAAAGCGGCAGCAAGGGTTGTGTTTGTCCCTGTGGCGGGGCATTTTTGAGCAATACCAGCGATTCCCGGTTCAGCTGTAACGCCACCGCTTCTGATTCCTTTGTGGCAACGATACGGTCTGCGTTCTTCGGATCCTTTACATAGGGCTGATCAAACAATCCCAGTCTGAATTTTACCCGCAGCACTTCCGCCACCCGCTGATCAAGGGTTTCCATCGACAGGCTTCCTTCTTTTACCAGTTCGCGCAATGGCCGTATAAAGGTTTCGGGCGGATCAAATTCCGTGCGAACGTTCAGCCCCGCTTCCATTACCAGCTTCACCGCTTCTTTATAATCCGCGGCCACATGATGTTTTTCCGATACAAATTCCACGGCCCTGCTATCCGATACTACGTAGCCGTTAAATCCGAATTGCTGACGCAGCAAGGTTGTTAAAAAATAATGACTGGCGGTTACGGGCTCGCCATCCCAATCGTTGTAGCTGCTCATGATCCCCATCGGGTGTGCATTGGCGATCACTTTTTTAAAGGGATACAGGAACAGCTGGTGCATTTCCCGGGGAGCCACATGGGGGTCCGTGCGGGCATTGCCATCGCGGCCGCCCTTGGGAATGCTGTATACCGCAAAATGTTTTAACGTAGATGCTACACCGTTTTCCTGGATCCCCGCCGCCATTTCGGTGCCCAGCTGTCCAATTAAAAACGGTTCCTCCCCATAGGTTTCCACCACCCTGCCCCAGCGCTGATCGCGGGCCACATCCAGGATGGGGGCATATACATTGGTATATCCCAGGGCCTTTGCCTCCCGCCCTACGATCTGGCCCATTTGCCGCACCAGGCCCCGGTTCCAGGAAGACCCGATACCAATGGGTGCCGGAAACGCAGTAGCATGATCATGGTTTAACCCATGTATGCCTTCATTGGTAAAATCTACCGGAATGCCCAGCCGGGTTTCTTCAATAAACCACCGCTGCACATTATTGATCGCTGTTGCATGGTCGCTAAAGGGATAGGAATATTTTGTCTGGGCTTTTTTATTCCGCGCCAGTCCGTTCAGCATTTCATCGATATTGGCAATGCCATCCTTCCATACTTCGTTCTTCCAGCCAGGTGTGGGCTGTTCATCTTTCAACACCCTGCCAAAACCGTACAGCGTGGCTGTCTGACAGGTTTTTTCATCGATGGTCATCTGCGCCAGCAGGTCCTTTACCCTTGCCTCAAGGGGCGCCGCAGGGTCTTCATAAATATCTTTTTTTCCGTTTTTATTAAAATCGATCCAGTCTTTATGATAAATACTTTTTTGAGCAAACAGTGTGGCAGATGTGGCCAGCATCATAAGGGCCGTAACAATATATTTCATTCAATCATATTTGCGGTAGTGCAAGATAAATTATTCAGGTAAGCAATAAAACCGTTTGTCATTCTCTTTCTGATTCGTGAGGACACGAACCAGAGCGGGAGACCGGGGGAACTTTATGAAGTATTCGTGACTCCGACAAACGGGAACAAACAACATTGCGCAAAAGAATACAGCCCGCTGACGCAGGCTGTTTCTATATTTATATGCAATAAGATGCGACTATTCTACATTTTCGGCCGCTGTGTCCAGGTTTTTTTTGCTGCTGCGGCGGCGGCTTCTTTTTCCTTTGCCTTTTTCTTTCCGCTCATCAGCTTCATGATCACCGGCGCCGTAGTCACTACCACGATGCCCAGTACAATGTATTCGAGGTGCTGTTTCAGGTCAAACTGGAACGCACTCATCAGCCATTTCTGCAGAAAATGTCCAGCAAATAACATCGAGAATACCCAGGCAACACAACCCACAATATTATAAAAGGTAAATTTTGCCCGGTTCATTCCCACGATACCGGCAATGATGGGTGCAAAAGTCCGGATAAACGGCAGGAAACGGGCTACAATGATGGCGCCGCCCCCGTGCTTTTCGTAAAAATCATGCGCCTGCTCCAGGTAACGGCGTTTAAAAAAGAAATTCTCCTTCCAGTGATACATTGCCGGCCCTACTTTACGCCCCGTCCAGTACCCTACCATATTACCGATGATCCCGCAAAAAGAAATCAATGCCCACAGTACGATCAGATCCACCCATTCATTTTGGATATGTCCCAGATTAAACAGCTTTAAAAACTGGTAGGTGAGCCCCGGTTCGGCCGTTACGCCCTCCCCGATCTTATGGGCATAAATACCTGCAATAAACAAAAGCGTATCTCCCGGAAGAAAGAACCCGGCAAACAGACCGGTTTCCGCAAACACTACAAAAAGTAAAAGCCATAAGCCACCGTTCTCAATATACCACTGCGGTTGCAACAAATCCGTCCAGCTAAAGCTGTTTAAAAGTTCGATCATTATTTGGTTTTAATTATCCTCTACAAAATTCAGGGCTTTTTGTTCATCAAATTCGCCTTCCCATCGCGCAATCACACAACTTGCCAGGGTATTTCCGATCACATTCACCGATGTCCGGGCCATATCCATTAGCTCATCAATGCCATAAATAGCCATAATGGGCCACAGCGGCAAATTAAATGTATGGGCCGTAGCAATCAGGATCACCAGGGAAGCCCGCGGCACCGCTGCCACTCCCTTGCTGCTGAGCATGAGCGACAAACCGATCATTAACTGTTCGCCAAACGATAAATGGATGCCCGCTGCCTGCGCTACAAACACAGACGCCAGGGATAAATAAAGGGTGGTACCGTCCAGGTTAAATGTGTAACCGGTGGGAATCACAAACGAAACTATTTTCCGAGGTACGCCAAACTTTTCCATGTTAGCCAATGCTTTAGGCAAAGCAGAATCCGAACTGGTAGTGGCAAACGCAATGGAAACCGGCTCTTTAATGGCCTGTATAAACCGCCGCAGGGGAATGCGCGCCACAAACAGGGCAATGGGTACCAGTATTACCAGTATAAATGCAAATAGTGCCAGGTACAGGGTTACCAGTAACATCCCCAGGTTTTTTAAAATATCAATGCCCAGGTGCCCCACCGTAACCGAAATGGCTGCACCTACGCCGAAGGGTGCAAAGTGCATGATCAGGTTGGTGAATTTGAACATGGTTTCGGAAAGACTTTCCGTAAAATCGATCAGCGGCTTTTTCCGTTGTTCCGAAAGCATCGCAAGCGAGATCCCGAAGATGAGACTGAATACTACGATGGGTAATACATTTCCCTCATATATCGATTTTATAATGTTTTCCGGGAAAATATCGATGATATGATCCTGCCATGTTTTTTCAGAAGGATCGGGCAGTTTGTCAATCAAATGCGGCGGCACCGATACCCCGGCACTATCCATAATAGTGATCACTTTTTGCTGCAATACCTTCTCCTGGGAACGCGGCAGGTCTTTCAGCAAAGCTTCGGGCACATTAATACCCGTTCCAGCCTTGGTGATATTTATAAATACCAACCCTATTATCAAGGCAAAAGTGGTTACTATCTCAAAATAAAGTATAGACTTCCACCCCATCCGTCCTACCTGTTTCAGGTTGCTGTGACTGGCAATACCCACCACCAGTGTGGAGAATAACAAGGGCGCCACGATGGTCTTGATCAGTCGCAGGAAGATGGTGCTTAAGAATTTCAGGTTTTGAGAGAAAGCCGGAAAATCGACCCCGATCTCGATCCCGATGGCCATGGCCACAAAGATCCAGGTGGTGAGCGACCGTTTATAACCGGCGAAAAGGATCAGGCTGCCGATCACCATCCACCGCAGGCCAAAAAGCAACGCGCCCGGCATCGGGGTCCATTCTTCATGTATGAGGTGAAAAGCAGCAGCAATCGTAAAAAGTATAATAGAAAGAAACCCGGCTTTTCTTTTGTTCATAGTCGAGTAGTTATTTGCCAAAACTAAAGGTTTAGCCTGAAAAAGGCAGTTCCCGTTTTAATAATTTTTTAAAAAAATGGATTAAGTTTTCTGCGGGAAGCGTATTATTGCTTACTTTTCACTACAAAATAACATTTATTTAAAAAAACAGACTACTCATTAAAGAAGCAATCTTATGGGATTATTTGTAAAAAAGCCATTAAACGTATTGTTAGCCGAAACCGAAGATCATGATAAAAGTCTGAAAAAAACCCTTGGAGCCTGGGGACTTGTTGCCCTGGGGATTGGTGCCATTATTGGCGCGGGTCTTTTTTCCATTACCGGGGGTGCTGCGGCCAATAATGCAGGTCCGGCCATTACCCTTTCCTTTGTTATTGCAGCATTGGGATGTGCGTTTGCAGGACTTTGCTATGCCGAATTTGCCAGTATGATACCGGTTGCCGGCAGTGCTTATACCTATAGTTATGCTACGATGGGTGAGTTTATTGCCTGGATCATTGGCTGGGACCTGGTGCTGGAATATGCAGTGGGCGCTGCTACGGTGTCCATCAGCTGGAGCCGCTACCTGCATAAGTTCCTCGAGGGCTTTAATATACATCTTCCCGAAGCCCTGATGGCCGGGCCCTGGGACGGGGGCATGATCAATCTTCCTGCTGTATTCGTTGTTATTTTAATGAGTTTGTTATTAATAAGAGGTACCAAAGAAAGTGCTACTGTAAACGGGATCATTGTAGCATTAAAAGTATCCGTGGTACTGATATTTATTGTGTTGGGCTGGGGCTATATCAACTATGCAAATTACGATCCTTATATTCCGGCCAATGAAGGGAACGGTGTTTTTGGATTTTCGGGTATCATGCGTGCAGCCGGTATCGTGTTTTTTGCCTATATCGGGTTTGATGCAGTGAGTACCGCGGCCCAGGAGGCCAAAAACCCGGGGAAAGATATGCCTAAAGGGATTTTGGTATCCCTGCTGATCTGTACCTTATTATATATCTTGTTTGCGCATGTAATGACGGGGGTTACCTCTTATAAATCCTTCCAGGGACAGGATGGTATTGCCCCGGTGGCGGTTGCTATTGAACACATGGGTAAGCAGGATGCCAACGGGGTGTTTCATGCCGATTATCCCTGGCTGAACCGCGCGATCATTGTAGCGATCCTCGCCGGTTATATGTCGGTGATCCTGGTGATGCTGATGGGCCAGAGCCGGGTATTTTATAGTATGAGCCGCGACGGGCTGGTACCAAAAGTATTCAGCACCGTACATCCCAAATACCGCACTCCCGCTAAAAATAACCTGGTGTTTATGCTGCTGGTGAGCCTGTTTGCCGCCTTTATTCCGGCGCGTATCGTAGGTGAAATGACCAGTATCGGAACCCTGTTTGCGTTTATCCTGGTATGTATCGGTATTATCGTAATGCGGAAGCAGATGCCTGATGCACCCAGGGTTTTCCGTACACCGCTGGTGCCGCTGGTACCCATCCTTGGCATCATCACCTGTTTATATATGATGATCGCTCTTCCCCCCGATACCTGGATCCGGTTATTTGTGTGGATGATCATCGGTTTTGATATTTACCTTACTTATGGGGCGGCCAAAAGCAAACTGGGCAATGGAACCTTCAAACGTGAGGGTATGAATATTGCCATTGTTTCAGCCATGGTGCTTTGTGTGCTGTTATTTATTTCGGCCTGGTGGCACCATTACGATCTGCAGCAGCAACTGTCCATCGCTACCGAAAAACTGGCCACCGCCAAAGCCCAGGCCCTGCCCAACCTCGGGGAACTGGAAAAGAAAGCCGCGGACATCAGTGATACCATTCAAAACGATTACCTGGTAGAGATCGCCAATGTATTAGGTGCGCTCCACCTGATCTTCTTTGCCGGGTTGTATTTTGTGCGTAGGAAGAAAGCCTGATTCAACTGAAATATATTTCTTGGAAGCCGCATCTTATTGCGGCTTCTTTTTTCTGGATCCGGGACCAGTATAGCACTAAACATAATCATTTTTATTGCCGCAGATGCACAGATTTGTAGTCAACGATCAGGATCACGCACAGACCGCGCTCTTTAATCTGCGCATCTGCGGCAAACGCAGTAAAATAAATCAAGGGTTGGCATAACGGGCGCCGTCAATCGATTTTGCGGCCGCCGATCCGCTGTTTTTTTTATTTAATGGGTTTGTATCATCCACAAATTACCACTTACTGATCTGCGCATCTGCGGCATTTAAAACAGGAGATAAACCCGATTCACAGCGACATTTATATACCGCCTGCGATTCTCCGGCCTATATTCCTTTAGAAATCTTAAATTTGCGTCCTTAAAATAATCGTATTATCAATTTATATGGGAAGGATATTTGAAGTTCGTAAAGCCAGCATGTTTGCCCGCTACGACCGTATGGCAAAGCAGTTTACACGTATCGGTAAGGAGATCGCCATCGCGGTGAAGTCTGGTGGCCCCGACCCCGCTACCAATGCTGCGTTGCGCCGTTGTATGCAGAATGCCAAAAGCGTAAACATGCCCAAGGACCGGGTGGAAGCCGCTATCAAGCGGGCGCAGGGCAAGGAAATGGAAAATTATGATGAAATCCTTTATGAAGGATACGGACCGCATGGAGTAGCCATCCTGGTAGAAACGGCAACGGATAACCACGTACGCACAGTAGCAAACGTAAAGTCGCATTTTAATAAAGGCGGCGGTACCCTGGGCAACAGCGGCAGCGTAGCCTTTCAGTTCACCAAAATGGGGGTATTTAAGTTAAACCCCGAAGGCCTGAATGCAGAAGACCTGGAGCTGGAGCTGATCGATGCCGGTTTGGAAGAGCTGGGCGAAAGCACCGACGAGAACGGCAAAGAAATATTGGTGGTACGGGTTGCGTTTACCGATTTCGGGAATATGCAAAAAGCCCTGGAAGAACGGAATATTACACCCATCAGCGCTGAAGTAGAATGGATTCCCGGCACCACTGTTCCGGTAACGGATGAACAGGCAGAAGAGGTAAGTAAACTGATCGAACGCCTGGAGCAGGACGATGATGTACAGAAAGTTTTCCATAATATGCAATAGTCTGAACAAAAAAGAAAATGAACTGGATTCCCCTGGAAAATGAAGCACAGCTGGAGCAGATCGACCAGGCTTCTGAAAGCCGGCCTCAGCTGATTTTTAAGCACAGTACCCGCTGCTCCATCAGCAGCGTTATAAAGAGCCGGCTGAATAAAGGCAGCCTCCCGGAAACGGTTGATTTTTACTACCTGGACCTGATCGCCTACCGGCCCGTATCCAATGCCATATCGGAACGCTACGGGATCCGGCATGAGTCGCCCCAGGTGTTACTGATCAAAAACGGGAAATGTGTGTACGATGAAAGCCACAGCGCTGTTTATATGGAAGACATTATGGACGCTGCACAACTATAAGCAGAAACACGATAAAATAAAAGAGCCCCTTCTAAGGGGCTTTTTTGTAGCGGGATCGGGAAAATTGCCTAACTCAATGATTTTCGTGCCGGGCTGATTGTCATGGTGCGCAATCATAAAAGCACGCTTTAAGCTCATTGAACTAACAAGATACCGTGTGTCAAGCAGCCAATGACACATTAAAGTATGTATGAAACCCAACAACAGGTTCGTTATCCGAGCACAATAAGGGCGGCGCCAGAACATCCTTACCAGACTGCACGATAATTGAAAATCCCTTCCGTTGCGCCGCCGTCAGGTTCTCTACCTTTAATAACGCTCAAGGCAGAAGCGCTTTGTGCCAGGATTGATACAGTGCTACCATATACCCCGCCTGTGGTTGGATACCCAGCGATACATACCCAAAATATTTAGCTTGCTCATGGCATCAAAACCGCCCCACGTTTTTACTTCATCAGAAAACTTTACGTTCCGGTACAACTGATCCCAGCTTTGGCCTTCTCTTACCAGGTTTAACACCTGCCGGTGCAGGTCTTCCATATAATCTCTTTCCTTGCGGATGTCGTCAAGGGTGGCCGGCGTATAATGACCTACATCAATAAAATCCACGTCCTGCTTCAACGCCCAGTCCAGGGTTTCCATCCATCCGTCATAATAAAAGTCCAGAAAGTCGTTATAAGGCATTGTTTTGGATTCGCCTACATCGGTTAGCTGCAGGGCCTTGTATTTTGGAAATAACACAACAGACATACTGTTGGAATGACTTGGCGCGATATGATGCAGCACCACGGTTTCTCCGCCCAGGGTGATGGTGAGTTGTTTATCGTAAACAATATCAGGAACTGCCACCGGCAGTTTTTCACCAATAATCGGTTCCAGTCCGTTTTTTTGAATGATGACCTTAGCGCCTGCCTGTTGAAATACCTGCGAACCTCCGGCATGATCATAATGCGCGTGTGTAAGGATTACATATTTTACAGGAACATTAAAACGCTTTTTGATTGCTTCATTTAACCAAATGGCCGCTTGCGTTAATGCAGGATCAATTACAATAGCCCCCTCCTTTGTAATAAGTACCAGCCCGCTGTGCAGCGCCGGTAATGTTCCGTTCGTATGCCGGTATAAATTCCCTTTTACCTGTGTAAGTGTCTTTTCCAGGCCGGGATCCGGCTTTCCAAATATATCCGGCAATACCTCCCGGTTTTTATAAACAGCAGGATTTACATATGCCGCTCCGGTTAAGTGGGGATCTTGCTGGCCAAAAATATTTCCCGGTACGTGCAGCATCAGAAAAAGGCAAGACAACAGTAAATAGCTCCGGTTCATATAAAGCAATTTAAATGATTGTCAACAGCCGGTTGTTTGTACGGCCGGTTTAGATATACGAGCATCAGCAGTGTAAATATAGGATAAAATACAAGATTTGCAGAGCCCGCAAAATTGAATAAAACAGCCAGGCCAAAGCAAAGCATCGCAAAAGTAAAAATACTCAATACCAATGCATAATTGAGCCAGGTTTTGGGGCGGTTTTGCAGAAACTCCCCTTTTAGCAGGCTTATAATGAGCAATAGCGGCACCGCCAGTTCCAGTATGCCTAACAGGTAAATCATCAAGGGTGTACCACCAGGTAGCGCGGCGATGAAACTGTCTTTAAACATGCCTGTATACCGGTCGATCACCTGCCGGCCGCCAAATATTTTTGCCCAGCCCGGCATGCCCATCGTGTACAATAAAATAGCGTAAAGCGGCAGCAGCTTTATCGCATTGAAAGACGCATCTGCCTGCGCCGGTTGCTTTTCTATAATGCCCAGTATTAAGAATAACAGCATGGTGAAAAAGAAGAGCAGCGCCGCTCCCTGCTGATTAGCCACCACACGCATCAGACCTCCATATATAGTACCGGCCAGGATTGCCGAAAACAGTGCCCATTTTAATAATGCGGCGGTGCTCCTGCTCCAGGGCTCCTTTTTTGCAAGAGATGCAAGAAACAGGACGCCGCTGATAGTAAACACTGCTCCTACCAGCCGGAAAGCGGCAATAATGTTGGGGGAAATCGTTTCCTTTGGCTCCTTCGAAACTACATTCTGATACCCCAACAGGCGGATCTCATCCCCCGATAACAAACCATATCCATGAACAAATACAAAAGCACATAATAATAGAGTGATCGGGATCATTGCCGTTGCAACCGGGTTCATTTGTTTATTTTTCATCAATATCCGTTTATAAATCAATAAAAGAATACTGCAAAATTGAGCCAGACCGCACAACCGGATCTTATACATATTGGTATAAAAATGGTAAAATTGCGAAATTACCCGGGAAGCAATTCCCGGAACCGGGATGGTGTTGTTCCCGTATGGGCCTTAAAAAATTTTACAAAATTAGATGCTTCTTTGAATCCCGTCTGAAATGCAATTTCATTAATAGAACAGGTTTCAAAAGTGAGCATTCGTTTTATTTCAAGAGCAAGCCTTTCCGTGAGCCACGATTTTGGAGAACTGTCTTCCAATGCTGAAAAAGCATTTTGAAGCGAACGGGGAGTTACGTTCAGCATGGCGGCATATTGATTTATTGTCCATTGCTCCTTCAGATGTTGGTTGGAAAGCCTTTTAAAGTCAGCAACAAGCAATTGTTGCCGGCTAAGGGGCATCGTTTTTTGTTTGGGAGTACATACTATTTCTGCAATCAGCATCATATTGAAAAGGTAATGATGGAGTATAACACCCTGGTTAGGATGCGCCGGCCTTTTCAGCTCATTTACGATGAAGTCATACAGGACGGACAATTCGTTATAGCGCTCCCCCACATCAAAATAAGCAGGTTGCAACGGATCATTAAAAAGCGGGGAAAGGCTCAGGAAACGGCGGTGCTCATCGGTACGGGAAAAAAAATCTTCTGTGAATACAACGGTCATCCCATCATAGGTTTCCTTTGGATCAAAATGGTGTACCTGTCCGCTGCCGATAAAGAGGATATGACGGGGCTTTACTTTTATTGTATTAAAATCTACAGAATGAAGCCCCTCCCCCTTAGTAAATAAGAAGATCATATAGAAGTCGGTCCGGTGCGATTGAAATAACTTGTGCGGTTTCCGGCTTAGCCGTTCACCAATTGTGGTAGCATTTATTTTCTGTACCTGGTTAAAGGTGTGCAAAAAGGGATATCGTCGTAATTTATTCATACGTTATATCGCCGGCCGGTTGGATAGACCTGTATTCAAAATACAAAAGTTTAGGGAATCAGCAAAATGTCATGAGTGCCGGTTATGTCAATAAATGCATACCTTCAGCTCCATTTACAGCGTCTGTAACTTGAATATGGTATTTGTGCTTGCCCCGGGAAAAACCGCTGCTTTTTTTGCGTCGCAGGCTCGTTTTTCTTATGTAAAAAGGAAATGCAAAATCATGTATTTACTCTAATCATATTGTGTATTCAAATAGTGAATTGAAGAAGCATGGTTTCTGAGACTTTTTTCCTGAATCAAAAAGGAACTGGCGAAAGTAAATCCACAAGTGTCCAACCTCGATAAAATGATTGAGCGATCAGTATGTATGTTGGCGAAACTCAGTGTGGTATGGGGTTCCAGCGATTTGGATGGAAAAAGAAAGATACAAAATCTTGTGTTTCCTGATGGGATTTATTACGATGCAGTTAACCACAAGTGTCAAACCCAGGAAGTAAATGAATTTATTGCCATAACTCGCACAATTTCAGCAGATTATGACGAAAATAAAAAAGGGAATTTTCAAGATTTTCCTGAAAATTCCCTTTCTGTAGCGGGATCGGGAGTTGAACCCGAGACCTTTGGGTTATGAATCCAACGCTCTAACCACCTGAGCTACCCCGCCATCACACATTTCAAAAGTTTATCCCTCTAAAAAGGATTCTTTATCAATGGGCGGCAAAAATAGAGATTATTAACGAAATTTAGAAATCATTTTCAGGGTTTTCTAAAAATTTATCAACCCGCAACCGCTATGCCGCCCGGCTTTAACCTTTTTTGATAAAAAGATCGGATACGCGGATATATACTTTAAAAGCTGCCTTGTATAACAGACTTTAACAGCCGGAACTTTTGTAGGCTACCTTTCCTTCACTTACCATACGCCCTGTTACCTGGAGTTTACCATTCTATATGCTGTTTCCCCGATAGCCATTGATTATTGAAAGCGCCTATTGCTTCATATGATCTTTCATGCGCCATACCACCGTGCAATCAAAAAGGATAGTATTAAAAATGGTATAATCAATGCATATAAATGATGACCAAAAGGTCGGTTACCACGCCGCCTGTATACGTTTCAACACCTCACCAATATGGGCAACCAGCTCCGCTTCTATTGCCGGTATTGTCTTAACTTCCGGTACTATAGCCCGGAGGTTACCCTGACCATCCTGCTCAAAGACAACTTCCCTGCCGTTTACATTAACATAGAACGTGTAATCATAAGCAAAGGTTGTCAGTCTGCCATTAAACAGCAACGCTTCATTCTTGTACGTTACAGGTATTTCAAAATAATGCTCCATTAGTCTTGTTGTCTGGTTACAAATATAAATAAGGCTACCCTTAGAAGGCTTTATGATTCATTCACCGTTTTTGTTGCATATCTGTAGCAAAAAAATCCTGCTCTATAGCGTCGTTCCCCCGCTTTTTAGTTGCTGTAATGCAGCATTTGCCTGGTTGTTTATTACGTGCATTTTTGTGAACCTTAATGTTTCATTTACCCGGAAGCTCCATGCTAAAGTTGCTTTTGCTAAAACTTGTCCATAATTGCTCAATTGTTTTGTTTGTATGGTCAACAAAGTAGGTCTGTCTTTTGTAGGCGCCCGATAAGCAGGCTTTGTGAAGCGAGCGGGTAAAACCGGGATATTGCCTGTCCAGCCACATCAGGAATTTTGCAGTATGCTGGTACCCGCTATACCAGCTCACATCGCTTCCGGGAGTATGATTGAAGCTGTCTCTGCGCCAGGCCAAAGTGGTTACTCCGTAATAATAATTGCCGTAATCGGCGATTCCTTCAATAAGCCATTTTTCAACGTCGTTATGATAAAGCAGTACCTGGTGCATCAACTCGTGGCATAACGTTTCCTGTAACGGCTCCGGATCGTTACGCAGATAGCTGGAATACAGGTAAATCCTGCCCCGGACGGAGCTGCCCAGGCCCGGTGCTCCGATGCCGTTTATAAAGGCTACCGTTATCGTTCCGGGCGCATTGGGGTTGAACTGTTCCCGAAATTTCAAATACCGGTCAAAAAAAGTAGCCACCAGCCGGCTACGGGAAAACGTATCCAACGCTTCCGGATTTTGTATTTGTAAACAAAGCCCATTACGCCTGAATACTTCTTGTTTTTGGGCCACATTTTTTTCATGGCAAGAGTGATTAAGAAGGGTTATGCACAAACAAGATGCAACGTGTAATATATGGATATCCGCAAGCCGGTTTTTTGGCATTTATTAAGCTGTTTTTTGGTAATAGTCGTAATCGTAAAGTTGTTCCCCCGTAATTGCGGTTACTCGCTTTCATTATGTATAACAATCACCTTCGAGAATTCTTTTTTTCCATCTTTATCTACCTGGGCGATCCGTATATAATATTTATTATTGGAGGTTTGATCCATTTCGGGATTTGCATTCTTCTGGCAGCATATTCCCATTACGGCTAAGAAGAATATCATACAGGGAAGTAATACATTGCCGGTCTTTTGCTGACGCCCCGCACAAAGCGCTGATGTAAGTAGTAACAGCAACAACAGGCCGCCCTTCCAACCATGCAGCCCGGCCATTTCGGGCTGGCTCTTTAGCTCATAGCTGAAGTTATAATGCAGCGGCGTGTTTGAGGTTCCGTCAGGTGCTTTCGAATGTACCCTGTTTCCTATAGCCTTGAAGTTGGTTCCATCACGAGCAACCTGAACTTCAAAATAGTTATTATCCGTTTCTGTTTCAGAAATCCAGTTGAGCTCAACCTGGTTTCCCATAAGCCGGCCTTCAATATTGCCAAACTTTACGGGCAGCGGAACATCAAAAATATTGGTAGCTAAGTCGCCAGCATAAAAAGAATACATGTCATTATCTGAATTGGTTTGCAGATCTGTTGTGCTGGTATGGCTGATCACCATATTGTTTCCACTTGGGGCCAGTTCCCAAACATACTGCCCGAAACTGTGTTCCTCCGGAGATTCGGTGGCCTGTACCAATAGCCTGCCGGTAGCTGTTAAAGCCAATCCGGCAAGCAGGGATTCGCCGGCAGGATAGTTATAGGAGGGAACGCCGTAAGGAGATCCGGTTACCGGTGTTCCGTCAGCGCGGGTAATTTGCCCGATCCGCTGCATGGTAACAGTTGTGCCGGCGGATAAATCGGCTACCTGCGCCGCCGTTAGCTTGTAGATATAATACGTTACGTTGTCTACAGTAGTGGCATAGGAATACCAGTTAGAGGGGCTGCCGTTAGCCACCAGCAAATACATGTTATCGTTACTGTCAAAACAAATGTCCTGGGCTGTGGCGTAAAGCAGATCGCTGGCCTGTATTTTTCCGTTTGAAGCAAAACCGGATACGTTGCCGCTTCCGTTGGTTTGAAATGAATAGGACTGAACGGTAAAACTTTTAACATTGTTATCGGCGTCGTACTCCGCGGTGTTCGTAAGAAGCCATGCCTTATCAGATCTGTCCACGGCCATAGCGAGGTCGTTATAAGCATCGGTTCCCACATCTGCAGCAACCAACTGACTGGTACCCGGCTGATAGCCTCCGGTGGTATTAGTCGAGTAAATACTAAATGCCGTATAGTTTTCATTTGGGGTTATGTAATACAGATAATTAGCCGCATTTACGCCAAGCGCCATAGCACCTGCGTTTTCGTCGGGTATTTTATTATAGGCATTGGGACCGCTTACGGAGCCGGTTGTATGATCTAAATTATAAAGCTCATACCCATAGGTGGTATTATCACCGGAAGCGAGCACCTTTTGATTTGCAGACCTCAGGACCGCTTCCGCCTTCAGGGTTAAAAAATGCAGTTTATCCCGCTGCGCATAACCCGCAACACTAACAAGCAGCATACACATAGCCAGGAATTTATTGAGTACCATTTTTGTTCGGAATTGTAGTATTTAGATAACGAAAGCCCAATATCGTGCGTAAGGTACACGGCATGCTGTGTAAAGAGCTTACGATAAAATGATAAAAAATTATAAAATTCATCACTTTTCCGGTCTTTCGGGTTCCAGATCATCCGGAATAAACTAAAATAGCCCCTGACTTTTATCAGGGACGTATCAATTAAAGAAAAACGCATTCGCCGGTTTTAATTCCCCCCTGCGGCTTTTTACCTCAACTAGGGCAGTTTTGACCTCTTCACTTTTGGCAGAACCGGCATCATATGCATACAAACAAATCAGCGCCCAATTTTCCCGATCCGCAATAAAAGCTTCTTAATGGAATATCTTTTAAGCTTATAAATGATACCATATATGTAGGGTGTGCCTCGCAATTTAACACAGCCTCAGAAACCTGTGTGCAGCTTTAACAAGCGGCCGTAATTCGCCGGTATTGATTGCAGCAACAGAAATAAGTAGTTATATTTGACAAATAATGGTCAATGAGATATACAAAAAGATAACAGATCATAATTGAACGAATAACAGCAATTCAGGCTAAAGAAAAACCACTGTTCATGTACCTGACAACACTTCCTGATCATACACAACCGGGCTTTGATGAGCAGGCGCATTTCAATAACTTCAGCCGGCAGAATATCATTTTCAATGCTGCGGTATATAAAAGTCATTGTGATGAACATATTGGTTGCCTGTCGTTAAAGACGGTGCGGAGCGGTGAAGAATGGTACAAGATAAACGGCATTCCCATTGCTGTAAGACCACAGCATTTTCTTATCCTGAATAATGACCAGCCTTATGGCAGCCACATCGATACAGCAGAACGGGTAAAAAGCCTGTCTGTTTTTTTCCAGAAGGATTTTGCCGGTGCCGTTTATTATGATATGCTGCACAGCGAGCAGCATCTGCTGGATCACTACCCGGAGGCCGGACCCGTGCCGGAATTTTATCAAACCTTACATCTGATGAATCCGGATCTGCAGTTGCAACTCCGGCAGCTGATCAATGAACTGGATACACACGGATACAGAAAAAACCGTGTAGACGAGCATCTGGCACTGCTGTTGCAAACACTGATCACGCATCAGCATACCCATTTCCTGCGCACACACGCTGTCAATGCCGTTAAACACAGCACCCGGCAGGAGATTTACAAACGCATATGTACTGTGCGTGACATCCTGCATTCTTCCTATTCCGAGCAACTGGAACTGGAACAGCTGGGGCGGATGGCTGCTTTATCTGTGCCACAGTTGATCCGTCAGTTCCGGGCCGTGTTTCAATGCACACCTCATCAATACCTGACCCGCATCCGGTTGCAACAGGCAATGTGCCTGCTTGCAAACACAGATCACCCGGTACAGGACATTACCTGGATGTGTGGATTTGAAAATGCCAGCGCCTTTGGCCGTATATTCCGGCAATGGCAAAACAAATCTCCCTTTGCCTACAGAAAAGAACAGCACCAAAATTGAGCATTTCGGCATAGTACGGCCGCTCTCCCCCCATTACTTTTACGGCAAACAAAGTAAGTATGGATCGTTTCAACCCTGTTCTTGCCGTCATTGTACTGCTGTTTACAACCGTTGCCAACGGCCAGTCTGCAACAACTTTTCTTAAAAAAGCCATTGCTGCAAATGGCCACTGGGAGTATATTCGGGCATTTGATTATGCTACCCAACGTACCAGTTATAACCGCTGGCAGGGATATTCTTTTGATCGCGTGCAACCGGAAACGGATGCATATGAAGTATATGTTGACCTGGAACACCACCGGCACCGGCATCATACACTTGCGCATTATCCCGGCGGATATGTCTTTAATACCGTTCGTATCAGCAGGGATTCTGGTTATTATGTGTATGATCTTTCTTTATGGCGAACCGGCAAGGCGCTTCTTCAGGTATCCGGCGACCTGTGGCGGGTGAATGAGCACATTATACGAACCAGCTTTCCTTATTTTATTCTAAAAGACGTATTGGAGAGCGGGGATTCTCTTCAATTTCAGACCGGCAAAAAGGAGATAACGATCCGCCGGCTAACGACAACCGGTACACAGGAATTACGGTTTCAGCCCAAAACACTATTGTTGACGCGTAACACGATCACGGCCGGCAGTTCTAAAAGAGCACAGCATTTTGATGCCTATACAAATATGGCAGGAGCGTATCGTATTCCGGGGGCAATGACCCTCCGGCAGGATGGCCAGGTGGTTTTCAAAGATGTGTTAATCCGCTTTCAGCCGCTACCCGCCGCAGACACCTCCCAATTCAGTTTCCCCGACGGTTATACGCTGCAAAAGGATACCTCTCCGCCACTCAGCGCCCGTGCCATTGCAAAGGATATATACCTTGTAGAAAAAGTAGATGGCGACCGGAATGTACTTTTTATCAACCTGAACGACCAGGTGTTGGTAACGGAAGCCCCGGTATCCGGCAATGTAACGCGTGAAATCATCCGTTTAATACACCAAACCCTTCCCGGGAAAAAAATCGGGTATGTACATTTATCGCATTTTCACAATGACCACATTGCCGGTGTGATGGAGCTGGTAAAGGAAGGCGCGGTGATTCTCTGTACGCCCTCTATGGAAAAACCGGTCCGGGAGATGATAGCCGCAACTAACGGTAACCAGGCGGGCAGTGTTCATCCGGCATTCAATTTCTTCAATGGCCACAAAATATTAGAGGATTCCCACCACCGTGTTGAACTTTTTGAAGTGCCCAACAGTCATGCACAGGGACTATCGTTCCTGTATCTTCCCCGGGAAAAACTCATTTATGAAGGCGATCTGTTATCCATGCCGGAAGACGCCACCGTTACACCTGCATTCCAGGTATCGCTTGAATTTTACCATTATCTGCAAAAGCACCAGATCGTCTTCGGGCAGATCATCGGGCATCATGGATTGGCAAGGATTACACCGGAACTGTTTCAGCAAACGATGAATGCCGCAAACACGACCAATCCAAAATAAAAGCAGGACAACACTGGTTTTCCAACAATTTCAGGAGCAAACGGGTAATTGGATAAGCGCATTAATCGTTTGCTACGCACCATTCCGGCGAAAACCCAAAGCCATTTAAAAAAGGGCCCGAATTAGAAAAAACAGGCCGGTGTATATATCTAATTATAAGACCAAGGTTCTGCCGCTTTAAGTACACCGATTTTTCACCATCTGTGAAACAGCGATTACGCCCCTCAGTTGAGCAGCCGAATATACCATTCAATTGTCAGTAACACTCGCTAAGATTTATTCGCCCGTAACCTGTACCACTTTGGATACAGCGCCTCTTTTACCGTCCTTGTCTATCTGAACGATTCGTACGAATACCTTTTCATTTTTCTGTAATGATAACGATTCCTTTTTTTTGCATGAAACGCCTAAAAAGCTAACGATCATAATGACACCAGCCGCCCACCGGGTGCTGTTTCTCCGGCTCAACGCAACTAATAACAGCCCCAGCAATCCGAAAATGGACGTGCCGGCTACAAAGAAGAGCGCTGCCATAGTTGGTTTGGAAAATTGATAATTTATTTCCTTAGTTGAATTTCCATCCTGAGCCTTAGACTTAACCGTTCCGATACTGTTAAATGTTGATCCGTCAGAAGACGCTTCAATTTCAAAATGATCATTGTCCGTTTCGGTCATAGTTGTCCATTCTACAATAAGACTTCCCCCGGAAAAGCGGGCCGAAACATTGTTATAGACAACGGGAAGATTACCATCCCAGCTCACTGTAAAAGTTGCCGGAGTTGCGCTTTGTTTGCCGGCCGCATCAACAACACTGTATTTGAAAGAAGTAGATGAAGTACCGTCCTGAAGATTACTAAAAGACAGGAGCCCGGGATCAAAATTGGGTATACGCTGCCCTGCTGCAACCGGGTTGCCATTGTAAAGCAATGTTCCGTTTGCCGGCAGTTCTGTTATTGCAACGGTATCTCCATTCCCCAGCGCTCCATCTTCCGGATCAGATCCTTTCACCGGCGCACTAATACTACCCTGAGGTATTGTGTGATTGGAGGGTATAGGAATTTGCTGGGATACGTTCTCTGACACCGGTTGCTGATCCAACGCCAGGTTGGCATCTGTAATATTATCATTGAGGTTAAGGCTAAGCATCCCATCAGCCGTGCCGTCACTTCCAGGTCCGGCGCCATTATTCTCTCCTGTTGACGTCCAGCCTTCGGGCAGGGATACCCCGGGAAAATGTGCGCCAACCACCGGCGCGTCCTTCGTTATGGCAAGGGTATAACCAGCCGCCACAATATTTGTAAAGCTATATGTACCGTCGGCATTTACAGGAACTGTTGCCACAACATTACCGGTAGCAGGATCAACCAAAACAGCATTCAGGCCTCCGGCGTTTGTACCCGTTCCGTTTACCGTATTATCTCCCATCCCGTTTGCATCCTGAAGTATCTTTCCCCCGATATTATAAGTTGTCATAGATACCGCTACCAGTATCACATCACCGGAGGTTCCACTGGTATTTGCCCAGCTTGACCCGCCTCCATCGCCGTTCATGAGTACCCTGAACGTTAGCGATGTGATGTGATCGCCAACTATCCTAACGCTTCCTGATGCTCCAAATGGCGAGGCCGTGCTACTCGAATTTGACCCATATCTGGCGGCAGCATTATAGATGCGCTTCCCATTTGAAACATCAAAATAAGAACTCCCGGCCAGTTTTAAAACAGTGTAGGGATCAACTAATTCCAGGCTATTTGTAAAACCTTCAGACCCAAGTCCTCCTCCCAAGCCTGTAACATGAATAACGGGGTTATTCACCGGGCGGTTAAATGTCAACTTTAAGTCAGCGAAATATATATTCTTTGTATTTGTTGGCACTTTATTGGAGCCGTTGTCATTAATCAATGCATCCGTGCTGCCAAACAGTGCAATGGCATAATCGTTCGCAATATTGATCGCCGGACTGGAACCGGCCGTAGCATAATGACTGTTCTGTGAATTCCCAATCTGGTTCATCAGGCTGTACAAGGGCAACCCGCCAGGTGTGTTATTTGAGGAAAGATTCCCGCCAAATGTAATACCCGGAAAACTCGATCCCTGAATTCTTGGATACTGTTGATTACTCAGGGAAAAAGTAACCGTAGTTGTGGGGGTATAAACTCCGGCATCACCATTGTACATGGTAACAATCTGATCAGCCGTAGTAGGGCCATTTCCGGAAGGGCCGCCTCCATTTTCAAATTTCAACGATTTTTGCCCGAAGGAAGGGCCGGTAAAAAGAAGAAATAACAGGCCCCATATACAGGTAATACCTGTATGAACAGCAGAGCGGTTACTGTTTAACATAAGGATTATTTTGAGGTTTATTAAGAGCTAAAGCGCGCGCCGATACTTCTGAAATTTCAGATCGTCTGATGATATTAGTTGTAGATTGCGCGGTTTACCTGAATGCTGATGCAAGGTAAAAACTCTCCGATCATCATGTACAATGTGTTAGGATAATAGTATAACCCTTCCGCATTTCAATAAGTTTTCCTGCAAACTCAACTCCATAAATAATGCAGGCGAATACACCCTGTTTGATGTCTGTAAAATTGCAAGCTTATTTGTCTTTGCGCTTACATTTGAAATCCTCCGTTACAGAATGTTCAGGGGACCAGGACTTCATCTCTTTTTTGGTCGAAGTATTTTACATGATCATTTGAATGCCTCAAACTTAGAAACAGGCCCGGTTCCCATACCGGGTCTCCATTTATATAAACCGGGAATCTTATTGCTTGTTTATATAAAGAAAAAAGGAGCCGTCGCTCCTTTTTAGGTGGTGTTCTAAATAGATTGCCCTCTATTTTTTATTCGACTGCTGCCCGTACAATTTTCGAAGTTATTTTTGTTCCATCCTTATCTACCTGAACGATACGTACAAATAGTTCACCTCCATTTCCCCTTGCCGGGATATCTTTTTTGTTGCACGAAACACCCAGTATCACCACACCAATGACCGCCAGCCCCATCATCAATACCTTACTACCCCGGCCCTTGGAATACACAAACCCAACACCTACAAACAGCAATGAAATAAAGGCAAGGCTTGCACCGTTCATCGTTTTAGAATAACTATAGTTCAATTCGACATCAGAGCTGCCACCCGGGGCTTTGGTTGCAACAACCCCTACATTTGTAAAATGCACGCCATCCGTAGAAGCCTCCACATCAAAATGATCATTGTTCATCTCCGTTTCAGTATTCCAAATAACCGTTAGCTGCCCGTTGCTATACCTTGCACTTATTGCGCCCCACATAACAGGTAAGCTTCCATCCCATTTCACGGTAAAGGTTGCGGGGCTATTACCCTTTTGTCCTGCCGCATCAACAAAGCTATACTTAAAGGAGGTTTCCGTACTTCCATCTCTTAAATCCGTAAAAGATAACAGCGAAGGATCAAAATTTAAAATTTCCTGCCCGGCAGTAACCTCATTGCCATTATAGTACAATTTTCCATTTTCGGGCAAACTATCAATTACAACCGTTTTTCCGTTCCCCATCTGACCGTCTTCAGCGTCTGAACCGCTAACAGCTGTATGAATCGTTCCCTGGGCAATCGTATGATTGGCCGGCATTGCAATAGTTTCAGAAACATCATTACTTACCGGAATACGCTCAATTGCAAAATTTACATCTGAAACATTTCCATTTACTGTTAGTCCTGTAAGAATCCCATTGGGAGTTCCATCATTTCCGGCCCCGGAACCAATGTTTTCGCCCGTACTCACCCATCCGTCCGGTAGCTTAACCGCCGGTGGAGCTGCACCAACTGTAGCAGTATTTGTGGTTATCTCCAATGCATAATTTCCTGCCAGAACATTATTGTTAAAGCGATAGGTGCCATCGGTGTTCACCGGCACCGTTGCTACAACTGTATTCGTTGAAGGATCTATTAAAACCGCGTTCAGTCCGCCTGCATTCGTTCCTGTGCCATTTACCGTATTATCTTTAAGTCCGTTGGCATCATTGAATATGGAACCACTAATGCTGTAAGCCGCCAGGGAAACGCTCACTAAAAAACCGTCGGCACCTACAGAACTGCGATTGGACCATTGATTGCCGCCACCGTCGCCGCGGAAGTATACACGGAATGTGATCGAACTTATGCGGGTACCGTTTACCTGCACACTTCCTGCAGCACCACCTCCGCTGCCGGCGGAACTGGTACCGATGGCTGAAGCCGAATTACGGATAGAATTGCCGTTAACGGCAAAATATTGGCTGCCGGCTAGCTTTGTTAAAGAATAGGTTGTGTTATTGAGGTCAAAGCCGGCGGCAAATCCCTGGTTACCATTAAATCCGCCCAAACCGGTAAAATGAATCACCGGATTGTTTACAGGTCGGTTAAACGTTAAAGTAAGATCGCCATAATAAACGGTTTGGTTCGTGGGCACCTTGTTACTGCCATCGGCATTGATTAAAGCATCTGAATATGTAGCCATTTCTAACCCATAGTCATCGCTCACATTTATGCCTGGCTGAACGTTATTTGTAGAATATTGTGCGTTACTGGAGCCACCCAGATTACTCAACACCAAGTAATGGTTAATGCTGGTAACTGTATTTCCATTGTTGTTCAGGTTTCCGCCAAAAACGATTCCGGGAATATTCGGATTGCCCTCGATTGATGTGTATTGTTGATTGCTTAATGAGAATGTAACCGTTGTTGAAGGGCTATAGACACCGGCGTCCCCATAATACATGGTCACCGTTTTATCTGTAGTAGTGGGGCCATTGCCGGCCGGTCCACCTCCATTCTCGAACTTCAATGATCTTTGTGCGAAAACCGGTCCACAGGTAACGAAAGTTATAAAAATGAAAAACAGGTTTTTTAACATACGCTTTAATTTCACAAGTGAGGGGTTAAAATTTATTAAATACCGATTATTAATTGAGGCGCCATAAGTTCATATTCTCAATGAATAAAGATCAACATATCGTATCCTTTGGAGTAAATATTATAAGATCACGTGTTTTTCTTGAGAACCAGTAGAGGAATCTTTCAAATTCCCCGCTAAGATAAATGGAGAATACATGCAGGCAAACATACCCTCCTCATATTTCATTATATTCAACAAATAAATCACTCTATTAAATAAAATTCGCCATCACCAACCTGATAAATATTCAATCCGGAGCAACTATTTGCCTTAATTCCGCATTTTAAAAATGGCTAAAATTATTTTGCATCTCAAATACTGCTTACTTAACCTGCCTGACAATCGAAAAATTGAATACAGCATATATGCCGGGAATCATCAGCTTCAGCTTTACAGATCAGCATTTGTACTAAAAACAGTATGTCAGCAACAAAGGCATTTGCCTAAATGGATCTACACGGCAGCAATAAGCCTGCGTAATATCCTGCATGCCGCAACCGATTCGTCAGAAGTACAAAAATCCGGGCGCGTCATAAGAAATCTAAGAAATCATTATAACGAGTGTAATGATCAAAACCAACAGGCATGCGGCCTGCAGTGGCTAGAGCAATTCCCCGGTAGCATCCCATCCATGTGTGGTGGGGCCACTTTGCGCTTCCCACAATCCATCCAATACAGCAAAGCTATCCTTTAGCATTTTAAACTCAACAGCATCCGGCTGTGCATTTAAGTCGCCCATAATTACTGCCTGAAGCCCGGGATTCATTGCCTTGATCGAATCGATAAGCGATCCTGCATTCCCCATTCTCCCCGGCTGATCTCCGGCGATCCAATGCGTATTGCAGACAAAATACATATTGGAGGTAACCAGGTCTTTAAGAATGGCCGCAACCGCATTCTGATGCGGGTAGGCCGGATCTAAATAGAATGCTTTTGACCACTGCAGACTAAACCTGTTTTTTTTAAAGAAGATAGGGTTTGAAGTAATTCCGATAGCCGCATGACCGTAACCCAGGCTGTCCATTTGCGGTACGACCCAGGTTTTAAAACCAGCATTTAAAAATTCCTGGAACCCGAAAATATCGGGGTTATTGTCTATTATAATCTGCCGTATGAGCGGTTGCCGCTCGGTGATGGTTTGGGGGTCTGCCGGAATATCGTTCTGATCATACCGGCGTATATTAAAAGAAAGCACTTTAAAGGAATGCATTTCTGCAAGACCGGGTGCCAGAGGCATATTCTGTGTGGCAGCACCGGAAACCGGCACAGGTTCCAATGGGGTGATCCATTCCTTTTTGCAGGAGCACATAACTCCCCCCAGGCAGAGGTATACAGCTGCCCTGAAAAAAGCTTTTATCATATGGCATATTTTTATTGTAGTTTACATGGGGCGGTGCATCATCCACTGTTCTATATATGCAGCAAGCTGCTCATAGGGCATTTTTGGGGTAAGGTAAGCGGCCTGGCCATCCGGCTTATTGATCCATTTATTACTGCCGTCTTTCTCTACCTCGAGCGAACCCTTTTGGATCTCAAAAAAATTGCTATATCCTTTAACCGCTATCAATACAGCGGTTTGATCCCAGCTCATACGCCCATTATGATCAGATGCCGCCTGGGGTATGGATATCCGGTATGCATCCTTTACGGGGCTGTTGCGGATGCTGGCATCATTGATCAGCTTCAAGCCTGTCCGGATCTGCTGACCGATCTCCCAGCCGGAGAACAATACCGGTTTGGGCCATACTTTAAAAAGCTCATATGCAGCTGCAGCATCCTTATATACATTGAACTCCTTCCCTTCCGGAAATTTCCCGGCCATACTTACCAGGTTCTTTACCTTCTTTTTTACCAGCTCCAGCCCGCTTAACCGAGAATACTGATCGGGCCCTGAATGTACCAGGTTGTTCAGGTTGGTAAAAAATCCAACCGTAATAATGGTTACACTGTTGTCTGGCTGCCCGGCCAGTAATTTCCGATACAGGCTCACCGCATCCGGAACCTCCGCATTGGTTTTAATGGCATGCGGGTACCGGGCAATTAACGAATCGGTCCAGTGCTGCGGGTCCTTATCCGTGTACGCCCATTGCCGGGGAACACCAACCGGGATGTTTGGCCGGTGAAAATAGGTATTGAAAATACTGAGTACACTGGCTACCCCTTCATATTTTGTGCAGGCTATGGTGCCCAAAATAGTTACATACCCGCTGTCTGCAAAAGCATGCAGCATGGCAATGGCGCCCACATCATCATAGTCTGGCCCCATGTCCGTATCAAAAATAACGCGCATCTTTTTATCCTTCCGGACATCCCGGCTTCCCTCTTTTCCTGCAAAACTGTTTACCGGGATCCCAAAAAATAACAGGCACAGCAGTGGGTATAAAGCAATCGTTCGTATTTTCATTGTTCATTTATTTTTATTCAAAAAGACAGGCTACCAGCCCGGGTTCTGGGTGAGATTCTTATTTTTTACAATGGCCGATGCCGGAACCGGGTAATAATACTGGCGGCCATCTGCATACCAGGTACGGGTTTGCGACTTAAACCACTCCAGGTGTTTATCGGCCGTAAGGGTTTGATAGTTGGTACTCTTTCCCCCAATTGGTACTTTAGCACAGCCCTTGGGTACATCAATGGTAGGCCCGCTCTGTGCCCCGTCATAAAAAACAACATCGGGGGTGCCATCCTGGTCCAGATCCATTAATGTGTTTAATGCCGGTACATAGATGCCGCTCCATTCCAGTGTAGCCATCAGTTCTCCTCTTTTCCAGCGCTTCAGATCATTGAAGCGAAAGCCCTCCAGTGCCAGCTCTACCTGGCGTTCCCTGCGCACCTCTAATAGTACGGGATCATTAATATCCGGAAAGAAGGTCTCTTTTAAATATGCATCCGCCACCGTGGGTTTTTGCGTTAATCCACCGGTAACACCGGCACGCTTTCTTAGCTCCCCTATCGACTTACTCCAGTCATCATCCGTAAGTGTTCCCAACTCTGCCTTTGCCTCCGCAAAATTAAGTAGCACTTCGGCATACCGCATCAATGGAAGATTATTGGTATTGTATCCACCATTATCAAAATAACTGTCGTCCAGTGTATACTTTATAGGCTGGTACCCGGTATAGGAATAGCTTGCAAAATTAGGAGGAGCTGCAATACCGTTGCGGGTATAACCGGGGGTGCGGATCAGCTGACTTAACCGGAAGTCGCGGTTCTGGCACTCCTGGTAAAAGGTTTCGGTTTTATAGCTGGCGCGACTGGTATACGGCGTCCCGTCTCTGTTTAATATCGTATTGATGAACGGACGTACCAGGCTATAACGCGGGCCATAGGTAGCAGAGGTCCACCACCAATTGGCATCACCCAAAACAGCCAGTTCCTTACTCAATACCACCGACAGCATTACTTCCGAAGTAATGGGTTTATCGGAAATAAAGAGTTGCCGCTGAGACGCCTGCGGGCCGCTTCCGTTGTAAATGGTATAGGGACCTTTTTTCATAAGCTCTGTTGCCGCATCTACTACAAACTGGTAATATTTACCGGCCGTATTGGCCAGCGACAGCTCTGTATGATATTTACGGAAGGAAGCTTCAAACAATGCAGCTCTTGTCTTTAACCCCAGGGCCGTCCATTTTGTAATCAGCGATCCATCAGAGGTAGCCGCGCTCATATTCTGGTATGCGAAATCAAGATCGTCAATAATATGATCAATGATAATGGTACGGGAATCTCTCTTGCCATATAAAATATCCCCCTCCGTTACCTGAAGCGGATGATCGATCCAGGGTACTTCCCCAAAACGGATCAGCTTATCCAGGTAGAAATAGGCCCTGAAAAAACGGGCGATCCCCAGATAATTATTCTTTATAGCATCGCTTACATTGGCTTTCTGTGCATTCTCAATAAAATAATTAACGTTCCGGAGGTTGCTCCAATCCCAGCCAGAGCTATTTTCTGCCTTATATGCACCATCCTGTATAAAAGCGTTCAACCCGTTCACGCCACCATAATCGGCCATGGCATCCATCGAATAGGCATTGGTTCCGGAGGGAAGCATATTATAAAAGGAATAGCTATAGGTTTTCATTCCATTCTCACTTCCAAAAATATCTTTTACCGATGCCGTTGCTTCCGGAAGCTCTTCCATCCGGCAGGAAGAGAGTACCAGAACTGATATCGAAAATATATATACTACCTTTTTCATCATTTTCTTTTTATAGCGTAATCAAAATGTTAAAACTGTAACTCTTCATTGTGGGATAATTGAACCCATCGCCATAACCGCTGTTCACATCCGGATCGGAATTTCCAATATTGGTAACATCGATATCCTTTGTGCGTTTATACAACGGAGACCAGGTTAACAGGTTTTCACCGGAAAGACCAAGCCGTACAGCTTGAAGCCCCATTCTTTTTACCGTTGCGCCCGGCAGGTTATAGCCTACCTGGATATTTTTTAACCGCGTATAGGAAACATCCTGCAGATACCGGGTTTGCGCATTTAACTTCAACGACTCATTATAGCCCGCATACCTTGGAAAATATCCATTGGGATTATCTGCTGTCCAGTAATTGTTCAAATGCCAGGTGGGCAAATTGTTATACGGTCTGTTATATTGTCCCCAAAAAATAGATTCGTTACTGGGGTACCAGTTCTGTTTACCCACGCCCTGAATAAATGCAGAAAAGTATATATTATTCCAATCCAGGCTAACCGTTGCGCTGTATAAATAACGAGGTGTTTTATTGCCGATTATTTTTTTATCGCCGTGACTGTATATGGTATTGTTTCCGTAGTCAATAACACCATTGTTATCTAAATCGGCAAACCGGATATCGCCGGGATAAATTTTCCCGGAGTTGGACGACTTAATAACCGGTTGTTTGGGCGCTTTATCGATCTCCTCCTGGTTTTGAAAAAGCCCCTGTGTTACATAACCCCATATTTCGCCGATCTGTTGCCCTGCATAATAATCGCCTAGGCTTCCGGTGGTATTGTTATACCGGTCGATGCGTGAATGATTGTCGGCCAGCGTAGCCTTCACACTATAGTTAAAGGATTTATTCGCCACCATAAAAAAGTCTGCATATCCAAGCGAAATTTCAAATCCCTTTGTGGTCATGTCTGCATAGTTACCTTTAGGAGAGCTGGCACCAAATACATCGGGCAGGGTTTGTCCCACAGTATACATGTTAAGCGTTTTCCGGATGTAATAGTCTCCGGCAAAAGTAAGCCGGTTCTTCAGTAGGGCGATATCCAATCCATAGTTTGCGGTTTGGGCCGTTTCCCAGGTGAGGTTATCAGGGATGACACCCGGTGCGCTGGTTTGGGGATTTTTAGCTCCGTTTAAAATACGTCCTGAGGTGCTAATTGAAAATTGCTCTAAATATGAATAAGGATCAATATTTCCATTTCCCAGTGCACCATAAGACGCTCTCAGCTTCAGATCTGAAATAACAGAAGGCGATGCATTCCAGAAATGTTCACGCGAAACACGCCAGCCGGCAGACACCGATGGGAAAAAGCCCCACTGCTCATTGCCCGGGAATTTTGAGGACCCATCATAACGGCCGTTGACCTCAAGGAGATAGCGTTCATCAAAAATATAGTTCAGCCGGTAAAACAGTCCCGTAGTGCGGTATTTGTTGTACCCACCCGTTGCTGTAACGGAATTTCCCAGGGCCAGATTGATATTTTCCGTTTCGGGAGAAAGCAATCCATTCTTTGTTATATACTTTGAGGAATATACTCTTTGATCATAGTTATATCCTAACAGTCCCTTTATATAATGTTTTGCAAAACGTTTTTCATAATCAGCATAGAGGTTTCCGGTTAAATAATTCCAACGCTGATCTGCCGTATAAATATTATCATTGGTAGATGTTTCCAGGAATAAGACCTGACCCTGCTTTACACTGTAAGGTACCGGAACTCTTACACGGGTAAGCTCATATCGTTGCGAACGGAACGTAAAATCACCTTTAATATGAAAGCTGTTATTAAAAAACTTTGTTTCAAAGCTGGTCGTATTCCGGAGATTAGATCCGGCATTATTCCGTACATTTTTACCATAGATAAAATCGCCCACCGTATAAGCAGCAGAATAACTGAAGGTACCATCCGGGTTAAAAATAGGTGATGTGGGGTGGCCTTCATCCGCAATATTTCTCCAGATAACACCACCTTCCCCGGCCGTGATGGGATCCCGGTAGGAATAATAAGAATAATCCATATTATTCATGACCTTTAACCATTGCGTTACCTGCAGCCCCTGTTTGGCCCGCATACTGTAGTTTTTATACAGATCCGGGTTATAGTTGTAAATACCATCGCTGGCAAAATAACGGCCGGAAAGGTAGTACTCAAACTTATCGGATGTCCCGCTTACAGCAAGGTTATGCTGCTGGGTAAAGGTCGATTTTTTTAGCAGTGCACCATAGTAGTCAGCATTACCATAATACACATAATTGCCATTGGCATCCACTGTAACTTCTTCTGTATTGCCCTGCTCTTTTCTTTTCTTGAATTCCGCCAGCCAGTCTAATGTAAAGATTTGGGTCTTATTCAGCTTGGCCGGTACCGACGAATAATTATTCCATGCGTTATACGCTTCATAAAAATGGGTAGCATATTCATAGCCATCCGTTACAAAGCTGGGACGGGTTGTTTGTTCTTGAATAGAAGCGCTTCCGGAATAGGTAACCGATGCCTTCCCTTTTTTTGCATTTTTTGTTGTAATAAGGACTACTCCAAAAGTACCTTTTGAACCATATATGGCTGCGGACGCCGCGTCTTTAAGCACCGTAACAGCTTCCACATCATTGGGATTTAATGTTGAAGGATCGCCTTCAACCCCATCGATCAGGATCAGTGCACTGCCTCCCTGTCCTACCGAAGTTGCCCCTCGAATATTATAGGATACATCCCTGTTCGGTTTTCCATCGAGCGGATTTACATTAAGGTTGGGGATTGCCCCTTGCAGCATCTGTGTAATAGAGGGTTGCACACGGCCTTCAAGCGCGGCCCCACTCAGCTGATCTACCGCACCGGTAAGATTGATCTTCTTTTGGGTTCCATACCCCACTACCACAACATCTGCCAGCTGATTTGCCGTAGATTCCAATGTATAAGACAACTGCAATGCATGTGTACCGTCATATTTCACATTCTTTATGGAAAGCGGTTCATACCCCACGGAAGATACCTGGAGTTCATATGCTCCTTTTCCCAATCCATAAAAAACAAAACGCCCCTGTTCATCAGCAAGTGCCTGTTTTGAAACAACATTATCTTCGCCTTTTATAGTAATAGTGGCATTGGGTATTGCATTACCCGTTCTGTCGCTAACAACACCACTAATGGATCTGCTTTTATCCTGGGCGAAACTATTAAGTGTAAAGCACAACACTACACATAAAAGATAAAAGGACTTTATCCTGTTTTTAAAAATTACTTCCCTTAGCATCTTATTCCTTGGTGGTTTAAAAAATGAACTGTTCGATGAGATTTACAGAAGATATACGGTACGGTTATAGTTAAGATTTCGCGGTTGCAAAAATATCATCCGTACTATAAAACCTAATAAATACCGCGTTAACAAATTGTGTAGTTTCGGGCTCCCGCTTCTGTCGAAAAGGAATACTACATTGTTGTTTTACCCATGTCCCCTGCAAAACATTGTTGCTATATAAAATAACATTATCAGCAAGTAATGATCTATCATATACATAAAGCAATTTTCTTTATTCGATCGTTATGTGTTAACTAAACAGTGGTGAGTGACCGCCCCTCCGTTTTCGGTATCGTTCATATTCGTTCTTACGCCTCGCAGTAAAACCGGTTTACATCAGTAACCGGCTTCCGACTGATCTATGCCACAGCCAACGCTCCATTATACCTCCTTCAATCCTTAGCAGCAGCCAGGCTTTAATTCTGTTGGGTGTAAGCATATCAATGCACGGATATAAATTCCCCGTAATTCCTGTACAGCATCTGACAACAGCGCTTCATTGGTGTCCGTTACAGCCTGGTTTGCGCTCTTTCCTCGGGGATGCATAAAAACTGGCTGGCCAGCGTGGGTGCCTCAGGAACCGGTATCCGCTCCGTTCTTACAACCATATCCATATTTGTGCTTCCAATAATTGCTATTTTTCCGGCAAACATGATCGTTAATTATTTTTAATACTACTATGGAAATGAAATTAAATATTAAAAAACATTATTTAAAACAAAATTTAATTAAATTTAATAACTACTAAACTGGAAAACCTTTAAAAATAAGACGATAAGACGTTACATGTCAATCGATTAAAAATAAAAATCACATACAAATAAGATAATTATGAATTTAGTATCGGTTGCAGAGTTGGTCAGTACTTTATCGGTTGCAGAAAAACGGCAATTCAAGCTTATTACACGAAAATCGCAGAAGGGGAAGGTGTATTTACAGCTTTTTGACTTGGTTACGCAGACCGGAGATCTTTCTATCATAAAAGAATCTTTCAAAAAAAAATATCCGGCCGCGTCTTTAAATATAGCAACGCAATACCTGCACAAGCTTTTGTGTGATATGCTTGTTAGAAACCAGCTAAAAAATGATACCAGCCTGCTCCTGCTGTATGGTATGATGAAGGTTAAAACCCTGCGGCAACGCAACCTGCCTAACCAGGCAATAAAACAAGCACGGGTTCTGCTATCCGGTTCAAATACCACCAACGACTTGCTATTAAAATATATCCTTAAGCGCGAAGAGCTCAATCATCTTTCGGAAGTAAATTTCAAGGGTCTTTCAGAAAAACAATTGATTGCAGAACAGCAAACGGCAAGGGATCTGTTAAAAAATTCCAGGAGCCTGCAGGAACACTATGCGCTTTATGAAATATTAAAGCACCGGCTGATTCATTCAACACCAGATGGAAACACAGCTGCTCCGGCCAGTTTTGACGATTTACTGCTTGAAGAAATGACCATTATTAATAACAGGGTAAAACAGAATCCTGAATCACAAAAGCTGCACCTGCTATTTCAGTCCTTTTACTTCAGCCATACCGGAAATTACAATGCCGCTCTGAAGACATTTTATCTGCTGAACGGACTATTTGAAAAAAACAAAATCCCGTTACAACATCCGCCATTAGACTATTATGATACACTGAACGGATTACTGGAAAATTTAAAAGCTGCTGGTTCGTTCGATCAGATGCCGTATTTCATCAAAAAACTTTCGTTGTTAGAAAGCAAAGAATACCCTGACTATTTCAATTACCTTATCAAAAAAACAACCTTACTATTTGAGTTGGAATTATTCATTGTAAATGAAGCCTGGACAAGTGCCCTGCAACGGATCCGGTCTAGTCCATCTTTAGTACTTACTGAATTTTCATCCGTATATCCCCAAAAACAATTACAGCTCCAGTTTTATTATTCGCTGATCTATTATAAAAATCAGCAACCCGCTAAAGCAAAAAAAATATTATCTCCTGCAATTATGCCACGGCAACCGGAGCATCATATCTTTTACAATATCTGCAGATGCTTTAACATTGTATTGCACTATGAATCCCGGGACCTGGAATACCTGGATTATGAGGTTAGATCGTACAAACGTTTTACGGCAACCCGGCCATCCGGAATTCCAAATATTGAAAAACTATTATTCAAAACAATCGCATTGCGTCCCTGGCAAAATTCTGTATTCCGGAACCGTCAACTTGCAGAAAAGCTTTCGGTTCTTGTAACTGCGATTCACAAGAACCCGGCAGAAAACAAAATCCTTAACTATTTCAATATTGTTGAGTGGGTGCTCTCTAAGTTTGTATCATAAGCTCTTTAATCTTTTTCGGATCTTCCTTCTTCTTAGCCTGAGGGTTAGATTCCCATAAAAAAAAAGCCTCACATTACTGTGAGGCTCTCAATAAGAATGGCAGCTACCTACTCTCCCGCATTGTGGTGCAGTACCATCGGCCATAAGGGGCTTAACTTCTCTGTTCGGTATGGGAAGAGGTGAACACCCTTGGTATAACCACCATAAAATCTTTGGTTGATAGGTTTAAAAGTTTATACGTTTACAAGGAACTTAACCCTTGTCAACCTGTTAACTTCTAATCCTGTTAACCTAATAAGTTAACATATTGGAAAAAACTGTCAGAAGAGATCTAAAAAAAAATTAAAGCTTACGGGCAATTAGTACTACTCGACTTTGATGTTACCACCTTTACATCTGTAGCCTATCAACGT
>JAGIAT010000059.1 GCA_017744715.1 Niabella sp. | reverse complement strand
AGCCAGATAATCATTTGTAACGATACGCATCGCTGATCGAGCCGAAGCCCGAACACCGAAACCGTATCGCCACGGCATCGATTAAAAAACCCATTCACAATGTCAAAGATGCGCCCAGTTGGCGCGATCGCCGGCCGAAACCGACGAAACTCGTATCTTCATCTCTGGAGTATTGGCGCCAGCTTCGCGAACCCTCGCCAGCCGGTTGGTGGAGCCTGTCGGGATCGAACCGATGACCTGATGCTTGCAAAGCAACCGCTCTCCCAGCTGAGCTAAGGCCCCGCACCGACAGATGGTGGGCCGAGAAGGAGTTGAACCTTCGACCTCACGCTTATCAGGCGTGCGCTCTAACCACCTGAGCTACCGGCCCATCTGTCGCCCGAACCAGCCATAAAGGCCGCGGGCGGCGTGAGCCAGCTCAGGCTAATCGCCTCGATGAGGCGATATCCAGTGATGAAGGGACATGAGGACGGCGGCTAATGTTCTTTGGAAGGAAGGAAGCTCTTCCCGGCTCGAGGCCAGGCGCTTTCCGTCGCTATCCTTAGAAAGGAGGTGATCCAGCCGCAGGTTCCCCTACGGCTACCTTGTTACG
>JAGIAT010000058.1 GCA_017744715.1 Niabella sp. | reverse complement strand
AAGGGTTCGGCTGTTCGCCGATTAAAGTGGCACGCGAGCTGGGTTCAGAACGTCGTGAGACAGTTCGGTCCCTATCTGTGGTGGGCGTAGGAAGATTGACGGGGGCTGCCTTTAGTACGAGAGGACCGAGGTGGACCCACCGCTGGTGAGCCGGTTGTTACGCCAGTAGCATGGCCGGGTAGCTATGTGGGGAATAGATAAGCGCTGAAAGCATCTAAGTGCGAAACTAGCCCGAAGATGAATCTTCCACATAAGGGTCGTTGTAGACTACGACGTTGATAGGCTGCAGGTATACGTGTCGAAATACACTCAGCTGAGCAGTACTAATTACCCAACAGCTTGCACATTTAATCTTTATCTTCATCTCTTCTACTTCCAATATGACATGAAAGAAGTTCAAAGTTCATTAGTTTAAAGTCCAGAGTAGCTTACTCATAAACTTTAAACTCCTGGACTCTAAACTCGAACTCAAAGAGCTTGTTGGTGGCTATTGGTCTGGTTCGGAGTCGCGTTCGACTTCAATTCTTCCCATAGCGAACAAATAAACCAACTACAATCTTGTTGGTGGCTATTGGTCTGGTGTTCACCTCTTCCCATCCCGAACAGAGAAGTTAAGCC
>JAGIAT010000057.1 GCA_017744715.1 Niabella sp. | reverse complement strand
GGCACACACACTTTGATCCGGAGATGTCCGAATGAGGAAACTCATCATTTTATGATATCATTCACTGAATACATAGGTGTCTGAAGCTAACGAGGGGAAGTGAAACATCTCAGTACCCTCAGGAAGAGAAATCAATTCCGAGATTACCTTAGTAGTGGCGAGCGAACGGGTAAGAGCCTAAACCTTAATCATTAATTTGATTGAGGGGTCGTGGGACCGCAATGTGCGACTCGAGAGGTTAGAACAACAGTCTGGAAAGTCTGGCGAGACAGGGTGATAGCCCCGTGTTCGAAAACCTCAGAAGCGCTAGCGGCATCCCGAGTACCACAAAACACGTGAAATTTTGTGGGAATCTGTGAGGACCACCTCATAAGGCTAAATATTCCTTAGTGACCGATAGAGAACAAGTACCGTGAGGGAAAGGTGAAAAGAACCCCGAGAGGGGAGTGAAATAGAACCTGAAACCGTAAGCTTACAAGCAGTTAGAGCCCCTTAAGTGGGTGATAGCGTACCTTTTGCATAATGAGTCAGCGAGTTATGTTTGCAAGCGAGATTAAGCCGTTGAAGGTGTAGTCGTAGCGAAAGCGAGTCTGAATAGGGCGTTTAGTTTGCAGGCATAGACCCGAAACCCGGTGATCTAATCATGGAC
>JAGIAT010000056.1 GCA_017744715.1 Niabella sp. | reverse complement strand
TAAAGAGTGCGTAACAGCTCACTGGTCGAGCGGCAGAGCATCGATAATAAACGGGCATCAAGAATAGTACCGAAGCTTTGGGATTGCAGCAATGCAATCGGTAGAGGAGCATTCCAAACAGCGGCGAAGGCGAATCGTAAGGTTTGTTGGAGCGTTTGGAAAAGCAAATGTAGGCATAAGTAACGATAAAATAGGTGAGAAACCTATTCGCCGATAGACTAAGGTTTCCTGATCAACGTTAATCGGATCAGGGTTAGTCGGGACCTAAGGAAAAGCCGAAAGGTGTATTCGATGGACAACTGGTTAATATTCCAGTACTTGCATTAAGAGCGATGGAGAGACGGAGTAGTGAAAGGTCTGCGCACGGACGGAAGTGTGCGTTAAAGCCAGTAGGTATAAGTTTTGTAGGAAAATCCGCAAGACTTGCTGAAGGTGATAGTACCGTGAGGCTTCGGCCAAATGGATAATGACCCTAAACAGACTTCCAAGAAAATCTTCTAAGCATATTTTAATGGAACCCGTACCGCAAACCGACACAGGTAGTCAAGGAGAGAATCCTGAGGCGCTCGAGTGAATCACGGCCAAGGAACTCGGCAAAATAACCCTGTAACTTCGGGAGAAGGGGAGCCTACCCAGCGATGGGAGGTCGCAGAGAAATGGCCCACGGCGACCCGGCCGGGCGGCCGCAGCCGGC
>JAGIAT010000055.1 GCA_017744715.1 Niabella sp. | reverse complement strand
CTTGGAGGATGGTCCCCCCATGTTCAGACAGGGTTTCACGTGCCCCGCCCTACTCACTTTCATCGCACAAGCCCTTTTGCATACCGGGCTATCACCGTCTATGGCCATCCTTTCCAGAATGTTCCGCTAGAACTTGTACGACTTTTGGGCTGATCCCCGTTCGCTCGTCGCTACTAGGGGAATCTCGGTTGATTTCTTTTCCTTCAGGTACTGAGATATTTCAGTTCCCTGAGTTCGCCTCCCAATCCTATAGATTCAGATTGGGATACCGCTTGCGCGGTGGGTTTCCCCATTCGGACATTCCCGGATCGAAGCTTGTTGCCAGCTCCCCGGGACTTTTCGCAGGCTACCACGTCCTTCATCGCCTCTGACCGCCAAGGCATCCACCGTATGCGCTTAGTCGCTTGACCATATAACTCCAAGTCGCCTCGAAGTCATACTCAAACAACAAGTTTGCCTACTTGCCTCAACGACACGTCTGGTTCGACAGAACCAAAACGCTTAGTTACGTCCCAAGTTTTCAAAGAGCATGGCGCGCACTTCAACGTCGCGCCATTCAAATTCTTTAGTGTGCGATCCAGAGAGATGGTGGGTCTGGGAGGACTCGAACCACCGGCCTCACCCTTATCAGGGGTGCGCTCTAACCACCTGAGCTACAGACCCAATGTTGCGAGCGCCAGATGGTGGAGCCAGTCGGGATCGAACCGACGACCCCCTGCTTGCAAAGCAGGTGCTCTCCCAGCTGAG
>JAGIAT010000054.1 GCA_017744715.1 Niabella sp. | reverse complement strand
GGGTGGTCCCCCCACGTTCAGACAGGATTTCACGTGCCCCGCCTTACTCATGTCCCAACTGTTCGCAGATCCGTACGGGGCTATCACCCATTAATGCGCGGCTTCCCAACCGCTTCCGGTAACTTACAGTCAGGCACTGGCCTGGTCCGCGTTCGCTCGCCACTACTAACGGAGTCTCGTTGATGTCCTTTCCTCCAGGTACTTAGATGTTTCAGTTCCCTGGGTTAGCTTTGAACCCCTATGTATTCAGAGTTCAATACCTTCTCATGATCTCTGTTAGCTCAAAGACAGAACCGAAATCCTGTCCTTGGAATAACAGAGATCGAAGGTGGGTTTCCCCATTCGGAAATCCGCGGATCAAAGCTCATTCGCAGCTCCCCACGGCTTATCGCAGCGTATCACGTCCTTCATCGCCTGTGCATGCCAAGGCATCCACCAAATGCCCTTACGACACTTAATCGTTCTCATTGTCTATGCTCATCCATGGCCGCTCCAAAGGAACGGCAATCCGATTACCTTTTACAATCAGATTATTTCCTGATGACATCGACGTGTCGGTACGGTCTTCTTTGAGGGCACGCCGGTGCACCTCGAAGCCATACCATTAAGACCAGCTTCTCGAGATATCATCCGGTGATGCGCGGTCAGGCAACACCAATCCAGCATCTTCATCAGAGGAACCGAAGTTCCAACAACAAAAATGGCTCGGACAAGCTTTCCTACTGTCCCCCAATCCCTCCACCAATTCCGGCCGACTAAGCCATCTCATGGTTTCTCTGGGACTGGGCTCGGACGTTTCAAACC
>JAGIAT010000053.1:654-1443 GCA_017744715.1 Niabella sp. | reverse complement strand
ACCTTTCCCTCACGGTACTGGTTCACTATCGGTCTCTCAGGAGTATTTAGCCTTACCGGATGGTGCCGGCTGATTCCCACAAGGCGTCTCCGACCTCGCGGTACTCAGGATACTACTAGGCTAGCATTCTATACGTGTACTGGGCTATCACCATGTATCGCCGGGCTTCCCATCCCGTTCCACTTCTGTTTGCTAATACCACATCGTAGTCCTACAACCCCAACACTGCCGTAACAGTATTGGTTTGGGCTTCTTCCCTTTCGCTCGCCACTACTCAGGAAATCATTGTTATTTTCTCTTCCTCTGCTTACTTAGATGTTTCAGTTCGGCAGGTTTGCTCATTATATGTGACATGTCTTCAACATGCCGGGTTGCCCCATTCGGAAATCACCGGATCAGTTCCTATTTGCAGATCCCCGGTGCTTATCGCAGCTTATCACGTCCTTCTTCGCCTCTGAGAGCCAAGGCATCCCCCGTGTACTCTTTCTTACTTTCTTCTACTCATACGCCTTTTGCGCCGTATGGTATGCTTTTTTCGCTCTTGTTATGATGTCTCATACCTCCCTTTTGATTGCTCATTTGGTTGGTGAGCACAAACACAACAGTCGCCTATTGTTGTTTGCTCTTCTTTTTTAACTTCTTCCAATATGTCAAAGAACTTTATTAAGCTTTAAGTCTAAAGTCAAAAGCTTAAAGCCTCCTTTCAGGTGCTTTAGTCTTTCAGCTTTTTGCTCATCAGCTTATTAGCAGATAACCGCGGACTCGAACCGTTTCCTGTGCCCCAAATGG
>JAGIAT010000053.1:0-626 GCA_017744715.1 Niabella sp. | reverse complement strand
CGTGCAAGGCAGGCGCTCTAGCCAGCTGAGCTAATCCCCCAGAGTAACAGTCGTGAGTCAGTAGTTTTGAGTCCGGAGTCTTAACTCCCATCTCCCAACTCTTTTCTCCAAACTTCAATGGTAGTCCCGTCCAGATTTGAACTGGTGACCCCTACATTATCAGTGTAGTGCTCTAACCAGGCTGAGCTACGGGACTGCGTCTTTAGGTTCCAGTCTCTAGCAGTTAGTTATTACCGCTACCGCTTTTCCCTGTGTACCTTCTGAACTTGATTCCGATGCTGTAACCTTGGTTACCAGACAACCGTCATTTCTTCTGGGTGTTTTTTGTTTCTCTTTTGTCTCTTTTTGTATCAGGTATTTGCAACCAGGTATCAAGACTTTGCTTTTCGCTTTAGTCTTTATCCTTTAGGCTTTTACCTTTAACGAAATATCATGTTGCGAAGCGGGCAGGTGACTCTGCTCCAGAAAGGAGGTATTCCAGCCGCACCTTCCGGTACGGCTACCTTGTTACGACTTAGCCCCAGTTACCGGTTTTACCCTAGGACGCTCCTTGCGGTTACATACTTTAGGTACCCCCAGCTTCCATGGCTTGACGGGCGGTGTGTACAAGGCCCGGGAACGTATTC
>JAGIAT010000052.1 GCA_017744715.1 Niabella sp. | reverse complement strand
ACCAATTCACAATCGGGGAAGACAAGCTACTTGAAATCGAAGTATTTGAAAAAAATGGCAGCCGTCACCTGGTGCTGGAGGTAGAAAATGCTGATCTGATTAGGGCGAGGGTGATAAATAAATTGCATCTTAAATTTTAAGCTTTTCAAAATTTTACAATGAGATTTTACATATTTCTTATATCCTGCATGTTTTGCAGGGGCGTAGTAGATGGCCAGCGACTGGCTCCTGGACAAAAGGCCATTGAGGCCAATTGGGGGGCTTCTTCGATGAAAAGTCCGGGACAGAGTTATTATCTGGAAGCTGGGTTTAACAGTATAGGGCGGCACTGCAATTACTGGTTTTGGAGTGGTGAGTACAGCCGTCGGTTATCCACATATGTTTCGCATGACAAAGATATTGATGTGCTGCTGGAAACCTATACTGTTCAGGGAGGGCGCAGTTTCTATCTGTTGGGTGATTTTAGACGATCAGTGACGCTTAACCTGGGTGTATGGGCTGTTGGAGGATATGAGGCTATTAACAAGGGTAATAAGCTACTGCCAGATGGAGCTGTTATTAACAATGAAAGTGCCTTCGTATATGGGGCAGGTGGGCGATTGTCCTTAGAAGCCTATCTGTCCAATAGATTTGTTTTGCTATTAAGAGGAGGTGCCAATGTACTTCTTGGAACTTCTTTGAGGCAATGCAGACCAGGTACCAGTGGCGGTGTACGATTCAATTTGTAAATCAGTATTGATCCATAAAAATAAATCAGGTTAAAAATGCAAACATGTCTTATATATAGGTGGCCCATTTTTCTGATGCTTAGCATTATCATCTTCGGCTGTAAAAGAGAATCCCTGAATGTGACACAAGACTTCCCATTCTCGGTAGAGGTCATGCCCGTACCAAAGGAAGTTGCAAAGCAGGAAACAGTGGAAATC
>JAGIAT010000051.1 GCA_017744715.1 Niabella sp. | reverse complement strand
GCCAATCAAACTGAGAGATAGCTCGTTCTCCCCGAAATGTTTTTAGGAACAGCCTCGGATTTTAGAAGTGTACTAGAGGTAGAGCTACTGATTGGGCTAGGGGGCTTCACCGCCTACCAAACCCTGACAAACTCCGAATGCTAGTACATATCTCCGGGAGTGAGGCTGTGGGCGCTAAGGTCCATGGCCGAGAGGGAAATAACCCAGAATAGCAGCTAAGGTCCCCAATACATGGTTAAGTTAGACAAACGATGTGAAATTTCTATAACAGCCAGGATGTTTGCTTGGAAGCAGCAATTCATTTAAAGAGTGCGTAACAGCTCACTGGTCGAGAGATTCTGCGCGGAAAATAATCGGGTATTAAACCATGAACCGAAGCTCTATGATCGCCCTTAGAGGGATGATCGGTAGGGGAGCATTCTAATGGCATCGAAGGTGTGCGGCGACGCATGCTGGAGCGATTAGAAAAGAAAATGTAGGCATAAGTAACGATAAATAAGGTGAAAAACCTTATCGCCGAAAGTCTAAGGGTTCCTGATCAACGTTAATCGGATCAGGGTTAGCCCGGTCCTTAGTCAAACCCGAAAGGGGTAGACGATGGAAAGCAGGTTAATATTCCTGCGCCTGCTATACAATGAAAGTGACGGAGCATGTTAGCTGCCTAGTCTGACGGATTAGACGAGTGGAACCTTCGGGTGAAGCGTAGCAGTGAGAGTGCTTCCAAGAAAAGCGAGTATAGCAGCCGGTACCGCAAACCGACACAGGTAGACGGGATGAGTATTCTAAGGCGCTCGGGTGAGCCGTGGAGAAGGAACTAGGCAAATTGACGCTGTAACTTCGGGATAAAGCGTACCACAGCGATGTGGTCTCAGTAAAATGGTTCAACCAACTGTTTAACAAAAACATAGGGCCCTGCAAAATCGAAAGATGACGTATA
>JAGIAT010000050.1 GCA_017744715.1 Niabella sp. | reverse complement strand
ATTTTCGGGAGTGCAAACGAGGAAGGCCGGCGGGGATCGCCCGCCGGCCCGGTTGCGGATCAGGCGGCGCGGCGCCTGAGCTTGCTGTGGCGGTAGCCGTAGCCGAAGTAGATCAGCATGCCGATCGCGGTCCAGCCGGTCATCAGCGTCCAGTGCGCGGCGAAGGGCTTCCAGAACAGGTACAGGCAGGCCGCGGCGCCGAGCACGCAGATCACCGGGGCGGCGGGGACGCGGAACGGCCGCGGCAGGTCGGGGCGCTTGCTGCGCAGGACCAGCACGCCGATGCAGACCGTGGCGAAGGCCAGCAGCGTGCCCATCGACACCAGCTCGCCGAGCAGGCCGATCGGCAGGAAGCCGGCCAGCAGCGCGGCGAAGATGCCGACCAGGATCGTGCCCACGTACGGGGTCTGGAACTTCGGGTGGACCTTGGCGAGGAACGGCGGCAGCAGGCCGTCCTGGGCCATCGAATAGAAGATGCGCGGCTGGCCCATCAGCATCACCAGGATCACCGAGGACAGGCCGGCGATCGCGCCGATCTCGACGATATGCTTGAGCCAGGCCAGCGACGGGTAGGCTTCCAGCGCGGTCGCCACCGGCTTGGGCGTGGACAGCTGCGGGTAGGGCAGCAGGCCGGTCAGCACCAGCGCGACGATGATGTAGATGATCGTGCAGATCACCAGCGAGCCGAGGATGCCGATCGGCATGTCGCGCTGCGGATTCTTGGCCTCGCCCGCGGCGGTGGAGACCGCGTCGAAGCCGATGTAGGCGAAGAACACCACCGAAGCGCCGCGGATGATGCCGTCCCAGCCGTACCTGCCCGGGCCTTCGTTGGCGGGAATGAAGGGTGTCCAGTTGTCCGGGTTCACGTACTTGGCGGCGAAGGCCACGAACAGCACGATCACCGTCACCTTGATCGCCACGATAATGGAGTTGACGAAGGCCGACTGGGTGATGCCGACGTAGCAC
>JAGIAT010000004.1:535654-638593 GCA_017744715.1 Niabella sp. | reverse complement strand
CCCTTCAAAATCAACCCTTATCCCTTCAACTAAAAGTTTTACCGGACAACAATAGTTCTCAGATGATTCCGTTCGTGATAAGCAGATCAGTTGTTCAATGCGATTCCACAATAGGAGTGTTATCACCTGAGCATGACAGATACAACTGAAGACTGAGAACAGATAGCTGAAGCCGTTTCAGGGTCAACGTTCAAGGGTGAAATCAGTGATACTTTATGCGAGTGAACAAATCTATGATCCCGGATGTAATCGACTAAAAACTGATAACTGAAGGCCGAAAGCAAAACTGTTTCCGGTTCAACGTTGGATCCGGTTTCACATTCTTATATCTCTTGACTATTCACTATTCAATACCGTTTTCTTGGGCCAGATATTTGTCTGGTAAGACGCAATGAGAAAGGCGTATCGGGGCCCTTGCAGCCCTTTCTGTGAAGATCTGGGAAATCTGTGAGCAAATATATCAGACGTCTGTGTGCTAAAGGAAACGACATTGATTCACTATTGCCTGTTTCCATTGGCTAAATGCTAAAAGCTGAAGGCTACTGACGCTAATTGCTGAGAGCTGACAACTGATAGCTGACCGCTTCAACCCTAATGCACCAATCCCGAAACGATATTAATGGTAAGGGCCACCAGGAAGGTATTTAGTGCAAAGGAGATCAGTCCGTGATACATGGTCACCATTCTTAGATTTTTGGAGGTGGTATCTACATCTGAAACCTGGAAGGTACAACCCATACAAAGCGAATAATAGGCAAAGTCGCGGTAATCGGGTTTTTCATCTCCCGGGAAGTTCAGCCCGCTTCCTTTAGCACCGTTCTGGTAGTAAAGATGCGCGTAATGAAAGGTATAAATGGTATGTACCAATAACCAGGAAGCGATCATTGCGGATACGGACAGGGGCAGCCATAAAAAGTGGTTGGCCGTATTTCCCCTGGAATTGATTACAATACTCAGCACGGCGCCCATGCAGGCAAAACAGGCCAGCACAATGAACGTAAAAACAAATACCCGGCTTCCATCTTCTACCGCAGCCCTTTTTACAATGTATTCCAGGGGGGTGGTATAAATAACCTGCCAGCAAAGAATAAGGTAGCAGATACAAAACGCCAGCCAGCCAGCAAGGATAATCATCATTGAGGGAAGATGAAGGGCATAAAGTGCTACTGCCGCAATACTGCCTGCAATAAGCGAAAAGTATACGCGGTCGATGGCACGCAGTTTATGCGCAAATCCGGGCCGGAAGGGGTGGGAGGTCTGCATATAACAACTATGGGTTTACCAGGGCAACACGTTTATAAAGCTCCGTTTTTACCGCCGGATGTTGCGCGCTGTGAATGTTCTGTAAAGTGGTAACAGCACGCTGTTGCAACATATTCGCTGCTCCGGTGTATTGCATTGCTAAAAATGAAATGCGCCCATTTCCAAATGTACTGGTTTATTCTTTTTTTGCGGTACCTTTGCCGCCTTTTCATTTCCTATGGGAATTCTGCGCGTCTATATCAATTCTTTCAAAGGCCTGTCAAAAGAGGCCTGGATGCTTGCGGTAGTGATGCTCATCAACCGCTCCGGATCGATGGTATTGCCTTTCCTGGGCGTGTATATGACGGATCATCTTCATTTTGGTTTAAAGGAATCCGGGATTGTGCTTAGCTTTTTTGGTATCGGTTCGGTGGTGGGCTCCTGGCTGGGCGGATATATTACGGACCGTATCGGCGAATTCAGGGTACAGTGGGCCAGTTTGTTTTTAAGCGCACCCCTGTTTGCCGTGATCCCGTTCTTTACCACTTTGCAGGGGCTGGCGGCTATTATCTTTATTCAAAGCGTAATCAGTGAATCATTCCGGCCGGCCAACTCTGTGGCCATTACCAAATATGCAGCACCGGAAAACCTCACCCGGGCGTTCTCGCTGAACCGCATGGCGATCAATCTGGGCTTTTCCATTGGCCCGGCGCTGGGGGGGATTCTTGCAGCCGTGTCATACAATTTCCTGTTTGCGGTAAATGCATTGGGTGCATTAGCCGCCGGTATCGTATACGTACGTTTTTTCAGAAAACGGTCCATCCTGTTCCGTAAAAAAGAACGCGCACGGAAAGCGGCCATAAAAGATGCCGGTGAAGTGAACGAGCGGTCGGCTTACCGCGATGTACCGTTTGTGGTATACTCGGTGTTCTGCGGCATCTTCGCACTTTGCTTTTTCCAGTTCTTCAATACGCTGCCGTTATTCTATCGCGATGAAGCAGGTCTGGATCAAACATCCATTGGCTACATACTCGGGTACAGCGGTTTTGTGATTGTGATAATGGAAATGCTGCTGGTAAACCTTGCTGAAAAAAAACTGACTCCTGCCGCCACCCTTTTGCTGGGCGCATTGGGAACGGCGGTTTCCTATGCCATGCTTATCGCCGGTCATCGTGTATGGCTCATCCTGCTCTCCATAACCGTATTAAGCCTGGCAGAAATCCTGGTGTTGCCCTTTATGTCGGCCATCACCGCCATGCGCTCGGGGAAAGGTAACAAGGGCTCTTATATGGGGCTTAACGGAATGGCGGTGTCTGTTTCTTTTATCATTACTCCGTTCCTGGGTACAAGAGTGGCCAGCGATTATGGGTTTAATACCTTGTGGGCCGGCACCGGCATCATCCTGCTGGTAGTGGCCGTGGCACTTTATATTTGTGTAAACCGGATAACACCCCGGAATACCCGTCCGGAACATTAGGCGAAGCGCCTCTGTGTGCCTTGCTGCATACGTGCAAAGGCCCGGCTGTGAACATATCCGTTTTTACTTAAAATTATAATGATTGATGAATTTCATAAAATAGTCGGGAATGGCCGCTGCCCCGCTGTGTAACTGTACAAACTGGAAATAGCGCTCAATATCCAGTCCCTGTATATCTACAATGGCCAGTTCATTATTATTGAGCTCGCCCAACACGGTATGAATAGAAAGAAAGGAAACCGCCATAGAATTGGAAATATAGGATTTGATACTCTCTGAACTGGCCAGCTGTATTTCCCGGTTCAGCTGCGAAAGCCGGATCCCTTTTGCTTTCAGGTGTTTGGTGATCACTTCCAGTGTTCCGGAGCCGGGCTCTCTCAGTGCCATAGGCAGCTGCTGTAATTCTTTTAAAGAGATTTTCGGCTTTTTAGTGATGGGGTTTTTCCCGGATGCCACCAGCACAATTTCATCTTTTATGAAGGGCGTGTATTTGAACAGGCTGTTCTTGGGCTGCCCTTCAATCATGCCAAAATCGATTTCACTTTTTTGTAATAATTGCTCAATATGCTCGGTGTTGCCACTGGTGAGGATCACAGAAATGTCTTTGAACCGGCTTTTGAAAGCGGCCAATGCGGGCGGCAGCAGGTATTCGGCAATGGTGGTGCTGGCGCCGATTCGTAGCGTGCCTTTGTGTTGTGCCGCAAAAGAATGCAGCTCCAGTTCCATTTTCCGGTAAATACTGAATAGCTCTTCGGTATGACGCAGCAATATTTTTCCCGCCTCGGTAAGGGCGATCTTTGAACCGTTCCGTTCAAATAATTTGGTTTTAAAATACTGCTCTATCTCCTGTACATGTTTGGTTGCTGCCGGCTGGGAAATAAACAGCTCTTCGGCGGCACGCGTAAAATTTAACCGCCGGGCTACGGTATGAAACACCTGTAATCTGAAATCAAACATCGTTCAAAGTTAGGATTGAAATAATAAATGAGAAATAAGGAATTAAAAAATGCAATCCGTAATTTTAAGGGCTATGCTGAAGCGAATCAATTTAGACACCTTCCGGAAATATGTAAATGCAAACTCTGTTGGGGGAATCATCCTCATCGGATGTGTATTGCTTTCACTGTTGATTGCCAATCTTCCCGCAGGCCGGTCCTTTGAAGACTGGCTGGGCAGGTATGTGGGCTGGGAAACCGGTAGCATCGGTTTGCGGTTTTCGATCCTGCACTGGATCAATGACGGGTTGATGGCCGTGTTTTTCCTGCTGGTAGGGTTGGAGATCAAACGGGAAATGGTGGAGGGTGAACTGTCTACACCCAGCAAGGCCATGCTTCCGGTGATTGCGGCTTTTGGAGGCGCCATATTGCCTGCGCTTATTTTTGTGCTGCTGAATAAAGGAACGGCTACGGTTGCCGGCTGGGGTATACCGATGGCTACGGATATTGCCTTTGCCCTGGCGGCCATCACCATCCTGGGTAAAAAAGTACCGGGCAGTCTGAAAGTGTTCCTGGCAGCGCTGGCCATTGTGGATGACCTGATCGCGATCCTGGTCATTGCACTGTTTTATTCTTCAGACATCCATTTTAATTACCTTCTCTATGCCGGCGGGGTGATGCTGCTGCTGATCATTTTTAACCGGCTGAAAATAAAAGGGCTTTGGTTTTACCTGGTGCCTGGACTTTTTATCTGGTATTTTATTCATCATTCGGGCATACATGCTACCATTGCCGGTGTATTGGTGGCCATGACGCTGCCTACCACACCGGATGCCACACTGTCGCCGCTTGAAAAACTGGAGCATGCCTTAACAAAGCCCGTGAATTTTTTTATTATACCGCTTTTTGCACTGGCTAATACGAATATCCGGTTTGAAGCATCGATGTTAAACGGCCTCACCGCTCCGCTGGGTATGGGTATTATCATCGGGTTGATTGCCGGCAAATGTGCCGGTATCTTGTTATCTACCTGGGCCGGCGTGCGGCTGGGCATTGGCAAGTTACCAAGGCAGGCAGGCTGGATGCATATGGTAGGGTTGGGGCTGCTGGCGGGCATCGGGTTTACCTTGTCGATCTTTATCAGCCTGCTTTCCTTTAACGACCCGCTGCTGGTAGCGGAGGCAAAGCTGGCGATACTGGTGGCTTCCGTCCTTGCCGCTTTGTTGGGCTGCAGCATGTTGCTGATAGTTCACCGGAAGCGGCCGCCGATCGGGTAAGATCCCCGGCTTACTTTACCGCTGCCTCAAAAGCAGCCGGGTCCTGACTTTCGCCGTACAAGGCGTTGTTAACTGCCGGTTCCGCCCGGAATATGTTTGTGGTCATTTGAGATTCGCCGCAAAAAACATGGAAGGAAAAAGCTGAGGCCTTATTTTTACATTCCATTGTTAACATTTATTCATGCTGATCCTTCGTTTTTCATAATCATATGACAATCTACAACTCCAAAGAATGGTTCAAGTCGGTCTTTTTTGTTCATAAGTCAGATACGTTCCGGAAGCTGGTGCCGTACCTGGTGCTGATGGCCCTGGTATCCTGGGGGATTGCCTACCTGGAACTCGAATACCTGAAACTTTCTGAAAAAAGCTGGCTGCGCAATATCAATATGGTGCACAACCTGCTGGGTTTTGCATTATCCCTCTTACTTGTGTTCCGTACCAATACCGCCTACGATCGATGGTGGGAGGCGCGCCGGCAGTGGGGCACACTTACAAACGTATGCCGCTCGCTGGCGATCAAGCTGGATGCATTTCTTCCCAGGGAAGATAAAGCAAGCCGGCATTTTTTCAGGAAATCGATCCCGCTGTTTTCCCAAACCCTGTTCAGCTTTTTGCGTTCAGACTATACTACGTTCATGCTGGACACAGTGGAACATCCGGGGCTGGATCTGGAAAAAAAACATGGTCCCAACCAGGTGGCTTCAATGATCTTTCGTTATGTAACGGAACTTTTCCAGGCCGGGAAGATATCGGGAGATCAGCTCATCGTGCTTAACAACGAGCTGCAGTCGCTTACGGATGTGGCCGGAGCCTGCGAGCGTATTAAAAACACGCCCATTCCTTATTCGTACAGCTCGTTTATTAAAAAATTTATCGTGGTATATGTGTTAACGCTGCCGGTTGGTTTTGTATTTTCAATGGGATATTTTGTGATTGCAGCCGTACCTTTTGTCTTTTATGTGCTGGCATCGCTGGAGCTGATCGCCGAATCTATCGAAAATCCCTTTGGCACGGATCCGGACGACCTGCCGCTGGAGCAGATCGTGCACAATATGCGAAAACATATACAGGAGGTCTTACACGCCTGACCTGCGCAGGAATCTGAATGGCTGCTGATGGTATACGACGGTGTTGAAGATGTGTTGTTAAACCAGACTCCGCATGCGCAATACACCGCTTTTTTTAACCGGCCGCGTCCGGTGATAAGAAAATTGCTCAGATAGCTTCATTCGTCATTTTAGAATATATTATTATGTCTTTTGAGCAAATGAATAAATTCGACCGCATTGTGGCCATACTCATCCAGTTGCAGTCGAAACGTATCGTAAAGGCGCAGGACCTGGCCGACCGGTTCAATGTAAGCTTACGTACCATATACCGGGATATCCGGAGCCTGCAAACGGCCGGCGTGCCCATTGCCAGCGAAGCCGGCATCGGTTATGAACTGGTGGAAGGATACCGGTTGCCGCCGGTTATGTTTACAAGAGAGGAAGCATCCAGTTTTGTAGCAGCCGAGAAGCTGATGCAAAAGTTTATTGATAAACGGCTGGGCGATCATTTTGCATCGGCCATTGCAAAGATGAAGGCCGTACTGCGTATGGCCGATAAAGACTGGATCTCCAGTATCGAATCACAGGTACAGGTTCGCTCTGCCCAAAGTATTTTTAATGAAAAAGTGCCCGAGGCATTGTCCGTGCTGTTCGACAGTCTTGCCCAGAAGGTTCAGGTAGAAATCCGGTATAAAAAAATAGCATCCAGTACGCCGGAGATCCGGAAAATAGAGCCGGTGGGCGTATTTCATGAAAATGATTTCTGGTACATCATGGCCTATTGTCATTTGCGGAAAGACTACCGGCGTTTCCGTACAGACCGGATCCAGGGTATTCTTAAAACAGAGATACCCTTTACAAAGGAACACCCGGAGCTGAAAGAGTTCTTAAACCAGCGAAGGGAAGTGCCCCGTACTAAAGTACGCATCGTGGTAGCACCCAAGGTGGCTGCCTACCTGCAATGGAACCGGCATTATCATGGTTTTACAGAGGAAAAAGAAACCAGCGAGGGTATTGAAATGACCTTTATGTGCGGCTATCCCGAAAGTGATTTTGCACGGTGGTTCCTGGGTTTTGGTGATCATGCAAAGATCCTGGAACCGGAATCGCTGAGGCAATGCGTGCGGCAGATTATTGAAAAACAATTGAAAAATCTGGAAGGCAAATAAGACTACAGGGGAGTTATGATCAAATGCCACTGAGGCCCGTTCCGAATGTTCGGAACACTGAAGGCTTTGGGTTTTTGAACTAAGCCGGGAGCGTTGCTCTGGCAGTAAAGTTCTTTACGGGAAAGACCCTCAAAAATCTGTGCTTCGGTGCCTCAGTGGCATCTAAAAGTTAACGCTCCCAGAAAAATGGCGGCTGAATGTTCAACGCCCGGAGGTAAACATAGCCCTGCCCGCGATGGTGGATCTCATTATCAATGAAGTAAAAAATATTCTGGTAAATGGGAAATTCGTACTGGCCAAAAAGATTGAACGTTTGCGAAAAATCTTCCTCGGGGATGCGCTCAAAATAGGTGTTGATGGTTTCGGTTTCGGCATCCCATAATTGCAGGAGCGCTTCCTTGGTCTTAGGGGTAATACCTTCTTCGCTATATGGAGTAGCTGCCCGGTCTGCAATAGCTTTTAAGGCAGGCCCGCCGATAGAAAGGAGCTCGATGGCCAGGTCTGAAAAAGGACGCATGCCGGCAACAGAAAATTCAAACAGTTCTTTTTCGGGAAATGCTTCAATAACCCTGCGCGTCAGGTTGCGGTGTCCCTGCCAGTGCTTTAATAATTGCTCTTTACCAATAACGGGGGCTTGTACGGTTGCTGTTGTCATAATTGTATTTTTTTAATTGAATGATACAAAGCTAAAATGGGGGAGTGACAACCGTTTGTCAGGAGGAGCAGCAGTCTTTTTTTTTTTGACGGTACTGTATCTTATCCGTAATTTGAAAAATAGTAGGATGCTGAGAATGCAAAAAAGCTAAATTTATTACTATGACGCCTGCTTCAGACAAAAACCGGACCGGCCTGGGCGGATTACAGTTGCTCCTGTTCTTTTTTGTGCTGTTTACGTTGTTTATGACGGCCGGGCTGCCGCTGATCATACACTACGCCGGTGGTGAATGGAAGTTGACGATGCCGGATCAGTCCGCAACAGCAGCGTTTACCTGGCTGGGTATCGGGTGCTTTTTATGGATCCTTGTACTTGTGCTTTTCATCAATAACTTTATCCTTTCGCAGTTCCGCAAAAAAAGGCTGCTGGAGCGGCTGCTTCAAAACGGGCGGCATGCCCGTGGTACGGTTATTCAAAAACAGGTGCTGCAGGAAAGCGGAAGGGGAGCACTGCTGACCTTGAAGGTGGCATTCCGGAACCTGGTGGATGCCGAGGTGGAAACCTATCTTAGCATTGCAGACTCAGAACCATCGCAGAACCGTTTTGCCGTGGGCAAAACCGTATCCCTGCTGCTGGACCCGGAACTGGGCGATCCGCCGGTAATGATCCAGGGTAAGGGATTTCAGTGGAACCGGCCGGTAATGACCCTGATTGCATTGGTGCTGCTGATTTTATTAACCCTGGCTCCCGGCTTGCTGATCTACTCCTATATGCTGGAAAGCCGGGGATACGGATGGCGCTACCTCGGATTTAGTCATCCTTTTGTACTGATTCCGTTTATTATTGGCCTGGAGTTGGTTGTGTATACGCTGGTCCGCAGATGGGCCGGAACAAAACAGAAGGCCTCCCGGCTTCTTTTATATGGAAAATCTGCTGTGGCCACCATTATCAATACCGCGCAAACGGGGCTTTATATCAACGAGCAGCCGCAGGTGCGGTTTACCATCGAATATGAAGGAAGCCGCGGTCATGTACACCAGGCTTCTTTTAAAAAAGTAATCGACCTGCTGAAGATACCGGATATTGCCCCAGGCAAACCCCTTACCATTTTATACGATCCGGAGCAGCCGGATCAGATTCAACCCCTTGATTAGCATGAAACCGATATTATTAGCAACCATCTTCTCGGGTATGGCCGCATTGCTGATGTTTTGTTCCTGTGAACAGATCAACCAGAGCTTTGAGCAAACGCGTCATCCCCGCCCCGAAAAATCCGGTGCCACGATGCATACGGAAACGGAATCGCATAGTACCAGCAGCAGTGCTACTACAACCATTGTTGAATCGGGCTCCGCAGATCCGTCCGCCAACCGCAGTATCTTTGAAGATGCAGCCACGCTCGATCGCATCCAGTCGGAACTGGAGAACCTGCCGCAGTTCAGGGGAAAGAAACTGATGCTGTATCAAACCCTTTATTTTTATGATTTCCAGGGTGGAAGAATATCGGTCAATATTCAAAACCCCGATACCACTGAAAATATAGACCAGTATGTATATGCCAATGGAAAATGGCAGGAACCTACCCCGGTAAAGACCTTCGGGCAACTGCAGCAGGAGGTGGATTTTTTAATGCCACTGAACCGGATCCGTTTCGCCACAGCCAAAAAGATCAATGATGTGGCCAACGAAAAAATAAAAGACATCCCCGGCGGAAAAACAAACGGGTTTATTTATTTTAATTGCATGCGCATCAAACGGCTTAACAAGACCGAGGCCGGCTGGTACCTGCAGATCCAGGGTACGCGCTCCGATCTTCGTTTGAATTTTGATCCTGATGGAAATTTGAAGGAGATGAAGCAACAGTAAGTGGTTATTGATAGTGCCCGCAACAATCATCATCCGTTTTAGCTGCTGAAACAAGCTGTTGATGACAGACATACGATTATTTTGAGCATCAATATCTCTTTCATCATACAATGGATGCATGAATACCCGGATCCTGCATCGATCGATTACTCCTTCGTTTCAACAGGTGTGTTTCGCTGTACAGGGTAAGGTATGCCCTTTGTTGTTTCAATTATACCAGGTAACTGAACAGGGTGTTATCCTTATTGAGCTCGGTAAATTCAATTTGCGTCCTTTCCAGGTTTTGGATCAGGGGGTGATAATCTTCCCGGTGTTTCAGTTCGATACCGATCAGTGCGGGGCCGCTTTCCTTATTGGTTTTTTGCATGTATTCAAAGCGGGTGATATCATCGTTCGGACCCAGTACATGATTTACAAATTCTTTTAAGGCGCCCGGCCGCTGGGCAAAATTTACAAGGAAATAATGTTTCAAGCCTTCGTATTGCAGGCTGCGCTCCTTTATCTCCTGCATGCGGTCGATATCGTTGTTACTGCCGCTTACGATACATACCACATTCTTTCCCTTGATCTCTTCCTGCATAAAATCCAGCGCGGCAATGGACAACGCACCGGCCGGTTCTGCAACGATGGCATCCTTATTATACAATTGCAAAATAGTGCTGCATATCTTGCCCTCGGGCACCAGGCGTATTTCATCCAGGTGGGCCTTACAGAGCTCATAGGTGAGCTGACCTACTTTTTTTACCGCAGCGCCATCTACAAAACGGTCGATCGTTTTTAATTCCACCGGTCCGCCGCTCTTCAATGCCAGCGTCATGGACGGGGCTCCTTCAGGCTCTGCCCCCGTGATCTTGGTATGCGGACTTACCGATTTAATATAGGTGCCCACACCGGCGCTCAAACCGCCGCCGCCGTTGGGAATAATGATGTGATCGATCTTTTTCAGGTCGTTCCATATTTCCACGCCCACGGTACCCTGGCCTTCGATGATGCGCTCGTGATCAAAGGGCGGAATAAAGATCATCCCGTTTTCTTCTGTATAGATCTTTGCTGCTGCGGCACAATCGTCAAACGTATCGCCGGTAAGAATGATCTCGATATTGGCTTCTCCAAACATCTTTGTTTGTTCGATCTTCTGGTTTGGGGTAATGCTGGGCATAAAGATCACGCCTTTTACATGGAGGCGATTGCAGCTGTAGGCTACGCCCTGCGCATGGTTGCCGGCACTGGCGCAAACCACGCCTTTTTGCAATGCTTCCCGGCTCAGGGATTGCATCATGTTAAAGGCACCGCGTAGTTTATAGGAGCGTACTACCTGAAGATCCTCCCGCTTCAGGTAAACATTACATTGATACTGTTTTGAGAGATTTTGGTTGTATTGTAACGGTGTTTTGGTTACAATGCCCTTTAACCGTTCTGTAGCTTTTTCAAATTCAATCTGCATGTCCAAAGGTAAAAAGGAATCCACATTTTATGACTGCAACGTGCAGATTTATTATGTGTGGCGGGTTAAAGCTTAACGCCAACGCCCAGCGTAAGGGAGAACAGGTTTTTACCGGTTTCTCCCTCCAACAGGTTTTGCGGCATTACGTAGGAGGGAATGACGGTTGCAAAGAATTTTCCGGCCACGGCTACAACCGGGGCAGAGGCTTCGTATGCCAGTACGTTAAACCGATCATAGGATTGTATATTTTCTTTTTGACCCACCGGTATGCCCAGGAATTTGGTACGTTCGATATAACTTTTTGTAAATCGTTGCGTTCCGGCATAAAGATAAACGGAGGGGTCAATGGCAAACGCAACGCGGCTGCTGGGCTTATGCAGCACAAAAATATGATCTGCTCCCAGGGTAGCCCCGATATCTGTTTGTTGTTTAGAGAATTTCAGATCGCCGCCGGCATTGAAGGTAATTATGGGCGTAGTGATGGCTGTATTGATTCCGGTCTGGCTCTTTAGTGCCGACTGTGGCAGGGTACTGTTATCCTTGTACAGCACCTGCATATAAAAAATATTGCCGCTAAAATGCTTTGAAGGCTTAAAGCGGAATCCGCCTTCCAGGGTGGTTCCGGCATAAGTGGTGGCTGCCGCTTTATTTTGAATGAAAACGAAATTTCCCTGTACGTATAATCCGTTTTTAAGCTGGTAGCCGATATTGGGGATGAGGGCGCTGCTCTGCAGGCTGTCGGTTCTTCCAAAATAATGAAGACGTGTCTGGAAATTCAGTCCGGCCCCGAATTCATTTTTCCGGGTACTGTCTTTTTGGCCAAAACAGGCTACAGGCATCAGCAGGATGCCCAAAATGATCGATCTCGATATTCGGTTCATAAAACGGTTTCCTGGTTGTACGGGGATTAAAACGATTGCCCTCTTATTGCTGAGAGGGCAACCGATATCATTCATTCTGATGGAGGTTATTTTACTTTTACATTACCGGAGGCGTTTGCATCAACGGTTGCCGATGGCGAAGCATTTTTGATTTTACCAGCGCCTTTTTTTACACCGGACTTAACCGCTCCCGCTGCTTTTTTTGTACCTGTAACTGCAGCATCGGCGCCTGCCTTTGCATCTTCTTTAACACTGGTGGCTGTTTCGCCCGAACCGGATGCACTGGCTTCAGTGCCCACAGAAGCACCGCCCTGCTGTACGGCAGATTGGTCACTGGCGTTTGCTTTTGCATTTTCATTGGCATGAATGCCTGCCTGCACATCTCCGTTTGTAGTGGCGTTAGCTGCTGCTGCGTTTTGCGCTTTTGCACCGGCATTTACCTCTATTGCATTTCCGGCATTCGCTGTATTTTCCGCTGCTGCAGCAGTTTTATCAACAGCTACGCTGGCCGCCGCCTTTGTTTTGTTTACGGCACCCGTTGCCGTTGCCTGGGTTTTGTTAACAGCGGTGGTAGTGGCAGCAGATACTTTACCAACAGCGTTGGTTGCTGCTGAAGCGGCCTTTGCGGCGTTTACGGAGGCGCCTACCGAACCCTTTACAGCAGTTCCCACGCCTACCTGGGCATGAGCGGTACTGATAAATAGTATCGAAAATGCGGCAATTGAAATTTTGAACATTGTTTTCATAAAAACGAATTTTAATTTTAGGATTGTAATGAGGTTTTATTTCAACGACTGTGCCAAAAATGGTGAATAAAAATGAAGAATGAATGAACCGGCTGTTGTTGTTGAGCTAAGGTGCTTATTGCCAGTGATGTCGTTGAAATTAATGGTAGGGGTAACAAAAGCTTGCGTTTTCCCAGAGTTGTTGTCCGGCACATGAGTGCGTTTCCGCATGCCGCATGAGCATGTTGTAGTTACCTCATTGCTTACGTTTTATAAGGGGGCATAACATTTTTATTCCCGGGTGGCGTATAAAGGCCGGGCAGCTGCGGAACCAGGGCTGGCGGCCCTGATTGATGGAGACACGAAGCAAATATTATGTATTCTTTAACGACAACCTTATTTTCTTTAAATTTGTGAACAAAGCTGTATGGAAAATAAGATCAAAATATCCTGTTTATGAAAAAGTATGTTTTTATAATGCTTTTGCTGATCGGATTTGCTGCTTGCTCCAAGAAGAATGATCCTGATGCCCGGCCTCCGAAAGATCTTCCGGTATGGCTGCAGGTGCGCATTACGGAAATGCAAAAGGATCCGAAGAGCAAGGGCGCGGTCATTGAAAAATATTACTGGAACAATGCCGTTTACTACAATATCCGGCTCATCTATATGTCCTGTATGCTTTGTGAGCTGCGGGATGCCGATGGCACCGCATTTGACAAAACCCTGATGGCGGATTTTGCCGCGCATCATCAGCGGATCGGTACGGTATGGACGTTTGAGTAAACGCTGCAGGATGCTGTTGAGCCTTTTTATATCGGTGCCTGCGGCATTTACAGCCGGGTGTTTTCTATGCACCGTCCATCCTGCAATACCAGTTTATGCGTAATACAGGCCGGCAGCTGGGTTTCAAAATGACCTACATAAATGATGGTAACGCCATTTTTACTGATTTCATCAACCAGTTTATTAAAGTATTGTGTTTGCTGCTGATCCAGTCCCTGGCAGGGCTCATCCAGCACCAGCAGCTGCGGATTTTTAATAATGGTGCGTCCTAATAAAGCCAGCCGCTGTTTGCCCAATGGAAGCGTGGTAAGGAGTTCATCTTTCACATCGTACAGATCCAGGAACTTCAGCAGCTCGTTCAGCTGTTGTTTCTGCATATAGCGCAATTGCCGGTACAGGCCATTGCTGTCGAAGAACCCGGAGGCAAGGCTTTGCAGTACGGTAGCGTTCGCATCAAAATACCAGTGCAGCTCGGGGGAGATCAGGCCAATCCGTTTCTTAATGTCCCATATGCTTTCTCCGGCGCCGCGCTGTACGCCAAATAATTTAATATTATTGGCATAAGCCTGCGGGTGGTCTCCGGTAATCAAACTCAGCAGGGTCGACTTCCCGGAACCGTTATGACCCTGGAGCAGCCAGCGCTCTCCGGCGTTTACCTGCCAGCAGATGTCTTTCAATACCTGCTTGTCGCCATATTGCACATGCACCTGCTTCATGTCAATCAGCGTTGGTGCGGAGTACTGCGGCGGTTCTTTTAAAAATTCAGGGAGCGGTTGTAATAGCTTTTCTTCAAAAACAACTGCTGAATCACTTGTGGTAAATTGCCCGTTCATCAGCACTGCAAAATGGTTTACACAGGAAGGCAGTTCCGCATCATTGCTGATAAGGAGCAGCGTACCGCCGTTGACAGTGTATTCATTGAGCAGGTCATTGAGCCGCCCGCGCGATTTTACATCAAGCCCGGTATAAGGCTGGTCGATGATCAGCAGTTGCGGGCGTAGCCACAGGGCCTTGATCAGTTGTAATTTTTTATGCTCACCGCTGGAGATCTCAAAAAGCTGTTCATCCAGCACCCGATCATAATCCAGTGCACTCATGAGCGCCTGTAACCGGTTATTATCTAATGCATATTCCTGTCCATAAAGTTCCAGCTCCCGGGCAATCGTAACCGTATCTCTTCTTTGCTGGTGATTGTACCGTTGCTGGTAATAAAAATTGCGGTCGCCTTCCAGGTTGGTAAAGCGGTACCAGCTTTCTACAAAAAGTGTTTTTGCGGGTAAGAGGCTTTGGGCATCATAACGGATGTTCAGTTTTCCTGTATATTTTACCGTGCCGGCGATGGCCCTTGCAAAAGTTGTTTTGCCGCTTCCGCTTATACCTCTGATGACCCAGCCTTCACCCTGGTTCACAGCAAAGGAAACACCGGTTAATACGGTTTTAGCACCGTAACGTATGGACAGTTCTTCTGTATTAAGTAAGATCAAGGTAGAAAATTTTTAAATAAATAAGACCTGCAAGGTTTAACCCGTCCGCTATGGCGGAAAACCCTGCAGGTCTTTTGAGGTCTTTTAAATATGCGGTTCTTATGCTGTTTTGATCGCTTTCATGGCGGTCATCGCTTTACGCAATACCGTACCCACCAGCTCAACAGGATGCGAGCGGAGGGCTTCGTTTACTTCCACCAGCTCCTGGTTATCTACCGCACCGTCCTTTCCTTCGTTAAAGTTCTTGCCCACCAGGTCTGTATCTACCGTCTTCATGAAATCGGCCAGTAACGGCTTACATGCCTGGTCAAACAGGTAACAGCCATACTCGGCGGTATCGGAGATCACACGGTTCATTTCGAACAGTTTTTTACGCGCGATGGTATTGGCAATTAACGGTGTTTCGTGTAAGGACTCATAATAAGCGGACTCTGGTTTAATGCCGGCTTCCACCATGGTTTCAAAGGCCAGTTCCACACCGGCTTTGATAAAGGCAACCATTAATGTATAGTTATCAAAATATTCCTGGTCTCCGATCTTTACATCACCGGCAGGGGTTTTTTCAAAAGCCGTTTCGCCGGTCTCTGCTCTCCATTTCAGCAGGTTGGCATCGCCGTTTGCCCAGTCTTCCATCATAATACGGCTGAACTCGCCACTCATGATATCGTCCTGGTGCTTCTGGAACAGGGGACGCATAATGGTTTTCAGTTCTTCTGAAATGCGGAATGCTTTAATCTTTGCAGGGTTGCTCAAACGGTCCATCATACCGGTAACGCCGCCGTGTTTCAGGGCTTCGGTAATCACTTCCACACCATATTGTACCAGTTTGGAGGCATAACCGGGGTCGATGCCTTTTTCGATCATTTTGTCGAAAGAAAGAATGGAACCGGTTTGCAGCAGGCCGCAAAGAATGGTTTGCTCTCCCATCAGGTCTGATTTTACTTCCGCTACAAAAGAAGACCGCAGTACACCGGCACGGTGTCCGCCTGTACCCACACAGTACGCTTTTGCCTGCTCCAGGCCTTTTCCTTCGGGATCATTTTCGGGGTGCACCGCAATAAGGGTCGGAACACCAAAGCCCCGCAGGTATTCGGCCCGTACCTCGCTTCCGGGGCTTTTGGGGGCCACCATGATTACGGTAAGATCTTTACGGATCTGCATGCCTTCTTCAACGATGTTAAAGCCGTGCGAATAAGAAAGGGTAGCGCCCTGTTTCATTAACGGCATCACAGCACTTACAACGCTGGTATGTTGTTTGTCGGGGGTCAGGTTGATCACCAGGTCGGCGCTTGGGATCAGCTCCTCGTAGGTGCCCACATTAAAATTGTTATCAGTTGCGTTTTTCCAGCTGGCTCTTTTTTCTTCGATGGCTTCTTTGCGCAGTGCATAAGAAACATCCAGACCACTATCTCTTAAGTTTAAACCCTGGTTCAGGCCTTGTGCGCCACAACCAACGATTACGATCTTTTTTCCTTTTAATGCATCCACGCCGTCCAGAAACTCATCGTTGCTCATGAATTCACAAACGCCCAGTTGGTTTAGCTGCTCTCTCAGGGGTAGTGTGTTAAAGTAATTTGCCATTGTTATTTGATATTTAGTATTTACGATTTAATAATTGAGATTCGAGAATTGTTGTTTGAAATTTTTTATTTGGTGCTTAGCATTCTTGCATAGTCGCGCATTACCTGCCAGTGCAGGGTGTCATGGGCCGCTACCGTTGTCAGCATTTCTTCGATGGTCGTTACCGGCACGCCAAAGGTATCGGTGGTGTAGGTGCTGATTTCCTGAAAGCGGTTGGCATCGAGCGCTTCTTTTACCGCCAGTGTAAATGTGTTCGACAATTCGATCAGTTCTTCAATTTCTTCCCGGGTTGCCGGAGCGGCGGGTTTGCTGCCCTTTTTATAGGCATCCTGCAGGGGAATGATAAAGCCCGGATCGGCCTGGGTAACCCGGAATACCAGTCCGTAGCCGCTTACTACCAGGTGACCGAAGTTCCAGATGATGTTGTTGTTAAAACCGGCAGGTATCTGATTGAGCACCTCGGTCGGCGTTTCTTTTATAAGCGCAATGGCTTTTTTCCGGATGCTGTCTATAATATTTAGTGTGTACATTGTTTAATTTTTTTCGCCGGGTATGCGTTCGTTAAAGGATATCCGGTTGTTAAAAGGATCATTAACGGTAACGCACCAGGCGTTATAAAAGGTTTCTTCCAAACCCGGGCGGTTGTATTTATACTGTTTGCTGATGAGCATGCTGTGGAATGCCTTTAAGCCGGTACACCATACAAACACATGCGTGCCGGGCGTGCCGTCTCCATGATGTTCACTGAGGTGCAGGGTAATGCCGTCTTTCTCCACTTCCAGGTAAACCGGTGTATTGTCCTCAAACCGGTGCTCCCATACAATGGTAAATCCCAGCCAGTCTATATAAAACTCAATGGCTTTATCATAGTCAAAGATGCGCAGTACGGGTATGGTTTTTTCTACCGTCATTGTTACATGCTAAACACAGAGTCCTGTTCGTTCAGAAATTCATTCTCAATCACTTCTTCTCCCGGCTCACGGGCTTCAAATTCCTTGATCTTTTTATGAAAGCCTTCGCTGCTTTTTATGATGGCTACCCTTGCCCCGCGTACAAATTCGATCAGCCCGTATTCTTCAAACAGCTTTACCAGCTTGTCGGTTTCTTCGCGATGCCCGGTACATTCAAAAACGGTGTAATCATTATTGATGGATACCACACGGGCGCCGTATTCCCGCAGTACACGCTCTACGCTCATTTTTTCGGTTACCTGGCTGGTGGGTACTTTATACAGGGCCAGCTCCTGCCAGATGATTTCGCTGTTGAGGTTGTAGTAAGCTTTCAGTACTTCCACCTGCTTTTCGATCTGCTTACATAATTTTTTTACTACTTCTTCAGTTTCGTCAATCACGATATTGAACCGGTGGATGCCGGGGATTTCGGAAGAAGAAGTATTGAGACTGTCGATGTTGATTTTCCGGCGGGAAAAAATAATCGTAATGCGGGCCAGTAGACCGATCTGGTCTTCTGCGTAAACGGTTATGGTATATTGTTGCTTCATTGTTGTGTTTGAAGTTTAAAGTTTAAAGTTTTTGTAACGATGATGATCCCGGTTGACCAATGCAGCTTTGTAAGCACGAGGTCGGTTCTTTTTCCCAGCATGGTAATAAAGGCTTCCACCCGTTGCGCGTGCCCCTCCGGCCAGTTGGGCTGGGGCAGCATGTCGTCAATAAAATAGATGCCCCCGGTTTTTAACAAACCGAATGTTTCTTCAAAAAGATCGTATTTCCCCGGCATGGCATCAGCAAATATGAGATCAAAGGAAGCGCCTTTGTAAGTAGTGATCCATTCGTAACCATCTGCACATACAAATTCGATCCGGTGGTCCTTCAGCTGTTCCCTGGCCACATTGATCAGGAGCGCATTATTATCAACAGAAACCAGTGATGCACCGTTGTCCATCCCGCTCAGTATCCAGGAGGTTGCCAGTCCTGTGCCCGTGCCCAGTTCCAGTATCCGGCCGCCGGGCTTCGATGCCACCAGGGTTTTTAACAGGCTTCCCGTTTGCAGATCGGAAGGCATATCAAAACCCAGCGCTTTTGTTTTAAGTGCAATAGCCGCATATTGAACGGGAATATTTATGGTTACCTTGTCTGTCATGCTGCTTTACCTGTTCTGTGATAGTGTTCCACCACCGGGAACGGGTCATAAAAATGATGCAGGAGCCGCTTCCATTCCTGGTATGCCGCGCTTTTCCTGAACCCTTCGGTGTGATCCTCCAGGGTTTGCCAGCGTACGATCAACACATATTTGCCGGCTTCTGCCACCGACTTTAGCAATTCATGTTGCAGGTATCCGTTCATAGAGCTGATGATGCTTTCAGCTTTCTCAAAGGAAGCTAAAAAATCGGGCTCCATTCCCGGGATAATATTCAACATTGCTATTTCAGTTACCATGCCTTTTTACAATTGCGTATTTATCATGCACCATTGCCTATTGACTACTTCAACCGGATTTCGGCTACGCTGCTGCCTTGCGGTACCATGGGGAATACATTGTTCTCTTTCCCTACCTTTACTTCAAGCAAATAAGCACCGTCATGATCCAGCATGGTTTTCAGGGCGGTCTTCAGCGCTGCACGCTGGTCGATCGTCTGTCCTTCGATACCGTAGGATTTCGCCAGCATCACAAAGTCGGGACTGGTAATATTTACAAAGGAATACCGCCGGTCGTGAAACAACTGCTGCCACTGGCGCACCATCCCCAGGAATTCATTATTCAGGATCAGGATCTTTACGGCTGCTCCAAACTGCATGATGGTTCCCAGTTCCTGTAAGGTCATCTGGAATCCTCCGTCGCCGATGATGGCTACCACAGTGCGGTCCGGCGCTCCGTATTTGGCTCCGATCGCCGCAGGCAAACCAAAGCCCATTGTACCCAATCCGCCGGAGGTTACGTTGCTTCTTGTTTTTGTAAATTTTGCATAACGGCAGGCCACCATCTGGTGCTGGCCCACATCGGTTACGATCACTGCATCGCCCCTGGTAAGCTCATTCAGTGCTTCCATCACTTCAGCCATCGACATTACATCGCCTTCGGGGTGCATTTCGGGCTGAATACATTCCTTGTCCTCTTCTGCCGCATATTTGGCAAACTCGTTTAACCAGCTGCCACGGTCTTTCTGCTCAATCAATGCGGTAAGCAGGGGCAGGGTTTCTTTACAATCGCCCCAAACCGGTACCGTGGTCTTCACGTTTTTATCGACTTCTGCAGGATCAATATCCAGATGGATCACTTTGGCCTGTTTGGCATATTTATCCAGGCGGCCGGTAACCCGGTCATCAAACCGCATACCTACGGCAATAAGCACATCGCATTCATTGGTGAGCACGTTGGGCCCGTAGTTCCCGTGCATGCCCAGCATGCCCACACCCAGCGGATGATCGGTAGGCAGGGCGCTTTCGCCCATGATGGTCCATGCGGCCGGCAGGTTGCCTTTTTCAATAAAGGCTTTGAATTCGTTTTCGGCTCCTCCCAGGATCACTCCCTGGCCAAAGATCACAAACGGCTTTTGCGCGCTGTTGATCAGCGTTGCGGCTTCGGCAATATATTCTTTACGTACGATCGGTTTGGGACGGTAGCTGCGTACATGGGTGCACTTCTGGTAGCCCGGGTATTTAAATTGCTGCAATTGTGCATTCTTGGTGATGTCTACCAGCACCGGTCCGGGACGGCCGCTGCTGGCAATGTGAAAGGCTTTTGCCAGCACATTCGGAATTTCATGGGCATCCGTAACCTGGTAGTTCCACTTGGTTACCGGCATGGTTACATTGATTACATCGGTTTCCTGGAATGCATCCGTTCCCAGCAGATGGGCAAATACCTGTCCGGTAATGCAAACCAGCGGCGTGGAGTCGATCTGTGCGTCTGCTAAACCGGTTACCAGGTTGGTGGCACCGGGCCCGCTGGTGGCAAATACCACACCGGTTTTACCGCTGGTGCGGGCAAACCCCTGGGCCGCATGAATGCCACCCTGCTCATGGCGAACGAGTACATGTTCAAGCTTGTCATTGTAATCGTATAATGCATCGTAGATGGGCATGATCGCTCCGCCGGGATATCCGAAAATAGTGGCTACCCCTTCGGCAATAAGCGCTTCCAGTACCGCCTGACTACCGGAAATGGTGTCGCCGGGTTGAATGGTTGTATTTGCCTCCATGGCTGTGTTTTTTTGTTCTGTATCTTTTATCTGGGTCGTTTCCATACACCTGATTTTGTTTGTTATTGATTGTTGTTAAAGCCGGCCTTGCACTTAATCCCGGTAAAACCCGATGAGGTCGGTCGATTGCAGGGCGGTAAAGCCTGCCTGCCGCAGCAGGGTTACTAGCTGGCCACGGTGGTACGTGGCGTGGTTGACGACATGCGCCAGTACCTGGTAATAGCGTGACGTGTATTCCTGCCCGTTAAAACGGCGGTAACTGAAGGCGGATTGTAACCGGGCTTCATCAAAGCCGGCCGTCCAATCGCTGAGCTGCTGCGATGTTTGCTCCCAAAGGTCCAACAGTTCCAGCCGGGAACCGGTAAAGGTTTCGTCTACCCGGATTACGGTTTCATTTTTCAACCGCTGCAGCCAGGCATTTTCTGCGTTTACCATGTGCAACACGGTTTCGCGGATGCTGCCAAAACTGCTTACAACCGGCTGCTGCCATTGCGCATCGCTGATCTGGCGCAGCCAGGAGCATACCTGGGCGGTACTTGCCCGGTTAAATGCGGTTAATGCTGTAAAGTATGTTTTATCCATTGTTGCTGCGTGGTCTCCGGTTTGTTATAATCCTTTGTTGATGCAGGCGCGCATTAATCTTCGTCTGTAACACATCCCTGTGATGCGTCTTTTACGAGCTTTGCATATTTGTACAATACACCGTTCTTCGCTTTTAACGGCGGTTGTTGCCAGCCCTCTTTGCGCTTTGCAATTTCAGCTTCAGATACCTTCAGCGTAAGGGTATTGTTAACGGCGTCAATTTCAATAATATCGTCATCCTGTACAAATCCGATCAGTCCGCCCTCAAAGGCTTCGGGTGTTACGTGTCCTACTACAAACCCGTGGGTTCCACCGCTGAAACGTCCGTCGGTGATGAGGGCCACGCTTTTTCCCAGCCCGGCACCAATGATGGCAGAAGTAGGCTTCAGCATTTCCGGCATGCCGGGAGCTCCTTTAGGGCCTTCATTTTTGATCACCACCACATCGCCTGCTTTTACCTTGCCGCTGGAGATACCAGCGATCAGGTTCTTTTCTCCGTCGAATACGCGGGCAGGTCCTGTAAACGTTTCGCCTTCTTTCCCGCTGATCTTGGCTACGCTTCCTTTTTCAGCAAGGTTGCCGTAAAGGATCTGCAGGTGCCCGGTGGCTTTCAGCGGGCTTTCGATCGGATGAATAATATCCTGGCTTTCAAAATCCAGATCGGGAACGCTTTCCAGGTTCTCGGCAATGGTTTTACCGGTAACCGTTAAGCAACTGCCATCGATCAATCCTTTTTTCAGCAGGTATTTCATTACCGCCGGAACACCGCCTTTGTTATGCAGGTCTTCCATCAGGTATTTACCGCTGGGTTTAAAATCGGCCAGCACGGGTATACGGTCGCTGATGGCCTGGAAATCGTCCTGCGTCAGCGGTACATTGATACTGCGGGCCATGGCCAGCAGGTGCAGTACGGCATTGGTGCTGCCGCCCAGTACCATGATCACCACGATGGCGTTTTCAAATGCCTGGCGGGTCATGATGTCGCTGGGTTTGATATCTTTTTCCAGCAACAGGCGGATGGCTTTACCTGCAGCGGCACATTCCTGTTTTTTTTCTTCGCTTAAGGCCGGGTTACTGCTGGAGTAGGGAAGGCTCATGCCCATGGCTTCAATGGCAGAAGCCATGGTGTTGGCGGTGTACATACCGCCGCAGGCACCTGCACCGGGGCAACTGTTTTTTACAATGCCCATAAAATCGGCTTCATCAAGCTGTCCGGCGATCTTTTGTCCCAGGGCCTCAAACGCTGATACAATGTTCAGGTCCTGGCCTTTATAATGGCCGGGAGCAATGGTGCCGCCGTATACCATAATCGAGGGACGGTTAAGCCGGCCCATGGCAATGATGGACCCCGGCATGTTTTTATCGCATCCGGGCACGGTGATCAGTCCGTCGTAATATTGGGCGCCGCATACGGTTTCGATAGAATCGGCGATTACATCCCGGCTAACCAGTGAGTAGCGCATGCCGTCGGTACCGTTGCTCATGCCGTCACTAACGCCGATGGTATGAAAGGTTAAACCCACCAGGTCCTGCTCCCAGACCGCGTCCTTTACATGCTGGGCAAGGCCGTTCAGGTGCATGTTGCAGGGATTGCCGTCATAGCCCATGCTGGCGATCCCAACCTGGGCTTTCTTTAAATCCGCTTCGGTAAGACCCAGCGCATAAAGCTGCGCCTGCGCCGCGGGCTGCGTGGGATCCTGGGTAATGGTCTTGGAATACTTGTTTAACTCTGTCATGCCGATTTTCTTAAGATTTAATAATTAATTCAATAAAAAACCCGCCTTTATAAGAGGCGGGTCCTGTTTAAAATTCGTTTGTTTTTATACAACTAACCCTCCTCCGTAGCGGCAGCTAATGACAATGACGATCACCACAAGAATATTGCGGAAGAAAGAACCATTGTGATTGTTATAGCTGATCATAAAAACGGAGGAGCTTTTTGCGAATATAAAGCCTCATTTGTTGTGATCAAAATTTTTCTCCCTTCGGGAAGAAAGCATCTTGCTATGAAAAGAACTACAAAGCCGGGTTAAATGATCGTTGATTTTTGCAACGCCATATTTTCTCCTTTTGCAAAACCGGGTATCGTGCCCCGGATAAAATCGCTGATCAGATCGCCGATGGTGCTGGTTGAATAATTATTCACCGCGTCCATATCTTTTGCTACAAACCCATGCAGGAGGGTCCAGTTAACGGCCGTCCGTATAATGAGCGCTTCCTCATGCAGGTTGAAATAATCCATCATCATGGCGATGGAAAGGATGGCACCAACCGGGTTAGATACGTTCCGCGCACTTTCCGGGTGCTGGTCAAAGGCATAGGCCGGACCAAAAAAGGGCATCAGCCCGGCTACCCGAACCGAAGGGATCATGAACCGTGCACCAGTGATTGCCGCCGCCTGGCTAAACAGGTAATCCCCTGCCGACGTATGGGTAATGATGGTATCAAATCCTGACGGCTGCAGCAGCATGCGGTCCCAGGCTTCCTGTACGGCTATTTGTTCCACCCGCATTTCCCTGTACGCTTTACCGGCCTTTTCCAGGGCCGCCAGCAAGGATGCCTGTTCGGGGTCTTCCGGATCTGCAACAACCGTAATCTGTTTTTTACGGTTGGCGGCCTGTTGCAGCGCCGACTGAATAATGCGGTCCCGGTTCTGTACATCTGTCGTCCGCACCTGGTATAACAACAGGTTGAGTCCCTCGCTGTGTTTGGGCTTCAGGGGCGACAGGTGCTGCAAAGAAGTATAAACGGTAACCGGTTGTACCGTTACCATTACGGGCAGTTCCTTTTCAATGGTACGCCGGGTTGCAAGGCCGCTAAACAGGGTGGCGTCGCCGGCCGGTTGCCGGGTGGGTGCTGCAATGGAATTCAGGTTAAAATAATGATCATATTGTTCCGCAACGGCATGCAGCACTTTTACCGCTTGTGCAGCTACTTCCCCCGCTGCTCCTGCCTCTTCGATGATCGTGATCTCCTTTTTCATTTTATGATACCCCGAGGGTCAATGGTTGATTCTTTGATTTAGCAATAGTGGAGTGCACCGCCTTTTTATAAAAGGTAGGAATGCCTTGCTCCAGTTCAATAACATGTTTGATGCAGGCCGGAACTTCATCGTCATAATGACTGATGAAAATAAAACTCATGCCGGTTTCAGAGTGAATGCGTTCCAGCAGCCGGATCACCATGCGCGACTGGCTGTTGTCCAACCCCTGGCAGGGTTCATCCAGCGCCAGCATTAACGGGTCTTTGATCAGTGCCCGGGCAATCAGTACCAGCCGTTGCTCGCCACCGGAAAGCGACCGGAAGGGAAGATCGGCCTTGTCCTGCAGGGAAAAGAAACGAAGCCAGGCCGCTATTTTACGGGTTTGTGCTTCATCCAGTTTTCCAAACAAGCCAAAGGCATCAAAAAAACCAGAGCCAACAACCTGGGCCGGGGTGATGCCGGGGTCAAAAAACTGTTGCAGGTCCGGAGCCACAAAACCGATCCGGCGCTTAATGTCCCAGATACTTTCGCCGCTTCCTCGCCGCTTTCCAAATAAACTGATCTGTTGTGCATAGGCCTGGGGATGATCTCCGTTGATCAGACTTAGCAGGGCCGATTTACCGGCACCGTTGCAGCCTTTGATGAGCCAGCATTCCCCGTTATTAACCTGCCAGTTGATGTTGTTAAGCACGGTGGTATTGCCATGGCGGATGCTTACCTGTTTCATTGAAATAAGCGGCCCGATATGATAGGCTTTTTTAAGCTCGGGAAGCGGTGCCTCCCGGCGGGATGGCATCGATTTCATAAAACCGAGCTGCTCTACGGGCGCATAATTGACCAGCGAGCCTTCAGACATCTCCGCAAAATGGGTGATGCATACCGGCAGCTCATGGCCGTCTGTAATCAGAATGATACGGGTGCCGCCGGCTGCCAGTTGGTTCAGCACGGAATGCAGTACTTTGCGGCTTCTGGCATCCAGTCCGGTAAACACCCGGTCCAGGATCAGTATGCCGGGGCGGGTAAGCAGGTGGCCGATCAATTGCACCTTTTTAAGCTCGCCACTCGAAAGCCGGGTTAACGGCGTATGGCTGCGGTGGGTAAGCTGAAACGTTTCCAGCCATTGGAATACTGCCGTTGCATCGCCCTTATTCAGCAGGGATTCGGAAACCGTCGCTGCTTCGTTAGGGATGCTGGCAAAACGTTGCTGATAACAATGGCCGGCCGTGTGCAACGGGTTGCGGAGCGGATACAGCGCCGGTACATAAGCAATCACCGGTTGCTGGGTTTGCGCTCCTTTTTTGTATTCAATGGTACCGGTGTAGGATACCAAACCGTTAAGGGCCCTGGCCAGCAGCGATTTTCCGCTGCCGCTGGCTCCAAAAATAGCAAGGTGCTCATCCGCTTTTAATGTAAAGCTGATGCCATCCAGTAAAAGCTTGCCGGCTTGTTTAACCGTTACATTTTTTAATATGATGCTACAGTGCGCTTCCATTGCTATTTTCCGGTTTGTTAGCCGGGCTTCAAAAACTAAGCGGTGGTTTTTACTTTTTCCGCCATTTCTTTAAGATCGTTGTCGCCTACTTCCTTTTTGGCATCGGCTACATTCAGGAACTGCTGATATAATGCATCTACCTGGTTACGGTCAAACTCGTACCCGAGATTCTTAAACCGGTATGCCAGTGCGCTGCGGCCGCTGCGTGCGGTAAGCACAATGCGGGAAGTATCGGCACCCACTTCATGCGGGGCAATAATTTCGTAGGTAGTGGCCTCTTTCAAAAAGCCATCCTGGTGAATACCCGATGAGTGGGAGAAGGCATTGTCACCGACGACAGCTTTGTTGGGCTGGACGACCATCCGCATGGTTTCGGCCACCAGATGACTCATGGGCAGTAACTGGGTGGTATCTACCCCGGTGTACAGATCGAGCTCTGGATGTTTCTTTATCGCCATTACAACTTCCTCCAGGGAGGTATTACCTGCCCGTTCTCCGATACCGTTAATGGTACATTCGATCTGACGCGCACCGGCAATGGCGCCTGCGATGGAATTAGCAGTGGCCAGTCCCAGGTCATTGTGGCAATGGCAGGAGAAAATAGCTTTGTCGGCATTGGCTACATGATTCAGCAGGTAGCTGAATTTTTCCGCATACTGGTGTGGCAGGCAGGAGCCCGTGGTATCCGGGATGTTTACTACAGTTGCCCCGGCGCCAATTACGGCTTCTACCAGCTGGGCCAGGAACTGCAGGTCGGCCCGGCCGGCGTCCTCAGCAAAGAACTCCACATCCGGAACCAGGTTGCGGGCGAGTTTTACTGCGGCAACGGCCCGCTCAATAATATTTTCACGGGTGGTATTGAACTTGTATTTTATATGATTATCAGAGGAGCCGATACCGGTATGGATCCGGGGACGTACCGCAGGCTTCAGCGCGGCAGCGGCCACTTCAATGTCTTTCTGTACGGCACGGGTAAGACCGCACACGGTAGCATTTTTAATGACTTTCGAGATCTCTTCCACTGAAGCAAAATCACCGGGGCTTGAAATTGGGAAACCGGCTTCAATGATATCTACGCCAAGAGCTTCCAGTTTCAGCGCCAGTTTAATTTTTTCTTCCGTATTCAGTTTGCAACCGGGAACCTGCTCACCATCTCTTAAGGTAGTGTCAAAAATAAAAACCTTGTTATCCGCCATAATTCGTTTATTTAATTTAGAATTGTTATTTTCAATACCCGATCCGCAACATCGGAAAGAGGTTTCTTGTAATATGCTTAAAAATAACTTCATATTATAAAACCCCGAAACCAATTTGTGGAACTACTTACATTGAATAAAGGGAATTGATGAATTATAATTAGTTGATAATCATTATTAAAAGAAGGAGTAAATTACGATGCCCAGTAGGTCGACAGACGCATTATTTCAACTGATAAAATCACTGGAAAAATCAGAAAAACGGAATCTTAAGCTTTTTGCGGGACGCAACTCGGGTGCAGAATCCCTCAAAAGCATGCAGCTTTTCAATGCCCTGGACAAACTGACCGAATACGATGAAAAACTGCTGCTGAAACGGGTGCCTACCGTTAGCAAGCAGCAGCTTTCCAATACCAAGGCCCTGTTGTACAAGCAGATATTAGGTAGTTTGCGCATCATACGGGATGATAAGAATGCGGATATGCAGCTGCGGGAAATGATGGACAGTGCGCGCATCCTTTTTAACAAGGGGCTGTACCTGCAAACCCTGAAAGTGCTGGATAAGACCAAGGAATTTGCCCGTACCTGGCACCAGCTTACCTACCTGCAGCAGGCGTTGTTTTTTGAAAAAAAGATCGAAGGGCTTTACATTACCCGAAGCATCCAGAACCGGGCTGACGAACTGGCCGAAGAAGCCGATGCGGTCGTGGAAAAAATTGCCCATATCAACAGCCTGTCGAACCTGGCCCTGCAGCTCTACAGCTGGTATATTCAGAACGGACATGCACGCAATGAAAATGATGTAAAAACGGTGAAGCTTTTTTTTGAAAAAAGCCTCCCGAAAAATGCAGCGCAGCTGGACGGTTTTTATGAAAAGCAATATTACTACCAAAGCTACGCCTGGTATGCATTCATAAAGCTGGACTTCCTGATGTTTTACCGGTATTGCCAGAAATGGGTGGATGCTTTTGAAGCCGAACCGCACATGATTACCATGGATACCACCATGTACATCAAAGGCGTGCACAACCTGATGAGTGCCCATTTTGACCTGATGAACCGGGATGGACTGGCTGCCTGTATTAAAAAATTCAAACACTTTGTACAAACGCCGCTGGTACAGGATAATAATAATAACCGTATTAACGGGTATGTATACCTGTACACGGCGGTGATTAACCTGCACTTCCTGGAAGGCACGTTCCATAAGGGATTGAAGATGGTACCCTACCTGGAGGAGATGCTTGTGGAACACGGACGGTACCTGGACAGGCACCGGGTAATGGTGTTCTATTATAAGATCGCCTGTTTATATTTTGGAAGTGGCAACAACAAAATGACCATTGATTATTTGAACCGGATCATTCATCAGAAAGATGATCTGCGAACCGATCTGCAATGCTATTCGCGTTTGCTGCACCTGATCGCTCATTACGAGCTGGGCAATTTCGATCTGCTGGAATACCTTATTAAATCGGTTTACCGGTATATGGCCAAGATGGAAAATCTGAGTAAGGTGGAAGAAGAAATGTTCCGCTTCCTGAGGAATGCCTTCAAGTTTAATGCAAAAACCATCCGGCCCGAATTTGAAAAACTGCTGGGAAAACTGAAAAAATACCAGAGTAACCGGCTGGAGGCCCGGGCCTTTGCATACCTCGATGTAATCAGCTGGCTGGAAAGCAAATTGTCCGGCGTGAATGTGCAGGAGCTGATCCGGAAAAAATATTTACGGGAATCCCGGAAATAAAGGCTGCGTTGTTGTTAAATGAACCGCGAGGGCAATGGTTTCGTAAGCACATGCAATGAATAATTTATGGTGCCTCTCTCCATCCTAAGCGGTTCTTCGCTCTTTGTGGTTAAATAACCGCGAGGGGCGCAAGGGATTCGCAAGGTTCGCTTAAAAGGATCATGATTCCTTGCGTCCATCGCGGATGCATTGCGTCCATTGCGGTAAAAAATTACACCGCAAGAGGCAAGGGCTTCGCAAGGTTCGCTTAAAAGGATCATGATTCCTTGCGTCCATCGCGGATGCGTTGCGTACATTGCGGTAAAAATTACACCGCAAGAGGCAAGGGGCTTCAAAAAAAAATCGCCCCCGGTTTGGGAGCGATGGAATATCTTTTGCCTGTTGGAACTATCTGTAGAGATTCCGCAGTGGTTCGTTGGGGTTAAAGGTAAACCGGTTCAGGATCACTTTCTTTTTGTAAGGAACAATATACGTATTGGTTCCTTTCTGATAAGAAATGGACGTGTTCAGGTTGATATAATTGCCGTTTGTAGTATTTGTGTTTGTCAGCACCCGGTCCCCACGGTACTGATACTCAGACCTCAGGGAAAAAGAAGAAAGTTCCTTTTCAAATTTATTCTCCGCCACATAACCGTTTTTAGGTTTGTCTTTACCATGATCCACATCTGTAACGGTATTTTCAGTCGCAAACGAAACACCCCCTACAGCCAGGACAAAGAGCACAGTGAGTAAGAAGGTTTTCAACATTTTGTTCTTTTTAAAGATTTAAACTGATACAAAGGTATAATATAATTGTAAGATTTGAAAATTTTAATTTTTTTTTAACCTCCTTTCCCGTTATATGAACAATAAATAACCCTTTTATTGGGATTTTAGAAAATTTCGATCCGGCTTTTTCGATTTTTCAGGTTTTTGGGGGTTGATTCCCAGATCTTTAAGCTATATGCAACAGAAAGCGGATCCGGAGCCTCTTATAAGAAAGTTTTACACACCGGAGGAAAACTTATTACCGGCAGAAATAGCAATATTTTGCTATATTGAAACAAATTAGTGGATTTTGTGGTTTTGATAATAGATAAAAAGAGCAGATATGAGAGAGTTTTCGCATCAGAGCGAGGAGCGGAAGGAGGACATAGAGGAATTATTACAACGCTATGAAAATCTGAAGAATGGTCAATCCGCATCCTACCTTGAAGAAGAAGAATTTGAACGGATCATTAATTATTTTGAATCCAGGGAGGCGTTTAAAAAGGCCCTGCAGGCCACAGAAACAGCCATTGAGCAGTTTCCTTATTCTGCGGGTTTACTGATCAAGAAAGCCGATCTCGTTTTAAATAACCGGGCATATGATATTGCCCTCGAATTACTGGATAAAGCTTCAATTTTTGACGGAAATAACATCGACATCTACATCCTGAAAACGGAGGCGCTACTCGCCCTGGACCGGCAGGAAGAGGCGGTGGTCCTGCTGGAAGAAGCCCTGAACCTGTTCGAAGGCGATGAAAAGATTGAATTGCTTTTTGAGCTGGCAGATGTGTACGATGATTATGAAAGCTTCGATAAAGTGTTTGATTGCCTGAAGTGGATCCTGGAGCTGGAACCGGCAAACGAAGAGGCGCTTTACAAGATCTGTTTCTGGACGGACTATACCGGAAGGAATGCCGAAAGTATTGAGCTGCATCAGAAGATCATCAATGAATTTCCTTATTCTGAGCTGGCCTGGTTTAATCTTGGCGCTGCCTACCAGGGCATCAAGCTTTATGAAAAAGCCATCGATGCCTATAAATATGCCATCGTTATTGATGAAAAATTTGATTATGCTTACCGGAATATCGGGGATGCCTATATCCGGCTCCGGAAATACAAGGATGCCATTGAGTACCTGGAACGGGTGCTGGAACTGGCCAAACCGGAGGATGTAATCTATGAGGCGATCGGCTATTGTTATGAGAAGCTGAAGAATTATGCCCAGGCCCGGTTTTATTTCCGCAAGGCATCGCACCTGAATGATGATAAGGGAGCGTTGTTGTATAAGATCGCGCTTACCTATTATAAGGAAGATAAATTTGAACTCTGTATCCGTCAGTTGGAAGCAGCCTTAAAGATCAAAAACAATCACCCGGAATACCTGTTGCTGATGGGACAAAGCAAACTGGCGCTGGGGTTGGACAAAGATGCCCTGCAATATTTTTTAAATGTAGTGCGGTTGCGTCCGAAACAACTGATGGGGTGGGAGGCGCTGATCATCGGCCTTTACAAAGCGGAGCAGTTTGAGCAGGGACTGGAGCAGGTGCAAAATGCAGTGCTCCGCATCGGTACGGATAAACCGTTGTTTCATTATTATAAAGCCCTGTTTTATTTTGGTATGGGACAGTCGAAGCAGGCGCTCATCGAACTGGAAGAAGGATTGCGAAACGCACCCCGCCAGTTGAAGAAGATCGTAGAGGTAGAGCCCGCGCTGTTGCAACGGCCTTCTGTTGCAGCGCTGATTGCACAGGTAAAACGGAAATGATTGTTTAAACGTTCAATGTTTGGGGTTAGGTACCGGGTTAAAACCCGATGTGCCATGGACCTGAATGCTGTTATTTTGTTTGATGCTAAAGTTCAATGTCAAAGGTTTGATCCGTTTTAGATTTGATAAGCAATGCTGAAGCGAAAGGCTAAAAGCTGCATGCTGTTTAATGTTGGATTTCGTTTGGTGCCGGTGCTGCATCTCCAGCAATATCACCTGAAAACTGAAGACTGATAACTGAAGACTGATAACTGAAGACTGAAATCTGATAGCTATTCCCTCATTGCCGCATCCTTCGCATATACCTCCGTTCCCGTCCTTTTACACCAGGTATGCCGATGCTGGATTTGATCCCTTCCAGCGACGATTTGATCAGGAAATTGATGGGTGATTTGTCCTTAAGCCGTTCAAAGAACAACGGGGAATGCTTACCCCGGTTGTTTTTCCGGAGGATCAGGGTATTGGCCAGCCAGCTGATAAGGCGGTTTTTAAAGCTTTGCTGTGTTTGATCGTCCCGGTTCATCAGGCGCAGTTTAAGCCCATGGTAAAACATTTGCATAGATCCGGTTGAATAATCTTCCCCGCCAATACCCGTCATACTTAAACTGTCCAGCTGGCCTTTCAGTACTTCAGCACTTACCAGGGGAAGCAGGGCCTGGTTCCATTGTTTCAGGTTCAGCGGACCGGTTTGCAACTGCATGCGGAACCGTCCCAGGCTGTCTGTATAGGACTGTTGTACCGCCAGGCGGGTATCCATTGCCCCAAGCACCTGGGCCCGTGCATAAATGTAAAGGCTGTCGGATGGCCCAAGGTCATAGTTACGTACCGGGTACAACTGTACATTCAGGTCGTGTACGGGAATGATGCCAAGCCGGTTGGTAACCGGGTTGATTTCCCAGTATTCCACATATGCCCGCGAAAGGTTTACAGAATCGATATTGATTTTTATAGGGATATTCAGGATCTGTGCTACCGGCAACCGCTTGTATTTTTTTGCTGTATCGGGCTGTGTTTTATCCTTAAAGGAAAGCAGCCGTACGCCATCTGCATGGAGCCGGCCGATCTTCAGCATGCTTTCGCTGCCAAAAGCATAGGTGTCAAAGCGGCCTCCACTGACGGTGCCGGTTTGCAGCCGCAGGTAATCTTCATTAAATGCCTTGGCCTTTCTATAATCTTCAAGGCTTTGCACCGGGGTAAGATGTAATGAGTCGGTTTTAAAAGATCCGTCCTTAAACTGAAAATTATACCAGCGGAGATGATTCTTTGCCGTGGCGTAGCTGCCTGTAGCATTGCCGATATACAGGCGGTCACTTGCTTTAAGCACGTCCCCGATGTTCCGGAGTTCGCGCGAGTTGAGGGCTACATTGCGGATCTCGCCGGTATCCAGCCGGAGGATGGCGTTCTTTTTTCCCAGGCTGTCAAATACCAGCTTATCCATGGAGTGCACACTGAGCAGCGTGCTCCAGTCCAGCTTGTCCTCTCCGTTTTTGCCGGCTTTCAATTCATCCAGTTCGATATTGAGTTTGTTATAATTCGTTGCAAAACGCTTTCCGTTGCGATGGTTTAAAAACTCAAAATTGGTAAGATAGGCCTGCAGGTTTTTAATCGCAAGCAACTGGCGGTTGGAAGATACAAGGCCGCGGATGCGCAGGTAACTATTTTCAGGCACACCGTCCCAGCGGATGGTTTGGGCTTCATTTTTTTTACTCACAAAACGTAGTTCCAGTTTGGGCCGTTGCAGCAGTGCTTCTCCCAGCCGGATCTGCGGCCGGTTTTGAACGGCGGTGTGGTGACTGCTGTCTTTTTTACCAAAATGAGCGGTAATGTCCGGGTCTGTAAGCACGATCTTTTCCAGCTGAAGATTGCCGTTGATGATCTGATTAATATAAGGAATAAAGGCTACCTGGGGGATTTTTATATGAATGGAATCGGCGCCCGTTGTTTTCTCAAAAATAAAATTATGGAGCAAGCTGCCTGCCGCATCATTCAGGGAGATCTTTTCCACGGCAATGCGTTGCTGCGGAGCCGTCATCAGGAAGTCCTGTCCCGTCAGGGCAAGTCCATCCACCACCATATCGGAGCGTTTGTTCTTACGGAGCTCTTTTATTGCAAGCGACTGAAAATAGGCGCGGATATCTTTACCATTATCATGAAACTGCAAAGCCGTATTGCTCCCTTCCAGGTTTTTTATCAGGAAATTATTCAATACTTTTTTTGCAGGCGTTTTCCCGGAAGACGAAGGGTTGTTGATGCGCACATCGGCCCCTTGCCACTGGATGCCAAAGACGGAAAGACGCTGGTTGGAGCTATCCAGCACGATATCTTCGACCCGGGCGTTGTGCACATCTGCATGAATACCATTGCCACGCGCCACAATACTGGCGGCCTTAATGCCTTGCCTGTTATCCAGCGTTGCCTGGTTAAGGGTTACCGATAGCCCGTCTTTCTGAAACAATCCCTTGCTGAAATTGAATACTTTTATGGAGTGCCGGATATGTTTCACTTTGCGGGAGGCCGTCAGCTCATCCGGCATTACCGAAAGATTGGCATCGGATAAACGTAAGGTGGCGTTTTTTCCAAGATTGAGCCGGATATTGCCGTTCTGTATACCCAGCGCGTTCAGGTTCATGATTGAGCCGATGTTGCTCAGTGTTTGAAAAATACTTTTTTCTTTTTTGGTTTTCTGGGGGGAGAGTGAATACTCGATATCAGGATTGAGGAATAATGCACTGTTTGCACTGAAAAAGTTATCATACAACAGTGCTTCCCAGGAAAGGCCTCTTAGCTCAAAACGGGGCATCTGTACGTTGTTAATAATCTTTGTACCCTTGTACTCTTTAAAGGAAAACTTGGTAAGGTTGATGGCGTCATTAAAGAATTGAACGCTGTCAAAAGCCAGCGCATACCTTCCGTCCTGCAGCCGGGTTTCGTAATTGTGAAGGGTCATCAGGAATTTGTCTACTTTCACCACCTGTTCATTTCCCTGCCGGATCATCAGTCCCTGTAATTCAAAATTGTTATGATTGGAAGCAAAGGTGTTTACCTTGCCCTTGCGGATGGTATTGATGTTGATACCGCCGTTTTGAACAACCACATAGTTCAGCATCACATCCCCGAACAGCTGTTGCAAAAGGTCGTCGATCTTTTGTATTTTTTTATTATTCCGCCGCGAAATTTTTTGGTCACTGTCGATATCCAGGAAGATGTCGGGATTGGCGCTGTATACAGAATCTGCCTGTACCACTTCTTCATGATACAGGGTATCAAAGTTGATATTGGTGAGCCTTAATTTATCAAAGTAGATCTTAAAGGCCGTTTTGGAGCTGTCATCTTTTGTACCGCGGATCGTGCAGCTGTCGAACTCCACGCGCTGGTCCTGCAGGGTGAATTTAAAATTCTTAAAGCTCAGCATATACCGGTTACCGGGAAAAATGATGTTCTGGTCATGTGAGCGGATATAGATCTCATCCGTGAACGGGATCTTTTCGCCCGAATTCCTGTTTTTACGGGCCGTGGTACTGTCTACCTGCAAACCATCCAGCCGCATATCGATCTTGTTCACCAGGAAGGGCGTTTCCTGGGGCCGGGTATTATCAATCAGCGAAAGGCTGCCATCGGTTAAAATAAACCGGTTAATCTTCAGTTCGTTGATGGCATCATTGATTGAGTTGGATACTTTCCCCATTTCCAGCGCCACGGAAAATTTTTCATCGGCGCCGCCGGCCGGGGATCCCCGGTTCCGGTCGGCTCTTCGTACGCGCGGATTCAGCCGGGTAATGGTTACCGCCGGCGCATAAAGATGGATGGAATCAATCAGGATCTGTTTTCTGAACAGCAGGGGCAGGAAGCCGCGGGCCTTTATCGTGATGCGTTTGGTATTAACCGTATAAAGCGATTTTGCAGTACTGTCGGTTGAGTAAAAAAGGGCATTCTGCAGTTCGATCCGGTTCTTGATCCAGTTGAATTTAAATTTATCCACCTTTAGCTTTAACCGGCCTTTGGATTGCCGTTCCACGATCTGCTCCAGTGCTGTTTCTGCGTGATCAATAAACCAGAAGTTAAACGCTGTAATTACCGTTGCAATAATACCAAGAACAATAAGCCAGAAGCGGTGTCGCCTTCTTCTGAACCGCAGGTTCAGACGCGGTAGGTCTTTCAGACGAATCCTGGTTTTCACAATGTTGTTGGTTTATTCTTAAAAATAGTGAAAAATGCGGAATGCGCCTACTAAATAAACGTATACGTATCAATGTATTAACAAGGTATTTGGGAATATGACCAGCCAGCCCGGAACGTACACGCATGCCTGATGAAGCAGGCTGCAGACAGGAACGGGGGAAATGGGGTATTTATGCTTAATGGCAGCCGGCTGTTGGAATAAGCTACCGGAGCACGGCGATACTGAAATTTCTGTGCTCCGGCAGCTTTATTTTTTAGCTGATAGCGACCCCGTTGGGTGCTTTTTCGTCAGCCGCAACAAATACGAGTTTGCCTGCTGCATCTTCCGCCATCAGGATCATTCCATTGCTTTCGATGCCTCTCATTTTGCGGGGAGCCAGGTTGGCGACCACCACTACTTTTTTACCCGGCAGCGCGTCCGGCGCAAAATGCAGGGCGATGCCCGATACAATGGTGCGCTTTTCAAAACCCAGGTCAATCTCAAGTTTTAATAGTTTATCTGCTTTTTCAACTTTCTCGGCGCTGATAATGGTGCCGGTACGCAGATCGATCTTTGCAAAATCATCAAAAGTGATTTCGGTTTTGACAGGTGCCGGTTCGCCAACAGTTGATGACTGATTACCGACAACTGAAGACTGATTACCGATAACTGAAGACTGATTGCTCACAACTGAAGACTGATCACTGATAACTGATGACTGTTTACTTACAACAGCCTCGCTTCCTGCCCTTAGTTTTTGCAGTTGCGCTTCTATTTCCGCATCTTCAATTTTACGGAACAATAATTCCGGTGCTCTTAAGGTATAACCCACACTCAGCAGGTTGATGTTGCCGGCATTTTCCCAATCCAGCATCCGTTCTACCACCTTCATCATGTGCAGCATTTTCCGGGCGGTTGCAGGCAGGAACGGATTGATCAGGATCGCCAGGTTGGCGGTAAGCTGCAGGCAGAGGTGCAAACAGTTGTCGATTCGCTGTTGCAGTACGGCACTTTCAGGATTTTCCGCCGTCAGTTGCTTGGCCAGGATCCAGGGTTCTTTTTCCTGCATATACTTGTTGCCTTTACGGCTCAGGTCAATCACCTCAAACAGCGCATCGCGGAAGCGGAAATTTTCCAGGGCGGTCTGTACCCTGGCTTCAGCCTGCTGAATATCGGAAATCAGTGTTTTATCTGCATCATCCAGCAGTTCCGTATGCAGCTTGGGTACCTTTCCACCGCACAATTTATGCATCAGCACAAATGTGCGGTTCACGAAGTTGCCGAAAATAGATACCAGTTCGTTATTGATGCGATCCTGGAAATCCTTCCAGGTAAAATCGTTGTCCTTGGTTTCCGGTGCGTTGCTGCAAAGCACATAGCGCAGGGCATCTTCGCAGCCGGGGAAGTCTTTTACGTATTCGTGTACCCAAACCGCCCAGTTGCGGCTGGTAGATACTTTCTGGCCTTCGATATTTAAAAACTCATTGGCCGGCACGTTATCCGGCAGTACAAAATTGCCATGGGCTTTTAACATGGCCGGGAAGATGATGCAATGGAACACGATATTGTCCTTTCCGATAAAATGAATCAGGCGGGTATCTTCCTGGCACCAGTAGTCGGCCCACTGATCCGTGAGTTCTTTGGTAGCAGAAATATAGCCGATAGGAGCGTCAAACCATACATATAATACCTTCCCTTCTGCATCCGGCAGGGGTACTTTAATGCCCCAGTTGCTGTCGCGGGTCATGGCCCGGGGCTGCAACCCGTTATCGAGCCAGCTTTTGCACTGGCCGTATACATTGGCCTTCCATTCTTTATGATCTTCCAGGATCCACTCTTTCAGCCATGCCTCGTAGTTCTGCAGGGGAAAGTACCAGTGTTTGGTCTTCTTCTTAACAGGGATGGCATCACTCAGCGTGCTGCGCGGGTTGATTAATTGCTCCGGCGACAGGCTGCTGCCGCATTTTTCGCACTGATCGCCAAAAGCGCCGGGATTTCCGCATACGGGGCAGGTGCCGGTAATATACCGGTCTGCTAAAAAGGTTTGGGTCTTTTCGTCGTAGTATTGTTCTGTTTCCCGTTCTTCAAACAACCCTTTATCATAAAGGACCTTAAAAAAGTCGGAAGCCGTCTGATGATGAACAGGGCTGGAGGTACGGGAGTAAATATCGAAGGAAATGCCCATCTGCTCAAAGCTTTCCCGGATCTGCGCATGGTATTTATCTACAATATCCTGCGGACTTACGCCTTCCTTCATCGCCCGGATGGTGATGGGTACGCCGTGTTCATCACTGCCCCCGATCAATTTTACATCTTTTTTCTGTGCTCTCAGATAGCGTGCATAAATATCAGCCGGTATATAGCATCCTGCCAGGTGCCCGATGTGCACGGGGCCGTTGGCATAGGGCAGGGCTGCTGTAATTAACGTTCTCTTATATTCTTTCATGGATTGTACTTGCATTAGTCGGCAAAAGTACGACGAATTCAGTGATTTGCATGCGTTTCCGGGCCGGCGGACGCTGTATTCCCGTAAATAATACAGTGGCCCGTGTATGGGTTTTGGGGGTAGTTGTTTTAATAAAATATAACGCCGGAAGCGAGCCGCAGGACTGGCCTGCGCCCTGTTCCGGTGGTATTTAGAACAACATGCCCGGATTTGTTTTTTCCGTCATGCCCCTTTTTGACGGTTACCGGCAATTGTGGTGTGGTCAGGGCCGGAGCGTTTACAGGTGTTGGCAGAAAAGGTAACCCGGCTGCCGTGCAAAAGCCTGGCGGCCGGCTACCGATCCTTACAGCCCCGGTTTTTAACAAAATGTGGATAACCTTCCCGTTGGTCCGCATTGCGGAGCAGGTATAGTAAGCGGTTGATATTGAGCTGAAAGAGGTGCTTTTTTAGGGGGTGATGTAAGTTTTTGCACATTTTTTATGAGGATTAACAGGAGTTATGCACATATTTGCACGGTATATCCACATGAAAAACTTCCAAACACTTGTTAAAATCGATGAAAGTCAATACTGGACTGCGTTTCGGACTGTTTCAATTTGTGGATAAATGAAGTGGAGCTAAATTTGGTCAATAAGTGGGAAAAAGTGTTATTTTGTGTTAAGTTTTATAAAAGTTTAAAGTATCCCGGTTTATGACAGGTTTTCTCGGCGAATTCGAGGCAACAGTAGACTCCAAAGGACGCTTCCTTCTGCCAGCAGGTTTTAGAAAACAGCTGCAGCCGGAGGATGCGGACCGCTTTGTCATAAACCGGGGGTTTGAAAAATGCTTAAGTCTTTACCCGATCAGCACCTGGAGTCCGCTGGCGGAAAAAATAAACGGCCTGAATGATTTTGATCCTAAAGTACGCGCATTCAAACGCTATTTTTTAAATGGAGCTACCATTGTGGAACCTGATACCGCCGGAAGATTGTTATTACCGGCTAGTTTAAAAGAATATGCAGCGCTTGAAAAAGATATTGTTCTGGTACCGGCAGGTAACCGGATGGAGATCTGGAATACCACCAAATACAAGGAGTTCTTTGATTCATTTTCACCGGATGCATTCAGCGACCTGGCCAGTCAGGTTATGGGCGGATTGTAGCAGGAAGATTTTAACGGAGCTATTTAAAAGTTTAAAGGTTGATCAGTTATGGCAAAGGATAAACAAAAAGGAAAACTTGTTGACCCCGCAGCTGCTCAGCCGGAAGGGTACCACGTACCGGTACTGCTTCATGAAACCATTGCTGCATTAAACATCCGCCCGGATGGTGTTTACGTGGATGCCACATTTGGCGGAGGCGGACATTCGGCCGCTATTTTGGCCCAGCTGGGGGCGCATGGACGGCTGATAGCGTTTGACCAGGATGCAGATGCTGCAGCAAACCTGCCCCGCGATGAGCGGGTATTGTTTATTACCCAAAACTTCCGTCACCTGAAACGGTTTCTCCGGCTTCACGGGATCCACAAGGTAGACGGGATCCTGGCGGACCTGGGTGTAAGCAGCCACCAGTTTGATGAAGCTGCGCGGGGGTTCAGTATCCGGTTTAATGCAGATATGGACATGCGTATGGATCGCCGGCAGCCGGTAACTGCTTTCGACATCCTGCAAACCTATACGGAACTGCAATTGCACAAGTTGTTTGAAAAATATGGAGAGGTGACCAATGCGAAAACACTTGCACGAACCATTGTGGAAAGCAGGGATCGGGTGTCTTTAAAAACCATCGATGCATTTAAAAATGCGTTGCGGCCGGTTGTAAAAGGCAATCCGAATAAATATTTCGCCCAGGTTTTTCAGGCCTTGCGCATAGAAGTGAACCAGGAGCTAGAGGCGCTGAAAGCATTGCTGGAACAGGCAAAGGAAGTGGTGCAGCCGGGCGGGCGCATTGCCGTAATCACCTTTCATTCGCTGGAAGACCGGCTGGTGAAACAGTTTTTCAGAGAAGGCAGTTTTGAAGAAAAAGATGAGAATCCCTTTGTGCAGCATACGGTAGAAAAAGTATTTACCATCATTACCCGCAAGCCGGTAACTGCCGGTGAAGAAGAACTGAAAAGGAATACAAGATCAAGAAGTGCCAAGCTGCGGGTGGCAGAAAGAGTTTAACGTTTAAGGTTCAAAGTTTAAAGTTTCGGTACCAACAATGATCAGGATCACCTGAAACCAATAATAAAAATCAACCCCGTAGGGGTGTAATAATTATATAGTGACAGAGAAAAAAGAAAAAGAGTCCCGGTGGAACTGGAAAAAATTACTCAACTACCAGTCCATAGTAAAACAGGTTCCGTTTCTGTTTTACCTGGCTTTTTTGGCGGTCATCTACATTTATAACGGGCATATGGCCGATAAAACGGTACGCAAAATAAATGCAACCGCAAAAGAGGTGAAGGAGTTGCAGTGGGAGTACAAAAGCCTGAAAAGTGAAGTGATGTTTCGCAGCAAGCCCAGTGAACTGGCAAAAGCATTACAGCCGCTGGGATTGAATGAGCTGCAGGAATCGCCTTATGTATTAAAGGATTCATTGGAACAATATATGCAAACCGCACATAAATATTAAAGAGGCAGTGGAGATCAAGAAAGACATATTGTGGAGGGTGTATCTCTGTTTTATAGGGATTGTGCTGCTTTGTATACTGGTATTAGGACGGGCTACCGTTATCCAGCGCGTACAGGGCGAGCACTGGAGAAGCATGGGCGACAGCATGCACCAGAAAATTGTGGAGATCAATGCAGACCGGGGGACCATTTTTAGTGAAGACGGGCAGATGCTGAGCACCTCCCTGCCGCAGTTTGATGTGTATATGGATTTTATGGCGGAGGGGCTGCGTTTGAAGAACGGTAAAGTGTATAAGGAAAATATCGACTCTTTTGCGATGGCAATGGCTGATTATTTTAAGGATAAAACAGTGAAGCAATACCGCAAGGAGTTTGACGAGGCCTATCAAAAAGGCAGCCGCTACTATGCGTTGAAAAAGAAGATCTCGTTTGAAGAATTTAAAGCGCTGCGCAATTTTCCGCTCATCCGGCTGGGTAAAAATAAGAGCGGCATCGTAGTGGAGGAATCCAGCCGGCGTATTGCTCCCTTTGGATTGCTGGCCAACCGTACCATTGGGCTGAGTCGTGAGTATGTGAACAGCAACGGCAAGGTAAAGAAGATGAACGTGGGACTGGAAATGAGCTACGACAGTTTGCTCAACGGGCAGAACGGGCAACGGGTAGTACGGTATATTTCCGGCGGGGCCGTGCCGGTGGAAGGGTTTCAGGTAGAACCGGAAAACGGAAAGGATATCTACACCACGCTGGATGTAAATATGCAGGATATTACAGAAACAGCGTTGCTGCGTATGCTGCAGTCTACCCGTGCCGAATATGGTACCGCCATCGTAATGGAAACTGGTACCGGTAAAATAAAGGCCATTGCAAACCTGGGCCGTAACCGGGGAGATACCACTTACTGGGAGAACGATAATTATGCATTGCGGGTAACGGAGCCGGGCTCTACCATTAAAATGGTGACCCTGCTCGCTGCCCTGGATAAAGGTACTTCGAAGCCCAACGACCTGGTGGAAGTAGGCATGGCGGGCAGGATGCAGGTAGGGCCCCGTATGGTTACGGATGCGGAACGCTCACCGAAACCCGTGCTCTCTATAGAGGAATGCGTGGCGCATAGCTCCAATGTAGGGCTGGCAAAAATTGCCCTGAAAGCTTTTGGAAGTAATCCTTCTGAATTTGGCGATTACCTGCGGAAATATCATATGGCGCAGCGTTCGCCCATCGATCTGGCGCATGTGCCCAAGCCGCGGATGGCGCCGCTTGCCAAGGATCATGGTGGATTGATGAACATGCTCACCATGAGCTTTGGATATGCGCTGAACGTAAGTCCTTTACAAACGCTTACCTTATACAATGCCGTGGCAAACGGTGGTAAAATGATGCGCCCCTACCTGGTGAGCAGCATCCGCAACCAGGGCGTAGTGGTGGAAAATATTCAACCGGAGGTAATGGTGGAGTCCATTGCCAAACCGTCTACGTTAAAAGCGGCCCGGGAAAGCCTCGAAATGGCCATTACCGAAGGTACGGGACGTGTACCATTTAAAGATATGCCGTTTAAAGTAGCCGGAAAGACCGGAACGGCGCATGTTTCAGACGGAGCCATCAAGTATGGCAACAATGTATACCAGGCTTCATTTGTTGGATATTTCCCCGCCGATCGTCCCCAGTATACCTGTATTGTGGTGGTTCGTACGGCTCCGGGCGCGGCACTGCACTATGGCGGCCAGATCGGCGCGCCGGTGTTCCGGGAAATTGCCACAAAAGTGTACTCTATGTATGTAGAGCGTAAAACCCCTAAAAGTTATGAAGGCGCCAAAGACAGCACCAGCTACTTTTATGCGGGCAGCGCCACGGCGATAAAGAACGTACTGGGAATGCTGAACATCCCGTTTGTGGATTCGCTGCAGGCCAACCAGTGGGCCACCATGTACGCTAAAAAGTTTAAGCCGGTGATTACCGGTAATACCGTTCGGGCAAATGTAATGCCCAGTGTAAAGGGAATGGGACTCCGGGATGCGATCAGTTTGCTGGAGCCCATGGGGCTACGCATAAAAGTGCAGGGAAGCGGAAAGGTGCAGGGACAATCCATTGCGCCCGGAGCCGCTTTTGCAAAAGGACAGGCAGTGATTTTAAATCTGGCATAAATCAGTTAAGTGCAGTTACAGGATATTTTATATAAAACCCAATTGCTGGCGGTACAGGGCAGTACGGCTGTAGCGATCAATGCCGTGGCAATTGATTCCCGCAACGTAAAGCCAGGTGCTGTTTTTGTGGCGGTGAAAGGCGGAGCAGACGGGCACCAGTTCATCGACAACGCGATCCAGAACGGAGCGGTAGCCGTGGTATGTGAAACCCTTCCGGAAAGCAGGAACGAAGATGTGGTATATGTGCAGGTAGCCGATACAGCGGCTGCGGCCGGTATTATGGCACACCATTTTTACGGCCAGCCCTCTACCCGGTTAAAGCTGGTAGGCGTAACGGGTACCAACGGCAAAACCACGATTGCCACCCTCCTGTACCAATTGTTCAGTAGCATGGGTTTTACCTGCGGGTTGATCAGCACGGTGCAAAACCGCATCGGCGAAGCAACATTGGAGGCTACCCACACCACGCCGGATGCCGTAAGTTTAAACGGCCTGCTGGCGCAGATGGCAGAAGAAGGCTGTAGCTATGCATTTATGGAAGTGAGCTCACATGCCATTCACCAGCACCGGATAGCCGGCTTACAGTTCACCGGCGCCATCTTCAGCAATATTACGCACGACCATCTCGATTATCATAAAACATTTGATGAGTACATCCGCGTTAAGAAGGCCTTTTTTGATCACCTGCCCAAGGAAGCATTTGCCCTCACCAATATGGATGACCGGCGGGGTATGGTAATGGTACAAAATACCCGTGCGGCGATAAAGACCTACTCGTTAAAGACCACCAGCGATTTTAAAGGAAAGATCCTGGATAACAATATCATGGGCCTGCACATGATGGTAGACGAACAGGAAGTGCATTTTCGTTTGATTGGAGAATTTAATGCCTACAACCTGCTGGCGGTGTACGGTGCTGCGGTTTGCCTGGGTGAGGAGAAAGTAACGGTACTGCAGGCATTGAGTGTGTTGAACGGCGCTGCAGGAAGATTTGAATACCTGGTGTCTCCGAATGAAAATGTGATCGGTATTGTGGACTATGCCCACACGCCGGATGCACTGCTGAATGTGCTGGCCACCATTAAAAAACTGAGAAAAGGTTTTGAGCAGGTCATTACGGTAGTAGGCTGCGGCGGTAACCGCGATAAAACAAAACGGCCGGTGATGGCGGAGGTGGCCTGCGAGTACAGTGATAAGATCATTTTTACCAGCGATAATCCGAGGAATGAGGATCCGCAGGAAATTATAAAAGATATGGAGGCCGGAGTGCCGGCGGGGGCGCGGAGAAAATGTTTGTCGATAACAGACAGAAGGGAAGCGATCAAAACCGCTATCAGCCTGGCAAATCCGTCAGATATTGTACTGGTGGCGGGTAAGGGGCACGAGACTTACCAGGAGGTGAACGGGGTAAGGAATCATTTTGATGACCGGGAGGTGTTGGAGGAACTATTTGAATTATTGGAGAAGTAAAGTTTGGCGTTGACAGGTTGAAAAGTTTATAGGTTAACAGGGGTAAATCCTTGTCAACATTTCAACCCGTAAACTGAATATTGGCACATTATCACATCAGCGAATTAGCACATTAATTATGTTATATCATCTATTTGAGTGGTTTAAGCAGAACGGTATTAATTTTCCCGGTCGGAACCTTATGGAATTTATTACGTTCCGGGTGATGATGGCCGTATTGCTGGCGCTTACGATCACTTTAATATTTGGTAAGCGGCTCATCAATATCCTGCGTGCCAGGCTGGTTGGTGAAGCTGTAAGGGATCTGGGTTTAGCGGGCGAGCAGGCAAAAAAGGGAACACCCACCATGGGCGGTATCATCATTATCCTGGGGATCCTGGTGCCCACCTTGCTTTTTGCACGGTTGAATACCGTATATATCCTGCTGATGCTGTTTGCTACTGTTTGGCTCGGCGCCATCGGCTTCCTGGATGATTACCTGAAACTGCGCGCAAAACGCATCGCCCGGGAAAAAGGAGAGGCCTATAAAAAACAGGATAAAGATGGACTGGCGGGTTGGTTTAAAATCTTCGGACAGGTGGTGTTGGGTATTACGGTAGGCTCGGTACTGTACTTTAACAGTAATGTAAAGATCTGGCGCGAATACATCGGTACGCCCAATGCTGCAGAAACGGAGGTGATTACGAAAACCGTAAATAACCGCACCAAGCATTTTGTTGCCACCAAAGCGCCGATCACGACCATTCCGTTTGTAAAGAACCACGAGCTGGATTATTCTATTTTTCTGCCCAAAGCACTGAAGCAGTATGCATGGGTATTGTACATCCTGATCGTGGTATTTATTATTACTGCTGTGTCGAACGGGGCCAATATCACCGATGGACTCGACGGGCTGGCCACGGGCACTTCCGCCCTTATCGGGGTGATGCTGGGGATCTTTGCCTATGCCAGCGGCAACTTCAATTTTGCCGATTACCTCAATATCATGTACATCCCCAACCTGGGCGAGTTGTCCATTTTTCTGGCGGCAATGATCGGGGCCTGTGTGGGATTTCTGTGGTATAATTCATATCCCGCCCAGGTATTTATGGGGGATACGGGAAGTTTAACCCTTGGGGGAATTATCGCCTCCATCGCAATTATTGTGCACAAAGAGCTGCTGATTCCTATTTTCTGCGGTGTGTTTTTTGTAGAACTCCTGAGTGTGACCTTGCAGGTGACCTATTTTAAATATACCAAGAGGAAATACGGGGAAGGACGGCGGATCTTTTTAATGAGTCCGTTGCACCATCATTTTCAGAAAAGAGGATATCATGAATCGAAGATTGTAACACGGTTCTGGATCCTGCAGATCCTGCTGGTGGTGATATGTATTGTAACCTTAAAGCTGAGATAAGGAATGGAAAAACGACTGGTGATACTCGGAGGCGGTGAAAGTGGCGTGGGAGCGGCATTGCTGGCAAAACAGCAGGGGTATTCCGTTTTCTTGTCGGACGGCGGTTCTTTGAAGGAAATCTATCGCAGCGAACTTCAGCAGGCGGGTATTGAATGGGAGGAGCAGGGACATACAGAAGCAAAGATCCTGGAAGCGGATGAAATTGTAAAAAGCCCCGGAATCTCCGAAAAGAATGAACTGGTAAAGAAGATACGGGCGCAGCAAATACCGGTGATCAGCGAAATTGAGCTGGCCTACCGTTTTGCGGGTAACAGCCGGATCATTGCCATCACAGGCAGCAACGGCAAAACCACTACCACATCGCTGATCCACCATATTTGTGTGGTGGGCGGTTTGGATGCGGCGCTGGTGGGCAATATCGGAACTTCTTTTGCAAAGCAGGTGGCCACGGATCCCAAGCCGGTATACGTAGTGGAGGTGAGCAGCTTTCAGCTGGATGATATTGAAAGCTTCCGTCCCTACATCGCCGTAATGACGAATATTACAGAGGATCATCTGGACCGCTACGAATACAAATTTGAAAATTATATAAAGAGCAAATTCCGCATTGTAAAAAACCAATTGCCCTCAGATTATTTTATATACAATGCAGACGACCCTGTAACCAAGGAATCAATAGACAAATTCAATATTCAATCAATTCAACTACCGATTAGCATGGAAAGAGAAAATAACGCGGCTTTTATCAAGGATGGCGATATGTATGTAAGAACGGGCGAGGATTTTATGAACATGAGTATTTATGACTTTACACTAAAAGGTAAACACAACCAGTATAACACTATGGCAGCGTCCGTTACAGCGGCAACGATGGACATCCGCAAGGAAAAGATCCGTGAAGCGGTTCAAACGTTTCAGAACCTGGAGCACCGTATGGAGCAGGTAGCTACCATCAGAGGCGTTGAGTTTATTAACGACAGCAAGGCCACCAATGTAAACTCTACCTGGTACGCGCTGGAAAGTATGGAAAAGCCCACGGTGCTGATCCTTGGCGGCGTAGATAAGGGCAATGATTATTCGCTGATGGAAGATATGGTTAAGGAAAAGGTAAAGGCCATTATTTGTTTGGGCCTCGACAATACTAAAATCCATGAAGCGTTTAAAGACAGCGTGTCTGTGATTGTGGATACCACCAGTGCAGCAGAGGCCGTGGGAGCCGCGTTTGCGCATGCAGAAAAAGGAGATGTGGTATTGCTGAGCCCGGCCTGCGCCAGCTTTGACCTGTTTAAAAATTATGAAGACCGTGGCACACAGTTTAAACGTGCCGTAATTGAATTGTAAAAGTATATCCTTAAAATGGCAGCAACAGCAGAAATAGAAACAGGGGAAGAGCGTATAAAAACCAGTCGCTGGAAAGGCGGGCTGGATCAGCATGCCCGGGGCGATAAAGTGATTTGGGCACTGGTGGTGTTGCTGACGCTGGTATCCCTGCTCACCGTGTACAGCGCAACCGGCTCTTTGGCCTATAAAAAATATAAAGGGAATACGGAAGTATATCTGTTCAAGCAGGTGATCTTTATCCTGCTGGGCTTTGCCGTAGTGTATTTTGCCCACCGCGTTAACTACACAATCTATTCTAAAGTAGCCCGCATCCTGTTTATACTCAGTATTCCGTTACTGGCGTATACGCTGTTCTTTGGCGTAAAAATGAATGAGGGAAGCCGGTGGATCCGGGTGCCGCTTATCAATATGACCATGCAAACCTCAGACCTGGCGAAGCTGGCGCTGTTTATGTACCTGGCACGCCTGCTGAGCCGGAAGCAACAGGTGATCAAGAATTTTAAGAAGGGCTTTTTGCCCGTGATCCTTCCCATTGGCATTACCTGTTTGCTCATTGCACCGGCTAACTTGTCTACGGCGTTGTTGCTGGGAGCCAGTTGTATGATGCTGCTGTTCATCGGCCGCGTAAGCGTAAAACACCTTCTGCTGGTAGCGGGTGTGGCATTGATCCCCCTCATTATGCTGGTTATGGCGGCCATGGTACGGCATAAAAGCGGAAAAGATATTGATACCACCGAAACCACAATAGCGGTAAAAAAGGCAACAGGCGGACTAACCACCCGGGTAGATACCTGGATCGGGCGGGTGGAAAACTTTATCTATGGTGGTAAAGAAGCCGATAATGATGAAATGTACCAGGTAAACCAGGCAAAGATCGCCATTGCAAAAGGTGGTTTTGTAGGAGTGGGGCCGGGCAACAGCACTACGAGGGATTACCTTCCGCAGGCGTATAATGATTTTATTTTCGCCATTATCATTGAAGAATATGGATTGATAGGCGGTGCATTTATTCTTTTTATATATATCGTATTCCTCTACCGCTGTATCCGGATCTTTAAAAGATGTCCGTTCGCATTTGGAGCATTTCTGGCATTGGGTCTGAGCTTTACCCTGGCCATCCAGGCAGTGGCCAATATGGCGGTAACCGTAAATCTTTTCCCGGTAACCGGTGTTACGCTGCCGCTGGTAAGTATGGGCGGATCCAGCTTTCTCTTTACCTGCCTGGCTATCGGAATTATCCTGAGCGTTTCCCGGAACGTGGAGAGCATGGAACAGCCGCAGGTAATAACAGAAGCGGCGGAAGAGCCGGCAGAAGTAGTAGAGGTAGCTATTGCTGAAAAAACAGATGAGTAAAAAAATGATCATAGCAGGTGGCGGTACGGGAGGACATATCTTTCCTGCCATTGCCATTGCCCATGCGCTGCAGCAACAGGATCCTTCAATACAGATCCTGTTTGTAGGAGCCCGGGGGAAGATGGAAATGGAAAAAGTACCGGAGGCCGGCTATGAAATTAAAGGATTGGATATTGCGGGTTTTAACCGGAGCTCTTTGATAAAAAATATTGCACTTCCTTTTAAACTGGTGAAAAGCTTTTTCCAGGTACGGAAGATCTTTCAATCGTTCCGGCCGGATGCGGTGATTGGCGTAGGGGGATATTCCACATTCCCGGTGCTGAGATATGCACAGTCGAAAGGCATCCCCACATTCATACATGAATCGAACTCCTTTGCCGGAAAAGCCAATATCATGCTGGGCAAAAATGCTACAAAAGTATTTACGGCAACGGATGGGATGGAGCGGTTTTTCCCGGCGGAAAAAATCCTGGTAACGGGCAACCCGGTACGGCAGGCCATTGCGGCCATGCATACAGGCCGGGATCAGGCACTGCAGTATTTTTCGCTTTCTCCGGACAAGCTAACGGTATTGGTGGTAGGGGGCAGCCTGGGCGCGCGTTCCATTAATGAGGCGGTGATTACGCATATCGACGACCTGCTCAAAGCCGGTTTGCAGCTGATCTGGCAAACGGGAAAGACCCTTTCGAAGGAAGCCATGGAAATTGCGGTGGAGCACCGGGAAGTATGGGCCAACCCTTTTATTACAGAAATGCAATATGCCTATGCCGCTGCGGATATTATTGTGGCAAGGGCCGGAGCAATGACGGTGGCGGAGATCTGCGTGGCGCAAAAGCCGGTCATTTTTGTACCGTATCCCTTTGCCACAGAAGATCATCAAACCGTAAATGCCCTGCAGCTGGTAAATAAAGGCGCAGCCTGGATGGTTAAAGACAGTGATGCAAAAGAGCAGGTGGTTGAAAAGGTGGTTACACTGTCAAAGGATGCGGCAACGCGCCGCTACATGAGCGAAACGCTGGCCGGGTTGTCTGTTACAGACGCGGATCAGCGGGTTGCCAACGAAATTTTAAAAACAATATAACGTGCAGATAAAAAAAATAGGGGAGTTAAAGCGGGTCTACTTTATAGGGATCGGGGGAATTGGGATGAGTGCCCTGGCGCGTTATTTTCACTCAAGAGGGATCGCCGTAAGCGGGTATGATAAAACGGAAACCGCGTTAACAAAGGCATTGGTAGCAGAAGGGATGCCGGTGCATTATGAAGATAATCCGGCACTGGCGCCCAAAGATGCAGACTGGGTGGTATACACACCGGCGATACCGGCCGGTCACCAGGAGTTGAACGATTACAGAGCACAGGGTTACGCAGTAATGAAGCGGAGTGAAGTATTGCAACAGATTACGGAAAGTTCTTTTAATATCTGTGTAGCGGGTACACACGGCAAAACCACCACCACTACCATGATCGCCCACTTATTGCGCGATAGCGGTTATGGATGCAATGCCTTCCTGGGAGGAATCTCCGCTAATTATAACACCAATTTCTGGAGCAGTGAGAAGGACGTTTGTGTGATTGAAGCAGATGAATATGATCGTAGTTTTTTAAAACTCAGCCCCGATGTAGCGGTAGTGACCGCTGTTGATCCGGATCACCTGGATATCTATGGAACCGAGGAGCAGGTAAGGCAGGCTTTTGCCGATTTTGCACAGCGGTTGAAAAGGGGCGGGTTACTGATCCGGAAACTGGGCATTGGCCGGGAGTTGAAGGCCGAACGCATGTGGCAGTATAGTTTGCAGAACGACAGCGCTAACATTTATGCGGCTGATATCAGGATACAGGACGGTGGATATGTATTTGATATCGTGCTGCCTGCACAGCGGATAGAAGGCCTCCAGCTGCACATGGGCGGTATGCACAATATTGAGAATATGGTGGCCGCTGTAGCTGTAGCAAGCTCTTTGAATATTGATGCGGAAAAAATTAAAGCAGCGGTTGCTTCCTTTAAAGGGGTAAAGCGCCGTTTTGAATACATTATCAAACAAAAAGACCTGGTATTTATTGATGATTATGCGCATCATCCGGAGGAGCTGAAGGCGTTGATAAATAGTGTAAAAACCCTGTTTCCTCAAAAGAAATGTACGTTAATTTTCCAGCCGCATTTGTACAGCCGTACAAAGGATTTTGCCCAGGATTTTGCTGCTGTTTTGAGCATGGTAAACAAGGCAGTTTTATTGCCGGTTTATCCTGCGCGGGAACAACCAATACCCGGAATTGAAAGCAATACTATTGCTGAGTTAATGGACGGGGGGGCACCTGTATTGATGACAAAGGAGGAATTGTTGACATGGATCGAAGCGGATGTTGCACAGCACCGGGAAAAAGAATTCGGGGAAGTGATTGTTACCGCAGGCGCGGGTGATATTGATAAATTAGTAGGACCAATAAAAGATCGTTTATTAAAATAAAGTGGGAAGGAAAAGAGCGATAAAAAGAATGTTACTGACACTCATGTGGCTGGGTGTAGGGGCCGGTATGTTTACACTGATTGCAGCCGCCATGCGGGCACAGGACGGAAGCAGCTGCAAAGGGTACGAGATCCATATCCGCGGCGCGCAGGGCGGTGGAAGCCTGTTTACCTCCGAAGCGCAGATTGTAAAGCTGCTTAAAGAGGCATCGGGCGGGGAGGTAAAGGGACAACGTAAAATGGCGTTTAACCTGCCGCGCATAGAAGACCTGCTGGAACAGAGCTCCTGGGTATACAATGCCGAGTTGTATTTTGATAATAAAGATATCCTCCGGGTAAATGTAACAGAACGGAAGCCGCTGGCCCGCGTATTTACCAACGGCGGTCAGTCCTTTTATATTGACGAAGCCGGAAAACAGATCCCGCTTTCTGACAGGATTTCACTGGACGTGCCCGTGTTTACCGGTTACCCCAATGCCCGGATCATGCATGCCGCAGACAGCGCTTTATTGGAAAATATGATCACGGCGGCATCGTTTATCAGCAGCGATTCATTCTGGGTTTCCCAGGTTTCGCAAATTGATATCAGGAAATGCGGGGCGGATTGCTGGAATATGGAGATGGTACCGGTTGTGGGAAATCACCGGGTTGACCTCGGAGACGGCAGCGATATCGCTTCCAAATTCCACCGGCTGTACCTGTTTTATGATCAGGTATTAAAACGCACCGGTTTTGACAAATACAAGCGGATCGATGTACAATACAATGGCCAGGTAGTGGGGATCAAAGGCGATTATTCAAAGCTGGATTCGCTGCAATTGCGGAAAAATATTGAAGAATTGCTGCAGCAGTCACGTAAGGCCAACGACCTCATTGAAGTGGCACAGGTAGTGCCGGGCGTAGCACTGGCAGAACCCGATACCGCCGCCGGCACAAAGCTGCCTTACGAAAGACTGGCAGGTGAAGTAGATATGGATACGCTGGACCTGCTTCCGGCGGGTGAAAAACCGGAGCCGGCAGCTGCAGCGACGCTTGCTGCAAAAACGGTGGCGCCGGCCAAAAAAGAACCGGTTAAACATACGACCGTAAAACCGGAAACAAAAAGGACCACCGAGGAAAGAAAACCGGTTGCCCGGCCTGTAACAACAAGCAGTGCACATAAAAATCCGGCAGTTTCCAAACCTATGGCAAAGCCCGGGGCAAAACAACCGGTAAAAAAAGAACCGGCTAAAAAGCCGCCGGCAAAACCCGCGGATAGTAAAAAAACAGTTTCCAGGGATGCAAAAAAGCCCGCTGTTTCAAAGAAAGCAACCACAGAAAAGAAAACGGCTACTAAGAAAACACCCATTAAAAAGAACAACTAAAAACGAAATATATGAATCCTGAACAACCCATTATCGTAGGACTGGACATTGGAACCACCAAGATTGCTGTTATTGCCGGACGTAAAAACGAGTTCGGAAAACTGGAGATTCTTGGATTTGGCAAGGCAAACTCCAATGGAGTAAAGCATGGCCAGGTATTGAATATCGACGAAACGATCAAGGCCATTAAACTGGCGCTTGAAAATTGTTTATCGTTAAATCCGAACCTGAACATTGGCGAAGTGTATGTGGGTATTGCCGGGCATCATATAAAAAGCCTTCAGACACGCGGTGATATTGTGCGGGAAAGCGAAGAAGAAGAGATTACCCAGGCAGAAGTGGATCTGCTGATCAGCAAGCAGTACAAAACCTATATTCCCGCGGGCGATCAGATCATTGATGTAATTCCACAGGAATATACGATTGACAACATGCCCAATATCGTACGCCCCATTGGATACAGTGGTGTAAAGCTGGGAGCCAATTTTCATATCATCACCGGTGATAAAAATGCCATCCGTAATATTAACCGCAGTGTGGAAAAAGCAGGGTTGTATACCAAGGACCTGGTATTGCAGCCATTGGCTTCCGCGGCAGCAGTAATGGGACAGGAAGACCTGGAAGCCGGAGTGGCCATTGTGGATATCGGGGGCGGTACTACCGACCTGGCCGTATTTGCAGATGGTGTATTGCGGCATACGGCAGTTATTCCTTTTGCCGGAGAAAATATCACCAATGATATCAAAACCGGTTTGGGCGTATTGAAAAGCCAGGCAGAACAAATGAAAACACAATTCGGAAGCGCGCTGGCCAATGAAGCAAAGGCCAATGCCTATATTACCATACCCGGTTTACGTGGTATGCCGGCAAAAGAGATCAGCGTAAAGAACCTGGCCAATATCATTCAGGCCCGTATGAGCGAGATCCTGGATTTTGTAACCTACCACCTGAAACAGATCGGTATGGATAACCGGCACCTGAACGGAGGCATCGTGCTTACCGGCGGTGGCTCACAGTTGCGGCACCTGATCCAGCTTACCGAATATGTAACCGGCCTGCCGGCCCGGATCGGCTTGCCGAATGAACACCTGGCAGCGGGTCATATAGAGGAGCTGGCCAAGCCAACATACTCTACCTGTTTGGGACTGATCCTGAAAGGGTATGACGATTTTGAAAACAACCGCAAAGTGTTTGAGAAAAGTTTCATCAATATTCCCGTTCCCCAGGATCTGATCAAATCCAATGTTCCGGTAGCCGTAGAGGAGGAAGTACTGGTGGCAGAAGAAAATACGGCCGCGTCGGTAGAAAAAAGACAGCCGCTGAAGAATTTCTGGGACAAGTTTAAAAATGGCATCATCGACATTTTTAAAGAGGAAGAAGACGGGCACCTGTAAACACTACTTTTTAAACAACAACTATAAAATTAACCCATTTACAAAACAGGTTTTCATGGAAGGGAAACCACAAATTTTTAAAAGATGATACATTTTGATTTACCTAAAGAACAATCCTCCATCATAAAAGTGATTGGAGTGGGCGGTGGCGGCGGCAACGCTGTTAATCATATGTTTAGTCAAAACATCGACGGCGTAAACTTTATCATTTGTAATACGGATGCCCAGGCGCTTTCCAACAGCCAGATCCCGAACCGTATTCAGCTGGGGCCCCAGCTGACGTCCGGACTGGGTGCCGGCGCCAACCCCGAAATCGGCCGCCAGGCTACCGAAGAGTCGCTGGAGGAGATAAAACGTATTGTTGAAGTAAACACCAAGATGGCATTCATCACTGCCGGTATGGGCGGTGGTACCGGAACAGGGGGCGCTCCCATCATTGCAAAAATCTGCAAGGACCTGGGCGTGCTGACGGTAGGGATTGTTACCATGCCCTTTGCCTACGAAGGTAAAAAACGGCACAAGCAGGCAGAAGAAGGTATCAAGATCCTGAAGCAGTATGTAGATACACTGCTGGTGATCAGCAACGATAAATTACGCCACCAGTTTGGAAACCTGAAAATGCGGGAAGCATTTGAAAAGGCAGACAATGTACTGGCTACGGCTGCAAAATGTATCACAGATGTAATCAACAGCACCGGCCAGATCAATGTGGATTTTGCGGATGTATGCACGGTAATGAAAAACGGTGGTGTGGCCATACTGGGTAGCGCTACGTCTTCCGGTGAAAACCGCGCCCAGCGTGCCATTGAAGAAGCACTGAATTCACCGTTGTTGAACGATAATGATATCCGTGGAGCTAAATGGATCCTCATCAATATCAATTCTGCTGAGGGTGATTCGGAATTTACCATGGATGAAGTAGAAGTGATCCAGGCACATTTATTAAGCCAGGCCGGGGAAAATACCGATGTGATCCTCGGATTGGGGTATGATAATTCACTGGGTGATGAAATCGGTATTACCCTGATTGCAACCGGGTTTGAAAATAAAGATCCCTTTGTTAAACCGGTATTGAAAAAAGAAGAGCAGGACGAGGGTAAAATTGTAATGACCCTGACACCGCAGCAAAATACAGCACCTAAAATAGAAGCAAAGGTTGAGAAGCCGGAAGTGATCGAGCACGAACTGAAGGAAGCCGAAAAAAGCCTGGGGTTGCAGGTAGATCCGATGATGCCCAAGCTGATCGACGAGCCGGTATTTGTGGATGCGCCTATGCCAACCCTTGAAGATATGGCCGACCTCGGCTACGGAAAAGAAACGGCTGCCGTACACTATAGCTTATCCACCGAGGATAACGAAAAGATCGGTGTGCATGCAGAGCCGGAGCCTGAAGCTGCCCAGGAAGTAATTGTAGAAATAGTGGCTGCTGAAGAAGAAGCGTTTTACTCACCTTCGATACCTGCAGAAAACCGGGTGATGGAAGAACCGGCGATCAACGAGCAGGATCTTTCTGCAGGCGTAGGCGTACGCAGTTATCTTGAAAAACCTTCCAATATTTATGCCGAGCAAAAACGGGAAGAAGCTGTAGCAAAAGCCCCGGTACCCGATCCGGTGCCTGAAGAAAAAATGGAGCTGGTAGAGAAGATAGAGCTGGCAAAGGAAGAGGTAAAGATACCCCAAAGCAATATTGAGCGGGAAGTGCCGGTGCAGCAACAGCCCCAGTTGAGCCAGGAAGAAGAAATGCAGCTGCAAAAAAGAAAACAGGTAGAACGTTTGCAAAAATTGCGGAACCTTTCGTTCAATGTAAGCGGAAGCGATCCCAACAGCGAATATGAAACCGTTCCTGCATATATACGCCGTAATATGGAACTACAGGATAATTCCAATCATATCGAAAGCTACTACAGTAAGTTTGAAATAAGCTCCGATGATAAAAATCAGGGTCAGATCAATACCATTAACACCTTCCTGGATGGTAAAAAACCAGACTGATGCCTGTGAAAATTCAAATCCTGTCAACCGGCAGGAGGAGTTTGGGTGTATAGTTTATAGTTGTGGCCCCGGTAGTTATCTGCCGGGGCTTATTATTTGAGAAAATGGAAGTAGTAAATTTTAAAAGCCGGCCGTATCATTGCCCCATTCCTTATGAAACTGGTTGCATGTTACTGACCTGCCCGTTCCTTTACTTCCCGCGCTACAAATTCTTCGATTTCTTCAAAAAGCGTCCGGTCCCGGAGCTGTCCCTTCGTGGTTTCTTCAAATTTGTCCGTTAGTTCCCGTGCAAGCTGGTACATCGATTCGGTGGCGCTCCGGTTGAGCATTTCACTGAAGCTTTTCTGTAGCTGAGGCTCTTCTATATCCCGCAGGTAACAAAGCGCTTCCACCACTTCAAAATGCGTTTTCTGCCAGGAGTCAAAACCGTTTGGAAATACTGTTATAGACATAAGCAAACATTAAATAATAAGATAGAGTTATGGCTAATATAATGAAAATAGCGCGTTTAACCAAGACCCCTGGTCGCTATTACCGGCTGCATATTGCGATTGATTACGGGCCGGTCCAAACAGGCACCGGAAGCGGGCTGATGGTTAGCACCTTGATGTGCAATGCAGTACTTTGGTGGCAGGCCGGTTAGATAAGGAAGCCTTCGATTTTTTCGAACCCTTTTGCCGGGGATAATCCCTCCCAGAGAATGTTGTAGATCGTTTCGGCAATGGGCATTTCCGCCTTCAGCGATTTGTTGGTGTTGTAAATGCATTTAGCCGCGTTGTAGCCTTCTGCTACCATACGCAGTTCCAGTTGCGCCGCCTGCACGCTATAGCCTTTGCCGATCATATTGCCAAAGGTACGGTTGCGGCTATGCAACGAATAGCAGGTTACCAGCAGGTCTCCCAGGTACACAGAGGCAGAGTAGTTCGCGTATTTTTTTCCGGGTTCATCGAGGTCGGTATGCTCGCCTACCACGATGTGTTCCGCGCCGAACGTTCTCAGGAAGCCCGCCATTTCATCCGCACTGTTGGCGATATATACGCTCTGGAAATTATCGCCGTAGTCCAGTCCGTGTGCAATTCCGGCCCCTAAGGCATAAATATTCTTTAGTACGGCTGCGTATTGCACCCCCAGTATATCGGTGTTTACAACGGTATTGATAAATGATGACTGAAAATGCTCCGCAATTTTTGCAGCCATGGGTTCGTCAACACCCGAAAAGGTAAGATAGGAAAGTTTTTCTGCTGCTACTTCTTCTGCATGGCAGGGCCCCAGCACCGCGAAATAATTTTTTAAAGAAATATCAAAATGACGTTCCAGGTATTCGTTTAGTAAAATATTATCACCTGGAAGAATGCCTTTAATAGCAGAAAGGATCTTTTTGTTTTTAAAGGCAGCGGGCGATAGCTCCTGCAGGCTTTCGGCTACATAGGCAGAAGGCATCGCAAGGATCAGTACCTCCGAGCGATCCAGAACCGCCTTCAGATCGGTTGTCAAATACAACAGTTTGGTATTGAGTACGGCCGCTGTAAGGTGCTTGGGATTGTGATGCCGTTGTTTGATAAAGCCGATAGCGGTTTCACTTCGCAAACACCAATTAACCTTATGACCGTTGTCGGTTAATATTTTCACCAGTGCTGTGGCCCAGCTGCCGCTTCCTGCTACACCAAATTTGATTGCCAATAGTATGAATATTTATGATGCAAAGGTACCATTTTAAGTTTCAGATTTCAAGTTTCAGGTCTCAGGTGTCTAAACGATGCTGAAAGCTAAAGGCTGATTGCTCAAATCTCAAGTCCTACTCCCGGTCGTAATAAAAACAATCTGCCTGCTGGGTGCAGGTAATCACCAGGTCGTTGATACAAACATGCTCCGGCAGGGTGGCACAATAAAAAATGGTTTCGGCAATATCTTCAGCGATCAGTGGAATCAGCCCTTCATACACTTTGTCTGCAGCAATACGGTCGCCTTTAAAGCGAACGGTTGAGAACTCTGTATTGGCCGCACCGGGATGAATAGCGGTTACCTTAATATGATAGGGCAACAGGTCGATCCGCATGCCCTGTGAAAGCGCATCTACCGCGTGTTTGGTGGCACAGTACATATTGCCCTGCGCATATACCTGCTTGGCGGCCACGGAACCCAGGTTAATGATATGCCCTCTTTTGCGAGGGACCATCAGCCGGGAAACGGCCTGGGCCACATAGGCAAATCCCTTAATATTGGTATCTACCATGGTATCCCAATCATCCAGGCTCGCCTGGTCGAAGTCGTCTTTGCCTGCGGCAAGTCCGGCGTTGTTTATCAACACATCGATCTGTTTCCATGCTTCGGGCAGGCTGTTTACCGCTGCTGATACCTGTTCCCGGTTACGCACGTCAAATGCCAGCGGTAATACGGCAACGGAATAGGTCTGCGTCAATACTTCCGCCAGTTGCTCCAGCCGGTCCTGTCTTCTTCCGGTAATGATTACATTATAATTATTCGCTGCAAATTTCTTGGCACAGGCCTCGCCAAATCCGGCGGTAGCGCCTGTTATAAAAACAGTTTTATTCATCTTCTTTTGTTTGTCCGTTGCATGCGGTACGGTGTCTGCAATATTTCGGGTACATTAAAGCGGGTGTCAAATCTGCGCAACCTGTCACGCCCCGGGGCGTGATCTGTGGCTTTAAGGAAATGACATCTGATTCACGATCGCCATTCCCTATTTCAGCTCCATCAAAAATTCTTCAATGGCGGCATTTGCTTTTGCCGGTTCCTCCAGCATACCCATGTGGCCAGACTGGTGCAACACATGAATATAGGAGACCCGGGGCATTGAGGCCTGCTTTAAGACGTCTTCAAAAGAAATCACCGCGTCCTGCTCCCCGATAATAAACAATACCGGCAGATCGGTTTTTGAAAAAAGGTCGATCCGTTCCGGGCGTTTGATCATGGCTTCATAGTAACTTTTTAAGGCCGGCTTTGAAAAAACAGGAAGACGGTCTGTGAAGCGCCCGATCAGTTCCGGGTTGGTTTCTTTTGTATGCGCCGAAAACAGGTTGGGGATCGTGGTTTTCAGGAACTCATTGGCCCCGTGCTTTTCTATAAAGGCAATGCCCTTGCGCCGGGTTTCTTTTTTCTCCTCTGTATCGGCCGCTGCGGTGGAATGAAACAATCCGAAGCCATCCAGTAAATGCGGGTATTGTTCTGCAAATGCAAGGGCAGCATATCCGCCCATACTGTGGCCGATCAATACGACAGATTCCAGCTCTTCCGCCTCCAAAATGCGTGTGATCACCTCAGCAATGCTTTCCATGCTGACGTCGCTGATCAGTTCCGACTGGCCGCTCCCGGGGATATCCGGTACAATCACCTGGTAATTGTGCCGCAGGTACTCCACTTGGTTTTCCCATACGGTGCTGTCTTCGCCAAAGCCATGCAACAGCACCACCGGGCGTCCCACACCTTCAACGGTATAGTGGATAATGCTGTTATTGATATTGATTGTTTTTGTACCCATCAGGAAGATTTTTTGAGTGGACGTTTTTTGTGAAGGATTGCTTTATAAAGAAGGGCCAGTAAAAATGCCAGAGCGGATACAGCGGCAGTGCAAAAAAGCCAGTCGCCGTAACGGGTGTAAAAGGTTTCCGAAACAAACGCCGCAAGCGTCTGTTTGAGAGTGCCCTGTTTGTTCCAGGGCAGTTGCTGCGCAATATTACCATAGGGATCAATAAAACAGCTGATCCCGGTGTTGGCACTGCGGACTACCCATTTCCGGCTTTCAATCGCCCGGAGACGCGCGTACTGCATATGCTGACGATATCCCTGCGTATCACCCCACCACCCGTCATTGGTAATGATGCAGATAAGATCGGCATCTTTCCGGTTAAACCGGGAAAGATAACCGCCGTAAATACTTTCATAACAAACGGCAGGGGTAATGTTAAATGTATGATTGGTGGTATGCAGTACCCGTTCCGCAGTATCGCGGGCATAGCCCCCCATGGTGCCTCCGAATTTTTCAAATACCGGCCCCATGAAACTTAAAAACGCCGGCAATACCTCCGGGCCCGGTACAAGTTTTGACTTATGATAGATCTGCGCCGATGCGCTGTCGAAAAGGGCGGCGCTGTTATAACCTTCTACAAAACCACCATCCGGCAGCTTTTGTGCAAACCGGCTCACCCGTGTAGGAAACAAGCGGCGGCCTTCCAGTCCGGTCAGCAGGTTTACCTGCGGGTTGCGCTGCAAAAAGCCCCACAGGGGGTTCAGAAAAAGATTTTCCCGGAGCTGATCTTCCAGAACCGTATAAGGAACAGCTGTTTCCGGCCATACAACCAGCGCGGTTTGAGCATCGATCTGCTTTTGCGACAGGCTGATTAATTCGTGCAGCTGCATTTCCTCTTTGCCGGCGGCAAACTTGGTATCCCAGGGGTCATAATTAGGCTGCACTACTACCACATTGTATTTGTTATGGAGCAGTGTTAATTGCTGCTTTACAAATACGGAAAGCACAACCGGAATGCCCAATGTAAGTACCCAGGCCGCTGCTATTTTAAAATAGCCCGTGCTCCGGCCCTCTTCGCGGTAACGGAGCAATACGTGGTATACAAGCACATTGCTGAGCAGGATCCAGAGACTGCCGCCGGCTGCCCCGGTGTATTCATACCATTGCACCCAGTTGGGATGCAGGGCAAATGCATTACCCAGCGTGAGCCAGGGCCAGCTAAGGTCCCAGTTAAGGTGGATCCACTCAAAGGTCATCCAGTAAGCAATGAGGGCCAGGCCCGAAACAAAACGGTTCAAATAAGTTCGGGTAAAAAAGTAAGCCAGCCAGGGAAGGCACATGATCAGGCTGTTGGCCAGGAAGGCGCCAATGCCCCCGGGAACACTGGCTTTTGCCACCCACCAGGTGGTCAACACATTCCACAACAGCAGGGTTATATACGACAATCCGAAGAACTTTTTCCAGGAACCGGTTGTGTCGGCCAGGTACAGCAGCGGAACCCAGGCTACGAAGAGCAGTAATGTGAGGGGAGACGAAGGCCAGCCCGCCCACAACAAAATACCGCCCAGGAGGGCCATCCACAAACCGGAATTGCGTGTTACATTCATGTACCGTACTTAGAACCCAAATGTACCACGCTTTTGGCAAATAGCCATCAGCAGTCAGCTTTGAGTAATCAGCAATCAGCAATCAGTCTTCAGTCTTCAGTGTTCAGTCTTCAGCGTTCAGCTGATGGCTAAAGGAGCTTGACAGCTCAATTCTCAATTCTGAATTCTAAAATCTCTCCCTTAAAAACTAAACTGCAACTTCCGTTCGGGGTAGGCCAGTTTGCTGCTTTTACGGGTGCCATTTACAATAAAATGTACAATATTCATTTGGTCCTGGAACAGTTCATAGAGGATCGTATTCTCTACCGTAATGTTTCGGGGATTTAGGGCGGCCGCATCGGCGGTGGTATAAATATAAACGGCCTCATGGTCCACTTCCCAGCCAAAAAGTTTTAAGCGCTGCAGTTGTCCGTTGCTCCGGATGCTTAAATGGGTGGTGATATATTTGGTAACCAGCGTATCCAATACCTGCTTCCGCGATTTGTTACTGAAGTCTACCGGGGTTTTGTAAATGCGCGTAAGCACGGCTTCCAGGTCATCCGTAAAAATTTTTGTGCTGATCTCCAGCCGCTGCGTCTTGCCGTTATATTCCATTTCGGAGGCACTTACATGAAACGGATGCCATACCGGGCGGACAAACCCGGTTAGTAAAAAACATACCAACAGCCATACAGGCAGGCTCCTTTTATAGTGGTTACACGCCATTGATACAAATAACGGTATATTATATGAAGATGGTAAATTATATTTGATGGTTGGCACTATAGAAGGAGTGCCCGTTTTTTTATGAACGCAGCAATCCGGGGAGGCTGGAGTGCATAGAGAAGATGACCGAAATCGCCCGGTAAAATCCCTGGCAGGCGCTCTTCCGGGGTAAAAAGGAACCGTATGAATAGTTTTGGGTTTTATTTTGTAGAAGGATGGCGGCATATCATCAGCCTGGATGCGCTGGATCACCAGTTGTTTATCCTTGCACTGGCGGTAATCTATACCTTCAAAGAATGGAAGCAGGTGCTGATACTGGTAACGGCCTTTACCATCGGGCATTCCTTAACGCTGGCACTCAGCGTATTTGACCTCATCCGGATCCCGTCTTCCTGGGTAGAATTTCTCATCCCGGTTACCATCGTTTGCACCACCCTGTGGAATGTGCTGCGCCGGAATCAGCTCCGGCAGATCCGTACCAATTATTTCCTGGCCCTGTTTTTCGGACTGATCCACGGGCTGGGCTTTGCCAATACCATCCGGATGATGCTGGCCAGTGATGAATCGGTTGGAACGGGGCTCCTGGGCTTTAATCTGGGGCTGGAGGCCGGGCAGGTCATCGTGGTACTGGCGATCCTGCTGATCACAAAGCTGGTGGTGGGCGGTATAAAAATTCCCCAAAGAATCTATATTTTCGTGGTATCTGCCGCAGTGTTCGTGCTTTCATTAAAGATGGCGCTGGAGCGGATCCCTTCATTATCATAAAGCACATTGATGAAACAATTTTTACTTGTGGTAGCTTGTTTGCTGATCATTACGGGTTATGCCCAGGATATTCAAAACAACCCTACCAGCAATCATGGAAATAAATTTGAGCAGCTGGGAACGATTCTTCCCACCCCCAACGAATACCGGACGGCCAGCGGAGCGCCGGGCCCCAAATACTGGCAGCAACGCTGCGATTATCTGATCCGGTGTACCCTGGATGAGAACGGCCAAAAACTTACCGGCAGCGAAACCCTGGATTATTTTAATAATGCTCCGGATGTGCTTACCTATATATGGCTGCAGCTGGACGAGAACGAGCACAGCAATAAAGACAATGCCAATTACCAGGATCAGAATGTGATGCCCGCAATGATGACGGACCGCACCCTGGCAAAAATGGAAGATCAAAACGGGCCGGATAATGGCTTTGGCCACAAGATCCGGTCCATTACCGATATGAGTGGTAAAGCACTTCCGTATACCATTAACAAGACGATGATGCGGGTAGATTTGCTTACACCTTTGAAGCCCGGTCAGCGTTTCCGGTTTAAGATCGACTGGTCCTATAAGATCCCCGACCGCGTTACACTGGGAGGCCGGGGCGGATATGAGTACTTTCCAGAAGACGGGAACAGTCTTTATACCATTACACAATGGTATCCCCGGGTATGCGTGTACAGCGATTTCCAGGGATGGCAGAACCACCAGTTTACCGGCCGGGGAGAGTTTGCGCTCACCTTCGGTAATTTTGATGTGCAGATGACGGTGCCGGCGGACCATATTGTTGGAAGCACCGGTGAATGTCAGAACTATGCCCAGGTATTGACCCCGGCACAACTGGCACGGTATCAGAAAGCAACCAATGCCAAAGAACCGGTGGAGATCGTTACCCTGGAGGAAGCAACGGCAGCAGAAAAAAATAAGAGCACCAAAACAAAAACCTGGCATTTCAAAGCCGATAATGTGCGCGACTTTGCCTGGACCTCTTCCCGGAAATATATCTGGGACGGCATGCCGCAGCTGGTCAACGGTAAAAAAATAATGTGCATGAGCTTTTACGGAAAGGAAGCCTATGGACTGTACCGGAAATTTTCAACCAGGGCGGTGGCGCATACCATTAAAACCTATTCCGCATTTACGATCCCGTACCCTTACCCGGTTGCACAAAGCGTGGAAGCCGCCAATGGAATGGAGTACCCCATGATCTGTTTTAACTATGGCCGCACTGAAAAGGACGGCACTTACAGCGAAGCCACCAAAAACGGTATGCTGGGCGTGGTGATCCATGAGGTTGGGCATAATTTCTTCCCGATGATTGTAAACAGCGATGAGCGGCAATGGACCTGGATGGATGAGGGGCTGAATACCTTTGTGCAATATCTTACGGAAGAATTGTGGGATAATAAGTTTCCCTCCAAGCGCGGACCAGCCTGGGCCATTGTAGATTATATGAAACTACCCAAGAGCCAGCTGGAGCCCATTATGACCAACTCGGAAAATATTGTGCAGTTTGGCCCCAATGCGTATGCAAAACCGGCTACCGGCTTAAATATTTTAAGAGAAACGATCATGGGGCGGAACCTTTTTGATTTCGCCTTTAAAGAATACGCCCGCCGCTGGGCCTTTAAGCATCCCACACCGGCGGATCTTTTCCGTACCATGGAAGATGCCAGCGGAGAAGACCTGGATTGGTTCTGGAGAGGTTGGTTCTACGGGATCAGCCCGGTAGACATTTCGCTGGACTCTGTAAAAGTGGCAACCGCGGATGTGAACGGAATGATACCGCCTGCAAAGAATAGTACGAAGAAAATAGATGCACCAATGGTGCCGGAGTTTGACGATATTTCAAAGATCCGCAACCGGGAAGACCGGAAAATTGCCTTTTATACCGATGAAGATACCGGTGCGCGTGATTTTTACTGGCGGTACGCCCGGGGGCAGGAACCCTATGATTCAACAAAAACATTCACGGTTGAACAGGGGCCTGGTGTAGAAGCGCTTTCAGCGGAGGCCAAACAGCAGTTTGCCGGCAAGTATTTTTATGAACTGAACTTTTCCAATAAAGGCGGAATGGTAATGCCGGTCATTATTGAATGGACCTTCAGCGACGGTACCCGGCAAATTGACCGGATCCCGGCTCAGATCTGGAGGCATAATGAAAACACGGCCAGTAAGGTGTTTGTAAAAAATAAAGCAGTGACCGGTATCCGGCTAGACCCGTTCCGCGAAACGGCCGATATCGATGAAAGCAATAATGTATGGAACCAAATGCCGGCCCCAACACGCTTTAAAGCCTTTGCCCAAAAAACAGGCGCTGCACGCGGACAAAGCACCGGCTCCAATCCCATGCAGCAGGCTCAGAAAAAATAACGGCAGTACCGCCACAAAGTCACGAAGGCCCAAAGAAACACGAGGATCCAAACATCCTGGTTTTTCTTTGGGCTTGATATTTTAGGAGGGCGCGGGGAGACATTGAATATTGCCTGGCCGTAATATTCGGGGCATGCAACCCATGCTGGATTGTTATTTTTCATTGATATGCCACTGCCTGCAGAACAAAACCTCAGCGTTGCTGTGTTTCAGTTGCCGCCTCCGCCAGTTGGTAAATATCCTTGTAATTACGGCCCAGTCCGTCATAATCCAGGCCATAGCCTACTACAAATTTGTTGGGGATCACAAAGCCCGTATAATCGATGGGTACTTCATGTGTGGTCATTTCTGCTTTATGCAGGAGGGCAACAATCTTCAGCGAGCGGGGTTGCTGATGCTGGAGTTGCGGCAAAAAATAGTGCAGCGTTTTACCGGTGTCGATGATGTCTTCCAGGATCACCACATCCTTTCCGTGAAGGTCTTCCTCCAGCCCGATGGCCGTGGTAACAGCGCCTGAAGATTTTAATCCTTTATACGATGCAAGCTTAATAAAGCAGATCTCACTGTCGATGGTCAGGTATTTGAAAAAATCGGCAGCAAACATAAATGATCCGTTCAGGATCGCCAGGAAGTATACTTTTTTCCCGGCATAATCGGCGTTAATAGCCGCTGCCAGTTCCTTAATTCTTTTTTGCAATACTGCCTCTGACAGGTAAACCGAAAAGCGTTTATCGTGTACCGTAATGTCTGCCATATTTTAAGGATTTTGTGCAACGGAATTTTTTCCGGCACTCATATCCTGCAAATATAGCTTAGACCCGATTGCCGGGGAAGCAAATTTCGTGAGATTATTGTATTTCAGCAACGACTCCAGCCGAACGCCTTCTTCCTGCGCTATTTCATACAGCGTTTCTCCGGCTGCTACTTCATGATATGCTTTGGGACTTTCGGTCCGTTTCAGCTGTAAAAACACCAGGGCATCGCTTTGGGGAAGCTGGTTTTCCTCAAGATCGTTGTACAAAAAAAGACGGTTCAGGGGAATATTGTAGCGGGCAGCAATGGCATCAAACGCAGTGCCCTGCTTTACAAAGATTACTTTGGTCTGGTTGATCACAAAATCGCCCTGCGGGTAGTGTTTGATCTTTTTTGCGGGAACTACTGCTGCCTCCGTTTTTGCTACAGCAAAAGATGCTTTTAACTCCTGCGGCATTTCTTTTTTGCCCATTGCAATCAACGTGTACTCTTCCAGGTTATAGCGCTCAATCAAGCCAATCAGGAGTTGCGGGTATTTGGGGTTGGTAGCATATCCTGCTTTCTTTAACCCATTTGCCCATGCCTTATAGTCGGTAGGGTCCAGCTGAAAAAGAAATGCATACCGGTCGCGCCCCTTTAAAAAATCAGAATGATCCTGGAACGAAGCTTCCGGCTGTTCGTATTTTATAAAACGCTCCTGCGGACGGTCATCATCATGCAATACATAAGGACCGGTATAGCCGGTTTTGCATTTGATGCCAAAATGATTGTTTGAGCGCAGTGCCAGGTCTCCGTCGCCTGCATTGGATTCCAGTATGGCCTGGGCCAGCTTAATAGCTGCCGGAACACCGGTCCGTTGCATTTCCTTAATGGCAATGCCGCTGTATTGTTGAATATAGGCCACAACTTTTTCCGATTGTTGGGCGGTAGCAGTCATCGTTATAAAGAGGGCGGTTGCCAAAAACAATTTCCTTATCATCAATAACAATTACAATTTTCGTAATAAATATAGTCCGTCTCTAATGGTCAGAACCAGTTTGTCAATGTCTTCTCTATGTTGAATAAAATCGTTAAACGCTTTGATGGCTTTTGCACTTTTTCCCTTGGGATTTTCGGTAAAAACCTGCCCGTGGAAAAAAATATTATCTGCTAAGATAAAACCATTTTTTTTAACTGCCGGTAAAACGAGCTTAAAATAGTCCATATAACCCGGTTTATCGGCGTCTATAAAGACCAAATCCCAGGTTTCGTTCAATGCAGGAATGATATTCAGCGCGTTACCCACATGCAGTTTTATTCTTGGATATAACGCTGATTTCTGAAAAAAATTGTGGGCGATGGCTGCTGTTTCTTCCCGAAACTCAATGGTATGTAACTCACCATCGTTTGTTAGGCCTTCTGCAAGGCACAGGGCGCTGTAACCGGTAAAAGTGCCGATTTCCAGGATGCGCCGGGGGCGGATCATATGACTGATCATTTCCAGCAGCTTTCCCTGAACCGGGCCGCTCAGCATATGCGGTTCGGCATGATGCTGTTGGGTGTATTGCTCCACTTCCTGCCGCAACGCATCGGGCGGAGTAGAGAAGTTAATTGCAAATTGCTCTAATTCAATGGGTAATAATTCCATTTGCGGTAACGCATTAGTGAACGGAATCCTGTTCCAGTTGTGAAAGATCTGAAACGGGTTTTGAAATGATCAGCAATCCTGTAAACGTTAAGGCCGCATTGATGATGATCAGTTCCAGTCCGATTTTGAAATCTCCGAAAATTACCTGCTGGTACCGGTCGATAAAAAAGCAGATAATGGGCGCAATAAAACATACATAGGGCACCAGGCGGTCCTGCGGGCGGCGTTTGGTAAAAATACCAAAGGCAAACAACCCCAGCAGCGGGCCATAGGTATACCCGGCCAGCTTCAGGATAATGCCGATCATGCTGTTGTCATTGATCCAGTAAAACATCATTACCAACAGCAGGAATGTAAATGCCACCAGCAGGTGCACCTTCTGACGGAACCGTTTTTTTTGCGATTCATTCATATCGGTGCGTCGCTGCAATCCGGCGATATCGATGCAAAAAGATGATGTAAGCGCCGTCATGGCGCCATCAGCACTGGGGAAGAGGGCCGAGATCAATGCCACGATAAAAATAACGGAAATATAGGGCGGCATATGGTTTACTGCTACATCCGGAAACAGGGCATCACCCTTGGCCGTCAGTTGCTCCTGGCCCGCAAAAAGATGCAGCAGTCCACCCAGGTACAGGAATAACCCGATCACTACTACCATGATAAAGGCCAGGGATACCATGTTCTTTTGCGAATCTTTCAGGTTGGTAACGGAGATACTTTTCTGCATCATTTCCTGGTCAATACCCGTCATGCTCAGTGTAATGAAGGCACCGGCCAGGATCTGTTTAATAAAGAAGTCGTTCTTTGATGGATCGGTTTTAAATATTTGTGAGAGCCCGCTGCTGCGCATGGCTTCCAGGCTTTCGCCCACGCCCATGTTCATATGGTTTAAAAGATAAATGGTACAAATGATCAGGCCCAGCAGCATACAGGTGGTTTGCAGGGTATCCGTCCATACAATGGTTTTTACACCGCCTTCAAAGGTATACAGGATGATCATTACAAGAATGATGAGTGTAGATACCCAGAAAGGAATGCCAAAGCTGTCAAGAATGGTAATCTGCAGGATGTGTACAACCAGGTACAACCGCGCCGTGGCACCTACCAGGCGGGAAATGATAAAGAACCAAGCGCCTGTCTTATAAGAAAGCATGCCCATACGGGTTTTTAAATACCCGTAAATAGAGGTCAGTTTTAAGCGGTAATATAAGGGCAGCAATACATAGGCGATCAGCAGGTAACCGATCATATAACCCAGTACCACCTGCATATAGCCGAACCCATCCTTACCTACGGCACCGGGCACACTTACAAACGTAACGCCACTTAATGAAGTACCGATCATGCCAAAGGCCACCAGCATCCAGTTACTGTTCCGGTTGCCGATAAAGAACGATTCATTGTTGCTGTTTTTGCTGGTTTTCCAGGCCACCACCAGCAGCAGTATAAAGTAGGCGATTACAATCGAAAATAAAAAACCTGCAGACATATTATGTTTGTATTAAACGATGGTTGTCAAGTAAAATAATTTTTGAAGATAGGGAAATTTGAGTTCCTTTTGCAGTAAAAGTAGGGAATCATGGGGATAAAATCGCTTGCGGTTTTTTGCGGGTCGAAAGAAGGCCGGGATCCACTGTTTACAGCACATACGGCGGAATTGGGAGCCATTATGGCGGCGCGCGGTTTAACGCTCGTTTACGGTGGTGGAAATGTAGGATTAATGGGCACGATTGCCAACGCAGTACTGGCGGGCGGCGGAACAGCCATCGGGGTGATCCCGCAGCTGTTGGCCGACCGGGAGCGGTCGCATAAGGGGCTTACCCAGCTGGAAATAGTAGGGGATATGCATATCCGCAAGCGGAAGATGTACGAGCTTTGCGATGCAGCCGTTATCCTGCCCGGAGGCTACGGAACCCTGGATGAATTTTTCGAAATGATCACCTGGAACAACCTGGCCATCCATGATAAGACCCTCTTTGTGCTGAACACGAATGATTATTATACGCACCTGCTGATGCATATCCGTAAAATGTATGATGAAGGGTTCCTGTATGAAGATCCCTGGGAAAAGATCATTGTTATTAAAGAGCCGGGGGAACTGGAACCGTATTTGGGAAAAATGCCGGTTGAGGCTGAACGCTAGACGTTGTTATTGATTGCTGAAAACCGCTTCAGGTTTAAGGTTCCAGGTTTAAAGTTCAATGTTAGATCCGTTTTATACTCGATGCGGGTGGGCAAATCTATAGTCCCGGATGTAATCTATTAAAGGCTGATAACTAAAAGCCGTTTTTAGGTTCGGTTTTCATTCACTACTGACCATTCAACAACGCTCAACGCCCTACGCCATCCGGTGCGATAAGGTTACCTGGTAAACCCATTTGCGCCCCACCTTTTTGTAAACCTGGCACCAGCCCTCAAGGGCGGTTTGTACCTCGATGATTGCATAGCGCCGGTCTTTGGAAAAAACGGGGGTGGAAATGGCAAAGTATTTTTTATCCTCCGGTTTCAGGCTGCTGGCATAACGTTCCCGCTCTTTTTGTATGGCTTCATTTTGTTGGGCTTCCGTCCATTGTTCATTTACCTTTAAAATGACTCCTGGACTGTTGTAATGGCGTCGTTTTTCCTCCAGAACGGAGTCGGGCGTACTCCATGGTAACAAGGTAGTTATCCAAAACTGGCCTTCATAATGCGGGATTTTTTCATAAGGGTTGATCCGGGCCCTGGGGATTTTAAATTTGTTCCAGTTTATTTTCTTCGCATTATCATTTGCAGCCTTGAATGCTTCCGCGTCAAAACGCGGATTTTCTTTATAAAAGGTCTTAAATTCCAGCGGATCATAATAGATGGTTGAATAGCGGGAAATAAAGCTGGAATCTACTAAATGAAAATAGGTAAACTCCGGTGGCACGGCTTTTTCAACTACGGCCTGCACCAGCTGCCGGATGTCTTTTTTCTGGCCGAAGGTGGTGCCGGCAATAAAAGGCAGTACAATCAGTATCAGGAATCGTTTCGTCATATGTTTAAAAATTTGCAATCATTTTAGCCGTTCGTATGGTTAAGATGCAGGATCGGTCAGAAATGCATAAAGATGCTTCGCATTTGGCTACCTAAGCATATGTTTTCCCATTTTTCCCTCAAATTGGATGCTTTGCGGCTTCATAGTTCCTTTCTGTTCAGCGTTTCAGTGACTCAGTGGCTTTTTTTGGAAAAACTTTTGCATTTTTGCAGGAAACCTCCCTTCCTGATGAAGATGAATATTTATAGCGGCTTGTTGGAAAAGAAGCTGAAGGCACAAAAGTCCTTTGCAGTATTACTGGACCCGGATGCTGTAGAGCCTGCTTCATTGCACAGCCTGATAAACCTTTCGGAAGCAGCCGGAGTGGATTATTTTTTTGTAGGCGGAAGCCTGATGCTTTCTGCACACCTGGATGAAGTGATCGAAAAGATCAAAACGCGCACCCGCATCCCCGTGGTATTGTTCCCGGGCAGTCCTTCGCAGGTAAGCCCGTTTGCAGATGCGCTGTTGTATCTTTCACTGATCTCCGGCAGAAATCCCGAGCTGCTGATCGGACAGCATGTAGTTTCTGCACCCTTTGTAAAGCGCAGCGGACTGGAAATAATGCCTACCGGGTATATTGTGGTTGACGGCGGAGCACCTACAACCGTTTCTTATATCAGCAATGCAGCGCCGGTACCCTCCGATAAAAATGATATTGCAGTTTGTACAGCCATGGCCGGGGAAATGCTGGGTATGAAGCTGATCTACATGGATGCCGGAAGCGGTGCCCGTATTCCCATCACCGAATCGATGATCCGCGCCGTATCTCAAAATATTGAGGTGCCCCTGATCGTAGGCGGCGGTATTACTGATCCGGAAAAAGCCTATCTGAATTGCAAGGCCGGTGCAGACGTGATCGTAGTTGGCAATGCCATCGAAAAAGCCCCGGCATTGATTAAGGAGATCAGCGATGCCGTACATTCGGTAAAGCAGGAAACGGTTTAGCTTTGAGTTATCAGCGATCAGTTATCAGTTTTCAGGGTCCCCCTAAGTCTACATGTCCCCCAAAGCAAGAGCAGCTAACCCGCCACTGCGGGCACGCCTGGAACATGGAACTTTAAACCTGGAACGGTTTAGTCGTCAGTTTTCAGCATTTAGCGTTCAGCCTTTAGCATGGCAATAGCGAACGGATAACAGATCCGCATGCATGGAACGCAATCCAACCTGGAACATGGAACCTTAAACCTGAAACGACTCAAAGACTCATCATCTCTTTAAAACGCACCGCCTGCCGGCGGCTGACCTCAATCTTTTCTCCGTCTTTTAATTCGATCAGCAACCCGTTGTTAAAATAGGGTTCAATTTTTTCGATCATGCGCAGGTTGATGATATGTTTCCGGTTGGCCCGGAAAAAAGCCTTGGGATCCAGCCGTTCTTCCAGCGCATTGAGCGATTTTAAGATCAGTGGTTTGTTGGGGCCAAAAAACACTTTTGCATAATTACCCACGCTTTCAAAAAGACGGATATCACTGAGTTTTACAAACCAGCAGCGGTCACCATCCTTAACAAATACCTGGCTGTGCTCATTCAGAACGTCGTGGTTCGTAAATGAAGCGGCTTCACTTTCTTCATAATCCGGCAGGTTGAGTTTTTTGATGGTATCTTCCAGCCGCTTGGAGTCGATGGGTTTTAACAGGTAGTCCAGGGCATTTACCTGGAAGGCCTTTAACGCATATTCGTCATAAGCCGTGGTAAAGATCACCAGCGGCGTATACTCCAGGGTTTCCAGCATTTCAAAACCCGACTGTCCCGGCATCTGGATATCAAGAAAAATAAGATCCGGTTGCTGGGCATTGATCTTCCGCATCCCTTCTTCTGCGTTCCCCGCTTCATCAATGATGGCAATGCCCGGAAAGCCCTGTAGCAACTTTTTCAATTCTGAACGGGCCAGCCGCTCGTCGTCTATAATGATGGTGCGTATATGTTTCATGCGTTTTGTTTGAGCTGTTTATAGTTAAGCGGGTAGTTCGATCCTTGCCTCAACGGTTTCGGCATTCAACTGCCGGATCTCAAAACCACTTTTACCCGGATAAAGCAGTTTCAGCCGGTCGCGGATGCTGTTCAGTCCAAAACCGGTACCGTCTTTTTCACCGGTAAGTTTGCCGGTATTGCATACACAAAGTTCAATCAGGTTGTTTTTTAACCGGGCGGCAATGGACACGGAACCGCCCTGCAATTCCCGGCTGATGCCATGTTTGATGGCGTTTTCCACCAGCATCTGCAGCATCATGGGCGGAATCTGTTTTTCCAGCGTCTGGCTGTCGATCTGGTAACTCACCGCCAGCCGGTCTTCGAAGCGCACCTGCTCCAGGGCAAGGTAGTCTTCAATAATGGCCAGTTCATTTTTTAATGCCACCGACTCTGTTTTATGCATGGTAATGCTGCTGCGCAGGATATTGCTCAGCTCGGTGATCGCTTCGCGGGCCCTTCCGGGGTTTTCATCTACCAATGCCCGGATGCTGTTTAAGGCGTTGAAAATAAAATGCGGGTTAATATTGGATTTTATGGTCTTAAGCTCCAGCTCCCGCACCAGCGATTTTAAGCGGAGGGTATCGATCTGCTGCTGCTGGTAATCCCGGGCATAGTGGTAAATAATATAGATGGCATTCCAGATAAAGATATAAATGAACCAGGAGATCATATTGTTAAACGTAACCAGCCAGATCCCCCTGCGTTTCAGTACATCAATTTCCCGTTGGGTAAATAGTGCAAATTGTTTATAAACCTGCTGTTCAATGACGCCGCAAAGTGACGCGGTAATGATAGAGAGCAGCAGGAAGTTCAGCAGCTGCAATCCCCAGTTATGTTCCAGCAGGTGCAGCTTTAGGATAAACAGGCGCATCAGGTGCGTTAGCAGTACGCCGATCACCACAAAGCTAAAGGCCCTTGTAAAAAACAGGCTCCTGTCCTCCGGTGTATCAAACTTGCCGTAGAACCAGGCAAAAAACAAATGGATCAGAAAGAGACCGCTCCATCCGATGAACTGAAACCACCAGTATCGTCGTTTACCCGAAAACATACCGCAAAACTAATTAATTAAACTGCGGTTTCTGCCGAAAATAAGCAAATGGCGATTATTGGTTATAAATGGAAAGATGGGAGGGGGCAGACCTGAGAATACAGATATTGAGATTCGAGATTTCAGATTCGAGATACGGGCATACAGATTTCAGCATTCAGATTGAGAACAGGGAAATCAGTGCCGGCCTTCAGAATACGAAACACATCTCGAATCTGAATTCTGAAATCTCGAATCTGAAATCCCGAATCTCATTCCCAAACTTCTGCTACATTTGCGGCAATTGGAAATTGAATGCAGCGATCAACCCCAATCTTTGTTTTCCTCCTGGTGCTTTGTTTTACCGGCTGTAAGGGCAACCGCAAACCCCGGGAAACAGAGCGTGCTTTTTATTACTGGAAAACCGTGTTTGCGCCCACAGCTTATGAGAAGCAGCGTGCGGATAGCCTGGGCATTACCACGCTTTACATCCGGCTGTTTGATGTGGTTTGGAACCCCGTTAAAAAAATGCCCGAGCCTGCGGCAAAGCTGCTGGTAAAAGATACCACCTGGCTATTGCAAAAAAAGATCATACCCGTTGTATTTATTACCAACGAATGCTTTTATGAACAAGATAGTGCACAGGTAGCGCAACTGGCCAGAAATATTACCGGATTGGCGGATAAACTGGCAGCACAAAACGGGTTTGGCAGTTACCCGGAATTGCAGCTGGATTGTGATTGGTCTGAAACAACCCGCGACCGGTATTTTCAATTGCTGCGGGCGGTTAAGGCAGCAAACAGCAAACGAACCCTTTCTGCTACGATCCGGTTGCACCAGGTAAAATACAAACAATCCTCGGGCGTGCCCCCGGTTGACAGAGGGCTGCTGATGTGCTATAATATGGGCGATCTGCAACAGGAGCATGTAAAGAACTCGATCATCGATGTACAGGAATTTCAGCGCTATATTCAACGCCTTTCAACATATCCGCTGCCCCTGGATGCAGGACTGCCGCTGTTTTCATGGATCGTTATTTTCGATAAGGGACGGTTTGCCGGGCTCATCCGCAATACGACCGCAGCACTGGAAAATACGCCGGTCTTTAAGCAGACCGGTTCCGGCTATTTGGTACAGAAAGATACGATGCTGGAAGGCCGGCTGGTAAAGACCGGTCAGTTTTTAAGGCCGGAGCACAGCGGTGCAGCTGCCGTAAAAACGGTAGGCGCGTTATTGTCTGAACGGCTGCCCAACAGCCGCTTAAGGGTGGCCCTGTATCACCTGGATTCTGTAACTTTAAATAAATATTCGTTTTATGAAATGGAAAGCATCTATAACAGCCTGCATTAGCTGTATATTCCTTGCCATTCCCAATAATATTTTTAGCTGCGCAGATGTAGAGGACGCCTATAGTTCGTTTGTATCTTTTTTTAATAAATATGCGGCGGAAACACCGGTATATGCACCCTTCTATTTTGCCGATCTGCAGTTTTTAAGAGATGATGAAGAATGGCCCACTACCGCAGAAGCCCTGGTAAAGGAATGGAGCCTGTTTACAAAGGAGCATGCCACACAAAAAGATGCCCATGCATTTGTAATGCAATTCGGCCGGAAAGACCTGGCCGGTTTGTATGCGCATCTCGAAAACGGGAAAGCGCTGGTTGTACCGGATTCGGTAAAGAACAATGGGATGACCCGTTTTTTCCTGGAGCATAAAGACCTGGAGGCGCTGGGCTACCTGATGTATGCAAAGCAGGTAGAACCGTATGTTACCAAAGAATACAACAGCTGGGATGCCACTCCCAGGGATAGTATAAAGATGAGCGGCCTGCTGAAGAATGGTTTGCAGTTATATAAAGCCGCAAAGTCGCCCGTATTTCAATTGAAATATGGTTACCAGGTAGTGCGGCTGGCGCACTACAATCATCAGTATGCAGATGCGGTACGGTATTATGATGAGCTGGTAAGCGGTAATCCAACACCGGGTGTGCTGCAGTTAATGAGCCTTGGATTAAAGGCGGGCGCGCTTTACCAGCTTGACCGCAAACCGGAAGCCGCGTATATCTTTTCCCGGGCGTTTAATGCAACCAATATAAAAAAGATAGCAAACTTTAACAGCTTTGCATGGGCCGTGCCCGGGGATGAGCGGTTCCGGAAAGAATACCTGGCGCTTTGTAAAAACAACCAGGAAAAAGCAGGCATGCTGGCCCTGTACAGTTTGGGTAACGATGACCCGGATGTGGCCACGCTGGCAGAGATCCACCAGCTCAATCCCGGTATGGATATTATGCCTACGCTGGTGGTACGCGAGATCAATAAGATTGAAATGGCCTTTCTGCATGGGTTTGGGATGAGCCTGCCGCCGGCAAAGCAGAGCGGGATCTTTGCTACATCGGGAACGCTGCCGGCAGCTGAAACGGCAACGTTGAATGCCTTTGTAAAAACACTGGAGGAACTTTCAGTTAACAAGCAATATGGGGAGCAGGCCTTATACCCCATCGGGGCGGCTTATATTTCCTGCATGCTGAAGGATTATAAGAATGCCAATCGTTTCCTGGCCACAGCAAAAAAAATGAAGCGTTCACCGAGACTGGAAGACCAGTGGATGCTGACCAACCTGCTGGTGACCATCAATGAAAGTACGCGCATGGATGCGGCCGCAGAGCAAAAGATATTGCCTTCCCTGCAATGGCTTTGGAAAAAGGCAAACGGAGCACAACAACGTTCGGAAAGCGATCCGGAGCAGGACCAGTGGACCAGCTTTTTTAAAAATGTAATGGTTGACGTATTGGCGGCGCGCTATGCAGGGCAGAACGATATCAACCGGATGATGCTGGCATATGGTGCAGCTGACAAAACCAACTGGGTGTATCCGACCGCCATTAATTATGTACGGGATTCGTTTAGTATTCCGCAGGCAACGGCTTTATACGGGTTTCTTACCGGTAAACGCTTCTCCTCTTTTGAATCGTTCCTCCTGGGTATTAATACGCTCGATCGCCAGGACGTGGCGGATTATATCGGTACCGCATACCTGCGCACCTATGATTATGATAAGGCCATTGGCTGGTTTGAAAAAGAAGCGAATAAGCAAATTGAAAAAGATCCGTTTAAGGAACTGTTGTATGACCGGGAGGAACGGTTACCGGGTGACCAGATAACCACCACAAAACTGGCGTACGCCCGCAAAATGAAAGCCCTGCTTGCGAAGCAGGATGATGCGGAGGCGCTGTACCAGCTGGGTCTTGGCTATTATAATATTACGTATTACGGCTATGCCTGGGAGCTGGCAACCTATTTCAGAAGTGGTTCCGATGGCTACCTGGTTCCCCCAAAGGCCGGCGCATTTGAAAAAGATTATTACGGCTGCTTTAAGGCAAAGAGCTATTTTGAAAAGGCCGGACAACTTGCAGCGAATACAGAGCTGAAAGCGAAATGCCTGTTTATGGCTGCCCGTTGCCGCCAGAAAGAATTACGGAAACCGCAATACGAGGATTTTAATTATAACTATGACCTGTATGAGCAAAAGGTAAAAGCCTATTACCAGGCATTCAAAAAAAATCCGCTTTTTGCACAGTATCAGAAGGCGTATAGCGGTACCTTGTTTTATAAAGAAACCCTTACGCGCTGCTCTTACCTGCGGGATTTTGTAAATAAAAAGTAAACGGTAATGCCACAGAGGCACTGAAGCGCTGAATGCTTTTATCGATTTTTTGCGCTGTTCAGCCGTTGAGTCTTTATCGTTTTCCATACAGAAATGCTGTGTTTCAGTGCCTCAGTGGCTGTTATATCGGTGTTGCAAAAATCCTTAGTGTGCTTCCTGAAAGTTGCTGGAGAAGAACCTTCGTGTTACTTGGTGTCTTCGTGTCTCCGTGGCCCAAACAGCTTCAGTGCCTCAGTGGTTTTCATCGCAAATCATTCCGTGTTCCAGTGTCTCAGTGGCAATATTTACGCCTTTGCATCTTCCCGACCTCGATTGCAAAAAAAAATCTGTGTTTCTGTGTCTCTGTGGCTTTTTATACAATCGGTTGCGCAAAAAAGAACGACGGGCGCTTCGGCATTTTTTTTAGATTTGTTTGACCAAAGTCACACAAATGAAATATGTTCTTTTAATACTGACGGTTCTTGTTGTAAATACGCTGAATGCCCAACCGGTTAAATACAGATCGGGGAGCAGTAGCTGGAACACCGATTCACTGGGCGATCACCGCGTGGTGGTACAATTTAACGGGTCCGGCAAGGTTGCCAAAGCGGAGGTAACGTGGAGAAGACGGGATGCAGACCCTGGTGCAAAAAGGATCATTGTACAGGATGCCCGGACGGGTGCAAAAATTACCAATGTAAAAGTAGCCGCGGTCAGCAACGAAAAGGGTACGGTTCTTTTTGAACCGGTTTCCGGCAAGGGCCAGTACTACCTGTATTACCTGGTTTCTAAAAATTCAGGTTCTCCCAATTATCCTACTGTAACGTATCTGAAGCCGGAAAATACGGCAACAGATGCCTGGCTCAATGCGCTTCCTGCGCGGCTTTCCGCAAATGCGCCCGTGGTAGCCATTGAGTCCAGTGATACGTTTAACAGCTTTTACCCGATGGAGGTTACAGCTACCGAAGCCGAAGCCCGGGCGCTGCTGGCTAAATATCAGCGGAGCGATTACGTGGTTTTTCCCGAAGACCGGCAATACCCCGTTAAGATGTTTGCAGAACTGCCTTACCGCTGGGTACAGCGCGGTGCGGTAAAAGACTTTAAGGGCAGCGGAATGCGGGGCGAAAATTATTCCTTTCAGCTGGCCGTATATGCGCTGAAGGAACTGGATCAGGTAAGGGTGCGCTTCTCTGATCTGAAAGATGGAAAGGGAAACCGCATCCCGGCTTCCGGAATGACCTGTATCAATACCGAAGGTGTGGATTATGTTGGCAGGTGGTTTACAAAAAGAATACATGTAACGCAGGACAGCCTGCAACCCCTGTGGTGTTTGGTAGATATCCCGGCAGATGCGAAGCCGGGCCTTTACAAAGGAGCAGTGGAGGTGAGTGCGGCAGGTGCCGCTGCTACACAGGTTCCGGTGCAGCTAACCGTGTTGCCAACGCTGGCCAAAGAGGGTAATATCGGCGCTCCCTGGAACCAGACCCGTTTAAAATGGCTGAATTCTACGATGGCACAGGAGAATACCGTTATAGCCCCTTATACGCCGTTGGTGCAAATAAATAATACCATTGATCTGCTGGGGCGGCGGGTAACGGTAGACCCCTCCGGCTTTCCGGCGCAACTCCAGACCTTTTTTACGGAGGAAATGACGGATGTAAAAACTGCCCCGAACAATATCATCACCGAGCCCATTCACTTTCATTTTACCGGTGCCGACGGCAAAGACCTGAAATTTGAAACCGGGGCGCTGCAGTATACAGAACAATCGCCCGGAACCATCGCCTGGAAAACGACCAATAAACATCCGCAACTCCGGATGGATGTGGCTGCTTCCCTGGAGTTTGACGGCTTCCTTTCGTATAAGGTAAAGGTAACCGCGCTGCAGGATGTGGACTTTAAAAATATTACCCTGCACATTCCCTTTACTCCGGAAGCAGCTACGTACCTGATGGGCCTGGGCGAGAAGGGAAGGAGCCGTCCGGACAGTCTTTCCTGGAAATGGGATGTTGCCCATAAGAACCAGGACGGGGTTTGGGTAGGCGCGGTAAATGCCGGCTTACAATATACCCTGCGGGATGAACATTATGTGCGGCCGCTGAATACCAATTTTTATTTGCAAAAACCGCTGTTGCTACCAGCTTCCTGGGGCAATGAAAACAAAGGCGGAATTACCATCGCCCGGAAAGGAAAATCGATCCTGGCGGATAATTATACCGGTGCCCGCAGCATGAAAAAAGGCGATACGCTTTACTTTAATTTTAACCTGCTGATCACCCCTTTTCACCAGCTGAATACCGATTTTCAGTGGGCTATACGTTTCTATCACCGCTACGACAGCATCAGCAAAATAAAGGATATTGGTGCCACGGTTGTAAATATCCATCATGGTAATGCCATCAATCCATGGATCAATTATCCGTTTATTGAATGGCAGAAAATGAAAAGCTATATCGACCAGGCGCATCAGAACGGATTAAAAGTAAAAATATACAATACCGTACGGGAATTGTCGAACCATGCATATGAGCTGTTTCCTTTGCGGAGCCTTGGACATGAAGTGTATTCGCCGGGCAAAGGCGGCGGATTCCGCTGGCTGCAGGAGCATGTGGGATCGGATTATATAGCGGCCTGGTTTGTGCCTGGGGTAAAGGATGCAGCCATTATTAACAGTGGCATGAGCCGCTGGCACAACTATTATGTAGAAGGGATGAACTGGCTTACGAAAAATGTGGGTATTGATGGTATTTACCTGGACGATGTGGCTTTTGACCGCATTACCATGAAGCGGATCAAGAGAGTGCTAACTGCAAACGGGCATCCCGGTATCATTGATCTACATTCGGCCAATCAGTATAACAATAGCGACGGCTTTATTAACAGTGCCAATCTTTATATGGAGCACTTTCCCTACCTGAACCGTCTTTGGTTTGGCGAATATTTCGATTATGAAAACAACAGCCCCGATTTCTTTTTAACAGAAGTAAGCGGTATTCCCTTCGGGCTGATGGGCGAGATGCTGCAGGATGGGGGTAATGCCTGGAGGGGAATGGTGTACGGCATGACCTGTCGCATTCCCTGGACGGAAAACGCAGACCCTACCGGTATCTGGAAGCTTTGGGATGATTTTGGAATACAGGGCGCCCGGATGATCGGGTATTGGGTGGGAAACAATCCTGTAAAAACAGATAATGAAAAAGTAAAGGCCACCGTATACAAAAGGAATGGCAAAGCGCTGGTGTCCATTGCCAGCTGGGATGGAGCCGATACGGACGTATCCCTCAATATCGATTGGAAACAATTGGGCATCGATCCCGCAAAAGCGGTAATAACAGCGCCTGCGGTGAAAAAGTTCCAGGAAGCCCGGAGCTTTAAGGTGGGAGAAAAGATCCCCGTTGTCAAAAACAAGGGCTGGCTGTTGGTGATACAGTAGGCGGTAGGCTTTCAGCGATTAGTTATCAGTGATCAGTTTTCAGCCATCAGCAATCAGTTTTTAGTAATCAGCCGATTAGGGCAGGGATCGGAGATTTGGTCGTTTTCATGGAGTGTCAAACGTAATTAAATCAGGAGTAATTCCTTAGTCTCCCCAGTCTACAGATCCCCCGATGCAAGCAAGGGCTACAGCCAGTGCGTGTATCACTCAATGCTGCTGTAACACTTCCCTCAACACCACCGCCTGGTTATGCTGTTCATCCCGTGCGCCAAACAGCAGGGTAATCTTCCGTACGCCGGTATGGCGCTTTAAAAACGTTTCCACCGCCGGGTTTTGCTTTAGTTCTTCTTTGTACTTTTCCTGAAACGCAGCCCATTTTTCCGCATCGTGGTTGAACCATTTCCGCAAGTTAGCGGAAGGAGCAAGTTCCTGCTGCCATTCATCAACAGCGGCATTTTCTTTTTTAATGCCGCGTGGCCATAACCGGTCTACCAGTATACGCAGTCCGTCGTTTTTTGAGGGAGGCGCATACACCCGTTTAATCGTAATGGTTGTACGCATGGTTTGTTGTTTTATGCAGCGGTAAAAACCTGCCGGCCAAATCTTCGTTTCGCATTCATACCTTCCGCCGGTTAAAGGTACAAAAAACAATAAAAGATGTTTTTATCTTTTATTGGAACGCTGTAATTTTGCAGCCGGATGTTTTCAAAGACCTGCGAATATGCAATACGGGCGATGATCTACATTGCGCAGCAAACCCGCAACGGAGGCCGTGTAGGATTTAAACAGATCGCCACCGGCATAGATGCCCCGGAGCATTTTATTGCCAAGATCCTCCAGGAACTTAGCCGCAAAGAGCTGGTAGCATCTGTGAAGGGGCCCGCCGGCGGATTTTACCTGGAAAAAGCATCCCTGAACCTGTCCCTGGCAGATATTGTAACAGCAGTAGATGGGGATCAGTTGTTCCTGGGATGTGGCCTGGGGCTGAAACAGTGTTCGGAGATCAATCCCTGTCCCATCCATTTCGAGTTCAAAAAAGTACGGAAAGAAGTACAGACCATGCTGGGGCATGCGAAGCTGGGTACATTCATCGACAAGCTCGATCGTAATGAAACCTTCCTGAAGCGGAGCAACTTTTTTATAAATAAAAAGTAAGATGGGAAACAAAGAAAGCGTTACAGCGCAAGGTTTGGAAGGGTAGTAATTGTAATGATCCGTTGCATCAATAGTAAACAACTTCCGGTTATGGATAAGGCCGCGTTTTTGCGGCGATATCGTTGAAATGCGATCCCCCCTATCTTTCAATAAACAAACAATGACAAAACAGAAAAACGATATAACAACAATAGAAGATATACGGATGCTGGTTGACCGGTTTTACACATCGGTTCGCGGGAACCAGCAGATCGGGCCTATATTTGACGCCGTTATCCGCGATCAGTGGCCAAAGCACCTGGAAAAAATGTACCGGTTTTGGGAAACCGTGCTGCTGGACAATCACACTTATTTCGGAAGCCCCTTTCCTCCGCATGCAAAGCTGCCGGTAACGCAACAGCATTTTGATACCTGGTTAAATATCTGGCAGCAAACCATTGATGCGCATTTCCGGGGGCCGAAGGCGGATGAGGCCAAATGGAGGGCAGAAAAGATGGCGGCCATGTTCCTGTCTAAAATTGAATACTACCAAAGCACCGGAAAAACGCCGCTGGTGTAGCGTTTCAGGTTTGATATTTCATGTTTCATGTTCAACGCAAGCCCCGTTTTTACACCCAATACAATGTCTCAATTCCCAACGCTCGATTCTCAATTCTCACAGCTGAAAGTTAATAGCACAAATAAAAATAGTTGTCCCAAACAGAACAACCATTTTTTATAACGCATCTATGTCAGCTTCTTACATTCCCGGAGCCGGATTTTGCGTAGTGTCTTTGCTCTTTTCAGGAGCCTTGTCGATCAATTCCATAAACTGATCCAGCTTCGGCGTAATAATAATCTGTGTTCTGCGGTTCTTGGATTTACCCTCTTCCGTATTGTTATCCGCTACAGGATTATACTCTCCGCGTCCACCGGCGGTAAGCCGCTTAGGTTCGATGCCGTATTGTGTTTGTAACGCCATCACCACAGATGCAGCCCTTAAGGAACTCAGGTCCCAGTTGTTGCGGATATTGGGACGGTTGATGGGTACATTATCGGTGTTCCCTTCCACCAGCACTTCATAATCCTTGTAATCCTGGATGATCTTGGCAATCTTGCTGAGAATATCGCCTGCGCGATCGGAAATTTCATAACTGCCCGATTTATACAGCATGTTGTCTGCAAGCGAGATGTATACCACACCTTTCAACACTTTTACGTCCACATCCTGAAGTTCGTCCCGGCTTAAAGAACGGGTAAGGTTATTGGTTAATACAATCAGCAGGGAGTCGCTCTTGTTTTTGGCATTTACCAGATGCTGGATGTATTTATTGGAGGCATTGATCTCGTCTACCAGTTTCGAGATATTAACGTTGCCCTGCGTATTCTGATTGATACTATTATCCAGCGTGGCCTGTAATGCAGCCAGTGCCTTTTTAAGAGAGGCGTTGTTGGCGCGTTCCTGGGCAAGCTGTTCTTCAAGACTTTTAACTCTTGCTTTGCTTTCGGCCAGATCTACCTGGCTGGCCTGGTACCGCTCGTTCAGGTTCCGGTAATCTGTTTGCAGGGTGGTGAACTTTTTATTGCTCACACATCCTGAAAAAAACAATGCCATTAAAACAGCCCCAACGGGTCCATAAAATACTCTATTCGTCATAATTGATTCTTTTAAAATACCGGTTAGTTTAGGGTGCCTCTTTCTGTAATAACAAAATGAATGCCTGAATCAGAAAAATGCGCTGCAATTTAAATAATGTACGGCCTGCATTTTAATACATCACAATGCTTGTTCAGAAAGAATGGCTGCCATCAAATTATTTGAAAATTAAGACGTTTGATGGCTCCGTTCCGTTGCAAATGAAAACAAAGTTTTGTTTACGGATTGTTAATCTGGCAAATATTGAGCAGGTGTAGTAGTCAAAACCATTTGCTATTTACGGATGTATGCAGACCATTAATCCGTTCAATCTGAACTCCGGCGGTTAACCGGAAATTTGTTGAATCAGCAGGCGCAGCACGCACAATCAGTGTATCTAAGGCAGCTAAAAGAATCGCTTAAGGAAACGGCATGGAAATACATATTTCAAAAAAAAATCGGAAGGGTTGGTATTGTTTTAATTATTCTTCCTTATCTTGCGGTGGTATCTAACAAAATGCAGTACAATTTTCAAAATATTAAATCTGCTGTAAGTTTCGGCCACGGAACTACAACTACCATTACCACAACCCCTTGAGGGTTGTACGCTGCTATATCATCCATCGGGCATGCTGCCGTTTTCCTTCCGGGTTCTCCTTCTTATTTCATATTATTACTAAATCGAATTCATGCAGGTCTTTAAGTTTGGCGGCTCTTCTGTAGCCAATGCTGAAAATATAAAAAAAGTTGCGGCCATCGTTGACAACGCCGCCAAGAAAAATTCCATTGTTGTTGTTGTGTCCGCTTTAGGCGGTATTACGGATCTACTTTTAATGGCTGGTAAAGAAGCCGCCGAAGGAAATGAAGATTTCCGGTTAAAGGTGGCCACCATTGAGCAACGGCATTTTGAGACGATCAAAGAGCTTATCCCGATCGCTTCCCAAAGTTCTTTATTGAGCCTGGTAAAAAAGACGATGAATGAAATAGAGGAGATCTGTAACGGTATTTTTTTGTTAAGAGAAATCACACCCAAGAACCAGGACCGCCTGGCGGCTTATGGTGAATGGCTGTCTTCGCAGATCATTGCAGATGCATTTAAACACCTGGGGCTGTTTGTGCAATGGAAGGATGCCCGCCAGTTCATTTTCACCAACAGCGATTATACACATGCAGAAGTACATCTTGAAGCAACAGAGAAGGAAATAAAAAAATACTTTAAGGAAAATAAAAGCAATGTATTCCTGATTCCCGGGTTTATAGGAGCGGATGAACAGGGCATTACCACCACCCTGGGCAGGGGCGGGTCCGATTATACTGCCGCACTGATCGCAGCGGCCATTGATGCGGAGTCGCTCCAGGTATGGAAGGATGTAAACGGAATGATGACGGCCGATCCGCGCCTGGCGGCAAATGCCAAAGTGATTGAACATATCTCGTACAGCGAGGCCATGGAGCTTTCGCATTTTGGCGCCAAAGTCTTGTACCCGCCCACCATACAGCCCGTAATGAATAAAAATATTCCGCTGTATATAAAAAACACCTTTGCCCCGGAAATGCCCGGAACCGTTGTAGGTGGAAAGACCAAGGATACCAAGGTGGTAAGAGAGCATATCGTAAGCGGTATTTCCAGCGTAAACAATATCGCATTGCTTAGCCTGGAGGGCAGCGGTATGATCGGTATCCCCGGCTTCTCCAAACGGCTGTTTGAAGCGCTGAGCAGGGAGCGGATCAATGTGGTGCTGATTACGCAGAGTTCCTCCGAGCATTCTATCTGCGTGGCCATCGATCAGAAGCACCTGCCGGCTGCCAAAAAGGTGGTGGACAAAACCTTTGCAGATGAGATCGCACTCAATAAAGTAGAGCCGTTAAAGGCAGAGACCCATCTTTCGATTGTTGCACTGGTGGGCGAAAATATGAAAAGCCTTCCCGGTGTCAGCGGCCGCATGTTTGGAGCATTGGGGCGCAACGGGATCAATATCCGCGCAATCGCCCAGGGCTCATCAGAAAAAAATATCAGTACGGTGATTGCTACCGATGATGTGCGTAAAGCCATTAACGTATTGCACGAAGAATTTTTTGAAACCATTCAGAAGCAGCTCAACCTGTTTATAGTAGGATTGGGAAATGTAGGAGCTAAGCTGATGGAGCAGTTAAAACAACAGCACGCCTTCCTCATCCAGCACCTGAAGCTGAATGTAAGTGTAGTGGGCATCAGCAACAGCCGCAAAATGATCTTTAAAGAGCGGGGTATTTCCCTTAGCAGCTGGAAGGAGTCGCTGGCCGGCGGCGAGCCCGCATCCATCACCGAGTTTGCAAACGAGGTGATTAAGCGGAACATGCGGAATTCTATTTTTGTGGATGTTACGGCCAATAAGGAAGTGGCCCGGGTCTATGATAAAATGCTGCAGAAAAGCATCTCCGTGGTAGCATGTAACAAAATTGCCGCAGCTTCCCCGTTTTCAGAATATAAAAAGCTCAAGGAGCTGGCCCATGTATTCAATGCCCGGTTCCTGTTTGAAACCAATGTGGGGGCAGCGCTTCCGGTAATTGGTACCTTAAATGACCTGCGCCGCAGCGGGGACGAGATCAAACGCATTGAAGCAGTGCTGAGTGGTACGCTGAATTTTGTGTTTAACCATTACGATGGCTCCCGGCCGTTTGCAGCGGTGGTAAAACAGGCCCAGGAGGAAGGGTATACAGAGCCCGATCCGCGCCTGGACCTGAGCGGTACCGATGTTATGCGCAAGATCCTCATCCTGGCAAGGGAAGCCGGCTACGAAATGGAAATGGACGATATTACCAACCATTCCTTTATGCCCGCATCCTGCATGGAAGGATCGGTAGATGCATTTTATAAAGCCATGGAGAAGGAAGAAGCCCATTTTAAGAATTTGCTGAGCGCCGCCCAGGCAGCAAACAGCAAGCTGAAATTTGTAGCCACTTTTAATGAAGGAAAAGCCTCAGTGGGATTGCAGCATGTAAAGCCCGAAGATGACCTGTATCATTTATACGGGAAGGACAATGCGGTGCTGTTTTATACCGCCCGTTATCCCGAACAGCCCCTGGTGGTAAAGGGCGCCGGTGCCGGTGCAGACGTAACAGCCAGCGGGGTGTTTGCCGATATTATGCGTGCGGTAAATGAATAAGGCGTATGCAGTATTGGGATCTTAAACCGATGGAGCGATGCACGATTCATCTATAACGATTACCCATTCACATCTCACTAACAACATTTCACTGACAACATCTCACTGACAACTTCTCACCATCGACGCTCACAATGAAACAAGTAAAAATAAAATCACCCGGTACCGTGGCCAACCTGGTTTGCGGGTTTGATATCCTGGGGCTCGCTTTAAATGATCCGTATGATATCATGGAGTTCCGGCTGCTCAGCGAGCCGCGTGTGATCATACACAATAAAGATCATTTTGGACTACCTACCGATCCCGAGCAGAATGTAGCGGGAGTGGTGCTGCTGGCGGCCATGGAAAAGGCCGGTGGAAATGTAGGTTTTGAAGTAACCATTGAAAAACGGATCAAGCCGGGCAGCGGATTGGGGTCCAGTGCGGCCAGCGCCGCCGGTGCGGCTGTGGGTGCCAACCTGCTGCTGGGAAACCGTTTTACTACGGATGAACTGGTACAGCTGGCCATGATTGGCGAAAAGCTGGCCAGCGGGGTAAAACATGCTGATAATATTACGCCTTGCATCCTGGGTGGTATCACGCTGATCCGTTCCATTCATCCGATGGACATTGTACCGCTGGCTGCACCGGAATTATTCGTAACCGTGGTGCACCCCCAAATAGAAGTGCGCACGGCCGATGCCCGGCAGATCCTGAAGCAAAAGGTATTGCTAAAGGATGCGATCAAACAATGGGGGAATATTGCAGGACTGGTGGCAGGGTTTATGCGAAACGACAAGGCGCTGATCAGCCGTTCGCTGGAGGACGTGATTATAGAACCGGTAAGGAGTATTCTCATTCCTGGTTTTGATGAAGTAAAGCGTCAATGTAAAGAAGCCGGTGCGTTGGGGGGTGGTATCTCCGGTTCAGGACCATCGATCTTTATGCTGAGTGAAACCGAAGCGGTAGCACAGGATGTGGCCGGCATTATGAAAACGATTTATTCCGGTATCGGCATCGATCATAATGTGTACGTGACCACCATTAATAACAGGGGAGTGGAAGTGGTGAGTGGTCAATAGTGAATGGGCAATAGTGAATCGCCGATCTGAACCCGTAATACGCGTCAGCGCGCCTCATAACTGGTATCTCATGTCTGGAATCTGAAATCTCATATCTAACGTCTAAAATCGCATGCAATACTATAGCTTAAATCATCAGTCACCCAAAGTAAGTTTTAAAGAAGCCGCCATCATGGGACAGGCTCCGGATAAGGGATTGTATTTCCCTGAAAAGCTGCCGCAACTGGAAGCAGACCTGGTAAAAAATATAGAAACGCTTTCCGAAGCGGAGCTGGCCTTCCGTGTCATCCGGCCCTATGTAGGCGATACCATCCCGGAGGCTGTATTGTTTGATATTGTAACACAAACGGTAAATTTCCCGTTCCCGCTGCAGCCGGTTACGGATACCATTGCGGCGCTGGAATTGTTTCACGGTCCTACGCTGGCGTTCAAGGACGTGGGCGCCCGTTTTATGAGCCGCTGCCTGGGATATTTTTTAAAAGACCAGCAGAAAGAGGTAACGGTGCTGGTGGCTACATCCGGTGATACCGGTGGTGCCGTTGCCAGCGGCTTTTACGGTGTGGAGGGCGTAAATGTGGTCATCCTGTATCCGCAGGGACGGGTGAGCCCGGTGCAGGAACAACAGCTTACCGCTATGGGCAAGAATATTACGGCACTGGAAGTGGCAGGGAGTTTTGATGACTGTCAGCGGATGGTGAAGCAAGCCTTCACGGATGCGGATGTACATGCCAAACGGTTTCTTACATCGGCCAATTCCATTAACGTGGCGCGCTGGCTGCCCCAGCAATTTTATTATTTCTTTGCCTATAAACAATGGAAAGATAAATCCGTTCCGCCGGTAGTGGTGGTGCCCAGCGGCAATTTTGGAAATATCTGCGCCGGGTTGCTGGCCAGGGAAACAGGCTTGCCCCTCGGGCATTTTGTTGCTGCCTGTAATACCAATGACGTGGTGCCTTCATTTCTGCAAACAGAAAACTGGGTACCTCAAAAAGCGGTAGCCACGCTTTCCAATGCCATGGATGTGGGCGACCCCAGCAATTTTGTACGCATCATGGAACTGTTTGGCCAGCAGTTTCCCAAACTGAAAGATCATTTTTCTGCGGTAAGTATTTCTGACGCAGACACCATCGATACCATCGGAAACGTATATCGCGAAACGGGCTATACCCTGGATCCGCACGGAGCGGTAGCGTATAAGGCGCTGCAAAATTACCAGCAGGCGCACCCGGCGGCAAAAGGACTGATCCTGGAGACTGCGCACCCCGTAAAATTTCCCGATGCTGTAAAACAGGCCACCGGTGCAGATGTTGAAATTCCCGGGGCATTGCAGGAGCTGATGCGTCAACCCAAACAGGCCATCGCAATGGCGCCCGATTATGAGGCGTTTAAGGCCTACCTGATCAATTGAAAGCCGTTTCAGGTTTAAGGTTCAAAGTTTCACGTTAGCTCCTGTTCATACTCGATGAGAAAGGGCAAATCCCTGATCCCGGACGTAATCAACTGAAAGCTGTAGCTTTTGGGGAGACAGGGAGACAAGACAGGAGTGTTTTTCAAACATACGAATTGATTTACGCTTACGGGTACCGAACGCTAACGGCTAGACGCCTGTTTCAGGTTTTCCCGAGAATCGGGATAAAGCTCCACGTTAGATCCGATTTTATACTTGATGCGTAACACTGACAGCTGAAGACTGAAAACTGATAGCTGATGACTGTGTGTTCGCGGCCCCTGTGTTTCTGTGGCAAAAACATTAATTTCGCATTGTGCATGATATAGAACCTTATTACAATTGGCAGCATATTTACCTGAGTGAAGAAGACGAACGTTCTCCTTTTTACGGGGTGGAACATTCCCAGTTTGAATACAAAGACGCCGTATACAACTATTATATCCATCCGCAGTGGGATTTTTTCGGAAGCCGTACCCTGTACCTGAAGGTATTGATGGCCGACTATGAAGAAGGGTATGCCATTATCGAACTGATCGGCGAGTGGAACGATGCGGTGGAAAATGATATCATGACCCTTAAACGGGATGTGCTGGAAGTGTTTATGAATGAAGGCATTTATAAATTCATCCTGATTGCGGAGAATGTGCTCAATTTTCATAGTGGCGACCGGGATTATTATGAGGAATTACATGAAGAATTAAGCGATGCAGAAGGCTGGATCGTTTGCCTGAATATGCCTTCGCAAACCCAGTATGATTTTAAACAGGCCAAACTGAACCAGTTCATCGAACTGATGGAGATTCACAACTGGAGAGTATATAAGCCCTATCATTTGTATAAAAAGATAAACGATCAGCTGGCTGCCCGGTTAACCTGAATAGTATGAAACAAATCCCTAATTTATTTACGCTGTTAAACCTGGTATTTGGCTGTTTGGCTATAAAAGCCATCCTGCAGCCGGAGGCGCTTTTTTTTGCAACCGGCGACCAAGGCCCCACTACCGGAATGATCGTGGGCAGCTTTTTCCTGTTACTGGCGGCGATTGTAGACTTCCTGGATGGCTTTGTGGCCCGCTTATTTAAAGCTACTTCGGCAATGGGAGAGCAGTTAGACTCCCTGGCCGATGCCGTAAGTTTTGGTGTGGCACCGGGCATGATCCTGTACCGGTTGCTGGAAACAGGCTGGGCCGGTCATGCAGCCGTAAACCAGTGGTGGCTGTTGCCCGCGCTTATTTTTCCCTGCGCGGCGGTTTGGCGCCTGGCCAAGTTCAATCTGGATAAAGAGCAGCGCTACTATTTTAAAGGCATCCCAACGCCCGCCGCCGGGCTTACCGTAGCTTCATTACCGGTGATCGCTTATTATGGAACGCCTGCCGTCAATGCGCTGGTATTTAACCCGGTTGCGGTATATGCCACGATCCTGGTGGTAAGTAGTTTGATGGTGAGCAACCTGCCCATCATCAGCCTTAAGTTTAAGGCATATACCCTCAAAGCCAATACGGATAAGCTATTGCTTGTATTGATTGCCCTTCTTTCAGCCGTCTTTTTTAAATGGATGGCCGTTCCGGTGGTATTTGTAGCCTATGTTATTGTATCTTTGATTTTTAAGCCCGGCCGCAAGGACTGACTTTCATGCTGAAAGGATAGCTGCAGGCATGGCAAAACCCCTCAGGGGCACGCATAATATATTTAAATACATACAAGCGCAATAAAGAAAACGTATGAGTTATACAGTACAGGTGGTGATCATGCCGTTAAAAGAGTTATTAGATCCTCAGGGTAAAGCTGTTCTGGGCGGGTTGGAAAACCTGGGTCTTGGGGCGGTTACAGATGTTCGTGTTGGAAAAAATATCACCCTGCAGGTGGATGCAGCCTCAAAAGAGGACGCGCAACGTATTGGCGAAGAAGCGGCTAAAAAGCTGCTGGCCAACGCCGTAATGGAATATTTTGAGGTAACGGTACTGTAGTCGGGAATCCAGAATTGAGAATCGAGAATTGAGAATCCAGCCCCGAAACTTCGGGGGAGAATCTGGGATCCTGGTCACCCGTTTTACATTTCTTATTTTATATTCCGCATTTTACATTTCTAAATGCTTTACCTCGTTCCCACACCCATCGGTAATTTAAAGGACATCACGCTCCGGGCGTTGGAAGTGCTGAAGGAAGTGGATGTGATCCTTGCGGAAGATACCCGCAATACCGGTCATTTGCTGAATCATTACCAGGTCAGCAAGCCGCTTACACCTTATCATCAGCATAACGAGCATAAAATAACCGCACACCTGGTAGAGCAGCTGTTGGCAGGGCGAAAGATGGCCCTGGTTACCGACGCCGGAACCCCGGGTATTTCCGACCCCGCTTTTTTGCTGGTAAGGGCCTGTGTAAAAGCGGGGGTAAAAGTGGAGTCATTGCCGGGGGCAACGGCATTTGTTCCTGCCCTGGTTAACAGCGGGCTGCCCACCAACCGGTTTTGCTTTGAGGGATTCCTGCCCCTGAAAAAAGGCCGCCATACCTTACTGGAAAGCCTGAAAACGGAAGAACGCACCCTTATTTTTTATGAATCGCCCATGCGGCTGGTAAAAACACTGAACGACCTGGCCGGATATTTTGGAGCCGACCGGCAATGCAGTGTAAGCCGGGAGCTAACCAAGCTGTATGAGGAAACCCAACGGGGAACCCTAACCGAGGTAGCTGCCTATTTCGCTCAGAAAACGGTAAAGGGTGAAATCGTGATTGTGGTAAAGGGCGTGGAAAGCTAACAACCAACCGGTCCATTGCTTATTTTTGCTAACAACTGTTTATTTTTAATCTATTTATTTTAAACGCGAAGACGTTATATGAAACAAAAACCGATCCTGGTAAGGGGAATAGCACTGTTGTTTCTTTTATCAGCTGGCCTTGGCCTGACTGCCCAGTTAAAACTGACCGACTCCATCCCGGCAGACCCTAAAATAACCATCGGAAAATTATCAAACGGGCTCACCTACTATATCCGGCAAAATAAAAAGCCGGAGCAAAAAGTGGAGCTGCGGCTGGTGGTCAATGCCGGTTCGATCCTGGAAGACGACAACCAGCAGGGGCTGGCACATATGGCAGAACATATGGCCTTTAACGGCACCCGCAATTTTAAAAAGAATGATATCGTAAGTTTCCTGCAAAGCATCGGGGTAGGATTTGGAAACGATCTGAATGCCTATACCGCCTTTGATGAAACCGTTTATATGCTGCCTATTCCTACGGATAAGCCCGGCAATCTGGAAAAGGGATTCCAGATACTGGAAGACTGGGCGCATAATGTTACCTATAATACCGATGATATCAACGAAGAGCGGAATGTGATCCTGGAAGAAAGCCGGTTAGGTAAGGGCGCAGACGATCGGATGTTTCGCCAGATCTATCCCCGGCTGTTTGCCGGAAGCCGGTATGCAAACCGCCTGCCCATTGGACTGGACTCCATTATCCGGAGCTATGACCCGGACCTGATCCGCAAATTTTATAAAGACTGGTATCGCCCGGACCTGATGGCCGTGGTGGTAGTGGGGGATGTAGAGCCGGCCGCCGCCGCAGCGTTGATCAAAAAACATTTTGAGGGCCTGGTGAACCCGGCGGCACAACGTACCAGAACCTATGCGGATGTAAAGCCTTATACGGTAAATGAGGGCATGGTGGTTACAGACAAAGAAGCCACCAACTATACCGTTGGTATTGCGTACAGCGCTTTTCCATCTAAGGAAGCGCAAACCGTTGGGGAGTACGGACAGGACCTTGTTAAGAATATTTTTTCCAGCATGCTGAACCAGCGGCTGCGTGATCTGACGCAGCAGGCAAATCCACCTTTTTTATATGGGTATTCCTATTTTGGAAGCTATGCCCGTAATTATGACCAGTTCAATGCCGGGGCAGGAGTAGCTACTGCAGCAGATGCAAAGAAGGGACTCGAAACCCTGGTGGAAGCGATCGAAAAAGCAAAGCGTTTTGGTTTTACGCAGGCGGAGCTGGACCGGGTAAAAAAGACCATCGAAGCCGGGATGGACAAGGCCTATAATGAGCGGGAAAAAACGGAATCGGCCAATTATGTAGATGAATATATCCGGAATTTTCTTACAAATGAACCCATTCCCGGTATTTCAAAAGAACGGGAGTATACAAAGGAGTTGCTGCCGCAGATCACTTTAAAAGAAGTGAATGCCTTTGCGCAGGCCCTGCAACGGCAGTCCAATTATTTTATTACGCTTGCCGGTCCTGTATCCGGCGAACTGCCGCAGGCAGCAGACCTGGTGCGGGCCACCGATAACGTAATTGCAAGAACCGATATCCGTGCAGACGAAGAGAAACTGGTGGCAACGGACCTGCTTCCCAGCCGGCCCAAACCCGGAAAGATCCTGAAGGAAACAACAGATCCCAAACTGGGTACCAAAACCTGGGAGCTGAGTAACGGAACCACGGTAACCTTTAAGAAGACGGATTTTAAAGACGATGAGATCCGGATGGGGGGCCGCCGTTACGGAGGTATCAACGGCTACGGTCTGGCGGATAAGTATAATGCCTGGTATGCATTAAGCGTGGCAGGTGCTATGGGCTATGGCAGTTTTTCACCTACCGATCTGCAAAAAGCATTGGCGGGAAAAAACGCATCCGTACAAGCTTCACTGGGTGGAATTACAGACGACTTGTCGGGCAGTTCCAGCGTGAAAGACCTGGAAACCATGCTGCAGATATTATATCTCAGAGCAACGGCACCCCGGGTAGATACGGCATTGTTCCGGTCTTTTATTCAAAAGAGTAAAGCAGGTGTAGCCTATTCCCTTTCCGACCCTCAAACCGTTTTTGTAGACACGTTGTTCAAGACCCTTTACAGGAACAATCCGCTGGCACCGGTGGCCGTACCGAGGCCGGAATACTTCGACCAGATTGATATGAACCGGGCGCTCCAGATCTACAAGGAACATTTTGGAGATGCCAGCGGTATGCAGTTCGTGTTTGTAGGCAGCATCGATGAAGCCGTGTTAAAGCCGCTGGTAGAAACCTATATCGGAGGGCTGCCGGCCACAAAACGAAAATTTGCGTTTAAAGACAATGGTGTCCGTCCCGTAAAGGGCAAAGTAGATCTTACCGTGTATAAAGGAGAAGCAGAAAAAAGCCTGATCCTTTCACTGGTAACGGGCAACCTGGTTTACAGCCCGGACCTGGCACTGAATATGCGCGCGGTAAGCGAGGTGCTGAACATCCGCGTGATTGAAGAGCTCCGGGAAAAAATACAGGGCATTTATGGCGGTGGTACATCGGTAAGCGTAGAACGGCTGCCCTATGCACATTACAGCTTTTTTACACAGCTGCCTACAGGCCCCGCAAAGGTAGATACCCTGTTAAAGGCCATGCACGCTGAAATTAAAAATATTGAAACAAAAGGGCCTTCCAAAGAGAACCTGGATAAGGTAAAGCAGCAATGGCTGGAGCAGAATAAGGTAGCCATGGAGCAAAACGGTTCCTGGCTCGAATACCTGCTTGCCGCCAGGCTGGAGAAAAAAGATCCGGACCGTTTTCTGAATACGGACAAATACATCAATGCCTTAACGCCGGCATCGGTACAGGCAGCGGCAAAGAAGCTCTTTTCCAGCGGCAACGTGGTAACAGCGGTACTGCAGCCAGAGAAGAAATAACGGCGGCACTTTTTTGAACCATACGTTTGTAAAGGAATGACAACAACGGTCATTCCTTTTTATTTATGGAGGTCTCCGCATTCATTTTTTACCGCAATGGTCGCAAAGTATCCGCCAGGTACGCAAAGGACTAGTTGTCGATCCGGTGTTGCATTTATTAAGGATCTGCACATTTTTACGCCCCGGGTCTCTGCGCCCTTTGCGCGATCCTGGCGCTCCTCGCGGTTAATTTTACCGCCAGTTTCGCAAGGAATCTGCAAGGCACGCAATGGATGATTTATGGACATTGTGTTTCTTCTTCATAAGTACCAGCGCATCTCCGCGTTCTGCCGTTCTCTGCGGTTAATGTTCACCACAATGTACACAATTTACATTCTACCTTACGGATTGTACAAACGATTGCACGGATCGGCCGCGGCTGTACCGGGTTCTTATGAAATGCTGTCTGAGCCAGGGTTTGAGCGGTTCGGTAAGTTCAGACGGGACACCGGTTTACCGTTTGCACGGGAAAAAACCTTCCTGCGGCTAATGCCAATTTCTCTAAATTAGCGCCTTCGGAGATACCAATACTTGTTTATAAATATGAAGAAGCAGATACTATCATTAACGGGAAGCTTGTTGCTTGCCGGTTTTGTATGCGGGCAAACCCTTCCCGCTGAATTGCAAACGCCGGAAGTGGTTTCGGTAAACCGGATGCCCATGCGGGCCAATGCCTTTGCCTTTGAAACAAAGGACCTGGCAGAAAAAAGAGAAAAAGAACGGTCAAAGTATTTCATATCCTTAAACGGAAACTGGCGTTTCAACTGGGTACAGGATCCTAACAAACGCCCTAAGGATTTTTACAAAACGGATTTTGATGACAGCAAATGGAACAATTTTCCGGTACCGGCCAACTGGGAGGTAAATGGCTATGGCCTGCCGATTTATGTAAACCATCCCTACGAGTTTACGGGCAGGGCAAAAACCGGCAGCCGGTTAAACCCGCCGTTTGATATACCGGAAGATAATAACCCCGTAGGTTCTTATCGCAAGAAGGTGATCATTCCCCAGGACTGGGATGGCCGCCAGGTATTCATTCACCTGGGTGCTGTAAAGTCGGCGTTCTTTATCTGGGTAAACGGACAAAAAGTGGGGTATAGCGAAGACAGCAAACTCTCCGCCGAATTTGATATCACTAAATATGTAAAACCCGGTGAAAACCTGGTGGCGCTGGAAGTATACCGCTGGAGCGACGGCAGTTATCTGGAGTGCCAGGATATGTGGCGGATCTCCGGTATTGAGCGGGAGGTATATCTCTACGCAACACCGCTGCTGGATCTCCGGGATTTTAAGATCAGCTCCACATTGGAAAACAACTATAAGGACGGCGCCTTTACGTTCCAGGGAGAAGTGAACAGCTACAAAACAGATAAAAAAACGCTGCATTCAAAAAAAGACACCGCAACCGTGGAGCTGGAATTGGTGAGTGATAACGGGAAATCCGTGTTCCGTGAAACCCTGCCTGCGTTTACGGTGCTGGGGCGTTATAAAACGGATGTATCGTTTAAAACCACCATACCGGGTGTAAAAGCCTGGACGGCGGAAACCCCCAACCTGTACACCCTGTTGGTAACGCTCAAAAATAAACAGGGCGAAACACTGGAAGTGGTGCCCGTTCGGGTAGGCTTCCGTACCATCGAAATCAAAGGACGCGATTTCCTGGTAAATGGTAAACGCGTATTCTTTAAAGGCGTAAACCGGCATGAGCACAATGCCCGCACGGGGCATACCTTAACAAGGGCCGATATGCGCAAGGATATGGAGATGATGAAAAAGCTGAACGTAAACGCCGTGCGGCATTCGCACTATCCGCCGGATCCTTACTGGCTGGAGCTTTGCGATGAATACGGGTTGTACGTAATTGATGAGGCCAACATTGAATCGCACGGCCGGTACTACGACCTGGAGTATACCTTTGCCAATGATAAACAATGGCGCATGCCACACCTGGCGCGGATCCAGCGCATGTATGAGCGCGATAAAAATCATCCGTCCATCATTACCTGGTCATTGGGCAATGAAGCCGGCAACGGCATCAATATGTATGAAGGATACGACTGGCTGAAAAAGAAAGACAGTCGCCCCGTACAATACGAGCGCGCAGAATATGATTATAATACCGATGTGATCTGCCCGCAATATCCCTCGCCCAACAGCGTGGCCTGGCAAAAGAACTCCAAAGACGGAAGACCTTATATTATGAGCGAATACGCGCATATCATGGGCAACAGTCTGGGCAACTTTAAGGAATACTGGGATGCGATCGAATCTACCTCCGGCACCCAGGGCGGGTATATCTGGGAGTGGATCGACCAGGGCATCGATACTGTAAAGAACGGTAAACGCATCCTGGCCTATGGAGGCGATTTCCCGCTGAGCGGCCCGGTAGATGAAAACTTCAGCGACAATGATTTTTGCGTAAAAGGCGTGGTGACCGCCTACCGCAACCTGACGCCCATGGCCGTTGAGATCAAAAAAGTACACCAGAATATCAAAACCGTATATAAGGGCAATAATGAAATTGAAGTAACCAACGGATTTTTCTTCAAAGATCTTTCCAATGTGCAGCTCGACTGGGAGGTTACCGAAGATGGCGCCGTAGCGGCAAAGGGTACCCTTGCGGGGTTGAATATAGCACCACAGTCAAAGGCGCAGCTGGTATTGCCGGTTACATTAAAGCCCAAAGCAGGAAAAGAATATTTGCTCAATGTATACTACCGCTTAAAAAAAGAAGAACCCTTCCTGGAGAAAAACTATGAGGTTGCTGCGGAACAGTTTGCCTATAACGGAACGCCGGTACCCTACAATTACCAGGGAACGGCTGCCGCCATTACCGCAACAAAAAATGGCAACCACCTTACGCTGAAGGGCAGCGGCTTTACTGCTGAGTTTGACCTGGAAAAGGGAACGCTGGAACAATATACGTTAAAAGGTACCCGCGTTATCGCAAAAGGTCCGCGCCCCGCATTTTACCGCGCACCTACGGATAATGATATTGGTGCCGGTTTAAACCGGTCGCTCCGTAACTGGCGCAATGCCTACGAATCGGCAACCGGTGTTCAGGCTACAACGGAGCAGGTAAGCAAGAGTGAATACCGGGTTGCTTTTACCGCAGCTATTTCAGGCGGAACGGCAACAACGGAACAGGTATTTACGGTATATGGCGATGGCAATATCCTGGTAAAAAATAATTACACGCTGAAGGCCGGCGATTACAAAACGGTGATGCGGATCGGGAATGACCTGGAGCTGGAAAAAGAATTTTCAAAAATCCGGTGGTATGGCCGCGGTCCGTGGGAGAACTATTGGGACCGGCATACCGCCAGCAATATCGGTACCTACAGTCAAACCATCGATCAGCAGTACTTCTCTTACGCCCGCCCGCAGGAAAGCGGCAATAAAACCGATGTCCGCTGGATCAGCATGCTCAATGGTAAAGGACTTGGTGTACGGTTTGAACTGGCAGACAGCGTGCTTTCTGCATCGGCATTGCCTTACAGCCTGGAGCAGCTGGATCCCGCACCGGAAAAGAAACAGTTTCACTCCGGTGAGTTGGAAAAAGCCGGCAGGATCTTTATGCATATGGATCTGAAACAGCTGGGGCTGCAGGGGATCGACAGTTGGGGCGCCATGCCGTTAAAGCAATACTGGATCACCCCGGGCACTTATGCCTATAGCTACTGGATACGCCCTGTCCGTTAGGATGCATTTCGAATTTTCGCAATCGTGATTTCGAGTTTTTAATTTATGTTGTAAAACCAATGTGCCTATGACACAATATTCTTTCGTCACCCTGACCGCAGCGAAGCAGAGCGGAAGGGTCTCTTAATGCCCGGGCAGTCTGACAACAGAGAGATGCCTCGGCTCCACTCTGTTACGCTCGGCATGACGAAAGTATAATTGTTGTTCAATGTATCATGTAATCTATCATTGGCACCAAAGGGCGAGATCTTCTTCTTTAAGAGTGAGATTTCTCGCTTCGCGTAGAAAGGACAACTAAAGAAAAGGTTGTCAAAACGAAAATTTGAAATGCGCCCGTTCGTTAAGAACGGCGCTGGAACGCTGCGCAAACGGTTGCTCTTTAAAAACAGGTACGGTTCCTTTTTGATCTGTGTGATTCAGGCTATCTTAGGTGCCTGGTTGCCGGATCCCGATGATTGCAACAGGCCGTGTACCGGCCGGTAAAGACGAGGCATTATATAAAACCCGTTCGACTCCGCAGCAGCGGGGCGGGCATAAAATAAAATACGGATGAAACGTAAAGACTTTGTAAAAAGCGCCGGGCTGGCAATGGCTTCGGTTGCCATTCTGCCATCAGAAACCGTGTTTAAACCCACGGCTGCTTCCAAACTAAAAGTGGCAATCGTAGGTGTGGGCGCCCGGGGTATCTGGCACCTGGATCTTTTATTAAAACGCGATGATGTAGAAGTGGTGGGTGTTTGTGATATTGATCCGCGTTGCATTGAAGCCGCTAAAGAAAAATTTTCAAAAGCAGGTAAGAAGGCACCGGTATACTATTCGAACGGACCGGAAGACTGGAAAAATATGTATGCAAAAAAGGGCATCGAAGCGGTGGTAATCGCAACGCCCTGGGAACTGCATAAACCCATGATCATTGGCGCCCTGGAATCGGGTATCAAATATGTAGGTACGGAGGTGATCCTTGGTATTTCTTTACAGGATCATTGGGATGTGGTACGTGCGGCCGAACGGTACAACGGGCATGTAATGATGCTGGAAAATGTTTGCTACCGCCGCGATGTGCTGGCAGTGCTGAACATGGTACGTCAGAACGTATTTGGAGAGCTGGTGCACCTGCAGGGCGGTTATCAGCATGACCTGCGCGGGGTAAAATTCAATGATGGCAAAACACCTTACGGAAAGGGTGCCGAGTTCGGTCATACCGACGGATACTCAGAATCTCGCTGGCGTACGGATCATTCCGTGTGGCGCAACGGGGATCTTTATCCTACCCATGGTGTTGGACCGGTAGCGCAGTACATCAATATCAACCGCGGCAACCGTTTTGTATCGCTCAATGCATTTTCAACAAAATCCCGCGGCCTGCATGAGTACATTGTAGACGTAGGCGGCCCTACCCATAAGAATGCAAAAGTAAACTTTAAACTGGGCGATATCGTAACCACGCAGATCAGCTGTGTAAACGGCGAAACCGTAATCCTGCAGCATGATACCAACCTGCCGCGCCCGTATTCACTCGGCTTCCGGGTACAGGGAACAAAAGGATTGTGGATGGATGTAAACAGTGGTATTTACGTAGAGGGCGTATCCAAGCCACATACCTGGGATAAGGCGCAGGAGTGGCTGGATAAATACGATCACCCGTTGTGGAAAAAATACGGCAAGGACGCAGAAGGCGCCGGTCATGGTGGTATGGACTTCTTTGTGATCCATTCATTCATTGAGTCTGCAAAACGGAAAGAGCCTACGCAAATGGATGTATATGATGCCGCCACCTGGAGCGCCATCACACCGCTGAGCGAGCAATCGATCGCGCTGGGTCATCAGACCGTAGAATTTCCGGATTTTACCGGGGGCGACTGGATGTACCGCAAGCCGGTATTTGCGCTCAATGATGATTATTAATACGTAAACTGTTCATTTTAAAAATGCCCGCTGTTAAATGCGGGCTTTTTTTTACGGGTTCCTGGCCTCTGCCTGCCACTGAAGCCCTTTAACAAAAGATGGTAGCTGTGTGTCCATATGATCCAAGGCAGAATAGATGTCGATCTTTTTTGTAATGCCGGATGGAAGTAGCAGGGGAAGTTGGCGGCAAAGGCTATCCTGTTTTTCCAGGCCACCAAAGGTGATGTAAACATTAAGACTGTCGTGCTGTACCGGAACCGCTTTTTTAAGTTCATTCAGCAGGAAGTAGTTGTTGTAATGTAAAGAAGGGCTTGCTGCAATATAATTCCGGAACCGGTGTTGTTTGCCGGCCAGCCGCTGTTGCAGGGCATAGGAGGTAAAATAACCACCCAGTGAATGGCCCATCAATGTTTGCTGCAATGTGTCGGTCCGGAATTGCCGGTCGAGGGCAGGGGCCAGCTCGTTGGTGATAAATGCCAGGAATTGAGGGGCGCCTCCGCTTACCGGCATCTCATATTCAGGAATCGCCGTGGGAAATGTATAATCCCTGTTCCGGAGCGAGTCCATTGCCTGGAAGTCTTTGTAGCCAATACCTGCCAGTATCACCGGAGGTGTAAGGCCCACCGCTGTATAGTTGTTGAGTACGGTGGCCATAATATCAAAGTACAGATTGGCATCCAGCAGGTACACTACCGGAAAATGTTTGCTGCTGTCTGCTAAATAATCGGCAGGAAGGTTTACATAAATGGTAAAGGAGTCCTTTACATTTTTTGAATAAAAATGCAGGGTATCTCTGGCTGAAGAGGGTTTTTTAAGATCCGGAGAGACGGACCTCGGGGCATTACAGGCTGTTACAAATAATACCAGGGCAAGTAAAATCGTGTATCTCATACATGTGCATATTTAGGTTTTAGAATAGCAGAAGCGTATGAAGTTAACAAAGATGCCGGCACTGCATGCGTGCGTAATGCCGTTCACGGATCATTTATAAACATTTTAACAAGGCGTGCAAAAAGCAAAGGAACGCCATAGACGTTCCTCGGTTAATGTGGAATCATTATTAAGCATCAAGATGGTGTTGCGTAAGCGCGTTTCCGGTTGCCCAGATAAAGCACCAGTGCAATAATGCCAAACGTTGTTTCAATGGTAAGCCAGTTGCTGCCAAAGCTGCCCAAAGATCCGTTGGCCCAGATGGTAACCAATCTTGATAAGGCATACAGCCACCAGAACAGGGCCAGGAAAAGCAGCGCCAGGGCCAGGTTCCTGCGCATTGTATAAAGCAATACGGCAATGATGGAAAAACCCACGCCGCCATACACACCCCTGATAGAGCTTAATGCATCGGTGTTGTTCAGCGTTACATGCACCAGGTCCATCACCGCCTGCGGATTATACCAGGCCAGGGCCGCAACCCATGCAAGGCTTAAAGCGGAGATACAAACAAATCCGTAACCGGCATAACTGAATATTTTTTTCATCTTGTTGTTATTTAGAATGCAAAAGTATTCAGGCCTTTTTTAGAAATTAATGACATTCGTCAACGGTTTTGTGCAGACGGGAGGCAGGCTTTAAATCGTTCGCCACAAAGGCACTAAGGCTCGAAGCAGCACTAAGGTGGATGTTATTAGCAGCACTAAGGTTTATTCTTTTGGCTTCCTGTCGGAGCCTCCTGGAAGGGACGCAGACAGCAGGTGAGCAGCCTTTCAGTCGTTTACCACAAAGGCACTAAGGAACAAAGCTACACTAAGGGTATTTTATTCTTTGTGTTTCTTTGTGTCTTCCTGTCTTTGTGGTTCGTTTTACTGCTTCCTGTCGGCGTCTCCTGGAGGGGACGCTGACAGAAGATTCGTGAAGCAGCACTAAGGTGATTTTATGCTTTGTGTTTCTTCGTGCTTCGTTTTTCTCGCAACGGCGCAAAGGAGCAGCGGGCGCGGTGGATTGTTTGCCACAAAAGCACAAAGGCACAAAGCCGCACTATATTTGAATATCGCGCCATGTCCCACAAGTCACCCCGTCACCTTGGCACTCCAATCATAGTAGCTTTTTAATTATAGGATACTGCCCTTTCCTTACTGCTTCCTGTCGGCGTCTCCTGGAAGGGACGCTGACAGAAGATTCGTGAAGCTGCACTAAGGGTATTTTATTCTTTGTGCTTCTTTGTGTCTTCCTGTCTTTGTGGTTCGTTTTTCCCCGGAACTACGCCCGCTTTGGCGGTAGCCCGTCATGTTGCTGCAGCAGCTGCAGTATGACCAGGCCCCGTATATAAAATACTTGTTTGCCCACTTTAACATAGGGCATATTCATTTCTGTGCGCAGCCGGTAAAGCGTGCTTTTAGAAATATGCAACATACGCATCATTGCCTTATTGCTTACAAGCTCAAAGGCGTCAGACGCTTCATACTTTTTTTGAAGCAGCTCTAATTGATGTACAGACAAATTTACTTTGGTTGCCATGTTGGATGTTTGAAAGGGTTATAAAAGGGCTTTTGCGGGAAAAGCCCGTTTGCTCATTTCAGTTCCGGCATGGTAGTTACAGGGTGGGTGTTGTACTGTTCTTCAATAACCTGTTTCACCGGCCACAGGGATGGCACTGTAAAATGGTGAAAGCATGCGGATCAAAGAATCAGCAGGCGCACCGCGTTTTCGTTCTGTTGATCAATGATCAGGCATTCATCCATCAGCAAACGGAAACATCTATGAATATACACACTTTTAATTATAATAAAATGTTATGTATGGAATCTTGAAAGGAATGATTCGTTTTACACAACTGCATGGGGGGCGGTAAAATGCCGGGGGCTTACATCATACCCCCGGCGTTGCCTTTCTTTAAAAAAAGATCAGGTAAGTGTTACGGAGCCCATGTATTTCGAATTACAGGCTACAGTGGCTTCCGCATCGGTAAAGGTGGCCCATACATGCACTTCTTCGCCCGCGTAAAGAGGCAGCATGTTTACCGTGGCGGTGCCGGCCCGGCGCGCTGCCACGCCGTTAAAAAACTGCCCGTCCCTGCGTGAAGGCATGTAAACAAAAACGGAGCACAGGTCGTTTTCATTACTGCTGTCAGACGCTGCATTGTTTGTCCAGGTAACCGTAATCGCCTGTGCCGCCCCTGCACTGATACTGCCGGGAATCATTTCCAGCAGGGCACCCTTCGAAATAAGCACCATGCTGTAGTTGATGATTACATCGGTGCCGCTAAGCTGGATGTTTTCCATTACATTGGCCTGTGCCTGGTTATAGGGTGTTGCCAGCCCTTTACGCTTGCCAAAGAACAGGCGGGCAAAGGACTTGTACAAGCCTAAAAAAGCTACTGCAAAACGAAACAGTTCCCGGTGTGCAACCTGCGGTTCGGTAATAGCGTTGCGCTTCAAAGGCCGGATGCGGCTTATTTCCACACCAT
>JAGIAT010000004.1:0-535611 GCA_017744715.1 Niabella sp. | reverse complement strand
CGGATCCCTAATAATACCCCGGTGGCGCTTACACTGATGATTGCTGAAAGTAGGTGGGAAGAAATGGAAATGATGGTAAGGGGGGGCATTTAATCACTTGAGAAACTGAGGTAATAGCTCAACAGTTTGTAAGGTTAGGCAGTGTTATTATTTTCATGTGGCCATCTTAAGAGTACCTGGCATCCATCTTGCGACGCTCCGTTTACCACCTGTGCAGGCGGCAGCATTGTTTTAATTGCTTGTATTTTCTTGCCTGCAACCGCAAATAGCCCTGTTACGGTTTTCCATAGAGATTACTACTACAAAGCTGGCTATTTTTACCGTTTACCCCATATGAAAGAAAAAAATAGTATATTGCTTTAGCAACCACTTATGAACCGGCTATATGAAAACGTATATCATAGGAATTTTTGGTGAGTGTGAAAAATAATTTTTTTAACCTTTTTATAAAAACTTACAACTTATAGGAAAGACTTAAAGACCGGTGGGTTTTCATTTTTACAGGTTGCCGGTTATGCTTTGCAAAAATATCATTAGTATGGACATACAAGAATTAAAGGAACTTTTAGTTGCTCATGGTTTTTTAATAACCGGAGAAAAAGACATAAGTAATGGCACACAGTTAAGGCTTAGCAATAGTGCTATTGTAAATCTGTTTAATACAGGAAAGATTAATGTTCAAGGGCAGAATTCAGAACCTGTAAAACACATTTTGGGGTTAAACACCAATCAACCAATTTCCTATAAGGTTGGACAAAATACCGCAAGGCAAAATGCAACAGAAGTATTTGTAGTATATGGGCATGATGCAGACTGTCGAACGCAACTGGAAGCGATGCTTCGTAGATGGAATCTTAAACCTCTTATACTTGATCAATTACCATCTGAAGGCCAGACTATAATTGAGAAATTAGAAAAATACACATCAACAGCCAATTTCTGTATTGTTTTAGCAACACCCGATGATGAAGGTTACAGAAAAGATCATGAAGATGAAAAGGCATTTAGAGCAAGACAGAATGTTGTTCTTGAATTGGGCATGATGCTTTCTATGTTAGGCAGAGACAAAGTGGCAATTCTTTTAAAAGACCAAATTAATATGGAGAGGCCCTCTGATATCCAGGGGCTGATTTACATACCGTTTAAAGATGATGTAAAAGAGGCTGCATTGACTTTAGCAAAAGAAATGGTAGCCAAGGGATATGAAATAGACATTAAGGATTTATAAACGATTGCTGCAGTGGAAACAAAAATTACCTATAAAAGTCTTTCAGGCTATTCCAGAGAGGATAACTCCTGGGTAAAAAGGCAGCAAAAAAAGATGAGGAAATTGCATATTCGGAAATAGAACTGGCCCTTTTTATGTACCATCAGGCTACAGAGTTGGTGCTAACGGCGCTTATTAAATCTCAAACGGGGTTACAGCTGTGCATTCATAATATTCCATCACCTCAACCATTACCTCCGTTTTTTAACGCCGCGGGTGGCAGCAGGTTTTGGAGGCATGACGCAAAAGAAAAGGACGTATTCCGGTTGCTTCAAAAATCGTGTTGCGCAGCCAGGTGTGAAAGGGTCTATTGTACGGAAAAATGTGTTTCCATTAATAAGCTTGTTGGGTTTAGGCATTTAGTGTGGCTCAAATCGCAGCCAATCATGGAGAACGGCGCATTTAGGCAATTAATTTCCGTTTTCGGAAACTGGCGGCTCCTGCTGTTGCGGTGGCAATAACCTGGAGGATAAATAAGCATCTGTGTGGTCGATAGAGATCTCCACCCACATAGGCAGATGATCTGACATCTGGTGCGTACGCCAGTAGGTTTTATAATAAGCGGCTTTGTTGGTGCGGGGAGTGCCGGCGTCTGTTTTAAAATAAGCGTCTCCCATTTCTGGAATATATTCGGTTTCATCTTCAGGTCGAAATACCGTGTTATAATAGTCAAAAACGCCTGCCCTGCCGGTGGTTTCAAAAAGCCCGGGCCTTGTTTTAAACGCTATCTGGTCATAAAATTTATTCTTGATGGCATTTGATGGAAGGTGCTGCAATTCCTGGGGAATGGTGAACCCTGCATTTACGATTGCGGCATAGGTCATGTCGGATGGTTTATAAATATTGAAATCCCCCAGCAATACATTATTGTTTGACCATTCGGTGGCGCCGTCGGCGCGTTTTGAAAGCGTTTGTGCAATGGTTTCAATTTCTTTGACCCTATCGGGGTTATTGGCGCTGTCCTGGCCATATAAGATGTGAACAGTGGTAAGCTGAAAGTTTGTCCACCCGGCTGTAAAACCACAGGTATAGGGTGTACGCGCAAGCTGACTAACCGACTCATAAATGGTTTGCCCTGTCTGGGGATCTTTTTTTTCAAAGGGTGGCAGTACCATTTCGCCGGCGAGGCCGCCAAACCTTACTTTGCGGGTGTCGAAAACGAACGCAAGGCGCTCTTTATTGCCCTGGTTTCCGGCTGTTATGTCTGTAACCACATAACTCCAATGACCGCCCAATATTTTAAGCAGGTATTTGAGGGCGCGAAGGTCATCCCTTACTTCCTGGATAGCCACCAAATCAAAACGGGCGATGATTTCGGCAATATAATAAAAGGATTCTGTAAGTCGCATCCCATATGCCGGTGAATCAAATTCGCGTATGTTCCAGGTGGCCAGCAGCAGGTTGGTTTCCAGCTGCTTTGCGGGAATTTCTGCCTGCAATTTTTTGCGCAGCGCCAGAAGGCGATTTAATGTGCGTTTGCCGGCTGCAGTGTTGGTTTGGATGTAGTGATAAAAAGGCATCTTGATGTTTTAACAAAGGTAGCTTCTATATGCAATATAGCCGCAAAAGGACCAGCAATACAACCGGGGCTCATGATTTTGGCCGGCAGGCTACGTAAAGACGAATCCGTTGGAGATGCCCGCCTATATGCCACAATTTAAAGTAGTTGCCAGATCTGGTGCAGTAACATATCGGGCCCATTCATTAATAATTTTTCTGAAATTATGAAATTTCCAACTGCTGGAATCACTGCACAGCAATTGGAAATACCTGAAAAAAGCCTCAATTCCAATGTACGAATGACCGGAATTGAGGCTGCAGGTTTATAAAGCAAACGGGAATAAATTTATGAATAAAATGGTAAAAAAAACCGGATCGCTAATTTTAGTGATGCCGTTAATGAGTTAACGCTTTTAATTTTTTGTTTTTTGAGTGCGTAAATCATGCAGGTTCACTCACCTGGATTATTGAACCATTCATTCAACCGTTTCCTTTTGTCTGATGAATGGCCCGGTATGTTGGGGCGCCTGGTTGTTTATCAGTTGCACATTCTTAACATCATCGAGATAAATGGTATAGCGGTGATCCGGCGCTTCAGCCCTGAAAACGGAATTTTTGATGGTAAGATTTTGTACATGGCGCGCCCACATGCCCCAGGACGGCTGAAGCTTTAAGTTGGAAGCATTGTACTGGCCCACGCCCAGTTCGGGAGGGTTGGCGGTTGTATCGGCTGCCGGATGGCCGCCTTTTACCTGCACAGATATATCGTTAAACGAAATATTCTTTATATAGCCGGTATGCATGCCGTTCGGCAACCGGAAGGGCTTACCGCTTACCAGGTCTTTTGAACCGGGGAGGCGGTAGCCCGCAACAATGGGAGTGGCGGTTCGCTGGCTGCCATTGTATGCCGCCCAGCGTTTGCCTTCTTTGCCAAATGAACTGCCTGCGTATACTTCAGCAATGTCTGTACCGTTTAAAAGGATGTTTTCAACGGTTCCGATATTCACATTGGTTACCAGCAGTTCATTACGGATGTTCCCGTTTTCATTAAACCGGTAAAGCTGCGCATGGGCGCCCAGCACGCGCCCCCTGTTGGAAATGGATATAAAGAACGGGGTATAGGCGCGCAGCATCTTTGAGCGATGGTGCAGCACGCCGGTATGCGCGCAATTGAGGTGGATGTTGCGGACGTGGCCGCCATCATTGGTGGAGATGGAAAAGCCTGCTTTATTGGCGCCCAGCACATAAATATTATCCACGCAGATATCGGTGATGTCATCGGCCGTTTCGGAACCTATCTGAAACAGGTTACAATTGGTGTCGCCAATGATGTTGCGCACCTTGTAGTGCTTTGCGGGTCTTGTAAACCCCAGCGAACAATCGGACCCGGGCTTCACAATATCATCCGAACTCACTTTTGAATAAATATTGGTTACGGTTACCTCATTGCAACTCATAAAATCGTAGATGTCCCGAGCACTGGAAGTGTTGTTTTTGGCAAAATAAGTGTCGTGCATATAAATCGTATCCGTTCCGGTTGCCAGCAATACAAAATGACCGGCACGGTCTATATGGAGCATATTGCCGGTATCGAAATCTTTTTTGTTGTCTTTTAAGATATAATAGGGCGCATCCCGGGTGCTGTCGTACCACAGGTCTTCGGTACGCCGGATGCCGCCAATTTCAATGTTGGTACAGAGTTTCAATGAAAACATTTTATCGCAACGGTTGTCCGGGGCATTGTTCATTACCTTGTCACTGGTAGCAAGGTTCCCGTTTCCGGTAATGTACCCGTTGCCAACGATCTTGATATTATCAACCCGCTCACCAAAGAACATGGCATTTCTAAAAAACGTATGTCCTACATCCTGCTTGGTAAGCCAGTTTTCCGGGTCTTCATAGGGGCCCCTGTCTGTTGGCGATAAACCAGAGCGGTATTTTTTATCGCTGTACCAGGTTGTTTCCGGGGCATCGCCGCCCTTAAGCGCTTTTATAACGGCACCTGCTGCAACGTAAAGCCATACATTGCTCAGTAAATGGGCCGTCCGGATATTGTAGGTCCCTTTGCTGATGAAGAGGGTGCCGCCTCCCCAGTCATGTACCTGGCGGATGGCCCTGTTTATGGCTTCGGTATCGTCTGTTTCGCCCTTGCCGGTGATGCCAAAATGTTTGATGTCGATCTTTCCAGAGTAGAAGGCAACGCGGTTGGATGCGCCTTTGTGGAGGCCGCTGCCAACCTGCAAACGGAATAAGTAAAACTGATCGGGCGGGAGGCCGGCCAGGAGTGCCTTTCCTTCGTTGGGCCGGATGACGGCTTTTGCGGGCGCCCAGGTTTTCCCGGAATCGAGGGATTGTTCTACAAAAGCTCCGGGGATTGCCGCCCGTGGCCACTGTAATTCTGCGGTAGTATAAAAACCGGGTGTTTCATGGTAGGCGCCTGTTTTTTGAGGAACCCGCGTCAGATCGGAAATCATACCGGTAACGGTTACCGTAGCTACGGCGTCGGTGCTGCTCAAAACTTCGGGCAATGTGGTTGTGTACCGGGCTTTAAACGTATAATTTCCGGTTTTTGACCATTGCACATTGCGCAGCACAATTTTAACATCGGGTCCGTTGGCGGGGCGCAGGTCCAGCTGCGTTAGCAATAGCGTGCGCCCGTCGCCGGAAAGCTGCACCCGCCCTGTTTTAGTATAAGGATAACCCGTACCGGATCTTCCGGGCGATTGCTGTTCGAGGTCTTTTAGCAATACATCGCCGCGCCCGATGATGTTTACCGTTGTATGCTGCATGGATGCTTTTACGCCGGCAGGCAGGGAAATGGTCACCGTTGCATTGGGGCTGCGTTGTCCGGCCGTGTAAAGGAGGGTTAGGTCAGAGGTCGTGCTAACGGTCCTGCTTTTTCCCTCCACAATAAGTTGCCCGCCCAGTGCTTTTGGAACCAGCTTTATAAAAAAGGAACGGAACGTTCCTTTGGGGTCTTCCGCTTTCAGCCGGTCTCCGGTGCTGACGGTGCCGGATGTTTTGGGCGTTCCGTCTGAGGCATACAACGTATACTTACCGGGCTCTTTCCGTATGTCGGCCATCAGGGCGGTGGCGGAAGGCGCAGTTGAAATAAGGCCGCCATCTTCCGGCGTGTCCACCGTGAATGCGTAGGTGCTGCCGGAAACGATGTGCAGCGTGTCCTTTTCAACGCCGGTAACGTACCGGGCGTTTTCAAACCAGGTTGATTGCGCACTCAAAACATTGGCAGTAAAGCATAAGAGTGTTAAAATAACAAGCGTCTGAAATTTCATAATTATTCCGATAAAAGTATTAATAATCCGGTGGTCATGATGCTACTCCGGGCCTGTATGCCTTTTGGTAAGACAGCGGACTCAGGCCCGTTATATGTTTGAAAAACCTGTGAAACGATGCCATATTGGTAAAGCCGCTTTCAAAGCACAGCGCTTTTACAGAGCGGTCGGTTTCTTCCAGTTGTTTACACACATAGCTTATACGAAGTTCTTTAATAAACTGTGAATAGGTTTTGCTGGTTCTTTGTTTAAAGTACCGGCAAAATGCATTTGGGGTAACGCCGGCTATCTTTGCGATCTCCGGCAGGCAGATGGCCCTCTTAAAGTGCTTCATTGTATATTCATAAATGGCGTTGATGCGGCGTTCGTCCTGCATTCCGTGGGTTACTGAAATCGGTTCAGCAACCAGGGAAGTAACGTTTGGCCAGTTGGCTATTTTTGAAAGCAATGCAATGAGTGAAATAATGCGATAAGGGCCGCTGATGCCCAGCATGTACGTAAAGGCGGGAAGCAGTGATTGGATGCTGCCCTGTATCATGATTCCTCTTTTGGCCTTTTCAAGCAGCTGCCGGATGTCGTTGTTTTCCGGCAGGTTCAGGAAATATTGCCCCCAGAATATTTCAGGAAAATGAACGGCCATAACATCTATCGGTGTATTATCAGGGCCAAAATGCCAGTTATCAAACCGCCAGTAATGGGGGGGGTGCCTGCGCCTATGATGCACATGGTGCCTGCTGAAAACCGGTGTACATGATTGCCGGTTAAAAGGGTTCCCGAGCCGCTGACGATATAGATCAGCTCTACTTCCCGGTGGTAATGCCATCGATTATTAACAGGTACCCGATCTCGTCTTAACTCAAAAGAAGTTCCCGGCTTATTGGCCATTTTTAGTACTTGCGGTTTCATCCCGAATTTATGTTGACAAGAAATTGTAATGAAATATACATCAGAAACACATAGTGCCGTTTGCTGAGGCTAAAATTGCTTAGTAGTTGGATAATATAGAAAAATCGTTTGCTGTAAAAACGTTTTTATTTGCATAATGTGCAAACGATTGGGCGTTTTTTAGAAGCCTGGCTATTGGATTACGTGTAAAGGAACAAGGCCCTCTGTGTTGAATACTGTTGAACCTCCCGGGCATGCGCGGGTTGTTTTTCAACAGAAAGGTGAACGGCTGTCAATAACAGGAACATCGATATTCAGCAAATAAATCATTACAGTATGAAAAAAAAATCAACGGTGAGCTTCATCATTATTGCCCTGGGCCTGTCTGTTTTTGCCTGTGGTACCAAAAATCCGCTCAGCAGCGAAATAGGTGCTGCGGATAAAAATACCCGGTCCGGTTCTCAAAATTCCGGCAGTTATAAGGTTAGCCTGAGTACGCCACAGGCGGTGGATGATTATGTATGGACCTATACCATCACAAAAACGGGTAATGCAAAGGATATTGGTTATTTTATACTGGACCTGGGAAACCCGGAGGAGGGCGGTCCCACCATTAAGAATATCGTATCGGCCCGGGTAAACGGTGTTGACTGGACGGACCGGTTAAAAAATACCAATGGGAATACCACCTGTGATATTCCGGCATCCAATTTTGTAAAGTTTGAGGAACTGGGAGCAGCCGGTCAATACGTGGTGGAGCTAAGGCTGGATACGGTTTATGCACGGGTGAACACAACAGGATGGGTTAAATCCGGAACAAGTTGCAGTGCATTGAGTTTGCAGGGGCCCGGCCTGCGGGGCTACCGGCTTACCGCTTCTATGCAATCCGATTCAACAATGCCCGGAAAAAAATACAATGAGATCAACACATATATGAAAACCTTCGGGTTCGATTATTCTGAGCATCCGAATTGCAGCGGCGGTTATGGCGGGCACGCGGATGGCGTTCATTGCGATACGGAACTGGATCCGTTCTTTAATAAGTATGTCTTCCGTTTCAATCTCCATATTGATCCGGTGATTGATGGCGATCGCTGCAGTTCGGGAACGGTAGACCGTCAGCGGAATGAAATGAAATCGGCTACCAATAATACCACCTGGGCGAAGGTGCAGGGTAACTGGGATGAGTGGCAGTTGCTGGAATGGAAATTTAAACTGCCCAAAGGATTTCAGCCTACCACCAGCTTTTGTCATATTCATCAGCTGAAAGCGCAGGATGGTCCCAATAACGGAAGCCCGCTGATTACAATTACACCGCGTGCCAGCAGCAGCGGGGGCAATAAACGGATACAGATCATTCATTCTGTTGACGGGGCCAGCACCGGCAAGGGAACGATTGTAGATAACATACCGCTTGCTGATTTTGAGGACGAATGGGTGCAGGTAAAGGAAGAAGTGCATTATACGCACAACGGATATTATTCCTGTAAAATCGTTCGTGTAAGGGATGGCAAGGTACTGGTGGATTTTAAAGACGAAAATATTGATATGTGGAGAAAAGGGAGTTCTTACATGCGTAATAAGTATGGCATTTACAGGAGCCTTGCCGGCGGCCGGCTGGACCGGGTTCCGGTTGGACAAAGCCCGTTGTTAAAAAATGAATCCCTGTGGCTGACGGATTTCAACGTTTATGAAAAGAATCCGAATCCCAACCCCGGGCAGGCCCATGATTAATAAGAAAAATATGAAACCAATATTCCTGTTTTGTTTTTCACTGCTTTGGTGCTGCACAAAAGCAGCCGATGTTACCATTACGGATTATGGAGCAAAAGGAGATGGCATTACGCTGAACACGGCGGCCATTCAACGGGCAATTGATGCCTGCAATAAGAGTGGTGGAGGAAAAGTGTATTTTCCGGAGGGCGTATACCTGTCTGGTACCATTGAATTTAAAGATCATGTTGTACTGCATTTTCAAAAAGGTGCCACCTTGCTGGGCAGTACCGATATTGAAGATTACCGCAACCTGGATCCGTTTACGGAAGGCCTGGGTATTGACGTGGGCTGGGCACTGCTGGTAGCTGTTGACCGGAAGCAAATCGGCATTGAAGGAGCGGGCACCATCGACGGGCAGGGGAGTAAATTAAAAGCAGCACATATTTTAAGAGATACGAGGCCCGAAGGACAACGCTGGGGGCGCCGCCCCTTCCTGCTGCGTGTGGTGCGCTGCACAGACGTTAAGGTTAAAGACGTAACACTGAAGTATGCCGGTGCCTGGACATCGCATTATTTCCAGTCAAAAAATATCGGGATTGATAACCTGAAAATTGTAAGCGTGGGTGTTGCGCATAATGATGGTATAGGTATCGATGGATGCCAGGAGGTAACGATCCGCAACTGCGATGTAGTAAGCGGCGACGATGCGTTGGTTTTTAAAACAACCTCCAGTAAAATGGCCTGTAAAAATATCCGGGCAACCGGCCTGCGTTTAAAAAGCAGCCAGGCGGGTATCAAAATGGGAACAGAGTCCATGGCAGATTTTGAGAACATTCACATTTCCGATTGCGTGATCTACGATACCCGGAACGGGGGCATCAAACTTTTGTCGGTGGATGGTGCCCATATAAAGAATGTAACCATCGCCGATATAAAAATGACCAATATCCGTACGCCGATACTTTTGCGGTTAGGATCCCGGCTCAGCGTTTTCCGCAAAGACCAGGATGTAAAACAGGAAACCGGTTTTTTTGAGAACGTGGTGTTAAAAAATATCAGCGCAGAATCGGCCGACAGCACACAGTTGAAATCGGCTACGGGTATCCTCATCACGGGCGTGCCGGAGCATAAGATCTCCGGCATCACGCTTGAAGGGATCCGCATCTATTTACCCGGGGGCGGTTCGGCTGAAGAAGCGGCTGTAGCAGTTCCGGAAGCGATTGACCAGTATCCGGAAGTAAAAACCTTTGGCCCGGCAATACCTGCTTATGGTTTGTGGCTGCGCCATGCACAGGATATACGGGTAAAGGACCTGGAAATCCGGGTGAAGCAGCCGGACCTGCGTCCTGCTGTTTTTATGGAAGACGTACAGCGCGCGCAAATGGCACAATGCACATTGCGGGCGCCTGGTATCCCGGCCGCTATTTTTAAAATAAAAGAATCCGGAAACCTGGTGCTGCAGGAAATTCAGACAGCTGCCCCGGCCGGATCCTTTATTGATGCGGATGCTGCCAGCAAAACAGGAATTGTACAAAAGGCCAATAAAACACCCGGGATAAAGAAGCTGTTTAACTGATCGTTTCAAATATGTCAACGAAGAATCATAGCCGCCGGCTGGTTTTCTGCAGCGTCCTGATGCTGCTGATGAATACGGGTATGTTGCTTGCCCAGCAAAGCCAGTGGGCTTATTTCAATTCAAAAGGGCAACTGGAGTACGCGCTTACAAGGAGGGGCGACCGCATCCTGGATTTTTCCTATGCAGGATATGAAGGCGGGGGTGTAAAGCTGCCCCGGGTGAAAGAAGTGGCCAGGCTGTACCCGGTTGCCGGAGATAATACAGCGTTGATTCAACAGGCGATTGATGAAGCAGCCAAACTGCCGCTGGTTGATGGTTTTAGAGGAGCCGTGGTGCTGGCCCCCGGTGAGTATGCCTGCTCCGGAACCATTGTAATCAGCGCCAGCGGCGTTGTACTGCGTGGAAGCGGATCCTCCTCAAAAATTTTAATGACCGGCAAACCGCATACCGCCTTCCGGCTGGAAGCACCGGTTCAGCTCAGGCCGGCAGGGAATGCAACGGTTATTACAGATGTTTATGTGCCGTCCGGTTCGAACGTCATTTCCGTTGCTGATGCGCGTGAATTTGCAAGCGGGGATCTGATCCTTATTTCCAAACCTGTAACCCCCGGATGGGTACGGTTTATGGGGATGGATACCCTGGTGCGTGATGGTAAAAAGCAAACATGGATTACCGGCGAGCTTTCGGTGGAACGGATGATAACCGCTGTTAGCGGAAACAAAATAACGGTTGCTGTTCCCTTAACAGACTGCTATGATGCATCGTTCACCGGGCCGGGCACTACCGTTCAAAAGGTGTTAAAATCCGGTGGGGTGCAGCATGCAGGTGTGGAATATCTTGCTATAGAAGCCCCGGAACAGGCGGTGGCCATCAACCAGGCACATCATTCCGCAATCAGAACGCGGGGGCTTTCCGACGGCTGGATTCGCGAACTGCATATCCGGAACACCATGAACAGTGTTGGGATCAATGGTCAGCGGATAACGGTAGAAGCGCTCGATATAGCGCACACCGCATCCTCCGTTGGCGCGGCAAAGCCTGCCGACCTGGCGGCAGACGGGGCACAATTATTATTTAACCGTTGTACCATACAGGGTAACAATGTTTTCTTTCTGGCTACGGGTGCTAAGGTCAGCGGCCCCGTGGTATTGCTGAATTGTACGTTTAAAGGCAACGGATGGATACAGCCGCACCAGCGCTGGGCTACGGGCTTGCTGATTGATGGTTGCAATGTACCGGATGGCGGTATTGATTTTATGAACAGGGGAGAAATGGGCTCAGGACACGGCTGGGCCGTTGGGTGGGCGGTTGCATGGAATTGTAAAGCGGCATCCTATCTGAACCAACAACCGCCGGGCGCATATAATTGGGTAATTGGTTCAACAGGCACAAAACAACAGAAGGCAATGCCCTTTTATAAAGAGCCCATGCTGCCGCAAGGTATTTTTGACGCGCACGGCACACCCGTTGTGCCTAAAAGCTTATATTTAACACAGCTTAAAGAACGTTTAGGAGCGGCGGCACCTGCAGCGATGGGATATGCCGGCGAAGGACAGCGAAAATAATGGCCTTGCGCCAGCATGTTATAAATTGGTTTGCGCATATGGATGAAACAATTAAAAATTGGCTTGCACAAACTGCTGTGAATGATTGCCGTGAGGCATTTGAAAAATTATATCTTCATTTTGTTCCGGGAATGCAAACCTTTGCCGCATCGCTTGTTGGCGACAGGGAGGTGGCGCTGGACCTGGTGCAGGATCTTTTTGTAAACCTTTGGATCAACCGGAAAAACCTGGCAGCAATTGAACGTCCTGCAAGCTATTTATATCACGCATTGAAAAACAACACGGTTCACTATCTTAAATCCAGCAGACGGATTGCTTCGTTAATGCCGGACGAGGGCGAACGCGTAAGACTTACAGAAAACAGCCCGGAAACAGATGTCATCGCCAAGGAAACATGGCAATTGCTGGAAACCACCATTAACGGGCTGCCGTACAAGTGCCGGCTGGTTTTCAGGTTAATAAAGGAAGATGGTTTAAAATATAAAGAGGTGGCACATCTTTTAGAAATCTCCGTAAAAACGGTGGAAGCACATATGCGGCTGGCCTATAGCCGCATCGTAGAATGCCTGGAGGTAACCCAATCCAGGCATCTGAATAGCTGCAAAGCCGGGAAAACTTCCGGGCGCTGATGTTGCGGCCTGTTTATTATTACCCACGCCGGGGGAGCAGCCGTTTGCCCGTTCCATTCAAATAAGTACCGTTTTTTTCAGGGGATGGTAACTGCCGGAAAACAGGGTTTGCCATGGCTTGTATAACAGGTATTAAAGCCCGCAAAAAACATGAAGCTGTTAAGATTCATTAAGAACTGCGACCACTAAAATACCCTTCATGCCTTAATGGTTTTTAACAATGCTGTTTTTAAAAAGCCGCTTAATTTTTTTTTAGCCCAACTAAGGGTTTTTACGCTCCCGGTACTCTTAACCCATATGCACAGTTTTTATGGAACGGACGCGGTTTGTTGAACTGATAAGAAAAAAGGAAAGTGGTGAAATAACACTGCTGGAACAAAAGGAGCTCAATGAGGCCCTGGCGGCCGATGAATCGTATGCAGAAATCCTGCAGTCACTCAAAGTGCTTTCTGCAACAGGCCCGGTGTTTAATAAAACAAAAGAAGCGGATGCGGGGATAGAAAAACTGAGAAAGCGGATCCGGCAGGCAGAAAGGAAGCAAAAAGGCAGAATATTCAGCATTCCCGCCAGGTGGATGACCGCTGCTGCCATACTCCTTGTGTTATGTACCGGCGGATTGCTTTATTTTTTTATGGGCCGGCCGGGTCAACGGCCCGAGGCGGCCGTAGTGGCTACGGCTAAAGGATCCCGTACCAGCCTGATCCTGCCGGATGGAACCCGGATATGGGTGAACGCAGATACCCGGCTGACCTATGATCATACATTCGGAGCAAAAACCAGAACCGTATACCTGTCTGGAGAAGCCTATTTTGAAGTGGCGAAGGATAAGGCGCATCCGTTCATTGTTCATACAGCATCTATGGATGTAACAGCCGTAGGCACCGCTTTTAATGTGCGCTCGTACAAAGATGAATCCAGTGCCCAAACAACATTGATGGAAGGGGCCGTGGAAGTGGCCTTTAAAAGAAAAGAGGCAGGCAGGATCCTGTTGAAACCCATGGAAAAGGTGATCGTACGTAATTCCGCAACGGTTGCCGGTTTCCATGAAAAGGAACTTCCCGAGATCGCCGTTCTTAAAGTGAGCTACGATTCTGCGGAAGCAGCCGCCCCGGAAACCCGGTGGCTGAAGAACCGGCTGGTGTTTAGCCAGGAACGGTTGGAAACAATCGTAAAAACCCTGGAGCGCTACTATGGCTGCACCATACGGGTACAGGATGAAGCACTGTTACACCGCCGCCTCAGCGGTATTTTCCAGGATGAAAGTCTTGGCGAGGTGCTGGAATCCTTCCGCCTTGCCGCCGGCATTCAATATAAGATTGATAAGAACAACGTATTGCTTTATAAATAACGTTTTAAAATTATCCCGTATGAAAAAGGAAACATAAATAAACAAGAAAGCGGAAAATGCTTGCAACATCTTCCGCCGGATAAAGACCGAAATAATTGCCCAGACAGCAATATTCCTTCACTTTAATGAGTACAAAAATATGAAAATTAAAGATTGCCTTGTCGTGTCTGACAGGAGCCAATTAATGATCAAATACCTGTTGGTAATGAAGCTTGTCGCATTTATAATCCTTTTAACATCCAGTCAGGCCGTTGCAATCAACACCTTTTCCCAGGAGAAAATCAATCTGAGGCAAACCAATATATCGATCATGTCCATTTTGAGAGGAATTGAAGCCCGGTACAGCTACCGGTTCGTTTATAGCGATAGCGTGGCATTGAACCGGCAGAAGATTGATGTGCTTGCCAGGGATGCAAGTATTGACGAAGTGATGGAGAACGTGTTGAAAACGACCGGTTTTTCTTATAAGAAAATGAACAAAGGGTTGATTGTAATTACCGGTAACGAGGAACAGGTAGTTGCGGAATTGCCGGTGAGGGGAACGGTTACGGATGAAAATGGCCAACCCGTACCGGGAGCAAACATCGTGGAAAAAGGAACGTCTAATGGCACCGTTACCAATGATGACGGCAGTTTCCTGATACAGGTAAAAGATCAGCAGTCTGTGCTGATTATTTCGGTGGTTGGATTTAAAACGAAAGAAGTAGCCGTTGCTGCCGTTTCATCCGGCATCGTCCTGGAAAAAAACGATGGAAAACTCGATGAGGTAATTGTGGTGGGGTATGGTACCCAGAAAAAATCAGATATCACCGGTTCTATTACATCCGTAAATGAGAAAGCGCTGCGGGAGGTTCCGGCGGCCAATCTCTCCCAGGCCTTGCAGGGCAGGGGAGCCGGTATTGATATCCAAAAGGGCGGAGGGAATAGCAAACCCGGGGCATCGCCGGTAATCCGGATCCGGGGGGTGCGTTCCATCAGTGCAGACAATGGTCCGCTGTTTGTGGTAGACGGAATTCCTTATAACGGTAATATCAATGACCTGAACCCGGATGATATTGTTTCCGTGGAAATTTTAAAAGACGCATCGGCAACCGCTATCTACGGATCAAGGGGAGCCAACGGCGTGATCCTGGTTACCAGTAAAAGGGGGCGCAACGGCAAGGCCGTGATCTCCTATAGCGGCTACGCCGGTTTTGTAAAGAACCTGGGCAAAATTGAGGTAATGAATGGAGCGGAATTTGCGCTGCTGAAAAAATGGGCGGCTTATAACGGCAACTTTTTAAGTAATGGCAGTCGTAAATATACCGGTATCGATGATCCAAAGATCATTGAAGACGGCGTTTTTGCAACACAGGAAATTGAATCCATGAATATGGGGCGCAGCACAGACTGGCAGGATCTTATTTATAAGAAAGGGTTGAATACCGATCACCAGGTTAGCGTTTCCGGCGGATCGGAAAAAACACAGTATGCCATGTCTGCCGGTTATCATAACGAAACCGGTATTTACCCGGGGCAATCCTTTGAGCGCTACACCGTGCGGATCAACGTGGATCAGCAATTGGGAAAGGCGTTTAAAATCGGGCTGAGCTCGTTAAATAACTACAGTATTACAAAAGGAGAAAATGCCAATCCCATGGGGCAGGTGCTGCGCGCAAGCCCGCTGGCTACGCCTTATGATGAAAACGGCAATCTATGGGGGTTTTTACCGGGCAGCGCCAACCAGGTATGGAACCCGCTGGGTGATTTTGTGGAAGGAGCCAAAATAGAAAACCGGAAAAGAACCGGTACGTTTACCACGCTTTATCTTGATGTAAACCTGGCTAAGGGACTGAAGTATAAATTTAATGCCGGCGCGGAAATACGGTCGGATATTTATGGTAATTTTTATGCCAGCGCTACTTCCAACAATCTTGGCGGATTGTCTACCTCGCGTAACAGAACGGAGCTTTCGACCAATTATACCCTGGAGAATATTTTAACCTATAACCGGGTGTTTGCTGAAAAACACAAACTGGATTTTACCGGTTTATTTAGTTTGCAGGAATCGCAGGGGCAAACCAACCAGTTTGATAATACGGATATTGTAGCTGACCGGCTTTGGTATTATAACCCCACTTTTGGGTCTAACCTGAAGGGGGTTGGAAGCTATGCAAAATGGGATATCGTTTCACTCATGGGACGCCTGAATTATGGGTTTAAAAATAAGTACCTGGCTACAGTTACGGTACGGTCCGATGGTTCGTCAAGACTGGCGCCGGGCAATCAGTTTCAGGCTTTTCCTTCCGGGGTGCTGGCCTGGAACATGGGTGAGGAAAACTTCATCAGGAACGCGCTTTTTATTACCAACCTTAAACTAAGAGTGGGGTATGGAAAAGTGGGAAATACGGCTATTGATCCCTACCAGACCCTTGGTGCTTTATCTGCAGCCGTTTATAATTATGGCGACCAGACCACTACCGGCGTTTATCTTTCAGACGTGCCTAACCCCGATCTTACCTGGGAATATACAGCCACTACGAATATCGGCCTGGATTTTGGATTTTTCAATGGCCGTATTTCCGGTGCAATTGATCTGTATAAACAGGCAACGAGCTCGTTGCTGCTGCCCCAGAGCCTGCCGCCTACATCAGGCATTCCGAACCCCATAGTAACCAATGTGGGAAAAACGGAAAACAAGGGGATCGAAATACAGCTGAATACGGTGAATATTGCCGGAGACGGGCGTAATAAACTCAACTGGACATCGGATATTAATGTGTTTTTAAACAGGGGAAAGATCACCCAGTTGCAGGAAGGCGTTTTGATGGACATTACCAACAGCAGGTTTGTTGGCTATCCCATCGGAACGATCTTTGATTACCGGAAAATAGGCATCTGGCAAAATACTGCAGCAGATTCAGCGCTTGCAAAAAGCCTGGGCCTTTCCTTAACCGGAACCGGGTCGGTGATCGGGAACATCAGAGTGGAAGATGTAAACGGCGACAGCAAGATCAACGCAAGCGACCGGGTGATCCTGGGCTCGAGCCAGCCTAAATGGTCTGCCGGGTTTACCAACCGGCTGGCCTATAAAAATTTTGATTTTACGGTTGTTGCCTTTGGCCGTTTTGGAAGTACAATTACCAGCCGGATGCACAACAGTGGCTTTGCCAATACCTTCCAGGGCAACTACAATAACCTGAGGGTACGCTACTGGACGCCGGACAATAATGAAAACTTCTGGCCCAAAGCCAATGCGGCATCTACCAACACGCCTAATAATTCAACCCTGGGATACTTTGACGGTACGTTCGTTAAGATAAGAAGCCTGACACTGGGATACAACCTGCCGGCTTCATTTTTGAAAACGAACCTGCGGTCGGCCAGGGTGTATGTAACGGCCAATGATGCGTTCATCCTGTTTTCAAAATACAGGAGTGTGTATAAGGGAATCGATCCGGAAGCTATTAATGGTGGCAATAACCGGGGAGAGATCAATGTGGATACACCTGCTACCTATTCGATTCTTTTCGGGCTCAATGTTACCTTTTAACTTCCTTCAGATGAAGAGAGCGGATGTTACATTAATATTTACAACAGCCGGCTTCAACGGCGGGCTAAAAAAGATATAGAAATGAAAACGAAATTTTATGCTACATACGGTATGCTATTGATGGTAATTGTTGCGGCCTGCTCCCGGCAATTAAAAGAGGAGCCGCATTCCATACTGACTCCCGAATTTCTTTCAACTACACAGGGATTGCAGCGGGGACTGGATGCGGCATACGCCGGTACCCGCAATCTTTGGGGTACGCAAAACCTGTTTACAATGACGGTAATCGGTACCGATGAATTTTATACGGGAAAAGATGGCAATAACGACATCAACAAATACAACAGCAACTATAATACTTCCAATGGTACCGTTGCCGCTATCTGGAAGGAATGCTACACAAATATCAATACCTGTAACGGGGTTATTGAAAATGCGCCTAAGGTAACCGGCCTGCCGGATGAACAAAAAGCACGGATGGTGGCAGAGGCAAAGTTCCTGAGGGCAAACTGTTACTTCCTGCTGGTGCAGTTTTGGGGCGATGTAACGCTGAATAAAAACTTTCAGACCACCCCGGTTACGTCTGCAACACGCAGCCCGGCGGCGGAGGTATATGATTTTATTATTCAGGATCTTAACGATGCTATAAATACTGCCGGTTTTCCATTAAGCCCCAAAAGTGCAGGCGTATTGCCTGGCAAGGCTACCAGGGCTGCGGCCCTGCATGTACTGGCAAAGGTATACCTTGCAAGAGCCGGTTCCGGCGCAAAAAAAGCCGATGATTATAAGAATGCATATACCAATGCCATGGAGGTGATCAACAATAGCGGGCTTTCGTTATTGCAGGATTTTGGACAGGTGTTTGCAGAAGGCAATGAAGCCAGTAACGAAGTCATATGGACCGTTCAGCACACCTCTAACCTGGCCTATAACGGTCCGAATAACAGCGGCGGATCCGATAATGTGTTAAATCATATGTGGGTACCAAAATATGAAGATGTTGGAGGAATGAAACGGGATGTACTGTACGGCAGGCCCTATATTCGTTGCGTACCTACCCGCTGGCTGACAGAAGTAGCATTTGAGGAACGGATCAATGATACCCGGTACAATAAAACGTTTCAGACCGTATGGTATAGCAATAACGCCGCATCCATACCCAAGTGGACGGCTCCGCTTCCTCCCGGCGCTCCTGCAGATGCGGCCGTGGGCAAGCCAAAATTTTCAGTAGGCGATACGGCCATATATATGCCCGGGCGGGCAGCCACCAACGCAGAGATAGCCGCTTCCAGATACCTGTTGATGCCCCCGAATAACTATACGATTAGCCTGAGCCCTTATATGAAAAAGTATAATGATACAAAAAGGGCGGATATGAATTATCCTTCCATCCGGCCCGTGATTGTTTATCGCCTTGGAGAAACCTATCTCATCGCCGCAGAAGCGGCGTATATGGGTGGTGCAAGTATGGCAGATGCCATTCAGAACATCAATATTGTAAGACGGCGGGCCGCTTATCCCAATCCCAACCCCGGCGTAATGGACGTGGCTGCCATTCCTTCGCTGGATTTTATACTGGATGAGCGCAGCAGGGAGCTTTGCGGTGAGCTGACCCGCTGGCTGGACCTTGTACGAACCGGCAAGCTGATCGACCGGGTAAAAACAAAGAACTACAACCCGGAAGCGGCGGCCAATATAAAAGATTTTCATGTGCTGCGTCCCATACCACAAAATCAGATCGATGCGGTAACCACCGGAACTCCTTATCCGCAAAACCAGGGATGGTAAGCAACGCGTTTAAAAATAGTTAAATGATCATATGAAATCAGTTAATGTATGGATGGCCGGTGCTTTTGCAATGATCACCGGTGTTGGAGCTGCGGCAGCGCAGTCTTCTGAAATTGCGGCATTTAAATCCTGGCCAAAGAATGCCTCGCCAAAAGAAATAGGAGACCGGATCGCCGCGCGATTTGTAGCTACACCGCATACCAATTTTAACCGCCCCGGGCCTCCTAAGTCAATTACGTATCCCGAAACCTGCACCTGGTACGGGGCACTCACTTTTGCAAAGGAAACGGGTAACAAGGCACTAACCCGGCAACTTGTTGACCGTTTTAGTCCATTGCTTGGCAGCAGGGATACGTTGATTCCCACGCCGGATCATGTAGATCGTACGGTGTTTGGCGCTGTTCCTTTTGAATTATATATGCAAACAAAAGATCCGCGTTATTTATCCATCGGTAAAAAGATGGCCGATAAACAGTGGGACGCTCCTGAAGGGAAAATGGTAACAGCCGATTCACACCGGTTTTATGACAAGGGGCTCAGCTGGCAAACCCGGCTGTGGATAGACGACATGTTTATGATAACCGCCGTTCAAACCCAGGCGTATCGTGCTACCGGCAACCGGATGTACATTGATAAGGCGGCCGATGAAATGGTTTTTTACCTGGATTCTTTACAACAGCCCAACGGGTTGTTTTATCATGCACCCGGCGTTCCCTATTTCTGGGGGCGGGGTGATGGCTGGATGGCGGTTGGCATGAGCGAATTACTGCGTTCGTTGCCCCGGAACAATCCCAATCGCGCACGTATTATGAAAGGGTACCTGAAAATGATGAAAACCCTCCTGCAATACCAGGCAGAAGATGGCATGTGGCGGCAGCTGATTGATAACCCCGCCTCCTGGAAGGAAACTTCCTGCACGGGAATGTTTACCTGTGCGTTGATTACCGGGGTGAAAGAGGGCTGGCTGGATCAAAAGATCTATGCGCCCGCCGCACGCAAAGCCTGGCTGGCATTGATTACCTATATCAATAGCGATAATGATATAACAGATGTTTGCGAGGGAACCAATAAGAAGAACGACCTCCAATATTACCTGGATCGCAAGCGGAATACCGGCGACCTGCACGGCCAGGCACCCTTGCTTTGGTGTGCCACAGCGTTGCTGAGATGATTTTTGTATCAGCGCCACCAAGGCACCAGGAGGCGGGATGCGCGAAGAATAAGCAGGGCCTGCTGTTTAACTGCGAACGCCCTGTTGTTATGGCTGCAGATCCGCAGATACCACGTTGCGGGATTAAGTTACCAATCAGCGGTCTTTGGCTCAACGAAAAGGGCGTTGTAACCGCTGCAAACTTATTTGCGATGTGCTTTAAGTGTACAGCACTCCACCGTTTTGATCAAAAATAAACTAAGTTTTTCGGGTTTTGATACTCAAAAAGCTGCGCATCTGCGGCTTGCTTTCAGGGTTGGTTGTAAAGCAAAAACCGCTTCACTGAGTCAGCAGTCTCTAAGTAATGTACTCCTTGTGTTTCTTAGTGCTTATGCGGCGCGCCTCAAACCTTAACGCTTTTGCGGCGTTTTGCCCTTTACATAGTATTGCGCTACTTCGCTCCTTAAAACAGGAGTGGCCTTATTTCCAAAACTTCTTCGTATATAGGTTAAAACATCTGCTACCTGCTGGTCGGTAAGCATCTTAAAGGGCGGCATATTATTGGAGTAAAATTCTCCGTCAATTTCCACATGCTCCTGCAGCCCGTTCTTTACGATTTTAACCAGCCTGTTTTTATTACCTAAAACACCCGAAGTGCCAATTAACGGCGGGTTCAAATTCGGAACGCCTCCCCCGTCTGCCTGATGACAGGATATGCAGAATTTCTGGTATACCAGTTTCCCTCTGTTTATGGATAAGGTTGTTGCCGAAACGGGCGTTGCAGTTTTTTTTGCAACCGGTTTTTTAGCCGTCTGCGAAAAACTATTCAGGGAGATAAGTATAAAGGCAAGCGTATAAATTTTTCGCATTTTATTTTTTATATTCTATTTTATAAATAGTGCCCTTCACATCATCGGTAACGTAAATAGCTCCATCCGGTCCCTGGGCCAATCCGCAGGGACGATGTTTTGCCTGCCGGGGCGACATTACGGCTGCCACGCCGGAGAATCCATCGGCAAAGATTTCCCAGTTACCCGAGGGCTTGCCATCGGCAAACGGAACAAAAACAACATAGTATCCCTCCTGCTTTTCAGGCGTGCGGTTCCAGGATCCATGGAAGGCCACAAAGGCACCGTTCCTGTATTTTTCAGGAAACTGGGTGCCGGTATAAAATAGCAGCCCGTTAGGTGCCATATGCCCGGGAAAGGCAACCACCGGCGCTGAATATTTTTTCTCCGCTTCTTTTTTTCCGTCGCCTCCGTATTCGGGGGCCTGCATATATTTCTGCTGAAGATGATCATAATAAGCAAAGGGGAAGCCGGCATTATCTCCTTTTTTGATCATATACATACATTCTGCCGGCAACTCCGCGTTCTGTTTGGCGGTAAACAATGCCGGAAATAAATCGTTCAGCTGGTCTCTTCCGTGCTGGGTTACAAACAGTGTATTGTTTTGCTGGTTCCAGTCGAGGCCCACTACATTTCTTAACCCTGTAGCATATCGTACGCCCTGTGCGTAAGATTGATCGGCCTTATCTGCCCGAAACTGCCAGATGCCGCCGGCGGAATCCAGTAAAGGACAGCCGGGAACACCCATTGAACCCGGTTGACGATCCTGCAATTGGCAGGAATTACTTGGAGAGCCAATGTTTACATAAATATTATTGTCGTTGTCCAGCACGATGGATTTGGTTTCATGCTGGCGCCCCATTTTTAATCCGGTAATGATGCGTTCGGGTTGATCGGGGTTCAGCACTTCATTCTTTTCGTTTAGTTTGTATCGGAAAACAGCTTCATTGGAGGATGCATATAAATAGCCGTTTTTTACGTAGATCCCCGTTCCCCCGTAATTACCAAAACCTCCCGTTACCGAAGCGGTTCCGGCTTCATTTTCCTTCAGGATCATGATCCCGTTCCCTTTCCAGGGGCGGGCCATTTTTACATAAATCAATCCGCCTGGAAGTACCACCAGGTGCCGTGCTTTACCGGAGCTGTCCAAAATCGTTTTTGCGGAAAAACCGGGTGGAAGTTTTAGCCCCGGGTTTTGCGACTGACCAACTGCATTTAAATTAAGGCTGCTCCAAAAAAGGATACAGGCGCCTGCTTTTAAAATTGTTTTTATCTTATGCATACAGCTATTGTTTAGCAGATTTAATATGATTTAACAGAGAACGAATATGCGTATTTTCATTAAAACAGCAATATTCTTTATTAGCATTCTGGTAACTGATTTTGGCGCGCATGCAACGGAGAGCGGCCAATGGAAGGGCCCCTGGAAACGTTCATCAATCAACCGGTTCAACAAAGCGATTTTATACGAGAAATTCTTTCTGGTAAACGATCGGGCTGCGGCCGGTAATGATTTTAAAATATTTATGAAAACTGGTGAAATTATTAAAGCCGCTTTCAAAACATAAACGTTTTAAACAGGTGTTGGTCTCTATCAGCAGCCGGCATGCATGGCCTACTCTAAGCTCAATCAGATACCGGGAATATGTTTTGCGGGTTCTTGATTTAAAGTATCTGCAAAAGGAGCTGGGGCTTATATTGGCGATGTCTGCAATTTCTTCCAGGGTAATTTTCCGTTTGAAATGTTTGGCCGAATAATCCAGAACGGCCTGTAAGCGCTCATGTTCATCCGCGGAGCTGAAATCGGGACGAAAGCCAACGGAAGATAGCGCTTTGCATTGCCGTTCTGAAGAGATCATCGTAAGTGCTTTCAGCATCAATAAGATCCGCTGGCTGCCTTCTGCTTCCGAAAGCTGTTCCAGCAGGGCGGCAATCTGGCTGCGCGCGTTACCCTTTATTTGCAGCCCTCGTTTTGAGCGTTCAAGCAGCTCTTTGATTTCGAAGTTTTCAGGCAGGTCTAAAAAATGATTGCCTAAAAAATGCTGTGAAAAATGCACAACCCGCACATCAACCGTGTTGGCGGTATCCTCGAAAAATGAGTCGGCAAATCGCCAGTAGTGCGGAAGATTCGGGCCTACCAGCACCACGTCGCCGTCACGGAACGTTGAAATATTATCGCCCACGTATTGAGTGCCCTTTCCTTTTTTGAAGTAAATAAGTTCAAGCTCTTTATGCAGATGCCACCTGTTATTTACATAAGGAACAGAATCTTTTCTAAAACTGAACGAACTTTGAGGTTCGGTGGGAACCTTAAGTATTTGGGGTTTCATATAACGATATTTTTATAAAGCAACCGATCTAAAGCAGTGTAATAAAAATACATTGATCAACTCCCATAGTAAAATAAAGTTATGCAATCGTTTGCGTAAAACTGAACGCTGACGGATGCCTTCCGGTGGGTGCAGATGTCTGCTTTGGTAACCGGTCAGCGGAAGCAATTCCTGTTGGTAAAGAAGGTATTTATTTTCGTTTTTGCAGATGCTTCATCCTGCCGGAAGCCGGTTATGTCGGGCATTGCCGGTTCCTTATCTCCATTGATCCGGTAACGTACACTCCGCATGATAGTGCATGTTAAGATTGTTTAGCATTTTGTTAATTTAACGAATTGCCTGGTCGTTTTTGCTGTCTAATATTGCGGTATCGATTGCGTAGGTTCAATTTAAAGCTAAAACAATATTGTTGAGAACTACCCGTTTGCCATCTCTGCTAAGATCGATCTACGTTTTTATATGAATTGCTGATCATTTTATTATTTTATTTTAATTGTTTATGAATTGGTTAGAAATTAGAACAAAAACCTGCCTGCTTGTGATTTTATTAGGAGCCCTTTTTATTGCGCCTCCGAAGGGAAATACACAGGAACAAAAAGCAACCGGTAAAAGTAAAAAAGAAGTCCGGGGAACTGTAACGGATTCTGCCGGCGTTTTGTTTGGAGCAACCGTTTATGTAAAGGACCAAACAGCTATTGGCACCACAACGGATGCAAACGGAAAATACATCCTGGATGTGCCCGGGGATAATTCCGTGCTTGTTTTCGAAATGAACGGCTACACCGCGGTTGAATTGCCGGTGAAGGGCCAGTCTGTGATCGATGTTTCGTTGAAAATCTCACATAGCAAGATGGACGAAGTGGTGGTTGTAGCTTTTGGTACACAAAAGAAGTCGTCGGTGATCGGTTCGGTAACCACCGTAAGGCCCGAGGATCTTAAGATTCCCTCAAGCAACCTTACACAGGCGTTGGCAGGAAGGGTTGCCGGAATTATTGCGTATCAGCGCTCGGGTGAACCGGGTGCAGATAATGCAGAATTTTTTGTACGCGGAGCTACTACTTTCGGATATAAGAAAGATCCGCTGATTCTTATCGATGGGATGGAATACACGACAACGGAGCTCGCCCGCCTCAATGTGGATGATATCGCAAGCTTTTCGATCATGAAGGATGCCACCGCCAATGCCCTTTATGGTTCGCGGGGTGCAAACGGTGTAATCCTTATTACAACCAAGGAAGGGAAGGAAGGCCGGGCAAAAATCAATATACGGTTTGAGAATTCAATCTCAGAGCCTACAAAGATGGTTAAAATTGCCGACCCCATCACGTATATGAAATTGGAAAATGAAGCGGTGTTAACCCGGAACCCGCTTGGCATATTGCCGTACGCTCAAAGTAAAATCGACAACACCATTTCCGGTATAAACCCGGAAATGTTTCCAACGGTTGACTGGCAGAACGAAATGCTGACAAAAAACACCAATAACCAGCGCCTGAATATGAACTTAAGCGGTGGCGGGGGAGTGGCCACGTATTATATTGCCGGATCCATGAACCAGGATCATGGTAACCTGAAGGTAGACCATCGCAATAACTTCAATACAAATATCAGCTTAAAGACCTACACCATCCGGTCTAATGTAAATCTTAAAGTAACCAAAACCACTTCGGCGATGGTGCGGCTTTTTGGAACCTTTGACGGCTATACCGGTCCCATCACTTCAGGGGCGGCTATGTACATGAATATTATGCGTACCAGCCCCGTATTGTTCCGGCCTTATTATCAGCCCGACTCAACACACCGGTTTGTAAACCATATACTTTTCGGGAATGCTGAAACGGGCAATTATTTTAACCCTTATGCCGACATGACAAGAGGGTATAAGCAATACTCTAACTCTTTAATGGGGTCCCAGATTGAATTGAACCAGGACCTTTCCTCAATCGTAACACCCGGGTTGTCCTTGCGCGGAATGATGACAACCAACCGCAGGGCCAACTTTACCGTTACCAGGGCCTACAAACCCTTTTACGTTACGCCTGCCAGTTATGATAAATTTTCAAACTCATTTATCCTGCGGGACCTGAACGCGGAAACGGGTTCCGACTATATTGATTTTGTACCGGGCAGTAAGAGCGTGCTTTCCACATTCCGCGGGGAGCTGGCCTCCAACTACAACCGGACCTTCGGAAAGCACAATGTAACAGGTATGGCGCTATTCATTATTCAGAATGATGCCAATGGAAACGAAACCACCTTGCAGCGTTCGCTGCCCAAACGGAATATTACACTGGGAGGCAGAGGTACTTACTCCTATGACAGCCGCTATTATACCGAAGTGAATTTTGCCTATAACGGATCCGAACGGTTTGATAAAACGCATCGTTTTGGGTTTTTTCCCTCCATCGGCGTAGCATGGGCCGTTTCTAACGAAGCATTCTTTGCCCCGCTGCGGAATGTATTTTCCAAACTCCGGTTAAGAGCCAATATCGGTTTGGGAGGCAATGACGAAATCGGAAGTGCTTCAGACCGGTTCTTCTATCTTTCCAATGTAAACATGAATGATGACGCGTATAAGTTTAGTTTCGGTACAGATGGCGGCTATACCAGAAACGGTATTTCTGTGTCTCGCTATAACAACAGCGAAATTACCTGGGAAACGGCCCGTAACTCAACATTTGGCCTGGAGGCAACCCTTTTCCGTAAATTGGATATTACAGCAGAGTATTTTATTGAGCACCGGTATAATATCTTAATGGACCGGGCGTCCATTCCCCTTTCTATGGGGCTGGAAGGCGCCACTCCCAAGGCAAACGTAGGGGAAGCAAGGTCCCGCTCCATTGATATCAATATGAATTACAATCAAAAAATAACCAACGACCTGGGACTTCAGTTTATGGGGAATTTTACCTATGCAAAAAACCGGTTTGAAGCTTATGAAGAACCCGAGTATCCTTACCCATGGCTGTACCGTAAGGGGCAACCGGTTAACCAGCGCTGGGGCTATATTGCGGAGCGCCTTTTTGTAGATGATGAGGAGGTGAGAAGCTCCCCCAGCCAGGTTTTTGGCAGCACCGTAACCCGTGGCGGGGATATCAAATTCCGGGATGTAAGCGGGGATGGTGTGATCAATCAGAATGATATGGTGCCCATTGGATTTCCCACAGCGCCGGAAATTGTATATGGTTTTGGTTTGTCCGGCAATTATAAAAATTTTGAGTTTTCATTTTTTGCACAAGGCTCTGCCAGAAGCTCGTTCTGGATCAATCCGCAGTCTACAGCGCCATTCATATCTTACCGGTATGGCTCTGATGATCCGGCCCCGGCTGATGTGCAATTGAAAAACCAGCTTTTAAAAGCGTATGCAGATGACCATTGGTCTGAGGAGAACCGGAACCTTTATGCATTGTGGCCAAGGTTAAGTTATACCACTAATGCAAATAATAACCAACCCAGTACCTGGTTTATGCGCGACGGGTCTTTCCTGAGGTTAAAGCAATTGCAGGGAGCTTACACAGTTCCGCCACGGTTGTCCAATAAAATAAAAATGACAAAACTGAGGATTTATTTTACGGGCGGCAACCTTTTCACCTTTAGCAAGTTTGATTTGTGGGATGTGGAAATGGGAGGCGACGGGTTACGGTATCCGTTGCAGAAAACCTTTACTATTGGTATTGATGCTTCATTTTAAAATTTTTGTATGCGTAGAGTTATAAAAAATACAACAGTCTTATTGGTATTGATCAGCGTGCTTTCGGCCTGTAAAAAATACCTGAACGTAGTGCCGGACAGTATCGCAACCATTGAAAGCGCATTTACCTTACGAACCTCGGCAGAACGGTATCTTTTTTCGTGTTTTTCCTATCTTCCGGGAAATGCCTCTTTTAATGATAACCCGGCATTTAACAGTGGAGACGAGGTATGGTACATGGATCCCATAAGGGATGTGGATGCAACCTATCATAATATTGCCCGGGGCCTGCAGAATGCAGATAACCCGCTGGGTAATTTCTGGGCAGGTTCATCCCGCGGTACAGCACTCTTCCAGGCTATCCGGAAATGCAATACGTTTTTGGAGAATGTAGATAAAGTACCGGATCTGAATGAGTATGAGCGGGAGCGCTGGAAAGCAGAAGTAATCTTTTTGAAAGCGTATTATCACTTTTACCTTTTCAGAATGTATGGTCCCATACCGCTAACAAAAGAGAACCTTCCGATTTCCGCTTCACCGGAAGAGGTAAAAGTGTATCGTGAGCCGGTAGATTCCTGCATTAATTATATTGTATCACTCCTGGACGAGGCCGCTGCAAGTGATCTGATGCCGGACCGGATTTCGGGAACAGAAAATGCTGAGCTGGGCAGGATCACCAAATGTATAGTGAAAGCTGTAAAGGCCAAGGTGCTCGTTACCGCAGCCAGTCCTTTATTTAATGGTAACACGAGTTATGGGTCTTTGGTTGATAACAAGGGCAGACAGCTGTTTCCGCAAACGGAAGACCCGGCTAAATGGGTGCGCGCAGCAGATGCTTGTAAAGATGCTATAGAATTTTGTACGGCAAACGGCTACAGCCTGTCTACATTCCCGGGCAATACGGGGTATACCATTAATGATACCATACAAAAACAACTGGACATCCGCACGGCAATAACCAATAAATTCAATAACCCCGAAGTGATCTGGCCCAATACGGACAGTCGTGCCGGTGATATACAGCGTTTTTCAATGGCCAACCTGGCGCCTTTTACAAGCACCTCCAATGCAAAAAGTATCATTGCGCCCACCATCAAAATGGCGGAGCTGTTTTACTCGAAGAACGGGGTGCCCATTACAGAGGATCCGGAATGGGATTTTAACGATCGGTTTGCCTTGCGAACTGCAGGAGATGCCGACCAGTATTATATTGCGAAGGGGCAGGAAACCGTAAAGCTTAATTTCGACAGGGAGCCGCGTTTCTATGCTTCACTGGGCTTTGACCGGGGGATCTGGTTTGGTAACTGGATCAATAATTACAATGTGTATGCGGCTACCGGTTTATTGTATGTAAAGGGACGTGCGGGTGAAACAGCGGCCCGGCAGGGGATCAGCAACTACTCCATTACCGGATATTATCCCAAAAAGCTGGTCAATATTGAAACAACGGTTGCGGCCGATGGTAACATTACCAGTAATACCGTACAATATCCCTGGCCGGAGCTCCGGTTATCGGACCTGTACCTGCTTTATGCCGAAGCGCTGAATGAAGCCCAGGGACCGGGGGCAGATGTGTACCATTGGGTTGACCTGGTTAGAGCCAGGGCAGGGTTGCAATCTGTAGAAGATTCCTGGAGCCAGCATTCCAAAGATCCTGTTAAGTTTAAAAGCAAGCAGGGGATGAGGGCCATTATTCAGCAGGAGCGCGGCATTGAGCTGATGTTTGAAGGGCAGCGGTTCTGGGATCTGCTCAGGTGGAAAATAGCGCATGTAGAACTGAATGGACCTGTAAGGGGCTGGGACATTACACAAAAGGATGCCGTTCCATATTACAATCCCATGCTGATGTTCAATCAGCGGTTCGACCTGCGCAATTATCTCTGGCCGATACAGATCAGCGAAATAAGAATTAATAAAAACCTGGTACAAAATACAGGCTGGTAAATCAAATCAATAGTTAAAAACAATACAATGAAAGCTGCTTTTTATATTGGATTATTTATAACGGTCCTTACAAGCTGTCAAAAAGCAAAAAATACACCCATCGATAAAGATATGTCTGCTCCGGACCCGGTTAGCAATGTATCGGTAACCAATACCTCGGGCGGGGCCCAAATTACCTATACATTGCCCGGTAACAAGAATTTGCTTTACGTGAAAGCGGCGTATACGGCAAACGGTGAAAAAAAGGAAGCCAAGGCCTCGTTTCTTTCAAATACGATTACCCTTGAAGGCTTTGGTGATACCAATGAGCATGATGTACAGCTTTATGCAGTAAGCCGTGCGGAAATGACTTCATCTCCGGTTACGGTAACCATTAAACCGTTAACGCCCCCGGTTTTAAAAGTGCGTAATTCGTTAACTACCAAAACTTCTTTCGGTGGTTTTTCGGTTGGGTTTAAGAATGATGACCGGGCAAATATTGTCATTATTGCATTAAAATGGGACGATGGTTTAAAGGAATGGAAACAGATCGATGCCAGTTATACGGCCCTGGACAGTGGTTTGTTTAAGGTAAGGGGGCAAGACTCGGTGATGCAGCGTTTTGGTTTGGTGGTGCGCGATCGCTGGAACAATCTTTCCGATACGATGGATTTTCAACTGAAGCCGATCTATGAAGAACAGCTGGATAAGTCCAAGTTTGTGGATATCCGGAAAAAATATCCGATTCCCCAGCGGGACCCGCTGCCAAAATCCGGCGCCAAAATAATTGAAGCCGTGGATTATTCCAGCAGTTACCCCATGAAGAACTGGTATGATGGTAATACCGGGTCCATGTTCCATACAAAACAGAATGTAGACCAGCCCATATGGATCCCTATTGATCTGGGTGTAAAGGCAAACTTTAGCCGTTACAAAATATGGCAACGTAATGGCGGGTTTGCATGGGGACATGGAAATCCGCATGAGTGGGAGATCTGGGGCACCAATACGCCTTCGGATGTAAATAGCTGGGTGTTGCTCGACCGGCAGATAATGATCAAACCGTCCGGACTGCCGAATGGTCAGAATAGTAACGAGGATATCGATGTGGCGAATGCCGGCCAGGAGTACGAATTTAAAGAGGGACTTCTCGCGGTACGCTACATTGCCTGGAAAAATATTGATTGCTGGGATGCGATCGGAGGCGCAACCGGATTTTTCCATCTTTTTGAGCTGACGCTTTGGGGACAGCAGAGTAAATAAAAACAAAAAATCATGAACATGCGATTGAATAAAATAAAAAGCTATTGCCGTTTAGTTTGTTTTGCAGGGTTATGGATGGGTATGGTTTTGCTACCCGGTTCCTGCGGAAAAATGAGCAGCAATTATGAAGATTTTATAAAAGATGGAGAAATTGTTTATACAGGAAGGGTAGAAGGATTAACGGCATACCCGGGCAGGAACCGCGTAAAACTAAGCTGGGCGCTTGTTTCCGATCCGAAAGTTACCTTGTGCAGGGTTTTCTGGAATAACGGGGCAGACTCTTTATCAATACCGGTAAAGAAAACCGGAAAGATCGATACGATACAGGTTGTTGTTAACAATTTGAACGAAGGACTGTATTCATTCCAGGTGTATACGTACGACAATGAAGGACATTCGTCCGTAAAATCTGAGGTTGCCGGTGTTTCTTATGGTGATAATTATGCCAACTCTATTTTTAACCGGTCGCTGAAATCGGCAAAAAAAGCAACCAACGGTAAAGATATCTGGCTGGAATGGTTTGGTGCGGCGCAACAGACAGCAGTTGTGGAAATAAACTATACCAACGGCGGAGGGCAGCCGGCTACGCTGTTGCTTACGGAGCGCTTTGATAATCTGGGGCGCTCCAGGGGGTTCTCGAATACAGATACCCTGTATAACTACAAAGCAGGAGCAACCTTTAATTATCGCACCGGCTTTTTACCCGGCAAAGAAGCCATCGATACATTTTATACCGGCTATAAAGCGGTTACGCCATAAAGATCATAACGGGTAGCAAGGACAATTTCGATTTGGAAGTCGGGCAGCGGTTGAACACACCGCTGTTTGACATTGAAGAACCGTTGCTTTTTTACTGCCGCATCGGGTGTGGCGGTAAAAACTGCCGAAATTGTTTATAATTTGGATGATTTGAGAAATGAACCCGTTGTTTTAAAAAGGTATTATTGCAGCTTCATCGATTCATTGTTGAGAACGCCGGCCGGTAAAATACAGCCGGGCTATAAGAAGTGTACAGTTATTTGTTAAATAAGAGATTTTCCATGAAAAAAACGCTTATCCTTTCCCTCGTTTTGTTCCGGTGTATTACGGGCAATGCACAGCCGGTTGGCAACAACAAAACTCCGGACCGATGGACGATTCAATCCCCGGGAAGCATTGAGTGGAACATTTCCGGTCGGCTTCCGCACCAGGATCACCTTGAAATGAGCGGCCAGAAAGTTTCGCTATGGCTGCAATACGGAGTTGACGAAGGTAAAAAGCCGGGATTTGTCAGGACCTTTGTGTTTCCCTCGTTCCGGTTGCTGCCGGCAAAGACCATTGCTTCCATGATGTACAGCGTGGATGACGATAACCTGCCCCGGATCCTGTTAAATGATAAACTGCTAAAGAAGGGCGTTTATAACGCAACGGTTATGGAAGACCAGCCGGAAAAAGCGGTTACGGTCCGGTTTGATGGCGTTTTTACTATGGAAAGTGTTATTGGCAACAGCGGTGCCATCTTGTTGAAGCGATCTTTTTACCCCTCAATCGATAAAGCGCTGGGTCTTGAAAAATTGGTTTTTATCAACAGGGGCAGCCAGCCGGCAAAAATTGAAATGGAGTATATGCGCCGGGAACTAAGACCCGCGGCCGGGCGCGCCAGCGAAGGGCCGCTGCGTTTTGTGGCAGCAACCGTGAACGATGGACTGAAAACGGTTGATCCTGGAGATTCCGTTGTTTTTGGGATCAGTTATCAGGCCCTTGCAGGTGACGCAACCCCGGTGATGGACGTGAATTTAGATAAGGAGGAACAGGCACGAAGAAGCCGGGTGCAGGAAATAACCGACCTGCTTCAGCTGGAAACGCCGGATGAAGTGCTGAACACGATGTTTTATTTTGCCAAAATAAGAGGTACCGAAAGCATTTTTAACACCCGGGGCGGATTGATGCACGGGCCGGGTGGGCTGCGCTATTACGCGGCTATATGGGCCAACGATCAGGCAGAGTATGTGAATCCTTTTTTTGCGTTTTTGGGAGATGCTGTTGCAACAAAATCGGCAATGAATGCCTACCGGTTGTTTGCCGGTTATATGAACCCGGAGTATAAACCCATCCCAAGTTCAATCATCAATGAAGGAAAAGGTACCTGGCAGGGAGCCGGTGATCGTGGCGACATGGCTATGATTGCTTACGGTGCGGGACGTTTTGCGCTGGCCAATGGCAATATAGATTCTGCAAAAGTATTATGGCCGTTGATTGAATGGTGCCTGGAGTACTGTAAGCGAAAGGTGAATGATGAAGGTGTTGTATGGAGTAATAAGGATGAACTGGAAGGACGGTTTCCTTCAGGCAACGCTAACCTGAATACCAGCTGCTTGTACTACGATGGTCTCGTGTCTGCGGCAATGCTTGGACGGGCATTGGGAAAGCCGGCCGCCCAGCTAAAAGCGTATGCAGATCAGGCCGCCCAAATGCGGGTAAATATTGAAAAATATTTTGGGGCCACTGTTGAAGGGTTTAAAACCTACCGCTATTATAAAGGAAACGATACGCTGCGCGCCTGGATTGCAACACCACTGGTGATGGATCTGTTCGATCGCAAACAGGGAACCATCGACGCCCTTTTCTCGAGCCGGTTATGGACCGAAGATGGGTTGGCTTCCCTGGCGGGGAACAGCACGTTCTGGGATCGGGCCACTTTATATGGACTGAGGGGCGCCTTTGCGGCTGGTGAAACGGCAAAGGCGTATGATTTTTTAAAATATTATTCGGAAAGGCGTTTATTGGGCGAGCATGTGCCTTATGCGGTAGAAGCGTATCCGGAGGGCAACCAGCGGCATCTTTCTGCAGAGAGCGGATTGTATTGCCGCATTTTTACCGAGGGCGTACTGGGGATGCGGCCTACCGGTCTGAGGTCTTTTAACCTCACGCCCAACCTGCCGGCCGGATGGAATTTTATACGGCTGAAAAATATTCATGCCTTTGGAACCGTATTCAATATCGATATATCCAGAAAAAGTGGAAATAACCTGGCTGTGAAGATTTCCGGAAAGAACAAAATAAAAGATTATACAGTAAGGGAAAGTAAAACGGTTTCCATTCAGTTGTAAACCGAACCGCTATTGCCATCTGGCATCAAAGACACAAAATAAAGGAGAAATGAGATCTTTTTTTCAGGCGCTGTTGTTGCTGCTGATAGCCCGGCCGGTAAATGCACAGGCCGATAAGATTTTTATCGAAACCCGCAATACGGCCATTGTATACAAAATCGGAAAAGATAAAAAGGTAAGCCAGGTGTATATTGGCAATAAGCTGGCCAGGGCAGATTATGCAACCATGAACGGCGGCCGCGAAATTTATCTGGCAGCGGGTATGGAAAACCAGTTTGAACCGGCCATCCGGGCTGTGCATAACGATGGCAACCCATCCCTGGATCTGCAGTTTGAAGATTATCGCCAGGAAACGGAAGGAAGCGTTGTCCATAGCCGGATCGTTTTAAAGGATCCCGTTTATCCCTTTTATGTAACCATTCATTTTAAGGCATATGCGGAAGAGGATGTGATCAAAACCTGGACGGAGATCAGGCATAGCGAAAAGAAACCTGTAATGCTTACGCAGTATGCCTCTTCATTGTTGCATTTTAATGCACGGGAATACTGGCTCACACAGTTCCACGGGGATTGGGCCCGGGAGGTGCAGCTTAAAGAAGAACAGCTCATAAACGGAATAAAAAGTATTGAAAGCAAATTGGGAACGCGCACGAACTTTTATCAAACACAAACCTTTTTTGTTTCACTGGATCAGCCTTCAACCGAAAACCAGGGCCAGTTGATTGCCGGATCCCTGGGGTGGACCGGTAATTTCAAATATAGTTTTGAAGTGGATCAAAAAAATGGGCTGCGGGTCATTTCGGGTATCAACCCCTTTGCATCGGAGTATTACCTGCAGCCGAATGAGATTTTTGAAACGCCGGAATTTGTATTCACTTTTTCAGGAAAAGGAAAAGGCCTGGCCAGCCGGAACCTGCATAAATGGGTTCGGAATCATGCCCTGCTGGATGGCAACGCTCCCCGGATGACACTTTTAAATAACTGGGAGGCCACACATACCAGCTTTAATGAGGCGCGGTTGGTGGAATTGTTTGATGAGGCGGGGAACCTGGGTGTCGATTTGTTTTTGCTGGATGATGGATGGTTTGGAAATAAATACCCCAGAAATGATGATAAGGCGGGCTTGGGCGACTGGCAGCCGGACCGCTCCAAATTACCCAATGGCATTGCCAAACTGGTAAAAGAAGCAGGCGCGCGGAACATAAAGTTTGGTATCTGGCTGGAGCCCGAGATGGTAAATCCCAAAAGTGAACTTTATGAAAAACATCCGGACTGGATCTTAAAATTGCCCAACCGGGCAGAAAGTTACGGACGCAATCAACTGGTATTGGATCTTACAAACCCGGCGGTACAGGACTTTGTATTTGAAATTGTTGATGGCTTAATGACCCAAAACCCCGGTGTTGCTTTTATAAAGTGGGATTGTAACCGAAGTATGACCAATGCTTATTCTGCTTATTTAAAAGACCGGCAATCGCATCTGTATATTAATTATACAAAGGGCTTTTATGAAGTGATGAAGCGCATCCGGAAAAAATATCCGCACCTGCCCATTATGTTATGCGCCGGAGGGGGTGGGCGTACCGATTACAAAGCGTTGGAGTATTTTACAGAGTTCTGGCCCAGTGATAATACGGATGCGCTGGAACGCATCTTTATCCAGTGGGGATATTCTTACTTTTTTCCGTCCAATACCATTTCGGCGCATGTTACCAGTATGGGTAAGCAATCGTTGAAATTCAGAACGGATGTGGCAATGATGGGGAAAATGGGCTACGATATCCGGATCAATAATTTTACCGCACCGGAACTGGAATTTAGCAAAAAGGCAGTAGCAACATATAAAGATATCAGCGAAGTAATCTGGAAAGGGGATTTATACCGGTTGGTATCTCCTTATGATGAAAGCCGGGCCGTAATCATGTATGTAAATGCAACCAAAGGCAGGGCGGTGTTGTTTAACTATTTTACCAATCTGAGAAAAAAAGATAGTTTTTCAAAAGTGCTTTTACAAGGACTTGACCCGGCAAAGCGTTACCGGGTGCGGGAAATAAATTTGTTTCCGGGAACCAGATCGGTGCTGCCGGAAAATGAAGGGATCTTTTCCGGGGCGTATCTTATGGAGGTGGGACTCAACCTGGCTGCCGGAAAGCTGCAGTCGCTTACAAGCAATATTATTGAAATTGCTGAAGCCAGTACGGAAACCGTAGCCAGACCGTGAGTTGAACGGTACCGGATTGCAGTGAGCACTTCCGCATTGATCTCTCCGTAATGATATCCATATATCACGGAAGGAAGGGAAATAGAGCCCACAGGGGCCCTGACACTTTTTTCCCGGGGATAATCGCTGCACTGCTTCCGCTCGTTTTCTTTACTATTCCGTGGTTTTTACTGCCGCCGGAGGAACATCCCGCAACAGGATGCTGGATTTGATTTTTGTTAAATCGCCGCCTTCTATTTTAATATTCCGGGTACCCGGTCCTTCTATTTCAGCAAACACTGCGCAGGGGTTCAGCACCCGTGGCGACGTAATCAGTACGTCTGCGCAATTCCGGAGCCGCAGTACCGATAAGCTGCCTTGCACCCCGGCTGTGAGCAGTGAAATAACGGCATTTTCCAGGTGATCCAGTATGATTGCCGGCCTTGCGTCAGGTGTTGCAACTTTTAGTCGCAGGTTATTTATTGAAAGCCCTTTTACATTCCTGGCAAAAAGAGCGTAAGCCGGCGGCGTTCCGATTTCAAAATATTCACCGGCAATTTTTGGAACTTCTCCTGAAGCCTCTGCCGCTGTTCCGGCGCCGGGAAAGATCAGCTGGATATCCTGAAAAGAAATATCTTCCATAAAATTATCCTCAAATGCGTTTAGAACAATACAGGAGCGCATTTCGCCGGGGCGGTAAGCACTTTCAAACTCCGAATCGGGCAGGGGGCGGGGGGCAACTACAGTGGCCTGTATGTTACTGAAGGTAACCCTTTTCAACGTTCCGGGCGGAAGATTATCACCGGTAACACTTGATGATTTCCGTTCGCTGATCCCGATATGAATAGGGCCGGTAACATCTTTCATGATCAGATTTGAAAACGTGATGTCTTCAAAACGGGAGCCTCGGCTGCAGTAAATTTTTATAGGGCAGCCATACGTTTCATAAATGGTGCAATTGGTTATTGTAATATTTTGAACAAAGCCGCCACCAAAGCGGAATACCGACCACCGGGTGCTAAAGGTACTATCGCTGATGGTTACATACTGGCAGCTACCAAATAAGGCGCAGGCATCATCCTGGGTGCGCACATCACAGGCGTGCACATGTACATATTTACAACTGATAAAATGAAACCCGTCATTGTTATGAATGACCCGCCCTTTTATCCGCAACCCGGAGAACTTCAGGTAGTCGCTTTGTATTACCCGTACGGAATGGTAGGCACTGTTTTTTAAATAAATATCTTTTATATGCACATTGGTGCATTTGTACAGCAGTATATGATAGGGCCGCTGAGCTCCTGATATACCGGCCGGTGATGGTTCGCCTTTTGACGGGCTGCGAAAACCGGCACCCTTCCCGTCGATGGTTCCCATGCCCTCGATGCCTATGTTTGCTGCATTAACTGCATATATAAATCCTACATTACCGTCTATAAGGGTCGAGTCGCCCTTTAACGGAATTTCCTCCGCCGCAAAATATTGCGTTCCATCCGTTGTGCCCATGAGTGTTGTTTGAGCACTTAAATAAAGGGTTACGTTGCTTTTTAATTGCAACGTACCGGCTATGAACGTTCCCGGGGGAAAAAAGACCGTTCCTCCGTTGTTTTTATAACAGGTATCAATTGCAGACTGAATGGCCCTGGTATCCAGCGTTTTTCCATCGCCTTTTGCCCCAAAGGTTTTCACATTATAAATACCACTGTTGTTTTCTGCCGCTGATGCCTGATTTGCATTTCCGGCAGCAGCCGATTTTAAAAGCCCCGTGCCCGCAGCCAGCGCCGCAGCCTTTGAGAGCCAGTTTCTTCTTGACAGCATGTTATTCTAATTGATTTTTTTATTAAAATGGATCATTGCAGCAGATCGCCGGCCCCGCCTCTCAACCGCCGGTCTGCTTCCGGGCTCCGTTCAGATGCGATGGTCTGGAAAAGGATGTTCCTGTCTTATATATGTAGGGATGCATTTACAAATGTTGGAGCATGCCGTAAATATACGGTGCGCTGTCACGGAAATGAGCCAGTGTTTTGGCGTATTACTAAGGTATTTTATCAGGAGAAACGTGCAGCATGCTTTGGAGAGGCCTATGCCTGCTGTTGATTCCAGCAGCGGGATACGGCTATTTCAGGGATAAAAAACGGGCTGAAAAGCCCGGCTTTGTACCGCGTACGGGGGAAATATCGAACCCATTCATCGAGGATTTTTTTGAGTTTTTGCGAAATGCCTGATTGGCAAACTGACAGTGGTTAGGGTAAATATCCTCCCAATGACTGTTCAAAAGCTCATGCCGTCGGTTGAATACCTTCAATCGCGGAAATTGAAACCGGTAGCCGTTTAACCGGACGATTATCCGATCATTTTTTCTACCCACTTATTCGTTTCTTCAACCAGTAACGGCAGTATATCCGTTTTTCCTGCTTTAAAAGAGTGATCCGCACCTTCAAATCGTATAAGGGTGGCTTTTTTCAAGGACTTACATACCGGTTCAATTAACTCCCAGGTGGCCAAACTGTCTTTGCTGCCTTGTAAGAAAAGTAGGGGTATTTTTAGCGTTTTCAGGTGGTCCGCCCGATCGGTGGAAGGTTTACCGGAAGGGTGCAACGGAAACCCGTAAAAAATAATGCCTTTCGCCACATTCTCCGGATGGGCCGACAGGTATTGGGAACTCATTCTTCCGCCAAACGATTTTCCGGCGGCAAATAACGGTAGTTTAGGATGCAACTCCCGGGCTTTTGCTATTGCAGCAGCTATTGTCTGGTGCGCCACTGGCGGAGAATCGGGCCGTCCTTTTTTATTTTCGGCAAATGGGAAATTAAATCGCAGACTGGCGATACCAGCATTTGACAAAGCTGTGGCCAGAGCCTCCATAAATGAATGGTTCATACCCGCACCAGCGCCATGCGCCAATGTTAGTATGCATTTGGGCTTAGCCGGGGCCATATACTTTGCAGACACTGCACCGATTTCCGGAGAGATGAATAGGTTGAAAATTTTTGTACTCATTGCGGCTTTAAAGTTACAAGTTGTAGTGTTTCTTTCCTCCAAAAATATGCAGGTCTATTTTGTTTAAAGAGTTCAGTAGCTGCTACCTGCCCATTGATAAGATAAACCCTTTTTGTATGTTACCCCTGCCGTTTAACTTAAAGCCTGGAAGCAATAAATTTGAACCGCTTCTATTACTGCTTTTTGTTTCTTTTCATCGTATTTAATGATCTTTAATATGGGCCCCTCACGTTATGTTCCATATGCTCTTGTTTTAATGCTATTTTCCCTTTAAAAGAATTGAGCTCCCGTAAAGAATTACAGCAGCTCTTTGCATTATAAACCTATATATTGTTAATTTGAGTAATGGTCAGGCATTTGGTATACCCGTACATAATCAACAAACATAGCAGCAGGGAAAATGGCGGGGTCAATACCAAACGCTCCTTCCCACTGGCCTCCCACAGATATATTCATGATCAGGTAAAAAGCTGTATCAAAAGGCCACTCTTCCATCGTTTTATGCTCATTGGGGAAATGATAACGGTGGAGGCCATCTATAAAATAATCAATCCCCTCTGGCGTCCATTCTAATACATAGCTGTGAAAGGTTTGCCAGGACCGGGGTATATACGTTCTCATCCCTTTTTGCGTCTTTTTCAGATGATTGTATGCACCCGTATGAACGGTTTGGAAAATACTGTCCTTATGACTTTCCCAGCCGATATGTTCCATAATATCAATTTCCCCACAGAAAGGCCAGCCACCATTCTTCTGATCATCAGCAGGCATCATCCAGATGGCTGAACAGACGCCCAGGCCATACGCGGTTTTTGCACGCACTTCTATTTTACCGTATTTCCAGCTCGCTTTCTGCTTTGTTTTAAGCCTTGCCGATGTAAATACCGTATCAGTGCCGGTAATGGTACGATTAGCCTGAATTCGCAGTAACCCGTTACTCACATATGTGGTACTCGTATCGCCAGCTTTATAATCCTGCCATTCCTGGTTGCCCCATCCATCATTACCATGTCCGCTGTCATAACTCCATTTTTGGGCATCCGGTACCCCGTTATAGTTAAATTCATCGGCCCATACAAGTTTGTATCGGGTCGGCCGGCCGGACAAAGCTTTCGGCCGGGTTTGCTGCGCTGCTACTGCCCCGGTCCCGGCTACCATCATAATCAGACACAAGAGTTTTGTTATCATTTTTTTGATTACAGTTGTAATAAAGGGTTGCGCAACTATAACAACACCTTTTAAATGTTTTGTCAACAGAAAAGCAGCTGCCGGTCTGTGCTGCAATAGCCAAACCCATTTCCAGTTGTGGCTGCCCTATTTCAAATTTGAATTGATATCAATCTGTCCTTGTGGAACCGGCAGAAACTCTCCCTGACCTTTTACAAAACTCGGAAGTACCGAAGCTGCTCTGTCTGTTCTGATCAGGTCATTCAAGCGTTCACCCCACCATTCGCAGATAAACTCTGCACGCCGCTCGTCCAGTAACTGATCTATTGTAGCATTGGTAAGGGGAAGCAGTCCCACACGCATACGTACCTCATTTAATGGTGCATCACCGTTTTGGCCTTTACGCATCCTGGCTTCTGCATTCATGAGTAAAACATCGGCATACCGCCAGAAATGAATATTATTGTTCCCACCATACCAACCCTGTCCGGGTGTCATCTGGGATTTTGGAAAATACGCCTTCCCGTTAAAATACTTTTTCCTGCCATCATTTCCAGAAACTGTATCGCCGGCAGGAGTAACGGCATAGGTTTTAACATCTCCGTTTATACCACATTTTTCAAAAACCGTTTTTATTCGAATTGCATCATTGCGTGCCATTAAAAAATTAAAGGCATTATCAGACGGCACCAGCCAACCGCTACCACTTATCGGCCCGCCGTAGGTATTGGGTGGCCCCTGAAAAAGAAATAAATTATTCCAGACATCGGGGCCTGAGGTTCTTATATCCGTAACACCCCCGAAATCAGAATACTGAAATTCCAGTATGGCTTCATTGCTGAGTTTACCCGGTTTTTTCCACAACTGGTAATAATCACTGAATAAAGAGAACTTATGGCTGCTGATAATTTGATTGGTAGCATCCAGTACTATATCCCAATAAGGACTCGCGTTATCGTTTCCTGCCAGGTCCATAGCTGCTTTTGCCTTAAGCATCAAAGCGGTGTATTTCGTTACTGCTCCTATACGGGGAGATGGCACTTCATTCGGACGCAGATCCTCCAAATTGGCTATACAATCATCCATTTCACTCATTATATACATTCTTACGTCCGCTACTTTGGATTTACGAACCGTATCTAAATAGCCAGGGTTAATGCTCTCCTCTCCCAGAATAGGAACATCTCCGTACGATCTGGCCAGGTAATAATTTCCTAAAGCCCTAAAAAACCTGACTTCCGCGCGGCAACGGGAAAGAACGCCGTTATTTGCGGCATCTCCCGGTGAAACATTTTTTCCAAATTTATCCAGCTCGGCAAGCGCATTATTGGCATTTATAATTACCCTGTAATAATTATTCCATAATTCATTAACCGCCCAGAAACTCTGTACCGCAGTATTTTTAAACGTATGTACCAGGTCATTTACTTCAGGATAGCCTGTATTGGGATCAATATCATCGCTTTGCGATGTTTTCATAAAGGTTCCGACCCATTCTGCAAACCCACCTGTTGCAGCAATTTTATAAACGCCCGATACCGGCTGATACATTAAGGAAAGATCTGTGTAGTCAATATTGGTAACCGGCGGATTGTTTTCCAACGGATGATCGAGAAAACTTTTAGCACATCCTGTATAAATAAGCATTGTTAATATAAATACAGGGAAAATTATTGGTTTGAATGTTTTCATTATGACAAATTTTTATTTAGCACGACTATCATTAAAAAGTAGCTTTTACTCCAAAAGTGTAGGTTGCGGACATAGGGGAAACCTGCGCATCAAAACCACCTGCAACCTCGGGAGTAAATCCATGATATTTGGTGAATGTAACCGGTCTGTCTGCAGTTGCAAATACACGTAGATCAGACCTGATCTTACTCAGTTTAAAAGTATAACCCAGTTGTATGTTTTGAATGCGTACATAGGCTCCATCTTCAGTAAAGAAAGAACTGGGCTGTTTATTCCAGGGTTGTGCCAGCGCTAAAGCAGAAGGATAGGAGTTAGTGGAGCCTTCACCCGTCCACAAATGCTCAATAAAATCGGCGTCTAAATTAGGAGAGGCCTGCGCTTTTACAAACCGGCCCCTGTTTAGATTGAGTATTTTATTGCCACTTACCCCGGCTATTACAATACTGAAATCAACTTTTTTATAATCCAATGCTATACTAAGCCCGTAATTAATCTTGGGCAGGTAACTGCCGATATTGGTACGGTCTGCGGGATCTAAAATGCCGTTCCCGTTCAGGTCCTTAAACTTAAAAAAGCCGGGTTGTATTTGTGCATTACCCGATACATTTTTATTGTAATTAACGGCTACAGGGTCATTATTTACTTCGGCCTGTGTTTGATAAATACCTTCAACTACATACCCGTAAAAATAGTTAATCGGCTGGCCAACCCTTATTCGGGTTGGAAACTCGGCGGTCCATTCCGGGTATCCGGTGGCTATATTATCTAATGAGGCGCCAATAAAGGTTACATTGTTTTTTGTAGTAGATACATTACCTCCAATAGCATAGCCCACTTCTCCAATTTTGTCCCGCCAGTTGAGTACAATTTCTAAACCACTATTGGTCATATTTGCCCAGTTACCATAAATAGATGGGGCACCAAAAGCGAACGGGCGTGAAAGCGCTGCCCCATTTGTTTTGCGGTTATAATAATCAACCGACCCGTTTAATCGCTTGTTTAAGGCCTCAAAATCAATACCTCCATCCCATTCTTCTACTACTTCCCATCCCAAATTGGCAAAAAAGTTATTTACGGTATACCCTGGTACATACGTACCATTTACATTTGCAGTACTTCCAAAAATAGCAGCATTTCCATTGCCCGTATATACCTGTGCATATCCGGCATTCGCATTTACTCCATCATTGCCCAGCTTTCCCCAGGTACCGCGCAGTTTTAATAAATCAAAAACCCGCTGGTTTTTCATAAAACCCTCTTTGCTTATTACCCAGCCTAAACCTACAGAAGGGAAGGTTCCCCATTTTGTTTGATATTTGGAGCTCCCGTCATAGCGGATGGTTCCTGTTAACAGATATTTATTATTATAATCATAGCTTACCCGGCCGAAATAGGATTGAGCTGTATTATATGAGCCGGTTTCATCATAGAAATTATCGCTTTTCTTGTAATACTTTACATACCAAAATTCCTCCTCCGCTGGTACATCATCTGCACCTACACTCATAAACCGATACCGTTCAGATCTTGCAGACTGACCCAGCAAAATGTTCCAGTGATGCGCCCCCTTAGTATCCTTATAAGTGAGAGTATTATCAAAAATATAATTGATCGTTCTGTCCTGATTGGAGGTCAGGTGAGAATGAACGCTATTAGGAGCCGGAGAACCGGGCCCCGGGAAAACCGCGGGATTATAGTATTGGCCAAGACCTGAAAAATAAGTCTGCGCCAGCTGGGACCGGAAAGTAATCTTGTTTTTCCAAAATGCAGCTTCGGCATAAATGGTTGGTAAAAATTGAAATTGTTTATAGCGGCTGAAATTATAGTAAGCCTGTGACACAGCATTTCCCCCCTTGCTAAACTTAACCGGAAAGGCATTGGGATTGTTAACGGAGTCATAAACCGGAATAATAGGGAGCGCCTGGTATGCCGACAGCCATACCCCATTATTGGGGTTAAAAGTAGTTGCATTATTAAATATGGAAGTAAGCCCTACCTTTAACCAGGGAAATGTCCTTACTTCGAGTTGTACCCGGCCATTATACCGCGTAAAATCGTTTTTGGCTTTCATAATACCATTCTGATACGTATAGTTGAACCCCACAGCATAGGTAACCCTATCGCCGCCCCCCTGAATATTAATTCCGTGATTGGTCATTAAGGCACTTTTGCGAAGCACCGCTCTATACCAGTCCGTATTGGTAGCTGGAGATAAACCACTTCCTCCATATAACCTTACCGATTCCAAAATGCCAGATGAATCCGGCCCCGTTTCTCTCTTAAGCGCATAATCAGTGAACTGCGTCCCGTTTGCCATTTTTACTACATGTGATGGCACCTGCCAGCCAACATAACCATTGTAGGTTACCTGCGGTTTCATATTCAATCTCCCTTTTTTTGTGGTGATCAATACAACACCATTGGCAGCCCTTACTCCATAAATGGCAGCTCCCGAAGCATCTTTTAATATTGACATATCAGCAATATCATCTGCATTCAAAAAGCCAATATCATTAAAAAATGCGCCATCTACCACATACAGGGGGGCTTCATTATTAAAAGAGCCTACCCCGCGAATCCGGACCGTTGGCGAGCTACCCGGCCCCCCGCTGCTTACGACCTGCACACCGGGCACAGCACCCTGTAATGCATCCATTGCAGTAGCGGTTGTGCGTTTCAGCATATTTTCCGTATTAACAGTGGTGACGGGCCCGGTAAGGTCACTTTTCCGGGCTGTACCATAACCAATTACCACTACCTCGTCTAATTTTGAGGCATTGGACATTAAATGGATTTCGAGTGTTTCTCCCGTAATAGCAACGGCCTGATCGACATATCCGATCCTGGTAATTTCCAGAGAGTCAGCGGCCACAGGAATCACCAGGCTGAAAACTCCGGTTTCGGAGCTGCTGGTGCCTGCAGTACCGCCTTTTGCCTGGATGGTAGCCCCCTGAACAGGTGCCCCTTTTTCATCAGTAATACGCCCTTTTACAGTTTTGCTCTGCGCCTGGCTCATAAAATGAGTCGTTATACCAAACAGGAAAAGAATAATGGTTTTGAAAGTCTTTTTTTTCATACGCAATTTTTATATATGTCAACGACTTAAGTACCAATCAAATATAAATCCAGTGATGCCAGCTTTTATAAAAACCACTACATCATTACTACATCATATGTAGTCCATTTTTCCGGTTTTAGTTATATTTACACTACATCATTCCTACATCATCATCGACACCAACAATTATGCGATGAGAAAAACGATCCATTTTTGCTTGCTTTTATATGCATTGTACCTTCCGGTTTGGGCTTTTTCGCAAAACAGGCTGCTGGTGCCCGGGATCGTCAATTATAAAAAATCGGATTACGCGGGAGGCAGCCGCACCTGGGATATCCGGCAGGACAGCAAAGGAATCCTCTACTTTGCCAACGATGAAGGGCTGGTTACGTTTAATGGTGTCCGGTGGGGATTGTTCCCGCTGCCCAATAAGAGCATTCTTCGATCCATTTATATCGACGGTGATGATCGGGTTTTTGTCGGAGGACAGGGTGATTTTGGATATTTCGCTCCCGGTAGGGGAAACCAGCTCCGGTATGTTTCCCTAAAGGATAAAATACCAAAACCATATAGCAGCTTTGCCGATGTATGGCATATTGCTGCATGGGGCCGGTCTCTGTTTTTCCAGGCCACAGACAGGATTTTTGAATTATCCGATAACAATATCCGGGTGCACCCAGCCCCGGAATTCTGGCAATACATCGGTTTAGCAGGAAAACGGCTTTTGGCACAGGACAGGAATTTAGGTTTGCTGGAACTAAAAAATGGCCGTTGGGTACCTTTGAAAACCGACGCCGGACTTATCCACAATATGGAAATTGCATCAATAATACCCAACGGGGAAAACCGTTTCTTGGTAACAACCATTGACAATAACGCGTATATACTGCAAAACGATACGATTTCAAAAATGAATATTCCTGGTCGCCAGGAACTCTATACTCCGTCACAGAGCCGCATCAGCCCTTTGGAGTTTGTAAGTGCCACGATGACTGAGGGCTGTCTGATAAAGGATTTTAATAACCATACTGTTCAGCGCGTTTCTCAACGGGAAGGGCTTCAAAACAATAAGGTGTCTTGCGTGTTTGTGGATCGGGATAAAAACATCTGGGCGGCTGTCAATAATGGGATCGATTTTATTCATTACAACTCGGCTATAAAACATATCAGGATTAATAATGATGATGAATTGGGCGCCTATGCTACCCGTATGTTTAATAACGAGCTTTATATAGCTACTACCAATGGCGTATTTTCAGCAACGCCAGCTCGTGTAACGGGAGAACTGAATCTTTTTACCGGTGATTTTTCTCTTATCAGAAATAGTGACCAGGGTGAAGCCCGCAGCCTTGATGTAGCGAACAACGAATTGCTGCTTGCGCACAACAATGGTATTTATATCCTTCAAAACCATACGTTTCAACCCGTTTATACCGGCAACGGGGCCTGGACCTTTTTACCCACAAGCTCCATTGATCCGGTTCAAAACCTACTCGTGGGCACTTATACCGGCTTAAATCTTTTAAATTATAATGGCGCTGGTTTTATAAGTAAAGGAGCCCTGCAGGGCAACCATGATTCCTACCGCTTCCTGGCAATGGACAATAACGGCGAAATATGGGCTTCCCATCCCTACAGGGGTGTTTACCGTTTCCGGGTATCACCCGATAATAAAACCTATATCTCGCGGCTCTTTACAAACAAAGATGGTCTCCCGGCCGTCATCAACAATTTTGTTTTTAAAATAAAAAACCGGATCGTATTTGCTACAACAAAGGGAGTATACGAATTTGATCCCGTAAAGAGCCGGTTTATTCCTTCTGCACTTTTAACTCCGGTTTTTAAACAAATGGAGCTGCGTTATATGAACGAAGATGCGGAGGGAAATATATGGTTTTGTGGCCCCGGAACTGTTGGGGTTGCCTGTTATTCTCAAAAGCGCAACAACGGGTTGCCTGAAATTATATTTTTCCCCGAGCTGACAGGCCGGATCATGCAGCGATTTGAAAACATCTATCCGTACAACAACGAAAATATTTTCATTGGTGCTGAAAGCGGGATGATCCATCTGAATTTCAGAAAATATGTATCATCCAATCCCGGCATCACCGTTTTATTAAACCAGGTAAAAACAATGGGGAAAACCGACAGTCTTGTATTCGGAGGCTATTTTCACCGGAATGCACAAGGGCATTTTCAACAAAGTACAAATGAAATTCCAAAGCTGCCCGCAACATTCAATGCATTCCATTTTGAATACAGCACGCCGGTTTTCGGGATGCAAACCAACATTGAATACAGCTACCAACTGGAAGGTTATGATAAAAAATGGGCTGACTGGAGCGGCAAAACCGAAAAGGACTATACGAACCTGCCGGACGGGGAATACACATTTAAAATAAAAGCGCGTGACAACCTGAAGCATGAATCGGAAATGGTTCGCTATAGCTTTGTGATACGCCCGCCATGGTACAAAACCCTCTGGGCGAAACTGCTTTATATACTGCTGGCTGGTCTGTTTGTTTATTTATTAATTAAATGGCAAAAAAGAAAACTGCAGCAACAACAATACAAATTTGAAGCGGAACAAAAGCGGCTCAAATATATTCACCAGTTGGAAACCGAAAAAAATGAAAAAGAAATCATCAAACTGCAAAACGAAATGCTGGCCCAGGAAATACAGCTGAAAAAAAAGGAACTGGCAAATACCAGTATGCATCTGGCCGGAAATACAGAAATACTGGTCAAAATAAAGGAAGAATTGAAGAAGTTGAACAGTAACAGCGAAGAGGATGTAAAGCGCATTACCGGTTTGCTAAAGGATGTAGAAAAAAATAATGCCAATTGGAACCAGTTTGCCGCGCACTTTGATGAGTTGAACGACGGGTTTCTGAAAAAGCTAAAAACCAGGTACCCGCATTTGTCTGCTACAGATCTGAAACTGTGTGCTTATCTCCGCCTTAACCTGTCTTCCAAAGAGATTGCACAGTTGTTGAATATTTCTGTGCGCGGAGTGGAAATCAGTCGTTACCGGTTGCGAAAAAAATTGGGATTACAGAAAGAGCAGCTGCTGGGTGATTTTCTAAACGCGATTTGATGCGGTCGTTTAAAAGAAGTTGGCACCTGTTGCAACTCGCGCGCTTCATAGGCCTCGGCCACCACACTGTTGAGGCTGGTGGTATCGAACCGTAGAGATATCCCGGTCCGTCGAAACTTATTATCTGGGATACTAAAATTCTTTAACAATAGAAATACAAAAGCATTGGCAGAATCATTTAATACAAAAACCAAAGACTTCAAAGCCTCTGCACGAGTTGTAAGAGAAGTCAACCTCTCCCTTCAGATTAACCAGTCTTTGCGTTTGTGCATGTAGATTCCCCCCAGTTATTCAACCTGTTCCCTTAAATGTCTCTGCTTGATCTTTTCGCATATCGCAACAAAAAAATCACTTTTCCTCTAATCCCCCAACTTTTGCACTTGATCCCAACTTTTTCACTTGATCCATAATAATTATCATTTCAAAAAGTCTTCGTTCTGCACAAGGCACAAAAAAACCGGTCATAAAGACCGGCTTCCTGGTACCGCGTACGGGAATCGAACCCGTGATTCATCCGTGAAAGGGATGCGTCTTAACCCCTTGACCAACGCGGCGTTACCCGTTTTTTGGGAGTGCAAAGATAATGGACCAAAACGGATTGGCCAAAAAAAAATTAAAAAATAATTGCTTTTAAAAAAATAGGTTCGAAAAATCGAAATCGTTTAATATGTATTCCGTACAAAATGCTGTAACTTTACGCCTCCAAAAATTGTTCTTACTTAATTAAATTTTTTACACAACTATGAGTACAGTAAAAGTAGCCATCAACGGCTTCGGCAGAATCGGTCGTTTGGCTTATCGTCAAATCTACAACCAACAAGGTATCGACGTTGTTGCCATCAATGATTTGACCAGCCCCAAAGTATTAGCTCACCTGTTAAAATACGACTCCGCTCAGGGTGGTTTTAATCAAGATGTAAAAAGCACAGAGAACTCCATTATCGTTGACGGTAATGAAATTAAAATATATGCACAAAAAGATCCTTCCCAGATTCCCTGGAAAGATCATGATGTAGACGTGGTGCTGGAATGCACCGGATTCTTCACCGATAAAACAAAAGCGGAAGCACATATCGCTGCGGGCGCAAAACGGGTGGTGATCTCTGCACCGGCTACCGGCGATCTGAAAACAGTGGTATTTAATGTAAACCACGATATCCTGGACGGCAGCGAAACCATTATCAGCTGTGCTTCCTGCACCACCAACTGCCTGGCGCCAATGGCAAAAGTACTGGATGATAACTTCGGTATCGAACTGGGTATCATGACCACCATCCACGCGTATACCAACGATCAGAACACCCTGGATGCACCGCATGCAAAAGGAGATCTGAGAAGAGCAAGAGCTGCTGCAGCCAACATCGTTCCCAACAGCACCGGTGCTGCAAAAGCCATCGGTTTGGTATTGCCCAGCCTGAAGGGAAAACTGGATGGCAGCGCACAGCGGGTGCCTACCATCACCGGTTCTATCACCGAGCTGAACGTAACCCTGAAGAAACAAACATCCGCAGAAGAAATCAATGCGGCCATGAAGGCGGCTTCTAACGAAAGCTTCGGCTACACCGAAGATGAAATCGTAAGCAGCGATGTAATCGGCACGCACTTCGGTTCTTTGTTTGATGCTACGCTGACAAAAGTGATGACCGTAGGCGACAAGCAACTGGTACGTACCGTTTCCTGGTATGACAATGAAATGAGCTATGTATCGCAGCTGGTTCGCACGGTTGAGTATTTTGCGAAACTGATCAGCAAATAACGCTGAAATAAATAGTGAAGGCGGAACACCTCGTTCCGCTTTTTTCTTTTATTGAACCAACTGCAGGACAGATGGCATCTTTGTTGCTACGCTCAGTTTAACTGAAGTGCATGTGGCGGCCTTATTCCGGCCGTTACCGGTGCTCAAATTTCAAATCTGAATCCTCAATTCTCAAATCTCAAAACCTTTTACAATGTCAAAATTTTCAAACCATAACTTCAAAGATCAGAAAGCGCTGATCCGTGTGGATTTCAACGTTCCGCTGAACGACCAGATGGAGATCACTTCTGATGCCCGTATGAAGGCGGCCGTTCCAACGATTAAGAAAATCCTGGAAGATGGCGGAAAAGTGATCCTGATGTCGCACCTGGGACGCCCGAAAAATGGCCCTGAAGACAAGTTCTCCCTGAAACACCTGGTAAACCACCTGAGCGAATTGCTGGGCGGTGCCACCGTATTGTTTGCCAATGATTGTATTGGTGAGCAGGCCTATCTTACGGCCGATATGCTGCGCCCCGGCGAAGTGTTGCTGCTGGAAAACCTTCGTTTTTATAAGGAAGAAGAAAAAGGGGATGAAGCCTTTGCCGAAAAACTCAGCAAACTGGGCGATGTATATGTGAATGACGCTTTTGGTACGGCGCACCGGGCACATGCTTCTACGGCGGTTATTGCAAAATTTTTCCCTGCCGATAAAAAAATGTTCGGGCTGCTGATGGAGAATGAAGTAAACAGCGCCCAGAAGGTATTAAACCAGAGTGATAAGCCGTTTACCGCCATCCTGGGGGGGGCAAAGGTATCGGACAAGATCCTGATCATTGAAAACCTGATGGAAAAAGCTACGGACATCATCATCGGTGGTGGTATGGCGTATACGTTCTATAAGGCATTGGGCGGTAAGATCGGCACTTCGCTTTGTGAGGAAGACCGACTGGATACAGCGAAAGAGATTCTGGAGAAGGCCAAAAAAAAGAATGTATGCATCCACCTGCCCGGGGTAAGCATTATTGCAGATAAGTTTGCAGCCGATGCCAGTGTTTCGGAATCGCCCAGCGATAATATTCCTGATGGATGGATGGGACTTGATGTGGCAAACGAAGCCCGCGTGCAGTTTGCGAATGTGATCAAAAAGTCCAAAACCATTTTATGGAATGGCCCGATGGGTGTATTTGAAATGGAAAAGTTCCAGGCTGGTACCAAGGCCATTGCAGAGGCAGTTGCCGAAGCCACACAGAACGGAGCCTTTTCGCTAGTAGGCGGTGGCGACAGTGTGTCTGCGGTAAACAAGTTTGGCTTTGCAGATAAAGTAAGTTATGTTTCTACCGGCGGCGGCGCCATGCTGGAGTTCTTCGAAGGCAAGGTGCTTCCGGGTATCGCGGCTATCGAAGAAGCATAAGCCTCGTCTTTTTAATTGTTTTAAAGTGCGGAGTCTGTCGGCTCCGCATTTTTTATTGGCGCTGGTTGATCCGGCTTAACTTATTGCAGCGGCGGATAGTCCGGCCGGGCTTTTTGATATATTTGCGCGGTTTAAAATTTGTTATGATGAAGAAGCATCCGGGGAAATGTAAGCGCCGTTATTTTCAATATGGCTTTATGGCAGGTGTGTTGTTGCTTGCAGGCATTGTTCGCAGCAACGCACAGGAAATTACCAACCGGCTGCAGGGATATTTTAAAGCCACATCCGATACAACGCTCTACAGCCATTTTACATTCGATGGAAACGGGAAAGTGGATATTGTAGGCCTGGGAGACGGCTACTATTTTCAAAAGGGTGATAGCCTGATCATCTACCCGGATAAAAGCCTGTTTAAGTTTTTATTAAAAGACGATCAGCTGTACGGAGTTTCTGAATGGGTTGATGGCGGTGTGTGGACCCTGGTAAAAGATACCGCGGTGGAGAATAAGCGCACCGATCCGGAGGCCGCAGACCGGGTGGCCAGGCTGATGAATCAATATTATGAAGTAAAGACAAAGGATGAGCTGGCCTTCCTGGGAGGGGCAGATACCATTTATGTACATACGATGAAAAATCTCTGCGACAGCGGCCTTTCAAAGGCCTGCCTGGACTATGCCGGGCTCAAGATCATCGAAAATATGGGCGGTATTGGTGCATTCCTCGGTGAAGAAACGGGGAACGCTAAAAAAGAAGCAGATCCTGAGGTACTGGCCATCATCGAAAAAGCCATTCAAATGGGCGATATGGAAGGCTACGCTGTTTTGGGAGGCTATTATTCGATGTTGCAAAATGCAGAAAAGGCAAAGGATGTACTGGAAAAAGGCGGTGAACTGGGATGCCGCCGTTGTGTATGGGCCGCATTTTCGCTGGCACTGGAAGAGGAGGCCCAAAAAGCGGCAGCCAAAGAAAAAAAGGCAACACCTCAGAAAGCCGTGAAAAAGAAACGGTAAAACCGGTTTTGCTCTACAGGCGCAACAAATACATACATTACCGCTAACAGGTACATATAATAACAGATTCCTGAAATACCGTTTGGGCTTTTATCGTAGCTTTGAATATGGGGCACCCGTTTTCCTTAAAGAAATTATTGCGAAGCGTTGGGTATGCGGTCAGCGGGTTGAAAACCGCATTCCGGTCAGAGCAAAATTTTAGGATACATGCAGTTGCGGCATTAACAGTGGTATTGCTCGCCTTCATTTTCAGGGTAACGGTTTATGAATGGGGCATCATCATCCTTTGCATCAGCGCCGTAACGGGTGCCGAGCTGATCAATACCGCTATTGAAAAGATCTGCAACCTGGTACATCCGCAAACAGATGCCCGGGTTAAACAGATTAAGGATATTTCGGCGGCGGCCGTTCTCCTGGTAGCGGCCGGAGCCCTCATCGTGGGATTACTGATCTTTATCCCACGGGTAATTAACCTGATCTGATTTTTATGAAACGACTCCTTATTATATACTGGATACCGCTGCTGGCACTGGCCTGTCAAAACCCGGAACAACCTCCGGCTGTTCATACTGAAGCGCCGCAGTTACAGCCGCAAACAGGGCTGGGCATTTCCGAAGACCGGGAAACGCTGGGCCGGTTGATCGATCTGAAGACATATCCGCCTTCAGGCGTTACCTTTCAATGGAACGGCCGGGATCTGAGCGGGTTGGAGGCCATTCTTTATTATGATGAAAAAACCTATGGCGATATCCTGAATGCGTATATGGACGCGGGGTTTCCCAAAGGGAACTATGCAAAAGAACAATTCGATTTTCCGTGGCTTGACAGTGCACAACAGGCGGAGCTGCAGTTTAGCAAACCGGATTACAGAGGCAACCCGGATATTTTTCTAGGAACAGGGGGCAGCGGTATGCTTTGGTTCCTGGACAAAAAAATACTGTTGAAAATAGCGCCCTGAAATTTGGCGTTGCCGTTTTGAGCGGAAAAACGGGGAACCGAGCCCGTTGATGCAGCAATTTGAGAGAAGCCGCAGCATGTTTTTTTGTATGATAATCAGCTATTTAGAGTAGCACCTGGAGTGCCGGTTATTTTTTGTTAGAAATAATGGGGATTAAAGATCGTAAAATAGCTACCTTTGCACCCCCAATTAGTTCTTTTATAGTTCCTGTGCCGGTAAGTACCGGGGTAAAACAGGACGGAGGAATTTGGGAGTTCCGGTGATTGCCGGAACGTTTGAACCAATAAATCGAATAAAATGGCAAAAGAAATCTCTGGCTTTGTAAAGCTACAGTGTAAGGGCGGTCAGGCCAATCCTGCACCTCCTATTGGGCCGGCGTTAGGTTCCAAAGGTGTTAACATCATGGAATTCTGCAAACAATTTAACGCCCGCACACAAGACAAAATGGGAAAAGTACTTCCCGTATTAATCACCGTTTACAGCGACAAAAGTTTTGAATTTGTAATCAAAACGCCTCCCGCAGCCATTCAGCTGATGGAAGCCGCTAAAATTCAGAAGGGTTCTAAGGAAAGCAACCGCGCCAAAGTGGGTAAGGTTACCTGGGAGCAGGTAGAGGCTATTGCAAAAGACAAAATGCCCGACCTGAACTGCTTTACCGTTGATTCTGCTATGAAAATGGTAGCCGGTACAGCGCGCAGCATGGGACTGAATGTTGAAGGAAAAGCCCCGTGGGAAAATTAATCCATTTTACGAACCCGCCTGCCGGCTGGCAGGCTTAAAAAGAATTGACAAATGGCATTCATTAGTAAAAAAAGAAAAGTTGCAAATGCAAAGGTAGACGCTAACAAGGCGTATAGCCTGAAAGAGGCCTCTGCAATGGTAAAAGATACAAGCGTTGCAAAGTTTGACGCTTCTGTTGATCTGCACGTTCGTTTGGGTGTAGATCCTAAAAAAGCCGATCAGGCCATCCGTGGTACGGTAACGTTACCCCACGGAACCGGTAAAACAAAACGTGTACTGGTACTTTGTACGCCCGATAAAGAAGCTGATGCAAACAGCGCCGGCGCTGACTATGTTGGTTTGGACGAATTTGTACAGAAAATTGAAGGTGGCTGGACAGATGTGGATGTAGTGATCGCTACGCCTGCAGTTATGCCGAAGATCGGTAAATTAGGTAAGATCCTGGGACCCCGTAACCTGATGCCAAATCCTAAAACAGGAACAGTAACCAATGATGTAGCTGCTGCTGTTAACGAGGTAAAAGGTGGTAAGATCGCTTTTAAAGTGGATAAAGCCGGTATCGTGCATGCTTCCATCGGTCGCGTAAGTTTCAGCCCCGAGAAGATTGCTGAAAATGGCCAGGAGTTTTTAAATGCCATTATTAAGGCAAAACCCACCACAGCAAAAGGTACTTATTTGAAAGGAATTTCTATGGCCAGCTCTATGGGCCCCGGAATTGCTTTGGATACAAAATCTTTTGTACAGTAATCACCCGGCTTAACCGGTTCTAATTTTTAAAATCAGTCAAACCGCAATAAAATGACTAAAGAACAAAAAAATGAAGTAATTGAGGTATTGAAGGGGAAATTCTCTCAATACAGCAACTTTTATATCACAGATACCGAGTCGCTTAGTGTAGACCAGGTAAGCAAATTGCGCCGCGCTTGTTTCAATAAGAACGTGGAAATGAAAGTGGCCAAGAACACCCTGATCCGGAAGGCACTGGAAAGCCTGGATGCAGAAAAATATGCAGGTGTATATGATTCCCTGCACAAAGTAACGGCCCTGATGTTTTCTGAAAACCCCAAGGAGCCGGCTGTGATCCTGAGCTCTTTCCGCAGCGAAGCAAAAAAGGAAAAACCAGAGCTGAAACTGGCGTTCATTAACGGAGATCTGTATACCGGCGATAACCAACTGGCTGCCCTAGTTAAGATCAAAACGAAGAATGAACTGATCGGTGAAGTGATCGGCTTGTTACTGTCTCCGATCCAGCGTGTAATTGGTGCGTTGCAGAACAGACCAGAAGGTGAAGCGGCTCCCGTAGCATCAGAAGCTCCGGCAACTGAAAGTGCAGCGGCTCCTGAAGCACCTGCAGCAGATGCAACTCCGGCGGCTGAGTAATTTTTAATATAGTTACGATCTATATTTAATAAACAAACAATTTTTTTAAACCCGCCGTCGGACCCTGTAACGGGAATGAAGACGGTAAAAATTAAAGCAAAATGGCAGATATCAAAACATTAGCAGAAAGCCTGGTAGGTTTAACTGTAAAAGAAGTACAGGAATTAGCAGATTTTTTAAAGACTGAGTACGGCATTGAGCCTGCTGCAGCTGCGGTAGTAGTAGCTGGCGGTGGCGAAGGTGGTGCGGCTGCTGCTGAAGAAAAAACAGCATTTGACGTAATCCTTAAGAATGCAGGTGCTTCTAAATTGAACGTAGTTAAGATCGTTAAAGATCTGACTGGTTTAGGTCTGAAAGAAGCAAAAGAACTGGTAGACGGAGCTCCGAAGCCAGTAAAAGAAGGTGTATCTAAAGCTGAAGCTGAAGATATCGCTGCTAAACTGAAAGAAGCAGGTGCTGAAGTGGAAGTAGCTTAATTCTTTTGTAAAGCATATTTGTCCCATAAGGTCTTCGGATCTTATGGGACTTTTTTTTGGAGAAGATGCCACAGAAGCACTGAGGCGCTGATTTTTTAGGGCCGCTATTTGGAGTGCTTAACCCTTTGGTGTTTCAGTGCCTCAGTGGCTTTTTGTTTGCCGCAGAAGCACAGAAGCGCTGAATTTTTCGGGCTGCTATTGGAGTGCCTAAACCTTTAGTGTTTCAGCGCCTCAGTGGCTTTTTGTTTGCCGCAGAAACACAGAAGCGCTGATTTTTTAGGGCTGCTATTTGGAGTGCCTAAACCTTCAGTGTTTCAGCGCCTCAGTGGCGTTTGTTTGCCGCAGAAACACAGGGGGGGATTTTTAGGGCCGTTATTTGGAGCGTTCTAAACCTTCAGTGTTTCAGCGCCTCAGTGGCTTCAATTAAAAAATCACCCGCCTGATCTGTAGCCGCATTTTCCCAAAGTTCAGGATCAACCCTATTTTGCATCCGGAGCATTTCAGATAATTGATTGTTTGCGCCAGGTCTTCGTCCGCTATGCTGCCTTCCCTGGCCTTTATTTCAAGAATAACGCTGTTGAACAGGACGAAGTCTGCACGAAAGAAGTGCGGCAAAATAATGTCCTTATACTGTATTTGGTACTGCCTTTCCCTTTCATAAAGGATGCGGTTCTTTCTGAACTCATATTCGAAAGCGTCTTTATAAACGATTTCCAGGAAACCAGCCCCAAGGATCTTATGAACCTCAAGACCATATTTTATGATGATATCGGTTTCCCACTGGAGGGGGTAAGCTTCAGGTGTAAAGTTGTTGTTGTTCATAATGTTATTTTTTTGTTTGCCGCAGAAGCACTGAGGCGCTGATTTTTTCGGGTTGCTATTTGAAGCGTTCTAAACCTTCGGTGTTTCAGTGCCTCAGTGGCGTTTGTTTGCCGCAGAAACACAGAAGCGCTGATTTTTTCGGGTTGCTATTTGAAGCGCTCTAAGCCTTTGGTGTTTCAGCGCCTCAGTGGCTTTTTGTTTGCCGCAGAAACACTGAGGCGCTGATTTTTTCGGGTTGCTATTTGGAGCGTTCTAAACCTTTGGTGTTTCAGCGCCTCAGTGGCTTTTGTTTGCCACAGAAACGCAGAAGCGCTGATTTATTTTTTAGAGTTGCTATTTGGAGCGTTCTAAATCTTTAGTGTTTCAGCGCCTCAGTGGCGTTTAACTGGATATACGGTTCCAGCTTCTCAAACACATCATTGGTTTGGGCTACCAGGGCTTGCAATGCTTCTGTGGAAGCAATGGGAGCGATTTTTCGGTGCTTAACAACCAGGTAGGCCAGCTTGCTGCTGATATAGGGATGTGCATTCAATTCTTCATAGGAGGCCGTATTGATGTTGAGCTTACGGAGCTCCGGATTTTTTAAAAGCAACAGCGGCTTTATTTTCTGAAAGGTCGAATCCGGAACACCATAGGTTTCTCCCACCTGCCCGATATTGTAAAAGCCGCCCAGTTTTTCACGGTAATGAACGATCCTTGCAGCCAGCCGGCTGCCAATACCATAAAGGGCTTTATAAGCAGTAGTATCGGCTGTGTTAATATCGATCGGTTGCAGTGCTGAACGCATAAACGTTTTGCGGGCCGCTGAAAAAGCAGGTGTAGCATCAACAACCTGGTAGGGAAGGGTGGACAGAACCACATAAGGTTTGATCCGTTCAAATTCATCCCTGTGCAATCCATAAATTTTCTGCAGGTCGTCCGGCTTCCGGAAGCGGCCTCCTTTATTCCGGTAGCGGATAATGGTTTGTACGGTGCGTTCCCGCAATCCCAGTTGCAGCCAGCCTGCTGCATCCAGCGTGTTCGGATCAAATTTAAAAAGTGTACTTTTTGTGGAGGAAGCATATACCCGTTTTGAATAAGAATAGGTATTGGATGATGACCGCATCTCATCCGGCTTGTCATGATTTTCAGCAGCTTCAAATGTACTGATGATCTTGCTGAAAGCCGCTCCTGAAGCGGCATCCGGCCGCTTGTGATTTGCTGTGGTATGAATAAAAGGCTGTACAGCAAAAAGCAGTATTACAATAATGAATAGCAGTAAACCCGCTAACTCTTTTTTTGAAAATCGCAAGTACGCGTTCATAGATTAACATTTTAGCATTGGTTAAAGGATGGTGTTTTCTAAATATAATGAAAAAGATATTCATAAAAAAAAATTTAACAAAATTTGGTTTATTGACATTTGGAAGTTTATCTTTACTTCCAGCTATTGCATTGTAAACCTACTTTAACTATTAAAAAACTACTAAATTTTCCACACTGTGATAGCTCAAGTGAAGAAGGCCCTTTAGTAAATGTTATTCTTCATCAGGTTTTGTGAATGTGTGCACCAAAGCGCTGTGTTTTTGGATTACTCAAAACCGGCTAACGTGAATACATAGAGTCGACATATCAATTTACGGCTATGTCCTGTTACCAGGGCTGCCAAGTAATGTGCTGTATCAGGCAAAGTGATCTGTATGTCACCCTGGGAGGTGATGTGCTGTATTATGCGCCCGGACAGCATTGTATGGTGTTTTTGTATTTAAAAGATACCCGGTCTTTGTGTTGCCCGGGAGTATAAAATATATCTATTATGAGAACCAATCAACCTCTTGAAATTGTACTTAAAAAGGCTGCTTTATGCGTCTTACTATTAGCAATTATTTTAGCCAATGGCTCCAATGCTTACGGACAGGCGTCCTCTGTACCGGTAAACCAGTTTACTCCCCTGGTCAATACCGGCGGCAGGGCACTTACTACGCAAAACAGCAGTGGTGTGATATTGGTTCACGGATGGACAAGTCCGGCGGCTAATGCTATCGATGCGGATCTGACCAATAAGGCTACCTGGACCAGCGTGGTATCCCTGGGTAGTTTAACCCAGGCCTGGTTAGAGGTAAATGACCCCAACGCAACAGGCTCCGATGTATATCCCGTAGGGTCCTACGCTGGTTTTGTAATTGATGATTTTGGTGTGCTGGATCTTAGTAATACCGTTACCGTTACCACCTACCTCGGAGGAGTGGAAAAAGAGAGTTACACAGCAGATGGTTCGGTACTCGCCGTTTCACTATTAGGTGGAGGAAAGACAAAAGTTGGTTTTATTACAAAGCAATCTGCATTCGACAAGGTGCGGATCACCTTTAATGTAGTGGGAGTGGCTACTTCGAGAAGTGTCTATTATGCAGAGTTGCTGCGTCCCCAGGCAGGACCCGTTCCCGTTTGTAATACAACAACGCCGTTGGTACAAAACGCTTATCCTGCTACGGTACTTACCGGTACTACCGGCGTTGCAACTGTAAGCCTGTTAGGAAGTATCTTTTCAGATCCGGGTAACGTAGTAGATGCCAATACCAATAATGCAACAACGATCCGGCTGCCGGTTGGGGTATTGACCTCAGCGTATGTTTCGGTAAAAGAGGCAGGCGCCCCGGGTGCTATCAGTCATCCCGGAGGGTATTTTGCCGGCGTTGAAGTATCCAACGGTTCCCTGGCGGAACTCGGTTTGCTCTCTAATTCCACTATTACCACCTACCTGGATGGTGTACAAAAAGAGAGCCGGACAGGTAGCCAGTTGTTGCTTTCTGCACCGCTCTTATCGGGTAGCAGCAGGTCTACGATTGGTTTTGTAACCACACAGGAATTTGATGAAATTCGTTATACCATTACCCAGCCTTTAAATGTGGATCTTGGTACTACATCGGTATACTCCGCTGTTATCAAGCAGTTCTGTGCGGGTGCCCCCCTCGTGTGTAATACACTTACCCGCGTTTCATCCGTTGCCAAACCCCTTTATATTGATGCAGCAAATACCGGTGTTTCAGGAGCTGTAAACCTGAACCTCCTGAGCACTTCAGCTTCTTACGATAATATTATAGATGGTAACGCGGCTACTTTTGCCACAATGGATTTTACCATTGCGGCGCTTACAGCACACTCGGTAGCTGTAAAAGATGCATTGAATAAATATCCCAAGGGTACCTATGCGGGCTTTGATATTGAACTGCCCACTTTGCTCGATGTAAATGTAGCTGGATTAATAACCATCCAGTTGCTCAATAACGGCACGGTTGTTCAGTCTACCTCAGGAAGTGCATTACTGGCGGGTGTATCTACCGGCCTTCTGGGTCAGTCTTCACGCCTTCCTGTGGGCATCATTGCTGCCACTCAGTTTGATGAGGTGAAGATGATCGTAAATAAAACAGTGGGCGCAAATGTGCTGGGCACTATGAAAATATATGATTTTGTAATGCAGGATAACAGTTGTCTCAAACCGCTGCCTTGTAATACGACTACCGTGCTTACATCCGGGCAAAATGGTTTTGATGTGGTGGTTGATGGAACCAAGACCGGTTTCTCCGGTGCGGTGAGCGCCGTGAATGCGGTAATCGATCCCTGGAATGTGGTTACGCCTTCTCTTACAGACTTTACACGCATACAGCTTGTAGGCAACGTGGCGGCGCAAGGTTCTGTTGCTGTGGCTGCAGGTAACTCTGTTTTCCCTGCCGGGGTATTTGCCGGATTCCTTGTACGGGAAAATGGCAACAGCCCGCTGGTGCTGGCAAACCTGCTGAAGATGATTCGGATCACCACTTATAAAAGAGATGCAAATGGCGTGGCACAGCAGGTGGAAACAAAGACCGGGGCTCAGCTCCTTGGATTAACAGCCCTGCTGCCGCTCCTTGGGAATGATCATGGTATCAGAACCGTTGGTTTCATCACCACGCAAAATTTTGATGAGATCCAGATCTCTGCAGGCGGACTGGTAGATGTAGGACTTCCCCGTACCCTGGACGTATTTGGGGCCGCTATCGATACCCGTTATGTAGTGCCAGGCACACCAGGACTTAACTGTTCGGTTTTAAAAACGAACCCGGATATCAACTATACCATAGTGAATAAACCCGTAAGCGGTTCTGTGGCTACCAACGATAAAGTTCCTGCAGGCACAACCTACAGCGATGCAGTGGCTGTAAATGGCGCGGATGGTCTGCCCAATCCTTCGGGTGGAACGCTTACGCTGAACGCCGATGGAAGCGGCAATTATACTTTTGTTGCTACCGCTCCCGGTTCCTACAGCTACAGTATTACGGTTACCAGCGGAACCAATACCGAAGCACAAAATCTTACCATTAATGTTACAGATCCGTCCATTACAACCAACCCGCCCATTGCGAATACGGATATTGCCGCCACCAACGCAGGGGCTCCTGTTACAGTGGATATACTGCTGAACGATCATGCCGGCAACCAGGGAGGTACCCTGGGTACCCCGGAAGTATTTAAGCAGGGCTCTAATGGTACGGCTACCATGGCTGGCAACAAACTCCAGTACACCCCCGCAGAAGGCTTTATAGGTAGGGATACCGTTGTATACAAAGTATGTGAAACGCCGGGTACCAATCTTTGCGGTTATGCCTTTGTGATTGTAGAAGTAAAACCTGCAACTTTAAATACCATCACAGCGACAGATGATTTTGCAATGACAAAAGCGGGTGTTGCAGTATCCGGAAATGTAAAAGACAATGATATCGATCCGGATGCAGGCGATGTACAAACGGTGACCCAGCAAACGGTTACCGACCCAACATTTGGTGCGTTTACTGTAGGTCCAAATGGAGCATATACCTTTACACCCAAAGCAGGCTTCAGCGGTACCGCACGGTTTGCCTACGAGATTCAAGATGATAAAGGCAATAGCGCAACTGCAACCCTGTATGTGTATACTGCAGCTTCCGGTGTGGATTTGTCGCTGAGTGTAGCCGCAGAGCCATCGCAGGTAACCGGAACGCAAACGGTAAGCTTAAGAATCGTTGTATATACGGTGAATAATACACCTACCAACGGATCAGCCGTTTACGTACGTATTCCCAAATCTCCAAACTATACATTGGATCCATATGCACCTGCATTGACCACGATCTCCGGGCAGCCGGTACAGAATGCAGACTGGACATATATGGGCCTGGATGCTGGTCAGCTGAACCATGTGTTTAAACTGGGAGGTACCAATGCTAAGACCGTGATTGCAGGATTAGCTGCTTCGGCCTTTGGTTGCACCGCCGTCTTCAACGGGGGAAGCGCTTCCGGAACAGATAACATTATCGTAAATATTTTCGGAGGTTCCGGAGGAGATTCCGCGGCCGGCAACAATAGCGATACGGAAACCATTCAGTACAGTAATCAGTAATAGAATATAGAAGTTTTAAAAGATCCATTCAACAGTGTGCAGGGAAATCCTGCTGATGACAAACAAAAATGAATTTAATATGAAAAAAATCTACACCCTTGTCCTTGCGTTGGCCCTATTAAATGCGGTTTCTGCTCAAACAGCCGATCCTGCCGTTGTGGGGGCTACAGTAACGCCAGCTCCCGGTCTGCTAAATGGCCCGGGAAAATTCAGTTTCAATTTTCAGAACCTTGGAGATGGCCAGTTAGGAATGGTACCCACCAGCACAAGTATAAAAGTAACCCTGAATAGACTGGCTCCGGTGCTAAATGCTGGTGTACCGCAGATAACAGGAGCTGGTGCAGACTATTTCGACTGGACCTATAATGCAGGTACAAAAACAATCACAGGCGTTCAAAATAAAATCATACCCGCGTCAACAGATGTTATGAACCCGGTTGGCGGCCCTGTTATCATCGATGTAGTTTTTATTCAGGCGTCTACACCAGCAGAGGCACAAGCGAAAACCGGAAATGGGGCCAATGTAAATGTGCAGCCTGGTATCGGGGGAAATGCCGACCAGGTTAATGACAACGTTTCTGCCTACACCTATACCGACGGCGCATTGCCCGTGGCTTTCGGATTTACCAGTGCCAGCTTTACCGGCGGAAAACTGAAGGTTGACTGGGAAACCTTCTCCGAAAAGAACAATAAATCCTTTATCATCGAGGCATCTAAAGACGGCGAAACATTTGTTGAAATTGATCAGGTAAGCACCCAGGCGGCCGATGGCAATTCCAGCGAGCAGATCAAATACACCTACAGCAAGAGCTGGCAGGAAATAGCGGCTAAGTTTGGTTTTTCCCCGCTGCAGCTGGCCATCATGGCGCTGCTGGTGATCTCCGTGGTTGTTTCGGCAAAACGTGCCAGAAAAGGAGCGATGCTGGGCTCTCTGGTATTGCTGATCACCATAGGTATCGGTTGCCGCAAAGAAGACCGGGACCTGGATAAACTGGATCAGTATCCGACCACCTTTGTAAGAATCGGCCAGGTGAATAAAGACGGCACTACCGTAAATTATTCAAAAGTGGTAAAAGTGGTTGCAGAATAAACACCTTTATTGCAGTTTGGAAACCGGAACTCAGTAAACAGCTGATTCCGGAAATATTGAGCAGGTCCGGGAACACCCGGACCTGCTTCTTGCATCATACGGTACTTTTTAAAGGGGGCCGGCAACGCAAGGGCCTTGATTGACAATCAATTATTTATATATTTGAAGCTGTTCCCCTGCAAAAAAATAACGGAAAACCGGCGTGCTGATGCCTGCAACTTTTCCAATAAATTTTTAGAAATGTCAGGATCTGGCAATATTCTTGTGAGAAGTTTTCTTCTTTTCAAAGTTTTCCTTAACTTTGCCTTCCTTTTATTTTGGCCAATAAAAAATTGATTAAACAAAATAGGTTCATGTAATTGAATTTCAATGGATTTCTTTTAGCAATAAAAGTAATCCTGTTCTTGTTTTGTACCTGATCAATCATTAAAAAACCGGGTTTATAACATATGTCATCAACAAAAGTGAATTCAAGAGTAAATTTCGGAAAGATCAAGCATTTAGCTGAAACACCCGATCTTCTGGAAGTTCAGATTCAATCCTTTAAGGAATTTTTCCAATTAGAAACCACACCAGACAAACGCAATATTGAGGGCCTGTTCCGGGTATTTAAGGACAACTTCCCCATCACTGACACCCGCAATATCTTTGTACTGGAGTTTCTGGATTACTTTATCGATCCGCCCCGCTACTCGATCGATGAATGTATGGAGCGCGGACTGACCTATGCGGTGCCCCTGAAGGCAAAGCTGCGGCTGAGCTGTAATGATGAAGAGCATGTGGATTTCCAAACCATTGTACAGGACGTATTTCTGGGAAATATTCCTTACATGACGCCCCGCGGTACCTTTGTGATCAACGGTGCGGAGCGCGTAGTGGTTTCGCAGCTGCATCGTTCTCCCGGGGTATTCTTTGGCCAGTCTGTACACCCGAACGGAACGAAGATCTATTCTGCCCGTGTGATTCCTTTTAAAGGATCCTGGATGGAATTTGCTACCGACATCAATAACGTGATGTATGCGTATATCGACCGTAAGAAAAAATTCCCGGTTACCACACTGCTGCGTTCCATCGGCTATGAAACCGATAAGGATATCCTGGAGCTGTTTGGTATGGCCGATGAAGTTCCCGGCGACCGTAAATCGCTGGAAAAGCAACTGGGCAAACGCCTTGCTGCACGGGTTTTACGCACCTGGGTAGAAGATTTCGTAGATGAAGATACCGGTGAAGTGGTTTCCATTGAGCGGAATGAGATCGTGATGGAGCGGGATGTGGTGCTGGATGAAGAAGCGATCGACATTATTGCTGATATGGATGTGAAGAGCGTTTTCGTACAGCGCGAAGATGTGGGCGGAGACTATGCCATTATCTACAATACCTTAAACAAAGATACTTCCAACAGCGAGCTGGAAGCCGTTCAGTTCATCTACCGCCAGTTAAGAGGCGCGGATGCACCGGATAACGAAACGGCCCGCGGTATCATTGATAAATTGTTCTTTAGCGACAAGCGTTATGACCTGGGTGAAGTAGGCCGCTACAAGATCAACCGCAAACTGAATATCGATGCGCCGGTTACACAGAAGACGCTGACAAAAGAAGATATTATTGAGATTATTAAATACCTCGTACGGTTAACCAATGGTAAAGCGGAGATCGATGACATCGATCACCTGAGCAACCGTCGTGTACGTACCGTAGGGGAACAATTATATGCGCAATTCGGTGTTGGTTTGGCCCGTATGGCCCGTACCATCCGTGAGCGTATGAATGTGAGGGACAATGAGGTGTTTACGCCGGTTGACCTCATCAACGCGCGTACCCTTTCGTCTGTGATCAACTCGTTCTTCGGAACATCGCAGTTATCGCAGTTCCTGGATCAGACCAATCCCTTATCCGAGATTACGCACAAACGCCGTATCTCTGCGCTGGGGCCAGGCGGTTTGAGCCGTGAGCGTGCCGGGTTTGAGGTACGTGACGTACACTACTCGCACTACGGCCGTCTTTGTACGATTGAAACACCGGAAGGTCCGAACATCGGTCTGATCTCTACGCTTTGCGTACATGCGAAGATCAATGAAATGGGCTTTATTGAAACGCCTTACCGGAAGGTTACCGATGGTAAGGTAAATATGAAAGAACTGGAACTGCTAAGCGCGGAAGAGGAAGATTCGGCAAAGATCGCACAGGCAAGTGCCAAGCTGGATGAGCAGGGTAATTTTGTGAACGAGCGGGTAGAAAGCCGTGAAACCGGTGACTTCCCGATTCTTGACAAGAGCGAAGTTGAATATATGGATGTGGCACCTAACCAGATCGTAGGTTTGAGCGCCTCCCTGATCCCCTTCCTGGAGCACGATGATGCCAACCGTGCGCTGATGGGATCAAACATGCAACGCCAGGCAGTGCCGCTGCTGCGCCCGGACGAACCGATCGTGGGTACCGGCCTGGAAGGCAAGGCGGCAAGGGATTCCCGGATCCAGATCCACGCAGAAGGAAATGGTGTGGTTGAGTTTGTAGATGCCAACGAGATCCATGTGCGCTATGACCGTGATGTGAATGAGAAACTGGTGAGCTTTGAAGAAGACCTGAAGGTGTATAAATTAACCAAGTTCATCAAAACCAACCACGAAACCTGCATGAACCTGAACCCGGCTGTAAAGAAAGGGCAAAAGGTAAAAGCGGGCGACTTCCTCACCAACGGCTATGCTACCCGCAACGGAGAGCTGGCCCTGGGTAAAAACCTGAAAGTGGCGTTCATGCCCTGGAAAGGTTACAACTTTGAGGATGCCATTGTGATCAGCGAGCGCGTGGTAAAAGAAGATATGTTCACGTCCATTCACATTTCCGAATACGAACTGGAAGTACGTGATACTAAATTAGGAGAGGAAGAATTAACCTCCGATATCCCGAACGTTTCTGAAGAAGCGACCAAGGACCTGGACGAGAACGGTATCATCCGGATCGGTGCCCAGGTGAAGGAAGGCGATATCCTGATCGGTAAAATCACTCCGAAAGGAGAGAGCGATCCGACTCCTGAGGAAAAACTGCTCCGCGCCATCTTTGGTGACAAAGCCGGTGATGCAAAGGACGCTTCCTTAAAAGCGCCGAACGGGGTAGAAGGTGTGGTGATCGGTAAAAAACTGTTCCAGCGCGCCAAGAAAGACAAGAATGCAAAAGTGCGTGAGAAAGCAGCCATCGAAAAGCTGGATAAAGCACACGAGAAGAACGAGCAGGATCTGCTGAATGTACTGCTGGAAAAACTGGGTACCATCCTGGAGAACCAGGTTTCTGCCGGTGTGATGAACAGCTTTGATGAGATCGTGATCGGCAAGGGATCGAAGTTCCATGCAAAAAATCTGGGTTCACTGGATTATGCCAACATCAATCCGCTGGGCTGGACCAACGATGAGAAGATCAATGATCAGATCAACACCCTGTTGCACAACTACAATATCAAGTTTAACGAAGAGCTGGGACGATACAAACGCGAGAAATTCAATATCTCTATCGGGGATGAACTGCCTGCAGGTGTGTTGAAACTGGCAAAAGTATACCTGGCTGTAAAACGGAAACTAAAAGTAGGAGATAAAATGGCGGGCCGCCACGGTAACAAAGGGATCGTAGCGAAAATTGTTCGCCAGGAAGATATGCCGTTCCTGGAAGACGGAAGTCCGGTGGATATCGTACTGAACCCGTTGGGGGTACCAAGCCGTATGAACCTGGGGCAGATCTACGAAACCGTACTGGGATGGGCCGGGAAAGAACTGGGTGTAAAATTTGCCACTCCGATCTTTGATGGTGCTGAGCCGGAAGAGATTGAAAAGTATTGTGCAGATGCTACTATTCCTAAGTTCGGTCACACGTACCTGTACGATGGTGAAACCGGCGAGCGCTTCCACCAGAAAGCAACCGTGGGCGTGATCTATATGATCAAACTGCACCACATGGTGGATGACAAGATGCACGCACGTTCTATCGGGCCATACAGCCTGATTACACAACAGCCGCTGGGTGGTAAAGCCCAGTTTGGTGGTCAGCGTTTTGGTGAGATGGAGGTATGGGCACTGGAAGCCTACGGAGCATCCAGCATCCTGCAGGAGCTGTTAACCATTAAATCGGATGATATCATAGGTCGTGCAAAAACCTATGAGAGCATTGTAAAAGGGGATAACATTCCAAGAGCAGGTGTACCGGAGTCGTTCAATGTATTGATACACGAATTAAGAGGTTTGGGATTAGACCTGACCTTTGAATAAAGACAGTGCATAATGAAAAGTCAATGGTGAAATTCACCGTTGGCTTTCATTATGAATCATCCAAATCGGAATCAATAACAAAAGCAAAAAACAGCATTAAAATAGAGACCGGGATTTTGAAGCGTTCAACTCCCAAATCCTGAATCTCAAATCTTCAATAAGATTATGGCTACTAAAAAAGACAATCGCCCAAAGGCAGCGTTTTCAAAAATCACCATCGGTTTGGCTTCCCCGGATACCATCCTGGAAAAAAGTCATGGTGAGGTATTAAAGCCTGAAACTATTAACTACCGTACTTACAAACCTGAACGTGACGGTTTGTTTTGCGAAAGAATATTTGGTCCGGTAAAGGACTATGAGTGCGCCTGCGGAAAGTACAAGCGCATCCGTTATAAAGGCATTGTGTGTGATCGTTGTGGTGTGGAGGTTACGGAGAAGAAAGTACGTCGCGAGCGGATGGGGCATATTAAACTGGTGGTACCGGTGGTACATATCTGGTACTTCAAATCCCTGCCCAACAAAATTGGTTACCTGCTGGGAATGAGCTCCAAGAAACTGGAGACCATCATCTATTATGAAAGATATGTGGTGATCCAGGCAGGTGTACGTGAGGATAAAGGGCAGAACTACGGCGACCTGTTAACAGAAGAAGAATACCTGGATATCCTGGATACGCTTCCGAAAGATAACCAGTACCTGCCCGATGATGATCCGCAGAAGTTCATCGCGAAAATGGGTGCTGAGGCGGTGCATGACCTGTTGCAGCGCATCGACCTGGATCAGTTATCCTTCGATTTAAGAAACTCCGCGGCTACCGAAACCTCTCAGCAGCGCAAGGCCGATGCCTTAAAGCGTTTGAGCGTGGTGGAAGCGTTCCGCGATGCCAATACTCGGATCACCAACCGTCCGGAATGGATGATTATGCAGTACATTCCGGTAATTCCGCCGGAACTGCGTCCGCTGGTGCCCCTGGATGGCGGCCGTTTCGCATCTTCGGATCTGAACGACCTGTACCGCCGGGTGATCATCCGGAACAACCGTCTGAAACGTTTGATGGAGATCAAAGCACCTGAGGTGATCCTGCGTAACGAAAAGCGGATGCTCCAGGAAGCGATCGACTCATTGTTTGATAACTCCAGGAAATCCAATGCCGTTAAAGCTGAAGGTGGCCGTGCATTGAAATCACTGAGTGATGTGCTGAAAGGAAAACAGGGACGTTTCCGTCAGAACCTGTTGGGTAAACGTGTAGACTACTCCGGCCGTTCGGTAATCGTAGTAGGTCCGGAAATGAAAATGCATGAGTGCGGTCTGCCAAAAGATATGGCGGCAGAATTATTTAAACCGTTCATCATTCGTAAACTGATTGAAAGAGGTATCGTAAAAACCGTAAAATCGGCCCGTAAACTGGTTGATAAAAAAGAAGCGGTGGTTTGGGATATCCTTGAAAATATTTTAAAAGGGCACCCGGTAATGTTAAACCGTGCCCCAACGCTGCACCGCCTGTCTATCCAGGCCTTCCAGCCAAAGCTGATCGAAGGAAAAGCGATTCAGCTGCACCCCCTGGTTACCGCGGCCTTCAACGCCGACTTTGATGGTGACCAGATGGCGGTACACGTACCCCTGAGCAATGCTGCGATCCTGGAAGCCCAGCTGCTGATGCTGGCCTCCCACAACATCCTGAACCCTCAGAACGGTACCCCCATTACCCTGCCTTCTCAGGACATGGTACTGGGTCTGTACTATATTACCAAGGGCAAAAAATCGACCGACACTGAAAAAGTGCGCGGAGAAGGAAAAGCCTTTTATTCTGCAGAAGAAGTGATCATTGCGTACAATGAAAAGCAGATCGATCTGCACGCATGGATCAAGGTAAAAGGTGTTGTGCGGAACGAGAAGACCGGTCAGCTGGAAAAGAAATTAATCGAAACCACGGTTGGCCGCGTTATTTTCAACCAGAATGTACCGGAAGAAGTAGGTTTTGTAAATGCATTGCTGACCAAAAAGAACCTGCGGGAAATCATTGGCGACATCATCGAGATCACCGACGTTCCAAAAACGGCGAAGTTCCTGGATGATATCAAACAATTAGGATTCCGTACGGCGTTCCAGGGCGGTTTGTCCTTCAGCATCAATGACCTGATCATTCCTGATATCAAACAGGAATTACTGGACAATGCAAAAGGAGAGGTAGATGAAGTGTGGGATAACTATAACATGGGATTGATCACCAATAACGAGCGTTATAACCAGATCGTGGATATCTGGAGCCGTGTGGATACACGTCTTACAGAAACACTGATCCGTGAGCTGAGCGCCGATAAACAAGGGTTCAACTCTGTATACATGATGCTGGATTCCGGAGCCCGTGGTAGCAAGCAGCAGATCAAGCAGCTGGCGGGTATCAGAGGATTGATGGCCAAGCCGAGGAAATCAGGCTCTACCGGGTCTGAGATCATTGAGAACCCGATCCTTTCCAACTTTAAGGGCGGACTGAATGTATTGGATTACTTCATCTCTACGCACGGTGCGCGTAAAGGTCTTGCGGATACGGCCCTGAAAACGGCCGATGCCGGTTACCTGACCCGTCGTCTGGTAGACGTAGCACAGGATGTGGTAATTACCGAAGAAGATTGCGGTACATTAAGAGGTATTTCCATCGCTGCCTTAAAAGACAACGAGGATGTGATTGAGCCGCTGGCCGATCGTATCGAAGGACGTACTTCCCTGCATGATATTTATGATCCGCAGAGCGACGAACTGTTGCTGGAAGCGGGTACTGAAATTTCTGCCGAAAAAGCACGCAGGATTGAAGCTGCGGGTATTGAGTCGATCGAGATCCGTTCTGTACTGACCTGCGAAAGCAAACGGGGTTGTTGCGTGAAATGCTATGGTAAGAACCTGGCATCCGGTATCCTGGCCCAGAAAGGGGATGCCGTAGGTATCATTGCGGCCCAGTCCATCGGTGAGCCGGGTACACAGTTAACCCTGCGTACGTTCCACGTGGGTGGTGTGGCAGGTTCTGCATCTGTAGAATCTACTTTAATCGCCAAGTTCGATGGTACCATCCAGTTTGACGGTGTGCGTTCGGTTATCACAACCAATGCAGAAGGAGATGATGTACGTGTGGTAATTGGTCGTACCGGTGAAGCCCGTATCATTGACACCAAAAATGACCGCCTGTTAATTACCAATAACATTCCTTACGGATCAACGTTGCTGGTGAAAGACGGTCAGAAGATCTCCAAGGGAGATGCGATCTGCTCATGGGATCCTTACAACAATGTGATCATTGCGGAAGTGGATGGTGTGCTGAAGTTTGAAAATGTGATCGAAGGGGTTACTTACCGTGAAGAAGCCGATGAGCAAACCGGTCACCGTGAGAAAGTGGTAATCGAAACCCGCGATAAAACAAAAATTCCGTCTATTGTAGTAGAAGGCAAAGAAAATAAATCCTACAACTTACCTACCGGTAGCCACCTGATGCTGGATGATGGTGATGAAGTGAAGGCCGGCCGCGTACTGGTTAAGATACCGCGTATTCTGGGTAAACTGAAAGATATCACCGGGGGTCTGCCGCGTGTAACCGAGCTGTTTGAAGCACGGAACCCCAGCAGCCCGGCTGTTGTATCGGAAATTGACGGGGTGGTTTCCATGGGTGCCGTTAAACGCGGTAACCGGGAGATCATTATCGAAGCAAAAGATGGTGTGACCCGCAAATACCTGGTACCGCTTACAAGACAGATCCTGGCGCAGGATGGTGATTTTGTAAAAGCAGGTAGCCCGCTTTCCGATGGACAGATCTCTCCGCAGGATATTCTTTCCATCCAGGGACCGTTTGCCGTACAGCAGTATGTGGTAAATGAGATCCAGGAGGTATACCGTTTACAGGGTGTGCGGATCAACGATAAGCACATTGAGGTGATCGTTCGCCAGATGATGCGTAAGGTAAGCATCGTGGATCCGGGTGATACCCGCTTCCTGGAAGATGACCTGGTAGATAAATTTGAATTTGTGGATGAGAACGACTTTGTATACGAGAAGAAAGTAATCACCGATCCGGGTGATTCCGGTAAGCTGCGTGCAGGTCAGATCATCAGCCTGAGAGAGCTGCGGGAAGAGAACTCTGTATTGCGTCGTAACGACAAGAAAACAGTGGAATACCGCGATGCACAGCCGGCTACTTCGGCCCCCACATTGCTGGGGATCACCAAGGCTTCGCTGGGTGTACAAAGCTGGATCTCGGCGGCTTCCTTCCAGGAAACCACTAAGGTACTGTCTTCTGCCGCCATCCATGGTAAAGCAGATGAAATGCTCGGTCTGAAAGAAAACGTGATCACCGGTCACCACATCCCTGCGGGTACCGGTTTACGTGAGTTTGAAAACATGATCGTAGGAAGCAAAGAAGAATACGAACTGTTGCAAACAGCACGTGAGGCGATGTCTTTTGACGAAGAAGAATAAACAGATCTGTAGATTTTAATCTTTATAAGTTTCAAGAGCGGCTGCAAAGCCGCTCTTTTTTTATGGAGACGCTGGGGAACGGGCTGCAGCAGGGCTTTTTGTGCAATTTTGATGACAAAAGCATCGTTACAATACACCGGAATCTATTTTATTAAAATGGCAGTTCTCTTAAATAGTTTGTGGAGATACAAACCATGACTTGCGCCACGGGTAGTGTCCTTATTGGCCAAGACATAAAGCTATTTTTGATACCGGTTCCTAATTAGACAAATCAAATCTTTATGCGTACCGGATGCCTTATTCTATTATTGACCGGAGCTTTGATCGGTTGCCGGTCAAAACCGGTTAAAAATGCGTTCCTCGAATTGCCACGTAACCGGATGGAAAGGGTTGTAGATAGTGTATTCAGGCACGACACACGTAATCTGCACCGGTTTGCCGTTTCTTACACAGATGAGCGCTACTGGAGCGTTTTTGAAGTGGATCCGCATCTTTCACGGGATACGGCCTATCAATGGATGAATAGGAATGAGGAGCCACATTTGAATTCCTTTAAAGAGAAGGGCGATCGCTCCCTTCCGCCAAGACGTTCAGCCAAAATAGACCACTATATTACCGTACGGAACTATTTTGAAGGGAAGGAGCATTATTTTCAAAATAATATAGGAGCGAACAGTAATTGTGAGGCCTATTTAGAAAAAAATACCCTGCGGATTCAAATAGGGGCCTGGTACGGGCTTGGGGGGGAGGGCTTTTTTATTTATCAGTCCGGGGCCAGGTTCCTTTCCATGCCTTACTATTATGATGATATGCTTGATGACCGGATGCCGGAGCCCCGTAACATCCCGTTGTGGCAAAAACTAATATTGGATAAGACGAGATATTCCATCGGGGACAGCCTCTATGGCTATATTTCCTTCGGATCCATCTTTTACGATCAATACGGGGAATCTTCCGGAAATAAGGCCGATGGTTTTTTCAGAGCCGTCGTTAAAAAAAGAGATGGGTAATTTTGCTGCCATGGAACAAAATAAATATGATGATCCGTCTTTCTTTGAACGTTACAGCCGTATGCCCCGCTCACGGGAAGGGCTGGGGGCGGCGGGAGAGTGGCCGGTTTTGCGTGCGATGCTGCCGGATCTGAAAGGTAAGCGGGTGCTGGACCTGGGGTGTGGCTACGGGTGGCATTGCCGCTATGCGGCCGAGCAGGGTGCTGTACAGGTAACCGGCGTGGACCTGTCTGCTAGGATGCTGGAACAGGCCCGGAGCTATACAGCGTATACCCAAATTCAGTACCTCCGGCAATCTATTGAGGCCGTGGAATTTCCACCCGCTTCTTTTGATGTAATCATCAGCTCCCTGGCGCTGCATTATATTGCGGATTACGAGGGTGTTTGCAAACGAATGTTTACGATGCTGAGCGCCGGCGGCCGTTTGGTCTTTTCTGCGGAGCACCCGGTGTTTACCGCGCGGGCAGCGCAGGATTGGTTTTATGATGCGGCCGGAAAACGGCTGCACTGGCCGGTAGACCAGTACCAGGAAGAAGGCCTGCGCACCACGCACTTCCTGGGGCATGAAGTGGTTAAGTACCACCGTACAATGGCTGCCTGGATCAATACGCTGCTGGATGCTGGGTTCGGGATCCGCAGGGTAGCGGAGCCGCAGCCGGCGCCGGAGCTCTTGCTTCAATACCCCGAAATGCAGGACGAAACCCGGCGGCCGCTTTTTATTTTAATTGCTGCAGATAAGCCGGAATAACAGGAGAAAAGAGCATTGATTCCGGTTTTTATTTTTGCAATAAAAAATTATAAAAAAAGTAGGCAACAAAATTTATTGAATGATAAAAAAGCCTTACTTTTGCCTTCCCAATTTTTGGAGCTGTTCAGTACTGTGTTTCAGCCACTAACTACCAGAAATTAGTTCTTTTTATAAGCCGAAGTAGCTCAGTTGGTAGAGCAGCTGATTTGTAATCAGCAGGTCGCGGGTTCGACTCCCTTCTTCGGCTCAAAAGCATTCCTCCGGGAGTGGCTTTGGTTTGGGTAGATGGCCGAGTGGTTAAAGGCGACAGACTGTAAATCTGTTCTCTTCGGAGTACGGAGGTTCGAATCCTTCTCTGCCCACAGTGCAATTTGAAAATGTGTAATTTGAAGATTTGAAAATAGCACTTTTCAAATGCAGGAGTTCTTTGGGTTTTGAATGTTTGCAGAAGATTTAATTTTCAAATTAACTCATTTTCAAATTTTCAAATTAGGTAAGCGGGAGTAGCTCATTTGGTAGAGCGATAGCCTTCCAAGCTATAGGTGGCGAGTTCGAGCCTCGTCTCCCGCTCTGTTTCGTTTGTAGTTGAGCCCCGCCGGAGGCGGGACGGGGATTTGTGTTAAACAGATCCTGAGCTATCAACTGAGATCGCCGTTGTAGCTCAGGGGTAGAGCACTTCCTTGGTAAGGAAGAGGTCGTGAGTTCAAGTCTCATCAACGGCTCTGAAATGGAAGCAGTCATTTCTGGTTAAAACCGGTGTTAATGACTCTTCTTTTGGTATTTTAGATGGGTTGCACCTTTGTAGAAGCAATTCAGCTAAGCATTGCAATCCAGCCCTGGCTGGATTTGTGAATAAATAAAAATTTAGTAAAAACAATTAAAAAAGATAACAATGTCAAAAGAGACCTTTAAGCGGGAAAAACCCCACGTAAACATTGGTACCATTGGCCACGTTGACCATGGTAAAACCACTTTGACTGCGGCTATTACCGAGATTCTTGCTAAGCAAGGTTTAGCTCAGGCAAAAAAATATGACGATATTGATGGTGCACCTGAAGAAAAAGAGAGAGGTATTACAATTAATACAGCTCACGTAGAATATGAAACTGCAACTCGTCACTACGCGCACGTAGATTGCCCCGGTCACGCTGACTACGTTAAAAATATGATCACTGGTGCTGCCCAGATGGATGGAGCCATCCTGGTGGTAGCGGCTACTGATGGTCCGATGCCTCAAACAAAAGAACACATCCTTTTGGCTGCACAGGTAGGTGTACCTAAAATGGTGGTTTTCTTAAATAAAGTTGACCTGGTTGATGATCCTGAACTGTTAGACCTGGTTGAAATGGAAGTTCGTGATGAGCTGTCAAAACGTGGTTTCGACGGTGACAACACACCCATTATCAAAGGTTCTGCAACAGGTGCACTGGCTGGAGATGAAAAATGGGTTGGTGCCATCACTGAACTGATGGATGCTGTAGACAGCTACATTCCGCTGCCTCCCCGTCCGATCGATCTGCCGTTCCTGATGAGTGTTGAGGACGTGTTCTCTATCACTGGTCGTGGTACTGTTGCTACTGGCCGTATCGAAAGAGGTAAAATTAAAACCGGTGAGCCTGTAGAAATCGTAGGTCTGATGGAAAAACCTCTCACTTCTACTGTAACAGGTGTGGAAATGTTCCGCAAGATCCTGGACGAAGGTGAAGCTGGTGATAACGCAGGTCTGCTGTTACGTGGTATTGAGAAAACCCAGATCCGTCGTGGTATGGTAATCTGCAAACCCGGATCCATCACTCCGCACACTGAATTCAAAGCAGAGGTTTACGTACTGAGCAAAGATGAAGGTGGTCGTCACACTCCGTTCTTCAACAAATACCGTCCTCAGTTCTATTTCCGTACAACGGATGTAACTGGTGAGTGTACACTGGCTGAAGGCACTGAGATGATCATGCCTGGTGATAACACCTCTTTGACTGTAAAACTGATCACTCCGATCGCTATGGAAAAAGGTCTGAAATTCGCGATCCGCGAAGGAGGACGTACAGTTGGTGCAGGTCAGGTAACTGAAATCATCAAATAAGGCCTCCTGCCCCGAAAGGGCTTATGGAAGCTGTCTCATATTGTATAAAGTACTTGGGCGGTTCAGTCTAAGTACTTTATATTTAAAATCAGTTCTTAATTTTTTTGTCCTTTGAAGCCTTTCTCCGGGAAGGTCCAGAAGGTCATACGGGCATAGTTCAATGGTAGAATAGAGGTCTCCAAAACCTTTGATCAGGGTTCGAATCCTTGTGCCCGTGCTAAACACGTTCATTGTTTATTCGTTAATAGTTCATAGTAATGTTATATAACCATGAACCATAAACTATGAACCATAAACTATTAAGATGAGCAAGTTCGGAGATTATGTAAAAAACAGCTATAAGGAACTGGCAGAAAAAGTAACCTGGCCTACCTGGAGCGAACTGCAACAGTCTACAATGATTGTGCTGGGCGCTACAGTATTGATCACTGTAATGATCTGGCTGATGGACTTTATTGCCGGCGGTGGGCTTAATTTTTTATACAAAATCCTTTATAGTTAGAGCATGGAAGGTGTAAACATAACAGATAATACAACTCCGGCGGCACCCCAGCAGGATACCAAGTGGTATGTATTGCGGGTGGTGAGTGGTAAAGAGCGGAAGGTAAAGGAGTATCTGGATAAAGAAATTTCGAGGAGTGAGTTTGAAAAAGTAGTGAAGCAGGTGTTCCTTCCCGTGGAAAAGGTATATAAAGTACAGAACGGGAAAAAAGTAATGCGCGAGCGGAACTATTACCCGGGTTATGTAATGATCGAAGTGCTGGATGGAAAAATGAGCGATGATCTGAGAGACCTGGTTGTAAACACAAATAGTGTCATTCACTTCCTTGGAAAAGATAACCCCATCGCACTCCGGAAAGCAGAGGTGAACAAGATGTTGGGAAGAATGGATGAAATGGCAGAAGCTGGTGGCGTAAGCATGGTTGAGCCGTTCATCGTTGGTGAAACCATCAAGATCGTTGAAGGACCGTTTAATGATTTTAACGGCGTCATCGAGGAAGTAAATGATGAAAAGAAAAAGCTGAAAGTAACCGTAAAGATCTTCGGAAGATCTACTCCGGTGGAATTGAATTATATGCAGGTAGAAAAGATTGTTTAAACGATCTTAAACGTATTGAACGAAGCCGCCCCGATGCACTGGGGCGGCTTTTTCGTCCTGTTAAGGCTATCATAAGATACGCATTTGATATTTTTTTTGTTTAATTCATTGGTATATTGCAAGTTGTTTTATATTTATTGTAAAAATTGAGAAATGAAGAATGCGCTCCTTGTTGTAAACGCGTTACTGATAATTGCGGTGGCATTTTTGTTATACAAACAGTTTAACGGAAATACCGCCGCAAGCGGGTTACAGCATGCCGGTACCTCACTTCCAAAGGGAAAAGATTCAATGCTGCATAAAAGTGCCGTATTTGCTTATATCGATATGGATTCGATCCAGGAGTACTATGAGGTGGCGCGGAACATGGAACGGGAGGTAGAGAAAAAAAAGAGCTCAATTACTGCAGAGCTCGATAAAATGGATAAATCATTTAAAGCAAAAGTGGGCGGCTACCAGAAGCAAAGCAATGCAATGAGTGAAGAGCAGGCGTTGGCCGCGCGTCAGGATGTTGAAACCACCCAAACGCAAATGATGGAAAAACGTCAGAGCCTGATGGATGAGTTCAACAATTTTGTAGCCAGTAAAAATATGAGCGTAAAGAAAAAGATAGAAGAGTATCTGAAAGTGTTTAATGCAGACGGTACCTTCTCTTTTATTTTCGCTTATGAGCCGGGTTTGTTTTATTACAAGGATTCTACGTACGATATTACCAAAGAGGTGATCAAGGGACTGAATGAGCAGTACAAGAGCGAAAAGAAATAATCTGTCAGCCGGATTTTAATAATGACCTTGCCTTTGGCAGGGTATTTTTTTGCCATTTATTTCCAATAAAATCTTATTTTGAGCTAATAAATGAAAACAAATGGCTGAGAAAGTTGCGTTTAAACAATCGCTCAATTTGTTCGACGGAACAATGATCGTAGCCGGATCCATGATTGGTTCCGGTATTTTTATTGTGGCCTCGGATATGACCCGGCAGGTAGGCTCTGCAGGATGGCTGGTTGCGCTTTGGGTAATCACTGGTTTAATGACCGTTTTTGCCGCAGTAACCTATGGCGAACTTTCTTCTATGTTTCCTAAAGCCGGCGGGCAGTATGTATACCTGAAAGAAGCCTATAACCCCATGCTGGGATTCTTATATGGCTGGAGCTTTTTCTCGGTGATTCAAACGGGAACCATTGCTGCCGTTGGCGTTGCTTTCAGCAAGTTTGCCGGTTATTTTATCCCGGTGCTTACCATGGATGAACGGAATCTTCTTTTTGATTTCGGTTTTGTACGTATTTTCCCCGCACAGCTGGTGTCTATTGCCCTGATTATTTTTTTAACCTACGTAAATACCCGTGGTGTAAAAGATGGAAAGACCATCCAGACGGTTTTTACCATTGTTAAACTTTTTTCATTATTTGGCCTGATCCTGTTCGGGTTGCTGATTGCTGCAAAAGCAGATATCTGGAACGCCAACTGGGCCACCGGATTTGATATGAAATTTACTACCCCTGTTACGGATGCGGCCGGCGTAAAGCAGGGCTGGTCTGCATTCCAGGCCCCGGGAAGTTTGATGGTAGGCCTGGGGCTGATCAGCGCTGCCATGGTGGGATCTGTTTTCAGCAGCGTGGCCTGGGAAAACGTAACATTTATTGCCGGGGAGATTAAGAATCCGAAACGCAACGTAGGACTGAGTCTTTTTTTGGGTACCCTGGTAGTAACGGTTGTTTACCTGCTGGCAAACCTGATGTACCTGGCTGTATTGCCCATGATACCACCGGCCTCAGGCGCCGCTTTGGCCTATACGCCCGAGGTAGCTGCGCCCAATATTGCATTTGCGGTTCAGGATCGCGTGGCAACGGCGGCGGCATCTTCCATATTTGGCCATTACGGTGCAGCTATTATTGCTGTTATGATCATGATATCTACATTCGGATGTAACAACGGGCTTATTCTTTCGGGTGCCCGGGTATATTATACCATGGCTAAGGATAATCTGTTTCTTCCCCAGGCCGGTACACTCAATAAAAATGCGGTACCCCAGTGGGCGCTTTGGGCACAATGCATATGGGCCAGTATCCTGTGCCTGAGCGGGCAATATGGGGTGTTGCTGGATTATGTGGTGTTTATCACCGTTGTGTTTTATATCCTGACCATCGTGGGTGTTTTTCGCCTGCGCCGGAGCCGTCCGCATGCAGAGCGGCCTTACAAAGCATTTGGTTATCCTGTAATTCCGGTCATTTACCTGCTGATGGCCGGCACGCTGGGTATTGGATTGTTGTATGAAAAAACCTTTACTTCATTATTAGGCCTGGTTATTGTTATAATTGGAGTGCCGATTTATTACTACTATGCCCGGAAAGCCAAAAATGCACCAGGCGGAAGTACCGGTAGCTGAGTACCTCAGCATTACATACGGTTGTTAGCGGACCTTCCAGGGAGAAGATTTCCGGATAACGGGTGGTGATACCTGGTGAAGCGCCGGTTACCATTGCCTGCCTGAATGGGGGCGGGAATCAACGACCCGGGCCGCTTATTGGATACAAAATAAATACATCGATGCAATTGAAATTGAACACAGTATTATGTACGTTGATTTTTTTTCTATTAACAGCCTGTAAGGAAAAGATCACGATGTCTGCAAAGCAATTTAGCGATGAGGTGGCTGTACTGGAACAGGGGCTTGCGGAGCCGATACGGCAGACGGAAAATACCATTAAGAAATGTGCAGACAGTGCCGATTATAAATGTGTTGCGGCTGCGGCTGAAAAAATGGAAGGGATCATACAGGAAAAAATCGACCAGATTGAAAAAGTAGATGTTTCGAAATTCACGGGAGGCGAAGATTTTAAAACAGTGGCTGTCCGGTACTTTGAGTATTTCAAGAGTTTGTACACGGCTTACAGGGCGATTGGTGACGCGCCGGATGAGCCTGCCCGCGTGGAAGCCAGTAACCGGATGAATCAGATCCTGGTGGCCCAGGAAGAAGTCATGCTCCGCCTGCAGGATACACAGGTGCGCTTTGCTGCCGAAAACGGATTTATCCTTGAAAAAACACCTGCAGCGCCATCGGGTACTAATCCATGATCCGGAAAACAGGATAACGCATAAAATCGGGGTCCTTGTACGCCGATTGGTTGAATATAAACGTCAGTTGTGCGGTGGCATTATTGGCAAAAGCCGTATCCGATTTACGCTTTTCTTCAAGAGCGGTCTGAAGGGAGGGATGCTCCTTTAAATAAGCGGCGGCAATGTCTTCGTAATTGTATGCGGAATACCACTCCTTATTGTTCAGGATCCCGTCAAAAAAGTTCCAGGCAAAATAACTGTCTTCATAATAGGGTTCCAGTGTTTCAAACAGGAACCGGTTTGCCGGCTGGTTCATGGAAATCCACCAATCGCCTTTCCGGAAGGATAGCCGCTGCTCCCGGGTTTCCACTTCCACATCCGTATTGGCATGGTGCATTTGATAGGGTACGGCAGCAGACCGGTATTTGGTAATATAATAAGCCTGAACCGTTATCGTGGTGTCCCGTGTCAGCTGCTGCATTTTTATCCTGTTGGCCTTTAACCGGTCAACCACTTTCCACCATCCCTGCGGAATGATATAGGCGCGTGGCTTGGTTACAAAACGCTGAGGGCGGTATTCATTGTAAAAAGGAATCTGCCGCGTAAAGGCCCTGGTGCGGTCATAATAAAGTCTTGGCAAACCCGATACATCGCTTTTTTTGTGAGTGGCTTCATATCCCTTGAAGCTAATGGTTGTAACGGCCGCCGAATCCAGTTTGTATGCCGCAGGGAACGACGTGGCCTGCATCACCTGCGCCCGGGCCTGCCGCCTCAGCTCCTGGATCCGGAGCCCGTGATCTGCCGCAAAACCGATAAAACTTTTCATCAATGCATACGTGGCTTTTACACGCTGCGGATAAGGCTTCAGCATATGTGTTTCGGGCACAAATGCAAAAGAATGGAATAAGGTGGCATAACCACTGGCATACCGGGGGCTGTCCCAAAATGCCGGCCAGCCGTTGGTAACGGCATCTCCAAAATCGTTTACATAGGGAATCAGGTCAAAGCCTTCTTTTTTCATACGATCATAAAGCTCTGGCTCAAATTGCCGGTTCATAAATTCGCCCATTTGCCCGCCCAGTTTATTATGCTGAGAGGATAGCAGCGTCATCACATGCTGATAATCGGCACCATTGCTTACATGATTGTCCACAAATATATCCGGGTCTACCTCGTGAAATATTCCCGTAAAGGCCAGCGCATCTTTGGTATCACATTTAATAAAATCCCTGTTCAGATCAAGGTTCTGGGAATTGCCCCTGGATCCGAACGCTTCCGGGCCGTCCTGATCCACACGGTAGTACGCGCTGCGGTTGAGGCAACCCCCGATATTGTAAACCGGTATGAGGGCCAGCACTACATTATCCGGAAGCCGGAGCTTTTGTTCGGCAATATCGCGTGCCAGCAGCATCGATGCATCAATACCATCGGACTCTCCGGGATGGATGCCGTTGTTGATGAGGAGCACGGTCTTCTGCTGCCGGTGGGCTTTATCAAAGCTGGCAACAGGCTGGTTGCTGATGGTAACCAGGTGCAACGGAAATCCGGCATCTGTCATACCCATGGTACGCATCTGCACCTTGTCTGATATGCGATCCAATTGCTGCCACCAACGGATAATGGCGGCATATTCGGGGGTTTTACTTCCATTGCTGCTTTCAAAAACAGTGGTAAGCTTTTGTGCAGATGTGGTTGCGGCCAGCACGCAGCCTGCCAGAAAAAGAAAAAAAATCCGGATCATCGTTAATACAAATAAAAATATATTGTAGTAGTTACAGGCTGCTTCGCATGGCCAGCTGGCGTTTGTACAGCTGGATGGTATTTTCAAACCCCAGGTAAAGGGCGTCACAAATCAGCGCATGGCCAATACTTACTTCATCGAGCCAGGGAATTTGCTGACTGAAATAATTCAGGTTATTGAGGTCGAGGTCGTGCCCTGCATTCAGTCCCAACCCCAGTTCGCGGGCTTTTTCTGCCGCTTCCACATAAGGTGCGATGGCTGCCTCCGGGTTCTCCGGAAAATTACGGGCATACCCTTCTGTGTAAAGCTCTATGCGGTCGGTGCCCACTGCAGCCGCGCCTTCCACCATCCGGGGATCCGGATCCACAAAAATGGATACCCGGATGCCTGCGGCTTTAAAGATACCAATGGTTGCCTTCAGGTATGCCTGATGTTGAATGGTATCCCATCCATGATCGGATGTAAGCTGCCCTGTTGCATCCGGAACCAGCGTTACCTGGTGCGGTGCTGTTTCCAATACCAGGTCGATAAACTTCTGCTCCCGGCTGTTGCCTTCTATATTGAATTCGGTGGTCAGCAGCGGTTTGAGGTCATACACATCCCTATACCGGATATGCCGTTCATCCGGCCGGGGGTGAACGGTGATTCCGTCGGCCCCGAAATTTTCCGCATCCAATGCCATTTTAACAAGGTTGGGATTGTTGCCCCCGCGGGAGTTGCGAAGGGTAGCAATTTTATTAATGTTGACCGATAATTTTGTCATAAATACCAGATTTAACCGAAAGATCGCTGATTCTGCCAGCATAGGTGCCGGGCTTTAAAGCGTATATAATCAACCGGCATAGTTGCAATGTACGCTATTTTGCGCTTTTGCCAAGCTTCACCGGCCCAAACCACCAGGATCTGAACGGGCATGTCCTGTTTTACTTTAATAGGTTTAATACCCTGACAGGTTAGTCCTGATGGCAGAATCTTTTTGAGCGGGTGTCAGGTTGTGCTGGTTGCCATAGAGCGCATCTTCCCATCCGCCGTAGGTTGAATTGGGAAGCATGATAAACCGCGTGCCAAATGCAGCGGCATTTTCTGTTACCTGCTGCAGCCGTTCCTTTGTTGTTTTTTTATCCCAGAGTGCGCTGAAATCTGCAAGGTTATCACCCAGCAGCAGCAGGATCGAATAACGTGCGGCAACAGATTGACGGCGTTGCTCCTTTGAAGATGAGCCCTGAAGTAAAATAAGATGCTCATTATCCGCAAAGGGATAGTTGTATTTCTTCAGGTTGGCCATGGTTCCGGAACGTTCCTGTTCGCCCCGGTTGGTGATATAGAAAATGGTGACACCCTGCGCGGCTGCATAATTAAAGAAATCAACACTACCGGGAAGCGGCTGTGCGATACCCTTGGCGGTCCATTCCTGTCAGGTTTTGCTATCATAATCCTGGTCAGCTGCTGCCTGCCGCACTGCGTATGGGCTGTTGTCCAGGAAGGTTTCATCGATATCGGTAACGATGGCAGGAGGCTTTCCGGAAGAGCCTGCCTGTAAGGAGCGGTCAAGGCTTATGCGGGCCATATTATAAGCCTGGTAACAAAGGGCCGCATATTCGGCAGCTTTTTGCTGGTACAGGGAGCTCCAGCGTTTACCGTTTAGGGTGATGGGAGATGTAGCAACCGGTTGCCGGACCGGATACCGGGGTGATGTACAGGAGCAACATGCGGAAAGCAGTAGGATCGCCAGCGTTTTTTTTATAGCTGATTTTTTATGTTTAACGGAGGAATTCAGAACAAACCATGTGTAACTTTTTTGCCAGGAATTATTTGTAAAAAAATTACACATGGCTGTACTATTGAATGACGGCATTAATTATGCAGCACGCCTTCTTCCAGTTCGGTGATCAATAATTCCCGGTTATCTGTAACCCATTCCGGCATTGCCATTTTGGCGGTAAGCTGCCACTCGCTATCTTCTTTCAGCAATCTGAAAAATAAGCGGTTACCGCGATCGTCCGCTGTATCTACGTCAAAAACATAGCTGCCGGCGTTGTTGTTTTTCCGGTAATTAAATTCTCGCAATCTGCCATTGATTTTTATCAGGCGGGTGAAGTGTACAATTTTATTAAATGAAGTATGCATAAGTTATATCTATCAATTTTTGTGCTAACTTATCGTATGTACAGATCAATTATCATTTTCATAAAGTACATTACGGATGTCAGCGCCATCAGGCCGTCTAAAATAAAATAAAAAAGGTAATCATTTTTAGATTTTATTGCGAAGGGATAAAGCAGGTATGTGAGCACCGCCGGCAGGGCTAAAAAGACAAAATGTATAAGGCCCTGAGTATAAGTATATAGTATGTAAGATCCCGTGATGTTTACAAGAATAAATACCGTGAAAATTATTTTTATTTTTTCAAGCGGCAGTATCGTTACCAGGCTTTTTACCCCCGTTTGCTTGTCAAATTGCTTATCTCTTAAATCAAAGAGAATGCAGATGGCAAAGATCAGGGCAAACCGGTCGGCCACATATATATAGTTGCGCGTTTGCCAGCTAACCTGCTGCACAAAAAAAGTCAGCGCCGTGGTTACATAGGTCCACATTGCAGCCAGCAGGAAGGTTTTACCAAGAATGTACTGCTGTAAAGACCGGAAAATGCGATGTGGAAATTTTGGAGCCGTATATAGCAGCGTTAATCCCACGGCCGGCAGGATATACAGCCAGTACGCTTTCAGGCGAATTAGGAAAAAAACGGTGCCGATGGCGCTGATGATAAAAAAAGCAGCGTGCACACTTTTATGCTGTCTTAGCCAATCTGTTCGGCTGGCGGTAACCTCCACATCGGCATTGGTGAGGTACCAGTGAATGCTGTAACTGGAAAGGGTGGAAAAAAACACAAATGCAGCATAGTCTGCCGGAAGTTTACCAATATCGAAAACAGCAACGGTACAAAGGCACATAGCTACCGCGCAACAAGCGATGAAGAGGTTGCTGAAAATAATAAAATCAAAAAAAGTCCTGCCCTTTGCCCGCATGAAAAACCAGCTTTCTGCTGCAAACTTAATCCTTTATTTATCTGTGCCCTATTTGTATTTTTGCGGCATATCTTATGGAATTGGAAATATTGAAAGAATCGCTATTTGCAGTTGAACCGGCGCGGTTTGAAGTTCTTGCGAAAGAGCTGTTTCTGTTTCAATATCAACATAATGAAATTTACAGGCGTTATGCGGATGCTATCGGGTGCAAGGCTGGTGAAGTTACCGGCCTGTCAGATATTCCCTTTCTTCCGATCCGGTTTTTTAAAACCCATGAAGTAACCACCACTTCTTTTGAGCCGGAGGTATACTTTGAAAGCAGTGGCACTACCGGTACGGTTAATAGTAAGCATCTGGTAAAAGACGCCGCTTTATATACCGAAAGTTTTACACGGGCGTTTGAATTGTTTTACGGACCCGCAACGGATTTTTGTATCCTGGGCTTACTGCCTTCTTACCTGGAGCGGGGTCACTCTTCGCTGGTTTTTATGGTAGACCAGCTGATACGCGACAGTGCACATCCGCAAAGCGGTTTTTACCTTCAGGATTTTGAATCCCTGGATCAAACGTTGCGGCAGTTGGAGGAGCGCGGGCAAAAGACCCTGCTCATCGGTGTTACTTATGCGCTGCTTGATTTTGCAGAACAGTTTCCCCGGCCGCTCCGGCATACGATCGTTATGGAAACAGGCGGTATGAAGGGACGCAGGCGCGAGCTGATCCGCGCAGAAGTACACGACCGGTTAAAACAACATTTGGGTACCGAGGCCATTCATTCCGAATATGGGATGACGGAGCTGCTTTCGCAGGCCTATTCAAAGGGATCGGGTATTTTTGATACACCGCCCTGGATGCGGATGGTACTGCGAGAGGAGGAAGACCCGCTTTCCGTTATTACGCGGCCCGGCCGCGGAGTACTGAACGTTATTGACCTGGCCAATATATATTCCTGCAGTTTTATTGCTACAGACGATCTGGGGATCGTACATGCAAACGGAACTTTTGAGGTATTGGGCAGAAGAGACAACAGCGATATCCGTGGCTGTAGCCTGCTGGCGCTCTGAATCATTTAAGATGACCGGTGCCCCTTCCTTTTAGAATTATGAAATTAAAAATTCTTTTTCCTGTATTGCAGCAGGGCATCGGTCAATGGCTGAGCGCGCAGGTAAATGAAGCCGTGCAGGACGCATTGGAAAATGAACGCCCGGCCCGGATGGTAACGCTTTCGGAAGTAGTGATCAATAACAAACCGAATGTACCCAGCTTCATAAACCGGGTTAAGAAAGATACTTCTTTTTATAAGGCATGGTCAAAAATCTTCGATTCCGGATGCGGTTCTTCCTGAATTATGTTGTACTTTCCCCTTCTTAACGAGATGAATATGCGATTATTTTCTCTTTTGTCCATACTGCTGGGATGGATAACGGTTCACGCACAAACTGCGCAAAAGTTAGCGACGGCAATGGATGCATTTAATGCAGATGCGCAATTGAAATATGCATTGAGTTCCCTGTATGTTATCGATGTTTCAACCGGTGATGTGGTTTTTGATCAGAACAGCAAAGTGGGAATGGCAACGGCTTCTACAGAAAAAATTGTAACGGCCGCTACAGCGTTTGATATTTTAGGCGCCGGCTACCGGTACGAAACCCGGTTTGGTATTGTGAACACACCCAAGGGGAAAAGCCTGTATATTGACCCGTCCGGTGACCCCAGTTTGGCCAGCTGGCGGTGGAACGAAACAAAGGATACCGTTTTCCTGGCAAGACTTAAAACCGCATTGCGTGCGGAAGGGATTAAAGAACTAAACAGCGTGTTGATCTATACCGGAAAATGGGGTGATGAAACCATTCCCGAAGGATGGATCTGGCAGGATCTTGGGAATTACTATGGTGCAGGAGCACAAGCCCTCAATTGGAGAGAGAACCAGTTTGACCTCGTATTAAAATCGGGCGCTGCGTTAGGCAGCCCGGTTTCTGTTGTAAAAACAGTGCCGTATCTCTACGACTACCGGATCACATCAATGGCAACGGCTGCTGACAAGAATTCGGGTGATAACAGCACTTTGTTTTATCCTTCCATGGGCCGGCAATCGGGATTGCTTACAGGTACCATTCCGGCGGGGCAGAACGGGTTTGTAGTATCGGGATCGGTATATGACCCCGCGAACCAGTTTGTAAAAACGGTGATCAATAGTCTTAAGGGCACCGTTCGCTTTTCCAATACCACAGCTGCCACAACGAATAAGGAGGCAAAGGAGGTACATTGGTTTTACACAAACAGTTCGCCGGAACTGTCAAAGATCATTTACTGGTTTTTGCGTAAAAGCATTAATCTTTACGGGGAAGCGTTATTACGAACGGTGGGGTTAAACCGCAAGGGGATGGCTACTACCGATAATGGCATTGCAGCCATACAGGAACACTGGAAAACAAGGGGTGTGGATGCGGATGAGCTGCACTTGTATGATGGCTCGGGTTTGTCGCCCCAAAACAGGATCACCACCAGAGCACAGGTGACTATTTTAAAATACGCGAGGGAGCAGTCCTGGTTTGCTGATTACTATGAGGGCTTTCCGTTGTATAATGATATGAAGATGAAAAGCGGCACCATTAACCGGGTAAAAGGTTTTTCGGGCTATCAGAAATCCAGGGACGGAAAGGAATACATTTTCTCGTTTCTTGTAAATAATTACAACGGGAGCCAGCTGGCGCTGGTTAGGAAAATGTATAAGGTGCTGGATGAACTGAAGTAAGCAACAGGCAGTGGTGAATAGGCAATAGCGGGTGAATGCTGTTTCTTTTAGTGATTTATGATTGCCACAGATACGCTGATTGTGCCTGCGGCGTTTCCCCGTGGTATTTTAGATATCATTAAAGCCGGCGCCCAATCTGCGCATCTGCGGCTTTAAGAGAACGGCATCACAGGGCATAAAAATTAATTCTTAAATAAAATATTTAATCGATGAAATTTAATCCATCGCGATATACCGAGATGCAATACCGCAGATGCGGCGTATCTGGTTTAAAACTGCCGGCTATTTCGCTGGGGCTCTGGCATAACTTCGGAGGTGTAGATGATGAAAAAGTGTATCGTAAAACCCTGCACAGTGCCTTTGATACCGGTATCACCCATTTTGACCTGGCCAATAATTATGGTCCGCCTCCTGGATCCGCAGAAACCAATTTTGGAAAACTCCTGCATACGGATTTTAAATCGCACCGGGATGAACTGATCATTTCTACAAAAGCGGGCTACACCATGTGGGAAGGGCCTTACGGAGATTGGGGATCTAAAAAATACCTCGTATCAAGCCTGGATCAGAGCCTGAAGCGTATGAAGCTGGAGTATGTTGATATTTTTTATCATCACCGTCCGGACCCCGAAACACCGCTGGAGGAAACAATGGCAGCGCTGGACCTGATCGTGCGGCAGGGCAAGGCGTTGTATGTTGGCATCTCCAATTACCGGAAGGAAGAAGCTGCCAAGGCGTTTAAGATACTCAAAAAGCTGGGCACACCCTGCATCATTCATCAGCCCAAATATTCTATGTTTGAACGCTGGGTGGAAGACGGGCTGCTGAACCTGCTGGAAAAAGAAGGTGTTGGCTGTATCCCTTTTTCACCCCTGGCCCAGGGATTGCTGACCAACCGGTACCTGAAGGGGATTCCTAAAAATTCAAGAGCGGCAAAGAAGCATGGCTTTCTTCAAAAAGACCAGATCACAAAAGAACGGTTACAGCAGATCCAGGAATTAAATGCGCTGGCAATGGAAAGAGGTCAAAGCCTGGCTCAAATGGCATTGGCCTGGCTGCTGAAAGACCCAAGGGTTACCTCGGTATTGGTAGGCGCCAGCAGCAGCGCTCAATTGCTGGATTCAGTAAGTTGCCTGAAAAATAGTACCTTTAGTAACGATGAGTTAAGCCAGATAGCCCGGATCCTGAACGCGCAGCACTAATGCGTATTCCGATTTTAAAAACACGATGTATGAAAAATAGCGGTTCATTTCATCTGTTGCCATTGCTTTGCCTGATCCTGTTTACGGGTTTTGCGCGGCCGGCTTCAAAAGCATCCGTAACCGGAAGCTGGATGTACACAAAAGGGAATAACACCTGGGTGTTGATGGCGGCGGATCAATATTGCATGGTGACCCATTATGACGCCAACGGCAAAACGTTTTTCAAAACCTTTGGGGGATTTCAATACCTGGAAAAGGGCATCTTACAACTGAACTACCGGTTCCATTCCGGCGATAAAGGCAAAACCGGCACCACCGGTGCGTTTACCTGGAATGTAAAAGATGGCTATGTTGAAAGTAATTTATCCGGGGAAACCGGGAAATGGGTTCCTGCCGGCACAGCCAATGGTGAAATGACGGGCGTATGGCGGATTACCAAGCGTAAGGAAGGCGACCAGCTCCGGGAGATTCAACTGGCCCCAAGGCGTACCCTTAAATTTCTTACCGATGACCGGTTCCAATGGGCTGCGATCAATATAGAAACCGGGGAGTTTTCGGGTACGGGTGGCGGAACCTATACCTTCAGGAACGGGGTATATACCGAACATATCGCCTTTTTTTCGCGCGACAGCTCCCGGGTTGGCATGGCCCTGCAGTTTAAAGATCACCTGGAAGGTGGGCATTGGATTCATACAGGATTGAGTTCCAAGGGAGATCCCCTATATGAGGTGTGGTCCAAAACCAGTGCTGATGAAAGGTAACTGAAATGGATAAAAACCGACAAAAAACACATAACTTTGTGACAAAAGTCATAATATGAAAAAGCCTGTAAAAAGATATCCGATCATCGAAGATCCGCCGCTTTCACTAGTATCTGATTTTGAAGCAGTATACGAGGTTCGTCCAAAAGCTATAAAAAAGGAGCCGAAGGAACCTGCTATCAAAGATTTTACTTATGCGCATTTTAAACGAATTGCGGATAAAGGGCCGTTTAGCCTGAATGAATGGGCCGATCTTCTTTATATCAGTGAGCGGTCGCTGCACCGGTATGCAAAAGAGGGCAGCGGTTTTAACGGGCTGCAGATAGAGCGGATCCTGTTATTATCAACCCTTATTGATGCCGGAAATGATTTTTTTGGCAAAGAGGGGTTTCGGCTATGGCTGCAAAGCCGGCCGTTTTCTTTAAACGGGTCGCTGGTTAAAGAGCATTTAACCACGCATGATGGCATTCAAAGCGTCATCGATCTGCTTCATCGTCTGGAACAAGGAATTTCTGCCTGATGTTTGTTTATCGCCTGGTGCATGCACCTTATAGAGAAGATATCTCCGGTTATGGCGCCTTTTTATATGGAGGACGCTGGAACTCCAAGGGCGTTTATGCGCTCTACACTTCGGAGCATATTTCACTGGCCGCCTTAGAAATTGTGGTAAACTACGACCGGACGATGTATAAAATGCTGCCGGATTACTACCTGCTTACGCTTGAGGTGCCCGAAAGCCCGCTGGTACAAATTCATCCGGATGTATTAAAAAATAAATGGGTTGAGGATTTTGAGTATACCCGTTTTATGGGTGACCAGTTCCTGGTACAAAAAGCGCACCTTACCCTAAGAATGCCTTCAGCAGTGATTCACGAAGAGTTTAATCTCCTGCTAAATCCCCTGCATCCCGATTTTAAAAAAATAAAAATTATGGATTCCCGGCCTTACGGACTGGACAACCGGTTATTTGGATAGGATGATTCCGCGATGTTCGTTTGAGGTCTAAATGTTAATGGCCGGCTGCTAAGGACGGTTCCTGGTTTAATGTTTAAAGTTCCAGGGTGGGTTCCTGTTTTCACATCTTCTTCTAAAGGCCCGAAACCCAAATCTGAGGGCTGAAGCCTGATCGGTGATGTTAAAAAGCAGCAGGCTTCAGGTTTAAGCCGGCGCGCTCATCCAGGCCAAACAGCAGGTTCATGTTTTGTACGGCTTGCCCGCTGGCGCCCTTTAGCAGGTTATCTGCTGCAGAATGCACCACCAGTTTTGAACCTACTTTTTCCAGCTGGATCACGGCTTTATTGGTATTTACGATCTGTTTCAGGAAGATGGGCGTGCGGCTTACCACGGTAAAAGGATGGCCGTCATAAAAGTTTTCAAACAACACGTAAAGCTCTTCCAGGGACAGATCGGTGGTAATTGTGGAGCTGATAAAGATACCTCTTGTAAAATCACCTCTCCAGGGCACAAAGCTTAAATCGATCTCTGTGCCGGGTTGTAACTGATCCAGCGATTCGCCGATTTCACCAAGATGCTGATGCGTTAGTGTTTTATAGGCCTGTATATTATTTGCCCTCCAGCTGAAATGCGAAGTGGCTGCCAGCTTCTGACCGGCGCCGGTAGAGCCGGTAATGCCGGTTGTATAAATCTCTTTAAGAACACCGGTATGGGCCAATGGTAATAACCCCAACTGGATGGTGGTGGCAAAACAGCCCGGATTCGCAATATTCTGTGCTTTTTGAATCGCTTCCCGGTTCAGCTCGGGAAGACCGTAAACAAAGGTGCGGTTCAGTTCCGGCTGGTTGCTGTCCTTTCTTAACCGGAAATCATTGGCCAGGTCAATGATTTTAACGGACACATCGATGGGCGTCTCTTTTAAAAATTTTGTGGATTCTCCGTGGCCCAAACAAAGGAACAGTACATCAATATCCTGTGAAATGGTATCTGTAAACTGCAGATCGGTATCACCTATCAGGTCTGCATGTATCGCCGTTACCGGCTTTCCGGCATTACTCCGGCTGTGAATAAATGCTACGGTTACAAAAGGATGATGGATCAGTAAACGAATCAATTCACCACCGGTATATCCTGCACCTCCAATTATTCCAGCTTTTATATTCATGCCTTCTGTTTTATTGTTTGATTTTCAGCGTTACAAATTTAAGCGATCCTGTTCGGTTAACGGATGTGAACAAACAAGAAATTCCAGCGGTTCCTTTTCCTGGTTGAAAATCCGGTGTGGCTGGCCCGGGCCGATCTCTATTCCCTGTCCGGCATTTACTTCGAAAAAAGCCTGGCCAATTTCAAAAGAGCCGGTCCCCTTCAGGATATAAAAGAACTGCACTGCTTTATGATGCAGATGCAACTGTTCTCCGGTACCTGGCGGTATCCGTTCTTTTTTTATTGAGAAATAATCATTACTGCTCAGCACAAACGCCGCACATCCGGCACCCCATTTATACGATGATACCGGTACACCGCTGCTGACCACTTTATTTTTCTTCCCGGGCACCTTCTTTTATCAGATGATAAATCGATGTCTGGTTGCCAAATATCCTGGTAAAGCCTTTTACATCTTCTCCTGTAAAACTTCTGTTTGCTTCGCCATAGCTGCCGAACGCATTGTTCATAAGGTCGTACGGACTTTCAATACCCAATACCTGGTAGCGGTAGGGGTGCAGCTGAAGAAATACATCTCCGGTTACGTTGCGCTGGCTGCTTTGCAAATAGGCCTCAATATCCCGCATTACCGGATCAAGGATCTGTCCTTCATGTAGCCAGGTTCCGTAAAACTGGGAGATCTGGTCTTTCCACTGCAGCTGCCATTTGCTTAAAACATGTTTCTCCAGTGCGTGGTGTGCTTTCAGGATCAGGATTGGTGCCGCGGCTTCAAAACCAACGCGGCCTTTGATGCCAATAATGGTATCGCCTACGTGAATATCACGGCCGATGCCGTAGGGGCCTGCAATTTGCTGCAGGTACTGTATCGCTTCTGTTGGATGAGCGAATTGCTGATCGTTGATGCTTTTCAGCTCACCTTCTTCAAATGAAAGCTTAACCTGTTCGGTGCCGGTTTTGGTTACCTGTGTAGGCCATGCTTCATCGGGCAAATAGCCGTTGGAGGTCAGCGTTTCCTTGCCGCCAACGCTGGTGCCCCAGAGTCCTTTATTGATGGAGTAAACCGATTTTTCAAAGTTCATTTCCACACCTTTGCTTTTCAGGTATTCTACTTCGGCGGCCCGGCTGAGGTTCATATCCCGGATGGGGGTAATGATCTCTATTTCCGGAGCCATGATATGAAACACCATATCGAACCGTACCTGGTCATTTCCGGCACCGGTGCTGCCATGCGCAATGGCGTCTGCATTAAGCTCCTGGGCGTAGCTGGCAATATGCAGGGCCTGGCTCAGACGCTCTGCAGATACGCTCAGCGGGTACGTATTGTTCTTCAGCACATTTCCGTATATCAGGTACCGGATGATGGATTCGTAATAATTTTTAACGGCATCCACTGTTTTGTGCGATTTTACCCCCAGTTTTTTTGCATGCTCTTCTATCTTTTTCAATTCATCTTCGCTAAAACCGCCGGTATTTACAATGATGCTGTGTACCTCGTATCCTTTTTCTTCGGTAAGGTATTTTACGCAATAGGATGTATCTAAACCGCCACTAAAACCCAGTACAACTTTTTTAGCCATCTTTAACAGTAATTATTAATGAAACAAATTAAAAAATGATTTTATAGTTCCGGACCCGGTTCCGGTCTTGCCTTTTTTACGGAAGGCTTTTAAAAATTTCCATTGTTTAAAGCGTTGCAGCCGCTCAAGGCCTGTTTTGTTTTCTTCAAAAAACGCCTTGGTTTCTTCCGGCTCATAATGATCTTTGGGATCATAGAGCATCGCCGTACACATACAGTTCTTGCGGTCCTTACTCATAAGGATCTCGTAATTGACACAGCTTTTACAGCCCGCCCAGAACTGCTCATCCTGCGTAAGTTCCGAATAGGTAACGGGCTCATACCCCAGCTCGCTGTTGATTTTCATTACCGCAAGCCCGGTGGTTAACCCAAATATTTTGGCCTCAGGGAATAATTTCCGGCTGAGTTTAAAAATGGTTTGTTTGATCTTTTTGGCAACGCCGCTTTTACGGAAATGCGGTGCTACGATCAGGCCGGAGTTGGCCACATATTCTCCATGACTCCAGGTTTCGATATAGCAAAAACCTACCCAGTCACCGGCCTCGGTGAGCGCGATAACGGCTTTGCCTTCGTCGATCTTTTTTTCAATGTATTCCGGACTTCTTTTTGCAATACCGGTACCACGGGCTTTTGCCGATGATTCCATTTCGTCCGTAATGATTGTTGAATATTTTTTATCAGCAGCTTCAGCTACTCTTACGATAATTTCCTGATTGAGATTGTCCACGATGTGTAGTTAAAATGAATTTGCGGGAGACCAGTCCTGATAAGCTTTTTTCGGAGAGATTTCACTGACAGGGCCCAGGTCAGGGGGTTGTCCTGTCAGCAATCAGGACAGCGCATCGGTCGTGGAAAACATACGGCAACATCAAATCCCACGGCGTAGATCCCCGTGGTGATATTTGCATGAAATGCAACGTGTTTTGTATGTTTTAAAAAGTTATTCATTTAAAAACAAATTGTACTTTCGAAGTACAAAAATAATGCAATATTGAATATTGCACATTAAATTTTTTTATTTAAACCATTTTTTTATGGAAACCTTACCAATTGAGAACCAAAAGAAAGCAAACAAACGTTCGGGTTGTCGCCGGTATTTCTTTACAGGCATACTGGTGTTTATCATTTTGGCCGGTGGATATATATACTGGAATTATTATAATGTATTTGGTGATGGTGTAAAATCGGGTATCCTGAAAAACGTGGTGCGTAAAGGACAGGTATTTAAAACGTTTGAAGGGGAGCTGATCCAGGCTGGTATCAAAGGGGCTTTAGGCGGCGGCGCACAATCGAATAATTTTGTTTTTTCTATAGAGAATAAACGCATTTACGACACGCTGGCCATACACAGCGGCAAGCGCTTCGATCTGCATTATAAAGAATACCGGGGCGTATTGCCCTGGAGGGGTAACACCGTGTATATTGTAGACAGCATCATTTCCATGACGGACGGCGGTGTGTCACCCTTTTAATAAAAAAATAGCAGGCCGTTTATGCAGGTCAATGGTTTCCCGCTGCCACTGCTGAATGGTTTTTGTTTTAATGGATTCCTGTCCGGCGGTAATATCCACTGCAATACACAGCTTTGTTTGCGGCTGGCATTGTTTTAAAAGTGTTTCCAGTAATTGATTGTTCCGGTAGGGGGTTTCTATAAAGATCTGGGTGCTGTTCTTGCGTTGTGATTCATTTTCCAGGTCTTTAATGGCTTTGATCCGCTGACCGTTATCGATGGGCAGGTAACCGGTAAAGCTGAACTGCTGCCCGTTTAATCCACTGGCCATAAGCGACAACAAAATGGAACTGGGCCCCACCAGCGGAACCACCCGTGCTCCGGCTTCCTGTGCTGCCGCAACCAGGAGCTGACCCGGATCTGCTACCCCCGGGCATCCGGCCTCACTGATGATGCCGATGGGTTTGCCTTCTTTTAGTTTTTGCCGGAATTGCTGAAGCAGGCTGGCCTCGTCTTTCTGGATACCAAACCATTCAAAATGATCGATGACGATCTCCTTTTTTAACTGTTTTAAATAGCGCCGGGCGGTGCGCTCGTTTTCTACAAAAAGTACAGCACATTTTTCAATGGCTTCCAGCAGGTAAGCAGGCAATACCTCCAGGTTGCTTTCGTGCAGGTAGGTAGGAATGAGGTAGATCGTGGCTGTCATACAGCAATGTTACAATAATGATTGCAATCCGTTATGCGAAACTTCAAGTTGTTATGCGAAACTTCAAGTTTCGCATAACATAAATTTATTTTACACAATACCCTGCGAAAGCATGGCTTCCGCCACTTTCACAAATCCGCCGATATTGGCGCCTTTTTCGTAATTGATATGGCCATCCTTTTCATGCCCGTGCTTCATACAGATGTGGTGGATATCGCTCATGATTTCCTTCAGTTTATTGTCTACCTTGGTTCGTCCCCATGAATAGCGCTGGGAGTTTTGCGACATTTCAAGACCGGAAACCGCCACGCCTCCTGCATTTGCGGCCTTACCAGGGGCATACAATACTTTTGCCTGATGGAAAGCTGCCACCGCTTCCGGTGTACAAGGCATATTGGCTCCTTCAGCTACACAGGTACAGCCGTTTTGGATCAGCATTTCAGCATCTGCTCCATCCAGCTCGTTTTGGGTGGCATTGGGAAGCGCAATATCACATTTAATGCGCCAGGGTTTTTCACCGGGGAAAAATTCGCAGGAGTAGTGTTGTGCATATTCCTTGATACGCCCGCGCCGGTTGTCTTTCAGGTCCTTGATATATTCCAGTTTCTCCTGGTCGATGCCTACAGGGTCATAAATAAACCCTTCAGAATCGGACATGGTTAATACTTTGGCGCCTTTTTCGATACATTTTTCTGCAGCAAACTGTGCCACGTTGCCCGATCCGGAGATCAGTACCTTTTTGCCCAACAGGGTATCTTCCTTTACTTTCAGCATTTCGTCTACAAAATAGACCAGGCCATAGCCGGTGGCTTCCGGCCGTATCAGGCTGCCGCCCCATTCAAATGCTTTGCCGGTAAGCACCCCGTTAAACGTTCCGGTGATGCGCTTGTACTGGCCAAACAGGTAGCCGATCTCGCGTTTGCCTACTCCAATATCACCCGCCGGGATATCAATATCGTCTCCCACATGCCGGTACAGCTCGGTCATAAAACTCTGGCAGAATTTCATGATCTCGTTGTCCGATTTTCCTTTGGGATCAAAATCCGATCCGCCTTTTCCCCCACCCATCGGCAGACCGGTAAGGCTGTTCTTAAATACCTGTTCAAATGCCAGGAATTTCAACACGCTGAGTGTTACGGTTGGGTGAAACCGTAAACCGCCTTTGTACGGGCCGATGGAGCTATTCATCTGAACCCTGAACCCGCGGTTTACCTGTACTTCGCCGTTATCATCAAGCCAGGGCACCCGGAACATCACCACGCGTTCCGGCTCTACCATCCGTTCCAGGATCTTGCTGTTTTTATACTTTGACTGGGTTTCAATATAAGGGATGATGGATTCTGCAACTTCGGCAACTGCCTGTAAAAATTCCGGTTCCCCCGCATTTCTTGTACTTACTTTATCAATAAAAGGCCTGATTGATTCGTTCATATTTTAAAAATAACTAAGATGGATTAGTGCGGAAAAGTACAAAAATATCTTTTTAACAAGCATTAGTTTTTTTGAAATATATACGGGAAATGTTGTAAAAAATTAGCGGTTGTTCATTTTTTTGAACATTTTACTGCAGTTTTTATTATTTGGCGATTGATGATTAAAATAGCAGGTAACACAATGGTGCCGCGGCAAAATGCCAGCCAACCGTTTTGCCGCACTTATTTTTTGAGCCTGAAAAGGCTCCGTTTAACATGCCCGTTATTTGATCGTTAATAGCGCCGGCCGACCGGCTGGCTGCGCAGCTAGTACTGTGCTTTGCCGCCAAACGCAAGATCCCCGGCATCGCCCAGGCCGGGGACGATATAGCCTTTTGCAGTGATCTCATCATCGATATCACCACACCAGAGCTTTAGTGATGGTTCTTCGCGCAGCACATATTCAATGCCTTCCGTGCAGGCAATTGCCGCCGCTACATGAATCAATTTGGGACGCCCAATTTCCCGAAGATACTGAACGGTTTTTACCAGGGAGGCGCCGGTTGCCAGCATGGGATCGGAAACAATGACGATGCGGTCTTCCAGTTCCGGACTGCTCAGGTATTCGACGTTAATGGTAAAACTGCCGTCTTTATGATGCTTCCGGTAAGCCGATACAAATGCATTGTCGGCCTTGTCAAAATAATTCAGCAATCCCTGGTGCAGTGGAAGCCCTGCCCGCAGGATGGTAGCCAGCACGGGTTGTTCTGCCAGTATCCTGGAATTGGAGATGCCGAGCGGCGTTTGGGTTTCCACCGTCTTATAAGGCAGTTCCCGGCTGATTTCATAAGCGATCACCTCACCGATGCGCTCCAGGTTCCTGCGAAACCGCATACGATCCTGTTGTATTTCAGTATCTCTGAGTTCGCTTACCCAATTGCTTACCAGGCTGTGTTGCTCACTTAAATTGATGACCATATTGAACTGTTTATAATTGCTGCTTCCGGAAGAATAAAAATAAGATAATATTTGAGAATAAAGTTATCAGCTTTCAGTCTTCAACAATCAGCTGGGGATGTATGGTTTTAAGGTTTTGTGCGTTGGTTTTTAATGCCCGGGTGTTGTTTTTGGTGCTCTTTAGTATTTGGCGTTTAGCTTTTGACATTTAGCAATTGGCATTCAGCAATATGCTATTTTTGACGAATCTAAAATTTTATTATGATCTACAGGGCTATAGGAATTATGAGCGGCAGTTCGCTGGATGGACTGGATATTGCATTTGTGGAATTTCATGAAAACGGTGGCAAGTGGCAGTTTGAAATCCAGCAGGCGGATTGTTTGGCCTATACTCCGGAGTGGAAATCCAAACTGGAAAATGCGGTTTCATTAAATGCGCTGGAATATCAATTGCTGCATGCAGACTATGGCCATTACATCGGCGACCGGGTGAATGCATTTATCGACCGGCATAACCTGCATTATAAAGTAGCGGTGATCGGCTCTCACGGGCATACCACGTTTCATATGCCGGAACGCCGGATGACCGGGCAGATCGGAGACGGAGCGGCCATTGCGGCGGAAACAGGATTGACGGTGGTATCGGATCTCCGCGCCCTGGATGTTGCGCTTGGAGGGCAGGGCGCACCAATTGTGCCGATAGGAGAGCAGTTACTGCTGGGACAGTATCGTTATTTGCTGAATATCGGAGGCATTGCCAACCTTTCGATAAAAGATACCCGCTACCGGGCCTTTGATATTTGTGCGGCCAACCGGGTACTGAACCTGCTGGCCGGGGAATTGGGACATTCCTATGATGAAAACGGCGCCCTGGCCGCTGCCGGTACAGTTGATAAAGCGTTGCTTGATGCGTTGAATGCGTTGGATTATTACCGGATGCCGGCGCCCAAATCGCTGGCCAATGATTTTGGAACGGATACCGTTTACCCGTTGATCAAAAGCTACGGGGACCGGGTGGAGGATCAGCTGCGCACATACGTGGAGCATATTGCACAGCAGGTATGCCGGGCGCTGGAAACGGATGATCATTATGGCCGGGAAGCACAGGAGCTCCTGGTAACCGGAGGCGGGGCATTGAATGGTTTTTTGATCAGCCGTTTAAAAGACTTGCTTAAAATAACCGTAGTAGTTCCGGATGAACGGCTGGTGTTGTATAAAGAAGCCCTCATCATGGCATTGATTGCCGTATTGCGCTGGAGGGAGGAAACCAATGTGCTGAGCTCGGTAACCGGCGCCAGTCGCGATAGTGCAGGCGGAGCCATGTGGCTGGGAGCGGGAGCCTGAAGTGTTTCAGGTTAAAGCCGTGGCGGGTTGGATTTCTTGTACTCGGTGAGAAAGGACAAATCCCGATCCCGGACGTCATCAACTGAAAACTGACCGCTGAAAACTGAATGCTGAGGGCTAAACGCTGAATGCTAAACGCTAAACGCCTGTTCCGGGATTAGGTTTGATTTCTGACATTCCGCGATAGAAGCCAGCACCCTGATCCCGGACGTCATCAACTGATAACTGACCGCTGATAACTGATAACTGAATGCTGAAAGCTGAATGCTCAATGCCGTTTCATCGGATACTCCATCTGCTTAAAACCCGGGAACTCCGAATTTATACGGATCGGCCTTGAACTTTGAACCTGAAACAAAAAACAGGTATTTAAAATTTCTACCCGTTATCTTTGACAAATGGAAGTAAATGAGGCTTTAATTAATAAACTGGCACATCTTTCCAAACTTAGTTTTTCGAAGGAAGAGCAGCTCGAATTCCGGGATGATCTTGAGAAAATGATCGGGTTTGTGGAAAAGCTAAACGAGTTGGACCTGAAAGATGTAGCACCGCTGATGCACATGAGCGAGGAGATCAACGTGCTGCGGAACGACCAGGTAAAAGGATCCATTACACGGGAAGAAGCGCTGCTAAATGCTCCGGCAACAGACGGCGTCTTTTTTAAGGTGCCCAAAGTTATCCGCAAATAAGGTGAATCACTCCATTATCCATATCAGTAACCTGCGTAAGAGCTACTTTATGGGGCCGCAGGAATTGCAGGTGCTGAAAGGGGTATCGCTGAATATCAATAAAAATGAATACGTAGCGCTCATGGGTCCGTCCGGCAGTGGAAAAAGCACGCTGATGAATATCCTGGGGTGCCTCGATACGCCCACTTCGGGCAGCTATGTGCTCAATGGAAAGGATGTAAGCAAAATGGAGGACAATGCACTGGCGGAAGTGCGGAATAAAGAGATCGGTTTTGTATTTCAACAATTCAATTTATTACCCCGGCTTACCGCGCTGGAAAATGTGGCATTGCCACTGATTTATGCGGGTATACGGAAGAACGAGCGGAACGAAAAAGCCATGCAGGTGCTGGAACTGGTAAATCTTACAGACCGGTATCATCACAAACCCAATGAACTGAGCGGCGGCCAATGCCAGCGTGTAGCCATTGCGCGTGCATTGGTAAATGATCCCTCGCTGATCCTGGCGGATGAGCCTACCGGGAACCTGGACACGAAAACCTCCTATGAGATCATGGATATTTTTAACCGGATCCATCACGATGGAAATACGGTTGTATTGGTAACTCATGAGGAAGATATTGCCAATCATGCCCACCGGATCGTACGGCTTCGCGACGGAGTAATTGAGAGCGATCTGGCGGTGAAGAATCCGGCATCCAGAACCCTGAATTGAATTTCCGGGTATTCAACGTTCTTCCTGACCGGACGCCCATATCCCGCTTCTCAACGCTCGTTTCTCAATTCTGAAATCTCGAATCTCAAATCTCAAATCCATACAATGACTTTTCGTATCTACACAAAGACAGGAGACCAGGGAAAAACAGCCCTTATTGGTGGTACCAAGGTATCCAAGGCCCATTTGCGGATAGAAGCATATGGAAACGTGGATGAGCTCAATTCATGGATCGGGTTGTGCCGGGATGTTCAAACGGATGCAGTAATTACCGGCCGCCTGCAGGAAATACAGGACCGCCTTTTTACCATCGGAGCATTGCTGGCGCAGGATCCTGCGAAGGATACCAAAATGATATTGCCCGACCTGCATGAAGAAGATATACAGGTACTTGAAAAGGATATTGATACCATGACGGCCGCGTTGCCGGAAATGAAATCGTTTATTATACCGGGTGGTAGCGTGGCCATCTCTTACCTGCATATTGCCCGGTGTATCTGCCGGAGAGCAGAACGCTCCGCTGTACGGTTGCAGGAAGAGGAACCTGTAGATGCACTGATCATTAAATATCTGAACCGCCTGAGCGACTACCTGTTTGTGCTGGCACGGTACACCGGGCATCTTACCGGTATCGCCGATATTCCCTGGAGGCCGCGCAGTTCCTGATGCTTCGCCCACCTGGTATTAACAAGCCTTCAAAAATCCTTTAACATAAATTTAAAAAAATGGCCCGCGTCCAGCGAACTGATGCTGAACGCTTTTCCGCGGAACGTTTTGCTAACGTGGTATCCGTTGTCTGCTATCGGCTTGCCGAAGCCTTCGTTTGGCCATAGAATAAAGATTCACTATCAACCGGTTCTGCAACGGTGGCCGCAAAGCCGCAGGTTTTAAGGATACTTTTGAAACCGCTCCTTGGCATAAATCTTGGTTTGTAAAGGGTGGCAGCTTTTTAAACCGTAAAAAAAGATATATGAAAACAATCTCGAAAATGATGCTGGGTGCAATGGTAATAGGGGTGTGCTTCCTGGCCGCCTGCTCGCGTACACGGGATGCAATCGGCACAGACACTATTGAAAACCTGGTAGCGATCGGTAACTGGAAAAGTGTGATCACCGCAGCGGGTACTGACCTGGTTCCGGCCGGCGGCCGGGCCGAATTCTCCAAGCAGGACCATTTGATCCATTACTACAACGTAAGCGGAGACCAGATCCGGACAGATCAGTTTGCGTTTAACAACGGAACTAAAAGGATGACCTGGAACAATGTAGAATATGAAATACAGGAGAACTTTGTGTCGTCCTCAAAAACATTAACACTACTGGATCCAACTTCAAAAAAGATGGTCGTAGCGTTTTACAGGGACCGTCAATAACAGTACATAATGAAATTCCGGAACGGCTCAGGGAGCCGTTTTTTTTTATACAATCAGACCATCTTTCATATGCAGGGCCCGGTCGCTTAGCTGAGCAAGCTCTTCGTTGTGGGTTACAATCAAAAAGGTTTGCTGAAACCGTTCCCGCAGATCAAAGAACAGGCGGTGCAGCTCCCGTGCATTTGAGGTGTCCAGATTGCCGGTAGGTTCATCAGCAAAGATGATCCCGGGCCGGTTGATGAGCGCACGTGCTACCGCTACACGCTGCTGCTCCCCACCGCTGAGTTCATTGGGCTTATTTTCCAGCCGGTGGTCTACGCCCAGTATGGTCAGCAGCTCTTTTGCATTTTCTGCCACTTCTTTTTTACGGCCTCCGCTCAGCCAGGCAGGAATGCAAACATTCTCCAGCGCAGAAAATTCGGGCAGCAAATGATGGAACTGGAATACAAAGCCGATGTTTTTATTACGAAAGGCCGCCAGCTGTTTTCCACTAAGAGCACTTATGGGCGTCTGATTCATAACTACAGAACCCGTGTCTGGCTTATCCAGTGTACCCAATATATGCAACAGCGTACTTTTTCCGCTGCCCGAGGGGCCAACAATGGATACCACTTCTCCTTTGGCAATGTCAATATCTACGCCCTTCAGAACCTGAACTGTGCCATAGGCCTTGTGTATATTTTTCCCCGAAATCATTGTATGGATATATAACTGTAAATATAGGCATTGTGCAATAGACGCGGGTATTAAAAAAAGTAATAGCGAATGCCCAGGCTGGCCTCAATCCTGCTCAGGCTTTCTCTTTTGTCCGCTTCCAGTTTTACAGGTGTTCCGTTAATATGCATGGTGGAGATACTGCCGCCGTATACACTGACAGCAGCGCCGGCAAACAGGTTGCGCACAAGGCGCAGATCGCTTCCCAGTTCTGCCATGGCGCCCAGCGTGCCGCCTTTTAACCGGGCGCCTCCCTGGTCAAATGTGGCATTATCCCGGAAGCTCATATACCCGAGTGAAACGGCGGATAAAAAATGAAACCTGCCGGATTGGCTGATCATGCGGCTTTTGTAAACCGGACCGATATAGCGGATTTTTACATCACTGCGTACGAACTGCCCGGTGATAAGGTTTCCGGAGCCAAAACTGCTGAATTCGGAATATTTGATGCCCGTTCCGGACTGGTGATTGAAAAAGTAATAAAGACCTACATCAAATACAGGACCACGGGCAATATCTTTATAATAGTCGTTCGCTAATGGTTTTTTTCCCAGGCGATATGCGTATCCCCCGGAAGCAGCAATCCGGAACCGGGTAAACAGGTCCGGATCTGATTGTGCATGAAGCGCAAAAACGGCGATGGACATCAGGAAAGCAGCAGTGATTTTTTTCAGCATTTTGGATATTGTTTAGCGTTGATGGGGGTAAAAAGCAGTTGTTTTGTGAAGTTTTGGAAATAAAAATAAGTATTTTTTAAATTACCGAATACAGTTACTTTTGCAAAAAATTGAGAATACCCTGAACCTTGTTTCAGGTATCCTGTTAATAATAAAAAACCGAATATAGTATGTTTTGGACACTTGAGTTAGCCTCTTATTTAGAAGATGCCCCTTGGCCAGCCACCAAAGACGAACTGATTGATTTCGCTATCAGAAGTGGAGCGCCCATCGAAGTGGTTGAAAATTTACAGGAACTGGAAGATGAAGGCGATGTATATGAAACCATCGAGGACATCTGGCCCGATTATCCCACCCAGGAAGATTTCCTGTTCAACGAAGACGAATACTAATATCCTCCGGGAAGTTAAAATGCTGAAGCTGCTCTGCCCAGGGCGGCTTTTTTTATTTCCCTCTGTGTATGACGAATCATATATTCAGCAATGCCGTTTCCTGAGGCCGGATGCTGGTGTGGTAAGATGCACTATGAAAGGAGCATCGGGCTGCAAGCAGTCTGTTCGATAAAATGAATGGTGCCGGAAAAAATAATGCGCGGCAGGTAGTGCCACGCATTTCGATCATTGGTAAAAAATAGCTTAGCTGCAATTGCCATCCGGTGTGCAGGACGGCCCTTCGGTTACTTCCAGTGAAGGAGCCGGGTGTTCCTCCCGCCATTCGGCGAAGGCTTTATCCAGCGTTTGCGTAAAAGCTTCCACAGGCTGGGCTCCGGAAACCGCGTATTTGCGGTTAAATACAAAAAAGGGAACGCCTCTGACACCGATCTGCTGTGCCTCATAAATATCCCGGTTCACCTTTCCGGTATAGGCTTCATTGGTAAGTGCTTCCTGCACCTCCGCTTCCGTAAGCCCGATCTCTTTTCCCAGCCGGGTAAGCGTGGCCGCGTCGGCAATGTCGAGGCCTTCGGTAAAATAGGCTTTAAAGAACCGCTCTTCAGCCGCATCGCCCAGCCCCTTTGTTTTGGCCATCTGGATAACGCGATGGGCATTGAAGGAATTTACGGTGACCACTTTTTCAAAGTGATAGTCCAGTCCGGCATGTTTGGCGGATTGGGTTACATGATCCAGCATGGATGCCACCTGCTCTTTGGGCAGTCCTTTACGCTCGATAAGGTATTGCTCATGATCCAATTCTTCCTTTTCGGGCAGTGCAGGATCCAGCTGGAAACTTTTCCAGGTGATCTCCACCTGCTGGTTGTCTGCGAATTTTTCAAGCGCTGCTTCAAAATGCCGCTTGCCGATATAGCAAAAGGGACACATAACATCGCTCCAGATTTCCACCTGCATTTTATTTGTACGCATGATTTTTATCTTTTTACATTAACATATTTTCTACGATAAGGTTCCTGCAATTTTTGTGCTTGAATACGTTCCGGCCTGCTGGTGCTGCCATTCCGCTGAAAACAGGCGCTATTGGCTGTAATACCGGGAATGTTGTGCCGATGTGGCAGAAAGTGCGGGACTGCAGTGCGCCGGCCTATCCGCAGTGTGCGCTGTAAACATTGCTGATTATTTGTTGTCCTGAGCCTGCATATGCGTAAAAAACCGATTTTTGCTGAATTAAAACAGCCAGTATTGCGTCTATTGAGAAGCATAACATTTTTCCTTTTTCTTCTTTGTATGGCCGGTCGATTGAGCGCGCAGGAAGGGACCACCTCCCGGGCCTTATCAAACCTGCGTACAAAGCAGGTACCCGTGCTGGCTGATCAGGTATTGCTCGACAGCGTTAGTATTGTTCCCCACAGTTTGCGTATAGATGGGATAGACAGCAATGCGTACCGGGTCGATTTTGTGAATGCCCTGTTGCATTGGATACACAAGCCGGCTGCAACCCGTGTAACGGTGCATTACCGGGTATTTGCGGTAAAGCTGAACCCGGTTGTTCAGCGGATGAATTTTGACAGCCTTGTAATGAATTCTGCGGTGCCGATTGCTCCGCCCGAAACCGGCATCCGGGGGCGCAGCCAGCTGTTTAATTTTGGAAACATCAACGCGCAGGGGAGTTTTGGCCGGCAAATGGGCTTTGGAAACAACCAGAGCCTGGTATTGAATTCGAACCTGAATGTACAACTGAGCGGCATGCTGGCAGATAGTATTGAGCTGCAGGCCGCCATTACCGACAATAACGTACCCATTCAGCCAGACGGCAATACCCAGCAGCTAAATGAATTTGACGAAGTGTATATCCGGTTCAAAAAAAAGCAATGGCAGCTGAATATAGGGGATATGGACCTGCGGGAAAACCGTAGTTATTTTCTCAATTTTTATAAACGCCTGCAGGGGGTGTCTTTTCAAACAACCAACGGGCTTTCAAAAAAAACAACTTCAAATACATTAATCAGCGGCTCCATCGCCAAGGGGAAATTTACGCGTAACGTGTTCCAGGGGCTGGAAGGTAACCAGGGGCCGTATAAATTACAGGGGGCAAACAATGAACTGTTCTTTATTGTACTGGCGAATACCGAGCGCGTTTTTATTGATGGCGCATTGCTGCAACGGGGCGAGGACCAGGATTATGTGATCAACTATAACACGGCAGAGGTGAGCTTTACGCCGCGTCGCATGATCACAAAAGACAGCCGTATCCAGATCGAATTTGAATATGCCGACCGGAATTTCCTGAACACAAACCTGTACGGGATGCAGGAGCTGGACTTTAATCATAAAGTAAAACTCCGCGTTGGATTTTTTAACAACAGCGATGCAAAGAACTCTTCTATCAACCAGGTGCTGGATAACCGGCAAAGACAGTTCCTCTCGCAGATCGGCGACAGCATTCAGCATGCATTGTATCCCTCTGCGGTGCTGGATACTTTTGCGGCCGGAAAGGTCCTTTATGCAAGGAGCTATGTGCTGCAGGGAACAGAGGTGATCGACTCGTTTTACCGGTATACGATCAACCGCGATTCGGCCCAGTATAACGTGTCCTTTATGGACGTGGGCTTTGGTAAAGGCGATTATGTGCCGGACAATACCAACGCCAATGGAAAGGTATTCCGGTATGTGCCGCCGGAAAATGGACAGAAGCAAGGTAACTATGCGCCGGTGATTGCGCTGATAACACCCAAAAAACAACAGGTGCTGACGCTGGGTGTAGATTATGCGCTTACAAAGGGAACATTGCTGAAGACGGAGGTAGCGGCCAGCAGTTATGATGTGAATACTTTTTCAAGGCTTAACAGTGGTGATGATAAAGGATTTGCTGCCAAAGTAAACCTGTCCAATACGACCCCCCTCCGGGAAAAAAACAAATTGCAGCTGGTTTCTTCGCTCGATTATGAAATGGTGCAGGCCCGGTTTCAACCGGTAGAACGTTTACGCAGCGTGGAGTTTACCAGGGACTGGGGATTACCGCTGGTAACTGCCCGGGTTGATGAGCATATTATCCGCGCAGCCACAGGGTTGCAGAGCGGAAGCGGTAACCGGCTGCAGTACCAGTTTACGAATTATAACCGCAGCGACCGGTACAACGGTTTTCAGCATGCATTGACACAATTTACACAATGGCGGAACTGGACCTTTAATAACGACGCAACCCTTACGCAGTACAGCGGGATGCTGGATAAGGGAAACTTTTTGCGACCTATACTGGACATCAGCAAAAAGATACCGGCATTGGATAACTGGAGTATCGGCGTCCGTTATACCCTGGAGCATAATGAGAGCCGGAACAAAGCAACTGATACTTTAAATGCCACCGCATTTTCGTTTGATACCTACACGTTCTTTATAAAATCGGATGACGCCAAACAAAATCATTACGGCATCAGCTTTTTTACAAGGGAAGATAAATACCCGGTGTACAGGGATTTTGTAAAAGGCGACCGGAGCTATAACCTGAACTTTAAAGCCGAATTGTTGGCAAACCAACACCGGCAATTGTACTTCAATACAACACTGCGGAAGTTAAGTGTACTCAATGCGGCGGTTAGCCGGCAGCAGGAGGAAAATACCCTGCTTTCGAGAATTGAATACAATATGAATGAATTTAAGGGTTTTCTTACCGGTAATATCCTGTATGAAGCGGGCTCGGGCCAGGAGCAAAAAAGGGAATATGCGTATCTGGAAGTTCCGGCGGGTACAGGACAGTATACCTGGATCGATCTGAACCAGGACAGTATACAGCAACTGAATGAATTTGAGCTGGCCGCTTTCCCCGACCAGGCACGGTTTATACGCATCAATACACCTACCAACGAGTATATAAAGGCTAACTATAACACGTTTAACTACAGCGTGGTGCTAAATCCAAAATTATTATGGAAGGATAAAACCGCCAGCCGCTTTCAGCAGTTCCTGGCACGGTTTAACTGGACCAGCACGTTGCAGATCTCCCGGAAGGCACAGGCTACCGGGCTTGTAACGCTCAATCCGTTCCGCTATGCGTTAAACGATACCAGCCTGATTGCGATGAGCTCGGTGCTCGTCAATACCCTTTCCTTTAACCGGTTCAGCTCTGTTTGGGGCCTTGATATCAGCAACCTACAAAATACCGGAAAAACATTGCTGACCTATGGCTATGAAAGCCGCAAAACCAGGGAATGGTCGTTAAAGTACCGGCAGTTTTTTGGCAGCAGTCTTACGCTGAATCTTGAAGGGCGGAATGGGATGCAGGCACTCTATTCGGATAACGCGCAATTTGATAACTGCAATTATGAAATTACCAAAAACAGTGCGGAACCTTCGCTGTCGTTTATCAGCGGAACCACCTTCCGGCTGATGGCCGGTTATAAATATGAAGTGCGAAAGAACAAACCGGTGTATGGCGGGGAAAAGGCCATATCCAATGCGCTTACCGCCGAAACAAAATACAATATCCTGCAAAGTGCCGCGTTGACGGCACGCTTTACGCTGGACTATCTGACGTATACAGCAACCGGGGCCAATACCACCACGGTAAGCTATATCATGCTGGACGGATTATTACCCGGGAAAAACTACCTGTGGAATGTGATGCTTACCAAACGGCTGATGAGCAACCTGGAACTGAATTTTCAGTATGACGGCCGTAAACCCGGAACCACAAAAACCGTACATACCGGTAAGGCCTCCTTAACCGCCATTTTTTAACGGGCTTAAATACCCGTTGCTGAAGTATCCGCATCGGTGGAAACGGCTGAAATTTCCGCGGGTGCACCTGGCTTGCCTGCTACAGGATGCGGAACAGCTCCTGAGGTAAGCAGGAAGAACAGATCGGTAATGCAAAATCCCAGCCAGTATAAATAGATGCCCAGGTGAAAGCGTTCTCCGAGCCAGCGGTGCGAAAGTGAGTTCCGGAAATCGGCATAGGTGATATAAAGGCCCCCCAGGAATACGAAAAGAAAACCGGTAAGAACGAGTATGCGTTTGCTGCCGTTGAATTTTTTATCGACCGCATATAACAAAAGTGCTGCAAGCGCCAGCAACAGGAAGCATACGAGTGCCGCCTGCCACCATATTTTAAAAAAGCGATAGTTCCTGTAAAACGTAGCTACGCCCACACGCCCCACCAGCGAAATACCGGATGTTAAAATGCCGGATAACAACGCTGTTAGCAGGAGGCAGGCGGAAAGTATGTAATAATTTCTTTTCAATGTTGGTGATTTTTTAACGGCCGGGTATTTCCTGTACCAGTTTCCGGAGCAGCACAATCTGTCCCAGGTGGTAATATACATGCTCGATCATGGCGTCAATATTCCGCTGATAACTGCCGTATTTTTCGTTTGTAAATGCCGATTCCAGTTGTGCTTCGGACAGCTGTTGTACATGTGTTGCAAAAGCTTCAGCATCGGCCCATAGCTTGTTTTGTAATTGCTCCCAGTCTGCCTGCGAATCTATTGGAGGTGCATCAAAACTATAGCGGTCGTGAATATCCAGCGAACCACCCTCAAATACGTGTAAAATGCCTGCAATGTAATAGTTGATATGAAAAGCAAGCGCCGCAATGGTATTCAGCGATCCGATCTTTGTGGTCGCCTGCTGCCAGTTTACCCCCGATAGTGCGGCCCTGAGATTGGTAGCGGCCACCCAATCACCATCGAGATGTACTTCTCTGAATCGTTTTGCCAGTTGTATTGCCTGCGTCATATTTGTTTCGTTTTAGAATATACCGATGCTCTTTTTTTGAAACCGGCACGGCTGTGGTTTAGCCTGGTTTCAACCTGCAAAGATACTTCATGCACACTTATTCAAAAACCGGGGTAACCGTATAGCCGTTTTGTTTTAAAAGCTGGATCAATCCGTTCTTACCGCCAAGATGCCCGGCGCCAACGGCAAAAAGGGTGGATGCTTTTTTCATTTTTCCCGGCAGTAGCTGCATCCAGTTAAGATTGCGTTCTTTGAGCAAGCGGGTTTGTTGTACGGTGCTCATAAATGCAGGGTCATTCATCAGGCTGGTTAAGCGTGGAAGGTCTTCTGTTTTATAAACCTGCACCAGGTCTTTCATAAACTGAGGAGCCTCTTTCATACCTTTCAGCGTGTTCAGCAGTTCATCAATCGTATTCATCGAACGGATCATCTGTATCTGGAAGTCAACCGATTCCAGGTGATCAATCTGTAAGGAATCTGCTTCCGCCCAATTAAGGAGTTCCTTTTCCATCATTTTTACTGCCGAAGGGTCGGCACAATTGAAGGTTTTGAGGGTTAGTACCGAAGTAATTCCAAAGGGCGACATATAATTCAATGCTTCCGGTGCTAACTGGTATTCTTTCAGCAGGCTGTCCAGCAACTGGCGTTGCTCCCGCGGAATTTTTTCCAATATCCGGGGCACAGGTTTCATCAGGTCCATTAACTGATCAGCGCCATCCATGGCCGCGATGTCCGCCTCAAAAGTAACCGTACGAACTTTTTTAAGTACGGTTTTTAATTTCGGCGGAACTTCAAAATCCTCTCCGCAAACCAGGTGCATCGTGCCCAGGAGATAAGAGGGGGCCTGTAATTGATTGCCGCTGATCTTCCACAGGAGAGACCGGGATTCCTGTGCCGGTAATGCCATTGCGGAAAGGAGGCCCGCAAGCAATAGCAGGAAACACCGGCCGGTGATCCGGAAATGGTTGTATTTATTGGAATATAGCCGCTTCATATTTAAAGTTAAGGATATCGTATACACATTAAAAAGTGGCCGGTTCGGGGCCACTTTTGCCTTTTATATTTTATATCATTTATTTTGAGGAAACGACTTCATATACGGTTCTTCCGTCTACCGTTATCTCTTTATAGTACGTGCCTGCGGGTGAGCGGAACTGGGTTTTACCGCCAACAGTTACCCGGGTTGAATTTTTGGGCAGCTGGTCAAACTGGTCGCCCACCTGGGGACGGGTGTCATAAACACCGGTAGTAACGTCCGTGTCGTCATTGTTCTGTTGCACCGCATCGCTGCTGTTGCGTTCATCATTCCGATCGTCATCTGCAGCTGCACGGTCGTCATTATAAGGTTGCGTTCTTGCTTCTTCTGTATCCAGGGTGCCATTTCGTCCTACTACAACATAGATCCGTTCTCCGTTATCATCGATATCGGGCCGGTAATAGGTGCCGTTGTATTCATAATAAGTGTCGCCATCAATTTTTCGCATCCGGGCGCCGTTGGGCAGGCGTGCAGCAGTGGCTCCAAGCGGGGGAGCTACCACTTCGTATCCTCCTTTATCGCGCTCGATAAAATACGTATCGTTCCGGTAATAATAAGGCATGCCGCCATAATAAACCCGGCGTGCACCCTGGGGCAAGGCATAAATAGTGGCGCCAATGGGCGGAAATGCAATGCCTACGGAAACCCCTACATTGGGCCCGTAGCCATACCGGTAATAAGGGGCCGGCCAGCCAAAGACCCCGCCGATACCGATAGAAACCCTCGGTGCCCGGTAATAGGAGTGGCTTCTGTACACCCGGTGCGGGGGACGCCGGTACTGTGCAAAACTTTCTACCGCCAGAAAAAGGCTGGCGCCCAGCAGGAACATGCCCAGTTTTATGACATTTTTACTCATTGTTTTTTTATTATATTTATTGGACGATAAAAAGCAGTAAAATGGTGGCAGCAAACTCCATAGTTCTGTAAAAAAAATGCTAAAAATTAAACCCATTTAAAAAAGATGCAATCCAAGGCAAAAACAGTAGCCGATTATCTGAGCGAAGTACCTGCAGAACGGCTGCCTGCAATGGAAAAACTGCGGACTGTGATCCGGAAACATTTGCCGGCAGGCTATGAGGAAACCATGGCGTATGGAATGATTGGTTATGTAGTGCCGCACCGCATTTACCCGGCAGGTTATCATTGCGCTCCGGAGCAACCGCTTCCGTTTTTGAGCATGGCTTCCCAAAAGAACGGCATTGTGCTGTACCATATGGGACTGTACGCGGATGCCGGCCTGATGGACTGGTTTTTAAACGAGTGGAAGAAAGTTGCCGCAAAAAAACCAGATATGGGAAAGAGCTGCATCCGGTTCAGTAAGCCGGAACTGATCCCCTTTGACCTCATTGGCCAACTCGTGGAACGGGTTTCGGTGGCCGACTGGATCGCTTTGTATGAACAGCGTTTTGTTAAAAAATAAAAGCCGCAGGTCTTCCGGGAACATGACCTGCGGCAGTAATAAATCCTGTTTTACGTTATCTCCTCGAAGAACGGCTGTTGTTGCTGTTTGATCGTCCCTGGTTATAGTTTCCGCCAGAGGAGGGAGGCGGCTGCTGTATATTCCTGGATGGAGGCGGAGGACTGTAAGAACGCTGCGGTGTTACATTCCGCGACCGGACCTCGTTGGAGCGGTTGTTGTTGCTATTCCGCTCTGTAACACGGTTATTGTTTTGCTGGCGGTAATATTCCGCATTATTCCGATTCGTATTTATACGATACCGGTCCCGGCTGTTATTGCTGTATACCCTTCTCCGGTCGTCGTACCTGCGGCGGTCTTCATAACGGCGGTAATTCCGGTTATTGCGGTAATACCGGTTATTGTAATAATAGCCGCCATTTCCATAATAACCATAATATCCCGGAGAGTAATAGTAATAGGGGTTGTAGCCGTAATACCCGTCATAGTAACCACCGGAGGGGTAGTAGGTGTCTGCACAGGAGCTAAGCCCGGCTACCAACGCAATCAGCGCCCCGGTAACCAACAGACGGGTTTTATTAAATAATTGTATTTTCATTTTTTGCTATTGTTTTTGTTAAAGAAAAAGGAATATCAATAACGGCGCTTGTTATGCCCGGGTGCAAAGTCCCGTGCAGATTGGGCGCCATAATATTTTTTTGCCTGGCCCGGAGGCATTTGCCTGTAATAGTGGTGCCCGTGCCTGTAATAACCATTTGAAGGATAATACGTATCGGCACAGGAACTGAACATTACTGCAAAAAATGTTAAAAGCAATATGGCCAGCAGGGTTGTTGCTCCGGGTTTATTGATGGTTATTCTTTTCATATTCGGGATTTTAACGGGCTATAAATCAAACTTTGTACCAGCAACCAGGCCACCCCTGGGGGTGGCGATTGCTGAACCATTTTAAACCTTATAAATCATACGTTTATCCTTTAATAATAATGTACGCGGTTGTGCTGCCGGTGATAGCGGTAATATTTTTTTGCATGTCCGGGAGGCATGTGCCGGTATTGCCGGTAACGGTGGTGATGCCGGTACGCCGGGTAAACACTGGTTTCATAATACCGGTTCCGGTGCACTACGGGGTAATAGGCCACCGCAGCCGGCCGGTTATAACGGTAGCTCTTTTTATAGTGCTTCGTATACTTTTTTTCGTAGCGGTAATGCTGTGCTTCCGATTTCGAAATACCCGCTACCAGTAATGCAAATGCCAACAAGGCCAGTTTCACTTTCATAACATTTTTTAATTGGGTTACTTGATTAAAAAGTCTTCAATTATAGGACGCTTTTTAGATGCTAACAGCTGTTAATGAAAATTAAAATATTCATTGGGATCCGGGCATCCGTTTTAAGGGTATCATACAGCTGTATCAACATCACCCGGCCGCGGCGGGCCGGCAACTATTGAAGCGGGAACGAACCTGGCGCAGGCAGGTTCCGCCTGCCCTTGTTTAGCAAACAGCATAAAGATTTTGGGGTACAGCCGCTGTTAACCCGATGCAGGTACGCTGCCGCTCCCCGTTAAAAGGGAACGTTCTTCCGTGTGGATCTTTAGCTTAGCGTATACGCGAAGCATCAGCTATAGGATTGTGCGATGCGGGCAATATTGAGGCTGCGGGCAGATGCATTGAAGATTTCGCGGTAGGTGCCGTTCTGTGCCACGAGTTGTTCATGCGTGCCCCGCTCTACTACATGGCCCTCTTTGAGTACATAGATCATGTCGGCATCAACGATCTGCGAAATAGAATGGGAGATGATCACCACGGTCCGGTTTTGTTTGATGGCATCGAGGCTGTTTTTGATTTGTTCGGTGGCAATGGCGTCGAGGCTGGCCGTAGGTTCATCTAAGAAGATCACAGGCGGATCTTTCAGAAACAGCCGGGCAATGGCAATGCGTTGTTGCTGACCGCCGCTCAGTAACTGGGCATCACTTTCATATTGCAGCGGCAGTTCCATAATCTGGTTATGCAGGCTGGCTTTTTTTGCAGCGGTGATGATGGCTTCTTTTGTGGCATCCATTTTTCCATAGCGGATGTTGTCTTCAATGGTGCCTTTAAAAATATGGTTCTTTTGCAGCACCAGTCCGATCTCGCTTCGTAGCACCTGGTTGTTGTACGCATCCAGGTTAACGCCGTCCAGTACAATGGTTCCGCTATCCGGCTTATAGAATTTGTTCAGCAGGTTGAGGATGGTGCTTTTTCCCGCGCCGCTCAGTCCTACCAATGCGGTGGTTTTTCCGCCTTCTATTTTTAATGATACATTGTGCAGCGCCCTGGTGCCATTGGGGTACGTAAAATTTACCTGTTGCATTTCAAAATCACCTTTTACCACTTCTTCTTTATAAGCGCCGGTTTGTTCCGTGGCTTCTTCTGCATCCAGTATCTGGAAGTAGGCTTCGGCATAAATAAACGCATCGTTTACCTCGTCGTAAATACGGTGCAGCTGGCGGATGGGTGCCGATACGTTATTGAAAAGCATAATGTGCAGCATAATGGCGCCGATGCTGATCTGGTGGCCCAGCACCAGGTAGGTGGTAAGAATGATGATCAGTACCACGCCGATCTGCTCAATAAAGGATTTGATCCCATCATAACGGAAATTGGTTTTGCGGGTATACAGCTGGTCCTGTGTAAGCTGATCCTGTATTTCGAGCTGTTTTTTTTCTTCGTAGGTTTCCCGCACAAAGCTTTTGATAACGGTAATGGATTCAATCAGGTTCAGCAAACCGTTGTTCTTGTTCTCTCTTCCCCGCCGCAACTGCCGTCGTACTCCCTGCAATTTTTGCGCCTGCCGGCTGCTTACATAAAAGTATGCGGGCAGGATTACGGTGGCTACCAGTCCTACTTTTACATTGGCCAGGTACATGATCACCAGGGCCAGGATGGCATTGGAGAACAGGGGCAGGATATCGATAAAAAAGTTCTGCACCAGCCGGGTCAAACTTTCCACGCCGCGGTCGATCCTGGTTTGCAGGCGGCCGGATTGGTTTTCGGGGGCGGCATAAAAGGCCATGCCATATCCGAGGATCTTTTTAATGGCCGCTTCTGAAAGCAGGTTGCTGACATTGATCCGGATCTTTTCGCCATAAAATTTTTGTCCGAACTGGATGAAAATATTTACAATTTCTTTGGTGAACAGGACAATGGAAATATAAAGTAAGAGGCGCAGTCCTTCCTGCATGGGATCGGGCTTTTGCAAAAGCAGGTCTACATGATCAACGGTATATTTCAGGATGAGCGGGTTTACCTGTGCAGCAAGCGATCCTACCAGGGTAAGCGCCAGTGTACCGAAGATCATGGTGCGGTAGGGCCGTACAAAGGGCCAGAGCTGTTTTACAATATTGGCGAGGTTGAGCGTTTTTGTGAAGGGTTTGGACATGGGGGATGAATGGTCAATGGTGAATAGTGAATGGGATGCGCCCTGCACAGCAGCTGAACGGAGCGTCGCAACATGGCTGCCCTGTATACTGCCGCCGGGTAAAAAAAAATCCGGTTGACCGTTATGCACAGTGAACCGGATTTTTAGACGATAAAAAAATTAAAAACGTTCGATGATACCGGCAATCCCCTGTCCGCCGCCTACGCAGGCTGTAACCATGCCGTATTTTTTCTTTAGGCGCCTGAGGTCTCCAAGCACCTGGATGGTGAGTTTGCAGCCGGTACAGCCCAGGGGATGGCCCAGTGCGATGGCTCCTCCGTTGATGTTTACAATATCGGGATTGAGTCCTGCTTCCCGGATCACCGCCAGGGATTGTGCGCCAAAGGCTTCATTTAATTCAATAAGGTCGATATCGTTCAGTGAAAGGCCTGCACGGTTTAAGGCTTTGGGAATGGCCGCCACCGGCCCGATGCCCATAATGCGCGGATGTACCCCGGCCACGGCGCTGGCCACGAGGCGGCCGATGGGTTGCAGCTGCAGCTCCTGCATCATTTTCTCACCCATCACCACCACAAAGGCGGCACCATCGCTGGTTTGGGAAGAGTTACCTGCCGTAACCACGCCGTTGGCTGCAAAAACGGGTTTTAGTTTTTGCAATGCCTCCATGGATGTATCTGCGCGGGGACCTTCATCTGTATCGACCACCGACTTTTTCACCTGCCGTTTTCCTGCAGGATCTACAAATACTTCCTCCACTTCCACCGGAAGGATGCCTTCTTTGAAATACCCGTTCTGTATGGCATTGATGGCCTTCTGGTGCGAGTGATAGCTGAACGCATCCGCGTCTTCCCGGCTGATATGAAATTCTTTTGAAACGGCTTCCGCGGTTAAGCCCATGTTGAGATAATAGTCTGGTTCGTCACTGGCGATGGAGTAGGAGGGAACCGTTTTCCATCCCGATGCCGGTACCAGGCTCATGCTTTCGGTACCTCCGGCGATGATGCAATCGGCCTGGCCGGTGCGGATCTTGGCGGTGGCCATGGCAATGGTTTCCAGTCCGGAGGCGCAATAGCGGTTTACGGTGGCGCCCGGTACCTCTATACCCAGGGCGCGGGCCGAGATAATGCGCCCCACCTGCAGGCCCTGCTCTGCTTCCGGCACGGCATTACCCACAAGCACGTCATCTACCCGGTTGGGCTCCAGCTGGGGCAGTGATGCCATCAGGCCTTTGATTACAGTAATGGCGAGGTCATCCGGCCGGTAAAAGCGGAATCCCCCTTTTTTTGCTTTGCCAACTGCGGTACGGTAGCCGGCAACAATATATGCTTCTTGCATGGCGCGTTTTTTTAGATGATCGAAAAATAGTTGTTTATGCAACTTGTTTGATCAAATATACTCATTTTTCTAAAATTGTTATTGATCGTTTACGGTGAAAACACCTTCGTAGGTTTGAAAGGTATTGCATTTAGTGCTGACTTCTACTTTGACGCGGTGAAGTCCCGGTTCGGAAGCATATATGTAATAATAATATCCGTGATTGAAAATGGATCCTTCGGGTATTGATACCTGGTTTGTCATAATACCATCAATGTACCAGGTATACAATCGATCATCATCGGAGGGCGTAATTTCCAGCGGAATGAAGTCTCCGGGTAAATAAGTTGCGTCAACGCCACGTAATGACCGGTCAATATATCCAAAATTGACAACACGATACCATGTATACAGGTCTCCATAAATATCCAGGTGGGCTGTTAAACCTACTCCTGCGTTTGCGGTAGCATTGAGCGTTGCGGTATTATTTGTAACAGATAAAGTGGCGAAGGCATATGATGGAATTTCCCAGATTACGTTTGCACCCGTCGGAACATTGTTTAAACTGAATTGGGAAGATGTTTGGCAGGGTGAAGGACTGGGTCCTAAAATGCCGGATGGCAGCTGTACCTGGATACCGGTTATAGAGGTAATCCAGGGAGCGAATGTAGATACTCTTGTAAAATAGGAAGCCGAGGCACTACTGCTTCTGCTATGGCTAACGACTCCTACTAAAAAGCGCCCTTCACCCGTAACATAAGTGAGGGGACCGCCACTATCGCCTGCATCCGTTCTTGACAAAGGCTCGCCGGGCGGGCTTACGGCTTTGATAAACTGGGTGGTTGTTTCCGCATATTTCAACGTGGTAGACAAAAGGACCGGGCTTCCAGCACCGGATTCGGTATGTCCAAAGCCTGAAACAGTAAACATAGTGGCACCATAGAAATTTTCATGGATATCGTCGGCAAAAAGGATGGCTGACACGTGATTGTTAAGCTGGATGGGAGATGATAAATGAATTAATGCGATATCGTTTTTCAAGATATCGATTGCTCCAAAGAATATCGATTCATTCCTGTAATCCGGATGCATGATAATTTGATCGGCGCTATAGCTTTGTGACCCAACGGGATTGTTAAGGTCATTCAAACCCAGGCGGATGTTTAGTTGATTCGGTTGTATGCCTTCTACAACATGGGCCGCCGTTAAAATCCATTGTCTTCCAATAATTACTCCGCCACCAGAACCTTGCGCCCCATTAATCCGCTCAATACGCGCCTGATACGGAATTTGCTCTGTAGTAATAGGCGACCCGTTCCAGATAGCATGCGTTTCTGGTTTGGTAACCGGAGTATTTTTTTCGGGAGGAACGGTATCTTCTTTTTTACAACGGATCGCAAAAAACGTTAGCGCCAGGAGGGCGATGAGATAAAGCTGTTTCATAAATCAGTAGGTTAAATGTTTAAAAATAAGATATGTGTTAAAATTAACTTAAAAAAGTTGGTTTTCTTGAGCAATTGGATGCTTTTTTTTTTGACATTTTGCGACTTTTTGCCGTTTTCCTATTTACCTTTAGGAATAAATTAACGGTTGTGTTAAAGAAAGAACGACAAGCATACATTCTCCACCGGTTGGATCTGCACAATAAAGTGCTGAGTGCCAAGCTTTGTGTGGATATGAACGTGTCTGAGGACACGGTTCGGAGAGATCTGCAGGAACTGGCAGAGGCCGGCCGGCTGATCAAAGTACATGGCGGCGCCCTGTCGCTGGCCTTTAATGAGGTACATTTTAACAGCAGCCCGGTGTACTCGCAAACGCAGAAGGCGGTCATTGCACAGAAAGTGATCGGGTTGATCAAGGAAAACATGTATGTGCTTACGAGTGGGGGAACCACCATTATTGAGATGGCCAAACGGCTTCCGCCCCAGTTGCGGGCTACGTTTATTACCGGCAGCATACCCGTATTAAACGCGTATATCGCACATCCCAATATTAACGTGGTGGTGGTGGGCGATAAAGTGAATAAAGAATCCAAGATCACGGTAGGCGCCAGTGCCATTGCCAAGATCAAAGAAGTGAATGCCGATCTGTGTATCCTGGGAACCAATGCCATCGACCTGCGCCGCGGTATTACAGACAGCGACTGGGAGGTGGTGGAGCTGAAAAGAGCCATGGTAGCGGCTTCTGCAAAAACCGTATGTTTAACGATTGCAGAAAAACTGAACTCTTTTGAAGCGCTGCAGGTGTGTGAGCTGAAACAGATCGATTACCTGGTTACGGAACTGGATCCGGAAGATGAGTTGCTGCAGCCCTATGTAAAGGCTGGAATAACGGTTTTATAAAAAATGAAAAACAAATTTCAAATGAACAAATATTCATGTCTGCTGACATTTTTGATTTGTAATCTTTTGTCGGGAATTGCTTTTGGTCAGACCGGAAAGGTTACCGGGGTGGTAACGAGCGATGGACGGACGCCCATACCAGGCGCTACCGTTATTGCCTTAAAAACAGGGCAGGGTACCGCTACGGATTCAACGGGGCATTTTGAATTATTAGCTGGTGTGGGGGACAGTCTTTCTGTTTCGGCTGTCGGGTTTGTTGATAAAAACATTGTAGTGGGAGCGTCCCGCATTGTAAATGTGGTATTGGTTACCAGTACCGGGGAACTGGAAAATATAGTGGTAGTAGGATACGGAAGCCAGAAAAGAGCCAATCTTTCTGACGCTGTAGCTACGGTGGATGTGGGAAAAACGTTTACCAACCGGCCTATCTCAGACCCTATGCGGGCGTTGCAAGGTGCTGTTCCCGGTTTAAATATTATGTACAAAAACGGCGGCCTCACCAGTACAGCCGATTTCAATATCAGAGGGGTTGGGTCGATCAATGCATCCGGCTTCGGGCGACCGTTGATTTTGGTAGATAATATAGAAACGCAGGATCTGAGCATTATTAATCCGAATGACATCGCCAGTATATCGGTATTGAAAGATGCTACCTCTGCGGCCATTTATGGAACCCGCGCCGCTTTTGGTGTGGTATTGATAAAAATGAAGGAGGGGAAACGGAATCAAAAGCCGCTTGTGAGTTTCAATAGTAATTATTCCTGGGCTAAAGCGATCAATCTTCCCCAGTTTGCAGATCCTGTTAAAGAACTACCGGGCATCATTTCAGCTGCGCAGCGGGCTGGTACCGCCTCTCCCGAATCTTTCGGGATGCAATTGAAAACCTTGCTGAGTGGCATTCAGACCTGGGAAGAGAAATATAAAAATACGAACACGGGGATGGAGATGATCAAGGGCCAGGATTTTGATATTATTAATAATATTTTCTACTTCTACAAAGTCTGGGATGTGAATAAGATCATGTTCCGAACGATGCCGCAGTCTAATCAAACGCTTAGTGTTACCGGTGGCGGTGAGCGGGTTTCTTATTATTTATCGGCGGGTTATAATAACCAGGGGGGGATGTTTAAAATGAACCCGGATAATATCAAAAAATATAACCTTGTTGGTGGCGTAAATGTGGATATTACAAAATGGTGGACGGTAGGTATCAAATCGATGTACCGCAATTTTGAATACACCGCTCCTTATGGATACCAGGATTATTTTTACTACATGTACCGGTGGGGCGCTTACTGGCCTTATGGTACCTATAATGGGCAGTATTTCCGGAATGTGCCCGGATTCCTGAACGCTGCGCACCCGTCATCTACCATTGATAACTATACCCGGGTGGAGCTTACTTCAACTATGAAACTCATGAAGGATCTGGAGTTGAATGTAAATTATGTAATCGGAAAGGATAATGTAATCAACCATCAGGTGGGTGGGCCGGTTAAGGTGTTGAATAACTGGGCGGCGATTCCTGATCCTAATAATATCAGTTCCGCCCTGGCGGATGTTTCACTGGCATCGCAAAATGTGGCCAGCTATAGTGCTACGCGTGTGGGGCAGAATTCGTTCAATGCCTTTTTAACCTATACTAAAAAATTCGATGATCATCATTTTAAACTGATGGGGGGAGCCAATTCGGAAGAGTATGAAAATCTATCTTTTTCGGCTTCCCGCCGGAATTTGTTGGATCCGGATAAAGGAGAGTTGAACCTGGCAACAGGTGATCAATTCGCCAACAGCAGTCATGGCAACCGTGCTTATGCCGGCTTTTTTGGCAGGCTAAACTATGACTATAAAGAAAAATACCTGCTTGAATTAATGGGACGTTATGACGGCTCATCTTCCTTTCCATTGAATTATCGATGGGCTTTTTTCTCCGGAGTGTCAGGAGCTTACCGGATCAGCGAAGAATCATTTATGCAATCCCTGAAGCCGGTATTGAACGACTGGAAAGTACGAGCTTCCTGGGGAAGTGTGGGCAACCAGGATTTTGGCGGCGCACAATACTTTATCCCGTCAATGTTTAGTACCAGCGGATATTGGATGACCGGTGGAAACTGGGCACAGGGTATTTCACTTCCGCGGGCGGTGCCCAAAGACCTGCTTTGGGAAAAAGTGCAGTCGATAAATATCGGAACCGATTTTAGTTTCTTTAAAAATAATAACCTCTCTGTAACATTCGACTGGTATCAGCGTACCACCAGCGACATGATTGCAACGGTTACGCTTCCGGCTGTTTTTGGTACGTCTGGAGGAACGATCTCCGGCCTCGAACCCAGAAGAAACGATGGAACGCTGCGCACCCGTGGATATGAAATCACGATAAACGGATATGTGCCCGTAAACAATGATCTGTCGCTTTATGGTATGCTTGGTTTTTCGGATAATAAAACAATCGTAACGAAATGGTATAACCCTTCTCAGTTGATCAATAACTATTATTCGGGTTCCACATTCGGTGATATCTGGGGATTTGAAACGGACCGGTATTTTACGGATGCGGATTTTGTAAAGGATGGTAGCGGAAAAATTACCGGGTATGCCGACGGTATCGCCAGTCAAAAGAATCTTCAGACAGGAAACTTTGTATACGGGCCGGGAGATATCAAGTACAAGAACATCAATGGAGATGATAAAATTGACGGAGGAAAGGGATCTGCTGCAGATCATGGTGATTTAAAAGTGATTGGGAATAGCAGGCCGCGTTATATTTATAACGGAAGAGTAGGTGGAAATTATAAAAACTTTGATCTGGACCTCCTTTTCCAGGGAGTAGGAAAACAGAATGTTTGGGGCCTGGGGAATGTAGTGCTGCCGATGTACCAGGGCACGGATATCCTGTATGCGGACCAGGTGGATTATTGGACTCCTGAAAACCCCAATGCCCGCTTCCCCAACCCTTATCCCAACAACCAGGGCGGAACTGTGAGCGGGTTGCAGGCGGGATCCAATAACTTTTATCCGCAAACGAAGTACCTGTTAAACCTGGCTTATGCAAGGTTGAAGAATCTTACCATTGGCTATACGTTGCCCTATGATCTGCTGGCAAAATATCATTTTCAAAAAGTGCGGGTATACCTGAGCGGTGAAAACCTTGTAACGATAAAGGATAAATACCTTCCCATTGACCCGGAAGCCTATGATGTTAGCTCTACGGCCGGGTTTACCGGAAGAACATGGCCCATCGCCAGAACCCTTTCATTTGGGGTTCAAATTAACTTTCAATAAAAATAAACAGACTATGAAACTTCATAATAAATTATTCGTATTGCTGTTTTTAGCTACTACAGCATTTGGATGTAAAAAATACGTGGATAAGGTTCCCCTGGACAGTTTCAGTGATGGCGATTTCTGGACCGGTGAAGATAACTTAAGAGCCTATAGCTGGGAATTTTATTCCTTGTTTCCGGGTTATGGCAACGGAAACGGCCAGGGTGATTTTTATTTCACATCGTTTAACGACGATCAGGCAGACCCTAGCCTGCAGATCTTTGCGGCGAATGCACCAGCCAGCAGTGCTGCCTGGAACTTTTACTGGGTGCGGAAAGCGAACCTGATGCTGGCGCGCATTGATGGAATGACCATCCCGGACGAAGCAAAAAATCACTGGAAAGGCGTCGCAAAATTCTTCCGCGCTATGACCTATTTCAACCTGGTAAAAACATTTGGCGGTGTTCCGTTTGTAAATACCTATCTCGATCTGGCCGATGAGCAAAAAATATATAAGCCGAGAGACAGCCGTACTTTGGTAATGGACAGCGTATTGGCGGATCTGAACTTTGCTGTTGCAAACTTACGGGTTAAGGACCAGGCAAACACCGTTACCCAGGATGTGGCTTATGCATTGTTGTCAAGAGTGGGTTTGTATGAAGGGACGTATCGTATCTATCACAAGGATCCGGCGGTAACCAATGCGGATGTGTATTTGCAGGCATGCAAAACGGCTTCCGAAAAACTGATGAATCCCAGTGCCGGGTATACGCTGAACGCGGATTATCAAACCACCTATAATTCCTTAGATCTGAACGGTAACAAACAAGTGATCCTGTATAAACAATATTTGGCAGGATTTCTGGGTCACTCAGTAATCGGTTTTACCAATAGTTCTACCGTAATGAAAGGCGTGTCTAAAAACGCAGTGGAAGCTTATTTATGTACGGACGGATTACCCATTGGCCTGTCTCCTTTATACAAAGGAGATGATACGATCATTAATGTTCGGGCAAACCGCGACAAGCGGTTACAGCAAACGATCAGTGATTTTCTGTGTTACCAGGGTAAATTGGTAAACGGATTAAGTTCCAGTACCGGTTACCGTCCGGCCAAGTTTCTGCAGCCGGCAGACAATCAACTGGCGCCTAACAACACAACTGATGCACCGATCTTCGGTCTTCCGGAAGTGTTGCTGAACTATGCCGAAGCCTGTACGGAACTAGACAAGCTGGGTAAATACAGCATCAATCAGGCCGACCTGGATATGTCTGTTAATAAACTAAGAGCACGTGCCGGGGTGGCAGCGTTGCAGCTTGCAGGAAACCAGGGCACTGCAATAAATGGAGTGGGCTTTACAGATCCGAAAAAAGATGCTGATCCGAGCATCACTTCCCTGTTATGGGAAGTACGGCGTGAACGCAGAACAGAGTTGATGCTGGACGGATTCCGGTTCGACGACCTGATGCGATGGGCAAAAGGGAGCTACATGGATAATTCAGTAAACCCGGATATTTTCAAGGGTGCGAAGGTTGCCGGAAATGGCCAGGTGAAAACAGATGCTAATGGTTACATTACGCCTTATACTGCAGGAACCGTACGGTCTTTTATTGATCCTAAAAATTATCTTTCTGCCATCCCAACCGGTCAAATAGCATTGTATCCGGACGGAAGTTTTAAGCAGAACCCCGGTTGGTAGCATCCGGTACCCGGAGCGGAACGTTGATGTTTTGCACCGGGTATTTTTTGACCTTTACTATAACCTGTCAGATTAAAATATTGTTTACGGTAATGTAGTTTGTACTTGCGCGTTGCAGAAAATATACGGGAGACTTGTTTTTAGCTTAGAAATGGAGCGGGGTACGCGGAACTTACCCGATTAGTTTTGCGCATATTTGCAGGTTTTTTACAGAAACTGCTTTTTTTTATGGAGGTTTTTACATATCTTTAACAAAGTCTTGTGCGAATTGGCTGAATCTTGAGAAGATGTTACAACGATTGCTTGCAAACAGGAATCCGCCGTTACATGGTAGAATGGGGGAGAAACACGGGCTGGAACGCATTTACGGCAATTCATAGTATTCCTGCAGGTATTGGTTATGGGGTATCGAAATAAAGCTGCATTCATTGCAAATGAACCGGGTTGTTGAAAGCAGGGATCTGTTGAGGAGAACCTGGCAGTAAGCGCATGGGGGAACCGCACGTACTGTTCGGTACGCTGTGCTATTTAAAAGCTGGATCTATTATAATTTTTTAATCAAAAAGTATGAGAAATGAGAAAACTAACTGGACTAATTGGTCTGTTATTAGTTTTGTTTGTGGTTTTTCCAGGTAAGGGAAACGCACAGACGAGGCGGATTACAGGAACGGTACATGACGAGGAAAACAGGCCATTGTCAGGTGTTACGATTACGATCAATGGCACGGCAGCCGGAACAACCACCGAAAGCAACGGTACTTTCAGTATTAACGCGGCCAGGGCAAGTGCGCTTGTTTTTTCACATGTTGGTTTTGAATCCTTTCATTTCACCGTAGGTGCCGATACAACGATTGCGGTAACACTTTTGAAAGCAAAGGATAACCTGGATGAAGTGGTAGTAACAACGGAGTTTGGTATGAAGCGGGTGCAGCGGGCAGTAGGTTCCTCTGTTCAGATGATCGATGGAGCTACCGTAGCAGAATCCGGAAGAGATGCATTTATTACTGCGCTCCAGGGCCGGGTGCCGGGGCTGAATGTAACATCCACCAGCGGCTCTCCGGGCGCATCCACCACCGTTGTGCTCCGGAATATTACTTCTATTTCCGGTAACAACCAGCCGTTGTACGTGGTAGATGGGGTGCCCATGAATAATTCTACATTTAACCCGATTGCAATGGCCGGCTCGGAAACCTATTCCGTCCGTAACCTGGACTTTGCTTCAAGGGGGAACGATTTTAATCCTGAAGACATCGAATCCATTTCGGTACTGAAAGGCGCAGCAGCAGCGGCGCTGTACGGCTCGGATGCATCCAACGGTGCCATTATCATTACCACCAAAAAAGGAAGGCCGGGCAAAGGACGCATCACTTACAGCAATGATTTCCGGTGGGATAAAGCATATGGCTATCCGGATATGCAAACCAAGTATGCAAATGGTGCATATGGTACCACCAACTATTATTACACGGCAAAGTATGGCGGATTGTATCCCGAGGGAATAACGCAATATGATAACATAGCGGCGTTGCTGCAAACCGGAAATTCGCAAAAGCACAATATTTCCGTAGAAGCCGGATCGGATAAGGCAACCATCAGGGCCGGATTTTCTTACCTGGATCAGGCAGGGGTGGTGAAGACAACGGATTATAACCGCACAAGCCTGAGCCTGTCCGGACAGGCCAAAATAACCGAATGGTTAAAGTTTGAAGGATCCATGCAATATACCAAAACGGGTAATGCCAAGATATTACGTGGAACAGACGGCCCCCTGTACCGGGCGATGTTGTGGCCCATGGTAGACAATATGGCCAATTACCTGGCTGCGGATGGCATTCATATGCGCAAACCGGATTATTATATCGATGTTGATTTGCTGAATCCCTTATTTGCGATGTACCGGAATAAAAACTACGACAAATCGGACCGGTTCCTTTCCAATGTGGCGCTTACGGCCACTCCGGTTAAAAATACATTTGTACGGGCGCAACTGGGATGGGATGTAGGCATGCAAACGTTTGAGTCGTCCTGGCATCCCTATTATGCCAATAACAACGCCGGTTTGGGGCGCTACGACCTGGTGCATTCCAATTTTTCGGATCCTACCGTCAATGTTCTTGCGGGGTATAATAATAAATTCTTCAACGATAAATTTTCATTATCTGCACAGGTGGGCTATCACCAGCTTGAAAACGCGGTAACCAGGGTATCGAATGTAGGTACCAAGTTCATTATTGCCGATTTCCAGTCTATCAATAATACAGATCCGCTAACGCAAACGGCATCGCAACGCAATACCAAGCGGCGGATCCAGGCAGTGTCGGGGCAATTTGAGTTTGGATATAATAACCTGGCCTTTGTTACATTAAGAGGACGTAACGACTGGTCGTCTACATTGCCGATCAATAATAATGCGTATTTCTACCCGGCCATCGAAGGTTCGCTGATCCTTACGGATCTGCTAAACCTGAAAGACAATAATGTACTTAATTACATAAAATTAAGAGGTTCTATTGCGCAGGTGGGTAAAGATGCGGGGCCTCTGGAAATAGATCCGCAGCTGATTGCAACCAACTTAACGGGCGGCGGATTTAAATATGACTTTACCGGGCCGAACCCGAACCTGCGGCCGGAAATGACCACGGCCCGTGAGGTGGGTTTTGATATGCGCCTGTTGCAAAACCGGCTGAATACCACGTTCACCTATTTTACCACCAATAATGATGACCAGATCGTTAAAGGATTCCGGCTGAGTTATGCAACCGGGTTTGTGTTAAATACAATGAACGTAGGGTCTTTTAAAACCTGGGGATGGGAAGCGCATATTGATGGCGATATCATCCGCAGCCGGTCCGGCGTAACCTGGAACGTAGGCGTAAACGCTTCGCACGGCGGCTCAAAGGTGGTATACCTGCCGGATAATGTATCCGAGTATTATGATGCCTACACCTGGAATTCGGGAAACATACGTAACGGAATTATGAAAGGAAAGCCCATCACCACCTTAACAGGGCGGGCCTACGAGCGGAATAACAAAGGAGAAGTGCTGATTGACCCGGTAACCGGTATCCCCATTACCAGTTCGGTATGGAGCGTGATCGGAGACCGGGAGCCGAAAGTGCGGTTCGGTTTCCTTTCGAGTGTTGACTATAAAGGCCTGCGTTTGTCCGGGCTGTTTGCAGGCCGCTATGGTGCTACCGTTGTAAATGGCACCAAACGATTGATGATGAGCAATGGTACCAGCTGGGAATCGGTAAACCTGCGTGAAAGAGGACCGGTGATTTTTGGAGGGGTGCTGAGAGATGGGAATGAGAACTCCGATAACCCAACGGTTAACAATATATCTGTAGACTACCGGTTGTATAGCAGCAGCATTTTTGCCGGGGGCGATGAAGACTGGCTGGAAAAGGATGTGAATTATTTGCGCTTGCAGGAATTGCGGCTGTCCTATTCGCTGCCTAAAAAATTACTGGGAAGAACAAGGCTCATATCCGGCATGAATGTATATGTTATCGGGAACGATCTGTTTACCTGGACAAATTATTCGGGTATTGACGCGGTGGGGAACACGGTTTCTGCCGCTGCTGGTGGTACAGGAGGAGAAGGCTACGATGTATGGTCGCTTCCAAATCCACGCGGAATAACAGTGGGGCTTAGCTTAACATTAAATTAAAAAAATTATGAGAAGGATAATATTTTTTTTAGTACCGTTCCTGCTGTTAACAGGGGGATGTAAGAAGTGGCTGGATGTAAATAAAAATATCGACGCTCCGGACCATGTAGACGGGTATCTGTATCTGGCAGGTATTCTTCAGCAATACCAGGGCATTTATTGGGATGTGCGTGCCGTAGGGCCCTTAACACAAATGATGGGCGCTACGGGCGATTATGCAACCTATGCCGGGCATAGCTTTATTCCCGGAAGTGATGCGGCCGCGGAAGCATGGCGGATCGTATACTGGAACCAGGGCATGAACCTGGAGAATATGATCAACCAGTCGATCGCTGCCGAAGACTGGACGCTGGCCGGCATCGGTTATGCGATAAAAGCATTTTCATGGGATTTGTTAACGAAACTCAATGTTGATGCACCCATGAAGCAGGCATTTGTACCCGGGCTGTTATCGCACGATTACGATTATCAGAAAGATATTTACCCCCAGGTACGCGAATGGGCGTACAAGGCTATTGAGCTGCTTGAGAAACCGGATCCGCATGACTATGGTGCGAAAATAAGTGCCAATGATTACATCTATGGAGGAAACAAAGCAAAATGGATCAAATTCGCCTATGCCGTTATTGTGCGCAACCTGTCTTCTTTGTCTAATAAAACCAATTTCGCGGCAGACTATGCACAGGAGCTGATCACTGCTGCGGGTAAGTCTTTTCAAAGCTCGGATGATGATGCTACCTTAAAAATAGCGGGCGGGTCGCAGCAGGCGCCTTACGCCGATTTTAACAATTATTGGGGAACGGCCCGCGGCAATCTCAGCTGGACCTATTTTCAGCATGAATACGCGGTACAGGTGCTTACCGGAACGGTGCCGGAATATGATGAAGCCACCGGTAATAAAACATCCGTTGTCGGTAACCCGTATTATCCGTATAAGCTGGCCGCCAAACAAATAATAACCGATACCTTATCAAATGTTACCGGGCACTATGATCCGCGGATGGCAGTAAAACTGGGAACAACAAGTAATCCTAATTTCCTGAACCTGGGCAATGCAGACAGCGTAAAAGCGTATAAGTATTACGGAGGATCATTTGCCGGAACGGCAGGCCCCATTGGAACGGCACCTTCTTTTTACGGAAGAAATAATGTGTCGCAATTTTCGGGTGCTGTGAACGACGGAATCGGGCGGTGGATTTATCGAGACAATGCACCTTATATTTTAACTACCTGTGCCGAAATACAATTTTGCCTGGCGGAGGCCTATTGGAAATTAGGACAGACCTCCCAGGCATTTGAGGCGTTTAAAAATGGCGTAAAATCCGATATGGACTTCACGGCGAAGTATATTTACCCGGGTACTTCCGGAGCGCCTACGGGCGGCGATAAAATAACGCCGGCCGTGTTTAACAATTTATCGGCCCTTTACCTGCAGGGCCCTTATGTAGCGGGCGTCACCGATTTTTCGTTATCCCATATCATGATGCAAAAATGGGTGGCCCTGTATCCCTGGGGAGCCCCGGAAGCATGGGTGGATATGCGTAAATATCACTATGATATTGCTTATTCCGGTGCTTACCCTGCCAAGAACAACGGATGGACTACAGCCATTGTGAGTCAGAAGTGGGATACGGATCCGGCCAAGGTTTATAAGGGACTGTACCTGGCACCTGCACAGGTACAAAATAGGAAAGGAAGTTATGCTACTAAAAACGAAGGGGCTCCCTGTTACCGGCTGCGTCCACGGTATAACTCAGAATATATGTGGAACCTCAAATCGCTGGGAACGTTGAAGCCCATTCCTGGCACCGCGGATAATTATCATACATCCATTCCCTGGTTTGCATATCCGGGTGAGCTTCCAAATTAATCAAATGCATAAACTGTAAAATATACGGATATGAAAAAGAATACGTTGATATATTTTTTAATGGCGCTGCTTGCTGCTTCCTGTACAAAGCATGTGGTAGAGTATGATGCCGTTCCGGTGCCGGAAAATACCGCCGAGTTCCAGTTGCATTATTTTGTTCCTGTAACAAGCGGAGCTGCAAATGATATAAACAGGGTTGAAATAAACAGCAAACTGCTTGCAAACGATAAGTCGCCGTTGACTACCTATAATGCCATCCCCAGCGGTGCCGTAGGCCGGTTTTATACTACGGCCGTTGGTACCACCAATATAAAACTTTATAAAGGCGGTACACAGCTGGTCTATGATCAGAATTGCAACCTGCAGGCAGGGAAACAGAATATATTTGTTTATGATTTTAGCAAGCCGCCGATTGTTTTCAACAATGGATTTCCTTATCCCAAGATTGTAACCGATACTACCGGGTCAACGGCATGGATCAAGTTTTATAATTTCCTTTTTGAGACCAGCGGGGTGCCAACAGACCTGAAGCTGCAATACCAGTACCAGTATACCAAGAATATTGTAACAAAGGAAAAAAGTGATTGGATTAACGTAGGCAAGCCGGTTGCTTTTGGTGAGGCCACCGGCTGGGAGCCCGTTACGGTCATAAAAGAAGTACAGATCTCATCATCGTCTGCACGTATTGATTACCGGATCCGGCTGATCAATGGAAGCGGAGCGGATGTGGGAGCGCTGCAGGTGCGTAATTCGGCAGGAAATTTTGTGGATTATGCCGACTGGTGGAATGCATCCGTAGGACGGGCATATCATCATGTGTTTGCAGGCATGCGTGCCACCACGCCGGTATCCGCAGTGCGGGTATTTACAGCTTTGTAATACAGGATTGAACGTCCGGCCGGGCATTCGCCATTAAAAGCATGCGCCACCTGAAACGGCCGGATCCCGGTATACCAACAGCAAAATGGTTCACTGATGAGGTGAACCATTTTGCTGTAATAGACGCAGATGATTGAAAACCGGTATAACCAGGATGGTGGTTTTTTCCGGAACCGGTCTTTAGAATCATGTTGATCAAACCGGCTTCTGCAATCAATCGTGCCGACGGGTTAGGCCCAAAAAAGGCGCATTGCTTTTTCGTAAGACCAATAGTAGTCGCGGGTGTTGATAAGACTTGCGAAGCAGGAGGAATAAGGGCAGGGACTGATATCGGTCACTCTTACTTCACCGGAAGATGCCGGCCCTGTTTGAAAAATAAACCCGGTATAGGCCTCCGTTTCGCCTTTGGGAACAACAAGTGTAAACGGCGCATTGGGCGTGCTGCCTCCGCCTTCTTCGCGGATATAACCGGTTATGGTAACGTCTCCGTCGCAGGAGGGAGCGGCAAGGGTAGCTTTTGCGCCAAAGTAGTTATACATTCCCAGTTGCGGGTTGGGTGCGTAAACATCTACAGATACACCCTCGCAATACTCGGTTTGGGCATGGGAACACAGTTGTAATGCAAAAAGGGCAAATGATAAACTGAGCAGTTTTCTTTTCATGGCTTTGTTATTTTAGAAGGTTAAATAAACAGGTGGTTGAAGCTTGGTTTGATTTATTGGTCGGTATCCAAGAGGTATGACGGGCAATGGCATCCTGCTCTATTGGCTGCTACACGCATTGCATTCCATCTAAAAATAAGCAAAATACCAGGTATGGCAAATTTTATTTGTAGCGCTTGTTTCCGCTTCAATCCGGCATTTGTGAGGGGCGTGCAATCGATCCTGAAACCGGTTGAGGATGGCTTCCTCAAAAAGCCTGCCATTGCTTCATTGATTTTGCAACGTAAACCGGACCGTGGAGCCCGGCGAAGAAATAGCCGCAAATTCCCGCATACGCACCGCTTGCCGGCACAGAAACGATATACGAACGATACAGCCAGGATACAGCCAGGATACAGAAACGATATACAAAGGATATAGAATGGATATACAAAGGATACAGAAAGGATACAGAAAACATGCGTTTCGAGGTCAGAAGGGATCAATAGGGATCAGGAAGGATCAGAAGGGGTCAGAAGAGGTCAGAAGGGATCATTAAGGATAAAAAAAATGAACCGGCACTTTAAAACCCCAACTTTGTACAGGCAACATTCATTGATTCATTCTTAAAAATTAAAATTATGGGCAGCGTCGCTACTACCATTTTAAACGATACCTGCGGTCGCCCGGGGCGCGTTATTACAGCCGGCATTCATGGTGTAACCGTAAGCCGTTCGCCTTCTGTAAAGAGCAGCACAACAATTGAATCGCAATGGCCTCCCCGGGACCGGTTTGGCTTTAGGGTACTCTTTTTAGCATTGTATAAGCCTTTCGCAAGTCTGTGCTTTGGCAGGCGCGTGAGGCTGGTGCCATCCTGTAACCAGACAGGCGCCCACCTGCCGGAATGTACGAGACCCGTTGCCGGTGACATAATCATTCGATCTGCCGGGATGTTCCGTTCAAAAGCTAATCAATTGTGGAAGCATTGCCTGCAACAGCACGGCCGGCCAGGGAATACCAAAAAGGAAAGCCGCCGGATACGCAGTGTCGCCTTACAGCGGAAATCCCAAACCGGAGGGTATTTAAAACAGCTTCCTGTCTGGCGGTATGATCTGGCAAGCATTACCCCGGGTCTTCCTGAATGGTGTTGCTTATTGCTTTTGAACCCACGCTTTCAGGTAGTTGACAAAAATCCGGCTTCTGATGCTGATCGGCAGCCAAATGCGAACCCTTCAACAATCGAGCATAAACAGCGCATTGCTGATACGGGAACAGGATCAGTTTGGGATGCAGGGGTTACATTTAAAATGAGTGCGGGTTAATTATGCGCTTCTAAAGTAACAGCATAAAATGAAATCAGGAATGAATCGCTCCGGCATTTCAGGATACGCCATGGGGGATGAAAACTTCCTTCACTTTAAAAGGTATATAGCAGCTGTTTAAATCTATCCAAACAGCCACTCCACATCTTCCTGCGCCAGGTTTTTGATAAAGCCTTCATCTGTGGAAATGAGGTCGGCGGAAAGTTGTTTTTTGCGCTGCTGCAGCTGCAGGATCTTCTCTTCAATGGTATCCTTGCAGATGAGTTTGTAAGCAAATACATTCTTGGTTTGCCCGATCCGGTGGGTACGGTCGATGGCCTGTTGTTGTACGGCTTCGTTCCACCAGGGATCGAATAGGAAAACATAGTCGGCAGCGGTTAAGGTAATACCGGCATTACCCGCTTTCAGACTGATCAGGAATAACCCGGTTGTATTGCCTGGTTCCTGGAAGGCCCGCACCATTTCCATACGTTGCGCCGCCGGTGTTTGGCCATCAAAATGATAATAGCCGATCTGCTTCTGCCTGCAGATGCCGGCGATCAGATCCAGCACCCCGGTAAATTGTGAAAAGACCAGCACCTTATGCCGGGGAAGTACCAGTTCCAGTTCTTCAAAAAGCCGCTCCATTTTTACAGAAGCATCCTCCTGACCACCGGCCTCCGGCAGGAGTTGCGGTGCGTTGCAAACCTGGCGCAGTTTTAAAATGCCCTGCAGTACATCCAGCTTGGCCTTGGCCATTCCTTTTTTCTCTATGTCAAGAAAGAGGCTGCTGCGGATCTGCTCTTTCACCTCATCATACAGGGCCCGTTGTTTATCATCCATTTCGCACCACAACGTGATCTCTGTTTTTTCCGGCAGGTCAGGTGCTACCTGTTCCTTGGTACGCCGCAGTACAAAGGGGGCAATAAGTTTCTGCAGCAGTTGTTTTTTAACATCGTCCCCGTTGCGGTCGATCGGATCTGCATATTCCCGTTTGAAGAATTCCCGGGAGCCCAGTAATCCCGGCAATGCCGTATGCAGCTGTGCATACAGATCAAAGGTATTGTTTACAACAGGAGTACCGCTGAGGGTAAAACAATAAACAGAGCGGATCTCTCCGACTGCCCGGGTGATTTTAGCAACGGGATTTTTTATATTCTGACTTTCATCAATGAAAACAGACAGGTAAGATTGGGCACAAAGTTGTGCTGCTTCCGTGCGGAAGGTACCATAGCTGGTGATCAGTACCTGCTGAGCGGGGTTGCCAATAACCGAGGCGTCGCGCTGCGGGCCATGGAAAACCGTAACCGACAGGCCTGGCGCAAACTTTTTTAATTCCTGTTCCCAGTTGTAGATCAGGGATGCGGGACATACGACCAGGCTTTGCATGCCGGGCCGGTTCTCTATGGCACGGGCTAAAAACGAGATGGCCTGTAATGTTTTGCCCAATCCCATATCGTCTGCCAGGCAACCGCCGGCGCCTGCATCCGCCATCAGGCACATCCACTCATAGCCTTTTTGCTGATAAGGCCGGAGTGTGGCTTGCAGCGAGGTTGGTAACGGGTATACCTGGGCATCGCTTTGCCATTGCTGCCATTGTTGCCACCAGTTTCCTGCATGCTTATTCACAAATACGGAGTTTTCATTGCCGGGTTCCTGCAGGGCGAAGGAGAGCCAGCGGGCAACGGTTAGTTCCTGTTTATGAATTTTCGCATGCTTCACCAGGGTTGCATATTGTTGCATCCATGTCTCGTTCAGTAGTCCCAGTGTACCCCCTTTCAGGAGCACGGTACTTTGGCCGGCCCATAAAATTTTCTGCAATTCCTGCAGTGGAACCTGTTCTTTTCCGAAGCGTACCGTAAAGCGGCAGGTAAGCTGGTTGTCTTTTTCCTGCAGCCACGTTATTTCGGTTTCCGGCAGGTGCGATGAATACCGGAAATGCCGCAGCATATCCATGCCCTTCAGGTCTACCCCCGATAATAACAACTGGTGATACACTTTTGGAAACCATTGCCGTTTTTGAGCTTCAGCAAACGGCAGGTAATAGTAGCCCTTGTGCTGGTCCGGAAAGCGCGGGTGCAGCGATTCCAGCAATGTTTTCAGTTCCTGCTCCTGCTCCCGGTTGCGGCGGATGACCACGCGTTCTCCGTTCTGGCGGATTTCCGTTGCAGCTTCCCAGGGATTTTCAACGGTATACCCGTCATAGGTCCATTGGGGAGTTAACATTAAAAAGGTGTCGCTTAGTTCACTGAGCAGCACACCGGGCACCGGCGGCGTTTCTACCGTTTGGCTGTCCTGGAGCGCATGAGGCTTTACGGGATACCGCTCTTCCAGCCCTGAAAGAATTTTCCGCAGGTCATCAGCGGCGGCCGGGCGAAAGGCCGCTTCCTTTTCAAGCCCGTCGAGGGTTTGCTGATCGGCCAGCGGCATCAGGAAGTATACGTCGTCCTTACGCAAAAAGAAATGATGCCGCTCCAGGTTGCTTACCGGATAATCGGTTCCTTCAATTTCAGCAATTGCCTGAAGCTGGTAGCCATTTACGGATTCGGCGACTTCAAATTTTAAAAAGGGCCGATGGGCGCTGATACGGCAGGGACCGGTGATCCAGCGGTCTGCGGCGCCTTTATAGCTATGATACCATTTAAGCTTGTCAAACCAGGGTTTTACCTGGCGGAAAAGCTCGTAATGATGTTTTACCAGTTCCTTCTCCTGGAAATCGCGATAAGCAAGCGAACTGTTCTGCACCTCAAAGTACTGTTTAATGGCTGCAATGGCTTTCGATATATTGCTTTCGCCGAAAGCCGCCAATGCCTTAATGAGCGGATCGGGCAGCCGGCCAAAATGGCCCACCACTGAACGGGAATCGATGGCGGCTTTTTCATAAACGGGCGGTTTATTGCTTTTATCTACTGAAAGGATCTGCAGCAGTCCCTGCTTTTCTCCCGCTTTATGTGCAGCGAGCAATATTGCCGTAGTACGTTGCGCCGTCATTGTTGTTGATATAGGGCCGCGCAAGATAGGTAAAAACGGAGCTGAATATTTTTTTGTTTTCTGTTTTTAATGTGTATGTGGCAGGTATTTACTTCAGCTTGCCAATGCAATTTTAAACACCGTTCCCTTTTTAAAACTAACAACCGGTTATTATCCTTAAAATGCATCTTTTTGCAACTTTTTAGCTTGTGTAAACATTGATATTTGCGGCTTTTTATAAAAAACTGCGGGTTTTTGCGAAAAACTCCCTATCTTCATTTCTATATTAAAACTGATTGACTTGCTAAAGAAAGAACGACAAGCTTATATACTGCATCGACTGGACCTGCATAATAAAGTGGTGAATGCAAGCTTATGTACCGATATGGGAGTGTCAGAAGATACGGTGCGGAGAGACCTGTACGAATTGTCGCAGGCGGGAAAACTGATCAAGGTACATGGCGGGGCATTATCGCTGGCTTTTAACGAAGTGAAGTTTGAGCCTACCGTTGTTTATTCTCAATCGAAGAAAGTAACGATCGCTGAAAAAGCAATCCGGTTGATCCAGGACAATATGTATGTGCTTACCAGCGGAGGCACCACCATCCTGGAAATGGCGAAACAGTTGCCGCCCCAGCTCCGGGCTACGTTTATTACCGGAAGCATTCCTGCATTGAACATATACATTTCCCATCCCAATATTAATGTGGTGGTGGTTGGGGATAAGGTAAACAAGGCGGCGCGGATCACAACCGGGGCCAGCGCATTGTCGAAGATACAGGAAGTGAATGCGGACCTCTGCTTTCTTGGAACCAATGCCATCGATTTGCAGCGGGGCATTACCGATAATGACTGGGAAGTGGTGGAATTGAAAAAAGCCATGATTGCGGCTTCTGCCAAAACGGTATGTCTCGCAATTTCTGAAAAGCTGAACTCTTTTGAAGCGTTGCAGGTATGTGCGTTAAAACAAATAGACTATTTAATAACAGAATTGGATCCGGATCATGAAATACTGCGGCCATACGCAGCAGCCGGTGTTACTGTTTTGTAGAAAATAAACAATAGAAAGTTATGAGAAGATTACGAATCTATGTGCTGCTGATGGCAGTGCTTGCTTTTTCTGCACCTTGTAGCTTATGGGCGCAGAACGGCCGGGTATCCGGAACGGTGGTATCGGAGGCCAATAACCCCATGCCAGGCGTAACGGTTACCGTAAAGGGAACAAGCATTGTTGCTGTTACAGATGAAGCCGGCGCATTTTCAATCCAGGCGGAAAAGGACCAGACATTGCAGTTTAGCTATGTTGGCTATCAGCCATTGGAGTTACGGATCTCCGGCGAAGGGCCGGTAACAGCAACGCTGCAGCCCGGGTCCAATTCACTGGATGAAATTATTGTGGTGGGCTATGGTAAGCAACGGCGGGGGAACATTACAGGAGCCGTAACCAATGTGAATATGGACAACCTGAAAAGCCGTCCGATTGCAGACGTGGGCAGGGGCTTGCAGGGTGTTGTTCCGGGTTTATCCATTCGGATTCCCAGCGGGGAAGTAGGTTCAGATCCGCTGATCAATATCCGTGGCTTTATCGGTTCCATACAGGGATCCAGTCAGCCCCTCATCCTGGTGGATAATGTGGAAGTGCCCAGCATCCAGGACCTGAATCCCAATGATGTGGAAAGTGTTACCGTGCTGAAGGATGCAGCCTCTGCATCGATCTACGGTGCAAAAGCGGCCTTTGGAGTGATCCTCATCACCATGAAAAAAGGTACAAAAACGCAGGGGAATACGCTTACGTACAGCACCAACCTGTCCTGGCAAACACCGTTTAAGGACCTGGAACTGGCGGGGATAGACGGGCTGCAATATACCCTGGATGCGCAAAAGAATATGAAGGGCTCCGGACCGGCCGGCGGATTCTGGAGGCTGGATAGTGCCAGCCTGGAAAAAGCCCGGGAATGGCAGCGCCTGTACGGCAATACGGTAAAATCAACGGACCCGGTGGTGTATGGCCGGGATTGGTACTTTAACGGCACCGATAAATATGGTTACCGGATCTATGATCCGATTGATGCCATGATCAAAAAATACAGTTTTACACAAAACCACAATATCTCTTTGAATGGAAGGACCAACAACACTACCTATAATGTGGGTTTTGGATACCTGGGCCAGGAGGGAATGATGAAACCAGCGGAGCACGATGATTTTACCCGCTATACAGCTAATCTCAAGGTTTCTACAAAAGTGAATGATTATGTTACGGTAAGAGCAGGGATGATGTATTCCGACAGGACCAAACGTTATCCCAATTCCACCAATACCGCCTCCGGTTTTGGAGCGGATCCCTGGCTGTACTTATATCGCTGGAGCCTGTTGTTTCCCACAGGCGTGAAAGAATTGGGTGAAGAGATCCGGGATCCTTACTGGGACGCAAAGAATGCGCCGACTGCTTATCAGAAGAATAAATACCTGAACGTGAATTTTGGTACTACCATTGATGTTACAAAGAATTGGCAGATCATTGCAGATTATACTTATGACTCGCGCAATAACAGGCAGAATTCCGCGCTTTTCGCTACATCACTGCGTGAGCCCTGGTATGCAGCTGTGCCGTGGTTAGATGATGACGGAGACCGTGTGTATGTGGATGATGCGGGCAATGTTACCGACTCTGCGGGAATCCCCGGCTACCGGTTCCCGCTGGTAAATTATGTAACCAATGAGCAAAGTTATGTGAAGCAAATTACCATGATGGCGCAAAGGCATACGGTAAATGCCTACTCTGTATATAACCTGAAACTCGGTACGTTGCATGATTTCAGGTTCACACTCGGTACCAATATTGTTACCAACAAATGGACCACGGATACCGTCCAGAAAATGCAGTTGATCAAAAATGACCCGCAATTCAAGTTTGCTGTAGGTAATCAAAAAGGAAATGGTGATGCCGATTGGGATTCTCAATTGGGCTATTTCGGACGTATCAATTATGCGTTTAACAACAGGTATCTCATTGAAGGCAATCTTCGTTATGATGCTACTTCAAAGTTCCCTGCATTTATGCGCTGGAAGTGGTATCCCTCTTTTTCAGCCGGTTGGGTACTGAGTGATGAGGCGTTTATGAAAGGGCTGAAACCTGTTCTGAGCTTTGCCAAACTCAGGGGCTCCTGGGGTTCCATTGGCGATCAGTCTGTAGATAATGGGTTGTATATGTCTTTGATGGATATTTCTCAAAACAGCTGGTTAACGAGTGTGGGACAGCAGGTATTTCAAATCGGAACTCCTGGTCCGGTATCTGCAGGTATCGGCTGGCAGGATATACAAACCTTAGACTTTGGCGCTGATCTGCGCTTCTTTAAAAATAAATTCGGTATTGTGTTCGACTGGTACAGCAGGGAAACAAAGAACATGATCATCGGAGGGCAGGCACTTCCTGCAACATTTGGCGCAGGCGCCCCGCAGGGGAACTACGGGAATTTGCGGACGACTGGATGGGAAATTGCCTTCGACTTTAATCACCGCTTTCAAAGCGGGCTTGGCTTAAATCTTTCAGCAAACCTTTCAGATGCTACTACGGTGATTACCAAAGCTGCAGATTGGAATACGCCCTGGGAAAACCGGTCGGTGGATAACACCTTTGTTACGGGAAAAAGGTATGGGGATATTTACGGTTATGTAACCGACCGGCTGTACCAGAAAGAAGATTTTGTATATGATGCCAACGGGAATTTTGTACAGGAAACAATCGTATGGCAGGGCTCGGCAAAGCGTACCAATAAACTGGCGGGAGACAACCCGGTGTATCAAACCTTCTTCGAAGACGGCAATCAGATCTTACTCGTTAGCCCCGGTGATGTAAAGTTTGTGGATGTAAACGGGGATGGGTATATTACTCCGGGTAAAAGCACCTTTGGGGACCCCGGAGACCGGGTAGTAATTGGAAACGTGTTGCCGAGATACGAGTATGGTTTCCGCATTGCACTCGATTATAAATCCTTTGACTTTTCCGTAATGGGACAGGGCGTGGGCAAAAGAAGCATCTGGGGATCCGGGCAGCTGGCCATCCCGGGCTATTTTGCAAAAGAAGGCGCCATGCCTCAGGCCATTGCAGGGAACTACTGGAGAGCTGATCGTACAGACGCATTTTATCCGCGGGCCTGGGATATGGGCGGCTCAAACTCCGGCTTTGTAATGGTGCCGCAAACCCGTTACCTGCTCAATATGGCCTATTTCCGGGTAAAGAATATTACATTGGGATATACGGTCGCGGAAAATATATTGCGTCGGGTACGGATGAAGCAGGCCCGTCTCTATGTATCCATGGAGAACTTTATCACATTTGATAAGCTGAGAGGACTGCCCATTGACCCTGAAGCCATTTCCGGGGTTTCCATGCTGAGAGGAGATGGTAACTATAACCTGGGGCGTACCGGTACATCGAACCCTACCTTTAAAATAGCCTCTGTAGGTATAAACGTTGGATTCTAAATTTCTTGTCCTTCAATTTAAAAATAAAAGATGAAACAGAAATATACATTCATACTGGTGTTACTGCTGGTAGCTGCCACTGGTTGTAAAAAATTTTTGGACCGGCAGCCGCTGACAAGTGAAAATGATGAAACTGCCTGGAGCTCGGAGGGTAACGTACGGCTATATGCCAATAAGTATTACCCGGCTTATTTTGTGGGTTACGGAACTCAGTTCAGTGCGGAATCGAATGCGGCACTCCTGGGCTTTACCTTTAGCGATGATGTGTTCCTGATGGGTAACCAGGGCAATTTTACAAGAGCCGTGCCCAATAGTGGGATCTGGGGCATGAGCACGCTGCGTTCGATCAATATCATGCTGGACCGCATAAAAACCAGGATGAAGAATGTCTTGTCGGAAGAAGCCTATAATCACTGGACGGGTATTGGCCGCTTTTTCAGAGGGATGGAGTATGCACAGCTGGCCACTGCTTATGGGGATGTGCCGTATTTTGATTATGTACCTGTGGATACGGACCTGCCCGATCTTTATAAGCCCCGTAACCCGCGTAACCAGGTAATGGATGCGGTATACGACGATCTGAAATTTGCACTGGACAATGTACGTCTGGCTGACGGAGATCAGCAGGTAAATCGGTATATCGTGGCGGCCTTTACCTCCCGTATCGCACTGTTTGAAGGCTCCTGGCAAAAATACTACTATAATAATGCTACCCGTGCCGGCAAGTTTTTCCAGCTGGCGCAGGATGCTGCAGACCTGGTCATCAAAAGCGGCAAGTATGATATTGTGACCGATTTCAGAACCCTGTTTACCTCCAATACATTGGCGGGTAATAAAGACGTTATCATGTACCGGCATTATGATCCGGCCGTTGGGGTAACACATGCCGTTGCAACCAATAATAATTTATCGGAGTCGGTTGCTTTTGGACCTACTACGGATCTGATCAAATCCTTTATTTGTGTGGATGGAAACGCCTATCAGAATGCCACCGTTGCCAACGCCGGCGATTTTACCTTATCTAACATGATCAAAACAAGGGATTCACGCCTGGAAGCAACATTTTACTATAAACCCAATGTCAGGAACCGGGCCTCCTACTGGTATATTAATAAGTTTTTGCCCAGGAGCGTGGTGGCTACGGTTGATGCCGGCGGTTCTGTACCGGTGGAGTTTACCTCCAATAAAAATCAAACAGACTATCCGGTTTTCCGGTATGCAGAAGTGTTATTAAACTGGATTGAGGCCAGGGCCGAATTAGGAACAGCTACACAAGCAGACATTGATGCGTCTGTAAATAAGATCCGGAACCGGCCGCTGGCACCAGAGGCTGTAGCAAGGGGAGTAGTTAAAACAGCTGCTTTAAGTCTTGCAAATCTTCCCAATGATCCGGCAAGAGATCCTTCAGTTCCGGCGTTGCAGTGGGAGATCCGGAGAGAGCGCCGGATGGAATTCGTTTTTGAATATTCCCGTTACCAGGATCTGAAACGCTGGAAGAAATTAGATTATATGGATACCGATGCGAAACCGGATCTGTTATCCGGCGGCTGGGTGAACTTCTCCGCCGAGTTACCAACCGAGTTGGTTCCGGCCAAGGTGGGGCAGATCTCGGTGGTACCGCTTACCGGTTCTGCAATTGTTTATAATGGGAACAACGGTGCTACCTTAAAAGGATTTTACCGGGGTACCAATACCAATGGCCGGCTGCCGTTCCTGAATCTGAATGGAGTAAATCCCTACCTGTCGCCGGTTGGCAAAAATCAAATGGATGATTACAAGAGCAAAGGATATTCATTGCAACAGACGGAAGGCTGGCCTGCATATCAATGATGAAATAATTGCGTAATAAATTTTAAAACATATAAGGATGGCAAAATTTATTTTTAAGAGTCCTGCAACGATGATCGCATTATTAATGCTATTATTTATTGTTGCATGTCAAAAAAAATATCCTAAAAATGTAGATTCTTCGGATGGGGTATTGTTAAAAACGATAAAGATCGTAAATGCCGGAGCTAATGGCAGTACGGTTGTGGAGGGTGTGATTGACGAAAACAGGAAAACCATTTCCTTTCCCCGTTTGGATACTTTGTCCAACTTTAATGATCTCCGGTTTGAAGGCGTAATGTCGGATGGGGCTGTACTGGAAAAAACGTCCTACAAATTTGATTTCAAAGAAGACAATCCCTTTTTCATGGGAGGGAAATCATCGCTTACCCAGATATTGAAGGTGGTGAACAACCAGCGGTTTCGCGAATACTTTGTAACAGTGCGGTTGAATATACCGGTATATGGGGCTGACTTTGGAAAGCCGCAGATCTCCGATTATACGAACAACGAACTGGGAAATCCGGTATACCCTTCTTTTACGGGCGCATTAACCAGAGGGTCCGGATTTGATGGTGAATATGTACTGGTTGTAACCCGGGCTGCCGGCGGGTCGCACCTGCTGAAGGCGTCGGACCTGAGGAAAAACATTATAGATCCCATTCCACTGAATCAGGCGGGCGTAAGCGGAGGAACCTTTCCGGTATGTGCCGGTGCACAGGTAAACGGACATACATATATAGTCAATCTATCGGGCAACTCTGCAGCTTCCCCGTTAAAAATATATCACTGGACAAATCCTGCTGCTGCGCCGGAGCTGATTGCCAGTTTAGTGGTGCCGGACGGCGGTGTGCGACTTGGAGATAATATGTCTGCAAACCTTGATAGTGATGGAAACGGGTATTTCTTTTTTGGAGATAACGCGGCTACAAGGGTTGTTCGGGTGAAGGTTACCGGTTATACGCAAATTTCAGAGCCTGCAGCATTCGTGAGCGCAACCGGCTCCAGTTATGTGATGTCTTTTAACCGCGTAGTAAATACATCCGATTATATTTATACCGGGTATGATGCGCCCATCCGGCTGGCCAACGAATCGGCAGTGGTTTCTTATGCATTAAGTAATGATGCCGTGCCATTGAGAGGATCGGATGCGCATGTGATCAACTTTAACGGGGAACGTTACCTGATCATGACCACTGCTGCCAGAACGGGTACCGAACCCGTGGTATTGTATGTGTATGATATTTCAAAAGGAGGTACAACCAGGGAAGCGCTGGAACTGTTTAATGCACGGCCGGACAAGGCACCGGTATATCAGTATTCTTTACTGGGGCCGGTTACCGCAAACTGCTTTCTTCAAACAAGATGGTCGATTACGAAGGACAGCGAAGGAAAAGATGCAAAACTTACCTTGTATGCCGCGCATACGGATGCCGGCTTTGTAGTGATCGATTTCCCGAAAAAAGCGCTGGACGACTAATGTAACGGTTATTGAGGAACATTTATACATCCCGCCAGGAGCGGACAACTAAATATAGGATATGAAAAAGATTAGCTGGCTTTTTATAATTGCAGCGTTCATACTGGGGCTGAACGCATGTAAAAAAGATGATGATGGTGTGGGCCCCGAACCCCAGGCAGCTGCATTTACCATCCCCAAAAAGGAAATGCGGGCTGTATGGGTAACCACTGCCTGGGGGCTGGATTGGCCGCAGGATCAATATAATATGGCTACGCAGAAGCAGCAGTATATCGATTACCTGAACCGGTTTCAGCAGTTAAATATCAATGCCGTTTTTGTGCAGATAAAAGGTATGGGCGATGCCTTCTACAATTCACCTTATGAACCCTGGAGTGCCGCCATTACCGGTACAAGAGGAAAAGATCCCGGTTATGATGTGCTTAAGTTTATGCTGGATGAAGCACATGCCCGGGGCATGGAATTTCATGCCTGGTTAAACCCTTACCGTATTGCTACACGCGCCAGCAGTACCTCGGCCTATCCGGCCCTGCACCCGTCGGTTCAGCCAGACTGGGTGGTAAGCCATGAAAAAATCCAGATCTACAACCCCGCGGTTCCTGAAGTACGGCAAAGACTGGCCGATATTGTAAAAGATATCATTACCAGGTATGATGTGGACGGCATTCATTTTGATGATTATTTTTATCCGGATCCTTCAACAGCCGGTACCATGGTTTCGGATAATGCAGACTATACAAAGTATGGAGCAGGCATTGCTTCAATTGAAAACTTCAGAAGGGAGAATGTGAACAAGGCCATTAAAGGCGTACATGATGTAATTGTGGCTACCCGGCCGGAAGTGGTGTTTTCCATATCGCCCGCTGCCAGCGATACCTACAACTACAATACTTTATACGCGGATGTGTTGAAGTGGAACCGGGAAGGCTGGCTGGATATTATCATTCCCCAACTTTACCAGCAGATAGGCGCTGCATCCAACGACTTTAAAGAACGCCTGCAATGGTGGCACCAGTTCCGCTACCAGGCTGCAATGATGGTGGGCTATGGGTATTACCGGTTTGGCGATCCTGCTGCACCCGCTGGGTTCCAGTCGGTAAATGAACTGGAAAAGCAACTGGCCCTGACAAAAAAATACAAGGCTTCCGTAGGGCATTTGTTGTACAGCGCCAAATATATCATGACCAATCCCATCGGTATTACCGATAAGCTGGCCACGCTTTGGAATACACCTACGGTGATACCGTTTTTAGGACGGAGCGTTGCTGCCGATCCGGCGGAGCCGCAAAATGTTCGTATTGAAGGAAACAGCCTGAAATGGGATGCGGCGGGAAATACACGGTCTGTCGTTTATTTTACGGCCGATCTGAAACAGGAGGCAAAAGTACTGGCTATTACCGGCGGGCATACCGCCGATGCTACAGCAGCCGGGCATTATTGCGTAACCACCATTAATAGCGATAATAAAGAAAGCAAGGCTTCTAAAGTGATAACGAAGTAATCAACCACGGTGTTGCTAATAGCGATGCCCGCAACCTGTAGCTTATACAGGTTGCGGGCATTTTCTTTGAAAGCTCCCGGCAGCTTTTTAATAACGCATCAGGATGGCCCGGAAATTTGGGTTACAGCCCCTCCAAAAAACTTTCACTGATATACCGGCCTACATCGGTAAGGTTTTTCGTTTGCTCAAAGAGGGCCAGCTGCCGGTCGGCGCCGGTGCCGCGCTCCAGGATCTTATGCACATGTTCAATACGATGCCGGCTACCCAGGTGGTCGATCACGGGGTCCAGGAAATCCAGTAGTTCGTAAATCAGTGCGCGGGTATTCACCTCTTCTTCCTTTCCAAAATCGATCAGGTAGCCATCGATACCATAACGGCTGGCCCGCCATTTATTTTCATTAATGAGCGGGCGTGAGTATTGGATGAAATTCAGATTTTTACTGCGCAGCATATAGATCCGGGCGCAAATGGCCTGGAACAGGGCGGCAATGGTAATGGTTTCATCTACCGTCATCGGGATATCGCAAATCCGGAATTCTACGGTGTTGAAAAATGGATGCACCCGCAGATCCCACCAGATCTTTTTGGCATTATCGATGCAGTTGGTTTTGATCAGCATTTTTACATAGTTGTCGTAGGCTTCAATACTTTCAAATGCATCGGGAATGCCGGTACGGGGAAACTTGTCAAACACCTTGGTGCGGTACGATTTATAACCGGTGGTCCTTCCTTCCCAGAAGGGCGAGTTGGTGCTCAATGCAAAAATATGCGGGAGGAAGTACCGCGTTGAGTTGGCAATATGATTGGCCAGCTCCCGGCTTTCCATACCTACATGCACGTGCAGTCCGAAGATGAGATTACTACGCGCCGCTTCCTGTAGTTCGGCTACAATTTCGTTATACCGGATATGATCGGTGATCAGTTGCTTTTCCCAATGGCTGAAGGGATGCGTGCCGGATGCACCAAGGGTAAGATCGAGGGAGCCGGCAATATCCGATATGGTCTTACGCAGCAGTGCCACGTCATTATAAGCCTCATCAATGTCCTGGCAGATATCGGTGCCTACTTCCACCACCGCCTGGTGCATCTCTGCTTTTACCTTATCCTTAATGATCTTCTGCCCCTCCTGTACAATCTTTTGCTCATGACTTTTTAATTCAAAGGTCTGGTTGTCCAAAACCATGTATTCCTCTTCCACGCCAAGCGTGAATGTTTTGTAATTAATGCTCATTTTTTATTAATGTGAAAATGTGATGGTATGGAAATATGAAAATGCGGCAATCTGAAAATTTTTAGGGGCATCGAGACGCTCCGAAGGAGCACTTCGAGCCTTGGGACACTTCTAAGGAAAATCAACTGACTTTGTAAATGCGGACAGTTGCCTGGCGGATGAATAACTATCACATTTCCACATTATCACATTTTAAAATTTATTTTCCCGCGCTTCTCTTTACATACTCGCCCCAGGTCAGATTGTCGCCGCCATTATTGGCCAGCGCTTTTTCGATCGCGTAACTGGCAGCTGTTTCCACCACCCATTCAAAATTTTCGGCGCCCACGCTTTTTATGTCCGCGTCGGGGGCAGGGTTGCAGAAATCGATCGCATAAGGAACACCGTTCCGCAATGCCAGTTCCACCGTGTTGAAGTCGTAGCCCAGGTACCGGTTTATTTTCAGTACAATATCCGTCATCTCCTGCAACTTTTCCGCCGTAGGTGCAAAATCTGCCACATAACGCAGGTGGTGTGGGTTGCGGGGCTCATACGGCATAATGCGAACATGTTTTCCGCCGATGCAATAACAGCGGTAATATTCTTCAAAAACAATTTCCTCCTGCAAGAGCATCACCAGCTGACCGGTTTCGCGGTGTTTTTCAAAGAATTCTTCTTTATCATGTAATTTGTACACATTTTTCCACCCGCCTCCGGCAAAGGGTTTCATATACGCCGGAAAACCTACTTCCCTGAAGATGCCTTCCCAGTCGAGGGGGTAGGCAAGGTTGCTGAACGACTCGTCGGAAGTATCGTCCGGCCGGTCATGCGAAGGAAGAATCGCTGTTTTAGGCACCGGTACCCCAATCTGCGTCATCAGGCAATTATTAAAATATTTATCATCGGCGCTCCACCAGAAGGGGTTATTGATTACTGCCGTACCGGTTACCGCCGCATTCTTTAACCAGGTACGGTAAAATGGAACGTCCTGGCTGATGCGGTCAATGATCACCGCGTAGCCGGAAGGTTGTCCTTGCAGGGCCTTGTCGATCCGCACAGGTTCTGCAACAATTCCGTCGATTCCCTTGCTGTTTACCCGCTGCACAAATGCTTCCGGGAAAGAGCGTTCTTTCCCAAATAGAATTCCGATTTTTTTCATTTTCTTATTGTTTATTGTTCTGCCGTGCAGAACCGGTTTAATGATCTATGGCCGCACTGGGCTGCAGGCCGGTGTCTGTAAATAATGATCCGGGAATGAGGGGAAAGATCCTCTGTAGTTTGTTGTTATCGCATACGCCTTGTTTTAAAGGTGATTTCATTACCCGGCAAAGGGAAGAAAGCAGCTCCTGTCGAACCTGGCTTCATACCGCTTTTTACAGGCTCCATATTTGTTTTGTTTAATTTAAGATTGAATTTAAGTTATTCTCTAATTCCTCACAAAAAATTATTACAGGGCTTAATATTTCGGTACCGGAACGGGGTATTTCATTACTTTTGAGCGAATGAATATGGTAAAGGAACTGGACTATGTAACGGAGCAGGCAACCGTTTTGTCGGCATTTCTGAAAAGGGAGGTAACGGTCGATTTTTACCTGCCCACCGGGGTGGATGACCTGTCTGGGCTCAGCCTGCTGTTGATCAATGATGGCCAGGACCTGCCCGTAATGGGGCTGCAACAATTGCTCACCGGCTTATATGCCAGTGGCCGCATTGCTCCTGTGCTTTGTGTGGGTATTACTGCCGGGCCCGAGCGGAAAAGGGAATATGGGGTGGCGGCAACAGCGGATTACCTCGGCCGGGGCGACCAGGCAGCAACGTATACCCGTTTTATTCTTGAAGAGCTGATGCAGTTTACCTTGAACCGGTACAACGTGCCGGGTTTTAAAGAAAGCGCCTTTGCAGGTTTTTCGCTGGGCGGACTGAGTGCGCTGGATATTGTATGGAATCATCCGGAGGTGTTTTCAAAAACCGGTGTGTTTTCCGGATCGCTCTGGTGGCGGAGCAAGGACCAGGATGATATTACCTATAATGACGACCAGGATCGCATCATGCAGCAGCAAATCCGGAATGGGATATATAAACCGGGACTGAAATTCTTTTTGCAATGCGGGCTGATGGACGAAGCGCACGACCGCAATAACAATGGCGTTATTGATGCGGTGGATGATACCCGTGATATTTTAAAAGAACTGATAAAAAAGGGCTATCACCCCGAAGACCTGTCTTACCTGGAACTGGACGACGGCAAACATGACGTAGCCACCTGGGGAAAGGCCATGCCGGTATTTCTGAAATGGGGCTGGGGAAGGTAAGAATGTAAAATAAGGAATATTAAATTTAAAATTTAAAAGGGGAGCACCCATTGCGACTTCCGGCTCTTTCCAAAAGTTAATAGGTAATGGTCAATAGTCAATGGTCCATAGATCATAGAGTATAAAACGAATCCAACGTTAAACCTGAAACTTCAAACATTAAACGGTTCCCATGTCCAATCATCTTATAAATGAAACCAGCCCTTATTTGCTGCAACATGCCCATAACCCGGTAAATTGGTATCCCTGGGGAGAAGCGGCATTGCAAAAGGCAATGGCGGAAGACAAACCGATATTGGTAAGCATTGGTTACGCCGCCTGCCATTGGTGTCATGTAATGGAGCGGGAAAGCTTTGAAGATGCCGAAACAGCCGAGCTGATGAATGCGCATTTTATCAATATAAAAATTGACCGGGAAGAACGTCCGGATCTTGATCATATTTATATGGATGCCGTTCAAACAATGACCGGTAGTGGCGGCTGGCCACTGAATGTGTTTTTAACGCCCGGTAAAAAGCCCTTTTATGGCGGTACGTACTATCCACCGCAGGCTTATGCAAACCGTCCGTCCTGGAAAGAGGTGCTGGCGGCCGTAGCAGATGCATTTGCGCAAAAAAGACCGGAGATCGAACAGCAGGCTGAAAATCTGACCCGGCATTTGGTGGAGGCCAATACGTTTGGCATCCAGGAAACAGGTAGTATGGCGTTTACAACCGATGATGCAGACACCGCCTGCGCCAATATCCTGAAGCAGTCTGATACCACCTGGGGCGGATTTGGCAGAGCTCCAAAATTTCCGCAAACACAAACGATCCGTTACCTGCTGTATTATGCAGCGCTGGAAGCTACACGCCCGGAAAGTTTGGCTGCCCGTGCGCAGGCGCAGGCATTGCTGAGCCTTGATAAAATGATGGAGGGAGGGATCTACGACCAGGTAGGGGGCGGCTTTGCCCGGTATGCAACCGATACCGAGTGGCTGGTACCCCATTTTGAAAAAATGCTCTATGATAATGCGCTGCTGGTAACTACGCTTTGTGAAGCCTACCAGGTAACCGGTGCGGCACGGTATAAGAACTGCGTGAAACAAACGCTTGCATTTGTAGAACGGGAGCTTCAGCACCCGCTGGGTGGCTTTTATGCGGCCCTGGACGCTGACAGCGAAGGGATTGAAGGAAAATTTTATGTATGGACTAAAAGCGAAGTTGAGGAAGTGCTTGGAGATGAGGCGGGGCCGTTTATGGCCTATTATGATATCACGGAAGAAGGGAATTGGGAAGGCAAAAACATTCCCCGGGTATGGCAACCGAAGGAAACGGTGGCTGCGGAGTTGGGAATAACAGTGCCGGAACTGGATACCTTGCTGGAAAACGGCCGTTCCCGGCTTTTACAGGAGCGATCTAAAAGAGTGCGGCCGGGGCTGGATGATAAAGTGATCCTTGGCTGGAATGCATTGATGAATACCGCGTATAGCAAGGCCTTTGAGGTAACCGGCAATGAAGCGTACAAAACAAAAGCCGTTACCGGTATGCAATTTCTCCTCGATGCTTTTGAAGCGGAGGACGGGCGCTTTTTGCATGTATGGAAAGAGGGCGTTGCCAAATACCCGGCATTCCTGGATGATTATGCTTTTTTAATAGAAGCCTTGCTGCAACTGTATCGCATTACAACAGATCTAAAGTGGCTGTTAAAAGCAAATGCACTCTGTGAAAATGTTCAGGTTGATTTTGCAGAAGCAGACACCGGCTATTTTTATTATACGCCCCGCAACCAGGAAGATGTGATCCTTCGCAAGCGGGAGGTATATGACGGCGCAACGCCTTCGGGCAACGCCGTAATGGCCAGGAACCTGTTGACATTGGCTATTTTATTTAATAAGCCGGCGTGGCGGCTGCAGGGAGAACGGATGATAGCGCAGTTGAGCAATGCCATACTTAAGTATCCCACATCCTTTGGTGCCTGGATGCTTGACTTTTACCTGGTACAAAAAGGCTTTAAAGAAATCGTGTTGCTGGGCAAGCATAAAGAAGCCCATCGGAAGCTGTTGAGCCGGTTGCTGCCGAACAGCATCATTATGGCAGCAACGGAAGCGGATGACCGTTTCCCGATGCTGACCGGTAAAGAGGCCGGCAACCCGCTGCTGATCTATCTTTGCGAAAACTATGCCTGCCAAAGACCGGTTCAGACCTTAGACGAATTGTTACCTCTGATCAATGTAAATGACCATGGACCTATATAAACTGTTTTATCTTTTGCTGGGGTGTACACCTCCGGGCAGACATACGGAACAACATGATGTTTTTTTCTGTATCGGAAAAACACTGGACGCTATCATCCCGGACATACAGGATTTTTGGCCGGAAGCCAACGGCAAAATTCATATCGACGCCTGGCGTGAAGTAACCGCTGTTGATGGTTACCGGATCCGCGTGGAGGAGCGGGCGCAAAGAAGCGTACAGCCCGAACAACTATTTTTTATTAATCTCGGGGGGTACCTGCCGGGAAGCTTTGAGGAATATCACCATAAGCTGATAACGGTAGCCGGTAGTATGGGCACTGCTGTTCAGCGGGCAAAGCAAACGGCTTTTTATAAAGAGTACAATGCTGCAGCAAAGGCGGTTAGCCATATAGACAACAAGTACGGCGTTGATGTTGATGATGTATTCAATGTGGAAGACATCCTGCCCCCTCATCAGAAAAAGCGGTTTATGCTTACGATTGCAAAAGAAGAAGGATTGGGCGAAGACCCGGCGGGCATTGGCTACCTGAAGTTGGATCAACTGCGTGAAGGGTTGATTTAAAACGGATTGGCGCATTGATGAACTGCGGATCAATGCCCTCCATCGACTGGGGTACTTTAGCTGCCCGAAAAACAGGAGGATTGGTTCCCGGCTCCGGTCTGTGTTCAGGGCGCAAATGGCCGCTGCCACGCACATTGCGCCTTTCCAATCATTTTTATCCACAACTGTGCATATTTAGCACTGGGAAAGCCCGTTTTGTAAAAGTAAATTCGTTATTCACGCTTCAATGTTTTTAACCTTAACCAAACTTTTATAAAATGGCGCCAACGAAAAAGCAAAACCGGAATGGCCTGAGTTTTACCCGGAAATTTACTCAGGATGGAATTAGCCCTTTCGACATGTTCCAGTATGATTATCGGAGCTCAGTAATTAAAAACCCTACGGGGGAAGTGGTCTTTCAGCTGGATGATGTTGAAGTTCCCCGGCAATGGAGTCAGATTGCAACGGATATACTGGCGCAGAAATATTTTCGAAAGGCAGGTGTTCCGCAACCGGATGGCAGCCTGGGGCGTGAAACCAGTGTAAAACAGGTGGCACACCGTTTGGCACATTGCTGGCGCATGTGGGGCGAGCGGTATAACTATTTTGCTTCAACAAAAGATGCCCAGGTCTTTTATGATGAATTGGTATATTCCATCCTGAACCAGTCCTGCGCACCCAATAGCCCCCAATGGTTCAATACCGGGTTGCATGAAGTATATGGAATTACGGGTAAACCCCAGGGGCATTACTATGTAGACCAGAAGGACGGGCAATTAAAAAAATCTACATCCGCTTATGAGCGGCCCCAGCCGCACGCCTGCTTTATATTAAGTGTGGAGGATGACCTGGTGAATGATGGTGGCTTGATGGATCTTTGGGTACGCGAGGCCCGTATCTTTAAATATGGCAGCGGCGTGGGCACCAATTTCAGCAGCATCCGTGGGGAGGGCGAAAAATTAAGCGGGGGTGGTACTTCCAGCGGGCTGATGAGTTTTTTAAAGATCGGCGACCGTGCCGCAGGTGCCATTAAAAGCGGCGGAACAACCAGGCGGGCTGCAAAAATGGTTTGCCTGGACCTGGATCATCCCGAGATCGTAGAATTTGTAAACTGGAAAGTAGAAGAAGAAAAGAAGGTAGCAGCGTTGATCGCCGCCGGCTATTCCAGCGATTATGAAGGAGAAGCGTACAGAACCGTAAGCGGACAAAACAGCAATAACTCCGTGCGGATCCCGAATGCATTTTTTAAGGCGCTGGCTGCGGATGGTGATTGGGAATTAAAGGCCAGAAGCACGGGCAAAACCATGCGCACGGTGAAGGCAAAGGACCTCTGGGACCAGATCAATTATGCGGCCTGGCGTTGTGCGGATCCCGGAACACAATATGATACCACCATTAACGAATGGCATACCTGCCCCGAAGGCGGCCCCATCCGCGCCAGCAATCCCTGCAGTGAATACATGTTTCTCGACAATACGGCCTGTAACCTGGCCAGCGTAAACCTGCGTAAATTTTTCAACGAGCAGCAAAACCTGTTTGATGTGTCGGGATTTGAATATACCTGCCGCTTGTGGACAGTAGTGCTGGAAATATCGGTGCTGATGGCACAATTTCCTTCAAAAGAAGTAGCACAGCTGAGTTATGATTACCGTACATTGGGACTGGGCTACGCCAATATCGGATCGATGCTGATGGTAAGTGGCATTCCTTATGACAGCGACGCTGCCCGTGGAATAGCAGGTGCCATTACGGCGATTATGACAGGTGTGGCTTATTCCACGTCCGCAGAAATGGCGGGTAACCTGGGTGCATTTCCCCGGTATGCCGAGAATAAAGCGCATATGCTGAGGGTGATGCGGAATCATCGTGCGGCCGCTTATGATGCCGAAGACGCCTATGAAGGATTGCAGATCAAACCCCAGGGAATCCGTGCCGCCCATTGTCCGGAATATCTCTTAAAAGCAGCTACCAGGGCCTGGGACAAGGCCGTGCAGCTGGGAGAGCAGCATGGTTATCGCAATGCGCAAACAACGGTCATTGCCCCCACCGGCACTATCGGGCTGGTAATGGATTGCGATACCACGGGCGTGGAACCGGATTTTGCACTGGTTAAGTTTAAAAAGCTTAGTGGTGGCGGTTATTTTAAGATCATTAACCAAAGTGTGCCCCAGGCCTTGCGCACATTGAAATATACAGAAACGGAGATACAGGAAATCGTAGATTACGCAAAAGGCCATGCCACCTTAAAAGGAGCACCCTATATTAACAATGAAACGCTTGCGGCAAAAGGATTCACCGCCGCGGAAATACAGCAGCTCAACGCCGCAATGGTTACGGCCTTTGAGATCCGGTTTGCATTTAACATATTTACGCTCGGGGAAGCCTGTTTGCAGCGCCTGGGCTTTAAACCGGAGGAGTATAACGATTTCGGCTGGAACATGCTGGAAGCATTAGGCTTTACGGAAAAGGAAATAGAGGCCGCCAATATTTATGTATGTGGTACCATGACGGTGGAAGGGGCGCCACATTTACAGGACGCTCATTTACCCATTTTTGATTGCGCCAATAAATGCGGTCCTACCGGCCAGCGTTACATTCATGCACACGGACATATACGCATGATGGCCGCGGCACAACCCTTCCTGAGCGGTGCCATCAGCAAAACCATTAACCTGCCGAATGAAGCGGCCGTTGCGGAAATTGAAGATGCCTACAAGCTGAGCTGGGAACTGGGTTTAAAAGCCTGCGCCCTGTATCGGGATGGCTCTAAACTGAGCCAGCCGCTAAGCAATAAGGCAGATACCCAATCAAAAACAGAAGAAGAAAAAGAACCTGCCGGTGAAACACAGGAGGAAGCATCCATCATCGACCTGGGTAAATTGACCATTGATGAATTGCTGGAAGAAGTGAACCGCCGTGTACAGGACAGCGCCGACACTTCGCTGAAACGCCAGTTGGCGATGATTGTGGAACGCCGCTCGCTCCCGGCAAAACGAAGAGGGTTTACGCAAAAAGCAAAGATCAACGGGCAAACCCTGTTTTTGCGTACCGGGGAATATGGAGACGGTACCCTGGGCGAGATCTTTATTGATATGGCAAAAGAAGGCGCTACCATGCGCAGTATGCTCAACTGTTTTGCTATTGCGGTTTCTATAGGGCTGCAATACGGCGTACCCCTGGAAGAATTTGTAGAAAAATTTGTATTCACCCGGTTTGAGCCGGCCGGAATGGTACAACACCCCAACATAAAATCCACCACGTCCATCATTGATTTCATGTTCCGGGCACTGGCCTATGAATATCTTGGACGGGCGGACCTGGTACATGTTCTGGACGGAACGAATAAGCCGGGTGCAGACGATGACTGGGAACCGGAAACGCCCACCATCGGAGACCGGAAACCGGAGCTAAGTGAAGTACGGGTGGTTGGTAAAACGGCCTCCCAGCCGGCAACAGGTACGGTCAGTTTTAAATATGAAGCCGGGCTCGATGCGGTAAATGCAGCGGCAAAAAATATGCAGGGAGATGCCCCCGCCTGTAATGTGTGCGGGCATATTACCATTCGAAGCGGAACCTGTTATAAATGCCTGAATTGTGGCAATAGCCTTGGATGCAGCTAGGAACCAGTAATCAATAGATAAAGGATGTTACCGTAAGGAGCATCCTTTTTTTATGCATATGCCACCCGGTAAAGAAGTCCTGCAATGGCCTATTACTTTTAATTTGCCAGGGTGTGGTATTGTCTGTGCATACCGGTTCGCGGTGGTCCGGCATTCATGAATCGGAAGCTTCTGCCGGCAGATTGATGTATTAAAAATGTATATTTTTGTTTAGTCATGCAGATTCAAAATAAATCCGGAAGTCCGCTATGAGGATAGCGAAAAATTATAACCGTTATGTTGGAGGGTGCTCTTTTTTATTAATGATTTGCCTGCTTGCAACAACTGCTGTTTCTCAAAACCTGAGAATGGCAAAAGCATTTACCATCAATGAAGGACTGGCGAGCAATTTGGTTTATTCCTGTGCCGAGGACGATCGGGGTTTTTTGTGGGTAGCTACAGACAATGGGGTCTGCCGTTTTGATGGTAAGTATTTCAAGCGGTATGCCATGCCGGAAGGCGTGCCGGATATGGATGTGCTGGAAGTGCTTAAGGAAAAGGATGGAACCATCTGGATCAATACGTTTAAACAGGGCCCCTGTTATTATGATGAGGCCGCTGACCGTTTTGTTGACCCGCTGAAAAATATAAATGTCCGCAAGGATTTTGTAAGACTGGTACTTTGGAGCAGGCGCCTGGAAGAAGGCGGTGTTGTGTTTTTTAATACAGGGGGTGAGCTGGTCTTTAAAAATAAAAAACTGCAACCATCCGATGGCCGGACGGCCTACCGTTTTTTTCAGGATGGCAAACCGAACTGGATGTATGCGGGGCTTAGCAAAAAAGGGCCTCAGTATTACGCATACCTGAAAAGTCAGGGCAGTCTGGATAGCGTAAACTTGTTTGAAAAGAAAGACAAGATGCGGTTTTATGAAATCAATACCCTGCTGAAAAGCAAGTTGTATGTGTTACGGGGCGTTGAAAAGATCTATATTATACAGAAATCAAGTCATGGCAACCCGCTCCGGGTGGTAGAAAAAGAGATTGATGAAAATCCGCTGATGATCCGGGAAAATGGCAATGAGATCAATGTATCTACTGCCAAAGGCGCCATTTACGTGTTTGATTACCTGACGGATTCGCTGAAGTTTAAAATCTCGGGCAACTTCTTTGCCAATTCATCTTTCAGAGACAAGAACGGAGATATCTGGGTGGCAACCATGGATAAGGGCCTGCTGCTGTTCAGAAAAAGCTCGCTGAATATCCTCCGGCCATTACCGCCGCCGCCAACAAGAAATAATTTCAGGTCTGTTTATGTAGACAAAGATGGAACCGTATACGGTGGAAACAATTATGGAGAAGTTATTGAAAAGCCCCGGAATGGCCCGGTACGTATCCGAAGTATCAATGAAAAAGGCAATACTACACGTATTGTAGGGGTCCTGAGATCCCAAAATAAAACCTTTGTACTGTCTGAATGGGGCTGTTTTGTTGATTACAACCGGCTCGTGCGGCTGGAGACATCTGAAACGATCCGGCAGCTGAAAAAAGGAACCGTTTACAACGACAGCATAATTATTGTTTCCGGTGTAGATCCTAAAGGTGGATTATATAAGATCAATACAATAACGGAACGTGCCACGCGATTGAATGTCCCGTTGGTGCGGGTTTCAAACATGGCCCCGCAGGGTAAATACATTTATCTGGGAACCATGCAAGGGCTCTACAGGTATCATTATACCTTAGGTACATTATCGGAGATCGGTAGCAATACACCGCTGAAGGGCTCCCGGGTATTGTCTACAGTGGCCACCTCGGATGGTTTGATATGGGCAGCAACCATAAATAGTGGTCTCTTTGTTATCAGGGATACGCAGATTGTGTATCACGTATCCGATCCGCGGTTCATGAATTTTTCGGTGGTAAAGCTTCAAAGCACCGATAAACCCGGGTTGTTATGGGGTACCACCCGGCGTGGGGCGGCGTATATCAATTATAGCATCGATCAGGGGCGCTTCAGTTATACCATTACCAACCTGAATCATGAAGAGGGCGTTTCCAATAATGTGATTACGGATGTTGCCTACCGGAATGATTCCGTTTACCTGGCAGCAGAAGGCGGCATCGCTATCTTTCCGGCAAATATCAGCATCCCCCGGTTCGATATCAAAACATACCTTACGGATATCAGGGTTAATCAAAAACAACTGCCGGTTTCCGCATCTTATGATTTGCCCAGTAATGACCGTACCATCACACTTACGTTTTCGGGCGTAAACCTTTCAGGATATTTTGATCATTTTGTGTATTCGCTCAACCAGGATTCAACGATGCCGGAAATTGTAGGCAATACCCTGAACCTGAGCCTGGAGCCGGGGCGCCATATACTTAAGGTAAGGGCTGTAAACATCAACGGGCTGATAAGTCAGCATGTGCTGACCCTATATTTCAATATCCGGGTGCCTTTTTACCGGAGTGCCTGGTTCATCGTAATAATGGCCTCCCTGGTAACCGGTATCATTTTCCTGGGCGTAAACCGGTTAAAAACATTGAGGCAAAAAAGAAAATATGCGCAAAAAAAACGGCTCGATATGGAGCGCAACCGGATTACAGAAGACCTGCACGATGACATTGGCTCAACATTGAGCAGCCTGAAGGTATACAGCGACGTAGCCGTTAATATGGTGGAGCGGGATGTGTCAAAAACAAAGTACCTGCTGGAGCAGATTTCTGTAAATTCCTCCAAGATCCTGGAGGATATCGGGGATATTATCTGGAGTATGCGCACCGATAAGCAGAATATGCTTACCATAGACAGCCGTATCAAAAACTTCGTAAGCGAAGTGTTGGGAAGCCGGGAGATCAACTATCAGATTCATATTGCCCCCGCAATCAATGATATCGTACAGCATATCACGGCCCGGAAAAACGTTGTGCTTATCATAAAGGAAGCGGTCAATAATATTGTGAAATACAGTAAGGCAACCCTCGTGTCAATCCGTGTTTATGCCAAAAATGACAGGCTCCGGATTGAAGTGGTAGACAACGGGGTAGGTTTCCAGGAGGATACCAAATTAACCGGAAACGGGCTGCGGAATATGAAAAAGCGGACGGAAGAGCTGGGCGGCGTTTTTCAGATCGCCAGTTTTTCCAAAAAAGGAACTAAAATCAGCGTGGAAATTCCTGTCACGAATATTCGTGACAAAGGCATTTAGTTAACTCTTTTATCTTTGCCGGAGCAATGCCAATCAGGGTTTTTATATATGATGATAATATAGCCAGGAGAGACAGTCTCAAAAACCTGATTCAACTAACAGACGATCTGGAGTATGTTGGTGAGGCAGAGAATTGTAAAGATGCCGTTGCAGACATGGACAACACCCAGCCTGACGTAGTACTGATGGATATCAATATGCCGGAGGTAAATGGACTTGAGGGCTTAAAAACAATCAAAACAACGCGTCCCGGGATCAAAGTACTTATGCAGACGGTCTTTGATGACAGTGAGAAGATTTTTACCAGTATCCGCAATGGCGCCAGCGGGTATGTATTGAAAAACGATTCTTCTCAAAAATTACTGCAAGCCATTCATGATGTTCATCAAGGCGGAGCAGTAATGAACCCCGGAATTGCGCTTAAGGTGCTGGATTATTTTAAACCGCCGGTAGTTGCTTCCTCATTAAGCGAACGGGAAGCTGAGGTATTGCAACTGCTGGCAGACGGACTGAGTTATAAAATGATTGCAGAAAAGCTGCAGATTACCTTTAACACCGTTGGAACCTATACCAGAAGAATTTACGAAAAGTTGCACGTGGCTTCACTGGGGGAGGCCATATCATTTTATTATAAACATCTTAAATGAAAATAACCGGACAATGGAAAATGCCTTTATTTAACTTTTACTACACCCCAGGGGCCATCATCAATGGCCTTTTTTCTTGCCCCGCAATCCCGTTAGCGGCACCTGAAATAAAAGCGCCTTTTATTTCAGCTGGATCTTACCAAATTCGCTCCGGATCGAGATCTTCCGGCTGGTCCTTGAAGAGGTTGAATACCGCGTTTCAGTCATCCGGCTACCGTCTTTATCCGTCAGCTTGAGGTCGCTGTTATTGGTTAAACGGCCGAAATTGGTGGTGATGTCAACATTGGCTTCAAAAGACCTCGGAAGGGTGAGGGTAAGATCTGAATATTTTGAGTCAATCTTCACATGCTGCACAGCAGGCGTAAGCCCGATGGAAGGGCGGGTACAAAACTGGAAGTTACCATCGAAATTGCCCGATAACCGGTCGATATCAACCTGCGAAAATTTTACAAATACCTTTGTGTTTTCCAGCTCCTTGGCGATCAGTTTCCCAAATTCTACCGACAACCGGTCGATATTAGCCAGGTTACCCGTGGTAAGGTTGCCATAAGATTGGGAAAGTTCTGTGCTGCCGGTACGGTCAGGAATATGCGTATTACCAAAGGAGTTGATGACCTTTAGGTTTGTAGCCGCCGGCAGGTACACCGCGTAATCAATCTGCATTGATGAGCTTTTACCACGGCCCCCGCTGCTTTTGGAACGGATCTTTGTTTCAAAGGAAATATTGGTTCCCCCGCTTTCTTCGATGGAGATGGCGTCCAGGATGTTTGCCGCTATCTGGTCGCTGGAGGCTTTCACCGTAATCGTTACATCTACCTTAACCTCATTTTTATTCCAGCTGGAAACCGTTACATTCCCAAAAGAGTTTTTAATGGAAACCCTTGAATGGTCGGTTAAAGGATAGGAGCGCGAAATGGATTTCCGTTTTTCCGCATCCCATTCGCTGTTTTCGGCCCGGGTGCTGCTGTAAACCGCCAAAAGCAGGAAAAAAAGGCTAAATATTTTTATATGTCGGTTCATTTTTTTGTTGTTTAAGTTTTTTGGTGATCTCCAGCTGGCGGTTCAGCAATTCGGTTTGCAACTTCAGGTTTTCGATCATAGCGCTCAGTAATTGTTCACTGTTTAAACCTTCGTCATACTTGTGTTTCAGGGTCGCAAAAGAATTGTCGAGTGTGGTAAGATCTTTTGAAAACTGTTCAAATAACTCAGGATAATTGTTTTTTAACGTAGCAATTTCTTTTTGTTTGATCTCGATTAAACGGGTATAATGAAAGAGCTCCTCTTTTACTTCATTGCCGGCCTGCCGGTCTTCCGAGAGCGGATCTTTCGGCAACCCATTCTTTCCGGGGTTATGCGGGGTTTGTTTATCTTCATAAACAAGCCCGTTATTGTGGGCCGTATTTTCGTTGCTGTCGCCGGAGCCCTGGTAGCGGCTTCCGGAATCGTTATAAGCATGTTGGGCAGGGGCCGGATCGGAAGCGCCCGGCTTCCAGTAAGGTTTGCTTAAAACCCCGGCAGTGATCACGATCATGGCGGCGGCGGCCCATTTCCACCAGTTGATCTTAACCACTTTGGAACCGGAGGGTCCCTCGGCCATCGCCGGTTGCTGCCCCTGCTGTTCCTGTATTTTTTTTTCCAGACGCTTCCAGAGAGCCGCCGAGGGCTCCTGGTCGTCAAAGGAGGCTTTGTTCTTTTGAATAAAGTTTTCTAACCGATTATCCATGATCATTCGCATTTAATATGTCCAGCACCTTTTTCTTTGCGCGGTGGTAAATCGTTCGGACATTATTATGAGAAATATTAAGAAGTGAAGCAATTTCATCCTGCTTCAGTTCATCGATAACAAACAAATTAAAAATGACCCTGTAGTTTTCGGGGAGCGCACGGATTGCTGCTTTTACCCTTTGTATATCAAATTCAAATTGCGCTTCATTGATGTCATCCGGTTCATCTGGAGTTGCCGCGCCCGAAACATCGATATCCGTCCAGGAAATCTTTCGTTTCCGCAGCAGGCTGATGGATTTATTAATAACAATCCGCCGCAACCAGGCCTCAAATGAGCTTTTATAGGTAAAAGACTCCAGGTTGTTGAACGCGTCAATAAATGCCTCCTGTACCATATCCTCCGCATCTGCAATATTATTCAGGATCCGCATGCTGCTGTTCAGCATGGGCTTGGCATACCGTTCATAGATACTGAAATAGGCACTATTGTCTCCCTTTTTGCAAAGTTCAACCTGCTCATCTCTCGCTATTTCTACGGTTTGGTCCAACGAAGTAATTTACCCTTTACCTAATAATAGCAAAAAGTTTTAAAATGTTACACATACGTCTGGTAAATTTTCGAGAAAGCGTACAATTTTTTGATATCCAACGATTTATTATTCAGTGATGCAGTTCCTGACCGATGTCCGGCAATGTAGTGTTGTTGGTTTTTAAACAGCGGCTGTTTTTATTGCCGGATACGGTATGAACAGATAGAAGTCATTGGTTTATCTTTGTTCCTTATGGCCCCAAGAGCGAAACAATTATTGCTGAAATATGTAAATAAGGTTTGGAATAGTATTGTAAATGTTGGAGTGCTGCCTGCTATGCCCTATGTAGAGTCCAGGCGGACCAAATTGTTAAACCTGCTGGCGCTGCCCTGTATTCCTTTTATGCTTTTCTATACCATTGTTAATTTTATACAGGGTCGCCCCGTTTTATCCATACTAAACCTGGCAAACGCGCTTTCGGCCCTGATGGTATTTGCCATGCACCGGTGGCGCATGTACCTGGGTGCACGGCTGGTGCTGATTGGGGCGAATCTGCTGATTTATACATTTACCGGCATGTTTTTTCACAATGGGGCGCAGTATTTCCTGCTGAACATACTTGTAATTGCGATTCTGGTAAATGATAACGTTCGGGTGGTGATCGGACTGAGCCTGATGATCATTGCTGCGCACCTGTTTATTTTATTTTTTCCGCAGCCTCCTATTTTTGGGTCTCCTGTTCCGGAACAACGGGTTTGGAGCAATGTGGCCACCGCCTTACTTTTTGTAGTACTGGCCCTGTTCTTTTTTAAATCCATACAGTCTGATTACGAGCGCGAAATTGAAGGGCAGCGGCAGGCATTAACGGTAATGAACCGGGATAAGGAGCGGCTGTTTTCCGTGGTAGCGCACGATATCCGCAGCCCGATTGCTACTCTTGATGCGCTGCTGGAGCAGTTCAGGGGCGGTTTGCTGAACGGCGACGAGATGCAGGCCGCCACGGCGGTACTGCACGACCGGGTTTCGCAGTTGAGCGGCACACTGGATAACCTGTTGCGCTGGAGCGCCCGCGGGATGCAGGGTATACAAATGACGCCCGGAAATTTCCCGTTATTACCGCTGATAGGAGAAGTAACGCGTTTCTTTGAGCCGGTTACACAACAAAAAAAGATCCAGACCGATATCCGGATTGGGGCGGATACCGCCTTGTATGCCGACCGGGATCAGATTTCCGTAGTACTGCGCAACCTGTTTAGCAACGCGGTCAAATTCAGTTTTTCCGGCGGACATGTGGACATTGCCGCCGATGATCTGGGCGACCAGGTAGCCATTACCATTACCGATGAGGGTATGGGCATGGATGCGGAACGGCTAAAAAAAATGTTCTACGGTCCGCAGGATCCGGCTTACGGTACGGTTGGGGAACGGGGAGCGGGAGTTGGCTTGTTGCTCTGTAGTGAATTTGTTCGCCAGAATAAAGGGATGATCAACGTGGAAAGTGCACCCGGAAAGGGAACCCGTTTTACCGTATGGCTGCCAAAAGGGAGTAGCTCCTGATTAACCCGCGGCCAGGTGTTTCCTGCAGATTCCGTTTATTACAGATAATACCAGGGATTTCTTTTTGAAGAGTGGATGTAGTTTTTAACATTCTTAAAGAACGCCAGGATCATATAGATCAGGATGGGCGACCCCATGGTTAAAACGGAGGTATAAATAAAGTACTGCCGGATACGGCTGGGAGAAATGTTCATCCGGTTCCCGATGGAAGAACAAACGCCGAATGCGTTCCATTCAACAAAACTTTTCAGACGATTCATAGTTAGTACTATCAAAATTGACAATGCAAAAATATTTATTCTTTCTGAATTCTGTATGTTTTCGGGGCGGATATTGGAGCGGGGTTGATATTTTTATTTCAATAGGCTGATTACGAAATTTTTGGGTGTTAAAATGGAGGAGGAATGAGCGACCCGGTGTAAACCGGCGGCTGCCCGGCAGCTTATTTTCCGCCAATCCTTCAGATCACCGGACGAGCTCCTTTGAACGGGGGGACAAATCCGTATTGTGATCAGGAATATCATCGTAATCCTGTGATTTTAATCGGTAAAACCGTCAGAATTTTGTAAATTCGCGGCAATTCATTCACATCCAATTAAATGATTTTTTTATGGCATTTGATATTGACCTGATAAAGAAGGTTTACGCCGAATTTGAAGGAAAAGTAGCTGAGGCGCGTAAACTCGTGAACAAGCCTTTGACTTTTACCGAAAAAGTACTGTATGCGCACCTGACCACACCCGCTCAAAGGGCTTACCAGAGAGGGGTGGACTATGTGGATTTTGCTCCGGACAGGGTAGCAATGCAGGACGCAACCGCGCAAATGGCGCTGCTGCAGTTTATGCAGGCGGGCCGCGATAAGGTAGCGGTTCCTTCTACGGTACACTGCGATCACCTGATTATGGCACAAACCGGCGCAGCACAGGATCTGGCGGTAGCCAAACAAGACAGCAGTGAAGTGTTTGATTTTCTTGCTTCGGTTTCTAATAAATACGGTATCGGTTTCTGGAAACCAGGTGCCGGTATCATTCACCAGGTAGTATTGGAAAATTATGCGTTTCCCGGTGGAATGATGATCGGAACAGACAGCCATACAGTAAATGCAGGTGGATTGGGAATGATTGCGATCGGCGTAGGCGGGGCAGATGCCTGCGATGTAATGTCGGGCCTTCCCTGGGAATTGAAAATGCCCAAACTGATCGGCGTAAAGCTCACCGGAAAATTGAACGGATGGGCTGCACCAAAGGATGTGATTTTGAAGGTAGCCGGAATTCTTACCGTAAAAGGAGGAACCGGCTGTATCGTGGAATATTTTGGAGAAGGTGCACAGGCATTGAGCTGTACCGGTAAGGGCACCATTTGTAATATGGGGGCGGAGATCGGGGCCACCACCTCTACCTTTGCTTATGACGACAGCATGAGCCGTTATCTGAAAGCAACCGGGCGCGAGGATGTGGCAGCGGCGGCCGATGCTGTTAAGGAACAACTGACGGCAGATCCGGAAGTATATGCAAATCCTGAACTATATTTCGACCAGGTAATCGAAATCAACCTGGATGAACTGGAGCCGCATTTGAACGGACCTTTTACACCCGATCTGGCAACGCCCATTTCAAAAATGAAAGAAGCGGCTGCTGCAAACGAATGGCCTACAAAAGTAGAAGTGGGTTTGATCGGAAGCTGCACCAACTCTTCTTATGAAGATATCAGCCGTGCCGTATCCCTGGCGAAACAGGTGAATGAAAAAGGACTGAAAACAAAGGCTGAATTTACGATTACGCCCGGATCCGAACAGGTGCGCTATACCATTGAGCGGGACGGATTCCTGGATACCTTTGCCAGTATCGGTGCCACCGTATTTGCCAACGCCTGCGGTCCCTGCATTGGTATGTGGAACCGTTTGGGTGCGGATAAACAGGAAAAAAATACCATCGTACATTCGTTCAACCGGAACTTTGCTAAAAGAGCTGACGGTAACCCGAATACTTACGCATTTGTAGCGTCTCCGGAGCTGGTAACGGCGCTGGCCATTGCAGGCGATCTTACGTTCAACCCGATTACGGATACCCTGGTAAATGAAAAAGGAGAGACGGTAAAACTGGATCCTCCAAGTGGCGAAGAGTTACCAGCCAAAGGTTTTGCGGTAGACGATCCGGGATACCAGGCACCTGCGGCGGATGGCTCCGGAGTAGAAGTGAAAGTAGCACCGGATAGCAAACGCCTTCAACTGCTGGATCCGTTTCCTGAGTGGGAAGGTACCGATCTGAAAGGATTGAAATTGCTGATCAAGGCAAAAGGGAAATGTACAACCGATCACATTTCAATGGCCGGCCCATGGTTGAAATTCCGCGGTCACCTGGATAATATTTCCAATAACCTGTTGATAGGTGCGGTAAATTACTTTAATGATAAAACGGATAATGTAAAGAACCAGTTAACCGGAGCGTACGGCCCCGTACCTGCTACACAGCGGGATTATAAGGCCGCCGGGATCGGTACCCTGATCGTAGGCGATGAAAACTACGGAGAAGGCAGCAGCCGGGAACATGCGGCCATGGAGCCCCGTCACCTGGGTGCCCGTGCGGTACTGGTAAAATCTTTTGCAAGGATCCACGAAACCAACCTGAAAAAGCAGGGAATGCTGGCACTGACCTTTGCCGATAAAGATGATTATGATAAGATCCAGGAAGATGATACCATCGATATCCTCGGGCTTACTACGTTTGCACCCGATACACCGCTTGCGCTGGTATTGCATCATAAAGATGGTACATCCGATACGATTACGGTAAATCATTCGTACAATGCACAGCAGATCGAATGGTTTAAAGCCGGAGCCGCATTAAACATCATCCGGAGAGAATTCGCTAACAGGAAGTAATCCGTTGCACAAATTTGTACAGCCTGTAAGGTAATCAATGCCTTACAGGCTTTTTTTTTGAAGCATTCCGAAATGCCGGCATATCTTATACTTGTCCAAAATATATAAATTTTATCAATTTTGGCTGATTATATTTTTTATAATCGTCCAAAATGATACTTTTTTTACTATTTTGGCTGATTATATTATTTATATTTGTCCATATTTATTAATTTTATCGGTTAAAACGCTGATCCATGAATATAATCATCGGCAGAACAGAAGAGCAAAAGGTACTTAACCGGTTGCTGGCTTCCGGAAGGCCGGAACTGATTGCGGTTTATGGCCGCCGGAGAGTAGGAAAAACATACCTGATCCGCACGTTGCTCAAAAAGGAAATGGTATTTGAGATGTCGGGTATCCACGATGCAACACTGACCGATCAGTTAAAGAATTTCAGCAATGCTTTGGGAAAAGCCATCGCCAGTTCGGCTCCGCTGGCGCCTCCCGATAGTTGGATACAGGCGTTTACTTACCTGGATCAATACCTGTTGGATCCGATTAAGAAAAGCGAACCGGTGGTTCTTTTTTTTGACGAATTTCCCTGGATTCATACACCCCGCTCTAATTTTCTGCAAGCCTTTGATCACTGGTGGAACAGCAGTGCAACAAAGCGGCCGAATGTAAAGGTGATCATTTGTGGATCGGCGGCCTCCTGGATGATTGATAAAATCATTAACAATAAAGGCGGGTTGCATAACCGGGTTACACAAAAGATCCGGCTGCTCCCTTTTACACTGGAAGAAACCCGCGCTTACCTGCACCATTTGAAGGCCAGCCTGGATCCCTATCAGGTGCTTCAGCTTTATATGGCCGTAGGTGGCGTGCCCTACTACCTTCAAACAATCCTTCCGGGAGAAAGTGCCGCCCAGGTCATCGACCGACTTTGTTTCACCAGGGAAGGATCATTGCGCAATGAATTTGAAAACCTGTATCAGTCGTTGTTTGTAAATGCGCAGCAACACGAAAAAGTGGTACGGGCATTGGCGCAGAAAGGGAAGGGGCTCAGCCGCGATGAGATCATTACGGTATGCAGTCTTACGAGCGGCGGCACAACCAGCAAACTGCTGCGGGAGCTGGAAGAATCGGGCTTCATAACACCGTATGTGCCGTTTGGGAAAAATGCTAATGAAAGTATCTATAAACTTTCGGATGAATATTCCATGTTTTACCTGAAATTTATTGAAGGTGCAAAAGCAACGGGTGCCGGCTCCTGGTTAAGGAAGGCGCACACGCCCGCTTATAAAAGCTGGTGCGGATTTGCATTTGAAGCCGTTTGCCTGAAGCATATTGTACCCATTAAAAAAGCGTTGGGTATTGCGGGGGTGTTTACGGAAGCATCGGGATGGCGGTATCTGCCTTCAAAAGGAAGCGTGGAAAAAGGCGCACAAATCGACCTGCTGATTGACCGGCAGGATCATTGTATTAATATCTGTGAAATGAAATTTTCCGAAGATCTATTTGTTATTGATAAAACCTATGCCGGCGAGTTAGATCATAAAGTGAATACATTCCGGCGGATCACCCGCACAAAGAAAACCTTGTTCCTTACATTGATTACCACTTATGGGGTGGTGCAAAATATACATACGACCGGCCGGGTGGTAGCGGAGGTAACCATGGACGCATTGTTTTTGTAAACAAAGGTTTTTGCGTTTGCCCGGCACAGGTGGTTTTGAAATATAGTGTGAATGGCCTCCTTCCATTTAACCGCATCCGCAAAAAAGCCCCCGCTATAAAGCAGGGGCTGAATAAGGATGGATGCATTTTATTGCAGATTCTCGTATACGTAAATCGGATCCACCGGGTTACTGCCCGGCGCTATGGTGTGCAGGGAATGCAGCTGCCCGTCGGCCAGACCGTAAACCCAGCCGTGCAACATGGGCGCCTGCCGTTCCTGCCAGGCTTTTTGAATGATGGAGGTCTTTGCCAGTTTTTCTACCTGCTCTTTTACATTCAGCTCCACCAGCCGGTTGGCTCTTGCTGTTTCGTCTGCAATGTCATTGAGCTCTTCTTTATGCTTGTAATAAACGTCTTTGATAACACGGAGCCACATATTCAGCACCTGGTGAAAATCTCCGTTGCCCATGGCCGCTTTTACACCGCCGCATCCATAGTGGCCGCATACAATTACGTGCTTCACTTTCAGATGTGCCACGGCGTACTCCAAAACGCTGATCAGGTTAATGTCGGTATGTACCACCAGGTTGGCAATATTGCGATGCACAAAGATCTCACCGGATGTAGTGCCGGTTACTTCGTTTGCCGGTACCCGGCTGTCGCTGCAGCCAATCCAAAGAAATTCCGGTTTCTGTGTTTCCGCCAGGTTGTCGAAAAAATGCGGATCAATCTCTAGTTTTGAGGCAGCCCACTCTTTATTATTCTGTAATAACTTTTCGTATGAATTCATAATCTATATATCTTTTGAATGTCTTTTGTTTAAAATTACTGTGGTTGAGATGCTAAGTTAGCCAATTCCGGTGTTGCTTCCGGTATTGCATCCTGTTTTGTGCTGGTGATCACTTTTGTATACGTTCTTCTTAAATGTCCATCCTTATTGTCGTTCGCCAGTATTTTATAGGAAAACCCGTGATCAATAAAACCGCTGGTTTCCAGTTGTACGCTAATGTTTTTTAACGGGGCATGAATGATAAAGTCTTCAATAACTTCTACAATATCCTTGTCGATATAATCGGCGCGCATGGCGTCAATGATCACCTGGGCTCCATCGGGTACCTTCTCCAGGTTTTGTTTAATAATCGCCTTGTTAAGGAAGGAAACGTCTTTCCGGAGGCGGAAAAGATACCGGGTATCGTCCTTTACCACAAATACCGCTTTCCTGAAGTTGGAGCGGAACGCAAAGAACAGTCCCACACCAATGCCTACGATCACACCTTTCAGCAGATCGGTTGCCAGGATGGCCACAATGGTGATTACAAAGGGTAAAAACTGGTCCCATCCCTTTTTGTAATACAACTTAAACAGCGCCGGTTTTGCCAGTTTGTACCCGGTAAAAATCAGGATGGCTGCCAATGCTGTCTTAGGAATCATGTTAAGCAGAAACGGGATAAAAGCCACGGAGCCTAACAGCAACAAGCCATGTAAAATGGCCGACATTTTTGTTTTAGCACCGGAGTTCACGTTTGCTGAAGAGCGTACAATAACGCTGGTAACCGGAATACCTCCAAGCAGTCCGGAAACGATATTTCCCACGCCCTGGGCTTTTAATTCCCGGTTGGTAGGGCTGGCACGCTGATAGGGATCCATATCATCGATCGCCTCCAGGCTTAACAGGCTTTCCAGGCTGGCAACCAGCGCAATGGTAAGGGCCAGTATCCATACCTGCGAATTCCAGATCGAGCTCCAGTCGGGACTTGTAAAGAACGACACAAACTCGCTGGCCGAATTGGCCATCGGAATTTTTACAAGATAGCTATCTGTTAATGCAGGCATCAGCCCGGTGCTGGCAAATAATGCATTTAAACCTACCCCTATAAAAACGATGAGCAGGGGTGCCGGAATCAGTTTGATAAACCCTTTTTTGCCGGCTACCAGTTTCTCCCATATAAAATGAAAGGCCAGGCAGATAACACCAATCAGCAGTGCCGCCGGAGTAATATGCGCAAAGGCTTTAAAGAAGTTGATGAAAATATTTCCTGTAGAGGCAATGGACTCTTCATCATTGGCGGGCAATGCTGATTTATCACCAAGCAACTGCGGTACCTGGTTGATGATGAGGATCAGGCCAATGGCGGCAAGCATCCCTTTGATAACGCTGTTGGGAATATAATCGCCAATGATACCGGCTTTTGCAAAACCAAGGATCACCTGCATAATACCTGCCAATACCACTACCACCAGGAACGCTTCAAATGACTGAAGTGTAATAATGGCGGAAGCAACGATAGCCGTAAGTCCCGCAGCAGGCCCGCTTACACTGAGTTGCGAGCCGCTCAGGATACCCACAATAATACCGCCGCAAACACCTGCTATAATGCCGCTGAACAGCGGTGCATTCGAGGCTAATGCTACCCCCAAACAAAGGGGCAGGGCTACCAGGAACACCACAACAGATGATGGAATATCAGCGGCCAGGCTCGAAAATATATTTTTTGATTTTGAATTTGTATTCATAAAATTATCATTAAGGAATGACCCTGCATGCTATTGCGATAGCGGCAACAGGAGATCGGAAAAGGAATGTACAAAAGGACCTGCCGGAATCAAGGAATGATTGCAGCACAGATCAGCACCCGGCAAAAAATACCGGAGTCCAAATGCTTAAAGTTGGGTATTGGGAGGGGGGGCGTGTAATTCCGCATGAAACGCAATATACGTACCTTCATGCGCGTGCAGGTAAGCGATGTCTTTTTGAAATTCAGTCAGGGAAAAATCATATGCCCCGTGGTGCAGGTATTCTTCCGTAATGGTTACGGTAGGATTACCGGGTACTTTTTCCTCGGTGGTTCCTGCAAGAGGATTGCTTTGATTTTTACCTTTACCCTCCGTTTGAGTTTGCTCGGTTAGATGAAGCTTGGCCTCATATACGAAAGGAAGGCTTACCGTAAGCCACAATAACGCAACACCCAGCATCACTGCCAGAGCCTTGGATATTGTTTTAGTATATAGTAAGCCGGATATCATGTAATGCAAAAGTAGTTGATTGCCTTTTTCCAGACAAAAAAACCGGAGAATATTACAATTCTTTAACGAAACGGTACACTTAATATACTGAGTGTTAACAACGTAAGTGCAGCGTGCAAAAGATCTTTGCTTCAGGACTGCACATAAGCGCAAATACCTTCAGAATTACCAGGTGCACCATCGTTTTCTGCGGCCACTTTACGGTTATTGATGCGCTGCGCCGCAGCACACCTGTGCTTTCTTACCGGTCTGTAGTGTTCCTGGAATATTCGCCTTTGAGGGCATACCAGCCAAAGATCATCAATCCGATAGCAATCGGTAAAAAGATCGTGATAATAATCACCCAGATCACCGGGTTGTTAATATCCTTTTTACCGTGCGGATCTATATTATGTATGGCTCCGGCAAACAGGAAATAAATAACTACGGGGCCCAGCAATAACCATACGACGCCTAATATTTTTCTTATTGTGTTCATTGTATTGTTTTGAAAAAAGAAATTCGGGTATTAATCGGTTACGTCTTTGTCGATCTTATTGGAGAGATAGATCAGCCCGATCGCAAAGCTTAATGCGGCGATTCCGATGGGATACCACAATCCTACCAGCGGATCTGTTGTAAACGTGGTTTGAAGCAAAACCCCGATGAAAGGAACCAGTCCACCAAACACACCGTTGCCAATGTGATACGGTAGCGACATTGATGTATACCGGATATGCACGGGGAATAATTCCACCAGGAAAGCCGCAATAGGGCCATATACCATGGTTACGTAAAAAATCAGCAGAAATACCAGGCCTACAAATTTCCAGTAAACCGGTCTTGGTAATACTTTATCCTTGATCAGCGGTTTGCCTTCAGCGATGGTTCCGGTAGCTACTTTCAGGGTGTCTGTTTGTTCCTTTATATATGTTGCTCCATTGGATACTTCAATATGGGTAATGGTTTGTATCAGCGAGTCGGAAGTGTTGGCCAGCGGCTTCGATTCTTTCTGAACGGTGCTGTTGCTGATTTCCGTATTCCATTGATCGGTGCCGGCATCCGTCAGTAATGTATTAAAGATCGGGCGGTAGGTGAGGATCCCCAGCAGCATTCCCGCAAGCATGATCCATTTGCGACCGATCTTGTCGCTCAACCATCCAAAAACAATAAAGAAGGGCGTTGCCAGCAAAATGGCCCACAGCAAAATGGAGCGGCTTTGCTCAAAATTAAGCGCCACTTTTGTTTCCAGGAAGCTTTGTGCATAAAACTGACCGGTATACCAGATAACTCCCTGGCCCATTGCAGCGCCAAACAAAGCCAGCAGTACCATTTTAAAATTGGCCTTTTTGCGGAAGCTTTCCTTTAGCGGATTTTTGGCTACTTTTCCTTCGCTTTTTAAACGGGCAAACAAGGGCGATTCTTCCATTTTCAAACGGATATAAACCGATACCACTACCAGTATGATGGAGAACCAGAACGGATAACGCCATCCGCCCCATTCGGCGTTAAAGCGCTGGTCACTCATGTTCATCTTTACCACCATAATGACACCCAGTGCCAGAAACAATCCCAATGTGGCGGTTGTTTGAATCCAGCTGGTATAAAAGCCGCGTTTGCCGGGCGGCGCATGTTCTGCTACATAAGTAGCGGCACCGCCATATTCGCCACCAAGGGCCAGGCCTTGCAGCAAACGCAGCAACAGCACGATCAGCGGTGCGGCAATGCCAATGGTCTGATAGCCGGGCACCAGCCCGATCAGGAATGTAGAGCCTCCCATTAAAACAAGTGTGAGCAGGAAGGTGGATTTTCTTCCCAGGAGATCACCCAGCCGTCCGAAAAACAAGGCGCCGAAGGGCCGCACAATAAATCCCGCGGCAAAAATGGCCAGGGTGCTTAACAGGGCAGCGGTACTATTGCCTTCGGGGAAAAATTCAGTAGAAATGGTTTTGGCCAGCATGCCGAAAATGTAAAAGTCATACCATTCGATCATGGTGCCCAATGACGAGGCGCCAATGACTTTACGAAGCACGCCTGCTTCACTCATTTGTTTCATGTAATTTTGTTTTGTGCAATGAAATAAATACAATCGTTCGGTAACGCTACCGGTAACAGCTGTCAAGATAATATTTCTTTCAATAAAATATTAATAATCTTGAATAATTTTTATTGCCTATTTTTATTGCCCGAAAAAAAACGTTTTAAGTTATGTCATATTCATTTCAGATAAAGACGATTGAGCAGTACCAGGAAGCGTATAAAAGAAGTGTGGAAGATCCCCAGGGTTTTTGGTCCGAAGTGGCCGATACATTTGAATGGAGAAAGAAGCAACCCTTCAGCAGCCGCGTGTTGGACTGGAACTTTGCGGAACCAAAGATCAAGTGGTTTGAAGGCGCCAAACTGAACATTACTGAAAATTGCCTCGACCGCCATCTGAAAACATCGGGGGATACACCGGCCATCATCTGGGAACCCAACGATCCGAATGAAAAAGTAAGAACACTTACCTATAAAGTACTGCATCGCAAAGTATGCGAATTTGCCCAGGTATTACGCAATAACGGTGTGAAGAAAGGCGACCGGGTTTGTATCTACATGGGAATGATCCCCGAGCTGGTGATTGCGGTGCTGGCCTGTGCCCGTATCGGGGCCATCCACTCCGTGATCTTCGGCGGATTTTCTGCGCAAAGCATTGCAGATCGGTTGGATGATGCAGGCGCAGAATACATTATTACCTGTGATGGTGCATACAGGGGCGCAAAAGATATTCCGCTAAAAGCGATCATTGATGATGCGCTTATTGGCAACAAAGTAGTAAAACGGGTTATTGTACATACCCGCACCCGCACCCCGGTAAGTATGATCAAAGGACGTGATGTGTGGTGGCGCGATGAAGTGGAAGATGTTATTGAAACCATGAATGATGAAGTACTGGCCATACCGGCGGAAGAAATGGATGCGGAAGATCCGTTATTCATCCTGTATACTTCCGGAAGTACCGGTAAGCCAAAGGGTGTGGTACATACCTGCGCCGGGTATATGCTTTGGACCACCTATACATTTGTGAACGTGTTCCAGTATCAGCCAAAGGATGTTTTCTTTTGTACAGCCGATATCGGCTGGATCACCGGGCATAGCTACATTGCGTACGGTCCGCTGTTATCCGGTGCCACCTGCCTGATGTTTGAAGGCGTGCCCACATGGCCGGATGCAGGCCGTTTCTGGGAAATTGTAGACAAGCATAAGGTGAATATTTTATATACGGCACCCACTGCCATCCGGTCGCTGATGAGCTATGGACTGGATCCGCTGAAGGATAAAGATCTTTCGTCCCTGAAGGTGCTGGGTACCGTTGGAGAGCCCATCAATGAAGAAGCCTGGCATTGGTATGATGAGCATATCGGTAAAAAGAAATGCCCGATTGTAGACACCTGGTGGCAAACCGAAACCGGTGGCATCCTGATCTCAAACCTGGCAGGTGTTACACCTGCGCGACCCAGCTGGGCTACCCTGCCGCTTCCCGGCGTGCAGCCATTGCTGGTAGATGAAAAAGGCGCGGAGATTACCGAATTTACAGATGAAGTAATGAGCGGCAACTTATGCATGCGCGCACCATGGCCGGGTATTTTAAGAACCACCTATGGGGATCATGAACGCTGCCGGCAAACCTATTTCAGTACTTATAAAGATCTTTACTTTACAGGCGATGGTGCCTGGAAAGATGAGCAGGGAAATTATAAAATCACCGGCCGTGTAGACGACGTGCTGAATGTAAGCGGCCACCGCCTGGGTACAGCGGAGGTAGAGAATGCGATCAACATGCATGCAAGCGTTATTGAAAGCGCTGTGGTGGGTTACCCGCATGAGGTAAAAGGACAGGGCGTATATGCCTATGTGGTGCTGGATGAAAAGCGGCACAAAGATGAAGATGACCTTACAAGAAAAGATATACTGGCTACGGTAAGCCGCATCATAGGCCCGATTGCCAAACCGGATAAGATCCAGTTTGTAAGCGGACTTCCTAAAACGAGGAGCGGCAAGATCATGCGGCGCATCCTGCGTAAAGTGGCAGAAGGCGAACTTTCTAACCTGGGAGATACAACCACCTTGCTGGATCCGGCGATTGTAGACGAGATCCGGGATGGACGGCTTTAAGGCCGGGGTTCCTGATTTTTTTCCGGGGCTGTTTTTGCAAACCGATGCAGAAACGGCCCCGTTTTTATTTGGCGGGGTGTATACAATGACCTGCGCTACAGACATGCCGTGTCCTTAGCGGCTGTTCCGGGATGCAGCCCGGATTACAAAAGGATGTTTGATCAGGCCAGGACCACCTTGATCCCTTTTTCCTGCAGGGAGAACAGTGTTTTTTCGGAGATTTTTTTATCGGTTACGATATATTCAACCTGGTCCAGGTTGCAGATCTTGCCCAATCCCCGCCGGTTAAATTTAGAGCTATCGGCAAGCAGGATCAGCCGCTGCGAAACTTCGATCATCTTCCGGTTTAACGAGGCCTCCGAAATATTGGAAATGGAAACACCATGTTCCAGGTCAATACCATCCACACCCAGGAATAAAAGATCGCAGGATATTTCTTCCAGTACCTGCAGCGCCTGGGTACCGGCCACCGATGAGGAGTTGGGCCGGATCAGTCCGCCCAGTTGCAATACTTCGATATTCGGCCGGTTATTCAGTTCCAGTCCCACTTTAAGGGCCGGTGTAATGGCGGTCATTTTATGATCGGGGTATAATACCCGGGCCAGTTCAAAAACCGTCGATCCGGAGCCGATCATAATGGAATCGGTTTGCCCGATCAGCGGCAGGGCGGCTTTGGCGATCCGTCTTTTGGCATCGGCATTGATCTGCTCTTTTTCGTTGATCGGTTTATCGATGGCATAGGGATTGGACAGGGATCCTCCGCCCTTGGTGCGGAACAGCAGGTTTTTATCTTCCAGCATTTTCAGGTCCTTGCGGATCGTTACGCTGGATATATGAATTTCTTCTGCCAGGTCTAAAATGCTCACTTTCCCCTCTTTTTTGAGTTTATTGAGGATAAACTCGTGTCGTTCCGTAATATTCTTCATATCCAAGGATTCTGTAATGCAAAGAAATGAAAAAGAAGTGTATATCAAACGTTTTCGTCGATGTTTAATTTAACTTCTTAATTTTTTTTGATTTAATTTAGTTTAATTGTGTTTTATTTTATTTAAATTCGTTTCAAATTATTGCCATATGAATCAATTGAAAGGTGAAACGAATTTCATCGGAAAAATGGGGCTTCCCCCCAACCTGGTATGGGGATACCTGGGTATCCTCATCTTTATGATGGGCGATGGTGTAGAGCAGGGCTGGCTGAGCCCTTATCTGATCCATGACCGCGGACTGACCATTGAACAGTCGGCAACGCTTTTCAGCGTGTATGGCCTTACCGTGGCCATTTCCTCTTTTCTGTCCGGAATCCTCGCTGAAGGTATGGGTGTACGTAAAGCTATGTGGACGGGCTTTTTGCTTTTTGTGGCAGGTACGTTCGGATTTGTAGGATTGGGGCTTAAAGACCTGGATTTTAGTATGATGTTGCTGACCTACGCCATCCGCGGATTTGGTTACCCGCTGTTTGCTTACACGTTTCTGGTGTGGATTACCTACCGGACGCCGCAAAACAAACTGGGCACGGCCGTTGGATGGTTCTGGTTTGTATTTACCGGCGGACTGAATGTTTTTGGTGCCTATTATTCCAGCTGGGCCATCGACCGGCTGGGGCATATCAATACTCTGTGGACCTCCCTCTTTTGGGTAAGCCTGGGGGCACTGTTTGCATTATTGATGAACCGGGACCGGATCAAAAAAACGGGAACGCAGGATAAACTCCGGGAACTGGCAGATAGCATTAAAATAGCCGTTAACGAGCCGAAGGTTTTTTTAGGCGGTATTGTGCGTACCATCAATACGACCGCCCAGTTCGCATTTCCTGTGTTTATGCCCATCTATTTTGAAAAATATGGTTTCACCACTGCCGACTGGCTAAAGATCTGGGGCACCATTTTTACGGCCAATATTATTTTTAATCTGATATTCGGATTTGTGGGCGACCGGTTTGGATGGCGCCGGACCATTTCGCTCTTCGGCGGTATTGGCTGTGGCATCACCACCCTGTTGTTCTATTACTCACCCCAGTTATTTAACGGCAGCTTTGCCATGGTGTTGCTCTGCGGTGTACTGTGGGGTGCGCTGCTGGCAGGGTATGTACCGCTTTCGGCATTGGTGCCTTCATTGGTACCCAGGGGGAAGGGGGCAGCCATGGCGTTTCTGAACCTGGGTGCCGGCCTTTCCGTATTTGCAGGTCCGTTCATCGTGCGGCTGTTTATCGGGCCGGCCGGAAATGCCGGTGTGATCTGGATCCTGGCGATTCTTTACTTTATCAGCGCGATCCTTACAAAATTTATAACCCTGCCGAAAAAAGATGTATCGCAAAACCTGGATCCGGTATTAGAGCCGGAGTTGTCTTAAGTTTTAGCCAGGGGGCGGGATACGATATGAGCTGTGGCAGACGGCCGCGCATCAACTATTTAACAAGTACTAAATTGATATATGAATATTTTAATTACAGCGCCGTATAACGAGGCCGGGCGCCGGGAACTGGAATCCTGCTTCGGAACGGTTATTTACAAGGTTTGGAAAGAGAACGGGCGCGCGTTTAACGCCGAAGAGCTGAACCGGTTACTGGACGAAACACAGGCAGATGCATTGATTACCGAACACGATGAAGTAACGGAAGCCGTGATCCGCAGGCATCCGCAGCTGAAGTTTATTGGCGTATGCCGCGGCACCCCTTCTAATGTAGCCGTGAAAACGGCCGCGGAACTGGGGATTGAAGTATTTCACACACCGGCCAGAAATGCACAGGCGGTGGCGGAATTGTTTATAGCCAACGTTATTACATTTTTGCGGAAGACCCTTCCGGCCATGGAATGGTTAAAACAACGGAACTGGCAAAAAGGCGCGCATGCTTCCTATTTACAGTTCAAGGGAAATGAACTGGCAGGCAAAACCATCGGTATGGTGGGTTTTGGAGCCGTGGGGCAGCGGATCGCGGCCCTGGTACAGGCGTTTCCCTGTAACATAAAATTTTATGATCCTTACCAGGAAGCTCCGGAACCGGCATATGAGCGTATCAGTCTTGAAACGGTTTTTGAAACCTGTGATATCGTTTCCATACACCTGCCGGTAAATCCTTCAACGATTGGCATGATCGGCAAAACGCTCATCGACAAAATGAAGCCGGACGCCCTCTTTATCAATACGGCAAGGGCCAGCGTGGTAGACCGCAATGCATTACTGGATGCGATCGAAAATAACCGGATCCGCGGGGCCATCCTGGATGTGTTTGATCATGAGCCCCCGGATGCGATCGATTACCGGCTGATCGATCATCCGAACGTACTGGCTACGCCACATACGGCCGGCGCAACAGATGAAGTGGAAGATCATCATGTTACGATCCTTAATGAAAAATTATTGAACTGGGCAAAAAACCATCCGGTCAAATCATTACATTTATCCAATCAGTAACAATGGCTTTAACAAACGCACATCTTATCATCGACTTCGGCACCGGAAACCTGCGTGCGGCAGTGATCGCTGTTAACGGCACCGTTTTAGGAGTGGCGCGTGAGGATATTCCGTACATACGGGATACCCGGTACGCGGATTCCATTTATTTTGATCCGCAGGTATTGTGGGACCGGATCCTGGAACTGACCACAACCGCGCTGAAACAGGCCGGGTCCGTACACATCCTGGCCATTACGGCAACCAGCCAGCGCGAGGGGATCGTTGTACTGGATGCCGCAGGTGAGCCCATTGTGGGGATGCCGAATATCGACCATCGCGGACGAGACTGGGAGTCGCTTATTGCCGATAAAGAGCAGGTGTACCGGTTAACGGGACGTTATCCTACCTCCTTGTTTTCTGCATTCAAGCTGGTTGGGCTGCGGGAAGGCAGAAAGGAATGGTGGCAGCAACTGGATACGTTTCTCAGCATCAGCGACTGGATCGAATATATGTTCTGCGGAGTGGAACACTACGAACATTCGCAGGCTTCGGAAACCTTACTCTATGATGTGGAACAAAAAGCCTGGTCGGAAGCACTGTGTGCATTGTTTGCATTCCCGCCTTCATTATTGCCGCCACTGATGCAATCCGGAACCGTACTCGGAAAGATCCGGCAGCCGCTTGCGGAAGCCCTGTCCATCGATCAGGAGGCGAAAGTGATCGTGGGTGGTGCCGATACACAATTGGCGGTATTGAGCACCCGCGCGCATGCAGGCGATACGGTGATCGTTTCCGGTACCACAACCCCCATCATAAAATTATCGGCATCCTATGACCTGGATCCGCAACAACGCACCTGGACGGGAAGGTATATTGATGCACATAGCTATATGGTAGAAGCCAATGCGGGAGTGACCGGGTTGAATTATCAGCGGCTGAAAAAAATATTTTATCCCAATGAAGGCTATGAGGTGATTGAAGAAGAGTTGCGCTCCGTTACGGATTTTCAATGTGTGGCGTCGTTGGGATCGCTGGTGGCGGATGAAAAAAAGCCGCTGATTAAAGGCGGTTTTATTTTCAATACACCGGTAAACCAGGAGCTGTCCAGGGCGGGCATGGTTTGGGCTACACTATGGGATATCGCCTGCAGTATTTTTGAAAATTATAAAACACTGGTTTCGGTTACACCCAATGCGCAACCGTATATCTGGACCTGTGGTGGCGGAATGGAAAGTAAAATGCTCCGGCAGTTTATCGCAGACCTGACGGGTAAGGAAATCCGCATCCGCGATCATTACCGGCATGCGTCGGTTGTGGGAGGGATGATGATCTGTAATACCGCATTGGATATTGAAGCCGAACAAAACGAAGGGTATGAGCAGGTGCAGCCCGAAGCGGGACCGCAACATGGCCATTTTTATGATAGCTGGAAGGCAAACCGGGAGTTATTAAAGAAGATCTTTTAGATGAGCAGTGCATTTTTTATTGGAATAGATCTGGGCACACAGGGATTGCGTGTGGTCGTATTGGATATAAAGGGCTCCATTGTGGCCAGTGCAGAACAAGGATTCGCTTTGTCACCGCAATTGCGTATGGAACAGGATCCGGATGAATGGTGGGCGATCTGCCAGTCTTGCCTGGCAAAAGTTGCCGGTCAACTGTTACCGGAACAGCGGGCCCGGGTACGTGCCATAGCAGTTGATTCTACCTCCGGTACTGTTATACCTGTAGACAATACCTACCGGCCGCTGCACCCGGCCATTATGTACAGCGATCAGCGTTCCGGTGCGCAGGCAAAAAAATGTACGGCTGCTGCAAGGCAATATCATCCGCAGGGGTTTACCGGTTTCAGTACCTCCACCGGGCTGGCTAAAATGGTTTGGTTTGCTGAAACGTTCCCGGAGAAGGCCGCGCATATTTTTCAATGGATCCATGCAGCCGATTTTATTACCGGTAAGCTGTGTGATGTATGGCATATTACCGATTATACCAATGTACTCAAATCGGGATATGATCTGTTGCTGCTGCAATGGCCGGATTACATCAGCGATATACTTGGTATAAAAAAAGAATGGTTGCAGGAAGTACAGCCATCCGGAACCGTTATCGGAAAACTGAGGAAAGAGCTGGCCCGTGGGTTAGGTTTTCCGGATGAAGTGGCGGTTACCACAGGTATTACTGATGGCTGTGCGTCGCAGGTAGCGTCGGGCGCCATGAAGCCGGGACAGTGGAATACCACCATTGGTACTACCCTCGTTATAAAGGGCGTATCTGTAAAAGAAATAAACGATCCGTTAAACCGGCTATATAACCACCGGCATCCGGCCGGCTACTGGATGCCGGGCGGTGCAGGAAACATCGGCGCAGATTGGGTTTCAGCAGGATTTAAAGAAGAACTGGCACATTACAATGAAGCGGCGGCGGCTTTAACACCCACCGGTCAAATTGCCTACCCATTGATCCAGAAAGGAGAGCGGTTCCCGTTTTTGGCGCCGGAAGCGCAGGGCTTTGGCCCGGATGCAGTAACAAAAGAAGTATTGTACACCGCCAATATGGAAGGTGTGGCATTTGCGGAACGGTACGCTTATGAAATGATCCGGTCACTCTCCGGAGAAGACGTGGAAGCCATTTATACGGCCGGAGGCGCCAGCAACAGCAATACCTGGTTACAGATCCGCAGTAATGTGTTGCAAAAGCCGGTTTGCAAAATGAAATATATATCGGGTGCCGTAGGGGCTGCGATTGTTGCGGCATCCACTACCTGCTTCAAGGATATCACGGAAGCAACGGCTGCACTTACACAGGCAGAAAAATGGATAACACCAGAAGCCGGCCTGAAACAGCCGTATGATGATCAGTATGGCCGGTTCCTGCGTACAATGGAAGAACGGAAATTTATAGGTGAATAGATATGCAGCTGTTGGAAGGATCCGGGTCCTTTAACTGCTGCGTCATTGCCCGATAATTTCCTTCAGAAAAATAAACGAACTTCAGATCGTATAAATAAAAAAGATGCTAAAAGTAATTTTATTGCGACATGGTGAAACGGCCTATAATGCCGATGGAAACCGGTATTGCGGCAGAACGGATATCGGACTTACAGAAAAAGGAATCGCACAGGCAACAAAGGTATTTGAAGCGCTGAAAGGCGTAACGGTAGATGCGGTTTACTCGTCGCCCCTGCAACGGGCCCGTACAACGGCGGCAATCGCTTCCGGTAATCAGGACGTTATTACCGACGAACGGCTGATCGAAGCAGATTTCGGCTTGTGGGAGGGAAAAACGAAGGAGGAGTTCAATGCAGAAAATCCGGCACTTTGGACCGAATGGATGAGCAATCCTGAGGTGGCCCGCGCCGGGGGGACCGGAGAAACCGGCGGTGAAATCGTAAGACGGGTCAATGATTTTTTTGAAGCGCTGCACCGCAAACACAACGGGCAACTGGTAATGGTGGTGGCGCATAATGGCATCAACCGGTTATACCTGGCGGCAAAACTGGGCATGCCGTTATCGAACTACCGCCGCTTCGACATGGAAAACTCTGCCGTATCGTATTTTGAACTGGATGATAAGGATGTGCTGACGCTTAAAAAATTAAACGCTACGGCATTGTAACGGGGTTCTTAACGGTATCCGGGTTATCCTGTTCTTTCTATTACCAATGTAAAAACCGGCAGTATATCCTTCATACCGAGTTCTTTATTTGTGAGTACAAAATCGATGAGCAATGACAACATATCCATTCGTCACCTTTAGCGTAGCCGAAAGGTCTCTTTATTATTGGGCAGTCCGGTATCACAGAGATGCCTCGACCACTCCCGCTGTTGCGGGATGCGCTCGGCATGACGAAACGATAATTGGTTTTCAATAAACAATACAATCTGTCATTGGCAAACGCAGCGGACACCGTAATCGTGTCCGCAAAAAATCACCAAAGAGGGCCTTTTATTTTCAGATTCAAAATAATAATCAGTATCGCAATGAATATCCGGAATATATGGACGCTCTGCTTCGTCATTTGTGTTTTATGGAGCTGTAAAACGGTTCAGAAAACGCAGTCTTCCAATACGGAAAAGGAATCCATTTCAGTATTGGATCTTCCCCGCCGTATTTACCGGGAGGAAGGCAACTTTCATGTGCAGGGTGTGGTGGTTGACATAAAACGGGGCTATGCCTATTTTTCATTTACAACAAGCCTGGTGAAGACCAATCTGAAAGGCGAGGTTATTGGAAGTGTGGACGGGTTCATCGGGCATCTTGGCTGTTTGGATGTGAACCCGGATGATGGACGGATTTATGCTTCGCTGGAGTACAAAAATGACAACATCGGCAAGGGGATCTTAAAAGGACTAGGAACCCAAACAAAGAACCAGGGTGAAGAAAGCTCTTTTTATATTGCCATTTTCGACGGGGAAAAGATCACGCGGCCGGGTATGAGCGCTGAACAGGATCAGATCATACAAACGGTTTATCTGAAGGAAGTGGCGGATGACTATAAAGCAACCATAATGAACAGGGGCAAAAAAGTGGAACACCGGTATGGTTGCAGCGGGATTGATGGAATCGCATTTGGTCCGCAGTTTGGAAAAAAGCAGGGACCGAATTTCTTAAACCTGGCGTATGGCATATACGGCGATACGGCCCGCTCCGACAATGATTACCAGGTGATCCTGCAATACGATGCCCGCAGCCTCCGGAAGTACGAGCGTCCGCTGTTACAAAACGGGTTTAATAAAACGGGACCGGCGCAACCGCTGAACAAATATTTCCTTTATACAGGGAACAGCTCTTATGGGATTCAGAATTTAGAATACGATGCAAACACCGGGTATTGGCTTGCCGCCGTTTACACCGGTAAAAAGGCACAGTTCCCCAATTACAGCCTGTTTGCCATAGACGGCGCTAAGGGGCCGGTGTTACAGGCACTAAAGGGATTTGATAGCGGGGAAAAAGGACAGGTGCTGCAACTGGCAACCGCCGGCAACTATGATCAGAAAAGTGGTGTGCGTGGGTGGTACTATCCCTGGGGCGCTACCGGTATGCATGCGTTAGGCAATGGATATTTTTATATTTCTCAAAACGGAGCTACCAAAAACAAAAAACAATATTGTGATCTCCGGTTGTATCGCTGGACAGGACAGGATGCCGCTCCGTTTGAAGAAGTAAAATAACGGTTTGCTATGCGAAGGAGCAGACGCGTATGCAGCATCCCGGATCCGGCATCACGTATCCCAATACCCGTATCGGTTCACACGCTTCAATCTAAATAAACATGTCTTTAAAAAGAAGAAGTTTTCTAAAGATCAGTGGGCTGGCAGGTTTTCACGCGGTGTTCGTACATCCGGTGCCGCTCGCTGCCATGAGCGGTATCGGTGCCAAAGATACCCTGTTTGAAAATTTTGTTAACCCACCCGAAACGGCCCGTTCTTCCTGCTACTGGTGGTGGTTTAACGGGCTGGTGGATGAGGATGGCATCCGCAGAGACCTGGAAGCGTTTAAGGCAAAGGGTATGGGCGGCGTGCTGATGGTGAATTCGTCTGATGGGCTTGGTGGCGCACGCATTCCAAAAGGCGCAACATTTCTTTCGGAAGAGTGGAAGGCGCTCTATCGGTTTGCCATGAAGGAGGCCAGGCGGCTGCATATTGAAGTGGGCATCAACCTCAGTTCGGGGTGGTGTATGGGCGGTCCCTGGATCCGGCCGGAGCATTCCGGCCGCTGGTACCTGCAATCTACAATGGAACTCACAGGTCCGCAGTCATTCAATGGAACGGTGCCGTTGCCGGGCAACCGCGTGGGGTATGATAAAGTATTCAATCCGCCCGGGTATAAGGAATACATCGATCTTCCTTTAGAACAACTGGACTACCGCGATACAGCGGTAGTAGCCATTCGTACCAAAGTAAAAGAGCACAAAATAACGGGCAGCCGCGCAGCGTTGCTGGAAGCAAAAACGAACCGGAAAGATGCCAGTAATTTTGCAAAGGCATTTGAGATTACCGATCCGGTTCAAACACCCTGGATCAATAATACGGACGATACGGCCATTCCGTTAACGGATGTTATCGATCTTACGGATAAGATGGATGCAACGGGCCGGCTGCGCTGGGATGTGCCACCCGGTACCTGGACGATTGTGCGTACCGGGCACCGGATGACGGGATCAAAACTGATGATCGCACAACCGGAGGCGGACGGGCTGTCGATTGACTGGTTTGATAAAAAAGGGGTAGACCTCCAGTTTGCGCACCTGGGAAAAATATTCATTGAGGAAGCTGCAAAAATGGGGGCGAAGCCGGCATATTTTTGTGATGATAGTTTCGAGGACGGGTTCCCCAACTGGACCCCGCAGATCCTTGAAAAATTCCGGCACTATCGCGGTTACGATGCCACACCGTACCTGCCGGTTTTATCGGGTTATGTGATTGGCAGCGCGGATTTATCCGATCGTTTTTTAAATGATTACCGCCGTACCATTGCCGACTGTATGGCCGATGAACATTATGGGCATTTTGCGGCACTTTGTCATCAGCACGGCATGCTGGTACAAAATGAAGCTGCCGGTCCCAGCCGGTCCGGTACAATCTGTATCGACGGATTAAAAAACCTGGGTCGCAGTGATCTGCCGGCAGGGGAGTTCTGGCTGGCGCCCAAACATGAAGACCAGGAAAACTTAACCGATGATAAATCCTATGGTGTATCGCGCCTGGATTTCGGACAGAATAAAGTCACCAAGATGGTGGCCTCCGCCGCGCATATCTATGGACGCAAACTGGTGTCGGCAGAAGCGTTTACGAGTTTCCGGCACTGGATGGATTACCCGGGTTCGCTGAAGCAGGCACTGGACCGCGCTTTTTGCGAGGGCATCAACCGCATTGTGATCCATACGTCTACAGCAACCCGGCCCAGGGATGGATTGCCGGGTTACGAGTATGGAGCCGGTACGCATTTTAATCCCAATGTAACCTGGTGGGAATTTTCCGCGCCCTTCTTTTCATATGTGGCGCGCAGCCAGCATTTATTACGGGCCGGGCATTTTGTAGCCGATGTGTTGTTTTATAATGGGGATATTGCACCCAATCTTGTGGCGCAAAAACACATACCCGCCGCACTGGACAAGGGATATGATTATGATGTGTGCAATACCGAAGTATTGCTGGAGCGGGTGCATGTGCGCGATGGAAAACTGGTGCTGCCCGATGGTATGCAATACCGCATGCTTGTATTACCAGACAGCAACCGTATGCCGGTGGCTGTTTTGAAAAAGATAAAATTGCTTTTAGAACAAGGCGCCCTCGTAATGGGAGCACCACCGGAAACGGACACTGGTTTAACTAACTACCCGCAATGCGATGCAGACATTCAACAACTGGCAGAAGCATTATGGAAAACCCCTGCAGGCGATAAGGCAATACACGTTGGCCGGGGACGCCTGTTTTACCCCGGATCCATACGTGCGGTATTGAAAGATACCGGCTGTATGCCTGATTTTGAAGTGGTGAACAGCAATGCCTGGATCGATTTTATCCATCGCACCACCGGGGAAGCCGAGATCTACTTTATCACCAACCGGAAAAAAGAAATAGTAGAGAGCGATTGCCTGTTCCGTATAAATGGCCGCCGGCCGGAGCTCTGGGATCCCGTTTCAGGAAAGCGATGCATTCCATTGTATCAACAGGAAAGCGGCCGTACCAGAATCGCATTGAAGCTGGACGTGTTCCAGTCTGTATTCGTGGTGTTCCCAAAATTAAAGAAAGAACGGCCGCCGGCATCGTCCAATGTATGGCAACCCGCCGGGTCCTTTCGTCCACTTCAGGTGCTTACCGGCGCCTGGGAGCTGCAGTTTGATCCCAAATGGGGCGGACCGGCAACCGTGCGTTTCGAAACCCTTCAGGATTGGAGCACGCACCCGGATCCCGGCATCCGTTACTACTCGGGGAAGGCGGTTTATCGCAAACAGTTTTCTTTTAATGATGCCTTACCCGCCGGCCCGGTATTCATCGAACTGGGTGTTGTAAAGAACATCTGCCGGGTTTGGCTCAACGGTGCAGACCAGGGTATTATATGGACAGCGCCCTGGCGGGTGGAAGTGACCGGTAAATTGAAACGCGGCGTCAATGATCTGCGCATTGAAGTAATCAATCTCTGGCCCAACCGGTTGATCGGGGATGCGGCGTTGCCACCGGAGCAACGGAGAACAAGGACCAACATCACGTTTAAAAAAGAAGATCCGTTGCTGCCCTCCGGATTGCTGGGGCCGGTAACGCTTACTGCTTTTGCCTGATGCGCTTATCCGGCCCCGCCTCCCAAAGCCTTGTATAGCTGGATGAGCACGTGTGCCTGATCCCTTTCTGCTTTGATCAGGTCCAGGTCTGCAGTGATCTTGCTCTTTTGTGCGGCAATGATCTCCAGGTAAGAGGCGTAAGCGGTTACATACAGGTCATTTGAAACTTCGATGCCTTTGTCGAGGGCTTCCACCTCCTTGTTTTTTTCAGCCAGTATCTTTTTATGCTGATCGATATAACTCAATAAGGTTTTCACTTCCTGGAAGGCCTTATTAATGGTTTTCTGGTAATTCAGAAAAGCGATCTCCTGTTCGGCTGTGGCAATATTGAACGAAGCCTTTAAGTGTTTTTTCTGGAATACCGGTGCGGTGATGCCTCCCAATAGCTGGGTGGCGATTGATGTAGGGTTCAACAGCTTTGCCGCGTTGAACGACTGCAACCCGGCTGCAGCTGCCAGGTTTACGGAAGGGAAAAATGCGGCGCGCGCGGCCTGCGCATCCGCGTGGCTTGCCTGAAGTTCGTGATAGGCAGCGCGGATATCCGGGCGGTATTGCAGTAACTGTTGCGGATGGCCGTGTGCCGCCAGGTAATGAATGGCCTTTATATCAATGGAAGCACTGCGCTCAATGGTGCCGGTATACCTGCCTGTAAGCTCCAGCAATTGATTTTCGGTGGCCGTGGTTTGCTGTTGTACGCTGTAAAGCGCGGCCCTTGTATTGGCAAGCTGGGCGTCAAATTGCTGTACGGCCAGTTCCGTTGCCCGTCCTACCTCTTTATGGATCTTTACAATTTCAAGGGCACGTTCCTGCAAAGCGATGTTTTCATTCAGAATGGCCACTTCTTTGTCGAGCATGATCAGTTCATAATAAAGGGTGGCCGTATGCGTGATCAGCGCGGCTGTTAACAGGTCCCGTCCCTGCTTGGTGGCAAGAAACCGTTCCCGGGCTGCATGTTGCAGGTTACCAAGTTTTCCCCAGAGGTCAATTTCCCAGGAAGCGCTTAGTCCCAGCCAGTAATCGGGGGTGATTACGGTAGGAATGCGTTGGCTGTTGTCGATATTGGGCGAAAGATTGGTGTCGAAGTTGCCTACGCCTTCCATGGTATGCCTGCCATAATGCGTTCCGGACGCGCGCAACCCGGCCGTAACGGAAGGAAGCAGGGCCGCCTTCCGGGCTTCCAGGTAAGCTTCTGCAATTTTTATCTGCGCGGCGGCAATCTGCCCGTCGATATTATTGGCCAGTACCTGATCAATGAGCGTTACCAGGGGCTTATCGTTGAAGAAATCCCTGAACTGCAGCCGGGCAACCGATACACTGTCGCCGGTGGTGGTGGTATAATGTTCCGGAAGTGGTGCAGCCTGCCTGATCGTTGTTGTTTTTGGAACAGTGCAGCCAACGGCCAGCAGGGATACGGCTCCCGCCGCCAGGAGTTGATGATGGATATTAATTTTCATTCTCAATGATTTTTATGTCAGCGATCTGGAGCGGAACTTCAGGGGTTTTCTTTTTTCCGCGTTCCGACAGGGAAGCAAAAAGTACATAGAGCCCGGGGATGATCAGCAGGCCGAATACGGTGCCGATGAACATACCTCCGGCGGCTGCTATACCGATGGAACGGTTGCCGATCGCTCCGGCCCCCGTAGCAATACACAGCGGGATGAGCCCTGCAATAAACGCAAAGGAGGTCATCAGGATCGGACGCAGCCGCTGGGCGGCGCCCTCAATAGCGGCCTGCAGTATGGAGTGCCCTTCCTTGCGGCGCTGGATAGCAAATTCAATGATGAGGATGGCATTCTTACCCAATAGCCCGATGAGCATCACCAATGCTACCTGCGCATAAATATTATTATCCAACCCTGCCAGTTTCAGGAAAAGGAAGGAACCGAAGATACCTGCGGGTAAGCTCAGGATCACCGGTAAGGGTAGTAAAAAGCTTTCGTATTGTGCAGCCAGCAACAGGTATACAAACAATAAACAAAGTGCAAAAATGTATACGGCCTGGTTGCCTGACAGGATCTCTTCGCGCGTCATCCCGCTCCAGTCAAAATCATAACCCCGGGGCAGCTTTTCGGCGGCGATCTTTTCCACGGCCCTGATTGCGTCGCTGCTGCTGTAGCCGGGTGCGGCTTCACCGTTGATCATGGCAGATGTATACATGTTATAGCGGGTCAGCTGTTCCGGGCCGTATACCCGCTCCATACGTATAAACGAAGAGAACGGTACCATTTCACCGTTGCTGTTCTTTACATACTGATGCAGTACGTCTGCAGGTTCGGCCCGGAACTGCGGACTGGCCTGCACCATCACTTTATACATCTGGTTAAAGCGGATGAAGTTGGTGGCATAGTAACTGCCCAAAAGGGTCTGCAGGGTATTCATCGCATTATCGACCGTTACATTTTTTTTCGCGGCCATATCATAATCCACATGGATCAGGTATTGGGGAAAGGTGGCATCAAAACTGGTAAACACATTGTTGACCTCCCGGGTACTGTCGATAGCGGCAACAAAGTTCCGGGTGATCTCGGAGGTTTCCGCAATATCGTCGCCGCCTTTATTGAGCAGGCGCAGCTCAAAGCCGCTGGTATTCCCAAATCCGGGCACGGTAGGCGGTGCAAATACTTCGATCTTTGCATCGGTCAGTTTCGCCGTGCGCGCTTCGATTTCGTCGATGATCTGATCCACGTTTTTCTTCCGTTCCTTCCAGGATTTCAGGTTGATCATACCCATGCCGTAGGAGGCACCGGCAATTTCATTGGTAAGACTATAACCCGCAAGGGTGGTTACGCTTTCCACACCTTCGATGCCTTTCGTTACGGCGTTCAGTTCATCCAGTACCGTTTCCGTACGTTCAACGGTGGCGCCCTGCGGGGTGGTTACATTCACATAGATCATGCCCTGGTCTTCCGTTGGGATAAAGCCTCCGGGCAATATGGCCGCGGTACCCCAGGTGGCCAGGAAAAAAAGCACCAGCATTCCCAGCGTAACGATCTTCCGGCCTGCAATTTTACCAAGTATGCCCTGGTATTTGTGCGTTGTTTTATCAAACCCGGTATTGAAGGCATGAAAGAAACGGCCCATCCAGCCTTTTTTCCGGGGTGCTGTATGCTTCAGCATCAGGGCGCAAAGCGCCGGTGTAAGAGTGAGGGCATTGATGCCGGAAATAACGATGGAGAAGGCAAGCGTCAGGGAAAACTGGCGATAGAATACGCCTACGGGCCCACTTAAGAAAGCAACCGGCACAAATACCGCCGACATTACCAGGGTAATGGCAATGATCGCCCCGGTGATTTCTTTCATAGCAGCAATGGTGGCTTCCAGGGGCGGCAGGTGCTCTTCCGTCATTTTTACATGAACGGCTTCAACGACGACGATGGCATTATCTACCACGATACCAATAGCAAGCACCAGGGCAAACAGCGTAAGCAGGTTGATGGAAAAGCCCAGCAGCAGCATAAACGCCAGGGTGCCTACCAGTGCCACAGGAACCGCCAGTACGGGAATGAGGGTTGATCTCCAGTCCTGCAGGAAGATGAATACCACGATGGCCACCAGTACAAAGGCTTCTACCAGGGTAGTGAGCACGGCGCTGATGGACGCATCCAGAAAGCGCGACACATCATAGGCCATGCTGTAATTCATACCTGGAGGAAAGGTGCTGTTTTTAAGTTCGCCCATTTTTTGTTTGATATTGTCGATCACTTCACTGGCATTGGAGCCGGGGCGTTGTTTGATCATAATGGAAGCGGCCGGTTTACCATCGCTTTTTGAAACCATGCTATAGCTCATGGCGCCAAATTCCACATCGGCCACGTCTTTTAATTTAAGAATGGAACCGTCGCTGTTGGAGCGGATGGCAATGTTCTCGTACTGTTTGGGCTCCGAGAATTTTCCGGTATAGCGCAGTACGTATTGCAGTGCGTTCTTTGTTTTGCCCGAGCTTTCCCCGGTTTTGCCCGGGGCTGCGGAAACGTTCTGATTCCGTAACGCAGCAATGACTTCATCGGCGGATACGTTGTACGCAAATAATTTTTCGGGGTTCAGCCATACCCGCATGGCATAGTCCTTATAACCCATGATCTCGGCACGGCCTACACCATCGATGCGTTTCAGCTCCTTCAGGATATTGATGTCGGTGAAATTGTAAATGAAATCTTCATCGGCGGCTTCATCCGTGCTGGTAATATTCAGGTACATCAGCATACTGTTCACTTCCTTTTCGGTGGTAACACCGGCTTTGATCACTTCTTCGGGCAGCTCGTCCAGTACGGTGGTTACGCGGTTTTGTACATTCACGGCTGCCACATCCGGATCGGTGCCTACTTTAAAATACACCGTAATCATGGTAACGCCGTCGTTGCCGGATACCGTAGACATATACGTCATACCGGGCACCCCGTTGATGGCGCGTTCCAGCGGCACGGCTACGGCATCTACGGATACTTCGGCATTGGCGCCGGTATACCGGGCGGTTACAGCCACGGAGGGTGGTACAATATCAGGGAATTGTGTAATGGGCAAACTGAATAAGGCCAGTACACCAAGGAGGGTGATAAAAATGGAAAGCACGAGCGAAAGCACCGGCCTCCGGATAAAAGTTTCAACCATATTTTTTTATTATGCAGATGGTATAAATAACGTTTCGGCCGGCAGGGCTTTTAACCCCGCCGGCAATGAAGGAACAGGATGAGCGGTTATCCTTTAGGTGTAATTTTTTCGCCTTCGCGGATGGTCTTTATGCCTTCGTACACGATACGGTCATCGGCATTCAGCCCTTCGGAGATGACATAATAATCTGCCAGGCGCTGGTCTACCCGGATGCTTTTCATCCGCACAATATTATTTTGATCTACCACAAATACATAATTCTTGTCCTGTATTTCGAACACCGTTTTTTGAGGCAGCAGGATCACATTTTGCAAGGGACGGGTGATCAGCAGTTTCCCGGAAGCACCATGCCGCAGGGTTTTTTCCGGATTGCTGAAGCGGGCCTTATAAGCGATATTACCGGTGTTTTCGTCAATCTCACTTTCGGCACTTTCCAGGTGCCCCTCGTAAGGGTAGCGGGTGCCATCGGGCAATACCAGGTTGATCGAAGTGATCTGCCGGGCACTGTTTCCGTGCAGCGGGGTTTGAAAATATTCGTTCTCAGAAATATTAAAATAAGCAAATACGGTGCTTACATCGGATATGGTGGTCAACAGGGATGCGGTTGTAACCAGGCTGCCTTCCTTAAGCGGGATCCGGTCTACAACGCCGTCAAAGGGTGCGGTAATACTGGTATAGGAGATCCGCTGCTGTACGGCGTTTTTATCTGCCAGCGCCACATCGGCTTTAGCCAGCAGTGCTTTATATTTTGCGTTAACCAGGTCCAGTTCGGTTTTGGTGATCACTTTTTTATCCACCAGCACCTGTACCCGCTCCACTTCCACCTGGGCCACTTTTGCATCGGCTACAGCACTCTTATAGGCCGCTGCTGCTTTGTTGAGTTCGATCCGCAGTTCGCTGTCATTGATCTTAAATAAGCGCTGCCCTTTACGCACCTGCTGTCCTTCCTTAATATAGATCTTATCCAGCAATCCATCCATACGCGGATGGATCTCGATGTTGCGGCCTGCCTGTATATTGGCTACATAAGGAATGGCCAGGGTGGTATCTCTTGGCCGGAGGGTAACGACCGGATATTCTTTATTATTGGAAATGCTGTTTTCCTGGGAGTTGCCATGACAGGCTGCAATGGTTGTAATGAGGAACCCGTAAAAAATATAATTTTTTATCATGATCAGTTAATTTAAAAACAATAGGATAAGTACCCGGGCAGGGTAGTGCTGCAGGATGGTAAAAGCATGCACACGCTGCGCATTGCTGATTACGCATACAGGTATTGACTTAAGAAAAAGTAAGAAGCTGCAGGGCTAAAAAAGGTAGTAGCGGAAAAGATGGCCGTAGCCGGGTTGTTGTTTAGCTTGCGGTGTTACCGGAGGTGGTAATTGTAGTTGTTGTAGCAGCAGGGAGCCGGAGGGCAGGAACTGCGGGTGCTGTTTAAGCGACTGCTGGTGAACGGTTACAGATAATTGATGAGCGCTTCTGCTAATGATCAGCTCATCGTTCACCAGTTCCCGGGAGGTATTCTTGCTTTGCTGATTCTTTTCTGTAGCAGCGCAGGTGCCCTGAGCGGGAACCAGAAGTTCCAGCGTGTCAAAGCTGCTGCCGATCAGCAAAATCAATAATACAAGTATATGGGCGATTTTTTTCATCTCCCTGGAACCCCTAATTATTTAGATTTTTGTAAAAGTATTACCGCGGGTGCGAAGTAAGGAAATAATCAAGTAAAATACAACAAATGCCTTCGGAATTTATAGAAGTATTGTTTCCCCGGTCTCCACCCTGCCCGGCGCATTTTTAAACAAAGAAGTATGTAAAAGGTTCGGAAAAAATAAAAAAAAACGGCGCGTGCCGGCGTGCACCTGCGGGCAAACAAACCCGTGGTTGTGGCAAACAGGTAGTCGTTATACCGGCAGGCCTAGCCTTCCAGAACCTGGCTGGCTTTTTCAAGGTCTTTTGAAAAGATCTTTACCTCAATGCCGGCGAGGGGCGTCATACCCACCACGTCCATATCGTCGATGGTTGCGGTAATACCGGCTTCTTCCAGCTTTTCTTTTGCAGAAACGGCAGCTGCTATATCACTATATGTTCTTATAACAATAATGGTATCCTGGTTATGATCGGTCATAAGAGAAGATTTTTCTTAAAGTTACAATCTCCCTTTGGGAATTTAAAATATTGAATATAAGATAACGAATTTAAAAGTAAGGGGGGCGTTACTGTTTGATGATCTGCCGCTTGTCGATGTTAATAGCAATATCCCTCAAACGGACCCTTTGGGGATTTTACAATGTCGAATATTAACGATTGAATTTAAAAGCAGCGCTGCGCTGCAACCTGATCCGCTTCCTCCGGTTGGTGCCCTATCCTTGTCCTTAAAACAAGGAATGAATCCCACATCGGGTCTAAAACGGATCTGACCTGAAACCTTGAACCTGAAACCTGAAACAAAAACTAACGCCGGGGCGTAACGTCGCCCTCCGGCGCTGCACTTGAGGAGCTTTTCTTTCGTTGCGAAAGAAAAGCAAAAGCATAATTGAGCTGCACCAGGATGATGAAGGCAATACTGAGCACAGGGCTTACAAAGCAGAGCAGTGCTCCTAAAAAGTACAACGACTGGGCAATAATAATACGCCTGCGCAGCGGAACGTCAACCAATTGCTTTGTAGCTTCATGCACAAAGTGATGCCTGCAGGCATACACCCAGTTGATGTATAACATGGCACCCATCAGAAAAATATTCAGCCAGTACACCGCAACCGGAAATTTAAATAGTACGTAGTCACCCAAAAAAGCGGTTGTAAAGGGAAGCATGGTTACGGATAACAGGAACAGCAGGTTGATCCAGTTTAAATTCCGGTCGCTTTCCTGAATGTATTTGTATTGCGACGAGTGACCTACCCAAAAAATTCCGGTGGTCATAAAGGCAAGAAAATACACCAGGAACTTCGACTTCAATGCCAGAAAAGCGTGTATTAAATCCTGCTCGGAACGGATGGATTCCATAAACGGTACCCGGATCTCCAGTACCAGTAAGGTGAGTGCAACACCAAAAACGCCATCGCTGATGGCAATGATGCGGCCGGTGTCCTGCCCGGCAATCTTATTGTATGTTTCTTGTTTGCTCATTTTTTAGATGTGTTAAAATCATAAATACCCCGGCATACCCCAAATATGCGTCTGTCAAATGTATTATTTGTGGTGAACTTTTCGGAACTTTTAAGCGGAGGATATTTTTGTGGTAAAACCGGCCGGCCGCAGGTACTGTCAGCGGCGGTGGGGGCGGAGGGTAGGCAGCGGTATCTGCCGGTTTGGAAAGGACCCGCTGCGTTTTTAAAAAATCAAGTAGCTTTACAGCAAACAACAAATTTTTGCTTCACTCCAAGCAGGTAAACCATGAATCGTAAAACATTTCTACAGCATACAGGCGTGTTAAGTGCCGGACTGGCATTGAGTCCTTTTTCTTTTGCTCAAAGCAAAAACGATTTTCCATTGGTGCGGGTTCCGGAGGGGGAACGGCACTTTAAAAGTGCCGCAATAGAGCAGGCAATAAAAGCATTCCGGTCGAAAGTAAAGAACCCGGAGCTGGGCTGGCTCTTTAATAACTGCTTTCCCAATACACTGGATACAACGGTTTACTATACCGAGAAGGACGGGAAGCCGGATACCTATGTCATTACCGGCGATATCGATGCCATGTGGCTGCGGGACAGTTCTGCACAGGTATTTCCTTATCTGGCATTTACCAAACAGGATCAGGGTCTGCACCGGTTGATAGCCGGTGTGATCCGTAAACAAACCCATTTTATTTTAAAGGATCCTTATGCGAATGCATTTTATAACGACGACAGCAAAGTAAGTGAATGGAAGGAGACCGATATCACGGACATGAAGCCCGGTATCCACGAGCGGAAATGGGAGATCGATTCCCTTTGTTATCCCATACGGCTGGCCTACCGCTTCTGGAAGGAAACGGGCGATACGCTTCCTTTTGATGCTTCCTGGAAGGAAGGGATTGCGCTTACGTTAAAAACGTTTAAAGAGCAGCAGCGGAAGGATGGCCCGGGCCCGTATAAATTTGAACGGAAAACCTCCTGGGCCACAGATGGCATTCCTATGGGCGGCTATGGGTACCCGGTAAAGCCGGTGGGCCTCATCTGCTCTATGTTCCGGCCAAGCGACGATGCTACCATCTTTGCCTACCTGGTTCCGTCCAATCTTTTTGCGGTGGTGAGCCTGCGGCAGGCCTCTGAAATGGTGGGTAAAATTTCTGGAGATGCCACACTGGCAAATGCGCTGGCACAGCTGGCAAATGAAGTGGAAGCCGCGGTAAAAAAGTACGCAGTGGTTACCCATCCGCAGCTGGGAAAAATGTATGCATATGAAGTAAACGGGTACGGCAGTCACGTGCTGATGGACGACGCCAATGTGCCCAGTTTGCTGGGCCTGCCGTACCTGGGCGCCGTACAAGCTGCCGATCCGCTGTACAAGGCTACGCGCAGCTATGTATGGTCGTTGGAAAATCCTTTTTTCTTTAAGGGTTCAGCGGCGGAAGGCATTGGCGGGCCGCATATCGGTAAAGATATGATCTGGCCGATGAGCATCACCATGAAGGCGCTTACCTCCGGTGATGACCGGGAGATCCGCTGGTGTATTGATACGCTCCGGAGCACACATGGTGGTACCGGTTTTATGCATGAGTCTTTTCATAAGGATGATCCGGAGAAGTTTACCCGCAAATGGTTTGCGTGGTCCAATACATTGTTTGGTGAACTGCTTTGGAAAACCTTTAATGAACGGCCGGCCTTACTGGGCTGATCCGGGTGAGCAGGAACGCAGCGACAGGCAATGGATCCGGCCGGTAATGACCCGGATGGGTTTGTTTTGAAATTTTCTGTTGTACTGAAAGATACAGGCGCTATATAAAAATCAAGGGCTGGAGGAATGCAGTCCTTGATTTTTGTTTATACGACTATACAACTACCGCAGATTTCCGGGCCGGGCAATCCAGTCTGCGTATGTTGTAGCACCCAGGTATACGGCTGCTTCCGGAACCAGGGTATCGGTTTCCAGCGGTGCGCCCGAATATAAAGCCGTACTACTGGTAACCACCGCGTTGTTTTTATGAGCGGCCTGCAGGTACTGCTGGATCCAGGCGGCCATATTGAATTTTTCGGGGCCGGCAATTTCCAGGATCTTATTGGCAGGTGCAGCCAATGCTGCCGAAGCCAAAAATGTAGCCACGTCCCTGCTGGCAATGGGCTGTATATTGGCCTCCGGTAAAACTACCTGGTCTCCTGTCAGGCTCATTTGTGTAATGCCTCCCGCAAATTCAAAGAACTGGGTGGCATGCACAATGGTATAAGGGATACCCGAAGCTTTAATCAGGTCTTCCTGTACCTGTTTGGCGCGGAAATAGCCGCTGGCCTGCAGTTTTTGCGTTCCTACTACAGATAGCGCGATATGATGTTGTACGCCGGCTGCTTTTTCCGCCGGAAGCAGGTGCTCGTTGGAGGTTTTGAAAAAATGCATGACCGGTTCATCAGCAAAGGATGGCGAATTGGACACATCTACAACCACCTGCGCGCCCTGCAGCACTGCTGTCAATCCTTCGCCCGTAAGGGTATTTACGCCCGTATTGGGCGATGCCGGTATGGCCTCATGCCCGGCTTTTTGCAATTGTTGCACTAACTGACTACCAATAAGGCCGGTACCGCCGATTACTACTATTTTCATCTTGTGTTTTTTTGTACAGCAAAGATGAAAGATGTCTGTACCGGAAAACTTAAGCTGGTTTAAGAAATGAATGCATCCTGTAATACACGTAGTGCTTCCGGTGAAACCCCCATGTAGGATGCAAACAGCTCGTGCGGAATACGTGCTATAACGGCAGGGTAGGTGGTGCGGAAATACCGGTAAAAGTCTTCTTTGGATAACGTGGCATAGGTCTTTTGTTTGAACAGGGCTGCACCGTATGCCCGTTCATGAATTTTATTAAAATACAGCGCCATCACCGGAAAGGACTGTAACAGCCTTTCATAATCTTTACGGCTGATATAGGTGACCTGCGTATCTTCAACGGCCGCTATGGAATATACGGCGGGTTGCTCGTTGCAAAAGGTTTTATAGTCCGTCAGCCACCAGTTTCCCAGTGCAAAATGAACGACCGCTTTCCGGTTGTTAAACCGATAAAAAAGGTACAGGCATCCCGTATTCACAAAATAGATATGGGTACAGGGCTCCGATTCTTTGAGCAGCAACTGTTCTTTCTTTATAAGCCGGGTTTGAAAGAAAGGGGCTATTTCGTTTTGCGGCAGTGCACCTTCCGGTAACAATTTCCGGATATGAAGGAAGAGCTGTTCAGTCATCATTGTTTTTTTTCAATGCGCTTTTTGCGCAGCTCGCTCAGGTATTCCGGTGTAAAACCAAGAAAGGAGGCCAGGATCTTTTGGGGTACCCGCTGCATAAAATCGGGATACCTGGATTCAAACAAGGTATAAAATTCTTGCTTGGGCATGCGCGAGATCATCTGTACCCGTAGCAGTGATGCCGCATAGGCCCGCTCGTATACCCGGCGGAAATATTTTTCCATAATCGGCATTTCTTCCAGTAAACGCGCATAGTTCTTTGCATCGATGGCCAATACCTCGGTAGCCTCCAGCGCCTGGATTGTATAGGCGGAGTTGCGCCCGAACCGGAATGCGTCCAGGTCGGTCATCCACCAGTTTTCCAGGGCGAATTGCATCGTTTGTTCCACGCCGTTGCGATCGGTAAAAAACAATCGGAGGCAACCGCGTATTACAAAGAAATAAAAACGGCAGTGTTTGTCTTCTTCCTGCAGCACGGCTTTTTTGGGAAAAGACCGGTCTTCAAAAAAAGACAGGATCTGTATTTCATCAGGCGCCTGATGTGCCGTTATTTTCTGGATATGCTGTATCAGTGGATGCATGCGGTAAAAGAAAACAGCAATATATAAAAAAACGGGGAAGAATGGATGGAGGCTGGTTGCGGCAACACGGCCGGCTGAAATGCAGGAACAATGAACCGGTGTTACTTAAATGCCCAAAAGCCGAACGGCAACGGAACCTGTACGTATCGGAAGTGGCTCTTTCATACTACGCGTTAAATTGCCGCAGGTGATGATCGAGGTGTTTATAAACAAAAATCCCGATCTGTTCTTTTGACATCCGGCCAAAGAAATCGTGTATAAAGCCGTCGTTTTTATAGGTGGCGTACGCGTCTATCAGCTGCGCCCACGCTGCTTTTTCAGCTTCCAGGTTGCCGCCCTTTTCTTTTATGGCAAAGGCTCCGGCCGGCATATTCCGGCCCATCGGCTTATCATTCTTTGTATTGGCGTTGAGTGCCAGCCTGCCAAAAATTTTTCCGAGCAGGCCTTGTTTATAGGTATAGTTCCCTTGTCCCAAGATCCATTTGTTCCATTTATTGCAGTGCCGCATCATTTGAACCACATCCATTTTGCCCCATTGCTGCCGGCTGTCATTGCGCAGCAGCTGCCCCCGGTTTTGCAATTCGTCTCTTACCGTTTTATCAAATATCGTTTTCATTTGCCGTTTATTTTATGTGCACAATCATTTTAAAAGATCCGCCCGGCAAGGATTGGTGCCGGTGCTCATCTCTATTTGAGATCCGCAACCTGCTCCGCTTGCCGGAGTCAGCTTCTGCATTATTTATCAAAATTGTTCAGCGGCTGAAGGGAAAAATAATTGCCGGAATCGTCTTTAAACAGCGCTTCGGTGCCATAAAATTCTTTGGTAGGTGGCTTTATAAATTCTACGCCCTTGGCCTTCAGTTCCTCGTAAGTGGCAAAGATGTCGTTGCAGGTAAGTACACCGCAGCCAAAAATGCCCTGTTTGATCAGTTTGATCAATGCATCTGCGGTTTCTTTTGGAAACATCTTGCTTACTTTAACAGGAAAGAGCACCAGTTGCAGGTCCGGCTGTTCGGGTGGCGATACGGTTAGCCATCTGGTGTCTGGTCCCATAGGAATATCATCCACCAGGGTAAAGCCCAGTTTATTTACATAAAAGTCATAGGCGCTGTCCTGGTCCAGGACGTGGATGTTGGTAACGGTCATTTTTGTAATCATATCTTTCGTTTTAGTGGTTCATAACGAAAGTAAAATTAGCGTACCCGTTACGGGTCTGTTTCTTCAAAATTGCTATTTTCTGTCCAGCCATGCTGGTACGCATAACAACCAGGTACAAAAGCCAGGGGAGTATTTGCTTTTTGTTCCCGGTTGCGCTGGTGGTGTGCAGCATAAGCGGAGGCGGATTGCCCCACAGCCCGTTTAAACAACCCGCTGAAAGAGCTCAGGCTGTTGAACCCCACTCCAAAACAGGCATCCGATACCGACTGACCTTCCCGCAGCAATTGCTTGGCTTTTTCGATGCGGGTCGCTTTTAAATACTGATGCGGTGTTTTACCATATACCGTTTTAAAAAGGCGTATGAAATGAAACTTTGAAAAAAATGCCTCGTCAGCGATATTGTCCAGGTCGATCTTATCTGCATAGTGCGCATCAATAAACAACTTTGCCTGTACGATCCTGCGATACAGGTAAATCTTTGGATATTCCTGTGTTGTGCTCATTTTTTGTGTAACCGGTGTTTGCCCCTTAAAATTACGGGTATCGGCTGAAATTGCCGCGATTGCCCGGCATTAATACCTCATGATTGTTGCATTTTCGCCTAAAACAAAAAAGTCATGAAAAACAAAGACCGGTTTGATACGCATTGCTGGGTAAACGAAACTGTTACTGATCCTTATCGGGTAATTGCCCATCTGTTTTTTGAAGCGCATGTGTATGATTTTCGCAAGCTGGTTGAGTAGCTGGTGCATTATGCCAGCGGAGCGGGGGTATACAAATGCCCGTCACCGGGGGATGTGTTGTTATATATGAAAATGATCCGCTCGCTTATAAAAGCAGCGGCCGCTTTAAAACATAAAAAATACAGCCCAATTGCTATGGATGAGGAAGAACTGTTTAGCAAAAAATATTACCGCAGCCATTATATCACGGCCGATGCGTGGCTGGAGTTTCCGCGGCACCTGTCTAAAGAAGCGTACTGCAATCCCTACCGGGTATTTCAGCAGTTTTTCAGTTACCAGCCGGTAAGTAACTGGGTACAGTGCTGGCAGCAGGTAGTGGAAGGAGCGTTCTGCTGCGATGACGCGTTTGCTCCCGTTGCCCCGCTAAAAATTTTCCGCCGCTTGGTTAAGTTGGTGGAAGCCGCGCATTTGGTAGATGTAAGGGAGGTAACGCATGTGGGTGGATGCTCTAAGAAAAGGGTATAAGGGCGTTATTACGGGGCATTCCGGGCCGGATGGAATATCTTTCTAAACTAATGGAAATATTTACCGGCTGCCTGCTTTTCTCCGTTATCCGTTCTATCTTTAGTCGATAGCTGTTAAGCACCATAATGCTTGTCTTTTTGATTGCAATGTTTAACGGCCGGTATCATCGAACGCCTTGTTGTTATGAGCAGACTATTGTACATTTTCGTTTTCCTTTGTATCGGATGGCTCCTCCCGGTTGGGGTGCAGGCACAGGAATTACAACCATTAAAGATCTCCCGGAATAAACGTTTTTTTCAAACCGCAGACGGTAAGCCCTTCTTTTGGTTGGGAGATACCGGGTGGTTATTGTTTGTACGGTTAACCCGCGAAGAGGCCATTGCTTATCTGGATGCCCGGAAACAACAGGGCTTTAACGTAATCCAGGTAATGGTGTTGCATGATGTGAAAAGTGCCCGGAATGTGTATGGAGATTATGCGATTGAAGGTGGAGATGTATCTAAACCTATTATAACACCCGGAGCAGATCCGGCCGATTCTGTGGCCTATGATTTCTGGGATCATGTAGACTTCGTGATCCGCGAGGCAGCAAAGCGCGGATTGTATATGGCACTGGTTCCCGTTTGGGGCAGCAATGTAAAAGAAGGAAGGGTTACCACGGCACAGGCTGCTGTATTTGCAAAATTTCTGGCGGAGCGGTATAAAAACCAATCCAATATTATCTGGCTGAATGGCGGTGATATAAAAGGTACTGATGGTCTGGATGTTTGGAATACGATCGGGTCAACTATAAAACAATATGATCCCAATCACCTGGTTACCTTTCATCCCCGCGGGCGCTATTCTTCGTCTGACTGGTTTCATCAGGCGGCCTGGCTCGATTTTAATATGTTTCAAAGTGGCCACCGTACCTATGCGCAGGACACCAGTATCAATGAAAAGAATCATTTCGGAGAAGATAACTGGAAGTACATTAATGTGGATTATCGGCTGAAACCGGTAAAGCCCACACTGGATGGAGAGCCTTCGTATGAAAATATCCCGTATGGATTGCACGACAGTCTGCAACCCAGATGGACGGCGGCTGATCTGCGGCGATATGCCTATTGGAGCGTGTTTGCGGGTAGTGCCGGCTTTACCTATGGTGAGAATGCCGTAATGCAGTTCAATGCACAAGGGTTTAAAGGCGCTAACTACGGGGTAACACAGGATTGGGAGGAAGCCCTTCATGCGCCAGGAGCACAGCAGATGCAATTCATCAAAGAGCTGATGCTGGCGTATGATTATTACAGCCGCGTTCCGGCACAGGAAATTCTTGTTGACAATAAGGGCGCGCGTTATAATTATCTCCTTGCAACAAAGGGACGGGGCTATGCAATGGTTTATACATATAATGGTAAACCCTTTAAGATAGATCTTTCCCGGCTGGGTTTTAAACCGGCAAAAGCAAAATGGTTTTACCCGGCAAATGGAAAATATGCACCGGTAAAGTTAAGCCGGCCGGCCGGTGTAGTCTCATTTAATCCGCCGGGGGTGAAGACAGATACTGAAGGTACAGACCGGGTGCTGGTGTTGGAGGAATAGAAGTAGACGTGAATGGGGATGTTCAGTTTTGTTGCAGGTTTAATGAAACAAGGACAAACCTTTTACCGTCACCCTGAGCGCAACGTAGTGGAGCCGAAGGGTCTCTCAATTATCGGAGACTTCGAATAATAAAAAGTATAAACTTGAAAAGATTTTTACTCATACTTATTACAATCATTGTATTCAGCTCTTGTTCCAACCAGGCCTACCTTTTCACATCCTTTCATGAACCGGCCGATGTGGGATTGCGTATGCTGTACAGTTATGACGGTTATCACTGGCAGGATTTTGATACGGTCTTTCTGAAGCCTGCCGTAGGACAGCAAAAAGTAATGCGCGATCCCTCAATGGTGCAGGGGCCGGATGGCGTCTTTCATTTGGTATGGACCAGCAGCTGGCGGGGCGATAAAGGATTTGGCTATGCTTCTTCGAAAGATTTCATTCACTGGAGTGAACAAAGCATGATCCCGGTAATGGAGCAGGAGCCGACAACCGTAAACGTATGGGCCCCGGAACTGTTCTACGACGATGCAGCAAAAGATTACAAAATTATCTGGGCCAGCACCATTCCCGGTCGTTTTGAACGGGGCGCAGAAGAAGACAGTAACAATCACCGGATGTATATGACCACCACAAAAGATTTTAAGACATTTACACCCGCAAAATTATTCCTGGATCCAGGCTTTAGCGTGATCGATGCGGTGATCGTAAAGAAACAAAAGAATGATTATGTATTGGTGTTAAAAGATAATACACGGCCGGAACGCAACCTGAAAGTGGCTTTTTCAAATACTGCCGAAGGACCCTGGAAAAGCCTGTCAAAACCATTCTCCGATAACTTTGCGGAAGGCCCCTCGGTAGTGAAGGTAAAGGACCGGTGGCTGGTCTATTATGATTCCTATCGCAAAAAGATCTACGAGGTAAAGGCTACAAAAGACTTTCATCATTTTGAGGATGTTACCGGTCAGATTACGGTACCGGAGGGACATAAACATGGTACGATCGTGCCGGTAAAGAAAAAGATTGTGCGGGAATTGGTTAAACGGTTTAAAAAAAAATAGCCCCGGATTTTAATCCCGGGAAACGATATGAAATTGAAATATTATATAACGGCATTTTTAATTTTAACCGGGCTCATCCTGCACGCGCAGCAGGACACCGTCCGTTACACCGGTGAAACCTTATCCAATGTAGATTATCATCACGGGCAGCTGACGCCGGCAGTGGGCGTGCATAATATACAGGTGTTCCGCGCTAACCGCGAGCACCCGGAATGGGCCGGCGGCATGAACTGGACCTACAATCACCAGCCCATGATCTGTTACTGGAACCATACCTTTTATCTTCATTTTTTAAGCGACCCTGTAGGGGAACATATTGCACCGGGCGCTACCTACCTGCTCACCTCCAAAGATGGCTATACCTGGAGCAAGCCGGTAACCTTGTTCCCGGTATATAGGATACCCGATGGATTTAGAAAGAAAGATGATTCGGTGGTTGCAAAAAATGCCGATGCGGTAATGCATCAGCGCATGGGTTTTTATGTGGCAAAAAACAATAAGCTACTGGCGCTGGGTTATTATGGTATTGCCCTGCATCCGAAAGATGATCCCAATGATGGGAACGGTATTGGCCGTGTGGTGCGGGAAATAAAGCCGGACGGCAGTTTTGGTCCGGTGTATTTTATCCGTTACAATCATGATTTTAGCGAAAAGAACACCCGGTATCATTTTTATAAAAGATCAAAAGACAAAGCCTTTGTTGCTGCCTGTGATGAGCTGCTGGCGCAGCCCCTGCAAATGCAGCAATGGGTGGAAGAAGCCGACCGCAACGATCCGCTGATCCCGCTGAAAAAAGAATTCAAGGCCTTTAGTTATTACCATTTGCCGGATCAACGGGTAGTGGGGTTATGGAAGTATGCGCTCACCAGCATCAGCAGCGATGGCGGCCGCACCTGGCAGTACAATCCCACGCGTGCTCCGGGGTTTGTAAATGCCAATGCCAAGATCTGGGGGCAAAAGACGGGGAACGGTAAGTATATCACGGTTTATAATCCTTCTGAATTCCGCTGGCCGCTGGCAGTTTCTACAAGCGATGATGGGCTGAATTATAAGGATCTGTTACTGGTGAATGGTGAAATTACATCCATGCGTTATGGAGGTAATTATAAATCCTATGGACCCCAGTATGTACGCGGCATCCAGGAAGGGAATGGAGCCCCGCCGGATGGCAGGACCTGGGTAGGATACAGTATGAACAAGGAAGACATCTGGGTAGCGGCGATTCCTCAAAAGATCACCGGCTATGTAAATGGCGATGTAAGCGAAGTGTTTTCACAGATGGATGCGGGAACAGCGCTCGCCGGATGGAATCTTTACAGTCCGCTGTGGGCAAAGGCAGGTATTGAACAACAGGAGGGCGAAAACGTATTGAGATTGCATGATGAAGATCCTTTCGATTATGTAAAGGCGGAGCGGGTAGTGCCGGAGTCGGAACATATGCGGATCGCGTTTGCTGTAACGCCCCGGCAATCGGATCATGGGCGCCTGGAAATCGAATTCCAGGATGCGCGGAATACGCCGGCCATCCGCATCAGCTTTGACTCCACCGGTTCGCTGATCACAAAGGCGGGTTACCGCGATAAAGGACTGATGAAGTACGAAGCCGGTAAAAAATATGAGTTTGTAATCGAAGTAAATACCCACACCCGTTTTTATACAGTGGCCATTAACGGTGGCAAACCTTCCAACAATATTTTATTTGCGCCCATACACCGGCTGCATCACATCAGTTTCCGTACGGGCAGCGTGCGGCGTTTTCCCGATGCCGATACGCCTACGGATCAGCTATATGATCTGCCGGGTGCTGGTGAAAAAGATAAAGAAGCGGTATTTGATGTCCATTATTTTAAATCGACAAAGTTGTAACATGCGGGTAAGATTGCTGTATAGTATATTGTTCTTGCTGATCGCTACGGGATCAAAAGCCCAGGTATTGCAGGCGGATGCATTTAAACATTATGTAGACCGGTTCAATACAATGGAGGATGAGAACATTGTTCAGGCCATCCCCAATGCGGCTTCCTGGGAATGGATGAAGGCCAATATCCCGTTTTTTGAATGTCCGGATAAAACCTGGGAAGAGTTGTATTACTATCGCTGGTGGACCCTGCGCAAGCATATAAAACAAACAGATCAGGGCTATGTATTCACCGAATTTCTTGTACAGCGTTCTTATGCGGATAAATATAACCTGATCAGCAGCGGGCTGGGGCATCATATTTATGAAGCCCGCTGGCTGCATGATAAAAAATACATGGATGATAACCTGCATATCTGGTACAGGAGAAATGGGGGAAAGCCGATGAAAAAACTGCGGTTCTACAGTGGCTGGAATGCGGATGCGGTTTACCATCGCTACCTGGTAAATGGCGACAGGGATTTTCTGCTGGATCTGTATCCCGACCTGGAAGCTGATTATAAAGGATGGGAAGAAGAGCGCAAGGCAAAAAGCGGGCTCTTCTGGCAATATGATGTGCGGGATGCCATGGAGGAAACCATCAGCGGAGGCAGAAGAGAAAAAAATCCAAGACCATCCATTAATGGGTATATGTATGGCAATGCAAAGGCGCTGGAGCTAATAGCCACCATGAAGGGATTCTCTGAGGATGCGGCCTTATTCAATAAAAAAGCAGATACAATAAAAAAGCGAACCGAAGCCTTACTGTGGAATCCGGCTGCGGATTTCTTTGAAGTCCGGAAAGAAAAGGGTGATACCCTGGCCAATGTAATGGAGGAGATCGGATTTATTCCCTGGTACTTCAATATGCCGGGCAGTCAATACAACAAAGCCTGGAAGCGGCTGATGGATGCAAAACATTTTTATGCTCCTTTTGGAATTACCACGGCCGACCGGAGTCACCCCGGTTTCCGGACCCATGGCTGCTGCAATTGCGAATGGGATGGCGCGGTATGGCCCTTTGCTACGGCCCAGACCCTTACCTCGATGGGCAATTTCCTGCGTAACTATCAACAATCAGTCGTCTCCAGGACGGATTACTACCGGTTGATGGATACCTATGTACGCTCGCAACACCGGGATGGGAAACCTTATATTGGCGAATACCTTGATGAAAAAACCGGCGCCTGGTTGAAGGGAGAAGAGCGGAGCCGGTATTATAATCATTCCACGTTTAATGACCTGATGATCTCCGGTATCGCCGGCCTGGTGCCCAGGGCGGATAACCGGATCGAAGTAGACCCGCTGCTGCCCAAAGGCAAATGGGATTGGTTTGCGCTGGATAATGTGTTGTACCACGGGAAGATCATTACGATCATCTGGGACAAGACGGGAAAAAAATACTATAAAGGAAAAGGCTTGTCGGTTTGGGCCAATGGTAAACTTATAAAGCGTTCTAAAAGACTAACAAAGATCATAGGAGTGTTATAATGAGATGGGGACTGACTATAGTACTGGTCATAGCGCTTCAGGTGAAGCTGAATGCACAACTAACCGTTGCAAAGATCATCGGTCATAATATGGTATTGCAGCTGGGACAGCCGTTGCCCATCTGGGGGCAGGCCAATGCAGGAGCGGTAATAACGGTCCGGTTTAAGCAACAGCAGCAGGAAACAAAGGCCGATGCATCCGGCAACTGGAAGGTGGTGCTGAAGTCCGAAAAAGCATCTTTTGATCCGGCGGTGCTGGAGATCCGGTCGGATAACGAAACAATAAGAGTACAAAATATCCTGGTAGGGGAAGTGTGGCTTTGCTCAGGACAATCAAATATGGAATTTGCCATGCGCAAGATCAGTAAGCTGCAGCCGCCACCGGGGGCGCATTGGCCGGTTGACGAATTGGAGACGGCGCATAATACCAGTATCCGTATTTTTTTAGCCGAGCGCAAAAAAATGATGCCTGATTCCACGCACGCCGGGTGGAATGTGGCGGAAGGAACGGCCTTGCGCAGTTTTTCAGCTGTTGGGTATTTCTTTGCAAAAGAATTACAGGCCCGGCTGAAAGTGCCGGTAGGTGTGATCTCCGCGGCCATACCAGGTAGCCGGATTGAACCCTGGGTGCCACGGGAAGCGTTTACCACATTAAAATTTTTCCGGGAACAAAAAGACAGCACGCACAAAATAGATGGCGACCCCGGTAAGTTTTATACTACGATGATTGAGCCATTGATACCCTTTGCGCTAAAAGGGTTCTTATGGTACCAGGGAGAGTCTAACTGTTTTTTAAATGAACGACAGCAATACAGTTATAAAATGGAGGCGCTGATCAACTATTGGCGCAAGCAGTGGAAGAATGAGCGATTGCCGTTTTATTATGTGCAGATCGCGCCCTATTATTATTCAAAAGCAACCGACCGTCCTTACACAGTATATAGTGAACCGGAATTCTGGGAGGCGCAGGCCGCGGTTTTAAAGATCCCGCATACGGCCATGATCAGTACCCTGGATCTGAACGATGATCCGGCTGATCTGCACCCCGTGAATAAATGGGATCTGGGAAAACGCCTGGCGGGTACGGCGCTTAGTGCGACTTATAAGGTCAGCAGCGCACCTTCCACGGGACCGGTGTTTAAAGGTGCCGTAAAAAAAGGGAATACATTTGTAATTGATTTTGATTATAAAGGAAAAGGATTGACAAGCCGGGATGGGAAGCCGCTGGAAGGATTTGAAGTGGAAAACGAAAACGGCGATTATGTAAAAGCAGATGCCATTATTAAAGAGAGCAAGGTTCTGGTGCGTGCGGCAGGAGTGACCGTGCCCCGCGCGGTGCGTTATGCCTGGCGAGAGGATGCGAAACCTTCATTGTATAATAAAGAGGGATTGCCGGCATTGCCGTTCCGTACCGCTCCGCGAAACTTATAGTTTCGCGGCATTATACTATTGCTTTAAGCGATAGATTGTTTCTTCGGAACGATAAGTTTGGAAGAACGCCAACGCCGATAGCTGCACTGCCGATGACAACATAAAAAAATGCGCAGACTTATTTATATATGCTTCTTATTGCTGTTTGTGAGCGCCCATGCGCAGCAAACAGAAGTGCGGTATCTTTCAGGAAGAGGAAGCGACGACATGGTGCAATGGGATTTTTATTGCACGGGGGGAATGAATGCAAATAAGTGGACCACCATCGGAGTGCCGTCCTGCTGGGAGTTACAGGGTTTTGGAAAATATAATTACGGGTTTGCAAAGGATAGTGTTAAAGGGAAAGAAAAAGGGTTGTATAAACACCGCTTCTCCGTACCGGCCGATTGGAAAAATAAAACAGTGAACATTGTTTTTGAAGGGGTAATGACGGATGCGGAAGTAAAGGTGAACGGAAAGACAGCTGGTCCGGTGCACCAGGGTGCTTTTTATGCGTTCCGGTATGATATCAGCCGGTTGTTGGAATACGGAAAAGAGAACCTGCTGGAAGTAACAGTGGCTAAGCATTCGGCTAATCAATCGGTGAATGCGGCTGAACGTGAAGGTGATTTCTGGATCTTTGGTGGCATCTTCCGCCCGGTATGGTTGGAGGCCTTGCCACAGCTGCATATCGGCCAGGTATTCATCGATGCCGGGGCGGATGGACTGTTCACTGCTGTAATCAATACCAATGCATCGAAAAAAGAGCGCATGGTGTTTACAATCTATAATAGCAAAGGAGACAGCATCGCAGGATATAGCGCACCCAACTCTTCGGATCTGCGAAGGGGCGCTTTCTTTGCCTATTGGCAAATAAATAATATTAAGGCCTGGACGCCGGAAACCCCGGAATTATACATGGCCGTTTTTACATTGTACAAAAATAACCGGCCGGTTCACCGTGTATCTCAAAAATTTGGCTTCCGTACTGTGGAGCTCCGCAAACGGGACGGTATCTATGTGAACGGGGTAAAGGTAAAGTTCAAAGGGATCAACCGGCATTCTTTTCGTCCGGAAACCGGACGTACATTGAGCCGGCAGAACGGTATTGAAGATGTGTTGCTGATAAAAGAGATGAACATGAACGCCGTGCGCATGAGTCATTACCCGCCGGATGATCATTTCCTGGAGGTGTGTGATTCGATGGGGTTGTTTGTAATGGATGAACTGGCGGGCTGGCATGGGCACTATGATACGCCCACAGGGACAAAGCTATTGAAAGAAATGATCGATCATGATGTGAATCATCCTTCAGTCGTACTTTGGTCGAACGGGAATGAGGGAGGACATAATGTTGAACTGGACTCGTTGTTTACGGAATGGGATCTTCAGCAGCGACCGGTGGTGCATCCCTGGCAGTTGTTTAACGGGATCGAGACCCAGCATTACCGGCAGTATAATTATGGGATCGGCAATTATGATAACGGACATGATATCGTACTGCCCACCGAGTTTTTACACGGACAATATGATGGCGGTCATGGCGCCGGACTGGAAGATTACTGGGATAAAATGTGGCGGGATCCGTTGCATGCAGGTGGCTTCCTGTGGGATTTTGCCGACCAGGCGGTGGTACGGAAAGATCTGAACGACTCCCTGGATACGGATAAGCACCGGGGCGCGGATGGTATTGTAGGACCGCATCATGAAAAGGAGGGCAGCTTTTACGCCGTGAAGCAGATCTGGAGCCCGGTGTATGTTGAACACAGGGAGCTGACGCCTGAGTTTAACGGCAGGTTAACGATAGAGAACCGCTACCTGTACACTAACCTGGATCAATGCCACTTTAGCTGGGAATTAAAGCGGTTGGGTCTGGATGCAATAGCCAACAAAAAAGGAACCGCTGTGGCGCCCTCTGTGGTACCTCGTGGCAAAGGTGTGCTGGAGCTTCAGTTGCCTGATGACTGGAAAACCTACGATGTATTGTATGTGACGGTCAAAGATAAAAATCAAATGGAACTCTTTACCTGGAGCTTCCCGATCAGTCTGCCGGATAAAAAGGCAATGGAACTTGTAAAGCAAGATGGAGAAGGCCCGGTGCAACTGGTTACCGTAGATTCCATTTATAAAATCCGCGTAGGTGACGTGCAGCTCGGCATCAATAAAAATACGGGCCTGCTGGTGTCGGTAGAAAATGCAAAAGGGCGGATACCGCTTACAAATGGTCCCCGCATCCAGGAAGGTGTAACCAACTTTAGGAATTTCTCCCATCGCTTTGAAGGAAAGCAGCTTATTATTGAATCGTCATTTGATAAAAAAGAAAGTTTCAATACATTGCGGTGGACGATCTATCCCAGCGGATGGATCAAAATGGAGGTGCATTATTTTCCGCTGGCGTTGCACACCAATATGCTGGGTGTGAATTTTGATTATCCTGAAACACAGATGCGCTCAGTGACCTATATGGGCAATGGTCCGTACAGGGTATGGAAGAACCGGATGAAAGGCACCACCTTCGGTGTGTGGAACAAGCGATACAACAATACCGAGACCGGTGAACAATGGATGTACCCGGAATTTAAAGGGTATTATTCCAATTTTTACGGGGGATATTTCGACGGAAAAGATCAGCGATTCACCGTAGCAACAGAAACAGAAGATCTGTTTTTGCGGTTGTTTTCCGCCGCGTCAAAAACAGATCCCTGGCATAATTATGAACCCCTTTTCCCGGAGGGAGATATTTCCTTTATGCAGGCAATTCCTTCTATCGGCAATAAAACGCAGACCAGCGAAACCACCGGTCCGATGGGACAGAAGAATGTTTTTTATGATTACGAAAAAGATCCCGGTAGGGCGCTGAAAATGGTTTTATGGTTTAATTTTACTGGTGAATAATGAATAAATAACCTTATGTTAAAACATTTTTGTCATGTTATCTAAATACAAACAAACTCTGAAAGAGCTTAAGTCCATGATCCTGGCCAGCCGCTACCGCGCTGCTGCATTGGCTAATAAGGAACTGCTGCTGCTGTACTTTTCGGTTGGTAAACTGATTTCGGATAAAGCAAAAGCGCAAGCCTGGGGTACGGGTGTACTGGAGCAGGTGTCGAAAGATTTGCAAAGCGAATTGCCCGGACTGAGAGGCTTTTCTGCAACCAGTTTAAAGAAAATGCGGACTTTTTATACAGAATGGGAGTCTGTCTTTGAATTTGGTCCGTTGTCAACGGACCAATTAGAAAATAAAAGAAGGCCTTCAAAAACTAAGAAAGCTATAAAGAGCGATACGGTACACCCAATTGGTCCGTTACTAACGGACCAATTTAGGACAGCTTTTTTTTCTATTGGATTTACGCACCATTATGAAATACTTGTAAAGGCAAAAACCATGGAAGCCCGTTCGTTCTATATCGTAATGGCAGCAACTGAGTTTTTATCTATTGAAAGTTTAAAGAATGCGATACAGAGTAATACATTCAAAAAACGAGGGAAAATACAGAATAATTTTTCACCGGCCATTGCAAATGAAAATTTACGTCAAAAAACATTGCAGGCCTTTAAGGACGAGTACCTCTTTGATTTTATGAGAGTTGAGGATGCGGACACGGTGGATGAGCGGGAGTTTGAGAATGAGGTGGTACGTAACATCCGGAAGTTTATTTTATCCATTGGCAGCGACTTTGCATTTATTGGCAATCAGTACCGGCTGGTGGTAGAACAAGAAGAATATTTTATTGATTTGCTTTTTTTTAACCGGAAGCTTCAAAGCCTTGTCGTTTTTGAATTAAAAAGAGGGAGATTTAAGCCGGAGTACCTTGGCAAAATGAATTTTTATTTGTCTGCATTGGATGATATGGTAAAGCAGCCACATGAGAACCCATCGGTTGGCATCATATTGTGTAAGAGCAAAACAGATAAAGTAGTAGAGTTCTCTTTTCGTGATTTTAACAAGGCGATGGGGGTGGCAACCTATAAAACAAGCAAGGAGCTCCCTGCAAAATACAAGGGAATCCTGCCGGATGCCCGGTCGTTAAAAAAACTATTGGATTAATGGAGCTTAAAAGAATATACCTTGGCTTGTTTGGATTGCTGTTTGTTTATACGTTGCGGGCGCAACCTTTGGATGTGCTTAATCTTCGTTGTGAACAGCTGGAAAACCCGGTTGGACTTGATGTAGTGCAACCCCGGCTGAGCTGGCAATTAAAAAGTGATCTGCATCATGTAAAACAAACTGCTTACCGGATCTGGGTAGCTTCCTCAAAGGCGCTGCTTGAGGTGGGTAAGCCGGATCTCTGGAACAGTGGTAAAGTTGTTTCGGATGAATCATTATTGATTGCATATAAAGGGAAGCCGCTTACCAGTAATGATAATTGTTATTGGAAAGTGCAGGTCTTTTCCAATAAGAACGACAGCGCCTGGAGCGATATGGGGCAGTGGAGCATGGGACTATTAAATGCCGGCGACTGGAAAGCAAAATGGATCGGTTATGATAAGGTATCACCCTGGGACAGTGTTACACAATGGTCGCAACTTTCTGCAAGATATTTTCGAAAGAACTTTTCGGTGCAACAAAAAATAAAGACCGCGATGCTGCATATTGTGGGCATGGGTTTGTATGAGTTATTTATTAATGGCAGGAGGATCGGCGACCAGGTGCTGGCGCCTGTACCTACCGATTACCGGAAGTCGGTATTATATAACAGTTTTGATGTGTCTGCGGACCTGGTCAACGGGAACAATGCCATTGGTGTGGTGCTGGGCAACGGCCGTTTCTTTACCATGCGCCAGAATTACAAGCCCAAAAAGATCAACACTTTTGGCTATCCCAAACTGTTGCTGCAACTGAAGATCACGTATGCTGATGGCAGCCGAAAGCTGATTGTTTCGGATGATTCCTGGAAATTTACGGCAGACGGTCCCATCCGTACCAATAACGAATACGACGGGGAAGAATATGATGCCACCAAAGAATTTCCCGGCTGGACCACCGCATCGTTTGATGATACAAAATGGCAAAGACCTGAACTGGTAGCTGCGCCTAAAGGAATACTGCGGGCACAGCTGACGCCGGGCATGCGGGTGATGGATTCGATTTTCCCAAAAAAGATCAGCCGGTTAAAGGATAGCGTTTATATTCTGGATATGGGTCAAAACTTTGCCGGCTGGTTGCGTATGAAAGTAAAGGGTTCCTGTGGACAAAAAGTACGGCTACGTTTTGCCGAGAGTCTCCAACCCGATGGCTCCCTGTATACAGCTAACCTGCGAGATGCGCGGGTTACGGATGTTTATACTTTAAAAGGTGGTGCAGAAGAACAATGGCAGCCTTCATTTGTATACCATGGATTCCGGTATGTGGAGATCGCCGGCTACCCCGGTGTTCCTTCTGTGGATGATTTTGTGGGTTTGTTGATCTATGACCAGATGACCACCATCGGTAAACTGGAAACCTCCAATGCCATGCTGAACCAGGTATTGAAAAATGCCTGGTGGGGCATTGCCTCCAATTACAAAGGTATGCCGGTGGATTGTCCGCAGCGTAATGAGCGGCAGCCCTGGCTGGGCGATCGCACACAGGGCGCCTTGGGGGAAAGTTTTTTGTTTAACAATGCCACCTTATACGTCAAGTGGCTGGATGATATCCGCGAATCACAAACGGAAGAAGGCGCGATTCCCGATGTGGCGCCGGCCTTCTGGAACTATTACAGCGACAATGTTACCTGGCCTGCGGCCTATATCCTGGTGGCGGAGATGCTGTACCGGCAATACGGCGACCGGCAATCGATCGTAAAGCATTATCCTTCCATGAAAAAATGGATGGAGTATATGCAACGGAAATATATGAAGGACGACTTGATCACAAAGGATAAATACGGCGACTGGTGTGTGCCGCCGGAAAGCCTGGAACTGATCCGTTCAAAAGACCCGCTGCGGAATACGAACGGAACGCTGATGGCCAGCGCCTACTATTATCACCTGCTGCAAACAATGAAGCAGTTTGCGGTGCTTGCCGGCAGACCCGGAGATGTGACCAGCTATGATCAACAGGCAGCCCGCATAAAGACGGCCTTTAACAAGACATTTCTCAATGGGGATCATTATGATAACAATACGATAACGGCCAACCTGTTGCCCCTGTATTTTGGAATGGTACCAGAGAATAAAACAGCTGCAGTGAAACAACAGTTGATTCAGAAATTGCAACAGGATGGCATGCACATCAGCACTGGCGTTATCGGCACCCAATGGCTGCTACGCGGGTTGACAAAATATGGGTATGCTGATGCTGCATTTACACTGGCTACCAATAAAACCTATCCTAGTTGGGGATATATGGCAGCGCAAGGAGCCACCACCATCTGGGAATTGTGGAATGGAAATACGGCCAATCCGCAGATGAATTCGCAGAACCATGTGATGCTGCTGGGCGACCTGGTCACCTGGAGCTTTGAAAGCCTGGCGGGTATTCAAACCGATCCGGTCGCTGCTGCCTTTAAGAAGATCCGTATGCAGCCGGTGTTTGCAAAAGATTTGGATAGTGTGAACGCCTCTTATGAATCACCTTACGGATTAATAAAAAGTTCCTGGAAACGGGAAGGAGATACAGTGAATTGGAGGATCGAACTACCGGCAAATACATCAGCGCTAATCAATATTCCGTCAGATAAGGTAACGGTATCAGGTCAGCCACTAAAGCGGGTGACGGACCGGAAAAATAATGGCACGCACCTAGAATTGGGAAGCGGCCGGTATTCATTTAAAATAATAGTAAATCAATAAAGCAGAAATGAAACAGGTATGGTGTTTTTGTTTGTTATTATTGTTTGGTAACGTAAATGCCCAGGATGCGGGAGCACCGGATGAATTGCAGCAGAAAGCGCAGCGTTGGGTAGATGGTCTGAAACTGGATGATAAAATGAAAGCCGATAAGATACAACAGGCAATCGCGACGCATCTTACAGCGGTAAGAGATTGGCACAACAGCCACCCGTTTACACAGGTTCCGGCGGGGCTCAATCCGGCTACGGGCAATAAGTTGTCCGACCTCGACCGGCAACTGATTGTTTGTTCTTCCAAACCCGCCACCATTCATACATCGCTCATGAAGGTACTAAATGCGGAGTTGAATGCGGAGCAGGTAGCCTTTATCCTGGACCAGTACACGATCGGCAAAGTGGCTTTTACCTTAAAAGGATATGAAGCCATTGTGCCGGATCTCACGGAAAAAGAACGCACCGAGATCCGCAAAAACCTGGAGCAGGCGCGGGAACAGGCGATCGACTATAAGAATATGAAAGAGATCTCGGCCATCTTTGAGATCTATAAAACAAAATGTGAGCAGTATCTGAATAACAATGGCAGGAACTGGCGGCAGTTGTTTAAAACGTATGTAGATAAGATAAAAGCAGAAAAGGAAAAGAAAAAAGATGGAGCTTTGTGAAAATGAACATGCTTCTCATACTGAGCCTTTCCAAGCTTGTCATTAACGGCCTGTCGAAGCATGACCTGATGCCATCTGCACCGCAGCACAAGAGTGCGACGCAAGTAAAGCTGTCATTTGCACTTCTGCCGGGCCAAAAAATGATGAATGATAAAGCATAAATAGAATGATAAAAAAAGTAAAACTGTTGACCGTTTGTTTTTTGCTGATAACCGTTTCGGCTACCGCGCAAACTAACCGCTGGAAGCAGGGGATCCTGGTTGATGAATTTATCTACGATACGGCATCCTTTCCGCAGGCGCATGCCTCCACCATTGCCGAAACGCCGGACGGACTGATCGCTGCCTGGTTTGGTGGTACAAAGGAGGGCAATAAGGATGTCTGCATCTGGACCAGCCACTTGGTAAACGATCATTGGACAGCACCTGAAATGGTGGCTGATGGAATTTTGAACGATACCACCCGTTATGCCTGTTACAATCCCGTATTGTATTATGCACCCACCGGCGAGTTATTATTGTTTTACAAAATAGGACCCAATGTAGCGGGGTGGACAGGCTGGCTGAAACGTTCCAAAGACAATGGCAAAACCTGGAGTGCGCGGGAAGCCCTGCCGGATGGCTTCCTGGGGCCGATCAAGAACAAGCCCGAGCTGATCAACGGAGTTTTGATCTGTCCATCGAGCACCGAAAAGAACGGGTGGAAAGTGCATTTTGAGTATACAAAAGACTGGGGCCGGACCTGGACAAAATCTGCTCCCATTAACGACGGTGTGCAGTTCTCCGCCATACAGCCTTCCATTTTAAAATATAAAAACGGGGATCTGCAGGTGGTGGGTCGCACCCGCAACACGGTGATCTATCAAAGCCGGAGTAAAGACAATGGCATGACCTGGTCGCCCATGACCGCGCTGGACCTGCCCAACAACAATTCCGGAACAGATGCCGTTACGTTGAAAGACGGCCGTCAGCTGCTGGTGTATAACCATGTGTTGCCGGATTCCTCCTGGAAGAAAGGGAAGGGGCCGCGTACACCGCTGAACGTGGCGCTTTCAAAGGATGGCAGGCAGTGGATGGCCGCCCTGGTGCTGGAAGATTCGCCCATCAGTCAGTATTCTTATCCTTCTGTGATCCAGGGAAAGGATGGCATGGTACACATTGTGTACACCTGGCGGCGGCAGAAGATCAAGTATGTAAAAATTGATCCGGCAAAGCTGAAGCTTACTCCCATAAAGAACAAGCGATGGCCCGGCGCTGTCAGTGCGCGGGGCGTGGTGACGGATGACTAGCGAACTGAAGTTCGCTTTTGGTGACCGGTCGAGGCGATGCCTCTGGCAGGCTCTCTTAGAAAGTCAAGGGACATCATGCTATAGGGCCCCATGTATCACGGAGATAAGGCCATCAGCCTGATCCATCTTTCAACTCCGGAATTTATTCTGGAGACGGCACCTGCTGGCGGAGTCTCGAGTGCCGTAGGCACGGTCTGTCTGACCAAAGCATCGCATGGGCGGCTATCCGGCTGATGGAGTGGTGAGGGGTTCTTATGCGCCGAGCCTCTGGCTCTCCGCTCCGTGCTACTGCCTTATGCAGCGAACTGAAGTTCGCAGTTAGTGATTGATCGAGGCGATGCCTCTGGCAGGCTCTCTTAGAAAGCCAAGGGTATCATACTATCGAGCCTCATGTATCGCGGAGATAAGGCCCTCGACCTGATCCATCTTTCAACTCCGGAATTCATTCCTGAGATAGCACCCGCTAACGGAGTGCCAAGTGCCGTAGGCACGGCCCATATCACAATAACTCGTGAAAAAGATACTCGTTGTCATAATCGATCTCGAACTCTTTGAGTAATTCCAGATACTCTGCGAGAAAGGTTCTCTTCCCGTGATGCGTTTCCTGGTTTTGCACATACCGGTAGATCATATCCACATCCCGCTGGTTATAGGAGAAGACGCCATAGCCCCGCTGCCATTCAAAACGTTCGCGGGTAAGACGATGATCATTGATGTACTTGGAGGATTTTGCCTTTACTGTTTTCATGAGCTCTGAAATAGAAATAACCGGACTAAGCTTAAAAAAACAGTGCATGTGATCCTCCACGCCATTTACAATAAGCGTGTTACAATTGGCTTCATTGATCAGGTTGCCGATAACAGCCTGCACTTGTTGTCTCCACGATACGTGGAGAACGGCGGCGCGATACTTCACAGCAAAAACTGCCTGAATATAGACTTTATGATAGGTGTTTGCCATATGGGTTTACTTTTATTAGGTAGCATGTTTGTAGTCTTTACAGGAACTGAGAGGCTCTGTCACTTCTTTATGAAAAATAAAGGTCCGTTATTGATGACCAGCCGGGCGATGCTTTTTACTTCTTTTCCAATAATTTTTCCAGCCTTGCCATCATCTCATCCTTTTCTTTTAGCATTCTCTCATACAAGGCATTCTTCTCTTCATTTAATTTTTTGATCTCTTCTAGAGCCTCCATCCATTTTTCTGTGGAGTTGATTGTAGGATTAATTTGAAATAATTGTCCCGTGGCATTGTCATTAACAGTATTCACTGTATTGGCAATAATATTCACGGCCTGTTCCTCATCAAAATTCTGAATTGCTTCAGCAGGAATTTTTAATACTGTAGAAATTTGTTGCAGTAGAACAGGGTCAATGGTTTCCTTTTGTTCCAGTACGGAAATTTTCTTTTGATTCCAGTCGTCACCCAGCTCATAAGCCAGTGCTTCCTGCTTTATGCCCAGCATTTCACGGAAGCGTTTTACGTTTCGACCTTCATGTACCTTTTTATCCATAGCAATAGTATTTGTCATTGGTTCAAATTTAGCGTTTTTCTTTAGCATTTACTGACTATAAAGTTAGGTAAAATACATGATAATCGTTGTAAAATACCTGACTGGCCGCCTTCTGAGACTTTCGCGGTACAACTATATTTACGAAAAAGCCGGATATACTTGGGGCACAAGGCCATCGGCATGGCCCATCTTCAACTCCGGAAATCATTCGGGGTACAGAACCCGAACTGGAGTGCCGAGTGGCGTAGGCACGGTTTGTTTGCTCGCAGTCTCCCATAGATACTCATGTGCCGAGCCTATGGCTCTCTGCTCTGTGTTATTGCGCTATACTGCGAACTGAAGTTCGCAGTTGGTAACTGGTCGAGGCGAAGCCTCTGGTATATACTGAGAAGGCTAAGGAATTTCTTCCGGTAGCGAGGACCATCAATAGCGCCGAATGCCATCGGCATATTATGTCAAGGGCAGCCAGCGTATCTACTACATAGTAGCTTATACCTGTATCATCTGTAGCACAAGGCCATCGGCCTGCCCATCTCCCAAATCTGAATCGGAACGTTCGGATCATTCCGGAGATTGAACGCGCTACTGCGATTCATGCGCCGCCGGCTGGCCCTATCAGGCAACTATCCGGTACACTATATAGTCGCTTATACCTGTATCATCTGTAGAACAAGGCCATCGGCCTGCCCATCTCCCAACCCCGGAATTCATTCCGGGGACAGCACCCGCAAGCGGAGCGCCGAGTGCCGTAGGCACGATACATCTGGAAGCCCCCCAAAAATAACAAAATCCTACATCTGGTTAGTAGTATCGTGCAGTTCTTAAATAAAAAAATATACAAACTTTATCCATCTCAAAAAATGAATGCATGAAAGCGATTGCAGGAAAGTTTGTCCCCGTAATGATCACGCCCTTTGACCTGAAAGCCGGTATCGATTATGATGCCGTTACACAATTAGTGGAATTCTACCTGGAAGCCGGTGTCGAAGGCTTTTTTGCCAACTGTCTCAGCAGCGAGATGTTCAGCATAACAGAGGAAGAGCGACTGGCGCTGACGCAGCATGTAGTAAAATATGTGAACGGCCGCGTGCCGGTGGTAGCAACTGGTTCTTTCGGACTGACAGTTGAAGATAAAGCACAGTTTACAAGGAGGATATATGATACGAGTGTGGATGCGGTGATCATGATCAGCGGACATTTTGCAAAACTGGAAGAAGACGATGCCGTACTGTTACGCAATTTTGAAAAATTATTTTCGCTTACGGGCGATATCCCGTTGGGTATTTATGAATGCCCGGCGCCTTACAAGCGCATACTGGGCGCGGATGTTTTCAAACAGCTGGTACAGTCCAACCGTTTGGTTTACCATAAGGATACTTCCATCACACATGAAAATATAAAAGCGAAACTGGATGTGTTAAAAGCGACAAACAGCTCGCTTGAGTTCTATGATGCGCATACGCCCAATGCCTTGTTCAGCATGCAGCAGGGCGCCGTGGGCATGTCGTCCATTTCCGGAAACTTTTACCCTGAGGTGCTGGTGTGGATGGTGAAGAATGCCAATAATCCGGAGCAGCAGGAAACGGCGAAATGGTTACAGGCAGAACTTACAAGTGTGGATTCCATGATCCACCAGGCCTATCCCATGAGCGCCAAATATTTTCTGCAAAAGCGCGGACTGCCGGTGCGTACCATCAGCAGGGCTTATGCGCTGCATCTGACGCCCGATCAAAAAAAGGAACTGGATGCGCTCTACAATCGGTTCCTGGGTTGGTGCGATCGGTTGGAGGTACAGCCCGTAGGATTATCCGCACGTACCGCTTTATGATTAATTTTATTATTATTTCGCCAGCTTCAGTACTACTATTATGCTTTACTTGCGTCGCACTCTTGTATTTTGGGGATTCCTGTTCGGCTTTTTTGCCGGAGCACAGGAAAATATGGACAACCGCTATGCGGAGCCGTTGGATCAGGTATTAAAGAAGATAGAAACACGTTACGGCATTACCATCCGCTACCCCGATGCATTAGTAAAAGGGAAGATACTGAACTATGCCCGCTGGCGCTTTCGCCCGGATGTGGAAGAGACACTCAATAATGTACTGGCACCTTTTGATCTGAAGGCAAAAAAAGACGGCGATAAGAAATATAAGATCAGCGATTATGAATACTATCGCTGGTCGGTGGAAGACGGCTGGGCAGAACTGGATCGTATAGCAGCACAGTATAAAAATATAACGGAATGGGAATCGCGGAAAAAGATATTAAGGCAATGCATCCTTGAAAAATTAAGACTGGCCGACTTACCTGCCTGGCCTGCAAGCAAGCCAATCATCACTCCGTTAAGAAAGTACAACGGCTATACCATAGAGAATATCGCGTTGGAAATTTTACCAGGGGTATGGATCAACGGTTCTTTGTACAAACCGGCGATGTATAAAGGAAAGATCCCGGTGATCCTGAATCCTGATGGTCATTGGCCGCAACAGCGGTACCGTGCGGATTGCCAGTTGCGCTGTGCGGCGCTTGCCAAAATGGGCGCCATGGCTTTTAGTTATGATCTCTTTGCCTGGGGCGAATCCTTACTACAGTTTAAAACGGAAGATCATCGCCGCAGTCTGGCCATGACTATACAGGTACTGGGCGCCATCCGCATCCTGGATTATCTGCTGGCATTAAAAGACGCCGATACCGGCAGGGTGGGCATTACCGGCGGCTCCGGCGGTGGAAGTCATACGGTATTGATGACGGCTATTGATGATCGTATCAAAGTATCTGCCTCGGTGGTTTCGCTCTCTTCTTATTTCTATGGCGGTTGTCCTTGCGAAAGCGGTATGGATATTCACAGTTGCGCCGGTGGTACAGACAATGTGGAGATCGCTGCCATGGCTGCTCCGCGTCCGCAACTAGTCGTAAGTGATGGGGGCGACTGGACGGATAAAATGCCGGAGCATGATTTTCCCTATCTGCAGAAAATGTACAGCTGGTACGGAAAGAAAGCCGATGTACAGAACGTACACCTGCCTGCCGAGAAACACGATTTTGGCATCAACAAAAGAACGGCGGTATACCGTTTTATGGCGCAGTACCTGGGTTTGAATATAAAAGCAATTGAAGATGGGCAGGGCCGGATTGATGAATCGGGCATTACGATCGAGGAAGAGAAAAAAATGTATGTCTTTGGAGATCATGGAGAGCGATTGTCTGCACATGCGGTAAAAGGTTTTGATAACCTGGAAAGGGTTTTTGAGGCCGCGGCGAAGTAATGCCTGCCATACGGGTCATCGTCACCTCGACCGCAGCGGAGAGGTCTCTACGGATACTTTCTGATATGTGTCCCCTCGGCTGTTCGAGACGTCCACGTCTACGGCTATTCGAGACGTCCACGTCTCGAACAAATATTAAACATGAAAAAAATATTCCTATACATCCTTATCCTTGCATTGCCCCTTGCCAGCATGGCCCAAAAGCAGCAACGCTACAAAATAGCATTGATCGACCTGATGCTGCTAAAGCGCCAGAAGCTCAGCGCACTGCCACTTGCAAAGGAGCTAAACGCGGATGGCATTGAGATCGATATGGGCGGACTGGGCAACCGCACCACCTTTGATAATAAGCTGGCAATCGATTCCATAAGAGCCCAGTATCTTCAAAAAGCAAAAGAACTAAACCTGGAGATTCCTTCGCTGGCCATGACGGGTTATTATGCACAATCCTACTGTGGCAGGGAACACTATAAAGAATCGATCGCCGATTGTATTGCCACGATGAAACAGATGAATGTTAAAACGGCTTTTCTGCCCCTGGGTATACAGTGCGATCTGAAAACAAATCCGGAAAAACGGCCCGCCGTGGTAGCTCGTTTAAAGGAAGCAGGCAAAATAGCGCAGGATGCCGGTGTGGTCATTGCTATTGAAACAGCTTTGTCGGCAAAAGAAGAGATAGCGTTGTTAAAAGAGATCGGTTCGCCGGCCATTAAGATCTATTTTAATTTCTCCAATCCGCTGAAAGAAGGCCGGGATCTGTATAAGGAACTCCGGATACTTGGGGCAAAGAACATCGCCATGATCCATTGCACCAATAAGGACAGCGTATGGTTGCAGAACGATCCGCAACTGGACCTGTATAAAGTAAAGAAGACCCTGGACAAAATGAAATGGAGCGGATGGCTGGTAGTAGAACGTTCCCGCGACGCACAAAGCCCCCGGGACGCAAAGTATAATTACGGCGCCAATGTCGCCTATCTTAAAAAAGTCTTTCAATAACAGGCCAGCAACGCATTGGTCTCTGTCCCCCAAGTCCCCTCGTCACACCAACCACAAAGCAGGTACCAACAAAGAAAATTGAGCACCTCGTAGATCCCCCTCCAGTAAACCATTTTTACCAATTATAAAACAATTTATTCAGGGAAGGCTGATGCCGGACGGCACAGGACAGGGATTTGGATTTTATTTGCTAATCTTGCTGTTTTTGATAAACGGTTTTCTTTGCGAACAGAATTATGAGCACAAATTTACTGCAGTACAATCCTCAATATCCCTCCGTAGCGGATCTGAAAAGGAAGGCAAAAAAACGAATACCCAAATTTGCGTTTGATTACCTTGAAGGTGGATGTAATGATGAACTGAATGTGTGGCGGAATGAGGAAGATTTTAAGCATATTTTCCTGATGCCCCAGTACCTGAAAAAGCACCGGGGCGTGGATATGCGCACGGAATTATTCGGTCATGTTTATGATGCGCCATTCGGAATTGCCCCGGTTGGTTTGCAGGGCCTGATGTGGCCCAACGCCCCGGAGATCCTGGCCAAAGCCGCATTAAAGCATAATATTCCTTATATTTTAAGTACGGTATCCACCAGCAGTATTGAGCGGATTGCAGAAGTTACCGAAAGCAAATTCTGGTTCCAGTTGTACCATCCCACCGAAAATGAATTGCGGGATGATCTCCTGCGCCGGCTGGAAGCGGTGAATTGTCAGGTCCTGGTTGTATTGATCGACGTACCTTCTTTTGGATTGCGTTATCGCGAAATAAAAGCCGGGCTTTCCATGCCGCCCAAAAATACGATCAGCAATTTTGTGCAGGCCGCCCTGCATCCGGTCTGGGGACTGGAAACCCTCCGGGTGGGTATTCCTTCCTTTGCCACGCTGAAGCCTTATATGAAAAAGGGCATGGACATGAAGCAGCTGGGAAAATTTATGAATGCCACCTTTACCGGTCGGGTAGATGCGGATAAAGTGGCTGCCATACGGGATAAATGGAAGGGCAAACTGGTCGTAAAGGGCGTCGTGAGCGAACAGGATGCGGAACTGTGCGCAAAGATCGGAGTGGATGGGATCATTGTATCCAACCATGGTGGCCGGCAGATTGATGCAGGCGAATCAACTATTCGTCCGTTAAAAGGATTGGCTGAAAAATATAAAGACAAGTACAAGGTAATGATCGACAGCGGACTTCGCTCAGGGCCGGATATAGGCCGGTCGCTGGCCTGTGGGGCTGATTTCACCTTTATGGGCCGGCCCTTTATGTACGGGGTAGGTGCGCTGGGCAAAGCGGGTGGTGATCATACCATCGCAATGCTTAAAGCACAGCTAAAACAGGTGATGGAACAGCTTTGCTGCGAAACCATCCACGACTTCCCTCAAGCATTGATACAGTAAGGTTCAATTTTGGAGTAACTCGTTAACGATGGTTTAGACCATGCAATGTACTGGCGATAATGAGTTCATAGAACTCCGGAGTAAATCCGGAGTTTTTTTATAAACATTTGTATTAAATCTGCACCAATTTTCCCAATGCTCACAGACAACAGATGGAACTTTACTATAAAATGCTGTAATCGGTAAAAAATAATAAAATTGACACAAAGCCGTTATTTTTGTGGAAGATTGCAAAAACGATTTTGTTATTTAAAAATAGTATTATTGCTCATGAAGAAGATTGCACGCTACGCCTTTTTATTATTGGCCGGAGGCTTTTCGCTCCTCTTACATGCTCAGAAAAATGATCCTGTTGAACTGGTGAATCCCCTGATGGGCACCCAGTCCAAACCCAGTCTTTCGAATGGGAATACCTATCCGGCAGTGGGGGTGCCCTGGGGTATGAACCTGTGGAGCGCGCAGACCGGAAAAATGGGCGATGGCTGGATGTATACTTATGATGCCGATAAGATCCGTGGGTTTAAGCAAACACACCAGCCTTCACCCTGGATGAATGACTATGGCCAGATCTCCATTATGCCGGTAACCGGAAAAATGGTATTTGAACAGGATGCACGTGCCAGCTGGTTCTCACACAAGGCGGAGGTTTCGAAGCCTTATTATTACAGCGTGTATCTGGCGGATCATGATGTAACAACTGAGCTCACTCCTACAGAGCGGGCGGCGCAGTTCCGGTTTACATTCCCGAAGAGCGATAGCTCTTTTGTAGTGATCGACGCATTTGATAAGGGATCCTATATTAAGATCATCCCGGCAGAAAAAAAGATCATCGGGTATTCTACCAAACACGCCCGCGGACCGCTGCCGGATTTTAAGAACTATTTTGTGATCTACTTCGACAAGCCATTTTCCAATGCGCATACCTGGGAGGGCAATAAGCTCAATGAATCGGCGTTGGAGCTTACATCTGATCACAGCGGTGCTATTGTGGGATTTAAGACGGTTAAGGGTGAAAAAGTGCATATGAAGATCGGTACTTCCTTTATCAGTTTTGAACAGGCCGAGCTGAACCTGAAACGCGAGCTGGCGAATGATGGCTTTGAACAAACGATGGCTAAGGCCAAGAAGGCCTGGAACGACCGCCTGGGGCGGATTGAGATCGAGGGCGCTTCTATCGATCAGCAGCGGACCTTTTATTCGGCAATGTACCGCACGCTGTTCTTTCCGCAAAAAATGTATGAACTGGACGCTGCTAACCAGGTGGTGCACTACAGCCCGCACAATGGCAAGATCCTTCCAGGTTACCGTTTTGCCGGTACCGGTTTCTGGGATACTTTCCGCGCATTATATCCCTTCCTGAATTTCCTGTATCCATCCATCAATAAAGAAATGCAGGCCGGTTTGGTTAACGACTACAAAGAAGGCGGTTGGTTGCCGGAATGGAGTAGTCCGGGCTATTCGGATGTTATGGTGGGCAATAACTCTGCATCGGTGGTTGCTGATGCTTATTTAAAAGGACTGAGAGGATATGACATCAATGCCCTGTACGAAGCTTTGTTGCATGGTGCCAACAATGAGGGGCCAAGGGCTACCGGCCGGAGAGGGGTGACGTATTACAATGAGTTGGGGTATGTACCCTATGATGTAAAGATCAATGAGAATGCTGCGCGCACGCTGGAATATGCTTATGATGATTTTACCATCTACCAGTTAGGGAAGGCGCTGGGCCGGCCAAAGGCGGAATTGGATCTGTATAAGAAGCGCTCCCAGAACTATAAAAATCTTTTTGACCCCGAGCACAACCTGATGAGGGGCAAGAATAAAGATGGTAAATTTCAAAGTCCGTTTAACCCTTATAAGTGGGGCGATGCGTTCACAGAAGGCAATAGCTGGCATTACTCCTGGAGTGTGTTTCACGATATCCAGGGTTTGATCGACCTGATGGGCGGGAAGTCCAATTTTGTAAAACAACTGGATAATGTGTTTAGTCTGCCCCCGGTTTTTGACGACAGCTATTATGGCGGTGTGATCCACGAGATCCGGGAGATGCAGATCGCCGATATGGGCCAGTATGCACATGGCAACCAGCCCATACAGCACATGATCTATCTGTATAACTATGCCGGTGCGCCCTGGAAAGCTCAATACTGGGTACGGGAGACCATGAACCGGATGTATAAACCCACGCCGGACGGCTATTGCGGCGACGAGGATAACGGCCAAACCAGTGCCTGGTATGTATTTTCGGCCCTCGGCTTTTACCCGGTAACACCAGGGGTAGACCAATACGTGGTGGGAGCCCCGCTGTTTAAGAAAGCAACGGTACATTTGGAGAATGGCAAAAAGATCATCATCAATGCCCCCGCTAATAGCGATCAGAGCCGATATGTACAGTCAGCTACCCTTAACGGCCAGGCCTATACCAAAAACTGGTTGAGCTTTAGTACCCTGCAGAAGGGCGCCATTATCAATTTTAATATGGGTGCGCAGCCCAATAAAACCCGTGGTGCGGCGGACGCTGATGTGCCTTTTTCTATGAGCCGCGACGACAAATAATTAAATTAAGAAATGATACGGATATCCGGCCTCCATTAAGGGGAGCCGGATTTTTTTCGCTTTACTTTATGAAATACATCTTTCATCGGGTTACCGGATAAACTTGATGTCGCAATTTGCGACATCAAGTTGTCAACTTATATTTATTTATTGGAAAACATACGTCCAGGGAATAGACGGCGGCACAAAGCGGGCTAATCCAGTTTAAACCCTATCTTATTTCTTGGTATAGGATTTCTTTGTCGTTCAATCAGCTCTTTCAATACCACAAAGATATTTTCAATATCCCGCGAATTCCCCTTTACTTCTTTTTCCAGCCGCGCAAGTTGTACCATTATGTCCTTTTGACTTAATGCATATTCCCGCAATTTTGTAAATACACGAATAATACGGATGTTAACTTCGATGGCAATTTCACTGTTTAGTATACTCGATAACATCGCTACTCCCTGCTCCGTAAAAACGTATGGTAATTTCCGTCTTCCTCCCCATCCCGGTGATGAACTTGATGTCGCAATTTGCGACATCAAGTTATCGAACTCTTTTTGTTTGAGGGTGAACATAAAGTCTTTTGGAAACCGGCTCAGGTTGCGTTTTACCTGTTCATTCAAACGTCTGGTCTCTACTTTGTACATTTCCGCCAGATCCTGGTCCAGCATTACTTTTTGGCCGCGGACAACATAGATCCGGTTTAGAATTTTTTGTTCGGCTACCAGAAGTTGCAGTTCTTTTTTTGCCATTGGTGTTGTTTTTCAAGGTTATGATAATATCTGTTATAGGTGTCCGTGTTACCGGTATTAATAATGCTTCTGATATTTCCCCGCCCTCTCGTATTGAACCAGGTCAGGAAGCAGTTTCTGTAATAAAGTTAAATAAGAATAACCAGGAAAACAAATGGCCATCTTTTACCCCGGGAACGGCGATCCTGCAACCTTATTATCTATAGTAAAATCTTCCATTAGCTTAGTGAATCCTAACATTTTCCGGCAAACCGATTCGATCTATTTTCGATCTGCTGGCAAAAGGTAGTATTGCGCCCGGTAGCCACTTAAACGCTGTCATATGGCTGTAAAAATATACTTTGAAGATTTTGTGCCCGGAGAAAGAAGGGACACTGCCGGACGAACCATTACAGAGGCTGATATTGTTTTACATGCCGGGCAAACCGGTGATTTTTATCCGCACCACATGGATGCCGAGTGGTGCAAAACGCAACCCTTTAAACAACGGATCGCTCATGGTACCCTGATCTTTAGTATAGCTGTTGGACAGACCGCGGGAGTGATCAATGAAGTGGCTATGACTTATGGCTACGAACGGTTGCGGTTTATTGCCCCGGTGTTTATTAATGATACCATAAAAACAACTCTTACTATCAAAGAAAAAAAAGAACATAAAAAGCCGGGATACGGCATTGTTTCCGAGCTGCTGGAAGTGCATAACCAGTATGGACAGCTGGTACTGGTTTGCGAGCATCTGTTACTGGTTGAAAAAAAGGCACAGCATGGATAAGGTAGTCTTAAAAGGCATTGCCTGGGATCATAGCAGGGGAATAGCGCCCTTGCAGGCGGCGGGGCAACGTTTTAGCGAATTGCACCGGAATGTACAGATACTTTGGGAAAAGCGCAGTTTGCAGGCCTTTGCAGATTATTCCATTGAAACACTGGCGGAATCCTATGATCTGTTGATTATCGATCATCCCTGGGTGGGCAGTGCCTCGGTTACCAATTCGGTGTTACCGCTGGATGAATACCTGCCGGAGGACTTTTTAAAAGAATTGCAACAGCATTCGGTTGGTGCTTCTCATAACAGTTACGCTTATGATGGTAAACAATGGGCACTGGCCATTGATGCTGCAACGCCGGTAGCCAGTATGCGTGCAGACCTGTTGCTTCAAGAACAGATACCTGTGCCGCAAACCTGGGATGAAGTAATGACAATCGCCGCGAAAGGAAAGGCTGCGGCACCGGCCATTCCGATCGACCTGCTGATGAATTTTTATACCTTTTGCCGGGCACATGGCGGTGATCCGTTTCAGGACGAAGTCGTGATTGATGTGGTAACGGGGGTGGCGGCATTAACTGCGATGAAGGAATTTTACGATCTGCTTGACCGGCGCTTTTTTTCTATGAATCCGATCGCGGTTGCAGAAGCAATGAGCAATACCGATGATTTCTGGTATTGTCCCTTCGCTTATGGCTATTCTAACTATTCAAGAAAGCATTATAGCACGCAGCTATTAACGTATACAAACGTCGTTGCATTTAATGGCCGGCCCTTACAGACCACATTGGGAGGTACCGGTATTGCAGTTTCGGCGCATAGCGCCCATCAATCAGTGGCTGTGGATTTTGTACGGTTTGTATGTGCGCCGGAGTGGCAGGAGACTGAATATATCTTAACAGGCGGACAACCAGGGTATGATTTTGGATATGAAGGCGCGGTGAACAACCAGGTATGTAACGGATTCTTTAAGAATACGCGGGCCTCACTGGAGAACGCCTATATGCGTCCGCGTTATCATGGATACCTGCATTTTCAGGATGGCGGCGGCTTTTATATCCAGGAATATTTAAAAGGTAATATTCTTTCTCCGCAAACAATACTTGCTAAATTAGATGCGCTTTATGCAGAAAGTTTAAAACTGGAAACCACCTCATGAACCAACTTCCATTAAACGGATTAATTGTACTGGAGTTTAGCCAGTACCTGTCTGGCCCCTCAGCCGGTCTGCGATTAGCAGATCTTGGAGCGAGGGTTATAAAAATAGAGCGGCCGCAGGGGGGCGATCCCTGCCGGAAACTGGCTATAAAGAATTTGTGGGTAGATAACGATGCCCTGAACTTTCATGCCATTAATCGCAATAAGGAAAGTTTTACGGCAGACCTGAAAAATAAAGAAGATCTGGAACTGGTAAAGAAACTGATCCGCAAAGCGGATGTGATCACGCATAATTTCCGGCCGGGGGTGATGGAAAAGATCGGCCTTGCGTATAAGGATGCAAAGGCGATCAATGAAAAGATCATCTATGCAGAGATCAGTGGTTTTGGCCGCAAGGGTCCCTGGGCGCAGAAACCGGGACAGGACCTGCTGGTACAGTCGTTGTCGGGGCTTGCCTATACCACGGGGAATGGAGGCGGCGCCCCGGTTCCCTTTGGGCTGTCGGCTGTAGACGCCATCAGTGGCATACACCTGGTGCAGGCCGTACTGGGCGCCCTCATCCGCAGGCAACGTGAAGGAAAGGGCGCATATATTGAACTGAGCTTAATTGAATCCGCCATTGGTATGCAGTTTGAATTGTTTACCACATTTTTCCATAGCAAAAACGGTATTCATCGCAGTAAGATCAACAATGGCAACCCATTACTCGGGGCTCCGTATGGCGTCTATAAAACAGCAGATCATTTTCTTTCGCTGGCTATGATGGAGTTGCGACAACTCGCTGCTGCATTGGACTGGGAGGAGTTGAACGTTTTTGATCAGCAGGATGTTTTTCAAAAGCGGGATGAAATAAAAAACCTGATCGCAAGAAAATTGAAAACAAATACAACCGGGTACTGGCTGGAGCGGTTGCGCCGGAATGGATTATGGGCGGCGGCTGTTTACAGCTGGAAGGACCTTGATCAAACCGAAGGGTACAAGGTATTAAAAATGGAGCAGGAACTACAAGCCGGCAAAAAAACCATTTTTACTACAAGGTGTCCGATTACACTAAACGGAGAAAGATTGGTTTCATCGAAAGCGGCACCGGTATTGGGTGCTAACCGGCAGGAGATCATTAAACAGTTAATGGAAGAATAAATGAGTTTTCTAAGCGATATTGTGGTGGTTGATTTTAGCCAGTTCCTTTCCGGTCCATCGGCGTCGCTGACGCTTGCAGACATGGGTGCACGGGTGATAAAGATTGAGCGTCCTATTACCGGCGACATCTGCCGCGAACTGTATGTGTCGGACGTGGTGATCGATGGCGCATCTTCGATCTTTCAGGCGATTAACCGCAGCAAGGAAAGTTATACGGCGGATCTGAAGAATGTAGCCGATCTTCTTAAAATAAAAAAGCTGCTGAAACGTGCTGATGTAGTGCTTCATAATTTCCGGCCGGGTGTTATGGAGCGGCTGGGTCTGGACTATGAATCGATTAAAGAGTTCAATACATCGGTTGTGTATGGCAGCATCAGTGGTTATGGAGCGGCTGGGCCCTGGAAACAGTTCCCGGGACAGGATCTGCTGCTGCAATCAGCAACCGGTATTGCCTTGCTAAACAATACGGCGCATGAAAATCCTACTCCGCTGGGTGTTTCCATTGTAGATATTTTATCCGGGGCACACCTTGCCCAGGGAATTTTGTCCTTGCTGTACCAGAAAATGGTTTCCGGAGAAGGAGGTGAAGTACAGGTAAGCATGTTGGAAAGTGCGCTTGATTTTCAGTTTGAATTGTTAACCTGCTATTATAACGATGGTCGTGAGCTGCCACAACGCAGCGAGGTGAACGGCGGGCATCCTTATGTGGGAGCACCCTATGGTATTTATAAAACGGCAGACTCCTGGCTGGCGCTGGCAATGACGGATATTGTACGGTTGGGACAATTAATAGATTGCTATGCATTATTGGCCTACACCAATAGTGAAGAATGGTTTACTCAACGCGATGCGATTAAACAGGTATTGGCAGCGCATTTGCAGCAACGATCCACCCGGGAATGGCTGGCGGTACTGGAGCCGGCCGATATCTGGTGTTCGGAAGTACTGGATTATACAGCGTTGAGGAAGCATCCGGCTTACAGGCAGCTGGAAATGGAAATGACTGTAAAAAACAGCAATGGAACGGCCATTACCACCACACGCTGTCCGTTTAAAATTGATGGACAGTTGCTCACCAGTACAACCGGTGCTCCGTTGCTGGGTGAACACACCGCCTCCATCGATAAAGAATTTGGACTAAATCAATTGCAAAAAGAAGGAGCTGTAGTATCTTAGTTGATTGTAAACAACGCAATTAATAGAAATAAACAACAGCAAAATGATCATCGATACGCACATACATATCTGGGATACGAACAAATCATCGTATAGTTGGTTGTCAGGAGCTCCGGAACTCTTAAAACGAACATACGCTATAGAAGAGCTGGACGCTGCAAGAAAAGCGGCAGGCATTGGTGCCGGTATTTTTGTACAGGCCGATGTGCAGATGGAAGATTCATTGCATATGCTGGAGGTGGCCCGGAATACCAACTGGATTAAAGGAGTGGTAAGCTGGCTGTCGCTGGCAGATACGGAGCGTACAGCAACGCTGCTGGAGCAGCAGCTGTTAAAAGACGCATATTTTGTGGGCGTGCGCCACCTGATTCATGATGAAAAAGATCCGCAATGGCTATTACAACCTGCGGTAATTGAGAGTTTGAAAATGCTTGCGGCGCACCATATTCCTTATGATGTGGTGGGCGTACTGCCCGAGCATATTGAAACCATTTTAAAGGTAGCTGAGCGCGTTCCTGAACTACGAATGGTGTTTGATCATCTGAATGCACCACCCATCAGCACCGGGGAACGCTACGGCCGATGGGGTGATTTAATGCAGGAGGTGGCAAAAAATAAAAATATTTACGCGAAGATCTCCGGCTTGGGAACCGTGGCGGGTACAGAAAAGTTTACGCCGGAAGCGCTTACGCCCTACATTGAATTTGTGCTGGAGCATTTTGGGCCCGACCGTTGTTTTTGCGGCGGCGACTGGCCGGTGTCTTTACTGGCAAAAGATTATATATACACCTGGGGCGTATATAAAACGGTGTTGTCTTCGTTGCTTTCAGCTGAAGCGCTGGAAAACGTATACGCGGGCAATGCGATCCGATTTTATGATCTGAAGCTGGATTGATTTTTTTAATATGCAATTATTCAACGGTATTTTTTTTCACGGGGTAGGTGCTTCATCTGCAGCATTATGTTATACCCCGGAGAAAAAGGTGAGGGGCTGGTCCTGGCAAACATATTGGCTGGCGCAGGCCGCCGTTTGCTGGCTGATTCTGCCGGTGGTGGTAGCAATCATCACTGTGCCGTCTCTGGGCGAGGTGCTACGGGAAGCGCCCCGGACCGCTATGACTCAATCTTTTTTGCTGGGCACGGCCTATGGCATAGGAGGAACGGCTTTTGGAATGGCAATTCGTTATATCGGTTTTTCATTAACCTACGCCGTCTCTGTCGGACTTTCCTGCGTACTGGGCACCTTGATTCCACCCATAATGGACGGTTCTATCCGTAACGTAATAGAAGGCAATGGAGGCAACTGGATCCTTACCGGTATTTTTCTTGGTGTGGTAGGAATCGCATGTTGCGGGATCGCCGGACGGATGAAAGAAAAAGAACTTGGCAGTGGAAAGCAGGGATATTCGTTTAAAAAGGGACTACCCCTATGTATTCTGGCCGGTGTTCTTTCTGCTTTTTATGGTTTTGCTATTAATGCGGGTAAGCCCATTGCTGATCTTGCAGCCACGCATGGTGCCGGAAATTTCCAGGTGAATGCCGTGTATATCTTTTCCAATTCAGGGGCGTTTTTAACCACGTTGTTTTATACAATATACCTGCACCGGAAACACCGGACATTTGGGGAATATAAGCGGGCCACCGTAACCGGCGCTTTGACTACGAACTATTTTATGGCGGCGCTGACCGGGGTTTTCTGGTACGGGCAGTTTTTCTTTTATGGGCTGGGGCATGTAAACCTGGGTAAGTATGAGTTCTCCAGCTGGGCGATACATATGATCCTGTTGGTACTGTTCAGTGCAATAGTGGGCGTGGTGCTGAAAGAATGGAAGTTTACGCAGCCACGTACAAAGCGGGTATTGATTGGTGCATTGCTGGTATTATTGCTTTCTGTAATACTGTTAACATATGGTAACTACAAAGGAGGAGCCTGATATGAATGAAGGTGCGATTGATATATGCATGATTGGTGCCGGCGGTATTGTAAACGATGCCCATTTGCCGGCCTACCGTATGGCGGGCTTTGATGTAAAAGGTATTGTTGATCAAAATAATCAACGGGCCCGGGCAACGGCAGACAAGTTCGCAATTCCGCAGGTATATGATTCACTGGAAGCGATGGTGGCAGATCAGCATGAAAACGTTATTTACGACTGTGCCTTACCTGCCTCTGAAATCATTGGCGTATTGCGGCAGCTACCGGAGGAATCAACAGTACTGATTCAAAAACCACTGGGTGAAAGCATTGAGGAGGCAAGAGCCATATTGGAGATCGCCCATTCAAAAAATATACGGGCGGGTGTTAATTTCCAGCTTCGGTTTGCACCCTTTATTCTGGAAGCGAAAAAAATGGTCTGTAACGGGCGGCTCGGCACGCTTACAGATATTGAGATCTATGTGAATGTGCATACACCGTGGAACCGATGGTCGTTCCTCTTTGGAAAACCACGTATGGAGATCAATTACCACAGTATCCATTACATCGACCTGATACGGTCCTTGCTGGGAAACCCTTCCGGGGTGTATGCTAAAACATTCAAACACCCCGATTCATTGCAGCTGGCTTCCGTTAAGAGTACCATTATTATGGATTATGGTGATTTTATAAGAGCCACTATTCATACCAATCATCATCACGATTTTGGGTATCAGCACCAGGACGCGTATATAAAAATTGAGGGTACCAACGGCGCCGTTAAAATAAATATGGGCGTGCTGATCAATTATCCCACAGGTATCCCCGATACATTTGAGTATATAACAACCTCTTCGGGCGAAGCTCCGGAATGGAGATCAAAGAAAGTAGAAGGCTCCTGGTTTCCGCATGCTTTTATGGGTACTATGGAACAGATGATTCTTGCAAAAAAAGGAATCATTGCAAAGCCGGAGAATAATATCGATGATGCTTTTGATACGATGCGATGTGTGGAAGCCGCTTATCTTAGCAGCGTGCAGGGAGGCGTTCACCTGCCGCCTGTATAAGGCCGGGTTGTTATTGCATCATAGGCCGCCTTTTTGGAAGGGGACTTTATCTATACCAGCGGGATTAGGCATAAGATTGAAACATTGTATCAGAAACCTGCAGCTGTATGGTTCCGGGGGCGGTATATGCGCGAATGCGGGCAATAAATTACAGCAGCGATTGATCATAGAATTTATAGAAGCATGAAGGAACTATTAACAGGAATGTTATTGGTGATCACAATTAAATTATGTGCATTACCGGTAAGAGAAAGTGTGACCATTGGTTTGCCGGAAAATGCTGCGGAGCGGGTGCGGTATGGTGCGGAGCAGTTAAAGAAGACGCTTATAGCTGCAGGCTATACCGTTCGTGTAGCACCGGTAGTGGCTGAAAAGACTGGTGGAATCTTTGTTGGTTTGTATACCGGTAGCGGTGGAAAAAAAGAAAGTTTCTCCATTGAGGCCAGGAACAAACGGGTGATGATAAAAGGCGCAGACGCCTCAGGAATCCTGTATGGCTGTCTGGAATTGTCCGATCGTGTCAGGGCAGGTGGTGGCCTGCCGGAAGTACTATCTTTTTCCGATGTTCCGGAAATGGTGCTGCGCGGTGCATGCATCGGCATTCAGAAACCCTATTACTTACCCGGGCACAATGTGTATGAGTACCCCTATGCGCCCCAAACCTTTCCCTGGCTTTATGACAAAAAGCTATGGATAGAGGTACTGGATTCCATGGTGCACAACCGGATGAATTCCTTATATCTCTGGAACGGACACCCCTTTGCTTCCCTGGTAAAACTAAAGGATTACCCCTATGCCGTGGAAGTGGATGACGCAACGTTTAAAAAGAATGAAGAAATGTACCGGTTCCTGACGACCGAGGCTGACAAACGGGGAATCTGGGTGATACAAATGTTTTACAATATCATCGTATCAAAACCTTTTGCAGAAAGGAACCACTTGAAAACACAGGAACGCGAACGGCCCATCATTCCTGTTATTGCCGACTATACCCGGAAGTCGATCGCTGCCTTTGTAGAAAAATATCCGAATGTAGGACTGATGGTATGTTTGGGCGAGGCAATGGAGGGCGTGGGGAATGATGATATCGAATGGTTTACAAAGACCATCATTCCTGGGGTACAGGATGGCATGAAAACGCTGGGTATTAAAGAAGAACCACCCATCGTATTGCGGGCGCATGATACCGATGCTCCTGCTGTAATGAAGGCGGCATTGCCTTTATATAAAAATTTATATACCGAAGCAAAATTTAATGGAGAAGCGTTAACGGTTCCGAGGCCGAGAGGCGAATGGGCTAAGCTGCACCAGACGTTGAGCCACCTGGGAAGCGTACATATTGCCAACGTACATATTCTGGCTAACCTGGAGCCTTTCCGTTATGGATCGCCGGATTTTATCCAACAAAGTGTAACAGGAATGCATGAAGTATTGGGGGCGCACGGGTTGCATCTGTATCCTGAATCATCCTATTGGGATTGGCCTTATAGTGCCGACAGTATCCGGGGAGGAAAACGGCTCTTGCAGATTGAAAGGGACTGGATCTGGTATAAGGCATGGAGCCGGTATGCCTGGCGATCGAAGCGCAACCGGCAGGAAGAGATCGGCTTTTGGAGTGGTTTAATGGGAGCGCAGTTTGGAATCGGCCCGGAAAAAGGGCGCGTTGTATTGCAGGCCTATGAAGCTATGGGGGAAATTGCGCCCAAATTACTGCGACGGTTTGGCATTACGGATGGCAACCGGCAAACGCTTACATTGGGCATGCTGATGACACAGCTTATTAATCCCTATCGCTATGGCTTGTTTACCCTGTTATATGAAGGAGAGAGCCCCGAAGGGGAAATGTTGACCGATTATGCCGATAAGGAATGGCGGAAGATGGCCCATCATGGAGAAACGCCGGTGCAGGTGGCTGCTGAAGTGCGTGCACATGGAGATGCTGCAGTGGCTGCTTTGGAAGCGATCGGCAACGTAACAAAAAACAAAGAAGAATTTACACGCATAAAAAATGATGCAAACTGTTACCGGGCCCTGGCCTACCATTATGCCGCGAAGGCCGAAGCCGCATTGTGGATATTACGGTACAAATATTCGGATGATGTAAAGGACCTGGAAAAGGCGCTGCCATTGTTAAAGGAAAGTGTGGATTGGTATAAAAAACTGGTGTCTTTAACAGAAGGAACGTATCTGTATGCCAACAGTATGCAGACGCAGCAGCGGAAGATCCCTATTCGCGGGGTGGATGGTACTTTTAAAACATGGAAGGAAGTGCTGGTTCCGTTTGAGAACGAACTGGCGGTGTTTCAATACAGGGTGGATTCCTTAAATAAACATCCGGGGACCAATGCCGTGATGGCAGCGCCCTACACAGCGGCCAGGATAATGAACAAGGATAAGCCGGTAGGAGAATTTTTTATAGACAGTCTTGCACAACCTTTTTCGGATACCACCTTAGCCATCCGGTCGTTTGCACCCGAACTGAAAGGGCTGAAAGGCTTGAAGCTTTCTTATAAAACACAATTACAGAAAGGCACGTTTTATACATTTAGCAATACCCGGCCCGTAAAAGTGCTTGTAGGCTTTTTTCAACCGCAAAAATCAGCTTTTTCAAAAGATACGTTTTACCTGAAAGCGCCCGAACTGGAAACAAATGCACTGGCCAATGACTATGGCCAGGCAGAAACGAAGATCGCCAATGCGCTGGTAATACCCGGTATGCCACAACTGAATGTACACATGTACGAATTTAAGCCGGGCATTCATACGCTTAAACTCGAAAAAGGGGTGGCCATCGTATTAGGATTTATCGACGGTAATCAGCCGATGAAGGTCTATGACGCCGGTTTGTATGAAAGCGGAAATAAAAAGCAGGTAGATTGGTTGTTTGAGTAAATGATGCCTTTTGCCACGGCGGACAGGGGCGCTGCAACATTGCCGCGGTGGATGGTTGCTCCGCGCACAACCCGGAATCCGCTGCCCGCCTGCGGTTTGCAGAATCATTCTATCATCTAATAATAAACTTTTATGCGGTTTTTTTTTGTTGTTATCGCCTTTTTGATGTGCACACCCGCAAATGCCCGGCAATACTATGATGTTACTAAATTCGGCGCAAAAAAGGACAGCAGTGCAAAAGCAACAGCGGCAATTGCCAGGGCCATTAAAGCTGCAGCAACAGCAGGCGGAGGTACGGTTTATTTTCCGGCGGGGAAATACCTTACCGGCCCCATTCATTTAAAAAGTAATATTACCATCCTTATTGATGCCGGTGCGGAACTGCATTTCAGTGATGATTTTGATGATTACCTGCCCATGGTGGAAAGTCGCTACGAGGGAGTGGATGTAATGAGCTTTTCCCCGCTTTTCTATGCGAACGGCGTGGAGCATATCGCGATCACCGGAAGGGGCACGATCTACGGGCATGGTAAAAAATGGTGGGATTTTGTAGAAGGGTATAAGGAGGGGCAGCCGCGCTCCAAATGGCAACTGGAATTTGACCGCCTGAATAAGAACATTCTTTTACCGGATGATCCCAGGCAAATGAAGCGCGGTTTTTTACGCCCGCCCTTTATCCAGTTCATGCATAGTAAAAATATTTTTATCCAGGGAATCACCATCCGCAATTCACCGTTCTGGACCATCAATCCGCAATTTTGCGACAATGTAACGGTGCACGCAGTTACGATTATTAACCCGGGCCAGCAGGCACCCAATACAGACGGCATCAATCCGGAAAGCTGCAGCAACGTACACATCAGCGATTGTCATATCAGCGTAGGGGATGACTGTATTACCATTAAATCCGGTAAAGACGCCCCGGGACGCGCAAAAGCCCGGCCGGCGGAAAATTATACCATCACCAATTGCACCATGCTCAGCGGACATGGTGGGGTGGTGATCGGCAGCGAAATGAGTGGCGGCGTTAAAAAAATCGTGATCAGTAATTGTATTTTTGACGGCACCGACCGCGGCATCCGTATTAAAACAACGCGCGGCAGAGGCGGCGTGGTGGAAGATATAAGCGTCAGCAATATTGTGATGAAAAACATTAAAGAGCAGGCTATCGTGCTCGATATGGAATATGCAAAAGTGCCGGAGGAACCTGTGTCGGAACGGACACCCCGTTTCCGGAATATCCGGCTTAGCAATATCACGGCGTATACCAGGGAGGCATTGTATATAAACGGACTAAAGGAAATGCCTGTTTCGGAAGTCAGCCTGAATGACGTAGTGTTTGAGGCCGAACGGGGCATTAGCCTGAAAAACGCCAAAGATATATCATTGAACAATGTACGGGTGCATACACAGCTGGGGCCGGCATTAAAAGCAGACGTTACAGAGCGGCTTTCAGTGGTTAATTTTGAGGCCAGGCTGCCGGCAGCTGCGCCCATGATATGGCTGAATGATGTAAAAGGCGCACGCATACAGGATTGCTGGCCGTTTGCCAAAGCCGCGCCGTTTATGCGCATTACAGGATTGGCTACGGAAGAAATTGTTGTTAAGAACAATCTTGTTGACGATGCCGCTATTCAAATCGATCCGGCAGTAAAAGAAGGGGAAGTGATTAAGCACTAACCCGTGTTGCATAAAAAGACAAAAACACAACGGGAAGAAGAAACGTATTCATATATTAGCAACTGAAAACAATGTTTTAATATCAAACCGTCACCAAATCGCCAAAACCTGAAAAAATTGGAAGGCTGGTGTCCGATGGCAAATAAGTATGAAAAAGTATTATTCTTTAACGGTATTGGCCTTTGCCGTAATGATGCAAGTGGGCAACGCGCAGCAGCTGAAACTTTGGTACAACCGGCCGGCAACCGAGTGGGTAGAGGCATTGCCCATTGGGAATGGTCGTTTGGGAGCGATGGTTTTTGGAGGTGTAGCGGATGACCGGATCCAGTTTAACGAAGAAACGCTCTGGTCCGGAGGTCCGAGGGATTATAACCGGAAGGGTGCCTACAAATACCTCGATTCTATAAGGGGACTGCTGTTTGCCGGTAAACAAAAGGAAGCGGAAGACCTGGCCGGTCGCGAATTCCTGGGGTTAAAATCAGCCGAAGGTGATCGTGATGCTTGGGCTACACAGGTAAAAAGTATCCTCCGGAAAAAAAATAATCCTTCGACAGCGATCTATGACGACCGGAACTGGAAAACGATCCGGGTACCCAATTACGATGGCTGGGAAAAGGAAGGCCTGGGGGAGCTGGACGGTGCTGTTTGGTTTCGTACCAGCTTTGAGCTGCCGGCAGACTGGAAGGGAAAAACATTGGAACTGGACCTGAACAAGATCGCCGAACAGGACATCACTTTTGTAAATGGCATAAAAGTAGGTGCACAAAACAATGGAGACGCACGGATGTATAAGGTGCCCGCTTCTGTAATAAAGGCGGGTAAAAACAGTATCGCCATACTGGTATTAAACGTTGCAGGGAAGGGCGGTATCCTCGGATATAAAGATGCGGGTAAAGCAATTGGTATTTATCCGGCCGGAAAACCGGATGCCAAGTTGCCATTAAATGGCCGGTGGAAGTACTGGATCCAATCGGAAAAGGTGCCGCCCGTAGGCGAATACCAGGCCCGCTACCAGCCTTTTGGGGATGTACATTTTCATTTTGATGTAGATCCCGCTTCGGTAACACAATACCGCCGTACGCTCAACCTGGAAGATGCAACATTAACCACTTCATACAAGAGCGGTGGCACTGCGTTTACACGTACCTATATTGCAAGTGTGCCCAACCAGGTAATTGCAGTAAACTTTAAGGCAGACAAGGCCGGAGCCATTCATTTTGAAACAGCGCTTTCCAGCCCGCACCGGGATTTTGTACTCCGGAAGATTGATCCGCAAACAGTAGCGCTTCATGTGCAGGTTAAAGACGGCGCCTTATTCGGCGAAAGTTATGTGCGTGTAACAACAAGAAAAGGAAGCATTGCCATAAAAGATAACCGCATTCTTGTAAGCGGCGCCGATGAAGCAACCGTATGGATAACGGCCGCAACCAATTACCGCAACTATAAAGATGTATCCGGGCAGCCTGCAGCGCATTGCAAAGCTACATTGCAAAAAATAGGACAAAAGCCCTTTGCTTCGGTACTGAATGATCATATAAAAGAATACCGGCAGTATTTTAATACCCTTTCCGTAAATTTTTATAACCCGTCTGTACGGGATGCAAATGCACCGTTACCTACGGATCAGCGCCTGGCGCAGTTTGCGCGTACAGGAGATCCGGAGTTTGTAGCGCTGTATCTGCAATACGGACGGTACCTGCTGATCAGCAGTTCACGGCCGGGCACCTATCCGGCAAATTTGCAGGGGATCTGGAACGACCTGTTGTCTCCCCCATGGGGAAGTAAATACACCACAAATATTAATGCAGAGATGAACTATTGGCCGGCTGAGCTGCTGGGACTTTCGCCGCTGCACAGCGCTTTCTTCAAAATGACGCAGGAAGTAGCCGCATCCGGCCGGGAAACCGCAAAGGAATATTACAATGCGCCGGGGTGGGTACTGCACCACAATACAGACCTTTGGCGGGGAACGGCAGCCATCAACGCCTCCGATCACGGCATCTGGGTTACCGGCGGCGCCTGGTTTTGCGAGCATCTTTGGGAGCGTTACTTATTTACAAAAGACGAACGTTTTTTGAAAGACACGGCCTATCCCATTATGAAGGACGCGGCCCTGTTCTTTAACAGCTTCCTGGTTAAGGACCCGGTAAGCGGTTACCTGATCAGTACGCCTTCCAATTCACCGGAACAGGGCGGATTGGTAGCCGGTCCCACTATGGACCACCAGATCATCCGTGCCCTGTTCAAAAACACGATTGAAGCTTCAAAGATCCTGAACCGCGATGGTGCATTCCGAAAAGAACTGGAAGATAAATATTCCCGTATTGCACCCAATAAGATCGGGCGTTATGGCCAGCTGCAGGAATGGATGCAGGATGTGGATGACACTACGAATAAGCATCGTCATGTATCACATCTATGGGGCGTATACCCGGGGAATGAGATCAACTGGGAAACCACTCCGGACCTGATGAACGCCGCCCGCCAGTCACTGATCTATCGCGGGGATGCCGCCACGGGCTGGAGCCTGGGCTGGAAGATCAATCTTTGGGCGCGTTTCAGGGATGGCAATCATACCTACAAGCTTATACAGATGCTGCTAAGTCCGGCGGGCAGAGGCGCCGGAAGTTACCCCAATTTATTTGATGCGCATCCGCCCTTCCAGATCGACGGCAACTTTGGCGGTGCTGCCGGTATTGGCGAAATGCTGGTGCAATCGCATACTGCGTTTATAGATCTCCTGCCGGCCTTGCCCGACGCGCTGCCCGGTGGCCGGATCAATGGTATTCATGCCAGGGGAGGACTGATACTGGACCTGGAATGGCAAAACAAACAACTTACAGGCCTTACCATAACGGCCATTGCAGACGGTAATGTTACGTTGCGTTATAATGGCGCTGTATTGCCTTTTACATTTAAAAAAGGAAAGCGTTATAAAATAGCTCCCGGTTTTAAAAGTATTGAAGCATTATAACGATTCATTTCTTCCCGCAATGTTGTTCGGTTTTCTGGTAACCCGGGATGTGCCGCTGGGGAGTAGCGCCGTCAGTAGAAGACGCTACAATTCGTGCAGCAGATTCACCACATCTTTTTCCCGGCTTTGGGGGGTTACTTTAAGGATGGTCAGTTGCCCGTTTTTATAGATCCCTTCTATGGTTGTTTGCCGGGGTGCATGAAGTTTGAAGGATACATCCCACTCTTTTGGCCATGCGGGAAACAGGTAGAGTTTGTCATCAACGGCCTGCAACAGCATTTCCTGCAGACCAATCATACCGGAGCCGCCCCAGTTATGATCCGGCACCCAATCATAGCCCGGTCCCCAGAACGCGGGGAAGCGGCGGCCGCTGTCTTTCAGCTTTAAAACCGTTAGGTGCCTGGCTGCTGCCGTTAACCCCAGGCGGGCTGCAAAAATGTTATCCTGTTTCCACCCCGCAGCGCTTCTGAACTTCAGGGCAAAAGTGTCCAGTTCATAGGTGTTGATGGCCGTATCCAGCCCGGGCCTGCCTACGCCAAAAATGCCCCATGGAAAAACGGGGTACAGCATGGAAGACTCGGTATTGTTCACCCGTGCCCAAACCCGGGCGGGGGCAATGGTGGTTTTTCCTCCATACTGCATATAGGGAATGGGTGGGATCCTTTTGAGGAATGCTTCAAAATAATTTTTTTCTTCTTCCGTTAATGGAACCGGTGCCGACAATAATTTTTGCGTTACGGTTCTTAAAGCGGCGATAGTGGAGCTGGCATTATAGGCCATCTTAAACGTTTCGGCCCCGGAACCGGGATAGAGTACCAGGTGGCCTTGCTGATCAAGTGCTTTATTACCGCTTTTCCTGGCCAGGTACTGGTAATGTTCGTCAAAAAAAACAAGACAGCTTTTGATCAATGGCAGGTATGTTTCTATATGCACGCCTGCGTAATCCTGTGCTTCCAGCAGCATCATACAAAACTCCAGCACCGTGTCCCACTCATATTCCAGCCAGGCATTGTATTCCATACCCGGATCAAAACCCGCCGGCCGTTTCCAGCCGTATTCTGTAGGATTCGGCAGTCCGAAATTTTCCAGCTGTTCATTAAAATAGGCACCTTTATGATTCCAGTAATGTTTGGTACGCAGTTCGGCCGTAGGTAGTAACCGGTTATAAAAATCAAACTGCGGCTGCATCAGATCCGCATCCCCGCTTTTAAGCAGCGGCCAGTATACCAGGCGTTGGTTCTGTGCCGTAAAAGTACCGCCGCCCCAGTTACGGTGATCGGGTGTGCCGTTGATCGAGCTATCCGTAAATACAGGATCCACGGTAAAGAGTCCGCCATTGAATTTTGTGGGATAGGAGCCGTAGGCATTGGCGGCCAGCATATACCGGAACAGCTGATAGTTGCGCCCGATTTGCCAGGCCGTATCTGCCGGGTCTTTTTTATCCGGGTTGATGCAGATATAACTGCGGTTCCAGAATTGCTGCCACCATTGCAATGTGGCGGCCTGGTCTTTTATATTCTCACGACTTTTCTGCACCCGTTGCTGTAGCTCATTCAACCAGGTATGGATGCTGCCGGTTTGATGATTGTGTAAAACGACCCTCAATTCATGATGTTTTTTTGCACGGCTGCTTTTCAGACTCCAGCTTTTAAATAAAGTGTTCGCATATACTCCTTCACCGGTTGTTCCGGTAACAAAACCGGCGCCTTCCATGATACCGCCGGAGGTAAGCGCTTTGAGCGGATTGAACAGGGCCTGCTTTTCAGCATCCAGCTGTTGTTGCGTTACCGCTGCATCGAACACCGTTGAATCGCTATTGCGGTGAAAAAAGAGTACGCGGTTCCCATCGAAGCGAACCGTATCTTTTTTAGTGATCACCTTTACATGACCGGCCCATTTCCAGGAATTGGCATTGTTCTCTTTTCCTTTTTGCAGCCGGTCGGCAAACCGCCAGTTTTCATAAGCCGCCTCCACTGTAACCGGAACCGAACTATTGACGGCAATGTGGATCACCGGTTGAAAAACAGAAACCCAAACCTTCAGTTCTGCAGCTCCGTTTGCATTTTTTGTCCGGATGGTTGCGTAGCCGTTTTGCAGGTTCAGCTGTTGCTGAAAGGATCCATTTTCAAAAAGATCCGGGTATATCCGGATCCGCAGGCGGCCCCCCTTTAAAAATGTATTATTTTCATCAAAGGCGCCGCTACGGGAAAAATAGAGCAGCGCCTCCTTATTTTCTACCCACAAATTGGCACCGATAGATCCTCCGCCAACCGGCATCGATTCTGATGCATTCCTGCTTTGTGTATTCCATACGATTGCATAATCCTGTAGCCGGAACTGTGCGGTAGCGGTGTATGCCAACGTAAGGAGGCTGATACAGAAGAGGAAGCGAAACATGTTTTATAATTGTTATTGATACAATTATAAAAGTAAATCAAATATCCTTTTGATACCGGTTTTTAGTGGTTATTTTTGCGGCTGGAATGCCGGATCCGGACGTTCATCAACCGGATCGGCGGGTACCATTGCGGTTGCTGCCGGTTGTCACAAATACGGCGTTAAAGTTGACGGTAAGCTAAAAGTTTATTATTATTGACCCGGTTTTTTGCCTACAAATATGGAACAAGCAGAAAAAAAGCAGGGATCTTTTAAGAATATCTGGTACGGCATCGGACGTAAACGGATCGAGATACCGTTTCCCGTGCTCCGTGATAAAATGCTGAAAGATCCGTTGCTGAACAGCCTATATATCTACAGCCTGGGATTTTATCCCAATGCCAAGGCACATTTCACCAAACGGAAGAAAGGACTTCCCGGAAATATGTTGTTTTACTGTGTGGACGGTCATGGCTTTTTTGAATATGGCGGCGCACATTTTGATGTAGGTCCCAACGAGTTTTTTATGCTTCCCTGTAATGAAGCACATGCGTACGGTTCTGCGGATAAAGACCCCTGGAGCATTTACTGGATGCATATCGGCGGAATGAACCTGCCCTGTTTTAACGAGATGAATGCTGTAAAAGACAGCTTTAAACCTACGCGGGTAAAAGATAACGGGGAAATCCCGGTGCTTTTCAATAAAATGTATGAGGCGCTGGAGCTGGGTTATAGCGCAGACAACCTGTACTTTGCAAATCTGGGGTTACGACAGTTCCTTTCCTATTTTATTTACAACGGCCGGCATTATCCCGTTGTGGAAAAGAAAGAGCTGGACGCGGTGGACAGTGCTATTTTATATATGCAGGAACGCCTGCAGGAAAGCATCACCCTGAAAGACCTGAGCCGGCACTCCAATTATTCGGTGTCCCGCTTCTCCAATTTGTTCAAGCAAAAGACGGGGTATGCGCCCATGGACTACTTTATGCAGATGAAAATTCAGCAGGCCTGCCAGTTGCTCGACTTTACGGATAAAGCCATTAAAGACGTTGCCATCACGATGGGTTTTGACGACCCTTATTATTTTTCGAAACGATTTAAACAGGTTATTGGAATGCCCCCGTTAAAATACAGGGCGATTAAAAAAGATTAAAAAAGATTATGAGAAAATTGAGCGTATTCGGACTCTTTATTGTATTGGCAATGGTATCATGTGCCCGGAAAAACACCCCTGCAAAAAGCGGTGCCCGTATGGATGCCATCACTTTTATGTCGTATAATGTGCATCATTGTAATCCACCTTCCAAACCAGGTGTCATCGACCTGGATGCGATTGTGCGGGTAATAAAGAAGGAAAATCCGGATGTGGTAGCCCTGCAGGAGATCGACGTAAACACCGGCCGTTCCGGTAAGATCAACCAGGCAGCCTTGTTATCGCAGAAAACCGGTTATCCTGCGTTTTACTTTTCAAAATCGATCGATCATGACGGCGGTGATTATGGAATCATGATCCTTTCAAAATATCCGTTATCAGATATGTCAACGCATAAATTGCCCACGGATCCGGCAACCGGTGGAGAACCAAGGGTATTGTCATTAGCCGTTGTTACATTGCCGGGCGGAAAAAAAATAAGAGTGGCCTCAACACACCTGGATTTTCATGGCAAAACCAATGGTAAATTACAGATGACGGAAGTAAACCGCATCCTGGCCGGTGAAACGTTGCCGGTGATCATCGGCGGCGATTTTAATGCTACCGAAAAAAGTGAAACCATTCAACTGCTGGACAAGGCATTTACCCGCACCTGTAACAACTGTGCGTTTACGATAGAAGAAGGCAAAGAGAAACAGGCCATCGACTTTATTGCATACAAACCCGGCACAGCATTTTCAGTGCAATCGCATCGGGTAGTAGCGGAGGATTATGCCTCGGATCACCGCCCGGTACAAGCCGTACTTAAAATAGGCTTTTAAAGATCATTAAACGACTTCCCCCGGGCAGCGTCAAAACAGATAATGGCCGTAACCGGCCCTTCATGGAATGAAACCGTTTCTTATGCGTAAAATGCTTCTTTTTTTCGGTCTGTTGCTGGCGTCCGGTGCGTGGGCGCAATCTGCCAGGCAGCCCAATATTATTTTTATTCTGGTAGATGACCTGGGCTACGGCGATGTGGGTGTTTTTCATCAGAATGCCCGGAAGGCATTAAAGGACCCGTCCGTACCATTTATGGAAACTCCGTCTCTTGACAAAATGGCCTCGGGCGGCGCGGTATTTACACAGCAATATGCCAATGCCCCGGTTTGTGTGTCATCCCGGTCGTCGTTGCTGACCGGTGTTACACAGGGACATGCAGTGGTGCGCAACAACCAGTTTGACCGGGCACTGGAAGATAATTATACCATCGCTTCCACGCTGAAAGCAGCCGGATACAGCACCGTGGCCATTGGAAAATGGGGATTGCAGGGTACCGGTAAGAACGACTGGCCGGGACATCCGCTGAAAAGAGGCTTTGACAATTACTACGGCTATATGCGGCATAGTGATGGCCATGAACATTATCCGAAGGAAGGGTTGTACCGGAAAACAAAGGAAGTATATGATAACACGGTGAATGTTACCGAAGGGTTGGATAAATGCTACACCGGTGATCTCTGGACCGCCCGTGCCAAACAGTGGATCATTGATCATAAAAAAGAAAAAAAGAGTGCTCCGTTCTTTATGTACCTGGCGTATGATACGCCGCATGCAGTCATTGAACTGCCTACCCAGGCGTATCCTGCAGGTGGCGGGCTTACCGGCGGATTGAAGTGGGTTGGCAAACCCGGACATATGATTAATACTGCTTCCGGGGAAATTGATTCCTGGATGGCGCCTCAATTTAAAAATGCACAGTACCTGGATAAAGCTACGGGTAAAATGACGCCCTGGAAGGATGTAAATAAACGGTATGCCACGGTGGTACAACGCCTGGATGCGCAGGTTGGGGATCTGTTGCAATTACTGAAAGATCTGAAAATCGATGACAACACGATCGTTGTCTTTACATCCGATAACGGACCTTCACAGGAATCGTACCTGAAAGAAGACTATACGCCCGAGTTCTTCCAGGGCTACGGACCGTTTGATGGTATTAAACGGGATCAATGGGAGGGCGGCATGCGTACCCCTACCATAGTACAATGGAAAGGAACGGTAAATGGTGGCAAAACAGTGCTGCAGCCTTCTTTCCTGTCAGACTGGATGCCCACGTTGCTCGATGCAGCAGGTTTGGCAGCGCCTGCAAGAACGGATGGTGTATCCCTGCTGCCGGCGCTTACAGGCAAAGGTATACAGCAAAAGCAAACACTTTATTCAGAATATTTTTTTGATGGAAAAACACCCGGCTATCTTGATTTTGAACAAAATCACCGCAACCGGATGCGGAACCAGATGCAGTTCATCCGCGAAGGTGATTATGTAGGCGTGCGCTATGATATCAGGAGCAGCGATGATGATTTTGAGATCTATAATGTAGTAAAGGATCCGAAGGAAAAACGCAACCTGGCACAGGAGCTTCCGGAACTGCAAAAAACATTGAAGGAAAGAGTACTGCAGCTGCGGCTGCGCTCTGATGAAGCCCCGCGCCCCTATGACAGTGTACCGGTACCGCCGGTTCCCGGAAAAGAAGCCCGGAAAGGGATGCAGTACCAGCTTTATAAAGGCGGATTCTTATGGGTACCTAAAGGTACTGGTTTAAAGGCGGTAAAAGCGGGTTCGGGAGATATGAAGACCGCTCTGAATGCATTGCTCAACAGTGATGCCGGATCGCTCAGCGGGTATCTCCGGGTACCGGCAGACGGCGCTTATACGTTTTATCTGAAAGCGGAGGGAAAAGCGTTTGTCCGGTTACATGATATCGCCCTGTTAGATGCGGATTATGGCTATGTGCCGGGAACGGAAGTACGCCAAACGCTTTTACTTAAAGCCGGGCTTCATTCCATGCGCCTGTTGTTTAAACGGGAGGGACAAAACCCCAAGGCAGCGCTCTACTGGAGCGGGCCGGGATTTGAAAAGCGGTTGTTACAACCCGCGGATTTTTATTAAGCAGCGGGCGGTATTGAGCGTGCTCCTGCCGCATTGTATTTTACGAATCATTTTTATAAATACACAATGATATATGTTTTGCAGAACCATCGGACTGCTGCTGCTTGCAGGCATTTGCCTTGGGGCAGGAGCGCAAACCCGGCCGAATATTATACTGATCCTTGCAGATGATCTGGGGTATATGGATTGTGGCTTTACCGGCAGTAAGGTTTTTCAAACCCCGGTGATCGATGGATTGTCGCGCAACGGAATGGTATTTACCCAGGCATATGCAGCTGCGGGAAACTGCGCGCCGTCGAGGGCCTGTTTAATGAGCGGGCTTTATACACCCCGGCATGGTGTGTATGCGGTAGGCAGTACCACCCGCGGGCCAGAGGATCAGATGCGCCTGTTGCCGGTTCCCAATAACAACAGTCTCCGGCCGGGGATCATTACCATGGCTGAGGCGTTAAAGGCAAAAGGGTATGCAACGGGCTTATTTGGCAAATGGCATTTGGGAAAAGAAACGGCTACCGGTCCGCAAGCCCAGGGCTTTGATGCCTATGTAGATACACGGCTGCCCAATCCCAATAAACGAAGAAACGAACCGGAAGATCCGAAGGGGATCTTTTCCCTCACGGAAGCCGCTTTGAAATTCATAGAAAAAAACAGGCAGCAGCCGTTCTTCGTTTTTCTGTCGCATCATGCCATTCATTCGGCACAGGAAGCCCGGCCCGCAAGCATCGAACGGTTCCGGAAATTGGGGCTAACGGGGCGGCAGGCGCTGTATGCAGCCTGTGTTTACGACCTGGATGAAAGTATCGGAAAGGTGAAGCAATACCTGGAAACTGCAGGGCTCGCTTCAAATACGCTGGTGATCTTTACCAGTGATAACGGGGCCACACAGGAATCTTCGCAGGAGCCGCTGCGGGGGAATAAGGGGTGTTATTATGAAGGGGGGATCCGGGAACCGTTTATTGCATACTGGCCGGGGAAAATAAAACCGGGTGCTAACGCTTCACCGGTGATCAACATTGACCTGTATCCTACTTTTCTTGAACTGGCCGGAGGACGGGCTTCCAACCTGGATGGGGAGAGCCTTTTACCGTTGCTGACAGGGAACGCAACCCATACCCGGCGACGGGCCTTGTTCTGGCATTTTCCCGGTTACCTGGATCAGCCGGTGATCCGCGGAAGAGACCCGGTGTTTCGTTCAAGACCTGTTACAGTGATCCGGAAGGGCGACTGGAAGCTGCACCTGTATCATGAAGAATGGCTGCTGGACGGTGGCCGCAAGGCAATAGATGAAAACAATGCCATCGAATTATACAACTTGAAAACCGATGAGGGCGAGCATGAGAACCTGGCCGGAGTCGATAAAATCAAACGGGAGGAACTGCTCAATGAGCTGTTGCAATGGATGCAGACGACAAAGGCACCCCTGCCACAGCGGTTAAAAGACCGGAAACAACTGGATCTGAATGATAGCGGGGAAGGCGAATGATTTTTATCTCGCAGATGGTGCGGATTTCCCTGGTACCGGTTTAGCGTCAATCAGCGGCAACGATCAGCGGAATCAACGGAAATAAATTACTTTGTTGTAGGACCAGCTACTTTCAGCACCCCGTTTTTATCAATGTTCATCGGGTCTATAAACACCACCCGCTCATCGCCTGTTTTGTTGGTGCGGCCATGATATACACAATACATTTGTTTGCCATCGGGTGAAAAGGTAATGCTGTTATGGCCGGTTCCGGTAACGATCCCGCCCGATTCAACATTTTTCTGCAACACCGGGTTGTTGGCTGCTTTTTTAAAAGGGCCCAGCGGGCTTTTGGATGTGGCGTAACCCACCGCATAATTCTTGCCGCCAAAATAATTGGCAGAATACATCATATAATAAAGATTACCATGCTTAAAAATAAAGGAACCCTCCGTCCAGCGGCGGTTTACTTCCTTTGATGTAACGGAGCGGCTTTCCCATTCCGACTGCCGGTCGTTCATTTTAACCGGCGGACGCAGCAACAGCACGGGTTCGCCAACGACCCCGCTGAAATCCGGCTTCAGCTCCACACCGTATACCCAGCTTTCTTCAACCTCGTTGAACCAGCCCTTCCTGCGCGCCCAATCGGCGATCTCACTTTTTACCGGGTGCTTATAGCAGCAACGAGAATAGTAGAGGTATACTTTCCCATTGGGTTCAAACAGTACATTGGCATCGATGATGGGATAGCCGGGATCAAAGACCGGACGGCTGTACACATCCACAAACGGCCCGGTAGGCTGGTCGGCCACCGCTACGCCGATTTTAAAATTTTCCAGTTCATTGTTGGGGTTTTCCTTCCACTGGGCACTGTAAAACAGGTAAAACTTACCATTGCGTTCGTACACCTCCGGCGCCCAGAATGAATGAATGCCCCAGCCATTTTTATTATCACCGGAATAAACCTGGCCTTCCGCTTTCCAGTTAACCAGGTCGGTTGAAGAGTAGGCACTGAACCCTTTTTTGGCACCGCCGCCGGTGCCGTACATATAATATTTGTCTCCTTTTACATGCAATACATACGGATCGCCAAATTGCACGGGCAATGGATTATGGGAGATGCCGGGTTTATTTTGTGCTGGCGCCACCTGAAAGAATAAGAGCAACAGAAAAAAGGACAATAGTCGTTTCATAATAAAATACGTTTAATGGGATGCATGTACCTCTTTTTGCCAGTTGCGCAACGCGGCATCCAAACCGGCCACTTTGGAGGGATATTTTGCAGACAGATCCGTCTGCTCACCGGGATCCTCGTCCAGGTTATATAATTCTTTATGCCCGTCATCAAAAAAGGAGATCAGTTTCCAGGCCCCGCTGCGGATACTTCCGGCAGAGCGTCCGCCTAAAAAATGCGGTTGGTCCAGCGGGTAGTGCCAGTAAAAATTCCTCGGGGGTAACCCAACCTGCGGATTCCGGAACAACGGCGCGAATGAAATACCGTCCAACGGCTGATGATTGGCCGAGGCGCCCGTTAATGCCATCAACGTGGGATAAAGATCGTAGTTGGCCAGTGGTTGGTTGCAAATGGCATTTGCTTCTATCTTCCCGGGCCACCAGGCAATAAAGGGTTCACGAACGCCTCCCTCATATAATGTACTTTTACCGCCGCGCAGTGGGGCGTTGGTGGTGATAGTGGTCTCGCCACCGTTATCACTCGTAAAAATAATAAGGGTGTTCTGATCCAGTCCCAGCTCTTTCAGCAGCCGCAAAATGGCCCCCGCACCGTCATCAATTGTTTTTAACTGTGCGGCCAGGTGCGGATTGTTCCGGGAAGCTTTTGATCCTGCCGGCCATTTTTTGTAGGGATCGTTTCCGGGGTTTTGTTTTGTAGGAGAACTGGTACCGGCTTCCTTTTTTTGTTGGAAGTGGCGCACCAGTTCCGGTTTCCCATGTACTGTTGTATGCACTGCATAATGACTGAGGAAAAGAAAGAAGGGACGCTTGCCGTTTCGCTTAATGAATCCGAGGGCTTCCTCATTCTGCCGGTCGGTAATAAACTCCTGCGGCCCGGGCAGCTGCTTCCGGATCTCGCGGTTAAAATCGTACGGGTAAAAGTAGGTGCCTTCGCCAATACCGCGGTTTTCGCTTACCAGCACTTCGTCAAAACCATGCTGATCCGGAAGTGTTTCTTCCGGCGCACCTTCTTTAACATAGCCAGATAAATGCCATTTACCCACAATACCGGTATGATAGCCCTGTGCTTTTAACAGTTCGGCAAGCGTTACATAACGGGTGTCCAGGTGCCTGGCGGCCCCGGGACGCAGGTAATCTGTAATACCGGTGCGTGCCGGGTACTGCCCCGTCATCAATGCCGCGCGGTAGGGCGAACATACCGGCGCTGCCGCGTAAAAGCTGGTGAACCGCATCCCCTCCCGGGCGAGCCGGTCCAGCGCAGGTGTTTCGTTAAAGCTGTTGCCATAACAGCCCAGCTCACTGTATCCCAGGTCATCGGCAAGGATAAAGATAATATTGGGCCGTCGCTGCGCCCTGGAATAAAGACACAACAAAAGCAAAAAAAGGATCATATGATATTTCAACGGGGGAAAACGCATGCACTTACAGTATTCCTTCCCGCAATATAAACAACTCTTGCTGATCTGAGCCCTGTAAATAGGGCATATGGCTGTAACAAATGTCGCAACTGTTGTAACAAATGTCGAAAAAACAATTTTGACGGACGATTTCTTGGTGGGAAAAATAAAAGTCTACTAAATTTGTGGACTTTTATTTTTCACCAAACAATTTTAAAGAGACATGAAGACTCCTGTTGTAAAAGGATGTTCCGGGGTGGCCTGGCTGCCGGAGAATGAAAAGACAATTATTACAGCAATGCCTACAATAATGACAGTATGCGGCAGTGGCTGTTGTTATATTGCAGCTACGATTGCAACACGTACCGCAGGTACACCGCACCCCATCTTTTTATTGAATTGCTAAAATGTCATTATGAGAATAGTAGGATTATTAAAATGCAGGGTTTCAGACTACCGGAACCAGTTGCTGATCCTGTTAGCTGTTATGCTTACAGGCATTAGTACAATGGCACAGGATAACCGGATCCGGGTAACCGGAACCATAAAAAATTTATTGGGAGACCCGGTAGCGGACGCTTCCATTGTTGTGAAAGGCCGTAGTGCGGGTACCACCTCCAAACCAGACGGAACGTTTTCACTCAATATACCCGGGAACGCGGTACTGGTTGTTTCGCATGCCCAATACAAGCGGGTGGAAGTAGCGGTCCGCAACAAAACACAATTGTTTATTACCCTCGATTCCACCATATCGGATATGGATGAAGTAGTGGTGGTAGGATACGGACAGCTCAAGAAAAGCGATGTGACCGGCGCGATCAGCAAACTGGACCTGGATAAGGAAATGGACAATCGTTTTGTATCGGTAACGGAAGCCCTGCAGGGACGCATGGCCGGCGTACAGATCATTAACAATACGGGGGAGCCCGGTGGGGGTGTTACTTTCAATATCCGGGGAAAAACCTCCGTGACCGGTGATAACCAGCCGCTGATCGTAATTGACGGGCAGCCGGTAGAATCCAGCTATGGATCTACGAAAGCCGGTATGGGAGTAGACGGCGGACTGGATATATCGGCCGCCAACCCGCTGGCCTCCCTGAATCCGAATGATATTGCCTCAGTAGATATCCTGAAGGACGCGTCTTCAACGGCCATTTATGGTTCAAGGGGTGCTAACGGAGTGGTATTGATCACCACCAAGTCGGGCAAAGCCGGCAACAATGGCCGGGATAAACTCACCTATACCACAAGGTTTGACTGGAGCAGTTTGCCCAAACAGATAAAAATGTTGGGTGCCCGCGATTTTATGACCTATAAGAACGAAGCAAACCTGAATGACGGCAAGGATTCGGTATATACACAACATGCAATGGACTCGATACTGGCCACCGGCGTCAGCATGAACTGGCAGGACGCCATATATGAAACAGCGTTATCGCAGGACCACCAGATTTCTTTATCCGGCCGGGACGGGCGTAATGATTACCTGGTAAGCGGCAACTATTCAGACCAGCGGGGGATCATTAAAAATGCCCAGTACAAACGCTATGGCTTCCGGGCTAATTTTTCGAGGCAGGTCAATGATAAACTGAAGATCAGCATTAAGAATTATTTTTCAATGGCAGACCGGTACTACGGACAACAATCGAACTGGACGGGCATCATGGGCTCGTCTGCGGTAATGGGAGCATTGGTTACCAATCCGCTGCAGGAGCCTTTTGAAGCGGATGGGGATCTGGATGAAACATTTGCCAATAACCCGGTACTGGTAACCACCCTGGTGAAGGATAAAACGCAGATCCGTACGCTGATCAGCAACCTGAGCGTGGATTATGAAATTGCAAAAGGCCTGAAATACACACTGCGCGCCGGTTTGAACGATATGTACTCACTCCGGAATGTATATTATCCGCGGGGCACGTTTGTGGGCAATACAGCTCCCAATGGCTATGCTACACGTGCAGATAATGCCAATACCAACTACCTGGCAGATCATCTGTTTACCTACCGGAAGGTGCTGGATCAAAAACACTCCCTGAATATTGTAGCCGGTTATTCCTACCAGCGCTGGGTCAATAAATCGACCAGCGTAACCAATATGAATTTTCCTTCGGACCAGATGACCTACTACAATTTCAACAGCGCATTGTCGCCCGGAAGATTCCTCACCAATGGTCCCCGGAATAAAGTGCTCCAGTCGTTCCTCGGCCGGGTCAATTATACCTATGATCAGCGGTATGTGGTGATGCTTACCGGAAGGGCGGATGGGTCATCCCGCCTGGCACCCGGAAATAAGTGGAACTTTTTCCCGGCGGTGGGGTTGGGATGGAATGCCTCCAATGAAGCCTTTTTTGAACACTGGAAAAATGCGGTATCTACGCTGAAATTCCGCGCCAGTTATGGCGTCAGCGGCAATGAGAACGTAGCCATCGGTGCCACGCAGGCCAAGTACGGGATCGACTATGTGGTGCTGGGAAGCGGTATTGCACCCGGTTATGTGCTCAGCGATTTTCAGAACCCCAACCTTGGCTGGGAAAATACCAAACAAATGAATATCGGGATGGATCTTTCGTTTTTAAAAGACCGCCTGAGTTTTTCGATCGATTACTATAAAAAGAACACGACCGACCTGCTCATCAACCTGGCCCTGCCCAGTTCCTCCGGCTACAGCGATATGTTTACCAACATCGGTGAGGTGCTCAATAAGGGGGTGGATGTGGAAGCCAGTTATAACGTATTCAACAAAGGACCGCTTACCTGGAACATCTCCGCTAACTTCTCCAAATATTCCAATAAGGTATTGGATATGGGATCGCTGGGCATTACGTACGGTCGTGTTTATGTGGTGGCCGGAGCCATTATCCTGAGCCAACCCCTGCAGGTGGCAAAGGTGGGCTATCCGATTTCATCCTTCTGGGGCTATAAGACCAATGGTATTTACCAAACACAGGAAGAAGTGGATGCCGGACCCGAAAAAGGAAAGGCAAAGCCCGGTATGACGCGGTTTGTGGATGTGAACGGAGACGGGCAGATCACCGAGGACGACAAGACCATTATCGGGAACCCCGCACCTGATTTTACCTATGGCATGAGTCATGAGTTTACGTATAAGAAATTTTCCTTCGGGTTTAATATCATCGGAAGTAAGGGCAATCAGCTCATTAACCTGAATCAGTGGATGGTAGGAGCTAATAATACCAGCGGCAATTTCAATGCTACGCAGGAAGCCTGGGACAACCGCTGGACGGGGCCCGGAACCAGCAATCAATATACAAGGCCAACCAACAATACCATCCGCTTTTCCCAGCGGTTCCCCGACTGGATGGTAGAGGACGCTTCCTTTCTGCGGATCCAGACGGTACGCCTGGGGTATGCGTTCAATTTGAAAAAGAAAGCGCCTATCCAGGCGCTGCGGGTATTTGTGTCGGCCACAAATCTTTACACCTTTACCAATTATTCCTGGTACGACCCGAACATCAACGCGTTTGACAGCGATGCGCTCGGCAGTGGTATGGATTATGGTACGTTACCGCTGCCCCGTACGTTCTCGGCTGGATTGGAACTGGGATTGTGATCATTCATTCATTGTTAAAAAAAACATTCATGAAATATATTATTGCGTTACTGCTGGCCGCCGTTGTACTGGGTGGCTGCAGTTTAAAGGAAGACCTGCTTGATGTACCAACGCCGGCAACCATCAACAGCGAACGGGATCTGGAAGTGGTGGTTAAAGGATTATACGCCCGTCTGAATAATTCCAATGCCTTTAAGTTCAGAGGGATGGCCATGCTGTTTCTTTCTGCTGATGATCTGTATGCGGCCGCATCCGGTGAGCTGCTGCCTTTTTCTGACCGGACGCTGACCTCTGTAAACGTATCCGGTTTTTGGAGCGTATTGTATTTTACCATCGGCAGTGCCAATGATCTGATCGCGCAGCTCGATACAAAGGAGCTGGATGCAGCAGCCGAGCAGCGCGCCTACGGCGATGCCTATTTTATAAGAGCGTTCTGTTATTATTACCTGGTCCGTTTATATGGGGGTGTACCGCTGCGGTTGAATGCAACCGATGTTGGCTCCGATTTTTACCTTCCGCGCAGCACCGTACAACAGGTATATGCGCAGATCTTTTCCGACCTGGAGAAAGCAGCTGCATTGCTGCCCTTGGCAAAAAATATTCCGGTGGCAGAACTGGGCCGTGCTTCCAAAGGGGCTGCCCAGGCCATCTATGCCCATGCTGCATTAACCTTTGGCAACCAGTTATCATTAAAAGGACAGGATGGTAGCAGTTATTATCAGAAAACAATCACCTATGCCGACTCCGTAATACAAAGCAACCAGTACCAGTTACTGGGCAATTATAAGGATCTCTTCGATATCAGCCGCGAAAATGACGCCTATAATGAAGTGATCTTTGGTGTACGGTTTATGGTGGATCAGCAGGACCGTGCCCAGCCTGCGGCCGGTTCAGAGTTTGCGCTGCGCTTTGGGGCTCCCAATACCCACCAGGTTTGCGGCAATCCGCCCAACGGAGCCGGGGACGGCTCTATGCGGGTGATGCCCTGGGTGGCGGATTATTACCGTACCGGCGATTACGATTCCGTGATCGGCGGGGTAAAGGTGATCGATTACCGGAATGAAGGTGCTTTTTTTCAGAAAGGGTATAACGTTACCCAGAAAAAATATTATGCGGTTTATCCCAATCTTCCTGCTGCAGATGAGGGCAATATTACCACCCCGTTGATCAGCAAATACATTGATCCCAATGGAAAAGACGGGCGCAATAACGGGAACGATTTTTTTGTGATCCGCTTTGCGGAGATCTACCTGATAAAAGCCGAAGCGGAGAATGAACTGAACGGTCCAACAGCCGTGGCACTGGAAGCCTTCAACAAGGTAAGAGCAAGGGCAAGGAATGCAAATGGTACCCAGCGGGCGGTGCCGGCTGATATTGCACCGGGAATATCCAGGGATGCATTCCGGATGAAGATCTTTGATGACCGGGGCCTGGAGCTAACGGGAGAGGGACAACGTTGGTTTGACCTTGTGCGTATGCGCAGCCCGCTGAGCCCGGCGCAAACCATGTTTGAATACCAGTTTAAAGAAGTACTGTCGAAATATCCGCAGAAAATGCCAACGTATAGTACAACAACAAAAAAGTATTCCAATGAATTTGCTGTCAATGCGCCACAGATGAGTATTGAGATACCAAAGAACCTGTTATACCCGTTGCCGGCCGATGAGATTACGCAAAATCCGAATATCGGAACTGCCAATCAGAATCCCGGATGGTAATTTTAAACCCATGCATCAAAAGAAGGTCTAACTTTAAATTGAATAACGAATGTTCCGCTTTTCCGTTTTAATATGTTTATTGTGCGTTTCAGTGTTCATCCGTGCGCAGTCGAAACCCAATATCCTCCTCATTATGGCAGATGATATGGGCTATTCCGATATCGGTGCCTATGGCGGAGAAATCCGTACGCCGCACCTGGATCAGCTGGCAAAGGAAGGCATCCGTTACCGGCAGTTTTACAATGCGGCCCGGTGTTGTCCAACGCGGGCTTCCCTGCTAACGGGGCTTTACCCGCATCAGGCCGGAATGGGCTGGATGGCAGCGGCAGACCTGGGTACCGGGCCTGCTTACCAGGACAACCTGAACAACGAATGCGTAACGATCGCCGAGGTATTAAAAACGGCCGGCTACCGTACCTACATGACCGGCAAATGGCATGTGACCAATGAGCGGAAGATCGATGGTGAAGTAACGGATAACTGGCCGCGGCAGCGTGGGTTCGATCGTTATTTCGGCATCATTCCCGGTGGGGCCAATTATTTCACACCAGTGCTTTACAGCGATAACCGGAAATATAAGGCCCCCGATCATTTTTATCTGACCAACGCCATCTCCGATACCAGCGTGCGCTTTTTACAGGATCATTTCAGCAGCAGAAAGCAGGATCCTTTCTTTATGTATGTGGCCTATACAGCACCCCACTGGCCCCTGCATGCATTGAAGGCCACCATTGATAAATATACAGCGGAATATAAAAAGGGCTGGGACGTTATAAGGGCCCGGCGTTTTAAAAAACAAAAAGAGATCGGTTTGTTTGCGGCTTCAGCGGTATGCACGCCGAGGGATACCACCGTTCCTGCATGGGACCGGCTGACGGGTAAAGAACAGGAGGAAATGAGCCGGCGCATGGCCATCTATGCAGCACAGATCGATATCATGGATGAAGGGATCGGAAGGATCATACAAACACTCAGCGCAAACAATGAGCTGGATAATACCCTGATCTTTTTTCTCAGCGACAACGGCGCATGCGCCGAGTTTATCAGCAGTGGCAAAAGCAAAGCAGTGGATGGTACAGCGGCCACATTTGAAAGCTACCGGCTGCCCTGGGCAAATGTAAGCAGCACACCCTTTCAGCAGTATAAACACTTTACCCATGAAGGCGGCATTGCCACCCCGCTGATCGTGCACTGGCCAAAGGGTATTGCCGCCCGCCTGAATAACCAGTTTGTTTCCGGCTACGGGCATATCACCGATATTATGGCCACCTGTGTGGCGGTGTCCGGAGCGCAGTACCCCTCCGTATTCCAGGGTCATAACATCCACCCGATGGAAGGCAAAAGCCTGCTGCCTCATTTTTCAGGACAGGCCAATAACCGGGGGCGGATCTATTGGGAGCATGAGGCGAATATCGCCCTGCGCGATGGCAGTTGGAAGCTGGTTGCCAAAACACCGGAGGACGCATCGTTTTCAATGAACACGCTGCAATTGTACGACATGGATGCAGACCCCACGGAGATGAACGACCTGAGCCGCAAACAACCGGAACGCGTGAAAGCACTATATGCCGACTGGGAGCAATGGGCCCGTAAAATAGGTGCGTTTCCTCTCGATACGCGGGAGTACGGGGTGCGGATGCAGGCCTATCGCAGAAACATCAACGGAAGTTTCGACGACAACCTGGGCGGCTGGAACGTGCACCAGGCAGCGGAGCTGAAGGGCTCGATAAGGATCGATGATAACAGCCGTATCTCCGGAAAAAAATCGGCATTCATTGCTGTAGCGCAACCGGCAGCAAAGCCCGCGGCGCTTTCCATGCTCTGGCCTTTTAAAGCACAGCAGGGAGAACGGTTTTTAATAAAAATGAAGGCAACCGCCAATCGTAGTACCCGCTTCTTTGTGCGGCTTGAAAGCACCGGTACGGGCGCTCCAAAGGTGATTGACCAGGAGTTGGAGGTTAAGCCCGGTATTAAAGATTTTGAATGTACTTCAGCAGCCATCCCCGAGAACGGCACGTACCGGGTTGGGCTTTATTTTGGAACAGCGGCACCCGGCTCACAGCTGTGGATTGACGATGTGGAACTGATCCCCATAAAAAAATAGATGATGTTATTGAAACGAATACTTTTTGTTGCAATAGTGCTTGGTGGAATACTGCCGGCAAAAGCACAGCCTGCAAAACATGTGGTGCTGATCAGTATCGATGGGCTCCGTCCGGAATTTTACCTGGATCCTGCCTGGCCCGCCCCGCACCTGAAACAGCTAAAACAACAGGGTGTTTATGCCCGGCAGGTAGTGGGGGTATTTCCTACCGTAACCTATCCCTCGCATACATCCATCGTTACCGGTCAGCCTCCGGGAAAACATGGTATTTATTACAATGCCCCGGTTGAAGCCCCAAAGGGCCGCTGGTATTGGGAAGACAGTGCGATAAAAACACCCACACTATGGAAGGCGGTTAAGCAAGCGGGACTTACATCCGGAGCCGTGATGTGGCCGGTAACGGTTGGCGCGCCGATTGACTATAATTTTCCAGTGCGCCGGGCCGACGGTGATGAAAAAACAGACCAGCTTTCTGTAACCCGGCCGTATATTACCCCGGCCGGCATGCTGGATCAGATGGCGGCCTCCGGCAGCGGAACGGTTACTGCGGATGACTTTAAATACCGGGAGGTAGATCGTACCATTGGCCGGATGGCGGCCTTTATATTTAAGCAATACCAGCCGGCATTGCTGGCCATCCATTTCATACAGGCGGATCATGCCCAGCATGAGCATGGCCGGGATGCTCCGGAAGTAAAGGAAGCAGTGGCCCTGATCGATAGTATGATCGGGCAGGTAGTTGCCACGATAAAAGAAGCCGGGCAGGCATCCAATACAACCATCATCGTAACGGGCGATCATGGATTTGTAGATGCCACGCAAAGCTTTGCGCCCAATGCGCTGCTGGAAAAGAATGGACTGATCAGCGGTGAGGATTGGAAAGCCAAATTTTATACGGCAGGCGGCGCTGCTTTTCTGTATACAAAAAAAGCCGGAGATGCTGCCACGGTACAACAGGTAGAACAATTGCTACGCCGGTTGCCGCGGGGAAATCAATGGTTCCGGATTGTTACAAAGAAAGAGCTTACGGAGATTGGTGCCAACCCGGAAGTGGAACTGGCATTGGCCATGAAAAAAGGGATCGTGGCCGGCAATGCCATAAAGGGCCCGTTGATCCGCACAAAGCCATTGGGCGGCGCACATGGCTATTACCCGGATTTTGATGAGATCTATACCGGGTTTATTGCGGCGGGCTATGGTATCAAAAAAGGCAGTACGCTGGCGCGGCTGCGCATGCTGGATATTGCACCGCTGGTCTGCCGCCTGCTGGGCATTCCTTCCATTGGCAATGGCACCAATGCTTTGCCCGATATTTTTTCAAACCGATAAAAAGATGATCATATGACAAAGAGAACCGGGTTGTTATTGTTTGTATTGCTGTTCGCAGGTATTGTTGCTAAAAGCCAGGAACAGCGTAGCAAGCAGCCCAATATTGTAGTAATCATGGCAGACGACCTCGATTCGCGGCAGCTCAGCTGCTATGGCGGCCGCAATCTTAAAACCACCAATATCGACCGGCTGGCAGATCAGGGCATGCAATTCAACAACATGATCGCATCGGAGGCGATGTGTGTACCTACCCGTGCCTCACTGTTCACCGGCTTATACCCGGTACGGCATGGCTCTTACCAGAATCACAAACCGGTATATGATACCTTAAAAAGTATCGGGCATTACCTCTCCGGCCTGGGTTATACGGTTGCCCTAACCGGGAAAGACCATAGCACAAAGCCCCGGACGGTGTTCCCCTTCGAAATCATTAAAGGTTTTGAACCCAATTGTGTATCCCCTACAGACGATTATTCGCTGGCAGATGTAAAAGCTTTTATGAGCGGGCAACAGAAACCCTTTTGTCTTTTTGTAATGAGCATCAACCCGCATGCTCCGTGGACGGTGGGAGATACCACCGAGTTTGATCCGGAGAAGCTGATCCTGCCGCCGCACTGGGTAGATACCAAACCCACAAGAAAACAGTTTCAGAAATACCTGGCAGAAGTGCGCAGGCTGGATAACCAGGTAGGGGAGCTGATGCAGGCGGTAAAAGAAACAGGAAAGGAAGAGAATACGGTATTTATCTTCCTTGGGGAACAGGGTGCGCAGTTTCCGGGCGCCAAATGGACGCTTTGGGATGCAGGACAAAAAAGTTCGATGATCGTGCGCTGGCCCGGCGTGGTAAAACCCAAAACGGCTACCGGTGCCATTGTACAATATGAAGATATTACGCCTACATTTATTAATATCGCAGGCGGCCATCCTGTTGCGCAGCTCGACGGGCGCAGCTTCCTGGACGTACTCCAGGGCAAAACGCAGCAGGCAAGGGATGTGGCTTTTGGCATTCACAATAATTTGCCGGAAGGCCCGCCGTATCCGATCCGCAGCATTCGCGACGGCCGGTATAAGTTGTTGCTGAATCTTACACCTGGTAAAAATTATCACATTAAGTATATGATGAATCCCAAAAATGCTTACTGGGTAAGCTGGAAGGAGAAAGCCGAAACATCTCCAAAAGATAGAATACTGGTGGAACGCAATATGCACCGGCCCGCCGTAGAATTTTATGACCTCGAAAACGATCCCTATGAGTTGCACAACCTGGCCGGTGATAAAAAATATGCAGCGCAGATAGCCGCGTACCGGCAAAAGCTGGAAGGCTGGATGAAACAACAGGGCGATCCGGGCGCAACACTGGACGTACCGTTTGAACGGAAATAATCTTATGGCAAAGCTGGAACAGATTTCAAATTAAACCCCTGAACACAAAAAGATGAAAAAAACAAGATGGCTCGTTTTAATGGTTGTAAGCCTGTGGACCACTGTTACGGAAGCGCAGCAACGGCCCAATATTATTTTTATTATGGCTGATGACCTGGGGTCGGCCGAGCTGGGATGCTATGGAAATACGTTTAACGAAACCCCAAACCTGGACAAGCTGGCCGGGGAAGGGGCACGGTTTACACAAGCGTATTCGGCAGCGCCCATTTGTTCGCCCTCACGTGCCGGCATCATGACCGGTCAGTACCCGGCCCGGGTACGGATCACGGATTTCCTGGATAACAATGCCGACCGCTACCTGAACCCCGCAACATCTTATACCATTAACCGGGCCCTGTCCGCTGCGGGATATCATACCGGCATTATTGGCAAATGGCACCTCGATACAAAATTCGATGCCCCGAAGGGAAACCCGCAGCAGCATGGCTTTGACGAGGTGATCGGATCCGAAACAAAATACATCGCAGACGGGGATTATTTTTACCCGTATGACAAAATCAGTACTTTCGATACCGGTACAGCAGGAGAATATCTTACCGACCGCCAATGCAGCGAAGCGTCTGAGTTTATCCTGAGGAATAAAGCGAAGCCATTCTTTCTTTATCTGACCTTTTACAGCGTACATACAAAACTGGATGCCCCTGAGGACCTGGTAAAAAAATATAAGATGAAGTTTGATGCAAAATATGGCGCAGGAAAAGCAGCAGCCTTGTTTGGGCCGCAGAATGAACGGCATGAGGCGGATCATCTGGATAATCCCTATCTCGCAGCCATGATCGAGCGGATCGACGCCGGTGTGGGAACGGTTATGGAAACGCTGAAGAAAGCAGGGATCGATAAAAACACATTGGTGATTTTTTTCTCCGACAACGGGGGCGTATGGCACCTGGGGAATAACGGAGCGTTGCGTGCCGGCAAGTCCTGGCTGTATGAAGGCGGTATCCGTGAAAACCTGATCGCACGCTGGCCGGCAACCATCCGGCCGCAGACCACGGTTGATACCCGGGTGATGGCTACGGATTTTTACCCAACCTTCCTGGAGCTGGCGCAAACAAAAAACCGGAAACACAACCTGCTGGACGGCAGAAGTATGGTGCCGCTGCTGAAAGGAAAAGCCATAGCAGAGCGTGAACCGTTCTTCTGGCACTATCCCTCAGAAACCGGCCGCTGGGTAAACCGCATGTGCAGTGCGGTACGGGATGGAGACTATAAGTTGTTATATTTCTATAAAGCGGATCGTACAGAATTATATAACCTGAAGAATGATCCTTCGGAACAAACCGATCTTGCAGCACAGATGCCCGGGAAAGCAGCTGAGCTAAAAAAGAAACTGGATCAGTGGCTGAAGGAAGTGGATGCGGAAGTGCCGGATACCGCAGTGAAAAAGAAAGTAAAAAAGTAAATGGATTGAAGGAAGGCGTACATAACACCAGCAGGGATGGCTTTTGCCGCCTTTTTATAAAGCACGGCTGCCTGTGCGTTTTAGTACTGTTGCTGGTAGTGTGGTCGCCCTTGTTGCGCGCCCAGCAACTGCTGTTTAAAAATTACAGCGTCCGGAACGGCATGTCTTCCAATACCGTTTGGAATATTCTGCAGGATGACCAGGGGTACATCTGGTTTGGTACCAAGAACGGGTTGAACCGGTTTGACGGCTATAGCTTTAAAATATACCAGGTACGGGAAGATAAGGACCATGCAGACAATAGCCTGATCCATTCTGTTTGCAAGATCAGCAGTACCACCTTTTGGGTGGGAACGGAAGAGGGGTTGTATTCCTTTGACCTGACCCGCGAAAAATTCACACGGATCGCTTTTGCAAAACAGGATCTGATCTTCGATATCCTGAAGTCTTCCAGGGGAGAAACCTGGGTGGCTACCCGCAGCAATGGCGTATACCGGTTTGATCCCCGTACGAACACGGTGCGCAACTACCGCGCCGGTACCGGCGGTCTTTCGTTAAACCAGGTACGGAAACTGGTGGAAGATGCCGGCGGCCGCATCTGGATGGGCACATTCGGGGAAGGGATCGATGTGCTGGACCCCGCAGCCAACCGGTTTGTGCATCATAAGGCCGCAACCGGAACGTTATCCAGCAACTTCATCCTTTCGCTTTATAAGGATCCCGAAGGCAATATATGGGCCGGCACGCTCTCCGGGGGATTGAATAAATGGATTGTGAAAGAACAGCGCTTCCAGGTATTTCGTGCAGGCGGCAACGGATCGATCAGCGACGACATTGTGCGGGCTATTTATCAGCCCATGCCGGGGCAGGTATATGTGGCTACCGAGAAAGGATTGAATGTATTGAACACGGCTACAGGCACCTTTACAAATTATAAAAATAACCGTGGTGATCCTTATACCATCAGCGACAATGCGATCTATTCTATTTATGAGGACCGGCAGGGAGGGATCTGGGTAGGTACGTATTTTGGCGGCGTGAATTATTTTTCACCGGCCGATGCCTCGTTTGAGCTGTACTATCCCAATGGCAGCGCGGATGGACTTTCCGGCAGCGCGGTAAGCTGTTTCCTGGAAGACCGCCCGGGCAATTTTTGGGTGGGCACAGAGAATGGCGGACTCAATTATTTTGAAACGGCCACCGGTAAATTCTATAAGTATCCGTTTCCACCCTACACGCAACCGCTTTCCTATTCCAATATCCATGCCTTATACAAGGATCGGAGCAACCGGCTTTGGGTGGGTACTTTTTCCGGGGGATTGAACAGGGTTGATCTGAACACCGGTGTGGTTACACAGTTTCATCACAACCCGGCTGATCCGGGTAGTATTAGCTCCAACAGTATCTACAGTATTTATGAAGACCGCAGCGGGGTGGTTTGGATCGGAACCGTAAAGGGATTGAATATGTTTGATCCGGTAAAGCAGCAATTTACAACGGTTACGGATATGGATCTGCACAACAGCTGTATCTATAAAGTGTGGGAAGATACCGACCGCTGCCTGTGGATTGCGACCTATGAAAACGGACTGTTGAAGAAAGATTTTAAAACCGGTAAATGGCAGCAGTTCCGTACAGCGCGTGATGCGGAATCGATCAGTTCCAATAAGATCATTTCCCTGTACGATGATCCGGAAGGCCGGCTGTGGGCCGGTACCGATGGCGGCGGGTTGAACAGGCTGGATAAAAGTACCGATAAATTTAAACGGTACGGGCAGGAACAGGGCATCAGCAATGTGGTGTTTGGGATTGTGCCGGATGACCAGGGTTATTTATGGCTTTCTACCAATAACGGGTTACTCCGCTTCTCGGAGAAAGAAGCGAAGGTATGGTCGTATACCGGGCTCAACAGCCTGCAGGGAAAACTCTATAATTATAACGCCTATTACCGCGCCCGGGATGGCCGCATTTTCCTGGGAGGCATCAATGGGTTTAATGCATTCTACCCGGAAAAGATCCGTACAGCAACGTCCGGAAGCAACCTCATTCTCACCAGCTTTAAGATCTTTGATCATGAGCCGGACTTGGATGATAAAAAAAGTGTCCTGCAGCAGCTGATTGGGTTTACGCATAAAATCCAGTTATCGTACCGGCAGTCGGTCATTAGTTTTGAATATGCACTGCTGGATTTTAAAGACCCCGGAAAAATAAAATATGCCTACAAAATGGAGGGGTTCGATAACCAGTGGAACAATGTAGGTACGCAGCGGATAGCTACCTATACCAACCTGCCGCCCGGCACCTATACATTTAAAGTAAAAGCCACCGATATCTATGGTAACTGGAACGATAAAACAATATCGGTAGGGGTGCGGGTGCGGCCTCCGTTTTACAGGACCAACCTGGCCTATATCCTGTACGCAGCATTGCTGGTGGCGGCCGTTTTCTTATTGCGCAACTATTATAAACGGCGCGAGATCCGGAAAAATGAAGTACGGCTGGAAAAAATGAAAGTGCAGCGGGAAAAGGAATTCTATCAGCAGAAAATGGATTTCTTTACCACCATGGCACATGAAATACGTACCCCGCTTTCGCTGATCATGGCGCCCCTGGAGAACCTGAAGGAGGCAGCGCTCCAGAGTGAGCAGCGGAAACAACTGAAGGTGATGGAGGAAAACAGTGAACGCCTCCAGTCGCTGGTGAACCAGTTGCTCGATTTTCGAAGGATCGAGAGTGATATTTATACCATACGCAAGGAACCGGTAGAACTGATCTCTTTTGTACAGGCACTGTATGCCCGCTTTGGTGCCATTGCCGTGCAAAAGAAACTGCAGTTCCTGTTAACAACAGATGTAGACCGGCTTACGATTGATGCAGATCCCGAGGCGCTGCAGAAGATCCTTAACAATCTCCTGATGAATGCCTTTAAATTCGCGGCAACAACTGTAGAGCTCCGGGTAAGTCAGCAGAAACCGGATGCGAAGGGTAAAGGGGCGGTCTCCGTTCAGATAAAAGATGACGGCATCGGTATACCCGAAGCGGAACTGACGGCAGTGTTTAAACCCTTTTACAAGGTGGCAGGTACGGGCGGGCAGCTGAACAACATCGGCGGCACCGGTATCGGGCTTTCGCTGGCAAAAGCACTGGCGGAGAAACATTCAGGGGCATTAACCGCCGTAAACGGAAAAGATGGCTTTACAACATTTATGCTCATGCTTCCTTTTGAAACCGTTGTAAAGGATGAGGCATCAGCGTTGCCGGCGGGGGAAGCTGCAACAGACGGTGACGCCGGAGGCCCAACCATTCTGGTAGTGGAGGATGATCTGAATATGCTCGATTTTATTTCGGCCAGTCTCAAGGCCGAGGGCTATCATACCTGTTGTGCAATCAATGGAAAGGAAGCACTGGGTATTTTGCAGGCCCGGCAGATCGAACTGGTATTGTCCGATGTGATGATGCCTGAAATGGATGGTATTACGCTCTGCCGGCGGATCAGGGAACAGATCAGCAGCAGCCATGTGCCGGTAGTGCTGCTTACGGCCAGAAGTACCACGGATGCTGAGTTGCAGGCGCTGGAAAGCGGTGCCGATGCATACATTATGAAGCCCTTCAAATGGAAACAGGTGAGGGCAACGATAAAGAACCTGCTGGAAACAAGGGCCCGCCTGAAAGAAAAATTCAGTGCCCACCCCTTTGTGGAAGCCGACACGCTGTACAATAATCCCAGCGACCAGGTATTTATAGAAAAGATCACCGCTATCATTGAAGAGCGCCTGGATGATTACCAGTTATCGGTAGAAGAGCTCAGCAAGGCGGTGGCTATGAGCCGTTCCACATTGCATAAAAAACTAAAAGCGATTTCAGGAAACAGTCCGAATGAATTCATCCGGGTGATCCGTTTAAAAGAAGCCGCCAAGTTATTATTATCCGGCAGGTGTAATGTTTCAGAAGCCGGGTACCGTACCGGTTTTAATTCACCCTCTTATTTTACCAAATGTTTTACGCTTCAGTTTGGCGTAACACCCAGCGAATTTGTAGAAAAATATTTGTCAGACCATGCATATAAAGATTCCGTTTTCCGGAAAGATCAGGCCTAGCGCCTGCCTCCTGTTCCTGTGTTCTTTTTGGTTGCTTCAGGCCCGCGCCCAGCAGGCACCGCCCAATATTGTCATTATTGTAGCCGATGATATGGGTTGGGGAGATGTAGGTTTTCATGGCAGTGAGATCCGTACGCCGCATATCGATCAGCTGGCACGGGAAGGTGTGGTGCTGAACCGGTATTATGTAAGCCCGATCTGTTCGCCCACCCGCACCGGCATTATGACCGGGCGGCTGCCGGAGCGCTATGGATTGCGGGAAAACGTGATCGCCCCGTGGCTGGATTTTGGTGTAGATACAGCAGCCGAATTCCTGCCGCAGATGCTGGCACAGGCCGGTTATAAGAACCGGGCAGCAATCGGTAAATGGCACCTGGGACATTCCCGGCGGAAATACCTGCCCCTGAACCGCGGGTTTACCCATTTTTACGGGCATTACAACGGAGCGATTGATTACTTTACACATATGCGTGAAGGCGAACTGGACTGGCATAACGATTGGGAAACATCAAAAGACACCGGCTATACTACAGACCTGATCACAAAAGAAGCGGTACAATGCATCGGTAAGTATAAAAAGCAGGGGCCTTTCTTTTTATACGTAGCGTACAACGCACCGCACGGCCCGCTACAGGCCAAAGAAACCGATCTCCGTTCGTATGGATTTGATCCTTCAAAACCCGTTTTTGGGAAAGAGCAGGCCGGCACCGAAGGCGTAACAGGAAGAGGCAATACGCGCCGGCAAACCTATGCGGCGATGGTTACAGCAATGGATGCCGGTATCGGCCGTATCCTGGAGGCACTCCGGGCAGCGGGTATTGATGAAAACACCCTGGTATTGTTCCAGAGCGATAACGGTGCCGCTCAAAAGGAGGGCGGCCGGAACCAGCCCTTGCGGGGTTTTAAATTTCAGGAATGGGAAGGCGGGGTGCGCGTGCCTGCCGTAATCCGTTGGCCGGCCGGGTTCAAAGGCGGCTGGACCTCCAACCAGGTAACGGGGTATATCGATATTGCTCCCACGCTCCGCGAGATCGCAGGGATAAAGGCACCCCCTCCGCAGCCTTATGACGGGCTCTCTGTTTTGAAAAGTCTGCAGGAACAAAAAAACGACAGGCGAACCTTCTACCTTGGAAATGGTACACTGATCAAAGACGAATGGAAACTGGTACTACCCAAATCTACGGATGCTGATGGTGCAGCAGCACCGCAGCTATTTGCCATTGATAAAGATCCCAACGAAAAGGAAAACCTGGGAGACCGTTATCCGGAGCAGGTAAAGGCACTGCTGGATATATCAAAAAAATACCAGGCGATCATTCCCGCGGAAAAAGTACCTCCCTATGAGCAGGGACGATCAACATTCAAAGCGCCCGCCAACTGGGATATCCGGGAATAGTCTGGATTTTTTACAATTGTCAGACATTGAAAAACAGGAATTTATTGCAAAAACAGATACTAAATTGGTATATTTTCCGTTTAATGTTCAAATTGGCATGCTATGGCAAAAATATACCAGATAGAAAACAGCGTAGTGAAGATCGCTGTTTCAGAAAAAGGTGCAGAACTGCAAAGTCTGATTGACAGAAGTACCGGGCAGGAGTATATGTGGAGTGGCGACCCTGAAGTATGGGGCAAACATTCGCCCGCGTTATTTCCGATTGTGGGCGCACTTAAAGACAATACCTATCAGTATGAAGGGCAATGGTATCAGCTGAACCGGCATGGTTTTGCGCGTGAAATGGACTTTTCAGTGGTAGGGCAACTGGCCGATGAATTGGTATTCTTGCTGAAAAGCACTGCGGAAACATTAAAATTATATCCTTTTGAATTTGACTTTAAAATCAAATACCAGCTTGAAGGAAGAACGCTGAACGTAACCTATGACGTGCACAATACCGGCAATAAAACAATGTGGTTTTCTGTGGGCGGACATCCTGCATTTAAGTTACCGCTGTTTAAAGGGGATGCTTATGTAGAATATTACCTCGAATTTGCTGAAAAAGAAGACGCCGGACGATGGCCCATTGAAGCGGGCGGCCTGCTGGCGCAGGATTCCGTTCCTTTTTTTAACAATACCAACATCCTGCGTTTAAATAAAGGGTTGTTTGCAAAAGATGCCGTGGTGCTGAAAGACCTTAAGTCGCGGAAGCTGGCACTGCGCTCCGATAAGAACGGCAAGGGATTTGCTTTCACCTGGGAGGGATTTCCCTACCTGGGTATATGGGCGGCGCCGGGAGCCGATTTTGTATGTATTGAACCCTGGTGCGGTATTGCTGATACGGTAGGAACCAGTCAGGATTTTACAAAGAAAGAAGGCATCAACAGCCTGGAGCCGGGTCAGCATTTTGAAAGAACCTGGTCCGTAACAATAATTTCATAGGATACCGGGCAGCAGCACAAGCGTTGTTTTGCTATTTTTAAGCAGGAATTTCACCCGGATATTTCCGGGGCCGGTTAAAAAAAGCGGATGCATTTATTTAAAAGGAAAAAAAAGGAAAAAAGCTTTTGTGAAAAGGTTCTGGAAAATGAATCGGCCTATGACGTTACCACAAAAGAAGAAAGTCTTCATTTCCTGATTGCTTTTTTCGGCGATCTGCGGCCACCAAAAAACGAACAGCACCTGGCAGATACCCGCATGAAGGATATGATCCTTTTCCTGGAAGCACATCCCGCCCTTGTTTCCAAACTGCAGCAGGCGATCCTGGTGCAACTGATCAACACCCGGCTGGAAGGGGCATTTACAGAAAGCGGCATTCCCATCAGCAGTGGCTTTTGGGATGAACTGATGGGCAAACTGAAACATAAAATCCTTCCCCGGGAACAGGATACGAACGATTTTGTATATGTGCTGGACCGCGTCTTTTACAGGAAGAAGGATCATGTGTGGATCGGGGCGATCCGGCGGGCAACCTGGATCAGTTTTTTTGAATTGCTGCAATTTACACTGCAGGCCAAGGATCCGCGTTTGACGGAGCACCTGATCGATGCGCTGACGGTATTGTCGTTCCAGGTGGCCAACAACGGGCTGGAGAAAGAGATTGCCGGTTATACGGCACCCATCCATCCGATACAGGAAAATCCTTTTCTGCTGCAGAGCCGCCTCTTGCATGAACTGCAGCAGGTAAAGAACGATCCGTATCATACCCGGGAAGTAGTCAACCGGCTGAAGCTTGTACTTTTTGAAATAGAAAATGAGATCCTGCATATCCGTCAGCACCAGGATCAGCGGGGAACCAGCATCCGCCAGAGCTATCTGCTGCTGATCCTGAGCGCACGTATTGAACGCATGCAGATCCTGCTGGACACGATTGATAACGATGATCATTTTGATATCGGCCGGTTTGTGGATCTTTTTAAACTGCTGGTGCGCAATGAGAATCTCAAGAACAGTATCCGCCAGTTTATTTCACAGGGCGTTGGTTATATTGCGTATCAAATTGCCGAACATAAAGGACAAAAGGGAGGTAAATACATTACCACTACCCGCAGGGATTACCTGAATATGCTGGTAAGTGCCATGTGGGGCGGGTTCATCATCTGCTTTGTGGCAATTGTTAAAAATATCCTGAGCAAGCTGCACTATGCCTATTTCTGGCAGGGCTTCTGGTACAGTGTAAACTACAGTACCGGATTTGTGCTGATTGACCAGACAGGCTCCACACTGGCTACCAAACAGCCGGCCTTTACGGCCAATGCGGTGGCGGTTTCGCTGGACTCGAAAAAGAGTCTCGGCCAGCCCGATCTTCAAAGCCTGGCCCTTACGGTGGCCAAAGTGATCCGGAGCCAAACGGCCTCTTTCGTAGGAAATCTTATCATTGTATTTCCGGGCACCTACCTGCTGGCATGGGCCTATCATCAAATAGCCGGAAGAAAGCTGGTATCCGGAGAAGCAGCCTTCCGGCTGCTGCAGGAGCAGCATCCTTTTCAAAGCCTCTCGCTGCTGTATGCCTGTAATACCGGCGTGTTTTTATTCTTAAGCGGCATCATTGCAGGCTATGTACAGAATAAAATCCGTTTTAGCAATATCGCCGGCCGGCTGGCACATCACCCGGGATTGTACGGCAGCACGTCTGCCCAAAAAAGAGGATGGTGGGCCGGTTTTATTGAAAAGAATGCCGGCGCGTATGCCGGAAACATCAGCCTGGGATTTTTTTTAGGTATGGCCGCCAACGTGGGTAAAATATTCGGCGTGCCCTTCGATATCCGGCATATTACCATTTCATCGGGTAATATGGCGATAGGCGTTTACGGCTTGGGCATACGGGCTGTGCCGGCGCATTATCTGTTAGCGGTGTTCCTGGGCGTTTTAGGGATCGGCTTCTTTAATTTCCTGGTGAGTTTTTCGCTGGCTTTTTTTGTAGCCGTAAAATCAAGAGGCATTCAATTGCGGCGTTATCCGGAGCTGATCCGGGTCATTATCCGGCATTTCTTTAAAAAGCCCTTATCCTTTATCATTCCGCCTCGTGGATCCGGACAGTAATAATCTGCCGCAGTTCGGTTATTTTTGTTGAATTGAGGTTGTTTATGACATCATTTATGAAGAAGACAGGTATTCTTTTTATTGCCATACTATTCGCACTGGTTTCCTTTTCGCAGGAAAAGATGACCCTTAGCGGTACTGTAAAATCAGCAGCCAGCGGGGAAACATTGATCAATGCGAGTGTGGAAGTGCAGGGCGGTGCCGCCGGTACTACTTCCAATGAATATGGCTTCTATTCGCTTACCCTTTCGAAAGGAACGTATACGGTTTCTTATTCGGCTGTTGGCTACGAAACGGTAACAGAAACCATTCAGCTAAACAGCAATAAGGTACAGAATATATTACTGCCGGACCAGGTTGTAAACCTGGATGATGTGCAGGTGACCGCCAATACAAAGGGCCGTACCATCCGGGGCACGCAGATGGGCGTGGAGCGGCTGACGATGAAAGAAATCAATACCATCCCCATGCTATTGGGAGAGCGGGATATTTTAAAGGCCATTCAGTTGCTGCCGGGGATCAAATCTGCGGGTGATGGCAACAGCGGCTTTTATGTCAGAGGCGGCTCTACCGATCAGAACCTGATCCTTCTGGATGAAGCCAATGTATACAATGCCTCGCACCTCATGGGCTTCTTTTCTACCTTTAATTCGGATATTGTAAAAGATGTAACGGTTTATAAAGGCGGCATGCCGGCCCAGTATGGCGGCCGGCTTTCATCGGTGCTGGATGTAAAAATGAACGAGGGCAATAATCAGCGGTATGCGGTAAGCGGTGGTGTAGGATTGATTTCGGCAAAACTCAATGTGGAAGGGCCCATACAGGAAGACCGGTCCTCCTTCCTGGTATCCGGCAGACGCACCTATGCAGACCTGTTCCTGCCGGTATTTGGCGATTCTACCAATAAGAATACCCGCCTGTTTTTTTATGATATCAATGCCAAGATGAATTACACGCTTGGGGAAAAGGACCGGTTGTATCTTTCCGGTTACCTGGGGCGCGATGTGCTGAAGCTGGAGAAACAATTTGGGATGGACTGGGGAAACAAGACCGGAACACTACGCTGGAACCATATTTTTAACGACCGGCTCTTCTCCAACACCTCTTTTATCTACAGCGATTTTAATTATAATATCGCCATTAATAATGCCAACAACGATCTGAACATTTTTTCACAGATCCGTGATCTGAACCTGAAGGAGGAAATACAATGGTATGCGGGGTCCCGCCATTCGCTTCGCTTTGGATTCAATTCCATTTACCATACGATCACCCCGGGTGAGATCACCAGCTCCGGCAAAACAAGCTACAACGATCTTTATCTTCAGGACCGCTACTCCTGGGAAACAGCCGTTTTTGCCACCGATACCTGGAGCGCCGCCTCCTGGCTGAACCTGACCTTTGGCATGCGCCTGTCTTCCTTTGCCATTTTTGGACCAGGTGATTTTTATGAAGTAGATGGCAACGGCGCCATTACCGACACCTTAAGCTACCGGAAAGGTGCGCTTGTAAAAAATTACTGGAACATGGAACCCCGGATCGCTGCCAGCTTTATCCTAAACAGCAGCACATCGCTGAAGGCATCCTATGCCCGTAACGCCCAGAACCTGCACCTGATCTCCAACTCGGCCGCCAATTTTCCTACCGATAAATGGGTAGCCAGTACCAACAGCATTAAGCCCGAACTTGTAGATATTTATTCGATGGGTTGGTATAAAAATCTTTCCGGGAACCGGTATGAACTTACCGCTGAAGCCTATTACAAAGCATTTCAGAACCAGATCGATTACCGTACCGGGGCAGATGTATATACCAATGACGCTATTGAAACACAGCTGCTCTCCGGTATCGGAAGGGCCTACGGTCTGGAATTGCTGCTGAAGAAAAAGCAGGGAAGGTTCACCGGATGGGTAGGCTATACACTTTCCAAAACCGAACGGAAGATTGCCGGTATTAACGACGGGGAATGGTATAACGCCCGTCAGGACCGTACCCACGATGTGGCCATCGTAACCAATTACCAGCTGAACAAAAAATGGAACCTTTCTGCCAACTGGGTCTATTATACCGGCGACGCCGTAACCTTCCCCAGCGGAAAGTACGTGATCGATAAACAGATCGTATTCTACTATACAAAGCGCAATGCCTACCGGATGCCCGCCTATCACCGGCTGGACCTGGGCGCTACCCGGCAGTTAAAAACCAGGAGGAAAAATACTTCTTCGGAATTGGCATTTAGTCTCTTTAATGCCTATGGACGTGAAAACGCCTACCTGATCACCTTTCAGCAAAATGACAAGAATTCCGATATAACGGAGGCTGTACAAACCTCTCTTTTCCGTTTTGTGCCCTCTGTTTCCTGGCATTTTAAATTTTAGACCAATATGAATCGAAGTGCCTTTTTTGTTTATGGTTTCCTGGGTCTCCTGCTCCTGGTGGCAACCGGCTGCCAGAAAGTGATCCAGGTAGATATCAATAACGTCAATAAAAAATATGTGATCGAAGGCACCTTAACCGACCGGGATGATTCTTACAGCGTGATTGTTTCCCAAACGCTCCATATTTCAGATCCCAACCTTTTTGATGGGGTTGATAATGCCATTGTAACCATTGCTGAAGCAGGCAAAGCGCCCGTGCTGCTCCAGCATAAAGGCAACGGGCTTTACCGCGCCAATGCTTCGGGAAAACCCGGGGCCACCTATCAGTTATCGGTAAAAATAGGGGGTGAAGTGTTTACGGCCAGTTCCACGATGCCGCAAAAAGTAAAGCTGGATTCCCTGTACACCACCAGCAGGGTATTTGTTGGGCGGCAGCGACTGATTGCTACCGTGGAGTTCAAAGATCCGCCGGGTGAGGGCAATGCATACCGGTTTACCCAGTTTGTAGACGGACGTAAAGAGAATACGATTTTTGTAACCAATGATAAACTGATCAATGGCCGGAACGTGGTGTATGAATTGCTGACCTTTGCGGGTGATGCGGCGTTGGATCTGAAAAGAGGCGATAACCTGACGGTGGAAATGCGTTGTATCAATAAGGCCAATTATGACTTCTGGTACAGTTTGGCGCAAAGTGGCCTGGGCCAAAGCCAGAGCGCGTCTCCGGGCAATCCTGCGTCAAACATCCGTGGAGGGGCATTGGGTTATTTCAGTGCCAACACGTTGGATAAAAAAGACTTTTTCATTAAGTAATCGACCTGATTGCAATATTAAACAGTAAACAATGAAACCAACACATATTGAACATATTGGTTTGGCGGTGCGGAATCTGGAGGAAAGCATCCGTTACTGGGAAAACGTATTCGGATTGCAATGCTACCGGGTAGAGGAAGTGGCCGACCAGAAAGTGCGGACCGCATTTTTTAAGATCGGGGATACCAAAATCGAATTGCTGGAATCGATGGATGCAGAAGGACCGGTAGCCCGGTTTATTGAAAAAAAAGGAGAAGGCGTGCACCATATCGCCTTTGCTGTTAATAATATCAACGACGCATTACGGTCTGCTGAGGAAAAAGGCGTTACCCTTATTGATACCACCCCGCGACCGGGTGCGGAAGGGTTACAGATCGCGTTTTTGCATCCCAAATCCACCCATGGGGTGTTAACAGAATTATGCTCAAAATCAGCCGATGAAAAGTAAGTGGAATGCCGTGCTCCGCTACAGCGGCGGATGGATGCTGATTGTTTTTTTCTTTGTTGCCAATGGCACCATTGCCCAGCAACGGAACTATGCAAAGGAATATGCCCTGCTTAAAGAACAGATCCTGAAACAGTATTACAAACCGGAACTGCAATATTATATTGAACAGGTTCCGGCACAACCCAACGACCGGAAAGTTTCGTACCTCTGGCCGCTTTGCGCATTGTTTGAAGCCTACCAGGCAGGTGCCGTTCTGGAAAACGGGGCGAAGGATTTTGAACATACATTCGGGATCATCCGGAAATATGAGGATCAGCGGGCACCGGCTGCCGGTTATGCGTCGTATCCTCCGGAGCTGGGCGGCGGCGACCGTTTTTACGACGACAATCAATGGATCGGCATTACCGCCATGCGTCAGTATGAAGTTACAAAAGAACCGCACTGGCTGAAGACAGCAACCGGCATTTACCGTTTTATGATGACCGGGCTGGATACGGTTTCCGGAGGCGGGCTTTACTGGCAGGAGGGAAATAAGCGTACCAAGAATACCTGCAGCAACGGCCCCGGCATCCTGCTGGCTCTTCAGCTATACAAAGCCACCGGCGACAGCACGTATTTTAAAACGGCCACCGCATTGTACCGGTGGGTAAACCACTGGCTCCGCACCCCGCAGGGATTGTATTATGACCATCTGAACGTAAAAGCATACCGGGTCGATAAGCGGGTGTATTCTTACAACACCGGCACCATGCTTGAAGCCAGCGTGCTTTTTTATGAACTGACCCGTGATACCACCTATCTGACCACGGCTCAAAACATGGCAGCCGCCGCCGATACGTATTTCCTGAAGAACCAGGAGCTGAAGGATAATTTCTGGTTCAATGCCGTATTGCTGCGGGGATTTCTGCGTCTCTGGCGTATAGACGGAAATGCCCGTTACCTGGAAGCCTTCCGGGCCGCTGTAGACCACGCCATCGCGCATAAAACCGCACAAGGTTTGGCGGGCGGTAATGGTAAATCCCAGAACCTGGTGCCCCAGGGAGGCATGCTGGAGCTGCTGGCGCAGATGGCAGTACTGCAAAAGCAGGGCGTCCTGAAATAATGTGCTACTTTTACGTCAAATTTTCGCGTTGCAGCTAACAAAAAAACATAAAGCAACTGCTCAACTGCTTGGCCTGGTATTGCTGGGTTTTTTTAGTTTTTTAATGCTGGAGATCACACTGCGCTACATTCCGTTTAGCAGCACGGCCGCTTTTCTGCAGATAAAACAAACCGAGGTAGAAGGGTACTCGTATTATATCCCGGTATTTTACACACATGTATATACTTCGGTAGGTTGCCTGGTGGCAGGGTTCACCCAGTTTAGTACCTGGCTGCTCCGGAGGCGGCGGAAACTGCACCGGACAGTGGGGTACCTGTATGTAATAGTGGTGCTGTGTTTTTCGGCTCCAACCGGCTTTGTGATGGGCATACACGCCAACGGCGGATGGATCGCCTCGCTGTTTTTTACCGTCCTTTCGGTATTGTGGTGGTACTTTACATGGCAGGCTGTATGGGCCGCAAAAAAACGGGATTTCAGGCAGCACCGGTTTATGATGATCCGGAGTTATGCGCTTACATTATCGGCCATTACCCTGCGGTTGTGGAAGTGGCTCCTGGTACAGCTCTTTCATCCTGCGCCGATGGATGTATACATAATCGTAGCCGGGTTGGGATGGATTCCCAACTGGTTGGTTGCGGAATATATGATCTATAAAATCAAAGCAAAATGAAATACGCGTATCCATTTATCCTGTTCTGCCTGATCCTGCTTTTTGCCTGTAATTCAAAAAAGAAACCGGCTGCAACCGGCAAACCTGCTGCAATGGTGCAGGAGCTGCCGCCCGAACTGCATACAGAGCTTTATGGCAACTGGGTAGGCGACTTTGTAAGCATCGCCGGCGGAACGCCGGATTACGAGGATGTGGCCCGGATCAATATCCGGTTAAGCCGGATCACCGCTGAAGGAGTGGAGGGCAGAAGCGTGGTAAAAGGAAACGACCGGCCAATGAAAGGAACGTTGACGGTCGCCGGTAATACCTATTCTTTTGTGATGGATGAACCCGGCAGCGACCGGCACGACGGCCGGTTTGAATTTTCCATTGTGGGCGATACGCTCAAAGGCCGCTGGAAGGCGTATAAAGCAACAGCCGTAGCGCACCCTGTAAAAGAATTTACGCTGGTGAAAAAACCATTTCTGTACAGTGCAAACCTGATGCTTCCGGAAGACTGGGAATACGTGGATTATGAAAACGGGCGTACCCAAACCGAACTGTACACCAACGAAGACGGAACGGTTGATACATCCATAAACAACGTTTACCGGGCGGCTTCGGAGGAAGTGTACAGGTTGAACGGATCGGCAAATGAACTTACTGAAAAGCAACTCAAAAACCTGAAAAAACTGGATCTGGAAATCATCCGCAACACCATCTTTGCCCGGCATGGGTACTCGTTTAAAAGCAAGGGCGTACGGCAGTTCTTTGACCAGGTAGACTGGTATGTTCCCGTAACCAATACCATCGACGGCGCGCTTACCGACGTAGAACAGAAGAATGTGGCTTTGCTGAAGCGGTTTGAAAAATATGCCCAGGACAATTACGACACTTTTGGCCGTTAACGGGCGCCGCAAGATCTTGATCGGGATCATGGGAAGATTTTTTTGAAATCATGGGTGCTTTGATTAGTTTTACATTCGAATTGTAAAATAATATGGAATGCACATTTGGAAAGTCTGTTGGTGTTGTTCCGGAGACTTTTGACCTTTAGCTGACCCATCCACTGGCACCCTGGGTTTTACAATTTCTTTTGATTTTAAGAAATATGAAACTATTGACAAAAGGGACCGCTCAAAACGGACACCCTGTTTTTATGAGGAAATGCTATTGCTTATTGGGTTTCCTGGCTGTACTGCAGCTTTTTTCCTGTAACGACTCCGATACGAAAGGGCAAAAACTGGGAGCAGATCTCCGTATCCCCGATTCGGTGGAAATCAATCTGAAGGATCCGCAAAAGGAAAAAGTACGGGAAAAAAAGAAGCGCATCTTTATGACCTTCGACGATGGTCCGAACCTGGGCACCCGCAACCTGTTAACCATCCTGAAAGAAGAGCAGGTACCGGCTACCATGTTTTTGATCGGGTTGCATACCAAGGCCAGTCCCGAGCAGAAACTTATGTGGGAGCAACTGCAAACCTTTCCGGGCATCGAACTTTTTAATCACAGCTATTCGCACGCCTGGCGGAACCGGTTTACCGGTTTTTATAAAAATCCGGATTCGGTGATTTCCGATTTTAACCGCGCCCAGGCGATGATGATGCTGAAAGAACCCATCGCCCGTACTCCCGGCCGCAACGCCTGGCGTATTGATAGCATCAGCCGTACCGATCTTTTAAAGAATAAATCGGTCATTGACTCTCTTCAGCGGAAAGGCGGGTATGTACTCATTGGCTGGGACCTGGAATGGCAGTTTAATCACAAGAATTCGCAGGCCCTGCAAAGCCCCGATCAGCTGATGGCACAGGTAGATCATCTGTTTGCATCCAATAAAACCCTGAAACCGGATAACCTGGTTATCCTGGCGCACGACCAGATGTGGAAGTCTTCTGCCGACTCGTTGAAACTGCATGAATTTATCCGAAAGCTAAAGGCAAAACCCGGCTATGAGCTGGCTGTAATTACCGAATATCCCGGTGTAAAAGAAGCACTGATCAATCAAAAACGTTTCTGATCATAAAAAGTATATCTGGATGAAGGCAGGTGGCAGCTCCACCTGCCTTTTGATTTGTTGGCAGTACTTACCATTTTTTGTATAAATTCGTCCGTATTAAACGAAATGCATCCGAAACAATGAAAAAGTGTATGACTATCGGGCTTGTCCTGTTGGCGAGCTTGAATCTTTGGGCGGCTAAAGTAGATACGTTGGAAGTGTATAGCTCCTCTATGAAAAAAAATATTAAAACCTCGGTGATATTGCCGGACGACTACACAAGGGCAAAAAAATACCCGGTGGTTTATTTGTTGCACGGGTACAGTGGCAGTTACGCATACTGGGCTGGTGTAAAGGGCGCACAGGCCGGTGCAGATTTATACCAGATGATCCTGGTATGCCCGGACGGCGGATATGGCAGCTGGTACTGGGATAGCCCTGTAGATCCATCCTTTCAATATGAAACCTTTGTTTCCGGCGAGCTGGTAGCCTGGGTAGATAAGCATTATGCCACCATTGCATCTTCCAAAGGCAGGGGCATCGCCGGGCTCAGTATGGGCGGACACGGCGCCTTATACCTTGCCATAAAGCATCCGGATGTATTTGGCGCTACCGGAAGCATGAGCGGGGGAGTGGATATCCGGCCCTTCCCCAATAACTGGGATATGGCCAAACGGTTGGGCAAGTACAAAGACAACCCCGAGCGCTGGGAGAAAAATACCGTTATCAACATGCTGCATCTGATCGAACCTAAAACATTAAAAATAATTATTGACTGCGGTACCGAGGACTTTTTTTACAAAGTAAATGAAAACCTGCACCAGGAGTTATTGTTGCGCAATATTCCGCACGACTATATCACCCGGCCAGGCGGACATACTTCAACGTACTGGCAGAATGCCATTTATTATCAACTGTTGTTTATGAACCGGTTCTTTTTAGAGCCGGATACAGCGAAATAGTTGATAGAACAGGTGTGATAACCGCAATATAAATTATCAGTATGAGTCAGGAAGCGTTTAACCGGTTGGTGCAGATCATGAATGAGCTTAGAGAACAGTGCCCCTGGGATCGTAAGCAAACCATTCATACGCTGCGGCAAATGACGATTGAAGAAACCTATGAACTGGGCGATGCGATTATTGATGAAAACTGGAAGGATATCCGGGAAGAGTTGGGCGACCTCCTGCTGCACATTGTGTTTTATTCAAAAATAGCAACGGAGCAGGAGCAGTTTACCATTGAGGATGTGCTCAACGGCATTGCCGAAAAGCTCATCAAACGGCACCCGCATATTTATCCGCCACAGGAGGCCATTGATGGTTTAAAAGAGGTACGCTCGGAGGACGATGTTAAAAAGAACTGGGAACAGCTAAAGCTAAAGGAGGGCAAAACTTCTGTATTAAGCGGGGTACCGCGCTCGTTGCCGGCCGTTGTAAAAGCCATGCGGTTGCAGGAAAAGGCCCGGCAGGTTGGGTTTGAGTGGGAATCGGCCCCGCAGGTTTGGGAAAAGGTAACCGAAGAAACAGGCGAGCTGCTGGAAGCGGTGGAAGCGGGCGTGCCCGGAAAAATAGAGGAAGAATTTGGTGATTTATTGTTTTCACTCATCAACTACGCACGGTTTTTGAAGATAGATGCGGAGGCTGCACTGGAACGTACCAATAAAAAGTTTATTTACCGGTTTACCCGGATGGAGCAGCTCGCAGCCGCAAACGGCAGCACTCTTTCTGCACTAACGCTGGAAGAAATGGACGCTTTATGGAACCGGATAAAAACAGAACCACATTAAAATGAAACGGCGCAGCAGAAATAAGTATTTATGGGAGCTGCTGCTTTTGTCTGCAGCCCTGGTTATTTTTGCAGGGGCGCTTTTACTCAGTTCCAGCTACCTCAAAAGCACGTCGCTGAATGCACAAACGAAGATCTTTGAAAAGGAGATTAAAAAAAACGTGCACCAGTTTGAACAGGTGCTGGCCAATTCCGACCTGATGGACCGGCTGACCCAGTCAAGAGAATCATCCCGGGACCTTGCAAATTTACCGGACAGCCGCTTTTTTTTCTACCTGTATAAAAATGATCAGGACAAACGGTTCCTGAGGTTCTGGAACACCGGGATCGTGGTGCCTTCAGATGAGCTTTTGTACAGCGAACAGGAGGAACAGGGCGTAAAATTAGCAAATGGCTATTATTATGCGATCCGCAAACCGGTGCCCAATCATCCGGATTTTACAGCGTTTTGCCTGGTGCTGATGAAGTCTTCCTTTTTTGTGGAAACCGACTACCTGCGTGATTCCTATCCTTTCGACAAGGCGATGGATCATGTAATGGATATTGATACCACGCCTACCGCACACGCCATCCGGGGGGTGAACGGCGCGCCGGTATTTTATTTAAGAATGAAGCCGGATGAAAAGTTTGCCCGGAAGCTGGATGGGGCCGAGCATGTGGTAACAACCGATATACAAGGAACATATCCCCATGCGAGGCTGTCGAAAGATTCGGTACTTTCTGTGGTATTGAAGATTGTTGGCCTTTTCCTCATTTTTCTTTCCTGCTACCTGCTGCTGGCAAAACGGTTTGCCGCTTCCAGTTACCGCCTGCAGATCTGGTTGCTCCTGGCCTGCCTGCTGGCATTCAGGGTGGGAACATATATAATGGGGTATATCTGGAATTTTTCCGAATTCAAATTATTTGATCCGGATTTGTACAGTTCCGGTTTTCTGCTTCCCACTTTTGGTGATCTGCTGATCAATAGCCTGCTTTTCTGCTGGATTACCGTATTTGTATGGAACCGGCTTTCTGCCCGCCCGTTTTATACAGAAAAATACCCAAGGAAAGTGCTCCGGGTAGCAGGCATGAGCTGCCTCGTAATCCTGATTGCGGCTACGTTTAGTATTGCAGGCGTTATCAAAGACTGTATCTCCAAATCGAAGATCTCATTTGACGTAACCAATATCGACAGTCTGAGCATATTTACGATCGTAGGATTCCTGATCCTTGCCTGTCTTTGTTTGGGTTTTTACTACCTCAGCCGTACGCTTTACAAATACATTTTTGCAGTTTTCCGGGCGCATATCTGGCAGGTATATCTATGGACGGCAGTATTGGGCCTGCTGTCGGTTTCCATATTTGTAAACAGCAGGGATGTTACGTTTTGCCTGCCGGTGTTATTATGGCTGCTGGCGTATACTTTTATCTTTACCAAGGAAGAGCGCATTAACCGGTTTATTAAGTTCAGTGTGTCCGGAACGGTACTCTGGATCTTTACATTTTCCATTAGCCTTTGTCTGTTAATGCTGAATGAAATTACAAAGGCGGAAATAAACCTGCGTGTATTGTATTGTCAGAAATTGGCTACGCAAACCGATCCGGCCAGCGAGCGCCTGATCAGTATTGCAAACAAGTACCTGGACAGTAACTATTTTCGCAATAATTTTCACCGGCTGTATGATGAAGAGCAGAACGCCTATTTAAGAGATAGCATCCGTCAGCGCAATTATATCGGGTACCTGAACAACTATGTAACCAACCTGTACATTTTCGACAGCCTGGACAATCCGTTATACAACCCGTTTCCGCAAACGGTAGCCTCGCTCAATACCACCATTGCCAACCGGTCCAGGTCTACCTCTCTGTCCGATATGTATTTTTATGAGTCGGAGGCGTTTGATAATTTTGCCTATATCACGCGCCGGATCATCCGGCATGCCGAAACCGGCCGGCTCATCGGTACCGTGTATATTGTTTCCAATCCCCGCCGGTTCGCAGTTGCCAATATCAAGCCGGAGCTGTTCAAGCAATTCAAGCAGGGGGAGTTTTCCAATTCGGCCGTATACCAGTTTGCCATTTATCACAACAACCAGCTTACTTCTTCTTCGGTTTCCAAAAAGTATCCGTTTACAACCACCCTTACGCAAAGCCAGTTTCCACAAAAAAAGGTGGAGATGCGGGAGCGGGCGGGGTATAGTGAAGTATGGTACCGTGCCAGCGCCTCCAAGGTGATTATTATGGCGCGTAAGAGCGAAATGTTCCTGGAAGCCACCACGCTGTTCTCTTATCTCTTTTGCTCCTTCCTGTTCCTGGTGGCGCTGATCAATGTTTTAATGATCATGTTGGGCGCATTTATGAATAAGAAACTGCTGCGCAACTCTACATTTTTTCCAACGATCCGAAGCCAGATCCATGGTACGTTCATCCTCATCAACGTGCTGGCCTTTGTAGTGGTAGGAGCGGCAACCATCTCCTTCTTTGTAAACCGGTTTGAAGAGTCGAACAATGACCGTTTAAGCAGAACCATGAATATTATGCTGAATGAGATCATTTTGCATGATAGCCTGAGAACGATATTGGAGAGCGGGCACTATAGTTCCAATGAGGACTTGTTTGAAGCCAATGCGTTCAATGCCGTTATAAAAAGGGTATCCGATATTCACGGACTGGATGTAAACGTATATGATTTTACGGGTGAGTTGCGGGCAACCAGCCAGGCAGATGTGTACAGCCAGGGCGTTTTAAGCACCCGGATGTCGCCCCGTGCCTTTTATAGTTTATTAAGATTGCGGAGAGCCCAGTATATTCAGAAAGAGCAGGTCTCCGAACTATCGTATAACACCATCTATGCGCCGGTGGGGGCAAACAGTGCCGCTCCGTATGCCTACCTCAGCATCCCGTATTTTGCCTCGCAGCAGGAGCTCAACCAGGAGATCTCCAATTTCCTGATAACGCTGATCAACCTGTATGCATTCATCTTCCTTTTAACCGGGTTGCTGGCCCTGCTGATTACCAACCGGATCACGGGATCCTTTACGGTGATCAGCAATAAAATGAAAGAGATCAGTCTTTCCAGGGTTAATGAGGAAATCGTGTGGGAGCGGAATGATGAAATCGGGCAGCTGGTAAAAGAATACAACAAAATGGTTTCGCAGTTGCAGAAAAGTGCAGATATCCTGGCGAAGTCTGAACGCGAGGAGGCCTGGCGGGAAATGGCACGGCAGGTAGCACACGAAATCAAGAATCCGCTTACGCCGATGAAGCTAAGCCTTCAGTACCTTCAGAAGGCTATTGCCGAAAACAGCTCCAATGTACAGCAGCTTACCTCCAATGTGGCAAAAACCCTTGTAGAACAGATCGATTATCTTTCAAAGATTGCGGCAGACTTTTCGCAGTTTGCCAACATCAACCATGTAAATGAAATGATCTTTGATCTGCATGAGGTATTGCAGCCGCTGGCCAGTATTTACAGCAAAAATCCGGATGTGGAGTTCCGTTGGCACCTGTTGCCGGGAGCGGTAACGGTAAGGGCCGATAAAACCCAGATGAACCGGTTGTTTACCAATCTTTTTGTAAATGCCATCGATGCCTGTGAAAAGAATACAAGGGGCATTATTGCCGTTAAAGAAACGGTGGAAGCGGGTTCGGTTATTATTAGTATAGCGGACAATGGTTCCGGTATCCGTGAGGAGATGCGCAACAAGATCTTTACACCAAATTTCACCACTAAAAGCTCCGGTACCGGCCTGGGACTGGCCATGTGTAAAGGCATAGTAGAAAAAGCAAACGGAACCATCTGGTTTGAAACCGAGCTGGGGGTTGGCACCACGTTCTTTGTAAAGCTGCCGCTGATAGCGGAATATTGACAGGCGTGGGCTTTCTGCATTCAGCATCGAGTATACAGAATCGAGAATCCAGCATCCGGAATCGAGTATACAGAATCGAGAATCCAGCATCGGGAGACCGGCATCCGGAGGCATCTGCATTAAGTGCTCAACGGATCCGGATCTGAAACGTTAAACTTAAAAACAAACCTATCGGATCGCCGCTTTTCTATTGCGCACAAACGCATCAAACTGCTCCAGTGTAAAACTACTCAGGTTGTAAGAGGGCGTCAGTCCGCCTTTTTGTGCTGCGATCACCCCGTACCGGATATCATCAAATCCTTCAATGGTATGTGCATCCGGATTAATGGAAAGCAATGCGCCCTTGTTCATGGCGTATTCGATCCAGCTCCAGTCAAGGTCAAGCCGGTGCGGATTCGCGTTGATCTCAATCACCACATGATTGGCTACACAGGCGTCGATGATTTTTTTATGATCAATAGGATAGCCATTGCGGCTTAGCAGCAGGCGCCCGGTAAGATGACCCAGGATGGTGGTATAAGGGTGCTCTATGGCCCGCATAAGCCGTTCCATGGCCTTTGTTTCGTTCATATACAGGTTGCTGTGTACCGAGGCGATCACCAGGTCAAACGTTGCGAGCACCTCATTGCTGTAATCCAGGCTGCCATCGCCCAGGATATCACATTCTATGCTCTTATAAATTTTGAAGGGCGCCAGCTTTTCATTCAGCGCATCAATGGCCTGCTGTTGTTGAATAATACGTTCTTCCGTAAGTCCGTTTGCATAAGCGGCCGATTTGGAGTGATCGGAGATGACCAGGTATTCCATTTTTTTATCGATCAGCGCCGTGGCCATTTCTTCTATTGTAAAAAGTCCGTCGGACCAGGTGCTGTGATTGTGCACGATCCCTTTAATATCGCTTACCTGGATCAGTTGGGGCAATTCATTCTTTTCGGCCCGGTCGATTATGGAAACGGACTCGCGTAAACAGGCCGGGATATAGGGGAGCTTTGCTTTTTCGAAGATCTCGGATTCGCTTTCAAAAGCGGTTGCATCAAAGCTGCCGGGATAGAACCGCTGCACGAAAGCTGCTGAAAATTCCGGAGCCGAGGAGGTATTGAACAAAAACTGCGGGATCTGTTCCAACACCGAGTAAACCCGTAGCCGTAGCCCGTTGTTTAATTTATAAAGTACACTGTTGGCCGTTTCCTCCAGCAGTTCCGGGGGATAAGCGGTTTGAAATTTTTGCTTGATGATATCCGGCTTTTCGGCAATAATAAATTCCAGCTCATGCAGGGTTGGCAGCTGCCGGTAATAGTTGCCGGTATTCCATACCTTATCTGTTCCAAAGATCTTTTCAAGATAGTTTTGAATAGATGGGAAGATCTCGTGGATCTGGGAATAAAGAAAGTGTCCTTTATTCTGTGTATAAAACTGAATCGATTCTAATATTTTTACCTGGGTCTTTTCTCCAAAACCTTTATAGCGCGTTAGCCGGTTTTCGATGCAGGCATATTCCAGCTCTCCAATAGACACAAGCCCCATCTCCTTCCAGATGATGTGGATCTTTTTGGGGCCTATGCCTTTCAGTTCCAGCATTTCAATAATTCCCGGGGGAGTGTCGGCCAGCAGGTCTTCCAGGGCCTTCATTTTCCCCGTGTCCATCAGCTCGATGATCTTTGCGGCCACCGATGCCCCCAGTCCTTTAATGCCTGCATAACTGCTGCGGTCCAATGCCGTTAGCTGTTCTTCCAGCCTTTCAATATGAAATGCGGCAATGGAATAGGTTTTTGCCTTAAACGCATTTTCGCCATGTATGTCCATTAATTTGGCAAGCAATTCAAAATGATCGGCAATGGTACTGTTATTCATAACTGCAAAGTAGGAAAGGAGGGGCAATAAAAAAAGCCTTCCATTCGGAAGGCCTTTGAATTTCTTTTAGAAAAGAGATTCTTATTTTTTCTTTGCTGCTGCCTTTTTAGGAGCTGCTTTTTTTGCTGCTGCTTTTTTAGGAGCCGCTTTCTTTGCTGCTGCTTTTTTAGGAGCTGCTTTTTTTGCTGCTGCCTTTTTAGGAGCTGCTTTCTTTACTGCTGCTTTTTTAGGAGCTGCTGCTTTTTTTGCTGCTGCTTTCTTAGGAGCTGCTTTTTTTGCTGCTGCTTTTTTAACTGCCATTTTTTTTGAATTTAATGATTAGTAAATAATGGATTATCGGCGGTAAAATTATACAATTATTTAATGCCGCCAAATTTTTTTTCCACAATTTATTCAGTCACAGCAAAAAGCATCATTATGCCTGGGCTTCGCTTACAGAAACAAAGGTTCTGTTCTTTCTTCCTTTTCTGAATTCAACGATGCCATCAGACAAAGCAAACAGGGTAAAGTCTTTTCCAACGCCTACGTTTTTACCGGGATGGTAAACAGTGCCGCGCTGACGAATGATAACATTACCGGCAATAGCAGGCTGGCCTCCGAAGATTTTTACTCCAAGACGCTTGCTTTCTGAATCACGGCCGTTTTTAACGCTACCTTCTCCTTTCTTATGTGCCATTTTGTATAAGTTTAAAAGTTGATACTATTAAAAGGCTTACAGGATGATCATACATCAGCCCGTTTACCTTTCAATTTAAAGAACGCTTTTATTAAGCGATATTCGTTACTCTGATTTTTGTATATGCCGTACGGTGTCCTTTCTTTTTGTGAAAGCCCTTTCTTCTTTTGGTTTTGTAAGCGATCACTGTATCCCCTTTTACATGGTCTACAATTTCTGCGCTTACTTTTGTGGCAACATTACCGCCGACAGATAAGTTTCCGTCCACGTGAGCCAGTAAAACTTCCAGATTCACAGCGTCACCGGAATTGCCTTCGATATGTGGCACAAACAGGGTTTGATCTTTTTCAACTTTAAATTGTTGACCAGCCACCTTAATAATTGCTATCATTGTCTAAAAATTAGGACGGCAAAGGTAAGGAGATTTTTTAATTTTGCAAACAGAACCTTTAAATATATCTTCTTATATATATCCCTTCTCCCATAACAAGCAGTATATTTGTAGTTCCGCTACTCCGGTGGCATCGAAAAAATGAATTAATGCAATGAAATTCAAATCGTTCCTGGCCAAGCCCTTTGCATCGATTGTTTCCAAAAATATCAAAAAAGGAATGCAAACGGCGGTTGAAGACCAGGAAAATATTCTGAAATACCTGATTAAAACGGCAAGGCCCACCCAATTCGGAAAGGAACATAGATTTTCGGAACTCAATGATTACAAGCAGTTTAGACAGGCGGTTCCGGTTCGTAACTACGAGGAGCTGAAGTCGTATATAGAAGAAATAAAGGCAGGTAAACATAATGTACTCTGGAAAGGGCAGCCGCTTTATTTTGCCAAAACCTCGGGCACGGTAAGCGGTACCAAGTATATACCCATTTCCAAAGAATCGATCAATAACCACATCAACGGGGCGCGCAATGCCTTGTTGTGTTATATGGCTGAAACCGGCAATACGGCTTTCGCCGACGGAAAGCTGATCTTTTTAAGCGGCTCACCCGTCCTGGAGCGGGTAGGGGGCATTCCTACAGGCCGTTTAAGCGGTATTGTAAATCATCACGTACCCCGTTATTTGCGCAAAAACCAGCTTCCGGAATACGAAACCAATTGTATTGAGGATTGGGAAACCAAATTGGGGAAGATCGTAGACGAAACCATCAAGCAGGATATGACATTGATCAGCGGTATTCCGCCGTGGATGCAGATGTATTTTGATGAGCTCATCCGCCGGTCCGGAAAACCCGTGGGCGAATTGTTCCCGCATTTTTCGGTAATGGTCTATGGCGGGGTGAACTTTGAACCCTATCAGGCAAAGTTATTTCAAAGCATCGGACGGAAAGTGGATGGAATCGAAACCTTTCCCGCCTCTGAAGGTTTTTTTGCGTTCCAGGATACACAAACAGAACCCGGGCTGCTGCTCAATACAAACAGCGGCATCTTTTTTGAGTTTATTCCCGCGGAAGAAATCGGCAGGGAAAATCCCCGGCGCCTGTCGTTGGGGGAGGTGGAAACAGGCGTGAACTATGCGCTGATCATCAACAGCAACGCGGGTTTGTGGGGATATGATATCGGCGATATGGTAAAATTTGTGTCTGTGAATCCTTACCGGCTGGTGGTTACCGGTCGTACCAAGCATTTCATTTCGGCGTTTGGAGAACATGTGATCGGAGAGGAGGTGGAATACAGCTTATTGCGGGCGGCCAAAGAACACAACATACACATTACGGAATTTACCGTTGCGCCGTATGTAAGTGCAGATGCCGGAAAATCGTATCACCAGTGGTTTGTTGAATTTGAGCATGACCCCGAAGATCTGCACGACTTCTCGCAGAAGGTAGACCGGTATCTCCGGGAAAAGAACAGTTATTATGATGATCTTATTTCCGGCAATATCCTGCAGCAGCTGGTCATTACGCCCGTAAAGAAAAACGGGTTTATCGATTATATGCGCTCTATCGGAAAACTGGGCGGACAGAATAAAGTGCCCCGGCTCAGCAACGACCGGAAGATCGCCGAAGGGTTGACCCAATGGCTCCGGAATTAAGCATTTTTTTATTCCTGAAACAGCCCCTATCTTAGCCGCGATTAAGAAAAAGGACACTACAAAAGTAATGGGAGACGAACGTATGATAAAACGAATCGCCATTTTTGGCTCAACCGGTTCTATCGGAAAGCAGGCTTTGGATGTCATAGAAAAGAACCCGGATCAGTTCTCTGTAGAAGTATTAACGGCGTTTTCAAATGATCAGTTGCTGATAGAACAGGCACTGATGTATAACCCGAATATTGTTGTCATCGGCGATGAAAACAAATATGGTTCAGTAAAAGATGCACTGGCCAAAACAGATATTAAGGTCTTTGCCGGGGAAGATGCGCTGGAAGAAGTGGCGGGTATGGATGTTTACGACCTGATGCTGGCTGCCATTGTAGGATTTGCCGGGTTTAAACCTACCATTAAAGCTATTGAGAACGGTAAGGCCATTGCCCTGGCCAATAAAGAAACCCTGGTGGTAGCCGGGGATATCGTAATGCAAATGGCTGTAGACAACCGGGTACCCATTATCCCGGTAGATTCGGAGCATTCGGCCATCTTCCAGTGCCTGATCGGGGAAACCCGCAATAAAATCGAAAAAGTATACCTTACCGCTTCCGGCGGACCATTTATAGGGCGGAAACCCAATTACCTGGTAAATGTAAAAAGAGAACACGCCCTGCAACACCCCAACTGGGAGATGGGTGCCAAGATCTCCATCGACTCGGCCACCTTAATGAATAAGGGACTGGAAATGATCGAGGCAAAATGGCTTTTTAATTTGAAGCCGGATCAGATCGATGTACTCATTCATCCTCAAAGTGCCATCCATAGTATGGTGCAGTTTGAGGATGGCAGCATTAAAGCACAGATCGGCCTGCCGGATATGCGGCTGCCCATCCAGTATGCCATGGGATTTCCGTCGCGGATCCTGAATGATCATCCGCGGTTTGATTTTAAGCGGATGAATACCTTTACGTTTGAAGAACCTGATCTGAAAACATTCCGCAACCTGGCCCTGGCTATGGAAGCGCTGGAAACCGGTGGCAACCTGCCCTGTATTATGAACGCTGCAAATGAAATTGCGGTATACGCATTCTTAAAAAACCGGATCGGGTTCCTCGAAATGACCGATGTGATCGAAAAGGTGATGGCGCAGGTAACACATGTGCCGAAGCCCACACTATCCGATTATTTTGAAAGCGATGCCGAGGCCCGCACCCTGGCCGCCGACATCATCCGGTTATAAGCAATTGTTAATTATTTTCCATCCTGGGTTATTTTAGATCTGATAAATTGATATTTGGTACGCGGAATTTGGGATTTGATCGTTGGAATTTTTGATTTAATATGTAGAATTTAGGGCTTAGTATGTTATCACCCTATCTTTGCCATCTTAATAAATGATATATCTTAATAATACATGGTCTTATTAGCATTTAACTGGTCGGCCTTCGGAGCCAATGTAGGTCAGTTTATTTTGTCATTCTCCATCCTGATTGCTTTACACGAGTTTGGACACTTTATAACAGCCAAATGGTTTGGCTGCCGCGTTGAAAAATTTTACCTGTTCTTTAATCCCTGGTTCTCCCTCTGGAAAAAGAAAATAGGAGAAACGGAATATGGGATCGGCTGGGTACCCCTGGGTGGTTATGTAAAGATCAGTGGCATGATTGATGAAAGCATGGACAAGGAAGCCATGAAACAACCGGCCCAGCCCTGGGAGTTCCGCTCAAAGCCGGCCTGGCAACGCCTCATCATCATGCTGGCGGGTGTCATCATCAACTTTGTGCTAGCCCTTATCATTTTTGCTATGATCCTCTTTGTATGGGGAGAGGAAAAACTGCCGGTGGCCAATATGAAATATGGTATTACCGCAGATTCAATGGCGCTGAAAGTGGGGCTGCGGGATGGTGATATCATTACCAAAGTAAATAACCAGGAACTGAAGTATTTTGATGAGCTGCCTAAACGGCTGCTGCTGAATGAAAAAAATGCGCTCAGCGTAACAAGAAACGGCAAGGATACGGTGATCAATTTTCCTCCGGGCTTTTTAAAAGAACTGAGCCGGAACCAGCTAAAGAATTTTGTTTCGGTGCGGTTCCCCAATGTGGTGGACAGTGTAGACGGGTCTATTGCAAAATTTACTTCCGGGCAGCTGCTGAAAGGCGACCGGATTATTGGTATTAACGGTACGCCGGCATTATACTATAGTGATTTTGCAAAGCAGGTAAAAAACTACAAGAGCCAGGCGGTTACGCTTACGGTGCTTCGCAATAACACAGATACCGTACAGGTGGGGGCTAAACTCAATGATGCCGGAAAAGTGGGATACAGCACACAGTCGGCATTAAAGTTTATTACATTTGAAAAGAAAGAGTACGGCTTCCTGGAGTCCATCCCCGCCGGAATTAAATACGGCGTAAACCGGTTACTTGAATATATCGAGGGCATTAAACTGCTCTTTACTTCCAAAGAACATGCGGTAAGCGATAACCTGGGCAGCGTGATCAGCATTGGTAAAACATTTGGCGGATCCTGGGACTGGGAGCGGTTCTGGACCATGACCGGCTTGTTTTCCATCATCCTGGCCTTTATGAATGTGCTGCCCATACCGGCGCTGGATGGCGGCCACGCGTTGTTCACCCTGTATGAAATGATCACCGGGCGGAAGCCGGGCGACAAATTTATGGAGTATGCACAAATGGTGGGCATGGTACTGTTGCTGGGATTGATGGCCTATGCACTGGGCCTGGATATTTTCCGGCTTTTTAAATAAGGACACAAACCTTCTTCGGGATCATAATCCTGCAGTATATGCAATCAAACCTGGGAAAAGCAATGGCCCACTGCCTGGTCCTGTTCCTCTTTGCCTGCCATACAGCGGAGCAGAAAGCGGCTCCGGCGGAGCACAAACAGGATACCGCTGTAGCAGTGCCATTACCTCCTCAATTATCGCAGCAGGCGCCGGATACCACTACTGCATCTTACCATTTTTTGAAAGGATTGGTAATGGGCGAGGCGCCGGATGGTAAGTACAGGGAGCTGAACCTGGATACACTGCCGTACTTTATTGCGCTTGAAGAGGAGGGAATGCCATATACCGTTTACTATTCCATTGTTGCAAACGAAGATCTGAACGGTGACCGTATACCGGATTATATCATCCGCAGGGAGTCGGAAGGGATGCTGGGCGGAAGTGCACAAACCAACAGCCAGCTGGATTATTACATTATGAAAGACAGCCTGCAGTATGCGCAGCTGCATTCCATACTGACGTATGCGCCGTTTTCTTATAACATTATTTCAGATTACCGGTTTGATAAAGGCGTATTAACGGTGTCGTTGTCAAAAAATTTCAGAACCTACCCGGATGCCGATGAAACGCCATCCCGCAATTTCAGTTTTGTATACCAGGACGGAAACCTTTATGAAACCAGCTATTTGACCAACTGCACCCTTGGAAAACAGAAGGATAAACATATTTTCTATGAAGGGCCGGTAGCCGTGATACGGAAACGCAGCATTGACCAGCATAATTTTACTGAAACACTGGAAGAAAAAAAACATACAGGAGATACCAGTATCACCGCCGGTTTATCGGGGTGCGATAATACCCGGCTCGATTTTGAAGTGGGCATTGCCCATGACAACACAGATACCAGCAGTGTTGCAGCAAAAAAAGAATTAGTGCTTACGCTATTGCAATCCCTTGCGGGCAGCACCCGGTTTAGCAGGGAGCTTATGCAGCTGGCGCATTATTATGAAGCAAACGGCTACCAGGATGCGGGGGTAACGGTGGATGACCGGCTTTCGGGTTCGGCTTGGATCGGGAAGCTGGCTAATGGAGTGCTAACGATCCGCATTGGTCTGCGCATTACTGAAAATGAAAAACAGGACGATCATTGGGAAGTGCTGAACCGGGTGAGATAACTGGTTTAGCATGCCACCGGTGAACAGTTTTTTTTGTGGCACAAACGGAGGTTACATTGAAACCGCATGCCGCAGTAATGTATAGCTTTAATTTATGGCCGTCAGTTGAACTATTCATCGGTGTATTGCAGCCGATTTCATTACAGTTATTGCAAGAAATATATCCGATCAAAGGACCAGGCATATAATAAAACAGGATTAATTTTCAATAAATTAATCCTGTTTGTGGAGGCGAGGGGAGTCGAACCCCTGTCCAAACATATCCTCCAAAGGCCTTCTACATGCTTATTCCTTATATTAATTGTCGGCGCAGCACCGGGAAAGGACAAACCAATGAAACGCTTAGCTGTATAAGTCTTTTGCTACCGGCACAGCCTACTGTAGCAGCATCCTGTTTTTGTTTGTTAAGTCGGCGGCGGAGCGTGGTAACAGAACAACCGGCTCAACGCGGCCCTAATGACTACTTAATCACTGATTAGGCAGCCATGGCATACTGAGTATTGCCATTTATAGTTTGAGTATTCAGATTTACGGGCTAATTACACAACGCCCGACATGCTTATACCTTCAAAGATCTACGCTGTCAAAACCAAACGCCCCCTGGCGATTGTTCATTCAGAAATCAGCATACAAAGATACGGATTAATTGGCAGACTTATAGCGTTCGGCTGTGTTTGCTGTAAACCGGCACTTTTTTTCCTGCATCTGCCGCCTACCTGATTTTTCTCAATACTTTTTCCACCCGCTGCCGCTTACTTTCTTTTTCAAAATCGTTAAGCCGGTCTGTAAGTGTTTGAACAAAGGCCGCTTTGTTGCTTTCGTTAATAATGGGCAAGGCGTTTTCTGCATACATCGGCAACTGGTTGGCCGGACAGTGCCGCAATTGTTCGTTTAACAGGGTAAATGCATCAGCCGCATATTGCTTGTGTGCACACAATTGAATAAGGATCGCTACAAAATGGTCCCGGGTAATTACAGAGCCGCTCTCCGCTGCAGCTGCCATTGCCGGAAGCGCCTGGAAAGCAGCACCGGAATTTTCAGGGGTGATGTAATGGAGCGCCGCCATGGCACCCCATTGCAGCCGGTTGTTTTTGCTGCCCAGGAGCTGGATAAAATCACTAAAATACGGCACAAGGAGGGCGGGCTTCAGGCTGCCCGCCTCATACAGGGTTTTGATACAATCGTGCTGGATGTCTTTGTTTTTGTTAGACAGGTTTTCTACAAGCTCCCGGATGGCTTTTTTATTATTGGTGTTTGCAATTTGTGCAGCTAATGCCTGGTTGGGCACTTCATCTTTGCGCCCCAGGGATGTAGCCAATTGTGCGATAATGCTCATGATGTTGTTTTTGGATGTTACGAAGTGCTGCTATACACCCTGTCAATAATAATACGATCAGCTGTTGGAAGGTAGCAAGAAGCAGGGAATCAGAGAGAAATATTTTTGGAGCAACAGGCCGATATGCCCGGCTCCGCACCATTTACTATCTTAGCGCTGTTACGATCGGTAATAAAACAAACCAGGGATGCAGTATATACTTACAGATGAACAGCGCGGTACTATGGCAGGACCGGATTCCGGGCATACCGGCCGGAAAAATATTTTCTTTGATCTGGACGGTACGCTGACCGATTCCGGAACGGGGATCATCAATTCCGTGTTATATGCGCTGGATAAAATGGCCATAGAGGAGCCGCATCCGGAAGAGTTGTCCCGGTTTATCGGGCCGCCGCTGCATCATACCTTCAACACCCGTTATGGACTGAGCAATGCGGATACCAACAGGGCCGTAGGTTTTTACCGGGAATATTTCAACGAAAAAGGATGGGCCGAAAACCAGGTTTACTCCGGTATCAGCGCAATGCTGGAGCAGCTGGGGAAAAAGCACCGCCTGTTTGTGGTTACCTCAAAGCCGGAGGTATTTGCCCGCAGGATCCTGACACATTTTAACCTGGCTCTTTTTTTTGAGCAGATCACGGGCAGCGGACTGGATAACACGATGACGGACAAAATAGAGCTGATCCGGTATACCCTGGGCGCATATCAGCTCGATCCGAAGGCAACTATTATGGTAGGTGACCGGAAATATGATATCATCGGTGCACGGAGCAATAATGTAAGAGGGGCTGGTGTGCTTTACGGGTACGGTACCGAAGCCGAATTGCTGGAGCACGGTGCCGATCGTTTGCTAAGGACGGTGGAAGACCTCGCGCGCTTCCTGCTTAACGAATAATTGATATTGATTTTTTGACAGATGGATTTGCCGGTAAGCAGATCTTGCCTATCTTGCTCCAATGAAACGAATTCTTTGTATTGCCTGCTGCTGCTTTTTTTTTAAACTGGTTGCAGCTCAGTCGTCCTTTCAGTTTGCACAGATCTCCGATCTGCATATCGGCTCCAACAATGCGGATGAAGATCTCCGGAGAACCGTAAAAGATATCAATGCCAACCCGGACATCCGGTTTGTGATCGCTTCCGGCGATATCACCGAATTTGGAGCAGATGCGGAAATAAAGCTTGCAAAGCAAATACTGGATTCGCTGAACAAACCCTGGTATATCATCCCGGGCAATCATGATGACAACTGGTCCGAGAGCGGTACCAATACCTTTAACCGTGTATTTGGCAACGAGGTATTTGCCTTCAGTTACGGGGGCTTCCATTTTTTAGGCGCCAACTGTGGTCCCAATATGAAAATGAGTCCCGGCCAGGTGCCTTACGGAAATATTGTATGGTTAGATTCAGTACTGGCCACCATCCCCGCGAGGGAACCGATCATATTTGTAGATCATTATCCCCTGGACTCTTCATTAAATAACTGGTATGAGATCGCAGACCGTTTAAAGAAACACAATATACAATGGTATATGTGCGGACACGGGCATCAGAACCATAAGTATGATTTTGAAGGTATTCCCGGTATCATGGGGCGTTCGAACCTGCGGGCAAAAGACAGTATCGGCGGCTATAATATTATTACCGTCGGAAACGGGCGTGCTGCTTACCGCGAGCGTAAACCTGGACTGGAAACAAGAAAGGAGTGGGCCTCGGTGGTTTTAAAGGACCATCATCTGGATACGGATACCCGGAGCTGGGCCCGGCCGTCCTACGCGGTAAACCAGCGCTATCCGCAGGTAAAAGAGATCTGGCGTTACCAGGACTCCTCGGATATTGGAAACGGTTTTGTGTTGTACAGGAACCGGATCATCACCCCCGACAGCCGCGGGCGCGTACTGGCCATTGATCCCGGTGCCAACCGGGTGGTATGGCGGTTTGTAACCGGCGGAAAGATCTATGCAGCGCCCGCTATTGAAAAGAATAGCGTGGTGATCCCTTCAACGGACGGTACCGTTTATTGCCTGAATGCAGACAATGGATCTTTACGCTGGTCGGCAGCCACCGGAAAATCGATCGTTGCTACACCGGTGATAAGAAATGGAGCCGTTTTTGTGGGATCATCCGAAGGAAAGTTCCGGGCATTCCGGTTATCCGACGGAAGCCCCATCTGGGAATATACAGCGGTAAAAAACTTTGTAAAAGCAGTACCGCTTTACACAGAAGGCAAACTGATCTTTGGCAGCTGGGGTAATGAATTGTATGCCCTCAACAGTAAAACCGGAAAAGCGGAATGGGTCTTTCATGATGGTTACAGCAACCGGATGCTTTCCCCGGCATCCTGCCTGCCCGTATCCGCTTTCGGCCGCATTTTTATAGTGGCGCCAGACCGGTATATGACGGTATTGGATGCCGCCACTGGCAAACTGATCTGGAAACACCGCTGGAATGAGCACTGGGTACGGGAGTCGATGGGGCTTTCGGCAGATAAAAAACTGGTATTTGCCAAAACCATGCAGGGACACCTGGTAGGTATCGACACAAGATCCGATAGCGCAGTGGTGGCCTGGAAAACGGATAATGTATTTAACTATGAACTGAACCCCTCAACCATCACAGAACGGAAGGGACGGGTGTATGCGTTCAGTGACAAAGGCGTCATTGCCGCATTTGACCGCAACACCGGCGCTACGTTATGGGTGCATAAAGTAGCCAATTGCCTGGTTCACGATCTTCAGTTTATCAACGACCGGAAAATAGCTGTAACCACTATGGACGGGAAGGTGGTGATCCTTCAAATCAGCAATTAATGGGGCACCCGGGGTATCATATTATTCATTCCGGTGATGGCTCCGATAGCGTGGGCATCCATGGAACAACGGTCAGTTTTCATTCAACCCGCGGTGCTTTCACAGAGTCGATGCAGGTGTTCATTGAAAACGGACTGAACCATTATCTCGAACAGTACCGGCCTGTGCAAATCCGCATACTTGAGATCGGTTTTGGTACCGGGCTAAATGCCTTGCTGACAGCGCAGGTTTTAAACACAGTGCAACTTCCCGCGCGTTATACCAGTATCGACCGGGATCCACTCCCCGGCGAAGTGTATAACCGGCTCAATTATGATGCATATACCCAGGCTTCCGGCTTATATAGGCAATTGATGACGGCTCCCTGGAACCAGGAAGTGCCCATCGCCGGGCGGTTGTTGCTGCAAAAGATCAGGGCAGACCTGCTGGAATATCAGCCGGAGGGTATATACGATATCTGTTATTTTGACGCGTTTGCACCGGATGATCAACCCGAACTCTGGACGCCCGCCGTTTTCCGGAAGATACGCAGCCATATGAGAGAAGGCGGGGTGTTGGTTACCTATTGTTCCAAATCTGTGGTGCGCAAAACACTAAAGGAAGTGGGGTTTACAGTAGAGAAGCTCAAAGGGCCACCCGGTAAACGGGAGGTAGTGCGGGCTACGGCCGTATCAGGGGCCTCTGGATACTAACGGTTTGCCCCGGAGCTTCCGGATCATTTTTTTGATGATCCAGATAAAGAACAGGATGAACAATACCGCCATGATAACGGGTATCAGGAAGCTTAGAACAGATCCCCCCAGGGCCGCTGCATTTTCACCGGTAGCCACTACATTGTTGCCCATACCCGCTGTTGTTTTACTGCTCAAAAGCCGCAATAACCCGGTTCCGGAAGCGATCAGCCCGGCGCCGCCACCGCCTGCAACAATGCCAATGATCCATTTCATCCAGTCGTTATCAACCGGTATCACCGAGGTGGCCAGTAAGGTGCCGGCAACGGCAGCCAGCGGGGTTGCAATAGTATCCAGGATGTTATCGATAAACGGAATATAATAGCCGGCAATTTCGAAAACAGTGGCAATGCCTAATGCAATTAATGCCGGGGTGGAAGACAGCCAGAGAAAGCTTTCAGAAAAATGAAAAAGATTAAACCGGCCGGCAATGCCTGCAATCAGCATGGGTACAAACACCCTGAAACCGCAGCAGGCGGCCAATGCAATACCAAGAGCGGCAGCCGAGAAGGTTTGTATGTCCCAGTTCATATAGTAATTTACAAAATTCTGCTCATATGGCGAATTTTTCGGATGCGCGTTGTGCAAACAGGTATTGTTCCGGAAAGTTTGGTATAGGAATATGCGGCAGGATAAATAGTCACGGTTGAAGCGGGCTTTTTATTGATATTTGAATTTTGTACATTTGAAATATGGAGTTTCTGGAAACCATCGTACAATATTACAGATCCACCGGCCGCACCGTACCCGATGACCTGATAAAATCAGGCGGGAAATCGCAACATATTAATGTGCTGAAACGGCAGAACAGTCTGCGGTCCCTTCCCTTTCACCGGAGGGATTATTATAAGATCTGCCTTTCTACCGGCGGGGCTGTATTCCGCACCTGTGAAGGGGAGGTGACCATCGACCAGCCGGTGATCTGTTTTACAGATCCGGATATTAAAATGGGCTTTGATACCTACCGTGAGGCGCAGGGAGGATACCTGAGCGTTTTTAACGAGTTGTATCTTACGCCCGATCTGAAACGTGAATTTAAAAAAGTGCAAACGGTCCTTGGCGACGCGCTGTTCCCCTTCCTGTTATTATCCGGCGATGAATACAACACGCTTTACAGTTATTTCCAATTGATGGAAAAGGAGTACTGTAGCCCCCTGCCATACAAAAAAGAACTGATGCTGAGTTTTTTGCGGCTGATCATGAACACCACGATCCGCTTTCGGAAAGCGCGCGAGATGAGCGATGAAAAATCGGAACGTCCGGACAGGCTGGTTTCCGGTTTTCTCCAGTTGCTGAACAGCCAGTTTCCTGTTGATGCACCGGATACGGTGGTCCGGCTGAGAAACCCGGGCGATTTTGCAGCACGCCTGCATGTACATGTAAATCATCTGAATCATACAGTGCGTAAACTGACGGGCAAATCCACCAGTCATATTATCCGGGAACGGATACTGGAGGAAGCGATGGACCTGCTGAAAAATTCAGACTGGAATATTTCCGAGATCGGTAGCAGCCTGGGATTTGAATATGTGCAGCATTTTTCCCAGTTTTTTAGGAAGCATACGGGAAAGAGCCCGGGCCAGTACCGGAAGCCTTTCCTTTTTCATGTTTGATTTTTGTATAAATTGATTTGAATCGCGTACACAGAACTTCGGCGGATTTGGTAGTTTTACCGTTTCAATTAAGGATCGTTTATGCGAAAAATCAATAGCAGGCAAACAGGGATGCCGACCATTCTGGCGTTTTTGTTAATTCCCATATCCGGGCTGGCCATGGATGTGTATATTCCGTCGTTTCCCAAGATGGTGGAGGCGCTGCATACCACCCCGGCAAATATCCGGTTAACAATGACGGTATACCTGATCAGCTATGGAGTTTCCCAGCTTTTTGTAGGCAGCCTGGTCGATAGTTTCGGAAGATACCGCATCGGGATGACGGCACTGGCACTTTTTGTGCTCACCAATTTTCTGATCACGGCTTTGCACAGCATCGATTGGTTGCTGGTTATAAGAGCCATCCAGGGTGTCCTGATCGCGCTTATCATGGTAGCCAAACGCTCATTTTTTATTGATGTATATGAAGGTGAAAAGCAAAAACATTATACCAGTCTGCTTTCCATCGTATGGTCCGCAGCTCCCATACTGGCCCCTTTTCTCGGCGGTTACCTGGAGCATTTTTTTGGCTGGAGGTCCAATTTTTATTTCCTGGGCATATACGCCCTGATATTGCTGGTACTGGAAGGTATTTTCAGTAGTGAAACCCTCAAAGAACGGCGGCCTTTCCGCCTGCCGGTGATCTTAAACACCTACCGTAAGTTGCTGACGGCGCGGGACTTTAGCTACGGCATTCTTATATTGGGGTTTAGTTATTCAATGGTTATTGTTTTTAACATGGCCGCGCCGTTCATAATAGAAAATGTCTTTCATTACACGGCAGTCACAACCGGGTACAGCGCACTGATATCGGGCCTTGCGCTGCTGGGCGGGGGGCTGCTGGGCAAGTGGCTGATCCGGAAACCCTTTTTCCGGAAATTGCGCAACGGGCTGCTGGTACAGCTGGGAATAGCGATGGTGATGTACCTGGCGGTCCCTTATTTTCAGCATGTTATATTTATGATGGCATTTGTAGCCTTATTGCATTTTCAGATGGGGTATATTTATAACTGTTATTTTACCTACTGCCTGACGAGGTTCCCGGAAATGGCCGGCGTATCCGGCGGTGTTACCAGCGGGGGAAGTTATATCGTTACGGCAACCGCCAGTTATAGCCTGGTAAGTATATTGAATGTGTACGATGTAAGCGGTTTGTCGGCCAGCTATATTATCTTTTCCCTGTTAATAGGCATCATGCTGCTGCTGGTGTACCCCGTTCTTACCTACAGGCAAACCGGTTCATTAACTGTCTGACGTGTAGCGGTCCGAAAGGTCCATCATCTCTTTCCAGGTATAGCGGAAGATGCCTTCGCCATTGGTGCGGGCCGCCTCAATCATTGCTCTTGCTACATCGCCGGCGTCGATGGCTTTGTATTTCGCCCAGGAGCCCGAAAACAGGGCAGAGGCCGGTTTCATGATCCGCTGACTGATGGCTTCCATCCGGCGTTTTTCCTGCCGGTGCCCCAGCAGCAGGCTGGGTTGTAAAATATGTAACGCCGGTATACCGGTAGCTATAAGATCTTCTTCCGTTTTTCCCTTCAGTTGCAGATAAAAGTTGCGGCTGCTGCTGCTGGCGCCTATGGCGGATACCAGTACCATCTTCCGGCAGCCGTTTTCCATTGCCATCCTGCATGCCCGCAACGGAATATCATGGTCAATTTGCCAGTAACGTTTTTTGTCGCCCCCCATTTTTTTCAGCGTGGTACCAATGGCGCAGAACACCACGTCCACATCTCTGAGTGCCAGCAGCAGGGATTCAGCATCGCTGAAGTCAACCAGCTTTACATCCTGTTTGGCATGTACCGGTTCCGATGGCCATCGCACCAGCGTTTTTACGGCGCCATATTCCGGGTCGTGGATGAGCTCTTCCAGTAGATGCGATCCGATAAGGCCTCCGGATCCGATGATTGCGGCGGTTTTTTTTCCCATAGAAAGAATAACGTTACTTTGCAATACTTTAAAGCTATGCAAATTTTAGATCATATTTCTTTAAAACCCTATAACAGTTTTGGTATAGAAGCCGGGGCCCGGTATTTTACACAAACAAGTACTGTTGCCGAACTGAAAGAAGCGCTGGAATGGGCCCGGAAGCAAGCCCTGCCTACCTTAGTGATCGGGGGCGGGAGCAACCTGCTGTTAACCGAGAACTATAACGGGCTGGTGATAAAAAATGAGCTGCTGGGCTATGAAGTGTTAAGCAGGGATGACGATTTTGTTTTTGTAAAAGTATGTGCGGGTGAAGTGTGGCATCAGTTTGTGATGCATTGCCTGGAGCATGCGTATGCAGGAGTGGAAAACCTGGCATTGATCCCCGGTTGCGTAGGCGCCTCGCCGATGCAGAATATTGGCGCATATGGAGTGGAGCTCCGGGATGTGTTTGAGGAGCTCACCGCGGTGCACCGGTATGAAGGATATACCCGCACCTTTACCAATGCAGAATGTGCATTCGGATACCGCGAAAGTGTGTTTAAAAATGTGTACCGGGATCAGTTTGTGATTACCGATGTAACGTATCGTCTTCGCACAAAACCGGTGTTCCATATTGAATACGGGGCCATACGGCAGGAGCTGGAGCGATTGCACGTTTCGGAGCTTTCGATCCAATCCATTGCGCAGGCGGTCATAAATATCCGGTCCTCAAAACTGCCCGATCCTGCGGTGATCGGAAATGCCGGGAGCTTTTTTAAAAATCCCTCGGTTAGTCGGGAGAAATATGAGGCGCTGAAAGCCGCGTATCCGGAGATGGTTGCTTATGAAAATGAAGATGGAACAATGAAGCTGGCCGCAGGCTGGCTGATTGAACAGGCCGGATGGAAGGGATACCGCAAGGGCGATGCAGGGGTGCACGAAAAGCAGGCCCTGGTGCTGGTGAATTACGGGAAGGCCACCGGCCATGAAATTCTGGAAATCTGCAACCAGGTGATCGACGCCGTAATGAAAAAATACGGGGTAGAGCTTCATCCTGAAGTGAACATTATCTGAAAGATGCCGGTGACGTAACCGTCAGGTATCAGCCATTCGTTTTCAGCGCCAAGCTCCATATTTAGCGTTTAGTACATGGTACCTGGAATTCAGGATTTGAACATGGTTACTTAGTATAGAATGCCATTAAATTTCTTTCCGCACCAGGTTTTAGTTTTTTAGGATTTAGAAATTGATATTTGGGATGTAATATTTAGAATTCGGTACTTGGCATTGCCCGGCCTTCAATTCGCATTAAAATGCCTACTTTTGCGCAAATTTTGTAAAAATGAAAAGATCGTTATTGCTAACAATGGCCTGCATGCTCACCGGAATGACCCTGTTTGCACAAAGGAGTTTTTATGGTCGCCCTGTACGTTTGGGATTTAAGGTTGACCCTGTATTTGTAAATACCCTGCGTCCCCTGGAAAACGGACTGGAAAAAGATGGTTCCGGGTTTGGCGTAAACTATGGCTTAATGGCGGATATCCAGTTTTCGGACACACGCGGAGCCTTTGCAACCGGACTGGAAGTGGCACATGCATCCTCCTCCATCCTGATTAAGGACGCTTCAAAAGGATTGTATTCCGGCAGCGACAATCAGCAGTATAAGTTGAAATTGCAGTATCTGCAAATTCCGCTGAGTGTAAAGCTGAAAACAAATGATATCAACGGTCTCCGCTGGTGGGGACAATTTGGTACCTATATGGGGGCGCTCATCGGCTCGCGGCTCGATTATACATCGGGCTCTAAATCTGAAGACAATGTGAACGCCATGAAGAAAACCAATAAGGTAAATATGGGATTGTTGGTGGGTGCCGGCGGCGAATACCGGCTGGCTGAAAAAACAGACTTGTATTTTGGATTGGGTTTTGAGAACGGCTTTACAGATGTTACCAGGAACAAGGACTGGAATGACGATAAAGTAGCACTGAACCGATGGGCGCTGCGCCTCGGTGTGTTTTTCTAGTAAGGATAAAAATAAAGGAAAAGGCCGTAACCCAGGTTGCGGCCTTTTTTATTGCCCTGTAAAATGACGGCTTTTGATACAACCGCGGCGCTTTGAGCGGGTTCGCAATATCCGTTTATGCAAACGATTTAAAAAGAATCATTTCTTGGAAAAACGCCGGTATCCGGAGTATGTGATTTTGATTCGTCGGGAAGGGCGGCCCTGGTGTCGCGGGTGTTCTTTTGCACCGCGATAGCGGCAAAAATGCTGAGGGTAAAGGACATGGCATAAAACCCTTTTTCGCTTTTTGCAAGGGCCGCATTCCACAAACCGACCGCCAGCAGTACAATGGACAGGATCGTTGTAAACCAGGCGATGCCATAATACAGGTTTGTAACGGGGATACCTTCCAGTTGATCCCGTACGGCTTTTTGCACGGATATGGCAGAAAAAAGGCCAAACATCAGTACGGTAAAATAGTAGCCCTTTTCATTCAGTTGCATGCCGGCATTCCACAAACCGATTATATAAGCGGTTACTCCGATTAATAAGGCGAACCAGGAGGCTGCAATAAAGGCATTGGATGGTTGTTGCGTTTGTTTCATGATGCTTGTTTTATGAGCACAAATCTATAAGGGAACGCAGCCCTTTTTTTTGACAATTATCAAAAAGCTTTTCCTGAATTGTTAAAAGCGGCTCCGGATCCGGCTCAGTGTTTCTGCACTAATGCCCAGGTAAGAAGAGATCTGGCCCAGCGGAACCCGTTCCAGGATATGCGGTGCGGCTTCCATGAGGTGTGCATAGCGTTCGGTAGCCGTTCGCAGCTGCGCATTCACATAACGCTCTTCCAGCCGGATATAGTATTTTTCATAAATGATCCGCACAAGGCGTTCTATTTCATGATGGGCATCGAACAATCGGGTGAGTTGCGCTTTCGATATGCGCCATAAAACACAGCCTTCTAAAAGCTGGATGTTTTCCACGCCCGGCTGCTGGGTAATAAAGCTGTGAAAAGAGGTGATGAAGTGTTCTTCAAACCCGAATCAGTTGGTAATCTCCTTCCCGTCTACTGTAATGTACCCCCGCAGTGCGCCCTGTTGCAGAAAATAAAGATGTTTACAAACCCTACCTTCCGTGATCAGGAATTTACCCTTGGCCAGCACCAGTTCCTCAAAATTTTCCGCAAGGGCTTCCCGGGCTGCAGTACTCAGCGGATAGTACTGTTCAATATGATCAAAAAGAAGTTTCATTTGGTGCATTCAAATATAGGAAAGAAAGGGAATAGACAGCGGGGAATTGGAATTTGAAAATTTGAAAATTTGAAGATGTGGAGATGTGAAAATGTGGAGATGTGGAGATGTGGAAATGAAGACCTGGGACATTTGATAATTTTTCTCTGGTGGGGTTTTCCTATCGCGCGCGAAACAATATCCAACCTGAAACAGGCGTTCGCCGTTCAGCATTTAGCTTTCAGCCACCATCAAACATCAGCTGCAACCCAACCTGGTCTATCTGTTTCCCTAAAAAAATATGCAGCCTTAAAGCTTAAATACAACAGCCGTTGATAACTACCATATGACAATAATACTTTCAAATTTTTCCCAAAACTACTTCCCCGGTGTTACCCACATTTTTTTCCATTGCTCAAGCTCTTCCTTTGAGGCGGGCTCTATTTTTGCTACTTCTACCGGGCTTTTATTTTCTTTAAAAACCCAGGCACGTACAGGCTGGTTGGTTTTTACGGCTTGTTGCAGCAACGTATAATACTGGTTGCTGCCCTTTAACCTAAGGTCGAGATAGTACAGCGCTGCAGAAGGGTATAAGGCCATGGAAACCGAATCGTTTTTCAAATGCAGCGAACCCGGCATCAATAAGCCCTGGTATTGTGTAGGTACATCGTCTTTAGTCATCGTTTCTCTTGCAGGATGCTGCTTCTTATTGCAGGCCTGAATACAAATAAAAGAGAGGCTGAGTGTCATGAAGACGAATTGCAGTTTTTTCATGGTAAAAATGGAGTTGGTTTTTATTCAGGATGATCTATAACAATACAAAACAATAAAGGATCTTAAAGGAACAGGTTGTATACAAAATACTGATGTGTGGATACTTCTGTAATACCTGCATCCGGAAACTGCTGTTGCAGTTCCGTGGTTAATGTTCTTTTCAGTTCAATAAGGTAGATAGAGCGCAGGGGTATAATCTGATATATTTCTTTTGAATCGGCATAATTTAATGTAAGCCGGAGTTGATCGTAGGTCCAGCTACCTTCTTTATCGATACGGGGCGTTTTTGCGGCTGTAAAAAAGAACTGCCCCTTGGTAAAGGCATATCTGAACATGCCGTTGACGCCATTATCGTCCAGCTTTTCCCATAAGGCCTGGTACAGCGAATCGGTAAGTTTCTGGTTGTTGGTGATCACCGTAACATAGCTCTTCATACCGTCCTTGGCCGCCGAAACCCAGTTGCCCGGGTTGTTACTGAGCATGTCAACCGGCTGCACCAGTACCTTAAACTGTTTTTGCTGATCGTTCGTTAACGTAATGGTTGCTTTCCCGGGTTTATAGGCGTGCACCTTCAGGTTTTTATGATCGGTGGTTACCTGTGCTATGTCCGGATGGTCGTTGGTGATCGTAAAGGTATTCCCGGTCAGTCCCCATGTGGAGAGTGAAGCCGTTGAATCGGCTCCGGCCCATAACTTTAAAACCGGAGTGTCCGTTGGCTTATTTTTTTTAATGTTTTCCGTGCTTTTCTGGCAGGCTGTTATGGCACAGCAGAAGAGCAGTACCACGGCAGATCGATATGTTGGTTTCATAATTCAGTAGTAAACATGTTTAGAGGTATAACGCAAAACAAAGACAAAATGCAACAGGCGTTGGAAGATATATAACGCTTGTAAGGCAACGCCGCCCCAATGCAGGTCTTTGGATACCGGCAAAGGAGCCAGGCGGCAGGATTTGGGAAATGCAGCTGCAGCAAATGGATGAGATTGGCTACATTTGACCCAAATTTGATCGATATTTATGCCCGATATCCGTTCTGTACAGGTAACCAGATACGTGACGCCGCTGCGGGAAGGCGGCTCACTGCCCGCTATTGCGGAGGCCGATGATGGGTTTTTATATGCCCTTAAATTCCGGGGAGCCGGACAAGGGGTGAAGGCCCTGGTGGCCGAATTTATCGGCGGTGAAGTGGCCCGGCTGCTGCAGTTGAAGGTTCCGGAACTGGTATTCGCTTACCTGGATGAGTCTTTCGGGCGTACCGAAGGCGATGAAGAGATCCAGGACCTGCTAAAGGCCAGCCAGGGCTGGAACCTGGCCCTGCACTACCTGAGCGGATCGGTTACATTCGATCCTGCCGTAACCGGGGTGGAGCCGCTCCTGGCTTCAAAGATCGTATGGCTGGATGCATTTCTTACAAATATGGACCGTACCGTAAGAAATACCAATATGCTGTTGTGGCACCGCGAGCTTTGGCTCATTGACCATGGTGCCTGTCTTTATTTTCATCACAACTGGGAGCATTGGCCCACGCAAATGAAAAGCGCTTTCCCTTTGATAAAAGACCATGTCCTGTTGAAAAACGCTTCCGAACTGGAAGCCGCTGATGCCTATTGTAAAGGATTACTGACGGAGCAGCGGTTGCATGAAATCGTAAACAGGATCCCGATGGAATGGCTGATGTACGAGGAAACGCTGGGCGATCCTGAAGCGGCGCGGGAAGTGTATCTGAAGTTCCTCACCTGGCGGTTAAACAATTCTTCTGTCTTTTTAAAAACGGCGCTGGATGCAAGAGTGGCTGGTATATGAGTATGCGGTAATCCGCGTAGTGCCGCGGGTGGAGCGCGAGGAGTTTATCAACGTGGGCGTGATCGTTTTCTGTAAGAAAACACGGTTCCTGGAAACGCTGGTTGTGGTAAACCGCGAAAAGCTGCACTGCCTGAACCCGGAGATCGATATGGATAGTATTGAAGCCAACTTAAAAGCGTTCAGGGAAATTGCGGCCGGTGATAAAAGCTCGGGCTCCGGAATTGCCCAGCTGGATGCACCTTCCCGTTTCCGCTGGCTGACGGCTACCCGTAGTACCATGATCCAGTGTTCAAAAGTGCATCCGGGAAGGGTGCCGGTTATGGATGGCGTGGCGGGCCGGTTGCTCAACAAATTTGTTTTATAAATAAGGAAGATAAAGCCTGCAGCAGGTAGCCGCTGCTTCTTTTTTTGGTTTTACCGTATATTGCCTATTTTAGTCCGCGGATGCAAAAGGAGAAGTTGCCATATCTGATCAAACGGATCTCGGGGGAAAGTGATGAGCCGGCATTCAATGAATTGATGCGCCATTACTATCCCGGGCTGTTATCGTTTGCCAACTCCATTCTTTCGGACCGGGCCCTTGCCGAAGAAGTGATCCAGGACATTTTTGTACAGATCTGGGAAAACAAAAAAACGCTTCCGGCCATCAATAATTTATCCAATTACCTGTACCGGGCAGTAAAGTATGCTTGTTTTGCCGAATTAGCGAAAAAGAAGCGGATTCATTACGGCGACCTCGGTGAATCGCTTGTAATGGCGTATACAAAATCCGATGCAAAGATTTTGAGCGAGGAAAGTTTAAAATATATTGCAGCAGCCATCAATAAATTACCGCCCCGCTGTCAGCTGATCTTCCGGCTTATAAAAGACGAAGGACTGAAATACAGTGAGGTAGCCAGTATCCTGGACATCTCCGTAAAAACGGTGGAAGCGCAGATGACGATTGCACTGCGTGCGCTTTCCACAAGCCTGAAGGCCGTGTTTCCCGAGTACCGGGATCATTTTTTTTCAAAAAAATCCGGATCTTCTTAAAAAAAGTGCCGGCCGGTTTAGGGGTTTCTCAAAAAAAAACACACTATATAAGATGAAGGCTTTATATGAGTAACGACCGGTTATTGGAACTATTGGGCAGAAGGAGCGCGGGTGAACTTACGTTGAAGGAGCAGATCGAACTGGGTCAGCTTCTGAAAGAACATCCGGGCAACCAGTCTTTTGCCCGGGCATTGGAAGCATTGATGACGGTGCCCACTACGTATCCGGATGCGGTTCCTGAAAAAGCAGTGGATGATTTTATCAGCCATGTGCGGCAGAAAATTGAGCGGAAAAGAAAAGGCGCCCGCAATTTCCGGATGAACCGGTGGGGATTGCGTGTGGCGGCTGCAGTGCTGATCCTGGTGCTTGCCGGCATTGGTTATTACCGGAGCAGGGACGCCGGTAACACCGTGCCGAACCTGGTAGCTACAAAAAAAGGAAATAAAACCAATATTGTACTTCCGGATGGCACAAAGGTTTGGGTGAATGCAGATAGCCGGCTGGTGTATGCCCCCTCGTTTGGCCGGGATACAAGGGAAGTTGAACTGGTTGGGGAAGCTTATTTTGATGTGGTACACGACCACAGGCGTCCGTTTATCGTACACACCCGCAATATTGATGTACGGGTATTGGGTACCGTGTTTAATGTACGGAGTTATGCAGATGAGCCCAGCACCCAAACCACATTGATAAGAGGTGCGGTTCAGGTAAGCCTGAAGCATGCAAAGGATAAAAAGATCATGCTGGCGCCGGGGGAGAAGCTGGTGGTTCAGAATGCCTACCCGGATCAACCGTTACAGGAAGGCCGCGAACATCTTCCCCAGATCGAGTTGCTGGCGGTAAAAACAAACCCGGTGGATTCTTTTTCGGCAGAGACGGAATGGGTCAACAATAAACTGGTATTTGACAAGAATCACCTGAAGGAGATTATTCCGGTGCTGGAACGGTGGTATAATATAAAAATAGTATGCAGGAATAAGCCCGTAACTCAAACTTTCAGCGGAACATTTGAAAACGATAAGCTTGAAGACGTATTACAGTCATTGCAACTGTCTGCAGGCATCAGATATAAAATCGAAAAAGAAGTGGTAACCTTCTATTAGTATTTTGAAACCGGTACGTCCTCGGTACGATCCGGTCAGTATATAAACCAGTCTGATGCGTATTGCAGGAAGGGGAGCGTTTGTCTGTAATGCACGATAGCAGCGGGTTCTACGCGGCTGCAGGGGAATGTTATTACATGATAAAATCGATATAAGGGAAGTGCAGGAAAGTCTATATTAAATAATTTTTAAGCGCGCTTCGGGGTGATGTGAATTCAGGTATTCCATATTACCTTCGCCCGCACATCCCCAATAAAGCCGTTTCGGATTCCTGAAACGTATCTCCGGATATCATTATAAATTAAATCAAACGAATAAAATGAATGCTATGATATATACAACATAATCCATAAAAAATGGGAAATGCTGGAACATTCCCCATCGAAAGACAGTACATAATTGCAGGAGCTGCAATCATTTTTTCTATCTCATCCTTAAAACAAAAATATGAAAAAAAGTGATTGCCCTGGGAGTGCTATGCCAGGGCATTTGATTATCAAATATCTATTGTTGATGAAGCTCAGTTTTGTTGTGTTGCTTGCCACGTCCTTTCAGGCGTTTTCAATCAATGGCATATCCCAGAGCAGGATCACTATGGAAGTAAAAAATACTTCGATATCGGCGATCCTGAGCAAGATACAATCCCGGTATGAGTACCGTTTCTTTTATACGGATGAGCTGGGGCTTAATAATAAAAAGATCGATCTGCTGGCCAGAAATGCAACCATCGATTATGTAATGGAGCAACTGTTGGGCCTGACCGGTTATTCGTACAAAAAAATGAACAACGGCCTGGTGGTGATCATCGGCCAGCCCACGGGCATTGCGGCATTGCAGGTAAAGGGAAATGTAACAGATGAAAATGGAAGTCCGCTGGCAGGGGTCAGTATTATTGAAAAAGGCACGGCCAATGGTACGTCAACAGCGGAGGACGGAAGTTTCTCCCTGAATATAAAGGATGAAAATGCGGTGCTGATTGCATCTACCATCGGGTATGTAGCCCAGGAAATAGCGGTAAAGACGCAACGCGATTTCCGTATTGTGCTGAAGAAGGAAGAAAATAAGCTGGATGAAGTGATCGTGGTAGGATATGGTACGCAAAAGAAAGTGAACCTTACCGGGGCGGTAAGCCAGGTGGGAGCCGAAGCCCTGGAAAACCGGCCGGTGGCCAATATTTCACAGGCATTGCAGGGTGCTATTCCGAATGTGAATATCAATTTTAATACCGGAAGACCGGGAGCGGAAGGAAGCATCAACATCCGGGGCAATACATCGATCAACGGCGGTGGCGCACCGCTGATCCTCATCGATGGGGTACCCGGGAACCTCAATAATATCAACCCGCGGGATGTGGAGAATATCAGCGTACTGAAGGATGCCGCCTCGGCAGCTATTTACGGTGCCCGCGGATCGTTTGGGGTGATACTGGTGACCACCAAAAAAGCGAAAAGGGGAAAGATGACGGTGAACTATTCCAACAACTTCGGCTGGGCCGGCTTAACCACCCGTACCGATTTTATTACCGATGGCTATACCTCAGCAAAGCTGAATGACGAAGCTTTTTTACGGGCTACCGGTAATACCTATACCCGGTATACCGAGGAAGATTATGAGGAGTTGAAAAAACGGCAGACGGATAAATCGTTACCCAGCGTGGTGATCACGAACCGCAGCGGTAAGGATCAGTATATGTATTACGGAAATACAGACTGGTGGCATACCATGTTCCGCGACTGGCAGCCGTCCAGGGAACATGCGTTAACCGTTACGGGTGGTTCAGAGAAAATCGACTTCCTTATTTCCGGGAGGGCATATGGCAAGGATGGCATGATGCAGATTAACCAGGATAATTATACTTCCTATAATTTCCGGGCAAAGATTACTGCGCGCCTATCTGATAAACTGGAATTGTTTACCAATACCTATTTTAATACGAGCAAGTATACGTACCCGGGCTGGGGATGGAACAGCAATTTTGTGTCCATTACGGTGCATGCCCTGCCTTCCTATGTTCCGTTGAATCCGGATGGTACGGCAACGTATAGCTCGGGTCTGAACAGCTATTCCATCGGCGATGGCATTTTTGCAGACCTGTTGCACGGCAAATCCAAGGGCGATGAAAAACGGATGGAGCTGATCAACCTGGTTGGCGCCACCTTTAAGCCTATTAAAGGAATGGAGATCACGGGAAATTATTCCTACACGTTTAACCCGTACTCTACCATGCAGCGCAGAACAAAGGCGCCCTGGTCGATCAATCCCGGGGTGATCAGCTTTGTGGGGAACGATTACCTGGCGGAGTCTGTAAACCTGGTGCAATATCAGGCGGTGAACCTGTTTGGCAGTTATGGAAAAAAACTGGGAGATCATAACGTGAAGATCATGGCCGGCTATAACCAGGAGCTGCGTACGTTCAAAATGATCTCCGCAAGGAATACGGATTTACTTTCTGAAGACCTGAATAATTTCAGGCTGGCTACCGGGCAGGCAACGCTCGACGGGCAGGCGGAGGAATGGGCATTACAAGGTTATTTTTCAAGGTTGAACTATGACTTTAACAATAAATACCTGTTGGAGTTCAATGGCCGTTATGACGGTTCTTCCCGTTTTCCCAATGGCCAGCGCTTTGGCTTTTTTCCTTCCATATCCGGTGGATGGCGGGTGAGCCAGGAGCCCTTCTGGGATGCGCTGAAAGGAGCTATCAATGAATTTAAATTACGCGCTTCCTATGGGTCGCTCGGTAACCAGCAGGAAGCCGACCCCTACGGGTATATCCTCACAATGCGTCGTGAAACCATGAACTATATCTTTAACGGCGCAAAAGGCCAGTCGCTTGCGGTACCCAAACCGATTGTACAAAACCTCACCTGGGAGCGCTCGAGGTCGGTGGACGTTGGTGTTGACCTTGGTATGCTAAATAACCGGTTAACCGTCACTTACGATTGGTATGTGCGGAACACGCTGGATATGCTCATTCCCGGGAAGACCCTGCCGGCGGCTTATGGAGAGGCATCCCCCAAGACCAACGCCGGCGATATGCAAACAAGAGGTTGGGAATTGCAGGTGGGATGGAGTGATCATGTATCGGTGGCAGGCAAGCCCCTTAACTACAATGTAAGCACGGGCGTAGGGGATTACAAAGCAAAAATCACGCGCTTTGATAACCCGCAAAACCTGTTAAGCAACTATTATGTAGGACAGGAGCTGGGAGAGATCTGGGGATACAGGATCGACGGGTATTTTAAAACGGATGCTGAGGCTACCGAATACCAGAAAACGGTGAACCAGGATTTTGTAAACAAGCAGCGGCTGGGAGCGCCGGGCAACTGGTCGAAACTTATGGCGGGTGATCTGAAATTCGTTGATGTAAATGGTGACGGGATCGTTAACAATGGAAAGAATACACTGGAAGATCATGGCGACCTTATAAAAATTGGAAATAAGCAGCCCCGTTATACCTTTGGCATCAACCTGGGTGCCGACTGGAATGGCTTTGATGTGTCTGTATTCCTGCAGGGAATTGCCAAACAACACTGGTACCCGGGTGCAAACGCCGATAAATTCTGGGGCCCGTATTCCCGGCCTTATTATTCATTCCTGCCAATTGATTTTGAGGAAAAGATCTGGAGCGAAGACCATCCGGATGCTTATTTTCCAAAATTGCGCGGATATGAGGCATTGAATGCCGGCGGATCGCTGAATGCACCCAATGACCGCTATCTGCAGGATCTGGCATATATCCGGCTGAAGAACCTGAATATCGGGTACTCACTGCCGGCCGGGTTGTTATCGAAAGCAAAGATCTCCAGGTGCCGGATCTACATAAGCGGCGACAATATTTTTACAGCTACCAAGCTCAAAACAAAATACATTGATCCGGAAATGGCAGCTGCAGAAGCAAACGGGCGGATCTACCCCATCAGCAAAATCTATTCTTTTGGACTGGATCTTTCTTTTTAAAATTCAAACGATATGAAGCAATATAAAATAGTCGTTCTGTTCATTTTTATGTCGGGTTTTCTGGTTCAGTGTAAAAAAGGATTCCTGGACCGGATGCCACTAAGTGAAATTACTCCCGAGATATTCTTTAATACGGAAAAGGACCTGGAATTGTATACCAACTCTTTTTATTCACATGCAACCATTCCTACGGTGATACCGAACGCAGAAGGTGTTTATAACGAAGATGATGATAATGTGATCAAAAACAGCCTGAACGATTTTTTAACCGGTAAACGGGTAGTGCCGGTTTCCGGTGGTTCCTGGAACTGGTATCATTTAAGAAATATCAATTATTTTTTAATGAACTACACTAAAGCGCAGGTCCCTGCTGCAAGGCATTACGGTGGTGTAGCGCACCTGTTCCGGGCCCTTTTTTATTTTGATAAGGTGGCCACATTTGGAGATGTGCCCTGGTACAGTGCCGTGATTGATATAAAGGACTCTTCATTGTTAAACCACCCCAGGGATAAGCGAGCGCTGGTGATGGACAGTGTGCTGGCCGACCTTGATACCGCCATAGCCTGGATGAATGAGCCTAGAACCATTTCGGATAAGGTTGAAAAAATGAACAAATGGACGGCAATGGCCTATAAGTCGAGGGTTTGCCTTTTTGAAGGAACGTTCCGGAAGTATCATCCGGAATTTAATTTGCCGGATGCCGATAAGTTTCTTTTGGAAGCCGCTAAAGCCGCTGAGGCATTGATGAATACAAAAGCATATAGCCTGTACACCAGTAGCCCCGATAAGGCTTATCTCGAATTGTTTTCCTCAAAGAGCGCCAAGGATGAGGAAGTAATCCTCACCCGCAGATACAGCAATGATCTGCAGATCTGGCATAATGTGAATTACTATACACTCACAGCTTCTTATGGCCGGCCGGGGTTGGAAAAAAAGCTGGTGAACAGTTACCTGATGAAGGATGGCAGCCGTTTTACAGATAAGCCGGATTATAGTACACAGCCGTTCTTTAATGAAGTGCAGAACCGCGATCCCCGGCTCTCCCAAACCATCCGTACGCCGGGATATACCCGGATCGGGAATACGAAAAGGCTGGCTCCCGATTTTACCGGTACGGTTACCGGGTACCAGCTCATCAAATTTGTAACCTCCGAAGCCGAAGACTTCTTTACCCGGTCTACGAACGACATGCCCATTGTACGTTATGCAGAAGTACTGCTGAATTTTGCGGAAGCAAAAGCCGAGCTGGGTACATTGACACAGGAGGATATCGACAAATCGATCAAACTGCTGCGCGACCGTGTGGGTATGCCGAATATGGACCTTGCGACAGCTATTGGTAAACCGGACGCTTATCTGGCCAGCCAGTATAAAAATGTTTCCGGAGCCAATAAGGGCATTATCCTAGAAATCCGCCGTGAAAGAAGGATTGAGTTGGTGATGGAAAGCTTCCGCCGCCGGGATCTGTTGCGATGGAAGGAAGGGCACCTGTTTGCAGAGCAATTTAAAGGCATGTATTTCCCGGGCGTGGGACCTTATGACCTGGATGGTGACGGCAAAGTGGATGTGTATATTTATACCGGTACAAGACCTACAGAACCGGGCCCGCAATACCTGAAACTGGGCAGTGAAGTCATTCTTGAAAACAATACCTCGGGCGGATCCATCGTAATAAATCCGCAGGTGACCAAAGTGTTTAATGAAGCAAGAGACTACCTGGAACCCATTCCCGTGCAGGAGCTGCAGCTTAACCCCAGCCTGGTGCAAAATCCCGGCTGGAAGTAAAGCCGGGCAAACGTTGAACCGGAAGATGATACCGGTTGCGGATACACCGGTATCATCTGTTTTCCTAAATTGTAATAACAAAATAAAATAACGATGAAAACAAAATATGTATTTGCCATCTTGCTTTTGTGGGCCAGCGTATGCAGCCCGGTTGCCCGTGCACAAACCATAAAAGTACTTACGTATAATATCTATCACGGAGAGGAACATTATGTCAACGGAAAGAGTAACCTGAAAAAGATTGCAGCGGTGATCAACCGGTATAAACCGGATTTTGTGGCCATGCAGGAAGTGGACAGTATGACCCAAAGAACAGCTTCGTTCAATGGCGGTGTAAAAAAAGACCTGGTGGCGGAGCTTGCAAAAATGACGGGCATGCATGGCTATTTTGCCAAGGCCATGGATTATAGTGAAGGTGGTTACGGCGAAGGGCTGTTATCGCGTTATCCGGCCAAACCCGTGGTGCATCATTTGCCTACGCCTGCCGGTGGCGAAGGAAGAGCCCTGATCACTATTGAGCACCGGTTTGCAAATGGTAAAAAAATGGTATTTGCAGGCACGCATCTTTGTCATGAGTTTGACGAAAACCGGCAGGCACAGGCGCAAGCCATTACCAATATCCTGTTGGGAACCAACCTGCCGGTAGCGGTTGGCGGCGATTTTAATATCACGCCGGAATCCAAAGCATATGGCATCATTACCAAAACAATGGATGATGCTGCGGTGCGGTTTGGTAACCCGCAGCTTACGTTTCCGTATACCAAACCCAGGGTCCGGTTAGACTATATTTTCCTGAACCGGGGAAAAACATGGAATGTGAAGCAGGTTGAGGTGATCGGTAACGAGGATGCTTCGGATCATAAACCGGTATTGGTTACATTGGAGCTGGCAAAATAAAACGTTTGCTGGTTCTTGAAGATATTCACGGTATTTTTGAAAAAACAACAGACGTTTATGAAATTGGCGCAACTCCGGGTATGGACCCTCCCGGTAAAAATGGGACTTTGTTTACTTTTTATCGCAGTCTCATTTTATAGTAACGCACAGGAAAAAATAAAGATCACGCATGGGCCATACCTGCAGGCAATGACCGATTCCAGCGTATCTATTGTATGGACCACGAACAATGCTGCAACGGCATGGGTGGAGCTGGCGCCGGACGATGACAGTCATTTTTACCAGAAAGAACGGCCTAAATATTTTAGCGCGGCTAACGGGCTGAAGCAGGTGGGCACCGTGCACCGGGTAACGCTGAACGGCTTAACACCCGATACCCGTTACCGCTACCGGGTGTACAGCCAGCAAGTACTGAAACATGAATGGGTGAACGTACAGTATGGCGACGTAGCGGCTACGGCGGTATACCAGAAAAAGCCGCTTACCTTCCGTACCAGCGGAAAGCCCGGTTCCTTTGAGTTTGCGGTGGTCAATGATATTCACGAACGGAACCCGGTGCTGAAACAGTTGCTGGGACAGGTCGATTTTTCAAACACTGCGTTTGTAGTGTTCAACGGGGATATGGTAAACAGTTCCATGAGTGAAGAACAGGTGTTCCGGGGTTTTATGGATACCGCAACGTTGTTATTCGCCAGTGAAATACCGATGTATTATGCCCGGGGCAATCATGAAACCCGGGGCCCGTTTGCCGCGCAATTCCCGGAATACTTTCCGGGCAACAGCGGCACCCTCTATTATATGTTTACCCGGGGAGATGCCTGTTTTATTGTGTTAGACGGGGGGGAGGATAAGCCGGATTCGGATATTGAATACAGCGGTATTACGGACATGGATGCCTACCGGACCGAACAGGCGAGGTGGCTGCGTGCCATTGTACAAACGGATGCATTCCGGAAAGCCAGGTACAAAATTGCGATTTGTCATATTCCACCGGCAAGTGGTTGGCATGGCAACCAGGAGAGTACCAAAAAGTGGCTGCCCATTCTTAACGAAGCCGGTATACAGGTAATGCTGAGCGCACACGAACACCGCCACCGTATTCAACAGGCGTCCGGTGCTACGCGGTTCCCCATTATTGTAAATTCCAATAATAACATTATCAAGGCAAGCATTAACGATAAGGAAGCCCGTTTCCGCATCTATGATCCGTTGGGTAAACTGGTGGATGAGCTTTCTGTAAAACAGCCTTAAAGATGAGCCCGACGGGCGTGCGGTTCAAACCCAATGCCGGGGAAGAATTAGGGCAGTGATGATCTAAAGTGGATCCCTAAAGATTTTTGTAAGATAAACTTCATTGTTGATCCGCCTTAAGATGTAGAGCGTCCCTTTTTTAAATGTATCTTTTATAGAAGTTCCCGGCATCACTGCATCGGTGCCCGATTTGCCGGCTTTGTCTATTAAGATATTGCTTTTTACCGGATCACTGCTCAAATTGGCATAAACAACGACTGTTTCATCGATCCGGTTACCATTTACATTTTTTAACCGGCTATCCGATCGCTGCAGGTTTTCCGGCAGCTCATTGTAAACACAGTAGGTGGTGTCGTTATGGTTGAGCGTTGTAAAGCTTGAGTAGTTCATTTTTGCAGGACTGGTATTTTGTTTTTTTCTCAAAACTTTTATATCCTGTGCCACATCGTTACTGTCCAGGTCAAATGCAATAACGTTCCCGATCCTGTATTGCGTGGGAACGCCATATGTGGAGGTCATTAACCGGCTTTCAAAAATGGCCCTGAGCCCATTTTTTGTGGCTATTAAGTGGGTGAGTACGCCGGAAGAGAGGTTGAAGTCGGCATCGTCTGCATTTAGCGCAGTACCGGTTTTAAACGGGATGACGGCCTCCTTGATCAGTGTTTGTGTTTTGAGATCTATTTTAGCATGGTATAACCCTACGGCTTTTTCCGACAAAGCACTTGTAATATAAGGCGATAGTAAATGGAGCATGTCATTGTCATCGATATAAGAACGGAACATGTCAGAGACAAAAAGCGTTGCCGCTTCTGGTTTTCTCAACCTGATCACACGGGCTTCGCTTGAAGCAGGACTGTAAATATTCACTTCCCATTGTAAATTCCACTTACCGGCGCTTCCTCTTATCAGCCGGATATAACTGTCATCATTGAATGTTGCAAGAACAACCCCCCAGGAATTATTCACAACAAAATCCTGCGACTTTAATTTATTGCCTGCATAGTCGAAGTGATCAATATTTATATAATTGCTGCGCTTGATCTTTTTAAAACCGTAAGACAGAAATTTGTGTTCTGCAGGTCTGTTAAAAACAGCGAAAGCGCCGGCACGGCGTTCGTTTTTGCCTTCGGAATTATCAATGAGTTTGGGCTCCCCGATACGACTGCCCTTTTTATCAAAAGCGATCATTTCCAGTTTTTCTGATTTTTCCGATTTGTCAAAATAGGAGTAAAACGCCAGGTACCGGTCCTGGAGTATAAACAGGTCTTCAACACTGAAACTAATGGAGTCTTTTGAAGGGAAGGGGATCTTAATATGTGCTGCAGCCTGTAGCTTTTCCTTATCAAAAATGTCGATATAGAAATCAGGTTTTACATAACTGTAAGCATATAATGCATGTTCGTCCTGGCGGAATAGCCTGAAATAAATATTGTCATAGTTTTCAATTTTAGCGCCGGTTATATATCTGAGCTCTTGTGCATTCAGGTTAAAAACCGGGGTAATAAATGTTAGCAGTAAAATAAAGTGTCTCATAGCAACTTGTTTTATCCGCAAAAATAGTAAATGAAACAGGTATAAGTATCAAAAAAAAGCGCCGGATCGTATCCCGCGCTTTTTAAAGGGTTTGTTTATATTTTTATAATCATCAGATCATCTTCACACTTCGTTCCACAAAGGAAGTAAGCTCTGCGCCGGTAAGCATACCCTGTGCCAGCAGCGCCAGGTCAAAGGCCTGTTGTGCCAGTGCCTGACGGGCATCGGCGTTGGTCTCTGCCAGGATCTTTGTGGCCAGCGGATGGTTGGCATTGATAGCTACCTTGTATTTATCGGGCATGGCTCCGTAAAAGCTCATACCACCACCCATGGCGGCCATATCCTTCATGCGGCGCATAAACTCATCCATGGTAACGGTTACCGGCATGGCTTCCGCAGAAAGCGTTTCAACGGTTACGTCCATCCCCGGTTTGGTAATGGCTTTTTCAAAAACCTCTTTTATTTCCTTGGTTTGCTCTTCGGATAAATTGCTGGAGATCGTTTCTCCTTTGTCGATCAGCTTCTCCAGTACATCGGCATCCACCCGCTTGATCTGGGTTTTTTCCAGGTCGCGTTCCAGGTGACTGATAAAATGGTTGTCGAGCGGGCTGTCCATCAGCAACACATCATATCCCTTCCGGTTGGCTGCCTGTATATAACCATCCTGCTTTTCTGCATTGGGTGTATACAGGTATACGAGGTTACCGTCCTTATCTGTTTGCTCCGGTGTTACAAAGTCTTTGTACTCGTTTAGTGTATAGTAGGCTTTCTTCGTGTTGCCCAGCAATACAAAGTCTTTGGCACGTTCCCAGAACTTGGGTTCGCTGATGGCGCCGTATTTTACAAACACACCGATATCATTCCACTTTTCCTCATAACCCTTGCGGTCGTTCTTGAACAGTTCCGCCAGTTTATCCGCTACTTTTTTAGTAATATAAGTATTGATCTTTTTTACATTGCCATCTGATTGCAGGAAGGAGCGGGATACGTTCAGCGGTATATCCGGCGAATCAATCACCCCGTGCAGCAGCATCAGAAATTCGGGCACGATATCTTTAACCTCGTCGGTAATAAATACCTGGCGGCTGTACAGTTTGATCTTGTTGCGCTGCAGCTCGATATCGTTTTTGATCTTGGGGAAATACAACACACCGGTGAGGTGGAAGGGGTAATCCACGTTCAGGTGGATCCAGAACAGCGGGTCTTCACTCATCGGATACAGCTCCCGGTAAAAGTTCAGGTAGTCTTCATCCTTCAGTTCACTGGGCGCCTTCGTCCAGATAGGTACACCGGTATTGATGATGTTGGGAACTTCAACACTTTTATATTTGGGTTTGCCTTCTTCGTCTTCGCCATCGGGTTCGCTTTCTGTTTTAGTGCCAAACTGAACCGGAACGGGTAGGAATTTTGCATATTTGTTCAGGATGCTTTCAATGCGGTGGCTTTCCAGGAAATCCTGGTTTTCATCGTTTACATACAGGATCACATCGGTACCTCTTGTGGTGCGGCTGCCTTCGCTGATCTCAAATTCTGTGCTGCCATCGCAGGACCATTTTGCAGCAGTTGCACCCGGCTGAAAACTCAGGGTCTGGATCTCTACGCGATCCGCCACCATAAATGCCGAATAGAAACCAAGCCCGAAACGGCCGATGATTTCCGAGGCATCCTTTGCCTCCTTGAATTTTTCCATAAACTCCTCCGCGCCGGAGAAAGCGATCTGGTTAATATATTTTTTAATCTCTTCAGCGGTCATCCCGATCCCGTTATCGGAAATAGTGATGGTTTTCGCCGCTTTGTCCACTTTTACATCCACCAACGGCGCGCCGATCTCCCCGTTGAACTGTCCCAGGGATGCCAGGCGTTTGGCCTTTTGAATGGCATCTACCGCATTGGAAACCAGCTCACGAAGGAAGATCTCGTGGTCGGAATAGAGGAACTTTTTAATAATGGGGAAAATATTCTCCGTATGAATGGAAATGGAGCCTTTTTCTTGTATCATAGTTCGTAGAAATTTTTTCCTTTGTACATCAAATGCAATACCATCGCGGGTGGTAAGGTCATTTTGTCAGGTTAGGGGCGGGGTTCAGGTTCCAGTTTTAAAGTTCCAGGTGGGATCCGTTTGATGCTTGATGATATAGTCTGGAAGCCGAATGCTAAATGCTGAATGCTGAACGCTTGTTTCCGGTTGGGCTTTTGGGGGGCAGGAAGACTTGAGAGGACAAAGGGGGTTTGTTCCAGGTTAAATTCCGTTTGATGCCTGATGTGGAATTTCCACTGGGAAAAAGACCGTCAAATAAGTCCGGGTCTTCATTTCCACATTTCCACATTTCCACATTTTCATATTTTCATATTTTCACATCTTCAAATTTTCAAATTCCATATTAACTTTCCCTTATTTATCACCGTTGCCCGTGGTGATTAAAAGCAAAAACAATTAATTTGTAACATGAATCTGGTATCCCGCTTTATTGCTGCAATTGTACTGACTGTTATGATGGTTCCTGGTTTTTCGCAGCCCCGGGTTGAACGTGATAAAATTTTATTACCCAATGGCTGGTCGCTGACGCCTGCCGGTACCCATGCACCCCTGGGAGATCTTCCGCTGAACCTGGTGATCAGTAACAGCGGGCGCCTGGCAGCCGTTACCAATAACGGACAAAGCACACAAACGATTGATCTGATCAACCTGGTTACAAAAAAAAGGATCGATAGCATCGTGATCGCCAAATCCTGGTACGGGCTGGCCTTTAGCAGCAATGACCGCTACCTGTATGCGTCCGGCGGGCATGATAATATGGTAAAGCGGTATGATGTACAAAATAACCGCCTGGCTTTAAAAGACTCTTTTGTGTTGGGCGAAAAATGGCCGAACCGTATCGGTACTGCGGGGTTGGATGTGGATGATAAAACCAGCAACCAGCTTTTTGTGGTTACCCGGGAAGACAGCAGCCTGTATATATTTGATCTTGCTACCAAAAAGGTAAAAAGTAAAACCAGTTTGGGATCGGAAGCGTATACCTGTAAACTATCGCCCGACCGTAAAAAATTATATATCAGTGTTTGGGGCGGCCGTAAATTACTGGTATGGGATGTTGCCGGTCAAAAGATCGTGGCCTCTGTTACCACGGGCAATCACCCGAACGAGATCTGTATCAGCAAAAGCGGTAAACTGCTGTATGTAGCCAATGCCAATGATAATTCCGTATCGGTGATCAATACGGCTACAAACAAGGTTATCGAAACATTGAATGCGGCCCTTTATCCCAACGCGCCCAGCGGTTCTACCAGTAACGGGGTAGCGCTTTCAGCAGATGAAAAGACCCTTTATGTGGCCAATGCAGATAATAACTGCCTGGCCGTTTTCGATGTATCGGTTCCTTCAAAATCGGTTTCCAAAGGATTTATTCCGGTGGGCTGGTATCCTACCAATGTAAAGGTGGCAGGAAAGCAGATCCTGGTTACCAATGGCAAGGGCATGTCGTCAATGGCCAACCCCTATGGTCCCAATCCGGTGAATAAAAAAGAAGTGGTGTTGCGGCACGCCGGCGACAGCAGCCGTCCGGCACAGGTACAATACATCGCGGGCTTGTTTCGCGGTACTTTAAGTTTTATCAATACACCCACACCGGCGCAGCTGGCTGCATATTCGCATGCCGTTTACCAGAATACCCCTTATTCAAAAGATAAGGAACTGACCGCCCAGGGAGAAGCGGGGAACCCGGTACCGATGAAGGTAGGGGCTGCTTCACCCATCAGGCATGTATTTTATGTGATCAAAGAAAACCGTACCTATGACCAGGTGCTGGGGGATGTTGCGCAGGGAAATGGCGACAGCAGTCTTTGTCTTTTTGGAGAAAAGATCACGCCCAACCATCATAAGATTGTAAAGGATTTTGTATTGCTGGATAACTTTTATGTAGATGCGGAAGTAAGTGCGGACGGACATAACTGGAGTATGGGCGCTTATGCTACTGACTATCTGGAAAAAACATGGCCCTCAAGTTATGGTGGCAGGGGTGGTACTTATGGCGGGGAAGGTGAACGTAACATTGCCAACAACCGCGATGGGTTTATATGGGATCATGCTGCACGGAACAAGGTGTCTTTCCGAACTTACGGCGAATTTGTCGATAATGGAAAGGCAAAGCTGGATGTGCTAAACGGGAATTTTGCCCGGGGCTATACCGGTTACGACCTGGGCGTGGCCGATACCACCCGTTTCCGGCAATGGAAGCAGGATTTTGACTCATTGGTAGCCGCCGATGCGCTTCCGCAACTAACCACATTGCGTTTTGGTAACGATCATACCGAAGGCATGCGTGCCGGCCGAAAAACGCCTTTTGCACATGTGGCCGATAACGACCTGGCCGTGGGGATGTTTGTAGATTATATCAGCAAGAGCCCGATCTGGAAGGAATGCGCCATCTTCATCCTGGAAGACGATGCCCAAAACGGGCCTGATCATGTGGACGCGCACCGGAGTACCGCTTATGTGATCAGCCCCTATGTAAAACGGCGGTCGGTAGATCATACCATGTATTCCACCTCCGGCATGTTGCGCACCCTTGAATTAATCCTGGGAATGCCGCCCATGACGCAATATGATGCAGCGGCAACACCCATGTGGCGTTGTTTTACCGCCACCCCCGATTTCACTGCATTCGATCATCTGCCTGCAACTATCAACCTGCTGGAGCGCAACCCTGCACAGGGGAAGCTGGCCGTTTGGAGCGAACAGTTCGACTGGTCGAAAGAAGATGCGGTTCCGGACCTGGTATTCAATGATATCCTTTGGATGGGCATCAAAGGAACTCCGGCGCCTTCCCCGGTACGGGCGGCGTTCTTAAAATTCCCCGAAAAGAAAAAGAAAGGAGAGGACGATGATGATGATTGATGCTTCATGAATAACTAGGCACCACAAAGGCTTTAAGGTACGAAGATGCACTAAGGTTAAGGTTCTCTTTGTGTCTTCCGGTTTTAGTGGTGCTTATTTCACGCAACGGCGCAAAGGAGCGAAGACGCAGCGGTTTAGGCGTTTGCTACAAAGATTCTAAGGTACGAAGATGCACTAAAGCTTAGCTCTTCTTTGTGTTTCCTGGTGTCTTTCAGCCTTCGTTTTTATTTCACGCAACGGCGCAAAGGAGCGAAGACGCAGCGGTTTAGGCGTTTGCTACAAAGATTCTAAGGTGCGAAGATGCAATAAAGTTTAGCTCTTCTTTGTATTTCCTGGTGTGTTTCAGCCTTCGTTTTTTTTCACGCAGCGACGCAGAGGAGCGAAGACGCAGTGGTTGAGGCGTTTGCTACAAAGATTTTAAGGTGCGAAGATGCACTAAAGTTTAGCTCTTCTTTGTGTTTCCTGGTGTCTTTCAGCCTTCGTTTTTTTTCACGCAGCGACGCAAAGATGCAGCGGTTTTAATGTCCGCCACAAAGGCTCTAAAGCGCGAAGATGCACTAAGGGTTATGTTTCTCTTTGTGTTTCTTTGTGTCTTCCAGTCTTCGTGGTTTTTTTGCGCAATCCCGAAAGCTTTCGTGACAAAGGCGCGGCGGCCAGTTTACCGGCCTGGGTTAATGAAAATAAAAATGGATCAGATCAACTGGTTTGTGAATATTTCTTTGTGAAGGATCTGGATCTGTTGTCCCTCGGAAAAATGTTTGATCGCTTCCATGATCTGCTCTTCATTCTTATCAAGACCGTCTATCGGGATATCGACTTCTTTATCCTGATCCAGGATTTTAATCGGCAGTCACTTTATGGCAGATTTGCCACGCCATTTCTCAATATATAAGTACCAGATCTTATCCCACTCGATCAGTTTTAATCTCCTGTACCGGATTCCTTTGGATGAAAGAGCAAGATAGGTGCCAGCCGCAGGGGGCTTTATTTTTCGAACGATAAGGAAGATGACCGAAAACAAGATAATTGCGAATAGCAAGATGACGCCGGTACTTTCCAGCGCTGTTTTTAGCTCCTCTTCCGGGTTCATGATGCTGCTGCAGGTTACACCAAGAACAGGAATGGCCGCAACCAGGACACGAACCCAGCTAATGGGCGTTGTTTGTTGTTTGGCTTCAAATGGATCCTGCATCAATGGTATATATACCTGAAGTTAGACAATCAATTGGCTTTTCGCCTTTTTCAAAAACCGCAATGTTAAAAACAACGCAGAAACGGTAAGGCCTACGATCAATCCTAGCCAGATGCCCACACCACCCATGTTAAAATGAAAGGCCAGCAGGCATCCGATCGGAATGCCCAAGACCCAATAGGCGATGGCAATAAAAATGGTAGGGACATTTACATCTTTGATGCCCCGCAACAAACCGGCGCTGATGGCCTGTATGGAATCGGAGATCTGGAAAACGGCTGCCAGTAACAGGAAGGTTGCGGCCAACGAAAGCACTTCCGTATTCTTGTTAAAGAGCTGCGGCAGCTGGTTGCGCAGCAGGATAAAGAGCAGGCAACAGAAAGATCCGTAGATCAGCGCCAGCACAATGGTGCTTTTTCCGATTACGGAAATGCGTTTCAGATCCTTTGCACCAAAGGCGGTGCTTACGCGGATGGAACCGGCTTGCGAAAGTCCCATGGATACCATGAACGTAAAAGAAGCGCAGCTCAATGCGATCTGATGCGCGGCCTGGGTGGTGGCATGAATCGTACCCATTAAGATACCCGAAACGGCAAAGGCCCCGGCTTCCATCCCGATCTGGAGGCTGCTGGGAATGCCGATTTTTAACAATTGCCGGAATGTAGGACCATTCAGTTTCCACTGATTTTTTGCAACGGCCATATAGGGCCGGAACACGCGGTGGTTCAGGATCACCAGGGCCAGGGCAATAAAAATGGCCGTACGGGTGATGAGCGTGGCATAACCGGCGCCGATCAGCCCAAATTCCGGAACGCCCCAATGTCCGTAAATAAACACCCAGTTCAGGAGCGCATTCAGCGGAATGGCGGTTATAGACAACACCATGGCCGTTTTGGTATATTGCAGCCCGTCTGCAAACTGTTTCAGGGTCATAAACAGGATCATCGGTATAATGGAGATACCCATAACCCGCATCAGCGGAGCCGCATAGGCTACTACTTCCGGATCCTGGTCCAGGTGATAGAGCACTTCGGTGCCTGCAACGATGGCCGCCGCAATCACGATGGCGGCAAGGGTACAAAGAATAAAGCCGTTATACAGGTAATGCGAGATCAACTGACGGTCATATTTTCCATGAGCCAGTGAAACCATTTGCGCCACAGAAATCGTTACCCCGATGCCCAATACAAAGGGGATATTGATTACGTTGAGTACCAATGCAGCAGCAGCCAGCTCTTTATATCCCAGCGCACCGATCATTGCGGTATCTACCAGGTGCAAAGAGATCTGCGCAATTTCGCCAAGAATAATGGGGAATGCGAGCAGTAAAGTATTTCTGGCTTCTTTCTTGTAATTCATAGACGGGCAAAATTAGCATTCATAAATGAGGGATCACATTTAAACGGCATAATTTTTTATATTTTCGGGAATCCAGAATCCAGGATCGAGCGTTCAGATTTCAGGATTCAGCATCGGAAACCCGGATTTGAGCATTCAAAATGGCAGGCAGGCATCTCAATTCTGGATTCTGAAATCTCAATTCTGAAATCTCATGTCTGAAATCTCGTATCTCGATTCTCACATCTTAATGCTCCAATAAAATAAAAATGAATAATGTAATACAATCAGCAGATGCGGTAAAAACGGCACAACTCAAAAAACATAAGGCCCTGGCCACCGGTTTGTTTTTACTGATGACTTTGGTATTCCTGGGGTGCGTATTGCTGTTGAAGACCCGGGCAGATGCATGGATCGGCTATGTAAAGGCATTTGCGGAAGCGGCGATGGTGGGCGCACTGGCAGACTGGTTTGCCGTTACAGCCCTGTTTCATCATCCGATGGGCTTACCCATACCGCATACCAATCTTATTGAGAACAGCAAGAAAAGCATCGGGGATAACCTGGGGAATTTTGTGGTGACCAATTTTTTGAATGCAAAAACGCTGCGTCCGTATATCGAACGGCTTGAATTGAGTTCGGTAGCCGCTGCATGGCTGGTCAAACCGCAGAACGTACAGCTACTGGTAACCGAGGCCTCCAGGTTGTTGAAGCGGATGATTGAAACATCAGATGCGCCGATGATCACCGGGTTCATCGCGCGGAAAGCCGGCGAGCTCCTGGATAGTGTGCGTTTGAATGAGGTGGTGGCCAATGGCCTGGAGCTGATCGTTGAGCGAGGCGATCATGAACGCGTGCTGGATTTTGTGCTGGGAAAAGTACGCAATTATGTGGTCGAAAATGAAGCACTGGTAAAGCAACGGGTAAAAGAAGGAAGTCATTTCCTGATTCCGGGATTTGTAAATAATTACATTGCTACTAAACTTACGGCCGGTATTGCGAACTATTTACAGGAAATTGAAAAAGATCCGCAACACAAGATCCGGAAAGATTTTAACAGGCAACTGCTGGTATTTACAGAAACGCTTAAAACCAGTCCTCAGTGGCAACGCGACCTGGAACGGCTAAAGAACGACCTGCTGACACCCCGGAAGCTGGAGCAATATGCCGGAGATATCTGGAAGCGGTTGCAGGCGCAGGTGCTGCAGGATCTTTCAGCAACGGATTCGGCATTGGGCCGGTATTTTAAAAAAACGGTAGAAGAACTGGCGGTCAATTTGCAGCAGGACGCCGAAATGCGTACGAAGATCGATCGCTGGATCCGGTATAACGCCTACTATTATATCCTGCGCAATACGAAGCAGGCAGGTACCCTCATCAGCAATACCGTTGGTAACTGGGAAGGAAAGGAGCTGAGTAATAAACTGGAACTGGAAGTGGGGAAGGATCTTCAGTTTATCCGCATCAACGGTACCCTGGTAGGGGGAATTGTGGGACTCCTCATCTACACGATAAGCCGGCTGTTATAAGCATATTACGGTTTCCTGAAATGATACGCCTTTGGTTTGGTAAAGGCTCTTAATCCTGAATGAGACAGGGTGGCGCCAAATCCCGAGTGCAGACGACCGCTCCAGGGGAGTGCGGCGCTTACACGGTCGCAGCAGTTCCAATACCCCGTTCCGGCATCTACCTGTTCCAGAATGCCGGTAGCCCTTGCCTGGTTACTGCTGTATACAGATGCGGTAAGTCCATATTCCGTATCCTTCATTTGAGCCACGGCTTCTGCATCATCCTGCACCTTCATGATGCCGATCACCGGCCCGAAGGACTCTTCCTGCATCACCTTCATGTTGGCCGTTACACCGGTAAGTACCGTGGGCTGAAAATAATAACCTTTCCCCGGTACCTTTTTTCCACCGGTAAGCAGTGTAGCCCCTTTTTCAAGTGCGTCTTCAACCTGTGCTTCCAGGATTGCAATTTGTTCTTTACGTGTAAGCGGACCGAAATATACGCCTTCATCCGTAGGTGCCCCGGTTTTCCAGGAGCGCACTTCGTTTACAAATGCTTCCACATAAGCGTTGTATTTGTTTTCATGTACATAGATCCGTTCCACGGAGCAACAGCTCTGCCCGTTGTTATAGAACGCACCGTCTGCGGTGGCTGCTGCTACCCCAGCAATATCCGCTACATCGTCTGCTACATACAACGGATCCTTGCCGCCCAGTTCGCACTGGCAAGGCACCATTTTTGCCGCTACTTTGTTGTAAATGAAACTACCGGTTTTATAGCTGCCGGTAAAATAATAACCGTCAAAGGACATATCTAAAAGCGTTGCACCTACGCTGCCGGTACCAATGGCTGTTAAAAACAAGTCGGTAGCCAGCCCGGCTTCGTTCCACAGCCGTTCTATTTCCAGTCCTGTAAGTGATGCATATTCCGAAGGTTTATACAACACCGCATTACCGGCCAGCAGGGCGGGCACAAATACATTAACGCCTACCAGGTAGGGATAATTCCAGGCAGAGATATTTGCAATCACACCCAGGGGTTCATATACAATGCGCTCTTCCATATCCGCCGTTTCATGCATAACCTCGTCACTAAGATATTTTACGGCATTTCCGGCAAGCCAGCTGATACGGCTGACAGCACCCCGGATTTCGTTGGCAGATTGGCTGAGGGGTTTTCCTACTTCGCTGGTCAATACCTGCGCCAGCTGCGTGCTGTTGGCTTCCAGTAATTCGCTGAATCGTTGTACCACCGCGATCCGTTCTTGCAGCGGGCGGGCCTGCCAAGCGGGTTGGGCGGTTTTTAACCGCTGCCATTTATCCTGGAGGGTTTGTGTAGTATCTTCTGTAAGCGTTGCGATCCGCTCTTCTGTGGCGGGGTTAATGACTTCCATGTTATTATTTGCTTTGTATGGCTGCTAAAAATTTTTCTCGTATTCCGTTGGATGCTGCAGTTTGTGCCAGACCGAACTGATACATCCGCTCCGGGTGCCACTGTACGCACAGGAGGAACGGATGGCCGGTTGTTTGTGTACGCTCCATTGCCTCGGCAACCCCATCCGGCGCGGTAGCGGTGATCTGTAAACCCCGGCCAAGATTGCCGATGGCCTGGTGGTGCGCGCTGTTTACGGCACATTGTTCGTTGCCAATGGCTTCGTGCAGGATGCTGCCTGGTTTAACACGGATACCATGTACTTTATCCAGGTTGTCGGCAACTTTGTGTACTTCGTTCTTCACTTCAAGATCCTGTACCAGGGTGCCGCCGTAGATGCAATTGATGAGCTGCATACCTCTGCAGATGCCCAGCACGGGTATGTGCTGGTCCTGTGCCTTCCGGAAAACAGCTGTTTCAAAAGCATCCCGTTCTTCCTGGAAATGATCCGGTGCATTGGCGTAGCCGGCTTTCCCGGAATAATATTCCGGAGCAATATCCACACCGCCGGAAAGCACAACACCGTCGCAACCGGTTACGGCACCCAGGTTGTCCAGGGCAGCTGAAAGCGTAATCACTTCAATGGTATCCGCCCCTTTGATCCAGTTGACATAGTTGGTATGTTTGGGCTCAGACCCGGTATATGTTAATCCGATCTTCATGGTTTATAAAGCCTCCAGGTAAAGTTGTTTAAAGTTTTCTCTTGATACCGGTTTGGGGTTATTGGGATGTGCAAAGTCTGCAATGGCAAGATCTGCCAGGGTTTCCACATGCTCCTCCTTAACACCGATTGCAGACAGGTGATGCGGAATTTGGATGGTGGTATTTAGTTCAAACAGGTAATCCACCACGTCTTTTCCGTCTGATCCCGGCAGGTTTAAAGCCGCAGCAATTTTTTTAAATTTCGGTTCCTGGCCCTCTATATTGAAGCGCATGCCATAGGGCAGGTTAACCGCATTGGCCAGGCCATGATGGGTATCCAGCAGGGACGACAGCGGATGGGCGAGTGAATGGACCACACCCAATCCTTTTTGAAAAGCCACTGCACCCATCAGGGAGGCGATCAGCATTTTACTCCGCGACTCAAGGTCCGGGTTCTGTACGGCAGTTGCAATAGATTCGCCAATCAGCGAAATACCCTGCAGGGCAATACCGTCACACATGGGATGTTCCATATTTACCAAATAGGCTTCCAGGTTATGGGTAAGCGCATCCATGCCGGTTGCAGCGGTAATGGCAGGTGGAATGTCCATTGTGAGCAGCGGATCCGCAAAAACGACCTTTGCCAGCAGTTTGGGAGAGAAGAGGATTTTCTTTTGATGGGTTTCATCATCGGCAATAATGGCGCTGCGGCCTACTTCACTGCCTGTTCCCGCCGTGGTAGGAATGGTAATGAAATGCGGCACATCATTGGTTACATAAATGTCTCCTCCGATAAGATCGTCGTATTTGAACAGGTCTTCCCGGTGGTGCACCCGCAGCACGATAGCCCGGGCTACATCCAGCGCCGCACCGCCGCCGATGCCAATGATGGCATCCCGTGCGGTAGCATCATACAGGTCGGTTCCCCGGTATACATCTGATTTTACGGGGTTTTTATGGATGTCGTGAAAGACTTCTACGGAAGCCCCGCCCGCCCGCAGTGTTGCCACAATTTTCTTAAAAAAATCCAGTTGTGCAATCACCGGGTCCGTTACAATCAGCGGACGGTCCAGTGCATGTTTTTTTAAATAGTCGCCCAGTTCATTACTGGATCCTGCACCAAAACGGATAGTGGTGGGGAAATTGTATTGATAGATTTTGTCAAATGCCATATGGTAAAAATAATTATAAATTAGTTGTACAACAGCGTTAAAAAGGATTGTTGGTCAATGGAGCGGGTATATTGAAAATCAGTGATGCTTCCGGCATGCCGGATTTTCTGTTTGGATCACAAAGCCTGCAGTGGAATGATCAACATGCTGATGATCCCCCGGAATGCTGCAGCCTGGATTTATTTCAGGGTTTCTTTCAGAAACTGTATGCCGCATGTATAGACGCCCGGTTCTCAAATACTTTTTATATGATCTCAAAATAGCGCTTCAGTTCCCAGTCTGTTACGGTTTTTAAATGTTGTTTCCATTCCCATTCGCGGGTGGTAACAAAATGATCCGTAAATTTTTCACCGAATAATTCCCGGGCCACTGCGGATGCTTTCATTGCGGCGGTAGCCTGCTCCAGCGTACGCGGCAATACACCGTGTGACGCGTCCGTATACCCATTGCCGGTTACCGCATCCTGCAGCTCCAGTTTATGCCGGATGCCGTAAAGACCGGATGCAACAGCAGCTGCAATGGCCAGGTAAGGATTGGCATCGGCGCCGATCACCCTTGTTTCCAGCCGGCAGGCGGTTTCACTTTGCTGCAATACCCGCAGGGCTACGGTACGGTTATCGATGCCCCAGGTAATGGTCGTTGGCGCCCAGGCGCCTTCTACCAGGCGCTTGTAGCTGTTGATGGTGGGGGCAAACATCGGCAGGATCTGCGGCAGGCAATACAGCTGTCCGGCTATGTAGTGCCGGAGAATAGCGCTGATCTGCTGTTTGTCTTTGCCATTATAAAACACATTCTTTTTACCGGTTTTGTCGCGGAGGCTTTGATGCACATGCCCGCCACAACCCGGAAGGCTTTCATGGATCTTTGCCATAAATGTGGCCATGATGCCATGCTGATACGCGATCTCCTTTACCGCGGTCTTAAACAACACGGCGCGGTCTGCGGCTGTTAGGATATCGGAATATTCGATGGCGGCTTCGTAGGTGCCGGGCCCCGTTTCGGTATGGATGCCTTCGATGGGAATATCAAAATCGCGCAGCTGGTCAAACAGCGCGGTAAAAAAACGGTTGTTGAGCGAGCTTCGTAAAATGGAATAGCCAAACATGCCCGGTGTAAGGGGGGTGAGCTGCTGAAAGCCTTTTTCTGCGGCCGTTTGCGGGGTTTCGGAAAAATTGAACCATTCAAATTCCTGCGCTGCATAGGGTTTAAATCCTTGCTGCAATGCATCGTTAAGCACCTTTTTTAAAAGTTGCCGCGGGCAAACATAGGCCGGGGCTCCCTTGCGGTCGATGATTTCTCCCAGGAAAAACGGAAGGCCGTTTTCCCAGGGGATCTTACGAAAGGTGCTGAGGTCGATCCGCGCGGGCGCATCCGGGTAACCGGTGTGCCAGCCGGTATAGCTGCAATTGGTATAAGATACGTCACCGGAATCCCAGCCGAAGATCACATCGCAAAAGGAGGTTTCCTGTTCTGCAATGCCCAGGAACTTTTTTGCGGAAATATATTTTCCGCGAAGAATACCGTCAATATCCACATAGGCGATTTTTACTTTTCCCGATTCGTGGTTCTTAACGTACTGTAAAATTTCTTTAGTGGTCATAACGATTTCTTGAAGAAAAGACTGAATAAAATATAGCTGATCAGCAGCAGGCCGAGGTACACCAAACCGAGTTTGAAATTGTAAACGATCACTGCAACAAAAGAAATACTGGCAAGGATCAGTGCAATAAAAGGAAACAAGGGATAGAACGGAACTTTAAAAGGCCGCTCCAGCGCGGGTTCTTTCCGCCGGAGGCGGATCACCGCGATCATGGAAATGATATAAAGCGTCAGTGCGCCAAATACAGAAAGGATAATGATCTCCCCGGTTTTGCCGGTAAGCAGCGCGATGATGCCAATGACCATATTTGCAATGAGGGCATTGGAGGGTGTGTGAAACCGGCGGTTTACTTTTCCCAGCCACTGCGGTGCAAAGCGGGCCCTGCCGAATTCGAATGAAGACCGTCCTGCAGCCAGAATGATACCGTGGAAGGAGGCAACCAGCCCGAACAGCCCTACCGTAATCAGCATATGATAGAGGAAGGCATTGTTGGTAACAATATGCGATAAGGCCAGCGGAAGCGGAGAGTCCGATGTGGTACCTTCCTTTGTATATACGACCGCCTCCCAGCCGGCCACGCCAACCGAGCTGATAAAGGTGAGGGCACAAAGCACCACCAGTGTAAGGATCGCAGAGCCAAATCCTTTTAAAATGGTACGCTGCGGGTTTTTGGTTTCTTCCGCCACATTGGCAATGCCTTCAATACCCAGGAAAAACCAGATGGCAAAGGGAATGCTGGGTAAGATACCGGCCCATCCTGCCGGCAGTGCATTTTTTTTGAGTTGCGCCGCGTCAAAATGCGGCAACGTAATACCGGCAAATAACAGCAGCTCACCCACCGCCATAATGGTGATCACCAGTTCAAAAGTAGCGGCTGCTTTTACACCGGAAATATTCAGCGCTGTAAAAATAATATACACGGCAACGGCAATACCCAGCACCGGCAATTGGGGAAAGAATAAATTAAAGTAGGCCCCAATGGCAAAGGCAATGGCCGGAGGTGCAAAAATGAATTCAATATTTTGAGCCATACCGGCAAAGAAAGCCAGGTCTTTTCCCAGCGTGCGGTCTGCATAGTCAAAGGCACCGCCTGCCTTTGGAATGGCACAGGCCAGTTCGGTATAACTAAACGTAAAGGCAACATACATGAGCGCGATGAAGAGGGTGGCAATGCCCATGCCCAGGGTACCGCCTTTTTCAAGGCCCAGGTTCCATCCAAAATACATACCCGAAATAACATACCCTACGCCCAGGCCCCATAACATGGTAGCGTTAAGCGTTCTTTTTAACTGCTGTGCAGGATTCGTCATATGCCTTGCTAAATAGTTGGTTTAAATGAAACGTTATCTTATAAAGATATTGATAATATGAAACGGTTCTGATTTCCTGTAAAGGATTTTTTTGCTGCTCAACAGGAAACGGCAGTTACAGGCTTTAGCCATTAAAAGAATTTGCAGATGCTGCTGATTTGATCTACCTTGGCCTGCTTTAGTTTTAAAGCAGGATATAAAAATAATAAAGATGAGCGGCGGTGCAACATATACGGAGGTGGTGTTTCTGAATACCACGGCAAACATATCGGAATTGCTGATTGCAGCACTTGCCGATAAGGCAGACGGCTTTGAAGAGGGCGATACCCGTTTGAAGGCGTTCTTTAGCGAGGGCCGTATTACGGCGGCGGAACTGGATGCCATTTCTGGTCCGTTGCAGGTAACGTACGAGATGAGCGAACTGGAGCCGCAGAACTGGAATGCACTTTGGGAATCCAATTTTGACCCTGTGGTGGTAGATGATTTTGTGGCGGTGCGTGCATCATTCCATGCGCCTTTTGAACATGTGGCGCAGGAAATTGTGATCAACCCTAAAATGAGTTTCGGCACCGGCCATCATGCTACCACCTGGCTGATGATGCAGCAAATGCGTGACATTGACTTTACCGGCAAACGGGTTTTTGATTTTGGTACCGGTACGGGCATCCTGGCGATCCTGGCCCAAAAACTGGGTGCTGCGGCGGTGCTGGCAACCGATATTGATGAATGGAGCATCGAAAACGCCCGCGAGAATTTTGAGATCAATGATTGTACCGGCATCCGGCTGCTGCAATCCGGATCTGCTGAACAGGACGCCCGTTTTGAAGTAATCCTCGCTAATATCAATAAAAATGTGCTCATGGAAACCATACCCCAGCTGAGGCAGCAACTGGTACCCGGGGGCATCCTGCTTTTGAGCGGTTTATTGGAAGCAGATGAACCGGAAATTGTGGAGCGGGCGGTGGAAGCAGGATTAATGATGGATGATAAGTTTTTGAAAAACAATTGGTTGTGTTTGATATTTCATGTTTGAAATTTTAAATGAATGTTAAAGATTTATTAAGTGGCGGTTAGCTTTTTATCGCTATTTTTGTATTTCACTTAGCTGGATATACATGAATTATGTACTACTCTTTTTATTAGCGTATTGTTTGGGCAGTATACCAACTGCGGTTTGGGTTAGCAGGGGCTTTTTTGGGATCGATATACGGGACTATGGCAGCGGCAATGCCGGTGCTACCAATACGTTCAGGGTATTGGGGCCTCGTTGGGGTTCTTTTGTTATGATCTGTGATTCACTGAAGGGGTTCCTGGCGGTAAAGCTGGCCCTTTTCCTTCCCCAGTTTGCCGATAATGATATTGCTTTTTTAAACATCCAGCTCATCTTCGGCATTGCGGCGGTGCTGGGTCATATATTCCCCATATGGGCCAATTTCCGCGGGGGTAAAGGAGTGGCTACTTTGTTTGGTCTTGTGATCGGCATTAGTCCCTGGTCTGCGCTGGCCTGTTCGGGTATTTTCCTGCTGGTACTGTACCTGACCCGTTTCGTATCGCTGAGTTCTATATTGGCCAGCCTGGCTTTCCCGGTTTTTATACTCGTGATCTTTAATGTAGATAATCATTTTTACAGGGTCTTTGCGGTTGCGGTGGCCTTGCTGGTGATCCTTACACATCAGAAAAATATTGGCAGAATCCTTAAAGGTGCCGAGAATAAAGTGCCGATCTTTAAAAACAGGGATCGTCGCAAACAACGGAATCAGTAAGCGTTTACACCAGCCCCGCTGTTATTGTCAGCGGTTGGCTTTTCAACCTGAAGGCGAGCGCTGATCATCTGACCCTGAGGGCCAAACTGCCGGGCTCAATTTCAACGATCCGGATTTCATGAAAGGATGCTTATGGCAGGTAACGGGTTATCCGGGAGCGAAACTAACGGCTGAAAACCAATAACTGAGGCGCTTTCCCGACTTTGGTACAAAGATTGTTTATTTGCAAATTAAAATCCATCACTATGATCAAAAACTTATTCATCTTTATCGCTGCGGCGGCCGTAGGAGCGGGGTGTTCCACAAATGCCATTACCGGCCGCAGCCAGATGAAACTGCTGCCGGAATCGGAATTACAACAAATGGCAGTAGCCGAATACCAAACGTTTCTTTCTTCTAATAAAGTGGTTACAACCAGCAACAACCGGGACGCTGAGATGGTGAACCGGGTGGGACAGCGCATCGTTAACGCCGTAAATGCATTTTATAAGCAAAATAATTTGACGGCCGATCTGAACGGATATCAGTGGGAAACCAAGCTTGTACAAAGCAATGAAGCCAATGCCTGGTGTATGCCGGGTGGAAAAATTGTAGTGTATACCGGTTTGTTGCCCATTACTCAAAACGAGGCGGCACTGGCCAATGTAATGGGGCATGAAGTAAGCCACGCGTTGTTCGGGCATACCAACGAACGGATGAGCCAGACCGTTGCCGCTCAATACGGCACCAATATCCTGGATGCATTTATGGCCAATAAAACGTCCAGCGGAATGCGCCAGTTGTTTGGTACTGCGGTAGGCCTGGGCTCGCAGGTAGGCATCCTGGCTTTTTCCCGCAAGCAAGAGCTGGAAGCCGATCATTATGGTATGATCTGGGCGGCTATGGCGGGGTATAATCCGCAGGAAGCAATCGGGCTCTGGCAACGGATGCAGGCCCAGGCACAAGGCAATCGCCCGCCCGAATTTTTAAGTACACACCCCGGCCCGGAACGACGAATTGAGCAGCTACAGAAGTTTCTGCCGCAGGCCATGACCTATTATAAACCTGTAGGAAAATAAATAGTTTGTATTTTCAATACATAAAACCCTTACTTTTAATAAAGTAGGGGTTTGTTTTTAAAAGCTTGTCTAAAACTTTAATTTTTCGTACTTTTGCACTTTAATTAGATGAATCTTGTTTGCTAATTGAGTATTTAAGTCAGATTTTTTTAATAAACCCCTTCAAGTTCTTATGACTCAAACAGTGTTCGAAAAATTACAGTACGCGGAAGAAAAAAATCTCTTAATTCAAGGACTCCCCTCATCCATCGAAAAACAATTCAGTAAATTATCCTTTGCCAAGAACATGACTCCTTTGTTGAAATCAAGAAAACTTGATTTTGCGCTGGTATTTGCGGTAAACGAAAACCAGCTGAATGGGATTTTGAATGAGGTGATGCCCTGTCTGAAAGAGAATACAAAATTTTGGGTGGCTCATCCAAAATCTACTTCCAAGATCGTAACCGATCTGAACAGGGATCGTAGCTGGTGCCAACTTACCGACAAGGGTTATGCAGGGATGGACAGTGTGGAACTGGATCATGTGTGGACCGCCACCCGATTTGAAAAATGTTGTGAAACGGAGCGCGACAGCAGTGCCCGTGCAAAAGGTAAAAGAAGGGCAGAATTGGTTTAAGTTTTAATGGTAATTAAAAAATGGGGAAGGCCTCATTCTGGTACAACAGAATGAGGCCTTGTCTTTTTAGAACCTGTCCGCTTCCGGTAAGCAGATGGTATAAAAAATAAGCACCGGCCGTTTAAAAAGGCAGATTTGGATATGGCTTTTTTGCCCGCATCAGCACCTGACTGAATACAGTTTTTAGCCTGACCGCTGTCAGGCGTTCCGGTGACGATGCATGATATATTGCAGCCGAAAGCACGTTGTTTGAAGACCTGGAAACTCCATGATCGTTGGAAGACCACGGCGGAATTACAAAAACCGGTGTCCGCTATTCGCAGCTTTTTGCAGGGAGATTTGCAGTAACTGAAGTCCCGGCATAACAAACTGCCCGTAAATCAAAATAGAAGTAAAACTATACCTGCATACAGAATGTGATACAATAAGCCCGCAAAGCAGCTGAATGCTCTTAAATGTACCGGCTGCAGTCAAGGACATTAACATACTAAAGGGCTACCTATGGCCGGGGCGGTAATTCTTTGCTGCCTCTTTTTATTTATAGGCCGGGTGCGGCCAGTATCAGGGTCCAGTAGGCTCCGGAACGGGCGGCGCCGATTTCTGTCACACCCCGGCTCATCATGTTCCGGCAATGCTGAGGACTTTGCAACCAGCTTTGAATGACTTCTGCAGTGCTTCGCTGTCCCATGGCAATATTTTCGGCAACCGCGCTCCACCGGTAACCGGAAGCGGAAACCCTTTTTTCCGGCATCATGCCGTTGCGTCCGCTATGCGACAGGCGACCGCTGCGCTGCATATAATTGCTATGGGCTGCCGCTGCATTTTCCAGTTTATTGTTCCAGCTTACTGCCGGCGCCGGCGGATAGTTCCGCCCGCCACAATTGCATCCCCTTGCGCGAATGGTATTGATCCACTGTAAAAAGCCGCGACTGCTGAAACCGTCATCATTCGCAGCCGACCGCGGTCGTTTTGAAGAAGAACAGGCAACAGCCGTCAGGAGGAGAAATACGGGCAGGAAGAAAGACAGGATGCGGACCTTCATAACGATACGGTTTCTTTACCAGGGTCAAACTTTATGCCACAGAATGATCATTTGAAGGCCGGCAGCGCTTGTCCGGTAAGCTATGGAGCCGGAACAGAAGCCTGCCGTATGGCCATAAATTGCTGGAGGTCTTCTTTTAACTTTAGCTCCATCAGCAATACTCCATTTGCGCCCCGGCTGCCGTAAAGCGCCGTAGCAGCAGTTCCGGTTATTTGTGTGATATGCGTAAAGGCCGTTTTCCGGATCAGGGCGGCAAAGGCCCGGGCCGTTTCCGCGGGTAATGATTCGTAGTAATCCTGCCGGAGCAAATAGTTGTTGATCAAGATGAGGGGCATGGGGATGTGCCGGCCGTTGCTGTGCAGCGCCTGCTGTTGTTGCGGAAGCTGCGCTTGCCGGGTTGCAGCCTGGAAACCAACATTACAGCCCGGCCGGGGTGCCACGGTTTGCGTATCGGAAAGCAGTCGAACGGCGATCATTGTTTGCTGACCGGTTAACGGCTGCCGGGATAGCTGTTTCATCCATCGGTTGTGCTGTTGATCAGTCGTGATCTGATGACCGGGCTGCGCATATAATATGCGCGTCATGCAGGCCAGGAGCAGCAGCAGGCCGTTTTTTTTCATTGCGTTTTATGCTAAGATGCCAACAAGGGAGCGATTACACAACACGCTGCATTGCTGGCAGCATGTATCGTTTACGCAGCCAGCTTAAAACGCTGGCTGCAATTGTTACCGGCTCCTGCTATGTTACCGGTAGCGGGAAAGAAAACAGAAGATCTGCCCATGTGATGCCTGGCGGTTACACTTTTCCTGCGCTTCGTTGCGGTTTACCGGGGTTCCGGTGCACCAGCCGGTTGCCTTTTATCAGCAGCTTCAGGGTTTGCCGTTTCAATGAAATATGCACCTGTTTCTGCTCGCTGGCGTTCCGTACGTGTTGGTATGCGGTCATAATGTTTTTGTAATTGATACTGCCAACCACTATCTGGTCCTTGTCTGTTACCGGCAGCAGATCCACATCAAGCCGGAGCATCGCTTCCACTGCGGTTTTCAGCGAACTGTTTTCCTGTATCCAGGCCGATTTGCGTTTGATCAGCGTATCTACACGGGCACCAGGATCCTGGTGATCGCTCAGCAAGCTGGATGAACTTACCACTCCGCTGAGTTTATTATCGTGGCCGGTGATGATAAAATAGCTTGCGCGGGTATCCGGATGCTGATCCAGCCAGTGCTTTACATCGGCGATCCGGTTATCATTACTGATGAGCAGGGCCTCGTTGCTCATTACGTCTTTTACCTGATATTGTTCCAGCACATCCGGCGTATAGTTCACCGGGGTTCGCACACCGCGGCGCGCAATCTTTTCGGTCATGATGGTATGCTCCATCAGGTAGAAGGAGATAAAATAGGCCAGCGCGCAGGCTGCCAGCAATGCCAGCAGCGCCTGCACCTGTCCCGTGGTTTCAAGCGCAAAAAGGATCGAGGTCAGCAGTGCCCTTGAGGCTCCGGCAAACATGGCAGACATGCCGATAAGTGCCGCAAGTGAAACGGAGACGCCCAGCTGTGGAAAAAAATATTGAAAGGCCATGCCGGTAAGGGCACCGGCGGCTCCTCCGATGGTGAGCAGCGGGGCCAGGGTTCCGCCCGATGTTCCGCTGGACAGGGCGATGGCCCAGGAAAGGAATTTGAACAGGAATAACAGGGCAATAACCTTCAGGGTGGGGCTGCCCGACAGCACATCGGTAATATTGTTATAACCCACTCCCAGGGTATTGGGATGAAAATAGCCGATGATGCCTACCGCCAGTCCGCCGATAGCAGGCCACCACATCCAGTGTATCGGCAGGCGTTCAAAGAGCGCTTCGAGCCCGTATACGGCCTTGGTAACCACTACAGCAAGCAAACCGATCAGGATACCTTCGATACTGTACAGGAACAGTGCGGGGTTGGAAGGGGTGGCAATGGTTTGCGTGATGGCAAATACGGGTGCGCTGCTAAATAAGAAATGGTGTCCGGCTGCGCCGGTAATGCAGGCCAGGGCCACCGGTAAAATAGACGCAGTAGAAAATTCGAACAGCAGGAGCTCGATCGCCAGGAAGATAGCTGCAACAGGACTTCCAAAGATGGCCGACATACCTGCGGTAGCCCCCGCAGCCAGCAACACCTTCCGCTCCTGGTGCGATATTTTGAGCAGTTGGCCGAGCGTGGATCCCAGTGCACCGCCCGTAGCAATAATGGGACCTTCTGCACCAAAAGGTCCCCCGGTGCCAATGGCAATGGCAGAAGAAAGCGGCTTTAAGTAGGTGATCGTGGGTTTGATTTTACTATTATTGGTAAGGATCTGCTCCATTGCCTCCGGGATGCCATGCCCCCTGATGGCCCGGGAGCCATACAGTGCCATAAAGCCTACAATGATACCACCGATGGCGGGTATGATCATTACCCATATTCCCAGGTGATGCGCGCCGGGGGAGGCGTCGTTCAGCGAGAACCTGCCAAAGAAAGCAATATTGGTCACCAGGTTGATCAGGCTGATCAGAAGTTTTGCTACAAGGCTCACTAATGCACCAATGCCAATGGCCAGCAGGGAGATCAATACCAGCCGGATCTTTTTGGAAGCGGGTTGCTGCTCCATGTGTTCGGAGGCTAATGTAGACTGAAGGGAGGTTGAAATCGGTATACTCATATTGTATGTGATCTGAACAGAATCCACAAAAGTATGATTTATATCATAAATTTGATAAAGAAAGTATAAATGACCAGGTGCTACTTGGTGAATGCGAAACAGGGAAACGATTCTTAATGGTATTTATTTATTTTTGAACATAACAATGAAAGAAAAACAGGAAGCCGCTTCCGATAATAATATTCTATACCGGTATTGTATGCCCGAATGGCGGGCCACAGTGGATGCCAACCGGCAACTGCTTGTTGTAAAGAAAGGGCAACCCGTTTTTTCGGAACAGGATGTGGTAAAGGGTGTGTTCTTTATCCGTTGGGGAAAGGTGAAGATCCACCAACGCTGGGGTAATGAAAAAGAACTCATCATCCGGTTTGCAAAAAAAGGAGATATGATCGGGTACCGCGGCCTGGGAAAGGGAAAAGTATACCCGGTGTCTGCCACGGCACTTGAAGATACCGGGCTGATGTACCTGGATATCCCGTTCTTTGAAGCCACCCTGCAGGTAAATCCCCGTCTTACCTATGCGCTGATGGATTTCTATGCCAACGAGCTGGAAGCCACAGAAAAGCGGGTGCGTAATATGGCTCATATGGAAGTAAAGGGGCGGGTTGCTGAGGCCATCCTGATGCTGAAAGACCATTTTGGGGTGAATGACGAGGGGTATATTGATATACGGCTTACCCGCCAGGATATGGCCTCTTTTGTAGGAACCACTTATGAAACAATTTCCCGGACGATCAGCGAACTGGAAGCCGAAAAGCTGATCCGGACCAGTGATAAGCGCTTTGCTCTTTTAAAGGAGAAGCAGCTGGCCAGGCTGGTAGAATCAAATGCCCGGTAGCCCATTTTTAGCGCTGTTTGAACAGAAGCCTTGATGATGCCGGCGCCCGGCAGCTCTCGTCAGCGAAAAGACCTGCGCATATTTTTTTTTTAAAGCGTATCCGGAACGCGCAGTTGCTGTGTATACGGATGGGTAAAAAATGATGAGCGGATTTAAAAATTTGATATATATCATACTTTTGTGGTATGGAAACAAAAAATTACAGCAGTCATATTTATAAACCGCTGATGGCCGGTTTATTCGCAGGCTACATCGCCACCGTTTTAAACCTCGTGTATGATGTGCTTTTCCGCGAGGCTACCACTTTCCCGTTGCACGACCTGGTAAATGTATCCACCATTATTTTTGCCACGCTCTTTGCGTTGCCGCTGGCCGGGGTTGTTTTTGCACTGGGGACTCCTTTGCGTGAAATAAGCCACAGAAACACTGAAACACAAAAGTGGTGTTTGACGTAATATTGTGCCGTTGCGTGAAATAGGAACAACGAAGACAGGGAAACACTAAAACACAAAGAGAAACTTAATCTTAGTGCCTCTTCGAGCCATAGGGCTTTGTGGCGAAAGCCCGACCCTCTGCGCCGTTGCGTGAAATAAGCACCACGAACACTGAAAGTTACAAAGAAACGCAAAGAAAAACATAACCTTAGTGCTTCTTCGTGTCTTAGTGCCTTTGTGGCGAATGCGTAAAATAAAAATGCCTGATCAATAATGCGCAAAATCTACTTCGTAACGTCCTTTGATCCGCTCCATGGGGGGATTGTAATACCCGTATTTCAGGTGCGGGAATTCTTCCCGGATCAGATCCATAAGTTGCTTTACACCCATGAATTCACCGGTTTCACTAACCCCGATCTTTCCGAGGTACCAGTCGGGATCGATGTTGAAATTGCGCCATTGGATCATTTTCAGTCCCGTTTCCCGGATCAGCTTCCGCAGGGCTTCGTATTCGGCAACGCTGTCGGTCATTCCCGGGAAAACAAAATAGTTGATAGAGGTCCAGCCGCCAAAACCATTGACGATCTTCAGGCTTTCCACAATATCTTCAAACTGGTAATTGTTGGGGCGGTAATAGGGCATATAGATCTCGCTGCGGGCACTGTTGGTGCTTACCCGGATAGAGTTCAATCCTGCTTCACAAAGACGCTTCACCGCATCAGGCCTTGATCCGTTGGTGTTGATATTGATACTGCCTTTTGATGTGTGCTTGCGGATTTCGATGATCGCTTTTTCCAGCGTTTCCCACATCAGCAGGGGTTCTCCTTCGCAGCCCTGTCCGAAACTGATCAGCGGGTAGGGGGCCGTTTCAAGATGCGGCACCGTAAATTCCACGATCTCTTCCACCGTGGGTTTAAACTGCAGGCGATCCTGGGTAGATACAATGGTTTCCTCATCGGGTTGCAGGGATATACAGCCTACACAATTGGCGTTGCAGGCCGGCGAAGCCGGTACCGGGCATTCCCAGCGGCCGATAAAATAATTTCTTGCAGCCGGACAGTGATAAGTGAGCGCACAGTTGTTGGCGAGGTGATGAACCAGGCGGTTATGCGGGTACGCCTTCGTAAGGTGTGCCACACCCAGTTTTACTTTGTCTGCATCAAAACCGGCACATTCCTGGCGGATGTCCTGTTCGATACGGACGGCCGGAACATAGAATTTATCATTTTGCCAGGCAACAGCGGTATAACAAAACAAGGGCAGGGTAGGTGCATCCGGCTGGGTTTCATATGCGGCAATATAAAAGCCCGTATGTGCGGGCGGAATAAATGCGGCCACAGCCCAGCCTTTCTCGCAAAGCCGCAGATCGCCGGTCTTTACATCAATACCAATCCCCACACGACCGGGCAGCTCATAAAGCGATCCGCCATCCGGCAATTCGATCCAGTCTTCCGCGGGTACAGGCAGGGCGTCCCATCCGCTACGGCCTACTGCGTAGAGGCTGGTATCTTCAAAAATATTCCCGTTGCCGTCGGAGTACAAAAGGTATGGGGAGGATGTTAATGTCATTATTTAAATAATAAATTCTAAGTCCTAAATTCTAAATTCGAAAGATTCAAAAAACAAAGATCAAAAGACAAAGCTTCAAACCACGTCAGATCATCTGGGAAACTGAAAGCTGACCGCTGATAACTGATAACTGAAAGCTGATAACTATCACCTAACGGCTGCCAGCTGCTTCCTGCAAAATTCGTTAAATATTGCTTCAGAAACGATCTGGTCCGCATCTTTTATAAAATGCTGGTATATTTTATTGTTCTTCAGGTCGATGGTAAGAATGTCAGCCTTTAATACCAGGTTGCTGACTTCGTTCCAGGCGATCTTCTTAACAGGAAAAGAAGGATAACGGATCTCCCCGGCGGTTACGGTTATCACCAGCTGCCGCCGTGCCACCAGGTAAAGAAACCATAACAGTACGTTGATCACAAACCCCCATCCGAGCGCATACTGATACCAGCGGAAACCCAATACAAGAATAACAATGCCCAGCGATTGCAAGGTGTTTTTTTTACGTAACAGGTATACATCCCGGAAGATAAACAGTGCAAAAAGCAGCGCACATACCAGCACGCTGATCTTCAGGTTAGGACTGTTGCGCTGATAGTCCATCAGCAACTGTCCCAGCATATTTAAAAAAATAATGCCATAGGCAAAAACCTGGTAAATGAGTACGCGGGCATTGGGGATCACAAAACGATACCCCGGGCCGGCTTCGGTAGCGATTGCGGCGGGGTTGTTATTTTGTGTCGGATCACTCAATACTGAAGATTTTACTCCCGGAACGGGTTATTGATTGCTTCCCGCAAGCAGGTTACACAATTTGTAAAGGGCTCTTGCTCCTACGTTTGCATTCCAGTCTGTTTCACCGGTACCCACTTCCACCAGGTCGAACCCGATCAGCTGCCGGCCACTTTCGATGATCTTTTTAAACAGGAAGAATACCCGGTCCAGTTCAAACCCGCCGGGAACCGGAGTACCGGTATCGGGGCACAGTTTGGGGTCGAGCCCATCGATATCAAAACTGATATGTACTTTTTGCGGAAGTTTTCCTACGATCTCTTCAGCAATGTTCTTGAATGTGTCGCCATCAAACTGGCGTTCTTTTATTTCCTGGTCAAAATAGGTGATGACCCGGTATTCACTGTTTTTGATGTATTCCCACTCATCCTGTCCCAGATCGCGAACACCTACCTGTACAATATTCTTGATCTGAGGCACTTCATTCAGTGCATTGTACATAATGCTGGCATGCGAGTATACAAATCCTTCGTAGGCTTTCCGGAGGTCGCAATGCGCATCGATCTGCAGGATCCCGAACTCCCCGTGTTTTTCGGCCAGCGCTTTAAACAATCCTAACGGCGTACTATGGTCGCCGCCCAGCAAGCCTACCAGTTTATTATCATCGAGCAATACTTTTGCCTGATCGTAAACCCAGTTATTAAGGTATACACCGCCTTCGTTTACTTCTTTAATGGTGCGGCACATAAACTGGTTTTTACCCAGTTCTTCACCCTTGGATATATAATCGATGTAGAGTTCGGCTTCTTTGCGCAGGAAATCACTTTTCAGGAGCACCGTACGATCGGTTGGTTTCAGGTAATATCCTCTTTTCCAGGCGTTGGGATAGTCGGGATCATACAAGTCAACCTGCAAGCTGGCCTTCAGGATGGATTCCGGTGCCCTGGCCGTTCCGGCACCGTAGCTTACGGTAACTTCCCAGGGAACGTTGATGATGATCAGGTCGGCGTTTTCCTCGGTACTGGGCAACCCAAAAATGTTGTTGTTCGGGTTGGCTACACAGTTCTGATCAAAATTTGTTATGTCCAACATTATTGTCTCCTTTTTTTGGAAGGCGCAAAGTTATACGCTTTTTATCGCATCCGGCAACAATTAACGTTTGTTATATTTTGAGATTTGAATATTGTGCGCCAGGAAATGAGACCTTTACAGACATATCAATTTTGAAATGGTATATCTGCAAGCTCAAATCTCAATTCCGCCTCCTATTTCAGCTTGTCTTTGAATACTTTACGAAATTTATCCACCTTTGGACGGATCACCATGGTGCAATAGGGATTTTGATTTTCGTTATTGTTAAAATACGACTGATGATAGGCTTCCGCCGGGTAAAAAACAGTGAAGGGTTTTATTTCGGTTACGATCGGGTTATCAAACGCACCGCTTTTGTCCAGTTCCTGTTTGTAATATTCCGCCTTTTCCTTCTGGGCGGGGTTGTGGTAATAGACTCCGCTGCGGTATTGGGTGCCCACATCTCCTCCCTGCCGGTTGAGCGTGGTGGGATCGTGGGTTTTCCAGAAGATCTCCAGTAACTCATCAAAAGAAATAACGGAAGGATCATAAACGATCTGTAAGGCTTCGGCATGACCGGTATTACCCGTGCACACTTCTTTATAGGTCGGGTTCTGTGTATGTCCGTCTGTATAACCGCTGGTAACGGAGGAAACCCCTTTTACGTCCTGGAAAATTGCTTCTGTACACCAAAAGCATCCGTTGGCAAAGGTGGCTGTGTCTGTTTGTTGGCTCATTGTAGAAGATTTTGCTGCCGGCCCTGCAAAAACCACGGGCTCCTTTTTTTTCTGTGCACAGGCTGTTGCCGCCAGCGCGATCAATAATAATATGGGAATAAAAGTTTTCAATTTTTGGAATCCATTACTGACTGTAAATTACAGAATCAAGCTGTAATTTACAATTTAATAACAAGGGAAGCCAGGAGAATGTTTAAGGAGTAGTTTTCAGTCGGCAGTTATCAGTTTTCAGTGGTCAGCCGTCAGCTTTCAGTGTGCAAGTTTGTCTTTTGGTCGTGTTTTTTATCCCTTTTTTAGAATTTGGGGCTTAGAATTTAGTATTTAACATTTAGCCTTTCCGCTTCGTATCTTTGCAGGCTTGAAAATGACAGAAGGCAGTTATGAAATTATACCCGGAATCGGCATATATACAATTGGAGTTTGACAAGATCCGAGAGCTTTTGGCGAAACATTGTGAAACGGATTATGCACAACGCAAGGCAGAGCAGCTACGCATTCATACCCATAAACGGTTTATTGATGAGGAGCTGAAGCAGTCGCATGAATTTAAACAGTTGCTGCAAAATGCCGTTTATTTTCCCAACGATTATATTTTAAACCTTTCGCGGGAGCTGAAGCTGCTTTCAATTCCCGGCGCCTTGCTTACCGGCGAGCAGTTGCTTCAGATCCGGAAACTGGCAGAGAGTATCGAAAAGATCTTCCGTTGGTTTGATGCAGAGCGGAAACTGGCTTATGAAAGCCTGTACCGCGTGATAAAAGATACCTATTATGAAAAGGCCATTATCAGTCTGATCGATGAAGTGGTGGATGAGATCGGCCAGGTAAAGGACAGCGCATCGCCGGCGCTGAAGGATATCCGGCTGAGCCTGTACCGCAAACGCACCGAACTGCGCCGCATTTTCGATAAGATCGTTGCCAAGCTTAATAAGCAGGGCTACCTGGCAGAGATTGAAGAAAGTTTTATGAACGGCCGCCGGGTAATTGCGGTATTTGCAGAGCAAAAGAGAGCTATAAAGGGAATTTTGCACGGAGAAAGCGACAGCCGTAAAACGGCTTTTATCGAGCCCGAAGAAACGATGCACCTGAATAATGAAGTGGCCGACCTGGAGCATGAAGAACGCAAAGAGGTAGACCGCATCCTGCGCCAGCTTACCGCTCATCTTTCCACCCACGCCCCTCTGCTGAATACCTGGCATACCGTGGTGGGAGAATATGACTTTATACGTGCCAAAGCAAAGTTTGCAGGAGATATCAATGGAGAGTTTCCGGTGGTGGCAGACAAAGCACAGGTACGCCTGGTAAATGCGTATCATCCCTTACTGTATTTGTATAATAAACGTTCCGGTAAGCAAACCTTCCCGGTGTCCATCACCCTGGATGAAAGCCAGCGGATACTGGTAGTGAGCGGCCCGAACGCGGGAGGAAAAACCGTTACGATGAAAACGGTGGGATTATTGCAGATGATGGTGCAAAGCGGATTGCTGGTGCCGGTGCATCCGAACAGCGAATTTGGGGTATTCAAACAACTGATGATTCATATCGGAGATACCCAGAGCCTGGAGTTTGAGCTCAGCACCTATAGCAGTCACCTGATCCATATGAAGTATTTTATGGAACACGCCAATGGTAAAACCCTGTTCTTTATTGATGAGCTGGGGAGCGGCAGTGATCCGAACCTGGGTGGTGCTTTTGCCGAAGTGATCCTGCTGGAGCTGCTGAAGAAACATTCGTATGGCATTGTAACCACCCATTATCTTAACCTGAAAGTAATGGCGGGGAAAACACACGGCATCGTAAACGGTGCGATGGCCTTTGACGAAAAGAACCTGCTGCCCATGTTTCAGCTGGTGGTAGGACGCCCGGGAAGTTCTTATACCTTTTCTATCGCGGAGCGGATCGGGTTGGAAAAACGCCTGATCAACCAGGCACGGCAGATGGTGGATGATGACCAGTACCGGCTGGATAAACTGTTGAACAAAACGGAACAAAACCTGCGGGACCTTACCAAAAAGGATCAGGAGCTGGAGCGGCTGATCAGGGAAAATGAACGGCTGAAAAAGGAAATGGAGCGGGTGATGGATAAGGAAAAACACCGTCAGCAAATGAATGTATTGCGCGAGCAGAATAAGATATCCGAAGACCGGATCACCTATCTTAAAGATATGGAGCGGAAGCTTAAACAGATCACTATTGAATGGAAGAAGGAGGAGGATAAACAAAAACTGATCAAACAGATCAATAACCTGCTTTTTAACAAGAATGAAAAGAAAACGGTTGGAAAGATCCAGAAAAAGATCGAATCCAAATACCAGGAAATAGGAGGGGAGATCAAAGTAGGCGACCAGGTTAAGATGAAACGGAATCACCAGGTGGGCGAAGTACTGGAAATTAAAAGTAAACGTGCCGTGGTAAAGATCGGCTTATTGCCCATGCAGGTAGAGCTGAGCGACCTGGTAGTGGTAAAGGAAAAAGCGGCCGCGGAAAAACAGTAGACGGGCGTTTGAGAAGACCGTTACTACTGGTGCTTCGTGGTATTGTAGGTCCGGATCCCAACAGACAACCAGCGGCGCTGTGATGCGTAACCAATCGATGATAAGCGCACCGTCAAAAAGCAATATAAACGGCAAAGCATGCACACCCATACATTCTCTGATAGGTTACAGATCACTTACCCGGTGGTACAGGCACCCATGCTGGGGGTGTCCACTCCGGAAATGACCGCTGCGGCTTCCAATGCCGGCGGACTTGGATCGCTTCCGGTTGGAGGGCTATCGCCGGAGGCTGTTGCAACATTGCTGCGCAAAACACGTGTATTAACCTACCGGCCTTTTGCGGTGAATCTTTTTGTACACCAGATCCCGGAAGTGGACATCGTTTCCCTGGAGCCCATGCGGCAGCTGATTCACCGGTTGGCAACGGAACGCGGGTATGAACTGACCGAAGCCGATCTTCAGATTCCGCGGCTGTATAGCTATAAAGACCAGCTGGATGTATTGCTTCAGGAAGGCGTTCGGGTGGTGAGTTTTACCTTCGGGTGTCCGGATGATGAAAGTATCCGGCTGTTGAAAAACAATAAAGTATTACTGATCGGTACCGCAACCAGTCTGGAAGAGGCCGTTTATCTGCAGGAAAAAGGTATAGATATGGTGGTGGCACAGGGCATCGAAGCCGGCGGACACCGGGGGAGTTTTTTACAGGAAGACGTAGCAGGGCAACCTGCGCTGGAAGTGTTGCTTGCGGCATTGAAAACGGCGATCCATATTCCCGTGATCGCTGCGGGCGGCATTCGGGATACGGCAGGAGCTAAAAGAATGATTGCTCTTGGCGCGGCAGCAGTGCAGTTGGGAACGCTTTTTATTCCTACAGCGGAAAGTGAGGCTATACCTGCTTACAAACAATTGCTGACCCGGGAACCGGAAACACACTCCGTGCTGACCACGGCTTTTTCCGGCCGATGGGCACGGGGCTTGTGCAATGCGTTTATAACAGCAGTTGAAACCTCGGGTATTCCGGTGCCTCCTTACCCGTATCAGAATGCCTTAACAGCCGTGCTTCGTAAAAAGGCACAGGCACAGAATGATGCGGCATTTACCAGCCTTTGGTCCGGAACGGAAATGCCGTTAACGGCCGCGACAGGTACTTCCGCAGCAATTGTGGAACAGTTTGGAAAGGCATTGCTGGCAAATGCCATTGGTAAATAGAATACCGCTTTAATAAAAAATACCGATGCAACTTCAAACTACCTGGAAATTCAACGCAACCCCGGCTCAGCTCTGGCCGTTATTATTTCAGTCGAAAATGGATGAACGAAAACCCTGCTATTTTCTTTTTGGCCTTCCCAAGCCGGTGGAGTGCCGGCTGACGGACGGAATTGGAGGGGTTGGCGCTACCCGTGAATGTGTTTCCGATAAGGGCCTGATCCGGCAAACTATTTTAGAATGGATGCCGGAAAAAAAGCTCCGGTTTGAAATGCGGGAAACCAGTATTTATTTTGGCCCTTGTGTGGATGCTATTGTTGAAACCTTTGTATTAACTCCTGCAGGTACAACGGAAACAACGATCACGCGCACCACTGAATTTACATTGAAACCCGGTGCCCGGCTCTGGGTTTCCATTCCCATGTGGGTCGGTTTGAAAAGCATTCACCGGTACGTATTCCGTAACTGGAAAAATATCCTGCTAACCGGCCGCAGGTAAACCGGGGGCTGCAGCTCTAACGCGTTCGCGCCGCGAAGGCCCTAAGAAACACGACGCATTCCAGGGCGGTATTCCCTTTCTGTATCTTTATGAATTTGTGTTCTGGTGGTTTGCTGTCAGCCATCTGCAGGTTCAGAACAGCGCGGAGTAGGAGTGCCTTTTTACCTTGTTTTTTCGGTTAAAAATGATAGGAAAGGATCCTGGGATCCTGCACCAGCCGCGCCACCAGCTGATCGTGGTTTTTAAGCGCTCCCCTTACCTGCCAGGTGCGGGAGAAGCCCCCGGGGTCCTTTTGCTCGCTTACCAGCAGGAACTTTAAGTGATATTCATGAAACAAGGCCATGCAGGTTTCAAAGTCGGTGATGGCTGCTGTGGCAATTTTGTATTCCCTGATCTTATGACGGTTGTCAATGAATTTTTGAATGGGCATCAGCGATTTCAGAATGATGATCACCACAACAGTACCCAGCAGGGCCAGATAAATATGGCCGGCACCTGCACTCATGCCCAGGGACGCGGTGGCCCAAATGGTGGTGGCAGTGGTAATGCCCTCTATTTTGGTACTGTCTTTAAAGATGACACCTGCACCAAGAAAGCCGATGCCGGTAATGATATTTGCAGCAAGCCGGTCGGGGTTGTTAATGCCTATCCGGATGGACAGGATCGTAAAAATACAGGAGCCAAAGGATACCAGGATAAAGGTTCTTAAACCTGCAGATTTATTTTTGTATTCCCTTTCGGCGCCAATGATCATACCGATCAATATAGCAACGCAGATCATGACCAGCTGGGAGGTGATGGTTCCGGGGTCGAACCTGCTGATAACATCTTCAATCATGTATTGAAATTACAAAATTTATCATTTTCATATAGTAACAGCGGCAAAACCCCGGCTTAAGATTCTACAGGAGGCGCTGCGGATATCTTAATCTTAACCAGGCAATGCACCAGGGTTGGGTTGATCAAACGGAAAACGGCGATGACCCAATCCGGAACGTAACTGTACCAATCTGCTAACGGGGCTGGTTAAACACCAGGATCTCTTTCAGCCATTCAGGGATAAACGCTTCGTCCCTGCTATAAGTTTCAAAATCTTTTATAAAATCGACCTGATCGGCCCAGCTGTTAAAAAAGGGAAATTGCGTATCGTAGAAAAATGAAAAGGCATGCGCCCCGCCGGCTTCAATAAGGAGCTCCAGTTTATACCAGGCTCCTTCAGCCGGGCGGTACCGGTACATTTCATCACGAAGCGCCCGGATCTTTAACCGGATATCGTTTTTATTATTAAAGCTGAACAACTTCATGTTGTCCATCTTGATCCATGCGGATTCTGCCTGACCGGGCTGATAAAATACCGTCATGGAATGTTTGTTGTTCACATAATAGGATTCCAGTTTGAGTGCTTTCCAACCATTATCTGTCATGAGTTGCGTGTAAAGCTGCAGCAGTACCCCGGTGCTGTGTGCATCGCCATTTAAAAAAAGCGTGTATTGTTTCCTGGGCCGTTCTTCAGCAGCGGCGGGCGTTTCAGCAGCGGCAATAGGTGGCAGCGGAAGCTGCTGAACCGCAGCGTCGATACCGTTGACAAAATAGTTCCAGAAAGCCCTGTTCTTTCTGGGATCGATTTGCGTAAGATCGGTGCAACCTCCGTTACAGGCGAGCGATGCCATAAATAAGGAGCTCCAGTTTCCCGGGTCGGAGTCGGCCTCATTTTCTGCGGCAGCGGCCTGTAAGTTATGTGAGGTGATTTCATACCCGGCATAAACCAGGGCCAGGCCGGCATAGGCAGCGTCCAGCTTTTCTTCTTCCATCCGGCGTTCCATATAGGTATGCGCCTGCCGGATACGGGCCGCCAGTTTTGTTGCATCATATTCACCGCCGGTAAAGGCTTCAATATGTGTGAACAGGTCGTCCCAATAGGGGTCATGCGGCCATGTCCGGTTCCAGAGCGGACGTACGAACAACAGGGTGCGCAGCAGCAGCAGGGCAGCACTGCGTTCATTCAGTTGCCCGAATATCCGGTTTCTTGTCTGTACAGATAACGCACCTTTCGGATCCTTACGGATCTCTGCAAGTGCCTGGTCTTTTAATGTTGTTAAGTTATTGTTCATGTTTAATCTCTTGGAATAAATTCATATGTGCCGTCCGGATAATAAATATGGGTGCCTTCCGGTCCTGCTACCACATTGGGCTTTCCCGTTGCAACGGCCTGCTTGGATCCAAACCCCTGGCAGTCCGGGCATACTTCCCTTGAAGAACCGATCGGCTCATTCGGTTTTTGTGTCCAGATCTGTTTTTCACTATGCGAGCAGTTGTACTTTCCGTCAAAACCGCCATTATGCTTCTGATCCATAGCCCCGGCTTTCCTGGGCTCATGGCCGATGGCATCCGCCTGGTCTTTTACACTTTCAGGGGAAATATCAGCGTAGCCTTCCGGCTTTTCTCCCCAGCCGCTCAATGTTTTAATATCATCGGAGGCCACGGTCTTTTTCGTGTACTGCTGGCCCAGCGCTTCGTACTCGGCTTTTGCCCGTTCATAAGCCTCGTTAGCCTTTTGTACCAGGCTTTCCACCGTGGGGGCAGGACTTTCATAAGCCTCTCCATCGCCTTCCTTTTTAGGAGGAGCGGTTTCCTGGGCTTCCGGTTTTGGTGCATTGCCTTCTTCTTCCGGTTTTGCCGTTTCGCCTTCTCCGGGTTTGGAACCGCCGGGCTCCTCAGCCCCCGGCTTGCCTTTTCCTTCCAGCTCCTGAACGCCTTTACCCACCGGGCTGAACATAAGCGCGATGCCTGCAAAATCCTGCCAGGATCCACCGCCGGTGAATACATTCTTTACGGATTGTGCGGCACCGGTTTCCATGGAAAAAAAGCCGGATGTAAAATCTCCCGCGCCTGCCGTGCCGGTATTGCCATAAGCAGCCGCCGTGCTTTGCGCGCCCATCACTCCCCGCAGGGCCAGCCCAAATTTACCAAAGCTTTGAACAGCATTTACCAGAAAATTCTTGGGCATACTTTTGGCAAACTGCAACGCCGCCTGGCCCAGTCCGCGCAACCCGGCGCCACCACCCATGGCCGCTGCGCCACCGCTGAGCGCCGCTCCACCCATGCCTACTGCCGCGCCGGCCATCATGCCTTCCATCAGCCCGCCGATGTAGTTGGCGGCTCCCATGGAAAGGGCCTGGCTCCAGTTCTTGATCTGCGGAGCAAAAGTAATCACGCCCCCGATGGGGCAGGTCATCACATGGTCGCCGGTAACCGTTCGGGTACCCTGGGAAACAAAATTCTGCTTTCCGCCGATCCAGGTGCGTTTGCCTGCCATTTTTTGTCCGCAAAGCAGGGCGCCCACCACAGCTCCAATGGCAGCTCCCGCAAGGCCGGCCAGTGCGCCGATGGCGATGAGTGCTGCACCGCCTGTGGCCACCGTAAGCACGCCTAATAAAATGGCGCCCACCACCAGTACCGCCGCAGCAATGGCCATCAGGAGCATGTATTTTTTACAGCTGAAATCTACACAGCTGCTGGTAGATTTATCTTCTGTGGTAATATAGATGTCGCCGCTCTTTTTTTTAAGTCCCATTCTGGTACCCTGAAAGGGAGCGGGCATATTTCCCTCGCTGCAGACCCAGAAGTCTTTTTCTGTGATGATCTTATTGCCCATAGCCAGCCATTTTTTGAAGGGTTTGCGTGCGTTGATGCCACTCGATCCGGATACGGCCTCCGGGTGCCACCAGGAGCCGGTATACCCGTATCTTTCGTTTTAACCGGTTGCCGGTGGCTTTTTGCGTAAGCAGGGCAAGGGTATAGCAACGGCCGGAATGATGCCACTGAAAGCAGTGGCGACCGATCTGCAATGTTTTCAATTGTTGTGTTTTTTCCTGCATAGTGTAGATGTTGAATGTTGGTTAAACAGGCGCATAAAATGCCGGTTGCATTTTTAACCGTTCCCGGTACTTTTCTTCTGAAAGGAAATGATAATCCAGTTTAAGGTAAAGATTTTTTTCATCGGCGATCTCGTATTTCTGACGGGCTGCTTCCAGTATCTTACCGGTTTTCTTATCCAGCAGGTAATTACTGTTGTCTGCAATTTCCGGTGCCAGTTTGTGCAACGGAAGCTGATCGGCAAACTGGGCGTAGGCCTTCCGGGTAAATCCTCCAAGACCAAAAAGCGGCGTGCCTTTGATCTCCAGTTGAACGGTATGGCTGCCTTCGGAAACCAGGTGCCCGCCAAATTGCATTTGCAGCATTGCGGTATTAAAGAAATTGTACTGTTGTTCCCGCTTTGCTCGAAACGGGAAATAGTTGCCGTAGAGGTGGTTAAAGTAGAGCATAAAAAACTCGTTGTGCTGTATGGCAGTGATCACTTTCTCCTGGTTTTGAAACAGGTCATCGTTTAAAAGGATTACGTCTCTGATCTCCGGGGTATGTTCGATATGCTGCTGCATTTCCTCTTTAACCGTGGCCCATTTATCAAGAATGATATCCAGGTTCAATACCTGCAGTACGCGGCCGTGTCGATCGAGGACCAGGTGCAGTTCATTATACATTCTTCCAAATACATCACTTACCTGCTGTACTTCTTTGGTTAGCGGGTTGGTTGCTTCCAGCAGTACATTATCCAGCCGGATCAGTTCCACTTCCAGTTCTTCCGGAGCCACCCGCAGCACCCGGAAATCCCAGCGGATCCGGGCGCGGGAATAGGCGGCAATATTTACTGCCCGCATATCGGTTTCAATAATCAGTGTATACTTTTCTGAAAACGGTTCATTGATATTAATGATTCCACTCATAGGTCAGTTGTTAGTTTACAAATACATCGCCACCATCCAGTTTGGTAATTCCCTTTATATGATTGTTGGGGGCACTCATATTCAGCTGACCGGTCATGGTGGCGTGCAGGTTGGCACCGTCGAGCGTTACTTTTCCGGAATTGTCGATGATGAGCTGATGGGCGCCCACGGCGATTTTTACACTGGTCTTTCCGTTGATGGTTACATTACCGGCATTGTCCATAGTAAGCACGCTGCTGCCGTTGCCTACATCCGTGGTGTGTTTTTCACCTACGTTGTTGGTTTGAACGGAGCCTACTTTATTGGTTTGGTTGGTGCCCACTTTGCTGGTATGATTGGCGCCGGCATTTACGGTATAATCGCTGTTGGTATTGGTAACGGCATTGCCCGCACCGTCAAATTTCATGTCGGCCCCGCCTTTATCGGCCAGGTGCACACTGCCTTCATTATCGTTCAGCACCAGCTTGTTCCCGCTGCGGCTTTGCAGGGCTTTTACATCATTGCCTGCATTGCCGAAACTGTTATTGGCTTTTCCATGATATACGGCACCGATCACGTAGGGCTTGGTGGCACTGTCGCCTTCAAATCCCACAATCACTTCTTCACCGATTTCGGGCAGCAGGAACATGCCCTTGCCTCCTCCTGCATGCGGCGTGGTTACGCGGATCCAGGGGGTGCGCTCCGATCCGTTCATCCAATGGAATTTTACCCGGATCCGTCCCAGGCCATTGTAGTCATTATTGTCGGTAACAATCGCGCTCTGCGTTTCGCAAACGGGATCCCGCTGCATTTCAACCGGCGGCATTTTTATGCTGGCCGGAACGGCAGAAAAATCATTTTCATAATTTCCCTGTGCATCCACGTAGTGATTCACCGCTGTAACCAGGTAATCGCCATATCCTTCGGATTGGCTGCTGAACACATTATTACCTCTTACCTCAACGGTACTGCCCACGGCAACGCCCGAGTGCCCGCTTTGCCCGTTAAACCGTACCAGGCGGCTGCTTTCCATGGCGCTTCGGATATTGAGCAGCTCATCCTGTTGTTTCTTATTGGTAAGGAACTGATTGTTCCAGAGTTTGGGCTGGGTACCATAAACGGCCTGCCCTGCTTTAAACACCTGTTCGCCCCATGGGTTAAGCCCCGCCTTCTGTTCAATGCCATTGGGGGCGCTGGTATACACCTGGCTGTTCATATAATCCCAGCCCATCATCTGCATCTGCGTAGGCCGCGCCTGCAGTGATATATTAAAACTACTGAGATGGCTGCCGTATACCAGAGCGGCGGTCTGGTCGCCGGAGGGCTGGCCCATAACCAGGTTCCGGCCGTTCCAGTAAAGCCATTCCCCAAAGGTGCTGCTCAGCCGTTTCAGAAACTGCCAGGCCGTTTCCTTGTATTGCACCATATAGGCCAGGGTTTCTCCATATGTTACCTGGATCTTTGGTTCCAGCAGGTTCTGCGGGAAAAATTTAAGCACATCCTGCGCAATGTTTTTAACTGCTTTTTTTTCCCAGCTTTTGCAATGGGGGCCGCTATCCAGGATAATGGTGGGACTGTACCCGGTAATGATCACATCGCCGTGATGGCCGGTAAACCGCGCGGTTTCCACCCCGGTTACAATGCCGTTAAATAATAAGGCGCCGGTGGTTCCGGGGCCTGCGATCCGCGCGCCAAAAGAGGCGCCGATCATATTTTTGGAAGTGTTGAAAATTCCGGCCTTTCCGTCGATGGTTTGTGCCGGGCAGGTAAGCGTAAAACGGTGATGGTCAAAGATCGACTGGTTTAGGGAAAACGCCGTGAATTGTGCAATGGGTTTTCCGTTGATGCTGAACACGGGTTGGGTAAGCTGAGCCATAAATAAGGTTTTTGTCGGTTATGGAATGCATGGGTGCAGAAATATTGAAAGAACTTCCCGGCGGAAGCACAAAGGGCTTCGGTGCCTCCGGCGGATGGTTTCCTGTTTCACAAAAAGGGTATTTCTTATAAAAAAGGAAGGCATGGATAAAGGCACAAAGTTTATACCAATATGAAGCGAAACCGTGCCGGTAACAATGGTTTAAAAATAACTTAATCCGGATTAAGTTGATGTTGAACCACCGAGTGAGGGCGCCCGGGGTTCCGGGGTGGGTGTTTTTCCCGGTCGGCTTACCGTTTGTGTAAATGTATACCTGGTACAATGCCGGTTAGTTAACTTTGACGGATAATTTGATAGCATATGCAATACAAAAAAATACTTGTTGCAGGGGCCCTTGTGGCCGGAACAGCGGGCTGCGGTGTGAATACCGGCAAGCCTGGAGAACCAGCGGCTGCCGAACCGGCTACTGCTTACCTGAGCAGGGCAAATATGGATACGACTGTAAAACCCGGGGATGATTTTTTCCTGTATGTCAATGGTACCTGGGTGCGGAATACGCCGATACCCGGAGATAAAACCCGGTGGGGAAGTTTTGATGAGCTGCGGGATAAAACCAATAAATCGGTGCATACCCTGCTGGAGGAGGTTGCAAAAGAAAAGGCAACAGCAGGAACGGCCCCGTTCAATGTAGCGGCATTTTATAAAAGCGGTATGGATACGGCGGCCATCGATAACGCCGGCAGCACCGTACTGCAGCAGCAACTGGATGCCATCCATGCTATCAGCAGCCCCCAGCAGCTGCTGGATGTGATCATTGCTAACGGTAAAACGGGCCTGCAAACGGTGTTTCCCAATTTTATTGGGCCGGATGACAAAAATGTTTCCCAAAACATCATCCAGTTTACACAGGGCGGACTAGGATTGCCGTCGAAAGATTATTATACGGATAAGGATGCCGGCGCCGAAAAGAACCGCGAAGCCTATAAAGCGTATATCAAAAAGATCCTGCAGCTGGGCGGCGCCGATTCGGCGGGCGCAGAAAAAAGTGCCCGTTCCATCTTTGACCTGGAGCAGAAACTGGCAGCGGCTTCCCTGTATCCGAAAGAGATGCGGGATCCGCAAAAAATGTACAACAAATTCAGCCTGGATGCACTTTCACGGCAAACACCGGGTATTGCCTGGAAAGATGTTTTTGCCAAAATGGACATCAGCGGGCAAGACAGTTTGCTGGTTACCGTACCCCAGTATTACAAGGCGCTTTCAGGACTGCTGACTTCCGCACCGCTGGATACCTGGAAAAGCTACCTGACCTATAAACTTCTTTCTGATATGGCGCCCTACCTCGGGCGGAGTTTTGACGAAGCGCATTTTGATTTTTATGATAAGACCCTGAGCGGGCAAAAAGAGCAAAAACCACGATGGGAACGGGTGATGCAGGTGATCAATAATTCGATCGGGGAACAGCTGGGGAAGCTGTATGTAGACCGGTATTTTAAGCCGGAGGCCAAGCAGAAGATGATGGAACTGGTGCAGAATCTGCAGGATGCATTCAGCAACCGGATCAAGCATCTCGACTGGATGAGTGATGCCACCAAACAGAAGGCCGAGGCCAAACTGGGTGCCTTTATGAAAAAGATCGGTTATCCCGACCACTGGAGGGATTATTCCGGTTTGGAGATTGCTCCGGATCGTTACGCACAGAATGTATTGAACGCCGCGGCATTTGAATATAAACGGAACCTGGCCAAGCTGGGAAAACCGGTAGACCGTTCCGAATGGGGCATGACACCCAATACCGTAAATGCCTATTATAACCCGGCATTTAATGAGATCGTTTTTCCCGCGGCCATCCTGCAATTCCCCTTCTTTGATTTTGGCGCAGACGATGCGGTAAACTATGGCGGTATTGGTGCAGTGATCGGCCATGAAATGACCCATGGTTTCGATGACCAGGGGGCGCAGTATGCTGCGGACGGCAATCTCAAAAACTGGTGGACACCCGAGGATGAAAAAAAGTTCCGCGAAAAGACAAAGATGGTGGAAGAACAATTCAACCGGTATACGGTACTGGATTCTGTACATGTGAACGGTGCCCTTACCCTGGGTGAGAATATTGCCGACCTGGGCGGTATCGCCATCGCCTACGATGCCTTTAAGAAAACCAAACAAGGGCAGGGCAATGAGCTGATCGACGGCTTTACCCCGGACCAGCGCTTCTTTATGAGCTGGGGCCAGATATGGAGAAGTAAGTCTACCCCTGAGCGTGCGAAACAGCTGATCAAGATTGATCCGCATGCGCCTGCTGAATGGAGAGGGAACGGGCCGTTGACAAATTTTGAACCCTGGTATAAAGCCTTTAATGTAAAACCGGGCGATAAAATGTATAAGCCGGAAAACGAACGGGCAAAAATCTGGTGATTTGGTTTTGTTTATTTTGTTAGAAAGGCCGTCCTGATTCGATCAGGATGGCTTTTTTTAGGGGCAATAGTGAATGGTCAATAGTGCATCAATGTCGTTTCTTTAAAGCCGCAGCTCATGCCCGGGGACGTGACAAGTTGCGCAGATTTGGTATCGGCTTTAACTACAACAATGTCGCAGATAAGCGCCGCAGGCGCAATCTGTGCATCTGCGGCAACCATAAAAATTGCTTAAGAAAACGACATGGATAATAGTGAATACGTAAGGTTGGGGAGCTAAATTTCACATTCCCACGTTTTCACATTTCCACATTCCCAAATCTCAATCACGTATGCTCCGGAAGGTTAGGTTAATCCGGGGTGCCTGCACTTTTTTTGTGGGCGGCAACCGGTGCAGCCAATGAGTTTGGGTGGTGCCTTTCATAACCAGCAGGCTTCCGTGTTCTAAAAAACAATCTACCCGCTCTCCGCTGATCTTATGCTTGAATGCAAATTTCCGTTCCGCCCCAAAGCTTAGCGAGGCGATGGCCCCGTTTTTCTTTAGTTCCCGTTCTTCATCGCAATGCCAGGCCATGCCTTCGCTGCCGGTATGGTAAAGATTGAGCAGGCAGGAATTATACTGCTCGCCGGTTTTTTCTTCACTTAATTGTTTCAGCTCCAGTAGCTCTTTTGTCCAGGGCAATGCGGTTTTGGTGGCGTTGGAATAGGTGTATGCAAAATCTTTATCGCCATACCAGGCCACTTTTCTTTTGGTAATGATCCGTTTGCCAAAGATCACGGCTTCGTCATTCCGCCATTCAATGGTCTCCATCAACCGGTTAAAATAAGCAGTTGCCGTTTCTGGCGTAAAGACCGGACCATAATAATGTACAATGCCGTCATAGGGAAGAAGATGCTGCATAAAGGAAATCATATTTTATAAAGTCTGCAATCACAGCCTTTTTAGAATGTAGTATTTAATATTTAGAATTTAAGATGTAACATTTTACCGGTTGGTCCTGGCCTGTTCCCAGCCAATAATCGCCATCTTGCGGGAAGGACCCCACATATAACCTCCGGTGTGCCCGGTAGATTGGATGACGCGGTGGCAGGGGATAAGATAGGCTACGGGATTGCTTCCGATAGCGGTACCCACGGCACGGGATGCATTCGGGCTTCCGATCTGCGCGGCCAGCGAGCCGTAGGTGGTCAGCTGCCCCATTGGAATCTTTAGCAGGCTCTCCCAAACCTTTAGCTGGAAGTCGGTGCCTTTCAGGTGTAGTTTGATCTCGGGCAGCGGTGAAGGACCGTTTTGGAAAATGTACAGCGCGTTCTGCTGCAGCTGATCCAGCCGCTCCTGAAAGCTAGCGTTCGGAAACCGGTTTTTCAATTCCTGCAATGCCGTTTGCGCATCTTCATAAAAAGCCATATAACAGATCCCCCTGGAGGTGGAGGCTATCAGCAGGTTGCCAAAAGGACTTGCTGCAAACCTATAATGGATCTGAAGGTTACTGCCGCCGTTTTTGTATTCGGCAGGCGTCATTCCTTCTATATTAATAAACAGGTCGTGCAACCTTCCGGTTCCGGAAAGCCCCGTTTCAAAGGCGGCATCTGCAATTGATGCCTGGTTGTTTTTCAATACCTGCTTGGCATGTTCCAGGCTGATGTATTGCAAAAATTTTTTAGGACTGATCCCCGCCCAGTCGGTAAAAATGCGTTGAAAATGATACGGACTGGTGTGGGCCGCTTTTGCTATGGCTTCCAGACCGGGCTGTTCCCTGAAATGGCTGCGGATGTATTCAATTGCGGTAGCTACCTTAGCAAAATTTATTTCTTCCTGTACTTTCATAAATGCGAATTTATAACACAAAATTGAGGGGTTGCAATGTAAAAGGAAACCCGAATCTTGCGCTATTGCAGACGAAGGAGTACCCGGCAGCCATATAACCAGCCCAAAACGCTGCAATCCTAAAAAGGCCGTTATCTTATGAAAAAGGCATATAAAAAAAGAGTGTTCTGGTGAACACTCCCGGCTGTCTTTGATAGATTCTCAATCTTTTATGTAGGGATAATGGTATATTTAAATCCTTTATAAAGCAGCCAGTTGTGTGTTTGAATTTGTAGTGCAAAGCAACTGTTTTTTTATCAGAAACCCCTTGACTTAAGTTAATAAATTAAGATCTCTGTTTTAGCCTGCAGAAGTGTAAAAAAACAAAAAAGGAAGCGGCCATTTCCGGCTTATTTCAATGCCAGCTGGTCGATCTTATTACCGATGAAAACCTGTTTCATTTCCTGCTCCAGCAGATCAAAGTCGGCCCGCAGTACTTTCTTTGTAAAGGAACCGTTTTGGAGCAGGTATATTTCGTCGCAGGTTTCATGAAGGGTAGAAAAAATATGGGAGGAGATCAGAATCGTTTTGCCCAATGCTTTCAGCTTATGAATAATAGCGGTAATCAGCAGGTTGCTTTGGATATCTACTCCGTTAAAGGGTTCATCTAAAATGAAATACTCATTCTCCTGCATCAGGATCGCCATCAGGGCCAGTTTTTTTTTCATGCCGGTAGAATAGGTGGTTGCATATTGATTCAGCGGCAGTTCAAAAATGTTTTTTTGTTCCGGTTGTACAAGCGGTTTATGCCTTGCCCTGCAAAGCAGCTCCAGGTATTCGGCTCCTGTGATCTTTGAAAAGAAAAACGGTTCTGTTTGCAGGAAGCCCAGGTGGTTCTTCAGCGGTGTATGATGGGCTGTAATCTGTCCCTCATGTGCTTCAATACCGGCGATACAATTAAACAAGGTGGTTTTGCCCGCGCCATTTTCTCCAACAATGCCGTATACACCGCCGGTATTAAACGTATTGGAGATGTTTTTTAAAACAACATGATTGCCGAAGCTCTTGGAAAGGGATGTTATCTGGATCATGAAAGATACATTGCTAACCGGTTAACAGACCGGGAATAAAAAAATGGGATCAGTCCCAGCAGCAGGGGGGGAAACAAAATACTGGCTGCAACGATGAGCAGCTGCACCATCTGGATCTCTCCGGGGTAGGCCATGTATTTTACCAGGATGATCTGTACGATATAGGCATAGCCCAATAATTGAATGCCGCCGGTCAGCCACCATTTTTCTGGATAGGCAATCAGCAGTGCTGCCAGGGGCAGTAGTGTCAGGATGGTGGTATGCCATACGGCGGTCTTTATTTTTTCCTTTAAAAAACCGGCGGGACTATAAGCGAAGTTCCACACGTAAAACAAGGGCTCCGGTTTGGTATAAAAGGAACAGATCATCAGGAAAAGGACCGCTTGTGCAAACAGGCAGAGGTTAAAATTTTCTACAAAGATACCAATGCCCATAAGCAGATAGGCAGCTGTAATTAGCAATAGCAACTGGCGGAAACCGGTGAGAAATTCAAAGGGCCTTTTTCCAAAAGGGGTTGGAATGGTTGTACCCATACGCGGCGCATGGCTGATAAAACTTAGCAATAAAGCTGCGGGCATCAGCAGCAACGCTGCGATAAAAAAATGTTTGAAAAATAAAAACAGTACAAAAGGAGCAGCTACAACCGCATTTTCAACCAGTCGTATCCGGCGCAGGGATTCCAGCGGAAAAGTGATACGCAGGAAATTGGTTCTGTTTCGGTTGCTGAGTTGCAGCAACCAGGAAATACAGGCAAACAGGTACAGGTAGATGGCCATACCGGTTTTTGAAAACAGCAACCAGGATAACAGTACAAAGCCTGCGGCTCCCAGCAGCCAGCCCCATAACGGATGCAGGCCAAAGTCCTTTATCTGCCGGTTGAGTAAGCGGAATTGCAAACGGAAATAAAAATTCATTTATTGAGCATTCAGCAAGGGAAAGTAAAGATCTTCGATGATCTTAAAATGATGCGCCTGGTGTCCTACGATGGTGAAGCCCACCGCCAGTACAGACATTTCTGCATTATAGGTATGGCCAACAGCAAGCAGTTGCTCACTGCTGAGATTCTTAAAAAAAGCAAGGGAACTCTGGCGAACCGCCACCAGCTCATCCAGCAAGGATTCCAGGCTGCGTTCACCCGCATTCGAATGATCCGCAAACAGGTTCTCATCAAACGACTGTAAGGGCGTGCGGTCTTTTCTTGCAAAGCGCAATGCCCGGTAAATGAACACCCGCTCCGAGTCGGCAATATGTAAAAGGATCTGCCTGATCGTCCATTTCCCGGGGGCATACACCTGGTCGCCGAGGCTGTCGATCTTCTCTTTATCTAGCTGGTAAATGTCCAGGATGCTTTTTTGAATCGCAGGTACAATTTCCAGTTCGTCCGGTACCTGGTTGATATAGCGGTCGAAATATGCCGGCATGGGATGAATGGCTGATTTGTTCATATTATTACTGGTTTAAATTGAGTATAGTTACAAAGATAGCCCATAAGTTGTTTCCCGGCATGATCAAAGCTGCGGCGGGTAAGGTGGCTTTATAGCGGGCATTGCCGGCGAAGAAGGCGGAGTGGCCGCTCTGAACAATATCGGCTCCGGGTTGTTTTTAATGGATAAAACTAAAATATGAATAAGCGCACACTTGGACATACAGACCTGCAGATTGCACCGGTTGTTTTTGGTGGAAACGTTTTTGGATGGACTGCTGATGAACGCAGGTCATTTGAATTGCTGGATCATTTTATAGATGAGGGATTTAATATGATCGATACGGCCAATCAATATGCTTACTGGGCGCCCGGCAACAAAGGAGGAGAGTCGGAAACCATCATCGGCAACTGGCTGAAGAAAACCGGGAAACGGAATGCCGTGCTGATTGCTACAAAAGTAGGCGGCAGCATGGCGGACCAGCCACAGCCGGATACATCAAAAGCGTATATCCTGAAGCAGGTGGAGCTTTCGTTAAAACGGCTGCAAACGGATACGATCGATCTTTACCAGACCCATTTTGATAATGAAGCGATACCGGTAGAAGAAACGCTGGAAGCGTATGAACAGCTGATTCGGGAAGGAAAAGTGCGGTGGATCGGCGCTTCCAATTTATCTCCGCAGCGCCTGGAAGCTTCGCTTCATGCGTCGGCTGCACGGCAGCTACCGGTGTATCAAACCTTACAGCCGGAGTATAACCTGTATCAGCGCGAACGGTATGAAACACAATATGAGCCAATCGTTGCGGCACACGGTTTAGGTGTGCTTACATACTATGCACTGGCCAGCGGGTTTTTAACCGGAAAGTACCGGAGCGAAGCGGATCTGTCAAAAAGCGCACGGGGCGCGGGGGTAAAGAAGATGCTGGATGACCGGGGAAAGAAGATCCTGGCGGCATTGGATGGTGTGTCTACAGAATACCATACATCTCCTGCGGCCGTGGCCCTTGCCTGGCTGTTGTCTCGTCCCTCGGTAACCGCGCCCATTGTAAGTGCTACCAGCGTGGCGCAGATGCAGAGCATGACGGATGCTGTACGCCTGCAGCTTTCTGCAGATGCCCTGGCAACACTGGATGCAGCCAGTGCGTATCAGGTATAGAAATTACATTAGCACATAGACACGTTGGGCCGCAGATATCATAGAGCTGATTAAATATCTGTCTGTATTCTATAGTCGTTCTGTTCCAATAAATCGGAACAGAACGACCATAGGAATAGTGGAATGATGTTTCGTAACTACCTTCATCCGCTTGCACGCTTTAAAATGCCGCCGTAGCCAGGCGGCCCGTAGCCACCCGTATCGCTTTTTTCAGATCATCGATCAGGTCCTCCGCATCTTCCAATCCCACAGAAAGCCGTATCAGGCTATCGGTAACACCTGCCTTGCGCCGGATCTCCGCGGGAATGGATTTATGCGTCATTTCGCTGGGTAAACAGATCAGGCTTTTTACACCGCCAAGGCTTTCTGCCAGTTGAAAATAGCGGGTTGCTTTTACCAGCTGCGTTGCAACATCCGCTTCGTCAACCTGCAAATCGAAACTTACAACGCCGCCAAGGTATTGCTGCTGCTGCCTGGCAACAGCATGATTATGATGCGAGGGAAGTCCCGGGTAGTAAACGTTTCTTACAAAATCCTGGGTTTGCAGGAATTCAGCAACGGCCTGTGCATTCTTCGAATGTTGTGCAATACGCAGCGGAAGTGTTTCAATACCCCGGATGGCCAGCCAACTGTCAAATGGGCCCAGGATGGCACCGGATGCATTCTGAATAAATTTGATCTGGTCGCCGAGTGCGGCCGTTTTTGTTACAACAACCCCGGCGATCACATCGCTATGCCCGGCAAGATACTTGGTAGCGCTGTGCACAACAATGTCGGCGCCCAGCTCCAGCGGTGTTTGTGCGGCAGGCGAGGCAAAAGTATTGTCTACACAAAGCAGGATATGATGCGCTTTTGCAAGTGCTGCAATTGCACGGATATCGGAGATCTTTAATGTTGGATTGGTAGGCGTTTCAATCCAGATCAGTTTGGTTTTGGGCGTAATGGCAGCTGCTACATTGGCCACATCCGTGGTGTTTGTATAATGCACACCAATGCCGAACTTCTGGTACACATGGGTAAACAGGCGAAAGGCGCCACCGTAGATATCATCCACGGCCAGGATCTCATCGCCCGCTGCAAGTAGCTTTACCACGGCATCGATGGCGGCCAGGCCGCTGGCAAAAGCAAACCCATGGCTGCCCCCTTCCAGTTCGGCAACCAGTTTTTCCAATGTGGCGCGTGTGGGATTATTGGTACGGGAATAATCATAACCCCGGTGTACGCCGGGTGCATCCTGTACAAAGGTGGAGGTTTGATAAATAGGGGTGGAGATGGCACCGGTGAGCTCATCGGCGGGAATACTGTGCAGGATCTTTGTTTGCGCTTTCATTTTTTTGTTTTTTAATAGTGAATAATAACTCATGAACATCCATCCGGAAAAACGAACGACAGGAATGCCAGAAGCAAAAAAAATGCGCTCCCGACAAGTCAGAAGCGCATTCAACTATTTTGCAAATAAATGAAAAGGCTTTTTCTAACTTATCTTTCCACAAGTGTGGTTGAAGGTGGCACCTTCCCGCGTTACGCGGAGGTTGCCAAGACGTCATCGGGTCAAGTCCCTCGGTCTTTCTGGATAAGAATAATTCAAGAACTGAGGCAAATTTATAGACTATTTTTTGAGACCTCCAAATTTTTTATAAATTTTTTTGCAGGTGACGCGCCAACGGATCGCCGGCACACGGGCCATATAATGATCCCGGGTGATGGATATTTCGGTTTTGTAATCGGCTGGAATGCAGTCGCTGCGCGGATTTCAGCGTATGCCCTGCAAAAGAGCCGTGTTTTGCTCCGGCTTCTATACGAAGGTCTTTTCCTTCAGTGAAGCTTCGCTTGTTTTTTTAATAAAGATCTTTGCTTATTGTTCAACGAATAATTTATTGCGGATGCCGTTCGGAAAATGCAGAAAAAAATTTGCTGATGTATTTTTTTTCGATAACATTTGTCCTGCTATTTACTATTCTTTAACAAACCTCGAAACCTCTATGACCCTGAAAAATCAGACTTGATTCCCCATTCATTCCAACGTAAGAAAGGAAGTACCTGAAAAAAATAAGTACCTGAGTATGTAAAGCGTTGCTGTGTATACAGCAGAACGTACCGTCCGTCTATTGCCCTTCATTGCCTTTTTTACCTGCTCATTTATGCCTCATTCTTTAACCTGAAAAATTAAGAGAACTATGCAAATCAGACTCCAGAAGTATGCCATGGCTTTTCCGGTGCTGCTGTGCTGCCTTTTGTTAAAGGCACATGCGTTGTACGCAGCAAAGCCTGTTGGCGGTAACCCCATTCCTTACCTGATCCAGGCCCCGCCTGTAGAAGGAAAGATCACCGACTCTTCCGGCAACCCGTTAGCCGGCGCCACAATTAAAATAAAAGGTAAAACAACGGCTGTTGCCAGTGCCGCCGACGGATCGTTCCGGATCAACGCAACTGCGGGTGATGTGCTGGAAATATCCGCCATCGGGTTTCAGACGCAGGAAGTAACTGTAGGGAGCGAAGCTGCCTTGCAGATCCGGCTTTCGGCGCTTGCGGCTGCCCTCGATGAAGTGGTGGTAGTGGGTTACGGCACCCAAAAACGCTCCAACCTTACGGGAGCTGTTACCAGTATCAGCACAAAAAAATTAACCGATATACCCGCCGCAAATATGTCCAATACCCTTGCGGGCCGCGCCCCGGGCGTAACGGTTACCAATACCTCGGGTCTTTCGGGCGCCAGCTCCAGCATCCGTATCCGGGGTGCTAACGGAGAGCCTTTATATGTGATCGACGGGGTTATCAAAGGCAAGGCTGAATTTGACGCCCTGGATCCGAATGAGATCGATCAGCTGAACGTACTGAAAGATGCGGCAACGGCTTCCATTTACGGTTCAAGAGCGGGCAACGGGGTTATTGTGGTTACTACAAAAAAAGGAACTGCCCAAAAACCGACCCTGCATTTTCAAACCTCGTATTCAAGATCCACGCCTACAAGAACCCTGCTGAGCGATCTTACTACAGCCACCGATGAGCTGATCTATCAGAACCGCGTGGTTCAATTCAACAATGAGTATAACAAAAAAAATGATCCGTTACCCAATGGCGAAACGGAGTTTAATTACTTTAAAGACAGAAACTATAATGTAAACGATTGGGTATGGCGTAATCCAACGGTACAGAAATACCTGCTGGATATTTCCGGCGGAAGCGAAAAACTGAATTATTACAACATGGTAAGTTATACCGGGGAAAATGGTTCTTATGAAAACCTGGGGTATAAAAAGTTTAACCTGCGGTCCAACATTACGGCAAAGATCACCAACGATATCAAGCTGAACATGAACATTGCGGCGGCACAACAGAATTCAGACAAATTTTACTGGCCCTTTTCACCCGATGATGATTACGATGTATCGGATTTTTACAGGGTAACCTTTAACTGGCCGAAGCTATACCCGTTTTATATCGATGCAGACGGTACTCCGGCCGATCATATTACCGACTACCCGGTACAAACACCCATGGGCAGCTGGCAGGCCTGGAGCGTGATTGACCAGGTGATGGGCGACCGCTACATCAAAACACGGAAACGGCAGTTGAATACCATTGCAACGCTTGACATTAACCTGCATAAGATTACCCGGGGCCTCGCCGCAAAAATTGTGGGCAATTATGAAGCCAACGATTTTTTACGGAAATGGTATATGACCTTCCAGAAAAACTATGTGTTCATACAGGGCGATCCGCAAAACCGGTTCGTACCGGGTCCGCCGGATCCCAACAAGACCAATATCTTTAATTTCAGTCAGCAGGCACCGTTTTTACGCTACCAGCAGGACAATGGCTGGAAGTACCAGTTCAATGCCTTCCTGACCTATAACCGCAGCTTTGGCAAGCATACAGTAGATGCCCTTGCGGTATTTGAACAGCGGCAGGATCATTTTTACCGGTCGATCTCCACAGCCTATAATCCCATTGCGAATATTGATCAGTTCTTTCCTTATTCGGCAGATCCTGCAGACCGGTTTGCAGATGGGCTTGAAGGGCTGGGTGCCGCACAATCCTGGATCGGCCGGCTGAATTATAATTATGCCAACCGTTACATTGTAGAAGCGTCGCTCCGGTATGATGGTAACAGTGCCTTTGCCGATGGACATAAATGGGGGGCTTATCCCTCTGTATCGCTGGCATGGCGCCTTTCGCAGGAGCCCTTTTTCAAAGATCATGTTGGGTTTTTGAACGACCTGAAAATAAGGGCCTCTTACGGTACCACCGGAAATGACCTGAATTATACCAATATCGGTAATCCGGAAACGATTAAAGGATTTTATTATAAGGAAACCTATCAGAATAGTACGCCCTATGTATTTGGCGACCGGCTGTATAAAACGATCCAGCCAAGTCCGGTTCCGGTACCCGGGTTAACCTGGGCAACGGTAGTGAACAAGAACATCGGTTTGGATTTTGCTACATTGAACAGCCGGCTTTCCGGCCGCCTGGATGTGTTTACCAACCAGATGAAGGACATTCTGGCATCGCGCGTTGTAGCCATTCCGGATGTATACGGTACCACGCCCGCCCCGGAAAATTACGCGGTACGCTCCTTTAAGGGTGCGGAATTTGACATTCAATGGAGTGACCGTGCCGGTAAAGAATTTTCTTATTCCGTATACGGCAATGTAGGCTATGCACGGGACCGCTGGGATGTGCTGGATGAGCCGGTGGCCTATGGGCCGGGTGGGGTAGAGCAATTTCGTACCCGCATTGGCCAGCCCGAAGACCGGATCTATGGTTTTAAAGCACTCGGCATTATCCGCACGCAACAGCAGCTGGAGGAGCTCACCGCAAAGGGATATAATTATTACGGCCGCAAGCCCTACCTGGGAGCCATTATTTATGAAGACGTGCGGGGCGATGGCTATACCCCCGGTGCCGACGGAAGGATCGATGGCAATGATGTACAGTTGCTGAGCAAGAACGGAAAGCCGCGGGTAAACTACGGGTTTGGTTTCAATGTATCGTGGAAAGGAATTTCGCTGGATGCGCATTTCCAGGGCGTAACCTCTTACGATGTAATGGTGAGCAACCAGGATGGACCCGGTATCCGTCAGTGGGGCGGTAATTTCCGGGTGTATTATCCCATTTGGGCCAGCGATGTATGGACCCCGGAAACGCCCGATGCAAAGTACCCGCGCGTGGTGGGGCAGAACTGGCTGGAGTCTGGCAGCGATGGCTCCACGTTCTGGATGCGGAACGGTGCCTATACGCGTTTAAAAAACCTGAACATCGGCTATACCCTCCCTGCCCGCTGGATCAGCCGGCTGCAACTGGTAAATGCACAGGTGTTTGTAAACGGCACCAATCTGTTTGCTATTTCCAAACTGAAAGAATTCCAGGATCCCGAACAGAAAAACTATGATTCTTACCCGGTGATGAAGACGCTTACAGCCGGACTGAACCTCACTTTTTAAATGACCTTAAAACAGATATTCAAATGAAAAAAATATGCTTGTTTTTATGCATCATCATTTTCGGCACGCGTTGCTCCAAAGAACTGGATATTGAAGATGTAAGCAACTACCAGCCGGAGCAGGTATGGAACGATCTGCAGCAGGCCAACGCCTTTGTGGCCAATCTGTATAATAAATTCGGGAACTGGAATGTGGCCGCCGACCGCAACAGCGAGCAGCTCTCCGGTATCGCCTTCGGCGAAAATGCCATTACCGTAACGGGGGCTTCTACTGCCAGCTGGGATTATGCCAACGTGCGACTGGCCAACCTTGCGATCCGCGATGTGCAGGCCGGGAAACTGAGCCAGTCTGAAAAAGAAAGCATCCTGGCACAGGCTTATTTTATGCGGGCGTATACGTATTTTTCAATGGTAAAGGAATATGGCGGAGTACCCATTGTAAAAACACCGCTGGACCGCTACACCGATGAGCTGGACCTGCCGCGTAATTCCACAAAGGAATGCTTTGATTTTATTGTGGAAGACCTGGATAAAGCCATTCCCTTATTGCCGGCAAAGATTGATGTAACGTCTACAGATTGGGGACATATTGACGGGAATTTTGCGCAGGCCTTTAAAGCAAAAGTGTTGCTGTATAAGGCTTCCCCGTTGTTCAATCCCGGTAATCCCTGGAACAACGCTTATTGGGCCGAAGCATATACCGAAAACAAGAAAGCGTATGAAGCCCTCAAGGGCCAGGGTTACGGATTGATCGAAGATTACGGGAAAATTGCGTTGTCGGAAAAGAACTCGGAGATTGTGTTTCCGGTCATCAATAAGTTTCCGGGTAAAACCGCCAGCTGGGATTTTGGTGCGCGGCCGGGTTCCTTAAGCAGGGGAAACGCATCGGCTTGTCCTACCTGGGAGTTTGTAAAAGCATTTCCCATGAAGGATGGCAAACAGTACGATGACCCTACAGGCACTTATTACAAAACGGATGCGGTATTCCTTCAGTCTTACTGGAAGAACCGGGATCCCCGTTTTGAAAAATCCATTCTATGGAATGCCAAAACCTTCCCGGTGGCCGGCACCCCCAAGGGATATAAGCAATATACCAGCGTGGGTATTGCTTCGGCCAACGATAATTTTGGGATCAATCCCAATGTTGCAGACAAATCGACCAATAACAATACGTACACCGGTTTCTTTATCCTGAAGAACTGTAACCTGGGTTTGACGCAGCCAAATGTGCAGCAGTATGATATCGATTTTGTGCTGATGCGTTTTGCTGAAGTTATGCTGAATTATGCGGAAGCGGCAAACGAGGCGGGCCATACTGCCGATGCACTGGTATTACTGCGCGAAATACGGAAGCGGGCCGGTATTGAACCGGGAGCGGGAAGCACTTATGGCATTACGGCGGCATCAAGGGCAGACGTGCGGCAGGCCATTATGAATGAACGGAATATTGAACTGTGCTTTGAGGGGCATCGTTTTAACGACCTGCGCCGCTGGCGCCTGTTCAGCCTGCTGGATCAGAAAACAAAGAGCGGGGTAGAGGCTATTGCCATTAATGCCAATGGTACCGAAATGCCCATCCTGCAGGCACAGCAGCAAGCCGGTACGTTCAGCCTGTCGGAAGAAAATTTCAAATATTCGGTAGTACAGGTGCCACAGACCGGTGTGCAAAAGAACATCGTACCCGATAAGTATTATTTTTATCCGATCGCGCAAAGCATCATCAATAAAACCACTAAACTGGAACAAAACAAAGACTGGGGCGGTTCGTTTGATCCTACCCTGCATTAATCATCCCGCAGGCACGGGCGCAGGTCTGTGCATCGCGCCCTTGTCTGCGGATTTTTGTCGGTGGCGGCCGGCGGTGGCCCGGCACTGCGTGCGTTAACTGTATTTTTTTCACAGGGCAACGGGCTGCAGCGTGTATACGGCCAGTGCAACGGCGGAAGCGATCCCCGACCAGCGCCGTTTTTGAAATGTTCAAACTGTTGGCTTTACGAGGGGGTACCAGCAAAAAAGTACTGCCTACCGGCGCATCTGCAATTGCCTGAAATATGCCGGCGCCTTAAGCATCCGGCTGCCATACCAGCTAAAGATCTCTCCGTCTGCCAGCAGGATTTTTACGTCCGGGTAACGTTCCTGTAATGCTGCTTTATGCTGCTCCCTGAAGGGATACGGCTCCGAAGCAAGAAGGATGCATTCCGGTAAAGGTGCCTGCAACGCATTCAGGTCTACGGCAGGATACCGTTTTAACGAAGCAAATCGATTTATAAAACCGGCCCGTTGCATCATGTCGTTGATAAATGTATCGCCCCCAACCGTCATCCAGGGATCTTTCCAGATAAAGTATACCGCGGTAACCGCTGGCCCGGTATCAAGATGGGCAAAAGCGGATTCAATATCCGCAATCAATCGCTGCGCCTTATCTTCCCGGTTGGTTTGCCCGCCCACTTCGCGGATCATTTCCAGGGCACCGGCGTAATCGTTTACATCCGTAAGCAGCACAGGAAACCGGCCTGCGAGCACTTCTACCTGCTCTTTTACATTTTCTTCCTTATTGGCGATGATCAGATCCGGTTGAAGCGCGATGATCTTTTGAAGGTCCAGTGTTTTGGTACCGCCCACGCGTGCTTTGGTTCGGAACCAGCTTTGCGGATGAACACAGAATTTAGTGATACCGATTACCTCCTGTTCCAACCCCAGGGTGTATAAAAGTTCTGTTATGGATGGAACGAGGGATACGATTTTCACGTTTCAGTTTAATGATTAATTTGAAAATGTGGAAACAGGCGATAGTGAATCAATGCCGTTTTCCTTAAACGATGATTATGATTGCCGCAGATACACAGATTGCGCCAGCGGCGCATTTCCTGCGATATTTTTTGCGTACTATTAAAGCTGGTACTCCATCTGCGCATCTGCGGCTTTAGGAAAATGATATTGAATGAGCAATTGGTCATCAGGCATCAAGTGGATCTAACGGGAAACATTTGAAAATGTGGAAACAGGGGGTAGTAAATCAATGCTGTTTTCCTTAATCGATGACTATGATTGCCACAGATACACTAATTGCGCCAGCGGCGCATTTCCTGCTATATTTTTTTGCGTACTATTAAAGCTGGTACCCCATCTGCGCATCTGCGGCTTTAAAGAAATGATATTGAATGAACAATCGACCATCAGGCATCAAGTGAATCTAACGGCAAACATTGAACGTTAAACCAGAGACCTCTTATTTCTCAGCGCTGTAAATGCAGCAGATACCAAATGTAAGCGCTTTATACCGTGCGTTGGAAAAACCTACTTTTTGCAGGATATCGGTAAAATCCTTCCGCTCCGGAAATGCCCGCGCCGATTTGTTCAGGTACTGGTAGGCTTCTTTGTTCTGTTTCAGAAGGCCGGCGATCTGCGGCGCCACTACATTCATATAAAGCTGGTACAGCCCTTTGAACAACCCGGGTTTGGGTCTCGAAAATTCAATGATGAGTAATTGCCCGCCGGGCTTTAATACCCGGTACATTTCCGATAATCCTTTTTCCAGGTGCTCAAAATTGCGTACCCCAAACGCAGCCATGGCTGCGTCAAACCTGTTGTCGGAAAACTGCAGATGCTCAGAGTCGCCCAGTTCAAGGGTGATCCGGTCGCTCAGTCCTTCTTTGGCAATTTTTTGCCGCCCAACCTCCAGCATCTGCGCAGAGATGTCAACACCGGTCACCTGTTGTGGCTCCAGCATCTTATAGGCCCGCAATGCCATATCACCGGTTCCGGTGGCAATATCCAGTATTTGCTGCGGCTGGTATTTCTTCAGCATGCCGATCGCTTTCTTGCGCCAGGCTACGTCCGAACGGCCGGAAAGCACGCGGTTGGTAAGGTCGTACCGGGGTGCAATGCGGTCAAACATTTCTGCAACCTGTTCTTTCTTTGTTTTTTCAGATCCTTTATAAGGAATGATATGATCGTGCGAAAATTCTGTCATAAACCGCAAAGGTAACAAGATTTATACAGTGATGCAGGGGATTTCGCCAGGGGATCGGCCGAACGCCTGTTTTCTTTGAAGGCATGGTAAGTTTTACTTTTCCGGCAATGGCGCCAGGGGTATGGTCCTGGAGCGGCTATGTATTTCTTCCGGGGATCTTCATTATTTTTCCTATTTTTATTTGTTCAGCATGCCGTAACAGAAATGAGTATTTTTAAATATATTGAACTGGATGTATTATCTGCCACGCCTAAGTATCAGCAGTTGGCGCAATCCATTATGAATGCCATTGCAGATGGCAGCATGAAGCAAAACGATCTTTTGCCATCGATCAATGAATTGAGTTATGAATTTGAGATCTCCCGCGATACAGCAGAAAAGGCATACAAACATCTGAAGCGGATGGGGGTGCTGGGATCCGTACCGGGGAAGGGCTATTTTGTAAAAACCGTGGAACTTCAAAGCCCCCTGAAAATTTTCCTGCTGTTTAATAAACTCAGCACCCATAAAAAGATCATCTATGATGCGTTTGTAAAAACACTGGGCCCCACGGCGCTTATTGATTTTTACATTTATAATAATGACTTTAATTTATTTAAAAAACTATTGTCCGGAATCGAAAAACCGTATACCCATTTTGTAATCATCCCGCATTTTCTGGAAGGAGGATCCGGTGCTTCGGAGATCATCAATGCTTTACCAAAAGACAAGCTGATCCTGCTGGATAAGCTTGTGCCCGGGGTAAGCGGTGATGTCAGTGCCGTGTATGAAAATTTTGAAGAAGATATTTACCAGTCGCTGGAACAGGCGTTGAGCCGTCTCGGGCAATATGAAACCATCAAAATTATTGTACCGGAATATTCGTATTTCCCCGAGGAGATCACAAAAGGATTCAGGCGTTTTTGCCAGCAATATGCATTTCAGGGGGAAGTGGTACATCATATTCAGAAAGAGGTCATCGCACCCAAAGAAGTATACATCTGTTTGATGGAAGATGACCTGGTTACCCTTGTAGACAAAATTATGGCGGCGCAGCTGGTGATTGGCCGGGATGTAGGCGTGATCAGTTACAACGAAACACCATTAAAGCGCCTGATCCTGCAGGGGATCACCACTTTTTCCACGGATTTTGCTGCTATGGGAGAGGAGACCGCCCGGTTAATACTAAGTGGCGAGAAACGGCAGGTGGCCGTGCCTTTTCATTTGCGATTGCGTCCATCCCTGTAAATTTGCAACTATGGAAATTGTATCTGCTGATTATATCAAAAGCAGCGCGGAATATACGCAGTGCCCGAAGGCCGACCGGCCGGAATATGCCTTTATCGGAAGAAGCAATGTAGGCAAATCGTCGCTTATCAATATGCTGTGTAATAAAAAGGCGCTGGCCAAAACATCAGCAGCACCGGGCAAAACACAACTGATCAATCATTTTGATATCATTTCCGGCTACCGGGATAAGAGTGGAAAAATGCAGCGGTTACCCTGGTACCTGGTGGATCTTCCCGGCTATGGCTATGCAAAAGTTTCGCAGAAACAACGTAAGAGCTGGTCAATGATGATTGAGAAGTACATTCTCAAACGGGAAAACCTGGTGAGTTTATTTGTACTGATCGACAGCCGGCACGAACCGCAAAAAATAGACCTGGAATTCATTAATCAGCTGGGCGAATGGGGCATTCCCTTTGCATTGGTATTTACCAAGGCCGATAAAAATAAGCCGGGTGCCACTACCCGCACGGTAGATGCCTTTTTACATCTATTGAAAGAAAGCTGGGAAACATTGCCGCCGCACTTTGTCACATCTGCAGTCGATAAACTGGGCCGGGATGAACTGCTGGATTACATAGCACACCTGAATACCGGCGCATCGGCATAACCACCTGTTTTTTTAAAACCTATTTTAAATGGTATCAACTACCAGCATTGCCGGCCCGGTATCACCTCCTGCTGCCTGTTAAATCGATCTGCCGTTTGCAAGTACCTTTTAATGCGTGGAACATTTAACCAACCATCGGTTGAACAGGCATTATAAAAAGTAATTTGTTTTTTGCAACAATGATGCATTTGTATATATTTGCAACAATGGTGCATATTTTTGATCGTTATCCTTCTTGTTTGATAGGCTTGTTGCTGGCGGGTTTGCTGGTGCCGCTAAAAGTGGCAGCGCAAAAAGAGTGGGTACCATCAGCATCCTCTGTGCTGGATACGGTGTTGTTGAAGGAAATCAGGATATCGGGGCGTAAAGACCCCCGGGTGCCGGTGAACGTACTTTCGGGAAATGCACTGAGCAGCCGCAGCGGGCAAAGCCTGGCACAGGTATTACAGGACGTGCCGGGGGTATCCATGATACAAACGGGTACTACCATTACCAAGCCGGTGATCAATGGCTTGCATGGTAACCGGATTCTTATATTGAATAACGGCGTAAAGCAGGAGGGCCAGCAATGGGGTGCGGAACATGCCCCGGAAATAGACCCGGCCATTGCAGGAACGATCAGCGTAATAAAAGGTGCGGCCGGTGTGCGTTATGGCGCGGAGGCCCTGGGCGGAGTGATTGTACTGGATGTACCTCCGCTTCCCTTCGGAAAACCGGTAAGCGGGGAAGCTGGTACCGTGCTTGCGGCAAACGGAGGATCATTCGGCGGCGGATTTACACTCCGGAGCGGATGGACCAGCCACCCGGAATGGGCATGGCGTATACAGGGCAGCGGTAAAAAAAACGGCAACTTTAAAACCGCAGATTATTTTCTGAATAACACCGGCGTACGGGAATTGAATTTTTCCGGCGAAGCAGGATTCCGGAAAGGGCGGTGGCTGATTACCGCCTATGGAAGTTATTTCAGTACGGAACTGGGCATTTTTTCGGGGGCACATATCGGGGACACCGCAGACCTTAAAGCCCGCATTCAACATGAAGTGCCTTTTGAAAAGGGAAATTTTTCCTATGATATCGATGCCCCAAGACAACAGGTGGTACACCGGCTGTACAAAACAACCGTACAGTATCAATTCAACGACAGCAGCCGCCTGGAATTATGGTATGCTTACCAGGAAGACCGGCGGCAGGAGTTTGATCTCCGGAGAGCCGGCCGTTCAGCCATCCCTTCATTGAACCTGCTGCTGCAAACCCGGTCCGCGGCCCTTCACTGGGAACAAAAGCGACACTCGGGTTGGCAAACAGCTGCGGGGGCAACGGCCAGTTATAAGGCCAATCATAACCAGCCCGGAACAGGAGTGGTGCCGCTGATTCCGAATTATAAATACATGGAAGCCGGCGTGTACGGAATACAGCGGATGATAAGGCGGGGCTATGAACTGGAAGCCGGACTGCGTTATGACCATCATTACCTGAATGCCCTGGGTACGCGACCGTTTTACCGGTATGTAAATGATGCGGGCGCAACAGTGCCGGTAAATGAGGCCGGATCCTATGTGAAAGAGGTTTATTATTACGGAGGAGAACGGTACTTTAATAACGTTTCCGGGATGTTGGGCCTGCGCTGGAAATTAAAGGCTGCCTGGAATTTAAGTACCCACATCGGTATGGCCTGGCGCCCGCCCCAGGTAAGCGAACTATACAGTTATGGATTGCACCACGGAGCCGCCAGCATTGAATATGGAGATTCAACACTAAAGGGGGAGCAGGGATATAAATGGATCACCACCCTGCAGAAACAATACGGCCGGCTGCAGCTGGATGCATCCCTGTACACACAATATATAGGCGGATATATCTTTTTACAGCCGCAGCGTGTTTATGAACAAACGATCCGCGGTGCCTTTCCGGTATTTCGCTATCAGCAAACAGATGCGTTACTGAGCGGGCTGGATCTTACGGCACGATATCGGCTGTGGCCGGCGTTAGCGTATGAATTACGTGCTGCTTTTATAAGAGCCCGTGATATTCAACAGCAACGCTATTTGCCCCTGATTCCTGCAGACCGGATCAGCCATGTATTGCAATACCGGTTTAAAGAAGGGCAAAGGATAAACACCAGTTATATACAGCTGGTTTCCACCTTCACCGCCCGGCAGCGGCGCTATGATCCGGGCAGTGATTTTGCGGATCCGCCGCCGGCATACCATTTATTGCACCTGGAGGCGGGTACCCGGATTTACTGTAAACACCATACGCTCCGGTTGTTTGCTACGGTCAGCAACCTGCTGAATACTTCCTATAAAGATTACCTGGACCGCTTCCGCTATTTCAGTCATGGCGTTGGGCGCAACCTGCAGTTAAGGATCAGTTATCAATTTTAATCAATTCAATAAAAAACAAACACAATGAAAAAAAGAACTTCCAAACGTATCTTGTCTGCCCTTACTGCTTTTATATTATTATCGGCGCTGATGACTTCCTGTAGCAAAGACCCGGTGGCACCCAACGAAGAGCACAACCATGATGATCCTGCAAAAGTAGCATTGCTTTTTATTAAAGGACATTATCATGGTACCCAGTTGCATGCACACGATACGGCCACCGTTGCCGTACGGATGGACGGGCGCTTTATTGATCCTGAAACGAATGCCTTGCTGGATAAAGCACCCGTAGTAACGCTGGAGCAGGGGAGCGATATTTATCAGTTACAGATAAAATTCTACGCAGCGGATGGTGATCTGCTGAATGGAGAGTTCCTGCAAGAGGCAGCGATACACCAGTTCTTCTTCCTGCCTTCTGTAACCGGGGTACTGAACTATGTATATAAAGATGACCGGGTGGGGTTTACCGGCGATTTTAGCGTGTTGCAAACCGGCAAAGAGCTGTCGCTGACCGCATCATTGCGGCATGGCATCAATAAAACCGTTCAGCGGGAGTGGAATGATGTGAAGTATAACACGTATGGCAGCGAAGATTTCAAAACCGTGCTGCAGCTGAAAACCGTGGCGGCCGGAGCTCATGACCATGAATAACGTATAAAGTGTTAAGTGCCCGCAATGCGGGTCTTACGGCCGGGTGGGCAGGTGCTCCCCGGCTTTTTGCTGTACGGTGCATGGCTGCATAAAATAGGGCAACGGGCTGTTGCCTTTTCATTGCAGGATCCGTTATACCTGTAAAGACTTTTTTTATGAGAAAACCATACCTGCTGCTGTTATTTGCATGTTCCTTTGTAAAAGTGCATGCCCAGGTTTTAAAAAGCTGGTATGCCGAAGCGCAGGCTGCAGGCGGCCATAGCTGGTATAGCAACTACCGGGGCCATACGCAATGGCATCCGCATTACAAAGCAGGGATCAACCTGGTACGCATGGGCGGCCATCTTGCTGGTTTTGGTGCCGGGGTCGCCTTCAGCGGGGAGGGGGTTTCTAAAAAATACGCAGATCTTAATACCCGCCATATTGAAAACGCCTATTATGTAAAAGTTCCGCTTTTTGCCCGTTTCTTATTCAACCGCACGCGAAAAATACAGCCATTTGCGGATGCCGGTATGGAGGGCGGATTTTTTATGGGCGGCCAGAGCCGGTATCAACAAAAGGATGGAAAAAGTTTCAAAGATAATACCGTAGTGGATAATGAAATTGACCTGGGACTGTTTACCAGGCTGGGCCTTATGCACCGGCTTAATGACCGGTTCATCATTTCGGGCTTTGGCAATTATTACCACGGGCTCTCACAAAAAACGCATTTAATGGGAGGCAAATCGCCCTATACGACCAACAGGGGTATTGCCATCGGAATCGGGTTTGCCAGGAGGCTGTAACCGCAGCAGCACTTGTACCGGAGCTGTTATAAAGTAGCAATATGATTCTGCTGCAGAAGGATAAACGGTGATCCATGCTACAGCCGGTCAAGCATTTCCACTACCTTTTCTTTTTTCAGGATAAAATATCCGAGCCGGTCTTTGCTGATCCCTTCTTTCAGCTGGTAGCTAAAGGAAAGCGTGTCGTCCTGGATAGTGGTTTCAAAATGTTTAAACGAGATGGAGGGCGTTGTTTCCAGTTCTTCTCCTATTTCATATAAATGGGTGGAAAGTATGAACAGCGAGCTTTTTACTTTCAGCAGCCCGCGGATCACCGCGAGGGAGCAGCGCATCGCGTCCTGTACGTTGGTGCCTTTGAACAACTCATCGATAAGTACCAGCCATTTTTGACCATTGCTTACTTTTTCTACGGTGTTGCGGATCCGCTGCACTTCATTAAAGAAAAAGCTTTCGCCTTTTACAATATTATCCACCACATTGATATTGCTGATCAAACCGTCGAACAGGGTAAGCCGCATGGAGCGGGCCGGTACGCCCATGCCGATGTGGGCCAGGAATACGGCGGCGCCTACGGATTTGATGAGGGTGCTTTTACCCGCCATATTTGCACCTGTAAGGAACAGGAAATTGTTTTTCTGCGTAATGTCCAGGTCGTAGGGAACGGGGTTTTGCAGCAGGATATGGTAAAGCCCTTTTGCTTCAATAACGGGGGGGGCCTGGTCGGTAAATTCGGGGAAGGCCAGGTTATACCGTTTTACCGCCATTGCCATGGAGTACCAGGCATCCAGGCGGCTGTAAATATCCATCAGCTCCTGTATGGCATGTTTATGTACCTCTCTAAGCTGGCCTGCGTAGTACAGGTTCCTGCTCATCGGAAAAGGCTGGTCCTTTACCGATGCTGAAAGCTGATCAAAAGCCTCTATTTTCAGCAGCTGACTGATGCGCTCAATATATATGCTGAAGCTTGCGGGAAGCGCCACTTCGCTCAGCAGGGCGGCAATCTTCCGGATGCTCCGGAAAAAATCGGCAAAATGGTTGATCGAGAAGCGCACCATGGCATAGTCTGCATGATGCAGCACCCGGTATATAGCGGCATCCAGCGCATTCGGGCTATTGCTGACGCGGTCCAGTGCGTAATCCAGGAACCGGTCCATCACAAGGATGGTGCCATTGGTGATGTCTTCCGGCCACTCGTCTACATGCAGGATCAGTTTGCTGAGGATGCGTTGTGTACCCCGGATCTTTTCAATATCGTTGAACGGGTTGGAAAAAAAATGACGCAGCCATTCCCGCCCTCCAAAAGTTCGGGTAAAATTCAGTTTGTGAAAGATGGAGTAATCCTCCTCCGGATGAAAGATAGCAATGTCATTAAAAGAGATACCGTCGATCTGCATGATTCTTGTTTAAGGTTCCAGGTTTAAGGTTCAACGTTAGAAAGACCGGCTCAGCACTCATTTCCACATTCTCACATTTTCATATTTCCACATTTCCACATTTCCACATTCCCAAACGTTACCGGTTAAATAATAACCGTTGTCCTTTTACAGACTCATTCCACTCCCCATTTCCATAAACTAAATTTCCATTTACAAAAGTATGTGTGATGCTCGCCGGAAATTGGAAAGGTGTGCCGTTGCCGTCTATGTTTTCAAAGGGGCTCCAGCCGCATTTGTATAAAATGTTTTCCTTTTGCACGGCAACGGGGGCATGCATATCTGCAATGACAAGGTCGGCCTGGTAGCCCTCCCGGATATAACCCCGGTCTTTGATCTGGAAGCAATCGGCCACGGCATGGCTCATTTTTTCCACTACCTTTTCAATAGCGATCCTTCCCTGCTTTACATAATAAAGCATCAGTGGCAGCGAGTGCTGTACCAGCGGTACGCCGGCATGGGCCTTAAGGTAAGGTTCTTGTTTTTCTTCCCAGGTATGGGGCGCATGATCGGTGGCAATCACGTCCAGCCGGTCGTCCAGCAGCGCATTCCACAGCGATTCCCGGTTGTGCGGTGCCTTAATAGCGGGGTTGCATTTAATCAGATTTCCCTGGATGGCATAATCATCCGCCGTAAAATGAAGATGATGCACGCACACCTCGGCGGTGATCCGTTTTTCTTTAAGCGGCAGCATATTGGTAAACAGCTGCAATTCCTTTTCCGTGCTGATATGCAGGATGTGTAACCGCGCGCCGTGCTTTTTGGCCAGCTGGATGGCATAAAAGGACGATTCAAAGCAGGCTTCCGCATTACGGATCACCGGGTGGTCGGCAGCCGTCAATTCCTTTCCGGACTCAAGGGCTTTTTGCATATTGGCTTTAATGATCCGTTCATCTTCACAATGGGTAGCGATCAGCATTTCGCTTTCGGCAAACAATTTTTCCAGCACGAGCGGGTTGTCTACCAGCAGGTTTCCGGTGCTGGAACCCATAAACGCTTTTATGCCGCAGATCCGGTCTTTGTATTGGTTGGCGGCTAATGCATCGGCTGCATTCTGGTTATTGGTGCCGATAAAAAAGGAATAATTGGCCAGTGAGGTCTGGCGTCCGATTTCATACTTGTTTTCGAGCAGTTCCAGCGTAAAGGCCGGAGGAACCGTATTGGGCATTTCCATAAAACTGGTAACACCACCGGCTACGGCCGCCTTACTTTCGGTATAGATGGTTGCTTTATGCGTAAGCCCCGGTTCGCGGAAATGTACCTGATCGTCGATCACACCCGGTAACAGGTATTTGCCTTCCCCGTTTATTTCAGTTGCTTCGGATGGTATATCGATGCTGCCGGCGATCTTTTCAATTTTCCCGTTCCGGATCAGCACATCGCCCGTGCTTGTTTGCCCTTCATTTACAATGTTTATGTTCTTAATCAGAAATGTTTGCATGATTTTTGTTATTGAGTGCAACAATATTGGTAAAGTACAAAAAAACTCCGAAATTAATCAATTGAGGGGAATACTGTTCTAATACCCTGATGATCTTATCTTTGTCATCAGAAGGCGGTGGATGAAAATAATGAAAACCTTATCTTAACGTATATGCAAATCAAACAACTCCTGAAGCTTGCACTGATCCTGTTGCCTTTTTACAGCCAGGCTCAAACGGATAATATCGAGCTGAGTGATAAACAAAACCGGCTGATCAACCGCCTGGATATAAAGCTAAGGGGCGATTCTGTACTGCAGTTTACCACCGTTAAGCCCTACGGGCGTAAACGGGCTACGGAGCGGGTGGAACGGATCGATTCACTGGATAAGGCCGGGGCGCTGGAAGGCGTGCTTACCCGCATCGACCGGTATAATATCCGGAGCATGATGATGAACAATTCCGACTGGACCACCGGCTACGCAGACTCGTTCCAACGAAAGCCGATCCTGGGTGCTTTTTTTAAAAACCCGGCGCATTTATATGCGGTGGATAAGCGGGATCAGTATAGCCTGATCATTGACCCGGTCATCAATTTTGAACTGGGAAAAGCAACGGGTACCAAAACCTTTGTAAATACCCGGGGGATCCGTGTGCGCGGACAGATCGATCAGCGGGTAGGATATTACCTTTATTTATCCGAGAACCAGGAGCGGGATCCCCTGTATGTGCAGGATTATAATAAGGCGCATGTAAGTGTGCCCGGATTGGGATACTATAAGGCATTTAAGGGCGATGGATTTGATTATTGGGATATACGCGGGGGAGTAACCTTTCATGCCGGAAAATATATCGACTTCCAGATCGCGCATGATAAATTCTTTATAGGGGATGGTTACCGCACCTTATTTATCAGCGATTTCAGTGCCCCGTATCCGTTTTTAAAGCTGGGGGTACAGGCGGGTAATTTTCAGCTGACGTCCGTGGCCGCGCAAACCATCGCGCCGTTTGAGAATTTTTATTTTGGGTTGGATTCTACCCGTCCCCGCAATTACATGATGTTTCATTACCTTACCTGGCAGGCCACCAACTGGCTGAAGCTGGGCTTCTTTGAAAGCACCATGTACAACAGCAAGAAGAACGGCGGTTTACAGGTGGGTTACCTGAATCCTTCAATGTTTAACCGGGCATATTCTTCGTATACCGGCAACAGTGCCAAGTCCAGCATCGGGCTGGATGTAAAAGCAAATTTTGCAAAGCATTTTCAGGCGTACGGGCAGTGGCTGATCAATGAATTTGTGGTGAGCAAGGTATTTAAGTCCGGCGGCCCCTGGGTGAATAAATTTGGTTACCAGGTAGGAGCCAAATATGCCGATGCCTTTACCATCAAGAACCTGGACCTGCAGGTGGAAGGCAATTTCGTTCGTCCGTTTACCTATACCGATAAATGGGCACAGAACAATTTCCTGCATTACAACCAACCGCTGGCGCACCCGCTGGGCGCCAATTTCAAAGAGTTTGTGGGTATTGCAAATTATCAGCCCCTGCCACGCCTTTATCTGAAAGCGATGCTGGTGATGTATAACAAAGGACTGGATACTGCAAATTATAATACCGCCTGGTATTCGCCCAGTTATGGCGGCGACCTGTTCCGCAACTATAATGACGGACGTGAACGCGAGGATGGTTATTCCATTGGCGGCGGTATCAGCAACAAGGGCATGATCGGGTCGATGACGGTTTCTTATGAAATTTTGCAAAACCTGTTCTTTGATGTAACCGGTATGTACCGCAAATACCGCATCGAAAGTGTTCCGGATCAAACCACCAAGTGGTTGTCTGTTGGATTGCGCTGGAATATGGCGCGACGGGATTTTGTGTTTTAGCGTATGAAGAAAATCCTGTTAACGGCCGTTTTATTTTGGGCGCAGCTGGTAATGGCGCAAACACCGGTAGTACAGTGGGTGCCTTCTCGCAAATTAAATCTGTCTGATTATACGATCATCAAAACGGGGCAGCAGCCTCCCGCCGCCCTGGGGCGAAATATGGCCGTAACCCGTACGGGATTTGTGTATACCATGACCCGGATAACTTCGGGTACCAACAAAGGAAAGTCGATGATCCGCATTTATGCACAAATGACCCCTTCACGGTCCTATATGCTTGCCGAAGTTGCGGAAGGAAGCCCGGAAGATCGTGCATACCTGCTGAATCACGAACAAAAGCATTTTGATATTTCGGAGATCTTTGCCCGGGAATTATCGCGCTTTTTACGGACACAGTCACTGGGTAAAACGCCCATGGAGCGTATGACCAGTGAAATGAACCGGTTGTTTAAGGAACTGAATGCTTTTCAGAAGAAGTATGATGCAGAAACGGCAAACGGGCGCAACAAACAAAAGCAGGAGTTGTGGAACCTGCTTATTGCCCAGCGGTTAAAAACCCTGCAACCATATGCGGCTAAGGATTATATCCTTTCCATGCCCCGCTGATGGATTACCGGGTGACGCAATTGCCTGTGAGCAGGATATAGCCTTCATTTTTCAACGGCGTTTAAAAAATATTTCGGAATAATACTTATTCTGTTGCAGGATCGCCGGTCAGCTGCTTTGCATATCTTTTTATTGCCACAGATTCGCTGATACACGTGCGCGTGATTCGCCTGTATGTAACTGCACAGGAACACAGGGGTATTCGCTTTTCAAAGAAGTGTTTATAGTTCCCATGCATGCTGTTAGGCGGGCATATCTTTTAGAAGATAGACCCCGGCTGGCTGGAACGGGTCAGTGCCAGTTGCAGATCGGTATGGAATTGTTCAAACTTTTGTTTGTTCGCCGATTTATAAAGGGCTTTTACCAAAAGAAAGCAAAGCACAAATCCCAGGCCGCCAACGCCTCCAAAAAATGGCACTTGCAGGATTATTGTAAACACTACAGACACAATAACAATGCTTGCCAGCAGGGCTGCAATGGTAAGCAGTACCGGTGGAATAAAATCTGTAACCAGCACGGTATTGCTCTTTGCCGGGCGAACTATATGCTTCATATTTCCGGAGGGAATAAGAAGATGCTGCGGGCCAAAGGCATTAAAGAAAGCTTTTTTTATTTTAACATCCGGGTAATGAAAGGATAAATTATCCTGTATCTCTTTTAATGTTTTTCCCGTTGGGTTAGTAACTTTCATATAAATAGGGTTTTTGATTTGGGCGCCAAAGATACAGGTTTCGGCCAAACGGGCCGGGAGTTATTGGACTTATCTGGTTGAAAAATAAGACCGGATCTTAGCTCCAGATCTTTGTAAAATCAGCATGAATCCCGCACTCCTTTTGCAGGTCAAAGGAAAAAGCCAATGTGGCCGGCTGCAGCTCATAGCGGTTATTTACAAGTTGATAAATTTCGAGGGTTTCTTTTTCAGGGTCGGCGATCAGGTAATAAAGAACACCCTGCTGTTCGTATAACTCATATTTGGTATGCCGGTCGCGCAATGCGGTAGCAGGCGATAATACTTCCACCACCAATGCAGGAGCAAAATCCAGGTAGGCCTTGGTAATTTCACCGCATACAATCAGTACATCCGGAACCAGGATGGTGTCTTCGGAGATCTTATAATCCAATGGATCATAAGAATGGCATTGTTGACAGGAACTGGCTTTCAATGTGTGCATAAAGGCATACCGGATTTCGACGGCCACTCGCTGGTGCTTGGCTGCGGCATAGGACTCATGGCAATCGGAATGCCATCGATCAATTCCCAACGCCCTTCCCAATGCACCCAGTCATCATATGTGTAATGCGGTAATATTTTTTTTTGGGTAAGCCATATGGTAAAGAAACAAATTTTATTTGGCTACGCTCTGCACGATGTCGTACTTGGTAACAATGTGGTAATTGCCCGCCTCATCCTGTGCCAGCACGGCTCCATTGGCTTTGCTGATCAGTGACCCGATGCGCTCTACCGGCGTATCAAACGCCACAACAGGATAGGGCGGTTCCAGGATGTTCTGCAGGCTTTCGTTTTTTATATGCGGGTCTGAAAATATTTTCAGAAACAACCCGCCTTCGCTTACAGCGCCGATCACCGTACCGTTTTCCATCACCGGGATGTGTTCGATATCGTATTTACGCATCAGTTCAACCGCTTCCGATACCGGGGCGCTTTGCTGTATGGTTACCAGCGGGCGGTTGCTGCGGCTGTTAATAATGTCTTTAAAGGTTTTTACTTCCAAGAATCCGCGCTCCATCATCCACTGGTCATTATAGATTTTGGCTACATAGCGGCTGCCATGGTCATGAAAAATACAAACCACCAGATCATCCTTGGTCAAACTGTCTTTGAGCTGCAGCAGTCCTTTAATACAGCTGCCGGCACTGTAGCCGCAAAACAATCCTTCCTCCTTGGCCAGCTTACGGGCCATAACAGCGCCATCTTTATCGGTAACCTGCGTAAACGCGTCAATCACGCTCATGTCGTAATTCTTGGGTACAAAATCTTCTCCAAAACCTTCGCTGAAGTAAGGATATACTTCGTTCATATCCGCTTCACCGGTATTGAAATACTTTGTAAGCAGGGAACCGTATGCATCCACGGCCCATACTTTGATGTTGGGATTTTGCTCTTTCAGGTACTTGGCCGTACCGGTAATGGTACCACCGGTGCCGGCGGTGCATACCAGGTGGGTGATCCGGCCTTCCGTTTGCTTCCAGATCTCCGGACCCGTGGTTTCATAATGTGCGAGGCGGTTGGCCAGGTTATCATATTGATTCATATGATAGGCATTGGGGGTTTCCTTAGCCAGCCGGGCGGCCACACTGTAATAACTCTGCGGGTCTTCGGGTTCTACATTGGTGGGACAAACAATTACTTCGGCCCCCATGGCCTTCAGTACATCTGCCTTTTCTTTGGATTGCTTATCGGTGGTAACAAAAATGCATTTATAGCCCTTTACTATGGCACCCAGTGCCAGTCCCATACCGGTATTGCCGCTGGTGCCCTCAATGATGGTACCTCCCGGTTTCAGGTGCCCTTCCGCTTCCGCTACTTCAATCATCTTAATAGCCATACGGTCTTTGATGCTGTTGCCGGGGTTGAAATAATCTACTTTGGCCGCTACGGTGCAGGGCAGTTCCCGGGTAATCCGGTTTAAACGGATCAGGGGGGTATTGCCGATGGTTTCCAGTATATTATTTTTAATATCCATCTTATTTTGTTTTTAAAAGGTCTACGGCTTTTAACACCACAGAATCCGTAAGGTTCAGGATCTGGTAGTAACCGCTGTCTCTCCATTTAAACCGCGCCAGGTAAGCTTCCATCCGGTTGGATACACGCAGCTTTTCGGCCGCCGGAATATGTGTTAAATTTACGGTATCTTTTTGAGCCCGGTTTACAAACTGCTGCCACATCGTTTTTCCCGGATCAAAGGCCTGGGAAAAGGAGATCGGCGACGCATAGGGCTCCATTACTTTCTGGTTGTCGAGATAATAATGGAACACAAAGTCGGTAAACGCTCCGTTAAAGAATAACCGGTTGATCTCTTTTGAGGTTTTGGAGGTATCGAGACCTACAAATACATCGGGCATAATGCCCCCGCCTCCGTAAAGGATGCGGCCCCCCGGCGTTTTATATTCCTTGCCGTTGTTTACTTTATTGCTGTCTGCAAAATAGGCCTGGCCATTGGCATACCGCTCCCAGATATCATCCATGTATACTTTCTTCCCCTTATTATAGGGCCGCTGGATGCTTCTGCCCAGCGGGGTATAGTACCGGGACACCGTCAGCTTCAGCGCCGATCCGTCACTAAGGGGAAAGATTTCCTGTACCAGTCCTTTTCCAAAGGTTCTGCGGCCGATAATGGTAGCGCGGTCCCAGTCCTGCAATGCCCCGCTCAGGATCTCGCTGGCGCTCGCTGATAACTCATCCACCAGCACCGTCAGTTTTCCGGTTTCAAAAATCCCCGGCCGTTTGCAACGGTATTCTTTTTTAGGACTGTTGGTGCCCTGGGTATATACAACCCGTTTGTCGCCGCTCAGGAATTCGTCGGCAATATCAATGGCTTGTTCCATATAGCCTCCGGGGTTGCCCCGCAGATCCAGTACCAGTTCCGTGAGGCCCTCTTTTTTGAGGCGCTCCATGGCTTCCATAAATTCCCGGTAGGTGGTAGAGCCAAATTTATCCAGTTTAATGTACCCGGCATCCTTATTGATCATATAAGCGGCCACCAGGGTAGGTGTAGGAATATTGTTGCGGGTTACCGGGATGGTCAGCAGGTTTTTATTCCGCAGGATCTGGAGGTTTACGATGGTGCCTTTTTCTCCCCGGATCAGGTTGCGGACGGTAGTACCGCTTGTTTTTTTGCCTGCGAGCAGCGAATCATTTACCTTGATGATCTGGTCGCCGATCTTTAACCCGGCCTTTTCACTGGGCCCTCCTTTTAATACATAAGTAATATTAACGGTATCCCGGATCTGGTTGTACTCAACACCAATGCCTTCAAATTTACCCGAAAGCGTCTCGTTGGTTTCTTTAAGGTCCGCGGCGGGAAGGTATACAGAGTGGGGGTCCAGTTCATCCATCATTTCCCGGATCGCATTGGCTTCCAGGGTATCCAATTTTACAGAATCTACATATTTCTGCCGGATGATTTCAAGTGCCTCCTCCAGTGCAGTGCTGCGCCCGGATTTTGCAAATCCTCCGTTGGGTTGTGCTCCGCGCAGCTTGTAACCGATGAACATTCCGATGATCATCACCAGTGAGAACAGCAGCGGCAGCCAGACCTCAAATTTCTTTTTCATTCGTATGATTTATGCGAGGCTGCAAAATAGACAAACTTTGCTGTTTATTTTAGAAATCAAATCATTTTCTGTTTATTTTATAAATAAGCTATTTTTGATACTTATATTGCGGTGTTAATTCACCCGGATAACTATCGGTCTAAACTCCTGTCTTAATGTCAAACGTGCAACTCATCGCAGATGCGGGATCTACGAAAGTAGAATGGTGTCTTCTGAATAACGGAAAAACAAAAACAGTTCTTACCAGTGGCGTGAGTCCCTATTTTTTAAACGGGGACCAGATCGCGGCTTTATTAACAAAGGAATTGCTTCCCAAGCTGAAAAATGTGGTGGTTGACGAAGTGTTTTATTACGGCACCGGCTGTTTGAACCCGGACAACCGCAAAATGGTGCAGAAAAGCCTGCGTGGCCTGTTCCGGAGCGCAAAGGTGCAGGTTTGGCATGATGTGGAAGGGGCCGCCCGTGGCCTTTGTGGGAGGAGCAAGGGGATCGCGTGCATCCTGGGTACCGGGGCCAGTGCCTGTTATTATGACGGGCGTAAAATTCAGAAAAACAGTCCCGGGCTGGGCTATGTGCTGGGTGATGAGGGAAGTGGGGCCTACCTGGGAAGGAAGGTGATCCAGTATTATTTATACAATACCTTTGATGAAGACCTGCGCGCCCGTTTTGATGCGGCCTATGTAACCAACGCTGCTGAAATCCTGGAGCGGGTGTACAAGCAACCGCTGCCCAACCGGTATCTTGCGGGTTTTGCAAAGTTCCTGGCAGATAACCGGGGGCATTATATGGTAGAGAATATTATTGAAGATGGATTAAATGATTTCTTTTTTACGCACCTTTGCAAATTCCAGGAAGCCTGGAAGTACCCGATCAGCTTTGTTGGAAGTGTCGCTTTTGGTTTTAAAGATGTATTAAAAGAACTTTGCAGCAGTTACAGTTTTGAGCTGGGGAAGGTGCTTCAAAAGCCCATGAAAGGGCTGGTGGAATATCATTCCTGAATTATTAAAAGAAATTAATAGGTTATATGGCAGGAGAAAAGATCACGGAGCAGGCTAGCAGATATGATCACCTTGAAAAAATGTCGGTACATGAGTTGCTCACGTCCATGAACAAGGAAGATCAGGAGGTGCCGCTGGCGGTTCAGCGGGTGATTCCTGAAATTGAAAAACTGATCGAGGCGATTGTTGAAAATATGATCGGCGGCGGAAGGTTATTTTATATCGGAGCGGGTACCAGCGGACGTTTGGGTATCCTGGATGCCAGCGAAATTCCGCCCACCTATGGATTGCCCGCAGGTGTGGTAATCGGGATCATTGCCGGTGGATGGAAGGCCATCACCACCCCGGTTGAAAACGCCGAAGATGATGAGGTACAGGGCTGGAAAGACCTGGAGGCACATGGCGTAAATGAAAAAGACGTGGTGGTAGGAGTGGCAGCCAGCGGTTCTACGCCCTATGTAATCGGCGCGTTGCGCGAATGCCAGAAAAGAGGCATCGCTACCGGAAGCATCAGCTCCAACCCCAATGCTCCCGTAAGCGCAGTTGCCGATTTTCCGGTTGAGGTAATCGTGGGACCTGAATTTGTTACCGGTAGTACCCGTATGAAAAGCGGTACGGCTCAAAAGCTGGTGCTGAATATGATTTCCACCACCGTAATGATCCAGCTGGGCCGGGTAGAAGGCAACCGGATGGTGAATATGCAGCTGACCAACGATAAGCTGGTTGACCGGGGCACTAAAATGGTAATGGAAAAAACCGGGTTAAAGGACTATGAGCTGGCCAAACAGCTGTTGCTGGAAAATAAGAGTGTAAAAAATGCGGTAATCGCTTATAACGAAGCGCAGGCACACTAAAATTAAAAGGGCAATGTCTTCAACCTGGCCTGTCCGTTGTGTGATGCGGCCGACAGGCAGGAGTGGGGTAACCGGCCCATGCGGCATGATCTAACCGCCTGTAAAGAGGGGACGCGGCAGCGGAAGGGTGATTTTCTAAACAGGTTGGAAAATAAATATAACAACAAAAGGAAGAGTGAAGCTCTTCCTTTTTTATTTCTTAAAAAGATAAAGTACCGGTATTAGGCAGCAGCAGCTGCGTTGATCTTTTTAGCCAGTTTGCTCTTCAGGTTCGCCGCTTTATTGCGGTGAATAACCCCTCTTTTAGCTAATTTATCGATCATGCTCTCAACCAACGGTAATTGCTCTTTGGCTTCAGCACCTTCCGTAGCCCTCAGACTTTTAATGGCATTACGGGTTGTTTTACCATAATACTTATTTCTGTCGCGACGCTTTAAGGCCTGACGTGCATGTTTCTTTGTAGCTTTATGATTCGCCATTGATCTCTTTTTTTGGACGGCAAAGGTAACGGAAATAAATCAAATATCGGCAAAATCTTCCTTTTTTCTTTCAGACGGTGCTGTATGCCGGGTTGTCAATTTCTAAACATACCTTAAAATCAAAAAATAGAACGCGGTGATTGATCGAATATTGCGTATCTTGTGGGGCAATTTTCGAATGTTTTTTCTGATCTGATATTATCCGATAAACAATATATAAATAGCTGATTTACAATGAAGGATTTTTCGTACATTACAAGCTCTTCTCCCGAATTTATAGAAAACATGTATAAGGAGTTTGTAAATAACCCCGAGACTGTAGACGTTGAATTGAAAAAGTTTTTTGAAGGCTTTGATTTTGCCGTAGGAAACGGTTTGGCGCAAAAGAACGGCGCGCCGGCTGCAGCCGTTTCCGGCACGGGGGGCGGATCCGACTGGAGAAAAGAGATCGCCGTATACCGGCTTATTTTGGGCTACCGGAATAAAGGCCATTTGCTGGCAGATACCAATCCGATAAAACAACGAAAAGACCGCGGGGCCAACCTGGACCTTCCTTTTTTTGGACTGTCTGAAGCCGACCTGGACCATGAATATGAAGCGGGAAACCTGATTGGCCTGGGAACCACCTCACTCAGGAATATCCTGGCGCACCTGAAGAAATGCTATGCGGGGCATGTAGGGATCGAGTTCAAATATATCAGCGACCAGAAGAAGGTAGACTGGCTGACCAATGAAATGGAAAAGAAGTTTACCAGCCCGCTGCCGCTGGAACAAAAAAAACGCATTCTGCAGAAACTGAATGAGGGGGTGATGTTTGAGAAGTTTCTTCATACAAAATATGTAGGGCAGAAGCGCTTTTCACTTGAGGGGGGAGAAACCACCATCGCGGCACTGGATGCTATTATTAATAAGGCGGCAACCCTGGAAGTAAAAGAAGTGGTGATTGGTATGGCCCACCGGGGACGCCTGAATGTGCTGGCCAATATCCTGGGAAAAACCTATGAGCAGATCTTCAGTGAGTTTGAGGGAACGGGCGAGATAAACCAGACCATGGGAAGCGGAGATGTAAAATATCACCTGGGTTTTGGAAGTGTCATTGAAGCCACCAACGGGGAAACCGTACATTTAAAACTAATGCCCAACCCTTCCCACCTGGAGGCGGTAGACCCGGTGGTACTGGGCTTTGCCAGGAGCAGTGCAAATATTTTGCATGACGAACGCTATGAAAGCGTATTGCCGATCCTGATACACGGAGATGCGGCACTGGCCGGGCAGGGTGTGGTATATGAGCTGTTGCAGATGTCGAAGCTGAATGGGTTTTATACGGGTGGTACCATTCATTTTGTGATCAATAACCAGATCGGCTTTACCACCGATTTTTCCGATGCACGGAGTGCGGACTACTGTACCTCTCTTGCAGCCATGGTACAATCGCCGGTATTGCATGTGAACGGAGACGATCCCGAAGCAGTGGTGAAATGTGCGGAGATCGCTACCCGTTACCGGAACGAGTTTCATGCCGATGTATTTATCGATATGGTTTGCTACCGCAGGCACGGGCACAATGAAGGCGATGATCCCAAATTTACCCAGCCGGCGATGTATGCGCTGATTGATAAACATGCCAATCCCCGGGAAGTATATGTGAAATACCTGCTGGATAACGGGGAAGAGGATGCAAAGGAGCTGGCCAAGGAGATGGAAAAGCAGTTCTGGGCCGATCTTCAGGACCGCCTGGATGAAGTAAAGCAAAAGCCGTTACCCTATACCTACCAGGAGCCGGAGCTGCAATGGAAAAGCCTGCGCAAGGCTACAGCTATTGATTTTGATGAAAGTCCGGATACGGCAATCAGCCCCGAGCTGTTTAAAACCGTATTTGACGGGCTGATGACCATACCCGAAGGATTTACACCGTTGAAAAAAGTGGCTAAACTGCTGCAGGATAAGGTAAAATTGCTGGAAACAGAGCAGAAAGTAGACTGGGCCACCGGTGAACTGATGGCCTTTGGCAGCCTGCTGGTGGATGGCTTTGATGTACGCATGACGGGTCAGGATGTTGGCCGCGGTACCTTCAGCTCCCGCCACGCCATTTTGAGAGATGAAGTAACCGATGCGGCATACAATCGTTTAAGTGCGATGCCGACCACTAAAAAATTCCGGATCTACAACTCATTGCTGAGCGAATATGCGGTATTGGGATTTGAGTATGGCTTTGCGCTGGCTTCTCCCAACGTGCTGGTGCTTTGGGAAGCCCAGTTTGGTGATTTCGTAAATGGTGCGCAAACCATGATCGATCAGTTCATCACCAGCGCCGAGCAGAAATGGAACCGGATGAACGGGTTGGTAATGCTGCTGCCTCATGGTTTTGAAGGGCAGGGGCCGGAGCACAGCAGCGCACGTATCGAACGCTTTTTACAATCCTGCGCAGAACTGAATATTGTGGTAACCAATATCACCACATCTGCCAATTATTTTCATGCCTTACGCCGGCAGCTGCGTTGGCCGTTTCGTAAGCCGATGGTGAACTTTGCACCCAAGGCCAACCTGCGGCATCCCGGCAGCTATTCCTTAAAAGAAGAATTTATCAACGGACGGTTCCGTGAATTGATCGACGATACGTATGCCGATGATCCGGTGGCGGTAAAAACCGTGTTGTTCTGTTCCGGTAAGATCTATTTTGACCTGGCGGAAAAGCAGCTGAAAGACAACCGGAAAAACGTGGCCATTGTACGGATGGAGCAATTGTACCCGCTTCCTAAAAAGCAACTGGATGCCTTATATGCCAAATACAAAAATGCCGTATGGTATTGGGTGCAGGAAGAACCGCTCAATATGGGAGCCGCTTCTTTCCTCCAGATGAATCTTAAAGATATGAACTATGGCATTATTGGCCGTAAGCCCAGTGCCGCACCGGCTTCCGGGTTTATGAAGGTGCATAAGGCCGAACAGGAGGAAATCATCAATACAGCATTTTCAATGTAGCAGGAAATAGCGGGCGGAATAGAAATTCCGCCCTTTTTTTATCTATTCAAAACTAAACATGAGCGTTTATAGTAGCTTCTGGTTCAGGGCTTTTACAACAGCCTCTGAAACGGAATTTACTTGTAATTTTTCGTACACGTTTTTGATGTGGGTGTTTACTGTATGTATGCTCAGGTTACAGGCCGAAGCCACCATCTTACGTGTGTACCCTTTTACCAGCAGGTTAAGGATCTCCTTTTCCCGCCCGGTCAGTTCAACTTCCTCGTTGTTTTCAAAGAAGACATTTTTCTGAAAAGCAGTCAATACTTTTTTGGCTATAGAAGCAGTCATGGCCGCGTCTCCATTGTATACATCTTCAATCGCCTGAAGTAACTGGGCCGGAGGCGATTTTTTTAGAATATAACCCGATGCCCCTGCGCAGATGGATGCGAAGATTTTGTTATCATCTTCATAAACGGTTTGCATCAGCACCTGGATCTTGGGAAAATTTACTTTAATGATCTTCACGCCTTCAATGCCGTTCACATTGGGCATGTCAATATCCATCAATACCACATCCGGGTCTGCCTTCCGTATATCGGTGATCACATTGCTGCAATCAAAAAAAGTGCCCGTACAGGTCATATGGGGCGATGCATTGATCAGCATAGATAAACTGTCCCTCCGGTACGCATTATCATCAAAAACAGCCACACGTATGGTTGTTACATTCATATTATAAAATTACGGCAATAAAAATAGCGGCGTATCGCCAATTTGTGTGATATTTTGGAGCGCGTTGAAAATTCAGAATTCAGAATTCAGAATTGAGAATCGAGTATCGAGAATCCAGAATCGGGAATCCGGAATTCAGAATCGAGCGGTCAGCATTGACCATCGAGCAGCCGGAAGCCTGTATCGGGCATCCAGCATCGGGTGCCGGGCGTTCAGAAGCGGGCATTCGGCCCTTACGGTCAGCTATCGGCAAAAAGCTGACGGCTGAACGTTCAACGCTCAATTCTCCGGTCAGAACGTAGAAGTTTACATTTTTTTACCGTACTTTGCCGTACCTTTTAAAAAGCGGTTTTTTTTATGGCAATTGATATAAAAGTTCCCACTGTTGGGGAGTCGATTAGTGAAGTAACCTTATTGAAGTGGGTAAAAAATACAGGGGAATATGTAGAGCGTGACGAGGTGATCGCGGAATTGGAGAGCGAGAAGGCTACATTTGAGGTAAATGCGGAAAAAGCGGGTGTGCTCACCACCAATGCAGCCGAGGGCGATACACTGAATATCGGCGATATCATTGCCTCCATAGATGATTCGGCGGTAAAGCCGGAAACAGCTCCGGGGCCGGAACAGGCTCCGGCCGATAAAACACCTCAGGAAGCAAAAAAGCCGGCTCCCGATCCGGAAAAGGAAAAGCCGGCAGCGGCTCCTGTAAGCGGACCGGCTGTAAAAGCCACACCGGTAGCCTCCGCCATTATTGCGGATAAAGGCGTTAATCCAAAGGATGTAACACCTTCCGGTTTCTCCGGTAAAATTGTAAAGGAAGATGTTCTGGCCGCCCTGGCAAACCCGGGCAGGAAGGCTTTTGCCGGAGCCGAATTATACAGCCGTAACGAACGGCCGCAAAAGATGACCAGCTTGCGTAAAACCATCAGCCGCCGGTTGGTGGAGGCAAAAAATACCACGGCGATGCTGACCACCTTTAACGAGGTGAACATGAAGCCGATCATGGACATCCGGGCCAAATACAAAGACAAGTTTAAAGAAGCACATGGGGTAGGCCTGGGCTTTATGAGCTTCTTTGCCAAAGCCTGTGCCATCGCGCTTGCCGAATGGCCTTCCGTAAACGCGTACATAGACGGCGACCAGATCCTGTTTCATGATTATGCAGACATCAGCATTGCGGTAAGTACGCCGCGCGGCCTTACCGTTCCGGTGATCCGCAATGTGGAGAGTCTGAGTATGGCAGGGGTGGAGAAAGCGGTGCTGGACCTGGCTAAAAAGGCGCGCGACAGCAAATTAACAGCAGAGGACCTTACTGGAGGAACCTTTACCATTACCAACGGCGGAGTGTTTGGCTCACTGATCAGTACGCCCATCATCAACCTGCCGCAAAGTGCCATCCTGGGCATGCACAATATTGTAGAACGCCCCATTGCCGAGAACGGCCAGGTGGTGATCCGCCCGATGATGTATATCGCATTAAGTTACGACCACCGGATCGTAGACGGACGGGAGTCTGTAAGCTTCCTGGTGCGTGTAAAAGAATTGCTGGAGAACCCGACCCTGCTGCTGATACAGCAAGACCCGATTAAAACATTACTGGAATTATAATCCATCACCATACGGGAGCGGCCTGTTTACGGATATGTAAACAGGCCGCTCCGGTTTTAAATCATTCGATTGACCGCAGCATCATCCATACCTGGCAGCGCTGACAACGTACCTGGCCGCTTTTATTCCTACCTGAACAGCGCTGTAAAGATCATTGGCGACTATAAAGGCCATGAACCGCTGGCACATTTTCTTAAAAATTATTTCTCCCGGGAAAAGAAATTTGGTGGTAAAGACCGCAAACAGGTAACCCAGTTATGTTATGCCTATTACCGGCTGGGAAAGTCCTTTACCGACCTTTCTTTTGAACAACGGGTGTTACTCGGGTTGCGCCTTTCCTCAACGGAGATAGCTGCTCCCTGGAGGGCGTTGTTTACTATTTACAACGTACCGGAAACCTTTTCCGGAACCGTTTTCCCCTGGAAAGACCAGCTCAGTCAGCAGATTGACCCGGCGGCTTTTGAACGTTCCTTTTTTGTGCAGCCGGACCTGTTCTTACGCATTCGTCCCGGAAACGAAGCTGTGGTAATCAAAAAACTGGAGCAGGCGGCGCTCCCTTTTGAAAAGGAGGGTGATGCCTTATGCCTGCCCAATACAGCAAAGGTGAGCGAGGTCCTTTCCATCAATTCGGAAGTAGTGATCCAGGATCTGAATTCACAAAAAGTAGGCGGCTTTTTTAATAAGTTGAAACCTGTAAACGGCGGGTCATTACCCGTGCGTACCATCTGGGATTGCTGTGCAGCCAGCGGTGGTAAATCGATCCTGGCGGCGGACGTGTTAGGAACGGTGGAACTAACCGTCTCCGATATACGGCCATCCATGATCGCCAATTTGAAAAAACGGTTTCATGAGGCCGGTATAAAACATTTCCGGGCCCTGGTTGCGGATGCCGCAAAGCCGGATGCGCAGCTTTCCCGCGAGCGCTTTGATCTGGTCATTGCAGACGTGCCCTGTTCGGGAAGCGGAACCTGGAGTCGCACCCCGGAGCGGTTGCACTTTTTTAATACGGAGGAAATAAAGACCTATGCCACATTACAGCGCAACATTTTAAACAGTGCAACCCGTTCTGTAAAACCCGGTGGTTTTTTGTTATATATCACCTGCTCCGTATTTAAAGCCGAAAATGAAGACCAGGTAGCCTGGCTGCAGCAACAGGGTTGGGAGGTAAAGGACCAGCAGGTATTGAAAGGGTATACGCTGAAAGCAGACACCCTGTTTGGAGCGTTGCTGCAAAAAAAGAAACATTCCTGAAAGGATCATTGATAAAATAAAAAACATCCGGATGCGCCTGCCTGTGAAGTGGATTACTTCCTGTCTTTTATGCCTGCTGATAACCATAGCCGCATCGGGTCAGCAAATGGATTTTTCTGCGGCCCCGTTCGACAGTAATGCAGCAGTACGGGTAAGAACCTATCTGAACCGTTTGCCGGACACTGCTTACCAGAAAAAAATATACCATCCGGGTCAAACGCAGTTGCTTTACCGGTTGCTGGTTCCGCCAAACCCCGTGGCACACATAAAATATCCGTTGGTGATCACCCTGCATAATTCCAGCAGGATCGGAAATGATAATGAAAAACAGCTGGAGCCCCTGGCGCGTATATGGTTGCAACAGGAGATCCGGGAAAACTACCCGGCATTTGTGGTAGCACCCCAGTTTCCAGCGCGCTCGTCTAATTATTCGATGGATACAACCAAAGGAGTGCTTATGGCTTTTCCTTCTGCAGATGTAACGCTGGTGCTGAGCCTGGTGAAGGAGCTGGTAAAAGAACATCCCGCAATTGACCGCCGGCGGATCTATATCGTGGGGTATTCTATGGGTGCATCAACCGGGCAACACCTGCTAAGCATGGCGCCAGACCTGTTTGCAGCCCTGGTATCCATTGCCGGTGTACCGGATCTTTCAAACATCCGGGGAGTAGCCCGTAAACCGATCTGGCTGATCCATGGTGATGCAGATGATGAAAATCCTTATTCCGGAAGCGTGGTGCTGTTTAACCTGCTGAAGAAAAACCGGCGGCTTTTGTTTACCACCTTCCGGCATTTCAATCACAATGCCATTTCGGTTCCTTTTCTTTCCGGAGATGCGCTGCCGGCATGGCTGTTTAAACAAAAACGGTGAATGGTCCGGGGCGTTCCCGTTTGGAAACGTTACGGCTAAAGTTGCAGGGAGGCTCCGGCTGTCGATTGCAGGAAACAAGTGTAGGTTGCTCGTGTTTAGAATTATACAGTACCTGCACAATCAATTCCGAGTGGTTGCAATGGTGAAGGCTGTTGCCAATCCTTATTAGCGAAATGCGGAGCTTTCGGTATTTGCCTGGGCAGTACCGGAACCGGCGAAAAAAAGTCCGGCCTTCCTGTCATCTTTTTCCCTTAATTTCAACCTATAAAACAGCAACCTCATGGGATTATTTGATTTTATTAAGAATGAATTCATAGAAGTTATTGAATGGGTCGATACCTCCAGTAACACGCTTATATGGAAGTTTCAGGATAAGGGAAACAATATAAAGAACGGTGCAAAACTTACCGTTCGGGAAAGCCAGCTGGTGGTATTAATGAATGAAGGCGAATTCGGTGATGTATATCAGCCGGGCCTGCATACGCTTTCTACCAGCAATATGCCCATTACCACTACCTTAAAATCCTGGAAATACGGGTTTGAATCTCCATTTAAAGTAGATATTTATTTCGTCAATACACGTCAGTTCACCGACCTGAAATGGGGCACTTCCGGTCCGGTACTGATCCGGGATGCGGAGCTGGGGCAGGTGCGATTGAAAGCATTTGGCAACTTTGCCATCCGGATCAGTGATGCCAAAAAGTTTATTACGGAGTTTGCGGGAACCAATCCTTTTGTACGTGTGGAAGGTGTAGAGGATGTATTGCAGGGAATTCTTTCCAGTCATTTTGCCGAAGTGCTGGCCAAGGCAAAGATCTCCATCCTGGAGCTGGCCGCCAACTACCAGGCCCTGGGTGCCCAGTTAAAGCCAGAATTTCAAAAAGAGCTGGACAGCTATGGACTTTCGCTGGAAAAATTCTTCATTGAAAATATTTCATTGCCGGAAGAAGTAGAAAAGATCCTGGATAAGAAAACCGAACTGAACATACTGAAGGGCAACCTGAATGAATTTAACCAGATGCAGGGAGGCATTGCATTAGAGAACCTTTCCAACAACGATGCTGCAGGTAATATGGGCGGAGTGGGGGCCGGTGTGGTGCTAACCAACCTGATGGCGCAGACCAGTCAGCCCCAGCAGCCGGCGGCCGCAGAAAGCAAAACCAGCCTGATGGATGTTTTAAAACAACTGGGCGAGCTGAAGAACCAGGGCATCATCACCGAAGAGGAGTTTGCGGAAAAGAAAAAAGAAATCCTGGCCCGGTTGTAATGAAGGTATTTTATGCAGGCATTTGAAGAATATCCCTGTCCCAATTGCGGATCGGAGCTCAACTATGATGCATCCAAAAGCAGTTTGAAATGTCTCCATTGCGGAACGGCCTTTGCCATTCAGCAAAGCACCGAGGTAATTGAAGAACGGAGCATCAGTATTTTTAAAGATGCGGAAACCATTCCGATAGCGCCGGTGCAGGTGGTGGTTTACCGCTGCAGTAAATGCGGACAGGAAACACAGAAAGAGGGGGATGTAGCTTTTTTTGAATGCCGGAATTGTGGCAACAACGTCGTCAATCCTGCCGCCTACGCTACCCGGAGCATTACCCCGGCAGGCATCATCCCCTTTAAGATATCCAAACAGGAAGCACTGGACCGGTTTGCCAACTGGATCGGCAAAGGATTCTGGAACGACAGCGATCTGAAAAAACTTTCACTGGCAGACAAACTGGAGGGGCATTATGTGCCGTTCTGGACCTTCGATTGTCATACGGAAAATGATTGGAGCGGATATTCCGGCCGGTATTATTATGAAACCGTGCGCCGACGGAATGCCAATGGCGAGGAGACAACGGAGCAGGTGCGGCATACGGACTGGACCTGGCGCTCCGGATCTTTCGAACGGTTTTTTGATGATGTGCTGATTTGTGGAAACAACGCCATTCCCCAGGACCGGATCAATGACGTGTATCCCTATCTGCTCAAAGATGTGGTGGTATTTGATGATGAATACCTGTTGGGATGGAACGCCCGGGCCTACGATAAGAACCTGTCTGAAACCTATCAGCTGGCCCGGTCGGTCATGAACCGGAAGATAGAGGAAGATGCCGTTTCCCGGCTGGCGGAGGATACCTATCGGGATCTTCGGGTGGATACCCGATATTCGGGGGAAACGTTTAAACAGGTCATCCTGCCGGTGTGGCTGTGCCAGTACCTGTTTAAGGGAAAAACCTACCATTTCATCATCAACGGGCAAACAGGATCGATCAGCGGCAATAAGCCTTTATCGGTATCAAAAATAGCAACGGCGGTTGTCATCGGCATCCTGGTATTGATCGCCCTGTATTTCTTTTCAAAGTCTGGTTAACCGGTGATCCTATCCGGCGTATAAGCCAGGTGGTAACGCAGACGGTAATAAAATTCCTCCCGCGCTGGAAGAGTTGGATTATCTTTACAGTTCCTTTTCGAACCACACGATGCATTATAAAAGAGCTGCTAAAACAGACGTCGACTACCTCCTGGGCATGTTGGGTATGATTTATCCCATCAGTAACGAACTTGGACAGGCGTTTTATCAAAAAACAAAAAGCCTGAAAATAAAAAAAGGAACGGTACTGCTACAGGAAGGGTCATGCTGCCAGTATATTTATTTTATTAAACAGGGCGCCCTGATGGGGCAAACCACTCATCAGAAAAAAAACATTGTAACCTATATTTCCATCGATAATGAATTTGTAAGTTCCATATCCGGTTTGCACGGGGTGGTACCTTCCCGGGAGTCCATTATAGCCGTGGAAGATGCGGCACTGCTGGCGATGCACAATGATGATCTGCAGGCGCTGTTTCAGAAACATTTTGATATGAATTTTGTGTTCCGGGTTATGGTAGAGCAGTATTACCGGGATGCACAGGAACGGGCACATATTATCAGGGTGGGCAATGTAAACGAACGCTATCGCTATTTTATTAAAACCAAACCGGGTTATATGGAGCGGCTGCCACTGCATTTGGTAGCATCGATGCTTAACATGAAGCCTGCTACCCTTTTAAAAGTGCAGAAGCAGCACCGGTTATCTCTTCAGAAGGACCGTGAAACAGAACGGTGGGGCGCCGAAATTGAACGTTATATTGTAGGCGAGGAAGCCTTTAAAAATGCCGGTTTGAACCTGGTGCAGGTAGCCGGGAAATTGTCGGTAAGTCCGCATAAATTATCGGCCCTCTTTAATAACATCTACGGGCTCGGTTTTGTCGACTTTGTGAACCGGCAGCGGATTCTTTATATACAGCAGCAAATGGTGGCTAAAGAAACCATGGACCACTATACGATTGAAGCACTGGCTAAGGATTGCGGCTTTGCGTCGCGCAGCGCCTTTTACAGTGCCTTTAAAAAAATAACAGGTACCAGCCCTGCCCAGTATCGGAACTCGCTATAAACAGCCCTCCAGGTTAGCGCAGAAAGAGCTGTTACAAAAGTCCATCAACCGCCTATATAGTTCCGCAGCCCTGTCGTTTATGAATAAGTTTGTCCTGATTTATAAATCAGGACAAATTAGCGCCCGAATAATATGGAGCATTCAAGCCGGAAGGTAACTTTGCAGCTATCAATTGCGCCCTGTTAATAAAGAAACAATGCCCTGTTTCCTAAGCAACTGCAGCAGGAACGAAGGCCAGACAATAGTTGAAGGAACCTTAGTTAAAATGAAGCAATTAATACTAACTGTTGCTGCGCTGCTCATGAGCGCAGCTTTTTTGTTATGGGTACCAATCTCAATGCTCAGTCCTGAGCTTCAAATGGAGCTATACCGCTGCTGATGCGTGACGAATGGCTGATCTTCTCAGCAAGCGGAGCTAACTACCCTGAATACGGATCGCTAATCGCTAAAAACTAAAAATTTTTACCGTCTTGCTGTATTGCTTCGCTCCGTTTTTGTCTACCTGGGCGATGCGGATGAACCGCGGCTGATTTCCGGTTTCGGTATCGGGCAGGGAATGTTTGTTGCAGGTGATAAATAAACAGAGGATCACTGCGCTGGCGGCAAACAGCCATTTCCTGCGGTTGCGGCGCGGTTGTACCGAAAGCAGGAAGGCCAGTAACCCCAGTTCCAGCGCCAGCTTGCCGTTGCCATCAATTGAAATATGGTATTGCAGCGAATGATCGGAGATGCCGTTTGGAGCCTTGCTGATAACCTGGGCAATGGGCAGGAAGTTCGTTCCGTCGGCAGAAGCCTCAACAATAAAATGATCGTTATTGGTTTCGCTGCTGGTATTCCATTGCACCTCCAGCGTATGACTCCGGATCTGTGCCCCGATCTGCTCAAAAGCCACCGGTAGCGCCTGATCGATGCTTACCCAGAAATCTTCCGTTTGTCCGTATAGCAATTGACTACCGGGTGTAAAATCATTATTAAAAGACATGTCGGCCATTACGCGCATACGCAGCAATGTATTTTTAACCGCCCCGTACAGCATCGCAATGGGTATAACCGCTGTGTGCGTGTAATAAGGGCTGGTTGCCGTGCTGTTAAGGACCAGCTCATTATTGCTGAACTGCCCGTCGTTATTGGCGTCGATCCATGCTTTACAAACCTGGGTATTCGATTCGGTGGTAACACTGAGGTATTGATTGGATGCTACAAAAAGGTTGGTTCCGATATTACAGCTGTTGTCCGAATAATAGTTATACCCGTCCTGGCTGTATCCATAAGACACATAGGACATATTGCCCAGGGTAACAGCACAGGGCCCTACATTGTTGGTGTTATTAATGTTCCGGATGCTGGGCGGTATTTGCGTAGTGGCTTTTACCGGGGTGGGGGGTGGCGGTATCGTTGCCTGTGAATTAATAAGCCCACCCCGTACGGTTAAGAGGGTGGCCATCATACGGTCGCTCTGGCCCTGTGTAAACCGGTTCAGACAGGAACCGTAACCCATAATATTGTTTTGAGCCGTTCCGTACGCGTTATTGGTGCAGGGGTTGATATCGGTGGCCGCCGGACAGGGCACGCCTAACAGGCTTTTTACCGGGTCGGTATCGCATACCTTATCGCCGTCCTCATTGCAGCTTGCATTTGCCGGGCAGGTACTTTCACTGCCGCCCTCAAAAGTATGGTAAAGGCCAAAAGCATGGCCCATTTCATGCGTAAGGGTAGGAGCGCCGGGGCTCATCTGCTGGCCCAGGATCACCATTCCCTCCGCCGGGAAAATATGGTAATCGTCACCAATGTAGGGCAAACTTGCATACCCGGCTACAAAGCCGGAACCGGTTACGGCAGAACTGATCTTCCATACTACCCATATATTATAATACGATTTTTCAGGCCAGGTGCTGAGGTTTTTTATGGCCGTTTCATTGGCCCCTGCTGCGCCGGATCCGGGAGCAGAAACACCGTTTGCATCATATCCGCTGATAAGCCCGCCATTGATGCGTTCAATACCCGTGGTGGCACCGCAATCCGGCCTTCTTTTGGCCAGGGCAAACCGTATGGGGATGCTTGCGCCTATATTCCCGGAACCGGAGGCCGCGGCAAAGTTGGCATTTAAACGGTCGATGGCCGCCTGTATTTGTTCATCCGTAGGGTTTGATGCTGATCCCGGGTTGTTATCCCCGGTTTTGTAAATGATATGTACCACTACCGGTATCTCATAAAGGGCACCGGCCAGTACATTCATATTCCGCATGGCTTTGCGGTTGGCCGCAAGCTCTGTTACCTTTTGCCGGATCCTGTCTTCTGCCCGGCCAACACCTTGCTGGTATGCTGTATTTTGTTTTAAACGTTGATGAATCCCGTCAAAACCGCAAATAGCATTTTGTGCACTGGCGCGGATGCCGGACAGGATCAGGAAGGCAAACAGGAACAACAGTCTGGGGCTCATAATACAACAATTTGGTCTAAGGCTTTTTAGTACGAGGCTGTATAAAGATAAAGATAATTACTATTTATAAATGTGTTTTTCAGAAGGATTTATTTTAGGTGCGGGACATTTCGCAGGCATAAAAAAAACACCTGTATCGGCGGTGCGGCAACCGGTGTATAAACCGGTTAATACCGCGTTTCAATAAGATGATCCATGTATGGAGGAAGGATAATGCGGGTTAGGCGGAACGCTTTATGCAACGCAATACCGGTAGCGTTACCGGTTCAGAAATGCAACAGATCCAGGAGCCCGTTCGGGAAAGTATCATAATACAGCTCCCAGAACATAATGCCTCCGAGCTGCTGCTGCCGTATATAATCCAGTTTGTATTGAAGCGATTGACGGTCGTCGCCGGTAACAAAAACACTCCGTTCAGCATTGAACCAGTAGGGTGCCTTTGCGCGTTCATCCCAGTAACGGGTAAAACCATTGGCATCCGTAAGGGAATCCAGGTTACGCCGGTAGCCGCTCATATACAGGAACCTGCCCGGCTGAAAAAGTCCGTTGTTATTGCTGTTGTTTACCTGGAAGGCCCGGATATAAAAGGGAACGCCAACAATGATCTTTTGTAAAGGGAATTGTATTTTTTTGAAGAACTGCACACACCGGTCAACGGATTCTTCGGTTGCCTGTGCGGAGTAAAGGGAAGACTGGTGACCCGTTTGTGCGGAGTAGCCATGCACCAGGTCATAGGTCATCAGGTTTACGAAGTCAACGGTTTTTTCAATTTTCGTCCATTCAATGGATTGGTCCAGGTACTGCTGGAAACCGCCCGCAGCAAAGGTGATCAGCTTTTTAGCTCCCAGCTCTTTCCGGAGACGCAGGAGCAGCCGGGTAAAGCTGGGCCGGTCTGTTGCTGCAAAAGGATGGCCGGGCACGCCTGGAAGCGCCGGGTACTCCCAGTCGAGGTCAATACCGTCCAGCTGGAATGAATGAAGAAACGTTTTTACAGAGGCGGCAAATGCATTGGTACTATCGGGGTGGTTAAAGATACCGGAACAGGATTTGCAACCTCCCCAGCCTCCAAGTGCAATAAGCGTACGGAGGTGCGGATACTGTTTGCGGATATGGACAAAGGCTTTCAGTACGGCCGTGTCTTTGGCCCGGAATACGGCCAGTTTGCCCAGGCTGTCTAAATGTGCAAAGCCATAAATCAGGTGCGTAATGTTTTTAAAATCGTATTGCAGCAGGCTGGCACTGTCTCCGGAATAGTACGCCACTACTTTATAGGTATGTTGCTGCGCATTGATGCGGGCAAATGTCAGGAGCATAAACAGGAGGAGCAACCAATTTTTCAAAATAGATGAATTGTTTGATCTCTAAGTTAACGAATACTGCCGGAACCGATGAGCCGGTCTTGTTTTAACCGCTCAAAAAGTTGTAGCACACCAGGTACCTGGGCCGGCTGCTGCTTGTAGGTGGCCTCGTCAAAATAGGCTACCGCATCGATCTCATTGCCCGGCTGTATGGGTGCAGATACCTGGTAAAGAAAACATTCCTGCTCCATAAGCATATGCGGAACTTCGCCATAGGCAGGTGCTGTAATATGGCCATAATAGGTGAGCTCGGAGGGCTGGATATCCAGGTTCAGCTTCTCCTTTATTTCCCGTATCAGTGAATGAACGGCGGTTTCGCCGGTTTCTGTTTTGCCACCGGGCAGGTACCAGGCGTTTTTGTTTTTGCTATAAGCCAGCAGCAGTTTTCCTTCGCTGATGACCACTAAACCGGCGGTAGCTAATTGCGTTGGATACATACCCGTTTTTTCCATGTGTTGTCAAAAATAAGACATCTCCAGGGACTGACGTGACCGGTTTTTACAGAACGGCAGATGCTGCTATTGTACCTGTTCCCACCAGGGAGAATATGCGGTAGCCGGGTGAGCCAGGTAAACCGGTTCACCGATGATTGGGGTGATCAGCGGAACAGGATTTTCTTTGTTCAGGCGGGTAAGCTCTTTCAGCGGCTCATCCCAGGGGTGCTGTGCCAGCATAAATTTGGAAGAATGCACCGGCAGGATCCGCCGGGCTTTCAGATCTTTTCCGGCTTGTAACACTTCGGGAGGCAGCATATGGATGGCCTGCCAGGCTTTGTTGTACTGGCCGTTTTCAAGAATGGCCAGATCGATTGCATTAAACTTATTACCGATCTCGGCAAAATGCGTATCATAGCCACTGTCTCCGCCCAGGTAAATGGTTTGAGAGGGCGTTTGAAGAATATAAGACAACCACAAGGTATTGTTCCGGGTGAATCCTCTACCCGAAAAATGCCGGGTTGAAGCGGTGTGCAGCAGGAAGCCGCTGTCGAGCGTCAGGGTTTCATCCCAGTCCATTTCCGTAATCCTGGAAGGCGCATACCCCCAATGCTCGAAGTGGGCGCCCACACCCAAACCGCAGATCACAGATCGCACTTTGCCACGTAGAGCAGTGATGGTTTCGTAATCGAGGTGATCGTAGTGATCGTGGGTGATGAGCAGGTAGTCAACCGGAGGAAAATCATCGGCCGTATAGATATCGCTGCCTTTAAATGCTGTATTAGTACCGGGGATAGGCGAAGCGTTTCCGCTGAAAACAGGATCAATCAGCAGCCGCTTTCCATCGATCTGGATCCAGTAGGAGGAGTGCCCGAACCAAACCAGTACATTACTGTCTGCCGGCAGCTGCAGCAGGTTGGTTTTTATTGAGGGAATCGGATCAACAGGTCTTCTGCGGGGTAATTTTTTAAAGAACTGATCTTTCAGGATGCCCAGCATACTGTAGCCTTCGGTAAGGGTGGGAGTAAAATGGCGGTTTTGAAATTTGCCATCTTTATAATGCGGCGATCGCTGCATGCGCTCCAGCCGCGCACCTGAAGGGGCTTTCCCAAATTTAGGTAAGCGTATATAAAAGAAGGTGCTTACACTTAGCAGCAACAAAAAGCTCATGAAGAAGATCATAACCCGTTTAACTATTTTTAAAAAAGACCGCATAAAAATCGAACCGGCTGTTTAACATCTGTGCTGCCGGGTAGCACAAGCATGTCCGGATACCGGAGCATTGGTCTCAATCATGCGGCTGTTTTTGAAAAAACATTGATGATTACCACGCCGGCAATAATCAGCAGGATGCCGATGATGGCCGGCAGATCGGGTACCTGTTTAAATACCAGGATGCCCACCAGTGTGATCAGCACAATGCCCACGGCAGACCACAGTGCGTACGCAATACCTACAGGGATGGTTTTTAAAGTAAGACTGAGAAAATAAAAAGCCCCGGCATAACAGGCAACAGTAATAATGCTGGGAACCGGCCGGGTAAATTGTTCGGAGGTCTTAAGCATGGAGGTAGCAATGGTTTCGAAAATAATGGCCAGGAACAGGAAGATATAATTTTTCATTGCGAACTGTTTGCTTCATTAAACGCCGGGTTTTCAGGCCGGCATTCATTTAATAATAAGGACATGGGCAACCCCTTGTTTGGTACCTGTTTTCCGGATCAGCGGCTTTTAATGATGATCGATCATCCACATGGTAATGCCAAAGCCGGCATACGTTCCCTGCGGCACACCCTGGTTGGGCGGTTGGAAATCGTAGATCTGATAATTACGGTAAACCAGGCCAATACCCTTTGAATATTTTTCGGAAGACACTTCCATAGATCCGTAGCCGGGATTGGTTGCCGGCGGAGGGAGGTTGCGTACCGTATTGGCTTGCTCAATAGTCCATACATTACTATACTGCTGCCCCTGGACGGTTTCACTACCCAGCAGTCCTTTATGCGTAAACACCCATGTATTCATTTCACTGCCTGCCTGTGTGCCAAAAGCGGCTTCATAGGGCGAAAGCGGCAGGTAGGTATTCCCTTTCCAGGTATTGCCTGCCAGCATCGGACCTGTAATTTTAATAACGCGCAGGTTGTCTTCCACTACTTCCACACTGTTGTCAAGGGGCGTAATATAATAGCGGCCATTATCCGTCCAGTTACCGCTGCCGTCCGCGTTGCGGATTTGGCGTTGCACGATATAGGTTAATCGTTTCTGGTTATCCCTGGTGGTATCCGTAATGCTGTGCTTTACCTGGTATTGGTGTTTTTCTACAGCACTTCCGCTCCTGACAAATACGGTTGAATCGATACGGTACGTAATCGATTTTCCGATCTGTACCGGAAAATAATCTTTTACCTGGGCTGCGGGAGAAAAATCTTCTGCTTTTTCACCACAGGAAAACAGCAGCAGAACAGCCAGCAGCAGGGGGAGTGGGTTAAACAGTTTGTTCATTGAATTGGTTGTATTGTAAGCATTAGGTAAGGGAAGGATACTTTCTGCCGGAGCGGATGATGCCACCTGCGATCACATCATCGCCTTCATAAAATACCGCACTCTGTCCGGGGGCAATGCCCTTGGCATCCTGGTAGAAGGATACTTTTACATCGGCTCCTTCCATGTACAGGTTCGACAGTGTGCCGCTGTCCTTATAGCGTATTTTTGTAATCGCTTCCATACCGGGTGTTAGCGTATCGTATTTTATATAATTGATCCGGGTTACCAGCATTTCATTTTTTTCCAGGTCTTCTTCATCACCTAATACAACCGTGTTGTCGTTCGGATTGATTTCCGTTACAAAAACCGGCCGTCCCAACGCAATGTCAAGTCCTTTTCGTTGCCCGATCGTATAGAACGGGTAACCTTTATGTTTGCCCAGCACCTTTCCGTTTTTGTCGATGAAATTACCACCGTTTACGCGCTCTTCCAAACCTTCAACCCTTCTTTTTAAAAAACCGCGGTAATCATTGTCCGGCACAAAACAAATCTCATAGCTTTCGCTTTTTTTGGCCAGCTCCGGATATCCGTAATCCATGGCCATCTGCCGGATCTCTGTTTTATGAAAGCCGCCCAATGGCAAAATGGTACGCGCCAACAGCGCCTGGTCTACCCCCCAAAGTACATAACTCTGATCCTTGGTATGATCTACCGCCTTGCTGATCACAAACCGGTCGTTATCATGACGGCGCACTTTGGCATAGTGCCCGGTTGCAATAAAATCACAACCCAGGGCATCGGCTCTTTTCAGCAGCGCCTTCCATTTGATATGCGTGTTGCAAAGCACACAGGGGTTAGGAGTACGCCCTGCCAGGTATTCCTCCACGAAATCATTTACCACAAAATCACCAAATTCCTCCCGGATGTCTAGGATGAAATGCGGAAACCCATGCTGAACGGCTGCCATACGGGCATCGTTGAAGCTGTCTACATTGCAGCATCCGGTTTCCTTTTTACCGCCGCCGCTTCCGGTATAATCCCATGTTTTCATGGTAATGCCAATCACTTCATAGCCCTGGTCGTTCAGCATCAGTGCAGCCACTGTACTGTCGATACCACCGCTCATTGCCACTAAAACTTTTCCTTTCTTGCTCATAATAATAATTTGCAAAGATAAACTAAGATTCCAGAATTGGGGAACCTGGCAGAAGGGGGGTATACCGGCCGTTCTTTTTTTTAGTGTAAATGTATTTAAAGTGTTGTAAGTCAGTTGTTAATGTGATTATCACGGTTTGGTAAAATTTTAGGTGATTCTACCCGAAAACATTATCTTGCTGAATTATTTTTATAAATCAAAATTTGAGTACTATGTTAAAGATGCAGATCATTGGGAACCTGGGCAAGGATTGTGTGGTAAATAATGTGAACGGGAAAAGCGTTATCAATTTTACGATAGCGCATACGGAACGCTTCCGCGATGCACAGGGCAATAACCAGGAAAAAACAACCTGGGTGGATTGTGCCTGGTGGACAGACCGTACTGCAATATCACAATACCTTACAAAAGGAAAACAGGTATACGCGGAGGGAAATCCGGAGGTAAGAAGTTTTACCCGTGCGGATGGAACCAATGGCGCCGTTTTATCATTAAGGGTGAGAGAGGTGCAGTTGCTGGGAGGCCGCGGAGAAGGTGGCGTGCCCGTTGCCGGCGGCGGGTATAATACCGCAACAACCGGTGCCGCTCCCTCCGGATCCGGAAACGATGACACAGCGGATGATCTACCGTTTTAAAAGCAATGTTAGTTGAAAAAGGCTCCAGCACATGGGGCTTTTTTTTAATCCTTTAAAAGACCAAAACCAATGCGCCTGATTTTCTGTTTGCTGTTTTTATGGTTGATGAGCGGTTGTGGCCCGGCGGTAAATACACCGGGAGGCATCAAAACACTTTCACCCAAACAGATCGAAAAAAAATTACAGGGGAGCTGGCTGATCTATAAGGTGGGAACCCGGGAAGCTACTGAAGCACAGCTGGAACCCCTGCAGGATACGCTTACCCGGCTGAGAAACCGTTTTGAATTGACCGCGGTGAACCTGACGCCCAGCTTGTTTATTATCGAAGATAGCACGGGACGGCAGCAGCCGCATGGCTGGCAGCTGTTGCCGCCGGATATGATTGAACTGAAAGGCGGCGCGGAAGTTTTTGAGATTGTAACGCTGTCGGATAGTACCCTTACCCTGGCACTGCGGATCGATAATAAAAAAACGCATGCAGATGCTTTACTGGCCTGCTACCGGGTTGATGCCGGAAGATATGGAGGAAAGGACCTGGCACATGCATCATTGAACCAATGGCGAACGCCTGCGCCGCAACCGGAAACGCCGGTTCAGATCGCAGCGCGGGTAGCCGGTCTGCTACGCTATGATGCACTCTATCTGGAAGTACTTAACAATTCCAACAGCGATTACTTCAATACACGAAAATTTCATTTACCCTTTTCCTATTACAATGGAGGTCTGAGCCTGAAGCCCTTTGACCCGGCCTCATCATTTGCTGCTTTATTTTATGATAGCGGAGATGCAAAAAAAGCGCATGAACTGCTACAAACGCACTTCAATACACGCCCGTATCCCCGTGAAAAAAATTATATGCTGGGTTACGCCGGATTTATGAAGAACCTGGCCGAGGTCATTGAGTTGAATGTACATGAATGATTTTGAAGATGCCGGCGTTGCAAAAACAAATTGGTAAAAATGCAGGACGGTATGTCTCCGGGGAACTGCTTGTTTCCTTCCAATGTACACGCATGCAGCCCGCACCATATCAGCAGTGAGGGCTGTCATCTCAGAAACATTTATAAAATAATTTACGGCTTTATTGTTATTTTGTGCGTATGCACGATACAAATTATGCTTATCAGCAGTTACTTGATTTTACCATTCAGATTTTTAAAAAGATAGGTTGTCCCCAGGCAGATGCCGTTACAGCGGCTGAGGTATTGCTTTCGGCCGACCTGCGGGGTGTAGACTCCCATGGTGTGGCCCGCCTGGCCGGTTATGTGCGGCTTTGGGAAGCGAAGCGCGTGAATGCAACACCGCAGATCCGGATCATTCATGAAACGCCGTCTACAGCGGTGGTAGACGGAGACAGTGGGCTGGGCCTTGTAGTGGCGCCCTTTGCCATGAACCTGGCCATTGAAAAAGCCCGGCAGGTGGGTACCGGCTGGGTAAGCGTACAGCACAGCAATCATTATGGCATTGCGGCTGCACATGCTATGAAGGCGCTGGAGCAGGATATGATCGGTATTTCCATGACCAATGCCAGTCCGCTGGTAGCGCCTACTTTTTCCACTTCAAAAATGCTGGGCACCAATCCCATTTGCGTGGCAGCGCCCGCCGGTAATGAGCCGGCCTTTGTAGCAGACCTGGCTACCACCACCGCCGCCAACGGGAAGCTCGAAATTTTGCAGCGTAAAAATGAAGCAGCACCGCAGGGGTGGGTACAGGATGCCGAAGGCAATAGTACCACCGATGCCAATATTCTTAAAAAAGGCGGAGCCCTGTTGCCGCTGGGCGGCGACCGGGAGCATGGCAGTCATAAAGGCTATGCACTGGGTGCCGTGGTGGATCTTTTTTCGGCCTTGTTAAGCGGTGCCAATTATGCGCCCTGGGTTCCGCCCTTTCCGGCATATGTACCGATGCCCGAACGGCAGCCGGGAAAAGGAATCGGACATTTTTTCGGAGCCATGCGGGTAGATGCGTTTCGTACGGTAGCAGACTATAAACGGGATATGGATGACTGGATCGGCGGGTTTCGGAAAGCCGCTCCCATACCGGGGCAGGAACGGGTGCTGATACCCGGAGACCCGGAGCGGGAAATGGAAGCCGAAAGAAGGATCCATGGTATACCACTGCTGCCCGCTGTTGTAGCGGATCTGAAGGCGCTGGCGGCGAAGCTGGACGTGGTATTTTAAAAAGGATGCTGTTTACTGGCAAATTTTTGCGAAATTCGCGGCCGGGCCAAATCCTGCTGCGGAATCATAACCGCAAGCAGGGCCGGAGTGATGATGATTTGTAAAGGCGAAGCAGGTCTCCGGGCCTTTTAAAAAGGCAACGCCGAAAACGATTGCAAACGATAAACTAAATAGTAAAAAGAAATAAACAAGAAGAGCCATGAAGGTAATGAAATTTGGAGGTACCAGTGTTGGTAAACCAGAACGGATGAAACATATTGCTTCGCTTTTGCAGAAAGAAGAGGAAACCGCTATCGTGGTGCTTTCCGCGCTTTCCGGTACTACAAATGCATTGGTGGAAATAGGGAATGCCATCGCGCGGGGCGACCGCCATACGGCGCAGCAGTCCATCAATAATCTGCAGGAGCATTACAATGCATTTCTTAAAGAACTTTTTACAAAAGAAACATCGCTGGCAAAAGCACAGGCCATTGTGGATGAGCATTTCGAATTTTTAAATATTATCCTCAAGATATCCTTCAGCGAGGCATTGAGCAAAGATATACTGGCCCAGGGCGAACTGCTTTCCACTAAAATATTCTCTGTTTATCTCGAAGAGCAGGGAGAATCGTACGCCCTGTTGCCGGCGCTGGAATTTATGAGCATCGATGAAAATGAGGAGCCGCAGATCGGTAGCATCCGGATCAAATTAACACAGTTGCTGGCGCAGCATGCAGATAAAAAGATCCTGGTTACACAGGGGTACATCTGCCGCAACGCAAGAGGAGAAGTAGACAATCTGAAACGCGGCGGCAGTGATTATTCCGCCTCCCTGATTGCAGCGGCAATCAGTGCTTCTGTTTGTGAGATATGGACGGATATTGACGGCATGCATAACAATGATCCCAGGGTGGTGGGTACTACCCGCCCCGTGGAACAGCTCAGCTTTGAAGAAGCCGCCGAACTGGCCTACTTCGGAGCCAAGATCCTGCATCCCGCATCAATATGGCCGGCACAGCAGTATAAAATACCGGTAAAGTTGCTCAATACCATGGAGCCCGAAGCCAAAGGTACCTTAATTACCCAGGATGCATCCGGTGCCGGTGTAAAGGCTGTGGCTGCCAAGGATCATATTTATGCCATCCGTATTAAAAGCAGCCGGATGTTGCTGGCTTATGGATTTCTCCGGAAAATATTCGAGGTGTTTGAAAAATACAAAACCTCAATTGATATGATCACTACATCGGAAGTGGCGGTATCTTTAACCATTGACAATGCCGATCACCTGGAGCAGATCGTAAAGGAACTGGAGGTGCTGGGAACCGTAACGGTAGATACAGATCAAACAATCGTTTCTGTAGTGGGATACCGGATCAATGAAACCGAAGAGATCATCAAAAAACTGTTTGGCTCCATCCGCAATGTGCCCATCCGTATGGTATCTTATGGCGGAAGCCAGCATAATATATCACTGCTTGTAAGTGCCGACGAAAAAGTGCATTTATTAAAACAGCTGAATAAGGGGATGTTTGGATTGGATTAGGAAGTGAGAGGTGAATAGTGAGCAGATGTCAATAGGCCATGAGCAATGGTCAATAGTGAATCAATGTCGTGGTATCGGCTTTAACAGCGACAATGTTGCAGAAAAGTGCTGCAGGCGCAATCAGCGCATCTGCGGTGACCATAAAGGTTGCTTGAGAAAACGGCATTGAATAGTGAATGGGAGGGAACATGGGCTTTTTTGTTGTTTGATATTTGTGATTTGGAATTTGGCGTAGGATAGTGAGAAGTCAATAGACAATCAATACCGTTTCCTTAGGCCAGCGGTTGGTCTGGAAAGGTGCAATGTGAAAGGAGTATCGGGATGCTTGCAGCCCTTTCTGTGAAAATCTGTGGAATCCGTGAGCAATACATTAGATATTTGTGTCAAAAGGAAGCGACATTGAATGGGCAATAGGAGACACCGGCTTTGTTGTCATCTGTGATTTGCTATTTGTGTTTTAGAATTTAGCACTTGGTATTTAGAATTTAATCATTGAACCTGTATTGCATACCAGGGTTTGGGGTGGATGAGCGCATCTATGGTAACATGAAAATTGATAAGGCACGGCTGTGTTTTTTGAACTGGCTCGATCCTGATCCGCAGGAATCGTTTACTGCCTATGCCCAGCGTATGGCAGCGGGTATTAAAGATGAGGATGCCATACTGGTAGGTATCTCTTTTGGAGGAATGGTGGCGCTGGAAATTGCAGGCTTCCGGAATATTAAACAGGTAATCCTGATCTCCAGCATCAAACAACGGTCTGAAATGCCCTTGCAAATGCGGCTTGCAGGCGCGCTCCGGCTAAACAGGATCTTCCCCGTAAAAAAGATACAGCAAAGCGAAACAGCATACAGGATCGCCAACCGGAGACTGGGAGCCTATACACCCGAAGAACAGGAATTTGCAAACGCCTATCGCAAAACGGCAAAGCTTGGCTATGTAAACTGGTCATTTGATAAGATCCTCAACTGGAAAAATACCCATGCGTTTAAAAATGTGATCCATATTCACGGTGACCGGGACCGCATCTTTCCCATAAAACATATTAAGCCCGACTATATCATCAAAGAAGGCACCCATATGATGGTTTGGAACCGTGCAGCAGAGATCAGTGCCATCATCAATAAGGTCTTACAGTTTTAGGCTATCCTTTTAACCGCAGCACCGGTATCGTGGTATTCCAGGCAATTTGTTTTCCTACACTTTTATGAAACAGCTGGCCGAAAAAGCTGCGTTCGTGATGAATGAATGTAAGCAGGGAGATCTGATGTTGGGTTACAAATTCCTCCAATCCAGCTTCTACATTTGACGCCTGCTGGAAATGTGTTACCACATTCATCCGGTGCAGCTGTGCTTTAATGGCACTGATCTTTTCCTGGTTAACAGGGTCCGCAGGGTTCATATTTACGTTGATCACCTGCAGTTCATTTACCGGCAATTTCATTACAAAAGCTTCAAGCTGCCGGATGGTAGTATCATTCAGGATTTCGAGGTCAGATGCCAGCGCCATCTTTTTTGGAATGAGATCCGTGGGCTGGTCGGGCACAATCAGCAGCGGACCATGAATGCCTTCAATGGCTTTGATGGCATTGCTGCCGATGAGTATTTTTTCCAGGCCCGATTTACCCCGGATTCCCATTACAACCAGGTCATAGCCGGCTGTTTTCAGTCGCTCGTTTACTACATCGCCCAGCAATCCTTCCACTACTTCGGTTGTAATGGAGAGGGTAGGGTGTGCGGCCGCAAGTTCTTCCCGGAGCCCGTGGATGCGTTGCCGGCTGCTTTCGGCCATTGCTTCAGATTGCTCTGCGACCAGGGCATAGTTCATCAAACCCGGAGCCGCTTCGGGATTCATACCGCCAGACGGATCCGCCTGGAAAAGAATGGGCGCTTCATATACGTGCAACAGCGTTAGCGCTTCCGTTTGCCAAAGCGGCGCCAGGCTTAATGCATATTCAATAGCATGTGCTGCATTTCTTGAGAAATCGGTAAGCGCCAGAATCTTTTTCATGTGTTTGTTTTTAAATGCTATAATAACCGGCAACAGGAAAGATATTTAAAAACAGCCGGTTTAAGATGGCGGTTTATACACTATAAAAGTACAAAAAACAGGCCGCTTTAAAAAGGAGATTCCGGCTTACGGAAAAGACCTGTCGGCTAAAGGTATGATCAGCTGCTTTATAGCTACTATTAAGGTTATCTGTGTAAATCAGTGAAATCCGTGAGCGGATTCTGAGCGGCTGACAAGGAAACGGAGTGTTGTTCATGTATGGGTGTTTTAAACCTTTGCAAGCGGGTTGTTTTTCTCACAGATTACACAGATGTTCACAGAAGGATTAGTTATTGTTAAGGTTATCTGTGTAAATCGGTGAAATCCGTGAGCGGATTCTGAGCGGCTGACAAGGAAACGGAGTGTTGTTCCTGTATGGGTGTTTTTAAACCTTTACAAGCGGGTTGTTTTTCTCACAGATTACACAGATGTTCACAGAAGGGTTAGCTATTGTTAAGGTTATCTGTGTAAATCAGTGAAATCCGTGAGCGGATTCTGAGCGGCTTACAAGGAAACGGAGTGTGGTTCCTGTATGGGTGTTTTAAACCTTTGCAAGCGGTTGTTTTTCTCACAGATTACACAGATGTTCACGGAAGGATTAGCTATTGTTAAGGTTATCTGTGTAAATCGGTGAAATCCGTGAGCGGATTCTGAGCGGCTTACAAGGAAACGGAGTGCTATTCCTGTATGGGTGTTTTAAACCTTGCAAGTGGGTTGTTTTTCTCACAGATTACACAGATGTTCACAGAAGGGTTAGCTATTGTTAAGGATATCTGTGTAAATCGGTGAAATCCGTGAGCGGTTTTTGAGCGGCTTACAAGGAAACGGAGTGTGGTTCCTGTATGGGTGTTTTAAACCTTGCAAGTGGGTTGTTTTTCTCACAGATTACACAGATGTTCACAGAAGGGTTAGCTATTGTTAAGGATATCTGTGTAAATCGGTGAAATCCGTGAGCGGGAGCGGATTCTGAGCGGCTGACAAGGAAACGGAGTGTTGTTCCTGTATGGATGTTTTAAACCTTTACAAGCTGGTTATTTTTCTCACAGATTACACAGATGTTCACAGAAGAATTAGCTATTGTTAAGGGTATCTGTGTAAATCAGTGAAATCCGTGAGCGGTTTTTGAACGGATGAAGGAAAGGTTTTTATACTCCCGGGTTAGTGTACCGGCGCTTCCGGCATATTGCGTATAAAAAAGCGGCGGGCTCTATATCAGAGCCCGCCGCTTCAGGTCGTATAAATAATGTATCTGTTAGAATGCACCGGAATCGTCATCTCCGTCAAGATTGATCTGGTAAGAATACAACCCGCTATAACCCGGGTAGATCCCTTCGAGCTCAACTTTACTGCTCCGGCTGCTGCCCAGCACCTTGGCCAGTTCTTCAATTGATTTTACACGCTGCCCGTTGGCTGCGGTAATGATAAAGCCTTTATCCATCCTGCTTTTGCTTAACAGTCCATTAGGCCGGATGTTTTTGATCTCCACACCGCCGCCATTGATGCGCAGTTGCTCTGCTCTTTTTGGCTCTACGTTTGCCAGTTCAACACCCAGCTGATCGGCGATCTGATCTGCATTGGTCAGTTTGCTGGCGCTCGGTTTATCGGAAAGGGTTACATCTGCGGTAGCCTCTTTTCCACCTCTCAGGTAGGTAAGTTTGATCTTGTCTCCCGGCTGCGCACTGGCAATAATGCCCGACATCTGTAAGCCGGACGCAACGGGCGTTCCACTTACTTTAGTAATGATATCTCCCTTTTTGATACCGGCTCTTGCAGCACCACCGCCATCAGGGGCTTCCAGTACATACACACCGTCTCCGCTTTGCAGTCCTGCCTGTTTCAGGCGACGCTCATTTTCACCTGGTGTTTTTTGCTCATCAAAATAGCTGATGCCCAGATAGCCGCGTTTTACATCACCATACTTGATGATATCATTTACAACTTTCTTTACAATATTTACAGGAATAGCAAAGGAATAACCGGCATAGGTACCGCTTGGTGCCAGTATGGCAGAGTTAATGCCCACCAGTTGCCCGTTGGTATTGATCAACGCGCCGCCACTGTTACCCTGGTTTACTGCCGCATCCGTTTGGATAAACGATTCTACGGGCGACATACTTTGTTGTCCGTTAATACCGATGCTACGTCCCTTGGCGCTGATAATACCGGCAGTAACGGTTGCTTCCAGGTTAAACGGATAACCTACGGCCAGCACCCATTGACCGAGTTTTACATCGTCAACGTTGCCGTAAATCATATACGGAAGATTGTTGGCTTCCACTTTAAGAACGGCGATATCACTGCTGGGATCACGTCCTACTACCTTTGCGGTATAGGTCTTGCGTCCTTCGTTCAGGGTTACTTTTATTTCAGAAGCTACACCATCGGCACCATCAGAAACCACGTGGTTATTGGTAACGATATAGCCGTCCTGGCTGATGATCACCCCGCTGCCGGATGCACGCTGCTCCGGCCGGATCTGTGGTCCCAGGCCAAACATATCACCAAAAAAATCTTCAAAAGGATCACCGGTCCGTCCTCTGTTGGGCAGGTTATTGTCCAGTTTTTTAGCGGGTATCTTTGTTTTGATATGCACTACGGCAGGAATGGCCGATTCTGCAGCTTTTGTAAAATCCGTGGGTTCGGCAGCATTGCCTTTATTATCAAAGAAACTGGCATAGTTGGCCGGCAATTTTCCATCTACCGGCATACCGGCTGTGCTGCCACCGCTGCGTGCAAATTTTCCATAAAGAAAAACGCCTGCAAAGGCAGACAGCATGCTTATCACAATCACCAAAAGAATTTGTTTCAATTTCATTTTACGATTCATTTAAAAATTTCGTTTTCAAAAATTATGCCTTGCTTATACAAAGTAACAAACTGTGCTGCACATTCGGAAGTTCTGTCAGTCAGTTTAACAAACTTTTACTAAAGTCTTCGTACTTTGGCAATTCCTGTCTGTTCCTGTGATGATACCGTATTGCTAAACGCAGTATACGGCGCTTCATTCGTTCAATGAAAGCAGGAATGCCAGGGTATCTTCACCATCTGCATACTGGTCGATAGCGGGACACTGGGCCTGCCCGAAGGGAATGCAATCGTGCCCTACAATGCATTGTACCGAGGGATTGTTCACCAGCTCTCCAACCAGGTTCGCCTTATTGCCGTAAAATGCATAATTCAGCTGACTTACCGGAGAAAACAGCCCGGCATCTTCTACCAGCAACAACGCCGGGGTGCTCATATAAAATCGTTTGTTAAGCAGGTACAGGGCAAGGTTATAATCGTAGTTATTCTTGTATTTATGCACTTCCGCCAGGTAATCATATTTTTTAAATACCTGCAGCAATGGTTCAAAATCGTATTGTTCCGGCACATAGATCTTGGTTACATTCCGGCATCCCATGCCAAAGTAAAGGAACACATCGTCTGCAAGCGCGTTCAGTTCTTCCGCTGTTTCCTTTCCCGTAAGCACCGCTGCAGACGTACGGTTGCGGCGGATGAGGTGCGGGTATTTTGCGAAGTAGTAATCAAAATATCCGGCTGTGTTATCACTGCCCGTGGCAATATAGGCATCGCATCCTTTTAGCAAGGTTTCGAACCGGATCCATGAAGCCAGTTCCGGTTCCCAGCCGGTCATTTTTGCCACCAGGTGCTGAATAAGGATTTCATCTTTTGATGAAACCTTGATGTGGCAACGGTGACCGGCAATGCACACACACAAAAGATCATGAAAGCCTACCAGCGGAATGTTGCCGGCCATCACTAGGCCTACAAGCCGCGGAGTGCGCGGTTCGGTTTCTAGCTGTGGATAGCCGTCCGTCCATTTTTTTAATACCGGCTCCTGTAAAAAAGCCTGCGTGATGTTTTGTACCGACCGGTCGATAAACTCCGGTAAGAACCAGCCGTTGTTCCGGAATGCCCGCTCTTTTACAGCCAGCCATTCATCACTCGCGCCCTGCATATAAGCACCCAAATTGGTCAATAAACGGATGCGTTGCGATAATGTCATCTTCAATGATTAATTTTGTACAAAATAAAGCGTTTACAGCATACGTTCATTCAAATTATAATTATTCGAATATGGCTATAAAAATAACAGAAGAGTGCATTAATTGTGGAGCCTGCGAACCGGAGTGTCCGAACAATGCCATTTATGAGGGTGGAGTGGAATGGACCATCTCCGATGGAAATACGGTAACAGGCGAGTTTAAACTGTTTAATGGGAATGTGGTGGATGCGCACTTTAAAAATGCGCCCATCAGCGACGATACCTACTATATTGTTCCGGATAAATGTACCGAATGCCAGGGATTTCATGAAGAGCCGCAATGTGCTTCGGTTTGCCCAGTAGACTGCTGTGTACCGGATGAAATGTACCAGGAAACGGTAGAAGAATTACTGGCCAAGAAGGAAAAACTGCATTTATAATCATCAACAGAATGGAACAGCAGGAGCGTGGTTGCGCGTGCACTGCTCTTTAACGCATAATATGAAGAAAACGATCGCGTTGGTAACAGGAGGGCTTTCCGGGGAATCGGTGATTTCCTATAAAAGCGCTGCTACCATTGAAAAGCACCTCAACCGTGAAAAGTACGAGGTATATGTGGTAGACATCAATCCGGAAGGATGGTTTTATACAGACCGTGCCGGTCAAAAGACCCCGGTTGCAAAAGATGATTTTTCCATTGTGGAGAACGGCCGGAAGATCCGGTTCGACGCAGTGCTCATCGGGATGCATGGCACACCGGGGGAAGACGGAAAGCTCCAGGGGTATTTTGATATGCTGGGCATCCCGTATACCGGCTGTGATGCAGCCAGCTCCGCTATTACCTTTAATAAGCGCTATGCCGTGGCGGTAGCCAAGATGGCGGGGATTGGCGTGGCGAACTCACTGCACCTGTTTGCCCATACGCCCGTACCGGCTGCGGCCATACTGGAACAGCTAAGGCTGCCGGTGTTTGTAAAACCCAACAACGGGGGGTCCAGCATCGGGATGAGCAAGGTAGCGGATGCTGCAGATCTTGAGGCGGCCGTAACAAAGGCGTTTAAAGAAGACCGGCAGGTGCTGGTGGAAGAAATGATCTCCGGAAGGGAGTTTACCGTAGGCGTATATAAGGCAAACGGGGCCATCCATGTGTTGCCGCTCACGGAAGTGAAGGCACATGACGGGCAGTCATTTTTTGATTTTGAGGCCAAATATGAAGGAAAATCTACCGAGGTAACGCCGGCCGTAGTGGATGAAGCCATTGCCGAAAAAGTGCGGGCAGCAGCGCGCAAGGTTTACGAGGTGTTTAATTGCGGAGGTGTGATCCGGATCGATTTTATCTATAACGAATCGGAGGGCCGGCCTTATATGCTGGAAGTGAATACCATTCCCGGGCAAAGTGCCGCCAGTATTGTGCCGCAGCAGGTGGCGGCCGCCGGAGGCAGCCTGACCGATTTTTACAGCCTTCTTGTGGACGAGTGCTTCGTTTAAAAAGAAAGGGCTTACGACTTAAAAGCAGGGGTTTGCCGCTCAATTTTCACATTTTCAAATTTCAAATTGCCAAAAGCTGATAGCTGAATTGTCCTATATTTACCAAGAATAATCAATACATGTTTCAGTTTTTAACAAGAAGACCACTTTGGGTAAACATACTGGCGGGGATTGTTCTGGCGCTGGCAGTTTTTTCGATCGTAATTCTTTCACTGGGATGGCTGACCCATCACAATGATGCGAAAACCGTTCCTCCGTTGTTGGGCAAAACCCTTGCACAGGCGGAAAAGATACTGGCAGATGCCGGCTTTGACCTGGTTGTACAGGATAGTATATTCAATGATACGTTAAAGCCGCTGCAGATCGTACGTCAGGTACCCGATGAGTACGAGGTGGTGAAATCCAACAGGACCGTATACCTTACCATTAACCGGGCCGAGCCGCCGTTGGTGGAGATGCCCAATATTGTTGGATACAGCCTCGGAAGCGCCGAATTTGCCCTGAAAAACATGGGGCTGAAACTGGGCGATACGACCTTTAAACCGGATTTTGCAAAGAATACGGTGTTGCAGCAACTCTATAACGGGGTGGCCATTCAGCCGGGTGCCAAAATAAGACAAGGGTCCCGGGTCGATCTCGTGATCGGCAGCGGACTGGGTACCTCCTTCCTGGTCCCCAACCTGGTAGGGCTTACCTATGCAGAAGCAAAGGCCCTTCTGGATGAGAAAGGTATCGGCGTTGGGTCTGTAATCACTTCCGGTGGTGTAACGGACAGCGCAGCAGCATTTGTATACCGCCAGAATCCGGAACGTTTTGATATAGAAGGCAACGCAAGATCCATCCGCCGGGGACAGATCGTGGATGTATGGCTGAGCGTGGAACGCCCGGTTGTGGATTCCACCGGCAGCGGCGGCGGCCGCGATTCGCTGCAAAAAGACGCACCCGGCACACCGGAATAATCGTTTAGATCACTTTAAAAACAAGAAATATGAATACCATTACTGTTCAGGAACTTAAAAAAAGAATCGACAATGGTGAAAAAATTAACCTGATCGATGTAAGAGAGCCGGCAGAATATGAAGAGTACAATATTGGCGGAAAGCTGATCCCCCTTGGAAACATTCAGAATATGGAGGTGGATGAACTGGAACCTTTAAAAGAAGAAGAAGTAATCATTCACTGCCGCAGCGGAAAGCGGAGTGCTGCTGCCTGCATGTTGCTGGACTCTATGGGCTTTAAGCATACCGTAAATGTAGAAGGGGGCGTGCTGGCGTGGCAGGAAGCCTTTGAACAATAAGCACATTGAATGATCAATAAAACTAAAAAAGTGCCGGAAGGCACTTTTTTTATAGGATCACTTTTTGCTTTTATCGGTATAGGGAATCAACCGGTACCCCGATTCGGGAAGATCGAATTTTGACATGGGCACGGCCCCAAAGTCGATATTCGATACGGTATTGGTCACTTTTGTTTTGCCATCGGTGGCTTCATACTCCATCACCAGGCCGGGAAGATTCCTGTTCATGAACAGGAATTCTGTATTTACAGGAACCAGGTCCTTGGTAAAGTAAACGGTAAATGTGGTGCCGTCGCTCAGCTTGCCCACCGCTTTCTGGCAACTGTAATTGGCAATGGTCTTAAATTCATTCTCGATGCTGTAGGTAATGTTCTCGTATTTTTTATTATGGTCCTTCCAGTCGGCAGGGGTCAGCTGTTTCATAAACTTTTGTTCGCCGTAGCTGGTTAAAATGGTGGCACTGCCGGTTTTGCCTTCAAAAATGACAGACTGGGTGCCCAGCGAGCTGATCATGTCGGACCGGCCGGCAGTCCCTTTCAGATAGGTAACGCTGGTAGCGCCATCCATCATATCCGCCTTGCCGGGTTTACTGCTGTTGGTATTGATCACGATATCGTAATAAATGGTAGCCTCAGTCAGTTTTTTCTGCCCCCAAATTGCGGTACTGAACAAGAACCCTGTTAATACTGTTAAAACTGTTTTTTTCATTTCTATTCAATACATTGTACAGACGAGCCAAATTAAGGAAATGGTTGCGTATGAAAAAATAGAATATCGGTTTGATCTTTTGATAACCGGTATCAGGCGCCGGAACTTCCATGAATCAAAAGCGCGTACATTATACACACTCTTTTCCTGCAAATTCATCATTTTATCTTAATTTCGGCGAAAATAAAATAGGTAATGGCCGAGAAGATATTAATGCCCCGTTTGAGTGATACCATGACTGAAGGAGTTATCGCAGATTGGCATAAAAAAGTAGGAGATCCCGTAAAAAAAGGTGATTTGCTGGCGGAGATTGAAACGGATAAAGCCACTATGGAGCTGGAAAGCTATAAAGATGGAGTGATCCTCCACTTAGGTGGCCCCAAAGGAAGTAAACTACAGGTAGACGACCTGTTGGCAATAGTAGGAGAGGCTGGTGAAGATATTTCCGGTTTGGTTGGAGGTAATGGCGGCAGTGCCGCTGCCCCGGCCGCAAAGGATGCAGCGCCGGCTGCTGAGGCGCCCAAAGAGGCACCGAAAACATCGCAGGCTGCGGCAGCCCCTGCAATGGATGTGTCAAAAATGGAAGAAGTGGTACTGATGCCCCGTTTAAGCGATACCATGACAGAAGGTGTGATCGCCAGCTGGGCAAAAAATATAGGAGATCCGGTAAAAAAGGGCGATCTGCTGGCAGAGATTGAAACCGATAAGGCCACTATGGAGCTGGAAAGCTACAAGAATGGAACCTTGCTTTACCAGGGTGCGGCTAAAGGAGAAAAAATCCAGGTGAATGACCTGCTTTGCATCATCGGCGAGGCCGGCAAGGTAGATGTGGATGCCATTGTTGCCGCTGTAAAAGGTGGCGGCGCAGCCCCCGCGGCAGCTGCCGGAAACGAAACGGCCGCTCCCGAGCCACAGGCCGCAGCTTCTGCCCCGGTTGCAGAAGCGGCCCCGGTTGCCACTGGCGACGGTCGTATAAAAGCATCGCCGCTGGCAAAAAAACTGGCGGCCGAAAAAGGCGTAGACCTCAGCCGCATAAAGGGAAGCGGCGATAATGGAAGAATCATCAAATCCGATATCGATAACTATCAGCCTGCAGCGGCTCAAAGCACCGCTTCAGCGCCGGCAACTGCTCCGGCAGCGGCCCCGGCAGGACAGGAACGCTTTGACGACGTTCCGGTTTCGCAAATGCGTAAAACCATCAGCCGCCGCCTGTCAGAGGTGAAATTCTCCGCACCGGAGTTTTATCTTACGATGGAGATCAATATGGATAAAGCCGTGGCCAGCCGCGCCCAGCTCAATGAAATTTCCGCCAATAAGATTTCGTTTAACGACATGGTGCTGAAAGCCTGTGCCGTAGCGCTGAAAAAACATCCGGCCATTAACAGCAGCTGGATGGGAGAATCCATCCGGGTAAATCATCATGTGAGCATTGGGGTGGCAGTAGCTGTGGAAGACGGTCTGCTGGTTCCGGTAGTGCGGTTCGCCGATACCAAGTCATTATCGCAGATTGCGGGAGAAGTAAAAGACTTTGCTCAGAAGGCGAAGAACAAAAAGCTGCAACCTGCAGACTGGGAAGGAAATACGTTTACAATTTCTAACCTGGGCATGTTTGGTATCGAGGAGTTTACAGCCATCATTAACCCGCCTGCATCCTGTATTCTGGCTGTGGGGGCAATCAATGAAGTACCGGTAGTGAAGAACGGGCAGATCGGGATCGGAAATATCATGAAGGTGACCCTCACCTGCGATCACCGGGTAGTAGACGGAGCAACAGGTGCCGCATTCCTGCAAACCCTGAAACAATTGCTGGAAGAGCCGCTCCGGATGCTGGTTTAAGCAAAATTGATCATCAAATAAATAAAACAGGCTGCAACCTTTAACGGAGCAGCCTGTTCTATTATGGAGAGGAAAAACGTATGAGCAAGAAAACAGTGGTACTCGGAGCTTCTGAAAACCCCGCACGTTACAGCAACATGGCGGTTAAACGGTTACGGACGCACGGACATGAGGTGGTGGCGATTGGTAAACGGGAGGGGCGGATCGACGATATACCGATACAGAAAGAACAAACCGATGAGCAGGGGGTAGATACCGTAACACTTTACCTGAACCCTGCGCACCAGCAGCAGTATGAAGCGTATATTCTGAAGCTGCATCCCCGCCGGATCATTTTTAACCCCGGTGCGGAAAATGAAGCCCTGGCACAAAAAGCAAAACAGCAGGGGATTGAACCGGTGGAAGCCTGTACCCTGGTGTTATTAACGACCAATCAATTTTAATTTAAAACTTGGAAGCTATGAGAAAAGCGATGCTATTGCTTATTGCGGCGGTTGTATTCAGCAATATGCTGCAGGCACAGTCTTTAAAACCCGTGGAAGCGGAGAGCAAGGTTGGATTTGTGATCAAGAATATGGGGGTGGATGTAGACGGCAGTTTTCAGGGATTAAAAGGTGTGATCCATGTTAATGCAGCCGACTGGAGTAAAAGCTCTTTTGATGTAACGGTAGATGTGAATACGATCAACACCAATATACAGCGACGTGACAATCACCTGAAACAGGCTGATTTTTTTGATGCGGCGCAATACCCGGAGATCCGCATCCAGTCTACCCGCATCCTTCCCAAACAAGGGAATATTTATTATGCCGAAGCCATACTGACCATGCATGGTATTTCCAGGAACATCAAATTTGATTTTATTGCCAAACCTGTTGACGGGGGATACCTGATGACCTCAAACTTTTCCCTGAACCGGCTCGATTATAAAATTGGCCGAAACAGTATTACTATGGCAGATAAAGTAACGGTAATGCTTTCTGTGCTTGCAAAAAAGTAACCGGCCTCTTTTGCTATGATAAAAATATTGTTGCCCTGGCTGCTGTTGCTTTTAACGGCTTCGGGCGTGTGGGCGCAGGCAGATACGGCCGCCGGCGGAAACAGGCAATACCGGATCAGCATGCTCACCTGTGGAACCGGGGATGAGCTGTACTCCTCCTTCGGACATACTGCCGTAAGAGTTATCGACAGCGTTAACGGTACAGACATCGTTTATAACTACGGTACCTTTGACTTTAACGACCCGGATTTTTATACAAAGTTTACGATGGGAAAGCTATTGTATTTCCTTGATGCAGAAGCGTTTGACCGCTTTCTGTACAGCTATACCCGGGAGGGAAGAAGGGTTACCGAACAGGTGTTGCAGCTGGACCCTGCGGATACAAAAAGGATCCGGGCGTTTTTAGAAACGAACCTGTTGCCGGCAAACAGGGCATACCGGTATGATTTTCTTTTTGACAATTGCGCCACCAGGGTACGTGATATTTTCCCGGCTACCCTGGATCCTTCTTTTCATTTTGGACCTGTATTGGATGGAAAACGACGAAGTTACCGCGAGGTGATCGACCAGTACCTGGCCAAGAAACCCTGGCAACGCCTGGGCATTGATATGATACTGGGCCGCCCGGTAGACGCTCCGATGAATGATCTTCATGCGATGTTTTTGCCGGATTATCTTTATGCAGGGCTGCAAAATGCCCGTTACCGGGGAAAGGCTTTTGTAACCAGCCAGGTACTGCTAAACGGAAAAAAGGCAAGGCCTGCTTTTCGTATGAATACGCCGCTGCTGGTTTTTTCGTTCGTATTATTACTGGTACTTGCGGTTCATGTAGTGCCCCTGCTGCGGCGATTCCGGAAGGCAGTAGGCACCGTACTCCTGCTGATGACCGGGCTGATCGGCGTACAACTGCTGTTTATGTGGTTCTTTACCAACCACCAGTCCTGCGCCTACAACTGGAATGTGCTATGGGCAATGCCGCTGAATGCGTTTATTATTTTTACCAAAAATCAACGGGTGAAAAAGTACTATTTCCTGTTTGCCATCGGGGGGCTCATGGCGGCACTTATCGTACAGCTCACCGGTATTCAGCAATTGCCGCTAAAGGAGATCGCACCATTACTGGCGGCTTTAGGGATCATTTATTTGTACAATTTTAAAAACAGCATATCGCCATGAATACCGTTAAGGAAGATTTCAGGTTTAAGGTTCAATGTTCCAGGTTGGGTTCCGCTCGGTGCTTGATGAAGATATTAGCTTCCGGTTCCGCGGTATAGATACCATACCGATCAACGGAAAGGTCATTGAGCCGTAACGCAATTCTCCCTTTTACACTTAATATTTGGTATTGGACATTTTAAATTCCCGCAGGGAAGGTTCCAGGTCGGGTTCCGTACGATGCCCCGCGTAGATGCGGGATACCAGATGCCAGATACGATGCTGAATGCTCAATGCTGGATGCTCGATTCTGGATTCTCGGCTCTCGATGCTGGATTCTCAATGCTGAATACTGAAGATCCTGCATCAATAACGGCATCTTCCCTTTTACTATTTAATGTTTGGTATTGGACATTTTAAATTCCCACAGCGCTTCCGTCATAAGCCCACTCTACCAGCGTGGCACCCCAGGTAAAACCTCCGCCGAAGGCTGCAAGCACAATCTTGTCGCCGGTTTTTAGCTGGTTTTCCCATTCCCAAAGACACAGTGGAATGGTTGCAGCAGTTGTATTGCCAAATTTCTGGATATTGACCATCACCTTTTCTTGCGGAAGCCCGATGCGTTGAGCGGTAGCATCAATGATGCGGAGATTGGCCTGGTGCGGAGCCAGCCATGCAATATCATCACCGGTTAATTGGTTGCGCTCCAGGAGTTGGGCACTAACGTCGGCCATACCGGTAACCGCAAATTTGAAAACGGTTTTTCCTTCCTGGTAAGCATAGTGCTCGCGTGCGGCAACGGTTTCAGCACTTGCCGGGTACATCGATCCGCCCGCTTTCATTCTCAGGTACTGGGCGCCGCTTCCATCGCTTTTGAGGATGCTGTCTTTGATGCCATGGCCATTCTGGCTGGGCTCCAGCAAAACGGCCGCTGCACCGTCGCCAAAAATGATACAGGTCGCCCGGTCCGTGTAATCAATAATCGAGCTCATTTTATCGGCTCCTACCACTACTACCTTTTTATAGCGCCCGCTTTCTATAAGCGATGCTCCAAGGGTTAACGTGTATAAGAAGCCGGAGCAGGCAGCCGATACATCAAAACCCCAGGCATTCTTTGCCCCGATCTTATCACAAACCAGGTTTGCAGTAGCAGGGAATACCATATCCGGGGTAACGGTGGCTACAATCAGGCAATCGATCTCCATCGGATCGATCCCTCTCTTTTCACAAAGTTGCTTTACGGCAGGCACAATCATTTCTGAGGTTCCTTTTCCTTCGCCTTTCAGGATCCTCCGTTCCGTGATGCCTGTCCGCGTGCGGATCCATTCATCGGTCGTATCTACAATCTTCTCCAAGTCAAAATTCGTTAACTTGTCTTCAGGAACATATCCGCCCACTGCCGTGATGGCCGCTGTAACTTTGTTGCTCATCTGGTAAAAAAAATTTAGCGCCAAAGTTAGGGTGAATGTGCGGGAATTGGAAATCATAAATTAGAAATGGAAAAATCAAAATTAGAAATTTAAATTCGCGTCATGTATGCATATCTGAAAGGAAAATTTACGTATAAAACGCCTTCTTCGGTAATCGTAGACGTAAATGGCGTGGGTTATGAGGTAAACATCAGTTTGAACACGTATTCTAAAATTGAAACCCTCGATGAGGGGCTGCTTTTTACCCATCTTCTTATAAGGGAGGATGCGCAGTTGCTGTATGGTTTTGCGGATACCAAGGAAAAAGACATCTTCCTGGGATTGATCGGTGTATCTGGTATTGGTGCTGGTACGGCCCGGTTGATCCTGTCTTATATGAAACCGGATGAGGTGGTAAAAGCTATTACCTATGGAGATGCAAAAAGCCTGGAGCGTATAAAGGGAATCGGGAAAAAAACAGCAGAACGGGCGGTGCTGGAGTTAAAAGATAAGCTGGGCAAGCTGCACATCGATCTGCCGGTAGAACAGGCATTAACAGCGGTGCCGTCTGTAAGACAGGATGCCGTGGAGGCGTTGTTGGCACTGGGTATTCAACGGGCGCAGGCCGAGCAGGCGGTTCAAAAAGTACTTGCACAGGAACCGGAAACCGGTTTGGAGCAATTGGTTAAAAAAGCGTTGAAAGGGATTTAGGCAGGAATGGTTTCAGGGTTAAAGTTCCGGGTTTGGTCCGTTCAATACCTGAAACAACGGCAAACCGAGAGCCAATCCCTGATGTCGATTTCACTTTTCACTAAAACGAGCGCCCTGACAAGCTACTTAAACATGGACGGATCATTGTTGATCTCGATCCAGTAATTGTCGGGGTCGCGGAGCCAGATCTGTTTTACACCGTCTACACGGGTAGTGATGGCGCCCTGTTTACCACTTACATCTTCATAGGGCACTTTATGCTGGTTTAGCTTCCGGATGAAATCATCCAGGGAGGCTACCGTAAAGCACATATGGTTGTTCTTGAAATATTCTTTAGGCTTGTCTGCACCCAGGATGATGTGCAGTGTGGTTTTGGGGCCGGTTTTGAACCAGGCATGTTTGCCAATCTTAAATGGTTCATCTACCTGCTCCAGCCCGATAATATCTGCATAAAAGGCCGCTGCTTTTTTAAGATCGGTAACATAGATGGCCTGGTGGTTGGATAGAACGACCGGCCGGTTATTGGATTGCTGGGCATGTAGATTCATAACAGTAACAACAATAAAAATAAGGATCAACTGAACTTTTTTCATGGCAGGAAATATGCGGTTTGTAAAATCAAATGTATCGATTTTATGCATGAGAACCTGCGGCCTTTAACGGATTTTGAAATTTCACACAGCATGTGAACGGATCTGCACGGGGCAGCATGCATTATGGTTGCCCGTGCAAATACAGGCACACACGCTAAAAGCGGAATATAGTTCAGTGAAGGGAAGGCCTTTTAATGATGTACAGCGTCTGGCCGGCTCAGCTCTTTCAAGTAAGAAACGTGCGAAACAAACGCATTGTGTACCCGCCGGTATTCGATGTATTGTACGTTAAATTCGGCGCAAGTGTTTTTAATGATCTTATTGATCCGGGGGTAATGAATATGTGAAATCTTGGGGAATAGGTGATGTTCTACCTGGAAGTTCAAACCACCCATAAACCAGCAGGCCAGCCGGTTCCTGGTAGCAAAATTGGCGGTGGTCTTCAGCTGGTGGATAGCCCACTCGTCATCTACCTTGTTGTTTTGGGCATTTACCACGGGGAAATGTGTATGTTCTACGGTATGCGCCAATTGGAATACAACGCTCAGCACAAATCCGGCAAAAAGCGTATAGATCAGGAATCCAATGCCCCAGGTTTCAAATCCCAGCATATAAATGGGGAACACCACAAATAAGAAAATATGCAACAGCTTAAATCCCCAGAAGGTAATGTGGTCTTTTGGTTTCATTTTCTTCAGGGGAATTTCACCCACTTTGCCCGTAAAATATTTCTTATAATCGGAGAAAAAGATCCAGAAAAGATACAGGAGGGAATAGGCCAGCCAGAAATAGAAATGCTGGTACCGGTGTATTTTGTGGTATTTCTGGCTCTCGCATAATCTTAAAAAGGGTTTGGCATCCAGGTCGTCATCAATACCATCAATATTGGTATAAGCGTGGTGAATGACATTGTGCTTCATTTTCCACATAAAAGTATTGGCTCCCAGGAAGTTCAGTGAAGAAGCTGCCAGCGTATTTACCCAGGGCTTGCTGCTAAAGCTTCCGTGTGCGCCATCGTGCATGATGTTAAAGCCAATAGCGGAGGTAAATAATCCCAGCAACAGGCATTCAATAATGGCCCAGGTAGTGGGTGGTGTAAAAAAGACCAGGTGTACATAAATTGCCAGAAACCCGGCTACCAGGAACAAGGCTTTCGAATACAGGCGGAAATTGCCGGTGCTGCGTACGCCTTTCGACTCGAAATAATCGTGTATACGATTTTTCAAAACCGTGTGAAACGAAGGAGGAGGGGGCGTTGCAAACTTGGGAAAAGCCATTGTTAGAATTTAAACTTTATTTGGGGTGCAAAGGTAGCTAAAATACGCCAACCCTGCGTGTCTAATTCTGGTAAAATATTTGTTCATTATTTAACATTTGACCCTAAGTTTCGTTAAGGATCACGGATGACAGGTTTTCCATACCGATGATTTTTGTCGTCATCAGTCCCTCTGCATGTTTTACCCCGATGCGTTTTCCCAGCATCCGACTCCGGGCCAGGATGCTTTCCCTGAAATCCGGGGTGGAAATATAGGTTTGGGGTTCGGTGTCGCCTTCTGCGGGGTTCCCCGTGTAAAACTGGGTTCTGTAGGCCTCAATGGCTTTCATTTTCAGGTCGATCACAGAAGAAATATCGATGAGTACACTGGGCTCATGGTACCAGTCCTGCATATACTGGAAAAAATAGGAGGGACGCCATTTTTGCTGCGGCCTGCCGTCCTCGTCGGTCGTTTCAATTTTAGACAGGCCCGATAAAAAGCAGGCATCATTGATCAGGTGTCCCGCACGCCCGTGATCCGGGTGGCGGTCTTCCAGTACATTGCCCAAAATGATATCGGGCCGGTATTTCCGGATCACTTTAATGAGCTGGAGCTGGTGCTCTTCATCATTGCGGAAGAATCCATCCCGCATTTTCAGGTTTTCGCGTATTGAAACACCCATGATCCGGGCTGCTTCGGCTGCTTCGGTATAACGGGTTTCCTTGGTTCCCCTGGTTCCCAGTTCTCCCTGGGTAAGGTCAACAATGCCGGCTTTTTTACCGGACTGGATCTCTTTCAACAGTGTTCCGGCGCAGCAAAGTTCTACATCATCCGGATGCACGCCAATAGCGAGGATATCTAACTTCATGAACGAGTGTTTGTTTTTGTCGCGGGCACAGAAGCCTGTTGCCCATATAATTGGCAAAGAAACAAAAGAAAAAGCAAGAAAGTTCAGAAGGGGGCGAACGGCGCGTTGAGGCTTTGCAAAACTTTGGCCCCGGTTATGGTTAAAATTGAACCGCAATGTGCGCAAGGAATCCGCAAGGGGTGCAATATTGCAGATACTCGTCTGTTTGTTTACCGGGCAAAGAAATAAGCGTGGCAGGAAAGCTGAGGAAGGGAGCAGGTTAACATCTTGCGTACTTTGCGAAATCTTAGCGTGCCTGGCGGTTAAAAACTGAACCGCAATGTGCGCAAGGAATCCGCAAGGGGTGCAATATTGCAGGTACTGGTCTGTTTGTTTACCTGGCAAAGAAATAAGAGTGACAGGAAAGCTCAGAAAGGGAGCACCGTGACTCCTTGCGAACTCTGCGAAAAACCTTGCGTTCGTTGCGGTTAAAACTGAACCGCAAGGGATGATGAAATCTACCTACGGCATTGCCTGTACAAGGGACCTGATCTCTCGTAGTGTTCCTTCTTTAAACAGCAGGGTATGCCGGGCAACCGTTTTTTTGTCGGGTTGCCTGTAATTCAAATACCATTCGGCAGATGCCGACATGCGGGCATCATACGGTTTGCTGATGAATTTTGCAAAGGCGGAAATGGCAGAAAAATAATCTTTATACCGCGCGCTGGATTGCAGCTGCAGCAGTTTAGGGTACAGCGCATCTACCGGATCTCCGGTGTTAATGGTATAGCGGTATTGCCTGCCCCCGGGCCATTTGGAAAGCTGCCGGCCTTCCGGGTTGTAAATGGTCTTTATCCGGTCGTTCTCAATTTGAAAAAGTACATATTCTGAAGGACGCCATTTATTGCTCAGGCGCAGGTCTGAATAATAGCCCAGTTTATCCTTTAACACTTCAATGCCCGAGAATTGCGGATTGGTTACCCAAAGCATGTCGATGTTTTTTTCCAGTGCGATGTTTTTGATTTTTTCATATACCATCTCATGCGAATCCCCGATCTGCATGCCCAGGAAACTGCCGGAGCGAAGGGTATCTGCTGCAAGGATGCGTCCTTCCACCGGGTCGATCACCAACCGGGGTTGCAGGTCTTCTTTCTGACAGGCAGAAAGCAGCAAACTGCACACCAGGAGCAGGGCTCCGATACGGGCCGGTTGATACAGTTGCTTTATATGGTTAATTCGGATCATGGGTAGTTATTGCTATATCTGTAAGACGCATGGATATCCCCATTCGCAACAGGGGGTATGTGCTTTGCAGTACAAGGCCGGGAAACTGCTTCCGGTACTGTGGCTACTGAAGCTTTGCTTTGATCTCCTGCAATTTCAGCAATGCTTCTACCGGTGTAAGCCGGTTGATGTCAATATCCGTAAGTGCTTTGCGGATCGAATCGAAGGTTTCGCTGTGGGCATCAAAAATCGATAGCTGGAACTGCGGGGCATTGACATCCCTGATTTTTTCCTGGATGTTTTTTTCACCATCCATATGCTTGTTTTCAAGCTGGGCAAGGATTTCGTTTGCCCGTTGGATCAGCGCAGGCGGCATACCGGCCATTTTGGCCACATGGATCCCGAAACTATGGGTACTGCCGCCGCGGGCCAGTTTGCGGAGGAAAATGATCTTGTTGCCGATCTCCTTATTGGTAACATGATAATTCTTTACCCGTTCCAGCTTTTCCTCCAGTTCATTGAGCTCGTGGTAGTGCGTTGCAAACAGGGTCTTGGGCTGGTGGGGTGATTGATGCAGGTATTCCGCAATACTCCAGGCAATAGAGATCCCGTCGTAGGTGGAAGTACCCCTTCCGATCTCATCCAGCAACACCAGGCTTCTGTCCGTGATATTGTTAATGATAGAGGCGGTTTCATTCATTTCGACCATAAACGTGCTCTCTCCCCCGCTTAAATTGTCGGAGGCACCCACCCGGGTAAAAATTTTATCCGTCAGGGAAATATGGGCTTCGGTGGCCGGTACAAAACTGCCCATATGCGCCATAAGGGTAATCAGCGCGGTTTGACGCAGCAGCGCCGATTTACCGCTCATATTCGGACCCGTAAGAATGATGATCTGCTGATCGGCCTTATTCAGCTCCAGATCGTTGTGAATATAACTTTCGCCGGCGGCCAGGTTCCGTTCAATTACCGGATGCCGGCCTTCCTTAACGTTCCACACCGGTGCTTCATAAACCACCGGCTTTTTATACTGGTAATGAATGGCATTATGTGCAAAACAGGCCAGGCAGTCGAGGATGGCAATTAAATTACCGTTGGCCTGTACCGGTGCCAGGTACTCGAACAATTCGTTAAGCAGCTGATCATATAACCGCTGTTCCAGCTGTAATATTTTTTCTTCGGCCCCGGTGATCCTTTCTTCGTACTCTTTTAGCTCAGGCGTGATATAGCGTTCGGCATTGGCCAGTGTTTGTTTCCGGATCCAGTTTTCGGGCACCTTGTTCTTATGTACATTGGTAACTTCGAGGTAGTACCCAAAAACATTATTAAAACCCACTTTAAGCGAACTGATGCCGGTTGCCTCCGCTTCCTTTACCTGTAACTTGGTAAGATAGGCTTTTCCATCGCTGGAAATCGTGCGCAATTCATCGAGTTCTTCCAGTATTCCGGTTTGGATCACGCCGCCTTTGGCAATGGTGGCCGGTGGCTGTTCCACAATTTCACGGCTGATCTTTTCTGCGATTACGGGGCAGGGGTTCAGTGCATCGCCCACGCGCTGCAGGTAGGCATTGGATTGAGCCAGGCAGGTTTGTTTAATGATGGCTACCTGCTGCAGGCCGCGGGCCAGCTGCAATACTTCCCTCGGATTGATCTTTTTGGTAGGAATCTTGGCCACCAGCCGCTCAATATCTCCGCAAAGCTTGATTGCCTGGGTTAATAGCTGCCGGAGCTCGGGGTCCTTGATCATGGTTTCTACTACATCCAGCCGTTCATTGATCTTGTGAAGATCGATCAGCGGAAAAATGATCCACCGTTTTAGCAGGCGTGCGCCCATGGGCGATACCGTATTGTCCAGCACCTTTAGCAGGGTGTGGCCTTCGGCGGGTCCGCCGGCCAGTTCCAGGTTGCGGATGGTGAATTTATCCATCCACAGGAACTCATTCTTATGAATACTGCCGATAGAGGTGATGTGCTGCAGGTTGGGATGCTCGGTATCTTTCAGATAATGGATGACGGCACCTGCTGCGGTGATCCCCTTTTCCATTTCGGCAATGCCAAAGCCTTTCAGCGAATGGGTCTGGAAATGTTTTAATAATACATCCTGTGCGTAGTTCTTATCAAAGATCCATTCATCCAGGGTATAGATATAGATCTTGCTGCCGAAATACTCTTTATACTTTTTTTGCTGATGGCGCTGGAACACGACTTCCGCAGGCCGGAAACTTTGCAGCAGTTTATCGGCGTATTCGCGGTCGCCCTCTGCTACAAAAAATTCGCCGGTAGAGAGGTCCAGAAAGGCGAGGCCGAACTGTTCATCGTCCGCAAAATGGATACCGGCCAGGAAATTGTTGCTGTTATGTTCCAGCAGTTTGTCGTTAATGGCGGTTCCGGGCGTAAGCATTTCGGTTACGCCCCGTTTAACGATCCCTTTTGCCTGTTTGGGATCTTCCAGCTGATCGCAGATGGCTACCCGGTAGCCCGCCTTCACCAGTTTATGCAGGTAGGTGTCCAATGAATGATGCGGAAAACCGGCAAGATCCAGCGAAGCGGCCGCCCCGTTGTTTCGTTTGGTAAGGGTAATGCCCAGCACCTGGGAGGCGATCACCGCATCCTGGCCAAAGGTTTCGTAAAAATCACCCACGCGAAACAGCAATACAGCATCCGGGTATTTTTGTTTGATAGCCTTGTGCTGCTGCATTAGCGGAGTATCCTGCGGGTTGTTATTTTTTGCCTTTGCCATGGAGCGCAAAAATAGGGGAAAACGGGCGTTTAATAAGAGGATGGAGGATGCCAAAAAATGACCGATCGGGGGTGCCGTTTATCAAGAAACAGCTTGATTTACAGGCAGATTGACCGTTGTGGCATAATTGTTGAGTTTTGTATCATTAAAATTGTAATTTATGAAGAAAATCATGCTTTCCGCCCTGATTTTAGCGGCTACAGCTTATGGGGCCAGTGCGCAAACACAGAAGGGATATTATCTGATTGGTGGTAATCTTGCTTTGTTATCTGGAAGTACGAATGAAAAAAGCTTTCAGATGAATATTACACCAAAGGTTGCCTGGTTTGTACAGGAGGATTTAGCCATCGGGGGTAAGGTTGACCTGGGTTTTAAGGCCGGACGGGCGCAAAAACCATCCATCAATTATTTTGTAGGTCCTATGGCCCGGTATTATTTTGGGGAACAACAGGTGAATACGCCCAAGCAAACCCGTGTTTTTGCTGAAGCAGATGCAGGGGTTAGCGGTAACAATGCCGGCGGTAAATCTACCAACGGTTTTGGAGCAGGTATAGGACCCGGACTGGCGTTTTTTGTGAATGAAAACATTGCTTTGGAAGCACTCGCGAAAGCGAACATCATTACCGGTGCGGGAAGCAACGGGGTATCGTTCCGTCCGGAACTGGGGTTAGGATTCCAGATTTATCTGCCCGGATCCAAACTCAAACAAATGCGTAACGATATGAAATAACTCCTGGTATAGCAAAAAGTTAAGGGCTGTATCAACGTGTACCATCGTCATCCTGCAGGCAACTGCCGGAGGAAAGCGATCCACGTTGATACGGCCTTTTTTATTGTATTTTCCCCTGTATCCGTTTATTTTTGCGCCATGCGTAAATTAAGCATGGAAGAGTTGGGGCGGATGTCGGTGGAAGCGTTCAAAGAGTCGGAAAAAATGCCGATCGTGGTGGTCCTGGAAAATATCCGCAGTGCCTATAATGTGGGCAGTGTGTTCCGCACCTGTGATGCGTTCCGGGTGGAAGCGATCTATATTACCGGCTATTCAGCAAAACCCCCTCATAAAGAAATAAAGAAAACGGCCCTGGGGGCGGAGGAGTCGGTGCACTGGGCACATTTCGCAAATGCAGGGGAAGCAATTGCCACATTGCGGGAATCGGATTACACGATACTGGCCGTAGAGCAGGTAGCGCAAAGCACCATGCTGCACCGGTTGAACTGGGACGGTCAAACAAAAATTGCCGTGGTGTTTGGAAATGAAGTAAGCGGGGTAGAGCAGTCTACCATTGCCTTATGTGATGGCTGCCTCGAAATTCCGCAGCTGGGCATGAAGCATTCCCTGAATATTGCCACGGCAGCGGGCGTGGTGCTATGGGAGCTGGTACGTATTAAAGTTTAGGTTTGTTGGATGCCGGCTGCAAGATGCCGGATATACCACGAAGCAGTAACGGCATCTCAACTTCTACATTTAATATTCTGCATTGAATATTTTAAATTCCCGCGAGGGTAGGTTTCAGGTTTAAGGTTCAATGTTTCACGTTGGATTCCGCTTGGTGCCTGATGGCTGGATACTCGATCCTGGATGCTGAAAAATTATCGGGCAGCAACGGAATCTCAACTTCTACATTTAATATTCTGCATTGGATATTTTAAATTCCCGCGAGGGTAGGTTTCAGGTTTAAGGTTCAATGTTTCACGTTGGATTCCGCTTGGTAACTGATGCCTGGAAACTGGCCGCTGGCTGTTCGATCCTGGATCGTGAAAAATTATTGAGCAGCAACGGAATCTCAACTTCTACATTTAATATTCCGCATTGGTTATTTTAAATTCCCGCAGGGGTATTCAACGTTTAAAAAAGGGTGTTTTCAATAAATGGAAAGAACCCTACATTTGCTGAATGTCTGTTACAAAGAATTACCTGAGCCTCGTAAAGTTTTCCCACACCATTTTCGCCATGCCCTTTGCGTTTATCGGCTTCTTCCTGGGGATCCGGAATACGGATATCAGCGATCAGTCGCCCAATGCTACCGGTATCCTGCCAACGATGTGGAACAAAACCGTCTATCTTTTCCGCGAAAAAGGCTGGGTATTCCTGTTGGTACTGTTATGTATGATTTTTGCCCGCAATGCGGCCATGTCGTTTAACCGGTACCTCGACCGGAAATACGATGCACTGAATCCGCGTACGGCGGTCCGGGAAATTCCGGCCGGCATCTTATCCGCAAGGAGTGTATTGTGGTTTACCGTTTTGAACAGTATATTGTTTATCGTAGCCACTTACTTTATCAATCTCATTTGTTTTTATTTGTCGCCGGTGGCCTTACTGGTGGTACTTGGCTACAGTTATACCAAACGGTTTACGGCTCTTTGCCACCTGGTATTGGGCCTGGGCCTTTCACTGGCTCCTATAGGCGCATACCTGGCGGTAACAGGGGTGTTTGACACCCTGCCCATTCTTTTTTCCTTTGCCGTTCTTTTCTGGGTAAGCGGGTTCGATATCATTTACGCATTGCAGGATGAGGGTTTCGACCGGACGAACCAGTTGTATTCCATACCTTCCGTATTGGGTGGCAAACGGGCGCTGCGGGTATCGGAGCTGCTGCACCTGCTGAGTGCTACTGCTGTGATTGCAGCAGCCTTTAAGGGTGGCTTTGGCGGTTGGTACTGGGCCGGAGTGGCTGTTTTCGTGGGCATGCTGATTTATCAGCACAGTATTGTAAAAGCCACCGATCTGCGCCGGGTAAACCTTGCTTTTATGACGGCCAACGGTATTGCTTCGGTAGTATTTGCGGTGTTTGTAATCGCCGATCTGTTTTTGAGGTAGCCTGATCTTAAAAATTTCAAATCTGAAGTCTCAAATCTGAAGTCTCGAATCTGAAATCTGAAATCTCTCCATGTCCAGAATCATCGCCATCGACTATGGTTTAAAACGTACGGGAATTGCCGTAACGGACCCGCTGCAGATCATCGCCACGGGGTTAACCACGATCGATTCCCGTGAGCTGATTCCGTTTTTGAAAACGTATTGCGCGCAGGAACCGGTGGAAAAGATCATCATCGGTGAACCCAAAAACTGGGACGATTCGGATACCCATGCCACCCCGCTGGTAAAAAAAGCCGTTAAAGAAATAAAAAAGCAGTTTCCCAACCTGCCGCTGGAAACGGTGGATGAACGGTATACCTCAAAAATGGCAAAAGATGCCATGCTGGAAATGGGGCTGAAGAAAATGCAGCGCCGGAATAAAGCCCTGGTTGATGAAATTGCTGCCACTATCATGTTGCAGGAGTATTTGGGGAGGGGGGGGTAGTTTTCAGTGGTCAGTGGTCAGTTATCAGTTGTCAGACATCAGTTATCAGAAATCAGATTTCAGACGTCAGCAAGGCGTAGCGGGAAGGAAGTCGGCGATCTGCTTAACCACAGTAATCCGGTGTTACCGGAATGTAGCCCCATAGTATTTAGAGTTTCCTGTTAGAATTTCCCCCGTCATTCGATTTCCGGAAACCAGCGAACAACCAACTGCTTTAGCGCAACCACCCGGAGCGGCCGGAACGTAGCCCTTTAGAATTTAACGGTTGGTATTGACTATTTAGAATTTAGTATTTCCTCGGCAACCTGAAACCTCAAACATTTTGGTACCTTTGCAGCTATGATATTACCAATTGTTGCATATGGCAACCCTGTTTTAAGAAAAGTAGCAGAAGATATTGATCCGCAGTACCCCGGACTGGAATCCCTGATTGCGTCTATGTGGGAAACCATGTACGCCAGTAATGGGGTAGGGCTGGCCGCTCCGCAGGTTAACCGTCCTATCCGGCTTTTTGTAGTAGATAGCAAGCAGATCATCGAAAACCTGGAGGAAGATGAAAAGGATTTGTACCCGGGCGATGAAGGCATCGAGCAAACATTTATTAATGCGCATATTCAAACACTTGAAGGCGCATTATGGAGCTACAACGAGGGATGCCTGAGCATTCCGAAGATCCGGGAAGATGTATCGCGCAATCAAACGGTGACCCTAACCTACCAGGATGAGCAATTTCAGCAGCATACCCGCACCTTCAGCGGCATTACGGCCCGTGTGATCCTGCATGAATACGATCACATTGAGGGAAAACTGTTTATTGATTACCTGCCTCCGTTGCGCAAAAAGCTGATTAAAGGCAAATTGAATGATATTTCCAACGGAAAGATCCGCGTAGATTATAAAATGTCTTTTAATTAGCACCACCCTTCGGATCAGAATCCCCTGTTATACTACATGTTATGAAGATTTGGATATTTCTTCTTTGTTGCCTGATTGCATCCGGAGCCGGTGCCCAGCAGCGCACCTATACTGTTCAGCAGGCGCATTCTCATAATGATTATGAGCAAAAACGGCCTTTCCGGGAGGCTTATGAACATGGGTTTGGCTCTATTGAAGCCGATGTATTCCTGCGGGGGGATGCGCTTCCGGTAGCGCACAATGCGGGGGATATTGCACCCGGCCGGGATCTGAAAACCCTGTATTTAGACCCGTTAAAGGCCTGCATCCGCGCCAATAACGGTTTTGTATACCCGGAGCGGAACCGCAAACTGATTCTTTTGATCGACTGTAAGACGGCCGGAGTGCCCACGCTCGACGGCATTATCCGTGTACTGGACGGATACCCGGAAATTACCGGAAATAAAACAATCCGGATCGTCATCACCGGAAACCAGCCGCATAAGGACTCCTTATATCATTACCCGGCCTATATTTGGTTCGACGGAGACCTAACCTATACCTATACCCTGAAAAACCTGGCCCGTGTGGCCCTTTTCAGTGCCAATTTTAAAAATTATTCGGGCTGGAATGGCTCGGGTGAACTGGATCGTACCTCAAAGGCAGCTCTTGAAAGCGCCATCCGGGTGGCGGATAAAGCGGGCAAACCCATCCGTTTCTGGGGTGCGCCAGACAGCAAAGATGCCTGGGAAATGTTCCGGAAACTGGGTGTTGGCTATATCAATACCGACAAGATCGCTGAATTGGCTGCATTTTTAAAATGACCGAAACCGGTTTGGAGGTAACCTGCTGATCTATTGATTCTTATGCGGGGCCCAACTCCCCGGGAGAAGGGGGCATTAAACTGCTCCGGGGCCCGCCGGTTTTCAAAAAAGAAACGAAAGCACAGGAATTGTTGATAAATTTTGCAGCTTGTCCGTAAATAAAGTATCAAAAATTAGTTTATTTAAAAAATTCACTCTACATTTGCACTCCCAAATAAAATTGGGTTTATCCAATGTCACAGAGAATCAGAATTAAATTACAGTCTTACGATCACAACCTGGTTGATAAATCAGCAGAGAAAATCGTAAAAACAGTGCGCAGCACTGGTGCAGTTGTTACAGGGCCTATTCCGTTGCCCACTCACCGTAAAATTTTTACTGTGTTGCGTTCTCCGCACGTAAATAAGAAGAGCCGTGAGCAGTTCCAGTTAGCTACTCATAAAAGATTATTGGATATTTATACTTCTTCTTCCCGTACTGTAGATGCCCTGTCTAAGCTGGATCTGCCAAGTGGTGTGGAAGTTGAGATCAAGGCCTAAGTCCTGGCCGGCTGTATCAGCCTGTGGCGTTAGTTCTTTTTTAAAGCATTTTTTTATCTCTCAATGGCATGGCAAATGTCAGAAAAGAGCTCTGAAATTCAACTTCTTAAGTATCAAACGAAGTAAAACATAAAAACAAGCCATTCAGGGTTTGTTTACTATCGGTACTTCCCAATTCCGCAATAAGCGGAAAACAACGGAAAAGGTCGGTAGCAAACGGGGATCGATTCCGGCGTATTGCCGGAAGTCCCAATAATCCTGCAAGGCGTAAAACTACATAACAATGAAAGGTATTATTGGGAAAAAATTGGGAATGACCAGTATCTATGATCCCTCAGGTAAACAAACTGCCTGCACGATCATTGAAGCAGGTCCTTGTGTTGTAACGCAGGTAAAAACATCAGAATCAGACGGTTACAATGCCTTGCAAATCTCTTTCGGCGACAAAAAAGAAAGCCGCACTACACAACCAGAGAAAAACCACTTCGCTAAAGCTAACACTTCCGCAAAAAAATTCTCCAAAGAGTTCAGAGATTATTCCTTAGAAAAAAATCTTGGTGATACCATTACTGTAGACATCTTCGAAGAAGGTGAAAAAGTTGATGTTGTAGGTACAACAAAGGGTAAAGGTTTCCAGGGTGTTGTAAAACGTCATGGTTTCCACGGGGTAGGTGAGCAGTCACACGGTCAGCACGATCGTCAGCGCGCTCCCGGTTCTCTGGGTAACTCTTCCGATGCCAGCCGTGTAATGAAAGGTATGCGCATGGCCGGCCGTATGGGTGGCGACCGCGTAAAACTGAAAGGTTTGAAAGTGGTAAAAATCTTCGCTGAAAAAAATTACATCCTGGTAAGCGGTTCTGTACCGGGCCATATCGGTTCCATTGTTTTCATTCAAAAATAAGATCCGGTATCCTGTAACATATAAAATTTTTTGAAAATGCAAATTGAAGTTTTAAATATAGAAGGTAAAAGCACCGGTCGTTCTGTTGAACTGCCTGATGATATTTTTGGAGCGGAGCCTAATGACCATGTAATTTATCTGGCTGTAAAACAATTTTTAGCAGCGCAGCGTCAGGGAACCCACAAAGTAAAGACCCGTGCGGAAGTACAGGGTGCCAGCCGCAAGCTGCACAAACAAAAGGGAACCGGTGGTAGCCGTAAAGGGAATATCCGTAACCCGTTATACAAAGGTGGTGGTACCATTTTTGGACCCAAGCCCCGCGACTATAGCTTTAAGCTGAATAAGAAAGTAAAAGACCTGGCAAAGATCTCTGCACTTTCTTATAAGGCAAAAGCAAACGCCATCCTGGTGGTGGAAGATATCAGCCTGGAAGCGCCAAAAACAAAAACATTGACCACTGCTTTAAGCAAATGGAATGTAGGTGAAAAGAAATCAATGTTCATTTTGGCCGAGCCCAATGAAAATATTGAATTGTCATTGCGCAATGTACCTTCTGTACTGGCGTTGCCCCTGAGCGATATCAACACGTATGATATTGTAAACTCAGAAGTGCTGGTACTTTCTGAAGGTGCTGCAAAAATATTTTCTGAAGATTTAGAAGAGGCTGTAGAAGCATAGGAATGTGTATAATGTGCTGATGTGAAAATATGAAGATAAGTCAGTACAAAAAAGGGAAGTGGTTTTAAATTTTCACATTTCCACATTTTCAAACTTTCAAATTATTTAAAGATGAAACCATCTGAAATATTAATCAAACCGATTTTAACCGAAAAAGCAAATGCTCAGCAGGAAAAACTGCGCCGGTATGCTTTTAAGGTGGCAAAAAAATCAAACAAGCTGGAAATCAAAAAAGCAATTGAAACTTTTTACGGTGTTACCGTTACCAGCGTAAATACAGTTGTTGCTCCTGCAAAAAATAAAACCCGCTATACAAAGGCAGGATTTATCCAGGGACGTAAGGCCGGTTACAAGAAAGCATATGTAACTGTTGCAGACGGCGAGGAGATCGACCTGTATGCGAATATCTAATTTCTGAATAGTAAGGCAATCAGCCGCCGCGAAGTGTTGAATTCAAATAAAATGTTTCGGTAGAGGGAATGACCTGAAACCTGAAACTTGAAACCTGAAACAAAGAAAATGTCAGTAAGAAAGTTTAAGCCGGTAACCGCCGGTACGCGTTGGAGAATCGGGAATTCTTTTTCCGAGGTGACTACGAACAAACCCGAAAAGAGCCTGGTAGAAACCAAAAAGAGCACCGGTGGACGGAACTCTTCCGGTCATTTAACCATGCGTTACAGAGGGGGTGGTCATAAGAAAAAGTATCGTATTGTTGATTTTAAGAGAGATAAGCATGATGTTGCCGCTAAAGTGGTAAGCATTGAATACGATCCGAACCGTACAGCGTTCATCGCGCTTCTGGAATATGCTGATGGAGAAAAGCGTTATATCATTGCTCCGCAGGGCCTGGTTGTAGGCGCAGAAGTGATCAGCGGTAATGCTGTTGCTCCTGAAATCGGAAATGCGCTGCAATTAAAAAATATGCCACTGGGTACCAATGTACACAACATTGAGCTGAACCCGGGTCAGGGTGGAAAGATCTCCCGCAGTGCCGGAGCTTCTGCACAGCTGACCAACAAGGAAGAAAAATACGCCGTTTTAAAAATGCCTTCCGGTGAGCTGAGAAAAGTACTGATCAACTGTTTTGCAACCGTTGGTGTGGTAAGCAACAGCGATCACAGCCTGCAGAGCATGGGTAAAGCCGGTAGAAACCGTTGGAGAGGTATCCGCCCCAGAAACCGTGGTGTGGCCATGAACCCTGTAGATCACCCGATGGGTGGTGGTGAAGGACGTGCTTCCGGAGGTCATCCGCGCAGCCGTACCGGTAAATACGCAAAAGGAGAGAAGACAAGAACTGTGGGTAAGTCAAGCGATAAACTGATCATCCAGCGTAAAAACGGTAGCAAACTGGCTAAGTAATTTGACATTTAGTATTTGAACTTTAGAATTTAAAAAATAAATATGGCTCGTTCGATAAAAAAAGGTCCTTATGTAGCAACTCACTTGGAAAAGAAAGTGTTGGCTATCAACGAAGGAAAAGGAAAAAAGGCTGTAATTAAAACCTGGAGCCGCCGCTCTACAATTACACCCGATTTTGTAGGCCACACATTTGCCGTGCATAATGGAAATAAATTCATCCCTGTATATGTTACGGAGTTTATGGTAGGTCATAAACTGGGTGAATTTGCACCTACCCGCAACTTTAAAGGACACGCGGGCGATAAAAAATAAATCATAACAGAACGCATACGTTAAGAAATTAATATAATGGAAGCAGTAGCAAAACTTAGAAATTATCCGACTTCACCTCGTAAGATGAGGCTGTTGGCTGATTTGATTCGTGGCCAAAGAGTGGATTTGGTGTTGGCCGAACTGGAGCACAACCCCAAACACCCCGCAGTACCTTTGCGCAAGCTGGTATTAAGCGCCATTGTAAACTGGAAACAGGCCAATGAAGGGGAAGATGAATCCGGCTTAGTGGTAAAAACCATTTATGTAGACGGTGGCCGTACATTAAAGCGCATGCGCCCCGCTCCGCAAGGCCGTGGCTACCGTGTTCGCAAACGCAGCAACCATGTAACCCTGGTGGTGGATGTAGCTGGTGAAGATAAGAAAGCCGCTAAAAAGGTAAAGGCCGCTGCTAAAGCTGCGCCTGTAGAAGAAGTGAAGGAAGCAAGTGCAAAAGCCCCGGCTAAGAAAAAGGCTGCTGCAAAAAAGTCAACTAAAGAATCTAAAAAAGCATAACCAATAAATATGGGTCAAAAAGCAAATCCAATTGGTAACAGGTTAGGCATCATCCGTGGATGGGAATCTAACTGGTATGGAAGCAAAAAAGATTTTGCTTCTAAGTTAATCGAAGACAACAAGATCAGAACATACCTGAACGCCCGTATCAACAAGGGAGGTATTTCTAAAATTGTTATCGAAAGAACCTTAGGTAAGTTAATTATCACCATTCATACTTCCAAACCAGGCATCATCATCGGTAAAGGTGGTGGCGAGGTAGATCGTATCAAGGAAGAACTGAAGAAGCTGACTCAGAACGATGATGTACAGATCAACATCCTGGAGATCCGTCGTCCTGAAACAGATGCGATGATCGTTGGTGATACCATTGCCCGCCAGATCGAGAACCGGATCAACTTTAAGCGTGCCACTAAAATGGCCATAGCTTCTGCGCTGCGCATGGGTGCTGAAGGTATTAAGGTAAAACTGAGCGGTCGTTTAGGTGGTGCTGAAATTGCCCGTAGCGAAGAGTTCAAACAAGGACGTGTGCCCCTGCATACATTCCGGATGGATATCGACTATGCCAATGTATTTGCTCAAACCGTTTATGGAAAGATCGGGATCAAGGTTTGGATCTGTAAAGGTGAGGTACTGGCAAAGCGTGATCTGAATCCTAACTTTATCTCCGGAAACGACAAGAATGTAGGCGGTGGTGAAAGAAGAGATCATCGCAGAGATGACCGCAGAGGCGATCGCCGTGGTGGTGGAAGAGACAAAAGGAATTAATTGATGTGTAGATGTGGAAATTAGGAAATGTGAAAATTTGTGTTTCCTGTTATCCATCTTATAAAATAGTAGTTTGGTTGTGAGGGTTCATTTTCACATTCTCACATTTTCAAATTTTCAAATTAAGAAAGATGTTACAACCGAAGAGAACAAAGCACAGGAAAATGCAAAAGGGTCGCATGAAAGGCGACGCGAAAAGAGGGACTACCATTTCGTTTGGTTCTTATGCTTTAAAAGCCCAGGATTCTCACTGGATTACGGACCGCCAGATTGAGGCTGCCCGTCAGGCACTTACCCGTAGCATGAAAAGGGAAGGGAACGTATGGATCCGCATTTTCCCTGATAAACCCATCACCAAGAAGCCTGCAGAGGTTCGTATGGGTAAAGGTAAAGGTAACCTTGAATATTGGGCTGCTGTTGTACAACCCGGCCGTATCATTTTTGAAGTGGACGGAGTAAGCGAGGAAGTTGCACGCAGAGCACTGGAATTAGCATCTGGTAAACTGCCGATCAAGACTAAGTTCACCATGCGTAGGGATTTAGTTACTAATTAATAAATCAAATTAAGATGTCAAAGAAACAAGAATTTATAGGCAGCATAAAAGGATTGGGCGCAGAAGATTTAAAGGTTCAGCTGGAGCAGTCCAAGCAGCGCCTGAAAAAACTGGAGTTCGCACACGCGATCTCTCCGCTGGAGAATCCGATGTCTATCCGTGCACTGCGCAAAGATATCGCCCGGATTGAAACGTTTTTAAAACAAAACCAAGGCAGCGAAGCTGCGAAAGCGTAACAGCAATTTTGTACAAGCCAAAAGGTAAAATAAAATGTCTGAAAGAAATTTAAGAAAAACAAGAATAGGTGTGGTTACCAGCAACAAGATGACAAAAACCATCACTGTTGCCGTGGAAAGAAAAGTAAAGCACCCTATTTACGGTAAGTTCCTTAAAAAAACGACCAAGTTCCACGCTCATGACGAAAAGAATGAGTGCAGCATTGGGGATACCGTTAAAATTATGGAAACCCGCCCCTTGAGCAAATTGAAGCGCTGGAGACTGGTTGAGGTTATCGAAAAAGTAAAATAAGCATTTGGGTATTGAGCAGTCAGTATTCAAAATTTGGAAACAGATAATATTTTTTAAAATAGATTTCGGGGTACAAGCCTCTCAACGCTTAATCCGATAACCATCGGAACCCAAATCTCAAATCTTTAAGAAAATGATTCAGCAAGAAAGCCGGTTGAACGTGGCGGATAATAGTGGCGCAAAAGAAGTTCTTTGTATCCGCGTACTGGGTAACAGCGGACAACGCTATGCAAAAATTGGCGATAAAATCGTTGTAACAGTAAAAGACGCAGCTCCGGCAGGGGGAATTAAAAAAGGAACCGTTGCTAAAGCGGTAATTGTACGTACTACTAACAAATTGCGCCGTAAAGATGGTTCGTACATTCGTTTTGATGACAACGCCGTTGTTATCCTGAACGCATCTGATGAACCGAGAGGTACCCGTATCTTCGGACCGGTAGCCCGGGAGCTTCGTGATAAAGGATATATGAGGATCGTTTCGTTAGCTCCGGAGGTGTTATAAATGAGCTAAATGCCTAATGCAAAGTGCTGAAGGCATTCCATCCATAAAAAATAGCGTTAAGCCTTGAGCCCGCGCATTAAGCATAAAGAAAGCATAAAAAAATGAGCAAAAGATTTAAACCCAAGTACAATATTAAAAAAGGCGATTTGGTTATTGTTATCAGCGGCGCTGCAAAACCCCGCAAAGATGATAACGGTAAGTTTGAATATAAACCACGGTTAGTGAAAGAGGTGTTGGTTGAAGATGGAAAAGTGCTGGTTGAGGGTGTAAACATCAAAACCAAACATACCAAACCCTCCGCCCAGAATACAAAGGGTGGTATTGTAAAAGTAGAAGCTCCGATTCATATCAGCAATGTAATGCTGTGGGATGCAAAAGCAAAGGCGCCTTCTAAAGTAACGCGTCAGCGCGAAGAGGGCAAAACATTGCGCATCTTTAAAAAATCAGGAGAAAAAATCTAATCTTTTGTGTATCGCAAATAAAGTAATAGACCATGAGTACTAAAACATATATCCCCAGGCTGGCCACAAAATATAAAAATGAAGTGGTTCCGGCGTTAGTGAAGAAGTTTGCTTACAGTTCTGTAATGCAGGCTCCTAAACTGGAAAAGATCTGCATCAACCGTGGTGTAAACGGTGCCGTAACCGACAAAAAGCTGGTTGACGTAGCCGTAGACGAGCTGAGCACCATTACCGGTCAGAAAGCAGTGGTAACCAACTCTAAAAAAGATATTTCTAACTTTAAGCTGCGTAAGGCCATGCCCATCGGTGCGCGTGTAACCCTGCGTGGTGAAAAAATGTACGAGTTCCTGGATCGCCTGATTGCGGTGGCATTACCCCGCGTACGTGATTTTAAAGGGATCAACGAAAAATCTTTCGACGGCCGCGGAAACTATACCATGGGTGTTACAGAGCAAATCATCTTCCCTGAGATCGATATCGATAAGGTGAATAAGATCACGGGTATGGATATCACTTTTGTGACCACAGCCCAAACAGATGAAGAGGCATACGAACTGTTGAAGGAACTGGGCATGCCCTTTAAAAACGCTAAAAAGTAATTTTATAAAATCACAAATCACCGGTTCTTAAGCTTGGAACGGCAACCGCCCCGAAACTTAGAATCTGGAATTTAGAATTTAATCAAACATGGCAAAAACTTCAATTAAAGCCCGTCAGGTAAAAAGAGAAAAAATGGTGGAGCAATACGCCGCTAAAAGAGAGGAGCTGAAAAAAGCCGGTGATTATGCCGCTTTGGACAAGCTGCCTAAAAACTCTTCTAAAGTGCGTTTGAAAAACCGTTGCCAATTAACAGGCCGTCCTAAAGGTTATGTGCGTTACTTCGGGATTTCCCGGGTTGCCTTAAGGGATATGGCGTTGAATGGTAAAATTCCGGGCTTAAAGAAAGCGAGCTGGTAATTCAGCAGCACAAAGCCGTAAGACAGGGTATGGGCTTTTAAAATAAACCACCCACTAAATTTTGAACTGATATAATTCATATATAAAATGGTAACAGATCCAATTGCAGATTTTTTAACAAGAATACGTAACGCTCAGATGGCAGGTCACCGTATTGTAGATATTCCTGCATCGAACCTTAAAAAACGTATGACGGAGATCTTATATAATCAAGGATATATCCTGAAGTATAAGTTTGAGGAAGATAATAAGCAAGGGGTAATCAAAATCGCTTTGAAATACGATGCTACTACCAAGCAGCCCGCTATTCAGAGCCTGGAAAGAGTAAGCCGCCCGGGGCTGCGTCAATACGCTAAACCCGCGGATATCCGCCGTGTAAAGAACGGTCTGGGAATCGCCATCCTGTCTACTTCTAAAGGAGTAATGACCGATAAAGATGCCCGTTCTCAGAACGTAGGTGGTGAGGTGCTTTGCCACATCTATTAATCAAATGTCATTAAACCGGCAATACATTAAGCCGATACCTAACAGGCTGACCGGTTGCCGGACGTATCAACAATAAATAAGAAACAATAAACTAATTTTTATGTCTCGTATAGGTAAACAAGTAATCTCCATTCCGGAAGGCGTTACCGTAGCAGTAGGAAACGACAACGTTGTTACTGTTAAAGGTAAAAAAGGAGAGCTGAAACAGGCCGTAAACACAGATATCAAAGTAGAAGTAAAAGACGGTCAGGTTACCATTACCCGTCCTTCTGATCAGATCCAGCACCGCGCCCTGCATGGCTTAACCCGTGCGCTTGTGGCCAACCTGGTGGAAGGTGTTACAAACGGATTTGAAAAAAAGATGGAACTGGTGGGTGTAGGTTATAAAGCTACCAACCAGGGCAACCAGCTGGATCTTTCTTTGGGATATTCGCACAATATCATTTTTGATATTCCTAAAGAACTGACAGTGGTTACTGAAACCGTAAAAGGACAGAACCCTACGATTACCATCAGCGGAAGCGACAAGCAGCTGGTAGGTGCGGTATGCGCCAAGATCCGCAGCCTGCGTAAACCCGAGCCGTACAAAGGAAAAGGGGTACGCTTTGTAGGTGAAATCGTACGCAAGAAAGCAGGTAAATCTGCAGGTAAATAAATAATTTGAAGATTTGAAAATGAATTAATTTGAAAATTTATTCATTAATCATTTTCAAATTTTCAAATCTTCAAATTTTCAAATGATCCCTGGCAGCATCAGGGAAATAAATAAAGAAACAATGTCAAACGCAAAAGTTCAAAGAAGAACCAGCATTCGCCGCATCATCCGTCAGAAAGTGAGCGGTACATCACAAAAGCCAAGACTGGCGGTATTCCGGAGCAATACGGATATCTACGCACAATTGATCGATGATGTGCAGGGACTTACCATTGCAGCTGCGTCTACAAAAGACAAGGATATTAAAGCCCAATCCGGTACCAAATCCGAATTAAGCAAGCTGGTGGGTGCTGCTATTGCCCGCAAAGCGGCTGATCTGAAAGTAACAACAGTGGTTTTTGACAGAGGTGGTTATTTGTACCACGGACGGGTAAAAGCAGTTGCTGAAGGTGCAAGAGAAGGTGGTTTGCAATTTTAAAAAGTTATTCAATCTAAAACGAAATAATGTCAACAGTTAATTTCAACAATGTTAAGGCCGGCGATCTTGAATTAAAAGACAAGGTTGTAGCTATTAATCGTGTAGTAAAAACAACTAAAGGAGGCCGTGCATTCAGCTTTTCCGCGTTGGTTGTTGTAGGAGATGGCAATGGTGTTGTAGGACATGGTTTAGGAAAGGCGAAGGAAGTTCAGGAAGCTATTACAAAAGGAATCGAAGATGCAAAGAAAAACCTCATTAAAGTTCCTATCATGAAGGGTACCATTCCTCATGATCAGTGGGCAAAAGAGGGTGCTGCCAAGGTAATGGTAAAACCGGCTTCTGCGGGTACTGGTGTTATCGCCGGAGGCTCTATGCGCGCCGTATTGGAAGCTGCAGGTCTTACAGACGTGTTGGCGAAAAACCTGGGATCAGCAAACCCACACAACGTGGTAAAAGCTACCTTTAAAGCCCTGGCAATGATGCGGGAGCCTGTACATGTAGCAAAGACCCGCTCTTTAGGTTTAAAGAAAGTATTTAACGGATAAGAAATATTTATGGTTTGAGGTTTATGGTTTGAGGTTTATAAAAATCTCAAATCTCAAATCTCAAATCTCAAATCTGAGATTATGAAAAAGATAAAAGTTACTTTAGTAAAAAGCCCGATCGACCGCCCGGAAAGGCAGAAGCTCACGTTAAAGGCTTTAGGATTGAATAAAACCAACAGCAGCAAAGAAGTAGAAGCCACTCCGCAAATTTTGGGCATGATCCGTAAGGTGGAGCATATGGTTAAAGTAGAAGAATTATAAAATTCCGCTTCAGGGATTTATATTTGCACTTTCTCTGCTATCCGACCTTGTTTAAACAGGTACATTATTAACAAGCGAGCTCCTGCTTTTGGAGCGTAAGTAAAAAAATAAAGCGATGAAATTACATGAATTAAGACCTGCAAAAGGCGCTGTACACAAAGAAAAAAGAATTGGTCGTGGTGAAGGTTCCGGTTTTGGTGGTACCTCCACAAAAGGTAACAAAGGCGGACAAAGCCGTGCCGGTTACAAACGGAAATTAGGACACGAAGGAGGCCAGATGCCGATTCAGCGCCGTACTCCGAAAAGAGGGTTCAAAAATCCGGACAAAATCGTTTACAAGATCATTAATATCGGTCAGGTAGATCAGTGGGCCGAAACACATAACATTTCTGATTTTTCTACTGAAAATCTTTACGCAATGGGCTTTATCGGTAAAACAGATAGAGTAAAGGTTTTGGGTAATGGAGAAATTAAAGGCAAATTCACTTTTAAAGTTCACGCCATCAGCGAAAAAGCAAAGGCTGCAATCGAAGCCGCCGGTGGGTCTGTTGAAGTTTTAAAATAATTTCTCGAAAATAAATTTTGACGCACGTAGTGCGTCTTTTAATTTTGGAGAATTGACTAATTAAGAAGAATCAGGTGAAAAAACTAATTACTACACTTAAGAACATATGGAGCATTGAAGAGCTAAGGAGTAAAATTCTTTTCACTTTGTTGCTTATTTTTATTTACCGGATCGGTAAATACATACCATTGCCCGGTATTAACCCGGTTACTTTAGAGGCCCTGCAGAAAAACAATGCGCAAAATGGCATCCTGGATCTGATCAATACCTTTGCCGGTGGTGCATTTGAACAGGCTTCTATTTTTGCATTGGGTGTAATGCCTTACATTACCGCATCTATCTTTATGCAGCTGATGACCGTTCTGGTGCCTTCGTTCCAGAAAATGCAGAAAGAAGGCGAGAGCGGCCGTAAGAAGATCAACCAGATCACACGGTATCTTACCGTAGTGGTAACCTTCGTTCAGGCATTTGCATACCTGGCTTACCTGCAGCAAACTTCCGGACCGGCGATCATGCCCGGATACGGCAGCTTCTATTTTTCATTAACAACCATTATCCTGCTTACTACCGGAACGTTATTCGTAATGTGGCTGGGTGAAAAGATCACGGATAAAGGATTGGGTAACGGTACTTCCCTTATCATTATGGTGGGGATCCTGGGACGTTTACCGCAGTCGGTAGCACAGGAGCTTACGTTCCGTTCTACCCGTACCGGTGATATCCTGATCTTTATTATTGAGATTGCGCTGTTTATCGGTATCATTATGGGATCCATCCTGTTGGTACAGGGCGTACGGAAGGTGCCGGTGAACTATGCAAAGCAGATCGTTGGTAACCGCCAGTTTGGTGGCGCACGCCAGTTCCTGCCGCTGAAAGTGAACAGTGCCGGTGTAATGCCCATCATCTTTGCTCAGGCCATTATGTTTGTACCCACCCTGTTTACAATGGGTAGCAAAAATGCAGATCTGGGAAGGATGTTTACCGATCATACCAATGGCTGGTATATGCTGATTTACGCAACGGTGGTAATTGGCTTTACCTTCCTGTATACCGCATTGATCTTTAACCCCAAGCAGATTTCTGACAACCTGAAGCAGAACAACGGTTTTATTCCCGGCGTTAAACCCGGTCAGCCAACAACGGATTATATCGGTACCATCATGGACCGGATCACGTTCCCCGGTGCCGTTTTACTGGCTTTTGTAGGAATTCTGCCCGGTTTGATCCAGAAACTTTTCGGCATGACGAATGGCTTCTCCATGTTCTTTGGAGGTACTTCGCTGCTGATTATGGTGGGTGTGGTGCTGGATACGTTACAACAGATCGAAACCCAGCTGATGATGCGTCAGTACGATGGGTTAATGAAGAGCGGCCGGATCCAGGGACGTCAGAGTTCCTCCGCCATTCAGATTTAATTCGTTATAAGAAATTCAATAACTTTGCAGTCCCGCAGCGCAAGTTGCGGGACTTTTTTAATGAATTATATGGTAAAAATCAAATCAGACGACCAGGTAGCATTGATGCGCAGGAGTGCGTTGCTCGTAAGTAAAACGCTGACCGAAATTGCAAAGATCCTGAGACCCGGAATTACAACTTTGAGCCTGGATAAGAAGATCGCTGAATTTATAGCGGATCATAACGCGGTTCCCTCTTTTCTTAATTATAATGGCTACCCGTTCAATTCCTGCATATCCGTAAACGACGTGGTGGTACATGGCTTTCCCAATAAGACGGAGTTAAAACAGGGAGATATTGTTTCGATTGATGTAGGGGTGATCCTCGATAAATGGCATGGCGACCACGCGTATACATTTGCCATCGGTGAGCCGGATCCGGCAACGCAGCAACTCATAGCGGTTACAAAAGAATCATTATATAAAGGGATCGAAAAAGCTACTACCGGGCACCGGATCGGGGATATCGGCTTTGCGATTCAGGATTATACAGAAAAAGGACATGGCTACGGCGTGGTAAGAGAACTGGTAGGCCATGGCCTGGGCCAGAAGATGCACGAAGATCCGCAGGTGCCCAACTATGGCAAAAGAGGCACGGGCATGAAGCTGCAAAGCGGGATGGTGCTGGCCATTGAGCCCATGATTAACCTGGGGAAAAAAGATGTTTTTACAGAAAGCGACGGTTGGACGGTGCGTACAAAGGATGGAAGTCCTTCCGTACACTTTGAGCACGACGTGTGCGTGCGCGCGGGAAAGGCCGATGTGCTTTCTAATTACGCTACCATTGAGGAAGCTGAAAAACTAAACCCCGAGTTGTTTGTGTGCACACTTAAGTCCTGATCCGCGGCAGCAATGATACCGGCCGGTTTTTATTTTTAATCTTTAAGGAAAACATATGAAAATAGCGGTTATTGGAACAGGATATGTAGGGCTTGTAACAGGTACCTGTTTTGCTGAAACAGGTAACCAGGTAGTATGTGTAGATGTAGATCAGAAGAAGATCGCCGCATTGCGAAACGGTAAAACACCCATTTATGAACCGGGGCTGGATGTATTACTGGCCCGGAATATTAAGGAAGAACGGATCAGCTTTACCGATGATCTTGCAAAGGCCGTAGAGGAGGCAGTGGTGATTTTCCTGGCCCTTCCAACACCCGCCGGTGCCGATGGTGCGGCAGACCTGAAGTATGTACTGCAGGTGGCCGAACAACTTGGCAGCCTGATCAGCTCCTATAAGATCATCGTTAATAAAAGTACGGTGCCCGTTGGCACTGCCGAAAAAGTATCTGCCATCCTTTCCGAACGGCTTTCCGCATCGTTGTTTGACGTGGTATCCAACCCCGAATTTTTAAGAGAGGGCGTTGCGGTAGATGATTTCCTGAAGCCGGAGCGGGTGGTTGTTGGTACAACATCAGAGCGGGCAATAAAAATCATGGCCGACCTGTACAATCCCTTTGTACGGCAGGGGAACCCCATTTATTTCATGGACGCACGCAGCGCTGAAATGACCAAGTATGCGGCCAATTCATTCCTTGCAATGAAGATCTCCTTTATGAATGAGATCGCCAATCTCTGCGAGCGCACCGGGGCAAATGTAGATTGGGTGCGCATTGGCATTGGCAGCGATCAGCGGATTGGCAAGCGGTTCCTGTTTCCCGGCATCGGGTACGGCGGCAGTTGCTTTCCCAAAGATGTGCTGGCATTAAATCTTACCGCGCAGGAGCATGCCTACGATTTTAAATTACTGCAATCGGTACTTGCCGTAAATACACAGCAGAAAAAACGGCTGGTGCAAAAGCTCAGCCAGTATTTTAATCATAACCTTGAGGGCCGGCAGTTTGCATTATGGGGGCTGGCCTTTAAGCCGGAAACGGATGATATCCGCGATGCCCCGTCTGTAGACATTATCAGGGAACTGCTGGCAGCAGGCGCTACGGTGAAAGTATATGATCCCGTGGCCACAGAAAACGTGCGCGAACTCTTTGGTGACCAGCTGCTGTATTCAGAAAGTCAGTATGAGGCATTGCAGAGTGCCGATGCCCTGCTGATCTTAACCGAGTGGAGTGAGTTCCGGAACCCGGATTTTGAAAAAATAAAGCGTAACCTGAAAGCCCCCGTTATTTTTGACGGCCGGAATGTGTATGCGCTGGAAAAAATGAAGGAGCTGGGCTTTCACTATGAAAGCATCGGGCGGAGTACGGTAAATTGAATGTGAAAATGTGAAAAATTTGGGGATTTGAAAATGAAGATTCCGGTACTGCCTGGTGATCCCTGCTCAGGGTCTTCCAAAACGGTAAAGCGGTAATAGCGGATCGGCTTCATTGCGAAGCAGTTTCAGGATCAGTTCCATCCCCTGGATAGAAAAAGTAATGCCGTTTCCGCCGAAGCCCAGCACAAAATAGGCATGGGGATATTTTTCATGCGCACCAATATAAGGCAGCCCGTCCCGGGTTGAGCCAAAGCATCCGGCCCAGGAGAAATCGTCGATAAACGTTGTTTCGGGCATAAACCGGCCCAGCTTTTCCATCAACAGTTTTGTTTTCCGTTCTTTAATACGTTCGCGGAATGCGCCGGAATTAAACGGGCTGTCTACGCCGCCGATCAGCAGCCGGTTATCGTCTGTAGTGCGCATATACGTATATGGCTTTTCGGTATTCCACATCAGCAACCCCTTTAGTTCCGGCGACAGCTGTACACCGGCTTCGCTAACGCAGGCATAGGTACTGAACAGCCGGGCTGTTTTCTCAGGGATCATGGCTACAGCTTCATAACCGGAACAAAACACGATCTTTTTGCCGCGGACCCTGCAGCCGTTGGCCAGTTCAAGCTGCACGCCGGAAGGCTGATAGTCGATGGTAGCGATTTCAGTTTGATCGTAAACGCGCAAGCCCCGCTGCCGGTTTTTATGAAACAGCTCGTGTGTAAAGCGGTAAGCATCCATACTGGCTGCCGTAGCAGAAAGAATGCCTCCAAAGGTCTGCAACTGGTATTGCGCTGCAATAGCGGCCGCCGGCAGCCAGCTTACGCCCAGCTGGTACTGGTTCCGGATCTGGTATTCCTGCAGGAGGGTTGCCGCCGCTTTTTCATCGTGCGCAAAATAAAGTGATTGTTTTTCAGCAAACCCGCAGTCGATCTTTTCACGGGAAACAAGTGCGGCCAGCTCCCGGATGGCCCGGATCCCAGCCTGGTAGCAACGTACGGCATTTTCTGTTCCGATATCGTTGGCCAGCTGGTAAAGGGGCACGTCAATTTCGTACTGCAACATGGCGGTGGTGGCAGCTGTGCTGCCCTGCGCAATATCTCGTTTATCGAGTACCGTTACCTCGTATCCGGCATGCAGCAACGCATGACTGATGAGTGCGCCGGTGACGCCGCCACCGATAACAATGATTTCGGAGCTCAGATTTTCCTGCAGGGACGGGTAGCTGTAAAGCAGGCCGTTTTTGATCAGCCAAAAGGATTCGAGTGTTCTTAAACGCATTTTTAAATGTAATTTTACCTGTTTCGTCCTCAATTTAAGATGAATTTGAAAGCACTTATAAAAGACCCCGTAAAAAGTTCATATGGCGGCGCGTTTTGAAAGCTCCAACGGATACCGGATTATTAATGACTGGATGCAGCAAGCCTCCCGGAAGCCCTTTCATTTTCAGAAGCAGACCTGGAAGAAATTTGAAGAAGGGTACTCCGGACTGGTGATTGCACCCACGGGGTTTGGTAAAACCTTTTCCGTATTCCTGGCCCTGGTGATCCACTACCTGAATCACCCGGAACGCTATGGGAACGGATTGAAATTGCTATGGGTAACGCCGCTGCGTTCCCTTGCAAAAGACCTGGGCCGGGCAATGAAAACGGCGCTGGAAGAAATAGGACTGGATTGGGAAGTAGGTGTAAGAAACGGAGATACTCCCGTAGCGGAACGCCAGCGCCAGAAAAAGAAGATGCCGGAGGTACTCATTATCACGCCGGAAAGTATGCACCTGTTATTTGCCCAGAAAAACAATAGCGTGCTGTTCCGGTCATTGCAATGCATCGCCGTAGATGAGTGGCATGAGTTGCTGGGCAGCAAGCGGGGCGTACTGACAGAGCTGGCGATCGCCCGGCTGAAGCGGATTACGCCGGGGGTGAAGGTGTGGGGCATATCGGCTACCATTGGCAATACGGAAGAGGCGCTGGATGTGTTGCTGCCGGACAAAGGCGAACGCCGGGTGAAGATCCGGGCAAAGGAAGAAAAGAAAACAGCGATCATCTCCATCATTCCGGATCAGATCGGGGAACTGCCCTGGGCAGGACACCTGGGAACCCGGCTGGCAGACCGGTTACTGCCGGTGATTGAAGCAAGTAATACTACCCTGGTTTTTACCAATACCCGGGGACAATCGGAGCTATGGTACCAGGTATTGTTAAGCGCGGCACCCGACCTGGCCGGGCAGCTGGCTCTGCATCATGGCTCGGTGGATGCGGAGCTGCGTTCCTGGATCGAAGACCGGCTGCATACCGGTCAGCTGAAAGTCGTGATCTGCACATCGTCGCTGGACCTTGGTGTGGATTTTAAACCGGTGGATACAGTAATACAGATCGGCTCACCAAAAGGTGTAGCCCGTTTTTTACAAAGAGCCGGCCGCAGCGGCCATTCGCCCTTTGAAACATCAAAGATCTATTTTTTACCCACCCATTCGCTGGAGCTGGTAGAAGCGGCGGCACTGAAAGAGGCTGCAAAAGAAAAGATTATTGAAAGCCGGGTACCGCTTTTGCTCACCTTTGATGTATTGGTGCAATACCTGGTAACATTGGCTGTGGGCGAGGGTTTCCGCGAAAACGAGTTATTGGAGGAGGTACGGCAGACCTATTGTTTTTCCGGATTGGAGCAGGAGGAATGGCGCTGGTTGCTGCAGTTCGTAACCCGCGGCGGCGAGGTACTGCATGCGTATGACGAGTTTCAGAAAGTGGTGGTGGAAGATGGATTGTATGTGGTAAAAAGCCGGAGGATTGCCATGATGCACCGTATGAATTTGGGCGTGATCGTTAGCGACCCGATGCTGAAAGTAAAATACCTGTCGGGAGGATATATCGGTATGGTGGAGGAATATTTTGTTGCCCGCCTGTTGCCGGGCGACACTTTTGGACTGGCCGGCAAAGTGGTGGAATTTGTTATGATCAAAGACCTGACCGTTCTGGTGCGCCACAGTAAGGCCAAACGAGCCATTACGCCCAGCTGGATGGGAGGGCGGCTGCCACTTTCATCTAATCTCAGTGCATTACTGCGTCATAAATACAGCAGCGCATTAAACCCCGGTCCAGGCGATAAGGAACTCAAAGCGCTGTACCCGCTGTTTGTGCAACAGCAGGCCGTTTCTCATGTACCCCGCGAAGATGAATTCCTGGTGGAACAGATTGAAACAAAAGATGGCCATCATATCTATATGTACCCGTTTGAGGGCAGGCTGGTGCATGAAGTGATGGCCGCATTGGTTGCCTACCGCTTCAGCCAGATACAACCCATTACTTTTTCCATGGCCATGAATGACTATGGTTTTGAGCTGCTCAGCGATCAACCCCTTGAACTTACCGGGGAGCTGTTAAAAACGATCTTCTCTACGGAGTCTCTTACGGCCGATATCAGTAAAAGCATCAACGCCGCGGAAATGGCCGGGCGTAAGTTCCGGGATATTTCCGTTATTGCAGGCCTGGTAATGCGTAACTATGCCGGTCATTTAAAGAACAATAAAAACCTGCAGTCATCCTCGGGACTGATCTTCCGGATCTTTGAACAATATGATCCGAAGAACCTTTTATTAAGACAGGCATTTGATGAGGTGTTTTATCAGCAACTGGAGGAACCGCGGCTGATGGCAGCCCTGCAGCGGATATTGCGCAGCAGGATCGTGATGGTGAAGGCAGCGGCATTTACACCGCTGAGTTTCCCTATAAAAGTGGATAGCCTGCGTCAGAACCTGAGCAGTGAGGAGCTGGATGCAAAGATCCGGCGGATGCAGGAAGAGGCAAATAAAACAAAGAAAAAAGATGCCAGGAACGAATACAACCGAAATATATTATAAAGACGAAACCTTAATCCTGTCAGCGGCCAGGGCCGCCTACTGGCCTGCGCAGAAAATGCTGATACTGGCAGACCTGCATCTCGGCAAAACCGGCTATTTCCGTGCGCATGGTATTCCGGTTTCCACAGGCGTAATGGAAGATGACCTGAAGCGGCTGAGCGGGCTCATCGAATATTTTAAACCGGAACAGGTATTGGTGGCAGGCGATCTGTTTCATCATAAGTTCAACAAGGATATGCTGATATTTAAAAGCTGGCGGCAGTCCTATAAATCATTGCAGTTTGTGCTGGTTCCGGGCAATCATGACCGGCATATGCCGGTTGATTATGCCGATCTTGACATAACGGTTACCAATGCGGAATATGTGATAGCACCCTTTCATTTTGTACATGCGATGGAGAAGGTACATAGTGAAAACCTTACCATATCCGGACACGTACACCCGGGATACTGGCTTTCCGGAAAAGCCCGGCAATCGCTTTGTTTACCCTGTTTTGTATATAGTACCCATCAGTTGTTACTGCCGGCATTTAGTGCGTTTACGGGCTTATGTACTTCATTTGAGAAGGAACAGGGCGCACATCATTTTGTGATCACCAATGATAAAATTTTTGCATTTAAATAGCCGGCCCGACAGATGTTTGGCATCATATTTTGCGGTGTTTTAAAAAGCATGGTATTATGGCAATAAAAAAACAGAAAACCACAAACCCGATCGATAAAAAAGCGGAAGTGGAAACAAGCAATGATCCCCGGATTGATCAGGATATGCCCGGCTTTCCGCATCATCCTTCTTCAGAAGAAGATCTCAAAAAGAAAAGTGAGCAGGGTACAAAGCAGAAAAAGAAATAAACGGCCGTGTTAACTTTTCCTGCGCCTTAAAAAGGATGCCCGGCGCTGCGGAAGGTTTTCGCTGGTGAAAGAAATACAGCCCGTTTACCGGCTTCAGCGGGCAGGCGTATAACAACAGAGGAACCTATACGTATGCGTTTTTCCGGGCGCCGTTTGGAAAACAACAGTGTTACTTTTGTTAAGCTCAACTTGTCTGCATGCGGTGGCTGGTTTTTGCTTCTATCCGTCACCCATACATCAGTCAGGTAACTCCTGGAACAAAAACAAATCCCGGAACCTGCCGCCGGAGGCTGGCAAGCCCGGGATAATATTTTCAAGGGCATAAACAGCTTACTGCGCTTTATTGATATGAATTAGCAGTACGTAGCTGCGTTTATTCAAACAATTCCTGGTCTTCCCGTTCAGCCATCGGGATCTTTTTAATAAAATCATCAAATTCGGGTCCTTCATGATTACTATACGGGCCGTAAATATCCAGGATATAAGCCCGAACGCCCTGCTGGTCCTGGGTTACATACAGTACGGTATTGTTGTCCGGGTCTGATTCGTCCTCAAAACGGAAGGTACGGATGATCAGCAGGTCTTCCGGTTGGTAAACCCGTTGTTGTTTTTCCGAAACCATTTGTTTCTGGTCGTTCATCGTAATCTCCTGGTCAACGCCGCGTTGTTTTAATTTTTCCAATACCCTTGTAAGGGTGGTCATTTCTGTTTTTTGTTCCATAAAACAATAATTTGGATACAGGAAATCGAAATATCAATTCAATAAAAACAGAAACTGCGCCAAAAACAGCAGGGCGTATTGTTTTAACAAAAAATCCAATTAGAAACCATACCGGGTTGAACAAACAGCGCTTATCCGGAATATTTGATACACCCTTTAGCATCCCGTGTTGGGAGGCGTACCGCACAAATGTTTTTGAAGAACGGTTATTTTAAACGGTATTTACGTTGTACCCGCGGGCTATCAAAGTATCTATTGATCTGCTCTTCCGACATGGTCTCGGCTATTTCTGTGGGTACTTCTGCCAGCTGTGTCTGACTTTGCCGCAACTCTTTTTTTAGTGTTTCGGTTTTGGTGGTAATATTCGGATCGCGGTCGCTGGATAGTTTATTATCAAAAAGCACATACTCCAGGCGTTTGATATTGGCCCGGAGCAGGGTGGCCTGGTTTTGCTCCACATTTTTTACAGGAGCGGCTGCTTCTTTTACCGGCAGGGCCACCACACCAATGCTGGGGAGAATTTTACCCGTATTGGCCTTTCCCTTATCCTTATCGTTTTTAGGATCTGCGGTTGTAGCCAGCACCGTTCCGGTTAAGGTGGTGGTAGCCGTGGTAATGTCAAACCCCGATCTCCAGCTCTTGGTATTCTTCAGTTTTTTATCCAGTTGCAGGAAGGTATATTTATACCGCAGTAACCAGCGGGTCATATTTTCGGCGGCATCATTGTATTCCCTGGTGGCGATATCAAAATTAAGTGCATTCCGCACTACTACCCGTACACGGGCTGTATCGGTGAAATTGAACTGGGTAGTACCAATAAACATCAGGTTCACGATCTTCACCTGGCCCGAGTCTTTCTCACTTACAAAATCATAGCCCGGCATCCACTCAAATGTATCGTCGCAGGTTTTAGGCAGTTTAAAATTACCGATGGAAATATTGCTGGATACGAGGAGCCGCTCAATTGAGAAGTTTCCGTTATCGCAAAGAATATTAAATGCCAGTTTATTTCCTTCTTCAACATATACCGGGCTTACTACAGATGGTTTTACGCGGGGAAAAATAATATCCGTGCTGTAAAACGAAATGGTAAACGAAGTATCTACGCGGTCATTGGGATCCGAAAGATTCTGCACGCCAATCTGCACCGGGTATTTGGTATCATATTTCAGCCGCCCCGCCATAAATAATGATTTATTGGCCTTGAAGAAAAGGGTACCGTTATCTTTATCGATCCTCAGGCCGGTGGGCGCATCCTTAAGGAACCAATAGTAACTTTTAACCGGTTTATTAATCTGAAGCTTATAGGAAAGACTGGAGTCTACATGCAGGGAAAAAAAAGGATTCAGGTTAATGATTCTTAAAGTGGTGTCTGTATGCCGGTAAATATTGGTATTGATGGACGGCAGATTTACCGAGTCATTTGTAACCTGGGCATTGAGCGCTCCGAATACAGAAAGCACGAATGCTGTAAAAAATATTATTTTTTTGAGCATGATCATAACGGGCGGTTAAAATGATTTGCGAATTTACTGGTTTATGACGAACTGAACGGAAATAAGGTTCATTTTCAGGCAGAAATAAAAAAAAGCCCATTGTAGAAACAACGGGCTCTAAACCAAAACTAACTGCTTATGAGAAAAATTTTTATTCTTTTATATCATTAAAGAACTTCTATATCTTTTGACGCTGTTTTTATATTTTCCTTTTTCTGGATGGTAACTATTAAGATACCGTTAACATATTTTGCCTCTATTTTATCTGTATCCACTTTATCATCAACGGTAAAGGTTCTTTTGAAAGAGCGGGTCCAGAATTCCTTGCGGATATTTTTCTCTGTTGTGGCAGCGGCTTCCTCGGTCTTGTCAACAGAAATCGAAAGGATTTGCTGATCGATATTGATTTTAAAATCAGTTTTTTCAAAGCCGGGTGCAACTACTTCAATCTGGTACTCGTTTTCCTTTTCTTTGATGTTTACCGGTACAAATCCCCGGGTATTCGGGTTTTTTACTTCGGCCTTAAAAATAGTGGGGATCTCAGTTATAAAATCGTCTACCAGGCTGGTCAGTGTCCGCTCGAAGGGTGTTCCGTTGAATTTTACGTTTGTCATTGCTATTCGTTTTAATAATTTTTAAAATTTTGATTTGTATAGCAGGAATCAAATTCAACACCAACCGAATATTTCGGAAATAATGACATATTTTATTGTTTATATTTGACATAATGTCATTTTATTAAACTCCTGAAGGTATTCATTGTCAGTTTACTTTCGAAAAGTTGAAGTCAGCAGTTAAACAATCAGCGCATCTGCGGCAGATTTTAAAAAAGGGCCGCAGATGCGTTGATTTTGGGAACCTCGTTTATCGGGAACCTTTGTTTTTAACTTTTTATCTATTTTTGTGTTATCGTTTTAAAATCTATATAAATATGTATCCACAGGAAATAGTGATCCCGATGATGGAGGAATTAACCGATAATGGTTTTGAAAATCTCTCCACCCCGGAAGCCGTAGAGGCAGCATTGGCACAAAAAGGTACCAATCTGCTGGTAATTAATTCAGTATGCGGATGTTCCGCCGGTACGGCCCGCCCCGGGGTTTTGATGGCAGTAGCCAACGCCGAAAAGAAGCCGGATCATCTTACCACCAGTTTTGCCGGCTTTGATATTGAAGCGGTAAACAAGGTACGGGAGCACCTGCTGCCTTATCCGCCATCTTCACCAGCAGTTGCGTTATTCAAGGACGGGGAACTGGTGCATTTTATTGAGCGTCATCAGATCGAAGGCCGCTCTGCACAAATGATCGCCCAGAACCTGATCGCTGCTTTTGACGAATACTGCAATTAACACCCTTAAAGGGTAACCTAATAAAGGTCCTACATGGCACATGCAGGACCTTTTCTTTTGTACCTAATTGAAAGCCTCTGAAGCACCGGAAGGAAAACTTTAAGCATTTAAACCTGAAACCTGCCTTATATTTGTAATATTGCGCTCAACTTTAACACATGTATCCAAACCTGTATTACGTTTTTAAAGATTTTTTCGGAATTGAGTGGAACTTTCTGCATTTTGTAAACTCCTTTGGTTTTTTTGTTGCACTGGCCTTTATCATTTGCTCCGTTATTCTGGCTAAAGAGCTGCGCCGCAAGGGAAAGGAAGGACTGCTGGGCCCGGTTGAGGAAAAAGTGGTGGTTGGAAAGCCGGCATCAACCGTTGAACTGGCAACCAACTTTGGCCTTGGGTTTTTACTGGGGTACAAGATCCTCGGATTGTTTATGACCAGGGGCAGCATGGTAAACCCACAGGAATATATTTTTTCCTCACAGGGAAACCTGCTGGCGGGTATCGGTTTGGGAGCTGTGTTTGCCTTTATAAAGTGGCGCGAAAAAAACCGGCAAAAGCTGGCTACGCCTGAAACCCGCACCATCCGGGTTTGGCCGCATGACCGGGTAGGAGAGATCACCATGATCGCCATTATCTTCGGACTCCTGGGAGCCAAGTTGTTTGATACCTTTGAAAACTGGGATTCCTTTCTTAAGGATCCATCGTCTATCTTCTCCATGTCGGGGCTTACGTTTTATGGCGGGCTTATCTGTGCCGGCATTGCGCTTTGGTGGTACACCCGGAAACACCAGATTCCCTTCCTGCATTTTCTTGATGTAATGGCTCCGGTAATGATGCTGGCTTATGGACTGGGACGTATCGGATGCCAGGTTTCCGGTGACGGTGACTGGGGTATTTACAATGCGGCATTCAAAACCACCGCTAACGGCGGTATCCTTCCTGCGAACCTGAGCGAATTTCAGGCAACCGTTGCGCAGCAGGCAGATTTTTTTGCACATAATTCCACGCATCACGCATTTTTCCCCAAGCCGGGTTTCCTGAGTTTTCTGCCGGATTGGTTTTTTGCCTATGATTTTCCACACAACGTAAACGAGGCCGGGGTGCCGCTGGCCGGTTGTACCGGTAAGTATTGCAATCACCTGCCCGTACCGGTATTTCCCACGTCGCTTTACGAGATCATCATGGGACTGATCCTTTTCGGACTGATCTTGGCTATCCGGAAACGATTTAAGGTGGCCGGTGTTCTTTTTGGTATTTATTTGATATTAAATGGGTTAGAGCGATTTTTTATTGAAAAGATACGGGTAAATGTAAAAATGAATTTCCTGGGAATGCAGATTACCCAGGCCGAGCTGATCTCTTTTTTAATGATCATTGCGGGAATTGTAATGATTGTTTTATTAAAACGCCGGTACCAGGAAGGAAAAACTGTTGAAAAAACGTCATAATCAATTGTAACTAACTTTCTAAAAAACTGTTATATTACAGAGAAGTTTCGGGAAGCCGGATGGTTTTTCGCAATTTCTGTTGTATCTTTGAATGTTTTTAAAAAAAACTGTTAATATTGTTCTATCGGAAATCCGGCCCTCTCACAGGGGACGGTTCTTATAATTTAATTCTATTATGCGCCAGCTAAAAATTGCTACACAAATTACTAACCGTGACTCTCAGGCGGTCGAAAAATATCTTCAGGAAATTTCGAAGATTTCTATGATCACGCCGGAAGAGGAAACAACACTGGCCCAGAAGATAAAAATGGGCGATCAGCGTGCGCTGGATAAGCTGGTTCAGGCGAACCTGCGTTTTGTGGTGTCCGTGGCGAAGCAATACCAACACCAGGGACTTTCTCTTAGTGATCTGATCAACGAAGGGAACCTGGGCCTGATCAAAGCGGCGCAGCGTTTTGATGAAACCAAGGGGTTTAAATTTATTTCTTATGCGGTTTGGTGGATCCGTCAGTCCATCCTGCAGGCTTTGGCTGAGCAGGGCAGGCTGGTACGTTTACCCCAGAATAAAATCGGTACCTATAACAAAGCCAATAAAGCTTATATGGCATTTGAACAGGAGCATGAGCGGGAGCCTTCTACAGAAGAGCTTTCTGAATTGCTGGAAATGAGCGAAACGGAAATCAACAATATCTTCCAGAGCAATACGCGGCATACGTCATTGGATGCCCCCGTGCATGAAGCAGAAGATGTGGCCATGGGCGACCTGCTGGAAGGCGGCTCCGATACGGATGATGACGTGATGAAGGATTCGCTCCGCAACGAAATCCGCAGGGTATTAAAATCCCTTTCTCCACGGGAGGCAGAAATTGTAAATGCGTATTTCGGACTGGATGGAGAAAATGGTGTTACGATTGAACAGATCGGTCAGAAATATGATCTTACCAAGGAGCGGATCCGCCAAATCAAGGAGCGCGCCATTAAAAGATTGCAGAAAGCACGGTATAGCAGCGCTCTGAAATCCTACCTGGGATAAGCAGCGTTACCATAGCAAAGAGATAAAAGCTCCGGGATGCCGGGGCTTTTTTTGTTTAAGGGTGAAAGCTGTTTCAGGTTTAAAGTTCAATGTTCGAGGTTAGATCCGGTTTCATACTTAATGCGCCATACTGATAACTAAATGCCGGGCGCCGTTTAACATTCTTAGATACTGCTTCATTCTTGCAGATCTGTTGGCGCATTCCACATTTTTCCGGGTGACACGAAGACCGGCGGGACATTGAGCCTTCTGATAACTGAAGGCTGAAAGCCGTTCAATGTTTAATGTTCAACGTTTCAGGTAGATTGTTTTAATACGCCATGATTCATGCCAGTTCCCCGATCCCGGATGTCACCGTCTGAAATCTAATGTCTGAAAACTGATGACTTAAATCTGACAGCTGATATCTCAAATCTCAAATCCCGATCGCATTTTCATTTTATGTTGCTATTATTGTAGTATGAAAATTTTGGTAACAGGTTCAAATGGTTTGGTTGGCAGTTATGTAGTACAGCAGTTACTGGATGCCGGCCACCAGGTATATGCGTCTTCCCGGACACCGGATTTATCGGCGTTTGACGGGCATCCGGGGTACCGGTTTATTCAGCTGGATTTTACCGATCCGTATATGCTGGATGCTGTTTTTGAGGCTGTGCAGCCGGATGTGGTGGTGCATAGCGGTGCCATGAGCAAGCCGGACGACTGCGAGCTGAACCAGGCGGAGGCCTATAAGGTAAACACTGCGGGAACCCTGCAATTGCTGTTGAATGCAGCCGATTATAAAAGCTTTTTTATTTTCCTGTCTACCGATTTTATTTTTAACGGAAAGCAGGGTATGCACCGGGAGGATGACCCGGCAGACCCGATCAGCTATTATGGCCGCACCAAGCTGGAAGCGGAAGAAGCCGTGAAAGCATATGACCATGACTGGGCTATTGTACGCACCGTGTTCGTTTACGGAAAGCCGCTGTACGGCCGTGATTGTTTTATGACGATGATCGCAAAAAAGCTCCGAAACAACGAAGCCTATTCGCTTACAAACGACCAGGAACGCACGCCTACCTATGCCCCGGACCTGGCAAAGGGCATAGCAGCCATTATAGAAAAAAAGGCAACGGGTGTATTTCATCTTTGCGGGATAGATGTCCGCTCGCCTTACCAGATGGCGATGGATGCAGCAGCCTTTTTAGGCATTCATGCACATCAGCTAAAACCGGTACGCACGGCCGACCTGCCGGCGCTGGCGCAACGCCCGTTAAAAAGCGGGCTGGATATTTCCAGGGCACAGCAATTGCTGGGGTATACGCCGCTGTCCTTCCGGGAAGGGATGGAGCGGACGCTATCCGTGGATGCCGGTGCTTAATGTTCCCGGGCAAATTGTTTTTCGCCGGCGTTCACCGCAATCTTTAAATGATTTTCCTTCGGCGGAAAGGGACAGCTATAGCCGGTGCTTACATAGGCGCAATACGGGTTGTAGGCCTTGTTAAAGTCCAGTACTATCGAATCGTTTTTGATGTCTGTGGTTTTCAGATCGAGGTAGCGGCCGGCTTCATAGCTCTCTTTACCGTTGGTGGCGTCTTTAAAAGGCAGGAACAGGTAGTCGAAATATTCTTCTTTTTGAAGGAGCAATTGCGACTGGTAAACGGCCAGCTTTTGCGGCTTCCCGTTTAAAGTAAACAGCAGCCATCCGTAAATACGGTATTGTTTTGGCTTGCCATTGGAAGTAGGAACGGAAACCCAATCGCTTTTCGCTTCTTTTTGAAAACGTGCCGTTACCCGGTACTGTTTATTTACAGGGAAAAACCGGAAGTATTGTTTTTCTGTACCGGTAACAACCTGGTGATTTTTTACATAGTCTGTTATAAAACGGTCGATGCTGTCTTTGTAAGCATCCTGTGCGTGCGCTGCAATGGATATACACCATGCTGCCAGATAAAGAAAGGCCTGTTTCATGTATGTGTTTTTAATGAGGGTGAGATGCCGGTTGCAGCGGAAGAAATATTTCTGCAATCATACAACGGGCACTGCCGCCGCCGTTCTGTTCAATGGTGGTCAGCGGTGCGTGTAAAATAGGGTTATAGTTTTCCAGCCGTTGTTTTTGCGCATCGGATAAGGAGTGGTACGCGGCAGAAGACATTACCAGGAATCGTTGGCCGTCGGTATTCCTTACCTGCAGCGCATTGCCTGCGAAATGTTCCATTTGTTCAAGGCTGATGGAGATGATTTCTTTACCGGTATCGGTAAGCGACTGCAAAACCCGCGCCCGTTCTGCTTTATCCGTTATGCTGTCGGTAGCAATAATCGCATAATCCTCAGCTACGCTCATCATTACGTTGGTGTGGTAGATCGGGGTACCGCCGGCATCGGTTGCATGAAAGGTTACCGGGGTAAAATCGAGCACCCCGCAAAAATCCAGCAGTACCTGCTCATCCGTACGGGGAGAGAGGCAGGCATAGGCCTTCTGGTGTACACGGTCCAGCACCATGCTGCCGGTTCCTTCCAGGAAGCGCTGCTCTTTTTCATAGCCCGTAAGATCTACCTTGGAATAAATAATGAATTGTTCCATCAACTGATGCACCACACCTTTGTCCCGTTCTGTTCTCCGGTTGGCCGCAAACATCGGATAAAGCACAATCTGTCCGTCGTTGTGCATGGAGATCCAGTTATTCGGAAAAACCGAATCGGGCGTATAGGGTTGAGGCTGGTCCTGTACCACCTGTACATCGATCTGATGACTTTGAAGAAGCGCCACCAGCTGGTCGAACTCTTCCTGGGCCTTTTCGTTTACATTCCAGTCGTCGTTTTCTTTTTGAAATGCATTATTTACGGCCGTTTCGGCATTAAACCCAAAGGCGATGGGCCGGATCATGAGTAAGTGTGCGGTTGTTTGCATACCTGTTAATAAATGAACAACTATTAAAGAAAAAAAGTTTGGCCGCTATCATTCCGGCTGGTGATGAATAAAAGGCCCCTTGGTTTTCGTCATGAGGAAATATATTCAAAAATCATTCCTACAGCGCTTCCCGCAGCAGCGGCATGCTCATACAATGAAAGCCGCCGCGGGCTCTGGACAGCTCTGCTGAAGGAATGGTAATGAACGTGTCCTTTAGCTTTTGCGGATTTACTGCGCCGCTTTCCAGTTGCGGTAGCAATGCTTTTATGTCAACAATGGTAAAACCTGCTTTCCGGAAGGCTTCCAGTGTTTTGTCGTTCCGGTCATAACCCACTACCACACCGTCTTTCAGCGCCAGCAGGTTACAGCTGTCGGTCCACTGCTCGCGCAGGTCAAAAGGAAATTCATCGTTGCCGGAATGAATGATCTTTACGGCTCCCTTTACCTTCAGATCCTTTTTGCTGATATCCACCAGCAGGTCTTCCAGGCTGGCAAAGCGAACGGGCTTTGAAATATTGTCCTTCCGGAACTGGATAATGGAAACGGCTGTTTCCGGTTTCTGGTCTTCGATCGCCCTTAAGATCAGGTCACTCATTTCTTTTTTTGCCTGCTTTTTTGAGAAGGCTCCCAGCATCACCCAGGTATCTTTTTTTACCTGGGTAAAGATCGTATCGATATGCATATACTCCCGTTTCTGCGGGATCTGCACCAGGGTTACTTTGCTAACGATATTCTTTTTAAAAAGCGTGGTGGCTACCTGGTGGGCCGCTGCCATGCTGGTACGCTCGCTGATGCCGATGACCACATGCTCGCTGCTCACCACCATAACATCACCGCCTTCCAGCGTTACATTGTATTCATCGGCATCCACGGGCAGAAGAAAATGATACGGACTGTCGGAGAGCTCAATGATATTGTTCCGGTAATCTTTAAATAGCGGGTGATTGAAGAAAATATATTTCATCAGCAGCGCTTCGCGCAAACGTGCCTTTTTAGCGGGCTTGTTTAACAGAATATGATCCTTGATCACGATACCAATATCCCGGGTAAAAATAAAATTCGGTACGGGCGGAAACAACATTTCCAGGTTGGTGCCCGTGCCACTGATAAAGATCCGGGCCAGCTCCTCCGGTTTTTGTGTCAGCAGCATTTCCTGGGTATGGTAGGAACAGTTTTCAATGGCGCAAACAGAGGCTACGAGCTTTTGCCGGATGGCAGCGTTCCGGAGAATTTCTGCCAGCAATACCTCGATCTCGATTACATTTTTTGAATGATGGAAGCCCGCACTGCCTGGTTTAAAAAAACGGTAATCATTTTCAGGATCGTCTATCGCTTTTAAACGGCCTTTTATCAGTGCCGGATCCAGGAAATACAATAACAGTTTTGTATAATAATCGTATTCTTTGCGACGAATGGTGTTGAGGTGTACAATGTCTTCAAATAACCAGTCCTGTGCTTTTGAGGGGATCACTTTCCCGATACCGCTGTCCGGACTGTGTACCAGCAATTTCTTTAATAAACCAATTTCCGATGTAACATTTATCTGCATATAAGATAATTAAAACGCTAACGTCTGTTATTAACAAAAATAAGACAATGAATGTTTGTGATCAAAGTTCTGTAATTTAATTAGCTTGCACACCGGATGAAAAAAGCGTTTTTACAATTGCATATTGCGGTATTACTGGCTGGTTTTACAGGCCTTTTAGGAGAGTTGATCACGCTCAATGAAGGCTTGCTCGTATGGTACCGGCTGATGATTGCGGGGATAACGCTTTGGGTGCTGATGTGGGCCACCGGCAAACTGCAGCGGCTATCTGCAAAAGAAGCGCTGAAGATCTGCGGTATCGGTTTTTTGTCGGCCCTGCATTGGGTGTTTTTTTATGCTTCCATCAAGTATGGAAATGTTTCCATTGGTCTGGTTTGTCTTTCAGCCGTTGGTTTCTTCTCCGCTATTCTTGAGCCGCTCCTCAACCGGGTGCCGATCAAGAAAACCGAATTGATATTGGGGCTTTGTTCCGTATTTGGAATTTACCTCATTTTTCATTTTGACGCACAATATAAGCTGGGGATCATACTGGGCTTTATTTCTTCTTTCTTTGCGGCCTTATTCCCGATCCTGTTAAAATTTTCAATGAAACGCACCAATATGCAAACGGTACTTACCTGGCAAATGACCGGTGGGTTCATCACCCTTTCCCTGGTAATGCCCCTGTATCTGCATCTGTTTCCGGTAGCAACCCTGTTGCCTTCGCTGTCTGATTTTTTATGGCTGCTGGTGCTGGCCTGGCTTTGTTCGGTAGTGGCTTTCCAGTTTTCCATGAGCGCGCTGAAAAAGCTTTCAGCCTTTACGGTAAGCTTGTCGTACAACCTGGAACCCTTGTATGGGATCCTGATGGCATTTATTATTTTAAAAGAAAACAAATCGCTGAATAACGGCTTTTACCTGGGCTTCACCATCATCAGTCTTACATTGATCCTGCACGCAGTGATCCTGAAGCGGAACAACCGGCGGAAAGCCCTGGTTTAAGGTTTCAGGTTCCGTGTTCCCGTTTGACGGTTATCGGTCCCGGCTTCCGGCTTCTCAATTCTGGATACTGGATTTATGACTACTGAAAACTAAAAACTGAAGACTGAAAACTAATAGCCGTTTCATACTTAAAGTTTAAGGATTCATGTTGGATGCCGTTTTGACGATTCTGGCTTCTCGATTCTGGATACTGGATTCCTGACTACTGAAAACTAAAAACTGATAACTGAAAACTGACCGCTAAAAGCCAACAAAGCCCCCGGATTTAAAATTTTACATTTAGAATTTCGAATATTGTATCTTCCCGTAGCCAAAAAAAAGACACATGAAAACAGGTTTCGGAAAACAATTCAAGGTATCGGACGATTTTAAACTTTCAGCGCATCCAACGGATATTTCGGATCGCATCAACGCGGCCGATGCCAAAAACGCACTGAAAGACATCCGAAAAGAGCTCAGTGCCTTTCAGGAAAAGTTGTATGCGCATAACCGGTACAGTGTACTGGTGTGTTTACAGGGGATGGATACAGCCGGCAAGGACAGTCTGATCCGGCAGGTGTTCAAGGAATTTAATGTGCGGGGAGTGGAAGTAAACAGTTTTAAAACGCCGTCGGTGCTGGAACTGCAGCACGATTATTTGTGGCGGCATGCCATTGCATTGCCCGAAAAGGGGAAGTTTGGCGTTTTCAATCGGACCCATTACGAAAATGTACTGGTTACAAGGGTGCATCCGGAATACCTGCTCAAAGAAAATATGCCGGGGATCGAAACGGTGAAAGACCTTCCGAAGGATTTCTGGAAAAAACGTTTTGAACAGATCAATCATTTTGAAGAACAGCTGGTGAACAACGGAACCATCCTGTTTAAGTTCTTCCTGCATCTCGGTAAAGACGAGCAAAAGGAAAGATTGCTCCGGAGACTCGACAAGCAAAAACACCAGTGGAAGTTTTCACCGGGCGACCTGGCGGAACGGGCATTATGGGACCGCTATATGAACTGCTATGAAGATGCCATCCGGCATACAAGCCCGGCAACCGCGCCCTGGTATGCAATTCCTGCGGATGACAAAGACATCTGCCGGTACCTGGTGGCCGCCATTCTCCTGGAGCGGTTAAAAACATATAAGGATGTCAGGTACCCCGAGCCAGGACCGGAAGTAACAGAACACGTGCAGCAGTACCGGTTACAACTGGGAGCAGAATAGGCCCGGAGCAGGGCAGTACGCCCCGTGGTTGGAAAGATGCGATATTCTATCTGAATAGTAGACTGATTTGGTATAACCTGAAGTTATGGCCAATTGTGTTTATTCATTTCCTTTCTCTTGCAATGTAGCTTAGTTTTGTTTGATAAAACAGGCTGTACATGAAAGCGTTTTGGATACCGGCAGTGATATTTTTGGCAATGATAATAGCCGTGCTCGCGGATAACGGGTGCACCGGCAAAACCGATGCGGCATCTTCAAAACCGGAAGCGGGAACTTCAGTGCCGGAACAGGAAATCTGGACAGGATGGAATCAATACCAGATCCCGGACTATACGGAAGAAGGGCGGGAGGTGCGGTATGGATATGAATTGATCGCAAATACCGCTTATTATCTTGGACCGAAGGGAACCGTTGCTGCATTAACCAACGGTATGAATTGCCAGAACTGTCATCTCAGGGGCGGTACCGTACCCTTTGGGAACAATTTTGGAAAAGTGTTTGCCACCTATCCCTTGTACCGGGCACGAAACAACGGTATCCAGGATATTTATGAGCGGGTGAATGACTGCTTTCAGCGCAGCCTGAACGGAAAGAAGCTGGACACCGCTTCGAGGGAAATGCAGGCGATCTATGCCTATATCAAATGGGTTGGGGATGGCGTGCCCAAAGGCAAAGTGTTTGCCGGTACTTCCATTATGAAACTTCCGTTTATGAACCGGGCGGCCGATCCCCGGCGGGGACAATCGGTATACCAGGCTAAATGTGTAAGCTGTCATGGTGCAGACGGAGGCGGGACTCCCAATTCCGAAGGTACCGGTTATCTGTATCCGCCTTTATGGGGCAATTACAGTTTTAATGACGGCGCCGGGCTGTTTCGCCTCGGCAACATGGCCGGGTTTATAAAAAATAATATGCCGCTGGGAACCACTTATCGCGATCCGCAACTTACGGATGAGGAGGCCTGGGATATTGCAGCGTATATCAACAGTCACGAACGCCCGCGGTTTGATCAGCATGAAGACTGGAAGATCCTGAGCAAGAAGCCGCTGGATGCGCCTTACGGGCCGTATATCGACAGCTTTTCCCAGGAGCAGCACAAATACGGACCTTATGGTCCGATCGCTATTGCACAGGCTGCTGCAAAAAGCCGGATGGAAACAATAAAATAAATACAGGATTTAAAATTTACATAATGAAACAGATATTAATGATCATGGGTGGCCTGGTGCTAACGATAATGGTACACGCACAGCAATTGACAAAAACAGAAACGCAGAACCGGAATTTTACCGGTGCAGTGGCAACAAAAAAGCAGTACCGGGTGATTTACCAGATGGATAGTGGGGACCCGAAGATCATTGAAAAAGTGATCCGGAACCTCAATAATGCGTTAAACGATCCGCGGCTGAAAGGAAAACTGCAGGCGGAGCTGGTGGCATTCAGCGGGGGAACAGACGCGTACCTTAAAGGGAGCAAGTATGAGGAATCCCTCAAAAGCCTGGTGGAAAAAGGAGTGATTGTGGCGCAATGTGCCAACACACTGCGCGAACGGAATATAGAGCGGGAAAAGATCTATGATTTTATAGGGATCGTACCCAGCGGCAACGGCGAACTGATTCTGCGGCAGGCAGAAGGCTGGTCTGTAATTAAACCCTGACCGGAACGATTGCGCCGCGTTAAAACGTTCGCCAACCGGGTATTGCTGTACCGGGGCTGGGAACGCTATGCAGCTCCAGCAATGGATCAGTAAACCCCTTCTGTAAAAACCGTACAATTAAAAAATTACCAATGAAAAGAACATGGATCATGCTATTAATGTGCTGCCAGCTGTGTACAAAAGCCGCGGTGGCACAGGAACACCGTTTTGATCCACCCTGGAACACACCACCGCAGAGCGGGGTTATGTTTACGGTACCGGGGGTGGATAATGTGCCGGATCTGTTTGGAGATATTAACGACCCGCAACTGGTGGTGTTTTTTGCGGGTAACCAGTTTATGTGTATTGATGAACTGATCGGGGCTTTTAAGAAAGAATATCCCAGTTATACACGGGTATTTGCAGAAACATTACCACCCGGGATCCTGGCGAAGCAGATCGAAAGCGGATCCCTGACGATGGGTAACCTGCGTATAACCCTGAAGCCCGATGTATACACTGCCGGTAAAACCCGCATCGACGCCATGACCCCACTGTTTAGCGATACGGTAGCCTATGCTTACAATAAACTGGCGATTATGGTTCAGAAAGGAAATCCTAAAAATATAAAAGGACTGAAAGACCTGGCGCGGAAAGATGTACGGATAGCCATGCCCAACCCGGAATTTGAGGGGATCGGGAAACGGATCGAGGCGGCCTATGTAAAGGCCGGTGGAGCAGCACTAAAGCAGGTGATCATGAACGAAAAAGTAAAAGATGGAAGCACCTGGCTTACCCAGATCCATCACCGGCAAACGCCCCTGCAGATCCTCTATGGAAAAAGTGATGCCGGCCCCGTTTGGTATTCTGAAGCGTATTATCAAACCTTGCTGCAGCACCCGGTAACACTGATCCCCATCCCTGACGAAGAAAACATCCAGGCCACCTACATGGCTGGCCGGCTGAAAACGGCGCCGCATCCACAGGCAGCAAAGGACTTTATGCAGTTTCTGCAAAGTGAAACCGCAAAAACGATTTATAAAAAATACGGGTTTGCCACGCCCTGAATCATCCCCAGACAGGAGCGCGTTTGTTGACCTGGATATTAAACATATTCCGGCCTGTCTGAAGGCGCAACGAGCTATGCAGAAACCATGAACCTGAGGATTTGTGAAACACCCTGATTAAACCAGCTTTCTCACACAAATTTGAACGGCAGAAAACTGCCCTCGAACGATTAAAGTGGCACCCTTTTCAACAAAAGGGTGCCACTTCAGGTAAGTACAGGACAGTTATATCATACAAGTTTTATTTATTCGTGGATCCTGCGGGCTTCAATAAAGTGTTTGCCATTCCTGTTGCCTGCGGGAGATTTTGTAACCAGCAATCATTGCTTTGATCGTGTTTACAGCTGCGCCTGCTTCTGCCGTCTTCAGCCGATTGCTCATGAAGTATAAAACAGGTTGCAGGATGAACGCATCCATAATAAAAGAATAACCGGTGATACGATTGTTTATTTGCATGGCTTTTTTATGTTGTTCCGGGGTTGCTTCCCGGTGCCAGGTATTTAGTGGTGTGGATGATCTGGGGCGGGTATTGCCGCTGCATGATGCGGCCGGTAACGGCAATCAGCAAAAGCAGGTGGGGATCTTTTATTTTCTCTGGCAGGGAGATGTGCATTCCCCAACAGCTGAACGTGTTTGGGACCTTAGTGAAATCTATTTAAAAACACCGGAAGTGTTTCACGATTTCAATCATCCGGGTTGGGGCGGCGGCGCTGGAATTGCCGGAAGATATTATTTCTGGGGAGCCCCGGTATACGGGTATTACAGGGGCGATGATTATTGGGTGCATTTGAAAAATATGCAATTACTGACCGATGCCGGCGTTGATTTTTTGGTGATCGATGCCACCAACAGGTTGATCTACCCGCAACAATCGGCCGCACTCTTTAAGGCAATAGCGGCCATTAGTGCACAGGGAAAAAAGCCGCCTAAAGTAGTGTATTATACAAATACCGCTTCCGGTGCTGCCATGCAGGAAATTTTTGATACCTATTATAAAGAAGGTGCGCGGTACCGTTATCCGCAATGTTGGTTTTATCTTGATGGAAAGCCCTTAATTATCGGGTTATCTGCAGAAGCCAAAGGAAAAGACTTTGAGCATTTTTTTACATTCCGCGAGTCGCAGTGGCCTAACGAAGCGAAAAAAACAAATGGCTGGCCCTGGATCGAATTTCAGCGCCCGCAACAGGTATACTATAATAAAAAAGGACAAAAAGAGATCATCAACGTTTCCACTGCACAACATCCCAACCTGGATGCATCTATGGGCGGGTCTGCTTTTTATGGCGCCTCGGGAAACTGGGGGCGCAGCTTTCGAAAAGGCAACCCCGGCAACCCGGAAAAGGACCTGTATTATGGATACAATATCCAGGAGCAGTGGGATTTTGCAATCAGCCAGGATGTGCCGTTTGTATTTGTTACCGGGTGGAATGAGTGGATCGCCGGTAAATGGAAACGGCACTCCGGAAATAAAAACCAGGCATTGTTTGTAGACCAGGCAAGTCCTGAATACAGCAGGGATATTGAACCTTCATTAACAGCCGGGCTGCGCGATCATTATTATATGCAGCTGGCCGCAAACATCCGGCGGTATAAAGGCGTAGCTAAAACACCAACGGTATTTAAAAAAGACGTTATCCGCAACTGGAACGACTGGAAGCAGGTTCCGGTGGCGTACGAAGATTATATAGGAGATACCCTGCATCGTGCGCATCCCGGTGCCCAAACAGAACCTGCCGTTATTTATACAAATACTACCGGAAGAAATGATTTAAAAACGGTAAAGGTTGCCGCAGGAAAGGACCGGCTGTACTTTTATATCAACACCGTGGATACGTTAACAGCTGTTGCGGGCGACAACTGGATGACGCTTTGGTTAAACACCGATCAGTCTTATACTTCCGGCTGGCTGGGGTATGATTACAGGGTGGTTGCCGGAAATCAATTGCAGCGGTTTATCAACCAGGCATGGAAAACAGTTGCTACGGTAAGTTTCATGAGGCAGGGAAACCAGTTGATGATAGAAGTTCCGTATTCAATGACGGGCGTTCCCAATAAGGATGTATACATAGAGTTTAAGTGGTCCGACAATATGCAGAAGGCGGATGCGCTGGATTGGTATACCAATGGCGATGCGGCGCCCGGAGGCCGGATGAATCTGTTGCTGTACCTGGAGTAGTCATGCCGGAAAAGCAGCAGGATGTTTGCCTTTGCAGGGAAGAACAGGACGGTTGTCTGCCCGAAATTTAATTTATTTGTAAGCACCGGAGAAATATTCGTTATGAGAGTTTGCCATTTATACCTGACGGGGTTTTGTTTTTTGTTGTTAGGCGCATGCAGCATTTCCAAAAAGAGCAGTGATTGGAATCGTATGGCGCGTGTATTTACAGCTGCTCCGGATTCCATTCAAACCAGTGTATACTGGTACTGGATATCCGACAATATTTCAAAAGAAGGCGTGGTTAAAGATCTGCAGGCGATGAAAGCTGTGGGCATCAACCGGGCATTTATCGGTAATATAGGGCTGAATGACCTGCCGGGCAACGCATATGGCAAGGTGAAAATTTTTACAGATGAGTGGTGGGATATTTTGCATACTGCTTTAAAAACGGCCACTGAGCTTCATATCGATATTGGCCTGTTTAACAGTCCAGGCTGGAGTCAGTCTGGCGGGCCCTGGATAAAGCCGGGGCAGGCCATGCGCTACCTGGCAACCACAGACACCCTTGTGAAGGGGGGCGGCCGGTTTCAGGCCAGGTTGCCGGTTCCGGATAAAGATTTTCAACCGGTACAGGTGCTGGCCTTTCGTGCACCGAAGGATTATGGATTAACGATTGCAGCGCTGCACCCCCGGCTTCAATCGAACCTGAAAAATCAGGAGCTGCAACATATCTTCGATAAGAATGTAAACACCGAAGTTGCATTATCTAAAGATAACGTAAATGAAATTACCATTACAGCAGGTAAAGCATTTACGGCAAGAAGCCTTACGGTGCATCCCGGTAAACGCAATATGAGTTTTGATGTGGTGCTGGAGGCGGTAAAGAACGATCGTTTTGTACCTGTTAAATCATTCCGGTTAGACCGGAACAATAATAATCTGAATGTAGGGTTTGAGCAATTCGCCCCGGTAACGGTTTCCTTCGACGCCGTTGAGGCAAGCGCCTATCGGATCCTGATCAAAAACGTACACGGCGATGCCGGGATTGCTGAAGTGGAAATTGATGCTGCACCCCGCGTGGAACGCTTTAAAGAAAAAACGCTGGTGCGGATGCATCCTACGCCGCTTCCTTACTGGCACGATTATCAATGGGAGCCGCAGGCAATGGTAGCGGATGCTGCTTATGTGGTAAAACCACAGGAAGTACGGAACCTTACCGGTAATGTAGATAAGAGCGGTTTGCTTACCTGGGACGTTCCTGAAGGTACATGGATCATTTTGAATTCAGGTATGGTACCTACAGGCGTAACGAATGGTCCGGCGAGCCCCGAAGGGGTAGGACTTGAAGTTGATAAAATGAATCAGGAGCACGTGCTGGCGCATTTTGATGCGTTTGTTGGTGAAATTTTACGGAGGATACCGGAGCAGGACCGGAAGTCTTTTAAAGTAGCGGTGCAGGACAGTTATGAGACCGGCGGCCAGAACTGGACAGATGCCTTTGCCGCCAAATTCAAAAAAGTATATGGTTACGACCCGGTACCGTTTTCACCGGTGTTTCATGGATTTGTGGTAGGCAGCCAGGAACAGTCGGATCGCTTTTTATGGGATGTGCGCAGACTGATCGCTGATATGGTAGCGTACGAATATGTAGGCGGCCTGCGCGCTATAAGCCATAAACATGGGCTACGGATCTGGCTGGAGAACTATGGACACTGGGGTTTCCCGGGAGAATTCCTGCAGTATGGCGGCCAGTCTGATGAAATCGGAGGGGAGTTCTGGAGTGAGGGGGAATTGGGTAATATCGAAAACCGGGCTGCATCCTCTGCCGCACATATTTACGGAAAAACAAAAGTATCGGCAGAATCATTTACAGCAGCAGGCAATACATTTGGCCGATACCCGGCTATGTTTAAGGAGCGGGGCGATCGTTTTTTTGCAGAAGGCATCAATAACACATTGCTGCATGTATACATCCATCAACCGTATGAAGGGAAACTGCCGGGTGTAAACGCCTGGTTTGGGAACGAGTTCAATCGCTTCAATACCTGGTTTTATGAGATGGGCGGCTTTATACAATACTTAAAAAGGAGCAATTACCTGTTACAACAAGGCCGTTATGTAGCGGACGTTGCGTACTTTATTGGTGAAGATACGCCCAAGATGACAGGTGTACAGGATCCTGCCATGCCCGGGGGGTATGCCTTCGATTATATAAATGCAGAGGTATTGCTAAACCGCGTAACTATGAAGAATGGCCGCTTCACACTGCCTGACGGGCTTTCCTATAAAGTATTAGTGTTGCCAAAACTGGAAACGATGCGGCCTGAATTACTACGTAAATTGGAGGCTCTTGTTAAAGAAGGCGGTGTGGTATTGGGGCCACAGCCGAAGCGGTCGCCCAGCCTGGCGCATTATGCGGAGGCCGACAAAGAGGTGCAGCGTATCGCAGCAGCTATGTGGAACGGTGCCGACGGGAAAACAAAAACGGAAAACAAATATGGGAAGGGTATTGTTTTAAACGGATTAACGCTGGATGCGGTTATGGAGCGTCTCTCAATGATCCCCGATGTAAAACTGGAAGCGCATGATCCCGTTGTTTACCTGCACCGTACATTGAAAGATGGAGAGCTGTATTTTATAGCAAACCAGTCTGATAAAAAAATACGTACAGTGCCGGCATTCCGTACCTCCGGTAGCGTACCCGAACTATGGGATGCCGTAAAGGGATCAATGCGCGTATTACCGGAGTTTACGGACAATGGAACACAAATCACGGTACCGCTTGAATTGGATCAATTTGAAAGTGCATTTATCCTTTTCCGCAAATCGAAGCCAACGGCGCCCAAAGGGGCTTCTAATTTTCCGGCACCTAAAAACATTATACCGGTAACCGGAACCTGGGATGTTGCATTCAAAAGCCCGGTTACAGGCAGTTTTGAGGTGAAGATGGATGCATTGATCGATTGGTCAAAACACAAGGATACCGCAATCAATTATTTTTCGGGTGCAGCGGTTTATAGCATTACATTGCCCACCCTGGCGCCCGCTAAAAACCAGCAGGTATTCCTGAATCTGGGTGCACTGGTGGCTGTGGGAACGGTTTCTGTAAATGGCAGGGAGGTCGGAAATGTATGGACCGCCCCCTATAAGCTGGATATTTCTGACTATTTAACCAATGGTAAAAATACCTTGCAGGTTAAAGTAGTAAATACCTGGGTGAACCGGTTGATCGGCGATGCACGGCTGCCAAAAGAAAAACGAAGTACCTGGACGATTGTGGATCCCTATAACGGGAACAGCCCTTTGCATAAGGGCGGATTAACAGGACCGGTAACGGTGGAAATATATTGATAAGAAATACATTGAAAACGGGTGCATACCATTCGTGCAAACTTCTTTTAGAATCAGTTTTCAACCGCAGGGTGCGCAGGGCATTCGCGGGGTTTGCAAAGATATTTAACAGTAGTCCGCCATTGCGGATTCGTTGCGTCCTTTGCGGTAAAAAGAAGATGACAAAAAATGTTATACACCTTTGAATGAAGATGAAAACAGCTGGCAATAATTAAAATGTAAGGGGATGAAAAAATTGATATGGATTTTTGTTTTTGGGGTATTCGGGTTGTGTTTGTTGCCAGGCGTTTCGGCAGCACAGGGAAAACAGGCTAACAGCCGGTTGAAGAGTGCGCTTACCAGGGAGTATGTATACCCCGTGCGGATCGTTTGGCAGCAAGGCCAGGTTACCGGGGCAGGGCAGTTATTAAAGCCAGGTATCGGCCAGGCCAGTTTGAATAATTCAAGCGTGGTGGTATTAAAAAACGCAGGAAAAGACACGGCCAGCATTTTGCTGGATTTTGGGCGGGAAATGAATGGTGCGCTTGAAATCATAACGGGCATGTGGCCGGCGCCCAATGGCCCGAGAAAGGTGCGGATCCGATTTGGCGAATCGGTGAGCGAAGCGATGGCAGCGTTGGGCGCGCACGGATCCACCAACGATCATGCCATCCGGGATTTCAACCTCATGATGCCCTGGCTGGGTAAAGTACAAAGCGGGGAATCGGGTTTCCGCTTTGTAAGAATTGATCTGCTGGATGTAAATGCGGAGGCGCAGTTGAAGGAAGTACGGGTGATTTCCACATACAGGGATATTCCATACCTGGGGTCGTTTAAGAGCAGCAACGAACGATTGAATAAGATCTGGGAGGTGGGTGCGTATACGGTTCATTTGAATATGCAGGATTATCTGTGGGACGGCATCAAACGGGACCGGCTGGTATGGGTGGGTGATCTGCACCCGGAAGTATCTACAGTGAATACGGTTTTCGGCTACAACGAGGTAGTGCCCAGGAGTCTTGACCTGGCACGGAATACGACGCCGCTGCCCGGCTGGATGAGCGGCATCAGCACGTATTCCATGTGGTGGATCATTATTCAGTATGACTGGTACCTGCATCACGGCGACCTCCGGTACCTGAAGGAACAACAGTCCTACTTACAGGGGTTATTGAAACAGATTATGAGTAAAGTGGTAGATGGTAACGAACAAATGGACGGCAACCGTTTCCTGGATTGGCCTTCCAGCAAAGATTCCGCTGCCATTCATGCCGGTTTACAGGCCATGACAATATGGAGCCTTGAACGGGGTGCGGATCTCAGCGCTATCCTCGGAGATATGGAAATGGCAAAGCGATGCCGGGAAACTGTGGCAAAAATGCGGAAAATAATTCCGCCGCATCAGAATAGCAAACAAGCGGCGGCCCTGCTTTCGCTGGTAGGGATGATGGATGCGGACAAGGCTTACACGGATGTGTTATCCGTTGGCGGCGCAAAAGGCTTTTCCACATTTTACGGGTATTATATGCTGGAGGCGATGGCCAGAGCCGGGAAATACAAAGAGGCGATGGATATTATTTCGGAGTATTGGGGCGGCATGCTGGATTTAGGTGCTACTACTTTCTGGGAAGATTTTAATATGGATTGGATGAAGAACGCCGCCCGCATCGACGCGTTGGTGCCGGCCGGAAAAACCGATGTGCATGCTGCTTATGGCGATTATTGTTATGTAGGCCATCGCCATAGTTTTTGTCATGGATGGGCATCCGGCCCAACGGTTTGGTTATCCGAACATGTTTTAGGGTTGAAGGCTGTGGAACCCGGAGGGAAGGTATTCCGGTTAAAACCCAACCTGGGCGATCTTTCTTTTGCCGAAGGAACTTTTCCAACCACCCTGGGCGTAATACGGGTTAAGCATACAAAAGATAAAACAGGAAAAGTGGTGAGCACGGTACAGGCACCAAAAGGAATCCGCATTTTAAGATAAAGGAGCTGAACAAAATAAATACAACTTGTGCCGAAGGGCAGGGTATACGCTCCGTTTACGTTTTTTTTGAGCCTACCGGAATATAAAAAGTACTGCTACCGCAAAGGCGCCAGGGAAGATCTGTATTTCAGGATGGGGCCCGGGAACTTTTAAGTTCACTGGCACATTTGCCGTCCGGAATTTTGCAATGGAGCATTTTGCTTATGGCCGGGTGAAGCGGAACAGGACAGAAAGCGCAGGCCCCTCGTTCCGGCGGAAAAAAAATCAATAACATTTTTTTGTCATCAAATTGCCAACCCTTACTTTTGCCGCGGAGAGATGGCAGAGTGGTCGAATGCGGCGGTCTTGAAAACCGTTGACTGTAACAGGTCCGGGGGTTCGAATCCCTCTCTCTCCGCCAGCATTTAAAAGGTACTGAACTTCAGTACCTTTAATTTTATAGTGAAAGTGCTCGTTGAGTACCTGTATGATCACCGCTGATAATAGCTGCGGCCTATGCGGTTTTTATACGTGTTACTGTTTATCGATGATCTTCCTGATCATTTTCATTCCATTCTGGTTCTGAGGATTTAACAATACAGATTTCCTGTAATTTTCCAGGGCCCGCTTCAGATCTCCCTTTAAATAGTAGGCCTCTCCCAAACTATCATAGGCGTTTGACGAGCGGGGATGATGGTTGACATTCCGGGTAAAAATTTCGATGGCCTGATCTACATGACCTCCATTGAGCCGCTGATAACCACATTCATTCATAAAGTCTTCCGGGGGTAATATGGTGTATCCGTATTGCGCTGAAAGACGCGCGAAGTGTAACGCTATGTCCTGGTAAGACCTTACTGAGGCTGTATCCTGCGGATTGATAAACCAGTCTGCAAAAATAAACCGTAACCCCTCATACATACTTTTATACCCTACGGAAAAATGATCCTCGTTCATATAGGTGTTATATTGCCATTTAAGCGATTTTGGGGCAAACTGCCTTAACTGGGCAGCAAGCGAGTCTGCCGCCAGTTTGCCACCTGGTTCATTGCCCAGCGACAGCGACAGATAGCCCCCGAGCTCAGGATGTTCCTCCAGGAAACCGGAAAACCGGTCAAGGATTTCCATATTGCCGCCATAAATCGCAGGGCTGATCACGATCTCCGATTGGAAAACCTCCGGCGCCGCTTCTTTGCAGTAAATGGCAAACAGGCCGCCCAGTGAGTGACCGGAAAGTATGCGGTAGGGCTGGGTTCTGTAGTTCCGGTCTACGTAAGGAATGAGTTCCTTTTTTATAAAGTCCAGGAAATTCTTTCCACCCCCGGTGGTGGCCAGGCTGCTGTCGGTTTTGCCGTCAAAGATCAGCGAGTGTATGGGCGTGAAGTCTTTTTTGCGATCGTTGTTTACAATGCCCACAATAATCAATTGGGGGATGCGATACCTGTCCGATAAAAACCGCTCGAGTTCTGTTACATAGGCGAAGTTCTGATCGGGGTCTAATAAATACAGCACCGGGTACTTTTCGCCGGAGGAAGCGTAGTTCACCGGCGTATAGATCCATAATGACCGTTGCTCATTCAGGATTTTTGATGTGATCACCATTTTCTTTTGATCCCGTTGAGGAAGCGCATCATCCTGCGCCTGTACCGGCAGGGAGGCCTGTAATAAAACGAATGTAACCATCAGCCCGCTGAGGAACCTGCAAAAGTATTGTTTGCCATATCTGCAACCAGTAGCCTTAAAGTGATTTTCAATCATGTTGTGCTTTCCGTAAAAATACTAAAGCTACGGTAAACTAATGCCGGTCCCGTGCAGGTACTGCCGATGATAAATAACTTTTGAAGGCATTTATCAAACCCTGTATTTACTTTAAAAAGAAAAAGCGCTGAAGCAGCGCTTTGGTCTGATAACAGGTGGTTTTACCGGGAACATCACCGGGTTATTTCATCCTTTTTCCAAAAACTCAATCGTCAATCATTCATTAGTATCAGGGCATTTCACATACCTTCCAATCCAGGCTTTCTGCAAAGCTGGTAGCCCCTGCAAAGGCGATACCGGCGGCAGAACTCAGGTTGGCTGAACCGTATCCAAAAACCAGCGTCTTCCCGGGCTGTTTGGTGCTAAGGGGAGAAATAAACGAGGCGTCTTCACTGAAATATGAAAACATCATAAAAGTTACCGGGGAACAGATCGTTCTTGAGCTGCGCCATTTATCCAGGCTGCTTTCAAAAACGGGTGTTGCATAGTAGCTGGCAACTGAAGTACCTAAAGCGGAAATAGCATAGGCCGAGCCACCCCAATCATACACCAGGCTGCTCTGCAAACGCCTTGCATCAAGCGGAAACCTTCCTGGTATATGAAACGAATCAATTACGATGCCTGTTTCGGAGCGGGAACCCCAGGGGCCCTGGGTGTCCGTTTTCGTATCAATGCCGCAATAAGGATTGCCATTACTGGTAAAATTACGGTTGCTACGATGCGATCCTGTACCAATGCCGGACCTGTAACTGTCAAAAAGAAAAAAAGAGGTTGGAATATCACTTACACATAGAAAAGGATTGGGGTCGTCCGGTTTTGAAACCGGCGGTGTGGGATCCGATGGCTGGCTGCCACCGCCCGGTGTATACGGCTGAACCGGTTTTTGTATGGCCAACTGAAACCGGAGAAACTCGTCAAATTTAATGAGCTCCCGTTGGTCCGAAGGGAACAACGCCTTTATCTTTTCCTGGTAACCGGGTTCATCAACTTTTGCCTCCGCCCAGATCTTCTTTATAAACGGGTAGTAAGCTTTTGATACATATTCGGCTTTCGATTTTCTTTCATCGGTTGTTTTTGCATCAGCAACGGCCTTTATGGCAACCTGATATCCTTTGTACATATCGGGCTCCGCTTCCATAAGTTTGCGCAGGGTTTCGGTTACCGGTGCCACTATTTCTGATATCTTTTTCATCAATAGTTCCTGATCGTTTTTTGCCGGAACCTGTATTTCTTCAGGAGATGTATTGGCAAAAATGGTCGGATGCCGGGTTGAGTCCAGTTTGGATATGAAAAGGCTCTTATTGATGGCCGAGGTTATGGTGGCCTTTTCATTTGTTAATGCGTTCTTTTTGCAGGAGGCCTGCCCTAAAAGCAAACCAATCAATAACAGCGGATAAAATATCTTTTTCATGTGTATGTTTTTTGTTTTTTAATAATGTCCTTGTTTCCTGATGCTTTTAAAAGGGCGGGCTACTGAAGCCTGTTTCGTGTTGGTTAAATTTCAGGGTATAAAACAGCTTGCACCGGGTACGATCGCAATCATCAAAAAAGATGATTTTTAATTTCTGGTAACCTGTATAATTTTACTGTAGGTTTTTGTTCCGTCTTTGTCTGCCTGTGCTATGCGTATATACATAGTCCCGGGCACTTTGGATGGCATTTCAACGGAAGTTCTGGTACAGGAAAGCAATAGCACCGCACCCGTGAAAAGGGCTGCTATAAGCTGGTAGCGGCGTTTATAATGCAGTGGTAACAACAGGATGGCCAACAGGCTGATGCCGGCAAATCCCAGGTTGTGCAGGTCAAGTTGAAAACTATATTGTACAGGTATATCGGAGCTGCCCCGGGAAGCGTTAAGTGTTCCTATTTCTTTAAACTGCCTGCCATCCGGGGACGCTTCAATAATAAAGCGGTCGTTATTGTTTTCTGCAAGACTCGTAAAATGTACCTGCAATGTATTTCCGGTAATGGCTGCTGTAATGGCTCCAAAGGTTACGGGCAAGGACGGGTCTCCGGTAACACCGGGTAATGTTAGTAATTCACTTTCTTTTAATGCCCGGTTGTAAATGCGGACTTCGTCTATAATGCCATCGCTGTATTCATCGGGGCCGCTTAAGCTGCGCCCGATGGAATAAGCATTTACATAATCCGGACTAAAGGCTTCATGATATTCCTTAGCGTCTACCAGGTTGCCGTCCACGTAAAATTTGGCAGTGTCCGTGAGCTTGCTGTAAGTTACCGCCAGGTGATGCCACTGGTTAAAATTCCAGGTGTAATTACCGCCAATATAGTTGGTGTTATAGCCAGACTCAAACAGGATACCTCCGGAGGCCCAGTTTGCCTCCAAAAGAACCGATCCCCAGTCTGTAGCCGGATCATACTGTTCAAAAACAGCAAACACGTTCCAGTTGTTATACCAGTTCCGGATATTGATCCAGGCTGCAATGGTTACTTCGAGGGAGGTGTATATTTTGGAGAGCGATGGGCTTGCGGGTACGTCAATATGAGAGTCGGAACCATTAAAGTTGTAGGCGGAATTTGCATTGCCAAACCGGTCCGCAACAAGCGTAGCATTGTACACCATACCGTTATTGTTATGGCCGCTTGCATCATTGGCATTGCCGTTGAAGGGCAGGTAAAGCAGGAGGCTGTCGTTGAGCGATTGTGCCGAGGACGACAGCATGATGGGTATAAGAAAAATCAGGAAAAGAAAATGTTTCATCGCTTTGTTCAATTTTTGATGGCTTTTAGTTGAAGGTTTTGTGAGGCAACAGAAAGCGCCTTTTGTTTGGTTCTTTTTAAGGGATTGTGTATTACGAAACAACCGACTTAAAAATCCTGTTTTCATTTTTGAAGATTTGTTGTTAATTTTTATAGCTTTAATACCAGACCCAAAAATAGATTCGCACGGCGGCCGGAACAATCGTTAAAAAGAATGATTTTAAAAGAAGTGGATCTTGAAAATCATTAAAAAGGATGAGGGGAAACAATAAAAACAACGCCTAATTTGCAATAAGAGCATGAATAGTAAATTGTTTAAAAAGTTGATGCTGCTATACTGCTGCAGCTTTAGTTTTCAGGGGCATGCGCAGCAAAAAACGGAGAATGATCTGCTCCGGGGTAATATTGCAAAAGCAGCAACCGATAGTTTAAAGATAGAGGCGCTGTATGCATATATGAAGGCCAACCTGAATAACAATACTTCCGATTTTGAGCCTTACATAAAGCAGATGGTTTTTCTGAGCAAAAGAATACATTTTAAGTGGGGCTTAAGTACCGCCTATATACTGGCCCTGTCCTATTACAAGAACCAGGGAAGATTTGAGCTGGCACTGAAATATGCAGATTCTGTTGCCATTATTGCAAAGGGCGATACTGCCGTGGGCATGCGTACCAATATGGGGCACATGTACAACAACCGGGGAAACCTGTATTATAATATCGATGATTGTGAAAACGCGTTGAAAAATTATTTTCTGGCGGAAAAAATTTTCGGAGAGCTGCATCATAAAATGATTGCCAGTACATACACCGGCATTGCCAATTGCTTTATGAAATTAAAAAATCATACACGGGCATTTGAATATTCCCAAAAGGCAGTTGCTACAGCAAGAGATTTTGGAGATGACCGGGCACTGGCAACGAATATGATGAACCTGGCCAGTGAATATATGAATACAGAAAATTATGTGAAGGCTGATTCTTTATTAAATCTTGTATGGCCTATTGTAAAGAAATTACAGAATTCCAAAAGCTTTTACCTGTATTATTATGGATTGGGTAATTTGGAATCGGATTATAAAAAGGATACGTTAAAGGCGCTGGATTATTATCGGAGATCCTACAGCTATGCATTGCAAAATGAGGACGTTTGGCAACAGGGACAGGCACTTGATTTTATAATACACTATGAACTGAGTTTAAAATATAAAGGTGTTAAAGCTGATATCGATAAGCTGTATCAGTTGGCCAGCAGGAACAGTCTTGAAGAAAACAGAGCTTCTGCTTTAAACTATTATGCCATCTGGTATAGTGCACAGGGCAACTACCGGAAGGCATATGCATATCAAAAGCAGTTTCAAATGTTGTCTGATAGTCTGTATTCAAATGAAATTCAGGAAAAAACCACTATGATGGAGATCCGTTTTCGGGTTGCCAACAAAGACCGGGAGATTCATCAGTTAAGATCAAATGAAAAAATACAACAGCTGAATATTCGCCAGAAGAACGCGTTGAATTATATGCTAACCGGGGGCGCGCTGGTGTTGCTGGGCATTTCATTACTTGGTTACCGTAACTATAGAAACCGCCAAAAGTTTCAGCAGGCCAAAATTGATGAGTTGGAGGCAGAAAAACAGCTTGCTGCTACAGAGGCTGTGCTGAAAGGGGAGGAACAGGAGCGCACCCGCCTGGCCAAAGACCTGCACGATGGTTTGGGAGGCATGCTGAGCGGCGTTAAATATTCTTTAAGCAATATGAAAGGAAATTTAATTTTAACACCCGACAATGCGCAGGCTTTTGAACGCAGTATTGATATGCTGGACAGCAGTATCCGGGAAATGCGCCGGGTGGCCCATAACATGATGCCGGAGGTATTGGTAAAATATGGGTTGAACGTAGCATTGCAGGAATTTTGTAATGAAATCGACCGGAACAGCGCCGTACAGATCAGCTATCAGTCGGTGGGGGCTGGTGATGCGGCTATTGATCAAACGGTTTCGGTTACCATTTACCGTATTATACAGGAGCTGGTGAATAATGCCGTTAAACATGCACATGCGCAAAATATGCTGGTGCAGTTACATATATCTGAGCCCGAAAAACGGTTAACGGTAACGGTAGAGGATGACGGCAAAGGATTTGATAAAAACCAGCTTGCCACCGCACAGGGTATGGGCTGGAGCAATATTCAAAACAGGGTTGACTTTCTGAAGGGGAAAATAGATGTGTATTCAGAACCAGGCAAGGGCACTTCTGTTTTAATTGAGGTAGGTATCTGATAGCTGTTATATTTGCCACAGAAAGGTCTTTGGGTTTCTGAGGTAAAGAAGCTGGGGCACTGGCTGGCAGGGCCGTTAAAAGAAACCGTGCTTCTGTGTTCCAAGCGTTTGGAACAGTGGCAATCATACAGCATTTTGTGGCAAAACCAGGCAAATATGAAAGTGAGCGTATTTATAGTAGATGATCATTATATGGTAATTGAGGGCATCCGCTCTTTATTGCAACATGAAAAAAACATTGAGTGGATGGGGCATGCTACTAATGCAGCCTCTTGCCTGAGCTTTCTGAAACAACAGCAGCCGGATGTATTGCTTATGGATATTAACCTTCCGGATATGAGCGGCACAGACCTGTGTAAAGCGGTAAAGCAGTTATTTCCCGGCATTTTTGTACTGGGCCTCAGTACGTTTAACCAGCAGGCGGTGATCCGGAATATGATGGACAATGGGGCCTCCGGCTACCTGTTAAAAAACGCGGATAAGGAAGAGCTGCTGGAGGCCATACAAATTGTACTGGCGGGCAAAACCTATTTCAGCCAGGAAGCTGCTGCCTCGTTAAAAGAAACCGGTCATACTCTTCCGCTGATCACAAGGCGCGAAAAAGAGGTACTACTGCTGATTGCCAAAGGGCTCACCAATGCTGAAATTTCCGAACAACTTTTTATCAGCGTGCCTACAGTAAACACTCATCGTAAAAGCCTGCTTGAAAAATTTGATGCAAAGAACACCGCGATCCTGATCAGCAAGGCCATTCGCCAGGGGATCGTATAAGCTCCGGGAAAAAATACGGCCATAAGCAACGTTGGCTATGATTGGTGCGGCACTTAATGCCTTGTACCGGCATGCGGCTAAACAAAACGATGCCGATCAGTTCTGTTAACGGGGCGTTTATTGCAGAGGTGAAACGTTGGGAATGGGACAAAAAAAAATGGACATACTAAGCATAAGAGCATATCCATTAGAATCAACCTGTAGCTACCAATCCGTCTCAAAAGCACTTAGATGGCTTGTTTTAACTAGCAACGGCACATTATATGAACCAAAAAAACAGGCACTGTAAAATAAATTTTTTTACAGAATCTGCAGTTTTGAATGAAGCAAAGGTATATCTTTAATCGTTACAAGTCACCGGCCGTTGACTTGTAACGATTAAGCAAGTTCGGATAATTGAAAAAATATACCTTATTGACTGAAAATGTGTGTTGTGTGCAAGATTTGTGGCGATTTTTCATAAATATTCAGTTTTTTTTGAAAATATTTCTAATACATCTAACAGGAGCATTTTTTGAAACCAGCCTTCGCTGCAAAAACGACTTCTGAAGTTTGTTTACTATGAAAACAGAACAACGAAATACACGGGAGCCGAAGCGGGATAAGCTAAAGTCTATGGAAAAATTGCTGCATTCCGTAGGTGCAATTCTGCAGAAGGACGGTTACAAGGCCCTGAAAGCGCAACATATCGCAACGCATGCCAAACTCGACAAAAAGCTGATCTATAACTATTTCGGTAGCCTGGGAGGACTGATCGACGCCTATCTCAAGAAAAATGATTTCTGGAAGCGTACAGAATTGCTGACGGAGCAGGCGCCGCTTGCAGATTTGCAGGCAGACAAGGTAGTGGAGATCTTAAAAGGAGAATTCACCTTCCTGGAGCATTCGCCGGAAATGCAGCATATCATCCTGTGGGAGCTAAGCGAAAAGAATCCGCTGTTGCAGGAGATCCTGGATGAGCGGGAGCACTTTGGTGAACAACTGTTCAAATTGTCGGATAAGTACTTCAAGGGTTCCGCCGTAAATTTCCGGGCGGTGAATGCACTCCTGGTATCAGCCATCTATTATATCATCCTGCACTCCCGGTATAATACCAATACGATCTGCGGAATTGATGCTACCAGTAAAAAGGGCAGGGAGCAGCTTTTTAAATCGATCGAACAGATCATTTACTGGTGTTACCGGGAAGCGGAGCAGACACGGAATCAGTAGCAGCGTTGCACACGCATGTTACAGGAATATGCAGCGGCAAGCATGAAATACAAATGCCTTAATGTCCGGTTCTTTTTTGTTGCAGCTGTAGGGCAGCATCCGTTAATGCCGCCTGCCCCAAACGTTGTTCCACTTCCGCAATGGATTTAAACAGGTTGTTCGGGGTATCTGTTATTTGCGTAATGGCCTGTACGAGTAATTCCCATACCGGTTGCATGGCTGCAACCAGGGCCTGTCCCCGGGAAGAAAGACTGAGCTGGCGTTTCCGCTCGTCGGCGGGATGTTTTTTTGACCGGATCAGTTTTTTTTTCTCCAGCTCTTTTAAAAGGCTGATGGTAGAAGGGTGGGTGTATCCGATTGCTGCGGCCAGTTCCATAACGCCTAGTTCGCTTTTTTTATGCAGTGCATAGATCACGGGGAACCACTTGGGATCAAAGTCAATACCATGTGCCCGGTATATCTCGTGTCCCTGTTTGCGGATGCGCTCACTCAGTCGCTGTAACCGGCTGGCCAGCGCCAGTATGCCGGCTTCATCAATAATATTCATCACATTATCGGTTTTTAAGTGAAAGCGAATAGAACCGGTTATCAACGGGCATTCTTGGAAAAAAGGAAGGAAGCGCTGTTTCAGGGATTTCGGTAAAGCCATGCTTTTCATAAAACCGCATGGCAGCTTGCAGCAGGTCAACCGTACCCAGGTAAATGGTTTCGATCCCTTGTTGCCGGCAATACCGGATAAGGGTTTGCAGCAGCTCCCGGGCCACCCCCGGTTGTGTACCGCGGTATTCCTTCTTTACAAACATTTTCCGGATCACGCCGGTTTGTTCCGGGGTCCGGATCAGCGCAATGGTCCCCACCAGGATATCGCCTGAAAAGGCACCCCAGAAATTTCCGCCGGGTTCTATATAAAAGGTTTCAATCTGCTGCAGGTCGGGCTGGCTTTCCAGCGTTACCGGTACATTAAACTCCACCTGCTGGATGTGCAGGATCAGTTCAATAATCTGCGGGCTGTGGGTATGATTCAGTTCCCGGATGCTAAACATGGATATATTTTTTTAAATAGCAAATATACGTAGTTAGCTACGTATATGCCTACATAATTTCTTTTTTTTATTGATCCACCCGGGCACCCGGAGTTTTCCAATTGCCAGCCACGGAATTTTAGCCATCTGGCATCTTCAGGTGCCGGTACAGGAATGCTCCGTTGTCAAAAGCAATAAAACGTAGTTATATTTGTACTTATGTTAAGGCGATCACTGGAAATCATTGGCAGTAGTTTTCGCATGGCCATGCAGGAGCTATGGAAGAATAAATTGCGCACGTTCCTGTCGCTTTTCGGTATTACCATCGGGATCTTCTGTATCATCGGCGTGCTGGCAACCGTGAACAGTCTGCAGCAAAATATACAGAATGAAATCAAGACCCTGGGCTCCAATACGATCTATGTAGATAAATGGGATTATGGAGGCGGACCCGATTATCCCTGGTGGAAGTATGTGAACCGGCCGGTTCCGCGTTACGATGAGGTAAAGCCGATCAAAGAGCGAACGCCCAATGCTCGGTATGTGGCTTTTGCACTCCAGGGAAGGGGCAATGTAGAATTTTCGGGCTACCTGTTAAACGGGGTGAATGTATATAGCGTAAGCGATGAATACATCAAGATCCAGCCGCTGACTATGGGCTTTGGCCGGTTTATTTCCGATGCGGAATTTAACTACGGCACCAATGTAGCAGTGATCGGTAATGAAATTGCTGAAAAGTTATTTAATGAACCGGAGCTGGCCGTAAATAAAATGATATCTATTGCGGGGCGGAAGATCCTGGTAGCCGGCGTAATTGAAAAACAGGGAAAGCAGATGATCGGGGGCTGGGGGTTTGATCAGAGCGTGATCCTGCCGTTCCTGTTCGGGCGTACGATTTACAATGAAGCGAAAACCGATCCCGTGATTATGGTACAGGGCCGGGAGCAGATCACCAGTAAGGGGTTGAAAGACGAACTGATGGTAACGATGCGGAGTTTGCACAAACTTAGCCCGAAGCAGGAAGATAACTTTGCTTTAAATGATATCAACGATATCGGTGATCAGGTGGAAGAGGCGTTTGCCGGTTTAAACATCGGAGGTGCCGTTATCGGGGGGATCAGTTTGATTGTTGGATTATTTGGTGTGGCCAACATTATGTTTGTAACCGTAAAGGAGCGTACTTCGCAAATAGGATTGAAGAAGGCCCTGGGGGCCAAACGGCAGATCATTCTTACGGAGTTCCTGCTGGAATCGGCTTTTCTTTGTATGCTGGGCGGATTGATCGGTTTGTTCCTGGTATACCTGTTGGCGCAGCTATTGAGTAAGGCGCTCGATTTCCCGGTATTTATATCCGTCGGGAATATGGTGTGGACCTTTTTGATCTGTGTGATCGTGGGCGTGGTTGCGGGTATTGTTCCGGCCGTACAGGCGGCGAAAATGAACCCGGTGGTGGCAATCCGGAGCTGAGGGAGTGGGCAGTAGTGAATAGGGAGTAGGCAATAGTGAATAGTCAATGGTGAATCAATGTCGTTTTCTTAAAGCCGTAGATCACGCCCGGGCGTGACAAGTTGCACAGATTGGGTATAGGCGTTAACTACAACAATGTCGCAGAAAAGCGTCGCAGGTGCCATCAGCGTATCTGCAGCAACCATAAAATTACTTAAGGAAACGGCATTGAATGGTGAATGGGTAATGAATAAATTAAAATAATGAGCAAGATAAATATACTGGCAATAGAATCGAGTTGTGATGAAACCTCTGCAGCGGTTTGCAGCGGTGGAAAAATATTATCCAACCGGATCGCCACGCAGGCGGTGCATGCAGAACATGGGGGCGTGGTGCCGGAGCTGGCCTCAAGAGCGCATATGCAACACATCGTACCCGTGGTGGATGTGGCATTAAAGCAAAGCGGATTGCTGCTGGAAGATATGGATGCCATTGCTTTTACGCAGGCACCGGGATTGATCGGAAGTTTACTGGTAGGCGGACAGTTTGCGAAATCCCTGTCGCTGGCATTGGATAAACCGCTGATCGCAGTCAACCATATGCATGCACATGTACTGGCAAACCTGATACCCGATGATAAACCTTCGTTTCCATTTTTGTGTTTAACGGTGAGTGGCGGGCATACCCAGATCGTAAAATGTGTATCACCGACCCAGCTGGAAATTATTGGTGAAACCATCGATGATGCCGCCGGAGAAGCCTTTGATAAAGCCGCAAAAATGCTGGGACTGCCATACCCGGGCGGGCCGCTGGTGGATAAATATGCAAAGGAGGGCAACCCGGACCGGTTTCAATTTCCGGAACCCAAAATACCGGGATATAATTTCAGCTTCAGCGGGCTAAAAACCGCCATTCTTTATTTCCTGAGAAATGCGGGTACCGCACAGGTATATAAAGAGGAATTTGCAGCCACAGCAGGGGAACGGCAACGCTTCATTGATGAGAACCTGCAGGATATTTGTGCCTCCATTCAAAACCGGATCATCTCGATCTTATTAAATAAATTAAGCAAGGCGGCAAAAGACCTGGGGATCAAAGATCTTTGTATTGCAGGTGGGGTATCTGCCAACAGCGGGCTGCGTAAGGCGTTTAAGGAAATGGGCGAACAAAAAGGCTGGAAGACCTTTATCCCGGATTTTCAGTACTGCACGGACAATGCCGGCATGATTGCCATCACCGGTTATTATAAGTATCTTGAACAGGATTTTGCAGACCTGTCGGTGCCATCCATGGCACGGGGATTTTAATGGTTAAAAAGTTCCATGTTTCATAGTTCGCGCACAACGTGAAACCTGAAACATGGAACCTGAAACTTATAACAGTCCGGCCAACTCCAGGCTTTTCTTCTTTAACTTCCGTTCTTCAATATCTTCAATAATGCCATCGGCTTCCACAATTAAGGAAGTGCCGTTCTCTTTCCACCACGCGTTTTGCTTTAGTTTCTGCAATGCGATTACACCAGACAGGTATTTGCGGCTTTCCTGGGCATGCCATTCCTCAATCCATTCAAAGTCCTCTTTCGGAATATTTGCCAGATCGGTAAAGCTAACAAATACTTTCAGGTAAATGGCGTCATTGAGCTGGTGCGGTTTGTGGTGGTATAATTTTTTATACTCATAACGGTATTCATACCGCAGGGCGGAGATGTCGCTGAGCACTGCTGAAGCCGTTGGAAAACTTCCGGCACCCTTGCCATAAAAGAATTGCTGGTCTGCAAATCCGCTTTCGATAACAACCCCGTTGTATTCATTTTTTACAAACGACAGCGGGCTGTCGGTATTTACAAACTGGGGCAGCACATAAGCACCCACACCGCCATTGATCAGCTTTTTAGCCTGCGCCACCAGTTTGATCTGTTGCCCGCGGGCTTTGGCCACCAGGGCGTCTGATTTGGCAATATTCTGAATGCCGTTAAACAGGATATGATCCGGGTGTGCCACAATTCCATAGGCATGGAGCAACAGGATGGTCCATTTGTTCAGCGCATCAAATCCTTCCACATCCAGGGTGGGATCGCTTTCTGCGAAACCAAGCTGCTGGGCCAGTAACAATGCATCTTTAAACGCCAGATTCTCTTCAAAGATTTTGGTAAGGATAAAGTTGGTACTTCCGTTTACGATGGCACGGATGCTGTGTAAAAGATCATTATCGTAATACTCTTCCAGGTTCCGGATCACAGGAATGGAGGCACAGGCAGAGGATTCGTATAGCAGGGACCGGCCGGTTTTTTGCTGCAGTTCCAGCAACGCAGGCAGGTTTTCTGCGATCATTTTCTTGGAAGAGCTTACCACGTCCTTACCGTTTTTCAATGCCGTACTTACAATTTCAAAGCCGGCAACGGCGTCGTCGATCACCTCTACGATCAGGTTGATGGAGGTATCGTTTAACAGCTCGTTGCGATCGGTTGTAAACAGGTCTTCCGGTGCATTTCTTTTTTTACCCGGGTGTTTGATGCAGACTTTTTTGATGCTGGCTTTTAAGGAAGGGGTTTGCTGCAGCACTTTGTAAAGACCTTCTCCTACCACACCAAAGCCAAATAGTCCGATCACTAATTCTCTATGTTCGCCCATTGTTTTTATTTTATCGCCACGCCTTCGGCATGACGGGTTGTGAATTTTTTTATTGCTTCTGATATCTGTTCAAATTCCAGCAGGAATCCATCATGCCCGTAATCGGAACGGATCTCTTTTTCGATGGCTCCTGGAATATGTTCGGCTAAAAACTCCTGTTCTTCCGGCGGAAATAACAGGTCGCCTTCCAGCGCCAGGGCCAGGGTTTTGGCCCGGATGGTTCCCAAGGCCTTAATCACTCCGCCGCGGCCGCGGCCCAGGTTATGACTATCCATACTTTTGCTAAGCGCATAATAGCTGAATGCATTGAAGCGTGCAGCTAACTTGGTACCCTGGTAGCGTTGGTAACTTTCGCTCCGGAATGCTTCCAGTTGTTCATCCGAATGTTCGGATTGTGTTTTGTTATAGGCTGTGGCATTGCGATAGGAGAGCAGGGCAATGCCCCGCGCCACTTCCATGCCTTTTAGCCCGGCTTCGGGGCTTTTGGTTTGCCAGGTTTGATCGGCTTCTATTGCAAACCGCTGGGAGGCATTAAAGGCCTTTCCCCATGGAGAGTGTACGGCATTGGTGGCCAGCGGAACGATATATTCAAAAAGGCCCGGGTCCTGTACCGCCCACTCTAACAGCTGCTGTCCGCCGGTGCTGCCGCCGATGCCGATCTTTATTTTTTGGATGCCCAGTTCTTTTTGCAGCAATTGGTACGCGCGTGCCATATCGCGGATGGTGAAGAACGGGAAATCGTGGTAATACGGTTCGCCGGTTGCAGGGTTTATATCCAGCGGGCTGCTGCTGCCATAGCAACTGCCCGGCATATTTACGCAAATGATAAAATCCTTGCGGGGGTCAAAAGCCCTGCCTTCACCGAGCATCTCGGGCCACCATTCATGCGGGTTGCTGTTTGCGGTAAGGGCGTGAAAAATCCATACCACATTGGATTGGTCTTCATTAATGTGGCCATAGGTTGTATAAGCCAGCCGCAGGTTCTGAAAAGTAACACCACTTTCCAATACAAAGGGTGCGGGATATGTAAATACGTTTTGTTGCATTCTTTTTGAAAGACCTGTAAGGCTTTACCAATATGCGATGACGGAAAACCTTACAGGCCTTGTTTTTTACTTGTTAAAAACAGCGGCAAAAGCCTGCTCGAAATCTGCTTTAATATCTTCGATATGTTCAATACCTACGCTGATGCGGATCAGGTTATCCAATACACCGGCACTGGCTCTTTCGGTTTCGCTGAGCTGCTCGTGTGTGGTGGAGGCGGGATGGATGGCCAGGGATTTGGCATCGCCCACATTTGCCAGATGGCTGACCAGCTTCAGGTTATTGATAAAGTTCCGTCCGTTTTCGAGCCCGCCTTTGATACCGAACTGCAGCACGCCGCCGAAGCCATTGGTGAGGTATTTTTTAGCCAGTGTATGATAAGGGCTGCTTTCCAGGCCCGGGTACCATACAAACTCAACCTTGTCGTGTTGTTCCAGCCATTGCGCAAGGGCAAGTGCGTTGTCTACCGTGCGTTGTACGCGCAGTGAAAGCGTTTCCAGGCCCTGCAGCAGCAGGAAGGAGTTAAAGGGACTCAGCGCGGGTCCAAAATCGCGCAGGCCTTCTACACGGGCACGGATGGCAAACGCAATATTGGGCAGTCCCAGCGGATTGCCTTCTCCAAATACCTGCCAGAAGTTCAGGCCATGATAACCTTCAGAGGGTTCGGAGAATTGCGGGAATTTTCCATTGCCCCAATTGTAATTTCCTCCGTCTACAATAATACCGCCAATGCTGTTTCCATGTCCGCCAATCCACTTGGTGGCCGCTTCTACTACAATGTTGGCGCCGTGTTTAATGGGCTGGAACAGGTAGCCGCCGGCACCAAAGGTGTTATCAACAATCAATGGAAGATCGTATTCTTTAGCCAGTGCCGCAAACTTTTCGAAGTCGGGAACATTCAGGCGCGGGTTGCCCAGCGTTTCAATATAAATGGCTTTTGTTTTGTCGTCGATCAGCGGGCGGAAGCTGTCTGGATTATCATCGGCCGCAAAACGGACATCAATCCCCAGCCGTTTGAAGGAAACTTTAAACTGGTTGAATGTACCACCGTAAAGGAACGGGGAGGTTACAAAATTTTCACCCGCCTGCAGCAGGTTGGTAATGGCCAGGAACTGGGCGGCCTGTCCGGAAGCGGTAGCCAGCGCAGCAACCCCGCCTTCCAGGGCGGCTACACGCTGCTCAAATACATCGGTGGTCGGATTCATGATCCGTGTATAGATATTGCCAAATTCTTTTAAACCAAAAAGGTTGGCGGCATGATCTGCATTTTTAAAAACATAAGAAGTAGTCTGGTAAATAGGCACAGCACGGCTTCCGGTGGCAGGGTCGGGTTGCTGACCGGCATGCACCTGCAATGTGTCGAAATGTAATTGGTTACTCATAAAAAATAATGAATTTAATGAAGTGAAAAATGATGTTGAAATATGAAAAGGTCGTTAAAAAACACCTGTTGGGGATATATGAAAGAAGTGTATGCCTGTTAGGGCATACAACAAATACAGCAACACATTACGGGTGTAATGTTTATAGTGGTATATGTTGCGCTTTGTTTCATGCAGACTACGAATTTAGTAGAGTTTTGTTTCATATTCAAAAAAAATTACAGGCAGCGGATTGCCGGCGCATAAAAAAAGCCCATCCGGATAAACCAGATGAGCTGTTCTATTAAGATTGTTAATATGCTACTATCCGACTTATCTTCCCACGCATCAGCGCGGCTGGAATTGGCACCTTGTTATACGATAACAGGTTGCCAAGGCTTCATTGGGCCAAACCCTCTGCCTTTCTTGATAAGGTTCCCGCTTATAGGCGGGAAAATGAAAAAGAACTAATAACCTGTTACAGGCCGGCGCAAAGGTAGGGAACAAAAGGGAAAGAAAAAAGCGTCCCGCCAATCATCCATCTAAGCATTTGTCTTTCAATCATAAGTGTAAACGATTGTTAGTTTTTTGTCTTTTGTTTGAAAATTGTCCTTTGGTTGCTTATTAGTTATTTGATAAATTCTAATTTTGTATGTATAAAATATATTTTTTTTAGATTTTTTCAAATTATACTTTTGCTGTTTCAACAAAGTTTAAACGCAATATGCTTACAAAGCCATTCGAAATCCCCGGCAAACAGCTAGAGGCTGCGGGGCTGAACCTGAACAACCAGATCCATTACCAGCTGACCGCCGATGAGCTGGTAGAGGATACGCTTATGAACAACCAGGGCCGGTTAAGTGATACAGGCGCCCTGGTAATCTCCACCGGCAAATTCACCGGCCGCTCGCCCCGCGATAAATTTGTTGTAAAAGATGCGTTAACAGCAACAACGATCGATTGGGGGAACTTTAATAACCCGATTGAAGAGCGGTATTTCGACCGGATACTGGAGGATGTACGCAACTATTTAAATAACCGGAAAGAGCTGTGGGTAAGAGATGCCTATGCCTGCGCCGTACCGGAATACCGGTTGAATATCCGGGTAGTAAACGAACTGCCCTGGATGAATCTTTTTGCCCACAATCTGTTTTTACGTCCGTCTGAAGCGGAACTGGAACATTTTGAACCGGACTGGCATATTCTTTCCGCACCTTCACTGGAGCTGGATCCCGTACGTTGCGGTACCCGTCAGGGCAATGCCACGGTGGTGAGTTTTAAACATAAAATGATCCTGATTGCAGGCAGTGCCTATACCGGGGAGATCAAGAAAGGGATCTTTTCGATATTGAATTACCTGTTGCCGCAAACCCGGGATGTACTCAGCATGCACTGTTCAGCCAACCTGGGCCCCAATGGAGATACCGCCCTGTTTTTTGGACTGAGTGGTACCGGCAAAACCACCCTGAGCACGGATCCTGACCGGAAACTGATCGGCGATGATGAACATGGCTGGGATGACAGCCGGGTGTTTAACTTTGAAGGCGGCTGCTATGCAAAATGTATCGGGCTCTCCGAAGAAAAGGAACCGGAGATTTATCACGCCATAAAAAAAGGGGCACTTGTTGAAAACGTTACGTTCTTCCCCGGCACCGACCAGATCAATTTTGATGATGCGTCTGTTACCGAAAACACAAGGGTGGCCTATCCCATTGATTTTGTAAAGAACAGTGTGCCGGAAGAAACCGGCGGTGTACCCCGGAATATCTTTTTTTTAACCTGTGATGCCTATGGCATATTGCCTCCCATTTCCCGGCTCACGCGTGAACAGGCGTTGTATTATTTTATTAGCGGGTACACCGCAAAGGTAGCGGGTACAGAAGCCGGAGTTACCGAGCCCAAGGCCACTTTTAGTGCTTGTTTTGGAGCACCCTTCCTGCCGCTGCATCCGGCGCGTTATGCAACGATGCTGGGCAACCGGATCGCGCAGCATGGTGTAAAGGTTTGGATGGTGAATACCGGCTGGACGGGTGGTGCCTATGGTACCGGACGCCGGATGAAACTGGCCGATTCGCGGGCCTTGATACGGGCTGCGCTGAACGGAAGCCTGGATAATGTGATCTATCATAAGGAACCGGTTTTCGGCCTGATGATACCGGGTACCTGCCCCGGTGTGGATCCGAACGTATTAAACCCGCGCCAGACCTGGGCGGAGCCGGAAGCGTATGATGCCCAGGCAAGGGACCTGGCCGGACAGTTTATCAGGAACTTTGAAAACGTTGCTTCGGTAGTGCCCGCGGAAGTAAAAGCTGCAGGCCCCAGGCTATGATATGACTTTTGTGTTTGTTTTATGAAGCGGCCACCGGTAACGGTGGCTTTTTTTATACCGGTGTATGCGGTAATACAATGTTTAGTTACTGCGGTTCAGGGTGATATTTAAACTGCAAAGAGCAAAGGGTTTCGCAAAATTTGTGAAGGCGGTTGTAACAATGCTGCCTCCGGTTTTCATTGCGATCGTTGCGGATGCTTTGCTTGGTGGTAAGAACGAACCGCAGAGAGCGCGGGGTTTTTCGCTAAGTTCGCAAGGAAGTTTATGCCAATGATCTATCGATGTTTTCGTTGCGGCCTTTGCGGATGCTTTGCGACCGTTGCGGTTGAATATAAACCGCAAAGAGCGAGGTTTTTCGCGAAGTGCGCTATGTGTTTTTGAGTGATGATTGATCCGGTTTTCATTGCGATTATTGCGGGTGCTTTGCGACCGTTGCGGTTGAATATCAACCGCAAGGAGCGCGGTTTTTTTTGCTAAGTTCGCAAGGAAGTTTATGCCGATGATCTATCGAAGTTTTCGTTGCGGCCTTTGCGAATGCTTTGCGACCGTTGCGGTAAAAAACAAGCCGCAAGAAATACAAAAAAACTTCAGCGTTTCTGCGCCTCTGTGGCCTTCTCAAATTTCGGGTCTATAAATTCCCATTCCTTTATATGCGGATGCTGGTGCTCCTTTAATGCAATGGCCTGCATTTGCCGGATGATGTCGGGGTACTGAGCGGCTATATTTTCGGTTTCATGAAGATCCGTTTCCAGGTTGTAAAGTTGCCAGGGCGCCTTTTTATCTTTCTGCACGCCCGTACGTACCCCTTTCCATTTGCCGATGCGAACGGCTACCTGGCCTCCTTTTTCAGGATACTCAAAATAAAGATACGGATGCTGTTGCTGTGTTCCCTTACTCAACAGCTCCGGTAAAAGAGAGATGCCGTTAACGGGATGCGTCAGCCGTTGTTTGGTAAGCTCCGCAAAAGTGGGCATCATATCGTATTGTACAGAAAGCAGGGAACTGGTTTTTCCCGCAGGAATTTTTTTCGGCCAGCGGGCGATAAAGGGCTCCCGGAAGCCCCCTTCATAGATGTCCATTTTTAATCCGCGCAAGCCCTGCACACTGTTGAAGAAAACCGCGTCGGCGCCCCCGTTAAACGTAGCTCCGTTATCACTCGAAAACAGGATCAGGGTATTTTGATCCAGCCCCAGCTTTTTGATCTCATTCATAATAAGGCCTACCTGGTCGTCGAGGCAGGTAATCATACCGGCATAAGTAGATAACGGGTACCTGGATGCTGCATAACCATTTTGTCCGTAATAAGGTTTTTCATCAAACCGGCCTTTATACATATTTATGTATTTTTCCGGTACCTGAAGCGATACATGCGGAATGGTATAGGGCAGGTAAAGAAAGAAAGGTTGTTGCCGGTGTGTGCGGATAAACGCCAGCGCCTTCTCCGTCATTTTATCAATCGAGTATACATTGCCTTTGAAATAATCGAAATCACTGTCAGTAGCAGTTTGCGGGTCGAGCTGCCGGTGTACCCAGATATTGGGGTTGTTCAGCGTATCCCGGGAATGATTTTCCCAAAGATGGGTAGGATAGTAATTATGTGCCTGTTTCTGATCGAGGTATCCGTAAAAATAATCGAAGCCCTGTGAAAGCGGGTGCCCCGTCGTATTGCCTGATCCCAATCCCCATTTTCCGATGGCTGCTGTTGCATACCCCGCATTCTTAAAAAGATGCCCCAGGGTAAAACTGCCTTCCGGCAGCGGCATCTGGCCGCCTTCCAAACTGTCCGGAAAGCCTCCCAGTTCATAGTTGCCTCTTATGTAGGAATGTCCGCCATTTTTTCCGGTCAGCAGCATACAACGTGCAGGTGCGCATACCGGTGTACCGGAGTAGTGTTGGGTAAACCGCATGCCCTCGGCGGCCATCTGGTCCAGGTGTGGCGTTTTGATTTTTTGTTGACCGTAGCAGCCCAATTCCCCATAGCCCATATCATCGGCATAAATGTAAATGACATTGGGTTTTTGTTGGGCAGTGATAGTAGTAACATATACAAACAGCCCGGCCATAATGAGCAGTATTTTTTTCACAATGATCTGTATTTTACTGGCAGCGGCCAGCATGGTTTTGTAATTGTATTTTTGAGATCGTGCTCCTGAAACCGGCCGGCGGGGATCAGCGGGTTACAAAATGGAACAAGCAGGCACGAAGGTAATGTATTTGTAAAAAGCCGGATGGCTGTTGGTGTTGTTTGTGCAAACGAATGCGCACCGGTGCTGATTTTTTCGTATAGTCTTCAATACTCTCAATATTTTAAATTTACTTTGTACCAGTGTTTGCCAGTGCTGCTTGTTTAAAGAGATTCGTACTTAAGCGCGCCTTCAGCGATCCGGGAAAGCCGGGTGGGTGTTGTGTATTATATGGAGGGGTGCGTAATGGAAACAGCAAGGCGGCTACTGGCTGTCCTTATCGCAGCAGCGCATTTTGTTTGTTGTAAATTATATGTTGAACCAGGTACAGGATATCAGGGATGGAAACCAAAAAGCGTTCGAGGCGTTCTATGCGCTTTGGTGGGAGCGTGTTTTTTTTCTTTTCCTGAAAAAAGCCGGCAACGAGGCTGATGCGGCCGACCTTACCCAACAGGCATTTATTAAAATGTGGCAATACCGTTCCGGCCTCTCCGACGTTCACTCATTGGAAACCATGCTGTTTCAGAATGCCCGGCTGGTATTTATCGACTGGTTGCGTAAAGAAGCCACGCAACGGAAACGGAGGGCAGTGGCCGAAGCATTTTATACACAATCTCCGCCCGTATTACCGGATCATGAACAGCTGCACCTTGCCATCCAGCGGCTGCCGGCAATGCGCCGTAAAGTGATCCGTTTAAAGCACCTGGAAGGCTATTCCTATAAAGAAATTGCTGTTTTAATGAACCTGTCGGTTAAAACGGTAGATAACCATGTGCGGCAGGCGCTGAAACAATTGCGCAGGATGCTGACCACTGTATTCTTTTTTTTATAATTTTTTTTTGCCGCTAGGGGATTTTTTATTTGCAAACGTTATACATAAATGAAAATGGATAATGCTGTCACAAAGGAGATGGTGGAGCGGTTCTTCGACAACCAATCGGATGAGGCAGAGGCTGAAGAAGTAACGGCATTTCTCAAAGCGCACCCCGAAGTATTGCAGCACTATATTCCGGATGCGGCATTCCGCCGGATGCCGGAAACACAGCAGCTGGAGGAGCCGTGGAAAGCAGCAATGTGGAAGGCTGTAGAACAGGGGATCAACAAGAAGAAAAAAACGCGCTATTTACAAAGGATGCTGGCGGCAGCAGCCGTACTGGCACTGGTTTTGGCAGGATACGCGTTGTTAAATATCCTGGGTGGCAAGCGGGGAAGCCGCCATACGGAACCTGCATTTACAGTTGTTGAAAATACTTCCGGAAAAGAAAAGGTGCTGCAATTGCCCGATGGATCTGTGCTGCGGTTGCAACCCGGCAGCCGGGTGGAGTATGCGGGCACATTTAAGGAGCAGCGGCAATTGTGCTTAACAGGAACCGCTTATTTCCAAGTAGCAAAAGATTCGCTGCATCCTTTTCTTGTAGAGGCAAACGGCATACGTGTGCGGGCATTGGGTACCGGGTTTTGGGTACAGGAAAACCGGGAGCGGGCAACGATACAGGTAGATCTGATAGAAGGGAAAATAGCGGTGCGCGATCTGGATCATGCGGCCATACTGGAGCCCGTGATCCTGGTGCCGGGGGAAGGCGTGCTGGTAGACCGCAGGAATGGCGTGGCCCGGGTTATACGGCCGGCCCGGAAGGATGCCGCCGGGATGGCGGCTCATAAAACCACCCCGGCGGCCCGCGGGCAGTTAACATCCGGCCATGGAGCGGTAGTGTGGGGGAATACGGCCTATTCGTTTAACCGCGAAACATTGCGCCGGGTATTCGACCGGATCGAACAACGGTACCATAGAACGATTGTATTAAAAACAAAAGAGATCGGAGATTACCTGTTTACAGGAACGATCATGTATAGCGATTCGCTGGATGTTTTACTGGAACAGCTTTGCCAGTTGAACGGATTGCGGTATCAGAAAAATGAGAACCAAATTACAATAGAGAAAAACGATTGACCCTGGGGTCATACGGATAACTGCTATTCCTTTACAGGAGCATTCCGTTCGTATTTTAAAAGCAGCGTTACTGTGCTGAACAGGGACGAACAAAAGCACATGCGTTTTGAACAACTATTTTATTGAATATAAAAGACAGGTAACTATGCAGTCAAAATTTTATCGCGTTTTCATCGCACTCATCATGCTTTGCTCCCTGCAGGGCATGGCACAACACAATGCTGAAGTGCGGGGATTGGTATTGAGCCAGGGCGGCGAGCCGCTTCCGGGCGCTTCGGTAAGGATCGTGGATGTACAAAATCCTGCAGCGGTAGTGCACCAGATCACGGATGCAAAGGGCGGGTTTGCGGCCCAGATGGTGTATGGACGTTCCTATGATCTTTACTTTTCGTTCGTAGGATACCGGGACGACTCATTGAAACGTTTTTCACTGAATGCCGGTGAAAAAAGCAGCATTATGATGCGGCTGGCGGCCTTACCCGGACAAATGGATGAAGTGGTGGTTGTGGGATATGGTACGCAACGGAGGGTAAACGTGATCGGGGCCATTTCACAGGTAAACGCTAAGGACCTCAATAACCGTGCGGTTACACAGGCTACGCAGGCACTCACCGGTCAGATGCCGGGTGTTACGGTCATCCAGCGCTCGGGGCAGCCGGGAGGGGGTAGTGCAGGTACGATCCGGATCCGCGGCGTTGCATCGTTTGGGGCCAGTCCGGACGCATTGGTATTGATCGACGGTATTCCCGGTCAGCTAAGTAATATAGACCCGAATGATATTTCCAGCATTTCTGTGTTGAAAGACGCCGCATCGGCAGCCATCTACGGTTCAAGGGCGGCAAATGGTGTAATCCTGGTTATCACAAAATCCGGACAGGGAATGAATGGAAAAATTAAGATCAGTTATAATGGCTATATCGGCACGCAACGCGCCACGCAATATCCGGAGTTTGTGCATTCATGGGAATACGCACAGGCACGCAACGAAGCCACACCTGGTACCTATACAGAAGAGGAGATCCGGAAGTTTCGCGATGGCTCGGATCCCGATCATTATCCGGATGTAAATTATATCGACCTGATGTTTAAAAAAGGTACGTTACAAACGGGGCATAATTTGTCCGTAGCGAATAAAACCGGCAATACCGATTACCTTTTGTCGCTGGGATATCTTTATCAAAACGGTATTGTTGCCCGGAATGATTACCAGCGCTACAACCTGCGTTTTAATATGTCGAACCGGCTGGCCGAAAAATTAAAGCTTTCAACAAGACTGTCTGCCACGCAGGAGCTCAATGATCAGCCCGCTCCGTCGGCTACCCAGGACTTTAGCGATATGCTTACGGCCATCAGCCAGGTGGTGCGGATACCGGCAACCTTTCCTTATCTGCTCAGTAACGGCGATTTTGGTACGGGCCTTGCCAACAAGGGTACGCCTTATACCTATCTTAATAATGAGTCCTTCTTTAACTCAAAGTGGACGAGCCTGGCGGGTAACCTGCGGCTCGACTGGGAGATTGTGCACGGGCTTACGCTTTCCGGCATCGGCGGGTATACCAACAGCTCCAACTGGTCCCGGCGGTTTTTATCGAACCAGGTATTGAATGCCGCGGTGAAGCTGGGGCCGGGAAATCTGACCCAGAACAATGAAGAAGTAGAATATAAAACCCTGCAGCAATTACTGGAATATAAAAATACCTTTGGGCAGCATGCGGTCAATGTATTGCTGGGCCATACCTATGAATACAACGGCGATCGCGTTTCTTCCAATTTCCGGAACGGGTATGTATCCAACAGTCTTACCGAGCTGAACGCCGGTGATCCCGGAACCCAAACCAATTCCGGCAATAAAACGGAGTGGGCCATGGATTCTTATTTTGGCCGGCTTCAATATAATTATGCAACACGTTACCTGGCCGAAGTGACGGTACGCCGGGACGGATCCTCACGGTTCCCGCCCACACTCCGGTATGCCGATTTTCCCGGCTATGCCCTGGGCTGGCGTATTTCTGAGGAGCCGTTTTTTAAGCAGCATGTTCTGTGGATCAATGAACTCAAACTCCGGGCTTCTTATGGTACGCTGGGCAATCAGAATATTGGTAATTATCCCTGGCAGCTGGTGCTGGCGCTGGGCGGCAATTACAGTTATCCGTTCGGAAATACGATTGCGGCCGGTTCTATCTTAACCACGCTTACAGATACTACGCTTCACTGGGAGTCTACCCGTACCAAGGATATTGCATTGGAAGGAACCGCGCTAAAGGGGCGGCTAAGCTTCAGCGCGGCGTATTTCGACCGCTACGGATATGATATCCTGGCCAACCCCGGAAGCAGCTATTCTGCGGTGCTGGGATTTGGTGTGGGAACCATCAATGCCGGTAAACTAAGCAATAAAGGCTGGGAGTTTGAACTGGGGTATAATGAAACCCGGAGCAAATTTACCTATGGAGTGCGGGCTAACCTTTCGGTGATCCGGAACAAGGTACTGGACCTGGGACCGGGGCTGAATATTCCCCAACCCAACGGCCTGGTAGGAAATGGTTCCAGCCGCTTCCTGGGCTATCCCATCGATCTGTATTACGGGTACCGGGCAGACGGTTTGTTTGTAGACCAGGCGGATATTGACGGCTACGCCAATCAAACGGCGATCAATCCCAAGCCCAAACCCGGCGATATCCGTTATAAAGATATCAGCGGTCCCGACGGAAAGCCGGATGGCAAGGTGGACGCCACTTACGACCGGGCAATACTGGGTACCAATATTCCCAAATATACTTATGGGATCGCGTTACATGCAGGGTATGCCGGAGTGGACTTCAGTGCCTTGCTGCAGGGGGTAAGCGGCGTAAATGGCCGGCTCACCAACTATGCAGGCTACGCCATGTACCAGAACGGGAACATTCAGCGGTGGCAGCTGGATGGAAGATGGACGGCGCAGAATCCAGACCGGAATGCACGTTATCCGCGTATGGAAGAAATTGCCAATACAGGTACGCCCAATACCCTGCTATCGGATTTCTGGTTGCTGAACGGTAGCTATCTCCGTATTAAAAATATTCAACTGGGTTATACCCTGGGTGAAAAAAGACTTAAATGGATGGGCATACAGTCGCTGCGGATATTTGCAGCAGCAGAAAACCTGGCAACTTTTAGCCGCTATCCGAAAGGATGGGATCCGGAGATCAATACAGCTGGAGATTATTACCCCATCCTGGCCAACTTTACCCTGGGTGTAAATGTGAATTTTTAATACCCGCTTCGATTGTGAAACCGTGCATAAACTTTACGACAATGAAACAAATGATCGTTCGAAAAAAAGACCTTGTTTGGGCTTATGTGGCCCTGGTTACCGTTACTTTTTGCTCCTGTGCCAAAAAGCTGGACCTGTATCCCAGGGATCAGTTTGCCAATGATGTTTTCTGGACCAGTGAAGCCAATGTAAACGTTGCACTAACGGCTTTGTACCGGGGGAACATCCAGATGCAGAAAGCTGCTGAGTTCGGGCCAACCGACTGGTGGTCTTACAACGGGTTGCTGTTTCTTGAGTTTGCAACCGATAATGCATATGACCGCAGAGGTGATAACTCCAACTTTAATAAACTTACCAACGGAACGCTTACTGCCAATACCGGCGATTATCCTAATTACTGGAGCAACAGTTATTCCAGGATTTCGCGCTGTAATTATTTCCTGGATAATATCGGCAAAGCGGCCATCGGAGATGCCCTGAAAAAGCGGGTGATTGCCGAGGCCCGGTTCCTGCGCGCCACACAGTATCTGTATCTCTCCACGTATTTTGGCCCTGTTCCGTTGGTTACTGCCGTGCTGCAACCCGAGCAGGCAAATAAGGTAACCAAAGCCTCTTTAAGTGATGTGCAGGCTTTTGTAGCCAAAGAACTCACGGATGCGGCCGCCGACCTGCCAACAGCCAAACAACTGGCTGCACCGGAAAGAGGGCGAGCCACCCAACAGGCGGCACTGGCTTTTTTGGGACGCCTGTACCTGAACCAGGAAAACTGGCAACAGGCGGCGGTTACTTATAAAAAGATCATAGACCTGAATGAGCACCTGATCGATCCGGATTATGCCAGTTTGTTTAACGGCACCAACGAAAGCAGCAAGGAAATCATCTTTGCAACGCAGTACCTGGTTGACCTGGCACCCAACGGGATGTTGCAGCATTTCTTTCCGGCAATGTCGGCAGGGTGGGGTATTTTTTGTCCGCTCGGAAGCCTGGCCGAAGCATATGATTTTAAAGATGGCAGCGCGTTTTCCTATAACAGTCCGCAGTACGATCCCGCAGATTTTGGAAAGAACCGTGATCCGCGGCTGGCCGTAACCATCCTTTACAACAATGCGGTTTTTAAAGGAGCGCCGTATATCAGTCATCCGGATGTGACCAGTTCTCCGGATCAGCTAACGCTGAGTAAACAAGCCACCAGAACGGGTTTCAGCATGCGGAAATTTGCCTATGATGGTTTTGGCGGAGGTGATCTGCAGAATTCCGGTATCGACCTGCCCATTATCCGCTATGCAGAAGTGTTGCTTAGTTACCTGGAGGCACAGGTGCGGATGGGCATTACAGGGCAGGGCCTGCTGGACGAAACGATTAATAAAGTGCGTGCCCGCGCTTCTGTATCCATGCCCCCGGTTACCGAACAGGATCCCGCAAAACTGATGACCATTCTGAAAAAAGAACGCCGCGTGGAGCTGGCGCTGGAAGGCACCCGTTTATGGGATCTCTACCGCTGGAACGATGCCGTAACGGTACTGCAGGGTAAATTCTTTGGTGCCTCTTATCCCGGCGCAAAGAACTTAAGAAAGGCGCCTGACGGGGCTACCGATCCCAACAGCCGCTGGTATGTGACAACTAAGAATTTTAAAGCCGAAAATTATCCCTGGCCGGTGCCACAGGCTGAAGTAAATATTAACCCCAATCTGAAATAAATTATATTTTTGATCATGCAGAAAAAATGGATGCTTACCGCAATACTCACCTGGAGTCTGTTATCCGGGTTTTGCCAAACCGCAAACCGCCCGAATGTGTTGGTGATTTATACCGATGATCTGGGTTATGGAGATTTGAGTTGCAATGGTGCTACGGCAATTGCAACGCCCAATGTTGACCGGCTCGCGCAAAACGGCGTAAATTTTTCCAATGCCCATGCTACGGCCTCTACCTGTACGCCATCCCGCTATTCCTTGCTTTCGGGCAGGTATGCCTGGCGCAAAAAAGGCACCAATATTCTCCCGGGCGATGCCAACCTGGTGATCCCCACCGATATCACCACCTTGCCGAAAGTGTTTCAGCAGGCCGGTTATGCAACCGGGGTGGTAGGTAAATGGCACCTGGGGCTGGGCAACCAGTCGCCGGTAAACTGGAATAAGGAGGTTACACCCGGACCCAGGGAAGTGGGGTTTGATTATTCCTTTATATTCCCTGCAACGGCCGACCGGGTTCCCACGATCTTTATGGAAAATCAGCGGGCTATCGGGCTGGAGGAAAAAGATCCGATCGCCGTTGACTATCAAAAAGCATTCCCCGGTGAACGAACGGGAAAAGAACATCCGGAATTATTAAAGCAGCCCAATGATCCCCGGCAGGGGCACGACGGGCACATTGTAAACGGCATTGGCCGCATCGGGTTTATGCAGGGCGGCAAACGGAGCGAATGGACAGACGAAGAGCTGGGATATGTGTTTAACAACAAGGCCGTGGATTTCATCGATCAAAGCCTGAAAAGCAAAAAGCCCTTCTTCCTGTATTACGCCATTCATAACATTCATGTACCCCGTATGCCCGGAACCGAATTTAAAGGAAAAAGCAAGCTGGGGTACCGGGGCGACGCGATCCTGGAGATGGATCATAGCGTGGGTGTGGTAATGAATGCGCTGAAGGAGCGGGGCCTGTTAAAAAATACCATCGTTATTTTCAGTAGCGACAACGGACCCGTATTGAATGACGGGTATATCGATCAATCGGCCGAAACCGCCGCTGCGCTTCAGCATAAAGCAGCAGGAATTTACCGTGGCGGTAAATACAGTGCTTTTGAAGCCGGTACAAGAGTGCCCTTTATCGTACAGTGGCCGGCGAAGGTTGCCGGAGGAAAAAAATCAGATGCCCTGGTAAGCCAGATCGACCTGATGGCATCGTTTGCTGCGTTGCTGAATGTAAAACTTCCCAAAGGCGAGTTTACGGACAGCAGGGATTACCTTTCAACCTTAACGGGCCAAACTATGAAGCACCGGGATTTTATAGTAGAACAGCCGGCTAATAGCGCATTATGCATCGTAAAGGACGGATGGAAATACCTTTCTCCTTCAAAAGGACCTGCACTGATGGGCGCCGTAAATATTGAAACGGGGTACAGTCCGGAGGATCAGCTCTACGATCTGAACAGGGATCCGGGAGAGCAAACGAATCTTGCCGCCAAGTATCCGCAGCGGGTACAGGAGCTGAAAGCGTTGCTGGAAAAGATAAAAGCGGAATAAGGTCCATGCAGTTGCAGCTTGCAGCGGCGCTGTTCATAATACGAACCCAGGTATGCGGATCCTGAACGATCGTTTTAGCTGCGGCGGATCCGCATTTATGAAGTACAATGCGCACGGCGGATGCCGAAACGCGCTGCTAATGACCGGTTGCATTTGGTATTGAAGATCCGCTTTTGCTTCATGATGCAGAACGCAGTTAAACCGTTTTTTTCAAAGGAAGCCTCCGCTCTCCGGAACCGGGTAGCCGGCGGCCGGGATTTTATTTTAAAGATGGGCACCCTCTGCTTATCTTGCAATCTAAATCCCTCTTTGCAATGAAAAAAAACTACCTGTTTATGATGGTAACCTTGTTGGTGCTGGGCAGCATCAATAAGGGATATGCACAGCCGCTTTTAGCCGGTGATATCGCATTTGTAGGCTACAATGCCATCAACCCCGGTAATGACGAGTCTGCGTTTACATTTGTTATTTTAAAGAACGGAGGTATTGCAAATAATACCACCATTAATTTTACAGACAACGGATGGAACACGGCGCTTCCCACTGCCGCCCTTGGAACTATGGAAGGCGTTATTGTATGGACCTCTTCCGGAGCATTGCCCCAATTTACACAGGTTACCATCAAAGCAACCGGCCAGGTTACCAGCACCCTAACCGCATCTTCCGGTACTGTTTCATACTTTGGATCCGGGGTATTTGTTTTATCCCAGGCGGGAGACCAGGTGCTTGCCTTTCGGGACGCCGTTACTTCACCTACCTTTATTGCCGGCATTCATATGAACAGTGAAATCCTGTCCGGAACGCAGCTGGCAAGCACCTATGCAAACTGGGATGCCGTTGGGGGCACTTCATGGTCGTATAACCAAAACAGGTCGGCCAAACCACCCGGTCTTACAACGGGGGTAAACGCCATCATGGGCGTGCTTTCGCCCGGAACGAATGGTGCTGAATTTGATAACGGCATCGTGAAGTGTAGCGCCACTTCCGCCGGATCGATAGCAACGCTCAGATCCCAGATCAACAACCCCAATAACTGGGACCTGAAAAGTGCGGGCGGGACTCCGTACCCGTTGCCTGCAACCTGCGTGTTTTCAATTTCACTGCCGGTATCTTTTGGCGCGGCTGAAGCCTCGGTACAAAACGGAGTACTGCATGTAAACTGGATTACGGAATCTGAAAAACAGAGCGACCATTTTGACGTGGAAGCATCTGTTGACGGGCTTGCATTCCATAAGATCGGGTCTGTTGCTTCAAAGGCTGCAGCTGGCAATGCAACTGCTGAAATACGTTACCAGTTTGAAATAGATCTGCAATCCGGAAATGCACTCCTGGGCGCAGGTATCGCCTCTATGCTGGGACTGATCATTGCCGCAGGCCGGCGCCGCTCCGGCGTGCAGGCATTACTGGCGGTGGTTGTGCTGGTACTGATCATTGCTTCATGCAGCAAGGAAACTTCGGTGCCGGTTGATAAGGATAAAGAGCTGTACATCCGTATCCGCCAGGTTAACAGGGATGGTACGGTTCAATACTCCAAAGTGTTAAAAGCCGGCATTGACTAAAGCGGCATAAACGATCGCTTTTCCGGTAATATTCCCCCGGCGGTTTTGTTCATGAGCGTACCTGCGCTCTTACTGTACAATACCGCTGCTTCCCCGTTCCTCTCAGGAAACACCGGGTGCATGCGTATATTAAATTCCGGTAGGGTATGTATGGCCTGAAGCCCGGTTTTCTATAACTTTATACAACCAGGGCGGATCTGTAGCTGCGTTATTGAGAACGGTGCGCCGGGTATTTTTAACAGGAGCGTTTCAGCCGGTAGTTTATCCGGTTCAGCCCGAAAAATATCCGGTTAACCATACTGCTTTTGGGGATTAAATCCGTTGTGGTTATTTTGATTTTTAATGAAAAAGAGTCTCCTTGTTTTTCTGCTTTTTCTTGGGGTCCGGCTGTGTGCACAGCAACCGGTGGTCTTTCATCAGATTACGACTGCAGATGGACTGAATGATGGTTGGACGCATGCGATATGCCAGGACAAATATGGCTACATGTGGTTTGCTTCGGGTGGCGCATTGAACCGCTACAATGGAAAAACAATCCGGCAATTCGGTTACGATCGTACCGATAGCAGCGCCTCGCCGGCTTCGGTTTGCAATGCAATGGCCTGCGGGCCCGATGGCCGGCTGTGGTTCGGTTTTTGGAACGAGATTGTTGAATTTGATTATACGTCCTTTGCCTTCCGGAAAATAAAAAAGGCTGCAGGATTTACTGTAAATACCATTGTGCCGGTTGCTGCGAACCGTTTATTCCTGGTGTCAAGATCGGGTTTACGCTGTTATAATCCTGTTGCCGACCGGTTTGAGCTGCTGAGCAACGATAGCGCTTCGAACCGGTTGCTGGACACCATAAAGGCTGGCAGCGCCTTTCTGAAGGGAAATGAGCTCTATATCGGCGGCGACGGTTATTATGTGATGTATAATGTAAAATCGCGGCAGGCCCGCTATTACGCGGTAAAGGAGCTGGAAGGAAAAGTGATCAATAAAATAATGGTATCGGCCGCAGGTGATGTTTGGTTGGCCAACCACGCCGCCTTCAGGCTGCTGCGGGTTGACGGACGGACTGGTAAAACCGAGGTGCTGGATCATTTACTGGTAACAGATCAACGGGATGTAAAAAGCCTGGTAAACGGATTTGCAGAAGATGAAAGCCATACCATCTGGATCATTACCAATCTAAACGGGTTGCTTTGCTATAACCCGCTACAGAAAAAGCTAATGCATTACCGATATTCCCCGGATGCTAAAAATTCATTGCTAAGTAACCTGATGTTTTCTGTATGGAGGGGAGCAGACAAAAGGATCTGGCTGGGATCCGATATCGGGGTGAACTATGTCGATCAGCAGAAAAATGTATTCAAGGTAGGCTATCCCTTTGGCAGCGCCAATGCGCATACACTTACCCGTGGTATTGAAGAAGATCATGAAGGCAACCTTTGGTTTACGACCGGCAATGGTATTTCAATGTATAATGTACAAACCGGCGCTTACCGGGTGTGGAGGAATGAGCCCGGCAAGCCGGATATGATCTATTTTAACTCGGTGCGTGCCATTGTTGAAGACGTAAACCATGATATATGGGTAGCTACGGGCGCCGGTGTAAACCGCCTGAACCGGGCAACGGGCAAGATGGATTTTCTTACCGTCAAAGATTCCATACCGCAGTCATTTTATTTTAGTGCAAACAAAACGAGCGACGGTACACTTTGGTTTGGATCAAGAGACTACGACGGGCTTTATTATTATATACCCGCCGAAAGGAAATTTCACAGTGTGGCCGCGCATCCCGTGTTAAAAAAATATACGGGCTATACGGTGCGTTTTGTATTTGAAGACCGCAGGAAAAGACTTTGGTTTGGTTATAATGGCGATGGGGTGTCTGTATATGATCCTTTAACCGGTGCCACAAAACTTTGGAGGAGCACCGATAAAACTCCCAATACCATTGTAGGAGATGTGATCATCAGCATTAACGAGGATAAAGAGGGCAAAATATGGGTGTCTACCTTCAATGGCGTTACGTGTATTGATGCGGATAAAAATATATGTACTTCTTATACCGTAAAGGATGGCTTACCCAGTAATATTGTGGGAGGCATTGCGGTTGATGATAGCAACCGGGTTTGGTTGGGTACAGCCGCAGGAATGGTGATGCTGGGAAAATCAAGACGCTATTTTACTTCCATAGGCGCGGGGGCAGGATTGCTGATCACTGATTTTGCGGAACACCCGGCGGTAAAACTAAAAAACGGCACGTATATCATGCCGTCCCGCAGGGGGTATGTGCAGTTCAATCCCCTGCAATACAAGACAGACAGGACCGCCGCCCCTTGTTTTATTGCCGGTATTGGCATCAGCGGCAACAGGCATGTTCCCATGCGTACCATCAACAGCGGCGAACAGATTGCACTGAAGCAGGATGAGAATTTTTTTACCATAGAACTGGAAGCCGTAAGTTACAATGCGCAGGTGTGGTATGCCTACAAGCTGGACGGGTTGGAAAAAGACTGGCATTATACGAAGGATCCCAAGGTGGTTTACAGCAGCGTACCGGGTGGTGAGTATACATTTTTGTACAAAGCCTCTACTAATATAAGCAACTGGAACGGCGAGGCAAAACGGCTCCGGTTGCAGGTTGCCACGGTCTTTTATAAAACCGGATGGTTTAAAGCCATTACGGCACTGCTTATGATGGCGTCCGTTTTTATGTTTTACCGTTTCCGGATGAACAAGCAGCGGCAGATTTTAAGCCTGGAAACAAAGGCCGAATCACTGGAGAAAGAAAAGACGATGGTGCAGTATGAAAGTTTGAAACAGCATTTAAATCCACATTTTCTTTTTAATTCTTTAACCGCCCTGCGCAGTTTGATAAAGAGCGATACCAAAACGGCAACCACCTTCCTGGATGGAATGAGCCGGGTATACCGCTATGTATTGAAGAGCGATGAGCAGGAACTGGTGCACCTCCGGGATGAACTGGAATTTGTTAAAACCTTTGTGGAACTGCAAAAGACCCGTTTTAAGGACGGGTTGGAAGTAACGATGGATGTGCCGGAAGCATTGCTCAGCAAATATATGGTGCCGGTGAGCCTGCAAAATCTTGTAGAAAATGCCATCAAGCACAATACCGCTGATATCGAATGTCCCCTGCGCATCCGCATTTTTGCCGGGGATGATTATGTGATTGTAAGAAACAACCTGCAACGATACCGTATGGTTGAAACAAGTAATAAAAGAGGGTTGGTAAATCTGCAAACCCTGTACCGCTATTATGCAGATAAACCGGTGGTCATTACAGAGGACGGGCAGTATTTTACGGTAAAAATTCCATTGTTGTAATGCGCGTGAAAAAGTCAGGCAACCAACCGGTAGGCAGCAATCATTATGGATGATGGCTGGTTTGCTCAACCGGCGGAGCCCTATACAAAAACCAATAAAAAAGAATACATATGAGAGCGGTAATTATAGAAGATGAAAGCCTGATCGCCGAAGAGATGAAGCTGAATATTGCTTCCGTGGCCGGTGACGTGCAGGTGATTGAAATGCTTCCAAGCCTTAAAACGGCACGTAGGTGGTTTATGAGCAATGCGGTGCCCGATTTGCTGTTTATGGACATTCGTTTAAGTGATGGATTGAGCTTTGAACTCTTCGATGAGTTTACGCTGAACTGCCCGGTTATTTTTTGTACCGCATATGAGGAATATGCAATTCGCGCATTTAAAGTGAACGGGGTCGATTATTTGTTAAAGCCGGTGCAGGAGGAAGATCTTAAGACGGCCATCGACAAGGTAAGAAGCATGCAGGAGCATAAGAGTTTTGTGCCGGGTGATCTGCAGCAACTCATGCAGTATTTTTCCAACCCGCTACTGGCGAAGGTACAGTATAAAGAACGGTTTGTGATCAATTCCGGCAATAAATGGGCCCCGGTAGAAACCAGGGCCATCGCGCTGTTCTATAAGGATAACCTTAATTATGTGTACACGTTCAATGGCGACCGGTTTATTTATGATTTTTCGGCACTGGAGGATATTGAGGAAGTGCTGGATCCGGCAATCTTTTTCAGGGCGAACCGCCAGGCCATTATCAATATTCATTCCATCCAGTCGGTAAAGCCGCACGGTAACCAAAAACTGGTGGTTCAGTTAAAGCAGCCATTGAAACTGGAAATTGATATCAGCAGGGAAAAGGCCCCATTGTTTAAAAAATGGATCGACCGGTAACGGTTGATCCATTAACGCGGGCTTCCCAATTGCGCATAATCGTTGCAACCTTATGATAGCCCTGCTACATTGAAAACGCCCCGCCCGCCCGAACATTTCATTCGAACGCTTCAGTATACGGTTTATCCGTTTTGTCTGATTGTATTTTGAGACCGGTGCATCCGGATTGCATTTTTGTGTAACAAAACAAAAGTGATCAATAAAAAACAAGGCAATGAAAGCAAAAATGTTCGGAGTGGTAATGGCAATTGCATTAGGCGTTGCAGGCTGTAAAAAGGGTACGAAAGATATTCCGGTTGAAAACACACCGGTATCCTTTAAACGGATCTCAAAATCGGTTGAAACGTATTCAGATGGCAGCAAAGAAACCTATACAATAACATATGATGCCAAGGGGCGGCCCGCCACGTACACAAGCGATACAAAAAAAGATGTTTTCAATTTTCAATCACCCACTGTGTTGCTCGTTACGGAGTATGATTTGCCCCGCAACCTGCTTAGCCGCACATACGAATGCACACTGAATGCACAGGGGGCCATTACCCAGATGGTTTTTAAAAATACGGAAGGCGTCGTTACCTACACATACACGTATACCTACAATGCCGATGGCTATATGACCGGTGTTAAAGGATCAAACGGAACGAGCTTCTTTGAAGAAGTGCCTGAAATGAATGAGGGAAATTATATCGCTTCCAAAACTACATTCAGCGGAGGCACCGTTTACAACAAACAGTTTTTTTTCAGCAACGTACCCAACCTGCAACCCGGTGGCTTTTACCATTACTGGCCGCTGGCAACGTTGTTTGGCCGGCCTTCTAAAAACCTGTTGGCGGAGGCTAAAACATTTCAAACGAACGGGGATCTTTACTGGCATATCCGGAACCATTACACCATGTCTGGCAACGGGGCCATAGCTAAATACACCACGGATATTGTAATCTCCGGTGAAACCTCGGTTGTGGAGTTGGAGTACGAATAAAGCGCCGGGTGCACATGCGTAAAGGCCGCAATGCTCCGGGTTGTCTCCCGAAGGGGGACGCCCGGAAAACCAAACGTGCACCATCGGCATTATGTTACCCCTTCCTGTTATGTTCTTATCATCAGGAAATAGAAAATTATTGCTGGTAGCCCTGCAATATTCCAAAGGGTCCAGATCGAGTCCCAGTAGTTGGCTTTTCGGTTCAGTCTTTTTGAGATACGCCCGCGTCCGGAACGAGGACTCTCGCCAAGTGTGAGGGGGTATGTTTTTGTGGCCACTTTAATTATTTTCCGGGCAGCTACAAGGTAGGTATAAAGCAGTATGGGCAACCACATGATTGTTAATGCGCTTACGCCTGATTGAAATTCGTAATTAGATTCAGTTAGGGAAAGCAGATATGCAATTACGGCAGGTATCAGGCTCATTACAAAAACGGTCTTATATACCCAGGGTATGCTGAACCGGTTGTTGTAAGGCGATAAAATTAGGCATGCAAGGCCAACTCCAAGTATTGCAAAACTGGTAAGTTTTTCCTCTCTGTTATTGGTAAATAACCCGATTAACAACAGCGCACCCGGAAGGATAATGATTAGATATTCCCAAGGGCTAATTCGGTCGATTTTCAATGTCCGTTTACCATCTTTGCCGATGCCGGTTGGTTTGGGTTTCTGGAACATGTCAATGGTAGCCGTTATAGCGCCGCCAAGACAAACTAAAACCAAACAGATTATTCCGAATATTTCCAGTGCAGTCATTTAATAGTTGTATGTAGAGGTTGGTATCCGCTAAAAACAAAAAAGGGGCTCATTCAATGAAACCCCTTTTTGTAGTAGTGGGAGTTGACGGGCTCGAACCGCCGACCCTCTGCTTGTAAGGCAGATGCTCTGAACCAACTGAGCTAAACTCCCGATATGTCAAGTGCTTCTTTTGAAGCTTCTTTGTCCCTGTTTTACAGTGTGTTGTTCCGTAAAGGGATTGCAAAGATAAGGGGAAGTTTTTTTATATTCAAAATATTTTTCAAAAAATTTTATTGCATTTTGCAGCATGTCATTTTACTGCACATTTGTTAAAGCAAAAGGAAAGGGAACGGTTCATGAAGTTTACCACGATACCGAATACGGCTTTCCGCTGGAATCGGATAATGAACTGTTTGCCCGGCTGGTGCTGGAAATTAACCAGGCCGGTCTGAGCTGGGAAACCATCCTGAAAAAGAAAGAAGCGTTCTACAACGCATTTGATCAGTTTGATATTAAAAAAGTAAGCCGCTATACCCAAAAGAAATTTGACGCATTGATGGCTGATGCGGGTATTATCCGGAACCGGCTGAAGATTAATGCGGCCATTGAAAATGCCAAAGTGATCACCGGTATTCAAAAGGAATTCGGATCGTTTAAAAACTGGCTCAATCATCATCACCCCAAAACCAAAGATGAATGGGTAAAACTGTTTAAAAAACATTTTAAGTTTACCGGTGGTGAAATCGTAAATGAGTTTTTAATGAGTACCGGCTACCTGCCCGGCTGCCACGCGGAAGATTGCCCTACATACAAAAAGATCCTTAAGAAAAAGCCTATGTGGATGAAACAGGGGTAGACTTCAGATCTACCTTTTCTCACTAACTGCCAATAAGAAGCAGGCAATAGTAAGCAGGGAAGAGGCTTTCTTCTGGTTAAACGCGCCCGATCGAACTTACTATACCGGATGCCCGGGCCGGGATCATCCAGGAACGTTAAACCTGAAAACTGGAACAATCTGCGGCCTTAGTGCAGGATCACGGTTCCTAAAAGATTGGTGATCTCCCGTTCCATATCTTTTAAAGATTTGTGAATGAAATGGAGCTCCTTGAATTTATGTTCGCTCAGCGGGCCTGCCATATCGTTCTGGTTTTGCAGCAGCATGCGCCGGATCTTTTTGAGCTTGAGGTATTGAATAGCCGACTCTACTTTTTGATTGGTCCGGTCCTCGGAGATCAGTTTGTATTTATTCAGATCCTTTTCATTGCCCTTGCTGATCACCTGGGAAAATGCCTCGAAACTCTGTTTGAACAGGTCGCGCTGGTAACCGGTATTGGGACTGAAATCGGCGGCCCAGCGTTCGCTTTCCTCATAGGGATGGTTGAGCAGCGAAACCGCAAAGGCGCTGAGTTGTTTATTCTCGTTGTAGATAAAATATTTATCGTTCAGCTGCTCGGGATGGTTGCGCAGCAATTGCTTAATAGAAGTGAGTAACAGGTTCACCTCCGGGTCTTCAATTTCCAGCTCGTCAATTTCATCAAACACATGCTGGGCAATGGATGCATGATCATCCCATTGCCGGCTCCCGTATTCCAGCAGCACCCGCGCCAGTTCTTTTTCCTGCAACTGGTCTTTAAACAGCAGGTCAAAGGTGGCATCATCATAACTGCCGAAAGGGTCTTGCTGAACCGGTTGCTCTTTTTGGGCGTTGCCGGCTGCTTTACGCTCCATTGCAGTTACCTTATCCCGGATGTATTTGTTTACCAGGGCATGCAGGCCGGCTTCGTCTATCTGCAGGATGGCTGCAGACTCTTTAATATAATCCTGTTGTTTGGTAAAGTCCTCGGCCTTATTGATCCGGCTGATCGACTCCGCGATCTTATTCACGAGCTCCGATTTTTTTACCGGGTCATCGCCAATGGCGGTCAGCGAAGATTCCAGCTGGAACAGGATAAAGTCTTTCTTGTTTTTTTTGATAAAGTCGGTAAAGGCAGCGGCGCCCACCTTGTTTACATAACTGTCCGGGTCTTCTTTGTCCGGAATCAGCACCAGCTTTACATTCAGGCTTTCTTCCAGCGCAAGGTCCAGCCCCCGCAGGGCGGCTTTTATACCGGCAGCATCCCCGTCGTAAATAATGGTGAGGTTATTGGTGTATTTTTTAATCAGCCGCAACTGGTCTACCGTAAGGGAGGTGCCCCCTGATGCTACTACATTTTCAATGCCGGCCTGGTGCAGGGAAACCACGTCGGTATATCCTTCCACCAGCAGGCATTCATCTGCTTTTTCAATAGCCGTGCGGGCAAAATAGGAGCCGTAAAGGATCTTACTTTTGATGTAGATCTCGTTCTCCGGTGTATTGATATATTTAGGCGCTTTATCCGTGGTTTTTAAAATACGGGCACCAAACCCCATTACTTTGCCGCTGTGGTTATGTACGGGAAAGATGACCCTTCCCCGGTAATTATCGAGCAGGGTACCATTGCGCTCCACAACCAGCCCTGTTTTGATCAGCAGGTCTTTATTGTATTGTTTGGCCAGGGCTTCTTTGGTAAAGGCGTCCCGCTCGGCAGGGGCATAGCCCAGCTTGAATTTTTCTATGATCCCTTCCCGAAATCCCCGTTCCTTAAAATAACTCAGGCCAATGGCGCGTCCTTCTTCCGACTGCATCAGCGCCCGCGAAAAATATTGTTCGGCGAAATTATTAATGATAAACAGGCTGTCTGCGATCTGGTACTGTTCTTTTTGCTCCGCGCTGGCAAAGGTTTCTTCCACTTCAATACCATAGCGGTTGGCCAGCCATTTGAGGGTTTCTACATAGCTGTATTTTTCATGCTCCATAATGAAGCTGATGGTATTGCCACTCTTGCCGCAGCCAAAGCATTTGTAAATTTCTTTGGAGGGAGATACGGTAAAGGAGGGGGTTTTTTCGTTGTGGAACGGACAAACACCCAGGTAGTTGGCACCTCTTTTCTTTAACTTAACAAACTCGCCCACAACGTCCAGGATATCGATCCGGGCCAAAATCTCCTGTATGGTATTTTGTGAAATCACGCGCCGAAATTACTGAAGACTGTAAAAAGAACGAAATATTCCCGCAGAAAGTAGCGTGCCGTCAATTAATCGAGGTAGATCTCGCCGGTAAGGTATAGTTTTCCCTGTCCGCTGATGGCCACCCGGTCATTAAGATAGCGGCACTGCAAAAATCCCTCACGTTCGGAAAGTTGCAGCGCAGAAAGCTGCGTTTTGTTCAGCTGGCCGGCCCAATAGGGAACCAGGCTGGTATGTGCAGAACCGGTAACGGGGTCTTCCGGGATGCCGGATTGCGGCGCAAAAAAACGGGATACAAAGTCCGTGGTTTGCCCCGGTGCGGTAACAATCAACCCGCGGGCATCCAGTAAGCTGATGGCGCCAAAATCGGGCTGCAGCGTTACAATGTCATCCGTAGTGTCAAATACCAGCATGTAATCGGTTTTGCCTTTAAACGCCAGGCGGGGTGCTTTATTAAAGCAGCTTTTCAGCTGCTCCGTCAACGGCACTTCCTGCAATGCATCTGCTGGGAAATTGAGGGTCAGCCATGCTTCCTCGCGCGTAACCGTTAAAGTGCCGCTTCTGGTGGAGTGGAACCGGATAGTAGTACCGGCATATCCTTCCCGGTGAAACAATACAAAGGCGGCCGCCAGCGTGGCATGACCGCAAAGGTCTACTTCTACGGTTGGTGTAAACCACCGGATCTCAAACTGGTCTGCCTGCGGTACATAAAATGCCGTTTCGGCCAGGTTGTTTTCCATGGCGATCTTTTGAAGCAGGTGATCCGGGAGCCAGTACTCCAGCGGACACACTGCGGCGGGGTTACCGGAAAAAACCTGGCTGGTAAAAGCATCTACCTGGTATATGCGCTGTGTCATCGGGGGATATTGATTTGAAAGTTATTGTGATTACGGCCTGCGTTCAGCACTGCGCTGAAACAGGTTTTTGCTCCGCTAAGATAAAATAAAACGGGTGTCTTATAGTGTTTATGCTGCCACCACGCATTCAGATTTTGTTGCAAATAATTTTGTTGCAAAAATAATTGCAACAAAAAAAGGTGCAACAGATTGACCTGTCCTAAAAAAAGCTGCCCGGTTCAGCCGGTCAGCCGCATCCGGTAACACCGGCAGCCATTCGATAAAAAAAGCCATCTTCTGAAGAGATGGCTTTCCGGTTTAGTACAGATGACGGATCAGCTGAAGCTGACGCATTCTTTTAATTCTTTTTCTGTATAAGCCAGGCCATACTGTTTTAATACATCGTCGGGTACCCCGTTCCATTGGTTGGGGGTGTTGCCGGCATAACCGATGTCTTTTATGCCGATCTCCGATGTATAAAAGCCGGTAACCGTAAGGTTGCGCATTTGTGTAAAGAAGGCTACGCCCTGGCTCAGCTCTGGTTTGTCTTTTGCACGGTCCGGGTAGGCGATCAGGTCCACCAGCTGAATTTGCTGCTCGGCGGTACAATCTTTAAAAGGCTTGCCAAATTTATTCAGGCACTGTACATCCAGCCACCGAAGTCCGCCTCTCATGGGCGTTTGCAGTTTGGGCTGGTCTTTTACAGTAAAATGAATAAAGTCCGGAACTTTTGCTTCGCTGGCACTGCCGCTTACCTCGTCTTTTGGAATGATGATATCTGCTAAAAGAGTGATGGTAGCCATTTCGTGTGCATTGAAAAAGTCGGGCATCTTATCCACTTCCTCTTCATGCGCTTTTTCATCTTCATACCGGTGAAGCCCGGTTTTCTTATCGGGAGCCGTGGTAGCGGTATCATTCTTTTTCTCCCCGGGTTTACAACCAATGGCCAGTGTGCCCGTTGCCAGGGCACCGGCTGCTATATATTTGAGTGAGTCACGTCTTTTCATTGTTATCCGTTTGATTTTTGATGCTCAATTCTGTATACTGTCTCAATTCTGGATTCTGGATTCTCAATTCTCAATTCTGAATTCCCGAATCTCAATCCCGTATCCTTACAAATTCTGTTTTTTCATTTCCTCAATAATGTATTCGCTGGCGCGCATGCTTAATGCCAGGATCGTCCAGGTAATGTTCTTGTTGGCCTGTGATGTAAACTGGCTTCCGTCTACACAAAACAGGTTTTTACAATCATGCGCCTGGCTCCATTTATTAAGAACGGAGGTTTTGGCATCATCACCCATACGTGCCGTTCCTGCTTCATGAATGATATATCCCGGTTTGTCGATGCCATAATTATTTTCCGGGCCATCATCGCCCCAGGTGATCACCGCGCCCATATTGTGCATGATTTCCTTGAAGGTTTCTTTCATATGTTTGGCCTGTTTAACCTCGTAGTCGCTCAGCTTTACATTGAATTTTAAAACGGGGATACCATATTTGTCTACCACGTTCGGGTCAATCTCGCAGCGGTTGTGTTCAAAGGCAATGGCTTCTCCGCGTCCGGCCATCCCCACGGTAGCACCGTAAAAATAACGCTGGTCTTCCTTTAACGATTTTCCGTAACCACCGGCTTCTTTCTTTTTGCCGTTTACGGGATATTTACCGTTGAAGGATTCGATACCCATACCAAAGCCGTATGCGGGCTGACCAAAGCCGCCCCAGTATTCAATATGATAACCGCGGGGAAAATCCAGTTTTTTATCATCGCCCCACCAGGGAGAGTATACGTGCATGCCACCTACACCATCTTCATTATACCGCTTTCTGCCAAAGAGCTCCGGAATATATCCGCCCATGGCTGCACCCGTGCTGTCCTGCAGGTACTTGCCCACCACATTGCTGCTGTTGGCCAGTCCGTTGGGATGGCGCTGCGATTTGGAGTTGAGCAGGAGCCGGGCCGTTTCGCAGGCACTGGCCGCCAGGATCACCACCCGGCCTTCTACCTGGTACTCCAGCATGTCGTCCTTATTTACATAGGAAACGCCGGTTGCAATCCCCTCGGAATTGGTCAATACCTCGCGGGCCATCGCATTGGCAATCACTTCCAGCTTGCCGGTTTTTAACGCAGGATAGATCAATACATTGGACGAAGAGAAATCGGCCTTGGCCATGCTACAGTTCCGGCCGCACTGGGCACAGAAGAAACAGGAGCCCCGTTCATCGTTCAGTTTTTTGGTAAGGATAGACAAACGGGAAGGGATGATTGGCACGTTTGATTTCTGTGCACCCTTTTTTATAAAAAGCTCATGCAAACGGGGTTTGGGTGGTGGCAAAAAGATGCCATCCGGTTCATTGGGCAGGTTTTCCACGCTGCCGAAGATGCCGATCAGCTGATCTACCTTATCATAATAGGGTTTAATATCTTCGTAGCTGATGGGCCAGTCTGCACCAATGCCGTCGTGGCTGTACCCCTTAAAATCCCGGGGTCCGAAGCGCAGTGAAATACGGCCCCAGTGATTGGTACGGCCTCCGAGCATACGGGCCCGGAACCATTCCCATTCTGTTCCGGATTCCTTGGTGTACGGTTCACCTTCAATTTCCCATCCGCCATAGCAGGCGTCAAAATCGCCAAACGGACGGTATTTGGTAGAACGGCCCCGGCGTTTTGACTCCCAGGGGCTTTTAAGTTGATAAATTTCTTTTTGAGGATCGTACATCGGACCTGCTTCCAGCACACACACACTGAGCCCGGCTTTTGAAAGTGTATAAGCGGCCATTCCACCGCCGGCTCCCGAACCCACAATTACCACATCATATTTTTTGCCCTGTTTTTTGATTTGCAATTCTTTCATATTCAGATGGCCTGTTTAATTTTTTTTTTAAAATGGAGACCCAATATACAATGAAATGTTTATAATTCTGAATCCTATTTTTTAAGTGCTATGCAGGGGCATGGTTTTCGGTGATTTTCGGCTAATTTTAACAGGAATTAGAACCCTCAAATGATGTACTTATGCAAAAAAGCTGTTTACCGGTTGTGCTCTTGTTTTGTGTGGTGGGTATTGGATTGCTGGCCTATTTCCTGGGAAAAAAGAACGGTACCAAAACGGTCGATCATATCGCACTGAATGCGGCCTTTGTACAGGAGGTGGCAGAGTTGTCATCGCTGGAAGTACAGGGCTCGGCCAGTATCAAAACCACCAATATTGCCAATGATGGCAGCCTGACCGATGAATTCAGAAAGCTGTTCACGGAACATACCCTGAATATTACCGTTCCGTATGTGGCCAAGTACGGGGTAGACCTGGGCGCGCAGCAGCTTACCATTGAAGAAAAGAATAAGCAGGTATATATCGTACTGCCTACTCCGCAGTTGCTGAGTTATGAACTGCGGCTGGACCGCGCAGACGCCATGACCCGGCGGGGATTGCTGGTAACCCCGGGCGATGCCGCATACAGCACCGTTGAAAAAAAACTGTATACCGATACCCGTAAACAGATGGAAGCCTACACCATGTATATAGAACAGTCCAAGGAAAAAATACGGAAAGTGCTGGAACTGTATTACGCGCCGATGCAGTACAAGGTATCCGTTGCTTTTAAGGATGAAATAAAAAGTAAGGTAAACCGCCCTCTGAATTGAATAATTTCAAAAAAACAGGAAAAACTATCAACTGTTTATATTCCGTTTAAATGAAAATCATTACTTTGATCGTTTTTAAAAACTAAATTTAAATTTTTTCGCCATTATGAAACCAAAAAATCAATATTCCAGAAGAAAATTTATCCGGAACTCAGCGCTGGCGGGTAGTGCTTTTTTTATTGTGCCCCGGCATGTACTGGGACGGGGGCATGTGGCTCCCAGTGATAAACTGAACATCGCGGGAATTGGTGCAGGAGGAAAAGGTGAAAGTGATCTGGCGTCTTTTGCAAAAAGCCCGAATGTAAACATCGTGGCGCTTTGCGACGTGGACGACCGCCAGGCGGTAAAGTCGAGGAAGAATTTTCCCAAAGCCAACTATTACAAAGATTTCCGGGAGATGCTGCAAAAGGAGGCCAAGAATATCGATGCCTGCAGCATCAGTACACCAGATCATACGCATGCCGTGGCCACACTGGCAGCGATGCAACTGGGCAAACATGTATATACACAAAAACCGTTAACCCACGATATTTATGAAGCGCGGATCCTGGCGCAGGCAGCCAAGAAATACAAGGTAGTTACCCAAATGGGCAACCAGGGCGGTTCCGGCGATGGAGTAAGAAGAATGAAGGAATTGTATAACGCGGGTTTGATCGGGGATATCGTGGAAGCACAGGCATGGACCAACCGGCCCATCTGGCCGCAGGGCGTACCCAAGCCTTCCGGAGATCACTCAATACCCAGTGAACTGGATTGGGATCTTTGGCTGGGAACCGCTCCCAAGGACGACTATAACCCGGCCTATGTGCCGTTTAACTGGAGGGGATTCTGGGCGTATGGTACCGGTGCCCTGGGCGATATGGCCTGCCATATTATGGACCCCATTTACCGGATCCTTCCCATCGATTACCCGACATCTGCCGAGTGCAGCATTGCCAACCAGTGGACGGGCATGAACCAGGAAGCCAATAACAACGCCAGCTGCCCGGTAGCATCGATCATCCATCTCGAATATCCCCGGAAGGATGGTAAAGGAACGCTGAAAGTTTCCTGGTATGATGGCGGGTTATTACCCAAACGCCCGGATGAACTGCAGCCGGAAGAATCTTTTGGTAACTGGGATGGCGGTGTGCTGTTTATCGGCACCAAAGGGAAACTGCTGGCCGATTGTTATGGTGCCAATCCAAGACTGTTGCCCTTGTCAAAGAACGAAAGTGCAAAGGCGGTAAAACAAACCATTCCCCGGGTACCGGGTGGAACGGACGGGCACTACCTGCAATGGGTAAACGCCTGTATCGCCGGTTATGGTAAGGGCGAAACCAGTTCTCCGTTTGAATATGCCGGTCCGTTTACCGAAAGCATCCTGATGGGGAACCTGGCCATCCGCAGTGCGCTGTATATGGATCCCAGCGTATCCGGTTGGGGCAAAAGCAAATTCACCGGTCGTAAGAAACTGTTGTGGGATGCAAAGAATATGAAGATTACCAATTTTGATGAAGCCAACCAATTCGTAAAAAGAACCTACCGCGAAGGGTGGAGTCTGAACCTCTAACGGTATTTTAATTTCTGTTCAAACTATTTTTAACGCGATTATGGACCAAAAAAAAGATAACTCACGGAGAAAATTCATACGGAATACTGCGCTTGCGGGCAGTGCCTTTTTTATTGTGCCAAGGCATGTATTGGGAAGAGGTTATGTAGCTCCCAGTGATAAACTGGTGGTGGCCGGTGTGGGTGTTGGCGGAAAAGGTGCGGGTGATATCAACAGTTTTTACAAAAGCGGCAATGCCGAGATCGGGTTTCTGTGCGATGTAGATGACCGCCAGGCCGCAGGCAGCCGTAAACGGTTCCCGAATGCAAAATATTACAGCGACTGGCGAGAGCTGCTGGACAAGGAAAGCAAACACTTCGACGCGGTAAGCGTAAGTACGCCGGATCATACCCATGCCATCGTGGCATTTCATGCCATGCAGCTGAATAAGCATGTATACGTGCAAAAGCCGCTAACGCATGATATCTGGGAATCGCGCATGTTGGGTGATGCCGCAAAACGTTACAAGGTGGTTACCCAAATGGGCGACCAGGGTTCTTCAAACGACGGGGTACGGGATCTGCGCGAGTGGTATGAGGCCGGCCTCATCGGCGAAGTAGAGTCGGTGTATTGCTGGACAAACCGCCCGGTATGGCCGCAGGGCATCGTATGGCCGCAGGAAAAGCCGCCCGTTCCCGAAGGCCTTAATTGGGACCTTTGGCTGGGTACCGCTCCTTACCGGGAATACGAGGGCAATGTAGTGCCGTTTAACTGGCGTGGCTGGTGGGATTACGGTACCGGTGCGCTGGGTGATATGGCCTGTCACATTGTAGGCCCCGTATTCAAAGTGCTGGGATTGGGCTTCCCCGAGGAAGTAACCTGTAGTTTATCTACGCCCTATGCCCAAAACTGGAACCAGGTATATGCGCCGGATAGTCCGCCCGTTTCTTCTTCCATTCATTTTAAATACAAAGGCAAGAACGGAAAGCCGGTGAAGATCCACTGGATGGACGGAGGGATTCAGCCGGAGCGCCCGGACGAACTGGGCCCCAACGATATTATGGGCGGGAAAGGCGATGTAGGCAATGGTGCCTTGTTTGTTGGAACCAAGGGTAAGATGATGTGTGGTGTGTATGGGCAGGATCCAACCCTGTTGCCGGTTTCCAAAATGAACGGATTGAAAGTTGCTAAAAAATATGCACGTATTCCCGGCGGCGCCGAAGGACACTACAAACAGTGGGTAGACGCCTGTATTGCAGGATATGAAAAAGGAAGCAAAATGGTAGATTCTCCGTTTATCGGTTATGCCGTGCCGCTTACCGAAAGCATCCTGATGGGGAACCTGGCCATCCGCAGCTTTAATTACAAAGATGCAAAAGGCAAATTCCCCGGAAGAGGTATCACCCTGCAATGGGATGGCGCCAATATGAAAGTGACCAATTTTGAACCGGCCAACCAGTATGTAAAACGTACATACCGTGAAGGATGGCCTGAATTAAAGTTCTAAGCACAATCAAAAAACATATAAGAGGTTGTCTCCAAAAGAGGCAGCCTCTTTTTTTGTGGAAATTTTTTTTACCGCGATGATTTTTAACCGCAAAGGCGCGGGGGCGCGGAGGTTGTGTAAAGGGGATTTGAAATTATAAAAAAACCAGCGTAAACACGGCGTACTCCTTTCTCTGCGGTGGATTTTTAACCGCGGAGGCGTGGTGGCGCGGAGGTTGCGCAAAGGGGATGGGGATTGAAATTATAAAAACCCAGCGTAAACACTGCGTGCTCTTTTCTCTGCGGTGGATTTTTTTAACCGCAAGGAATACGCAAAGGATCCGCAAGGAGCGCTATAAAAAACAGGTAGGTAATCACAAAAAATCTTTGCAAACTTTGCGTAAACCCTCGCGTCCCCTGCGGTAACATTTAAACTGCAAGGTGATCATAAAACCTAAGAGGCCACAAGGCTTACAGATACAATATGGCTGTAGGCCTCATTTAAAAAATTGGGAATTAAATGCCTGTTGGTCCACATGATCTTATCAGGATCCTTTAACTGGTCGATCATACTGGATAGCTTTTGCGCTCCGTGATTTTCGATGACCATTTTACGTTTGTCTTCCGATTGAAAATGTTTCAGCATGCCCGCGGCATCTGCTTCCGGATGAAACTGGGTGCCAAACATATACGGGTTAAATGAAATGCCCATCACGGCTCGTTCATAAGGCACATGCGGGCGTTCCTTTTCAATGCAGGTGATATAAGCCCCCATTTCATTTAAGATATCAAAATTGGGTTGTATCAGCTGAAAATCCCGGCTGTCCACTGCATAAAACGGATCGCCTAAGTTTTCAAATACCGGGTTCGCATTCGCTTCCGGTAACATATGCATGGGAAACACACCAAACGAAGTAGACTTGCGTTTGCAGATCAGCCCGGCATTAAAATACCTGCTGGCCAGCTGAAAAGAATGGCAGATAAAAAAAACATATTTTTTTTGTTCATTGCCGGGGTTTTCATTCCACCGCAATGTTTCTTTCAGCCATTTATTCCAGTTAATATCCCAGTCATCAAAACGGGTGCTCAGCGGATCTCCCGGACCACCGCTTGAAATATAAATATCGTACGACAGATCCGGTAATTCGTTCTTCACCCGTACATCAAATACATCATAAATCAGGTCAATCTGTTTTTCGTTTGCCCACCTTTCTACAATCTCTCTGATGCAGCGCATGCCCTGGTTGGGAAGCCCCGCATTCAAGTCGAGGATCGCAAAACGAACACATTCTTTTTCCATCAACATCCTGCAAAAATAACGATTGAAGCCCGAATGGTACTTAATCCAGGTCAAGAATTACTAACAAGTGTGTATATTTAACACTTAACGGTACTGTTTATTAATGGCATAACCCACTTTGTCGTTGACCCTTTTCAGCAGGTTTCCATTGATTTGCCGGCGTCGTTTCCGGTCGGAGCGGTCCAGGAAAATACCTTTATTGTTAAAAGGTTGGGGTGTTTCAAAAAACACCAGGATACAATAACTTTCTCCTTTCAGTTTGTTGTTAAGCGCTTTATTCCGTACCGACATCTGTACCAGCTTTCTGGCCTGGAAGCCTTCATAATAATCTACATTCGCGATCCATGTACATTGGATGGCACGCATATCATCTACCAGTTTTTTTACGGCCGCTGCATTGTAACGATGTGCTTTGAGGCTATCGGTGAACGCCGGTTCGTTGATGTTGAAATGATAGATGTATTTAACGCTGTCTTCATTGAATTCAAAAGAGATATTCGTGAAGGTTTTTTCTTCAAAGAGAATAGAAAAGGAATGCTGGGCGTATAACCGGCTAAAATCATCCTTAATGGCTTCCAGCCGGGGTTCGTTCCGGGCATAAAAATCCGTTGTGAAATTTTTGGGGTAGGAGCAGGACGCCAGTATGCTGAGCAGCCCGCACATGCCGGTTAATATATAACTGTTCTTCTTCATTTTGAAACCCGCTGGGTCCAGACGCTGACCCCATAGATGATGTTTTTTAAAAATTGTGGCGATAATTGCTGTACCGTTCTTGCACCATAATCCCAGTATTCAAATTCGATATTGCCATCCGGAAGCTGTTGTATATTGGTGAGCAATACATAGTGGGTAGGGGTGCTGATGAGCGATTGTTTGTGCGATTTCCGGTAAAGCTTTTTGTTGTTGAGGTAAAGGAATACCAGCCCCTTCTGCATATGCGCTTCGAGGTATTCGGGCAGGTTGTTGATTTTAGGGCGGAACAGATCGGCCCCACGGGCTTTTACGGTTCCGTTGAACAGGCGCCGGAGCATCCGGTTAAACTTTGCAAAATTGGTGGAGGCCCAAAACGTATTTTCATCGCCTTTTTGAAAACGCCGGTTAAAAAAATTAAGGTAGCCTTTGTAATGGTCCGCCAGGGTAAGAAACCACATTTGCCCGGCAGGATTGATATCCAGGGAGCCTTTATAGCGCAGCAATCCTGCTTCCATGCGCACGGGTTTGCTGGGCTTTAGCTGGTTCTTTCCAAAGTTGGCCTGCCCGTTCTTATACAACTCGATCATAAACCGGGCAAAGCCCAACGGATCGTAGGTAAGCGGTATATAGGTAAGTGCCGAATACGCGCAAAAATTGGTGGTTTTGCCTTCATAAAAGGCAAGCGGTTTAATGGTAAACGTCTTAAGATTGTTGAGCAGCTGGTCTGGAGGCACATTGGGCCACCATTTACTTGGCCGCAGGTTCCGGATACTGTTCAGGTATTGCAGCGCCTGTTCCGGGCTGCTTTTCCGGGCACTGTCGGCCGGCGGCATCATTATGGCCCGGACCGGGAGTACGGAGAAAACCAGTAGCACAATAAAAACAATGCTTTTGATAGTCTTTATTTTCAGGGTCACGGTCATCATGATCCCGAAAATAATGATTTTTGTTTTGCTACGGAAACACTGAAGCGCAGGAATTTTTATAGTTTTTTATTTCCCCTGAAGGTGCGCACAGCACCATATGCCCGATCTTCGTTTTATTGATCCGCATCATCTGAAAGACTATTGCCACCGATCGCGTGGATAGGTGCTGGCGGCACTTTACTATGAAGTATACAGATACAGACCGGAAGCATTCGCAGATCATTTCCTGCAGACCGCGCGGATAGGCGTTGCGGCTTATGCGGCCCGATCAGGGGGCGAAACAGCCGGCTTATTTACGGGTTGGCCTCTACATTGCCATTGAAGGAAATGGGGGTTTTATTTACGCTGAGCACGCGCAGAGACGCAAACCCGGAAGGGGCAATGGTAAGGTAGAGCGACTGTACTTCCCGGCTATCCTTAGGGGTGATCTCTATTTCATAATTGTTTTTCCGCTGTGTTTTTTTATAATCGAACTTGGTGGAGGTGAATTTGATTCCACCCTTGGTCGGGTCCATCGGTGCTGTATACGACCGGCCAAAAAAAGGCAGGTAGGCAATCACCGAATCGGGCGTTACCCTTACATCATAGCGGGAAGTAAGCTGGTAAAGATTACTGGCATTGGGCAGCAATACCCGGGGATTGAACCGGCTGTCTTCCGTGGGGAAAACACTGGTGGCAACAAATGTATAATTACGAGCGGTAACAGCGTCCGTTACTGCGGTGGATAGGCCGGTGGCCTGTTTTTGACCGGAGCAGGCGGTAAGTATAACAATTGCCGATAATAAGATCAGCAATGAATGATGTATTGTTTTCATAAAAAAAACGTTTTATTCATGATGCGATCTGATTGTAATTTACACAATTTCCGGCGAAATAAAAAGGAGCTGCCGGCAATCCTGTTCAGCTAGGCGCTTTCGGTTTTTAGTTATTAGTCATCAGTTATCAGTTTTCAGTTTTCAGATTTCGGACATCAGATTTCAGACAGTGACATCCGGGATCGGGGAGCTGGCATGAATCATGGAGTGTTAAAACAATCTACCTGGAGCGTTGAACATTAAACGTTGAACCGCGATCAGTTTTCAGTCATCAGTTTTCAGTTATCCGTTTTCAGTATTTTCCCGGCAGGCGGGTGTTGATTTTTAAACGTAAAATATACGTTTAGCGTTCGGTTCTCAGTATCCGTAAGTGTGAATCAGTTTGTCTGTTTAAAAAAATCAATAGTCCCCCGGTCTATATGTCTCCCAAGCAAGGGCAATAGTAAACAGCCGGTTGATGCGTCCGGGATCGATGAACTGGCAGGTACACCAAGCAAGGAACGGATCCAACCTGTGCATGCCTAAAATAGGTTGACAAA
>JAGIAT010000049.1:1869-2777 GCA_017744715.1 Niabella sp. | reverse complement strand
CTCTGCTCGACTTGTCAGTCTCGCAGTCAGGCTGGCTTATGCCATTGCACTCTAACAGCCGGTTTCCAACCGGCCTGAGCCAACCTTCGCGCGCCTCCGTTACTCTTTAGGAGGCGACCGCCCCAGTCAAACTACCCGCCACAGAGGGTCCCAGCACCGGATGACGGTGCGTGGTTAGACAGTAAAGAACAACAGGGTGGTATTTCACATTGTGGCTCCACGACAGCTGGCGCCATCGCTTCAAAGCCTCCCACCTATTCTACACAGTTGTTCTCCACTGCCACTCTGAAGCTGCAGTAAAGGTGCACGGGGTCTTTCCGTCTAACCGCGGGTACTCCGCATCTTCACGGAGAATTCAATTTCGCTGAGCATGTCCTGGAGACAGTGGGGAAGTCGTTACGCCATTCGTGCAGGTCGGAACTTACCCGACAAGGAATTTCGCTACCTTAGGACCGTTATAGTTACGGCCGCCGTTTACCTGGGCTTCATTTCGGAGCTTGCACCCCTCCACTTAACCTTCAGGCACCGGGCAGGCGTCAGGCCCTATACGTCGTCTTGAAGCCGACTTAGCAGAGCCCTGTGTTTTTGCTAAACAGTCGCTACCCCCTGGCCTGTGCCCCCTGCTACTGGTTGCCCAGAAGCAGGGCCTCCTTCTTCCGAAGGTACGGAGGCAATTTGCCGAGTTCCTTCAGGACACTTCTCTCAAGCGCCTTGGTATACTCTACCTGACCACCTGTGTCGGTTTCGGGTACGGTCTATACGGTGGGGCTATTTCCTGGAACCTCTTCGAAGCACGTCCAATCCGATAAGGACGTACAACACACGAGATCCGTCACACACCACCAGGCCCACGAATATTAACGTGGTTCCCATCGACTACCCCCTTCGGGCTCGTCTTAGGGGCCGGC
>JAGIAT010000049.1:0-1846 GCA_017744715.1 Niabella sp. | reverse complement strand
CCCATTACCAGATCGCTTCACAGGCTTACGGAACGCTCCGCTACCGCGTGTTCAAAGACACACCCTAAGCTTCGGTGCACGTCTTGAGCCCCGTTACATCTTCGCCGCAGGAACCCTTGTTTAGACCAGTGAGCTGTTACGCTTTCTTTAAAGGATGGCTGCTTCTAAGCCAACCTCCTGGTTGTTTTGGGATTCCCACATGCTTTCCCACTTAGACGTGACTTGGGGACCTTAGCTGTAGGTCAGGGCTGTTTCCCTTTTGACGACGGACCTTAGCACCCGCCGTCTGTCTCCCGAGCAGTACTCGTAGGTATTCGGAGTTTGGTTAGGTTTGGTACAGCTCGCGCCGCCCTAGCCCATCCAGTGCTCTACCCCCTACGGTATTCACTCGAGGCACTACCTCAATAGTTTTCGCGGAGAACCAGCTATTTCCCGGCTTGATTGGCCTTTCACCCCTAAACACAACTCATCCGGTAACTTTTCAACGTTAATCGGTTCGGACCTCCAGTGGGTGTTACCCCACCTTCATCCTGGTCATGCCTAGATCGCCGGGTTTCGGGTCTAATACATCAAACTCAGTCGCCCTATTCAGACTCGCTTTCGCTGCGCCTACACCTATCGGCTTAAGCTTGCTTGGTACATTAAGTCACAGACCCATTATGCAAGAGGTACGCTGTCACCCCTCAAGAGGGCTCCAACTGCTTGTAGGCAATCCGTTTCAGGTACTGTTTCACTCCCCTCATCGGGGTGCTTTTCACCTTTCCCTCACGGTACTAGTTCGCTATCGGTCGCATACGAGTATTTAGGCTTAGAGGGTGGTCCCCCTATATTCAGACAGGATTACACGTGTCCCGCCCTACTCAAGTCTTCTAACATCACTTTCGCATACGGGGCTGTCACCCGCTATGGCCGTCCTTTCCAGAACGTTCTGCTAGTTGAATTAGAAGCACTGGCCTGGTCCGCGTTCGCTCGCCACTACTAACGGAATCTCGGTTGATGTCTTTTCCTCCGGGTACTGAGATGTTTCAGTTCTCCGGGTTCGCTTCACGAAGCCTATTTTATTCAGCTACGTGATACCTTCCTCCAATTACCCCGAACATGATTGCTCATGGTCGAGATAATCGGATCAGGTGGGTTTCCCCATTCGGAAATCGTCGGGTCAAAGGTTGCTCACACCTCACCGACGCTTATCGCAGCGTGCCACGTCCTTCATCGCCTGTACATGCCAAGGCATCCACGAATTGCCCTTACCTCACGCTTGAGAGTCCACACCACCAACGACAACACTGGATCAGTCAAAGACCGACACGAAACTCGGCAAGAGCAGTGCAGCGCAGTTTTACCGGGACCCCGTCAAAGTATCACTTTGATGGGAACCCTCTTGGTGTGGATGATTATCTCAGCCTTGATTGGGCGCACGATCAGAGCGGTCAAACTTGATCGCAACGCCCTGTGCAGCATCAGTCGCAGCGTCGCCGCTGAAACCAACGCCGTCACGGCATCGATTTGAAAAACCCATTCACAATGTCAAAAAGCTGCGGGCAACGCCCGCATGGCCGCTCCGAAGAGCGGATCTCGTTTGCTTCATCCCTGGATATTCGGTGAGCGTTCGCGCTCCGCGCCGTCAGTCGCGGCAAAGCCGCGCCTTGCGGCGCGCTTCGCAGCGCTGGCCGTCCTTGTTTTGGTGCGATTTAGCCTCGCTAAATCGTCTCCAAAACTGCGGTCTGGTGGAGCCTATCGGGATCGAACCGATGACCTCAAGCTTGCAAAGCTAGCGCTCTCCCAACTGAGCTAAGGCCCCTTTGTGCGCGCCGAAATGCGAAGCTGCTGCTCCACGCACGCTGCG
>JAGIAT010000048.1 GCA_017744715.1 Niabella sp. | reverse complement strand
GCAAGTACCTGCTCCTGACCAGCAGCTGTTTAAGTGTATCCCCATTGGCGAGAATCTCAGGCTGGTAAACCAAGCCGGATTGCCTGGCGTCTTCAATAGCCTGATTTTCTTGATCCAGCGCCTGCCAACGGTGTTGAATCCTGATTTCCTGAACCACGTCGAAGGCTAGTTTTTGCACGTGGAAGCGATCAATAACCTTTAACGCTTTGGGAAAACATCGGCTTACGATCAGTCCCATGTTGGCGGCCATATCCAGCGTCACTTCACGCACCTTGCTGCGCATTCGTTTTGGTATCCTTTTCAAGACCTCAATGACAGAACCAGCTTGCGTGCCTTTTACCATGGCCACTAATGATCCTTTGCGGCCCTTGGCTTCCTTATTAGTCACAATTGTATAAAGCTCACCATTGGATAGTGAGGTTTCATCGATACTTAGATAAGGCCCGACGTTTTCTGGGTACAAAAGCCACTCTGCCGCGTGCTGACGCTGATCCCAGTCGTTATAGTCACTAATATGATCTTTATACTGCTGTTGCAGTTGCTTACCGTCTAAGTGGAAGTATTTGCCTAGTTGGGAGCAACTTACGGGGTTATTATCTATATAGCCCCGCCCGGCGGCCCGGTTTTAAAAAATCAGCGAACTCCTTTGTCATCCGAGTTCCCTGCTGTACCACATTCCAATCCCTACTAATGATCTGGCCAGTGTCCCTGACCTCCCAGCGTCGACGCTTGATACAGAGCGTAACTTTTTGATTACGAATCGGAAAATCCTGAATGTATATCTCTGGGAGGAACCCCTTCGACTCTAATTTTTGATCCTTGTATTCCGAAGGAGGAAGATTTTTCTCTTCCAGATAGATATTCAGGCCTGTGAGACCTTCAACAATTTTGGAAAGTTCAAAGTAATCGAGGATACCCTCGGGTAATAGGACGCGGACTAGGGCTAAATAGGACTCTTGCAATGCATTAAATATTGATTCATTGCAAAACAACCACTTTTTTCTCCGCCCCCCAAGTTTTCGGATTGATCCCAAGTTTTCGGA
>JAGIAT010000047.1 GCA_017744715.1 Niabella sp. | reverse complement strand
CCCTAAGGCGAGGCCGAGAGGCGTAGTCGATGGGAAATTGGTTAATATTCCAATACTTCTGTGTAATGCGATGAGAGGACGGAGAAGGTTAAGTCAGCCTGGCGTTGGTTGTCCAGGTGGAAGGAAGTAGGCATGCATCTTAGGCAAATCCGGGGTGCTCTATGCTGAGATCTGATAGCAAGCTGTACTTGTACAGCGAAGTGGCTGATACCATGCTTCCAGGAAAAGTCTCTAAGCTTCAGTTACACAGGAATCGTACCCGAAACCGACACAGGTGGTCAGGTCGAGTAGACCAAGGCGCTTGAGAGAACTCTGCTGAAGGAACTAGGCAAAATGGTACCGTAACTTCGGGAGAAGGTACGCTGCTGACGGTGATGACCCTTGCGGTCTGAGCTATTGGCAGCCACAGAAACCAGGCCGCTGCAACTGTTTATTAAAAACATAGCACTCTGCAAACACGAAAGTGGACGTATAGGGTGTGATGCCTGCCCGGTGCTGGAAGGTTAATTGATGGGGTTAGCGTAAGCGAAGCTCTTGATCGAAGCCCCAGTAAACGGCGGCCGTAACTATAACGGTCCTAAGGTAGCGAAATTCCTTGTCGGGTAAGTTCCGACCTGCACGAATGGCGTAACGATGGCGGCGCTGTCTCCAGCAGAGGCTCAGTGAAATCGAAATCGCTGTGAAGATGCAGTGTACCCGCGGCTAGACGGAAAGACCCCGTGAACCTTTACTGCAGCTTGACATTGAACTTTGACCTTACTTGTGTAGGATAGGTGGGAGGCTTTGAAGTTGGAACGCTAGTTCCAATGGAGCCGTCCTTGAAATACCACCCTGGTAATGTTGAGGTTCTAACTCTGTCCCGTTATCCGGGACGAGGACCATGTCTGGTGGGTAGTTTGACTGGGGCGGTCTCCTCCTAAAGAGTAACGGAGGAGTACGAAGGTGCGCTCAGCGTGGTCGGAAATCACGCGTAGAGTATAAAGGCAAAAGCGCGCTTAACTGCGAGACCCACAAGTCGAGCAGGTACGAAAGTAGGTCTTAGTGATCCGGTGG
>JAGIAT010000046.1 GCA_017744715.1 Niabella sp. | reverse complement strand
AGTCTATCCTCTTTACGTCTAAGAGACAGTCTCGTAGCTCAGCTGGTTAGAGCGCACCCCTGATAAGGGTGAGGTCGGCAGTTCAAATCTGCCCAGACCTACCAATATGCGGGGCCATAGCTCAGCTGGGAGAGCGCCTGCCTTGCACGCAGGAGGTCAGGAGTTCGATCCTCCTTGGCTCCACCAAGAAGATTTACCTTGTTCCTTGAAAACTGGATAACGAAACGAAACATCCACACAAACACGAAGTCTTGTTTTTGTTCGAAGCGTTGTGCGTGAGCATGAGGATTCGAATGAAACAAGTGAAGGTTAAGCTAGTAAGGGCACACGGTGGATGCCTAGGCGCTAGGAGCCGACGAAGGACGTGGCGAACGACGAAATGCCTCGGGGAGCCGTAAGCAGGCTTCGATCCGGGGATGTCCGAATGGGGAAACCCACGCGTGGTAATGCGCGCGTACCCGTTGCTGAATCCATAGGCAATGCGGAGGCACACCCAGGGAACTGAAACATCTAAGTACCTGGAGGAAGAGAAAACAAGAGTGATTCCGTCAGTAGCGGCGAGCGAACGCGGAACAGCCTAAACCGAGGGACTTGTCCCTCGGGGTTGTGGGACGTCAACGTGGCAAAAGCAGGTTAGGTGAAGCGGTCTGGAAAGGCCCATCACAGGGGGTAACAATCCCGTAGCCGAAAGTCTGCGTATGCCTAGACGAATCCCGAGTAGTGCGGGGCACGTGAAACCCCGTATGAATCCGGCAGGACCATCTGCCAAGGCTAAATACTCCCTAGCGACCGATAGTGAAGCAGTACCGTGAGGGAAAGGTGAAAAGAACCGCGGGAGCGGAGTGAAAAGAACCTGAAACCGTGTGCTTACAAAAAGTCAGAGCCCGTTAATGGGTGATGGCGTGCCTTTTGTAGAATGAACCGGCGAGTTACGGTCACGTGCAAGGTTAAGCCGAAGAGGCGGAGCCGCAGCGAAAGCGAGTCTGAATAGGGCGCCCATAGTACGTGGCTGTAGACCCGAAACCGTGTGATCTACCCCTGTCCAGGGTGAAGGTGCGGTAACACG
>JAGIAT010000045.1:1152-2221 GCA_017744715.1 Niabella sp. | reverse complement strand
GGGTTAGCTCCCTTTCGGGTGACCTAAATGGTCGGGTTTCCCCATTCGGAAATCCTCGGATCAAAGCTTATTCGCAGCTCCCCGGGGCTTATCGCAGCGTATTACGTCCTTCATCGCCTGCATGCGCCAAGGCATCCACTAGATGCACTTAAGGCACTTGATCGTTCTCATTATCGATACCCGCAACACAGTTGGCCCCTCTTGAAAGGCCGTCTGGTCATCGGGCAAAGAACGAAAGACCATGTCTTGCAACATGGTCGTTTGATCGGTCAGATCAAAAAAAACCAGAATTCACGTGCTGTTGCTGTCTCTCTCCCAGGGTGTGGGATCAAACAAGCAGCAAAGCATCTCTTTACGATGTCGAAAGATCCGGCCGCCGAACCATCAGGAATTTCCATTGGAAATTCCGGGGGTTCAAGGCTGCCAAACTTGCTCTCTGACGATGCGACGTTGGTTACGGTGCTGGGTGGCCTGCCACCCGAAGCGGCAAAGCCGCGTAGGGTGGTGGAGCCGGACGGGATCGAACCGACGACATTCTGCTTGCAAAGCAGACGCTCTCCCAACTGAGCTACGGCCCCTTGCCATTCCCTGAGGAGTGGTGGGCCCGGGTAGACTCGAACTACCGACCTCACGCTTATCAGGCGTGCGCTCTAACCACCTGAGCTACGGGCCCTCTGGATCACGCCAGAAGACCAGCTTTTCAGCCGGCGAACGCTGAGCCAACGGCTCACCGCTTGACGCGTGAAATACGTCGCATGTGAAGAAAGAGAAACGAAGGCGGCGAAGTTCCGCAAAGTGGCATCTGACTTGATGCCTTGTGTTCCAATGAAAACCCGATAACCGAAGTTGAAGGGTAATCCTTAGAAAGGAGGTGATCCAGCCGCAGGTTCCCCTACGGCTACCTTGTTACGACTTCACCCCAGTCGCTGACCCTACCGTGGTCGCCTGCCTCCTTGCGGTTAGCGCACCGCCTTCGGGTAAAACCAACTCCCATGGTGTGACGGGCGGTGTGTACAAGGCCCGGGAACGTATTCACCGCAGCATGCTGATCTGCGATTACTAGCGATTC
>JAGIAT010000045.1:0-1141 GCA_017744715.1 Niabella sp. | reverse complement strand
GGTTCCTCGCGTATCATCGAATTAAACCACATGCTCCACCGCTTGTGCGGGCCCCCGTCAATTCCTTTGAGTTTCATTCTTGCGAACGTACTCCCCAGGTGGGATACTTATCACTTTCGCTTAGCCACTGAACTTGCGCCCAACAGCTAGTATCCATCGTTTACGGCGTGGACTACCAGGGTATCTAATCCTGTTCGCTACCCACGCTTTCGTCCATCAGCGTCAATCCATTGGTAGCAACCTGCCTTCGCAATTGGTATTCCATGTAATCTCTAAGCATTTCACCGCTACACTACATATTCTAGTTGCTTCCCAATAATTCAAGTCCTGCAGTATCAATGGCCGTTCCACCGTTGAGCGATGGGCTTTCACCACTGACTTACAAGACCGCCTACAGACCCTTTAAACCCAATAAATCCGGATAACGCTTGGATCCTCCGTATTACCGCGGCTGCTGGCACGGAGTTAGCCGATCCTTATTCTTACGGTACCGTCAGGCTCCCTCACGAGGGAGTGTTTCTTCCCGTACAAAAGCAGTTTACAATCCATAGGACCGTCATCCTGCACGCGGCATGGCTGGTTCAGGCTTGCGCCCATTGACCAATATTCCTCACTGCTGCCTCCCGTAGGAGTCTGGTCCGTGTCTCAGTACCAGTGTGGGGGATCTCCCTCTCAGGACCCCTACCCATCGTTGCCTTGGTAAGCCGTTACCTTACCAACTAGCTAATGGGACGCATGCTCATCTTTCACCGTTGTGACTTTAATTGCTAAAGGATGCCCTTTTGCAATGCTATGAGGCATTAATCCAAATTTCTCTGGGCTATTCCTCTGTGAAAGGCAGATTGCATACGCGTTACGCACCCGTGCGCCGGTCTCAAGGCCCGAAAGCCTCTACCCCTCGACTTGCATGTGTTAAGCCTGCCGCTAGCGTTCATCCTGAGCCAGGATCAAACTCTTCATCGTATATTTTTTATATTGTTATGCGATGCTTTCTATCGGTTTATTTCGAATCCAACGATTCTACTGCTCTTATTTCTTTTGTTTTAATGTTTCCATTAAAACGGCTGTCAATTCAATATGTCTACGAACGTGTCTTTCTTATTTTCACCGCTTGTCTCTCAAAGCGGGTGCAAAACTAAAA
>JAGIAT010000044.1 GCA_017744715.1 Niabella sp. | reverse complement strand
GAACTCATCTTCAGGTGGGCTTCACACTTAGATGCTTTCAGCGTTTATCCGCTCCGGACACAGCTACCGGGCATTTGCCGCTGGCGCGACAACCCGTACACTGGCGGTCCGTCCGTCCCGGTCCTCTCGTACTAAGGACGGCTCCTGTCAATTCCCCTGCGCCCATACCGGATATGGACCGAACTGTCTCACGACGTTCTGAACCCAGCTCACGTACCGCTTTAATGGGCGAACAGCCCAACCCTTGGGACGTACTACCGCCCCAGGTTGCGACGAGCCGACATCGAGGTGCCAAACCTCCCCGTCGATGTGGACTCTTGGGGGAGATCAGCCTGTTATCCCCAGGGTAACTTTTGTCCGTTGAGCGACGGCGCTTCCATTCACAGCCGTCGGATCACTAAGCCCTACTTTCGTACCTGCTCGGCTTGTAGGTCTCACAGTCAAGCTCCCTTATGCCTTTACGCTCGATGGCTGATTTCCAACCAGCCTGAGGGAACCTTTGAGCGCCTCCGTTACTCTTTGGGAGGCGACCGCCCCAGTCAAACTGCCTACCTGCCACGGTCCGACGCCCGGATTCACGGGTCGTCGTTAGGGCCTAGTCCTAGCCAGAGTGGTATCTCACCGATGACTCCATCGAAGCTAACGCCCCGATTTCACAGTCTCCCACCTATTCTGCACAAGCTAGAACCAGGCTCAATGGCAAGCTACAGTAAAGCTCCATGGGGTCTTTCTGTCCTGGTATGGGGAATCCGTATCTTCACAGATAATCCAATTTCGCCGAGCCTCTCGTCGAGACAGCGCTCAAGTCGTTACTCCATTCGTGCGGGTCGGAACTTACCCGACAAGGAATTTCGCTACCTTAGGACCGTTATAGTTACGGCCGCCGTTCACCGGGGCTTCGGTTCGGCGCTTGCACGCCCCCCCTTAACCTTCCGGCACTGGGCAGGAGTCAGCCCCTATACATCGCCTTACGGCTTTGCAGAGACCTGTGTTTTTGTTAAACAGTCGCTTGAGCCATTTCACTGCAACCCATTTGGCCTTCGAGGAGCGAGTCCTCTCCAACCTACTAGGGCACCCCTTCTTCCGAAGTTACGGGGCTATTTTGCCGAGTTCCTTAACGAGAGTTATCTCGCGGCCCTTGGTATTCTCTACCAACCCACCTGTGTCGGTTATGCGGTACGGTCACCTGCTTGCTCGCTACGAAGCTTTTCTCGGCAGCGTGGCATCAGTCAGTTCGGTCCCGTGGGACCTCCTCGTCACCTCTCGGCTATAGTCTGGCGGATTTGCCTACCAGACCAACCTACCGGCTTGAACG
>JAGIAT010000043.1:915-2123 GCA_017744715.1 Niabella sp. | reverse complement strand
TCGTAACAAGGTAGCCGTAGGGGAACCTGCGGCTGGATCACCTCCTTTCTAAGGACAGCTTCTCCAAGCCTTCGGGTTTATTGAAGCGTCTAATTATACAGATGAGCGGATCGCCGCCGTCTTCGTTTCTCTTTCCACTCTTCGCTGGCCGATCAGGCTAGCGAGGCGATCGCGAGCCCAGGAACGGCTCCGGCCCTGAAGCTTATGCGGACAGAGGCTGGACCTGGTCTTAGTGGCCTATGGGCCCGTAGCTCAGTTGGTTAGAGCGCACGCTTGATAAGCGTGAGGTCATAAGTTCAAGTCTTATCGGGCCTACCACTCTTTCCACTAAATGGACGGCATCCGACCAGGCTCTCCTGGGCGAGCTGCTCACACCGGGTGTGAGGGGCCATAGCTCAGTTGGTAGAGCGCCTGCTTTGCAAGCAGGATGTCGTCGGTTCGAATCCGTCTGGCTCCACCATCCTTCATCCGGAAGGCGTGGAACGCGATCGTGGAATGATCAGGTTTGCGGACCTCCTTGGGAGGGACGCGAAATGACATCGTGAAGGCAGGGTTCTCCCGCCGACAGCATCTCACCCTTGGGATGCTGGAGGTTCCAGGGCGGACTTAAGAAGACATCATTGTCTGACTAAAGGTAGAGCTCATGCTCGGACCGCATGGTCCAGCGCATGGGTTTTGCTGAGAACGATCAAGCGCATAAGGGCTTCTGACGGATGCCTTGGCATTGAGAGGCGATGAAGGACGTGGCACGCTGCGATAAGAGCCGGGGAGGCGCGAGCACCCTTTGATCCGGCTATCTCCGAATGGGGAAACCCACCTTTATGGTCACCCAACTTAGTCTTGCCTTCGGGCAGGGCCAGGATTGGTTGATCAGAAGAGGTATAATGACCTGAATACATAGGGTTCATTAAGCAAACCCGGGGAACTGAAACATCTCAGTACCCGGAGGAAAGGACATCAACCGAGACTCCCGTAGTAGTGGCGAGCGAACCGGGACCAGGCCAGTGCTGTCGTGACATAAAGCTGAAGGATCTGGGAAGGTCCGCCATAGTGGGTGATAGCCCCGTAAGCGTCAAATAGCGACAGACTCGAGTAGGGCGGGACACGTGAAATCCTGTCTGAACATGGGGGGACCACCCTCCAAGCCTAAGTACTCCTCAATGACCGATAGCGAACAAGTACCGTGAGGGAAAGGTGAAAAGCACCCC
>JAGIAT010000043.1:0-910 GCA_017744715.1 Niabella sp. | reverse complement strand
ATGACGACCCGAAACCAGGTGATCTATCCATGAGCAGGTTGAAGGTAAGGTAACACTTACTGGAGGACCGAACCGGTGAATGTTGAAAAATTCTCGGATGACTTGTGGATAGGGGTGAAAGGCCAATCAAACCTGGACATAGCTGGTTCTCCGCGAAAACTATTTAGGTAGTGCCTCGGACGTATTCCTTGGGGGGTAGAGCACTGAATGGATGCGGGCGGCGCGAGCTGTACCAATTCTAATCAAACTCCGAATACCCAAGAGAACTATCCGGGAGACACACGGCGGGTGCTAACGTCCGTCGTGAAAAGGGAAACAACCCTAACCATCATCTAAGGCCCCCAAGTACTGGCTAAGTGGGAAACGATGTGGGTTTGCTTTGACAACCAGGATGTTGGCTTAGAAGCAGCCATCATTTAAAGAAAGCGTAACAGCTCACTGGTCAAGCGAACCTGCGCGGAAAATGTAACGGGGCTAAAGCCAGTCGCCGAAGGTATGGGTGTGCACTCTGTGCACGCGGTAGCGGAGCGTTCCGTAAGCCGATGAAGGTGAGGCGTGAGCCTTGCTGGAGGTATCGGAAGTGAGAATGCTGACATGAGTAGCGATAAAGAGGGTGAGAGACCCTCTCGCCGAAAGCCCAAGGGTTCCTGCGTAAAGCTAATCTGCGCAGGGTTAGTCGGCCCCTAAGGCGAGGCCGAAAGGCGTAGTCGATGGGAATCAGGTGAATATTCCTGAACCAGTTGGAAGTGACGGATCTGGTAAATTGTCAGGGCTTATTGGATTGCTCCTGGCAGTGAACAGGTCCCTGGAAATAACTCCAACGGAGACCGTACCCGAAACCGACACAGGTGGGCAGGTAGAGTATACCAAGGCGCTTGAGAGAACTATGCTGAAGGAACTCGGCAAATTG
>JAGIAT010000042.1 GCA_017744715.1 Niabella sp. | reverse complement strand
ACGCGGTGAATACGTTCCCGGACCTTGTACACACCGCCCGTCAAGCCATGGGAGTTGGGGAGACCTGAAGACGGTAACCGTTGAGGAGCCGTTTAGGGTAAAACCAGCGACTGGGGCTAAGTCGTAACAAGGTAGCCGTACCGGAAGGTGTGGCTGGAACACCTCCTTTCTGGAGCCCTATATGGGTAGACCGAAAGTGACGAACAAAGGGTTCGCTATTCATTGAAAATATTCGAAGTAATTAAAGAAGAGACTGGTTAAAAGCCTGGAAGCAGATAGAAGGTATTTGCTAAAAGTAAATATCAGAGTCTCAAAACAGCGGGCTTGTAGCTCAGGTGGTTAGAGCGCTACACTGATAATGTAGAGGTCCGTGGTTCGAGTCCACGCAGGCCCACTAATTAAAAAGTGAAGCAAACTAAAACTATTTGGGGGCTTAGCTCAGCTGGCTAGAGCGTCTGCCTTGCACGCAGAAGGTCGTCGGTTCGACTCCGACAGTCTCCACCAAAATTAAAAGAAAGGATAAGCGGAAGGTTTATCTAACTAATAAAGAAAAAGAAAGGTTAAAAAGAATTAATAAGCGATTTAACCACAGGCAGTATCCAATGCATCAGAGCTCAAGAGCCGTTGAGACTGATAAGAATTTGGAATAAATACTGACAAAAGTTCTTTGACATGCTGAGAAAGAGTATACTAAGACACATAGTCAAAATATAAGCATAATAGCGAAATTAAATAACGAGAAAGTTACTTAAGGGCGTATGGGGAATGCCTAGGCTCTCAGAGGCGAAGAAGGACGTGCCAAGCTGCGATAAACTACGGGGATCTGCTGAGAAGATTTGATCCGTAGGTGTCCGAATGGGGAAACCCGATATTCTGAAGGGATATCATCCGAAAGGAAGCGAACCCCGGGAACTGAAACATCTAAGTACCGGGAGGAAGAGAAAACAAATAGTGATTCCGTAAGTAGTGGCGAGCGAACGCGGAAGAGCCCAAACCTAAATTGTTAAGGCAATTTAGGGGTTGTAGGACCACAATGTTAGTGCGTAAATGAACTTAAACTACATGGGAAGGTAGACCAGAGAAGGTGAAAGTCCTGTCAAGGAAAGTTTGCGTATTATAGTGGTATCCTGAGTAGGGCGGGGTTGGAGACGCCCCGTCTGAATCTGCCAGCACCATCTGGTAAGGCTAAATACTACTGAGAGACCGATAGTGAACCAGTACTGTGAAGGAAAGGTGAAAAGTACCCTGAATAAGGGGGTGAAATAGAACCTGAAACCGTACGCTTACAACCTGTCGGAGGGGTTATTGCCCTGACGGCGTGCCTTTTGCATAATGAGCCTACGAGTTACTCCTCACTGGCAAGGTT
>JAGIAT010000041.1 GCA_017744715.1 Niabella sp. | reverse complement strand
TGAATCATACAGCTGGCCAGGACCTGGTGACCACCCAGTACAGTTGGAGCGGTCAGCCGCTAACGGTTGTGAGTCGTGAAAGCAAATCCACCGGAGCTTCCATTACGGTAACGACTGTGGCAAAAAACGTTTATGATGTCCTGGGACGCTTAGTAAGGACTACAAAGAATGTCAGTACGAGTACGGGTTTAAGCAGCGGCGACAAGATCATAGCAGTGAACAAATATGATGAACTGGGGCAGCTGGTTAACAAAACCTTGGGAGCAACGGATGCCAACGGTACCGCCGGCGCCGAGAAACAAACTTTTGAGTACAACATCAGGGGCTGGCTTTTGGGTATGAACCGGGCCTATGTAAACGGCGCGACGCCAGCTGACGCCGGCTTCTTTGGTTTTGACCTGGCCTATGACAAGACCAACAACAATAATGCGGGCCAAACAAACGCAGCGGTAAATAATTATACCAAAGGGTTTTACAATGGCAATATCGCTGGTATGAGTTGGCGGGGCAGGGGTGCGGCAGCTACGGGTGAGATCCGCCGGTACAATTTCAGTTATGACAATACCAACCGGCTGATGCAGGCGACCTTTGGTCAGCTGAATGGTACCACATTCAGCAGCACAGCTGCGATGGATTATAGTGTAAAAATGGGAGATGGTAATCCTGCAAATCCCGTATCGGCCTATGACTACAATGGCAATATCAAAGCGATGAGCCAGCGGGGTGTGTACAATGGTGCTGCCATTGATATAGACAAATTGGTTTATAGTTACATGTCGGGCAGCAACAAACTGGCCAAGGTTGCTGAGGCAGGAGTCGATACCAGGACCTACCAGCTGGGTGATTTTAACGATGGCGCCAACTCGGATGATGACTATGCTTATGATGTGAACGGAAACCTGACGAGAGACCAGAACAAGAACATCAGCAGCATTGTCTATAATATCCTAAATTTACCGGAGCAAATCACGATGTTACAACCCGATGGCCAGCTGAGGGGCACGATTAGCTACAAATACGATGCGGCAGGCAATAAACTTAGTAAAACGGTGATCGAAGGCGGCAGCCAGAAAATCACCAACTATGTCGGCAGTATGGTATTTGAAGGTACAGCAGGATCAGATCTTTCATTTATTGGTATGGAGGAGGGACGGTTCCGCCCTGGAACTGGTACAACACTCACCGCAGATTATTTTCTGAAGGACCACCTGGGTAATGTACGATCGATGATCAATGAGAATAAGACTTTGTTGGAAGAAACCCATTATTATCCATTCGGCCTTTCAATGAAAGGAATAGGATATGAACAAACTGCAACAATCCACAATAAATATCAGTACAATGGCAAAGAGGAGCAACGACAGGAATTT
>JAGIAT010000040.1 GCA_017744715.1 Niabella sp. | reverse complement strand
GATGAAGGTGCGTTGATCATAGATGGTAATAAAGGTGATGTGAATATGCCGGCCCGTAGCGCCAGTCTTTACATAAAAGACAACACGGATCCTACGCAGAAAAAACTGACCATCACCTCAGACAGTTCAGCATTGACTGAAGGCAACAGCACCCGGTTCAAAATGTCGCTGCCAGCCGGTTACCATTCTGCCAAGCCGCTCACGATTGCGTTGACAACCAAAGCCGCCGGTACAGAAGCAGCAGGCACCGATTTCCAATACCTGCAAACATCAATTACATTCCCGCAGGATACCTCTGTGTTCACCACTGTTTCACCAGTGATTAAAGCGCTGGTAGACCAGATTATAGAGAAAGATGAACAACTGAATATAGCCGCTGCTGTTACTAACTCTCCGGGTTATACGGTAACAGATGTGTCGTTGAAAATCAACGATGCTACCCGCAGGGATGCTACTAAAACAGTGATCACGTTTACACCACCAGCAGCCGGTATGCCGGAGAACACGACTCAGCAGATTGGCTTTAAGCTGCCTGCCGGTGTAACAACAGAAATACCTATTAAAGTATCCTTACCAACTACCGGTGTAGCTACCCGTAACACGGACTACAGCCTGCCGGTAGATACCAGCTTCACCACTGCTACTGCAGCTATTGAAGTAAAAGTAGCGGGAGATATATTGGTAGAAGATGTAGAAGATATCCACATCACGCCAGCGATCAGTGATCTTTATGGTACCACTTATACCTTTAATCCAGCCAGTCTTGATCTGACGATCAAGGATGCGCAGTATCCATTCCCAGCAGGCGACTCAGTATTACTGAGCTGCACACCTGATAGCGTAAACGAAGGACAGAGCTCCGTGATTACTGCTACTTTCCCTCACGGCTGGAAAGCAGGAAAGGCCTGGACGATCAACCTGACAAAAGATGTAGTAAAGTCTGCTGCTATTGGCAACGACCGCTATGTGAGTTTCCCAGCCAGCATTAGCATTCCTGTAAATGGTACTAATGGAACGACTACTATTCAAACTTTGTCTAATGGTGTATTCAGCGATGAAGGTGCGTTGATCATAGATGGTAATAAAGGTGATGTGAATATGCCGGCCCGTAGCGCCAGTCTTTACATAAAAGACAACACGGATCCTACGCAGAAAAAACTGACCATCACCTCAGACAGTTCAGCATTGACTGAAGGCAACAGCACCCGGTTCAAAATGTCGCTGCCAGCCGGTTACCATTCTGCCAAGCCGCTCACGATTGCGTTGACAACCAAAGCCGCCGGTACCGAAGCAGCAGCCACCGATTTCCAATACCTGCAAACATCAATTACATTCCCGCAGGATACCTCTGTGTTCACCACTGTTTCACCAGTGATTAAAGCGCTGGTAGACCAGATTATAGAGAAAGATGAACAACTGAATATAGCCGCTGC
>JAGIAT010000003.1 GCA_017744715.1 Niabella sp. | reverse complement strand
GAGGCTTCGGCCTCCCTTTTTTTATTACATACATATTTTTACCGGACACCAGTAACTTTAAACATTAAACTTGAAACGGCTTCCCCTGCGGGAATTTAAAATTACCAATGGGAAATTTTAAATGTAGAAGTAAAGATGCCGTTACTGCTCAATAGCCTTCCCGCTGGTCGATAGCTACCCCCCCGCCCGGAAGTTAAGCAGCTACATCAAACAGGAACGTCTCACTGTCAACATTTCACTATCAACATCTCACTGTCAACATCTCACCAACGACTAAAAAAACAAACACCCCACAAAAAAAGCGGTCACTTCTAAAAGTAACCGCTCTCATTAATTGTAAATAAAATCAAACTATGCTACGGCCTTCTTCACCAGGTCGGCTGCTTCACTCAACAAGATGGCGGATTGTACTTTCAGACCGCTCTCGTCAATGAGTTTTTTCGCTTCCTCTGCATTGGTTCCCTGCAAACGTACAATGATCGGAATATTAATATTTCCCAGGTTTTTGTAAGCATCAATAACGCCGGCGGCCACACGGTCGCAACGTACAATACCTCCAAAAATATTGATCAGGATCGCTTTTACTGCGGGGTCTTTCATAATGATTTTGAAACCGGCTTCCACGGTTTGGGCATTTGCGGTGCCGCCCACATCCAGGAAGTTGGCAGGTTCGCCACCGCTCAGTTTGATCATGTCCATGGTAGCCATGGCCAAACCGGCGCCATTTACCATACAACCTACGTTGCCATCCAGTTTTACAAAGTTCAGGTTGTATTTTCCGGCTTCAACTTCCGTAGGATCTTCTTCGGTAATATCTCTGAGGGATGCCAGGTCTGCGTGGCGCATCATGGCGTTATCATCGAGGTTCATCTTACAGTCAACAGCAATGATCTTATCATCGGCAGCCTTAAACAGCGGGTTAATCTCCAGCATGCTGCAATCCAGTCCCACGTATGCATCATACAGGTTGGTTACAAACTTTACACAGTTTTTAAAAGCGGCACCCGTAAGTCCCAGGTTAAAGGCAATTTTACGTGCCTGAAATCCCAGCAGGCGACCAGAGGGGTGTACCCACTCTTTAAAGATCTTTTCAGGGGTTTCGTGCGCCACATCTTCAATGCTCATACCTCCTTCGGTACTGTACATGATTACATTTTGTCCCTTACTGCGGTCCAGGAGGATCGATAAATAAAATTCCTGTCTTTCAGAAGGACCATCATAATACATATCCTGGCCTACAAAGATCTTGTTCACCACTTTTCCTGCAGGTCCCGTTTGAATGGTTACCAGTGTTCCGCCCAGGATGCCTTTTGCAAATTCCTCCACGTCTTCCAGGGATTTGGCTACTTTAACCCCATTGATCCCGGTTTCTTTAATAGCGCCCTTTCCGCGCCCGCCGGCATGGATCTGTGCTTTTACCACCGCAAACTTGCTGCCGGTATCCGTTTTGATCTTCCGGTATGCTTCTTCAGCTTCCTGTACGGAGCTGCATGCATAACCTTCCTGTACCGGAACGTTGTATTTTTTTAATAATTCCTTGGCCTGATATTCGTGAAGATTCATCTGTAAATAGTTTTTTTGTTTATGGATGATCACATGAAATACGCCCCTCCGGTCCTCATGCAGGAATGATGAAGTCGTTAGGACCCATTTCATTAAAAAGAACTTTGCCACGAAGATAAGGATTCAGGGGAAACGGGCGCCATTCAAATTTTTGCAGTGCCGGGTGCATCCGTATACCCCCGGTTTGCGGGGGCGGCATACGTTTGATCTTTGTTTTGTTGCAACCTCCGGAACATTGAAACGTCTTGTATAAAACCGTATCTTTAATATATACCCGATGTGGCGGCACATGATGCTGTTTCGCCCGGGCAAATAAGCACTGGAAGCGCGGAATTCCGGAACCCATCGTTAACAAAACAAAAAAGCAATGAAAAAAAACACACCATGTCTGCTATTAATGCTGGCCTTCATGCTGGCGGCAACCAGTTTTACACAGGCGCAATCCGTTTCTGCGGATTCCATTAAAGCGTTAAAACTGCACAAAGAGATCCTGAAACAAACCACGGAGCTGAATAAGCAGAAACTGAACCTGGCCGATTACCAGAACAAACTGGTAAAGCTCCAGAGCGACCTTGAAAAAGCGAACAAGGATGCTGCAAAATCGGCTGCAGAAAGCAAAGACTATTCCCAGAAGATGGCCAAGAACCCGGGGGATGAAAAACTGGCCCGCAGGGCAAAAAAGGCTGCCAAGAGCGCCTCATCCAGCAATAATAAAGCAGAAAAGCTGACCTCCAATGTGGCCAGTATGCAGCGAAACATTTCCAAGACCAATGATAAAATAGCCGATCTTGAAAAAAAGATCACCGGTCTGCGCAGCAAGAGCTAAACGCACGGCAGGCCTGCAAATGCACCTAAGCGTTTGAATGTTAAGAGTTTTAAAAGAAACAACGGATTCTTACCGGGAGCGTGTGTATCGCTGTTAGTTTCATTATATTTGCCCACACTTAATGCAGGATTTATGTCAGAATCAATTGTGGAGCAGGTACAGGAAACCGTTGCCTTTTTAAAGGCGCAATACCCGGAGGCTCCGGAGGTGGGGATTGTGCTGGGCAGCGGGCTGGGAAACTTTGCGTCGGCCATTACGGTAGAAAAAGAAGTGCCTTACGCGGCCATTCCGAATTTTCCCGTGTCTACGGTAAAAGGACATTCCGGCAAACTGATCTTTGGTGAACTGGCCGGCAAAAAAGTGGTGGCCATGGCGGGGCGGTTTCATTTTTATGAAGGGTATACGCCGCCGGAGATCGTTTTCCCCATCCGGGTAATGAAATTGCTGGGGATACGCCAGCTGCTGCTGAGCAATGCTGCAGGCGGGGTAAATCCTGGTTTTTCGGTGGGCGATATTATGATCATTACCGATCATATCAGCTTTGGCACGCCCAATCCGCTGGTGGGAAAAAATATTGAAGAATGGGGCACACGTTTCCCGGATATGAGCGAGCCCTATAAAAAAAGCCTTATCACAAAGGCGAAAGAAATTTGCGGAGAAGCCGGTATCTTGGTACGGGAAGGCGTTTATTATGCGGTTACCGGTCCAACGTTTGAAACACGCGCCGAATATAAAATGATTCATATACTGGGAGCAGATGCTGTGGGCATGAGCACCGTGCAGGAAACCATCGTGGCCAATCATATGGGATTGGAGGTTTTTGCCGTAAGCATTATTACCGACCTGGGCATCCGGGAAGAAGAAAATGTGATCACGCATGAAGAGGTACTGGAAGCGGCCCGGGCAGCAGAGCCAAAGCTGGCGCATTTATTTACGGAAATGGTGGCCCGCGCATAAACTCGATAAATGAAATTCTATTTTATTTTATTTCTTATGATCACGGGAATCTGCGCACAGGCGCAGGATCCGTTGGGCGGTATGGGCAACCGGTTCCGGGGAATCAAAAATGCCGGTTCGGGGAACGACAGCCTGACCCGTAGAAATAAATTTGAAGATTCCGTAACCATTACATACCGCTACCTGGATACCCTCCGCGGATATAAACTGGACTCATCGATCAACGATTTTACAAAGTATTATCCCATTCCGGCTGATTATAATTATCTCGGGAATTTTGGAAATGCGGCGCAATCCTATGTTTTTAAACCGCGGATGCAAACGGGCTGGGATCCGGGTTTTCACGCATTTGATATTTATAAGTACACGGTAGAAAAGGCGCGGTTCTTTACCGCCACCCGGCCTTACTCGGAGCTGAACTACCTGCTGGGAACGCGTTCTGAACAATTCATCGAACTGATGCACACGCAAAATATCCGCCCTAATTGGAATGTGCATTTTTCATACCGCCTGGTAAATTCACCCGGCTTGTTCCAGAATCAAAAATCGGCCCACAACAGTTACTACGTTACCAACTGGGTGCAATCCACCAATAAGCGCTATAATAACTATTTTATTCTTGCTGCCAATAAATTGCAGAACACCGAAAACGGGGGTGTTGTAAACAGCAGCTACATCGACAGCGTTGACTACGCCCGGAGAGATTATATTCCTGTGCGGTTGGGCGGCAGTACCCGCTATTCTGCCGATTTTTTTAATACCAATATTTCAACGGGTAACCGGTATGCCGATTTTAACGTGCTGATGCGCCAGCAATATGACCTGGGCCGGAAAGATTCGCTGGTAACGGACAGTTCTGTAGTGCCGCTGTTCTTTCCAAGGATCCGTTTGGAGCATACCGTCCGGTACAGTAAGTATACGTTTGAATTTACAGACGCCGCGCCGGATGCCGCCTATTACAAGCAATATTATGCCTTGTCCGGCGGCAGCGCTGCCAACGGTTTTTCAAAGCGGGACGACTGGAAGGAAATCGTGAATGATTTTTCTATTTATACCTTCCCGGATTCGAAGAATACGCAGCAGTTTATAAAACTGGGTGCTGCCGTTCAGAATTTGTCCGGCGTGTTTGACACGTTGCAGCGGGAGAGCCAGCTGGAGCTGATCCGCGACCGGCAGAAAAAGAATTATTATAACATTTTTGGGCACGGGGAATACCGCAACCGTACAAAGAACCAGAAATGGGATATGATGCTTAATGGTAAGATCTATTTTACGGGTATGAATGCCGGTGATTATGAAGCCGGCGCCAGCATCCAGAGCCTGCTGGGTAAAAAGATCGGCAGCCTGATGCTGGGTGCACAAAACGTAAACCGTACACCCTCCTTTATCATGCAGAACCCCATCAGCAGTTTTTACCTGATGCAGGGAGATAATCCGGGTTTGAAGAAAGAGAATATTACCCATCTGTACGCCTCGGTTTATCAGCCGGTGATCAAACTGGGGCTGGTGGGGCATTATTACCTGATGACCAATTATACCTACTACACAGACTATTATAAGGTTAATCAATACAACTCGCTGTTTAATGTGCTGCAGATCGGCGTAAACAAAGTGTTTGAGGCCGGGAAAACCAAACAATGGAAATGGCGTACCGAAGTATATTTTCAGCAGGTAGTGGGTGGGGCACCCCTGCATATACCGGCTATTTATACACGGAACCGGCTGGGGTATGAAGGAAAGCTGGGCTACCCGCGGTTAAATATCGCCATGGGGCTGGAGGCTAAATACCGCACCAATTATAAAGGCGATGGCTATTCGCCGGTGTTAGGACAGTTCTTTTACCAGGATGATCAGACCGTACAATATAAATTGCCCAATATCGCCGCTTATCTGAACTTCCGGATCAATTCCTTTAAGGCGTTTGTACGGGCCGAGAACCTGAATACCTTCCGCAATCTGGATGGCAGCTGGGGCTTTACCAATAACAACTTTGCCGCACCGGACTATCCTTACCCCGGGTTGCTGATCCGCCTGGGTGTTTTCTGGGGATTTGTAAACTAAGGCCGGACGCGTTGAACAAATACCCATACAACCTGTTTTGAAACCATGCAGTCCTATATGGGCAGGTTTATTTAAAATAGATAAAATATGAAAAGATTTGGATCAATGCTCCTGGGGATGCTGCTGTTATTGGCGGCCCACGGGGCTCAGGCACAAACAAAGACCGAGAAGATCGCTGTTTCCGGTAATTGCGGTATGTGTAAAAAAACGATTGAAAAAGCCGCGAAGGCGGCCGGTGCCCGGGAAGCTGTTTGGGACATTCCTTCAAAAACGCTTACCGTAAAATACAATGCAAAAAATACCAGCAACAGCAAAATTCAGCAAACGGTGGCCGAAGCAGGATACGATACACAGGAAGTAAAGGGCAATGACGCTGCCTATGAAAAGTTGCATGCCTGTTGCCGGTATGAACGTACCAAAACCTATGCGGCTGCCAAACCATAGCCGTACCGCTGCTAACCGATGATCAAACGGTGCCTCTGCATATTTTTATGGTGTTTGTCTGTGGCGGCAGCCCCGGCGCAAACAACGGTTACTCCAACGCCGGCGATCCCGTTTACCTTAACCAGCGTAAAAGGGAATCCTGTTTCTTTGAACGATTATAAGGGAAAAACCGTGCTTGTAGTTTTTTGGGCCTCCTGGTGCGCACCCTGCAGACTGGAAAACCGGAGGCTGGCGCGCCGGTACCACCGGGTTAAAGACCTGCCTTTTGAAGTGGTTAGTATTTCAGTAGATACCGACCGGGAAAAATGGGAACGCGCCATTGCCGCCGATAAGATGACCTGGCCACAGCTGATCGATACGGCAGATGAAGAAAAAAGCGCGGCCCGCAGGTGGAATGCGCGTACGTTGCCCGCCTCCTTCCTGGTCGATCCGCAGGGCGCCATCCTTGCCGTGGATGCGGCCTTGCTTCCGGTGGCCGATCCTAAGGGATTCCGGAACCTCCTTAAAAAACTGGCCGGTATGGAATAAAACAGTGCGCTTTAAAAAAAAATTCCCGATTTCGTAAATGCCGGAGAACCGGTCCCGGATAATTTTGCTGCCTATGCAGCGGGGAAAATTCAGGAAATTCTTTAATGACATTCATTTATGGCTCGGACTGGCGAGCGGAATCGTGCTTTTTTTGGTATGCCTTTCCGGTACCATTTATACGTTTCGTACAGAAATAGAGGAGCGCGTTAATAAAGAAGTATACTTTGTTACCTATACAACCGGAATGCAGGCACAGCCATTAAGCACGTTGGTGGCTGCGGTTGAAAAAGCACAGGGAAGTCCGGTTACGGGCGTAACCATTCCCGGTCAGCCGGAAAAAGCCTGGTCTTTTTCTATAAAACCAAAAGGAAAAGAAAAGGGCCGGGGAAAAACGGTATTGGTCAATCCCTACGCCGGCACCATTACAGGAAATACGGAAACCGGGAGCAGCAAGTTCTTTATGACCATGATGAAACTGCATCGCTGGCTGTTGATGGAGCAGTCTACCGGCCGCATCATTGTAGGTATTGCCACCCTTATTTTTGTAGTGCTGCTGCTTTCAGGAATCATCTTATGGCTGCCGCGGAGGTTGCGCTACTGGAAGCAGGGGTTTGTGATCCTGTTTTCGGGAAAGTGGAAGCGGGTCAACCATGACCTGCACAATGTACTGGGTTTTTATTCCTTTATTTTTTTATTGATCATGTCGCTTACCGGTTTGTGCTGGTCCTTTGAGTGGTACAAAAAGGGCGCTTCAGCCGTATTAGGCGCAGAAGTGTTTGGCGGCAAGAAAGAAAAGCCGCTTAAGTCCGGCGCTTCCGGCACCGCAATGCTTTCTGTTGATGATGTATTAAAAGTGGCCAACGGGCAGCTCAGCTATACCGGCATTACGCGCCTGGGTTTCCCGGCAGACAGTTCCGGTACCTTTAGTGTTTCAAAAAATAATGCCACGTCCTGGAACAGCGCGGCAACGGATCGTGTTATGATCGATGCCTACAGTGGTGTGGTATTGAAGAAGGAGCTTTTTGCCACTAAAACAACCGGGCAAAAAATAGCGGCCAGCATCCGGCCGATCCATACCGGAGAGATCTACGGACTTTTTTCAAAGATCATTTATTTTATCTGCTGTTTAATTGCTACCAGTTTGCCGGTAACCGGCACCATTATCTGGCTTAATAAATTAAAAAAGAAAAAGCCCCGGAGCTAGGCGGTAAAATTGCCGGCAAAAGCGCAACCCGTGGCGGCGACGATTTGATAATTTGAGAATGTGGAAATAAGCCTTTAGCCTTCAGCATTGATCATTAGGTAGCAAACGGATCTAACCTTAAACCGCTCTCCCGGCAACGATTTCGTAATTATTGGATGAGCGGCAACCCGGACGGGTATTTACCATTATTAATTTCTTATCTTCATTCCCGAAAAGGATTTATAAAAAAGGGGTAAGGATGAACATGGAACCGATCAACTTAAAAAAGCTGGCTTCTCTTTTACATCTTTCTATAAGCACTGTTTCAAAAGCGCTGCGCGACAGTCATGAGATCAGTGCGGATACAAAGAAACGGGTAATGGACCTGGCCCGCGAACTGAACTATGAACCCAATCCTTATGCCGGCAGCCTGCGGAAGTTTAAAAGCAAAACGATCGCGGTCATCGTGCCGGATATTATCAACAATTTTTTCATTTTTGCCATTAAGGGAATACAGGAAATGGCACATGCCCGGGGATATCATGTACTGATTTATATTACCAATGAAAACCCGGAATATGAAAAGGATGTGGTACGGCATATGACCAACGGCCGTGTAGATGGTGTGGTCATATCCCTTACAAGTCCTATTGATGATACGGAACATTTACAGGCCCTGCAGGAAAAAGGCCTTCCCATTGTGTTTTTTGACCGGGTGGCGGAAGCGTTTGGTAACAGCAGCATCATTACTACCAATAATTATGAAAGTGCCTACAGTGGTACCCGTTACCTGATCGAACAGGGCTGTAAGCGTATTGCTCATTGCCAGGTATCCGATAAAATATCCATTGGCATCGACCGGTTGCAGGGGTATAAAAAGGCCCTTGAAGATTCCGGCATTGCCGTACGTCCGGAATGGATCCTCACCAGCCGGAAGGATTATATGCATGACACCGCGCTCATTGAGCAAACCCTGTTGCAAAAAGATGCCCCGGACGGTTTATTTACCTCCGTGGAAACGCATGCGCTGATTGCGTATGATATTTGCCGGAAACATCAGATCGATATACCCGGACAACTGAAGCTGCTGAGTTTTAGCAATATGCCTACGGCACACCTGCTGAAACCATCACTGTCAACCATTACCCAGCCGGCCTTTGAAATCGGGCAGGCGGCGGTACAGCAACTGATCCTGGCCCTGGAGAAACCCGCCCGCTACGTGCCGGAAAAGATCAATATCGATTCGATACTCGTAAAACGGGAATCTACTGCAAAATAGCCCGATCCGTAAAAAGTACCATAAATAGCAGTTTTTTGTCCGGGCTGCCGGAAAATCGTTCTGTACCTTTGCAGCATCAAATGCAGGATGGTACAAAAAGAGCAAATACCCGTTTATTCAATCCAAAACATGGTTCGGGAGCCGTTGCAGCAAACGGAATTGCAGGCGGAGCGTTTTTCCGGGTACGTGGAAAAGCATTATGAGCATTTCCACCGGCCGCATCGCCACTCTTTTTATCATATGGTACTTTTTACTTCCGGGAAGGGTGTGCATACAATCGATTTTGACCGGTTTGAGATAAGGCCCTTCCAGGTCTATTGCATGATTCCGGGGCAGGTACACAGCTGGCATTTTACCGCGCCTGTGGACGGCTATGTGGTTAACTTCCCGGATCATTTTTTCAGAGACTTTTTGTACAATCCGTACTACCTGGAGCGGTTTCCGTTTTTTAGCGGCATCAGTGCCGAAGGCGTATTCCAGTTGCCCGCATCACTTCAAAAAAAAGTACCCGCTCTTTTTGAAGAACTGACCGGATCGGCGTTGGATGCAACCGTACCGCCCGATATGAACCGGGTGCTTTTGCTGCGGATCCTGTTGCTGATGAGCAATGAAATAGCAGGGCACCCTGCAAAAGCGGTACCTGAACAAAAGAAAATGATTTTACATAACTTGCGGCGGTTGATTGATATGCACTACAAATCCATACGGCTGCCGAAAGCCTATGCGGATCTTTTATACATTACGCCCAATCATTTGAATGCGCTTTGTAAAGATCTGTTGGGGCAAACGGCAGGCGAGCTGATCCGGAACCGGGTATTGCTGGAGGCCAAACGCCTGTTGATTAATGCAAACAAAACCATCGCAGAGATCGCTTATGAACTTGATTTTCAGGACAACTCTTATTTTAACCGCTTTTTTAAGAAATATGAAGGTGTAACTCCTGATACATTCCGGAAACAATTTTTAAAGTAATAATACATCATGGAAACGGTACCTACTACAACAGCAGCAACCGATAAAGAGAAAGATAAAGTGCCCAGTTATTTAAACGTGGTGGCCTCAAAATGCCCCCGTTGCAGGCGGCACAGCATGTTTGAGGTGAAAAATCCTTATAAATTAAAAACAACCATGCGGATGTACCAGGAGTGCCCCGTATGCAAACAACCCTTTGAACTGGAAACCGGTTTTTATTTTGGTGCGGGTTATGTGAGTTATGCGCTGGCGGTGGCCTTAAGCGTATCTACCCTGGTGGCCTGGTGGGTATTTATCGGGTTGAGTATTTATGACGACCGGTGGATTTACTGGCTGATCTTTAACGCCGTTTTTCTTATTTGCATGCAGCCGGTGCTGATGCGGATGTCGCGGAGCATCTGGCTTTCCTTTTTTGTACGGTACGACCGTAAATGGTATGCGAATGCCCCGTCGAGGGTAAAGAAGCAGGGAACCTAGATATATTTCAAATAAGGTGGGAGGGAAGACTGGATGATTCAGGAGAGCAAGAACCGGTCCGCTTGTCGCCCGGGTTCCGGGGGTAGGTGTAAACTGCCGCTATATATTCCACAGCACCAGTGTCGATCCCGCTTTTAGCGGGACAAACAGCAAGGATGCTGATCGTAGTACTGAAGCTGACTAAATGAAAATCAATCAATTATGATCAGTATTGCCGATTAGGTCATTCCCCGGGGATTTCGTAACTTTGCAGTCCGAATTTAAAAACCTTCGGATTTATTTATGTTTCAATTATTTTTTAAACAATTAAACGCTGATGCACAGGAGAATGCGGGTGCTGCCGGAGAACCGGTAGAGGAAGCATCTACAGCGACAACCACTGCACCTGTAGAAGCTGCTAAACCGGCAGAAGCACCTGTTGCGGTTGAAACTGCGCACGACGATTTCGATTGGAGCGTGGACAAACGCAATGTTTCTTCTTACTCAAAAGAAGAAAAAGAAAAGTACGATAAAGTGTATGAAAATACCTTCGTACAATTAAACGATGGTGAGCTGATCAACGGTACCGTTGTAGGTATTACCAACACAGATGTAGTATTGAACATCGGTTTTAAAAGCGATGGTTTGATCTCTCTGAACGAATTCCGCGATCTTCAGGGATTGAAAGTAGGTGATGAAGTAGAGGTGATGATCGTTGAGAAAGAAGACCGGGATGGTCATCTGAACCTGAGCCGTAAACAAGCCCGCACTACCCGTGCATGGGAGCGCATTGTGGAGGTGAACAAAACAGGTGAAGTAGTTACCGGACAGGTTACATCAAAAACCAAAGGTGGTTTGATCGTAGATGTATTTGGTATGGAAACCTTCCTGCCAGGTTCTCAGATCGATGTTAAACCCGTTACCGACTACGATCAGTTTGTGGGTAAAACCATGGAATTTAAAGTGGTTAAGATCAACGAAACCATTAAGAATGCCGTGGTATCGCACAAAGCGCTTATCGAAAGCGATATTGAAGCACAACGTGCTGAAATCATCGGTAAACTGGAAAAAGGTCAGGTACTGGAAGGTACTGTTAAGAACATCACCGACTTTGGTGCGTTTATGGACCTGGGTGGACTGGATGGTTTACTGTATATCACCGATATTTCATGGGGACGCATTTCTCATCCGAACGAAGTACTGAAGATCGATCAGAAAGTGAACGTGGTGGTACTGGATTTCGACGACGAGAAAAAACGCATCAGCCTGGGTCTGAAACAACTGACTCCGCACCCATGGGATGTATTGCCCGAAGGTATTGTTGAAGGCAACACCGTGAAAGGTAAAGTGGTAAATATTGAAGATTACGGTGCATTCCTGGAAATCACTCCGGGTGTGGAAGGTCTGGTTCACGTAAGCGAAATTACATGGGCAAACACTCCAGTAAATGCAAAAGACTTCTTCAAACTGGGTGATGAGCACGAAGCGAAGATTGTAACACTGGATAAAGATACCCGCAAAATGAGCCTGTCTATCAAACAACTGACAGAAGACCCATGGAGCGATATCGAAACCCGTTTTGCAGAAGGTACCAAGCATACCGGCGAAGTGAAGAACATTACCAACTATGGTGTGTTTGTAGAACTGGCGCAGGGTATTGGCGGTATGATCCACATCAGTGACCTGAGCTGGCTGAAACGCTTCAACCATCCGGGTGAGTACACGAAAGTGGGCGAAAACATCGACGTGGTTATCCTGGGTATTGATAAAGAAAACCGCAAACTGCAGCTGGGACACAAACAGCTGGAGGAAGATCCCTGGAATACCCTTCAGGACACTTTTGCCATCGGCAGTGTGCATGAAGGAACCATCGTACGCAGAGACGATAAAGGAGCTACCGTTCAGCTGCCTTACGGCCTGGAAGGATTTGCACCTAACCGTCACCTGGCCACACAGGATGGTAAGTCTGTAAGCCTGGATGAAACTGCTCCGTTCATGGTGATCGAATTCGATCGGAATGAAAAGCGCATTGTACTGTCGCACGCACGCGTGTGGGAACAGTCTGCATACGAAGAAAGAGAGTCTGTGAAGAAAGATGCACGTGCTGAAGCAGAAAAAACCAAGAAAGCTGTGAAGAATATCCAGAACAAGGTTGAAAAAGCAACCCTGGGTGATCTGAGCGCTTTGGCGGATATCCGGAAAAAACTGGATCAGGAAAATTCTGGTAAATCAGAATAATACGGTCTGTTTTGATATTGAAAAGCTGCCGCGCGAAAGCCGGCAGCTTTTTTTATGCACGCACATAGAAAGCCGTTGATAGAACTTGTTTTCTTTCTTGGCTTTTAGCATCGGCGTTTAACGTTCAGTGTATTAATTTAGCTGCTTTAAGATTTACCCCCATGCAACTGACACAAATACTAGATCAGGTATATCCACTACCACAGGGAGCCCGGGAAAAGATCACCGGGCGGGTGCGGGAAGTGGCGTTTGGAAAAAATCATTTACTGATGCGTGCCGGCCGTGTTGAGCGGAACCTGTATTTTATCCAAAGCGGCATGGTGCGCGCCTACGCAGATGCCGGAGATCATGAAATAACCTTCTGGTTCGGCAGCGAAGGGGAAACCATCGTATCGATGAACAGCTATGTGGCGGGTAAACCGGGCTATGAACATATTGAATTACTGGAGCCCTGTATCTTGTATGAACTTCGGGCGGAGGAACTGCAACAGCTTTACCAGGAAGATCTGCAGATTGCGAACTGGGGACGGAAGTTTGCGGAAAGGGAATTGATCAAAACGGAGGAGCGGCTGATCTCGCGGCAGTTTAAAACGGCGGCACAGCGGTATAAGGAACTGCTGGCCGATAACCCGGACCTGCTGCAGCGGGTGGCGCTGTGCCATATAGCCTCTTACCTGGGCATTACGCAGGTAAGCCTGAGCCGGATCCGGTCGGAGATCCGTTGAGCTGGATTTCCCGGGGCTATTTTCCCGCAGATCTGCGTGTGATTGGCGGGCATTAGCACAGCCATTATTTATCATTTGTAAAATTTTAATCCGCTCAGACGCCGGAACTTTGCCGTAAATAAAAATATATGAACTGGATTATTCTGATCATCGCGGGTTTGTGTGAGGTAGCGTTTACTTCCTGCCTGGGTAAGGCAAAGGAAACAACAGGAGCCGCTATGTACTGGTGGTACGCCGGTTTTTTTACAGCGCTTACAGCAAGCATGCTATTGCTGATGAAAGCCATTCAGGGACTTCCGATTGGAACGGCTTATGCGGTGTGGACGGGTATCGGGGCAGTGGGCGCTGCGTTAATGGGCATCCTGGTGTTTAAGGAGCCGGCTACCTTCTGGAGATTATTTTTTATCACCACCCTGATTGCTTCGATTGTGGGATTGAAGGTGGTTTCATCGCATTAATACGTTGCAGGGCCTGTGATGTGCAGCCGATCCTGTAAATACAAAACATCCGATCGTAGACCGGATGTTGAAGCGGGAAGATGTATGGTAAAAAAACAGTGGCTCAAAAGATGCTTAATACTTACCGCCACGCATGATCATAGGCTTTGCCTGTGATACCCATCGGATCTCCGATATCGGTTTGGATAGAATTGGTATGCCATGCGATCTGCACATTGTTGGGGAAGTGCATGATTACTGTAAAAATGCCGCGCTTTTGATCATCGTACCAGTAGCCGTTCTTCCATTGGTAATCGCCCCGTTCGCCGGTAACAAAGCCGTCGTAGCCCATAAGCAAATCCTTCATCTTATCCAGCATCAGGCCCGATACGTATTTTCCGGCCTCGGCTGTCAGCAGTACCTGCGCCATTTCCGGAGTGTTGATGAACCAGCCGCCTGCACCGGCATCCTTATAGGTAGTGTACGCCATGATGCCCGGGAGCAAGGGTTGGGAATAGTTATAATACATCGTCATCTGGCGGTCGGGTGCGGCTTCCGTAATGGATCCGTTGGCGTTCCAGGGGCCGATATTGATCTTTTGCCAGTCCGGAAGCCCCGCTACTTTGAAGATCTTTTCGCGCACATAATCACGATGCGCCTGTGATACCGCTTCATCGGCCTGCTCATCGGTCATGTTCGCATACGTCTCTTTACCGTTTACTACGCATGGAATTAAAACACGGCACAGGAGGTAATTGACGTTATCGTATTTCTTCTGGGTCAGATAACCGAAGCCGGTAGTAGGTGTTTTCATCGTTTTACGCAGCGATGCATAGTCGTTGCCGAAGTAGGTAAGACCTGCTTTATGTGTAAGCATGTCCATCACCCTGATCTTCCGGTTTTCCAGGGCAATGTTCCATGATGAAGGCAGCAGGTCTGCAAGATAAGTATACTCATCAAGACCCTTTGCTTCCAGTGCGCCCAGGAGCGCCAGCGCCGAGATGGTTTTGCTGCAGCTGCCAATGGCCTGGCGGGTGGTATAGGTGTACTTTACTTCCGGGTTGTTCGTGCTGAGGCGTGCATAACCGTCTGCATCATATTGAACGATTTTTCCGTTCTGGGATATAGCGAAGGACCAGCCAACCGTTTTCCCGTTAAGGCTTTCCCGCATATTCTTTGCAAAAAGCGCGGCATCGAAGCCTTTGGTTACAATACTGCCGGGCTTTTGGCAGGCGGTGAATGTCATTGCTGTAAGCCCCAGGAGTACCCAGGCGTTTTTTAATACGTGTTTCATTTTTCTTGATTTTTAAAGTTTAGTCCTGTAAAGATGTATTGCCGGAGGATGAATTGAATGGCCGAATCAACAAACAGATCTTCCGGATTAACGAAACAGGAAGTTGACGCCACGATGCCTGTTGCTGCGTAGCGCTAAGACATACCTATGGATTGAAAATCTTCCGGCTGATTTGAAGTGATGTCTGCACCGGCGGCAGGTAGTGCCTTTCTGTTTTTGCTATTCCTTACAGGAGATTTGAAATGGCCAGGGTATATGACTTCGGCAATTACAAACATGAGTGCAACAGGCACTCTGCTTAACCTGCTGATCTGTTTTATTAATCCATCCAGCCGTTCTGTTAAAGCCCGCTGGCAACAGTGTTGCATCGCTATAATTTGCATTGATGCTTTTACCGGTGTGCAACATATTTAAATAAATAAAATAATAAAACTGTTAAACGATGAACTTTAAAAAGCGACTATTCATAACACTAAGTTTTGTATTGATGGCTGCAGCAATATCCTGCAAAAAGGACCGTAGTGGTGCTGCTCATGATGCCCTTGCCAACAGTACCTGGAAGGGAACATTTGTTGTTAAAAACAACGGGCCCGACCCGCTTTCCGTTAAATTCAGCGGAAACAAAGAAGCAGCGTTATTTTTTGGCGATTTGAATGCACCTCCTGAACACCAGGGTAAAGGTAGCTATACCTTTACCAACAATAAGTTATTATTCAGCGTAACCGATTATTATAACGAAAAGATGTCGTTTGCCGGAACGCTGACCAATCATACAATTACCGGCACCTGGGGGCACGGGAATGCCGATAATGGCGGCGGTTCGTTTACAATTACCCGGCAGTAAAATAAAGTGCCCCCGGCTTAGGTCTTTTTTAGTGGCCGGTTGCCAGAAAAGAAAAGAGGCCGTCTTGTTTTAAGACGACCTCTTTTGATATCGGGAATGTTTTAGTGAGCGGTTTTTAATGAAATATTGTTGAATAAAATTGCCGGCTGCATTTTAAGAAGCAGTATGTAGAACGCCATATCCGGTGACTGTTGCGTTTTGATCTGTCGCTTTCATCACAAACGTTTCACATTTGCTCTAAAGATTGCTCACTAAATAACTTTTCACATTTCTTATTTCTTCGCGGCTTTCAGGTTAAACCCTACTTCGACGTCTTTGCTGATCATCCAGTTTTCGGGGCTGCCGTCTGTTTTATAGCTGATGCCCCAGGCACTCCGGTCGATGGTGAATTTTGCCGTTGCATTCACTTCGTTATCGTTAATGGTAACCTGTGCGGGGAAGGTAATGTTCAGGGTGCTGTCTTTTAATGTAAGATTACCGCTGATCAGGTTGGTAGCGCCGGGTAACAGGCTTTTTTGTACGGTACTGTCGTAAGGTGCTACTTTTGTGATCACAAATTTTGCAGCGGGATATTTAGCCACATCAAAAAAGTCAGGGCTTTTCAGGTGGGCTTCGAGGTCGGCCGCTTTTTTATCAGGCTCGGTAACCGATGCGGTGTCTACCTTTAAGCCGGTGAGGTTGATGGTGAAGTTACCACCGGTGATGGCGCCATTTTCAACGGAAAGTGAGCCGTCATTTACACTGATGACACCAAAACGGGGTGCGAAGCCGCCCTTGTGTGTTGCCCGCCAATCTACTGTAGTAGACAGGGTATCAATTACATAAGTGTTTCCGGTAGCTACAGCCGCTTCCTGTTTTTGTTCGGTTTTGGCTTGGTCGCTCGAAGCGCCACCGCAGGCGGCCAATGTGAGCGCGAGGGCAAAGATGGAGATTGTTTGTTTCATATTTACGTGTTATTTTTAAAAACTGGGAACAAAATTAAAGGGTTCTTTCTAAAAACAATGTTTAAACACTAAATATGGCAATTTCATAACAATTGTCCGGATTACGATTTGCCCGTTGTTTATGGGTATTGCCTGCTTTTTTTGTAAGTATCGGCGCTTTCAAAATACGAAACCTCGCCATTGTTGCCAGTGATTACGATGTAGGCGGATGCCTTATCCACCACTTTGCCGGTGGCGGGATCGGTAGCTTTCCGCACAGCGGCATCTTTGGGAATCCTGTTTTTGCACATTTCGCAACAGCCATAATAGGTTTTGCCATTAAACGGTACGGCAATTTGTTCTTTGTTCATAAAGGCATCATTAACCATACATACCAGGTGAGAAGGCACGGCGTCTCCTTTTTTATAGTGGGTGGTTACCGGCTGTGGTAAGTCCTGCACTGCTGCGGTCGCCGGCGAGGTAATTGTGGTTTCCTGTTTTTCGGATGTGCTGTTACAGGCTGCCAGGGAAAGAGCCATGCAAATGATGAGGTTGGTTTTTGTAAAGCGATGCATGTTTAAACGGTATTTATACTTTTAAAAAATGATAGGATGTGCTCCATTGATTTGTGCTCACAGATTTCACAGATGCCCACAGAAGGTGTTGAATCGTATCTGTGTAAATCCTCGTAATCCGTGAGGGATTTTTATCTGTCCTTGAAGGCTGCTATTAATACGTAAGTACCAATCCGCCTCCCACACCATATTCGGTATTATAGTTGGCAGACACGCTAAAGTTCCTGTTGATGATATAACGCAGTCCGCCCATGTATTCCCTTCGGGTGTCGAGCGAGAAGGCACCTCTCAGCCGTTTTGAAAGCGGAATATCTTCCCGCCCCAGCTCAACCCGCACCTGTCCCTTTGTGTCGATCTGTGTTTGCAAAAGTACCAGCCAGGGAAGGGTATAGGCAAAACCAGCGGTGAAGCGCGGCTTACCATCATGTTTGAATTTTTGTCCGAACAGATCCCGTTCTTCATGACTGTCTTTCTGATACCTCCATTCCACGCCAATAAACGGACGGAACCATTGCATCTGTCCCAGGAAACGGCCGAAATTGGCTTCGATCTCATGTCCTCTTCCGGCGGTATAACCCAGTTTCCATTCGGCATTCAGGGCCCACCGGGTATTGTGATAAAGCGCCGACCCGAAATTACCGTTGGATGCTACTTCGTTCTCGGCCATCAGGAAGAACATCCTGTCGTCCCGGTATAATTTTTTAATGGTCTTCTGCGGGTTTGAAATATATGGGTTGGGCGCCTGGTTCTGATAGGTGAAGATCCGTCCCATGCCCGCCATCATGTGATACAGGATATGACAATGAAAGAACCAATCGCCTTCCACGTTGGCTTCAAACTCGATCACGTCGGTTTCCATCGGCATAATGTCGAGTACGTTTTTCAGTGGTGCATATTCCCCTTTATCATTGAGCACACGAAAATCATGTCCGTGCAAATGCATGGGATGGCGCATCATGGAGGCATTGTATAATTTGATGCGAACGATCTCTCCCTTTTTGATCAGTATTTTATCCGTTTCGGAAACCACTTTATTATCCAGGCTCCATACATAACGGTTCATATTCCCGGTGAGGTTGAACGTAAGCTCTTTAACCGGTGCATTTTCGGGCAATACGGTTTTGTTCGGGGCTTTCAGCATATTGTAGTTGAGCGTAACGATCGCCGGAGGCATGCCCGGGTCTGGCGGCATGGAATGCGCTGCATGAGCGGCTCCGCTGCTATCGACCGGCTTCACAGCATCCTGCTGCTGCATTGCTGCCGGATCTGCCGGATGTGCCGTGTTACCGGTAGGCGCCTCATGCATATGCATTTGATCTGCTTTGCCGGGTTCTGCTTTTCTTTTCCCTTTCCGGTAGGTGGCCGGGCCGGTAATCTCGGGATACATAACGGTATTCATATCCATTTGCTGCAAACTCATGGCCATCCCCATATCATTCATCGTGCCGTTCATGCGCATCATACCGTTCATCATTTTCATCCCCTCAAAATACTTGAGCCGGTCGAGCGGTTTGGCCAGCTGTTTTTTGCCCTCCCCAATGAAGAGCGCGGTGGAATTGGTGCGGTCTTCCGATGTGGCCAGCAGCTCATAGGAAATGCCGGGTTCCGGGATGGTTACCACGATGTCGATGGTTTCGGATGGCGGCAAAATAAACCGATCGACTTCCACCGGTACCACGTCGTTTCCGTCATTGGCCACTACGGTTATTTTTCCGCCGGCGTAGTGCACCCAAAAATACGTGGAGGCGCCCCCGTTGGAAAGCTGTAACCGTACTTTATCGCCCGCCTTGAATTGAGAAAGCTGGCTTTCGTTCCGGCCATTGATCAGCATCTTGTCGTAATAAACATCGCTTACATCCATGGCCAGCATCCGCTTCCATTCGTTTACGAGTTTTGTTTTAAAATGACCGGCTTTTATCGCCTCCGCATAGCTTTGCACGGCGTTCTTTTTTATGGCCGCCCAGTCGTTGGCATTGCGCAACATCCGGTGGATATTATGCGGCATAATGTCCGTCCATTCACTTAAGATTACGGGAACGGAGGGCAGGTCGTCAATGCCTTTGCGAAAGGTAGGGTCTCCTGGTTTTTTATGAAAGATCATCGATCCGTACATGCCGGTTTGCTCCTGGAAGCCATAGTGACTGTGATACCAATGCGTACCGTTCTGAATGATGGGGAAGCGATAGGTATACGTTGTTCCCGGCTCGATGGGCATTTGTGTTAAATACGGCACCCCATCTTCTTTATTGGGAAGGAAAACACCGTGCCAATGCAGGGCCGTTGGCTCCTTAAGCCGGTTGTGCACTACGATTTCCGCGGTATCGCCTTCTGTAAATTCCAGGGTGGGCATGGGAATCTGCCCGTTAACGGCAATAGCCATTTTATGTTTGCCGGAATAGTTGACCATGGTGTCTGTTACATACAGGTCGTACCGTTTTACACGCTGGGCCTGTGTGTGCAATAGCGCCATTATAAAAAATATAAAGATCCCTGCTGTTCTTATTTGTTGTTTCATTACTGTTCTGCTTTATCAGGTAGGGCTACCTGTGTGTCTGTAGTATATTGCCCGTTAAGGCGGTTCTGTTTTCCGGAGCGGTCTTTCAGATCCGTGAAATAACGGATCAGTACTTCCTTTTCGTTCGCTGTAAGTTCACCATGTACCAGTGTATAAGATCTCAATGGCATGGATCCTTCGTTCAACGCGTTGATGATCCCACTGAATTGCATACGTTGTTTACGCATTCCATAGCCGGCTACTTCATCAAAGTTCAGTTTTTTCTTTCCTTTTTGTATATGCCGGTTCATAAATGCATTTATCGGTTGCAATGCCGTATACCAGGGATAACGGGTATGGTTGCTGTGGCAATCCAAGCAGGCTGCTGTTAAAACCCGTTGCACTTCCTGCGGGGGGGCGAAGCGGTCTGCAAAATTTCCGGCAGGAGCCGCGGTCCTGTTCCGGGGTGCCCGGGGAACGAATTGCAGCCCTGTTACGAGCAGCAATACGATCCCGGTTCCGGTGCGAAGCGGTTTCATGGATTCAACGTTTCGGTGATGGCACCACAGTTGTTACGGGCCGCTCCGGTATAAGGATTTTTTACGGCTTGCTGATCGCTGAGCCAGGATCCTCCCTGTCCGTTGTTCAGCGATGGGCAGGTAAATTTGTAAATGACGGCTTTAGTACCTGCTATTTTTACCAGGTCGTACAGGTCGTCCGTCAGCAACTGGAAATGTTCCCGCTGGTGATCCGGTTTATCCTTGCTGGCGGCAATATGCGCCGCATTTTCAACAGAAGCCTCGATGATTTCCTGCACCTCTTTTTGCTGTGCTGGCGGAAGCCCCGTTACCTGCTGTGCTTTCAGCTTGTTGCCAAGCGTGCCGGCGGCGTTCGTAATGCTTGCAGCCTGTTCTTCAAAAAGCGCTGTTCCTAATACAACGTAAGCATCCAGGATTTCTGTTGAAGAAAAGGACTGTTTGGTAGGATCTGTTCCGTGGGTGGATATCCCTGGCTTCCTAACCGTATCAGCAGCTATTGGCTGCTTCCCGGTGTTGGGGGTATTGCAGGCTGCTATAGCAATAGCCATTCCTCCCCATAAAAGTAACTGTTTCATGAGTGCTGTTTTAAATGAGGCGTGTGGTTATTGAAGCGTTTCCTTTGTAGAACCGCAGGTCAGCATCCTGGAGCCATAATACGGGTTTTTAATTCCTTGCTCGTTGCTGAGCCAGTTGGCGCCGCCCTTGTACATCGGGCAATGATTGTAATAAACTTTATAGGGTAAGGAAGATGCCTTTATCAGTTTGTAAATAGTGCCCGAAAGCGGTGCAAATGCAGCCCGTTGTTTTTCGATTCCACTGGCCGATTGCAATGCGGCAGCCTGTTTTTGAAGATCGCCCATCACCGCCATCCAAACCTGGTGTTCGTTGGTGGCCAGTGCGTCCATTTTTACGGCCTTAATGGCAGCGCTCAGTTGAGCGGCCTTTTGAGCAGCGGTTTTTTCATCCGACTGTACCAGGGCGTTATTGATAGCAAAATAGGCTTTATACAATGGTTCCAGCGTTGACACTGCTGCTATTTCAGATGTTGTTACGGACAGATGCTCCTGTTGCACCGGGGTATGACCGGTATGTTCTTGCGGGGGTACGGTTTCCTGATCGCCTTTGTACCGGCAGGCTACCGGAAGTAACCGGTACGTTTCAGCCGGTGCATTGTAACTTTCATTATCAAACCCGGCGAGGGCCACCTGTTTTAACACGGCATCTTTGGTGGTGACATGGGGGTTATAAACCAGCGTTGCTTTTTGAGTGGCGGCATCCCATGTTAAGCTGGATGATTTTTTCTGCGTTCCTGCTTTTTCAATCAGCGTTTTGCAGCCGGCCGCATTGCCCCGGATGGATACGGTGATGGTTTTTGAATGTTTTATTTGTCCGTGCGCATAAGAAAAAGTGGTAGCGAGCCCCATCAGAAGGCCCAATGATATATTTTTTATTGATTGCATGGTTGTATGATTAATCAGTGATAAATTGCATGCGAAAGGATCGCATACAGTATGAGCGAACGCCGGAGCGTTTCGGAACGGGCATAAAATGCCCCTGTAAAACTGATTAACCCAGCCGGGGTGGTTGCCAGATGGTATAGGTGTAAGCGGGAAGGTGTAGCGGGGTTCGCCCGATGCGATGATCGGCTACTGCTACCGGAAGGGAACTAATCCCAAGAGCATGGACGGTATGCAAACTGTAAATGGAAACCGGGTGACAACTGTTGTCGGTACAGTTATCATGTGTACAATGTTCCTTCTGCTGGTGTTTAGCAGCTGTCTGATCGCAACAGGAAGCTTTGTGGCCGGCATGTTCTTTCTTGCTTTTGGAAGCATTTGGCGTTATATGTTGCACCGTTTTTTGATGCATTTCACAGGCACCGGCCGTTAACGCCGGCGCCATAAAAAAGGCGGCCAGAAATACTATCAATACTATAAAACGCATTTGTATCACTACACAAAATTACATCCTATTGTTTTCCGGACAAAAAAAATAGCCTTGATTTGAGATTCTAACAGATTGATAACAATTGAGCCTCATTTACTTAGCATTTCTGTAAATGATGTAAGAAAACCGTGAAATGTTGTAAGAACGGGTTGCGGTACTTTCCTTATGACAAAGCGTTATGGAATGATTTACATAGCCGGTGGAGGATGCTTCGAATGGTGATGTTATAAAGGGTACAATGCCCGCCGGAGGAGGATCATGTCTTTTAACTGAATGCCGTTTTCAAAAATGGGTTGAGGATAGTGCTCGGTAAAAAAGTTTTCCCGGATCGCGAACTGCCGGAAACCGTTGCGTTCATAAAACCGGATCTGCTGCAACCCCGTATCCGCGGTTCCAACAAGGAGTGTTTTATAGTGTTGTTTGCGCGCCAGCTCAACGAGCTGCCGGATCAAAAAGGAGCCGATGCCCTTGTTTTGATGGGATACGGCTATCGCTATATTTTTTATTTCCAGCTCATCGGCCGATAATGGATATAAGGCGGCAACGCCAATCATCTCCTGTGCATCCATCAGCACATATACCGCTGAATTATAGATGTATTTTTCTATGGCCGCTATCGTTTCGTCCGCCAGTAATAATAAACTGAAGGGGAGTGCGTCTGTTGACCGGAGTTGTATAAGCCGGAGCTGCTGCATTGCCGGGGTATGCTATTGCCTGTATGTAGCGCAGGCAGGGCAAAGTAACAAAATCCGGTGGAAAATACCCGGTTCTGTAGCCTGTACCCGTTTGTTCTACCTGGTTGGGAGCATGCGGAAAAGACAGCGCCTGCTCAATATTAACGGCATGCCCGGTTATTTTAGTTTTACGATCCCTTTACGGTACAGCCGGAGCATGTCCTGCAGGATCTTTGTAATTGTAGCCACGGGAAGGTCCTTGCTGGGGTTGAAGGTAATGGTCTTCATCCGCGCCCGCTGTTCCTGTTTTAACAACGGGTGATGCAGGTGCGTTCCTTCCACAATGCCCAGGTAGGGGTGGCCCAGTTTTTTATCGATCCAAAGGTAACAGCACATTTTTCCTTTGTAACAAAAAAAAGGCATTCCATACTTCCAGGATGTGGTAACATGGGCATCCTGCGAAAGGATCATTGCTTTTAAAGCAAGCAGGCAGCTTTTTACGGGCTCTTCCTGCTTTGCGTAAAAATCATCTAATGCGTTCATACATTTTCCAATGCTATAAAAATAGGAACTTCTGCATGTTCTGGATCCTGGGCCTTTGCGCCGTATACTTCAAAATCGGTGGTGTATTTCCGGGGCAGCTGCGTGTTCCAGATCTTTAGCCACTCATTAAACACCGCACCATCGCCCAATTTACCGGTTGCCGTAAAGCAGGCGTACGTTCCGGCTGTAATTTCCACGGCCTCCATTCCTTCGGGGATGTGGTCAAAAGAAGCTACCCGGCATCCCAGTATGGTTGTATACGGTTGCGTATGATCCTTTTCATAAGCCGTATAAACGGAATAAATTTCATCTCCGGTCTTATTGGGAATCTGCTGCGCGATGCCTGCTGTTAAAAAACGGTTCCAAAGCGCAGCAATATCTTTTGCCGCCTGGTTGTTTTCATTGGTGGTGCGTACTCCGATCCCGATTACTTTAAACGATGTGATGTGTTCCTTTGTCATAACGTATTGTTTTAATACTGCGAAGCTAAAAACCCGTGATGACAACGCTATGTCAGTAGGTTCCGGTTTTTTAGGTTTGCATAACAGCCCGGAATGTATTGCATGCAGTTCAGGGTTGTGTTTTGTTTGCCGTAAATTTAAGTAATCGTGCACAATCCTCCGGAATGATGTATTTTAGAGCGGCAGATGGAAGCTTATTTTTATAAAGAGATCGTATCGCCCACAGGGCCGTTGCGCCTGGTATGCACCGCCATACACCTGGTTGGCGTACAATGGCGGATTGATAAAAAATATGTGCCGGATGAACATTTTTTTAAGGACACCGCACACCCGTTGCTGCTGGAGGCCGAGCGTCAGCTTAAGGATTACTTTGAGGGAAAGCTGAAGGTGTTTGCGTTGCCGGTGATGCTGACGGGCAGTGATTTCCAGAAAAAAGTTTGGGAACTGCTGGCGGATATTCCCTTTGGGAAAACGATCAGCTATGGCGAAATGGCTAAACGGGTTGGAGATATCAAAACCGTACGGGCGGTGGGTGGCGCATTGAATAAAAACCCTGTACCGATCATTGTTCCCTGCCACCGCGTAATTGGTGCAGATGGGAAGATGGTTGGGTTTGGCGGAGGTCTGCAGCGTAAAATTTATTTGTTGAATCTTGAAAATCCAAAGCCACAGCTGGATCTGTGGTAATCTTCCGAATCGATGATCCGTTCTTTTTCCGAAAAAACATTTAAACGTATCTGCAACCAGCTTGCTAAAAAGGATGCACACCTGGCGGGTGTTCTGGAAACATACGGGCATCCGCCGATGTGGACGCGTTCCAATAGTTTTGAATCGCTGGTGCATATCATCCTGGAACAACAGGTTTCGCTGGCTTCGGCATTGGCGGCGCTAAATAAATTGCGGGAATATACCGGGGGCATTCATCCCGGGGCTATTTTAAAACTGAGCGATGAAGCGCTGCGTGCCTGCTATGTCAGCCGGCAAAAGGCCGGGTATATCCGGGGACTGGCAGCGGCCATTGTGAGCGGGGCCATCGATCTTGCCGCCATGCACCGGTTGCCGGATGCGGTGGTGCGCGAAAAACTGACGGCTTTAAAGGGGATCGGTAACTGGACGGTTGATGTATACCTGATGTTTGTCTTGCAACGTGCCGATATTTTTCCGGTAGGAGACCTGGCGGCGGTGAATGCATTAAAACGGTTAAAAGCCCTGGACAGGGATACATCCAAAGAAACACTGCTGGCGGTTGCGGCAGGCTGGGCGCCGCACCGTACGGTTGCTACCATGATCCTGTGGCATCATTATTTATCGGAGAAAACTGTTTCGAGTTCCAGGTTCCAGGTTTAAAGTTTCAGGTTAGAGTTGTCGTTTTGAGGTTGGATCTTCGTTTCTACTTGGCTTTTTCCTGTTCACCACTCGCTATTCCCTGTTATCCTCAAATGCCGACCGGGGGAAAGTTTACGAAGCAGAAACGTCATTTTCACATTCCCAAATTTTCAAATCTCCACATTTTTACAATATAGCCGGTCAGTTCCGTTGTTATACTTCATTCCATTTTCACATTCCCAGGTCATCCCGATAGAAAGCTCCCTGCCATTAAATGGTTACCACCCGCTTTGAAGTAATGATACTGGTCAGCAGGTTGATCTTGTTCTTATATTCCTGGGTAATTTCCTGGTAATCGGGTGCCATAAATAACGCATTGCGTACAATGGGTACACTGAATGGAACCGGCCAGGCTCTTAATGATTTGGCCACGGCATCCATGGCGTTGATGCCCTGCATTGCCTGACCACCGTCTGCCCAGCAAATCAGCCCGATAAGTTTGTCGATCAGGTAGGGCCGTTCTTCTTTGGAGCTCAGTTCCAGCCAGTCGAGGCAGTTCTTCATAACACCGGTCATGCTGCCATGATAAAGCGGTGTAAGCCAGATATGGGCGTCGGCATTACGGAACAGGTTAAGCATTACCTGAACACCGTTGGGGATCTTTTGCAAGGTATAGTCAAATAAAGGAATACCAGACTCCACAAGATTGAAAGCGGAAACGGTTGCGCCCTGGGCTTCGAGATGTTGTTTCAGGTATGCAGAAAGCTTTGTGGGAGTAGAGCCTTCCCGTTGATCCAATGATCCGTTCAATACTAATATATTCATGATGTGGTTTCTGTTGTTGGTTTCTGTAACTTATAAATAACTTTTGGCAGCCCGGGTTCGCCATACATCAGCGTATGTACCAGCGGCATTAATTTTTCTGTAGCTTTCATATACACGGCCTCCGGTACATCTGCGTTTGCGCGCAGGGTTACTTTCTTCCCCGCCAGGCTGCTAAAATCTGCGGTTTCAATGTTTGCAACCCAGCGTTCCGTTCTATGCGCTTCCGTGCTGCCAAATATAATGCTTTTTGCGAATGGCCGTAATTTTACAGACAGCAGCATCCACACCCATTGCGGAAGAATGGCGCCTGAAGAGCAATAAAGGGCTACACAGCTTCCTGTGTACCGGGCCCAGTTAACCGCGTCCATTGCGGTTTTAAACTCCTTTTCTTTCAGCATCAGACCTTTGTAACAATAAGGCGTGATATCGAAGTTCACAAAAGAAGCATCCGGAGCATAATCCACCAGGTTTATTCCTATGATACCCGATTGGGTTACTTTGTTTGGGATGCTATCCGGAGCGGTTTGCATTATGGTATCTGTGTATGTTAAGTGGAGCAAAAGTACTAAATTTGTGTTTAAAATAAATAATTACTTTGTTTATTATGCATAATCAACTTCCTGAAAATGAAAAAGCGCTGGGCATTATCAAAACCCAGGGGCCGCAAACATTGCTGGATCTTGCTGCGGCAATGGAGATTACGGTAGAGGGCGCCCGGTTTCATTTGCTGAAGCTTGCAAAAGAAGGGCTGGTGGCAGCTACCACCGAGTCCAGGGGCCGGGGAAGGCCACAGCAGATCTGGGCGTTGACCGATCTGGGGCATGCCCGGTTTCCGGATATGCATGCGGCTTTAACCGTAAACCTGATCGAATCGATCCGCGGAACCTTGGGCCAGCCGGCGCTGGATAAGATTATTGCAGCGAATGGCAAAGCCGGCCTGGAACGCTATCTGCATGAGCTGGAAGGCAAAACAACGCTGAAGGAACGGCTGAAAGGGCTGGCGGTAATCCGCACCCGGGAAGGCTATATGGCAGATGTTAAAAAAGAGGGAGCGGGCTTTCTGCTGGTGGAAAATCATTGCCCGATCTGTGCGGCCGCAGCCAGTTGCCAGGGCTTTTGCGCAGCTGAACTGAAAACATTTAAAACGGTATTGGGCAAGGCTGCCGAAGTGGAGCGTGTGGATCATATTTTAAAAGGCGCGCGGCGGTGTGCCTATAAGGTAACACCGGTGGCGGAATAATGATGCCGCGTTCAGGCATGGCGGCCCGTTCGGAAATGGCGCTGCCTGCGTTTATTTTCATGCAATTGAAATGTACGGTTGCAATGTTTGCTTTTCCTGTTAGTGAATGATATCCGTATCCACCGGTGTATATCCCAATAGCCGGCTAATGGTAAGGATCTGTCCTTTATGATGGCATTCATGTGTGATGACATGAGTAAAAATCCGGAACAAAGAAGTGGTGCGCTGCTCCTTGTTGAGTGAAAACGAAACCTGCGTTGTAGTAAGTGCTTCCTGTTGCAGCAGTTCGTTTATCAATGGATCGATGGCATGATAAAGGGCACGCATCTGTGGAATATCTGTGAAATCTTCACAGACCGCATAAGTGATCGTTTTGTTCAGGGCAATGATACCGGCCCAGTGCTGGTATACATTGGCCACGTGCACCAGCAGGTTGCGGATGCTGCCACCGTTGCTGAAGGAAGGTATTGCCCGGAGCAGCATTCCGGGTGCCAGGGTTTCCAGGTAATGCAACAGCCGGCTCCGGGATTCGGTTACCCATTGGTATTGCAGGATACAATGTTCATTTAGTGGCTGCATGAAGGTTTTATTTTATAGGGCATGCATCGCTTTTTGCCGGTAATAACGCCGGGCTATAAAGGCGAGCGGAATTCCAATGGCCAGGATCAGTATGGCCGCATTGATGAGCATGGCGGAAACCCTGCCGGGGAAAGTGCCGATCCTTGATAGGGGAACAACCACTAAATTCATAACCACCCAGATAAAAAGACCATAAAAGATACCCGTTGCCACCGGGTTTCGCTGCAAAATGTTTAAATGGGGATACAGCCAAAAGAAAAACAGCGTAAATGCAAATGCAACAAAATAATGCAGCAGGAGCCCGGCAATATACATTTCCGGTCCTCCGGAAAATGCCGCCGGCCCCAGCAAGGCACTGGCAATATACCGGAATATAAAAAGCGGATTTTTGCCGGTTGCCAGGTAATAATGCAGCAATGCAGCAAGGATATCCAATGTGCCTGCAAGCAGGCCTGCTTTTAAAATGGTAGGAATCGGCTTACTCATATAGAACGCGTTTAACGATGATGCTTTCGAGGGGCTGAACAAATGCGGAGTGCCTAACGATGCCCGAAATAATGGTACTTTGGGTCATCACCAGCAACGCATATCAGAACGGATAACCGATACCGATGTTAAATATAAGATTTTTTTTGCGCCATTCGGGATCACCAAAGCGAACCTGGTCAAATACCCATCGCTCTCCCGGTGGCAGCCAGGGCTTGCGGAACGGCATAGCCAGGTCAAAGCGTACAACAAAAATCGATGCATCTACCCGGAGGCCAACGCCGCCGCCAATGGCTGTTTCACTGAGTACATTTCCAAGCCGGAATTGCCCGCCCGGACGGCTGGTATCCTTTTTTGCCAGCCAGATATTACCCGCATCAATAAATACGGCGCCCTGGATAACGCTGAAGAGCTTGGCTCTTAATTCGGTATTCAACATCAGTTTTACATCCCCTCCCTGGTCTGCAAAGAGATCGAGGCTGTCTGTGTTGATATAGAAGGCTCCCGGGCCGAGTGAACGGGAACGGAAGGCACGGATATCATTGCTTCCGCCTGCAAAAAACTGGCGTACATAAGGCAATACAGAACTGTTGCCATAAGGAATACCATATCCCAGGTTCAGCCGGTTGGCCCAGATAAGGCCGGGACTGATCTTATAGTAATCTCTGAAATCTGCTTCGAGGCGTACAAACTGGTTGGTGATCGTTTGAAACAGCCGTTTCTTACCGTCCTCATCTTTGCGGAGAAAGGCATTGATCAGGTTGCCTGCAGATTCTACCGATCCCATAAAGAGAAAATTGTTGCGCAGCTCATTTTTAACCTGGTTGCTGTAGGTATAGGTATAATTGGTTCCGATGATGAACTGGTTCTCGAAATTATTTTTTAAGGTGGGTACTTTTTCGAGCATCCTGTTGAAACTGTCGGTGGTATTGGCTGTGCGGATATAGCTTACGGAAAGCGGGTTGAACTGGTGTTCGTTGAACTCGTTGCCTTTCCACAAATAACCGAATTCACCTTTTCCCGAAACCAGCGTGTAATAATTGGCGCGGTTCAGTAACTGCGATCCGACGGTGATATGGGATTTGGGCACATAGGCGTTATGGGTGGTAAAGCCCTTAACGGGGATCAGAAAGCGCGGGAACAATAACCGGGCCTCGGCTCCCAGCGAGTAGGAGGTAAGGTTTTTTTGCTGCCCGCTGAACTGTTTTTCGAAGCCGCCGGAAAGACTGAGATTGAGCTGCTCGGCTCCCCTGAATGTATTCTTGTTGGTATGGGTAACTTTTATTTCTGACCCGATAAAGTTATTGGACTTGCTGGTTCCGGTTACCGAAAGCGACAATGCGTTCTTCTTGGAGGAGGTGAGCAGGAAGTCTACATCCATATTGTTGCTGGAGGCGGTATCAATGGGGTTGAACTCGGCTTTTACAAACCGGAAGGTACCGATGTTCACCAGGCGGTTCAGGCTTAGTGAATGATCCGTACGGTTGTACCGCTCGCCTTTCTGGAAAAAGATCAGGTGCTCGAACAGCCGGGGTTTATACTTATGGTTGGGATCATAGATGGTAAAATCTTTGAATTGCACCGGTTCCGAGGCCCGGGTTAAGGAATCGCGCCGTAAACTGTAGTCCGGATAGATATGAATATTACGGATGAAATAAGGCTGAAGGGCCGCCCGGGGTGCGTCGTTTTTAAGTTTAAGATCGATGTCTACCTGGTTGCCGCCGATGGTGCTGTCGGCCTCTATCAGCAGGAAATTCGGACTGAAATAGTAATACCCCTTTTCTTTGAGTTGCACGTCGATGCGCTCGCGTTCCGCTTTAAAAACATCCAGGTCGTAATAGTGCCCCTCTTTCAGCAGCGTTTTATTCTGGGAAGCGCGGATCAGCGCTGTGATCTCGCTGCTGCTGTCGCCCGGAAAGCTGATGTTATGCATGGTATAACGGGGACCGGAATAGATCTGGTAAAAAGCCTTACCCGTTTTTCCCTTGATGGTGGTGTCGCCGGTTCCGGAGGATTGTAAAAAGCCCTTGCTGGCCAGATAGCTGGTTAGTACGTTTACATTATTCTGTAACCGCACCTGGTTCATTAACACGGGTGGTTCGCCCAGTTTGTATTTGATCCAGTATTTAAATCCCTTTTGTTTTTTGGGCTCGCTGACAAGATTGTAAAAAAATAATTTGTAACGCCAGCCGAGTATCTTTTTATTGGGTGCAGGGCGTACTTTATCTTCCAGCTCTTTTTGAAACTGTTTCTGATCTTTAACGGCAGGGGTATCCGGGTTTAGCTTTACGGTAGCTCCGGTATAAAGCACCTCACCGGGTTTTAATTTCTTTGTGGTGGAGCAGGAAACGGCTAGCAGTGTAAGCAGCAGGATGTACAGGACATAAATGGAGGAAAATTTTTTATTGTTTATTTCCGATGGCCGATGTCTGTGATCTGATGGCTGACAACCGATGGCCGAGGTCTGACGGCTAACAGCTGGCTGCTCACAACTGACAGCTGATGACTGATAACTGATCGCCAAAGGCTGCGTAAGCATTGAATATGTAACATTCCGTTTACTCATTTCCCTTGTTTTGTCGGTTATTGCTGAAATTGCCGGTTCCGCGGCGCTGATCCCGTTTCCTGAAACTGCGGAACACTTCTCTGAACTTATTGTAGTCTACAACAATGATAAAACCTACGCCGGTTTCAATGATCTGTCCTTCAATGATCCCTTCCGTCTGGTTGCGGCGGTAGGCCCTGAGGCGGTAACGCCCGTCCCGGGAAAGCATATATTCGATGTTTACGTTACTGGCCAGCTGTGCCGCACTCTGGTTGGTGTTGGCCCCTTCCAACGCAAAATTGTTTCCTACCGTAACGCTGAGGCGGTCGTTCAACAACCGCTTGGTGAACGCTACATTCAGATCGGTCTTGGTTTTTTCCTGACCGGTTGAATAGTCTTCCTGGGAGGTAAGGTCAAAATTAATATCTACACCTTTGATGAGATCAGAAGCCAGGTTATTGAGCTGCTCGGTCAGCAGCTTGCTCACACTCTGCCGTGCCAGTGCACCGGCGGAGGTACCACCGGCAAGACTTTCAAACGGATTGTCGGAGATAAAACGGTTGAGTGCCAGCAGGGCAAATACCTGTTTGTTCAATTCACTTTCGTTGGCGTTGATCTGTTGCAGGCGGGTATACACAATGCCGTTAAAGGCGTTGCGTTCGCTTTCCCGCATATCGATCTGGAAGCTGATCTTGGGTTTCAACAGTTCACCGCTCATTTTAAGGTATACATAAAAGGGAAGCTTTTGCCGGTACATGGTGCGGTTGGTGCTGCTCTCCGATTCAATCTGTGCTGCAACAAGATCTATGGGGGAGGTATTGACTTCATAAATGGCCGTGATATCCGCATTGGCCTCCGTAGGTGCACCGGTCCATTGTATGGAACTTCCCTGCTGGATCTTAAATTCTCTTTTGGCCAGTCCGCCGATGGTAAGGTTGTATCCTCCCTCGGTGATCTCGTACCGCCCGGTTAAGGTGGTACGGCCGCTGGGATCCATTTGCAAACTAAGGTCGGCTTCTCCTTTCACCCGCAGCGCATCCCCGTTTTGCGGGTCTACCACAATGGTGATCTCCGCTTCTTTATCGATGGTAACATCACCCGAAATATCCAAACCGGTAATCGGCGAGCGGGTCAGGCTATCTACATTGATCGGCTGCCGGCCGTTGTAGGGCGGTGCATCCTTATCAACAAACACTACAATGCCTTCCTGGCTGGCCACCAGCGGATCATCATCCGGTACTACAAAATTGAACTTGGTTCCTTTATTAATGCGTGCCTGCATGTTTACCTTGGGTTTGTTCAGGTCGCCGGTGATGCGTGCGTTTAAGGTAACCAGTACTGTACCGTAGAACAGCTCGTTGTCTGCCGCGGTAGAGTTCATTACTTTAAAGTTATTGGCACGAAGCGTAAGGTTAAAACCGGGATTGGAAAAGTTGGGCAACGTAATCATGCCATCCAGCGTTAACGGCTGGTTGGCAGAATCCCGGATGTTGAAGTTGTTAAAGGAAACGCCGGATTCTACAAAACGTACGGTTTCATTTTTAAGCTGGTAATACCCGTTGAGCTGTGCAATATTGAACCCCGCATCTTTAAAGGTGAGGGCACCCAGGATGGCCGGTTTGCTTACCGGTCCCTTTGCCGTAAGCTTGCCGGTAAGGATGCCTTTACCGTTCCGTATCTGGCCGCCACTGATGCTTTCGATGTGCTTCAGATCGATCTTATTAACGGCAATATCCAGGTCTAGCGAACCCGTGGGCTCCGTGTAGTAGAAACCGGTTACGGCCAGGTCGTGCAAACCCGATAAACGGATATCGGCCTGGTAGGCGTTCGCCGTATTGTTGTTTACTTTTATGGTGGCGTCACCCAGGGCATCTTTCTGATACCGAAGCTGGTGAATGGTAAGGTCGGCCTCAAACTTCGGACTGGTAGCGATATCGGTAACATCCACCACACCATTGAGTTTTCCGCCCACCATTGCGGTATCCTGGTCTGCATACCGGGTGAGGGTTTCCAGCATAAAGTTGGTGAACTTTACATTTACGGGTGCATTGGGCTGGGCCGACCGGCTGTTGATGGCCAGCGATTGCCCGTTATTACTGATTTCAAAGTTGCGCACATAAACGCCGGCCTTGCCATACTGGATCAGGTTGTCGGGCGCTACCTTCCAGGGATCGTAGTTCAGCAGCAGCTTTTGCGGATCCAGTGTAAATTGGTAGGTTTGATCCATCGATTTAAAATGGCCGCCAATGCGGTATTTATCCTTATTGCTGCGATCCCGTAAATAGATGTTCAGATCCAGCAGGTTGTTGAGTGCGGCCCCACTTACTTCTGCATTGTATAAATTAACAGAGGGACTTTGGATCTCTTTTATGTTCAGTGCGTAGTTCAGCCTGGCCGAGTCGGTGTTGCCGGCTTTCAGTACCACATCCTTTACGTCAAAACTATCGTATACAATATGTGGAAAAGAGGCATTCAAACGGAGGCTGTCGCTTTGCGTATTAATGGCACCATTAATTGTGGCCGGGGCCAGCGTGGTTAATGCCGGTACAAACTGTTGGATCAGCTTTGGATCAATAATGGCGATCTGGAACTGCATTTGCTGCGGTGCTGTTTTTTTGCTGGGTGCAAATGCATAATATTTATTGATCTGGTTAATAAAGGCCTGGCCGATCTGGGTGAGCTGGTATTTGCCGTCGAAATGCGCTGTAATAAAGTCCGATTGCAGGGTTAGGGCATTGTGTTCCCTGGTAGACGCTGCGCTGAGCGTTAATGTATCGATATTATAAACGGATTCATTAAAACCGATCTGAACGCTTCGGAGTGTGGCATTGCCATTCAGGTAATCCGGATCTATGGAACTGAAGTCCAGGTCTACCAAACCGGCCAGCTTCAGCGGGTCGGCATAGAAATGCAGTTTTTGAAGATCGATATGTTTCAGGTCGGCCGTTCCTTTGATCGCCGGTGTTTTTTTGTTAAGATCTACTCTCGTATCCAGGGTAAAGTGCGCATTGCTGTCGTTGCTGATGGCATTGAGGGTTGCAATATTGCCGGCATAGCTGCCGTTCAGTTTGATGTCCTTATAGTCATACTTATTGTAGCGGGCATGATAGATGGTGCCGTTCAGTTTTGCACGCATTTTTTTAGGATCGAGGCTCTGACCGCTTACATTGGCCAGCAGGGATACGGTTCCCAGTTGATCCTGTTGTTTGAGCAGGCGTCCGAGGTTGAAATTGTTGAGCTGAACCTTGGCCCGATAGGTTTCCCTGTTCCTGGGGCCGCCCATGGCCGCCTGCAGGTTCGCACCGCCCATATCGGTTTTTAATTGCAGTGCCGTGGTAAAACGGGTGAGACCCCCGTTGAATGTTCCGCTTGCTGTAAGATACCCGGGCAGTTCGATGCTCTGGGGCATAGAGGCGGGGGGCAGTAACGCAAACAGATCGCTTTTAGAAGTTTGCAGTTTACGGAGGTTGAGGTTGAAGATGGTTTTGTCCATATTGGGCAATCCCCGGATCCCGCCGGCAATATCAATACGGGTGCTGGTCAATCCCTGTATCTGCAACTTTTCGATGTCAAGATCGTTCAGATAGCCGGTGAAGGCTGCTGCAAGACGGATCTGCCGGCCGCGATAACTGGCAGGCACCGATGGCATCAGGTAATAAAGATCCTGCATCCCGATAATGGTATTGCGCAACTGTACATCCATTTTTACCTTCTCCGGATGTTTACTCAGGTCGTCCTGTGAAGTGTAGGTCAGTAAGCTGTTATTATCGATCTGCGTATAAGGCGTTTTTAAAATAAACCCATCTACCTTTAGCTGTTGATCATCGTATACAATGTTTCCTTTCAGATCATTGAGTATAAAACCACTGGTATCTTTCAGTTTTCCCCCCAGTATTGCGGCTTTGATGCCGCTACTGTCGATAGAGACTCCGTTGCCGGTAAGCCCCAGCTCTTTTATATTCAGGTGATTGAAATCCAGGTGACCCGGTACAGGCTTTTCCGACAGGTTATTATATTTAACCTGGTTGTTTGCGAGAATTACTTTGTTCAGCAGTAAACTGAAGGGCGAATCGGATGTGCTGTCGGCGGCTGTTTTAATGGCCTTTTCATTGGATGGGGTTGGCCGGTAGGCGAAATCGATTACCGAGTTTTGCAGTAATACATCAGAAGAGCGATAGCCGCCGTTGGTAAGATCGAGCGCCAGGTCTTCCAGGTGAAATGTTTGCAGGTTAGCCAGTGCACGGGTGTCGGATAAACCGTCGTTATAATTAAGGAGTACATTGTCCAGCGCCAGTTTTCCAAATTCGATAAGCGGCAGCCGGCCTTTTTCAGCCGCTGTTTTATCAATGCTGGAGTCGGCCTTCTGCTGTAATACGGTAAGGGGCTTATTCTGGAAATAATGCAGGCGGGTATTTTTAAGGGCTAAGGTGCTAAGCCCATAATGCATTTGCTCCAGGTCGAATGTTTTTACCCGGGCATCAAGGTTCCCCAGCACAATACCGGCATCGTTGCCCACCACATCATCTTTGAACCGGATGCGGATATCATTGAAGGTTATTTTATTCAGCCGGAACTTGAGGGCTGCTGTGGAATCTTTTTTTTCTTCTTCCTTTGGCTTTTTTTCATCGGATACCAGTGAATCTACGAGGAACTGGTAGTTGAACACGGTATCCGGATGCAGCCGGTAGATGTTTGCCCGCACCGTATTGAGCTCAATATTGTTTATCTCCACCCGGTTGGAGAGCAGGGCCAGCATGTCCAGATCCACACCCAACTTTTCTGCATAAAGGAGGGTGTCCTTCTTTTTATCGGCCACATACAGTTTGTTCAGCTCAAGATCTTTTGGAAACCCGATGCGGATGCGCTCAAGACTGATCTCCGTATCTGTCTTCTTTTTCAGGTAAGCGACTACTTTATTCTTGATAAGGTTTTGTACAAAGGGCAGGTTCAGCGAAAGGATCAGCAGGATAATAAGCACAAGAATGCTTGCAAGTATTTTTATAACGATTCTTATACCTTTTTTAACTGCTTTGTTCAAGTGTGCAATGGGTTAATAAATGAACGAAAAGATTTCTGTCCTGTTTCTGCAAACCTAACAGATTTCTTAGTTTTTGCCTGCTTTTTATAGTGAAATCTCCCAAATATTAAACCAAAATTGCGCAATGCTGCAATTTGGCGGTTTGCAGTGAAAAAGTGCACCAATGTCAATGATTTGGCCTGAAATTCGTAGTGTTAGCATAACGAATAAGGGCCGGTATAACGGGTTGCCTGTATCCACTGCGGTTCTTTAGGTGCTGTACGAAACCTCTAAAAATAACAAGTATGAAAAATTTTCTGTTTTATGTATTGGCGGGTATGTTGCTACTTCAAAGCTGCAGTGCGGTAGAAGCCGTTTTTAAGGCGGGTATGTGGTGGGCTTTTTTCCTGGTTGGAATTGCGCTGCTGGGTGTATTCCTGCTGTTACGGCGGAAGTAGGGGCCTGTTTTGAAAAAGACAACAGGAACTGCGGTCATCCCTATTGAAACCAGCGTTAGGAGCAGAAGATCCGCTGCCGGAATGGGTTGGCAGATTCATCCGGATGCGTTTACGATGAACGTAAAAGCTGCGCCACTGTAAAAGTTACGTATCTTAGCCGTAATCAGTTTACGTATGAAATTAAAGATCGTATTTCTTTTAGGTATGATGGCTGCTGCCGTTACTTTACATGCTCAACCGGAACCTGCTGCAAAAACAAAGTGGTTTACCGACGCCCGTTTCGGAATGTTTATTCACTGGGGATTGTATAGTGCTGCCGAAGGCATGTGGAAGGGCGAACGCCTGCGGTATGGAAATAATTATGCGGAATGGATCCGTTACCGGAACCGCATTTCAAAAGAGGAGTATGGTACGCTGGCAAAACGGTTCAACTGGAAACGGATCAACCCGGAGGAATGGGTATTGCTGGCAAAAAAGGCCGGTATGAAATACATTACGATCACCTCCAAACACCATGATGGAGTGGCCCTTTGGAATAGCAAGGTAAGCGATTATAATCTTACCAGGCTAAGCGGGTCCAACCGTGATGTGATCAAGGAGCTGGCGGCTGCCTGTAAAAAACACGGCATTAAACTGGGTTTTTATTATTCGCATTGGGTCGATTGGGATCACCCTTACGGGTGGGATCATAATAAGGAACTGACCGGTATAAAGGATGAAGACTATGATAAATACTGGCAGGAGAAAGTAATTCCACAGTTGCGGGAATTATTGACCAATTATGGCGACATTTCCATGTTCTGGTTTGATATGTGGCTGAACTATAAAAAAACCGTGGTAAAGAAAGAACAACTGGACCAGGTGGTACGCCTGATACGTGAATTACAGCCGAACTGTTTGATCAATTCCCGTATCGGGCTGCCGGCAGATGATCCCGGTGTGGATTTTGAGTCAAAGGGTGATAATGAATTCGGATCGGCCTATACGGCGCATCCCTGGGAAACCTCCGGTACCATTGCCCATTCCTGGGGATATTATGGCCAGGAAAATGAATGGAAATCAACCAGCCAGTTATTGCAGTCACTGATCGGTAATGTAAGTCTTAACGGCGATTTTACATTGAATGTAGGGCCGCGGGCAGACGGGTCGATCCCCTACGAGGGGGTGCGCCGGCTGGAAGATATGGGCAAATGGCTGGCAAAAAATGGTGAAGCTGTTTATGGATGTACAGGCCTTGAGTTACGTGCCGGCCAGCACGACTGGGGGCGGATCACTACAAAAAAGGCAGGCAACAAACAGCTTGTGTACCTGCATGTATACAACTGGCCGCTGGATAAGGTACTGCGGCTTTCAGGCATTTTATCCAAACCGGAAAAGGCCGAACTCATTACAGCTACAGGTAAAAAGCCGCTACGGTTTACACAGAATGGTCCGTTGACCCATATCCAATTGCCGGAAGTGGCCGCCGACCCCTTTGTTTCGGTGGTGGTATTGCAATACCCGGCGCCTGTAACCCTGGACGGGGAAATGGTGCCGGAATCTACCTTCGGAGGCTTTGCGCTTACAGCTGCCAATGTATGGGAACGTTCTGCAAACTTTCAGCTGGCGCGTTACGACGGCCTCCGTCCCACGCACCTGGTATTGGATAAAGAAGGTACATTAAGCTGGGAAGTATATATACCGGAAGGAGGAAACTACCCGGTCAGTCTTTCATATCATAATCATTCAAAAACTGCCGCGGAGGTAACGGTACGGGTAACGGATGAACACCTGGATCGGCAATTAAAGCCATCCGGTACGATTGTGGCGGAGCCCCATTCCAGCTATACAGATGAGTTTGCGGATGCCTCCCTGGGACAATTGCATTTTCCAAAAGCCGGGTTTTACCAGGTATCTTTTAAGGCAGCGCCGGGAGCGGAAGGAGCGTTGTATTTTAACAGGATCTGGATCGGTATGCCCGCACAATAAGGTTAGACTTTATTGTGTTTTCCGGTAATTCCAGATGGCCAGGGCATTGAGCCCAATGGCAAACAATCCCTCAATGATAAAAACGGATGATACATCTTTAAAGCTGCTTCCTTTCAGGATGATCATGCGGACCGCTTTCATAAAATGCGTGATGGGCAACCCGGCTGCGATGGATCTTGCCCAGGTGGGCATACTGTCTACCGATGTAAAAAGGCCGCTCATTAAAACAAAGATCATAATGAAAAAGAAGGCAATGAACATGGCCTGCAGTTGGTTATTACTGATGGTGGATACCAGTAGCCCGAATCCCAGGAGGGCCACCAGGTACACCGCTGCCAGCAGGTACAGAAGCAACAGGCTGCCCACCGGAATGATGCCGTAAAAAAGCCGTGCAACCAGCAGGCCAACGGTTAGTACGATCATGCCCACCACCCAGAAGGGTACCAGTTTTCCCACGATAAATTGCCATTTTTTTATGGGCGTTACATTGATCTGCTCGATAGTGCCGATCTCTTTTTCCCGTACAATGTTCAACGCAGAAAGAAACCCGCCAACCAGGGTGAGCAGCAAAACCAGCACACCGGGAACGATATACCAGGTGAATTTTTCATAAGGGTTGAACCAGGCAGCGCTGGCCATATCGATCATTGCCGGCGCGGCTATGGACTGGCCATTGCCCGTGAGCCGGATCTCCTGGTTAAAGTCGCGGATAACGGTGAGCAGGTAAGCGGAGCCGATGCCGGATTTGATACCGTTAATGGCATCAGCGGTAACATTCAGGGGCTGGCTGCCTTCTCTTACAAGATTGCGCTCAAAAGAGGCCGGTATTTCCAGGATAATGTCCGCAGTGCCGTTCTCCAGCGTAACCAGGGCCTTCTTATAGGCGGGGGCCGTTGCTACGATCTTAAAGTAACCGGATGCGCCTATTTTCGAGATCAGTTTTTGCGTGTAGGTACTGTGGTCTTTATCAACGATCGCAAGGTTGATGTTTTTTACATCCAGGTTCATCGCAAGCGGCAGGATGCCCAGTTGAATAAGCGGCAGCATGAACATCATTGCCAGGATGGTACGGTCCCGGAACATCTGGCGAAACTCTTTCTGTAATATGAAGCGCAGCCTTTTCATGTAAATCTGATTTTAAACCGGTTTACAGTGATGGTTAATAAAAGAATGGTCATCACACAAAGGATCCCCATTTCTTTCCATACATAGGCAAAGCCCAACCCTTTCAGCATGACCGATTTTACAGCGGCGTAATACCATTTGGCAGGAACCAGGTTGGAGATCCATTGAAACGGTAAGGGCATATTCTCCAGGGGAAAAATAAACCCGGTGAAAATGATGGTAGGCAGCATCAGGCCCATCATGGAAATGAGCAGGGCTACCTGCTGGGAATTGGTGGCATTGGAGATCAGCAACCCGAAGGAAAGGCTGGTGGCAATAAACAGCAGGGTGATCATAAACAACAGGAAAAGACTTCCGGCTATGGGAACATTTAAAATATAAACGGCCAGCAGCAGGATGAACGCAAAGTTAACGAGGGAGAGTATGAGGAAAGGAATGGCCTTGGCCACCAGTACCATCACCGGTTTGAATGGAGATACCAGCAAAATTTCCATGGTGCCGGTTTCTTTTTCCCGGACTACCGCTACGGAAGTAAGCGCCGTGCAAACGATCATCAGTATAAGCGCTAATACCCCCGGCACATAGTTAATAGAACCATTTCCTTCCTCATTGTATAACATACGTAACTCCGGTGTAATCGTAAAGGCAACGGATGTAGCGGGTTGCTGTGCACGCTGAAAATCCTGTACAATGGCAGTAACATATTGCAGGACGGTTTTTGAAATATTGGGTTCGCTGCCGTCTGTAAGCACCTGGAGTGTTGCATGCCGCGCTTTGATGAAATCGCTGCCGAACCCGGAAGGAATGATCAGCGCCGCTTTGATATGTCCTTTTTTAAATGCGCGTTCTATTTCGGTAGGGGATAGCTGTTGTTCCTGCACCTTAAAAAATGCAGAGGCCTGCAGCTGGTTCGTAAGCTGCTGCCCGAGAACGTCGTTGGAGGCATTGGTAACAACAAGCGCTATATTTTTTACCTCGCTGGTAAGGGCATAGCCAAACAGGAGGATCTGTACCAGGGGAAGCCCGAACAGGATGAGCAGCGTTCGCCGGTCCCGGAAAACATGATAGAACTCTTTGCGGATAAAAACGAATAACTGTTTCATCTTTTTGCGGATTGTTGATCATTCATACAAACCAATCTTTAATAATCTGAATGCCTCAGGAATCACTACGCCGGGCTGTACGGGCGAGCCGGTAAAACACTTCGTCCATATTGTCGCAGGCAAACCGGTGTTTCAGATTGGCCGGCGTATCCAATGCCTCTATCTTTCCATCAACCATAATCGTTACCCGGTTACAATATTCAGATTCGTCCATATAATGCGTGGTTACAAAAATGGTAACACCTTTTTCGGCCGCTTCATAGATCATGTCCCAGAACTGCCGGCGGGTTACCGGGTCTACTCCTCCTGTAGGCTCGTCCAGGAAAACGATCCGGGGCCGGTGGAACAGCGCTACCGCAAAGGCCAGTTTTTGTTTCCAGCCCAGGGGAAGCCCGCCTACCAGCTTATTGGCCTCCCTGTCCAGGCCCAGCGACCGGACCAGGTCGTGGCTCCGCTCCCTGATCTCCTTTTCGGCAACGCCATAAACACCGCCAAAGAATTTTATATTTTCCAGGGGCGTAAGATCATCATACAGGGAGAATTTCTGGCTCATATACCCGATATGCTGTTTGATCTTTTCTTGTTGCCGGTATACATCAAATCCTGCTACGGTAGCATGACCGGAGCTTGGATAGGAGAGTCCGCATAACATCCGCATGGCGGTGGTCTTTCCTGCACCATTTGCGCCCAGGAACCCGAAAATTTCGCACCGCTGCACACGGAAGCTGATCCGGTCCACCGCGATAAAATCACCAAACTTTTTGGTGAGTTCCCGGCATTCAATAGCTGTTTCAGCGGTGGCCGGTGATGGGGGTTGATGGTTAATGACCGGATCCATTGGGCAATGCATTTGAGGTGGCGAGTTGTATAAAACGATCTTCAATGGTGGGGGCAATGCATTGGATGATGACCTGCTTATGCGCCCTTGTTTCGGCATATTCCCGGATCAGTGCCGTACCATTGCCGGTATCCTGCCGGAGTGTTACATGCAGCCATTCTCCAAAAGCATAGCAGCTTTCTACCTGGTTCCAGGCTCTCAGGTCTTTCAACAGCCCGTAGATTGATGCGGCTTTGGCGGCATATAGTTTTACAGGAAATGCCCCCGCGATCCGGGCGGGCGTATCTACCTGGAGGATGCGGCCGTTTTGGATAAGGGCAATCCGGTCGCAACGTACGGCCTCTTCCATATAAGGGGTAGATACGAGGATGGTGATGCCCTGCTGCTTCAGTTGTTGCAGCATCTCCCAAAATTCTCTTCGCGAAACCACATCTACACCGGTGGTGGGTTCATCCAGGAACAATACCTCCGGCTTATGGATCAGCGCGCAGCACAGCGCCAGCTTTTGCTTCATGCCACCCGAGAGTTTCCCGGCCCTGCGATCACTGAAGGGTTTGATCTGCTCATAAATATCCTTTATCAGCTCGTAGTGTGCAGCCACGCTTGTACCAAAAAGCGTGGCAAAAAAGGTGAGGTTTTCCTGAACGGTCAGGTCCTGGTATAAAGAAAACTTTCCAGGCATGTACCCCACGGTCCTGCGGATCTGTTTAAAGTTTTGTACGACATCGTATCCGGATACCCGGGCTTGTCCACTGTCTGCCAGCAGGAGGGTGGTAAGGATACGGAAGAGCGTTGTTTTCCCCGCGCCATCGGGTCCGATCAGTCCGAACAGTTCGCCTTTTTTTACCTCCAGGGATACGTCGGAAAGCGCAGGCACGGTTCCTTTGTTATAGCTTTTACTGATGCGGTCGGCTATAATCGGCGTGTCTGCGGAAACAGCATCCGGATGGGTATATACATTATTTCTTTTCATGGAATAAAGCTTCACCGTACATGCCGATCTTTAGATAACCATCATTTTTAACGCGGATTTTCAGGGCGTATACGAGGTTGGCGCGCTCATTTTTGGTCTGGATCGTTTTGGGCGTAAATTCTGCTTTATCACTGATCCAGCTGATGGTGCCCTGATAGTTTTTGTAAGACTGGTTGCCGTTGTCGATGCGTACCGTAACCGGTTGTTGCAGTTTCAGGACGGGCAACTGATCGCCGGTGACATAAGCTCTGAGGGTGAGCGTATCCAGGTTGGCGATCTTATACAGGGCTTTGCCGATTGTGGTCATTTCGCCTTGCAGTGCATATTTGGTCAGTACCGTACCCGCAACCGGATTGATGATCTGTCCCTTTTCTACCTGCAGTTGTGTTTGGGCCTTTGCTTTTTCAAGCGGCGCCTGTTCGCTGAGAATGGCCCTGTTACGGATGGCGGCATTGGAACGGTGCAGGGCGATCTGCTGCCGGGTAACGGCCATCTGCTTTTCGGTTTGAATGATCTGGGCATCCATATCATCCAGCTGCTTTTGCGGTGCAGCCGCAGCAGTCACAAGGTTCTGCAGCCGCTGGCGTTCTTTTTTCTGATGTTGCAAAAGCGATTCCTGTGTGGCCAGTTGCCGTTGTGCTACCCGGATCTCCTCAGCCGGTGATACCACCTGTTGCCGGAGGGCACTGATCGTTGCCTGGGTTTGTTCCTGTTGAAGCTGCTGCAGGCTTACATCAATCTGGCCTGCTACCTGGTGGTATGACAGCGCATCACCTTCCTGGATGGCAAACCGGAGGAGGGTGCCGCTCTGCTCGGCAGATACAATGACCTCATCTGCCTCAAAATTGCCGGCGGCATCAGCGTCTTTTTTGTTCCCGTTACAGGCCAGGAGTATTACAAACAACCCGCTGAGAAAATTCAATTTCATAGTTGTACGGTTTAATGTCCGGAAATGGTTTGATAATTAACCTGCGCATTCAGCAGTTGTACCTGGTGCAGGTTTTTGATTTGTTTGGCCAGATGCTCCGCGTTGAGCTGGGTGATGTATTCGTGCGTGGTAACAACGCCGTTGTCCAGTTGGGCGAGGGCCGACCGGGTTACCTGTGTACGCAGCGCAATGATGGCATCGTCCTGTTGCAGAAGCTGGGTATACTTCTCTATCGCGCCGGCTTCTTTTGCCAATGCGGTCTGTGTGTTTAGGATAAAGGTTTCTTTATCCGCTTCGAGTTCGCTGCGGCTGAGCTCCAGTATTTTTTTATTGTTCTGGTAGGTGTATAAACTACCCAGGGGAAAACTGAACCGTATGCCACCCACCGCAAAAGGGTCAAAGGAATTTTTCAATACATTCAGCGCCGGACGACCATAACCGGCTTGTACAAAGGCCGCGATTTTAGGCGTCAGGCCGGTTGTGAGCGCTTTCTCCTGGATCTCCACATTTTGTTTCTGCAGCTCAAAAAGTTGAAGCTCGGGGCGATGGAGGCCGGGGGCAGCCTGCTGAGGCGCCGGCAGCAGCAGGTCACCGGTTACCGGCGCTCCGATCAGGAGTGACAGCATTTCCCGGACGGCCTTTTGGTCGGAACGGATTTCGGCATTCCCCATCTTTGCTTTCATTAGTTCTGCTTGTAGCTCGGTTACGCTGCTTGGTGCCACCGTTCCGTTTTTTTCGGCCGCTATTGCTTTTTCCAGTGATGAGGCAATATTGGCTGTGTAAATATCCTGTTGTTTCGATTGCGCATCCAGTAACAGGATGGAGAAAAATAATTGCGCCACCCGTTCTTTTACGGCGTGAAAGCTGACCTCAATTTGCTGTAATTGCAGGGCCTCGCCCGTTTTTAAAAGTGCTTTTTGATTTTTGGAAATTCCTCCGTCATAAAGTGTTTGTGTTACTTCGCCCTGCAGGCGGTACTGGTCCTTGCTCAATTCGGGTACGCCCGGTAGTGCAACGGGAATTCTGGTAACGTCTGTTTGATAGGTGGCCTGCCCGCTCACAGACAGTTGCGGTAACCAGGACCGGCCTGCATTGTCGATCGAATACCGGGTGCTTTGCCGGAGCAGTTCCTGTTTTTTGATGGTTGGATAATGTTGCCTCGCCAGCTGATAACAGTCATCCAGGCTGAGCGGCTGTCCGGCAGCACACAAGGACAGGAGCAGCAGAAGGCAGGATATGAACCGTTTCATGTTTTTGATTTGTTGTTTTTATTTAATCATTTGATTAATCGAAAGACAAAAAAAATTATTTAACCTTTAGCATCGCCCGCATCCATTTGGGCACCAGCTTTTTCCGCTCTTCCATAAGCGCATTGAATGTTGCCCCGATCTCCGGCGAAATCACTTCCAGGCCCGGACGCATAGCAAAAGGGAAAATACAGAGCGACATCATGTTGATGAAGAGCTGCTCGGGCGCTACATCCGGGTTTCGCTCTTTGAGCTGTTGGGCAAATGCAGATTGCAGCAGATGGTCGGCGCCCTTCAGCATCGCTGCAAATTTTTTGGGTGCATTGCGCATGGCATTCAGCACAAACAGGGGAAGATCCGGATTGGCCATCAGCATGCTGATGTACCGGTCTGCAATGGTGTGCATCTTATCATCGAGCGAGGAAGCCGGATCCTGGAGTATGGGAAGCATCAGCCCAAAAAAACTGCTCAGTTTTTCCTGCATCACCAATTCAAATAATTTCTCTTTACTGCGGAAATAATAATTCAGCAGCGCCAGGTTCATGCCGGCGGCTTCTGCAATATCCCTTGTACGGGTGGCCGCATAGCCCTTTTCCATAAATACCTTCCGTGCAGCCTCTTTTATCTTTTCTTCAGAAGACAATGCATCCTGTTGTTTCTTTTTTGCCATTACACCACAAAGCTGGGAATAAAAATTAATTTAAACAAATTTTTTAATCAAATGATTAATTTAGAATTATTCCGCCCTCTTTTTTTGAGGTCATTGCGCTTACCGGTTGCTGTTCTGGTAGCGGCTCCTGCTGGTTGGGCAGGCTGTTTCCGCGTGCGGGAAATGCCGGTGCGGCCTGTAAACGGAAAATTGGCAGCAATTTTGTTTCAGGTGTTACATCAGTTGCCGCGTACGGTTACCCGGTGCGCGGTAGCGCATTATTCACCATAAAATCTATGTTATGAGCCCCGTACGCTATTCATTTCTACGTTTCTTTTCAGCAATCTTCCTGTTGTTGTGTACTGTAGCTATCCAGGCACAGGAAGAAAAGGTAACCACTACCACTACTACAAAGACGGATGTACAGATCCAGCCCTGGATGTGGGCGGTGGGCGCAGCCCTCTTTATCCTTATCCTGGTGTCTATTTTGAAAAGCGGTAGTAAAAAGAGGGAATAACGCGGTTATAACGGATTCGGCTGTTACTGCCACGGGCGGCTTAGAATGTTTTTAAAGCGGCTGATATCTACCTCCGGTTGTAACGGGTGCTGGTGCAGCAGGTGCTCCACGAGCTGGTGCGCGAAGTACGGTGCCAGCGAGCAGCCCTTGGTGCCCATACCATTCAGGATACCGACATTGGTATGCACCGGATGAAAACCGGCAAAGGGTCTGCGTTCCACAGTGGCCGGGCGTACTGATGCCTTATGGTCAACGATCTTAAAAGGAACATTCAGCCATTGTTTTAATGTTTGGGTGGCCGACTGATGGAATGCCGCTGTAGGAGCTTCATCTTCAAAATCCCATATATAGTTGGTGCCGGTCCAGAAAAGTCCCGGCTCGGCCATCGGCGCCAGCAGCATGGATTTTTTATACAGGTGGCCGGAGGGCAGTTCGGGAGCTTCAATGATCAGCGCTTCGCCTTTATTCAGGGCAAAGGGGAGTAATGAAAAATACGGATTGTTTGCACCGGCGGTTCCATCACAAAAGACCAGGTTGGTGGCTGTTATTGTTTTATAACGGATACGGCCTGCACTAACTTCAAGTGCTGGAACATCCAGTTCCTCTTCCAGCAGCAGGTTTTGTTGTTTCAGGAAAGCGCTCCAGGCCGGCAATAATTGTTGCAGGTGTACCACGTAGGCCGGCTCGATCATCCCGATGCCGAATTCATAATTGAAATAAGGCGCATAGGGTGCTTCATTTTCAAGGATCGAGATGTAGTCTTCCTGCTGCGCCAGTTTTTTCAGGAAGCTTTCCTTCATGAAGGGATTGGGAAAGAAATCGACGATAGCGGTTTGGGTAATGGCAGGCAGGTTCAGGAAAGCGCCCATTGCCTGGTAAGCGCGCTCGGCGAACGGAATAATAATATCATCCAGCCATACTTTAACAACCCGCCGCCCGGTTACGGGGTTGATGATGCCTGCTGCCATCCTGGATGGTGCGTTCGGTTTCGGCTCATCGATGACGATAAAATCGACACCTGCCTGGTAGCAAAACCAGGAAAGGAACGTGCCGCTGATACCCTGGCCAACAATAATGATTTTTGGATGATCCATGAGCGAATGTATTCAAATATGAAAAACCGGCAAATAGTTTTATTAGATTGCAGGCACTGTTCGCAGCACCTCGGCTACTGCCAAAAGTATAGAACGGTTTCTGAAGCAAGCCCTGAGCAGTGGTATGCCTGCTCTTAAGAATAAGAATATAGATCTTTTACTTTGGATGATAGACCGGATTTTATTGCGGGACAAAGCAGCGTCGTTGGAATACCGCACAGTGATTCAAAAAAGATCTGATGCTTTGGCTACTCCCGTTGCTGCGCATATACTTATGGTTACGATCCGAGCCGATGGCTCTCCGTTCCTGTTGCGGATCTTTAAGAACGAACAGCGGTTCGTTCCTATATATTTAGACGTGGCGATGCCACTTCTTTTTATCAGAACCACTTTCTGAATACCTTTATTCAATCCGTTAAAGGCTATCGGCCTGATACCATTCAACAACGCCGGAATTTATTCCGGAGGATACCAGTCATCTATGACCGGAGTGCCATCGGCACGTACCGTTTCTTAACCTGAAACGCATCCGTTGTAGCGGTTGCCTGATATAGTGGTTTTAACGCGCCTGATGCAATCGCCTTATGAAGAGTTCTATCGGCGTCCGGTAACTTAATAGTGGCGCCCTGAAGATTAATGGTGCATGCATCATACGTTGATCTTTACCATATATTCTTCATCTTTGCATATGCCGAATCCGTATTTCCGTTTTAAACAGTTTGTAATTTACCAGGATCGTTGCGCGATGAAAGTGACCACGGATGCATGCCTGTTTGGGGCCTGGGTGGCGCACCATATACCGGCTGAGACCACAACAGTACTGGATGTAGGTGCCGGAACGGGCTTGCTGACCTTAATGATTGCGCAGACGGGAAACCGGCTGATCGATGCTGTGGAGATACAGGAGGCCGATTATCAGCAGGCCGCAGAAAACATTGCGCAAACTAACTGGCAGGCATCGATCCGGCCGATACAGGGCGATGTACTGCAAGTGGTGTTTCAAAAAAAGTATGATGTGATCATCAGCAACCCGCCATTTTATGAAACGGATCTCAAAGGTGGGCAACCGCCTAAAAATATCGCCCATCATAGTGAAGCCTTATCCTTAAGGGAGCTGCTTTCGTTCATCGGCCGGCAACTGAAGGCTGATGGTACCTTTTTCCTGCTGCTGCCTGCCAGGAGGGAAGCGGAGCTGAACCGGCAACTGGAGTGCCAGGGAATGTATCTCAATACCTGCTGCTATGTTCATCAAACCGAAAAACATGGGCCGTTCCGGATCATGGTAGCGGGTGGCTTTGAAAAACGACCTTACCGTGAAGAACGGATCGTGATCCGTAGCGGGAACATGTATACGCCGGAGTTTAACGCATTATTGCAACCTTATTACCTCCATCTCTGATCAGGGAAGCTGGGATGCCAGGGCCTTTAGGTCGGGTAATTGCAGGTCGATATCCGGATGGGGCAGTGCTTCCGATGCATTGGTTGTGGTAAGGTAAATGGTCCGCATACCGGCATTGCGGCCAAATTTCATATCCGAAATATTATTGCCTACCATTACGGAGCGCGTAAGATCGATATCCGGAAAATCTGCCGCTGCCTGTAAGGCCATGCCGGGGTTGGGTTTCCGGAAAAAATCACGGGCGTCTACCGCCGTCGCAAAATAAATAGCCGGGATATGGCCCCCGCTCTTTTTTATTTCATCGCTCAATAAATCATGAATGCCCTGTAAAGCGGCTTCGTCCATCAATCCTTTCCCAATGCCGCGCTGATTGGTAACTACAATCACGTGCCGGAAATAATGGGTGAACGTATGAATGGCTTCCGGAACACCGGGATAAAACCGGAATTCATCTTTATGAAATACATAGCTATCCGGCTTTTCTTCATTGATGACGCCATCGCGGTCGAGGAACAGGGTCCAGTCGCTGGTTAACATGGAAAGATCAAATGGCGCCTCTTTAAAATCGCTCTGGGCGCGGTTATAGTCTTCCGGAATGCCAATGTCAATAAAATAACCATCAGCAACCGCACCGGAAAATTTACCATTGCTTACAAACTGCTCCAGGTAATCTTTTTCAAAGGAAAATTTTGAAGAAAATCCTTTTTGAAGAAAGGCCGTTTTTTGAACCAGGTATACGCCGGCGTTAATCAGCCCGCTTTCGTAATATTGTTTTTCCCGGAAGCTTAGAATCTGCTGCTGTTCGTTTGTGGTTACCACACCATACCGGCTAAATTGTTGCATGGGCTTCAATGCCAGGGTGCAATCTGCCTGTGTTTGGTGGTGCAGGGTTAACAGCTGGCCGGCGTCGAATGCAAAAAAGCTGTCTCCGTTTACTACAAAAACGTTGCTGCCGGTTGTTTTTTGTAAAGCCAGCTGTATAGCGCCGCCGGTTCCCAACGGTTCTTCTTCAATACAGCAATCATATTGCAGGCTCGGAAATTCCCTGGCCAGGTACTCCTCAATCACCTCATGTTTATAACCCAGACTGAAAATAATGCGCTGGATCCCCTGCCGGCGTAGGTAATTGATCACATAATAAAGAAAGGGACGCCCTGCAACAGGGGCCATGCATTTGGGCAGGTCTGGTACCGCTTCGCGTAACCGGGTACCCAATCCGCCCGCCAGTACAATGGCTTCCTGGCTTTTTCCCCAGTTGCCCTCCACACGTTTTTGAAGCATATGATCTGATTCGGTTTAAACGTTCCCGGTTCAGCGTTCCTGGTTTTACAGTGTGTGTGTCCGGAACGCAACCGGCACCGCTTTATTGAAAATACTGTTCTTCTACCAGCTGGCAGATGCTATGCCCCAGCAGCATATGGCATTCCTGGATGCGGGGGGTATCGGAAGAAGGAATGTTGATCAAAAGATCTGAGGTTGTTTTCAGCAGCCCGCCGCTGGCACCGGTAAAGCCAACGGTGGTCATACCCTTGGTCTTTGCCTGTTCAAAGGCGCGCACAATATTCTGCGAATTTCCGGAAGTGCTGAGCCCGATGAGTACGTCGCCGCTTTTGCCGATGCCGTCGATGATGCGGGAGTAGATCAGGTCAAAGCTATAGTCGTTGGCCACTGCTGTGAGGTAGGAGGTATTGCAATGCAGCGCTTCCGCCGGCAGGGCCTTGCGGTCTTTATAAAAACGTCCGCTGAATTCTGCAGCCAGGTGCTGGGCATCTGCCGCACTTCCCCCATTGCCGCAAAAGTATACACTGTTGCCGTTTTGAAACGCCGTAACAATGGTACGGATCACCTGTGCTACGGTTTGTAGCAGCTGATCGTCTTCCAGTACCTGTTTTTTTACATCAATAGAAGCCTGTACGAGAGATTTGAGTTGATGATTCATAATTAAACTGTCCAGGTTTTTAAACCGTGTTTTACAAATTGATAGTTGCGATACTGGCCGCCAAACTGCTCAAGGCTGGCCCGTACCTTATATTTGGTATTGCCGGGGCAATAAAAGATCATAAACCCTCCGCCTCCGGCGCCGCTGATCTTTCCGCCTGAAGCTCCGTTCTTTTGAGCGGTTTCATAGATGGTATCGATCAGCTGGTTATTGATGCCGGCCGCCATGCGGCGCTTTTGCTCAAAGCCGATATTCAGGATCCGGCCAATTTCATCCAGCTGCCCTTTTAACAAGGCTTCTTTCATCATTTGTGCCTGGTGTTTTAGCTGGTGCATGGCTTCTATAGACTGGCTTTTCTTGTCGGTTACGTTCTTGCTTTGTTCAATGATGATCTTTGCCGATTCCCTGCTGGTGGATGTGTAATACAGGAGCAGGTTGTTTTCCAGCTCATCCAGGTACCGCTGCCGGATGCGCAGGGGATTTACGATCACCTTGTCATCACTGTAAAACTCCATATAATTTACGCCTCCGAAAGTTGCGGCATATTGATCCTGGCGGCCGCCGGCGAGTTGCAGGTCACTGCGTTCGATCTCGTAGGCATAATGTGCAATATCGTATTCGCCCAGGGGAAGCTGCAACATTTCTACAAATGCCCCAACAATGGCTACCACCAGGGTGGAGGAGGTTCCCAGGCCGGATCCGGCCGGTGCATCTACATACGTGCTTAAACGGAACCCTTCATTGGTAAACGGATAATCTTTTTGTATGCGGTTGTAAACGCCTTTTAACAGATCGAGGTGCCCGTTCAGGGGAAGTGTATCAGCCCAGTTAAATACTTCCGATTCGTCCCGGTCCAGGGCTTCGAGTGAAATCTTTCCGTCGGTGGTTCGTTCAATGGTGGCATTGGCGTTTAAGGAAATGGTGGCATTAAGAATGGCGCCGCCAAACTCATCGCAATAAGGGCTTACATCCGTGCCTCCGCCTGCCAGTCCAACCCTTAAAGGTGCTTTACTTCTGTGAATCATCTTTTTTCGATTTATCAGCCAGATCAGCAATGGCATTGACCAGGTGATCCCAGCTGTATTTTTCTTTTTCGCTGCGAAGATGTGGAATAAAGTGGGTTTTTCCTAATCGGAAATATTCGGTAATGGCATGGGCGATGGAGGCCGGTTCGGGTTCGGCAACCAGTCCGCTTTTCATATGCGGAACCAATGCCGGTAAACCGCCTACATTGGTTACAACCATTGGCTTTTCAAAATAATAGGCCAGGGGCGTTACCCCGCTTTGCGTGGCATTCCGGTAAGGCTGTACCAGCAGGTCGGCAGCGCATAAATAATACCGTACCTCGCTGTCTGGTATAAAGTCGGTCCGCAGGATCAGCAGGTCGCGGATGCCCAGCTCGTCGATGAGTGCCTGGTAGCCGGCGGCATCTTCGTAAAACTCACCAGCGATCAGCAATTTGAAGTTTGAGATCTGAGATTTGAGATCTGAGATGGCTGCCGGCTGATTTCTGATGACGGAGATCGCTTCCAGCAAGAGGTCGAGCCCTTTGTATTTCCGGATGAATCCGAAGAATAAAATGATCTTTTCATCTTCCGGCAGTTGCAGATGCCGCCGTGCCTCAGCCTGGGAAACAGGCGCACCAAAATTGTCGTACAACGGATGCAGCACCTGCAGGGCGGGCTTTTGGGTAAACCTGCGCAAATCGGCAAATACCTTTTCACTCATGGTAATAAAGCCGTCACAGGCTTTTACAAAGTATCTGGTGAAGAGCGCGTCGCCCGGCCTTTTTTCGTGGGGAATGATATTGTCGGCGATGCAGATGATCCTGGTTTTTTTATTTTTCCGGATCTGCCGGAGAATGGTACCCAGCGCGGGCCCCATAAAGGGCAGCCAGTAGCGGACCACTACGATGTCCGGCATCTCTTTTGCAATGGTCCGGCCAACCTGCATCCAGTTCAATGGATTTATGGCATTGATACGGGTATGGATGGTGATGTTTTCCGGTGCGGGATCGTCTGTATATTGCGATTTTCCCGGGAAAAGAAACGACGGGTATTGTAATGAAAAGGACCAGACCGAACAATCATAGCCACTATCTGCAAATGCTTTTGCAAGCCGGTGATTGAAGGTGGCCAGTCCGCCCCTCAGGGGATGCGCGGGTCCTATAATAATTACTTTTGGCATAAAAGAAAGCGCAACGGTTTAAGATTGAATGTTTGAAGTTTCATTGAACCTTAAACAAAATTAATCCAGCCCTGTTTTTGCTTCAATTAAATAGGCATTCCGGCTGGGCGCGTTCCGCGAGATGAGCTCCCCGATAAAGCCGGCCATGAACAGTTGTACACCGATGATGATGGCCACCAGTGATATATAAAAAACCGGACGATTGGTGATCGAAAATTCGCTGCTGAATATTTTTGAGATGATCAGGTACAGCGCAGATAAAATCCCGATCATAAAAAAGACCATTCCCCAAACGCCAAAAAAGTGCATCGGGCGTTTTGAAAACTTTCCTACAAAAGTGATGGAAAGCAGGTCCAGGAATCCATTGATAAAACGGTCCCAGCCAAATTTGCTCACCCCGTATTTGCGCTTGCGGTGCTCCACTACCTTTTCCCCGATCTTTTTAAAGCCGGCCCATTTGGCCAGCACGGGTATGTAACGGTGCATCTCTCCATACACTTCAATGCTTTTGATCACTTTCCGGTTATAGGCTTTCAGGCCGCAGTTAAAGTCGTTGAGCTTTATTTTAGACACCTTACGGGTAACCGCATTAAAAAATTTGGAGGGGATGTTTTTGGTAACGGTGTTGTCGTAGCGTACTTTTTTCCATCCGCTTACCAGGTCGTACCGGTCTTCCCGGATCATTCTGAACAGCTCGGGTATTTCATCCGGGCTATCCTGCAAATCGGCATCCATTGTAATCACCACATCGCCCTGTGTGGCCCGGAAGGCTTCATTCAACGCGGCAGACTTACCGTAATTGCGCTGGAATTTGATACCCCGGATATTGGGATTCTTTTCACGCAGGGAACAAATGACCTGCCAGGAATCATCGGTACTGCCATCGTCTACAAACAGGATCTCGTAACTGAAATGGTTTTCCTGCATGACCCGGGCGATCCATTCGGCCAGCTCGGGTAACGATTCCTCTTCATTTAATAAAGGTATAACTACAGAAATGTCCATTTTTAGTTTTTCTTTGACAAAGATAAGGTGCCGGCTGTGGTAACGGTAACAATTACGCCAATCAGCAGGTATTGGAAAATGGTTTGTGATACCATGATGGGAACGTAGTACTTGCGGGTGGTTTTTGCTTCCTGTTCTATTTCATCCGGTGTACGGTTGTACTCTTTTGCGGTTTTCAGGCGTTCCTGTTTGGTTGCCTCTATTTCACGGTCGATCATTGGCCCGTTGGCCTGAAAATAAATAAAGGTATAAAGCGCCATGATCAGGGCCACTACAACAAAACAGCGGAAGCCCTGGTTGAACAGCACTCCGAATGCGGCCCCTTTCTGACCATATACGGCCCAAACAATACCGGCTCCGTAAATTAAAAATACGAGGTATTGTAAGGCCGAGTTGGTAGGCACCTGCCGCCAAAGCAGCAAAAGTCCCAGCAATACCATCAGTATACCTGTTATCAATCCCTTCCTCGTTGCGTTTAAAATCATGCGTTGTATACTAAAATGAAAGATTTGTCTGATTGTTATGAATGATGCCCAGGGGCTTTCCTGTTAAGGTTTTGCCAATGAAAGCAGAATTCCGGCTTTGCGACAGGATCGCGTCTGTATTCAATACCCATTGCCGGGCAGGATCAAAAACGGTCAGTGAGGCTGCTGCTCCTTCTTCAATGGAAGGCACCGGCAATCCCAGGATCTTCCGGGGATTAATGGACAGCAGTGCTACCCAGCGATCCTGCGGCAGCTCCGGTAATACCGTGTTGAGTACTGCATAGGCGGTCTGTAAGCCCAGCATCCCGTTTTTGGCATATTCAAATTCCACCATCTTATGATCGGTATTATAAGGAATGTGATGCGATGCCACACAATCGATGGTGCCGTCTGTAATGCCTTTCAGGAGCGCTTTCCGGTCATTAACCGTGCGCAACGGCGGGTTCAGCTTCAGGTTGGTATCGTAGGTACCCAGGTCTTCTTCGGTAAAAAACAGGTGCGCGGGTGTTACAGAAACCGTTACGTTTGTTTTTTTCTGCCGGGCTTCTCTGATCAGTTTTAGTGAAGCTGCGGTGGTAACCCCGGTAAGATGCAGGCGGGAACCGGCATATTCGGCCAGTTTAAGATCGCGGGTGATCAGCAGCTCTTCCGCAATGGCCGGCTTAGCCTGGAGGCCTAACCGGGTAGACACAATCCCTTCATTCATCAGGCCATTGGGCTGTATATCTTTATTATCCGGCAACTGGATCAATACCCCGTTAAAGGGTTTGATGTACTGCAGGGCTTTTACCATGATGTCGGAAGACTGGATGGCATTTTTGCCATCGGTGAAGGCAATGGCGCCGGACTGCCGCATATCATAGATCTCGGCCAGTTCCTTTCCGTCTGTATTTTTGGTAACGGCACCCAGGGGGTGAATGCTTACCGGCAACTGCGCGGCTTTTGCACAAATATATTCCACCACCGATTTTTGATCAATGGCCGGTTTGGTATTGGGCACAATACATACATCGGTAAAACCTCCGGCGGCAGCAGCAGCACTGCCACTTACCAGCGTTTCGCGGTATTCAAATCCGGGATCGGCGAAGTCTGCAAACAGATCGGTCCAGCCCGGGCTTACATGCAGCCCTTTTGCGTCCAGTACTTTGGCACCTTTCTGAACCAGGTTTTTACCAATAGACTGAATGATTCCATTTACGATAAGGATATCTGCGGTGCGACCGTTAAAAGAGGAGGTGGGGTCGATGATCTTGGATTGCTTAATGAGAATTTTCATTAAGGTGCGAAGATAAGCGCAATTTCTGATTTTTAGAGGAATATGCAGGGAGATAATGAGAGATGCGGTTGGAAAGCAACCACAGGGGGGCGGAAAGCCGAAGCGGTGGAGCGAAATGCAGTTGCTGGAAACAACTGCAGTAAAAAATGTGCTTTACTTTTGATGGAAAAGGAAAATGTATTATATTTGCACCCCTCCCAATAAGACCGCGTATAGCGTTCTGGGATCCGGTTCGGGACGTGGCGCAGCCCGGTAGCGCACTTGCATGGGGTGCAAGGGGTCGCTAGTTCGAATCTAGTCGTCCCGACTTAAATATTAAAGAGTTGTAAGTTTTCTTGCAACTCTTTTTTTTTGGAAAATATTTTTTAAAACTTTTTTGAAACCGGCTTCTTGAACGAACTTGATCTTTTTTGGATCAGAACAGTGTGCTGTTAAAGCTAACCCGCTCTTCAACGACGTCATTTCATTACCTGCTAATTTCTGCAACTCATAAGCACTTAACGGAGAAGTTACGTCACTGACGGGTTTAGAATCTTTAGCCGGTTCCATTTCTTGCTTACGGGGACGGATCAATGGTAAACAATGAAGCGTCTTTAATTATGGGAAATGAAAGGGGGGGCTTCGTATATACTATGATACATTCGAAAAAGCTAAAACAAATTTTGAACCTTTTTATCCGATATTACGGCCCCAGCCTTTAACGCATCTATTCCACCAAGTGAAGAGAGGGGGCGCCACCCCCGTGAATTTATGCAACTACTAAAAGAACTTACGGGAATTGAGAAGGATATGCCTGCCTGGCTGTCAATCACCAATCCTCCTGCACTTGTTGTACCGTACTGCTTCAGATATATTCCGGCAAGCTAGTGCGCCTGCCCTATATCAACGTGTCTGATAGCACTCCGGAACAGAAACCGCACTTCTCAAAAGTTGCCTCAATTTCCCATGTGAAATGAACGATGAAAACAAGAAGAGAAGAATTTAGTTAATTTTAGAAGTGTAATAATTAGAGATGAGCATTTGTCTCCAAAAACAAAAATGCAATATGAAACAGTATACGACAACAGAAAGTATCTTAAATCAAATAACTGATAAAACAAAACTCGGTGACCTACGAAAGATTGCTACAGAGATAAAAAAAGACCACGAATTGGCCATGAAGCTTTGGTCAACAAAGCAATTTTTACCCCGGCAATTAGCCCTATTGATCATGGATAAAAAAAATCTTACCGATGAAGTGATCGACGGCCTGGTTAGCGACATGCATCAACACAACGAAAATGAAAAAAATCAACTAATTGATTGGCTTATGGCAAACCAACTCACTAAAGACAAAATGACAATCGCTTTAATAGAAAGTTGGAAAGACAGTGAATCTTCGCTTAAAAGAAGAACCTATTGGTACTATCAGGGACGGCTGCGCTGGATGGGGAAAATTCAGCCCAATAGTGACGAATTGCTATCTGTTATTGAAAAGACAATAAAAACGGAGGAACCGGAAGTGCAGTGGGCAATGAATTTTACAGCAGGTTGGATTGGCGTTTTTGAAAAAAAATATCGAAATCGTTGTATTACGCTTGGAGAAAAAACAGGGCTTTACAAAGGTAAAATGGTTTCCAAAGGCTGTACACCTGAATACTTACCAGCGTTCATTGCAATTGAAAGTAAAAAGCGAAACTTATAAAAGCTATAACTGCGAGCAAAGAATAACAATAAAGAAGCAATGGAGACAGCGGCATTTTTTACTTTATTTAAACGACAATATTCAATACGTCTCCTTTGAAATTGCATTAACCGCCTGTAATACCTGTAATAAATGTGCATCATACGTTGATTTATGTAATATGGAGTGATGCCCGGAATGTAAAGAATATGGTGTTAAATATCCTACTTGTATTCATTGTTTGTCAGTTGAAAAGCGAAGATTCGCATTAGCAAACGTAGTATTTGAACCACAATGGGGGGTATGGTAGAAGAAACTTGGAGTTGACTAATGAATTGCGTAAAACGCCTCGTTTTTGACGTTATCCTACCGCTTACACAGATATACCCTGTGCTAAATTTGTGTTGGCAGTAATTGATAACCCAAAAACAAACACATATGTCACAGATTAACCCGCACATCACGTTCAACGGCAATTGTCGCGACGCCATAACGTTTTACAAAGAGGCGCTGGATGCTACCCTCGAGATAATAACAGTAGGCCAGTCACCCATGGCCGCCCAGTTCCCTGCTGACAAGGCAGATAGCATCCTCCATTCCAGTCTTACAAAGGGAGCGATGGTGCTGTTAGCCTCAGATGGGATAGGGCCCGATGAAACAATAAACCCCATAGCGAACGCCTTGTCCTTGTCGTTGAGCTGCAGTACAGAAGATGAGCTGAAAACGTATCTCTCCAATCTTTCAGCGGGTGGTGATATTATATTTCCATTGCATGATTTCTTTGCCGGGAAGATGGCAGTGACCCGCGATAAATTTGGTATTAAATGGACCATTGGTTATTACCCGAACCAGGCAGGAGCATAAACGTTATTTGCACTTGATAAAATTAACCAAAGCAAATCAGCGATGGCGGGATAACCTAAACTCCTGTATCGGAAAATCCGGTACGCGGATCTCCGGCAAAAAGCCTTTGGAATGATATTGCCCTTTAAACTCTTCAGGAAGCTAAATGTCTCTGGTTGTTCAGCTCCCATACACCAGAAAGAAAATCAATTTTCCTCCAGTTCCCCAACTTTTTCACTTGATCTGCAGCCGGTGGGGCATGGCGCCTGCATGAATACGTTTATACACATCTCCTTTTTATCCGGCAATTCCCGGAATCAGACCGACGGATTGGTTTGGATGGAGCGTCTTAAACACTAACCTCAAGCTTATAGCCTTTGCCACGTATCACCACAATTTTGATATTCGGATCAAGCTCCAATTTTTTTCTAAGCTTTGATATGAACATATCCAGGCTGCGTCCCACAATAACACCGTCATCTTCCCAGATCTCTTTTTGTAGCCGGCTTCGTTCTATAGGTTCGTTTGGAGACAACGCAAAAATCCGTAATACACGGGTTTCCGTTCTGGTCAGGTCTATGGTCTTTTCATTTACCATCAGCCTTTGAGTCTCCGCATCGAACGATATTGCCCCTAACGTAAACATCCCTGCCTGCTGACGGTGCGGCAAGGTCTTCCGTGGCCTGACAGACTTCAGGAAAATAAATCCAACGAATGCTAAAACCGACAGGCTGCTCAAAAGCGACACTTTTTTTATAGCATTTATGTTTGTCGGTTTAAACTTAATGTCCATCATATAACATGCTGTGGGTTGCGTTCGCCCTCTGCACGCTATAATATCATCTTTTTTATTGGAGGAAATTGCAAATCCATAGGCTACACTGGCGTTACCGCAGTTAAGTATGTTAACAACATAATCATTTGCCAGCGGGTCTTTTGCTAACAAACGCTGCGTGGTATTTACCAGCGAGTCCGGTTGAAAAGTAAACGCATGCTCAAAACTGATCCGGTATTCATTTTCCCCGATCTTTTTTACCGGAAGCACCCGTGATACACTGTCGCCCGACTGTAAAAGCAGTTCATGTCCGACCCGGCGAAGCAAAACCTCCCTTCTGGCAACGTCAAAGTCATTATTGCCCGTCATGCTGATCGCCACGCAGATCACCGTGGTCAGCAAGAATAATATCAACCCAAACAGGTATTTGCGTTTCCCCGGGAGGCGATTTGGGCTATCAGACATACTATTTACAATTTATTTACAAAGGTTACATTTTTATTTACAATCCTGATTTCCAAGCTGAAAAACCGGAAGGTAATTTCGCTGAACCAATTAAGATGTAACATGAAAAGCGTTTGAGTGTTCAATAAAAAATGAAAAAAGGCGCTGCATTTACCACTATTGGAAATCGTAAATCTTTTACCAAAAAATTAAAAAATGATGAAAAAAGTTATCTATGCGCTGATCTTGCCGCTGGTTGTGGCAGGTGGACTGGTATTTGCCAATCGCGAAATCAAAAATGAAACTTCTAAAAAATCAACCCCAAAACCCCTTTCTGCTGCTGAAATAAAAGCCGAAAGGGAAAAATGGGAGGCTACCCCTGAAGGTATAAAGTACAAAAAATGGGAAGTGTCTCCCGAAGGTAAAAAAGTGCTTGCCAGTGCTGCTAAATTAACGAAGCATATAAATGCTTTTACCAACATGGAAGCTGTTGTAACCGCTCTTTCTCTTCCGCCAGGATCAAGATTAGGTTTCGGAGTGATGGTGCGTATTAATGGCGACGACTATATTCTTAGTTTTGGGACGGAAACGGCTAACGAATTTCAGCAATTGCAGGGCCTGAAAGTTAACGACAAAATAATGATCAGAAGCCATAGCGTATCGCACGCGCCCAAGTATTCATACCCAATCATATCGGGCGACTATGTAGAACAAGCACGTAAAATAATTTATAAACGTGCCCCCCGTAAAGGAGGTTGCTGAGATAAAAACATGACCGGCAGTTGCAGGAAACGGAACTGCTATCCCGGGCGGCTGCATCATTTACCGGTGACGCCTGCCCGCAGCAGGATATCCCGTCCTCCTTGCACAGATGGCAGGGATCGTTAAGCTTCAGGCAGGTGCCGGCGGCGTCCTTTTTTGCCGGTATGGGAATCGTTTTTAGCAGTACGCTAAAGGCCGTGTCTGTTGCCGGCACGCATGATTGTGTTTATTGCAGCGTATTACTTATGGCTGCGGCGATGCCGGTCCTTTTTTACAGATGATTCACGAATGAGCAGGGTGCTGGGAATGATAACGCTTTTATGTTCGGCTGTTGCTTTACCATTCTTTTTTGTTTTGATTTTATCGATCAGGATTTGCGCAGCCGTTTCTCCCATCTGCGTGCCGGGATAGTCTACGGTAGACAGCCTTGGATTGATCAGGCTGCCGAGAATGTCATTGTTAAAACCCATCACCCCGATATCTTCCGGGATGCGGATGCCTCTCCGCTGCAGTTCGTCCATACAAACCGCCGCGGCAAAATCGTTGGTAATAAAAAAGGCATCGGGTTTTTGTTCCAGTAATTGATCCATTACCGCCAAGGTATCTTCCCGGTTCAAGCTGCAGCTTTCCATCAGCAGCGGGTCAAAGTGGATGTTATGATCTGCCAGCGCTTTCTTATAGCCCCTGAACCGGTCTTCGTATACATTCCGCTGTAAGCTGGCGGTGATATGTGCAATGCGGCGGTAGCCCTGCTGTAGCAAATGAGCGGTGGCTTCGTAACCAGCTTTAAAATTGTCGATCACAATTTTGTTGCAGGGCATCTTTTTAGCCACCCGGTCGAAAAATACCACCGGTATGCCCTGTTCAAAAAAGGGGGTGAAATGGTCGGTGGCCACGGTGGTCATGGCCAGCGATACGATCAGTCCGTCTACCCGTTTATTAAAAAGATTCCGGGTATTGGCAATTTCCCGTTCGCCGTCTTCACCGGAGTGGGCGATCAGGATATCATACTTTTCATGCGTGGTGATCTTCTCGATGCCGGCCAGTACGGAAGTGGAAAAGTAGGAGTTGACCTCATGCAGCAGCACGCCAATGGTCCGCGACTGCTGTTTGCGCAGGTTGCTGGCAATGAGGTTTTGACGGTAACCCATTTTATCGGCCATGGCCCGGATCTTTTCCCGCGTTTTAGGTTTTACCAGCGGACTATCATCCAGTGCCCGGCTGATGGTAGCCGTGGAAAGATTGAGCGCGCGTGCAAGATCGTAAATGGTCACCTGTTTCTCCATGCAAGCAAATGTACCCCTTTTTCGGCCATTTTATTTGTATAATGAAATCGATTACATTTCAAAATGTATTATATTGCATCCTGTTGCCTGAGATGGAATCAAAAACAGAATGCATGATTGCTGAAAGAAAGAATCGCTTTTTACTGGGGATCGATATCGGGACTTCTGCCGTGAAGGTAGCCCTGGTGGATGCTGCAACAAGGACCGTGGTAGCGGCCGTATCCTGTCCGGATTCGGTGGAACGCGGCATACAATCTGTGCAACCGGGCTGGGCCGAACAGGATCCCGGCCAATGGTGGGCCGATGTAAAAGCGGCGATCCGCAAACTGGGGGAGCAGCCGGGCTGCGACCTGCAGGCCGTTGAAGCGATCGGGATCACGTACCAGATGCACGGGCTGGTGGTTACGGATGCCGAAAACAATGTGTTGCGCGATGCGATTATCTGGTGCGACGGCCGCGCCATATCCGAAGGGGAACGGGCGTTGCAGGCTATTGGAAAAGAGCGGTGCCTGGAGCGTTTACTGAACTATCCCGGCAATTTTACGGCCGCCAAACTGGCCTGGGTAAAAGAGCAGGAGCCGGCCGTTTATGAAAAGATCCGAAAGGTGATGTTGCCGGGCGATTATATTGCGCTCCGGCTGAGCAATACGGTTACCAGTACGGTTTCGATGTTTTCGGAAGGTACCTTCTGGGATTTCCGCAGCAACACGGTGTCGCAGGATATCCTGGATTTTTTTGGATTTGATCCCGGTCTTTTTGGAAACCTGCAACCGGTGTTCTCCGTGCATGGAACACTAAGTGCAGCCAGCGCGTTAGAGCTGGGTATGAAGGCCGGAACGCCCATAACTTATAAAGCCGGCGATCAGTTAAACAATGCGCTTTCATTAAATGTATTAAAGCCCGGTGAAATAGCAACCACCGCCGGCACCAGCGGGGTTATTTACGCGGTAACCGATCAGCTGGTGTATGACCCGCTTTCGAGGATCAATAGTTTTGCGCATGTAAACCATCTTCCGGACGAGCCACGCATCGGGCTGTTGCTTTGCATTAACGGCGCGGGCATCAGCAACCGCTGGATCAGGGATTGTACCGGAGGCATACATACGTATACCCAAATGAATGAAATGGCGGCCGGCGTGGTGCCTGGCGCCGGGGGACTGCGGTATTATCCCTTTGGAAATGGTGCCGAACGGATGTTGCAGCACACCATCGTGCAGGCAGGCTTTTCGGGTATCGACCTGAACCTGCATACCCCGGCTCATTTATACCGGGCAGTGCAGGAGGGCATTGCCTTTGCCTTCCGGTACGGACTGGACATCATGCGGGAAAACGGGCTGCGGGCAACCATTGTAAAGGCGGGTAAGGCCAATCTTTTTTTAAGCGAGGTGTTTGCCCGGGCATTTGTAAATGTAACGGGGCTTACGCTGGAGCTGTATCATACGGATGCCAGTGTGGGCGCTGCTATCGGCGCGGGTATTGGCCTGGGCATGTATACAGAGGCCAATGCGTTTGAAAACCTGGAGCGGGTAACAGTGATGGCACCGGATGCAGCACAGCAGGAAGTGTATGAAACCATTTATCAGGAATGGCGGATACAACTGGATCAACAAATTCATCAAAATAAATAAGGTTATGCAGGTACTTACAGGAACTACTGAATATTTTAAAGGAATCGGCCCGGTAACATTTGAAGGGCTGGAGTCGGATAATCCCCTGGCGTTTCGCTGGTATGATGCAACAAGGGTAGTGGCGGGCCGGCCGTTAAAGGATTGGCTGCGTTTTGCCTGTTCTTACTGGCATTCTTTTAATGGAAACGGAAGCGATCCTTTTGGCGGCCCCACGCATTTTTTTGCATGGGATCAGCGCAGTGATGTGCTGGACCGGGCCCGGGATAAAATGGATGCCGCATTTGAATTTTTTACAAAAATGTCGCTGCCGTTTTATTGCTTTCATGATGTAGACCTCGTAGATTATGAAAATGATGTGGCGGAGAATGAACGGCGGCTGCAGGCCATTACCGATTATGCGCTGGAAAAACAGGCGGCCTCCGGCGTGCAATTGTTATGGGGTACAGCCAACCTGTTTTCGCATGTACGCTATATGAATGGCGCGGCTACCAACCCGGACTTCAACGTGGTAGCGCATGCCGGGGCCCAGGTAAAAGCGGCACTGGATGCCACGCTGAAGCTGGGGGGCGAAAACTATGTGTTCTGGGGCGGCCGTGAGGGATATATGAGCCTGCTGAATACCAATATGAAAAAGGAACAGGAGCATATGGCGCGGTTTTTACATATGGCGAAGGATTATGCCCGGAAGCAGGGCTTTAAAGGCACTTTCTTTATAGAACCCAAGCCCTGTGAGCCTACCAAACACCAGTATGATTATGATGCTGCTACGGTGATCAGCTTCCTGCGGCAATACGATCTCCTGGATGATTTTAAATTGAATATAGAAGTAAATCACGCAACCCTGGCCGGTCATACCTTCCAGCATGAATTGCAGGTAGCCGCAGATGCGGGACTCCTGGGTTCGATGGATGCCAACCGGGGCGATTACCAGAACGGATGGGATACGGACCAGTTTCCCAATAATCTGAACGAACTGACCGAAGCGATGCTGATCATTCTTGAAGCCGGCGGGTTTAGCGGGGGCGGGATCAATTTTGATGCAAAAATCCGGCGGAACTCAACGGATGCTGCGGATCTGTTTTATGCGCATATCGGCGGGATGGATGCTTTTGCCCGGGCGTTGATCATTGCGGATAATGTGTTGCAAAGATCCGAATACCGGCAACTGCGTGCAGACCGTTATCAATCCTTTGCAGATGGAACCGGACGGGATTTTGAAGAAGGAAAATTAAGCCTGGAGGCGCTGCGCGACCTGGCCATTCAAAATGGCGAACCGCAACAGATCAGCGGTAAACAGGAATACTATGAAAATATGATCAACCGGTTTATTTAAGATACGAAACACTTTTTTAAAACGGAGGCCGTTGCTTTTAAGGAGCAGCGGCTTCTGTCTTTTTTGCGATGAGGCGTGCAAGGGTAAAACAAAGCTGATCGATCCGTTCTTTCTGCGGGTGGAATGCGGAAACGTTTGAAAGAATGATGACGCCCTTTTGAGCAGCGATATCGATCGCCATCGATGCAGTATACCCTCCGGTACCCCCGTTGTGCCAGTACAATTGCCGGTTGTCATTGGTGTGGATGATGTGCCAGCCCAGTCCCATCTGCATCCGGTCACTTACCGTAAATGTGGGCCTTCTTGTAAGCGCCAGCTCCTTATTGGATGCATTCCATTGCGCTGTTGCAAATAGCGCCAGGTCCTGTGAACAGGATAGCAGGCCTCCGCCACCAAACAGTACGTCAAAATCCCAGTTAGGCACTTCATTGCCTTTTTCATTGAGTCCTTTTACAAGTTGAGCACCGGCCTGCAGGGCACTGGTGTATGTATGCTGCATGCGGTACTTGTGAAGCACCCGCTTCTTTAAGAGCAACGGGAAACTGGTTTTTTGCGATAACCCAAGGGTATACCCCAATAGTCCAGCGCCCAGGTTGGAGTATTCAAATTTTTCTCCTGGCGGTTGTTGCAGGCTCAATTCATTTTTCAGATAATCTTCCAGTTGCTGAATGCCGTAATTTTTATAGGGATTCAGCGGTGCCGTTCTTGCTGCCGCAAAATTGGAAGGAAGTCGCGGAAGCCCGGCGGTGTGATTGGCCAGGCTTTTGAAATCAGGTTGAATAGCCTGGTTGAATTGAAACGGGTAGTAAGGATTGATTTTGTCTTCGAGTTGTAATTTTTTCTCAATTACCAACGCGGCCAGTACGGTAGCGGTAAATACTTTGGTAATGGAGCCGATCTCGAAGATGGCGTTGCGGTTATCAATAGTCCGGATGCTATCCTTCTCCTTCAACAGGCCTAAAAAAGAGGTCTTCCCGTTCTGGATTATTGCAATGGAAAACTGCGTCTTCGCCGGAAAGTTGTTGAGTTGTTCCAGGGCCAGCTCCGGGATCCGCCGGTCTTTGATGCTATCTGCAGCGGAAATGATCTTTTCTCCGGATATGGAAGGGATGGAATATACCTGGCGCCCCGGCGGAGCATGCCGGGCAGGCAGGTGGGATGCTGATAAAAAAAGGCCTGCAAGCAGGGGAAGGATCAAGCGCAGCGGGTGGTTCATTTAAAACGTTATCCTATGGATTTGACAATAGGAGATTAAAAATAATTAAATTCCAAATCTTAAGTTCTAAATTCTAAGGACCAAGCCAGGGAACGAAAGCCAAAGGGGCAATAACAAAAACCAACGATCCAATAGCAAAAATCAAAAAACAACATCAAAAACCATGTATCCATCAAAAACACGTTTCTGAACACGACGCTGAAAACGAACCGCGAATACTGATAACTGTGTACTGAGCTGAAGACTGAAAACCGAATACTGAAAACTGAAAACTGAAAACTGATGTCTGAAAACTGGTGTTTGTTTCAGGTTTAATGTTCAATGTTCCAGGTTGGATCCGTTTGATGCTTGGTGGTATCACCGATCACGAGGCAACAGCAACTGAAAATTGAATACTGATAGCTGAATACTGAAAACTGAATACTGATGTCTGAAAACTGGTGTTTGTTTCAGGTTTAACGTTCAATGTTCCAGGTTGGATCCGTTTGATGCTTGATGGTATCACCGATTACGAGGCAACAGTAACTGAAAACTGAAAACTGAATACTGATAACTGACAGCTGAATACTGACCGCTAAAATCTGACCGCTGAAATCTCCAAAAAATCCTATCTTCGCGTTTCAAAATCTACTTTGATGAAAATCATTGCCGCTTCGATCGTTGTACTGCTCCACTAAGTATCATTAAACGATCTCCGTTGTAACTATTTGCCAAGTGGCGTTCCGCTGTTGCGGGATCGCATTTTATTTTCATTTAAACGAATAAGAAAATTATGTCTTTTGATCATAAAGATACCCCGAAGGTATCGGCTGCGCTGTTGTTTTTGAAACAAGCGTTTAAAGGAACTGAAACGGATTATACAACCATCAGCATCCGCAGGGCGGTATTGATGCTGGCCATACCCATGATGCTGGAGATGAGCATGGAATCTGTTTTTGCATTGGTTGACCTGTATTTTGTTGGGCACTTAAAGGAAAGCAGTTTTGCCATACAAACGGTAGGATTGACAGAGTCGGTATTAACCGTTATGTATTCCATTGCTATTGGCATGAGCATGGCGGCTACAGCTGTGGTGGCGCGCCGTATTGGTGAAAAAAATCCGGAAGGCGCGGCGCATGCCGGGGCGCAGGCACTGCTGATTGCAACGGCAGTAACGGTACTGCTGAGCGGGGTTGGTATGTTTTATGCCAAAGAGATCCTGTTGCTGATGGGGGCATCGGAACCTGCTGCCGAACATGGAAAGAACTTCACGGCGATTATGATGGGCAGCAGTATTTCCATTATGTTATTGTTCCTTATTAATGGTATTTTCAGGGGAGCCGGTAATGCGGCCATTGCCATGAAGAGCCTGTGGATCGCCAATATCTGTAACATCATCTTATGCCCGGTATTCATTAACGGCTGGGGAGGCATACCGGCTTTTGGTTTAACCGGCGCGGCCATGGCCACTGCCACAGGCCGAACGATTGGAGTGCTGTACCAGTTGTATCACCTGTTCCGTAGCAAAGGATCATTCCGGATGCGCCTTGCGCATTTCGGGTTGGACCTTCCGGTGATCCGGTCGATGGTAAAGATTGCGGTGCCCGGTATCTTCCAGTTTGTGATCGCATCCTGCAGCTGGATCGTGCTGGCGCGCCTTGTTGCGGTAACCGGAGGTGACGAGGGCTCTGCCGGCTATCAAACGGCGCTGCGCCTGATGATGTTTTTTATGTTGCCGGCCTGGGGCATGAGCAATGCGGCGTCTACACTGGTTGGGCAAAACCTGGGTGCCAATGCCCCCGAGCGGGCAGAAGCCTCGGTGATGACCACTGTAAAATACAATGTATGGTTTATGGTGCTGGTAAGTGCCGTGTTCTTTTTGCTGGCTCATTGGCTGGTTTCTTTTTTCACCACAGAACAACATGTGCAATCCATTGCTCAAACGGCCATGTATACGATGGCCTGTGGCTTTGTGTTTTACGGGGTAGGAATGGTGATGATCAATGCCTTTAACGGATCGGGCGATACCTGGACGCCCACCTGGGTGAATCTTTTTGGTTTCTGGTTGTTCCAGATACCGCTGGCGTATTTACTGGCCGTGTATGTTGGTTTGAATGAGCGGGGGGTATTTATTGCCATACCCGTATCGGAAGCTGCTATTACGGTAGTTTCCTTCATTTTGTTTAAACGCGGCCGTTGGAAGCTGAAGAAAGTATAGGCGCTGCAGTGCGCGGTTAAAAGAGGCGGTCCTGAAAAATCCGGTTGATGGTTGCAGTTATACCGTTTTTAATGCAGGCTGATTCAGGACAGGGGCCGCCTCTTTTTGCTTCTTTTAAAAAAGAATAAAAAAAATTTGTCAGTTTAAAAGAAAGTTTTACCTTAGTTTTTGAATACGTATTCATTAATGAAATCAGCAGGCAAATCAAATCCGGAAAAGCGAAATGCCACATCAGAAGATGTGGCGCAACTGGCGGGGGTATCGCAGGCCACTGTGTCCCGTGTGTTTGCCGGAGGAGCCAACGTATCGGAAAAAAAACGGAAGAAGATCCTGGATGCGGCTGCGGAGCTCGAATATAAACCCAATGCCCAGGCAAGAAGCCTCATTACCCGCAAAACGATGATGGTGGGTATTATTATGCGCAATATAAAGGACCCGTTTTATTCGGCCGTACTGGAAATTTTTCATACCCGTTTAGCACCGCTTGGCTACCAGCTGATATTTAACAATTCGGAAAATGAGATCATCGAAGAATGGGAGATTGCCAAGCTGCTCGAATTTAATGTGGAGGGTATTATTGTAACCGATGCCCTGCTTTCAGAAGGTGCTACGCGTAAACTGAAACGGAGCGGAATCGTTTCGATCCTGTTTAACCGCCATGCCGAAGGATTGAATTGCAGCGCCGTTTACTGCGACAATTACCTGGCGGCGCAGCAGATTGCCACTTACCTGGTGGAAATGGGGCACCGTACATTTGCATTTATATCCGGTCCGCGCAATACTTCCACAACGGTAGATCGACTGAAGGGGTTCCAGGAAGTGCTGCGGGAACGGAATATCAAAGAACTTACAATCATCCCCGGAACCTATACCTATGAAAGTGGATTTAAATCGGCACAAGAACTGTTAACCCGCAACAAAAAGATCGATTGTATTTTTTGCGGGAGTGATATCATTGCGCTGGGTGTAATGGATGCCGCACGGCTGGTGGGTTTCCGCATTCCGGAAGATGTATCGGTAGTGGGGTTTGATAATATCCGGATGCTGGGATGGACACCTTATCCTTTAACTACCTGGGAGCAGCCGCTGGAAGAAATGGTAACCAGTACCGTTGAATTGCTGTTAAAAGAAATAAACGATAAAAATGCCGCGCCCCGGATTATTGCCATGAAGGGACGCCTGGTGATACGGAACACAGTAAGAAAGAAAAAATAGTTTTTTTTCATCTATTTTGAATACGTATTCAAAATTCGGATGCAGCCATTGACCCGTGCGGGACGATGCAGGGGCTTTTTGTTGCCAAGAAAAGGGCTGCAACTCAACCATAAAAAAAAATTGCCTCAAATATGAAACGAGTAATGATTCCACTGCTTTGCAGCATCCCGGCCGCAAAAAAGATTCCGGCCCCGGATGCCCCCGCACGGCGGATTACCAAACGCTGTTTAATCATTTTTGTGTTCGGCCTCGTCCTGAACACTGCACATGCCGCTGCTGCCAGCCGCCCCGGCAAATCGCCGTCCCTAACCTTCATACAGGACACATTGCCGTCCTATGTACTGAATGGTTTGGTACAGGATGAGAACAAGAACCCGGTGCCCAATGCTTCGGTGCAGATCAAAGGCACACCCCGCAGTGCGGTTACGAACCTGGACGGGAAATTTATCATCGAAGCACGGAGCGGCGACTCCCTGGTGGTAACCTCGGTAGGCTACCTGGAACAGGCGCTGCTGCTGGATAAGCGTCCGACCCTGGTGATCCAGCTGGCGCCCGACCTGGAAGGACAGAAAATGAATGAAGTTCAGGTGGTCGGCTACGGATCGCAAAAGAAAACAACCATGGTGGGTGCTGTTTCAACGGTAAGCGTGGCCGAGATCCAGAAGTATTCTACTCCGCAGCTTACCAATGCCATCGGCGGTAAACTGGCCGGTGTGTTAACCCGGCAAACCTCGGGGGAACCGGGCTATGACGCCGCAAAGATCTATATACGCGGACTGGTTTCTCAAAGTGGTGTGAACAAACCATTGATCATCGTAGACGGGGTGGAGCGGGAACTGAACGATTACTGGACCAATATGAACATCCAGGATATTGAGAGTTTCTCTGTTTTGAAAGATGCTTCCGCAACCGCGGTATATGGTAACAGGGGCGCCAACGGTGTGATCCTGATCGTAACCAAGAAGGGCGTCATCGGACGGCCGCGGGTGATCTTCCGTACAGAAACAGCAGTAGCTACTCCACAGCGGATCGAGAACAATATCAATGCCTACGAATACGCATCCCTGGTGAATGAATCCAGGGCCAATGTGGGGGAGGCGCCGAAGTATTCCGCTACTGAATTGCAAAAATTTAAAGATCAATCGGACCCTTATCTCTACCCGGATGTGGACTGGTACCGGACCATCTTCCGGAAAAACACCATGCAAAGTATCAACAACCTGGGTATTACCGGCGGAACCGAAATCGTGCGGTATTATGTAAACCTGGGTTACACCCTGCAGCAGGGGATGTATGTAGAGGATCCAAAAGTAGAATATAAGACCAACGCAATGATGCGCCAGTATAACTTCCGATCCAGGGTGGATGTAAAGCTGAACAAGCGGCTGACTGTAGACCTGGGGCTGGCAGGAATTTCAAAAGCTGCTAATTTTCCCGGCAGGGCACGGTCTACGATTTTTGATGTGCTCAAGCTTACCAACCCCCTGATGTACCCGGTAAAGAACCCGGACGGATCCAACCCCGGTGCGTCGGGCGATTCAAGGATCAATCCCTATACACTGGTTACACAAACCGGTTATACCACGCAGTTTTATAATACCATCACCAGTAACCTGAATGTGCGCTGGGATATGGGTGGCCTGGTGCGGGGCCTGTCGTTAAACGGACTGGCTGCATTTGATGTGGTAGACATTACCCAGAATGTGCGTTCTAAAGACCCGGCCACTTTTTATTATAAAAAAGACCCCATTACGGGCAAGGAAAGCTATACGCCCATTGTTACGGAAACGGCGCTGGGGTTGTATAACCTCAATGAGAATTACCGTACCGTATATGAAGAATTACGGCTGGATTATGTACGCAGTTTCGGAAAACACAATATCACCGCATTGCTGGGCGCAAACAGGCGGCAATACAACAATGTAAATGCAGGCAACTCCATTGATAATATACCGGAACGCAGGCAGGGCCTGATCGGGCGGATTACCTATAACTATGATACCCGTTACCTGCTGGAGGTAAATGCAGGATATACCGGCTCCGAGCAGTTCCCGAAAGGAAAACGGTATGGCCTGTTTCCGTCTGTAGGACCGGGCTGGATCGTATCCAATGAAAAGTTCTGGAACTCCGGTTTGATCAATCTTTTAAAATTCAGAGGCTCCTACGGCCTGGTGGGTAACGACCGTATCGGCGGTGGCCGGTTCTTATTCCAGACCCGGTTTGATAAAAATGCACCCGGCTATGTTTTTGGCCAGGACCAGAATATTAACCCCGGCGGCAAGCGGGAAAACTTTATCGGCAATCCGGATGTGACCTGGGAGCACGCGTATAAATCCAATATCGGGATGGACCTGGAACTTTTGCAGGGAATGATTACACTTACAACGGATGTATTCCGCGAACGGCGGGAAGATCAGCTGCTCAGCCGGCGGATCATTCCGATCTATGCAGGATATCCCGATTTTATTATTCCCTTCGGGAACGTGGGCATCACGGAAAATAAAGGGATCGACGGAAGCTTTCAGTTCCGGAATACGACCAAGGGCGGCTTCTATTATTCTGTGAACGGAAACCTCACATTTGCTAAAAACAGGATCATTGAAAATGATTATCCCAAGCTTCAGTATCCATGGCAGGATCTGCGCGGTTATCCGATCGGCTCCAACCTGGGATATATTGCCGAAGGCTTTTTTAAAGATGAGGCCGATGTTGCAAACAGCCCGAGCCAAACCTATTTCCAGTCGGTGATCCGCCCGGGGGATGTAAAGTATAAGGACATCAACGGCGATCATAAGATCGATAATGCAGACATGACCGTGATCGGCAAATACGGGTCGGAGCCGCAGATGATGTATGGCCTGGGGATCGTACTATCCTACAAAGGATTTGATGCTTCCATTTTCTTTACGGGGGCAGCCCGGCGCGATTTCTTCTTTACGCAGCAATGGACCGCCATGCCTTTTGCTTCCGGCGAGAGCATGTATAATGTGATGCAGATGGTATACGATCAGCGGTGGATACCCGGCGCCGATAACAGCGAAGCAAAATTTCCCGCGGTACGATCGTTGAGCAAAAACAACTATGTGGGTTCTACGGTATACCTGCGCAGCGGCGATTACCTGCGGATCAAGAACGCAGAGATCGGTTATAATTTCCCCGATGCACTGATGAAACGCTGGAAACTCAACGGCGCAAGGCTTTTTGTACAGGGCACCAACCTGGCCACTTGGGATCATATCAAGGCCATTGATCCCGAGTCGGATTTTGGCACGGGAAGTTATCCCATCAGCCGCAATTTCAATTTTGGTCTCGAAGTCAGGTTTTAACGAAAAAAAAATTCATCATGAAAAAGTTGATACAAATAATAGCTGTCTTGCTGGTGTTCGCGTTCCTGTCCGGCTGCAAAAAAGGATACCTGGATAAAACGCCGGATGGCGACCTTACGCTGGATCAGATCTTTACCAATTCCGGGTTCACCGAGCAGTTCCTTACCAATATTTATTCGCAGCTGCCGCAGGAACTGCGTATGGTAGATAACCCCGGCTCTGGGTTACCCAATAATCCCTTCAATGGCGCTTCCGACGATATGGAGATGAGTTACGAAGGAAATTTTGCCACCAATATGAACCTGGGGAACTGGAACCCCGTAACCTATACACTGGATTTCTGGTCGAATTGTTATTATGCCATCCGGAAGGCCAACCTGTTCCTGGAGAATATTGATAAGCTGGTTCCTTCCGACCTGGCACCGGCAACGAAGATCAACCGTTGGAAAGGGGAGGCGGTTTTCCTGCGCGCCTTTTATCACTTCCTGCTGATCCGGGTGTATGGTCCGGTACCCATTATTGATCGCACCTATAACCTGAATGAGGATTTTACCACGGTAAAAAGACAGCCCATCGATCAGTGTGTAAATTTTATTGTATCGGAATGTGATAAAGCGGCAGGATTACTGGAGCCCAAGGTAAGTTCCACCAGTGATTACGGACGTCCTTCCAAAGCGGCAGCATTGGCGCTCAAAGCCCGTACACTGCTGTATATGGCCAGCCCGTTGTGGAATGGCAACCCGGACTATGCCAGTTTTAAAGACAAAGAAGGTGCCCGCCTGTTTCCCGATTTTGACGGCGGACGCTGGCAGGTAGCGGCCAACGCCGCAAAACAGTGCATTGATGAAGCAACCGCTGCGGGCTACGGCCTGTACCGTGCAGCGGATAACAACCCGGTAAAAAATTACCAGGAGCTTTTTTATATGAACTTCAACAACGAAGTATTCTTTACCTGTAATGATCCGGACTATCAGAATATCGATGCCTACAGTGAACCCCGGGGCATGACGGGTGCCAACTGGCCGTTGCAGTCGCCCACACAGGACCTGGTAGACGATTATGAAATGGCCAACGGCATCCGGCCAATCACAGGCTATAATGCAGACATGACGCCCATCATTGATCCGCTGTCGGGGTATACCGAAAATGCACAGGCTGCAACGGAAACGGATTATTATTATGCGGGCACCCGCACTATGTATGTGAACCGTGAGCCGCGCTTTTATGCCACCATCAATTTTACCGGGGCAAAATATAAAACAGGAACGCCGCAGTTGCGCAAAACACCGTTGCAATTCTGGAAGCTGGGACTGGATGGGCGCACGAATGTAAGCTCTGATTTTTACAGTAAAACAGGATACCTGCTGAAGAAACTGACCCACCCAGCTTTTGTAATGTCGCCAAAGTCGGACCCCAAACGCACCTGGATCTTTTTCCGGCTGGGCGAACAATACCTCAACTATGCGGAGGCATTAAATGAAGCGCAGGGACCCATTGCCGATGTATACAAATATGTGAACCTGATCCGTGAACGTGCAGGACTGCCGGGCCTTACAGCCGGTCTTTCAAAAGATGCCATGCGGGAAGCCATCCGGCACGAGCGGCGTATAGAACTGGCATTTGAAACCCACCGCTATTTTGATTGCCATCGCTGGAAGATTGCAGAAACCACAGATAACCGGAATATATACGGCTTAAATGTAAATGGCTTAACAAGTGAAAGCCCCATCGTGCCTTATACGATCGCCAGTGATGCCTTTTATAAACGTACGGTGATTGAGAAACGGATTTTTGATAAAAAGCATTACCTGTGGCCGATACAGCAGCGGGATATCGATAAAAATCACAACCTGGTACAGAATCCGTTTTGGTAATGAATAAGCATTTTTTATGAGCATGTATTGTAACGATTTCACCTACGTAGGTAAGGTAATGTTTAAGGTAGTTTTATTAGGGTGGTTACTGAGCTATAGCGGAACTATGCAGGCGCAGCAGTTATATGAGCTGCCGGCTGCGGGTACGGAATCGCGGTGGATCAGTTTTGAGAATATCCGCGGCGAAAAAGGTGGAGCCGCAAAAGAAAACAAAGGTGCGAAAGGTCATTCTTCCGAGTGGATCCTGCCGGGGGCCAGCAAAGTGCTGATGGATTATTCCGGTGCCGGTATCATTCATCGTATCTGGATGACGGTGATCGACCGGAGTCCGGCAGCGCTTCGATCGATCCGGATTGAAATGTACTGGGACAATGCGGAAAAGCCGGCGGTATCTGCCCCCCTGGGCGATTTCTTCGGGATCAGTCTTGGTTTGAAAACGGCCTTTCAGAGTGCTGCTTTTTCAGATCCGGAAGGACGGTCGTTTAATTGTTATATCCCGATGCCGTTTAAAAAGCATGCAAAAATCGTTTTCATCAACGAGTCGAACGTGAAGCAGTTGCTTTTTTACGACATTAATTTCTCTGCGCTGAAACGGCCGGTGTTGCAGGCCGGATATTTCCATGCATACTGGAGCACCAACAATGGCTCAAAGCTTGGGGACGATTTTGCGATTCTTCCGCAGGTACACGGAAAGGGCCGCTTCCTGGGTACCAATATCGGCATCGTAACCGATAAAGTGTATGGCAGTACCTGGTTTGGTGAAGGTGAGGTGAAAATATACCTGGATGGAGATCAGCAGCATCCCACTTTGGCAGGAACGGGTACGGAGGATTATATCGGCTCTGCCTGGAACCTGGGGCCTTTCGCCCATTTATACCAGGGAGCACCCATCGTGGATAAGGCAAAGGGCCGCTTTTCATTTTACCGGTATCATATTCCCGATCCGGTTTTTTTTAACAGCAGCTGTAGGGTTACCATCCAGCAAATGGGCGGCGGCGGAAGGGATTCCATCCGGGCCATCATTAAGGCAGGCGGGCGTGCCCGGCCGGTAACGGTAATGACTTCAGAACGCCTTATCAAAATCCTGGATGAGCAGCACTACCCGGATGTATTTGACGAACAGTTTCCGAAAGACGAGTGGACGAATTTTTACCGGGTAGATCATTATTCCGCCACGGCGTATTTCTACCTGGACCGCCCTGAAAGTAAGTTGCCGCCGCTGCCGCCGGTGGCGGAAAGGATAAGGGAATTGTAAACGTATGGCCTGTATTCATTGCTGCTAAAAAAAGACGGCCGCAGTTAACAGAAGGCGGTTCAGTTGCGGCCGTTCTTGCCGGCACATTCAGGACAAAACAAAGCCCCGGGTTACAATTATGTAACTTCCCTGTAATAAAGTAATATTAAAATGAGGATTTGGAATCATCTGGATATTTGGATTGTGATCGGGTACCTGCTGCTGATGCTGGGGATCGGTCTCTGGCACCGGCGCTTTGCCAACAAGAGTATGGATAATTTTTTCCTGGGCGGCAGGAAGATACCTGGATGGCTCAACGGTGTTTCTTACACAGCAGCGCTGGTGAGCCCGGATGCCGCCACCGGTTACGGCGGTTTGGCTGTGGCCACCGGCGGGTTTATCTGCTGGTGGTATTTAAGCCGTTTTGGATTGGCGTTGTTCCTGGGCGGCGTGCTATTTGCTTTTTTCTGGAGGCGGCTCAACCTGTTTACATCGCTTGAGTTTTATGATCTGCGGTTCCCAAAAAGGGCGGCGGGTATCATGCGGTTGTGGATCGCCCTGCGTACCTCGCTCATTGCAATGCCCGCCTGGACCGGTATCACTTTGCTGGCCGCTTATAAAATAATGGGCCCGGCCTTTGATCTTACAAAGTTTGAAACGCTTTGCCTGGTGGTGCCCGTATCCCTGCTGTTTGTATTTTCATCTGGATACAAAGGCGTGGTGATCTCTAATTTTATCCAGATGCTGATCTTTCTGGCGGGAACCCTGCTGCTGCTGTTCCTGACCCTGCAACATTTTGGCGGGGCTACGGCCATGGTAAAAGCCATCGAACAGGCATTTGGTCCGCATAGTGCGGAAATACTGGGAAGCATACCACCCCAAAAACAGGAAGTGTTTCCGCTGGCTGCGGCCTTTGGCTGGCTCATCGGGCAAAGCATCGGCTATGGCGGTGATGCTGCACCCATGGGGGGCGCTATGGAAGGGCAACGCATCCTTTCTACCCGTACACCATCGGAAGCATTGACGATGTACGTGGTGGCAGCCATCTCCATGTTTGTATTATTACTGCTGGTAACCCTGCCCAGTATCAGTGCGGCCGTGCTGTGGCCGGAGCTGCGGCAAACGGGGGCGGACAGGGAGCTGGTATACGGCAGGCTGATGAAGATGCTGCTGCCGCCCGGTGCCATGGGGCTGATGGTGGCGGCCATGCTGGCGGCAACGATGTCAACCGTAGGCGACAACCTCAACTTCGGCAGCCAGATCCTGGTTAGTGATATTTACCGCCGCTGGTTTGTGCGTGATCGTTCTGAAAAGCATTACCTGTTTATCGGCAAGATCTCCATGCTGGTCATCCTCGCCGTTTCCATTGCCGTGGTGTACAACGTTCTTATCATTACGGACGTGGCCATTTTTATGCTGTCTTTAAGTGCGGCTGAACTGCCGGCCAACTGGGCGCAATGGTGGTGGTGGCGGTTTAACGGCCCGGCAAGGATCGCCGCATCTTTTGGCGGAGCGGCCATATTTTGTATGGTTGTGCTGGGGCCCCGTTTACTCATATACCTGGGGGTGGCCGGTGCAGAGCGGCTGATGGTTGCCTGGTACTGGCAAACCCTGCTGGTGATGGGGCTTACCACGCTGCTCTGGATCGTTGTGGCATTGCTTACCAGGCCCGATCCGCAGCCGCTGTTACAGGATTTTTATAAACGCGCGCGGCCACTGGGTTTTTGGAAGCCCTTCCGGAGTAGCGGGGAACCCGGTGTGTACCGGCCGCTGCGTCCCATCCTGAAAGGAATCTTTATCGCCATCGTTGGAACCGTATCTGTTTCATTATTCATACTCGGGCTCACCCATGCCTGGTTTGCGCGGTATGGCACCGGCCTGCTTACCCTGCTGGTAGCCGCCGTGCTTTTTATCGCTTTTCGCAAAATGGCTTCCCGCTATCTTACGGAACTGGAAATAAGCACGGGCGACCGTAAAGCGGACACGGTCCATTAGCACAAACAATCTTAAACGATCCATACCGGATTCATAAAACATATATAAAAGTTATGAGAGCAAAACAAGTAGTACGAACAAAAGAAGAACATGTGCTGTACCTGGGTGACTGGGTTTTTCATGTGGGGCCAACGTTTATTGAAACACCATTTGGCACAGAAACGAAAGACGCCGATCTGCATTTTTACGGAGAACGTTTAACCGAAGCACTGGAACAGCAGGCGGATGTAACGCCGTTATCCAACTGGGAGCTTTACCGGCTGGAACCAGGCAAGCTGGAAGCATACCTGCAACAATCCCAGGCACTGATCATCAGTGATGTGGAGGCAAAATGCTTTCACCTGTATCCCAGCTTTTTTGACAGGGCGCGCCGCGAACATAAGATCGTTACGTTCCCGGACCGTATAGAGGCCATTAAAGAATGGATTCATAGCGGCGGAGGCCTGATGATGCTGGGCGGATGGTTATCATTCAGTGGGGTGCAAAGCCGGTCGGGTTGGGGCCGGAGCACGCTGCAGGAGGCGCTTCCGGTGAATTGCCTGCTGATCGAAGACCTGGTGGAATCATCGGCCGGGTTCACCGCTGAGGTTGTAAAACCCGATCATCCGGTTGTAAAGGGGCTGGCATGGGATACATTTCCGCCGATATTTGGCTATAATGAAGTGACCGTTAAAAACGAAGACGATGTAATCGTTCGGGTAAAAGAAACCGGACATCCGCTGGTAGTTGCCGGTGCATACGGTCGGGGCCGTGTGTTTACTTATATGTCGGATCCGGCGCCGCATTGGGGCATCAATTTTGAGTTGTGGGAAAGCTATAACGACTTCTGGCTGCAGGCCTACAACTGGATAAAAGGAACGCTATGAGTCAGTATGAACTATATGCGGGCGCCGCAGTAACCGATATTACACCACCGCTGGAAGTAGGGTTGCTTACTTCATCTGTAAAGGCGGAATATGCTGCCTTTGAATCCATACATACACCTTTGAAAGCGCGGGTGCTGGTCCTGCAATCCGGAAAGGAAAAACTGGCGATAGTAGCACTGGACCTGCTGTCGCTTACGGATACTTCGGTTGGGGGATGGGAGCACTTTAAAGCGGAAATGGCAGATGCGGTTCCAGCCGCAAATATAGTGATCTGTTGTACCCACACCCACAGTGCACCGGAATCGGGCGGCCTTACCGGGCTTTACCAGACACCTGCCTTTATTGCCTGGTTAAAAAAAATGCAGCAGGATATCCGGGCCGCGATCCATACGGCGGTGGCCCGGCTTCAGCCCTGTACGTTATCGGTGGCAACGGCCGTACTGGAAGGATATTCGTTGCAACGGCGGATCCGTTTACCGGAAGGTATGGTGATCTCCGATGCGCTGCAGCCCGTATCCGAAGCGCTGATGAACGGGGAGCCGGTAGACCGGCGGGTGAAGACCGTCCGCCTCACCGGTAAAAAAGGACAGGGCATTGCAACGGTGGTGCAGGCGGTTTGCCACCCGGTACATGAGATGTGCATCCCGGCGGTGTCTGCCGATTTTCCGGGCGAACTGTGCAGGGCACTGGAACAGTCGGATCAAAACGGTACGGCATTGTTCCTGAACGGAGCCGCCGGTGATATCAACCCGCCTACGGTATCCATGGGGGCCGCTTATGCAAATGCACACGGCGTGGCGATGGCGGAACTGGTGGCAACGCAGGAACCGTTGCAACTGGCGGATACCGCATTTTCTTTTCAACGCTGCGCGATCCCTTTTGCGGTCAGGGAAGGATCCGGTATTACCAATCCGCTGGATGCCCTGGCGCGGATCAGCCTGGTGCATTTTAACTCCCTGGCCATCCTGTTCCTGCCCGGTGAGATCTTTGTGGAAACGGCCCTGGAGATTGAGGCGGCATCGCCTTTCGAACATACTATTGTTGCAGGGTTTTCCGAGAATAACATCGGGTACGTACCAACACCGCATGCATTTGAAGAAGGCGGTTATGAAACCGGTCCCGGTAAATGGTCCTTTCTTGAAAAAAGTGCCGCAGGGCAGATAAAAGCGGCGGCAATCGACCTGCTGCAGCAACAATTTTATAAACGGAATACGCACCTGATAAAATCATAAGCATATGTTTTGGCGATATAAAATAGCAGGCCTGCTTCTTGTATGGTGTATCACTGTTACAGCAACGGCCCAGTCTTTGAAAAAAAGCATTTCTTATTACGGGGGTGCAAAAAATGATCTGTACCTGTTGCTGAAAGCACAGGGCTATCTGGTAAAGCGCTATAATAGTCCGGAAGCGGCCATTCAGGCGGCACCTGCCGGATCCGGGGTTTTTATTACAGCAGACGGGTATCCGGTGCCGGACGCAAAGAATCGCATCAATGAGGCGCTGTTGCAAACGGCAGCCTTCCGGAAGCTGCGGCTCTATGTAGAATATCCCTCCGCTTATCCCGGACTGGATATACCATCGCAACCGCTGGAAACACATCTGGAACGGGGTGTGGTGACTACCGATCTGTTTGGTGCCCGGCTGCCACGCCTGGCATTGCTGGGGATTCATAACTGTTATGTATGGCCGGTTAGTGCCGCCGATCCATTGCTGGTGCTGGCCAAAGTAGTAGGCGTGGATAAAGCAGAACTGGGGCTGGACAGCACGAAAAGCTATCCGCTGTTATTCCGCAAGAACGGCGTACTCATCAGTACCACCGCCCTCAGTAATTTCAAAACCGGCCGCTATGGCCCTGTACAACCGGTGCAAACCGTTTTGTCGTATATCATGGAACAGCTTACCGGTAACACCGCGGTTGCCGTTAACTACTGGCCGCAGGATGTACGGCCGATGTATGACCGGAATGCGCCCCTGCCGGCAAATGCTTTACGCAACAGTGTGCAAAAAGGAGTGGAATGGTTTTCGAACGGCCGCTTTTATGTACATCCAGGCTGGAAGGCAGATTGGATGAAATATGGTGGAGTGGACGGATTGAAACCGGTTGGACCTCCGGTGCCTCAGGACAAGCCCAATGGCGACGGATCGCTGGGAATCATTGAAGGGCACACGTCCACGATCTATTACAATGGCAGTCAGCAATACCGTTACTGGATGCGCGCCGATGTACAGGGAGAAGCCAGTATGGCACTGGCGGCAGCCGGGCAACTGCTGAACAATGCGGCGTATAAAACAAAAGCAACGAGTATCATCGATTTCCTTTTTAAAACCTCCAACCTGCGGGCCGGGCCCAAGAATGATCCGCGTAGTCCTGCTTATGGGTTGATCGGCTGGGCAACCACCAATGCCGGTACATTTTATGGAGATGATAATGCCCGCGCTATACTGGGCGCACTGGGCGCGGCGGGATATCTGAAAACGGATCAGTGGGATAAGGAACTGGCGGAAGCCATCATGGCCAATTTCAGAACCACCGGCAAACAGGGGTTCCGGGGCGAACGGCTGGAGGAAAATGATATCATCAAAAACGGATGGCCCTATTATTATAACCGCAACCTGGAACATCCTTCACCGCATTTTGAATCCTGGATGTGGGCCCTTTACTTGTGGTTGTATGATAAAACACACTATGCGCCGTTGCTGCAACGTACAAAGGAAGCCATCGCCATTACCATGAAGGATTATCCCGACAAATGGAAATGGGGCAGCAGCCTGCAAACCCAGCGTGCCCGGCTCATTTTGCCCCTGGCCTGGCTGGTACGTGTGGAGGACACACCGCTGCACCGGCGCTGGCTGGATGAGATGGTGCGCGAGATGCTGAAATACCAGGATCGAAGCGGTGCCATCCGGGAGGAACTGGGCAAAGGGAAAGGCATGTTCCGGGAACTGAAATCAAACAACGATTACGGTTCGGATGAAGGTTCGCTGATTTCACAGAACGGACAAAAAATATCCTGCATGCTGTACACGAATAATTTCGCGGTGTTCAGTCTGCACGAAGCAGCGCTGGCAACCGGCAACAAAGGGTACCTGCAGGCGGTAAACAAACTGTCTGATTTTTTGACCCGGATACAGGTGCAAAGCAGCAGGCATAAGGATCTGGATGGGGCCTGGTTCAGGGCCTTCGACTATGGTAAGTGGGAATACTGGGCCTCCAATTCCGATGCGGGCTGGGGTGCCTGGTGCACGCTTACAGGCTGGATCCAGAGCTGGATTGTGACCACACAGGCCCAGATCCTGCAGCAGCAAAGCTTCTGGGATGTTACAAAAAACTCCGGTATGCGTACCACCGGTACGGCCGTTATTGATCAGATGATGAAAAAAACTGAATGATGAAAAAATCTGCAATTATATTATTAATTGGAATATGGATGGCCGGCACGGTTTGTGGCCAAACAACGGCCAATGACCTGGCCGCACTTTCGATGATGCAGGACGGCGTGATCTCAAAGCGGGTAAGCAGCCATGATACGGCCGGCGCCGGTAATGATTTTATACGCATCGGCGAAAAGGAAACAAGAACCATTTTTGATGTAAAGGGGGCCGGTATGATCAATCATATCTGGATCACGATGGCGCCGGGGCCGGAGGCTTTGAGCCGTAACGATGTAATCCTGAAAATGTATTGGGATGGCAACACATCGCCTTCTGTGATGGCACCCATCGGGCCTTTCTTCGGACAGGGATGGAATGAATCGTATACTTATAGCTCGCTGCCCTTATCGGCCAGCCCGGTAAACGGCAAGGGAATGGTCTGTTATTTTTCGATGCCCTTTGCGAAGGGTGCCCGCATTGAGATCGAGAACCAGGCCGGAAAGGAGATCAGTCATTTTTACTACTATGTAGATTATGTGGAAATGGACCGGCTGCCCGCAAAGGCCGGGCGGTTTCATGCCTGGTACAATAAGCAGCTGACCGAAACTTCGAAAACCGAAGGTGAAAACGAATGGGCCATGTTTGGAAAGCCGGGAAATAACACAAGCGGTAAGGACAACTACCTGATCGCCGATATCAAAGGCAAAGGCCATTTTGTGGGTGTGAACTATTATGTACATGCACCCACACCCATGTGGTATGGGGAAGGCAATGACCGGATCGAGATCGATGGGGCAAAGGGTACGGTGCTGAAAGGCTCGGGAACGGAAGACTATTTCAATACCGCCTGGTGCCCGAAATCCATTTATGAGCATCCGTATTACGGCTATGCACGGGTAAACAATGATATTGGCTGGCTGGGCCGCACACACCTGTACCGGTTCAATATCACCGATCCTTTCTATTTTAATACAGCCTTCCGTTTTTCGATCGAACACGGGCATAACAATGTATTAACGCTCGATCTGGCCAGCGTGGCCTACTGGTATCAGCCCGAGGCCCACGCGGTGCCCGCCATTCCTTCAAAAGCGGCCCGGCAGCCCATGCCGATGATTGATATTGGTGACATTCACCGCTGGCGCAATGAATGGCGCAAAAGCAAGAACAATGATCCGAAATTATGGGGCAATGAACGTTAATGTTTGGGTGTTACAATGAGCCTGTGGAAGTCATGATATGATATACTTTCGTCACCCTCACCGCATCCCGCAATAGCGGGAGGAGCGGAAGGGTCGCTCAATTCTCGGATGGCCCGTTAGCACAGGGATGCTTCGGCTATGCTTAGCATGACGAAAGTATAATAGGTTTTCGATACGTAATGTAATCTGTCATTGGCAGTGAAGCAAAGTGGAAAAAACCGGGGGGGGCAATGGTTGGAGTAGTCTTATTCCTCTGGCAACAATAATGGGTATGGTTTATTGATGTTACAATACGAATAAAAAAAATCAGGTAAAAGAATGAAAAAGCATCCATGAAAAAGAATTTTATGCTGCTATTACTGCTGGCAGGCGCCCTGCAATTGGCTGGTCAGGACCTGATGGGGCTTACCGGCATAAAGCAGGGGGTAAAAACAAAACGGATCAGCAGTTACGACCCCTCCGGGGATAATCATGATAACCTGAAGGATATCAGACCCGGTGAAAAACGTACGATCTTTAACGTAACGGGAGCGGGGATCATCGATCATATCTGGATGACGCTTTCACCCGAGCCCAATGTGCTCAGCCGGAATGATGTGATCCTCCGGATGTACTGGGATGGCAATACATACCCGTCTGTGGAAGCGCCGGTTGGACCTTTCTTCGGACAGGGATGGAACGATGCCTACCTGTTTACATCTGCGGCACTGGCCGCTACACCTACAAACGGAAACGGACTGGTAAGTTATTTTGCCATGCCCTTTGCAACGGGTGCCCGTATAGAAATTGAGAACCAGACCGGCGGCAATATCAATGCTCTGTATTTTTATATCGATTACCAGGAAATGAAAACCTTGCCCCCGCAAACAGGCCGGTTTCATGCCTGGTATAACAAGCAGCTGACGGGGCCGGTAGACAGTGTGGAAAATGAACACTGGATGTTTGGTGGCAACCCGCCCAATAAAAATGGCAGGGAAAATTATATGATTGCGGATATCAAAGGCAAGGGCCATTTTGTAGGCGTTAATTATTATGTGCAGGCACCCACGCCTTACTGGTATGGTGAAGGGGATGATATGTGGTTTATAGACAATGATACCCTGCCCACGCTGAATGGTACCGGTACCGAAGATTATTTTAATACTTCCTGGGGTGCGCCAAAACAACCGTATGCAACACCTTATTTTGGTTACGCAAAAGTGAATGATGAGATCGGGTTTCTGGGTCGTACCCATATTTACCGGTTCCATATTGCCGACCCGGTTTATTTCGACCGGTCGTTGCGCTTCTCTATTGAACATGGGAGTAATAATGTGTTGACGCTGGATCTGGCGAGTGTAGCGTACTGGTACCAGGATGTGGCGGCCCCGATACTGCCCATACCGGATGCCGCAGCACGCCGTCCGATGCCGCTGATCGGGCCCACCGATATCCATCGCTGGCGGAACGAATGGCGGAAGAGCAAGGGGAATGATACCCGCCTTTGGGGCAAGTGATGCTATTAATAACAACAAACCGATCAAAGCATTCAAAAGAATAATTATGGCACGTTTTATCAAACAGGGAAAGGCTGTAACCGAATTACAGCAGGAACATTCAAACGTAAAAGGAACCGTGGAAGCGATGATCCGGAGTATTGAATCCGGTGGGGATGAGGCCGTGCGTGCGTATGCAGAGCGGCTGGATCGATGGACACCGGCATCCTTCCGGCTTTCAGCTGATCAGCTACAGGCTATCGTAGACCGCACTCCGCAGCAGGTAAAGGACGATATCCTTTTTGCGCAGCAGCAGATCCGTTTTTTTGCAATGCAGCAGCGGAACACGTTGCTGGACCTGGAAGTGGAAACCCTTCCCGGGGTGTTTCTGGGACATAAGAACATACCCGTAAACAGCGTGGGATGCTATATTCCGGGAGGCCGTTATCCGATGGTGGCTTCGGCACATATGAGCGTGCTTACCGCTAAAGTAGCGGGCGTACAAAGGGTGATCGCCTGCACGCCACCCATACAGGGCAAGATGCCGGAGGCAACCGTTTGTGCCATGCATTTTGCAGGTGCAGATGAAATTTACATATTGGGCGGGGTACAGGCACTTTGTGCAATGGCCATAGGTACCGGTTCCATTCCCGCAGTGGATATGATTGTAGGTCCTGGCAACGCCTATGTGGCAGAAGCTAAACGGCAGCTGTTCGGAAGGGTGGGAATCGATCTGCTGGCGGGTCCTACAGAAGTGCTGGTGATTGCCGATGAAACGGCAGATGCAGAGATGGTGGCCTGTGATCTCCTCGGACAGGCAGAGCATGGCCCCACATCCCCGGCTGCCCTGATCACCACTTCTGAAACACTGGCCCGGGAAACCATGGCCGCAATCGAAGAGCAGCTGAAAACACTTCCCACTGCAGATCTTGCAGGAGCGGCCTGGAGGGACTACGGATCGGTGATCATAGTGAGCGATATCGAGGAGGCGGTTGCGGAGGCAGACAAACTGGCCTACGAGCATGTAGAGGTGCTTACGGCCGATCCTTCCTATTTCCTGGAGCATATGACCAATTACGGTGCGTTATTCCTGGGACCCGAAACCAATGTGGCGTATGGCGACAAGGTTATCGGTACCAATCATACCCTGCCTACTATGAAAGCGGCACGGTATACCGGCGGACTGTGGGTGGGGAAGTTCTTAAAAACCTGTACCTATCAGCGATGCACCCCGGAGGCCAGCGCCAATATAGGAAGGTATGCCGAACGTCTTTGTGAACTGGAAGGTTTTGCAGGGCATAAACGGCAGGCCAGCTTACGGGTAAAGCGCTATTCCCAAAAATAATGGTGAATTGAATAAAATTTCGCAACTTTGAAGGAGTGCTTAAACGATAAAGTAAAGCACTTTCCTTTAAACAGAAAAATCATGAACAGACTTGCACAACGATTGCTGATTTTTTTTGCCGGTTGTTTGTTGAGCACCGCCGGTGCCGGAGCCCGTACACCGGACCCTTCTATGTGTGTTTGGCTAACCACTTCACTGCAACGGGTATTTCCGCAATCACCCGCTCAAACCACCACCGAACTGGAGTTGCTGGCCGCACGGAACAGCCGTGTTTCATTCCAGGTTGCTTTCCGCAGCAACATGAAAGATCAAACGCATATATCCTGCAGTGTGGAGAACGCAGCAGCAGTACATCCGCAGGTGCGTTATGTAGGCCTGGTGCCGATGCCCCATTTTAACACCGATGTCAGCGCAGAGGAGCTGGATGGCAGGGAATACCTGCCCGGCTGGCTGCCCGATCCGCTTTACCCGGTAACCAAAACCGAAGCCAATCCGTTTGAAAGCCGTTCGTTCTGGATCACGCTTCAGGTTCCGGCTGCGCTGTCGCCCGGCCTACACCGCTACAAAGTACGGATGCGCTGGCAGGAAGGGAAGGAAGAAAAGGATACGGCATTAACGGTTAACCTATCCGTAAGTACATTGACCCTGCAACCCCGGAAAAATTTCTACGTCACCCACTGGTGGCGGGGTGAGGCCATTGCCCTTCAGTACAAAACAAAAATGTTCGGCGAACAGTGGTGGAAGCTGACGCGGGCCTGTATGAAAAACCTGATCGAGCATGGCAATGACGTGGCATTTATCCAGAACTTCTTCGAGCTGCGGGCGGTGTTCAAAGAACCCTGTCAGATGCTGATCGTAAATGAACCAAGTCCCGGAAAATATGAGTTCGACTGGTCGCGGATCAAACGTTTTGTAGATCTATGCCGGGAGCTGGGCTATAAAAAATTTGAATGGGCACATCTCTGGCTGTACTGGGGCGTGCAGGATGCCATGCACGTATATAAAAAAGAAGGCGATGCGTATAAATTATTATGGGCAGAAAATCTTTCGGGCACATCCGATACCTATATCAATTTTTTAAAACAATATTTGCCGGAACTGCACCGCTTCCTTATAAAGGAAAAGCTGCTGGAGGATTCGTATTTCCATCTCTCGGATGAGCCCTGGTCCGAACACGTGGAAAACTATAAAAAAGCACGCGATATACTTCGCCGCCTGGCCCCCTGGATGAAGGTAATGGATGCGTTAAGCGATGTGCGGTATGGCCGGGAGCACCTTACCGATATTCCGGTGCCCATCATCAGTTCGGATGAGGCATACCGGAAGGAGCACATTCCGCACTGGGTTTATTTCTGCACGGGACCGCGCAATAAATGGCTCAATCGCCTGTATGATACGCCGCTGCCTAAAATACGGATGAGCGGATGGCTGTTTTATAAGCTGAAAGCCCAGGGCTTTTTACACTGGGGATACAATTTCTGGTATAAGCTGGATAAAGAGGAAGCGGGCGACCCCTTTACTGAAGGTGCTGCCTATGCTTATCCCGGCATCGCTTCGGGCGATCCGTTTGCGGTATATCCGGGACCGGATGGTCCGTATGACTCGGTCCGGTGGGAGGTCTTTTCAGAATCGTTGCAGGACTACGCTATTTTACAATCTGCGGGTGTACAGCCGGAAGATGCCCTGCTGGCACCCCTGCATACCTATGAAGATTTTCCCAGGAGCGAGCAATGGATCCGGGAAACCCTGAAAAAAATTTTAGTCAAAAATTAAATGAATTCACAGGCACCGGTGCATAACCGGTTTCATAAAACGGCTGCAGTGTATACGAAAAAATGGATCATAGGCCTCTTTTTATTAGGCCTTCAATGGATGAAGGTGCAGGCACAAAAGATAGAAGTGCCGCAGATCACAGGTGCATGGGTGCATATTTTTGATCCTGCAGCTACCCGGGCAAAAGACAGCTCCTGGTATACCAATGATCATTGTTTTGTAAAAGCGGCCGATGGCTCCTGGCATGCGTTCGGCATCATACACCATTTGCCCGTTGCGCCCTGGAAAGAAACCCGTTTCTTTCATATTACTGCGCGCTCACTGACGCAGGCACGCTGGGAAGATAAAGGCTATGCCATGACGGCGGAACCCGGGGTGGAACGCGTATTGTGGGCACCGCATATTGTTAAAGAGAAAGGGCGCTATCACCTGTTTTACAATACCGGAAATATGCAGGAAAATGCACCCAACTATGCTTCCTGGGGACAACTGCGCCTGGCTACCGGTACGGATCTGTATCAATGGGAGCGGCACGCGTTGAACCCGCTGTTCAGTGATGCCGGTCATGCCCGGGATTCGTACATCATGAAGCATAAGGGCGTTTATTATTATTACTATACACGAACGTTCAGCGAAACCGATCTCCGTTCTGTAGTAGCCGTACGCACCGGGCCGGATCTGTATCACTGGAGCGGACCGCAGATCGTCCATACACAGCCCTTCCGGGTAGATTGGGGCGGAGATGCGGAAAGTCCCTTTGTGGTAAAAAAAGGCGGGCTGTTCTATCTTTTTATCTGCCGGGCAATGACGGAGTATAACCGTACAGATATATACTGGTCTGCAGACCCGTTGCATTTTCCCAATGAAAATTTTGTAGGTACCTTACCCGTGCATGCTGCGGAAGTGATCTATGATAAAAAGGAAGGCTGGTTTATTTCCAATACCGGCTGGGATAAAAAGGGGCTGTACCTGGCACCGTTAAAATGGGCATCAAAAGAAAAAATAAAATGAATATAAGGGGTTTAAAACAATGGTTGTTTTTTGGGGTGATGATACCGCTGTGTGCAGCAGCACAGTCGCGGAAAAGCGTGTTGTTGCCGGCACAGCCTTCCGGCTATGATGCCTATCAGCTGTGGAGCAGCCTTCCGCAGCAGCGGATAGGGGTAAGGGCCTATATGCGCAGTACCTATGACCGCGGTGGCGGAGGATACGATGCTTCCAATTTCCTGTTTATGAAAAAGGAAGATGAAAATGTAACGCTGGACGTAAAAGGGAACGGTACGCTATGGTTTTTCCGGGCCAATCACTGGCATGGCAGTCCCTGGCATTTTGTGGTGGATGGAACAGACAATATTGTTAAGGAAACCGCAACCGCCGATCCGGTAGACGCGGTTAAAAAATATAAGACAACCGCGTACATACCTGCAACGGCGCTTCCGGAGCCCTTTGCATGGACCTGGGGTACTACCAAGGGGGCCAATCTTTCCTGGGTGCCGATGCGGTTCAATGACTCGTTGCAGATCGCATATTCCAGAACTTTCTACGGCACGGGTTATTATATTTATCATCTTTATGCGGATAACGGATTGCTGGCGAACCGGGTTGCTCCATGGAATCTGCAACAGGTACCGCCGGCAGATGCGGTTGCATTTCTAAACCGGGCGGGTACCGATATTGGGCCCACAACGATTCAGAAAGTACAGGGAACCGTGGCGCGCAACCAGCAGCAAGTGATGCTTGCTACATTAAAAACCGGGCCGGCAACGCTTCGCGCGCTAAAGCTTACGCTGCCATTGGATCAGGCGGAACAACTGGAGCGGGTACGGCTGAAAGTGCGCTGGGACGGGGCAAAGGAACCTTCCGTCGATGCACCGCTCTGCCTTTTTTTTGGAGCGGGTACGTTTTTCAACCGGGAAAAGAAAGAATACCTCGTGAAGGGGTTGCCCATAAACATACGGTACGATTATGCAAAAGGAACCGTGGAACTGGCCTGTTATTATCCCATGCCGTTCTTCCGTTCCGCACAGTTCGAACTGGCAGGGCTTCCTCCGGGAGCAGGCACGATAACATATGAGCTGCGCTATGAAAAACAGGTGGCGGAAACACCGGCACTCAGCAGTTATTTTCATGCTACATATCGCGATTTTCCAAAGCCGGCGCTTGGGCAGGATATGGTTTGGCTGGATACAAAGGGCCTGGAAGGACAGCAGGAATGGTCGGGAAGTTTCCTGGGCAATTCGTTTATTTTTTCGCACAATGCCAATCTGAACACGCTGGAAGGCGATCCCCGGTTCTTTTTTGACGACAGTCAGACCCCGCAGGCCTATGGTACCGGCACCGAAGAGTGGGCCGGCGGAGGCGATTACTGGGGCGGTGAGAACATGACGCTTCCGTTGGCAGGACATCCCTGCGGTGCCATTGAAAAGAAAAAAGCAGTGAATGAAAAAGACCTGATCCAGTCGGCTTACCGCTTTCTGTGGGCCGACCTGATGCCCTTTGGAAAACGGGCCGTAATCCGCTTTGAACACAATGAGAACGTTTCCCAGGAACATTATGAATCCGTTTGCTACTGGTACGGACTGCCATCGGCTTCGCTGGTGGAAACAGATCGGCTGGACGTTGGCAATGAAGCGGACGAGCGGCAGCACCATTATCATTCACCCCGGGCATCTGCGGTTCAAACCATCGAATCGAGATATGAATGGGGACCGGATGTGTATCCCGCCCATGCATGGGGATATGATCTTCCCAACCGGCCGGGGTATAAGGAATATATCGGGAAGGAGATCTATCCTTCTCAAAAGGAAGACGGACGTATTACTGAAGGCACTACTGAGTTTGACATCCGCCTGCGAAGGGATAACCAGGGCGTATTGCTGCGAAGGACATTGGATTATGGTTATCCGAATCAAACAGCCGAAGTGTATATTGCCGTGCCCTCCGGTAAAAAGAACATCGATGAAACCAGCTGGAAAAAGGCAGGGGTATGGTACCTCGCCGGTTCCAATGTGTCGATGACCTCCCGTCCGAAAGATGAGCTGGGCAAGCGGGTGTATGAAGTGCGTACTTCCAACCGGCGGCTGCGCGATGATGAATTCCTGGTTCCTGCGGCACTTACAAAGAACAGAACTACGGTACGTGTACGGATCAAAAACATTCCCAACCGGCAGGAACTCTATCCCGGCCGTCCCTTTCCCCTGGCCAATAAATGGAGTGAGCTGCGGTACCAGGTTTTCTGCTATACCATTCCTTCATTTAAAGTTCCCGTAAAATGAACCTGAAAAAGTTTTGTTTGATGGCATGGCTTGTGCTGGCAGTGACTCATGCAAAAGCCGATATCCGTTTACCGGATATCATTGGCAATAACATGGTACTGCAACAGCAAAGCAGGATAAAGCTTTGGGGCTGGGCAGATCCGAATGAGAAGATCAGTATTACCACCTCCTGGGATAACAGGGTATATGAAGCCACCGGTTCCCGTGATGCCAAATGGACGGTTGAATTACAAACACCGGCAGCAGGCGGCCCTTATGCTATTTCGTTGCAGGGAAAGAACCGGCTGTTGCTGGAGAATGTACTGATCGGGGAGGTGTGGCTCTGCGCCGGGCAAAGCAATATGGAAATGAGCGGCAGCTGGGGATTGCAGGATATTCAAAAGGAATTGCCGCAGGCACATCAGCAGGAGCTGCGTTTTTTTCATATACCCAAAACAACAGCCGCTTTTCCGCAGGAACAGGTAAAGGGGGAATGGGTGGTATGCGACAGCAATACATTAAAAACCTTTAGCGCAGTGGGCTATTTCTTTGGAAAGAACATCCGTCAAAAACTTGGGACGCCGGTTGGATTGATCGAAGCTGCCTGGGGTGGTACGGCTGCAGAAGTATGGACGCCGGACAGTATCGTGAACAATAATCCCGTTCTCAAAAAGGCGGCCGGACTGATACAGCCCAGCGGTATGTGCCCCTATATCCCGGGGAGTGCCTATAACGGGATGATCGCTCCCATAGTACCGTATGCCATTGCCGGGGTTACCTGGTACCAGGGAGAGAATAATACCGACGCTGCCACTACGTATCGCCCGTTATTTACGGCCATGATCCATGCCTGGCGCCGGGCATGGGAGCAGCCATTGCCTTTTTACTATGTGCAGGTGGCGCCGTTCCGTTACCGGAAAACAAATGCAGGGGCCCTGCTCCGGGAAGCCCAATGGCAATGCCGGGTGATTCCGCATACCGGTATGGTGGCCACCAACGATATTACCGGCAATGTAAATGATGTGCACCCGCAGAACAAGCACGACGTAGGACTGCGACTGTCCAACTGGGCGCTGGCGGATCATTATGGGATAAAAGGTATTGCCTGCAAAAGCCCGGAATATAAAAGCATGCAGGTAAAAGGAACAAAGGCGTTCATAAAAATTTCCGGTGCTGATGGCGGGCTTAAACTGCGGGGAGATAGCATAAGCTCCATGCAGATCGCCGGCGCGGATAAGGTCTTCTATCCCGCGGAAGCGATTATACAGGATGATACCATTGTGGTTTGGAATATCAGCGTAAAAAGACCAATGGCCGTACGGTATTGTTTTACCGATACGGCCATTGGAAATGTGTTCAGCAGTGCGGGACTTCCGCTGTTGCCCTTCCGTACCGACCAGTGGGTATTTCCCGGGTTCTGATAGGGCAGTATTGTGCTGCGGCTATTTTAAAAATAACTCGATCACCGGAATTTCGTAAGGCGGTTTTTGTTTGGGCAGTTCCAGGATCACATCTCCGTTCTCTGTTTTATAGATGATCTCGGAAGCATCATGCAGGAACTGCGCATAGCTGATCTTGTTGGCATAGCCGGGTAATACCAGTTTGCCGTAGTTGGAAGGATAGGTAAACAGGTGCAGGTATAATCTTTTTGTTTCCGGGTTGTAGGTCTGTTTAATATCCAGCGCTTCGGGCAGCTTGTAGGTATCCGGCGGATACGTGCAATTGTAAATGGATTTGTTATTGGCATGCATCCAGTAGCCGATGCTGTCGAGCGCGTTGTTGGCGCGGTAGTCAAACTCGCCACGCGCGGTAGGACCTACATTCAGGATCAGGTTGCCGCCATTTGCCGCAGAAGTGATCAGGAGGTCCAGCAACTGCCGGTGCGTTTTCCAGGTGTTTTCATCCCGGTAATAGCCCCAGGACCCGGAAAAGGTTTGGCAGGTTTCCCAATACTTGCCTTTGTATTTTAATAACTCGGAAGGCTTTACCTGTTCCGGTGTTTCAAAATCATAGCCGTCCGTATAATCATTCAGGTCTAAACGGTTGTCTACAATAATGCCGGGCTGCAGCTTCCGGATCAGTTTCAGCAGTTCCACTGAGCCCCAGTCCTCATGGCCTTTGCCGTTCTTTCCGGGGTAGGAGAAATCGAGCCACATGATATCGATCTTGCCATAGTTGGTCAGCAGTTCTTTGATCTGGTTTTGCATATACTGCCGGTATTTGCTCATATCCTTGCCCTTGTTCAACGGGGCATAATCCGCTTCGGAGGCATCGCCGCCCAGCCGTTGCGGATGGGTACGGTCGATGGTGAAATCCGGGTGGTGCCAGTCGATCAACGAATAATAAAACCCGATCTTAATCCCTTCTGCACGGAAGGCATCTACAAATTCTTTTACCAGGTCGCGTTTGGCCTGGGTATTGGTCGCCTTATAGTCGGTGTATTTGGAATCGAACAGGCAGAAGCCCTCGTGGTGCTTGGTGGTAAGCACCGCATATTTCATGCCCGCAGCTTTCGCTTCCTTTGCCCATTTCTTCGGATCAAATTCATCGGGATTGAAATGATCAAAGTACTTCTGATAGTTTTCGGTGGTAATGCGTTCCCGTTGCTTTACCCATTCGTGTCTTGCTGCCTGTGCATACAATCCCCAGTGGATGAACATGCCAAAGCGGGCATCGGTCCACCATTCCATCCGTTTTGCTTTTTCACCCGGGGTTTCTTTAAATAACTGTTTCGGTTGTGCATGCAGCAGGCCCGTTGTCGTCAGCGCTATTGCCAGGAAGATCTTTCTCATTGTTATTACTGTTGATTTAATCGTGTACAATCGTTACCGGTAAAAATACAAAAGAAAGGTTTTGAGAAGCAGGCGGTTGCTGTTTACAGCATAAAATGGGTAATATCTTTTATGAAAAAGGTAATTTAATAGAGCGGCTATAAGCTCCCGCAAAGGAATAGGCAGCAGTTCTGGTAAGCAAGGCTACGTATAAAAGAAGAAGCTGTCTCAAAAGTCCTTCATTTGTCATGCCGAACTGGTTTCGGCATCTAATAATAATTATCTATCAATAGATTCTGAAACTGGTTCAGAATGACAACATGCGATAAAGTGACTTTTGAGACAACCGCTTCAGGGTACGGTATAATCGGTATCGAACTATTTGGTCAGTGTAACAGTACCAACATCGGTCACTTTACCAAATACCACGTTGATATTGTTGATGGTGGTATCCCTGTATCCGCTGGTGCTGTCTGCATCAATACGGAGTGCATATGCTCCGTCCGGCAGCCCAACAAAATGGAAGAATCCATCCGGCGCAGGAATGGCGCTGCCAACGGTGTCCACACCTTTCAATGCGTAAAGCCAGGGTTTAGCCTCCAGCGGTTTTACATAACCTCTGAATTGCCCGTTTGTTTCTTCGCTAAAAGCTTTTACTACGGGGTTCAGCATGTATTTGCCGCTTTTTCCGGCTGCGTGTACGGAACGTGCGGCGTCAAAATCGAGCCAGATCTTATAAACACCGTCGGGAGCGAGCTCCTTATGAAAATTGATTTTGTATCCGCTTGTAGAGCCGGAGGGCACCGTTAACGCATGCTCCACACCACCGATCACTACTTTGTTGTTATCGCCAAGCACCAGGCGGATCTGCTCGATCTTTCCGGCAGGCAAGGTCAGCGGATCACCCATGGCTACCACGGTACCGTTGCGGTAATCCAGGATATTGATCGGCGCGTTAAATTTGGGATCCAGCGGATAGTTCACCCAGCCTGCATCAGCAGTACTGCTGTTGATGGAAACACTTTTTACATCCAGGAAAATGGCGTCATAAATCGCCGGTGCATCCGTAAGCATCATCTGCACTTTTGCCTGCCCGTCTGAAGTTTGATCTGCGCTGCCGTTTTTTGAACAGGAAGCAAAAGCTAACAGGCTAGCGGCTCCCATTGTAAGGAATAATGATTTCATATCTGAGGTTTTAACATTTGTGTTGGCACGAATCTAAAACCCGAACATGAAAGTAAAATGAAGGGGTATCGTATTAAGGCGTAAGGTGTGTGGCAGAAAAATGCAGTTCGAACCGCGAACCCCGGTCTGGTTCAGAATCCAGTGTAATGCCGATGCGTTGATAATCAGCGATCGATTTTACAATGGAGAGGCCTAGGCCAAAACCTTCCCGCTGGGCGGTACTTTTTTTAAAGCGGTCAAAGATGCGTTCGTGCTGCGGTGCTTCAATACCAATGCCCGTATCCTCGATGCATAATAAATACGCCTGGTTTACATAGCGGTCGCTGATCATGATGCGGCCGTTGGGCCGGTTATAGCGGATGGCATTATGAATAAGGTTGTAAAACAGCTGAAACAGGAGGTCCCGGTTTACATGATACAGTAGAACACGATCTGTAAGACGCTCTTCTACGGTCAGTGCTTTTTCGTCTGCCCGGTGTTGCAGTTCTTCCAGTACTTCACGGATCATGGGTTTTACGGTTACCACGTCGTTCCGGTTGTACTGTTCGTTTTCAATCCGCGATATCAGCAGCAGCGCATTTACAACTTTTTTTAACCGTTTCATGATCCGCATGGTGTCTTCCAGTTTGCGTAGGGTGCCGGCCGGAAGCTCCGGGTCCGTAAGCATATTCTCAATTTTGCTTTGCATGATGCTGATGGGAGTCATCAGTTCGTGGGATGCGTTGGATGTAAATTCTTTTTCTTTTTCAAAGGCATGGTTTACCTGCTGCATTAATTGGGCAATGGAATCGTCGAGGTACCGGAAATCATAGGTGGAGGTGGTAAGGGCGCGCTGGGGCTCACGGAACGGAAAGCTTTTTTTGATCAGCCGGTTGCGGATGATGGAAGCCAGCGGTTTCAGCAGGTAGCGGGTATAAAACAGCTGCACGAGCGCCATAATAAGCGTAAGCACAATCAGTACACTGATGGTTGCCCGTTGCAATGCAACGCTGTCTTCCTGGATGGAGGTGATCTTTTTCCCGATTTCAAGCAGGTACACATGCTGTTGCATCGTAAACGTGTCTATAAGGATCCGGTAATTGATCGTATCTCCGTCGATGATGCGTTCGGAGGTTTGCAGCCGGGTAAGATCGGCATCGGCATAATAGGGCTCCAGTGAAATGTATTCATCTTTAAGCATCGAATAGCTGCCGTAGGCAGAATCGCCCTGGAAATAATAGTCGATGCCGTTTTTCTGAATGGCGTTCAAAGCCTTTTCCCGTTGCTGTATAAGATTCTTATTTGTGTTTCCGGAGGCTATTTTTTGCATGAGCAGCGGAAGCTGCCATACAAAAAGGCCCAGTACCACAATGGTTGCGGCAACAGCAAATAAGGTAAGTTTGGTATACAGCCTCATGCGTCGGTTCTTATTTTATAGCCTATTCCGCGTATGGTTTCCAGCCATTCGGTATCTGCATAGGCATTGAGCTTTTTTCGGATGTTTTTGATATGTACATCAATATAGTTTGAATCATACTCGTCATCGGCATTGTCGCCCCAGAGATGATCACTCAGTTGCATCCGGGAAAGCGGCCGGTTCTTGTGCAGCAGCAGGTAATTCAGCAGATCAAACTCCTTCCGGGAGAGGAAGATCTCTGTTTCCTCGTAATGAATAGTGCGGTTCTTTACATGAATGGTAAAAGCGCCTAGTTTCAACTGCTGATCATGCAGTTTGAATTTTCTGCGGATGATGGCCTGCATACGGGATTGCAGTTCCAGCAGGGAGAACGGCTTTGCCAGGTAATCATCGGCGCCCATATCCAGTCCGCGGATACGGTCTTCTACTTCTCCGCGAGCGGTAAGCATGATGATCACTGTTTCGGCATGATCCTTCCGGATCTCCTGCAATAGCCAAAACCCGTCCTTGTCGGGTAACCCGATATCCAGCAAAATAAAATCATAGCTGCCGGTATCGGTACGGTCCAAAGCTTCCTTTGCGCTGTGTGCTGTGTCGCAGAGAAAATGATTTTTTTGAAGGGCCGTTTCGATTTCTGTTGCCAGGGATTGTTCGTCTTCTACGATCAGTACGCGCATAGGGATGGATTAAAACTGGTAATAAGCACTCAGGGTAAAAAAAGAGTTGATATGGTCTTTATTGGCCGTATTGCTGCCCAGCAGCGATAATTTTAAGGCGGCTTCGATCAGATAAGAGGCCCGGTTATAGGATACGGGTAATTTCAGATTATAAGAAAGCAGCCCGTATTTTTTATAATTAATGGTTGTTTCGGTTGTTTGTCCCGGTGCATTATTGCCATTGCCGCTCCCATTCCCTTTACCTTTCCCATTGTTTCCTTTTCCATTTCCATTATTCGCTTTTTCTGTGAGGTAGGTCTCATAATATTGCTGGGTGCCGGCTGTAAGCGCCAGTTCCGGTGTGAAATTGAGAATGGCCCGGCCGCCGGAAAGGTTCACATCAAACGATTTTGAATTGGATAACGTTGTGAAATAATCGGTTTGTGCACCAAACGCCAGATCGCCTTCCAGGGAGGTTTTCAGAAAATACTCATAACCCAGGGAAGCGCTTGCCATATTTGGGCTCGAAGCCTGCAGAAAGGGCGATTTTGAGGGAAAGAAGGTGTGGGTAAAACTTACGTCGCCGGATAATTTAGAGGTGATCTTAAACCCGTAGCCGGCACTTAATGCGGAGGCAGACATCAGCAGGCTATCGGAAAACAGGTGAAAGCCGGTGGCGGAAAGGTAAAATCCTGCGGGAATTCTTACAGTGGCATTTAACGCCAGGTAGGGGAGCCGTTGTTCCGTGGTTTGGCCATAGTAATCGATCCCGGTTCCATACAATGCGGCAATGGTAAGAGTTGTTTTTTCTTTGGCCGAATCCACCGGAGCTTGCACACGGATGCCCGTTGTGTCCTGCGCGAACAGCAACGTAGTTCTCATGCAGCATAATAACGCAACAAATATTTTTTTCACAATATCCTTCCTTTATCGTCCTAACCCTTTCCCGTTAATTTTTGGTTTAATGATTTTTACCGGCTTCATTTTAATGGAAGCAGGATTTACCATTTTGGGTTTTGCCTGATTCTTGGCCCTGGGCACTTCCTTAATCGGCTTTCCTTTTGCCACCGGCTGCCGGCCTGCTTCTTTTTGTTCTGCCGGTATCTCCTGTTGTTGCTGGGGAATGGTATCAGCAATGACAATCCGTTCTTTTTTTATTTTGTCTTTGTATAACAAGCCTGTTCCGGCGTTAACCGGCAGCCATCCTGCCATCACTAAAAAAAGAAAAAAGATTTTCATAATAGAAAATATCAGATAGCAGTTAAGCTATCTGATATAAAGGTACTGATTAAAAAGAAATCGGGCTGTTAGTTCCCGCTGTCTTAGGGTACAAACTTTGTTGCTTTTTTAGGAGCAACAGGATATTTTTTTTTATATAGGGTCTTGCTACTTTTTTTTCCATTTGCTTTTGATGACGCAACACGGCTTACAGCCCGTCCGTCATGCGTATCATGCGCCACCGTACGTACTATGGCACCATGATTTAAAGCGGGTTTTACCGGCTTTATTTTAAAAGAACCTTTTCCGGGTTGAGCGATCAATGCATTTGCAGCAAAAAGCAGGAACAGAAATACTGAAGTCATTTTCATCACTCTTGGTTTTACGCACAGGTTATTAAAACCTGTAATACAAACCTAAGCGGCAATTATGAAAATTTGATGAAGAGTCAAATACGGCGATATGTTTTTCGTGCACCGGCTAATAAGCTGTTTTGGGAAGGGAGGCGGCGCTTTTTTGGTCCAGTACCTGTTGAAGCTGTTCTTTGTCCAGCTGCTTTTCCCAGTTGGCCACTACAATCGTGGCCACACCATTGCCTATAAGGTTGGTGAGGGCCCGGCATTCCGACATAAAGCGGTCGATGCCCAGGATCAGCGTCATACCGGCAATGGGTACTTCCGGCACGATGGCCAGCGTGGCCGCCAGCGTAATAAAGCCTGCGCCGGACACGCCCGCGGCGCCCTTGGAGCTAAGCATTGCCACCAGTAACAATAGCACCTGGTGCTCCCAGGTAAGGGGAATATTGCAGGCCTGCGCAATGAACAGGGCCGCCAGGGTCATATAAATATTGGTGCCGTCCAGGTTAAATGAATAGCCGGTGGGGATGACCAGCCCAACCACCGATTTGGCACAGCCGGCTTTTTCCAGTTTTTGCATCAGCGTAGGTAAGGCTGCTTCCGATGAACTGGTACCCAGGACAAGCAACAGCTCATCTTTGATATAGCGCATAAATTTAAAAATGGAAAACCCGTTGTAACGGGCCACAGCGCCCAGCACAAGGATCACAAATAAGGCAGCGGTAAGATAAAATGTGGCCACCAGCAGTCCCAGGTTCAATACGGAACGGATACCATACTCGCCAATGGTAAAGGCCATGGCACCCAGGGCTCCGAGGGGTGCCAGCTTCATTAAGATTTCCACAACTTTAAAAACAGGATAGGTGATTGCTTTTAAGAAGTCGATCACGATCTTGCTTTTCTCTGCGGTTAAAGCCAGTCCTACACCAAATAAAATAGCGGCAAATAATACCTGCAGGATATTATTACCGGAGAGCGGGCTCACCAGCGTTTGGGGAATGATGTCGAAAATAAAATGCTCAAGCGTTTGGTCTTTTGCCTGTGATACATATTTGGCAATGCTGCTGGCATCGAGGGTGCGGTGGTCAATATTCATACCGGCACCCGGACGAACGGTGTTGCTTACGATAAGACCTACGATAAGCGCCAGTGTTGAAAACGTGAGGAAGTAGATAAAGGCCTTTCCGGCAACCCGCCCTACTTTTTTAAGATCATTCATGCCGGCAATACCGGTGCTTACGGTAAGAAAAATAACCGGGGCAATGATCATTTTTATCAGCATGATAAAACCATCGCCCAGGGGCTTTAGTTTTTTTCCCGTGTCCGGAAAAAAATGTCCCAATGTAATACCAATGACGATGGCAACGATCACCTGAAAATAAAGTACCTGGTACAGCTTCTTTTTTTTCACTGGCTTTTGCTGGTCGAGATCCGCAACAATCATTCGTTTTTGCCCAACAAGATAAATAAATTTAAACGGAGATGCTGTAATTTTTAAGGCATACAAATGATTGTTATTTGCCGGATGCACCAAACAAGCGGTTAAACTTTGTAACAGCGGCAGCGGAAGGTGGCTTTTGATTTACAGGCGTATGTATCATACAATTACCTGTAAGAAATGCACTGCAATATGTATGTATAAAAAATTGGTATTGTTTTTTCTTATAGCATATACGTACCCTGCAGTAAAACTTGATCCGGATCCAGTTATTTTAAAAACCTGCAGCGTTCTTTATTGTTATTTATGTAGATTAAATCTTATAGTTATGAAAAAGGTAGTTTTAGCAGCAGCGATGGGTATTTTATCCATCAGTTTTGTACAGGCGCAAAGTATGAAGAATACCCTTAAAGTGGGTGTAATGGGAGGTGCAGCAGTGCCCAATGAAAATGCTGCGGCAAACCTGGGTGTAGATGTATCGTATCAGAACCTGGTTACGCCGCACGTAGGCCTGGGTATTGCTACCGGTTACAATCATTTTTTTGGTAAAGACAATGACCTGGGCAACACAACACTTCAAAACAATAGTTTCGGAGTAGTGCCGGTGGCTGCATTGGTTCGTTATTATCCGCAGGCAAAAGGTATTTATGTAGGTACCGACCTTGGATATGGATTTATTACCGGCGATGAAAAAGTTGCCAGTAACAGCAGTGTAAACCGTCCGGACGGCGGGTTTTATCTGAAACCTGAACTGGGATGGCATAACCGCAACTGGAATGTGTTTGCGCATTACACGAAGGTATTTACCGGGGATGACGGGAAGATCAACATTGGCAATGCTACCCAGAAATACAATGCAGGAAGCATTGGAGTAGGTGTGGCTTACAATATTGGTTTGGGCAGATAGGTTGATTTTTTTAGACTTGTGAACCGGATAAGCAGGCAGCTATTGCCTGCTTTTTTGTTGCGGGATTGATGGGTGTATGCTTGGGGGCAGGGGCGACTGGTGGGACATTGAGGACGAATTGCCTGGCGCATATGTCACACCAGTCGCCCCTGCCCTCTGAAGCTGCGCAGCAGATGGTTGCTGCTTGCCCGGTATTGCACTGCAGCACAAGAGTGCGACGCAAGACCGTTGATAGCAGCACTGCAGTTTGGTCCATAAAAAAAGTCCCGCCAGAAGGCGGGACCGTAAAACCCATCTGTAAATATTATAAGTGAATGGCTTCACCGTAGGCCACTTCAATAGCGTCTTTTACGCTTTCGCTGATGGTGGGGTGCGGGTGAATGCTGTTCAGTACTTCATGGTAGGTGGTCTCCAGCTTGCGGCCCACAACGGTTTCCGCAATGATTTCGGTTACATTGTAGCCGATCATATGGGTACCCAGCCACTCGCCGTATTTGGCATCAAAGATCACTTTTACAAAACCTTCGGTATGCCCGGCGGCGCTGGCCTTTCCGCTGGCGCTTAAAGGGAACTTGCCCACTTTTACTTCATAACCGGCATCTTTGGCCTGCTTTTCGGTAAAGCCCACGCTGGCCACTTCCGGATAGCAATAGGTACAACCCGGTACGTTGCCGTAATCCAGGGCTTCCGGCTGGTGGTTGTATTTCTTTTCGCCAAAGGCAATATTTTCCACGCAGATGATGCCTTCTTTTGAAGCAACGTGCGCCAGGGCCTGGCCGGGAACACAGTCGCCAATGGCATAAACACCCTCTACATTGGTTTTGTAATATTTGTCTACAACGATCTTTCCTTTATCGGTTTTTACACCCAGGGTTTCCAGCCCGATGCCTTCGATGTTGGCCGCCACACCCACGGCGCTCAGCAATACATCGGCTTCAAGAATGGCTTCACCGGTAGCGGTTTTTACTTTTGCTTTTACACCATTGCCGGAGGTATCCACAGAAGTTACCTCGCTGCTGGTCATTACGGTAATGCCTTGTTTTTTGAGGTTTTTTTCGAGTTCTTTGGAAATATCTTCGTCTTCCACCGGAACAATGCGCGGTAAAAACTCAACGATGGTCACTTTGGTGCCCAGGCTGTTGTAAAAATAACCGAATTCCACACCAATGGCGCCGCTTCCTACTACAATAATGCTTTTAGGTTGTTGGGGCAGTACCATGGCTTCGCGGTAACCAATGATCTTTTTACCGTCCTGTTTCAGGGCGGGCAGTTCGCGGCTCCGGCCACCGGTAGCCAGGATGATGTGTTTACCTTCTACCAGGGTTGTTTTTCCGTCAGCGCCCTTGACCTCTACCTGGCCTTTGGCTTTTAAGGTGCCAAAGCCCATGATCACATCAATTTTATTTTTCTTCATCAGGAACTGAACACCCTTGCTCATTTTATCGGCCACGCCGCGGCTGCGTTTTACGATGGCTTCAAAATTGGGGGTACCAGAGGCTTCAATGCCATATTCCTGTGCATGCTGGATATCGTTAAAAACCTGTGCGCTTTTTAATAAGGCTTTGGTAGGGATACATCCCCAGTTCAAACAAATTCCCCCCAGGCTCTCTTTTTCAATAATTGCGGTTTTCAAACCCAGTTGGGAAGCGCGTATAGCGGCTACATATCCGCCCGGGCCACTACCTACAACTATTACGTCGTATGCCATAAAATGTGTTGTTTAAAAATTAAAAGATCAGTGAGAGTGCGAATTTAGTTGAATTACGGTAACGGACAAAATGCCGTTTCAACCAAAATACGCAATCGTTTTTGTAAGTCAATTACCAGAAATACAACAATTAAGGAACGATCTTGTTGCTGATGGCCGGCAGTTTTTACAGGAAGCGATTTTTCCGTAAAGCTGTACATCGGGCAAGTGAAGGAGGCTTTGGATATGGTGTGGAACAAACCTGGTTATTGAGTGTTGGTTCATATGGCTCCCGGATTCCGGTTAACAGGGATGTAAAAGCAAGGGATAAATATAACTATATGACATTCAACTTCTTGTACAATCGTGTTTGTTCTTTTTGTGAATAGCTGCTACTTTTGCGGCGGGCGTTGGTAACGCAGAAGGGAAGGAAAAGAGCCATCCAATAGCGGTGATATAAGTTTTTTAAAAAATAATTGACTTTTTGTTACTGAATGCCGCGGGAAATACTTACCTTTGCACTCCTAAATTTTTATTCATTATGGCAAGAGTATGTCAGGTTACAGGTAAAACCCCAATTGGAGGCCACAAGGTTTCTCACTCCAATATTAAGACAAAGCGCCGTTTTTTGCCTAATTTGCAAAAGAAGAAATTTTACCTGGTAGAGGAAGACAAATGGATCACTTTGAAATTATCTACAGATGCCCTGCGCACCATCAATAAAAATGGTCTGTATGCTGTAGTGAAAGAATTGCGTGCGAAAGGCGAAAAAATCTAACTAAAGCAGTTTAAAGCATTATACAATGGCGAAGAAAGCAAAAGGAAACAGGGTACAGGTAATTCTGGAGTGCACCGAGCACAAGACCAGCGGTCAGCCCGGAACCAGTCGGTACATTACCGTCAAGAATAAGAAGAACAACCCTGAACGTTTAGAGTTGAAGAAATACAACCCTATTCTGAAGAAAGTAACTGTTCACAAAGAAATTAAATAAAATTTGAAAATTTGAAAGTGTACCAATTTGAAAATGAGGTGCATTTATTTTCAAATCTTCAAATTATCACATTTTCAAATTAATATAAGATGGCAAAAGCAGCTTCAAAGAACGCGAAGGTAAAAGATGCTAAAGCAGCAGCAGAGTCTAAAAACTGGACGAAGGTGATCCGTGCGATCCGCAGCCCCAAAACAGGTGCCTACACCTTTAAGGAGCAGATTGTGCACAAGGAGAAAGTTAAAGATTTTTTAGCTCAGAAATAAGTTCCTGCTTTCATTACAATATTAAAAAGCTGTTCGTTTTTAAAACGGATGGCTTTTGTTTTTTTTAATGTTTAGGGTTTGATGTTTGACGTTTATGGTTTTGGCCGTACCTTCAAACCTCAGATTTTAAATACGTCTGTACCGGTTTTTCCGGCGGACCTCAAATAAAGGAAATGAGTTTTTTTGGAAAGTTATTTGGAAAGAAAGAAAAGGAATCGCTGGACCAGGGGTTGCAAAAAACCAAGGAAGGCTTTCTTTCAAAAATAGGCAAGGCCATTGCCGGTAAAAGCACTGTAGATGAAGAAGTGCTGGATAGCCTGGAAGAAGCACTGGTGGGCGCCGATGTGGGTATTGAAACCACCGTGCGCATTATCGAGCGGGTAGAAAAGCGGGTGGCTAAGGACAAATATATGGGCACCAATGAGCTGAACCGGATCCTGCAGGAAGAGATCGAGGGGGTACTGGTGGATGCGCCTTCCGGATCGAGCTATACGTTTGAAAGCGAACTGCCCGCCAAACCTTATATTATTCTTGTAGTAGGCGTAAACGGGGTGGGCAAGACCACCACCATTGGCAAACTGGCCTATAATTTTAAAAAGGCAGGCAAGAATGTACTGCTGGGTGCTGCGGATACCTTTCGTGCTGCGGCGGTAGACCAGCTCACCATCTGGAGCGACCGTGTAGGAGTACCGATCGTAAAACAGGCTATGGGCAGCGACCCCGCAGCCGTAGCCTTTGATACCGCACAAAGTGCCGTAAGCAGGGGCAGCGATGTGGTAATTATTGATACCGCCGGCCGTTTGCATAACAAAGCGCACCTGATGGATGAGCTGAATAAGATCAAACGGGTGATCCAGAAATTTATTCCATCGGCTCCGCAGGAAGTGCTGTTGGTGTTGGATGGCTCTACCGGACAGAACGCATTGGAGCAGGCCAAACATTTTACGGCGGCTACGGATGTAACTGCTTTGGCCATTACCAAGCTGGATGGCACGGCAAAAGGCGGGGTAGTACTGGCGATTGCCGATCAGTTTAAAATACCGGTGAAATTTATTGGTGTGGGTGAAAAAATGGAAGACCTGCTGGTATTTGATAAGCACGAATTTGTAGATAGTTTGTTTAGCCTGGATAAGTAGGAACTGAGGCTATTGTGCTCACAGGTTATACGGATTGCCAAAGATGGGATGCTGTGCCAAAGTATGCTGTGTAACTATGGGAGATCTGTGAACAGTTTTATTTTGTCTTAGCGGTTGCCGGTCTGCTCTTTTACCGCCGCTACCAGCGGTTGATCCTTCAGTTTTTGAAATTCCGGAACGCCGATATGTGTAATCAGCAATACTTCATTGGGAGTGGTTGCAAAGTAACAGGCAATGGGTGCTTCTGTTTTCGCCATCCTGCGTATATACCCCTTTTGGGCGGTATCCAAACGGGTAATCAGCTGTTGCAGCACGCCTGTATTTTCTGTTTTAATCAGGTAATAAGTTGTCCTTAAGGAGTCACGACCCGCATTGTTCAGCCGGGCCGTGCCCTGGTAAATGGTAGCTTCCAGCTGCGTTGCTTTATAGGCTGGTTCCAGCAGCTGCAGGGCAGCAGTGATGAAATCCACATCCGATCTGCAATTTTTTTCTGTAGTGCCGCAGTTGATGATTGCGTTGTTCTTAACGGCAACGGTGTTGTATTGCTGCGGGTTTTCGAGCCGGATACGCATAGTATCTTCCTGGGAAGCTGCAGCAGGAAGGCTTTTATTTTCCTCTGTTTGGCCGGCGCAGGCATAAAGCCGGGTAACGGCCGCCAACAGCAGCATCAGGAATAGGTAGCTTCTAATATTCGCCATAAAATGCTGATTTAATATCCGGAGGAGCAGCATAATCAACCTGGATGTATAACAGGCCGGCCTTTACCAGCGCCTGTATTGCTGCGTCGGAGGTTTTAGCAGGAATCCCGGAAAGGGTTTGTATATCGGATTTAAATTTATCAAATCCGCCAATGATTTCTACACAGCCGGCTGCACCCCATCCATATTCCGAAAGCGAGGCCGGGCCTGCATGTACGAGAAAGGAGTCTTCGATCTGGATAGCGCCGTCGTAGGGAGAATAGGTATTGTGTATCTTGTAATTCGGATTGTAATAAGTAACCTTTTTCCTGCTAACCTTATGCTTGCCGGAATTGACCCAGCCTCTGTGGCGGTATCGCTTGTCCGGCTGTTTGGGATCATTCCAATAAGGCATAAAGCGCAGGGCCTTCCATTTCAGCGTTACTTTTTTATTACTGTTATCCGTTCCTTCAAGGTATACATAATAGACCGGAATTTTATAATACTCCGTTTTTCCGTTGTTATCGAAGTCGCTGTCGGGATACGACCTTCCGATATAATGATCGCCGGTAGTGTTGTTGGTAACGATGATGTTAACTGTTCGGGGCATTTTTCAGAAATATAGGATCAAATCTACTGAATTTTTCGATTTAAAGTAGCTTGGATCCTGCAAGATCAGGAACCACGACATTTACAGCAATAAAATGGCATTCTCCGCGCCGGCGTCCATTTTTGATCCCGCGGGTGTCAGAAATTCCACCCGGCCTTAAAGCCCACAAATCCTTTGGTGCCATCTTTCATCCAGGCTTCATACTTGGCCTGCAGATCGAACCCCAGTACCCGCAAACCTACACCGGGCGACAGGATAAAGGCCGAGCCATCATAATGGTTGCCGCTGTAGTTGGCGCTGCCGGCTTCCAGCTTTACATATAAGAGGGGTATTAAACGATATTTCAATCCCACACGAATAGGAACGGCTTTCAGGTCATACACGCGGTAAGGATTGCCCGCATCGTCTGTACGGTCGGCTCCCCGGAAATACATATAACCTACGGAGCCTGTGAGGGCCAGCTTTTTAATCAGCCGGATATCGGCCGTGCCGCCCACACCCACACCCCAGTTAAAGTTAGTGCCAAAATCACCCTGGGGAATGGCGTATTCCCCGTAAGGACCAATACTGAATCCTTTCCACTGCGCTGATAATTGTTGGGAACTACTACAGATGATCCATAACAGGACCAGGAACCGGAATCTGTTCATACAAAGAGGGTTTATTTATAATAGAGGTAATAATGAGTCGCAATTATTGTACCTGTTTTAACCAGCCCCATTTTTTAAGAATGTTTAAAAAATGAGTGGGAAAACAGTTTTAAAGAGTGATACCAGGATTTTTTTTGCATTAAAACTGAGGCTTATCTTTTTCTGCATGGCATATGTATCAAGGGTTGAAGTAACGGCTATGAAAAAAGGTGTATCAATTACTTTTGATACACCTTCCATAAAATAATCTTGTGGAATACTCCTGATTTACAGGCGTAATGCGCATTACAAGGCCGCCAGGCTTTCTTCGATGGCTTTTATTTTTTCCTCCGCATCTGCTTTTTTCCGGCGCTCGATTGCTACTACCTCCGGTTTGGCATTTTGGACAAAACGCTCGTTGCCGAGTTTCTTTTCCACGGAGGACAGGAAGCCTTGCAGGTAGGCCAGGTCTTTTTCCAGTTGCTCTTTCTGGATGGTGGTATCTAACTCTGTAGCCGGTAAAATGAATAGCTTGTCTTTACCCACTAATACGTTGATGCATTTATCAACCGCTTCTGTAGTAATGGCAACCGCTTCTACATTGGCCTGACGTTCCAGGATGGCAGCCAAACTGGTATAGCTATCCGGCTGTACCGTTTGTACAAACAGTTTTACCGGTTCTTTGCTTTTAATGTTGTTCTTAATACGTGCATCGCGGATGGCGGTGATGGTTTGCTTCAACAGCTCGCCCTGTGCCAGGATATTGTTGTTTGTGGCCTGTGTAGGTGCATACTGCTTTACCGAAAGATCATCACTCTGCTTGCGTAGCAGGTGATAGATCTCTTCTGTTATAAACGGCATATAAGGATGCAGCAATTGCAGCAGCTCTTCAAAGAACGAAATGGTTGCCTGTAATTTGGCATTGCTGGTGGGGGCGCCCTGTGCAGGCTTCTGCCATTCCAGGTACCAGGAACAGAAATCGTCCCAGATCAGGGAGTATAATGTTTTCAATCCTTCGCTGAGGCGGAACTCTTTGAAAAGGTTCTCCATTTCGGCCTTGGCCTGCTCAATGCGGTTGCGCATCCAGGCCGCAGCAATATCCGGCTCATTGCCGGCATCTTCTGAAATACCGTTAGGATTGTTCTGCCACATGCGCACCAGCTTCAGCGCATTCCAGATCTTATTATTAAAGTTCCGGCCCTGTTCCAGCGAGCCTTCATCAAACAACAGGTCGTTACCCGCAGGAGCGGAGATCATGATGCCAAAACGCACTGCATCGGCTCCATACGTATCGATCAGTTTCAGCAAGTCTGGTGAGTTGCCCAGCTGCTTGCTCATTTTGCGACCCAGCTTGTCCCGCACCATACCGGTGAAGTATACATCCTTAAAGGGGATCTCTTTTTCATATTCCAGTCCGGCCATTACCATCCGCGCCACCCAAAAGAAAATAATGTCCTGCCCGGTTACCAGCACGGAAGTCGGATAGTAGTAATTGATATCGGCATTGCCGGGGTTGGTAATACCATGAAATACCTCACTGGGCCATAGCCAGGAGGAGAACCAGGTGTCCAGCACGTCTTCATCCTGCCGAAGGCTTAATGCTGAATGCTGAACGTTTGTTTCGCCTTTCGCTTTTAGCATTAAGCTTTTAGCAGCATCCTCATTTTCTGCTACATAACAATTTCCTTCCGCATCATACCATGCCGGTATCTGCTGGCCCCACCACAGCTGGCGGCTGATGCACCAGTCCTTTACATTCTCCAGCCAGTATTTGTAGGTGGCCAGGAAACGGTCGCCGGGGTGTATTTTAATATCGCCGTCTACCACTGCCTTTAAAGCAGGATCGGCCAGCTCTTTCATTTTTACAAACCACTGGGTAGAGATGCGGGGTTCTACCACGGCATTGCTGCGCTGGGAGAAACCGTTCTTATTCACGATGTCTTCCGTCTTAACCAGGTTGCCCGATTTTTCCAGGTCCACCACGATCTTTTTCCGAACGGCAAAGCGGTCTTCACCCACGTACAGTTGCGCGGCTTCACTGAGGGTTCCATCTTCATTCAGCGTATCGATCACTTCCAGGTTATGTTTCAATCCCAGGTTATAGTCGTTGATATCGTGTGCCGGGGTAATCTTTAACGCCCCGGTGCCAAACTCCATATCCACATACTCATCAAAAATAACGGGGATGCGGCGGTTGAGCAGGGGGACCAATGCATAAGCGCCCTTCAGGTGCTGGTAACGTTCGTCATTGGGATTTACGCAGATGGCAGTATCGCCCAAAATGGTTTCCGGCCGGGTAGTGGCAATGGTAATAAAGCCTTCCTGACCGTCCAGCTTGTATTGTACATAATACAGCTTGCTCTGTACCTCACGGTATTCCACTTCCTCATCACTGAGGGCGGTTTTGGCAGCCGGGTCCCAGTTGATCATGCGGGCGCCACGGTAGATGAGCCCTTTATTGTACAAGTCTACAAAAACCTTAATAACGGCTTTGTAATAGTGGTCGTCCATGGTAAAGTTCACCCGGTTCCAGTCTACACTGCAACCCAGGCGCTCGATCTGGTTGTAGATGATGCCACCGTATTTTTCTTTCCATTCAAAGGCATATTTCAGGAATTCTTCGCGGGAGAGGCTGTTTTTATCAATGCCTTTTTCCTCCTTCAGCATCTGCACTACTTTGGCCTCCGTGGCAATGGACGCGTGGTCGCTGCCGGGCACCCAGCAGGCGTTAAAGCCGCTCATGCGGGCGCGGCGCACCAGGATGTCCTGCACGGTTTCATTGAGCGTATGTCCCATATGCAACACACCGGTAACATTGGGGGGCGGAATGACCACGGTATAGGCCGGGCGTTCATCCGGGGTGCTGTTAAAATACCCTTTTTCCTTCCAATGCCCGGTCCACCGGGTCTCAATAGCTGCTGGCTCAAAATTCTTTGTTAATTCCATAAGGCGGCAAATTTACTGCATTTCGTGGATAAAATTTCCCGCAGATTGGGCCCATTGGGTGGGGGCAGAATGTTGCACAGGCTTCCGGTAATGGTTGTTAAAGATTACCCAGACCTGCGCAGCATCATCCACGCTGATCCGCGTAAGCCACCTGCACAAATCGGCGGCAAGCCTTCGGGCGCTAAGGGGCGGTGGAGCCAGTGAATACCGGTTTTTTATATAAACCACCATCTGTTGTTAAAAACAACCCTAAGTAGCGTTGTTGCAACCCTAAGTAGCGGCTTTTTTTTGGAAACGGAGGCAGAATGCGGTCACCTTTGTAGTGTTGAAAATAAAACAAGCATAATTATGGACACGAAGATCATGGGCGGTAAAATAGCCACAGCAAGAAAGAAAATAAATATCTCCCAGGCACAGTTAGCCGAACGGTTGTTCATCAGCCCGCAGGCGGTGGGCAAATGGGAGCGTGGAGAATCGGTGCCGGATATTATTACCATGAATCGCCTTGCCGGTATTTTGGGGGTAGACCTTAACTATTTTTCGGAGCAGTTTGCATCTGTAGATACAGAAACAGAACCTGAAGCGCCGGCGGCTGCGGGATCCCTGGTTCCCGAGGCGATCGAAACCGGAAAAGAGCAAAAGAAACGCAACTGGGACATGTCGCGGGGCAACTGGTCAGATGCTGATTTTTCCGGCCTGGAAAACCTGCATGAAAAATTCAGTTCTTCCAATATGCAGCGCTGTAAATTCATCGGCTCGGATCTGTCGGGCCTGCTGCTGAAAAGCAACCATATCCGTCATTGCGATTTTTCGGGTTCCGATATCAATGGCAGCCGTATTCAGCATTCGCACCTGGCCAACAACCAGTTTACAAGCTGCTCTTTGAAAGAAGCCGAGTTTTCCGGGAGCTATATACTGGGTTGTGACTTTTCGGGTGCCGATTTTTCCGGGGCAACCATTAAATCCGGAGGCCTCGAGAAAAGTACCATGGTAAATGCGGGCTGGAAGCATACCTCATTTATTGAAACCTACCTTGCAGATATTGTTTTTGATGGGATCATTGATGACTGTTATTTTGAAAACTGTGCCTTTTCGCGGGTCACTTTCCAGGATGCAACCCTGATCAATACCTTTTTTAAAGGAAGGAGCTTAAAAAAGATCCGCTTTGTAAATTGCCAGACCGACCGGATGACCTATGAATTTCTGAAGAATGGAAAAGCCGATCTGAAGGGTGTAACCCTGCTGGTATCATAAACCTGACAAAACAGCAAGATGATCTATGTATTTAAAACCTCGGTTCAGCGGCGGAAAGATGTGCTGCAACTGCAGCCTGTTTTAAATGACCTGTTGTCTTCATCAAACTGGAATTTTGACCTGGATGATTGCGATAAGGTTTTACGGATTGACAGCCCGGTTGAAATTACACCATCCGTAATCCGGTTACTGCAGGAGGCCGGCTTTGATTGCGAGGAACTGGCCTGGTAACGTCAGGTGTGCAGTGTTGTTTTCCCCGTTTTCCTGTTTTGGGCAGTTACCAAAATTGAATATCTTAGCACAGCAATTCCCAAACAGTAACCAAACCAACGCGCGGTATAAGGCTGCCAAATAACCATACAGGATGAAACGGTTTTTACTCATTGCCGCTTTTATTGCTACCGCTGCCCGGGCCGGAGCACAAAACTATGAGCGAAACCCTGTTTGCGGAACGGATACGGTTATAGTGCACAGCAATCCAAAATTGAGCGGCTCGTCGTACGAAGCCTTTGAATGTACAAAGGTTTCTAAATTGGGGGTACGCGTAGAGCTGGGTTTTAACCATTACCGCTACAATCCTAAAACCCGCAATTGGCTGGGCAATCATAACGGACCCTTGCTTGGGCTGGCCATTGCCTACGGCGATTTTAGCCTTGGTGTAAAATTTAAACCGGCAACCGTAACGCCCCGGCAGGAACTGGTTTTTAACGGGGTAGCCTTAACAAAAGATGCAACGCTTAATCCCAATAAGATCGATGTTGATCTCAGTTACTCGATCAACTTTAAATACAATATTTCCCTGGAGCCTTTTATAGCTCTTACGTCAAACAGTTTTTTGGTCATTAATGAAGAGGAACTGGGCCGGCAATATCAAATAGATAAAACAAGGGGATTAACGCTGGGCACAACGCTTAACAAATACTTCCGGCTCAAAAACTTCCAGTTCTTTTCCGTATTTGCCCGGTATGGCTATGGATTTTCGGATTTTAAAAAAACACATAACAGTTTGGGGGCCGGCTACGGGGATATTGTGTTGGGCGTTGCCTATAAAGGATTTATTAAACAGACCTATTGGAAGCGGCTTTAACGGATTTAAATTTATCAGCAATGAAAAGAATAACCATATTTTTAGTATTGGCTGTAACCTTCGGCCTGGGTTTCGCATTTAATTCCGTTATCACAAAGGCAAACAAAAAATCAACGAATATGAAACGCGTAACAGGCATCGGCGGTATTTTCTTCAAATGCAAGGACCCGGAAAAAGTAAAACAATGGTACCAAACCCATCTTGGTTTTGATACAGATCCATACGGGGTAAAATTTGAGTGGCGGCAGGAGCCGGACTCTACAAAAAAGGGGTATACGCTCTGGAGCCCGTTTCCGGAGAAGACCAAATATTTTGATCCCTCTTCAAAGGAGTTTATGATCAACTACCGGGTGGAGGACCTGGAGGCGCTGGTAGCGGAATTAAAAAAAGAAGGCGTAACCGTGCTGGATGCGATCGAAACCTACGATTACGGAAAATTTGTGCACATCCTTGATATAGAAGGTAACAAAATTGAGTTGTGGGAGCCCGCGGAATAATAATGGTATTGAAATGAATAATGAACAAGAACTGATCCATATCAGAAAGCCGGTGCCGGGTGCTCACAGATTACACGGATTTACACAGAAGAGTCGGCGATGATCTGCGAACGCATCCGCGTAGATCTGCGGGAAAAACTTGGTGATGCGTCATGATCGTTGTTTTAACGGCTCACAGATTACACGGATTTGCACAGAAGAATCGGCGATGATCTGCGAACGCATCCGCGTAGATCTGCGGGAAAAACTTGGGGATACATTATGCACGTTGTTTTAACGGCTCACGGATTACATGGATTTACACAGAAGAATCGGCGATGGTCTGCGAACTGATCTGCGCTGATCTGCGGGAAATCTTGGTGATACATCATGCACGTTGTTTTAATGGCTCACGGATTACACGAATTTACACAGAAGAATCAGCGGACATCTGCGAACTCATTCGCGTAGATCTGCGGAAAAAACTGGTGGTGCATTATGCACGTTGTTTTAATGGCTCACAGATTACACGGATTTACACAGAAGAATCAGCGGACATCTGCGAACGCATCCGCGTAGATCTGCGGGAAAACTTGGTGGTGCATTATGCACGTTGTTTTAATGGCTTACGGATTACACGGATTTACACAGAAGAATCAGCGGACATCTGCGAACGCATTCGCGTAGATCTGCGGGAATAAAAAACAACATCGATCTGCGGAAAATCACCTACTCCGTTCTCAAACTCTTCACCGGGTTTACCACTGCCGCTTTTATGGCCCTGTAGCCCACGGTAAGCCAGGCAATGATCTCTGCAATCAGGATGGTTGATAAAAATATGCCAACGCCGATATCTACCCGGTACGCATAATTCTGCAGCCAACGGTGCATTACATACCAGGCAATGGGCATGGCAATTAAAAAAGCGATCCCGATCAGCAGGGTAAATTCTTTTGAAAACAGGTAAATGATACTGCCCGTAGAAGCGCCCAATACCTTGCGAACGCCTACTTCTTTGGTGCGCTGCACCGCCATAAAGGATACAAAGCCATATAAGCCCAAACAGGAAATAAAGATCGCAATGCCCGCAAATAGCTGGTAGAGCTGGGATATCTGGCGTTCCTGTTTATAGAAGCCGGCGATCTTTTCATCGAGGAACTGGTATTCATACATAAAATCCGGGTAGGTGCGGTTCCAAAGCTGTTCGATGGTGGCCAGGGTTTGCCGGGCATTCTGCGGTTGTATTTTTATATTAAAGATGCGGTAGAACATTTTATTGGAGCTCAGCACCATCGGTTTCATTGCTTCTTTCAGCGAATAGCCATTAAAGTCTTTCACCACGCCCACAACCGGCGCCACAATCTTTCCATCCCAGAAACTGATCTTTTTCCCGATAATGTCCCCGGGATTTTTGAACCCTAATTTTTTGGTCATCATTTCATTCACCACAAAGCCGTTAATCGAATCTGCCGGGCGGTAAGCCGCTCCTGCAATAAAGCGGATATTATAGGTGCTGAAATAATTGGCATCCGCCCATTTAAAATCGGTTTTAAAGCCCGCTTTTTTGGTGGCGTTATCAAATATAAAATCATCATCCCAGCCCGCCTGGTCCATCGGGCTAAAGGCACTCAGGCTTACATCCTTAATACCGGCCTGTTGCTGTAATTGTATTTTTAATGCATCCGCTTTTCCGCGGCCTGCTGTATCATTCGCCATCGGTACGGTAATGATGGCCTCCTTATCAAAACCCACTGCGGCATTTTGAAAAAAGTTCATCTGCTTTACAATAATGAGCGTACCGATGATCAGGATCTGGGCAATGGCAAACTGGAAAACGACCAGCACCCGGCGCATCGAAAACCCGCCCACCGTTTTGCTGGTCAATTTGTTTTTAAGAACCGCAATGGGATTAAAGCCCGACAAAACAATGGCAGGGTAGAGGCCGGATAACAACGTTACGCTGATCATCAGGAGGCCTAAGAATGCCATCAGCGGAAGGTCCAGCCGGAGTTTTACGGAAACCTGCAGCAACTGGTTCAGCAGGGGCAATGCCAGCCACGCAATGCCCAGGGCAATGATCGCCGAAGCCAGCGTAATCAGGAATGTTTCGCTCAGGAACTGGAGAACCAGTTGCTTTTTGCTGCTGCCCAGTACCTTGCGGATGCCCACCTCTTTTGAGCGGTTTACGGCCTGTGCCGTAGCCAGATTGATAAAGTTTATGCAGGCAATGACCAGCAGGAAGAACCCGATCAAACTTAATGCGGCGATCAGCTCCCTGCTGAAAGTTTTGCCGCTAAAAGTGCCAAATGCCCGCTCAAAGTGTATATTGCCCAGGGGCTGTAACTGATAACCCTGGTTGGCATATTCGGCGGGGGTATGCCTTTTTACAAAAGCATTCAGGTCCGTCCCAAACTGCAAGGCCGCCATGTTTTTGGGAAGCACTACAAAAGTGTTTAACGATCCGTCTACAGCCGCCCAGTCGGTGGAAATATCCTCCTGTGTAACGGATTTAAAAGAAAATACCACCTGTAGCGGAAAGTCGGTATTTGCCGGCGGATTCTGCAGGATGCCGGTTACTTTAAAAACGGGACTGTTGTCATATTTAATGAGCTTGCCGATGGCCGTATGCCAGTCGCCAAAATATTTTTCGGCGATGGCCTGCGAAAGCACCACGGTATGGGTTGCAGACAAAGCCGTTTTAGGATCGCCGGCCAGGAACGGAAAATTGAACACATTGAAGAACGAAGGCTCGGCATAAAATACCTGTTCTTTAAATTTTTTTGGCGCCGTATTGGTGGCATCGTTCAGCACGGTGATCTGCTTATCTTTCCGGGCATAGATACGGGCTACCTGTTCCAGCTGCGGAAAGTCAAGCCGCAATGCTTCCGCTACCGGGTAAGCGCTGCCCTGCGAATAATTCATCCCCTCCGGGGTTTTGGTTGCGGATACGATCCTGTAAATACGATCCTTGTTTTTATGAAAGTCATCAAAACCCGTTTCATACCGGATCAGTAAGAAAACCAGCAAACAGGCGGCAATGCCCACGGCCAGGCCCGTTGCGTTAATGGTTACATAGGCTTTATGGCTGCGTACATTTTGCCATGCGGTTTTAAAGTAGTTTTTCAGCATCGTGGATGTATATTATATGTGGCGTAAGCACCACCCGTCAACGCACCAATTAAAATGCCATTTATCTATTGCTCTGAAAAGCAAAACAATGCAAACTTACGGCAATAAAAGATTGTACGTTTTTGATACAGTGGTTGTTCATTTATAGGATGGTTGTGCAAATTTTTATTGGCCCGGCTGCGGTAAAGATGGCAGCTTCGTTGTGTCACTCACTTGTGCTGCGGTGCATAGGGCGGCTGCTTGTTGGCGGAACCATGTGACTGTACGCTAAATATTTTTATACCCCGGTCAGTTTTTATCAGTCATCGGCCTGGAATTTCTTTGCAATCCAGGAAATTCATTCCCTGGGCTAAAGCAGTCTTCAAAACAAAAATGCGTTTATTACAGCATGGAACTTTGATCCTGTAAAAAAGCCTATTTTAGCAAGGCAGTCGGCTTTAAGGGACCGACGAAAGGACGATCAGACGGGAACTGCGGATCATCAATAAGGCGGAGAATACGTAAAAGGAGCTATTGTTTGAGCTGCGCTTTATACCCGCCGGGCCAATTGTTTAAAACCACGGATGGCCCCGGGGGCATCCATCAATACCGGATATTTTAAAACAAGCATATGAAAAAATTAACAGGTATCATTTTTTTTGTATTCTTATTTAAAACGGCGTTTTCGCAGGTTTTAAAAGCAGGCGTATTTATTGATAGCTTTGTAAAGAAAAATAATTTCAATGGAACCATTCTTATTCAACAGCAGTCAAAAACAGCGTATCAAAAAAGTTTTGGCTTTGCAAACTTCTCTTTCAAAATTCCCAATACCATCCGTACAACGTATAAAGTAGCTTCGATTACGAAAGCATTTACCTCGGTTTTAATATTGCAGCTATTTGAACAGGGAAAAATTGATCTAGAAAAAACGATCCATGCATATCTCCCGGATTATGCCGGTTCAGCCGGTGATAAGGTAACTGTAAAACAACTGTTGAATATGACTTCCGGGATGCGGAATATGGATGAGGGCACAACACAGGAGTCGGTGCTAAAAAAAGGTATGCCGCAATACCAGCTTCCACATACTTCAGACGAAATGCTGATCCGCTATTGCAGCGACACATTGGTACGTAAACCCGGCAGCCAGTTTGATTATAATAACGCCGACTTTATAATCCTCGGAAAAATAATTGAAAAAGTAACCAGTATGACGTATGAAGAAGCGCTGAGCAAACAGCTATTACAGCCCTTAAAAATGACGCATTCCGGAATGCTGACACAGGAAAAGATCATTGATAACCTGGCCGACACCTATTTTTACAGGGATGATATTAAGATGCTGGTGAGTGATTTGCCCGTGTATTGGAGCAACTGGTATGCAGCAGGGGCCATGTACTCCACGGCAGGTGATCTTGCACGGTTTTCAAATGCCTTGTTTGGAGGAAAACTTTTAAAGCAGCAGACATTGAACAAGATGTTCAGCTCCGGGCTTGGAGAATATGGTATGGGGGTTTGGGTATACAAGGATTATGAAATAAAGCATAAAATGTACACGATTGTTAAAAGACCGGGACAGATTATGGGCGCGCAAACCATGTTGTTTCATATATTAGAGCATGGATCCACCATAATTATTTTGAGCAACACGGGTACGGTAAGTCTCGATGATTTTGCTGCAGCAATAGCCAACCATATCGTACAATAACGAAATACCCTTTCCCCGCGCAGGTTTCCGACCTGCGCCGGCCAGTTACGCTACACCTGCGAGTAAGCCGTTGGTACCAAAAAAGTATTAATGATCCTGGAAACGGTATTTGCATACTGGGGGTCTGCGATCAACCGCTTCCAATCCGCGTCGGCAACAAAAGCGCCCCATCCCTTATCGCGCTCCTCCATATTATTACAGGTAAGCATGTAGGTAATACGCGGCAGTTGATCGCCCGCAAACACTTCTCCAAAAAATACCGGGTTCAGTTTAGCCCGCTTAAAAATATCAAACTCCCCGTCGTGGAACATTTTTACCTTTCTTCTCACCGCGTCTTCGCTATAGCCCTCATAAGTCCGCAATTCAAAGACCCGTGGTGCACCCGGCGGCACAGTCAATGCGGGCCAGCCCTCAAAGGCCGTCATCAGTGAAGCCGTAAAGCGGTTGTATACCGGTTTGTCGGCAGGTATCGCATGGTACGCAGCACTGCTTTTAATATAATCGGTGTCTGCTTTCACCTTTGCGTTTACCAACAAATAGCTGTCGATAGACGCATAGGGAATCAGTACGTATAATTTAGCCGGCTCCGTTTCCTTCCATGCTTTAAAAACGCCCACTGTTTTAACGCCGTATTTATTCAGTGCCGGTATCAGCGCCGTTTTAAAATATTGCTCCAGCTGGCCTCTGTCCACTCCAAAGCGCATATCATATTCGCGCCATTCGTATACTTCCTTTTGTGCTGCGGGCCGCTCACCGGCCGATGCGCCCATTGTTGCCATACCAGCAGTAACAGCCAGTGAGGAGTGGAGGAATTTTCTGCGTTTCATCGTTTGTTTTTTTATAGATCGTTTTCGTGTGTTGTTGAGTTCGTACAAGGTGTACCTAAAAATAAGACATCTTTTTGGGATCATTTTTAAAAAAAACGTATACGGTTATTGGCCAGGTAGGGGGGATCATTTTTATGGCCCCGGCTGCAGCGCCGATGGCAACAACACTGAGCCTGTCCCGCTGAAAGCGGGATCACTCACTTGTGCTGCGGTGCATAGGGGCAGCTGGCTATTGTGGGACCTGGGCGACTGGTGGGGCCGAAAGCTTCCTTTTTGGCCAGGCCGGTTCTTAAACAATGGCATACAAAAATCTGCGATAGCTGTGAAAATTAGCCGCGTCAATCTGCAGGGAAAGGTTGACGGCGTATGATGCTTTTTGGGGCTCACAGATTACACGGATGTGCACAGAAAGTAAGTGCTCATCTGCGAAATAATCGGCGTCGATCTGTGGCCCCCCCGCCGCAGCCTTGTTACTCCGCTGCAACTTTTATTATCTTGCTGTAATGAAAGCTGCCATCTTTATTGATCTGCTTGATCCGTACAAATAGCTCCGCCTCATTATTGGTATCCACGCCGTTGTTTTTGTTACAGGATACGCCTGCTATGATACCTAGCCCGGCCAGAAGCAACAGCGCCCGCATACGGTGCTTTTTTGCAGTGGGTAATGCCAGGCCCAGTAATGCTAAAATGCCCATGGCCGGCAGTGCTGTGCCGGTATCAGCAGTAAAATTATAATCCAGTGCGGTACCGGAGTTGCCATCTGCGGCCTTTGTTTTCAGCTGCCCGATTGTTGTAAAACGGTTGCCGTCTGCAGAGGCTTCTATTTCAAAACGGTCGTTATTGATTTCTGAAGCCGTTGTCCATTGTACCGATAACTGCCCGTTTTTGAAGAACGCACGGATCTCCCCAAAAACTACCGGTAAGGGGGTGGAGGCTGTTGTATTCAGCAATATGCCAATACTGGCGGCGGTTCGGTTTGCTACGGCCAAATCGGGTTTGCCATCCCCGTTAAAGTCGGCGGCTGTTACTGAATTGGGGCCTGTGCCCGTTGCAAAAGTAACCTGCGTTTGAAAGCTGCCATCACCTTTGCCGCGCAGTATGCTAATGGTATTGCTGTTAACGTTGGATGCAGCAAGGTCGGGCTTGCTGTCACCGTTAAAATCGGCAATGGATAAAGAAAGCGGACTTGAACCTGTTGCAAAGCTGCCCTGTGTTTGAAAACTGCCGTTACCATTGCCCAGCAAAACAATCAGATTATTGTTCGTCATATTCGATACCGCAATGTCGGGCTCGCCGTCTCCATTAAAATCGCCGATGGCCAGGGCAGAGGGACTACCGCTGGTAGCGGTAGCAATCTGTGGCTGAAAAGTACCATCGCCATTGCCAGGTAAAATGCTGATGCCGCCCGCTGATGGTTTCACAATAGCAATATCGGGCTTGCCATCTCCGTTAAAATCATCGATAGCTACAAAGTTGGGGTTGCTCCCCATGGGATACATAACCGGTGGTTGAAAAGATCCATCACCATTACCCTGCAAAATGCTGATGCTGGACGCACTTCCGTTCGCTACGGCAAGGTCGGACTTGCCATCGCCATTAAAATCACCAATGGCTAGGGATCTTGGTCCCGTGCCCGTAGTGTAAACCACCTGCGGCAGAAAACCACCACTGCCATTGTTTAAAAAAATGCCCACGGTATTGCTGGCCTGATTCGTTATGGCAAGGTCCTGCATTCCATCTCCATTTAAATCCGCAGCAGCTATAGCTTGTGGGGTGGCGCCTGTTGGATAATTAACCGCTGGTTGAAAACTGCCATCGCCATTACCGCGGAAAATGCTGACGTTACTGGAATTTGCATTCACCACAGCAAGGTCCTGCTTATTATCGCCGTTAAAGTCCCCGGTAACTACAGCAAAAGGATCGCCCGCGGGGTAGGCAACCTGGGGCACAAAGCTCAGCTGCGCGGTTGCTGTAAAGGCGGCCGTCATGCATCCTGCTGATAGTATAAAGGATTTCGTTACAAAAGCAGTTGCGCTTCGTGCGGCGCGTAGCAATGGACTCATTTGTTATTGTTTATGGGGGGCAAAAATAAGGCACAAATGGAAGCAATGGATTAAAACATGTAAGCTGGCTAAAAAGGGATCATTTACGGCAGCGTGAGCGGCCTGCTGCCTGCCTGTCCGGTATGCAGGTGTTATTTATAGTGTTGCGGCGTACGGGACCGTTGGTGATTTGTGGGACCAGGCCGCTGCCGATATAACTTGCTTGCTCCAACGCATTCCCATATCAACCCCCCTTTACAAGCCTTTGGGCCTTCAACGCCGCCTGTTCCAGTGCTATGCAGGCCGCCCGTTTGTAGGCTACCCATGCCTGCCGGGCCGGGGAGCACCGATCCATGGCATCCATCAGTTTTGACTCCATATAAAGCAGCGCCGTTTTTTGCAATGAGCCCGGTGCGGCGGTGGGCAGCGCGGCCTGTACCAGCTGCATCTTTTGGTACAGCTGTTTGTAGCGTTGCTGCATGTTGTCCAGCACGCGGGCAGCGCGGGCCGCTTCCATTGCTGCTTTGCCGGCCCGGTTGTTCAGCAGCTTTGCTGTTTTTGTTTGCTGTGCCAGCTGACGTTGTTGCAGGGCGGCGGAGCGCAGCTTGCTTGTAGACGGTTGCTGCAGCAGTAAGTACAGTTCCGCCAGCCTTATGCTGGCCGGGGTGGGCAGCTGGCGGCGGCCACTTTCATACATGGATAACAGGCCGCGGGTAACGCCGATCAATGCCGCCAGCTCTTCCTGGGTAAGTCCCCATTGGCTTCTAAGGGTTTTCATATCAGTAAGTTATTGTAGCTATAAAAATAGCATTTATTATGTCTGGTAAGGTTGTTGCAATGTTAAATACAATTCAAAACATTGCAACAAATCTGTTGCACTATTTTTTGTTGCAATTATTTTTGCAACAAAATTATTTGCAACAAAATTATTTGCAACAAAAAAAGCCGGGGTATTCGGCAGGTTTATTTATATCATATATGCGGCGGCGGCGGTGGATCGGTTTGCGCGGCTGTCGGGCCAGGCTGCAAGGCAGCAGTAAGGCGGTACCAATATTTGTTTTACCCTTATATTGGTTATTTTAGCATATTATGAGCAAGCAGCAATTTTATCTCAAACTAAATCCGCCACGGCCTACTTTTATACTGGATATGACGGCCGAAGAAAAAGCCACCATGCAGCAACACGTTGCTTATTGGACGCTGTTGCTCAACGATGGTATTGCCATTGTTTTTGGACCGGTAGCCGACCCAACCGGTGGTTACGGGGTAGGCGTTGTATCGGTGGACGATGAGGACCATTTAAAAAAGATCATCGAGGCAGATCCCGCAAACGGGCTGAACAAATACGAATACTATCCCATACGGGCGGTATTTAAGCAAAGCTGAAAACGGCAATTTCCTAAAACGCAGGGCGGGGGTAGCGCGCCGGCATCTGTACCGCCTGCCCACACAAAGGGCCATCGGCCCGGCATATAGCAACGCCCATCTGTCCCACAGATCCTCCATGTCCTACCCACTGCATTTGCAAAGCAATAGTTCCCCTTACGGTTTTCCGTAAAAATGCACTGTTGCTGAGGAATATATTTGTACAAATCGCCGGAGATGGGCTTTTGGTGGATAAAAAATATGTATATTAGCAAACAACCATTTGGAAAATTGTAACTGCTGAAGAACAAATACCGAAACGGTTGCAGTACTAATAAATTCTTTAACTAATAAAAGCTATTGCATTTCTATATTAAGTATTTGCAAACGTTTATAAGCGTTTGAGAATTGCGTCAATTGGCGGTTGTTAATTGTTTTCTTGGCGGCCATGTGACTATTAACCCGCTGGAAAAAAAGCACAATAAATCTTTAATGCTATGAACGAAATCATTTGCCCGAATTGTAATAAGGCTTTTAAAGTTGACGAAGCAGGATATGCCGATATTATTAAGCAAGTTCGTAACCACCAATTTGAAGAAGAATTACAAGCCCGACTTTCGCTTGCGGAAAAGGAAAAAGAAAGCGCTGTAAAATTAGCCGAAGCAAATATTAGAAATGCTTTACAGGAACAACTTGCAAAGAAGGATAAAGAACTCTCCGAATTGAACGCAAAAAACCAATTGACTCTGTCAGAACAGATAGGCAGGAAAGATGCAGAAATTACCCGGTTAAAATCAAAAATTGAAAATGTTGAAGTTGAGAAAAAGCTTGCGGTGAACGAAGCTGTTCAAAAGGTTGAGAAAGAGCGAGATGATTTGAAAAGCGATTTAAAGACAAAAGAATTGGAAAAACAAAATCTTGAGAGTTCTTTAAAGCAACAATATTTTACTGAATTGCAAAATAAGGATGCAATAATCAAATACAAAGATGATGAAATTGCCCGGGTCAAAGACATAAAGTTAAAGCTATCAACAAAAATGATCGGTGAAACACTGGAACAGCATTGTGAAACGGAATTTAATAAACTTCGTGCAACTGCTTTTCAAAGAGCCTATTTTGAAAAAGACAACGACTCAAAGTCCGGCAGCAAAGGCGATTTTATTTACAGGGAAACAGATGAAGCAGGTAACGAAATCATTTCAATAATGTTTGAAATGAAAAATGAAAGCGACGGAACAGCAACAAAAAAAAGAAACGAAGATTTTTTAAAAGAACTAGACAAAGACCGCTCCGAAAAGAAATGCGAATACGCTGTTCTTGTTTCTCTTTTAGAGGCGGAGAGTGAATATTATAATTCGGGGATTGTAGACGTATCGCATAAATACAAAAAAATGTATATTGTCCGTCCGCAGTTTTTCATACCTATTATTACATTACTCCGTAATGCCGCCATGAATTCATTACAATACAAAGCGGAACTTGCTATTATAAGAAATCAAAATATAGATATCGCAAATTTTGAAGAAAAAATAAACACGTTTAAAGAAGGGTTTGCAAGAAATTACGAATTGGCAAGCCGTAAATTCAAAATGGCTATTGAAGAAATTGATAAAACGATTGCGCATTTGGAAAAGACTAAAGAAGCCTTGCTTTCATCCGATAACAATCTTCGCTTAGCAAATCAAAAAGCGGAGGACCTAACCATCAAAAAATTAACTCATGGAAACGCCACAATGAAAGCCAAATTTGATGAACTTAAATAAATCATAAAAACGCATGCAGGAACAATCGGCGCTTTTAATACATAAGCATATACTGCCATATTTAAATATTTCTTTGTATCTGAACGATATTAGGCCCGTTCAGTCATTGTCAATAGAAAATACTTCCGATGAAGAAGCCACTCAACTTGATGTAAAAATAACGGTCGACCTTCCCTGTATTGAAGCCTTCACCTATACTGTTTCATCTGTTCCTGCTAAAAAACAAGTAAAAATTCCGGTTGAACATTTGAAAGTAAACCGTGATTTTCTCAGCAAAATTTCAGAAACTGAAAGGGTAAACCTTACCATCGAGGTGCTTGTAAAAGAAGTTGTCCTGTTCAAAGAAACGATTGCGATAAATATTCACCCGCTGGAATATTTTGGCGGGTTCCAGGTATTGCCCGAATTGATTGCCGCTTATGTTACGCCCAATCATCCTTACATTTATCACATCAAACGAAAAGCAGTTGAGGTATTAGAGCAGCAGGGACTAAGAACGGCCTTTGAAGGCTATCAGAGCAATGATCCGGAACGTGTGTTGCAGATTATGTCAGCTATATATTCTGCATTACAAAGCGAGGGTATTGTATACAGCTCATTGCCCCCAGGTTATGAGGAAACCGGGCAAAGGCTGCGGTTATTGAATACCATTCAGCAGGAAAAATTCGGAAACTGTATTGACCTTAGTTTGCTGTTTGCCGCTTGTTTGGAAGCCGTTGGCTTAAATCCAATTCTAATACTAGTTCGTGAACATGCTTTTATTGGTTGTTGGTTGCAGGATGATAAATTTTCTGAGGTTATTAATGATGACAAAACGGCCATTACCAAGCGGCTTTCAAAAGGCATTCGTGAGATGGCCGCTGTTGAAGCAACAAGTGTGTGCAAAGGAAATAACATCAAGTTTAGTGATGCGCTCAATGCAGGAGAAGCTCAGTTAGTTCAGAAAGAGGATTTTTTGCTTTCGGTGGATATAAAACGTGCAAGAACGCTGCGGATACGCCCGTTACCTCTGTTAACAAATGAAACAGGAACACGGTTAGATGAGGAGGCTTTAAAGCAAACGGAAACGGCTGCAATGGAAAAAGACTTTGAGATTGGCACTATTTATCAAGATGAGCTCTTGCAGGCTAAGGTTCCAAAAACGAAACAAAAGATATGGGAACGAAAGCTGTTAGATTTATCGCTCCGTAACAATTTGCTGAATTTGCATATGACCCGTAATATGCTTCAGCTGGTAGATATAGACATAAATAACCTGGAAGATACGTTGTCCGACGGGAAAAGTTTTTCTATTCTGCCTAATCCAAATGCAGAGGTATTGCGAAAATATAATTTGTTTTCGCAACCGCTCCATCATTCATCGTCCTTATATCAGTTAGCCAATGATGAGCTAAAACACAACCGTTTATTAACGCACTATCATCAGCAGGATTTAGATAACATTCTTGTATATATTCATAAAAATGCAAAGCAGGCAATTGATGAGAACGGTTCAAGTACTTTGTATTTGGCAATTGGGCTACTTAAATGGTTTGACAGAAAAACGCCTGAACAGCCCCGATACGCACCCATTCTGTTATTGCCGGTAGAAATAAGCCGGAGATCAGTAAACAGTCGGTTTACATTGAAAAGCCGCGAAGAAGAAACCATGATAAATATTACGCTCGTGGAATTTCTCCGGCAGGAATACGAACTGAATCTGGGAGCATTAGAGCAACTGCCTGCTGATGAAAAAGGGGTTGATGTGGCAAAAGTGATGGGCATTTTGCGCAGGGCCATTATGCAGTTGAAAGGTTGGGATGTAGAGGAGCAGTTGGTTTTAGGTAATTTCTCATTTAGCAAACTAATACTTTGGAAAGATATCGTAGTGCACCAGGAAGAACTGCTTAAAAGCGACATGGTGCGGAGTTTGGTAGATGGTAAATTACATCTCAATGAGCATCACGAACTACGTTCTGCCGGTGATTTCGACAATATTCAATCACAGTCGGTAATATTGCCCATACCAACGGATGTTTCCCAAATGGAGGCCGTGCTTACTGCACAACAAGGGAGCAGTTTTGTTTTACACGGTCCTCCCGGTACAGGTAAATCTCAAACCATTACCAATATTATAGCGGATGCATTGTATCGTGGAAAAAGAGTATTGTTTGTGGCTGCAAAAAAGGCAGCTTTAGACGTGGTGCACAGGCGACTGGAGCAAATCGGGCTTGCTCCGTTTACGCTGGAGCTACACTCTAATAAATCTAAAAAATCGGACGTATTAGCGCAGTTGGCAACATCAATTGAAACGGTAAAGAATGCGCGGATAGCTGATTTTCAACAGGAGGCACAACGGCTGGATACTGCAAAAAAATCTATCAGTGAATATGTAAATGTGCTGCACCAAAAGCAGCAAACGGGATGGAGTTTATACGACAGTATTACTGCGTTGGAGAATTACAGCGTTAAAAAAAGTCCGGATAATTTTATTCCCGAAACAGCGCTGCAGCAATTAAACGCAACACGCTGGCAGCAATGGACGGATTGGCTCCCGCAGTTTCAATCGATACTAAAGCTGCTTGTTCATCCTGTTGAAAATCCGCTGACCGCTTTGTCTTTACCGCAGTATGCTCCTTCCGTAAATGATGCGATCTTACAGCAGACACAAAAACTGTTAACCCTTTTACAGGAGGTGCAGGGTAAATCACCCGCGTTGGCTAACGCAATACACTTTCCTTTTTCAATTCAGTCTAAAACAGAGTGGGGACAATTTGTTGAGGTTATAAAGGCTTTTCAACAACTGCCTGACGTTCCTTTAGAACTGATACGCTATTTATCTGACAAAGAAAATTACAGCGTTTACGAGGAGTGGAGTAAGACGTTCCGGCAATATACGCAGGTGATTACTACAATACATAATTTACCTGACACACCGTCGGAATTCAGTCGTTATCTTTCCGACAGCGAAAATGACAATATTTATGAGGAATGGAGCAAGACGTTCTCTCAATATCTATCTGCATTAAATAGGATTTTACAAGATTATAACCGCAGTATTTTAAATACAGACATTTCAGCTGCAGAAATGCAGTGGAAACAGGCTCAGCGAAGTTGGTTCTTGCCAAAATGGTTGCAAACAAGGAAAATTAGAAAACAGTTATCTGCTTTTCGAAATACTCCATTTAGCAATAAAAGCGAAGTTGATCAGTTTTTTGTCAGCCGTAATCAGTTGCAGGAAGTGCAAAGAATCTTGCAGGAAAACCGCTTCGTGGAGCTGCAAAAGGCATTAAAAAACTTATTCAAAGGGGAGCAGACGGATGTTTCGGATATTGATAAGAAAGCGGCATTCATTCAGGATTTGAATAGCCAGCTGCAGGAAATGAAACGATTTTTACAGCAAAGCCGATTTATAACGGTGCAACAATCGTTAAAAAACTTATACAAAGATGAACGAACAGATTTACCCGATATCGAAAATAAAGCTGCATCAGTTAAGCATTTGAGCGAGATAACAAGCAATTGGGAACGGAATGCGCTTGATAAATGGGCTCAGGCCTGGCAGGATAAAGACTTACACCATTCTGATGAGGTACGGCAAAAGAACCTTCCTGCAATTAATGATTTCATACGGCTAATATTGGACTTCAACGAGCAAAAAGAAAATTACAAAATACTTACGGGTATTCGTTTCCGGCAAGAAGAAAACTGGAATAATGAAGTTATTCAACAGCTGCAACATATACTGGCGCACCTCCCGCATTTGAAAAATTGGATGAACTATCTGCAGCTTTGTAAGCAGGCCGAAGCTTTGCAATTGCAGTGGCTTACAAACGCATACGAAAATAAATGGTGCAATGCTGAAGATATTTCAGATTATTTCTATTTTACGGTTCATGCTTCTGTTGCACGACAAATTATTTCACAGCACGAGGCGTTAAATTTATTCAACGCAGCGTTGTTTGAAAGTAAAATAGAGCAGTATAAAAAAATTGCAAAAGACTTTCAATACCTGACCGTTCAGGAGTTGCGGGCAAAGTTGGCTGCGCAGCTGCCGAATACTACTGCCGAAGCAATACAAAGCTCGGAAATTGGCATTTTACAACGAGCTATTAAAAACAGGGGAAGGGGATTGAGTATAAGAAAACTGTTTGACCAAATACCTGTGTTACTTCCGCGAATTGCGCCTTGTATGCTAATGAGCCCGATTTCAGTAGCACAGTATTTTGACGTAAATACCAAACATTTTGATCTTTTAATTTTTGATGAAGCATCGCAGCTTCCAACCTGTGAAGCAGTCAGTGCCTTGGCAAGAGCAAAACAGGCTGTGATTGTTGGTGACCCAAAACAAATGCCGCCCACTTCTTTTTTCAGCACCATTAAACTGGATGAGGAAAATATGGATGTGGAAGATTTGGAAAGTATTTTGGATGATTGTTTGTCCCTGTCTGTTCCTTCAAAATATTTATTGCGTCATTATCGCAGCAAACACGAAAGTTTAATTGCATTCAGTAATGTTAATTATTATGAAAATAAACTTCTTACATTTCCTTCGTCAGATGATTTAAACCGTAAAGTGAAGTATCATCATGTGGAAGGATTTTACGACAAAGGAAAAACCCGAACTAATACGTTTGAGGCCGATGAAATTGTGCAATATATCCAGTCGCATTACGGCAACCCGCAAAAACGTAAATTAAGTGTGGGTGTTGTTACGTTTAGCCAGGTACAGCAAAATCTAATTGAGGAGAAGTTGCAAAAGCTGTTTATGAGCGATCCTGAACTGGAAGAATACGCAAATGAAAATGATGAGCCTTTGTTTGTTAAAAACCTGGAGAACGTGCAGGGGGATGAACGGGACATTATTCTATTTTCAGTTTGCTATGCACCTGATGAAGAAGGTAAAATGAGTATGAATTTTGGACCGTTGAATCGGGATGGTGGCTGGCGCAGGTTAAATGTGGCAGTAACCCGGGCCCGTTATGAAATGCATATGTTCGCAACATTGCAGGCCGACAAAATTGATATGAACCGTACATCTGCCGAAGGCGTAGCGGGACTGAAAGCATTTTTGCAATTCGCAGAAAAGGGATATTTAGGGGTTCGCCCCGAAGATGTTCAGGATGCCTTAAGTAAGCAACATCTATCTGTATCTGTTAGCAAAAAGCTGCAGGAAAGAGGATTGGCGGTTAGATGTAATATTGGCACTTCGGGATTTAAAGTAGATATTGGTATTGTACACCCCGATAAGCCGCAGCAATATATCCTGGGGATTGTAATCGACGGGTATTATTATTACAATGCCCACACGGCCAACGACAGGGAAATGGTAATGCCTTCCGTACTAAAAGCACTGGGTTGGGACCTTCATCGTATTTGGACGATTGACTGGCATGAAAATGCCGGTAAAATTATTGATACAATAGTTGAACGGGTAAGACAGTTGCAGACAGCGGCCGAAATTAAAGAGGTAAGCAACATTGAACCGGTTGTAGAATCTTTATTTGAACCTGTTAAAGCACTGCCAGCGGAACCGGTAATCATCAATGTTGCAAACAAGCAGAAGCCTTATGTAAATTATACGTTAACTGCTATTCCTAATGCCAGTAGTGAAACAATATTTGAGTTTCAAAATCGCAATACCATAAAACAACAGATACAATCTTTAGTGAATACAGAAGCCCCGATTAGTAAGAATTTATTGTATAAGAAAGTATTACAGGCATGGAATATCAGTCGTGCAGGTACAAGGCTGGACAGGTATTTGGAAGAAATTATAAGAGAGATCAATTTAGTGCATACGACACATCATCAGCTGTTTTATTGGAACAATAACACAACGTTAGATCACTACCGTAGCAATGACATAGAGAAGCGAAATATGGAGGATATAGCCCCTGAAGAAATCTTAGTTGCTTTGCAGGAAGTTGTAACAAATAATTTAAGTATTGAGGAAGATGAGCTGCTTCGCTACCTGGCCCGCACTTTTGGTTTTTCCAAGGTGGGGAGACAGATTGACACACTATTGCGTTATGTGATTGACAGAGCAGTACGGCAGGGCAAATTAAGAAGAGAAAATGATCGGGTGAAATTGGGTAGTAAATGGATGACTGTTTAGTAGGGCCGGATAAGAAAAGGTCGATAATAAAGTATTGTTATGAGAAAATTGCTGCATCGCCGTTGAGTCGTTTTGTAATTACAACAGTCGGCTGGCAGTCTTAATAATGATGATGATCAATGCCCGTAAACAATGAAGACAACAACAGAGAGAAAATTTGATAAGCTAGTCTAAGAAGATATTTCACCAGGTTTTGAAACCTCCTGGATTTAAAAAAGAAGGCGTACAACTTTTATCTGCAAGGAGCGGAATCAGGACAAATAATCAATATTCAAAAAAGCACCTGGTATACAAAAGACCATAACAACACGCATTTGCGGTATACTAAAATGGCCAATGTGCCGCCGATCAATTATTGATAAAAGAATAATAGGTAGCCCCCAGGCCTCCCAATCCCACCAACGCAGTACACCATCCACCGCATTTGCAAAGCAATATTTTCCGTCATTGTTCCCCGTAAAGGCGCCTTGTTAAGGAATATATAAACCACCAGGATGCCCTTTCATAAATAAAAAAAAACAACTATATTAGCAAAACAACCGATTGAGAAAAAATGAAACTGCTATAGCTCAGGTGCCAGGACGGTTGCGGAAAGCGTAAACTTTTAACCAGCAAGGCTATTGGGTCGCCCGGTTAAAATGCTCACCATAGGTAGAATCCTTAACAATCGCCATAAATCCGCAGTTATGCAGCACACTATGAAACGTTTATTAATGGCCATCGCCACATTTTTGGCCATCCATGCCGGGGCCCAGGCGCAGCAGGTAAAAATTTTCAAGAAAACAGAATACAGTAACGGCAACGTTTACCGGCAGCGCTACGACACCATACCATTAACACAGGAGCCGGTTGACGTTTATTTTTTTAAGAAGCACTTCAACTTCCCGTATTACCTGCCCGCTACCTTTACAGACGAAGCACTTAAAGGCAAGACCATATCCGTCAGGCGATACCCCGATGCCCGAACGGACGATAAAAATAATTGGAAACACACCTACACATACGACAGTTTAGGACGCGTGACAAGCTATGCTTTTTCAAATTGCTTTTCATGTTCCAGCCTTCCTTACAACTACAGCGTAGCCTACAACAAGGACGGGCGCGTTGAGGCGCTTACCGAAACCATTAATAACCTGGACAGCTTCCGGTTTTACTATAATGCCAAAGGTGCTATTGTAAAACTTGAAAAATACGTATTCGGCAAATTACAAACGGAATTGGTAAACTGACATATACAGTGCCCAACCGGTGTTAGGCTATATGGTGGTAAACAAATGCAATCCCGCTATGTTTTTATAGTAATTTAGCGATTGAAAAAAACATTCAATATCAATGACAACAACGACAAAAAATACGGAAACAAATTGGTATCCCGAAAAAAGGCTGGTTGTAACACACATCAGCGGAGACCTTGAAAAGACAGACATTGAGCAATGGGAAAAATCGTTCAAAAACACGTTAGACAGCATGGAAGACCATACCACGTTCAAAATTTTTGTCAATATGTATGGCTTTAAAGCCGTAAATCTTGACGTACATAAACGGTTTAGAGCTGTGGTGCCTTTAACATTGGCCGACTATGGTTGGAAAGTAGGTTATGTAAACTTGTTTGAAGAAGAAGCCAGGGCAATGACATTCAAAACCACAAGGGGTATTCAATGTGTTGGTGCGGCGCATGCACATCAGGACGAAACCAAAATGGACCTGTATCAAACAAAGTTCAGCAGCAACAGAGAACGTTTCTTCCCGGATCCTGTACAGGCAAGGCAATGGATCGAAAATTTGGAACTGACCGACTGACAGCAAAACACCGGCACCGGGCAGCGGTTTGGCGGAATGGGAGCTGATCTGCGTAATTAAGCCTTAATCCTCTTTTATCACGACCCGTTTACAAGAGGGTTACTTTTTTTGCCGTTGCTGGTTGTCGTGCCTGGCATTTGTGCGGCGGCTTCACCAACAGCTGTAGTGCAGGCCAACGGAATCAGGCGGTAGATCCCTTGCCATACACAGTTGTTTATGCTTTTCGAGTAAGCCATTGCCCGGTTGTTCTCTCATCTGCATCCTGCGGCAAAGAACAGATGCGCCCCAGCCAGCAATCAGCATTTTTATACAGGCAGTCAAAGTAATTTTTATGATCCCGGCGGCGGTGCTTATGGCAGCCTCCTTGTGTCACTCACTTGTGCTGCAGTACAGGTGGCGGCTGTTAAGCATCCGCGCCCCAATACCGGAACAACCCACATCAAAGGCCATCGGCCTGGCCACGTCTTTACAACGCCGGAATTTATTCCGGGGCAGCTCATACTACGGGAAGCGGGGGAGTGCCATCGGCACGGCCTATAATAGCGCCCGCTGTCTCTCGGTCTCCCCAATGCTGCTTTTCGTAGTGCCATCTACCACAAAGGGCCATCGGCCCGGCAAATAGTTACAACGCCGGAATTTATTCCGGGGCAGCTGCCATACTACCGGAAAGCGAAGTGCCATCGGCGCGGCCCATAGCAGCACCCGCATGTCCCCCTGGTCTCCCAGTACCACCAATGCATGCATATACACCACCACCCGCCGCATTTGCAAAGCAATGCCTCCCTTACGGAAATCCGTAAAATGCCGGCTACCGCATTTCATAGTTTTGTGCAATAAAAAAAATACGTATAATTATGATGTTCGCGAAATTTAGAGTTAGTACATTGCCCTTATTTTTTAAACTGTTCATGCTGCTGTTTTTTCTGGGATCTTGTAAGAAGGCAACCAATGACTTGCAAAAGCAACCGGAGCCCACTCCAACAGTTTTTGCTTACGAAGTTCATTGCGATTTGTGTAATATAACTTATAATGATTTAAATGGTGAAAGCAGGACTGTAAAAAATAATACCGGTAAATGGAGTTTTAACATCCTGGGGAAAACACCATCAAACCTCAAGCTAAGCGTTGTCACAACGTTGCCGGGCTATCAGTCTATTCAAGCATACATTCTCAAAGATGGGGAGGTGGTCTATGGAAATCTTGGCTATAATCGTGCAGAGATTACCTACAGTACGGTTAATGGTAATGGCACCTCTAGTTTTGGAAGTTATATACCGTCAACTTCACCAGGGGGAAGCGATCAAAATGGAGGTACTTCCTCGAGTTCGTCTGTATGTGGTGCAAAAAACAAAACAGGAGGATATTGCAAAAGAGTAGTTGTTGGTGGTGGCAGATGCTGGCAACACCGGTAATTGGGAAGTAATAGTGGTCGAGCCGTTCGCGTAGCCATCTTCCGGTATCTGTAACAGTGTCATCCTCATATCATGGGTAAGCGGCTGTAGTAAAAATGCTTTTTTGTTGGTGTATAAATATTGTCCCGGCTGCAGTACCAATAGCAGCTTCGTTGTGTCACTCACTTGTGCTGTAGTACAGATGGCATCGATCTGAGCCTGTCCCGCTGAAAGCGGGATCGCACTCTTGTGCTGTAGTATCCCGATAGCTATCGGGAGCATCGATATCTCGCTGAAAGCGGGATCACTCACTTGTGCTGCGGTGTCCCGATAGCGATCGGGAGCATCAGTTTAGCGCCCCGTGTCCCGCGTCCTCTAAACGGAAATGCTTGCCCATGTCCCCCGGTTCTAATGTCCCCAATGCAGTGCATGCCAGCCCACCACGCCCGATCCCCCAAATCTTAGCAATTAATTTTCCTTACGGTTTTCCGTAAAAATGTGCAGTTGTTGGGGAATACATTTGTATGCAAAATACACTGTTATGAAAAAAATTACTTGCGAGTTATGCGGCAGCAGCCGGTTAGCCAAGCTGGATGAGGCATATGTTTGCCAAAACTGTAATACAAAATACTCCGTAGAAGAAGCCAAAAAGATGGTTATTGATGGAGTGGTGGAGGTTACGGGCAGGGTAGAGGTGGATAGCTCCGGTAAGCTCAGCAACCTGTACCAGATTGCCCGCCGGGCAAAAAACGAGGAAAATGCCGAAAATGCCGCCCGGTATTATGATATGATATTGATAGAAGACCCTACCAGTTGGGAAGCCGCGTTTTACGTGGTTTACTTCAAAGCCGTGCAATGCAAAATTGCCTACATCCAATCTGCTGCGGTTTCTGTTAATAATTGTATAGATGCGGTAATCGGGCTTATTAAAGATAAGGTGGCTGATGAATTGGAACAAGAGCAGGCTATTAATGAGGTAGCAGGGCGTGTAATAGATATTTCTAATATGCTATGCAATGCAGCTACAAATCACTATAATGGTATTGATACATCAATACGACAAAACTATATGCAAGAATATCTTAATAATGTATTTGCATCATTCAGAACCGTTTATTATTTAGGGAATGTATTGGAGAATAGTTTTGGAGATAAGCAATACGCCTGTGAATCGGCCACTGCTGCCTGGAAGGCCGGTGTTAGCATGCACAGCAAAATAGTAGGTTTATTAAGTGATAAAGAAGGCAATAAAAGCGAAATAGCTCGTTATGTAAGTAGCATAAAAAAATATAATCCTACATACCAGGCCCCGGAAGTATCAACGAGCTCCGGTTGCTATATTGCCACGGCGGTTTATGGCAGTTATGATTGCCCGCAGGTATGGGCGCTCCGGCGTTACCGGGATGATACACTGGCCCAAACCTGGTATGGCCGGGCATTTATCCGTTTCTATTATGCCACCAGCCCCACCATTGTAAAGTGGTTTGGCAAAACGGAGTGGTTTAATAGCTTTTTTAAAAAACTGCTGGATGGTTTTATAGAAAAATTAAAAAAATAAGTATATTAGCAACACAACCAGTTAGGGAAAATTGATACTACCGAAGCATAACTACCAGAACGTTCCAGAGAAAGAATCTTACACCAGACGATATAAAAAGCCAATTTTAAAATCTAAAACAATAATTATGAGTACAATTACAGCAATTAAGCCAGGTCCAAAACCCAAGAAAGACGATGGGAGTTCAGACAAAAGAAGACGAGTAACGCCAGAAACAAAACCCAAGCATCCTGACTTAAAACCTCATAAACATAAAAAGGGTGATCAGAAATAGTTATCGATGAAAACCATAATAGAACACCCATTAGCAATAGGTGGCTTAAACTGCTTTAATCTGTAAGTCGTTTGTATATGAAAAGACTTTTTTCAATATTTTTTTTCGTCATAACTGTTTTGAGTTCTTTTGCACAAGTAAAACCCGATTCGTCAAAACATCTTTCATTTAAAGGAGTGCCAATTGATGGCACGCTCAATGAATTTGTTTTAAAGATGAAAAAAGGCGGTTTTACGCATACAGGAACGGAAGAGGGGTTGGCTGTTTTGAAAGGCGACTTTGCTTCATACAAGTCATGTGTTATTGGGGTGTCAACGCTAAAAACAAAGGACTTAGTGAGCAAGATTGTAGTGCTTTTTCCCGAACGTGACACATGGTCTTCTCTTTCATCTAATTACTTTACACTGAAAGAAATGCTAACCGAAAAATATGGAGATCCTTCAGATTGCGTTGAGAAATTTCAATCATATTCAGAACCCAAAAATGATAATGATAAGATGTTTGAGGTTAAATTTGACAAATGCAAATACCTTACAATCTATGAAACAGAAAAAGGGTCCATTCAATTATCAATAGACCATGATGGTGTAATGCGATGTATGGTTAAGTTAGCCTAATTTGATAAAATTAATAGCGAAACTGTGAGAAAGCAAGCCCTAGACGATTTATAAACTGCGGAGTGTATGAATTCTGTAGACACGACCATGGGAATTCACATGTTCACAGACTAGATCTGATGTCCGACATTTTGGCATAAGTGATTAATCTGGCAGTGATTTTGTTGGGCTTAGGTTTGGCTGCGAGCGGGAGTTCTTTATACAAGTTAAGCGGTTATAAGGGCTAAAACTGTGTGATCAAGGACAGACGCTTGATTAGTTCGAAATCTGAGATAAACAAGGAGAACCCTGGAGAACTTCCTGCTGGATCCCGTTTATCACCAAGATGACGACTTGAATTAGCTTATGAGTTAGAACTGATATAACCATGTTAGTTAAGATTTGCAAAGCTAAGGCAACAATCTAAAATAGGATGCTCTTTCGAAGGAGAACTATGCCCTGCCTCAAAATATTTTAATATTTAGTAGGTGTTATGCGAATTGTATTTGACTAGCCAAAAACTCGCAGCCATCTTTTATGAGAAAAAGAAATTGGTTTAAACCAAAGGCTTTTACGCATATAACCAAAAAGCTTTCCATTCAAGATGCATCCTGGATTAAAGACTACGTTTCCGATCCTGTAAAAGTTGCAGAGCATCGGTTTTACCCATTAATTCATCGAACTATAGTTTTAAAGCGGTACAAGAACAGCAAAGATAGATCAGGCAATGCTGTTAAAAAACATCATACATTTGATGATGGTGTAAGGAAGCCCAATGTTAAGTACCGCGAAATCTATTATCCTAATCATTTAGATGCACATATATATTCCTATTATACTCAGAAAGTATTGGAGCCGCTTTATGAGACCTTGCTTCAAAAAAATAAACAGCTTGATGATAGCATATTAGCATACCGTCGGATCCCATTAAAAGATAACTCTCGATGTAAATGTAATATTGATTTTGCTGATGAAGTTTTTGAGAAAATTAAGAACTTTCATGGTGCATCCACAGTATTGGCTTTAGACATAAGCAAGTTTTTTGATAGCCTTAATCATAAAATTCTAAAACAAGCATGGACTAAGCTTGTTGGTAGAAAAGATTTGGAAAAGGATCAGTATAATGTTTTTAAAAGCCTAACGCAATTTGCCTTTGTAGAATTAAAAGATCTTTTAAAAGAGTTTGGTTATAAACATCCGAATCAATTAATTCAGGAAGAGGTAGAATATTTTGTTCGGGATGGGAACGAGTTTAGAAGAAGGATAAAAGAAAAAGGATATCTAAAAACTAATCCATTTAGAAGTGAAATCAATGAAAGTAGGGAAAGGAGAAAAAAAATAGGCATACCTCAGGGAACTCCAATTAGTGCGTTTTTAGCTAACCTGTATTTACTTCAATTCGATCAAGAAGTTTTAGATATATTGGAATCCTCAAAAAGTATTTATCGAAGATATTCGGATGATCTTTTGGTGATTTGCCCTCAAGCTCAATATGTGGAAATAGAACAAAAAATATATGAGTTGATTCGAAAGTATGAACTTATAATTCAACCGGTGAAAACACAGAAAAGCTTTTTTATAAATGGCAGGTTGCAAAAAGGTGAAAAGCCTGTGTTGTACCTAGGTTTTCAGTTTGATGGCAAAAGAAAACTTTTAAGGCCCGCAAGTATTTCTAAATTTTATCGAAAGATGAAAGCAGGCGTTAAATATAGAGCTTTTAAAGCAGCCCAGGTGAAAAGAAAGAATCGGAGGAAGGGAACAAAATTGGACAGCACCTTGCATAGAAAAAGGCTCTATGAACAATTTTCGTTTTTGGGAGCTTCGAAATCAAGTTTGAAGAAGCGCAACTATTTTTCATATGCCAACTTTGCCGCCAGAATTATGAATAGTCCGCATATTCAAAATCAACTTTCAAATGCTTGGAAAATATTGCATGGAGAAATCGAAAAGCAAGAAAAGCGGCAACGGCTGCCTAAAATTCGAAGGCTGAAATAGTAGATGTACTGTTTGATAACTGGAAATTCTCACTTGTTTCAAACTGTAAATTTTTATTTCAAGTATTGCTTTTAAATTAAAATAAAACAATAAGTTTTACATGACGAAGGGAGGAGGTGCGGCAGTGAATATTCTTAATTAGATAGAATTAATATCAAATGGTCAGATTAAATACGTTCGAAGAAACAAATTTGTTAGCAAGTAATGCTTTGTGCGAGTTAATTAATCGTTGTCAAGAAAACCAAGTACATCCTCAAGATCTGTTAATATGCCAACAACATGGTACCCTTTTTAAGATCGACGGAAGGGAACGAGCTATTATCGGTCCTGGCAAGGATGGATTGGCAAGTTCTACTCATCTTAGTTTTATAAAAAATGAAATAGGTAAATTTATCGTAAGTAACGATAACTACTTTGTAAGTCTTTCAGATGATGATGTTAGAGTATTAGAACATACTATTCATGTCGAAAAGTTGTTGTATCTTAAAATATGGGAGAATGTATATTTTTTGAAACTGCTTACTCAATTTTCTAGGCTTGCAAGTGGGGAGGCTTATGATTGGCAATTGGAAATTCCGTTTGAGAGAGGGAATACAAAAAGTGATCATATTAGAAACAGTATTCGTGATAAGGTAAAAGATATATCACCTTTATTCTATCAACTAATAAAAGAATCCTATTCGCAGCAAGTGAGAAACGCAATCGCTCATTCTCAATATTATTTTATACAGAACGGAATATATTATTCAAACTACAAGATAGACAAGTTTGCTCTTTTAAAAGCGATAGGATATACAGATTGGGAGCAGAAATTTTCTAAAACAATTTCCCTTTTTCTTGTTTTGGAGAAGTATTTAGGCGAGATCCATTCGAGATATGCACGTAAAACTTTAGAACAGGGAAACCAGATTGAAGTCTTGATTCCTGACGATAATAGTAATGCATACGTCCTATTGGAATATGTTGAAGGAGGTAAAAGATGGGTGTTCAAGTAATAGGGGTTTTTTGGTAACTATTTACCTTTTAATTTGCCTAAAAAACTCTTCCAGCGTCAAATCCCTTGCAGTACACATTTTGTCCAGGGTATAAAGACTTATTTTATAGGATGTCTTTTTAAAGTCGATGATTTGACGTATTGTCTTTTCATCTACATCATGTTCATCGGCAAAAGAACGCATAGAACCTTCCCATCGGCCTATCCATTCTTTATTAATGTAGTTACATATATCGGCGCTAAGATCAAGCATTAAGCAAATAAAAATCTTATAAAAAAATATTTTGCGGATTTTGCCCCGCATTTAATAAAACAATGTATATTTGTTCTGAATAAAATATTTTTGCGTTTACTTCATAAACTCATTTGAAGCATTCGCTTTGAATCTCGCTTTTTTGAAAACTGGTAATTTTTAAGCACACGAGATGATAAGCAGAATAGCTCACGACCTAGGCGTGGGCTCTCTTATCTGTGTGCGGGTATACCAGTACCTCAAAAAGCGGTAAGTTGAGCACCACGCCTTTTTTTGCGCGGTGCCCGGCCAAAAACCTATTTGTTATGAACAATGCCGTTGCTACACCCGCACCCAACACCAACACACCATTTAATGAAGCACAATGGCTGCAAGTGCTGTTTTTATTGGCAGATATCCAAACCTGGCTGCAACAATTGCAGGAAGGGCTTATTTGGCAGTTGCCGGTAAAAAACCGAAAACGCCTGCGGCGCAGGTGCTGGTACCTAACTGCATCCGCACTGGCGCATATTTTAGAGCGCCATTATTACAAAGTGCCGCGTCACCCGCTGGCCAGTAAGTTTACCCTGCCCATCCCCGCCATAGCTGCCGCCATACGGGATGCCTACCCACAGCCACCCACGCCCATGCCGGATAGTGATCTGCTGCAACGCGTGTGGGATACGGGCGCACCGCTGGGCTATGATACCACGGGGCACGAGGTAAGCGTGCTTACGGTGATCAGCACCATCGCCGGGGAAATTGTTACGGCTTTTCCGGGTACGGTAGACCCGCCGGGGGATAGGGGTAACCCTGTTTCGCCGCCCTGAAGATGTTATCCCGTACCTGTTCCGGTATCCATCCGGATCTGCGTAAATCTTTCATAGATGATGGATAGAAGCTGGATAGATGCTGAAACAAGTTGCCAATGACAGATATACTATTGTTTTGAGCATCAATCTTTCTTTAGTCATGTCGTCCCGATCAATCGGGATTGTTTCGGCATCTATGCATGTTTCCCTAAGATCCTGAAACAAGTTCAGGATGACTATAAGATGGTATTGTCATAGCTCCATTGGTTTTGAAACGCAAATTGTTTACTCAAGGGACGTCCGTAATGATACGTTCGTCATGTTGAGCAGATCCCGCGACAGCGGGAGTAGCCGAAACATCTCTGTATTCCCGGGTCGTCCGATATTTAAGAGACCCTTCCGCTACTCCCGGCTTTCGTCGGGATGCGGTCAGGGTGACGAAAGCGTGTTATGTCATAGATACATTGGTTTTACAACGTAAATTAAAAACTCAGCATAACAAAAGCATGATAAATCTTTTAACCTAAAAACAATAACATATGCAATTCCTAAGAACAACCGATCCCTTTCACACAGAAAGCTGGAGCCTGGAGGCCACCACCAATCCTTACCGCGTATTTGCCCTCTGCTTTTACCATGCCGGGCATATACATGAGTTTCGCAAATGGCTCTTACACCTCTTTCTTTACATAGAGCAGTTTGAGGTACAAACCGAAATACCATCCTTTCAGCTCTGTTGCGCGTTCATGGCCATAGATTCGGTCATTGATGCGGCCCATTATATTCATATCAATAATTTGGAGCCAGACCGGGAGGTGGATTTAAGCATCATTGCAGACGACGCCTTTCCCGGACAAAGAAGATTTGCCAGTTATTTTATAGAAGAAGAGCAGGGCGACATCCGCAAGGTAATAGAAAAGTTTTTTGCGTATCAAACCTGCGATGAGTGGAAATCCAGCATGCACCTGGTGCTGTACCACGGCGTCACAGACCGCGCCATTGACGTAGAGATGGATGAATTTTCCGTATGGTATTATTTAATGAAGCTGCTGGAAGCCGCCTATATCCAATCCCGCGGCGCGGTTATTTATCCCCTTTGCAGTCTTGACGACATGTGATGCGGCTCTCCCATAATCCAAGAACGTTAACCCCGTTCCGTCACCCTGAGCGGAACAAAGTGGAGCCGAAGGGTCTCACGATTTTCGGACAGCTCGATATTACAGGGATGCTTCGGCTGCGCTGCGCTTCGCTCAGCATGACGGAAGCGTGATTGTTTATCGCTAGTTTGATCGCATTACGCCAACCCTGTTTCGTCACCCTGAGCGGAACGAAGTGGAGCCGAAGGGTCTCTCAATTTTCGAACAGTTCGGTGTCACGGGGATGCTTCGGCTACTCCCGCTATCGCGGGATTCGCTCAGCATGACGGAAGTATGATTAGGTTTAGTTACATGATCACATAACGCAAACTTCGTTACGTCACCCTGAGGGCAACAAAGTGGAGCCGAAGGGTCTCACGAATATCGATTAGCTTGTTGTTACAGGGATGCTTCGGCTGGGCTCAGCATGACGGAAGCGTGATTATTGTCCGTTACTATGATTGCATGACGCAAACCCCGTTACGTCACCCTGAGCGCAACAAAGTGAAGCCGAAGGGTCTCTCAATTTTCGGACAGTTTGATATTACAGGGATGCTTCGGTTGCGCTGCACTCCACTCAGCATAATTACTTAATACAAAAGACTGTATATATCATTAGCAATTTCCTCATTAAAAACCTTCCACTGAGGGTTCTTTCGCGCAATCAATTGTTCCTTCTTTTTTCTAATCCATCCCTTCAATTGTTTTTCCCGCTCAATTGCAGAATTGATCGTGTCGAACCATTCATAATAAATTAGCAATGTTGTATTGTATTTATCGGTGAAGCTACCGGGTATTTCATGATGTTCATGTTCCCATAACCGCGACCGGAGATTGGATGTAACGCCGATGTAAAGTACCGTTTTTAGCTTGTTGGTTAGGATGTATACAAAGCCTCCTTTTTGCATAATACAAATTAGTGAAAAAAATATATTATAGAGTGGTATATCTTGGATTTTTAATTTGTAGAAGGTACGGATACTTCGGCCTCGCCCAGCGTGACATATTTCACTTTCGTCACTCCGAGCGCAACAAAGTGGAGCCGAAGGGTCTCGCAATTTTCGGACAGCTTGTTATTACAGGGATGCTTCGGCTTCGCTCAGCATGACAGAAGCGTACTTATTCTCATTACCTTGATAGTAAGACTAAACCCCGTTCCGCCACCCTGACCGAAGCGAAGCGGAGTGGAAGGGTCTTACAACTTTCGGACATTTCGGTATTACGGGGATGCTTCGGCTGGGCTCGGCCTGCCTACCGCAGGCAGGCATGACGGAAGCGTGATTATGGCTTGCTAGCTTGATCGTATGATGCCAACTTTGTTCCAACCCCGCTGTTTGCTGGGTCTCGCATTGGTTTCCTTACCAGTGTGTTGCATTACTTATGTGGAGAAATGACGTACAAGTTTAAAATGATGACCAACCGGCTAATTCTTGTTGCAATATTTTCTGTTGCAAAATTTATTGCAACAATAAAGGTTGCAACAAAACTGTTGCAATCTTACGTGAAGGAAAATATTTTGCAACAGCGGGATGAGGGGAGGGCTGCGCTTGGGGCGTGTGACAGGGTACTCCTCATGATCGCATAACAAGCCTGTGCAGTCACCCTGACGGTAGCGAAGCGTCTTTCAATTTTCGTGCAGTTCGATATTACAGAGATGCTTCGGCTGGGCTCAGCATGACGGAAGCGTGATTATTGTCCGTTACTAAGATTGCATGATGCAAACTCCGTTCCATCACCCTGAGCGCAACAAAGTGAAGCCGAAGGGTCTCACAAATGTCGGACAGCTCGATATTACAGGGATGCTTCGGCTGCGCTCAGCATGACGGAAGCGTATTTATTCTCATTACCTTGGTCGTAAGGCTAAACCCTGTTTCGTCACCCTGAGTGCAGCGAAGCGGAGCCGAAGGGTCTCTCAATTTTCGAACAGTTCGGTGTCACGGGGATGCTTCGGCTACTCCCGCTATCGCGGGATTCGCTCAGCATGACGGAAGTATGATTGGGTTTAGTTACATGATCACATAACGCAAACTTCGTTTCGTCACCCTGACCGCAGCGAAGCGGAGCGGAAGGGTCTCTGAATTATAGGGTAGTTCGGTATCACGGGGATGCTTCAGCTTCACTCACTTGTGCTGCGGCACATATGGCATCCCGTTGGTGTCTCTATGTCCCCCCGGTCTACCCGTCCCCCCAAGGCAGCATGCACCACTCCATTATATAAAAACAAACCAGCAGGCACTAGGCCCGCTGGTTGCACAGATACACTCAAAAAACAAATCTGCTCTCTATATACTTACTAATTATGCGATGATGCAAATTTCTTCTTCCTCCTGCGCTGTTGCCGCCTCTGTGGTAGCTTCCGCCTCCGGCGCCGGCATTTGCTTTACCTTTCTTTGTCCCACCCATAATATTACCAGTGCCAGCAACCCGCTGGCCGCAATAATAATAGCCAGGGGCGCGGGTGTTTTGTTATCAAACACACCGGTAAGCGCGGCGGCCAGTGCACCCAGGCCCATTTGCAGCGCACCCAGCAATGCCGAAGCACTGCCCGCTTCCTTGCTAAAAGGCAGGATGCTGAGCGCCGCGGTGTTGGGAGAGCTGATGCCCAACGTACAGAAAAGAAGAAAGATAACGGCAATGGTGCCATACAACCCCAGGATGCCGGTAGTAATACCCGCCAGCAGTACAAACCCAATGATGGTTTGCAACAGGATGGATGCGGTTACTAATTGCTCGCTGGAATATTTTTTCAGCAGCACCGCGTTCAACTGGCTGCTGCCGATAAGCCCGGCGGCAATAATAGCGAAGATGGTACCGTATGCTGTTTTAGAAACTCCAAAATATTCCATAAACAAAAACGGCGAGCCGGAGAGGTAGGCAAATAATCCCGCAAACGATACGCCGCCTGCAAAGGCATAGGTAAAGAACTGCGGGTTTTTAAGCACGCCGCCAAAGGCATTAAGGATGGGACGTGGTTTTAAGGATACCGAAGTATCCGGCGCCTTGCTTTCCTTAAACCGGAAGATGACTGCGGCCAGCGTGGCAGCGGCAATCAACGCCAGGATGATAAACACATCCTGCCATTTGTAATAAGCCACCACATAGCTGCCAAAAGTGGGGGCCAGGATGGGGGATACACCTAATAACAAAATGAGCAGGGACAAAACTTTGGCATTATCTTCCAGCGGAAACAGGTCCCGGGTAATGGCGCGGGGCGCTACCATGGATACGCAGCAACCCAGGGCCTGTATAAACCGTAGCGCGATCAATGCCTCCGGTGTACGTACCAGCACACAACCGATGGATGCGGCAATGTATAAGACCAGTCCAATAATCAATGGGCGTTTTCTGCCATAACGGTCCAGCAGCGGCCCGCTGATGAGCTGACCCACACACAGCCCAATAAAAAAACTAGATAAGGAATAAGCAATGGTGTTGATGGAGGTATGCAGGTCCTTCGCCATGGCCGGGAAGCCCGGCAGGTACATATCTATCGAAAACGGACCAATAGCGGTGAGTAAGCCAAGGATGGCAATAAGCACGATCCTTGTTCTTTTATTATTGATATCGGTTGTTTGCATATGCTTGTTTTTTATGCCACTGAAACGCAGAAACACAGATTTTTTTAATGCTATGGCGACGGTGCCACAAAGGCACAGAAACACAGATTTTTTTTAAGTGCTGCAGCAACGGCACTGTCCGGGGCTTCAGTTGATTTGATTTAAAAAAAACCAAAAACCTCAGTGTTTCAGTGCCTTTGTGGCAACTATAAATGATGCTGCGTTATTGCCGCTGAAACACAGAAACACAGATTTTTTTTAAGTGCTGCAGCAACGGCACTGTCCGAGGCTTCAGTTGATTTGATTTATAAAAAAACCAAAAACCTCAGTGTTTCAGTGCCTCTGTGGCACTATCTATTTCCATCCGCCGCCGAGGGAGCGGTACAGATCTACCGCGGCGCTCAGCTGCAAACGGTGAATGTTGGCAAGGTTCAGCTCCGACTGCAATACATTGGACTGCGCGGAGAGCACCTCTATATAATTGGCCATACCGCTTTTAAACAGCAGGCGCGCATTTTTAATGGCCAGTTTTAACGTATCTGCCTGGTCCGTGGCAATGGTCTTTTGCTCCTTTAATTTTTCAGTAGCCACCAGCGCATCCGATACTTCACCAATAGCCGTCAATACCGATTGCCGGAATTCCAATACCGATTGCTCCCGCTGGATCTTTGCCGTTTCCAGCTGCGTTTTTAACTGCCGCTGCTGAAAGATGGGTTGGGTTACATTCCCCAGCAAGGTACCAAACAATGATGCCGGTATATTAAACCAGTTATTGGCCAGGTAGGAGTTTAGTCCGCCCTGCGCGGTAATGGACAGGCTGGGGTACATATTGGCCTGGGCAATACCGGCCCTTGCGTTGGCGGCGATCAGCTCCATTTCTTTAGCCCGTACATCCGGCCGGCGGCTGAGTACGGCAGAGGGAATACCCGGTGTTAACCATTGCGGCACATCGGAATTAAAAAGTCCTTTGCTGCGCTCCACCGGGCCGGGCAAACTGCCGGTTAAAATACTCAGTGCATTTTCCTGTATGGCAATGTTCTGCTCCAGCTGCGGAATAAGCAGGGCCGTGGATTGCTTTTGCGCTTCTACCTGTTGTACCGCCAGGGTGGTTACTTCACCGGCGTTACGTTGCAGGCGGGTAAAGTTGAGTGTACTGTCTATCAATGCCAGGTTCTTTTTTGCAATGCCCAGTTGCTCATCCAGCATCAGCAGGTTATAATAGCCCTGGGCAATGCTGGCTACGATCTGCGTCTGCACGGCTTTTGAAGCCTCGTAGGTTTGCAGGTAACCGGCCATGGTGGCTTCCTGCTGGCGGCGGATCTTACCCCAGATATCGGCCTCCCAGGTGAGGGTGAGCGCGGCATTGAAATCTTCTACATGACTCTTTTTTATAAAGTTGTTCATGCTCAACCCGTTTAAACTGTTGTTGGAGGGGTTGGTGGTTTGCCCCGTAACGCTAAAACTAAGCTGCGGCAGTTGCAACAGCTTGGCCTGCCTTAAGGTTTGCTCAGCTGCGGCTACGCGCTTTAGTGCAATTTGCAGGTCGTAGTTATAACCAACGCCTTTGCTGATGAGCGCCTGCAGGGCCGGGTCTGTAAAAAACCGGTTCCATTCCACATCGGCAATGCTGCTGGTATCGGCCGTGGCCACCGCGCGAAATTCCTGTGGCAGCGCCACTTCCGGGCGCTTATACGCTTGTCCTACTTTACAGGATGCTGCCGTAATAAGTATGGCCATCACCGGTAGCAGGTATTGTAAGGAGTATCTTTTTTTCATACTTAAATAATTCATAGTTGATTTGATCCTTTTGAAGTGTTCATCTTTTATCGTCATGTTGAGCGGAGCAAAGCGGAGTCAAAACATCTCTTCGTGTTGAGGAGACCCTTCGGCTCCACTCCGTTGCGCTCAGGGTGACGTTCGTAATTATACTTCCGTCATGCTGAGCGAAGCCGAAGCATCTCTGTGTTATCAGGTTGTCCGCCATTCGGGAGACCCTTCGGCTTCATTTCATTTCGCTCAGGGTGACGTCCGTAATTATGCTTTTGTCATGCTGAACTTGTTTCAGCATCTATACGGGATTCACATGGACCCTGAAACAAGTTCAGGGTGACCATAAGTGTGTTTGCTACGATCTATCCCAATTCCCAATCCTCATCATCATCTGCTCTTTTTGCTACAATCTTTTCCTGCAGGTACTGGAAGATGATGTACAGCACCGGGATAATGAATACACCCAGCACTACCCCGGTCAACATACCACCCACGGTACTGTAACCAATGGAGTGGTTACCGATGGCGGAGGCACCTTTTGCAAACACCAGCGGCAACATACCCACGATGAAGGCAAAAGAGGTCATCAATATCGGGCGCAGGCGCAGCCTTGAGGCTTCCAGTGCCGAGGCTACCAGGCTCATTCCTTTCCTTCGCCGCTGTACCGCGTACTCCACAATAAGGATGGCATTCTTGGCCAATAACCCGATGAGCATGATCAGACCGATCTGTACATAAATATTATTTTCCAATCCGGCAAAGCCGATAAATAGAAACACACCCAGTATACCTGCCGGTACGGTAAGAATCACCGCCAGGGGCAGCACATAACTTTCATACTGTGCCGCCAGCAGGAAGTATACAAAAATGATGCTGAGCAGGAAGATGTATACCTGCTGACTGCCGGCACTCCGTTCCTCGCGGGTAATACCCGTCCACTCGTAAGAGTAACCTCTCGGCAGGGCGGTCTTTGCCGTTTCTTCAATAGCGCGGATGGCGTCACCCGTACTAAAGCCCGGCTTGGGCACCCCGTTAATAGTAACGGCATTAAAGAGGTTGTTACGGGTTACGGTTTCCGGGCCAAATACGCGTTTAAGCGTAACCAGTGTTTTTACCGGTACCATTTCGCCCAGGTTGTTCTTTACAAAAATACCATCCAGCGAAGCCGGGTCTTTACGGTAGGGGATATCCGCCTGCGCCATTACGCGGTAGTATTTACCAAAGCGGTTAAAGTCGGATACAAAGCTGCTACCGAAGTAGATCTGCATGGTCTGCATCAGTTCGCTTACAGATACACCCAGCTGTTTTGCTTTTATAAAATCGGTCTCGATGGTATACTGCGGGTTGCCGGCGGCAAAGGTAGTAAACGCATACGCGATCTCTTTACGCTGCATCAGTGCGCCGATAAAGGCACCGGCGGTATTGCCCAGCTTTTCCAGCGGACCGTTGGTGCGGTCCTGCAACATAAACTCAAACCCACTTACGTTACCAAAACCCTGTACGGTGGGGAAGTTGAAGAAGAAGGTATTGGCATCTTTTACAGATGTTACCTTTCCGGTAAGCGTTGCCGCGATCTCATCCGGGTTTTTCAGCTTACCGCGCTTGTCCACATCCTTCAGCCGGATAAATCCTGCGGCATAAGGAGAGGCGCTGGCGCTGCTGATAAAGTTTAACCCATCAATTACCCAAAGATTATTGGTAGACTCTTCCTGTTTGATGATCTTATCAATCTCCGCCGTGGCTTTATGGGTACGGTGTAATGAACTACCCGGAGGCGTGTTTACAGCATACAGCACAAAGCCCTGGTCTTCCGTAGGAATAAAGCCGGAAGGCGTCTTTTTAATGAGCCAGTAACTGGTACCTGCAATGAGCACCAGCGCACCAATGGCGATCCATTTCCTGCGGATGAGGAACTTAAGGCTGCCGATATACCGGTTCGTTAAGGTGCGGAAACCGGCATTGAACGCGGTAAAGAAGCGGGCCATAAATCCTTTCTTTTCGTGCGGATGCCCCTTTTCGCCCGGTGTATGCGGGTTTTTAAGGAACAGCGCACAAAGCGCGGGGCTTAATGTTAAGGCGTTTACCGCAGAGATAAGGATGGCAATGGCCAGTGTAAAGGCAAACTGCCGGTAGAACACACCCGCCGGGCCCTGCATAAATCCAACTGGTACGAATACCGCGGCCATTACCAGGGTGATGGAGATGATGGCACCGGAAATTTCGTTCATAGACTGCACCGTGGCCTTACGCACCGGCATGTCCTTATGTTCCATCTTTGCGTGCACGGCCTCCACTACCACGATGGCGTCATCCACCACAATACCAATGGCCAGTACCAGCGCAAAGAGGGTTAACAGGTTAATGGTAAACCCGAACAGCTGCAGGAAGAAGAAGGTACCCACAATGGCCACGGGCACGGCAATGGCCGGTATGAGCGTGGACCGGAAATCCTGCAGGAAGATAAACACCACAATAAATACCAGCACAAAGGCGATGATCAATGTTTCCCTTACCTGGTGGATAGAAGCATCCAGGAACTCCTTGGAGTTGTACATGGTAATGGGTTTAATGCCCTTGGGCATGGTTGTGTACAGCTCTTTCAACTGCCGGTCTACCTCGGTTAGGATATCGTTGGCATTGGAACCGGCGGTTTGCAGAATAGCGAAACCCGCTACCGGCTTGCCATTCAGCCGGCTGTTGGCATTATAGGTAAAGGCGCCAAACTCCACGCGGGCCAGGTCTTTCAGCTTTAATACGGAACCATTGGGGTTTGCTTTTACCACAATGTTTTCATAGTCCTCATTTTTGTTGAGCTTGCCCTTGTACTTTAATACATATTCAAATACCTCATCGCTGTTCTGTCCCAGCCGGCCGGGCGCCGCTTCCAGGCTCTGATCCCTGATGGCACCCAATACATCCTGGGGCGAAAGATTGTTGGCCGCCAGGCGGTCCGGTTTCAGCCAGATCCGCATGGAATAATCTTTGGCACCAAATACCTGTGCCTGTGCCACACCGGGGATCCGCTGGATCTGGGGGATCACGTTGATCTTAAGATAGTTTTCAAGAAACAGTTCATCATACTGGGCGCTGTCTTCGCTGTAAAGCCCGGTAAACATGATAAAACTGTTCTGCACCTTTTGCGTGGAAATGCCCGACTGCACTACTTCCTGGGGGATCTGGTTCACGGCTTTGGAAACGCGGTTCTGTACGTTTACCGAAGCAATATCGGGGTCGGTGCCCTGTTTAAAGAACACGGTCAGGGTCATGGTACCGTCGTTGCTGGAGTTGGAGGTCATGTAGGTCATGTTCTCCACACCGTTAATGGCTTCCTCCAGCGGAGTGGCCACGGAGCGTGCTACTACCTCGCCGTTGGCGCCGGGGTAGGTGGCGGTAACCTGTACGCTGGGCGGCGCAATGTCCGGGAACAGGGTAACAGGGAGGGCGAAGAGTGAGAGAATACCTAGCAAAAGCAGGATAATGGAAATAACCGTAGATAATACGGGTCGTTGTATAAATTTCTTTAGCATGATATCGAGTTGTAAGTATGCTGTGCGTAAATAGTTAGGGTAAAAGATCCCCGGGCGGCAGGGGCTGCTGCTGTATCAGGGCGCTTTTACAGCGGTGTGCTGTGCCGCGAAGAATAAGTGTTGTGAGAGAGGGGTGACTAAAAGTCTCTACTTTGTCATGCCGAACTTGTTTCGGCATCTAAGAAGGCGCATCTGTCAATAGATTCTGAAACAAGTTCAGAATGACAATACGTTTTAAACAGAGACTTTTAGTCAGCCCTGTAAACCCGTTAAATCGGATTGGCCCTTAACACGCTGTCGGCTGAAACGACCTGTGGCTGTATCGGCGTTCCGTCTTTTAAATTACCGGTTCCGGAAAGCACGATCTTTTCGCCTTTGGAAAGTCCTTTGTTTACAAAGTAGTAGTAGGCGGTTTTACCAGAAACGGCAATGGGTTTGCTGGTTACCTTGTTGCTGCTGTCTACTGTAAATACAAATACTTTATCCTGGATCTCAAACGTGGCTTCCTGTGGTATCACCAATACTTCATTAAAGAGCTGGGGCAGGCGGATCTTACCTGTGTTACCGCTTCTTAATATTTTACTGGGGTTGGGGAAGGCCGCGCGGAAGTTGATGGCGCCGATGGTTTTGTCAAACTGCCCCTGAACCAGTTCAATCTTTCCTTGCTGCGGATAAACAGTATTATCGGCCAGCAGCAATTCAACAGAAGGAACGTTCTTCAGTTTCTGCTCAATGGTTTCGCCCGGGTATTTATTTTTAAAGGCAATGAAGTCGGGCTCACTCATGGAGAAGTAGGCGTACATCGTGTTCACCTCGCTCAGCACGGTAAGCGGCTGTGTTTCGCCGCGGCCTACCAGGCTACCGGTTTTAAACGGAATGCTGCCGATATAACCGCTCACCGGTGCTTTGATCAGTGTATAACCTACATTGATCTGTGCGTTGCCTACCATGGCCCTGGCCTGTGCCAGTGCGGCGGTGGCGGCGTTGTAGTTGGCTTTTGCGGTCTTCAGCTGTACGTCGGAGATCACGGCGTTATCTACCAGTGGCTTCAGGCGGTCCAGGTCTACCTGCGCCTTTTGTACATTGGCCTGTGCGGCCAGTACATTGGCGCGTGCGTTGTTCAGCGCTTCATTGTACAACTGGGCGCTGATCTTAAATAATGGTTGACCTGCGGTTACATAAGCGCCTTCATCTACGAAGATCTTCTCCAGGTAGCCGTCTACCTGGGGGCGTACTTCTACGTTTACCTTTCCTTCCAGCGAGGCGGAAAACTCCTGGTAAACGGTTACGGGTGATGCGGGCGTGGCCATTACGGGTAATGCCGGGGCCTGTGCCTGCGGGCTGGGATTAGCCGAGCCGCTGGTGCAGCTTTGCAGCGATATGGAAAGCGCAATAAGCGCAGGTACAATAATGCTTGTGTGGATGGTATGGTTGTTTGCTTTCATCTGTAGAGTTGTTTTTTGAGTCAAAGAAATACATGTCCTGCCGGGGTACATACCGGAGAAAGGCGCCCAGGGTATTGCCGGGGCCAGTGATCCTGTTTATACGCGCAGTTCCCGCGTATTACGGAATGGCAACCATTGCCCGTTGTCATCCCGAAGGGGAATGCACTAAAAAATAATTACTATTTGAATTGTCGTCTTTTTTGGCTTAAAGATTTTCAATAATATTCACTACCATTTGATCGAGTACCGATACGTTCATTGTTTGCGGCACATCAGCACTCCTTGCGATCATGATTGAAGTAAAACCATGTATTGCCGACCAAAATGCGTGCGTTTTATAACACGCGGATTCAATATTGGTTTTCTTTTCAACGATTATTTTTTTTATGATTTCATAAATTATATCCTGTAAGGCTCCAAATTCTGTTTTCATCTTTCCTTCTCCGCAACAGGGCATGCCCACACCAAACATCAGTTTAAAATAGCTCCGGTTCTTGAGCGCAAACTTCCAGTACGTATCTACCAGCGCTTTCAGTTCCTGCCGTGGCGATGCCTGTTTTGAGATGGCTTTGTGAATATTTGACAGCAGCAGTTTAAAACCGTCCTGCGAAATCTCAAAAAGTATGGCCTCCTTGTTGGCAAAATGATCATAGATCACCGGGGCACTGTACTCAATAGCATCTGCGATCTTGCGGATGGAGAGCGACTCCCAGCCTTCATTCTTTACCAGCTGCAAGGCTGCATCGATGATCTTCTTCCGGATCACTTCTTTTTCTCTCAATTTGCGCTCTGCTACACTCATAAAAAATAATTTACCTAACAGTGTTAGCAAAGTTAACGGTGTTTTGAAGCTACTTCCAAATTTTTTTTCTGAGTGGTTTGTTGCTCAAACGTTTGTTAGTGCTGCACCTGGGAACCGTTTTTCTTAAAGTGTTGTAGTTGTTGACAAAGCGCCTGTGCCTGATTAATACAATTCCTGAAAAAAGGTAACCTGATTTTTTTGCTCCGGGTCAAAAGTAATTTCAAAAAACTAATAAACCAAATAAAAACTTTGTTTAATTAAGATGAAATAATTGTTATGAAATACCAATTGGTTTTATTTGGAGGACCGAAGCTAAAGCGGGGAAGTGACAACAGTATGTCAGTATGGAGTTTATTTTTGGGCCGGTGACTAGTGCAACATGTAGTTGTCATTATTCTTAGGGGACTTGGATATGTATGGCGTTGCAATTGTTTTTCGCTATTTTATGAAAGCTGTTTATATTAGCGGTATAAACAAATACTTATGAGAACAATCATATGCATACTTGCTACAGGAATGCTAATACTCGGCGCATGTAATGATCACCGGGTACAACCAAAACCGGTGGCAGATATACCAAAGGCCCTGGAAGACCACAGCGCTTCTGATCAGCTGATTTCAAAAAGAGGCCCTGATGACCTGATAGAAAGCCTCTATGGTGAACTGGCAGAGAAGGACGCCGGGTTGAAACAACTGGAAGCTGCATTGGATGCGCTTAACCAGAGTAAGGACGATTCCACCCGGTCATTTCACCAATTTGATGCGAAAAGCCAGTCGTATTATAAGGCGGCGGATCAGCATATTAATAGGGTCAGCGATTCCCTTTTAAAGGATAAGGTCAAAAAGCTGGTGGAGGAACATCTTGCAAAGTACAACGCGATAACAGAAAAGCATCAGGAACTGTTGAAGGCGATTGATGCAAAAACCACGAAACTGGCGGACCTTCACACAGTATTAAAAGTGGTGAAGACCCTGCCGGTGATCGCAACGTATCAGAAGGACAACCGGCTCCGAACCGCGCTGTTTGAAGGATATAGTAAAAAGCAGGACGGTGCGCTTGAGGATATAAATAAAATGACGAATCAATAATTACTGGCAGCTACATTTTTAGAACAAAATTCCAATGGAAAAAGTATTCATCATAAAAGCGCTGACCCAAATACCGGGTGTAGGCAAATCAATCGCCACTGATCTGTACAATATCGGCATCCACCGCATTGAAGATTTAAAAGGCCGGGATCCGGAACAGCTGTTCAAGGCTTCCAATGCTGTTGCAGGATGCGTGCAGGACCGGTGCCTGCTGTATGTGTTTCGGTGTGCGGTTTATTTTGCGGAAACGCCTCCGCATATGCAGGAAGCTGATAAGCTGAAATGGTGGAACTGGAAGAATGATACGTAATGCCGGTGTTGCTCAACATCGGGATCCGCTGCAATTGGGAATGTATAAGAGCCACGAAGACTGGAAGACACCAAGAAACACAAAGAAGGGCTTAAGCTTAGTGGGTCTTTGAGCCTTAGTGTCTTTGTGGCAAACACTCGAACCACAAAGTGCGCAAGGCATCCGCAAAGGCCGCAATGAAAGGATGACGCTATTGAATGCCTTTGCAACCCTTGCGTGGTCTTAGCGTGCCTGGCGGTAAAAATTGCCCTGCAAAAGTGGGAGTAATGAAATGAGATGTGTTTGTTGTTTTTACCGCAAAGTGCGCTATGGGAATAGGATGGATGATTGTCACAGACGCTTTGCGAGCGTTGCGAAAAGACCTTGCGCTCTTAGCGTTTAATATTTTACCGCCAGGTGCGCAAGGAATCCGCGAAGGCCGCAATGAAAGGATGGCGCTATTGAATGCGTTTGCAACCTTTGCGTGGTCTTAGCGTGCTTTGCGGTAAAAAAAAGACAACGAAAGCAATGGAATACCTTAGACCGTGGAAGGCCGCCTTATGTACCTTACGGTTAAACAATGAACCGCAAGGACGCACAAAGGGCTCCTCAATTCGTTCTTAACGTTTCTGCGGATTGGGTATAAGCGTACTGTATTTTAATTTTTTTATCTGCAGGCTGCCAGGCGCTTTTATCGTAATACCGGACAAGGGTTCTGAAGGGAAAAAGATACTGGTCATTACCGTTACACCATTGTCGGCAAACAGTTCCAGTGATGCGGCATCGCCCGCAAGAGTAAGGTTAATGCTGTTGCCGGTTGCCAGCCTCGGTGCCACATGTCTTTTTGCAAAGCCTTTTTCGAAATCCGTGGCACCGGAACGCGTACGGTCTATATAGAACTGGTTGGCGGTTTTGTCAAAGCCAACGGTTACTTCTTCATCTTTTGTGTTGGTAAATGCAATGGAAAAATCGGTTAGGGGAAGTTCGCCCAGGTCCAGCCGGAATAAGCCATCGGCATCGCCGGAGGCCCGTACAACCTCGTAATGCCCGTTTACCTGTACACTGGAATGGGTCTTTAGCGGACGGGTAACGGAAGCTACTTCTTTGGCCAGTGTTGATACAACCATGTACCGGCCGTTTATCTTTTTAATGCCCAGCTCGCGGGGAAGGGTCATGGCGCTTCGCCAGTTCTTTGTAGGTACCACATTTGCATACTGCCAGTTGCTCATCCATCCCAGAAACAGTTTGCGGTTACCGGTATTGCTCCAGGTAATGCCGGCATATTCATCGGGTCCATAGTCCAGCCATTTGGTGGTGGTATCGTACGGTGTAAATGCGTTCCCGTTAAAGCTACCGGTAAAGTACTGGGTGGCAGAACCGCCGTTAGGGCCGCCGGGATTGAGGTTAACGATCAATACCCATACCGGTTTGCCGTTGTCGTTAAAGGAAACCAGATCAGGACATTCCCATACCCCTCCGTGTGCACCGAGGGTTTTGCCAAACCGGCTTTCTTCTTTCCAGCTTTTCAGATCAGGGGAAGAATAGAACGTGATATGATCCAGCGTTGCAAGCGTCATGATCCATTTTTTACCCGGCGCATACCAGGATACCTTCGGATCCCTGAAGTCGCGGATGCCCGGGTTCCGGAGTACCGGGTTCCCTTTGTATTTGGTCCAGCTTTTGCCTTCATCCAGGCTGTAGGCAATGCTTTGGTTCTGAAATTTATCCGTTCCTGCTTTTTCACCCTCATGGCTGTGATTGGTGTAAATGGCCACCATCGCATTTTTACCAAAGCCTGCGGTATTGTTTACATCAATAACGGCGCTGCCGGAAAAGATCGTTCCCAGTGAATCGGGATATAAGGCAATGGGCTGTTCGTTCCAGTGTACCAGATCGGTAGTGGTGGCATGGCCCCAGTGCATGGGACCCCATACGGTGGCATTGGGGTTGTGCTGGAAGAACAGGTGGTATTTGCCGTTGAAGAACACCATGCCATTGGGATCATTCATCCATCCCTTTTTGGGCGTGAAATGAAGCTGCGGCCGGTGTGGCTCGGTTTTTTGCTGGGCAGTGATTGTTCCCTGCGTCAAAATCAGTGCAGCGGCAAGTGTCATTAAATAGTTGAGGTATCGCATATCGTAGTTATATTAAAAGTGAAGGGTTATGTGTTGTGAATGGTTAATGAGCAATCAATGCCGTTTCCTCAGGCAATTTTTTATGTTTGCCGCAGATACGCTGATTGCGCCTGCGGCGCTTTTCTGCGACATTGTTGTAGTTAAAATCAATACCAAATCTGCGCATCTGTGGCTTTAAGGAAACGATATTGAATGAACAATGTTCAATAGACAATGGTCAATAGGAAACGGGTATTTCGATGCACCATTCACCATTGCCTATTCACCACTGACATTTTATCATTTCAGGTTTTTAATTTGTTGTAGTAAATTGTTCCATTCATGCTCTGAATGATATTGTTTTACCAGATCGCCGTTTTTTGTAAATAAGGCCATAAAGGGCAATTGCTCCAGATGATAATAATTTCTTACAAAGAATGTATTGCCTTCGGTGCCCACATAAAAATTGGCAAATTGCTGTAGTGAAAATTGCTTTACAAATGCGGCCACATCCTTTACCGGCCAATAGGTGATCAGCACTACTGATAGCCTGGCCAGCTGTGCCTGTCGTTGCCGCATTTGCCGTACCAGCTTTTCGCAATGATCGCAACCCGGTGAAAAATAGGCCAGCAGTATGGGTTTGCCCATGGGCAGCTGCTGTGCTTTAAACAGCTGTCCGTTTGCCTGCACCATCTGAAAAGCCGGAAGCTTTTTTCCTTGTGCATTACCGGCCAGTGCCGCAGCCAGGAGCAGGATCAGCAGGGTGAACCTGCCCCGGCAGGGAACCGTCCTTGCTTTATAGCGGGTACTTCTTTTTGCTGTTGGATACATCATAAGGATCAATACCCCGGGTTTTGTTTGTACAGGCCTTTGGTAAAGGTGATCTCTGATTGTGGTATGGGCAGGTACTCATCCCGTCCGGCGGTAAATTTAGCCGTTGCCAGGAAGGGCCTTCTTAGCTTCTCTGTTGCAAGATACCCGTTTAAAACGGATTCTGCAATACCCCATCGTACAAGGTCAAAAAACCGGTCGCCTTCGGTTGCAAACTCCATCCTGCGTTCCCATTGCAGGGCTTTGCGGGCATAATCCTGCGTCCACCCGGTGCTGCTGTACTCGCCGATCCGGTATTTGGAAGGGAAGGTGCCGTCCAGCTTCTTAAGCCGGCCCGTGCTGGCTGCGGCTCTTTTCCGGATATCGTTAATCAGAGGCAGGGCCTTGTCCTGTTGCCCCAGCTCAATATAAGCTTCGGCCTGCATCAGCAACACATCGTCAAAGCGGATCACATCATAGTTTTTTGCAGAACCCATGAACGGTCCCTGCTTGAGATAAGAAGCGCTTGTGGCCAGTTGCTGGTTGCGCATGGTATGAAAATTACCATATACGCCGGGGTCTCTTACCCAGCTGTTGCTAAAGGGTTTTGAGGGGTCGTATTTGTAAGGATGCCCGTCAATGCCCACCGTATGGTCTAAACGCGGATCAACGGTAGCCGTGTTCAAATCTGCAATGCTGTTATTAAAGGTGTTGAAATTGGGTAGCCCGTTTGCGTCGGTAGTATGCGCATTTACCAGGTTCTGGCTGGCTGCGTAAAATCCGCAGCAGCCATATTGAGGCGCACCATGCGGGTAATTGAGCCCGTCTTCAAAATTCAGCCGGCCGGTTGTAGTACCATCGTTAATGGTAAACTGGATCGCGAACACCGATTCCGGGCCATTCTCCGTTTCGGGTAAAAAATTATCGGCGATATCCGCACTCAGGTGGTATTTTCCTGAACCGATCACGGATTGGGTTAAGGTGATCACTTCCTGCAGCCGGGCGGTATTGATCTTTGTTACCTGGTGCCGGGCATCCTGCTCATAAGCCTGGTACAGTTTTATTTTGGCCAGGTAGGCCTGCGCGGCGTACTTATTGGCCCTTGCTTTTTCGGCCTGTACTTCCGGCAGGTTATCGGCAGCAAACTGGAAGTCGGCGGCAATCCTGTTCCATGACTCATCATTGCCCAGATCATTTGCCGTTTTCAGAATATCGGCATCCGTTGCATTTTCATCAAAAATGGGAATGTTCTTATAAAGGAGCTTCATGGTAAAATAACTGTGAGCTCTCAGGAACCGGAGTTCGGCCTGGCGGATCTTTTTGTTGGGAAAGCCGGCCTCATCGGCTGCATTTACGGCCCGCAAGCCCGCATTGGCTCTTGAAATGGATTTGAAAAGATTCTTCCAGGTGCGGGATACAAAGGCATCCATGGTGGGTACTACCAGGTTGTAATGCTCCATTGCATCTACTTCACCCACATCGCCGGTGCCGCCGCCCCCTTTATAACAATCATCCGAACGAACACCGCCGTATGCCCATTTGCTATAGATGGGGCCAATCATATCGCCGTTGCCAATAGCAGCATAGGCCGCCGTAACCAATCCTTCAATGGCTTCCGGACCGCTGATGTCCTCGGCTACCAGGTACCCTTTGGGGGTGTAATCCAATGCTTTTTTGCAGGATGTAAAAGTTGCCATTAAAAGCATCGCTATAATCATTATATGCTTCATACTTATGTTTTTTGATTTGTATTAAAAGGATGCATTCACACCGAATGTGAACGTACGCGGAACCGGTATCGGATCCATGGAGATCCTTTCGGGATCGGGACTCAGGTATTTTTTATTTTTCAGGGTTACGAGGTTTTCTCCCATCAGGAAGAACCGTACCCTTGTGAAGAACCTGCGGGGATCGATGGTATACCCAACCTGTAAGTTGCGTAATTTGAAATAAGAAGTGCTTACGATAAAATAGTCAGATGTGCGGCGCTCATTGTTGTTGTCCTTAAGCGTCAATGCAGGGATATCGGTATCGGTGTGCTGCGGGGTCCATCCGTTCAGTACACCGGGACCAACATTCTCGCGGCTCTTCATCAGGTTGTTGAAATCTGTATAGCCGTCATATCCTTTACGTCCGGCTACGCCCGATCCAAATACAGAAACATCAAACTTTTTATAGTTGAGATCTACACGGACGCCATACTCCAGTTTGGGTAAGGTGGTTCCGATCCAGGTGCGGTCCTTATCATCGATCATGCCATCGTTATTGATGTCTACATAACGGATGCGGCCGGGACCGGCACCCACCTGTGCGGGTGCCGCGTCTACTTCTGCCTGCGATTGAAAGAGTCCCGCGGTCCTGTATCCGAAAATGTCGAACTGTGAATGACCGATGATCGTGTTTTCCACATTGCCGGGGTAGGCCGGACGTACTTCTTCGGGAAGCTCGGTGATCCGGTCGCGGAAATGCGCCAGGTTCAGCTGCACATTGTACCCGATATCAGCCGAACGGTTGCCGCGGTAACCCAGTACAAATTCCCAGCCCTTATTGGTTTTGGAAGCACCGTTAACGGGCCGTTGTTTTCCTTCACCTAGCGCCGATGCTACGGGCGGAATGATCAGGATACCGGTGGTATTGCGGGTAAAATAATCAAAGGACCCGTATATGGTATTTTTTAAAATGGAGAAATCGATACCGGCATTGAGCTCATCGGTGGTTTCCCATTTTAAAGCGGCGTTGGCGGCCTGTATCTGTGCAAAGCCCGAGGGCAGCGCACCGGTGTTGGCTCCCGAAAGCGAATAGGCGGTACCGATGTTCATATATTGTTCCCAGAAGCCCGGCGTCAGTTCATTCTGCGTGGTGCCATAGCGGGTAGCAAACAGGAGGAACCGTGCGATATCACCGATCTGCTGATTGCCCACGCGTCCGGCACCCACTCTTAACTTGAGCTCGGAGAACAGCGCATTGTTTTGCATAAACGCTTCTTTATCCAGCCGCCATCCTAACGAAGCAGCCGGGAAAATACCGTACTGGTTCTCCGACCCGAAGCGGGAAGAGCCGTCTCTTCTTACGGTAAGCGCTGCCAGGTACCGGTCTGCATAGCTGTAGTCGATCCTGCCAAACTGTGAAAAGAGCCGGTTGCCGGTAGATCTTCCCAGGGCCGTTGTTTTACCGGTTCCCGCATCCAGGGTAAAATAATCTTCGGTTTGTAAACTGAAATTTTCTTTGCGGGTATACCGGGTATCGAGATCGGTTTTTATATATTCTGCGCCCGCCAGGAATTTAAAACGGCTTTCCCCGAGGTTTAAATTGTAGCGCAGCGTATTGGAAAATGTGATGCTGGTATACCGGTTTTCATCAAATGTAAGGCTGTTGGTACCGCGGCTGGGTGCGTATTCATTAAAAGCAGGTTCGATCACCTTGCTTTTGAAGAATGCATTATCGGAACCGATACTTGTTTTAAAGAACAGGTTTTTTACCGGTTGAATTTCAGCAAACACATTTCCAAAAGCACTCAGGCGGTTGGCATTGTTCCAGCGGGCCAGGTACTGCATGTGCAGCGGATTATTACGGTCTGAATAACCGGCGCCTACCGGACCTGCAAAAGTAGTTCCATCCTTTTTATATACCGGTATGGTTGGGGCCAGCGTTACGGCCAGGAAGGTAGTGGGGGCACCGCCGATATCCCTTGTGGCCAGGGTTTCATCAGAATTGGCGATGTTGAAATTGACGCCGAAGATAAGCTTGTTGTCAAAGGCGCGGGTGAGGGCACTGATGCCTCCGCTTAGCCGGTCGTAACCGGTATAACGCAGCATACCTGTGTTTTTGAGATACCCCAGGTTGATCTCCATGGAAGAGTTCCGGTTGCCTACCGAAGCGGTGAGCGTGGTATTGGAAACGTATCCGGTTTTATACATTACATCCTGCCAGTCCGTATTTCCAACAGGTACGTTGGGGTCGCCGCCCACAAAGGGTTTGGGGGCTACATGGTTCAGCGCGGGGTTGTCGAAATTATTATTCCAGTCGAAAGTGTAAATCTCCCCATATGCATCTGCCGGGTTGATGCGGTCATTTACGGATGCCTGCCAAAGGGCCTTGCCGCGGTCGACCGCATTCAGCATTTTATAGCGGGCATATTTTTCAGACTGGGCAGACAGGCTGGTATTGAGTTGAAAGTTAACCCTGCCTTCGGTATTGCCGCCGTTCTTGGTGGTAACGATCACCACCCCGTTGGAGGCCCGTGATCCGTAAATGGAAGCAGCGGAGGCATCTTTTAAGATCTGCACTGATGCAATGCTGGCAGGGTTAAGATTCTGGAACACTTCCGGACGCGTGGTGGGAACCCCATCGATAATGTACAGCGGATCGGTATTGCCCAGGGTGTTGGCACCCCGGATCAGGATACGGCTGTTGGCACCATTGGGGGATCCGTCCTTTTCAATATACAGCCCCGCTACACGCCCCTGCAGGGCCTGCATGGTATTGCCGGAGCTGGTATTTTTTACCGGGCTCAGATCCACCACCGCCACAGATCCTGTTACATCCTGTTTGCGCTGTGTGGAATATCCCACCACGATCACCTGCTGGCCCAGTCCTACCAGTTCTTCCATCTCTACCAGCAACGGGCTGCCGGCATTGGTTATGGTAAGGGTCAGCGGCTTCATGCTCACATGACTGAACGAGAGTTGCCCGTTAACTGTGGCATGAATGCTGAAACGCCCGGCCGTATCTGTTATTACGATACTGTTGGCGGCTTTGATGGTTACCCCGGAAACCGGTTCCTGTGTGCTTTTGCCCCGAACGGTTCCGGTTACCGTAATTTGCTGGGCAAGGCTGATTCCTGCAATGCAGGATAAAATGAATGTAAGAATTTGTTTCATATTGACACTTGTTAGTAGGTTTAAAACAATCAGATCTTTTCTTTTGGATTTTTTATAGGGTTGAATGCCGCCGTGATTTCACCTACGTCATAGTCCGGACAACCGCCTTCGCGGGTAGCCACAAAGGCACCCACCGAACAGGCATAGGCCAGTGCGCCGTCGATGGACGCACCTTCCATAAATTTTGAAAGAAAGCCCGCCAGGAAGCTGTCGCCGCTGCCAATGGTGTCGGCTACCTTTACCTTAAAACCCTTATGCGCATAAAAGCGGTTATTATAATTTACAACGGCTCCTTTTGCGCCACGGGTAACGATCAGGGTTTCGATATGGAACCGGTCCTGCAGCAGCTGCATCATGTCTTTAATGTGGCTGAAGGGGGCATACCAGCCGGCTACCAGGTTCAGTTCCTCTTCGTTCATCTTCAGCACCTGGGTTTTGTGAAGCTGGTACTCCAGCAGCTCCTTATGGATAAACGGTGCCCGGAGGTTAATATCCAGCACCTTCCGGCAGGGGATGTCCATCAGCTGGAAAAGCGTATTCCTTGATACCGCATTGCGTGTGGCCAGGCTTCCGAATATAAAATACCGGGCATTGGTGATGACTGCGGCATGCAGGGGTTGCAGTTCGATAAAATCCCAGGCTACGTTTTCAACGATTTCGTATTTCATATCGCCGGCTTCATTGGGTGTAGCCAATACCACGCTGGTAGGATATTGTTCGTCGGTTTGTACAAGTCCGGTATCAATGTGCCGGTCTTCGAGTATGGCGCGCAGCCGGTGGCCGCGTTCGTCATTGCCCAGCCGGGAAATCAGGCTGGTTGGATGACCCAGTTTGGATAAATGATAGGCTACGTTCATGGGGGCACCACCCGGCAGTTCACGGTCGGGCAGCACATCCCAGAGGATCTCGCCAAAGCATACGATTCCCTTTTCGGTATTACGAAGCATTGCAGTCTGTTATTTTAAATAGTGATGTAAATAAGGAGCGCGATTAGTGATGACCCAGCTTACGCTCCATTTCCTCTAACGAAACGCCTTTGGTTTCCGGCATTTTAAAGAGTACCCATAGCAGTTGCAGGATCATCATAAGCATAAAGAAGAGAAAGATCTTTGCCGGGCCAATGGCGGGGTTATTGGCAAAGAAGGGAAATACGCTGGTGATGATGGCCGCCATTACCCAGTGCACGGAGCTACCCAGGGATTGGCCGTATGAGCGTACCTGGTTGGGGAAGATCTCGGAAATAAACACCCAGATCACGGCACCCTGCCCAATGGCGTGTGCGGCTATAAACATAAATACCAGCAGGGGCACGATCATGCCGCCGAGGTACTGGTAATAAAAGGCGGCGGCAATGGCGCCCAGTGAAACAATGTATCCCAGCGAGCCGATAAGCATTAATTTTTTACGACCCAGTCGGTCGATAAGGTAAAGCCCCAGCATGGTAAATACCAGGTTCACCAATCCTACGCCGGCGCTTTGTAAAAATGCCGTGCTTTTACCCAGGCCTGCCAGTTCAAAAACCCTGGGGGCAAAATAAATAATGGCGTTGATGCCGGATAACTGGTTAAACAGGGCAACGAGTGTGGCCATGATGATGGGCTTTATGAACCGCCTGGAAAAGAAAACAGCAAGGCTGGCTTTTTTGCGGTCTTCTTCCACATCCTGCTGTATCGAACGGATGGCTTCTTCCACACCCTCGGGATCCGATACTTCCAGGATCTTCCGGGCCCCGGCATAGTCGTTTTTATGCACCATTAACCAACGCGGACTTTCGGGTACAAAAGATAGTAATGCTACAAAAAGTGCTGCAGGAAGGGCCAGGATCCCCAGCATCCAGCGCCAGGCTGTGTCGCCCAGGCCGCTCAGTAAATAATTGGATAAATAGGCCAGCAGGATCCCGAAAACGATATTGAACTGGAAGGTGGCTACCAGCTTGCCGCGGTTTTTGGCCGGGGCGATCTCCGAAATGAACATAGGGGCTACTACAGAAGAGGCGCCCACACCCAGGCCTCCAAGGAAACGGAAGAGCATAAAGGTAATTACGTCATGCGCAAGGGCAGAGCCCACCGAGGCGATGAAGAAAGCGATCCCGATCCAGAGCAGTACTTTTTTCCGGCCATAGCGTTCGGCGGGTATACCCCCAAACAGCGCACCGATGATGGTACCATATAAAGCAGCTGCCAGGGCCTGGCCATGAAGCACATCGCTTAGTTGCCATACCTTTTGTATTTGCTGTTCGGCGCCGGAAATAACCGCCACATCCATCCCGAATAAAAGACCTCCAAGGGCGATGACGATACTCCAGAACAAGAGTTTACTTTTCATATGCTGATCGTTGTTTTTATTGTGCAGTGAAAATAGTATGCCACAGTGCCCGTTCTGTTTTGATTTCGTATCATTTCCTTTCAAAATTTAAAAATGGGTTGATTTTGATTTTTTATTTTGATTATCAACTCGTTGAATTTTTTAGTGAATAAAATTGAAGGCCGTGCGTTTAGATATTGTATCAATAAATTTCAATATTGTACCCGCTTCCTGTTAAATTTGGATCATGATACTCCCAAAAACGATTGCAATGGGCAGAAAACCGGTCATTTTTTTGATCCTGCTCCTGGTTGTCGGCTGCATGCGGCAGCAGCAACGGCCGCTTGTGATTGGGGTTTCGCAGCTGGGAGATGCGGATGCCTGGAGAAAGGAGATGAAGGCGGAAATGGACCGGGAGCTGGTTTTTAATCCCGACCTGCAGCTCATTTACCGGCAGGCCGGTTATAACAGTCAAACCCAGGTGCAGCAGATCCGGGAGCTGGTGAAAAAAAAGGTTGACCTGCTGATCGTTTCACCCAATGAAGCGGCTCCGCTAACACCGGTAATCGATAGTGTATATAAGAGCGGTATCCCGGTGGTAGTTGTAGACCGTAATATCAATTCGGATTCCTACACCAGTTTTATTGGCGCCGATAATATAGAAGTGGGCCGGCTGGCGGGCGCGTATGCCGCCGACTTCCTGAATCAAAAGGGAAATATCATTGAAATAACCGGGTTGCAATCCTCTACACCTGCCCGGCAGCGTGAAAAGGGGTTTGCAGATGTAATGGCTGCTTTTCCGCAGATAAAGGTACAGGTGATCCGGGGCGACTGGCTGGAGGGGAGTGTACAACAACAATTGCCGGCATTGAGGGAACAGCTCCGGAACACCCGGCTGATCTTTGCCCATAATGATGTAATGGCCAACACGGCTGCTACCATTTGCAGGCAGCTGGGTTTTCCCGGTATCCGCATCATCGGGGTGGATGCACAGCCCGGAACCGGACTGGAATTTGTGGAGCACAAAACCCTGCTGGCTTCTGTGCTGTACCCAACGGGCGGCGGTGAGGCGATACGGGCAGCGGCCCGCATCCTGCATAAAGAGGAAGTGCCCAAACGCGATTTTTTGAGAACAATTATTGTAGACAGCACCAATGTAGTGATGCTGCAACAACAGTTTAATAAGGTGATCGCCCAGCAAAAGGATATCGTACGGCAGGACCTCCTGCTGAAAAGCCAGGCGAAAACCTTCCGCACGCAAAAGAACCTGATCGGGATCCTTTTGGGAACCCTGATCCTGTTATTGATGGTATCCTGCCTGCTGATCTATCTCCGGAGGAAAAATATCCGGGCGTATAAATTGCTGCGTACGCAAAACAATGAGATCCGTTCCCAAAGCGAACAGCTGAATGAAATGGCGCAGCAGATACAGGAAGCTACCGAGCAAAAACTGAACTTTTTTACCAATGTATCGCATGAACTAAAAACGCCACTGACATTGATTCTTGCGCCCGCAGAGGAGGCCCTGCGGAATACGCGTACCCCTGCGTACCTGCGGGAGTCATTTTCGCTGATCCGGAAAAATGCCTCCCGTCTTCTGTTGCTGGTAAACCAGCTGATGGACTTCCGCAAACTGGAGTTGAATAAGATGATGCTCCGCGTACAGGAAACAGACCTGGTATTGTTTGTAAATGAATTGCTGCAGTCTTTTGAAGCACTGGCCCGGCAGCGGAACATCGATTGCCGCCTGCTTACCCGGGAAACCGCGCTGATGTGCTGGATCGATTTTGAAAAGATGGAAAAAGTATTGTTTAATGTTTTTTCGAACGCCTTCAAATTTACACCGGATGGCGGACATGTATATGTAACGCTGGAGCCGGCCGGGCAATCGGTACTGATAAAGGTGGCCGATTCGGGTACCGGGCTTAGCAGCGAAGAAAAGGAACGGTTATTTGATCTTTTTTACCAGGGCAATGTGCGCAACCAGAACGGGAGCGGGGTGGGCCTGGCGCTTTCAAAAGAACTGGTAGAACTGCATAAAGGAACGATCCGTGTGGAGAGCGAAAAGCACCACGGTGCCGTATTTGTGATTACATTGCCGTTGGGTGATGCATGGTTGCAGGAGCCGGGTGTAGTAAAGGCCGATCCGTATGGGTACCAGCGCCATATGCCTGCATGGGTAGAAAGTTTTCAAATGGAACACAGTACCGTACCGGTTACCGTGCCGGAGGTGCCGGATGCAGCCGCCCAACCGGACCGTGCCGGAAGTATCCTGGTAGTGGAAGATAACGACGATCTGCGGCGGTTTCTTGCGGAACAATTGCAGGGCGCGTATCATATCATTACGGCAAAAAACGGAAGCGAGGGCATCCGCAAGGCCTTCGAAGAATTTCCGGACCTGGTATTGTCTGATATTATGATGCCGGATACGGATGGCCTGCAACTGACTAATGTGCTGAAGTCCGATATCCGTACCGCGCATATCCCCATTGTATTGCTGACTGCAAAAACAACCGATGATAACCGGTTGGAGGGGTTACGCACAAATGCGGATGCGTACCTGGTAAAGCCATTCCGTACCGACGTGCTGGAGCAAACCATCCGCGGACTGCTGCAGAACCGGCAACATCTGAAAACACACCTTACTACAGCCATTCCCAAAGAAGTACAGCCGGCGGGGGGTAAAAATGAAAAACGCTTTCTTGCAGATTTTAATGCGGTCATTGAAAAAAACCTGGCCAACGAACATTTTTCCGTCCAGGATCTTTGCCGGGAGCTGGGCCTTTCAAAAATTCAGTTATACCGGAAAGTGAAGCCCCTGCTGCAGATGGGCGTTAACGAATACATCCTGAATCAACGCATTCAGAAAGCCCGCTACCTGATCCGGCAGGGAGGCCTTTCGTTTGCTGAAATTGCCTACCAGACCGGGTTTTCGAGCCCGTCTTATTTTTCTACCTCTTTTAAAAAAATTACCGGGGAAACTCCCAAAGCCTATAAAGACCAGTTTGGCAGTATCTGATAGGTGCCTGCAGCCGGTGTGCCATCCATTTTCCGTGTAGAAAATTTTTCAACTTTTTTAATGAATTGTTTGAAAAATTAAATTAACTTAGTATCAAAGAAGTACCATATGAACAAACGGGACCTGGTTAAAAAGCAGATAGGAAAGGGCGCCATGCAGTGCTTTGAAAAATTTGGTCTCGACAAAACTACGCTGGAGGATATTGCACAAACGGTTGGGTTGAACAAGGCATCGCTGTATTATTATTACAAGAACAAGGAAGATATTTTTATTGAAACTGCTTTGAGGGAAGGGGAGGATTATATTCTTGCCCTGCAGGAAAAGGTACAATTGAAAAAAGGGATCGAAAGCCAGGTGGCCTATTATATGCAGGCACGTTTCAACTACTATAAAAAGGTGTTGAACATGAACCGGGTGTCAACAGATACGTTGAATAAGATCCTGCCGCGTTTTTTTGAGCTGTATGACGCGCTGATGAACCGGGAGAAACTATTCCTTGCGGAGCTGATCCGGAAGGCCATGAGCAAGGGAGAACTGGTGCAGGCAAACCCCGCAAAGCTGGCTTCCGTGCTCATCAATATCAGCGATGCGCTGAAGCATAGTGTAGAGCAAAAAGCCATCCTGACAAGGGGGCCTGATATCGACTATGCACAGAGCCTCCAGGATATGAAAATGTTAATCGCCCTCATTTTCCGGGGACTGAAAAAATAAGAGATGGTTGTGGTGCCGAACGGTAAATAGACGGGTGTATTGCTGAAGCTGTTTTTAATTGTTTATTAATCATAAGGGCTATGAGAAAAATCTTACTGCTGAGTCTTGTATTCCAGCTGTGGCTGGTGGATGCATCCCGGGCACAACAAACCATTAAGGGCGTTGTAAGGAGTACGGTTGCAGGGGAAACCGTTGCGGCGGTTTCGGTAAGCATCCGGAACGCTTCGGAAGGAACCTATACCAATGAACGCGGGCGGTTTGAATTACGTACGCACAAAGCGTTGCCGCTCACCTTGCTGTTGTCTTCCGTTGGTTTTGAACCCCGGGAGGTAGTGGTGTCGGATACCCGGCAGCCACTGGAACTATTGCTGAGCCCCGCTTCTGTATTGGGTTCGGAAGTAGTGGTATCTTCCAGTCGTACCCGGCAGCGGAAACTAACCTCGCCCGTAACCATCGAACAGCTCAGCAATAAAGATATTGCCAATGCGCCCCAGCTGAATTATATGGACATGATGCAGGGGCTGAAGGGGGTGGATGTAACGGTATCCAGCCTGGGATTTACCAGCGTAACCACCCGCGGTTTTAATACCAGCGGCAATACCAATTTTACCCAGATCGTGGATGGGATGGATAACCAGGCGCCGGGGCTGAATTTCCCGCTGGGATCTGCTATCGGTCTTACACAACTGGATGTAGATAATATTGAATTGCTGTCCGGCGCCTCTTCCGCCTTATACGGCTCCCGGGGGTTGAACGGCACGATGGTAATGACCGGTAAAGATCCCTTTAAATACCAGGGGCTGAGCCTGCTGGTAACCCAGGGGGTAAATCATATCAAAAATAAAAAAAGCAACGACCCGGTTGGTGCTTCTCCTTATTACGACTGGACGCTGCGCTGGGCGAAGAAGCTCAATGAAAAGCTGGCATTTAAAATAAACGTGCAATATACTCAGGCCAAAGACTGGGTAGCAACGGATACAGCCAATAAAAATGGCCCGGGAAGCCGGTTCACCGATCCGAATTATAACAGCCCGAATTTCTACGGCGGTGCTACGTCTGTAGACATTAATCCGTTCCTGGAAGCCGCCCGCGGGATGGATGAATCGCTGGCCCCGCTCATCGACCCGTTGTTACAGCGCCCGAACTATGTGGCGCGCACGGGGTATGCAGAATACGGCTACCTGGACAATAATGCCCGGCTTTTAAAAACCAACGCGGAGATCCGGTATTTTATTAGCTCCAAAACCCAGCTCATTGCATCCGGTACGTTCGGAACGGGCAGTGTGGTGTATACCAATGATACCCGTTACCAGATCAAGGATTTTAAAGTAGGGCAATACCGGTTGGAGGCCCGGGGCGACAAATGGTTTGTGCGCAGTTATACCACCCAGGAAAATTCGGGTAAAACCTTAATCGCAGGTCCCACTGCTCAGTACATTAACGAAGGATGGAAACCCAGTTATGATGAGGCCACCCAGGATGGCTGGTATCCGCAATATACGATGGGGCTGCTGACCGCACTGGCCGGCGGCGCTGCGCTTACAGATGCGCACCTGGCCGCCCGCGCAGCAGCAGACCAGGGACGGCTGGTACCGGGTACACCGGAATTTGAGGCGTTAAAAAACCGCATCTCCGGCACACCGATCTCCGAAGGCGGCACCCTGTTCCTGGATCGCAGCAAATTGTACAATACCGAGGCCCAGTATAATTTTGCCGGTGTCATTCCCTTTGTAAATATTATTGCCGGCGCCAACTGGCGGTTGTACAACCTGAACAGCCGGAATACGCTTTTTCCGGATGATGACAAACCCATTGATGTAAACGAATACAGCGGGTATGTGCAGTTGTCGAAAAAGATGTTACAGGAACGGCTGAGTGCTGCCGCTTCTTTCCGCTATGATAAAAATACCCTGTTTAAAGAACCTCGTGTTACCTCCAGGGCCTCCCTCGTATTTGAGGCGGCGCCGGAACATTATATCCGTTTTTCTTACCAGAATGCCTATAGCTTCCCTTCCAATATACAGGCGTTGCAAAATACCCTGAATGGCTATAACAGCTATTCGTCCGGCGGATCTTCTTTCCTGCTGAACGGCAAATATAAATTTGACCAGTATCCGCCTTATACGCTTGAAAGTGTGCAGGCCTACCAGCAAACCGGTGATCCGTCGGTATTAAAACGGTTCGTATACAATGATATCAAACCTCAGTCGGTAGATGCCTTTGAGCTGGGCTACGCAGCGCTGATCGGTAAACGCGTACTTATAGATGTGCTGGGTTATTATTCCGAGTGGAAGAACTTTATCGGGTATGCAAACGTGGCCAATACGCCCGGCACGCAGGATCCGCAAGCCTTTAAAGACCACAGCAAATACATCCAGTATAATATTGCGTTTAACGGTGGAGAGCGGGTAAATACTTATGGATATGCGGCAAGCGTAAGTGTAGATCTGAGCCGCAACTTCCTGGCAAAGGTGAATTATTATTCCGATTATCTCAAGAACCGGAACAACAGTCAGGTGAATAATTTTAATACCCCGCATTACCATATCAATATGGAATTTGGAAACAGCGGCCTGGGAAAAAAACAGCAATGGTCCTTTAATACCGCGTTGCGGTATAAGCCCGGCTATTTTTACGTGGTATCCGGAGGACTGGCGCAAGGTACAGTTCCGGCTTCCGCGGTAGTGGATGCGCAAATCAGCTATAAGCTTATAAAGGCACATTCCGGCATACGCATCGGCGGTACCAACATCACCAACCGCTACTATTCTACAGGTATTGCCAACCCCGCTATCGGAGCCGTTTACTACGCTACTTTTGCTTATAATATTTTTTAAAACATAAATACCCGTATAATGAACCACATCTTCAAAAATAATTGGTATGGCCTCAGCATCCTGGTGCTGGCAGTACTTGTTTCCTGCAACGGCAACACGGGAACGAAAACACCGCAGGCCTATATCCACGAGCTTACGTTTGCTCCCGGTGAGGAGGCTAAGGTATTGGAAGCACTGCTGACCGTTAAAGACAGTACCAGCATCCTGCTGAAAGCCGGGCTGTACAAATTTGACAACTTAAGTATTGTAAAAGCTAAGCAGGTACAGCTTAAAGGCGAAGGGAAGGATAAGACCATCCTCGATTTTTCTGCACAATCCCAGGGCGGGGAGGGCATCCGCATTACCGATGTAACCGGGTTCTCCATATCAGATATGACGATCCGGGATTCCAAAGGAGATCTCCTGAAGATCAACAAAAGCCGCGATATTGTAGTGCGGGATTTGAATGCCATCTGGAAAACTTCAGATTCCACCAGCGGAGGTTATGCCATCTACCCGGTACTCTGTAAAAAAATACTGGTAGAAAATTGTTATGCGGAAGGCGCATCGGATGCGGGTATCTATGTAGGTCAGTCGGACAGCGCCGTGGTGCGCCATTGTAAGGCCGCTAAAAATGTGGCCGGCTGTGAAATTGAAAATACAACAAACGCGGAAGTATATAACAACGAGTTTTACGACAATACGGCCGGCTTCCTGGTATTTGATCTGCCCGGATTGTCGCAAAGAGGCGGACATGTAAAGGCGTATGACAACTACCTGCACGATAATAACCGCATCAACTTTGCAAAAGCCGGCAGCTTTGGTACTTCCTGGGGTGTAGGCAATGCAGCACCCGGAAGCGGCATCATTATACTGGCTACCTCAAATGTGGAGCTTTACCGGAACCGGGTCATCAATAATAATTCTTCAGCCATTACCATCGCCTCCGGCTTTGCTGTTGGCGAAACCCCGGATAAGATCAACGACCAGTATTTCCCGATATCAAAAAATATCCGTATTTATGACAATACGCTTGCAATGGGCCCGGCTTTTCCCGAACCGGCAGCCCTGCACCATATCGGCAAATTGTTAATGGGAATTGAGCAGCAGCTGAATCAACAGGATCCCGGCCGGCAGCACAAGCGCATTCCCCTGATCATGTATGATGGCATTTCAACCAACCTGCTCACAAAGGGAACCGGAACAAATCCAGACAGTATTTGCATCACACAAACGGGCGATAATTTATTTGTAAATGCCGATTTTTTAAACATCGAGAAGCCCGCTGCCTGGAAGCCGTCAACAGACATGCGTGCCTTTATTTGTAAATAAAAATGAAGAGGAAAGAACAAACGGTAATCCGGGTTGCGGTGAAACCGTTGAATCATCAAAATGCGATCAATATAAACGTTCGAACGGATCATGCGTAAATATCATATCATAACGGCGGCAATACTGGCGGGCTTTGCGATGGTATTGTTTCAGCAGTGTAAAGGAAAGCCTGCAGCAACGGGAGCTGTTGCCCGGCAGGCTGGTTTTGAATTCAGAGATAAACTTTCCGATTATGGGTTCTTTAAAGGTGTGCTAAAAGAACTGGTGCCCAATGCCGGGGTGGTCCGTTACGAACTGCATACGCCGTTGTTTACCGATTACACGGTGAAAGACCGCTTTATCGTATGGCCCCGCGACAGCCAGGCACATTATGTTGCCCGGGGACCGCTTCAGTTTCCGGATTCAACCGTTATCATCAAGAACTTTGCCTATACCAACGAACAGCATCAGAAGGTGATGATTGAAACGCGCCTGCTGGTAAAAGATCCGGCCGATCATGAGTGGAAGGTGATGAACTATTTGTGGAACAAAGAACAGACCGATGCCGTAAAACATATTACGGGTGCCCGGGTTCCCATCCGGTTCCTGGATGATCAGCAGGTACCGGTTTCAACGGTATACCAGGTGCCCAATACCAACGACTGTAAACGGTGTCATACACAGGAAGGTACTTTAATGCCGATTGGGCCCAAGGCCCGGAACCTGAATTTTTCACCGGTCTTTCTCGGAAAAAATCAACTGGCCGACTGGGCCGGCCGCGGTTTGCTTGCGGGGCTGCCGGATGTTGCAACCATTGAACAGCTTCCGGCCTGGAATGACGCCCGGCAGTATACACTGGAGCAGCGGGCCAGGGCTTACCTGGATGTAAATTGTGCGCATTGTCATACCCGCTCGGGAGATGCCTATAATACCGGGTTATTCCTCGAATATGAACAAAACGATCCGCAGGCACTGGGCATGCTGAAATCACCGGTATCGGCCGGTGGAGGCGCCGGCGGGCTGAATTACGACCTGGTTCCGGGAGATGCCGCGCATTCCATTTTGGCTTACCGGATGAACAGTACAGAGCCGGGAACCGCCATGCCGGAACTGGCGCGTACGGTCATTCACAAAGAAGGCGTGAAGCTGATTATGGATTGGATCAATGCCATGCCAAAACGAGCCGCTAAGTAACGTGCAAACGGTTGCACGCCAAAGTTGAATGGCAAATCAAAATTTTCTGCTAATATCGCTTACAGATTGAAGGGCCTGGTTGGATTGCTGCTGTTGCGTTGATATGAAGCGGGGTGGATAAAAAAAGAAAAATGGCTCCTGTACCAGGCAGGTGTGTGCGCTTAAGTTAATATAAATATAATTTGATTTTAAACGATTGCGAAGCGGGATGTAATATTATTGCAGGGTATTTCATACCGCATTCCCGGTTTCTACCGGGGTAAAATTTTATCATGATCGATTACAGGCAATATAGTGATGAGGAATTAACCGGTTTGCTGAAAGACCGGGACCGGGCGGCATTCAACGCCATCTATTCCCGTTATGCCTCCCTGCTGTACCGCTATGCATTCAATATCCTGAAAGACGAAGACGAATGCACGGATGCCATACAGGATCTCTTTGTATGGCTTTGGATAAACCATCATAAACTAAATATCACCTGCTTAAAAGCCTACCTGATGGCGGCTGTAAAATATAAACTTACACGGGTGATCTTATCCAGCAAAAGAAGAACCGAAATTCTAAGCCAGGCCTTTGCCAAACAGCCGGTTGCAGAAGAAGCCCGGATGGAGGAAGGGATTGAGATCAAGGAGCTGAAAGCGGCCATTCATGATTTTGTACATACACTGCCTCAACGGGCGCGGGAAATCTATCAGCTAAGCCGGGAACAATACCTGAGCAATAAAGAAATCGCTGCCCGGTTGGGCATTGCCGAAAAAACCGTTGAAAACCAGATGACCATTACACTTAAAAAGCTCAAACTGCACCTGGGCAAAATGTCGTTCTGGAGTATTTTCCTCTGATGGATTTCCTGATAAGGCGCTACCGTAATTGCTGATCCCCGCCTTATACTACAGGCCGGGGCACCATTCCGGGAGCGTAGCTGCGGTACACCGGTGATAGCAGTATTCCAAGCCCTTTTCTGAAAATAAACCGTCATGCTGCCTTCGTTATGCCGGGAGGGATGATTTCACATTTCTGTCATCGTTTTAGTACGCTCAAAAAAAAAGTTAAAATGTTTTTGGGGGACACGATGTGCTGATGTCTCTTAAATATAAGGGCAGTCAAAACGTCCGTTACACATGGTGAACCAGGAGGAACTTTTAAAGATCATACAGCGCATTGAACAGGGCAACGCCTCTGCTGAAGATCTGCGGGTATACAGTGCCTGGTGTAATCAGCAGCAGGAGGAAGAAGCCGCGGACGCTGCGGACCTTCCTGCAAAGGAACGGCAGATGTTCCGGGAGATCAACCGTAGAATAGACCGGAGGATACCGCCCCTGAAATCCTGGATCCGCATAGCAGCAGCTGCGGTTGTAGTTGCAGCCTGTTTAACCGGAACGATCCGGTGGATGCAAGCCTCCCGGAAGCAGGCACCGGAAATGGTTTCAGTACCCGTGCTGCATCCCGATATTGCACCCGGTACGAATATGGCCACGCTGGTGCTTGTTGACGGCCGCCGTATCCTCCTTTCGGAAGCCGGCAATGGACAACTGGCCGATCAGAAAGGAACGGTGATTACCAAAACAACAGACAGCACCATCGTTTACCGGCTGGATGTTTCCGCACCTGAAGTTCATCCGGTTGCTGCCGGCGGTGCTTTATATAATACGCTGATCACGGCCCGTGCCCAGCAATACGGCATTACCCTGCCCGACGGTTCAAAAGTGTGGTTAAACGCCGCCACATCATTAAAGTTCCCGGTGAATTTTTCCGGTTTAAAGGAGCGGCGCGTGGAGCTGGAGGGCGAAGCCTATTTTGAAGTAGCCAAGGATGCCCATAAACCCTTTATTGTTCACTCCGGCCGGCAGGATATAAAAGTACTGGGTACCCATTTTAATGTAAGCAGCTATACAGACGAACCGGAGGCAAGAACAACGCTGCTCGAGGGCTCCGTAAAAATTAACGGCCGGCAAACATTAAAACCCGGCGAGCAGGCAAAGGTAGACCGCAGGGGTGTGGTAGCCATTTCAAAAGTGAATGCAGACGCCTCTGTTGCGTGGAAGAACGGTTATTTTGAATTTAACGATGAGAATGTATACGAGATCATGACCAAGGTAGCACGCTGGTATGATGTACAGGTGATTTACGAGGGCGATATGCCACTGGATAAAATGAAAGGCGCAATGTCGCGCTTTCAGAATGTATCCGGTGTGCTGGGAATCATGGAGGCCACGGGATTGTTTTCCTTCCGTATCGACGGGAAGAAAATCTATGTAACCCGTACCTCATAGTGCGCTGCTAAGGCTTCAAAATTGACATTTATTTCATAATTATTAAACCAGGCGTATGGACAGGTATTGCACTTAACCAGCGGCAGAGGGATTGTTTGCGATTTTTTCAATGCCAGAAACAGCGTAGCGGATATCAACGCGGCGCATCACTACTACAATTATTTAATGTTCTAAAATGAATCGTATGTGTTTTGATAACGAAGCGGCAGGTTCCGGTACCCGGTACGGAAGCCGTGTTTTATTGATGAGAAAGGTATTTTCCTGCCTGCTGCTGTTTTGCTTTTTGCAGGTAAGTGCCGGTGGCTATGCCCAGCGGCTGAGCCTTTCGGAAAGAAATGCCTCCTTTGAAAAAGTAATGGAAGATATCCGTACCCAAACCGGGTATAATTTCTTTTATGTAAAATCGCATTTACGGACTGCCAAACCGGTAACGGTTAACGTTTCCAATGTTTCGCTGAAAGAGGCCATGGATGCGGTTTGTAAAGATCAGCCGGTTACCTACCAGATCAGGGACCGGGTAGTGATTATAAAGAAACGGGATGCCAGTGAGCCGGTTCGGATGCTGGCCGGAGACCAGCGGGTTACCGGCCAGGTAACGGGAGAGGGCGGAAAGCCGCTTGCGGGTGTAAGCGTTCGTGTAAAAGGTACCACCGTTGGCGTGGTTACCGCAGAAGACGGCCGTTTTTCAATTGAGGCGCCGGAAAACAGTGTGCTGGAGATCTCCTATGTGGGATATATTCCCCAGGAAATAAAAGTGAATACCGGTGACCTGGGCAATATCCAGCTGGTGCCCGGTGATAAGAACCTGGATGAGATCGTTGTGGTTGGTTTTGGTGTGCAAAAGAAAGTAAACCTCACCGGTGCCGTAGATATGATCACCTCAAAGCAACTGGAAAGCCGGCCCATCGCCAACCTGGGAGCGGGCTTGCAGGGATTGATCCCCAACCTGAATATTACAACGTCTAACGGGCGTGCTACCACCAACCCCAACTTTAATATCCGGGGTTTTACCAGTGTAAACGGCGGCGATCCGCTGATCATTGTAGATAATATTCCTTATTCGATGGATGAAGTAGCCCGTATCAATCCCAATGATGTGGAAACCGTTTCGGTATTAAAAGATGCGGCAGCAGCGGCCATTTATGGTGCACGCGCTTCCTTTGGTGTGGTGCTCATCACTACAAAAAAAGCAAAAGGGAATAAACTGAATGTATCGTTAAATGCAATGGTGGGCTATCGTACGATTGGGAAAATGCCGGAGCTGGTAACCGATCCCTACAAAGTTATGGATGTAAAAACCGAAGCCGGTAAGCCCCTGTACAACCTTTATCCGGAATCGGCCCGGGCCTACGCAAAAAAGCGTTCGGAAGATCCTTCACTGCCACCGGTAACCCTTAGCGATGATGGCAACAGCTGGGTATATACCGGTGCTACGGACTGGATCAGGGAGGCGTACAACAAAACGGCACCTACCTATAACGCCAATGTGAGCATTTCAAAACGGGCGGAAAAATTAAGTTACTATTTTTCCGGCGATTACTACCAGCAGGATGGGTTGCTGAAATATGGCAATGATGTATACAAACGGTATAACACAAGAGGCAAAGTGGAATTTGATGTAACCAGGTGGCTGAAATTCTCAAACAATACACAGCTTACGAGTACGGATTATGAGGCACCCGTTTTTCTGGATGGCGATTTCTTCTGGAACGTAAACCGTACCAATTCGCTGGATGTTCCAAAGAACCCGGATGGAAGCTGGACCCGCGCGGGAGCCCCCGTACTGGGTGCCCTGCAAACCGGTGGCAGACGGAGAGACAAGCTGAACGAGTATATTACCACCTTTGCGGCCAAGGCGGCGCTGATAAAGGATGTATGGGATTTTAATGCAGAAGCTACCTTCCGGCGTGGTTCCAGTCTCGTGCGTTCATATGATATCCCAGTTCCGTATAAAACAGGGCCGAACGCAGCCGTGCAATACACGTTCTCCAATACCTGGGCGCAAAACGAAAATACAACTACGGGTTATAACGTTTACAACCTGTATACCGACTTTCATAAGAATGTTGGCGATCATTTCCTGCAGGGCCTTGTGGGCTTCAATAGTGAATACTATAACAATACTTATTTTAACGCCCGGAGAAATGGGATCATTTCTACCTCCCTGCCCTCCATTGATCTGAGCACCGGCACGATGACGGAAACCGAAACCATTAAGGACTGGGCCGTACAGGGTGTCTTTTACCGGTTGGGATATAATTATAAACAGAAATACCTGCTGGAACTGAATGGCCGTTATGATGGCTCTTCCCGGTTTCCTTCCGGAAAAAGATGGGGCTTCTTTCCATCGGCTTCTGCTGGCTGGCTGGTGTCTGATGAAGCGTTCTTTGCCAACATAAAACATGCGCTTTCACTGGATATGTTTAAGCTGAGGGGTTCTTATGGAAGTCTCGGGAACCAGTTGTTCGTATACAATCCGGCTTACGTGTATTTTGATGCCTATCCGTACCTCCCGATATTACCTAAGGGAACCGGGAACATTATATTGGGCTCAACCAAACCCACTACGGTAAGCAGCCCGAAACCGGTATCCGATAACTTCAGCTGGGAAAGTATCAACACGGTAAACCTTGGCGTAGACCTGTCGTTGCTCCACAACCGGCTGAGTGTGAATTTTGATAAATATACCCGTTATACAAAGAACATGTTGATACCGGGCCGGGAACTGCCGGCTGTTTTTGGTGCAATTGCACCTACTGAAAACAACGGGGATCTTAAAACCAAGGGCTGGGAGTTACGGCTGAACTGGCGGGATAACGGTCAGCTTGCCGGATCACCTTTCTGGTATAATCTTACGTTTACCCTGGCCGACAGCCGTTCCTGGATTACCCGCTTTGATAATCCTACTAAGTTTTTGGGCAACTCGTTTAATAATAATACCAACTCAATCAACTATTATGAGGGAATGGAGATCGGGGAGATCTGGGGACTGGATGTACTGGGTTATTTCAAGGATGCCCAGGATGTAGCCAACTCACCCAATCAGCGCGCTGTTGGTGAAGATGACCAGGGCTATAACTTCTATCCGGGTGATTTGAAATTTGCAGACCGGAACAATAACGGAACCATTGACCTGGGAGACCGCACCGTGAACAATCCCGGTGATATGCATATCGTTGGTAACAAAAGCGCCAGGTATCCTTATGGCATTGATCTGTCTGCCGGATGGAAAGGGGTGGATCTGCGGATTTTCATGCAGGGTATCGGCAAACGGGACTGGTACCCCGGCAACTCCAATATTTATTTCTGGGGGATTTATACCCAACCCTGGACCAACGTTACTACGTTGAACCTGGATCACTGGACGCCGGATAATCCCAATGCGTATTTCCCGGCAGTGCGGGCATACACGGCTGAAGATGCGATGTCGCCGCTGGCCATTCCCAATAAAAAATATATGCAAAACGGGGCCTACATGCGGGTGAAGAATCTTACCGTAGGCTATACCTTACCCCAATCGGTATTGCAGCGTTTGCAGCTGAGTAAAGTACGCTTTTACTTTAGCGCAGAAAATATTTTTGAAATATCACACTTAAAGGTGAAGCTGGATCCCGAATCGCTGGGCGATGGTAACCGTCCGCAGGCGGCCTATCCTTTCCAGCGCACGTATTCCTTTGGTTTAAACCTGAATTTTTAATACACAAAACCCATAAAAATGAAACGGATTTCATATATACTTTTAGCAACGGCTGTACTGGGTGTTTCGTGTAAAAAAGAATTTTTACAACGCACACCACCGTCGGCGATCACCAACGACGATTTCTTTAATACACCGGCCGACCTCGAAACCTATACGAACGGAATGTACAGCAGCCAGCTTCGCGCTGTTTGGGCCGACGTATATGCTGCTGATAAATATTCGGATAACATTGCCATTTATACGGGCAGCAGTGAAATCGATAACCTCATTCGCGGCGGGATTACACCCGGAACGGTGGGCGGATGGAGCAGGGATACCTGGAATGTGCTGAGGAATATTAATTATATGTTGGATAATGTGGGTAAAACCACGGGTGATGCAGCGGCCATCAATCATTACATTGGTGTGGCGCGCTTTTTCCGGGCGAATTTTTACTACAACCTGGTAAAACGCTACGGAGATGTGCCCTGGTACGGGCATACCCTCGGAAATAAAGATGAGGCCATGCTTACAAAGGCTAAAGATCCCCGCACCGTGGTAGTGGATTCGATCATGGCCGACCTGGAATTTGCAGCAGCAAATATTAAAAGCACCTACCCGGCCAGCGCCACACCCAGGAATACCTACGTAACGCCATGGGCGGCACTTACATTGCTGGCCCGTGTGGCCCTGCATGAAGGTACGTACCGCAAATATCACAGTGAGTTGAACCTGCAATCATCGGCACAGGTCTTTTTACAGCGTGCCGTATCGGCATCTCAGGCCATCATGGATAACGGCGGTTTTGATATTACCGGAAGCGGCGCCGCCGGCTACCGGGCGTTGTTTTCAAGCAACGATCTGTCTGCAAATAAGGAGGTCATCTTTCTTCAAAAGAACAACAAGGAACTGGGTGTTGCCAATAATACGCATGTAGTATTAGACTGGCAGTGGGCACTAAGCTCGAGCCTGGCGGATGAATTCCTGATGAGTGACGGCACGCCTTTTACATCTCAGAACGGATACAGTACCAAAACCTTTATACAAATGTTTGCCAACCGGGATCCGCGTTTGGCAGAAACCATTATGCCTCCGGGTTTTAAAAATGATCCCAATGGCAATCCTTATCTTACCCGTCCTAATTTCGGAGGGTACCTGCAGGTGAAGTTTTATCCCCGCGACCCGGCCCTGCGTGGCGGCTGGGAGCTGAACTATACGGATCTGCCGATCTTCAGATATGCGGAAGTATTATTGACCAATGCAGAGGCCAAGGCAGAACTGGGCACCATTACCCAGGGCGATATTGATGCTACCATCAATAAGATCCGTAGCAGGGTAGGTATGCCTGCATTGAATATGACCGCAGCCAATGCAGCTCCGGATGCTTACCTGGCCAATAAAAATCCGCTGGTAACCGGTGCCAATAAAGGCGTCATTCTTGAGATACGCCGGGAGCGCCGGGTGGAACTGGCTTGTGAGGGATTTAGGGCGGACGACCTGTATCGCTGGAAGGCAGGCGCGCTCCTGGCCCAAAATTCCAGCGGCATGTATGTGCCGGCGCTGGGCGGTTTGGATGTAACCGGTGATGGCGTAGAGGATATTGCGATTCTTCAGTCGAAGAATGATGAAAGCCCCATTGCAGGATTACCGGCAGACGTAAAGGCTAAAATCGTAAAATACTATCTTTCCGATGGAACCTTTACACTGTCAAACGGAACATCCGGGCGCATTCAGTTTGCGAAAGATGTGGCACAGCCACGCAATTTTGTGGATCCCAAGTACTACTACTTTCCCATTCCGGTTTCACAAACAGTATTGAATAAAAACCTGACACAGCCCACCGGCTGGTAATCACAAAGATCATTAAACCCGGGGAAAGCTTTTCAGTATGAAAGGCTTTCCCCATTTTAAAGAAGCATCATGAAACGCAGCAATTTTTTAAAAAGTATTGCTTTAACAGCAGGCGGGGCGGCATTTTCCGGAACCGCAGCGGCTGCCACCCGCCCGGATCAACCGGTACTTACCATTGCGCATATTACAGACGTGCATATACGGCCGGAAGAGGGTGTGCCGGCACGGTTTGTAAAATGCCTGGAGGAGATTAAAAAAAAGAAGGTTGATTTTTTCCTGAATGGCGGCGATTCCATCCATGCCGCCGATTACAAAGATATCACGCGCGAGCGGGTGCTGGAGCAGTGGAAATGCTGGGATGAATGTATGGAGGCGCTTAAAGGGTATGAAGTATATAGTTGCGTGGGCAACCACGATAACTGGTGGGCGGCTCCTTCGAAAGAAGATGCCATGTACGGCGTTGGCTATGCGGCCAAACGGGCAGGCATGCCGCACCGGTATTACAGTTTTGACAAAAAGAACTGGCGGTTTATCATTCTTGATGGGAATAACGACGGTATTTCGCTGGATCAGGAGCAACTGCAATGGCTGCAGAAGCAACTGGAGTCGTCACCGGCCGGTGTGCACGTATTGCTGATGTCGCATTTTCCGGTGCTTACGGTTACCAATACCTGGGAGGGTGGTCAGCATAAAGACCACAGGGAACTAAAGCAGTTGTTTTATCAGCACCGGGATAAAGTGCGGGTCTGTCTCAGCGGCCATCAACACCTGCTGGACCGCGCCTGGTACAATGATGTCGATTATTTTTGCAACGGGGCTATGAGCGGATTCTGGTGGGGAAAGGGGAATGAAAAATCAGCTGCGCCTTTTTATTACCAGGAAACGCCGCCTGGTTACGCCCTGGTGAAGTTATATGCCGATGGAAGGGTTACAAATGACTACATCGTGCATCATTATTGATGCGATGCAGCGGTACGGATATGGCCAGGTAATGTGGCTAAGTGCCGGTTACGGGGCCTGCACGAACAAAAGAACCATTAAGGTATTACGTGTAGTTAAGTTATTTCGTTTTCTTAACCGATCTTAATGCCTTAATGGTTTTATGCCTTGTTTTAATAACCGGTAACCGGAAGGGGCGGGTGTTTCATAAAACAACCCTTCATGTTTACTTCCGGGTTACCAGGTAGCTGCCAACCTCCTTTCCGGAATCATCCAGCATACGGACGCGAAGCTCTTTCCTGGACGCGCTCACCTGGGTAATGGTGCGGGTGCCCTCTCTGGGGCCACCACCAATGATGATCGGGTAATGGTTGGCGCTCTTATCGGGACCATGTACCTTGTACCGGTGGGTATGCCCGCTGAGTACAAGGTCTACTTTTCCTTTGTTCAGCAGTGGCTCAAATACCTGGGTGCAATGTACGGCACCATGGGCGTCTCCGGAATAACGGGGAGGTATATGCATCATCACAATGCGGAACGGCGCATTTTTAAAGGCCTTGCTGCTGATCTCCTGCTCCAGCCATTTAGCCTGCTCCAGGCGGTAGGCATCAAAATCTACAATGTTTGCATAAACGGGATGCGTGTCTTCCTTGTCTTCACCGGTATCCAGGATTACAAAGCGTACAGGGCCCAGTGTAAATGCAGTATGTCCTACATGATGAAAATACGATGAGAAGTCGCGTGCAAACTTTCCCCGGGTTTCATGGTTGCCCCGTACATATACAAAGGGGAGGCTTCTGGCAAACAGATCGCAGGGCTGCAGCATGTGATCGATGATCTGTTGTTCATCGGTTTGATAGTCGAAGATATCGCCGTTGAAAAAAACAAAATCCCGCTGGTTGCCTTTGTCCAGGTTCAGCAGGTGTGGTATGGATTGAGGCCGGTCATGAATATCGTTCAGCATTACAAAGGAAACGGAATCTTTCGCCGGATCGGTATTGACAAACTGCTCGGTCGCTCCGTTCAGTTCTTCTCCATAGGTAAGCTTATAGGGCTGAAAGTCCTTTATTTCTTTTGATGCGATCTTATAATAATAGGTGGCCCCCGGTTTCAGATTGGTAAGGGTCACGCAGTTGATTCTTCCGGCCGGTTTTAACCCCAGTTCGCTTTTGCCAAATGCTTTTTGATCCAACGTTCCTGCCGAAGTTCCGTAATTGACCCAGCTCGCTGCGTTCTTATTGGTGATCCATAAAATGGAGATGCTGTTTCCGAAATTTGTCTGCAGATAGGGGCCGGCAAGGATCTTAAAACCTTCCTCTTTTTGAGTTGCGGCTGCCAGCGCCTTTTGGGGGTTCAGCAACGCGATACCTCCCAGGGCGAGGCTTCCTTTTAAAAAAGAACGCCGGTTGTCTTTTAACGCATTTGTTTTCATTATAAATGGAATTGGTTGAGGCAGCAAAAATGAGGGATTTATTTCGTTTTTTGTGAAGAATCTCTGTAGTGATTAACCGCTGAGAACATGAGGCGCAGGAGGAATCGCTAAAGGAAGGAGGAGGATCGGCTCCTGCGGTTCATTGTGGTGTATGTTTTTTACCGCCAGGTGCGCAAGGAACGCGCAAGGGACGCCATGAGAGTAGGATAGATGATTGTCACAAACGCGTTGCGAACCTAGCGAAAAGGCTTTGCGTTCTTAGCGTTTAATATTTTACCGCCAGGCGCGCAATGAATCCGCGAAGGACGCTATGTGAATAGGATAAATGATTGTGACAAACGCGTTGCGAACCTAGCGAAAAGGCTTTGCGTTCTTAGCGTTTAATATTTTACCGCCAGGCGCGCAATGAATCCGCGAAGGACGCTATGGGAATAGGATGGATGATTGTCGCAAACGCGTTGCGAACGTTGCGAAAAGCCCTTGCGCCCTTAGCGTTTAATAGTTTACCGCCAGGCGCGCAAGGAATCCGCGAAGGACGCTATGTGAATAGGATAGATGATTGTCACAAACGCGTTGCGAACCTAGCGAAAAGCCCTTGCGTTCTTAGCGTTTAATAGTTTACCGCCAGGCGCGCAAGGAATCCGCAAAGGACGCTATTGCAATAGGATAAATGATTGTGACAAACGCTTTGCGAACGTTGCGAAAAGCCCTTGCGCTCTTAGCGTTTAATAGTTTACCGCCAGGTGCGTAATGAATCCGCGAAGGACGCTATGTGAATAGGATAAATGGTTGTTACAAACCTTTGCGAACCTAGCGAAAAGGCTTTGCGCTCTTAGTGTTTAACATTTTACCGCCAGGCGCGCAATGAACCCGCGAAGGACGCTATGGGAATAGGATAGATGATTGTCACAAACGCGTTGCGAACCTTGCGAAAAGGCTTTGCGCCCTTAGCGTTTAGTATTTACCGCCAGGCGCGCAATGAATCCGCGAAGGACGCTATGGGAATAGGATGGATGATTGTCGCGAACGCTTTGCGAGCATTGCGAAAAGCCCTTGCGTTCTTAGCGTTTAATAGTTTACCACCAGGCGCGCAATGAATCCGCGAAGGGCGCTGTGGGAATAGGATAAATGATTGTGACAAACGCTTTGCGAACCTTGCGAAAAGGCTTTGCGCCCTTAGCGTTTAATATTTTACCGCCAGGTACGCAAGGACCCCGCGAGGTACGCAACCACAAGCGGATCTCAGCGACCTCCCATTCTCCGCGGTTTATTTTTACCGCAGAGAGCGGAGATGATAGAACGCTCAATATGGTCTCTCAGCGTATCCCTGCGCCCCCGCGTCTTCGCGGTTAAATACTTACCACAAGGTGCAAGGAATTTTCCGGGAACGCAAAGGTTAATCCTGACGTATGGAGGATGTAGCGCTCAACCGCAGGATGGGTTCCAACACCTCCGCCTCATAGGCGCCCAGCAGCCGTTCGCTTTTCTTTCCCGAACCAAAGGCTTCACTGATGGCATAGCTTTTTATGAATTGCTTTTTTCTCGCTCCCATTGCATAATGCCAGGAACACTGTTCGGTACTGGTGAAGATCACCAGCTGGTCCAGTGGCATTAATCGTTTTTTCGGAAATGGGGCGTTGATCTTATAAACCGCATTACCGGTTTTGTCAAATACATAACGCACATTCACCCGGAAAATATAATCATACAAACCATGCAGGATCAGGTACGCCACAATGGAATAACCAAGCACCCGGCCACCTTCACCCAATTGCCGGTAAAAGATAAAAATGGCACCTGCCGTGCCCACAATTGCAATAAAAAACCAAAACAGGCTTTTTAGCAGATGATAATGGGGTTGTAAGGAAACGGACTGCGGCGTTTCTTCCACTTTATATTTATCTCTTGCTGTCATAGTTACTGATGATTTCGTCGATTTCGTTTAAAATACGTTGCATGGCCCTGGTGGTAACGCTCTGGGCGATCAGGGCCCGTTTTGTTTTCCCGTCTTTGAGATAGCAGATGTTCAGCGACGTATTAGTGGTGACAAAGCCCTGCTTTATTTGATGCAGTTCAAAATTTTGAAAGTCAGACAGGGGGATCCGCACCGCAGGCCGGAGCAGGGCAGCCTTGGCCCGTATTTCCCGCGTGTTCAAATCAATAACCAGCGACCGGGAGATCATTCCCAAAAAACCCAGTACAGCCAATGCCAGCAACAGCCAGCCAATGACGGGATATTTACCTTCCCGGAGTATAAAATAACTGAGAAGCGGTAAAAGGATAATGATGGCAACCGGCAGAAAATAAGAGGGCTTCATTTTGTAAACGTTTCCCTCAGCCGTAAAGTGTTTTAATGACTGCATGTATTGTTTTTATAGAATAGGGATGTGTAAATAACCGAACGGATGGTTGCGCACCGGTTTGTTCGGTGGGTAACCGTAAATGTTTTGTTGTTGTGTAATATCCCCGGCTGCCGGTGGAAGGAGCACGGGGGCGAAACGGTACCGTTATCCGTTCCGCCGGATAAGTCTGTAAGGTTTAGAACGCAATATCATCTGCAATGTTTCCGCCCTGTTCCTTTGCAAACTTTTCAGCATATTCTTTTTGCTTTTGCAGCTGGTAGTCCATATAATGGTGAATTTCGTTGCTGTTGAATTGCTGGTTTTGCGCGGTCATCCAGTCCATGGCCACCGCCTGGAAATCGGAAAGGTTGATGCCGAAGTTTTCCAGGATCCATTGGGCACCATCCAGGCCATATTCGTAAGCCGCCGTCCGTGCACCGCAAAGCTCTTCGTAAAAATACCGGTCGGTTTTTAATTTTTCAAGGTTGGCGTTTCCTCCGGAAGTGGCTGCAGCAGCGGGTTTCAGGTTTAACAATTTGGGGTGTTCACCGGCAATGGCAAAGTATTCGCCATACTTGGTCATAATGCCAAAGCTGGCATCTTCTTTCATCCGCTCGGGCCAAAGAATGTTCACTTCTTCCCACACGGCTTTTTCAATGCCGATGGCCTTTAAAATGGTTGCTTCCGGAACGCCTTGCGCCATGGCATGGGCAATACCGGCATAATCATAAAGGGAAATGCCATGGATGGGTTCGTACAGCGGGTTTCCTTCTTCTTTAACCTGGTTAAATCCCTGGGTGGCATAGCCGGTAAGCTCCAGGGAGTTGGCCATTTCAAATTGTACCAGCTGGTCGTAATTATGCCCGTTCCATTTAAGGTACAGCTGTGTAACGGCTTCCCGCTTCAGATTCCGTTTTTCGTTTTCACTCAGTACCTCGTCCTGGTCGGCCAGCATTTCTTCATAATGCCGGTTTGCCGCGGCATCAAATGCTTCTTTGGTGTAATGCGTGCCGTGCTGGGTATGGGGATCAAACTGGTATTGCGTTCCCTGTACAGGAACGTTGTCATCGTCGTCATCGTCTGCGTCGTTGTTATGCCGGGCGGCCTGCTGCTGAAACGGATTGGTTACCTGTTCTTGTGGTTGTTGCTGCCCGGCGTCGTTGCCCAGGAGGTTATTCAGGAATTTTTTAAACATGGTGATTACTTTTAAGTGTTATGAATAGATGGATGATCAGACCGATCTGTTGAAGTCATCGAGCTGCCGCTGGTAGAACTTTTCATTGGAAGCGGCCATGTCGGGCACGATCCGGTTCCATTCGTCGAACATGCTTCGCAGGTAGTGGCGGTAAAGATCCGGGTTTTGCCCCGCGTCCTTATGGTAGGCATCCAGCAAATGCGCGGTTCGTTCTTCGGCAAGATCCCGCGCAATCCAGTTGAGGCTCTTTGCCAGGGTACTGGGCTCATAGGTATTTTGCGTACGGCATGCAGGGCATTGCAGGTAGCTGGTGGTAAAATAAATTTTTTCCAGGGAAATAGGCGCACCGCATTGCTGACAGCGGAACTGGTTTTTCAGCTGCTCATGTTCTGCCAGGATCTTTTGATACAAGGCTTCATGGTCTTGTTTGGTGGCCGCTTCAAGTTGTTCCTGCCAGCTATAGCAACAATCTTCAAACCGGCGATAACGTTCGGAACAGGCTTCCATGAACTGCAGGGCTACGGTATAGCTGAGGCCGGCATGCTCCAGCTGCCGGTAAAAGGGCCGGATCTTTTGTTCCTCTGTTTGCCGGGCTTTTTCCTGTACCTGGTTGATCTGCCCGCGGATGCCGCTCCATACCTGGCCGATATTGGCTTCGTATACAGCGTCGGTGCTGTTGCGCATGGCTTTCAGCTCCGGTATGGCCGCCTGACAAAGTGCTGCTACCCGTTCCTCCAGTTTCTGAAGAAACGAAAACCAGCGATTCTGCGTTTCACGGATCTGCTGTGCCCATTCCGGTGCTACCGGTTCCCCGGCCTCTTTTTTGTTACTGAATAAACCAAACATGGCAGGTTGTTTTTAATATTATTGAAGCGTTGTGATTTCCGGGTTAATTTTTTCAGACACCTTTTCACCGGCGTAAGTGTCGCATGGTATTGGGGCGTGCATCCGTCATGTGTTGGATTTATTGGTTTTCCCGGGAGTTGTCCTCCTTTTTGATATGCAATCCATCGGTAAGGGCTACCTGCAGAAATTCAAAACCACAATAAGCGCAATGCGTAAGACCATCGTCTTTGGCTCTGCCGGCTCCGCAGTTGGGACAGGTGCGGGTACCCATGCTGGCCGCTGTTTCCGTTACAGGTCCGCCGTACTTTTCCTGGGCCTGTGCTTTGGCTTTCAGTTTTTCTAAAAAGGAATGTGCTTTTTTTTCTTCCATTATAACTGTGTTAAGAGTTCGGCTTTTTTAGCTTTGTATTCTTCATCATCGATCAGCCCGTTTTCAAAAAGTGTTTTAAGCTTCTGAAGCTTTGCAGTAATATCCTCCTGCGGTGCCGCTGCTGCGGCCTGGGAGGTTGCAGGATTCGGATGATGTTGCTGAAGCTGGTTCATCATCAGGCCCATGGCCATGGCTGTTTGGGCGGCATCGTTCAGGGCCGTGCCCTTATCTCCGATCGCATTGGCGGTATTGAACTTTGTAAACTTATCCATATCCGTTACCATATTCATATTGGTAACCTTGTCGTAGAATGCCGTTACTTCCTCCGGGAGTGTTACACTGGTAATAACAAACTGCGTCAGCTCCAGGCCCAGGGTAGCAAAATAGGGCTTCAGGTATGGCTCGATCTTTTTACCCAGGTCGGTTATATTGCCGGCAACCGCAGTAACAGGAATTTGCTCTTTGGCCAGTACTTCGCCAAATTTAGGAGCCACAAAATCGCGCAGCTGGGCCTGCAATTCAAAAATAGTCAGCTGGGGAAAGGTACCGGCATAGGTTCTGAAAAAAGCACCCGCATCCGCAATCCTGATATCAAAACTGCCGAAGGCACGTACGCGTACCTGACCAAACTGCGGATCGCTCATTAAGATGGGCGCGGGTGTACCCCATTTGTTATTGATAAAATGATACGTATTAAAAAAATAAACATCGGCTTTAAAGGGACTTTCAAAACCGTACTTCCATCCCCTGAGTCGGCTGATGATCGGAATGTTTTCTGTTGACAGCGTGTGCAGCCCGGGTGAAAAAATATCCGCCAGCTGGCCTTCGTTCAGTAACAGGGCCTGCTGACTTTCTCTTACGGTTAGTTTAGCGCCGTTTTTGATCTCCCTGTCTTTGTCGGCAAATTTCCACATCAGGAGGTTAGGGTCGGGCGTGGGCGACTCTATGATTTCAATAAAAGGTAAGCTCATGTTTTAATTTTTAAATTCCGGTTGACCGAAAAGGTCCGTTACCTGGTTCATAAGTTCCTGCGGGGGTCTTGCAGACCCTACCCGTGAAAGTACAACCTTTTTCGGTTTCCCGCTTGCGGAAAAATAAGGAGTATCCCATAGCAGGGCCGCTCCGGGGCAGTGCTTTACAGGACACAAGCCGTACCGGAAAGAAAGATGCCTGGAGGCGTTTATAACAGCATCGTTACGCAAATGATTTTTGACCAGCATTGTTTTGAAATTATAATGATCCGGTGGAAGGGGCACTGCCATGTGTTTATGCATTGCAGTACGGTTATTTTCTGGGTGTTTTTGGGCTGTTTCCGCGAAAGGCGAAACAGCAGGGCAACGGCCGGGATAACAAGGGGTGCCTGCTCGGGCTGTTGATATTACCCGATAAAGGCAAATTTATTTTCGAACAGTTTCCCCACCAGCGGGATATTTTTTTCCACCCCGTTCATAGCGTTTATCAAACCGAAGATCCATAAAACCAGAAATGCAATGCTACACAGGTAGGAGAGAAAACCGATCCCGGGAACAATCCGGATAAGGATGGTAACCGCAATATTGAAAACAAGCGCCAGCAGAAACAGTCCGAAAAACTGCCGCAAATGGTATTTCAGCAGGCTGTCGGCCTGGTTTTTTCCTTTAATATAGGCATACAGCCAGCCGAAAATAGTGAGGTAAGAAATTACAGAAAGATTCTTGTTACTCATAAAATGGATTTTTTGTGGTAAATGCTAACCGGCTCAAAACTGTGAAAGTGCATTCGTTTGACAAAGAATTGCACCATTACATAGTGGCTACATCCCTGGTTGCGGCCATCTACAAAACGTCTACAGTAGATGTAATGTTTTGCAAATCATTTTGTTATATAAATTGGTGAATGATATATTTTTTCCGGGGCAAGGAGCGGGTGCGTAATAATTCTCTAAATTCACTCCATGAAAAGTGTTGTAACCGTGCTCGGAGTGCTGGTTCTGTTTGTTACGGATACCCGTGCTCAAAATCCCTACATCGATAGTTTGAAGAAAGAACTTAGCGTAGCCCGCACAACAAACCTGTATTTTAAACTAGCGGAAGCATACCGGTATAACGACGATTATGAGCTGGGGACCGCAACTGCTAAAAGCTACGTGGCCATGGCGGATGCGCAGCAAAACAACCTGGAAAAAGTGAAGGCCTATGGATTGCTTACCCATATTCAGCTGAACAAAGGCGATTATAAGCGGGCGCAGCAATACCTCGATTCGGCAGAAACCACGGCTGCGATGGCTAAAGACCGGCTGGCAAAGGACTATGCCTTGCTGGCGAAGGCTGTCTTCTATTACAATATCGATAATGATGATGTATTGGTAACCCTGTGCCAGCAGATCTTAAAAGATGTGGAACCGTCCCGTAAAGATCACTTCCTGATGGCTAAGTGCTATTATTATTTATATGCGGTTTATACCACCTATAATGATTTTTCTAAAAGCCTGTATTACGCCAGCAAAGCTGCGGAGTCGGCAGCAGCTGCGGGCGATCAGAACCTGCTGAGTTCAGCATATTCGGCGCTTGCCGTTGTTTATCCTTACCGGTACGATAAGGAAAAGAAGCAGGCCGATCTGGATTCGACCCTCTATTATTCGCGGGCAGCCGGCGACCTGTTCTTTCAATATCCGGGAAAAGTGGCCACGCATACCTATGCCCTGGCCCGGATGAACCTGTCCAGCTATTACCTTAAATACTACCCGACGGATGACCCGCTGATCCGGCAGGCCATTACCGATACCCTGCGGTCGGTGCTCCGGGTTGTTGCAAAGGGGCTGGCAGACAACCAGGATATTATTGCCAGTTGTTATGGCATCCTTGGAACAATGGCAACCCGTGCCCGTGATTTTACCCAGGCAAAAGAATATTACCGGCAGGCCAAACAAGCGCTGGATACGGCTGCGAAACCTTTTTATCATACCCGTAATACGCTTTTATCCGATATGGCCGCCCTGTGTGCTGCTGAAGGCGATTATAAAAAGGCCTATGACCTGGAAAAGGAATTGCTGGACAACAACACGAAATTGTTTGATGAGGACCAGGCGTTAATGGTAAATAAGCTGGAGGCACAATACCAGGCGGCAAAAAAGGAGCAGGAGGTGCAGGTGTTGAAGGACAGGGCCCGCAGTCAGCAAAAAGCACAGCGGCTTTATTTCGGCCTGGCCGGTATCGGGCTGCTGGGTGCTTTTTTTATGTTCCGGTCCTATCATTTTAACCTGAAATATTCGGTGGAACGTGAAAAAAAGCTGGAGGCGGAGCAACACGATGCGCAAACCCGTTTACGGTTGCAGGAGGAAGAACGGGCGCGCCTGAAAGCGGAACAGGAACTGATGGAGCTGCAGCAGCAAAAGCTCCGGGATGAGGTCATGATCAGCCAGCTGCAGGTACAGCATAAAAATGAACTGTTATTGCAGCTGAAAGAAAAGTTAAAGGAAGAGCAGCCGGTGAATATCCAGCAGATCATCCGGGATGAGGGATTACTGGATGCTGATTTTGAAAAAGCCCGGTTCCGCATCCAGGAAGTACATCCCAACTTTTTTAAAAATGTTCAGGAACGGTCTGTTCAAAAACTCACATCGCTGGATCTGAAGTACTGTGCCTACTTATATTTAGGGATGGATACCAAGCAGATTGCGGGGCTGCTGCATGTTGAGCCCAAAAGTGTGCGTATGACCAAATACCGGCTGAAACAGAAATTTGATCTCGATAAGGAAACCGATCTGATCATATTCCTGAAGGGAATTGCCTGAAACGCCGTCCCCAGGCGATCTTCAGCATCGTTTTCTTCAGTGCCTCAAATTCCGTTTCAGAAATGGCAACCAGGTAAGCGAAGGATCTGTTGGTGAACTTTTGATTGACCGGCTCCGGCAAATAATCACTTGCCGAAGGAGACGGTTCCTTTTCCGCAGCATGCAAAACACATAGGGAGCGATGGCGATTGATGTGCCCGGGTGGAACGACAGATTTGTAGCGGTACATAAACAGAGGTTTTTACAAAGGCGGTAAAGATGCATGTAGCAATAAATACCGCGGTTCAGGAAGAACAGGGAATGTGAATTAGCTAACGCATGGTTGTTTTATACCGGCAACAAATTACCTTTGCCAAAAACAATAAGCATGGATTCCCTGAATTACAAAGCCATACTTACCGTTACGTTTACGCTTTTTGCCATCATCGATATCATCGGATCCATTCCCATTTTGATCTCGATGAAGAACAAGATCGGTGGCATCCGGGAATTTAAGGTAACCGTGATCGCCGGCTCACTGATGATCCTGTTTCTCTTTCTGGGGGAACCGATCCTGAATGTACTGGGCCTGGATGTAAAATCCTTTGCGGTGGCGGGTTCTATTGTTATTTTTATCCTGGGAATGGAAATGGTATTGGGGGTAGAGTTTTTTAAGTCAGACGGCGATGTAAAAGCCTCAACGCTGGTACCCCTGGCTTTCCCGCTGATCGCTGGTTCCGGTACGCTCACCACCATTATGTCCTTAAAAGCCAACTATAAGGAAGTGACCATTTTAATTGCGATCGTGCTGAACCTGCTGATTATTTATATCGTGCTGAAATCCCTGACCCGGCTGGCGAAATTGCTGGGGCCAAGCGGGTTGATTGCGATCCGGAAGTTCTTTGGCGTAATTTTGCTGGCCATTGCGATAAAGATCTTTGCATCAAATGCGGCAGGTTTATTTCAACATGTACAATAAAGTTTCGTGTAATTGCAATAAAGTTCTTTATATTTGCCCCCCGGTTTAAAACCGGGAGCACATACTGGCCTCGTAGTACAATGGATAGTATAAGAGTTTCCGAAGCTCCAGATACAGGTTCGATTCCTGTCGAGGCTACCAAAGCACAGCATAAAAGCTGTGCTTTTTTCGTTTTATGCGTAATTCAATGCACTTAGTGTGCTCGGGTGTGCAAAAATGAACTAAATTACGGGCTCAAATATGGGCCTGAATTGGGCTCAAAAACAAATAGTATGTCAGAAGGGAAATACACCATAACATTTAAACTGGGAAACCCTAATAAAGATGGGTTATGTAAAATATATATCAGGGTAAGAAATACGAGTGATGACTTTAAAATTCCAACCAAGGTTTCAGTAAACAAAAGTCAATTCAATGGCAAAAAAGTGATCGGTCGTAAAGACAAGGACGATCTTAACGCTATTATTCAAAAAGAGGTGGTTAGAATACAAAATATTATCACCGACTCATATTTGCATGACACATCACTAACAAGTGATATGCTCTTGGGCGGGAAAAGCAGCCCAAAGTTGTTATCGGAGGGGGTAAAAAAATACCTGTCGGAAATTACAAATGCCAGCGACAAGAAGAACAAGAAGTCCGTTTATGACAAACTTCCGGATATGCCAATGTCGAAAATGACCGTAGAGTTTTTGAAGGATTTTGAAAAGCAATTGCGGCAACCAAAGCATGGAAGTAAGGTATTGGATCAAAACAGTGTACACACGCAAGCCAGGAGGGTCAAAACGCTTCTGCTGTGGCTAGTGAAGAAAGAATACATCCGGGATCAAAAAGTAATCAATGCAATAAATGAGTATGTGCCTCCGAAATACATCCAGAAAATACCAGAATATCTCACTGAAGATGAAATTAAAGAGTTTCACAAGATAACAAGTAACCTGGGTGATACAGCAAAAAAAAGGGCCGGCTATTATTTTTTGCTGTCTTGTTTTACTGGTTACCGGTTAGGAGATCTACTTAGATTTGATTACGACCAGGTTTTTAAAGGGGGGCAACTTATTGTACGCGCAGGTAAGAACAATAAAATAGTATCTATCCCGGTGTATCCAATGCTGCAGGATGTTTTAAACTTTTGCAAAGACAGCCCTTTAGCATTGACAGAGCAGCATTTCAGACTATTTGTTAAAAGTATTGCGTCCGATATGGGTATTGACCAGCGTCGGCGAAATATTAAAATTCACACTGGCAGGCATTCATTTGCAATGATGCTCATCGGTCTTGGATTCACCATTGATGAAGTAGCGGAACTGATAGGTGATGACCCCAGAAGCGCTAAGATTTACGCCCGGATAACAAACCCTCATTTATCAAAAAAGATAATGGAAAAACTGGGTTGAAATATCACTCAGATGTCAAGTCTGCGATATCATACGGAACGACGCTTATATCTGAGCGCGACAGTATTTTCTTTGTGTTGTCCATGTATTGGATGATAATACTGTTTAGCCGTACTTGATCTACTATGTCTGTAAACCACACATACTCAAATTTATACGAACCGGTTTCGTTTGGAAGTATTGGCCCAATGCCTTTTCTAATCTTTGTATCGACAGGGTCCCAAACTGGATTAATACCAGTAAAGTTAAAAGTTAGATATTTAATTATTTTATTGGATGTATTTATTACATCAATTTTAAAGCCCTTTCCTTTTGTGTATTCGCTTTCTTTGTAAACCGAATAAGTTAACACGCCCAATCCTTTTTTTCTTAATTCATTAAGAAACTTCGCCTTGTTATCTTGTCTCTTTTTGTACATAATATCGGCTTGCCTATTTTCGTATTCAATGGAGGCGGGTATCATTCGTAAAGCATTTGAGTCTAATATTGCTCTTTCTTTCTCTGATAGTTTCGACAACTCAATGGGAAGATTTGGATAAAGGGTTTTAATATCCGAAGTACGGACATAATATTTATCACCTAGATAATATACTGCGTATTCCTTATCTGTTTTTGGTGACAAGTAACCGATTAGTACAGATGCTCCGGCCCTTAAGAATATATTAGACTTGGTGCCAACCTTTTCGGCAAAAGCCCCAAAATCTTGTACAACTCCAATAATTACGGTACTATCTGTGACTTGCAATTTTTCTTGAGCACCAAGGCGATATGCCGAGTAGTATAATGTGATTAGCGTAATGATACACAGTTTTAATTTCATAAATAGTTGTTTTGTTTAACCAATTTGTGAATAATTTTTCTGCTAAATAATTTAGTATTCTGGTTAAGTTTATATATTTTTACAGGACCAAGGCCCCTCTAAGTCTGTGACAGCTGATCACACTAAGTATTAAGTTATTATAAGTGTTAGGTTTATTATGAGTACTAATAGTGAAAGTTTGAAAATTAAATGTTCTAATTGCCCTTATCTTGAGTCTTGCCCTTTTTCTTGTGCGAAGCACCCCCCGGGCGCAGATGTTCACTACTGCCCGAAAACGAAAACTCTTTGCCACGAGCCGCGTCGAAAATATTTGTTTCTTTCTTCTGTTCGCCTGGAGAAACTTGAGCGGATGCATCGGAACTAAGCTTTAACCATTGCTCCCTATTAGTCTTTGCTAGAATCATGTTTGATTCAGCTAAAATTCTATTTGATTCCGCGAGGTTAAAAATGGTTTCAGAAAACGGATCCTTGCCTTCTATTTCGATGTCATTCCGATAGGTCGCTCTCTTTAGCATTGTATAGTACAATGTTATCAGGTCCATGGTAGCTGCTGGCACACCCTTGTTTTTAGCTCTGCTTTTCACCTCCGTGATATAGGATGGTTTTTTCTTTAAATTCAGCGACAAATCTACATCAGATGACGGTTCTAATTCTTTTATTTTTTTAAGAATTGCCTCAAATTCATCCAAGCTTTTGATTTTATCTAATAACTCTGCCATTGTATTAATCAATATCGAAACATTGTCTGATCCAATAATTTTATTTGGAAACATTGTTTAAAGCAATGTATATTTGTGTTGTCAATCAAAAACAACTTAACAAAATTAAGTGATTGGGACTAACAAAAAAATAGGCACTTATGTCAATAGCGAATTTGATACAGAAGGTGAGTTTTAGCAAAGTATGGGAGGATCTGGGCCAGAAGACAAAAAGGGGCATAATCAATGAGTTTAAGTTTAGGACTGAGATGACCGAATCCACTTTTTACAACTTCAAGGAAGGCCGGAGAAATATATCTGAGGAGCAAGCGTTGCTCATCGAGGAAATATTTGAGCGGTACGGGTACCATGACATTTGGGACAAGGGATAGGAGTTATGCGATACGGCCTGGCGTATCTACACCGGGCCTTTACATCAAAACCATTAACCATTAAATCATATTCAAAAATCAATCAAAATGAAAAGTTCGTTAAATGAGAGAGAGGCGATTTTGTATCGGATGTTCTGTGATGACTGTTTATCTGACAAACAGGTCGCCTATGAAATAGGTAAAAGCATCTCAACTGTAAGGCATCAAAAAAGAGGACTTATCCGTAAAATGGGCGTTGCCTGCACTGCTGAGTTAATCAAGAAATACCATACAGAAAAGCAGCAGGCGAGAGTAATTCAAATGTTCCCTCAACAACAAAAAGTAGCTTAAAATGGTGGAGTCAGTTGTACAAATAGTAGGCGTTAAAATTAAGGGCCGGATCCTTGTAAACCGGCGCGATTTAGCCAAGGTTCTTGGAATATCAAACAGAACGCTAACAAACAGGATGACATTGTGCAATCTAAAGGAATATCGCGTAGATACGCAGGCCGGTGAGATGTTTGATCTCGAAAGGTGCCTATCCATTAAAGTATTACCAAAATCATAACCATGCAAACAATAGCATACACATCATTGGCTGCACTTGCCATCGTCGCAATAATCTTCGGCCTGATAGCATGGCGCGATGCAAGTAAAGACAAGCAACTGAATTCAAACGATAAAATAAAATATCCGACCAGCTGGGAGAATGACGACTGGTTCGGAATGTAAAAAGTAAAACATGAAAGATTTAATTATATCCAGAATAAGATCGGCGCAGAATCAGTCACAATTGCATGAAGCCGGAAAAAAGATGCGCGAGCATGTTGAGAATCATCCGGAGGACAAAGAAGTTTTGTTTAGTGAATATCGAAGAAAATCGATGCGATCAGTCAACACACGCCGCTTAACAACGAATTATTAATTTTTTCTCATAGCAGTTAGTTTAATAACGGGTTGGGTTTCCACTCGACCCTCATTCTTTAAAAATCTTCATTATGAAAACGGTTATTGAAACATTGTTGATAGTAGCCTTGGCTTTGGCGCTGTGTTTTGTTTCCTGCGGGAAGAAGTCTGAAGTGGATGTGATCAAAGACAATCGGTGTATGTGTCCAGGAGAGAAGATGAGGCCAATTGATTCAGTAAAGCATTAAGCCATGAGAAAAGTATTTGTTTTCGTCCTGTTGGTGCTTGTGTGGATTGCCGCGCCGGATGTATGGGACTAAGTTGGGTATCCTCAATGGATGGGGGCTGGTATGCAAAACCAGAGTAGTCAGTTCGATTCTGACACTCAACTCAAAAAAAATCAATTATGAAATTAGTAGTCAAAGATGTTACAGCAGGAACAAATAATGTACTGCACTTCAATATAGGCCCATCAGATGATGTACACACATTTGCGTATGTATTTTCAAATGAACACATCGGTGTTGACCTAAAGAAAGCAAAGGAGTATGCAACATTGTTTGCGCTTGCTCCTGAAATGCTGGAAGTGTTGCAAGAAATGGTGCAATGGTTTAGTGATGTTGAAAAAATGGACGGTGTGCAGGAAGACGCAGTTAACAATGCGAAGGCTATTATTCAAAAAGCAACAACAATCTAACCCATTATAAGCGGTCCGGCGCATCCGGGAAAAGTTCTTTCAAGATAGTTATGGACGTAGGGAAGCCTTCCAGAATTGTACACACAATTGGTGCCCTTGACGGTGGGAAAGACCACACCTGGCGAGGTGGTGGAATAGGTAGACACATCCGGGATAAGCGCGAATAAGCCCGGTAGCCGCAATGACCGCATAAGTCTTTTGTTTGAAGTGATCAATTCAGTCATTAGATGAACTGCATAGGCATGAAGGTTCGACTCCTTCCCCCGCCACATAATCCCCTGCATTAAGTGGATTGAGAGGCAATAATCAGGTAAAGGCCCTCCCGATGTGCTACCGGCTATGGTATTCAAGGCAAAATGAAGAGCAAGCACAGATTGTAGTCCCTAAGCCGGTCGGGTAAGTGCCGGCACTTTTAAAAATTTAGTTATGGATTTTACAGTCAGAATACATAAAGATGAATGCGGTAACCCTACTTTATCTTATTTACGATGCATTACAATTTCGGGAATTACTATAATATCAAAACCCGGGAAATTTGATGGCGTATGTATGCACACTGGCAACCAAAGAAAATACGGGTATAAGATTGAGTTGAGCAGACCTTTCAATAAAATAAGCGGTAGTAATTCATTCCCTTCTTTATCCTTTAATGGTGAATATATTGACATTGATGTTAAAAATTTTCCACGATATCCGGCGTTTTATCAGGATCAATCAGCAGCGATCGGTTGCCTAAAAGGGTATGGGTATGGTAACTATTTAAATGATGGATTTCCACATCAGCTCTTATACAGAAAGATAGAAATATTGATTCATTCTACCCCACAATAAGCGGCCCGGCGCATCCGGGAGTCACGAATAAAAAGGAGGTATTCATATGTAGCTGGTTATAATATTCAAAAGCGACAAATCTAAAAATGACAAAAAGGGATTCGGCGCGGGATGCCCTACCGAAGCGAAATCGGACGCCGAAGCGGTTATAAATAAACATTTAAGGCCTGTTGTTTCTACAACGGGGCCGTTATTTCAAAATCGTTTTTTATGAACAATACATTCACAATAGAAGTCGGATCACTGGGTGAACTCCTGATAAATGCAGACTACGAAATATTCGATCCAAGCGCTGAAGAGTGCCACGGCATTAAATCTTTTCCAGCGTCGGTAACTGTTGATATAAAATCCGTAGAGCTGATCATTGACAAAGAAGGGTTGCTCATAACTGGGGCATTAAAGAAACATCAGATAGAAGCAATTGAAGAGGAAATCATTAATCAGCTGGCTATAGCGGCATAAAAGTAAATTGTATGGCAACATTAATCAAACATAGCAATAGAAACTATAAAATAGATGTGACAGGTAAGCAAATTACACTGCAAGACCACCGTTTCTATTACGAAGAATCAACAAACACGTTTGTTCCGTCTGTCACAACGATACTGAGCGCTTTTCCTAAAGGGCCTGCGTTCTACGACTGGTTGAAAAAAGCTGGCGAAAACGCAGACGAGATCAGGGACGAGGCCGGGCGTCGCGGTTCAGTGGTGCATAATCTTACAGAGCGTTATGATCTGGGTGAGGAAGTCTCACTACTGGATGACTACGGAGACTTTAAAGTAAAGCTGGCAGAGTGGGCAATGTTTGAGAAATATGTAGAGTTCCGCAGCCGGTTTCCGATGGAGATTGAGTACATAGAGCAAAACTTTGTTTCATCGGTGTTGGGTTTTGCTGGTACCGCTGACCGGATCATTACAATGGATGGTGTACGTTATCTGATCGACATTAAAACATCAAACTACATTGGTGATGAGTACTGGTTGCAGCTTGCAGCGTACGAAAAACTTTCTACTGAATTGTTGGGTCTTAAAATAGACAAGGTTGGTATCCTTTGGTTAAACGCAAAAACCAGAACTGAAGGCAAATCAGGTGACATGCAGGGGCCGGGATACCAGCTGCTTACCAAGGATGATACATCAGAAGATTATGAACTGTTTTTAAACACTAAACGGCTGTATGAGAAAATGTACGGTAATGCTAAACCAAAGCAGGTAAACTACTCTTTATCACACAGATTGCCTACGGACGAGCCATCAGCAATTATATGTAAGAAGTGCGGAGTTGTCAATGATGTGGTGATAAGCGAAGGTAAAGGGCCGCATTTTGCGTCGCTTACATGCGGGTCATGTGGAGGATACATTAAATGGGCCACCGAGAAAGAAGTATACAATATTAATAACAAATAAAAATTCAACTATGGGACTCGAAACAAACAACAGTGCCGTATTTCTGTCAATTGGTGACGGCAAAATTACAAAGCGAGTAAAGGAGCCGACGGGCTCAAGCGTACAACGCACAACAAAACAGGGTAAAATTGTTCATGAGGAAATTTTTGACAGGGTTTCCGGAATGATCACTGACATTAAGGTGACTACCCATGAGGTGTATGGCAAAAAGTGGAACATCAGAATTGAAGATGCTGGACAGGCTTATATTCTTCAAATGAACTATTCCAGTGGGTACTCTTCCTCTTTTCTTAAGGCACTACCAAATGCAGATCTGTTAGAAAAAGTGACGCTTATTCCTTACCTGAAAGAAGAAGGAGGGAAGAAAAAAGTAACGCTGTTTGTCAGCCAGGATGGTCATGCTCTTAAGCATTTTTACACCAAAGATGATCCTAAAGGGTTGCCACCAATGGTACAGGTTAGAGTAAAGGGTGAGCTTATTTGGGATGATGGGGATATGATGGCCTTTCTTGAGAATATGGTCAACAGCGATGTGCTGCCAAAGCTGAAAAAGTCGGAGCCTATGCCGGCAAATGTTGATGAATCAGAAGAGGCTCCTTTTTAATTATTCACTCTTAAAAAATACATAACAATGCAGGTATCAAATGAAGGTGCTGTTGAGTTTAACAACACGATAACCAGGTCTCTTAAATATGAATTTACAGCCTCAGAGATTCATGATCTATCACTTAACCTGGCAAATGAGGTGCAGGATATGGCTTTGGTTGAAGCGGAGAAGAAATCTGCCAGCGCAGGATATAAAGGAAAGATTGATAATCACAAAAAGAGCATTTCTGATCTGTCTGCAAAAATATCTACCGGCTGTGAGTACCGGGACGTTGAGTGTGAAGTGATTTATCATAAGCCGGAGAATGGCAAAAAGACCATTATCCGCGGCGACAACGGTAAGGTTATCGTTGAAAAGATGACGCCCGAAGATAATAACCTATTCAATCAACAATTCGATTAACTAACCCATTAGCGGGGTGAAAATCCCCGCACTTTTTTGTTATGATTACTTTACGGGATTATCAGGTTCAGAACGCAGCGAAGGCTGTTGAGTTGCTTAGTAAATACAATATTGCATATCTCAATATGCAGACACGTACTGGTAAGACATTAACAAGTCTGAAAGCGGCAGCGGACTTCGGAGCTAAGGTAGTACTATTTGTGACGACGAAAAAGGCAATTAAAAGCGTTGAAGATGACAATAAGGTTTCTGGATTCGTTGACATGTTGGATGTAATCAATTATGAGCAGCTGCATAAATATGTTGCCGAAGGGAATAGTATTTATGATTTGGTGATAGTTGATGAAGCGCACAAAAATGGCGCATTTCCTAAGCCATCACTGCGTGCAACCCAATTGAAAACTATTTGCAAAGATCTCCCTATTATTTATTTGTCTGGCACACCCACCAATGAGAGTTATAGCCAGGTTTATCATCAGTTTTTTGTAAGCTCTTTTTCACCTTTCAAAGAATATGGGTCATTCTACAAGTGGGCGAAAGATTACGTATTTCCTAAGAAACGGTATCTGTATAACAGGGAAATAAATGATTATTCCCATTCCAATGAACAAAAGATTAAGGAAGCGGTTGGACATCTGTTTATTTCTTTTTCCCAGGAACAGGCCGGGTTTAAGCAGCAGATAAAGGAAGAGGTGTTGAATATCGTGATGGACAAAAAAACTTATTGGTTGGCTAGTAAGTTAATTAAGGACCGGGTATTTATAGGAAAGAATGGAGAGGAAATTATTGCCGACACGGAGGTTAAGCTACAGAACAAGCTGCACCAAATTTATTCAGGATCTGTAATTGCAGAAGATGGCACATCAGTAATTTTTGATATAAGTAAGGCCTCTTTCATCCGGGATTATTTCAAAGGAAAGAAAATAGCCATATTCTATAAATTCTCCGCAGAAGGCGAAATGCTCCGTCGTGCTTTCGGTAGTTCTATTACAGAAAGCCCCGAACACTTTAACGCTACGGATTCATCAGTTTTTATTTCCCAGATACAATCAGGCCGCGAAGGAATAAATCTAAGTACCGCAGACGCCCTTGTTATGTTTAATATAGATTTTGCCTCACTTAGTTATTGGCAGGCAAGGGACCGTATTCAGGTCCTTGACAGAAAAAAGGAAGCTTTAATGTACTGGGTATTCGCAAAGGATGGAATCGAAAATAAGGTTTACGAACGCGTAATGGAAAAAAAAGATTATACCCTTAATTGGTTTAGGAGAGATTTCAGTATCAAAAGACACCCATTAAATGAGATGAAAAATCAATTGAATGAATTTATGGGTAAGTACGGGATTGATAGTATTCAAATGGGTAGTCATGAAATAAAACGAGATGAGCAGCCTAAAGAAATTGCAACGGTTAATGGATGAGGCGCCTGTGATTATAGATCCGGTTCCGGTAGTTAAAATTGATTCCGACCTGGTAATTGCAGCGCCGACAGAAGAGCAATACTACATATATCCTTACAAATCGAAGTTTGAAGCTGCAAAGGATCTTAAGGAACAGTATGATAAAATCGACATTCCTGCATCGATTAACCTAAGGACGACACTGATAAAAGACTTCAAAGGATATGTTTTATCCGTTTTTATCATAATCAAAAAGTACTGGAGGGATGAACAGTATGTAAGAGACAGAATAAGCGACTTAATAACAATAAAAAACTATTTATGAAAAAAGGATTTAAGGGGTTTGATAAAAATTTTGTTTGCCGTGATATGCAATATAAAGTTGGAGAAACTTACGAAATACCAAAGGATAAGAAGCTCAAATGCTGCCCACAAAGTGAAGATGAAGCCGGATTGCATTTCTGTGAAAACCCTATGGATGTATTCGGTTACTACGCTCCAGCTGAAAGTAAGTTTGCCGAAGTTGAATCTGAAGGTGATTCGAAGCAAGATAACGAAGATTCGAAGGTGTCAGCCAGGAAACTTCACATAAGGGCAGAAATTTCGCTGAATGGGTTGCTGAAAGCAGGGGTTAAATTTATTTTGGATCGTGTTAAATGGGATGAGGCCCCTGCGACAAACACCGGGAACTACTCGGCTGCGACAAACACCGGGAACTACTCGGCTGCGACAAACACCGGGAACTACTCGGCTGCGACAAACACCGGGTACCAATCGGCTGCGACAAACACCGGGTACCAATCGGCTGCGACAAACACCGGGAACTACTCGGCTGCGACAGTTGAGGGGTTAGAATCTGTGGCTATCTCGTTAGGCATTGAAGGTCGCGCAAAAGCAAATAAAGGATCCTGGATTGTACTTGCAGAATGGAAACAGGACGAACAATATAACTGGCACCGGATTGATGTGCGCTCGTTTTTTGTAGATGGGGATACGGTTAAAGCCGACACGTTTTACAAACTGGTTGATGGGGCGTTGATTGAAGTGAAATAAGATGTTATGACTGAAAAGCAAGCATTGGATTTAATTGTTTCCAAGTTCCGAAAAAAAGGATATAAAGTTGGAACACCAGAAAGCGTAATACAGTCTGCTACAATTTCTGAACTTGAATCAATGGGTTGGTATGTCGTTAAGCTTATACAGACAAATACAAATGGTATTCCTGATCTAATGTGTCTGAAAGCAGGAAAGGCTTTTTTTATCGAAGTAAAGCGTATTGGAGAAAAGCCAACGGCTTTGCAAAAATACAGACATGATCAGCTTCGAAAAATTGGATTCGAAGTAAGGGTGCTCAGTGGAAACGAAGTTGAATAAAATTTAAAATAAGGAGGTACACTTTTATGGAGATCGATAAATTCTACAAAGCCCAGGATCTGCTACGGCAGATCAATATAATCGAAACAGTGATCAGTTGTGAGACGATTGATGAAAAGGCGTTGGATAAGCTGGATGTTGCCCTACGCAACAAAACCAAGGAAAATATATCTACATACGCCAAGAAGGAGTTAAAGAGGCTGAAAAACGATTTGGAGAAAGAGTTTAACGATCTGTAATGAACAAAAGAATTGAAATAGCGCAGAAGTATATTAAGGCGGGTGTAAGTGTAATCGCTACCGATTCAAATAAAAGGGCTGTACTTCCGTGGAAAAAATACGAACAGGGGTTTGCAACCGACACAGAGCTTAACGAAATGTTCAATCATAGCAAAACGGACGGTATTGCTGTATTGTGTGGGAGGCTGTCCGGTAACCTGGAGGTCGTGGATGTTGATTGCAAATATGACCTGACAGGGTCGCTCTTTGAAAATTTTATTCAGGAAATTACCGACACGGATCCGGACCTGGCGCAGCGATTGGTGATCGCAAGGACAAAAAGCAAAGGATATCATATATACTACCGGTGCTCCGTTATTGAAGGAAATAAAAAGCTTGCTCAACGCTTTACGACGGACGACGAGCGGCAGAAAAACCCACACGAAAAAGTAAAAGTGCTGATCGAAACCAGGGGGCAGTCCGGATATGTGATAGCCCCGCCTACGGATGGGTACAAGTTTACGCAAGGAAATATTGGCTCAATACCAGAAATATCGGAGAATCAGCGCCGGGTTATCCTTGAATTAGCCAGATCTTTCAATACAGTAATTGAAGAATATAAGCAGCATGAGTACACCGAGAAGAAGCCTTTTCAAAAATCTCCCTTTAGCGATTACAATGATCGTGGTGATGTGGTTGAGTTGCTTACTTCTCATGGGTGGAAGTTTGTAAAAGAGCAAGGTGCTAAAGTGGTAATGCTCCGCCCAGGTGAAACTACATCCAAGAGCAGCGGTGATTTTAACCGGGATATGAACTTGTTTTCTGTATTCACCACATCGAGTGAATTTGAGCCCAACAAAGGCTACCGGCCGGCTGCAGTATATGCAATGCTAGAATGTGGCAACGATTGGAAGGAGGCCGCTAAAAAGTTGCTGGCGGCCGGATATGGGGAGCCATTTCGGAAACTCAACAAGGAGGTAAGGTATGAGATAGCAAAAATGAAATCTGAAAAATTGTCGGATGGTGCTATTGTTGAAACCGTTGCAAAAAAAATCAATGTTTCACTTTCTACGGCGGCCCATTTGGTTGATTCTATGAATAAAGATGAGGATACGGATGATTTCTGGTACTGGGATAAAAAGTCTGAAAAGCTGACATTGGTTTACACCAGGTTCATTGAGTTCCTCAATGAACAAGGATTTGGGTTGTTTTTCTATGATAAAGGATCTCCGATATTCAAAATAGTTAAATGTGTTGATAATATACTGGAAGAGACAACTACGGAACGGATCAAAAAGCACATTGAAACGTACATTAAGGATCAAAGCATAGAGGGGGTAGAATACACCGAAGAAATGTTGCTGGAAGTTATTTACCGGAATACTAATATTTTTTCAGCCAACCTGATGGAGTTCCTGAGACCAATAAATATTGATTTTTTGAGGGATACAAAGGCAGAGTGCTTTATTCCTTATAAAAACGGCATTGTTCGGATCACAAAAGATAATGTTGAGCTGGTGAACCACGGGGGTATACATAAAGTAATATGGGATAGCGATCTTATAGATTTTAAAGTGGATATCTCCCAGGATGACGAAAGCGAGTGTGAATTTGCCAGGTTTGTGGAACGCGTGACAGGAGATGACGAAAACAGACTTTTGCAGGCTATTTCACTGATTGGCTACATCCTGCATAAATACAAAGACCCAGCGCGGCCATATGCGGTTATTTTAGGTGAGGAAACGGAAGACGAAAGTAAAGGTGGCGGAACCGGAAAGGGGATTTTTACAAAAGCATTTGAGCATATGATGCCGGTTGTGACTATTGACGGGAAGACCTTCAGCCCAAACAAAAAGAATTTCGCTTACCAGCGGATCAAACTAAACACGAGGGCGGTGATCCTGCAGGATGTTATCCAGAATTTCGACTTCCAGGCGTTGTACAACCTGATCACTGAGGGCGCAACTATTGAGAAAAAGAACCAGGATGAATTATTCATTCCTTACAAAGATAGCCCTAAGCTCATTGTGACGACGAATTACGCCGTTAATGACAGCTCAAATCACAGTAAACGCAGATTAAAGACAATAGAATTTGCTGGCTATTTCAGCCCTGAAAAGACGCCACAGGACGAATTTGGACACCTGTTATTCGACGACTGGGATAATGACGAGTGGAACCGGTTCTACAATTTCATGTTTTTCTGCATCCGGTACTACCTAAAACACGGAATCGTTGATCTGAAGCAGTCAGAAAAGTACAAGTTGAAGAAACTAAAAAACCAGTGGGGTGAGGAATTTATGAGCTGGTTTGATGACTATTCAAAGAACGGATGCTCAAACCCTCAGAAGATAACAGACTTGAGAAATGAATTTTTAACTATAAGCGGGATAGACGGTAGAGATTATTCAATGAAGCGATTTAAAAAGGCTATAACGGTTTGTGCAGAAAATTTCACATTTATTCTGCACCAAAAGAAGGTTAGAGAGGATGGTAATCGATTGTATATAGCATTAAGAACCGATACTAAACAAATCGATTGGCAGGCAATGCCGATAAACAGCGAGTTTGAATCCATGTAGTCAATGTGACCGTTTTTTCGCGGCATACCCTTTATATAAAATAAAAAAAGTTAAAAAATATTTTACAGACAAAAAACACAAAAAATAGGTTACATAGGTTACATAATTGATTATCAGTAAGGAATCGATTGTCAAATCGCCTCCAAATAGATTACAAACAGAATACAAAATGATTGACTTAAAGCTACTACATAAGAATGAGGCTGTATTTGTCAGGTCCTACAATGAAACCAATCATTCATTATTGAGAGCGGCGGATGACTTTATAAGGTCTGCTAAAAAGAATATCCATATCCGAAAGATATTAATGGAGAACGAGCCTACCATCATGGTTTATTATGATGGGGAGTTAACTCAGTCAATAATAATTCACAAACTAAGATAGCTAGCAAGGTTAACTGATGAGCGCTTTAGTAGCCGAAAAGTTCCCTTTGGGGAGCTTCTTAACCAAAAGGCACGGTCGGCCGTAGAATAGACCTGTTTATATTATGAAAAGGAAATTAATCATTCCGATCGTAGCGCTGCTTATCGTAGCTGTATGCTTTCTCGCAAGCAATGTAAAACCGGCGACTGCCCGCGGTAACACGCCGCAAAAAATGGCAATGCTGGATACGTTTCTCGATCCAGAACCGTGGCGCTGCACGTATGTAGATGGGGCGGGAGAAAGATGCCCATTTGACAACACATTTAGCACATGTTGGCCCCGCTGCTTTAATCATTGCGGCTGGTAATTAATCACCTCCGGGCGGTGCGGGAACAATCCGCCCGGTTTAAAACAAAAAAAATATGAATAATTTAAAAGTAGTTAAGGTTGATCAGGAGTCAATTCAATTTGAAAACGGTATTCAGTTGTTTTCTGAACACGATCAGGATTGCTGTGAGCATCATTATCTCTCGTTTGGCGATATCACCCTCGATGATTTTGAAGGGTTGGAATTTGATTTATCGAAAGACGATTTTTTCAGTAAGATAGATGGGTATGGAATTGAGCTTATGCCGATACAAGGCCGTTCTGTCAGGGTTCCGGGGTATGGATCAAATAACGGCTATTACTCTTCAAATCTTTCTTTGGTAATAGCTGGCCCAGGATTCAGAAAGATTTTTGACATAACAGAGTGCCAGGAGGTGAGCGATTAACATTGACTAATGACCCCGCAAACAATTTTTTTAACAATGGCCATTCTGTCGGCTGCTGTCCTGGTAGCTGGTGTGGTGGTGGAAATAAGGAGGAAGTAGTGCAGAAATATAGCATCATCTACGCAGACCCACCCTGGCATCAAAAGGGAGGAAGAAAAATAGGCGGTTACAAAGTTGTGGATGGGAAGCAGATCTTCCACAGCGAGTATCAAAAATCGCTGGACTTGCCGTACAATACGATGACCGTTGAAGAAATAGCGGCAATTCCGATTCGCGAAGTGGTCGCAAAAGATGCCTTTCTTTTCATGTGGGTTACGAATAAATACCTGCTGAAATGTGAGCCAGTAATTAAAGCTTGGGGATTTGAATACAGCTCCTGTATTACCTGGAAGAAAAGGAGAATGGGTGGCGGTATGGGTGGTGTGGTCAGGATAACCAGCGAATACCTTTTGTTCTGCAGGCGCGTTAATCTAAAGGCGATGGACATAATTCCGGAAAGTGTGATTGAGGCAAAACGGCCGTATGTAAACGGCGCTCCGCGTCATAGCAAAAAGCCGCCAATATTCCGGGAAATGATTGAAGCTGTTTCGCCGCCGCTGCCCAGGTTAGAGATGTTTGCCAGGGAGCAATACCCCGGATGGGATGTGTTTGGAGATCAGGTGGCGAATTCGATCATCCTTCCGCAGCGTCAGAGAATTTTAAATCCTCAACATCAAGCTTGATCAGCCTCCCTTCTTCGGTCTCTACAATAGCAACGGTAACAGTGAAGTATTGTCCTTTTATGTTAACCAGGTCGTTACCCATGCCATGAAAGAAACCGGTTTTGTCAAATGACGAGCCGCCGGGGGATCGATATAAAACTTTTCGCATAACAAATTTTAAAATTAAAAGTACTGAAAATGAGGGATAATCAAATTATATGCTGGTGGTCTGGTGGGGTCACATCCGCAGTTGCGTGTAAGATCGCTATTGAGTTGTTCGGCTTGGAGAATTGCCGAATTATTCAGATCGGAACACGCAATGAGCATCCCGATACGGATCGTTTCAGGGGGGATTGTGAAGATTGGTACGGACGGGAGATCGAGATAATAAGCAGCTCTAAGTATAGAAGCATTCAGGATGTTTGGTACCGTTTTTACAGCCTGAATGTGGCTTCCGGCGCAATATGTAGCAGCAGTTTAAAAAGGGATGTTAGGAAACAGTTTATGAAAGATAATCCCGACTTCAGGTTTCAGATCTTCGGATTTGACATTGATGAGCCAAAAAGGGCTAAGGCTATGACTTTGAATTATCCGGAAGCCAATCCTTTTTATCCGTTGCTTGCATTGGGCTATACAAAGAAAAAATGTATTGAAATTATCACAGAAGCGGGAATTGCTATCCCTGAAATGTACAAGCTTGGATTTAGCAATAACAATTGCTTCGGAACCGGATGCGTTCAAGGTGGTATCGGTTATTGGCAAAAGATACAACGGGACTTTCCTGAAAAGTTTGCCGCAATGGCAAAGGTTGAACACGAGCTTACCGATATGAAGGGGGAACCGGTGACCTGCCTAAAAGACCAGGCTGTTAAAAAGGGCGAAAAAAGCAAACCGCTGTTTTTGATACCCCACCCAAAATATCCGCACATCAAAGATATATCTATGAAAACAGGGCGTGAGCCGGAGCCATTGGTTGAGTGCAATGGACTATGCGGTACATACGATTTAAGTAAAATTTAAAATCAAAGACAATGAGTAAGCAAATACAAATATCAGATGGGCTGGTTATTATGAAGATTTAAAAACCTGGCAGGCCGCCCAGGAAAAGGTACTGGACCGGGAACGCTGTTTTGTAATTGTAAATAAGGAGAAATGATACATGATCTAAAAACGCACCCGGAATATTTCGCAGCCTTGGTTTCAGGGTCGAAAAATTTTGAAGTGAGAAAAAATGACAGGACATATCTAATTGGCGATGAGTTGCTTTTGCGAGAGTATTCGCCTGATGGGAACGTATATACCGGTAGGATCTTGCACCGGAGAGTTGATTACATTCTGAACGGCGGTCAGTTTGGAATCGAACCGGACTACTGCGTAATGTCACTATCGAAAATTTAACCGCCTTCGGGCACAAAAAAAATAATATGAAAGGAAGGTGGATTATCTGTGTGATGTCTTATGAAATAGACGGCAAGGAGATCCCTAAAGGCCGAATGGAGTATAGCTATGCTCGCTTCCCAGTTAACAGACTTTGGCGGTTAGCAACCGCGGAGGAAATTGAAACAAAAAAATGCCACAAGGGGAATTATTACAATTTAAAGAATGTTTAACCACCCCGGTAGGGGGTAAAAGAAAAGAGTATGAGTAATGAGGAATTTATAATCCGTCTTATGGACGAGTCGGCACGTAATGATGGGTATTCAAATTGGGAGCAGATGGAGACGTTTCTTATTGAGAAGAACTACAAGCCTCGGTATGTTATTAATGAGGTAGTTAGGTTGTTTTTGCAGGTGTGTGTGGACTTAGCGTCAACAGATGGAGTAAAAAATGAAATAGAAAAATTAAAAACAATGAGGGCCGCAGAAAATCAATTAAAAAGTAAAACCGGCCCGGAGGGCGATAAGTAATTATGAAAACAAAAGAGGAGCAATATAAAGATTATGAATCTATAAAGGCGGCAATGAAAGAGCCTTCGCCTTATGCAAATAAGGTCGCCGCTGGCACCAAGCATAAAAAATATCCATCGAATTACACAAAACCAAAAAGGAGGAAGAAATGACTAACGAAAATGACATCGAAATTGTATCCACAAAATGTGATATATGTGGCGAAATAATACTGCTTGCTAAAGGGCCTGACTTAATACCGGATCCGGATGATGACCCTATTCCGCCCGTTTGTGGCAAATGCTACACTGAATATTACGCCGAGGTTTGTCAACAAAATAGAACTGGCAGAGAATGACAACAACAATAATAATCACGGCCTTCCTGGCTGTTTATTCAGCCGGGGTTGGATGGGCGGTAGTAAAAGGTAAAAGACGATGAAAATTAAGTATAATCAAACGGAGGCATATGGATGTGGGCTTTACTCCGTAGCGAACATCTTTGATGATTTTAGGGTGACCGAATGTCGCATAGAAGAGTCAAAAAAAGGTAATAATCTGTCTCAGCTGAACAGATGGATAAGGGAAGACGGGCACGCTTTTTCGATCGAGCCATTCTATTATGATAACGAGAGAGGTCCGCTTCCTGCACCATTTTTTGAATATCATCCAGTAGAATCTGATTTACATCTCCCTGTTCTTTTTGATGTACAAATAAGTGAACACTCGAAACTGATACACTTTATATCCGGTTTGATCGACAGCGATAAATGGCTGTACATCTTTGATAGCTATAAAAAAGAGGTTGTTAAAACGGAAATGAGGTATTTGACTGATATGTATCATAATGTGTTTGGATTCTATCATTTCATAGGCGATAATGGAGACTATATCTTTTTAAACAAGTAAGATGAGTAATGGAAAACTATTCGACATTGATCCTGTACCGGTAACGGAAACCTGCCGTCATTGCGAACATCGGCAGCGGCACCAATGCGGCGGATCAATCATCCAGTACTGTGGTGCCCGAAAAAGTAATCGCACCTATAACGGCCTGCTGAAAATAAAAGTAACCGACCAGGCCTGCCCGTTATTTAAAAAGAAGGTAAAATGAAAAAACTACACAACGACATATCCCGCTGCTGCAACGATGAATGTCCGTTACGAGAAACCTGCCTGAGGTGGCTGGATCTTCAGCATGGAAATGAAAAATATTTATCAATGGCAATATTCCAGCCTGTGGATGGCAAATGTGAGCATAAAATTGAGTCTGAGTGAAACGCTCCGCCACCATCACCATACCCCAGCTCAAAAAATCAGCTGTTTGGGAAAAGAATAAGCACCTCTTTGAACCGGCACGAAAAAAAGATGTATCCGGATCCCGTATCGGTGGGATAATCATCTCTAAGGTTTACCCGCAGAAGTCCCGTGAGAAGATGAGTATTGAGGCATCGCTTTTCGAGTTCTGCCAGGTCCGGGGAATAGTTCTATATGGAGAATACCGATTTGCCGAAGAAAGAGCCTGGCGGCTGGATTACTTCTTTGAATTTCAGGGTAAGAGGTATGGGGTCGAATATGAGGGCATCATTTCAGACAAAAGCCGGCATACGGGAATCAAGGGGTATAGCGGAGACACGGATAAGTACCGCGCCGCAGCCTTGGCTGGAATCATTATCATGCGGTATACGGCGCTCAATTACGGTAGTCTGAAGGAGGACTTGGAAACGTTTTGATTTTTTATGATTTAATGGAAGGCCCGGTGTTTCTACATCGGGCATTTTTTTAGTTATCCACATTTTTAAAAAAAGAGTATAAAATATTTGGAAATACGACATATTATGTCGTATATTTGTAGGGTAATTAATTAGTCACCGCGGCCTAATCAACCGCACAAAACAAAAAACAAATGGAAAAATTAGAAAAAGTAGTTCGCGAAACGTTGGAGCGTAAGCGCCACGAATTAAAAATGGGCAATGAAGTGTACATAAGAAGCACTTACCCAGCGAAACACAAATGGATGATTGAGTTGGATATGCTCATTAAGCAAACTGAAGCTCAAGTTAACATCTTAGAACTGGTGTTACAAGAGTCAGAAGCTTAACAAAACCAAGGCTCCGGTAACCATTCCGGGGCTATTTTAAAACATTAAATTTACAAAAATGAAAAAGGATACAGCATTTAAACGTGAAAAAAGACAGGATTATACTTTATTGACAATAGCCATTTGCTTGATACTTTCCTTGGCTGGTTGCCTTATCTAAACTAAAACGGCCCTGGTAATCACTCCAGGGCCTATAATTAATCACCCCCGCCGAAGCGGGAACAAAGTGCAAAGATAATTAATTAAATTTGCCCATGACCTGGTACGAACAAATAAAGGCCGCCCGCAAAAAGAAAGAACTGACGCAGCAAGAAATGGCTGACGTATGCGGCCTCACCCTACGCAGCTATCAACGGATTGAGGTTGGAGCCCAGTGGCCAGCGTTTCCTGTTTTGTTGTCCATATGTACCAAACTAGGGATAAAGGCGGTTAATATTAGGTAGGCGGTTTTTCGGTTTTGAGCAATATTGATTATCTTTGTAAGGACAAATCTATGAAATATGGCAGCGCGTGGAAGGCCAAAGTCTATAAAGACACCAGATGATATGCACAGTCTTTTTGTGCAGTATAAAACATGGGTAAAAAGTAATCCAATCAAAATAGAAGACTATGTGGGGAAGAATGCTAAACGCGTATTCCGCGAACGAGAGCGCCCGCTAACAATGGAAGGGTTTGAGATATTTGTGTCATCGTTTGATGGAGGGCCTCAAAGCCTGGATCAATATTTTAGCAACCAAAACGGAGCGTACGACGATTTTTTGGGTATCTGTCGCGCAATACGCTTGCAAATTAGGGAGGATCAGATAACGGGCGGCATGGTTGGTTCATACAACCCAAGTATCACTCAACGCCTTAATGGGTTGTCTGAGCGTACAGAATCAAAGGTTATTGTTGAGCAGCCATTGTTCGGAGATGAGTGATTTTGCATATACTACAGCGATCAGAAAGCTACGGAAGCTAACCAAGCGGATTAAGTGTATCCCTGGAGGATCTAGTGCAGGAAAGACATTCGGGATACTTCCTATACTCATAGATAAGGCAGCCAGAACTCCAAGACTTGAAATTTCGGTCGTTTCGGAGACTATACCACATCTCCGGCGGGGAGCGATGAAAGACTTCATCAAAATAATGCAGGCAACAAATAGGTATATTGATGCCAACTGGAACCGCACTTTATTAAAGTACAACTTTTCTAATGGTAGCTATATAGAATTCTTTAGTGCTGACCAGGAGGAGAATGTGAGAGGACCAAGGAGGCATATATTGTACGTAAATGAGGCTAACAATATCAATTTCGAGACATACCATCAACTAGCGATCCGCACCAGGGATGAAATTTGGTTAGACTGGAATCCGTCTGTCGAATTCTGGGCATACACAGAACTAATGCATGATGATGATGCCGAATGGCTTACGTTGACATATAAGGATAATGACGCACTAAGCCCGTCCATTATCAAAGAAATAGAAAAGGCTAAGAAAAAGGCGGAAACATCGAAATATTGGGAGAACTGGTGGCTGGTGTATGGATTGGGACAGCTTGGAATGCTGGAAGGTGTTGTTTTCGACAACTGGGACCAGATATCAAATATCCCGGCAGACGCCAGGCTAATTGGACGGGGCCTTGATTTCGGTTACTCAAACGACCCTACAGCTGTTGCAGATGTGTACAAATGGAATGACTACCGGATCCTTGACGAAAGGTGTTACCAAACAAAGTTAGTAAACAGCGCCATCGCCGCTGTATTGGATAATGATGTGCCCATTTACGCAGATAGCGCCGAACCAAAGAGTATTGACGAAATACGCAACTGCGGGATCCATCGGATAGAGCCAACAAAGAAGGGTACAGATAGTATTAATTATGGCATCCAGCTAATGCAGGGGCAAAGGTACCTAGTTACGGCGCGATCCACAAACCTGATAAAGGAGCTGCGAGGGTACTGCTGGGATAAGGATAAAAACGGGGTTACGCTGAATAAACCCTGCGGCTTAGATCACTTGATTGACGCAGTTCGATACCATGAAATGATGACCCTGGCGCAACCCGCTAGCTGGTCCAAAATATGGGCATAAGTGGCTATTGTTATGTTTTGGGTGTTGGGTGTTGGGTTACCTTTGTGGAATGAGTGACAAAACATTACCAGGCAAAGAACCACAGACTCCATTTGAGGGGCTAACATTCAAGAATGAGAGAATGAAGGGCTTCCTGTTTCAAATAGACAAAGACTGGATAAATCCGATCTTGTATCATGGACGGCTAGAGATGTCCACCGAATCCGGCACCAAGGTAATCCAGGAGTGGCAGGAAAACGATCCAAACAAGATAGTTGAAAAGGCGAAGGCGTTTTACAAGAAAATGAATTGATATGGAGAAAGCAGTAACATACGCTATGCATCCAATAAATAAGGAGCTACACCATGACATAGCTAAGGCGCAATCGATGATAGACTGGTTTCGACTAAGGATAAATGAGCAGGTTATTGAGTATCTTGAGGCGCACCCGAATCAAGAATTTGATCATATGTCATTTACTCAGACTTCTGAAGATATTAAGAAGAATTCAATTACACCTATAATACATTTTAGGCCTAAACCGGTTTAACATTTCCCCATCTGTGCATTAAAAGTACTTGCATTTTGCAATAACTTGTTGTAGTTTTGAGAAACAGCAAGGCATGAAAATGAATGTAAAGCAGTTCGCTAAATACAAGAATGTCACAAGGATGACAGTTTACCGATGGCTAAAGATTGGATTTGTCAAGTGCGAAAAGATAGGTAGAGAGAAGATTATACAGATAAAATAGTTTTTCATAAAGCAGTTAGTTTTGGTTGCACCCCTGTTTCTACAGGGGTTTTTTATGTGTCTAGGTATAGATTGTGTCTATAAAATAATGTTACATATCGAGTAAATCTATTGAATTATTGTTTCACCTTTACACTGGCCGTTGCTAACCACTGGCTAACCGGATGATAACAGTAAAGGACAACTTTCTTACCAGAATGTTTAGAAGGGGCGCGGCAAGCTCTTTGAGTAGTTCTTATGCCACCATGCTAAACAATCTTGCTATTGCCGATTTTGACAATGCAACCAAGGCGGTGGAGATGTTCCGGGATTCTGATATCATTTATTCGATTGTAAGTAAGAAGGCGCAAACAGGAGCAAGGGCGCCGTTTGGCGTTTACAGGATCAAATCTAATGGAGCGCTGAAGAAATACATTGAGTATCAGCACCAAAAGGATTTAAACCGTGGAATGCTCCTGGAGTTGAAGGAGAGCGCTATTGAACCTATCGGGCATTACCTGAATGAAAAGTACCAGCATCCAAACCCGGACCAATCGGCAAGTGAATACACCGAGTTGTTGATTACTTACCTGAATCTTACAGGCGATGCTTTTGAGCAGGCTATAAGAAAGAACAAGCGCGGCGATATCCTGCAGTTCTTCGCCATGCCAGCAGACCTGGTACAAATCAAAACGGACGGCAACTACCCAATAGTGGAGACCGGGTACCGGTTACCATTCGTTAGAGACATTGATTTTACCAGAGATGAGGTGATCCATTCCAAATACGCTAATCCCCGGTGGTCCCAAGACGGGCAGCATCTGTACGGTTTAAGCCCCATACAGGCAGGATTTAACCTGATCAATGGAGATAATGAGGGTTGGGACGCCATGTGGCAAATGAAGAAGAATAGAGGATCACGCAAGGTTGCTGGTATCAAAAACGACAAGATATCCAACTATCTGGAAGGCAAAGAGATGATGGAAGGGTTGAAGGGCGAGTTTTCCAACAGAGATCGTGAATTTAGGGATAGAGTGATGCCGATTTGGGGTGAAATATCCATTCATGATGTCGGTATCTCGGCAAAGGATATGGAGATCATGGAGACTGCGCAGCTCACTTTCGAGCGTATCTGTAATCTATTCCATGTGCCTGTAGAATGGTTTAACACCACCAAGGAGAGCAAGTATAGCAATCTTGAGCAGTATAATAAGCAGGCAATTATTAACGGCGTGATGCCGGACTTAAATAGACTGCGGGATAGTCGAAACGCATGGGCAAGGTCTACAAATGTGATCAGGGACAACGAGATGATTGATTACGATCAGTCTGTTTTTAGTGAGTTAGAGGTTGACCGTAAGTCAATGATGGAGTGGCTGAAGGATTCGCCATTTAGTCCAAATGAAGCCAGGGTGTTCATGGGTGAGAACCCGATTAAGAATGAGAATATGGATCAGGTATACATCAGCCGTAATAAAGTATCTATTGATAAAGTAAATGATCTAAAAAATGAGCAAGCAAATCAAGGTAACAGCGGAGGTGATCAAGGAGATCAAACAGGTAAAGGAATCTGAGATTAAGAGTAAAGACCCGATTAAGAAATGAGAGGAATTCAAACACCCACAGGATTAAAAGGGAAAGACTTGCACGCATTTATTGTGTCCAAGTTGGACAGTGTCATAGCCATAAAGAAAATGGCAATGAAGCTTGCCGATTCTGTTTGTTTCACCGGATCCATTGTTGACCGGGAAGGTGCCGTTTCTAAGGCTGCTATGCCGTCCGTTGTTGATACTGATGTTATCAAGAATTCGACTGTGATAAACACCTGTTATTGGTTTGATTCGCATGGGGATGTGCATATTCCTGGAATATGGAATAAGAGCCTAAAGGATAATAGCAAGCGATCAGAAAATGGCATTCTGCTGCTTCAGGAGCACAAAATGCAGTTCGATAAGATCATTGCGGACGGCTCCGATGTGATCCCATACACCAAGACAATGACCTGGAAGGAGCTGGGCGTTGACTTCCCCGGCGAAACCGAAGCGCTGGTTTTTGACAATACTATCCGGAAGAGCAGGAATGAATTCATGTTTAGCCAATACGGAGCTGGCCACGTAAAGAATCACTCTGTAGGCATGAGGTATGTAGACATCGAATTGGCGATAAACACAGAGCAAAAAGATTACAAGGAGTATAAGGAGCGTTGGGAAAAATATATTGACAAGATTGCTAACCGTGACGAGGTGGACGAAGAGGGGTTGTTTTGGGCCATTATTGAGGCTAAAGTAGTAGAAGGGTCTCCTGTGCCTAAAGGATCAAATGTTGTTACACCTGTATTACAAACCACTAGCACTAAGAATGAGCCGCCTTTGAGCACTCATGAAGAGCCGCAGGAGAAAAGCTGGTTTTCACTAATAAAGTAACCTAAAAACACTAAAATGAAATTAAAATTTAATAAGGAGGGAAAAAGCGAAGAAACCCTCAAAGCATATGAAGCAATGGAGAAAGATGTTTCCATTGAAGGAGCCTTATCTAAGGATGATGTTTCCAGCCAGGTGGCTGAGGAGCTTAAGGCTATCAAAACGCAACTGGATGATGACAATCCGGAAGGGTTAATCAGTGCGATCAAGATCCTGCGCCAACGCCTGGATGACATCGAGGCTAAGGAAGAGAAAACGGATGCTATTGGCTACAAGCCCACATTAATCTCAAAGGAGGATTTTGAAGGCCTGAAGAAGGCTATTTCCGAAGGTAAAACCAATCACGAGATCCTGATTAAGGCTGCTGCAACGATCACCACGGCGAATTTTACGAATGCACCGCATTCGTTCAGCTATGAAGTTGATCGCACGATCAATAGCGCACCTACTCCAGAGATGATCATTTATAACCGCCTGGTTAAAAGCACTACCAATTCGCGTACTATCTACTGGACCAACCGGAAGAATGAAGAAGGAGGCGCAGCTTTCATCGCTGAAGGTGCATTGAAGCCGTTGAAAGATTGGGAGCGGGCGGAAGAAAACAGCGTAGCCAAGAAGGTGGCTGTTATGGCTACTCTTACCACTGAGGCTCTGGAAGATGTCGCTCAGCTGGAGCAGGAAGTAAATGAGGTGCTGAGTGGCGAAGTAGTTCAAGAGATCGCTGATGCTATCCTGAATAGCACCGAAAGCTCAACGGCGCTGAAAGGGATCATTCCCGTAGCCACCTCTTACACAACTACCGCTCTGGATGACAAGGTGGACGCGCCTAATCATGCGGATGCTATCCGTGCGGCAATGCTGCAGCTACGTTTGCTCAGATTTAGTCCTACTGTGGTATTCCTGAATCCGGGAGACGCAGCCCTGTTGGATCTTACCAAGGATTCTAACGGCAATTACATCAAACTTCAAATTGATGGGGTACTTCAGAAGATCGATGTGGTGGAAACTACCGAGATCGCAGCCGGTAAGTTCCTGTTGATGGATGAGCGGAAGTGGAAGATCCGTATTTACAAGGGCATTCACAGCAGGTGGGGTCTTAATGCGGACGACTTCAGCCACAACCGGATTTCGGTTGTATTTGAGGCGCGTTTGCACTCATACGCGAATAGCCTGGATGCCGGTGCGGTTCTGTATGGCGACTTCGCTACTATCGAAGCGGCTATTGCGAAACCCGCAGCTTAATTAATAACAGCCCGGTGAAATATCCGGGCTTTCTATAACCTTTAAAACACAAACAATGGCAAGTGAATTAGAAACCCAGAAAGCAGCAGGCATTACCACATCCAAAGATAAGGACGGTAAGGTAGACCTCCATGCTAAAACAAAGATCACTGGAACCGGCAAGGGGCCACTGGAAAAGGATAAATCATATGAAGTGCATCCAATCCATGCCGAAACACTTAAAAAGAAAGGATTCGCTAAATAATGTCCTGGTACGCCAAAATATCACCCATTGATCAAAATGCACTGGTAATTACCGTTGCTGATGCAAAGCAGCACTGCAATGTGGATTACGATGACTCTGATGCGCAGTTTACCTCGTGGATCAAAGCGGCTACAGAGGCGCTACAGCGGTTCACTAACCAGGCATTTTTGCCGTCAAATGTTGTTTTCAAGGCTTCCCAAAGGGTGATAAACGGATGGAGCAATAATTACGTTATTCCTTTTGCTAATAATGCGGCGTTGCCTTCCGACAGCAAGTATACGCTTACCGGAAATGCAATATTTACCGATGATGATAGTATTGATATAACATACACTTCTGGGGCTGATCCGGAGGAATGGATGAAGCAGGCTGTTAGGATGTACGTAGCTGATTTATCAGAGAACCGGGGCGAATCGCAGCAGGACAAGGTAGGCGAAGCGGCAAAACAGTATTGCAAGGCGTTTATTAATCATGGATCATTTTTCTGATGTATGAAGTGCTTCGGGATTACACTCATCCCATTACTGGTGGTAAAATGTATGCCGGTCAAAAGGTCTACCTGAGTTGCAGGACGGCTATAAACATGTTGTTGAAGTTGAAAGTAATTAAAGCAGTTGGCGCAAGTAATTAAAATATCAGATCTATCGCAGAAGTTCAGCGTAGAACACCCTGTTCAGGTGGAACTTCCTGATGGTAATGTTCAAACGGTTTGGCAGAATAGGTTTGATACAGTAGGGTTGGTTAAAGCTCAGAACACAACACAGCAGTATACTACCGGAATGGATGCAAAGGATGTTTATTATAATCTTTTCTTCCGGTTTCATAAGAACAGGGCGATAAATATATCCGATCGGGTAAAATGGGATGATAAGATCCTTCATCCGGTAGGCGATTGTTCTATTAATGATTTTGGCGATAAGCGATTTTTTAAACAATTATTAAAATACGTCAGTGCTTAAGTTTTCGGCTACATTAACCAACGGCAGCGTGTTTGACAAGCTGAACACCAAGATTCAAAATGTATCAAAAAGCACAATGGAGGAGGCCGCCAAGAACATTGCCGCTGACACAAAAACACTCATTTCGGACGCTCCAGAACTATCGTCTACAGTTGTTGCAGAGTTCTTTCCTGATGGATTTCGGGTAAAAATGGGGAATGGCCCTGAGGCGGCCTGGCATGAGTTCGGAACTGGTAATTATGCGGCTATTTACCTGCCAAGTACACCACAGTGGGTAAGGGATTGGGCAAGGCAGTATTTTATTAACGGACAAGGAAGAACCCCGGCGCACCCGGCTTTGTATCCATGTTTTAAACGACATACACAGGACATTGATAAAAAAATGGCTAACAAATTACGATAATGGCGCTAATCGATGATCAATATTATCAACTCAAAGTAGCGTACAGGTCACTACTTACAGGTATTCTGAGTAATGGTGACACTGTAAAAGTGTATGCTTCATTTGTTCCCTCCGGGGCTGACCCTAAGAAATACATCCTAATAGGCGGAAACAGTTCGTTGGATCGTCCAAACAAGCAAGTGACACTTACGCAAACCACTATGCAGGTTGATATTTTCTGTAAAGGGGAGTCTTTGATTGGCAATGAACATGAGGATATAGGCGCGCAAATACTGCAGCGGTTGATGCCTAATCCAAGATTTAAAATTGAAGGTGTTCAAAACTTCGATATTTCGCCTGGTAGGCTTGTATCAGACATTCCGATAGTTACTGGCGGAAATACAACGATGAAGGTGCTTGAAAGACACTTTTTGATCGAACATGGAGTTAATCATTTGAAACGACAATAACAGATAACATATAAAAACACTACAAATGGGAGATTTAACAAAAACATTCGCGGGGAAGGCAATAGTACTTATGGTTTCCGACCCCGCCATAACAAACGACCCGTTCAAGATTGTGATGTGTCAGACTTCGGCCTCAACATCATCTCAAAAGAATACCAATGTTACGCAAACTAAATGCGGGCCAAAGACATCGGCATCAGATCCTACAGAGACTGTATCTGTAGAGGGATTATTAATGAGAGCTAAAGACTCAGGCGATACCACCAGCGTGGATATGTTTGATTTCTGGGCCATATTCAAAGCAAATAAGAACTACAACTGGAAGTTGGCGCCTGAGGATGCATCTGCGGCAAGCAACGGGCTACCTGTTTATTCCTGGACTGGCGAGGTGACTCAGAGCGATGACACTTTACCTGCAGAGGGGGACGCAACATTCAGCGCTCAGATATCCGTTGTGGGCGAACTTGACAAAGATCCTTATACATATGTACCATAATCTATGAATTATACATTAAATACAAAAACGGGGAAGTATAAACTGTCATTCAGTAATTACTTTACCAAGAAACTTGCTGATAATAAGGGCGTTGACTTTAAGAATGCCATGGATGCCGCATTCAAGGCATTTGATACCATTTCGGAAGCAACAGAGAGTCAGACGCCAGATGTATCTCCATTTATCAACGAACTGGTATACATCGTTCAGGCAGGAATTCAAGCCGCTGATGCGGAGGAAGGGCGGTTCGAGAAATTGCCGCTTGATCAAGTCGAATTCATATTGATGGGGGCCGGATCAGATCCCGTATCTGCATTCAAAACCTATGGTGAGATCATCACTGAGTGTATGAAGGCTCTTTTTCCACAAGATTTGGGAAAAGGAGAACCTAAGGTGCCAAAAAAAAAGGCCGCAGCAAGAAAATAACATGGAGCGAGGTTGAAAACTTCGCCATTGGGGATATGTGTATCGATCCGGATATTTTTTGGCATAGAATGACTTTTGCCGACTACACCCGCCGGGCACATTACTTCAATAAGGCTAAGAATGACGAACACAAAACACAATGGGAGGTAGCCAGGTATACATCTGTGGTTACGGCAATGCTAATCAACGGAACGAAGAATAAAGGAGAGTTAGACAGGCTATTGACGTTCGGTTGGGATCGAAATAGCAGAAAAAAGGCGACTAAACCGCCAAGCAGAGAACAAGTCAAGGAAATCGAGGCGACATACGCCAGGTTTTTTAACAAAATGAATACACCAAAGGCATAATGGCTGAAGTTACCGGTTTAAAGGTATTGGGTCAGTGGGATGGGACTGAAATCACTAAAGGATTAGAAGAGCTCAAAAAGCAATTCTCATCCTTTAAGGGCTTCAATGTTGGCGGCACTGGTGGAGGCGGCGGCTTGGGTGAAATGGGCAAGCAGGCGAAGAACACCAAGAGTGTTCTTGATGAACTTCGCCGAACTGTTAAGAACCTGGAAAATGCAGCGATTTCATCTGCTATCGAGAATGGTAAAAACGCTCAGTCTACTGTGGGCCTGCGGAACGCATATGCAGCCTACAAGGCAATACTGAACGAAACCACCAAAACAGTGCGCAACAGTACTGATGCCTATGGGAGGTTGTCTGACTTAACAAATAGAGCCACTAGGCACGCTCAGAACCTTGGAGCTATTTATGGTACCAATTCCGAACAATTTAAGAACGCCGCCGATCGCGCTAAGGCACTAACGGAACGACTTAAAGAGATCGATGCAGCCGTTGGTCGCAACTTCCGGAATGTCGGTAATTATGCATCTGGATATAATGGGCTGTCGGTCAGTATGTCCAGGATTTTGGGTGAATTGCCGAACGCCGCCATATCTTCTAGGATTTTCTTTCAGGCTATCTCAAACAACCTGCAACCACTCAAGGAAAGTATTGATGAGGTGATTAAGAAGAATAAAGAACTGAGGGCGGAAGGAAAACCAACCAAGTCGGCATTTTCACAGGTTGCTAGCTCGCTTTTTAGTCTTAATACACTATTTCTTGCAGGTGTCGGCCTTTTGACAGCATATGGTCCTAAACTAACAGATTGGATAAGTTCACTAGGCGACGCTGGTAAAGCATTAATTAATACAAAAGCAGAACAAAAGGAGCTTAATAAAGCTCAAGAAGATGCCACAAAACAGGCTGGAAATGTTATCGGAAAGCTTTACTCCCTGAATGGGGTATTAATGTCCAATACAGCGAATGCAAGAGCTAAAAAAGGAGCATACGACGAGCTAATAAAGCAGTATCCGTCCTACGCTCAGCAACTTCATGACGAATATGTAAAGACCGGTAATGTAGCCAATGTGATCAAAAATGTACTAGTACCCGCTATAATAGCGGCAGCTAGAGCTAGGGCATATGAATCTAGAATAACAGATCTGGCTACAAAGGCGGCAGCTCTTGCGGACCCATTGGAGGCAAAAGCCAAAGAGTATAAGAAATTAGAGGCTGCCGTCGCCCCAACAGCTAAAAAGCTTGGCGTTACTGTTGAAAAATATATAACTGATCAATTCAACGCAGCAAGTAAGGCTGCAACAGGAGGATCCTGGAACCAACCATTTGATGATGCCGCATTAGCTGCTGGGCAGGCTAGGTTTGAGCTGGGTTTATTGCAAAAACAGTATGATTTCCTTTCAAATGGTATATCTGACTATCAAAAGAAGATTGGTGAGGTAACCCCAGCTATGGGTAATATTTCCTCGCAGTTTGAAGATACCGGAAAACATGTCGATAAAACTAAGGCTAAAGTAAATGAGGTAAGTAAAGCAATTGAGGATTACAAAAATGCAATTGCCGGTCTAGAAAATAGGCTTGAAAAGGAATTAATAGCCCCTCACAAGGCGGCGGAAGAACGTGTAAAAATACTGACTGATGCTTTTGATAAATTGACGGGGGATTTAAAACAAAGCCCTAATTCACCATTTGTACAGCAAATCATTTCCGACCTGGTCAAGGCAAACGAAAAATTGAGCGTGTTTAACGCAGAGGCGCGGCGGCTAGACCCTGATCTATGGAAGCGCACCTCTCAAACCATGGGAGAAATGCTTGATCAGTGGCGGGAACCTCTAGAGGAAGATAAGATTAGGAAGTTGGAAAAGCTATTACAGTTAGATCCAACGAAGGCATTAAAGGACGCAAAGGCCCCGGAACAAGTAAAACAATATTTTGACGGGATTAATAAGCAGGTTGCGGAGGCTGCAAAAAAAACAAAGGAATCTGCCGATAAACTTAGGGACTCCTTTGTCAGTTTAGGAGTGGGTATAGGGGAATCAATAGGTAACGAAATCGGCGAGGCTCTGTCAGGAGGGAAATTTAAGTTCGTTGATGTACTTAACGAAATTCTGCACCTCATAGGTCAGTTCGTGGTTGACTATGGTAAGGAGTTGATAAAGGTGGGTGCTCTATTGGTGACTACAGGGACATTGCTTTCAGAATTTGGTGGGGCCGCCCTGGTTAGGAAAGGGCTTAAAAATATCGCTGTGGGCGGATTGCTAGTTATTGGCGGCGGTATACTTAAAACTGTCAATATAGGTAAAAATAGAAGAGCAATGGCGGACGGTGGGTTGCTTTATGGTCCTACCGATGTCTTAGCAGGCGAATATCCGGGGGCATCGTCAAATCCAGAAGTATTCGCCCCACTAGATAAGCTCAAAAGCATGTTAGGCGACACTAGAGGTCAAGTGGTAGTATTGGAAAGCCGGATTTCTGGTCAGGATATTTTATTAAGTCAAAAGCGGGCAGAAAGGTACAATAATAGATAAATGGCACAACTAAAACCACCAGAAGTTGTTCTATTGGTAACATCAAACACCAGTATAAACATATTATGCGATATGCCGCCATATCCTGGACAGATACCCCCTATCCCGGATGGAACAATTATCCAGCGAAGCAATACTTCTGATTTTACTAGCGCTACAGAGGTTTACAATGGCCCAAATTCGACATATGATGATTTGGGATTGACGAACGGAAATACATATTACTATAGAGCAAAATTTAAAGGGAATGGATCAAGTACAACCGATTCAGAATGGTCCGACACTATAAGCAAAACATTATCTCCAGGCACTCAATTGAGCTCGCCGTCAGTGGTGTTAGATGCGGTTTCTGGTGGGCGCATAGAGATTACAGTGAATAATGTTACAAATGGGCTCCGAGGTGATTTATGGAGGAGTACGACATCTGATTTTAGTAGCGGTGTTGTGTATATTCTAGAGTCTGATTTGCCGCTACATTGGAATGACTACGGGCTGACTCCTAATACGACTTATTATTATAGGGCCCGTGCATTGGGGCATGATGACATATATTTTACAAGCGATTGGGGGACGTCGAGCGCGACCACTCCGAATCAGCTTGGTACCCCATTGCTGAGCTCGGATAATTCTACAGATCATAGCATTGATGTTACAATACATTCGGTTGCCAGTGGAGTTAATTATCAGCTAGAGCGTAGTGTTGATTACGCATTTAATGTTCCGGAGATTATTTACACAGGAGCTGCTGGTGAGTTTTCGGATACTGGACTCGATAGTGAATCTACATATTATTACAGGGTAAAGGCGTTAGCCACTGGAGGATTTACCGCAAGTGAATATAGCCCGGTATTAGACCTTGTGACCAATAAGACATTCTTATCTCTAGGTGTTAAATATAGAATGAATTTCAAAGATGTTAAGTCGAAGAGCTTTAATGTTTCTTTGTTTTTTTATGGATGGGAAGGCGCTGTTACCGACTTAACCGGATCTGATACACCTGTTTCAATAAGTTACAACGGAGATGATGATGGGAAGGCTTTTGTTATTGATTTTAAGGCGGTGTTAAATATTCTGACACCAAAATTTAATGAAGGTTTTTATGATGATGTTACATCAATAGAAGATCAGCAGTGCTGGATAGAAATAGTTGATATGTCGGGGTTTAAATATTCTGGGTGGCTGATACCTGATGAGTCCGAAAGATCATTTGATGAAGTTATATATGAAATTTCACTGAAAGTTGTATCTCCTTTATCATTAATGAAGGGGAAAGACTTGGTGTATGATAACGGAATTATGTTGTTCGGGTCTTATTTATTTTCAGATTTGATTAATCGATGTCTTATATTATCTACTCCAGAGGGCGCAGAATATACCGTGGAAAGCGAATTGAAAGAACTGTCATATCCTGGAACAGGGGACCTGTTTGAGCAAATAAAAGTAAATATAGAAGGTTTTAATGATGAAAATGGAAGGCCTCCAAAGTGCTATGATGTCATTGATAAGATTTGCAACTCCTTTGATCTCTATTGCATATGGGAAGATGGAAAGCTGAAATTTATTGATCAATACAATAATTCAAGACCCCCAAAGAATATTAAAATAAAAGAAATCGGGGATAGTACCGATTTCCTGATTGGGAATAGCGAGGTTGTCACAAAAACGCGAGGTGTAAAGGAATTAAGCCTTAAGTATAACTATGGAAGCCAAATAGGACTATTCCCTAACGGTAGGTTTATCGACTTTGATCAAACTACTGGACTTTTCAATAATTGGATATACGGTTCTTTGTATGTCAATAGTACCGTAAGCAAAACACTAAATCGATACAATGTAATTAAAGTTGGCACTGGGAGGCCAGTATCTCCATATTCAGTTAGGTTTTTAAGAGAGCTTTCAGATTACGAGTATTGGGTCAATCCAAATACAGAACCATTGATCCAAGGGTTTCACAATCAATTTGCACTCAATAAAGGCGATCGTATAAAGGTGAAGATGAGGTATAGATATCTTGACTGGAAATACAAGTACGGAGTGGAGACGTTAGAGGATAATAGAGTGCCATATTTGTTTATCCATATGTTTATCATTCCTCCAGACAATGATAAATACAAAACGTGGTATGTATCAGATCAAAAGGACATAGCCGGAACAAATATACAGGGAGATCGAGGGGTAAATATAACCCAAACGCCTTCATTGTGGCCGGTTAATGGCGCACCAAGTTTAAATGCCGACAGGATCACTATTGCGGTTGATAGCACGCCGGAAATCCAAATGTATGAATCCGAATTCGTATGGCCATTTGATGCCGGATATCGTCTTTGGTTTTCGATATTTGGTTTTAAATGGTGGAGAGGAAAGCCGGTAGCTATTGAAGATAAGGACTTATTTATAGATATCGTAGATGTAGTATTGACAATTACAGCCGATACGCCTGGAACGGAATCAATAGGAGAACAAATTTACATTTCGCAAAAAACTACAGCTTCAAAGATTGAAGAACCTGAAGAGAAGTTTTTCGGAAATTTTCCTAGTCCTTATGTCGCAGGGTCTATATTGAACACTGCGGGAGACGTTTCATCTGGCTTTTCAAGGGAAGGTATTAATGATACTCTACAAAACTGGATCGCTAGATCCAGAATGGCATTGAGAAGAGGCCAGAGAGCAAAGATTGACGCTTCTGTGAGATCAAACACATTGCGGATGAGTGATCAAATAGCATTCAAATATGCAGGTAATAATATTCTTCCCAACAAATACTTTATTGGCAGGTATGATTATGACATAAAACAAAGTGAGGTGAGAATGACGGCCTTTGAAATGAATACAGAGGATAAGCCTTATAAAATTGCCAGCGAAGACTTTCAGGTTCCTACAGATGAAAATGATATGTTAGAAAACTACAAAACGTATAGTTGATGGCTGAATTATTAGGAAAGAATTTCATGATGTATGCCGTTATTGAGGGAGTTCAGAAGCCAATTGCTTGTGCAACTTCCATGGCGATAACGATAACAGCAGACATGAAAGAGGCAACTAAGCCTCCTGACAGCAGATGGCGCAGCTATTACGCCGGAATGCTTGGGTATTCAGCATCTGTTGATGGGCTTTTTGTGATAGACAGTGATGTTGTAAGCGCTGATGAATTTATTGATAACATAATTGAAGGCTCGGAGCTACAGTGGATCGCTACAGACATTGTCAATCCTTCCGTGTTGTATAGTGGATATGTCCTTCAAAACACGATATCAATTACAAGTCCGGCGGAGGGATTTCACACATTTAGCGCTTCATTTACCGGAACTGGAGCCTTAACTAAAACATCGCCAAGCGGCAAGAGCTACCTCTTGACTGAGGATGGGTGGCGATTGCTTAAGGAAGACGGATCAGGATTTTTGCTAACCGAATAAAAAACAAAATAATGGCAGACAAAAAATTAAGCGGGGGTGATCCACTGGAGGTAATTGATTCAGGCACTTTTATTCCGGCTGTGAAGGATGGGGATTTGAAAAATTACAAGATTCCTGCCGCGAACCTGGGTGACAGTAGAATGGCAAGCGCTAACGGAATTTCCGGGTCTGGTGACAAAACTACGCAATTGAACACGGCCTTGGCTAAGGCAGATGTTAAAGAGATCGTATTTGATAAGGGGGATTACACGGTATCAGGAACTGTAAACGGGAATGGCAAAAAACTAATTTTCATCAACAATTCAAGGCTTATCGGGGCCGGCATTGTTGATAACGTGTACATTGATGCAGATACTAAAAAACAGATTTTTGCGACGACGATCGGTGTAACAAATGTACAAAATGATGAAGTGTCTGCTGCGTGGTTTGGCGCAAAGGCGGAGGCTGAGTTTGGCGTTGCTAATGGCACGGATAACCTGCCGATAGTAACTAAGGCCTTAAATTGTTTTGGTACAGATAGGCAAAGATGTAGGGTGTACATCCCGGCGCGCAAAGGAAAGGCTAATCCTCGATTGGGATTTCACTATTTCTTTTCGGGGCCATTGCAGATATCCCGACCAGTTGAATTGTATGGAGATGGGAAAACTTCGACATCTTTAATCTTCCCAACAACATCTGGCCTTATTTTGAATTTTCCAACATCACCATGCTATTTTCATGACTTTTCTGTGCGTGGAAATTTTGGTGGAATCTCAAGTACAGCGAATACCGGGACAAGAAACGGTGTAGAGGTTAAGTCTGCTGGTAGTGTATTCGAAAAAATACTTGCTGAGTCTTTTGACGGCAATGGATGGAGTATCGTGGCAGATGTTGGGGGGAGCACTAATGCGAACATTACAAAATTTATTGAATGCGATGCAGTTGGCAATGGCAAGAATGGAATGTATTTTCAAGGAGGCGACTCTAACGCTTGTATCATTCAGGGCGGAACCTTTGAAAGCAATGCACAATGCGGTATTAAAGATGAATCGTTTCTTGGAAACACATTTTTGGCTGTACACACCGCGTCCAATGGGCACACACATAATTTCAACAAAGCGATTGTAAAATATGATGATAAATACTATGCCTGTATACAGCAAAATTCTGCCATAGAACCAGTAAGCACCCCAGGTTGGCAATCCTTTTGGTATCTTATGGATCCATTTTCGCCAGTATTTTGGACCGATTGGGACGGCACAAGCACCTTTTATCCGACTGGCGGCCTGGTATTCAAGGGCCCAAACCAGCAAGGCATTGCAATAGGTTGTTATTCTGAATATGATCAGCCCCCAACGAGAACGGAACGCACTTTAATTATCGGTGGATTTTCGGCTAGTAGCAATATCTACAATTTGTACGCATCAGATAAAGGAATAACTGGTAATGATGCTATAGGTGTATTGGATGTTTATCTCAAAAAAAACATAGGACTATTCTTTGATCTACAATCGGCATCGCTGGCAAATGGTATTTCTAAAGGGAACAAGAGTTTGGAGTTTCGCTACCTGGGATCGGATCAAACATCTGCGTACATTCTTACCGCCGGAACTAACGGATTCAACGGATCCGCAACAATCAATGGTTTATTGGGCCGTGATAACAATCACGGTGGCCGGGCGTGGTTTGCTGCAGATGAGGGATTCCTTTGTCGTGTTTTAAGAGCTCCCGATGTGAGGCATCGGCTTCTTGGTTTATCGATGGACGCCCCTAATGAGTGGCACTTTGGCCAGGGTGATGTAATGATAAATACATTGGCCGGAAGTCCGATAATAGCCTATAGATGCAAGACAGCCTCGGTGGGTGGGAACGGCGGAACATGGGAGGCGTTGAGCGGACGGATATACGTTTCGCCCCCAACTAGTTCTACAGCTGCCGGCACTGTTGGCCAATTCAGTTTTGACGCGAATTATTATTACGAAGTTATTGCCACAAACACATGGAAGCGGGTTGCCTGGGATACAACATCCTGGTAGTTTTTACCATAAATATATTATGAATGCAAGCGGATCAGGTAAAAGGAGTAGCGGAAGAGGCCAGAAAAACGGCAACGTGGGCAGACCGGAATCCACGTGCATTCGGTTTATTAATCGCCGCAATATGCATATATGGCACCTGGATGACAATGAATGCCCGGGATAAAGACAAGGATCGGGAGATCGAGCGTATCTCCAAAGAGCGGGATGAGTTCAAGAGGGAGCGTGACGAATATAAATACTACATCCTTCCAAAGCTTCGGGAGTTGCAGCCGACAATTGAGGCAACCGCACAAAAGATTGATTCAATCACTCAAAAATAGGAGTATGAAAAAAGCAATTAAAATACTGGTTATGTCCGCCATGGTGGCCTGTCTTTATACCCTGGCAATGTTGATCGGTACGTCCTTCCCTCCTCGGGATGGATTTACGCAGGTAATACCCGGAAAATCGGATTCATTGACACTGGATGAGGCAAAGGATCTGCTGAAAAAAGCTGAACAAAATAACCAGGTGGCCGCGGCCATGGAGGCTGTGAAGCCGGAAAAGCAAATCATAGTCAAAGAACGAAAGGTATACGTCCCGGTGGAACCGCGCCGGCAGTCGGTGGCAGCCAGTAAGCCTGCAGAACTGAAGCCCAAGGCACCGGTTACAGTAATATTTGAAGCGCCTAAGTATTCCGGAACCCAGGTGCGTGATAAAATGACCTACGCAGAATGGAAAATGCAGCGGGGTCTGCTGCAGAGCAAATCATATCGCATTTACGAAAAATATTTAAACGATGATAAGTAAATTCTTAATTAAAAATTGGTATTGGTTCGCGGCGATTATTCTGGCAGGGGCCATTTGTTTTTTTATTGGCCGGGCCAACACTGTAACAATAACAAAAACCGAATATGTAACGGGTAAAACGATCACAGATTCAATCCCTGGATCAGATCCGGTTAAATCCACCATCCCGGTCAACCCTAAGCTGCCCACCAAGCCCGACACCGTCTGGATGAAGGGCAAACCGTACCCAGTGCCCGGTAGGGATAGTATTGTCTACCAGCCTTACGATGTGGTCCAGAAAGTGGACACAGGTAAAATAATCCAGGAATACATTACGCAGAATGAATATAGCAACACGCTATTTGATGACAACAACGGTAAACTGACGGTAGCCTCAAAGGTTCAGTACAATAAGCTGCAGCGCCTGGATTATGCTTTCACGCCCGTTCAAAAGGTTGTGACCAAGGAACGAAAGCGAACGTTTACGCCATTCCTTACCGGTAGCTACAATACATTTAACCAGGCGGCAGCCGGCGGCGGCATATACATTAAGAATATTGGTATTGGGGCAAAATATGTCAAAGATCTAACCACCGGTAAAACCGGGTATGAAGGCGGCATTTACATTAAATTCTAAGTCATGATTTTTATTTCAGCAGGACATAACAGCAAGTCCAAAAAAGTAAAACAGGATCCAGGAGCCATTGGAAATGGTTATAAAGAGGGTGACCTGACAATTGATTTCCGGGACCGGGTATGTAAAGAGCTGGATGCTCTAAAAGCACGCTATATAAAAGACAGTGATGAGGAAACCCTGGCTATGTATTTAAACCGCATAAGGACAGGTAACGGATCCGTGGTGATCGAATATCACTTTGATGCAGCGGAATCCCCGGCAGCGACCGGCACCACCGGGTTGATCGAGGAGGAGTCGGACCGGTTTGACAAGGCATTTGCAAAGGAAATAACCGATACCACAGCTGCCGTCTTAGGAATCCGGAACAGAGGTGTGATTGACGAGGCTCAAAGTCACCGAGGCCGGTTAGGCCTGATGCGCGAAGATGGCATTATCTGCCTGGCTGAGCTTGCCTTTATAAGCAACAAAGATGATATGGACCGGTATTTCGGACACCGCGACCTTTTGGCCAAACGGCACGCAGAAATCATCGTGAAATACGAAAATATGATTCCGTAACAATTAAACTTTAATAATATGAGCGTAAAAGCAAAATTTAATGTTTGGGGAATTCAGGAACCAAACGAAACAAACGAAAACCGGGTTGTTACATTGGGGGCTGTGACTGATGGCAGTGAGGAAAATAAAAGTTTTTCCAAATACACACCATCCGGCCAGGTGATCATGAACATAAGCCCTGAAACCGCAGCCTATGATTACTTCAAACCGGGTAAAGATTATTACTTGACTTTTGATGAGGTGCCGGAGTAAGTTACTTTTCAATGATTAAATATTAATTCCCGGCTTTTCTTGGCCGGGTTTTCCTATTATACGGACTTCCGTAAAAATCTCGCATGCGGATGCTTTACTTTTATTAAATGAGCAACGAGCCGGAAATACTTACGCAGGTTCAACCAGTTGGATTTAAAAACGGAGTTACCTTTGGACGGATCTATCAGGCAATGGCGGACGGTAAGAATCTGATCGGTCCTGAAGTGGATTTTTTTATCCGAAAAGAAATAAAGCATATGGTTGAGGTCGTTTGTCATGATTTTGGGTACAAGGCCTGCATCGACGGGCCTTATATGGATGGCTGGTGCCGATTTTCAGCTAGGAAGATCGATGGATGATGCTCATTTTGATGGTATTACTGTCTCCTTTTAAATGTTTGGTGGAGGACCGGCTATTCTTGGCCGGTTTTTTAATGGCGAAATGCTAAAATATTTAGTATTTCAAAATATAATTTATTGACTTTGATTTCCATACATTTGCGTCCATGGAACTTACTCCCGGACAGAAAGCAAAAACAGATCTTTTAGCCCATTTTTTTGAAGACAATCCACCGCCGAAAGTTCTGCAGCTTCATCCCGGGACAACGCAAAACAACGCACAGGCATTTGTTGCAGAGTACCTCAAGATGCTTTACAATGGCGAGCTCGGAGAACTGATGGTCAGGCTTACACTGGATCGCTTGGATGATATTAAGAAGGTCATGGAGGAGCAAAAATAAATCCTAAATTGGGTTCAGATTTGGGCTCAAAAGGTGTTTTTACGCATAAATCGTATTCCTGTCGAGGCTACCAGTTTTCTCCTTTATTGGAGCAGGTTTGCAAAAAAAAATTGATAGGTGATCCGGTAAACGGGTCGCCTTTTTTATTGAGCAGGATTGGCGTATCGGCGCCCGCCGGATCAATGATGGTTGAATTAAAGACCGCCGAATTTAAGATGGCGGAAACAGACCTGCTCCTGTTCATTCAACGGTGATGGAAAAAAACGGTTAAACCAGCCTTCCGTGTGGTAGGAGACCGGCTTGCGGAAAACCGGGCCTGCATAGCAAAAGCTATGATATTCGCCGTTCTCCCCGCAGGGATCGGCCGGCTCCGGAAAGGAGGTGATGAGGGCGGGAGATAACTGTTTGCCGCAATACGCCGTATCCAGCATCGATCCGTTCACACAACAGATAATGGCTTTAAAACCGGATTGAAAAAACGATTGCAGGTAGTCTGCGGAATTGATCTGCCACAAGGGAAAAACGGCCTTCATGTCAACCTGCTGCAACTGGCGCTCCCGGTACCGGCGCAGATCTTCCAGGAACAGGTCGCCAAATGCTGCACGATGGATCCCTTCCTGTTTTACCCGCTTCAGTACCCGTAGCATTCCGGCTTCATAGGTTTCCCCGCTATCGTTGGAAACGTATATTTTTAATAGCGGAATGCCTGTACTTACAGCCTGCGCCGAAATAAGGGATTCGGGGATCTCATGCATGGAAGATCTCCTTTCCGTATTAAAGACGGTTAGCAGGTAACGTACTTCGTATAACCCTTCCTGCTGCAGCCGGTGCAGGCTGTAGGCAGCGTCCTTGCCACCGCTCCAGTTGAGCAGAATTGGTATTTTTTTTTGCACCGGCACTATAGGTTAAGCAAAAGCCCGCCCATAAAATTGAAGCGCTTTGCATTATATCCCGGAGTGTCAAAGTAAACCTGGTCCGTCAGATTTCTGAAATCGGTATAGATTTTAATTTTCGGTGTAAAGGCATAGGATGCATAAAAATCGAGCGTGTAGTAATGTGGAAGCACGGGTGCCCCGGCGTCGAACTCTCCTTTAAGACGGTTGCCTACAAAACGAAAGGCGGGATTGACTGTAAGGTTTGTTATGGGTGTAAGTACCAGGCTGCTGTTGAATATAAAATTCGGCCGGCGATAAAGGTTGTTGATGGTGCCGGTATTATTTTTACCCTGCCCGTCCACATAACTCAGGTTGTTTGAAAAGCTTCCGATCCGGCCTATCGCAATGGAGCTTTCCATTTCAAAACCATAGTCGTGTTGTTCATTCTGGTTCATGTAGTAACTTTCAAAAGTGGCGGCATCGGTATAATAAATAATAAGATCTTTAATGTCTCTTTTAAAGCCTACCATACGGAACCAGCTTTTCCCTTCGTCAAAATTTGTTTGTACCCCCGCTTCATAATTGATGCTTTTTTCCGGTTTCAGTTCGGTTGTTTTATTCCGGTATTCTCCGTATAGCTGATATAAAGAAGGCTCGCGGAAACCACTCGATATGTTGACAAAGACCTTGGTATTGGTGCTGACGTTATAGGAAGGGTTAAAGGAAAATGTGGCATTTGAACCGTACTTGCTATTATTGTTGATCCGCACCCCCATCTCGTTATTAAAACCTTTCAGATCCAGCAGCAGCAACGAAATATAGCCCGCAAAATTATTGAATTTTGCGGAATCTTTTCCTAGGGGCAGGGCTTCATAAGGGCCGAAAGAGGAAATGCTTTTATATTGCTGATCAGTATTGATTGCAGAATATTGAAGTCCTGCAAGAAGCGACACATGCCCGCTGAAATAGTAGTTTCCGAAAAGGTCGGTGATATAGGAGCGCCCGTTGTACAAACCGTGCGACCATTTTGCAAATCCTCCAACATGGGCGCTGTCATCGGTATATGCTCTTTCGCTGCTGATAATGCTTTGAGAAAGTGTGACTGACGTTTGGGTATGCTTATACTGCAGTTTTAAAGTGTTGATCAGATTTTTGCTGTTAATGCGATAATCCCTGTCGTCTGTAAAAGCACCTGCATCGCCATCGGCTTTGTATTTACTGTACATTCCCATATAGGCTGCGGAAAGCCGGTCGGATATTTTATAACCAAGATTAGCCTGGATATTATTCTGGTTAAACCCATCCCTGTCGAAATTGCCGCTCTTTGTACTGTCATAAGCCGCAGAAAATCCTTTACTGTTAATCTGATTGTAGGCGATATTGTAGTCGAAGTGATCAACGGTTCCCCTGATACCGACATTACCCCTGAAAGTCTGATAGGAGCCGTAGCTTAAGTGCGCATTGGGCATTATTTTTTCAGTGCCTCCTTTTTTAGTAATAATATTGATTACACCCGCCATCGCATTGCTTCCCCAAAGGGTACTCTGCGATCCTTTAAGGATTTCGATCTGCTCAATTTGCCCGATATTAATGTTGTTAATGTCAATCGGAGCGCTGCTGTTTTGTGAAGGATCATTGATCGGGATGCCGTCTATCAGGATCAGGGTATTGCCCGTAGCGCTTCCCCTGAAATAAAGTTCCTGGTTGCTTCCAAGTGTATTATTTGCTCCGGCAGTAAAGATCGCGGCTTGGGTGTTGAGGATTTCGGTTAGCGATTTGTCTAAATTTCGCTGTAGCGTTGCCTGATCAATAATCGTTACCACCTTGCCTGTCTGGTTTTGTTTCAGTGGCGTTTTCGAAGCGGTAACGGATACTTCATCCAGGTTTGCCGTTTGCTGATCCTGGGCCAGCAACAGACCGCTGCAAAATACAGCAGTCATCATTAAAATCGCTTTTTTCATTTCTAAATGATCTTAAATGACTGCTTCCGGTGGAAATAAAAAAGCAGGGATGGTTCGGCTCAATAGGCCATCAGTACCTACAACACTGCTGATATTATACTTTTCTCCCGAAAGCTGAATATTGTTTTTCCCGCTGTAGCGGATACAGATCTGGCAGGTCTTCTGGCTTGGGGATTACTTTAAAACCTTCCCGCAGCGCAAAACGCCGCAGTGGTATCTTTTAAAGCGGTCTTATTATCGCATCCGATAATCAAGAACCCCTTACAGCTACGGGGATAGCGCCGGACTTACACCGGACTTCCCTTTTCATTCCCGCTATACGGGAAACCAGAACCGGTGCAAAAGTAAGGCTCCGGCGCTGATGTGCATTATTTTTTTTTGTAATGCCGGCAATGACCGCTGCTGTTTGCCCCGGCCATGACGGCGGCCCGGCACAAACAGTAGCGGTACCGTATGGAAACGGCTTTCCCGGGAACGGACTTTTGCAGGCTGCACTACCGACGGGTGCAAGACATTAAACTTTCTGCGTTTTTCGTCTATTTTTGTGAAATGAAGAATACATTTCTGGTATTAACCGCTTTGGGAATAACCATCACCGCAAGTGCCCAGGAAAAATGGAACCTGGAACAGTGCGTGGAATATGCGGTGGAAAATAATATATCGGTAAAACAGGCCGATGTGCAGGCCCGTATGGACCGGCTAACCCTGGACCAAAGCAAAGCGGCATTGTATCCGACGGCCAATTCGCAGCACAGTGCGGGGTACCAGTTCGGGCGTTCCATTGATCCTACTTCCAACCAGTTTACGACCAACGAAATCCTTTTTGCCAATCATTCGCTGAATGTAAATGCAGATCTTTTCAACTGGTTCCGGAAGCGGAACACGGTGGCGGCGAATGGCTTTGCCTATGAAGCCAGCGTGGCAAAGTTTGATAAGGCCCGGAACGACGTGGCACTGAATGTAGCCAACGCTTACCTGGCCGCCCTGCTGTCGCACGAGCAGATCAACGTGGCCGCGGTACAGCTGCAGCAAAGCCGCGAACAACGCGATAATGTAAACAAACAGGTACAGGCCGGTGCACTTCCGGAATTGAACCTGGCTGAAATGGAAACACAACTGGCCAACGACAGCGCCACCCTGATCAGCGCGCGGGCAGATTACCGGTTGCGGTTGCTGCAGTTACAGGCATTGCTGAACCTGGATGCGGCAATGGTATTTGATGTGCAGTCGCCCCCGGTAGACAGTATCCCGGTAGAACCCCTGGCAGAGCTGGATCCCGCCGTGGTATTTACTTCTGCGCTGGTGAACCTGCCCCAGCAAAAGATCAATGAGCTGAATGTAAAGGCTGCTGAAAAAAATGTACTGGTGGCAAAAGCAGGGATGTATCCTTCGTTTGGTTTCTTCGGCGGACTGGATGCCAAATACTCCAATGCCCAGAAACTGATTCCCAACGCCTATAAGTCTGGAATTGTGCCAATCGGGATTGTTGTGCTGGATGGTAAAGATTACCCGGTAAACTCAATCGCACCTCAAACCTATCCGGTGAGCTTTAAAAAAGGCAATTATTTTAATCAGCTTTCTGCAAACTTCAGCCAGAACCTGGGCATTGGCCTCAATATCCCCATCTTTAACGGCAACCAGGCCCGTACCAATTGGAAAAAGGCAAAGCTCAATGTGGAGTCGCAGCAGCTGTTTCAGGAGCAGGACGCCCAAACGCTGAAACAGGATATCTATCAGGCGCATACCAATGCGGTTGCGGCCATTGAAAAATACAATGCTTCCAGGATCGCCGTAGCCTCCGCTCAAAAAGCCTATGATTTTGCCCGGAAACGGTTCGATGTGGGACTGCTGAAACCGATAGACCTGATCACCAATCAGAACAACTTATTCAAGGCGAAAATAAATATGCTTTCGGCCCAATACGACTACGTGTTTAAGCTGAAACTGCTGGAATTTTACAAAGGACGCGGTATTAAATTGCATCATTAACAGGACTCCTGTTTAAATTTTGATCATGAAAAAGAAATGGAAACGGATTTTATGGATCATAGCCGGTTTGATCGTGTTACTGGTATTGTATTCCTTGTTTTCCAATAAAGACAAAAACCTGGTAAAAGTTTCTGCAGAAAAAGCGGCGATTCGTTCTATTACAGAAACGGTAACGGCCAGCGGACAGATCTACCCGGAATATGAAGTAAAGATCAGCCCGGATGTAAGTGGTGAGATCACCGAGTTGACGGTACAGGAAGGAGACAGTGTGCGAAAAGGGCAGGTGCTGGCAAGGGTATATGCGGATAACTACGCGCTGGACCGCGATGAAGCTTCGGCCCGATTGGGACAGTCGCAGGCCAATGTAGCCAACAGCCAGGCGGCGCTTGGCGTTCAGAAAGCCACGCTGGACAGGGCACAGCAGGCGTATAACCGCAATAAACACCTTTACGACGACCGGGTGATCTCCAAAGCTGAATTTGAGCAATACGAAACCGATCTGGCTTCAGCGAAGGCCAGCTACAATGCAAGCCTGCAGAACATCCGCAGCCTGCAGGCCGGGGTGCGTTCTTCGCAAACAGGACTGGTGGCTGCTAATAAAGTGTTGGGAAGGGCTACGATTGCTTCGCCCATCAGCGGGATCATTTCATCACTGAAGGTTGAAAAAGGAGAACGGGTAGTAGGTACGGCGCAAATGGCCGGTACCGAAATGATGACGGTGGCCGATATGAACACCATGGAAGTACGTGTAAACGTAGGCGAAAATGATATTGTAAAGGTCAGCATCGGTGATGGTGCCGATATTGAGGTGGATGCGTATAGCGGACGCAAGTTTGCAGGTATTGTAACCAAAATAGCAAGCAGTGTAAAATCTGCAGCGGCTGTATCGGGGGCCGCTACCAGCAACGATGTTACCAATTACGAGGTCCGCATCCGGATCGATAAGCATTCGTACCAGGACCTGATCGATCCTGCAAACCCAAGAAGGTTTCCCTTCCGGCCCGGTATGAATGCCAGCGCCGATATTAAAACCAAACGGAAAGAAAACATCGTTACGGTTCCGATTTCATCGGTGAATGCCCGGGTAAAGGGAAGCGACAAAAGCCTGAGCGATACAAGGAAGGAACAGCAGGAACAGAAAGGCAATGGAAACAATAATCCGGAAGAAGAACGCAATGCCGGGGAAATGGAAGAAGTGGTGTACCTGGTGATGAAAGATGGTATTGTGAAAAAACGGATTGTAAAAACCGGTATACAGGATATCAATTATATTGAGATCACCCGCGGACTGAAGGCCGGAGATGAGGTTGTAACAGGGCCTTACAGCGCCGTTAGCCAAACCTTAAAAGATGACACAAAGGTAAAAGTGGTGCCGAAGGAAGAGCTCTTTAAAGCGAAGTAAGTGGAAGTTATCAGCAGTCAGTTATCAGTTTTCAGCGGGCTAAAAACTGATAACTAAAGACTGATAACAGAAGACTAATAACTGAAAACTGATAACTAAAACCCAAAACTCAACCCGATATTCCAGTTGATACCGGCCTGCGGGAAGTAATAATTTTCGGTAATATACGCTCCTTCGGATAGATAACTGAAGGTGTACCCGTTATTTTCATACTTTTTATCAAGCAGGTTATTGACCATCAGGATGATCCCGATATTCTTAAATGTTGGGGAGCTGGTCTGGTAACGCAAGCGAAGATCGGTAAGGGCATAGGGATTAATGCTTTTCCGTTTATCGGAAGCATTATCCAGGTATTGCCGGCTGACATATTTTTCCAGGAGATCAATGAAAAAATGATGCGGGCCGGAGATCCGGTACAATGGCTCCAGCGTAAGGCTTGCCCCGGCAATGGTGTTTGGTGAAAAAGAAATATCGGTGTTGCGATAGGCTTTGGCCACCTGCCCGCCGTTGTCATAATCATCACCATATTGTGTGATGGCCTTGATCTTATTTTTACTGAATGTAGCATTGGCATTCAGCTGCAGCCATTGCAGCGGTTTTAACCCGGCTGTAAATTCAAGGCCGGCCCGGTAGCTGTCGGGAACATTCGTGCGGGCATAGGCCCCTACATCATTGATCTTGCCGGTAAGGATCAGCTGGTCTTTGTACTGCATATAGTACCCGTTCACACCCGCCTGGAAAACGGGCGTGCTGTATTGATAGCCCGCTTCCAGATCCTGCAATTGTTCCGGGCGGGGCTTTTCTGTTTCCGAGGCTTCAAAATCGTCCCGGTTCGGTTCTTTATTGGCAATTGCGTATGAAGCATACAGTTTGCTTGACCGGTCATTGCCATGATGAATAAAATAACTCAACCCGGCCTTGGGATTAAAGAACCGGTAGGTATTTTCGATGGAGGGCAGGGTAGGCGACTTCCGGAATCCGTTGATCGTGTAATCAACATTCCGGTACTGGAGGTCGGCAAATGCATACAGGTTGGAAAGCAGCTGTTGCTGTAATTTCGCATACACATTGAAGTCGTTTTTAAATGCGGTCAGGCGATACCATTGATAATCCAGCGGCGCTCCGTATGCAGCCCATTTTATAAAGCCGTAGTGTTTTCCGTCATACCGCGTATAGGCACCTCCAAAAACAAACTGCGTGCGGGCGGTATGGTAGTTGGTAGAAAAAACGGTTCCGTAATAATAATTGTCCAGCCATAACTGCCGGGTAAGATTCACCTTGCGCAGTGTATCGCCCGGGGCCTTTACGAAGTCGGGCAGTCCGTAGTCGGCAAAGGTTTCATTCTTTTTGTATTCGTTATAATATCCCTTTCCTCTTGTTAAAAACGTTCCGATATTCAGATCCCAGTTGGGATGTAATCGTTGATTGAGGAACAGCTGGTAGTAATCCTGCCAGTAGTTGTCTGTTTGATCTTTATAATAAACGCCCTCGCTGATCTTGCCCAGTGTGTTTGTATTGCGGCCCTGCTGATCCAGCGCTTTCTGATAATCGATCGCATCCTGGTCTGTAAAAACAACGCCCAGTCCGTTCCAGGCCTGTCCGGTCCGCTCTTTCCCGGTAAGGTAATTGAATTTAATATTGGTGGCCTCATTTTTTGAGGTCCAGGATCCGATCACGTGCGCTGCCAGCAGATCAGAGAAGGCCCGGTCAATAAACCCGTTGGAGCTGAGTTTCGACAGCCGCACGTCAAACTGAAAGCCTCCTTTCAATACGCCGGTGCCGGCCTGCAGTGTGTGCTTCCAGGTATCAAAGGATCCATAGGAATTGCTAAGGGACACGCCCGCTGTTTTACTTTGTTCAAGATTGGCAATATTAATGGAGCCTCCAAAGGCGCCGGAGCCGTTGGTGGAAGAACCCACGCCACGCTGGATCTGAACGGTGGTGGTGGAAGATGCCAGGTCGGGCAGGTCCACAAAAATGGCTGCCTGCGATTCCGCATCATTTACCGGTATGCCGTTCATGGTTACATTGATGCGCGTCATATCCGTACCCCGGATCCTTAAAGAGGAATAACCCACACCTGCACCATCGTCTGAGTTAACCACCAATGAGGGCGTTTGGTTCAGCAGGTAGGGCATGTTTTGCCCCAGGTTTTGTTGCTCAAGATCTTTGGAGGTAACATTGGATGTGGCAAACGGTGCTTTGCTGCTGAGCCGCAGCGACCGTACCTCAACCGGCGACATTAAATAAAAACTGTCTGCTTTTGCAGCGGTGGAGTCGGTTTGCGCAAAAGCGAGCTGCGCCGCCCCTAGCAGGCAGCCGGAAATGAATAGCCTCTTCATTTGTTTTTTTCATTTTTTTGACTCCGCATGGCCTGCGGAGCGGGTTTAAAAAAAATAATGAGAGGGAAATGCTGAAAAGAAAGGAGCCATCCTTCCCTGCGCAGGCATTACCCTGATCAGGTTTACGGGTATGATCTCAGCCATCAGTGCTGCTTGCGCAGAACATCGAGCACCCCGGGAACCAGAGACCGGACCAAAATTTCGTTGAAGATTTTTGATACCAGCTCTATGAAAATCTCATTGAACCGGCAATGTTTGCCGGTTATTCTTTGAAAGAACGCCGCAAAACTATTAAAAATTTAATGATAAAACAAGTTGTTAAAAGAAAACGGGCATCATTGGATTTGAAAGCAGGAGCGGCCACACGCTTTTTTGAGCCTGTTTACTTTCGATGGAGCTATTGCTGAATCCCTTACGGGACGGGGCTTTAGCAGGTATATATACGTTGGATTATTCAATTATTTTCCTCCCGTAAAGCGCCGGTCTTATTCCAGCGGATGCCGGCTCCCGCCCGGTAGCAGAATAACCATTTCCCGGTAAAATCCGCCGGTGCCTTGTATAAAATATCAAGAAAAAGAGGCGGCACAACGGCGCAATGCAGCAGAAATTTGACCAACCCTTGTGGTATTGTAACGAAAATATGGAAAAAGAAGCCTGCTTCGCCGAAAAATTGAGTCGAACAGCCACAAAAGATTCCGTTTGTAACAGTAACCACTTACCTTTGCGCGGTTCGTTTGAAGGGAATACATTTTGTAATGTTTGCTACCTGATCTGCTAAGCAATCGCTGCATCCGGTTTACAGGCCTCTACTTACACTGATTTTTTTCAAAGATTTTTTATTTTAAATTTTTTCATTTTTTATGAACATTTATGTTTCAAATTTAAGCTTCATCGTTCGGGATGAAGATCTCAGGGAATTTTTTGTTGAGTATGGTGAAGTAAGCTCTGCGCGGGTTATTACTGATAAAGCCACCGGCCGTAGCCGTGGTTTTGGATTTGTAGAAATGCCGGATGATGAGGCGGCACGGAAAGCGATTAAAGAACTGGACGGCGGTACCGTAGACGGACGCGCAATTAAAGTAACAGAAGCCCGGCCAAGAGAAGAAAAGAGCAACAACCGCTCTTATGCCAACAAATGGTAAGCCTGCTTTTTAATTAAAGCATCAATTCCTGCTACAGGATCTTCGGAAAATGTAATTGCAGGTAAATAGGAGAGAGAATGTCAGCGCCGCAGGCAGCGGAACTGACATTCTTTTTTTTATAAACACCACCAGTAACTGAGTATTAAAATATTAAAACAATAAAAATGTAAAGATTCTTTTCAATTGTTTTGTGCGTTCAGTTTTTTCCCCTATCTTTGCAGTGCGAGGTAGAGCAGCGGTAGCTCGTCGGGCTCATAACCCGAAGGTCCCAGGTTCGATCCCTGGCTTCGCAACTAAATCAAATCCCACTTTTTAGTGGGATTTTTTATTTTCCGTTGTTTTATTTTATTGCAGTATCTGAATGCGGGGGGTAAAAATAACGTCGAAAGCCCGGTGCCCTAAAACACCGTTATTGTTCATCCAAATGTTATGTCCGCTGGAACAACTTCAAAGATCGTTAGGTCTTATGAAAACCGGGGTGAGCGCAACAATGAGACAATCTGCCAGGTTTTTGATACGATTTGATCACATTGCGATCCATGGCCTGCTTATTTTTATAAAGCCAACAAATGGCATTTTTTATAACGATAACTGAATATATGCCGATTGAGGTTCTGAAGAATTTGCCTGGTTTATGCCACCCGGTAGTTACATGCACGAAAAGAAAAATATTGCTTTATCCGCCGGTTATGCTCACTCCGGCAGCAGCTGATTTACTGTATGAAGGCTCCGGACCAGCGCCGCATAAATGGTTACGCTTCTGATTACGCTAAGCCTCCTGTTCAAAGACCCATGAATAATAATAGTCTCCCTACAAAACCGCATTATCCCATATTGGATGGACTGCGTGGCGTTGCAGCCATTATCGTGGTAACGTTTCATTTAACCGAGCCATTGGGAACCGGGCACCTGGACATCCTGGTTAACCACGGTTACCTGGCTGTTGACTTTTTCTTCCTGTTGTCTGGCTTTGTGATCGGTTATGCATATGATGACCGCTGGCACAAGATGTCTGTAGGAATGTTCTTTAAGCGACGGATCGAACGGCTTCAACCGATGGTGGTGTTAGGGATGATCCTTGGCGCAACCGGTTTTTATTTCACCGATTCAACGATCTGGCCCCTCATTCATACCATACCCCTTTGGAAAATGCTGCTGGTACTGCTTATCGGTTATACGATTCTGCCGGTTCCCTTATCACTGGATATCCGGGGCTGGGAGGAAATGCACCCCCTCAACAGTGTAGGCTGGTCATTATTTTTTGAATACATTGCCAACATCCTGTACGCCATCGGTATCCGGAAATGTTCGAAAACAGTACTGGGCATCCTGGTGTTGATTGCTGCCATAGCGCTTGCACACCTGGCCATTACAAACGGTGATGTGAGTGGCGGTTGGACGCTAAACGCCGAACAGGTGCGCGTGGGTATTACCCGGACGATGTATCCTTTCTTTGCCGGCTTGCTGCTTTCCCGGGTTGCTAAACCCACCCGCATCAAACATGCTTTTTTATGGTGCAGCCTCCTGGTTACGCTCGTGTTATACATGCCGCGCATAGGCGGTGCAAAACACCTTTGGATGAATGGCGTTTATGAAGCCATATGTATCATTTTTGTTTTTCCACTTATTGTTTACATGGGCGCCAGCGGCGTGATGCATACCCGGCGGGAACGCAGAATATGCAAATTTTTAGGTGATATCTCTTATCCGCTATACCTGGTACATTATCCGTTGGTATATTTTTATGTTGCCTGGATCAGTAATCATAAAGGCATTGGCATTGCACAGGCCTGGCCCTATGCCTTGTTGATCCTGGCAGGTAGTATGCTGTTGGCCTATGCCAGTTTAAAATGGTATGATGAGCCAGTGCGCAAATGGCTGAGAAAAAAGATGGGATAGAAAGCTGCGGATAAGACTTAATGGTTATCTGGCAGCCCTGGGTTCGATCCCTGGCTTCGCAGCTGAACCGGATTTTAGCATAACTCGTTTAACTTCGCAACAGGTACTTTATATTCCATGACCGCATTTATTTAAGGATGACACGTCTATTATGCAAATTATTGGCGAAGCCTGTACCAGGGATCGCTGTTTTTCTGTACTGCTCTTTTTTGCCTTCCTTGCTTTGGGCGCAGCGGGTATCGGTTTCCACAACGCCGGTTGCCAGGCATGGAAGCCTGCAGGTAAAAGGACACCAGCTGGTTGACCGGCAGGGTAAACCGGTAGTGTTAAAAGGTATGAGTTTTGGGTGGCATAACTGGTGGCCGCGGTTTTATAATGAAGGTGCGGTAAGGGAGCTGGTCCATAACTGGAAGGTAACCGTACTGCGTGCGGCGATGGGTATTGAGCCGGAAAAGGGGTATTTAAAAGACCCCGGGGAATCGGTGCGGTTGGTTCGTAATGTAATAGATGCCTGTGTGCGGGAGGGCATTTATGTAATTATCGATTGGCATAGCCACAATATCCAGGAGAAAGAAGCAGTGGCTTTTTTTGAACAGATGGCTAAAACGTATGGACATTTGCCCAACGTGATCTATGAAATTTTTAACGAGCCGGATAAAGAATCCTGGCCGGAGGTAAAAGCGTATTCGGAGGCCGTGATCCGGGGTATCCGCAAATACGATCCGGATAATATCATCCTGGTAGGATCACCGCATTGGGATCAGGACCTGCACCTGGTGGCCGCAGATCCGATAAAATCCTTTTCGAACCTGATGTACAGCCTGCATTTTTATGCGGCTACCCATAAGCAGGGCCTTAGAAACAGGGCAGCGGATGCATTGAAGACCGGCCTGCCTGTTTTTGTTTCAGAATGTGCCGGTATGGAAGCAACAGGCGATGGCCCGATTGATGCTGTGGAGTGGGATAAATGGATGCAGTTGCTTGGCAGCTGGAAGATCAGCTGGGTGGCCTGGTCTGTTGCAGATAAGAAAGAAACCTGTTCGGTGCTGCAGCCTTCTGCGCCGTCGGACGGCGGATGGCAGGAGACCGATATCAAACAGTGGGGGCACATGGTGCGGCAATACCTACGTACGTCCATGGTGAAACAACAGTAGTTTCCCTGGCAACCTGTTTGTTATTTATGATTTTCGTCCGGTTTGGTCCAATGCCGCTTTAAGACCTTTTGCCAATTGTACCGCATTGCCGGTGCCCCAGTAATGGAGAAAGAACACTTTCGGCGTTTCGTGCACCATGTGATTATGTACGGCTACTACTTCGATGCCATGGTGTTCACTTGAAATTATAAAGGGCTCAATAATAACAAGGCTGGCAAGAGAAGTAAAATTCAAAAAATTATATGCTTTTAACTTTTTGAATTTTTTCGAAAACCTTAGCTACAGATCTGTGACAGAAGAGCAATAAATTAAATCAAGAACGGATACTCAATTTAAAAGTCAAGAATAATGCCCTTCTTCTTTTTTTCAAGCAAGAACGTCTCATAATCTAATGGCCCTAAAATAGACTTGTCACGTTCTGTGTTTTTAATAATTATCCAATATCTCTTTTTTCTTTCTCGGATAAAGAATGTGGTAGCAATTATGTAATCATTGTTATATGCGACATTATCAACGTATTCCTTATAATGACCGCTACTATCAAAATGTTCGTTATAGCTTTTGGGTATCAGATAAGATCCCGATATACAATCTCCAAAGCTTTTTCCTGTACAATACACTATAATTTTATCTTGAAGGCTATCGCCTTCTAACACATAGAGGTTCTTTCCCAAGTCCTTAGAGCTACAGGCAGATAAAAACAGGAAAATAAAGAGGCACATTTTTTTTCTCATCTTACTGGTTTAATTTGACCCAACCCATAATAATAAACTCTTACTCCATGAGTGTCATTAAGTCCAAACTTTTTACGCTCCCTATCAATTAAATTAGATCTTAACCAGCCACCCCCTCTATTCCAGTCGAAAGTTGTGGCATCGTCATTAACTATTTCAACCATTCTTGTTTTATAACTTTTCAATATAAGGTTAACCCGCCCTAAAGCATTAATAGTAGATTCCAATCTTTTGTTGGTCAGAGATAAAAGCCGATTGCCACCTTTAGCAAGATTAACAGCAGCAACCTCGTTTTCGTTTCCGAACATCATACAGCGAAAGGAGCAACAAAAACAACTTTACACCAGTGCTTTTCTTGTCAATGAATACAATTATTCAAGATCCTTTATTTTATCCCAAAAAGATTGCATGTCCTTTTTATTATATATTTCATTAAGGTTTTATTTTTGTGTTCGTTCGAAATGGAAATACAGTTCCGCATAGTAACAGTTCAGTTAATCTAAAAAATATTACAAGTAAGTTTATTTCCTCCTAATGAATAGCTTTAAAGAGTTAATATAATCGTTATCAAACTGGATAAATCGTATATTATCAGGATCAATGACCATTGTTTCCCCTTTTTTTCCCTCAGGGGTAAGCGTATTGAGGCGGAGCGTTTTGTCGTCAACAAAGATTGCTCTACCTATATATGCGATGGTTTCTGATTTAAGTTCAACCTGAATAAGATTGTATTTGGAATCTAACACATTTATTATTTTCTTGAGATCCGAAATTGGTAACATATCAGTTTCATCATTACAATATCCTTTAAGCCGGATAAGTTTTTCTTTAAAAATCTCATCTTTTTCCCGTTGAAACCCGGTAATCTTTTTATTATTCACCAATATATATCCATCAACAACATAGTCAACAGGGTTATATCTCAATAAGGTCCAATTATCATTATAATCCATTACGAGACCTTCTATTGATTCTTTTCTTTTTTGAAGTCTTATAGAAATCAATTTGCCAACATACTTTTTCATTTTATACTAACGGCTTCTCAATGCTTCTTCGGTTATTACTTCACAAAATTTGGATAAACTATTTAATTCCTTTTTTGTCAGATGATCTAGTCCAAAGGTAAAGAGATATGAATTGGTGTCTGATTTGTAAACATAATTATTGGTGAAATCCTGATCTCCACTAAGATCAGGGTTATATTCATTGTTTTCAAATAAAATTTCCATCCATTTTCCCTCATTTGCTGGTTTGACGTATGGGTATCTTTTTAACGCCTCGTTATACCCGTGGTGCTCAAAATAGCAAAGCCGGATTCCCGTTATATCTGAATCGGATTTTCTAAGCCAATCAAAAAAACCAATAAACCCTTCATTCTCTTTGGAATCAAAGTCTTTTGAATAGAAAATATTTTCAATTTTCATGATATCTGGTGATATCGTCTTATAACAGTAATAAAGTTTAAATATGTTTTTAAGAAATAAGATTATAAGCATGTTTCTATTTTAACAACTCGTCTAAAATTTTGGCTCTAATAGCCTGTGTTCCTCTGGGAACCCCAACTCTATTAATTAGTTCGCGATAAGCCTGCATAGCCTCCTTTGAAAGCCCTTCAGGTATTTTTACATTTTTAATATTATCCAAAACTGCTTGTGCACCTTTTTCATTTGTCCCAAATAATTGCCTGAACAAGGAAGATTTTTGTTTTGCTATACTCTGTAGTTCGGGTAAAGTTTTACTTGCCATGGAACTTACCCCTCTAGAGGCCAGTGCCAATGTTGCCCGCTCTACTAAGCTAGGTAAAGCACCGAGTAAAAATTCAATCGGATTGGAAGTGGGTTCTATTGCCTGTGGGCCGAATTTGGATTTTTGTATTTTAAATCCCGGAATTCTATCTACAAACAATTCGGGATGATCGCCTACTACCACCACTTTATAGTGAACCTTTACATCCACCGTATGCCTCTTTGTTTTCAGCTCTTTCCCTGTGAGAATGTCATCGATATAGTGAATATAGTCCCTGTCTTCTCCGCCTTTATTTGAAAGATGCTTGACCTCTGTCGCTGTCCCATTAACGCGATAAACCTCCCATTCATCTGGAGGCAAATTGTCGCGCTCTGCGGCCCTCATTCTTGCCCATGTTGCCAGTTCCTCAGCGCCTGGAACAGGAACCATCCCATCCGGATCAATAAACCGTATCGGATTGTCAAAAGCGTAATTATAGGGGGAAGACCGGCGCATCTGATCTGCCAGCGGGTCTATCACATGCCACCTCCCGATTACAGGATCGTAGAACCTTGCGCCACAATCATAACCCTATCTATACACTTTTTTTGTTGCTTAATAAAACTGCTAACAGCCTTTCCTGTAAACCAGTCAAAGAACCCTTAAAAAAATACGCTATGCACTATAACATACCGCGAATAGTCCGACACTTCGGACTAAAAGACCGATAACGAACCGCTTTGTTGTTTATTTCTTACACAAAGAATCCAAAAAATATTGCTTGGCTCTATCTGGTTTTTTATTTGTGTCATAAAGCTCTATTGAGTAAGGAACCATCTGTATTTTAAAGTGTTTATTTGCTTTAATAGGTACTATCTCTGAGATAGATAATATAAAAATGGTGTCATTTTTAATATTATCTATCTGAACAGGATCATTACAATATGCATCAGCATTTTTGATAGATAGTTTACATCTATCATTAGTTATTTGAAAATAACTAATCTCATTATGAGTAATTTGTCCTGTTCCTCTAAACCAAAAAAAAGTATTTTTATCGTTAATTTTTTTCTCTTCAACAACAAAAAGCCTTTCTTTTTTGGGGCTTAGATTAACGTTGCAGTTTGCTCCAAAAACAACCATAATAAAAAGCATTACTTTGTTATTTGTTTTCATCTTACAACTTTAATTTTTTATACCCATAAGTGGCACCATTACCGTAATTCTGAAATCTGTTCATATATGAAGTAGCGCCACTCTTAAAAAAGCCATGAACGATACTTCTTCCAGAATAATTAATTTCTCCATAGTACGGCGGAAGAACTTCATTATTTACTTTATTTTGCCTGTTGTGATAGGCACCAGCTACTTTCATGACATCTTTAAAAAAGCCTTCTTTGTTATATACTAACTTTATCGTAAAAGAATTGTAGTCGTAAAGAGCAGAAACATTCATGCCAAATAATCGATTGCCCAACGATTCACCAGATGTATACTTGCCATTATATAAATATCCTTCTCTAGCGCCTAATTTGACTTTTATATCATAATCTCCTCCATTTCCCGATTTGGTTTGAAGTATATTTTTTGCGGTTGTAGAGATATTATTTTTTCCTGTACTAATATATTCGTTATTTAATCCTTGAACATAGCTGTCTTGTGAAACACCAAAATTGATATGGGCATCAGGATCTGCAAAGTTTCCATTTTTTCCTGTTTGTACTATATCATTTGTTGCATTGTGCATAGCAAACTCATCCCAATATTCGGTTTCTCCCATTTTTGTTACACCATCACCTAAATTAGATAATGTGCTTTTTTTATCCCACTTACTGACATCATCATGTTTGTAAACTCCCAAATCCCCGTCATCATATACGGCAATAACTTTACCATACTTATCTGTATGAGTAGAAGTGCCAGAATTTCCATCGGGATCTATAAAAGCAATAGGATTATTAAATACATAAGAATAAGGAGATTGATCAACTGTCTTTTCAGACAACGCATCAACCACATGCCAACGCCCTATAGCAGGATCATAAAACCGCACGCCATAATCATACTGTACCAGTTCTTCCTGCTTTTCCTTACCGTTGTAAAGATATTTGTTGGGGATCGCCTGAGTCCGTTTTATATCCAAACCAAAGGGGTAATAGTCGATTTGCTGCAACACGGTTCCTGCAGTATTGTGAACGATCCGGGTATTGCCCAGGTGATCGGAAAGCGAAAGCTCGTAGGTATAAGTACCGCTGTTATTACGGGCAATGCCTGCTTCTGTATGTAAAAGATCTATAGTACCGCCGGTAAATTCAATCCCGCCAATATATTGCCGGGTTTCACTTACAGTTTGCTTCGTAAGTTTATTACCGCCCGCATCGTACGTATAAGTAACCGTACCTGCCGGCGTACCCGTTACCTGCTTTGGTAAAAAACTCAATCGATAAATGATTGTACAGGAACTGTTCATTTCCCTGAAAATAGATATACAACCACTACCAAAATAACCGCATAGTTAGTCTGATACCTCATCGAATCTATCTTATCCCAGATGTTCAGTGAGATAAAGATTAGCTGTACGATACACTTTAATTTGTATAATATATCCCGTCTAATGAGAGGGTAGCTTGTACTAATTATAACACTGCAGACTTGCGCAGACCAAACACCACTCCTTTGATCTAACACTTACTCAACTTTCAAATTGAAAGCTTAATCATTTACGCTCTCGTTAGAAAATTTTCTGAACTCATTCAATAAAAACTCAAGCTTGGATGGATCACCGAACCCCAAAAACACATTTCCATCAGATTCTACTCTATACCAGTCAGTATCACTTTTGTCTTCCGTCTGAAGGTACTTCTTATCTTCAAGATTGGTCCCGTCCAAGTCAATTTTTATCGTCCATCCTGGATTGTCCAATGTCCCAATTTCAATTCCAAAGGAATGCTCCCAGTCTCCATTACAGTTTGATTGATACCAGGTAATTAGCCAATTTAGTATATTCATGAATAATGCTTTTAAAAATCACTTAATGGGTAAATCTTCCTTTGTTGCCGCCCTCACATTTTTGCCCTCCTGTACATGAGGAGTCGGAATAGATCGCTGCGTTTTCTTATCGAAATGCGGTCTCCCTTTTACATCAACTCTTTTCTTTATGTCATATCCACTTGGATTCAGGGGATTGGGTGTCCATGTGGCAGTATTCGTGATTTCTCCATTTTTGTCTCTTTTATATGTCGAATGCGCTCCTTCGGCTTCCGGATCTGGTTCCAAGTCATTTTTGCCTCTACCAGCGTTCAACTGAACAGGCAAGGGGGGAGGAGGTACTATATTGGGTCGCCTATAGTTATATGTGTTATCGCTGGAAAACATTCCTATGGGCAATGGTCGTACTGATACCGTCCGTTCACCTGAAAATGGATATACAATTGCTGCAGTAACTACCACTACAGGTAATAGAACTGCCAATTCCGGCGCCGCTGCAACAACTGTGCCACCAGTAAATGCTGAACCGGTTCCTGAACTCAAACCAAGACCAATTGCTGCCGCACCAACCGTCAAGTTGGCTGTAGTCTGCGGCTTAGTTCTTGAAGAACTCACGAATACTTCAGGTAGGTATTCTCCGTTCTTAAGATTTTCATACGCTTGGCCATTGATCATCGTATCTCCCCAAAAATCGGTATTGTAAAGTGGGTTATTGCCCATCTCAACGTAGGGGCTCTCCGGATATGTGGGTCTGGGATCCACCATCCACCATCTTCCCACCACAGGATCCAATTGCCTAAAAAATGCTTCGTAAGTATTTAATTCATCATTTTTTTCAATTCCATTAAACAAATACCTGATTTTTGTACCGCTTGTCAGCCGGTTAATCTCTAGCCCGAACGGATAATAATCTGTTTGTTGTTTAACTATGCCGGCACTATTAAATACCAAACGTGTATTTCCTAAGTGATCGGAATGAAAATACTCGTATGTATAATTTCCGCTATTATTCCTGGCGATACCTTCTTCTGTATGCAAAAGATCTATTATAGGCAGCGGGTTCGTTGAATTTATTATATACTCTATATCATCAATATAGTATCGCGTCTCAGTATTTGTCTGTTTCTTTAACTTGTTTCCTTCAGCATCATACTCGTAAGAAATAACAGCATTTCCCGTTACCTGCTTTGGCAAATTTAGCTCATTATAACTTATTACCAATGTTCCGTCCCCGGTCATACTGCCATTTTCGTTATAGCTGTAACTTCTGGTGTAGCCGCCGCTTACACTTTGCAATTGATTGCCGCTGTAGTTGTAACTAAGACTGCCCAGTCCGGGAATACCCGCCAATCCCTGCCGGGAAAGTCCCTGGATATTACCCATTTTATCATAGCTCAGCGTTTCGTTATAATTTTCATCGCTAATGCCACTTAATAACCGATTGGCCCGGTCATACGTATAATTGTAGGAGTGGTTTTGCCCGTTGGTCGTCCACAACTGTTGGGCAATGTTCCCGTTATATTGCGGGTTGGAGGTGGCATCTTCATATTTCAGTTCTTCCGTAAATAAACCGGAGCTCTGCCTGACTACCCAGCCCCGGGCATTGTATGTATAACTGATGGTTTGCCCTCCAACGTTTTTTGTTTCCGGTTGCCCCAGGGCATTATAGGTATAAGTGGTGATCACCGGTGCCTGGCTGTTGATGATTTCTGTACTTTGTGTTTTCCGGCCGGCATTATCATATTGATACCCGCTGCTGACCGTTAAGGCAAGACTACCGTCTTTATAGTGTTGCCGGGTTACAGCAACTGTTTCTCCGGCAAAATTATAAGTACTTGAGGTGATATCCACTCCATTTAGCTGATGCTGTTTGACCAGTTTGGTTACCCGGCCTTTTTTGTCATAATAGGTGGCGGAATATAAAAAATTACTGGTGCCCAAAACATTGATGGCACTTACGGTAGGCAGTCCTTTTGTCTTATCTGTTTCCGTTGTGCTTCCGGCCGGCTGGGTAAACCAGGAGGGATAAGGATTGGCTCCCGTTGTAAGAATATTGTAATCATCGTAATAATTAACAATATGCACGGTGGTTGACCCGGCATTGTAAGCGGGATAGCTGACGTTGGTATAGCCGAAGGGTTGGCTGTTATCCCGTTGTTCATAGGGCAGTAGAGGACCGGTTGGGGAAAAAGCATTATCCACTGCTTGCTGCAATTGTACCCTGGTCTGGCTGCCAGCAGTCAGGTCTTCGCCCGTCATAATGATACGGTTTAGCGGATCATATTTTACAAACGACCAGGCGCCCCGGGCCCGTTGCTCTGCATCGCTGATCAGTACCGGCAGGTCTTTAAAATTGTACACCGTATATTCCCATCCCTTGCCGGGGACCTTTTTTTCTACCACCCGTAAACGCTGATCGTAATGATAGGCATAGATATACCTGGCGAAATCCGCGTCGGTCTCTGTAAATGAATTCAGGTTCTCAGCCAGGGCAGGGGGAACTACATAGGTCAGCAGGGCATGGTCGTCGTAAATATAGTAAGTGGTCATATAGGTAGGAACGCTGGTATCCCCGCCGTCCTGCACTTTTTTGCACACCATCAGGCCTGTTTTGTCTTTATATTCTATAACGCGGTTGCGATGCTCATCCCAGGTACTGTTTTTAAAAAGCTGGCCGGCCTGGTAATATCCACTGCTGGTGGCCCCTGCGGGGGAAGAACTGATGTCCCATTTTCTGACCTCATTAGCAATATTGAACGCATATCCCGTGCGGATGGTATGTCCGTTGCCGATTGCCCAGGCGTTTCCGGGAGCGCCCGTTTCAACGGGGCGTCCGGTTGGCGAAGCTTCAAAAAGAATTTGCGAATAGGGATTGGGGATAGCCGGCATAGAGGCTGTAGACGTAGCATAAAATGTTGCCTGGTCAGTAATGGCTGTAGCCCGGTAGCTGCCCGGCACACCATCTGCAGCAAAGGGCAGGTATGTTTTGTCCTGACGTCCGAATTTGTCGTAGGCGGCCGGTGTTACCAGATCTTTACCATTGTCCGGCGAAGCCTGTATGGCTACCTGCTGAATAGTCCTGCCCAACCCGTCGAAATACTGGATCTCTGCACGCACATCCGCTGGAGTTAGTGCTTGCAGATCGTTTTCTGTAAGTATATTATCCTTTAAAATGACACGCGTGTAAATGCTGTTGACGGTGGCAGAGGGTGTAAACTGAGCCAGGCAGACTTCACTCTTATAGAAGAAGGCCGTCAAGGTCATCAGCCCCCAGCTTATGCGTTTCCAAAAAATGGTGTATTTTTTTTTCATGGAAATGTTGTTTATAAACAATTAGTAAATGACAGTTATTACCTGTTACGATCAATCGAAAATGTTATCGACATAAAACGTATACGTAATACCCTCCCTGAACTGTATTTTTGTTCCTGATTGTATTGCAAACCCTCCGGCATTCGGATCATTATCAGAGTAGTTATAATAATAATGTAGCGGAGCGGCATTATATCCGGGCAGGGCTTTAAACCGTACCTCGAAGGTTCCCACGGGTACATTGAAGGTGGGCTCATAATAATTGCTGAAATCCGGGTAAACGGGGGCGAAATTTTCTGTTTTAAACAACGCTCCGTCCTTATAAAATTCAATGGCACTAAGTACGGTGTTGATCAGTGTGTACGTGCTCAGCTTTACCTGTGTATATTGGGGGAAATTGAGGCAGGATTCGGGGAGCGTCATGGGGGATTTATGAATTACGGGAGGATAAGATGCAGAAAACATATTGGGAAAGGGAATTAATTTATACCCGATACTTTTTTCTATTTTCCCTTCGCCGTCTTTTATCATCGAAAGCCGCCCATACGGATCATAATTATAGTAAGTAGTTATACCGGTGGCATTGGTCTGATCGGTCATGCCCACAAATGGTTTGTATGAGAAAGTTTGCACCTGTGCCCGGTTATTTATACCCTGGAGGGGTTGCAGGCGGGTTTTTATCTGTGCTGTGTTGTACAGGTCGTTCAGTGAGGGCTGAGAGGGGTCTGCATTTACCAGTGTGTTGGCTGTGGTGTAGGGCATCCCGGTTAAAGTTGCTACGGGATAGAGTGAATTATAACTCCATAAATAGGAAGTGGTGTCCTGCTTTTTATCTACCATTTCCAGGATATTGGCTTTTGCATCATACTTGCTGATCGTGGCTTCCGCTTCCATAAAGCCCGAGCCATTGTAAGATCTGGATAGCCTTGAAAACAATGGAACCGGCACCCAGGTCTCGGGATAATATTTGTAGCTGCTAAATGTTTTTTGGAGCTCTTTGTTGGCGGAAATATTCGTCAACGTTTCTTCAATAACCGGGCTAATGATATTATTGGCCGTCAGATCATTTAAAACCGGATCGGATGGAAAATTGTACGGGTATTTCAAAGTTTTTAAGATCGCCTGTCCCTTGCTGTCTGTTGTAAGAATGCTGGTTGGTTGTTTATAATAGGAGTTGTTGTCATAGCTGTATTCTGATACGGTTACAAGTGAATCTGCCTGTTCATATATTTTGTCCTCCTCCTTTGTAAGAAGGATTTTTCCAATATATAACGGATACTGACCGTAAACATAATCGTCTCCGGTCCAGCCATGACTATCGTCATAGATATTGAAATTAAAATCCATACCCGGGTCGAAGGGCCGATAAATGGTTTTGAAAAATGAATAGGCCACCCGTAATTGCCGGGGATAATAGTAAGGGGTATATTCATAGGATTGCTTCCGCTTTAATACCAGTCCGCAATTCTCCAGTTTATATGCTTCAATGGATTTGGGTTGACCCATTAATCCATCCGGAAGCTGATATGGAATATTGGTTTCCGGTATAAAATGATTGGCCTCCACAATGGGAACATAGGCGCCTGAGTAAATGGAATTGCTGTATTTCCAGGGCACATCAAACTCATAAACATTTTTACCCGTAAGCAGGCCGGAGTCCTTCTGATATTCGGTTACCTTTGTATAATAAATAGGTGCTCCGTTTGGATAGGCATAATTAATATAAGAGGCGGATAAAAAGGTGGTTTTTACCTCCTCATATCCCGGGGTCCATTCGCTGCGATCGTCTGCATACGGGTTATCTGAATAATTACAGTAGGTTATTTTTTGGGTATACTTAAATGGCTCATAGGTGCCTATATAACTGTTGAAATTACCGGCTGGTTTGTTAACCAGGATGCCCATCCCGTTTTCCAGTTCGCCGTACTGATAATATTTCTGCCAGGCCGGGGTAGTAAAATTGATGCCATCGTAATGGCTGATGGATCTTATACGCAACCCGCCGCCCCGGCGCGGGACCGCATCCCGGTCGTTATTTATATCACTAAACGGAACCAGTTTTTCGTTATATTTATTAACTTCAAAATCAAAGTCAGTATATCCGCCGGATGGATACAAGATCCGTTTCAATGTTCCCTGTGGTAAAAAATACTCATCAGGAATATCGGCCAGGCCGTTTCCAGAAATATCCAGGGTGTAGTTTGAAGGAACATCTGTACATGAAGGAGGATAATTGGCCAGTTGCCAGTTCTGTATGTCGAGCAAAGGCGGTATTGATTTTGTATTGTTATCGATATAACTAAACACGGGTTCTGTTTGGCTGTTCCGGTATCCCCAGGCATCACTTCCTATAAGATGCCCTCCAAAACAAGGCTTTCCAAGGTAAACGAACGCATATTTCTCATAGGGTTGATTCTGAGCCGAAATCTCAATGCTATCGAGATAAGTTGTGCCGGTGAAATAAGCCCCATTGTAAGAAACACCCTGGGTTGTGTAAGGATATGCTGCGGTTGACTGATATAACTGTATCTTTTTGATTTCATTATCTAATTGGTCGTATATTGTAAGCGCCGTTAATTTGTCCGTACCCGTAAAATTGATATACCCTCCGCGATAGGAGATCTTTGTAAGGGCCAGCGGATCTGTCATAGATCCGGAAAGCCCGTTGCCGGTGCCGGGAGCATTGCTGGGAAACGTCTTATCCACCAGTTGAAGGGTATTGGGATCCACATAGGCCATATGAAATTCCTGTTTTGCATTGCCATAATTTTTAAAATATTTTGGGGAGCTTAATGTTGGAAATGATTCATAACCAAATAGCTGCTGGTAGCTGGGTACATTTCCATGTTGGGCCTCAATATCCGGCACCGACCGGAATGCAATATCACAGTACCCCCCGGGACTATTTAGACTATGGTAGTATTCAAGCGATTCTACCATTTTACGGTTTGTGACCCTGTTTGCGCCTGCATATGTAAATAAAATTTCATCCGTTTGGCTTGCATTTACAATTTTAGAGCATTTCCATGCAGTAATATTACCTTCCGGATCGGCTACATAGCTTATTTCCTGCTCGGTAAAATAGTAAGTAGTACCATCTGTATCCGTAATGATAAAATTATTTCCTGAGCGCTGTATCCGGATGTTATCATAGGGGGAGGGTATAATGCCGATAACCGCCCCGTTATCGCCCTTTTCGAAATAAAAAGAACCGGATTTGTTTAATAATTTGTAGTTAAACTTATCCGGTTGCCCGTCATCCAGCCCCGCTGCTAGCCGGTATAAGTTTTCAGACGGAAATGCGCTTCCCGATGCAAATGGATAGGCGCCTGTTGGGTCTCCCTGGTAATATGCTTTTAGTTTTGTATTGTTTGCATAGCCAACCTTGGAGAAAGTGCTGAGATCATCAAGTCCGTTTACCGTGCGGGTGATCATCGGCTCACATGCCAACGTCCAGCCTAAACCTACATTTGTTGACTGCTCGTGAATTTTAAAACCTGCAGCATGGTAGCTTAACCGGATCGGCAAGCTGATACCTCCTGTTTTAATTTCATAAAGAGGGATGCCAATATCCGGAACCCCGGTATTCAAACTTACCGGATAATCGGCTATTTTTGTTATAGCAGCTGCAGTTGGGGAAGTTGGCACTACCTGCTGATAGGGTTGGGATTGGCCAATTATAATTGTTGTTATGAATAGGAGATAACAAAGAAGGGGTAAACGTTTCATAGACATATATTTGGTATTTGCAATGACCTGGATATTTCATCGCCTGGTGATCATATGTTATATAGGAAAAGGATCTGCTATTGTTTGGCAGCATACATTAACGCAGCTTTTTTACTCTTATAGGCATTGAACTGGGCTTCCGTGAGCACCGCTTCGTATAGTTTATTGCGGCTTTCTTCAATTTTGCGTAGTTCCCTCCAAAGAAGGGCTCGTTCCTTTGAATATTTTCTGATCACCTCCGTATTCTGCTCCTCCAGGGATAAATTAATCCTTATAATTTCGGATTTTTGTTGGGGGGCGAGCTTTAAACTGTCAGCAAGTCTGTTCCCCATGCTCCTGGCCGCTGCCTGTCGGTAATTGGTGTGGATTTTAGCGCTTTTTCGATCGGAGGAATCAACTATCCTTACATTGTTTTGTGCATCGGTACGTATGGTAAAAAACGCCAGGCCTGCGATCAATAAGATTTTTTTCATATCGTTATTATATTTGGTGTACTCATTTTTTATTGGTTCTGGTTTCAGGTGTTCGCGGTTCACGGATGCCTTTTATATTCAGTCTATTACGGTATTTTCTATCTGCGTTTGCAGCACCTTTAACAAACATTAAATATGCCTATCCATTGATAGCAGTGCAAATGCTACAGCCACGCTGCCCGCATTTTACGTGCTACGTATATGTAATCAAATCTGCTTACCAGATTAAGGAAACTGCAGTTAAAGCAACATTCAGGAACAAACTGGTCTGAGAAATAAATTCATCGCTGTCATGGCTTCTTCACAAGAGTTGTCAGGCGTTGTCGTTTTTCATTATACTCACTTGCTTTAAATCGCTTTAATAAATATAGTAAATTGTATTTGTTATATCCAAATAATTATATAAGTTTTTTTTACAGAGTATTAAGCTTCCTCTTTTTTGTTGTGAATTTTAAAAGGTTTTTTAGGTTCTGTCTAATTACCAGGCTCGAAAGGGAAAAAACGGGCGCTCTTTAATTAGTGTTATCTGGTTTGTTATTTTCCGCGGAAAATATTGGTCCGCTGATACGATCCACCTACAGGTTCGGCATCGCTGTTATAAGTTCAGGTGTGCCGTTATTATGGCAAACTGATCCGCCTTGATCGTTTCCTTTTTTAGAACAATCATTTTGGTGTTTGTGTAGGGCGGCTGCCACAGAAAAATGGTAAAGACCTTTTAATGTTTTATCTCCCGCCCGGTTTGGTCCAATGCCGCTTTAAGACCTTTGGCCAATTGCGCCGCATTGCCGGTGCCCCAGTAATGGAGAAAGAACACTTTCGGCGTTTCGTGCACCATGTGATTATGTACGGCTACTACCTCGATGCCATGTTCTACCAGGGCCTTTATAACAGGCGATACTTCGTTTTCCAACATCGTAAAATCGCCGGCAACGGCGGCATTTTCCGGGGTGCCCTGCCAGGCGGCCCAGGTGTTGAAGCCCATAAAACTGCTTACCTGTATCCCGTGTTCCGTTAGGCGAATATCGGGGCGCCCGATCGTATATTTATATACACCTTTGCTCATCTCACCTTTGTGGCCGAGGATGGCGTCCAGCGCCGGAATATCAAGGGTATTCACCACGCTGTCTGCTTTTGCTGATTTCGGATCCTGACCACGGACTTCAGCAACTTTGCCGAAAATGGCTTTTACGCCTTTTGAAAGTGTTTCAATACCGGCTGTGCGGTCTATATGCATATATAATACATTGGGCCGGTTCCGGGCAAAGTGATTGTGGATGGCGGTAATAGCAAAGCCCTGCCGGATAACCTCCTGCTGAACAGGTTTTACATCGGTTTCGCTTAGAATGATATCGCCCATCACCATGGCACTATCCCCGCAGGGTGTAAAGGCCGCCCAGCTGCCCAGGCCCATTGGCGGAATGATTTTAAATCCATCAACCACTACGTTCAGATCATTTTGAGGTACCGTTATCTTATACTCCCCATTTTTTTCAACGCCTTTCATTCCGGTGAACGCCTCTATTTTGACAATATCCAGCTTGCTTCCCGGTGCGCACCGGATGGGCTGTGCGGTATCTTCCCGGTGGTTGGATTGCGCCCAACTGCTGCAGCCGGCGATTGCGATCATTACTGAAAGGGCAAGAAGCGATGGAACAAATATGGGTTTCATGAGTAGGGGATTTTTAAAATGGAATGCAATATAGTTCGAATGGGAGCGGCCTGTCAGTGCCAATACCTGATTAATAACCCTGCTACCGCGGCTCCTAATATGATTAGTGGTTCCGGTAATTTTTTAAACCGGATCAATATTAAAATTACAACAATTGTTATTAGAACGGATGTAATATCTGTCCATTGCCGTTTGGCCAGAACGATAACCGCACCGGCAATCGCTCCAATAGCCGCAACCGTTACGCCTTCTATAAACGCCCTGATACCGGGGTGCTTTCCGTATTTTTTAAAATATGGCGCCGGTAATATCGTAAAGAAATAACAGGGAAGAAAGGTGGCCAGCGCGGCTACACAGGCTCCGTTGATACCGGCAGTAAGATACCCGATAAAACCCACGGTGATCACCACCGGACCCGGCGTAATCATGGCTACCGCTACTGCATCCATAAACTGGTTGTTGGTCAGCCACTGGTACTCTTTTACCACACCCCCATATAAAAACGGAACAATTGCCAAACCGCTCCCAAATACAAACGCACCGGCCTTGAGGAAAAACCAGGTCATAGAAGTAAGTTTGCTGTTGGCTGTCATGTTACCGGTTACCTGTAACACAGCAAAGGGCAACCAGGCCTTCTTTATTGTTTTAACCCGCCCGGGTGGGGCCTTGACCAACCATACAAGAACGCCTGCCGCTAACATGAACCAGAGGTTTTCTTCTTCCCTTAAAAAGGTTATGGCAGCCGATATTCCGAAAATGCTCCACAGTAACAGGTCCCTTTTTATGGTTTTGGAGATCAGTTTATAGGAACTCATGGTAATGATACCAATCACTGCTGCGCCAATACCGTAGAAGGCCGCCTGCATCCAGGGCAGTCCTCCATTCTGAACATAAAAATACCCCAATATCAGCACCATCAAAAATGAGGGCAGTACAAACGCAATGCCGGCCAGCGTTGCACCCCACACCCGGTAATGAACATAACCCATGTAAATACCCAATTGCGCGGCCAGCGGCCCCGGAGCCAGCTGGGCCAGGGCTAAACCTTCTTTATAGTCGGCTTCCGAAATCCAGCGTTTTTCTTCAACGAGATCGCGATGCATATAACCTGCCAATGCAACCGGACCTCCAAACCCGGTGGTGCCTAATTTTAAAAAATAAAGTACAAGATCTTTTAATTTATAAGGTGCCTGTTGATTCATATACCCGGTTTTTAAAATGATATGCCCAATTGCAGACCAGCGGTAAAGGAGGCCGGCTGATCATTTCCGAATCGTACAGGAAAGGGTGTAGCCACGTAAAAGCCATGCTTCTTTTTCTTAATGACCGTTTTGCCAAACACGGGCGTAAAACCATATCTTCCCGATGTTTCAAAGGCGGCCCTTCCGGCAAATGTGAATCCTTTTCCCAGGGCTACCAGTATACCCGGGTGAAATAAAAAATTGCTCATTTTACTCATGCCTTTTTCAACTTTTATGGAGGGCGCAAATTCAACGGAAAAGGCCATTTTTGAATTTTTCCAGATATTAATACCAGAGGGGAAAATAACGAGATAGTAATCCCTGAAGTTGGGAACTGCTTCTTTATGATTAATGGTAATCAGGGGGTGTAGCACACTGGTATAGGCGGTTATTTTAGGATACGTATCCTGTGAAAATAACGGTGTTCCGGAAATAAGCGTAAGGGCAATTATGGCCCATATTCTAAATTGCATACTTCATTGCATTGTTGAACTGCGAATTTAGAAGGCGGGGTTTGAGAGAAATAGAACATTAATTACCTTTTGAACGCTGCTTACCTTCTGCAATTTTTTTTCTGTAAGCGGAAGGATTCTTGCCGGTACTTTTTTTAAAGATCCGGGTAAAATGGCTTTGATCGGAAAAGCCGGTGAGGTAGGCTATTTCTGTGAGAGAATAGCTGGTGGTTTGGATAAGATGGATCGCTTTTTCAATCCGCACTTTGCGAACGTAATCGCCAAAATTCAGGTCATCAAAATGTTTTGAAAACGTTCTGGACACATAGGAGGGGTTCAGCTCCAGTTCGGCGGCTATTTTCTTCAGATCGAGACTGAACTGCATGTCTACTTGATCCTGGATCATATGTTTAAGCTCTTCTACCCATGCCGGAGCCTTCCCTGATTTTTTTTCGTTTAGAAATTTTACATAAACAGCATGCAGCAGGTTTTCGAAGGGACTGTTTTGCAGGTGCTTTTGTTTATAAAGATTGGCCGCCCAGCTATAAAGCGCATCATACAGTACGATTCCCGCTTCCAGTAACTGGAGGTCATCTTTAATATTATAGGCCAAGCCCGCAGAAATGGCCCATAATCCCGCTGCTTCTTTTGCAAGATCGTGCCTGTCGGTATCTGCGCCGCGTACGATATCAGCAATGATCTGTACGGCGGGATCCTTGAGCTCATATTTTTTGATGAAATAATCGAAGGTACATTGGTCTGCATAGTGCGTGAACTCCACTCCGGGTATATCATAAGGGATGGCTCCCAAAACAGCGGCCTGTTGCTGTACATCACTGAATGGGACATAGAAAAACTCAGCGTCTTTATCAATAAACCGTTTAATCAGCCAGGGACAGGCGATTCGATCTATTTTTGGCCGTTCTCTTGTGATCCATTTCATAAACTGCAGGAATATTGGTGGCGTAAATTAATAAAAACTGCCGGGGTTTTTGATAAAATAATGCGTGGCTGCTTACGCGATGGTTTACGTTGGCCGTTGTGTTTAACAGCGCTTTGTGATAAGCGCTTCCCGCACAAAGTCAATAGATCCTGTTTATAAATAATGGTGCTCCATTTTTAGCTCGGTTTGCCTGCCATTTGACGGGGATATGAGGCGGCTATCAGGAAGCGGGTGTTCTGCTGTATTTGGTGGCGGGTGTTGTGCAGGTGCAGATCTGCTTCGCATAGTAACGGTGTCTGCCGGGTCATTTAGAAGGATATACCGCGCTTCCTGCGGATCGGGCTTAACAGTAGTGTCATCGCTGAGCAGGAAGTATGCGGTGTCGGTTGCATGTTTTGTCGTGTCTGGTATATCAGCTGAAAACAACGTGTCATCAGGCAGGGGCATGCCGGCCGCCGGAGCCGGCTCGTCGTTATGAAAAACAGTGAAAGAGCCGTCAGAATGCACGATTGTGGTTGCGGGCCCGTTGTAAAAAAGCCGGCTGAACGAGAAATAGGAGTAAACAAGCATGGAATAGGTGCTGTCATAATCCACAAGGATGGCATGAGTTCCGTCGGGGTAAATGATGGTGGAACCGTAAGGGCTGTAGTAGAACAGGGAATAGGTGCCGTCCGCATTTGAAATGGAAGTTTGGGCCGCCGCAAGGCCAGCGCAGCCGGTAGCAAAAAACAGAAATAACAATCGCCTTTTCATAAATACAGCAGGTTAAGATCGCCGGTTAAAATTAAAACAGCCGTCGCCTTCATAAGCTTATCGAAATGATAATTAACAGTTCATTGGCGCCTGCTCCGGTTGCAGGCATACCTGTAAACTTTAATTCAGCGCTTCCGTGCTTCAGTGGCTTCTTTGAGTTATTTTTGCAGTCATGAAGTCTGGTTTTGTAAATATATTTGGAAAGCCCAATGCGGGAAAAAGTACCTTGCTGAACGCACTGATGGGAGAAAAACTGGCCATCGTTTCGTCCAAAGTACAAACCACCCGGCATCGGATTAAAGCGATCCTGACAGAGCCGGATTACCAGATCATTTTTTCAGATACGCCCGGCATCATAGAGCCGAAGTACAAATTGCATGAAAAAATGATGCAATCGGTTAAAAGTGCATTGGAGGATGCCGATGTGGCGCTGCTGATCGTAGATGTAAACGACAACTGGGAGGAAAGCGACCAGATCTTTTCCGGGTTGCGGCTCAGGGTCCCCTGTGTGCTGGTAATCAATAAAATAGACAAAGCCCCGGCCGATAAAATAGCGGCCTGTATGGAGTATTTTAAAGCCAAGCCTTATTGCAAACGGGTGGTAGCCATCTCTGCGCTGAAAGGAGCGGGTATCGACCAGTTCATTCAACCGGTGGTGGAATTGTTGCCGGAAGGCGAGCCGTTTTACGATTCGGACGATATCAGTGATCTGCCCACTAAGTTTTTTGTCAGCGAACTGATCCGCGAAAAGATTTATGAGGTGGCACAGGATGAGATCCCTTATCATACGGCCGTTTTAATAAGGGAATTTAAGGAAAAGCAAACCCTGGTAAAGATCGTTGCCGATATTATCGTGCACCGGGAAACCCAAAAGGCGATCCTGATTGGTGAAAAGGGCAGTATGGTCAAAAAAATCGGAACGGCGGCCCGCAAGGATATTGAAGCTTTTTTGAACCAAAAGGTATTTCTGGAGTTATTTATTAAGGTAAAACCCAAATGGCGCGACAACGAACTGTACCTGAAAGAATACGGGTATGGTTCCTGATCCGGCCAAAGGTTAAAAAATCCCCAAAAAATAAAATTGCAGGACTGACAATATTTCATCATATTTGTTATTAAATATTTTTTCGCCTTGCCCGAAAGGCTCATTCGAAAAACAAAATTTACGTTGCTTCACGGGCGGAGCAACGGTGAGAATTTAAAAAGTTAAATGGCAGTACCACAAAAACCAGCCTACAGACCGCCTGGCACGGGATTCCGGCCGGGGGGCAATAACAGTAACAGGCCTAAAGGCTTCTTTAAAGGACGGTTTCAACCGCAGAAGGAGGCCGAACACCGCATCAATCAATTCATTCGCGTTCCACAGGTAAGACTCGTTGGCGACAACGTTGAGCAGGGCATTTACAATACCCAGGAAGCTCTGAAAATGGCCCAGGATATGGAACTGGACCTGGTGGAGATCTCACCCAAGGTAGATCCTCCCGTTTGTCGTATCATTGATTACAATAAGTTTTTATACGATAAAAAGAAAAAGGATAAAGAACTAAAGGCTAAAAGCAAGGCTACCGAAATCAAAGAGATCCGTTTTACACCCAATACGGATGAACATGACTTTGATTTTAAGGCAAAGCATGCCGAAGGATTTTTGAAGGATGGCAATAAGGTAAAAGCTTATGTGCAGTTTAAAGGACGAGCCATCCAGTTTCAGGACCGTGGTCAGCTGCTGCTGCTGAAATTTGCAGAGCGTCTGGCTGATTTTGGAACCCTGGAAAACCTGCCCAAGCTGGAAGGGCGCCGTATGCTGGCAATGATCGCGCCCAAACCTGCAAAAAAGAAATAGGAATTTTTTAATTGTTTTTATCGTAGAAGCCCCGTTCCTGAAATGGGGCTTTTGCGATTTCTTTTTGTTCTGCAGGAGTTGTCTCCCGTAGATTTACGCGGATTGTTTCCGCAGATTTTCGCAGAAGGCCGGTTTTTATAGGCAATGCAGCATTCCTCCGCGCCGTTGCTCCGTTGGGAAAATTGAGAACAACGAAGACAGGAAGGCACAAAGAAACACCAAGAATAACTTGCCCTTAGTGCCCTTTGAGCCTTAATGTTTTTGTAGCCAACACCGGATCTGCCGCGTCGTTACCCCTTTGCGTAGTTGTGAGAAATAGGAGCCGGCGAATACGGGGAATGCCCGAAGAAACACAGAGGAATTTGCCCTTAGTGCCTCTTGGCATCTTAATGTCTTTGCGGCGAACACTGAAGCTGCCGCGTCGTTGCCCCTTTGCGTCGTTGCGAGAAATAGGAGCCGCGAAGACCGAAAGGCAGAAAGAAACACCAATAGAGACTGGCCCTTAGTGTATTTTTTGTGACGAACACCGGATTCTTTACGTTGTTGCGCGAAACCTTCCTGATGTGATTCAGTATATAAAAAGGGCTGTCTCCAATATTTTTGAAACAGCCCTTTTGTACCGGATGTTGATCGTCTTAAGCTTCCATATACGCCTCAACCGGTTCGCAGGTACAGATAAGATTCCGGTCGCCCAGCGTATTGTTTACACGGGCTACAGAAGGCCAGAACTTATTGTGCGCCACGTACGGCAGCGGAAACGCAGCTTCTTCTCTGGAATAGCTGTGCTGCCAGTTGCTGCTGATAACGGTTTGCTGGGTATGCGGAGCATTTTTTAGCGGGTTGTCTTTTACATCCCATTCTCCGGTTTCGATTTTCTGGATCTCTTTCCGGATCTGCTGCAGTGCATCACAGAAGCGGTCAAGCTCCGCTTTATCTTCACTTTCGGTTGGTTCAATCATGATGGTGCCCGGAACAGGGAAACTCATGGTTGGCGCATGAAACCCATAGTCCATCAGTCTTTTGGCGATATCTTCCGCTTCCACCTGCGCGGTCTTTTTAAACGGGCGCAGGTCTACAATAAATTCATGTGCACAGAGATTGTTGGCATTGGTATATAAAATATCAAAGTCTTCTGCCAGCCGTGCGCGCATGTAATTGGCATTCAAGATCGCGTATTCGGTTGCGGCTTTTAGACCGCCGGCACCCAGCATACGGATATAGGCATATGAGATCAGCAGGATGGAGGCCGAGCCATAGGGGGCAGCTGATACAGCTCCTGCATGCGCACCGCTGGTTTCAGCAGCAGGGATTTGGCCGTTGCCGTTCAACGCAATGGTTTTTGCCTTGTGTATGGAAACATGACCCGGCAAATGTTGCGCCAGGTGTGCCTTTACACAGATAGGGCCCATGCCGGGACCACCACCGCCATGCGGGATGGCAAAGGTTTTATGCAGGTTCAGGTGACATACATCTGCACCGATCAGTCCGGGAGCTGTAAGCCCCACCTGAGCGTTCATATTGGCGCCGTCCATATATACCTGGCCGCCATTTTCATGTATGATTTGGGTGATCTCTTTTACGGTTTCTTCGTACACACCATAGGTGCTGGGGTAGGTGATCATGATGCCGGACAGGGTATCGCGGTATTGTGCCGCTTTTGCCTTCAGGTCTTCCACATCAATGTACCCGTTTTCCAATGCTTTTACCACTACCACTTTCATGCCGGCCATCACCGCAGAAGCCGGGTTGGTGCCATGTGCCGAAATAGGGATCAGCATCACATTCCGCTGCGGATTACCCTGCGCTTCGTGATACGCTTTAATGGTAAGCAAACCTGCATACTCGCCCTGCGCACCGCTGTTGGGCTGCAGGCTGCAGGCATCAAAAGCAGTGATCTGGCACAGGTATTGGCTCAATTCATCAACGATCTGTTTGTAACCGCCCGTTTGACTGGCCGGTGCAAAAGGGTGGATATTGGCCCAATGTGCCCAGCTAAGCGGAATCATTTCTGTGGCGGCATTCAGCTTCATGGTACAGCTGCCCAGTGAGATCATAGATGTATTCAGGGAAAGATCTTTATTCTCCAGATATTTAATATACCGCATCATTTTGCTTTCGCTGTGATAGGTATTAAATACGGGGTGGGTAAGGTAGGGGGAAGTCCGGGAAAGTGATTCCGGTATGTGCCGTAATTCCTCCTCCGCGCTTAATGAAAATGACACAGGATCGGAGTCGTTTTCAAAACAATTGATAAGATCGTAAAGATCTTCGATAATAACGGTTTCATCCAGCGATATACCAATGTGCTGATGGTCGATCTGCCGCAGGTTGATTTTTTGCTGCGCAGCTTTTTCAATGATAGCCGAGGTGTTGTTCACTGCCACCACAAGCGTATCAAAATACTGGTTGCTAACCAGTTTAAAACCGCGTGCTTCAATTGCCTCACCTACGATCTGGGTGTAGATGGCTACCCGCTCAGCAATACGTTTCAAGCCTTCGGGGCCATGATATACGGCATACATAGCCGCCATATTGGCCAGCAGGGCCTGGGCGGTACAGATATTGGAAGTGGCTTTTTCCCGTTTAATATGTTGCTCCCGGGTTTGCAACGCCATACGCAGCGCGCGGTTGCCCTGGGCGTCTTCACTGATACCGATGATGCGTCCGGGAATATTGCGTTTAAATTCGTCGGTGGCGGTCATAAAGGCCGCGTGCGGACCTCCATAGCCCAGCGGAACCCCAAAGCGTTGTGCCGAGCCTACCGCTACATCAGCGCCCAGTTCTCCGGGAGGTGTCAATAAGGTTAATGCCAGCAGGTCTGTAGCCATGGCCACATAACCATCGGTGGCATGTACTGTTTCAATAAAGGAACGGTAATCTTCAATGCTGCCCTTGTTATTGGGGTATTGTACCAGGGCACCAAAAAACGCATCGGTTATCGTAGCGGTTTTATAATCTCCTTCCACAATTTCAATCCCGAATGGCTCTGCACGGGTATACAACACATCTTTTGTTTGCGGAAAGATCTCTGTGTCGATAAAGAATTTTGGTTTCTGGATATGCTCCGAACGGTTCTTCAGGTGAAAGAACATGCCCATCGCTTCGGCTGCCGCCGTAGCTTCGTCCAGCAGGGAGGCATTGGCCAGCGGAAGTGCTGTAAGATCGCTGACCACGGTTTGATAGTTCAGCAGGCTTTCCAGTCTTCCCTGTGAGATCTCGGCCTGGTAAGGCGTATACTGCGTATACCAGCCCGGGTTTTCAAAAACATTGCGGAGGATCACCGAGGGCGTAATGGTGCCGTAATAACCCTGCCCGATATAGTTGTGAAAAATTTTATTTTTCAGTGATACGTTCTTTATATGACGCAGGTACTCATTTTCGCTCATCGGTTTGGGAATGTCCAGGGCATCCTGCATCCGGATCCCCGGAGGAACGGTTTGTTCCATTAGCGCTTCCAGGCTGCCAAGACCGGTTTGGGTCAGCATTTTTGCAGTTTCTTTTTCATCCGGGCCGATATGGCGTCTTAAAAACTCTGTCGATTGAACGTCTAAAATATTCATATAACTTATGCGGTATTAAGTATCATTGAGGTGTGCAAAGGTACACGCATTTTATGAGAAAATTCCGTTTGCAGTTGTTGCGCAACATCTGCAGCATCTGGTAGCGAATAGCGGCTACCGTCCTGTAGTTTCCCTTTTTTTATGGACTATTTAAATATTTAATCTGTTTGCACCCATCTTTTTATTAAACGCTATGTTTTTTTGAAAATTTTCAAAAACAAATTGTTCCGGATGCAAACGGTTCAAACGATTGCACATCCGGCAGGCGCCATCAGTAACTGGATAACGGGGAGGATTTTTCAGGTGCTAATAGGAAAACAATACCGATACTATCGGGTACTGCTTTTTGAATATAAGCATTAAGATATTACTTTTTCTTTAGAGCAGACCGGATCTTTTTTACAAAGTCGATAGATACTTCTGTAACATCTGCAATTTGGGCATCCGTAAAATTCAGTTTGGTAATCAGGTTGCGTATGTATTCCGTTTTTGCTTTTTCCAGGCCTCTCTCCATACCTTTTTCTTCTGCACTTTTTAATACAGCATACTCCGTCCATTTATTTAAAAGGTCTTTTTCGTATAACATATAGTCCTCCTTTTTTAGGTTGGCCACTTCAGCGATCCGGAATAATTTCTGAAAGGTCTTCTTATACAAAGTTACCGGTATTTGCCGTAAGTTTCCCATATTGCGCAATACATATAGCCAGCGTTCCAGGTCGGTTTTTATATCGCTTTCCTTAAGGTTAAAGTTCGGCAGCTCTAAAAATATGAATCCCAGTTTATTATAAAAGGTATAGCCGGTTTCTTCGGCTGCCAGTCTTACGCGGTGAATGTAGTTGCCCGGAAGCGTATTGTCAAAGTTGAAGTCCATTACCGCGATCAGGTATACTTCTTTCAGATTAAAATCCCATGCCTTTTTACCTTTTGGCCCCTGCGCATACAATTTGCTGGCCGTATAAAAGAGGGCCCGGTCGGTAAAGCATTTTTGGTGGGCCCGTTGTACCTCAATGATAAACGTTTCGCCGTCTGTACCGGTACAGGTAAGATCAAAAATAGCCTTCCGGTACTCCTTTACAGGGCCGCCTTTTTCTTGTGGATTATAAACGAGGTCACGGATCACTTTGCGACCTTTAAACAGCTCATTGAGAAATGCGATCAGCAGGTCTTTATTCGGTTCCGTGCCAAAGACTTTTTTAAAGCCAAAGTCAGTAAGCAGGTCCATATACCGCCCGATAGGCAGGGGTATGCCTTTTTGTGTGTTTTTCATAATCAAAAATAAGACACTTACCATTTATAATAGCGCATAGGCTCTAAGAACGTTTCGCCGGTAAACAACTAATTTTGCAACAAATAAATTCAGAAGGTTCAGCAATGGCGGCAGATGCATTACAGAATTGGGAGAAAAAGGCAAGGGAGCACCGGAAAAGCTATCAGCAGTTTTTAAAGCGGGCGAATAAAAACCAGGTGTTGAAACAGTTGCCGGATTTAAACGAAGCCGCTTTTAAAGCGGTAGACTGCCTTACCTGTGCCAATTGTTGTAAGGGATATTCTCCCCGTTTTAAAACGCCCGATGTAAAACGTATTGCCCGGAGCCTTGGGTTAAAAGAAGGTGTTTTTATTGATACGTACCTGAAGGTAGATGACGAGGGCGACTTTGTGGTAAAACAGTCGCCTTGTCCGTTTTTGAATTCCGACAATACCTGCTCTATTTATGAAATACGTCCTTCTGATTGTGCCCGCTTTCCTTATACCGATGAAGATGTATTCATCAAGCGCCCGGCGCTCACATTAAAAAACAGTGAGTTTTGCCCCATTACATATTATGTGCTGGAACGGTTGATAGGGGATTTGAAGTAGTTCAGGTTTAATGTTCAAGGTTCCAGGTTTGGATCTGTATGGTGTTTGATGTATGCGCCGGACTCCGGATACTGGAGCATAGATGTGGATTTATAAAGCGAAGTCCTTTGATTTGTAACAGCACCATTACTTCTACAGCCTCCAACGCCTGCCCGGTTTTCAGCCGATTTAATTATTTCATGAATTGTTCTATATTTACGATATGATAGACGACGATACGTTGTTATATGAAATATCGTTGGGAAATGAAACTGCTTTCAGCCGTTTTTTCAATTTGCACAGATATAAGCTGCCGGAAAGGGATGGCTGGATAAATAGTACCTGTACCCCATTCTCACCACGCAGATCTCCCTGAACCCGAATATTCAACAAAATTCCGGATGGTAATGAACTATGATTTTTTAAAACCGGTTCTTTTAGCGATAATCATTTTTACAGGTTCCATTGCACAGGCACAAAGGAAAACACCTGTTGCCGACAAACCCAACGTAATCTATATCCTGGCAGATGATATGGGGGCGGGGATGCTGTCGTATTATGGACAGCGCTTTTTTTCAACCCCCAACATCGACCGGCTGGCCCGCGACGGAGTGGTATTTGAAAATGCATATTCCAGCGCTTATTGTGCGCCGTCCCGCGCTACTTTTCTTACCGGGTATAGCGACTGCCACCCGGGAAAATATGTACTTACAGGGGGCGGTATTTATACAAAAACCGCCACGGGGCAGCTGAGTGATGCAGCGGCGCAGGAAAAGGTGAATGCGGCGATAGGAAAGGAACCGGAAGTGCTGTTCCTGCCCCAGGTGTTTAAAAAAGCCGGCTATGTAACCGGTGAAGTGGGGAAGCTGGATTGGGGATTTACCACCACAGACCGGCAGCTGAAAAATCATGGCTGGGATTATTATTACGGGTATTATGATCATATCCAGTGTCATGGCTTTTACCCGATGTTCCTGCATGAAAATGGCCGGCGCATTACCATTCCCGGCAATACCCATCCGGATGCGGCTAAAACAGGAGAGTGGGGGTCCGATCGTTTACAGGAACAGGAACGTTGGAATATGAACGGAAAACAGGTCTATTCGCAGGACCTCTTCCTGCAGAAGATGCTAGCCTTTATACGGGAAAATAAGAACCGCCCGTTTTTCCTCTATCATCCGACACAGTTGCCGCATGGGCCGGTGGCGATACCTGCCATCCACCCGGAGCTGGCCTTTAATGATTCACTTACGGCCATCGAGAAGGCATATGCTTCGATGGTAAAGCGATTGGATGAGGATGTGGCGGTAATTATGGAAGAGCTGCAACGGCTGGGGATCGCAGAAAAGACGATGATCGTTTTTTCTTCCGATAACGGGCATGAGTTGTACTATGCGTACAAAGGCCGGGTGGAAAAACCCTACCGGAATATGCAAACCGGTAACCTGTATAATGATGTAACCGACAAGTTTTACAGTGGCATCGGCGGCGATGTTTTCAACGCCAACCATGGCATGGCCGGTTTAAAGCGCAGCAACTGGAATGGCGGGGTAAAAGTGCCCCTGTTTGTATACTGGCCATCCCGGTTTCAAAAGGGAATGATAACGGACCGGCTGGTGACCAATTATGATTTTATTTCAACGATAGCAGACCTGTTGCAGGTTCCCCTAAAGGAAAAAAAGGATGGGATATCGTATCTGCCGGTATTGCAAAAGCGAAGTGCCGGCAGCAACGAGGAACATAAGGCGATAGCATTTGCTTCTTTTATGGGGCCGGCCCTGGTAACGAACGATGGGTGGAAGCTGCGGTATTATGCGCCGCAAAATTGCTTTCAGTTGTATCATTTAGTTAATGACCCCAGGGAGGAAAAAGAGCTTTCCATGCAGTATCCTGAAAAGCTCAGGCGGTTGCAGCAGGAACTGCTAAGCAAATGCGATGGCGATTTGAAGAACGGGTGGTTTAGCGATGAAAAAAATATTGTGCCGGTGCAGTAGCCGGAGCTTCCCGCAATGGATGCAGCAACAATCATACTGTAATCATGCTGTTCCGATCAATCGGGATTGCGTCGGCTTCCGTTCCGGATCTATGCATATTATTCCTCAACAGCCCCTGAAATAAGAGCAGAGCCGGAATACGTCCGGGATCACATCTTCATAGAGACGATAAACAGGTATTGTTATGCTCCATTGTTTTTGCAACGCCAATGGCATACTCAGTAGAATAAATGTATGCTCCGCGCACGCGCGGTAAAGCAAAGGCGTCATCCTGCACCGGGCAACGGATTAAATACGGTCTGGTTGGCGGTACTGTTTTTGTGGTATATTGTAATGCAGACGGGCAGGATCCGGTCTGCGTTTTTTTTCCCGGGGCCGCGCGATACGGTTAAATCCCATGGCGAAGGCCCGCATCTCTTACAAAAAAAACGATGATGAAAACAGGATTTAAGGTAGGCGACAACGTCCGTTGGAATTCGGAAGCCGGAATGGTTTCCGGTACCATTGTTAAAGTGCATACAAAGGATTTTCAGTATAAAGGATATACGCACCACGCTACGGTGGCAGATCCCCAGTACGAAATCAAAAGCAGTAAGACGGATCATATTGCAGCGCACAAGGGATCGGCACTTACCAAAATCTGAACCTTCCCGTATGGATGCGTTCCTGTTGCCGCAATCGAAGTGCCGGCCTCTGCAATTCATGCATACATTTGTAAAAAATACATGCATGAGAAAATCTGGCGGTAATTGGTACAGCTTGCTGATGGGATGCCTGGCACTGCTAACTTCCTGCGGCACCCAGCGGCAATTGAAAGACGATGGTTACCGGCTGGTTTGGGCGGAGGAATTTAACAAGCCGGGAAGGGTAGATACCGCTGTCTGGAATTTTGAAAACGGGTTCGAACGTAACCATGAACTGCAGTGGTACCAGCCGGAAAATGCCTGGTGTGCAAACGGCTACCTGGTCATTGAAGCCCGGCGGGAAACAAAACCCAATCCCCGCTATAACGACCGTGCGGTTGAATGGCGGCAGCAACGGCAGTATATCCGCTATACATCCGCCAGCATCAATACCCGTGGACGTAAAACCTGGCAGTATGGCCGCTTTGTTATGCGGGCAAAGATCAAAACGGATAACGGCCTCTGGCCGGCATTTTGGACCCTGGGAGCAAAACGGGAATGGCCTTCAAATGGCGAAATTGATATTATGGAATATTACCGGGGAACCCTGCTGGCGAATATTGCCTGTGGTACCACCGAACGGTATAAGGCCAAATGGTTTACCGTAAAAAAGCCGGTTTCTGAATTTGAAAAAAACTGGGAAGCGGCTTTTCATATCTGGCGGATGGACTGGGATGAGCAGGCGATTAAATTGTATGTAGACGATCACTTACTAAACGAGGTTCCGCTTGATCAGGTGGTGAACCCCGATGGTTTTAATCCTTTCCGGCAACCGCATTATATGCTCCTGAACCTGGCTATTGGCGGCGACAACGGCGGAGATCCTGCAGCAACCCGCTTCCCCAGCCAATACCTGGTAGATTATGTAAGGGTTTATCAAAAAAAGTAAAAAAGCGCCCCGAACGCTTGATACAAGGCTCTAGGACAGGAAGACGCACTAAGTTTGCGTATCGCTCAATGTCGCCCTGGTCACCCTGGTGTTCCCCGACTTTAATTGCCCGCTCAACAAATGCCCCCAATAGCAAAACCCCCAATGTAAAGAATTACCCGGGGGTTTAATTTGCATTATAAACCTGTCTTTAGAGCGGCGGCTGTTGCCGCACGCGCAATATGTTACCAGCAGCACTGAGCTGTTTTTTTCCAGTACCTCCCGGAAGAGGCTGAAAAGCTGAGCAGGACAGCGGCACTGTTTTGGAATTTACATAAAGAGAACTGATAAAAATCCTATGAAATGAAAATTGACCGCACAGGATTAGTTTTCAGACGGAATGATACACAAAACTATCAGGACGGTGGTTTTTCTTTGTATTAAATTCGACGAATGCCTCATTTTTTTCGATAAAAGCGGGGAATCGAATTCCTGAAAAAATGAAAGGGGCTTCCAATGGTTCATTTAACCGGAAGCCTCTAGGGCAAAGGATTTGCTAAAAAAAGGGCGATTTTAGAGGCTACCCCGGATGGGGTATCATTAACTGGAATAAAGCATACTTTTTTTGCCTGCTCAACCGATTGTATTTGAATGAAAAACATATGGTGTTCTTTGTTGATGGTTTGCCGGCATCCTGGTCGCCCTGTATGTTCATCAAAAAATAAGCGGCGTTCGGACAAAGGCTGTTTCAGAATTAAATAATAAATTGCCGGATGCTTGCTTCACCCGTTTTTTTTATAGCGTTGGCGCTGCTGACTGGTATTATTTTGATCATTTTTTTAAGCACGCGGTATAAAGTACACCCGTTCTTTTCCCTGTGCCTGGCTTGTTTTGTAACCGGCGGATTGGGAGGGCTGGATGCCGTTTCCATCCTTTCCTTAATGAAAGAAGGCTTCGGGAAGATCCTGAGTTCCCTGGGATTTATTATTGCCATTGGTACTGCGCTGGGCATGGTATTGCAGGCCAATGGTGCCACCACCGCCATGGCCAATGCCATTATTAAGTGGGTTGGCGGTAAACGGTCGGCCTTTGCCATGAGCCTTACCGGTTTCTTTGTAGGACTTCCGATCTTTTGCGATTCGGGATACGTAGTGCTCAACGGGTTAAATCAATCCATGATCCGCCGTACCGGCATCGCTACTGCAATTATGAGCACAACGATGGCCACGGGTCTTTATGCCGTGCATTGTTTTATACCGCCGCATCCGGGTATTACTGCTGCCGTGGGCACAACGCAGGCGGCAATGGGGCGGGTGATCCTGCTGGGATTGCTGGCGGCTGTTCCGGCAATGCTGGCCGGTTATTACTGGGCCGTATGGAAAGGCCGGAAATTTCCGGTAATAACGGGTAAGGAAGATCCCGGGGAACCCTTGCCGGGTGCAAACCAGTCCCTGCCTCCCGTGGCATTGTCATTTGTTCCCGTGGTTGTGCCCGTAATCCTCATCGCCTGCAAAGCGTTGATACCGGTACCGGAACATCCGGTGCTCCGCCTGGTGTTGGTAACCGGCGAACCGGCCATAGCGCTGGCGGTTGGCCTGGTACTGGCGCTGTGTATCCCCCGGAAATGGGATAAAGGAGCCCTTGGCCAGCTGATGCACCACGGACTGGAAAAAGCCGGCGGTATCCTGGTGATCATCGGGGCGGGCGGTGCTTTCGGAATGGTCATCAATGCGCTGAAACTTCAGGATCACCTGGCCTCGATCCAGGGAGTAAAAGCCCTTGGTATTTTTTTCCCCTTTCTGGTTGCCCTGATCCTCAAAACGGCCCAGGGCTCTTCTACGGTTGCGGTGTTAACAGCGGCGTCTATCGTACTGCCTTTTTTACCGGGCCTGGGCCTGGATACGGAGAACGGGCGGGTGCTTGCCGTGCTGGCGATGGGGGCAGGTTCCATGGCGGTATCGCATGTAAATGATGCCTACTTTTGGGTGATCACAAACTTCTCGGGGCAGGAGCTGAAACAGGTGTTAAAAGTATACAGTGTGGCTACTGTCTGGATGGCGCTTACCGGCATGCTGGCCGTTTATATATTATCCTTAATCATGCTGTAGATGAAAATCGTTATTGCACCTAATGCATTTAAGAACAGCCTTCCGGCGACGGCGGTTGCGGCTGCTTTAGCCGAGGGTATCCGGCGGGGCGGGTATACCGGCGCATTGGTTTGCCGTCCGGTTGGGGATGGCGGCGACGGTACCGGCAGCTTGCTGGCACAGTACCTGGGCGCGGAGCAGGTATTTGCTAACGTGGCTGATCCGCTGGGCCGTACGATCCGGGCCGCCTTTGGATGGATCGAGGCAACGGGAACCGCAATTATTGAAATGGCGGATGCTTCCGGTTTGCGCCTGCTGCAACCGGAGGAATACGATCCCCTGCATGCCTCCACCCTGGGTTGCGGGCAACTGATAACAGCCGCGTTGAACCGGGGTGCCCGGGAACTGTTGCTATGTATCGGGGGCAGCGCCACGGTGGATGGGGGAACAGGATTGCTAAAGGCGCTGGGGCTTCAGTTTTATGATGCGGAAGGCGGCCCATTATCATCGCTTCCGGCTGACCTGGTGAAGCTGCATGCGATTGAAAGTTCGGGGTTCGACCGGCGGCTGCACCGTACAACGATCACCATACTCTGTGATGTGAAGAATCATTTGCTGGGCGCGAAGGGAGCGGCTGCAGTTTTCGGCCCGCAAAAGGGTGCCGGGGCTGATGAAGTGTTACGGCTGGAAGCGGCATTGCTGCAGTGGCGGAACGTAGTGCTGCAAACAACGGGAACCGATATGAATGTACTGGAGTCGGGAGGGGCGGCCGGTGGCGTTGCGGCCGGACTGGCTGCGTTTTGCAAGGTGCACATTGCGGATGGCATTGGTTACTTTTTAAAAAAGATCCGTTTTGAACAGGAGCTGGAAGAAGCTGACTGGGTGATCACCGGTGAAGGTGCCATCGATCACCAAACGCTGGAAGGAAAGGCACCTTTTGGCGTGGCCATCATGGCAAGGCAAAAAGGCATTCCGGTGATCGGCATCGCAGGCAACGTGCCGGACCGCGCAGATGCGGAATTGCAGGCGTATTTTCCCCGGCTGATTTCGATTAATGAACAGCCTACACCACTGGAAGAGGCGATCCGCCAAACACGGCCGAACCTGGTGAAGACGGGGGAAAAGATCGGAATGGCATTGGAAAAAACAACGTACAGTAACGGTAATGATCCGTCTTCCCCGCACCCCGGAACAGGTATACCGGGTGAATGGTTGAAATAATATCAATGAAGCTGTAAAATAAAAATTAGCGCATTAAAAACAATGAAATTCAGAACCGGATTGCTGTTACTGTTATTGCTGACCGTGCGGCCGGTTACCGGTCAGCAGGATATGAGCGGGCAATGGCAGTCGCCACATGCAATACATGTATTAAACGCCGCTCCTGTGGCGCTCATCCCTTTTCCAAAGGAAGTTACCTGGACAGGGCAGTCGCTCATCGTACAAAAAAAGATGACCATCGAAGTGGAGGAAGCGGTGGGCAGCCTGGCTGATAATGCCGTCCGGTCGTTAAAGGAGCTGCTGCAAACCTACCGGATACACGCCGGAACAGACAGGGCAGGAGCGCACAAAAACGAAACGGCTCCGCGTATCCTGTTTATGAAAAAAGCGCAACCGATAAAGGAAGGCTATCAGCTGCAGGTAATGCCTTCGGAGATCCGCATCCATGCAACTGATGCGGCCGGGTTTTATTACGGGGTGCAAACGCTGCGGCAATTGCTGGCGCAGAAGACGGAAAAGAATGCCCTGTATGGTTGCATCATTACCGACGGCCCGGCCTTTGAATGGCGGGGCTTTATGCACGATAATGGCCGTAACTTTCAGTCGATCGATCTGTTAAAAGCCCAGTTGGAAAAATTGTCCTGGTATAAATTCAACACCTTTCACTGGCATTTAACGGATAATCCTGCATGGCGCCCGGAAAGCAGGGTATACCCGCAGTTAAATGACCCGGCCAACCGGAAAGCCGGCCGGGATCCGGATAGTACTTATTCATTTGATGCGATCAGGGAGCTGATCGCATTTGCCCGAGAACGGTCCATCCGCATTATTCCTGAACTGGATATGCCGGGACACAGCCGGTATTTTGAACCCACCTTTGGATTTAAGATGGAGAGCCCGCAGGGGATTGCTGTGCTGGAAAAACTCATTGATGAATTTTGTGAGCAGATACCGGCGGCCGATTGCCCGGTGATCCATATCGGCTCCGACGAAGTAAGGATTCCGGATCCGCAGGCGTTTATCCGGCGCATCACGGATCGGGTAAAGCGGCACGGGCGACAGGTGATGGTATGGAATCCGGGACTGCCACCGGACCCGGGTACGATTGAGCAACACTGGCGTGACGATGGCAGTGCCGGCATAAAGAACAACGGTAATCCGGTAGTGGACTCTTACGGCGGTTACCTGAATTACTATGATGCCTACAGTACGATACAACAGTATTTTTTTCAGCAGATCTGTAACCGGCCTTCCGGAGACCGGAATGCCCTGGGCGGTATTGCCTGTTGCTGGCCCGACGTACGGGTAGATGATAAAAGCCGGATCTTCCTGCACAACCCGGTATGGCCGGGTATCATTACGTACGCTGAAGCGGTGTGGTGCGGCCGGCCGGCCTATACCCGCAATTATACAACCTGGCTGCCGCTGCCCGGTATACCTGCCGGCAGGTATTTTCAGGAATTTGAGCACCGGCTGGCCCGGCACCGGTCCTTGTTTTTTGAACAGGAGCCGTTCCCGTATCATGCATTGGGCGATATGGAATGGAAGATGACGGGACCGTTTTACAGGAACCCGGAAGATGCCCTGTACAGGGCCTTTGCACCGGAATTGAAAACACCTGCCGGCGATACCGCCCGTACCCGCATTGTTGCCGGAGGAATCTTCCGGTTTGCAGATATGTTAGGTGCAAAGGCATTAAGTTCACGGGCAAATGAAACCCTGTACCTGACCGGTTATATCTATACCAAAACAAGCCGTACGATATATGCCGTTACCGGGTTTGAAACGGCGGCCCGCAGCAACCGGCGGAGCGGGGGCATTCCGCAAAACGGAAAATGGGATGCGAACGGAGGAGCCATTTTTATAAACGATACCGAGCTGGCCGGGCCTGTCTGGAACAATCCAGGTGGCAACCGATATATAAAGGCCACCTGGGAAACGCCGGCCAATGAAATTCCTTTTACGGATGAGGAGTTTTACTGGAGCCGTCCGCCTGCACCCATCCGTTTGCAAAAAGGCTGGAACAAGATCGTGGTACGGGTTCCCCGGGCTTACGGCGAGCAGAACTGGAACTTTGCGTTTGTGCCTGTAAAAAAAGGACCTGGCGGAAACTGGCAACGGGATCAAACGGTGCGGGTCTGCGCGGCCATCAATAAAAAATAATTCTTGCACCAGGAAAGGGCAGGCTGCCTGTCAATGGCGGGTATCATCATTGCAGCTGCGATGATTTGAAGCTGCGCATCTGTAGCCGCCGGACCGTGCAATGCATAAAGCGTTGTCTTTACGAAAAACCGGGTATCTGTTTTACCAGTTCATCCCGGTATACCTTTCCGATAGGGATCGCATGTTCGCCCATCAGGATGCGGTTCCTGGCAATACGCTGTATCCGGCTTTTTGCCACAATAAAGGATTTATGCACCCGTATGAATGCGGGTGCAGGAAACAATTCCTGCATAGACTTTACAGATCCTTTTACAACCGTTTTGCCTGCGGCTGAATGAATGATGGCATAGTCTTTTAACCCCTGGATAAAAAGGATATCGGTCAACAGTAATTTTATTTTTTCAACCCCGCTTTTTACAACGATAAATTCCCCGTGTTCGGGCCCCCACTCAACACCGGCTTCTTTTTTTTGCAAAGCAAGAAAATCGGCAATTTTTTCCAGTGCGTGGTAAAACCGCTGCTGCGCGATTGGCTTTAACAGGAAATCGATCACGCCCAGTTCAAAGCCTTCGAACGCATAATCGCGAAAAGCAGTGGTAAACACCGTAACCGGCGGCTGTGGTAAACTGCGTAACAAAGTAAGCCCGTTGATCTCCGGCATTTCAATATCCAGGAACAGGGCATCAACCGGATGCGCTTTCAGAAAGCTCAGGGCCTCAAATGCATTTCCAAAGGTACCGGCAAGCGTTACCCAGGGCAGGGGAGATATAAAACCAGCCAGTACTTCCCGGGCCAGAGGCTCATCATCCACAATAACGCAATTCAGGTTCATAACAGGATCTTTAATGCAACCATATAACTACCCGGTAGTTCTTCGGTTTGCAGTACATAACGTTCCGGGTATAATAATTCCAGTCTTTTTCTAAGGTTCTGCAGGCCGATGCCTCCTTTCTGTTCTGAAGGAACCGTATGAGACCTGCTGTTGGCCACCTGCACTTCCAATGTGGAGCCGGCCCGGATATGCAGGTGCAGAAAGGCATGGCTGTTAATTGTACCGAGCCCGTGTTTAACGGCGTTTTCCAGCAGAGGCAGTATCAGGAACGGGGGAATCATACATGAATCCGTAACGCCGTCAACGGTGATGCGGATATCTGCCTGGTGATTGATGCGCAACCGTTCCAGCTCGATATAGTTTTGCAGATATTCCAGCTCTTTTTCCAAAGGGATATATGCTTCATTGCTTTCATAAAGCATGTATTCCATCAGCTCCGAAAGCTTCAATACGATTCCGGGAGCTTGATCTGATTTCTTTAAGGTAAGCGCATACAGGTTGTTGAGGGCATTGAAAAGGAAATGCGGGTTTACCTGGGCCCGCAGAAATTCTACTTCGGCATTCAGTTTTTCTACCGTGATCCGCTGAATAAGCAGTTGCTGCCCGTACCAGTCGATGCTGAGTTTCAGTGCCAGCATCAATGCCAGGTACCAAAGGGTACTGAAGAAATTGTAAGATAAGGCTTCCATCAGGTTGCTGTTGCGCATCGGGCCAATCACATATCCGTACAATACATAGTCAAACAGGCTTTGCACGATGAGATAGGCGGCTACCGACACCAGCAGCACAAAACTATACATGCCGTAACGCTTCGTTAGCAGGTATCGCGGCAAAAAATAATGCAGGTTGAGATAGGCGATCCCGATCAATAAGAGAACGCGCACAGAAACGCAGGCAAAGAAATAGGGCAGACTGGCCTTATAAATAAGATACCTTTTTTCGTAAAGGAAGAAGCCTGTTACCAGCACCCAATAAGCACCCTGTGCCAGAAGATGGCTGGCTGGTACAGACCGTTTTGAAAACGGCAGGGATATGCTTTTGTTCCGCAGGCGCATGGATCCGTTATTGGGTGTAAAAGAAAACAAAGCAGCGGTACCTGCAAAATTATATCGATCAACGGCATCAATCGTAGAGGAAAATCAGCACCATCAAAAGGGCGACAGCGTATGTCTTTTTTTGATCGATTATTTTGAACGCTGCTCTACTATTTTTTTGATCCGTTCATCTTCCGGCTAATATTGTATTCAGTACATCAAATCCTATTTTTTAATTAAAACATTCTACAATGCAATCTACTACATTTAACCGGCCGTTGATTAAATTATTTACGCTGGTCGTATGCTGTTTTACTGTATTGAGTTTCACCTCGAGGCTGGGGCTCGATAGTTATGAGATCTATCTGAATAACAAGCTGCTTTTGCAGCAGTCGGTAAACGAGCCATTAAGTTTACGAAAGCTGCAGTTAAACAAGACCGGGGAAAACGACGCGTTGCGCATTTACTACCGGCATTGCCACGCACCCAATATTGGTACCGGGCGGAGCATTGCGGTGAAAGACGAAAAAGGGCGCCTGTTAAAGAAGTGGAGCTTCCCGAATGCCACCGGTTCCGATCAGGGTATGATGATTCCCGTAAAAGAACTGCGGCAGCTGGAACGCGCACATCTGCGGCAGGAACTGAGTCTGTATTATACGGCACACGAACTTTCCGGGGAAGAAGCCCTGGCCTTTCTGCATTTTAAATAGGGCCGGCCCGCTATGGATGCGGACTTCGTAAAAAGCCCGGTAGTTTGTCGCATACGGCCTCTTTAAAAACCGGATTTTGCAGCCAACTTTGTTGTGGAATGGCTGACGTACAACATCAGCCGGACCGGTGGAGCAGCACCCACATAAAAACGGGCGGAACCGAAAAGCCAGATGAGTAGGACTCAATAAAATAATTTGTATGTCAAACAACAAAGTTTCATTACACCGGATGCTTAAGACATCTCCCGAAAAGGTATACCGTGCTTTTACCGATGCGTTGGCGATCGCCTCCTGGCTGCCTCCCTATGGTTTTCTTTGTACGGTGCACGAAATGAATGTGCAGGTAGGAGGAACCTATAAAATGTCGTTCCAGAATTTTTCAACAGGCAACGGTCATTCTTTTGGGGGTGAGTATGTGGCACTGGAGCCCAATGTATCGCTCAAGTATACAGACCGGTTCGACGACCCGAACCTGCCGGGTACCATGACGACCACGGTTTGGCTTAAGAAAACAGTTGCGGGAACCGAATTAAAGGTAGAGCAGGAGGGTATACCGGATGCAATCCCCGTGGAAATGTGTTACCTGGGCTGGCAGGAGTCCCTTGAAAAACTGGCAAAGCTGGTTGAACCGGAAATTCCGGATGCTTAACGGTCCGGTTTTTAAACAGGCAAGCCAATAAAGATCTGCGCATTCTGGAGTGTTTTTCCTGCTGATTGCGCGGATTTTTTTGTGGATGATGCTGATGGATTTATCCGGAGTAGTTTGGCCGGTGCTTTATAATCTGCGCATCTGCGGCTATATTCCCCGCTGATTTACGCGGATGGTTTTTCGCGGATGGCGCCGATGGATTTATCCGGAGTAGTTTGGCCGGTGCTTTATAATCTGCGCATCTGCGGCTGTATTTCCCTGCTGATTTGCGCGGATTTTTTTGTGGATGACGCCGATGGATTTATCCGGAGTATTTTGGCCGGTGCCTTATAATCTGCGCATCTGCGGCTGTATTTCCCGCCGATTTACGCGGATGGTTTTTCGCGGATGACGCCGATGGATTTATCCGGAGTATTTTGGCCGGTGCCATATAATCTGCGCATCTGCGGCTGTATTTTCCCGCCGATTTACGCGGATTGTTTTTCGCGGATCGCGCCGATGGGTTTATCCGGAGTAGTTTGGCCGGTGCCTTATAATCTGCGCATCTGCGGCTGTATTTTCCCGCTGATTTGTGCGGGCATTTTTAAAACATCAAACAGGTATGATATCTGCCGTACGGCAGGGTCCGGGGCGGAATCATTACACGTATCGGGATTAATTTCCACACGGCTCCGGCATCGGATGCATGGGGGCCCTCTAAATTCAACAGCCGGCCTGCATGGTATGTTTTTTGATTTTTCCGGCTAATACGGAGTGCGGGCAGACCATCGCCGGCCGCCGGTGTTTTTTGTTTCGATGATAATGTACAACAGTGTCTTTGCAGCCCAAGGAAATATTATCAGAGAAGGAGATCCAGCACGGATTGAAAATGGTCATCTGGGATGGACTGGCTGCCGAAGTAATGACCTCGTTTACCGGCAGTGCTTTTCTGGTGGCGCTGGCGTTATTGTTAGGCGCCAGTAATGTACAGATCGGTCTGCTGGCAGCGTTGCCGATGATCACCAATATATCGCAGCTTATTTCTATCTGGCTGGTCCGCCGGTATAATAACAGGAAAATGATCGCCGTTTACGGAGCCTACCTGGCACGGATCCCCTTAATCATTATCGGGATCCTGGTATGGCTGCTGCCGCATACATCGATCAATCTGTTGTTGTTCTTTTTATTGTTTTATTATTTTTTTGGTTCCGTAGCCGGACCCAGCTGGAATTCCTGGATGAAAGACCTGGTACCGGAACACCTGCTGGGCACTTATTTTTCCCGGCGAACCCGGTATACCCAAACACTGGATGTGGTACTTAGCCTGCTGCTGGCCTTATTGCTGGATTATGTAAAATTGCACAACCCGCAACGGGAGCTGGATGTATATGCCTGGTTCTTTATAATTGCCGGTATCGTTGGCGTTATGGGCGGCTACCTGCTTTCCAAAGCGCCGGAACCCCGTTCGCAGCTATCCGGGATAAATACATTTGCCTTGCTCAAACTTCCGCTGCGCAATGCTAATTTCAGAACCCTGTTGCTGTTTAATTCGGCCTGGGTGTTTGCCATCAATATCGCTATTCCCTTTTTCATGGTATTTATGATGAAGAGTTTGAAATTGCCCATTTCTTATATCATTGTCCTAACTGTGATCAGCCAGCTTTTCAGCATCTTCACCATCCGTATCTGGGGCATCTTCTCCGACCGGTACAGCAATAAAAGTATTATTGCCCTGAGTGCCCCCATTTATATTATCTGCATCATCGGCTGGTGTTTTGTAGGCTTCTACAAGCAGGCATATCTGAACATAGCGCTTCTGGTGCTCATTCACATTTTTAGCGGCATTGCCACGGCCGGCATTAACCTGTCGCTTACCAATATCGGTCTGAAACTGGCGCCCCGGTCGGATGCCATTGTTTACCTGTCGGTAAAAAATATTGTTACGGCGGTCTTCTCTTCGCTGGGGCCGCTGCTGGGAGGTGTGCTGGCCGATTACTTTACCAACATTAAGCTTTCGATACTGGTGCAATGGAGCAGTCCGGGTGCGGATAAAGCGATAAGGCTGGTAGCGCTGCACGAATGGAATTTCCTTTTCCTCATCGGCGCACTTCTGGCGTTATTGTCGCTGGAATTGCTGATGCGGGTAAAAGAAGTGGGAGAAGTGCAAAAAGATATTGTGAAAAGGATCATGCGTACCAGCATCCGCAATAACCTGAAAGAATATTTTATTATTGGCAACATTATCAACCTGCATGAACAGGTGAAGGCGTTGATGAAGTTTCGCAAAAGACGGGAGCGGCGGGCAACGGGTATCCGGGGGGAAGGACCTGCCGGAGAATAGTTCCGGCACCGGTCTGCAATTACAAGTCCTGCGTGCCTTAACCGCTGGCATATATCGCTTTCGGCCTCGGGCATTCCGTGTACGTTTTATAGTATGGTTTTTTATCGCGTCCGTTTTTGCTGTAAGAGCAGGGCATCTGCGGCAATGGTGCCGCTGCCGCCGCCGGCAGCCAGTTGTAAATAAGGCTGTTGTCCGTTTTTTAGATGATAATTTCCTACAAAATGCCATTCTCCGGATGTTTGCCCCAGCACTTTAACCGCTTCCGTGTTTACCAGCCGGTCGCTTGTTTGGGTGCCGTCAAAAACGGTGATTTTAATTTCCTTTGCCGCATTGTCAACCCGGGGCAGGTACATATAAATGTCGTAGCTGCCCGTAGCGGTAACCGGAAGCCGGAAGGTTGCGGTTGCTGCCTGCGATGTTGTCAGCATCATAGAAGGTCCGTAACTCCGTTGGCTATGTTGTTTCCAGTCGCCTGAAAACTGCACCAGCCGGGTGTCCGTATCATCCACAATAATATCAGGAGGCGTGCCATCCAGCAGCGGATCTTTTTTCAGCTGCTCCTGTAATACGGTTACATCGATCTGTTGTACCGGTTTGTTTGTTTGGATGGCCAGCGCGGCTGCAACTGCTGCGGATTGCGCCAGCACCATAAAAACCGGTTCCATCCGGATGGAACCATACGCAATATGGCTGGCAGACAAACATACAGGTACCAGCAGGTTGCTGCATTCTTTTTCCCGGGGGGTAATGGAGCGGTAGGAGATAGGATAAGGCGGAAAACCGCCGATCTCTACGTCGCCTTCATTTTTAACCATTTTTACCCCGTTTTTTTCAATAACGATCCGCTGGCAATTGTGCGAGTCCATGGTATAGGCGGCAACACTCACGCCGTCCGATACCGTTTCCCTGCCCTGGCAGTTATGCTGGGTCATTACATAGGCGCCGGTCATCCTGCGCGACTCCCTGATATAAGCCTGTGGTGTCCAATGCTGATTCTCCGTGTACTCATCTTTGGGATAGCCCCACTCCAGTATCTGCTCACGGATCGTTACCGGCACCCGCTTGTCGTGCCCCAGGAAATACAGCAGGGATTTATTATACAACTCCAGTTCTTTCAGCAGTTGTTTCCGTTTGCTGTAACCAGCTTCAGGAAAATCGTCGCTCCACCCGATCATGTCGGTAGAAAAAGGCCCGTTATTATTGATATCGGTTTTATGATTCGGCATCAGGTCCAGCTTCAATACGCTTTTGATATTGTTCACTGATCCCTTTTGGATATACCGGAGCAGCAGCTCAAATTTTGTGGAGTCATACCCGGGAGGCCTGGTAATCGATATGCGGTTGGCAGGATCACTGGTCAAACAGATCCTGTAATTATAGGCCTGTACCTTCCGGTCTGCTGAGCCCGTGGCTGCAAGGGCTGCATCGCTGATGCCCCAAAGTAACCCGCTGGATGCATCACCCGGTATCTTGTACGGATCAATACCGTCCGGGAACTGGTGCTTGTTCATAAGCTGAACGCCGTTATACGTTTCATTGTATTCGGAATTGGCTTCCCGTCCAACGCGGTACGATACCCCCGCCTTTGCCATCAGGTCGCCCTCATAAGAGCAGTCGATAAATACATCCGCTTCCACGTATACCGGTTTACCCGTTGTTCCGTTTGACGGTTCAATAACGATGCCGGAGATCTTATTGTTTTTCTTTTTTACGTCTTTCAGCTGAAAATTGTAAGCAACCGGAACTGCAGCGGCCTTAATATAGTTTTTAAACAACCGCTCCGCTACCGATGGCTCAAAGATCCACTGTTCAAACCGGCCGTAGTGAGCGCCTGTTTTGCGGTAAAAATCCAGTGCCAGTCCGCTGATGGCATATTTATTACCGATGTCTGTATAGCCCAGTCCGCCGGAGGTTAGCCCGCCGAGCCGGTTGCCCGGTTCTATCAGGATTACGGTTTTGCCCAGTTTGGCAGCACTGTAGGCGGCGATGACACCGGCTGAAGTGCCACCGTATACGCAGATGTTTACATGTTTGGGGATCGTTGTGTTTCGCGCGGTCACCGCGGAAACCAGGAGTGTAAAAATGCTAAGGAATAAAACACGCATAGTCGTTATTTGATATCATTATAAATGGTTGCTGGGCACCGGGACAATCGTTCTTGCCTTCCGGAAGCTATATATGGATAGGCTGCAAAATACAGATTTGAACTGGTAGTAAGGGATATAAAGGCATTAAAAAAAAGGAAATAGCCGCTTCCTGTTTGCTTCAGGTAAAGACAAGTAGCATACCGGGGGCGTACCCGTTCATTTTTAACATATACAATCCAGTCATACTTTAAACAGGAAGACGGTAACGCACCCGCGTACTTTGCGTTATTTTGCGGATTGTTTCGGATATTTGCTATCTTTAGCGCGGAAATTGACGTATAACACGTAATATTTTAGGCATATTAACTGCTTTACAGAATGGTAAAATTGAGTTTTCGCGTTTTCCTAACCTTCCTGCTTATCCTGAACCTGACCTCACTCAATGTATCGCTGGCCCAATCGGGACAGAAAAAGATCATTGAAGGCGTGGTGACTGATGGCAACGGAGATCCTTTGGTAAGCGCAACAATTACAGCAAACAATAGTAAGTCGGCTGCATTAAGTGGAACGGACGGGCGTTTCCGGATTGATGTGTCCACAACAAAGGATGCCGCGTTGGTTATTTCCAGTGTGGGTTATAACAGCCGGCAACTGTTCGTGTATGATACCACGGGCTTTTTAACGGTGATGCTCACCGCAAAAGACGAGCTGGGCGAGGAAGTGGTGATCATGGCTTATGGGCAACAAAAGAAAAAATCAGAAATCGTGGGGTCTGCGTACCAGGTCAATGCTGAACGCCTTAAAGACCTGCCAATGTCGCGGGTGGATGCCTTACTGGACGGACAGATACCGGGTTTACGGGTTACACCCAATACGGATGATGCCTCCAGTACCAAACAGCGGCTGAATATCCGGATCCGCGGCGACGGGTCCTTTACTGCTTCCAATGAACCGCTCTGGATCGTGGACGGAGTACCGATCTATACCGGTGACCGTACCAATATGATCCCGGGCATTCAAACATCGGTTACTCCCTTGTCTTACCTGAATCCTTCTGACATTGAATCCATTACGGTTTTGAAAGATGCATCTGCTGCTACTATTTATGGAGCCAATGCTTCCAACGGCGTTATCCTGATTACAACAAAAGCAGGGAAAACAGGCAGACCAGAGTTTAATTTTAATATACAGAGTGGTATCTCAATGATCAATAAAAATACCTTATTTAAAACCCTGGATGCAACTCAATACATGGAGTTGGCAAAAGAGGCGTACGTAAATGCTGGTAAGGATCTTAAAACCTTTCCTTACAACGACAATGATCTCAATACCTATAGTAGTACCCGTACCAACTGGGTGGATGCATTTTACGGCACAGGATTAGTCAACAACGCTACACTTTCTGCCAGCGGCGGAAAAAAAGGTTTTAACTACTTTTTATCAGGAGGCTATTATAACGGTCAGTCTACCATTAAAGGAAATACTCAGGAAAGAAAGACATTGATGGCTAATTTGGGGTATGATATTACCAAGCGCCTGAATGTAGGAGTAATATCCCAGGCTTCTTTTAATACGAACAATACCTTTAATCCCGGTACGGATTATGTGGAGAACCTCCCTATCTTTTCACCATATAATAATGACGGTTCCTATCGACTCTACAATAAAAAAATCACCGGTTCAGATGAGAACGGAATTCCCACCTATTCACTGGTTAAGTTCTTTAACTTGGTAGCAAGGCGTGAAGAAAATGATGACATACAAAAAGCAAAAATTTTCGATAACAACTTCAAGGCTACTTATCGGATATTAGATGGACTTACTTCTACTACGCAGTACGGGATAAATTTTTCCGAAGTGAAACAACGTATTTATGCGGCAAGAACCAATTGGTCTGGTATGGAAACCGACGGTACACCGGTGGGCTATGCGGGTTCCTATTATAATAAAACGGTCATGAAAACCTTTATTGAGCGGGTAAACTTCAATAAGGCAATCGGCCGCCACTCCCTTAGCGGAGTTGTTGGAGTAGAGCTGAAATCACAACGTTATAATACCCGTAGTATCAGCGGGGGCGGATTTGAAGATGATACCAAAAGAGACGTGCAATACGCTGCCGCGATCACTACCCGTGACAGCAGCCTGCGCGAACGAAAAGACGCTTCTTTTATAGGACAGCTTGGATACAATTACGACCGCAGATATTATCTTCAACTTTCCGGCCGGAGAGATGGCAGTTCTGCATTCGGATCCGAAGCAAGATGGGGCGATTTTGCATCTGCGGGTGTATCCTGGGATATAAAGAACGAATCTATCCTTAACAGTAGCAAGGTGATCAGTGCGCTGCGTCTGGGAGCTACGTATGGAAATACCGGTAACTCCCGGCTAAGCAACCAGGAAGCCTACGGTATTTATTCTTTTAGTGCTGACTATAACTATGGTGGCATGCCCGGAGGAATTATTTCCAATATTCCTAATCCCCTGTTGCGCTGGGAAACGGCAAGGCAAACCAACTTGAAATTGGAACTGGGTTTGTGGGACCGGCTGAACATTTTAATAGAGGCCTATAATAAAAAAACGGTTCAGGCGATCATTGACGTTCCGGTATCAAGAGCTACAGGGGCTACTGCGGCGCAAAGTAACACCGGTGAACTGCAGAATAAGGGTATTGAAGCCACCATCAACTGGAGTATTTATAAAAGCGAGGATATAAAATGGTGGCTGGAGCTTAGGGCTGCGCATAACGAAAGCAAGGTGCTGAACCTTTACAACAGTAATGATCGTACAAGGGGCAATTTTATATGGCGTGAAGGCCTTGATCTGAATACCTACTACCTGATCCGTTGGGCGGGTGTGGACCCCCGGGATGGAGCACCCCTCTGGTATGATGCGGCCGGAAATATTACTCGTGTATATGATATTAATAACCGTGTTCCCGGAAAAAGTGCCAACCCGGCAGTGTTCGGAGGCGCGTCAATGGGCATTTCATATAAACAATTTTCATTGAATACCCTGGTTACCTACAGCATCGGGGGCTATCAGTTTAGCTCTTTCGGACGGGATATGAACTCTGACGGCTTGAATATTGAAACCGATAACCAGTCCGTAAATCAGGTAGACCGGTGGCAGCAGGCCGGCGACCTGGCATTAAACCCAAAGCCCATCTGGGGTGTTTCTACCCGGTCTGTGATGAACTCGACCCGCTATCTGTACAATACCACCAATTTCAGGTTGAATAATTTGGCATTGAGGTATCGGTTACCGGATTGGTACTTTCGCTCCGTAGGGATACGGAAGTCTTCTGTGGCCATCATGGCAAATAATTTATTTGTGGTGACCCCTTACGATAAAACCAATCGGAACTCCTTTAAACAGGTAATGAGTGGCTATCCGCAGGAAACCAGCTTTGTACTTTCTATCAGTGTTTCATTCTAAAAGAAACGATAATGAATTATCAGCGATATCTCTACTTTTCTTTCTTGATTTTTACAGCTACGCTTTTTTCCTGTAAAAACTATTTTGATGTAAATACTTCAGACCGACAAACCGAGGAAAAAACGTTTTCCTCGGTGGAGGGCTTTAAGAAGGCGCTGGCCGGCACCTATACCACAGTATACAGTTATTATGCTTCCCAGTTTTATCGCTATCCGGAAGTAGCCGGAAATATGACAGACCTTAGAAGCCGGGGCACCGGTTCGCTAGGGGAGCAATATGATTTTATATCGGATCCGGAGCAGGAGATCGGTGCGGTAGGATATATCTGGCGGTATATCTTCGTTAGCATCACCAATGCCAATAATATTATTAACCATTACAGCTCCTTCGTAGCAAAGAACCCCGGTGCAAAAAGCAGTCTGGATACCGTCAAAGCACAGGCCCTGTTTATCCGTGCGCTGGCTCATTTTGATCTTTGCCGTACTTATGCGCAGCCGTATAATTATACCGGCGATGCCGGGCATGCTGGTGTACCGGTAATACTAAAAAACCCGGCTCCGGAAGAGGCGGTGGAAAGAGCTACGGTAAAACAGGTGTACGACCAGGTAATTGCAGATCTGAAGGAAGCGGAGCTGCTGTTCGATTCCAATGGATCGGGCGATGCCTATTTTGCGTCTAAAAAGGCCGTACAGGCGTTACTGGCCCGGGTATATCTCTATGCCGGCAACTGGGATGAAGCCATTAGTTATGCTACCACGGTCATTAACAACAGTACGCTTGCCACCGGCAGCGATTATGCCGCTATGTTTACAAACCTGATCCCTGGCAAAGAAGCTATCTTCCGCCTGAATGGTTATCTACAACCCAAGTCGGGCAACCTCAGCCAGGTATATTCCCTGAAAAGCCCGGTATACGTGCCCGCCGATACGTTAATGAAATTATTTGACCCTGCGGATATCCGGCTGAATCTTTTTCAAAATGATCCGCAGAATGCAGGAAAATGGTTTACGCGCAAATGGTCTATTGCGGTAGACTACAATGCAAGCACTGAACGGTATGATCCCCTGGTACTAAGAACCTCGGAAATGTACCTGGTACGGGCAGAAGCCTATCTGAATAAAGGCAGTCTTCCGGCCTGCGCCGCTGATCTGAAGGTCATAATCGGCAGGGCGCTGAATAAAGATCCGCAAAGCGTAGTGCTTACAGAAACGGATAAAACGGTTTTAGACCGTACGTTAACCGTGGAGCGCGCAAAAGAGTTTTGTTTTGAGGGGCATAATTTCTTTGATATCACCCGCAGAAAACAAAACCTGGTACGGGGCGCTACCACCGCATCCATTGTAAAAAGTATGAATTATCCCAGTAACTATTTTGTGCTGCCCATTCCGCAATCGGAAATGGATGCCAATCCCGGAATGGCCGGAAATCCAACAGTAAACAGGTAAAACAATGAAACAAAGAAAACTGCTGTTTTTGATCAGTATAATGGTATTGGGCATTGTGGCCTGCTCAAAGGATGAAACGCATCCCTTTGATACCCGCTTCATTCATATTATGGAGAACGATGCGTCGGCGGTTACCGTAAGTGATAAAGCCAGTGCTGTGGGTACTTATAATGTGTACCTGAGTTCGCGCCAGTTTTTTGATACGGTTGTGGTTACTTACAAGATAACCCCCGGCAACGGACTGGTGGAAGGGGTGGATTATACCTTATTGAATACCGGCAATGAGCTGCGCTTTTTACCAGGCATCTACGATATGCCGATCCGCATAAAATGGATGCCCAATCCCGTGGATGCCTCGCGTAACAATACGCTGACGATTGAATTGGTGGGCAACAATAAGGGCATTCACCTGGGGCTTCCGGGGCCGGATGCAAAACAAAAAATATTTACGATAACAAAAAATCCATGATCCTGAAGCTCCTGAAAATTGCAATGGCCGGGTTTTTAGTGATCATAGCCGGCACGATGGGCGCACAGCCGCTGGCCCCAACCCCGCTGTTAAAAAAAGGCGTGCTGGCCAATGGACTTACCTATTATATCTACCCGAATGCTTATCCCAAAGGGGAGGCCGTATACCGGTTGTTTGTAAAGACCGGGTCGGTGTACGAGAACACTGACCAGCTTGGGCTGGCGCATTTCCTGGAACATATGGCATTTAATGGTACCCGGCATTTTCCAGGAAACAGTATGGTGGCGTTCCTGGAATCGAAGGGCGCAAAATTTGGCAAAGATCTCAATGCACATACCAGCTATAACGAAACCGTTTATAAACTGACGCTGCCCACCACCGGTTCAGGGATGATCGATTCTACCATTACCATCCTGGCAGATTGGGCCGGCGGTATGCTGCTGGACAGCCTCCAGATAGAAAAGGAACGCGGAGTGGTACTGTCCGAATGGCTATCCAGATCGGGGCCTTCACAGGAGGCCAACAACGGATTGCTGATGGGGCTGTTGAACAAATCGCGTTATGCAGCACGCAAAACGATCGGCGATACAGCTGTTATCCGGCATTTCAAACGTGCTGCGCTGGAAGCATTTTATAAGGAATGGTACCGGCCAGACCTGATGGCTGTTGCCGTTGCGGGAGATGTGGACCCGGCAACAGTTGAGCGGTTGATAAAGGAAAAATTCGCGGGCATTTCCAAACGGAAGAAATTGCCGTTGCCCGCTTACGCCATCGATAGTTATGCCCGCACAGAAGCCGCCATGGTGTATGATGCCTCACTGAAGAAAAGTGCTTTGAGCGTGGTACAACTGTTTCCCAGGGCAACGCCCATAAAAGAAGAGCAGGATTATCCGGTTTATCTGCAGCGCATATTGATCAACCGGTTGATAAAAGCCCGGTTTGGCGCACTTTCATTTGCCGAACAACGCTATGAAAACGGCACTGCCTCTGTTACCGGTTTTATTAATACAACGGGTATGTTCTTAGGCAGTGCAGACCTTGTTAACGATAAAATGAAGGAAGGTGTAAAGAAGTTTACATCAGACCTGGACCAGATGCTGCGATACGGGTTTACCAAAACGGAGATTGATAAAGCAAAAAAAATCTATGGTGCACAATTGCAGCGGGGGGCCGTTTCTGCCACGCCGCAGAGCTCAGAAACGATTATGAATGAGATCTACTCGGATTTTTACGGAGGCAATACATTTGTAACACCGGCTACCGAATACCGCCTGTATGTAAAATATGCTCCTCAAATTGATTCCATTGTACTGGAACAGCAATTGTCGTCTTTAAAAAAATACAATTGGTACTATCTGCTTACTACAAATGAAAAAAAGGAATTCAGCTCGCAGAAAGAGTTGTTGCAAACCATAGAGGACGCAATCAGCGAACCCCGGGAACGTTATTACAAGAACGTTTCATCCATTGATATACTGATGGACCGGGAGCCGCACCCGGGAACCATAACCGGTAAAAGGGCCCTGCCAGACATTGGCGCCACGGAACTGGAATTGTCGAATGGAGCTACCGTGATCTTTAAGCCATTGATCGCTGCGAAGAACCGGGTGAATATTACGGCCTTTAAAAAAGGCGGACTTTATGCGCTTCCGGAGGCGGACTACCTCAACGGACTGTTTGCTCCCGGTGTAGTGGCACTAAGCGGGTTAGGCCGTTATAACCGGGATGAATTGTCGAACTACCTTGCGGGTAACACGGCCTCTGCACGGTTTTTAATTGAAAAGACCCGCTCGGGCATTGTGGGCAGTGCCGCACAGGAAGATGTGGAGACGCTGTTCCAGCTTATTTACCTGCGTTCTACAAACGCCCGGGTAGATAGCACCGTGTTTCAGCAAACCCGCGCCATTACTGCCCGCGCCGCGCAAAACCAGCAACAAACAAAAGAGCGCATCTTTTCCGACAGTTTAAAGTACCTGGTAAGCGGAAAGGATTATGTAACCACTGAGTATACCGCAGCTGCTATTAATAAAGAAGTGCAGCTCAGCCGTATCCTTCCGGTATACAATCAGTTCTTTGGCAATGCGGCAGGTTATACCTATGTGATCATGAGCGATACCACACTGGACTTCCTGGAGCCTTACATTGTAAAATACATAGCAGCAATTCCGGGTAACAGGAATGCGCCGGGGCTGGCATACCGATACACAGGAGGAAAACCACGCACAGATAGTGCAACAATTATTGGCACGGGGGGAAGTGGTGCCCGGGCAACGGTAACACTGGTGTTTCAACATACCCAAAAGGCGCCGGACCCGGAGCGCTACGATTTATACAGCGGTATCCTGGCCAATGTGCTGAAGATGCGGCTTACACAGGTGATCCGGGAAGAGCTGGGATTGGTGTACAGCATTTCCGTCAATACATCCTCGGTACTGGTGCCCGCGCCATTGTGCCGCAGCAGCATTGCCTTTGCCTGTTTGCCGGAAAATGTAGACCAGATTACCAACCGGATAAAAGAGATACTGAAAGATATACAGGCGCATCCCGGTAACTATGAAACCGAATTACAGAATGTAAAGCAAAATCTCCTAAAGGAAATGGAACTGAACCGGCAGCGGGACCTCTTCTGGAGCACCGTTATCCGCAATAAGGTCTTTAACGGTATCGGTAATTTTGATCATATCAATCATTATGAGCAGGCCGTTGCTGGGGTTACCATGCCGGAGGTTGCCGCATTGGTAGCACAGAACTTCAATCTAAACAATATTATAAAAGGCGTTTTGCTTCCTGAAGGCAAAACAAAATAACTGAAATGATGATGAAGCTGTTTAAACAATTAACCATCTTATGTTTTCTTGTAGCACTGACATCCTGTGCGCGGGAGGCTACCGTTTTTGAGCGGGTGAAACAGGATGAAGTGAAATTGCTGTCTTTTGGATTTTATGAAGCGGATAACCCGGGAATGATCGTAAAGGACTATGTAGTAAACGACATAAAATCCAAAGATGTAATAATTGCATTACCGGAGGAAGTAGATAAAACGGGGTTGATCGCAAGATTTACATTAAGTAATCAAAATGTTGCAAGGGTGGGAGCCGTTATCCAAAAGAGTGGCGAAACAGTTAATGATTTTTCCATTCCGGTAGACTACGTTCTTTCCGTAGGAAATAATAACAGCCGGTACACGATCCGGATCGATAAAGCGCCTGCTTTTATCTGGAAACCAGTTCCATTTACCTATAACGACTCAGCGGTTGGCATCAAAATGAAAATTAGCCCGGCAACAAAGGAACCATATATCATGTATTATGAGTCCCGGCCATCCTCCAGTGATCAGGGCGTATCCATGATAGCTTTCCAAAACGGCGTCTGGAACTCGCTTGGTAGAATATCAGATGGAAGAAGCACCTCGTTTATAGATTTTACATTTAATAATGCGGGGATACCCTATGCTTCTTATGTAGACTATACTGCCGCAGTAGCGCAGGCGGCAACGGTTAAGAAATACGATAATGGTACCGCGTGGAGCCTGGTTGGTGCAAAAGGTGTTACAACTACGAAAATTACCTATAATACGTTAACGTTTAACACTGATTCGAAATTGTTGATGGTTACAATGATGGATGCCGCAAATGTATTGGCCAGAAGAGAGGCTGGCGTTTCTATATTTGAAAATAATGCATGGAGCACGGATAATAAAGTTACGGGTCGCGCTTCCAGTTTATTTAGCTGGTTTCTGACCACCGTTACAAAGAACGGCGTTACTTACCTGGGTATTGTTGATGCAGCAGCGCCGGGCAGTTTTTCTCTTTATAAATTTGAAAATAATGCCTGGAGCAAATTGGTAGAACAATGGCGGGATCCCAAGGCAACGCAAATGCACACTTCAGGGGATTTTGATATGGATGTAGATAATGAAGGAAATGTATATGCGGCGCTTGCGGATAATAGCAGTACGGCGGCTTTTCAACACCGTGTGGTAAAATATGACGCGGCTACTAAAACGGTGTCTTCTATCGGAAGCAGCATCGCCGGGGCTTCCGGAGGATCGTTTAGCTTTGACCTGGCATTGTCACCATTGGGGACTCCTTATTTGTTTTACAGGAGCAGTACCAATTATCCAACGCTGGTTTACCTGGATAAGGATACACATGACTGGTCTACCCCCTATGTTTTTGAAACCGATGCTGCGGCAGAATTAAATCTTGATTTCACTTCGGACGGAGAAGCCTATGTTGCCTATTTAAAGGGCCGGAAACTTTTTGTTCACAAGTATACTGCCCCATAGTATGAAGCCATATTTTTTAATCAGGTACTTTTTCCTGATCCCGGTAGTATTGATGGTAACGTCATTTTATGGTCGGGCCCAGGAAAAATTCAGCTTTGTGTTTATGTCGGATGTGCATTATACACAAAAGTTCAACGCCCCCAGGGGCTTTCAGCTGGCGGTAGATACGCTGAACAGGCTGAAGCCGGATTTTGTCCTTTCCGGAGGGGATAATATTTATGATGCGCTTAGGGTATCGGAAAAAGAGGCCGTAGGAAATACGGAGGCCTTTTTAAAGGCTGCGGCCCGCATAAAGGCCCCGGTGCACTATACTATCGGAAATCACGAAGTGTTTCAACTATATCAGCGTGCGGCGGATACTACCGGACCTGTTTTTGGGAAGGCTTTTTATGAAAAGTATTTTGGCAAGCGGTACTATTCCTTCAATCATAAAGGGTGGCATTTTATTGTGCTGGATAATATTTATATAACGCCTGACCGGAAGTATATCGGCAAGCTGGACAGTGTACAACTGCGCTGGCTAAAATCGGATCTTCAGGCCGTAGATCCCAAAACGCCCATAGCGGTTACTGCTCATGTGCCCTTTGTTACCACCCTGTCCCAGTGGTATGGCGGAGGCGCGAATGCCAATGATGATAAGATTGCTGCCGTGGACAGCCATAAAATACTGCAATTGTTTGCGGGCAAAAATCTCCGGCTGATCCTTCAGGGCCACCTGCATTATTTTGAGGCGCTCAATATCCTGAACAAAGTAACGGTAATTACGGCGCCCTCCGTTTCCGGAAAATGGTGGCGGGGAAAGCAACATGATGTGGAGGAAGGTTTTATCAAAGTGAATATCGACGGCGATAAAGTAGGATACGATTACATCGATATAAAATGGGAGGCCGATAAAAAAGGGAATTCTAATGAGCCGGAGGAAAACTGATCCCGGAACATAAAAGATCAAAGATTTCCCGCACGCGGTCCGGTATATTGGTTGCCCGGTATTCCTGGTTATAAATCCCGGTTCTTGCCGGCCTTCGCGGCGGCCGGATTGATTGCACGTTCAATGGAAAAGTTGCAGCAGCAACACCCGCTAACCTGAGCCCATTGTGCTCCGTGTTTATTTAGCCCGTGGGTAGATTCGTTGTGCTGTTCTTCGCCAGTATGCCTTGCTGTAACGGATCCGGTAATCGACGCAGCACTGCACCCGTAAGCCTTTAGCCATTCTTTTATTTTTTCACCGCAGTAACAGGTGTCGTCAGATGCACGGACCCGGCATCCGGTTGGAAAGGTCGTGCGCATATTTTGGCCGGATAAAATATTTTTTTAATAAGTAATACATATTAGAGTATCTTTAAGAACCGGAATGTGGCATGTGAAGATCCGGAAATGGATTGCTTTTATATGAAAATGTATTTTTTACCAAACCCCCTCATATCATGAAAAAGAACTACCTATCCTGTGTGCTTATGGGCACACTGCTTTGGGCCTCCTTTGGCTGTAAAAAAGAGATGCGCCCGGTAACACCCCCGGAACGGTCTTCCGGAACTAAAGCCTTAACCCTGAGTACAACCCCTGTTAAGGGCGATGTAGATGGTGATGGGAAGGCTGACCTGGTCACCTTTCACACCAATGGCAACGTGTATACCTACCGGTCCGACAGCGGCGGTGTGTTTATGGCGGGCATCCCCTATTTTAATGGCACCATGAACAGCGCCACATACGACAATACCGGTCATCTGGCCATTGATGTTACGGATGTGAACGGAGATGGCCGGTCGGACATCATAACGGCCAATACAAACGGTAACATCTATGTGTACACCGGCAAAACCGATGGCACGTTTAACTATGCGATCGCATCATTTAACGGTACCTATGAACCGGGATTTGATGGTACCAACGGATACTGGCCCATTGCCGTAGGCGATATCAACGGCGATGGCCGCGGCGACCTGGTAAGTGAACTGTACGGTTCCATCATTGTGCACCCGGGAAATGCCGATGCCAGTTTTGGAGTGGCGGTATTTTCATTTAACGGATCCTTTAACTCCGCTATGCGGGATGCTACCGGGCACTATACCGTGGATGTGGGCGATGTAAACGGTGACGGCCGGGCAGACCTGGTAACGATCAATACGGATGGCAATGCCTATACCTACCCGGGGCAAAACGACTATACATTTGGAAATCCCATTGCCAGTTTTAGCGGTACGATGAAGCTGGGGCTGATGGATGGTACGGGTCATGAACCGATTGGGCTGGCAGATGTAAACGGCGATGGCCGGGCAGACCTGGTAACACATCATTCAAGCGGCACAGTGTACGTGTATCCGGGGCAGGCAGACGGCACCTTTGGGGGCGGGATCGCCAACTTTAACGGCGGAATGGCCTCATCCATCTACAAAGGCGTGGGGCATGAAGTGGCCTGTGTGATGGACGTAACCGGCGACGGTTATGCAGACCTGGTGACGGCGCATACGAACAATAATGTATATGTGTACCCGGGACAAAGTAACGGGCAGTTTGGAAACGCAGTGGTTAATTTTGGCAATTTTTACTCCGGCCGTTTTGGCGTTAACCCGGGACAGGAGATCGTAATGGAGAAATCAATGATACGGAGAAAAGGCACCCTGCTGCGACAGTATTTTAAGAACCCGATGGTGACAACCTCATGGGATAACCCGGATCCGTTTGTAACCGAAAAAGACGGGTTTTATTATTTTACCTATTCGCAGGATTCAAGGATCGGCATCCGTAAGGCCAAACATGCATCGCTGTTTGGCATATCTTCAGAGCCCAATATATGGACCACTGCAGGCTCCGGGCTTTCCCAGGTTTGGGCACCGGAACTGCATTATCTGAACGGTTCCTGGTATGTGTACTTTACGGCCACACCGGATGGTTCAGATTTCGGCCACCGCATGTATTATATGCGGAATACAGATACCGACACGGATCCTACAACCGGCGCCTGGACAGCACCTGTACAAATTGGCGGTGGTCCCAATTATTATTCCATAGACGGCACCGTTCTAACGGCATCGAATGGAACGGGAGCGCTTTGGTTTATCTGGTGCGGAAGAAAATACGTTGGCGATGCGTCAAGATTGTATATTTCAAAAATGTCGGGTCCTACAGCGCTTACCGGTTCCACGGTAATGATCTCCGCGCCCTCCTATTCCTGGGAAACACAGGGCTACCCGGTAAACGAGGGGCCTGCTGTATTAAGAGAAACACCCGGAGGCTTAACCTACCTGGTGTATTCGGCCAGTGCGGCTAATCAGCCCACCGGGTATTGCCTGGGCCTGCTGTCACTGCGCGCCGGCGGTGACCCGATGGTGGCTTCCGACTGGACCAAAAGATCCACACCGGTATTTAGCAGCAGCAGTGCCAATGCTGTATACTCTCCCGGCCATTGCAGTTTCTTTACCAGCAGTTATGTAAACTATACCGGTACAAGCCTGAAACAACACTGGATCGTTTACCATGCAAAAGCAACAAATATCCTGGGGTATGGCGGACGTACCGCAAGAATGCAAAGTTTTAGCTGGGATGCAGCGCATGCCCCGGTATTGGGTACCCCGATTGGCTTATCTTCTAATGTTGCAGTACCCAAAAGTGAACATGTTGATTAATGCTGTTGGGTGATGTGGTTGTAAGGCCATATATACAACGACGAGGCTGTCTCAAAAATGAGGCAGCCTCTTTTTATACGGCGACAGGTTCAGAAACCCGCAGATCCGGCTTAATCTGTATTCAGGAAAAGGCAGCAGAAAATAGGGAAATTTATTTTTTGTGGTATTGCTGTGTCTTCCTACATTTGCATATGTCGTACATATTTATCGATTGCGCGACGCTTGTTTCCATTAAGCCGTAGTGTTGTGTGGCGGATAACTGCCGGATGTGTCAAACGCGGCATAGCAAAGGAAGATCGTGATGTTTTTAAACCGGATACTTTATACCAAACGAATTTGGAAAATATAATGATGATTAAAATGCGTGAAGAACAAACCCATGTATTTAAAGGGCTGTGGTCGGCAATGTTTACGCCGGTGGATGCTTCGGGGATTCCCGCTCTCAATGAGTTGGAGAAACTGGTAGAACTGTTGATTGCACAGGAACAGGATGGCCTTTATATTTTGGGATCTACAGGACAGGGCGTGTTGTTTACAGAGGCGCAGCGGAAACAGGTAACGGAGAAAGTGACCGAGCGGGTGGCGGGCCGTTTGCCGGTAATGGTACAGGTAGGCGCGCTGACCACTGCAGAATCCGTGCGGCTGGCAAAGCATGCGGAAGCCTGCGGGGCAAATGCGGTTTCCTCGGTAGGACCGATCTATTTTTCCGGCAATACGACCAGCGCGCTGTTCCATTACCGGGAGATTGCCGCGGCTACAGCATTGCCGTTTTTCCCATATCAGTTGGGCAATAATACCATGGGTGATATTCCCCAGTTTATCGATCAGCTGCTGCAAATTCCGAATGTGGCCGGTATGAAGCTTACCACCGGGCAGCTGATGGAGATCAGCGCCATTCACCTGCATGCCGGTAACCGGCTGCGGTTATTCAGCGGTGCTGATGAGCTGATATGTCATGCAAGCCTTTGCGGCACGGTAGGCGCCATCGGTTCTTTCTATAACCTTTGGGGCGCAGCCTGTAAACGGGTGCTGGAGTCGTTCCGGAACGGCGATTACGAGCTGGCAAAAAACTTTATGCTGGAGTTTCAAAGAACAATATTGTATGTATTGCCCAATATCTGGTCCTTTTTCAGGAAGGCCATGCAGCTGAAGTATGGTATCGAAATCGGCGCTACCAAGGCCCCGCTGGGCGTGCAGCAGCGTACCTGGAATGATGCAGAAGTTATGAAAATTTCAAACCGGATCGAGTCGCTCGCAGGATTGGCACCGTTGTCACAAAACCAGGATCCTATATCACTGAACGGGTTGGATCACTAAAATAATATTTCTTTATGTCTTTGTTTGCTGAAATGATCTTTACGATGACTGTATTTTTAAAACGGTATTTCCGGGTTGTCATGGCAGGTGTGCTTATAGTGATCGGTTCCTGCGCCGCCCATAAGAAAAACGCCGGTACCGGGGCGCCTGTACGGGAAGTAGTGCTGAAACTGAGCCCCGGTCCGGATAATCCGCGCAACAGTGAAGGGTCTTTTATTACGCTGAAGGATGGGCGGATATTATTTGTGTACTCCCATTATACCGGAATGCACAGCGGCGATCATGATCCGGCTTACCTGGCAGGAAGATTCTCTTCCGATGGTGGTAAAACCTGGACTACAGATGATGTAAAGATCGTGGAGCAGGAAGGGAATATGAATGTGATGTCCGTATCCCTGCTCCGGCTTAAAAACGGAGAGATCGCATTGTTCTACCTGAAAAAGAATTCCACCGTGGATTGTATTCCCATGGTGCGTTTTTCAAGGGATGAAGCAAAAACCTGGACGGAACCTTTGCCCTGTATCACCAACCGGAAAGGCTATTTCGTATTGAACAATGACCGGGTCATCCAGCTGAACAACGGGCGGCTGATGATGGCGGTTGCGTTGCATACAAGCCCCGAAATGCCTAAGTGGTCGAATAGAGCGGCACTCTTTGCTTATTATTCAGATGATAACGGCCGCACCTGGACCCAGGGAAAACAGGTGCCTGTTCCGGAGGGCGTCATTACACAGGAGCCCGGACTGGTAGCCTTAAAGGACGGCCGGGTGATGATGTTTATCCGCGCCAGTGGCGGCAGCCAGTATGTAACCTACTCGGATGACCAGGGCGCCAGCTGGATCAGTGCGGTTCCGTATAACCTCCAATCGCCGCTTTCGCCGGCAAGTATTAAACGGATCCCGTCAACCGGGGATCTGCTGGCCGTTTGGAATAATAACGACGGCACCGATCCGCAGATAAAAGACAAGCGCACGCCGCTCACCATGGCTATTTCAAATGATGAGGGCCGTACCTGGAAACAGATCACCAACCTGGAAACAGATTCGGACGGCTGGTACTGTTATATCGCTATTCATTTTTACAAGGACCATATACTGCTGGGTTACTGCGCAGGAAGCCAGAAAGCCAAAACCTATTTATCGGTTACCGATATAGCCCGGGTACATTTAAAAACATTGTATAAAAAGTAGCGCATGCTGAACCGCAGAAGCTTTTTGGGAAACCTGTGCATGATGTCTGCCGGTGTAACGGGCATTTTGAATAAGGAACAATTATTTACAGGCAGCAATCTTGCGGATGCAGATAATGATCTTAACCGGATCACCGGCCTGCTGAAGGGGAAGGAACCGGTTAAATGGTTGTTTACCGGTGATAGCATTACACAGGGTGCGAAGCATACCCATGGCATGCGGTCTTACCCCGAAGTTTTTTCGGAACGGGTGCGATGGGAGCTGGGGCGTGTGGGGGATGTGGTGATCAATACGGCCATCAGCGGCAATACGAGTATGGATATTTGTAAAAACCTTGATCAGCGGATCTTTCAATACCATCCTCAGGTGGTATTGCTGATGCTGGGCACCAATGATGCCGCCACTCAGAAAAAGATAACCCCGGACGCATTTAAGGCAAACATAACCACGATCATCGATCGCATCCGCGCGCAGAACGCCATTCCTGTGTTGCTGAGTCCCAACCGGATCATTACGGCAAAAGCCCCGGAGCGGGCTGCGCTAAAGGATTATGTAGCCGTATTAGATGACCTTGCTGTGTCCCGTTCATTGGTATATGTAAATGTGTGGGCAGCATGGGAAACCGGATTAAAAGAGAAATACAAGGGACAGCAACATGCCCGGCTGCTCAATGATCCCCTGCATCCGAATGGGTTCGGGCACCAGGAAATTGCGATCCTGTTATTTAAAGCGTTTTCAATATATGATCCGGCAGCGGCAACCTGCGGAGGGCCCTATTATGAAGGAGCAATATAAAAACATATACACGATCAGCGCCTTGCAAAAGGGACCGCGGCTCCTGCTGGTGGCAGGGGTGCACGGGGATGAATATGAACCGATGCTGGCTGCGATGGAACTATGTGGCAGGCTCGAAGGACGATTGGAGAAAGGAACGGTTACCATTGTAACGGTGGCCAATGAAACGGCCTATACCCATGGACAAAGAACGGGAACGGATGGATTGGACATGGCCAGGATCTGCCCGGGGAATGCGGCAGGATCTTCGTCCGAAGCCGCAGCAGCCGCGCTCTCTGAACAAATCGTAGCGCACGACTACCTGGTCGATATGCATACCGGTGGAGCGCTTTTTGATATATATCCCTTAGCAGGTTACCTCTTACATCAGGATCCGGCGGTATTGGAAACCCAGCGCAGGATGGCGGCAGCCTTTAATCTTCCGCTGATCTGGGGAACCGATGCAAGTCCCGACGGAAGAACGCTGTCTGTGGCGCGGGATGCCGGTATCCCCGCTATTTATGTGGAATACGGGGGCGGAAATACAGTAAGCACAACCATTGTAGCGGCATACGTGGAAGGATGTTTGAGCGTACTGAGGTATTTGCAGATGATTGCTGCGGATGGCTTTGAACAGCAGCCTGACAAGATAGAATACCACGTCGAAGATCCTGCGCCGGATGGTGGGTTTTTACAGGGGAAAATGTTGTCGGCATTTGACGGTATTTTTTTACCGGAAGTAGTACCGGGCCAGCAGGTGGTAACAGGTCAGCGATGGGGAACGGTGGCAGATCCCTTAACACACCGGCAATACCCGGTTGTTGCAGACCGTACCGGCCTGGTGCTGTTTATACGCAGGAGTCCCCGTGTAAAAACGGGTGACTCGCTGGGTGGAATATTGAACATAAATAATGATAACAATGAAAGGCAATCGTAAAGTACTGTTGCTGACAGGTGCTGCAGGCGGCATCGGGCGTGCCCTTGCGGAACGGTTTGCTCGGGATGGGTTCGCGCTGGCCCTGGTAGACATTGATGCCGGTGGGTTAAGTGCCGTGGTGTCGGTGATAAAGCCGTTGACGAATGATTATTTGTGCTTTCACGGCGACCTGCAGGAACCGGCTTTTCTGGAAACCATTGTAGAAAGCACGCTGGCAGAATGGGGCAGGATTGATGTGCTGGTAAATAATGCCGCCTGGCGTTCTTTGGAAACATTAGCTACGGTGTCGCTGGAAGATTGGGAGAAAACCATCCGGATCAATCTGACGGCACCGGCATTTCTTTCACGCATCACCGCCGGCCGGCTGATTGCATTGAACCAGTCCTGCGTCTTTATCAATATTTCCAGCATCATGGCAGACCTGGCAGGAGGTTATGCACCTGCGTACACCGTATGTAAAGGCGCGCTTGAAAGTTTAACTTACGAGTTAGCTGTGTTATACGGGCCCAAAGGTTTTCGCTCGGTGGCCATCCGGCCGGGTAATGTGCATACACCGCTGAATGATGATTACAACACTGAAATGGAGCCCGATGCCGGTACTGCACTGGTCAGCGACGTAGAGCAGCGTACGCCCTTACAGCGTTCGGCGCAGGCCGGGGAAATTGCCAATGCGGTTTGCTGGCTGGCTTCAGAAGAAGCATCTTTTATAACCGGCACTGTTGTTACAATTGACGGCGGACTATCCAAAAACTTTAACACCTATTCTTTAAAGCAACGATTAAAGCCAAACGAATTTTGAAAGGTATCTGGAAATACAGTGCATTGCTACCCGCAGTGAATGAAAAAGCGCAACTGACCCTGGGCGAGGGCAATACACCGCTGATCCGGTCAAAACGCATTGGTCAGTTGCTGGGGATGGATCAGCTTTATTTTAAACTGGAACAGTTAAATCCTACCGGCTCTTATAAAGACCGCTTTGCGGCTATGGCCGTATCGGGTTTGCAGGCAAAGGAAGCCTCATTTTTCCTGGCTACCTCCAGTGGCAATACCGGTGCGGCTTTGGCCGCTTATGCCGCCGCCGCGGGGATGCAATGCTTCCTGGCCATTGTGGATGGCGCACCATCCGGCAAGATCAGCCAGATGGGGATCTATGGCGCACAGCTGTTCATGATCCGGGATTTTGGTATTACAGAAGCCGTTACTACCGGATTGATGGAAGCATTGGCAACGCTGGCAGCGCACTATCATACCCGTGTAGAGATCAGCGCGTATAAATATGCGCCTGTTGGGATGGCCGGCGTACAGACCATTGCTTACGAACTGGCGGAAACATTGGGCACGATCGATCAGGTGTTTGTTCCGGCGGGCGGCGGCGGGCTGATGCTGGCCACGGTTAAAGGATTTCAGCGCTGGAAGGAACGGTATCCGGAGTTTGATATACCGGTGGTTTGTTGTGTACAGCCGGAGGGCAACAACACCATTGCCGGGGCCCTGATGGACCCGCTGCAGGGGATCAAAGCCCTGAAGAAAAGCAGCACTGCGGTAAGTGGCTTACAGGTGCCCAATATTCTGGATGGAGATATGATAAAAGAAAGTGCCGGACAAGTACCCTTAAACGGGGCGCTGGTGCAGGATGCGGAGGTGTATCAATGTCAGCAGGAGCTGGCCCGGTACGAAGGTATTTATTGTGAACCCGCGGGAGCCGTTGCGCTTGCGGGGTTGAAAGAAGCTCTCCGTTTAAAGCGGGTACGCCGGTCAAACCGTGTGGTATGCCTGGTTACGGGGCATGGGTTTAAAGATCCGGGTTCGGCGCAACGCATCTTCTCATCCGCTTCCTGTCATTATTTCGACCGGTATACCGATTCCATACAACATATAAAAAATACCATTCAATAATACGAATCATCTGAATATGCAAACAAAAGAAGTGTTATCGGGAGACCTGGTTCCGAAGAGCCATTTACCCTTTTCACCGGCTGTTAAAAGCGGCGGGTTCCTGTTTATTTCCGGGCAAGCCTCGGTGGATCTTGAAGGAAAGATCATTGAAGGGAGTTTTGAAGAAGAATGCCGGCGCTCATTTGATAACCTGCGGCGTGTGGTAGAAGGCGCGGGCCTTACCATGGAACAGATTGTTCAGGTACGTAATTATGTAGGCGATCAGAAAGACCTGGCGCGGTTCAATGAGATATACCGGGAGTATTTTACGGAGCCCTACCCGGCAAGAACAACCCTCATCGGTTGTTTGGGAACCGTTTTGAAATTTGAGGTAGAGGCCGTTGCACATTATGGATAAACAATGAAAAAAAGAGTAGCACTGGCAGGAATTTATCACGAGTCGAATACCTTTAGTAAACGACCCACCACCTATGCCGATTTTGAAAAGGGGCACCTGTTGCGGGGAGCGGATATCCTGGCGCAGTACAAAGATGCCCACCATGAAATTGGTGGGTTGATTGCGGCGCTGGATCCGGACCGGGTGGAGCTGGTGCCGCTGCTATATGCGGAAGCTACTCCGGGTGGCACAATTGAAAAAGCAACCTATGAACGGTTAAAGAATGAACTGGCGGCATTGCTGGAAGCGGCCCTTCCCCTGGATGCGGTGCTGGTAACACCACACGGCGCAGCCGTTGCAGATGACTATCCGGATATGGATGGCGACTGGCTGCAACAGGTGCGGGAAGTAGTGGGCAATACCATTCCTGTGGTAGGTACGCTGGATCCGCACGCAAATGTAAGCCAACGAATGGCGCAGGCCACCAATGCCCTGTTTGCGTATGCCACCAACCCGCACCTGGATCAGCGCGAAACAGGTAAGAAGGCCGGAGCCCTGCTCCAGGAACTGCTTTTTAAGAACAGGCATGTAAAGCAGGAACTGTTACAACTGCCGCTGCAGATCAGTATTGAACAGCAACATACCGGCAAAGAACCCTGCCGGTCTTTGTACCGGGAAGTACAGGAAATAGCAGTAAACATGGGTGCACATTCCGTTAGTATACTTTTGGGATTTCCTTATGCGGATGTATATGAAATGGGGAGCGCGGTGCTGGTGATCAGTGATGCGCTTACAGATACGAAGCCCTGGCTTCCCCGGCTGGAAGCCTGCTTCCTGGACCGGCTTCCGTCTTTTTGCGGAGAGCGAACAACGCTGCAGCAAATCCTGCCGCAGGCATCGGGGCTTCAGAAGCCGGTGTTGTTGCTGGATATGGGCGATAATGTAGGCGGCGGCGCCCGGGGATGCAGTATGTACCTGCTGGATCAGCTGGAGGCAGCCGGAAAGGATAAGGCCTGCGTATGCATCACCAGCCGGCAAACCGTTGCCTTCATTTCAAAATTCAACCCGGAAGATGAATTTTCTATTTCTTTTAAAGAACTGGATGAGCATAACCGGGAAGCACCGTATAAGGTGCGGTTGCTTGGCTTCAGGGATGGGGCATTTACAGAGCCGGATCCCAGACATGGCGGACAGGTACATTATGATATGGGAAGGGTAGCATTGCTGCAAACTGAAGCCGGAAATATTATTGTGGTGGCATCATTGCGGGTACCGCCCTTCAGCAGCCGGCAGCTTACCAGCCTGGGTATTGAACCGGAAAAACTGGAATGGATCATTGCAAAAGGGGTAAACGCACCCATGGCAGCGTACAAAGATATTTGCCCGGTAATGATCCAGGTGCACACGCCCGGGGAAACCGGTGCGGATATGACCGTTTATACATTTAAAAACAGGAGAAAACCATTATATCCCTTTGAAACGATCAGTGATGAAACATAAGATGCGGTTCCAGGAATTTAACGGCGATACCCGGTGTTTGCAATTGCCGTTTTATACGGAGGGACCGGTTGTGGATGCAGCAGGTCATGTATATGTAACCAATCTGCAGGGCGGACAGATCCTGCGCATCAGTAAGGAAGGCGTTGCCGATGAATGGGCGCGTTCTTCCTGTCCGAACGGACAAATGATCGCAGACAACGGCGATCATCTCATCTGCGATTGCGTTGAAGCCAGCGTAAAACGCTTTGATCAACGCGGGCGCTTCTTTTCTACGGAGATTGCTGGTTGGGTGGCGCAATACAAAATAACCTGCCCGAATGACCTGGTATCAGATGGTGCCGGCGGCTTTTTTTTCACCGATTCGGTACGGCATACCGGCGCTGTCATTCATGTAGATCATTCCGGAAGGGCGCAGCTCATTGCAGCGCAGCTGGATTATCCCAATGGAATTGTACTGGATCATACGCTGCACCGGCTTTATATTGCAGAAAGTTATCAAAACCGCATTGTGATGATCGATCTGCAACAGCAGGAAAGAAAGGTGGATGTTTTTTGTAACCTGCCGCAACATCCGTCGTTGAAGGAAACCGCCAATTTGCCCGACGGACTGGCATTGGACGGCTATGGCAATGTATGGGTGGCGCATTACGGTATGTCCTGTATCTGGAAGATTGATCCCGGCGGATCGTACCGGGAAAAAATGGATACGGGAATATTGCTGACCAGCAATGTTTTTTTAAATGACAACCAGGTGGTGATCACGGGCGGACAGGCCGAGCCGGGACCGGGATATGTGCAGCTGATTCAAACATAAAAAATGAAAACAACAACATTAGGAGCGTATAAAATTCCGGCCTTAACTCTTGGTACGGTGGGGCTGGGTATGAACTATGGGGTGTTTGAGGGACAGGAGCAACCCGATGCGCAGGCAGGAACCCGTCTGATTGCCCGGGCCATCGAAGCAGGTGTTACAGCTTTTGATACGGCAAGGGAATATGGAAGGGCCGAGGCCTTACTGGCAGGCGTTGCGCAGGATGAACGGGTAACCGTGATCAGTAAGTTTAAAATAACAAAGGAAGCGATAGGGGATCGGGCACTGGCCATGGAGCAGGCTTATCAGCGTGTAAAGGAATCGCTGCGCGTATTGAACATCAGCCGGCTTCCGGTCTGTTTATTTCATATGGTTTCGGATTATGATATCGATGCTGTTTGTACCGTGATCCCGGAAGTGCTAAGCAGCCTGGAACAGGGTGGCCTGATCGCCTACGGCGGGATATCGGCCGATAATCTTACAGAGCTCAGGCGGTTTGCCGAACTTTCATCCGTGCGTGTACTGCAGATCCCTGTTAACATATTTGATCAGCGGTTGCAGGAGGACCCTGTATGGGAACAATTATCCCGGAACAATACCCTTGTTTTTGCAAGAAGCGTTTTTTTAAAAGGATTATTGCTCCGGCATCCGGATGAATTAAAAGGCAACTTAAAACCGGCGGCTGTTTACCTGGAGGCATTGCGTTCATTTGCCGATGAAGCGGGCATGAGTGTTGCGCAGTTTTGTTTTGCCTATGTACGCGATATGAAAGGCATTACCAGTATTGTGTTTGGTGCCGATAATGAAACACAGTTAATGCAGAATATCGGGTTCCTGGACAGCCGCCCAATACCGGCCGGCATATTAAAACGGGCAACGGCCTGTTTTAGCACCGTACCTGAAGAAATTTTAATTCCCCGTTCCTGGAAAATATAAAAAGCATGCAACAGTTATTCAGTCTGGAAAATAAAGTAGTGGTCATCACCGGAGGTGCCGGTCTGTTTGGAAAGCCCATGTCGCTGGCCCTGGCCGCGGCCGGTGCCGATGTGGTTATTGCAGCAAGAAACGGCGCGGCATGTGAAGCATATGCTGCGGAGCTTAGAGAACAGGGATATAAGGCCTGGGGCTATGAACTGGATCTGAAGCGTGAATCTTCCATTAGTGCCTTTGTACAATCGGTGATGGAGCGGTTTGGTAAAATTGATGTACTGGTCAATAATGCCGTCTCGCGCGAAGGGTTTAAAAACCTGGAGGCAATGAGTAAAAGCGAATGGGAAAATGCGCAGGCGGTAAATGCAACCGGTCTGATGCTGATCACCAAAGAAGTGCTTGCGGGTATGTGCCAACGTAAAAGCGGGAGCATTATCAATGTAGGCTCCATACAGGGCGCCGTGGGACCGAATTTTCCGGTATATGGCGAAACGGGGATGACAAGCCCGGTAAACTATACCTACGATAAATGGGCCATGGTTGGTTTTACAAAATGGGTGGCCAACTATTATGGAAAATATAATATCCGGTGTAATTGTCTGAGCCCGGGAGGATATGGGCCCGGCGTTAATGATGCGTACGGCGAAAATGAATTTACCCGCAATTATAAACGGTTAACGCCTTTGGGACGGTTTGCAAATGATGCAGACATTATGGGCCCGGTAGTATTCCTGGCTTCAGCAGCATCGGCGTTTATTACCGGTCATAATTTGTTGGTAGACGGCGGATGGACAAGCTGGTAAAACAGAGCGTATGCGTTATCGATGGTTTAACTATATTCAAATTGCAATGCTGGGTATGCTTTCAATGGTTCCTGCAACGGCGGCCGGTCAGGCGCCACATAAAATAATAACAAGTGTTGCCCCGGCCATACCGGATCCGGAAGGCTTTGCCGGGATGTTTGCGGGCGTAAGCCATCAAACCCTGATAGCCGCAGGCGGTGCAAATTTCCCCGGGAAAAAGCCCTGGGAGGGCGGTGCAAAAGTTTGGTATGCCGATATCTTCCTGCTCAAAAAAGGAGCAGGTGCCTGGGAGAAAAGTCCGGTGTCTCTACCCCGGCCGCTGGCCTATGGGGTATCGGCATCTTATAAAGACAAAGTCATTCTTGCCGGTGGTAACAACCGGGAGCAGCACTACCGCGAAGTGTATGCGTTGCGTGTGCAAAACAATAAAGTGATCATCGATTCGCTGGCACCGATGCCCTATGCCCTGGCCAATATGGCGGGTGCCCTTGTAGGGGATGTTTTGTTTATTGCGGGTGGTTCATTAACGCCGGAGGGAAACCCGGTTAAACTATTTTTAGCGCTGGATCTGAAGCACAATAAATGGATTTCCCTGGATCCCTGGCCGGGTGCAGAACGGATGAATGCGGTTGCTGCCGTTGCGGATCAATGCTTTTTTCTTTTTAGCGGCATACAGGTGCTGGATACAAAAAAAGGAAAGCAACGGAAGGTGTTGGCGGATGGCTATTGTTTTATACCGCAATATCGGAACGGAACGTTTGTGGGCGGCCACTGGAAGGTACTGCCACCCATGCCGAGGGGCGTTGCCGCTGCTCCTGGGCCGGCCCCCCTTTTTGGAAAGCGGTATATTGTTTTCCCCGGCGGGCTCGATCATCAGACGGCACAACATGCGGACCCGTTAACCCATCCCGGGTTTCTTCCGGATCTGCTGGCTTATGATATCCAACGCAAAACATGGATGGTTTTTGACCGGCTTCCGAAGGCCGATATGCGGGTAACAGCTCCGGCGGTAACATGGAATAACCGTTGTTTTATCATCAATGGCGAGCGGTTGCCCGGCCTGCGGTCAAATGCGGTATGGTCTTTCAACCTGGAATAAAAAATACGTAAAGGTTTATCCGGCCGCAACAGGATGCTTGTGGTGAACCTTGTTTTACATGAATCCCTTCAATCAATAAAAACGATGAGCAACCGATATCAGCAATCAAAAGCATTGCTCCTGCGTGCCGGCAAGGTACTGGCAGGAGGCGTGTCTTCCGAATTTAGAAAATACAATCATCCGCATGCCTTGTTTTATACCGGTGCAAAAGGAAGCCGGATCACCGATGTGGATGGAAACGAGTACCTGGATTTTACGCTTAGTCAGGGGCCGATGATCCTGGGCCATTCGCATCCAGGGGTACTGGAAGCCATTCATACTTATTCAGAAAATGGCCAGTTATACGCGGGGCAGCATATCCGGGAAGTTGAACTGGCGGAGAAGCTCTGTAAGTGGATCCCTTCCGCGGAACGTATCCGTTTTTGTTTGGATGGTTCGGAAGCGGTTCAAACAGCATTCCGGGTGGCAAGGGCTAAAACCGGCCGGCATAAATTTTTAAGGTTTGAAGGGCATTATCATGGCTGGCTCGATAATGTGGCCTGGGGCATTTCAACGCCGGCACCGGAGGCATTGGGCGCTCCGGAAGATCCGGAGGTATTTCCCTGGTCTGGCGGAATGGCGCCTGCTACAAGAGCCGAATTCCTGATCCGGCCCTGGAATGACCTGGCATTGGTTGAAGAAACCGTAAAAAAACACCACGAGGAAATAGCAGCTATTATTACGGAACCGGTTATGTGTAACAATGGTTGTATTGAACCGGCAGCCGGCTTCCTGAGCGGGTTAAGGCAGCTATGTGATGCGTATGGTATTGCCCTGATCTTTGATGAAGTGATCACGGGCTTCAGGGTAGGGCTGGGCGGCGCTCAAACCTATTATGGCGTTACCCCGGATCTTTCCATTTTTGCAAAGGCCATGGGAAGCGGTTATCCCATCAGCGCCATTGTGGGTAAATATGAATGGATGCAGTATATTGAAAGCGCGCAGGTCATTCATGCAGGCACGATGAATTCCAGCTGCCCGATGGTGGCGGCAGCGCTTGCCACCATTCAGATCCTGGAAAATGAGGCACCCTATGACCGGATGTTTGCCCTGGGGCAACGGCTGATGGCGGGTTTGCGGGAAGGCGCCGCGCAGGCCGGTCAAAACCTGGTGGTTACGGGGCCGGGCCCGATGTTCGCAATTTCGTTCAGCGATGCAGGTATTGCATTGAATTACCGGAATACCTTAAAAGCCGATAAAGCAAAGCTGGGACGGTTTATCGCTGCCATGCACGACCGGAATATCCGGATCATCGGGCGGGGGCTCTGGTATATCAGTGCCGTGCATACGGAAGCGGAAATTGATCATGCCATTGCGGTTGCAAAAGAAGTGCTGGGCAGTTTATAAATAACGGACAGGAACCGGAAAAAAACAATGAATGCAGGAAGGCTTAAATGAAACTGTTTGATCTTTTCGAAAAAAATAGAGGGGCGTCTGACTTTCCCGCTGATTTCAGGCAGATTGATTTTCTGTAATCCCGACAGCTATTGCATGTGCATCAGATTAAGCGGATATATGCACGCTGGCAAACCTGCACGATTAAAGTCTTTGAGCGACATGGCCCCGGATAGATTTCATAACGTCGTGCTTCAGCGCGACGTTGGCAGCGAAAAACAGATGAAAGTGCCAGGGGCACGGTGCATGTATCGGGCTGACGGCTCTCCGTCCTTCGCCTGGATGGCGAGACGGTTTAAAACCCGCTCTTCCAATATTCATCAGCCGCATAGCGGCGGATGCAGTTTTTTTTATGCTAACTTGACGCACATGCAACAGTATCGGGATCTGCGGGGAATAGTACCGCATCATAAAGTTTAAACAACGTTAATAGTTAAAATGGAAGCCAGGATTATAAAGAATACCATGTCGCAGGCATGGATGGTAGTGGGGTTGCTGTTTATCATTGCCATGCTCAATTATATCGATCGCACCATGATCACTACCATGCGTACGTCGATCGTTACGGCCATCCCGATGTCGGATGCGCAGTTCGGATTGCTGACGGCCGTATTTCTTTGGGTATACGGACTGTTCAGCCCGCTGGCTGGTTTTTTTGCCGACCGGTTCAGTAAAGCAAAAGTTATTTTGATCAGTCTTTTCATCTGGTCCGCCGTTACCTGGATGACCGCCTATGCAACGTCCTTTCATGAATTGCTGATCACAAGAGCATTGATGGGACTTAGCGAGGCTTGTTATATACCGGCCGCCCTGGCACTCATTATGGATTATCATAAAACCACCACGCGCTCACTGGCCAACGGTATTCATATGGCGGGCATCATGGCCGGGCAAAGCCTTGGTTTTGTGGGCGGGTGGATCGCGGAAGGACATCAATGGAATACGGCCTTTATGGCCTTTGGCGTTTTTGGTGTGCTATATGCAGTGCTGCTGTTATTCCTGTTAAAGGATGCACCCAAAACAACAGGACCGGTGGAAGAGAAAAAACAGGAACGTATAAAGTTTCCGGTGGCGCTGAAAGCGCTGTTCCGGCAACGGTCTTTTGTGCTGCTGGTGATGTTTTTTGCCCTGGTCAGTTTAATGACCTGGCTGGTTGTTGGGTGGCTGCCCACTTACTTCCAGGAAAAGTTTCATCTGTCGCAAACAAGGGCGGGCATCTATTCTACCGGATATGTTTTTACCGCAGCCATCTTTGGCGTACTCACCGGCGGCGTACTGGCCGATCAATGGAGCAGGACCAATCAAAGAGGCCGGATCTGGGTGCCGGCCATCGGCCTTTGTATTGCTGCACCCGCCATCTTCCTGGCCAGTTATACCGGTGCACTGGCCGTTGCCATAGGTTGCTTTGTGATCTATGCATTTACAAAAGCGTTTACGGATACCAATACGATGCCGGTGCTGAGCATGCTGGTTGATGAAAAATACCGGGCAACCGGTTATGGTATTTTAAATTTCTGTGGTACCCTTGTAGGAGGAATTGCGTTATATTTTGGCGGCGCGTTACGGGATGCCGCTATCGGCCTGGGTACCATTTATCAATGTGCGGCCTTGCTGATCCTGCTGGCTGCTGCAGCGCTTTTCTGTGTGCGCCCACAAAAAGAACGAAGTGCATAAGAGGCACACTAGGCATGCATATAAGTACCGCGAGCTGCTTCGATTCTCGTTTAGTTATTTTAATGGCCGCTGATGCGCTGATTTTTATTGGTGTTGAAGGATAAAAAAGCTGCAGATTTGCGGCTGCTGTTCCTGATAAACCGGAATCAATTTTATTCAGGTGCCTAACCAAAAGTGGCCGTTGCATACACCATTGTTGTCAACTTTTGGCCCGGGCCGGTGCTCTTTCGCTTTTATCGTAGTGTCTTTTCAACGAACCAGGGTACGTCATTGCCACACGAGCGCAAGCCGGCGGCTTGTCAGGCTCCCCAGGGATTGGGAAGGCCATCGGCCTGGGTAATCCGGCAACTTCGGAATTTATTCCGGAGCCCAAACATGCTGTGGAGCAACGGAGTGCCATAAGCACGATCCATTTTCTTAAGTTGATGGCAATATGCGGACACCATTACGGCCCGACCTGGTGTTGTGTCCTTGCTGACCGAAAACAGCAATAACTTTGATGCGGGTGATCAGGAGATCTTGTCGTAATAGTTACGCAAATGCTTTTTCATCTTCGACCGGAAATCATCCACCGTGCCCTTCTTTAGCGTGTTAAGCAAATCCCGGTGCGATACCTCGTGATTCAGGATCGACTGCTTGGGATCCGGGTGAAATTTTTTAAAGGAATACATAAATACGGGCATCAGCATTTTTTGAAAACGGATCAGTGTATCGTTGCCGGATATTTTATACAGGCCGGAATGAAAGTCGATATCGTATTTAATCAGTACGGCGCTGTTCTTCGGCGTTTGTGCCGTATGTTCTTCTTTATCCACAACCGATTCCAGGTATTCGATATCCTCCGCTGTTTTCCGTTTAAATACCAGTTCGCAATTACCTACTTCCAATACCAGGCGCAATTCAAACATATCTCTCAGTGTATCGTCATTCAGCAGCTTGGGCGACATCACCCGTTCAAAATTAACAAGGGGGTCCGGGCTGGCAATCAGCATGCCCCGGTTTTTACGGCTTTCGATGATCCCCAGTGTCCGGAACCGGGACAGGGCCTCCCGTATTGCCGTTCTGCTTACGCCCAACGCCTGTGCCAGTTCTACTTCCTTGGGAAGCGCATCACCCGGCTGCAGGTTGGCGCTGTCCAGGTAGTCCTGCAGGCTCTGTTCTATTTTGTCAACCTGCGTTAACGTTTCTATCGGCTTCAATTTTGAGATCTTCATTTGATAATGCTTTTACGGCAAAGGTAATTTACGGATGAAACAATGCTTGGTTTTTTTTGAAAAAATAATTTCATGCTTTTTAAATAAAAATGTACGACATATTAAAATATTGCCTATTTTTGATGCAGCTTGCTTTTGGAGTACTACGCAAACGGCTGCATCCCGTAACAATGCGTTTCAATGTAGAAAAGTAAAACAGATTGCCTTGCATATGAGATTTAGAATAATACAATTGATCTGCGTGCTGTTTTCCGGTTTATGGGTATCGGGCCAGGCATGGGGCCAGGGCGATCCGGAGGCGGAAGATTCGCTGGTAAAAGTGGTCAATACCCGGCGCTTCAACCAGGAGCTGCAGCGTACCCATCACCCGGGCACGCTGGAAGTAAACCCCAGAATAAGCCGGGCACCGCTGGCGGGGGCATCTGCAACGCCTATGATCTCCTTACAGCAATATATGAAAGGAGCTGCTGCCGGGCTGTTTGTTAAAGAAGATAACGGGGAACCGGGCACGGAGCAATTCATGTTTGTGCGCGGGGTAACGCATCCTGTGTTCTCAAAACAGGATCTGTACAGTATACAGCCGGCTGTATTTGTAAACGGGGCACCCCTGGCACAGGAAACCGGTTTAAGTTACAATATCCAGCGGTTTGATTTTAACCGGATCGGTCCGGCAACCAACCCGCTCTCAATACTGGATGTAAATAATATTGCACATATTGAGCTGCTCAGCAGCCCGGCAGACCTGGCCCGTCTGGGTCCGCTGGCAGCCAACGGAGCGCTTTGGGTAACCACCAAAAATGCACAATCCGGCGTGCGGCAGTTTAACGTAGATACTTATGTGGGGCTGCTGCAGCGCCCGGCCATAAAAACCGTAAATGCAGCGTATGAAAATAATTTCCGGTGGCCCTTTTATGAAAAATATGCATCGGATGATCAAAAACTGGACTACCCCGTTTATGTAGCCAACAGCTATGATCCGGATTACTACGGCGCGGCCAACTGGAAGGATCTTTATTACCAGGCAAAACCGGTGTACTACCTGGGTTTTGGCCTGGTGGGTGGAAGCGAACGGGCAAATTTCCGCTTCAATATCAGTGATACCCGCAGTCATAATTTTGATGCCACGGGCTTAGACCGTTATGCTGTTTCCTTTGGGATCAACATGCTTCCCATGAAATGGCTTACGATCACCGGTAATATGAACGCCATCCGCACCCAGCGGGAACGGAACCGCAATTTACGCGACCGCTTTGCCGAAACAAGGTTTGTTCCGGATCTTACCAACCCCGTTTCTCCGGGTGCCGCATCCTATCAGCGCTTCCTGGATAAGTACCGGGGTTCCGAAGACCGGAATAAAACCAACTCCTTTGTGGGATACTTTGCTGCGGTGGCGCAGTTGGGGCAGCTTAGTTTGAAATCGCAACTATCGCTGGACTATGAAGAGGGGCTCCGGGATGTGTTTTATGGAAAGCCCCTGATGGACAATACCAGTTTTATTTCTTCCTATTTCGGGTTCAATCAGCGTGCAACCATACGGAACACGATCGACTATCAATTCAAATCGGATGATGAACGGCACCAGGTTACCATCGGTGCAGGGCATACCTTCCTCACGGATCAGTCTAAGTATGATTATGTACTGGGGTATAATACACCCAATGATTTTATAAAGATCAAAGAAATCAGGTTAAGCGGTTCGGTTTACCAGAATGCTTACGACATCTTTGCCTATCCCTTTACCGATAAAATAAAATCGGCACTCTCCTCGCTTTATGCAACGCTGGACTATTCGTTCCGGAACGTGGTAACGGTCAATGCGCTTGGAAGGTACGACGGGTATTCCGGTTTCTCCAAAACCAACCGCTGGTTGCTGACGCCGGTATTCAGCTCAAAATTCAATATACAGGAGCTGTTACAGAAGAGCGGGCCTTTCAGCACCCTGGCGTTAAAAGCTTCCTGGGGCATATTTGGAAAGCTGATTACGGATAATCGTTTTCGCATCGGTCCGCAATACCGGGTGGACGTAGGGTATTCTGATGAGCCGGTACTGGGAAGCTATGCCGGACTAGCTGCGCTTTCTCAAACCTATTCAGCCGGATGGATCATGAATACCTATGGCTGGCCCTACAGCCAGAAACTGGATATAGGCACAGAACTGGGTATATGGAAAGACCGGCTGGTACTCGGCGTTAACTATTACAACAATGAAGATAAGAACATGATCGTTCCGGTTTCCCTTCCCACCGAAAGTGGTTTTACCTATAAGCAGGTGCAGGGAATGGCCGTACGGAACGCCGGCCTTAATATGCATCTTACAGCCGATATCCTGAAACACCGGAAGGGACTCAACTGGGTGCTGGATGCCAATTTTAGTACCAGCCATAATACACTCACCCGCCTGCCCTACCAGTTGCAGGAAATTGAATACTCCGACAGGAAGCTGGTAGTAGGACAACCGGTGGATGCATTTTGGGTATACCAGAACGACGGCATTATTAACCAGCCGGGTGACATCCCGATGGGGCCGGTGTTAGAGGATGGTTCCCGTAACCCCGTAAAATTTGGTACCCTGGAATTAGGAGTGGGAGATGCGATCTGGAAGGATGTGAATAACGATGGGGTAATCAATGCCCGCGATAAGGTATTGAAAGGCCATTCCATGCCGGTATATTACGGCGGACTGGACAACAATCTGACATTCCGGAATTTTAACCTGGATTTCCTGTTGTTCTATGGCCTGGGGCACCGGCTGCTGAATCAGCTTACCGCCAGCAAGCTCGATTTTATCAACACGGAGAACTCCCGGAATATCACCTATGTAAAAGAAGTTACGTTCTGGCAGCAAACTTTCGATTATAACCGGTACCCGGTGTATAATCCCTGGAGCGGAACCATTCCATACCGGTTGGACCAGGACCTGTTCCTGGAGCGCGCCGATTTTTTAAAGCTGCGGTATCTCACGCTGGGTTATGATTTTTCAAAAACAGGGTTGCTGAAAAGCATGAAGCTTTCAAAGGCCCTGCTGTATGTAACGGCATCCAACCTGTTTACACTTACGCCCTTTAAAGGCGGCGACCCGGAGCTGACGGATTACCAGGGCATCTACTCCGGACGGAGCCTGCCCATTGCCCGTTCGTATATCATTGGAGCAAAATTGAATTTCTGATGCATGCTATAACGGATGATTACATGCATGGTCCTTCCGGTTACTGACTTCCTGATCCGGAGCCTGGAAAGGGAATTATAAGATAGAATGTATGAAACAGAATAGTATCTTAACCTGCTTAATGGGCTTTTATCTGCTGGTATTGACGGCCTGCAATAAAAAGCTGGATATTGAATCATCGGCGGCTTCACCGCGGACGGCCATGTGGCAAACCTATGATGATGCAAAGGCCGGGCTGGTGGGCATTTACGGGCTTACCCGGGCGGCCCTGGCAGAGAACAATGCGCACTGGATGTATGGGGAGCTGCGGAAGGGGGATTTTACATCGGCCACAAAGGGAGGCTACCTGGATGCGATCATTGGCAACGACCTCAATAAAAGTTATCCGGAGATCCTTCAATTGACCAACTGGCGCCGCTTCTATGCCGCTATTGATGGCTGTAACACCTTTATTGAAAATGCTGAAAAATGTAAGGCCGACCTGCGTTATTCAGCGCTCAACTGCAAAGTAGATATTGCCCAGGCACACCTGCTTCGGGCGTTTAACTATTTTTACATTTCCCGGATATGGGGCGATGTGCCGCTGATTGTTAATGCAACAAAAGACGGCAATACCCTACAGGTAGCCCGCACGCCGCAAAAACAGGTACTCAGTTTTTGCGTGTCCGAGATCCGCAATTATATGGACAGCCTGCCCACCGAATTCGGGGGCAGCGATAAATCAAAGCTCGGCTTCAACGGCAATTATTACGGAGAAAACTGGAACGTTTGGGGAAATGCATTTTGGGGCTACTACCAGTGTGTGGCATTGCTGGCCGAAATCTATGCCTGGATGGGCGATTACCAGAATGCCTATAATTACTCCTACAAATTTGCAGTGGAGCTGGGAAAAACGCGTACAAAATTTATTGAAACCTCGGAGGTGACAAGCTTGCTGGCCGGCACCCGGAGCGTGTTTTACAGCAACGGTATCCCCAATAACGGAAGTTATTGCTACCAGGTACTGGCCTTTCCCTACCGTATGGCCAACCGGGAGTCGGGGCCCAGCGGGGTAGGGCACCTGGAGTCGCTTACGCTGGCCAATCCCTATGTGGCGCGCAACCGCCCCGACCTGTACATTACCCGGGATACGATCAGCCAGATGTTTTATTCGGTAAACGATGCCCGGAATCCATACCAGTTTGAATTTAAAAATTACGGAACCGTCTATTTTACCAATTACTATAACGCGATCCCGGTATTTTCCAAATTCCGCAATATGGAATATACCAATAGTCCGTTCACCATTTTTGGCTCCTGTATTCCCATCGCCCGTTTTGAAGGGATCTATCTGATCCGGGCCGAGGCGCAATACGTACTGGGCAATTACAATGATGCCTGGGCGGTACTGAACGAGATCCGGAAACGGAGAGGGCTGAATCCCTGGCTGGTAAGCGGAAGTAAGCCGGAGGATATGCGCCAGTTGCTGGTTGATATTTTCCTGGAACGGCGAAGGGAACTGGTGGGTGAGGGAAACCGCTGGTATGACCAGGTACGGTTTAATAAAATTATGCGTACGGACCCGGCCTTCAATGAGCTGATCGACCGCGGTGGTATTTACTGGCCCGTGGCGCAGGAAGTGATGGATAAAAATCCCCTGATCGAACAAAATCCTTATTGGAAATAAAGGCACCGCTGATCCGCCATGGTAAAAAAAAGAAAAGTAGTCATGAAAACAAAAACGGTTTTTATTTTCTGGCCGGGCCTGCTGATGATGTTGCTGCTGCTGTCCTGTAATAAAAAGGAAACAGCCTATTATGGAATGCAGGTAGCGCCGGTAATGTATAACGGCAATGCTATGGAATACCTGCAAAGCCAGAACGGGATCTACGATTCCATGCTGGCCGTGCTCAGCAGGTACCCGGATATGATCCGGAAAATCACTTCGGGCGACAGTATTACCCTTTTTGCAATTCCCAATAACTGCTTTAAGCGCGCTGTTGAAAACTTCAATACCTACCGCAGGTCAATCGACAGTGTACCATTGTACCTGAAGCCCGGGCAATATGACCTCAGCCGGCCAGACTCGGGCATGTTTAACTATGAAGGGTTGCGGGTGCTGATGGCCCGGTATATTGTTAACGGCAGCCATCCGTTTGAAGAGCTGGCGCAGGCTTCCGGAGGTATACCCTTTACTTCTTATGACTATGCCTATAAAATGAATCTGAAAGCGATCCAGGAAAGCTCGGCCGGTACGGCCAATAACGGTCCGAAGGTGATTGAATTCTCCGATATGAATTTCTCCCTGTTCCGCCGCTTCTGGAAATCGGCCTACACCAGTTCTGTGGCTACGGCCCGTGCCGGAAGTGTTTTGATACATACACTGGCGCAGGATCATGAATTTGGCTTCTCCAGTTTTACCAGTACCCTGGCCGATTTTTCCATCGACCGCAGTTTATGGAAACCGTTCAGCTGGCATTCCATTGCACCGGCCACCGCTACAGGCGGCACCGTAACGCACGCGTTCGACGGAAGCCTGGTAACCTTCTGGCAAACGCTTTACCCGGGGTATGCGGGCTATAAAGACATTCCTGCACCGTATTACTTTACGGTGGATATGGGCCGGAATAATAACCTGAGCGGGATGGCCGTACAGAACCGGCAGGAAACCATTGCATCGGCATGGCCGGGAAGAACCGTGCGGTTCCTGATGGAGTTTGCCGCGGATACCACACAAACAAAGGCACCGCTTCAATGGATGAGCAGCGATACCTTTTCGTTTCCGGAAACCCTCAGTTTTACCGTTTACGCCAAGCAACGCTTTGCTTTTCCACAGCGGTACAATGCCCGCTTTTTCCGCTTTACCGTTTTGCAGAACTACGGTGGTTTTGCTTCCTATAAATATGTAAACCTGGCCGAACTGTGGTTGTATTAATCATTAACAGGATGACTATGACAGTGAGAAAAATAATGAGCTGCCTGCTGCTGGTTGCAGGAACCGCTTCCTGTGCAAAATATCTTCCGGAAGACAAGGACTCCCTGGATGTGGATGCACGGTTTACCACTATTGATTATGCGCCTACGCTGGGACGGAATACGGTTTATGAAGGCAACTTTAATTTTGGCAATACCGCGCAGCCGGTAATCTTTGAAATCGTGGATCTGAAACGTTACGACGGACATCCTGCGCCTGAATTAAATGCCGACGTATATCCGGTTAAAGTGTGGAAGAGCAGCGCGGAAACCTACACCGGTAAAGAAACGTCCCTGGAGGAAATTGAAAACAAACGGTCCGTTGAATACCACCGGATCTTCGAAATCCGGAAACATTCCGGGCAGATCCTTGTGTGGTCCGGTATGGATGTTTCGCACCTGGTTACCCGGCCGGATTCCGGTTATAAATTTAATGTAAAAGTATCCAACTCCGGGGCCAGCAAGTATTTCTATAACCTCCGGTTCCGGCCTTACAAACCCCGGCCTTACGAGCCTTCCAATTACAATATCGAAACAGGCATGGTTACCAATCCGGCCGTTAAGCCTACGGAAATTTCCGGGATGATCCGGCAAAAAGACGGCCTGGCCATGACCGCCGCGGACGTGGATATTTTCCTTACAAAAAAGGATACCGGCAGCAGCATCACCTTCCGGTTTCTGGACTCTGCGTATAACGCACTTAACCCTGCTTTGTTTAATACAACCGATTGGGGGCAGCTGCTGCATGGGTTTAACCGGAAGCAAACAACCGGTTTTGTAAAATATGATGTGGCCTACCCGCTGCCGCTGGTAAATGGTTTTCCCACAAAATATACCAATACCAGCGGTACCAGGGCCAACGTGGCATTTTCTTATTACCGGTTGGGGCCCACCGGTCTGGGTATAAGCGCAAAATTGCGTTTTGAATTTGCGATATATGAAAAGGGCGATTGGGAACTGGTGTTTCATTTTAAAAACAGTTCTCCAAGGTTTACGAATTATTAAACGGGCCGCCACTGCAATTAAAAAGAATATTATGAGAATTTGGGTGCTTACAATATCGGTTTTTCTACTGCTGCAGGTTACTGCGCAGGCGCAGCGCGTGGTAAAGGGCCGTGTTCAGGATAAAACGACCGGTACGGCTGTACCAGGAGCCACTATTTCAAGAGGCAGCCGGTCCGTGCAATCGGATTCAGCCGGACATTTTTCCATTGAGGCTGCTGCCGGGGCAAAACTGCAGGTATCGCATGTGAACTACAGTGCCGCCAGTTATACGGTTACAAACGACACCGCGCAGGTAGTAATTGAAATGGAAGGAGATGATTCAAAGAGCTCGATGAATACGGTGGTGGTCGTGGGCTTTCAAAAAAAGAACCGGTTGATTTCAACGGCCGCCACCACCGTTATCAGTGCAGAAGATATCAAGGATGTGCCGGCTTCAAATGTGGTGGACCTGTTGCAGGGAAAAGTGGCCGGTGTAAATATCCAGAATACCAGTGGCGCTCCCGGTGCTAAAAGTTCCATCTTCCAGCGCGGATTATCGAGCATTGCGGTAACCGGGGAAGGCAATGATGCTTACCTGGCCACGGCGCAGCCCTTGATCATTATTGACGGGGTTCCCGTTGACCCCAATACCGATAATGAATACGGATTTGCCCAGGCCGGACCAGGGATCAGTCCCCTGGCACTGTTGCCCGCAGAAGATGTGGAGAGCATCGAAATATTAAAAGATGCGGCGGCAACCTCAGCCTACGGCTCAAGAGGTGCCTACGGGGTTTGGATCATTACCACAAAAAGAGGCCGGTCTAAACGGCCGCAGATCAGTTATATCGGCAACCTTTTTCTCAGTGATGTACCCACGCTGCGGCCAATTTACGGAGGCCGCATGGAGCGGGCGTTAAAGATCATGCAGGTGGTGGAAAATAACCTGTACTCCCGGCAATATGGAATGGTACAGGTAAATATGAACTACCTGTTGTCCGATAGCTTAAACCCTTATCTGAATAACTCCACCAACTGGCAGTCGCTGTTTTACCGGCCAACCTATAACCATTCCCATAACCTGGCTTTTTCCGGCGGGGATCCCAATTTTAATTATAAAGTGAATGTGTCTTATTACGAGGAGAACGGAATTATTAAGAACACCGGGTTGAAACGGTATTCAGCCGGTATGAATACCATTTACCAGACAAAGGACAATAAATTCCGCATGCTGGCCGCCATTACGGCTACCAGCGCTACCAACAAAAAGGGCAGCGGGGTGGGCCTGCTGCAAACCGGTGTAGCTACCAGCGGCATGGCTTCCACATTGCTGCCGCCTCCGGATATATACACGGAAAACAGCGACGCGCTGGCGGCCTTTCAGATTGATGATGATAATAAAACCAATTCGATACTGACGAACCTGACCCTGGAACTGCAGCTGGCAAAGGGGCTCCGGTTCAAAACGGAAGGGAACTTTAATTTTCAAACGGCAACCAGCAATACCTTTTACCCCTCCTGGCTCAATTCCGGAAGCCAGTATGGTCTTTCAACGGGCGCTGTATCCCAATCGCAGTATAACACCTACAGCCGCAATTCCAATGGCTATCAAAACCGGAATGCGCTCAGCTATTTAAAAAGCTTTGGAGAGAACACCCATAATTTCAGTGCCTTTGTATTTTCTGAGCTTACCGGCAATTTGGTCAATACCAACTACTCCCTTTTGTATGGGGCACCCAATAATCAAATATCCGGTCCGGTGGGTTTTAACCTGGCACGGTCCATTTATGGTACGCTGGGAGCGCCGGTAAACGGGAAAACATTTGCCTATGGCGGAACGGTTTCCTATAACTACTTACAGAAGTATGTGCTGGATGTGAACTTCCGGCAGGACGGATCTTCCACAACCGGACCATTGGCGGGGTACCGTCAGAACCCGTCCATCGCTTTTAGGTGGAATTTTTTCAAAGAGCGTTTTATGAATAAGGCTTCCTGGCTGGATTACGGAGCCATCCGCGGTAGCTGGGGGAAAACGGTTTCCCCACAGGGTGATATCTTTACCGCCTACGGACGTTATTATCCCAGTGGTACCTATATGGGGCAGCCCACGGTACTGATGGATTACGGAACCGCCGCCAATCCGCTTTTCCTGCCCGTATCTACCATCCAGTATAACCTGGGTTTTGAAGGCGGGTTTTTAAAGAACCGCATTACGATCGACTACGATTATTATTACCGCATCGTAGACGACCAGGTTTATTACGTGGAGCTGCCCAGGGAAACCGGCTATAGCCGGATGCCGGGGAATAATGTAAGTATTGTAAATTACGGGCATGAGTTAACGCTTTCCTTCCGGCCGCTGGCCATCAACAGTAAAACCAACTGGCGGTTACAAATAAACGGTGCGTTTAACCGCAGTATATTGACCCGGCTGCCGGAGAACATGCGGCAGATCGTGTACAACCCGAATGATTTGCTCGGCTTGCCGGTGCTTTACCGGTTGGGCAGAAATCCGCTGGGCAACCTGTTGTACAATACCAAGGGCGTTTATGCTACCAGTGCAGATGTACCCTATGATCCGATGACGGGAAAACGGATGCAGATCAATGGTCAGTACCTTACGGCCGGCGACCCGATCTTTGCCGACCTGAATGGCGATTATAAAATAGATGCCAACGACCGTGTGGCCGTAGGCGATCCGCAGCCAAAGCTAACGGGAGGAATCATTAATACGCTCACCTATAAGAATTTTGGCCTTACTTTAAGTACTTCATTCACCTTCTTCCGCGATGTGCTGAATACACCGCTGGCCCGTACCTTCCAGTATTTCTACAACCCGGATAATGCCAATGCTACCTCCGCCCAGGTATTACCACCCATCAGCCAGTACAACTACTGGAAACAGCCGGGCGATCATGCCACCTATCCTTATCCGCTGGATTATCAGCAGAACCGGTTGATTGATGCCTTCCGGTATAATCAGACCTTATTTATGGAAGATGGTTCTTATTTTAAATTCAATTATGTAACCTTCTCCTATACATTGAATAAAAACTGGGTAAGCCGCTTCCTGATCAGCAATGCACGGATCTATTTTACGGGTAAGAACCTGCTGGTGCTGAGTCATTACAGCGGCCCCAACCCGGAGAACGTAAGTGACCTGGGACGCGATAATCCCAACGGATATCCCAATCCCCGGCAATACAGTCTTGGAGTTAATGTAACATTTTAAACAGACCACGCATGATAAAAGGAACAAAAAGATTCATCCTGTTGCTGGTAGTGGTTATTGCTGCCGGATCGCTCAGCGGTTGTAAAAAATACCTGGATGTAGATCCGGTCAATGCCATGTCGGGAAATAATTTCTGGAAAACCCGTGATGATGTAGAGCGGTTTACTACGGGGGCCTATACGTTATTGCGCAGGTACACTGCAATGGGCGGTCATACGCTGCTGGCCATCGGCGATCTGCGGGCAACGGCCTGGACCATCTCCGGTGCATCGGACCAGCCTGGTGTGCCCCGCAGCTATATTCCGCTGTTTAATAGCAACGATATGAAAGGGCTGCTCCGGTCCGATGAATGGTGGCAGGGCGCCTACAATAACTGGTCGGCGGCTACCTTCGGTATCGACAATATGTCGGACTGGGGCTTCCTCTACCAGGTAGTGAATGCCGCCAACACCCTGTTGATAAACGTAGATGCAAAGGGCATTGCAGGGTTCTCCGATGCCGACCGGGCGCGGTACCGGGCCGAAGCAAAATTTATACGCTGTGTAACCTATTATTTATTGGTACGCCATTTTGGAGATGTGCCCTATATCATTGATGCCAACGATAAGAGTAAACATGAACGTACCGGTCAGCTGACGGTATTTAAAAATTGCATTGAGGAACTCCGGTCGGCGGTAAATGACCTGCCCTGGACTTATCCCGATCCTACATTGAGAGGTGTGCGGGCTATGAAGGGCGGTGCCTATGCGCTTATGATGGAAATGTATATGTGGATGGCCGGTTTTGATGAAGAACATGCTTCGGAATATTACCAGCAGGTGGCCGATCTGGGTAACCTGGTCGTGAACCAGAATGAAGGATCCTATGAGTTGTTATCCCTGGATAATATGAAAGACCTTTTTAAAGGGAACTCCAAAGAAAGCCTCTTTGAGATCGGGCAGGATTTTAACTATGGCGAAACCTTTGGCCTGCTGGTAACCCTTGCAGATATTGTATTGCGAACTCCCTATAAACGGAATGTAAACAGTACCTATATCTATTACAACAGCGAATACCTGCACCGCCTGTATGATGCCGCATACAACGGCAATGCAGACCGGCGCATGGACCTGTGGTTTGAACGGGACAATATGTACAATACGGCCGGGCAGTTTGTGTTTCTCAAATTCATCAATACCTATGGAACCTCCGGTGAAAATGAAAACCCCAACGATAACAAGATCCTGTTCCGGCTGGCAGATGCGATTCTGCTGCGGGCGGAAGCCCTGGAGAAACTGGGGCGGTATGATGAGGCGCTCTCCGAGCTGAATAAAATACGGCAGCGCGCCGGCGCCGAGCCGTTTACCGGTGGCAATATGGTTAAAACGGCTTTTGCCGCTAACACCATTACACTGGAAGATGCCATCTGGTGGGAGCGGGAGCGGGAACTGATGGGGGAGGGAACTATGTTTTATGATCTTGTGCGTACCCGGCGCATCCTCGACTCCAAGTACACCCCCAATGCAATCAGCTATGAAGAGTTTGTAAGCGGTGCCTGGACCTACCCCATACACAATGAAGTCATGCGCCGGAACCCGCTGATAAAACCGAATACGTTCTGGCTATAATTAAACTGGTAAATATGAAAAGATATTTTAAATGGATGTTGTTGTTGCTGATCAGTATCGCATTGCTGGGCAGTTGCAAAAAGCAATATTATTTTGATACAGGGCAGAGCATTGCCCGCTTTAACGGGAATATGCTGCAATATTTTGAGGCCAACCCCGAGCTGTTTGATACATTGCTGCTGGTGATAAAAATGGCCAAACTGGAAAATTATTTTAAAGACAGCAGTCTCACCTTTTTTGCACCGGCCGACTCCAGCATCATGAAAACCTATTATTACATCAATCAGAATTTCAGGGCGGCGGGCATGGATACCTTGCAGCGCCTGGAGGATCTGAGGCCCGAGTTCTGGCGCAATAACCTGATGATGTATATGTTTCAGGGGGTAAGAGGCATTGAAGATTTTCCCCAGCTGGATTTCAGCAACCTGTATTCGTTCCCGGGCGAATATGCCAATTCGGTCAGCGGCCAGGTAATGAATATCGGAACTGTTTTTTCAGATGCCCGGGGATTGAAATATAAAGGTTACCGGCGGTTATACCTCAACTATGTGCCCAGCGAAGCTTCCCCGCTTCAAAACTGGGTACAGGGGCCTGTAGCAAGTTGTAACATACAACCTTCAAATGGGATGGTTCATGTATTGATCTACTATTCACATTATTTCGGGTTTGATCCTTACCAGGCCTGGTTGCAGGCAAAATATTACAGCAGTGTGCATTAAAACAGACGAAGTATGATTAAAAAACGAAATCGCATGTTTTTGCTGGGGTGTTGCGTTTTAATAACACTCATGGCCTGTTACAGGAAAACCGACCAGGTATATGCGGGTGCTTACCGCGATGCACCTGTAAACACAATTGCCTTTGTTGGATTAAACCCGGTGCCGGCCAGCGGCAATATCGGTGACCGCGTTTCATTTAAAATTGCCGGTCTGGATTCAGTGCTCCGGTACCGGGGCTCCACAACATTCTTTATAAACGGTGTACAGGCGGCCATCGATTCGATCAATGTTGCCGATAGCCTGCTAACAGTGATTGTACCGGATTTTGCCTCTTCGGGTGCGGCCAAACTGGTGGTTAATAACCGGAACTTTTACGGTCCTGTTTTCAGCGTATCCGGAAAAGCGGTATTTGATTCTTCCTTTAACGTGGTGGGTAAAAATGAGTTGGGTGCCAATATTCTCGGAACCGGCGTAAACGGAGCTATAAGGGCACTGTATAATAAAAAATATGCAACATCGGAATACCTTTTTCTTGCAGGTGATTTTACCACCTGGAATTCAGAAGCCTCTTACCGTCCTAACCAGAACAGTTATTACAACGGTACCAGTTTGTTCCGCTATCTTACGGTTTTGGATCCCTTAACAGGGTTGTTCCGGAACGATCTTACCATTGGCAACGGACCCAACGGGAGGCTATTGGGTATTTGTGAACTCAGTCAGTATCCGGGATACCTGATCTATGGCGGTTTTAGCTCCTATAACGGAAGAGGCAGCGGCGGAATCAATAATATCACCCGTATACTGGAAGATGGCAAGATGGATTCACTGGTACGGAATGTGTACAACCCGGATCCCAATATTGTGGAGAATAACATGGACACACTGCCTGTTTTTACAGGAGGATTTGATAATGTGGTGATCAGGGCCTTTATAGATGCAAAGGGGCGTATCATCTGCATTGGCGGCTTTAATAATTATTACCTGAACGATTATAGTTTGTCTACTGCCAAAAATGTATACAAGATCGGAACGCCTATGAAGCAGATTGCGGCCCTGTCGCAAACCGGCATACTGGATACCGCCTATAGCTATGAGCCCCGGTCGCCGGTAGACGGAACCAACGGATCCATAACCGGTGCGGTGCAGCTTTATAACGGAACGGCTCCCAACGGTAAAATTATTGTGGTAGGAAGTTTTACTTCTTATAATGGGATGAGCGCCAACCGCATCTTTATGCTGGATGATAACGGGGGTATGGATACCCGTTTTAATGCAGGCGCGGGAGCAAATGCCGCCATTTCCGGCATTACCTATAACCCGGTAACGCGGAAGCTGTTGGTTACCGGCGCGTTCACCATGTTTAACGGAACAAGCACGCCCTACGGATTGGTGATGTTAAACGAAGATGGCTCTGTAGATCCTTTCTTCCGGCTGGGTACGATGGTGCAGGCGGCTTCAAACAGGGGGCAGCTGGTCAACTATGCCGCGCAGCTGAGCGATGGTAAAGTGATTGTAAGCGGCAGTTTTGAAAAGTATGCCAACCCGGATGCTTCCGTTGCCATTACCAGGCGCGGATTCATGATCCTGAACCCGGACGGAACCCTTACGCCCGGCTATAACAGCCTGGGAGCCTTTAACGGGCAGATCCTGGATATGCTGGAAACCAAAACCGCCGGCGGGGTACGAAGCGTGATCCTTGCAGGAAGCTTTAGTTTATTTGATAACAAACCGGTGGCCAATATCGCCAAAGTGATATTGTACCCTTAAAAATACGATCTATGCGCAGTGTTTATTTATGGTTGTTGGGAACCATGCTTACAGGGGTTTTGTCGTGTAAAAAATATGGCTACCGGTTCGAAGACGGAACGGACCCGGGGCAGCCCGGGGCTACTGCGGTATCCAGCAGTAAGCCATTGGGAAATGATTTCAGCAAGCTGGATGTAGCAAGGGTGTTTCCGGGGCTGGTAGGTGCCGCAGAACCGCGGCTTTCGGGCGAAACCGTTACCATCCGGCTGGATCAGAAATATGTATATCCCGGCGATTTACGGATCGTGGCCACGCCCGGTCAGCAATACAGTACCGGCTTATATGCGCCTGCCGGGGAGCCGGTATTAATTGAAGTGCCGGAAGGGGTTGTGGGGCTGAAGGCCCAGATCGGCGGCTGGACGGATAACCTCAGTGGCACGCAGTTTCCCAAGAGGGATCCGCTCATTTACAGCATAGCGCTTCTGAGCGCCGGCAAAAACTATATCCGTAATTTATACGGAGGCAGCATCTATATCCTGGCATCGCAGAATACCTCGGTGAAAGAAGCAGTGCTGAAAGTAAGCGGTGCGGTACGGTCGCCGGATTTTGTGTTGGGTGAAAGTACCGATACGGAATGGGCAGCACGCATGCAGCAGTCTTCTGTTCCCTGGGTTCAGCTCCGGGGTAAGCGGATCATTTTTGAATTGCCCAAATACTTTTTCGACAAGCACCCCGTAATCCGGCCAACAGCGTTGATGCAGGAATGGGACCGCATCATTGACGAGGATATTTACCGGTGGAAGGGACTGGAAGCAGTTACCGCCGATTCTTTAAACAAAGCACCGGAGCTGCCGGTATGGGTAATTATGGACGCACAGCCCCGCGCGGCTTATGCCCATGCCTATCAGCCGGTAGTGCTGCAGATGGACGAGGCTTTTTTTGCCAATGAGATCGCCAACCTGGACCAGCTTACAAAAAAAGGTGCCTGGCGAACCCTTTCTGAAATCGGACGCAATAATGTAACAGCAACCTGGGTTTGGTCCGATATACTGGAAACCATGCCCAACCTCTATTCGATAAAAATGGCAAACCGGCTGGGTATCAATATCCGGGAGCTGAACCCGGCAATGAAGCTGGCGGTGGATACGGCGCTATGGTATGTACGGCAGCCTAAAACGGTAAAAAGCAATTTTGCAGCCGACCTTTCGGCGCGGACCAATGGGTACCTGATCAAGCTCATGCCTTTTATACAATTACTGGATAAGATCAGCAGCATCAATCCGGCTGTTAACGGGTACGACCTGATGCAATATGTAGACTACCGGATGCGGCACCTGTTCCGTCAAACCTATTCAAACCCCGAAAAAATAAACCTGTTTTACCAGTATGCAAGTGAGTTTGCCCAAACGGATCTGTACCCGTTCTTTTATTACTGGTCGTTGTTGCCTTCGGGGCCTGTTGTAGACTCTATCGGGGCCAAATATCCCCGGTTGAACAAGGATATCTACAATTACAACCCGGTAGCCGATACCGGTGGCACCCGGCCGGTGCCGGTACCTTCGCGGATACTGGACCGCTCCGGCTGGCTGGCCATAGATTTTTGCTGCCAGGAAGCAGAACGGGGCTTTTATGCATCCAACCTGCTGGATGGCAATATGGAGATGCCCGGCATCTGGCTGCAGCGCGGAGCACTGAGTCCGGCAACCCGTCATGCCCTGCCGCACTGGTTTATATTCGACATGGGGAAATTTAATAACGTAGCAGGCTATTGGTATGCAGTGGATGGCACCTCGGTTTATTATCCGCGATATACCAGCTGCTATTTAAGTGCGACCCTGCTGACCAATGACAGTCCGGACTGGATTGCGGCCGACCTGAACTGGAGCGCTGATGCACAAAAAGTAAGCAAGACGCAGATCCTCCGGAATTTTCCGCGGGTAAACAATGTGCGGTATATCAAATTTACCATCAACGGTAACTGGGGTACAAACGATAATTACCAGGGCGTATTTTCCGAATTCGGAATGCTGGCACCCTAAACTGAAAAATAAATTGACATGAAGATCCATCCGGTCCTGTACTTTTTTCTTTATGCGGTAGTGCTGGCAGGCAGCAATGGCTGTACAAAATTTCCCGACCCGGGAACGATTGATGAGCCCTACCATCCCGCTGCCGATACCAGTACATTGCAGCGCCGCAAAATGTTACTCATCAGTATTGACGGGGTCTCCGCCGATGTACTCAATACCATCAAACCGGCGTTTATACAGGAACTGCTGGCAAAATCCAAGTACACCTGGAATGTGACATCTGCTCCTAAACCGGTGACCAATGCGGCTTCCTGGGCCAGTATGATGACCGGCAATGATACGCTGCGGCACCGGATCTACGATAGTACCTTTTATGCCACACCGGTAGATTCGACCAATAAAATACCCGTGCCGGTCAATTTAACGGCGTTGCGTCATTTGCATAACAGAAGCCAGGCGCTTCAGATAACGGTTATAGCCCCCTGGTATAACCTGGTACACACGCTGCTGGCGGATGCCAATAACCGGGTGGTAACGGCCGATGATGCGGCTACCCGCAGCCAGGCGGTTACCGCATTAAAAACAAAGGATCCGGACCTGGTGATCACCGAGTTTATCAGCGCACAGCAGGCCGGTATTCAAAACGGATTCTCGGATGGCAGCGTTGCCGATGCCCTGCGTGCAATTGACGGCTATATCAAAGAAATGATGAATGCCATACAGCAGCGGCCAGCCTACCAGAAAGAAAACTGGATGGTACTGCTTACCACCACGCAGGGAGGGAGCGGGCTCCGGAATGATGCAACGGTGGCACCCGGTTTTATGATCGCCTATAATGTGCGTTTTACCCCGGCCAATCTTTTTACGCTAACACCTTCTATTTCGGTTCGCAAAGAAGATGTAGCGGCGCAGTTATTATACTGGTTCAAAACGGCGGTTCCTTCGGTGGTATCGGACGGCCGCGTATGGATCGACCGGTTTGAATCAGAATTTTATCAATAAAAAATATTCACATGCTCATTCGGTTAAAATCTTTTGCAATACTGATCCTCGCAGGCCTGGGAGTTGTTAGTGTTGTTTCATGTGCCAAGGAAACCTTTCCGGACGATGGGGATACCGGTATACTCCAGGTGTATGACCGGTTATACCTCACAGACGCGTTTGCGGCGGACTCTGTAAAAAAGAAGCTTTATATTTCCGCGTTGCCGGATACCACGTTTTATTACAGCATCAGCAAAGGTGGTACCACGCCTTTTACAAAAGATCTGGACCTTACGGTTGCAGCGCTTGCTCAGGCAGATGTGGATGCGTATAATGTTCAGAATAAAACAAGCTATCTCCTGTTGCCGTCGGAAAGCTACAGCATCACCGCACAGGCCGTTTTAAAAGCCGGTGAATCCGTTACCACACGGATGCCGCTCACGATCCATACGCAAAAACTAACGCCTTACACCGATTATATCCTTCCGGTTTCTTTTGCGGTAACAGATACCACGGCAAAGGTGGATCTGCAGAAAAACAGGTTGTATTATATCTTCCGGCTCGTGGGTTTCCCGCAGGGAGAGCTGATTGGTAATATTCCGGCGCTGAAGGATCCCGGGGCCATCCTGAATGATTACTACGGCGACCTGATGATGCGGGATGCATCGGGTAATTTATGGGTGTATCCCCTGGCTGCAAACGGCAATAAGACGCTGGGCAATCCGGTTAAAATTTACTCCGGGTTAACACCCGATAAAGTTTTTGGTATCTGGTTCAGTGGGTTCGACCGCATGGTTTTCCTTACGGGAAATCTTTCGGGCGGATGGGGCGTTTACCGGATGAATGCAGCCGCAGCAATGGCAGACCAGGCACCGGTTGTAACAGACCCGGTAAGAGCGATCACGGTACCGGAGTCATGGGTACGAACTTCGGGAGACCGGTGGTATATGGGACCCAATCCGGGCGTATCCGTAGGCCTGTTTACGGGTACCGCAACCAACTGGAGCCTCAATGCATACAATGGCAGCGGTTTTACCGGGGGAAGGGTTGTTCGTACGGATTTTGGTTATGATCATCGCGGACAAGCCGTTATCAGAGGCATTATCCTAAGCAGTCATTCCTGGGGCCTGCTGGCCTATCGGCTGGGCAATCCGGATATGCCGGCAAATGTAGCATTGGCATCGGTTACAAAGGTAGGAGACGGATTCCTGGATAAATACATACGCATGTTTTCAATCAATCAAAACGACCTGATCTGTTATAAACCCAACGGGGATGTGATCCGCTACCGGAACTTCAACCTGGAAGAATTTTATAAAGCAATGTAAGCACAACACCCGTTCGCTCAATACAAAAAACGCAACTGTTCTGCACACGGGCATTATGAAATCGTGCAGGCATGGGGTGATGCGTAATGATCCGGAACGCGCGCACAGCAATACTAAATGGTTAAAACAAATATGAAAAGGAATGCTTTCTCCCGGTATGGGAAAACCCCGTTAAGGGTAGCAGGATTAATGTTCTTCAGCGTGCTATGGCTTTTGGATGCAACCGGGCAAACACGCGTAAGGGGCCGGTGGACGGAACAACAGGCGGCATCCTGGTATGCAAAGCAACACTGGCCCGTAGGCGCCAACTTCTTGCCCAGCACGGCCATCAATCAATTGGAAATGTTCCGGGCGGAAAGCTTCGATACGGTAACCATTCACCGGGAGTTTATGTATGCGCGCACCCTCGGAATGAATACGATGCGGGTATACCTGCATGATCTTTTATACCTGCACGACCGCGATGGTTTTTTTAAACGGTTGGATATACTGCTGGGCCTGGCGGAAAAGCAGGGGATCAAACTGCTGCTCACGATTTTTGATTCCTGCTGGGATCCCTATCCCCGGTGGGGCATACAGCCGGCACCTCGCCCGCACGTGCATAATTCGGGCTGGGTGCAAAGCCCGGGTGTGCAGGCATTAAAAGATACTGCCGGTTACCACCGGCTCGAAACCTATGTAAAAGACCTGTTGCGCCGCTTTGGAAACGATAACCGGATACTGGCATGGGATGTTTGGAATGAACCGGATAACCGGAATATTCCTTCCTACGATAAACTGGAACTGCCCGATAAGGTGGCCTATGTATTGCCCCTGCTGAAAAAAGTATTTGAGTGGGCGCGTGCTGTGAATCCCGCGCAGCCGCTCACTTCCGGTATATGGGCCGGTAATAATTGGTCGGAGGCACATCTGCGCCCCATCGACAAATTGCAGCTGGAACAATCGGACATCATTACCTTTCATTCCTATGATCAGCCGGAATTGTTTGAGAAAAAGATCCGCTGGCTACAACGGTTTAACCGGCCCCTTATTTGTACGGAATATATGGCAAGACCCAATGGCAGTACGTTCGAATCCTTTTTACCCATTGCAAAAAAATACAGGGTAGGGATGATCAACTGGGGCTTTGTAGCCGGCAAGTCGCAAACGATCTATGCCTGGGATAGCTGGACCAAAACATATGATGCGGAGCCGGAGCTTTGGTTTCATGATATTTTCAGAAAGGATGGCACGCCTTACCGGAAAGCAGAGGTGGATTTTATCCGCAAGATAACAGCGCAATAATTTGAACCGCACCGGCACATAGGTTTTGGGGTGATTATATGCTGGTTAAGCTTTTTTTATTTACGTATCAAAACCATCCGGACATTCGGATGTACTTATGACATTATATACTTTCGTTACCCTGAGTAAAAAATTTTCGTTTGTATACCCAATGGAGCTATGACAATACCATCTTATAGTCATCCTGAACTTGTTTCAGGATCTTAGGGAATCATGCATAGATGCCGAAACAATCCCCCGATTGATCGCATATGCGTCAAGTTAAGCGAGCGTAGACCGGCAATCCCGTAAAGCGTGGAAGCACCCAGACGCATTAAGCTCCGTCAGGAGCATCGTGTTTATAGAAGCAATTGTAATTTAGCCGTAACGGCTCCATAGGAGCCGCGTAAAAACACGAACCATGGCAAACACATTTTCCCGGATATATCTTCAATTGGTATTTGCAGTACAGGGTCGGCAAAGCCTTATCCCAAAAGCACATAAAGAAGAACTGCACAAATATATTACATCGCTGGTACAGGCCCGGAGGGCCAAAATGCTGGCCGTTCGCTGTATGCCGGATCATACACACCTTTTTGTTGGTTTTAAACCATCCGTATTAATAGCTGACTTTGTGAAAGAAATCAAGGTGCAAAACCATGCATTTATAGCAGAAAAAAAATGGATGGCCCCGGGATTCCGATGGCAGGAAGGATATGGCGTATTTTCTTACGGGCACCCGCAAATTGATCGCGTATGCAAATAGGTGCTCAACCAGGAACAACATCATCAAAAGAAAACGTTCAGGGAAGCATACCTGGCTTTTCTGAAGAAATTTGCTGTTCCGTATGAAGAACGGTATTTATTTGAATGGATCAAATAAACACGGGGCTCCTACAGAGCCCAAACCCGCCCCCATCCGCCATGGCTATAAACACGGCGCTCCTGACGGAGCTAAGGCGCTGAAATAATTGATCGCCTGAAGGTGATAAAAACGATTGTGTGGTGTTTATAGCAATTCATTGAATGTATTCGTTGGAGCTGCGTAGAAGCGCTGTGTTTACGCGGCATCCCGCGGCGGCGAGATGGAGCCGATGTTCCGCCGGATATGGCGCTATAAGCCCGATGCGCCTACAGCACCTGAAACATGTTTCTTATCTTGACGCATATGCGATTGATCGGGACGGCATGACTAAAGAAAGATGGATGCTCAAAACAATACTATATCTGTCATTGGCAATTTATTTCAGGGTCTATTCCTGTTTCAGGGTCTATTGGAGCGATCCACATAGAAGCTGATACGCAGCGGCGGACAACTCGACAAAGTATAATTGATCTTCCTGATATAGTGCAACCTGTCATTGATCATTTATTTGATTCACCTGAACTCCGCAACAGGAACAAGCTCCGGACCATATCCTATGTATCTATGTGGTTCAGCCAAATCTGCAAGCCCGCCGAACCTCCCCGGTGGCAAATGAAAACCCGCTCAGTTATAGGCTATTTCCCTGTAAACTGTTAGTTTTGCCGCGATGAAAAGGAAACTGGCATACCTGGTTATTGGCTTAATGCTTTGCACCCATACCGAGTTCGGCCAGTTCTTCCGGGTTGCTTTCCTGGTACAGCATTACTTTCAGCACGTGGAGCGGGATCATTCCCTGTCCCTGGCGGGTTTTCTTGAAATGCATTACTGGGGTACCGATATTGCTGACAATGATCAGCAGGAGGATGAGCAACTGCCCTTTAAAAGTTTTACCGTTAACCTCTACCAGGTTTTCCTGATCCCTGCCCGGTATTCCGGTCAGGCACCGGCACCGCTCCGCTCGTCGCGGATCTTCTTTCTTCCCAGGAACGCCGATTTACCAAAAGGCTATCTTCATGCGTTGCTAAAGCCGCCCAGGTACGCATAACCGTTTGTGCGACCGTATCAAAAAAAACGGCATCCGGTGCCCCATCTTTGCAGGGGATCGTATGCTCCGGTATCAGCGTGCGTAACTGAAGGTGTTACTTCCATCAACCGGCAATTTTGCGGTGATGGGTAAGGCGCATTTCACCCGGGGATATTTGTGAAAACGGAACCCCGGCATTGATACGGTCCTGTTCTGATTGGTTGGCTGCCGCATTTTTCCGCGGCGGTTATTTATGTATTTTTTATAATCGAATCCTTTATGCTGAATAAGATCATCAGCTTTTCCGTAAGGAACAAGCTGATCATTGGCCTTTTCGTACTGGCGCTGGCTGGCTGGGGCGGATACGAAGTAACAAGGCTGCCGATTGATGCTGTTCCTGATATTACCGATAACCAGGTACAGGTAATCACGGTGTCGCCCTCGCTGGGTGCGCCGGATGTAGAACGCCTCATCACCTTTCCGGTGGAGCAGGCCTGCAGTAACATTTCGGGTCTTAAACAGATCCGTAGTTTTTCACGTTTCGGACTTTCGCTGGTAACCATTGTATTTACCGATGAAACCGACCTGTACTGGGCCCGGCAGCAGGTGAATGAGCGCCTGCAACAGGTTACCAGGGATCTTCCGCAGGGTATTGGCGCGCCGGAGCTGGCCCCGGTATCTACAGGGCTCGGAGAAATTTACCAGTACGTGGTACGTCCGAAGCCGGGGTATGAAAATAAATATGACGTCAGTGAACTGCGCACCCTGCAGGATTGGGTGGTGCGCCGTCAGCTGCTGGGAACACCCGGCGTGGCGGAAGTATCCAGTTTTGGCGGTCAGCTGAAACAATATGAAATTGCCGTATCTCCGGCAAGACTGAAGGCCAGCAATATTACCCTTACCGAGCTTTTCGATGCGCTGGAACGGAATAATGAAAATACCGGTGGCGCCTATATCGAAAAAGGTCCCACGGTACTCTATATCCGCAGTGAAGGATTAACCACCAGTCTGGAAGATATTCAGAAGATCGTAGTGCGGCAGCTGCCCGGTGGTGTGCCCCTTTTGATGCGCGACATTGCCGATGTACGGCTGGGTGCGGCCATCCGCTATGGGGCCATGACCTACAACGACCAGGGGGAAGTGGCCGGTGCGGTGGTGCTGATGCTGAAAGGCGAAAATGCATCTGTGGTGGTAAAGCGCGTGAAACAAAAAATTGCGGAGATCCAGAAAATGCTTCCGGAAGGGGTGGTTGTGGAACCCTTTTTAGACCGTACCAAGATGGTGAACAATGCCATTGAAACCGTGGAGCAGAACCTGCTTGAAGGAGCGCTGATCGTGGTTTTTGTGCTGGTGTTTTTCCTGGGCAACCTGCGGGCCGGTCTGATCGTTTCCTCCGTGATCCCGCTTTCGATGTTGTTTGCGATCATCCTGATGAACCTGTTTGGCATTGGCGGCAACCTGATGAGCCTGGGCGCTATCGACTTCGGGCTCATTGTAGACGGGTCGGTGATTGTGGTGGAAGCCATCCTGCACCGTTTTCAGCATGCGCATCATTTCCGCAAGGCAGATCGGATCAGTCAAAGCCAGATGGATGCAGAAGTACAACAGTCAACCGGCAGCACCATCAACTCGGCCGTGTTCAGCCAGATCATCATACTGATCGTTTACTTCCCGATCCTGTCGTTACAGGGAATAGAAGGCAAAATGTTCAAACCCATGGCCTGGACCATTGCATTTGCTATTTTGGGCGCCTTTATATTATCGGTCACCTATGTTCCGATGATGAATGCGCTGTTGCTGAAAAAGAAACTCAGTCACCGGAAAACACTGGCAGACCGGATGACCATCTGGCTCGAACGCCGGTATCAGCCGGTACTGGCCCGGGTGATGCGGTTTCCTAAAACCCTTATTGCAGCTACCCTTACCCTTTTTGCAGCTGCCATTTTCCTGCTGATGCGGTTGGGTGGGGAATTCATCCCGCAGATTGAAGAGGGTGATTTTGCAGTAGAAACCCGGTTGCTTACGGGCAGCAACCTGAACAACACCATCAAATATACCCAGCAGGCATCTTCGATATTGCTTCAGAAATTTCCGGAGGTTACCAAAGTGGTCACCAAGATCGGCAGTGCCGAAATACCTACGGATCCCATGCCTTTTGAAGCGGGCGATATGATGGTGATTCTGAAGCCCAAGAAAGAATGGACCTCCGCCAAAACCTTCCCTGAGCTGGCGGAACGGATGACAGAGGAGCTAAAGGCGGTGCCGGGGATTACCGTAGGTTTCCAGTTCCCGGTTCAGATGCGCTTTAATGAACTGATGACCGGCGCGCGGCAGGATGTGGTCTGTAAAATATTCGGAGATGATCTCGATTCACTGAGTGCGTATGCGCACCGGCTGAACGGTATCATCCAAACCGTGCCGGGGGCGATCAATGTGTATGAAGAAACGGTTACCGGCATGCCCCAGGTAGTGATTAAATACAACCGGGATGCCATGGCAAAGTACGGGTTGAACGTGCAGGATGTAAACCGGGCGGTAAATACCGGGTTTGCAGGTCAGGCCGCCGGGAAAGTTTTTGAAGGGGAGCGCCGTTTTGACCTCGTGGTGCGTTTAAACAATGAATCGCGGCAGCATTTAAGCGATGTGCGCAATTTGCTGGTGCCTACTCCGGATGGCCAGCAGATACCCATTTCGCAGGTTGCTGCCATTGAAGAGGTAGAAGGGGTGAACCAGATACAACGTGAAGATACACGCCGCAGGATCGTGATCGGTTTTAATGTAAGCGGGCGCGACGTACAGTCCATTGTAACCGAACTGCAGCAGAAAGTAGCCAGCCAGCTTCGGCTGCCGGCAGACTATAAGCTGGTATATGGCGGCTCTTTCGAAAACATGAATGCGGCAAAGGAACGACTCAGCATTGTGGTGCCGGTAGCATTGCTGCTGATCTTCCTGCTGTTGTATTTTGCTTTTGGTTCGGTAAAGCAGGGCCTGCTGATTTATACGGCCATCCCGCTGTCTGCGATAGGCGGGGTACTGGCCCTGTGGATCCGCGATCTGCCTTTTAGTATTTCCGCAGGCGTTGGTTTCATCGCGCTCTTTGGCGTAGCCGTTTTGAACGGTATATTATTGGTGTCGGAATTTAACCGCCTGAAAAAACTCGGCTGGAAGGATGAACGGCGCATCGTGATTCATGCTACCAAATCCAAATTACGCGCCGTGCTGATGACGGCGCTGGTACCCTCGCTGGGCTTTATACCCATGGCCGTTAGTACCGGTGCGGGCGGGGCCGTGCAAAAGCCGCTGGCAACAGTTGTTATCGGTGGACTGATCGTATCTACATTGCTCACGCTTTTTGTGTTGCCGGTCTTTTATCTTCTTTTTGAAAGAGGGTTTAACTATTTTAAACGAAGCCGCCCGGCAGTGGCAGCCCTGGCCGTATGTTGTATAACCGGTATTGCTGCAACAGCGCAAACGCCGGTTACCTTGCAGGAGGCAACCGCCATGTTGCAAAAGAATCACATGGGGTTACAGTCCTCGGCCTTTCATGAACGGTATCGCCGGCAACTGGTGGCTTCAGGCTTTGATCCGGAAAAAGCCGCAGTTACGGCCGAATATGGCCAGCTGAACAGCGTGCTTGGAGACACCCGCTTCGCCATCAACCAGGCCATCCAGTTTCCGGCAGTTTATGCAAGGCAGAAGGCCGTACTGCGCGCGGATGCCGAAGTAAGCAAGGCCGGGACCATTAACCGGCAAACCGATCTCCGGTCAGAACTGAAGCAGCTGTTTTATGGATTGCTGGTGCTTAAAGAAAAAGAAAAACTGCTGCGTTATGCCGACAGCATCTATGCACGGGTGGCGGAAAAAGCCCGTAACCGGTTAAAAGCAGGGGCGGCAGACCGGCTGGAATCCAGTGCTGCCGAAAATCAGCGGTTGCAGGTAGATGCCCAGTTACAAGCGCTGCTGGCCGACCGGCAGATAGCAAACCGCCGGCTGCGTTACCTTACGCAAGCCGCATCAGACCTGGATCCGGTAGCGGACAGTCTGATTTATGCACCGGTTCCGGAAGGTGCTGCGGCAGACGGCCGGCAAAGTCCGCAACTGCTGTTGCAGCAGGCGGCGCTGAACCAGAGCCGGGCCGCGGGTAAACTGGAGGCCGGCAAGCAGCTTCCTTCCATTAGCCTGGGCTATGCCAACAGTTCAATGCGCGGATGGCAAACCCTGCCGGATAACCGGGAGGTACTTTATGGCCCGTCCCGCCGCTTCAGTACGGTTTCCCTTGGCCTGGGCATCCCGCTTTTTTGGGGCGCCGGTACGGCAAGGGTCCGGGCCGCCAAAACACTGGTAGAAGCACAGCAGCTGGAACTGAAGAACCTGGAGGCCCGGCTGGTTACGGAGCTGGAAAATGCCCGTACTACCTACCAGCAGCTGCACCGCCTGATCGTCCGCTATCAGCAATCGCTGCTGCCCAATGCGGCCGTCATCATTCAAACGGCTTCCCATCAGTTGGACGCCGGCGAGATCAGCCTGCTGGATTGGGTAATCCTCGTTAATCAGTCGCTCGATATCCGGGCACAATACATTCACACCATTCAGCAGCTCAATGAAACATCGTTTGAAATGGAGCGGCTGCAAGGCAATAATTAAAAAGCATCATCATGAAAACGATCCTATATTTTTTTACGGCTGCTGCGCTGTTTTGCAGCTGTAAAGGTACCTCAGAGAACAGGCAAAAGCCGGCCGATTCAACGGCAGCCATCATTGCAGAAACACAGGTTACGCTGAGCAGCGTACAATACCGGAATGCGGGTATACAGGTTGGAAAACCGCAACGGCAACTGCTGCACCGCACGCTGCACGTTACCGGAACCATCGATGTGCCTCCGGAGCATGTGCATGCCGTTAGCTTTCCGATGGGCGGGTATATCCGGTCGGCCAAACTGATACCCGGTATGCGCCTGGTGAAAGGGCAACTGATGGCACAGCTGGAAGACCAGGCGTTTATCCAGTTACAGCAGGACTATCTTATGGCCAGGGCCAAACTGACATTTGATAAAGCAGATTTTGAGCGGCAGCAAACACTGAGCGAAACCCAGTCAAACAGCGAGCGGGTGCACCAGCAGGCCGTTGCGCAGTATGAGAGTCAGAAAATACTGGTAAAAGCGCTCGCGGAAAAATTACGTCTGATCGGCATTCATCCGGACCGGCTTACCGGTGCATCCATTTCACGAAGTGTAAACATTTATGCCCCTATAAGCGGATATATTTCAAAAGTGAATATTACACAAGGCAAATACATAGCACCTACAGACGTGTTGTTCGAGATTGTGGACCCCTCGCGGTTGCATGCCGATTTTATTGTTTTTGAAAATGATGCCGCCGATCTCCGGGTAGGACAGCAGCTAAGCTTTGCAACCGCCGCAGCTCCGGACCAACGGTTTAATGCACGCATCGAATATATCACGCACAACATCAATGAAAGCCGCGCTGTTGAAGTGCATTGCGACCTGGAGCGGCCGGCAGCGCATTTACTGCCGGGAAATTTTATTTCCGGGGAGATTCAGTTAGACGGGCGCCAAGTACTTGCGATACCGGATGACGGTGTGGTAAAGTGGCAGGGAAAGCACTACGTATTTATGGCGGCTGATTCCCATACATTCCGGTTGCAGCCGGTAACCGCCGGTATTTCCATGGGTGGTTTTACCGAGATTAAAGACACACTTCCGGGGCAACCGGTTGTAACGAAGAATGCATATGTGTTACTAACCATGCTCAAAAATAAAGCAGAGGATTAGCATATGGAGCGGATGCAGTCTGCATTGCTCCGCATGCATTTTTATAACGGCGGGTAAAGCGATCATTCCGTTTACTGATCTCCTTACCCGCCGTTATGCATGCTGCGCGATGCTGCTCCGCCAATGGTACCATTCCTGCGCCCAGGCAAAAAGGGTATCGTTGCCTCAACCGCGGCGGGGAGGTCTCTGCGAAATGACTCCGGAAAAAAAGCGTGGAAGATTATTTATGGATGATAAGAAAGGTTTTCCAATTGCGCCCGAACGACGAGCTACTTTTTGTTAGGGGATGCTGTTAAACCCATACCCGTCAATGCGCATTTTTTAAGTACTCAGGAGGAATGCGTAAACGGCAGGTACGCCACTTCATTTTATAAAGCGAAATGCACCCTGGAGATGGTGGCCATACAGGCAATATTTGCTGCATAAATCGTGGTGTTAACGGGAATGAGGATTTGCTGCGGGCTATAAATGGGCAGGATCACTTTCAGTGTTCTCCGGTCTGCTGCATAGGTAAACGCATCGGATGCCGTCAGCATATCGCTGCGCTTAAAATGGCAGGTAATGCGTTTTTGCGCATATCCTGGCTGCATTTGCGGTTTTCAGCAGCATGGACGTACTACTGCATCTGTAAGCCGGGTGTAATGCAGCAAATTGCCGCCTTTTTTACGCCGGGCCGGATACAGAAAGGATATACGAACACCGCAGCCAGGATACAGCCAGGATACAGAAACGATATAGAAACGATATAGAAAGGATATACAAAGGATACAGAAAACATGCGTTTCGAGGTCAGGAGGGATCAGGAAGGATCAGGAAGGATCAGGAGGGATCAGAAGGGGTCAGGAGGGATCAAAAAAAGAAACCGGTACTTAAATTCCCCAACTTTATGCAGGCAATATCCATTGATTCAGTTTCAAAAATTAAAAACAATGAAAAGCGTAACCAAGATGATTTTTAGCAATAGAACAGACAGCAAGCCTGGTCTTGCTATTGCCAACCACCGGGAGGGGGAAGCGGGGCACAAACAGTTTGTAAAGCACAACGCCGTTATGGAACAGGAAACGGTTCATTGCGGTCTGCCGGTCTTTGCAGCCGTTGTGCGGTTGAAGCCGGTGGCGGGAGCATCCGCCGCTGTAGCCCCCCGTTTGACCGGCCATGCATTGCAGCAGGGATCGAAAAAGCGGCATCAATCGCCTTTTGAAGGCGTCAGCTGAAGCGCTTGCTGCCGGCTTGTTGAACAACACTTACCGGCAGCTTTTGTAACACGGCAAAACGATCTGTAACAGGGAATGATCTTTTTGCCCGTGTTGTTGAATGCCGGCCGGATCAGGTATTCATCAGGGTTTACAGGTATGGCCTTAAGACCGGTTACTGAATTTAACTCCGGACTTGTCTTTTTGAAAGGGCTAAAAGCAGGGGCACACCCACCAGGTAGGTCAGCAAGCCAAAGGGGATAAAGGTTACGGCCCCGGTTGCGCACTGGATGTGTTTATCCATGAAGCCTTCTATCGAAAGCAGGAGGGCGAAAAATGTAGCCAGCAGTCCTGCCGGAATAAACAGGAATCCTAAGAGGATCTTCAAACCGGTAGAGTACCCTTTGGTTTTTTTGCCGTACCGGAGTATACAAAACAGGACCGCAATGGGTAGTAACACTAAAACGGTGGGTAATACAAGGATTTTCATGCGTTATACAATGGAGGATGAAGAATGCAGGAAGGGGTGCAGATGAATGTTTTGATGCAGCGCCTGAATAGATGGGTGCCGCGGGGTCATTGCTGATTTCATAATGGTTGATCTTTGGCTGATGCTATAAAGATACAAAGAATGGAATAAGCATCTGGTTGCTCCTTTGCTGAACACGTTTCAGCAGTTGTCTCTGCCAGGTCCTGAAACAAGTTCAGGACGACAGCAATACTATAAGGGAACCGCCGGGAATGATACCTTCTGAATGCTGAATTTTGCTTTTTGCTGAGTTTTTCATTTACAGGGTAAAATCAATGAGGTGATGACCATCACTCCTGTGGTCGCCCTGAACTTGTTTCAGGGTCTGTTGAATGATCATATACCTGGATGCTGAAAAAAACAATCCCGAATGATCGAAAAAACTGCCTCAGCCGCATAGCGGCGGATGAATATTCTAAGAGCGGGTTTTAACCCGTCTCGCCATCCAGGCGAAGGGCTGAGAGCCGTCAGCTCGATACATGCACCGTGCCCATGGCACTTTCATCTGTTTCTCGCTGCCAACGTCGCGCAAAAGCACAACGTTATGAAATCTATCCGGGGCTATGCCGCTCAAAGACTTTAATCGTGCAGGTTTGCCAGCGTGCACATATCCTCTTAGTTTGACGCACATTCGAATGATCGGAACGATACCACTAAAGTGTGATTGCGCTTCGATGTATCATATCGTCTGTCATTGGCAACCTGTTGCTGCTACGGGTTATGTTATACATTGCAGGGCGATTATTCATTCGGTGCTGATTGGCTCCGGTAATAGCCGGCAGTATGATCACCGGGTTGCATTAAACCCGCACCGGTTGGCATATATGTTAAAAGGCTTATTCCTGTGCATTCCGGACCAGGGCGATCGTTTCAAGGATAAATGCCACCTGTGCCGGATTGATCCGCCGTTTTGCATCTTCCAGTTCAAACCAGGCCCATCGATCCACTTCCGGTACTTCGATGACCTTGCCCGACCTGGGCGGCCATTCAAGCGGAAAGGAATTGCTTTGTAAGGTGGCCGGATCGATATCCCCGGCAACGGCCCAGGCAAAAACCGTTTTCCCGCCTTTTTGTTTGATGGGGGTTAAGGGTAAAAGAGTACCGTCGATGGATTGACCGGTTTCTTCTTCAAATTCGATCCGGGCCCGGGTAAGGGGCGCTTCATCTGCCAGGAGTTCTCCTTTGGGAATGGACCAGGCTCCGGCATCCTTGTTTTTCCAAAAGGGGCCTCCGGGATGTACCAGGAAGAAATAAAAATCCCGTCCGTCTTTTTTATATAATAAAATACCTGCGCTCGCTTTCATATTCAATGCTGCTTTATAAAGAGCCGGCAACAATCTGCTAAAGGTAGCGCTTTTCAGGAGTCCCGCAACCGTTTTACCTGGGCATGGGCTTTTTGTAATTGTTTGTGTTGCGCTTTGATCAGCTCAAAGATTTCCGGGAACAAGCCCGGTTGGTTCAGCGCACTTTCATAGGCCTGCTTGGCAGCATCTTCCATTGCCTCGCAGCTGTTCAGGATCGTTTGCCGTTCGTCGCCGGTAAAAAAAGCCTTGATCTCCATCCAGGCCCGGTAAATTTTTCCCATAGCGGTACCGCCGCCCGATGCCGGCAGCTCCATTTTTTCCAAAGCGGTGGTCAGCTCCGTTATGAAGGTTTTACTGTTTTCGATATACTGCAGGAATAAAACCCGGAGATCGTTGTCTTCCGCAACGCTGAGCTCTGCAATTGCGCGCTGGTATCCCGCAATCCGGTCGGCATGAATACGGAGGAGATCGTTGAGTACTTCACCATCTAAAGGAATCATAACGGATACATTTTATTACAAGTGTTTTAAAGACCGGAACAGCGGGCCCATTCATTTTCTGCTACCAAGATCAGGCCAATTCGCCTGTTACGGGTATTTTGGTAGCGTTCTTTGCTGTATAAATCTGTTGCGGGGAGATCTTTTTAATTATTCCGGCAAAACAATCAGGCGGAGGCCCGTTCTGCCTCTTGCGCAGGTCTGTAGCATGGCCAAGTGTGATAGCTGACCTGTGCTGGTTTGTTACTTAATAAAATCCGCCTGCATGTAAAGCGGCCGTTGCACTGCTGATAAGCAGGGTTCCGGAAACGGCAGGGTTAACAAAAAGCCGGGTGTTGATTTTGCTGAACATCAACAAATATATCCTGGTTTAAATATAAAACGGAGCGGTTACAAAACGTATTTGCAATCCGGCATGTGAAACTGTTTGTTTTATATCCGGACTATAGCAAGCTTGCAACAGTACTGTTGAATTGAATAAGGGTAGTGGTTCCGGCTGATCCTTTTGCGGACCGGATCATTTCCCGGGCAAGGCTCATGCTCCGGCAATGATGGAGGTGTCTGGTTGTTTATTGATGCCGGCTTTGATGATATAGATCTGATCGATGCCTGCAACTATCTGATGACGAAGTTCGATCCAGCCCAGGTAGGTTTTCCCATCCCGCAGCACTTTTACGGCCAGGTAAAGAGGGGCAGCACAAAGGAACTGGCCATCGCGTTGCTGTCCGTTTGCAAAATGCTCCGTTTCTACCAGTATGCCTCTGGAGTTAGACCAGTAACGCGTGCTGCCGGTTTCGATCGCTAACCGGATGGCGGCGTTGCGGGCAAAGGAACAGGCCTGGAGGGTGATGGCTTGCTGATGTACATGTTCCCTTAAGGGATCTACATAAATAAAGGTGTAACGGTGCTCCGGTTCCTGCACCTGCTGACCCTTAAAAGCAAAATCATCCGTACCATCCCCATCGATATCCAGTTTAAAAGACGGTTCACCTTCTTTAATGAGCACGGGCTGGTTTGTGAAATCTGTATAGGTTACACTCGGAGCGGGCGTGTTTTTTTGCTCATGGTGCTTCCTGCACGCAAACAGCAGTAGGCAGGGAAGCAGCAACAGTAGTTTTTGAAAGTGCATAGTTTTTTAAAAATTCGTTGATGTCCTTCCTATAAAAATAACGGTTTGCCGGTATTGTTTTTTATACGGCTGTATGAACGAGGCATTTGTTGTAATGAAATGTTTGTTTGGTATGTTGAATTGTATACCGGTTGACGCCGGAGCCTGTAAATGCCGGTGCACAAACGCTCCGGCCGGCAGCATTTAAAATTATACATTTTGTCAATTTTATTCGATAACATTGGGGAACAATTTTATATTCGTACAAACAAAATGATCACTGCGGATGAATGTTGCAGGTTATAGTGAAGAATGGTGTTCCCAAAAGTTTTTCCGGGGACAAAAAAGCGGGAAGGGTGTTTTGGGTCAGACAGGAGAAAGTGCCGGTCAAATAAATGTTTATCCGGAGGTTCGGCAGGAGAGCAGGAGCGGTGGGTATGGCTGCGCGTTCATTGGTTTCTTTTTTTTAATGCTGTTCCTGGCGCCCGCCCGGGCTGCCAGGGCCCAGGATTCGAGTGCTTTTGATCATAGCTACAATAAAATATCCAAGGAAATAGCCCCCAGAAACCTGCCCGCTGCGTTAGCTGCCGCAGACTCGTTACTTAAGGCCTCCCACAGAACGTTGTTCCGCATCCGGAGCATGATGCTGATCGCAAGACTGTACCAGCAAAAGGAGGAGCTTGAAAAATCGATCGAATATGCGCAACGGCTCGAAAAGCTGGCCGGGGAAACGGGCGATTATGCCTGGCAGGCAAGAGGAAACGCCTACCTGGCAGGCCTGTACCGCATGATGGAGCTGTACAACAAAGCCCAGGAATATTCAGAAAAAGCCCTGAAAATCATTCCCAAAATTCCGGATCCCGAGCAGGCCAACAATACCCGGGGCCTGATGCTGCAGGAGCTGGCTTTCAGCAATATGGACGGGGAGCACCACCGGAAGGCGATCGGATACCTGGAACAGGCAACGGAGAGTTTTAATAAGCTGAAGGTGAACAGGGATTATCTTCTCCGGAACAATGAGCGCCTCCTGGGCGACAACTACCGTCTGTTAAAGAGCTACGACACGGCGCTGATACATTATAGCCGGGCGGAGGCGCTGAGCTCCGGAATACCGGTTGATTATATAACCGGGTTACTGTATAAAGGCATGGCAGAAGCGGAACTGGAGCAAGAAAACCTGCCGGAGGTAAAGCGTTACCTGGATAAAGCGGAGCAGGTAGCCGATGCATCGCAATACCTGCAGATAAAAGAATCGATCTATGCACTCTCTAAAAGGTATTATGCAGCGGTGCAGGACAAAGAAAAACTGGCGGCCGCCCGCGAAAAAAAAGATTCGGTAACCGGCGAGCTCCTGGATAAAAGAGCCGAGCTGCTGGATAAAACCTATACACAACTGGAGCAACGGGGTATAAAGGCGGAAACCGTAAGCAGCCGGAAAACGGTCATGATCGTTATCATTTTACTGTTGCTGCTTTCCGGTATTGTTTTTTTTATCGGTTACCGGAAAAAGAAACGGAAGGAGCTATCAAGCTTTGAAGCGATCCTGGAGCAGCTGCAGAAAAAAGAAAAAGAACCGGCAATAAAACATGAAACCGCCGCGCCTGTAATGGTCAGTGCTGAGCCGGAGGCACCCGCACCGGTGATGGTGATCGCGGAAGACGAAAAACCGGATGCCAAAGGGGAGGAAAAAAGGATGATGACGGTAGATACCGAGCTGAAGTTATTAAAAGGACTGGAGGATTTTGAAACCTCGGATCTTTTTCTTGACGGAGGGCTCTCCCTTTCATCACTGGCAACCCGGTTAAGCACCAATACAAAATATCTGTCCTATCTGATAAAGCAGCATAAAAAGACCGATTTTAACGGGTATATCAACGAACTCAGGGTTAATTATGTGATTGAAAAACTTAAGAATCACCCCGATTGGCGGAGTTATAAGATCAGCAGCCTGGCCGCCGCCGCAGGATTCTCCTCGCACAGCCAGTTTGCGGCAATCTTTAAATCGTTTACAGGGTTATCGCCTTCCCTGTTTATCCGTTACCTGGATAAAAAACGGGAAGGGTAGCCTTTGCTGCGGCCCGTATTTTTATTCGGTGGAGGGGATGGTCACCACTATATGATATCAATAGCATGTCCGGCATTTTTCTGGAATTCAGGTATACAATCCTCCATTAAAATAAATGCCGGGGCGTATTTTGCACCATCGGTTTGCGGTGCCGATCAGCGATCCGTTACCGCTTGTTTTTGCGGGCCGGGTACACATCCGAACATAACGATAGCGCCGGGCGCTCCTTTTCCGGCAGGCGAATCCGTTGCTTCGGCCGGCTTCATCGGTACATTTATATTTATAGGAAACAGGAATGCCGGGGAAGCGGTACACGTTGGCTACCGGTTTTGAAAATCGCAATAAAATCTCCCAGATAAAACAGGATACTAAAGGGCTACCTATGAATCAGAGCATAATTCTTTACCCCTTTTTCTTGAGACTATGCACGCATCCATACCCTGGCTGCTTTTACCATACCTGATTTTAGGCTTCTTTTTTTATTTCTGTAATGTGCTGTTTATTAATTTATTGCGTTTTTTCTGATGGAGCAATGCTGGTAAATTTCCGGAATTTTGGTAGGGTTTTTTTTGCCGGAGCTTTGTGACACCGGTAGTTTCGTACCACACCCGGCATGGGAGTGGAGCATCAGTCCATGCTTCAAACGCCCTTTAGTAAAGTTTGAAACCACCACCATTTGCCCGCGTATCCTGTAAACTGCCAAACGGTAGTGAGGTGTTATATTTTAAGGTTCTGATGGATCATTTGTAAAAGAATGCGCCCCTATATTTTTTGTATTCATACTAAGCCTGAATGCTTATGAGCACTTTTTTTAAGAGAAACATTTCATTTTTATTTGTTCTGTTGCTGACATTATCCGCCTGGCAAAAAGCCGCTGCCCAAAAAAAGGAGTTATGCGGCTTTGATGCCCGGCTTAAACGCCAGATGGCCAGTCCGCAAACGGCGCAGCAGATTACCGCGGCCGGCATCGAAATAAGCCGCAAGCAGGAAGTTTTAAAGAACCTGCGTCAATCCCGGAAGAACCGGGAAGTGCTTCCAGGCCCCATTTACCAGATCCCCGTAGTAGTACATGTTTTATACCGGCCGGCGGATGCCACACCCGGAGCTCCCGGTACCCCCAATGCCTATGATGATAATTCGACGGACAACCCCACAGATGCGGCTATTTATAATATGATCAATTTACTCAACCAGGTGTATGCCGGTCAGTATGCATCCGGAGGCATCAGCACTCCGATACGTTTTGTGTTGGCAAAGCGTACGCCCGATTGTAATGCTACAACCGGTATCATACGGACCGCAGTAACCGATAGCCGGTATGTAGATGATGGCCTCCAGGATGGTGGTACGGGGCCCGGTATGCCGGAGGCCGAGCTGCTTGCCCTGAGTAAATGGCCAAGAAACGAATATTATAATATCTGGATCGTACGCAGGATTGGTGACGGCGGCACCAACGGGTATGCCTATTTCCCAAACCAGTCTAATGAAGAAGACGGTACCGTGCTGGATGCGCGCGTCGTAAACGGTACGGCCTTAACCTTATCGCACGAAATAGGGCATGCGCTTGCGCTGTACCATACTTTTGAAAGCAAAACGGATGGCAATGAGGAGCTGATTTGTCCTGTGAATAACAATCCGAATACCGATGGTGATGAAGTGGCCGATACGGACCCTCATAAAAAGTCCTGGGACTGTTTTGCCGCAAATGCGATTAACCCGTGTACCAACCTGGTATGGGGCAATTCCCGCACCAACATCATGAGCTATTTCAGTTGCCGCGATAAATTTACCCCCGGGCAGGGCGACCGGCTGCAGGCTACCATGCTTACGGAACGCTACAGCCTCATTTCCTCACTCGGTGGCCAGGCCCCGTCAGGAACTGCAGTTACCGCCGTTGATGCCAAAACAACCGTTTCCAATCCCAACAATACCTTCGGGATGGGGCCGGTACTGGTAAAGCTGAACAGCCTTTATTATGCGTCTGAGCCGTACCGGTCTGCAACAAAGATCGCCTACGAAGATAAAACCTGTACCATGGGTACCACGCTGAGTAAAACCGGCAGCTATATCATCGAAGTGGTTACGCGGAGTAACCGCCAGCGGGTAAAAGTATGGCTGGACCTGAACAACGATGGCGTGTACACGGCTAATGAACTGCTGGGAAGCAGTCTTCCGCCTTCCGGAGGCGATTACTCGGGGAACTATACACACAGCATCCCCGTAACCGCGGTTCAGTTAAGCGGGGCCACCCCGTTAAATACACCGCTGCGGATGCGCGTGGCGGCAGACTGGCCCAACCCGGACTATACCTATAATGCGCAATTGTTGTATGGCCAGATGGAGGATTTTGCCGTTACCATTACGGATGCGGCCCTGCCGGTAACGTTTGGCGCCCTTGATGCGGTGATCAGCAACGGAATGCTTAAGGTGAACTGGACGTCGGAAAGCGAGGTGAACAATGAAAAATACCTGGTGCAGGTATCAAAAGACGGTAAGACCTTTTATACCATTGGCGAACAAAAAACCAAAGCACCATCCGGTAATTCCGGTACCGCTATTCCTTACACCTTTGAAACAGGTATGGAAGGCTTAACGATGGCCTTTGCCGGCCTGATGTTGCTGGCGTTTTGCTCATTTGCAGGCAGCCGCAAAAGAAAAAGGGCCCGGATCCTCATCATGGGTTTCATGGTGCTGGCCCTGTGGGGGCTCAGCAATTCCTGCAACAGGAACGAGCGCGTATTATTGCCGGCTCAACAGGACGGCTTCTTTTTACGGATCGGTCAGGTAGACAAAGACGGGGTTACGCGCTACTCAAAAGTGATAAAGATAATTAATGAATAGTTGGGTGTATTACATATACATAGAGTTGTTATATTTACAGCGGAAAAACCCGGAACGGAAACCTCACCGCGGGCTTTTTCAATAACCCTCTAAAATCTTATCGCTTATGAGCCGGTATCGGTATCTTTTCTCTGTAATGGCGCTTATTTGCAGCCTCTATGCGCAAAGTCAATGTAACATCAATATCACTACCGGCGAGTTCAACGGCACTTTTGGTACCACCACCGTTCCACGGAATCTTCAGGTACCTCCGGGGACGGGATATGTATTCGAAACACCCCGGAACACACAGGCAGGGGGATATGCAGTGATTAGTAAAAGTTATTTTCCAAACTGGCATAGTTATCCGGGCATCTGGTCTTATGCAGGGCATACCACCGGGGCCAATGATGATGCTTACCTTGCTGTAAATGGCTCCTCTGTTATCGGTACATTTTACCGGGAAACAGTTTCCTTAACAGGAAATACCGGTTACACTTTTGGTGTGTGGCACGCCTCTGCGCTCGCCGGTATTACGTATGGGTTGGAAATACAGGTGTACGAGGGTACACCGGGACCAGGTTCTATTCCCATTGCCAGGGCGCAAACAGGGATTGTTGGCCTGGCTGTATGGACGCCCTTGTTTTTAAATTTTACTACCGGTGCTGCCGGTAATTATACGATTCAGCTGTTAAATTCCAGCACCGTGATTGCGGGGAATGACTTTTCAATTGATGATATTTCACTGGTGGCTAACGCGGCCTGCAAGCCGGTTGCCTACCCTGTTATTAAAGATGTTACGGGCGCGCCCGCTTCTGTAAGTTTGGGCGATAAGCCGCTGCAGGGCAATGAAAGCGGGGGCACTCAGCAGAACTGGGTAGGGAGTGCCACCATCACGAGCCTGCCTACCAATGGTTTTGTATTAACGTATAACGGGTATGTGATCACCCAGGCAGATATTGACGGCGGGGGATATGTAATTGCAAACTACGACCCGTCCAAATTGTCCATTGCTCCGGGGCCGGGTACTCCGGGAGGGGCAAAAACCACCTCCTTTTCTTATGCGGTAAATGGAACAAATACCCGGAGCGATGATGCTACCTATACCGTAAATTTTTCATCAGCCCTGCCCGTTGTCTTTGGAGCCATCGCGGCTTATTTGCACAATGACGGACTGGTGATCAACTGGACTACAGAAACAGAAACCAATAACGATCATTTCGAAATAGAGGCATCGGTTAACGGTATAGATTTTACGACCGTCGGTTTCGTAACGTCACAGGCACCTGGCGGCAATTCAAAGGAAGCCATTCAATACCGGTTCAGCAAGGATGTTGCGTCAGATATGGCCGCATTGGGACTGGGCATGCTGGTGTTGGGCAGCCTGGGATCCTGCTTCTGCAGCAGGCGATACGTACTGCGTGTATGGGCGCTGCTATTAGCCGGTGCAGCGTTTTATATGGCAGGGTGTGAAAAAACAGAAACCGGTATTGCCGGTAACGGGAAGCTGTATGTGCGGGTAGTGCAGGTAGATAAAGACGGTACCCGGGTTTTTTCTAAGGTGGTAACGGTGGTAAAAGAATAGAGCATCCATAACGCGTGCGTCGGGAAGTTCAATAGCGATAAAACCTCGTATCTCCTGATATTATCTGGCCCGCATCCCAAATGCGACATCCATGGGCCACGCGGATAACCGGTTATTGCAGGCAACCTGGTTAAAGAGTTTCAAAAATCCTGTAATACGAAGTGCCTTATGATACAGCTGCGACCGTACCCGGCAATAAACTAAAACACTTTCAATAACCTCTAAAATTTAAATGCAATGAAGCAGATCTGCCTCTTACTAACCGTTCTGTTCCTTAGTTTGCAAATTTACAGCCAGTACGGCCCCAATGATGATTTTGATAATGATGGTGTTATTAACCAACTTGACCTGGATGATGATAACGATGGTATTCCTGATGCCGCGGAATGTAACAAGTCGAACTTTTTTTGGTCGGGCGTGCCCGTTATCAGCAACCCGGCCGGCGGACCTTATACGGCCATCGGAACGATCAACGGGATTGCCTATACCTATACCTCTTCATCAGCTATATCAACCACACCGAATGTATTCTCTCACGCAACCTTCCCTGCCAGTTATGCCGTGCCCAATGTGAATCCTACGATTCAAAACACCCAGATAACCAACAATACCCTCAGCTTTGCAAGTCCGATGCTTAACCCGGTGCTGGTATTTTCCTCCATCGGGAACGGAAACACATCTGTACCGATCCAGTTCAGCAACGATATTCAGGTGGAGTGGTCAAAAGGCGTATCATGGGATAATGCCAGGCAGATCACCGGGCGTGAAGGATATGCCATTGTGCGGGTCATGGGAACATTTAGCAGTATATCGTTTAAATATCTTGTAACTGAGTTCTATTGCAACTTTGTGTTTGGCGCCGATTTCCAGGACTGCGGTGATACCGATGGAGATGGGGTCCTGAATAAGTTTGATACAGACAGCGATAATGACGGCTGCCCGGATGCCATTGAAGGCACCGCCAGCTTTACCATGGCCGATCTTGATGGCAATCTCCGGCTTACCGGTGGTGTAGATGCCAATGGGATGCCCCTGGTTGCAGGAGCAAACGGCCAGCAGCCCGGCACCGCTTATATTGCCGGTGTTAATGCCTGCGATCCGGTTGCTTACCCCGTTGCAAAAACGGTTACGGGAGCGCCTGTAGCCACAAACCTGTCTGATAAACCATTGCAGGGAAGCAGCAATACAGAAACCGGTGGCGCCCAGGTTAACTGGAAGGGGCGCAGCACTACCATCACCAGTTTGCCCACCAACGACTTTATACTTACTTATGACGGGCATGCAATCACGCAGGATGATATCGATGCTGGCGGGTATGTGATTGCAAACTACGACCCGACCCTTTTGTCCATCGCACCCGGGGCCGCTACACCGGGAGGTACTACCACAAGCAGCTTCAGGTATGCCGTTAACGGAACATCCGTAAGAAGCGCCGATGCTACCTATACGATTACGTTTTCCCTGGCCCTTCCGGCAACATTCGGGCCGTTGACTGCGGTTTTTAAAAACAATGAACTGGTAGTAAGCTGGACCACGGAAACCGAAACCAATAATGATCATTTCGAAATAGAGGCATCCGTTGACGGTAAAACCTTTACCACGATAGGAACGGTTAAAACCCAGGCTGAAAACGGAACTGCAGTGCAAGCCTTACAGTACCGGTTCAGCAAAGAGCAGCCGGGCAGTCTGATAGCGGCCCTGGGGATTGGCCTGCTGGCGCTGGGCGGTTTGGGCGCCTGTATGAACCGTAAACGCCGGGTGTCCTGTATCCTTGCCGTGCTGTTGGGCGGTGCGTTGTTTTACTCGGGTTGTACAAAAAATGAAACATTACCTTCCGCAGAGGGTAAACTGTATATACGGATCGTGCAGGTAGATAAAGACGGTACCCGGTCTTACTCAAAAGTGGTGGTGGCGGTAAAAGAATAGGACGCGGGTAACAGGGTGAACCTTCCTGTGGGCGCGGGGAAATGAAACTGTCATACATTTCCCTGCAACTGCCGGAACCTAAAAAATAAAAATCCTGCAACACGAAGTGCCTTATGATACAGCTGCGACCGTACCCGGCAATAAACTAAAACACGTTTCAATAACCTCTAAAATTTAAATGCAATGAAGCAGATCTGCCTCTTACTAACCGTTCTGTTCCTGAGTGTACAAACCTACAGCCAGTGTACCAAATGCGGGCCAACCGATGACTTTGATGGGGATGGCATTTTAAACCAGGATGACCTGGATGATGACAACGATGGCATCCCCGATGTCAATGAATGCAACCGGTCTAACTTTTTCTGGTCGGGTACACCCAATCCGGCCAGCAATCCTGCCGGTGGGCCCTACACAACCACCGGCGTCATTAATGGTATTAACTACACTTATACCTCTTCTGTTCCGGTTTCGGTATACCCGATGTACGTGCCGCAGGCCTTCCCTGCTTCATACGGCATACCGCTCAATGCAGTAGGAGTCCGGAACGATGCAGTAACCACCAATAGCCTCAGCTTTGCCAGTCCCATGCTCAACCCGGTACTGGTATTTGCTTCCATAGGAAGTTCCGGCACACGCGTTCCGATCCAGTTCAACAATGATTTTGAGGTTGTATGGGCAAATGCTGCCGTTATTGTAGACAAAACGGCCCGGCAAATCAGTGGGGCCGAAGGGTTTGCCATCATACGGATTAAGGGTACATTCAGCAGTGTGTCTTTTAGTTATCTGAGGGCCGAAACCTATGCTACGTTTATGTTTGGCGCCGATTTCCAGGACTGCGGTGATACCGATGGAGATGGGATCCTGAATAAGTTTGATACCGACAGCGATAATGACGGCTGCCCGGATGCTATTGAAGGCACCGCCAGCTTTACCATGGCCGATCTTGACGGCAATCTCCGGCTTACCGGTAGCGTGGATGCCAATGGAGTGCCGGTGGTTGCAGGAGCAAACGGCCAGCAGCCCGGCTCGGCTTATATTGCCGGTGTAAATGCCTGTGACCCGGTAGCCTACCCGGTAGTAAAGGATATTAAGGTGGCACCAACGGCCGTAAACCTGGAAGACAAACCTTTGCTGGGAAGCAGTACCAATGAAACAGGCGGCGTTCAGATCAGCTGGAAAGGACGGGGTGTAACCATTACCGATTTGCCCACCAATGGTTTTATATTGGCTTATGACGGGCATGTAATTACCCAGGCGGATATTGATGCCGGGGGCTATGTGATCGGCAATTATGATCCTGCAAAATTGTCGATTGCCCCGGGGCCCGGCACTCCGGGCGGCATACTAACCACTTCCTTCCGTTACGCGGTAAATGGCATCAATGCCCGGAGCAAGGATGTGGCATACACCGTAAATTTCTCGGTAGCCCTGCCCGTTGCTTTCAGCACCCTTACTGCCCGTTTTAAGAACGAATCGCTAATCGTAAGCTGGACCACGGAAACCGAAACGAATAATGATCATTTCGAAATAGAGGTATCCGTTGACGGTAAAACCTTTACCACGATAGGAACGGTTAAAACCCAGGCTGAAAACGGAACCGCTGTGCAAGCCTTACAGTACCGGTTCAGTAAAGAGCAGCCGGGCAGTCTGGTAGCGGCCCTGGGCATCGGCCTGCTGGCGATGGGCGGTTTGGGCGCCTGTATGAACCGCAAACGCCGGGTGTCCTGTATCCTTGCCGTGCTGTTGGGCGGCGCGTTGTTTTATTCGGGTTGTACAAAAAATGAACCATTACCTTCCGCAGAGGGTAAACTGTATATACGGGTGGTGCAGGTAGATAAAGAAGGCACGAAAACTTTTTCTAAAGTGGTAACGGTGGTACAGGAATAAAAATTTTTCGTCGTGCAATTTTCAGTTTTAAAGCGGGCGCATCAGCGCCCCTTTTTTTTTACACCCTGGTTGCCGGATCCATTTTTAAAATAATTCCGGCAGCAGCCCGGTTTTTTTACCGGTAATACCGCTGTAAAAGGGGATACAGGCTGCTTTACCGGGTAACAGATGGATCAATAATGCGGTTTTTCCCGCTTTTTGCTATAAGCGCCTAGCAAATTTCCGGAATTCTTGTAGGTTGTTTTTTGGCAGGCAATGGTATGCCGGATAATTTTGTTGCGAAAACAATGAAACCTGTTAAGTTGGTCGCATTGTTTTTATAAAAGGTACGGATCGCAAATCCGGTCTGTATATCTTGTAACTCCAAAGGGAATGCTATTGCACCGGTAGGCCTGTTTGATCGCATGGATCCGTCAGCCGCCGTTCCCGTTCTTACCCCTCCTAAATCCAGAAGCTTCAGATGCATGCCGCAGGGTATGCACCCGGGCGGTTATGATCAGGTTTATAACCCTACAAGTTTTGTAAAAATGGATATACAAAAGCAACAGGAGGTAACGGCGCCGGTATTCCGGTTCAAAGGAGGAACGGATATGTTTTACGCGGATGCACATAAGCCGCTATCCGGCGATCAAACGGAGCATGGCCGGCATGCATCAAAAAAGATCACCATTGCAATAGCGGATGACAGTGCCATCCAGCATAAGATCTGGGGATTGCTGATCAACCAGGACACCGCCCTGGAACTGGTTTGCCTGGCTTATAACGGGCAGGACCTGATCCGCCAGATCGAAACCTCCGTGCGGATTCCCGATATCTGTATCCTCGATCTGGAAATGCCGGTTATGAACGGGGTGTGTACGGCCAAACGCTTATCGCAGCGGTTTCCAACCATCAAGGTCTTTGGTTGTACATCCTGCGAAGATGAGCACCTGAGAACCGAAATGCGGAAGAATAACGTGATCGCTGTTTTCTCAAAAACAGAAAACAGAACCCTGCTGCATACCATCAGTCAGTTGCAGCATCCGGCTGCGGCTTCCTGTAATTCATAAATAACAGCCATTGAGGAAGAAAAAAAAACGCGCCGCGTCCATTATTTTACCGTTCATAACCGGCAGGCGTTTTTTCCGGTTAAGCTGGAAGCGAATGATGGTGGCCTTATGCGTTATCCTGTTGTTAACGGCGGGCATCCTGGTGTCATATAGCCGCAATACCAACGAACCGGTGGTGAAAAAGGACCGTTTTCGGGCGGTGCGTATTTCGGACGCCAAAAAAATGCGAAACAAGAAACGACCTGAAATAGTAAAAATTGTAAAATAGTTAAAGTAAGTTTAGAGGGCTAATAAGAACATCCCCCGTTATTCTTAACCCAGGGGTGTTCTTTTAGATGAACCAGGAACGGATGATACGCGCAATGCAATCATGCAGATGTTGCCCTGGCTTATGGATCGATACTGTTTTGAGCGTTTTGCGGGCTATATGTTTTCCCTTTTTTTTATTCAGCTGTGAAGGTTGTATTATTATATGTGGTTTAAATAATCATCAGAGATGCAGCGGCAACGGTTTGTTGTTTAATAATGCTTTGAAGATTATTAAAGACTATACGTTTCCCTTTTTTTATACTGTTATGAAGGCTATGTTGCTATGTGGTGCTGCATGATCAACGCATAAGCATAACCGGATTGGCTTTACTGATCAACAGTATTGTTCCACACTATAGGTGCGCCTGTTATTTTATGCTACCGGGAAGGCTATGTTACTATGGGGCAAAAGGATCACCGCATAGCAGGTCTTTAGCTTATCAACCATAATACCAACCGTTGCATCCGGCTGTATGTCCTGTTTTTTTGATGCAGCTGTAAGTTTTGTGCTATATGAGGATTGAAACAACCAGCGGAAGCCGGTTTTATTCGCGGAAAACTTTCCTTTTTCCCGAATAATGACAGGGGCCGGACCAAAAGTAAAATGGTGCAATGCATTGATTAAAAGCGAACCGCATTTTTTTACTGTCAGAATTCGGGAATTCTTGTATCGTATTCCTTGGCGCCCGACACAGCCGGTAATAGTTTTGTGCCCCAAGGAAAAAATGGTGGAATACCTTCTTTTTAAAAGGTATTCATCCCTGAGAAAAAAGTAAAACTGCAATTTCAGAAGTTAAGTGGCCACTCCGGTTCGCTTTAACAGATGCTGATAAAGCTGACAATCTCTCCCCGTTTATACATTCCTTATTCCGCCTTCTAAATCCTGATGCCCTGGTGTATGGCAGCCTTTTGGTTTGCAATACAGCTGGTGTTTGTGGATTTGTAAATACTAAAACCTTATAGAATGAAGGCAAGGAAAAAACAACATGAAAAATGGAAGCGCGCCGCGGCATTGCTGTTGGGCAGGATCCTGATAGGAGGGATGCTGGTTCAGCTGCTGTTGCTGCCGGTCTTTTCAAAAGCGCAGATCACGGCAAATGCCGGCTCCTATATCGTAGATATGGGAACGGCCGCCAGTAATCCATCCGGGGTACGGCCCTATGGGATGGTGCATGAGTTGATAAAGTTTTACAAGATTCCTATCTTCTGGGTAGTACGGAATGGGAAGGCGAAAGACGCGGTGGATTATACCATTAACGGAAGCAGTTACAGCAGCGGGCTGTTTGTAATACCGGGTCAGTTTATAACGCCGGCGGTGCAAACGGCAATCAACCAGTGGACCGCAGCAACCAATATTACAGGGCCCAATGGCTATATCCGCGGCTTTGTAACCGCCCGCCGTATCCCGGACAATTATACATTTACGGGTGCCCGGATTATGCGGCTGACTTCTGCACCTTTATGGACGCTGGATGATAAGAATGGCAGCATTGCCGAAAAGTGGATCAATGACAAAGAACAGGCAGGTATACCGGCAACCCAGTACAACTGGCTGGCGCCATCGGCACTGGGTGCCTGCAATGATGTGTTTGTAATGCCGCATGCAGATCCGAACTGGGCAGAACATGGCAACCTGTATAGCTGGAACCGGACGCACAGAGGTGCCATCTGGATGGGCTGTCATGCAGGAAGTGCCCTGCACAATACCTATAACCCCGCCAATACCGCAGAGCAGATGAATTTTCTGACCTCCAAAGTAACCACAACAGGCCCCGGGATTATTCTTCCGGTAAATGGAAGTACCAACTATGCGCAAAATTCACTGATCCTGTGGGGCAATCATGAAAACGGAACACCGCCGTATGCGACCAATACCGGTTCCGTTACAGGCGGTACCCTTGCCGCAGCGGATGATTGGGTATCGCAGTTTATGGGTGTGCCGGACGGCGCTACTACCGGCGGAAGCGAGAATATCTACCTGCCGGTTAAAGATGCGCAATGGCTGCCGGCTACAAAGATCATTACCTACGACCCTACGCCCAGCAATAAAGATGTGCCGTCAAGATCGGCCGGGCCTGCAGTGATTGTTGCCTATGGCCGTGGATTTGGTGACAACAACCGGGGCTGGGTCATGCTTGAGGGCGGTCATGATATCGGCGGTAAAGACGTTGCCAGTGTAGCAGCGGAAAGAGCATTCTTCAACTGGAGCTTTTTAGCCGCACTGGATAAAACACCGGTTATTTCAAACCTTAATACGGGAGCAACGCCGGCCGCTTACCTGGGTACACAGGCCTACCAGCTTTCGCTGAGCTATAATTCACCTGTAGGTGCGGCATTGGCCAACGTGGTATGGACCGCAGTTTATAAAGACAATGGTCAGCCGGCGGGTACATTTACGCCCAACGGCGGAGCTACCAACACCGCTACCTCTACCAGTTTTACGCCTTTTGCCGTAACCGGTAGCAGGGAAGTGGTGTTTAGCGTAACCGTTTCCGATAACTGCGGCCGCTTTAATATCGAATCATGGACCGGTACCATTTTAAGTGTTTTCAGTAATCCGGATATCAACCATACGGTTGTAAATAAACCGGTGCCGGGTTCGGTGGCCACCAATGATAAGGCACCGGCAGGTATTACACTCAGCTACTCCAACCCTGTAGCTGTAAACGGTGCGGATGGCCAACCCAATCCTTCCGCTGCGATGCCCAACCTGAATGCCGACGGTACCTACACATTTACCGCAGCGGTGGCCGGGGTATACAGTTACAATGTTACCGTATGTACCAATACGGGTATTTGCCAGCCGCAGAACCTGACCATTACCGTAACGGATGCGGGCAGTAATCAGAACCCGCCGGTAGCCAATACCGATATTGCAGCAACCGGTGCCGGTATACCGGTAGATGTGCCGGTACTGGTCAATGACCACACGGGCAATAGCGGAGGCACACTGGGTACGCCCAGCGTGGTTGCCAACCCGCTGCATGGTACGGCTACCGTTGTAAACGGGCAATTACGCTATACGCCCGCCACCGGATTTTCAGGAAGGGATACCGTGGTTTATCAGGTATGCGAAAGTCCCGCAGGACTTTGCACAAAGGCCTATGCCATTATTGATGTAGCGCCGGAAGATGGAATCAATACTACCAGCGCTGCAGATGACTTTAACCAGACCAATGCCGGTGTGGCGGTAAGCGGTAATCTGAAAGCAAATGATGTGGATGGCGAAGGGAATGCCCAAAGCATCACCCCGCAAAATATCACCAACAGTTATGGTACGCTTGTAGTGGATGCGAACGGGAATTACACGTATACCCCGGCGGCCGGCTTTACCGGTACGGCACAATACACCTATAGCACTACCGATAACGGAAGCCCGCAGGCTTCAGCCAGGGCTACCTTATATGTATCTGTAAATGGCCCGGTAACGGGCTTCAGCAACCCGGATGTGAACCACACGGTTGTAAATAAACCGGTACCCGGCTCGGTGGCTACCAATGATAAAGCACCGGCAGGAGCTACCCTCAGCTATGCTAACCCTGTGGCGGTAAATGGTGCAGACGGCCAGCCCAATCCATCAGGCGCTCTGCCCAACCTGAACGCCGACGGAACCTATACCTTTACGGCAGCAGTGGCAGGGATTTACAGCTATAACGTTACGGTATGCACCAATACCGGCAGCTGTGAGCCGCAAAACCTGACCATTACTGTAACCGACGCGGGCAGCAAGCAGAACCCGCCGATGGCCAATACGGACATTGCATCCACCAACGCCGGCAAGCCGGTTGATGTACCGGTGCTGATCAATGATCATGCGGGCAATAACGGGGGCACGCTGGGTACACCCACCATTGCAGCCAACCCGCTGCACGGCACGGCCACTATTGTAAACGGGCAATTGCGGTATACACCGGCTACGGGATTTTCGGGTAGGGATACGGTGATTTACCAGGTATGTGAAAGCCCTGCAGGAACATGCACAAAAGCTTATGCCATTATTGATGTAAAGCCTGCGGGAGGCGTAAATACAACCAGTGCTGCAGATGATTTTAGCCAGACGAATGCCGGTGTAGCCGTAAGCGGCAATGTGATCCTGAATGATGTGGACGCAGAAGGCAATGCGCAGAATGTTACGCCGCAGAATATCACGAACAGTTATGGTACGCTTGTGTTGAATGCCAATGGTAATTATACCTTTACCCCGGCAGCCGGTTTTACGGGCACGGCACAATATACCTATATGGTTACGGATAATGGAAATCCGCAGGCTGCTGCAAAAGCCACTTTATATGTGTATGTAACAACAAATGGTGCCGGTGCAGTATTTACCAATCCGGATGTGAACCGTACGTTTGTGAACCAGCCGGTTCCGGGTTCGGTGGCTACCAATGATAAAGCGCCGGCCGGTACTGCGCTTAGCTATGCTAACCCCGTGGCAGTAAACGGTGCAGATGGCCAGCCCAATCCATCAGGCGCCGTGCCCAGCCTGAACGCTGACGGAACCTATACCTTTACGGCAGCCGTGGCAGGTGTATATAGTTATAATGTTACCGTATGCACAAATACCGGTGCCTGTGAGCTGCAAAACCTCACCATTACCGTAACGGATGCCGGCAGCAATCAGAATCCGCCGGTGGCCAATACTGATATCGCTGCTACCAATGCGGGCACGCCGGTGGATGTGCCGGTGCTGATCAATGATTATGCGGGCAATAACGGGGGCACGCTGGGCACACCCACCATTACCGCCAACCCGCTGCACGGTACGGCTACCATTGTAAACGGCCAATTGCATTATACACCCGCTCCGGGATTCTCGGGAAGAGATACGGTTATTTACCAGGTTTGTGAAAGCCCTGCGGGAACATGTGCGCAGGCTTATGCCATCATTGATGTAAAACCGGGTGCTGTTGCAAATACAACGGGTGCAGCGGATGATTATAACCAAACGGGTGCCGGTGTAGCCGTAAACGGCAACGTAAAAACAAATGATGTGGATGCGGAAGGCAATGCGCAAAATGTGATGCCTCAGAATATCACCAACAGCTATGGTACTTTTATGGTAGACATGAATGGTAATTATACCTACACACCGGCAGATGGATTTACGGGTGTAGCGCAATTTCCCTATACCGTTACGGATAACGGTAATCCCCAGGCCACCGCAAAAGCTACCCTATATATAGCAGTACAATCGTTTGCCGGAACACCGGACCTCACACCTTCTATTGTAATTGAGAGTATGAATTTTTATGAAGGCGAAGAGCGCGATTTTGCAGTGGATATTTTTGAGATTGCCGGTGCAGATGCCAAAACGACTACACAACCCATTCAATTCCGGGTAAAGCTGCTTTCTGCTTTTGAAATGACCGTACCGGGAATGACACTTACCGCTACAGATCAGCCCGGCGTATCCGGAACGTCAATGATCGGAGATGCCGCTCCGAATGAAAATGGCAAATGGCTGTTCCAGGTTTCTGCCTCGCATATCATTGTAACCTTAAAGCCCGGTATGAATATACCGGCAACAGGCAGCTCGCGGATCGGCTTCCATATTAAAAGGAAAACCAATGTGCCGGCAAGAACCAGTCAGAATATTACGGCAACGATCATCGGCGGATCCGGCGGTGAAAGCAAGACCGATAATAATATTGATATCACCTCAGTAGTAGCAAATAATTTATAAACTTTAAACGGAATAGAAATGAAACAAAAATTACATTTTATGATGATCATCATCCTGGCTGTACTGCTGTCTTCCAGACTGGCCGCACAGGATGTAAGTATTAATATTTTAATGCAGCCCGGAACAATGGTTCAGGGGCAAACCGGCACCATTGAGGTAGAGATCGCCAATGAAAATGCAACAGCAGTGGCACTGCCGGCGTATAAGATCCGCCCGCATCTTACCGTGCCCTCCGATCTGCTTACCATTCCCGCCAATACGCCGGTTAGCGATCTGCCGCAGGGGTGGAGCGTTTGTTCCAATGATGGTAAGGATATTATTATTTCCAATGGCTCCGACGGAACGCTGATGCCCGGGGAATCCCGTATATTTCATATTAACGTAACGGCCACCACCTTAAAAACCGGTGGGCCTTCGTTGATCACCGCGAAAATAGAATACGGCGGCGGAAGTAACGGGCAAAAATGCAGCAATGGACCCCAAACAGCGGGCAACCTGCCAAGTAACGATAACAGCCAATCTTCCATCACTGTTATCACCGGCAGTTTACCCGTTGCTTTCCAGTCGTATGACGCCAAAATCGTAGATAATAACCTGGTGGTAAACTGGACCACTGCAACGGAGGTTAATAATGATTATTTTGATGTGCAGGTAATGGGAGCCGATTCTACTTTTAAAACAGTAGGCCGGGTAATGAGTAAGGCAACCGATAACCAGGGCAATTCTGATACGCCGCTCGAATACAGTTTTACAAAAGAACTGGGTGCAAGAGGCAGCCTGATGGGCGTTACCCTGTTGGCGGCCGGAATGATATTTTTATTATTCAACCGCAGGAATAAACTGCTGTTTATGCTGGTGCTTATTACAGGAATGGGCCTTACGGCAATTTCCTGCAGGAAACAGGGCCGCGAGGAAGTAGAGCTGTCTGACAGCAAACAACTGGTACGGCTGGTACAGGTAAATAAAGAAGGAACCAGGGCATATTCCAAAGTAGCGGTGGCGGTTAAACAATAGATAGACCGGACATCAGCCAGGAATAAGACGGTTTTGTTTGGAGAAGACCTTGTTCTTCTTTTGAGATCCGGAAAGGTCGGTTACTTAAAACAGGCAGGTTTATATAATGAAGGTACATTTTCATAACCGGGATAAGAAGGCCAGGTTCCGTTCCGAAACAGCACTGATCGAATGGATGCGCCGGCATGATCCGGAATCATCCCGGGATATTTTCGATTTTATGGAAGGGTATAAAAAGCGGAAATGGCTGTTTGAAAACATACAGTTGAATACCGCAACCGTTAGTGATTTTGTATCGGACCTGGTAAACAACGGAATTATTTCCATTACAGGATAGCAGTTGATAAAACAGATTACCGCTACCCGTGGCCGCCGCGCTCCGGTTCTGGTATATAGCCGGTGCAGGCGGTAATTACAGGTTGATTGCTTTTGTGCAGTTTTAAAGACAGGGGTACCCCATTGGGTGCCCCTTTTTGCTGTTTGCCGGTGAATGCTGCTATAGAAATATCCCGGAAACCCCACTACAGGTACGATTTTTGCATGGTATCCGGTGTAAACGCTCAAGGGGAGTGCATAAGGCGATTGGACCCTACAATCCGGCAGTCATTTTTCAGCAGCCCCCGTTCTTGCCCCCTAAATCAGTAGTTTTAAATGTATGCGACAATGCGCCGCATTCAAATGGTTATGATCAGGTTATAACCCTATAAGTTTTGTAAAAATGGATATACAAAAAGAAGAGGAAGTATCGGCATCGCTATTGCAGGGCAAAAACGGGAAGACGGATTTTTATAAAAATGAACGGAATCGTCCATCGGATGATCGGGCCGGTCTTTCAGACGATGAACGGCATGCATCAAAAAAGATCACGATTGCTATCGCTGATGACAGTGTCATCCAGCACAAGATCTGGGGATTGCTGATCAACCGGAATGCGGCCCTGGAGCTGGTATGCCTTGCATATAACGGGCAGGACCTGATCCGCCAGATCGAAACCTCCGCCATGCTTCCGGATATCTGTATCCTGGATCTGGAAATGCCGGTAATGAACGGACTGTCTACTGCAAAACGCCTGTCGCAACGCTTTCCAACGATCAAGGTCTTTGGCTATACATCCAGCGAGGATGAGCATATGAAAAAGGAAATGCTGAAGAGCAATGTGGTCGCTATTTTCTCAAAAACAGAAAACAGGAACCTGTTACATACCATCCAGTCAATTAATGAATCCGGGAACTACCGGACCGCGTGAAAATCCGCAGTTACAACTATAACATTACTGAACGGGTAACCCCGGATACATCCTTTAGCCATCAGGGTGGCAGGTTCCCAATAATCAGCAGCGGTGTTCTGGCCGTTTGATTTTACAGCCTGGGTAAAACGTGGTGTGATTACCGGTGTAACCGCTTTTAATGCGTACGGGAAGCCACTGGTTGTGCCTGCGGAGTATACCTGAAAAAACAGATCAACGGCTTACCGGGTATAAGGATCCGGGTACAATAATGAAATGACTTTTTTTGAATACGTGCTGCGGCAACGGTTTGGGCCTGGGAAGGGGATAAAAAAATAAGAGGGAATACGATGATCTGGAAAGATCTTGCAGCCCTCTTAAGCCCTCTAAACCGTGATAAAAGTAGTACGGATTTTATCCCCTTTTGAATTTATTCGATGAAATGCCCGCTTTTGTCGCCATATTGCCCGGAAATGAAGCCGAAGCCTCCGTGGGTAATATCGCGCGGATCGTATCCAGGTATTGCTTAATTTAGCGGAAAGGAAATTATGGATTTTGTTTATTTGCTTGCCCCTTCTTTTTCTTATTTTGCCTGGTCTGCAATATGCCTGGTTGTACTGATGGCGGTGGGTTTTGCCATCTATAAGTTGTTGAGGCGATAACCCGGGGCCATCAGCAGGATCGGAGCCGCATAGGTTGTAATCATACATAGCCGGAACCATACCGGACCCCTGAAATAGTTCAGGCGCCCTTGCCTGCATGGTGCGGTAGTACGAAAAATGGGTTCTTCGTGTTCGTTTCCCCGGTTTTTTGTAGATTCAGTGCATGTTACATCAGTTTCCTTTTTACCTCCTGCTGGTTTTGTTCATCATGTTACTGATCATGCTGGCAAAGCGTATCCGTGTAGCCTATCCGATTGTGCTGGTGCTGGGCGGTTTGCTCCTGAGCCTGATCCCGGCCATCCCGGTGGTAGAGATCAATCCCGAATTAATTTTCCTGATCTTCCTGCCGCCCCTCTTGTATGAGGCGGCCTGGCAAACCTCCTGGAAAGAATTCTGGCGGTTCCGGCGCATCATCAGCAGCTTTGCATTCCTGATCGTACTGCTCACCTCATTGGTAGTAGCCTGGGTGGCCAGCAGTTTTATCCCGGGTTTCAGCCTGGCCCTGGGCTTCTTACTGGGCGGTATTGTATCGCCTCCGGATGCCGTAAGTGCGGCTGCGATCATGAAATCGGTAAAAGTGCCCAAATCGCTGGAAGCGATCATTGAAGGAGAAAGCCTTTTAAACGATGCCTCCAGTTTGATCGTATTCCGGTTTGCATTGATTGCGGTGGAAACCGGCCACTTTGTGTTCCGGGATGCTGCGTTCAGCTTTTTTGGGGTGATACTGGGCGGCATTGCCATCGGGCTGGCCGTTGCCCTGGTGTTTTACCTTCTGCACCGCTGGCTGCCTACGGATGTAAACATCGACCTGGTATTTACCCTGCTGGCGCCTTACGCCATGTACCTGGCAGCGGAGTCTATACATGTATCGGGCGTGCTGGCGGTTGTAAGCGGCGGTTTATTCCTGTCTACGCACCAGCACCGGATTATGAACAGCAGCAGCCGGCTGCGGGTTACCAGTGTCTGGTCTGCCCTGGGTTTTGTGTTAAACGGATTGGTATTTATGCTGATCGGACTGGCACTGCCGGCAATTTCCAGCGGGCTTGGTGCAGTGAGTATGAAGGAGGCCATTGGTTATGGTGTGCTGATCACCGTTGTATTAATTGCAGGGCGCCTGTTATCGGCATACGGAGCCATCGCCTTTACCATTTTTATCAGCCGGTATATCACTACGGCCGGGGCACCGCGAAACTGGAAGGGCCCCTTTATCTTTGGCTGGTCCGGTATGCGCGGAGTGGTGTCGCTGGCAGCCGCCCTGTCTATACCGGTTATGATCACCGGAACAACCATCCCTTTTCCGCAACGGAACCTGATCCTCTTCATTACGTTTGTTGTTATATTGCTTACGCTGGTGGTTCAGGGATTAACCATGCCCTGGTTTATAACATTGCTGCAGCTGGAAGACCCGGACCATCATCCTTCGCACGAAGCGGAACATAAAATGCTCAGTCAGAAACTGGCAGACCAAAGCCTCGCATACCTCCGGCAGCATTATGCCGTTGAATTGGATACACAGCCCGCCCTGCAGAAAATAGCCCAGGCCTGGAAGCAAAAAAAGGAACTCAGCGGCAATGAACAACTGAATATCGTTTGCCGGAACGTATACCTGGAAATGCTGGATAAGCAGCGGGACTGGCTGCATGAATGGAATAAAGACCTCAAAACAGATGAAGAAGTAATCCGCCGCCAGCTTATGCAGCTGGACCTGGAGGAAGAAAAACTGAAATTGTCTTAGCTGCGTAAACGGTCATACATGCGTTGCGCTGTTTCCGGAGACGTTGTTTCAGCCTGCCCGGAACAGTGCAGCATGCCGGGTATGCATCAATCGGAATTGATGGGCTATAGCGCCGGCCCGTTCATCAGCAACGCAGTGGGCGCATACCCGAAATGCTTCTTAAAAGCATAGGAAAAATGCGAGAGGTTTTCAAAGCCCACCTCATAGCAAACATCAATGGGCTTTTTTTTCTTCTCCACAAACTGGTAATGCGCCAGCTCCAGTCGCTTTTGTGTAAGCCAGCGTTGCGGGGTGGCATTGAATGCTTTTTTAAAATCGCGCTTAAAGGTAGTGAGACTTCTTCCGGTAAGGTAACCAAACCTTTCTATGGGCAGGTTAAACATGAAATGCTTTTCCATATAATCGGTTAAACTGATCTTTCCAGGTTCTTCAAAATTTGCCAGTACATTGTCCAGACTGTTGTCGATAGTCCGGAGGATACTGATCGCTTCTGTTATTTTCAGTGTGGCAAGGTCTTCAGGAAGTGTCTGCATTTCAAAATATGGAATTAAGGAAGACAGGCAGCTTGCGAGCAGCGGATGGTTATTGTAGCAAAGAATCTTTGGCGATGCCGGTGCCGTTGGCCGGATCTTTAATGTTGCATAGTAGGCCTTTAGCCGCTCTGTGGTCAGATGCATCACCACGGTTTTATGCGGCTGTCCGTCTTTCGGGTAATTGATGATGGTAGCCAGCTGGTTCCGGGGGATTAAAAATATATCGCCCTTTTTAAAGAAATAGGTAGCGTCGGCCTGAACGATCTTGGTTTCACCGGAAATAAACCAGATCAGCATATGCTGGTCGAACAAAATGTCCGACTTGAAAAAACGGTCCTCGTAGCAGGATAGTTTAATATCGGGTGTAATATATTTTGCTGTATACTCCATTACCTGTTTTTTATATTTCCCCATTGGGAATAAGTGATTGCAAAAATAGATCAGAACCTGCAGTTTTGTTAAATGGATTGTCCGCCATCAACCAGCAGGTTAGCACCCGTAATAAAGGAGGCACTGTCGCCGGCCAGGTAAGCGATCAGATCCGCTACTTCACCGGGCTCGCCCAGCCGGCCCAGGGGAACGCTGTGGATCAGCTGCGCTTGCAGGTCTTCGTTCAGCCCGATCTTATCCATGATTGCAGTAGCTACAGGACCGGGGCTCACCGCGTTTACACGGATGCCGCGCGGGGCCAGTTCCAGTGCCGCAATTTTCATCACGGCGTTGAGCGCGGCCTTGCTGGCGGCGTACACGGATGCACTTTGTGGGGAGATGGTGGCTGATGTGGAGGATAACAGGATAACGGAAGCTCCGTTCCTAAGGAGTGGAATGCATTTGCTTAGCGTAAAATAGGCGCCTTTAAAGTTTACGTTCATGATTTCATCAAAGACGGCTTCCCGCATAGCCGACACGGGTGCAAATTTTGTAATGCCCGCGTTGATGAGCAGGATATCTATCGGACCAAATTGTGCTTCAATCGTTGACGCCAGCTTGCTGATGTCTGCCAGGCTGGATTGGTCGGCGGTGATGCCTGTTACCTGTAATTCGGAAGCGGCTTTTTCCACTGCTGCTTTTCTTCTGCCTGTGATGATGACTGTGGCGCCCAGGGCCTGTAATTTTTTGGCGGTGGCATACCCGATGCCGCTGTTACCACCGGTGATTACCGCGGTTTTATTTTTAAAAGTACCCATGTTATATTGATTTAATGGTGATCTGTAAATTGAAATTTTATGCCGGTTAGTGTTTCGCTAAGCGCCCACAGCTGCTTTGCAGCAACCGCATCCAGGGAATAGGCTTTTACACCGCCGGGAGCAGATGAATCGGCAGCCAGTGCTGCAATATCTGCGTCTTCACAATAAACGCCCCCGGTATCGTTGAGCAGGGGGCTGGTAGCGCACCAAACCGTAGTGGCTGCTCCCTGCGGAATCGTTTTGAGCGATGCTGCTACCTGCGGGAGCAGGTTTCCGCCGGCATCCAGGAATCCCAGTTGCTGAAATAATTCAAGCGGAGCTTCCCGGGCGAGTTCCGTGCCGTTGATGGAACCGGGATGCAGCGAGTAAGCCCGCACTCCATAATTCCTGGACCGGTTGTCGAGCTCAAGCGAAAACAGGTTGACTGCCGTTTTAGACTGACCATAGCCCAGCAGGGTTTCATATTCCCGGTGCAGAAAGTTGGGATCTTCAAAATTGAACGGTGCAAACTGATGACCATGGGAAGAAACATTGACCACCCGCGCCGATCCGGCTTTTTTTAACGCGGGCCACAACCGGGCCGTAAGCTGAAAGGGGGCCAGGTAGTTGATCGCAAGCTGCGATTCAATGCCCCGCTGGTCTCTTCGCAGGGGAACCCACATAATGCCTGCGTTATTGATCAGCAGATGAAGCGGTCTCCCGGAATCGAGGAACTGTTGGGCAAAGGCATCAATCGACAACGGATCCGCAAGGTCCATTGACCCGAGTTCGATATTGGCCATCCCACTGAGGTTCTTTTTCGCCTTTTCAATATCTCTTGCGGGTACTATAACGGTGGCGCCTGCTGCTGCCAGGGTTTTTGCTGTTTCCAGGCCGATGCCCGTATTGCCTCCGGTAACAATTGCAACGTTACCGGTAAGATCGATGCCTTCGATTACCTCACGGGAGGTAGATGTTTTGCCAAAACCGGAGCCCATTGGTTGTTGCAGGGCTCCGTTGTAGTTGTTCTTTTGCATATCTTTTATTTTTTGTTGAAACAAAACTACATCACCGTATGCCCCGACATTTTGTTGAAAAGTCCTATTTTGCTTTGTTTAAAAGACCGGCATGTTGTTGAATAATCGCAACCCGGAATTCCGGTGTTTCTTTGCATTTTTACATTTGTATGCCGGTTCAATAATACCGGGTGCATTTCTATGGTCAAGTATTAAAAAACCGTGAGTAAAGATGTAGCATACGAATGGATGGCGCCGGATCCGTCACTCGCCGATTTTGTAGAAGGCTTTTGGCACCTGGAAAACAGGTCCGGTGCTGCAAAGGAAGTGGTCATTTTGCCCGATGGCCGGATTGATTGCATTCTTGCGCAGTCCATAACAGCACCCTTTCACGTGACCTTATTGGGAATTGGTACCCTGCCCGATAACGTGATGATTGCGGCCGGCATAAAAATGTGCGCCATCAGTTTCAAACTGCCGGCGGCGGAATATGTTTTTCATCAGTCTGTTTCCCCGCTGCTGAATACGGCGGCTTTTTTGCCCGCGGGCTTCTGGGGCTTTAATGCTGCAGACCTGGAGGATCTGGAACAATTTTGCAAAAGGGCTGCAGAAAAGATCCGGTCGGCATTGCCGCTCCGGATGGATAACAGGAAGCTGGAGCTTTTCCGGCTGATCTATCGTACCAAAGGAGCTGTTTCCGTAAAAGCGCTTTCGGAAAGCGTGTTCTGGAGCAGCCGGCAGATCAACCGTTATTTTCAGCAGCAATTTGGACTCTCATTAAAAGCATACTGCAGTATCCTCCGGTTCCGCGCTTCCTTTCAGCACCTCAAGGCCGGTAAATTGTTTCCGGAGGAAAACTTTGCAGATCAGTCGCATTTTATCAGGGAGGTAAAAAAGCGCTCCGGTGTGCTGCCAAAGGAACTGAGCCGGAATCAAAACGACCGATTTATACAATTTACAACGCTTGGTACTGAATAATTTTACGCCATAAAATAAAAGTATCCGGTATGTTATTTCTAAATAAAAAAATCGCCATAGTAGGCGGTGGCCCCGGGGGGCTTACCCTTGCCCGGCTTTTGCAATTGCAGGGCGCGGATGTACAGGTGTTTGAACGGGATGTAAATGAAGCTGTCCGCGTGCAGGGGGCAACACTTGATCTGCATGCGGAGTCGGGCCTGGAAGCACTTCGGCGCGCTGGTTTAATGGAAGCGTTCTATGCGCATTATCGCCCGGACGCCGGTAAGGTAAGGGTAGTGGATGCACAGGCTGAGATTTATTCAGACGATCATGCTACCGGAACGGGGTATACGGAAAGTCGCCCCGAAATAGACCGGGCTCCCTTGCGCAACCTGCTGTTGCAGTCACTGGCACCCGGCACCGTTGTATGGGATCGGCATTTTGTTTCGATGGAGGAAGAAAAGGATGGCTGGCGATTGTATTTCAAAAACGGAGCCACCGTATATGCAGACCTTGTGATCGGGGCCGACGGTGCCCACTCAAAGATCCGTTCTTATATCACTGAAATTGCGCCCATCTACTCCGGCGTAACCATTGTGGAAGGCCAGGTATACCACGCGGAGCAACATGCACCCGATCTCTGGGCACTGGTGAAGGGCGGAAAGATCTTTGCTTTCGGCAATGAACAATCGCTGATCCTTAGCACAAAAGGGGAAGGTAGTTTGTCTTTTTACACCGGCTGTAAGGTGCCGGAAACCTGGGTGCAGGAATGCGGTGTTGATTTTAGTAACCGTACACAGGTCTTTAACTGGTTCAAAACGGCCTACGGCTCGTGGAATAAGGTTTGGCTGGAGCTGTTTACAAACGGTAATGCGGGGTTCATACCAAGACCGCAGTATCATTTTCCGTTGGATCAGCGTTGGAACGCACGGCCCAATGTGACCATGCTGGGTGATGCCGCGCACCGGATGCCCCCCTATGCGGGCGAAGGGGTGAATATGGCAATGCAGGATGCTTTTGAACTGTCTGCTTGTATAACCGGCTCCAACTTTGTGCGCCTTCAGGAAGCCATAGCCCATTATGAAAACGGCATGCTGAAAAGGGCTTCAGAAGTTACCCGGTTTACGCTGGCCAATACCGAAATGCTGCATGCGAAGGACGCGCTGGAACAAATGGTGGCAATGATGAGCGGGCAATAAGCATAGGGGCCGGTTACCCGGCCTGCTGCCAAATTCACAGCGCAGGTTTGCTGACTGCTGCGTTGGCGATGCAGGGAACGTATTGCGTCCATGACCGGTGTGCAATACTTCCGGCGGCTTCAAAAAGCGCAAGTTCCGGGTTTTATCCTTTTTGCTGCCGGGCGATCTTTACAGCATGAACAGTATGATGGAACGTATCGGAACGCGACTGGCCGCAAAAGACTGGCCATCGATTACTGCAACATTGCACAACAATGGGTTTGCAGTTGTAAAGGATGTATTAACAAACGAAGAATGTGCTGCGCTGATCGCAGGCTATGAAACGGAAGCTGCTTACCGCAAAACGATCCAAATGGAACGTTATCGCTTTGGCCGGGGGGAATATAAATATTTTCGATACCCGCTGCCGGAATTGATCACTGCTTTCCGGGAGCAGGTATATACTGAAATTGTACCGGTGGCCAATCAATGGATGCATGAACTGGCGCTGGAGACACGGTTTCCGGCTACGCATCCGGAAATGAAGGCGCTTTGCCGGCAACAGGGCCAGGAGCAACCCACCGTGCTCATCTTAAAGTACGGGGCAGGGGGCTTTAATACCCTGCACCAGGATCTGTACGGAGCCGTTTATTTTCCCATGCAGCTGGTGTTGATGTTAAACCGGCCCGGAGCCGATTATACCGGTGGCGAGTTTGTGATCACCGAACAGATACCGCGGGCACAGTCCAGGGCAAATGTGTTAAAGCCGGATCAGGGCAATATGCTCATTTTTACGACCAGCTTTCGCCCGGTAAAAGGATCCAACGGGTATTACCGGGTACATATGAAGCATGGTGTAAGTCCGCTGCACAGCGGCAACCGGTACAGCCTGGGCATCATCTTTCACGATGGCCTTAGCTGAATGTTTCGGCGGGCAATGGATACGGCCTTCCGGGAAGCACCTGATACCCGGTAATCATTCAAACAACGCGCATGTTGTATCATAAAGATCTGGGAAGGAACACAGCGGAGCGGGGCATTCAAACCCGTTTGTTGATCCGAAAAGGAAACATTCAACTGGGAGGATATAAAAAAGCCCGGATCTACGGGCTGCTGAGCTGCGCATCGGGTAAAAAAATGAACGTAGCCAACCGGGTCTTTTTTGCAGATGAGGCCGAGGCATTGGCCTGCGGGTACCGGCCCTGCGGCCGCTGCCTTCCGGAGCAATATAAAGCATGGAAGGCGACGCAGGCCATGCAATAATTGTTGTCATCATTTCGAATTTAACGGGGCCATCGTTACATGCCGAACAGGGTCGGCAGCGCTTCCGGTGAATGAGAAACTTTGCAAAACGCTTTGAGGGGGGAATGATGTTCCATTGTATTGAAGCGCGTGTGCCCGCACAGGCAGGAAGGATGCTGCACCTGTGCACTAAAGCCCGGACAATAAAGCAATCATGCCTGTCAGACGGGAAGTTGTTGCATTACATCTGTTTAAACCGACTGTAATTTATTCAGCACCGCCACGATCTGTTCTACCAGCTCCGGGTCAATTTGCGGATGGCCACCGGTGCTTTCGTTCAGTACGCGAAACGCCTGCTCGTCGTCCCGTTCAAAGGTTAACTCATGCCCGTTCACCACCACATAAAACTTGTAAGAATAGGCAAATGTCACCAGCCGGCCCTTCAACAGCAACTCCTCACTTTTATACTGCACCGGTAATTCAAAAAAATGCTCCATATCAGATAATCGGCCGCAAAATTCCGGATTTTTAGTTGATATCTGTCAGGAATTTATAGCGGAATGTAAAAATTTTCTAAAAATGGCTTTTACTGCACAATAATCGATTTGTGCCGGCGTTTATAGGATACAAGATTGAATTTAATGGAATATTAAAATAAGATAATTAATTTTCTCATAAGCAGTTAGTTTTGGTTGCGACCCCTGTTTCCACAGGGGTCTATTTTTTTGTACACGGAAGGTGGCGCCTGCCTAACCGGCATCCGGGAAAAACAGCATGCAGTAGAAAGTCCCCGCTTTGTAGAAGCATTTCTACAGTACGCATTGTTTTCTGTGAAGCCGGCACGGAAAGCAATGGTATCGGTCAGGATTCCCGGGCGTGCCGGGCTCTTGTTCTGGCTGCTTTGCGGGCGGCCCTGGAGCGTTCTTCAGGTCCTTTTGTTTCGGCGGCTTTTTTTGCTGCCGCAGAACGGGATGCAGCGGAACGTTTACGGGCTGCAGTGCCTGCTTGTTGCGACAGCGCCTTATGAGAAGCTGCCGCTGTGCTTTCTTTTTTCAGCGCTTTTTTCCTTGCTGCTGAACGGGAGGGCGATACCGGCTCATGCGCCTGTCCTTTTTTATACGCACTGGCGGCACTTTTTCTTGTTTTTTCGGATACGGTGCCTTTTTTGGGCGGTTTCAGGTCTACACCGGCTCTTCTTGCTTCGGATAAACCGATGGCAATCGCCTGCCTGGCGGAGCGGGCGCCGTGTACACCCCTACGGATTTTTTTTATTGTTTCATGTACAAATTCGCCGGCCTGTGTGGTAGGGGATTTGCCTGCTCTTTTATCTTGCTGAGCCTTGCGGATCGTTTCTTTCTGAGGCATGGGATGTTTATTTAAAAGGTGTAAAAAAAACAGGTTATGATGTATACGATACAATTTATATACCAATGAACGCAATGAACACCCGGAGCAGACTGAGCCGAATGCGGATGATGTACAAAGCTGGCCGGTAATTTGTGTTAGTTCAGGAACAGTATTGTTTTTAAAATTGAATGCATATGGCAAAAAAAAAGACCGAAGAAAAGCCGGCCATCAAGCCGGATCCGGAAACCCTGCATAAAACGGACCCCCAGGAAGAAATGAAGGGTCCTGTATCAACGCCTACCCGCGGGTTGGAAAAAATATTTGACGTATCCGAGTCTGAGAAACCGAAAAAGAAAAAAAAGAAGGACTCGTAACGATGGCCGCTGCTTTATTCGAAGCAGCCTGCTTTTGATAAATAAAAAAAGAGGGGAATACGTTGGTCTGGAAAGATTACGCAACCCACTCTTAGCCCTCTAAACCATCACAAAAATAGTTAGCGTAAATCGTATTGTACTGCTGTTAACAGCAGTATTCGATGAATGGCCGTTTTCCTTGGTTCAGACAAGAACGAACGTCGCTAAAAACGGCCCCGGGTTTTGTATAAAACCGGATATTAAATACATCGAAATAACAACGGGAACTTTTATACGCTATTGCAGGGGGCCGGTTCCTTTTCTCAGTGCCCTGCTGGGCATATTTCTTCCACGTCTCCTGGAAGGGCGCGGCATACTGAACATAAAAGCCGGATAATACCCGGTGACCACCGCAACAGGAACACAAAATCAACAAGGAAGAACGTCCTTTGCCATTTAAAAATAAACGGGTACAATTCCCGCAGCAGTTTGTATCTTGATCCCTGAAACCTGTACTGCTTGTACGGATATATATCCGGGCAGCGATATAATAAACGATATGCAAAGAAAAAAGATCATCCTGCTGTTGTTGATGTTCCTGTTTGGACAATACAGCCTGGCTCAAAAGAACGCGCGGCCGAATATTATTGTGTTTTTGGTAGACGACATGGGATGGATGGATACATCGGTCCCATTTGCAGACAGTGTAATGCCGTTGAACCGGCGGTATCATACACCCCATATGGAACGGCTTGCCGCAAGCGGTGTAAAGTTTACCAATGCGTATGCCCAGCCGGTTTGCACCCCATCGCGCACCAGCATGCTAACGGGGATGAACGCTGCCCGCAGCCGGATCACCAACTGGACATCGCCGGACAGGGATACGGATGCGGATGTGGGTGATCAACAGTTTGCGCCGTTGGGCTGGAACCGGAGCGGGTTAAGCAATACTCCGGATATCGGGCATACGGCTTATGCAACTCCATTTCCACAATTACTGAAAGAGGCCGGGTATTATACCATACAGGTGGGCAAGGCGCATTGGGGGGCTGCCGGTACACCGGGGGCTAACCCGTATAACCTGGGCTTTATGGTCAATATTTCCGGACATGCGGGCGGACATCCCCAAAGCTATTTGTCGGAACAGCGTTATGGTAATATGCCGGGAAAGGCGCAGATGCAGGCCGTTCCGGATCTGGAGGAGTATTATGATACCCACACATTTTTAACGGAGGCGTTGACCCGGGAAGCGCTGAAGGCCCTGGAAAACCCCATCCGCCGGAAAGAGCCGTTTTACTTAAATATGTGCCAGTATGCTGTACACACGCCCATTATGGCCGATCCCCGCTTTGTGCAAAAGTATTATGATGCCGGTTTGGATAGCATAGAGGCGGCCTATGCCAGTTTACTGGAAGGCATGGATAAAAGTTTGGGTGATATTATGGACTATCTGCAAAAAAAGGGTGTAGCCGGTAATACGATCGTCATCTTTATGAGTGATAACGGTGGGTTGGATCATCATCAGCGGGGAGGGGCTGCCAATACACACAACTTCCCGCTTCGTTCCGGGAAAGGTGCCGTTTATGAAGGCGGCATACGGGAGCCGATGATCGTTCATTGGCCGGGTGTAACCCGGGGGGGCACCATAAACTCCAGCCCGGTGATCATCGAGGATTTGTTTCCATCCATCCTGGAAATGGCACGGGTAGGTGCTGTGCATACCGTGCAGCAGGTAGATGGCCGGAGTTTTGTACCGCTTTTAAAAAACGTACAGCAACCGGCCGCGCGTCCGCTGATTTTTCACTATCCCCATAAATGGATCAATATCCGTACCGATGAAGAGGCAAAACTGGGGATCAATTATCATACGGCGATGCGTTATGAGCATTGGAAACTGATTTACCGGATGCGCACCCGGCGTTTTGAACTTTATGATCTTTCAAAAGACCTGCGGGAAGCGCAGGACCTGGCGCAGGTGGAAAAAGAACAGGTGAAAAAGCTGGCGCTTATCTTTGGCAAAACATTAAAAGAACGTTCGGCTCAAATGCCGGTTGAAAAATTAACCGGTAAGGCGGTGCCGTTTCCTGATGAAGCCATACAGTAGTTGCCTGCTTATTCAGATTGGCGGTATTCAACGGACGCGGCTAACAATGGAGCCGGCTGAAAACGCAATCCAGCGCATCGGTGCCCATATGTAACAGCAGTCCCAATGCGATGACCCGCGTGCTGCGAAAACATAATAAAAGAACATAAATGCCGATGGCCCAGTAACTGTGCAGCGGATGGAAATTGATACTGCAGCGGCAGGCATCAAATACAGGGGTTGCCAGCAGGTGATCTGTATCTACCAGCATGGTAGCTATCAATACCAGGTAAGTCTTCAGCCAGTTTTTCCGGTAAAAGATATATGCTAGCATACCCGGGAAAACAAAATGTAAAAAATAATGAACCAACAACTGCATAGGGCCGGAAGGTACTTAAAAAACAGGCAGGATCATTTGCAGCATCCGCGTTGGGTTTTCCCGCTGAATTGCGCGGATTTTGCCGCTGATAACCACTGATGGCTTCGCTGTATTTCTGCGCCATCTGCGAGACGATTTGTGTAGATCTGCGGGAATAATCCTGCGGGCATTGTTCTGTTTTGTGTATCTGTGCCGTATTTCTGCTAATTGTTATACCTGTTTTTTATAGCCCAGTAAGCGCAAGGCATTGAACACCACCACCAGGGTAGATCCTTCATGCCCGATGACGGCGGGGCCGATGTCTGCAATACCCAGGATGGTCAGCGGTATAAGTACAACCACCATTCCAAGGCTTAAGACCAGGTTTTGCCGGATGATACGCCGCGCTTTTTTGCTTAACCCGATGGCAAAGGGGAGGTTTCCCAGTTGATCGCCCATCAGGGCAATGTCGGCTGTTTCCAGGGCTACGTCACTGCCCGCAGCGCCCATGGCAATACCCACGGTACTTTTCGCCATGGCCGGGGCGTCGTTTACGCCGTCGCCTACCATAGCAATGCTGTTCTCTGTGGCCCGCAGGTTTTCAATGGCGGCCACTTTTTGCTCGGGCAAAAGGTTGCCCCGGGCTTCAGTAATGCCGATCTCCTTCGCGATGGCTTCCGCTACTTTTTGATTATCGCCGGTCAGCATGATCATTTTTCGAATGCCTGCCTGCGTTAATTGTGCAAGCGTGTCCTTTGCATCCTCCCGTGCTATATCCATAAGGGTGATCATACCAATGAACGCGCCGTTCTGTTGTACCAGCATGGTGGTATGCCCTTTGCCCTCCAATGATTCGGCAGTGGTGTTTAAATCATCGGGAAGCGGCGTGTTTTTTTCGATGAAGAGTTCTTTGTTACCTACCAGGATCACTGCACCGTTGTAACTGGCCTGGATGCCCCTGCCCTGGATGGCTGTAACACTTGCTGCCGCAGGCACCGCTCTTTGCAACCGTTCCATGCCGCCTTTTACAATTGCCGCGGCCAGGGGATGATCGCTTAGTTGCTCTACGGCAATCACAATTTCCAGCAACTGCTCCTCCGTCATCCCGTTAAGCGGATATACGCCGGTAAGCGCTGGCCGGCCCCGGGTGAGGGTTCCGGTCTTATCAAATGCAATGGCTGAAAGGGCGCCCAACGCTTCCAACGGCTTGCCGCCCTTGATCAATACGCCGCTCCTTGCGGCTCTTGCCACACCGCTTAACACGGCGCTGGGTGTTGATATGGCCAATGCGCAGGGACTGGCTGCAACCAGTACGGCCATGGCCCGGTAAAAACTGGCGCTAAAGGGTTCGTCAACAACCAGGAACGCCAACAACAGGAGCGCTACCAAAATAAGTACCGAGGGTACATAGTATTTTTCCAGCCTGTCCGTAAAGTTCTGGGTAGGCGATTTTTGTGTCTGGGCTTCATTCACCAGTTTAATCAGTCGCGCAAGGGTACTGTCTGCCGCAATCCGGGTTACTTTTACTTCGAGGGTTGCGCCGCCGTTGATGGAGCCTGCAAATACCTTGTATTGTGCTTCCAGCCCGCCGGCCTGTTCGGGGTTGATATCCGGATGCTCAGCAGGTATTTTATCCACGGGGATGCTTTCGCCGGTAATGGGCGCCTGGTTTACGCTGCTGCTGCCTTTTATCACAATTCCATCGGCCGCAATTTTCGAATTAGGTTTTATTACGATGATATCGCCTTGTTTCAATGCATCGACAGGCACCTCGCTGAGATCATTGCCTGTTTTTACCAGGGCTGTTTTAGGTGCCAGGCTGGCCAGGGCCGAGATGGATTTTTTGGCTTTTCCCATCGCATAGTGTTCCAGGGAATGCCCCAGGCTGAATAAGAAAAGCAATAACGCGCCCTCTGCCCATTGCCCCAGTACTGCGGCCCCAACGGCGGCCACCAGCATGAGGAAATCGATCTCAAATGTGCCCTTACGGATCCCTTCAATGGCTTCTTTGGTGGTGTAGAAGCCGCCAAAAAAATAGGCGGCTATATAGCATCCAACGGAAATATATGACGAGATGCCGCTTACAAAAGATAATCCAAAACCGGCACCCAGCAGGGCCCCGCAGATAAGCGCGAAGATCAATTCCGTTTTTTCTCCGAAAATGCCACCGTGCTGGTGTTCATGTGCCCCGGCCTCATGCTCATGGTGTTCATGCGCCGCATCCCCGGTCTTTTGTGGGTGGGTATGAAAATCGTCTACACTACGGATATTGAGTCCTTCTTTTTTGATTTGTTGAAGGATGGCCTCAGTGGTGGTTGCTTCCTTTTGGTATTCCAGTTGTATAAACCCGGTGCCCGATACTGCTGCAAATTGTATGCCCTGCTGCTTTTTCAATGCAGCTTCAATGATCCGGGCATGGCGCGGATGGCGGACGCCCGTAGTGTTAATAAGTAAATGCCCGTAGCGTTCGGTCATTTCGGCGCCGGCTTTTTCGGCGATCTGTTCAACCTCGTTCAGCGAAATTTCAGCAGGGTTGTAATGAAAACAAAGTTGTGCTTTTTTGTTTTCACCGGCCGGAATGACGTGTATCTTATCGATGCCTCTTTTGTATTGAAGATCGCTGATGATCCGCGCTACACAGCGGTCGCGCTCATCCGGGATTTCCGGCAGCAGGAGGTTGAGATTGATCCTGGTTTTTTCCATGTTGATTACTTTTAGATTGTGATCCCGGTAAAATGGCTCCGCGTTATTCCGAATAGGTTTGCATCAGTTTACGGTAGTTTAAAAGAATATCGGATTGGGAAATAAAGCCGATGAATCGTTCATCGTTGTCAACCACCGGCAGTTGCCAGGCTCCGGTTTCATCGAAGGCCTTAATGGTTTGAAGCATATTCGCATGGATATGTATAACGGTAGGCGGCGGCTTCATAAGAGCGGCGATCTTTATGGAGCCGGGATCGGGCGCAAACAGTACCTGCCGGATATCGTCTAGTGTAAGCATGCCGCAAAGCTGCCCCGAGGCATCAACTATTGCAAAAATATTCTTATTACCGGTTTTAATGAGTTCAAGCAATGTATGCAATGAAGCTTCGGGCGTAAGGCGCTGCGCCTGTTTGTCAACGAGGTCTGCAATATGAAGCAGGGACAGCAGGTTTTTATCGTGCGCCCTGGTAAAGATCTTTCCCTCATCTGCAAGCGGTTTAAGATCCGGCGATATGGGAGAGAAGCGCTTTGCGATCAGGTAAGAAATCACGGATACGATCATTAGCGGTATAAAAAGATCGTACCCGAGGCTGGACTCTGCAATCAGGAATATGGCGGTAAGCGGTGCATACAATACACCGCTCATGACCCCGGCCATGCCGGCCAGCACCAGGTTGGTTTCGGGTACCTGCTCAAACCCCGCCAGTTTGCAAAGCAGCGCAAACAGGTAGCCCAACGTGCCGCCCGCAAACAGGGAGGGCGCAAAGTTTCCGCCGTTTCCGCCGCCAAATAAGGTAAAAGGGGTGGCAAAGGCCTTGAGGATACAGATCAGGGCGAGGAATAAGATCACCGTCCACTGCGTTACATCAAAATAGCGGAAAAAGCTGTTGTGAAGGATGGCAGACGCCTGCCCGTTGCTGAACGCTTTAATCGTATCGTATCCTTCTCCAAATAATGGCGGCAGTAATACGCAAAGAACCGAAAGCAATGCGCCGCCCACCATTGCCCGCCGCATTTTAGACAGCTTCATCCATTGAAACCAGTGTTCAACTTTTTGACTGATGAGGAGGAAATACCGGGCATAGAACGCGGTAAGCAGCCCCAGTACCAGGTAGTACACGGTGTTGAGGTAATTAAAAGGTTCTCTTGCATGGAACCGGAATAACGCATCTTCCTGCAATATGATCTTTGATACAAGACTGCCGCACACGGCTGCAACCACCAGTGGAATAAAATCTGTAAATACCACGCCCGTCAGCAATATCTCAAAAGCAAACATAATACCGGCAATGGGTGCGTTAAAGGCCGATGCAATACCCGCCGTAGCTCCGGCTGCCAGGAGCAGGGTGCGCTCTTTATAATTGAGCTTATAGGTTTGCGCGTAGTTGGATCCGATGGCAGCGCCGGTAACCGCTATCGGGCTTTCAAGACCGGCGGAGCCGCCCAATCCTACCGTAACGGCACTTTGAATTACCTGCGAGTACATTTTAACCGGTGAAACAACGCTGGAATTTTGTGCAATCTCGTACAGGATGGCTCCGATCCCTTTGCGGGACTGGCCTTTGAAAAAAGTGATCACAATAGCGGTGGTTAGCACAATACCCAGGAACGGGAAAATGATATAAAACAGGATCTGGTATTCAAAATGGATCTTATGGGTGATGAAGTAATGAATATGATGCACCAGCGATTTTAAAGCCACACCCGCCAAACCGGAAGTAACTCCCACCAGGATACCGGAAAGAATAAGGAACTGCGTCCGGCTCATGCGGCTTTTTAACCAGTGTAAAATGACTTCGTAGCCTTTGACTTTCCGGATGCTGTACCGGGTAAAATTCCGTTTAAACCGCAAAAAACTATGATATTTTCTTAAGTAGCTTTTTTTCATCTGTAACGAATTGCCCGTGTGCTGCACAAAGATATAAAAAGCATATGGTGCCCGGGTTGCGCAAGGTAGCACTTTGTTGCATAAGTCGGCGGTATAAAAAGATCCGTGAAACGCGCAGCCTCCTGTTAGCCGGGGATAACGAACCGGAACGTGGTACCCCTGCCGGGTTCGCTGATCACGTCGATCGTGGTATGATGTAATTCCAGTATTTTTTTTACAATGGCCAGGCCGATGCCCATTCCCTTTTTGGGTATGGATGCTTTTTCCAGTTGCTTGTACCGCTCAAAAACAAAGGCCTGGTCTTCCGGTGCAATGCCGATGCCGGTATCGGCCACCTGTACCTTTACACCTGTTGCAACGGCCGACAGCATGATCCGGATATGGCCGCCGTCCGGTGTGAATTTTAAGGCATTGTCCAGCAGGTTCTGAAACACCCGTTCTGTAAGTGCAATATCTGCAAATACGCCCGGCAGCCCCGGGGCCGATTCGAGGTCTAAACGGATTGAGCGGGTGGTAGCTTTCAGCTGGTAAGCAATCAGGATATCGGAAGCCAGTTCCTGGATGAAAAAGGGCTCTTTCTCCGGTGTTACCAGGTTGGCTTCCAGTTTGGCGTATTGAAACAGCTGCTCTACCAGCACCGATAGCTTTTGTGCACTGGTATGAATTACGGTCAAATACCGGGCTGTGTCTGCATCGGAAAGCGCATCTTTTTTCATCGTAAGGGTTTCGATGTATCCCTGCATAATCGATAACGGCGTGCGCAGATCGTGTGATACATTGGCAATAAGTTCCTGTCTGAACTTATCCGTAGCTGTTATTTTATCAATATTGCTTACAATCACATCTGCCATTTCATTAAATGTTGAAGCCAGCACGCCCAATTCTCCTTTGGCGTTTCCGTCAATGCGGGCAGAATAATCCCCTTCTTTAAAGCGCTGTACTACGGCAGCCGTTTTCCGGACGCTGCCCGTTATCAGAAAGAACGTGATCAGTCCCACAATCAGGGCTACGATCAGGGCGGCAAAAAAGATGGAACTACTCAGGCGGAGGTATAAATGGTTGTTCAATGCCGCTAACACTTCCCGTTGCTTTTCGCTGGCCAAAACGGCATACACATACCCCGATAGCCGGCCATTTTCGGTAATGGGTGCAACGGAAAAAATGGCCGGTTCTCCGGGCTGTTTCGGATTATCACCCATGGGGCGCTCCCCGTTTTTACCCGCAAGCCATTTTTTAACAGACTGCATATTCACCTTCCGGATCTGTACCGTGGTATCGGGTACCACAAAGTCGGTGATGTTTCCTGCCGTATCCAGCAGGTAAACTTCCACGCTGGGATTGGCGACCATTGTAGAATGAATAATGTCGTGCGTAACGGTGGTATCCGGTTTCCCGTTTTTAATGGGCTGTGTAAAGGTGGCCAGGTGTTGGGCAATATCGCCATATAACTGCTGATGTGCTGCCGTATAGTACGTGCTGGAGAACCGGGAGGCGATGAATACAAATACAAGGCCGAGTACGACCAGTACAACGGTAAACACCGCAGCGATCTTCCAGAACAGCCAATTACCCTTTATGGATTTTTCCTTTTTCATCAGCGTTCTTCGTTAAACCGGTAGCCAACGCCCCAGGTTGTTAATATATATTTGGGCATGGAAAGATCCGCTTCTATCTTTCCCCGCAAGCGGTTGATGTGACTGTTTACGGTGTGCTCATATCCTTCAAAATCGTAGCCCCATACCAGGTTCAGCAATCGCTTGCGGCTATAGCTCTTACCGGGGTTAGAGGCCAGCAATACCAGCAGCTCAAATTCTTTTGGTGAAAGATCCACCCGGAGTTCGTTGAGCGTAACCTTGCGTTTGTCGAGATCAATCACAAGCTCGTCGAACCGGATTACAGCAGGCAGGGTGGGCGCAATATCCGGAGGTGCATATTCTTCATTCCGCCTGAAAATTACTTTTACACGGGCAATGAATTCGCGTATACTGAAGGGCTTGGTAAGGTAATCGTCGGCGCCGGTTTCCAATCCCATAACCTTATCGATCTCTTCTGACAGGGCGGTAAGCATCAGGATCGGCGTATGCCGGTCCGTTTGCCGGAGCCTTCTGCATACTTCCATACCGTTCAAACCGGGAAGCATAACGTCCAGGATAATGAGGTCAAAGCGGCGGTCCTTTGCAGTTTGCAACCCTTCCTGCCCGTTGCTTACCGAAGTGATATCGCAACCGAGGTCTTTTAAGTGGATCTCGAGCAGTTCTACCAGTTCGGGGTCGTCTTCAAGAATGAGTACTTTTTGCATGCTGTTGAATACTGATTGTTTATCAGCCACCGGAGAATGCGTGCCACAACCCTTGTATGGAATAAGGATGTTACGCTTCGGAACGGGTGCCGCGCTGCTGCCTGAAGCGTAGCACTCCGGTGCTGTTATGCAAATTTCAGGAAAAAGCGGTTCAAAATGCGGCTGTGATACTTTTGTTATAACTCCGTTACGGGTTTGGGATCTTGTTTGGGTTCTTTTGTATCCTAAAATAAATCACACATGAAAAAGAACATCATCCGGTCCGTTGCCGCTGCCTATGCAGTGGTGTTAATGGCGTCCTGCAATAAGGGGAATGAGATGCCGGAAATGCAAACGCGTACCATTGCCATCGAAAATGTGCTGGACGGTAAGCCCCTGGTGGAGTCGGGAATGTTTAAAGGAGATGGAACGCCGCCGGTGGTACTGCCCGGGCAATCGGTTTCCTTTTCCTTTTATGCCGCCAAAAACCAGCGCCTGACATTTGCAACCATGTATGGATGGAGCAACGACCTGTTCTTTGCTCCGGAGAACCCCGGTATTAAACTTTACAATGATGACGGCAGTCCTGTTGCCGGTGATGTATCGGCACAAATAAAACTATGGGATAACGGAACCCGGGTAAACCAAACGCCCGGAGCTGCCGTTATGCATCCGGGAGTGGCGGAAGCAACACCAAAAAGCATCAGGGTGGTCAGTGGTATGGATGATTTTGGCAACAGCTACCTGCCGGCGTCACAGCTGATGCAGGCTACGCTGAGCTATAATGGAAACTCCCGGTTTACCCTTACCCTTAAGAATATATCAGGCGGTACCGCCAATGAAACACCGTTCAGTCCCGGCGTATGGGCCGTTTCCTATGTAGCAGGAGGGAACCTCTTATTGCAGGAGCCCATTTACTCAGCAGGTAAACCTTCCGTGAACGGACTTACCAATATTGCAGAGATGGGAGATGTTACCCTGCTGAACCAGTATCTTACCAGTCAAACCGGTATTTTCACACCCCTGTCTCCGGTGTTGGTGGTGGTGTACAACGGCGGGGCCAATCCTTTTTATAAAACCGGGGAAAAGGACCGGGGAGAAGGCTTGAAAGATCTTGCCCAGAAAGGAAATGCGGATATACTGGCAGCGGCGCTGAAAACCAAACCCGGTGTCAAAAGCGTATATGTACTAAAAGATGTAACCAATACCGTGTTGCTTCCAATGATCGGCGGAGCCGCCGGAGGCAAGGTATCGCAGCAGCTTTCGTTGCAGGCCGGCGACCGGATCGCAGTTGCAACGATGTATGGTTTTTCCAATGACTGGTTTTTTGCTACTACCGGCAATGATATCGACGGGTCTCAAACGGGCGATGTATCTGCATTCATGGGATTGTTTGATAATGGTACGGCGGTGAGTCAATATCCGGGTGCAGGTGTAACCCAGGCCAACCTGGCCGGAACGCCTTTAGAGGAAAGCAGGGCGATCGAAGCGGTGCCCAATCCCAATGCCTACAATACGTTGCCTGCAATTACAAAAATGATTAAAGTAACCTTACAATAAAACGGTGTTATGCATCTGTACAAACGATCATTGAACCCGGTGCTTCGTAAAGGGGAAGTGGTGACACATCCCGTCGTTGGAGCAGACTGGTGGCTGAACCTCCCGGCAATCCTTTTATGGGTATGGTTACTGGCATGTTTGCCATTTGGCGGGGTGGCACAGGAACCCATATCACACAAGACGATGGCAGATCGTCCTCCGGAACTACCAGAGGATATCAGTCCCCTGCTGATCGGCGAGCCCATTCCTCCAATAATACTCCCGGACAAGGAGGGGAACCTGCTGGATCTGAACAAAGCCATTGCCGCAAAACCGACGGTACTGATCTTTTACCGCGGTGGTTGGTGCCCTTTTTGCAACCGGCAGCTTTCAGACCTGCAGGCGATTAACGGTACCCTGGTTAAAAAAGGATTCCAGGTGATCGCCATCAGCACGGATCGGCCGGGTTTGCTAAAAAGTACTGCTGAAGAAAAACAGCTTAACTATACCTTATTGTCCGATGCCGATGTGGCAACCGCCCGGAAATTTGGAATTGCCTACCGGGCTCCGAAGCAGTATACCGGTCTGCTTTCAAAAAGTACCGGTGGAAAGAACAACAATTTTCTTTTACCGGTTCCGTCTGTATTTATCCTGGACCGGAAAGGGGTGATCCGTTTCGAATACATCAATCCTGATTTTAAACAGCGTATCCGTGCCGCCCTGTTGCTGGCTGCAGCCAACGCGCTTTATGCGGAACTTTAAACGAATAAAAATGCAAAGTATCTATATTTTAAAGAGCGGGATCTTCAGCTGCATGTTGTTGCTGTTGCTGACGCAGTTTTCCTGCGGACAGCAGGGGTTGCCGGCACCGCATTCAAAAACATTGCAGCAAATGATGCACAGCAAGGCCATGGCTTCCGGTAACAGCAGGGACGCGGCTATCCGGGATACGGCCACTTTTGCTGCGGGATGTTTCTGGTGTGTGGAGGAGCAGTTCCGGCAGCTCGACGGGGTGCTGGACGTAGTATCGGGGTATACGGGCGGGCATACCACAAACCCGGGCTACCACAGCGTATCCGGTGGTACTACGGGCCATGCAGAAGCCTGCAATATTATTTATGATCCCCGGCGCATTTCGTATGATGCGCTTTTGGCCGCTTTTTTTGTGGCGCACGATCCCACCACCTTAAACCGGCAGGGAAATGATGCAGGCACGCAGTACCGTTCGGCTGTTTTTTATCATAATAGCATGCAGCGTACGCTGGCCGCCTATTACATTAAACGTCTCAATGAAGAAAAGGCATATCCTCTCCCTATTGTAACGGCGGTAGAACCCTTTTCTGTTTTTTACAGGGCAGAGGCCGTACACCAGGATTATTACGTAAATAATCCCGAAGTTCCTTACTGCCGTATGGTAATAAAACCCAAGCGGGATAAATTCCGGGAAGTGTTTAAGGACCGGCTGAAACAATAATGCGCCATTGTAAAAAAAAGGTATATGAAAACGATATTGATAGAGTTACTTTTTATGACAGTGATCTGCTGTAGTTGCCATGCACAATCCGGCGCCGGCCGGCCACTGAAAAATCCTTATTATTCCAGAACCGATACCAGCCCGCTTCATATAAGCAACAGGGAGTGGAAAAAGATCCTCCCCGGAACGCTGTATGCCGTGGCAAGGGAGCAGGCTACCGAACCTGCGTTTACCGGTAAATACTGGAACAGTACAACCAAGGGGACCTATTATTGCGCGGTATGCGGGAATAAACTCTTCAGGTCGGATGCCAAGTTTGCCAGCACCTGTGGCTGGCCCAGTTTTTTTGAAGCAGCACGACCCAACAGCGTGTATTACCGGGAAGACCGGTCGTATGGTATGCAGCGTACGGAGGTGCAATGCGCACGCTGCCGGTCGCACCTGGGACATATTTTTGATGACGGCCCGCCGCCAACGCACAAACGGTATTGTATGAATGCGGTTTCGCTGGATTTTGAACCGGATAAATGAAATGGTGCAGGCCGGCCTGGTGCGGGTTCCGGCGCAATAGCATGAAAAGGCCCCGGCTGGTTTTAGCGCAGCGTGCTCCCGTACGGGGCCTTAAAATAGTCGGGTTTTTACCCAGCGAGCCCCTGCAATACCGGCGTCAGGCCTCCTGGTGATACCGGGCCAGTCCCTCGATAGCGGAAGGAAACAGATGGCCTACCCGTACGCCATGCGTTGCCGCAACCTCGGTAAAAACAGCTTTCAGATGAAAGCCCACCGATCCTACCGCGTTAATGGAATAACGCTGGTAATCCGGATACCGGGTAATGATCTTTTTAAAGAAATCATCGAAATTGATAATGGCCAGTTCCCGGCAATAAGGATCCTGGATATGGTCACCGGCAAACGCCGCAAACCCCGCACAATACCGGTTGGGTGTTTTTGAAGTATAAACTTCGTTGATCAGCTCATCGGGTGTAAGCCGGTACCGGTTTTCAAAGATATTTTTAAGCTCCGCCGGCATCGCTCCCCGGATATACCCCGCAATAACCATTTTCCCGAGATAAGAACCGCTTCCTTCATCACCCAATAGAAATCCGCCGGATTCTATATTATGGGTAATATGGGTACCGTTGTACAACCCGCTGTTGCTGCCCGTTCCCAATATGGCGGCAAAGCCGGCTTCATTTTGCAGCAGGGCCCGGGCTGCCGCCAGCAAATCCGTTTCAAGCCGGATGCCGGCATTCCGGAATACAGCCTTGATGCCCTGTTCCAAAACCGCATCGGCTTCCTTCGAATAGCCGGAGCCCGCACTGTAAAAACAGACTTCTTTAATATCGTTGCAATGCCGGGCCAGGGTATCCGGCAATGCTTTTTGTAAGGATCGGGCTATGTACCCGGCATCTACAAAGAAGGGGTGATATCCTTCCGTTTCAAAGTGATAAACCGATTGGCCATTAATAAAGCACCAGGAAGTTCTTGTGGCACCGCCGTCTGCGATGAGGATCATTATGCTGCGTATTTTTAAGAATGAAAAGATTATGTTTTGCAATAAAGCTACAGACCCGGGGCGTACCAACCGTTTAGGGTTGCTGCCCGCAATAGTGCATCCGGTGGCCGGTTTAGCACCAGGATCCGTTAAGTGCACCCGGTCGCTTTCGTATTAAAAACCGCAAAACTTCGCTTTTTAATGCGGTTTATGGATGTGTAGTTTAAAATTGTGATTTTTAGATGATTAACGTTATTTGTGTTGATGTATTTATCGTAATTGGAGTTTATTTAATCGGTTTGTTTGCGTAAAATAAAATAAAAATCCGCAAAAAATCCGCAAAATAATTGTTTTTTCTGCTGTTTGCATCTATATTGCGTATCATTTAGTAAAGGGCTAAAAATACTGCAAGAAAGAATGATTGCCAATAGCACCGCTGAAGTCCTGTTCTTCCGCCCATGCCGTGCAACTTTGAATCTGTACGGAAGCATCGGGTGCCGGAAAAACCGTATATGATTTTAAGAAGTAAGGAAAAGGAAGCGGTGTGTAGCCCGTCTTGTTTAAAAATTATAATCAATCTAATGATTTATGAAAAGGAAGTTTAGTTTATTATCAGTCGTAGGCGCTCTTTGCTTGCTTGCATTTTTTTCCTGCGTTAATAAGGATGGAAAGCAGGCTCAGAAGCCGCTTTACGCTGAACCACTGACTGCTGAAGAGGCGTTGAAAAAGTTTGAGCTGGATCCCAATTTTGAGATACAGGTTTTTGCCGCGGAACCTTATATTACGGATCCGGTAGACCTGGCTTTTGATGAAAACGGTGTGGCTTATGCAGTGGGTATGTACGATTATCCTTTTCCTCCCAAACCCGGAGAAGAAAAAGGGAATATCCGGGCGCTGCTGGATCTGAATAAGGATGGCCGGATTGATTCGTCCATCGTATTTGCGGATAAACTTTCGGAAGCTACCAGCATATTGCCCTGGAACGGCGGATTGATTGTAACGGCTGCACCTGATATCCTGTTTTTGAAAGATACCAATAACGATTATAAGGCCGATATAAAAGAAGTATTGTATACCGGCTTCTATAAGGCCAATTCAGAAGCACAGATCACCAGCCTGCGTTATTCGGTAGACAACTGGATCTATGCCAATAACCGGGGACAGGCGGGTGAAGTAAGTGCTCCTGACGAGCCGAATGTGTCGCCCATTAATATGCAGGGCGCCGATTTCAGGTTCCGGCTGGATCAGAAAAAATTTGAGCAGGAAACAGGCCCCGGACAATTTGGGCAAACCATTAATGACTGGGGACATCGTTTCTTCACCGAAAATTCCATTCATATACAGGAGTCTGTAATTCCCTGGAGATATACCCACCGGATCGAATATTTAAAAAATCCAAGGGCGATCGTTAATATTTCCGATCACGATCCCATCATGTACCAGCGAACCGAAACGCCTTACTGGCGCCAGGCGCGTACGGATGCGCGGAATGCAAACTTCAAAAAGCAGGGATCGAAACAGATCGAATATGCCCGGGATCATTTTACCGGTTCTTCCGGTGGAACGGTATATGATGCCGATGCGTTCCCTAAAGAATTTTATGGAAATGTGTTTACCGGTGATGTTGCCGGAAGCCTGGTGCACCGTGATGTCATGAACCTGGATCTGCAGAGCGCTGTATATACCGCCATGCGGGCCGCAAGTGAGAAAGACAAAGAGTTCCTGGCAACCACCGATTCCTGGTTCCGGCCGGTTGGTTTTACCGTTGGACCCGACGGGTATTTATATGTGATCGATTATTACCGGCAGCATATCGAAACCCCCATGTCTATCCCCGACAGTCTTAAAAAGGATATGGATTTCATGCGCGGCAGCGATATGGGCCGGATTTACCGGATCGTTCCCAAAGGGAAGAAAGCGGTTACCGACTATCCCAAATTATCAACGATGACGGCGGCCCAGTTGTTACCCTACCTGGGCAATGGAAACCAATGGTACCGTTTGCAGGCGCAACGCCTGCTGATTGCAAAGCAGGATAAAACCGTGGTAGACACCTTAAAGCAGCTGGTTAAAACGACCGGCAATCCTTTAGAGCGGTTACATGCCATATATACTTTGGATGGATTGAATGCGTTGGATGTGGCGGCCGTGAAAACCGCACTGGCAGATGCGGTGCCGGGTGTGCGCGAGCATGGCCTGATACTGGCCGAACGCTATCCGGAGCTGGCTCAGCAAATCGGCCAGATCGCATTGAACGATCCTTCCACGCGGGTTTCGCTGCAGGCCACGCTGAGTATCGGCAATTCCAAAAACAAACAGCTGGTGAAGGATGTGCTGCTGCAGGTAGCCGAGAAATATGCCGGAAGTAACCCATGGTATAAAACGGCCATATTGAGCAGCACCGAAGGCAGCACTACCGGATTCTTTAAATCGTTGATCGACCGTAAAACGTTTTTTAATGACTTTGCTGCCAACAAAGGTGCGCTGGTGGAAGATTATGCAAGCATCATTGCTGCGCGCAATAACGCTTCGGAAGTAAGCACCCTTCTGAAACAAATGGATACAGCACCATTGGCTGGTAACCCGGGCTGGAAATATGCGGTTATAAAAGGATTGGGCAAAGTATATAGCACCGGTAAAATAAAAATAAGCCCGGCAACCCTGGCGGAAATTGAAAAATTAAAAGCCAGTCCGGCAAAGGATATTGCTGATACCGCCGCCAAATATGTGAAGATAAAACAGGAGAAGAAATAGGTAGTATCTGCTTTTGCATAGGGCCGGCAAAACGTTCCTGCCGCCCTGTGTACCTGATGGTTATTGGAGTTGTTTGCATACCCGGTGTAAACAGCGGATGTACTTATGTATGCGATGCAGGGTGCCCGGCCGCTTAAAAGAGTGCCCGGCTACCCGGATGACAGCGATCAGCGCCGTTATGCCATAAATGTGATCGTTAGGACCTTATTGATTTTAATTCATTAAAAATGTACAGACGGCTTCGGTTTTTTTGTTTTCTTCTTGCCGCCCTTTCAGGTACGTATGCCGGCATGGCGCAGGACCTGGGAAATGGTTTTTATGATTATGGCGTGGCCTGTCCTGAAAGCAACGACCGGGGCGTGGTAGCGACTACCGGTGCCGACGGAAAAAATGTGGTGTTGGCCTGGTTGTTTGATCACAGGGGCGGATATAGTTTATTGTCTGTTGATGCCGCTTCGGGTGCTACCCGCCAGTTTGATCTTCCATTTCCTCCCGGCGATGCTCCGTATGCCTCTATGTTGTCTTCCCGTAATAAGTTTTATGGTTATTTCAATCGCAATTTTGCAGAATTTGACCCGGTGAAAAATGCGTTTACTTTTTCGCAAAAGGCCTTTGATCTTACGGCCATGGCCTTTACGGAGGATGATAACGGGGTGATATGGGCAGCCACCTATCCTAATTGCGGACTGGTTTCTTTTGACCCCGGAACCCGGCAGTTGGTGGATCATGGTTTTATAAACAAGGAACCCTGGATGCAATACCCGCGGGCCATTGCTGCAGATGCGGCAGGCTGGGTATATGTAGGGGTGGGCTCTACCGAAACCCAGCTTATCGCATTTAACGCCAAAACAAAAGAAACACGGAAACTGCTCACCGGAAAGCAACGGTTGAAAGGATGGCCTTCGTTGTACCGGGCGCAGGATGGCAACGTGTACGGATCCGCATCGATCGAGGACGCGGGCAAATGCATCAAACTCTTTAAAGGTGCGGCAACGTTTACTACGGAAGCATTTAAAGTGGTGAATGCAAAGCCCTCCATCGCCGGCTCGCAGGTATTGTTTCATAAAAAATTCCCGGATGGATCAATGATTCAAACGATGGATTTTCGTCTTCGGGAGCTGGTGATTAAAAATCATACAGGCGAAAAGAAAGTAAATTTTACCTATACCAGTGAAGGCAGCCTTGTGATGGCGGTAGACCTGGCTTCAACAGGAAAGCTGATTGGCGGTACCACCTTTCCGATGCGTTTTTTTGAATTTGATCCGGCTACCCGTGCATTTAAAAATTACAATGCCTACGGGCAGTTCAATGCTTCGGTGGCATTTAAAAACCATATTTATTTTGCCGCTTATCCCTATGGAGCACTGGTGCGGTACCGCGCAGACCAACCGGTAAGCGATAAGGCAGGGGCAACGAACCCCGTAGTGTTAGGGGCCGATAAACAGCATGTGCACCGGCCGCACCGGGTGCTGGTGATGGATCAGTTGGGCAGGGTTTTATTAACCGGCACACCGGAATATGGCTATACCGGTGGCGGGATGTTGATTTATAACGAAAAGGACGGAAAGATGCAAACCCTGAGTGATACATTGCTGATCCCCGATCAGTCTACAATGAGCATGGCGGCGTTGGATGATACCCGGGTACTTGCCGGTACTACAACGGCCCCGGGTACCGGCGGCTTAAAGAAAGCAAAGGAAGCGGTATTGTATCTTTTCGACGCAAAAAAGCTGAAACCGCTTTGGCAGGAACATGTATTACCCGGCACGCAAACTTACAGCGATCTGTATAAGGCAGGTAAGTATGTTTTTGGGATTGCGGATAGTAAACTGTTCTTTGTATTCGATCCAGTAAAGCGGAGCATTGTTTATAAGGAAGCCATACCGGATGCCATAGGGCCCGTGGTAACCGTACAATCTCCGCGGGTCTTTGTAAAAAATCCTTCCACCGGCGATTGTTACCTGATTTGCAGGAAAGGTATTTTAAAGGTGAACCGGTCATCCTTTAAACTGGAGACCGTAGTAACATCCCCGGTGAAGATTGAAGCCGGCGGCGCCTGTTACAAGAATAAAATATATTTTATAAGTGACTCTCATTTGTGTAGTTATCAATTAAACTAAACGTTTTATGCAAGACCGACGTAAATTTTTGAAGGGAATATTTTTTTCGGCAACTACCGCGGCTTTCGGTACCGTATTGTTGCAGGGCTGTGGCGGCAATGAGCCGGCAAAAGAAAAGCCTGCAGCCGAAAAGACCGATAAGCCGGCCGCCGCACCCGAAGCGCAGCATTCCGCTATTATCGACAGCTCTCAAATGACGCAGGAAGATTTTGACAAACGGAAAAACCTGGGCTACGTAGAAAAAACACCAATGGAAGAAAACCGGTGTGAGAATTGTGCGCTGTACCTGCAGCCGGAAGGAGCGGACAAAAAATATGGTGGCTGCCAGTTATTGCGCGGACCCATTTCCCCCGATGGGTATTGCCCCTACTGGGCGGCAAAGCAGGGCTAATGTCAGGAGCAGAGGTGCTGCCAGATGATATCATAGATATCGGTAGCCCGTACCTCGGTAGCCCGTACCTGCTGTGTTGCAGTACCGTTCTTTGTAATGAGCACCGGTTTGTAATCGTCTTCAACAAAAGGGCTTCCGTGTGAACCTTTAACCAGTGAAGCGTCCAACGGAATTACATCCATTACATAACGCATGCCCAGCTTCTTTTTAAGCAGTTTATAGGCCGCCCGTAGTTTTGAAGTCATAAATAATTCCACCGGGTCGTAACCGGGCTTTTTATGTATATCCACACAGCGTGCGTAATCGGGCGCACGTTTGTCGTCTTCCCAGAAATAATACGTGAACCAGCTATTGCCGGCTGCTATCAATACCAGGTCGCCAGAGCGCTCATGATGAATATGACCATTAACCTGACCTGCCTTATCCAATACACCGGCGATTCCGTCGGTGTTTTCAAATAAGCTTTTAATTTCCGGGATCTGTTGCTTATCCGCAATGTAAATATGGGCGATCTGATGATCGGCTACGGCGAAGACTTTTGAGGCGCCCGCGTCCAGCAGTTCCAGCCCCCGTTCTTCCCGCACTGCCAGGTAGCCCTTGCTCCGGAGGATCCGGTTGAGGTGAATAGGGTTGGAAACAGGCGCAATGCCATATTCGGAGAGTAAAATGATCCGGGTGTTTTGTTCATCGTAATACCGCACCAGCTGCTGTACAACCCCATCCATTTCGAGGCATTCATTTTTTATGGAGGCCGCCTCTGGCCCAAACTTTTGCAGGCAGTAATCTAAATGCGGTAAATAGATCAGTGTTAATGTGGGATGATGTTGCCGATCGGTTTTTACCGCTGCATTGGCAATCCACTGAGATGATTTTATATTGGCACCCGGTCCCCAAAACTGGAAAAGCGGAAATGTTCCCAGCTCCTGTTGCAGCGTATCCCGCAATGATGCAGGATGGGTATAGCAGTCGGGTATCTTCCTTCCGTCTGCAAGATAATTGGGGCGCGGTGTAGCGCTGTAATCAACGGACGAATACATATTATACCACCAGAACATATTGCTGCAGGTAAAAGAGGGATCGGCTTCTTTTGCCGCCTCCCATATTTTTTTTGACTGTACCAGGTGGTTGGATTGTTTCCAGAATTTTACTTCACTGTCGGTGCGGTCATACCAGCCGTTTCCTACAATACCGGTTTCGGAAGGCCATTTGCCGGTGAGGTAGGTTGTTTGTACCGCTGTTGTAACGGCCGGCAGCATGGGCTCAATTATGCGCAGCCGGTGCTGTGCGGCATAGCGGTTCACAAATGGCATTAAAGGAAGGATCGATTTTGATAATCCTACAATATTGATGACAACCGTTTTTTGCATGACTATTTGTTCAGTTGTTTGATCACCCATTTCATTTCCCTGGTAATGGAACCTGCAATGTCTTTTTTCAAAGGAGTGGGTAACACCTCCCAGGTATATGTTTCAATTTCCAGGTGTTGGGTGAGGGGTGTTTGTTTATGAATAGTTAAAAGCGTTACAATATCATCCTGTGTTGTCGATAAAGGAGGAATCTTTTTGGTGAAAATGGGTACATGGTAATGGATCCGCCATTCTTTGGCCGGTGCTGCTTCAACGCTTTTCAGCGCTTCCGGCAGGTCGGGATATACCGAAAGCTCCTGCTGATCATTGCGGCTGATCACCTGGTGCAGGTAGGTTGGTTCCAGGAACTGATTGATGGCTTCCAGGAGCCGATCGTTCTGCGCCTTTTTTTTGGTGAAGCTTGCTTTTAAGGCGGCGCTGATCTGTATTTTACCGATTCGGATCCCTGCTCTTTGCAGCTGTATGATCTGGTTCGCATGTACTTCATAGTTAACCGCTGCATGACAGATATCATAACACAGCCGGACATGCTTTTTTAAAAGCGCTGTTGCCTTTGAAAGCGGGACATCCAGTTTTTGACTGAGCTGCTTTGCACCCGTTTTCAGTAACACATTTTTATACCAATGGATAAACGTTGCCGTGTCTGTTAAAATGCCGTCGGGCTCGGGTTCGATAGCGATGGAAATAATTTTCCCGGATTGTTGATGCAGCCTTACTAAATGCTCAACCACCGCAACCAGGTTGCGTGTGGAGGTATCTACGGCCTTGTTTGTTGCCGCTTCATTTTTATGCCAGTAACGGTAGCTTAACGGCGAAGTGGAAATGCTGCCTTCCATTTTGTCCGGCAGCAGTGCTGCCAGTATATCTGCCAGCTGCCTGGTGTATACAACGCGTTTTGCCGTGGTCCAGTCCGGCGTATGCACCTGGTCTTTTACAATGGTTTTATGAAAACCGCCATAAGGAAATCCGTTAATGGTAAAAACATAAGCGTTTTGTTCGTTCAGCCAGTTTTGAAACCGCAGGATTTCATTTTTCTTTGAAAGGGCCCGGGCTGCAATGGCCGACAGTCTTAGGCCGATGCCCATCGGGGAGCGGGGGCTGCATTTTTTTTTGATTTCCGGAACGTATTTCCGGAGCTGGTCAAAATGCGCTGCCCAGGATTCTCCCGAATGAATATTGCTGCAATAGGTAAGATGCCCGTAGTTGGTGATCATGATACTATACGAGAGAAGTGGATTGAGAAATGGTGATTAATCTTTTGGCGGCTTGCTGCATCACCTGCTCATCGATAAAGGTTACATTACGGGCATGGCCAATGCTGGTTAACAGGGGTATGGTTAATACACCTCCCAGGTGAGCGCAGAATTCATGCAGCCCGTGCAGTAATGCTTCGGTGCGCTCCAGCAGCGGATGTGCAATGGGCAGGTTCAGATGCAATAACAGCTCAAGTATCCGGTCCAGCGCATCCGTATCCAGGTATCCCATCAGGTTGGCATAGGTGCAATCCAGGGCCATGCCGATGGCAACCGCTTCTCCATGCAATAATTTGTAGTCGGACATGCGCTCTAACTTATGCGCACTCCAGTGGCCGAAATCCAGTGGCCTTGACGAACCTGCTTCAAAGGGATCTCCGTTTGCAATGTGTTGCAGGTGCAGTCTGGCGCATTCAATAATGGTTTCCTGCATCGCCGCTTCATCTCTTTCGGCTATGGCAGGAGCAAGCTGCTCTATCCGTTCAAAGAACCGGGCATCCTTGATCAGGGCCACTTTTATGGCTTCGGAAATCCCGGAGATCCAGATTCTTTGTGAGAGTGTTTTTAGAAAAGTACCGTCATTGATAACGGCAACCGGGGGGGCGAAGGTTCCTAAAAAGTTTTTCTTATCAAATGCATTGATGCCATTTTTTACACCGATGGCGGCGTCATTTTGAGCCAGCGTGGTAGTAGGGATGCGGATCAGCTTAATGCCCCGGTGGGCAACGGTTGCTGCAAAACCGGTAACGTCACAAACCGCGCCGCCTCCGATGGCGATGACAAACGAGTGGCGGTCGATATTATATTGATTGATCGCCCGGAGGATGGTCTGGTACGCATTGTCATTTTCCTTGGCTTTTTCGCCGCCCGGGATCACTAAAAAATAGGTGTTCAGTTTGCCCGGTACCCGTTTATCCAGGTAATTTTTTATAGCCGGCTGTAGCTGCGGATGCCGGATGCCTACATTGCTGTCGATGACAAACAACAGGGATGGGGAAAACCCGCTGCTGGAATGGGTTGACAGGATATCGCCGAATGTGGTATTGCGGGTACTAAAAACATCCGCAATAAAATACACATTGTAATGATAGTTTATAGTGAATCGCTGTTCAATAATCATATCTGAAAGTTATGTAACTGCAAAAAATTTTCCGAATAGAACCGAAAGCGGCAACAGGCAAAGGATGATACCGCAGATCATGAACTGATGGTGAAGCGCGGCCCAGGTGGCATCTAAAAAAATAATGCTTAATACGCCAGCCTTCACGGCACCAATGATATTTTTAGCCTGGGGATTTTGCCATGCTTTATATAAAGGTTGCATAATACCAATGAAAAACGGCAGCAGCAGCCAGAGACCGGTATATACCTTTGTATTATTGCCTACCATGCACAGGATGAAGAAGACCAGCAGGTACAGGATAAAGGCTATTGCCAGGTTTTTCTTTTGCCCGCCATGCACTTCATCACGGCTGATGGTGGTTACGGCAAATATATAAATGACGGGTACCATGCCTAAATACCAATGCTCCTTTAACAGGCCGGGGATCAAGGCAATGCCTAATAATAAATTGAGCCCCCTGCATATGCCCATGTTTAATGGACCTGCAACGGAATGCTGCTTGCTTTTATAATCGTACAGCAATGCGGATAACGCAATAGCGCCGGCAATAACAACGGCCAGGTTGTTCACCAGGGCGCTGCAGATCAACGCCAGGGCAAATAAAACCGTTCCAAATACCCGTGCCGCTCTTTTAGAAATAATGCCGCTGGGAATCATGCGTTCCGGCCGCTCAATGCGGTCAGTATCTGCATCAAAGAGATCATTAAATACGATGCCACCGGCGTAGAGCGCTGCTGTTGTAGCCAGCAATAGTGCCGTATGCCGGTAAAAACTGCCCGGTTCCGCCAGGCCGCCGTAAAACAAGGCAATGCTGATGCCGGCCAGCACATCTGCCATGGCGGTGATCACATTGGCCGGTCTGCACAGCGTTATATAGTAAAAAAGCCGGTTCAACGTATACTGCATTATTGAATGATGATAGATCCTTTGGCGATGCGGGGCTGCTGGCCGCCCCGTAAGATCGAGTTGTTCTCGAATTTCTCCGACTGGTTGATCGCCATGCCATTTGCAAAATCATTGGGATCGATTTGTCCGCTTTGGCCAAATGCTGCAATGGCATTATCATAGGTGACCGCTTTTATAGCAGCATCATCGATTCCTCTTTTCTTCATCAGCATGGCCGTTTTAGGAACAGCCAGGGGATCGCTGATCCCCCAGTCGGCTGCCGAGTTGATCATGATGCGTTCAGAGCCATATTGCCGGATGATTTCCACCATCCGCTCATTTCCCATTTTTGTAAAGGGATAAATGGTGAAGGCCGCCCAAAAGCCGCGGTTGAGTACTTCTTCCACAGTTTCTTCATTATTGTGGTCGATGATCACCATGGATGGATCCAGCTTATGTTCGAGCGCAATATCCATACTCCGTTGGGTACCTTTCTTTTTATCGCGATGCGGCGTATGTACCTGCACGGGTAATACGGCTTCCCGGGCCAGCTCCAGTTGGAGGCGGTAGTATTTTTCCTCCAGTGCCGTCTGGTCGTCAAACCCGATTTCGCCGATGCCCACAACGCCCTCTTTGTAAATAAAGGTGGGCAGCAATGCCATCACTGCTTCAGCCAGCGCCTCATTATTGGCCTCCCGGGAATTGAGCCCGATGGTGCAGTAATGTTTAATACCAAACTGACTGGATCGAAAGCGTTCCCAACCGAGCAGCGAACTGTAATAATCGTTAAAGGTGCCTACATGGGTGCGTGGCTGTCCCAGCCAGAAAGAAGGCTCAATCAACGCCACGATCCCGTTGTCTGCCATCGCCTGGTAGTCGTCTGTTGTGCGGGAGGTCATGTGCACATGCGGATCAAAAAAGCACATGTCTTTTATCAGTTCCATATCCACGGCGTCTGGCAGTTCCGCCCGTTTTTCAATGTCGTTATTTCCGCAACACATATTCGTTTGTTTGTTGTAAGAATTTTGATTTTAAGGTTTCTGTTTCCCGGGGAAAAAGGGGCGCGGTCAGCTCCCATATCCCGCTATCGATATCCCTTCCTGCAGCCAGCCGTTCTTCGGCGTAATCTAATAATGAAACGGCCAGTGCAGTATTTTTTCTTTTTTGAAGTCCGTATATGAATGCCAGGTTTTTTCCGGTAAAAACGGCCTTTAGCACCATCTGGTTCCACGCCGGTTCCGGCAGGTATGCTGCGGGATAATTGTTTTCCTGCATGATGGCCTCCAATACGGTGCCCATATTGCTCCGGATACCTTCGGCACAACGCGCCGACCATTCTTCCGGATACGCAAAAAAGGGCAGGGATTTATACAGTACCGTAAGTTCGCCCAGGTCTGCCTGAAGAAACAGTTCCTCTATCAAGTGGGTATATGCCTGCTTTCCGGTAGCTTCCAGTTGTAATAACTGATACAGGCGGGCCATATCCAATACCGTCCAGTTTGCCCAGTTGGTTTGGGGAAAATTGCCGGCTATATAAATGAATTGCTCGGGAGCACCGTCCGGCTTTAACTTGCTGAACTTTCTGCCGGCCAGGGAAAAATTCCTGTTTATATGCTGTGGGTTCACGCTTTCCGTAAGTAGCCAGCTGAAACTTGCGGCATCGCTGTTTTTTTGCAAGAACTCAGACAGCATCGTTCGCAATAAAGCAATATTAAACGCAAACATTACGATCGGGTTAACGGGTTACAAAATAATTAACGAGTACTACGGCCACCACAATCAGCAAACCAAAGAATTCTCTTGCCTTTTCGATATAGGGTTTATTCGCTTTCATAGACTCTACCAAGCTTGGCGCATTGTATTTTTGAATCCAGTCTTTTACACCGTCTTTTGCAAAGAAGATGCGGATGGCATAGCAAAAACAAAACAGGGCGATGGCCAGGTACACCGGGGGAAAATATTGATTGAACACCGCCAGCCCGCAAAGTACTGCGGGGATGCCGTAAATACTTACCCATAGCCAAGCGTCATTGTCGTTCAGGTTTACCCAGGCAAAACCGATAAAGGCAATGCAGAAAAGAATATTAAAAATCAGTAAAAACATCGTTGTGGAATTACGTATACAAGATAAGATTTGATGGCCCAGTTTCCAAAAGAACTTGGGTTTATTTTGATATAATAAACGGGTATTACCATGCATATATTTTCAATATAAGACGATTCCGTTGCTGCCGGTGCTCTGATATATTTCAGTATGTTTTATATGTTACCCGGCAGGCGCTGAAATTCCTGTCCGGAGCATATTCCGGATGGGAATTTTTCAATATGCTTTTCCGGCCGGTAACGCACCCGTTCTGGTGCTGCCGGAACCGCGCGGCAGCGATGCATGCCAACAGGCGGATATCAGTTGCGGGTATTCCACGAAGCATGGGTGGCAATCTTAAAAGCGGCACCTTCTTCAAAATCATAGCTATAATTTGCCGCCTGATCCTGTGTGGTACTGTTTTTTGCTGTGCCTCCGCTTTTCATTTTGCTTACAAAAGTGCCCGGGCCACAAAATATCCGGGTGGACGTTCCTTCTTTTTTAATGCTGCGGATCTGGTAACTGGCATCCCGTTCTCCTGCGGTTTCAATAACAATTTGTTCACCAATCACGCTTTTATCAATGGGTGATGCAGACGCTACTAATATCCATGTATCGCCGCCGAGCCCCTTGTACATCTTTGTAACCCTGCCCTCGATGGGACCAGGGGATTTAAGGTTTGCCTGTTGGTACCGGAGCGATGTACCGTTTACCAGAACGGCTTTTGTGGCGCGCCCGTTCTTTTCTGCTATATAACCGATGGTGCCGTTCATGGTAATGCCGTTGGCCAGCTGCACCTTGTTTTTTGATGCGGGGTTGTATACCAGGTAGTCGATGGATCCGTTCATTTTTTCCACGCGGATGCTGATGGTTTCCTCATTACCGTTATCCAGCCGCTGCACCGATTTGATAAAGGGTTGGTTGCGGTAAGGCTCGAGCACCGAAACAAAATTGCTGGCGAGGTCGGTACCTGCCCGGTGCATCAGCAAATAGCGGAGAGACCTGGGGTTACCCGGTTTGTTTTGCGGAGGATCGCCATCGGCCAGTGATACATCATCTACGGGTGTTGTTGCATGCATCCGGATGTGAATATTTTCTTTTTCTGCCAGTCCCCGGTATCCCGGCTGTACGTTCCAGTCGATGGTAAAGCTGGCCGGTGGGCTTGTATCTTTTTCTACATTGTACAGGAACGAATATCCGTGTGGAAAACCGGCGGCTTTTGTGCCTTTGGGAATATCGGTGCCGGCGTAGGTGCCTTTTTCCTGTGCCTGTAGCTGCAGCCCGTTTGTACGAACGGTACCGGGAGGACCATGCAGGCTGAAAACATGGTCATGGCCGCCTTTTACCCTGAAGATATCTACCACATAGGCATTGCTGTCTGCGGCATTGTTACCGCTGCCACCCACCAGGAGCAGGGTACGGCTGTATTCGTTCAGATCGGGATAGGCCGGTTTGCCGTCCAGTTCAACAATGCCCAAACCGTTTAACTGTTTAAACAGGCGGGTATGTCCGCTCCAGGCAGCACGCTGCGGCCGTTTGTTTGCAAAGACCAGGTTGTGGGAGACAGTACTTCGGGTCCACTCGGTCACATTGGGTATATTGGTGGCAAACTCCGGGTAACCCAGGTCGGGTGTTAGCCAATGTCCAAATGCAAACAGATCAAAATTCAGCATGTCGCTATGGGCATGGTGTATCGTACGCCCATAGTTGCTGGCTAATGCGATGCCCGATCTTCCCTTGCCCGATTCCAGTATCGCCAGTCCGAACCCGCTCATCAGGTAACCGCCAATGGGACGGGGACCGGCTGCTTCACCTAATTTTTTGATCTCCTGGTTAACAGATTCCGGGTTGCTGGAAAAAATATCCAGGCCCAGTCCTTTTGCGGAATAACCGTTGGCCCGATAGGCGGCAACGGCAATAGCCGGATCCCGGGTAAACAGGTATCCCTCGGCCATAAATTTGGGGTCGGCATTCGGAATGCCCACAAGCCCTGTTGATCCGGCATCACCGATGTTCGGAATGGCTTTGCCCAGGACGGCCATACGATAGGCTACGGTATATACGTTTTTGAATTGCGGAAAATCCCGGAGGATATTGTGATTGGTGTATGAGGGATACGAAAGCAGCAGCTCGGCCAGCGGCGAAATATGCCCGCCCCAGATCACTGCATATCCGGGCGCTCCTTCATCGGAGGTGCCGTCCCTGTCGAAGCGGTTGATCATTAATTCAGGAATGGCGCCTCCGTCCGGTGCAAATAACCAGTCCAGCCATTTTGTGGTGAATGGCTCCGTATTCAGGGCAAGGGCACATAAGGCCACCGTATGCTGGTACATTCCCTGGTTTCCGCGGATCCGCTGATCGAGTACTGCCTGGAACGTGGTTTTTAAAATGCCTTCGTCTACATTGGCCACAAACAGATCCCGCGTGCCTTTGGGATTTGGCAACCGGTATTGCCGGCCCTGCTGTTTTAGAAATGCATACAATGCCGGGTCATTTTGAGTGCCGCTTAAAATTTTGTCGTAGGCATCGGCCATTCCCTGCACGATGCCGGTTTCCCATATGGATCCTTCTATTTTTCCCCGCCCGGTTGAGCCGTCGGAATGATACCAGCCCCGGTTGGCATAGGGTTTCCAGTCCATTGAGGGATATACATCTGCGATCCGGTCTAACAAAATAGCTGCTTTATGTGCATAGCGCTGATCGCCTGTATAAAGAAAGGCATTGGCCAGCGTGGTTAATCCTCCCTGGATGTAGCGCCAGTATTTCCAGCTGTAGTACCCGATATATTTATACGCACGGCCATTATGAACATAGCCGAAGCCGTCATCAACGCCAAATTTATGCAAGGGGTCTTTCGGGTCCGGGTGGTCGGTGTTAAATAATAAACTGGTGTCTCCTTTGGCCGGGTTAAATACTCCATGCTCATCGAGGGCGCTTTGATAATATTTTCCGAAATCGTTGGTTGGAAAAACAGATCCGCATGACGGGCAGGTCAGTTTCCACGGTTTATTTTCGAAATCGGGGTTGTAGGGGTAATTGCCATATTGGAAAATCTTATCACCGCAAACAACGCACCCTACAAATTTAGGACCGGTAGCAAATTTATCGTAGGCTACATCAATGGTTCTTGGCAGATCCTGGCCCGGAACCATCGCCCACAGTGCTTCGTCGGTTTTAGACAGCCAGGGTTTTGCTTTTGTTACCGCATCGGTTAATTGTTGCCTTGCCCAGTCATATTTTTGACAATTGGCCCTGAGATTATTGATGCGTGCTGCTGAATACTGTCCGCCAAAAATGCGGGTGGTATGGGTGTGCTGTGCCAGGGAAGGGAGTAGTAACACCAGCAATGTCAATTTTAGCAGGAATAGTTTTTTCACCATTATTGTTTTTTTATTTCATCAATGAAGTACAACACAATATTTCCCCGGACGCGGGTTTCCGGCACCGGGGCCTGTTCATTGGCCCGGCCGCGGCCGGAAGTATTTTCCCTTACAACCCTAAAAACTGCTTTGCATTTCCGGATCGCAGCAGCTCTTTTACCCTTGCATCTGCTTCCGCTGGTCTTAAAGACTCTATCCGCAACATTCCGGTAAGGTAATCAAGGATAGGGGCGTGGGTTCCAAAGGCAAACCGTTCTGTGCCCTGTGTTTTTAAAAGACTGTCCAGATCATTGATCGTTCTTCCGGAAGTATCCATCAATACCTGTGCTTTTTTAAATAAAGCGGCATCTGCTGCATCAAGCTGCATGCTATTGGTTACATTCAGGATCATATATTTTGCATCCGGCACCGCCTTTATGATCGGGAAGATATTTTTTAAGGTCCACTCCGGCTTCGGCGTATAAGCCACATAGTCGATGTCCATCCAGGAACGCTGGCGGCTATCGACCATTTTATAGTTAAAGGCTACCGGCAGGTTCATATCCCGGGTTCTTTTCACCAGTTCAACCAGCGCGGGATCGGTAATTTCATAATCATGATATTTGGGATATACCCGTACGCCCTTCATCCCGAATTTTTTTACACATTCTTCCAGGTCGTACTGCCATCCGGCATAGGTTGGATTGATAACGGCGAAGGGGATGAAGCGTTTCCGGTGCGTTCCCAGCGCTTTTAGCTCATCGTATAATTCCCGGTTGGCAGATTGGGTATTTTTATAGAAAATACCATTCAGGTTACTGATTACGGATGTTTCCACCCCGTACTTATTCATTCGTTCTACAAGTGCCGCGCAGTTGTTGTACTTCAGCTGCATAAAGGGCCAGTGTCCTACGTATGCATTAATATCAATCAACACCTCTACCTCCTTTTTTTAAAAGATTATTATAATTGTCAAAAAATATTTTTTGCTTTTGCCGGTCGGTTAAGTTTGCAGACAGGATCCTGCCCACTCCCTGGTAGTAAGAATTATCGGAAGCAAAAAATAAGCGGTCTTCGCCCAGATGTTCCACGGCAAAATCGATCATGTTTTCGGCATTATTACTGCCGGAAGTATCTACGTAGATGTTGGGATACTCCCGGAACAGCTTGCATTCATATTCCCAGTCGCCCCCCATGCCGATATGCGCGTATTGAAAAATGCCTTCGGGGTAACGCCGGGCGATATCTACAAAGTCTTCGGGAATAGAGGTGTTGGGTTGCTTATACCCGTTGTATTTCATCCGGTATCCGCCTACGCCCAGCTGGCATTCGGCATGTGAGTGGATGATCATTTTCAGGTCGATCAGTTTTTCAATAATGGGGAAATACTTCGGATCATTGATCTTTACCTGGTAATACAGTTCCCCGGGGCCAATCATCCCGGCATCCGTACATCGTTTGATCTCTTCCAGCGATTCTTTCTGATAAACCGGGTTTAGCACAAAACCGCCCAACAGCTGATCGGGGTATTTTTTTATGGCTTTGATGGTAAGGTCATTGAACTTCCGGAATTGTTCCGGCGTGCCGGGCATTACATCGAGGTAGCGTGAAATGACCTGCTTTTCGATCCCCAACCGCCTTCCGTAATCGAGTTGTGTTTCGGGGCTGTCGTCTGTCCAGTATATATGCGCATGTACGTCTATTTTCCGGTACTTCATCACTTCCTTCATCAGGTCGAATGAAGGAGGCCCGGGAAGTGTGGTTGCTTTCGCCGGCAGCGGGGCCGATCGGCCGGTTAACGGACTGCTCATCAGTATACCTGCCATGCCGGCCGCGCCCCGGGTAACAAAATTTCTTCGGTTCATGTTCGTGAGTTATTAGGATGACTAATTAATGCGTTGGATCGCTTTGTTTGTTTCGTGGCTATAACAGGCTGCTCCGCCGGTAGGGGAGCTCCCTTTATAACCCCATCATCTTTTTTATATTTCCTGATCGTAATTGTGCTTTTGTTTTTTCGTCTGCTTCCGTTGGCCGCAACGATTCAATACGCAGCAAGCCGGAAAAATAGTCCAGGATGGGAGCGTGGGTACCAAAACAGAATTTGCCGGTTCCAAATGATTTAAACAGATCTGCCCAGTTGGTGATATTTCTGCCGGACGAATCAAATAACAGGTCTGCCTTCCTGAAAAGATCCATGTCTTCCGTATTCAGGGCCATGCTGTTGGCTACATTCACTACAAGGTACTTTGCATCCGGTACCGCTTTTACAATGGGCACGATGTCTTTTAAGGTCCACTCTTTATCCAGGTCCATCCAGGAGCTGGTGCGGCTGTCGACCATTCTCAGGCAGAAGGCAACGGGCAAGCCTTTATCCCGGCATCTTTTTACCAGTTCCACGCAGGATGGGGTGGCTATTTCATAACCATGGTACTGGGGATAAAGTCGTACACCTTTCATTCCCATGCGGGTGGTGCACTGTTCCAGATCATCGCGCCAGCCGCCGTACACGGGATTGATAACGGCGAAGGGAATTAGCCGGTCTGTATAGATTCTTTTGCTGCGGATGGCCTCCCACAGCTCGTCGTTGGCGTGCTGTGTGTTTTTGTAGAAAATGCCGTTCAGATTGCTGATCACCGATGCGTCGGTGCCAAATTCCTTCATCCTGCCCAAAAGCGTTTCCGGTGTGTTGTGTGCCAACCTGAGGAAAGGCCAGTGGCCAATATATGCATTGCTGTCAATTAACATGGATACCTGCTTTTTTTAACCGTTTTGCAATATTTTCAAAGAAGATCTTTTTTCGTTGTGCGTCTGTAAGGTTGGCGGAGAACACCTGGCCCACACCCTGGTAAAAACTATAGTCGCATCCAAATACCAGCCGGTCCTCTCCAACATATTTCATGGCGAAATCGATCATGCCGGCGGCATTGTTGCTTCCGGATACTTCGATAAATACATTGGGTACATCTTTCAGCACTTTGCAGGCATATTCCCAGTCGATACCGCCCCCGATATGGGCAAACTGGAACAGGGCTTCCGGGTATCTTTTTGCAATGCTTACAAAATCTTCCGGCAGGGAAATATTCTTTGGTTCGCTCTGGTAGAGCTTTACACGCGAATGCCCCACCGGCGAATGCATCATGATATTCCAGTTAAGGTCAATGCATTTTTCGATAATGGGGTAATAAAGCGGGTCGTCTATTTTTACCTGGTTATAAAGTTCTCCAAGGCCCGTCATGCCGGCGTCCCTGCAGCGGTCGATCTCTTCGAGTGATTCTTTCCGGAATGCCGGGTTGAGTGCTACGGTTCCGATAAATCTCCCGGGATGGTCTTTCATACATTTGATGGTAAAGCTGTTCCTGGTTCTGAAATCATCGGGCCGGCCTTCACTAAAGGGCCTTATAAAGTTTGAGATCATCAGCTTTTCAATACCCAACCGGTCTGCAAAGTCCAGGTTTACTTCAGGCTTGTACTGGTTTTCATCGGCATGCGCATGCGCGTCGATCTTCCGGTATTTCAATACTTCCTGCATGAACGGCTGTTTCTGGTTGCCGGTGTAGATATCCGGTTCCTGCTTATGTGCAGCGCCCGCCAGGATACCGCTCAGCATAAGCCCTGCGCCGGAGGTGACTGTATGGGTTACAAATTTTCTGCGATTCATTTTCAGCTTCTGTTAATGATGAATATATATATGTCTTTTGATTCCGATACCTATGATCTATTCTGACCTTACCGTTTACCTGTGGTTAACAAAGGAAGCCCCACCATATCTGATAAGAAAGAAAACCGGCTAATAGATCTTTTTGCAGTGCGGTAGGAGAGGCCCGGATAATACTGTGTCATGAATGATTTTTCCGCTGCCCCGCCTGTATTCGTCAATGTGAAAATATTTCTGAAAATGGTATTCAGGGTCGGATCAAATGCCCCCCAAACGACGTAACCTCCATCGGGTATAGATGAAGTTAACCCATAAGGAGGATAGCCCGCAAATTGCCTTCCTGTCTGATTTGCATAAGCCACGCGGTACCAGCCATTATCCCCGCTCCACAAATTTGAAAACAACGGGAAGCGGAGATTGCCATTCCAGAGTTTTTCAACAATCTGGTTGGCATAAGCCTTACGGATTGCTACCGGGTCAAAAGCAGGATTGCTGTAGCCCCAGACCTTTTTTATATGTTCCTGGTTTCTGACGAATGTTTCGAGTGCAGGAACCAGTCTCCTGGAATGACTAATATCCCATCCTGCATCCGGGGCAAGGTAGGAACTATCCCAGGGAACGGCTGTTTTCATTTGCGATCCTCCTTGGTGATCGGGTGCCCAGCTGACCGGAGGAAGCGTGTCTGTATAGCCGGCATACCGGTTATCAAAATGATATTTCCAAAACCCTCTGTCTATTTCAGCTCTGGTACCATTGCGCGATTTAAAGCGGAAACTCCGGGCTAAGAACAGGTCGAATATTGAATGTATATTATCTTTTTTATTTTGCAATGATTCAAAAGCCGCTGCTCCTTCTGCCGTTGCAGGCTGAACTCCGGATTGGTGCAGTTCAGACAGGTCGGCAAGTACGGTCAGATACCAAAGATCCACGTCGGTAAAAAAGTAACCCGATTTTTTGTCTTTTACATCTGTTACGGTTACCGGAAGTCTTTTATGAACGGAGGAAAAATAGCCCGGTGTGAGCCAGCGATCCAGTTGGATGGCCATCGTATTGAAAGCGGATTTTACAAAGGTTTTCAGTTCCGTTGTTTGCTGATGGGCAGGAATATTTTCGGATATGCTGGTGGCAAGTGCTCCTAACAGACCCAGGAACTGCACACTGCAAAGGGGCACCTCTTTGCCGATAAAACCGTAGGCGGTACAGATGTTTCCCCCCGAACAGATCCAGCCACTGCTATTGTTACTTCCGGGTATCGGCTTTAATGCGGAGAAGGCGGGTGTTAAAAGGTCTGCGATTTCTGCAATCTGCCGGACATCCTTACACCTTCGCGTCATTTCTACAAAAGCCTGCAGTCCTCCAATCTGTACATCGTATAAAACATAAACGTCGCCTTCACCAAACAGTCTTTTTTGAATTTCAGTATTATAATAGCTGCGGAACTGGCTTTCCCATGCATCTATGACCTCATCATGAATTTTTCCCTTTTTTGAAAAGATGGTTTCCTGCTGCGATAAAGCCGGCATCGCAAAAGCAAATGAAAGCATGAACGCAGCAAGGGAAGTTATTAATTTATTCATTTTTGCATTTTTCTTCATGTGAACCTGCACCGGTTCGGCGTATCTTTTCTCCGGTTCCCTTCTTTCCTCACCGGACGCGGGCAAATTGTTCGCCGGCCGCATGTGGTTATTCAAACGCCTAACCCGGTCCTTTGTGCAAAAGAACCGGGTTGCTGGTAACGATGATACGTAGTATATGGTACGCTATTTCCTTCATGCCATAAGCGCCGTTATTTTACGGGTACCAGTCTGAGTGCCCTTACATCAAACATGGACCCCTTTTCGCTGGCTGCGCCTGATTGTAATACAATGTTGGCGGTTCCCTTTGGTAATTGCAGGTATCCGATCTTTTTGGTACGGTAGGTAAACCAGGATCCTGTTTTATCCACCTTGCCTTTTATCCGTTTATTGCCGGCGATCAGCTCAAATGTTTTTCCTGCCATGGTATCCGAAACCGACCATTCCAGATAGACATCATATTTTCCGGCTTTTGCAATGTCTGCATTCCAGGTGGCCTTATCTTTTGCATCAAACCATCCGAATGCTTTCCACTCCGGCATATATTTAATGCGGCTGCCTTCGGCACCGGCCATCCATGAAGACAGGTGATAAGAACCATCTGCCTCTTTTTGAACCGCCTCAAGGTGATTGATAGCGGGTCGTTTGTCCTTAAATGCGGCGGGGATCGATTCGCCAACGGCATTTACGATCATATCTTCTACTTCGGGCACAAACGGCGATGGCTTATTATACCAGTACATGCTGCCTTCTGCTTCATATCCGCCTTCGCCGATAACGCGGCGCGAGGCAATATAGGAAGGAACGTCATTGGCATAGGCGTTCACCCAAAGCCGCTCCGCACCATAAAGATCTTTAAGCCGCAGAGAATAATCCACCACCACTTCGCCGGCCAGGTTCACCATGGCCATCTTATTGTCGAAGTTCCATACCTGGAAGGGATAATCCACCACAGCGGGGATCGTTTCGCCTCTTTCCAGCCGTTCAAGTGCGAGCCGCGCATAGTATCCTTTTATGGAAGCATCTTTTGTCCATTCAACGAGCTCGGCCGCCGTAGGCACTTTTGAAAAAGGCAGCCTGATCCATTGCATCGTACCCGAAGGTGCAGAATGCAGCGGCTGCAGTTGCGCTGTTAATAGTTTGTCTACATTGTCTGCAATTTCTTTACCGTGGCGCTGCACATTTTCAAGGGCGCCGCGTGGCTCGGGGTTGGCATCCCCGGCGCAGCCCAGTGCAACGAGTGCCGTAGCCCCGGGATGCCTGGCTTCAATAACCCGGTGTGCCTCAGCGATCCAGTCGCCATGAATTTTATGCTCTTCACCGCCAAGGGTGGTGCCATGACAGGCATAGTTCAGGAACACTGCTTTCAACGCTCCGTTGGGATCCGTTATTTTCAGAATGGGCAGCGCCAGATCTACAGGTCCGCCTTTTGTGCGGCGGTTGTTTGCAAACTGCGCCTGTCCCTGTCCCCAGGATACAAGAGCAGGTTTGCGGTTGTTTAATGCGGCTACTGCCAGGTCTTTCAGTTTTTGTGTAAGTTGTTCTGTGTACTGTGTAATCTCGATGAGTTGTTTTAAGGCTAAAAGTGAATCGCTGAATCCGCCGTTCCGGTATTGCAGGATATTGATCAGGTTGCCTACTTCGGGTCCGCCGTGCGTATGGGAGGCAAAAATGGCAACCTGTGCAGGATTGATACCCTTTTCTTTTGTAAGAAAATCGGTTACATTTTTCGTAATGCGCCAGGGAATGCCTACCAGGTCTACAGTAATCAGCAGGGTAGGGTGTTGTGCATCGCTGCCCAGGGCAAGTGCCTTTGCGGCGATCGGTTGCAGTACGCTATCGGCATCGGTGCTGAGCCGCGCGGCGTAGCCGGCCATGCGGATGGGCGTCTGCGGCGTAATATCGGCACTGGCTACTCCTGCGGCTATCGTTACCGCGTTGCCGGCCTTCTGCTGGCCGAAAAGGGTCGTTGCAGATAGCAGTATACCTGCCAATACAAGTGCTGCGTGCGCTTTTTTAGTAATCAGGAGCAGGGGGCGTGCAGCCTTCATGCCTTTGTTGTTGAACAGATGTTGCGTCATTGTATAAAAAACTTTTAGGCCGCAGCAACACGGTTGTTTGTTGAGGTGCTGCTGCGGCAAATATGTTGTGCTGGTCCCTGTAAAGCCATATGGCCATTCCGGTCAGCGCCATTTATAATTTTAATTTGAATAGCCGGTTGGCATTGTCAAAAAACATTTTTCGCTCGGCTTGCTTATCCGGGGCAAGTTTTTTGATGGCCTCTATGGCCTGCCACCCGGTGCAGGGTTTGCCGGTTCCCACAGCGTCCGAGCAATCGCTGCCATAAATCAGTTTATCCTGGTGGCGTTTTAAGAACGATCTTGTAAAGGCCTCATCACGCGTCATGGCGGCCAGGCCCGAGCCGGCGGAGAGGTCGCCATAAACATTATCGTATCGGGTAAGCAGCATATCCGTCATGCCCCCCGGGGTAACTTTTCCGGTGGGATAGAGTATATTCTGGTTGCTGTGGTTTTTATCAATATTGGCCCACCAGGTTTGTGCGTGCCCGATGAAGTTTACCTTCTTATACTTGCGAAGCATGTTATGTAAACGCTCAAATCCCCAGTTATACATTTTATACTGGAAATGGATCAGAACGGGCACATCATAGTCCTGCGCCAGTTTGTAAATGGCCTGCATTTCTTTTGAATCGCAGTCGATATTAAACTTCAGCTCACCGATGACACAGGCGCCCAGCTTTAAATATTTTTCAATTTCTTTTACAGCGCCCGGTACATCGGGTACCTCATTGGCGCCAAAAAAATAGTGGCCCTTGTGCTGCTGCGCCACCTGGTAGCAGGCCTCATTAGGCGTTGCTTTTGCCTGCAGACCATTTGAAACGCCGTAGTGCGTGGAGCCCATGCTTACCGGGTGGCCGGAGGGAAGGAGAACAGTGTGGGTAACACCCATTGTTTTTTGATGGGCTAATAACGCATCATTACTCCGGTCTGCATAATCGGTATGCTGGTGTATGTCGATAATCCTTTCATCAGCCTGGGATTTGAAGGCCGGTTGCCACAGGTTTCCTTTTACAGCGGCCACCGTAAAAAGACCGGCGCTTAAGACAGACGACCGTTTTATAAAATCTCTTCGGGTTGATTTTTCTTTTGCCATAAATAATTACGATGATGGAACGGATCAGGAAAGGCTGTTTCTGTTTTTGTAGATCTTTTCCAATGCATTAATGATGTCATCCATGTCTGCTTTGGTACCCAGTAAAATAGCTCCGGCGCTGATCACTACCACGCTCTCCGTTACCCGGTCGCAGGAAGGCAGTACCAGGCTGTCTTTAAAAAGTTTGATCTGTTGTTTTGTATAATTCTTTTTGTAATTGCCCAGCTCTAAAATATTGGTGGTCCACAAATCGTGCTGCATGCCTTTGATATAACCGCCTGCAGGTATACCCTCGGCATTCAGCGCCTTAAGAAATACCTGCCGGTCCACATTGTTGAAAAACTTTTTGTCGTAGGTGAATGCGTATAAATAATAGCCGGAGCTGTTGGAACCTTCATATTGGAACTGCGGCGTGAGGCCGGGAATGTTTTTTATTTTACTGCTCAGGTAGTTGGCGTTCTCGTTGCGTTTTTCAAAGCGCTCAACGGCTTTATCGAGTTGAGAGAGGATGATGCTGCCTTCAAATTCATTCATCCGCATCTTTTGGCCAATGGTGGTATTTTGTCCCTTTTTATTGGTACCATGATTTTGTATGGTATATACCTTATCCATCAACACATCATCATTACCGATAACCGCACCGCCTTCACCGGCAGCGATTTGTTTACTGCCCTGGAAGCTGAAACATCCCAGCTGGCCGATGGTTCCTAACTGGCGACCCTTGTACTTGGCAAAGTTTGCCTGGCAGGCATCTTCAATTACCGGGATATTGTGTTTGTTGGCTACAGCCATGATCGCGTCCATATTACAGGCGGAGCCCATGATATGTACCGGCATGATCGCTTTGGTGTTTGGCGTGATCTTTTGCGCAACGGCTGCCGGATCGATCTGGTAGCTCCGGTAATCCAGATCGGCAAATATGGGAAGCGCTCTTGCGGCCAGTATGGCGGAGATGGTACCGAAATCGGTATAGGAGGAGGTAATGATCTCATCGCCGGGCTGAATATTCAGCGCATCTACACAAACCCCCAGGGCCTGCGTGCCGGAACCGGTACCCACGCAATATTTGGCGCCGGTAAGCTCGGCATATTTTTTTTCAAAGGTTGCCACCGTACCATTCACCGGGTTGCTGATCCGGCTCCAGGCGCCGCTTTTTGTGGTGGCGGTGATATTGGCGATCATATTGTCGTCAACGATCATGTTGGGCCAGCTCGGCCAGGGTTGCGTTCTTACCGGTGCACCGCCGCTTACCGCCAGCGTTGCTGTACTGGCTTTAAGATGTGGTGTGGCTGATACCACGGCCGGTATGGTAAGTGCCGCCGAGCTGGCAGATAATACCGAAATAAATTTTCTGCGGGAGTATTGTTTTTTATTCATGGCAAGTTGTTTTCAATTATTGTGTGCGTATTTTGTAACCCCGGAGGGAGTAGTAAAGGATCATTAAATAACAGGGTGCTACAACCCAGTAGGCTTTTTGAGGATTGGAGATGTCTGCAAAATGTCCGTATACCAATGGCAACAAAGCGCCGCCGCAGATGCTCATGATCAGCAGCGAAGAACCGATCTTGGTAAAACGGCCCAGGTTTGAAATAGCCAGCGGCCATATGGCCGGCCACATAAGGGCATTGGCCAGCCCCAGCAGGGCAATGAACAGTACAGACAGGTAGCCGGTTGTAAATAAAGCGCATAACAGGAAAACGATACCTGCCAGTGCGGAGTATTGCAATGCTTTTTCCTGCGACAGGTATTTGGGCATGCTGATGATACCAATTAAGTACCCGATGAGCATGGCTGTTAAAGTCATACTGGTGAAAAACTTTGCGGTTACCATGGGAATGCCCTGGTAAGATCCGTAGTCGATGATGGTATTACCCGAAATAACTTCCACGCCCACATAAAGAAACAGGGTAAAGGCGCCGATTAAAAGATGCGGAAACTGGAAAATGGATTTTTTATTGTTGGCGGCCGCTGTAGTGTCTGCTTCTTCCTGTTCTTCCTCAACTTCCGGAAGGCCGGAGTAGTGCACCAGGAGCGCCAGTATTAAAAGTACAACAGCCATAATGATATACGGAAGGATCACCCGGTGTGCCAATGCGTTGAGCTCTGCCAGTTTTGTTACGGCATCCAGTTGCGCAATATTTTCGCTGATGGCATCGGTATCATTTAAAATAACCGAACCCAGAATGATGGGGGCAATAATGCCGGCCACCCCGTTGCAGATGCCCATAATACTGATCCGTTTGGCGGCCGTTTTACGGGGGCCTAAAATGGTTACATACGGGTTGGAGGCCGTTTGTAAAATAGAAAGCCCGGCACCCTGTACAAATAACCCGGTTAAGAAAACGGAATACGTACGGGACATGGCTGCAGGAACAAAAATCAATGAACCAACGGCCATAATGATCAGCCCCAGTGAGATGCCCTTCTTAAAACCGGTTTTCTTTAAGATCCATGCTCCCGGAAGCGCCATTACAAAATAAGAAATATACAGCGCAAATGCCACCAGGTAGGCCTGTGCATTGTTCAGCTCACAGGCCAATTTCAGGTAAGGAATCAATACCGAGCTCAGCCAGGTTACAAAACCGAACACCGAAAATAAAAGGCCGATAATGACCAGCGACCTTTTGATCGATTGTTGTTGAACCGGAGCCACCGTTAACGTTTGACTGGGCATATGTTGTAGTTGTCTGTTGCTTTTTTGATTTTGTTAAAAATGGAGCCGTTCTATCATCGCTGCACCGGCGGAGCCGCCTCCTGCGAATAAATGGATTTATGCAGGATAATTATCAGGATTTAGTGATCTGAGCGCGTTCTGTACACTGCCGCTCTGGAACAGGAGCTCTTTTGCTGTATCATAGTCGTTGATATTTCCCAGTCGCATCAGCATTTTTGTAGCCCTGTCGGTAATTTTATGATTGATGAGTTTTACATTTACCATCTGATTGTCGATGATCCGGCCCAGGCGCACCATCGTGGTGGTGCTGATCATGTCAAAGATCATCTTGTGGGCCGTAGCACATTTCATACGGGTGCTGCCGGTTATAAATTCCGGTCCGGTAATTACCTCTACCGGGTAAACGGCCTGTGCGGCAATCGGACTGTCCGGATTACTTACGATGCAACCTGTATCAATATGCTCTTTTCTGCACCGGGCGAGTGCTGCCAGCACAAAAGGAGTGGTACCGCTTGCGGAAATACCTACCACGATGTCTTTTTGATTAATGCCTTTTGCTTCCAGCTTTTCCCAGGCTTCCTCTTTATCGTCTTCCATTTCTTCGCGGGCTTCCACCAGCCGGTCTACACCGCCGGCCAGGATCACCTGGAACAAATCGGGTGAAACACCATAGGTGGTCGGAAGCTCAATTACATCTAACACAGATAAACGGCCACTGCTGCCGGCACCTACATAAAACAATCTTCCGCCATTCGTTATTTTTTCTACGATCACTTCGATAAGCGCGTTGATGCGGGGCAGCACTTTTTCAACAGCCGGGGCTACACGCTTATCCTCTGCATTGATAAGCCCGGTTAATTCTTCAATTGTCTTTTTTTCAAGGTGTCTGTGGTTGGATGGCTGTTCTGTTATTCTATTCTGCATGAAAATCGTTTTATCGGTGAGGTGTGCGGTTTTTGTGCGTTAATTTATTGCGAATATACGCAAATTGTCCATTTTGAATGCTTTTTTGTGGTTTTTTATTCCGGTAACGGTTGCCGCGGCAGAAGCGGAGACGGGCGCGTATTGATATAAGTGGTTTTACTGATGGCACTGCGTTTGCCGGATGCGGTAATGACGATCGTTTTTAAGATTCTTTTTTCCCCATCCGGAACTTTTATCACAATGGGTTGGGTATAGCGGTAATCGGTTTCCCTGGGGTCCGTATTATCCAGCGTATAAAAGATACGGGCGTCTTTTACGGCCGGCTTTAAGCTTACTGTGAAGCTTTTTCCCTGAAACACCCGGTCGTCTTCTGCACCAATGGCCATCGGAACAAAAAAATGCGTGTCGTTTCTCCGGTCAATCGCCCATAAATGCAGGGGCAGCCGGTCTTCCAGGAAGGATTTGTATTGCTTTTGGGCCACCGGGGTCCAGCAGCCTTCCGCAAAGGCCAGCATCCGGGGCAGGATCATGTACTCTACTTTTGCGGGCGTTGCCATATACTCCGTCCATACACAGGCTTCCGCACCCATGATGTATTTTTTTTGTGCGGCGGTTAACGCATCCGGGGCAGGATTATAATCGTATACTTTATTCAGCGGATTAAAGCCGGGGAAGCAAAGGGGTTCCTGCGCTGGTTTTGCCTGGTAATGATCAAAATAAATATAGTCATTGGGCGCCATGATCACCTGGTGGTTTTGCTGTGCGGCAGCAATTCCGCCTTTTTCGCCCCGCCAGCTCATCACGATGGCGTTGGGAGCGAGTCCGCCTTCCAGGATCTCATCCCAGCCGATAATGGACCGGCCCTTGCTGTTTACAAATTTTTCAATACGCTGTATAAAATAGCTTTGCAGCTCATGCTCGTCTTTGAGGTGGTTATCCTGAATGCGTTTTTGACAGTATTTGCAGGTTTTCCAACGGGTTTTGGGTACTTCATCCCCGCCGATATGAATGTATTTTGACGGGAATAGTTCCATCACTTCGGTCAATACGTTTTCCAGGAAGGTAAAGGTCGATTCCTTGCCGGCACAAAATACATCCTCGTAAATACCCCAGCTTTCAATGGTTTTGAAAGGGCCCGGGTTGTCTCCGCAGGCAAGCTCGGGATAGGCAGCCAATGCCGATATGCAATGCCCGGGCATTTCTATTTCCGGGATAATGGTAATATACCGGTCTGCTGCGTACCGGACCAGTTCTTTTACCTGCTGCCTGCTGTAAAAACCGCCGTGCGGAATACTGTCGTATCCCATGGGAACATCCTGCGCGCTGCCCAGCAGGGTTTGCGCACGCCAGGCACCTTCTCCGGTGAGCCTGGGGTATTTTTTTATTTCCAGTCGCCAGCCCTGGTCTTCCGTCAGATGCCAGTGAAAGGTGTTCAGTTTGTATTGCGCCATCAGGTCTATAAACTTCTTGAGAAATTCGAAAGGGAATAGATGCAGGGCTACATCCAGGTGCATTCCCCGGTATCCGAACCTAGGGGTATCCGTGATGGTGCCCGCAGGTATATGAATTTCCTTGCTGCCGGCAAATGTTGATAGCTGGATGAGGCTTTGTACGGCATAAAAAGTTCCGGCACCCGTTCCTTTTAGTTGTATGTAGCTGGGGCTGATGGTCATTTGATAGCCCTCCGATGACCCCGCCGCACTGTTTATAATAATGGCATTGCTGTACCCGGATAAATGCTGGTTTGCGGCTTTTTTTACAGACAACCGGAACCCGTTGGCCTGGGGCAGGAAGGCATTATAAAGCCCTGCGATACGCTTTGCTTCTTCCGAATCATAAATGAGTACGGTTTTACGGGTTACCGAAAATTGGCCCGGGCTGGCGGTTACAGCGGCGGGATACGGAATAATGTCCGAAAAATGACTGGTTTGCGCCTGGGCAAGCGTGGTAAAAAACAGGAGTATAAGGGCCGGCAATAATTTATTCATAATCCGTTTTGGGGGCAACAGGACGCCGGTGCTGCGATGAAGCACCTAGTTTGCGTTTTGTATGCGGTTTTTTGAAATAAAAATACGCAAAAACTACTCAAGTGTCAAATTATTTTTTATATTCGTTTTTTAAAGGGTATTGAATGATTGCAAAGCGTACAAACACAGCTGAAATCTATTTTAATTATGGGAAATAACGACAACGGGAACCGCCGGGGATCCGGCCGGTTATTACAGGTGTTAGGTCCGGGAATTATTACCGCTGCCCTGGTTTTCGGGCCCAGCAAAATGACCATCACCTCAAAATTGGGGGCTTCCTATGGTTATGACTTGCTTTGGGCCATTGTAGTGGCTATTTTTTTTATGGCGGTATTTACCAGTATGGCTTCCCGCATTGCACTGGCTTCAGACCGGTCGTTTTTATCCCTGATCAAAGAACGGTGGGGTAAACCGGTATCCGTGCTGGTGGGGATCGGCGTATTTTTTGTTACGGCTTCTTTCCAGGCGGGTAATTCAACCGGTGTGGGAATATCGCTGGCGGAAACCACCGGGGTGAGCGCTAAGGTATGGATCCTGCTTGCCAATGCGCTGGGTATTGCATTGTTGTTCTTTAAAGGGTTCTATAAGATCCTGGAAAAAGTGATGATCCTCCTGATCGTAATCATGCTTGGGTCGTTTATTGTGACCTTTTTCCTGGCAAAGCCCTCTGCAAGTGGTATTCTGAACGGGCTGGTTCCTACATTGCCCCAGGGTTCTTTGGGACTGGTCATTGCATTGTTTGCTTCCGCATTTTCAATCGTTGGCGCCTTATACCAGTCATACATGGTACAGGAGCGGCGGCGCTTATCGCCCGATTTGAAACAAAAGCCTTCCGACAGTTTGCCGGGTATCCTGATCCTGGGTATTATGGCCAGTATTGTATTAATATGTGCCGCTTCTGTTTTACACCCTGCGGGCGTGGTGGTAACCAAGGCCACGGATATGTCTAAAACACTGGCGCCATTATTTGGCGACTACGCAGCCCATCTTTTTCTGATCGGGTTATTTGGGGCTTCGTTTTCTTCGCTGATCGGAAATGCTTCGGTAGGAGGTACCTTGCTGGGCGATGCATTGGGATACAAGGGACAGTTGAGTTCTAATATCGTGCGCGTACTGATTGCCCTGGTAATGGTCATCGGCGCTTTTGTGGCCTTGCGGTTTGACGGAGCACCGCTGGAATTGATTGTGCTGGCTCAAAGTGTAACCATACTGGTAGTGCCGTTTATTGGCATTGCTATGTTCATCATCTCCGGCGATCGCAATATAATGGGCCGTTATGTAAATACACCGCTTACGAAAGTTGTGGCCGCCATCGGGCTCCTGATGCTGGTGACATTGGCCGTTATCAATATCAAAGAATTGTTTTTTAAATAAGCAGCGGGAAAAGCAGCGCTGCCATTTGTTTTTATGTTCAAAGCAGGCAGGCGCCTTTATATGAATCCCGGTTGCTGCCGGGGACCTAAATCAATAAAAATAAACACATGAATGAATTGCAGTTAATAGAAGACGAATTGTATCAGCCATCAGAGGCCTTGCTGAAGGACCTGCAGGCATTGGATGGTGACATTATTTTCCTGGGAGCCGGTGGCAAAATGGGGCCCAGCATGATAAAGCTGGCCAGCATTGCGTTGCGTGCGGCAAACATCTCTAAAAAACTGATCGCTGTTTCCAGGTTTAGTGATGAATCCGCGAAAAAGGAACTGGAGGATCTGGGTGTAGAAGTGATTGCGGCCGACCTGTTGGATGAAGCCCAGTTACAGGCACTTCCGGATGTTAAGAATGTAATGTACCTTGCCGGAACAAAATTTGGTACCAGGGGAAATGAACCCTTTACATGGGCCATGAACGCATATCTGCCCGGCCGCGTTGCGGAAAAATATAAAAATTCAAGAATCGTTGCGTTCTCTACAGGAAATGTATATCCTTTTTCAACATTGGAGCAGGGCGGCTTTTCCGAAGAAACCAAACCCGATCCGGTAGGAGAATACGGACAATCCTGCCTGGGGCGCGAACGCATCTTCCAGTATTTCTCCAATGTGCATGGCACCCCGGTGCTAATTTACCGGTTGAATTATGCCATTGATCTTCGTTACGGGGTATTGCTGGAAGTAGGGAAATCGGTTTATAACGGAACGCCCATCAATATTTCAACAGGAGCGGTAAATGTTATCTGGCAGGGTGATGCCAATGAGATCGCGTTACGCAGCTTTTTACACTGCAGCAGTCCTGCAAAAGTTTTAAACGTAACGGGCCCCGAAACCATTAGTTTAACCTGGCTGGCCACGCAGTTTGGAACCCTGTTCAACAAGCAGCCGGTATTTACAGGGCAGGTACAGGATACGGCCCTTTTGAGTAATGCTTCCGAGGCGCACCGGCTTTTTGGCTATCCCCGTGTTGGTTTAAGAAAAATGATCCGGCTGGTGGCCGATTGGATCAGCCTGGAAGGAAAACAAATCAATAAGCCTACCCATTTCCAGGAAAGGCAAGGTCAATTTTAATGCATATCAGTTATGAGTTTACCGGTAACAATAAAAAATATCTTGCATGAGGGAATCGCCATACCGGCGCATCCTTTAGCCCTCACTGCAGAACGGACGTTTGATGAAGCCGTACAACGCAGGTTAACCCGCTATTACCTGGCCAGCGGTGCCGGGGGCGTTGCGGTAGCGGTGCATTCCACGCAATTTGAAATCAGAGAACCTCAAATAAACCTGTTAGAGAAAGTACTGTATACGGCGGCCGATGAAATTGAAAAAAGCGGCAAAGAAACGTTTGTAAAGGTGGCGGGTATTTGCGGCCCCACAGACCAGGCGGTGCAGGAGGCCCGGCTGGCAAAGCAATACGGGTACCATCTTGGGTTATTAAGTATGGGCGGGTTAAACACGCTGACCGAAGATGCACTGATCGAGCGTACAAAGGCTGTTGCCGATATCATTCCGGTGTTTGGGTTTTACCTGCAACCCGCGGTAGGCGGCAGGGTCCTGAGTTTCGATTTCTGGCAAAAATTTGCAGCGATACCCAATGTACATGCCATTAAAATTGCGGCCTTTAACCGCTACCAGACACTGGATGTGGTTCGGGCGGTTTGCAGCGCTGAGCGGGCAGATGAGATAGCCCTGTACACCGGGAATGATGATAATATCATTGCCGACCTGATGACCACTTATCGGTTTGATATAAACGGGAAGCAGGTACAAAAAGATTTCCGCGGTGGATTGTTGGGACATTGGGCCGTATGGACGCATAAGGCGGCTGCATTGCTGGATGCCGTTAAGGCCTACAAGGCCGGCAACAGGTCCGATGCGGATGCGTGGCTTACTAAAAATGTGTGGGTTACCGATATGAATGCGGCGATCTTCGATCCTGCAAACCGCTTTCACGGCTGCATTCCCGGGATACACGAAGTGCTGAAAAGACAGGGATTGTTAAACGGGATCTGGTGCCTGAACCCCAATGAAGTCTTGTCGCCCGGACAAGCCGACGAAATAACACGGGTAACCCAGGCTTATCCCGAACTGGTGGACGACGACTTTGTAAAAGCTTTCTTACAGCAGGATATGCATTAGACGCCCGGTAAAGGATAGTTATGAAAAGAAGGTCTTTTATCAAAGATGCAGTTGCATGGTCGTTACTGCCGGCGATAAAACCGTTGACAGGCCTGGCCCGTCAATCTTCAAACATGAAAATCAAAATTGATCATATTGCTTCTGATTTTGAACGGCAGCCCCTGGTGCGGCCCTTTGGATTTAAGGGTGGGTATCTGACGGAGTTATGGCAGGCGGTTTCTTCGATGCAAACCACTGCAAGCGGTCCTAAAATAGGTCTTGCCACGCAAAGCGTTTTGTATGGCGACCCCGATGTTTTTTCGGCACATTCGGAAAGCGCGGGAAATGCCCTGATGTATGCATTATCAGAAAAAGCATTGCAGCTTACGAAAGAAACACCCTTCGATACCCCCGTTGATCTTTTGTTGGCTATTATGCCGGAGGTACGCAAATACGCCGTGTCGCTTACGGGGCAAAGCAGCGTAAATCTGAACTTTATATATAACGCCCTGGTAAGTGTAGACAATGCCGCTTGGCTTGTTTATGCCTCCGAAAACAAGTGCGCGGACTTCGACACCATGATCCCGGCTGTTTACCGGAAACCGCTCCGTCTTCATAATCCAAAGGTTGCGGTAATGTACCAGATCCCTTATGGTATGCCTATGACGGATCTGTTAAAGGCGGCTTCGGAAGGGTATTTTGTATTTAAAATAAAAACGGGGATGCCGGGCAACCAGGCGCAAATGCTGCAGGCAGACATGGAACGGCTTACCCTGGTACATCAAACACTTAAACATTTAAGAACGCCTCAAACCCGGGATGGACGGCTTATTTATACGCTGGATGCAAACGGGCGGTATGAGAAAAAAGAAAGCTTATTAAGGTACCTCGATCATGCCCGGAAGATCGGCGCGTTTGAACAGATACGATTGATCGAAGAGCCGTTTTGGGAATCCAATAATGAAACCGTTGAAGATGTTGGGGTAATCATAGGCGCCGATGAAAGTGTGCATACCGAGGCGGATGCAATGAAAAGAATTCAGCAGGGTTATAAGGCCCTGGTGCTGAAAGGGATTGCCAAAACCCTGAGCATGAGTTTTAAAATAGCAAAGGTGGCACACGAAAATAATGTAGCCTGTATCTGCGCCGATCTTACCGTGAACCCGCTGCTGCTGGATTGGCATAAAAACCTGGCCGGGCGGTTACAGCCATTTCCCGGGATCGGCATGCCAATGATCGAAACCAACGGGGATATGAATTACAAAAACTGGGAGCTGATGAAAACCTTTCACCCGGTACAGCAGGCATCCTGGCAGCAGGTAAAACAGGGGGTGTTTGAGTTGAATGATGATTTTTATAAACGCAGCGGAGGCATCTTTATGGGCACAGATCATTATGAAAAGATGCTTAAGCGAAGCTGATTATGCTGCAGGCGTTAACATAAACAGGAGGCAGTTTAAGCAGCGTGCGGTATCGTTTTAAGAACGTTTCAAAATCATAACATAATTAAATTTTGTAAGTATGAACAATAAAGGCCGCAGGAGCTTTATAAAAAAATCAGCCGTTATAGGGCTGGGTGCAACACTTAGCTTTGACAACGTATTGCCTACTGTTTTCAACACCGGTTCAACGCCGGCTGTGCTGGGCGGCACACCCCTGGTGAATGCGCCCTGGCCCAAGTGGCCCATTTGGAACCGGGAAACGGATGAACCGCTTGTTTTGGAAGCATTGCGCAGCGGCGTTTGGTCGCGGGCGGAGAAAGTAACCTTGTTTGAAAAGAAATGGGCCGCGCTGATGGGTGCCAAAAGAGCATTGACCACCGTTAATGGAACCAATGCGTTAATCACCGCGGTAGCGCAATCGGATATCGGCGGCGGGGATGAGGTGATTTTACCACCCTATACGTTTATTGCCACCCTTACTGCAATATTGAATGCCGGCGCGATGCCGGTATTTGCCGATGTAAACCCGGATACCTTCCTGATCGATCCGGAAGCGATAAAGAAAAAAATCACGCCCCGTACCAGGGCCATATTGCCGGTGCATATTTGCGGACTGCCTGCAGATATGGGAAGCATTATGCAGATTGCAAAGCAACACAACCTGGTGGTGATTGAAGATGCCTGCCAGGCCTGGCTGGCGGAGATCAATAATAAGAAGGTGGGTACGTTTGGCCACGCCGGGTGTTTCAGCTTCCAGAATTCTAAAAACCTGCCGATAGGGGAAGGCGGTGCCATTGTAAGTGATGACGAAGCGTTTATGGACCGCTGTGTGTCCTATCACAACCTCGGCCTGCCATATGGAACCGCCGCTGCGCGTCCGGGCAGCAAGCTGCGGTTAACGGAATACCAGGCCGCAATAGGGATGGTGCAGATGGAACGCCTGTTACCGCAAACGGCCACCAGGAACGAGAACGCCGGTTATTTAAGGCAGCAGATGAAGCAGATAAAAGGCATTGTACCGCATACCCTCAATGCCGGTGTAACCCAGGCGGCCTATCACCTGTTTCCGTTCAGGTATGATAAGCGGCATTTTGCCGATCTTTCAAAAGCGCAATTCATAAAAGCATTACAGGCCGAAGGCGTTCCCTGTTCGGGCGGGTATACACCCCTCAATGCGGTAGAGAACCTGGGCAATACGTTTGAAACAAAGAACTATAAAAAGATGTATCCCGCCGCTGAGCTAAGTTATGAGCGGTTTAAGGAAAATAACCGGTGCCCTAAAAATGAAACGCTTTGCCAGGAAGCCGTCTGGCTGCCGCAAAATGTGTTGCTTGCCAATAGAGAAGGTATGGACATGATCATTTCGGCCATTCAGAAAATTCAGAAAAATGCGGCGGCCATCAGCAAAAAGGGCGCGTAATATTTTTCAGATGGGGCTATTTGATATGGGATGTTCGATGCCGGATATATCCGGTGACGGATCACGGGTTCATCACCGTAGCCGGATTATCAATTCGGTTACAAATCTTTCAGGGGGGATAGAGCCCGGGAAAGATCTTGATGAAAGGCTGGCAGCAGGATAAGAACAGGCATGTTGAAGCACCAGGCGGACAAAGGACAGTTTATGCCAGGCGGTATCGTTAAACGGTAAAGCCAGCGCGGGTGATAATCCTTATAGGATCCCCGGGTTGCGGCTAATGATCAATTTACCGGGGCAACACCCCGTTCCAAAAACGTTATAGCAATGTAAGATTGGTATCCTGGTACCGGATCAGGCTGGGATCATTGGGATCCAGTTCTGTGATCAGGTAATTGACCTGGTTCACATCGCAGATCTTAATGGTTTGAATGGTATTTAACTTTTCAGAAATCGTAACAACCGCCACTTTTTTAGCAGAGCGGATCAGGGCCTTTTTGGCCTGAACCACCTCCCAGTCGAGATCGGTTAAGCCTTCCACTACAGAAAAAGCATTGGCTCCCAGCAGGCACAGGTCTGCTTTTATTTCTGAAAGCTGGTTGATCATTCCGGAGCCTACATGCAGGTTGGCGTTTTTCAGCAACCGTCCGCCAATGGTAATCACCTCAATATTGTCAAATTCGGAAAGGGTAATGGCAATCTGGGGGCTAATGGTAAAAAAGGTGGCTTTCATGTTTTTGGGGATCATTTTGGCCAGTTCCAGTATGGTTGTACCCCCTTCGGTGAGCACGGTTGAATTATTCTTGATCAGCCTCAGCGCCTTTTCCGCAATAATCTTTTTCGATTCCAGGGCATAAACTTCGTTTTGCCCGCTAAACGGCGATACAAAGGAGGGCCCAACGGCCCCGCCATGCACTTTTACCACTTTCCCGATTTCCGCTAATTCGATAATATCCCGCCGGATGGTGTCGTCGGATACTTTCAGCTGTAAACTCAGGTCTGCACACAACACTTTATTGTGCAGGTTTATTTCCTTTAATATGAACTTTTGCCGTTCGTCTTTACGCATAGTAATGATTTAGTTTCAAGCGGTTTTTCATGTTAACAATCTATTTCTAAAACTGTTCAGGTTAATTTAATAGTAAATATATAGTATATATTGGAAAAATAAGGCCCGGGCGCTACAGCGTGGTCTTTGGCAATGGCATACTCCGGCCCTGGTTGGCTTTGCTTTTAGCGGCAGCATCCATAAAAGCGTAAATTTCCAGGGTCTCTTCAGGACTCACGGGCGGGGTGCCGGTTTCAAAGAATTTTATGATTTCTTTTAGCAACGGCACATAGCCGTCGTACCTGTCTACATACACGGTTGCATTTTCTGCATGTACAATGCCCCCATAATCATGTTGGCCATTACGCGTACCGCGAAAAACGCCGATTCTGCCGTCGTTCCAGGTACCTACCACCACGTCTGTGTCCGCAGTAGCCGTTTGACTTACACTCACGCACCCGGTACCCATAATGGTGTACAGCAGCTCCACACCGTGTATGCCGTACCAGAACAAGTCTGTATGGGAAGGTTCTATTTTGGCCGGACTAAACGTACTGGCACCCAAAACTTTTCCGAAGGCGTTCTTACGCACCTGCTGTGCTTTTGCCACATACCTTAAAGAAGAAGCCGAGAACATCGGTGTATTGTATTGCCGGGCAAGTTTGTAGATGCTGATGACATCATTAAGCCGGGCTGCGGCCGGTTTGTCGATAAATACTTTTTTGCCGCTTTTAAAAACTTTGGTGGCCTGCTCCAGGTGCAGGGAGCCATCGTTGGTTTCGAGCAGTACTACATCGCAGTGCTGCAACAATTCGTCGATAGAACCGGCAATGGCAACCCCGTTTTCTTTTGCTTCTTTGGTGTACTGGTCAATGCGGCTGTAACTGCTTTCTATTTTCCGGCTGCCATATGGATAGGCAACGGAAACATAGTACCCGTTATAAGTGGTGGTTTGTTTTGTGCTATTCAACGCTTTAATAAATTCAGTAGCATGTGATGTATCCAGCCCGATGATACCCACCCTGCGCATGGCTGTTTGAGCATTAAAAACCGTTGTAAAGCCGGATCCGAATGCGGTATACAAACCCGCTAAACCCGTTGTTTTAATAAAGTTCCTTCTGGAGGGATTCCTGTTCATACAAAGCGTTTAATTGATAAAAGAATTGAAAATTATTTAAAAAATGGCCTGGCAAAACTACTGGATCGTTACGGCCTACAAGATACTCGGTTTTTTTGCGTAAAAAAAATAAAAATACCGCAAATAAAACGCATAAAAATGTTGTTTTTATAATTTTTGCTGTTATATTGCGTGTAATATCAATTGTGAAACCGCTAAAACAGCGCAAATGACGGTTGCTACCTCAAAAAACACACGGAACCTGGTTTTTTTGAAACACCCGGTAACATGAACTTAAAATAACGGCGCTGAGGTTGCGGAAATAAGGATCGCTAAGATAACCGGATAAGGAAGTGCCAATAACTTCCTGTACCGGCAGGCCGGAGCCCGTGGTTATAAAATGACGGAATGAACAGGCTGTTTGAGGGGATTGGCTGCGGGTATATCCTGTGCCCTGGCTGTGGTGTTGCTTCCCGGAGATTTCGATGCTTTTAACTCTAAATAATCTCTATTTATGCGTATTCTGTTTGTAAAATTGCTTTTCTGCGTCGGCGTATGGATGTGGGGGATTTGCTCCGCGCATGGACAGGCGATCAAAGGCGTGGTTCGCGCAAAAACGGACAACCGGCCGCTGGAAGGTGTTACTGTTCAGGTAGCCGGTAACCCTGCCACGCTAACCGCCACCAATGCCGAAGGCCGCTATCAGCTAAGCGGCGGCGGTTCCACAGACTCGGTGTTATTTTCGCACGTGGGTTTTGAACCCGTTGCCGTTGCCATTGCCGGCCGGTCAACGATCGACATGCAGCTGGTGCCTGTTAATGCTTCCCTTGACCAGGTGGTGGTGATCGGCTACGGCTCGGTGCGTAAACTGGATCTTACCGGTTCGGTAGGTACCGTTAACGTGGAAGATATGAAGAAAGCGCCGGTTCCTTCATTTGCGCAGGCGCTGGCCGGCAGGGTGGCCGGGGTGCAGGTAAACAGTACGGATGGACAACCAGGGGGAGGAATGAATATCATGATCCGCGGAGCGGGCTCATTAACCCAAAGTACCACCCCGTTATATGTAGTAGATGGTTTCCCCATTGAAAACCTCGACCCCAATACGCTGAATATGGATGACATCGCATCTGTATCGATCCTGAAAGATGCTTCGTCTACTTCTATTTATGGTTCCAGAGGTGCAAACGGAGTGGTGCTTATTCAAACGCGCAAGGGAAGGCAGGGTAAACCGGAGGTAACCCTCGGCGGTACCATGGGCTATCAGCTAAAGCCGCCGTTGATTCCGGTAATGAGTCCCTATGAATTTGTAAAATACCAGATGGAGCTGAATCCTAATTCTTTTAATACACCCGCGTATACAGCGCTGGGAAAAACACTGGATGATTACAAAAATGTGAAGGGTATCAACTGGCAGGACCAGGTATTACAGACGGGGGTGTACCGCAATTATAACCTGGGGATCCGTGGCGGATCGGAGCAAACCCGATACGCGGTGTCCGGGTCGGTCTTCAATCAGAAAGGTGTGATCATTAATACGGGAATGGACCGGTATACCGGAAGGCTTGCATTGGATCAGGTTATTTCGGAAAAATTTAAAGTGGGCACAAATGTAGCGCTTACGCAAACCGATGTATACGGACAACAGATCCGTTCCATTTACGGCGGCGGCAATGCTACGTCGCCCGCGCTCATCCGTGCCTGGATGTACCGGCCGGTGTCGGCTATTGAAGGACAAGACCTGCTGAACGAGGATGCCGATCAGCAAGCGGTTAACAGCAGCGACTTCCGGATCAACCCGGTTACCGATCTGCAAAACCAGTACCAGCACACCATTCGCAACCAGCTGCAGGCGGATGCTTATGTAAGCTATGCCATTACCCCGAAACTGATGTTGAAATCGGCAGCGGGATTGATGCAGTCCAATGTACGCAATGAACAATTTTATAATTCCAAAACAGCGCAGGGAAGTCCGTTGAATCCTTCCAACAAAAATGGCGTGTGGGGCAGTATGAGTAACAATAACTCCAATAGTTTTTTTAACGAAAACACACTGAACTATAAAACGCTGATCGGACAGGATCATTCCATTAACGCGATGGCATTGTTTGGGGTTAACCAGTATAAAACGATGTACTCTTCCTTTACCGGCATCCAGCTTCCCAATGAGGTGAAGCGTATGGATGGGCTGGACGAGTCGGCGGGCGGCACCTTTACATCACCGAGCATTTATAATACCATCAACACGATGGTTTCTTATGCGGCAAGGATCGATTATAATTTCCGGTCGAAATACATGCTTACCGTAAATTTCAGAGCCGACGGATCTTCGAAATTCTTTCAGCCCTGGGGCTATTTCCCGGGTGGAGCCGTCGCCTGGAATATGAGCCAGGAAGATTTCTTCCGGAAGGCACTGTCCTTTATGACCAACTCCAAACTGCGGGCCAGCTACGGACAGAATGGAAATAACCGCGTAGGGGATTATGATGCCTATGCAAAGCTGTCGCTCAACAATACCGGGCAGGGCTATTCGTTCAACAACCAGGCACCGGTACCGGCAGCCTATTTGTCTACGCTGGGAAACCCCCTGCTTCAGTGGGAAAAAACCGAACAGATCGACATCGGCTATGAAATCGGTATACTGGATAACCGGATCGGACTGGAAATAGACTGGTACCGGCGCACGGCATCTAACCTGCTGCTGAATACAGACCTGCCGCAAAGTTCCGGCTTTGGTTCGGCACAGGTTAATATCGGCAGCCTCCGGAATACCGGTTGGGAATTTACCCTGAATACGACCAACATAAAAAGAACCGATTTTAACTGGATAAGCAGTTTCAATATCAGTTTTAATAAGAACAAAATTTTATCGCTTGCCAATGGCCAGTCTTCACTAAGCCGGGTACCTACTTATCTTTCCCAGTTCGGACAGCCGCTGTTTCTTTCGGAAGTTGGTAAACCGGTTGGCATGATGATCGGTTATATATGGGACGGAAATTACCAGTACGAAGATTTCGATAACCCCGCCCCGGGTGTATATGTACTGAAGAAAACGGTTTCAACCAATGGTACGGCACGTAACGTCGTTCAGCCGGGCGATATCAAACTCCGGGATTTAAATGGGGATGGTACGGTGAATGCGGCCGATATGACGATCATCGGGCGCGGGCAGCCGGTGCATATCGGCGGTTTTTCAAATAATTTAACTTACAAGGGCTTTTCCCTGAATGTCTTTTTTCAATGGTCGTATGGCAACGACCTATACAATGCCAACCGGCTGCTGCTGGAAGGCAATAGCAATGGTTTTGCCAATATCAATCAATACGCCAGTTATGCGAACCGGTGGACGCCGGATAACCCCACAAATGAAAATTACCGGACCCGGGGCCAGGGATTCATCGGCTATTTTTCTTCAAAGAATGTAGAGGACGGCTCGTATTTACGGTTAAAAACAGTATCCTTATCCTATGCACTTCCCGGCAAGCTCATCCGGAAAGCCTATTTGAAAAATCTTTCAGTGGATCTTTCTGCACAGAACCTGGTTACCTGGACCAATTATTCCGGGCTTGATCCGGAGGTATCCACTGCAGATAACGTGTTGATGCCCGGCTATGATTTTTCGGCGTACCCAAATGTGCGCACCATTGTGTTTGGTTTGAAAGCAACTTTTTAATCACCTTATTTTTTAGCAATGAACCGGAAATATTTTTTACTGATCTTATTTCTTTCCGCTGTTGGCCTGGGAGGCTGTAAGAAATTCTTGCAGCCCGGCCCTACGGATTTTTTAAGTACCACCACTTATTATAAGACGGAGCAGCAGCTGAATTTTGCACTGTCGGGGGTATACAATACGGTGGGCAACGGCGGCTTCTGGGGCAGCTACGCCAATTATCTGCTGGATTGGGAGGCCGATATCGCGTATATGAACCGGCTTACGTTAAACGGTCCTTTTAATTTTAATTATTCGGCGTCTGATCCTTATATGACGGGGCTTTGGACCACTTTGTGGGATGGCATTAACCGGGCCAATGTACTGCTTGAAAACTTAGATAAGAACCCGGAGATTCCGCAGGCTGTAAGAGACCGCGTAAGAGGAGAAACGCTGTTTTTAAGAGGCTACTATTACTTTACACTGGTACAGTACTGGGGTGGGGTGCCGTTAAAGCTGGCGTCTACCAAATCGCCTTCGGAAGTATCGGTGGCCCGGGCATCTGCAAAAGAAGTGTACGACCAGGTACTATCGGATATGACGGCTGCCGAGCCATTGGTGCGGGACATTAAAAGTCTCGGTTTTTCAGGTGCTGTAAATAAATCTGCAGTACGTGGAATGCTGGCAAGGGTTTGCCTTACCATGGCTGGCGAACCGCTGAAGGATATAACGAAGTACCAGGATGCAAAGATGTGGGCTAAAAAAGTAATGGATGACACGCAGGCCGGGCATAGTCTCAACCCCAGTTATTCCAATATTTTTATTACACTGGCGCAGGACAAATATGACACCAGGGAAAATTTATGGGAAGCAGAATTTTATGGCAATAATGTTGATCCCGCAACCATGGCTTTTTCGGAGTGGACCAATATCGGGTATATCAACGGACCGCAATCGGCCGCAGGTTCTGCTACCGGCAGCGGGGTGGCTTACATGAACATTACGGCAAAATTTTATAATGCTTTTGAAAACGGCGACCTGCGGAAATGGTGGAGCGTGGCCCATTTTACGTATGTGAATTCGGCAGTGAACGGAGAGAAGTTAATGAGTGCCCCGCCGGGTACAGAAAGGGATAAATGGTACTTGTTCCCCGCAAAATGGCGGCGCGAATATGAAGCCATTCCAAGAGGGAACTCCGTAGTGTCTGCCACCAATATGCCAATCATCAGGTATTCGGATATCCTACTGATGTTTGCAGAAGCGGACAATGAAATAAACGGTGCTCCTACAGCCGATGCCATTGCGGCAGTGAACCTGGTGCGAAAACGTGCCTGGTCTACCGGTGTTAAGTCCATCGCGGTTACGAATGGCGGAAGCGGTTACACCAGTGCCCCTTCGGTAACCATTGCGGCGGGCGACGGAAGCAGTGCGGAGGCAACAGCAGTGGTTCAGGGAGGGGTTGTGGTGGCAATCAATTTAAACAGGGATCCCACGGGTGTCCGGTTCTTTAAGGAAGGCAGTTATACCAGCACCCCTTCGGTAACCATCTCCGGTGGTGGTGGTTCCGGTGCTGCGGCTGTTGCTACGGTTTACAAGGCTACGGATGCGGAAGTGCCTGCTGCTGCACGTGCTTCCCAAACAGCATTCCGCTCTTTTATCCAGGATGAGCGCATGCGGGAGTTTAATATGGAGGGGTGCCGGAAGGCCGACCTGCTGCGCTGGGGCATCTTCCTGAAAGTAAACCAGGATATGGGCAACCAGGCGCAGCAGGATGTACCCGGTGCGGGCTTTGTGCTTTCTTTCACCCGGGCTTCCGCCAGGGACGTACTGATGCCCATACCGGAGAAGGAGATGATCAATAATTTAAAAATGACTCAAAACCCGGGTTGGTAATGCATGCCTGGTTCAAAAATAATTGTTATGAAAATTAAAAATTGGATATGGATGGCGGGCGTATTTTTTGTATCCTGTCAAAAAGAACTTGCAGAAGTGGCCACTCCTGATTTTAATGTAACTACTACCGAGTTAACGGTTAAGGCCGGTACGCCTGCGGTTTTTAAATTTTCGGGCGCAGCGGCCACGGTTTCATTTTACCCGGGAGAAATTTACAAGGACTATGCATATAAAGATGGCAGAACGGTTGATGTAGCCGGTAAGGGACTTACGCTGAGTTTTTCAAATGGTGTGGCTGCCGGCAACCCGGCAGGAACGCAGGCCAACCAGTTCTCCGTGTTGCTTTCTACAGACTTTAACGGAAATTATGCAGATCTTGCCGGCGTAAAAGCAGCTACCTGGATCGATATAACAGATAGTTTTGCCCTGGCTAATTCGGCAACGATGGTGGCCACGCGCACGGTTGATCTTTCTAAATATGTGGTTGCCGGAAAACCGGTTTATTTTGCACTGCGTTATATCAACAGGCCCCAGGTGGCCAATGGCTATGCCCGGCAATGGATCGTGGAAAATTTTTTATTGAAAAGTATCAACGCAACAGTAAACGGTGCCGTTGTTACCATTGCAGACCAGGCGCTTGCCGGTTTCCGGATCGTGGATGAAAACCCGGTAAATGCAAAAGCCCGCTCCACCATAACCAATACCCGGGTAACCCTGTACGGGCCGGTATATAAGAACCCTGCGGATCCCATTTATGATCCCAATAGCCCGGTGTTTGATCCGAAGAATCCGATCTATGATCCCAAAAGTCCGCAGTACAATCCGGGGGCTGTATTGCCGGTATATGTACCGTATGATCCCAATAGCCCGTTTAATGATCCATACAGTGAGAACTGGGCCGTGTCGGCGCCCGTTACCCTGGGTACGGTTGCGCTTGGAAAGGATTGGTCCGTTCCGGTTCGAACATCGGTTTACGGGGCCATGCCAACGGCATACAGTTATACCTATAGCACGCCCGGCCGGTATGAAGCGGTTTTTGTAGCGGCCAACAACACCATTGAAGCGGAAGCGTCGATTGTAAGAAAGGTAGTGGTGAATGTAACGCCCTGATGAAAGCAGGGCCGGATCCTTACAACTTCAACCCGCTTTAAGGTGATGGTTAACGGTTGTATAGATGGTACACCCTGCGTGTAAACCTGCTTCCGGCTTATAGCGCAGAGATTGAAAACGGATTGTGGGGCGTTGCGATGTTAACAAGGCAATGGGTGTACCTGCTAAGATCCGCTATATGATACCTGCAGCGGTTCTATTGATGTTGTATTGCAAATGGGAAAACGCAGTAGGCGGATAGGCATAACAGCCGGAGATTATTTCAGCAGAACGTATTATTCAATGGCAAACGCCGGTAGCGATCAGATAGCGATTACGGGTATCAAAAACGCAGGATCCGGTAACGTACACATCATTGGGGTGACTGAAACAAGGATATCGTTGGGTGCATCTAATACAATGATTCTAAGGTAAATATCTCTCTTCTTGAAACAGGGTGCAGTGCTTCGGTTGGGAGTATAGTCGGTTTGTTTGCGTAAACTAAATTATAAATCCGCAAAAAATCCGCAAAAAACTTGTTTTTGATCATTTTTGCTGTTATCTTGCGTGTAGTACTGGTTGCAAAACCGCTAAAAAACTGCAAAAATGACGATTGCCAATTGCTTGCTGAAATTCTCAGGGCCCTTCATGCGCTCTTTTAAAATGATCTTTTTCATTTTATTGATGGCTGGGTTTTATGAAAATCACGCGTACATAACCTAAACACTTTTTTACGCAGGTATTTTTTTATAAACCGGCCTTTATATATGTAATGAGGCAAGGAATGATGGCCTCGGTAACAATGGATAGAGGATAAATAATCAAAGTAAAATGAAAGAACGTAAAAATTACGCCAAATACCAAAATGACCTCATGAGGATTTGCTGCTTCAATTTTTTAAACACCAGAACTTTATTGTGTTTCCTCCTTTTTTTGTTGGTAATAAAACCGGCAACAGGATTGGCACAGGAGGATAGAGTGCTTACAGGTCGCATCGTTGATGAAATAGGAGTGGGTATCATTGGTGCCAATGTGGTTATAAAAGGCACCACAACGGGTACGAACACGGACATGGCGGGTAAGTTCTCCCTGAAGCTTCCGGCGGATAAAGCAGTACTGGTGGTTACCTATGTAGGCTATGAGGAACGCGAAGTGCCGGTATCGTTTTCAACACAAAAGACGATAGAAATTACTTTAAAGGCCGTTTCCAAAAGTGAGGATGATGTAGTGGTGGTGGCCTATGGAAAACAGAAAAAGGAGAGTGTGGTAAGCGCCATTACCACCGTAAATCCCTCCAGTTTGAAAGTACCGTCCAGCAATCTTACAACGGCCTTTGCGGGAAGGCTGGCGGGGGTGATTGCTTACCAGCGTTCGGGTGAGCCGGGGCTGGATAATGCGGAGTTTTTTATCCGTGGCATTACCAGCTTTAGTTCCTCCGGCAAAAAGAACCCGCTGATCCTGATCGATGGTATTGAAATGGAACCCAACGATCTGGCCCGGATCAATGTGGATGATATCGCTTCGTTCTCTATTATGAAAGATGCCAATGCCGCTGCACTCTATGGCGCCCGCGGCGCAAACGGGGTGATCCTGGTAACCACCAAGGAAGGTAAGGTAGATAAGCTGGCATTTAATTTCAGGGCGGAGCAGTCCAACTCCTACAATTCGGAACTGGTGAAACTGGCCGACCCGATTACCTATATGAAATTGCACAATGAAGCAGTGCGTACCCGCGACGCAATGGTAGACCTGCCTTATTCTTTAACAAAAATCCGTGAAACGTCGGAAGGGATCAATCCTATTTTAAATCCTTCTGTAGACTGGTACAATTACCTCATAAAGAACAGGGCGGTGAACCGGCGTGCCAATCTGAATATAACCGGGGGCGGACAAACGGTGCTTTATTACCTGGCGGCCAATTACCAGAATGATCAGGGCATCTTAAAAGAAAGCCCCGAGAACCTGATAAAAAATAATATCAACATCGACCGTTTCCAGTTACGTTCCAATGTAACCATTAAGTTTACACCAAGTACTACGGCAATTATAAGGGCCTATGGTTCGTTTGACGACCTTAGCGGTCCAACCAGCGGAGGAGCTGCTGTATTTAATACCGCCCGTAATGCTTCACCGGTAAAGTTTTTACCATATTATCCGGCTGATTCGGCTAATGAATTTACCAAACATGTGCTGTTTGGAAACAACATGGAAATGAGTTTGGTAAACCCTGCGGCAGCACTTGCAAGCAACTTTATGGAACAAAAGCAATCGATGATGCTGCTGCAGCTGGAAATGGAGCATAAATTTAAGGGTGCTTTAAAAGGACTGACCGCCCGCGGCATTTACAACGTAACCCGTAAGGCACTCTATCAGCAGTCGCGCGGCTATAATCCGTTTTATTACATGCCGGCTACAACGCTGGATGGCTCGTACAAATTATTAGCGCTGAACCCGGATGGAGGAACAGAATACCTGGACTATTCGCCCGGTAACCGGACGGTGGGCGCCATTCAGTATGGTGAAGTACGTCTTGGGTATAACAAAACATTTAACGATGTGCACGACCTGAACGTAACGTTGGTGGAAACGATACGATCTGCCAGCCAGGCGGTTCCCGGAGCGCTTACCAACGCACAGCAACTTCAGGCCTCCTTACCCCAGCGGAATATTTCTTCGGCGGGAAGGGTGGCTTACGGATATGATTCCCGCTACTTCCTCGAGTTTAACTACGGTTATAACGGAAGCGAGCGCTTTGCGTCAAAAAACCGCTGGGGATTTTTTCCTTCTGTAGGAGCCGGATGGGTGGTAAGCAACGAGGCGTTCATGCAAAATGCAAAAGACGTGATCAGTACGTTGAAGATCAGCGGTACCTATGGTAAAGTGGGTAACGACCAGATCGGCAGCACGAATACCAATATTGATGACCTGATCTCTAATGTGGTAGACCGGTTCTTCTACCTGCCGCAGGTGAATATGAACGGAGCCGGCTACTGGTTCGGATACAACCGGGCATACCGCAACGGGATAACGATCGGCCGGTATGGCAATGATCTGATCACTTGGGAGATTGCCAAAAAAACCAACCTGAGGCTGGAACTGGGACTGTTCAGGAATTTTACAATGATCACGGACTTTTTTGCTGAAACCCGGGAGAATATTCTGCAGCAACGGGCCGACATACCCACCACGATGGGGTTGCGCGTGATCCCCTGGGCGAATGTAGGTGTAGCGCAGGGTAAGGGTTTTGAAACCGAACTCAAGTATGACAAAACCTTTGGGCAGGATTTTTCCCTGCAGGTAAACGGAACCTTTACTTATGCCTCCAGTAGATTTAAAAAATATGAAGAACCGGATTTTGGTGATGTACCCTGGAGATCGCGCGTAGGGTTGAAACTTGCGCAGCCAATGGGCTTGATTGCAGAGCGCCTGTTTATTGACGATGACGATGTAAAGAATGCGCCCAGGCAGCTCTTTGGCGAGTACGGCGCCGGTGATATCAAATACAAGGACATCAATGGCGATGGCCAGATCGATAACAATGACTTTGTGCCGATCGGGTATCCCACGGTTCCTGAAATTATTTTTGGAGGAGGATTTACGGCCGTGTACAAAGCATTTGATCTGTCGCTGTTCTTCCAGGGTTCCGGCCGTTCGTCGTTCTTTATCAGTCCTGCCGACATTTCACCGTTCCTGAACAATGGACAAAGAGCCCTGCTGCAATATATAGCAGACGATCACTGGTCTGAAACCAACCGGGATATCCAGGCCTTCTGGCCCCGTTTATCGGAATACACCATTAATAATAACAATCAGACAAGCACCCATTGGCTTCGCGACGGATCGTTTGTGCGCCTGAAGTCGGGTGAATTTGGATATACTTTACCACACCGGTTAACCCAGAAAGCACGTGTAGAGCGGTTTCGCTTATACATGAGTGGTACCAACCTGTTGCTGTGGTCTAAATTCAAAATGTGGGATCCGGAGATGGCCGGAAAAGGTTTGGGGTATCCTGTGCAGCGGGTTATCAATTTTGGTCTGAATGTTACTTTTTAAATTACTGCTAAATTAAAATCACATGCAAATGATATCGGCTATTCATAAATTCTTTTTCACCGGCAGCGGTGCTGCCCGGGTGGAAAAGGCACAACGGAGCGCTTACGCAAAAAGGTATGCTGCTTTAAAAAAATGGCCAGGCGTTCTGAGTTTATTCTTTGTATTGCTGGTCACCGGCGGGTGTAACAAATTCCTGGACGTGGTACCCAATGATACGCCTACGTTGGATCATGCTTTTTCCAACCGGTCGGTAACGGAAAAGTTTTTAAGAACCTGTTATTCCTGGCTACCCGATCCAACGGATCCGTTCTATTACCCCACCTATTTTACAAGCAGGGATGAATTTGATTATAAAGGAGAGAGCCGGGCCGGAAATTCGCTGGCCGGCCAGATCAGCCGGGGGCTTCAGAATACCAATACGCCCTACCAGGACTATTGGTCTGGTTATAGTGATTCCAGGGGCAGTGCTGTAAAAAGCATGTATAAAGCACTGCGTGATTGTAATATCTTCCTGGAGAATGCGCATATACCCAGAGATATTACAGAGGAGGAACGTACAAGATGGATTTCGGAAGTGAAGTTTTTAAAGGCATATTATCATTTCTTTTTGTTGCAGCTGTACGGGCCGATCGTGCTGGTGAAAGAAAACATACCGGTTTCCGCTCCTCCTGAAGAAACAAGAGTGTTCCGGGAGCCGGTGGATGAATGCGTGGATTATATTGCAGGACTCATTGACGAATCGTTGCCCGGGCTGCCACCGGTATTGCCGGACCCAACAACGGAACAGGGAAGGATCTCACAGGTAATTGCCCTGGGAGTGAAGGCAAAACTGCTGGCATGGGCCGCAAGCCCGCTGTTTAACGGAAACCCGGATTATGCTGGCTGGGTAGATAAGAGAGGGAAGCAACTGATTTCCGCAACCTACGATCCTGCCAAATGGCAACGGGCGGCTACTGCCATTAAAGCAGCCATTGATGCCGCGGAAGGCAACGGTTATCGGTTATATGCGTTCAATAAGTTTTCGGGTGGTGCCAAAACCTTCGCGATGAACGATAGCATGGTACAACTGATGACCATCCGGAAATCGATCACGGAGAGCCTGGAACGGAATCCCGGCGTTATATGGTCTACCCAGGAGCAATTTGCTGATCTGAAAGGAAACTCTTCTGCATTGGGTTTGAATTCTCTTGGAAATATGCTGAAGCTGCTCTATCCGCAAATGTATTCGCAGGATCAGTCGTACCAGGCCCAGTATTTTGCAGCCTCCTGGCACATGGCGGAACTGTTTTATTCCAATAACGGTGTACCGATTGAAGACGATAAATTCTTTGATTACGCCAACCGGTATAAACCGCGCCGGGCCATTGCCAGTGACCTGCATGCTACTTATATCCCTACCGGTGAAATAACGGCCTCCATGCACTTTTTCCGGGAACCGCGTTTTTATGCCGACCTTGGTTTTGACCGGGGCTACTTTGAAAACGAGTCTACCACAGACAACGGGGGCGCAACATTCGGAGTCTACCTCAGGCAGCGTTCCGGAGAAGTAGGGCTGAATGGCTATGTACCTAAGAAGATCATTGCATTTGAAAGCTCCAGCAGTAAGGGCGTTGCCGGTAATCCCTATTCACCCTATCCGTACCAGTTCCCGCTGCTGCGCCTGGCCGACCTGTACCTGCTGTACAGTGAAGCGCTGAATGAAGTGAAAGCGGCACCGGACAATGAAGTATACCAATGGATCGACAAAGTAAGGTCCAGTGCAGGATTAAAGGGGGTAGTAGAATCCTGGAGAGATGCGGCCTATAACGCCGCTGCGCCCGCCAATAAAAACGAGATGCGTAAAATTATTCAGAGAGAGCGTCTGATTGAGCTGGCATTTGAAGGACAGCGTTTCTGGGACATCCGCCGCTGGAAGACCGCGCTGCAATACTGGAGTCTGCCACCTACTTTATGGACCACCACCGGTGCCACTTCGGATCAGTATTATGTACCGTTTGTATATGGTGCACCCCGCACGGTTACATTCAGGGATTACCTGTATCCGATTGCACAGTCAGATATCCGCGCCAATACCAATCTGGTTCAAACTTACGGATGGTAACAGGAATGGAAGAAGCTTATTAATAATGATAATGAATTTTCTTATGAAGAAATATAATCTTATAATCGCATGCATCGCTTTTAGCCTTTTATGCGCCTGCAGGAAAGAAAAAGAAAAGACTCCGGGCGTATGGAATTCCTCTCCCGTAAAAGTGGAAACGATAACACCCATAAACGGAGGGGCAATTATCACCTACCAGGTACCCGGTGAGGATGACCTGTTATATGTGATGGCGGAATACGAGCGGAACGGAAATATATTTACGGAGAAATCTTCGGTATATAAAAATACGCTCCGGATAGAGGGATTTAATTTGCCGGCAAACGAAAAGGTAAAAGCGAAGCTGTATAAAGTGAACAAGCAGGAGGAACGATCGCAGCCTTTGGAAATAGAGTTTACGCCATTGGAAGGGTTGGTAAGTCTTGCAGAAAAATCGCTGAAGCTGCAGCCGGGTTTCGGGGGCATTGTGGCAAACTGGGATAATGCGGCCAATACAGCGCTGGGTGTACGTTTGATGGTTCCTGATAGTATTACAAAAGTACTGAAGACCCGCGAAGTGTATTACACAACCGTTGCAAGTGACAAGCGTTCTTTCAGAGGGTTTGCTCCGAAGCCAACGAATGTGGCCGTAACCATTGAAGACAAGTGGGGCAATACATCCGACACGGTTTTTTATTCGACAACGCCATTCTTTGAAACGGTCATTCCAAAACCCTATGCCGATTACCGCACCAATATTCCATATGACAATACATCAAGTCTTTCCGGCCGCACTACTGCTACACTTTGGGATAATATTGTAAATACAGCCAGCCACGGCTGGCTCACAGCCCAGGGAAGCAGCGGCTTGTCGATTACCATCGACCTGAAACAGGTAGTAAAACTGAGTCGTATTGTAATTCACGGCTACCATGTAAACAGTCCCTATGGCCAGGTGAATATCCAGCAATTTGAGATGTGGGGAACCGACAAAATTGATTTTACCAAACTTTCAGACCGCCCTTACTGGCTGGATTCATTAAGCGTGCGCTGGGGTGCGCTTAGCCCGGCACCGAATAACGTGGATCCAACTACGATCATTCCGGCGGTTACGTTTAAAAACGACTGGCAGTACCTGGGCTGGCACGCCATACCCCGTTATGACCTGATGGTGCCGCCCGATAACCAGGCGATCGCAAATATTTCGGCTAATGGTACGGAATATGAAATGCCGATTGACGCCAAACCGGTGCGGTATGTACGCCTTTTTGTACGCCAGGTGTCGAACCTGATGCCACCTCCGGCCAATAACTATTTTTCAATGGGGGAAATTACTTTCTACGGAGACAACACGGTGCCGCAAAATTAAGTGCAACCAAAAACGTAGCATAAAAATATTACGAATGAAAAAGATAAGTACCTTATTTTATACCGCGCTCAGCCTGCTGGTTTGCATGGTGTTGCTGCTGTCGTCCTGCGATAAAATGGACGATATTCAAAAAAAGTTTTCGGAAAAGGAAGAAGCCGTTTACCTGGGTAAAGTAGACTCTGTAAAGTCTTATCCTGGTTTTGGAAAGGCCAAGTTAGTGTATTACATGAATGCGGATCCAAAAGTAGAAAGTACGATCATCTACTGGAACCTGCGCAAAGATTCGATTGTAAAGCCGTTTAACCGTACCGGTACAGGGGGGCAGAAAGATTCTGTAGTGCTCGAAAATTTACCGGAGGGGTCGATTCTCGTTGAGTTCCGGAATGTAAACAATAAGGGAGAAACCTCCCTGTTTTCTTCAGCAACCGTAACCGTTTGGGGTGCGAAATTTGCCGATGGTTTAAGAGCCCGAACATTAACGGCGCTCGACTATGATTATAACCAGTCTAGCTATAACCTGGATCTGTCGCCTGCAACCCCGGGAGATAGTGTTATTTATTCCGTAATAGAATATGATACAAAATCCAGCGGGAAAAAAACCGTAAAGGTCGAAAGAGCAATAAACAACGTGGTGTTGTCCGATTTTCCTGATGGCGGAGCCCTTAACCTCCGTACAGTCTTTTATCCTCCGCAAGGGATTGATACTGTTTATGGCGCTGATAAAACTTTTAACGCACCGAAAGTTGTGCTTGCACCGGGTTCCAAAATTTCCCTTACAGGGAATGCGAGCAGCCGCTATTTTAATTTTAACGGAGATTTTTGTGAGTGGAATGCCAGTGGAGATCTGATCCTTTATACGGTAGCGGCAGATGGTGCATTAACCCAAAAGGCCCGGTACCCTGCAATAGCGCCACGTACCACTTTCCGTGAGCTCTTCTTTTATGACAGTGACCGGTTTATCGGTGTTCAAACCAACAACAACGTATATATGTACCAGTTTATCAACGGTGCGCTTACGCTTATAAAAACACCGGCCGGTGCAGATGCGCTGGGCTCGGGATTCACACATCCCACCTTTATACCAGCCAGAGGATTCTTCTATACCGTAACGGCAGGAACCGGAGAATTGAAAACCTGGTTTGCATTTAATAATGCCACCTGGGGATCTCCCAATGGCGGCACGGTAGGCACTGGGTTTACCTATGCCGTAAATGCGATGTTTAATTATGAAACGCTGCTGGGGGTAGATGCAAACGGATACCTGCGAAGCATTGGTGTGCTGGCTTCCGGAGCCCTTGGATCTGTAAGCCGGTCAGGGTTGGGCTGGAACCGGTTTACAAAGATTATCAGCATCGGTAAGAAATTGTATGGCATGGAAAGTAACGGTGATTTTTATGTATTTAATGATTTTAGTATAGGAGACAATTATTGGATCGTGAATTAGTGTAAATGTGATAGACCGGATGACAACGAACGTTGTCATCCGGTCTTGGATACTCTTTTTAAAGAACCGTTCACCCGTAAGTTTTAAAACCAGATAGATATAGAAAATTCAGCCCATGGTAAAATTCTTTTTAGGCGTTACGATTTTTTTAGTTTCCTTTTGCCCGGCAACCCTGTTTTTAAAAGAACAGGGAGATCCGCCAACGGATAAGCCGGCGTTCATTGATCACGGTCCGGCGTCGCCTTACAGCACTACCCGGGGAACCGTGGCTGCGGTTGATGGAAACGGCCGCAAGGTGATGTTGTCCTGGCTCTTTGATGTGCGGGGCGGTTATGCATTGCTGATGGTGGATGCTGCAACCGGTAAGAGCGAGGTTTTTCCCATGCCGTTTAACCCGGGGGGAGACTGTCCCTTTGCTTCGATCTTTTCCTCAAAGGGAAGATTCTACACCCTTTTCAATGGCAATTTTGCCGAGTTTGATCCTAAGAAAAGAGCATTTACATTCCATCATAAAACGGCCCCGCAGATGGCAATGGGAATGACGGAAGATGATAAAGGCCGGATATGGGCGGTAACTTATCCCAACAGCGGCATTGTTTGCTATGATCCGGCAACAGCTACGTTTACTGATTATGGATATGTGCACAAAGAGAACTGGGCCCAATATCAGCGGTACCTGGCGGTAGATGACCAGGGATGGGTTTATTTCGCGCTGGGCAATACCAACAGCCAGCTGATTGCTTTTAACCCTGTGTCTAAGAAGGTAAACCAGCTTTTACAACCCGCCGAAAGAAAAAGGGGCACCGCATACCTGTATCGCAACCGGAACGGAAAGGTATACGGACAGGCCCTTGCCGATAAAGACGGCACCTGGTACGAGATGTATAATGGTACGGTAAAATCCATTGGTACCGGGCATCAGCCCGATGAACAGCCAATGATCGCCGGTTCACAGGCGTTGCGGCATATGTCGTTTCCGGATGGAGCAAAAATCACGCAATTAGACCTGATTGAAAAGGTAATGACTACGGAAGACACCCGCAGCGGGAAAAAGAATACCGTACATTTCGATTATCCTTCCGAGGGTTCGTGGGTAATGGGAGTGGGAACATCGCCGGATCAGCGGTCGTTGATTGGCGGCGGCTCTTTTCCGATGCGGCAGTTCAATTATACGGTTGCTGAAGATAAATGGAGTACACGGGCCGCATTGGGCCAGTACAATGCATTAACAACAAGCGGGCAAAATGTGTTCTTCGGATCTTATCCCAGCGGCGATCTTGTTATGTGGGATACCAAAAAACCGTTTAAAAGCCAAAGTGCCAACCCCATGGATAATAACCCGCGCGTACTGCTGAAATGCAGTCCTGTAATACATCGCCCGCATCGTGTTTTGGTGCGTCCGGATGGCAAAACCGTTGTGCTGGGAGGCACGCCTCAGTACGGTTATACCGGTGGCGGCCTGCTGTTTTACGATATTACAACCAATAAGCATGTACTGCTGACGGATGCGGATGTTGAAAAGGATCAGTCTACCATGAGCCTTGCCAATATAGCCGGAAGCAAAGTATTGGGTGGTACCACGGTAACGCCCGGTACCGGCGGGGAACAGAAAGCCAGCCTGGCACTCCTGTATATTATCGATCCCGTGTCTAAAAAAGTGGAATGGAAAGAGCCGGTCATCCCCGGGGTGCGTTCTTATACGGATCTTACAACGCGGAAGGATGGAAAAGTGTATGGCATCGCAGACAGAAGGATATTCTTCCTGTTTGACCCGGCAACAAAGAAGATCGTTTATCAGAAGGATATGTTTAAGGATTATGGATATGCAGTAGGGGAGCAATCGCCCAGGGTATTCATCAACGGAAGAAGGGATGATCTTTATATTCTTTTTGAACACGCAATCACAAAAGTAGATCACCAATCAGGGGAGATCCGGTTGGTATCTAAAACGCCCCAGGCAATACGGGCCGGCGGAAGCTTCCTAAAAGACCGGCTCTATTTTATCTGCGGCTCTCATCTATTTAGCTACGGGTTATAACTTAAAAAAAACGTCAATGAACGGTCTTTATAGAATGCATGGCTGTTGGCTGAGGGTGGGTACTTTGCCGGGCCGTTGCGTTGTCCCTCACGGTTCATATATTTGTGCATCGGATTGTGTGCTTTGCCAGGGGATCGCTTTCTTTGTTCAATCGTAATCATTTCAATAGAATCTATAAAATATCTATCATGAGCAGCGCTTTTAACCGCAGAAAATTTATCAGTAATGTAGCCATCGTTGGCACTGGTTTCGCCATCGGAGCTCCGCATATAGTATCTGCCGGTACCAATAACACCAAACCTGCAATCCTGGGTGGCCCCAGAGCGCATAACGGTTCATTTCCTTCGTGGCCGGTGGAGGATGCCATTGAAGAAAAAGGATTAACCGAAGTATTGAAGAGCAAAAAATGGGGCCGGCTGGATGGAAGCCAGATGGCAAAATTCGAGACCGAATACAGTAAGCTGTTTGGGGTAAAGCACACGCTGGGCGTTTCCAGCGGTACCAGTGCCCTTACTACGATCCTGGGCGCATTGGATATAGGCCCGGGTGATGAGGTAGCTATACCGGTGTACACGTTTGTAGCAACATACAATGTAGTGGTGTTGAATTATGCCCTGCCGATACTGGTGGATACGGATATCGAATCCTTCCAGATGGACCCTGTTAAAACAAAAGCGGCACTTACCGCACAAACCAGGGTCATCATGCCGGTGCATATCGGCGGATCACCCGTAGATATCGACGCGTTTGTGGCAATGGGTAAACAACACAATATACCTGTAATTGAAGATGCCTGCCAGGCGCATCTTGCAGAGTGGAAGGGGGTTAAGGTTGGCAATCACGGACTGGCCGGTGCGTTCAGCTTTCAGTCGTCCAAAAACCTCAACTGTGCCGAGGGCGGCGCTGTAATTACCAATAATGACGACTTTATTACCAACTGCTACACGTTCCACAACCAGGGGCAGGGAGGAAGATCTACTTCTTTTTCAACCGGTGTAGGTACCCGCGGCACTAATCTCCGGTTAACCGAATTTCAGGGAAGTTTGTTGTTGGCGCAAATGACCCGGGTAGCCGAACAAAGTAAGCGTCGCTGGGAAAATGCACAATATCTTTCCCGGTTGTTAAAAGAAATACCCGGTATTACCCCGGCAAAACTATACCCGGGAACCACCAGGAGTGCCTATCACTTGTATATGTTCCGGTACGATAAAAATCATTTTGCAGGATTGAGCCGCGAAAAATTCCTGCAGGCATTGAGCGCTGAGGGCGTGCCCAATTCGGCCGGGTACGGGCAGATGAACAAAAGCGGCTATGTAACCGCGTTGGCAACTAATAAGCATTACCTGAAGATCTATGGTGAAAAAACAATGCAGCAATGGCTGGAAAGAAATCAATGCCCTCAAAACGACCTGTTAACTTCCCAGCAGTCAGTATGGTTATTTCAGAATATGCTGCTCGGTACAAAAAGTGATATGGAGCAGATCGCAGAGGCCATACGCAAGATCCGGAAATATGCTGCAGAGATCGCAAAGAAATAACGTGGTTCAATATTGATTGTTTAGCCGGTGCATAAAAACAATATAATAAAAAGCGCATTTCTGCGGTTAGGCGGGTGGCTGTTCCTTTTATCACTTTTATGCAATGGCTGGGCCTGCCTGGGGCCGGGGAAAGGCCGGCGTTCCGCTCCCGTTGCTGTGCAGCAGCCTTCGATGGCTACCAGTGCCATGCGGCTGCGGGATCCTTTTATATTACACGACCGGAATTCCGGGAAGTATTATACCTATGTCAATAACCGGCCATCGATAAAAGCGTATCGCAGCAGCGACCTGGAGCATTGGGAGCAAGTAGGGAATGTGTTTACGGCCGATTCAAACTTCTGGGGTAAACAGGATTTCTGGGCGCCGGATTGTTACTACTATAAGGGAAAGTATTACCTGTTTGTGACTTTTTCCGGAAGCGACCGGATGCGTGGTACATCCATATTGGTAGCAGATAAACCGGACGGACAGTTTCGCCCGCTGGTAAACGGGCCGGTAACGCCCCGGAACTGGATGTGCCTGGATGCCGCATTGTATATAGATAAGGACGCTACCCCCTGGATCCTGTTTAGCAGGGAATGGCTGGAAGTTACCGATGGCGAAATTTACGCACAGCGCATGAGCCATAACTTAAGAAATACCGTGGGCGCACCGGTTTTATTGTTCAGGGCCAGTGCCGCTCCCTGGGTGAAAGCGATTTATTCTAAAGAACTAAACAAGAAAGGGCTCATTACGGATGCTCCTTTTATACACCGTATGAACAACGGCCGGCTCGTAATGCTTTGGTCGAGTTTTGACCGGAATGGCAAATATGCGATGGGTACGGCTTACGCGCCATCCGGCAACGTAACGGGCCCCTGGATACAATCAGATACGACCCTGAATAACGATGACGGGGGGCATGGCATGTTGTTTTATGATAAAACCGGGCAGTTAAAAATTTCCTATCATGCACCCAACGCCGGTTTAGGGCATCTGATCATCCGAAATGTAACGATCGAAAAAGAGCGCCTTGCCTTGCAGTAACGCGGATACTGAAGCGGTACATGGGGTGCAAGTTGTAACAGGTATCGGAACCGGGGGCAGGGGTGTTTCTGCCGGATCTTCGGAGGCGCTGGCTGTAGCGGTATGTAACGCGTAGTATGCATATATAAATGCAAATGCGCGTATGGTTCAGGCCACACGCGCATTAAAAAAATAAAGTTCTTTCTTTATGGATGTTGCCGCCCGCTGATAATTTGCGCTAAAGCCGTTGCGATGAGCTGATGTCCTGTATCATTGGGGTGAATACTGTCTGTAAACAGGGCATCAAGCGGTTGGTGAAGAGCATTGGTGTAATTGTAAAACAGCAGCCAGGAGTCAACCAGGTGCAGGTGCTTTTTCCGTGCAATTTTCCGGATAACATCTGCATATGCTTTTACACGATCGTACCGGTACTGCTCAAATTTGCTGCCCAGCGGGTTGGGCGTCAGCAGTATCACCTTTCCCCCTTGCTTTTCGATCCGGCGTATAAAGTAGCTGATGTTTTTTTTGAACTGCTTCAGCGGAATACGGGAAGGCGTGCCCTGTCCTTTATCCTGGTAGGCATCATTAAGGCCGAAGTTGATCGTTACCCAGTCGGGGTGATGCTTTAAAACCGCCGTATCAAAGCGGTCCATGGCATGAATGACTTTTGCAAAGCTGTTGTCTTTGATAGACCCGCTATGGCTGCTGGGTACGCCCGAATTAATGACCGTGTTGGCAATGCCGAGGCTGTCCAGTTGCTCATGCAGCCGCAGGGCGTATACCTTTTGTACGCTGGCTCTTAGCGCAGTGGTTGAGTTTCCGAAAGTGACAATCGTTAAGGGCCGGCGGTTTTGGCCGTTACCCGAGATGGCTATAAAAACCAGTAGTGGAAACAGGAATAATTTCTTCATATGGAGTATTTTCGTGTACGTAAACGAAAGTAGGTTGAAAAAAGCAATTTAGAACGGTTGGCATATGATTTTTTGAAGATAGAATGAACATGAATGCGCGATGGCAATGCCTCAGTTTTTATGCAGCCGCCGGTTCCCGCATCTGTTAATGAAGCAGGCGCCGGGTGTTTGCACCGGATGAAATGTGTTGCCGCCATCGCTGTTGAATAAAGGATATAACCATAATGTTTGATAACCATGCTGATCCAATATACAGGAGCACGCATAAAAAAAAGTACATGATACCCGTAAGTACCCTCGAGCTTCCATCTGTGGAGCAAACAATAACCGCCGAAGTATTTGACTCTGGTTTTGCCGATGCGCATGACACCTATAACGCCGTTACGGTTGCCGCTGACGGGAAGGTGTATTATGTACTTTCGTCTGAGAAATACAATGTGGCAGGGCGCTTTTTTGTTTTTGATCCGGCTACGGCAACCACCCGGCTCATCGGCGATCTTTCAACATTGTGTGGTGAAGGCAAGATGCCATGTATTGCCCAGGGAAAAAGCCATGTTTCGTTTTATGAGTATGATGGCAAAATATTTTTTGCCACACATGTGGGATATTACGAACTGATTGACGGAATGGACCGGTTGCCGCGTAATGCGCCTCCGGGATATGAATTGTACCGGGGCGGACATATTCTTTCTTATGATCCGCGTACCGGTAACGCCGAATCGCTTGTATTGATACCGGACGGGGAAGGTGTTGTGACGATGGAGATGGATACCACCCGCGGGCATATTTTTTGTATCAGCTGGCCTACCGGTAATTTCATTTTTTATGATGTAAAAACCGGCGGGTTGATTAATAAAGGAAGGTTGAGCGGTGAAGGGGAAAGTGGAACTCCCGGAAAGGATTTCCGTTCCTTATGCCGTTCATTGGTTGTGGATCCGGGGAATGGCAGGGTATATGCATCAACGGCCGAAGGCGCTGTTTGGTGTTATGATCCGCTGGCAGATCGATTGTTTGTACTGGAACACATGGATCTGAAAAGAGACTATTTCGGAACGTATAATGTTACACAGCCCGGCAGTATGGCTTATAACTGGAGAAAGGTGCTCTGGTATCCGCAATCGGCACTGGTATACGGAGTGCACGGAAATTCGGGCTACCTGTTTGCGTTTGACCCGTTAACCCAGGACCTGGCGCTCGGCCCAAGATTAACATCGGAACCATCAAAACGCAGCGGGATGTACGACCAGTTTAGTTATGGATACCTGGGCTTTACCCTGGGCCCCGATAATGAAACCATTTATTATCTTACAGGCGGTCCGATTTATGAAAAAGGAAAATTGATTAAGGGGGTTCGCTCCATTGCCAAGGGCGCAGCGCGGGGACCCGAAAACCTGCACCTGGTTACCTATCATATACCAACGGAATATTACCAGGATCACGGACCGGTGTTCTATGCCGACGGCGGCAGGCCGGCTTATGTAAATGCCATCGCTGTAAGTGCCGACGGATATATTTATACCATTGCCCGCGTTACCAGGAATGGTAAAACGGTTTCGGACCTGATCCGGTTCCGCATCCCATAGCGGGATGTGGCGAAAAGAGATAATGCGATGATGCGGATAAAGGGCAATCAAAATTTTAAAACAAAACGAAATGCGATCGATGGTTTATGGACGGCTTATTTGCGGATTGGGGATCCTGTTATGGGTATATGCCTGCGCGGCAGGTAAAAAAAACAGTATACGCGAAGAGCTGATGGTCTATCAGGGGAAGCCGGTTACAACGCCGGCGCAATGGAATAAAAAGCGCAAGGCGGTGCTGGCGCACATGCAGGAAGCCATGGGCCCATTGCCCCGTTTAAAAGGATTGCCGCCATTTGATGCCCATACATTAGATAGCGTTGTTGAAGATGGTTATACCCGGTACACGATTCGTTTTACCGTGGCAAAAGGGGAGGAACTGCCTGCGTTATTATATGTGCCCGGGAGGCTTGCCAATGGCGAACGGATGCCGGCCGTTATAGCCTTACATGGAACCGACAGGCTGGGAAAACTATCCGTGGCGGGGCAAAGCGCATTGGCCAACAGGGATTATGCAAAGAAACTGGCCGAACGGGGCTATGTAGTGCTGGCCCCGGACTACCCGGATTTTGGAGGCCTGGAAAATTATGATTTTGACGGAGACCGTTACCAGTCGGGTACCATGAAGGGGATTTTTGATCATATCCGGTGTGTGGATTATTTACAATCGCTCTCCTATGTAGCTCCTGATAAAATTGCGGTGATCGGACATTCGCTGGGTGGCCACAATGCCATATTCCTGGGGGCATTTGATCAAAGAGTAAAGGTTGTGATTAGCAGCAGCGGATGGACCCTGTTCCCGTATTATGATCTCGGACCGGCTATGGAAAAACAATACGGTGGAAAGCTGGGGCCCTGGGCCCAAAAGCGGTACATGCCGTTGTTAAGGGAAAAGTACCAGTTAAAGCCGGAGCTGATCCCGTTTGATTTTGATGAAATCATCGCTTCCATTGCACCAAGGATCTTCTTTACCAATTCCCCGCTGCGGGATGCCAACTTTAGTATCGCAGGGGTAAGAGCGGGATTAAAAAATATCCGCAAGGTATATCAGCTCTGTAACGCTCCGGATGCCCTGTATACTTTTTTTCCCGATGCCGGCCATGATTTTCCGCAGGATGTTACAATGGCGGCGTTTCATGTGCTGGACAGCGCCTTTAAAAAGTGAGAAATGCGTTTGACGGATGGGGTAGGGAAGAAAGAATCATGCTATTATCCGGTACCATCAATTCAGGCTGGTACAGGGTATGTTTCTCAGAAAAAAAATCAAAAGCGGTTACCAGTGATTCCGGCAGCCGCTTTTTGATCCGGCTTCAGTGGTCAGGCCGCTTTTTCAAGGTATGCACCGATGCTTTTTTCGATCAGCTCCGTCCAGCCCTGGTTGAAGCTGTTCACCAAGAAATCCGGTCCGTTTTGCGCAAATGTCTGAAGTCCTTCGTGGGTAAGCCGGAGCCTGGTTTTGGCTCCCTCGGGAGCCAGTTCAAACGTAACGAGGGATGTTCCGGGGAGCCCCTTGTAAGCCCATGTGTATTGCAGCTTTTTCCCGGGGATTACCTCGGTAACGCGGCAAAGATGTACATAGGTTTCGCCCTTGGCGCCCGTTCCTGAAAAGCTGAATTCAAATCCGACCTCGGGCTTGAAGTCGGTAAGCGTAAAATACCATTCTTTCATCTGGTCCTTGTCGGTGAGCGCCTGCCATACGCGATTGCTGGTGGCGTCCAGTAATACTTCTTTTGTAACGGTTGTGCTGGATTGAGCTGATTCCATAATGTATATTTTAGGTGAGTTATTTGCGTTTCTTTTTTTCCTTAACCAGAAAATTGTTTAATGCCAGCAGCTTGTTGTCCCAGAACACACTGTACTGTGCAACCCAGTCCTGAACTTCTTTCAGCTTGCCAAGGTTGGCCTGGCAGTAACGCTCCCGGCCCTGTTGCTGAATCATCAGCAACCCACATTCTGTAAGTATTTTAATGTGTTTGGATATGGCCGGCCGGCTGATGTTGAAGTTGGCGGCAACGGCATTCAGGTTCATCTGCTGGTGCGCCAGCAGGTGAAGGATCTCCCTCCGGGTAGAATCGGCAATAGCCTGAAAAACGTCTCTTCTCATATTATGTAACCTTTCGGTTACAAATATATGTAACTGTTTGGTTACGTAAAAATATTTTTTGGTGCGGCTGGGCCGGGGCGGATTGCGCAGATGTTGTAGGACGATTTGCGATAGATTTGGAGCGATCGTTTGGCACAGTTGGAATTTGAATGTTTCGAGTATGGGTTAAAGCTATGACCGTGTTTTGCAAAACTCTGTTGGGTGTTATTTTTTAAAAAGGAATTATATTATTTGGAAATATCATTCGATATGCCGTATTTTACCATCTAAAACCAAAGTGAATTATGAGAGACAATAAAACCTAGGCACTGTTATATAAGGACCCGATAAAACCGAACTGCTATGAAAGGAAGCACCTGAGATCAAGATACTGCAGAAACATTCCTTTTTATATGATAAAGATATGCGGAGTTTTATTTACTGTATCGAGCAATTGCAAATTAGTGTAGTGTTGTTACTTGAGTAAGGTTGATCATACTGCATGTTATATTCATATGACAGGGAAAAATTTTGGAGTCGTAATACATAAACATAAACCTTGAGTGGATTTATTTGAGAAGTTGTTGTACTTTCTTTTGTAACTGAGGTCTTTATTGGTATACTACATTGTGCTGTATGCATGTAGGAACTATGCTCCTGATTTTTGTCGACGTATAGCCGGTGATGTATGTTGTCATTTTATAGTAAGGTGGGCATATAGTAACAAGAAATATTAGATTCTTAACATTATTTACTTCATATGATGCGATTAAGTAAAGTGATGGTTGACAGTTATAGGAGAAAATTCCAGATGATTTAAGCTAAATATTAATCAAAGTTGACTGAAATGAATATCCATTCGCGAATAAAAATTAACATGAGTAACGCTAAAAAGCTGTGTTTCTTTTTGATGCTGATTTTAGTCTTTTCAAAAGGGCATTCTCAGAAATTTAAAGAAATAGTTGGTCCTTCTCCGGCTGCGGCGGTATTTTCTAAGTATACGGATATACCAGTGAATAATTATACTGGAGTGCCTAATATTGAAATACCTATTTACAAAATTCAAGCAAACGACTTGGAAGTACCTGTTTCATTAAGTTACCATGCTGGCGGGTTTCGAGTAGATGAAGAAGCAGGTAGAAGCGGGTTGGGCTGGGCATTAAATGCTGGAGGCGTTATTAGCCGATCAGTAAATGGGGAAGATGATTTTTTACCTATTCGCGGATATCTAAATAATTCGATTCCAGGTTTTTGGGGCGATTCAGTGACGCATGCTATTCAGGTTGGGAATAATATGTTTAAAACGAGTCAGGCTGATCTCGAAATGAATAAATTTGTTGTTAATCTTTATAGTCAGCAGTTAAACTTAACTCAATATCTACCAAGTCGGACAAGTCCTGAACATACTACTTATGACATGGAACCAGATGTTTTTAGCTTTAATTTTAACGGGATTAGCGGGAAGTTTACTATAAAGAAAAACAAGGAAGTTGAGCTTCAAAGCCCCAGTGGCATCAAAATAAAATTATTAAATAATGATGGCTCAGGTTGGTTGATAACAACCCCTAATGGCGTAAAGTATTATTTCGAAAAAACGGAAAACTGTGAGTTTCTTTCTGGAGGCGCTCCAAAGCGATATATCACTACTTGGTATTTGACAAAAATAGCATCTCCAAATGGAAATGCTATCATGTTGGATTATGTAGAGGAGGGAAGCCTTGGAGTAAAAACTTACACTACCATTAATGAAAAATATACAATGGAGGTTGATGTGCGTGATACTCCTGGATACGACGCAGAACATAGGACAGGATCAAGATCAACAACATATCCTCCTATTAAAGTATATTCTCCGGTTTTTCTAAAAGCCATTAAGTTCCCATTGGGTTCGGTTACTTTTGACTATTCAGATCGAGTTGATGTTAAGGGCGATAAAAGACTATCTAAGATTTTTATAAATAATTTTTCACATCCATCCTCTTCTTTTTACTATGAATTTCTTTATGATTATTTTACATCAGACCCAAGTGGTTACACAATGCCTGATCCCGAAACTAATTTAGACCAGGACTTATTTAATAAAAGACTTAAGTTGATTGGTTTAGAGAAGAAAAATGTGTCTGCAATATCAAGTAACGAAAAGTTTCAGTTTTATTATAATAGTTTGAATCTTCCCTCAAAAAAATCACTTGCTCGTGATTTTTGGGGATTTTATAATGGACAGATTAGTAACTCTAGTTTACTTCCGAATGGTAGCTATCCCAGCTATAAAAATATAGGTCAGGTAATAACATTTACTAATGGTGGAAATCGTCAAGCATCTGAGATTTATTCTAAAGCGTCGATTTTAAATGAAATTGTATATCCGACAGGAGGAAAGACCCGCTTTGAATTTGAAAGTAATGACTATGATATATCCAATTCTTCCTCTAATGGGCCAGGGTCTCCCGGTGCGGAATTAGTAACGGAACAGAAAGATTTTTTCACTCGAAGAGGAAGCGACGATTCATTTGAAGTTTCTTTTCCCACAACGTTTCAAGGGTCAAGGATTATTTTTAATATTAATTCTGAGAATGGTCAGCCGGTATCATTCCCTTACCCAAGAGATGATGATGCGTTCTTTGAGATATACGCAGCCTCAAACCTGACTACTCCGGTTGTTAGGAGTCTGTTGGGATATGAGAGTTTTTGGGTGAAAGATGAAACGGATCCATATAATCTGAAATACCGTCGCGATGATCAGTTCTTATTGCCGAAGGGGAACTATGTTATTAAGACACATATTGCATCAACGGTATCGTTTTTAAACTATGTTCGATTTAGTTTTAAATATAATTATTATAAGGATATTGAGGGGAATCATGCTATTGAAAAAGGTGGCGGAATACGGGTGTCTCGCATTACGAATTTTAATGCTGCTTCTGAAGTTGCTAATACAAAGAGATTTGAGTATCATTATAATAGAGATTATGATGGAAACGGTTTAGAGGAGAAATGTTCTTATGGCCGAAGATTGTCACCGGTTGGGTCTACTTCTTTCGAATTGACAATTGGACAAACCGCAGCTAGCGATGGAAGTACAATATATACACAAGTACTTCATAATCTATTTTCCCAAAGCGCTTTTTCTGGGGGGCAATCTATTGTTGGTTATGATAAAGTTAAGGTGTCAGAAGGAGATGTTTCTTCGGAGATAGGATATTCTGAGTTTGAATATATCAATGTTCCGGATATTGTACCGGTAATTAGGGATGAAGCAAATGGTCAATATGATTTTCGGTCACCAACGCTCAACACAATAGTTAATTTATCCAATGGAAGTCTTCTTAAAGAAGCCGTCTATATTTACAATAGTGACAAAAACTCTTTTCTTTTAAGGAGAGAAATGTCCAATAGTTATAGCGACTCTTTAAAAAATACTCATGCCGCTTTTATGTTTTATGACGTATACGGAGGCCGATCCGTGGCGACACCTAGCTCTGTGGCGGGGTGGGGGCTGCTTCAATATCCGGCTTTTAAGGCTACATGGAGCAAATTGAAATCCCAAACAATTAAAGAATTCCCATGTTTAATCAATGATGAAATACCCTTGATTTCGAGAACTGATTATGAATACGAGAGTACACCGCCCAAGCATTTTATGCCGATTCAAACGACGAAAAATAACAGTGATGGAACTGTAACGTCAAAAATTGATATCTATCCAGATGATTATGACAGTGCTACTCTCTGGATAAACGATATGAAATTAGCTAATATCAAGTATCCTATCGAGCAAATAGAATTTGTAAACAATAAAGCAATTTCAGGGAGGGCTTACTTGTATAAGGTTGGCGGAAAGGGCATATTGGAGAAGCAACAGAACGTGTATTCGAATGTTTCAATTCCTTTATCCACATTTAAGTTCTCTAATAGACCCGTCGGTGTTGTTCCTCCTTCGGGAGTTCTAAGTCCTTTTTTTCTTGATGTGAATTATAAAGATTTTTTACAATATAATCTGTATTCGACAGATGGCAATGTTCTTGAGAGGCAATTACCAAATAATGTCAGAGAAGTCTACCTGTGGGGCTACAACAACCAATATCCTGTTGCGAAGATTGCCGGTGCCGATTTTGCGACGGTGAATTTGGTGATAGATACAATACTTATAAATAACCCGGATATCACGGATAACCAGTTGAGGACAGAATTGTCTAAGCTACGAACTGACACCAGAACACAAAATGCCCAGGTAAGCACCTATACCTATCGTCCATTGGTGGGCATGACTTCAGAGACGGACCCTGCTGGCCGCACTACTTTTTATGAGTATGACGCATTTGGTCGTTTAAGCCTTGTAAAAGATGAGGATGGCAATATTTTAAAGCGGATCTGTTATAATTATGCGGGCCAGGTGACAGATTGTGGGCCAGGGCTTCCGGCGGCCAGTAGTGCACAGTGGATTGCTACGGGCACTACGCGTTGTGTAAAGGATGGCAGTAATAACAATACGGGCTACCAGGAGCGGGAGGAGCGGGACAATAACGCCACCAGCGAAACCTATAACCAGGTTCGCTGGATCAATATGGGCTCCAATACAAGTACCTGTCCCCTGCCCAATAATGGTGCGCAGTGGGTTGCTACGGGCAATACGCGTTGTGTAAAGGATGGCGGCAATAATAACACGGGTTCACAGGAGCGGGAAGAACGGGATAATAATGCGACCAGCGGTACGTATAACCAGACGCGCTGGGTGAATACGGATACGAATACGACGGCCTGTCCGCTACCTTCGGGAACCAGTCCTGACTGGCAGGCTACGGGTAATACGCGTTGTGTAAAGGATGGCAGTAATAATAATACGGGTACACAGGAACGCGAGGAGCGGGATCAAAATACGTCGAGTGCCACCTACAATCAGACGCGTTGGGTGAGTACCGGTACAAACACCACGGCATGCCCGCTTCCCAACAGCGGCGCAAACTGGCAGGCCACGGGTACTACGCGTTGTGTAAAGGATGGCAGCAACAATAATACGGGATACCAGGAGCGTGAGGAGCGGGATAATAATACAACCAGTAGTACGTATAATCAAACCCGCTGGGTAAGTACGGGTGAAAACACGACGGCCTGTCCTCTACCTGCTACCGCTCCAAACTGGCAGCCGACGGGTGCTATTCGTTGCGAGGCCGTTGATAATATCAATACCGGCAACCAGGAGCGAAAGGAGGTGGATATGAACACTGCCAGTACCACGTATATGCAGGAGCGCTGGGTAAGCACGGGAGCGAACGCAACAGCCTGTCCGCTGAACTACAGGTCGGTAAGCTATATCAATAAATCCGATATTGCCTTTACTTTAACCTTTACCAATGTATCAAACAATCAAACGTATATCCGGACTGCATCACCCACATCCCCTACAGCGTATGAGACCCTGATGAATGATCTGCCACCGGCGACCTATAATATTACAGCTGTTCCAGAGAGTGGTTCAACCACTATGAATTTTGAATTTGTAGTAAATGGTATGGGCTTTTCTATCCCTGAAGGATCGTCGATGAATTTGGAGGGTGTAATGATAACACATAACGCGACTTTCCGGATAGAGCCTCACTATGATTATATGTTATCGTCGGCCACAGGCTTTAATACTCAGGGGGGAGTATTCTGTATAGGCTCCCGGAGTGTTATAGATATTACGGTTACCAACCAGAATGCGCTTGTGGGTGGCCAAACCTACCTGATTGGAACAATCGCTGGTTGCAGACCCTCTACGACCGAGTCACTAATGGTCGGGCGCGACGGTTCTTCCTGGGTGTTTCTAATTATGCCTAATGGGGAGATTTACATAGTGTATCCAGAAGGGGCGATTCCCGCTGGTACCACTCAGGTGTTTTCTGGTCTTGTTTATTACCGATAAAAAAGAGATATGCGTTATACTTATATAATTTTAGTGATATTGCTGTTGGTCGGCAATAGCGCAGGGGCACAGAAGCCGGTGACCAGTTCTTATGCCCCGGGTACACCGGTCAACTATATCCGTACCTGGACGCCAACGGCACCGGCAACGGATGCTGCTGGGCTGCCCGGCAAAGGACTTACAGAAGTTAAAGAAGCTACCCAGTATTTTGATGGTCTGGGTCGCCCGTTACAGACGGTGGTAAAGAAAGGATCGATGGTGACTACAGATGTCCATAATGTGGCCACGGATGCGGCGGCTGCCAAAGACCAGGTAACGCCGGTATTGTATGATGCGTTTGGACGGCAACAGTATCAGTTTTCGCCATATGCCTCCACCTCGTCGGATGGGTTGTTAAAAACGGATCCGTTTAGTGAGTTATTGGGTGCCAACGGGGCGAAGTATGGCAGCCAGGGGGAAGATAATTATTACAGCCAAACGGTATTTGAGGCTTCTCCTTTAAACCGGGTAATGGAGCAGTTTGCACCGGGTAAGAACTGGGCGGGTACAGCTACGCAAAGTGTGCATCGGAGCGTTAAAACGGATTACTGGATCAATACGGCCACGGATGCGGTAAGAATCTGGACGGTAAACCATGCAACGCCCGCCGTTCCTGTTGCCAGCGACTACGCCGTCAGCGGTGTTTATCCGGCAGGGGAGCTGTATAAGAACGTAACGGAGGATGAGCATCAAAAGCAGGTGATTGAGTTTAAAGATAAAGAAGGACAGGTGATCTTAAAAAAGGTGCAGCTTACAGCTGGTAAAGACGGTGGGGCTGGCAGCGGGCATGATGGCTGGATCTGTACGTACTATATCTATGATGACCTGAACCGGTTAAGATGTGTGATCCAGCCGGAGGGGGTAAAAACCTTGTCGAGCAATGGCTGGCAGCTGACGACAAATTTGCTGGCGGAGCAGTGTTTTCGCTATGAATATGATGACCGGAGCCGGATGGTGGTAAAAAAAGTACCGGGTGCGGCGGAAGTGGTGATGGTATATGATATGCGGGACCGGCTGGTGATGACGCAGGATGGGAATCAGCGGGGAACAGGGCTCTGGCTGTATACGCTGTATGATCACATGAACCGTCCGGTAAAAACAGGTCTGCTATCTGCAAATAACACACCTGCTACTCACTGGACTGCGGCAATGAGCAAGAGCGGGGATACGAATGCGGACATCCAGTACCCCGAGGCGGGCACACTGCAATACACCACGGCGCTTACAGAGACCTTTTATGATGATTACACTTGGGTAAACAAACCCGAATACAATATTTATGATGCGGAGGGTTTTAAAGCATTTGATATGCTGCATAACGGCCACTTGCTGACAGCCTCCAATACGACCTTCCCTTATGCGCAGGCTCCTGCAAAGG
>JAGIAT010000039.1 GCA_017744715.1 Niabella sp. | reverse complement strand
GGTACGCATATACCGGCGCGAGCCATTATGTCATCCAGGCCGCGAGTGATCCTGCATTTGCAAATGTTCTCAGGTCCCAAACTGTTGCCGGCAATCTGACCTCCATTCAGTTCGCATTGCCCGCTGCACCTGATCAAACCCATTTTTACCTGCGCGTTTTGCCGCAGCGAGGTAGTGTATTCGGGGTTTGCGACAATGTTTTGCATGTAAAAACCGACAAAAATGCGATCCTCCCTGCCATGAAAAGCCCTTTAAACGGCACCAATTTCGCATTCAAAAAGCCTTTTGCCGTATTTGAATGGAAGGCCGGCACACTCAATATGGATCTGGTCGACCATTTCGAGTTTTGGTTTACGGAAAAAACTTCCAGCCTGGCTTCCGTTACCACGGTGGGTAAGGTCTTCGACGTTACCTTCCAGGATCCTTTGAAATTTGATGATAAGCTGGGATTCAAAGTACAAGTATTGGCCGTTGGCCCCTATGGGGCAAAGTCAGCCTTGTCCGCACCTTTCGAATACAATGTCTGTCCAGATCATCCCGAAATCATTTTCCCCGCTGATCTGATCGGCAAAGTCGACCCGTTTCAGAACTTCAATATCCAATGGCACAATAGCTTCTGGTTCGATCCCGGTAGCCAATACCTTGTCACTATCGAAGATGCAGCAACAGGTATTCCGCTACCTGGATTTAACAACAAACCCACAACAGCAACCTCCATGCCCGTGCCGGCAGGTACACTTACCAATGGCAAACAATTCACTGTGTCGGTGAGAAATTCATCTTCATGCCCGGATATACTGCTTACCGAAAATATTTTCCTGGCAACCGGTAATGGCGGTTCCAACCAGCCTCAGCCACCCAAGCTCGTCAATTTCAAGATCGAAATCAAAGGTTTCCGCAATGATCCTGACGGTACCGTGTTCCCGCCCGCATGGGGTACTTCCAATTTCAGGTTTGGTATCAGGCTGATAGACCCTGATGGCAACGACCTGGCATTGGTAGATGCCAATGGAAACCCCGTAGCCCAACTGGACATCGATTCGGAGAATTCAGGCGTAATTATCCAGGCACAAAACAGGCCCGAAGGTAAGTACAAACTCAAATTGGAGATAACCGACATTTTCGACCCGTTCTCCTATTATCCTTTCGATCAACCCCGTTTTTCTGTCTTGCTTAACGACGAACCCATCGTCACCGATCACGTCATTACCATCGATCTTGTCAATCCCGACTCGCAGTTTAACGAATTTAAACCGGGGTTTAAGTATCCGGATATTGATTTGAGTATCAAATAGCAGCCATTCTACAATTTAACACAACGATCTGGAGCATGTATTCAATACAAAACCTACACGCATTATGAAGAGAAAACTACTATTGCTTATTTGCTGCCTCATCAGTTCTGCTACATTCGTTCTGGCGCAGCAGATTTATAACCAGCATAATGTTACTCAAGATGTCTTCATAAGTCACTACTTCACCGGGCTACCACTGCGGGTGATGGAGTATTCGACCGATCAGGCTGGAACTATTATTGAACGACGATTGGAAGTGCTACCTGAAAATGATCTGCCATCAATGCGCGTCAGGGTGCTCACCAAAAATTTTGAAGAACAACCTTTTATTAATCAGCCACCATTTGAC
>JAGIAT010000038.1 GCA_017744715.1 Niabella sp. | reverse complement strand
GGTTACCACATACACTTATAAACCGCTTATTGGTATGACCAGCAGTACCGATGCCAAAGGCATGACCACTTATTACGAATACGATGCCTTTCAGCGCTTGAAGGCAGTAAAAGACCAGAACGGCAACATTTTAAAACAGACCGATTACCACTATAAAAACTAAGACGCTCCATGAAACAACATCTAAAATATTTCTGTGCTGCAGCAGCGCTATTGCTGCTTGCCGGCCGCTCTTCCGCCCAGAAAACGGTATCTGTGTATAATGGCGAAAGCGAGATCAGCGCACCGCTGAGCGTTACGCTGATCGATGGTTTCCATACCATGGGGCCTGTGCGCATTTTTACTACTGGACTAAGCTATCTCAACTGCCAGCAGTTATCTTCAACCCCCAGTACTAACCAGAACTTTATCCTTACCCGCACTTTTAAGCAACCGGTTACCGATGCTACTTTGGGCAATAGCCGGAGTGTCTGCGAAGAAAACCAGGCCATCCAGTATTTCGATGGGCTGGGCAGGCCATTACAGACCGTTCAGGTACAGGGCAGCCCGAGTTTTAAAGATATTGTACAGCCTGTGGCCTATGATGCCTTTGGCCGCGAGCAATTTAAGTACCAGCCCTATGCAGCCCAAAGCGGCACTACAGGCAGTTACCGCACAGCTGCACTGGCTGATCAGCTGGCTTTTTACAACAGCCCAACAGCAGGAGTAAAAGCAACCGCCTATCCCTTTGCCGAAACGGTTTTCGAAGCCTCTCCGTTAAACCGGGTACTGCAGCAGGGTTCCCCTGGTGCCGACTGGCAAATTAACAGCGGCCATACGCTTAAAACCGATTATGGTACCAATGCCCAGGATGAGGTAAAGTTGTGGATCGTGAACAATGCCGGTAACGGTGCGGACGCCAGTGTTTACCAGCCGGGCAAACTTTATAAAACCATTCTTAAGGATGAGAACTGGCAATTTAATGATCAAAAAATGGGTACCACAGAAGAGTTCAAGGATTTTGAAGGACGTGTGGTACTGAAACGGGTATGGGAAACCAATAACAAAAGCCTGAGTACCTATTATGTGTACGATGACCTGGGTAACCTGCGTTATGTACTGCCACCGGCAGTAAACGAAAACGGTCAGTCAGCGTTAAGTACTTTTGACGAAAGCCAAACGGTTTTCGATCAGTTTATCTACGGTTACCATTACGATGGCCGTAAAAGGCTGGTAGAGAAGAAAATCCCTGGCAAGGGCTGGGAGTTTATGGTTTACAACAAACTCGACCAGGTAGTGATGAGCCAGGATGCCAACCAGCGTAACAAAAGCCCTCAGGAATGGAACTTTACCAAATATGATGCCTTCGGCAGGATAGTGATCAGCGGACGTTATATTGACGATCTTCACAGTGGGCAGTCGGGAACCAATTATAGGGGGGCTTTTCAGGATATCGCAAATGGAACTGCTGCTTATGAAAAACCTGATGCATCCAATGCACAGATTGGTTACAGCAATGATGCCATTCCACAGGGTAGTATCGGAGATTATTATGTACTGAACTACTACGACGATTATGATTTTGTAGGTAATACCTTTGGCCAGCCCGGCGCAGGCCAGGCGCCCTCGGCACGTACCAAAAGTCTGCTGACAGGAACAAAGGTGAAGAACCTGGGTACAGGCACAATGTTACTCACAACCAATT
>JAGIAT010000037.1 GCA_017744715.1 Niabella sp. | reverse complement strand
CTAACTCCGTGCCAGCAGCCGCGGTAATACGGAGGGTGCAAGCGTTATCCGGATTTATTGGGTTTAAAGGGTCCGTAGGCGGATGTGTAAGTCAGTGGTGAAATCTCACAGCTTAACTGTGAAACTGCCATTGATACTGCATGTCTTGAGTGTTGTTGAAGTAGCTGGAATAAGTAGTGTAGCGGTGAAATGCATAGATATTACTTAGAACACCAATTGCGAAGGCAGGTTACTAAGCAACAACTGACGCTGATGGACGAAAGCGTGGGGAGCGAACAGGATTAGATACCCTGGTAGTCCACGCCGTAAACGATGCTAACTCGTTTTTGGGTTTTCGGATTCAGAGACTAAGCGAAAGTGATAAGTTAGCCACCTGGGGAGTACGAACGCAAGTTTGAAACTCAAAGGAATTGACGGGGGCCCGCACAAGCGGTGGATTATGTGGTTTAATTCGATGATACGCGAGGAACCTTACCAAGGCTTAAATGGGAAATGACAGGTTTAGAAATAGACTTTTCTTCGGACATTTTTCAAGGTGCTGCATGGTTGTCGTCAGCTCGTGCCGTGAGGTGTTAGGTTAAGTCCTGCAACGAGCGCAACCCCTGTCACTAGTTGCCATCATTAAGTTGGGGACTCTAGTGAGACTGCCTACGCAAGTAGAGAGGAAGGTGGGGATGACGTCAAATCATCACGGCCCTTACGCCTTGGGCCACACACGTAATACAATGGCCGGTACAGAGGGCAGCTACACTGCGAAGTGATGCAAATCTCGAAAGCCGGTCTCAGTTCGGATTGGAGTCTGCAACTCGACTCTATGAAGCTGGAATCGCTAGTAATCGCGCATCAGCCATGGCGCGGTGAATACGTTCCCGGGCCTTGTACACACCGCCCGTCAAGCCATGGAAGTCTGGGGTACCTGAAGTCGGTGACCGTAACAGGAGCTGCCTAGGGTAAAACAGGTAACTAGGGCTAAGTCGTAACAAGGTAGCCGTACCGGAAGGTGCGGCTGGAACATCTCATTTTAGAGCGTCTTTGGACGTTAAACAAAATCAGTATCGTAAGATACAAAATACTTACTTAAAGTATAGCTTTAGTTTTTTGTTTGGTTGGTTATATAAAAATACAAAACCCACTAGAAATTAGTAAAGGGATTGAGAGAGACAAAGAAGAGAGAGTTTAGAGAAGAGACGCGAGTCAATTATCTATCAGTCTATCCTCTTTACGTCTAAGAGACAGTCTCGTAGCTCAGCTGGTTAGAGCGCTACACTGATAATGTAGAGGTCGGCAGTTCGAGCCTGCCCGAGACTACTAATTAAGTGATTTGAAATTGGAAATTTGAAATTTGAAATTCGTTATGTATAAATATCAAATCTCAAACCTGAAATTTCAAATCAACCTAGAGGGGGAATTAGCTCAGCTGGCTAGAGCGCCTGCCTTGCACGCAGGAGGTCAAGGGTTCGACTCCCTTATTCTCCACAGTTTTGGAATACTGATTTAAAAGTTACGGATGGAGCCAACAACAACATCTGTTCATCAGTAGGACAAGAAGACATTAAGATCATTGACATTAACGGTAAAGACATCACAAAGAGAAAACCGAGCGCATAAAGCGCTTGAGTAACCAATAGGAAAGAAATCGTTAAGGGCGTATGGCGGATGCCTAGGCTTTCAGAGGCGACGAAGGACGTGGTAAGCTGCGAAAAGCTGCGGGGATTGGCACACACGAATTGATCCGCAGATATCCGAATGGGGCAACCCGGCATGTTGAAGACATGTCACCTCGTAAGAGGAGCAAACCCGGAGAACTGAAACATCTAAGTACCCGGAGGAAAAGAAATCGAAGAGATTCCGTAAGTAGTGGCGAGCGAAAGCGGATTAGCCCAAAAGTCTTTTTATGTTTAGAGGAATGTTCTGGAAAGAACAATCATAGAAGGTGATAATCCTGTACTCGAAAGGCATAATAAGATGATAAATGAGTAGGGCGGGACACGTGAAATCCTGTCTGAATATGGGGGGACCATCCTCCAAGGCTAAATACTCCTGAAAGACCGATAGTGAACAAGTACTGTGAAGGAAAGGTGAAAAGCACTTCGAATAGAAGGGTGAAATAGAACCTGAAACCGTACGCCTACAAGCGGTCGGAGCAGCGCAATGCTGTGACGGCGTGCCTTTTGCATAATGAGCCTACGAGTTAATTTTACTAGCGAGGTTAAGGTATTAAGTACCGGAGCCGAAGCGAAAGCGAGTCTGAATAGGGCGCTGAGTTAGTAGGATTAGACGCGAAACCTTGTGATCTACCCATGGGCAGGTTGAAGCTCTGGTAACACAGAGTGGAGGACCGAACCGGTTGACGTTGAAAAGGCTTCAACCTGCCCGTGGGTAGGGGTGAAAGGCCAATCAAACTGGGAGATAGCTCGTACTCTCCGAAATGCATTTAGGTGCAGCGTCGATGTTAAGTTTATTAGAGGTAGAGCTACTGATTGGATGCGGGGGTTTCACCGCCTACCAATTCCTGACAAACTCCGAATGCTAATAAATGTTCGTCGGCAGTGAGGGCATGGGTGCTAAGGTCCATGTCCGAGAGGGAAAGAACCCAGACCATCAGCTAAGGTCCCCAAATATATGCTAAGTTGAAACAACGCGGTTGGACTGCATTGACAGCTAGGATGTTGGCTTGGAAGCAGCCATTCATTTAAAGAGTGCGTAACAGCTCACTAGTCGAGCGGTCCGGCATGGATAATAATCGGGCATAAACATATTACCGAAGCTATGGATTTGTATTTATACATCTGGTAGGAGAGCATTCTATTTGCGCCGAAGCAGTACTGTGAGGTATTGTGGAGCGGATAGAAAAGAAAATGTAGGCATAAGTAACGATAAAGCAGGCGAGAAACCTGCTCACCGAAAGACCAAGGCTTCCTCAGCCATGCTAATCAGCTGAGGGTTAGTCGGGACCTAACGCGAACCCGAGAGGGGTAGTGGATGGACACAGGGTTAATATTCCCTGACTTGCTCACACTAAAAGGGGACGGTTGGATGTATCTGCTGGAGACTGACGGAATAGTCAAGGCCTAGCCTTCGGGCGAAGCTGCTGTAGAGTAATCTGATCCAAGAAAAGCCGAAGTGAAGCAACCCGTACCAAAACCGACACAGGTGGTCGAGGAGAGAATCCTAAGGTGCTCGAGTGAGTCGTGGCTAAGGAACTAGGCAAAATAGTCTCGTAACTTCGGAAGAAGAGACGCCATCAGCAATGGTGGCCGCAGTGAAGAGGCCCAGGCGACTGTTTATCAAAAACACAGGACTCTGCTAAATCGAAAGATGCTGTATAGGGTCTGACACCTGCCCGGTGCTGGAAGGTTAAGGAAGGTGCTTAGCGTAAGCGAAGGCATTGACTGAAGCCCCAGTAAACGGCGGCCGTAACTAT
>JAGIAT010000036.1 GCA_017744715.1 Niabella sp. | reverse complement strand
GCCTTTGGGCTGGCCTGTTGAACCCGAGGTATAGATGATATAGGCAAGGTCTGCTGCCTGCAAGTCTGCTGCCTTAACCGTATGGGATTCAAGGCTATCCAGTTGGGCATCTACTGCAAAGACATGTCCGCTGTAGCCTGCAAGATCAAACATATAATCGGTCTGGGTCAGAAGGATTCTGATGGCGGTATCCTCAATGATATATGCCTTGCGCTGCTCCGGGTAGGAAGCATCGATAGGGACATAGGCTGCGCCGGATTTAAGGATCCCCAAAATGGAGACGATCATCTTCTCGGAGCGGTCCTGCATAATGCCAACCAGTTCCCCTTTCTCAACCCCGCAGCTATCCTGAAGGTAAAATGCCAGGGCATCGGACTTCTCATCAAGCTCCTGATAGCTAAGGGTCAGTCCTTCATAATGCAGGGCTGCAGACTCCGGGGATATTCTTGCCTGCTCTTTGAACAGATCAAGCATATTGGCATAAGCATGCCCCGGCGCATCGGTATGGTTGAATTCTTCTGTTAATTGTCTGCGCTCAGCTTCGCTTAGGTAGTCCTTACCGGCCAGAGGAGCTAAAGGTTCCTCCTGCATGCTCTTTAAGATAGCAAAGAACAATTCTGCCAGATCATCTGTGCCAAAACCGCATTGCAGCTTATGGGTCAGACGGATACTCAAATCATAAAATCCATCGGTACGGTTAATGATAAAATCCAAAAAGGTATTGGTTAAATCAATTCCTCCTATACTAAGGCCTGCAAGATTATCATACTGATCCTGCGTAAATTGTTCTTCTTCTATGGCTCCGTAGGCATGGAAATCCACGTAATCAAAGAGTACGTCAAAGAAAGGGTTCCCTTGTCTGCCTTGCTTGTTGTGAAGCAAAGAGATCTCCAGCATGCTCAGGCGTTCCTTGTCTTTAAGTCCTATGAGTTTTTGGTGCACCGTATCGATTAGCTCATCTGCATTTGCATGATGCTCTATACCTGCTTTAAACGGGATGGTATTTAAAAAGCATCCTAAAAGCTTATCGCTGTCCTCACAAGTAGGACGCATATGGCTCACCAGACCTGTTACGATTTCCTGGCTTCCATAGCTAAGTATTTTGAGCATATACATATAGGCTCCTAATGAAACGGCTTTCACTGTAGTGTTACGCGCTTTGGCAAATTGTTCCAGACGGACCACTTCTTCTTTGCTCAATTGATAGTGGTTCATGGTAACATCCTCTTCTGCCGTAAAAAGCATCAGACGGTCATATCCTTGCAGCTCCTCTTTCCAGAAGCTCTGGATGGCAGGATCGCGTTTGGCTGTTTCATGCTCGATGATAAAGTCCCTGTAGCTTGATTTTAATGGGGCTGGCACAAACTCCGGATTCTCCCCTAATTCCAGATAAAGGTTATTGAGCTCGGTCATAAACAAGGCATCACTCCAGCCATCGATAATCGCGTGGTGGCATTGGAAGACAAAGGCTACTTCATCTGCCCCTAAATCAAAAGCGGCCATACGCCACAGCGGGGCCTGGTTTACTATAAATGGGGATTCCATTTCTTTGGCCAGAAAATCTTTCACCGTTTTCTCCTGTTGCTGCCTCTGCTGGTTTCTAAGGTCAACATAATTCAGGGTAACGGCTATGGTTTTATGCACCATCTGAACCTCAGTGGCATACTCCTGCATATGGAAACTCGTTCTAAGGATGCTGTGTTTGGTTACCAGCAGTTTGAGTGCCTGCTCAAATCGGTTTGGATCAAAATCCTTAAAGATACGCTGATGCACCATTTGGTCATGGTACATTCCTTTACTGCTGTCAATAAGGGATTCGAAGACCATTCCTTTCTCAATATCACTCATCGGGTACACATCCTCGATGGCATCGCCATTGGCAAGGCTTGCTATTATTTCTTTTCTTAACGCTTCAAGCTCTTCGAGCACTTCGGCCCTGTGCTGGCTTGCAGCCTGGTTCTGCGCATCGAAAACTTCCTGGTTCGCATCTACATGCCCAAGAAGGCTCTCGATGGTATTATGGCGGTATACCTCACCGATTGGCACATCGATGCCAAGCTCGCGGCGAAGTCCTGCCATCATACGAAGGATCTTGATGGAATCGCCTCCAAGATCAAAGAAATCA
>JAGIAT010000035.1 GCA_017744715.1 Niabella sp. | reverse complement strand
ACGTACGCCTGCACAATCGCGCCTTGCATGGAACGAAAATTCGGCACAATCTGTTCCCCTCGGAGTATTCAGACACGCCCTAACGGAAGTGGCAGGAGGCGACTCTGTGGAGTCGTTTTTTTTGACAGTAAAGAATGGATAAGTTTCGGGGCTACCGAAGCCGCTTACTTACAGGAAGCGCTCAGCTTCTCCCGAGGAGTCCTTCCGCTTTGCTGCTTCGTGAACGAGCATACTCGCGCGCTGCTGCAAGACATATCCTGGCGAGCCTCCGCCTGAGTGGCCTGAATTATTGCTCGGAAACCAAAATAGCCCACAAAAAATGGCCTATTTGCTCCAGATCGTCCGGCCCGCCTGCAATAGCCAGCATTCCTGTTATGAAGCAAAAACAAGATTTGAATAAAAAGAGGCCTTGCCGTAAAGTAGGTTTCGAACCAACCACGAATCGAACCTATACGGAGGCGCTCTACTATGAAGCATAATCGGAATTCGAGCCAAAATCAACGCATCGAACGCATTACGGAACAAACCCTGGTCATCGGGGTGGATATCGCCAAACACACGCACGTGGCGCGGGCGTTCAACTCCCGACGACTGGAATTGGGCAAACGCTGTCTGTTTACCAATGACGAGCCGGGGCTGACGCACCTGCTGGAGTGGGCCCAGTCGCTGCAAACCGAGACGATGACGGAAATTGTGCTGGGCGTAGAGCCCACGGGCCATTACTGGTTCCCGCTCTTCCACTTTCTGCAGTCGCGTGGCGTGACGGTCGTACTCGTCAACCCGTATCATGTGAAAAGGACCAAGGAGCTCGACGACAACTCGCCGACCAAAAATGACGTTAAAGACGCGAAGGTAATTGCCAAGCTGGTGTTGGAAGGCCGTTACAGCGTGCCCCAACTGTCCAAAGGGGTATATGCCGACCTGCGCGTGCTCATGAACCACTACGGTCAACTGACGACGGATCTGGTCCGGGTCAAGAACCGGGTGCAGAACGTGCTGGATCGCATGTTTCCGGAGTACATGCACGTTTTCAAAAAGTGGGAAGGCAAGACCTCGCTGGTCACGCTGGAGCACCTGCCACTGCCGCAGGACGTGGTCCAAACAGGCGTGACGGCCATCGTCGCGCTGTGGCGGGCGAATGGCGTGAAAGGGGGAGTGGGCCGCAAACGCGCCGAGGCGTTGTACGCGGCGGCTCGCCAATCCATCGGTCTGAAGGCAGGCGCGGCAGGGGCGCGACAGGAGCTGGCGATGCATCTGGAGCAGTACAACCTGCTGGCGAGCCAGATCGAGCGGCTGCTGACGCAAATCGAGCAGACGGCCGCGACGATCCCCGGCGCGGAGCAGATGCAAAGTATCCCGGGCGTGGGCTTAATCACCGTCGCCGGATTTCTGGCGGAAGTCGGCGACTTGCAGGCCTATGCGCACAGCCAGCAGATCGTGCGTCATGCCGGGTTGAGTCTAAAAGAAAACAGTTCGGGGGTTCATAAAGGCGCCACCGTCATTACCAAACGGGGACGGCGAGAGTTGCGGGCCTTGTTGTACCGGGCAGCAATTGCTGTAACCGCAAACAACGCCGAGTTCCAGGCACTCTACCAGTATTATCTGACCCGGCCGAACAACGCGTTGAAGAAGAAGCAGGCGCTCGTGGCCTTGTGTGTGAAGCTGATTCGTGTGCTATTCGAATTGGGACGAAAGCAGGTCCCTTATGATGCGGGGAGAATGACCGTTCCCGGCCTCGTGACGAAGCCAAAGGCCGCGTAACGTGCCAGCCATCCACAGGCAAGTGTAACCTGTTAAGGACGCGATTCACCGTTTGCCCGTTTGATCGCAGGAAGGCTCTTTGACAATCGAAGCACGGATAGGCCGGGAGCGTATTTCACGATAAGGGCAATGACCCTGTTAGCCAGCAAGCCCGGCCTCCACCCCTTGAGAGGTTGAACGAAGGAATGTGAGGGCATCGACCCCGAGAGACATGGGAGTGTGAACCGCAAGGGACCATGTGGAGATCCACAGCAGCCATACGAGAGCAGGAAAAAACGGGGGAAGGCCCCCGCTATTCCCGCAAACGATCGAAACCCATATATTCACACAAATGCCAATGCCATCAAGGGTGCTTCGCTTGTCAAAGATGAAATCCTGCGAAAGAGCGAGAAAAACGGCGATAATCTTACTTTCCGGAGGGAGTGAAAACACTGGCTATTTCCGCCAAACAGCCCTAATCAAGGCGGATTGACACGA
>JAGIAT010000034.1 GCA_017744715.1 Niabella sp. | reverse complement strand
CAATGATACGGTGAATACGTTCCCGGACCTTGTACACACCGCCCGTCAAGCCATGAAAGCCGGGGGGACCTGAAGTCGGCAACCGCAAGGAACCGCCTAGGGTAAAATCGGTAATTGGGGCTAAGTCGTAACAAGGTAGCCGTATCGGAAGGTGCGGCTGGAATACCTCCTTTTTAGAGCTCATTATCCTTGAGCTGTTGTTTCCTTCTTTTAATTTATTGTTGCTAACGCAAATGGCTACACGCCGGATGAAAAAGCAGACAATTAAAAACAAAAGACAAAATGTAAGATGTGTAACTAGAGCGTTACAGAGATCGGATCTCACACATCGGCAATAATCACGCAAATGAAATCTTGTAAAAGAGATCAGTGGTTAAAAGTTCTTTGACATATTGGGAAATGCAAGTTGTATTCAAAATAGTAGTATTTGAATACTAAATTTTTTAAAGCGAATAAGGGCGCATGGTGGATGCCTAGGATCTAAGAGGCGAAGAAGGACGTGGTAAGCTGCGATAAGCTACGGGGAGATGCAAACGATCGTTACATCCGTAGATTTCCGAATGGGACAACCCGGCATACTGAAGGTATGTCACTCGAAAGAGAGCCAACGCAGGGAACTGAAACATCTAAGTACCTGTAGGAAAAGAAAATAAATAATGATTCCCTAAGTAGTGGCGAGCGAACGGGGAAGAGCCCAAACCGGATCGAAGCAATTCTATCCGGGGTTGTAGGACTACTTTTAGAAAGTCAGATCAAGTTGAATCATCTGGAAAGATGAGCCGTAGCAGGTGATAGCCCTGTAGACAGAAATTCTGATGGACGTGTAGTATCCTGAGTAGTGCGGGACCGGAGGAATCCTGTATGAAACTGCCAGCACCATCTGGTAAGGCTAAATACTCCTTAGATACCGATAGTGAACCAGTACCGTAAGGGAAAGGTGAAAAGTACTCCGAACAGGAGAGTGAAATAGTTCCTGAAACCGTGCGCTTACAAGCGGTCGGAGCCAGCAATGGTGACGGCGTGCCTTTTGCATAATGAGCCTACGAGTTACTCCTCACTGGCAAGGTTAAGGTCTTCAGTACCGGAGCCGTAGCGAAAGCAAGTTCTAACAGAGCGAATCAGTCAGTGGGGGTAGACGCGAAACTTTGTGATCTATCCATGGGCAGGGTGAAGGTTAGGTAAAACTAACTGGAGGCCCGAACTCATTAGCGTTGAAAAGCTATGGGATGACCTGTGGATAGGGGTGAAAGGCCAATCAAACTGAGAGATAGCTCGTTCTCCCCGAAATGTTTTTAGGAACAGCCTTGGATATAGACGTATTATAGAGGTAGAGCTACTAATTGGGCTAGGGGGCTTCACCGCCTACCAAACCCTAATAAACTCCGAATGCTATAATATAATCTCCAGGAGTGAGGCTGTGGGCGCTAAGGTCCATGGCCGAGAGGGAAATAACCCAGACTAACAGCTAAGGTCCCTAATGATATGTTAAGTTGAACAAACGCGGTTCAAATCCTAAAACAGCCAGGATGTTGGCTTGGAAGCAGCCATTCATTTAAAGAGTGCGTAACAGCTCACTGGTCGAGGGTTTGGGCACGGAAAATAATCGGGCATCAAACATATAACCGAAGCTTTAGGCCTGACATTTAGGTGTCAGACGGTAGGGGAGCATTCTAAACTGCATCGAAGGTGTGTTGCGAGACATGCTGGAGCGTTTAGAAAAGAAAATGTAGGCATAAGTAACGATAAATAAGATGAAAAATCTTATCGCCGTAAGACTAAGGGTTCCTGATCAACGCTAATCGGATCAGGGTTAGTCGGGTCCTTAGGCAAAGCCGAAAGGCGTAGCTGATGGCAAACTGGTGAATATTCCAGTACCTGCTATAAATTCGATGGAGTAACGGAGTAGTGAAAGGATCGCGCACTTACGGAATAGTGCGTTAAAGGGTGTAGTTATATTGTTGGTTGGTAAATCCGCCGATGATGATGAAACCTGATAGTACAGCAAAGCTTCGGCCGCGCTGATAGTGTCCCTAATCAGACTTCCAAGAAAAACTTCTAAGGTTCGTTTATAGCAGCCCGTACCGTAAACCGACACAGGTAGTCGAGATGAGTATTCTCAGGCGCTCGAGTGATCCGTGGTAAAGGAACTAGGCAAATTGACGCTGTAACTTCGGGATAAGGCGTGCCGCAGTAATGCGGCCTCAGTAAAATGGTACAACCAACTGTTTAACAAAAACACAGGGCCCTGCAAAATCGAAAGATGACGTATAGAGCCTGATACCTGCCCGGTGCTGGAAGGTTAAGGAAGGATGTTCGGGGTAACCCAAAGCTTCTGACTGAAGCCCCAGTAAACGGCGGCCGTAACT
>JAGIAT010000033.1 GCA_017744715.1 Niabella sp. | reverse complement strand
CGTCCACTTTCGTGTTTGCAGAGTGCTGTGTTTTTATTAAACAGTCGCAGCCACCATTTTATTGCAACCCTTTCGTCCTTCTGGCGCAGGCCAGTCAAACTACTTGGGCGTACCTTATCCCGAAGTTACGGTACCAATTTGCCGAGTTCCTTCTCCCGAGTTCTCTCAAGCGCCTTAGAATACTCATCTCGCCCACCTGTGTCGGTTTGCGGTACGGTCTCGTTAGACTGAAGCTTAGAGGCTTTTCTTGGAACCACTTCCGATTGCTTCGCGAACAAGTTCGCTCGTCCCATACCCTTGAATTACGCTGCCGGATTTGCCTAACAGCCTTCTCTGATACAGGAACCGGGACATCCAACACCCGGACAACCTTCCGCGATCCGTCCCCCCATCGCATCTAACGACGGTGCAGGAATATTAACCTGCTTCCCATCAGCTACGCATCTCTGCCTCGCCTTAGGGGCCGACTCACCCTGCTCCGATGAACGTTGAACAGGAAACCTTGGGCTTACGGCGTGCGGGCCTTTCACCCGCATTATCGCTACTCATGTCAGCATTCGCACTTCTGATACCTCCAGCATCCTTTACAAGACACCTTCACAGGCTTACAGAACGCTCTCCTACCATATCCTTACGGATATCCGCAGCTTCGGTGACTGGCTTAGCCCCGTTACATCTTCCGCGCAGGACGACTCGATCAGTGAGCTATTACGCTTTCTTTAAAGGATGGCTGCTTCTAAGCCAACCTCCTGACTGTTTTAGCCTTCCCACTTCGTTTTCCACTTAGCCAATCTTTGGGACCTTAGCTGGCGGTCTGGGTTGTTTCCCTCTTGACGCCGGACGTTAGCACCCGACGTCTGTCTCCCAAGCTCGCACTCATCGGTATTCGGAGTTTGCAATGGTTTGGTAAGTCGCGATGACCCCCTAGCCATAACAGTGCTCTACCCCCGATGGTGATACTTGAGGCACTACCTAAATAGTTTTCGGAGAGAACCAGCTATTTCCAAGTTTGTTTAGCCTTTCACCCCTATCCACAGCTCATCCCCTAATTTTTCAACATTAGTGGGTTCGGTCCTCCAGTGCGTGTTACCGCACCTTCAACCTGGCCATGGATAGATCACTTGGTTTCGGGTCTACACCCAGCGACTGAACGCCCTATTCGGACTCGATTTCTCTACGCCTTCCCTATTCGGTTAAGCTTGCCACTGAATGTAAGTCGCTGACCCATTATACAAAAGGTACGCAGTCACCCTTGCGGGCTCCTACTGCTTGTACGCACACGGTTTCAGGGTCTATTTCACTCCCCTCTCCGGGGTTCTTTTCGCCTTTCCCTCACGGTACTGGTTCACTATCGGTCGTGTCGAGTATTTAGCCTTGGAGGATGGTCCCCCCATGTTCAGACAGGATTTCACGTGTCCCGCCCTACTTGTCGCAAGCCTAGTTCCACACCAATGATTTCGTGTAAGGGGCTATCACCCTCTATGGCCGGACTTTCCATTCCGTTCCACTATCAATGATGCTAAATCTTGCAGGCTGGTCCCATTTCGCTCGCCACTACTTTGGGAATCTCGGTTGATTTCTTTTCCTGTAGCTACTTAGATGTTTCAGTTCGCCACGTTCGCTTCGTTACCCTATGTATTCAGATAACGATACCCTTGCGGGTGGGTTTCCCCATTCGGAAATCCGCGGATCAAAGCTTGTTTGCTAGCTCCCCGCGGCTTATCGCAAGCTACTACGTCCTTCATCGCCTGACATCGCCAAGGCATCCACCATGTGCACTTATTCGCTTGTTCCTATAACGTTAGCCTCTGTTGCCAGAGCGTTATAGAAATAATTGAGTTTAGCGTTTGCCGTATTTCCAAAGCGAATCTTCTAAAACTTAAGATCACTTCGTAATACTATGATTGATACAATCACACCCATTTAATTAACGTTTGCAAGAACCGAAGTCCTGGCAACCGTTTAAATGAATCTTTACTTCTTCCAGATTGTTAAAGAACAAAAACAGCCATTAGTCTTCAAAAGACCAAACCTAAATCTCAACGCCTTCGACGCCGACTTAGGTTTGATATTTCTTGGTGGAGGTTGACGGGATCGAACCGACGACCCCCTGCTTGCAAAGCAGGTGCTCTCCCAGCTGAGCTAAACCCCCGAAACCTTGGTGGGTCTGGTTGGGCTCGAACCAACGACCCCCGCGTTATCAACACGGTGCTCTAACCAGCTGAGCTACAGACCCGCTTGGATCAGTATCAGTAGCCGGCCTTTCGACCGTGCTTCACCAAATAACTGTTCTTATTTCACAGCCGATAAGTGTGGACGCTTGACTTGCAGCGCACTCTAGAAAGGAGGTGATCCAGCCGCACCTTCCGATACGGCTACCTTGTTACGACTTCACC
>JAGIAT010000032.1 GCA_017744715.1 Niabella sp. | reverse complement strand
GGGCAGGTGTCAGGCCTTATACCTCATCTTTCGATTTTGCAAAGCCATGTGTTTTTGTTAAACAGTCGCCTGGGCCTTTTCACTGCGGCTTACATTACTGCAAGCGCCCCTTCTCCCGAAGTTACAGGGCCATTTTGCCGAGTTCCTTAGCCATGATTCACTCGAGCACCTTAGAATCCTCTTCCCGGATACCTGTGTCGGTTTGCGGTACGGGTTTTTATAACCTGAAGCTTAGCGGTTTTTCTTGGAAGTCTGATTACCTGCTCTATCCAATTACCCGAAGGCTCTTGGTACTATCAGCGTTCAGCTGGATCGGCGGATTTGCCTACCGTTCCAATACCTACAGCCTTTAACGATCTATTCCGTCAGATCGCGGCAGTGTCACTACTCCGTCCCCACATCGCAGTTATAAAAAGTACGGTAATATTAAACCGTTGTCCATCGAATTTCCCCTTCGGGTTCTCCTTAGGTCCCGACTAACCCTGATCCGATTAGCGTTGATCAGGAAACCTTATCCTTTCGGTGGGCGGGTTTCTCGCCCGCCTTATCGTTACTTATGCCTACATTTGCTTTTCTATACACTCCAGCACCCATTACCAGATACCTTCACTGTATATAGAATGCTCCCCTACCGATATATTTCAATCCCATAGCTTCGGTGTACAATTTTATGCCCGTTTATTATCCATGCCCGATCGCTCGACTAGTGAGCTGTTACGCACTCTTTAAATGAATGGCTGCTTCCAAGCCAACATCCTAGCTGTCTGTGCAATCGGACCTCGTTAGTTCAACTTAACTGTAACTTGGGGACCTTAGCTGATGGTCTGGGTTCTTTCCCTCTCGGCGCGTGACCTTAGCACCCCGCGCCTCACTGCCGGCCATATTACATAGCATTCGGAGTTTGTCTGGATTTGGTAGGATTTGACTCCCCCGCACCCAATCAGTAGCTCTACCTCTATGTAACTCGATGCCGACGCTGTTCCTAAAAACATTTCGGGGAGTACGAGCTATTTCCCAGTTTGATTAGCCTTTCACCCCTACCCACAGATCATCCGGAAACTTTTCAACGTTTATCGGTTCGGTCCTCCAGTACGTGTTACCGCACCTTCAACCTGTCCATGGGTAGATCACAAGGTTTCGCGTCTACCTCCTCTGACTATACGCCCTATTCAGACTCGCTTTCGCTTCGGATCCGTGCCTGAAGCACTTAACCTTGCCAGAGAAGAGTAACTCGTAGGCTCATTATGCAAAAGGCACGCCGTCACACCACTTGGATGCTCCGACCGCTTGTAAGTACACGGTTTCAGGTTCTATTTCACTCCCCTGTTCGGGGTTCTTTTCACCTTTCCCTCACGGTACTGGTTCACTATCGGTCTCTCAGGAGTATTTAGCCTTACCGGATGGTCCCGCCAAATTCAGACAGGGTTTCACGTGCCCCGCCCTACTCAGGATACCGCTATCCATTACGCTCGTTGCCCATACGGGGCTGTCACCCTCTATGGCGCTCCTTTCCAGAAGCTTCCGGTTCCTTGCGCATGAAATATCGCGGTCCTACAACCCCAAAAATGCCGTAACAATTCTGGTTTGGGCTAATCCGCGTTCGCTCGCCACTACTTACGGAATCACTTTTGTTTTCTTCTCCTCCGCCTACTTAGATGTTTCAGTTCAGCGGGTTTGCCCACCTATCGGTGTGCTATGCCTTCAGCATAGCGGGTTGCCCCATTCGGATACCTGCGGATCAATCGGTGTGTGCCCGTCCCCGCAGCTTTTCGCAGCTTATCACGTCCTTCTTCGCCTCTGAGAGCCTAGGCATTCCCCATGCGCCCTTATTTTGCTTATTGCACCAATCTTGTCTTAAAAACAAGACCGTTTTGTTTTGCCTTTTGCAATGAATTGCAAAAAACGCTTTCTACTTTCTTATTATTTTCTTATCCCAATATGTCAATGAACTTTTATCCGCCTGGCGGACTTGTGGAGAATAACGGAGTCGAACCGTTGACCTCCTGCGTGCAAGGCAGGCGCTCTAGCCAGCTGAGCTAATCCCCCATTTTTCAATCTCGGATTATAGAATTCAGATTTTAGATTAAATTCTCCTCTAATTTCCTTGGTGAATCCCAGCTTCCAGAATTTCCTTTCGGATTTAAGTTTTTTAGTAGTCCCGGGCAGACTCGAACTGCCGACCCCTACATTATCAGTGTAGTACTCTAACCAGCTGAGCTACGAGACTCTGTTTTCTTAATTCCTTATCATTTTTTTTAAATTAACAGCAAGAGCAATACAATCTTAAGATCCGAACCCCAATGTCCGGCATCTGTTTTCCCAAGCGTGCTTGAAGCTAACACTCGGGCTCTAGAAAGGAGGTGTTCCAGCCGCACCTTCCGGTACGGCTACCTTGTTACGACTTAG
>JAGIAT010000031.1 GCA_017744715.1 Niabella sp. | reverse complement strand
ATATATCGCCGGTGCCGGCCTGGCCAGAGGCTATTTAAATGATGCTGCGCTAACCGCCGCCAGGTTCATCGCTAATCCTTTCGGCCCGGGACGTTTATATCGTACCGGCGATATTGCCCGCTGGTTGCCGGATGGTAACCTCTCATACCTTGGCCGCAGCGACGACCAGGTAAAAATCCGTGGCTACCGCATAGAAACCGGTGAAGTGGAAACAGTGCTGGGCAACAGTCCCGGTGTAAAACAAGCCGTGGTAGTAGCAACCACAGCTACCACTGCACCCCGTCGGCTGATAGGATTCATCGTAAAAGATGCCGGTTATGATAAAGATGAGGTACAGGCTTATCTATCTTCTTACCTGCCGTCTTACATGATACCTTCGTTACTGGTAGAGCTGGAAAGTATCCCGCTTACGACCAATGGTAAGGTAGACCGTAAACAATTAGCAGCGTATATGCTGCCGGCATCGGGCGTATCGGCAGACTTTATATTACCACGCAATGCCGTAGAAAAAATACTGGCTTCCATATGGGAAGGACTGCTGGGTATTTCCGGAGTAGGTATTTATGATAACTTCTTTGAGCTGGGAGGCGATTCTATCATTACCATCCAGGTAGTAAGCCGCGCGCGCCGGGAAGGCATCATCCTGCAGCCAAGAGATCTTTTTGAACACCAGGATATTGCTTCTTTGTCTGCTTACCTGGCGCATCGCGGACAGGTAGCCGCGCAGGAAGGCGAGCAGGGCGTTTTAACGGGCAACAGTGGCCTGTTACCGGTGCAGCAATCCTACCTGGGTAACAATGGCAATAATGAACATATTTCACACTTTAACCAGGGTATATTACTACGTATATCCAAATCCGTAAGTGCTGATACCCTGCAACGTGTGGCAGGTTTATTATGCGCCCGTCACGATGCACTGGGGTTCCGCTACGGTCAAACTGCGGGGGGCGAATGGGAGCAATCTTACAGCGGTAGCAGTAATGCTTTGGAGGTAACTGATCTTCAGCACATGGATGTGTCATTGCTTAGTGATGCCATTACCCATTGCAGCCAGCAATGCCAGGAAAGCCTGGATATTACTGCCGGCCCCGTTTTCCGCCTGGTATTATTGTTAACGCCGGCAGCAGAAGAACATCACCGGTTATTGCTGGTCGTACATCACCTGGCGGTAGACGGCGTGTCCTGGCGTATCCTGCTGGAAGACCTGGATGGAATGCTCACGGCCTTACAGGGAGGGCAGTCTTATGAACCACTGGCCAAAACGAGCTCTTACCGGGAATGGTACCAGGCTTTATCAACGAAATGCTTTAATTCCCAGCTTCCTTACTGGGAACGTATCAGCGCGGGCTATCAGCCGCTGCGCCATGCGGGAGAAAAAGATCGGGTACGGCATGGAGACATGGCCCATCATGCAGCGCATTTTTCCGCCTCCCAAACCAGGTACTTATTACAGGAAGTACCGCGTGTTTATCAAACGGAAGTAAATGATTTATTACTGTATGCTTTGTGGCGCAGCCTGGCCTCCTGGAGTGGTCATACCCGTGTACACATAGGGCTGGAAGGGCATGGACGCGAAGCTTTGCCTGGAACAGATCTGAGCCGGACCGTGGGTTGGTTTACCACCATGTACCCGGTAATGCTGGAAGCCGGGCATGACAATACCCGCGATAACCTGTTAAGCATAAAAGAACAATTACGCCAGGTTCCGGAAAAAGGAATTGGTTACGGTGTACTGAAATATATTAGCGGATCACCCGGTTTATCGGGCAAAGATCCGTGGGACCTTGTATTTAACTACCTGGGTCAAAGTGATAATGTAATACAAAAAAGTGAGTGGCTCAGCGGTGCGGAAGAAAGCATAGGCCAATCCATCAACGATGGGATTTATAGCACAGCCCTTATAGAAGTCAACAGCATTATCTCCGGCGGGAGCCTGCAAATGAACTGGAGCTATAGCCAGGCACACTACAGCGAATCGGAGATAGCCGCATTATCAACGGCTTATTTTGCCTGTCTGGAAGAACTGATTGCACATTGTGTCGAACAGGGCACCAATCATATTACTTATGCTATCCCATCTGACTATGGCCTGTCGGGGGATGTAAGCTACGAAGAGTTGAACGGCTTTTTGTCTGGCATGGAAGGCTCGGTGTCAAGAAGAACATTGATATCAGGTGTTTACCGGTTAAGTCCTTTACAGGAAGGATTATTATTCCATGGTTTGTATGATGAAACGGGTGGTGCCTACATAGAACAATTCCGATGTGAAGTAGGCGCCCTGGATGAAACGGCCTTCATACGCAGCTGGGAACATTTGTTAAGTCAGCATAGTATTTTGCGTAGTAGTTTTTATGCAGGCATATTTAATATCCCGGTGCAGGCGGTATATCATAAATGTATCCTGCCTTTACAAAAGCTGGACTACCGGGGCAGGAGTAAAGAAGAGCAGCAATCGCTGATAGCCGCTTATCTGCAGGCCGACCGGGAATCCGGGTTTGATTTCCAACAGGCGCCATTAATGCGGTTTGCATTGATCCGTTTGGAAGAGTCGCGCACGGAAATGATC
>JAGIAT010000030.1 GCA_017744715.1 Niabella sp. | reverse complement strand
CCAGAATGATTGGAATCAGTGAGGCGATGAACAAGGCCATTCCCCTTTGCTGCCCCTCCAGAAAGTACTTGCTCATCACATAGCCAACGATCCAGTGGGTAAGAAAGACTGGGTACGCGAGATCACCAAGCTCTTTGTCCCATTTGAATTTTAGATTCTTGCCCGGAAGGGTTGCTGTTGCAAATAGGAAGACTGCAAAAAGACCAAGATTTGTATAGAAGAAAAAATTAAAAAACTCACTGCCAGCTCCTCCCGTGAGTCCGCATAGCGCCAGGTTCATGAGCCAGGCTGCGCAAGAGATTGCTGTAACAAATGATCCAGATCGAGAGATGGGATTGAACGTCGTATTTCGAAAGAAATAAATGAGCGCGCCCATGGAAAATGGCAGCAGGGCGGCATAGGCCGGGTAGTAACGCCGCCCCCAGTCCGCGCCGCTCATGAAGCTTGCAATGTGGTATGTGGCGGCAATCAAAAATGTCAAGGCTGCCAGTGATCTGTTTCTGGCAACAATCAACCAGAGAAGAAAATAGTTGACAAGCTCGACTGCAACTGACCATGTGGGCGGAACCAGACGGAAAGAGGAGTCATAGAACTCAAAAGGAATGATAAATATATTCCCGAAAATGTCCTGCCATCTGGTTTGAACTGACCAAGCCGGATGAAAGGCGCTCGCACCGCTTGACAGGTTGATGATGAATGCGGTGGCGATGGCTAGGATGTAGTAGATTGGAAAGAGCCGTAGAAATCTGTTGATTGCAAAAGCTGAAAATCGAAATGAGTATGTCTCATGCAGAATCGTGGTTATCAGGTAGCCCGATATAAGATAGAATCCAAATACTGCAAAAACTCCCCAATGGGAGAAAAACCGTACATCGTCAGTCAGATGCGCGATAACAACAGATAGTGCAAGAAATAGGCGCAGTGATCCAAGCATTTGGCGGTCGGATGATTGAGATTTCTTGCAGAGGGAGTGTGCATTGGCCGGGCACAAAAGAATCGGCGATGATGCTTCTGTACGTGTACCGATCCACGGGTATGGGTTTCGTCCGGAATGGCCTGAAAGCTTCAATGCCCGCAATAGCGAGTGCTATTGCGGGCATTGGCTGTGCAGAGTTTTGGTGTAAATCGATGGGGTATTAGAAATGTGGGGAAGGTCCTGTGGGTGTGCCATCGACGGTATTGCCAACAACCGTGTTATCGCCAAAGGATAAAAGGCTTCCCCCCTGGTTGTTGTATCCGACATCATTGGCCACCAATGTCGAGCCTCTCAGGTGCGTAACGCCGGCACGGGTGGTCAGGCCGTAGCTGAAGTCCCTGACGGAGGTATTGCTGATGGTTGTAACGGAATTCGCGCCGCCAATATGTATTCCATACGTATTGCTGGTGCTTGTTCCATTGGTCATCTGTACGTTGCGAATGTCCATTCGTCCATCGACAACGGTCGTAAGCATATTGATGCCATTTGCAAAGCCATCGATCGTGCTGTCTTCAACCACGACGTACCTGGCAGCCAGATACCTCACTGCATTCAATGCACCCGATGCTCCCAGGAAACTAAGTCCGCGCAGCACAACGGTGTCGGTGGAGGCGGCATTGATGACGACGCCATTTGCACCGGCGCCTGATACCAATATGCCTGCAATATGGCCCTTTCCATTGATGGTAATGGATTTGGTGATGGTGACAGCCCCAAACCCTCCGTCATCCAATACATCGATTTCGCCGCCGGCCGCTGTTTTGCTGATCGCGCCGGCAAATGTCTTGCAGGGGGCCGTCCGGCTGCACGGATTGGCATCATCTCCCACACCAGAAACCCAGGTTCGAGTTGCCTGCGCATAGACGGAGGAGCTCAGTCCTAGCATCAGCGTTGTGAACAGCAGCACGCCCAATTTTGAGAAAGATGTTTTCATATTGATCTCTTTCATCTGGTTTGACAGTTAACCAACCACTGACGGACCGTGTTGTCTGGCATGGCATTTTTGCGTGGGGGTTGGCGGGCCCACGCAAGCCCAAGTGTATCGATGTGTGTCCTTGATGTACAACAGACGAAGCAACGCCCAGCGGGCCATGCGCGGCGCGTGATGATGGGTGTGTGAAGCCATCACCACCCGCATGGACCCGGCGCGTGACACGCTGCTGATCGAGCGCACGCCCATCGACTACCTCGACTTCGCCTCGCCTGTCGCGGGCCTGGGCAGCAAGATGGGGCTGGATGCCACCAACAAATGGCCGGGAGAGACCCAGCGCGAATGGGGGCGGCGCATGGCCATGGATGCCGAGGTTGCTGATCGCATGGATAGCATCTACGAATCACTCGGACTTTAGGGAAGGCCCGCATGGATGGCCTGTCGAGAGAGTGCCTCCGGCCTTGTGCCCCGAATGCCACTGGGCCAGGCTACAAAGAGTGGCTGGTTCCGGTGCCCGCTTTCGGCGATACGGACACCGACCAGCGCGGCTCGTGGAATCGCGCTTCATGGCATGAGAAATTCAATTCGCGCTTGCGTGTGCGTTTGCCGGCACCGCTGACGCCCTGATCGCTGGGCTTTGTTCAGTTGGGCACCGGGGTGGCGATTTCGGACTTTGCACCGCTTCTTACCTTGCTTCGCAGCGGCTCGATCAGGCGGTCTGCAATTTTGGACAATGCGTAAGAAACCAGAATGATTGGAATCAGTGAGGCGATGAACAAGGCCATTCCCCTTTGCTGCCC
>JAGIAT010000002.1 GCA_017744715.1 Niabella sp. | reverse complement strand
TAATAACTGAGAGAAGATTGGCTGTCCGATAAAAAAGTTACCTTTACCCATGAGTGTGTTTTTTGTGTGGTAACTTAAATCTACTCAAAAAGGAGGCTTCGGCCTCCCTTTTTTTTATCCTCATAATATTTTTACCGGACAACAGTGGTTTTCAGCGATCAGTTGACATGATCGCGCCCTGGAACTTAATCCTTTGATTTTTGCGTTTGAATGATCAGCCATTATCCCAGATCCGCTAACACTAACAACTGAAAACTGATAACTGAAGACTGATAGCTAATAGCTGACCGCTGTTTTTTAAGCTGATTTTAAGCCAAACTTAAGGCGGCTTTAAGACCCATGTTTCAATTTTGCCTTGAAACAGATCGGGTATGAGGGGTTTATTACTTTTTGCAGGGCTGGTGGCAGCAATTTCAGGGTTTAGCCAGGAAACGATGACCCTGGATGCCTGCGAAGCCGCATTTTTGAAAAACAATTTGTCGCTCCTGGCGCAGCAATACAATATCAGCCAGGCAGATGCGGATATTGCACAGGCAAAGATCTGGGACCTGCCCCAGGCAAGTTTTCAAACCAATCTTTATAACCCGGAAGCCCATAAAGCCTTTGATTTAAGCAAAGCGAACAGTCTTTCTGTTCAGCAGCTGTTATACCTGGGCGGTAAAAAGAAATACGAGGTTGCCTATGCCCGCAGTAACCGCGAACTGGCCTTGCTGGAATTTGATCAGTTGCTTGCAGAACTAAAAGCCCGGTTGTATGAAGCCTATTACGCCCTGCATTACGAGGAAAAAAAGCTTATCGATATTAATACGCAACTGACGTATATGACCGATCTGCTGGATGCTTTTAAAGTGCAGACGGTAAAGGGCAATACCTCCCTGAAAGAACAGGTACGCTTACAGTCCATGGTGGTGCAGCTCAATAACGACAAGATCGGGATCGTGAACGCCATACTACAACAACAGCAGCTCTTAAAAACATTTACCGGCTCCCAGGAAAATATCATCCATACGGCCATTACCGATGAAGAAGACAGCATCCTGCTGGCCAGGCGTCCGGTAATTTCCCTGGACACAATCAAGCAACAGGCGCTGGCCCATAATGCGGCTTATCGTTATTCATTAAAGAATATCGAAGCCAATAAGGTAAATGTAAACTGGCAGCGTTCGCAGAATGTGCCGGATCTTACCCTGGGAGGGGAGTGGGACCAACTGGGTGGCGCCTTTAAAAATGAAGTAAATCTTACAGTAGGCATTCCCATCCCACTTTGGAAACGAAACAAAGGAAATGTTACCAAAGCACAATACCAGGTAAAGGAAAGCCAGGCCAGTAGTGATATGAAAAAACTGGATCTTGAAACTTCGGTGGAACTGGCCTATCAAACCTGGCAGAATCAATATGAGCAATATGCGGCGGTAAAAGCGGAAGACCTGCAAAACCTGCAGGCCGTGCACGCGGGAATGATGGCTAACTTCAGGAAGGGAAATGTGACCCTGGTTGATTTTACCGATTTTATGGATAGCTATCGTCAAACCATCCTGCAGATGTATGAGATGAAAAAACAACTCATGATTGCCGCGCAGGAATTAAATCGCTTAACACAATCAAAAATATTTTAAGAATGAATCGGGTACCGATACTGCAGGCACTGGTAATGATCTTATTACTGTCCTGTGGACAAAAAGAAAATGAAAAGCAGCAAAACATTATAAAAGGCTTTGAGCTCAGTGATGTAATGATGCGCTCCACCACAACCGAAGTGGTGCACCGGCAGCCCATAGAAACAGAAATGAATTTTTTTGGTAAGATCTCAGCCGATAAAAACAACTACATCGACGTATACCCGCTGGTAGGAGGCAATGTGATCAGCGTAAATGTGGAGCTGGGCGATTTTGTGCATAAAGGGCAGGTGCTGGCCACCATACGCAGTACCGAAATGGCCGGTATGCAAAAAGATATCAGTGATGCAAAAACCGACCTGGCTGTGGCCCAGAACAATTTGCGGGTGGCCCAGGAAATGTATGAAGGAAAGCTGAGCACGGAGAAAGAAGTGCTGGAAGCACAAAGTCAGCTCACCAAGGCGCGTGACCAGTTAAAGAGAGCCGAAGCCGTGGGAACCATTTATAATATCCGCAATGGCAATATTTACTCCGTGGTAGCACCCATCAGCGGGTATATTGTGCAGAAGAATATTAATAAAGACATGCAGCTGCGAAGCGACCGGTCGGATAATATTTTTGATGTAGCCAACACCTCCAATGTATGGGCCATGGTGAACGTGAATGAAGCCGATATTGATAAGATAGGCTTGGGAATGAAGGCAGAGGTAGCCACCCTGAGTTACCCGGATAAAAAATTCTATGGAAAAATTGATAAGATCTTTAAGATCATCGATCCGCAAACCAATGCTATGCAGGCACGGGTGGTGCTGGATAATGTGCAGGGCCTGTTAATACCGGAAAGCAAGGCTACCATTAAAGTGTTCAATACTCAGGATAGCAGTGCTGTTGCCGTGCCTTCGCAGGCGGTCATTTTTGACAACAATAAAAATTATGTGGTGCAGTTTCTTTCCCGAAGCAATCTTAAGGTGCGGGAGGTAAAGGTATTACAGCAAGCGGACACCGTTACCTATATCTCCGAGGGCTTAAAAGAGGGCGACCGGGTAGTGACCAACAACCAGCTGATGATCTACCGCTCGCTCAACGATCAGTGAATGCAACTGCCGGGAACAGGATCCTGAATGAAATTATTGAATAAATACGGGCACGAATGAACAGGTTTATAAAGAGTATTATCACCTTCTCTCTGAAGAATAAGGTATTTACGTTTGTATGGGTTGGGATCCTGGCCATTGCAGGTCTGATCAGTTTTAAGAGCATGTCTATTGAGGCCTTCCCGGATGTAACGAATACCCAGATCGTGATCATTACCCAGTGGAGCGGAAGAAGTGCAGAAGAAGTAGAGCGCTTTGTAACCACACCCATCGAGCTGGCGATGAGCCCGGTGCAAAAAAAGGCCAGTGTACGGAGCACTACGATGTTCGGATTGTCGATCGTAAAGATCATTTTTGATGATGGCGTGGAAGACATGATCGCCCGCAACCAGGTAAATAACCAGCTGCGCACGGTAAGCCTGCCGGAAGGGGCAGAGCCGGAAGTACAGCCGCCGTATGGACCTACCGGGGAAATTTTCCGCTATATTTTAAAAAGTCCGAAAAGAGATTCGCGCGATTTGCTGACCCTGCAGACCTGGGTGGTAGACCGTGCGTTACGGGGTGTGCCGGGGGTGGCAGACATTAATGTGTTTGGTGGACAGGATAAGGTTTTTGAACTCAGTATCGATCCGCGTAAGCTGGATAAATATAATCTTACCCCATTGCAGGTATACGATGCGGTGGCAAAGAGCAACCTGAACGTTGGAGGGGATGTGATCGAAAAGAACGGTCAGTCTTACGTGGTGCGTGGCATCGGGCTGCTTAAGAACCCGGAAGAGATCGGCAACGTTACGATCCAGACGGACAACGGGAATCCTATCCTGGTTAAAAATATTGCCGATGTACGCGAAAGTTCGCTGCCTCGCGTGGGTCAGGCCGGCCTGGATAGCGTGTCGGATGTGGTACAGGGCATTGTGGTGATGCGCAAGGGCGAAAACCCGCGGGAAGTGCTGGACGGCGTAAAGGCAAAAATAAACGAGCTCAATACCAAAACGCTTCCCAGGGATGTAAAGCTGGTTACGTTCTACGACCGGGATAACCTTATGGATTTTACCACGCATACAGTATTGCATAACCTGGTAGAAGGGATCGTATTTGTTACCGTGATCGTTTTTCTGTTTATGGCCGACTGGCGCACCACGCTGATTGTATCGATCATTATTCCGTTGTCGCTGCTTTTTGCGTTCCTCTGTTTAAAAATGGCAGGCATGAGCGCCAACCTGCTTTCCCTGGGGGCGGTTGATTTTGGGATTATTATTGACGGGGCCGTGGTAATGGTGGAAGGTGTTTTTGTGATGCTCGATCATAAGGCCCGGAAGTACGGCATGGAAAAATTCAATAAGCTGGCCAAAGCAGGCTGGATCCGCCAAACGGGAACCGGCCTGGGCAAGGCGATCTTCTTTTCCAAGCTGATCATCATTACTTCCTTATTGCCCATCTTTTCTTTTCAGAAGGTAGAGGGAAAAATGTTTTCACCGCTGGCCTATACCCTGGGCTTTGCATTAATGGGCGCCTTGCTGTTTACGCTTACCCTGGTGCCGGTGCTTTCGCACATCTTACTGAATAAAAATGTAAGGGAGCAGCATAATGTTTTTGTGAGCTTCTGGGACCGCGTTGTAGAAAAGGGATTCCGCGCAACGTTCCGTAATAAACGCCTGAGCCTGGTTGTAGCGCTTGCCTTCCTGGCGCTGACCCTGTTCTCCGGGAAATTCCTGGGAACGGAATTCCTTCCCCAGTTAAATGAAGGATCTTTATGGGTAACGGCGGAAATGCCCATGAGCACTTCGCTGAGGGAATCGATGGAAACAACAGATGCGTTAAAAAATGTGATCCGCAGTTTTCCGGAGGTGACGGGCGTGCTTTCCCAAACAGGCAGAAGCAACGACGGAACGGACCCGAATGGTTTTGGGTTTGTGCAATTTGCCGTAAACCTGAAGCCCCGGGACGAATGGAAACGGAAAATAACGATGGACGGACTGATCGAGGAAATGGATCAGAAACTGAAAAAATTCCAGGGCATTACCTTTAATTATTCGCAGCCGATTTCAGATAATGTGGCGGAGGCGGTGGCCGGTTTTAAGGCCGAGAACGGGATCAAGATTTATGGAGATGACCTGAAAACACTGGATGGCATTGCCAGCCAGGTACTGGAACAGATCAAAACGGTGCAGGGGGTAAAAGAGCCGGGGATTATTAAAAATATCGGGCAGCCCGAAGTAAGCGTGGTGCTGGACCGTAATAAGATGGCGGCCTATGGCGTACAGCCGGCCGATGCGCAGGCGGTACTGGAAATGGCATTTGGCGGTAAGACGGCTTCCGAAATGTATGAGGGGGAGCGGAAATTTGATATCCGCCTGCGTTATGCTTCAGAATACCGCAAGGATGAGGAAGATATCGCCCGGCTGATGGTACCCAGCCAGGACGGCACCAAGATTCCCTTAAAAGAGATCAGCGATATTACCAGAGACAACGGCGCGGCATTTATATACCGGGATAATATCAGGCGGTATATCGGCGTTAAATTTTCCATTCGCGACCGTGACCTGGGCAGTACCATCGCCGATGCACAAAAAAAAGTTGCAGGCATTGCTTTGCCGGATGGCTATAGCATCGGCTGGACGGGACAGTTTGAAAACCAGGTGCGCGCCTCGCATCGCCTGGGACAGGTGGTTCCGGTAAGCATCATCATGATCTTTTTTCTGCTATTCATTCTTTTTGGAAACATGAAGGATTCGCTCCTGGTGCTGGCCAACGTTCCGTTTGCATTGATCGGTGGCATTATTGCCCTGCACCTTACGCATATGAATTTCGGGATCTCAGCCGGGGTGGGCTTTATTGCGTTATTTGGTATTTGTATACAGAACGGCGTGATCCTGATTTCGGAATTCCACAACAATATAAAGTTAAATATGCCGTTAAACTATGCCATTCTGCAGGGTGTAAAAGTGCGTACAAGACCCGTGGTGATGACGGCCCTGATGGCTTCGATCGGGTTGCTGCCGGCAGCGCTTTCCACAGGTATCGGATCCGAATCGCAGAAGCCGCTGGCCATTGTGATCATAGGAGGACTGATCACCGCAACGGTACTAACACTGCTGATCTTCCCCATTATTTTCTGGGTGTTTAACCGAACAAGAAAAGAAGCGATACAATAGGCCGGCTGAACTTTGCTGAATCATTATTATGCTATCAGCTTTGCACTGCTATGGGCATTACTTGCGTCGCACACTTTAACTGCAGCAATTCTATCAGCAGTTAAAGTTTATATTAACAAGGGAATTACCGGGCCGGATTAAACACTTTTTTCTTTATTGTATAGAACGTTGTACTTGGCACCCGCTGCCCTGCGGAACTGAGGTTTGTGTCCGATCATCACCGTCAGCATATGGTTCGAGCCGATGGCTCTCCCGCTTTTATTGCCATTTCTTTTTCAACGAACCGAGGTTCGTTGTTGGTATATGAGCGCGAGGCGGAGCCTCTTGTTGCACTACCCGAATGACCTGGTATATTTTCTTAAGTTGACGGCTATCGTGTTTACACAAACCACCCAAAGGGATCATTCCTCATCAAAAGGCGCTTTGGGAAGTTGTTTTAGGTTGCTGATATATCTTTTCTCATCAAAGGGTTTCCGGTGTTTCATTATCTCAAACAATTCCACGGCAACACATTGACCGATAAGCTGCCTTGCTTCAAAGTCATTGTATCCCTCCTTTTTTAACCGGTTGAATGTTTCTTTTGTTTCCGGAGGATTGTTGGTGGTCATTTGGTTATTGACAATATTGAATATCTCCTGCCGTACGTTTTCGTTTGGCTCCATAGTGTTTGTTTTAATGGTTTATAAACACACTTTATTCCTCCCATTCGCCCAGTCCTTTCCGTACCAGCACATTTTCTGCGCCGGTGCAATCGATGATGGTAGAAGGAACCATGCCCCCGATGCCGCCATCAATAACGACGTCAACAAGGTTTTGATAATGTTCGTGGATGATCTCCGGGTCGGTATATTCTTCTACCAGCTCACCGGGAAGGGTAGTACTTAAAATGGGATGACCCAATTCCCGGATCAGGGCCTGGGTGATTTTATTATCCGGCACCCGGATACCCACAGTATTTTTTTTACTGTGCAGGATCTTGGGCACCTGTTTGCTGGCTTCCAGGATAAAGGTATAGGGTCCGGGAAGATATTCCTTCAGCAACCGGAAAGTGCTGTTGGAGATCTGTTTGGCAAAGTCACTGAGGTGGCTCAGGTCTGCACAAACAAAAGAGAACTGCGCCTTTTTGGGGTCAATTTTTTTGATCCAGGCGATACGCTCAATGGCCTTGGTCTGGAAAATATCGCAACCCAAACCATAGATGGTATCAGTAGGATAAATGATGATCCCGCCTTCGCGCAGGGTATCGGCTACCTGTTTAATCAAACGGGGCTGGGGATCTTTGGGATGGATGGGAATAAGCATACTGCAAATATCGGATGATAAGTTAATAAGTTTAAAAGTTGACAGGTTTATAGGGTGACAGGGAGCTATTATGAAGGATATTCCTTATCAACCTATAAACGTATCAACCTGTCAACGAATGCTTCACTGCTGTTAATGCAAATACCATGGGGATCTTATTCCCCAGGTGTTGAATGCGGTATTTTTTGGGGGCGATTGTTTCCGTATGCCGGAAGCAGTTGTAGGGAGAATAATCAAATTCCTCAAATGTGGTAAGCTCAAGCCCGTTCTGAAGAAGGCTGGTGAGTACTTCGGCCGTACCATGGTTCCACATAACATACTCCTGCTGCAGCTCTGCATTCCGGTCCGCATACGTACCGCTGCTCACTTCGCTGATGGCCCCGGCATTAAAATAGTTATAGCCTATTTTATCAAAGTCATCGTCAAACATCCATACCACCGGGTGAAACTCGGCAAATACAAACCGGCCGCCGGGTTTCAGGTAGGTTGAAATAACGGATGCCCACCGGTTCAGATCCGGTAACCAGCCAATAGTGCCATAGCTGGTAAAAACAATGTCGAAGGTTTCGTTCAGATGATTGGGAAGGTCATAAAGATCACAGCAGATAAAACGGGCTTCTGCTTCTGTATGGGTTTTTGCTGCCAGGTCATTGGCCGCCTCGATGGCTTTGTCGGAAAGATCAACACCCGTAACCTGCGCACCCATGCGGGCCAGCGAAATGGAGTCCTGCCCAAAATGGCATTGCAGGTGCAGGATGCGTTTGCCGGCCACATCGCCCAGGAGGTTCAGCTCAATATCGTTGAGGGAGGAGGCGCCGTTTATGAAACCCGCTACATCATAGAAATCAGATTCCAGATGAAACCGGACCTTATTGTTCCAGGAGGTTTTATTAATGGCCAGATAGTCTTTTGCAGGGTCCATAGGAATGTAAAATACGAAATATTCAATGGATAATCTGGAACAGCCGGTTTTGCCGTAGGGCGGGTAACGCTTGATTGAAGAAGAGAAACAGGATCCCGCAAAGCTGCAGCTCATCAGGCAGCAACCAAATCGCTGCTTTCAATTTTTACATTGCACATTTCTTATTCCGCATTGCTACTGTATCGTCCAAACTTCCCTGCCGCGCAGCAGGGCATCCAGATCCGGAGTCTTGCGTGCCCTGGCATCTTCCAGCTGCAGAGCCATCATCTCTTCATAACAAGGACGGTCTGCTTCATAAAACACCCCAAAAGGCCGGGGCAGGTGCCCTTCCAGTGCCGGGTTGTCGAAAATACGGGTAAGCAGCTGTGCTTTAAAAATGTCTTTTTCGTCGTGTATCCACAAATCATCTGCGCTGTATGCTTCGCCCAGGGTTACCACCTGTGGTTTAAACCCATCCAGGCGGATGCCTTTTTTCCCCTCGGCACCAAAGATCAGCGGCTTGCCATGTTCTGCAAATAGGGTTTCTTCCGCTTTGGAGTTTTTTTCGGTAAACACTTCAAAAGCGCCATCATTGAAGATATTGCAGTTCTGGTAAATCTCCAGGAAAGAAGCACCCTTATGCTGGTGGGTGCGTGTCAGCATTGCCTGAAGGTGTTTGGGGTCGCGGTCCATGGTACGTGCCACAAAGCTGGCATCGGCTCCCATAGCCAGTGCCAGGGGGTTGAACGGATGGTCGATACTTCCGAATGGCGTGGATTTGGTAACCTTATTTTCTTCAGATGTAGGAGAGTACTGTCCTTTGGTTAACCCATAAATCTGGTTATTGAACAACAGTATATTTACATCAAAATTCCTTCTTAATAAATGGATGGTGTGGTTACCACCGATGCTGAGACCGTCTCCGTCGCCCGTAACGATCCAAACGCTCAGTTCCGGGCGTGTAGCTTTAAGCCCCGACGCAATGGCTGTAGCACGGCCATGGATCGAGTGCATGCCGTAGGTGTTCATATAATAAGGGAAACGGCTGCTGCAGCCAATACCGGAGATGAACACAATATTTTCCTTGGGAATACCCAAACCGGGCATCACGCGTTGTACCTGTGCTAATATAGAATAGTCGCCGCAGCCGGGGCACCAGCGTACTTCCTGGTCGGTTGCAAAATCCTTGGCTGTTAAGGCGGGAGTGATAACTTCGGACATGATCTTAAAAATAGGCTGCAAAGTTAATCATTCTGCGGGATTGGAACGGTTGTTCTGCGGATAACGAACGACTGTTCATGTGTGATTGCGCCTTCAAACCCTTGTTTCTGTTGATTTTTCCTAAATTGCGGGGAGTTGTCATTTATTTGTAAAAACTTATTTTATGCGATATAAAAAGATTTCTATTGTATTTACGTTGATTTTTTTAACCATTATAGCGGGTACTTCCTATTCGTTGTACCGCCCGCCGCATAACCTGAAAGTGCTGCCCCAGGATATTACGCATGAACGCCTGGACAGTATTATGGAATCGTATAATAAAGCCCTGGGCGTAAAATGCAGCTTTTGTCATGCAAAGAAAAAGGATTCGGACCGGCTGGATTTTGCTTCCGATGAAAACCCTGCCAAAGATGTGGCCCGTAATATGCTGCGGATGACGATAGACATCAACAAAAATTATTTCCGTACAGATTCGGTGATCCATCCCGCCTATTTAAATACCGTTACCTGCAATACCTGTCATAAGGGTGATGCTTATCCCGAGCACTAACGGTTGCGGTTGGCAGATGGGATGATAGCGTACAGGAATGGATCACCGGATGACCCTTGTCCAAACCCTTTTTAAGGAGTGCCCGCAGCGCAGTTGATCCGCCGGAGCCCCATTGCTACCACCGGGGAGCGTTGTTGTTCCATGCTGAAATAAAGTATACCTTCAATAAAATGAACGATGATGAAATGCCTTCGAATTCCCTGCCCGTTCCTGTTGGGTCTTGTATTGATTGCAGCATCCGCCTGTACAGACCCTGACCCCAATAACCGGTTAACCAAGGAAGAAAAAGCTCAGGGCTGGACCTTGCTGTTTGACGGCACATCCGCCGCCGGCTGGCACCTGTACAATAAAAAAAATACGACGGCCGGGTGGGTTGCCAGGGACGGTGCGCTGGCGGTAGATACGGTAAACAAAACAGAGGTCAACGATCTTGTGTCTGATAAAGCATATACCAATTTCGATTTGCAGTTCGAATGGAAGCTGTCAAAAAACGGCAACAGCGGGGTATTTATCAATGTACTGGAGCGCCCGGATCTTACCACGGCCTGGGCATCCGGCCCGGAGTACCAGCTGCTGGATCCGTTGCATGCCGATAATGCCAATCCTGTAAAAAAAGCCGGGGCTCTTTTTGCACTGGATGCACAAAAGAACCCTGCGGTAGCCAGGCCGGCGGGTGCATGGAACCAGTCCCGCATTAAACAGGTAAATGGAAAAGTGGAATTTTATCTGAACGGCGTATTAACCGTACAGGAAGATTTTACGACTCCTTCCTGGCAGGATTCCGTCAAACGTACCCATTTTAAAAATTTCCCTGAATTCGGAAAGCATACCAGTGGCCATATTGCCCTTCAGGACTGGGCCAGCGGTGTGGCATTCCGGAATATAAAGATTAAGGAACTATAGCTGCCGCTTGCCGGTGATGGCTGCGGTATCAGCGCTTTACCGTTACCAGCAGATAGGTAGCGGTGATCACCGTTTGATCGGATGTTCCGCTTTTGTTTTGAGCGGTAAACAGCTCCTCCAGCTCCCGCTGCAGCTCCGCAGACCGATTGCTTTGTTCCGCTGCTTCAAAGGCATTCATAGTGGGGCCATAAAAATTTCGGAATACTGCAACAAATTCAATGGGACCAAAGGGCGCACTAAAGGTCCAGGGTTCCCTGCTGAACGTGATATTTTCTTTGGGAATGCCCGCCTGTTCAAAACGTTCGATAATATGGTTCTCCACGCCCCAGGTTATAGGACTGATAAAGCCTTCCGGCGGCGGGGGCGTATAAGCCGAACTGATTTTTAACAACTGTGCTACCAGGGTAGGGTCGCCGGGAATCCAATTGCCCATCATAATTTTTCCACCAGGTTTTGTAACGCGCACCATTTCTTTTGCTACTTCAAAAGGCCTGGGTGCAAACATGGCCCCGAATATGCTTAAGGTAACATCAAATGAAGCATCCGGTACATCACTTAAATGACTGGCATCTCCTTCAAGAAACATACAGTTTGGAAGTCCTTCGTCTTTGGCGCGGGCGTTACCGGCCTGTACCAGGTTGGCGGCAATATCAATAACGGTAACATTAGCCCCGGTCCTGGCCAGGGGTATGGCCGTGGTACCATCGCCGCCCCCCAGATCCAGTACGCTCATGCCCCTGGCAACACCAATCCTGGACGCCAGGTCTTCGCCGCTTTTGCGCATGGTTGCTGCAATGCGGGTAAAATCGCCCTTTTCCCATAAAGCTTTGTTCGGATTCATTATTTTTTATTTAAAGTTGAAAAAATCAAAGCGGCGTACGCCCGGCTATATAAACCATCTTGGAGTTTTGCGCTTATAGGTTAAATAGGCTTCACCAAACCACTGCTCCATCCATTTTTCTTCTTTCAGTACAAATTGCGTATGCAGGATGATAAAACATACAGGAATAATGAACAACGGGGAAACCGTGCCTAAAAGAATGGCGAGTCCCGTTAACATGATTATAAGACCGCAATACATCGGGTTTCTTGTATACCGGAACGGGCCCCGGATCACCATAAAGGTTGCCTGGGCGCCCGGCCGGAGCCGGGTACCCGACTTTCGGAACAGAAGAGCGCTTCCTGCACTGAGTGCAAAGCCGGCAACCAGCACGATGATTCCCAGGTATTTCCAGGGGGCATGTAACCAACAGGCGATTGGCCGGTAGGTATGTAACAGGAGCATCGCCATGAGCGATAAAAGAAAATAAAGGGGAGGGGGTATGCGGGGAATTGAAGTATCCATGTTGTAAGATTTTTCAATAACCAGATGTGTTGCTGTAATCCTGCGGTTACATGCGCAGTAGCAGAATCGATCTTTGCAATATGCCGGATCCGTTACCGAATTTAATACAAAAAGCGTAGGGGGATGCGGATATACCTTATTTTAGTGATCCCTGTTGCGGCATCCCGGTTCGTTTGCAGGCAACTCCTGCAAACGAACCGCGGCACTATTAGTTGAAGAAAAACCGCAGACCGGTTTACGCTTTTGGGAAGTCTGCCATTTGTTTTTGAAATTGTTTGGATTGCTTTCCGCCATTACTTACGGCCCAGGTGGCCATTGCATATAAAACAGGTCTTAATGCTTTTCCCTGTTTGGAGAGCTCATAGGTTACATAGGGCGGTACCACGGGTTTCGACTTTCTGATAATCAGCCCGTCTGTTTCCAGTTGCTTTAAATGCTGTATCAATACCTTTTCCGTAATGGACGGGATGGATCGTTTCAGCGCACTGTACCGCTTTGTTCCTGTAAGCAAATTAAATAAAATGATCGGTTTCCAATACCCACCGATCCGTTCCATTACGAATGTTACGGGGCAGGCCACAAACGCGTTGTTTTTATTTTCCTGGATGACTGAGGTCCTTTTTATCGCTGTCATAATGTATACATACTATGGGGTAAGTACTTCCATAAAAGTAAGTATAAATCTATTTTTGTACAAACAAATTAAAACAGTAAAAAATGAAAGTAACAGTAACAGGCTCGTTGGGGAACATCAGCCGTTTGCTTATTGAAAAATTAGTGGCTGCCAAACACGAGGTGCGTGTAGTAAGTTCCGATGCCGCAAAAGCGGAAGCGATCCGGCAACTGGGCGGCTACCCGCTAATTGGTTCGGTGGAGGATTACGGGTTTATAAAAAAGGCATTTGAAGGAAGCGAAGCCGTTTACCTGATGATACCGCCTAATTTCCGGGCGTCTAACCTAAAACAGTATATAAAAACGGTTGGTAAGCAATATGCGCGGGCGATAGCAGAAACGGGTGTCGGCTATGCGGTTAACCTGAGCAGCATCGGCGCACACCTTGAAGACGGGCTGGGACCCACCGGCGCCAATTTTTATGTGGAGCAACAGCTGAATGCGTTGCCGGATGTACAGGTGCTGCATCTGCGACCGGGTATGTTTTTCACCAACTTTTACGGCGCCATTCCCATGATCAAATATCAGCAGATATTGGGGAATAATTTTGATGGTGCAGTTCGCCTGCCATTGACGCATCCCGCTGATATTGCAACAGCTGCATTTCAGGCATTGCATAACCGGTCTGTTTCCGGCAAGCAAATTCAATACATCGTCAGCGATGAAAAAAACGGTTTTGAAATAGCGCAGCTATTGGGGCAGGCGGTTGGGAAACCCAATGTACAGTGGATGGCGTTTTCGGATGCACAACTTTTGAATGTGCTGGTGGAAAATGGCTTTTCGGAGCAGATGGCCAACGTGTATATGGTGGAAATCGGCGTTGCACTGCGGGAAGGAAGTTTTATGGAACACTACAATGAAAACCGGGCCCTGGCTGTTGGCGAAACGTCCTTACAGGATTTTTCCAGGGAGTTTGCCCTGGCCTATGCGCATAGCAGTTAACATCCGCTACAGTTATTCTTCTTGCAGCTCGCTTGAAATAAATGCTGCGGGTGAGGAACGCCGGGTTGTGACCCATTCCCTGGTTTTTTAAAAATAGCTTGTGTACAGAAAGGTTCCGACAAGTATAAGAATGGAAAGAACAGGAAATAGTTTCCGGGTGCTTCTTTTAAAAAGGATGATCACCGAAACAATCATAATGAACAGGGCTCCGGCCAGCGAGGGCAGCGAAAGCAGCTCGAAAACCGCGCCGGTGATGGCGTAGCGGTACATATTTACCGAAGCGCAAAGCAACCAGAAAAGAGCAAGGACAATGCTAACCATAAGGAGCCATTTGCCCGTACCGGGTTTATTCAGAAGATTGTTTTTGGTATGCATGGCCTAACGCTACTTATGTGTAGTTAAATGTACGTTTAAAAAACCGCTCTGCAAAAAAGCAGGCGCTCAGGTGGTTAAACAGAAGGCGTGCATGTCTTTCAGGAAATCATACAGCGATTTCATGGAAGGAATCGGTTCGGCTACCAGCAAAAACAACCGCCCGGTTTGCTTTAAACGGGCTTTATTCGTGCCTGTTTGTACATACTGGATGATCTTCTGGAAAACATCCGCTTCAAAATAAGGCGAATCGGGCCGGTTAATAAAATGACAACGCAGGGTTTCATTTTTCAGGGTCATTTTTTCAAAACCAAGTTCTACGGCCAGTTTGCGGCATTTTACGGTTTCGAAGAGGTCGTTTACAGGCCCTGGAACCGGTCCGAAGCGGTCCTGCAACTCGGTGTACATCTCCGCCAGCGCTTCCTCCGAATCGCTGTTGTCCAGGCGCTGGTACAGCGAGAGGCGTTCGGTAATACTTTCTACATAATCATCGGGGATCAGGATCTCCAGGTCGGTATCAATCGTGCAATCGCTTACAAAGTCATCCTGTTTGCTGATCTCTTCCTTAAACAGCTCTTTGAACTGGGTCCGTTTCAATTCGCGGATCGCCTCATCCAGGATCTTCTGGTAGGTTTCAAAGCCGATCTCTGCCATAAACCCGCTTTGCTCGCCACCCAGCAGGTTGCCGGCTCCGCGAATATCAAGATCACGCATGGCAATCTGGAAACCGCTGCCCAGCTCGCTGTGCTGCTCCAGGGTTTGCAGGCGTTTCCGTGAATCGGCCGGCAGGGTGCTCATCGGCGGTGCCAGCAGATAACAAAATGCTTTTTTATTGCTCCGTCCCACGCGGCCCCGTAACTGGTGCAGGTCGCTGAGCCCGAAATGATGGGCATTATTGATGATGATGGTATTCACATTCGGAATATCTACACCGCTTTCCACAATATTGGTACAAACCAGCACATCGTAGCGGTGATCAATAAAGTCCAGTATTTTTTCTTCGAGTTTGGCACCCTCCATCTGGCCATGTGCATAACTGATGGAAAGATCCGGGCACAGTCCCTGGATCAACGCCGCCATTTCCGGAAGCCCGGCCACCCGGTTGTGGATGAAAAATACCTGCCCGCCGCGTTCTGTTTCAAAGTAGATGGCATCACGGATGGCATCCTCATTATATACCAGCACTTCGGTCTGGATCGGCTGCCGGTTGGGTGGTGGGGTATTGATGATGCTCAGATCCCGGGCGCCCATCAGTGAGAACTGCAGGGTTCGGGGAATGGGCGTGGCGGTAAGGGTTAAACAGTCCACCGTATTGCGCAGCACTTTTATTTTTTCTTTATGGGCTACTCCAAATTTTTGTTCTTCATCAATGACCAAAATGCCGAGGTCTTTGAATTTTACTTCTTTGCCCAGCAACCCGTGCGTACCCACCAGGATGTCGATCTTGCCATCCTCCAGTTTTTTGAGGGTTTCTTTTTTTTCTTTGGCCGACTTAAAGCGGTTCAGGTAATCGACGGTAACCGGAAATTCTTTTAACCGGTCGCTGAATGTTTTAAAGTGCTGGAAGGCAAGGATGGTTGTAGGTACCAGCACGGCGGCCTGTTTCCCGTCTACGCAGGTTTTAAAAGCTGCGCGGATCGCGATCTCCGTTTTCCCGAAGCCCACATCACCGCATACCAGCCGGTCCATGGGCGACTCGGACTCCATGTCTTTTTTTACATCCGCAGAAGCCTTGCTCTGGTCGGGCGTGTCTTCATAAATAAAAGATGCTTCCAGTTCGGTTTGCAGGTAATTATCCGGTGTATGTGCAAAGCCTTTCTGGGCCTTGCGCTGCGCATACAATTTGATCAGATCGAAGGCGATTTCCTTAACCTTGGCTTTTGTTTTTTCCTTTAACCGGGTCCAGGCATCGCTGCCCAGTTTATTTACCTTGGGTACACTGCCGTCCTTCCCGGTATACTTGGAAATTTTATGCAGGGAGTTGATGTTGACGTACAATACATCTTTATCCTTATAAATAATACGTACAGCCTCCTGCGTTTTCCCGTTCACATCCATCTTTTGCAGGCCGCTGTATACGCCTACCCCGTGGTCGATATGCGTAACAAAATCACCGGGCTGCAGTTCCCTTAAGGTACGCAGGGTGATGGCTTTATTTTTATTATAGGCTTGTTTAACGCGGTATTTATGATAACGCTGGAAGATCTCATGATCGGTATAGCAGAGGATCTTAAGGTCTTCGTCTGTAAAACCCAGGTGGATGGCTGCCGAAACGGGGTTAAACACCAGGCGGGCATCCTGATCGTCGAAGATCGACTGCAGGCGCTGCAGCTGCTTTGGATTTTCCGAAAAAATATACAGGGCAAATCCTTTTGCTTCGTGCGCCTTCAGGTTTTTGATCAGCAGCTCAAACTGCCGGTTGAAAGCAGGCTGTTCTTTGGTGCGGAATGCATATTCACGGGTTACCGATGCGGGCAGTTGTTCCAGGTGCACAACGGGCCTTGCCGCCAATGCCGTTTCAAAATCATGCGGCGTTATAAAATCCTCAATGTCCACGTTCTTTTTAAGCAACTTGTCATCCCGGTGCTCTTCCACGCGCCCGCTGCCCGTATCCTGCAGTTCCAGGAAATGCGCCAGTTCTGCGGCATTGTCTTTTAACCGCTCTGCGCACAGGGAGGCATCCTGTACCCAAACGGCCGTGTTTTCCGGCAGGAAATCAAAAAGAGATACATGTGCTTCTTTCGCAAACTGGGTATCTACATTGGGAATGATGGATACCTGTAATAATTTGCGCTCGCTCAGCTGTGTTTCGGGGTCAATGATCCGGATGGAGTCAATATCGTTTCCAAATAATTCGATCCGGTAGGGCTTGTCATTGCCAAAAGAGTAAATATCAAGGATCCCTCCACGCAGGGCAAACTGTCCCGGTTCATATACAAAATCACTGCGTTCAAAACCATACCGGTCCAGCTTTAGCAGCAATTCCTCCACATTCAGCGGATCTGCCGTTTTCAGGTGGATGATATTTTCCGCCAGCGTGGAGGATACCACTACTTTTTCAAAAATGGCATCGGCGTAGGTGACCAACACTTTTTTATTTCCGCCTCCGGCCAGCTTTGTAAGTGCTTCTGTACGCAGCATTACATGCGATGCATTCAGCAGCTGGTAGTTCTTCGTGGTTTTAAAAGAAGAAGGAAAGTAGAAAATATCGAGTGCACCGGTAATATTTTCGAGGCTGTTCTGGAAATAGGCGGCGTCTTCCGGTTCGTTGAGAATGATCACATGATTGAGTGCCGGCGATTGGGCCATACAGGCGCCCACAATAAATTGGGAAGCGCTTCCATGCACACCGGACAGTGCCAGTTGCGCGGGTTGAAGCAAGGAGAGCTCGTTCGCTATTTGTAAACAGCGGGGGTCTTCACCATAAAAATTCTTCAACACTTCCGTTTGCATGGGGGCGCAAAGATACGGCGACTTTAAAAAAAATCCCAACGTTCATCTCCCCAAAATCACCTTATTGGCTTCAAACGGCTGTAAACCAGCACCTTTGCCGTGCGTTAAAAAAACAATGCCATGGAGGCATTTAGCAGGCTGCCGGCAGGGGTTTTACTAAAATTTACTTTATCTTACAAAGAAAAACGGTATGTCCCTTACTTGGCTTACAGGAACGATTGTAGACATTATCGATGAAACGTATAATACCCGGCGGTATTTTATACAGGCGGATGCTACCGATCATTTTGATTTTACTGCCGGCCAGTTTGTAACGCTGGATCTTCCCATTCATGAAAAGCCCAATAAGCGCTGGCGCAGTTATTCCATTGCCAGTGCGCCCAATGGTACGGCAATATATGAGCTGCTGATCGTACTGGTGGAAGACGGACTGGGCACGCCGTATATGTTCAAAAACTGGGAAGTAGGCAGCAAGGTGATCTTTCGCGGTCCGCTGGGGGTATTTACGCTGAAGGAAGAGCAATTGCAGCATGATCTGTTCCTGGTATGTACCGGAACAGGCATTGCGCCGTTTCGCAGTATGCTGCATATGCTGGTACGGGAGAATATTCCGCATAAGGATATTTACCTCATTTATGGTTGCCGCACACAGGAAGACCTGTTGTATTATGAGGAGATGAAAAACCTGGAGCTGGAAGGCTTTCATTATATACCTACGTTATCGCGGGAAGAGTGGGAAGGGAAAATAGGATATGTGCATGCCATTTATGAGGAACATGCTGCGGGCAAAGCAGATGCGAACTTCTTCCTCTGCGGCTGGAAGAACATGATCGACGAGGCCCGGCAACGGATTGTGCAGATGGGATTTGATAAAAAAGCGGTGCATTTTGAGCTATATGGCTAACCGGAACGGAAAAATGTTCGCCTGCGCTTGTTGCCCCGAATGTATTATATTTGCCACCCATTTTGGCCCGGTAGTTCAATGGATAGAATAGGAGTTTCCTAAACTCTAGATACAAGTTCGATTCTTGTCCGGGCTACCAGACCGGAACTTTCTGAAAAATCCAGAGAGTTCCGGTTTTTGTTTAATTCATAGTCTGCTAATATTGAGTTGGTTAAAAGCAGAAATCCGTTAATTTTCTTAGTTAGATATTCGTGTTTTTCCGGAATGTAAAAAACTCCTTCAGGAAACAGTATTTTGTGAAGCATACGCTTGCCGGATAAATCGCTGGAACCTCACAAAATACCAGGGTTTTCGGGCTTTTGCTCCTGGGGTGCAATGATGAAATACGGGTAAAGAAATAACAGTACAGTAAGTTTGTTTTAAGTGAAAAAAAAGGGCAATCAATTAAAAACGATACCCAGCCCCAATATTAACCCCAATAAAAGCATCGTCGGCGAACGATCGTGCTTTTTTTAAATCAGCATCCGGATTTCTGTTTTCATAGGTATCAAATAATACACTACCGACATGCAGATTTGTGGAAAATAAAAAGTTGTTTTTGACAAATACTCTAAAGCCGGCATTGGCCAAAAATGCGCCCTTGGTTGTTGGGTGCGTTTCACTAATAATGGGATCTTCTTGATTCAGACGGGTATAAAAATTCGTGTAGCTGTCTTCCTGCACCCAAATCTGAAATTGAGGGCCAATTGTAAAGTTAACCTTTCTGTTAGCTCCTACTACATAGGATGCGGCAAGCACAGCCCCGGAAGACTTTCTGTTTAAGCCCCAATAGGGCTGAACAGACAAATTCAACAACCCTCTAAACATCAAACGATCATAAGCAAAAAATACACCGTGGGTGTTGCTACCACTCTGTCCTGCGGAGAAAAATTTATACCCGCCGGAAAGAATATTGTTGTGCGTACCCTGCGCTACTGCACTTGTACAAATGAGAAAAGTTAAAAACAAAAAAAGACAAAAGGTTCTCATGGTCGATTTATTTTGGATAGTATCGTTGTAACGGCCTGCAGCAGATGCGTTATGAAGCCAAGAATGATCGGATACCCATTCCGTTTGGCATAATGTTATCTTATTATGAAAGCCGTTCAAAAGCCATAAATGAGTGCCACCGTATTTGCTCCAGCCCGAATGCTGATTTGTTCACGCAGGTTCCGGATTTTCCGGCGGGTTATCTTTACGCGCCGGATGCCCATAATACAAGCACCTGCTCCTATTGCCGCAGGAATGATACCCAGCATCCGGTTTTCAGAAGACATCAGGGTAAGCGTGGTTCCTGTTCCAAACCAGACTCCGCCCCAAATAATATTAAAAATACCCACTCCTTTCAGGGTCTTTTGGATTACCAGCCGGCGCTTTAGTTGCGTCACAGATGTATCCTTCACCAGGAAAGGATTCTGTTCATAATAAAAAGCAGGAACGGGGAACCGTGTCAGATCAGCACGGACAGGAGCCTGATGACCGGATCTCTTCAGCGGCGCAGCCGTTTTTGTTCGTTCAGGCAGGTGGTAGTTACTGGTTGCTTCCTGTCCGTAACCGGCCAGAGCAATGACTGTCAAAAGGAGCACCAATACGCGTTTTTTCATTTGTTTTAAAATATGTGAATATAATAGCTGCCTTTACCCGGTAAAAACATACGATAAGGTTTTCTTGATGTGGTGCATTTGTTTTGGCGCCGGAAACTACTAACCAAAACATTCGTGCAACATCTGTTGCTTCAACACTTACAGTTTATTTTTCAGCACCTGGTAACAGCACAATGCGTTAGTATGGATCTCCCAAATCATCATTGGAGACCACTTTTCTTTAAATTGATTTTTTTAATACAATTGTTACTCCATCCCGGAGTGCCTGGGGTAATCTATTGGAAAGCACTTTATACATTCTTGCCTTATATGAATGACTGTAGTCGAAATAGTTCAGTGTATGCAATTCTAAAACCTCAAATCCATTTTTCTCTGAGTAGGTTTTCAACTCCTTTCTTGTAAATTCCCTCAAATGACCACCGTAACCCGGCCGGTAATCATCGATGATCATTTGGAAGGGATTTTTCCCCGCAAGCATAGCCATTCTTTTTTTAAGGGATGTGGCATTAGGTGTTTGGATAATTACAACTCCCCGGGGTGAAGTAAGTTCCCAAAGCTGGCGTAAGATGCGATCTAAATCCAGGTGCAGGTGTTCGATTACTTCTGCAATGATAACCAGGTCGTAGTTGCCTTTAATAAAGTGGTGTCCTCCTTTTCCCAGGCTGTCCAAATCGAATTCGATATGCTTGTTTACACCCCTTACCCCTTCAGATAGATACCCCAAAGTGTCTACTTTGAATCCATTTCTGATCAGGTTATAGGTGATGGTGTATGGTCCGATTTCCAGTATGGTTCCCTTTGCGTATTGAATGGCCTTTTCGAAAGCAAATTTTAGTCGCCTAAAGTGATAGTGCTGATAAGCTATTTCTTCTTGCGGACCTGGTACAATTTCAAACTGCATCCTCATAGGCATTATAAATTTGGTAAATTATCTTCTGCATTTTTTTCAATTGCGTGTTGTATCTGCTACTTTGCCTGGCTCATATCTACCGGCATATAAAATTTGCCTTCGGTAAGATTTATTGTTTTCCTGTTAGTGTTTACAAGCGTGCCCTGAAATGTGCCACGCACTTCCTTTCCGTCAAAAAACTCAAGTGCAATATTTCCGGAGCCGTAGGTACCTGCGGCGCTATAAATATCGTCATCTTCTCTGCCGGCAGGAGGGCTCATGTCCATCCAATGTGTTATTGAATGATCCGATGTACCGGCTCCCACGCTATAAGTACCTGTTTTTTTGGGAAAGGGCTGTATCATAAGATCTGTACCTCCCATTTTTTTAGAAGTGGTGGCAAGCCACCATCTGCCGCTGATCAGGAGCGCATTATAGCCGCCACTGTTCAGATAAACAACCTGTGCTTTCAGGCCCGATAGGTCGCTTTGGTCTGTAGCCGTTTTTTCTACTCCGTCTACTTTTACGGTAAAGTAATATTTATTATCGGGTACACCTTTTTCGCTTTTAGAGCATCCAAAGAAAATAAAGGTGGCAAACAGGATAACGGTCGGCAAAATTTTGTGCATAGATTTTTTACTTTAATTGATGATAGTGCCGTGCGCTTCTTTATGGATTCAGGAGGTCCTCGTTATAGGGGAAATAAAATTCTCCTTCAGTAACATTGATCACATCAAACGGGGCCGTATCCAGTTTGATTTTACCTTTGAAAGTACCCCTGACTCCTTTTTCCCTGCTGATCTCAGAGAATACAATAGTAAAGTCGTTCAGATCTTCCTCATCATATTGTATTGTGTAATGCTCACCCTGTGCATTTTTCTTTTGAATATGCCGTTCTGCTTCCAGCCGGTAAGTACCGGTGCTCGAAGCGGCTTCTGTATAAGTGCCGGGAGGAATGTTTTTCATATCGTACCGGAATATTTCCAGCTCAAACCCCGGAGGATGTTGCTCAAGTGGTAAGGAAAAATCGATTTTTGATTCATATCCATATAGGCTGGCACTTACCAAATTACCATTCTTTTCCCCAAACTGAAACTGGGCAGAATGCATAAAATCTTTCTGCACTCCGTTGAACTTTGCTTTAAAGTAATACTTGTCTGATGGAGTATTGGATTTATCATTGCTTTTGCTGCAAGAAGCCAGGGAGATAAATAGGCTGCATAACAATAGTGCACAAAGTTGAATCATCATTTTTTTTGACATAACTGTTATTTGAGGTTAATATTGATTTTTCATCTTGCTTTCAGCCCTCCGTTTTACGCGATTGTGTTATGAGCAGGGTGCTATTGCTATGATTTAAAAAGTATTAAAAACGGAGCCCCGAAATATGCCTTGATTAGAGCTTCACCGGACATTTTTGGCTTCGCTGGCGGGAACCAAAACAAAGGATAGCTAATAAAGTGTTTTTACCTTCAATTTCCCTCCTTTATGATTTCGCAAACAAAATTACCATAAGGCTTCAATGCGGACAATCCCGGTTGCTGGCGATTTTTGCTATCCCTGAAAACAGTGATTTTTATGCAAGGCCGCGGATGAAAAAGCCCTATCCTCCGATTGTTGCGTAATGTGGTAAAAATGAAATAATTATAACAAAAATTATGACTGCCAAAATACTGCAATTTCTTCCATTCACATCCCTTGGCAATGTCGTTTTGTATATTAAAAGTTGTATAATTGTTGTTACAGAATAATATTGTATGTTATTGATTAAGCACCAACATTTTTCGGTATTATGTGCATTATTTGTTCCGGTAAACAGAAGGTTTTTTTTTGTAGTTCTTACCCTGTTATACTTCATCCCATGCAAAACACTTGCTCAGTATATTCCATTGGATGTAAAATATTATAAAGGCAGTATGGAGGCCTTATTGAAAACAACTGTTTCTGATAGTATTAAAGCCCGGGCCTGCTATGAACTGTCTTATTATTTGACAAATACAGATACCGTAATGGCGAAACAATACCTTAACAATGCAGCGCAATTGAGTAAGAGCAATTCATTTCTTAAGGCGATTAATTACTATTATGCAGGAAACTTCTATCACCGGAAAAATAAAGCGCTTGCAAAACAGCTGTACTTTAGGGCCGATAGCCTCCTTAGCAGGCAACATAATTCTGAAGCATATCGATACCGGTTTTGGAGCTGGTATGGGTATAGCAAGGTAGTGAATGATGAAGATAATGATGTGGAGCGATTGAATATTATTGTAAACAAGGCACTACCTATGGCGCAAAAGAGTGGCGATGGAGGATTAGAAGGGATTTGTTACGGAACCATGGCCATTATCTTCAATAATGGTGTCCGTATTCAAAAAGCAGAAGAATATTTTTTAAAAGCGATTAACCTCCTGAAAAAATCGCCCTACAAATCAATATTGGTTGATATGTATTCAAGAGCTGCAAGGAACTATATGGCTCATGTAAACAGAGCTACTGAAGACTCCATGGAGATGAAGCCCGTTAAAGAGCGATTGCCACTGGCAAAAAATATGCTGGACAGTGCAAGAAAGTATTTGGGTAACCATACAACCTCGGTTGCTGCTATAGAATACTATAAGTATAAGGCAAAGTATTTTCGATTGTTAAAGCGATTCGATAAAGCGAATAAAAATTTGGATAGCGGGGTGGCTATAGCCCGGGCAAATAATTTACCATATGATATGGAAATACTTAACCTGCACAAATACCAGACTTATTCCGACCAGGGAGCGTATAAAAAAGCGAAGGCATTAATTCTTTCTTTATTACAAAATCCTTCGGGTATTTTTTATAGAGAAAATAAACTTATATATTACTATGAACTTTCCCTAACCTATGCACGCCTGGGAGATTATAAAAATGCATATTACTGGGCTGAAAAAAAGGATAAGCTTGAGGGCACCATAAACTTAGCGCGTGAACGGGAAGCAATGGATAAAATGGATATAAAATACAGGACAGCTGAAAATGAAAAAACAATCATCCGCCTTGAAGCCGAAAAAAAACAGGCCAGGCTCGCCGGTAAAAATAACAGATTAACAAGCTGGCTGCTGGCTGTGGGCTGCTTCCTGTTTATATGTATTGCCGGCTATTCAATACTGCTTTATCGCAAAAACAAAAAGATTTCTGAGCAACAATTAAAAGATATTCAACAACAACAGGAAATAAAACTGGTACAGGCCATGCTTCAGTCACAGGAAGAAGAACGGAACAGGGTAGCACGGGAATTGCATGACGGTATTGGGAGCATGCTTGCCGGGGTTAAAATAAATCTTTCGGGCATTGCCGCTGATATAGCGGAACAGTATGGGCGACGATTAAACGATACGATGCTTCAATTAGACACTTCTGTAACCGAGCTGCGCCGTATAGCTCATAACATGATGCCGGATATGTTATTGCGGTATGGATTGGAGGCTTCTTTAAAAGAGCTTGCAGCATCTTTTATTTCCCCGAAAACAGCCATTGATCTGCAATGCCTTGGCATTCGACAAAACATTCCGGTGAGCGAGCAGCTTTCCATCTACCGCATTGTACAGGAGTTGCTGACCAATGCGGCCAAACATGCTGCTGCAAGTAAAATACTGGTACAATGCAGTCAGAATGAAAACGTTTTTTTGATTGCTGCTGAAGATAACGGAAATGGATTTGATATAGAAGATGCCAATCTGCATCATGGAATGGGTATTTCAAATATCAAAAACCGGGTAGCTTACCTAAATGGAACTATTGAATATTCCCGAGGAGAAAATTCGTTGGGAACCATTGTAAATATTGAATTGCATGTTACAGAATAAAACGAGAATTGCATTGGTGGATGATCATCCTATAGTTGTGGAAGGGTTGGAGAAAGTGTTGTCTGTAGTGAAGCATATGAAAATTGCGGGACGATTTACAAATGGCAAAGACCTGCTTTCATTTCTAAATTATACAGCCGTTGATATTGTCTTGTTAGATATTACGTTGCCGGATATCAACGGAATAGACCTTTGTAAAAGCATAAAAACGAATTTTCCCCAAATTGTGGTGCTTGCGCTCAGTAACCTCAGTAATCGGGGCATTATTATAGATGTTTTAAAAAACGGAGCCAGTGGCTACCTCCTTAAAAACGTTTCCCGTGATGAACTGGTTAGTAGTATTAACACCGCTTTGAGGGGCGAAATTGTGTTTAGTCAGGATGTCAAAGAAATTATTTCCTCACCGCAGTTAACTAATTTTCCCGAGACTGCCAGACTTACAACCCGTGAAAAAGAAGTGCTTGGGTTGATTGCGTTGGGTAAAACAACCGCTGAAATATCCGGATTATTATATATAAGTAAATTTACCGTGGAATCTCACCGAAAGAACCTGCTCCAAAAATTTAATGCCAGGAATGTGGCAGAACTAATCAGAATGGCTACACAACAAGGGTTTCTCTGATACACAACAAGGGTGCCTGTTAAGATTTGCCGCGCAGGTTAGCATAGTTGCTTTGTTGTGGATTGGCTTTTTATATAATTTTCAACGAAACAGGGATTGGCAACAATTTTCAATAAATAATATATGCCAGTCGCACCTTAGGCAACCCGGAAAATTCAAAAAAAACATTCAATGCGCCGGATCACTGGTTCGATATATTTTCAGGGCTTCCTGCCTGACGGGATGCGCTGAAAAAGAGAAATCCGGTCTTTATTTGACCATTTTGGGGGTTAAACAGCCGCTCCCGGCACATTTATAAAATATTTCTGATTTTTTTTCTAACTTATGCAACATTTTAAAACATCCGGCGCCTTACATACAGAAAGCCGAAAAGCAAAATAGTTTAAGAAAACAGAAAACAGCGTACAAGAGTGTTGCAACTACCGAAGGACTTAGATGACCAGGAGCTGATGAAGCGGTGCCGGCAGGGGCGCGCGGACTGTTTTTCAGAGCTCTACCGGCGTTACAAAAAGGCGGTTTTCAATACCATCCTGCGGTTGGTGACGGATTTTGCCCAGGCGGAAGATTTGTTGCAGGAGGTGTTTATTGCGCTTTACCAGGAAATTATGAAAGGCCGGCAAATTGAGCATTTCGGCGGCTTTTCCAGGCGGGTTGCGGCTAACAGGAGCATTAGCTTTTTACGGCAATACAAGCGAACCCTGGTTTTTGAGGAAGACCATGAGAATATTGTAGAAGCAGAAGCGGAAGATGAAGGGCTTTTTGAAATGCGGGTGGAGGAAGTAAAAAGAGCGATCAGCTCTTTGCCGGAGGGGTTCCGGACGATTGTGAACCTTTATGTGATGGAAGGATTGCCGCAGGAAGAAATCGCCGGCCTGCTGGGTATTTCTCATGCAACCGTGCGCACACAATACCATCGCGCCAAAAAGAAAATATTGTCGCTCTTACAAAAAGAGACCGTATAAGATGAAGAAAGATATTTTAAAAGAATTTGTATCCGAAAACAGGGACGATTTTGACGACCAGGAACCTGGTTCGGACGTACTCGGTAAAATTCAGCTGAAGCTGGGATTGGAACCACCGGTTACTGCGCCCCGGAAGAAAACCGTACGGTTGCAGTATTGGTGGGCGGCTGCAGCAATCATTGTGATAATCGCCGGTGTTACGGTTCTTTTTCAACCGGAAAAGACCGTTGAGCAACCGATTGCAAAGCATACAGAACCGGCATCTGTAACGCTCCCCAATCAATCGGAAAAGAACGATTCAATCACCGGCCAACCGCCCATGATTGCAGCTCTTCCGGATCCGGGGTTAAAAAATGCGGTTGTAAAAAAGCCGCGCAGGCCGGTTGAAAAAAATATAAACGTTCCTGTCGATTCCATGGTAACAACCCTTGTGGCCCATACGGCAGCGGGCGACTGGCGAAAAGAGCTGCAAAGCGAAAGTTCATCTGCCCGGTTAGCGGCAATTCTGGCCTCCGGTAAAAGCAATGCGTTGTCTGGCAGCGATCTGCAGCTGCTTTCCAATACGATGAACAGCGATGAAAACAGCAACGTACGCCTGGCCGCGCTTGATGTGCTGAAAAAACAGGATAACCAGGAAGCCGTAAAAAATTTGATTTTGCAGGCGGTTTCCAAACAGGATGATCCTGTGGTACAAATGGAATTACTGGCTTCTTTGTCATCGAATGAAGCTTCGAACGTTAAAAAGCAGCTGTTGGAGATCACTCAAAATCCAATAAATATTGATGCGGTACGCAATGAGGCCTATGCGGCACTGCTTCGGTCAGAATCCAATTTTTAAAATAACAAGATACCAAGAATGAAAAAAATAGTAGTAACCATTATTTTGGCGATTGCAATCGTTTCGTTGACACATGCACAGGAGCGGCAATACAAATTGTCTAAAAGGACAGGCACGTTGAAAGTAAATATCTCCGGTGTAAATATTGAAGGATACGACGGTAATGAAATCGTATTTTCTGCGCCGGAACTGAAGCGGGAAGACCGGGATGAAAGAGCGGCCGGGCTTAAATTGGTTTCCGGATCCGGTTTAACGGACAATACCGGTTTAAATTTAAGCGTTCAGGAAAATGCGGGGGTTATTGAAGTGGACCATGTTGGTAAAACAAACCGGGAGCTTATTACCATTAAAGTGCCAAACACGATGACTGTAAAGGTTGCAACAACCGATGTGATGAATGCCGGTAAATCTGTAAACATAAAGGATTTCAAAGGTGAATTGGAGGTTAGCGTTATGTACAATGCCATTTCCCTGGAAAATGTTACGGGCCCTGTGAATGCGAAAACAATTTACGGGGAGCTGGTCGCAAAATTTGCTTCCATCGTAAAAGGTCCGGTGTCCCTGGTTTCCGTTTATAAATTTGTAGATGTGAGCATCCCTCATACCCTGAAAGCGAATGTTAATCTTTCCTCGAAAAATGGAAATATTTATGCCGCCGATGGACTGGATATTAAAAGGGAAACGCCGAAAGAGCAAAAAAGCAGCGACGGGGAAGACCTTACCGGCCTAAAGGAATGGAGCCGGTCCTCAGATATAGTCGGAACCCTCAATGGCGGTGGCATTGATCTGATTTTGAAAACCAGCTATGGTAAGATCTACCTTCGGAAAAATTAACGCCTAATAAATAGCCTTACAGGCGATTCAGATTTCTTTTATTGATTATTCTCGTTTAAAAATTCATAGTACTATGAAAAGGATATTGCTTTGCCTGCTGTTAACGGGCATTACGGGGGTTTTGTTTGCGCAGCGGATTATTGAAAAAACATACAAGACTTCTAAAGATCAGCCGGTATTATTAAAGTTTGATTTTCCAAAGGTGAAAATCAGCAGCTGGAACAAGGATGAAATCTATATAAAAGCAACAGTCAATATCAACGACAACAAGCAGAATGACCGGTTCGAATTGCTGGATCAATCCGCCGATGGAAAATTGATCATTCACGACTCAATTGATTTCAAACATATTGACCAGCAGTACTACATTGAGGTGGACGGTGTGAAAAAGCATTTTGAGACCAAGGCAGATTTTGAAAATTATAGGGAAGCACATCCGCATGAAAAATTTTCTTCATATACGACAAACAACCTGGATATTCAAATTGAAATAGTCCTGCCCTTAAAAGACCATATAAACGTCAGATCTAAGTTTGGTTTGGTGGAAGTACACCAGTATGCCGGTCCGCTGACCGTGCAAACGGAGTTTGGGAAAATTGACGCCAGCCTAAAGGAATCGAATGTTGGGAGGGTTAAACTGACGAACCAGTTTGGAAAGATATACTCAGACTTTAACCTGAAGCCGGTTGAAAAAGAAGAACGCAGCTTTTACACGTCCATTACCGCTAACCCCGGCAAAGGGCCGATATACGAATTGACATCCAAATTTGGGAATATCTATTTACGCAACACAAAATAACCGCGGGTTATAACGGGCGCGGAATAACCCGGTAGCCCGGAAGTTTGAAGATACCTGCTTTTAACAGCAGGGGGTGTGCGGCGCCTTTACACCCTTGTCCTCCGGAGAGCCTTCGGCGTTGCGTTTGTCCAGGATTTAAAGGCCTTTCTGAATGCCGTAAGATCGGAGTAGCCCAGGATATCGGAAATTTCTGATAATTTAATAGACGGGTTTTGCATAAGCTGGATGGCGATCTCTTTGCGTATAATGCCTGCAATATTGCGGAACGAGGTTTGCTCCTCCAACAGTCTGCGTTGTAAATGGCGAACGGTCATATTCAATGCAGCGGCTGCTTCTTCAATGGTGGGGATCCTTCCCTTGAACTGCATGAATAAAACCTGTTTTAAATTTTCTGCCGTGCTGTTAGAAGCCAGCAGTGCCTGCTTGTCGGCCATAATGGAATTGAACAGCTCAAACATGGATTGATCGCTGGTAAGCAGCGGCGTTGCGATAGCCTCCTTACTCAGGATAATGCGGTTTGCTTCCTTGTTGAAAAACACCTCGCAGCCAAAGAACTTCCGGTATTCGGAAATGTTCCGCATTTTGTAAGCCAGTTCGATGCGCAACGGAACGATCCGTTTTCCGGACAAAGCACTACAGGTGTTCATAACTGCGGCCAATAAAAAATCATTGGCATGCCGGGCCGGCTCGGGATATTTCATCAGCCACATCTGGTGCTGGGCAATTTCAAGGGTGGCCACCTCATTAACCGTGTACCGGTATTCGACCATCGGCGACGCCATAGAACCGTAGCGGCACAACATCCGGATACACTGGTCAATGTCTTTACAACTTTGGATGAGGAAGCCAATCATCCCATGCAGCAGTTTATCGGTGCCCATGCCTACATGCAGGCCGATTAACGGGTCTTCCGACAGTTTGAACAGCGGAACCCAGATAAGCGCCGCCTTCTCCCATTCAACCATATTTTCCGAGTTGCTGATCTCTTCGGGACGGATGCCCGACAGTTGGCAAAGCGTATCAAAAGCAGCTCCAAAAGAAGCAGCTGTTTGAAAAATAGTGCGAATGACCGTTCCCTGTAAAGCCATGGCGTAAAATATATCATTTTGGGCAGAAAGTATCCTTTTTCCTGCCTGTGCAACAATGGTACTTTGCGGTATTAATCACAAAATTATGAAATCAGTTAAAAACATGTTTTTAAAAAAGTGGGTAGCAGGCAATATCGCCGTTTATACCGGTGCACTGGGTTTGCTGCATCCGCTTATTGCGCACGGACTTACCGGCGATCATGACCGGTTGTTAACAACGCCGCAGTTCATCATGCATACCCTGTCTCTGTTTGTATTTATAGCCTTTCTGGCGAGGATGCAGCGCCGCACGTTCCAGGTGACCGGGAAGCGCCAAACGGCCGCCGGCATCTGGCCGTTTTTATTGATTGCGCCCTGGGCATTCTGGCTGGGTTATTATACCCTGTTTGTTCCCTTCGACATTTTGTTTATGTTCCTGTCTATTGGTATCATCAATGCCATACAGTTGAAACCGCTGGTGAAGGCGCCGGCAAAATGGGTATGGCAATGCATACTGGGCTATCTGCTGGCAGCAGTAGCGGGTATTGTTGTGGGCCTGGGCGGTTACCTGCTTTATTATAAACAGTTCCCGGGCATTGCGAGGGATATGGCCACCTGGATTTCCATCAGCATTCCGGCCGGGCTTGTAGTGGCGTATTACTTCAGGTATATATGGTCCATCCAGCTCCTTCTTCCCGGTGAGGAGGTGCCCGGCAGGCACGCTGATCAAAAAGTAACATTCTCCGAAGTTGCCTGAGTCTTCCTGTGCATTGAACATTAAAAACAAGATCAATGAAACAAAATGTATATCGAGTATTGTTGCCATTTATATGCAGCACTGTATTTGCGGCCTGTAGCAAAAACGGTTCCGGGGAAAATATGCCGGAAGCATCCGGAACAGCAGGCCGGGTGAGTGGTTTGGTTACGGATACCCGGAGCGTTCCGGTGAAAGATGCCCGCATCACCATTGAACATACGGTATGGTATAACAGTTATTTATCGGGTACCAGCAACAACGACGGAAGATACCAGGTGTTGCTGCCCGATGACCCTGCAGGCGATTGGACGGCCAAGGCCCAGCTCACCAGAACGGCTTACGGGCAAACCTATACGTTTGACCTGGATCCGGATAAAACCGGGGCTTTTAATAAAACAAACGGCGCTGTACGCAATTTTAAATGGAAGCTCAGTGGCCAGCGGCCGGGTGGTATGGGGTATTACGGTGCGCATGTGGACCTGTACGCGTTTGGTACAGATGTGGATCTGACAAAAGTAACATTGTCCTTTACCCCGTTTCCGGGTGAACCCCGTTTGATTGATGGAACGACATCCACGCCGTTTGAACGACCGGTTGAAGACGTGGCCGGAACGTTTATGGTAAAAGATGTGCCGGTTGGGAAATATATCGTTAAGGCCATTTACGCTGGTAAAAAACTATTCCTCAATAACCGCCATGCGGATGATACTAATGAAGAAAACAAGACCGTCGTTTTTGGTAAGTACGGCTACCTGGGTGAAACCGAATATAATACTGCGTTTTACATCACCGAATAGCTGCAGCAGCGCGTATGTACCGCCGGAGCTGCCGGAAAGCATTCGTGTGCCGGGGCAGTAATCGAAAGTTGTTGTAACCCGCAATGCTCATCAGTTCCGGAGGTGGAGGAACCGCCCGGCCGCGGAAATTGCTGATACCGTCTTTTTTGATTAGCGGTTCAGCCTATTGATGATGCGGTTCCTAAAGGCATTGCCAGGTATCAGGATAGTGAAGCGTTCTTAAAGAAGGGCACCGGCATGGTCTGCTATTAAATGGACCGCCGGTGCTGATTTTTTGGCAGTGCTCTGAAACCGTCCGGCCCGGTTGCCGCCTTTATTGGTCATTGGCAGGGCAGACTTATTTCAGCATCTGCGCATGTATTGACAGCGTGCGATTGCTACCGGGCTGTAGCAGGTGCATTTAAGGCAAAGTGGATACGGTATCGCCGCCACGCTTATTTTCCAAAACCGCAGTACACGGATATTAGCCGTTTCCTTTGGTTGCTGCGGAAGCACCCCCGCCAAGACCCAGCCGTATAAAGTGGTTTTCCAGGTGATTGCGCATGCCGTTCCGGAATTCTTCCGGTGTTCCGTTTTCCAGGATGTTGATCAGTTGTTTGTGTGAAACAAATTTTTTGGGATTCAGTACCGGGGCCAATAGAGAGCTTTTTTCGACATAGTCGAATACGGGAAGCAGCAGTTTTTGAAATTTCATCAGGGTTTCATTGTGACTGATCTGGTAAAGCTTTCCATGAAAGGCGATTTCATAAGAGGCCTCAAACATCCGGTTGCGGGCGGCAGCGGGTTCGTTCTTTACGATTTGTTTCAATTCTTTGATGTCCTCCGCCGTAATGTGCCTGAAGAGCAGGTCGGCCATCCCTATTTCCAGTACCAGCCGTATCTCGAAAATCTCCTTTAGTGTATCATTACTAAGTATATAGGGGTTCATGCTTTTAGCCAGGGTTCCAAAAATATCGGGGCTGGTGATTACGGCTCCCTTTTTCTTACGGCTTTCGATAAGACCCATCAGGCGGAGCCGCATAAGCGCTTCCCGGATCACCGTGCGGCTGACTCCGAGGGTGGTTGAGAGCTCCAGCTCTTTCGGAATACTGTCCCCCACCTTCAGCTTGCGTTGATGTAATAATTCAATAAGGTTTGCTTCCACCTTGTCAACAAGGCTTCTGTTTTCTATTGCTGTGAATATACGTTCCATTGTAATAATAATGCCGTAAAGTAAATTATTTACGCGTATACCGGGAAAATTTTTTAAAAAATTTGGAAATCTAAAATTTGTTCTTAATTTTATTATGTTATACATAATGCTAAAACGATAAATTGTTTGTTATGCAGCGAATCTGCTTAAAATGTAGCTTGCTTGTCCTGCTTTTTTTAATGGCCCTGCCGGGGCGCTCGCAGGTGAAAACGGCTACCGGCCTGGTGCGCGACGAAGCAACCGGTACTGCCCTGGCCGGGGCCACTATTACGATTAAAGGAAAAACCACTACCGTGGTTGCCAACGATGAAGGTGCTTTTTCTATTGCAGCCGAACCGGGCGATGTGCTTTTGATATCCTATACAGGTTACGAGCCGAAGCAGGTTACCGTAGAAAACCGGTCGGGTATCACGGTTGCCTTATCTGCACAGCAGACTTCCAAAATGGATGAAGTCATTGTGGTAGGTTATGGTACGCAAAAACGAAGGGATTTTAACGGCGCCGCCTCAAAAGTAAATCCCCTGGCGCTTGAGCACAATCCCAATACTAATGTTGCCGCCGCGCTGCAGGGTACGGTGCCGGGCTTACTGGTACAGCAAACAACCGGGCAGCCGGGTACCTCGCCCAAAATTGTGTTCAGGGGCGGAACCGGTTTTGACGGAACCGGAGATCCACTGGTGGTGGTGGATGGTGTGGTATTGCCCAGCCTGTATGGGTTGGACATGAATGACATAGAATCGATGGATGTATTGAAGGATGCTGCATCTACGGCCATATACGGAGCACGCGCCGCCAACGGGGTGGTACTCATCACCACAAAAAAAGGAAAGAAAGGAAGAACCCAGGTCCAGTACTCCATCCGGCAAACCATCAACTATCCAAGAAGTATCGCAGCTGATTATTTAAGTGCTGCAGATTATATCCGTATGAACCGGCTGGGACTTCGGGCCAGGTATATAGCCGATTCACTTACCGGCACCGGTGTTACGGGAGATAAGGGTCAGCTTACCGGTGCATGGGGCTGGGCCCTGGGCGCCACTAATACATCGCCGGTAGGGCTTTACACCACGCAGCTGGTTACCAATGCCAACAGGAAATATCTTACAGATCCCAACTGGAAATTACTGGTGGATCCCAATCCATTTTACCCGGCGGCAAGGGATAGTATCCTGTATCGCGAAATATCCGCGCAGGAGCGGGAGGCGATGCTGATGCAACGGACCCATACCACAGAGCATTCCCTGTCGCTTTCGGGGGCCAATGACCAGGGCGGGTTTGCATTAAACCTCAATGCCGTAAAAGATAATGGCGTAATCATCGGTTCCTGGCTCAAACGGATCAACATGAACTTTAACGGCTCATTGAATGTGGGAAAGAACCTGAAGGTTGCCTTAAATACATCCGCTTATAATATTGACCAGGGCGTACCCTATTCAGAGCCCGGTATTGCCGGCAGTACCGGGGCTACCGGTGGCCTTATGCAGCGGTTCCTGGGCGTGGCGCCTACCGTACGTTACTATAACGACACGTCGGGTATCGTACTGCCCGGTCCTAATGATGCAAGCCTGGGCAACCCGCAATACTGGGGTAATTTATATATTAACAGTACCAACCAGCAGCGGTTTATGGGAAGCCTGAACCTTGAATACACCATACTCCCGTTCCTTAAGTTTGTTGCCAATGGTTCGGGATATATGCTTTACCAGAACAATAATAACTTTACCAAGGCCTATCAGCAGGGCAATGGCGGCTCTATGAATACGACCCGGTCCGCTTCTTTCAGTAACTATCGCGATATTCAATATACCTATAACGGCTTTTTACAGTTTGATAAAAATATCAATGATCACCAGATCAGTTTTATGGCCGGCGGAGAATTCCTGGACTATAAGCGATATACCTTTTCCGGTGCTGCATCCGGGGCACCCACCGATATCATTCCCTGGCTTACTGCCGCTACGCCGCCGTCTGTTGTAAACGGGGTGATCGTTAACCCTGCCAGCGCTTCTTCCAATTTTCCTTACTGGGAACGGCTGGCCTCAGCGATCGGCAAGCTCAACTATTCCTTCCGGGGCAAATATTTTCTTACCGGTATCCTCCGCCTGGATGGATCTACCCGGCTCAATGAAACCAACTATTACGGACTGTTTCCGGGAGCATCGGCCGGCTGGAACCTGCACAACGAAAACTTTTTCAAAAACAGTAAGCTGTCAGCATATATCAGTACCGTAAAGCCGCGCTTCAGCTATGGCGGAAATGGAAACCTGCAATACTTTGGTACCAGCTATTTCCCTACCGCACAGGTTTATTCCAATGCGGGTGTGTACAATGGCATGGGGGGCACGTATGCACCCAATTATATCAATCCCGACCTGAGGTGGGAACGGACCAATTCGCTGAACATCGGTACAGACCTGGGTTTCTTCCGGGACCGTATCACCATCATCGGCGATTATTTTATCAGGAATGTATTTGATAAGCTGGCGAACCTGCCGATTTCAGCACAGACCGGCTTTACAAGTTATACCACTAATTTATCGCAGTTGCAGAACAGGGGCTGGGAATTATCGCTCAATGCCAAGGCGGTGGCTCCAAAAAAAGAAGGGGGGTTTAGCCTGGACCTGGGAGCTACCTACTATACCGTTAAAAGCTATGCAATCAAACTTCCCTACAACGGGTTGCCGGGCAACAGGCAGGGCACTATACAGGTTTGGGATCCCCAGAATCCCGGGCAGTTAAAGCAGGTAAATGGTTTGATAGAAGGGGAGCGTGTGGGGTATGATGAAGTATGGGCACCCAAATGGGCCGGTATTTATACCACACAGGATATGCTTACGGCAGATGCCAATGTATACAATGCGTTCCTGCCGTATACGGGCGATAATAAGAAGTTCAAACAACTGGGCGATGCCCGGTGGCTGCAGGTGAACAAAAACGATACCATAGACTCGAGACAATATGTTTTTGTGGGGCGTACTACGCCAAAAGGATCGGGTAGTTTCTTTTTAAATGCCGGGTTTAAAGGCCTGCATTTATATACGGCATTTGATTACGCGTATGGCTTTGTGATCCTGAACAATAATAAACTCAGAGGTCTGAGCCAGGTGCAGGGATCTCAAAACAGCACTAAAGAGGTGCTGAACACCTGGACGCCCGACAACCCGGGTGCATCGCTCCCCATGTTCTACTGGGCCAACCAGGGCCGGAATTTTGCCACCGATGCATCGGGCAATAATCCGCCGGCCAATCTTTGGGAAAAAGGAGATTACCTGATGCTGCGGGAGATGACATTGAGCTACAGCCTCACCCGGCAACTGCTGGCAACGATCCTCCGGAATAAAATTAAGGGGCTTAGTGTATCCCTAACAGGATCCAACCTGGTGTACTTTACAAAGTACAGCGGCATTTTCCCGGAAGTAGGCGGCTTTGACAACGGCCGTTACCCGTTGCCTAAACGGCTCACCTTTGGCGCACAGATCACTTTTTAACCACCAACAAATTTTGTTATGATGAAACCGAAAATATTATCGCTTTTAACGGGCTTGGCAGGGATTACACTGGTTGCAACATCCTGCAAGCAACAGCTGAATGAAGTGATTCCGCAGGACCGTATCAGCAAATCACTGGCGCTAACCGATGCGGGTGCCGCACAAACCCTGTATGCGGGAGCCTACGCTTTGTTTCGCTCCAACGTGGGTACGTTTTTTAACCTCGGCGAAATGCGTTCAGATATATGGGCCGATGGCATTTTTACGGAATCGGTAGACGGAACTGCCCAGCAACTATATACGCATAATATCAGCGCGCTGAATGTTCCTTACGCAAACTGGGGCGGGTTCTACGGCCTCATATATACGATTAACAATGTTATGGATGTGCTGCCGCAAAGCCCGGTGGATGCGGTTACCAGCCAGCGGGAAGTAGCCGAAATGTATGGCCTGAGGGCGTATATTTATTACGCCATGCTGAAAACATGGGGCGGCGTACCGCTTTCAACCACGCCGGTTGTTACCATTAACAATGCCGCAGAAACCTATAAAGCCCGGAGCACACCGGATTCGGTAATGCAGCAGATTAAAAGCGATATTGAAAAGTCGCTGCAGTTATTCGGAAGCAGCAATACGCTGCCGGCAGGTAACCGGGTTTTCTGGAGCCGCGTGGCATCGCTGGCATTGAAAGGCGATGTATACCTTTGGTCCGGTACCCACTTAGGCGGCGGTAATGCCGACTTTATAACCGCCAAGAATGCCTTGCAGGAGGTGATGAATTTGCAGGGCAGCACCTTGAAACTACAAACCAATTACGCCGATATTTTTGATCCCACAAAAAAAAGCAATAACCCGGAGCTTATCTTCGCGGTTAACTATGAACTGGGGCAGGCAACGCAGGGCACATTCGGTAATTTCCTGGTAAACAATATCCAGGCTTCCGGCCTTTCTTTTGCCAGGGCCGCCACGCCTACGGTTTCGTCCGTATACCCGTATGTAGGTGGCGCCAACCGGGTAGGCATGTCGCAGGCAACAATCGATAAGCTAACGGCAAATGCCGCAGACCAGCGGATTCCCTATTCGTTCAAAGTAATGTATTCCGCCGCTGCACCCTTTGCCACAAGAGGCGTGATGCTTACCAAATTTATTGGTACCACCTCCGGTACCACACAGGTTTATAACAACGATTATCCCGTATTCCGCTATGCAGATGTATTGTTGTTGATGGCCGAGGCAAAGGCGAAGCTGGGTGAAGATCCATCCCCGGAAATAAGCCAGATACGAACAAGAGCGTACGGTGCGGCGGCACCGGTGTTTACCAACGGATCTGTTGCCGATAATATGAACGCCATTTTAGAAGAATACCTGAGAGAATATATCGGTGAGGGCAAGCGCTGGTGGGCTTTAAGAAGAGCCGGCGATAATTATGTATATGCCGCTATTAAACCAGCCTATCTTTCACCTGCCACAGGAGCAAAATTGTTGCTGCCCATTTCTCAGTCGATGATGAATAACGACCCGCTGTTAACACAAACACCGGGATATTGATTCCATCGGCAAATATGAATTGGCTGTCCGTGCATTTGAAAAGATCCGTTTCATTCAACCGTATTTAAAAATTTATGATTTATAAAAAATTGACCGGTCTCATCGCTGCCCCTTTCACGCCCATGCATCCGGACGGCAGCCTTAACCTGGACCGCATACCCGCTTATTACAGCTTTTTAAAACACAATAAGGTGATTGGTGCTTTTATCAATGGTTCTACCGGCGAAGGCGCTTCCCAAACCAAGGAAGAGAAAAAAAAAGTGGCCGAAGCCTGGGCCGATGCTACCCATGGCGATGATGCATTTAAAGTCATCAATCTTGTAGGTGGCACATCGCTGCGTGACTGTATAGAAATGGCGGAACATACTGCCCGCACGGGCTTGTACGCCGTTTCTTTTACGGCACCTTATTATTTTAAACCCTTTACACCTGCGGCGCTTGCCGAGTGTTGCAGGGCGGTTGCCGCTGCGGCGCCTCAAACGGCCTTTTATTATTATCATATACCGGTGTTAACCGGCTGCCCGGTCAGCATGTATGATTTATTAAAGGCGGTTGACGGATCTATCCCGAACTTTGCCGGTATTAAATATACCCATGAAGACTTCATGGATTTTCTTTCCTGTATGTATGTGGATAACGGCCGGTACGACATGCTTTGGGGGCGGGATGAAAACATGCTTTCCGCGCTGGCCCTGGGAAGTTTTGGCGCAGTAGGCAGTACGTACAACTATGCAGCGCCCCTGTACCATGCGTTGATCGACGCGTTTAAGAAAGGGGACCTGCAAACGGCAAAAGATCTTCAATACCGGTCTATCGAAATGATCCGGTTATTGGGCAAATACGGGGGCATTGCTACAGGGAAAGCCTATATGAAGCTGGTGGGGATGGATTGCGGAGCGTTCCGCTTACCCGTGCTCAATATGAATGATGCGGCGTTTGACACCTTTAAACAGGAAGTAGCTGCCATCGGTTTTGAAGCATTCCGTTCCCGGCACCCGGTTGAATAAACCCCTCAGATATGTTTAAACGTGTTCGATATTTGTATTATTTACTATTCATTATAGGTATGCAATGGATTGCCTGTTATCCCCGGCATAAAAATAAACCGGTATTTCAATGGAAACAGTTTGCGCTGCTTCCTTCATCAAACGGAGTGAAGTCGCTTGGATATGCCGGTCCCGTTACCGGCATCCTGGCCAACCAGTTATTGATAGGAGGCGGTGCCAATTTTCCGGATGGCATGCCCTGGGCGGGTGGTAAAAAACAATACCATGACCAGTTATATATAACAAATGCCGATGAAAGGACGCCCGTTTTTAAAGAATTCCGCTTACCCTACCCGGTGGCTTACAGCGCAAATTGCAGTACGCCCGCTGGTATTATTTGCGTAGGCGGTGAAGCGGATAAAGGGCCGCTTAACCGGGTGCTGCTGATCCGGTTGGAGAACGGTAAACCGGTTTTCAGCTTCCTTCCCTTGTTGCCCGTGGCGCTTACGAACGCTGCCGGAACGGCCATCGGAAATACGATCTATGTAGCGGGCGGAGAAACAGGGGCCGCCACATCTTCCCGGTTTTTTAAACTGGATCTGGAAGACACGCTTAAAGGCTGGCAGCCCCTGCCGGATATTCCCTATCCGGTATCGCATGCCGTATTGGTAGCAATGCCGGAAAGCGGCACCATTTTTCTCGCCGGCGGCAGAAGCAAAACAGCAAGTGGGGTCAGCAATTTATACAACCACCTGTTTGTTTATGATATGGCCACCGGTAAATGGATGGCAAAGAAAAACCTGCCCTATACCTTAAGCGCAGGAGCAGGTACGGTTATTGAAAACCGGTATATTGCCTTATTTGGCGGAGACAGGGGAACGGTTTTTCATAAAACGGAAGTCTTGATCAGTGCCATCGCAGGGGAGAAGGACGTTGTGCGAAAACAGGCCCTGACCGAAGAGAAGAACCGGGTACAGGAAACGCATCCCGGTTTTAGCAATGAGATCCTGTTGTATGATATCGAAAACGACCGGTGGATGAATGCCGGAAGCATTCCCTTCCCCGTTCCGGTAACTACCACCGCGGTCACTTACAATAACAGGCTATGGCTTCCCTCCGGTGAGGTAAAAGCCGGTGTACGCAGTCCGTTCATCCTTGAAGCAAGCATCCGATGAAGATGACAACAAATACAACCGCATCTCCAAAACAATCCGCGTTCTATCCCTGGATGGTGGTGGCGCTTTTGTGGGGCGTGGCATTGCTCAATTATATGGACCGGCAGATGCTGAGCACCATGCGGGAGGCCATGCAGTACAATATACAGGAGCTGCAACGGGCAGAGCAATTTGGCTTTTTGATGGCGGTATTCCTGTACATCTACGGTTTTATGAGCCCTGTAGCCGGTGCGGTGGCCGACCGGGTGAACCGGAAATGGCTGATTGTAAGCAGCCTCCTGGTTTGGTCGGCGGTAACCTACGGCATGGGTATGGCAACCAGCTTTAACCAGCTGCTGGGGCTGCGCGCGCTTATGGGTGTAAGCGAGGCCCTGTATTTACCCGCGGCCCTTGCCATGATCGCCGACTATCATACCGGTAAAACCCGGTCGCTGGCTATTGGCATTCATATGACGGGCTTATATGCCGGCCAGGCACTGGGCGGGTTTGGTGCCACAGTGGCCGCAGCATACAGCTGGCATACGGCGTTTCATTGGTTTGGTATTGCGGGTATTGCGTATGCAGCCGTGCTGACATTTTTGTTAAAAGATACAAAACCCAAACCGGCTTCCGGCGCCGGTCCCGGGAAAATACCGGTATTCAGCGGGCTGGTAACCCTCTTTTCCAATATTGCTTTTTGGGTAGTCCTGTTTTGTTTTGCAGCGCCCAGTCTTCCGGGTTGGGCAATCAAAAACTGGCTGCCAACGTTTTTTGCCGATACCCTGCAGCTTCCGATGGCAAAGGCCGGGCCGATGGCCACTATCACCATTGCGCTCTCTTCTTTTGCAGGTGTTATTTTAGGCGGCCTGCTTTCCGACCGCTGGGTGCAAAAAAATGTAAGAGGCCGTATTTATACTAGTGCAATCGGTTTGGGCTTTACCATTCCTTCATTGGTTCTCCTGGGGTTTGGCCATAGTCTGCCTGCCGTAATGGGAGCCGCTATTTGCTTTGGAATAGGCTTTGGAGTTTTTGACGCCAATAATATGCCGGTCCTGTGCCAGTTTATTGCACCCCGGTTAAGGGCCACCGCCTATGGTTTTATGAATATGGTGGGGGTTTTTGCCGGCGCTTTTATTACAAACCTGCTGGGGAAGGCAACGGATGAAGGGCATCTTGGAAGAAACTTTGCCATGATGTCCGGGATCGTTATGGTGGCGATGCTCCTCCAGTTCATTTTTTTAAAACCCAGCACCAATAATTATACGGAACCGAATCAATCGTAAATCAGTATGCAGACAGCAATTATCAGAACAGGCCTGTATGGCGCCTTTTATTTGATCTTAATGACCGGGTTGGCCGCCGTAAGCTACGGGCAGCAGGCTGCCACCGCCGAAATTGTAAATTATACCATACCGGTTTTAAAAAGGGCAGAGAATAACCCGGTACAAAGGATCAGTGTATATGTACCCGCCACCGCCGCCCCGGTAAAAAATATTTCCATGCGCATCAATCCGCAGGCGCTGGCCGCGTTTGAAAAAATAACAGTATATCATACCGGTAATGAACCCCTGTTCTCCGGCCGGAATGTTGCGGGTACGGGCACGATAACCGGTAGTAACCTGTTGCTGGCTGTAAATGTTCCGCTGAGTGCCGGCTTTAATTACCTGTGGATTAGCCCTGTTTTAAAAGAGCAGGCTCCTGTAGGGGTATCTGTAAAAATGGAAGTAACGCAGATGATGCTGGCAGATAACAAGGTGCTGATCCCCCGGAACCAGCACCCGCAGGAAAAGGGCTGGGTTACGGGCGTGCGCATCCGTATGCCCGGTGATGATGCGGTAAACACCTACCGCATACCCGGTTTAACAAGAACCGATAAAAACACACTGATCGCCGTGTATGATATCCGGTATCGCAATGACCGCGACCTGCCTGCAGATATTGATGTAGGAATGAGTCGCAGTACCGACGGCGGGCAAACCTGGGAACCCATGAAAGTAATTATGTCAATGGGAAAAGCCGGTGAAAACAGCGGCATCGGCGATCCCTCCGTTTTGTTTGATCCGGTAACAAAAAAAATATGGGTAGCGGCGCTTTGGAGTAAAGGAAACCGCTCTATAGCCGGTTCGGAACCGGGCCTTTCGCCCGACAGCAGCGGCCAGTTTGTACTGGCGTATAGTGCGGATGACGGAAAGACCTGGTCGGCGCCCATCAATATCACCGCACAGGTAAAGAATCCCGCCTGGCACTTATATTTCCAGGGGCCGGGAAATGGTATTGCTATGCAAAACGGCACCCTGGTTTTTCCTTCCCAATACTGGGATGAAACAAAGAAGCCGGGCATCCCCCATTCATCCGTCATTTACAGTACGGATCATGGACAAAGCTGGAGATCGGGCACAGGGGCGCGCTCCAATACCACCGAAAGCCAGGTGGTGGAAACCCGGCCAGGCGTACTGATGCTGAACATGCGCGATAACCGGGGAAGTTACCGGAGTATTGCCACCACAAACGATTACGGGAAAACCTGGCTGGAGCACCGCAGCTCCTACCACGCGCTGCCGGACCCTGTTTGTATGGCTTCCATTATCAAAGCAAAGGTGCGGGTGAAGGGCGTGTTAAGAGATGTGGTGTTCTTCAGCAATATGAATAACAGTTATGCACGTGATCATTTAACGATCAGGGCCAGTCTTGACCTCGGGGAAACCTGGCTGCCGGCCAACCGTATATTGATCGATGAGCGGAAGGCGTATGGCTATTCAGCGCTGGTACAGATCGATGAACATACCGTGGGGCTTTTATACGAAGGCATAAGGGATCTGAATTTTGTACGCGTGCCGGTTGCCGGCATCATTCCATAAAGAGATATGATGAGCGCCCGTTTATATTGCTGCTTTATCCTGCTGTGCTTAATGACCGTTGCCGGGCATGCGCAAAAGCCGGTAAGGATCGCGATACCGATCCGCGGAACTTTCCCGGTTACCGCGATGCATTTATGCTATCATTAAAATAAAAAAAGGTGGAGACACAAGAACTGATACAACTTAAAAATTTTTATGAATCACAATTGCTGGAAGATACCCTTCCTTTCTGGTTTCCCAGGAGCATTGACACCGAATACGGCGGTTATTTATTGATGCGCGATCAGGACGGGTCATTGCTGGATGATGATAAAGCCGTTTGGATACAGGGGCGGGCAGCCTGGTTGCTGGCTACCCTGTACAATACTGTTGAGCGCCGGGAAGAATGGCTGGCTGCTGCAAAGAGCGGGATCGATTTCCTGAGCAGGTATTGCTTTGATACCGACGGCCGGATGTTCTTTCATATGACCCGGGACGGACGGCCCATCCGGAAGCGGCGTTATTTCTTTTCGGAAACCTTTGCGGTGATTGCTTTTGCTGCCTATGCCAGGGCCAGCGGCGACCAGGAAGCGGCCAACCGGGCAAGGGACCTGTTCACCCAATGTATCCGCTATGCGGAGGGAGAAGCCCCCGTATCTCCCAAATTTACAGATACCCGTCCTGCCAAAGGGATCGGCGTACCCATGATCATGATCAACACGGCGCAGCAGCTACGGGAAACCATCGGCGATCCCCGCTGTGATACCTATATTACCAAGTGGATCCGTGAAATTGAAACCCATTTTGTAAAAGACGATATCCGTTGTGTGATGGAACAGGTAGCCGCAGACGGAAGTATTATCGATCATATCGATGGCCGTACGCTGAACCCCGGTCATGCCATTGAAGGCGCCTGGTTTATTTTACATGAAGCCATTTACCGGGATAACGATCCGCAGCTGATCAGCCTGGGATGCCGTATGCTGGACTATATGTGGGAACGCGGCTGGGATACGGAGCACGGCGGCATACTGTATTTCCGGGATGTATACCATAAGCCGGTGCAGGAGTACTGGCAGGATATGAAATTCTGGTGGCCGCAGAACGAAGCCATCATTGCCACCCTGCTGGCCTACTTAGTAACCGGAAATGAAAAATACGCGGTATGGCACCGGCAGATCCATGACTATGCCTACGGGCATTTTCATGATAAAGAAAACGGTGAATGGTTTGGCTACCTGCACCGGAACGGAAGCATTGCGCAAACAGCCAAGGGCAACCTGTTTAAAGGGCCCTTCCATCTGCCGCGCCAGGAATGGTACTGTGCCCGGATGCTGGAAAAGTATATCAAGGCGCGATAAAATTGAGGGATACTTTCCGGGAATAGGAGATGCTTGGAATTATGCGTATATTGAACGAAAAGTGTATACCGGCCCAATATTCAGGTATTGCTGATCAGAGCGGCTGTTTAACGGCCACGAACCGGCAGGCTTACGTTATTTAAGAAATATTAGCCATTTAGGTAGCCATTGATAAATAAGGCCACCACTACGCTGGTCTGCCCGTTGGGCCGGATACCCGAATGCTCAGTAGCATAAGCCCACATCTTCTCAACAGGAATGGGTAGGGCTGGGTATGCTTTCAGCCAGCGTACCATGCGTATTGCATAACGTTTATTTTTGCTGGAGCTTGTATAGCTTCCCCGTGGTACGCCGGAAATCAGACCTTCTTCACATAGTCCGAGGAAGGTGGCTTTTGGGCAACCCTTCTTCTGTGCCGGTCCTTCTCCAAATATCCGCAACGTTGTTTCCTCCCATGCAACAACAGGATTTGATGCTTTATTATTGCTGAGACTACAGGCAGCACAGAGGGCAGCCACTCCATATTGATTTGTGTTTTTTATATACATAATCTGTCTTTAAAATTACGGGTAACACGTCGGCCATCTCAGCGTTGGCATCCCGGTTACCGGAAATTAATAAACCGGGGCGTTATATAATCCAGAACCTCTTTGCAGGTAAACCAGCAAACCAGCGCAATACCGATCGTTACGGTTGCAATGAGTATGCTGGTGGCAATCCCCGGGGTTGAATAATATCTGCGGAATAAAAGGCGCAGATGTACAAAGCCCAGCATAACGTACAGGCCGCTAAAGAACAAGATAACAGCAAAAGAGCGGACGAAATAGAGCAACAGATGTTTCGCCGGGGAAAGATCCAAATCACTGTATGATTGGGCCGCCTGGAACAGTGCAGGTGCATTTGCAGACGAGAGGAACAGGACACCCAAAAGGACAACCGCGGCTACTAACAATTCTGCATGATCCATGCCATTATAGGGCCGCTTCAGCATCTTCAGCCGCCGTAATAAAAACAACGTGATATAGAAAAGGATATAGGTTTGGAATAGCAGCAATAGCAAAATGATTCCAATGTGTGCCGGTAAAAAATGTTTCATGATGATCTTGGTTTTATTGAATCAGGGTAATATTCCAGTAACGGATGTTGGATAGCGACGCGGGCAGTTCTCCCGGTCCGAACTTTTTGGAAGTGGTTTCCCACATGTAATAACTTTTTTTATCAATCGATATTCCAACGGCATTGCCGGAAGGCGGCTTGTCGAGCGCCACCGCAATAACCGCATGTTTATAGTAGTTGCTGGTCATCAGTGCAACCGGATACCCCAATTGCCCCAATACGCTATACAGGAATAATGCCCGGGTATCACAATCTCCTTTCAGATCTGCCAGAAACTCAACGGGTGATTGTACACCGAATTTTGAATAGCCCTTGCAACAATCCGTTTTACAGGTTACAAGATACCGGGTGATGTAGGGATCGTTATAGCTGTCGGAGCAGGACCGGTCTACAATCAGTGCATAAGGGATGGATTGGATACAGGACAGGATCATGGATGCTGTTTGCGGCCGGTTGAGTTTTTTTTCTTTTGCCAGCGTAGCAAAAGTCAGGGCTGCCGGTTTTATGGCCTCCTGGTCGGTGGCGAGCATCTGGCTGTATACTGCACCGATGCCGCGAGATGCATATTGCTGTTCATTCATCTGCCGGTGCGCCAGGGACGACCGGTGCCATTCAGATGTACGTACAGACAGCCGGATGGTATATACGCTATCGTTCCGGTCCTGCCAGCGAAGTGTGTGGGTTATCAATGTATCTGCCGGTGTACGAGGGCTTTGAATGGGCAATTTGCTTGAACGGATGCGGTCCAGCCTGGTGTGGGCATCAGGCGATGGACGAGGGGGAGGCGGCTGAAGCATGAGGCCAATGGTTATCAAAAAGATAAAACCTAATAGGAATACAAGTACCCAATGGAATCCTTTACCGGCTTTTTCGGCCAGCCATACGAGCAGCAATGGCAGCAGCAACATCCCGGCCAGGATCAGTATAATAGCGAATAAGGGTGGCCAGATGATACCTGCAACTAATAGTAAAAGGAGCCACCACCAATCGGAATGCGGTGGATTGGGGTGGTTGTAAACAGGCGTCGCTTTTGTGGAGCGGGCATAGGACCGGTGCTTTTGGGGCACTTGCTGCCATTCGGTCCAGTAGGTATTGCAATCGGCGGAATATTGTTCTTCCCTTGTATAAAGTTGCCCGTTCTCTGTTTTTGTTTCAACACGTCCCGTAGCGCCCGCACAGGTTGTATAGGTCTCCGTAACTACCTCTTCATAGTGGTGTAATACATAGGCAAACAACTCACCGCGCAGAGTTCCGAAACTGTACTGTTCGTGTTTTGTAATTCCGTCTAACTGCGGATCTTTTATCCGGATGTCGTAAAGATCGAGCTGGTAATAGGCTTCCTGACCGGAAGTGACGATCTTACAGCGGACTGGTTGTTCAATGGGTGTTGTGAATAGATCGGTACTGGAATACATCCGTTGGTATCCTTCGGGTACAGCCGTTGTATAGATATCCGGGGCGGATATGGTTACCAGTATTTCTGTGGGGGTAATCGTAAAACAGGTTTCCCATTGCCCGGCCTCATATTCAACAATGTCCGGCATCCCCTGGAATTTTGCTTCGATGGCCCCACGCACATAAACTTTCCGTTCGCGGGTAACGGTGTACGTACGGGTCTTTGTTTCCTGGTGCGGGTCCCGGGGATGGGTAGCATTTTCTTCGTTAAGCGGTTCCTGTGAAACGCTTTGCTTCTTTTGATGAGTGCGGTAACTGTCATAAACAGCGCGGGATGCTGGATCGCCCAGGATCTCATAGGCCTCATTGATATCCTTAAAATGTTCCTCGGATTCCGGGTTGCCGGGATTTTTGTCGGGATGATAGCGTTTGGCAAGACGCCGGTAGGAAGCACGGAGCGCTTCGGGTGTGGCCTGCTCCGGCACCTCCAGTATGCGGTAATAGTCCTTCTTGTAATCCATCGCAGTTCAGAATTGCTATCGGTTGTCGATATACTTTTGAATAAAATCATTTGTGTTGCCGGAAACAGGTGGTTTTTTGCGAATCGTATTAAAAGGAGGATCTATGTACCGCGAGAAAATGGTTACGGACTGATCCCATAATTTTTTGTAATGCATGGTAAAGGCGTGGTAGGCATCCGAGATCAGTTTTCTTTCGAGTGCTTTTTTTTGCCGGTAGTAATGATGCTCACCGGAAATGGTATAAATCAACAGGGCCGGGAGCATAAAGAGCGTTACAATGATAAGGACCAGAAGTCCGGATAGCGGATAACTTCCGTTGACCCTTTTTATCCGGTACAGGAAGAAGCTGTTTGCGGCAATGGTGCGCGCGGCTGCGGATTCGAGTGCCTGGGTTTTGATCTCCATTGCCTGCAGGGTGCGATCGATCCGTGCCATCTGATCATCGTAGATGGTGGTTCCGGACTGCTGCTTTTGCCGGTTGTAATGATGGTGCCGGGCTGCCAGTTTTCCTGTTTCTTTTTCTGTTAGTCCGGCAATACGGGTGGTATGGGTGTTCAGCAGCTGCTGTTTATAATGTGCTACGTCCGCTGAAAGCGACGCCGCATACACCAGTATGATCAACGGCTGTGCGATCAGGAACCCCATAAATGCTATAAATCCGATACGTATGATATCTGAAAAGTTCAACTTTTTTTTACGCTTCCGATCCTCTTTCGAGAAGGTATTCAGCAGGAAAATGTAGATGCAGATAAACAGTAAAGAGAAAAACACGGCGAGCGTGGTTTCCACGGCAATGGAATGAAATAAAAGTTCGATGGCATAAAAGATACTGATGCAGGTTAGTAGCAGGATGGCAATGATCAGTAATGTGGCCGCATAAAAGCGCTTTAATATGCCGGTGCTGCGCATCAGATCATATTCCCCACCCAGTAGCTTTACAAAACTTCTTTGGGACGCAATGCCGTTGGGTTTGCTGCGGCTGCTCATGACGTTACCTCATTATGCGATACCGGGTTTTCGGTTACAAAGGCTTCGGGGTTGACCGCAATGCTTTCCTTCTTTTTTTCTTTCCAGTGCTCAAGGGCGGCTTCACTTAACTGACTTTGCGCTTCCAGTAAGGCAATTTTTTCTTTTAGCAGCCGGATCACCTGATGCTGAACCACCTTGTCTCTTTCATGCCCTTGTTTGTCCTGGTAATAATTGTGTTGTATTTCAATACCGCTTTCGGCCTTGATCAGCTCTTTGATGTTCTCTTCCATATAGTCGTATGGACTTTTGATCAGCATCAGCTTAAAGAAGATCGGCGTCAGTTCAATTGCCATAAAGAGCAGCGTAATGAACCAGGAGATGGCCGGACCGGATATCTCGTGCCCGATTTTTATGCGTTCCAGCAGTCCATCCAGTCCGGCGGCATATTTTTCGCTTTGGTTCAGGGCGGCAGCGCGCCGGTCTTCAATGGCCTCTTTTTCTTTTTTTACACGCAGGTAATCGGGGTTGGCCTCTAATGCTTTGATTTCTGCGGCCAGACCATCCATTTGCTGTTTGATAGCCAGGGCACGGGGACCAACGGTAACCAGGCGGGCTTCTTCAATATAGTTCTGTTCAAGCGTTTGATAGCGGCTTCGCTTATTGCTCAACTCCGTTTCTATTTTTTCAATCTCCTTGTCTTTTTTGACAAGTTCACTATTGAATACGGAATCGGTTTTAGCCTTGTAGATCTGCTGCTGTTCAATCTGCTTTTCATGCAGTTTGATATCGATCTCCGTTTTGAACATGCGGATCTCTACGGGTTTGGAAATGGTCATTGCAATGATGGCCCCCATCAGTAAGCGGGGTAATGCACCTTTGAGCTCTTTCCCGGTGATATCCTCGGTGCCGTCGCCTTTTCCGGTGCTGGAAATAATAAACCGGTCGATATTGAAGATAATCAGTCCCCATATGATACCAAATATCACGGCTTTCGCCATGGTTGGAAGATCTGTAATATCATGATTCCCTCCGATGGCGGCGGTTGTTTTAAAGGAATCAATGGCGTTTCCTCTTGGCTCAAAGATTGTGTAGAATGCATAACCACCCGCCAGTCCGGCCATAAGGCCGGTTGCTACAATGATGCCTCCAAGACATAGATATTTCACCTGGTCACCGTACGTACTCCGCTCCAGGATATATCGGTCGGCGCCGGCTGCTTTCCAAAAAAGACGCATGATGCGTGAAGATTTGGGGCTTTGATAAAAATCACGAGACATAGTCATTAAATTGAGATAGATTAAAGGAAATACTAAAACCCGTTATTTGGGGATTTGGTAAAAGCGGGGCACGTAATGGCTTTAACCGGATTGTTGTGTTTGTAAGTGCTGGCAGCCCTAATCGGATATCGAAAGCGGACTTATTGGAAAAATAGGCATCCAGATACCGGCGCATTTGCGGATCCAAGGGTAGGTTTTTGAGATCGATGCCTTTTTTACTTGAACGCCATGTGTTCTTAAGCACGATTTCGACCGTGTTAGTGCCCGCGCGCAATGTATAAACAGCAGCACCCGAAGACCGGCGGTCTGAATGCTTGCCTGGCCGGATATACAGCCTGTTTGTATGCATCGTTTCCCAGCTGATCAATAGTAATCGTTTATTTTCCAGAATAAGGTCAATGTAATCCAGGTGACGGAATACGGGCCTGCGGAAGTTGAAGCACTGCATTATCTTCTTTGCACAACTATTAAAGAACCGTTTCATTTTAAAAGTTATTTTGAAGCCTGTTGTTGTTTGGCCGTATACTACTCCTCCCATCTGCAAAGCGTGCGGTTTTCTTTTTCCGCGCTGTCCAATGTGGTTGCAAGGATGCGGTAATTGCAGTTTTTTAAACCCCTGCAGTGTTCGTTGTAATGATACCGTGTGGCCGTATTGCTGTCGCAGATATATACGGTGGTGGGGGTACAGCTGTTGCTGTTGAGAATTAAAACGGCTAAAAGAATAGATTTCATTTCGGACTGTAACCTGTTTGTTGTAAAAATAGGAGTGGGTTTTTCAGTCCGTTAGCCGTGGATGGCGGTTCGATGGTGGGCTATCACCCTGGCGGAGCAATTGGCATGACTTAAAATTTACGGTTGTTATAAATGCCGAATGTGTGACAAAAAGTGTTTTCACAGGAAGACAACGGCCGAGGTTGCATACGGTGACAGCGCGTCGGCCGCCGGTATATGGAGATTTTGGTTACTTTGTTTACGGGATGCGCGCAACTTATATATAAGTTTTGTTGCCGTTGCGGTTGATATAATAACGCCCGCCCCTTGGCCCGGTATAAATTTTGTGTCCGTTATAATATTCCCCGTCGTCGGAGTTGACCGTTGCCGTTTTGCGGGTCTTGCTTTTTTTGGGGGTAACGGATTTTTGAGTGCTGGCTTTTTTCTTTGCCTGTGCATGGGCAGGGCTGGCCCCGAACGCTGTAAAGAACAACAGCAGGAAGAGTAGTTTTTTAAATGGCATGATGCTATGGATTTAAAGAATGAATAACAGGAGGAGGAAGGAAATGCCGGATAGATACAACAACACTAAAAGACATCCTTTTGAAGTTTGGTTGTAGACCTTATTATAGGCCGCCCGCCTGGGATCCGTGATCCAGCCCCAGCCTCTGGGTGCCTTAAAGCCCAGCGAATGCCGGATATACCGTTTTACCGATGTACGGGCGGCAATGCGCCTGGCCAGGGATGGCTTTCTGTATCCGAATTTCATGGCTGGATCTTAACGAGTATGACAGTCAGGACAACAGTATTTGCAACCGTTAGCCAGGGTGTAGTACTTTTTCGCTTCGCGTACGGCACTGTGACAGGAGGTGTGCTGGCCCAGGGGGATCCGGTTATTGAACGCAGGCAACCAGGAACATCCTTCCTCATGTACTTCGTGGTCGCCATTGCTTTGTGCGATTTTGTTAACATAATAACTTTTGCTCATCATAAACGCTTTTAGTATGAGTCAAAAGTAGCGTGTCCGCAAAGCTGTTTTTTACGGAAAACCGTAAAGTGGCAGATTTTTTAAAAATAAATCCTACTCGCGTCATGCTGAGCGCAGCCGAAGCATCTCTGTGATACCAGACTACCCGAAGACCGGGAGACCCTTCGACTTCGCTGTGCTGCGCTCAGGGTGACGAATGTATATGGTGTCATCGCTGCGTTGATCAGGTGCTCTATCAAATACTCCACATGAGGAAAGGATTATACTCGCGTCATGCTGAGCGCAGTCGAAGCATCCCTGTGATACCAGACTACCCGAAGACCGGGAGACCTTTCGACTTCGCTGTGTTGCGCTCAAGGTGACGAATGTATATGGTGTCATCGCTGCGTTGATCAGGTGCTCTATCAAATACCCCACATGACGAAAGGATTACACTTTCGTCATGCTGAGCGAGGCCGAAGCATCCCTGCAATACCAGACTACCCGAAGATCGGGATACCTTTCGACTTCGCTGTGCTGCGCTCAGGGTGACGAATGTATATAGTGTCATCGCTGCGTTGATCAGGCGCTCTATCAAATACTCCACATGGGGAAAGGATTATACTCGCGTGCTGAGCGCAGTCGAAGCATCTCTGTGATACCAGACAACCCGAAGACCGGGATACCTTTCGACTTCGCTGTGCTGCGCTCAAGGTGACGAATGCATATGGTGTCATCGCTGCGTTGATCATGCGCTCTATCAAATACTCCACATGAGGAAAGGATTATACGCGCGTCATGCATAGCCCAGTCGAAGCATCCCTGCAATACCAGAATACCCGAAGACCGGGATACCTTTCGACTTCGCTGTGCTGTGCTCAAGGTGACGAATGTATATGGTGTCATCGTTACTTTGATTAGGCTCCCTATCGAAAAAACCCGGCATGACGAAAATATAACGGGTTTCGATATATAATATCATCTGTCATTGGCAGTGCAGCCGAGGGGCGCTGGGATTTCTGGTCGGGCCAGTGTGGAAGAAATATTTCATCCCATACACTTGTTCTTTTTAGAGGACAAGCAGTGAGCTGCTTTGCTGCCCCGGTTAAATAATGCGCATCTTCACGCAATGCGCAATCAGCTGCTCGTTGGTGCTGCAATCCAGGGCATCTTTAATGGTGTTCAGTCGCTTTTCAATACTGCTGAGCCCTGATGGCTTAATATTATTTTTTTTCAGGTAGGCGGAGATCTCCTGCTGCCGTTTTCCATCCGCCATTAAAGACAGGATGGTAATATCAAATTCGTCAAGTTCATAGGTATTCTTCTGCTTCTGTTGCTGTACAAATTGCTGGGGAAAATAACGCCGGTTGGCTGCAATCTGTTCCAGGGCCAGCTTCAGCTCCCGGGCATCATTACGGCCCTTGTACACATACCCGTCAATGTCTTCTTTCTGAAAGAGTGCTTCAATAGTGGCCGGTTTCCCGGTGGCCGAAAATACCAGGATCTTCAGGTCGGGCTGTATGTTCCGGGCGGCCGCAATCAGCGCTTCTCCGCCGCTGATCTTTTGTTGGCGGTGATCTTCCTCAAAATGAAGATCGGTGATCAGCAGGTCGTAGGACGCGTTGGCCTGCAGGGCTTTTTCAATGCGCAGCAGTGCGTCGTCACAATAGTACACATAATCCGGGCTGGAAATATGCAGCTCTTCCAGTGTTTTTTGTATAGACAGGTTGACAGTTTCGTAGTCTTCGGCGATCAATATTTTTTGAATCATATGGGTTATGCAGTTGGGATATACAGTTGAATTTTCATGCCTTCCGATGTTTCGGTGTCAAAACTAATGCGTCCGCCCATACCGGAAATACGGGATTCCGTATTCCTTAGTCCGTTACCATACCGGAAGTCCGGAGCGGCGCCTACCCCGTCGTCGGTGTATTGAACCGTTAGCGTTTTGTGCTGCAGAAGAAACCGGATGACCACATTTTTGGCCCGGCTGTGTTTTTTCATATTTACCATCAGCTCCTGCAGGATCTGCAGTAATTCTCTTTTAATACCGGGTTTTACCACGCTCCAAAGTTCTTTGGAATTACCTATAATCAATACCCGGGTGCCGGCCGAGCTGAAAGAGGAAAGCAATGCTGCGAGCGATTCATTAAAGGATAGGGGAACTTTTTCTTCCGGCTGCTCATAGGAAATATTACGGGATTGTTCATAGAGATGGGTGAGGTCATCCAGTAATTGTTCCTTGCCGCCGGTTTTATCATGATCCACTTTTGATATAACATGGTAAAGCCCGTTGGCCACCACATCGTGTACTTTTTGGGAGGTTCTTAACTGCTGTTCGCGGATGGCCCGCTGCTTTTGTTTCCGGTACCACCAAAAACCGGTAATGGTGAGTACAAGTACGCCCACCAGCAAGATCCATTGCCAGATGATCTGTACTTTTTTTTCTGCGTTGTCTTTTTGTAATACCAGGTTATCGGCCTTGCTTTTTTCCGTTTCATAACGGATGAGTGCAAATTGGTTTTTATCCGTATTACGACTGGTCTGCATGCTGTCACTTAAAAACCGGTAACGGTTAAAATAGCCCCTTATAAGTTCAGGTGGTCCAAATGTTATAAGTTTCCGTAGTGCCAGCAATTCATCGCCCGGGTTGCCCAGCCGTAGCGTTAGCAGATGCATTTTGTTGGCATAGAATAAGGCGGAATCCGGATGAGTGCGGGCGTAGTAGTCGGATAAATGTGCATAGCTGGCGCCCAGGCCTGGGGTGTCCTTGTTGCTTTCCCGTACCTGCAGGGCGGCCCGCAATTCGGGCAATGGATTATATGTTGAATCCCTGAACCGTTTGGTATTGGCCATATTGGTTAAAACCCGGGCATATTCCGCCGGGTTATTTTTGCTTTCCTTAAGGATCGACTGGTAAATTGAAAGGGCCTGTTCGTATTGCCTTAGCCGCTGGTAAGCCAGCGCCTTATTGTTTAAAGCCGTTATGCTGTCGGAACCCCCTGCAAATTTTAATGCGTGATCAGAATAGCCCAAAGAGGCTTCATATTGCTTGAGTGTGATGTTGGTGTATGCCAGTTCATTATAAACCGATGAAAGCGCACGCCAATCGCTTTTCTTTTTTGTATTTAGGAATTTCAAAGCCTGTAACGAGGTTGCCTGGCTGCTAAAGGGATCTGCAGCCTTCGATAATAGAATGGCCATGTTGGCATAAGCCCTTCCGATGAGCAGGCTGTCGCCGGGGCTGGTAGCCACCTTGTTGAAATAATAAAAAGCGGAATCTTTTTTCGTTTGGAGAAAATCTGTAGCCTTTTGAAAATCCGGAGACGAAGGAACGGGCGTTGCTTTAGGAGGGGTGTTGCACCCGGAGAAGATGGCCGCAACGAACAGGAACAATAAGGGCTTTAAATAGTTCAAGACAGTTATTTTGCTTAAAAGTAATACGAGTTTGATAAAAACAAAAAAATAAGGCAGGACGAATGCCTGCCTTATTGATGATGACCCGGTTATTTTATTGGAGGAAGAGGGCGTGGCAACGGGGGAATATGCCCGCCATCTCCGGAGGGGTCCGAGGTATCGGCCCGAACGGTTACCTGCAATTTGCTGAGATCGGTTTTTACGGTTGCTTTAACCGAATGTGTAGAATGACTGGGTAAGAATGCCATACAAAAGGCTATTAATAATGCGTACATTTTTTTAAATTTTAAATGTTGAAGAATACTGCAGCCGGTGCCCGGCGCAGGTGTGGAACTGCGTAAGAAGCGCTTCTTACATTGTTTGGGAAGGATGGGAGTGTGGATTGCGGAAGCTTCTAAACGCTTCCCAAACCGGTTATGGACTGCCGCTTTCGCTGCTCCCGGAAATCAGTTCTGTACAGCAATATCTCTTAGCAAAGGAGATGGGCAACTGATTCTGGAAACAAAGATAGATCGGTGTAACAGGTTGATTGTTAGTTGGTTCCGGTAATTCCGGTCTTTCCGTGTGGAATTCCAGGGATTCCGGAAATGCCGGTTGAATTCCGAAAATTCCATTAGTTTTATCGGACAATTGTTGAAGATGGATCTTAATTATACCAAACTGGTCCTGTATGATTATGAGCAAAAGCGGGCGAAGAATAGTCTCTCTTTGGCCCTAAGCAATCCGGCTCCGGCTAAACTTAAAAATGAGTGCATCAGAGTTTGCACTGAAAGGTTCTCCCGGAAAGATGGCAGGGTGCTTGACAGTTTTTTTGGTGAGGGTAACGATCAGGCGGCCGTTTTAAAGGCGATCAAAAAATGTGAAATCGACAAGTTTAGACCGCTTAGAAATTTCCTAAAGAAAGAAACAGAAAGTACCGATGATAAAAATATTGAGCTCCTAGCATGGCTGATCGATTTTAAAGATCGGCCGTGCGACTATACAAAAAGTTATAATGTGGATGCCTTGGAAGCAAGCGGCGTTCAAGTGGAGGAGCGTATTGAAGAAGGAGACAATGAAGCAAATCCATTAGAAGAGAATGCGCCTGCGGAGGAGCAGGAGGTAACAGATCCCGAGCCCGAAGAAGCTGAGGAAAACATTGAAACGGAAAAAAAGGAGAGGATTCCAGAAGCGCAGGATCAACCTGAAGCACCTGCCCCGGATGCCGGAACAATAAAGGATCCGGCAGCGCCGGTTGCGGTTGAAACACCCGGCACTCCGGAACATGCGGGGCCGGATAAAGGATCGCCGATGGGAGTTGCTATACCAGAGCCCAAAGTCCGGAAACCCGGATCTGTTTTTAAAAGAGGGCTGGCCGCTTTTGCGATGGCGTTACTGGCATTGGCAGGATTTTGGATATACCGGGGCGGAAAAAAGGAACCGGAGCCCATTCCCATGGGCCAGGTGTTGCCGGTAACTAAAGCCTGTATGTCCTGGACCGGTGATCATTACGAACAAGTTCCCTGCACTTCAAATGCCGGGGATACAGGGGTTGTGCAGCTGGATCCGGAAAAGATCCGTTCTTTTAAAAAGATCACCCGGCCGGATACCATTACCCGGCAATCGAAGGGTTCGGTTTGGTATGTAAAAATAAACGGGGCCATTGAGTTTTATACTGCGGATGGGTTTCATCCCATCGATCAGCAGCGGCGGTTAAAGCCCATCACGGATTATATCATTGGTAAATACATTCATCCGGATCCACAAGCTGCCGGCAATTGATTCCGTTTTTCAGTAGTTACCTGTCAGATAAGCATAAATAATACCTGGTTAGCAATAGCGGTGCGCCTGTATAGAACGGGCAGCACGGAGCACTTTGATGCAGGATCAAACAGCGCATAAGGTATGGGATCGTGAGCGGGGTTATCAAACATTTTCTATGGTCATGCCGAACTTGTTTCGGCATCTGTAAGAGAATGATCCGTCAGGTGAATGCTGATCCGCACCATCCGTCCGAGAAAGCGCAGCTTCACGCTGAATGCTGTATCATAGCAGCTACTTTAACGCCACCGGCCGCGATATCTTTTAAAAAACAGGAAAATTGCAGTAACTTACTATGCCCGGAGCGCGTTAATTGTAATCCGGATTCTTTTACGTTAAATCCCAGGTTATGGTTTCCCCCATTCAAAAAGAAAAAGCGGAACGGTTCCTGAAATGGCATCACGATGAAGAGATCCTTGTGTTGTTAAATTCATGGGATACCGGTAGTTCCAAATTAATTGAGGCCTGCGGCTATAAAGCCATTGCCACCACCAGTATGGGCATCGCCGCCGCACTGGGGTACCCCGATTGCCAGGTGATCCGGTTGCCGGAAATGCTGGAAGTGATCTCAGGTATTGTAAAAGGTGTACAGGCGCCGGTAACGGTGGATATAGAGGCGGGGTATGGCAATCATGTAGCGGAGGTCATCGAATCGGTTAAGAAGATCATTGCCACCGGAATTGTTGGGATCAATATTGAAGACAGCATCAGCTTAAGCCCGGTATTAATGGACGAGCAGGTATTTTGTGAACGCATATCCGCCATCCGTTCCCTATCCGATGCATTGGGCTTTCACCTGGTGATCAACGCAAGAACCGATGCCTTCTATACGTCTTCCGGTACGCCGGCAGAAAAATTAGCGGAATCCATAAGGCGGGGCAATAAATACCGGGAAGCCGGTGCCGACTGCATCTTCGTTCAGCCGGTATGGGAAAAAGAAACCATCGCCACGCTGGTCAAAGAAATCAATGCGCCCATTAATATTCTTGCCAACCCCACCATCGGTTCCGGCGGATTGCCGCCTTCGGTCCGTGAACTCCAGGACCTGGGGGTGGCCCGTGTGAGTCTGGGTTCCAGCATGCTAAAGGCAACGCTGGCCCTGATAAAAAAAGTGGCCGGTGAATTGTTGGGCCAGGGCACCTACCATACATTAACCGAGGTAATGACCCCGCTTGATGAAGCGGTGCTGGCGTATAAAATGGCTATAGGGAAAACGTAATCGTTGTAAAGATCCCGTATGTATGTTAGCAAGGGCGCGGGGGGCCTCAGCGAGAGACCCCGCTGTGAAAGAACAGCGCTTAGTCATGCTGTCCCGGTCAATCGATATTATTTCAGCATCTGTGCATTTCTTTCCCGGTGTCTCCTGAAGAGAACGCCGGAACGAAAGACGGATAGGTGCATCTTCGGGATGACGCCGTACCTGCTGGTCATCGCGCTAATCATCAACAGGCGGTCATCTGCTCAGATAAACCAATAAAAAACCCAGCAGGGCCGGAAGTGCCTGTATAAAAAAAATCTTTTTTGATGCGGAAAGCGCACCATAGATTCCGGCTACAATTACACATCCTAAAAAGAACAAGGCGATGCGTTGCTGCCACGCGGGATCTGGTATAAAAAGGCTCCATAACAGGCCGGCAGCCAGGAAGCCGTTATACAATCCCTGGTTGGCGGCCAGTGACCGGGTGGGCTTAAAAAGTTCGGGCGGCAGCGTTTTGAAAACTTTTTTGCCGGTGGTTTCCCAGGCAAACATCTCGATGTATAGGATGGCCAGGTGCTCCGCTGCAACCAGTGCAATAAAAATTTGGGCAATTATCTGCATGTGTCTTTATTGTGAACACTAAAGATACAACAATCAGGATTCGGGATGCCCGCAAGATAATATCCTGTCTATGGAACACTACCAGAACAAACCGGCGCTGCTGAAGCCAGGTTATGGAAACCGGATATTAATGGTACTCCAGCAAAGTGCCCTCAATGGAGCGGGGGCCATTGTTGATATTATAATAATACACGATCAAAATACGCGTGCGATCCAGCATGATGGCCCAGGGATAACCAATATCCGTGCTTGTTGCATCGGCTCTGATGATCCATTCCTTTGCGGTGTTAAAGTCGGTACATTCAGCATTGAGCACCCGGGCCCGGATTCCATGAGGCGCATGCCGGTAGCCGTAGGTCACCAATACCCGGTTGTCCGGTAAACGCAGGGCCTGCAGGGGATGTCCCATAAATCCCATCGGTTCCCAACGGAAGGTTTTGCCGCCGTCTTTTGAGCGGGCAATACAGGCGGTATCGCCGGCGTTAGCCGTGCGCATGAATGCAACAAGGTCGCCCTTGGGTGTTTCATAAATGGAAGTTTCATTAAAGGAGATCCTGGGATCTTTGGCAACCACCGATTGATAAGACCAGCTCTTTCCGCCGTCGGCGGATGTGAGCAGATAGTTGGAGGTTTTTTTGCTCGCGAAGTCATCCGTAGCGGCCACCACCCAGTAGATGGTGCCGTTACGTCCTTCACACAGGGCGCCCCGGTTATACGCCGGTAACTTATTTCTATAGGGGCTGTAGTGAACCTCTGCAGGAACGGACGGCGGGTAAATGGGTGCGCTCCAGGTGTGGCCGTTATCAGCAGAGCGTAAGAGGTAGCCGCCCAGGAAAACGGCATTAGCCGCTTTAAAGTACGGGGTCTTCAACTGGGCCAGTGCATCCGCATTCGGAAAAGACCAACCATAGCTTGCGCATAAAAGGTTGCCATTCCTCAGCTGCAACAGGCAGGGATCCTGTGAGCCGCCAAAGGGATGCGCATAAAGCAGGGACGGTGCTGCCGGCCAGTGCAGCCCGTCCTTTGAGGTCAGCTGCATCAGGTAGCTGTTGGGATCCACATGTGTGGTAACCCGCTCTCCTAAAACACGCCGCTCGGGAGCGCGGCGAAAGGCCAGCAGGTAGCTGCCGTCTTTTTTCCTGATGACTGAGGGAAAGGCGCAATGGAAAAGACTGTCCTTGTAAATAACAAAGTCGCGGATTTTTTGCAGCAACGGGGCGGCGTTTCGTTCCCTGACTGCCGTTGCATTTTGGGCATGTGTTGCCACGCCTGCGCTCAAGAGCGCTATTGCTATACACAGGCGGAATTGTAGGGATGCTGAAGTTTTGATCATATGTTCAGAATATCGTTATGTAATGCTGGCTGTTAAAGCCGGTGCCCGGGGTCCTTGCTAACCGGATGAGCGATCTGCTCAAAAATAAAGGATACGGCCGTTGTGCGCTTATACTTTATGGCAGATATGCTGTATTTTTTTTCAGGGCAGGCTGTTAAGAAAGGATGGGAAAGCTTGGCTGATAAAAGAAGGGATGTATTAAAAGGAAACAGATCCTGTATCTTTCTGCGGGTTTGTCGTGTTTACAATAGGTCCACAGCAACTAAAATGAACTACCGGTGAAGATACAGCATCGATTGAAACAGGACCGTTGTGTTTTTTATGGCCTTTCCTGTTCTGCTGCTGGTGGGTAATATTGCGCGTTTTTCATAATGAAAGATACGACAGCTTCCTTGTTGCACGAAGCCCGGGACGCATACGGATATATGGCGGCAATACAAACCCACCCCGGAGCTGCGTTTGCCTGCGTATATCCCGGTCCGATCGCTACTTTTATTTTTTTTTAAAACACCTCGTTTTTATAAATCAAATCTGTATTTTAGCGTTTATACCTTTTCTGTAAACTTTTTTATTACCCTTTTCTATAATAAAGACAGTTGGCATATTGCAATGGCGTAATCCTTTGCAGTTTTTTTTAGTATTAAATTGTTTGCATTGCCCAAATCATTAACGCATGAGCGAAAATTATTGACCGAACTGGCGGCAGACAGCCGGGAGGCGTTTACAGAAATCTACCTTCGGTATAGCCCGGCTGTTTATGATGCCCTTTTGTATTTTTTAAAAGACGAGCAGGACGCAGATGAGTTGCTGCAGGTGATTTTTATAAAAGTATGGGAAAAAAGGCAGCAGCTGGCGCAGGCCGAGCACCTGGAAAACTACCTGTTTATGATGACGCGCAACAGCGTTTTGAACCACCTGAAGCAAAAGGCCCGTGAGGAAACATTCATCAGCCGGTATGCCCGGAAGACCCTTCCGGTGCCGGATCCGGAAGGCGGGCTTCAGCAGAAGCAATACCGGGAATTGCTAAAAAAAGCCATTGATACGCTGCCATTGCAGCAGCAGCGGGTGTATACGCTTGCGGAAGACGAAGAGCTGAGTTACGAGGAAATTGCATTGCGGCTTTCTATTTCAAAACTAACTGTAAAAAAACACCTGGAGCTGGCCCGCCGGCAGGTACGGGCCTATATGCGCCGCTACCTGTACCCCCTGGCCGTGCTGTTAATGTGCTGCCAGTAATGAGCAGAATAAGGTGAAACCACCGCAGGAGCAGGGAACGCTGTTTAAAAAAAAGTTTTCAGCCATTACGCCATTGCTGTTTGCCCGTTGTCTTTATAAATAAGCGGTTTTTGTCAAAATCATAAAATGGATATACCTCATTCTCTATTTAACGACTTGCTTCAGAAATTCCATGCCGGTACATTGAGTGATGCGGAGGCGCTTCTTTTCCGCGAAGGCCTGCTTTCCGGGCAATACGATGAAGTGGTGAAGGATGCAGTGCACCAACGGCTGGTACAGCACCGGCAAACCGGGGTATTAACGGAAGAAAAAAAGCAGTTGTTGCTGCAGCAGCTGATACAGCAGATACAGCAGGAATCTTCTAAAAAACCAGGGGCGCCGGTACGCCTGCTCCGGAAATGGATGGTTGCAGCTGCGGTATTGGTATTCATACTGGGGGGCTACCTGCTGTTTTTTAAACCGGCGGAACAGAAAAGGTCTGTGGCCGGAAAGATGCCCGTGCTGCAGGACATCCGGGCGCCCGAAAAGTCGGCCGCTTATCTTACGCTGGCGGACGGCAAACAGGTACCGCTGGATCGTTTAGCCGCCGGTGTATGGAGTATCGGTAATGGAACGGAAGTTTATACAAATGAAAACGGGCAGATCGGTTACAAGGGTACACCGGCCGTGGCCACCCTCAATACCCTAACCGTTCCCAGGGGAAGCCGGCCGGTAGCCCTGGTACTGGCCGACGGAACAAAAGTGTGGCTGGACGCGGGTTCTGCGCTAACGTATCCTACAGCGTTTACCGGCCGCGAACGGAACGTTTCGCTTACAGGGCAGGCGTATTTTGAAGTGGCACACCGGGAGGCCGGCGAAGGGAACGCAGCCCTGCCGTTTACTGTTACCTCCGGTGATGTGGCCACAAAAGTACTGGGCACTCATTTTAACGTAACGGCGTTTAAAGAAGAGCCCGGTGTAAAAATAACCCTGCTGGAAGGGCATATAAAAGTGGCACCGGTGCATGGCAATGGCGAGGTGGATGTACAGCCCGGGCAACAGGCGTTGTGGGCGGCCGGCCGGTTGAAGCTGAACCGCGCTCCCGATCTTGAAGAAGTAATGGCCTGGCATAACAATCGCTTTTATTTTAATGGTACCGACATCCAGTCTGTAATGCAACAGGTGGGGCGCTGGTATGACGTGGAGGTAGAGTTTGAAGAGCCCTTTCATCATTCCTGCGTGGCGGAATTGCCCAGGGACATGCCGGTATCAGAACTGCTGAAAATTATTGAACTCACCGGTATGGTGCACTTTAAAATAGAACAGGTTCCAAGGAAGAAAATCATTGTGAGCCGGTAACCGGTATACAGGACGGAGTACCTGGTTAACCTGGATAAAAAACCGCTATGGATTAGGCCCCATAGCGGCGGATTGCCCGGGCTGACCCAAATATAAAATGTCTGAGCAGACAGTATTATTTCACCAACCCAAGCAAATGCAAATGTATGGATTTAAAAAAAATGTTTGGTGCCGGTACCCGGCACCGGGAATTAAAAAGATGGCTGCTGATTATGAAAATGACGACATTCTTTCTTTTGTGCGTCTTATTGCAGGCCTCCGCAAGGGGCTATTCGCAAAATGTAACCCTGTCTTTAAAAAATGTGCCTATTGAAAAGGCATTCAGGGAAATCGGAAAACAAACCGGCTACCGGTTTGTATATTTTAAGGAGCAACTGGAGCACCTTCCGCCGGTAACACTTTCTGTGCGCGACCGGCCCTTAACGGATGTACTGCAGCAGTTGTTTTATCGCCGTCCGATCAGCTACACGGTAACAGGCAACTATATTTCAATAAAAAAAGCGTCCGTTGTTCCGGCGCTTCCTCCGCCGCCGGTGGAAGTAAAAGGAGTGGTTACAGACAGTGCCGGAACGCCGCTTGCAGGAGCTACCATTGCAGTGGCAGGAAGCCAGCGCGCGGTGAAGACCAACAGCCTGGGGGCGTTTTCTATTGAGGTGGATGCAGGTACGCTTTTAATAGTTACATATATCGGGTATGCCGAACAAAAAATAAAAGCACCTGAAAGTGGTTCCTTAACGGTGGTATTGCAGCGGGCCGCAGACCAGGGATTGAATGATGAAGTAGTGGTGCTGGGCTTTGGTCAAACGCAGAAAAAAATTGCGCAGACCGGGTCCGTAGCTTCTATCGGGATGAAGGAGCTCAAACAAAGTCCAACGGCCAATATTACCAATGCCCTGGCGGGAAGGCTTCCGGGGCTGATTGCCATACAGGTGAGCGGGGAACCGGGAAATGATAAGTCGCAGTTGCTGATCCGCGGCAGAGCTACCTTTAACGGAGCGGAACCGCTGATCACCATCGATGGGGTGCAAAAGGACTATAGCGCCATCGGGTTGCTGGATGTAAATGAAATCGAAAATATTACCATCCTGAAGGACGCGTCGGCCACTGCTATCTATGGTGTAAAAGGGGCCAACGGTGTGATTATCGTAACCACAAGACGGGGAAAGGTAGGAAAACCAACCATTACAGCCAGTACCCAAACGGCAGTACAATCTACCATCCGCCTGCCGAAGTACCTGGGCTCTTATGACTATGCCGTACTGGCCAACGAAGCCTACCTGAATGATCATCCCGGAGGAGTGGCACCCTATAGCGATGCGGTGCTGGAGGCCTACCGTACCGGATCGGATCCGTTGAAATACCCGGATATTGACTGGCTGGATGCTATGATGAAGCCGGCGGTACAAACCCAGGCCAATTTCAATATCAGCGGCGGAAGCAATATGGCACGCTATTTTGTAAATGTGGGCTATACGGATCAAAGCGGCATCTATAAAACAAAGAAGAATGCCCAGTACGATCCCAAGTCCAATTTCAAGCGGTATAATTTCCGTTCAAATATTGATGTGGATTTCGATCCCAATTTTTCCCTGGGCCTGAATCTGTATGGGGCCATTGAAAATAAAAAAGATCCCAATGTTTCGGTACCGGATCTTTTCTGGACCTTAAACCAGTTGCCGCCAAATGCATTCCCCATCCGGTATCCTACGGGGTTCTATGGGGAGAACGGGCAGTTCCTGAACCCTGCAAGACTGCTGAATGAAACAGGGTTCCGGGAATCATTTAACTCTTCCTTGTCAGGCATGTTGTCGGTAACCCGGAAGCTGAACTTTATTACACAGGGTTTATCCATCAAGGGCAACTATTCCTTTGATGGCTATTTCCAGAATAATTTCAACCGGAAGAAGGAAGTGCGGAGAGCGGTATATAAAGGCACCGGAAGTTATGATGACATCAGTAACTACACCTACCTGGGCAATGATGTACCGTTGTCTGCACCGGCATCCTCTTTCTCTCAGAACCGGGATATATGGATGGATGCTTCGTTAAACTACCAGCGGAAATTTGGCAGCCATGATGTTACCGGGTTGCTGCTGGTAAACCGTACGCAAAAAGTGATCGGCAATACCATCCCGTTTGTATCGCAGGGAATCGTATCCCGCTTTACCTATAACTACGACTATAAATATTTTGCGGAAGTGAATGCCGGTTACAACGGAACCGATAACTTTTCCAAGGGTAAACGCTATGGCCTGTTCCCGGCTTTTTCTGCAGGCTGGGTGCTTTCGGAAGAATCCTTCCTGAAGGGAAATAACTGGCTGAGTTTTCTGAAGCTGAGGGGATCCTACGGACTTACGGGCAACGATCAGCTGGTGGGCCGCCGCTGGCTGTTTAATTCGGAATACATCCGCAATCAAACCGCCGGGTACCTGTATGGCGATCAGCTCTACGGTGTGGAAGGGGTGTATGAAGGTGCCATGGCCAACCCGGATGTTACCTGGGAAATTGCAAAAAAAGCAAATCTTGGTTTTGAAATGAAGCTCTGGAAGGGGTTGATTGCCATTACGGCGGATGTGTTTAGCGAAAAACGCAATAATATCCTCATTACCCGGTCTTCCGTTCCGGCCCTTATCGGCATGTCGGGCAGCAACCTGCCGCCGGCCAACCTTGGAAAAGTAGATAACAAAGGATTTGAGGTAGAAATCAACCACCGCAAAAACTTTCAACGGTTTACTTATTTCCTAAACGCCAATATGTCTTATGCAAAAAACAAGATCATCTTCATCGATGAAGAATCAAGACCCTATGATTATATGTACCAGACCGGGCAGTCGCTGGGGCAGATTATGGGCCTGACCGCTATCGGCTTTTTCAAAAACGAAATGGATATCCGGCTCAGCCCGGCACAGTTCGGACGGGTAATTCCCGGTGATATTAAATACCTGGACCGGAATGATGATGGCGTGATCAATGATAATGATATCGGGCCGATCGGTAAAAGCAATATTCCTGAACTGTTCTTTGGTATTTCCGGAGGAGTTACCTGGAAGGGGCTGGACCTTAGTTTTTTATTCCAGGGAGCAGGCAATAGCAGCCGCACACTGGTAGGCGGTATTGCATGGGAGTTTTATGAAGGCGGGAAAGTACGGCAGGAGCACCTTGACCGCTGGACGCCGGAAACGGCCGCAACCGCAACCTGGCCGTCCCTGCACTATGGCGGTAACAGCAATAACCACCGGGTATCGTCTTTTTACCTGGAAGACAATAGCTATATCCGGTTGAAAAATATGGAGCTGGGCTACACCTTCAGGAATGTGAACCTTACACAAAAGGCAAAATTATCTACGCTAAGAATCTATGCCAACGGCATGAACCTGGTTACCTGGACCAGGGCGCAGGATATGCTGGACCCCGAGTACTGGGCCGGCAACACCAACGGTACGGTTTATCCGGCGCAGCGCATTGTCAATTTTGGTGCTTCAATTGGTTTTTAATACAAAAAAAATAAACAGATGAAATTAAATATACTTCTCTGCTGGTGGCTGCTCGTAGGTGTGCTTTCATGTAATGTGAAAGGCTATCTGGACAAAGCCGAAACAGGAGGGCTTTCCGAACAGGAGGTGTTTGGCGACTATGTACAAACCGAGCGGTACCTGGCAAATATCTATGCGGGTCTTCCAAATGAATGGATGCCGGTAAAAAGCGTAACCTATGCTGCGGCTTCTGATGAAGCAAAATGCCCGGTGATCTATTTTGACGGGCCGCAGGTATTTACACGGGGATTGCTTTCGCCCACCTACAATCCCATTGAGTACTGGGCCGGCTTATATGCATCGATCCGGAAGGTAAACCGCTTCATCGAAAAAATAGACCAGGTTCCGGCCGTAAATGCCACCCAGATGGCAGGCAAAACCCGTATGAAAGGAGAGGGTTATTTTTTAAGGGCGTTCTATTATTACGAGTTGTTTAAGCGGTATGGAAGCGTACCGCTGATTGACCGGGTATTGCAGATTACCGATGACCTGAACCTGCCCCGGAATACGGTAGCGGAAGTAACGGCCTTTATTGTGCAGGATTGCAATACGGCAGTACCCCTGCTGGATGGTGTGAACAGTGCGGCAAACATCGGCCGCGCCACCAGGGGCGCAGCCCTGATGCTGAAAGCACGTGCATTGCTTTTAGCGGCCAGCCCCCTGCACAACCCGGACAACGATGGTGCAAAATGGACGGCCGCCGCCGTAGCAGCCCGCGAGATCGCCGACATGGGCAGTTATCATGTAGACGCAGACTATAAAGGCCTGTTTCATAAACGCTCTGCATCCAATATCATTTTCCAGTCAACTGCCAATAACACCGAATGGCTGAAGCAAATGTTTCTTCCAAGTATGAACGGTACGGCCTGGATACAGCCGCTGCAGGACCTGGTAGATGCTTATGAAATGAAGAACGGGAAAATGATCGGCGAAGCAGGATCCGGTTATGCGGCCAACGATCCTTACAAGGATCGCGATCCCCGGTTTTATGCCTCGGTTTTATACAATGGCAGCTCCTGGAAAGGAGAAACGGTACAGACTTTTGTAGGCGGATTGGATGGGTTGACATCGGCGGAAGGAAGCCTTACCCAGACCGGCTATTATCTCCGCAAGCTGATCGATGAAAACGGAAGCGTATCGCCCGATAACCGGCCCGGAGATCATTATTGGGTATACATGCGTTTTGAGGATGCCCTGCTGATGTATGCGGAGGCGCAGAATGAGGTGCTTGGTGCGCCGGATAATACCGTTTACGATGCTGTGAACCAGGTACGGAACCGGGTAGGAATGCCTTCATTGCCGGCTAACCTGAGCAAAAGCCAGATGCGGGAGCGCATCCGCAATGAGCGGCGGATTGAGCTGGCATTTGAAGGACAGCGTTTTTGGGATATCCGTCGCTGGAAGATCGGAACGGAAACCATGAACGAAGCCCGGGGTATGCGGATTACAAAGAATACCGATGGCAGCTTTACGCACACGCCTTTCCTGGTAGAGAGCCGCATTTATAAACCTGCATTTGACCTGTTTCCCATTCCCCAAACGGAAATCAATAAGGACAAAAAACTGGTGCAAAACCCGGGATATAATTAATTGAAGAGCTGCATCCATTAAATCTAAGATCATGAATCAACTAAAAGTTTCAATAAATACCATCGTCGTTTTCACCCTTTTGTTTTGCTGCGCCTGTAAAAAGCAAACCTTCCGGCAGGTAGATGACCGGTATGCGCATAATGATGCGCTTCCCGTTTCCCTGGAACGGTTTGCGCCGCTTGAAGGAAGTGAGGCCACCGAAGTGATGTTATACGGCGATAACTTCAGCAGTAACGTGCAGGATATCCGTGTAACAATTAACGGCCGGCAAACCGAGGTATTGGGGGCTAACCGGAAACGGATCATTATTAAAATTCCGCAGGGCGCGGGCACCGGAAAACTGGCCCTTACCATTGGTGGAAAAACGGTGAACAGCGAAGCGACATTTATATATACCTTAAAAAGAACAGTAACGACTGTTGCCGCCAGCAGCACTGCCGCAACGTTTGATTTTAAAGTGAATGCGGGAATGGATATCGACTCAAAAGGCAATTTGTACCTGGCAGATATATTCAACAACTGCATCCGCAAGGTGGCGCCGGATGGAACGGTAAGCACTTTTGCCGGAGTGCCTGGTACGGAGGGTAATAAAAACGGTGCTGCAGCCCAGGCTTTGTTCAATCATCCAACGGACCTGGTGGTAGATCAAAATGACAATGTTTATGTAGCCGATACCTGGAACTGGGCCATACGAAAAATTGCTACGACCGGTGAAGTAACTACCGTTTTGGGATGGGTGGTGCCCTTCCCGCAGGGGATCACCATCAATAATAAAACAGGCACCCTGTATGTGGTAAGTGCCCTGCCGGCGGTAAGCCAGGGAAAGCTTTTTGAAATTACTGCAGCCGGTGTAATGACGGAGCGGCCGCTGAGCGCACCGATCATATCCGGGGGCATCACGATGGATAAAAATGACAACCTGGTTATCGTGGATAACGGAAGGTCTGTGGTGTACCGGGTAAATACGCAAACCTGGAATATGGAGAAGCTTGCAGGCCTGGAAGATACGCCCGGCTGGGTAGACGGTGTGGGGGCCAATGCACGTTTTGAACATCCCTGGGATGTGGCGGTAGACAGTAAAAATAATATCTACGTAGCGGGCTGCGGCCATCTCTTTAACGGCGCTAATATTGCCGCCGGAGCTTCCAATATCCGGATGATTGAAGCCGGCACCAATAAGGTAAGCACCGTTGCCGGATCCAACAGTATGGGATATAAGGACGGTTTGGGTGGTGAAGCGCGGTTTAATGTGCCCACGGGCCTGGCGATTGATGCGCAGGACAATGTATATATACTGGACCGCGACAATCTGAAAATAAGAAAGATGGTTTCCCAATAAAAAAATAATGCCATATGAAACAAATAATCTCTATAAAACCGATACGGAGGATGCTTGGAATGATCGGGCTGGCAGGCCTCAGTTTGCTGGGATGCAGCCGGATGGAATACCTGGTTCAGCCGGAAAGGGCAGCAACGCAGCCGCTACAGGCGCTTTTGACTTCTGCTGCGGAAGAAATGATGATCGGCATCTACATCGCACCGCCCTTTGATTTTACGGAGCCCGTGCACTATCAGCGAATAAAGGATGCGAACGTAGACTTTATACAGGATATCTCCGGTCAGCATACACCGGCAAACAAGCTGGCCATGCTGGATATGGCCGATAGCGCAGGACTGAAAATGATAGTGGCCGACGACCGGATCAATGGCTCCGATGCGCAGATCACCGCCATGTTGGATACCTATAATAATCACCCGGCGGTGATCGGATATTTCATCAAAGATGAGCCCACCGCTGCACAGCTGAATGATGCGGCTACCCGGTATGGAAAGGTATTGGGCTATGATCCGTCTAAGCTTCCGCATGTGAATCTTTTTCCAAGCTATGCTACCGGTGCACTGGGATCGATCAATTATGAGAACGACTATGTGCAGCAGTGGATCAACCTGGCAGGAGCCGCCAACCTCAAGTACCTTTCCATGGATAACTACCCGTTTTTGTCCAACGGGCAGTTCCGGCAGGATCCGTATTATCACGACCTGGATGTGATCCGGCGACTGGGCATACGGTACGGGATAAAAACATCGGCCTACCTGCAATCGGTGGGAGTGGCGGGTATGTATCGCAGGCCCAATACCGATGAACTGCGGTTCAGCGCTTACAGTACCCTGGCCTATGGCGTCAAGATCCCTGTTTGGTTCTCCTACTGGACACCGGTAAGCAGTACCGAGGTATTTACAGATGCGATCATTGACCTTACCGGTGCCAAAACAAACCTGTATGACCCGTTCCGCATTCTCAATGCAGAGTTAAAACAGATCGGCAGAACCCTTATACATACGGATGCGGTGGCTGTATACCACTCCGGTACATCGCTGCCGGCAGGCGCCAGCCCCATTCCCGCTTCATTTATGGTAAAGCCGGTAGATCCCTCGGCAAACCTGATCATGACGCACTTTGTAAATGCTGCCAACGGAAAAGAATATGTAATGGTGGTGAATAAATCCTTTACCACTACATTGAATGCCACGTTTTCAACAGGCAGCACCATTACCAATGTGCAATGGATCTCCAAGACCAACGGGGATGCGGTGGCTACCGATTTCAACCCGGCTACCCACCAGTTTTCTGCATCATTCCTGCCGGGCGAAGGCAAGCTGTTTCCCTTAACGATTGCCTTACCGGAGGTAACGGTAAGTACCCTGTCCGGATCGGGAACCGCCGGTTATGCAGACGGAGCCGCAGCAACGGCAAAATTTAATTTTGTTACCAATACCGGTATGGCAACGGATTACCTGGGAAATGCCTATATCGCGGATATTGATAATCACTGTATCCGTAAGATCGATGCCAGCGGAACGGTGACCACGCTGGCAGGAAGCCCCGGTGTTTCCGGGAATACAGACGGCACCGGCGCTGCAGCACGTTTTAACCATCCCACGGATGTAGCGGTAGACGGCTACGGCAACGTATATGTGGCCGATACCTGGAACTGGGCGGTGCGGAAGATTACACCCGGCGGAACGGTGACTACGATCCTGGGATGGATTGTGCCTTTTCCGCAAGGAATGGCAATCGATCAGGCGCAGCAGAAACTATACCTGGTAAGCGCATTGCCCAGCGCCAGTAACGGAAAACTATATGAGCTGAGCCTTTCGGGTACGTTAACCACCCGCACGCTCGACCGGCCGGTAACGGCCGGCAGCATCAAGCTGGATAACGGTGGCAACCTGGTGGTGGCGGATAATTTTAATTCCGTTGTATACCGGGTAAACCGATCCAACTGGAAAACGGAGGTCATCGCAGGCGCAGCAGGTCAGCATGGAACCGCCGATGGGGTAGGAGCCAATGCCCGTTTTGATCACCCCTGGGGGCTGGCCATCGATGCCGCCAATAATATTTACGTGGCCGGTTGCGGGCACCAGTTTGATGCGCCCACCATTGCTGCAACCGCTTCCAATATACGAATGATACAGGCAAACAGTAATAAGGTGATTACGCTGGCCGGCAGTACACAAGGTTATGCAAACGGCACCGGCGCCGCTGCAACATTCAATGTGCCTACGGGCATTGCCGTTTACCAGAACCAGCTTTTGGTGCTGGACCGGGTGAACCAGCGCATCCGGAAATTAATAAAATAAGTGACGCAGTAAAACCAGTAAAAATGATTCAAAAGAGAGGAGTAGCCCTTGTGCTTAGCCTTGTGTTTTTATGCCTGGTAACCACGGGCAATACCGGTTGTTCCAGGGAATCTGTGCCAAAAGAAACCGGCACACCGGTTGAAAAGCCCAAAACCGATACGGCGGAACCTTTCCGCATCGGGATCTATGTGGCCCCGGGCCGGGAATATACGCTGGACCGGCATTATGAAGCCATCCGTGATGCGCATATCAACCTCATCCAGGATATTTCGATGCAGTATACGGCATCCGAAAAAACGGCCATGCTGGTAATGGCCGCGAAGTACGGCATCGGGATGGTGGTTGCGGATGCGCGGATTAACGGTACAGATGCGGCAATACGGGAAATGATCGCACAGTATAAAAATTATGAAGCCACAGTAGGTTATTATATCAAAGATGAGCCAACGGTGAGCGAGCTGGCAGACGCAGCGGTCCGGTATCAAAAGGTATTAAGCGCCAGTCCGGGCGCCATCGCGCATGTGAACCTGTTTCCCAGCTATGCTACAGGGGCGCTTGGCCCGATCCGGTATGAACGGGACTATGTAGAAAAATGGATACAGATGGCGGGTCCTCAAAACCTGCGGTATTTGTCTTTTGATAACTATCCGTTCATGGAAAAGGATTCTCTTCGCGAGGACCACTATTATCATGATCTGGATGTGATCCGGCGCATGGGATTGAAATACCAGGTAAAGACATCCGCCTACCTGCAAAGTATTGGCTCTTCTATCGGTTTGCGAAGACCCAATGCCCATGAGCTGCGGTATAGTGCGTTTACAAACCTTGCATATGGTATTAAACTGCCGGTGTGGTTTACTTACTGGACGCCAGGTGGCGGCACAGAACAGTTTACCCAGGCCATTGTTGACGAAAAAGGAAATAAAACCGATCTTTACGAGCCATTTAAGGCGATCAATGCGGCGATGAAAAACCTGGGACCCTGCCTGTTGCGGCTGGATGCGGTTCAGGTTTTTCATACCGGAGCGCATATACCGGCCGGAACGGTGCGGCCTTCTGACGATTTCGTACTGCAATGTTCAGATAAACAGGCATCCCTGATTGTAACCGAGTTTAAAGAGCGGTATTCAGGGGAACCTTATGTAATGGTGGTGAATAAATCGCTGACAGAAACAAAGGAGCTGGCGTTTGCATTGCCCCAGGGGAAATCGGTTGCAGAAGTGTCAAAGGAAACCGGTAAGGAAATAAAAAAGGCCTTAACCGGAGGAAAACTGGCTGACCGTTTTGAGGCGGGAGAAGGGCGGCTTTACAGGATTTATTAAAATAGTAATTATAAACGATAACGGATACCGACGAAATGAAATCAATAACCCGAATGCGCGACATATGCGTAGTCTTGCTGCTGTTGCTGCCCCTTTGGGGATCGGCGGCAACAGCGCCCTTACTACCCGTAAATCTGAAAGTGGAATACCTGTACCGGCCGATGGGTTTGGACGCACAGCAACCCCGTTTTAGCTGGACATTGAAAAGCACCAGGCCGGGGCTGTATGGACAAAAGCAGACAGCCTACCGGGTATTGGTGGCCAGCTCCTTAAAAAAGCTCAACGCCGGTATCGGGGATATTTGGGATTCAGAATGGCAGCCATCGGCACAAATGAGCCAGGTAGCATTGCCGGAAGCGCGGCTGCATTCAGATCGCCGGTATTATTGGAAAGTGGCGGTGAAAGACGAAAAGCAGGCGGTTTCCGGCTGGAGTGAAACGGCGTACTGGCATACCGGTATACTAACGCCGGATATATGGAAAGCGGGGTGGATCGGCGCTGCGGTGGTTTTTGACCCGGCGCAAAAGGACTGCAATATCCCGGATCCCTGGTTGCGCAAATCCATCATACTGGATGCCGTTCCCGGACAGGCGATGCTATACGTGGCTTCTGTAGGCTTTCATGAGGTGTATGTAAACGGCAAGCGGGTAGGTGATGATGTAATGCCAACCGCAGTAACGGATCATACAAAGCGCGCGCGTTATGTGGCCTATGATATTGCATCCTTCCTGAAGAAGGGTTCCAATGTGATCGCCCTCTGGCTGGGCACATCCTGGTCGATACACGGGCCCTATGTAACCAAAGACCGGCCGAATACGCCGATTGTGGCGGCGCAGGTAGATGTTTATGCACACAAGGACCCGGGCATGGCAGAACGGCCCTTTGCCACGGTTCGCACCGATGCCACATGGAAGATAAAAAGCAGTCCGAACAAGCTGCTGGGCACATGGAATTCCAACCGTATGGGCGGGGAGCTCTGGGATGCCAATCTGGATGAGCCGCTGTGGAATACGGCCGCTTACCAGGATGAGGACTGGCAGCAGGCAACGGCCTATCATCCGGAACTGCAGGTGTCGGCCCAGCAGGTAGAGCAGAACCGGCTCTTTGACGAGATCCAGCCTGTGGCTATAAAAAAGACCGGTGAGGGTACTTACCGGGTGGATATGGGCGTCAACTTTGCCGGCTGGATCGCGGCCGACCTGGAAGGAACACCGGGGCATCGCGCGGAGCTCCTCTTTTCCGAGCGGGAACAGATGGATATGACCTTCGGTTTGCACAGCGCTTATATTTTTGATAAAACAGGCAAAGGAACTTTTCGTAATAAATTCAACTATGGCTCCGGCCGTTGGATCACGATAAAAGGTGTTACAAAAGCACCGCAGCTCAGCGATATCAAAGGATGGCTGGTGCGTACGGCCTATAAGGATGCGGCTACATTCAGCTGCTCGGATAGTCTGCAGAACTGGATCTACAACACTGTGCGGTGGACCTACGAGAATTTATCGCTTGGCGGTTTTATTGTCGATTGCCCGCAACGGGAACGGCTGGGATACGGGGGCGATGCCCATGCTACCTGTGAAACGGGCATGCTGAATTACCAGGTGGGCGCACTCTATACCAAATGGATGGAAGACTGGCGGGATGTAAGCGGCACCGAACCGATCGTGGGCAATATGTACGATACGGCCTTTGCCCGCAAGGAGGTCATGAGCGGACGTCAGCTTCACCAGGGCATCCTGCCGCATACAGCGCCTACCTATATGGGCGGCGGCGGACCGGCCTGGGGCGGCATTGTAGTAACCCTACCCTGGTACTTCTACCGGCAATACGGCGATGAAACGATCCTCCGGAAGAACTTTTCACTCATCAGGAACTGGATCGGTTTTCTGGAAAGCAATACCCGTGATGGCGTGTTGCAGCGCTTTGGCGGCAGTTGGGATTTCCTGGGCGACTGGCTCTGGCCCAATGCCACGGCAGAAGGAATGAATAATAATTCACCACAGAACCTGTGCTTTAATAATCTTTACCGGATCTATAATCTCCGGGTTGCAGCAAAGATCGCCGGCCAGATCGGGGAAAAGGAATGGGCGGCAAAATGGAACCAGCAGGCGGATACGTTCAGCGGTATTATTCATAAAAAGTTCTTTAATGAAAAAGATACCGCTTATGCCGATGGATCGATGGGGAATCTGGTTGCGGCCCTGCTCGCCGATGTAGTTCCCGGTGCCTGGAAGGAACAGGTATGGAAGCGACTGGAAAATGAGATCCGCCTGCGCAGGAACGGGCATATTCATGTAGGAATAACCGGTGGTGCATTGCTCTTTAAACTATTAAGGGAACAAAACCGGCAGGACCTGTTGTTTGAAATGGCTTCCAAAACAGATTACCCCGGCTGGGGATACATGAAAGCAAACAATGCCACAACCATCTGGGAAATGTGGGAAAAAGACCTGCCCGGGCATTCACTGCTCCATAGTTCCTTTTTATATCCGGGGGCCTGGTATATCGACGGGCTGGCAGGCATCAAAGTGGATGCACCGGGATATACAAGGTTCATCATTCAGCCCCCGCAACTTGCAGTTTCAAAGCTGCGTTGGGTGAAGGCCGGCTTTGAATCGCCCGCGGGTTTTATTAAAAGCAACTGGAGCCGGGAGGATGGAAGGCTTCAGCTGGACCTGGAGATCCCGCCGAACAGCACGGCATTGTTGAAGATTGCAGATACGGATGGCCTGCTTTTGCAGGAGAAAAAAGATGCGATCCGCAAGATCGGGAAACACAACGGAATAACGGTTTACGAATTACAGTCAGGAAAATACCATTTTTGAGGACCGGGAAGTTGCCGGGGAAACCGGCTGCGGTGCCGGAAGTAACATTTTAGTAAACTTGCCGTTACATTCTGATAATGCCCTGCGGATAGTTTTGCGCAAATGGCATCCATCATGAAATATCCGTGTACACTGCTTTTGACGGTGCTGCTGGTAACGGCCGGCTGCAATCGTAACAACAATGATATCGTTCCCGAAGCGATCATCCCGGAGGACCCGGCTACATTTACGGCGGTCGGGCAAATTGATATCGGCGATAAGGGCGCTGCAGAGATTGCTGCCTATGACCCGGCAACAAAACGCCTGTTTGTGGTAAACAACAGCGCCGGGCTGGCAAGTGAAAGCGCTGCAAATTTTATTGATGTGGTAGACATCAGTAATCCCGCGGCGCCGGTAAAGATCCATTCCATAAGCCTGGAGCCTTATGGCGGAGCGGTAAACAGCCTTAGTGTTTCCGCCGGCAATGTAGCGGCTGCCATACAGGCTACCGTAAAAACCAACAATGGGAAAGTGGTGGTGTTCAATACTTCCGATTATAAAGAAATAAAAACGATTACCGTTGGAGCGCTGCCGGATATGATTACGTATACGCCGGATGGCCGGTACATTCTTACAGCGAATGAAGGAGAACCCACTACAGAAAATTATGCGGTAGATCCGGAGGGCAGCATCTCCATTATTGCCGTTAAAGAAAACTATGCGGTAACCACGGTGGATTTTGCTGCTTTTGCCGGCAAACGCGCGGCTTTGGAAGCCGGCGGGTTCCGGATCTTTGGCAAGAGTAATGATTTTGTAAAGGATATAGAGCCGGAATATATAACGGTTGCCTCAGATTCAAAAACGGCCTGGATCACGCTGCAGGAGAACAATGGAATCGCAAAAATAGACATTCCTTCCAAAACCATTACCGGTATTTTCCCACTCGGATTTAAAGACTTTAATATAGCCGGCAATGCCATCGATGTAAGTGATGAAGATGGAAAAACAGAATTGAAGAACTGGCCGGTGAAAGACGTGTATATGCCGGATGGGATTGCGGTGCTGGAAACCGGTGGCATTCCGTATTTATTTACCGCCAATGAAGGCGATGCGCGGGAATGGGGCGATTTTGTGGAAGCCGTACGGATAAAGGATGTAAAGCTGGATGTAACAGCCTTTCCTGATGCAGCGGCCATTCAGGCCAAAGCCCGGTTGGGCCGTTTGAATATTACGAAGTTCCTGGGCGACAAGGACGGTGATGGTGATTATGACGAACTGTATGCGTTTGGCGCACGATCCTTTAGTGTATGGAACGGCCTTACAGGCGCACAGGTTTACGATAGTAAAAATGAACTGGATCAAAAAGTGATCGAGGCTGGGGTATACGATGACAAACGAAGCGACGATAAATCCATTGAACCGGAGGGAATGGCCATTGGGAAAATCGGGAAAACGCCGGTGGCCTTTGTAGGCATGGAGCGGGTAGATGCCGTGGCCGTTTATGATATCAGCAACCCGCAGCGGCCAAAATTCCTGCAGCTGCTGAAAGTGGGTGATGCACCTGAGGGTGTAATGATCATCGCCGCCAAAGAGAGTCCTACCAAAAGATCGTTGCTGGTTGTAAGCAGCGAGGATGACGGTGTGATCAAACTGTTTAGTCCTGCCAGCTAACCTAAGCTACCAGCTCCACTACATTCCCTTCAGGATCCAGCACCACGCTTTCGTAATAACCATCGCCGGTGGTCCTGGGTTCCCCTGCTATGGTAAAGCCATCGGCCCGTAACCGTTCGGTTAGTACATCCACCTGTTCCTTTCCTCCCAGGGAAATGGCAAAATGAGCGATCCCCTTTGTATAGCCGCGTTGCGCTCCGGAATCGCTGATCTGCGGCATCTGCATGAGCTCGATGCGGCAACCCGTGCCGAATGACAAAAAATAAGACAGGAAATGCTTTTTAGGGTTATGATAACGCGCACTGCTGGTGGCCTTAAAATAAGTAACATAAAAATGACGTAGCTGTTCCAGGTCGTCTGTCCAGATGGCGATATGGTCAATTTGCATTGTAGATTGATTAAAGGGTTGAAGGTATCAAAATTTTATGTTATGGTGAGGCGGGCCTTCAGTTCTTGCAGCGCTTAGCGGATTAGAACCGCAGATGCAGTATTCAACGTCGACTTCAGCGCGTGGCCGTTCTGTCCGCCGCGGCAGATCAGCAGCTGTTAAGGGAACGCCTCTGTGGGTACTAATAGAAGCTGACGAGTTCAGCTTTCAACTTTCCACGCAGGGTCTCTCGCAGAGGACCCTGCGTTCGTATAATAAACAGGTATTTTTACCGTTATACCTTTGATATCGTCAAACGTCCTTAAATACAGGACGCTTACCGTTTCGTCATCCTGACCCTCTGTTCATTTATGATAAAAAAAATAATTTGCAGTTTGAGTATGGCTTTTTGTTTTTACACGGGAGCCATTTATGCGCAGGACCCACCGGCTACAGACACGATGAGCTATTATCGCAGTCAGATCGACACATTGGATCAGCAACTGATCGACCTGCTGGGACAACGGATGAAGGCCGCCCGCGCCATCGGCAGCTATAAACTGGAGCACAAGATCGGGGTCCTTCAATCTGCACGTTTTGAAAAAGTACTGGAAGCCGCTATCCGGAGGGGCAAAGCCTGGAAACTTTCGGAAGCATTTGTGCGCGCTTTTTACAATGAAGTGCATAAGGAAAGCATCTGGCAGCAGGAACAGTTGCGGGCAGGAAAAAAACAAGCGGCGCAGTAGTGTTGCGCAAGGAAAGGGAACGGAGCGGAGTACATTGCCTGGCCGCGTTTAACGTATGGGCCGGCCCTCCGGGACGACTGCCACCATTGCCGTTGTTCGGGCCATTCCTGAGGAGCCGCTATGCCAGGTTCAGTTCAATACTGACAATGGTTCCGCTGCCGGGTTCGGAACGGATCTCCAGCTGACCGTTCAGGTAGTTCACCCGGTTTTTTATATTATGGATACCCGATCCCTTTTTTTCGGATAAGCTTCCGGGTATAAAACCGGTTCCATCGTCTTCCAGTGTGATAAAGAACCGGTCTTCGTGCTGACTGCATTGCAGCAGCACATAGCCGGCTTTTGCATGCTTTACGGTGTTCGACAACAGCTCCTGTATAATGCGGTAAATATGCACCTGCTTTAACCGGTCGATATCAGATCGGATATGTATCGGTTGGAAATCGATCTTCAGGCCGTCCTTCATATAAAATCCGCAGAGATCCTTAAGCGCGGTTTCCAGCCCGAATTCGATCAGTGATTGTGGCATCAGGTTGCGGGCCACCCGCCGGAGTTCTTCAACAGAATGATCAAGCTGATGCAGGATTTTATAAAAAGGGGGATCGGTAGCCGGGCTAAGATGATGCTTTGCCCAGGATGAGAAATTTATTTTTACACCCGAAAGCAGTCCGCCCAGGCCATCATGCAGGTCTCTTGCCAGGCGTTCGCGCTCCCGTTCCTCACCTTCAAGAATGGAGCGGGTAATGGTGAGCTGCTGTTGCTGGGTCAGTTCCTTTAGCTGCTGCCGGTGATTTACTGCTTCCTGCTCCAGTAGTTTTTTATGGCTTTTATAATAGAGATAATAGAAGATAGCAAAGGCCAGCAGCAGGAGACAGGCGCCCGCCAGTAAAAAATTGAACAACCGGTTCTTGCTGGCCTGCAATGCCGCCTGGGCATTGGCTGCTTTTAAGGAGGCCACCTGTTTTTCCGATTCTGCTGTTTTGTAACGGGCTTCCATATCATTGATGTCGTTCCGGAACCGGCTTTCATGCAGGCTGTCGCTGAGGTTGCTGTACAGCACCTGGTAGCGGTAGGCTTGCGGGTAGTTGTGTAGACCTGCATATACCTGTGCCGCTTTACGGTATACCTCCAGCCGGTTCTGATCCATTTCCATATTCCGCGGATCGGAGGAAAGAGTGTTTAACACGGTAAGGGCTTTTTGAAATTCCCCGGCCTCTATCAAACAGTCAAGCTTATAAAAATTCAGTTCGTCTATAAAGTAAGCTTTATTGGGACCGCTGGCTTTTTCAATGGCCCTGTTAAAGCTTTGTACGGCTTCCCTGTATTGTTTTTGTCCCCTCAGGTAGAGGCCTTCAATCATATAATAGCCGGCATACTGGTCAGATTCGGGGTATTTGAAAAGGATCTGTTTAAAGGCGTTCAACGTTTCTTTGGCTTTATCCCATTTTTTTAGCAGGATATAATTTTCACCCGAACGTTTATAAGCAGCGATCAGGCGGCTCTCCGATTTCAGGCGGAGCAATATAGGAATGGCCTTGTCGAAATACGTTTCTGCCTTTTCATTTTGATCGAGGTTCATAAACGCCACGCCCACCCCCACGTAATGCGTGGCCAGGGATGCGGAGTCATTGGCCTGTTCGGCCAGGGGAATGGCTTTTGAAAGCATGAGCTGTATATAGCCTTTATCATCATCGGCCTTTTGCCGCATCACGGCCCGGCTGCTCCAGGCAGTAGAGCGGATGGTGAGCGCCTCTTTTACAGGAGAAGTGGCCAGTCCTTCCTCTACTTTTTTATAAAGGGCTTCGCTTTGTTCGGTAGCGCCGGTATAAAACAGGTAGTAGGCTTCCGTGGCATTGGCTACCTGCGCCAGGAAAGAGCTGGAGGCGGCCAGCGCCCTGCCCCGCGCAATACAGGCCAGGGCCTTTAAGGTGTCTTTGGAAATCCAGTAGGTGGCAAGCTGAAAATTGACCCGTGCCTTAATACTGTCACTAACAGGTTGCGTTAATACCTGCTGCAGGCTGTCGATATACTGTGGTGTATACAGGTAATATTGCGCCCGCGCAGCAGTGCTCCACCACAACGCCAGCACCAGCACAAAATATTTTAAACACATGCGGATCCGATAAGGGTTTTGAATAGCTCCTTTATGTGTAACGCCGCTCCGGAACCGTTCGCAACAATGCCCGGCGGCAAAGACCGTTTAGGGTCACAGGGTAGCAGGTTGCCTGGCAACGGCTGCAGCTATTGCGTTACGGGTCAGCACATATTCGAGGTGCTGTAAAACTAAAGTTCTTTTTTGATATAACAGCGGCTAAGTCCGGTAAACCTGGTTTGGCAACAGCGCTCCGCTCCTGTAATAAATCCCCGATGAAAAAGGCTCCCGGAGGAACGTTCACGGTTTTACGCTGGGAGTTGTCTGAGGCTTGAAGCAATGGGCAAAACGCCTGATTTCTGCGGCACAGATAAGGATCAACCGGAGGGATGATCGTCGATCGGCGACGGCTGCCACACCGCTGCATTTTAAATTGGATATTTTACCTTCCCTCCGCATCTTTCACTACCCGGAATCCCAGGTTGCTAAAGGATGCGTGCGGGTTAACCGACCCGATATCCACGGCATTAAAAAAGTTACAGGCATTTTTGCTGCACCACCAGGAGCCTCCGCGGGCATGTGCCACACGGCGCCCTTTATCTCTTGGCAGGGACCCGCTGCAAAATTCAAATACATTTCCAAAAACATCATACAATCCCCAGGGGTTGGGTTGAAAGCGGGCCACAGGAGCCGTATACATAAAGCCATCGGTGCTATCCGCCTGCAGGTGATCGCGGCCCTGCCAGATATTGGCGTAGCGGCTGATATTTTCAGCAGTAACGCCCTTAAAATATTTTGTAGCGGAGCCCGCACGCGCTGCAATCTCCCATTCTTCCAGTGTAGGCAGCCGCACGCCGGCCCATTTGCAATAAGCCAGGGCATCGGTAAAACTGATGCCTGTAACCGGGTGGTTCATCTTGCCGGTAATACCGCCCCGGGTGATACCGTTAGGATAACGCCAGTACGCCGTGCTGTCATCCAGCCACCGGAACTCTTCCAGGCCCGGCTCAAATACCAGGGCATCTTTAAAACGCTCGGCCTCGGTTTGATAGCCGGTGGCCACCACAAACCGTTCAAATTCGGCATTGGTGAGTTCCGTTGCCGATATGGAAAATGCTTTTACGGTGATCCTGCGCCAGGGATTTTCAACGCTTCCTTTGAGGCCGATTTCATAAGTACCCGCGGGTATTTTTATAAAAGAGTACTCCTGGCACCATCGCCCGGTATAACAAAAAAAGAACAGTAACAGGATCCCTGTTGCCTTCATAACGTAGCTGTTTTACCTATGTTTTTGTATACGCATTTTCATTGCGCTCCTGCAGGTTTCCGTTCCTTATAAAAAGCTCTTGCTCTTGCGATGGTCAGCGCTTCATTGGCGCTGTTATATTCCAGTGCCGTTTCATGATTGCCATCGATACCGTATAGTTTTTTATAAGAAGCGGAACGGGTAAAAGGAATGAACTTTCCCCGTTTCATCAGTAACATCAATACGGTAAGAAGGTCCTTGTCTTTTTTATCCCTCGTATAAAAATCGATGAGGTACGGGATCATTTCCCAGGCATCCATTTCTACCAGCGCATTTTTATAATTCACCCCCATCCGGCGGCTGCGGTTGGCCGATTCCCGGATCAATGCCATCACCGAATCGCGGTTGCTGCGTAAAAAATCCAGCTGCCGGCTGCTCCAGGTTTCTTCATCACCTTCAGACACCAGGTAGCCGAAGATCTCTTTGTGCTCATTGGGGTGAATCATATTGATGTCGCAGTTCTGCGCATACATTTCCGGGTGTATCATTGCGTAGGTGAACTTCTCGCGCAGCGACAGCGATTGATAAACGGCGTCGGTTAATGCGCTGATGCCTTCATCGCCGCTCTCACCCGGTTTGTCTTTGATGGCTGCGATCTGCTTTTTTACGTTTTCCAGTCCATAGGGCGGCACCGTGGTTTTTTGCCGGAATTCCCGGTAAGCCGTGGCCGCTTTTGACGGCTGCTGGTAACTGTTGTCCTGGGCCTGTACAAAAAGGAAGCAGGCACTACACAGGAGTAAGAAGATGGATTTTTTCAAAAGTTTTGTATTTTATCAGTGAACGGCTGCACTTTTTTTCTTGTAGTAGTCCATTGCGGTTTTCAAAAGAAATTGTTCGGTAGCCGGTGAATATGCTATGGCCGACTGGTAATTGCTGTACAACTGTTCATAGCAGGCTGTATGTAAAAACGCCTCAAAAGCACCCTGCTTCATTAACAACATAAGTGTGGTAAGCACATCGGTGTCATTTTTGGCAGCCTTGTAATAATTGATCATAAAAGGGATCGCCTCCCAACCATCTATAATAGTAATGGCATTTTTATAATTGACGCCCATCTTTTTGCTTTCATTAACGGAATTTGTGATCCATGTCATCACAGAGTCCCTGTTATCTTTGAGAAAGCTGACCTGCCGGTTGCTTAGGGTATGCTCATAAAGGGTGGTGACAAGGGTGCCGAATATCTTATCCGGTTCAAAGCGTTGCGAAGGAATGAGGCTGCAATTTTGTGCATATCTTTCCGGGTGTATCATGGTATACGTAAATTTCTCCTGCAGGGTCAGGGAATCGTAGGTTCCCGTGGGCAAGGTACTTTTGGCGAAGGACTTACCATATTTGCGCTGTTCCAGATCGATCAGTCCCTTAATTTTTGACAGACCATACGAAGGGGTTGAGGTCTGCATCCTGGATGGAAGCGGCGGATCCATGGCCTGTTGACACCAGGAGGCGGTAGCGGTTGTTAGCAGGGCCACCAGCAGGAATAAGATGGGTCGGTTCATAAACGTTGGTTTTAAAAATGAGGAAAGCTATAACGTTGCTTAAAGTTCTTTCTGATAGCCCACCACATCCAGCACCTTCCCGAATTTTTCCCCTACATTTTTGAAATGGGCACATTTGAAAAACCCGTTCTTCTCAAAAAAATGAATGCTCCGGTCGTTGTCGCCGGAAATAATGGCCAGCAGGTTTTTAAAACCGGCCTCCCGCGCATGTGCCTCCAGTTGCGTAAGGGCGGCTTTGCCGATGCCTTTTGCAGCACCATCATGTGCCAGGTAAATGGTCAGCTCCGCTGTTTTATCATAAGCCTGCCGCTTTTTATAATTGGTAAGGTAACAATATCCCACCGGCTGCTCCTGGTTCAGGATCAGCCAGGATTTGAACCTGGGGTGGCCGATATAGATAAATTCTTTTAGCTCGTCTGTGGTAACCGGTTCTGTATGAAACGTAGCGGTGGAATGAACCACATACCAGTCGTAGATCTGTTTTACAACCGGCAGATCTTCCGCTGTAAGTTCTTTAAGGGTGATATCGGGTTCCATATTATTGATTAGGCAAAGATATATTTAGAATCCATATTGATCTACCAGGTAAATCAGGGCTGCCAGGTTCACCGCGCCCAGCTCCAGCTCGCGTTTGTTTACGGCTTCAAAAACATCGGAACGCGCGTGGTGAATGTCGAAATAGCGTTGCGAATCGGGCAACAGCTCCGCCATAGGTACCTGTAGTTTTTCGTGGATAAACGATACATCAGTACCGCCGCCGCCGCGGGTAAACTGGTTGGCGCCGTAAGGCTCCAGCAGCGGGATCCAGCTTTTTAACTGGGCAAACTGCGCATCGTTGCAGGTAACGCCAAAGCCGCGGGGGGTAAAGCCGCCGGCATCACTCTCCAGGGCCAGCAGGTGTTTTTCCTGACTGTTTTTCGCGGCTTCATCTGCGTATTTAGCACCGCCTCTTGCGCCGTTTTCCTCATTGGCAAAAAGCACAAAGCGGATGGTTCTTTTGGGCCGGTAACCAAGGGCCTTATAGGCTCTTAATATTTCAATGGTCTGTGTAATGCCGGCTCCATCGTCATGCGCGCCCTCACAAATATCCCAGCTGTCCAGGTGCCCGCCAACGGTGATGATCTCGTTGGGAAATTCGGTGCCTTTCAGCTCGCCGATGATATTGTGGCCCTTTGCATCCGGCAGGAAATGCCCCATCGTTTTAAGGAATAAAGATACGGTCTTGCCCTTGCTGAGCTCGGCTGCCAGCCAGTCCGCATCCTGCAGCCCGATGGCTACTGCGGGTATCTTTTTATAAGCAGAGTCATACCTTGTGCCGCCGGTATGCGGGTTATTATCTGCACTATGGCTCATACTGCGCACCATACTGGCCAGGGCGCCGTATTTGGCGGCCAGGGAAGTGCCGCGCGTGCGGTACTTTACCGCGTCGCCATAGGCCTCAAAGGTTCGTATAAAACGCGGATTGAAATGATAATTATAAAAAACAATCTTCCCTTTTAACTGGTCTTTTTTTGCTTCCAGTTCATCAAAGGAGTTGATCAGGATCACCGGGGCGTTTATACCCTTTGTTCCGGTTCCTTCCGTATTCCCCAGGGCCAGGATGTCCAGGGCCTTTTTCGTTCCATTGGCCAGGGTGGCCGTTGCCTGGTCGGTACCGCCGCGTACCCAGTGAGGTACCATGCATTCCTGTTTGAACGTGTTTTCACTGCCGCTTTTCTGAAGCAGCTGGTATCCCCATTCTTCTGCCCGGTACATTTGCGGCGAGCCGGCCAGCCGGCCACCGATGGTTTTGGTAAGGGTTCTCAGGTTTTCGTAGGCCTGGCTGTTTACCAGTATTTCATCGGCGATTTTCCGGATAAACGCTTCATCTTTTGTTTGAGCCGGCAGGTGCAGCCAAAAAAAGACGCCTGCCATCCAAAACAATTTTTTGCTCATGCTGTTATTTGTTTTCTGTAAAGGTAAAAGTTTACAAAAGATCTGGTTCTGAAAGTTGAGGAGGATTCATTTTTTGCCGCAGGGTTAAGGCCCGCCTGTTTTGCAGCGCAGTTTTAATGCCGTTGCATAACCGGGGTTTTTACGGATCATGGCGGTTAACAAAAAAGGTGATGTGTGCTGGAAAAAGAACGGATCGGTAATTATCAAAGCAAAACATATCTTTGGGTATGCGAATTGGAATCGTTTGTTATCCCACCTACGGCGGAAGCGGTGTATTGGCAACAGAATTAGGGAAAGCCCTTGCGGAAAAAGGCCATTTTGTGCATTTTATCACCTACCAGCAGCCGGTTCGGTTAAATGGGTTTATTCCCAATATTTATTACCACGAAGTGCAGGTGCCTACCTATCCGTTGTTTGATTTTCCGCCTTATGAAACGGCGTTGGCAAGCACTATGGTGGATGTAATTAAGAACTATAACCTGGATCTGCTGCATGTGCATTATGCCATTCCGCATGCCTCGGCCGCCTATATGGCCAAGAAGATCGTGGAAAAAGAAGGAAAGCATATCCCGGTGATCACTACCTTACACGGAACGGATATTACCCTGGTTGGCCGCGATAAAACCTACGCCCCGGTGGTGGCGTTTTCCATCAATCAAAGTGACGTGATCACCGCGGTATCCAATAACTTAAGAGAAGAAACCTATAAGAACTTTGATATCCGCAAAGACATTGAAGTGGTGTACAACTTTATTGATGTTACCCGCTTCAATCATAAACCGTTGGATGCATTTAAAAAAGTACTGGCACCAAACGGAGAACGGATCCTGCTGCATGCTTCCAACTTCCGTAAAATAAAACGGGTACAGGATGTGGTAAAGGTGTTTTATGAAGTACAAAAGAACATTCCTGCAAAGCTGTTGCTGGTGGGGGATGGTCCCGAGCGTCAAACGGCAGAAGAGCATGGAAGGGAACTGGGGATTTTTGATAAGCTGGTATTTGTGGGTAAGCAGGAGCAGATGGAGGAAATCTTTGCGGTGGCCGACCTGTTCTTACTGACCTCGGAATATGAAAGCTTCGGACTGGCGGCGCTGGAAGCGATGGCATCCCGGGTTCCGGTCATTTCTACCAACGCCGGCGGATTGGGTGAAGTGAACGTTGAGGGGGTAACCGGGTTCCTGGCCAATGTAGGTGATGTAGCTACCATGAGTGAAAAAGCACTGTACATTTTAAAGGATGATACCATACTGAACGAATTTAAACAGCGGGCATTTGAGCATGCGCAGCAATTTAATATTGATGCGATCATACCCGAATACGAAGCCATCTACCGGAGGTTTTGCAAGGATTGTTAGAACAGGGTTTGAAGCAATCAGCCTTCAGCTTTTAGCATAACGCTTATAGCTGAAGGCTGACGTCTGAAAGCGGATGGCTAAACGCTTACAGCTCTTTTATCTTGAAATTCTTCCACCGTACTTTAATACCGCCGCCGTCGTGGATCTGAAGGGCGATAAAGCCGTTTGCCTTGCCGATCTTTTCATCTTTCAGGTACACCATCTGATGACCATTCAGCCAGGTGGTTACCTCATCTCCTACCACTTTAATACGCATGGTATTCCACTGGCCTTCTTTCAGGATTTTTTCATCTTCGGGTTTGGGTTTGATGATCCAGCCGCGACCATATGATTCATAAATACCGCCGGTATTGTGGTTGAGCGGAGCTACTTCCACCTGCCAGCCGCTGATCTTTACGCCTTCAATATCAGATCTGAAGAATACACCACTGTTGCCATTGGCCTCCTGTTTGAACTGGAGGGTAAGGTCAAAATTTTTGTAAGACTTGTCGGTGGAGAGGTAACCATATTTTTTATCGGGTCCGCTTTCGCAAACCAGTTCCCCTTTATCTACATACCACTTTTCAGTACCATGTATTTTCCATCCGGTAAGATCTTTGCCATTGAATAAAGATGCTGCCTTTTTCTTTTGGGCATTTGCGGCCATAAGAACTGTGCAGAACATCAGGAATAAGAAGCCTTTTTTCATTTTCAAGAAGTTTAATTTTTAGTAAGCGATCGAAAAACGTCTAAAATAAGCCAAATAATGGAAGGATCCTTCATCGGCATGCCTTTTTTATTTGAAATACCTGTTGCATAAAGCAGTATTCAGGCGTTTTATAAACTAAACTTTTTATATGCGATCTTTTGCCATTCTGTTGATCTGTTTTTCATCATTGATCGGCTGTAGTAAGTCCGGAAAGGATCGGCCGGTATATTGTGATGAGCAGATGATCAAAAAATTTGAAGACCAGCTCAGCTGCAGCGGCTATCCGGGTATGTACACGGTGCTGATGCGTGGGGAGTACCAGGGTAAGGCCGTTTATTTTGTAGAAACCGCATGTATTGCCTGCAATACGGCTCCTCCTTCAAAAGGGATCCGGTGTGATAATACCGAGGTAACCTTCGGGAGTCCGGATCATCTGGAGTATGTTATTATGGTAAAGGGTTGCTCCAACTAATCGGCTGTCCATAGCGGCATCAGGCCTTTACCAGTGGTACGGCATTGTCCACGGCTACAATTTTTAGCTGTTTCATACCAGACGGCATTTTCCAGGAAACTTCATCATCTTTCCGGAACCCGATAATAGCGGCGGCCATGGGGGTAAAAATGGAAATTTTTTTTGCCTGGATATCGGCTTCTGCGGGCATTACGATCTGGAATGCCCGTTCCTTTTGAGCGTCAATATCCAGGACCCGTACGATAGAGCCGATGCGGATGGTATTCGGCGGCAACGCCTCATCTTTTACAACAACGGCCCTGCTTAATTCATGAGCCAGGGTATTATCGGGTTCTTCTGTTTTTTTATCCAGCACCACAATGGCTGTAAGTTTTTTATAATCGGATTCGCAAAGAATAACCGGGTTACTGTTCGTACTCATAATTAAAAAAATAAATGATTAGAAAAAAATAATGCAAAAAGGAATAGCCGGAGCGCTGTTAAAGAAGCGGACCAGCGGGGCGCAGGAGATAGGCCTTTGTATGTATATAATACAGATGCATTGCTGCAAAGTTACCGCAAAACCCGGAGGTTGCCAAATTGGGAGGAGAGATGCCACTGAGGCACTGAAACACTGAGTTTTTCATTTCTGTTTCTGGGAATCATCACCGCGGAGGCCATCTTATAGCGTTATTCCCCGTAGATTCCCGCTCGCACAATCTGCGCGGGCTGGTTACGCGTTGTTTCCCGCGGATCCCGGTGATGGTTTTCGCAGATCCCCACTAATGTATCTGCGGTTCATCTACGTGATCTGCGGGCGCTTACGCGGTACCGGCCTGTGAATACATCAAAATCTCAGTGTTTCAGTGCCTCAGTGGCAACATGGTACAGAAACAGGCTCCCCTCCGTGGAGTTTTCCTCTTTTGTATTCAGATGGTAGCTGTGAGACAGCCGACTCGATTCCTGACCCTAAGACGCTAAAAATCTCAGTGTTTCGGTGCTTCAGTGGCAACCATGGTACAGAAACAGGTTCCCCTCCGAGGAGTTTTCCTCTTTTGTATTCGGATAGTAGCTGTGAGACAGCCGACTCGATTCCTGACTCTAAGGCGCTAAAAATCTCAGTGTTTCAGTGCTTCAGTGGCGGTCTTCTTTTTCCGTTTCCCTTCAATATCCGGCAGAAAACCGGTTAAAAGGCCAATCAGCGGAAGAAAGGAGCAGATGTAAAAGACGTATTTAATACTGGTGACATCTGCCAGGTTGCCCAATAATGCAGATCCGATGCCCGCCATTCCAAAAGCGAAACCAAAGAACAGTCCGGAAATAAGGCCTACTTTCCCGGGGATCAGTTCCTGGGCGTAAACAAGAATGGCCGAAAATGCTGAGGCCAGGATCACGCCGATGGGTATAACGAGCACGATCGTCCAGAAGAGGTTTACGTGCGGCAGCAGGAGTGAAAAAGGGGCAACGCCCAGTATGGATACCCAGATCACATATTTGCGCCCGATACGGTCGCCCACCGGTCCGCCAATAAGGGTTCCGGCCGCAATGGAGAAGAGGAATACGAACAAATAGACCTGGGATGCCGACACGGATACATGAAATTTATCAATGAGGTAAAAGGTAAAATAGTTGGTCAAACTGGCCATGTAAAAATACTTGGAGAAAATGAGGACCAGCAATACCGTTACGGCCAGTACTACCTTGCTCCTGGGAAGAGCCGGAGCTGTAACTGTGGTAGCGGTTCTTTTTTTGCGGTGCTCGCGGATAATGCCTTTATACCATTTGCCGATGTACGAGAGGATAACCATTGCAATGAGCGCCACCAGCGAGAACCAGATGATACTGAACTGTCCGTGTGGTACAATGATCCAGGCGGCCAGCAGCGGTCCCAGGGAGCTGCCGAAATTACCGCCCAGCTGAAATACAGACTGGGCAAGGCCTTTGCGCCCGCCGGAAGCAGTATGGGCCATACGCGATGCTTCGGGATGAAAGATGGAGGAGCCAACGCCGATCAGGCAAACGGCCATTACCATTACCGGAAACCGGGATGCATTTGCAAGAATGATCAGGCCGATAAGTGAAAATCCCATGCCCGCCGCAAGGGAATAAGGTTGTGGCTTCCGGTCGGTATACATACCCACAAACGGCTGCAGCAATGAAGCGGCCAGCTGGAACGAAAGGGTGATCAGACCGATCTGCGCAAAACTTAACGCATAACTGGTTTTGATAATGGGGTAAATAGCTGGTATCAGCGATTGAATGGTATCATTTAATAAATGGGAAACGCTCAACGCAATTAATATAGGAAAAATGGTTTCTTCGGTTCTTTTTTCGGTTATCGCTGTCATTTTCTTCAGATAAATTATTGGTTCATTTCTGTACCGGAATGCAAAGGTAAAGCGGATCGTTGAAACGGGCACCTGTTTATGGATAAGCGGTATTATGAATACGGGCGTTCGTTTGCTGATTAATTGTAGTATCAGCAACGGCACCCCGGCAGTTACCAACCATCATCCCCGGTATACGAAGATATTACCGGGAGAAGCCCGTCCCCGTACACATGCTTATGTGCACGCACCCGGTTACCGGCGGGGGCCAAAGTAAAACGGCGCTGTGCGTTGTATTATTCTGCGTTCAACAACTGCTGATAGGCCCGGTGTACGGCATCAAAGTTAAAAGAGGCCACGGTTTGTGTCATCAGCGAACGGATCTGCGCTGTACATAAATTCTGGATGCTTCCTTCGTGGGGATCTTTAATAGTGGTTTGCTCCGGTACCTGATAAGTGCCGTCGTCTACAGACCGGCCCACCTGGATATAGGCATCGCGGAAGGGGGTGCCTTCGAGCACCAGCTGGTTCACCAGGTCTACGGTAAACAGGTACTTGTATTTTTCGTCTTTTAAAAGATCGGGCTTTACTTCAATATTGGAGAACATCAACCCGGCCATCTCAATGCAATCCCTTAGTATTTTAAATGCAGGAAATAAATGCTCCTTCAGTAATTGAAGATCGCGGTGGTAACCCGATGGCAGATTGGTGGTCATCATCAGGATCTCGTTGGGCAATGCCTTAATGCGGTTGCAATGTGAGCGGATCAGCTCAAATACATCCGGATTTTTTTTATGCGGCATAATGCTGCTGCCGGTTGTCAATTCCGGTGGAAAGCTGATGAAACCAAAGTTCTGGTTCAGGTATAGGGTGGCATCCATGCTCATCCGCGAGAGGGTATCCGCAATGTTTGCCAGGGCCTGGGCTACTACGCGCTCCGCTTTACCGCGTCCCATCTGTGCATATACCACGTTATAGTTAAGGGTGGCAAAACCCAGCAGCTCTGTAGTAAGGGTCCGGTTGATCGGAAAGGAAGAGCCATATCCGGCGGCTGAACCCAGCGGGTTTTTGTTAATAATGTCGTAAGCGGCTTTCAGGCTCACCAGGTCATCTACCAGGCTTTCTGCATAGGCGCCAAACCAAAGCCCGAAGGAAGATGGCATGGCCAGTTGCAAGTGGGTATACCCCGGCAGCAGGAAGCTTTTGTATTTTTCGCTTTGGGTTTGTAACAGTTCAAAGAAAGGTGTAATGGCGTTAACGGTTGTTTCAATTTCGCTGCGCAGAAATAATTTCAGGTCTACCAGCACCTGGTCGTTCCGGCTGCGTGCGCTGTGTATTTTTTTACCGGCTTCGCCAATGCGCTGGGTCAGCAGGAGTTCTACCTGGGAATGGATATCCTCTACATCTTCCTGTAATTCAAAAGCACCTTTTTGAATATCGGCATAAATAGTACGTAAGGCTCCCTGCAGTTCGGTAAGTTCGTCTTTTTTTAAAAGCCCCACGGATTCCAGCATTTGAATATGCGCCAGTGAGCCCAGTACATCAAAAGGGGCCAGGTACAGGTCCATTTCACGATCCCTGCCCACGGTAAAGGTTTCTACTTCTTTTAAGGAGTCTGTATTTTTTTTCCAAAGCTTCATCTTACAAATAAAAATGATTTATCTGCAAAGATGCCAATATATCTTATGTGAAGCTACTTTTTTTGTAAAATCATGGATCGTTGCGGTTCCCGGGGGCTGTGCCGGCTCTTGTTTTATTCCGGATCATTTTTTCCACCCGTCCCGTTCTTTACCAGCGGCATTTTGATTGATCAGCTCCATGTTGATGATGAGGTTGGTGTTAATGAAAAGCTGCTTAAGCCGTTGGGTTTCCGCGGGTGAGATCTTTCCTCTAAGGGCAAGCCTTTCAATGGCAATCTTACCCATGGCATCGGGTATGCGGATGCTGTCTGTAAACGTTACCGACAGGTTATTGATCTTCTTCAGATGCAGGATGGCATCCGGAATGGTGGTAACGCGTATTTCAACCGGGAAACCGGTACCACCTGCGGGGCCGGATAACTGCCGTTCCAGGTCGTTTTGGATTTCTTTTTCTGCGCCTGCTTTCTTTTTAATCATCCAGCCGGTTTCGGGTTTTAGGGTAAACTGCTGACGGTGCTGCTGCAGGCCTACAAAGCCCGTCCAAAGCTCCAGCGGCGTTTGTACCGTAGAGCCGTCCGAAAGCTGGGCTACATGAAGAAGCGGTACTTTTACGATCTCATCCGGCAAACCGGCACTGCCTGCCAGGGTTTGCAGATCATTTCTTTTACCATCCCGGGTATAGGGAAAGAACTTTACAAACCAGCCATCTATTTTATCGCTTTGGTAGGGTTTGCCGGCCTTATGTACTTTAAACAGGTTGCGCCAGAAATCCTTGTCCACCTGTCCTTTGGAAGCAGCGATAAATTGGGTAAGAACCGGGTCCAGTTCTTTCAGCCACCAGTCCAGGTCGTATTTTTTCAGACTGTTTGCTTTTTTATAAACCGCTTCCCAATCGGCTGGTGTGCCTTCCAGTGTAACCCGTGGAATACCGCAACCCACCATAAACACCACGTATTCAAAATAGGATTTCATGGCGTCCATAATCGTGATCTGGGAACTGATTCGGCTGGTGGCCGTAGTGGTGGAAAAGTTGGCGGTTAGCGTATGGATGAGCTCGGGCCCGGTATATGCTGCAATTTGCCGGGTAAATTCCGGAAATACCTGCTCCCAGGGGCTATTGGCATCATCCAGACGGATGGCGTCGTTGCGGACGATTAAAGTAGCCTGGCCGGAATGGGCTACAAACAGCTTCCGGTATTTTTCAGCGTTATGGTTGATGTGTTGCGAAAAGCCCTGGGCGATGAGCAGCCAGATCATATCCGGTGAAATGACCAGGGGACGGTGGTCTGCATAGGCCCGGTAAACACCGTCGAAAAAAGAATGATAGCCATAGGTAACCAGTTTTTCCGGCAGGACGGAATGGGCTACTACCGATCGCTGGTTGATTTCAATAAGTGATGCGGGATTTTTTGATACTTTATTTGCATCGAGGGAAAAAAGATTCCGGTACAGCACGCTATCCGGTGTTTCTGCCAGGATATGTGTGGGCGGCTCCAATTGCTCTATTTCAAACGTGATGGCCGCCTGGGTGGGGGAAGCCGGCTTTTTTTTAGGATGGCCCTTTTGTGCATTCAGACAAGCCGCGTTGAGCAGCACACAGCTATATAATAACAGATAACGCATCGCTAGATTTTTTCTAAAGATGCGTTATCTGTGGAATTACATAAAAAGGGGGTGTTGTTTTTAGCTTTTATTTAAGCCGTATGATCTACAGCCGGAAACATTTCAGGTAACAGAGAATGGAAGGAAGTTCAAGGTTTCAGCTTACCGACATGGTCAAACATGAAACGTTAAACCTTAAACTAAATAACCACCCTGCCTACGATCTCGATATAATCTTTAATACCCCCCTCGATTTCATGCAGATAAATGTATTCGTCGGCGGTATGACTGCGGGCGGAATCGCCGGGGCCCATTTTCAGTCCGGGAAACGGCATCAACGCCTTGTCGGATGTGGTAGGAGAGCCATAAGTGGTTTTGCCCATGGCAATACCGGCCTGTACGATCGGGTGATCCAGTGAAATGGAGGTGGAGCGCAGGCGGGTGGACCGGGGCTTTACCTCGCTGGAAACATTCTGCCGGATGGCATCCAGGATCTCTTCAAAGCTGTACAATTCATTCAACCGCACATCCACCACGTACTTACAGGAAGAAGGGACAACGTTGTGCTGCTTGTTCTCCGTTTCAATAACGGTGCAGGTCATGCGGCTGTCGCCCAGCAGTTCCGATACTTTTTCAAACCGGTAAGAGTGAAACCATTCAATATCTTTAATGGCTTTGATAATGGCATTTTCACCTTCATTACGGGCGGCATGTCCGGCTTTTCCATGTGCGGTGCAGTCCAGCACCATTAGGCCTCTTTCCGCCACCGCCATCTGCAGTTTGGTAGGCTCGCCCACGATGGCAAAGTCAATAGGAGGAAGGATGTTTACCGCAGCCTCAATGCCGTTGTAACCGGAGATCTCCTCTTCGGCGCTGGCCACCAGCATCACATTGTATTTCAGGTTTTGTTTTTCGTAATAATAGATAAACGTAGCGATCAGCGATACCAGGCAGCCGCCGGCATCATTACTGCCCAGGCCGAATAATTTTCCGTCTTTTTCAATGGCTTTAAACGGATCAAGGGTGTATTTAGGGTTGGGCTTTACCGTATCATGATGCGAGTTTAATAACAGTGTTGGCTTTGCATCGTCAAAATATTTGTTTTTGGCAATGATGTTATTCCCCAACCGTTTGATGGGGACCTGGTACTTGTCCAGGTAAGCAATAAGCAGCTCCGCGGTTTGATCTTCTTCTTTACTGAAACTGGGGGTTTCGATCAATTGTTTCAACAGCGCTACTGCTTCCTGGTAAAGTTGTTCCTGCATAAAATAGAATTATAGCCCTGGGGCCTGTTTAATAAATCAATGTTCCTTCGTTATCGTTTGTGGTATTTTTAATCAGATCGCGGGCATCGCCGATCAGTACCTGGGATACACCCGCGTCAATGGCAGCAAAAGCATTGTCTATTTTGGGGAGAATGCCTTCGAACAGTTTCTTTTCTTCTTTGAGTTGCTGATAGGTATTACGATCCAGTTTGCGGATTACCGATGCATCGTTGTTTACATCTTCGAGCACGCCTTTCTTTTCAAAACAATAGATCAGGCGTACCTGAAAATGCGCAGAAAGCGCTACGGCTAATGAAGCTGCAATCGTATCGGCGTTTGTATTAAGGATATGCCCCATCCCATCGTGTGTAAGCGGGGCAAATACCGGGGTAATGCCTTTTTCGAGAAAAAGATGTAAAGTGGCATGTTGAATCGTTGTGGTGTCTACATCGCCCACCCAACCATAATCGATGGTTTTTACGGACCGTTTTTTTGCCGGAATGATATTGGCGTCTGCCCCTGTAAGTCCGATGGCATTGGTGCCCAGCGCCTGTAACTGTGCCACGATCTTTTTATTGGCCAGTCCGCCGTATACCATGGTTACCAGGTCAATAGTTGCATCATCGGTAATGCGCCTTCCATCTACATAGTTGGATTCAATGCCCAGTTGTGCCCCGATCTTTGTGGCGATCTTTCCTCCGCCATGGATCAGGATTTTGGCAGCCTCTATTTTGGAAAAGTCCGCCAGGAAGGCATCCAGTGCCGCGGGATTGTCAATAATGTTTCCGCCTATTTTTATGATAAAGAGCTGATCGTTTTTGTGCATAATTGATAAAAGCCCTGTGCTCAGATTTTTTGTATTAACTCACTTAACACCGCCTGTGCGGCCCATACACGGTTACCGGCCTCCTGGGTTACAATGCTGTGTGAACTGTCCAGTACTTCATCGCTCAGCTCTACATTTCTGCGTACCGGCAGGCAATGCATCACTTTTGCGTTATTGGTAGCCGATAGCTTATCCAGCGTCAGCATCCAGGAAGGATCGTTGTTGTAAATCTTAGCATAATCGGTATACGTGCTCCAGTTCTTCACATATACATAATCGGCATCTTTCAGCGCCTCGCCCTGGTCGTGCAGGATCGTGGCATTCCCCGAAAATGCGGGATCCAGTTCATAATCCTCCGGGTGGGTGATCACAAAATCCACTTCGCCCCAGGCGTTCATCCACTGTGAAAAGCTGTTGGCAACGCATTGGGGCAACGGCTTTACATGCGGTGCCCAGGTAAGCACTACTTTCGGTTTCCGGTTTTCCTTAAAGGTTTCTTTAATGGTGATTACATCCGTAAGACTCTGCAGCGGGTGCAGGGTGGCCGTTTCCAGACTTAGTACCGGGATGCCGGAATATTTGATAAACTGGTTTACATACAGCTCGCTGTAATCATCCTCTTTGTTGGCCAGCGATGGAAAGGTACGGATGGCCAGGATATCGAAATACTTTCCCATAATCGGTGCGGCATCTTTTACGTGCTCCGAAGTAGAACCGCTCATGATGGCCTCATCCTCAAACTCAAGTTTCCAGCCTTCGGAGCCTACGTTGAACACGATGGGCTCCATACCCAGGTTCTGCGCCGCTATCTGCGTGCTTAAACGGGTACGCATGCTGGGGTTTAAAAACAGGCACCCGATCCGTTTTCCCGTACCAAGGGTTTTATCTTTAAACGGGTTGGCTTTATAATCCAGTGCTTTTGACACCAGCGCATTGATGTCGGTAACATCATGCGCGCTTATGAAGTTTTTTGCTTTTAAAAGAGACATTGTATGGTATCGGTTCTTAGTTGTCTTTATTTAATGATATAAAAGAGCGGCATTCCTATCGTTATTTTATATCCCCGTTAGTTCCGCAATGCCGCAGGCGACCAGGTTTTCGTGTTTACCAGCGGCCGTTCGCTTCCGGCAGGTATAAACCACTCCGGAAACGGATGTCAGTACCGGCATCCCGGCTGTACTGGCGGATTAACGATGCAGGCATTTGCCGGCCATTATACCGTGGCATGCAGCGCCGCAATCTCCTCTTTGATGGCCTCAATGAATTCCTCGGCGTCTTTTTTCTTTAAAGCTAAAGAAGGCAGCAGCCGGATCACATTGGGTTTGGCCTCTCCGGTAAATATTTTATGATTGCTCAGCAGGTTTCTTTTCAGTGCACCCAGTTCTTCCGGAACGTCGAAGCCAATCATCAGTCCGCGGCCTCTTACATTTCTTATTTCCGGAAGTGCCGCCAGTTCTTCGCGCAGGTATTTACCCACCATTACCGCGTTGCCCATCAGTTTTTCCTCGCGGATCACTTCCAGCACGGCCAGTGCGGCTGCACAGGCCAGGTGGTTTCCTCCAAATGTGGTGCCCAGCTGAAAATGTTTAGGCTGAATATGCGGGGCAATGATAATGCCTGCTACGGGAAAACCATTTCCCATGCCCTTTGCCATTGTATAGATATCGGCATTTACACCGGCAAAATCGTGGCTGAAAAATTTTCCGCTGCGGCCATAACCACACTGCACACTATCTGCAATATACAGGGCGCCGTATTTGGTACACAGTGCCCGGATCAGTTTTAAAAAGGATTCGCTTGCTATATTGATACCGCCAACGCCCTGGATACCTTCAATGATTACGGAAGATACTTCCTTGCCATGCTTGTCAAAATAAGCTTCCAGTGCATCTTCATCGTTAAAGGGCAGGAACACTACGTTGTCGGTTTCATTTACGGGAGCTACAATATTCTTGTTATCGGTAGCGGCCACGGCCAGCGAGGTTCTTCCGTGAAAGGCTTTGTTAAACGCTATGATCTTTTTGCGGCCGTTATAGAACGATGCCAGTTTTAAAGCGTTTTCATTGGCTTCTGCACCCGAGTTGCAGAGGAAGAGCTGATAATCTTCCTTGCCCGAAACTTCACCCAGTTTTTTTGCCAGCTCCTGTTGCAACGGTATCCGGATGGAGTTGGAATAGAACGCAATCTTTTCCAGTTGCTCCTCAATTCGTTTTACCCAGTGCGGATGTGTGTGTCCGATACTGATAACAGCGTGTCCGCCATAAAGATCCAGGTACTGGTTGCCCTGGTCATCCCAAACATACGACCCTTTTGCTTTTACAATAGTAACATCGTTCAAGGGGTAAACATCAAATAAATTCATTATACCGTTGGTTTAAAAAAAATATGCCTGTAACCAGGCAATCGAGGCTATAAAATTAAGTAAAATTGTTCATAGTTGATGGTAAATGGTTCATCGTTCATAATCGTTCCGTTATCCTTGATCCATGCCCCATCTACATTTACTATTAATTCAGCATTCCCGGTTCTTTTACAATTTGCGCCCTGGGCTCTTCTTTGATCTTTTTCCATCCCCCTGCTACATTCCGGAGATTATGAAGTCCCTGCCTTTTTAAAACGGATGCTGCAATAACACTGCGCGTGCCTCCGCCGCAGTGCAGATACAGGTTGTCTTTGTCTTCGATAGCAGAAACGCGCAACGGATCATTGAGCTCGCTGAGCGGCAGGTTTACGGCGTCTTTTAAATGTCCTTCTGCAAATTCGATGGGCTTCCGCACATCCATAACAATCAGGTGTTCATCAAACGGAATGTCCATCATCAGCTCATCCGGCTCTACATCAATGATCATATCCAGGGGCTTGCCGGCGCTTGCATAGGTGTCAAATCCTCCTTCGAGGGTTCCGGCAGGCTGGTAGCCCAGTTGCCGGAGCCGTTCTGCCGCTGCTGCCGCCGTTCCTTCCTCGGTTACGAGCAAAACCGGCGTTGCTTTATCCAGCACTGCGGTAATCCACTCATCAAACTGTTTTGCGCCAAATGGCACATGGATGCTTCCGGGGATAAAACCCACTTTAAATAATGCTGTGGGTCTTGTATCCAGCAGCACCGGTCCGTCTCCGGCGATCTGTAAAAAATCGTTCAACGCTAATGTCTTCATTACTTCTTTGTTTAAACTGCCGCAAAGTTATGGGTAAAAAAAAGTACCGCTCTCATAAAAAGAGGGTACTTGGGAAGATCTTAAAAGGCCTTGAGGGTTAACCAAGAAGATCAGACACAAAACGGTTTAAATCCTTCATACGATCGGTGTTTACTGTGTAGTAAATGAATTTTCCGTCGCGCTCTGTGTTTACAAATTCAGCCTTGCGGAGAATCGCAAGGTGTTGTGAGGCTACCGACTGCTCGATACGTAGTTTTACGTAAATTTCAGTGACAGTGATTTTGTCCTGGGTGTCGATCAGCTTCAGAATTTGCTGTCGTAATTTGTGGTTAAAGGCTCTCAGGATCAAAGCTGCTTTTTTTACATTGAGAGTATCAACAGTGATGTGGCTACTGTTTTCTTTTTTTAACGTAAAAGAAATCTGGTAATTGCTCATTGTTCTGTATAAATAGAGTTTATTTGATGGCCAACAAAGTTATATATCCATTTAAATTATTTGATATTTGCTGGTATTAAAATCGTATATAAATTTCCTTAATTTAACTTTTGTTAAAATGTACTGCTTTTAAATAAAAAGGCTCAACGTATGAAAGATCGGCAAACTGATTTGCCCGGTAGTGCTTAATCGTTAAAAATGGCATATCTGCTGCACTGTAGCGGGTATTGCTAAAGACTGCGTTTGAATGTGTTATAGTGGCCTGCAATTTGCTCACCGCATTCCCGGTAAACAGTATGCGATGGTTTGCAAGCAGGTCCCCGAAACTGTGTTCATACACAATCAACGCTTCGGGGGCACGCACGATTGTTAAATCTTTTTTGTATACGGCGGCATAAATCTCCATTCTCCGCGCGTCGATGGCCGGGCAAATGAGCGCGTCTTCCGGCACATCTTTCACAGAGTTGGCCATAATTTCCAGCGTGCTCAGGCAAATAAGCGGTTTATGAAGGGCAAAACACAAACCTTTTGCTGTAGCCAAACCGATGCGTAACCCGGTGTAAGAACCCGGGCCATTGCTTACGGCAACAGCATCTAAGTGATTCATTGATAATCCGTTTAATGCAAAAAGTTCCCGGATGGCAGTACCGATCCAGGATGCATGGGCGGTGGTAGCGGCGTTTTCCGAATAGGCGATTATTTTTTCATTGTCCGATATACAAAGGGATGCATAGTCTACCGCTGTGTCAATATTTAAAAACAATGCCATTTCACAAAAATAACACAAACAGCTTTTTGTGCATGCAATTCATTCAAACTATATTCGTTTTCAAATATGTTCAAATGGAAAAGAAAATTATCACTACAGACAAAGCTCCTGCTCCTATTGGCCCTTATAACCAGGCCGTACTGGCAGGTGATACCTTATATATTTCGGGCCAGGTATGTATTGATCCTCAAACAGGGGAGCTGAATAATGGCAGTCTTGAGGAAGAAACACACCAGTGCATGCGCAACCTGCAGGCGATCCTGGAGGCGGCAGAACTGGATTTTTCCCATGTGATCAAATCGACCATTTTTATTACGGATATGCATCGCTTTGCAGAAATCAACAGCGTTTATGGTCAATATTTTACGGCCGATTTCCCCGCCCGTGAAACCGTTCAGGTAGCAGCGCTTCCCAAATTTGTAAATGTAGAGATCAGCATGATTGCGGTACGGTAGGAATACGGCTGTCGGCCTTTAGCCCTCAGTTATCAGTCTTCAGTTTTCAGTCTTCAGTCTTTAGTTTTCAGCTCATAGCGTTGGAGACCGCTATTCGCGGCCGGCACTCAAAGCTGATGTCTGATGGCCTCGCCCGTCATTTTACAAATTCGTGGTAGAAGCTCCCGATAACTGTTGTACCTTTGCATCCCAATTATTTTTGATATGGTTCGAAATCAGGAGGTGCTACAGGATGTAGTCATCAAGTTTGCAGGAGACAGTGGCGATGGTATGCAATTAACCGGAACGCAGTTTACCAATAATACGGCTTTATTAGGGAATGATCTTTCTACATTTCCCGATTTTCCCGCAGAAATACGGGCTCCGTTAGGAACCCTTCCCGGCGTAAGCGGCTATCAGCTCCGGTTTTCGTCGGATAGTATTTATACACCCGGTGATAACTATGATGTACTGGTGGCGATGAATGCGGCAGCATTAAAAGCCAATCTGGCCACACTGAAAAAGGGCGGAAAGATCATTGTAAATACCGATGGGTTTGATTCAAAAAACCTGCGGCTGGCCAATTATCCGGATGGCGAGAACCCCATTGCAGATGACAGTCTGCAGAACTATGAGGTCATTAAGATGGATGTAACCAAAATGACCCGGGAGGCGCTGAAGGATTTTACCATGGGTACCAAGGAAAAAGACCGGGCCAAAAATATGTTTGTGCTGGGCTTTTTATACTGGATGTACGACCGGGATATGGAAAGCTCGGTTAATTTTTTGAAGGAAAAGTTTGAAAAACGCCCGGAGATCCTGGACAGCAACATTAAAGTATTACAGGCCGGGTATAACTACGGAGAAACCACGGAAGCGTTTACCACTACCTACAAAGTAGAAAAAGCACGCATGGAACCGGGGACCTACCGCTCCATTATGGGAAACCAGGCGCTGGCCCTCGGCCTGGTGGCCGCCTCGCAAAAAAGCGGACTGCCCATGTTCCTGGGAACCTATCCCATTACACCCGCTTCGGATATCTTGCATGAATTAAGCCGGCATAAGAATTTTGGCATCCGCACCTACCAGGCGGAGGACGAAATTGCCGCAATCAGCGCCGCTATCGGTGCTTCGTACGGCGGATCGCTGGGGGTGACCACCACATCCGGACCGGGAATGGCCTTAAAAACAGAAGCCATGGGACTGGCCGTGATGCTGGAGATCCCACTGGTGATTATCGACGTGCAGCGTGGCGGACCTTCTACAGGGCTACCTACAAAAACCGAACAGTCGGACCTCCTGCAGGCCTATTATGGGCGTAACGGGGAATGCCCGATGCCGGTGATTGCTGCGGCTTCTCCGGCCGATTGTTTTGACGCGGTGTATGAAGCGGTGAAGATCAGCGTGCAGCATATGGTGCCTGTGATCCTTTTAAGCGACGGATATATTGCCAACGGTGCGGAGCCCTGGAAGTTTCCAACAGAAGCGTCTCTGCATCCCATTCATGTAAAATTTAAAACAGAACTGGGGCATCATGAAGATAAATTCCAGCCGTATATCCGGGATGAAAACTTGGTACGCCCATGGGTAGTGCCCGGTGCAAAGGGGCTGGAACATCGCATCGGCGGAATCGAAAAACAGAATATTACCGGCAATATCAGCTATGATCCGGCCAATCACCAGCAAATGGTAAAGATCCGCCAGGAAAAGGTAGACAAGATCGCTGACTTTATTCCCGAGCAGAAAATAGATACCGGCAGGCCGGACGGCGATGTGCTGGTGCTGGGATGGGGATCTACCTATGGCGTCATCAAATCGGCCGTGCTGGAATTACAGGCGCAGGGTAAATCGGTGAGTCATGCACACCTCCGGCATTTAAGACCCTTTCCCAAAAACCTGGGCGAGCTGCTGCGGCGTTTCAAAACCGTACTGATCCCCGAGATCAACAACGGTCAGCTGATCAAGATCATCCGCGATCAATACCTGATCGATGCAAAAGGCTATCATAAGATCATGGGTGTACCCATTACCAAACAGGAGCTGATCGAAGAGATCGAAAACTATTTTTAATAAATTTTCTCCTTAAATAAAAAGGCGGCTGTGCATGTTGCAACAGCCGCCTTTTGCATGGTAACCAGCCCAAATACATTCAGCGCTCAGGGTAACCGCAAGGCACGGAGGGCCATTCTTTCAGGGGATCGCCTCCATCAATAAACAAGCGTCCTTTTTTTGTTAGTGCTTTTGCAATGCTTGCCAATGCCAGCGGCTCCAGTTGCGGGTGCCGGCCGTCCAGGGCCCCTACGCGCACTGCAAATGCAAGATCAAATGGCGGAACGCCGGCCGGTAATTGGAAGTCTTCAATAGTGCTTTGCTGAAAGCCGAGAAGCCCGGCTGCTATTTCGTCCGGGGCGCCTTTCACAGCTTGCTGAATGGCCCTGGCCGACCGGTCTATTCCCAGTACATAACCGTTGCCGATGCGTTTTGCAATGGCCCGGGCCGCAGCGCCGGGTCCGCATCCGATTTCCAATACACGGATGCCACTCCAAAGGGGCAGGGCATTTACAATGGCGGCCAGGCGGGTAGAAAGATCCATGAGATGCTGTTTTGATAAAACGATACCGCAAAACGTTCCGGAACACCGGATCCCGGAAAAAGCGGGCGTTACCCGAAAATAGCGATTTGCTATTATAAATGCGGCAGATCAGGTACCTTTAGCATGCAGCAAGAAACCCGGTAGCTGGCCGGTCTTCTTTATAAAGGCCTGTTCAATCTTAAAACTCCGAAGATGCCCGCCTCTAAAAAATTAACGGTAACTGATTTCCTGCAAAGTCCCAACGTACAGGAGCAGCTGGCAACACTGAAGGCCGCCTTTGGCGCCAACGGTGAGCGCCTGGTGATTTCGGATACACTGGATAAAGACGGACACCAGTATGTAAACCTTGTTCAAAAAGGAGGCGGTGTGTTGGGGGTGGCCCTGGTAGGATATACCTATATACTGGAGCAGATGGGCATCCGCTTCATGCGGCTTGCCGGAACCAGCGCGGGTGCAATCAATACCGCGTTACTGGCCATTACCGGCAGGAAGGAGGAGGCGAAATCGGCAAAGATCCTGGAAGCGATCACGGCACTGGATTTTTTTGATCTTGTAGACGGCCATCCGGCAGCCCGCTGGCTGATTAGAAACTTTATTACCAAAAGCAGCTTTTTAGTAAAAATAAAAAGGTGGGCAAACGGGCTGGGCATCTTTTACTCCCTGTTACTGGCCGTTACGTTTGTATGCCTGTGGTTGTTGCCGCACAATGCGCCCATGCGGCAATTTACACAAACGATGGTAGTGGTACTACTGATTATAACCCTGTTGCTGGGCGTGCTGGCCTGGTATATCAGCCGGCTGTTAAAACGGTTGCGCTCCAGTGGTTACGGGATCAACCCGGGTAATTTTTTTTACGATTGGCTGAAACAGCTGATGAAAGAAAATGATGTTACAAACCTGGAAGACTTCTGTCTTAAGGCAGGGCAGCAGGTGGAGGGGCTTCATTTGCGGCAGGAACATCCCGATGGCTTAACAGGACTGGCACCGGATGTAACGGTGATTGCATCGGAACTGATTACAGAAAATAAGATCGAGTTCCCGAAAATGTGTAACCTGTTCCGGCCTCCGGACCGGTTGCATGAATTGCATCCCGCCGGGTTGGTGCGGGCCTCCATGGCTATTCCGCTGTTTTTTGAGTCCTATTTTATTTACGGGATACCCCGTACCAATGAGGACGTTAAAAAAGCATGGATGGATACATTTGGTGAAAAAGAACCACCTGGGGAAGCCCGTTTTGTAGACGGCGGTATTTTGTCCAATTTTCCCATTAATATCTTTTACAATCCCGCAGTTGTAGTACCGCGGCTGCCGGTATTTGGAATTGACCTGGATGACAGCAGTCCGGGTGATACCGGCAAAAATACCGCCACCTGGACCTTAAGCGGCTATTTTTTCAGGATCTTTAATACGGTACGGAATTATTACGACAAGGATTTTCAGCTCAAGAATAAAGTCTACTCCCGTGGTATCGGTCGCATTTTATTGCCGGATTTTAACTGGCTCAATTTTTTTATCACCGATAAGGAGAAGCTGGTATTGTTTGAGCGGGGAGCAGAAGCCGCCACCCGTTTTTTACTGAACTTTAACTGGGAGGCGTATAAACAGGAGCGGGGTGTTATGCAGGTAACGTTGGAAACCAGGAAGCAGCAACAGCCGTAGGGGCCGCCTGCTTTCAGCCCCTGGTAATCACCTGTGGGTTGCAATGTTCCCCGGCGAATGCAGGCCAGATGGTTTGGGTTTGAGGCAGGATTCGGTTTTTTATTTACGGAACTAACTTAAATCTCAAATCCGGAATCCGGATGCCTCAATGTTCAAAAAGTCGTAATTTCAATACAAATTCTATTTTATGAGCGTTTCTGTTAACTGGCCACAGGCCATCCAACCGCTTTTAAAAAAATACAAAGCCACCAAACATCCGCTCGACTATAAAAACACCTACCAGTTATTGGTAATGGTGGTGCTTTCTGCACAGGATTCAGACCGGCATATCAACCAGATCGCACCGGCTTTTTTTCAATCCTTTCCTACCATGACCGCACTTTCAAAAGCTACGGAAGCCGCCATTGCGGGGCAGATCAGCGATGTGCGCAATTTTGGAAACAAAGCCAAATGGCTTTCAGAAATTGCACAAACCTTAAAAAAGGACGCTGCGATTCCATTGAACCTGGAGGCGCTTACGGAATTAAAAGGCATTGGCAGGAAATCGGCCAACGTCATCCTTCGGGAAAGTGGCAAACCGCCGGAAGGGGTGATCGTAGATCTGCATGTGGTACGGGTTGCGCCCCGTCTTGGTATAGCCACCGGATCGGACCCAAAGAAAATTGAAAAGCAGATCATGGATGCACTGCCGCAAAAGGACTGGGACGCCGGTATGGCCATTTCTTTTTTGGGAAGAGAGATCTGCCGGCCTACCAATCCCAAATGCGAAATCTGCCTTATGAATAAGGTTTGCCAGTTTTACAACAGTCATTAAAACCATTGGTAAAGCAGGCGCCTAAGTACTTTTCATGCGCAATACGCCGGCCGGAAACCGGAGTAAAACCGGAACAGGAGCTGCTGTTTCGGACCGCTCTGTATTGAAAAACCACCCGGTTATGTTTCCGGATTGCAGGTTTGCGCTTATGCGGACCGCTATCCGGCCTGCATGACACCGCAGGATGGTTCAACCCTTATTATCATCTATTTTTGAAAGCAACAATGCGGTTATAGCATTGCCGGGCATTTCGGGTTGCTGTGCTCCGGATAAATGATTGCTGTTAAACGATGATTATGGATGGCCACCCGGATTGTGAAGGGAATTTTCCATAATTTTCATCGCTCATGGTCAGAGTTAATATTTAAAGGGGTGGAAATTTCCTGGACAGGTATCGAAGTTGGGGACAAGGACGCTTATTCTAACGCGTACAGGACGCTGTATGAACGGTTTTATAACTATGGAGTAAAATTAGTGGAGGACAGCGGACTGGTAGAAGACGTGATCCAGGAGATCCTGATGACATTATGGGTAAACCGCGAGGGCCTGCGGATGATAAAAAACCCCGACGGATATTACTATGTGCTTTTCAGAAGAGCATTGGGCAAGCGGGTTGCGGCGCTTGCAAAAACCAAAACCATCGACGGTGCAACATTCGATCCTGAATTTGCGGCAGATGTGATGATGATCCGGCAGGAAACGGATCAGGCACTCCGGGAAAAACTGGCTGCAGCCATTCATACACTTTCGTCCAGGCAGCGGGAGGCACTGTTCCTGCGTTTTTATGAAGGCTTCTCCTATGAAGAAACGGCAACAATCCTGGGTATTTCTGTAAAGGCAACCTATAAACTTATGGCAAGAAGCCTGCTATCCTTGCGGGACAAGGTTGCTGTTCCCCTCGTTTACATTTTTTTCTTACTGAAGGAAAATTTTCACTAACCGATGGGGTAATTTTTTGTGGTTGTTACTCATTATATAGCTGAGGGATGAAAAAAGCAGACAAATACAGGCAATATGTGCTCGGAGATTTTTTATGTGATGCATATTTTCAGGATTGGATACACCTGCCCGACGAAGAAAAGAATGCTTTCTGGGAGCAATGGCTGCAGGCCAACCCGGATAAACAACAGGAGGTGGGATTAGCGCGGGAGATCTTGCTGAATATTGGTTTTAAGACCAGCAGTCCGGATCCGCTAAAAGTAACCGCTTCGTTGAACCGGGCATTGGCCGCTATTGAGGAATTCGAACAAAAGCCGGCCCGCCCGCGCGGCTTTTGGGTGGCTGCCCGGCGCTGGAAAGCAGCGGCAGTGCTGGTTCCATTGCTGCTGATCAGTTCATTGATTTTCTGGCGGCTAAAAACACCGGGGCCGTATACGGTAAACACCGGCTATGGAAAAATTTCCCGCCTGGTTTTGCCGGACAGTTCTGTAGTGGTGTTGAATGCCAACTCTACCATTAAGTATGAAAAAAAATGGAACAAAAATGCGCCAAGGGAATTATGGTTAAACGGGGAGGCTTTTTTTGATGTAAGGCATCTGGACAGCGATCATAATATCGAAAATTACGAACGGTTTATTGTTCATACCATAAACACAACGGTGGAAGTATTGGGCACCGCGTTTGATATCCGTGAAAGAAGAGGGCGTACAGAGATCTCGTTGCAAAAAGGTGCCATCCGGGTGCTCCTTTCAAAAACCGGAACGCAACCGATACTGATGAAGCCCGGCGATATATTGCTGGTAGATTCGGTCAGTGTCATCCATCGCACTTCAAATATCGAACATGCATTGAATGCCTCTTCCTGGAAGGAAAAAAAGCTGGTCCTTTCCGATCCCACGCTGTCGGAAATTTTTAAATACCTGGAAGATACGTACGGTAAAACATTCATACTGGAAGACCCGGAACTGGCCCGGAAAAAACTGAATGGCCCTATATTAATCGATTCACTGGATGACGCACTTTTCGTGATGTCAACTGCTTTAAATATATCATTCACTAACGAGGGTGATCGCATAAGAGTAAACTTCAAATAGTTTTTCACTTATAATAAATGTCCATATGTTAAAAAAACGCTTGTTGCTGATTGCGTCCCTGTGCCTGCTGGGGTGTATGTACTACTGCCCGGCTGTAATGGCACAGGCCGGGAACAAAAGGGTTTCCATTGAGGAAGCTTTAACCCAGGTAAAAAAAATATACGGTACACAGTTCGTGTATGATCCGGACCTGTTAAAAGGTAAAACCACTACTTATGCCCTGGATCAGGTAAGATCAAAACCGGTAGAGGAAGTATTGAAGGGCATATTATATCCCAATAACCTGGTGTTTCTGTATGTAAAAAAGAATTATTATACCATTGTTCCAAAAGAGCGGCTCGGTGAAATTTCGCCCGAAAAACAACCGGTTCCCGAAAAGGGAAAAGAGCGGGATGTAGCGCCGGCAACGGCGTTGAGGATGCTTTCGGGGGTGGTACAGTCCGATGCCGGCAACCCTGTTGCCGGAGCCACTGTTACGGTCCGGAATACGGGGAAAGGAACCGCTACCGACTCAAAAGGTGCATTCACCGTTGGTGTAAGCGGCCGGAATGATGTATTGACCATCTCAAATATCGGGTTCAAAACGCAGGAAGTACCGGTGGGCAACCAGGCGGCCGTAACCATAACCTTGTCTGCGGAAACGGCACAGTTGGATGAGGTGGTGGTAATCGGTTACGGCACGGCAAAACGTAAAGATTTTACAGGTGCTGTAACCTCCGTAAAAGTAGAAGACGGGCCGGTGGGCATGCTGCCCAATTCAAGTCCCCTGGATGTATTGAAAGGAAATGTTTCGGGCTTAAACATCGGCGTGGCAAATGCTGCAGGAAGTCAGCCGTCGATGTTGATAAGAGGGCAAAACTCGATTAATGGAGATAATAACCCGTTGATCGTGCTGGACGGGGTTATTTTCCTGGGCAGCCTGAATGATATTAACCCCAATGACATTGCTTCCGTGGATGTGCTGAAGGATGCGGTTTCGGCTTCCGTATATGGATCGCGGTCTGCGAACGGGGTAATTGCCATTACCACTAAAAAAGGAAAAAGGGGCAAACCTTCTATTAACCTGAATGCCTCTTATGGAGCACAATTCTGGCAAAACAGGCCGGTAATGATGACGGGTGCGCAATGGATTCAGTCGGTAAATGCCCGTAACAATTATACAACGGGTTCTACGAACTGGATGAAGACCGGGGAATTGGATAATTACAATAACGGCAGGGAAACCAACTGGCTGGATGCCATTACGCGTACCGGTACCTTTGAAAACTACCAGACGGCTTTATCAGGTGCCTCGGAAAATGTAAATTATTACCTGTCTGCTTCCTATAACAATAATAAAGGCATCGTTACAGGCGACCGCTACGACCGCATTTCGGTTTTAAGTAAGGTAAATGCCAGGGTTACCAGCTGGCTGGAACTGGGTTTGGACGGGGCTTACAACGTATTGGATTACTCGGGTATACCGGCAAATGTGCTCGCTGCCGAACAGATGTCGCCTTACGGCGTTATGTACCGGGATGACCAGGGGCACCTGGAAAAATATCCGTATACCCAGTCGGCCGTAAACCCGTTATGGGGCGTGCAGGATGGTACCGCCGATAACCGGGACCGGCGGCATAATTTCCGGTTAAATACCTATGCCGTGGTTTCCATACCCTGGGTAAAAGGGTTAAGCTACCGGTTAAACTATGCTGCAAACCTGGATAAAAATGAATCCGGCGCTTTTTATTATGAAAATTATTATATAGCCGAGGGTGAAGGCATACAACGATACAGCACCACGGCCGTAAACGCACTGCTTTCTAAAGCCAACGGCAACCTGCAGCATACAACTGATTTTAACTATGTTATTGATAATATCCTGAATTATAAAAACCGGTTTGGCCGGCATTCAATTGACCTGACGGCGGTAGCCACCAGGGACTTTACAAGGAATGAAAGCGCCAATATCATTGGTTCCGATTTCGCAGCAAATGGCAACTCTTTGTTAGGCATCTGGGGCTTATCCAAAGCAACGGTGCAGCAAAACGCGCTGAACGTAACGCAACGGGCGAATATCGGCTATCTCGCGCGCCTGAACTATGAATTTGCCAATAAGTATATGCTCAATGCTTCCTTCAGGAGAGATGGCGCATCGGTTTTCGGGTCAAATACAAAATGGGGTGATTTTGGCGCGGCAGGCCTTGCGTGGCGTATTTCGGGAGAGGAGTTTATGAAAAATGTGTCGCTGATCAATGACCTGAAATTAAAACTTTCCTGGGGGCAGAACGGAAACCAGGGCATCAGCCCTTATGGAACATTGGCCAAGGTGGTTAATGGTCTTTCCGGCGGCTACCGGTACGAATTTTCCAACACGGGAAGCAATATTCTGTATGGACTGGCGCAGTCAACATTGGGTAATAATGACCTGGGCTGGGAAACCACCGCTGCCTGGAACCTGGGTGTTGAAGCGGCCCTGCTGCAAAGGCGGATCCTTTTCGATCTGAACCTGTATACCTCGAAAACGACGGATCAGTTATTTGTTCGTGAAATTCCTATCATGACCGGGTTTAAATCCATTAATGCCTCCATGGGCGAAGTGGCCAATAAAGGACTGGAACTTTCAGTAACAACTGTAAATATCCAACGAAGCGACTTTAACTGGTCTACAACCTTAAACTACTGGGTCAACCGGAATAAGTTGATACGTCTTTATGGTACCGACCGGAACGGAGACGGAAAGGAAGATGACGATATCGCCAATGGCCTGTTTATCGGAAAATCGCTTGGGGCTATTTATGGATACGAGCAAATCGGGATCGTTCAAACTACCGATAAAGATTATATCGCACTGAACGGTGCTGCTGCCGGCGATCCCCGGTACAATGATATCGACGGTGTTCCCGGGATATCGGTGAACGACCGCAAAATACTGGGCTACACCAAGGAAAATTTCAGGATGAGCATGAGCAATACGGTATCCTACAGGAACTTCGAATTATACGCCCTGGTTACCGGTATCTTCGGAGGAAACGGCTTTTATCTCAACAGCAATACGGGCGCTTACCTGTCAAGGTCGAACCGGTTTAATGATAACTCCATCTATGTTCCTTACTGGACAACGGAAAATGCCAGCAACGTTTATCCATCAGCCACCTACTCTGCCGATTCAAGATTTTTGGGACTACAGTCAAGAAGTTTTGTCCGGCTGCAGGATGTAGTACTTTCATACACCTTCCGCCAGCCCTGGATGCAACGCCTGCATTTGTCTAATTTACGGTTATTCCTCTCAGGAAAAAATATGGCAACCTTCACCCGCTGGGATGGAGGTGATCCGGAATTGGGGAACACTGTAAGGGATAATGTCATTCCGGTGCCTGCAACCTATTCTTTTGGCTTCTCTGCAAGATTTTAAATTCATTTAAACTGATTACCATGAAACGGTTCATACATATTTTAACAGGATTAATGATTTGTTTTTTATGGCATGCCTGTAAATCGGATAAGGATTTTCTCCGGGAAAAGCCGGAAACCTTCTATACGGTAGATAATGCTTTTTCAACTTCAGCGCAGGTAGACCAGGTGCTCATTGGCATTTACTCAAATATCCGGGAGGCCTGGACCAATCCCAATGAACAGGCCTGGATGTTCATTTTTAAAGGCAACGGAACAGACGAGTTTGATGTGCCGAGCATCCGCAGAGGCGGTACCTTTAACAACTACGCCAACATCAACCCGGACAATGCCAATTTTTATAATATATATAGTTTTTGGTACGACCTGATCAGCAAAGCCAATCTGGCCATTTATGGAGCAAATCTGCCACAGGTGAAGTGGGGTACCGAGGATGAAAAAAAATATGCCCTGGCACAAGCGCGCTTTTTCAGAGCATTTGCATACCGGAACCTGGGCGAAACATTTGGTGGGGTGCCAATCGTTACGGAGATTTCAACCATACCCAAATACGATTTTACCCGATCCACCCGGATTGAAACCTACGATTTTGCCATCACGGAAATGGAAGCCATATTAAATGACCTGCCCGTTACAACCGTGGCGGGTGGACGCCTGGTAAAAGGCGCTGCCCAGCACAACCTCTGTGAGCTTTACCTGGCAAAGGGCATTGAACTGGACGCCACATCAAAGACGGCAGAAGCCAAAACGGCCTACGACAAATCCATCCAGTATGGTAATGATGTTATAGACGGAGGCGTGTATACGCTTATGCAAAGCAGGTTTGGTAAACGGGCAGGCGAGGCAACCATCAGCATTCCGGTGTACAAAGGCGGCGTTTCCGGTGCGGCAAATATTGTAGACACCATTCAGCAGGCAACCAATGTTTTCTGGGACTTATTCCAGGAAGGCAATGTTAATTACCAGGATGGCAATAAAGAGTGCATCTGGGCTGCCCAGGTCGATTATGCGGCTTACCGTACGGCAGACGGAGAATCGAAACTCCCGTATTCCCGTACCTACGGGCCCGTGTTCAGGGATGGGTCTTCCGGTAATTTAACCGGAACCAACGAAGATGTTGGCGGCCGAGGCATTTCGCAAATGATGCCTACATTTTATACAAGGGAAGAAATATTCGGTTCCAAATGGAGCGATGACATGCGCAACAGCGATGCGGCGTTCCGCCGCCGGTTTAAAAGTAATGTGGTTGCATCCTCCTTTTACAGGAAAGATGTTCCCTGGACAGTGTTATACAACGGCAGTACCGATAATACCACCAATATCAATAACCGGAGCCTTTGCTATCCCATTTCCTGCAAAATTGCTACCGATAAATATACGGGCATTGCCGATGGCGAGAATCTGAGCAACCTGTTTCGTGATGAGTACATTATCCGGCTACCGGAAACCATCCTGCTGCGGGCCGAGGCCAAACAACGGGCCGGGGATAAAGCCGGTGCGGCCGGCGATATTAACCTGCTGCGGAACCGGGCGCAGTGCAGCTATAAAGTTACGGCGGCAGATATGGACGACAACTTCAATTTAATACTGGACGAACGGGCGCGGGAACTGATCTATGAAGAGTGCCGGTGGAACACCTTATTGAGAATGGGCAAGACGATTGCTGTAGACCGGATAAAGAAATATGCCTACTGGCCGGAAGCGCAGGCTACATTGACCTTTAATTTTAATCTTTGGCCGATACCGCAAAAGGTGATTGAAACCAATAAGGATGCCGTAATTGCACAGAACCCCGATTGGCTGAATAAATAAACTGGGAACAGTACCATTCTATAAAATATCTTTAGCAAATGATACGCAGCGTTGTTTTACTAAGTATTTGTTTGATTGCCGGCGCGCAGTTCCTGAACGGGCAGCCCGGTGGTTATGATTTACACACCAGCAAAAATGTTCCGGTTGAGCAGATCAGGAAGGGGTTTGCGACACCTCCGCCTGAATCAAAATTGCGTTGTTACTGGTGGTGGCTTAATAGTATGGCCACCAGGGCATCCATTACCAGAGACCTGGAGGAAATGAAGAAAAAAGGATACGGCGGGGCTTCGCTGGTAGACGCCGGCAGCTCCAGCTATAATGAAGCGCGGAAAACCGCGGCCGGTCCTGTTTTTATGAGTCCGCAATGGATGGAATTGTATAAGCATGCCGTAAAAGAAGCAGACCGGCTGGGGATTGAACTGAGCGTGAACATTCAAAGCGGCTGGAATCCCGGCGGGCCTTTTGTGACGCCGGAGTATGCCCTCAAAAAGTTGGTTACTGCAGACACCGTCATCAGCGGGGGCAGAAAGCTTTCCCTGGTGCTGCCACAGCCGCCCCAAAAATTAATGTACCGGGATGTGCTGGTGCAGGCCATCCGAAAACCCCGGGGCAATGTGTTGTTAAAAGATGCGGCCATCTCCGACTGGTCATTAAAAACATTTAACCGCTCGATGGGTGGGGCCGGTATTTACCCGTTGTATAAATTCCGGTCGGGCTTTGATACGGTTTCCGGAACAACACCCTTGCAGCAACAGGCCATTATTGATCTGACCGGCCGTTTTGACGGGAAGCGGCTAAACTGGGAGGCACCTCCGGGCGAATGGATCATCATCCGTTATGGCTGGACGAATACCGGTGTGGTAACCTCTACAACCAGCGACGGCTGGAACGGCTTATCGCTGGATCATATGAGCCCGGCAGCCTTCAATTTGTTTAACCGGTCGGTGATTACACCATTGATCCAAACAGCAAAGTCGGCAGGAAACAGTGTGCGCTACCTGCAAACCGATAGCTGGGAGATGGGAGTAATCAACTGGACACAGGATTTTCCCAGCGAGTTCCGTAGCCGGAGGGGATATGATATCCGCCGGTTTATGCCGGTACTGGCGGGGTACCTGGTGGAAAGCCAGGAGCAGACCAACCGGTTTTTATACGACTTCCGGAAAACCGTGGGCGATTGCATCCTTGACAATCACTACCGTTTATTTTACAACACGGCGCATGAGAACGGTATGGGCATGCACCCGGAATCCGGCGGTCCGCATTCCGCCCCGATCGATGCCCTGCAGGTAATGGGGATCAATGATTTTCCACAGGGTGAATTTTGGGCCATGTCCAATACCCACCGGGTTTCCGACGCAGCAAGGCTGATCGTAAAACAAAGTGCCAGCGTAGCCCATACCAATGGAAAACGCTTTGTGGGTGCCGAAGGGCCCACCAGTATCGGGCCGCAATGGGAGCGGTCGCCGAAAGATCTGAAAAGCAATATCGACCGCATCTTTTGTTCCGGCGTCAACCGCATTGTATGGCATACCTTCACCTCTTCACCGCAGGAGTATGGTTTGCCGGGGAATGAATATTTTGCCGGCACGCATATGAATCCCAATGTAACCTGGTGGCAGGAGGCCGGTGCTTTTGTTACGTATTTAAACCGTGCCAGCTACCTGTTGCAGCAAGGTGTGTTTGTGGCAGACGTATTGTACTATTACGGAGATGATGTGCCCAATTTTGTTTTTTTAAAAGAGGAGTTTCCGCAGCTGCGCTTTGGATACGATTGGGATAAATGCTCCCGTGATGTAGTATTGAAGCGGCTTTCGGCAAAGGATGGCAACCTGCAATTGCCCGACGGGATGCAGTACCGGCTGCTGGTATTGCCACCGGAGCGTTCCATCAGCCTGGATGTATTAAAAAAAGTAGCACAGCTTGTAAAAGAAGGCATCACCGTATATGCGCCCCGCCCGAAGACCGCCACGGGTTTAACCCAATATCCGCAAAGCGATCAGGAGCTGGAGCGTATCGCCAGCCGTTTATGGGGGAATATAGATGGTGCATCTGTAACGGAGCACCGGTATGGTAAGGGACGCGTTATATGGGGAAGGGATATCAATGAGGTGCTGGCATCGATGAATATAACTCCGGACTTCAGTTTTACAGCCGCGGAACCGCAGGCTTCCTTCGATTATATTCACCGCCGTTTAGAGCATGCCGATATTTATTTTTTATCGAACCGGTTCGAGCACCGGCAGTTCAATGATTTTGAATACCGGTACCTTCCGGTGGTACCGGACCGGTATGAACAGATCGAAGCCCGCTTTCGTGTTACCGGAAAGATACCGCAGCTATGGGATCCCCGCACCGGCGAGGTAACGGATATTGTGGTTTACCGGCAGGAAAAGGACCACATCGTAATTCCGCTGCATTTTGAGCCTGGAGGATCAAAATTTATTGTATTTAAAAAACCGGATGTTCCGGAGGTGCATATTACAACCGTTACGCAGAACGGGCAGGCCATTTTTCCAGGCAATACCAGCAGAGCGAAGGCACAGGTGCCGGTACAGATCAGCCGGAGCAAACAGCAGGTGATGGCTACCGTTTATGAAGAGGGGGCTTATACCTTTACCTGGTCCAACGGAAAAACCACCACCCTGCAACCCCGGAAAAGCAGTACGGAGTACCCGCTTAACAAGCCCTGGAAGCTGCAGTTTGATCCTGCATGGGGCCCTGCAAGCCCGTTGAAGCTGGATACTTTGAAATCCTGGACGGAGTTGGAAGACCCAAATGCGAAATTTTATTCAGGCAGGGCTACCTATACTACAGCAGCGGTGTTGCCGGCAGATGCGCTCAAAAACAACCGGATCTTTATCGATCTCGGCAATGTGCAGGACCTTGCTACCATTACTGTAAACGGGAAATCGCTGGAAGCTACCTGGTGTTTCCCGTACCGGGCCGATATTACCGGGCTGGTTAAAGCAGGCAACAATGAGATCCGCATCGCTGTTGTCAATCTTTGGGCCAACCGGCTGATCGGCGACAGTAAACTGCCCGAAGCGGAACGGAAGACCCGCACCAACGTAGTGAAATTTGAAAAGGAGGATTCCGAAAAACTGCTGCGGATTTCCGGTTTATTGGGGCCGGTAAAAATTATCGCTGTGCCGGAGCTAACAATATCCCGGCCATAGCAACGGGACCAGGTATCTTATTATAACCGGCATCGGGTGACCTTATTACCTTGATGCCGGTTTTGCTTTCTATGATGTTAGAAGCCACCGGCATGTATACGCAATGCCGGAATTTATCCGGGCTTTTTTCACGGGCTGCACCTGGGCGCTCCTGCTTTCATTACAGCTTTTGCGATGAGCCGGGTTTATCTGATATACCGGTACGAGGCGAAATAGCTTATCACAGTACCCTGTACTGCAAAGGCCGTAGGCCCGGATAGGGGCAACCCCGGAATTTATTCCGGGCTAAAAACCACAGATGATGTGTTGAGTGCCATAGGCACGGCCGGTTTTCTTAAGTTGCGGAAAAATAATCCCGTCAAACAGGGGTGCTCTTTTTTAACAAATAGTAATACTTTAGCCAAAAAATTGACTGGATGAAGAAATGGATCTTAATGGCCCTTGCTGCGGTAGGGTGCATTGCCGCAACTGCTCAGAAAAAACCGTTGGATCATACGGTATATGACCACTGGCAATCGATTGGCAAAACCGTTTTGAGTAACAATGGCAAATGGGTGGTGTACAATATAAATGTACAGGAAGGTGATGATGAACTGGTGATACAGGCCACGGACCAGACTTATAAAAGAGTGATTGCAAGAGGGTATGATGCCCGGATTACCGGCGATAGCCGTACAGTGATTTTCAGGATCAAACCGCTCTTCAGTGAACTGCGGCAGGCAAAGATCAAAAAGAAAAAGCCGGCAGATATGCCCCGGGATTCTTTTGCGGTACTAACATTGGGTGAAGAGCGGATCCGGAAATTCCCGGGCCTGATCTCTTATAAGGGCCCCGGAGATCAGAATGAGTGGGTGGCCGGTCTGCTGAAAAATGAGCCCAAAGAAAGGCCATCCTACCTGTCAGATAAAAGTAAGGACAGCCTGCGGCAGGTGATCGACTCCCTGCAGTATGTCATCAATACCATCAAACCTTCCAAAGGAGATGCAGATAAAGACAGTATAACCGATTTTGGAAAAAATAACCGCCTGTTATTGATTAATACAGCCACCGGCGAACAGCGCTATTTTACTAATGTAAGCGACTATGTATTTAATAAAAAAGGCAGCCAGTTACTGATCTGCCAGACACTGGATCTGAAAGATACTGCCCGCTCGGCCCGGATGATCCTGTATCATTTAGCCGCAAAAAGAACCGACACGCTGCTCCGGGGCGGCAACGATTTTAAGAACCTGGCGCTTTCCGACGATGGAACCCGGGCGGCCTTTGTAGCAGAAAGAAATGCACGCCCAAAAGCGCTGCAAAAATTTTATAAGTTATGGTATTACCGCCAGGGTATGGACAGTGCAATGGTGCTGGTGGATACGCTTACAAAAAATCTTCCCCGGGGCAGCTCGGTAAGTGCGTATGGGAAATTAAGTTTCAGTAAATCCGGCAACCGCTTGTTATTTGGTGCCGCGCCCGTCCGTCCGCCCAAAGATACCACCCTGGTGGATATCGACAAGGTTAGTGTAGACATCTGGAATTATAAGGACGATTATCTGCAGCCCTATCAGCTGGAGAACCAGAAAAAGGACCAGGAGCGAAGCTACCTGGCTGTTTATGATTTTGATCAAAGCCGGATGACACAGGTAAGCGGGAAAGCCCTTCCCTATATTTACGAAGCTATGGAAAGCGATGGCAATTATTTTATGGCGGTTACCGATACCGGCCGGCGTGTAGCCTCCCAATGGACGGGCCGTACATCCAAGGACGTGTACCGGATCTGTATCAAAGATGGCCGGTTTGTACCGGCCGTAAAGGACCTGGATGGAGAGATCAGGGGCTCCTGGATAGCCCCTTCCGGAAAATATGTGCTATGGTACGATAACCGGCAGCAACATTATTTTGTTTTTGACGGAACCACTGCGCGTAATATCACCGCGGCGATCAAAACGCCTTTATATGATGAAGAAAATGATGTGCCGGATAATCCGTCGCCTTATGGAGTGATGGGCTGGACAGAAGGAGACCGCTCGGTGCTGATTTATGACCGCTATGATATCTGGATGGTAGATCCGATGGGTAAGCAGCCTCCGGTGAACCTTACAAAGGACGGCCGGCAAAAACAGGTGGTCTATCGTTATCTTTCAACCGATCCGGAAGAACGGTATATCCGGCCGGCGAATAAAAACCTGCTGAGTACGTTTAACAGTGTAAATAAAAAGGCCGGATTTACCATACTGGAAAATAACCGTCTGAACAGTTCCTTATTTACGCCGCAGCTTTTTCAGGAACAGCCCTTCGGTTATGATTCTACCTCCAGGGCCAAAAATGCACCGGTATATGCCTATACAAAAGAAAGTTATACGCAGTCGCCCGATCTGTATGTGTTTCATAACGGAAAGGAATTGCGGCTTTCTGCCATCAACCCCCAACAGGCGCAATACAACTGGGGAACCGCTGCTTTATACCATTGGACCACGTTTTCCGGTAAACCGGCCACGGGCATCCTATACCGGCCCGAAGATTTTGACAGTACAAAAAAATACCCGGTACTGCTTTATTTTTATGAGAAACTTTCTGATAACTTATACCAGTATATTCCGCCGGCTCCCACTGCCAGCCGGTTAAACATTTCTTTTTTTGTAAGCCGGGGGTACGTGGTGCTCGCTCCTGATATTTCCTATACGATTGGTCATCCCGCACAAAGTGCCTACGACTATATCGTTAGCGGTGCCCGGGACCTTACCCGTCATGCCTGGGTAGATGCCGCCCATATGGGTATTCAGGGGCAAAGCTGGGGCGGCATACAGGTAGCACAACTGATTACCATGACGCCCATGTTTACCGCCGCCTGGGCCGGTGCGCCCGTAGCCAATATGACCAGTGCCTATGGGGGCATTCGCTGGAAGGGCGGGGTAAACCGGCAATTCCAGTACGAAAAAACACAAAGCCGCATCGGGGCCACCCTTTGGGAAAAACCCGAGCTATATATAGAGAATTCGCCGCTTTTTCACCTTCCGAAGGTGACCACCCCGCTGGTAATTATGGCCAATGACAACGATGGGGCCGTGCCCTGGTACCAGGGTATTGAATTGTTTACCGGTATGCGCCGCCTGGGCAAACCCGTGTGGATGCTCAATTACAACGGCGAAGAACATAACCTCGTACAACGTAAAAACCGGAAGGATATTTCCATACGCGAACAGCAGTTCTTCGATTGGCTGCTGAAAGGTGTCAGGCCGCCCCGGTGGATCACCGAAGGTGTTCCGGCTGTAGATAAGGGGACTGACTGGGGGTTGGAGCCGTGAGGTTTAAGGTTTAACGTTCAAAGTTTCAGGATGTGTGCTTTAAACGTTGAACTTTGAACGTTGAACTTGAATTACCTTTGCAGCCTATGAGTACAGATCAAAAAGTAAGAGTGCGTTTTGCGCCTTCACCTACCGGTGGATTGCACCTGGGCGGTGTACGGACGGTTTTATACAACTACCTGTTTGCACGCCAGCATGGCGGTGATTTTATTTTAAGAATTGAGGATACCGATCAAACCCGTTTTGTACCGGGTGCGGAGGAATATATTTTTCAATGTTTGGCCTGGGCCGGTTTGGAGCCCGATGAAAGTGTAAAACAGGGCGGGGACTATGGCCCTTACCGCCAAAGCGAGCGCAAAGAACTGTACCGCGCCTATGCCGAGCAGCTGGTAGAAAACGGGCAGGCTTATTATGCCTTTGATACCCCTGAGGAACTGGAGCAGATGCGGCAGGATTTTAAAACCGAACAAAATCCCTCCCCGCAATATGATTACCAGGTGCGCAGCAAAATGCGGAACTCGCTTACGTTGTCAAAAGAAGAAACAGACCGCTTGTTAGCGGAAAATGCGCGGCACGTGATCCGTATAAAAATGCCGGAAAACGAAAGCATTGGTTTTACCGATATGATCCGCGGAGCAGTGAGCTTTAATACCTCCCTGGTGGATGATAAAGTGCTGCTGAAAGCGGATGGGATGCCTACCTATCACCTGGCCGTAGTGGTGGATGACTACCTGATGAAGATATCGCATGCGTTTCGCGGGGAGGAGTGGCTGCCCAGTGCACCGGTACACATCCTGTTGTGGAAATATTTGTTTGGACTGGAGCATATGCCTCAATGGGCCCACTTCCCGCTGATCCTGGGGCCGAGCGGAAAGTTAAGCAAGCGGGATGGTGCCAAATACGGGTTCCCGGTATTTGCCATGAACTGGACGGATCCTAAAACCGGGGAGCTCACCGAGGGGTTTAAAGAAAAAGGCTTTTTACCGGAGGCATTCATCAACCTGCTGGCCGTACTGGGCTGGAATGATGGTACGGAGCAGGAACTGTTTTCACTGGATGAGCTGATCAGCAAATTTTCGATTGACCGGGTACATAGTTCCGGGGCCAAATTTGATTATGAAAAGGCAAAATGGTACAACCATGAGTGGATCAAAAAACTGGCACCGGAAGAACTGGCTGCGCGTGTGAAAGATGTTTTAGCTGCCAGGGGGCTTTCTGTTTCCGATGATCGGCTGTTGTTGAAGATTGTGCAACTGGTAAAAGACCGGGCTACCTTGCTGACGGATTTTTACGACCAGACGGCTTATTTCTTTAAAACACCCGAAAGCGTTGATATTACAGCCATTCAACCTAAATGGAATGAAGCCAAGCAATTGTTTTTTACCGAAGTGATCCGCAATTATGAATTGGCCGGCGACTGGAAAGCAGAAACGCTGGAAAATAACTTCAAGGAAATAGCCGCGGCCAACCAGTTAAAACCCGGCGAGGTAATGCTGCCGCTGCGCATCATGCTGGTGGGCGGAAAATTCGGTCCCCATGTATTTGATATTGCTGAGATCCTGGGCAAAGAAGAAACCATTAAACGCATTCAGCATACGTTGGGATTGTTGGCGTAACCCGGATGGAGCCATCAGCTGTCAGACACTGAAAACTGATAACTGATAACTGATCGCTGAAAACTGATCGCTGACGGCTGACGGCTCCGTTCTCATTTCACTTCCTGCATTTCCACCAGCTTTTTATAAAAGCCGTTCTGTTCAATCAGGCTGCTGTGGGTGCCCCGTTCTACAATCTGTCCTTTTTGAAGTACAATGATCTCGTCGGCATTCCGGATGGTGCTCAGGCGGTGGGCGATTACGATGCTGGTGCGGTTTTGCATCATTTTATTGATAGCATCCTGCACCAGCCGTTCGCTTTCCGTATCCAGCGAAGACGTGGCCTCATCCAGGATCAGGATGGGCGGATTTTTTAAAAGCGCACGGGCAATGGTCAGGCGCTGGCGCTCACCACCACTGAGTTTGCTGCCCCGGTCGCCGATATTCGTATCATACTGAAAGTCCTTTTGCATGATAAAATCATGGGCATTGGCAATTTTTGCGGCCTGCACGATCGCGTCTTTTGAAGCAGACGTATATCCCAGCGCAATATTATGCGCGATGGTATCATTAAACAAAATAGGTTCCTGGGTTACAATGCTCATCAGGTTCCGGACGGAATGCAGGGCGTATGCACGGATATTGATACCGTCAATAAGCACTTCACCAGCAGTTACATCATGGAACCGGGGAATCAGGTCGGCCAGTGTCGATTTTCCGGCCCCGGAAGAACCCACCAGGGCAACGGTCTGTCCTTTTTTGATCGTCAGGTTGATATCCTGCAGGATCACCCGGTCGTTGTAGGCAAAGGAGGCATTTCGGAATTCGATTTCGTGCTCAAAATGTTCCAGTGTTTTACCATTGGAATTATCATCTACCGTAACCGGGGTATTCAGCACTTCTTCGATCCGTTTGATGGCTGCGGATCCCTTGTTTAAATTACTGAATGAAGTAGAGAGCGTTTTTACGGGGTTGATGAGGTTATAGAACATGGCCAGGTACGCGAAAAAAGCCGGGGCCTGCAGTTCAATGCTGTTAGATAAGATCAGCCGCCCGCCAAACCATAGAATGCCTACAAAGACCATCACACCCAGGAACTCGGACATGGGAGAGGCCATATCCCGCCGGCGACTGATACGGTTTTTGGCTTCCATCAGCTGATCATTCACTGTATCGAACCGCCCCTTTAAAAGCCCTTCCACATTAAAAGCCTTGATGACGCGAAGACCGTTCAGGGTTTCATCAAGGATGGAAAGCGATTCGCCCAGTTTGATGGCCGCTTCATTGGATGGACGTTTCAGGGCTTTTGAAATACGTCCCAATATGAAGCCGATCACAGGAATGCACAGTAAAATGGACCCCGTAAGCAACGGGCTGATCAGGAACAATGCGATCAGCGTAAAAATAATATTGAGCGGATCCTTGATCCATTCTTCCAGCACACCGATTACAGAACCTTCCACTTCCGTTACATCATTGGTAACCCTGCTGATAAGGTCGCCCTTCCGTTGTTCCGTAAAATAGCCCACGGGAAGCCGGAGAATCTTATCATAAATATCTGCCCGGAAATGGTTCACGATCTGGTTTTTGATCGGGTTCAGTACATAGGAGGAAAGATAGAGGAAGCCGTTTTTAAGAAAGATGGCAATCACCAATACCACACAAATAGCGCCCAGCAATTGCACGGAGCTGAGTTCAGCGCCGGCTACAAGGTGCATAAAATACCCTTTCATATCGGTTAACAGGCCCGGGTCGGTCCCTGCCGGAGTGGAGGGCTTATTTCCATAAAAGATAATATCAAAGAAAGGTTGCAGCAGTGCAAAGCTAAAAAGTGCAAAAACGATCGATAAAATAGTGAACAGGAAATAGAGCAAAATGCCTCCTTTATAAGGGCGCAGATAGTATAAAATCCTTGAATATTTTTTCATTCCGGAAGGTTGTGTGCACTAAAACCTGTAAAGTAACTAATTTTACACGGAACAGAAAGAGAAGATTATGCAGGAAAGTAAACGGCAAAAACAGGTGGCAGCGCTGCTGAACGAAGAAATGAATGGCATTTTTCAGCGGCTTGGGCTGAATATGATGGAGGGTGGAATGGTTTCCATATCGGGCGTAAAAGTAACACCGGATCTGCTGGAAGCACGTTTTTACCTGAGCTTCTTCCAGGTAACCGATGCGGAGGCGGCACTGAAAAAAGTAGAAGAACGGCATCATGAAATAAAAAAAGAACTGGCCGCATCCGTTCGCCATCAGCTGCGCAACATACCGGTGTTGAAATTTTATGCAGATGATACGCTGGACCAGGTATTTAAAATGGAGGCGCTGTTTAAGAAAATTGAGGAGGAGCGGAAACAGAATCAGAAGCCGGAGGACCAGTAAGCTTTCAGCTATCAGACTTCAGCTGTCAGCCAATCGCTAAAGGCTGAGAGCTGGCTGCTGATAACGGAAAGCTGGCAAACCCACTAAAATCATAAAATTTGCAGTTTTTATTCGCCTGGCGTTATTTCAGGGCAAAGAAGTCGACCAACGTCATCAACATCATCGCGTGGATCTGCATTGTGGCGATCATGATCGGCACGGCAGCATTGATCCTGGTGTTGAGTGTGTTTAACGGGTTTGAGGGTCTGGTAAAATCGCTCTATTCGTCTTTTTACCCAGATATACGGGTATCGCCGGCATCCGGGAAATACCTGACACTGGATGAAAAACAGTTGCAGCAATTACGGGGTATTGGTGGGCTGCGCAGTTTTTCGCTGGTAGTGGAAGAAAAGGCCATTCTCCGGAACGGAGATAACCAGGCCCTTGTTTCCTTAAAAGGGGTTGACGACCGGTTCAAGACGGTCAATGGTATTACCCATCATATGGTAAACGGCCGGTTTGATATCGGTACCTCGGAACACCCCAACCTGGTGGTGGGAGGTGGCATCGAGGGTTCCCTGGGGATCCGCTCTACCCCCAAGGCGGAGCCCATGAGCATTTATATTCCGCGGAAAAGTGAATCGGAAGCTTTTGACGCTGCCAGCAATATTACACCAGACACCATACGAAGCGCCGGAACCTTTGTCATTCAGCAGGACTTTGATAATAAATACGCCCTTACACAGATCGATTTCCTGAAACAGGCCATGGGGCTGGAAGCCAATGCATTCAGCGGTATTGAAATTGCGGTAACGGACCCTTCGGCAACGGCAAAGATTCAGCAGGCTATCCAGCAACTATTTGGCAAAAACTACAAGGTACAGGACCGCTACCAGCAAAACCAGAGTCTTTATTCCATTATGAACCTGGAGCGATGGGTGTTTTATGCCATATTGAGTCTGATCCTGGTGGTGGCTGCCTTTAATATGGTGGGCGCACTGACCATGCTAGTGCTGGAAAAACAAAAAGACATCAGCGTGCTGAATGCGCTGGGAGCCAACCGGGGTTTTATCCTGAAAGTATTCCTCAGCGAAGGTTTTTTGCTGGCGACCATCGGTGGTGGCATGGGCATGTTGCTGGCACTTTTACTGGTGGTGCTGCAACAGCAGTTTCACCTGGTTCCCTTGCAGGGCGGTTCCTTTTTGATCGATTATTTTCCGGTAACATTAAAATTAAGAGACTTCCTGCTGGTGGCCATAACCGTTTCAGTAATCGCATTTGTAGCCTCATGGACCCCGGCCCGGAAAGCCTCCAGAAAAGAATTCTCTTTAAAAGCGGAATAAGCACTATAAAAAATGGGTACCGCTATTAAACTGTAATAGTAAGTACTCCTTTAAATTTCCGGCTCCCGGCCTGAAACCTTGAACGTGAAACCTGGAATGTAACCAGCAAAAAGCCCCCGTTAAAGGCACAGAGTAAGCGCCATAAAAAAAGGTTACAGCTTTTAAACGGTAACCACTTTATGTTATTTTTTTAGTAAGCACTTCTTAACGCTCCGGGTTCCCAACTTTGAACCTTAAACGTGAAACCTGAAACTTAATAATCGCCCAGTGTTTCGGGCAGTTGTTCCAGCGCCTTGGCCAGTTGCTCGTCATTGGGTGCAATGCCATGCCAGCCATGGTCGTTTTCCATAAAGTCGATGCCCTTACCCATAATGGTATGCATCATAATAGCGATCGGTTTTCCCTTACCGGTAGCCGCGCGTGCCTTATCCAGTGTAGCCACTACCTCATCCATATCATTACCGTTCATTTCCATTACTTCCCAGTCAAAGGCTTTGAACTTTTCGCTCAGGTTGCCCATGTTCATTACTTTATCCGTAGGTCCGTCGATCTGCTGACCGTTCCAGTCTACTGTTGCAATCAGGTTGTCAACCTTATGTGATGCAGCAAACATAATGGCTTCCCAGTTTTGGCCCTCGTTCAGTTCCCCGTCACCATGCAGTGAATATACCAGGTGTGTATCCTGGTTCATTTTTTTGCTCAGGGCGGCACCGATGGCAACGCTCATTCCCTGGCCCAGCGATCCGCTTGCGATGCGGATACCCGGCAGGTGCTCGTGCGTGGCCGGATGCCCCTGCAGGCGGCTGTTTATTTTGCGGAAGGTAGCCAGTTCCTTTACATCAAAATAACCGGAACGGGCTAAAACCGAATAAAATACCGGTGAAATATGGCCGTTCGACAGGAAGAACAGATCCTCATTGATGCCGTCCATATGAAAAGCAGGATCATGCTGCATTTCCTTAAAATACAGGGCTGTTAAAAAATCAGCGCATCCAAGAGATCCGCCGGGGTGGCCGCTGTTTGCACCGTGAACCATTCTTACAATATCACGTCTAACCTGTGATGCGATTTCCTGTAAACTTGCCATAGTTTGTTTTTTAGAACAGCAAAAGTGCATTTTTTTTTTGAATAATTCCTGTTCATTAGCAATGAATTCTGCCCTCCGCCGGATTTATTTTATCATTAAAACCTGCTCAAAAATTGCTATCTTGGTTATAAAGCTTACTTTTGCTGTCGTAAACCTTATTTTAATGCTAGAAATTCTGGTAACAGCTATAATAGCTTTTATAGTCGCGTTTCTCGCAATTCCGGTTGTAATGCTCATTGCTGACAAGAAGAAACTGTATGATATACCGGATGAACGTAAACTCCACACACATGCAATTGCCTCTTTAGGCGGGGTGGGTGTTTTTGTCGGTTTTCTTTTTGCGGGGCTCCTGTGCATTAATTTTTCCAATGCTCCGGAAATGCGTTATTTCCTGGCTGCGGCCACACTTACCTTCTTTATTGGGCTTAAAGATGATATCATTGCATTGTCTGCTACAAAAAAGTTTGTGGCACAGATCATTGCAGCGGCTATCATTATCCACCTGGGGGGTGTGCGTCTTGAAAGTATGCATGGCGTTTTTGGGATGGAAACCCTGGACCCCATGTACGGTGTTCCATTAACCTATTTCACCATCATCCTCATCATCAATGCCTATAATTTAATTGATGGTATCGATGGGTTGTCCGGCAGTTTGGGGCTGATGGCCACCCTGCTTTTCGGAACCTATTTCCTGCTGGCCAAAATGTATCCTTATGCGGCCTTCTCCTTTGCACTTTCGGCTGCATTAATGGCCTTTCTTATCTTTAATTATCACCCGGCAAAGATCTTTTTGGGCGACTCCGGATCCTTGCTGGTAGGAATGGTGGTTTCCATACTGGTGCTGAAGTTTATCCATGTGGCCAGCCAGCCGGGTGCGGCGCTTCCGATTGCATCGGCGGTGGCGGTAGGCGTTTCGGTGCTGATTGTGCCACTGGTAGATACCATCCGTGTTTTCGGAAACCGGATCCTGCGGGGGCGGTCGCCCTTTTCGCCAGACCGGAATCATGTGCACCACCTGTTGCTGGACCGCGGTCTTGGACATTCAACCGTAACGCTGATCTGTGTGATGGCCAACATCTCCCTGATCCTTGTTACCTATTTAAGCCGTGGTTTTGGCAATACCGCCCTGATCCTGGCCCTGTTTGGAACCTCCTTTATCGCGCTGGCGATCCTTTACTATACACTACCCAAAAGAAAGCTCGTTATCCACCGGAGATATGTGGTGAACCAGGCCAATAAAGAGCGGCTTAGCGCACCTTCCCAATCTAAAGTGATCAACCTGCAAACCAAGGAAAAAGTTCAGAACCGCGTTCATTAGTAATAGGTAATTTCTGCATTTCAACCCTGTACTCCATAGTTTCAGTTCCAATTCATTAGATTTGCAATCTTAAAATTTTTTGATTTTATGCAGGAACAAGTAAGTAAGCTAATTGAATCATCGGAGGAGGGTATGAAGAAAGCCATCGCGCACCTGGAAACAGAACTGGCCAAAATCAGGGCCGGAAAAGCGACCCCGCAGATACTGGATGGGATTTATGTAGACTATTACGGATCTGCAATGCCTATTAACCAGGTTGGGAACATTACGGTGCTGGATGCCCGCACACTCAATATTCAACCCTGGGAAAAAAATATGCTGCAGCCTATTGAGCGGGCAATCATTGCGGCGAATATCGGGATCAATCCGCAGAATGATGGTATCAATATCCGCCTGTTTTTGCCGCCGCTTACGGAAGAACGCAGAAAGGAATTGGTAAAGCGAAGCTATGCGGAAGGAGAAAACTCCAAAGTAGGGGTGCGAAGCGCACGCCGGGAAGTGATCGAGGGCGTAAAAAAACTGCAGAAAGAAGGGCTGAGCGAAGATGGCGTAAAAGATGCAGAAGCCACCGCCCAGCAACTTACCGATAAATACATTGCACTTATTGAAAAATACCTTGCCGTAAAGGAAAAGGAAATCATGGCTGTTTAAGGGGCAGCATTGCACCAACGCATCTCAGTAATTCGAATCACTATTTATAAAACTTAAAAATTCAGACACATGGGAATGCTCAAAGAATTTAAAGAGTTTGCTGTAAAAGGCAATGCTATTGACCTGGCAGTGGGTGTGATCATTGGTGGTGCCTTTGGCAAAATTGTTACCAGCGTTATTGATGACCTCATTATGCCGATTGTAGGCGCCATCATTGGCAAGCCGGATTTCAGCAGTCTTTACCTGGTGCTAAAAGGCAATGTTCCTCCGGGAACCAAGCTGGAAGAGGCCCGCAAGATTGCTGACACGTCGATTTTTGCTTATGGTAATTTTATTACAATTGCCATTAATTTTCTGTTACTGGCGCTGGTAATATTCTGGATGGTAAAAGCCATGAATAAAATGAAGAAGGAAACACCGCCGCCGCCGGCAGAAGGACCCTCTTCAACCGACCAGCTGCTGATAGAGATCCGTGATGAGCTGAAAAAACGATAAAATCTGCCCAATTTATTCACAAAACGCCTTGCTGAAGCAGGGCGTTTTTTAGTGTCAGGCCCTTATTTGTTACATTTGTCTTCTTTTACAGATTCAATATTTTTAAGTGAGCGCAACGTATCAGATAAAACTCTCTCAATTTGAAGGACCGTTTGACCTTCTGCTGTTTTTTATTGAACGGGATGAGCTGGATATTTACAATATTCCCATCACCAAGATCACCAATGATTTCCTGGCGTATATCAAAGAGCAGGATGCATTGAATATTGAACTGTCCAGCGAGTTTATTTTGTTCGTATCCACACTGATGCGCATCAAGGCAAAAATGCTGATTCCGCGTAAGGAGCTGGACGCCCAGGGTAACGAGATCGATCCGCGTGAGGAACTGGTTAATAAGATTCTGGAGTATAAACGCTTTAAAGAAGCATCGGCGCAAATGGCCGAACTGGAGGCAATGCGGATGCTGATGGTAAAGCGGGGCAATATTCAAAAAGAATTATCGGTGATCGGCGAGGAAGCCGGGGAAGGCACGGAGATCCATGCCATTACGATGTTCAAGCTGATGAAGGCGTTTGAACGGGCCATGCAACGCTATTCGGATAAAGTTAATACACCGGTGCATACTGTGGTGCGGTATAATTATACCATGGAAAACAGCCGGAGCCAGGTAATGGAAGAAGCACAACGCGCCAAGACCCTCTCTTTTGAAAAATTGTTTAATCATGCGCAAACCCGTGTACATGCTATTTTTCTTTTCCTGTCGGTGCTGGAGCTGGTACAGCAGAGTTTTCTGAAGATCATGATCGGGGAGGGAAAGAATAATTTTATCCTGGAATATGTAGCACCGGAAGACCGTGAAGAAACCATGACGACCATCGAACCTACATTCTCATAACCAATAAAAATAAAAAACTCATGAAACGTTTTGCAACAGCCAACTGGCAGGGAACGGGAAAAGAAGGAACCGGAAAAACGTCCACACAATCCGGTGTGTTAAATGATACCCCCTATTCTTTCAAAACCCGGTTCGAAGAAGGTAATCCAGGTACCAATCCCGAAGAGCTGGTAGCAGCGGCTCATGCCGGTTGTTTTACCATGAAGCTGAGCTTTGTGCTGAATGAAGCGGGCTTTACGGCTACCAATATCGACACAAAATGTACGGTTACGTTTGAAAATGGTGCAGTAACCGAAAGCCACCTGGATGTACAGGCTGCTGTACCGGGTATCGACCAGGAAAAGTTCGACGCGGCTATTAAGGATGCAGAGGCTAATTGCCCGATCAGCAAATTGCTGAATACCAGGATCACATCCGCGGCTACGCTTGTAGGATAATACCGGTGTGTAAATCTGCCCTTAACAAGGCTATGAATAAATACCCGCAAATGGGGCGGATCAACGAACAGGTCTGCAATATCTGCGGGTATTATTATGCCCAGTCCGTTTCTCCCGGCCTTAAATGGGCTACATACTGTTGAAGGGCTGTTTTGCCCAGCTGAACCATCTGTTGCATTTTAACGGGATCAAATACCAGTCCGCCCGGGCCTCCGTCCAGCGCGGCATCCGGTTGTATGATATGTAATTTTACCGGAGACCGGTTAATCAGGTTCTGGTAATCCGGGTTGGTACTGCCAAAATAACGATCCAGCGCGGCATCGGAAATTCCGTCTGCTTTCATGGCCGCTTTTACCTGGTTGATATAGTTAATAAAATGAATATACTGCCGGGAAGCAAACAGATCATTGTCTGCTACATCGGTTATAAAAACGGCAACGGTTTGAAGGAGGATCGCCAGCAGGTCGTTATAGCTGCTTTGATCAGGCACGTTGTTCCGGGCCGAAAGCAGTATGGTGAACAGCTCATCGGCACCGGCTTCCAGGGCGATGCCGATGCCGGCGTACTCACGTGTTCCCCCATCTACATATTGAAACCCCGGATGGATCGTACCCGGAAGGTCTTTATTGATCCGTACCGGTGGCATAAATACCGGCTGACTTGCCGAAGCCATTACGGCCCGGCGAAACTGCTCGGCACTTTTTATTTTTTCAGTACGGTAATAGGTGCCGGCAACGGGAGCTGGATCCGTAGTGTATACCACCAGTTCCTGGCTTTGCAAACAGGTAGTAGTGAGGTATACTTTTGCACCGGATGCCAGCAGCTGGTTATAAAAGGCATCGGTATAAATCTGGCGTACCTTGGCACCAAGACCATTGGCTGTGTACAGCGCGTTGCCGTTCCAGATGCTGGCACCCAGGTTCTGCGCTTCCAGCAGGTCGCCGGTGGTAACGCTGGTATATAAATTTTCCAGTACGTCCAGCTGATGGAGGGCCGCAAGCGGAGCAATCAGGGCCCCGGTACTGGTTCCTACTACGGTATCAAAGGTCAGCCGGTAGGTTGTTTCCAGGTCTTTTACAACACCTACTGCAAAGGCGCCTTTGGAGCCGCCACCGCTGATGATGAGCGCTTTTTTCATGATCTTTTTTATTCGAACTGTGGTTTAATCTTTTTGGTCTTATTAAACTGGTAGCCGATAAAGGACTGAAACCACCACTGGTTCAAATGATAATCCCGCTGTGCGGTAACGCCCAGCTGGATCTTTTGCAATAACTCCAGCCCGATACCACCGCCGGCCATTCGCTGCTGGTGGGTACCCCAGTTTGCTTCTGCAAGCAGCTGCAGGTTTCCAAAGGCCAGTGCCATCGGTTTATTGGTACGCAGGTCTGTTAATTTTAAGGCTGCTACCGGGCCAAATAAACCGGAGATCTGCTTGTTGTTATAAACAATACCGCCATTGGCGCCCAGTCGCAGCCGGTTAGGCACTACCGTAACCTGCGGGGTCAATGCCAGTCCCCCGGTGTACAAATCGGGCGTATGGGCGCCAAAACCGGTGGTAAGGCCGTTGTTGAGTTTCACCAATAAAATGCGCCCTTTTGTAAATTCTGTTATCTGTTTTTTTTGTGCGCCTGCAGCAAGAAAAAACAGCAGCAGGATCGGGATAAGGGCTCCTGTTTTTATAGGCATTGGTAGAAGTTTTCTTAAAGTTACGATTTTAGAAGACGAAAAAACACCGCTAATTCCGGGGAGGGGCACAGTGCTAAAGGGGCGATTGAAGCACCTGAAATCCAGGTTATTTTCATAGAACGATCATGCCACAAATATGTTAGCGTTAACGAAGCATTTTGGGCCGGGAAAGTTGTTGGCAAGGTACCTGGCCGATCAGCACTTTATCAGGAAGATGTTTTTACAGGTTGTTTTTCCTTGCCTGCCCAATACGTAAAATGATTGATCAATACCCGTAGCTCGTGAAATTCAAAAACGGGAAGCGCGGCTTTGGCGGCCGTAACAGAGGCCCATTTACCAGGTTCAAATGCCTTGTTAAATACCCGTAGCTGCTCCTCTGAAAAAAGCCTTTGAATATCCAATATACCTACCTGGGCTACCCGTGCAAAATGCCCGTAAATTGTACTAACCGCAAGGTTCCGGGCATCTGCGATTTCTTCTGCTGTTTTGCCTTCTTCCAGGAGGTGGTAGCTGACCAGGTGCGAGGGCTGGGCTTTTTCTTTTACAGTCGCTTCAATGTTTTTTTCTGCGGCCAGCAACTTCTTTTCCAGGAAGCTGGCATTTTTCAATCCCTGCAGGTAAGCCTCCAGCTCAGTTATGAATTGCTCCACCGTACGGATATAGCTTTTTATGCCTTTCTGATTTCTTGTATTGTGGTAATATACTTTTAACGGGGTAAAGATCTGTTCCTGCACCTGGTCAAAAAAATAGTTGACAGCGCCTGTACCTTTTTCAGCAATAATATCCCAGGTGTCTGCAGCCGGCTCCTGCATCTTGCGTTGCACAAAGCCTTCAAACTTTATAAAGGTAGTTTCCAGTGACCGGCTATGTCCTTTTATCAGTTCCGTTATCCGGTTAAATGCTTCTTCGTCATGCAGCGGCTTTTCCCGGCCGGCCTGCATCCAGTTTTCCATAACCGTTAAAAATGGAGCGCAGTTCAGTGTACGCAGTAGTTTGCTGACAGCAAACGCATGTTTTTCCGTTTCATATATCCGTTCAATCTTTCCGGAGGCATCGGTTGCTTCATGAAAATCGGCGATCCGTTCATCCCGGAAGATATTGGAGGGCCTGATGGGCGATTTTAAAACAATCCCCTCCAGCGTACGGCAACGGCTCAGGGCCACATATACCTGGCCGCTGGTAAAAGAGGCGCCGGCATCTATGATCACATGATCAAAAGTGAGCCCCTGGCTTTTGTGAATGGTAACCGCCCAGGCCAAGCGGAAAGGAAACTGTTCATAGCTGCCAATCACTTCTTCCTGGATCTCTTTTTTGTCATCCAGGTAATATTTTTTGTTTTCCCATACTTCCCGTTCCACCGCCAGTTCCGTTTCCGAGCCCTCAGGCATCACTACGATTTTGTCTTCTTCTGTGCGTAACACCCGGGCAAGCCGCCCGTTATAATATCTTTTTGATTCGGATGTATCGTTGCGGATAAACATCACTTGCGCATCAGGCTTTAGCAACAGGTTGGGATCATTGGGATAGAGGTGCTCTTTAAACTCGCCATTGATGATGGCCGGGCAGGGAATACCAGTTCCGGCCAGCTCACTGAGCTGCCGGCTATTAATCGTATCTGCCATATGATTGTGTGACACCAGGTATACATAACGGTCCTGCGGTTCAAAGCCGGGTTGGTACCGGGTGTTCAGTAACGGAAAGTCGATACGGCTGGTTTCGCCTTCACGAATGGAATTGAGGAGGGAAATAAAAACGGGGTCGCTCTGGCGGTAAACCGTCGTCAGTTCGATGGTTACAAAAGGAGTGGCCTTGAGGGCCTTCGATTCAAAAAAATACGGTGAAGGATAAAATGCCGACAACAATTTTTCTGAAGCCGGTTTTACCACCGGCGGCAATTGATACAGGTCGCCGATCAACAGCAACTGCACGCCCCCGAAAGCCAGGGCAGAACGTCTAGCCGTTTTTAGTGCCAGGTCAATCATTTCCAGTACATCGGCGCGGAGCATGGATACCTCGTCGATGACCAGGATCTCCAGTGCTCTTAAAAGATCCAGCTTTTCTTTCCGGTATTTAAAATGCGGTAACAGCTGCGGAATATTGATGGCTTCGTTGCGGTCTACAGGATCTGTTGTAGGAAGAAAAGTGGTGAGTGGCAATCCAAACATGGAGTGGATGGTTACACCGCCTGCATTGATGGCTGCAATACCGGTAGGGGCCACTACCACACTGTTCTTGATGGTGGTGCGTATAAAATGGTTCAGGAAGGTTGTTTTTCCTGTGCCGGCTTTCCCGGTTAAGAAAACGTTCCGTTGCGTGAACTCTATGATATTGTATATTTTTTCAGACAATGAGCTGCGGCTTTTGGTGTTTTTAATAGGTACTGCAAAGATAACAGTTAATTTTTAATATATAGTTCAGCAGGAAGGCTGTGCAGATGCATCGGACTTTAAAATGCCGGTAATCTTATGGATCCGGGAGGGTTAATAGATGGCACCGGCGCCACCGCCGTTCTAAAAACAATATGTTGTATCTTTATACAGCACCTTTTAAAAACATTCACCCGTATGCGATGAAGCACAGGTAAAGCATCACAATGATCAGGACGGTAAATGTAATAATGAACTTATGAAAAAAAATAAAGACGTATACCGGTGCGGGCGATCCGTGTAATAGGAAAATCAGGAATAAGATCATAAGAAGCAATATTGGAGGACGCAATTTGCGACCTCCGGTTTGAAAGGATTAAGAAGCGGGGATCAAGAATAGCGTTATAAGGCGCATAAAAAGATTGGAGGACGCAATCTGCGTCCTCCAGATTCAGAACCGATGTTAAATACCAGAAGCTATGGCAAAAACTACCTTGCAGCATCTTGTTGCCGAACAAAAGATCCTGAACCGTATATACGTTGTCCGCAGGGAGCGGGTGATGCTGGACCGGGATCTGGCCGAATTGTATGGTGTAGCAACCAAGCGTTTAAAAGAAGCAGTAAAACGGAATGCCGGCCGCTTTCCTAAAGATTTTATGTTTGCTATGACGGCTGCCGAATTTAAGAAATGGCGGGAAAATGCAACCTTGAGCGCTGCTGATAAAAAGGGACTGCGTTATGCACCTTTTTGTTTTACGGAGCAGGGCGTAACCATGTTATCCTGTATATTGAACAGTAAAACGGCAATTGATGTAAACCTCAGGATCATCAGGGTTTTTGTAAAGATGCGGGAATATGGATTAACGCATAAGGAAATACTCATGCAACTGGGAAAGCTGGAGAAAGAGGTAAAGGCAAATAGCAGGGATATTGAAAATATTTTCGTGGTTTTAAAGGAACTGATTGAAAGGCAGCGGAATCCGGTACCCAGGAATAAGATCGGGTTTAAACGGTATGATCAGGGCTGAGCCAGACTTTTTCCGGTCTTCGGGGATCCCGCGCCTGGAAGTTTTTTAGGTTAAAACAGGCGAAATATAAGGTGTGTGTTGGAGGTCGCAATTTGCGACCTCCAACATCGGTACCGGAGGGAATTGTACAAGGAATAATAGCAAAGAGAAATACTGCTATCCTTATTGCAAAATCTGCAAAAAAATTTACCGGACCGCACCGTTGCCTGGGAAATGAACCGGGGGCAAGGTGCGCTTATATTTGTAAATACAACAATGGTCAAAATAAGCTATTTTTATAGGCATAAAATCATAAAATGAGCTATAGAAAAATTGATAACAATATACTCCGGCAGATTGTATTGATATTATTGATCGGGCTGCTTGGGTTTATGATCTTTTTTAACCTTCGATATTTTACACCCGGCGCCCTGGGGGCAATTACCCTGTATATCCTGTTTCGCAAAACCTTCTTCAGGCTAACTGAACAGCAAAACTGGAAAAAATCACTGGCCAGCTTTTGCCTGATGTTTACCACCTTGCTGGTAATTGCATTGCCCTTGTGGCTGATCATTGAAGTAATGATCCCCCAAATAAGTAACCTGCTGGCCAATAAGCAGGTGATTATCGAAAAATACAATGCTGTAAAGGCCTTTATTGCCAGCAAGCCGCTGCTGAACCGGATTAATCTTTCCGATGAATCGATGATGCGCACCCTTGGAAAGGTAACGGCGTATTTCCCGGGTATCCTCAATTCGGTGGCAGAAATCTTTGTAAATATTTTTACGGCTTTGTTCATTCTTTACTTTATGCAGGTAAATGCGAGGTCAATGGAAAAACGGGTACGGCTTTTTATCCCGTTCAGTGATGACAATACTCAAACCCTTTGGGAAGAAACAAAGATGATGGTGCGCTCCAATGCATTGGGGATCCCAATCCTGGCCCTGTGCCAGGGCCTGGTAGCGGTACTGGGATACTGGATCTTTGGGGTAGATAATTTTGTAATGTGGGGATTGATCACCGGTGCAGCATCGATGGTTCCGGCCGTTGGTACAATGATCGTGTGGGTACCTATCTGTATCGTAGTATTTGCCACAGGTAGTGTTGGCAACGGCATTGGTTTAACCTTATATTGCCTGATTGTTGTAGGAGGAATCGATAACGTATTACGGTTCACGATTCTGAAAAAAATAGGCGATATCCACCCGCTGATCACTGTATTTGGGGTGCTCCTGGGATTGAAGCTGTTTGGAATTATGGGACTGATCTTTGGCCCGTTATTTATGTCATACTTTTTACTGCTGATCCAGATCTATCGGGTTGAGTTTGGCAAGAAAAGCGATCACCTTCCGCATGGGCCGGAAACGGTTGGTATTACGGAAAAAAAATAAATGACCCGGATGAGATTCCTAAAACTGACGGTCTTATGCCTGCTGCTCCATTGTGCGTGCAGGGCTCAGTACCTTTATGAAAGAGTGGTTCAAAAGCATGCTCCGGCCGCCATCCAAAGCGATATTGCCCAATTGTATAAGGACCTTAAGAAATACCACCTGAACCTTACACAATACATTTCACCCGGCGAATTGAAAAAGGACTTTGACCGCCTGCAGGAGGGGATAACGGATTCGCTCACTGCCCGGCAGGTGTATTACCGGCTGCTCCCGGTCATAAGCCGGATCGGCGACGGGCATATGGCGCTCAATTATTTTGACCCGGAAAAAATCACGGAGCAGGATATTGCAAAATTTATATTGCCGTATGATTCTCCGTTCAGTCAGCTGCAACTACGGTTTATTGGTAAAAAGATCTTCGCACTTGCAGATACAGCAGCGGCCAAAGCGATTCCGGCAGGAGCCGAGATCGTCCGGATCAACGGCATACCGTCGGAGGTAATCATTGATTCCGTATTGCGGTTTATGTGCGCGGATGGCTATAATACCACGTTTAAGTATTTCTTTCTGAACTACCGGCCGCTGAGCGGGTTGTGGGAATATGTTTTTCATAACTGCGAAACGCTGAACCTGGTCTATAAGCATCACCTGTCTGTGGATAGTGTTATCATACGTGGCAAGGCAACCTCTCCAGCGGTGCCGCAACCGGATTCGGTAAGCCGGAAACTGCCGTTCCTTAATTTCAGGCGGATGGATGGGGGAGTGGCGTATCTGAAGGTAAATACGTTTGAACCGGCATGGGATCCGGCAGATCAGCAAATGTTTGCAATGGTGTTTCTGAAAGAGCTTTCCCAAACAAGCCACCTGATCCTGGATCTGCGGGGCAATACCGGGGGACAACAAGGGTTGATGCTGATGCTGCTGAAAGGGCTGATCATAAAGCCGGTACAGCCCATAAAATTCCCTTCGGAACTGATCAAGGGAGTGGTGCTGCCGCCGTCAGACACTGTTAAGCGGAATCAATTGAAATATGTAAAGGATTATAACCTGCAGGGCTGGGGCAATGTGATACCGTTCAACGGGTCCTATAAAAACAAACTGTATGTACTGGTAAACGGGGGCACTTTTTCTGCGGCCGCTATTATGGCCAATGCCTTAAGCATGGATCAGCGGGCCGTTTTGATAGGTGAGGAAACCGGAGGTGGCCGTAATACCACCACTGCGGGTATTATGTTCCATAACCGGATGAAACATACCGGTGTGGCCTATTCTTTCGGATTGATTCCTTTTAATGCTTCGAATCCTGCAACGGAAGCCGGTCACGGCCTGCGGCCGGATATCACCGTAACGTATATGTTGGAGGACTACCTGAATAACCGCGACCTGGAAATGGAGCAGGCGCTGAAGCTGATTGAGAGCGGCCGGTAGGAATTTAAAATATCCAATGTGAAATATTCAATGCAGAAGTAAAGATACCGTTACTACTCAGTGATCTTTCCGCTGGTTGATATCTGTATTGCAGGAAACCGCGAGTGAAACATCCGCATCAGGCACCGGAGGGAATCTAACCTGGAACGTTTTCCCTTCGGGAATGTAAAATACCCAATGTAAAATATGAAATGTAGAAGTAGAGATACCGTTGCTATTCAATGATCTTTCTGCTGGTTGATGTTTGTATTGCAGGAACCGGAAGCGAAGCATCCTGCAGCAAGTGCCGGCCGGAATCCAACCTGGAACGTTTTCCCTTCGGGAATTTAAAATACCCAATGTAAAATATGAAATGTAGAAGTAGAGATACCGTTGCTATTCAATGATCTTTCCGCTGGTTGATGTTTGTATTGCAGGAACCGGGAGCGAAGCACCGCGCATCAAGCGCCGGCCGGAATCCGACCTGGAACCTTGAACGTCAAACCTTAAACCTTTCTCTTCCGTTATTGCACCATTTTCAAAAAATCTGCTTCCGTAATGATCTTCACCGTATTGATCTTTTTGGCTTTTTCCAGTTTGCTGCCCGCATCTTCGCCTACAACCAGGTAATTTAATTTGGCACTTACGCCACCTACGATCTTTCCACCCTGGGCCTCTGCCATGGCTTCGGCTTCACTGCGTTTTAAGGTAGGAAGGGTTCCGGTAAATAAAAATGTTTGGCCTGCAAGTGCGCCGGCTGTATCCAGTTGCTTATGTGTATTGGTAAGTTGCACGCCCAGTGTTTCCAGCTCCCGGATCATTTCAATATTGGATGCATTGCTGAAAAAATGTACAATACTGCCGGCTACCTTCGGACCAATGTCTTCCAGGCCTTGCAGGGCCTCCTGCGAAAAGGTTTGTAATTCCAGCAGGTGACTGACATTGGCGGCCAGCACCTTTGCGGTTGTTTCGCCTACAAAGCGGATTCCCAGTCCGAAAATAACGCGGTGCAGCGGCTGCGTTTTGCTGCGTTCGATGGCTTGCTGCAGGTTGTCGATGGACTTTTTCCCAAACCCTTCGAGGGCGCCCAGTTTTTCAAAATCGAGCTTATAAATACCCGGGATGTCCTTTAGCCAGCCCAGGTCATAAAATTTGCGAACATTCGCCTCGCCAAAGCCGCGGATGTCCAGGGCGTCCTTACTCACAAAATGGATCATCCGTTCCACCACCTGCGCCGGACACTCGATATTGATACAGCGCCAAACCGCTTCTTCCGCTTCTTTAAACAGTTCACTGCTGCATACCGGGCACACCTTGGGAAAATGAATCTCCGTTTCATTGCCATCCCGCAGGTCTTCCATCGATTTTACAATATAGGGGATCACATCGCCGGCACGTTCAACCAATACGGTGTCGCCGATCTTCAGGTTCTTTTCCCGGATCACTTCCTCATTAAACAATGAAATCGAACTTACCGTAACGCCTCCGATAAAAACCGGTTCTATTTTGGCAACGGGCGTTACCGACCCGGTACGGCCTACCTGGAATTTTACTTCCAGCAATTTACTGGTGGCCTGCCGGGCCTTAAATTTAAACGCAATCGCCCAGCGGGGATGGTGAGAGGTCATGCCCAATTGCTCCTGCATATCGATGGCGTTTACCTTTATCACCATGCCGTCGATCTCGTAAGGAAGCCCGTCTCTTCCTTCTTCAAACTCCAGGCAGTAATCAATCACATCTTCGATCCGCTCAAAAGTGCGGAGTTCTTTTACCGGGCTCCGGAAGCCCAGTTCCCACAATAGTTTCAGCGAGCCTTCATGGGTTTGCAGCGGTTCGGGCAGTTCTTTGCCCGGCAATAACGTGTAGTCGCTGATATGGTACACAAAAGCTTCCAGGTTGCGGCGGCGCACTTCTGCCGGATCTTTAATCCGGAGGGTGCCTGCAGCGGCATTACGGGGGTTGGCCAGGGGAGCCTGTCCCTTCTCTGCCAGCTCTTCGTTGTATTTTTTAAAGTTGTTTTTATTAATCAATACTTCGCCCCTGATCTCAATCTGCTGGATCCCGTACCGGCTGAAGGCCGCCGAAAGGGGCACGGTCCGGATCTGGCGGATATTGGTGGTGATCTCATCGCCTTCCACCCCATTACCGCGGGTAGCGCCTCTTACCAGCAAATCGTTTTCATAAATAAGGGAAATACTTCCCCCGTCAAATTTGGGCTCTACACAGTATGTGACCTTATCTTTTTTTGACAGTTGCAATACCTTCCGGTCAAAATCTTTGAGATCATCACTGTTATACGAATTGTCCAGCGAAAGCATGGGCACCAGGTGTTGTACGGTTTTAAAATTACCGTTCAGACTTTTGCCCACCCGCTGGGTAGGTGAATCGGGTGTAACCCAATCGGGCTGGTCTTTTTCAACCGCTTCCAGCATTTTATACAAATGATCGTACTCCGTATCCGCCAGCAGCGGATCGTTCTGCACATAATACCGGTGTTCATGGAAGCGCAGTACATTCCGCAGGTTTTCCAGTGCTTCTGGAGTGGCGGGTAAATGCGTTCCTTCTTTTAAAAAGGCGAGGGTTTGATCCTGCAGTGCCCGTATTTCTTCTTTTGTATACATAGATGCCATTTGCGGATCTAAAAGTACTTGAAAACCGGGAAACGGCCCTTCTTTAACGTATAAAGCAGGAATGATTTTTTGCACGCTGGTATGCTCGCGGGGCGGAGATGGGTGTAACGGAGGGGCGGTGACCCGCTGCGTGCCAGCCCGATCGTTTTCATTAGGCTGGCAATGATCTGCTGCGGTGAGCCACAGCCCCGTGCAGTACCTATCATCGCATCATGATCATGCCGGGAGATGCGCCGGAACGCCGGTTGCTTCCCCCTCCGCCACCAAATTTCCGGGGGTAATAAGAAAAGGTAAGCATGAAGTACTGCTGAAGCCCGTTGGTAACGGTGGTTGAAGCAAAATTGTATCCGAGGGAGTTATTGATGTTCCTGTTTTGTTTCAGCAGGTCAAAAGCAGATAATTTAACCTCGGCTTTTTGTTGCATAAAACGGTAAAGAATGTTGGCATTCCATATGGTAAAGGCCACTGCGTCCCTGTTAGCAGCCTTGTTGGTCTGGTAGTTAACAGAAGTATTAAGAGAAAGTGATTTGGTGACAAAATAATTGATGTTGCTGGTGGTGATATAACTCCGGATTGCGGAGGCCTGCTGTTTGCTGTTCGACTGATGGTTACGGTTGGTGGAAACGATTTCACCAATGCTGATGTTGAATTTGTCAATCAGGTTATAAAGCAGGTTGAAGTTATTGGATAGCGTGAAATTCCGGGAGGTAGATTGCAGGCTGCCGATGTACCCCGGCCGGATATAAGTGCTTAACGAGGGGATATAGGTAAGTCCGATTGTACTCTTTTTATTGATATTGTGTGAGAAATTGAGATTGAGGTTTGCTGAGAGGTTTCGCTGATAATCCACATTAATTAGGTGACGGATGCTTCTTCCGGACGAGTCGGGGAGGTACACCAGGCTATCACCTATTGCCCTACGCGTATTATTGAAGTTGAAACCCAGTCTTGCTCCGTAATTGCTCTTGCTATTGGGTTTGGCGCGGCTGATGTCAAAATTGTAATTCAGATATTGAACCCTTGATGTTTTCAGGAAGGGATTCCCGGAGATTACATTATAACGTTCAGTTGTATCGACGATGGGATACAACTGGTCGATCGAAGGCAGCTGCGTATTTGTATTGGCCCACAAATAGGAATAGATCCGGAACGCGTTTTCCTTTTGATAATTGAAATTCGCGTTTAATGAGGGAACAAACGCGTTAATTGACCGGTCGATATTCCGGTTAAGGACACTCGATTCATTTTTCTGGGTCTGGAACTGGTAGCGAAGGTCCATGCCGAAATTCAGCCAGTAATAATATTTCCCCCAAACAGATTTGTTGAAGGACTTATTAAAATTGAGCGCAGGATTATAGGAAAAATTGGTAAGTGTATTGGTATTGGTCAGCTGCCTGTTCACCACGTACTGATTGTTTGGCCCGTCAAAGTCAAAAGCGGCTGCGTCCTGTTCACTCCGAGAGAAGTTAATGTTATTGATCAGCGACATATTGATGTTGAAAAAATTGTAAATGCCAAACAGGAATTGCCGGAACCCGTCGTAGTTGAGACCGATATTGGCATTATAGTTTTTGTTTTTGTTATTGTATTTGCGGTCGATCGTATTGGTATAGATACTGTCAACGAGCGACTCATAGGTATTCACCGTACCCCTGTTGCTTACGTTTTCGTTGTACCCGCCTCCGAAATTGATGGAAAAATTCTTTCGCGGATCGTCACGCAGCTCAAAGTCGTTGGAGCGTACCCATCCAAACATATAAAAATTATTGCTGTTGTTGCTGGAATAGCTGTTGCTGCTGGTACGGCTTACTGCCGTACTATCGTTCCGGAATACATCTGTTGAAGCGTCGGAAGTGCCAGTGCTATACTGGTTTACATAATTGGCGCTGATGTTCACGAAGTTTCCGAATTTTTTCCGGTTTTCATACAGGAACTTTACCGTGTTGCTGGTGCTCTCGTTGTTGCTTCTGTTTTTGTTGAAGCTGGTCAGTCTGTAATCTTCGATGGTTTGCACATTGGTGTTGTTTGAGGTGATATTGCTGTTGGTGTTAAGAAACCCGTAATCACTGGTAAAGCGGTTATAGAACTGCGAGTTTTCAGATTCGGAGAAACTGTGTTGCCATTTCAGGTTGCCATAGGTGCGCCGGGTAATGCCGTCATTGGCATTTCCTCTTCCTCCGTAAAAGAACCGGAAGTTGGATTTAAACGTGTTTTCCATAAACGCATTCTCGCCGGTACCTTCTTCCTTATTGATATTATTGATGCCGGCGGCAATACCCAGCTGGTTCTTTTTATCATAAGCCTGTGCAACGGCATCTCCCGTATAACGGTCATCAGTACCATATCCTGCGCCTATTTTGCCAAATAGTCCTTTCTTTTTATCGGCCTTTAGCTTGATGTTCATAGAGTACAAAGAGTCCGTCTTCTCCTCGGTATTGGTCAGTTTGGAAACATCTTTCTCCTGGTACAGCTGTATCTTTTCGATGGCATTCTTGGGGAGGTTTTGGGTGGCCGTTTGGGCAGCCCCGCCAAAAAAGGGTTTCCCATCCACATATACTTTTTCCAGCTTCCGGCCGTTCATGGTAATAGTACCGTCTCCCCAAACGGTAAGGCCCGGTACCCGCAGGAGCATATCTTCTACCACCGCGTTGGAATCCAGTTTAAAAGCGTCGGGGTTAATCTCCAGGGTATCGCCGTTCATACGCAACGGTTGTACCGCTTTTACCACCACTTCTTCCAGTTCATCCTTACCCTGGTGGGTAAGGAACAGTTTTCCAAAATTAGTGAGCATATTCAGGGTATCCAGCTGAAAATCCCGGATCAGCGGCCGGTACCCGGTATAGGTAATAATGCAGTACAGTGCTGTTTTTGCAGGAATATTTTTGATATCAAACTCGCCCTGGGTGTTGGTGAGCTGAAATTCCACGATGCTGGAATCGGCCTGTTTATACACCGTAACGGAGGCCGATTGTAAAGCATAGTCGTTTATCGAATCATACAGGATGCCTTTTATGGAGCCTGTTTTTTTCTGGGCAAAAACGGCAAAAGGAAGCAGGATCAGGATCAGTAGTACAAGGCGTCTCATTTTACAGCAGGGTTAATTTTTAATTGAATGATAACAGGATTACTGAATTTACCGATCTGGTCCAGCAGCTCTTTTAGAAAGGGTGGTGGCGCGTTATTATACCTGGAAAGAATACCTGCTTTTTCCTTCAGCAGGTCGCCGGGGGAAACATAGGTATATACATAGTCGCGGTCGTAATTGCTGATTTTTGAAAAAATGCCTGTGGGAAGGTAGCAGGTGGAGCTGTCTGAAGTGATTTTTGAAAGATCGTAGAGAAGCGATGCGCTTTTGTTAAACACATAGCGCTTATAGCCCCATGCATTGTCGTTCATACCAAAGAATAATACCTTATCCAGGTCGATGATATTGAAAAAAGACCGGATGGCCTTTCCGTATTTCGTTTTGTAGCTGCTGAAATCGATATTATTCCGGAATGCGGTTGTGTAAAAAGAAGCCGGCATCGTATTCGCAGCCGGAAATACAAACCGGTATTCCGGTATCAGCGAATCATTTACCAGTTTATAAAGCGTATTGTCGTAGTTTTTTGGAGGTAAACAGTCGAATCGCTCAGGGTCCGGTCGATATTGATGGATATATCGTCAAAATCGGTTGGAAGTTTCGCCACATTCAGGAAGGGAAAATAGGAGCGCTCCAGGGTATTACCGTTCATAATATCCAGGTGGTACAGCACCGTATCTTTTGAATACTTGTTGTAACGGCTGTTACGTACCAGGTACCGCCCGTTCATATAGTACAGGCTGTTGAGTGCATAGAAGGGCACGGGCTGTTTTTCAACCCGGTACCGTTCATTATCGCCCAGGTATAAAAATTCGATGTTTTTGTATTTGGAAAAATCCCTGTTACCCGGCTTTTGGGTCATTTGCAGCACCTTGGAAAACGGGATGGTGTAATTCTTATTGGTGCTTGTAAAAAAAATAGCGTTTTTGGCGTAACTGTATTGAAGGGGGCCCAGCTTGTATTTTTTCTTTTTAAACTTATGCAGGAATTTTCCCTCTTTATTGAAGATCAGGATCGAGTTGGATTCGTTGTCCATAAAAACCAGCCGGTCCGGGGTTACCACAAAATCGGCCATATTGTTGAAATAGCTGGTGGAGGTGGTTTCAAGCGGAATCAGGCGGATCTCGGAAAAGAGATTGGCCGCCTTTATACCCAATGCGTTATCCGGAACGATGTATAACGCCTGGTCCTGTGCAGGAGCGGTTAGCCTTAGCAGGAACAGGCAGGTAACGGTCAAAAAATATCTCATAAAAAGTTTTGCGGAAGATACCCCGGATTTTTATTCTACGATCTTTTCGTAGATTGTTTAACGTTTTATTGTGACTTTACAAACGATCGGTTGTTAGATGTTGTAAAGTACTTCCGGAAAATGCGGTTAAACCATGGGGATTTTATAACTCAAATTGTACTTTTGTAACCATCACAAAAACAATGGCTAAAAGTTCAAATCTGAAAACGGCAGCGCTTGAGAAAAGCAGTCACCTGGAGTATTTTAAAATCGCGGTGTCCGTCGATTGCGTCATTTTCGGATACGAGGAAAAGGAACTGAAGGTATTACTGATCAAGTCGGACCTGAAGGAATTTGCCGGATCGTATTCATTGCTGGGAGATCTGGTACGGCCCGATGAAGATCTGGATAAGGCATCGTACCGTATACTAAAAGAGCGTACTGACCTGGATGATGTATTCCTGCAGCAGGTGCATACCTTTGGTGCGGTAAACCGGCATCCGTCGGGAAGGGTGGTTTCTACAGCTTACTACTCCCTCGTGAATATTAATAATCATAAACTCAAGATCAATAATAATGACCTGCGCTGGCACACCGTAAAAAATGTGCACAAGCTGGCGTTCGATCATAAAGAGATCTTAGCCACCAGCCTGCTGCATCTGCGCGGACAAATTGAAGAACACCCGGTGATACACAATCTGCTGGATGAAAAATTTTCCCTCCGCGAACTGCAGGAAGTGTATGAGGCCATCCTGAATACACCGCTTGACCGCCGGAACTTCCGCAAAAAGATCACCCTTAAAAACTGGCTGGTAGACCTCAATGAAATGGAGGACAACGTATCCCATCGCCCCGGAAAGCTTTATAAGTTTAAGCCCAAATTGATCAAAAACAATAAGTTAGCCTAACGTATAATTTTTTTTGCAAACATTGTGTACTTTGTACACATAATCATGTAATTTTGACATTGTGTTTTTCAATTAACGTGTATTAAGTACACAATTGAACATTTAAACAATAATTGTTTGTCTATGTACGTGAGAAGATTGTTTGCAGCATCGTTTGCATTGCTACTGCTGTTATTATTTTCAGCCATTACCAATGCGCAAACCCGCACCATCAGCGGTATGGTTTCCGATTCAAAAACAGGGGAACCACTTGCGGGCGTTACCGTTTCCATTGTGGGCCGCTCGCTGGCCACGTTAACAGATTCTAGCGGCTCCTACCACATTTTTGCAGGCAGCTCGGTAAGCGCCCTGCAGTTTTCTTTTATCGGTTATGCCACTCAAACGGTAAAGCTGACGGGAGACCGGCTGGATGTGTCCCTGACGCCGGAGATCGCCAACCTTGAGAACGTGGTGGTAATCGGGTACGGGACCGCAAAAAAGAAAGACCTTACCGGGTCTGTAGCGCTGGTCACCTCAAAAGATTTTAATAAAGGCCAGGCCACTACACCGGAGCAGCTGATTGCCGGAAAGGTAGCCGGTGTGCAGATTACCTCCAATAACGGTGCGCCTGGCAGCGGGAGTACAATCCGCATCCGGGGAGGGGCTTCGCTGAACGCCAGCAATGACCCGCTGATTGTAATTGACGGGGTGCCGCTGAGCAACGACGGGCTTTCCGGTTCTCCGAACCCGCTGGCGCTGATCAACCCCAACGATATTGAATCCTTCAGTATCCTGAAAGATGCTTCGGCTACCGCCATCTATGGCTCAAGGGCATCCAATGGTGTGATCCTGATCGTTACCAAAAAAGGCAGGCGGGGCAAGCCGGTGATTAATTTCAATACACAGTTTTCGGTTTCCAAACTACCGGGATATGCCGATGTATTGTCTGCGGACGAATTCAGGAATTATATAAACACCTATGGTGATGCGGCGCAGATTGCCTTAATGGGTAACGCGTCTACCAACTGGCAAAAGGAGATATACCGTACCGGTATTGGTTCAGATAATAACCTGAGTGTTTCCGGTGCTGCTGCGAAAGGAAAATTGCCCTATCGTATTTCTGTAGGCTACCTGAAACAGCAGGGCGTTTTAAAGACCAGCGACCTGGAGCGCAAATCAGCCGGCATTAACCTGAGTCCGTCCCTGCTGGATGATCATCTGAAAATTGATATCAATGTAAAAGCTGCCCGTTCTGATGCGCGTTTTGCAAACACCGGTGCTATAGCGGCGGCTGTAAATTTTGATCCCACGCAACCGGTATATTCAGGCGGCAACCGCTACAACGGCTACTATGAATGGCTGGATCCTTCTGCTGTAAGCGGTTTAAAATCGCTGGCGCCCCGCAACCCGGTAGGGCTATTGATGGACTATAACAATAACGGCACAAATATCAGGAGCATCGGTAACATCCAGTTTGATTATAAGTTCCATTTCCTTCCGGAATTGCGGGCCAACCTGAACCTTGGATACGACGTGGCACATGGATACGGACGGATATTTGTAAACGACAGTGCAGCCCAGAAATACGGCTCCGTAGTAGAAGGAAAGCAATACAACGGGCAGGCAGATAAGTATGCTTCCTGGCGGGATAACGGACTGGTTGAATTTTACCTGAACTATACCCGGCTGTTTAACCGGCATAAGATCGATCTTACGGCGGGGTATGGCTATTATGACTTTGTAACCCGTAACATCAACTTTGCCAGCTATGATGCCAGTGGCGACCTCATTCCAAAGACCACACCCAACTTTGCGCTGGATAAGCCACGGTATACCATGATTTCCTATTATGGCCGTTTAAATTATAGTTTTAACGACCGCTACCTGGTAACGGCTGCGCTTCGTACGGATGGGTCTTCAAAATTCAATCCCAATAACCGCTGGGGGGTATTTCCTTCTGCCGCATTTGCCTGGAAGGTAAAAGATGAAGCCTTCTTGAAAAGCAGCTCCACGGTAAGCGACCTGAAGCTGCGCCTGGGATACGGGGTTACCGGCCAGCAGGACGGTATCGGTAATTTTGATTACATCTCTTATTATAATTTAAGCTCGGCCACCGCTACCTACCAGCTGGGCGACCAGTATTACCAGATGTACCGCCCGGGCGGCTATTACTACGAGCGTAAATGGGAGCAAACCACTACCTACAATGCCGGATTGGATTATGGCTTTATCAATAACCGTATTTACGGAAGTATCGACGTGTATTATAAAAAAACCACGGATTTGTTAAACGAGATCAACCAGCCGGCCGGTACCAACTTTACCAATAAGATTGTTGCCAATATTGGCAGCATGGAAAACAGGGGGGTAGAGTTTTTGCTCAATGTGGTACCGGTACAAAACAAAGACCTTACCTGGAATGTAAATTTCAATGCTACTTATAATAAAAACCAGATCACTAAATTAACGGTGGTAGATGACCCTTCGTATCCGGGCGCACAAACCGGTGGTATTACCGGTGGCGTGGGCAACCTTATACAGATCCATTCGGTAAATTATCCGCGTTCTTCGTTCTATGTATTGCAGCAGGTGTATAATGAAGCCGGCAAACCGGTGGAAGGTGTTTTTGTAGACCGGAATAAGGACGGGTTGATCAATGAAAATGATTACTACCGGTATAAAAATCCCGATCCCCGGTTCTTCCTGGGACTGGGTTCTTCCGTTAATTACAGGAAATTTTCAGCCGGCTTTAGTGCCCGGGCCAATATTGGCAATTATGTGTATAACAACGTGATCTCCGCAACGGCGTTGAGAACAAATATCCTGAACCCGCTGAAATACCTGAACAACGGTTCCCGCGACCTGTTGCTGACCGGTTTTGCCGGCGGTGGCGATAAGCTCATCTTCTCGGATTATTATATTGAAAACGCTTCCTTCCTGCGGATGGATAATATATACCTGGGCTATGATTTTGGAAAGTTGTTTCCCCAAACCGGTAACCTCCGTATGAACCTGAGCGCACAGAATGTATTTGTAATCACCAAGTACAAAGGATTAGATCCTGAAGTACAGGGTGGTATTGATAATAATTTCTATCCCCGGCCGCGGGTATTTGTGCTGGGATTAAACCTCGATTTTTAAATCATTGGATCTGTAACAACTTATAAACAACGAACACAGATGAAAAAAATAATGATTGTAGCAAGCCTGGTGGTGTTAACCCTGTCCTGCAGTAAGAAACTGGACCGGCTTCCCAAGAACGATATCACAGCAGGGCAGGTATACAGCACGCCACAAGGGTATATAGAGGCGGCTGCTAAAGTATATGGCGCCTATGCGCTCACCAGTAATATCGGACCGGCAAGTCCTCCCGGGGGCGGCGATATCAAAGGTATTGATGAGGGGTTTTCCGATTTTCTGCGGCTGTTCTGGGGCGCGCAGGAGTTAAGTACGGATGAAGCCGTAATCGCCTGGGGTGATGCGGGGATCCAGGATTTTCATAACATGAACTGGTCTTCCAGTAACCCCTTTCTTACAGGGCTGTATTACCGGAGCCTTTACCAGATAACGCTGGCCAATGATTTTATAAAAAATGCGGCAGACGGGGTATTAAGTGCAAAGGGATTTGGGGCGGCAGACGTGGCCAATATTGTGAGCTTCCGGAATGAAGCCCGTTTCCTGCGGGCCTACCAGTACTGGGCCTTGCTGGACCTATTTGGCAATCCACCCTTTGTTACGGAAAACGATGTGATCGGTTCCAATGCCTTACCCAAACAAATCGGAAAGCAGGCCTTATTTGCCTATATTGAATCGGAGTTAAAGGAGCTGGAAAACCTGTTGCCCAATGCGCGCACCAGTGCATACGGAAGAGCAGATAAAGGAGCCGTATGGGCCTTACTGGCCCGCCTGTATTTAAATGCAGAAACCTATACCGGCACCGCCCGTTACAGTGATGCGGTAGCGTATTCAAAAAAAGTGGCGGATGCGGGATATAGTCTTATCGGCAATTACCAGCACCTGATGCGTGCCGATAATCAAAAGAACACCGATGAATTTATTCTTACTATTAATTATGACGGCACCCGTACCCAGAACTATGGCGGAACCACGTTTCTTACCCATGCTGCTGTTGGAGGTAATATGCCGGCTGCGCAGTTTGGTATCGACGGCGGATGGGGCGGCACCCGTACCACAAAGGCATTGGTAAATCTTTTCCCGGATCCCGGCGGAAATACCGATAAACGGGCGCAGTTCTGGACCTCCGGGCAGTCGCTGGACATCAATGATCAAACAAAATTTGAGCAGGGCTATGCAATCACAAAATTCAAGAATATTGAAATGGTATCTGGTAAGCCGGGCAGCAATCTCACGTTTCCGGATATGGACTTTCCCATCTTCCGCCTGGCGGAACAGTACCTGATTTATGCAGAAGCGGTATTGCGCGGCGGAACAGGTGGCGATGCTGGCACTGCACTGGGATATATCAATGCGTTACGCACAAGGGCCGGGGCGGCTACCATTGGTGCGGGACAGCTGACGACAGATTTTATCCTGGATGAACGGGGCCGGGAGCTGTATTGGGAAGGATTCCGGCGTACCGATCTGATCCGCTATAAACGGTTTACCACAGCCGGCTACCTGTGGCCATGGAAGGGCGGCACGGTAAATGGAAAGGCGGTGGAAGACTGGCGGAATGTATATCCGATACCGGTGGCCGACAAGAACGCAAATCCTAATCTGCAGCAAAACCCCAACTATTAATTTTTTAAACTGGCAATATGAAGTATTTATCAATATGCTTTTTAACCGCCCTTGCAGCGCTTCTGTTTCATTCCTGTAAAAAAGATGAAACAAAGGTGGTGATGAATAGTAATAAGCCTGTGTTAAGCAGCAACAGTAATGGGCCCCTCGTGCTCCTGAAAGCAAACGAAGATCAGCAGGCTGTAACATTTAACTGGAGCGATGTGGACTACGGATTTAATGATGCACTGAAATATACTCTTCAGATCTCTAAAACAGATGATTTTAAACAGTTAGCTGAACTGAGCGTAGTAAAGGCTAACCTGACAGCACCGCTTTCTGTGAAAACGCTCAACGGAGAGCTTTTGAAAATCGCTGCACCCGGCCAGCCGCAAAGCTTTTCATTCAGGTTAAAAAGTGATGTTGGTAAGGTGGTTTCAAATACATTGAAAATCATCATAACCCCATATCTGGATTTAAGATATCCTCTGCCCGCAACATTGTTCATTGTTGGGTCGGCTACACCCGGAGGCTGGACAAACCCTGTTCCGGATGGTCAGGAATTTAAGCTGGATGCGGAAAAAGGTGTGTTTACATTAACGGTGAAATTAACGCACGATGACTCTTATCTTTTTCTGCCGGTTAAAGGACAATGGGCTAAATATGGGTTTGATGGTGATGGTAACAAAAACAGTCTAATGGGCGATAATTTTAGACCCGAAGGAGGCGATATAAAAGCACCTGCGGAAACGGGAATCTATGAGATTAAGGTGGATTTTGTAACAGGAAAATTTAGCTTAACGAAGCAGTAGTATACTAAGTGATGGCGCGTAAAATACGCGGTGGTTTACAATGCCGGGTATTTTTATTTATAAAACAGAAACCACTGCCTGTTTCTTAATAATAAGTAATTTTAAACGATGAAGCTTCTGATAAAAGGCCTCTTGCTGCTATTGCCGATTACAGCATCCGGTCAAAACGCGCCGTTCCGGCTGCGGGAAGAGCAGTTTGAAAAATTACCCTTTGGCGCTGTAAAACCTACAGGCTGGATCAAAGCTCAAATGGAAAAAGATATGCAGGGCTTTGCCGGAAACCTGGATCAGATCGTACCGGACCTGGTCAATGATCCCATTTATTCAGCACGCCTGCACAAACATAGCAAAGCGAAGGATCTTGGTAATCTGAAGGAAGGTGATATCGGGGGAGATGATCAGTATAAATGGTGGAACTCAGAAACGCAATCGAACTGGCGCGACGGCTTTATCCGGAATGCCCTGTTGCTGGACGATGCTGCCCGTAAAAAACGCGTAAAACAATACGTTGATCATATATTGGCCACCCAGGACAGCGATGGTTACCTGGGTATCTACGACCCGAAGCTGCGGTACCGGTTTGTTTCGGAAAACGGCGAGCTCTGGGCAAAGACCACCTTGCTGCGCGGACTGCTGGCTTACTATGAAGCCACGCAGGATAGAAGGGTTTGGAGCAGCATTGTACGGGCCGTGGATGATGTGTTGAAACACTATCCCATTAACCATTCGAATCCCTTTTTTGCGGGAAAGGAATTTTCCGGGGGCGTGGCGCACGGGCTTACGTTTACGGATATCTGCGATGAAATGTACCGGCTTACGAAAGATGAGCAATACCGGGCATATGCGCTGTTCCTTTATCAGAATTTCTCCGCCAATTTTTCATTTGAAAAAGATGTGCAATGGGCCAGTATTGTTGACCCGGGCTATAAGTTGTCCGGGCATGGCGTACATACCTATGAACACCTGCGTCCCTTAACAGTGGCTGCTTTCAGTACGTCGGATCCCCGGTATGCAGAGGCGCTTGGGATCTATTTAAAACGGATACAGGATGCAACAACCGTTGCGGGCGGCCCCATTGGCGATGAATGGGTCGGGGGGCGGAAAGCAAACGCTACGCAAACCGGTTATGAGTATTGTTCGCTGCAGGAGTTGCTGGACAGTTATGCCGGTTTACTGCAAAAAACAGGTACCCCCAGCTTTGCAGACCAGATCGAAAATACCTTCTTTAACGCTGCTCAAGGCGCCAGGGATCCGGATCATTCCTGCATTGCCTACCTGAAAACGGATAATTCATACGCCATGACCGGGCCGCTGAACGGAGGTGCAAATGGAGATGAGAAGCAGACCCGGTATAAATATTCACCTGCCCATAAGGACGCCGCAGTTTGCTGTGTGCCCAATGCCGCCAGGATTACTCCATACTACGTTCAAAACATGTGGATGAAGCAGGGTGATTCTGTATTGGTGGCTACCTTGCTGGGGCCTTCCCGGGTGCAGACCAGGATCAATGGGGAGGACGTTGAAGTGCATGCGGCTACCGCATACCCGTACAACCTGTCCTGTACGTTTTCGATCCGCCAGGCCAGAACCCGGGAGTTTACACTAAAAATACGGAAGCCTGCCTGGGCAAGTGCCGCTGAAACCGATCAGCCTTACGTGGAAGAAGACGGTTTTATCGTGATCCGTAAAGCATTTAAAAAAAATGAGCAGATCCGGTTAACGTGGCGTACACAGGTTACTGACCATAAAGACGCCACCGGGGCGCACTATTTTACCTATGGACCGCTGGTATATGCGCACCCCATTCCGGCAGTGGCTGTTACCGGAAAAGTATATACGCCGGTGTTTAAAGATTACCTGTATACGCCGCGTATTAAAAAAGAATATACGTATATCCGCAATAACGGGGCCGTGTATAAACAGGGGCGCATACAGCTAAAGGCCCGGGAAAAAAACTCGGATACGGTGGAAACCCTTACGCTTATTCCCATTGGTAAAACCATTTTGCGCCAGGCTGCTTTTATGGAGTAGCGTTCCGGATCGCAAACCGCTCAATAATGCGCAAACGCTTGTTGCAGATATTCCAGCATGTTGATATTGATGGTCCACTGATCGGCCAACGGTTGCCCGTTATCCGGATTTACCGGCATATAAGGTACCGGCCCGGCTTCCGTGCAAATGGTAAACGACGTTGTTTGCTGCCGGTGATGATCCAGGATCTGCTGCCACCAGGAGGTAAACCGGTGCAGGTATTGCTGATAGGCGGGGGCAAAAGGATCCGGTAATTGCGGGCCATGTTCATACCCCACTCTTGCATGAATGTGCCGGATATGCGGTGTAAGCTGCTTCAAAGTAGCTTCCTGGTAAGAGAGCATGCTTTCAGACACCGCGCACCAATGGGAGTAATCGGCTACCAGCCCCAGCTCCGGAAATAACGCTAAATACTCCGGCATGCGGTGTAACGCATAGGAGAAACGGCCGCGGTGGGTTTCATGGTATACCGGTATCTTTTGCTGATTGGAAAAGACTGCTGCAGATTGGATGAGGGCGCAGTTTTCCCGGAAGCTAAAATAATCCCTGCCTGTGTGGGCGTTGATAAAAAGCGGATCAAAGGAGGTTAACAGTTCCAGCCGTTGGATCATGGCCTCCCTGAATTGATCAAATGTTCCATATTGTTCACCGAGCACCATTTGAGCTACCACCACAAAATCTTTGTGTTGTGCACGGATCTCCTTCAGAACAGTGATCCAGTGGCGGAGATCCTGTACGCCACCCGGATCAATTTCAATACCGTTATAACCGGCAGCAATCACGCTTTGCAAAAAGGATTCAGGCCCGGTCTGTTCCTGTCCCCAATACGGGCAGAGATAACGTATTTGCATACCCATTGATTTTTTTAACGGCCCTGTTAAAGTGCATCCTTGTACAACAGCAGAAAAGCCTTGCTGTGTCAACTGCAGAGCCCGCTGGTTATAACGGCTGCAGGGCAGCCCGTGTTATTGGTTATGTGTTTACGCCGGTTCGTACAAAACCGGGTTGAGAGGGGTATCGATGATCTCCCCGATTTCCGCCCCGGGGCACCAGGTATCCCAGTCGTTCTGCTGGTTTTTATTTTCGGGCGCCTTTAAACGCATGTCGCGGTCCATATAAATGATGGTCATCACCCGGCGCATATCATCCGTGGTGTTGGCACCCGCCCGGTGAAACACCCACCCGGAGTGAAAGCTGATCTCACCCAGATCAAAGGCTTCAATGACGTGCCGGAAATCGGTTACCCGCAGCCGTTGCTGGATCAGGGTTTCGCTTTCATCACCGATGGCCAGTTCTCTTCCTTCAACAATCTGGTGACTGCCGGCACTAAACTCCAGCGGCCCCATTTCCAGGGGTGTTTCCTGTAAAGGGATCCAGGCCGTAATGGTTTTATCGGTTTGCAGCGGCCAGTAATACTGGTCTGCATGCCACGGGGTAATACCGCCGCCGCCTTCCTTAAACAGGGCCTGATCATGGTACATCCGTACGCCTTCCACCTGCATAAGGTTGGCGGCAATTTTGCCCAGTCGCTTACTGAAAACCAGCGCCCGCACATCCTCGTTTTCACGCCACAGGTTAAACAGTTGTAAAAAGGCCTTGCCGTAGGTATCCCGTTCCTGGAGCGTGGTTTTTATGGTATTCATTTTTGCCACCTGTTCCGAAATTACATCGCGGAAGCAGGCGATAGCTGCAGGAGAAAGTACCTGCTTTAATTTAATAAAGCGATGCGTATCATAAAAGCGAAGCTGCTCTTCGGTGAGTGTATACGGCTGCGCAAGTTCCTCGAGAATGTGTTGGGGTATTGCCATCGTTGTAAGATTTTGATATAAAATTAATGGCTTTTTACAGGCATCTTCATCACTATATTGACAAAACATACACTATATTTTCCTTTTGTTTAAATTTATAAGATCAATCATGCAATATTGTACCAGTGAAGCCAAGTTTTGAGCATATTAACCGGATGGGAGCGGAGGAAAGCTTTGTTGTATATGCGTATGAAACGTCGCATTTTCCTTTTAAATGGCATTATCATCCGGAGTATGAACTTACCCTGATCACTTCGGGATCCGGCAAACGGCTGGTGGGGGATCATTATGCAGCGTTTACTGCAGGCGACCTGGTATTGCTGGGAGGGAGCCTGCCGCATACCTGGACGAGCGAGCCGGCGCGGCAACGTGCTTCAGCGATCGTGATCCAGTTTTCGGAGACCTTTATTGCCCCGTTTCTGGAATACCCGGAAGGCAGGGGAATCCTCACGCTGTTGCGAAAGTCGGAAAGAGGCCTTTTTTTCGGGAAGCGAACAGAGCCGGTAACGGAAAAGATCCAACACTTATCCCAGGCGGCGGGTATGGAAAAGCTGCTGGCACTGATTGATGTATTGCATCACCTGAGCAAACTGCCGGCCGCCACCTTAAGCTCATCGGTCATGTCTCCGGCTTCAACCGATACTGCGGAAGCGCGTATCAACAAAGTGTTTCAACACCTTTACCGGCATTATAAAAAGCCGTTGCATATCGATCAGTTTGCACGGCTCATTCATCTTTCACCGGGCGCCTTCTGTAAATTTTTTAAGAAGATCACGGGCAAAACTTTTTCTGATTATGTAAATGATGTGCGCATCTCCAAAGCCTGTACCCTGTTGCTGGAAACCGACCGGAACATCACGCATATAGCCTACGATGTAGGCTTTGAAAGCATTACGTATTTCAACCGGGTTTTTTTCAAAAAGAAGGGATCAACACCACGTGTATTCCGGGCGCAGGTAAAACACTGGAAAATGCATTAAACACCTCCCGTAAAAATACGGTACGCCGCTGCGTAATACTCCTTTCGCCCAATTCAGGTATTGACATCGCTTGCGTGGCAGCGTAATATTGTATTGTTAAAAGATACACCGCACCAAAAATAAGAACCATGGCAAAGCCTTCTCAACAACTGCCCCACCGCTCACTGGGCTGGATACCCGACCTTCCCGATGCAAGGGATTTCCTGTACGCGGCGCCGCTTAAAATAATGCAGCAACTGCCGGCTAAAACCGATCTGCGAAAAACCTGTCCCCCGGTATATGATCAGGGAAGTCTGGGCAGTTGCACGGCCAATGCCCTGGGTGCGGCATTTGAGTTTGGCAAAAAGAAACTGCGTAAGAAAACGTTTCGTCCTTCCCGGCTGTTTCTTTACTATAACGAACGGGTAATGATGAATACGGTACAGTCTGACAGCGGAGCCTACCTGCGCGATGGGATCAAATCATTGAACAAACAAGGCATTTGCCCGGAAAAAGACTGGCCCTACAAGGAAGCTGCATTTACGCAAAAGCCGCCGGCTGCCTGTTATAAAACCGCATTGAGCAACCAGGTACTTTCTTACTGGCGGGTACCGGTGAATGTAACGTCTATTAAAGGATGCCTGGCGGAAGGCTACCCGTTTTCCTTTGGTTTTAGCGTGTATGAAAGCTTTATGACCCGGAAGGTTGCGGATACCGGCATCATGCCCATGCCCAATATCGCAAAGGAATCCATAGTGGGTGGCCACGCCGTATTAGCGGTGGGGTATAACGATGCAACACAAATGGTGCTGGTGCGCAATTCCTGGAGTAAAAAATGGGGGATCGGCGGCTATTTCTGGATGCCCTACGCATATATTTCGAATCCCTCGTTCTGCCAGGACTTCTGGACCATCCGCGAAGTAGAGTAATTTACCGGTCATAAGACGTATAGCTGTAACGGCGGTTCAACCGGTTTGAATCCGCAATGGGAATACGTATGTCTGCCCGCACCGGCAGAAGCCACTTTCATGCAAATCATCAAATCCAATTTTTTAATAAACAAAAACAAACACATGTCAAAGATCAACGTTGCGGCCATTCAGTCAGCCATCACTGAATCGGGTTTAACCTGGCAAGCCGCCAATAACGAATTTACCGCTATGACGGAGGCGGAACGTAAGTATTTCCTGGGCTTTACGCCAGGCCCTAAAGAGCGGTCGCTGGCAGCCCGGGAAGACGCTTCGGAAAAAGCCCTGCGCTCCTTTCAGCTATCTGCGGCAGGAAAGGGTATTAAAAAGAAAAAAGCATTCGGATACCCAACCATCTTTGACTGGCGCAACCGGGGCGGTCAAAACTTTGTTACGCCCATTAAGAACCAGAGTTCCTGCGGCTCCTGCGTGGCTTTTGGAACCATTGCCACTGCAGAAACAGCCTACCGCATCCAGCGGGGCAACGCTGCTTTAGCCATTGATTTTTCGGAAGCGCAATTGTTTTATTGCTACGCAAAAAGCGAAGGACGTAACTGTGCCAATGGCTGGTGGCCGGATAAAGCGCTCATCGCCTTCCGGGATAAGGGACTGGTGGATGAAGCCTGTTTTCCTTATACGCCCGGCGACCAGGCCTGTAATACATGCAGCAATGCAGCAGACCGGTTATTGAAAATAAGTGGTTTTACAAAGCTGACCACCACTGCAGCTATGAAAGACTGGATCAGCACCCGCGGTGCCCTGGTAGCCTGCTTTACCGTTTATACGGACTTCTTCAGCTATCGCTCCGGTATTTACCGCAGAGCCAACAACCACGTAGAAGGCGGGCATTGCGTATCGGTAGTAGGCTATGATGATGTAAACCAGTGCTGGATCTGTAAGAACAGCTGGGGTGTTGGTTTTGGAGAATCCGGATTTTTTCGCATCGGCTATGGCCAGTGCGGTATCGACGCAGAAATGTACGGTGTTAATGGCATTGTAGAAACGTTGTGGACCGGCGCTCAGAAGATCATCGGCCTCTGGTCCAACGATGCGGCCAATAATGCATGGGCTTATATTGCTGATTTCGGATGGCGGAAGATTTCGCCTGCCAGCGACAACATTCACCTGAACCTGCTTACACAATGCATTTCTGCAAAGAACCGCGGAGCTGCCGTGAGTATTCATCTTACCAACGGCGTTATCGACCAGATCTATAATTAAATACTTAACCGGATTAAATAGTCATACAATGAATGCAGTTAAAAAGGCATCAGCCAAAAAAACAACAAAGAAAAGTGCAACCACTCCGGTTGCAGCGGTTACTACCACAGAAGTAGCGGCAGCTAAAAAGGCCAATGAACCAACATTGCTGCCCCCCGGTGCCGGCGGATTGACCGCCTGGAACAACAATGTAAAAATTGTGGGTACCTGGGGCATTGCAGAAAATAACAATGCATGGCTGAATGTGAGCGGTATGGGATTCCGCAAGATCAAGGAAAGCAATACCCAGGCATTGCTGGCCATTTTAATGATCGGGGCACATGCGCGCGATAAGAACAGCGTTGTAAACGTAAGGACGGAAGCCGACAACAAGGTGTACGAAATATACGCCTGGTAGGAGCATCGTCAACATCAACCGAATTGCTTTCTTTTGCTGCATAGCGGAAGAAGGCAATTCTTATGTACGAACACTAGGGCAAAAAGTTATTTTAATTTTGAATTCCGCTGGTTTTGCGGATCCGATAACGTTGCAGGTTCCCGCGGCTGGGTTTTCGGGGGGAACGCCAACCGGATGAAAATTTAAACGACTTCTTATAAAACCATGGAAAAGAAAATTACATTAAAGGTGAACGAAGTTTTTCAGCTGCAGCTGGATAGCCTTGGAGGTGCCGGGTATAGCTGGGTGGTTACCGAAAATAATGAAACGGTCACCAGCATTACAATGACCACTGAAGATGCCGGTGCAAAGAAACAGCCCCCAGGGGCCGCTGTAAAGCTGAAGGTGACGATCCGCGGATTGAAACCCGGAAATTCTCAAATCACACTCGTTCAAAAGCGCATATGGGAAACAGATGAAGCCCCCGCGGATACCTGCAGGATTACGGTAACGGTAACCGGTAAATAAATCTGCCCCCGGTGCTCCGGCATTATGCGGTAATACATTTGCCCGATGCTGCTCCTGTGGCTGGCATCCGGCTTTTCCTGTTTATCAGATATAAAGCCTGTTTGGCCGGGAAAACCTGGCTAAAACAGGCTTTTAACGGTGGTCAGGATTACTGTATTTATTTTTCAGATCAAAATTTTTACTGAAAATCAATTTGTTGCAAATGGTTCTTTGAAAATACTTTCGTTTTTCATTGTTTTTTAAACGATACTCGTCTACCTTTGCACTCCCTTAGAAAAAGGGCCGGGGGATAGCCCGGGTCACTAAAAAATTAAATTTTAAAATGAGTAAACAACATTTCACTACGAAACATGCGAACGAGGCTACCGTGCAGCGTAACTGGTACGTTGTAGATGGTACTAATCAAACTGTAGGACGTATGTGTTCCCGTATTGCCGCTATTTTGCGCGGGAAAAACAAAGCCATTTATACTCCTCATGTGGATACCGGCGACTACATCATCGTGATTAACTGCGAGAAAGTAAAGCTTTCCGGTAGCAAAATGGATCAGAAAGTATATGATACCTACAGTGGATATCCCGGTGGTCGTAAAGAAGAAACGGCATCTGACCTGCAAAAACGTCGCCCGGAAGTAATTATCGAGCGCGCTGTAAAAGGGATGCTTCCTAAAAACCGTCTGGGACGTAAGATGTACAAAAAATTATTTGTATATGCCGGCGATACCCATCCGCATATTGCACAACAACCCAAAGAACTGAAGTTCTAAATCACCAATTCCAAATCACATCCTGATAATGATCAGGACCAAATAAGAAATAAATAATGGAAAAGCAAAAAAATGCTGTAGGACGCCGTAAAGAAGCCATTACCCGCGTTTTCTTATCTAAGGGTACTGGTAACATTACCGTTAACGATAAAGACTATAAAAATTATTTTTCCCTGGTATACCTGCAAAACCAGGTAGACCGCCCGCTGAGAACCGTTGAAGTAGCTGATAAATTTGATGTAAAGATTACAGCTACCGGCGGAGGCGTAAAGGGCCAGGCAGAAGCAGCCATGCTGGGTATTGCCCGCGCACTGGTAGAAGTAAATGCTGAGTTCCGCCCTGCATTAAAAGCAGCCGGCTTATTAAGACGGGATCCCCGTTCTGTTGAGCGTAAGAAATTTGGTCACAAAAAAGCAAGAAAGAGCTACCAGTTCTCTAAACGTTAACAACGTTTGTGGTTTATGGTTTGTAGTTTATGGTTGTTCATACCTTTTAAAACTGCTCAACCATCGCAAACCAGCAATAAACAATAAACTAAAAACGATAAATATTTTTAATAGATGGAAAATAATAATACATCCTTACAACAGCAGCTTCTGGAAGCAGGTGTACATTTCGGTCACTTAAAAAAGAAATGGAATCCTAAAATGTTGCCGTACATTTTTGCTGAGAAAAAAGGCATCCACATCATCGACTTAAACAAAACCGTAGAATGCCTGCAGGAAACTGCAGCGGCAATGAAACAAATTGCGCGCAGCGGTAAAAAAATACTTTTTGTAGGTACCAAGAAGCAAGCAAAAGATATTGTAACAGAGTGCGCACAAAGAGTAGGAATGCCTTATGTAACCGAGCGTTGGCTGGGTGGTATGCTTACCAACTTCAATACCGTACGTAAGTCGGTTAAGAAAATGCAGAGCATCGAAAAAATGCTGGGCGACGGTTCTTTCGACAGCATTACCAAGAAAGAGCGTCTGACATTAACCCGCGATAAAGAGAAAATGGAAAAAGTATTGGGAGGGATCGCCCAGCTGGGTCGTGTTCCTGCTGCTTTGTTCATCGTGGATATCGGTCATGAGCACATTGCACTGGCTGAAGCAAAACGCCTGGGCATCGGTACTTTTGGTGTGGTAGATACCAACGGAGATCCTAATAAAGTAGACTTTGCAATTCCTGCAAATGATGATGCTACTAAATCGATTGCCATTGTTGTAAACTACATCACTGCTGCGATTGCAGAAGGATTGAGTGAAAGACAAGCTGCAAAAGATGAGGATGTAGAAGATAACTTTGCAGACGAAAAAGAAAAACAAGCTGCAAAAATGCAGGCTGAAGCGGAAGCGGAAGCTGGCCGCGGCGGTCGTGGACGCGGAACCGGTACAGGTGCCGGTCAGGGTCAGGGCCAGGGTCAACGTCGCAGAACAACTACCGGTGGCGGTGGTGCAAGAGGCGGCGCTCCCAGAAGATAATAAACGTTTAAGGTTTAAGGTTCAACGTTTGAATTTAAGGCAGGGCCTTAACATTCAGATCCTGAATCTTAAACCTTACTCACTTTCATCCGGCGCTGTAATACATAGCCGGATTGATAACAATAAGATTTCATAAATAAGTCCGGTTTAAGATCTGAAGTGCCGAACTTCAAACCTTGAATCTCAAACTTTAAACAAAAACAATGAGTACAGTAACTATAACCGCACAGGATATTAATAAGCTGCGCCAGGCAACCGGCGCTGGTATGATGGATTGCCGTAAAGCGTTAACAGAAACAAACGGTGATTTTGAAGCTGCCATCGACTGGCTGCGCAAGCAAGGCCAGAAAGTAGCGGCAAAAAGAAGCGACCGTGAAGCAAAAGAAGGTGTAGTAGTAGCGCAAACTACAGCAGACAATAAGTCTGGTATCGTTGTATGCGTAAGCTGCGAAACAGACTTCGTTTCTAAAAACGAAGACTTTGTTGCTTTTGTAAAAAGCATTGCAGATACGGCAATCGCCAACGACATTAAGAGCATTGACGAACTGAATGCTGCTGAAATCGGTGGTGCAAAAATTGCAGACCTGGTAAATGATAAACTGGCGTCCATCGGCGAAAAAATCGGTATTACCAAATTTGAAAGAGTGGATGCACCTTATGTAGCTGCTTATATTCATGGTGCTTACCGCATTGGTGTACTGGTAGGGTTGAATAAAGAAGCGGCTGAAGTAGGTAAGGATGTGGCAATGCAGGTAGCAGCCCTGAGCCCGGTGGCAGTAGACGCAGCAAGCGTTCCGGCTGACGTGGTAGCACGCGAAAAAGCCGTGATCATGGACATCATGAAGGAAGATCCGAAGATGGCTGGTAAGCCTGAAGAAATGCTGGCTAAAATTGCTGAAGGCAAAATGGCTGCATTCTTTAAAGAGCAGACCCTAACCGCCCAGGCTTTTGTAAAAGATGCGGGTAAATCTGTAGCAGATTACCTGAAAGAAAGCGGTGATGTAACCGTTACCGAGTTCAAAAGAGTAGCATTAGGATAAACCGCGCCGGTTTTGTAAAATAGCTTTAAGCACTCCGAAAGGGGTGCTTTTTTTATGCGTACTTCTGCGCAAATTCCTGTTATACGAAAGTGAATTATAACTTAGATCGATGTTTTCCCGTATAATGCCGATGAGATAGCAGTTTAGGCCAATGAAATTGGTCTATTACGGATCAATGTCGTTTCCTTAAGCAATTTTTATGATTGCCACAGATGCACAGATTGCGCCTGCGGCGCTTTTCTGCGACATTATTGTAGTTAAAGCCGATACCAAATCTGCGCATCAGCGGCTTTAAGGAAACGACATTGTATTACGGATATCCAAATCGGTATTACCGGCTTTTTTTATTGTGGATCGATACCCCAAAAATACCTGGTGAAAGTTCAGGTGGCCTGCTTACCGGAGGTCCTCCGACCCAAAATATTGTTCATTTTTCCAGAAATCTTACTTTCTTACTGTAACAATTTTCAGTTTTTGTTATTACAAAATAAGAGGTAGACGCATTTGAATGATACTACAAACCAGGACGCATTGGTAGAACGTTGCCGTAAGGGGGATAAACAAGCCTTTTATGAGGTATACCACCGTTATGCGAAACTGATGTTGAACAGCAGTATGCGTATACTCAATAACCCGGCAGACGCGGCGGACATGGTACAGGAATCTTTTGCAATTGCATTTGACAGACTGGAGACCTTTACATACAAAAGTTCTTTTAAAGGGTGGTTAATACGCATTGTGATCAATAAATCACTTGTATTGCTTCGGGAAAGAAAAAAAGTGCGATGGGTTGATGTGGATCTGATCGATATAGAACAGGATGTGGGAACGGAGATTCCGTATAACGGATATGCGTTTACGAATGACCAGGTAAAGGCCGCCATTGATCAGTTACCGGAAAATTATAGGATCATTTTCAATTTATATGCAATCGATCATGTTTCGCAGGAGGAAATTGCTAAAATGCTTAAGATCAGCTATAGTAATGTGCGTACGATTTATCACCGGGCAAAAAATAAAATAAAGGAGTATTTACAAAATGAATACAGATCAAGATCCGCTGGAGCAGTGGATGAATGAAAACAGCGACTTCTTTAATGCACAGGAACCCACGGCGATGCTCTGGCAACGGGTAAAGAGTGATATAGATTCCCGGCATAAAAAGCGGGTTAAAGTCCTGGTTGCGAAACCCTGGTTATATGGAGCTGCTGCGGCCATACTGGTGCTGATCCTTGGCGGCATGTTTTATTTTTCCAGGCATGACAACACCGGTTCCGGCGAGGGTCAACCGGTGGCAAAACGGGAGCCTGTTGCTTCCCCTGACAGCATTGCGGAAAGACGAGAGGTAACAGTGCCGGTACCTAAAGATCCCCGGCATCCGGAAAAAAGCAGCAACAAAGAACCGGAAGAAAAAGAAGAAGCTGAAGCACTGTTCCATTACACCCGGCTGATTGAAATAAAACAAAACCAGCTCAATGCATTACTGCATACCGAACCGCGCTTATACAAGGCATTTGCGCAGGATATGAAGGCCCTTGAGAACTCTTATAAAGACTTAAAAGAACAGTTCCGGCAAAATGGAGACCAGGAACAATTGCTGGAGGCGATGATTGAAAACCTGAAAATGCAGACCGAATTATTAAACAGTCAGCTGGAAATCTATAAGGAGCGCCGCAGGAAGGATAGCACATTGAAAGAGAATAAATCGTTCTCATTCAATGCGCGGATTTTATAACATCCATAAAACAACTGGTAAAGAACATGAACTACGTAATAAAAAGTAACCGGCTTCTGATGGCTTTTTTTAGTTTCCTGGTCTTTTCATTTACCGCGAAGGCACAGGAGCATGAGGCGCAAAAAAAAATGGAGCAACACTATCCATTGAGTAAAAAGCAAGGCGTATCCGTTACAAACAGGTTTGGTACCGTAGCAATTCATAGCTGGAACCAAAACCAGGTAAAGGTGGAAGTGACAATCATTGCCCGGGCGGCCAATCCTGCTGCGGCACAGGACATCCTTGACGCGGTTACCATAGAAAGCAAAGAGGGGGAAATGATCCGTTTTGCAACGCATATTACAGAAAATGTACAGGCTGGCAATAAAGGAATATCGGTTAATTATGCAGTGTATTTGCCTGAAGGCAACCGGCTTGATGTACATAATACGCTGGGCAATACCTTTGTTTCCAATCGCAATGGCATCACCAATATTACACAGCTTTTGGGCGACCTGACAACTGGCGACTTAACAAACGGGGGCAACATCGATAGCAAACTGGGAAAAGTAGCTATGGGCTTCTTGAAAAACGTCCATCTTAAAATTGGTCATGCGGAGGTAGATATCAAAGGTCTTGCAGGCACCATTCATGGAGATTTCCTGCTTTGCAAGCAGCTGAAACTGGGACTGACGGATCAGCTTAAAACACTGGATCTGAAATTGTCTTATTCAAAAAATGCGGTACTTACATTACCCGCATCTTTTAGCGGCAATTTTAATATCGAAACAAAATATGGAAAACTGGAGAATCAAACTACTGCCAGCATTACTCAGACAACGCCGGAGGAAGCATTCGGGTTCTCCTTTAAACGGGCTTACGCGGGAAGTATGGGGCCGGGCAAAGTACCGGTAACGATTTATAGCAATTTCGGGAATGTGATATTGCAATAGAGCAAAGGATCTTTTTGCAGCAGGCTGTTCCGCTGCGTTTTATGCAGTAAGCGGAAACAGCAAAGGAATGATATGTGCTTTAAAATGTTTATTTATTCAAATTATAAAACAAACCGTATGAACAAAGGCTGGGGCTTTATGCTTGCGATGCTACTGTTGGGAACGCTGGGATTGAGTGCCCAGGATATTTCAGGTACTGTAAAAAACGGACAGGGTGCAGGGTTAGGAAATGTTACGGTAGCCTTAATAAAAGAAAAGGATTCGTCTGCAGTTAAATATGCCCTAACAGACACCTCGGGCAGGTTCATATTTGAAAAAGCGGCACCTGGATCGTATATCATCCGGGCCAGTCACACCACTTATATAACGCAATTTTCTGATATATTTTGGGTTCGGAATGAAATGGTAACTGTTCCTTCAATTGTGTTGTACAAGGATGCAAAAGAACTTCAGTCTGTTACGGTGAACAATACAAAACCATTGCTGGAACGGAAAGTAGACCGGCTGGTGTTTAATGTGGAAAATTCAATTGCGGCCCGGGGAAGCTCACTGGAAGAGGCGCTGCGGATCACGCCCATGCTGCAGGTAAAGGAAGATGGTATTTCCATGATTGGAAAGGGCGGACTGCGGGTAATGATCAACGACCGGATGGTGTATTTAAGCGGTGCCGATCTGATGCAGTATTTAAGAAGCCTGCGATCCGATGATGTAGCCCAGATAGAAGTGATTACCTCGCCGCCTGCTAAATATTCGGCAGCCGGAAACAGCGGCTTAATCAATATCGTACTAAAAAAGAACCCGTTGCTGGGCTGGAGCGGCGCTGTTGGTGCTACGTATTCCCAGGGGATACGGGCAGGGTTTAATGATAATTTTACCTTGAACTACCGGTCGGCACGCATCAGCAGTTCGCTTAAGCTGCGGCAGAACGTACGGCGGGGTTTTACCGATGAAACGGCCGACCAGGTTGGCACTACTTTTCAGATACTCAATAGCTTTCCACGTGCCACATCTTCATCAGGTGTGGGCGCCAACCTGACCCTGGATTATAAGCTAAACAATAAAAACAATCTGGGCTTTATCTATGATGTCAATACATCGGATTATAAAATTGATCAGCAAGGTTCCACCACTTATCAAACCAATCGTATCACCGATTCCGTATTATTTACGCCCTCCTATACAAAGCAGCCGGCAACAACGCACACCCTGAACGTTTATCACGATTTTAAGATCGATACCCTGGGGAAGCTGTTAAACACCAGCTTCAGCTTTTTTTCAAACGGACCGGAAAGCAGGCGGTCCTTTACCACAACATCCAGCCAGTCGTCCATGGTTGACCAGGTAATCAATAATAGTAATGCGCAATACAACGTTTGGGCCTTGCAGTCGGATGTTACATTGCCGTATAAATGGGCAAAACTGGAAACCGGGGCAAAGTATACGTATTTTGACAATACGGCGGCGAATGATTATTACAATCTTTCAGGAACAGATTATGTTTCAGATACGGCAAAAAGCGACCGGTACAATTATGCGGAACAAAACATTGCGGCATATATCAGCACTGAAAAACGCTTCAATAAGCAATGGTCTGCAAAGGCCGGCTTAAGATATGAATACGCCGTTGTGGATGGGTTTTCACCCACAACCAAGAGCGGAACGAACTATGCGTACGGTAAGCTGTTTCCCACGGCCTATGTTACCTATAAATTAAATGATATAAATACCTTTTCACTGAATTATTCCAAACGGATCAACCGCCCTTCCCTGGGTCAGATCAACCCGCGCAAACTTTATACAAATCCTTACAGTTATTATGTGGGAAATCCATTGCTACAGCCTTCGTACAGTCATAATATCGAATTATCGTACCTGTACAAAAGCATGTTATCGTTTACCGTATTCGGGCAGCGCACATTAAACGGGGCCGGCAGCATTATAAAAGTAGATGGCAGCTCAGTTGTTATCAGTTCTGCCAATTATCTGACCCAAAACAATTTTGGTGCCTATGCGTCATTCAACTATAAAATTTTTAAATGGTGGGAAAATAACAGCTCTGTTTCTTACAGCGGCTCCAGCTCGCAATCATCCCTGCAGGATATTGTGGTAAAGAGTGGGGCAATGCTCAATTACGGAACCAACAACACATTCATTCTAACAAAATGGCTGCGCTATTTTTTAAGTGCATCTTATATGCCGGGCAATACGCGGGCCAATGTATATACGTATGGTCAGTACTATGTCAATTCGGGGTTCAGGGCTTCGTTTGTGGATAGTAAACTACTCATCGGTCTTTCGTTTCTCGACGGATCCAAAAACCGGTACCGGCTCTATTATAAAGATTTTACCCAGTATACCAATACCAACTACCACTATCGTACCTTCAGTCTGAATGTTTCTTACCTCTTCGGCAAACCAAAAGTAAAAGAGAACGGGAAGCGGGTTGACTTCAGGGAAACACAGCGGGCCAATTAAAACAATACGGTCTGTAGGTATACAGGGAGGCTTGATAAAGTAGTTTTTACGGAATTGTTTTTTCCTTAGCCGCATCCGAACGGTTCAGGAATTTAAGATCCGGATCCAGCACCACGCGCAGCGGCTTCTGGGTAAGGGAAAGCGTAGCGGCAATGCGGTTACCAACCGGCTGCAGCACGCGCTTTTCAGTGCTGCCTCCGGCAAAACAGATCAATACATCAACCGGCTCATTCAATGGGATTGTGGTTGTGTTTCCTTTTCCGTCTTCCCTGTATTTGGTAACGGCCGCATCCAGTTTTAATGTGTACGTATTATTGGCCTGCCGGCTTGCTGTGGCTGTTTCCAGCACCAGGTCGTAGGTAACAACCTGCCGGAACCATTCATTCAGCTTTGCGGTATCCGAGGGCGTTGCAACGGCGTACAGGGCCTGTAGCAGATCAGTAGAAACCGGTACCGGCCCTGGATAGGCATGTTGCTGGTAAAAGCTTTTTAAAGCGCTGTTGATGCGGGCTTCACCCAGCCGCAGGTAAAGCTGGTACATGATCACCATTCCCTTGTCGTACGAAAGATAGGATTGCGCCGGGTTTAGCCGGAACAGGGGTGGCTCGTCAGACTGGTTGCGGCTGCTGAGGTACAGGTCCTTATGCACATTAACCCGGTTGACAAGTACATCGGTACCATACATTTTTTTATAGCACATCAGCTCTGTATACATAGCCAGGGTTTCGGTCATCAGTGTGCTGCCTTCCCGTTCATCTGGTGCAATGCCGCTGTTGCCCCACCAGGTATGCGCCGTTTCATGGCTCACCATTTCATTGATGATATCCTTTGCGGGATCCTTACCGATTACATTCCGGTATCCGAAGGCTTCATTGATGAACAAACTTCCGGGGTAAGCCGTTCCGGCAAAGCCCTTCGTAAGCCCTGATATTTCCACAAACCGGGCGGTTGAAAACGGGTAGGGACCAACGTTGGCTTCACAATACGCAATGCTCTGGCGTGCGGTATTCATGAGGTGATCGATGTTCCGTGAATGCTCCGGTGTATAATACACTTCAATAACGGTGTTACCTTGTTTTTGTTTTTTAACCGCATACCGGGCGGATGCCACTGCAAACCGGAACGGCACCGGTGCCGGCGTTTTATAATGATAGTAGTTGCGGGATCCTTTTTTCCATTGTCCTGTTAGCTCGCCAATGCTGATGGCTGTTTGCTGATCATCAACCGATACCACGGCATCAAAGCGCACAAAGCCGGCATCCTTTTTCTGCGGCGATGACAGGGCTGCCAGCCGGTTGGCAGTATTAAGGCCATATTTTTTACGAACCTGGTTGTCTTCCATTTCATTGCTGTTATTGTACCCCGGTACCGGAAAGTACCGGCTGATGCGGATAAAGGTTCCGTTCCGGACAATGGTATTAAAGCCGGCTGCCGGTTTAAAGGACGAGCCCTCGTATTCAAAACTGAATTGCAGGTTCATACTGTCGTTGGGCATTAACAGGCGGGCAAGCTTGAATATATAATAGCCGTAGAGGGAATCTACTGCAATGCATTTTCCGTTGGTCAGTTGCCAGTGTTTCCAGCGCATTTCCTTATCACCATACATATAAAGGGTATCGATAGGGCTGCCGGTCCGGTTCACCATCCGGTAACGGCCCCGAACTGTATAACCCGCTTTTTCCGGGTAAAGATCAATCGCTGCCGATACATCGGTGATCACCGGCTGCGGCCTTCCGGCAATAAAAGCATATTGCTTTTCATACGCTACCTTCCAGTTGGTGAGGTGCTGCCGGTTGGTGGAGGGTGTGTTGATGAAAATAGTAGCGCCTGCATAAATAGCGATACCTGCAGGCACGCCCCATATACAAACCTTCCATACCCATAATTTCCCGCTGGGAGCAGGGCCCTTTCTGAAGGCAGCCGTAATCATAAAAAGCAATACGGTAATGCAGGACCAATATAACATCTGGTAATGAAAAGCAGTAAGGGTATGGTCAAAGCCATTCATTTCGCTATACCCTCCCTGGAAGGCATTGGCAAAGCGCAGCAACGAATGCTTCAGTCCAAACAGGTTGCCCATACTGGTGTTGGTTAACAGTATCGCCAGTCCTGCAACGGTGATGCCGGCATACCTGTTTTTGATCAGCGCCTGTATGCAAATGATCAATCCCGCATTCAGGAATAACGGCAGGCCGATCAGGTAAAACAGTGAGGTATACAATATCCAATCGATGGGTGCATTGTGCTTAATAAGCTGGATCAGCAGCCCCATGCCGATACCTGCCAGCAACAGCAGGAGCACCACGGGCAATAACGACCACCATTTTGAAACCAGCAGTACTACGGGATGAACGGCCGTGGTGTTTTCCAGTGCATCAAACCGGGTATTGCGGCTGCGCCAGAAGAGCTCATTGCCATAAAATACCAATACCAGCAGCGCCACAAGTGGCAAACCGGACAAAATACCTTTAACAAGGACGGCGGTAGTGGCCAGGTGCTCCGGCAGCCGGCTGTTGCCATTGATATCGCTAAAGGTTTCGATGCTCATAAAGCCCACCCAACCCGCAAGGATCAGCCAGATGGGGATGCTTTTAACAATATTGCTCCACCCGATCGATACCAGGCTTTGCAGGCATTGCAGGTTATAACGCCAGGAAGTGGTACGGGTTATTACAGGGTGGTAGTCAGTATGCGGCACTACAGGTAACGGGCGTTTTCGTTGGGCGCTACCTTCCTGCTGCGGCTGTAATACAAATTTTTTATACGCCAGCAAAAGCAGCAGTCCGGATACGGCCAGGTAAAGCAGGCGGTTCATAAGCAAATTGCCGTTCAGTTGTAGCAGCTGCGTATTGCGCTGGAGGGCGCTCCAGTAGCGGGTTTGCTCCAGGAAAGCCGATATGCCGAATGGATCTGCCAGTGCCGCCATACGCATGGCCGAAGCCGGCATGGGCGTGCTGTTGGCAATGATGGGTGAGTTGGCATAAAACGAAACACCCCAGTAAAGAAAATATACCAGTATGCCGGATACGTATACCAGCATCTTATTGCGGGTAAACAGGCCGATGCTTACAGCCACCGCTGTGCAAAAAAGAATATTGGGAAGCAGCAGTATGAAAAAGGGTTGCAGGTATCGCAGGGGATGTATGGTATCCAGCTCATCCGGATGTCGCCCGGAGATCCAATGCCCCGCCATCATACCGGCTATCAGCAGCAGGTAGCAGAGGGCGCTCACCAAAAAAATAATCCCGAACCGGCTGCATACGTAGGGGCCTTTGCGAACGGGTGTGGCATAAAGGATGGATTCAAAGCGACTGTCCTTTTCGCGGAACAGGGTTTGCGCGGCCAGTATCGTGGTGGAGAAGATACACAATAAGGACAGGATGCCAATAATATAGTTCAGTACATAGGTGCCGTTCTTAAAGGTATTGGGAAAGGGGAAACGTGCTACCGTTCCTGCCGCAAACCCCAGCAATATAAAGAAGAGAAGCATCAGGTAAAACGACCGCTTCCTGCTGATGAACAGCCATTCAAACTGGATTAACTGCCGGAACATCATATCAGGATTGCGTAAGTTGGGTAAAATAAACGTCTTCCAGGTCGGCCTGTTTGGGCAAAAAGCCATTCCCTGGATCATCTTCTGCGTATACATTGATGTGCAGCTTTCCTGCTGTAAAATGCGATGAAATGACCCGGTGTGCCTGTTGCGCCTCATCTTTTTTGTTGATCCGTTTCGACCATATTTTTCCATCAAGCGCCCTCACAAAATCATCCGGCTTACCTGTTGCAATGAGGCGGCCGTTTTGAATGATGGCCATGTGAGTGCAGAGGTTCCGTACATCTTCCACCAGGTGGGTGGATAGGATCACGATCACCTGTTCTCCTATTTCGCTGAGCAGGTTATTAAAACGGTTGCGTTCTTCCGGATCCAGGCCTGCGGTAGGCTCATCCACAATGATCAGCTGAGGGTTGCCCAGCAAGGCCTGCGCAATGCCAAAACGCTGCCGCATCCCGCCGGAAAAACTGCTTACGGCTTTGTCTTTATGCGCATAAAGATTGGTCCGTTGCAACAGGGCCTCAATCTGCGCTTTCCGCTCCGCTTTATGCGCAATGCCTTTCAGGATGGCCAGGTGATCCAGTAATTTCCAGGCCGATAGCCGGGGGTATACACCAAAGTCCTGGGGCAGGTAGCCCAGTTGTTTTTTGATGCGTACGGAGCCCGGGGCAACAGCGCTGCCATTAAAAAGAATACGGCCGGAGTCCGGTGATTGCAGGCCGGCGATGGTGCGCATCAGCGAAGACTTTCCGGCACCGTTGGGGCCCAGCAGTCCAAACATCCCGTTGGATAGTTCCAGGGAAATATTGTTAAGGGCTTTTACCCCGCCCGGGTAGGTTTTATGAAGCTGTTCAATAGTAAGACGGTTCATGTGATCCGGTTTTTAAAGACAATAAATTTCCCCGCAGCCCGCGGCCGCATTTTTTATACCCGTGCTGTTATGATGGATTTAGCTTTCTTCCTCTACATATTCCAGTATATCCCCGGGCTGGCATTTGAGTGCTTTACAGATGGCCTCCAGCGAGTCGAAGCGGATGCCCCTGGCCTTGCCCGTTTTGAGTATGGATAAATTGGCGGGTGTAACGTTTAAAATTTCGGCCAATTCCTTTGACTGCATCTTACGTTTGGCAAGCATTACATCAAGGTTTATGATAATTGGCATGGTTTAAAATATTAGATCTTGTTCGTTTTGTAATTGCAGACCCCGGCTAAAAATAACGGCCATAAAATAAGCAAAGATGCCCAATACCCAATGCAATACCGTAAGAATCACAATGGTGCTTACTTCATAATGATCGGCCAGGTGGCGCACCAGGAAGGGAAGCGGCGCCAGGAAATTGAGCAGGTAAAATACTTTCAGCCGCTGTACGCCCTTACGGGTAAAGAGTTTTTGCTCCCGGAACGTTTTAAAAATATTGCCAAGCATCCAGAAAAAAACGCCGTATAAGCCAATAAAGGCCGTCATTTCAAAAATATAAATGAACCGGTACTCATCCCCGATCAAAAAAGTGGTGGAAGTAAACGGGTAATACAGGGCAAAGCGTTGTCCGCCATCCAGCGGGTGTACCAGTTGATTGCTGAAAAGAAAGCAAACGATGACGTACAGCGCCGTGGCCAGGTAAGGAATCGCCAGTAAGCGGGAAAGATACAACAGTGCCGTAGCAATAACGCGAACCTTTTGCATTTGGATAATTTCTGTAAAGGTATAATTAATTATCGTAAAACAATAATTAATTTCTTATTCACTTAATTTTTTTTGACTAAAACAGGTCTCCCGGCGGAATAAGGGAACCGGCGCCCGTTTTTTAACAATTCACCGGCAAAGCCCCTTCGTTCGCCGCCGGGGTACTGCTTTTTCTGTAGAGTTTTTGTATTTTAGCTTAGATTTATTGAATATGGACACAAAGCCTGGTAAGACTAGCTTCGGAATTCTCCGGAATATTAGAAGACTGATTTTTGAAGATGAACATGTAGAACCTACGGGAACGCCCGCGCCCACTCCCGTTGCCCCTGTAAAAACACCGGAGCCGGTAGCCGTTCCCCCCGTTGTTCCGGTTTATGTGCAGCCCGTGAGTACAGAAACAGTACCCGGTACCGATGACCTTAAGGAGATGAAAGGAAAAGTGCTGGACCTGCTGGAAAAACTGAATGAAGACGGCATCGATTTTTTTGAAGTGTGGAACGCTGCTGCGGATATGGGTGCCATCGACGCTACTTCTATTAAGGCGGCCTTTACCTCGTTAAAGTATGTAGATAAATCACTCACCAAAGAGAAGTTGTTGAAAACCGGCCGCAATTATGCTGCGCGGATACAGGAGGTGATTGCACAGGATGTAGTACAAAAGGAAAACCAGAAACAGGGCATTCAAAACAACCTGGTACGCGAAAAGCAATCGCTTGAAAAGGAGATCCAGGACCTGAAGGCAAAAATTGCAGACCTGCAGCAACAGCTTGCTGCAAAGGAACAATCGTATAAAACCCTGGACGGTACTTATGATAGCCAGCTTACAGACATCGACCAGAAGATCCGTACCGGTAAGGCAGCGGTAACCGAAGTGGTGGGCGATATTGAAAAAGCGCTTTCGATTATTGAACAAAACATAAACTAAAAATTGACAATGGCAGAAAAATCTCAGGTAATCAACATCCCGGCAGAAATAAAAAGTCAGTTACCCATTTTCCAGGTACTGGGCGATAAACTGCCGGCACAGGTAATGACACCGGAAGGTAAAAAAACGATCTCCGCTGTTTTTTTCTGGGCCCTGGTTATTGGCGGTGCATTTGCATTTTTCAAATACCTGCCGGTGCTGCTGGAGTATGCCCAAAAGAGCGTGCTGCTGGTAATTTTTGGTATCGTGCTCGTGACCTTGTTATTGCTGGCACCCAAGATCGTTTCCCTGCTGCATCGCCTGGGTACCGTGCTGTTGTTTAAGGGAGAGAAAGAAATCATCCGTAAGAACCCGATCGAAACGCTGCAGCTGCTGGAGCGCGATGCAAAAGATACCTTAAAGCGCGTAAAGAATAAGATCGCCAATGTAGACGGCGTGCGCATTGATATGATCACCAGCGGTGAGAACGCGCAAAAAACAGCCGAAGAAAAATACCAGTATGCCCGGCGCTTTACCACCGAAGCGGGCAACCTGGAGGAAAAAGCCAAGCAGGCGGCGGCCGGCGGCAATAACGAAAAAGCCAATGAATTTACCCGTGATGCAAAAGAAACCCGTACCAAGGCCTTTCTGCTGGGTAAAGAAGGCGAGGCCGAAGAACAGAACGCCCGCAGCTATGCGCAATATGCCAACCAGTTCAGCAAAGTGCTGGAGGTATTAAAAGATAATGAGAGCGCCGCCCGCATTTATGTAAGCACGCTCAACAGCAGCATCTCCATTATTGCCAAAAAACTGGAAGCCACCCAAAAAATGAAGAGCGCTACTGAAGGGCTGGCGGATGTATTTAATATTAAGGACGGCTGGGCCTTCCAGGAAGCCATGAATGCCGCTACCGGCGCCATTAGCCAGAACATTGCTTCCATCCGTTCCAACCTCGATTTCCTGGATCAGAACAACAACATCACCGTAGGCGGAACTCCTTCCCAAAGCGAACTGGAAGCCTTTATTAAAAAAGTGGATGAGCGCAATCTCAAAGTGCTCAATGTAACGGAAATGTCCAGTGCCAGTTACGAACTGAAACCGGAAGAAAAAGTAGACAAAGGCTTTTCATTGCTGGATTAATCAAACAACAAAACACAGACACATACTATGGAACAAAGATCAACCTGGTCGCGGTTACGCTGGCCGATTAAGGCGTTTATTATTGCTATCCCCATTTTCCTGCTGGGCTATTGGGGCTATAAAAGCGGCGTATTTAACAGCCATGATGATGTAAAAACCGAGGCCACCACCACCACTACTACCGGCAGCGAGGAAGGCGCTAAACCTTCGGAAGCAAAAACAAAGACCACCGCTTCCGGCAGAACTTTTAACTATGAGCCGGAAAAACCCGTAAACGGCGAATTGAAAGGCGTGGTAGAAGTAGGTGCTTCCGGGTTCAATTCATTTATCATCAATATGGATGCGGAAAAGCGCTGGGAGATCGTTTCCAAAGATTTTGGTCAGTCCTTTGCCTATGAGGGCATGGCTACTACGGAAGATATCCGCGCGGGTTTGAAAAAATACATCGGCGATATGTTTGACAAAGGTGTACGCTCCAAAAACGTACATTTTGTGATCAGCTCCGGAGCGCAGAAAGAGCCTAAAACAGCCATCATCGCTTCTGAGCTTAAGAAGATGGGGTATGTGGTAAACCTGGTAACACCGGACCAGGAGGGTAAGCTGGCGCTGAAATCCGTACTGCCTGCGGCGTACAGGGATAATTCTTTTGTAACCGATATCGGCTCTGGAAATACAAAAATTTCCTGGGTGGATGCTGGCGGCAGTGTACAGGCCGTAGAAACCCCCGGGGCCAAGTATTACGAAAAGGGATTGAAAGATGATGCCGTATACAGCGAGGTAAAAACAGCCGCCGCAAAGATCCCTTCCGGTAAACGCGAGGTGTGTTTTATACTGGGTGGCGTGCCTTTTGAGCTGGCCAAGGAGATCCGTAACGGCGAAGAGCGGTATACGGTGTTGAATGATCCGGACAGCTATAAATCCGACAAGGTAAAAACCAAGAGCGGTGTAAATATTTACAAAGCCATTAAAGATGCGACCAATTGCGACACGTTTGTGTTTGACTGGGATGCAAACTTTACCATCGGCTTTTTGCTGTCGTTGAAATAACACGCAGCAATCCACTTAAAAGAAAGGTCTGGTTACAAGTGTAGCCAGACCTTTTTGTATGTTCGTGGGTATGATGAGGTTATGTGTGCAGTAAAACAGTGACAAATCTTTCTACCGTCATCCTGAGCGAAGCCGAAGGATCTCAGCAGCTTGGTACATATAGGCAGGGGACTGGTGGGACGCGGGAGACCGTTTTGTATGCGAAGACATGCAGATGGCATGTATGAAAAGTTGGTCATTACCTTATTGTTTTCTTTTTCTCAGCAGGGTCTCTCGCAGAGGACCCTGCGATTGTGATAATATGCTTTGCCATCGTCATGCTGTTGTTGCAGTCATAATAGAAAAGCCGGCGTTATTCCGCCGGCCTTTTAATGCATAACCCTGCAGCTGCTTAAAACCGGTACGCCAGTTTTGCAGAGTGGTTGCCCATATCAAAAGACATGCGGTTTGTATATTTTTTCACCCGGTTGTTGCCGATGGCCCACATGGTAATACCCCCGCCCAGGGCCATAATACCCCCGGCAATACCCATTACCCCTACCACAACTTTTGCTTCTCCCGGGCTATCCGAGTAATAATCGTACCCGTTATTCGACTGATGATCGCCTACAGCCACCAGCGCAATACCGCCGGCAATACAGGCAATGCCCCCGCTGGTCAGTATGATCCCCGATCGGCGGAGCCGTTGCCAATCCTCAAGCGTTTTAGTCGCACGCGCGGCGGCCGCATCTCCAGACCGAAATATTGTTTTCGATTGCGGGTTTTTCAAAAGAAGGGCAGACGCTTGAATGGTTGTTTTAGCCAGGTCATTTTGAGCGCCGGCGGTAACCGCAACACCCATCGCCATAAGCAGTAGTAGCTTTTTCATGTTAAATGTTTTTAGATAAAGAGATCGTCAAACGAATATAATTGTTTTGACTTCAAGATGGTAAAAGAATCTGTTAAAAGCCTTCGCGGGATGTGCAGTGAGATCTGCCTCTGTATTGGTGAGGGGCGCCGTTTTGCGACACCAGGTAGCAGGCGTAGCGGATAAGGGTATCATACTGAACAGAACGTTCAGATCCACTTTCTAGCATGACCATTTTCGTGATATCAAGAAAATGGTCAAGAACTGCTTCTCCCGCGGTCTCACATTAGGTTTCCAACACAAGGAGCCCCAGGATTTGGCGAAGTGCGCCAGGATGGATGTTCAACCGCAGGAGCCCGTCCATAGCGAGCGTTGCGGATTCATAGCGGACTTTGCGTTAAAAAAGGATGTTGCTCAATTATGCCATTGTTGCATTTTGATAAGATTATCCGTTTTACCCGTAAACAAAGCAAAGTTTTATGAGAATCATTGTATCCATTGCCTGCCTGTTAACGGTTATTGCAGCCTGTAAAAAAGACAACAACCTGCAGGAAGGCTATACCTTTACAACGGCGTTTAAAAATGAGCTTCCGGTTCCGGTAGAGATCAGACGAGGTGTAATATGGCGGAGAGGCCTTGATAAACCCGATACACTGGTATACCGGGATACACTTAACATTTCCGCCGGCGGTGTGTACGAGCAGGGTCAGTTCATTTGCACTGAAAACTGCAACCCTATGCGGGTTCAATATACCAGTGTAGTGACGGTATATCCTATTTCTAAAATCATCATTCAGGGTAAAGAGCGTATGGATACCGCCTGCGATACAAAGGCCCTTATTTTAAAAGACCCGTTGTTCAAATGCGAAGATGCCGCCACCGGCACCCCTAATATTTACGCTTACTACCAGTATAAAGAAACGCAGGATGCAAAGGGAAATGTCACCCGCAGGGAGTATGTGTTTGATGCGGACGACCTGGCCGCGGTGAAATAGAAAGAATGGCCGGCTATTGTGATGGATCATATGGGGCAGCATACTACAGAATCTTTCTGAAACCTGGAGGTGGTTTGAAAATCTTTATAAATTTATACAAAACAAGTAGAATACCTACCTATTTATGATCCGCTTTATATGCTTCCTGTTGTTATGCGTTCCCTGTTGTGCCATAGCACAGCAACAGCCCACGCCCTTCAGATCTTATGTAAACAATCACGGCGGCATATTTGGAATTGATTTTCTTACACTCAGTTCCGATCACTACTACTTTTTTACCGCTTCAACGGAGAACGGATGCGTATTGGCAAAAGGTACCTGGCGTATTAAAGGGAATAAATTATATATGAAAAGCCTTGACAGTCTGCAGGCCTATCCCATACCCCGGCTGGAATTTATAAAAGGCGATACCGCGGAGTTTGTAACCAGACGTATAATTTTGCAAAAATAGGTAGATCTCATTGCCTGAGGAAGATAAAGGCCCTGCCATCTCCATCCTACCGTTCGGAAGTTTGATTAGGAGCCTAATAGTGCTTCACACGCTCTACTTCAAACAAGTTACAACGATTCCTGTATCCCTCTAAAATAACACTCTTTCAGCTTTGCCTGAATGGCGGCCCTGTCTGGCTCATCAGCAGACATATAGAATAAATCCGGGATCTTAATTTCCGTTTTTCTAAAAATGATGCTATAATTTTTCATCGCCGGGTACCGGGAGTCGGCTTCTTCCTTTAGCAGATCAACAGCTTTATCAAATTCAAGCGCCAGTTGCTTATACCCGCGGTATTTGTAAAGAGAGATTAACCGTTGAATGACTTCCGTATTGCCTTCAGATTCGTGAAATATTGTTTGCAACAGAGCTTTTTCGCTGCTTGTGCTATCCTTTAAGTTCTCAAAAAGATCAGCATATCTTAATGACATATAGATATCCTTGCTTGCCTGGGCATTGCCACAAAAATGTTCATAGGAGTTTACATTGTTCGCCTGGTTCAGGTATACCAGTGCGCTGTCGTACTGTTTCAGACTGTCATACGCCTCATAAATGCCCATAGATGCGTAATGCTTCAAATTTCCAAGAGGGCTAGCCATAATATCGCCGCCAACCAGTGTTTTATCATCATATCCACTGTTTACTACTTTTTCATAAGCTGCTATTGCCTGCCGGTATTCCTTCTTAGCGGCAAATGCATTTCCCAGATTGTAAAGTGCATTTACATATATCTTATTCCTGGGGTGGTGCTTAATAATGTAGTGGTAATTTGCAATTGCTGCGTCCGGTTTGCCGGCTTCCTCCCACTGAACAGCTTCATTAAAATAATCCTGCGGCATTTTTTGAGCATACGCGGCGGTCATTAATAAAACAATTAAATATGTCAAAATAAACCGTTTCATCAGTAGTTGATTTTTAGCTGTACAATATTTTTGTTTTCCAAGGCGTAAAAGATCAATATATGATTGTTAAAGAAGACATAGGATGGGTATATATAGCTAAACTGCTCCAGCTTTTTATACACCCGGTTATTGATATTTAAGAAATATCTTCCTTCACCGGTTTTTTGAATCACGAAAAAGCCATCTGCTGTCAGGTCTCCCAATACAATTTCTCCTGGTTCTTTGTTGTTGCGGAAACTGTTTTCCTTAAACGCCAGCATTGGGCCAGACAGGCGTCCTTTATAAATCAGGTACCCTTTATCATTGATCTGCAAATATCTTAAAGGCTCCTGCTCCCGGGCATTTTCCATCTGTTTGTAGGTAGGCGAAAAGTAGTCGTGTATGGGAAAAAGATGGATGGTATCCCTCCGGTTATCATAGCCACCCATTACCCGTTGATCATCCCGGTATACATAAAAAGAATCATCAGTTATAAAAAAATGAGTTGAAATGCCTTCCGGGCTTATGTAAATGGGCGCGGCCCTTACTCCATAACGGGTAACAGGTTTGGTAATCTCTTTTCCATTAACAAATTTGTATAAATAATAATTTCTTTTTCCATAAACCGAAAAATTACCCTTATGATCCATAGCCGGGTTGTATATTTCATCATAGTTCAGTGTGTAATCCACCCCATTTACCACAAGGTGCGGGGTGCTGTCCTTTATATAACTGAACAAAAAGTTCTTATGGTCTACCACCTGCAGGTTTTGATACTCCTTTATATTTTCAAACAGATGGTTGTTAACAATCAGGATGCTATCTCTTCTTCCTTCAATAAAATAGCCATTGTTGTTTTTAAGAAAGGATCCGGAAGGCTCACTCCCAAGGCGATATGTACCTCCCGGGGTATATACCGTATGCCTGAAGGCCGATGAGTCCCGGGTATTTCGCTTGCTGTAGCGGCTATAAATAAACCCGTTTTTATCATTAATCTGCAAATTGGAGAAAGCAAAATCAGCGGAATCAATATATTTATTACCGGCAAACAGCTTATAACGGCCTTTATCAAAAACGTAGTAGATGTATCGTCCATTGTCACTAAAGCGTATCCAGCGTTCATAATCAAAGCTGATCTCCCTGGCTTTAATCTCCAGGGGGGATGACGCCCCTCCGTTAAGCAACCGGGAGCTGGTCATCATGGTATCCGTATCGATAATTTTGCTGCCATTTACGTAATAGTTGATCCGGCTATCCTTCCATTCGGGAACCGCAATAAAACGCTCGTCATAAGATACCGGGTACTTAAAGTTGATAAGATCTTTGCCTGTTACCGGGCCAAAAACATAAGGCTGGTTTATCAGGTAATACTTGTGCGTTTTATTGGCCGTATGGGTTAAGGTTTCTATTTGGCTGTAGGACTTTCTTTTTAGCGGGCCGGTGGTATCCTTGCCGGATATAAAGTACTCCTCGGTTTTATTTTTTTCAATCCGGACCAGGTAATTGCCGTTTTCATCAAACCGAATCTCTTCTGCATGCAGGATGCTGCTGTCAATATCTTTTAAAATAATTTTCTTTTCAAGCTGTTGTGCCCTGGTGGAGGTTATAGCAGCTATACTTATGACCAGTGATATAAAGCAGCGATATTTCATTAAGTTCCCGGTATAAATGAAGTGCTAAATTTACACATTCCTGTAATATAATGGTTAAACAGGCGCAAGGGACCACGCCTCGTACCTGAAATCCTGCCCATCTTGCCTAAAACCCAAACTGTTTCGGCTTTTTCCCAAACCCACCCACCTGTACAGGTAGGGTACCCACCTCAGGCTCCGGCAGCCGAGATAAAGAGGTACCCCGGGACTAAAAAAGCTCAGTAGGCGAAGCTTTAAGGTGGGGTGGGGTACCTTATAAGGTGGGTCACCCAGGTATTTGTTACGCGGGTTTAGGAATTAGGTACGGCCCCCGGCTTTCAGGTGGAGGTACGGTGCCTTTACCCGGACTACTGTTGGAGATGATAGCTGACTTAAATATGCAGGTTTTTGCGTACCATTGCAAAGAAAATATCTATGGCAAAAAGTAAAAAAAGCAAATGGATCACTAGGTGCATTATCCTCGCCCTGTTGATCGGCTTTATTTGCTTTATATATTCTTTCCTGAGGGCATTAGCTCCACCAGAAGTAACCATAACGGAAGATTGCATTTCCACTAACCGGGATTTTATTAACGGCGTAACCATTGAAAAGCTGCAAGTTGATTCTTTAGGCAGTGAACACTACCCGGTAAAATACACCGTTACCTATATGACAACCTGCTCTATCGATTATCCAAAGGATAGGCCGCCCAGTCCGCCAAACAAGATCTGCTTTGCTAAACCGGGTAAATATTGGTGGACAGAGGAAACCGTAAACCTTCCTTTTATTCATGAAGGTTTATCAAGACATTCAATAGATACCACAAGGAATCTTTTTTGGAGCCAGGGTGAAAAGCTTTTCAAAACCTGTCCCCTGCGATTTGAAAGAGAACAATGGTATTTTATAACTATTGACGATCCAAGGGTAACCGGCATTTTCTTTTACATTAGCAAAGCTGGAGTAGCTCATCAATATTACCTTGAAAGCGGTATTTCTCCAATTTAGCAGGAACTGACATACAGAAAAAGTACCGCCCTCATAAACTTTTATAAAGTAAAGTGGCTCATTTAGACATCTTTTTCTTTAACCGTTGTACAATTGCTTCCATTTCGTTTTTATTGCCGGAGCCGGAAATGGTGATCTTTGTTTCCTTCATTGCTTCCTGGATAACAGGTGCTGTTATAATGGTTTTATCTGCTACAACGGCAATTTGCCTGCCGGTGTATTTTTTTGACAGTTCATAAAACTGTTTGGCGCCAGCGGGGGTAAATTCAATTTGGAGCTGCATGCTATAATCGGTGTTTCGGATAGTACTGATGTCTTTAAATACATCCAGCTTCAGCAGCGGCATTTGCCCCAGCTCATAACTATTTTGTTCTTCCGTTAGGGGCCGCTCCACCAGATAAATGCCGTCCGGCCGGTTTGCTTTGTAAAAGTTTGCCGGGGCGGCTGCCGGTGTTCCCTTTGTTCGTTCTTCAATCAGTTTTAAAATCTTGTATTCCTCCGAAAACAATGCATCCATTTCACCATAGGTTTCGTATTCCTTTTTCCTGAACTTCCGGCCGGCAGGAGAGTTAAAGAACAAGTACATGGTGTCAATTTCCCCGGGAGTAAAACGCTGGGCAAGCGTTTTGGTCATTCTGTTCCTTACTTCCCCGCTGTCAAGGGTATGCCATACAGAATCGATAACCATCCGGTCCTCCGGGCTTATTTGTAAGTGAGAATAATAAAGCTTTTTATGTTCTATTTGGGTGTTAACGCTCTTTTCCCACTCCAGCACATCCAACAGATATGCTATCTTATCATTTTGCGTTTTGGGCTGTCCACAACTATATGTAGTAAAGGCAGACAGTATGATTGCTATGCAGGCTAGCCGGTACATGTTAAAAATGTTTATGGAGCAAGATAGTGTTTTTTTTAGTAGTGCACTTTGCACCGAGCACTATATTTCCTTCATTTCGCGGTAAATAGAAGCAACAGGTTGTTGCCTTCGTTATCCGGTAATTATCGGAAGTGCCGGGTTAAACTGGTGCGAGGCAATTCCAGCCCTTATCCGGAACGGCGCTCTAAGCTGGCGATTTTGATTCAAAAAATGTAATTGGCACTACTTTGTATGATTTTACAGGTTTGCCATCTATAATGGCCGGGTTCCATTTGCCCGATTTTTTTATCACCCGCAGGGCCTCTTCCTCCATTCCATATCCTTCAAATGTTACGGGTCGTATATCGCTAACGGTTCCATCCATATCTACGATAAACTGGATCCGAACACGGTATACACCTTTGGTTGCGCCATTTTTGGCAGGAATAGCCTCATTAAGATTGTGCCGGAGAAAACTGACCCAGCCATCCGGACTACCCGGGTAAAGAGCATCTTTATCCGGATGTGTTACAATACCAGGTAGCGGAGGCGTTAGAGAATCTGCCGGTATGTTAGCCGCGGGATATCTTTTAAGATAAGCAGCAAAGATGTTTTCTTCGCTAAACACAAAGGTTTCCTTTTTAAAGCATCGTACAATCACCTTATGCTGCAGCGCCGGCATCCACCGGCCGCTGGTGGTAATTACCCGTATGGCTTCTTCTTCCATTCCATATCCTTCTTTTGTTAACGGTTTTATGTCGGTAATACTGCCATCTTTTTCCACGATGAACTGGATGATGACCTTATATGTTTTTTGAGGAGCCCCCTTCTTAAATGGCAGGCCGGTATCTAAATTCTTTGCCAGGTACTGTATCCAGCTATCGTAGCCCAGCCGGTACACCGGGTCCTTTTCGGCAATTGCAAAGATCATCGGTTGTGGTTCCGGTTTGTTTTGAGCAACAATGGGCTCATAGTGCATGAGTGTTAGTAAGAGCAATACGCAAAAACCAGTCTTTTTCATAATGCATTAATTTTTACAAAAATAGGGAGATCCCCCTCATATACAGGCCCCCACCTATGCATTCCCTAACCTGGTAATAGCTTAAAGCGGCCCTTTAATCGCCGTACCTGCAACATGTATTTGAGTTATGTAACAAAACCACACAAGCCGGGGGCCTGCGCGTGTTATGAGATCGATAAGCGGTAGCTCTTATGTAGTGTGGGATACCCAGTCGCTACCTGGAAAAAACACGGCGGTCTGCGCGGAACAGTAACTCTTTTTTAACGGCAAACATTTCATACTATACAGTAAGGAAAGCAGGTTTTTGAATATAAAAACCGCCCCTTTTTTGCCTGTCATTCTGTCAAAAATGTTCCAAAAATTACCCATGCAGGTTCAAAAAAAAGGGATATACGAGCACCGAACGAACACCGAACCCAGGATACAGAAAGGATATACAAACGATATAGAAAGGATACAGAAACGATATACAAAGGATATACAATGGATATACAAAGGATACAGAAAGTTTCAGTCTTTCCGGTTGGGGCCATAATAAGCCGATTTAAGACCTTGATGCATTGAATGAGTTTCCCCCCTTTAAGAAGCGCAGAAGTGGCGGCTATGCGGCCTTAAAACCGGTCTGGAGGGCATCAAAAATGCAACATACCTGCCGGTAATCCAAAGTATTAAAAATGCCCTCAAAGGCAACGTTGCTGCCATCCTGGCACCGCGTGTAAAAAAACATAAAAAATGGTTGTTCTTGTAAACCAAACCGGGTAGCAGCAGGAACCGGTACGCAACCGTTAACTGCAATCATTTTTTACCGGCCCCCTCCGTCCTCACTAACCCCTCCACCCCAGGGGGGCCATCAGCCCCTGCACGTAACGCGCTCTGTCCCCAGGTCCCTCCAAAAAATAGTACGCCCCAAAAAAACGCCCCTTCTCGGGCAGGCCTCCCGGCCTGTCCGGATTAAGGTTGCTCAAAGATTTCCCACAGAAGGTCTTAGCGCAACCCCTAATCTATCCATCTGTGCTAATCTGTGGCATCCGTCAGAACAAATCTTCACTTGTGCTCCGTAACTTACCTGGGCTAATACCACCTCCGTGTTTGTTCCGGCAAAATCCACCCCCAAACTTGTCGTTTTCCCCCAATATCCAATTCCCCAATCCCATCCATCTTTGTGGGGTCAATAAAACAGGCATACAACGCAAAAACAGTCGTTATGAAAAAGAGCATGAATACCCGCAATATTTTCAACCCCCTACTTTTAATCATCATTCTTATGCTTACAGCAGCCACATCACAGGCACAACCCTCCCCGGCCGACAGCGGCTATGCGCCCCTCAACGGCATCAAGGTTTATTACAAGGTATATGGACAGGGCCAGCCCCTGGTGTTATTGCACGGCGCTTTTATGACCATCGACGGCAACTGGGGCCAGCTTATTCCCGAACTGTCCAAAAACCGCAAGGTGATTGCGCTGGAGCTGCAGGGGCACGGCCACACACCGTACTCCGATCGGCCCTTATCCCACGCCACCCTGGCCGCCGATGTGGCCGGCATAATGGATTACCTGCATATAGACAGTGCCGATGTAGCCGGCTATAGCTTTGGCGGCGCCATCGCCTACCAGTTTGCCATACAGCACCCAAAGCGCATAAAAAAACTGGTCATCATTTCCGCCACTTATAAAAGTGAAGGCTGGCTGCCCCAGGTAAACGCCGCCTTTAAGCAAATGAAGCCCGAGTTTTTTGATCAGTCGCCCATGCACGCTGCCTACAATGAAGTGGCGCCGGATACCACCAAATGGATCCCCTTCCTGCAGCAGATGATCGCCTCCGCCGGCAAACCCTTTAACCTGGGCGATGCCAACATTGCAAAAATTACCGCCCCCGTGCTCATTATTGCCGGCGATAACGACGGGCTGGATAAACAGGAGCTCATCAAAACCTACCAGCTGCTGGGCGGCAATGTAGTAGCCGGTTTTGGCCCCGCCCCCGCATCCCAGCTGGCCATTGTACCCGGGCAGGGGCATGTAAGCTTGATGGAGCAAACCACCACGTTGTTAAACCTCCTCAACGGTTTTTTAAAGTAGGGGTGCGCCATCCTCACAGGGTCCGCAAGGCGACGTATCGTCGTCATCCTGACCGAGCCCGCAGGGCGAGCGGAAGGATCTCTCCGAGGGTAGTTTTTATGAACCCGGCTGTAGTACTAATGGCGGCATCGTTGCGTCGCACTCTTGTACTGTGGAATAAGCATCAGCCATCGTCCCCATACATAACACTCTATGTCCCCCGGTCTCCCTGTCCCCCCAAATAGTACCAGTACCTTCCTTCTTGCGCCGGCCTCCCGGCCGGTGCATACGCGTAACTTAGCTACTATCTAAAGCCCCTTCTGTAATTATTGTGCTGCAAAATATATTAAGCTAAGTAACAACACCGCACAGGCCGGGAGGCCTGCGCGAGAAGCTACTACAAAAGCCATTTATTTTTTCCGGGTATCTTTCAATATCTTTTTTGCATCGCCATCCAGCTTACGTTTCAGTTTTGCAATATCTTCTGCCGGGGGCAGTGTTTCCGGTTGTACGCCCCGCTCGTTCAGCATATCTCTCACTGCTTTATTATTGTCTACATGCTCTTTTGATATTTGCTGACCGCCTTTCAGGTCTTTTTCCATTACGTTATGACTGGTAAGCTCCGTAGCAAAATCCTTGGCTTTAATGGTAAGGGTCGGCAAAAAATCCGCCAGGGCCCGATTCGCAGGCACACTCAGCTTCTTCTTCATATCCGCCGTGCTAAAGCCACCAAATAAGGCCGCATCTCCCTTGGAGCGGATCAACGCAAAACTTTGCTCATCCACCCCGCGCTCGTAAATAATGCCCGACAGCTTTTTCTCCGATTTTGTCAGTTTTTCCCGGGCCGATACCCTTGCCACATCCAGCAGGCGCTGTTCAATAATTTCCTGCTTACGGGTTTGTACGGCAAAATAAGTTTAAGCAAAAGCAATGGCCGGCTTGGCCGGGTCGCCGTTCTGCGCCACCAGGTAGCAGGCGTAGCGGGTAAGGGCAATATCTTCCACCTCCCGTTGTGCGCCACTCCCCAATGTTACCATTTTGTTGAGGCCAACAAAATGGTCGGCGATGGGCTCGCCGGCGGCATTACAGGCCTCCTTTGCTTTATCAAGCACTTTTAAAAAATTTCGCCACTCGGAGTAATTAAAAATAGGCTGCAGCTCCCGGGCGCTCCAGCATTCCACGCCTTTTACTTCATAGCAGGCGGCTTCAAATTTTTGTAATAATTCGGTGATCAATTCTTTTTTCATGGTTATACAATTTAGGTAAAGTTAAAAATAAAGCTTGATGAATACAGACATTCCCGGTCATCCCGACCGGGCTCACGCCGGTGGGTGAGGGGAAAGGTCTCTGTGGAACCTTGTTTTTAGAATGCATTCTTGCGCAGGCCTCCCGGCCTGTGTATACCCGTAACTTGGGTGGTACCTAAAGCGGCTTCTGTTGTTACTGTATCTTCAAAATATGCCAAGCTAAGTAACAACGCCGCACAGGCCGGGAGGCCTGCGCGAGTAATGTGCTTTACGGTTTTCCGTAATTTTTGTTCTTTGAGCGCTGATACTTTTGTATCAAAAGCAATTATGAGAACGTACAAAGTAGTGCCTTATGTGGCCAATATTACGGTTAAAGAGACCACAGGGAGCGTGGCACAAAAGCTGGAAGTACTTATTAACGATTTTGCATCTCAGGGCTGGACGTTCGAATCGGTAGAGAAATTTGAAACCATAGTTGATGATCCCGGGTGTTTTGGTATCAACGCTAAAACGTCCACCACTTTCTTTCAATTGGTCGTGTTTTCTAAAGAAAATTAAATGCGATATTTTCTGCTGCTTATAATACGATTGTACTGGCTGACGCCTGAAAAGAACCGGCGGCGCTGCCTCTTTAAAGAGACCTGTAGCCGGTATGTATACCGGATCACCCGGCAGCAAGGGTTAGGAGCCGGCCTTGCCGCTTTAAAAGACCGGCGGAGGAAATGCAGACCTGGATATTATTATATTAATAAAAATGCAGTGCGTATGGCAGATTGTTGCATTGTGGCTGCTGAACTATTAAACGTAAAAGCTTGAGGGGCTGCAAGAAAAGACGCATAAAAAACATTTAAAAAATTTGCCAATGAGACCTTTAAATTTGACCATCCTATTAATCATTATTGTTCTGAGTTCATGCAACCGGTACTACTTAGTTGAAAGTTCAGATCCGGTAAAATATTCCTCAAATGATTTTATTTCGAGTCTGGAATCAGAATATAATACAGATTTTGTTGCTCCATATAATTACTTCCTGTTGCGGAAAAAGAAAAACTTCGGACAGTCGAATTATGGAATTATTTATGGAGACCAAGCTGGATACATTTCCAGCTCCAACGGTTTTACATTATCTCGCCCCATATCAAAGAAGAGGTATAAAAAGAAGTATGGCGCATCATTTCGGGCATACAAACAAAAGAGCAATGAAGTAAAAATCGCCTACTTTCAAAAGAAAAGAGCAGAAGACGACAGCGCCTATAAAGCCAGATCTTCTGGTAGTTCTGATACATATACGCCCGGTACCGGCGGTCCGGTTCATGTGCAGGGATATTATCGAAAAGACGGTACCTATGTACGTCCTCATACAAGGAGCGCGCCCAGCAGAAGAAGATAAAATAAGATCTAAAAATTGGAACCATGACACAACGCAAACCGTACAATCCCAATACCAAATATGGCAGGCGCAAGCTTAGAGAGCAAGCCCATTATAATTATGTAAATGGAACTCCCGAGTACAGGAAAGATATTGATAATATAAAAGCAATTGTTTGGGTAGTTATTATCGCTATAGTTATAATAATAGGGTTTATTATTTATTCGGTTTCCGGTGTGGAGGGTTTGCTCAGATGGCTTAAATAGAAACTTAGGCCTTACCTGGTTTACTCCATTCCTTCATCCGCTTCTCCATTTCCGCAACCAGCTCTCGGTTATTTTGAAAAACAATATTGGATTGAATTAAGTGTTACAGTTTGGCGGATGCTTCTTCCAAACGTAACAGACAGTCCCTCCTGGCCTGTGCCCATCCGTTATTTGACAGCTGCCTGCAGCTGGTGTTTATAATCGCTATATCCCCAAGGCAGGTCACACTGAGTAACAGCGCCGCTCAGGCCAAAGGCCTGCGCGTGGTAGATCTTTTTTTACTTATATTTATGATATACAAAGAGGCATTATAAGAGGCTGGCTTATTTTCCAGATATTATTGGATAACTCAAATATAAAACTTACTAGCTGATAAGATTTAATGCTTATTATAAAATACCAAATATGAATCGCTTGTTTCCAGAAGAGAAAGTGTGGATTACTTTCAATGGCATATATAAAGACAAATTCAAAGGCAATCGTAGAGAGTATTTCATCGGAACGGAGAAAGGCCTTCTGCAAAAATTTTCAGGAGATGTCTACTCTGGATATGAGTTCATATCAGACAACGGTTGCAAATACTTTATTTCCACAAATAAAAGTCAAATCCCACCGAATTATGATGCAGCATTTGTAATAGAAAAACCGAAAGAAAAACTGACTATTCCAATACTTTCTAAATGTAAAAAGAAACTAGAGTATATTAAACCGCCCTCTATTCAAAATGTTATAGAAAGTTGGAAGGATTGTTTTACTTACAAAAAAGAACTTAAGGACAGGTCAGGAAACATAATACAATTTGGTCTTAGGCCTCCTCAAATTGGCGCATTTCATTCGATTCAGGCTCATTGGAGTATTTCACCTAAGCCTGCGTTAGTTGTAATGCCAACCGGAACTGGGAAAACCGAAACAATGCTTTGTCTAAGCGTTGCTGAAAAATGCCAAGGACTATTGGTTATAGTCCCATCCGATTCATTGAGAAATCAGATTTTTAATAAATTCAAAACACTCGGCATTCTAAAAAATAGTGGTTTTGAAGTTATTGCTCAAACAGCCAAGAATCCCATAGTGGGGTTTCTCAAAACAGGTATAAAAAATATTGATGACGCAAATGGTATTCTAAATTCAAATATTATTATATCTACTCCGCAAATCATCACAACGATTTTGAAAGATGATTCTAAAATCAAAGATCTTTTTCTTAACTGGTGTGGTTATTTAATTATGGATGAGGCCCATCATAGCCAGGCAAAGGAATGGAATATTATCAAATTACAGATTGAATCACTAAATAAACCAATACTTCTTTTCACTGCTACTCCATTCCGAAACGATAAAAAACGTTTAGCAGGAAAAATTATATATGATTACCCTCTGTCTTTAGCTCAAAAAGACAACTACTATAAAAACATCATTTTTCATCCTATTCTTGAATTCAATCCCAAAATAGCAGATAAAAAAATAGCCGAAAAGGCTATATCATTGCTAGAACTCGACAGATTGGAAAAGCTTGATCACATATTAATGGCAAGAGTTGACACAATGAAAAAAGCGGAAGAAATATTTGAGTTCATTTACAAACCATACAAAGAATATAATCCGGTTTTTATTCATAGCAATATAAAATCTGCCGAAAGGAAGAAGATTTTGGAAGATATCGTAGCAGGGAAGCATAAAATAATTGTATGTGTAGATATGCTCGGGGAGGGATTTGACCTACCGCAATTAAAGATTTGTGCCTTACATGATATTCACAAAAACATCACTACATCATTTCAGTTTTTTGGAAGATTCACAAGAGAATCGTCTTTAAATCTGGGAAAAGCTTCTATAGTTGCCAACATCGCTGACCCTAAACTAAAGGGAACATTGAAAAAACTATATCAAAAAGATTCTGATTGGGACAAAATCATTAGACATGCTAATGAAGACATCATGGGTGCGGTAAAAAAAGAGCAGGATTTTTTTCAAAATTTCTCTGATGTAGAAATTTCGGCAAAAATCCCACTTCGGAATATAACACCTGCCATGAGTACTGTAGTATTCAAGCTATATGATACAGAAATACAATGGACGCCGGAAAATTATGTCGCTTGTTTTACCAATGAAAAGTATGAAACAGTTTCTGTTGAACATGAGGAGGAAAACCTATTAGTAATTATCGCAAAAAAAACTGACACAGTTAAATGGGGTCAAATTGAAGACCTCTTAACTTGTGAGTACGACTTATACATTCTTTATTTAAATCTTGAGCAAAAGCTGTTATTTATCAATAGCACAAATAATGGCACTACTCACGACAAACTTGCAAAAGCTGTTGTTGGTAAAAATTTGAGCTTATTTAATGAAGCTGAAATATATAAATGTTTAGATGGCATTTTTCAATTAGAACTCTTCAATCTGGGTTTAAAATCAATTTTAAGTGGTCCTATTAGTTTCACTATGTATGCTGGAAGTAGTATTATAAGTGGATTGGACGAATTAGACAAAAACACAAAATCCAGCTCAAACCTTTTTGGCGTAGGTTACGAAAATGGAGAAAAAATGACTATAGGATGCTCATCTAAAGGACGAGTGTGGACCAAGTTGGTCAAAACGATTCCCGAATTTTGCTTGTGGTGTGATGCCCTTGGAAACAAACTATTGGATGACACTATTGATGTTAAAAACATTTTCAAGTTCATACAAAAACCCGAAAGGAAAACAAACTTTCCTTCCGATAAAGTACCCATAGCGATCAAATGGAACGAAGAACTATATATAGATTCCAATATGGCAACGTACCTTGGTACACCCATTGTGGATTTCACTATGACTATCCTCGCTTATAGCAATAATTCATTAGATTTTCAAATATTCTCGAATCAAGCTGCAACACAATATCGACTAGTCATTAAAAAATCTATCCGAGGATATGAATATTCTCGGATAGCGGGAATGCCATTTAACATTAACTATAAAGGCGATCAAATTGAAATCATTCAGCTATTTCATGAATTTCCACCGATTATTTGGTTTCATGACAACTCCAAAATGTACAATAACATATTTTTTTCTTTCAAAGACAAAATATCAATATTCGACACCAGCAAGTTAATTCCTTTAAAATGGGATGGGGTTAACATTAAAAAAGAATCACAAAAAAAGGAAAAAAGAAATGATTCCATTCAGTATTATATAATAAATAAACTTAAAACTCAAGGAGATTACAAATTAATATTTGATGACGATGATGCCAATGAAGCAAGCGATATTATAGCAATTAACTTTGATGAAACAAATAACATTCGGATAGAGCTTTATCATTGTAAATTTTCTTCAAAGACCCAAAGTGGGAGTCGCCTCAAAGATCTATATGAGGTTTGCGGTCAAGCTCAAAGGAGTTTTCATTGGAAACACAATACATTTGAACTTTTGCAGCATATGGTAAGACGACAAAACAAACGTATGGACCAATATAAAAAAAGCCGGTATGAGATTGGGGGTGATGAAGAGTTAAGGACGCTGACTAATATGATAACATCAGGATACTGTAACTTGGATTATAGCATTTATGTTGTGCAACCTGGTATTTCCAAAAAGGCAATAGAAAAGGAAAGCGAGCATTTAAAAATACTTGGGGCTACGGACTTACTTTTAAAAAAGACGGGTAACACATTTTATGTAATAGTTAGTGACTAAAGTTGTAGGACCTATTTAACTTCAAAAAATCAATAAAGATAACTTCATGGCTCGAGAAGCAGCTATAGTCACTTCTTGCTATTTTTTAGACGAATAAGGCAAATTACCTTTGCCTTTAATGGCAAAAGAAGAAAATATAAAAATCAGTTTTTGGGGAATTAAGTTGGAGGCCAACAACCCAAGCAAGAAAAGTATTACCATATTAGTACTGGTTATGGTGTTCCTATTAGCGCTGCTAACTTTATGCTGGCTGCTTAAAATAAATAGCGTTCTAAATACTATTGGAAATTGAACAACATTCACAAACGTGAATTATTTCTTCTTCCGTATCAGGATGTATGCCAGCACCACAAGCATAACGGCAGCACAGCCAAATTTTATATTTTTTTCATAAGCCGGGGCAAATGCAAAAGCAAAATTGGCAACAAAAAAAGCAACAACAGCAGTTATTACAGCAATATAATATTCGGTGGACCATTTTTTCATAAACGCAAGAACAGTAAATAATCAATAGATAAAACACAAAGCTATTTCTGCACCACCAGTTTCACCCCCTCACACACATACTCCAATAACTCAATTGGTTTAACTCCGATCGCCAGAGCAATCAGGTACAATTCATCGGCTCTTAAGTGACTACGATCATTCAGTGTTAGCTCGTTCATTCTTGCTCTGGACAAGCCTGTTTTACGCGCGACTTCTGATTTATTTACCGATTTCTGAGCAAGATAGCTACCAAGCTTAGTCATTGATTTTAAAGATTTTCTATAAGAATTGATGTTTTAAAAGTAAAAAATTATAAAAAAAGTGCAAAAATATTTGACCGTATGTATGTTTAGTTGTAATTTTCGTAGGAATTTCTATAATAATTGATTGTTTAACTATCGTTTTAAAATTGTATTTATGAAAAATAACAGCACCTAATACAATATTTTCAATATTTATAAAGCGCATTTGCTTTTATTCTCGTACTGAAAACTACGACCTTTCAAAAAATCCGGGATTAAGGTAAATCGCTCATGCTTCTCTCTTTATTGTATATTTAAAGATTAAGCGTGGGCGTTCTTATTCGGATTTAGGGTGTCGTAGCCCTTCAGTACGGTAAGGACTAACCCACGCTTCTTTTTGCGTGTGGTGGTCCGGCTTAAAAAATTTCCTGTTGCTAAAACCCATCGCTATGTACGCCGTTCCTACACCTACACAAAACACCCACCCTTTTAATGAAGAGCAATGGCTGCCCGTGCTCTTTTTACTGGCAGATACCCAAACCTGGCTGCAACAATTGCAGGGGGCGCATCTGCGCCAGCTACCCGTAAAAAACCGTAAAAAGCTGCTGCGCAAAAGCTGGTACCTCAGCGCAAAGGCCCTGGCGCATATACTGGAGCGCCATTACCACAAAGTGCCCCGCCACCCCCTGGCCGGCAAATTTACCATACCCATACCCGCCATTGTAGCCGCTATAAAAGATGCGGCGCAGCAACCCGCACAGCAGCAGCAACCCGGCGGCCATTGCCAGCGCGTATATGATACCGGGGCCACCATCGGGTATAACAACCGCGGCCAGCCGGTAACCACTATAACCGTAATAGCGGATGCCGCGGGGGAGATCATTACCGCCTTCCCCGGCACGCCGGACCTGTGAGGGCCGTACGCGGCGGGCGTTAGACCGCACAGGTCTGCTCCGGCAGGAAGGGTGGCACCGGCCTGCCAGTCCCCCGTGTCCGCGTGTCCCCCCCAAAAGAGCGAAACGCTGGGGTTGCATTGCACCCCGCTGCTAATGACAGATCCTGCTATCGTCATGCTGAGCGCAGCCGAAGCATCCCTGTGCTAACGAGCTGCTCAACAATTGAGCGACCCTTCGGCTTCGCTATGCTACGCTCAGGGCGACGGTAGCGTGCCTTGTCCTTGCTTCACTGATTTTACTATGCAAATAAAATACTCCGTATAACAAAAGAAAACCTTCACCCCAAAACAACAACATATGAAAAACCCCAGAACCCCCGATCCCTTTCACACCCAATTCTGGTGCAATGAAGCTACCACCAATCCTTACCGCGCGTTTTACCTCTGCTTTAGCCATGCGGGTAATATTCATGAGCTGCGCAAAATACTGCAGCATGTATTGCTGTTTATGGAACGGGAGGAGCCGCAAACGGATATACCCGTGTACCGCGTATGCTGTGCCTTTATGGCCATTAACTCCGTAATAACCGCAGCGCATTATATTTATACCCATCCGGAGCCGGAGCCCGTGGCCGGGTGGCCGGGCTACCTGTCCGTACTCAAAAGCAAACTGCCCTATGAACAAACCAGTTATATGTCCTATTTTATATCCGAAGCAGAACATGCCAACCTGCAGGAAGTGATGAAAACATTTTTCGGCTACCAAAGCTGTGACGACTGGAACGCCGAACTGCACCTGGTACTGTACCATGCCCTCACCCATTGGAGCCTGCCGGTGGTGGTGGACCTGTTCTCCCATTGGTTTTACCTCTCCAAACTGCTGGAAGCCGCCTGGCTCTTTGCAGCGTGGGAGGTGGAGTAGGGTGCTTGCTATTGCCGGTGCGTGGGAACATGCACCCGGGCTGCAAGGACACTTTCCCTGGCCGCAAAACGTATTACGCTTTCGCCACCCTTTACCGGAGCGCAGCAGAGTGGAAGGGGCTCCTGATGGTCAGCGGCTTTTATAGAAAGGCCTCTGTCTGATACTAATTGGAACCGCTGCACGCTAATTAGCGTGAAGGAAGTATGATTACTTTTCAATAACGCCATCTGTATCGTAAGGAGAACGGTCTTGCCTTGCCACCTTTCGCCGGTGGAAAAGCTTCGGATGTTTTGCCAAAGTATCCCGGGCAGCAGGCCTGTAACATTTTATCATTCCTGCGTTTATGGGGTATGAAACCTATAACGTACCTATTCCTTATGGTGTTTACAATCCTTCGCTTTGCGGGGCAGGCGCAAACCCAACCCGCTCGTTTTTCGCCAGACGAGCTGAAGGAAGACCTTGCCTGTCTCCGGCACCTGCTTACCGCCGTACACGTAAATCCCAATGGTGAGTTAGCACCCGCACCATACAATGAACTTTTTAACAGCATCGCCGCTTCATTAAAGGACTCCGCCAGCGCCACGGAGTTTTTAAAAAAGATACGGCCGGTTGTGGCCCGGCTTTCGGATGAGCATGCACAAATCAATCTTAAACCGGAGCTGCTGACCCCGGCCTACCGCAGTGAGCCGATCTACCCGCCGTTTACGTTAAAAAAGAAGGGCAACCGGTATTACGTCGATCAATACCTGGGGAATATGCCGGCGGGCAATAGCGGAGAAGCCGTCCTGAGCATTAATGGGGTGCCGGTTGCGATGCTGCTTACTCAGTGTGCACTGGCCACCACCGGTTATCCGGATCAGCGGATGAAAACCGCCCTGCGCCAGTTTGGCTACCTCTATCCCTGGGCGGTAAAAGAGGTAACTACCTCCTTTATCCTAAAAACAGCAGCTGGCAAAACCCTTACCATTCCGGGTATTAGTCTGAAAGATTGGGACGCCTTTCGCGCCACACAGGCGGTGCCGGGTTGTGCGGAGCGGCTGTCGTATACCCGCTATGGCAACAGGGGGTACATCAATGCCTGTTCGTTTGATGTAAAGGCTGAAGGCCCGTTTTCCCGCGATAGTATCCGGGCCAGGATCGACAACGTTTTTAAACAGATTCAAGCAGACGGCATCACACAATTGATCATTGATGTAAGCCGCAATGAAGGGGGCAGCACGGTTGTAGGCGATTACCTGATCAGTTATATACATCATCAGCCTTATAAAGGTTACCAGATGAACTGGAAGCGGAGCGATGCGTATTTAAAACTGTTGCGATCCTGGGGTTTTGACAATGCCCAATATGCGGCCGAGCCGGTGGGCAAGGTATTGCATTTTGCATCGGAACAGGTGGTGCCGGAAGCTGTACCCTATCCTTACCATGGAAAAACGGTGGTGGTGATAGGCCCTGCCACGTTTTCCAGCGCTATGAGCTTTGCTACGCTGATAAAAGATAATCGCATTGCTCCGCTGATGGGGCAAACACCGGTAAACGGCCATCCTACCAGCATTGGCGAAATGTTTTATACCAACCTGCCGCATACGCAGATCTTTGTGCGCTTTGGAGTAAAGGAACACATACGGCCCGCCGGCAAAATAGCAGATAATAACCTGCAACCGGATATACTGCTAACCGATGAACAAATGCGGAATGTAAACCTGCTTCTTAAACAAGTGAAATAACCGGGCTGTTGCCCGGTGTGCGCAGGCCCATAGCCATCCACCTAAGTAAAGCGAAGCGGTTGGTACATTTTAGGTATCGGTGCCGGTACAGAAAATGTGCCCTGCCTGCGGCACTCCATATACTATTAGCGGGTGCCATCTTCGGAATGATCCGGATGTTCCGATCCGGAGTTGCCCGCTGCACCGCACCGCTTTTGCCCTGTAAAATTTGTAGTACCCCTGTAAATTTTGTGTTACCAAAACAGGGCCGGGGAATAGCTCCGGGTTTCCGGCTTGTTTGTTGATGCAGGTTAGCGGAACATCTTAACTACAAAATTAAAACTACAACAATGAAAACAACAACGCTGGGCATCTTCCTCCTTGGCCTGCTGCTTACAGCATGCAAACAAAACGTAAAAGATACAGAACTAACGGCCGCCAGGGCCGCCAACCCTAAATCAACGCTGGCGGCATTGGCATCGGTATACCAAAACCCGGTAATACCGAATGCGCAGGACCCTAAAGACCCGCAGGTATTTAAGGCGGCAGACGGTAAGTTTTACCTGGTGCACCCGGATGATAATAAATACAAGATCTACTCCTCGCCCGACCTGGTAAACTGGACCTTAAAAACCGCATCCGGCTTTAGCAAGGCTACCGGCTCCTTTTGGTCGGCCGGCAGCTTTAAATACGGCAGCACCTATAACCTGTATTATACCTATGTGCAGGGCGCCAATAACAAACGGATTGGTGTGGCCACTTCCACTACGCCGGAAGGTCCGTATACAGATGCCAATGCCAACCTGGTGGTGAAAACGGATGCCGGTGGCGGCTATATTCCGGTCATTGATCCGTCGGTATTTAAAGACCCTGCCAATGGTAAGGTATACCTGTATTATGCGCGGAACGTGGGCACGGGTACCCTGCCGGATCTGCGCTGTGTGGAGCTTACCGCCGATGGGTTAAACACGGTAGCGGGTACGGATAAGCAGGTGCTTACGATTACGCAGGATTGGGAAAAGATCAATATAGAGCACCCGCTGGTATACTACGCACCCAATGCACAAGCCAGTCACCGCTACTATATGTTGTACAATGGTGCGGGTGGCGCGTTGCCCCGTTATGCCATCGGGTATGCCTATGCGGCTTCCCCTACCGGGCCCTTTATCAAGGCCGTGGAGGGTACCGGTACGGGCAATAACCCCCTGGTGGCACAGGACCCGGCCAAAGGTATTTATGGCCCGGGTGCGCCCAACACGGTGGTGGATGATGCCGGTGAGCGCTGGCTGATCTACCGTATTAAAACCACCAATACCGAGGCCTGGAACGACCGCGCTATTTGTATTGATGTGCTGTTTCGCAACACGGCAGACCAGCTGATTTGCACCCCCACCAAGGGTACCAACCAAACGGCTCCTACTTTTTAATGATACCCCAACTTCAACGGGCCTTGCAGCAATGCAGGGCCCGTTGCTTTTATACCGGTTTACACTAGCTGTTTTCTTTGGCAATATTAAGGTGGTTCCCGGCGTCCTGTACAGGAAACACCGGGAGCAGGAAGAACCGTGTACGCTTACTGCATCGCCATCCCCGCGTCCCTTACAGGAGACACGGGGAGAAAGGAGCTGCTGCCATGACATCATATGCTTTCGTCACCTTGAGCGAAGCCGAAAGGCCTTTGTATCATCGGGCAGTTCCGCATTAGAGAGATCCTTCGGCTCCACTGCGTTGCGCTCAGGATGACGGCAGGATGATTTGTCATCGCCAGGCAGATGAGTACGTATAACTGGAAAATTCCGCGAAACCGCACCCCAATCATCTTTTATGAACAGCGTCTGGCCTCTGAAAATAACAGCCTGTAAAGGGCTTTTCTGTCACCGGTTATCCGGGTTTGCCTGAAATGCATTTACTTTATATGCTGAAACCAATATTAAACACAATAAAAACTATCTTATGAGCAAAGGACTGGATACAGAGCAGGTACGGGCATACTATCAGCAACTGGATAATGATGAACTGATGCGCATTGCCCTGCACGACGCAGCCGGACTAACACCGCAGGCACAGCAGATCGTACAACAGGAACTGGAAAAACGCAACATGGGCACTGCGGCGGCAGATGCTGTGCGGATACAGAATGAGCGCTACAGCCTGGAAACAATTGACGGCTATTGTGCATTGGCCCGCCGTTTAAGCTGCCCTTCGTGCGGAAGTTCCGATATGCCACTAAATGGTGCGCTGATAAGTAATACACTAAGCGTCTTTATGATAACCATTCAAAATAAAAAACTGAAGATTGCTTGTCCAGATTGTTTGGATAAAGCCAACCGCAAAGCCATCACCATGACTTTATTATTGGGTTGGTGGGGTATTCCCTGGGGGCCTATAAGAACGATACAGTCGTTGGGTCATAACAATAAAAGTAAAACTACCAACCATGAGGAGGGGCCCAATGATTATTTACGCAGTTTTGTGGTGGCCAACATCGGTGCTTTTGAAATGTATAAAAACGATAAGACAAAGCTACAGGAGCTGATTGCGGTTGAAATAGAATAAGCTCCGGTAGTAAACGATGCTGCTGCATCCCAGGGGCAAATCAAATCGTTCTCCCTGTCCCCATAGTCCTTCCTGTCCCCCAAAATAACTACCACCCCCAATAAAAAAGCCCGGCTAAAAACCGGGCTTTGCATATCATTACCAGTAAATACCTTAAAGAAAACGCTTCTTTTTAAAGCCACCGCCGTTGTTATTGTTATTATTATTATTATTATTATTGCGGCGGTTATTGTTTCCGTTGTTATTGCCGCCGTTTCCGTTGCGGGGCTGAAACTTATTGCGCTTGTTAAAGCTGCTTTTGTTATCACGGCCGTTGTTATTATCCGGGCGAAACGCTTTAACACTGGGCGTATTGGTAAAGGCCAGCTGCCCATTGGTAATATCGCTCAGCTCGCTTTGGATGGCATCATCATGCACAATTTCCTTATGCCAGTTGCTGTACGCCAGTTTCATATAATAGGCAATACTGTTGGCAAAGCCCTGTTTTTTATCAGGATCTGTTTCTGCCAGCGCCTTTTCAATGAGGCCTTCCAGGTTCGATCCCAGGTGCGCCAGCTTGGAGCTGCGGGTAGGGTAAGGAATGGGGTCCGGCTTGGCACTCAGCTCTTCCTTGGTAGGTTTGGGATAGGGCGCATCCACATCCAGCTTAAAATCGGAGATCTGGAACAGGTGGTCCCATAATTTATGTTTGTAATCTTCTACGTTTTTCAGCGATGGGTTCAGGATGCCCATCAGCTCAATAACAGCATAAGCGTTTTTCTTTCTTTTTTCGGGGTCTTCAATGGTTAAGATGTATTCCACCATCTTCTGCACATTACGGCCATACTCCCGTATGGTCAGATGATTTCTTGTTGTATTATATTCCATAAAAATGTTTGGGATCGCTCAAATGTATGTAAGTTCAATATTTGGATACGTTATACCTTTGCAGCTGTTTACAAAGATAGAAAAAATCGATTTAATCGAACAGAATTTTCAACGAACCCCGGATTGAGCAGTGTCAATAGCAATTTACAGCCGCAATATAAAAAAAGATCTTGTTGTTAACCGGTTTAATAACCTGGTAATAAATGGTTTAAATAAGTATTTGCCGGAGGCGGAACTGCTGGTTTTTTCACCGGCCGCCGCCACAGGGCCGGCGCTGCCGCACCCGGATATGCGGGTAATACCGGTTTCCAAAAAGCCGTCCGGATGGCTGCGGCGGGCGCTGGAAAAGAATTGGACCCTCCCCAACCTGCTGAAAAAGAACCATGCGCAGGCCCTGCTGCTGGCAGATGTAAAAGACCTGTTAAATATAAAACTGCCCCAGTTTTTGCTGGTGGCGGATGATGCGGCGTATATAAAAAACGGGCACCCGGCCCTGCACAAACCGGCCGGACTGGTGGTAAGTTCCCCCGCCCTTAAAGAAGCGCTGGTAAAACAGGCAGGCGTACAGGCCGGCAGGGTTTGGGTGGTGGAAGGGCTGATGGCGCCGGGTTTAAAACCGCTGGACATAAATGCTCAATTTGACTTTAAAGACCGCGTAACGGAAGGCCGGGAGTTTTTTATTTGTGCCGATGTGCATTGGACACGGGAGCAATTGCTGACCTTGCTGAAAGCCTTTTCCCGCTTTAAAAAGATGCAGCAATCCGGCTGGAAGCTGCTCATCACCCAGGGGGGCAACCATCCGCGGTCCGCATTCAGCGCCGTTTTTGCCGCACTGGATACTTATAAATACCGGGAGGATGTGGTGCTGTTTGAAAGCGCCGGCCCCGGGGATTATGCCGCGGCGATGGGCGCGGCCTATGCGGCGGTTACCTTTCAGCAAAACGCCGGTTTTCCAACGGCTGCCTATGAGGCGCTCCAATGCCAGGTGCCGGTAATGGCCTCCACGGCACAGGAAGGGCGGATTCATCCCTCTGCCCTGTTATTTGCAGATGAGGCGGCACTGGCACAGCAGCTGATGGAGCTGTATAAAAATGAGGGCCTGCGGCAGCAACTGGTGCTGCAACTGGCACAGGACCCGGTAAAACCGGCGCCGGAAACGGGGCTTACCCTGCTTAAACAGCGGCTTTTGCAAGCCTGATGGTGATTGCTTACATTTGCGGTGCTGCAACCGGCTGCCTGAAGGGCACGGGTAGCAGTAAAAAAACAGGAAGCGGCAGGTATTTTGGGTACCGGTTTTTAGCCGCCTGGTGTTTAAAGAAATAGTAAAAACATACGATGAAATCAACGATCACGATAAATGTGGATTTGGATGAAAACAAGGTTCCATCCGATATTAGCTGGAGCGCCACGGCCAGCACGGCAGAAAAAGAGAAACGGGCCAAGGCGGTCATGCTGTCTTTATGGGATGGGGCAGAGCGCGCCGCCCTGCGGATAGACCTGTGGACCAAGGAAATGATGGTGGATGAAATGGCCGATTTCTTTTACCAGTCGATGATGACCATGGCCGATACCTACGGCCGCGCTACCCAGTACCACGACCAGGTAAAGGAAATGAAGGATTTTGCCCAGGAATTTTATAAAAAGTTCCAGGAAAAACAACTGGAACAGCAAAAAGCGACGTAGGCTGAATGCGGAACGCTTAACGCGCAATGCAAAAGGCGGAACGCTAAAAGCTGATAGCTGAAATCTCAAATCTCAAATCTGAACTCTCGAATCTCAAATCTCAATAACATGTCACTGGAACAAACCATTAATGAAGATATAAAGAAGGCAATGCTGGCCAAGCAGGAAGTGGCATTGCGCAGTTTAAGAGCCATCAAAGCCGCTATTTTGCTGGCTAAAACGGCGGAAGGAGCCAAAGACAGCCTGTCGGCCGATGACGAAATAAAGCTGGTGCAAAAGCTGGTAAAACAGCGGAAAGATTCGCTGGAGATCTTTGAAAAACAAAACCGTCCGGACCTGGCGCAAAAAGAAAAAGAAGAAATTGAGGTACTGGAAAAATACCTTCCGGCGCAGCTGAGCGTGGAGGAAATAAAACCCATTATCGCCGGTTTTATTGCACAAACAGGCGCTGCTGGCCCCGCAGATATGGGCAAAGTGATGGGACTGGCCTCAAAAGAGCTGGCCGGTAAGGCAGACGGAAAGACCATTGCCGCAGTAGTAAAGGAACTGCTGGCTCAATAAGCACCGGATGATCATTGATCTTGTTTTTGCCGTGCTGGTATGCCTGGCGGTGTTGAAAGGCTACCGGAAGGGGTTGATCGTTGGGCTTTTTTCTTACCTGGCACTGGTGATTGGCCTGGCGGCTGCCATGAAATTATCTTCGGTAGTTGCCGGTAAAATTGGTACCATTGTAAAACTATCCGACAAATGGCTGCCGGTGGTGGCCTTCCTGGTGGTATTGATAGGGGTGATCCTACTGGTGCGGTGGCTGGCAAAGCTGCTGCAGTTTTCAGTAGAAAAGATCATGCTGGGATGGGCCAACCGGCTGGGAGGGATGGTACTGTTTACCATGTTGTACCTGGCGGTGTTTTCGATCCTGTTATTTTATTTAAACCAACTGCATTTGCTGCCTGCAAACACGGTAAAGGATTCCGCCACCTTTGGTTTTACCCAATCCTTCGGAAAACGAGCCATTGATACCATCGGCCTCCTGATTCCGGCCTTCCGGAACCTGTTTGAGCAACTGGAACAGTTCTTTAATTGAAAAATTAATAATTTAACTATTGTTTTGACAGTATTTTTTTTATAGAATTTAATACTTTTATATAAATTAACATTTTGATTCATTATTAAAATCAATATATTAGCAGCAATATTGCTATAAACAAAGGAATGGAATACGAAATAAAACAGCACGATAAGTTCAGGTACATTGAGGAAGGCGAGGGACAAACGCTGGTGCTGTTGCATGGTTTGTTTGGAGCTTTGAGCAATTTTGGAGATCTGATCAATTATTTTAAAAACCACATGAAGGTTGTGGTACCCATGCTTCCGCTGCTGGAAATGGATATACTCAATACCAGCGTAAGCGGCCTGGCCAAGTACGTGAATAAATTTATAGAAACCCGGGGCTACGAGGATGTGCACCTGCTGGGCAACTCGCTGGGCGGCCATGTGGGCCTGGTATATCTTTTAAGGAATGAACCCAAAGTGGTAAAATCGCTGGTCCTTACAGGCAGCTCCGGCCTTTTTGAAAACGGCATGGGCGACAGCTATCCTAAAAGAGGCGACCGGGAGTACATCCGCAAAAAAACGGAGTACACCTTTTACGACCCGGCCATGGCTACGGAAGAACTGGTAGACGAGGTGTTTGACATTACCAACAACCGGTTAAAAGTGATCAAGATCATTGCGCTGGCCAAAAGTGCCATCCGCAATAACCTGGGCGAGGAATTGAGCAGGATCACGATCCCTGCACTTTTAATATGGGGTAAAAACGATAATGTAACCCCCCCGTTTGTAGCCGAAGAGTTTAAGAAATTACTCCCGAACAGTGAGCTTCATTTCATCGATCAGTGCGGCCACGCGCCGATGATGGAAGTTCCGGCCGAGTTTAATAAAATTTTGCTTAATTTTCTGCAAAGACTGGGAGCTGTTGCAACAAATGTCTCCTGAGAGCTGTCTTACCGGTAAAGACAGGCACTTATCATGTTAGTTAAAGATTTATCATTTGAAGCATTGCCACAACTTAAGTTGTCGGACCGCGTTTATCAGGTATTGAGCCTGATGCAGGAGCACCATGTAATGGACCTGGCGGTAACCAATGAAGGCAAGCTGGCGGGCCTGGTAAATGAAAACACCCTGCTGGATGTGGATGATGAATTATCCATCAGCGAAATTCCACAACCGCTGCGCAGCTATTCTGTAAAAGAAGATGAGCATTTTTTAAAGGCCTTTGCGCTGGCCACCACCAACCACTTATCGGTGGTACCGGTGGTAGATAAAGAGAATAATTTTATTGGAGCCATCGAATCCAACAAGCTGGCCGGCTATGTGGCCGATTTTCTGCAACTACAGGATCCCGGCGCGCTGATCGTGCTGGAACTGGACACAAGCCAGTATTCTTTTGCGGAGATCACAAAAATTGTGGAGGCCAATGATGCGCATATCACACAATTAAATACCCGGTCCATACGGGAGCGGAACGCACTCGAAATCACCATTCGGATTAATAAACTGGAGGTATCAGACATTGTAGCTAGTTTTCAGCGGTATGATTATGTTGTTAAATACTATTTTGGAGAAGAGCTATACACCAATGAGCTAAAAGAGAATTACGAAAATCTGATGAACTACCTGAATATATAGCACCCGTAATGATCTTTTAATGTGAAAATTTTGACCCTGAAAAATAGCTTCCTTCTTCTTATCCTTATTTTATCGGGGTGTTACACAACTTTATGGGCGCAAACAGATACCCTTCCCACCGGCAATAAAGAAATAAACAAGGCTTCGCCGGTTACACAAAATGATCCGGGCATCGACAGCCTGCCGCATTCCCTGGAAAAAAAATTCATTATCCGCAATATTATTTTTGACGGCAACAGGAAAACCCGAGACACCATTTTGCTGCGCGAGCTGCCTTTTAAAAGAGGCGACGCTATTTCCTTAAAAAACATACCGGAGCTGTTTGAGCTGGCAAAAACACGGATCCTGAACCTGGACCTGTTTCAAAAAGGAAATGTATCGGTATTATTATTTGATCCGCCCTATATCGACATACGGGTGGAGGTGATTGAAAAATGGTACCTGCTGCCCCTGCCGTATTTTAAACCCGTAGACAGGAACCTGAACCAATGGCTGTTTGAAAAAGGCGCCAGCACAGCCCGGATCGATTATGGTGTAAAACTGCTGTGGGACAACGTTACCGGTAATAATGATAAGCTGCGTTTTTATTTTATAACGGGCTATACCCGGCAGCTGAGCTTTGGTTACCAGCGGCCGTATATCGATAAACGACAGAAATGGGGCATTAATGTGCAGGTAGATGTGGGCAAGAACCACGAAGTGTTATACAATACCCTGCACGATAAACAGCAGTTTATAAAAGACTCCGGGTTCTTAAGAAACTTCTTCGACAGTAAGCTGGAATTCTCTTACCGGAAACGGATTTATACCACGCATTATTTTGGGTTGGGCATGCATTCGCTCCGGCTGGGCGATACCGTATTCCGCTTAAACCCCAATGTGCTTAAGCGCAACGGCGAGCAACTGAAATACGGGGAAATCTATTACCGGATGCGGTACCAGAATGTGGACTATACACCGTATCCTACCCAGGGCCACGCGGCAGAAATTTACCTGTCGAAACAGGGCTTTAACAACGACATGAACGTGTGGCAGCTCAACGTAAAAAGCATTGGTTACTGGCGCCTGGGCAGGCTTTCTTATTATAGCATTGGCGCCAGCGGTACCATAAAAGTGCCGTTTAAACAACCGTATTACAACCAGCAGCTGCTGGGTTATGGCGATATGTTCCTGCGGGGGTATGAGTATTATGTAATTGATGGTGTGGCGGGTGGTTTTGTAAATGCCTCCCTGGCCACAAGGCTCACCAACTTTAGCTTTTCGCTTCCGTTTAAACGCGTGTTCCCCGAGCCGGTTCCACTAAAGATATACAGTAAGATCTTCGGGAATGCGGGCTATGTATACAATCCCCGTCCGGGTCCCACCAACAAAATGCCCAATCGCCTGCTGTTTGGCGGCGGTATCGGGTTTGATATTTTTACCGTTAATAACTTCACCCTGAAAGTAGAGTTCTCTTACAACCATTTAGGCGAAAACGGTATATATTTACAGAAGAAGGATATTTATTAGCATGACTATTGCCGTTTACAGCCGTGGCATTGACCAGTTGCAACTGGAAGATGTAAAAACGTTTTTCCAGGAGTTGAATGCGTATGGCCTCAGCTACACCGTGTTCCGGCCGTTTTTTGATGAAATTAAAACGGATGTGGGGCTGGATGCGCAGACCCGCGTGTTTGAGCATACCGCAGATCTTTCCAGGGATGTGGAGTGTATTGTAAGCCTGGGCGGCGATGGCACCCTGCTGGATACCGTAGCCCTGATTATGGATAAGCCCATTGCCATTATGGGCATTAACTTTGGCCGGCTGGGATTTTTATCCAGCATTGGCCGCGATAACCTGCGGCTGGCGATAAAATCCCTCGCTTTAAGAACCTATGTAACCGAGCAACGGACGCTGGTGCACCTGGACGCGGATATGCCGTTGTTTGGCGACAAGCCCTTTGGGCTGAATGAATTTGCCATCCACAAAAGGGATACCGCTTCCATGCTGAAGATTCACACCTATATCAACGGCGAATTCCTGAATGTATACTGGGCCGATGGCCTGGTAGTAGCAACGCCTACCGGGTCTACCGGTTATTCACTGAGTTGCGGCGGGCCGATCGTGTTTCCGGATTCGGGCAATTTTGTGATCACACCCGTAGCACCGCACCACCTGAATATGCGTTCGCTGGTGGTGAATGACAACAGTATTATTTCTTTCGACATTGAAAGCCGGTCGGATGATATCATCTGCGCGCTGGACTCCCGCAAGGAGATCGTTACCAAAAACGTATCGCTGGCGGTAAAAAAAGAATCCTTTACCATTGCGCTGGTACGCCTCAGCGAAAACAATTTCCTGCATACCTTACAAACAAAACTCATCTGGGGGCTGGATAGGCGGAATTGATCTTGTTGTCGTCATCCTGAGTAAAAAATTTGCGTTGCAAAAACAATGGAGCTATGACAATACCATCTTATCGTCATCCTGAACTTGTTTCAGGATCTTGTGGAATCATGCATAGATGCCGAAACAAGTTGCTGGCGTTGCAGTAACGCAGGGTCCTCTGCGAGAGACCCTGCTGGGAAGGAACCACCGTCTTCATCCCCGAGTCTCCTGCAAGGGACGCGGGGAATAGTAGCGTTGCAATAGCGCAGGGTCCTCTGCGAGAGACCCTGCTGGGAAGGAACCATCGTCTTCATCCCCGTGTCTCCTGCACGGGACGCGGGAATAGTAACGCTGGAATAACGCAGGGTCCTCTGCGAGAGATCCTGCTGGGCAGGAACCATCGTCTTCATCCCCGTGTCTCCTGCAAGGGACGCGGGGAATAGTAACGTTGCAATAGCGCAGGGTCTTCTGCGAGAGACCCTGCTGGGAAGCAGGACGATGATCATCGTCCTGCTTCCCCGTGTCTCCTGCGAGGGACGCGGGGAATAGTAGCGTTGCAATAACGCAGGGTCCTCTGCGAGAGACCCTGCTGGGAAGGAACCATCGTCTTCATCCCCGTGTCTCCTGCAAGGGACGCGGGGAATAGTAACGCTGCAATATAGCGCAGGGTCCTCTACGAGAGACCCTGCTGGGAAGGAGTAAATGACGATAGTACTTTCAATACGCTAAATAAAAAAAGCACCGGCCACAGCCAGTGCTTTCGCATATTTATTTAGAGAATTAGGAACCAGACTCGGTACTTTCTGTTTTTTCCTCTTCCTTATCTTTTTTCTTTTTCTTAAAAGGATTCGGTGGCTTGGGAGGATGTGGCGGGCGGCGGTCTTCTTTTTCTACCTTGGATTCTTTGGCATCCGCTTTTGAATCACCGGATTCTTTGGAAGCTGTTTCCTTTTTATCATTCTTTGCTTCCCTTGCTTCTTTGTTCTTTACATGACGCTCATGTTCTCCCTTCCAGTAGTCGCGCTCATTGGTACCTACTTTTCTCCAGAACTCTTTCTGCCGCTCATGGCGCTCCTCCGCCGTTTCCTTTTCAGCCTTCTTTGATTTTTTTGTATCCGACTTTGCTTCTGTTTTTTTATCGTCCTTATCGTCCGGTTTGGAACTTTGTGCATAGGACGCGTTTAACAAGCCTATGCCGAACAGTAAAAGAAAAAAGGATTTTTTCATATATGTTTTAATTTAAAATAGTAAACGTCCAAAAAGTACCACCAAAATTATTAAGAAAGCCGGAATGCCGTTATACCTGATTCCGGGTATTTTTATGGATGTGGCGGCAATGGCGGACGTGGTGGCAACGGTGGCCGGGGCGGATGGTGCGGACGCCGTGCCGGACGGTAATGCGCATGCCGCTTTTTATAATACTTTTTGTGATACTGCTTTTTAGGTTTTTTGTAATGGGGCGCATGCGGCCGTGGTGGATGCGGCGGCCTTGGCGGGCGCGGCTGTGCATCGGAACTGATGAACGCAAATACCGCAATCATCATTAAAAGAAACACTTTTTTCATATATACAGATTTATTTTACAAACTGAATATCCAAAATCAATGCCATTCGTCTTCCGGCGATGGCAGCTGACCCGGCAAAATGTTAAAACTTTTCCGGTGGTGTATGCAGATCCCGTTTTCCTCGATCGCTTTCCGGTGTGTTAACGTGCCGTATCCTTTATTGGACACCCAGTTGTAATGAGGGAATTCTTCATGAATCCGTTGCATGTACGCATCGCGGTAGGTTTTGGCCAGTATGCTGGCTGCGGCAATATGTGCATATTTTCCATCGCCTTTAATAATACAGGCGTGGGGTGTTTGCCGGTAGGGGATAAAGTAATTGCCGTCTACAGCGATGAAGGCCGCTTCCGGGGTAAGTGCATCCAGTGCCAGGTGCATGGCCTTTTGAGCGGCTTTTAAAATATTGATGGTGTCAATTTCCTCCACACTCACCTGGGCCACGGCATAAGCCAGGGCGTTTGCTTCAATATAAGAACGCAGCTCCGTGCGCACCTCTGCTTTTAACAGTTTGCTATCGTTTAGCAGGGGATGATAAAAACCTTCCGGTAAAATGACGGCCGCTGCAAATACCGGGCCCGCATAGCATCCCCGTCCGGCTTCATCACAGCCGGCTTCCAGCAGCTCCTGCTGATACCGGAGCTGCAGGCGGGGCGCATCAGATAACACTTTCTTTGTCATTGTACCAATAGCCGAAAGCAGTTTTTTTCAATTTCAATATTCAGTTTCTTTTCGGTGTCCACCGGCTCACCGTCAATATGCATGGGCGCCTCGCTCCAGTTGCTGATGCGGATGGTTTCTGTTTGAAAATAAATAATGCCCCGTTTTTTCCGCACTTCTTCCACGGTTTGCACCTTGTTGCGGCCACCCACCTGTATGAGCGTATTGTACAGCATGGCCATTTTCGATTGTTCGGTAACAATCACCACATCCAGCAACCCATCGTTTAAACTGGCCTTGGGGGCAATGGTAAAATGATTGCCAAACTGGTTGCTGTTGGCAATGCTGATGAAATAGGCTTCGGTTTCAAACCGTTTTTCACCCAGCTTTATTTTAAAGGAATAGGGCTTGGCGCCAAAGAAGTTTTTAAAAACCTGGTTCACGTAGGTCATCAGTCCCCGCTGCGGCTGGTTGGCAAAATCATGGGCCACTTTTGCATCAAAGCCCAGGCCGCAGAGCATGCAGGCAAATTTGCCGTTGATGCGGAAGCCATCCACCGGGATGCTTTTATTCTTAAAAACAATATCCAGTGCTTTTTGCGGCGTTTTGGGGATGCCCGCTCCAAATGCCAGGCCGTTGCCCGATCCGGAGGGGATGATACCAAATTGCAGCGGCAGGTGCTTCAGGCTGTCTACCACCTGGTTTACCGTACCGTCTCCGCCAATGACTACAATATCCGTATATTTTTCGTCTGTAAGCGTATCGTACAAGTACGAATAATCGCCATTGGCCACCGAGGGAAAAAAAGAGAAAGGGATGCCCTCCCGCAAGGTTTCCCGCGCAATGAGACTGGAAACCGCGTCCTTCGATTTCGTACCCGATATCGGGTTAATGATATAGCCTATTTTCCTTTTCATGCGGTGTTTTATAATCTACCATCTTAACAGGGCACTGCCCCAGGTAAAGCCGCTGCCAAAAGCAGCCAGGCATACCAGGTCCTTTTCTTTTACCCGGCCGTTTTCCCAGGCTTCACACAAAGCTAAGGGAACAGACGCGGCTGTGGTGTTTCCATATTTTTGAATATTGTTAAAAACCTGGTCATCCCGCAGCCGCAGCGTTTGCTGTACAAACTGGGAAATGCGCAGGTTGGCCTGGTGCGGAATTAAAAGCTGTAAATCTTCTGGCTTATGCTGATTGGTATTGAGCGCTTCCATAATTACCTCGGGCATTTTGACCACCGCCTTTTTAAATACGGCCTGTCCATCCATATAAGGATAAAAATCTTCTTTATTTAAAAGGTCCTGTGTAATAAAAACGCCCCCATACTTCTGTGGGGGAACCGGCGGCCGCCATTCCGGCCGGTGCGCGCCCGCATGAAAACCGGGATTGGGCATACTCAGCACTTCGGCGTCCGCGCCGTCGCTGTGCAGATGGGTACTTAAAATACCGCGTTCCGGATCCGGCGATGGCTGTAAGATGACGGCCCCGGCGCCATCGCCGAAAATCACCGATACATTACGGCCCCGGGTGGAAAAGTCCATGGCATAGGAATGTACTTCTGCACCAATCAGCAGGATGTTCTTATACATACCGGTTTTAATAAACTGGTCGGCCACACTAAGGCCATATAAGAAGCCGCTGCACTGGTTACGTACATCCAGTGCGCCTACATCTTTAAGTCCCAGTATGCGCTGTACCAGTACGCCGCAGCCGGGGAAAAAGTAATCCGGGCTTAGTGTGGCAAAAACGATGAAATCAATATCATTAACCGCAATGCCGGCCCGTTCGATGGCCACTTTTGCCGCCTCGGCCCCTATAGTGGCCGTGGTTTCCTCAAAGCGGCGCACATACCGCCGCTCCCGGATACCGGTACGCTCCTGGATCCATTGATCGCTGGTGTCCATAAACTGCGTCAGTTCTGTATTGGTTACCACCTGCTCCGGCACATAGCTGCCAATTCCGGCAATGATCGTTCTGTTCATATTGGCAAGATAATAAATGCGGCTAATTTGATTTCGTTGCGGGTCGTAATTATTTTACTACGGAACGGTTGTTTTGCGGGGATTCAATGCATACTATAATAATAAACGGATCAGGTGCCCGCAACCGGTATAACACGGCACTTAGGACCATGCATGCGTTTATACATATATAAATGCCTGTAAATAAAGGGGAACAGTGTGGTAAACACTAAACCCGGCCATTTTGTTCAGAAAAGCGGACAGGTTACTTTTAAGGAAGCTGAAAAATAAAACAAAATCAGCCGAGAACAGGAATCAAACCCCAGCAGGTCAATGGTTTACATAGGATGATCTGTTGGTTCGGGACTTGAAAATGGCCGGAATTTATGCTATTTTTTCATTAAATCGGCCGGTGGCGGTTCAAAAAATTGTGCTGTAGCGCAGATTTATCGTACCTTTGCGCCTCCAAATTTTAAAAATGAATTTAAGAAACATCGCAATCATCGCGCACGTAGACCACGGAAAAACCACATTAGTAGATAAAATCTTACACGCTACTTCTGTTTTCCGCGAGAACCAGGCCACCGGTGAACTGATCATGGATAACAACGATCTGGAAAGAGAGCGGGGTATTACCATTTTTAGTAAAAATGCAGCCGTTACTTACAAGGATACAAAAATTAACGTAATTGATACACCCGGTCACGCCGATTTTGGAGGAGAGGTAGAGCGTGTTTTGAAAATGGCAGACGGGGTTATTTTGCTGGTAGATGCCTTTGAAGGGCCGATGCCGCAAACCCGCTTCGTATTACAGAAAGCGCTGGCGCTGGGATTAAAACCGATTGTGGTGATTAATAAGGTAGATAAACCCAACTGCCGCCCGGATGAAGTACATGATGCGGTATTTGACCTGTTCTTTAACCTGGATGCTACGGAAGAGCAGCTGGATTTCCCTACCTTCTATGGTTCCGGAAAGAACGGCTGGTTCAATGATTCCTTAACACCGATTGATAATATCAATCCCCTGCTGGATGGTATTTTAAAATATGTGCCGTTGCCAAAAGTGGCTGAAGGTGCGCTGCAAATGCAGATCACTTCACTGGATTACTCTTCTTTCCTGGGCCGTATTGCTGTAGGTAAAGTAGGCCGTGGGGTAATCAAAGAAGGTCAGCAGGTAGCCCTGATGCAGGAAGATGGTGTAAAAAAGACCCGTGTAAAAGAATTATATGTGTTTGAGGGAATGGGTAAAAAGAAAGTGACCGAAGTACATGCGGGTGATCTTTGTGCGGTGGTAGGTATTGAAGATTTTAACATCGGGGATACCATTGCCGATGCAGAAAACCAGGAAGCATTACCGCGGATCAGCGTAGATGAACCTACCATGAACATGTTGTTTGGTATTAACAACTCTCCGTTTTATGGTAAGGATGGTAAGTTTGTTACCAGCCGTCACCTGCGCGATCGGTTGGAAAAAGAAACAGAAAAGAACCTGGCCCTGCGTGTGGAAGAAAGCGAAGGCGGGGAAGCCTTCCTGGTATATGGCCGGGGTATTTTGCACCTGGGTGTACTCATTGAAACCATGCGCCGCGAGGGATATGAGTTAACCGTTGGTCAGCCGCAGGTAATTACCAAGGACATCGACGGCAAAAAACACGAACCATTTGAAACCCTGGTAGTGGATGTACCGGAAGAGTTTGCCAGCAAGGTGATTGACCTGGTTACCCGCCGCAAAGGAGAAATGCTGGTAATGGAAACCAAGGGTGAGATGCAGCACCTGGAATTTGAAATTCCTTCCCGCGGACTGATCGGGCTGCGTACCCAGATGCTGACCGCTACCACAGGTGAAGCTGTAATGGCACACCGGTTTTCTTCTTACCAACTCTGGAAGGGAATGATCCCCGGCAGAAACAACGGGGTGCTGATCTCCAAGAACCAGGGCCGCACAACCGGTTACTCTATTGATAAATTACAGGACCGCGGTACCTTCTTTGTGGATCCGGGTGAGGAAGTATATGCCGGACAGATCCTGGCAGAAAACATCAAACCGGGCGACCTGGTGGTGAATGCTACAGAAGAAAAGAAACTGACCAACCACCGTGCCAGCGGAAGTGATGATGCTACCCGCATTGCACCTAAAACGCTGATGACCCTGGAAGAGTGCATGGAGTACATTCAGCACGATGAGTGTATTGAGGTAACGCCGAATTTTATCCGGATGCGTAAAGTGGTGCTGGATGAAATTGAGCGGAACAAGATTGCAAAGAAAATGGCTGCAGAAGCTGTTTAAGAAGATACAGATAATAACATCGAAACGCCGGATCCTACATGACCCGGCGTTTTTTTTATTGAATATTCGTTTGTGTGAAGTGCGGCTGATCCAAAGGGCCCGTCTATATGCCTACGCTATATTTCACGAATCAGTTCCGGATCACTTCAATCATGGCCCGCATTTCTTCCACCAGGTTATCGGTATCGCCGTCAAAACCCACTACCTTAAAACGGATATTGCCGTTGCCGTCGATCAGGAATTTGGCCGGGATGCCATTTACTGCAAAATTCTCAGAAACCTTATTGTCCGCATCCAGCAGCACATGAAAATCATACTTATTCTTTTTAACGAAGTCGCCCACTTTAGCTAACATCTCACCGGGTTGTGCGCCTTCACGGGTGTTTACAAAAAGGAATTTTACATCCGCGTCGTTCTTAAACTGTTGCTGTGATTTCTGCATACCGGGGAAGGAGGCCCGGCAGGGACCGCACCAGGTGGCCCAGAAGTCTGCAACCACAATCTTTCCTTTTAAAGATTCGAGGGATACTTCTTTACCATCCAGGTCATTCAGCACAAACCTCGGGGCAGGCTCATTAATCATTTGTTTCCTTAGCTGCTCTTTCAGCTTCATGCGGTATGCGGCCAGCAGATTGTCGAGGTAGGCGGCATATCCTTTGTCCGACTTGTTTTTAGAAACATAAATGCCCTTTAAAAGTGCGGTGATTTTTGCCGTACCCTTGCCTTCCCGGATCAGGTCTTCGATCTCCTGCTGCACCGCATTTTTACCCTTTATCTTTTCTTTAAACACCAGGTAGCGTTCAATGATCTCGGTATTGGTTTTACCGGTTTTCTGAACGGCTTCTTCCTGCACGTTCATGGCAGCCGCGCGTTCGTTTAGTTTCCATAAAATAAGCGCATAGGTATCCATATAATTCCCCAGGTTATAATCCAGGCCTTTGAGGTACTCGGCCTTTGTACGGTAGTCCGGTTTGTTGGCGGGGGCTGCTATTTCTTTTTTTATGCTGGCCAGGGCCCTGGCCGAAAGGGCTTTTGCAAATTGTAAACTATCGCCTTTGTTATCCAGCCCTTTTCCGGAAAGCTCCCAGGCAGTTTCGTTGTAAGCAAGTGCCAGCGCCGTGTTACTTTCCGTTTTGGCGATGTATTTATTAAAGTCGGCCCATTTCCGGGCTACCCCTGCATTGAACGCCAGCTGGCCATACATGCCGCTGCGCATATTGGCATAGCTTTTTTCGTCGGCCGCGTTCATTGCCGGAAAATCTTTTTGCAATGTATCCAGCATCCGCATCTGCTTTTCAGGATCCCGTTCCCGGTTTATTGCATTGAGGCGGATGTTTTTTGCAGCGATCCCTTTCGGATACATTGTCTGGATCTGCTTTTTCAGTTTATCAACATGCTCATCATCTTTCAAGGTTATATAAACGTATTGCAGGGACATATACTCTGTTTCAGTTTTATTGGGTTTGTCTTGTAATGCCCGGGCAAGTTCTTCTGTCTTTTGCTTTCCGTTTTCTTTATCTGCGGTCATTAAAAGACGGGCGTACGGACTGGCATAGCGGGTTTTAAGCTCCGGTGCCGCTTCAAATTCCTGGTTAAACAAGGCAAGGTTTGTTTCCGGTTTTACCTTCATATCCAGCATAAAACCGCCAAAATCGTTTAAAGAAGCCAGGCCAACGGCCGCATTTTTTACCGGTTTATTTTCCTGCATTAACAATAAAGAATAGCCCTGCTCCTTGTTGTTATCCATTTGGTTATCCTGTTTAAAAGCGATCAGCAGCGCCTTGGCCGTGTCGTTGGTGGAAATGCTGCCCGTCCATTTACCATTTGTTTTAGAAGCCGTTACTTCCGCTGCCCGTATGGTTCCATCGTAAAGAAAAACGGCCGGTGTAATGGTCTCCGCCTTTTCCAATGGCGTGCCGGCGGGGTCATATTCAAACCGGATGATATCACCGGGCCCGGGCTGGGCCGGTGTAAACCGGAGATTGGAATATTGCGCCCAGGTAAAAAAATGACCCAGGGCCAGCAGGAGCGTAAGCAAAAATGTTGATTTCATATGTATGTTGTTTTAGGTTTATACGTTCTGCCGCTCCTTAAAATACCGGTATGGAGTTTTGATTTTAAAGCAAAAGCCATTCGATTGCCGTACCAAGCATTATAGCAAAAAAAGAAGGTCATCGTATGTCGCAGGTCTCATGTCTCATGTAATAGTTTCCGGCCCTGCCTTCCCGTTTTCCATAAATCATCCTGAACTATAAATATAGTTATATTTTTTTATTCCCGGGTGGCCGGTTTATTTCTTAACAAGTACTGCCTTAGGATTTTCAAAACGGTCGTATGCCGTTTTGTTATCGAAGGCACGGCAACATTTCCGGGGTATGGTTGTTTAATAAACAAGAACAATCAAGTAATTTTGCGCAATGAAAAAGAAATTGCTGTTTGCAGCTGTTTTGGTCCTAAATCTTATTCAAACGGTGCAGACATATGCCCAGTGCTCCATCTGTACCAAAACCACGCAACAAATGGGCGATGGTCCGGCCAAGGGTTTTAATACGGGGATCCTTTACCTGGCCTTTCTGCCGTTGGCCCTGATCGCTTTCCTGGGGGTGCGATGGTGGCGCAACGAAAAGAAAAATTCCTGATTTTCCGGTATTGATCTTATTTTGTAGTAAATTTTTACACCTAAAACAAAAACAAAATGTTAGATCAGATCCTGAACCTTGTAAAGCAATACGGGCAGCAGTCCGTTGTTGAAAACCCCGATGTTCCTAATGAATACAATAACCAGGTAATGGCAGAGGCTGCTAACACCATTACCAGCGGGTTTCAGAATATGGCCAGCGGTGGCGGGCTCCAAAGCATTCTTTCCTTATTTACGGGTGGCGGGCAAAACCAGGGCGGTAACAGTATTTTAAGCAACCCCATGGTTAGTATGATGATCGGGCACCTGGCAAACCGGCTGGTTTCTAATATGAACCTGAACCCGGCTACAGCCAACAATATTGCCAGCAACCTGATCCCGAACGTGCTCAACAGCCTGGTAAACCGTACCGTAAGCAATGCTCCGCAGGATAGCGGTTTTAATCTCAACAGCCTGATTGGCAGTTTAACCGGAGGTGGCGGAAATAGTACGGCTTCGGCAACCGGTGGTTTTGATTTTCAGGGATTGCTTAACCAGGTTTCGGGCCAGCAGGGTGGTATCGATATCAGCCAGATCATTGGCCAGGTAACACAGAATGCGCAAACCCATCAGCAAACCCAGCAATCCGGCGGACTGGCCAATTTAATTTCCGGATTTTTTAAATAATTTTCCGCGTTTGGCATAGTTTCTGCTTTATGTATAAAGTACACGTTCTTTATTTATAGAAAATATTTTGAAAAATCGGTTTTGCATTATTTTAACATTCCGATTGTAATAAATGGCAAGAATATTGCGTTTCTAATAAAAGAACAACGACGATAAGAAATTTTAAAAAAAGATAGTCAATTTTCTCATAAGCAGTTAGTTTTGGTTGCGACCCCTGTTTCCACAGGGGTCTATTTTTTTGTATAGGTAAACGCTTGCTAATAAACCAATTGCTGCACCCGCTCCATCTGCAATAATATCTCCGGTATCAAACGACCGGTTAGGCACATACCATTTTTGAACATATTCCATCACGATGCCGTAAACCAGTGCGCCGATGCTGATCATCAGAAAAGTGCTGAACAACTTTTGACCGCCGCCTCTTTTTTTCATCAGCCAAAAATTCCAGATCAGCACCAATATGGAGAACATGCCGATATGGATCCATTTATCGAGGTAAATTTTACTGAAGAAATCTTCCTGGGGAAACGCAGATCCCGGCAGCGTGAGCAGCAAGACGGTCAGCATAAAATAAAGACAAGCACCCAACAAAACATAACCTGTTTTCACCAACATACTATTTTATAGATTAAAAATAAAAAAGCCAATCACGCAAGGTGAATGGCTGTAATATTTATTGAATATATAATCCGTTTATTTTTGCTCCGGTCTGGATTAACCTACCAGTGCCTGGTACCCTGCGGCATCCAGCAATGCGGCTACATCTCCAGGATTCGATACTTTCATTTTGATCATCCAGCCTTCGCCGTAGGGATCCGTGTTCACCAGTTCGGGAGCATTGCCCAGGGCCTCGTTCAGTTCGGTAACTTCTCCGTCAACCGGCAGAAACAGATCCGAAACCGTTTTTACGGCCTCAACGGTACCAAAAACATCGCCTGCTTTTAAAGAAGTTCCGATGGTTTCTACTTCTACATAAACGATATCACCCAGTTCTCTTTGTGCAAAATCGGTAATGCCAACGGTAGCCACATCGCCTTCAAGGCTCACCCATTCATGATCTTTGGTATAACGTAAGGTTTCAGGATAACTCATAACAATATTTTTGAGTACAAATATGAGTAAAGGAACCCAATATTCCATTTTTATAGTAATAATTTTTAAAGGGATGTTTATTTTCCCAAAAACGGTCTGATCCGTGTAACATTTCCTGATCCTACACGATTTATTGTATCAGGAATCAGTAGCCCCGGTTTACCGGCTCCATACCCGGAAACATCCTTTTAAGCATATTGCCCGATCCGTTCAAATGGCTTTTTATCACAATTAACGGGTGTTTTGCCCCATTTACCGGCAGGAGCTGGTTGGGAGGAAACCGGAGCTATAGTTTTGTAGTAAACAATGAGATCAATATGAAAAAGCTGATAATAGCCGGTTTTTGTTTGTGGAGTGCAGGCCTGCAGGCACAAAGCATTTCGGGAAATGTAACCGGTACCGATGAAAAGCCATTGGAAAAAGCTTCTATCACTCTTTTAAATGCAAAAGATTCTTCTGTACAAATGTTAACCGCTGCGGATAAAACCGGTAAATACCGGTTTAACCAGCTGGCTGCCGGAACCTACCTCGTAATGGCTACCAATGTAGGATATGCAAAAAGTTATTCGGCACCGGTAACCGTTGATGGCAAGGACGCTACGGTGCATGCGATTGTGCTTGAAAAAGCAAATACGCAACTGACGGGGGTGGTGGTTACTTCAAAACGTCCGCCTGTAGAGGTAAAGGCCGGAAAAACCGTGGTGAATGTAGATGCTTCGCCTACCAATGCCGGGCTGAATGTGCTGGAGATCCTGGAAAAATCGCCGGGAGTATCGGTAGATGCAGATGGAAACGTGAGTCTTAAAGGAAAAGCCGGTGTATTGATATTAATCGATGGCAAGCAAACTTATTTAAACGGTACACAACTGGCGGCATTCTTAAAAAGCATCCAGGCCAGCGGGCTGGATCAGATCGAGATCATGACAAATCCCCCGGCTAAGTACGACGCTGCCGGCGGAGCGGGTGTCATCAATATCAAAACCAAAAAAGGCGTGGTAAAGGGTATGAACGGGAATGTGAACCTGAACTATGCGCAGGGTTTTTATCCCAAATACAACGGTGGTGCTAATTTTAATTACCGGAATAATAAGATCAACGTTTTTGGAAGTTATAATGGCGGCGTATGGGAAGGACTGGGCACCCTGGCCATTCATCGTAATTTTTATAAGGATGGCAACTTCTCCGGGGCTTCAGACCAAACAACGGACCGGCACAATAAAAGCCAGTGGCATAACGGCAAGCTGGGCTTTGATTATAATTTCTCTTCGAAGGATGTGGCCGGTGTAGTGGTTACGGGCAATATCAATCCCTGGAAAAACTGGCAGGAAAGTGCTTCCAATTTGCGGGATGCCGATGGAACGGTGAATACGGTTTTCCTTTCGGATGCCTTTAATGCCAATAATTCAAAGAACATTAATACCAACCTGAACTACAAGCATACGTTTGACTCGGCCGGGCGCGAATTTTCGGTTGATTTTGACCAGGGCTACTATGAAAGCCGGGGCAGTAATTTTTTAACCACCAATGTGTACAACCCGGATAACAGCAAACGCGGCAATACGGTTCTGCTCAATGGCGATTTTCCCTCCATTATTCATATATACAGCGGTAAAATGGATTATGTACATCCGTTTACCAAAAACCTGAAACTGGAAACGGGGATCAAAAGCAGTTTTGTAAATACGGATAACAACGTGCTTTACCGGCGGGATACCAGTACCGGCTGGTACCTGGACGGGCAGCGTACCAATCACTTTATTTATAAGGAGAATATCAATGCGGCATATGCGATAGTGACCGCCACCGTAAAAAAATGGGAATTTACGGGCGGATTACGGGTGGAGAATACCAATGCCAAAGGCACACAGGTTACCATCGACAGCAGTTTTAAACGCAACTATACCAACCTGTTTCCCAATATGGGCGCGGTATACAGCTTCAATGATAAAAACCAGTTAAGCATGGCCTACAGCCGCCGGATCCGGAGACCCGATTATGACGACCTGAATCCCTTTGTGTTCTTCCTGGATTCGCTTACTTACGGACAGGGAAACCCCTACCTGCAGCCTGAATTTTCCAACCGGGTGGAAGTAAGTCATACCCTGAACCGCTTTCTTACGTTTACCGTAAGTCATACCCAAACCAATAATATCATTACACAGCTCATTAAGCAAAACACAGAAAAGAAAACGGCGTTTCAAACCACGGAGAATTTCAGCAAAAGGAAACAATGGGGTTTTTCGGTTTCGGCCAACAAGCAGCTGTTTAAATGGTGGAACCTAAGCCTGTACAGCGGCGTATTTAACAACCAGTACAAAGGCCTGTATACCGATGGCACCAGGAATATACCCGTAGCGCTGAACGTAAATAATGTGGATGCCAATATGACCAACAGCTTCAGTTTTGCCAAAACATGGACGGCCGAGTTAAGCGGCTGGTATAGCTCCAGCCCGTCTGAAGGCCTGATGATCGCCCGCCCCATGGGTGCTATGAATATTGCGCTGGCCAAGCAGCTGTTCAACAAAAACGGGTCGGTGAAAATTGGGGTACGGGACCTGTTGCGCACCAGCAACTTCAGCGGCTACTCCCGCTATGCGGATGTGGATCTGAGCGTGGCCAATGACCGCCGCCAGGACAACCGCCAGTATAATATTTCGTTTACCTACAAGTTTGGCAAAGGCAATATTAAACCCGCCCGTCGTAGAACCGGTGGTGCCGATGATGAGCAAAACCGGGTAAAAAGCGGCGGCGGTTAAGCCGGCAGCCTTGATGTTATAATTCAAGTAGCCCTGTTATCCAGCGGCAACCAGCTCCTGTACAAACGATTTTTGTATGGGAGCTGTGTTTTTCAGGCCGTCCGTTTTTTTGTTTGGCAGATCTCTCTGCTTTGTTTTAAAGGATATTGCGGCAAAAAAGTAGCGGAATGCTTGACTCTGGACAATTTGTCCGGCAAAAGGCGCCATTCGGCGGAGATTTTTTGCCATTAAGCGGCATCCTGTTCTCCGGTTGCAATTTTCAGCATAAGTTTGCTGCTTCAAAAAATAACTACAAACTGTTTTACGAAACAACGCATGATCATTTTTCTCTAACCCGGAAATAACACCTGCGAAATTCGAATAGACTACAAACAATATAAAAAAACAAACTGATGAAACTACTATTAGCACCGGCACTATTATTTCTATTTCAGGCAACGGTACAGGCACAGACGATTTCGGGGAGCGTAAAAGATGATGCAGGAAAGCCGGCGGAAAAAGCGACGGTTTCTTTATTAAATGCAAAAGACTCTTCTATTGTAAAATTAAACGCGGCGAAGGCCGATGGCGGATACCAGTTTGAGTCCATCGGCAGCGGGCGCTACCTGGTAATGGCTACCAGCGTTGGGTATGCCTCCGGTTACTCCCCGGCATTCGACTACAATGGAACCAGCCTGAAGCTGGAGCCCATTACCCTGCAGAAAAGCGGCACCCAGCTTACCGGAGTGGTGGTTACCGCCCGCCGGCCACTGGTGGAAGTAAAGGCCGACAAGATGATCGTAAATGTGGAAGGAACCGTAAACGCTACCGGTAACGACGGGATCGACCTTTTAAGAAGATCGCCCGGCGTAATGGTGGATAAGGACGATAATATCAGCATGGCCGGTAAAAACGGGGTAGAAGTGTATATCGACGGTAAACCCAGTCCGTTAAAAGGATCGGAGCTGGGTAACTACCTGCGGTCCATACAATCTACCAGCATTGAAAGTATTGAGCTGATCACCAATCCTTCCGCCAAATATGAAGCGGCGGGTAATGCGGGCATCATCAATATCCGGTTGAAAAAGGACAAATCACTGGGTACCAACGGAACCCTTACCGCAGGATACAATGTAGGCGTTTTTAGTAAATACAATGGCGGACTATCCCTGAACCACCGGGGAAAGAAATTCAACGCCTACGGTAATTATAACTACAGCCAGGGTTTGAACAATAATATTTTGACTCTGAACCGGGACGTGGCCGATACCTTGTTTGATCAGCGCACCAATATGATCATGGACCGCAAAAGCCATAACATAAAGGCCGGGGTAGATTATTATATCAACAGCAAAAGCACCGTTGGTGTTATGGGGAATGCTACGCTGAATGACGACGGCTTTAACAGCAGCGGACCCATGCCGATCACGCCCAAAAATACCGGCGTTGTAGACCGGATTCTGCAGGCCAATACCATTACCAAGGGTAACCGGGATAACTATAACCTGAATGCAAACTATAAATATGCAGATACTTCGGGTCATGAACTGAATATCGACCTGGATTATGCACGTTTTGATAATAAGAATAACCAGAAAGTTTCCAATATTTATTATGATGCAGATGGTTCTACCATTTTAAGCAAGAACCTGTACCGCATGTATACACCTACCGGTATTGATATCTACTCCATTAAAACCGACTACCAGCAGCGGTTTTTAAAAGGAACCCTGGGTTATGGGTTTAAACTGGGATGGGTAAATACCAATAACGACTTTCAGCGGTTTGATAATAACGGACCTGCCGAGCAGCAGGACCTGAATAACAGCAACAAATTCGATTATAAAGAAAACATTAATGCGGGGTATGTAAATTATAACCGCCAGTTTAAAGGATTTTTGATCCAGGCGGGGCTGCGGGTGGAGAATACCAATTCCGAGGGCCGTTCTACGGGACTGGTATGGAACTCCGGATCCAGCCGGTATGATAACTATGATTCAACACTGAAACGGAATTATACCGATCTGTTCCCCAGCGCAGCCATTACCATCAATAAGAACCCGATGAGCCAGTGGAACTTTACCTACAGCCGCAGGATCGACCGGCCCAACTACAGCCTGCTGAATCCTTTTGAGTTTGCGCTGAATGATTATACGTACATGAAAGGGAATACGCAGTTAACACCGCAATACACCAATAGCTTTGGTATTACCCATACATATAAATATAAGCTGAATACTACCTTAAATTACAGTCATATTAAGGACATGTTTGCACAGATCGTGGATGTAACGGAAGGGTCCAAATCCTTCCAGACCACCAAAAACCTGGCCTCTCAGGATGTGATCAGTTTAAACATCAGCTATCCCTTCAGCTATAAATCATACAGTTTATTTACCAATCTTAGCTCCAACTACTCCAAGTTCAAAGCTGATTTTGGAGGTGGAAGCAGGGTGATCAACACCGACGCATTCGCAGCTAACCTGTTTACCCAGAGTACCCTGCGGTTTGCCAAAACCTGGACGGCAGAACTGAGCACCCTGTATATCTCTCCGTTTATCTGGCAGGGTGCGTTTAAAGGAAAGGCCATGGGATTTGTGGATGCCGGGTTACAAAAAACAATCATGAAGGGCAAGGGAACGCTTAAAGGTTCGGTAAGCGATATTTTCAAAACCATGCGGTTCCGTGGTACCAGCGACTATGCCGGGCAGTTTACACGTGTAGGTGCCAACTGGGAAAGCCGTCAGTTTAAAGTGAACTTTACTTACCGCTTTGGTAGTGCCCAGATCAAATCGGCACGTCAGCGTAAAACCGGTCTGGATGACGAAAAGAACCGGGCCGGAGATAGCGGTGGTACCGGCGGCGCACCCGGACAGGGCAGCCCCAAGTAATGCTTAGTTTTGTTGGTTGAATAGGTAGAGGTTGCCGGTGCATATCGGCAACCTTTTTTGTTTTTGGCCACAGATGCGCAGATGGGTTGGCATTGGTCTTGACTTATAATAAAATTGGTATGGGTTTATTGTAAAATGTGGATTTTTAGCCGCAGATGCGCAGATGGATTTGTTCTTTAATCAGCGAATCTGTGGCTGTAAAGCGTCATTTGTGGTGTCATTTCGAATTGTGACCAAACGGATAAGGGAACGGCTTTATCCCTGATCTTTACACATCTGTCTTATGTAACGCCGGAGCTATCACGCAAATCGAACCGCCGTCTTATCTTTGCAGCATGAAAAAAGTGTTTTCGCTCAACGAGATCATACCGGTTGCCGAATGGTTGCTGCAAGCGGCCGGTGATAAAAAAAACATCGCATTTTACGGACAAATGGGCGCGGGAAAAACCACGCTGATTTATACCATCTGCCAGATACTGCAGGTAGAGGATGTGGTGAGCAGTCCAACTTTTTCCATCATTAACGAATACCGGTTTACGGAAAACGGGCAACCCGCTTCCGTGTATCATATAGACCTGTACCGCTTACAGGATGAGGAGGAAGCTGTTCGGGCGGGTGTGGAAGATTGCCTGTACAGCGGCCATTATTGTTTTGTTGAATGGCCGGAAAAAGCGCCCGAGCTTTTCCCTGAAAATACCCTGTACGTATCCTTAAGCGTGCTCGACGAAGAGCGGCGGGAAATAGAGATACTAAAAAAATAAGTAATTTTACGGCTTAAACCATATCATACAACTTAAACCTTTTGCTAAAAGTTATTTTTTCCGGCCGCTTCTTTTATGAGTAAGATAAAAACCATCGTGAGCACCTCCTTCAGTTATGAAACGCAGGAGGAAACATTGGATATACGTGTAAAGGGCGGGGGCATGACCATCGGCATACCCAAGGAAATTGCTTTTCAGGAAAACCGGGTGTCGCTGACGCCTGATGCCGTGGCGGTGCTGATTGCCAACGGCCATTCGGTGATGGTAGAACACAATGCCGGGGATGCAGCGCATTTCAGGGATGCGGAATACAGCGAGGCGGGGGCCAAGATCGTTTATTCGAGGGAGGACGTTTTTAAAGCGCCCATCCTGGTAAAAAGCGCCCCGGTGGTAGAAGAAGATCTCCCGTTGCTGCAATACAACCAGATCATCATTTCGCCCCTGCACCTTTCCGTGCTGCGCCGCGAAGTATTGCACGCCATGATGCAGAAAAAGGTAACGGCTCTCTCCTTTGAAAACCTCAAGGACGACAGCGATTCTTATCCCATTGTGCGCAGCATGAGCGAGATCGCCGGCAGCGCCGTGATGCTGATCGCTGCCCAGTACCTGGGATCGGCCAATCATGGAAAAGGCGTATTGCTGGGCGGTATTACCGGTATTGCGCCCACCAAGGTAGTGATCATAGGAGCGGGGATTGTGGGTGAGTATGCAGCCCGGGCGGCATTGGCACTGGGGGCGTCCGTTAAATTATTTGATAGTAACATTTCCCGCTTAAAGCGACTGGAAAATGCCATCGGCCACCGGTTGTGGACCTCCGTACTGGAGCCCAAGCTGCTGGCCAAGCAATTAAAAACCTGTGAGGTGGCTGTGGGGGCGCTGGCCAATGAATCGGGCCGCAGTCCGCTGGTGGTTACGGAGGAGATGGTGAGCGGCATGCGCCAGGGTTCGGTGGTTATCGATGCTACCATCGACCGGGGCGGCTGTTTTGAAACCTCGGAGGTGACCTCCCATGAAAGTCCGATCTTTATCAAATACGGGGTCATACATTATTGCGTACCCAATATTCCCTCCGGTTTTGCCCGTACCGCTTCCCAGGCCATCAGCAATGTGCTGGCACCCCTTTTGGTGGAGGCCGGCGATGAGGGCGGTATTGAGCGGCTGGTATGGCACCAGCTTCATTTGCGCAACGGCATCTATCTGTTTAAGGGATACCTTACCAATTTTTATTTAAGTCAGCGGTTTGATCTGCGGTATACCGATCTGAACCTACTCATCGCCAGCCAGCGGTAGTTTTTCTCACAGATTACACGGATGCTCACAGATTTAATTGGCGCTTTTAGTGGTTTTACAGATTAGCGAATGTCTGTTAAGGTTTCTGTGCAAATCTGTGCCATCTGTGAGGGCATTCCTTATCCCGATTAGGAAACTGCTTCTCGCCGGTCAGCGGTAAATTTTTCTCACGGATTACACGGATGCCCACAGATTTAATTGCCGCTTTTAGTGGTTTTACAGATTAGCGAATGTCTGTTAAGGTTTCTGTGCAAATCTGTGCCATCTGTGAGTGCATTCCTTATGCTGATTTGGAAGCTGCTTCTCGCCGGTCAGCGGTAAATTTTTTCTCACGGATTACACGGATGTCCACAGATTTAATTGGCGCTTTTAGTGGTTTTACAGATAGCGAATGTCTGTTAAGGCTTCTGTGCAAATCTGTGCCATCTGTGAGTGCGTTCATTATGTCAATTTGGAAGCAGCTTCTTGTCGGTCAGCGGTAGTTTTTTCTCACGGATTACACGGATGCTCACAGATTTAATTGGCGCTTTTTAGTGGTTTTACAGATTAGCGAATGTCTGTTAAGGGCTTCTGTGCAAATCTGTGTCATCTGTGAGTACATTCCTTATGCCGATTTGGAAGCTGCTTCTCGCCGGTCAACGGTAAATTTTTTCTCACAGATTACACGGATGCCCACAGATTGGCGAATATCTGTTAAGGCTTCTGTGCAAATCTGTGCCATCTGTGAGTACATTCCTTATCCCGATTTGGAAACTGCTTCTCGCCGGTCAGTGGTAAATTTTTCTCACGGATTACACGGATGTCCGCAAATTTAATAAACGCTTTTCTGCGCATCCTTTAATTTATGTCATCTGCCAAAGCCTTTGTAACTTTGTCCATTCATGCTTGATAAAAAGAACATCATACAAGGAACGGAAACGGCCGTGATCGTTGGAGTGGTAACCAAGGACCAGACGGAGCAACAGGTGGTAGAATACCTGGACGAACTGGCCTTTCTGGCCGAAACGGCAGGTGCCGAAACCAAAAAACGGTTTATCCAGAAATTGCAGCACCCGGATTCCCGCACCTTTGTGGGCAAAGGAAAGCTGGAAGAAATACGCCAGTATGCGATGGCGCATCAGGTGAACCTGGTCATTTTTGATGACGAGCTTTCCGGTGCCCAGATCAATAATATTACAACCGCCATTGGCGTAAAGACCATCGACCGGTCGGACCTCATCCTGGATATTTTTGCCCGCAGAGCCAAAACGGCCGAAGCCAAGGCCCAGGTGGAGCTGGCCCAGTATCAGTATATATTGCCCCGCCTGCGCGGGATGTGGAAACACCTCGAACGGCTGGGGGGTGGTATCGGTACACGCGGACCGGGGGAAACGGAAATTGAAACGGACCGGCGTATTGTGCGGGAAAAGATTTCCTTACTGCGAAACCGTCTGAAAGAAATCGATAAACAGTCTGCAACGCAGCGCAAGAACCGCGGTGAGTTTATTCGTGTGGCATTGGTGGGGTATACCAACGTAGGAAAGAGCACGATTATGAACCTGCTCAGCAAACGCGATGTGTTTGCTGAAAATAAATTATTTGCCACCCTGGATACCACTACCAGCAAAGTGGTTTTTGATAATACACCTTTCCTGCTGAGCGATACGGTAGGCTTCATTCGCAAGCTGCCCCACCACCTTATTGAAAGTTTTAAAAGCACACTGGATGAGGTACGCGAGGCGGATATATTGATTCACGTAATCGATATATCGCACCCGCAATACGAAGACCAGATGGCGGTGGTGAATAAAACCCTGCAGGAGCTGAAGGCGTTTGACAAACCCATTATTACTGTGTTTAATAAAATGGATCTGTATGAACAACAGACCTTTGATGAATGGCTGGGTGAAGACACCAAGAAGGAGATTCTGCAAGACCTGTACGACCGCTGGAACCACGAAACCGGTGGCAATGCTGTATTTGTAGCCGCCACCGAAAGGCGGAATGTAGAAGGTTTGCGCGCCACCATCTTAAATAAAGTGAAAGAATTGTACAAGGTGCGGTATCCCTATAAAACGATGTTTTTTTAAAAAACAGGTTCTGCGTTGTACTGTAATGTATGCGGCTTCCAGCAGTTTGGTAAGGTGCAGCCATAAGGAAAACAGGTCCATTTCCACTTCAATGGAGGCATCCGTCATGCAATAATAAAGGATCTCATGCAGGTTAGATCTCCAATCCCCGCGCGATTGGTATTCAAAAAACGCCCGGAATACCTTAAAGGGATCTAAATACTCATCCAAGGAAATAAAATAAGAAATAAAGCTGCGGTCTTCCACAGGCATATCGTTTTTAAGCAAGCTGTTGGGGATGGAAGGCGTTGCTGTTGTATCCTGCTTTTCGGCAGAATTACAGAGATAGTGCGCCGCTTCAATAACCGAGTTAATGGCCATAAATGCGAGGTGCACATCATAAAATCGTTCTTTGTGCTGCGGCCTGAAGGGATGTATAAAAAGAAATACATGCAGCAATAGTTTACGCAGCTTATGCAGGTCACCGGCATCGATAAAGCAACGCACAAACACCCGGTAGGGGTTAATGGTTTTTTCCAGGCTCCAGCATTCTGTTTGAAAAGGATCGGTTGTCGGAAGGGTTTTCATATGTTTTGTTTTTTATGGTTAATTGCACTTTCGTTGTGCCGGGCGAAACAACGTGTAGCCGAGGCATCTCTGTAAGGTCGGCGATCTTGCAAATCGCTCAGGTTTATGGTTCTGCTTCTTGCGCAGGCCTCCGGCCTGTGTACACCCGTCACTCGTTCCGCCAAATAAGTAACGTCAAAGCACTGGTCAGGAGACCAGCGCCAGATTATAACGGTCAACCATCACGCTTCTGTCATGCCGAGCGCAGTGTAACGGAGCCGAGGCATCTCTGTAAGGCCGGAGCCTTGCAAATCGCTCAGGTTTATGGTTCTGCTCTTGCGCAGGCCTGCGGCCTGTGCGCACTCGTCACTCGTTCTGCCAAATAAGTAACGTCAAAGCACTGGTCAGGAGACCATCGCCAGATTAGTAAATTACACTTTCGTCATGCCGAGCGGATCCCGCGATAGCGGGAGTAGCCGAGGCATCTCCGTAATACCGAACAGCTCGATATCCGTGAGACCCTTCGGCTCCACTACGTTGCGCTCAGGGTGACGGAACAAGGTTTACGTCATGCGACCAGGATAACGGTCAACTATCACGCTTCCGTCATGCCGAGCGCAGTGCAACGGAGCCGAGGCATCTCTGTAAGGCCGGCGTCTTGCAAACCTCACAGGTCTATGATTCCCGGGAAGGCCGTAATAATCTCCCCCGTTGCATCAGCAATAACGGTAAGTACAGTTACTGTGCGGCCGGTGGTATCATAGCCAACGGGCGCGCCCGTATCCCATACCCGTTGCAGCAGTTCGCTATCCGGCACCGGCGCGGGTGGCTGCAGGTGGGCATCCCTTATGGCGGTGGCAATAGCGGGTATGGGTAAGGTAAACTTACTGGCCAAGGGGTGGCGCGGTACCTTATAATAATGTCGCTCCAAAATATGCGCCAGTGCTTTGACGCTCAGGTACCAGCTTTTACGCAATAGCTTTTTACGGTTTTTAACCGGCAATTGCCAAATAAGCTCCTCCTGCAACTGTTGCAGCCAGGCTTGCGTATCTACCAATAGAAACAGTACCTGCAGCCATTGGGCTTCATTAAAATAGGGGTTGGTGTTTGGTGCGGGTGTAGCAACGGCGTTGTTCATAATTTGCTCATCTTTTATGTTAGATGAGTCTTTGATAAGCAGGTAAAAAAGTGCGAAGCCCAACTTACCAACTAGCGAGGTCGTAGGAGACCCATAGTACAGATAAGAGGGCCCGCACCATAAAAGTACGAGCCTTTCACTTATCGTCTTTGTACTAATTGAAATTTCCTACGTTTCGCTAGAAAGACTCAGTGAAATAGCTTTTTGACTAATTCTACCACTAAAGTACTGTATTGGTCGAATACGACCAAATATTTTTTTATTCTATTAAGAATTTTAGGTATGGCAAGAAAAGTAAAACCCACAGTACAGCAGGCATTTGGTGCTTATTTGAAAAAGCATCGTGAAGAAGTATTACAAGAAAAAAACCTATTAAACTTTTCCTATTCTTCAAAATTGGATAACAGTAAACTTGCCAAAATAGAAAAAGGAGAAGTTGATATCCGCTTTAGCACATTAATTGAAATAGCCGAAACTTATAAACTCAATGATAGGGACATCCTGGGATTTAAACTAAGTAACAACTAAAATTCAGTGTATTTGGTCTGTTTTATATAATCAATATCGGAACCACAACCTATTAGCAGATATTATAAAAAGCAGTAAGAGGCAGCGCCTCGCGTCATCTCTCAACAACAAACTTCAGTTTGTTGATCGGCACCATCTATAAAACGTGGAGAGCCGTAGGCTCGGTTCATCAAAGAAACAAAATTCACGGAAGAAGATATCTATGGGCCGTGCCTACGGCACTCACCGCTCTGTTTCGTGCCCTATCTCCCGGAATAAATTCCAGGATTGTAAATATCACGCCGGGCCGAAGGCCCTTTTCTCAGAATGGCCACTTATGCTTCTTCATTGAGGGGACGGGCAGACTGAGGGGACATAGCCTTGATGAATGAGCAGCTGCGGAAGATTGATAATTACTCCTGTTGCCCCAGTCGCCGGAAGCCGTGCCTACGGCACTCTCCTGCTCCGTAGCATCTTCTGTCTCCCGGAATAAATTCCAGGATTGTAAATATCACGCCGGGCCGAAGGCCCTTTTTGCAGAATGGCCACTTATGCTTCTTCATTGAGGGGACGGGCAGACTGAGGGGACATAGCCTTGATGAATGAGCAGCTGCGGAAGATTGATAATTACTCCTGTTGCCCCAGTCGCCGGAAGCCGTGCCTACGGCACTCTCCTGCTCCGTAGCATCTTCTGTCTCCCGGAATAAATTCCGGAGTTATAAAAATACCCGCCGGGCCGAAGGCCCTTTTGCAGAACGGCCACTTATGCTTCTTCATTGAGGGAACGGGCAGACTGAGGGGACATAGCCTTGATGAGCAACCGTGGAAAATTGATAATTACTCCCTGTCGCCCCAGTCGTCCTGTCGCCGGAAGCCGTGCCTACGACCTTTACAAAAAAGTAACAGCGTAAACCTTCGAAATACTGAGGTAAGAAATGCAGCATACCGGTAGCTGAAATATCATTAATTCTGTTGCAATTATTTTTGTTGCAAAAAATATTGCAACATATAACTATGCAACAGTTTTGTTGCAATATTTTCTGTTAGTATAAATAATGCAACAAGCAAAAATGGTCATAATATTCGCTGAAAGGAAAAATTGCTGATTTTTGGTGCTGAAATCATTTGAACAATGAGTAAAAAGCTGGAATGGCACTTGCTTGCCCTGCACCCGAATGAGTTGAATTTTAATGAAGAGAACCTGGCGGAAATAAAGATCGGCGGCAGGCATTTGTGCATTGCGCGGTTTAACGAAAAGCTTTTTGCCTGTGCGGCTAAATGCCCGCATGCAGCTGCTCCGCTGGCGGGGGGCTATGTAAATGTGCAGGGGGATATTGTTTGCCCGGTGCACCGGTATAAGTTTAGCCTGGAGACCGGCCGTAATACCACGGGCGAAGGCTATTTTTTAAAAACCTACCCGGTAGAAGAGCGGGAGGACGGCTGGTATGTGGGCATTGAAAGAGATAATTGGTTTGGGTTTTAGTTGCTACCGGTTATATAAGTTGTATTTCACGCAGCGGGGTAAAGGAGCAGCGACGCGGGTTTGCCCTTCTTTTCATCCTCGATCTTGATAGCTTTCTGTAACTCGCTATAACTCGCGCAGGTCTCCCGACCTGTGCGTGTCCGTTACTTGCCTAATTATTATATATGCAATTAGTTTTGTATATTTATGGTATAACTTATGAAAAGCAATGAGCAGTCGGTATAAATATACAGATAAGGATGGATGCTATTTTGTAACGGCCACCGTGGTAGACTGGGTGGATGTGTTTACCAGGGATCTTTATCGGGATATACTATTGAACAGTTTCCGGTTTTGTCAAAAGCATCAGGGATTGATGGTCTATGCATGGGTGCTTATGCCTAATCATTTTCATATGATTTGCTCTTTCAGGGAAAGGAATGCTGGGTTGGTATTAAAAAATATCAAGAGTTTTACCGCTATAAAGATCATCGATGCTATTATTAATAACGAGCATGAAAGTAGCAGAAACTGGATGCTGGATATTTTTGAAAAGCATGGGCGCGAAAATAAATGCAACTATCGCTTTCAATTCTGGCAGCATGAAAACCATCCGATACTTCTGGACTCCGAGAAAAAATATCAACAGCGACTGGATTATCTGCACCAAAATCCCGTAAGGGCGGGCTTTGTTTTTGAACCGCAGGATTGGAAACACAGTAGCGCTATGGATTATTACACAAATCTGAAAGGATTACTGGTTCTTGAAGCTTAGTGGTAGCCGAGTAACGTTTGTGCACAGGTCAGGAGACCTGCGCAAGAAAGTAACTAGCTATTGCTCTCGCTCGCGCAGGTCTCCCGACCTGTGCGGACCAGTCACTTGATGATTTCAGCGAATTAGACCATCCTGTAAGGACAGGCTTTGTTTTTGAACCGCAGGATTGGAAATATAGTAGCGCTAGTGATTATTACACGAACCTGAAAGGCTTATTGGATCTTGATATTTAGCAGCGAAAGTAACGTTTATGCACAGGTCAGGAGACCTGCGCAAGAAAGATCAGGAGACCTGCATCGCTCGCGCGGGTCTCCTGACCTGTGCGGGCCCGTCACTTGATGATTGCGAATTAGACCATCCTGTAAGGATGGAGTTTGTTTTTGAACCGAGGGCTGGAAATATAGTAACGCTATTAAATATTACACAAATTTGAAAAGCCTGCTGGTGCTTGAAGCTTAATGGCAGTCAAGTAACGCTTGTGCACAGGTCAGGGAGACCTGCGCAAGAAATCAGGAGACCTGCGAGAAAGTCCTATCGCTCGCTATTGCTCGCGCGGGTCTCCCGACCTGTGCGGGCCCGTCGCTTGATGATTACGCAAGCTCAAAAGTGTTTAATCTTTGTAGTATCGGTAGCCCGTAAAAATTATTATGCGCCGCTTATTTTTTTAGATAATTGGGCGCGGGAGTAGCCCAATACCCCAGATTGTGTTGTACGTTGAAATTAGCAGTGTCCCGGTAAACAGATACTTTGGAATTTACAGACTTAAAGCCATTACTGCCGGTTACCGGTTTGCCTGAATTGATGAAGCTGACAAATTTAACGGGCTTTACTGTGCCCCCGTTTGCGGTAATATTTACCGCCGCCATTGCTGAGGGCTGAAAGCTGGATTGGTCTTTATATTTTGTATGGCCATTTAAAGATTGCCACCAATGCAGGTCTTCTCCAAACATAGAAGTGTGTGCATTCCACAATACAACGCTTTTGCCGTTTATGGCCGCCGGCACCCGTTGCTCTCCGACAAAGTCTTTTACGCCTGTGCTTTTATTGGTTACCCACAGGCCCCACCATTTGCCAAGGCTGTCTTCGCCGCTGGGGCCCTGCTTCAGCTCAAACCGGTATTGCTGCCCTGGCGTCCAGTTGTATTTATACATGATCTGATAGCCGCCACTTTCATCATTGGCAGCATTTACCATTCCTTTTGATTTTCCGCCATTGGAACCCCAGATGGAAAAGTTGATCACCTTGCCCTGGAACGAATTTTTGAAAATACCATTTGTTTGAAAGCCCGCATAACCACTGCCGATATTGCCGGTGGCGTTAACCAGTGAAAAATTATAGGCATAGTAATGCAGTAATCCTTGCTTGGCCAGGCTTGGTGGCGGGTCCGCAACGGGCACAAAGGTCCATTCCAGGCTGGCATAACCTTCACTGGCGGGGAAATACCAATCGCTGTAAGTGCCACCCGGACTATAATATACCGGCTCGCTGCTTTTTGGTGTATCGCTGTTTTGGGCAACCAGCGTTATTCCTGGTAATAGACATACCTGGAATAATAACAGAATCAAACATTTTTTTAGACGCATCATTATTGGCTGCTAAAATTAGAAATGATATTTGGCCGCTGCGATCACTTCCCCGTAACCGCCGCCTCATCCAGCATCCAGATGGTTTGCCCTTTCTGCGGAGCTACGCCCTGCACCGGGTAAAGATGTTTGGCATTCTTTGCAAAGATCTTCTTCAGGATGGGGTACTTGTTGGCATCACCCACCAGCAGCATTACTTCTTTACTTTTATTAATAAGGGTATAGGTAAAGCTGATGCGCCAGGTCTGTTTGCTTTCTACCCATACTTCCTTCACCAGCCGTTTTGTTTCGGTTAAGATGGTGGTGCCGGGGAACAGGGATGCGGTATGCCCGTCATCACCCATGCCCAGTAAGGTTAAATCGAATTGCGCGCTTTTGCCAAGGATGGCTTTTACGCTGGCTTCATATGCTGCAGCGCAGGCAGCCGGTTCTCCCTTAGTGGGGGTAGCAAAAACATTTTTCCGGGGAATTTTAATTTGATCCAGCAAAGCTGTCCGGCTCATTTTATAATTGCTTTCATCGCTGGTATGGGGCACAAAGCGCTCATCACTCCAGAAAATGAATACGTTCTTCCAGTCGATATTATTGCTAAAAGCCGGCGTGGCCAGTATTTCAAACAATCTTTTGGGCGTGCTGCCACCGGAAAAAGCTACGTTAAAACGGCCATTGGCGGCAATGCTTTTTGCAGCAGCACTCACAAAATGATAGGCAGCAGCAAGGCTTAAGGCTTCTTTATCTTTCCAAACAAGTTGAATGGGGTTGCTCATGATTTATTTTTCTTTTCTGCGTTCTTTGCAAATATAGCGGTCTCTGCCATTTGGCGGCGGCAGCAGCACCCATTGGAAGCCATCTTTTTTGATCAGCTGTTCTGCCTTTCTTGGTCCCCAGCTGCCGGCCGGGTATTTTTCCAGCCCGGTTTTGCCATTCTTTTCCCATTCCTGCAAAATAGGCATCACAATACTCCATGCCGTTTCTACCTGGTCGGCCCGCATAAACTGGGTGGCGTCCCCTTCAAGGGCGTCCAGCAATAAGGTTTCATAGGCCTCCGGCGGCTGCTCGGTAAAGGATTCATAATACGTAAAGTCCATTTCAACGGGCTTTAGTTTCATCACGGGCCCGGGTACTTTTCCTTCAAACAGCAGGGTGATCTCCTGCTCCGGCTGTATGCTGATGATGAGCTGGTTGGGCGTTACATCATCCTTAAATATTTTAAAGGGAGAATCTTTGAAGGTAATCACGATCAGGGAGGATTGTTTTTGCAGGCATTTGCCTGTACGCAGGTAAAAGGGCACACCTTTCCAGCGGTCGTTGTCGATATACAGCTTGGCTGCTGCATAGGTTTCCGTAGTGGAACCTTTGGTAATGCTGGTTTCCTGTAGATAGCCCTGCTGGTGCTGCCCGTCAATTTCGCCGGCGGTATATTGTGCCCGTACCACATCGGATGCTACGGTGGCGGGCGTAAAGGGACGTACGCTCTTCAGCACTTTTACTTTTTCATTGCGGATGGCTTCTGCATCATTGCCCTTCGGACAATCCATACCTACCACGGAAAGCAACTGCATGAGGTGGTTCTGGATCATATCCCGCAGCGCACCGCTTTTATCATAGTAGCTGCCGCGGGTGCCCACACTTACCTGCTCTGCTACGGTTATCTGCACATTCTCTACATAATTGCGGTTCCACAGGGGCTCAAAGATATAGTTGGCAAAGCGGAAGGCCAGCAGGTTCTGCACCACTTCCTTGCCCAGGTAATGGTCGATGCGGTAGATCTGCGTTTCTTCAAAATTATCCTTGAGCAATTTGTTGAGCGCCTTGGCGGATGCCAGGTCGGTACCAAAAGGTTTTTCCACCACAATGCGGTCTTTGTTGGGTTGTGGTGCCAGCTTGTATTTGGAGATGGCTTTGGAGATGGGGTCAATAAACGCAGGCGCTACGGAATAATAAAACAGGCGGGTAGCGCGTTTCTTCCAGTCCTTATCATTCTTATTCAAAATGGTCTTGAGCCGGGTATAGGTATCATCCAGTGTAAAATCGCCCTGGAAAAAATAGAGCTTTTTGATGAACTGGTTCCATTGTTCCGGTTTGGCCTTTCCGCTCCGGGAAAAATTATTTACACCCTCCAGCATATGTTTTTCAAATGAATCCTCCGGCATGCCCTGGTAGTGCACGGCATAGATGGCAAACTCATCCGGCATATAGCCGTAAATAAACAGGTTGTAAAATGCGGGGATCAGTTTTCTCCAGGAAAGGTCTCCAAAACCGCCAAAGATCACAATATTGGCGGGCGTTTCTTTAAAGTTCATATAAACGGTTTAATGTTTTTGCGCCACAGAGATGCGAAGGCACTAAGTTACGCAAAGGAATGTTTAAAAGAACGGATCTCGCCACAAAGACACGAAGTCACAAAGAGGCACAAAGGGTTTATACGACCTTAGAAATCTTCGTGTTTCTTAGCGCCTTTGAACCTTTGCGGCGGAAGTGCTGTGGAACCACAAAATACGAAGTCACAAAGATGCACAAAAGAGTTGTATGATTTCAAAAGTCTTCCTGTTTCTTGGCATCTTAGTGTCTTAGTGGCCCGGCTTTTACAGCACCATTCTTTTAATCCCGTTTTTGATTAGCGATACGGAGAAATTGATGATAAAGCCCAGATGTTTGTCTGAAAGTTTAAGATAGCTTAACAACTGCGCCTCCCAAACCGGATGATAATTTTCCTGCGCTTTTAGCTCTACAATGATCAGGTCGTCGACCAGAATATCCAACCTTAGTCCTTCTGGGAATTCTATATCATCATATTTTATGGGAACTTTCTTTTGCTGGATGAATGGTATGTTTCTTTTGGAAAGTTCATAACAGAAACATGTCTGATAAACTGACTCCAATAAGCCAGGTCCCAGTTTATAATGAATGATATAAGCACTATCGACTACTTGCCTGGCCAGGGCTTCCCGATGGACATTAAAACTGCTGTTCATTTTGGTGTTTTTTAGGTTCGTTAATGAACATAAAGTTAGGAAAAGGGAATTAATGCCACAAAGAAGAATATCATTGCCACAAAGAAACACAAAGGGCGGTATGACTTTAGAAATCTTGGTGTTTCTTAGAGCCTTGGCGCCTTGGTGGCGAAATTGCCGTGGAACCACAAAGACCCAAAGTCACAAAGAAACACAAAGCGGTTATATGGCATTAAAAATCTTCGTGTTTCTTCGTGTCTTAGCGCCTTCGTGGCCCAAAAAACTATTTTGCCTCTGCCGGCGTATACGGCCAGTCTGTATGAAAACTTCCCGGCTTGTCAATACGCTCATAGGTATGTGCCCCAAACAGATCACGCTGTGCCTGTATCAGGTTGGCGGGCAGGCGCTCCGTGGTATAGGCATCAAAATAATTCAATACAGAAGAAATGGACGATGCTGCTACACCGGCATCCATGGCGGTTTTAAGGAAGGCCACCATCGCCTTACGCTTTTCTTTCAGCACACCGGCAAACTGCGTGGACCCGATAATATTGGTTAAGGCGGATTCTTTTTCATACGCATTGAACAGATCCTTCAGCAGCACGGAGCGGATGATACAACCGCCACGCCACACTTTTACCACGGTTTTGATATCGATCTCGTAGTTGTAATTGGCCGATGCTACCTGCAGCAGTTCCAGTCCCTGGGCATAAGCCAGCATGAACGAGAAGTGCAGCGCATCGCGGCAAATGTTTTTAAGGGCCTCCAGGTCGGTACCGGTTTTTTGGTTCTGGTGATCATAGAGCTTTGAAAAAGCCGTGCGTTCGTCTTTTAGTGCCGACAGGTACCGCATGGAAACGGCAATATCAATGGTAGGCAGGGGCACGTTGAGCTCCAGTGAGCTTTCGGAGGTCCATAAACCCGTACCTTTTTGTTTGGCTTTATCCAGGATCAGGTCGATAAGGTCTTTGCCGGTTTCAGGGTCTTTTTCACGGAAGATCACCGCAGTGATCTCGATCAGGAAGGATTGCAGCTCGCCCTGGTTCCATTCTTCAAACAGGTCTGCAAACTGGGCGTTCGTCATGCCTTCGTTTTTCAGCACCCCATATACTTCGCTGATCATCTGCATAACGGCATATTCAATACCATTGTGCACCATCTTTACATAATGGCCGGCAGCGGTATGGCCCATATAGGCTACACAGGGTTCACCTTCCGCTTTGGCGGCAATGGCTTCCAGGATATCTTTTACCAGTTCATAGCTTTCTTTGTTGCCACCCGGCATCATGCTGGGACCAAAACGGGCGCCATCTTCACCGCCGGATACACCCATCCCAATGAAATGGATCCCGGAGTGTTGCAGCTCCTGGTACCTTCGTTCGGTGTCAATAAAATGCGAATTACCACCGTCGATGAGGATATCGCCTTTCTGCAATTGCGGAACGAGTTCGCCAATCACGGCGTCTACGATCTTCCCGGCGGGCACCAGTAACATAATGATACGGGGTGTTGCCAGTTTTGCAACCAGCTCTGCAGAAGAGGCCGCGGTAGAAACCGGTTTGCCTTTTCCTGCTTCTTCGGTGATCTTCCGCTGGTTTTCATCACGGTCGTAACCGCAAACTTCAAACCCATGATCCGCAATGTTTAATACCAGGTTCCGACCCATTGTTCCCAATCCAACCATACCAAATCTTGCAGCCATAAACTTTTTTTTCTAAAGGTAATACTGCATTAACAAAATCATAAAATAATTTGTTCGAATGCACTATTTTAACAACGATCGGTCGTTTTACGAGGATTTTCGTTACTTTCACGCAAGGAAACGGCCTTATTTATTAGATTCATTGAACGAAACGATCAGACATGTTGAGCAGCAAAGCATTATTTAGAATGGCATTGTTGATGGTGGTGCTGTATGCCTGTGGCACTTCGCAACCTGCCCGAAGGAATGTGTTGTCCCGGACATCGCCGCCCGCTAACCAGAAACCTGCTAATCCGGATAACAACCGCAACCCCAATCAGACCACTTTTACCAAACCCGAACAGATTACCACCAGAAAACCTCCGGAAGAACGGCCCGTGGTCAATACAAAAGTTGAACGAAGGGAAGAACCGGAGACCGACAATACCACTGCTGCCAATACTTCGGCAGGTTATCGCTCCCCGGCTTTTTACAGGAACATTACAGACAGTATTCAGCGCGTGGCAGCAAAACCCAGTTATTATAAAATAACGGAGAACCTGTTTAAGGAAATGGCCGTAGTGCCCAATCCCAAGAATCCGGCCGTAAACTCGCAATGGTATACTACTGTAAACTTTGATGCCCGCAAACCCAATTTTGTGATCCTGCACCATACGGCACAAACCAGTGCCGAGCAAACCCTGTTTACCTTTTCCGTTTCCCGTACCAGTGTAAGCGCGCATTTTGTAGTAGGCCGGGATGGGGTTACTTACCAGATGCTGAACGAGTATATGCGTGCCTGGCATGCCGGAAGAAGCAAGTGGGGCTCTATTACGGATATGAACTCCTGCAGCATCGGCATTGAAATTGACAACAACGGCACGGAGCCTTTTTCGGATGCACAGATCAGTTCCCTCATCAAACTGCTGGGCTACCTGAAGGATAAATTCGGCATTCCCCAGGCCAATTTCATCGGGCACTCGGATATTGCCCCGGTACGCAAAAATGACCCCAGTAAATACTTTCCCTGGAAACGGCTGGCCGATGCAGGTTTTGGCTATTGGTACGATTCTACCAACCTGGCAGAACCACCTGCGGATTTCAATGCGCTGCTGGCCCTGCGGGTAATCGGGTACGATATTACCACCCCGGCTTCCGCAATCCAGTCGTTTAAACTGCACTTTATACAAAACGACAGCTCACCCATGTTAACAGACTACGATAAAAAAGTTTTATACAACGTGTACCGGAAGTACTGATTCACCGGAAATCCCCTTAATTTTAAAAAAGGTATTTTTGTAGCCTCCATATCTAAACAGTATGGAGGCTTTTAGTTAAAGTGAAAATTGATGACAAAAGAACATAAACGTCTTGCGGAAAATGCAAAGAAACAGATCCCCCTGGAGCAATGGGGGCCTTATATAAGCGAACGCCAGTGGGGCACGGTACGGGAAGATTACAGTCAGAACGGCGATACCTGGAATTATTTTCCATTCGATCATGCAAACAGTCGCGCCTATTTGTGGGGCGAAGACGGCCTGGCCGGCATTTCAGATTATTTTCAAAACCTCTGTTTTGCGGTAGCCCTGTGGAACGGGCAGGATAAAATGTTGAAAGAGCGCCTGTTTGGTTTGGGAAATCATGAAGGTAATCATGGAGAAGATGTAAAGGAATTGTACTTCTACCTCGATAACCTGCCTACCCATTACTACATGGAATACCTATACAAGTATCCGCAGGAAGCCTTTCCGTACGATCAGCTCCGGGAGCAAAACCGGCTGCGGGATAAGAACCAAACGGAGTACGAAATACTTGATACCGGTATCTTCAACAACCGCAAATATTTTAACGTACATGTTACCTATGCGAAGGAAAACAGTACAGATATGGCCATACGCATCAATATCACCAATCTTTACAGCGAAGCAGCACCCATTACCGTGTTGCCGCTGCTGTGGTTTTATAACCGGTGGGCGCACGGGTCCAATACGGCGGTGCCGGATATTGCCTGGGTAAACGATCATACCGTACTGGCAAAGCATAACCGCATCGGGGATTATTATTTCTATTTCCAGGGAGCGGATGACGCGTTGTTTACCGATAATGAAACCAATTTTGAAAAGCTTTTCGGCCGTCCCAATAACAGCATTTTTGTAAAGGATGCGTTTCATGATGCCATTATTGAGGGAGAAAATATCGATGAGCTGCGTAACCGGAAGCATGGCACCCGCTTTGCACCGGTATTTAAGCGCACCGTCAGGGCCGGCGAAACCATTTCCATCTATTGCCGGCTTACCAATCAAGCCACAGAAAACCCGTTCGACGGGCATTTCCTGCAATTGTTTGATAAGCGGAAAGCGGAAGCAGATGCCTTTTATAACGCGATATTGCCAAAGGGGATTAATCCCAATGTTGCAAGGGTACAGCGGCAGGCACTGGCAGGGCTGCTGTGGAGCAAACAGTATTACCATTATGATGTGGAGCGCTGGCTGAGTGTGTCTGATGGCATTACGCCCATTGTGCCATCCCGGCTTACTGGGCGCAACAGCGAATGGACGCACCTGAAGAACCAGGACATTATTTCGATGCCAGATAAATGGGAGTATCCCTGGTATGCCGCATGGGATCAATCGTTCCAGTGCATTTCGATGGCAGTGGTAGACCCGGTATTTGCAAAGAACCAGCTGCTGTTGCTGATGCGGGAATGGTTTATGAAACCGGATGGACAGCTGCCTTCCTACGAGTGGAACTTCAGTGATGTGAACCCGCCGGTGCAGGCCTGGGCAGCGATGGAGATTTATGAAATTGAAAAGAAGGCAAAAGGAAAGGGGGATATCGATTTCCTGAAAAAAGTATTCAATAAGCTCACGATCAATTTTACCTGGTGGATCAACCGGAAAGACCTTAAAGGCGATAATATCTTTGAAGGGGGCTTCCTGGGGCTGGATAATATCGGCGTGTTTAACCGCAGCTATCATGATAAAGGCGAAATGCAGCTGGAGCAGGCAGACGGCACCAGCTGGATGGGGATCTATGCCCTGAATATGATGGATATTGCTTTAGAGATCGCCGTGGTGGATCCTTCCTTTGAAGACATGGTGACCAAGTTCTTTGAACACTTTGTGCTGATTGCGGAGGCGTTGAATGATCATGTGCTGTGGAACGAGGAAGACCAGTTCTTTTATGATGTGCTGTGTATACGGGATGCACCGCCACAGCCGCTTAAGATCCGGTCCATTGTAGGCTTAACCTCGCTGTACGCGGTGAACATTATGAGCAAGGATATTTTTGAGAAACTGCCCGATTTTAAGAAGCGGTTTAACTGGTATAAAAATTACCGGCTGAAGAACGACCTCTTCTGGCCCAATGAAGAAAAAGGGGATGGAGAAGAAATGCTGATGTCGCTGGTGCAGCGCGACCGGCTGAAAGCCTTGCTGACGCGCCTGCTGGATGAAAGCGAATTTTTATCCGATGGCGGCATCCGGGCTTTGTCGAAATACCATGAATTGCATCCTTATTCCGTTACCATCAACGGCGAAGTGCATTCCATCCGGTATGATCCGGGCGATTCCACCTCCGATATGTTTGGCGGTAACTCCAACTGGCGGGGACCGGTGTGGATCCCCATTAATTTTATCATCATCCAGTCCATACGCAGGCTGGGCAAATTTTACCACGATTCCTTCCTGATGGAATATCCCACGGGATCGGGGAACATGATGAACCTGTTCAATATTTCAACGGAACTATCCAAGCGGGTGATCAGCCTGTTTCAAAAAGACGCAGATGGCAGCCGGCCGATCTATGGAGAGTACAACTGGTTCTTCAACCTGCCGGAAAACCAGGACCTCATCCTGTTTTACGAGTATTTTAACGGGGATTCCGGTCGCGGGCTGGGTGCCAATCACCAAACCGGTTGGTCGGCGTTGGTAGCGGAGCTGATCAGTGAGCTGGCGGATAAGGAATAGTAGTTTCAGGTTTGATGTTTCAAGTTCCAGGATGGTAACAAGCATGGTCAATAATAGGGAAATGTTTCCCAAACGGTCTGTTGATCCAGTGCATAGAAAACGGGAAATATCGATGAATCCGGACATAAAAAAAGCATCGTGCTTCTGTTCAAAACCGGTTTCCCGGCTCATCACTTACTAACCCGATGCTTTTTTAATAGCTTCTGCATTGTTGCTGTCAGAGAACCTTAGTTACAGTTGTGCATTCCTTTTACAGACCACACAGCTAAAACGATTGATTCCCGGCAACCGGCAAGGCTTCCGCTGTTTTGCTTAAAATTCCGGGCGGGTGTTTGCGCTTCCCTCACGCCGAACGCTCCAACACTTTGCAGTATTTCGGCTGTTCCGCCTTTGAGTAAGTGCCCCCGTCCTTGCTTTATTAAGCGAAGACGTTCCTGTTTTTCTGGCTGCCTAACCCCGTTTCCATCCTCCATTGCTGCCGGATAAAAAGCGATGTTAAACACACCTGATTTCAAAGAAACTGTCGTTGCGCGTTTGACAAAATCGTCTAATAAATTAATCGCTTCGTCAATTGCAATTTGAAGATACGATCCGGAATCGCCCGTTTCCAAATTTTAGGGCCGGTTGTTTTGCAGTTGTTGTAAACAGTTCAATACACAAAAAAACGGGGTTATGCACAAAAAAAACGGGTTTTAAACCGGTTATACCCATTAAAATGCACATATGGGTTTGAAGCAGGGTTGGTTTGTGCTGCATGAAGAGGGCGTTCTTTGAAAATTTTGAATGGGTAATGCCGTGTGAATTAAAATATATTTATTTTCATGCCCTAATTGATCACATAAAATGAAAATATTTTTAAAAGCAGGTATTTTGGGCGCCGGGGCAGTCCTGTTATTAAGTGCTTTTCCGGTACAGGCGCAAAAACAAAAGAAATTTATTGATCCTGCCAATATGGATCGCTCCGTAAAACCCGGGGATGATTTTTACAAATATGCCAGCGGCACCTGGATAAAAAACAATCCCGTACCAGCGAAGGAAACCCGCTGGGGCAGCTTTAATGTGCTGCGCGATTTTAATATCAACGCCGTAAAATCGATCCTTGAAAAAGCCCGGGCCAATACAGGCGCACCGGCCGGCTCCGTGGAAAAACGGGTGGGCGATTTTTATGCTTCCGGTATGGACAGTATGGCTATTGAAAAGCTGGGATATGAGCCCATAAAGGCAGACCTGGCATCCGTAGACGCCATACAAACACTGCCGGAACTGCTTCAGAAAATAAACAGGCTGCGTGCCAGCGGTGTTGCTTCCCCGCTGTACGGTTTTTTTGTAGGGCAGGACCGTAAAAATGTAGAGGTGATGATTCCGCAGCTCAGCCAGGGAGGTGCCTCGCTTCCCGACCGGGATAACTATTTAAAAGATGATCAGCGGTCGGTGCAGATCCGCGATGCGTATGCCCAATATATAACAACGCTTTTTGAACTGGTGGGCACACCTGCAGCTGCCGCCCGGGCAAATGCAGCCACTATATTCAATATCGAAAAACAACTGGCTGCCGCACAATTGAGCCGGGTTGAAATGCGGGATGCATACAAAACGTATAACAAATTTTTCCTGGATGATCTGTCAAAGACCACTCCGGGACTGAACTGGAAGGAGATCCTGTCTGAACTGGAGGTGAATGGCCAGGACAGCATCCTGGTAAATAACCCGGCATTTTTTACCGCCGTAGCGGAACAACTTAAATCAACGCCGCTGCAGGATTGGAAAATATACCTGAAATGGAACCTGCTTAAAGGAGCCGCGCCTTATTTAAGTACGCCGTTCGTAAGCGCCAATTTTGCATTTACACAGGCATTAACCGGGCAAAAAATTCAAACACCCCGCTGGCAGCGGATGTCGTCCTTAACGGACGGAAACATTGGTGAGTTGCTGGGGCAATTATACGTAAAAGAGTATTTTAAACCGGCAGCCAAAGCGCGGATGGAAGAGCTGGTGGCCAATCTCCGGAAGGCATTTGAGATCCGGATCAAAGGGTTGGACTGGATGGGCGCTGCCACGAAAGAAAAGGCACTGGCAAAGCTGGCGGCTTTCCGGCCAAAGATCGGGTATCCCAATAAATGGGAAAATTACGATGGCCTGGTCATCGATCGCAATAACTTTTTCCAGAACATCCGGAATGTAAACAACTGGAGCTATCATTTCATGATCAGCCGCCTGGGTAAACCGGTAGACCGTGAGCGCTGGGGAATGACGCCGCCTACTGTAAACGCTTATTACAGCGCCACGCTGAACGAGATCGTTTTTCCCGCGGGCATTTTACAGTTCCCGTTCTTTGATCCCAATGCAGATGATGCGGTAAATTATGGCGGCATCGGGGCCGTTATCGGCCATGAAATGTCGCATGGTTTTGATGATAACGGAAGCAAATATGATGCAGACGGTACGCTCCGGAACTGGTGGACGGAAGAAGACCGGAAGAAATTTGATGCCAAGGCCGATGCACTTGCCCGGCAGTTTGATGGTTATACCATCCTGGACACCATTCACGTAAACGGAAAACTGACACTGGGGGAGAATATCGGTGATCTGGGAGGATTAAATGCAGCGTACGAAGCCTTTAAGATGACAAAACAGGGACAGTCTAACAAAAAAATTGATGGCTTTACACCGGATCAGCGCTTCTTCCTTGCCTGGGCACAGGTATGGAGGGGCAATATTCTTCCGGAGACTGCAGCTCAATTCATATTAACCGATCCGCATTCACCGGGTGAATACCGGACCATTGGCGCGCCGGTAAACATGGATGCCTGGTATAAAGCCTTTGATGTAAAAGAAGGCGATAGGCTGTACAAAAAGCCCGAAGACCGGATCCGGATGTGGTAGCCGCCTCCCTTTGGGAGGAATGTAAAATGAGGAATATTAAATGCGAAATGTTGAAGTGGTGATGTCCTTTTGGCTTGTAGCTTTTGGGCAGTAACGGAGCATCTTTTGCGTTCCCGCTTAATATTATCGTTCACGAAACAGTCCTCCCGGTGTAGCGGTCTGCTAATGCTCATCAGCCGGCTTCCAGCTGGGAAATGTAAAATGAGGAATATTAAATGCGAAATGTAAAAGTGGTGATGTCTTTTGGTTTGTAGCTTTTGGGCAGTAACGGAGCATCTTTTGCGTTTCCGCTTGATATTCATTGTTCACGAAACAGTCCTCCCGGTGTAGCGGTCTGCTAATGCTCATCAGCCGGCTTCCAGCTGGGAAATGTAAAAATGAGGAATATTAAATGCGAAATGTAGAAGTGGTGATGTCTTTTGGCTTGTAGCTTTTGGGCAGCAACGGAGCATCTTTTGCGTTTCCACTTCTGCATTTGTTATTTGGAATTTGACATTTCCACATTTTCACATTTTCAAATCCCCACATTCCCCGCAGGGGCATTACCTTTGCAGCGCTTTCTGAAAACGGAATAAGCCGTTTGATCATTCAAAGTCAGGGGCAGTATCGGATAAATGGTAAAATTGATCGTTACAGACCTGGATGGGTCGTTGTTAAATGATAAAAAGGAGCTTCCTGCAGGATTCTGGGAATTTGAAAAGCAACTGGTGCAACAAGGTATTGTACTGGGCATTGCAAGCGGACGGCCGCACCACAACCTGCTGGCGCTTTTTGAACCCATAAAAGACCATACCTATTTTTTATCAGACAATGGCAGTTATGTTACCTACCGGGGCAACGAATTGCTGGTAGAGATGCTGGACTCCGAAGCCGTTACGGCATTTGTTGAAAAATCCCGGACTTTGAACCGGGTATACCCTGTGCTTTGCGGTAAGGACAAAGCTTATATGGAAGACAGGGAAGAATCCCTGCTGAAACAGGCGCTGCAATATTACCAGCATTATGAACTGGTGGAAGATCTGACAAAAGTTACTGAGCCGATCTTAAAAGTATCGTTATGTGACCTGATTGATGCAGAAACCAACAGCTACCCGCATTTTAAACAATATGAGGCCTCCTATAAAGTAGCCGTAGCCGGTGAACGCTGGCTGGATTTTACCGCTTTTAATGCCAACAAAGGGGTGGGTGTAAAACTGGTACAACAGGCGCTGGGTGTGGGTTACGATGAAACGATGGTTTTTGGGGACTACCTGAACGACCTGGAAATGATGCAGGTGGCCAAATACAGTTATGCGATGAAAAATGCGCATCCCGGCATTATTGCCGCAGCCAATTTTATTACCGGGTTTGATAACAACGAGGAAGGCGTGGTACGCGCCATTTGCGATAACCTGGTATTGGAACCGCAACAGTAAACGCTAATAGTATGCTTGCACCGGGAATAGTTCCGGGGCCGATAGGCGGGGAAGCACGCGTTGATACCGGACGGCCCCGATGGAGCCTATGACATGATGCACTGATAACCAGGTATATTCCTTTCTTTTTCCATTCAAAAGCGGAGCAAATTCCGAAAACTTTCGCATACACATCAGGTTAAGCGGGCGCAGGCCGGCAAATGCATAGGTGCCGGGCTTATTAAGCTCCGCAGGGGCGCTGTAGGATCCGATTTGCTAATAAAACATTAAAAAAAATCGGACAACACAACAAATGCGCCGGGTCTGCGTCTTATAATAGATGTATTTATAATGCGATTGCAATTAAACAGATCCCGTATTGATGAAAGGAATTACAACGCTCTTCTTACTTTTTTTTGTTACCGGTATAACTGCGCAACCGCCAAAAGCGCAACTGCAGCTGGAATGGTTCCAGGAGGGACATATCCTCCAGGGTGTTTCTATAAATAAGCAGGGTGATGAGCTGGTATTTGTAAAACGGCTCCGGAATAAAGAGGGCGGGGCTGCAACAATAGTGCCTGCCGGTACAGAAAATCTGATCGGCTACGGAAAAGATACCAGCCGGCTGCTGGACCCCGTTATTGCGCGTTACGACCTGAAAAGCCGCCAGCTCCTGTTGCTGGATTACGGTTGGGCGCCCCGGTTTTCGCCCAACGGCCGCCGGGTGGCCTACGCCCACCAGGAAAAACCGCTCAACGGCGCGCGGGTGGTAGCAGAATCGCTGAAAGGAAACGGGATCCGCGTGTTTGAGTTCCAGTCAAAAAAGACCGTTGATGCCGTTACAACCGCACGGGGATTTTTAATGGACCCGGTGTTCATTGACTCATCAAGGATTGTTTATAAAACAGGAGATGCCGTGAATGGTCCTTATGCCGCCGGCATTTCATTGCACCGGTACAATTTGCTTACAAAGAAAACCGAGCTGTTGTATGGCGCCCGCATCCGGCACCGCCTGTATGATCTGATGGGGGATGTATATGGTTCCGGTGATCGCTATGCGTTTACGGTGTATAGCCCGCAGGACTCTGCGCCCGGGCTCGCCAACGAATATTCCCATTTATTAATGCGCGGGCAGGATACCCTGCACAATTTCGGCATCCGGCATTATAGCAATCTGGATGCAAAATTTGCCCTGCTGCCGGGTGATCAGCTGGTATACCTGGACGATAACCATCTGATGGCGGAAGATACCAGTTTTATTGTTACATATCAATCGGGAAACGTTCGCTCAAAGAAACCGCTGGATATGGAGTTCAGCAAGGCCTGGCTAAGTCCGGAAGGCCGGTTCCTGTTTTATATAAATAATGAGCAGGAAGCGTTTATCCTAAGGATTGCTGATTTTACAAAACTACAGTTGCCATTGGCAAAAAAGGAGATCCACTCGGTGGTATGGTCCGATAACGGGCACCAGGTAGCGGTGGTACAGGATCACGATACGCACCCTCAAACGGATAAGCTGTATCTGTTTTCTGTGAACTAAAGGATGGGATGCGGTTTATTTTTTCCCGCCTTTGCGTAACGCCGGTTCAATTTCCTCTTTCCACTTTTTATATTCGTCTGCCGTCAGCGTTTTTTTCAGCTGGTTATCCCGTTCGGTGAAAAGATCCTCATTTTGTTTACGTACACTCTGGTAATCCTGCTGCAGCCCCTGTGCCAGTGTTGAAGAGCCCTGGATATTGTCGCGCAATTTTTCCTGTGCCGTATAAAAATCGGTAAAGATGGTTTCTATACTGCTTCTTTTGGTCTTGTCTGGTTTTATGGCTGCATCAAATTTTGTTAAGACGGAACTCACCTTATCGCTCACACTTTCCTTTTGTGCATAAAGGGAAGTGCTCAGCGTTAAAAACAGTCCTAAAACCAGAATAAATCTGCTTCTCATGTTACAAAATTATGTGATTTGATGCCATTATATAGTACAAGAGGTCTCTTGCCCGTAATAAAGTTGCAAGCTGGTTTAATTTTTTATTTATTCGGACCCGAAGGAACCGGGCGGCCGTTTCTTCCCTGCCGGATGATCTTTGTCATAAGGGAATCATATTTCGGTTGCTGTTCAGGAGTGCAGATCGCACGGGTAGCTTTAAAATGATGAAACGCTTTTATTTCGGCCCCCTTTTGCAGTATCGCAATGGAATCGGCCAGCCGGGCAATAGTACTATCGGCAACAACCGGCTGTTTGGTAAGATCAAATAATCGTTGTTTGATTTTGCGGATCTGCTCCATATCGATCTTGGCGCTGGTCCAATGTTTTTCTTTTAGTTGCTTAAACTGTTCGAGCTGGCTATCGGAAAACCCTACTTCGTGTTTCAGCGCACCGGTAAAACCTTCCCGTTCTTTATCGGAGGGATGTTTTTTTGAGGAGATAAAGGTATATGCCAGCAATGCCAGATTGGTAATCAGCAGCAAGGCGATGATAAAAATAAGGGTTCTGTTTCGTTCCGTATTGTTCATTCCTCTATTTGTTAAAATCATAGCTGGTGTTGGACGCCAGGATAAAGTTCTCGTTTTGCAGGATATCCGATTCGGTTCCCGCGGTGGTTACGGTTTCTGTCTGTTGCTTGTTATTACCGTCAACAATCAGATAAATGTTTAAGGTAAGGATGGTTACAAGACAGCAAACGGCAACCGCCGGCTTTGCGATCACACTGCCGGCCCTGGTCCAGAAATTGGATTCCTCCCTTAAACGGGCCATTACCCGGGTATGCATAAAAGGCCGGGCTTCGGCCTTTTGAATGCCGTCCAGGCTGTTGAGGATGGAGTCGATATGATCTTGCTCTTTCATTCCAAAACGGGTTTAAAGTGTTTCATGATTGCTATAATATCTAAATATATCTTATTAATAGTATTTGACGTCATTTTTCAGCTTTTCTTTTACGCCCGGGGTTTATAGTCTTTCTCCAGGATCTTTCTAAGATTGTTTTTGGCCCGGTGCAACAGGGATTCAATAGAGGATACGGAGGTCTCCAACACCTCGCTTACTTCCTGGTAACTCAAGCCTTCAACCTTATTTAATATAAATGCAATACGCTGATTTTCAGGAAGCTGATCGATCGCTTTAAACAAAATGGATGCATTTTCCTTTTTATCCAGCACAATACCGGGATGTTGAAAATCCGGAGGATTTACCACCACCTGGCTGTCGTCGCCAAAAATGCTGCGCACAAAACCAAATCTTTTTTTACGCTTTTTTTTGCGTTCAAAGTCCAGCGACTTGGTAGTGGCGATCCGGTAGATCCAGGTAGATAGTTTAGATTCTCCTTTAAACGAGTGGATCGACTGGAAAACCTGTACAAATACATCCTGGGAGATATCTTCTGCGTCTTCTTCGCTTTTTACAATGGCCAAACAGGTATTGTAGACCATATTCTGATAGTTGTCAACTACCTGTTTAAACGCAGCTTCATTGCCCTGCTTTAATTCCTGTACTAATATTTCTTCGTTCAGCAATGTAATACCGGTTAATTCGGCGATATTACAAAAAAATTGGATAGTACCGGTTAAAACATTGGGCCGCCGGGTCGTCCGCCGCCGCGCATCATACCGGGAGGGCCTCCCTGCCATTCTCTTCTCCGTTCTTCACCTTCTTCACGAGCCGGGGCTTTGCCCTTGCCAAAACTGCGCAGGCTGTAGGTAAAGGTGAGCATGAAATATTGGCGCAATACCTTTGTGGTAGTGGTTTGTATGAGGTTGTACTCATTGAGCGACTGGCTAAAGCTATTGTTTTGTTTCAGAATATCAAATACCGACAGTTTAAGCTCTGCTTGTTTTTTGGAAAGAAACTTTTTCCCTGCGGCAGCATTCCATAGCGTATAATAAACGCCTTTGGCTCCATCCAAATTGTAGCTTTCATAAGATAGATTGGTATTGACAAACCAACCGTTTTTCGACAGCAGGTTCAGCATCAGGCTGGGGCTTTGTTGTATATAATTTTGCCCGGCGCTGGCGTTTTGAAGCGTGCTTGATGTTTTGGTATAATTGAGATCATAACGGAGGGTAAAATCTACATATTGACTAATGTTACTGCTTAAAGAAACTCCACTTCCGAATGTGTTCCGGGCAACATCGCCCACTACGCCATTATACTTACTGGGCGTTTTGCCATAATTGTAACTTCCTGTAATGCTGAAATTTGATTTGATATACTTAATGGGAAACGCATACACCAGGAAACTATTGAAGTTCTGGTAACCATTCAGGTTAATGTAAGTAGTGTTCGTAATCCCTTTATTGTTAACCACATCACTGGTGATATAGTTTTGTGCGGCAGAATAAGAAAAGTTGGCTGCAAAACTGTTTCCCTTCCGTGTATTGGCATAAATATAGCGAAATGAACCCCAGTGGCTGTATGATTGCTTAAGGTTAGGATTTCCTTTAACAATATTGGTCTGACTGGAGCTGTCGGCCACATCTTGTAGCTGGTCTACACTCGGAAAGTCGGTATTGGCCCGGTAATAAACCCGGAAACTGCTGTAGTCGCCGATTTTTTTCGACCACCGGAGGTTGGGTAAAAACGCTACAAAATCCTGGCTGGTTTTAACAGGGGAAGGATAGATCCGGTCACTTTTCAGGTCAGAATACTGTACATCAAACCCCGCAGAAAACTGGTTATCCCGTCCTTTCCCGAGCCGGTAATTTGCACTTCCGGTATGGGTTGTAATGGTGCTTTTAAAATTGTTGGATTGCCCGGGATTAAAAAGGGTATAATCGACGCCATCATAATCGAAAGTTTTCTGATCTCTTTTATTGATACGTAACCCGGGAGAATAGCTCAATTCCATTATTCCTTGCTGACCAATGGGTTCTGTATAATTGATCCGAGCCGAATAATTGGCACCATTTGTAGGATTGGTTCTGTATTGATTTCGCACATCCGGCAAATTGATGTTCTCAAATTTTTGGAGATTGGTCAGGTTATAACTATCTCCATCATTTTTTGAAAAATTGGCCTGTAAGAATGTAGAAAAGGTACGTCCCGGCTTTCTGAAGCTATGACGGTACATTAAGTTATTTCCCAGGGAGTACCCGTTTCTGTTGGACCGGCTGTTTCCGTCGGAAATATAGGAACTGTCTCCACTCTCGTAGATAGCAGTTTTATAAGTGCTCGAAGTACTGCTGCTATTCTGAAAGGTCCAACTGGGAATGTACATGATCGTATTATTGGAATCGATCTTATACTCCAATCGCATATTGATCCGGTGCATATTGTTGTTGGAGGTAGATAAGCTGTTGGTAGATAGGTTCAGGGTGCGCCCATCTTGTGTAACAGTGGGTGAAAACGTAAGCGATTCGTTGTTGGTGGTACTATTCCGAAAATCGTAAGCTGCAGTAAAAGACACTTTTTTACCCCACTGGTCAGAATAATTGACACCAAAAGCATTGGTTTGACTGATGCCCGGAGATTGACCTACATTCAACGGCCCGCTGCCGAAACCACCGCCGCCGCCCCGACCGCCGCCACGGCCTCCGCCACCGCCACGTCCGCCACTGCTCATCACACCCAAAACATCCTGTTGAGCAAAATTTTGCTGGTTGATATTATTAAAATTACCCAGGAGCGTTATGCGCCGATTGCCACTAAAAAAACTAGCGTTTCCTCCGCCATAGTAGCGGTTATCGGTGCCATAGCCGGCAAATATCCGACCAAATTGCCCGTTTCTTAGACCAGATTTTGTCACAATATTGATCGCCTTGGCGGTATTCCCATCGTCAAAACCCGTTAGCTGCGCCTGGTCACTCATGCGGTCGTATAACTGAATTTTATCCACCACTTCAGCCGGCAGGTTTTTTAATGCCATAGAAGCGTCATCACCAAAAAAATCCTTTCCGTCAACCGTTACTTTCTTCACCTGTTCTCCGTGACCAGTTACTGTACCGTCCTTATCTACCGTAATTCCCGGCATTTTCTTTATAAGATCTTCAACCGTGGCATCGGGATTGGTTTTGTACTGGCTGGCGCTAAACTGGGTAGTATCCCCCTTTTGGGTTACGGCCGGCGCAGAGGCTACGATTACCACCCCTTCCAGGGTAGTGGTTTTTTTGGGAATATATACATCCCCCAGGTCTGCATCCCGCAGGGTATCTGAAAGCGTAATTTCTTTTTCGAGGGTTTCAAAGCCAATAGAGGTTGCCTTTAAGATATAAGCGCCAAAACCGAGATTGCCGAAGCTGAACTTTCCTTCTTTATCTGAAAGCGCCGATGCTTTTACGGAAGAATCGGCCGCATTTTGCAGTTGAACAGTGGCCCCGCTTACGGTAGAACCCTCCACAGGATCCATCAAAGTGCCTTTTATCGATTGCCCGTTCGTAACAATTCCCGTTATCACAAGTACAAATAATAGTGCGATTTGCTTCATAAAAAAGGATATAAAGTTCATTGGACGATGAAAAAGGTTCAAACTTTCGGTGAGGGCCCCGGATATACGCTAAAAATATTGATAAATAAGGACTTGTATACTGCTTTTTTCTTTTATGCAGGAAAAGTATCGTATAAATACACGTATTTAGGCATATTCTTAAAAAAAGTCATTTATCTTGCGGCTCTTAAAAAATGACCATGGAGTATAATAAGTTAGTTGCAGTTAGTGGATTATCGGGCTTATTTGAGCTGATCAGCAGTAAAAATGACGGAGCCATTGTTCGCTCCCTGAACGACAAAACAACCAAATTTGCGTCTTCCCGCATTCACCAGTTTTCACACCTGGAAAGCATTGAAATTTATACCATCAGGGATAATGTAAACCTGGCAGACGTATTCAATGCCATGAAAGCGGATGGCACCGCGTTGCCGGACGTAAAAGATGATAAAGCGATCAAGGCTTATTTTCAGAAAGTATATCCGGATATGGATTTTGACCGCGTATATACCTCCGATATGAAGAAGATCGTAAAATGGTTTGATCTCCTCCAAAAGAACAATATCGAAATTAAGCTCACCGAGGTGGCTGAAGAAGAACCTGCAGCGGCCGAAGAAGCCCCGGCTGCGGATGTAAAAGAAACCCCGGCACCGGCCAAAAAATCAGCAGCGAAAACCCAGGAAGCAGCTGCAACGGAAGAAGCGCCTGTAAAAAAAGCACCGGCCAAGAAGGCAGCTGCAAAAAAAGCGGCTAAAAAGAAGGAAGATTAATCAGCACCGTATTTATAATAACAACCGCCCCCGCTACAGCGGGGGCGTATTGTTTTATGAGGTTTGCCTTTTATAAAGTATATTGCTGCTCCGCTATCCTGAGCACCGCAATTGAAAAATGATCAACATGAAATTAGACGCAAATATTAAACCCCTGCACAGACAATTTTTACCGGAAAATTTTAAAATAACCGACTGGTCAACGCTGGAGCCATATTTTAAAGACCTGGCAGGCCGGGAATTATCAGATAAACAAGCCCTGGATCAATGGTTGCAGGATATCAGTGAGCTGGAGGCCGTAGTAAGTGAGGAAGCCTGCTGGCGCCAGATCAATATGACCCGTGATACAACAGATACGGCACTGGCCGAATCCTTTACCTTTTTTATGACGGAGATCCAGCCTAAAATGCAGCCCTATGCAGACCAGCTAAACCGGAAGCTGATTGAAAGTCCGCTTTCCAACGAGCTTACCGAACCGGAGTATTTTACATACCTCCGGAATGTAAAGAAGAACATTGAGCTGTTCCGGGAAGAAAATATTCCCTTGCAATCGGAGCTGGCTGTGGAAGCGCAGCAGTTTGGGGCCATTGCCGGAAAAATGACCGTTACCGTAAATGACCAGGAATATACCCTGCAACAGGCGGCTAAGTTCCTGGAAAGTCCGGACCGGGCACTGCGGGAGAGCGTATACCGCAAGATCGGTGACCGGCGCCTGCAGGATAAGGATGCCCTGGATGATCTTTTTGATTCGCTTTTAAAAAAGCGGCACCAGGTGGCGCTGAATGCGGGGTTTGAAAATTACCGGGATTACCGGTTTGCCGAACTGGGCCGGTTTGATTACAGCAAGGAGAACTGCTTCCAGTTTCACGAAGCGGTAAGGCAACATGTATTGCCCCTGGTGGATAAAATTTATCAGCAGAAAAAAGAAAAACTGGGGCTCGATGTACTGCGGCCCTGGGATATCGATGCGGAACCCGCTGGCACTGAACCGCTGCGTCCTTTTAATACAGGCAGTGAGCTGGTGGAAAAAGCCATCCATTGTTTTAATGAGCTGAATCCCTTTTTTGGAGATTGTTTACAGAAGATGAACGAAATGGGCCGGCTCGACCTGGAAAGCCGCAAAGGCAAGGCTCCGGGCGGATACAATTGCCCGCTGGCGGAAACCGGCGCACCGTTTATATTTATGAATGCCGCCGGCACCATGGACGATGTAACCACGATGGTACATGAAGGCGGCCATGCGATTCATTCTTTTTTAACGCACCCGCTGAAATTATCGGCTTTTAAAGAATATCCGACCGAAATTGCCGAAGTGGCCAGCATGAGTATGGAATTGTTCAGTATGGAACACTGGACAGCGTTTTTTAAAACCCCCGGAGAGCTGAAGCGGGCACACGAGCAGCAACTGGAGCGGGTACTGACCATTTTTCCCTGGATTGCAACCATCGACCAGTTCCAGCACTGGATCTATGAGCATCCTACCCATACCCGTGAAGAGCGGCTGGCTGCATGGCAAACCATACTGGCCTCCTTTACGCCGTCAACACTGGATACCAGCGGACTTGAAGATTACCGGAACTTCAACTGGCAGCGGCAGCTGCATTTATATGAAGTGCCTTTTTACTATATCGAATACGGTATTGCTCAATTGGGTGCCATCGGCCTCTGGCAGCAATATAAAAAGGATAAAACACAGGCCCTGCAGCACTATATACAGGCGTTAAGCCTGGGCGGAACCCGCCCGTTGCCCCAGCTTTTCGAAGCGGCAGGATTACGGTTTGATCTTTCTCCGGATCATATCAAAGGGCTGATGGAATTTGTAAAAGGCGAACTGGACGGACTGTAAATAACGCCCGTCGTATCGAATACAAAAAAGCTCCTGCCACAGGAGCTTTTTTACTGTTGTTTAACGGTATTCATAATGCCCGCGGACCCAGTGCTTGTAACCGTGGTAGCCGGGTGCCCAATGACCGGGAACCCATACCCGGTGCCGCGGAGCGCGGGAATAAGCACTTACGGTACAGGAGGCAATGCCTGAGAAGAACAGCGCAAACAGCGCGGCCGGGATAACTGTTTGAAAAGCTTTCATAGAACCTTGTTTTAATCCATAAAGCGGGTACCATTTTTGGAATAAAAACAAGAAAAAAAGTTTAACAGGCCCCATGCTCCGAACCGTTAAAAGCGCTTTAAAACGGCGAGCAGTAATCTCTTTAACGTATATGAATGATACTGTTCAATTCAAGAAGTTCGGGTGCGCCCGCATTACCGACGTCGCGCCTGCATAACGCATAAGCATCATGGATCTGTTGATAAGGCGATCCTTCAGTCTGTATTTACCGCTTAGTGATGGCAAATGTAATGGGTTGTTTCCGGTAGGCTTTAACCAACCGGCCATATTGCATAGCAGGACTCCATTTTCCTGAACTCCGGATCACACGGAGGGCTTCGTCTTCCATTCCATAACCGTTGTTCGTTAACGCTTTTATATTCGACAGATACCCTTCTTTGTCGATGATAAACTGAACAACAACTTTGTATTGCCCCTCAGGAGCACCCGCCCGGATCGGCCGCGAAGCATCCAGTGCCCGGGTCAGGTAGGCCGCCCAGGCCTTTTGTCCGCCGGGAAAGCCGGCATCTTTACCCTCACGTGTATAAAGGCTGTCACCATTGGTAACGGTACCATCAGGATGGTAGATCTTTTCGATACCGGTATTCCCCGAGAACATAATCGCCCGGGTCTTCCGGCCGGTTGTATCATAGCTAATATCCTCAAGGGTATTCCGGATGCTGTCTGTAATCGTCTCATTTATGATGATATTGCCGTTAAAATACCGGGATTTCTTTTTAAATGCAACTGTTCCATTTTTGTAAACGATGGAATCCGTCTGGCGGCCCGCGGTGTCCCATTGTTGTGCAAGACCGTCCTGTACATTGTGTACATAACGCTTTACCTGTTGTATTTGGCTATTGGAGTAATAATCAATGCTTTTCCCATGCAATATATTTAAAGAAGAATCGGTATAGGAGGCCGAAAATATTTTTTGGTCATTGCGTATTAAAAAGAAATCGACCCATACAATAGAGTCCTGTTTTACGCCCTTGCCATATATAAAGGCCTTTTCTTTTTGAGCGGGAGCCAGGCTGGCATCAAAATAATAAGTGTACCGTTTGATCTGGGCGTTTGTCGAAAGCGACAGCATCAGCATCAAAAAAGCAGGAAGGATGGTTTTCATATCGAATGTGTTTGCAATAAGTAGTTAAACCGTTTGATTCGTATATCAAATATACGGCATTCCAGATACTGATAAACGGGGAATTGCGCAGATTTTTTAACAGCTCTTGAAACACTCCGGGCTTTCAAGCCAGGATGGGGACGTTCAAAAAAAAATCCTTGCTGCATCGGTTTGGCGCTTTGAAAAAACGCAACAGGTCAATGTCAGGCGCAGGCAATAAAAAAGCTGCGGCAACAGCTTCACTTTTGCCACAGCTTTGTAAGTAATTACAGCGCCCGTTTAAAACTTGCTGATATCCAGCCGGCCACCGGTAATGCATTTTCCGGAAAGCGAAGGCGTGGGAATCGCGGCGTTGATAATGGCGGTTCTTATTTCTTTCATGCCGGCGCCCGGATGTGCCGCGGCATAAAGCGCAGCAGCACCTGCTACATGCGGGGCCGCCATTGATGTACCGCTCAATGCTGCGTAGCTATTGTTCAGGTAGGTAGAAACGATCGATTCGCCCGGTGCGGCAATATCAACCGTTTTTGCACCATAATTTGAAAAATAGGAAAGATTGCCATTCCGGCCGATGGCAGCAACGGCAATTATATTATCGGTTTTATAGCTGGCGGGATATACGGCGGTTTTGTCGTTATTGCTGGCACTGTTGCCGGCGGCTGCAACAATAAGAATGCCTGCTCTTCCGGCTCTTCGAACAGCTGCTTCAAGGTTTTTGGAGCTCATATTGCCTTCCCAGGAACAGCAGATCGCTACAATATTCAGTTTTTGCCTGGTCTTTAAAGCAATAAAATAGTCGATCGCCAGGGCTGCGCTAAATGCCGTGCCGGTGTTGCCTTCAATAAATTTTGCACCAAGAAGCTTTACGTCCCAAACCACACCGGCCACGCCGATACCATTGCCACCCTCGGCCCCGATGATGCCCGCAACATGGGTGCCGTGGAAATCGCTCCCGTTATAAACAGTGGCGTTGTTATGGTAAAAGTTCCAGCCATACACATCATCGATATACCCGTTTTGATCATCATCGATCCCATTACCCGGAATTTCGCCGGGGTTAACGCCTGCATTGTGCTTCAGATCGTCGTGCGCATACATATATCCCTGGTCAATAACACCAACATACACATTGCCCGAACCGGTTTTATGATTGTTCCAGGCAGTGCTGGCCTGGCACCCGTACCCGCCGGCCTGCATATTCCATTGCGCATCGGTGTAATAAGGATCATTCGGTACATCTGCCGTGCGGTAAATATAATTGGGTTCAATAAAATCGATCTCGGGCGCATTCTTTACCGCATCAATGGCGGCAAGCGGATCCGATGAGGTTTCAATGAGGTCAACCTCACCGGCGTCTTCAAAGCCGGGGATGGATTTTGGATGGGCTTTTCCCTTTTGTTTTCCTTTCAGTTTTGTAAAAATAGCCGCTTTGTTTTGAGCGGGCGTTCCGTCTTTAAACTTTACCAGCAGCTGGCCGGGCACATAATCTTCGGCTAAGCCGGATGCTGAAACGCGCTGGGCCTTGCTTGCTGCAGATGGGGATAACAGGTCACCGGTATTTACTTCGTTTTTTTGACAACTGTACAGGCACAAACCGAGGCATAAGCCCACAGTAAGTTTGAATGATTCGCTGATCATCATGGTTTAGAGTTTAAAAGTTTATAAAGGGCCGGAGTATTGGGCGAAACACTCCCGGATTGATGCGAAAGTATTAACAAAATATGACATTTATAAAATTGTTCCGCAGCGGGGCATTAAAAATTTTGGGCATGTTGCTGAAGGGGTTCCTTATAAACGGTTGACGGCCGGCTGTGGATCTTCATCCGGAGAGGAAAATGAGACAGCTGCTTTTTTTATCCGATGGATTTGATTTTCGTTATCTTTATCAGGCGGTTGTGGATGGTAGCGGTTTTGAGGCAATGCCGTATCAGCTATTCGCCCCTAAATCTATGTTCCGGGCTTACAAGGCCCACTGGTTTAACGCAGCAGCGGGGCATATGGAGAAAGTAGATCCGCACACTTGTTTATGCAAATTTTAAAAAAGGGTTATATGAAAAAACTATTATTTTTTTTAGCAGGCATCTGCCTGGTTATCGGCGTATCTGCCCAGAACGGTGAAAAGAAAAAACCGGCCAGTCCGCCGGCCGCTGTTTCAAAAACCGTTAAATCGGGTGTAACGGTTTCTATCAATTACAGCCAGCCATCGGTAAAAGGGCGCACCATTGGTAAAGATGTGGAACCAACAGACGGAAAAGTATGGCGTGCCGGGGCCAATAAAACCACGCTTTTTGAATTGAGCAAGGATGCAACGATTAATGGAAAGCCGTTGCCCGCGGGCAAATACGGCTTGCATGTATTAACCGGAAACGGTGACTGGACCTTTATCTTCAGCAAAAAATGGGATCAGTGGGGAACCGAATACAACGAGGCCGATGATGCCCTCCGGGTTACGGTAAAGAGTAAAAAGCCCGCAAAATTTGCGGAGGCATTAACCTATACAATTAGCGACAATGGCCAGGTTGCTCTTTTGTGGGGCGATCATGAGGCCGGGTTTACTGTAAAATAACGTACGGTTCATAAGCGATCGATACAGAGGGTTAGCCCGTTTGGGTGTAACCCTTTTTAGTGACCTGCATGAATGTATTTTTCCCGTTAAATTTGCACGAATGAACAGAGTGGTGATAACAGGTCGGGGAATTTACTCCTGCATTGGTAAAAACCTAGCGGAAGTAAAAGATTCCCTGTACCAGGGGAAGTCGGGGATCATATTCGATCCCGTTCGTAAAGCATTCGGATACCGGTCTGCCCTGACCGGTTTTGTAGAGCGTCCCTCATTAAAAGGATTACTGGACCGGCGTTCCCGCATCATGCTTCCGGAGGAGGGCGAATATGCCTATATGGCAACCATTGAGGCGTTGCAGGAAGCGGGTCTTTCCGAAGAAGACCTGGCACGGTTAGAGCCGGGTCTTCTTTATGGAAACGACAGCTCCGCCAAGGCGGTGATCGAGTCTACCGACCTGATCCGCGAAAAAAAAGATACCATGCTGGTAGGATCGGCAGCGGTATTTCAAACGCTGAATTCTACGGTAACCATGAACCTGGCTACCATTTTTAAATTAAAGGGCATCAATTTAACCGTAAGCGCCGCCTGCGCGAGTGGGTCACATGCCATCGGGTTGGCCTACATCCTTATAAAGATGGGGTTGCAGGATTGTGTAGTTACCGGTGGTGCGCAGGAGATCAACCATCTGTCTATGGGCACCTTCGATGCGCTGGGTGCGTTTTCCGTAAAGGAAGATGCGCCTGAAAAGGCGTCCCGTCCTTTCGACAAAGACCGCGACGGCCTGATTCCCAGCGGCGGCGCGGCCACCGTGATCCTGGAAAGCCTGGAGTCTGCACAAAAAAGAGGCGCCACCATCCTGGGGGAAGTAATCGGTTATGGCTTTTCATCCAACGGGGAACATATTTCCAATCCTACGGTGGCGGGGCCTGCAAAATCACTGCGCATGGCGTTGAATGACGCGGGGGTAGCGCCCGGCGTTATTGATTACATCAACGCACACGCTACCAGCACGCCCGCCGGGGATGCCAGCGAGGCCAGGGCCATTGCAGAGGTGTTCCAGGGATGCAATACACCGGTAAGTTCCACAAAATCAATGACCGGCCACGAATGCTGGATGGCCGGTGCCAGCGAAATTGTATATTCCAGCATTATGATGGAACACGGATTTATGGCGCCCAATATCAATTTTGAAAACCCCGATGCAGACACCGCAGCCCTAAATATTGTAAAAAATACAACGAATAAAAATATAGATGTATTTTTGTCCAATTCATTCGGGTTTGGGGGAACCAACTCTACCCTCATTGTAAAAAAGTGGTAATTTGAGCTAATGCTAAGCATGGAGAAAATAATAAATACGACCAATGCATTTTTGGTAGATGAATTCGAGGCCGATGCGGATCTGATAAAGCCGGAGGCAAGTCTCAAAGAGGTATTGGACCTGGACAGCCTGGATTATATTGATTTGGTGGTGGCCCTGGAAAGTAACTTTCATTTTAAGGTACAACCCGGCGATTTTTTACCGCTGGTAACCTTCAATGACTTCTATAACTATATACACGCACAGATTCAGAAAAAAGAGGCGGCTTAACTCCTGATTTTTTTATTACTGAGGGGATAGCTATCTGTTAACAGGGAAATAAAACCTGTTTGAGTGCTGGTAAGTGTGTACAAAAAAAGTTATTTTTACTAAAAGCACGCGTTATGGGCACCCTGGTCATTGATAAGAAAAAGTTTGTTGTTATTGAGGAAAAGAAATTTGAGAAGCTGGAGCTTTTGGCTGCTCAAAAAACGGCTCCGGCAAAAAAACTTTCACTGGCTGAAGGGAAAAAAATGGCCCATAAACTGATTGACAAGTGGTCAGAAGGGAAGTAAGAATTTTAGATACCGCAGCTGCTACTATAGCGGAAATAGCCTATTTCATTGAATCCAAAGGGCTACCGAAAACCGCCAAAAAATTTGTTGACGATATTTTTTCCTTTGTTGAGAAATTAGCCGATAAACGGATAGTTCATAAGCCTTGTAATAGCAACCGGTGGGCCGATCTGAATTATCGATGTGTTTCTTACAAAAAGAAGTACGTAATTGCATACTTAAATCATACAAGCGAAATTGTTATCTGCGATATCGTTTCGTTTAAAATGCTGATTTAGCAGCACAAATCCAATCCGATTAAATGGCAAACTGGGACGGAAGCTCCAAGGGTACAAAACTGGGCTACAGCATTTTTATCGGCCTGCTGAAGGCAGGGGGCACGGCGCCGGCCTATTTCCTGTTACGGTTTGTAGCCCTCTACTATTTTTTATGCAGCGCCCGGGCCAACCGGGCCATAAAATACTACCTGAACAAACGGCTGGGGTATTCCGGCTTCAACGCCATCCGGCTCCGGTATCGTAATTATTACTGGTTTGGGCAGGCGCTTATAGACCGCATCGTTATGATGAGCGGCATCCGTAACCGGTTCTCTTTCCACTTTGATGGGGAGGAGCACCTGCGGGAAATGGTAGCAGCCGGTAAAGGCGGCCTGCTGCTAAGCGCTCATATCGGCAACTGGGAAATTGCCGGCCATCTTCTTAAACGGCTGAACACCCGCATCAATATTGTTATGTACGACGGGGAGCAGCAGCAAATAAAGGAGTACCTGGATGGGGTTACCGGCGAGCGCAATGCGCGCATCATCATCATCCGGGATAATATAGCGCATATTTATGAGATCATGGAGGCGCTGAACAACAATGAGCTGGTTTGCATGCACTCCGACCGGTTTTTAGAGGGCAATAAAACAATCGCCGCTTCTTTTCTCGGTGCCCCGGCCCGGTTTCCCGCAGGCCCCTTCACCATCGCATCCAAACTGCCCGTGCCCGTTTCCTTTGTGTTTGCACTAAAGGAATCGTCCAAACATTATCATTTTTTTGCAACTCCGGCCACGGTATACCGCCATCACCCCGAAAAAGCAGGCCCGGAAGCAATCCTGGCCGATTTTGTAGCGCAAATGACCGGGAAGGTAAAGGGTTATCCGGATCAATGGTATAATTATTACCCGTTTTGGGATGAAACCCCGTCATAAACAGCCGCTATTTTTGCCGTCATGCCTGTATTTTCCCTTTCATGAACCGGGAATGACGTTTGATCCCATACAAATAACAACCGGGAGAAAAACTCCTGCTGCAAACCAAAGATTCTGTAATTTTAGCGCGTTGGCCTTGGAAAATGCCAACTGTTTATTAGAGTATGAGTATCGCCAAGGACATTTTGCCCTATATCCCCCAACGGGCGCCCTTTGTAATGGTGCAAACACTGGAGCGTTCGGATGACAGCGGAGCTGCAACGCAGTTTACCGTAACGGAAGACAACATCCTGGTGGCAGACGGTTATTTAAAAGAGCCCGGACTGGTAGAAAATATTGCCCAAACGGCGGCAGCCCGTATCGGTTATATCTGTAAGCAGGAGAACAAACCCGTTCCGGTGGGCTTTATCGGAGCGGTACAGCAGTTAAAGATAAACCGCCTGCCCGCTGTCGGGGAAGTGCTGGAAACGTCTATTCATATTAAGAACCAGGTATTCAATGCTACCATTGTGGATGGCCGCATCGCTATAAATGGCGATGTGATCGCTTCCTGTGAAATGCGCATATTTGTTGCCGGATAAAATTTTTCAATAACTTAAAACAACACAAAATGAAAAAGATCTCAACCAAAATATTGTTATTGCTTTTTGCATGTACTGCAATGGCCGGTTTGAACAGCCAGGCGCAAACCCTCAATGAGGTATTAACCAACAAAGAAACACCGATCTATTATTTCGGCATTGATTTTACAAAAGCAAAACTGATCGGAGATGCCGCCGCAAAGGCCGAAGATATTGTAGACCGCCAGTTTGACGGTATTAACGACCTGATGGTGAATGAGGCTAAGAAATACGACATCGCCGGTGCCTTCCGCAAAGATGAAATGAACAGTGACCTGAGCTTTGTTTCTAAACGGAACCAGAAGCGGGACCCGGAAACCCTGCTTTCATCCAGCTCAGAAGATTATAACCTGCTAAAGGAAAGCGATATTACTACCCTTGTAAAAGGATTTAACACCGGCGATAAAAAAGGTACGGGACTTCTTTTTGTGGTAGACGGAATGAATAAACCCAAAAAAGAATTATCGGTTTGGGTAACCCTGTTCGATATCCGGTCTAAAAAAATATTACTGACCGAACGCGTAGCAGGTTCTGTGGGCATGGGTTTTAGCTTCCGGAATTATTGGGCTACCGGGTTCAAAAAAGTCATCGACAACATCAAAAACAGTAAGTACGCTGCGTGGAAATCGAAATAATGAAGGAACTTAAAGATACAACCGAAGTCCTCATCCGCTTTAACGAAGCCGATCCGCTGGGTATTGTCTGGCACGGTCATTACATCCGCTATTTTGAAGATGGCCGGGAAGCCTTCGGGAAAAAATATGGTATCGGTTATCTTGATTTTTTTAAGGAAAATGTAGTGGTGCCGATCGTTCACGCAGAATGCAATTATAAAAAATCATTGAAGTTCGGCGACACCGTAGTGGTTGAAACCATTTACGAGCCCTGCGAAGCGGCCAAGATCAATTTCAGGTTTAATTTATATAAAGGATCAGACCGGTCCCTGGTGGCAACCGGCCGGACAACACAGGTTTTCCTGGACAAGGATACGCAAACCCTTTTATTGAACAACCCTCCGTTTTTTCAGGAGTGGAAGCAAAAATTTGTGAAATAAAGGGAATGAAGAAGGTGTTCGTTTTATCACGGAATGTTGTTTCCCCCCTCGGAAATACTGCAAAAGAGAACATAGAAGCGCTATGTGCGGGCAAAACAGCCGTAACAATACACAACGATGCCCATAGGAGCCCGGTACCCTTTTGTGCCGCGCTGATGGACCCCGCATTCTTTCAGCAGGCGCCCGCGGCCTTCACCCCTTTTGAAGCGCTGACAGCGGCCTCGATGGAGGATGCGATCCGGCAGGCGGGCATCGATCCGGCCGATCCGGACACCGCCTGGATCCTTTCCACCACCAAAGGCAATATCGGGCAGCTGGAGCAACAGCCGGTTACCCGGGAGCTCAAAAACGAGGTGGCATTAACCGTTTCTGCCCAAAAACTTTCAGCGCATTTTGGATTTGTAAACCGGCCGGTGATCGTTTCCCATGCCTGTATCTCCGGAACCCTGGCCATTATTACGGCCAAGCGCATGCTGGAGGCCGGTAAGTACAAAACGGTGGTGGTGGCCGGTGCGGATCTGATTACCCGCTTTATCCTTTCGGGATTTCAATCGTTTCATGCGGTGAGTAACGTGCTTTGTAAGCCGTTTGATGCCGATCGTAACGGAATTAACCTGGGTGAGGCGGCGGCTTCGGTAGTCCTTTCTACCCAACCGCCGGCAGCAGCAAACCCGATCGTTATAAGCGGCGGCGGGGTAAGCAATGACGCCAATCATATCTCCGGTCCTTCCAGGACGGGAGAAGAACTGTTTATGGCAATTGATCGCGCCATGAAAGAAGCGGGAACGGATGCTGCGGCAATCGATTTTATCTCCGCCCACGGAACGGCTACGGTTTATAACGACGATATGGAAAGCCGGGCGATCAATCTTGCCGGGTTACAATCGGTTCCCGTAAACAGTCTGAAAGGCTATTACGGGCATACCCTGGGCGCAGCGGGCCTGCTGGAAACCGTTATTGGTATTGAATCGCTGGGCAACCAGGTCATCATTCCCACCATGGGATTTGAAACACCCGGAACGGTAAAGCCCATTCATGTTTGCAGTACCCTGATCCAAAAACCGGTACATACATTTTTAAAAACCGCATCAGGATTTGGAGGCTGTAACGCTGCCATCGTAGTGGTTAAAACCTGAAAAGGATCACGTTGTGGGTACCGTGGGCAGGGAAGATACTGAGATGTGTAAACGGGGCAGTAAACGATGACCAATGTGGGGTTGGTACAACTATTAAGCAGTAAAACGTTTAAACTTAAATAATGATAGATTTCTACAAAGGAGAACATTATTCAGCGATGGAAGGAAAACACATGGCGCAGATCATTGCCCATGGACCAATTGTATTTCAGGTAGCGCGTGTGTTAAGAGATAAACAGATATTAAAAGTAATTGAAGAAACCCGGGGCGCAGGTATTGCATTAAACGACATTTGCGAAAAAGTGGGTCTTTCCAAATACGCCGTACGGGTATTGCTGGAAGCCGGTTTGGGAATGCACCTGGTAAAATATACGGCAGATGAAAAATTTGCATTAACAAAAACAGGGTATTTTATCCTGCACGATCCGCTTACAAATGTGAACATGAATTTTGTACAGGACATTTGTTATAAAGGGATGTATCACCTCGAAGAAGCTATTGAAACCGGAAAGCCGGCGGGATTACCGGAACTGGGCAACTGGTCTACGGTTTATGAAGGCCTTTCACAATTAAACCCGCAGCAGCAGAAAAGCTGGTTTGAATACGATCATTTCTTTTCAGATATAGCGTTTCCCGCGGTTCTAAAACATATTTATAAGCCGGAAAATCATATTAAAAAGTTGCTGGAAATAGGCGGCAATACCGGTAAATGGGCATTGGCATCCACCAAATTCGATAAGGAAGTAACCATCACCATCGTAGATCTGCCCGGGCAGGCAGCCATGGCAAAAAAGAACATCGAGGATCTTGGCCTGGGCGACCGGGTTGATTTTTACCCGGCCAATGTGCTGGATGAATCCGTGGTATTTCCCACCGGGTATGATGCGGTTTGGATGAGCCAGTTCCTGGATTGTTTTTCGGAAGAAGAGATCGTTTCCATTATGAAACGGTGCGGTGCTGCATTGAACGACGACGGTAGTATTTATATCCTGGAGGCGTTCTGGGATAACCAACGCTTCGAAACTTCGGCATTCTGTATTCAGCAGCTGTCTGTTTATTTTACCGCTATCGCCAATGGCAACAGCCAGATGTACGATTCCCGGGTATTTAAAAAATGCGTGGAGAAAGCCGGCTTTGAAATCGTGGAGCAGATAGAGGGCATCGGGCTCAGCCACACCTTACTGAAATGTAAAAAGAAGGGCTAACTTTGATGGCTGAAGGAACGGCCATCATTACAAAATCGAAACTTTAAATCAGAATTGAAAATATGCAAAGGGAACAAACAGATGTACTGGTAATTGGCGCGGGGCCCGCAGGAACCGTGGCCGGAGCCATTGTAAATAAAGCAGGATACAGGGTTCGGGTAGTGGAGAAGATGCAATTCCCGCGCTTTGTTATCGGGGAAAGCCTGCTGCCGCGCTGTATGGAAGCGCTGGAAGAAGCGGGATTGCTGGAAAGTGTGTTGAAAATGGGTTTTCAGCGAAAAACAGGCGCCAAATTTGTTCGTAACGGAGTGGTTTGCGATTATTCGTTTTCTGATCAGTTTACCGATGGCTGGGACCATGCTTACCAGGTAACCCGTGCCGACTTTGACAAAGCGCTGGCAGATGGCCTGGAAGCGCAGGGGGTACCTGTTGAATACGAAACCACCGTTACGGCCATCCAGTTTAATGAAGACGGATCGTCTGTTACAACGGTTACCGATAATGCGGGTAATGAAAAACAGATCGAGGCAAAATTTATCATCGACGGAAGCGGTTATGGACGTGTGATTCCCCGTTTGTTTGGTCTGGATAAACCGTCGAACCTGGCCCCGCGGAAGGCGCTGTTCGTGCATATCAACGATGTAAACCGCCAGATGGATGATGAGCCGGACCGTATTACCGTAATTGTACATAAACCCGATGTATGGGTATGGGTGATTCCGTTTGCTACCGGCGTTACCTCTGTAGGATTTGTAGGCGACCCCGCCTTTTTTGAAAAATATACCGGCACGCCCGAAGAGCAGATGCGGGCGGTGATTGCCGACGAACCCTATATAGCCGAACGGATGAAGGGCGTGGAATTTTTATGGGAACCTAAGATCCTGCAATCCTGGTCCAGTACCACAGAAAAATTCTATGGAAATGGTTTTGTGTTAACCGGCAATGTAACCGAATTCCTGGACCCGGTATTTTCTTCCGGCGTAACCCTGGCTACGGTTTCCAGCCAGATTGCGGGAAAACTGGTTGTACGTCATTTAAAAGGAGAAGCGGTTGACTGGGATAAAGAATATACAGCAGAGATGATGCAGGGGGTAAACACCTTCAGAAGCTATGTGATGGGATGGTACGATACAACGCTGCATACGATCTTCTTTGCAAACGATCAGAATCCAGACATCAAAAAAATGATCTGCTCGGTATTGGCCGGATATGTTTGGGATACCGACAATCCGTATGTAAAAGAGCATGATACCGCGTTGCACAAACTGGCCAAAACCATCCGGCTCCGGGACAGTATCGAATACATTAACAACGGATTTAAAGATAAAGCGTAGCGGGTTGGTGAAAGCCAGTATGCAGATCACATCGGCAGTAATAGTAAGAGAAGGGATCGTTGTAAAAGATGCATCCGTTGTTTTCAGAAGCACTGAAACAGGAAGCGCGTTCTTAAATGCCGCCTACGAGGCGCTTGAAGTAATGTATCCCCGCTTTTATAAAATGGACCTGCTCAGCAAAACGGGAACAGTTGCAGTAGATGCACTGTTAAAAGAGCGTACTGATCTGGAGCATTGGCGGCCGGAAGACACCGGTATGGTGCTCAGCAACCGGAACGCCAGTATAGAAGCAGATGTGCAGTACCTGGAGGCTTCAAAAGCGTATCCGAGTCCGGCCCTGTTTGTGTACACGCTGCCCAATATTGTGATCGGGGAGATCAGCATCCGGTATCAATTTAAAGGGGAGAATGCTTTTTTTATTTCGGAAACCTTTGATGCCGACTGGATGCATTGGTATGTAACGGACCTGATGCAACGGCACCTTTTAAAGGTATGCATTTGCGGATGGATCGACGTAATGGATGAACGGCCCGAAGCATGCCTCTTCCTGGTGGAACAGGCACCATCCGCAACGGGCCAGCATTTTACCGTGGAAAACCTGCGGAGTATTTATAATAAAAATTATGGAAAATAAGCAAGAACTGGTACAGCGCTTAAAAGAGCAAATCATTAAGCAGTTAAAACTGGAAGACAAAAAGCCCGAAGATATCGGGGATCATGATCCGATGTTTGTGGAAGGATTAGGGCTGGACTCTATTGATGCGCTGGAACTGATTGTGCTGCTGCAGCAGGAGTACAATATCAAATTAAAGAGTGCGGAAGAAGGCCAGGATGTATTTCGGTCTATAGATACGATGGCGGATTATATTCTGGAACACGAAGGGAAGTGAAGTGGAGTGAGAAGTTTGTAGTGAGAAGTCTATAGTGAGAGGTTTATAGTTAATGGGGAGTAGTCAGTAATAAATAGTCAAAGATGATAAACTTCTTACTACCAACTTTTGGCTAATTACTCACCATCTAATATCCAACATGTCAAAAGAACAAACCGTTTATATAGGAGGTATAGGCGTTATTTCGGCGATCGGGAATAATGTAGCTGAAAACCTGGATGCGCTGGTTTCCGGCAGGGCAGGGATGCAGGCCATGCAGCGGCTGCAATCGGTGCATAAAGATACGCTTCCGGTGGCCGAGGTTGCGCTCTCCAATGAAGCACTGGCTGCAAGGGCGGGGCTGCCGGATACGGTAAGCCGTACGGCGCTGTTGAGTGCTGTTGCCGCTAAAGAAGCCATTGCCGATGCGGGTATCGAATGCTCAAAATGGCGCACCGGCTTTATTTCCGCCAATTCGGTAGGGGGTATGGATAAAACCGAAGACTTTTTTCCGGGCTTTTTAGAAGATGCCGGCAGCGGTGATCTCAAAATGGTGGTGAACCATGAATGCGGGGCTGTAACGGAAGTAGTGGCAGACGCGCTGGGCATCAAAGACTTTGTTACAACGATCAGTACGGCCTGCTCTTCGTCTGCCAACAGCATTTTTCTTGGCGCACGGATGATCCGGCAGGGGGTGCTGGATGTAGTGGTAGCCGGTGGTACCGATGCGCTGACCCGGTTTACCTTAAACGGGTTTAATACCTTAATGATCCTGGACCAGGAATATTGCCAGCCCTTTGACGAAAATCGCCGGGGCCTTAATCTGGGCGAGGGTGCGGGCTATGTGGTATTGGTGTCTGAAGAGGTTGCTGCTACGCTCAGCAAAAAGCCGTTTTGTGCGCTCAGCGGGTGGTGCAATGCCAACGATGCCTATCATCAAACAGCTTCTTCTCCTACGGGTACGGGCTCATTGCTGGCAATGAAAGGCGCGCTAAAAAAAAGCGGCCTGTCTCCGGCAGCCATCAGCTATATCAATCTTCATGGAACCGGAACCCAAAACAATGATATCGCCGAAGGCACCGCCATTGCTACCTTATTTGAAGGCAATTATCCGCCCATGAGTTCTACCAAATCCTTTACCGGTCACACATTGGGCGCCAGTGGTGCCATTGAAGCGGTATACGCGGTACTGGCCATCCGGGAAGGCCTGGTGTTTCCCAGTCTGCGGCTGCAAACACCCATGAAAGACCTGCCGTTTTCGGTAACCACGGTGCTGGAGAAAAGGCAAATCGATCATGTGTTATCCAATTCTTTTGGATTTGGAGGCAATTGCAGTTCGCTGGTATTTTCAAGAGCTGCTTTAAATCATCTGTAATATTTAATCGCTTGTACATTCAATCTGCATACGCCGTATCTCCGCAGGGTTCATTTAATGAGCTGCTGGAAAGCTCTGCACAATACCGGGGCGACCGGCTGACGTGTAAGGAGCCGGATTATTCAAAATACATTGATCCGAAGCTGATCCGGCGGATGAGCCGTATCATTAAAATGGGCGCCGCAGCAGCCATGGAATGCCTTCAGCAGGCAAACGTATCCATGCCCGATGTGATTACCACCGGCACGGCTTATGGTTGCCTGGCAGATACCGATCAGTTCCTTACCCGTATGGTGGAGTTTAAAGAGGAACTGTTATCGCCTACCGCCTTTATTCAGTCTACCCATAATACCGTGGGCGCCCAGATTGCGCTGATGCTGAAATGCCATCATTACAATAATACATATGTGCACCGCGGTTCCTCTTTTGAAGCCGCTTTAACGGATGCCATCGGATTGATCGGAGAAGGTGAGGCCAAAACGGCACTGGTCGGTGGCGTAGATGAGATCATTGAAAAAAGTCATGCCATCTTAAGCCGGTTTGATCTGTATAAAAAAGACGGGGATACCGCAAACCTGATCGGAGATCCCGGAAAAGGTACCATGGCGGGCGAAGGAGCCGCTTTTTTCCTGCTCAACAGCCAACGGGAAGCCGGATGCCTTGCAAAGCTGGAAGCCTTTCAGAACTGGTATAAACCCTCGGTTCCGGTAACCACATTGGTAGCCAATTTTTTAAAAAGGCACCAGGTTCCGGCCGGTTCTATCGACCTGCTGATTACCGGGGCAAACGGTGATGCGCGCTACAATAGTCTTTATGAAGCCGTACAGCAATCGGTATTGAGTGCCGTCCCCGCTATAACGTATAAACAATTTTGCGGAGAATATCCTACCTCCGCTGCCTTTGCGCTTTGGATGGCCGCAATGATCGTAAGTACGGGGCGGGTGCCGGGTGCCGCTGAGCCTGCCGCACCTAAAAGAGTGCTGGTCTTTAATAACTATAAACAGTTATATCCGTCGCTTTACTTATTGTCGGCATGTTAAATTTCAGAAATACCACGATCGGCTTCCTCCTGCTGCTCGCCTTGTTTACATACCTTTATTTGCAGCAGGGATGGCCCTGGTATGTGTTTTTTATATTGGTGGTGGTATATACACTCCTGCTTTTTTATGGCAGCTTTTATATCGGATCCAACTTCTATATGCCGGTGATCTGCAAAGGGGTAACGGATAAAAAACAGGTGGCCATCAGCTTTGACGATGGTCCCCTGGAAAAATATACACCGGAAGTATTGGCCATTTTAAAAGAACGGCAGGTTCCGGCTACTTTTTTTTGCATTGGTTACCGCGCTGCCGAACATGAGAGGTTGCTGAAGCAGATCCTTGCAGAGGGCCATATTGTGGGGAACCACTCCTATTATCATGATTTTTGGTTTGATATGCACGGTTCCAAAAGAATGATGGCCGAGTTGCAACAAATGCAGGCCCTGGTGCATCATATAACCGGAAGACAAATGAAATGGTTCCGGCCACCTTATGGCGTTACCAATCCCAATGTGCGCAAGGCCGCACAGGCAATGGGGTATACAGCCATCGGATGGAATGTGCGCTCACTGGACACAATGATCAGGGATGAAGATAAATTATTGCAAAAAGTAGAGCAGGAGCTGAAGCCGGGTGCGGTTTTTTTGTTTCATGACACCAGTCATGCAACAGTGCATATACTTCCGAAGTTTTTAGCATTTGTTAAAGAACAGGGATATGAAATTGTATCCCTCGATAAATTGATAAATTTGCAGCCCTATGCGTAAACTTTTTTTTATGTTGTTGCTGGGCGTTATGGTAGTTCCCGGGTTTGCCCAATATAAGCCAGTAGGCGATGCGGGAGCGGTGAAAGCGCGGTTTGCAGCAGCAGCAAAACAAATAAACAGTATTGCCAGTGATTTTACCCAGGTGAAAACGCTGAGTATGCTTTCTGAGAAGGTAACTTCAAAGGGAAAATTCTACTTTAAAAAGAGCAGCCAGGTGCGAATGGAGTATACCACTCCTTATCAATACCTGATGATCATCAATGGCAGTAAAGTAAGTATTAAAGACGGGCAGAAGACCAGCAAGATGTCGGCCGGCTCCAGCAAGATGTTCCAGCAGGCCAACCAGCTGATGATGGATTGTGCCCGGGGAACGGTTTTTGACAATCCTAACTTCTCGGTGAAACTGCTGGAGAACGGCACTGGTTACCTGGCCGATATGACTCCTGTAACCAAAGAAATGAAGACGCTTTTTAAGTCGGTAAAAGTGATCCTGCAAAAAACAAACTTCCTGGTAAGCCAGGTACAAATGACCGATAACCGGGGCGATCAAACAACCATCAATTATTCCGGCCAACAATTAAATACCGCTCTTCCGGATGCGCTTTTTACTATTCGTTAGTTTATGTATGCTGGGCAGCTGTGCACCGGCTGCCTATAAGCAGTTACAACGGGCAGAAGGCACCACCGCCTGTATTGCGGCGTTCAAACCCCACATACAACGGGCGTTGTACCAGGCATCCGTAGATGTGGCCGGCAATCATCTGAGCGGTCTGTTGCTCATCAAGAAGATGCCGGACAGTTCCACCCGTATTGTTTTTACCAATGAAGCGGGGTTTAGTTTCTTTGATTTTGAATTTTCCCGCAACAATGGGTTTATTGTGCACAGTATCATTCCTAAAATGGATAAGGAGGCGGTGCGGAAAACCCTGCGTAAAGACTTTGAGCTGCTGTTAATGGATGTAGTGGATGCCACTGCCGTTTCATCTGTTTTTAAAAAGGGCGCCGAACGCTATCATGCATTTTATACGGATGGGGATGTGTATTACTATGTAACAGACGACCGGTGCACGCAGCTGATCCGGATGGAACGCGGAAGCCGGAAACGGAAAGTACTGGAAGCCACGCGGGATGTTTTGAAAGATGGCATACCGGAAAGCCTCTACATCCGGCATACGAACTTTAATTTTACCATCGATTTAAAAAGGATATACGACCATGCTGAAGAATAATTTATACACGGTAACCGTTTTTGAAAATAATACGGGCACGTTAGCTGCGGCTATCAGTCTGAACACGGCGCACCCGATCTTCGACGGGCATTTTCCCGGGCAACCGGTGTTGCCGGGCGTTTGCATGATGCAGATCGTAAAGGAGCTTACTGAAGAGGCAACCGGTAAAAAACTATTTCTGAATGATGCAACGCAATGTAAATTTTTATCGATGGTAGATCCGGGAAAAACACCGGAACTGCAGGTGATGGTGGATTATAAAGAACCTGGTGATCATACAATAGCAATCAACGCTGTTTTAAAAAGTACTGAAGCTACTTTTTTTAAGATGAGCGCCAGCCTGGCAATTATTTAACAACGGGAAATAAGAATCATTTGGGAGATTAGGGTAACATTGTGGGGCACGTCTGTCGCCGCGTCCACCAATGCATGAATGAATGGCTCTCTAAGGAACGATCCAGTCATCCGATACTATAGCTTCGGCCCTCCGACGAGGTGCAGCACTATATTTTTCTTTTCATAATTTCTTTGCTAGCTGGTGTTGGCGCTTTTCTGACAGAATTTCGGCTGCAGCAGTCCATTAAAATTGCCGCAGATGCGCAGATTAGAATGTGTGAACACAATCAGCGAATTTGTGGCATTGTTGTAGTTGATTGAACGATAAACGGGCTCAGAGCTTCAGCCCCCCGATGAGGTGCTGCACCATATTTTCTTCCATGATTTCTGCGCTATGGGTTTTGGTGCTTTTCCGGCAGCATTTTGAGGCAGTCCATTACCATTAAATGATATTGCCGCAGATGCGCAGATTAAAATGTGCGAACACAATCAGCGAATTTGCGGCATTGTTATAGTTGATTGAACGATAAACAGGCTCAGCGCTTCAGCTCTCCGGTGAGATGCTGCACTATATTTTTTCATGATTTCTGCGCTATGGTATGGGTTTTGGTGCTTTTCCGGCAGAATTTTGACTGAGGCAGTCATTACCATTAAATAATATTGCCGCAGATGCGCAGATTAAAATGTGCGAACACAATCAGCGAATTTGCGGCATTGTTATAGTTGATTGAACGATAAACAGGCTCAGAGCTTCAGCCCCCCGATGAGGTGCTGCACCATATTTTCTTCCATGATTTCCGCACTATGGGTTTTGGCGCTTTTCTGCCAGAATTCCAGGCCGCGAACGGAAGAAAGGATGTTCAGCACTACTACATAAGGAAGCACTGGTTTGAACTCCTTGTTATCGATGCCCTGCTGCACAATGGATTCGATCTTTTTTACATACCGGCGGCGCTCACTTACAAATTCGCCCAGTTTTTCTTCATCAAGATGCATCCATTCGCTCACCATTACAGAATAGGATTCAAAATGATCAATCATCATCTTGGTATGAAAACGGATCAGGGATTCGATTTTTTGCAGCGAAGTTCCCGCCGGATCCATATTGTCGAGCTGTTCCCGGCAGTCACGCGCGATCGAAAAAATGATCTCTTCCAGGATCTCACTTTTGGAGTGGATATGATTGTAAAGACTGGCAGCTTCGATGCCTATTTTTTCGGCAAGGTCACGCATGGAAGTACCGGCATATCCTTTTTCCCGGAACATCCGCGCAGCTGTTTTCAGAATTTCTTCTTTTTTGGATGATCGTTTACGTGTTGTGGTGGCCATGTTTCAAAACTATGCTTTTTATCCAAAATATGGATAAGTTATTTTATAAATGCCACCGGGGAAGCGAAACCTGCAAAACCCTGTGTGTGAAACATTAAACTTCAGGCGAATAAGTAGTAACTTTGCCGCCGTATTTTTAAAACAAAAACAACATTCATGTCTGTGATTACAGTGGGCACCATGGCCTTTGATGCTATTGAAACCCCTTTTGGAAAAGCAAATAAAATTGTGGGCGGTTCAGCCACTTATGCGGCCTATGCAGCCAGCTACTTTGTAAAACCGGTTCAGCAGATCTCCATTATCGGGTACGATTTCCCGGAGGAGGAGCTGGAATCGCTGAAAGCCAGGGGGGTACAGCTGGATGGGGTAGAAAAAGTAGCCAACAAAAAGTCTTTCTTCTGGAAAGGCCTTTATCATGAAGATATGAACACCCGTGATACGCTGGTAACAGACCTGAATGTACTGGAAGATTTTGATCCTAGGGTTCCGGACAGCTACCAGGGGGCGGAATTCCTGATGCTGGGGAACCTGATGCCGAAACTGCAGATCAGTGTGATTGATCAGCTAAAGCAAAAGCCTAAACTGATCGTACTGGACACCATGAACTTCTGGATGGAAACAGCCATGCCGGATCTTGAGGAAGCGCTGAAACGGGTAGATCTGTTAATGGTGAACGATTCGGAGGCTCGCGAGCTTACCCACCAGTATTCCCTGGTAAAAGCGGCGAAAAAGATCCGGGAAATGGGCCCGAAATACCTGATCATTAAAAAAGGCGAGAACGGAGCCCTGCTGTTCTATGAAGATAAAGTGTTTTTTGCGCCGGCTTTTCCGCTGGAAGATGTGTTTGACCCAACCGGTGCGGGCGATACTTTTGCCGGTGGATTTATTGGTTATCTGGCAAAAACCGGCGACATCAGCTTCAATAATATGAAAAAAGCAATCATTGTAGGCTCGGCCATGGCAAGTTTCTGCGTAGAAAAATTCGGTAATACCCGTTTGAAGGAATTAACCGCCGAAGAGTTAAACAGCCGGATCCGGTTATTCAGGGAACTTACCAGCTTTGAAACGGAGCTGGGAATAGACCTGTAAGGTTCAGGTTGGCCTGGTGCCAGGTCAACCGCCCTGAAAAATCGGTGAATGACGGGGCCGGATACAACGTTTGGCGGGCTGTTTGTAATCTATAAATAAAAAAAAGATGACAGCTACAAAAAAATCTCCGTCCCTGTTGTTTTGTATCCTTATGGACATTATCGGGTGTCTTTCCTTTACCATACCGGGTGTAGGCGAGTTTGCGGATGTGATCTGGGCGCCTGTTTCGGCCATTATACTGGCTAAAACCTTTGGAGGCACCCGGGGCATGTTTGGTGGGGTATTTAATTTTATAGAAGAAATACTACCGGGAACGGATATCATCCCCACATTTACCATCATGTGGCTACTGACCAACAAAATGCCGTTTTTTAATAAAAAAACAGGAGTCATACCCGTAAAAGCCCGGTAACTCCGGCAACGGCGGCCGCCCCGGGAAAAGGTATGGTTGGCAGGTGCCCGGCAGTATGAGACCGGGAAATACGGTTTACCCGGCAAACCGGATAGCGGGCTTCCCGCATACGGGAGAAATTAATTTTGCCAGTTATATATTTCCCTTATACCTTTGCGATCCGATGATGATAAAGAAACATACAAAGTTTACCAAAAAGTGTCCTTAGGAAGGTCAGTGGTTTTTGTGTGTCAACATAAATTTTTAACAGACCTTCCGCAAAGCGGAAGGTTTTTTTTTAACGATAAACAGTAAAAACAACAATGAGAGTAGCCGTAGTTGGTGCCACTGGCCTGGTAGGCACCAAAATGTTACAGGTCCTGGCCGAAAGAAATTTTCCCGTATCGGAACTGATTCCCGTTGCTTCAGAAAAAAGCGTGGGTAAGGAAGTGGAATTTAAGGGTACCAAATATAAAGTGGTGGGCATGGAAGCTGCTATTGCTGCCAAACCCAATGTGGCCCTGTTTTCAGCAGGCGGCGGAACATCTACGGAATGGGCTCCAAAATTTGCGGCTGCCGGCATTACGGTGGTAGACAACTCTTCTGCCTGGCGCATGGATCCGAAAGTGCCGCTGGTGGTACCGGAAATCAACGCGGATGTGCTCACCAGCAACGACAAAATCATCGCCAATCCCAATTGTTCTACCATACAAATGGTGGTGGCTCTGGCACCGCTGCACAAAGCATATAATGCAAAACGCATCGTGGTTTCAACCTATCAAAGCGTTACCGGAACCGGTGTTAAGGCGGTAAGCCAGCTGAAGGGAGAGCGGCTGAAAGAAGTGGCCGGAAAAGAAGAAGGCTACGAAATGGCGTATAAATATCCTATCGATCTGAATGTGATCCCGCAGATCGATGTATTCCTGGATAACGGGTATACAAAGGAAGAAATGAAAATGGTCAATGAAACCAAAAAGATCATGCGTGATGATGCCATCCGGGTAACGGCCACAACGGTGCGTATTCCGGTTATGGGCGGACACAGCGAAGCGGTGAACATTGAGTTTGAGAATGATTTTGACCTGGCAGAAGTGCGTCATTTACTGGAAACGGCGCCGGGTGTTGTGGTTACCGACGATCTGGCCAACCAGCATTACCCCATGCCGATGGATGCGCATGAAAAGGACGAGGTTTTTGTAGGACGTATCCGCAGGGATGAATCGCAGCCCAATACCCTGAACCTTTGGGTGGTAAGCGATAACCTGCGTAAAGGAGCTGCCACCAACGCGGTTCAGATTGCCGAATACCTGGCAGCGAATAATCTGATATAGAATCAACAGATCCTTTCAAAAGATAAAATGTAGGAGTAAACGGCGTTTTGCCCAGGTTTCCGGGATCGTTGCAAGACATGATCCTCTGCGAAACGGAAGGCTTTCGCTTTTAACTGCTACATTTATCATTTATTATTCTGCATTTTAAATTTACTTTGCAGCTTCTATGTCAGATTTAGCACAGCAAATAGATAAAAATCGCCTGCCGCGTCATATTGCTATTATTATGGATGGCAACGGACGCTGGGCACAGGAACAGGGGCAGGACCGGCTTTTTGGGCACTACCATGGAGTGGAAAGCGTTCGGAATATTGTAGAGGGCGCCGCCGAACTGGGCATCGAATACCTCACCCTATACGCCTTCAGCACGGAAAACTGGGACCGCCCCGAATATGAAGTTGTGGGACTGATGGAATTACTGGTGTCTACCATCCGCAAGGAGGCCGAAGTGCTGCACCGGAATAAAATACGCCTGCACGTGATCGGCGATATGAGCATGATGCCGGATAACGCCCGTAAGGAATTGAACGAAGCGCTGGAAATGACCGCCGGGAACACCGGTTTAAACCTCATCATGGCGCTTAGCTACAGCGGGCGCTGGGAACTGCTGAATGCTGTAAAACAGGTTGCCCGCGACGTGCGTGACGGGCGGCTGGATGTGGAGGCGATCAGCCAGGAAGTATTGCAGCAATACCTGTGTACCCGGGCATTTCCGGATCCGGAGCTCATGATCCGCACCAGCGGGGAATACCGGATCAGTAATTTTTTACTGTATCAGCTGGCCTATGCCGAACTTTATTTTACCGATGTGCGCTGGCCCGATTTCCGGAAAGAGAACCTCTACGCGGCCATTATTGATTACCAGAGCCGGGAACGAAGATTCGGAAAAACATCGGCCCAGGTAACGTAATTGCTTCCTGTTTGTTTGCTAAAACCCTCCCATACGGCAAATACTGGCTCTTTTTAACATACAGTTTCCAAATTTTACCGTTAATTTGCCGCCGCAATGGGAATGAAGTGTGTTGGATGCCAGGCCGTCATTTGCCTGCTTTTTGCCGGAGGAAAAGCGACAGGTGGTAACAGGGCAAGGAATTTTAAGGGCTTCCTGCTTTGCAAAAAAAATTGATTACCGTAATACATTAACCCTTATATGCGTTTTTTTATATACAAAGTTTGTATTTTATCCATATTTTCTTTTGCGGTAAATCATACCCTTGCCCAGGTAGACACTACACCCGTAACCTCGGTTGACCCAAGGTTGCAGGAATTTTTGAATGCCACCACTCCCCGGGAGTATGTCATTGCCGATATAAAGATAAAAGGAGCCACTAACCTCGACTCTTCCATTGTGTTGTCTGTTTCCGGTATCCAGAAAGGACAGCAGTTCATGTACCCCGGATCGGATATTTTTTCACGGGCTATTCACAATCTTTGGAAACAACAGCTTTTTGCAGATGTAAAAGTATATGTGACCCGTGTTGATAATGAGAAGGTGAGCATTGAAATTGCAGTTACCGAGCGCCCCCGCCTCGGAAATTTTAAATTTGAGGGCGTTAAGAAAACCGAGATCGAAGAACTGACCAAAAAAATAGGCCTTGTAAAGCAGCGCATCCTGTCGGAAAGCGTTCGCCAGAATATTTACCAGGTGGTAAAAACCTACTTTGAAGATAAAGGCTACTATGATATCATCACAAACCTGGATGAATCAAAAGACCCGGTTTACCCGAACTCCACATTCCTGACGATCAAAATCAACAAAGGCAAAAAAGTAAAGATTGATGAGGTAAACTTCTTTGGCAATGAGAGTGTGGACGCGCTTAAGCTGAAAAAGCAGATGAAAGGTACCAAGGAGCGCACCCGGATGTCGCTGTATCCTTCTAAATATGTAAGCCCTTACGGTGCCCGCCAGGTGTACAGTTTTAACGAATACATGGGCGATTATGGCTTTCTTACCGGAACCAAAACCTTAAAAGTGCTGGATCCGTATTTCCGGTTCAAATTCTTCAGCTCCTCTAAATTCAACAATAAGAAATATGCGGAGGATAAAGAAAAAGTAATCAAGTATTTTAACTCCAAAGGATACCGTGATGCCCAGATCATTGCAGATACGCAGGTGATCCAGCATAACCAGATGTATGTAGACCTGAAGGTAAACGAGGGGCATAAGTACTACTTTGGGGATGTAACCTGGAAGGGTAATTCAAAATTCTCCGATACCGTATTGAACAGTATCCTGGGCATTAACAAGGGTGATATTTATGATGCCACCGTATTAAATAAAAAGCTGGGCCTGGAACCCAGCCAGGATGTATATGATATTACCACGCTTTATAACGATGAAGGATACCTTTTCTTTAACGTAACGCCGGTAGAAACAAGGATCTATAACGATACGATTGATCATGAGATCCGTATCCAGGAAGGACCCATCGCCCGGATCAAAAATGTGGTGATTATGGGGAACGAGCGCACCAAGGATCATGTGGTACGCCGGGAACTGCGTACCATACCGGGAGAGCTGTTTAGCCGTACCGACCTGATGCGTTCTATACGCGAGCTGAATACGCTGAATTATTTTGAGCAGGAATCCATCAACCCGCAGCCGGTTCCGAACCAGGCAGACGGAACGGTGGATATCAACTGGAAGCTGAAAGAAAAATCTTCAGACCAGCTGGAGCTTTCTGCCGGATGGGGCGGCGGTATTGGTTTAACGGGTACATTGGGCGTTACCTTTAACAACTTCTCCATCAAAAATATCTGGAAGAAAGAAGCCTGGGATCCGTTGCCCGTGGGAGACGGACAGAAGCTGAGTCTTAGGGTACAATCGAACGGACGGGTATACCGGTCCTATAACTTCTCTTTTACCGAGCCCTGGCTGGGTGGAAAAAAACGGACCTCGCTGACCCTGGGATATAACAATACCAAGTACAACGCATCTTTTTATGATCCGTACCGCAGCGGCGGATACCGGTTCTCAAGAGATACCTCGCTTACCGTAAACGGCATCAGCGTAGGCCTGGGTAAAGTGTTGAAATGGCCGGATGACTACTTCACCATCGGGTACACGGTGGCGTACACCCGGTATAAAGTAAAGAAAATGGGCTACCAGTATGGCCTTCCCTTTAACGACGGGGTGTCCAATAACCTGAGCTTCAAATTGAGCCTGAGCCGCTCGTCCGTATCAGATCCGATATTCCCACGAAGCGGTAGTGAAATCACCGCCAGTGTTCAGGCTACTCCGCCTTACTCCGCTTTCAAATCTTCGGTGGCGATGGCCGATTCTGCCCAGTATAAAAATGTGGAATATCACAAGTGGCGTTTTGGTGCACAATGGTATGTGCCGTTAGGACGTCCTAAGGGAGAGGATAAGAACCGTCAGTTTGTACTGAAGCTGGCCGCCAAATACGGTTTTATGGGCCGGTATAACAAAAACCTGAATTATTCTCCGTTTGAACGCTTCCAGCTGGGAGATGCCGGTATGAGTAATACCTATTCCTTAACCGGGTTTGATATCATTGCCCAGCGGGGTTACCCGGTTTACAATAGCTCGGATCCTACCGTAAACCCGGATAACGGCAGCGGCGGCGATACCCGTAACATGTTTATTATTTTTAACAAATACCAGGCAGAACTGCGTTACCCGCTGGTAACCAACCCGGGAAGTACCATTTATGGGCTTGCCTTCTTTGAAGCAGCCAACGGCTGGCACGATTATAAAGAATACAATCCATTCAAACTGCGCCGCAGTGTGGGCCTGGGCATGCGTTTTTACCTGCCGATGTTCGGACTGCTTGGGTTTGATTATGGTATTGGTCTTGACCGGTTGGTGCCGGGGCAGGGCTTGAAAAATGCCGGCAAGTTTACCTTTATGCTCGGATTTGAGCCGGAGTAAACCTTTTTGCTGCATTTTGCATCTAGTAAGTATAGAAAAACCAATTTGTATATGAAACAACTCGTTGCGCTGGCCCTGGGCCTGTTCTTTACAGCATCTGCTGCCATGGCTCAAAAGTATATCATCATCGATACCCGTTATATATTTGATAAGATGCCGGAGTACAAGCAGGTGCAGACCGCCGTTAGCAGTACAGCTGCCACCTGGCAAAAAGAAATCGACCTGAAACAGGAGGTTTTGGACAAAGCATATGATGAGTACGACTCCCAGCAAAGCATGTTAAGCGCGGATGCCCGGAGAAAAAAAGAGGATGATCTTTTCAAAAAAGAACGGGAACTGCGTGATCTGCAAAAGAAACGCTTTGGTTTTGAAGGAGATCTGTTTAAAAAGCGGCAGGAGCTGATGAATCCCCTGCAGGAGAAGGTAAACCGGGCAGTTCAAAAGCTGGTGATCGAAAAGGGATATGACCTGGTTTTGGATAAAAGTGAGGGGAAATCCATTATATTTGCCGACCCGAAATTGGACAAAAGTGATGATGTATTGAAATTACTTTCGGTAAAATAAACAATCCGTCAGCACTTCTGCAACAATTCAGACATTAAAAAAACAATAAACTTAAAAACCGTCCGGCCCTGCTTCAGCGGGAGCGGACAAACAAAAAAAATTAAATGAAACGAATAAAATTTCTTGCCCTGGCATTGGGAATGGTTGTGATGGGTGCAACTACAGCTTCCGCTCAAAAAATCGGTTATGTTGATATACAAGGGCTGGTAGGCGCATTGCCCGAAGCACAGGCTACGCAGCAAAAACTGGAAAAATGGGCTCAGGATTCAGTTGGCGGAGAATATACAAGACTCAGCGAGGAAATAAAAGAGAAAGATTCCCTGGTAAAAGATCCTAAAACTTCGGCCTCTGTTAAGAAAATGGCAGAAGAGAAACTGGGTCAGTTACAAATGCAGGCGGCCAACTGGCAACAATATGCCCAGCAAATGATCCAGGGAAAACAGGCAGAACTTTTTCAGCCGTTGTTTAAGAAAGTAACCGATGCGGTACGTGCTTATGCAAAGGAAAAAGGATATACTTATGTGTTGCATGATGAGGTGATTTTTGACGCGCCTCAGGCAGATAACCTGTCCCTGCCTGTTGCACAAAAACTGGGAATCAAAGTTACCCCACCCCCGGCAGGTGGTGGAGCAGCACCTGCTGCAGGTGGTACCACTCCGGCACCAAAGAAATAAGCGCAGATAAAAACTTATATGATAAAGCGATGCTGGTTTACCGGCGTCGCTTTTTTATTTGAATATGCCTGAAAGGAATTTCAGATGCGGATTGGATCAGTGATAACTGCGGATCTGTTTATAAACGCAGGTAAAATAAATATCGGGATTGCCGAAGGTTGCAATGGCAAGGACCGTATGCACGCAGATGAAGAAGGGGTGGGTTTGCTGCTCCTTTACGCTGCTTGTTGCTGCGGCGCTACTTCCAGGTACACGGAGGCAGCGCCGTTTTCCATCCTGCCGTTACCCCGGTAACGGTGCCTTTATGCTGATTGAAAACCATAAGTGTCGATTGCCGGAATTGTAATCAAACGATCTGTAATCAAATCCATCTGATTACAAAATTTTTGATTACAGCAGGGCTCTCAGTCGTGCAGGGGTTTGGCCCGCAGACCCGGAATTACGCTATTTACTGCTTTCTTTTTTCTTCGAAAAGCTGATCAGCAATGCCGGAAGTAAGATCAGGTTGGTAAATGTAGCGGTAACCAGCGTAAGCGAAGTAAGCCAACCCAGGGCCTGGGTACCACCGAAATTGCTGAAACAGAAAATAACGAAACCCGCAATCAGCACCATCGAAGTATACAGGATGCTGATGCCCGTGCTGTGAATGGTTTGCACCACTGTGGCGGCTACATCGCCGTTGTAACGGGGCAGCTCCTGTTTATAGTTGACGAGGAAGCGGATGGTAATATCAATCGCAATTCCAAGCGCCACGCTAAAGATCAGCACGGTGCTGGGTTTTAACGGAACTCCCGCCCAACCCATGATACCCGCGGTGATCACCAGCGGAATCACATTAGGAATCAGCGAGCAAACAAGAATGCGCAGGGATTTGAACAGGTAGAGCATGCAAAGGGCAATCAGCAGAAAGGCCCATAAAATGCTTTCTTTGAGTCCGTCGATGATGAATTGCCCGCCTGCAAGGAAGGTGATGGAAGTGCCCGTTAACTTCACCTCATAATCCTCTTTGGGAAATAACCGGTTAATGCGTGTTTGGATATCGTTCATTAATTCGGGTAAACGATGCGATCCCACGTCGGCCATATTTACACTGATACGGGCCTCCTGGCGGGTACTATCCATAAAGCTGGAAAGCAGTTTGGTAAAAGAAGAGGCCTGTGCGGTACCGGAGTCCCGGCCCATATTCAGGTATTGTGCAAGCCCCGGAAGGTCAAATTCCGAGGGCATGGAATAGTTAACCGGGTCTCCCTCATAGAACGCCTGTTTGGCAAATTTCAGTCCATCTGTAATGCTTAGCGGACGGGCGATTTCGGGCTTGGATGCCAGGTACTGGGCCAGCGAGTCGATCCGCACGAGGTTGTTAAAGTTGCGGGTAACACCATATTTCTTTTTGGTATTTACCAGGATCTCCAGCGGCATTACGCCCTTGAAATTGGATTCAAAGAATTTCAGGTCGGTATATATTTTATCATTGTGGGGAACATCGTCTACCATATGCGCATTGCTTTTCAGCCTGAAAATACCAATAGCCGTAAGCCCGATCACTACAATAGTTACCGCATATACCAGCTTCCGGTGGTTGATGGACCAGCGTTCCAGGCGCTGCAGCCAGCGGTTGAGCCGGGGATTGAACAGGTAGCGGGTATGCTTTGATTTTGGTACCGGCAGAAAACTCAATACGGCGGGGATCAGCACCAGCGAAATAAAGAAAAGCAGCATAATATTGATACCGGCCACCACACCAAACTCCTGGAGAATCTCACTTTTGGTAAGTGCAAATACGGCGAAGCCAACCGCAGCAGCCAGGTTGCAAAACAAGGTTACGATGCCCATTTTTGCCACCATGTTTTCGATCGCCTTTCTTTTCAGTTCGGTTTTGCGGTCCCGGATTTCGGCATCGCTCAGTCCTTCTGTAAGCGCATTCCAGCTGGTGTGAAACTTATTAAGAAAGTAAATGCAGTTGGGAATACCAATTACTACAATCAGGGGTGGTATCAGGGCGGTTAAAAGGGTAATGCTGTAGCCCAGCAAATGCATGGTGCCAAGGCTGAATAGTACGCCGATGATCACCACGGAAAGCGAAAGCAACATAGAGCTGAAGGAACGGAAGAAGAGCAGGAGGATGATGGCCGATAACAGGATGGAGGCTACCAGGAAGTACTGCATTTCGTGAGCAATACGGGCAGCCAGCACTGTGCGGATATAAGGCAACCCGCTTAGCTTTACATCAATACCGGTATGTTGCGTAAAAGCGGCCGTTTGTGCCTTTACAGCGGCAATGGCCGCATCCCGTTTGGCCGAGTTGATCACCTGTTTGTTCATCCGCAATCCCATCAGGTAGGCATGGGTTGCCGGGTTGTATAATAAGCCCTGGTAAAAGGGCAGGCGTTTGAAAACCGCGGCGCCGGTGTCGATGCCGGCCTGGGTCAGCGGGGCTTCCGCAAATATTTTTTTTACCACCAGTTTTTCAGTGGCTGAATCCTTTACCAGGTTAATGGCCGTAGGTACACTGATTACATCTTCCACACCCGGAACCTTTTTTAAACCGGCCTGAAGCCGGAGATACGCATTGAAGGTTTTTTCAGAAAACAATTGCGGTGTTTGGATGCCAACCACCAGCAGGTTGCCATCCTCCCCATATTTCTTCTTAAACTCCTGGTAGGCGATGTTTACAGGATGGTTGGTGGGGATGGCCTTTGAAAACTCATAGCTCAATCCTACCTTACTGGCCCAAAAGCCGGAAAAGGCCGTGATAACTGCCAGTACACATAACAACAGGAACCTGTATTTAAGAATAAAGCGGCCGGATTGCTTCCACATAAATGTTGATATACTTTAAAAATGAGTTGCAAAGAAACAAAAAACAGGGCGTTCACAGGATGCCGTTTATCAATCAAAAAAAAGCCGAAAGGTATGCGGCGGTGCCAGCATTTGAAAAGATAATGCGCTGTTGATTCGTTCTCATGTACTGCAAAACTAACCAATGAGCCGTAAATAGCCATTATTTACAAAAAAACCTACCTTGCAGACGGGCAAAATGATGCAGACAAATTTTGGCAGATATTTTACATAAAACAAAGGGTATTGTTCTGAAAACGGCCAAATACGGCGAAACGAGCGTCATTGCAACCCTCTATACCGATAAACTGGGCCTGCAATCTTACCTGATCAATGGCGTGCGGTCCGGTGGAAAAAGAAGCGGTAATAAAGCGGTTTTTTTTCAGCCGGCAGCGCTGCTGGACCTGGTGGTCTATCACAACGAGTTGAAAACACTAAACCGCGTACGGGAGTTTAAATTTTCCCGCATCTACCGGCAGCTGTTCAGCGATGTGATCAAAAACGGGGTGGCGTTATTTATGATCGAGCTCCTGCATAAAACGCTCCGGCAGCCGGAGGCCAGTGAAGACCTGTTTGGTTTTCTGGAAGACAGCCTGCTGGCGCTGGATGAGGCCGATGCAACGGTTACGGCTAACTTCCCGGTTTTCTTTGCTGTACACCTGTGCAGTATCCTGGGTTTTTCTCCCGGAATACCTCCGGCAGCGCTGATGACCTCACCGCATCTTTTGCTGGACCTGCAAAGCGGCGAATTCCGGGAAACACCTCCGGAACATCATTATTATGCAGATACAGAAGCCACCCTGCTGATTACGGAATTGTTGCAGGCAAGGCTTCCCGCAGAACTGAAAAGCATCCGGATCTCTTCCATAAAACGGAACCGCATCCTGGATCTTATGGAAATCTATTACTCCCTTCACCTTCCCGAATTTGGCCGCATGCGTACCCTGCCCGTGCTCCGCGCTATTTTAAGCTGACCGGTACGCACATCCGGTCCGTTACATGGATGTTGGTATGCTGACCGATATGGCATGACCATTACCGGTATATTACCATAGTATGTAAGAAAACAAAACCCGGGGTAACAAAAAACGCTGCCGGTTGATCTGAAGGTAAATGCTTTTAACAACTAAAAATAATGGTTATGACACAGCAGATCAAAAATATGGCAGGCCTGGCAGCCGGGCTTTTTATCCTGGGCAGCACATGGAGCCAGGAAACCAGGGCGTTTAACCAGAATGCATCCCGGAGCAATCATACGCGTATAGCAGCGGTGAATGAAAATGCGCCGCAGGCCGCCGTGCAAAACAATAATACCGTGCGCAGCAACCGTGGTGAGCTTGCCGTAGTGCTGGCAGACCTGGACGGGGATGGGGTTTATGAAACCGATATCTCTTCCAGGATAGCAGGGACGATCGCTTTTGAAGGACATGCTACCATTATGCTGGACAGGAAGCCGGTTGCGGTAATCGTAAATATTCTGAAAACAAGGCATGAAACGGCAAAGAACTCCATTGGAAATATCCGGTAGATTTTTTCGGGTTCTCCGGGCTAATAAAGCCGGTTAACGGCATTGTTCAGGATCTGGATCACGCCCGGTTCTTTGCCTTTTTCAAAGCTGCCGAAGCGGTCCTGGATCTGCAGGGCCCTGGCACCGTTAATAGTGGCCCAGGACAGCATTTTTTCCAGCGGGATCTGCGGGTAATGTTTTTGGATGCGGAGGATCTCATCCCAGATGCTCAGGCTATAATTAGAAGCCAGGCTGTCTGTACCCAGTACCAGCCGTACGCCTGTTTCCTGCAACATAGGAATATCCGGCAGCCGGTTCGTGATATAATAATTGGCGTTGGCACAAAGACACCAGGATGCTTCCGGAAAACGGTCCTGTGCATACCGGGTATCTTCCTCTGTGGTAAACACATTGTGGATGAACAGCAGCTGCTGCCCCGGGGGCAGGTAGTCGCCATAGGTTTGAATACTGGTTTTACCCTGCGGAACAACCGGCACTTCCTTTAACCGGAGCCGTTCATACAAGGCCTTAAAGCCACCGGCACCATTCACGAACCATTCGGTTTCGTCTTCGGTTTCCTGGTTATGGATGCTTAGTAAACCATTGCCGGGGAAAGCTGCCAGCAACTGCCACAACGGTGTGGCTACCGAATAAGGTGCATGAGGCGTTAAGGATACCTGCCGCGGATGAAACCGTTGGCAATACGCATCATAAACGGTTTTATAAGTATCAAAATGTTGTTGTGCCTGGGCCGGCTCAAAGCCGATCACTTCTACGAAATTGTGATAATAAAGGAGCCCCTTCTCTTTTTGAAAAAGGGTATCGGTGGTATTGCAGATATCACCCACCGCCACAATGCCGTTGCGCACCATTTCGGCTTCCGCTTTTTCAATGGCGGCAGGAATGGTTTCGGGTTGGGCGTATCGTTGACTAACAATTTGATTTACAAATTTTAATAAACCCGTGTGTTCGTCAATGATGCCTTTCATATGACTAAGCTCCAGGTGGCAGTGGCAGTTGATAAAACCCGGGCTCAGTATGCCCTCCAGCACTTGCACCTGTTCTCCGGCATCCGCCGCATCGATAAGGTCGATAACCGTTCCCGTATCGCTTAAAACGAGTACTTTTTCTTCAAACAACTGGTATCCATCAAATAACTGCGCCGGTTTTATCTTTTTGTACATGGTTCAAAGATAGATACCCGGCGGGATTCACCGTGTTTCAATCTGAGCGCTGAGGACTAATATCTGAAATCTGAATGTTCAATTCCCGAAACTGAATGCTCAAATCCCCAAATCTGTTTACCTTTGCGCCCTGTTGATTCAAAATAAATTTTTTGATGTTAGATAAACTGGAAGCCATAAAGGCAAAATACGATCAGCTGGGGATTGCGCTTACAAACCCGGAGATTGTGGGAAATAATAAAAAATTTGCAGCAACCAGTAAGGAATACCGGAGCCTGGAAAAGATTGTTACCGCATATAACGACTATAAAAAACTGCTGGATGACCTGGAGTTTAACAAAGAAGCGCTGAACGGAGATGATGAGGAACTGCGGGAACTGGCAAAAGAAGAAGTAACGGGCCTGGAAGACCGGAAGGAGCAAATGGAGGCGCATATCCGTCAGTTGCTGATTCCAAAGGATCCACAGGATGAAAAAGACGTAATCATGGAAATACGTGCCGGCACGGGTGGAGATGAAGCCAGCCTTTTTGCGGGCGACCTGTTGCGGATGTACATAAAATATTGCGAACGGCATGGATTTAAAACGGCGGTACTCAGCGAAAGTGAAGGAACAGTGGGCGGGTATAAGGAAGTGCAGCTGGAAGTAACCGGTGATGATGTGTATGGTACCCTCAAATTTGAAAGCGGCGTGCACCGGGTGCAACGCGTTCCGGATACGGAAACACAGGGACGGGTGCATACTTCTGCCGCAACGGTGGCGGTAATGCCGGAAGCCGAGGAAATTGATTTTGAATTGCGGGAAAGCGATGTGAAGATGGAAACCGCCCGAAGCGGCGGAGCCGGCGGACAAAACGTAAACAAGGTGGAAACCAAAGTAATGTTAACCCACCTTCCCACGGGTACCGTAGTGATCTGCCAAACCGAGCGTACCCAGCTGGGCAACCGGGAAAAAGCGATGCAGATGCTGCGTACCAAATTATATGAAGAGCAGGTGCGCAAACAGGAAGAAGAAATTTCCCGGCACCGGAAAAGCCTGGTGAGTTCCGGAGACCGGAGCGCCAAGATCCGGACCTATAACTATCCGCAGGGAAGGGTTACCGACCACCGCATCAATCTTACTTCTTATAACCTGGATGCGTTTATGAATGGAGAGATCCAGGAATTTATCGACCAGCTGCAGTTTGCTGAAAACTCCGAAAAGCTGGCAAAGCAGGAGTAAGCCTGATCAGCATTTTGGAATTTGATATTTGGCATTTGAGTTTTAGGATTTGGCACTTACCACATAAACCCAACCTGTAAACTGCCGTACCACTGAGTGGAACCTTGTGTAAGCGATTGTTTACTTTCGTAAACGGCTGCGGCTCCAAGAGAGAGCTTATTACCGGAATACATAACACCCATGCGGGTCTGAAAAAAAACAGGGTTCAGCCGTCCTTCAATTGGCTCGGGGCCTTTTTTAAACATACCGCCCTGTACCGTGGCATCATATGCCTTGAACGATACAGCTGGAAACACGTAGGCAAAATACTCCCGGTCCGCCTTCGTGGTCCCTTTATGATGATCCCAAAATACCGTGGCATTATTAAGATTAGACCTGCCCAGCAAGAAGGCAGACCCCAGTGTGGCATGGGTAAAGAAATTGCCTGCCGTTACCGAAAGCAGGGGCTTCATTTCCAGCAAGGAGCTGTTACGGTTTTTTTTAAGCTGCGGCGACCAGGAAGCGTCTGCGGTGAGCCCCCAATCGGCACGTAATTGTTTATCCCAGTTTTTAGGTTTGTAGATCTGCATCACCTGGTGCACCCGCTCCTGCATTTCCTTTCCGAAAGCCGGCGGACCAATCAGGCCAAAGCCGATACCCCATTTCAGCAGGTCTTGCTTCTTATTAAAAACGGATTGATGAAAATCGGCATACAGGTAGCCGGTGATCGGCCGGTCGAGTGCTGCTTCACCGGCAAACTGCGAAGTGTAAATCAGCTGGCCCAGCTGGAACGTATTGGTTCTTTCACGGCGCGTTTCGGCAGGTACCCGTCTCCACTGGTAAGAAAATTTTAAACCGTTGGTGTAATAGCCGTCATTATTCACCGAAATATACCCGTCATTTTCGGAAATAATGGTAACCTGGCGCTGGGTTTGCGCAGTTGCCGGTACGGAAAAAAGAACAATAAAAATAAGAAACGCCGTTCTGAGTAAGCAGACCATTATCGGATCGAATAAACAAATCAAATATATACACAGTTTTTCATTTAATAGAAAGCTGCGGCAGATTTTTGCAGGAATGGCTGCTTTGGTTACCGTAAGCGCAAACCGTTATATATAAATCCCCGGGCGTCCGGTTTTCAGCGGCCGTTTACCAAACCTGCTCCGTTTTCTTTTGTTTCAATTCTTTTTTGCCAAACTTTCGAGGGTAGTAAGAAAAAGTAAGCAGGAAGTATTGCTGTAAGCCATTCGTAATACGGGTGGTGGTACCGTCAATATTTACGTTATTGCTGATATTTTGATAGCGCTTTAAAATATCCATTGCAGAAAATTTACACTCGGCCTGCTGCTTCATAAACCGGTAGGTAGCAAAAGCATTCCATAAAAGCATGGTTTTTTCCAGTCCGCTGTTATCGGTCATGTTAAACGTGCTGCTGAATGTAAAGCTCTTTGGCAGGTTCAGCGTGGCGCCAAACTTTGTCGTAGACCCGGTATTTCTGTAGGAGGAAAGGCCGTTGGCCGTTTGCTTCGATTTGTAGCTTTGAAAGGATTCCCCAACGGTCAGCACCAGTATGGACCGCAGCGAGAATTGCAGGTTAAAATTATTGCTTACAGAATTATTACGGCTATTGGTGTATACCCCATCTATATAACTCGGCAATATCGAATAGTTCTGCGATCCGTTGTACATTAATTGCAACGTGCTTTTTCCCAATTTGCGGGAGATATTGACGTGATAATTAAAATTGGTATTAAAGCTTTTATCCGCGTTGGTATAATAATAGAACCGTTTTCCGGAATTGTCGTTAATGATACTGTCCGTTACCGGATCCAGGGTTTTCCGGTACCCGGCATTGAGGTCCCCATTGAAAGAATAAGGCGATTTTTGGTCTTCGGTATTGAAACTGGCATACATGGATACCATATGATTGACGCGGTTCTTAAGATACGGATTGCCATATCTTATGGTATAGGCATTGATGTCATCGGTGATCGTATACAGCTGATCGATGGACGCAAACTCGAAATTTTTCTTGTAGCTCAGGTTTGAATAAGACCGGTATTTATTTCGCTTTGAATAACTGTAATTAATATTCCCCTCATACCGGAGGAACTGGAACGACCGGTTAAGATTCCGCTCTGCAATCGATGAATGATTTTTTTCGCTCTTCAGATCATCAAAAATGCTGGCACTGATGTTGATCCACCGCGACATCCGGTCGCTCCATTTATTAAAACTTTTGGTAGCCGACAGGTAAGGGGTATATTCCATGAACTCTTTTGTATTGGAATTGGTAAGCCGTTTGTTAACAATCAGCTGTTGGATGGTGCTGTCAAAATCTGAAACGGTAGCATTATTTACCTGTTTATTATAGTTGAACCACTGGGATAATTTCAGATCAATGCCCCAGAGATTATACCTGCCCAGCAACAGCCGTTTAAAGCCTCCGTAATCAATGGTGCCCGTGATGTTCAGTCCGTCATTATCATTTTTATAATGGCGGTTATATGCAGTGTCTTTTCCGGTTTCGGTAAAGGACTGAAAGCGGCTGGTGACATCTCTTTCGGATACCGACCCGTAATGGTTACCGTCTACACTGAAACTGATATTGCGAAGCGGATACTCCCAGTCGGATTTTCCATACGCAACACTCAGACTTTCTTTGTTTGACCGGCTTGAAGAAACGGTTGCCGCATCATTGGTGCTTTGCAAACGGCCTGAAGTGTCTTTTACTTCTGTAAATTGTTTGGCGTTACCGCGATCCTGGTTCAGCTCTGCATTTCCGTTTACCTGAAGCCGGTCGTTATAGCTGCTTGTTTTTGAATAATCGACTCCGAAGATATGCTTGTTTCCAGCGTTGTTTTGAACACCTTCATCTTTAATAAACTGCGGATTATCCCGCGTGGTACGGTTCTGCAAATTTAGATTGGTGATATAAGCCTTTGTTCCGGATTGGTTATAGTTAAGTGTAATGCGGTTATTCTGTCTTGAATTGGCCGCTTTATTAAAGTCCTGGGTATATACGGCACCAATTGAATGATTACGGTTCAACCCGTTGGAGCCAAATTGCCCTACATAATCCAGGTTGGGATTATAGGTACGGTACGTGCTGTTCTGGAACAGCTCCTGCAGGTTCCCGATATTTTTATTAATGTTATTGATGCCCCCTCCGATGCCCAGGCTCCTTTTTTTATCATATACCTGGTAAGACAGGTTCCCTTCGTAGTGGTCGCCGGTGCCATAGCCGGCGGTTAGCTTGCCGAAATAGCCTTTTTTGCTTTCTTCTTTTAATTTAATATTCATGGTAAGCACCGAGTCCTGCGCCGTTTTCTGTTGCCCGATCTTGGACCGGTCATACTCCTGGTACAATTGAATTTTATCGATGGCGGTTTTAGGCAGGTTTTGAGTAGCGATTTTAGGATCGGAGGAACCCATAAACTGTTTTCCGTCTACCAGCAGATTCTTTACCTGTCTTCCATTTACCGTAATAGAACCATCGGACCAAACCACTACGCCCGGCACCTGGGTTAACAGCTCCTCTGCAACCGCATCCGGTTTCATTTTAAACGCGGCGGGATTGATGACCAGTGTATCGCCCTCCATTTTTACGGGGATCATGGCCGTTACGGTAACATTATCTTTTTCATCAAAGCCGATGGACAGGGATGCATTGATGGTATCTGTTTTGGAACGGCTGAGTTGCAACGGTTGCCGGTAGCTGCGGTATCCTACATAGCTGATGTCCAGGAACAGCGAATCGGTGGCAGGCAGGTTTTCGAGCAAGTAATTTCCATTTTTATCGGTGAGCTTATAGGACACCATACCGGAGTCTTTCCGGAAAATGGTGACTGTGGCAGATTCCAGGGGTGTATGGCTCACAGAGTCAGTAACCAGCCCCGTTAGTTTGCCGGTTTGGCCAACCGCGGCCATGCCGGTCAGCAGCAGGAAAGTAGTGATAAGGATCAGCCTCATGTGTTAGTTTTTCAATGTAAACACAGCAATAACGGCTGCGTTTGATTTTTTATTGATAATGGCTTCTATAGCTTCAGGGGGTGTTTTACCGGCAACCGGTTTATAAGATTCGCGGATCGCATCCGGTGATAAAAGTTTGTAAAAAACACGGTCTCTAAGCAGCATATTATAACCAGATAAAACATTTATACTAAAGGTGGTGCTATCTGCTTTTATTTTAGAAGTCTGATACGCTATTTGCCTTTTTTTGTCGTACATGTACACCCCCGAATTGTAAAGGAACCCGGCTATAAAAAAGTAAAAAGCCGGTGTTTCTATAAAATGATACATCTGGCGGAACATCCAGTTATTGTTCTGCCGGAAATTATCCCATTCCGCTTTGTTCTTAAATGGCGTGGTAAAAAAACTGGGCGGCAGAGCGTTTTCCAATGGCATTACCATCTGAAAAGCGGGGTACAGGCTGTCCCGGGTTATTTTATAAATGGTGTCGCAGTAGGGCCTTGTAATGAACTTCGTGCCGGTATCCTGCGATTCAAAGGCCGCTATATAGCCTTCATCATACAGGTATTTTGGTGCATTGATCTGGTTATAGAGGAAGTACTGTTTTACCAGCTTCCCATTCCTGTAAACCTTCAGTTCGTATCCCGTGCTGTCTTTATAAAGCTTGCTGGTGGCTACTTTTGAGCGATAATAGTAATCGCCATACAAAGGCGCCATACTATTGACGTCATATTCTGTGGGAACGCTTTTTTTCAATTCCAGCTTGGGATCCTTTAAGTCGATAATATATTTTTTATAATATTTCCGGTTCCGGGAATTACTGAAATTGAGTTCAATTTTGATCCGGTCCTTAGGTGTAAGTGCATAATTTTTGTTGGCTCCATAAAAGGACAGTTCCTCCGTTTTTTTATCATAGCGCGGGTAAAAATCGTCGCCCAGCTTTTTGTAACTGATTTTTTTTACAAAGCGGCCCGTTCTGTCATAAAGAAGTATCGCGCTGTTCGTGTATTGTGTTATTAAAAAATAGGAAGCAGTAATTTCCAGGTTATCCCATTGCCCGATGGTGATGCCGTCTTTGGCCTCCAGCGTCAGGAAGCGCAGACTGTCTACAAAATGCGATTGGTTTTCTGTGGCTGGTGATTTGGGATTTAAATATATTTTTTGAGGCTGGGCATTCACAAAAAGGCATAGGCAAATTAGTGGTAATGGCAGTAAACAGTGTCTCAAGCGTTTGAATTTAGTTTTTCAAATTTAGTGGGTTAACTGTTAATATTTTGGGAAAGCTTGCCGTTGATTTCCTTACCTGCAAAAAAGCCGGGGTCAAAAGTTGTGGCAGGTGGCTTCGAACAACCGGTTCCTATGTTGGTTTGCTGCCGGCGGTCTTTTGCGTATAACAACACAAAAGGGTAGTGCGTTGTGTTCACCTGCATGTTATGTTGCTGTGTAACGTTGGCTGTGTTGGTACAAAACCTAATTCCGCCCTCCTCTTCGTTGCATGCCGCCTTGCTGCCGGGATTGCTGTTGCGGGCGCTGCCGTTGCTCACCGGCTTCACTGCGGCGTCCTCCGGAGCGTGCGGATTTGCCGGTTCTGCCGCCAAACTGCCGGGGGAAGTAGGAAAGGGTAAGCATGTAAAACTGCTGGATCCCGTTGGTGATGGTAGTTCCGGTAGTATTGTTGTCGTTGGCAAAGTTCGAAATATTCCGGTTCTGCCGGAGAATGTCGAATACGGATAGTTTCACCTCGGCCTGTTTCATTTTCATGAAGCGCCAGGTGGCGTAAGCGTTCCATATGGTGGCTTTTTCCGACTGGTCTTTGGCGGAGATATTGTTCAGGTAGTTAACATTGCTGCTTAACGTAAAATTCTTAGGCACCAGCAGCGTAAAGCGGGCCGTGGTTCCGTAGGTTGTTGCCTTCAGCGCTGATTTGCCGGTACCGATCTGCTGACTGTTGTTTGTAGTAATGTTTTCTCCCAGGGAGATATTGAAAAGATCGGTAAGGCTGTAGAAAAGATGAAGTCCATGATTCTGGCTGCGGGTTTGGGTATAAATTAACTGGGCTACCTGGTCTGCCGGCGTTTTTATGTATTGCGGGGCGTGCGAGCCACCCATGCTGCCGTTGTACCGTACCTGCAACATATTTTTATTGTTGATACGGTAAGAGGCGCTGGCTCCTAAATTGCCGTTAAACGAACGTCGCCCATTAATGTTCAGCAAATAGGAGGTTCGGGAACCGTTGTTGCCAAAAATACTGCTATCGGAAATACCATTTTTAAAAGTGTTATACCCCAGGTTCAGGTTGGCGGAATAGGTGGTCTTTTCATTGAACCGCTGGGTATTGTAACTGGCGTTGAAATTAAAGTTGTTACCCAGGGGCGATTTCAGATCGGGATTGCCCACCACAATATTATACTTGTTGATGTTATCAACGATCGGGTACAACTGGTCAATGGTAGGTGCGGTGGCGGAGCTGCTGTGCGTAACGCCGATGTTCAGGTTGTACTTGTTAAACCGGTTGTAATTATAGTAAATGGATGAGGCCGGCGTAAAGAAATGAAATGACCGCTCCAGGTTCCGGTAACTGAGCGTAGATGTATTTCTTTGATAAAGGAACTGATTTTGCAGATCTGTACGGAAAGAGATGCTTTTATAATGCCGGTCTGAAAGTACCCTGCTGATGGTTTTAAAGAAGCTGATGCCCGGCCGGTCTTCGATGTTCACTACGGAATTAACATTGGTAAGCGCCTCATTGATCCGGTAGGTATTGGTAACGCTATCCAGCTCCAATACATCTGCATTCAGGTCCGATTTGTTGTAGCGGAAATTATTCCGCAAGCCGATATTGATGTTCCAGAAATTATAATTGCCAAAGAGCAGGGAGCGGAGCCCGTTATAATTTAACCCGATATTGGTGGTAAAGTTGGAGTTCTCATTGTGGTATTTCCGGTCGGTATTTTGCGTATAAATACTGTCAACAAAAGATTCAAACCGGCTGATCTGGGTACTGTTGCTTTCGCTGTTGTTGGAGGTTACCGAAAAACTGGTTGAAAAACTTTTCTTATTGATGCCTTCGTCATAGTCGTTGTTATTGAAATAGCCGTTCAGGTTAAAGCTGTTGGAATGTGAAGTAGCGGCCGTACTGTTGCGGCGCTGGCTGGCCATCTGCGTATCATTACGGTATGCTGTGGTAAGCCCTTCGTTCGAAGACTGTGAATTGTTCCAGGTATAATTGGCCTTTGTTGAAAAAGCAGTTGCCTGTTTCCTGTTTTCATAACCGGCGTCTACGGACTGGTTCAGGGAACTTCCGTTGCTGCGCCGTTCGGTAATATTGGTAAGCGTATAATCAGTAAGGTTCTGGATAGTAGTACTGTTGGTGAGCTGGTTGTTTTTGGAGTCTCTTAAATTATATTCGCCGTCAATGGAGTTATTAAACCGTGAATTGGTGCTTTCGTCAAAATTATGCTGCAGATAAGCCCCAAAGTAATGCACGGTATTGAGCCCCGCTGCATTGGCGTTCGGAGCGCCGAAGTTCCTGCGGTTATAAGAGCGGAAGGTATTGTTTTCAATGGCCTCCCGTACATTCTGAATGGTTTTATTGGTGTTATTAAGATTGCCGGCAATTGCCAGTTTTGTTTTTTTGTTATAACCCTGCATGGTCAGGTCGCCTTCATAATGATCATCGGTGCCCAGTCCCGCACCAACCTTTCCAAAGAAGCCCTTTCTTTTTTCCGGCTTCATTTTGATGTTCATGGTGAAGGTTGAGTCCATTTCGGTATTGGTAAGCTCTTGTTTGCTGTAATCTTTTTCCTGGTATACCTGTATCTTTTCAATAGCGGTTTTAGGCAGGTTTTGGGTGGCAATTTCCGGACCACCTCCAAAAAAAGGCTTACCGTCTACAAATACGTTGCTGATCTTTTTACCGTTTACGGTAATGGTGCCGTCGCTCCACATAGTTACGCCAGGCACGCGCAGCAACATGTCTTCCACAACCGCAGAAGAATCCAGTTTAAAAGCGTCCGGGTTTATTTCCAGGGTATCTCCGTTCATGCGTACCGGTACCACCGATTTTACCACCACTTCCTCCATTTGGCGGGACGTGTCCCTGGAAAGGCCTATTTTTTTGAAGTCGAAATCTTTTTTTAGAGAGTCCAGGTATACCTCTTTTGAAAAATCATTGTACCCGGAATAGGTAATGGAAACAAGAAGTGGCGTACGAAAGGGCAGCTCGCCGATATTGAACTCACCCTGGTTATTGGTAACCTGGTAATTGACAAGGGCCGAATCCGTCTTTTTATACACGGTAACCGTTGCAGACTGCAGGCCGTAATCATGCACAGAGTCTGCAACAAGGCCTTTCACGCTGCCGCTGGTCTGTGCAAATGACAAAATGGGCAGGAGCAGCAGGATAATCAGAATGGGTCGCTTCATTTTGTCGTTAAGTCTTCTTTGGGTTTTAACTGGATCAATACGGGGTTGTCTGTTTCTTTTCGTGTGGCAAAAAAGCGGGTCAAAACATCGTCATATTGAGGATTTCTGTATTCTGACGATTTTTTTGCATTAAACATGCTCTTTGCAGAAAGCGAGAGGTAAATATAGGCGTCGTCAAAACTTTTTATAACCCCGGAAACCGGTAAAAAGTAGCTGCTGCTATCGGAAGAAATTTTATTGTAGTCGTAGATCAGGTTGGTCTTGTTATCGAACAGGTAGCGGTTATAACCCTTAAAAAGGTTCAGGTCAAAGAACATCAGGTTTTTAAAACGGATCACATTCTCAATTTTATGTGCAAAGGAGGGATGTTCCATTTTATAGGTGTCCATTTCACCCCTGCTGGAAAAGTCAGCATTAAAAAAGGAGGCCGGAACGGCATTGTCCATGGGAAGCATCAGCTTATAGCTTTCGGTAATGGCAGAGGGTGTAAGGGTATAGATCTCGTATTGAAAAGGGCGGGTTACAAACAATACGGAATCATTCTGTGTGGGAATGATGCTGCACTGCGAGGCCCCGGCATAATAATAAACCGATTCGGTTTTTTTGTTGTAGGGAAAATAGTTTTGCAGTACGGTTGACTGATCGATGATCTTTAATTGATAATCGAGTGTATCGCGGGCCGTTCTTTTAGCCTTGATGAAGCTGGCGGCAAACTTGTTTTTATCAAAACGCACCGGGTTGGTAAAGGCATACCGGAAGTTTTTCAGATCTTCGGTTTTAGCAGCGTTTACATCATCGAGATAAAACCAGGTGGCTTTTGCAAATCGTGAAATATCTTTTTGCGTATCTGATTCCAGGTATTCCTGTACCTGAACGGAGGGGATGTTAAAATTTTTGTTGAGACTGAAGATCAGCAGCGCATTTTTTGACCGGTCCAGTTGAATATCGCGGATCTTATAGCGCTTAATGCGGTATTTCTGCAAAAATTTTCCACGGCGGTCAAAAAAATACAGCGCATTGGTGTCTCCGTCCAGTACAATGAACAGCGAGTCTGTAACCACTAATTGTTTGATGGCGCCAAACGTACTTTTCCGGGTTGTTTCAAGCGGAATAAATTTTACTTCCTCAAATACCCGGGCGGCCGGAGCGCCGATTGTCTTACTCGGATCGAGGTACAATGTTTTTGCCTGGGCGCCAACAGATGTGCAAAGCCAAACGGCCCAGCAAACAAACATTAGTTTTTTCATTGTCAATTGTGTCAAAAGCGATAATTGTCAAAAATACGCATCTTAGACTAATGAAATCCCGCGGAGTTTAACGTGTTTTGATATTATTTCTATCCTTCCTGAAATATACCTGCAAAGCCGATGCCCCTGTTATACATACATGGGTGTCTGATCATTTTTTTGCTGACGCAATGCGTTGCTCCTGCTAATAGCGGTGTGGCCGGATAGATGAGCGGTGTAGCTACAGGCGGTATTGCCGGAAGAATCACCTTCCTGACAAATGGTGCGACCTGTTTATAAAAAGAAACCCCGCTGTGAAAACAGCAGGGCATTTTTTGATTGCTCTGTATACCCGGTTGTTACGCCGGGGTGGATGAGTAAGGTTTGGTACGCTTCAGAAACATTTAGTTCTTTCCGTTGAACGTAAAGCTTAAAGTAATACCATAAGTGCGCTGGTCGCCAAGTACTGCGGCATAGTGACCGGCGTTTCCGCCTGCAGCCAGCAGTTGTTCGTAGTAATTTTTATCAAAAATGTTACGGGCCCATAAATAGGCGGTTAATCCTTTTTGCACCCGGTAACCGATGCGGCCGTTTACCAGTGTATAACCGTCGATATTCAGGTATTTAGACGGAGACGCGCTGGATGAGAACGAGGAGCGGTAAAAACCATCCAGGGCTACAAAGAACTGTCCGGCTTTGCCAAATGGTGCTGCAGGCGTACTGTATTCACCGCCCAGGGAGCCGGCCCATTTTGAAATGCCGGGTAGCGGACTGTTTGAAACATCCTTAAACGCAACCTGTACACCGTTTTCCGAATGACCGGTTTCTTCTAACGGAAGGGGTGCGTTGGTGAATTTTACATATTTTCCATCGGTATAGGCAACCGATCCGTTGAAATTAAAATGCTGGTTTACTCGAATGCTTCCGTCAAACTCCACGCCTTTTACGTTTACTTTATCGGCATTGGCGATGTATCCGCGGTTTACACCCAGCTCAGCACTTTGCACATTGGTCTGGTAGTCCTTGATATCTGAGTTGTGCAGGGTAAGGTTTAATGTAATATCGTTGGTGGGGTTTGCTTTTACGCCCAGTTCTACATGCTTGGTATATTCGGGCCGGATCACTGCCAGGTTGGTAGCCGGCTTGCCGTCAACCGTTGGAATGCCCGCAACGTTTACGCCAACCGGTTTAAAGCTGGTTGCATAGGTGGCAAATGTATTCAGGCGTTTGGAAGGTTTATAGGCCAGGGTGAACTGGTAAGTAAAATTGCGTTCTGTTGCACTGGACTCATAAAACTGGTTGGCGTATACGGAGTTTTTCAGGGCGATTAAAGCCGCGTCATCCGTTTGCAAGCCGCCATATGTTTTCCGGTCGTACACCGCTTGCTTCTCATCATAATTTAAGCGGATACCCGGCAGGAAATGAAAATGATCAATAAACTCCCAATCCACATTGGCGAATGCGGCTGCGCTCATGGATTTGATAGAGGATTCGGTGCGGATACCATAGCCATCCAGCAATCCGGGTGTTTTCCAAAGATTGCTTGTGGAGCTTTGTGAAAACCGCCACTGGTCTTTTCCGGATTCTTCCGTTCCGTGAATTTTGATATCCTGGTCAATATAGAACAAGCCTACCACACCGCTCAGGCGGTCGTTGATTGATCCGGCGTAGCGGAGTTCCTGGGAAAAGTTCTTATGTTCTGCGGGGTTCTGCGATTTGGAAAGTGCCTGCAGCCCGGTAAAATCACGGTCGTTGGAAGGATCCCATTTCCAGTAGCGCCATGCGGTGGTAGAGGTGAGTGTTCCCGGTCCTATTTTGCTGTCGATGTTCAGCGATGCACCGCCCAGCTCATTGTTCGATTTCCAGGGCGTATCGTGATCAATGATCCGGTCGAAGGGATTGGTGGAAGGAAGCTGATAATTTAAATCGGCGATGATGGCATCAAACTGCCGGTAAGCCGGACGTTCTGTTTTTACCACACCTGCAACTACCTGTGCATATCCGATCGGTTTCTGGGAGGTAATATCCCCGCTTAAGGTAACCGAGGTATTGTCGGAAACATTATACAATAACTGTCCTCTTACGCCCAGGTTATTGATGTCATTTACATGCTGCTGGGTACGTTCGTTATAAAGCAGCCCGTTGCGCTGGGTTCCGGAAAAGGATAACCTTCCGGCAAGATGCCGGGTAATAGGACCGGTGATCGATGCTTTTGCCTGGATATACCCGTAGTTGCCAAAACTGGTTTCCAGTGTGCCTCCCGGGTGGAAGCTCGGTTTCTTTGAAATGATATTGATGGCTCCCGCAGCGGTATTTTTTCCAAATAAGGTTCCCTGTGGCCCCCGCAGTACTTCAATGCGTTCCACATCCATAAAATCGAGTACGGCAGCAGCAGGGCGTGCGTAGTAAACCCCGTCAATATAATAGCCAACACCCGGATCCAATCCATCATTGGTTAAACCAAAGGGAGACCCGATACCCCGGATGTTTACCCCGGTGTTGCGGGGGTTGGAGGTGTACAACTGCAGTGAGGGAACCATTTCCTTAATCCGGTTTACGTTAAAGGCGCCGGCTTCGGCAATCCTGGTACCGCCGATCACTGAAATGGCAATGGGCACTTCCTGCAGCAGTTCATTTCTTCTGCGGGATGTAACCACAATTGTATCTAAATGATAAGTAACAGCCAGCTTTATGATCAGTGAGTCGCTGGTGTTTCTGACAACAATATTTTTGGGATCGTAGTTTACCGACGATGCCGTGATGGTAAAGGGAATCTTCGGAATATCCTGCAAGGTAAATACCCCGTTATGATCGGCTGTTGTTCCGATGTCCCTGCCCTTTACCTGGATGCTGGCATTGGGAATGCCTTCGTTGAGCTCGTTGATTACGCGGCCTGCCAGCTGTGCTTTCAGGGACAAGGAGAAAAGGACCACGGCCCCTGTAAGCATAAATTTAAATGAAGTCATGTAAAAGCGCATTATGTATCGATTTATTAGTCTACTTATTTTGTAGAGAAAAAAGTTAAAAAAAGAGAATGATGGATCAGGATGGTGCTCAACAACAACATCGGGCGTCCGCTGCGGGGCAGCAGTGCGTTTTGGAGTATCTCAACAAAAAGCGTAATAATGTATCCATGCAACTATTTTCAGGCGGCAAAAATAGACGAAATTATTAGTCTACCAAAAAAGTAGGGTAATATTTTTTTTTAGAATATCTATTGCAGGTTCCGGTATTGCCGCATAAGCACGGAGACATTGAGAGGCCGGTGTATCTATGCCACAGGAGGCACTGATGAATACCGCAGAAACGCTTGGGGTTTATGTAGCCTGGTATGCCACAGCAGCGCTGAGAGCCGGTGTATCTGTGTATTAACGGCTACCTAGCCTCAATAGCACCAATGCTATGTATTGCTATTGCCACTGAAAATGGTAATAACACTTCTGTGTATCTGTGCCTCAGCGGCTATATACGGTCTCGATAGTACCGATGCTGCTGTTATTGGCCGGTGCTATAGAAAGTGGTAAAACTTTCTGTGTATTTGTGCATCAGTGGCCACATTCCCCTGAAAACGCTTACCGGAATACGCCTGCCAGTATTTTAACACTCCAGATTACCACCAGTATACCCAGTAATATGAAGGCCGTCTTCCGGGGCAGCCTGCCGGCCAGCTTTGCAGCTACCGGTGCGGCGATCAGTCCGCCGATGATGAGTCCCAGTATGGTTTGCCAGTGGCTTACCCCCAGGAATATAAAAAAGGTGAATGCACTGGACAGGGTTACAAAAAACTCTGTCAGGCTTACGGAACCGATCACATATTTAGGACTACGTCCTTTGGTGATTAAAGTAGTGGTAACAATGGGGCCCCATCCGCCGCCGCCGAAGGAATCGAAGAAACCGCCTGCCCCGGCAAGGGCGCGGTAATGTTTGTACTTCTTCTTCCGGATCTGGTTGCGGAATGCATTGGAAAGGATCTTGATGCCGAGGAAAAGCGTATAGCAGGCCAGGAGCGGGCGTATAAACGTGCTGTATTTTTCGCCGAGGTAAACCAGCAACACCGCACCCAGTATGGCGCCCACCACACCGGGGATGAGCAGGGTTCTGAAGAGTTTTTTATTTACATTGCCAAACCGGTAATGACTGTAGCCGGAGGCTCCGCTGGCAAACATTTCAGCGGTATGGATGCTGCCGCTGATAGCAGCGGGATTTACACCGGCGGATAATAAAATGGTAGCACTGGTAACGCCGTAGCCCATACCCAGCGCACCATCTACCAGCTGCGCTACAAAACCTGCAAGGAGCATAATGAAAAACGTTTGATCAAAGCTGCGGTAAAGCTGTACGGCGCCTTCGCGGATGGTATCGTAAGGAAGATACGAAAAGAGAAAATGCCCGATCAGCATCACCGCAAAAATAAGCAGGGCCCGCGATGCGATCTTTGCATAGGAGAATTCTTTTGCCGGCCCTTTTCCGGTGTTGCCGGAAGCCAGCGGGTACAGGGATGGTTGTTGCTGGCCGGTAAGGATACCCGGAAGGAGGGTATTCCTGTTTGGTTCATTTACAAGCGCATTTGCATATCGGTGATGGTGCTCCGGTTTTACTGCGATAGTTACCGCTATACCCGCCTGGTGTATATCGGAGTGGATGCGACCGGATTGTACCGGGTTATCTGTTGCAACAATGATAAGGTCGGTATCCTCAAGGTCCGCGGTCGTATATGCCCGCTCCAGTAACTGGAGTCCGTAGTTATCCGCCAGTTCTATTATTTCGGGCAGCAATTCACTGCTTACCAATGTGATCCCTGTTTGAATACCTGCTGCCAGCACCAGTTGCAGCTGTCCCAGTGCCGCTTCTCCGCCGCCGATAATAAGCAGCCGCTGTGCTGCAGGCGCTGCTGTTAACACAGGAGCTGCTGTTATCTTTTTTTTGGGAATGGTTTGCTGCGCGTTCATTTGTTTATCGATTGTTTAGCAGACGGGATGGTTAAAAATGGAACGTTTACCAAAGCGGACAGGCCAGGCGACAGCGTACGTCCTTCAAAAACGATGATGCGTTGTCGTGTGGCCATCTCACATTGTTTCATTCATAACCGGGTTGAGCAGCAAAAGTAGGGGATTTTATTAGTCTATCAAAAAAGTAGGGTATTAAATGTGGTTTGGGCTTGTGGGAGGGTGATGACGATGTGCACAGAACCTTATTGTATAGTTATTTACCGTTCTTCTATAAAATGAGACATAGCTGCGTAGCCGTAAGTGGGCACGATCTGCAACAATATATTAAATTTACCGGACAAATTTGATAGTGCACAGGGAGTTTTACTGAAGAAAAGGCTTTCCTTTGGCCTTTGGGAATGACCAGATGCTGATAGGAAAATTGATCATTATGTCCTTAACTATTTACAAGATGAAAAAGAATTTCAAGCTTGGCTATTGCTTTGTCGGACGAATAGCAATTCTCATAATTTTTGTTTATTCCTGCGGACTTCTAGAGCGTAATTACCTTAAAGAAAAGGTAATTCCTAATAGCAATTACTGCTTGGTTTATAACAGGAGCGATATGAGCATAGGACTGCAGCTTGCTCGCCGGATCAATAATCATTCGTATGAAGTGTTGCTAAACAACTGTTGTAGGATTTACTATAATAACACTACCATTTATGTGAAGTACATTAACTATTTAAAAGAGCAGGACTCTGTTTTTAGTTATGCTGTTATTTCTTTTGGAGGAAAGAGAGAAGCGGCTGATAGAAAAATTAATATAATTGAAGAAAAAACATTTGAACACATGATTTCTCAGGATAATGTGCAGGAGCTCAATAACTAATACCAGTGCAGCAAATGCTTTTTGGACAATTGGAAATTAACATCGAGGGGAATGGAAACAGTTTATTTAAATAAAGTAATATGGCTATGTAATTTGATCCATTCTTTAGGGTGCTGACAGGACTATAACGTGATTTAGTATGAGACAATATATCGCATTTTGTATACTGCTATTGTTTTTTTGTTAATGCGCAACTTCAGGCAAGCATACGGAAATCTATTGCAGGGGAGGAGATATAAAGGCGGACCCAAGGATCAATCGTTTTCAGCCTTGTTCTTATTGTATTTTTAAAGCGGATAGTTTAAGGAGCGGGTTTGAGATCAATATATCGGACCCCGCATATAAAGTAACAGCATTCAGAATATTCATTTCCGATAGTGGCGGAACTTTTTTTAGAAAGACCATTTTAGGAAACCGGGTTACAAAAAGAAATGCAAAAATGATCAGTAAGCTGAAAGCCGGCGATGTGATTTCAATTGAATGTATCAATGTATTCGGCAACGGTGAAAGGGCTATGTCTGCGGGTATGACGATTGGCATTGATGAGTAATGCTCTTCATTGCAAAACCCCTAAGCGCGGACACTCGTAGATAGCACTAAACGCCTACAAAAACACCGCCCGGTAAATGGTGATCAGACTCATGATAATAACCAGCACCCCTACAATGGCAAACATCTTTTTAGCGGGAAGTTTGGCAGTAAGCATGGCCGAGAATGGCGCGGTGATGATGCCGCCGATGAGCAGGCCGGCCACAATGTTCCAGTGCTGGATGCCGAGGGTAAACACAAAGGTAATGGCACTGGTAATGGTAAGGATGCATTTGGCTACGGTGGAACTGCCCACTACATAACGCGGTGTGCGGCCGTTTTTGATAAAGGTGCCGGTTACCAGCGGGCCCCAGCCGCCGCCGCCAAAAGAGTCAATAAAACCTCCGGCCAATCCTAAAGCAGTGATATTTGTTTTTTTCTGCTTTGCTTTTTTAACGGCGGGTTGTCCTTTTTTCCGGTTGAATGTATTCATCAGGATCCGCACACCCAGGTACAGGGTATAAGCGGCAATAAAGGGTTTCATGAGCTTGGCATCTTTTTCACCGAGGTAAGATAAGGCCAGCGCCCCGATGACGGCACCGATCACCGCAGGTATGGCCAGCGCCTTTGTAAGCTTCTTATTTACATTGCCCAGCTTGTAATGACTGATACTGCCGGCTGCCGTGGTAAAGGATTCTGCGGAGTGAATGCTGGCGCTCACAATCGGGGGCGCCACATTGAGCATCAAAAGGATGGTGGTGCAGATCACTCCGTAACCCATACCCATAGACCCCGCTACGATCTCGGCCAGGAAACCTACCAGGAGCATCCAGTAAAACATATGATGATCCTTGTTTAAAAAATGGAGAATGGAATCGCTGATGCCAAAAATATAAATGGTATAAATCGCCAGGGCCAGTACCAGGAACAAACCGATACCGATCAGGTAAGGTGTGCTGCGCCGGGTGGCATTGGCAACCAGTGCAGAGCTGTCTACCACCTCACTTTCCGGCGGATTATCTACATTAAAAGCAGCATCGCTGTTTACACCGTTTACTGCAAGATCCTTTGTAATGTTATTAAGTACTTTCACCTTATGGTCGAGGTTTCCGGAAAGCTGGTCGCGTATCTGTTGCATGTTGTCGAGCAGGTCATTCATTTCATCGGGTATGGCTGCCGTAAAGGTTTCCCGCAGGCGTTTGGCGATGGTGGGCGATTTACCGTTTGTGGAAATGGCAATTTTCAGATGCCCTTTTTTTACCACGGAACCTAAATAAAAATCGCAAAGGGCCGGTTTATCTGCAATGTTTACCAGCTTTTCTTCTTTTGCGGCATCGGCTTTTATCTGAACGGCTGTTTCAAGATCATTTACGGCGGCAATGACCAGGCTGCACTCCCGGATGTCTTCGATGGTATACGGCCGCTCACTAAGCCGCAGACCCGGATGGGTTTCCGTCAGTGCTTTTACCTCCGGCGCAATTACGGTGGCCACCAGGTGTATATGGGTGGCCGGGGAATTGGCCAATACGGCTCCCAGCTTTTCCAGTGCCACTTTTCCACCGCCAATGATCAGCAGTTGCAGTGCCTCCAGTTTTAAAAAAACCGGGAAAAGGGTATTGGATGTTTCCGCTGCTGTGTTTGGATGGGCCGCTTGCTGTTCCTTCATGCAGTTACTTTTTTTTCAGGATGGCCTTCACCGAATTTTGATGGGAGAAATGTTCTTTTTCTACCACTTCACTTTTATGATACACCAATGAAGAGGGGGGTACACTAAACGTGATCCAGGCGTTGCCACCGATCACGCTGTCTTTACCGATTACGGTATCACCGCCGAGAATGGTTGCGCCCGAATACAGGATAACATTATCTTCAACGGTTGGATGTCGTTTTTGATCTTTTTTAACCTTGGCCGAGTTCAGGGCACCGATGGTTACCCCCTGGTAGATCTTTACCTTTTCTCCGATAACGGCTGTTTCCCCGATAACGACACCGGTGCCGTGATCGATAAAGAAGGAAGCTCCGATGGTGGCGCCGGGATGAATGTCGATACCGGTTTTGCTGTGCGCATATTCGGTAAAAATGCGGGGTAGTACCCGGATGCCCAGTTTCCACAATGCATTGGAAATACGGTATACGGCAATGGCATAAAACCCGGGATAGGCATGCAGCACTTCTTCCTTATTCAATGCGGCCGGATCATTGGCCACAAAAAAGGAAGCATCTTTTTGCAGCGTTTCATAAAGGCCGGGTAAGGCCGTAAAAAAGGCATCGGAAAGGGCCTGCGCCTGCGCTCCATCGCTTACTACATCATAAATCAACGTGGTAAGATGGCTTTTGAGTGAATACCAGCCTTTCTCCAGGTCGCTTTCTTTCTGGTTCACGCCTGTTTGAGGAACAAATAAGAACCCGAAAATATCGTCTACAAACTGGTGGCTCAGTACTTTGTCCGGAAGATTGCCGGTATGTTTTTTATTGTGCCTTTGTAAAAGGCTTAAAAAGTCTTTCTCGTTCATTGTTTTCTTTTTAAGATGGGCAGACCGGTTCGATTTTTAAAACCGAACTGGTTTATTGGGCATCGATCCATTTGCGCTGGGAGAAATCGCCAAAGGTTTCGCCGGCATTCCGTTCTTTTACATATACATCAAACAGGCCATCGAGCGTTTCCAAAATTGCGGCTTCGTCCAAACTGTCCTTATATTTTGTGTTCAGGCGTTCACCCAGGCGGTCGCCTCCGATATGAAGGTTGTATTTTCCCAGTGAAGTGCCCACAAACCCGATTTCCGCATTGGGAGAGCGCCCGCAGCCGTTGGGACAACCGGTCATGCGTACAATAATATCTTCGTCTGCCAACTGGTGCTTCTGCAGCAGCGGTTCTATTTTGCTGATGAGGGAGGGCAGGTAGCGCTGCGCTTCTGCCATTGCCAGCGCACAGGTATTCAGCGCCACACAGGCCATGGAGTTCCGCCGCATGGGGCTGGCACCGTCTGTACTTTTGATGATCTGGTGCTCTTCCAGCAGCTGGTGGATAACCGCTTTGTCTGCGTCTGCAATATCACTCAGGATGAGGTTCTGATTGCAGGTAAACCGGAAGTTCGCTTTTCCTGTTTCCGCTATTTTTAATAAACCGGTTTTTAGGGGATAATTGTTCTCATCTACTACCCGGCCATTTTCAACAAACAAAGTGTAATACCATTTCCCTTCGTGGTTTTGCGACCATCCGTAAGCATCTTTACGACTGGTAAAGGTGTAGGGGCGTGCGGGCTCAAAGGAGAAGCCACAGCGTTTTTCCACTTCTGCACGGTAGGCATCCACGCCCATTTTATCGATGGTATATTTCAAACGGGCCTGTTTCCGGTCGCCGCGGTTTCCGAAATCGCGCTGCACGGTAATGACTTCGTAAATGGCTTTCATTGCCTGTTCTTTGGGCAAATAACCCAGCATGCTTCCCAGGCGGGCATAGGTATTTGCGTTTCCATGTGTGGAGCCCAAACCACCGCCGGCGGCAAAATTGTATCCCTTTAATACGCCGTCTTCAATGATGGCAATCAGGCCCAGGTCGTTGATGAATACATCCACATCATTATTGGGAGGAATGGCGATGCCGATCTTAAACTTCCGGGGCAGGTAACGGTCCTGGTACAACGGATCTTCCTCCGTGGTTTCCACCAACTTCTCAGCATCCATCCACACTTCGTAATAACCCCTTGTTTTGGGAAGGTGATAAGCGCTGATTTCGCGGGCAAACTGGTAGATCTCCTCGTGCAGGGGCGACTCTTTCGGATGGGACGCACAGGTCACGTTCCGGTTTACATCGCCGCAGGCTGCTATGGAATCCAGGTGCATGGTATTAAACGCGCTGATCGTTGGTTTGGTGTGCGACTTTAAAATACCGTGCAGCTGAATGGTTTGTCTTGTGGTGATTTTTATTGTACCGGTGGAATATTTTCCTGCCACATGATGCAGCCCGATCCACTGATCCGCAGTCAGAAACCCACCAGGCAGCCGCAGGCGGATCATGAACGAAAACAGCGGCTCCAGTTTTTTGCGGCTCCGTTCCTCGCGGCGATCGCGGTCGTCCTGCATATACATCCCGTGGAATTTTACCAATGCCTGGTCATCTTCCCGTATGGCACCGGTATGCGCGTCCCTGAGGCTTTCCTTTAGCGTTCCGCGCAGGCCCTGGCTGGCAACTTTGATCTTCTCCGTTCCTGATAAATTATTTTTCTCGCTCATATTGTCGTTTCAAGTTTCATGTTTGAAGTTTCAGGTTCAGTTACGAACCCTGATCCATTTGCTGTTGATTAATATACATCCTTTGAATACCTGCCTTCTTCTTCCAGTTGAGCGAGGTAATTCCGGGCTTCTTCTGCTGATTTTCCTTTTTCCTGGAGCAACGCTACAAAAGTATCTTCCACATCCTTACACATGGGATCTTTTGCCCCGCATATGTACAGGTGTGCGCCGTTGTTCAGCCATTCCAGGAGCTCTGTTCCTTTTTCTTTTACCCGGTGCTGCACATAGATCTTCTGATCCGTATCTCTTGAAAAGGCAAGGTCCAGGTTGTTCAATACACCTGTTTCCAGGTAGTTTTGAATTTCCGTCTGATATAAAAAGTCGGTTACAAAATGTTGTTCGCCAAAAAACAGCCAGTTCCGGCCGCTGGCGCCTGTGGCGTCGCGTTCTGCAAGAAAAGAACGGAAGGGAGCCACACCGGTACCAGGACCGATCATGATGATATCGCTGGTTTCTTCCGGCAGTTTAAAGTGTTTTGCTTTTTGGATATAAAATTCAATTTCGTGCCCTTCATCCAGGTCCGAAAGGAATTCACTGCAAACACCATAACGTTCTTCGTCTTCTACGGTGAACTGGTTTTTAGACACGGTGATATGGATCTCGTTCTCTCCGTGTGCATTTGGAGCGGAAGAGATGGAATAAAGGCGCGGCGATTGTGCTGTGAGGATCTTGATCACTTCTTCAAACTGTGCGGCGTCTTTTACGGGGTAAATGCGCAGCAGGTCGTAAAGACTCATCCTGGTGTCTGGAATCTGCTGGTTGGTGAGCTCCGCAAATTTCTTAACGGTCGATTTGAGCAGGTAGCAGATATTCAGGTGCTGACTCAGCAGGTCCCGTACGGGTGCCGTTACCTTCTCTGTCTGGATCTCTTTTTCCGGATCGATGCCGGTAATGCCGATGATCTTGTTGATCATGCTTTGTTTATTGGAAGGCACGATGCCCAGCGCATCGCCCGGCAGGTAGTCGATGGGCTCATCCGTGGTGATCTCAATGTGAAAGGTTTGCTTGTTAGAGCCCCGGTCATTGAGATTGATATTGGTGATCACCTTACCCATGTAATATTTTTTTCCAACAGACTTGGGTGTGGCGGCAGGTGCGGCGGCGGGCGCAGTTGTGGTTGACTGCAGGGCCGCGGCTACATTATCCAGCCAGTGCAGGGCGTCTTCCTCGTATTCAACATCACACTTCTTCAACGGCAGTACACGGTGCGCGCCCAGGGCTTCCAGGCGGGCATCTACATCTTCGCCTGTTTTGCAAAACTCGGGGTAAGAACTGTCGCCCAGCGCCAGTACTCCAAATTTGAGCTTGCCGAGGTTGAGCTGGTTTTCATGAATATGATCATAGAATTTTTTAGCCAGCAGGGGCGGTTCACCCTCACCCTGTGTACTGATCACCACAAAGAAGTACTCTTCTTTAGGCAAGTCTGTGAAACGGTATTGATCCAGCCCGGTAAGTTTCACCGTAATGCCTTTCTTTTTAGCGATACCGGCCAGTTGTGTGGCCAGCTTCTTTGCATTTCCTGTTTCTGTTCCGTATACCAGTGATATTTTTTTTACTGCGGCCTGGGCGGCAACGGTAGTCTCCTGTCCGCCGGCGATACCCTGCGCAAGACCGGCAAAATAGCCGCTTGCCCAAAGCAGTTCGTCCCGCGAAAGTGTAGGGGTGAGACTTTTGATGGCTCCTAATTTTGCGTCAGATAGCATGTTTTAAATTATTTTGTTGATGAACATTGATCATTTCTTCAGTAACCGGGTTGAAGTATAGTTGCCGGCTGTTGCTGTTTTCCAGCCACCGGAACTGCTGGTGCAGCGCTACTACCTTACCCACTACCACCAGGCTGGGAGAGGCTAGTGCCGTGCCTTTCAGCGCGGTGGCGTAATCGTAAAGGCTGCAGGTATGTACCTGCTGAAAACAGGTAGTGGCCTGTTCAATAACGGCCAGCTGTTTTTCCCCGGCGATGCCAAACTGCGTTAACTTTTGCACCACCTGGTCCAGGGTGCCGGACGACATATAAAATACCAGGGTATCGTCTGTAGCGGCCAGCTCCTGCCAGTAGGCATCCGTAACCACGTCCGATTTATAATAAGTAAGGAACCGCACTGCAGTGGCATAGCCCCGGGCCGTAAGCGGCATTCCCGAATAGGCTGCTGCTCCCAGTGCTGCGGTTACCCCCGGGATGATCTCGTAGGAAATGGCATGTTGTGTAAGGGTTTGCAGCTCGTCCAGGATATTGGAAAAGATGGACGCATCGCCGCCCTTGAGCCGCACCACCAGTTTTCCCTGTAAGGCATAATGCACCAGCAATTCATTAATGGTGCGTTGCGGTACCGAGCGCTTTTTGCTGCACTCTTTTCCCACATACACAATCTCAGCGGCAGGGGCCACATAACGGTGCAGGATTACATCGCTTACCAGTCGGTCGGCAAGCACCACGTCTGCTTTCCGCAATGCATCGGCTGCTTTTACAGTGATCAGGTCCGGATCTCCGGGTCCTGCGCCGGCAAGGATCACCTTACCGGTACCCTTGGGCAACTGCTTTTTTACGGGTGATGTATGTTGAAGAAGCATCTGCTGTTTTTTATTCTACTCAAAAAGTAGACTTAATGGTTGCAACGATGCGCCGGTATACCGGGCATCGTTTGAATTAATTTAATAGAACGGCTGCTACGGTGCTGTTGCTGGTTTCATCTACCAGGATGGCATTGCCGTAGTCGCTCAATGTTGCAAAATCGTCGTATACCAACGGCGCCGCGGTTTTGATGGTTGCGTGTACTACTTCGTTGAGTTTTACACCATCTTCGGCCGGGATGCGTTCCAGGGTATTTACGTCGAGTTTGTAAGCTACTTCCCTTACAATGGTTTTAAGTAACCGTCCTTTGTGCTGAAGAAAATATTTATTGCCCTGTATCAGGGGTTTGTTATCGAGCCAGCAAAGTACCACTTCGATCTCGTTGCCCACCTTTGGCAAATTATCGGCACGGGCAAAGGTATCGCCGCGGCTGATATCAATATCATCTGCGATATGCAGTACCGCAGCCTGGGGAGCAAACGCCTCGTTCACTTCTTTACCACCTACTTCAATCTTTGTAATAGTAGTATCGATCCCTGCGGGAAGGATCTTTATTTTGTCGCCTACCTTGTATACGCCGCTGATGATTTGCCCGGCATAACCACGGTAGTCATGCAGTTCGGCCGTTTGCGGCCGTATCACATACTGAACCTGGAAACGAGGGTCGGTGTGGTTGATATCCGAAGCCACTTCAACGGCTTCCAGGAATTCCAGCAATGAAGGGCCGGTATACCAGGACATGGTTTCGGAATGGTCTACGATATTATCGCCCAGGAGCGCCGAAATCGGAACATAGGTAACGTTTGCGAGATTCAGTTGTGCCGCTACTTTTTCATAATCGGCTTTGATTTCGTTGAACCGTTCTTCCGAAAAATCGACCAGGTCCATTTTATTGATGGCTACCACCACATGTGGCATCTTCAACAGGGATGCGATGATGGAGTGACGGCGGGTTTGCTCAATCACACCGGCACGTGCGTCAATCAGGATGATGATCAGGCTGGAGTTGGACGCGCCGGTGATCATGTTGCGGGTATATTGCACATGACCCGGTGCATCGGCAATGATGAATTTCCGTTTTGGAGTGGAGAAATAGCGATAGGCTACGTCAATGGTGATCCCTTGCTCCCTTTCGGCTCTTAAACCATCGGTGAGTAATGCCAGGTCAATGCCATCGGCATTTTTGTTTTTTGATTGTTTTTCCAGCGCTTCCAGCTGATCTACCAGGATGCTTTTGCTATCATACAACAGCCGGCCGATCAATGTGCTTTTGCCGTCGTCTACACTACCGGCAGTTATGAATCTTAGTATATCCATGTTTCGTTGATATGTTTCTTGTGTTTAAAAAGTTGATAAGTTGAAAGGTTGAAAAGGGGGGTCTGCCTTGTGAACTTGTTAACCAGTCAATCACCCTTCACTTCTCTTTGGCCTTCCGTTCCAGGTAAGCGATATACCCATTTAGTAACTTTTCAACTTCTGTGATTTTGTTTCTATATTTTTCTAATTCACTTTCTGTAATAAATTCCTCATCTAAAGCATCAATCAGATGATTTAGTGTTTCACTTAATGATCCCCTGGCTACCACGCAAAATCTGATTCTGTCGGGATACGTTTGCCTGCCATGCCCCTCCGATATCTGTGTACCTATTGATCTCGAACTTCGCTTTAATTGATCGATCAGGCGATATTTTTCTTCTTCAGGAAAATTCTTAACAAGAACTAAAATTTCTTTCTTTAATGCCCTGGCTTTTTTCCATACTTCCAGATCTTCAAAACTTTGATAAGCCATGGTTGGTTTTTTAAGTTAACATGTTGATAAGTTTATAAATTAATATCAGCGTGCCCTGTGAACCTATCAACTTATAAACCTGTCAACTAAAAGTACCCGCCTTTTTTCCGGTCTTCCATTGCGGCTTCGGTTACTTTATCGTCGATCCGGGTTTCGCCTCTTTCGGAAATACGGGTGGCCATGATCTCATTCACCACTTCATCCAGTGTTGTGGCGCTGGATTCCACAGCTGCAGTGCAGGTCATATCGCCCACAGTGCGGTACCGTACTCTTTTGGTGGAGATAACGTCGGTTTCATCAATGGTAATGTAGTCGGAAACGGCGATGAGCTGTCCTTCATGTTCCAGTACCTCGCGTTCATGCGCAAAGTAGATGGAGGGCAGGGGAATTTCTTCTTTTTTAATGTAGTTCCATACATCCAGCTCCGTCCAGTTACTGATGGGGAACACCCGTACGTTTTCGCCTTTATGGATCCGGCCGTTGTAAATATTCCATAATTCCGGGCGCTGCAGTTTGGGCTCCCATTGACCAAACTCGTCTCTTACAGAAAAGATGCGCTCTTTTGCGCGGGCCTTTTCCTCATCACGGCGGGCGCCTCCGATACAGGCATCGAACTTAAATTCTTCAATGGTATCCAGCAGGGTGTGGATCTGCAGCCAGTTGCGGCTGGCAAATTTACCCTTGGGTTCTGTAAGGTGTTTTTGTTTAATAGTGTCTTCTACTTTGCGTACAATCAGCTCTGCACCTACCTCTTTTGCCAGGGCATCGCGATAGGCGAGCGCCTCCGGAAAGTTGTGGCCGGTATCGATATGTACCAGCGGAAAGGGGATCTTTCCGGGCGCAAATGCTTTTTTTGCCAGTTGTACCAGCGTTATAGAATCTTTACCGCCGCTGAAAAGCAGGGCCGGTTTTTCAAATTGTGCAGCAACCTCCCTGAAAATATAAATACTTTCAGCCTCAAGCTGCTCGAGGTAATCTAATGTGTACTCACCCATACGTTCTTTTTATACAGATCCGCTTTGCGGATTTTTTTAACAATCAAAATGGTTTTCTCAAGGTTGGCGTTTATAGGAATCCCGTTATTGGTGTACATGAAGTCCGCACTCTTTGTGCGAAACCTCCCACCACCATCTGCCGGCCCTGGGATCCTCACCGGGCTCAATAGCCCGGGTACAGGGGGCGCAGCCGATACTGATAAATCCTTTATCGTGCAGCGGGTTATAGGGTACGTTCTTTTGCCGGATGTAATCCATCATTTCGTCGTAGCTCCAATGGATCAGCGGATTGAATTTGTAAAGACCACGGTCGGCATCCCATTCGATCATCTTCATATCTTTCCGGTTATCCGATTGTTCGCTTCTGAGCCCGGTGATCCATACTTTTGCACCCGCCAGTGCACGATTGAGGGGCTTTACTTTCCGTATGAAACAACAGGCTTTCCGGTTTTCAACCGATTCGTAGAATCCATTCACCCCGTTTGCTTTCACGTAGGCTTCCACATCCGGAGCTTCGGGAAAATAAACGTCTATATTTATTTTATAACGGGCATTGGTTTTTTCCAACAAATCGTAATGTTCGTAAAAAAGGCGCCCGGTATCCAGCGTAAAGATCCGCACCGGAAGTTTTGCGGTTGCGATCATTTCCGTTAATACCTGGTCTTCCTGTCCCAGCGAGGTGGAAAAAACAGTTTCGCCGGGGAACTGGGCCGTTACCAGTTTTAACGCATCCGCCGTTGAGGCGTTCTCTATTTCCTGTATCTGTTCTTCTGTAAACACGTTTATTGTTTATGGTCTATCGTTTATGGTTTATAGCCGGAATGAACTATAAACCATAAACGGTAAACTAAAAATTAAATATTCGGTTGTGGTGTATACCGCAGGTAAGGTTTTACCTCTTTTACACCTTTGGGAAATTTCTGGATGGCATCTGCAGTGCTGATGGAAGGAACTACGATCACATCTTCACCGTGTTTCCAGTCTGCCGGAGTAGCCACGCTGTGGTTGGCCGTCAGTTGCAGGGAATCGATCACCCGCAGTACTTCCTGGAAGTTACGACCGGTTGAAGCCGGGTAAGTGATGATCAGTTTCACCTTTTTATCGGGCCCGATGATGAAGAGGGAACGTACGGTTGCCTTTTCAGATGCATTGGGATGGATCATATCATAAAGGGTGGCGATATTTTTATCGGGATCTGCCAGGATCGGGAAATCAACGGAACAGTTTTGTGTTTCATTGATGTCATTTTTCCAGCCCAGGTGCGAATCCAGCGGATCAACGCTTACTGCCAGTGCTTTTACACCACGTTTCTCAAATTCACCTTTCAGCAATGCTGTTTTTCCCAGCTCGGTTGTGCAAACGGGCGTGTAATCTGCCGGATGCGAAAACAAAACACCCCAGGAATCACCCAGGTACTCATGAAAATGAATTTCTCCTTCAGTAGACTGCGCGGTAAAATCCGGGGCAGTATCTCCTAATCTTAATGACATAATTTTAAACAGTTTTTAGTGACAAAATAGCTCTTTTATAAACCTACTAATCGAGTAGACTAATAGGGTGGTTTGCAAGGTACAACAAAATATTTGAATGAAAGTGTAAAAAAATGGTGAAATAAGTAAATCGAATGGGTGATAACTACAGGTTATGGGTTTTGTGACCATACAGGGAAGCCCTGCTGGGATCACCGGGGTGCCATAAAATTCCGGCAGAACAGGCTGGCTGCAAGACGAAGGAGGTCATGGTTCGCATTCCGGGGAGGGGGCCTGACTCGCACCGTCCGGTTGGTTGTTTAACGCAAGAAGCGGTATTGGCGCTGGCCGCGTCTGGTTCCCGTAAAACAGGCTCCTTCGGATAAATAACACCAAAACTACATCTAGTTAAAACCCTCCATGCATGCCGGGGTTTGCGGAGGGGCAGTTTGGGGATCCGGCGTTGTTTATTGCAGGCTTCCGGCAATCTGCTTAAGGCATCAGTCTTTGAGGTCGGCCAGGGTACGGCTTTCCAACACTTCAAGTGTTACATCCCGCACCTGTCGCATAACATCGTGCAGCCCGCAGTGTTTTTCATCACAGTTTTTACAGCGCTCATAAAAGTACAGGCTCACACAGGGCAGCATGGAAATCGGGCCGTCGATGAGCCGGATCACCGTGGCCATTTTTACATCAGCCGGATCTTTTTTAAAGAAATAACCACCGCCTTTTCCCTTTTTGCTTTCCAGGATGCCGGCTTTACGAAGCTCCAGCAGGATATTCTCCAGGAATTTTAACGGGATCCGCTTCTTTTTTGAAATCTCGGAAATGAGCACGGGGCCATCCTTCTGTTTATCAGCCAGGTAACCCAGTGCCTTAAAGGCATATTGCGATTTTTTTGTGAGCATATATAAATAACAAATGTTCGGTTATAAAGTTAAGGAACAAATGGTTGAAAAGCTGCCGGGTTCAATGCTTGTTGCCGTATTTATTTTTGACTCCGGCAGGTCTTTTTTCCTGCGCCTGCGGGGATCAATGAAGGCGTTTGGCAAATATGTTTCCAGCGGAAAGCTGACTGCTTTGCAAACTCCGACCTGCTTTGTTCTGCACACCCCGTTCAGCCATTTGCTTTTAACTGGTGCCGCTGGTTTTGAAGCACGTTATTCAGCGTCCAGGGGATCGTTTTTTCAAACGGGGCTTTCCGAACCGGGCAATCTTGTTTCCGGCAAAGCGGGCACTGAAAAGGCTTGCATCCGTCTGAGTGTACGAAGAATTCTATAGATTCTCCGTATTCGTTCCGGATGAGAGCGGCCAGCTGGTCAATTTCGTGATGCGCTTCTGCAACATTCAGGTACCAGGGAACAGTTAAGTGACAGTCGATATGCAATACGCTACCGTATTTAATCACCCGGAAGTTGTGCAGGTCTACCCAGTTTTCAAGCCGGTTTTTATCAATATGGGCAATCATCTGGCGCAGTAGCTGCTGATCGGCTTCATCCATAATACCGGCAATGGAACGCCGGAGGATGGTGTACGAAGTGCGTAGCAACAGTATTGTAAGCAGGATGGCTACCACCGAATCCAGCCAGAAGATCTTTGTAAAAAACACAAGGGTTAGCCCGATAATAACCGCAATGGTGGAATAGGTGTCTGTTTGAAGATGCCGGCCGCTGACTTCCAGCGCAATGGAATGATTTTTTTTGCCGGTGGCGATGCAGATACTGCCCAGCGCATAATTGACCACAGCAGTGGCGGCCACCAGGATGATTCCCAGGTCCAGTTTGCTCAACAGCTGCGGGTGTATCAGCTGGTCGATGGCTTTGTACAGCACTACCAGCCCGGCAATGCCAATAAGCGTGCCCTCCACCGCGGCGGATAAGAATTCAGCTTTCCCGTGGCCATAGGGATGGTTTTCATCCCGGGGCTGTGCTGCCAGGTAAAGACTGTAAAGCCCGATAAAGCCTGCCGCTACATTGGCAATGCTTTCTAGGGCATCTGTAAGGACGGCCACGGAATGGGTAGAAAAGTAGGCGATCGATTTTACGATGAGCAACAGTAATGATACTGCCGCCACCCATTTCTGGATCTTCAGGTTCTGCCGGGAGCCTTGCGTTGTCATTATGATCCGATTATGCCGTTTTCCGGTTTGCGTTGCCACGGTTTTTCCGGGCGCGGATATATCCCTGTACCTTGCGTTTCAAACGGTGATAAAACTCTTTATTGAATAAATTGGAATCGTGCATGGCCTTATAGGTAAGGAATGCGCCGATCGGGGTTAGTATAAAGGTAGACAGCCACATTCCGGAGAATGGTGTAACACTTCCTTCCTTGGCCATTTTTTCCCCGGTATTGGATGAAAAATAAAAGACCAGGAAAAAAGCAATGGCAAAAATCATCGGTGTACCTAATCCGCCCTTACGGATGATGGATCCCAGTGGTGCTCCGATCATAAACATCAGGAAACAGGCAAGGGCCAGCACAATCTTTTTATGCCATTCGATCTTATAGCGGCGGATATTCTTTTCCTGTTCCTGAATGCTGTTCAGGTTCATATTGGCATTGTCTTTTACCACCGTAATGGTGCCGTTGGCCCGTTCTGTTATATTCGACAATGCGCTGTCGGGCAAAAAGGCCGTAAAGACATTGGCCATTTTTTTCTGTGGTTTAATGGCCTTTTTAGCCGTATCCTTTTTGGCGGTTCCGCTGTCGCCGGTGGCTTTTTTCAGTGTATCGGCTTTAGCAGCTATGGCTTTTTGCGCCGTATCTGTTTTTATATGCGCCGTTTTTTGCGATGTATCTGCTATTTTAAGGGTGTCGATGGCAAAATGCAGCCGCTTGTATTTTGGCGCTTTTGCTTTGTATTTCGACTCTTTCGTTTTCCGCCGCTTCCTGACTGCCGGCGTTTTTACTGTTTCTTTTTTCTTTGATGCAGTATCTGCCTTTGCAGGAGACGGCAGGAGGCTGGCTTTTGCTTTTCCGGTAATGGAATCCAGGCCTAAAAAGGCGTCTTTATTTTTCTTGAAATTCAATACCGAGTCGGGAATGGTAACACCCTTGGTTACACTGTCGCGATACTGCAGCAGGCTGAATGTATTTACCAGGCTGTTTTGATAACGTTCTACCTCCATGCTGGTATACCTGGTCATGGAGTCCAGGGCCTTGTCCAGTTGCCGCATGCTCAATACCCGTTCGTTATTCCGGTTGTTGCTGTCGCTGGAGGCTTTAAAGTTAAACGCACTGATGTCCAGCTGCATTTTATACTCTTTAAAACCCAGGCGGATGTATTCCGTGGCCGAGTCGGTACGGTTGCCCCGCTCCTGGTAACGCCATCCGTCCCTGAAAACAATATCCAGGAAACGCTTATCGGGGGAGGGCTTCATGGTGCCGTTTTTGGCAATGATAAAGTTATCCTGCAGGGAACCGTAGTTGTTTTCAAAAACGATCAGATCCCGGATGGTGCTGTCGTCTTTTTCTTTTTTCCCGATTTTAATAGCAAAGCGGTCCAGCTTGTCGTAAAACACCCCTTCTTTAATATCAAATGCCGGTTTGGCCAGTACAATATCGGCCAGCATGGTACGTGATTTCAGTTGTGCAACCGGAATTACGTAGTTGGCAAAAAGAAAAGCGCAGAAACTGATCACCAGCGTTACCGCCATCAGCGGCCGCATAAAGCGCAACAGGGAAATGCCGGACGATTTAATAGCAACCAGCTCAAAGCTTTCTCCCAGGTTTCCAAATGTCATCAGCGAAGAAAGCAGTACCGCCAGGGGAAGGGCCAGAGGAATCAGCACGGCACTTTGATACCAGATGAATTTCAAAATGGTAAATGCATCCAGCCCCTTACCTACAAAGTCGTCGATCCAAAGCCAGAAAAACTGCATTACCAGTACAAAAAGGGTAATAAAAAAAGTGGCCACAAAGGGACCAATAAACGCTTTTATAATCAGTTTGTCTAACTTTTTCAACTGTTTCCGGTTTCTGTTTATGGTTGTTCGTTCCGGTTCAATAGGTCATCATTTACGGGATGCACCGTCTATTGTCGTTTCAACCACAATTCATTTAATTTGCAAATAACGTATACATAATGGAAGAAACAAAATTAAGCCTTTCTCCAGAGGAGTGGGCCATTGTTGCAGATCCTGAAATCATTTTAACAAAGAATGCGGTTTTACATAAAATAAAAAGCTCGCTGGGGGTATTGCACCAATGGCAGCTGGATTTTGTTAAAGAACATATGCACCGTTTGCCGGCCGACCTGTTTGCAAATGCCGGAAAAATTTCAAAAGGAGAGAACTACAATGGCCTGCCTTACCTGATCCTGGATTATCCGCGCAATTTTGGGCAGGAACATATTTTTGCCATCCGGAGCCTCTTTTGGTGGGGAAAGCAGGTAAGCACTACGTTGCATTTGTCCGGAAAATGGAAAGCGCAGTTTGCGCCCCGCCTGATGGCACAACAGGAATCATTCCGGGATGCAGCGCTTTATATAAGTGATCAGGGTGATGAGTGGGCGCACGATGTGCAGGGGAATAGTTACCGGCCTTTGGGCGAAACAACCCTGCAATTGCAGCCCGGTATGCTACAGTCGGCCGATTTTATCAAAATCGCCTCGTTTGCCCCAATTACACAACTGGAGCAGGCACCGGAGATCTGGCAAACGTCCTTCCGTAAATTTCTGGAGCTGCTGTTTTAAAGGAGCGGTGTTTTTGTTAAATGCGGTAACTGCCGCACGAAGGTTAATTACCCAGGCGGTGAAACAATTCTTTAACCTGGTAATCCCAAAGCTGACTTTGATCCTTAATGTCTCGTTTTTCGGCAAAGTCTGTAATCACTAAAATAGTTTGGTTGGTGATTTCTGATTTGTCAATACGGAATTCGAAATATTCATTTTTGGGAGAACCGGCCCAGTGAAAACGGATCAGCCGCTCTTCTTCCTGCTCCAGCACCTCTGCTTCTTCATAAGAACCGTTCCAGCCGAAATAAAAACGCCCGTTGCGCTCATCCACATTTTCTGCAAACCACTCACCTAACCCATTGGAAGTGGCCAAAAATTCAAACAAAATTGTTGGAGAACAACGTACAGGGTACTCCAGGGTGTATAGCTGTTTACTCATCGCTCGGGGTGTGTTTATTAATTCAATTAGCTACAATAATATAAAAATTATCATACTTTCAAAATTTTTTTTGAGTTTGCGTGGCCGGATCCGTTTTTTTCCTTAATAAACCCTGTTTTAAGCTTAAACACCCGGGAACGATGCTTTCTGGCGGTTTTTGGTGGTTGCTGCTTTTTAAAATAGTATATTTGCAGGCATTTTTCAGTGAATAATTTTTGGTAAAAATATGTTTAATAGTCTACAGGATAAATTAGAATCAGCCTTTAAAAATCTTAAAGGGCAGGCGCGTATTACAGAATTGAACGTTGCTGCTACCGTAAAAGAAATCCGCCGTGCGCTGGTAGATGCGGATGTAAACTATAAAATAGCCAAGGAGTTTACAGACAAGATCAAGGATAAGGCCATGGGTGAGAAGGTGTTGAATGCCATCAGCCCCGGCCAGTTGATGGTTAAGATCGTGAAGGATGAGCTTACCGAACTGATGGGCGGTGAAGAAGCGGTTTTTAATGCAAAAGGAAGCCCGGCAGTTATTTTGATCGCGGGTTTGCAGGGTAGCGGTAAAACCACCTTCAGCGGTAAACTGGCTAATTTCCTAAAAAGCAAAAAAGGATTGTCGCCCCTGCTGGTGGCTGCAGATATTTATCGCCCGGCGGCGATGGAGCAGTTGCGGGTGCTGGGTGAGCAGATCGGGGTAGAGGTACATATCGAGCCGGAAAATAAAGATGCCGTATCCATTGCCCAAAATGCCGTTGCAACGGCGCGGTCGAAAAATAAGAATGTGGTGATCATCGATACCGCCGGCCGCCTGGCGATTGATGAGGCCATGATGACGGAGGTGTCCAATATTAAAAATGCGATCAACCCGCAGGAGATCCTGTTTGTGGTAGATAGCATGACCGGGCAGGATGCCGTAAACACGGCAAAAGCGTTTAACGAGCGCCTCGATTTTAGCGGCGTGGTGCTTACCAAACTGGATGGTGATACAAGAGGTGGTGCGGCATTGTCGATCAAATACACGGTAAACAAGCCGATCAAATTTGTGAGCAATGGCGAAAAAATGGATGCGCTGGATGTGTTTTACCCGGAACGGATGGCACAGCGGATCCTGGGAATGGGTGATATTACCACGCTGGTAGAGCGCGCCCAGCAACAGTTTGATGAAGAACAGGCAAAAAAACTGGAGAGTAAGATCCGGAAAAATAAATTCGATTTTGCCGATTTTAAGACCCAGCTGGATCAGATCAAGAAGATGGGAAATATGAAGGACCTGCTGGGAATGATACCGGGTGTGGGTGCCAAGATCAAGGACCTGGACATCAGTGATGAAAGTTTTAAAGGCATCGAGGCGATGATCGATTCCATGACGCCTGAAGAACGCAGCAACCCGGATCTGATCAATGGCAGCCGCCGCAAACGTATTGCCCTGGGCAGTGGTAAGGATATTTCGGAAGTGAACGCATTTATGAAGCAATTTGAGCAAATGCGCGACATGATGAAGAACATGAACAAGATGGGCGCCTTCGGCCGGATGATGCCGGGTATGGGTAAGTTTAAGATGCCGAGTTAGGCAATGGGGACAGCAATCAGTTTTTAGTTATCAGTTATCAGTTTTCAGTTATCAGTCTTCAGATGATACTGCACGTTCCGGCATTAAATCTTGCTTTTTGATATTTGGTACTTTAGCATTTAGTTATCAGTCTTCAGCTATCAGTTAGGTCTCTGGCGTCTTTACGGCACTGTATACCACCGCCAGAAACCGGGGCTACACCGAAGGCCTAATGCCTACTGCTAAAAGCTAAAATGCTGCTTGCTAACTGCCGACAGCTTACTCCCCAAACCCCTTGAATCCCGGATCCACAATGCGTTTCCAGTCTGGGTGCCGTTTAATATAGGCAAATACAAAAGGGCAGAGCGGTACCAGTGTTTTACCGCTTTGTTCAATGGCTTCCAGGGTTTTTTCCACGATCGCCGTTCCGGCTCCCCTTCCCTCCAGTTCAAGAGGTACTTCGGTATGTACCAGTGTAATGTGGTGCGGGGTTTCATTAAATTGGATAAACGCCGTATGTCCGTCGATGGTGAGCTGGTATTGCTTTTCTGCATCATTTTTTACAAGCGGGATGGCTGTATATTCAGGTTTCATAACTATATGATTATTGAGTGGGTTTAAAAAAGGTACCGGTTAATACCGGTATTTTTTAGACGGCTGCTTTTACAAGCTGCGCCCGTTATTTTTGTTTCAGGTTACCGGATTGTTCCGGTAGCGGCACAAATTCCGTTTCTCCGGGCACCGGTGGAAACCGTTGCTCCAGCCAGTCCTGCTTTGCTTTTTCGATCACCTCCCTGTCTGAGCTTACAAAGTTCCAGTAAATAAAACGTTCTTCAGGAAAGGGTTCGCCGCCAAAGATAAAAACCGTGGTATTGTCTGTGGTTTCAAACGAACAGAGCGTGCTGTCTTTGGCAATCAGGATCTGTTTGGGACCATAGGTATTACCATCGCTGATCACACTGCCTTCCAGGATGTAGAGGCCGCTTTCTCCATAAAGATCCTTCCCGATATTCAATACCTGGCCTTTAGGTGTTTGGATCTTTATAAAATACTGGGGACTGTGCACCGGTACGGGCGAGGTTTTGCCAAATGCAGTTCCGGAGATCAGTTTGATTACGGCTCCATCCTGCTGCCACACCGGTATGGCTGCGGCTTCTACATGTGTAAAAGAGGGCTCGCTTTGTTCCAGTGCCTTGGGCAGCGCCACCCATATCTGTAACCCATGCAATTGTTTATCGGTTGTACGCAGGTAGTCGGGCGTCCGTTCAGAATGAACCACTCCTTTGCCGGCCGTCATCCAGTTTACTGCGCCGGGCATAATTTCAACCTCCGATCCCAGGCTGTCGCGGTGCATAATGGCACCTTCAAAAAGATAGGTAAGGGTCGAAAGCCCGATATGCGGGTGCGGCGGCACATCCAGGTTCTGGTAATCCTTCAGGTTGGCCGGTCCCATATGATCAATAAAGATAAAGGGCCCCACCATGCGCTTCTGCCGGAAAGGCAACAGGCGGCCTACGAGGAAATTGCCGATATCGGCGGCCCGTTCTTCGATGATCATTCCAATATTTGACATGTTGCATGTTTTTTATAAAAGTAAATGAAAACCGGCGTGATCCGTTATCCGGCCGCACCGGTTTTAAAATTAATCCAACGTACCAAACTTACCTGCCTGGAAGGCCTCCATTGCTTCGTAAATTTCTGCCTGGGTGTTCATAACAAACGGACCGTAGGCGGCAATGGGCTCGGGGATCGGTTCCCCGCTCAGCAGTAACACCACTGCATCTTCAGCAGCCGCAATCGTGATCTCTTCCCCTTCATTTTTAAAATGAACGAAGCTGTGCTCCGCAGCCTGCTGCCCGTTTACGGTGATGTTGCCTTTGATGACCAGCAGGGCTGTATTGAAATTTTCCGGAAACTGTGTAGTAACCGTGCCTCCCGCTTTCAGTTTGATATCCGAAAGGTGAACGGGCGTATAGGTGCTGGCGGGCCCCTGTACACCGTTAAAGCTGCCGGCAATCACGTTTACGATGCCCCCATCCCCGGGAACCGTATATTTCCCCATCCTGTCTTTTCCGATGGCCTGGTAATGGGGCGCTACATTTTTATCGCGTGCCGGAAGGTTTACCCAAAGCTGTACCATTTCAAAAGGCCCCCCGGTTTTTGAAAACTGTTCTTCATGAAATTCCTTATGCAGGATGCCCGAACCGGCGGTCATCCATTGTACATCGCCTTCGCCAATGACGCCACCACCGCCACTGCTGTCTGCATGCTGAACGCTGCCCTTGTAGGCAATGGTTACCGTTTCAAAGCCTTTATGCGGGTGTGCGCCCACGCCCCGGGGAATTTCTGAGGGGCCAAAGTTGTATTCGGGATTAAAATCCAGCACCAGGAAGGGGCTCATGTTTCTGCGGTCAACCGCTGCGGGGATAAAGCCATATACCCGGAACCCGTCGCCTACCATATGCGGCTGTGCAGGTTTGGGAACGATTTTTCCGATCGTTTTTTTCATTGTATGTTCCTCCTTGTTTTATAAGATCTCAATGTTCAATTTAGGTTTGAGTCCGTTGTCTGTTACGGAAAAAGAATGTTTTGGAGCCGTTTCCAGCTCTTTGAAGAACCCGGAAACCGCTGCGGCCAGCGCTGCTTCCCGGCCGGCTTCATACGTGATCCACATGCTGTCGTGATCCTTTAGCGAAAGCAACTTTTTAAGCATGGCTTCCTCCTTGTTATCCAGGTATGCTTCGGGGGCCACAACCACGTCAAAATCGATCAGCTGGAATTTCTCTACCGCTTCTTCGGCGGTATGCACCTGAACCAGGTTACTGTTGGGTTGCGCCTTCAGTAAGCCTGCTGCCTGCTCATTGATGTGTATGCCCAGGATTTCTGTTTTCATATTGATTTTACTCCTTTTGGTATAAAGTTACAACTGTATTAACGGCCGGCACTTAAACCAGGTTAAGTCCTCCGCGATGCCGGTACCGGAGATGGGTGGATTTTACAGCTGCATGACGGGTATCGCCAGATTTGGCGATGAACCTGTTGAGCATGGAAGCCTACCTTTAGCCCTCCATTTCAAAAACTAAAAAACATCTGATTATGAATGTCATCAACCGCGCAAAAAATATGATCCTTGCTCCCAAAGCAGAATGGGATATTATTGACGGGGAGCAACCCGATAATGCAAAAGTAATTACCGGTTACGTATTGCCGCTGGCAGGCCTGGCCGCTGTGGCTGCGTTTATTGGTTATGGGTTTATTGGTATGGATGCTGGTTTTTTCAGGATCAAAGGGATGAACTGGGGTATCTACCAGGCTGCAAATGCGCTGATCATGGGTGTTCTCGGCGTTTTTATCAGTGCATTTGTCATTGATGCACTGGCGCCCAGTTTTGCTTCAGAAAAAAATATGGGCCGTTCTGTACAATTGGTGGCCTACGCCTATACGCCCGCATGGGTGGGTGGTTTGCTGAATGTATTTCCGGCGCTTGCCTTTATCGGCGCGCTCTTTAGTCTCTACGGCTTATACCTGCTGTACCTGGGATTACCAAAAATGAAAAAGACCCCCGAGGATAAACATCTTTCTTATTTTATTGTGTCCCTGCTGGTAATGATTGCCGTTTATGTGGTGATTGGTATGATCATGAGCGCGCTGGTAATGCCTTCAATGGGACTTTCCATGTCGAAGGATATCCTTCAGTCGATACAGGTAAAATAAAGGGCCGGTAGCGGTCTGCTGCATTTACCGCTGCTGTAAAGGCCCGCTTTTTTGTAATAAGGAAAGCTGTAATAAGAAAAATTATTACAAAAAAAATATTACAAATCTGTAATAAGGATTTTGTAATAATAAAAAATATTACAAAAAAAGTATTACAACAGTAACCCATCCTGAAAAAGTACACACCGGGAGGGGTATTTGCCCTGTAACAGGTTTTAAACCAGTCAGCGGAAGGACAATATTCCACCAGCAGATCTATTGCACCTGAATGCTGCCCATCGGGTACCAGCCATCGGGGGCCCTGCCTTCAATGGCCAGCTGTACGGCAGGTACCTGCGTCTGGCGGTTTACGATGCCAATTTCAAGCGTATACGCTCCGGATGGCAGATCATAAGGAAGAAAAATGGCATTGTCGTACAGGTTATCTCCCGGCAGCCAGCTGGTAAGAACGGCGCCGGTAGTACGCACAACGGTTTGCGACCCCTGCCTTAACCGGATGGCGAAGACAAAATCGTTCCGGTAAATGGGGGCAACGCCCTTGTTCTCCCACCAGGAGGTAAAGGAAAGTTTTCCGCCCCTTTTTATTGCTTTGGGATAGGTGAATTTCCGCAACACGAACCGGTAACCCATTTTATTGAGCCAGCGGTTTACCGGCTGCTGCCATTCTTTTGGAACGGCGGAGGATTTTGCATTAAAACTGGATACATGCCATTTTAACGACTGGTCGATGATATAATTGATATCCCAGCCTTCGTCTTTCCATTTCTGCATCACCCAGCATACTTCCAGGCTGACGGGCGCTTTTTTCCAGGCATCCTGCATTCCAAAATTAATAATGCCCTCCGGGTAATAGTCAAACATATGTGACCAGTTCTTATCAAACCCGCCCATATCCCCCAGGCAATCGGCCCGCCATCCTACAGGTGCTTTTGAAAGGGCGTATTCCTGTGTTTTTTTATCGGTCAGCAGGGTGATCAGCGGCGTTTGCTTAAAGTGATCGGTATAGGCATCTACCAGGGCTGTTCTCGTGTTTTGGGAAAGGAGGGCGGCGCCCCTTCCTTCACCCCAGAAGCCAACGATGGAAAGATCTACCGCATCCAGGTCCGGATGCCCGTCGTAGCGCTTTCCCAGTGCTGCAATCATGCGTCCGAAGTATTGTGCATACCGGGCATCTTCCGGATCTACCCGCCAGCCGGCCGAGTCGGTGAACCATTCGTTCCTGCTGCCCACCAGCTCCCGGTACCAGTCGGGCACATCATTGCCCTTATGGTTGCCTTCTCCGTAAGGGGCTACCCGCAGCATCAATGCCTGGTGCCGTTCGTGCGCTGTTTGAAGCGCCTGGTCGATGATGGCCCAGTTGAATTTTCCTTTTTCCGGCTCCAGGAAACGCCAGTACACCCGGAAGTAGGCAAGGGTGGTGGACGGATAATCTTTATTGGAGCGGTTGCCGTTGAACCGCTGGTAATCGATGGGTTTTCCCTCCGTCCACTCAAGCCCCTTGTTGAGCGTATCGCCGTTAAACCGCTGGAAGGTGGTAAACCCGATGCCGGGGTTGGTAAGCACACTGTCTGTTTCCCGGGGGGTAACGCGTACAATTCCCTGCGCTGCAAAATCAACGATCTGCGCGGATGCATTTGCAAACAGGTATATGAAGAGGGCCGCCATCCAAACCGGCCGGGTCTTTTTGAAAGATTGCATATTGTGTTGTTGTAAGATGAAGCAGGCCTGTTTTAAAGCGGCGGCCTTCTATTTTTTTAGGGTGATATCATCCAGCACAACGGCCGTGTTCCCCGTATTTTCAATGGCTACGCGGATGGTCTTTTTATGATCAAGCAGTTCTGCACCGGTTTTGAAGGCGAGCCTGTTTGGTGTAAAATTTTGCTTGCCTTGTACTGTTTGCACTGCGGCGACGGCACAATCACCGGTAACCATGGTTACGTTTTCTACAGTGGCTTTCAAGGTGCTTCCGCCCTTCGACCAGTATTCCAGGGTATAGGCCTGGTTGTTATCCAGGTAAACATATTGCACTGCTTTTTGCCCGGGGTTTAATTGCAGGCCATGCGTTTTATTTCTGCCGGCGCCGGCAACAATGGCCGCATCGCTTTCCCAGGGCGCCCGGTTGCCGCCATCTTCAAAACCCGGGTTGGGCAGCTCGTTGCCGCCGGACAGGGGCCATTGATAATAGCGGATATAGTCAACTTCCATGTTTACATTGCCGCCGGAGCCATAGGTGCCCAGAAATACATTCATAAAATGATTGGGCGCATAGATCCTGTGTTTGTCCGTGTATTCGCCGATCAGGTCGCCGTTGATATAGTGTTTGATGCCGGTGGGGGTCCACAACATGCCATGCGTCACCCAGTTGTTTTCGTGCTGGTAGCCCTTTGCAATATGGGTGGCCAGGTTATGGATGAATTTCCCGTTTTTATCTACCTGGCCATGCAATACGAACTGTGCATTCAGCAGTTCAAAAACATCAATTTCAAAAACCTGCCCGGGCGGGCGGATGCCTTTGATTCCGTCTACCACCGAACCCTCTTCCAAGTAATAGCGCAGGTCGGGGCCGGGTGAGTCGAACCAGAATGCCGTATTCACGCCTTTGGGGTTTCCGGATTTGCTCCGCCGCACTTTTACCTCAAAGTACCCGCCCCGGCTATTGTCCAGCAGGTTTTCGTTTGTTTGCCAGTCGTAGGTTTGTATAGAAGAGATCTTCTGGTTGCCGTTGGAGGTATACAGCCGTTTGGGCAATGAATCGTTTACAAACAGATCGATGCCGGCGCCATTCAGCCGGTACGCCGGCTGGGGCAGTTGACCGGAAAGCATTTCTTTTTTGGATTCTTTGTTTAGATAGTTGAGCGAGGAGAAATAATTCGTGCTCCACTTATTCAGGTTCAGCAGGTCATCATTAAACTCGTCCTGCCAGAACAATTGCATCCCCGCCGGCACGGCCGCTGAACTGGGATTGGTTTTGAGTTCTTTTAGTTCCTCGGGATCCTGCGCCCATGTTTTGCTGGCGGTGACGCTGCCTTCGGCCATGCTGCTGCTGCCGGCCGCATTGATGCATTCCAGCCATACGTGATACGTGGTTCCGGGTACTATGTTCTGTATATAATAATGCTCAACACCCGGTTGAGGGATGGCGCCGGCCTGTTGCGGCCGTTCATTGCCGGGCGACCAGTACAGCCGGTACTGCTTTGCCGTTTTATCGGCGTTCCAGTTTACCCTTATCCAGCTACGGGTGCCCAGGAGACGGGGTTTTGGGGAAACAGCACGGGGAGCCTGTGCGTAGCTCCCCAGTGTTGTTAATAGTGTAAATAAAAATAAGATTCTTTTCATGGTGCTTAATTATATCCGGGGTTTTGTTTGATGACGCCTTTTGATTCATCGATGGCTTTGCGGGGTATAGGCCACAGCACAAATTCCGGTTTTGCAAAAGTTGATCCGGCATCGGTGGCTCTTTTGATATAGGTTCCCCAACGGATCAGGTCTTCCCGGCGGATGCCGCCCTCGCACCAGAATTCGAAGAGGCGCTCGTCTTTAAGCTTGTCCCGGAACTGGTCTTTGCCTAACCCGTCCGGCAATCCTCCAAGCCCGGCACGGTTCCGTACTTCTTTTACGAGGTTATAGGCTTCTGCGGTAGGACCGGAGGTTTCATTGATGGCTTCTGCAAGGGATAGCAGCACATCTGCATAACGCCAAACAACAATGTTGGTGCCATGACCTTCGCCCGTAGCGTTCGGGTCGATACCGTATTTCATGGGTATGGCGCCTATATAGCCATTGGCCCGGGCATCAAATGTTGCACCGCCGGTGGTAGGCCATTTTGCCAGCAGCCGGGCCAGTCGCTTGTCATTGGGATTGAATTTGTCGTAAGTAGCCCAGGGCATTTTATATCCGCCCCACTGGGTTACTTCTTTTCCGCTGGGGTCTGCGTAGTTGCCGGGCAGGGCATGCGCCAGCCAGATATTGGTGCTGTTGGCATCGGGGCGGCAGGACACCGCCAGCAGGATCTCCTGTTTGCTGCCATTGTTGGCATAGCTAAAGATATCTGCATAATTGCCCTGCAGACTGTGCCCCATTCCCTGGATGCTGCGACAGGTGGTGATGACCTCCGGCCATTTTTTTTCATGCATATACAGTTTTACCAGTCCCATCAGGCAGGCGTCTTTGGTAAAGCGGCCATAGTCTGCGGAGCCTTGTTCCGATGCCGCCGGCAATGCGTCGGCTGCTTCTTTATAATCCTTTTCTATTTGCGCAACCATATCCTGCTGCGATGGCCGGGGGATGGGTTTTGCATCCGGGTTGGCGGCTTCCACAGGATCCAGTCTTACGGGCACCGGTCCATAGTAATTATAAAGGATCTGTGAATAATGCGCTCTTAACGCCTTCAGTTCCCCGATATATCTTTTCTTAAGATTGCCGTCGGCAATGTTCATCGCCTCTATCTTCCCGATATTAATAGTGGCGTTGGTAATGGTGGGCATCAGGATATTATAAAACTGGAACAGGGCATCTCCGGGAAAGGTTTCGGAAAGATTCAGCTGGTTAAACAGCGGCCAGCCCGGCCAGCCCCAGGATACCACCATTTCATCGGTAGAGGCGCTGGACTGGGCTACAATGCCGGGATAACCTACACCCCAGATACTGTAACCTCCGCTGTTCATGCTGGAGTATACCGCTGTTACGGCCAGTTTTGCATCTTCCTCGGTCTTGTAGAAAGACGACCCCGAAAATTTATCGTAGCTCACTTCATCCAGTGATTTTTCGCAGGAAGCCAACAGTGTCATCAGCCCCAGGGAGGTGAGCAATATGCTTATATATGTATTCTTTCGTTTCATTGCTGTAAATTTTTTGTTTCAACGTATTTTAAAAGCCGATGCTGGCACCCAGGGTAAATGACCGGGTCATGGGATATGCATAGAAATTCTGTAACTCCGGATCGATGCCTTTGTACCGGGTAAGGATAAAGGGGTTCTGAAGATTGACATACAACCGGGCATTTTTAATAACCGTTTGTTTTTGCAGCAGGCCTGCCGGCAAACGGTAGCCCAGGGTAATGTCTCTGCAGCGCAGGAAGCTGGCATCCTCTACCCAGAAATCGGAGCTGCCGGCGTAACTTCCGTAAGGCGTATTAAGTCCTGTTGGAAAGCGGCCATTGGGATTGTCGTAGGCCCAGCGGTCTTTTACAATAGACAATACATTCCAGCCAAAGGCGCCCAGTTTTGCATACACATCTGCCGTATTGGAATAGTCGCTGTTGAATTTTTTCTGGATGAGGCCATACATATACACAGACAGGTCGAAATTCTTATACCGGAATTCATTGCTGAAGCCAAAGCTGTAGTCGGGCACCGGAAGGCCGTTGCCGGTGGGATCATTGTTGTTGTGGATCACTACCAGGTCTGCGGAGGACAACTTGCCATCCGGACTTCCGGTAAGATTGTTGTTGGCATCATAGCCGTTCACATCTTTGATGATGATCTCTCCCGGCAATATGCCCGGCATCCAGGACGGTGCCTGCATTCTGGAAGGATCGTAAATGCCTGCGGACAGGTATCCGTACTGGGCGTTGAAATTTCCTTTGGGATCAATATACTTTGCCAATGTTCGCAGGGCTTCCGGCGAACGCTCTACCCATTTGTTTACATAGCGCGAAAAATTAATGGTGGTATTCCAGTTAAACCCATCGGGGTTCAGGATGTTCTTGGTCTGCAGATTTGCTTCCCAGCCGGTACTGCGGGTGGCGCCGGCATTTACCGCAACGGAGCGTACTACAAAATCTGTGGGAAGACTTACCTTACTCAGGAGGTTTATGAATTTCCGGTTAAAATAATCCAGCGAGCCGCTGATGCGGTTGTGCAGCACGCCGAAGTCCAGTCCAACGTTAAATTCGTTCCTTGTTTCCCAGGTCAGGTTGGGGTTGGCCATCTGCGTCATCAGCACACCCGGGTAATTCACCCCGCCAAATACATAGGGCGCCTGGTTTTTATAGTAGGTGAAGGCACTGCCGCCGATATTGGGGTTGCCTGCCGATCCGTAGCCCAGTCTCAGCTTCAGGAAATTGATTACTGAGCCGGACTTCAGGAAATTTTCTTCGGAGAGGATCCAGGCAGCGGATATACCGGGGAAGGTTCCCCATTTTTTATTTTCCGCAAAATGGGAAGCACCGTCGTGCCGTACGGAAGCTGAAAAAATGTATTTACCGCCATATTCATAAATGGCCCTTGCAAAATACGATTTCCATACCTGTGTGGGACTGCGGTAAGAGCCCACCGTTGGCCGGGGAGCGGTTCCGAAACCAAGGTCGTAAAACAGGAAATTATCGGTAGCAAAATGGTCGTTACCGGCATTAAAACCGTCCCAGTCCGTTACCTGGTAAGAGTGACCGGCTACGGCGTTGATACGGCTGTTTCCGGAAAGATCTTTTACATAACTCAGGGTATATTCCGCCAGCTTGGACGCGGAATTATTTTCATAAATACCGGCCTCACCTCCGGCTCTTGCACCATACAGGAACGTTTTTGGGAAGTAGGTATATCTTTTTGCGGAGCTTTGATCATAGCTCAGGCTTGTTTTTGCAGTTAATCCTGGTATGATGGTCCATTCGGCATAACCCGAAGAAAGCACCCTGTTTGCCTTGGTATAATCCGTGATGGTGAGGAAGGACAGGGGGTTGGGGGTATTTTGGTAATACGGATTGATGAGGTAATTGCCCAGGGAATCCTGGAAGGGCATTACGGGCGGATAGTAGAACGCGGCCCCGATCATGCCCGAATTTTCATATACACCCGTTCCCACGCTGCCATTATTGGCTTTGGACCCGGTAAGGATCACATTCAAGCCTACTTTGATCTTTTCGCCGATGCCCTGGTCCAGGCTGATCTTGCCGGAATAGCGGGTATAGTCGGAGTGCTTCAGTACCCCTTGCTGGCTGAGGTAATTGCCGGAAGCAAAATACCGGGTTTTATTTGCAGTGCCCGACATGGATATATTGTGCTGCTGGGTGAACCCGTTGCGCAGGATTTCGTTAATGGCATTGGGATAGGGTTGCTGTGCTGCTATTTGCTGCTCTGTAAACCGGGGAACAAAAGGTGTTACGGTTGCGGGGTCTACATTGCCATAAGGGGCAATTTTATTGTCCAGCATCCATTTTTCTTTCAGTATTTTATTGCTTTGTTCCATGTAGTCCTTTGTATCCAGGATGTCGTAATATTTCTGGGATTGCTGGAAGGAATGGCTGAAATCATATTGAATGGTGGGGATACCGGCCTTTCCTTTTTTAGTAGTGATCAATACCACACCGCCGGCGGCACGGGCGCCGTAAATAGCGGTGGCGCTTCCGTCTTTGAGGATATCGATCGTTTCAATATCATTGGGATTCAGAAAGTTCAGGGGAGAGCGTTCTACACCCGAACTGCCATACCGGGTATTGGTACCGGGCTCGCCGGCATTGTCGTTTACGATCACACCGTCTACCACGTATAAAGGGCCGCCGGAGGCAAAGGAAGCGCTGCTCCGGATCTGAACAGAAACGCCGGCGCCCGGCTGGCCGGTGGTTTGTACGGCATTTACACCGGCTGCACGTCCGGCCAGTGCCTGCGCAAAATTGGTATTGGTTGCCGTATTAACCTCACTCATTTTTACGGAAGCTACGGCGCCGGTCACATTTTTCCGTTTGGTAGAGCCATAGCCGATCACCACAATTTCTTCGCCTTTGCTTTCGAGTGGGTTTAGTTTTATATCCAGTCGTGTATCTCCCGAAAAAGCCAGTTCCTGGGTATTGAACCCGGTATATGAAACCACCAGAACACCGGTGCTTTTCGGTGACTCAAGGGAAAAATTTCCAGCGTTATCGGTGGTTGTTCCTATCGTGCCTCCTTTTATCTGCACAGAAGCGGATGCCAGCGGAACGCCCTTATCGTCGGTAACCTTTCCTGTAATCTTTCCGAACAGGGCCCCGTTCCGGGAGGAAATCGTTTCCGCATCGCCGGGTTTCCGTGATTTTGAGTAAATCAGTACGGTGTTATGCTCCTGTTTAAAATCCAGCCCGGTTCCGTTCAGTATTTCTTTTAGCGTGGAGGCCACGGATCTTTTTTTGCCGGTCAGCACGATGTTTTTATGTTTGGCCACCTGTTCTAAAACATAGGCCATCTTAAACCCGGAAACCTTTTCTACATTGTTGAGCGCATTCCGCAGCGTTGTATTATTCAGCGCTACAATTATTTGTTTTTCTTCAATGTTTTGGCTGCTTGCTGTTTTGGCAAATACAAAATTGGTCAGCATACAAACAGAAATAACCAGTATTGTACTTATTTTCATTATATACGAAACATTTAAAGGCTCATATTTGACCGGCCTCCTTAAGTGAAGGTCAAAAGGGAATTGTTCTTTTTGCATAAATTGCATAAGTTTTAAGATGATGATGAATTGTCTGAACACAACCCCTCATTGCTTACCAGGGCGGAGGGGTTTTTTATTTTAACTATTGCGGGGCGGGGCATTGGGATGGTTCATGATATTGCTGATTTTATTATTTACAACCTTCGCCATCCAGCAGTATACTGTTATCTTTCTGTACGGTATAACGGGCATTGCTGATGAGGCATAGCGATTCGAGTACCTTGTCCAGCGACTCGGTACCATTAAAAAATGCTTTGATGGTACATGCGGCCAACGCGGTATTCCCGAACCGTATGGCCGTGCCATAACGCCGGCTTAGCAGGTCGGCCACTGTTTGAAAGGAAACATCTTCAAAAGTCATATCCTGCTGCACCCAGCCGGTAACCGGCGCCGCGGGATCTGTTTGTTCCAGTTGCGGTTTTACAGAAGCTGCCGTGTGGTAGGTTACCTGCTGGTTGGGGGTTAAGATGGTTACCTCTTTGCGGGTATTTTCTACTTTTACCTTACCCCGCAGCACGGCTACATAAATGTTGCCGGAACCCGGGTATGCGCGGATATTGAAGGCCGTGCCGAGCACGGTTGTTTTTACGCTTCCGCTGTGTATGATGAAGGGCGTATTGTTATGCTTTACATCAAAATAGGCTTCTCCCTCGAGGGTCACTTCCCGCAGGGTTTTTGCAAACTGTGCCGGATAATGTAAGACACTGTTGGCCCGCAGCAGCACCACGGTCCCGTCGGGGAGGAGCACCGACCGGGTATAGGAAACGGGGTGCCCGGTATTCACAGAACCCTGTTCTGCCCGGGCTGTTTTAGCTGCCGCCGGATGATCGTTGTGCTGTACAAGCCGGGTGATGCCCAGGAGCAGGATAATGGATGCGGCTGCCCACCAGTATTTCCGGAGCAGGGCGCCGGGGCCTGACCGGTGGCGCACCGTATGGGTTTGTTTCATGATCTCCTGATACATCTTTTCCCGGAGCTGCGCTTCGTCTTCTCCGGCCCGCCACATAATAGCGGAGGGATACTCCTCGTGATACCAATTTTCTAAAACCTGCAGTTCTGCTGCTGTAATGGTTCCGTTCAGCCATTTTTCAGCAAGTGCGCTAACCTGGTGGGGTTGTAACGATTCTGGCATGCAAATATATTGTTGTACCTATATAGCGTGCAGAAAACGCTGCTACCCTTAGTGCGGGTAGAATTTTTTTTTGAGGGAATAGCAGTAGCTTAATGAAGACCTAAATGAATAACGAAAAGAACTGTCCCAGGGAGGAGCGCAGCACTTTGAGCGCTTTGGTAAGGTGTGCCTGAACTGTTTTGGGAGCGATCTGCAATTCGCGGCTGATCTCTTTTTCGGAATAACCCTGCTCCCGGCTGAGCTGAAATACCAGCCGGCATTTTTCGGGAAGCTGTTGTACGGTCTTTTCAATCTGGTCGCGCAGTTGTTCGTAAGCCAGCCATTCGGTAGTGGTATGATCTTCCGGCCGCCCGATGGCGCCCAGTTCCTTTTTTAAGGCGGCCTCTTTTTTGCTCTTTGCAAACCAGGAAAGGAGCTCGTATTTCAGTACGGCGGCAATATACGTGTCAAAGCTGTGTTTTAGTTCTGTTGTGTCTTTCCGGTTCCACAGGTTTACGAACACCGTTTGTACGATCTCCCGGGCCGTATCATGATCCCTTATTTTCAGGAAGGCAACGGTAAGCAATTTCTGCCAGTACCGTTCATACAATGCCCTGAAGGCAAGCGCATCTGTTTTACTTAAACCAAATAGCTCATTGCTGCTGTATGACTGGTACGGATTCAATCAGAACACTTATTTATAGCAATTCTCACGTTGTTTCAAAAGTAATCTATTTTGCTATTGAACCTTCAATACAAACAGGGCTTGCAGCTGCACGCAGCGGGAGCGCCGTTGTGCAAACGTTTGACCAGTGACCGTGTTTTTTTGTTCTGTAACGGATAGAAAGCCCGTTATGCGGTGCCGGCAGCCGGCGTTTTTTGTTTGGGCGCTTTAAATAATTGCCACAACTTGATCTTTAACGCTACCCAGCCGAGGATGGCATATATGAGCAGCAGCAACAGCAGGTGGTTCATATAGGAGGCAATGAGCGGGGCTGAACCTTTCTGGATCAGCAATATTTTAAATGCCTGCAAAAACGGTGTAAGCGGGATGATATTGGCGATAAACCGTACAAAGCCCGGCATGGCGCTCATGGGCCATGTAAAGCCGCTGATGATAAAGGCGGGTGAGGCCAGCACCATCAGGATCTGGGTGGCCTTTAACGCATCGGGAATAAGGATGCTGATAAACACGCCCAGGAAGGAGGCGGAACTTACAAAAACAGCCGATAGAAGCATAAAGTTGAAAATACCTTCCGGAAGCGGAACGCGAAAGATCATATGCATCCCATAATAAATGCAAACAATTAAAATGGAAAATACCCATATGGGAATGACCTTAATGAGCATGGTAGGAAAGGCCCAGCGGCGCATGGCTGCATATTCTTTTGTAAAAGACCCCCGTTGAAATTCGGCGGCAAAGCTTACGGCCATGGCCAGTAAAATTACCTGCTGTAATACAACGGCAAGCATGGCGGGCCACATAAAAATAAGGTAGTTGCTGGTGGTGTTAAACAGCGTAATATAGTTGGTTTTAAAGGGTTCGTACTGGGTGGCTGCCCGGCCCGGGTTCATCCCCATTTTCTGCAGCCCTTTCATTGCGGCACCCGCTGAAAAGGTGCCGATGGTTAACTGCAGGGCCTTGGTTGCAAAATTGGCGGTCATCATGTTCCCCGTGTTGATGTATACATTGATCTCGGGGTATTTTTTCTGAAGCATGGCCGCTTCAAACTTTGCCGGGATCATTACCACGGCAGCGGCATCGTGTTTGATCACCTCGTCTTTTATGTTACCGGGCTCCTGCACAAAGCGGAGCACTTTAATGCTTTTATTATCGCTCAGCATTTCTGTAAGCTGTGCGGATAGCGGGGTATTGTCCCTGTCGATGACAATAACGGGTGTGTTTTCTACCTTGCCGCTCTTGTATACAAAGCCCAGCAAGGTGGCATAGAAAACCGGGGCCAGAAAAAACACGCTCCGCAGGGTGGAGTTGCCGATAAACAGTTTAAACTCTCGTTTCAGCAGGCGCAGGAACTCTTTCATAAACAAATTATTTCAGCAACACATTTGCATTTACCAATACATTGCCGGCCTTTGCCGTATCTGTGGGTTTTACCTTGATCTCATAAACGGCATCCTGAAGCTGGTAGTCTGGATACGCCGTTGTAATATCGGCATAGCGGGTCAGCTGTTTGATATATAAAATGGATCCGCTGACTACTTCTTTATTGTATACCACCTGTACCTGCACCTGCTGATCTTTTTTATAGGCGGCGATGCTGCTTTCCGGAATGGTGAACCGGAACCAGGTGCTGCCGGGTATATATCCATTAAACAGGGCAAAACCCGCGGTGGCCAGTTCCCCGGTATTCAGGCTGATGGTTTCAATTTCCATGTCGTTGGTGGCAATCACATACCGCTCGGAATAGGCCACATTGGCTTCCTGCAACGCACCCTTTGCCTGGGAGGCTTGCCCGGAAGCCATTTCTACCTTCTCAATACGGGTACCTTTCTTTACGTCATCCATTTCTGCCACCACCGCGTCGTACTGGGCCTTGGCGCCCTGTAGCTTGGCATAAACTTCATCATAGGCCTGTGGCGACATCAGGCTGTCGTTGTACATATTGGTGGCCCGGTCAAACGATTTCTGTGCAAACGTATATTGCTCTTTCAATCCCCGGTATTTCGCCTGCAGCTGTTTCATCTGGTCGGCTGTAGCACCGTGCCGCGCCATTTGTTCCTGCGCCGTAGCGGCACTAACCGCTCCCTGGGCCTGGGCAATTTTTGCAGATACTTCGGGCACATCCAGCAATGCCAGGGTATCGCCCTTTTTAACCGTTTGCCCTTCGGTTACATAGATCTTCAGGATCCTGCCCGTAACTTTCGGCGCAAAGGAGATCACGTCCTTTTTTACCTTTCCCTCAACGGCAACGGGCTTGTCTTTTTTATTGCCACATCCGGTCAGTATCAGCAGACCGATCCATACCAGGTAACGATTGATACTCATTTTTTATAAAAAGTTTTTGTCTTCAGTTTTCAGCTATCAGTTATCAGTTATCAGTCATCAGTTATCAGTTATCAGCTGACTGCTTATAGCTCCTTTAATACAATTTTGTTATATCCAGCTCCTGGGTCGACCGCATCAGTTCGATGGCGGCCCTGCGCTGGTTGAACAGGGCATTCTGATATTCCAGTTCTGCTGCTTCGAGGTCGCTTTCGGCTTCTACCAGCTGCATCGATTTGGCCATGCCATACCGGAATTCTTTTTCGGCCTGCACCAGTGCATTTTGAGCCAGTTCTTTTTGCTTTCTTTTTAAGGCGATCTGTGCATTGGCAATATCATACCCGGATTGGTTGTTGGCCTGGTTAAGTGTCAGCTTTCGTAAGGCATCTTCTTTCTGGTGCTGCAAGAGCTCCCGGTCTACCAACGCCAGCTCAACGGCACGTTGTCCTTCCCTGCCGTCGAAGATGGACCATTGAAACCCTACGCCCGCCCTCAGGATGGGGAAAACATTCAGGCTGGCGGGGTGCCAGTCCAGTTTACGGCCGGGATAGCCAATGCTGGGGATCGGCGGAATGATATTCTCGGAGGTTTTCCACCGGCTGCCATAAAGGCCCAGGTAATAGGCAGAGGCCATCAGCTGTACCTTGGGGATCCACCAGGTTTTTTCTGCTCTTACTTTAAAATCGCTGGCGCGGATGCCATGTTCCAGTGCCCGCAGTTCGGCGCGGTCTTCAATGGTTTTTTGAGGCGCTGCAGGTGTGATGGGTGTCAATACCGGTTCAATCATCCGGAGCCGCTCTTTGGCAACGCCTGTTAACACCTCCAGCTGGGTTAGCAGCAACTCTTTTTTACCTTCGTATTCGGCTACTTTCGCATCCAGCGTGGCCTGGGCCAGTTCGATCTTTTTGTGATCGTAGGGCGTGATCAGTCCGTAGCCCAATGCCTTGTCGGCCGTTTTCTTATTAGCGTCCAGCCTTTTTTTGCTTTCGTCCAGTACTTTTTTCGATTGATGCACGAGGGCCAGCTGATCATAAGCCCTGGAGAGCATGGCAACCACTTCATCCTGCGTTTTTTCCAGCAGGGCGGCTTCCGATTGTTTTTTTTCATCCAGTGCCTTTCCCAGGTATTGTACCTTGCCTCCGGAATACAGCAGCATTTTTGCATCGGCCTTGGCAAGACCGGAAAACCCGGAAATATTCAGGTTATTATTGTATTTGCCCTGGGGAATATCCAAAAAGGGCTGCAGGTTGATCTCCGGGGAAATCAGGTGGGCCGTGGCATTCATGTAGCCGGCCATACCGCTGGCCTGCAGAGTGGGCAGGAAGATGTCTTTGAGCTTGCGCTGATCCAGCCCGGTGATTTTATTTTTGGTCAGCTGCATTTTCAGGTCTGCATCCCGCACCAGCGCACTATCTAAAAGCTCCCTGAAACCTGGTGCAGATTGGGCCCTGCTATTGCTGTGGAACAGCAGCAAGAGCAGGAGCAGCGGCAGCATATTTTTCATTATGAAAAAATATTTCATACGAAAACAAAATTTACATTAAATATAATGTTAAATCCGTGTTTTTGCTCCAATCTTGTACAGAAAAATGATGCGGCTAGCTTTAAATCCTGTCGTTATTGTTAAATGTATTGCCTGGCGCTTGCAATGTTATGTAAACCGCCTGTTGCCACTGCGTTGCAGCTTCACTATCTGCCCGGTTGTTTACTTATAAGATCGGCGCTGCGCTGTGCTTTGAAAAGAGGAAGATTAACCCGACGGTTTTTTAAATTTAAATGTGACGGATTCGTATCCGGTTGCTTATAGGATCAGCGCCTTCTGCCAGCTTGTATGCAATAAATGCAAATACACAAAGACGCAGCGCGCCGTTACCCTTACAGCATAAAGCAACGAACGTAGCATCAAGCGCAGTGCGGCGGTAAGCGCATACGTTGCGTTTTTTGATGGATATATATGCGATGGCATCTATCAACATCTGCGCAACCTGCCGGCGAAAAAGCAGTACCTAATAAACGTATCTTTTTAAAACAGGTTATTATTTTTTGAAGTTTTAAAGATACCTGATCCGTATCAGGAGAGTGCAGGACGGTTGTTTCGAAAAGTTTACTGATTTTCGTTAACGTAAACGATTGCATTGCAAATGAAATGTATTTCAACAAAATGAAACATCATTTTTAACTCATTAAAACCAATCAGATGAAACTGTTTGCGGTTAAAGCCTTTTCCACCGTTACCTGATTTGTATGCTACCTCCGGTAGGTAGTAATTAACAACACCAGCCTGTCCGATGTGAGCGGACCGTCCGAAATCAAACGCTGATTACCGGGATGGGCTTCTTTTTTTATGACTCCTGAAAAAACTCCTTTTAAAAGGGGAAGGGGATCTTTTATTCAATTTTTTAAACAAGGATAACTTAACTATGAGACTTAAGCGTTATTTGGTGATCGTGTTCTCGCTTTGCCTGAACCTGGCATTTGCGCAGAACGAACAGGTTTTAAAGGGCGTTGTTCTGGACTCAGAAACATCCCTTCCTCTTGCCGGCGCATCCGTAAGTATTGCAGGTAGTTCCCAGGGAACGGTCACCGATGAAAATGGAGCGTTTTCACTCAAGGCTAAAGAAACGGCACGCCTTGTTTTTTCCAGTGTCGGGTACCAGGATCAAACGATTGCCGTATCGGCACTCGGCAATGGCGTGGTGCAGCTGGTTTCGAATGTAACCGGAATGGATGATGTGGTCGTTATTGCCTATGGCTCGCAAAAAAAGGTGACCGTTACCGGTGCCGTATCTACGGTTACAACCGAGCAGTTGAAGCAAAGTTCTTCGGCCAGTCTTGCCAATGCGCTGGCCGGGCGCCTTGCCGGTTTGTCTGTTGTACAACAGGACGGCGGGCAGCCGGGGCGGGATGATGCCACCATGTACCTGCGCGGTATGGCCACAACCAATTCCAATGCTCCGTTAATACTCATTGACGGGGTACCGCGTGATAATATACGCACATTGGATCCGAATGAAGTAGCGTCTGTTTCCGTGCTGAAAGATGCCTCTTCTACCGCTGTGTTTGGTGTGCGCGGTGCCAACGGCGTTATCCTGATTACCACCCGCAGGGGTGTGGAGGGCAAAACGCAGTATAATGCAAGTATTGACCAAAGCTATACTTCATTTACCCGCGAGCCGGAGCGCTTGCATTCTGTGGACTACCTTAATTTAAGAAATGAGGCCGCTGCCAACGATGGCATCGCCCTGCCGTATACGCAAAAGGATATTGATAAATATATGAATCCGCTTGCCGGCCTTGATCCTGCTGATCCCGATTATGAGCGAAAGGCAAGTGTACTTAAATATATGTATCCCGATAACGATTATTACCGGATGATGATCTCCCGGTATACGCCGCAGTCGCGGGTGAACCTGAGCGCCAGCGGCGGAACAAACAAGATCAGTTACTTTGTGAACGGTACCTTTTTACACCAGGGCGGCAATCTGAAAACCGAACCGAAATCACAGCTGGGCTATGATCCTTCCTCGTTTATGGACCGGTACAGCTTCAGGGCGAACCTGGATTATAAGATTACGAAGTCGCTGAAAGCATTCCTGAATATTGGCAGCTATATCGAAAAAGTAAACATGCCCGCGGCCTGGATCTATCCCGGTAATGATACCCGCTGGATGATGCGCGATATTATGTACCAGGCACAGACCGTGCTGCCCATTACCCCGGGACCCACCACAATAGAAGGTTTTGGTGTGGCACCCGGACAGTTGGTTGATCCCATATACCTGGACCGTTCCGCATACGAGGTCATCAACCGCGCCGGCTTTAGAAAGGAGGTGCGTTCTAATCTGAATTCCTCCCTGGGAATGGATTGGGATCTGAGCCGGATAGTAACAAAAGGGTTGAGCATAAAGGGGATGATCTCCTATGATTCTAAAGCAACCACGGCCATGCAGGGCAAGCAGTCGCAACGCCTTTACCTGGCAGATGTGAATACGGATAATGACCAGCTTTCCTATGGATTAAAACGGCCCGATGAAGAGCTGATGAGCATTACAAGAGGTGCTGATTCCCGTTATAATATCAATTTACAGGGATCGATCAACTATAGCCGCTCATTTGATAAACATGCTGTAACCGGTATGGCGTTGGCACAGCGCGATAACTGGGAATCAACCGGCGGTGAAATTCCTTTTAACGTGATCGGGTTTTCCGGTCGCTTTACGTATGCGTATGATAATCGTTACCTGGCAGAATTTAATATGGGGTATAACGGGTCTGAACAGTTTTCACCTGCAAAGCGGTTTGGCTTTTTTCCCGCAGCATCTGCCGGCTGGGTAATCAGTAATGAAAAATTCTTTAAACCGCTGATTCCTGTAGTAAGCAATCTGAAACTCCGGGCATCCTATGGTAAGGTAGGTAACGACCGTATTTCTTCATCAAGATTTCTTTACCTGGATAATATTACCCTGGGCGGTGGTGTGCTCGGAAGCCTGGGCCGCGGTCAGCGGGTGAATATCGGGCTGCTGGGGAATCCGGACATTACCTGGGAAACAGCTACAAAACGGAACTATGGTATTGAGCTGGGATTGTTCCGGAGCCTGACCGTTACGTTTGACTACTTTACGGATAACCGGACCGATATCCTGATCACCCGGGCATCCGTGCCGGTTTTGCAGGGCATGCCGATCGGTAACCTGCCCAAAGTAAATATGGGTGTGGTAGATAACAGGGGCTATGAACTGGAAATAACCTACAACAAAAGCTATACGAAAGACCTTTCCTTAATGATAAAAGGAAACTATGGATTCAATAAGAATAAAGTAAAGTTTATGGATGAGCCCATCCGGGATGATTCTTATCCGTTTCCGTACCGGACCACGGGGTATGCACTGGGGCAGCAATGGGGGTACAGGGTTGACTACAGCAATGGCAATGGTTATTTCAACTCCAAGGAAGAGCTGGATGAATACCTGTCGCGCATTAAATATGGATTCGGCACGCCGCGGGTGGGCTATCTTAAATACATCGATTTGAATAACGATGGCGTCATTGATGCCAAGGATCAGGCTCCCATCGGATATTCAAGCAGTGTGCCGCAGGTGACCTATGGATTGATGTTTGCCCTCCGGTATAAAGGCATCGAATTTACACCGTTCTTCCAGGGAGTAGGAAAGTTTTCAGCGTTTTACAGCGAACAGGGCGTATACGAGAACATTAAGCTGGGCACCTATTTTGGGTATCAACGAACGGCCTGGACTGCCGAACGGTACAGCAACGGGGAAAAGATCACTTATCCCGCGCTCAGTACACAGAGCACAACCAACCATGTGGCCAACGACTTTTTTATTATGGACCGTTCCTTCATCCGGTTGAAGAATATAGAGCTTGCTTATACATTGCCGCCGGACCTGCTGAAAAGACTGACGGTTAAAAACCTGCGCGTCTACATCAGTGCATACAACTATTTTACCTGGGATAAACTGCGGATGTATCATCAGGATCCGGAGGTGCCGGATGCCTTATTATACCCCGTTACCAAGACGCTGAATTTTGGCGCAAGCATTACGTTCTGATCCCCGATAAATGGTTTTAAAGAATTTGCTGTTTAACAAAACAAATGATCAAAAAATGAAACAGAGCAATACATTTTTAAACAGGATACCGTGTTTGTTTTTCCTGGCAATAATGATGGGCGCATTTTTTTCCTGTAACAAGGCGTTAAATACGGCGCCGGATGGAAAAATTACATTGGACGAGGTTTTTGCAGACAGTGCGAAGGCCTCGGCTTACCTGAATACCTGCTACAATAATATGCCGGCAAAAGGAACCCGTTATTATTTCTGGTGCAGGGGCCCCGTGGTATGGAGCGACGAGGCCTGGGATACCGATGCAGAAGCAGAGCCTACGTTGTCGTCCGGGCGCATGTATAGCGGAAATGCGTCCGCTTCCAATCACCCAGCCACGAATGTCAGCGCAGATGCCGGCAACGGAGATTATTATGCCCGTTACTGGAACATGATTTATAACTGCAGTTATTTCCTGAGCCGCATCCAGTCTGTAGAGGGCATACAGGAATCCGTCCGGAACCGCTGGAAGGCAGAGGCCCATGTGTTGCGGGCGTACTATTACTCAGAATTGTTGAAATGGTTTGGAGCCGTGCTCCCCATCCAAAGTGCCCCCTATCATTTTAAAGATGATTTTTCAAAGCTGAAAAAGGCTTCTTATTATGAAGTGGTAAAATTTATTATGGCCGATTGCGACTCTGCACTCGCCATTCCGGATTTACCCTGGCGCATTACGGTTTCGGGTGAAGGGGGCCGTGTGCAAAAGGCGATGGCGGAGGCCATCAAATCGAAGATGATTCTTTTTGCCGCCAGCCCTTTAAATAACGGAGGAAAAAATTATTGGGATGAGGCCTACCAGGTCAATAAAGCCTCGTTACAAAACCTGCGGGATCAGGGCTATGAACTTTATAATAAAGTAAACCAGCCGCAAACCTATCTTTCGGACATCGCATTTATCGGACCCGATAAAAATGAAAAAGCCGCGTTGTATAACGAATATTTCACCCAAACAATGGCCTATTCGGCCACGCCGGTGGATAAGGAAACCATTTATCAAAGCCGGGACGGGCAGGGAAACATATGGAATATTGATGGCATCGGCGCACAGGACGGGTATAAATCGGGCACCTGCCCAACACAGGAACTGGTAGATGCTTATGAAACGAAAGACGGACAGCCGATCCTGGATCTGGCAAATCCGTATACGGACGAGCAGCATTTGCAGCCCAATTATAACCCGGATAATACAATGTACAATCCGCAGAATCCCTATGCAAACCGTGATCCCCGTTTTTATGCGTCGATCTATTACAACGGATCCAAAAGGTATTGCCTTTGGAATTTTGATGAAGTAAAGGAGTCGCCCGAAAACTATCCCGGAGGAAAAGTGCAGCGCACCCGTATCATTACTACTTATGTGGGCGAGCCGCAAACGGGCCTGGACCCGGCGGTAAGAAGGGCTACACGAACCGGTTATTTTGAACGTAAATTTTTACATCCGACCAGCAGTAATAATAACCCGGTTGGTGGTGCCAACTGGAAGTTGTTCCGGCTGGGAGAAGTGATCCTCAATTTTGCAGAAGCAGCCGCGGAGTCCGCACATCCGGATGAGGCCTATGCTGCGGTGAATGAGATCCGGAGAAGGGTGGGGATGCCTGATCTGCCGCAGGGACTATCGAAAGCGCAATTGATTTTACGGGTACGCCAGGAGCGCCGGGTAGAGCTGGCAATGGAGGAGAACCGTTATTTCGATATCCGCAGGTGGACCAGCCCCGAGGGCGATTTATCCAAAACCGATAAATGGCTTACGGCTGCGGAAATCAAACGCAATACCGATGGAACGTATACATACGGCCGCCGCCTGATACGGCCCACTCCCCGGGCCTGCTATGAAAACAAATTTCTTTGGCTCCCCATCCCGCTCAACGAAGCAAACATACTCCTGAGTAATACCGGGCAGGTGTGGCAAAATCGCGGCTGGTAAGTGTAAAAATGTTTAATAGAAAATAATGAGAAATTACATGGACTATAAAATGATTAACAGGGTGATGGTTTTGCTGGCATTCCTTTTAAGCGGCCCGTTGATGAAAGGAACCGCGCAACAATCCGGGATCGTGGTAAAGGGTACGATCACTGATGAATGGAACCGGCCGGTGCCGGACGCATCCGTTAGTTCTTCAAATGGTAAAAACGGTGTTTTTACCAGCAATACAGGCGTGTACCTGCTAACCGTTAATGACAACAGCCGCTCGTTTGTTGTAAGCAAGGCCGGTTATAAATCGCAGACCTTCGAAGTGGATGTATCTAAAGAGCAAAACATTCAACTGCAGCCCGATGTGCATAACGAATATGAAACCGTACAGCTTGGATATTCCCGGCAGTTGCGTAAAGATGTTTCCGGTGCGGTTGCATCCGTTAGCGGTGAAGTGTTGGAGCGGGCTCCTGTTGCGAATTTTACACAAACGCTTGCGGGCCGGCTGTCGGGGCTTACCACCATGGAAACCTATTCCGAATTGTCCCGTGCTACCACAAATATTTATGCAAGAGGCTTTAACTCCATCCGGAGAAATGGTCCGCTGGTGGTCATTGACGGGGTGCCCGTTTCCTACAACGCCAGCCAGAGCCTGGAGTATATTTCGCCCAATGAAATTGAATCGGTGAGCCTGCTGAAAGATGCCTCTACCCAGGCTATTTATGGTATTCAGGGTGCTAACGGGGTGTTGGTGATCAAAACAAAAAGAGGGGTGAAGGGTACACTGCAGATACGCACTACGTTTGATCAGTCCGTACAGCAGGTGACCACCAAACCGGCATTTATCAGCGCAGCGGAATATGCAACCCTTAGAAACCAGGCTGCACAAAACGACGGCAAAAAGTTACCGTTTACAGATGCCCAGATAGAGAAATACCGCACGGGCGCAGACCCTATGTACTATCCGAATACGGATTGGTACAACTATTTTGTAAAGGATTTTGCCAGCATGCAGCGGGGAAGTGTAAATCTTACAGGAGGTAATGACCGGGTACAGTTTTATTCCAATATCAATGTAATGCACCAGGGCGGGTATTTTAATACCGATCAACCGAAGTACGATCCCAATGCCAACAATGTTTGGGTAAACTACCGCACCAATGTGGACATGGTCATCAATAAGTACATCAAAACATTTGTACGGTTAGCCGGCAATGTGAAACGGGAGCGTACCGCCGGATCGGGAAACTCCACCATCTACAGCAGTATCTTTCAACTTCCTTCCAATTTTTACGGTCCGTTGACGCCTGAGTTGAAGAATGCTGCCGGAACGGTGACCACGCCCGGCGGGCAGGTGGTGGCTTCCACCAATATCAGCAGCCCAACTTACGGAATGCTGAACCGCTCCGGTTATTACCGCCACACGGTAACAAATGTTACTTCGCAGTTTGGCCTGGATGTAGACCTGGGCTTTTTAACCAGGGGATTGAGCATGGATGGTTTGTTTGCGTACCAAACCAATGCCGTGGGAAGTATGAGCACTACCCAGGATTATGAACGGTATACCCGGTCTGCCAACCTGGATACTATGGCATTTTCCAAACTGGGTACCAACGCCAACAGTCCGCTTGCATATGGAAAAACCCATTCTTTTTATTATCACCTGTCCTATAAGGCCAACCTGAAGTATGAACGTGTTTTTGGAAAACATACCCTGCGCAGCTTTGGCTATATGTTTTACCAGAACCTGATTAAAAATGACAATAGCAATACCGGTGCCCTGCCTTACGACCGGGTTAGCGCCGGTTTTGAAGTGGATTATGCTTATAACGACCGGTACCTCTTAAAATTTGACTGGGGATATGGCGGGTCCGAACAGTATGCAAGAAATAAACGGTTTACCGGTTTCCCTGCGGCTTCTGCCGGTTGGGTGGTATCGAATGAGGCATTCCTGAAAGATCAGTCATGGCTTAGTTTACTGAAGCTTCGGGCTTCCTATGGAAAAGCAGGGAATGATCAAAGCGGTTTAAGCCGTTTTGCGTATCTGAATGATATCCGGCTGGCCCGCGGCGGCCCTATCGGTTACCTGCAGTGGCTGGTATCTGAAAATAAAATGGCCAACCCGGATATTATGGCAGAGATCTCTACCAAAAAGAATGTTGGTATCGACCTCGGATTGCTGAATATGATTACGGTCAATGCGGATGTGTTTAACGAGCGGATGGAAAACATGGTGGTGGGCGCTACCGGTACCATTCCGGCGTACCAGGGTTTCCCGCTTAATGAATATCCCCAGTTGAACGAAGGCATTTTTGAAAACAAGGGGTATGAAGTTTCCATTAACATCCGCAAACAGCTGAATCCGCACCTGGGCTTCACTATTGGAGGTATGTATAGCTATGCCCGCAATAAGGTCATCAGCATTAACGAAGCAGCACAAACCGAAGATTATGTGTACCGGAAAAGAACCGAGGGCTATTCGGTAGGCCAGCTATGGGGGTACCTGGTAGATCGCAGTAATGGCAACGGCTTCTTCAATACCCCGGAGGAACTCGCTGCAAATAAACTGGCCTATGACCGCGTAGGTAAGCCCCGCCTGGGCGACCTGAAATATACCGATCTGAATAATGATGGCATTATCGACGAAAAAGACCAGGCGCCTATTGGTACGGGTGCCATTCCCCGTGCAGTATATGCATTTAACGGGGGGGTGAACTTCCGGTCTTTTGAACTGAATGTGCTCTTCCAGGGAACGGGCACCTATACAACCATTGAAAGCGGGATGGGTGTATATGAAACGTCGAACGATGGGGTATTTGGCGCGCTGCACCGGAATGCCTGGACGGCTGAACGCTACCAGAACGGGGATCTGATCACGGCGCCGGCGCTTTCGTTAACCGCCAGCAGCAGTCACCAGGGAAGCGACTACTATACCACAAACAGGGCCTACCTCCGTTTGAAGAATATCGAATTGGCTTATGTATTGCCTGCGCGGGCTGTGCGGTTCATTGGTGCGCAACAGATCCGTTTGCTGGCAAGCGGTCAGAACCTGATAACCTGGGATCAAATGCGATCGAACGACTACGGGCCTGAAGGGGGCGGTTTCAGCGGCTTCCCGGTATACCGTGTATATAATATGGGCGTTAAAGTAACCTTTTAATGATTGACAGTTCCGGTTAAAATTATTTACCTGAAATTTTTTGATATGAGATCAATGCAATTAAACAGAAAGCGGAAGATAACAAATGGCCATAAAAACGGAAGTTCTATTTGGGGCGAAGGACTGCTGCAAATAGGATGGCTGCTTGGTTGCCTGCTGTTGATGAACGCCTGCAATAAACAATTGGATTTTACGGCTGACGGCCGGTTGCCAAATGTTGAAGATGCCTTTACGGATTATAACCGTGTCCGGGGTTATCTGAACTCCTGTTATGGGTTTTGCCCGTCCCCCTCAATGAACCGTGCTTCATTTACAGATGAAGCGCAGGATGCGGACGATATTACCAGCGGATCGGATTTTATAAACTGGTACCGGGGTGCACTTACCGCTGCAACCTATGCCAGCAATTCGGCAGACGGAAGTCCCTGGACGAGCCTGTTTCAGGGGATACACCAGTGTAATACTTTTTTAAAATATATAAAAACGGCGGTCATCTATGCCCGGGAAGAGGAAAAAGAAGGCTGGATCGCACAGGCACATACCTTACGTGCCCTCTATTATCTGCAACTGATAAAAAGATATGGCGGCGTGCCCATCTTCAAAGAGCCACTGGGTATCAAACATGATTTTTCACAGGACCGCCGGGCGAAGTTTGGAGAGGTGGTGCAATTTATCCTGGCCGATTGCGATTCTGCGCTTGCGGCTCCCGATTCGCAGTTTGGTTTTTCCTGGAATATTTATGACAACCAGTTTGGGATCATGACCCGGTCCATTCCATATGCCATAAAATCGCAGGCGATCACCTATGCCGTAAGCCCGTTGTGGAACGATGGCACATTTACCCTGGAAGATGCAGCAAAAACTACGGCTGAAGCCTTGTTTCAGTGCACGGCCAACGGGTATAAACTATTTGACGTAACGCCGGCAGCCACTATTGCACAAAATGCCTATGCGTATTATTTCATTACCAGCTCTAATGATAAAAGAACCGTAGATAAAGAAACGATCTTTCAGCAGGGCAGCCAGCTGGCCGTTTGGCGGGATGCGGGAATGCCTACCACGGCCGGTATGAGTAAAGCAGGGCCCTGCCCAACCCAGGACCTGGTAGATGCATATGAAATGGCCAATGGAGAACCGCCGATCCTTGGGTACAGCGATGCGGATCACCTGGTGCCGATCGTAAATCCTGCATCCGGCTATGACCCCAATAACCCCTATGCAGGAAGAGATCCGCGGTTTTACGCCTCTATATACTACAACGGGGCCGTACGTTTTCTGAACCAGCCTACCGGAAGAAAAGTAGCTGCTTATATAGGCGGCGCAGACAGTCTTTCCGAAACCGACAGGCGATACACGCGCACCGGTTATTATCAGCGGAAATTTAATAATTCGGTATCCAGCCAAAGTTCCAATGCAGATGGTGCCATCCGGTTATTGCGCCTTGCCGAACTTTATCTGAACTTTGCGGAGATGGCTTACCAGGCAGTGGGACCGGATGTGCCTGTTATGGTAAACGGAACGTCGATGAGTGCAAGAGAAGCCGTGAATGCGGTACGGAAGCGGGCGGGCATGCCCGATTTTCCGGCGGGAATGAGCAAGGATGCTTTTGAAAAAAAGTACCGTAATGAACGGCGTATCGAACTGGCTTTTGAAGAACACCGGTTCTTTGATGTGCGCCGCTGGAAGATCCTGGATCAAACGGATAAATTTGTAACCGGTATGCGGATCCGGACCAGCGGATCGGCGCTTACCTATACCCGGTTCCGGTTTAACGACAGGGGAAGTGCAACAGACCGTTTCCTGGTGTACCCTATTGACAAAAATGAGGTAGATAAGATCATCGGTCTTTCGGGGGTGAACTGGCAGAATGCCGGGTGGTAACCGGTAATGCGGGCAGCAGGTTGAAGCTGGCCGGATGGTTTACCGGTATCGCTGCTTCAGAAAAACCCCGGGCTAAACGATTACCAGCCTTTAAATGATTGCAAGATGATAATAAAAAAGATGATCCGTTGTTTATGGTTTTGCTGCCTTACCGTAGTAGCAGGTTCAGGCAGCGTGGCCGCACAGCGCTATGATGTGGCCGCTTTCTACTGGCCGGCCTATCATTATGAGCCCCGGATTGAATTTCTGTTCCCGGATAAAAAAGGCGAATGGGAAATTATCTACAAGGCAAAACCCAAGGAGGAAGGGCATGCGCAGCCCAAAGTGCCATTGTGGGGATACGAGAACGAAGCCGATCCCCTGGTAATGGACCGGAAAATAAAAACGGCGGTGGCGCATGGGGTAAACACATTTATTTTTGATTGGTACTGGTACGAGGGACAGCCGTTCCTGGAAAGTTGTATCAATAACGGTTTTTTGAAGGCCAATAAAGGGCGGATGCATTTTTACCTGATGTGGGCCAACCACGATGCCACCAGCTATTGGGATACCCGTAATCCGCGTAAAGACTCGGTGATCTGGAAGGGAAGCGTAAACCGGGCGGAGTTCGATAAGATTACCGACCGGTTGATCAGCCGTTACTTTAAAGATCCGTCTTATTATAAGATCAACGGGGAGCCGGTATTCTGTATTTATGAATTACAAACCCTTATCAACGGGTTGGGTGGTCCGGTGGCAACAAAAGCGGCGCTTGATGATTTCAGGAAAAAGACAAAAGCGGCGGGTTTCCCTGGGCTGCACCTGCAGGGTATTTTATGGTCGGCCCTGCCGGCTTCCATCAGCGGCGTACCGGGCGATCAAATACAAACGCAGGATAAAGTGCTTACCTATTTTGGTTTCCGGAGCATGACCAATTATTGCTGGGCGCACCTGCAGCGGCCTTCGGGCGACTATGAAAAATGGGCCGACGCGTCAACGGCCATGTGGAAGGGATTTGATCATGATTTTTCGATCCCTTATCTGCCAAACGTAACCATCGGCTGGGATCCCAATCCCCGTTATCCCTTCAAGGCAGGCTATATCATCAACCCTGCTCCAGAAAAATTTGCGAAATACCTGGAGAAGGCAAAAGCGTATCTGGATGCGCATCCCCGGCAGCCGCAGATCGTGACCGTCAATGCCTGGAATGAATGGTCGGAGGGCAGCTACCTGGAACCCGATACGGTATATAAGATGGGCTACCTCGAAGTGTTGAAGCGCATTTTTTTCGCGCAGCCGGCAAAGACCAAAAAATAATGACTGCAATCTGTTTAACAATAACTTTTATCAATGAAATTCTTTTTGACAACCCATCGTTTTCTTTATCTGGCCGGCGTTCTTTTACTACTGCCGCTAAGTGGTGCCGCTCAAACATTAACAGCCTATCATTCCCTGCAAACGGCTACAGATGCGCTGGGACGGCGTGTGCCGGGCTATGCAACCACGGGCGCCCCCCGGAAAGATAAATTTGTGGGATTGTTTTACTGGACCTGGCATACAAGGCAGGGAAAGGATAATCCCCCGTTTAACGTAACGGAATACCTGGCACGCGATCCGAAGGCCATCGATCAATACGACCATCCCATCTGGCCCAAACGCAACAGCCCCTGGTTCTGGGGCGAGCCTTTACTGGGCTATTACCTGGATACGGATGCGTGGGTATTGCGTAAACATGCGGAAATGCTTGCAGACGCAGGCGTGGATGTGATTATTTTTGACTGTACCAATGGAAACATCACCTGGAAAGAATCTTACATGAAGCTCTGCGAGGTGTTTACCAGGGCCAGGAAGGATGGTGTTCCAACGCCCCGCATCGCCTTCATGCTTCCCTTTTGGCCCAGCGACGGAGGTAAGGAGATCCTGAGGGAGCTGTATCACGACCTTTACCAGCCGGGGCTTTATAAGGATCTTTGGTTTATGTGGAAAGGAAAACCACTGATTATGGGTTTACCGGAGTTTGCGGATGATATTGCCGGCAAAGAAAATGATCCTGCACTGCGCGTGGCCATGAAGCGTTTTTTTACCTTCCGTCCCGGGCAGCCGGTGTATAATAAAGGGCCTGAACGCCCGGATCACTGGGGCTGGCTGGAAATATATCCGCAGCACGGGTTTGTAAAAAATCAAAAGGGCGGCTTTGAACAGGTGACGGTAGGCGTGGCACAAAACTGGAGCCAGGAAAGGGGACTAACCGCTATGAATGCCCCCGGCGCTTTTGGCCGGAGTTATACCCATGCAAAAGGACAGATTACTACACCCGGCGCGGTAAATTACGGATACAATTTCCAGGAGCAATGGGAACGGGCACTGGAACTGGACCCGGAATTTATTTTTATCACCGGCTGGAACGAGTGGATCGCCGGCCGCTACAAGGTTTGGCAGCAGCAGACCAATGCATTCCCGGATGAATGTGACCAGGAAGGTAGCCGCGATGTAGAGCCGATGAAGGGCGGGCACGGCGATAACTATTATTACCAGATGGTGTCCAACATCCGCCGGTTCAAGGGCCTGCCGGCGCCGCAACCCGCTTCAGCACCCGCTTCCATCCGGATAGACGGAACGTTTGATGACTGGAAAAATGTAACCCCGGTATTCCATACGTATAAGGGCAATACACAGCACCGGAACAGTCCGGGCTGGGGCAGCCTGTATTACCGGAACAATACAGGACGTAATGATATTGTGCTGGCACGGGTTGCAAGGGATCAGGATAACTTTTACTTTTATGTAGAGACAGCCGCTGCACTTACACCCAAAACAGACCCGGGCTGGATGCGTCTTTTTATTGATGCCGACAATGATAGGAATACCGGGTGGGAGGGCTATGATTTTGTGGTGAACCGCCTGAACCCGGAACAGAAGGCAATCCTTGAAAGATCGGAAGGGAGCTGGTACTGGCAAAAAGCGGGTGAACTGGAATACGTAGCAGCCGGTAATAAAATGGAACTTAAAATACCAAGATCACTACTGGGCATACCCGGAAAGGCAGATCTTGGTTTTAAATGGAGCGATAATATGCAACAGGACGGAGTCATTACCGATTTTATCGTGAACGGAGATGTAGCACCGCTGGGAAGGTTTAATTTTCATTTTACAGCACCTTAGGCGCGGAACGTATTAGGGGATTGTTTGTTCAGGGAGATATATGGCCCCCAGATCTGCGCAGGTTCAATACTGTGCCGATGTTCAACGATTCGTTTTTGCGTTGCCGGCAGGTCTGCGGTAAACTCAGCGTGTTGCTGTAAAAGGTGCTATAAAAATCCTCTTTCTAAGCAGGTTTCAATGATGACCGGCATTCTTTAATGCCTGCTGATGCATTACTGTTGCGGGTCAAAAACAAGCCGGTTGGCCAGGTTGATCTCATCTGCATTGATCGTGTGGCCCATGTTGGGATATACTTTTTCCGTAACATCGGCGTTCATCTGTTTTAATAACTGTGTGGTGGCATGCACCCGCTCCACCGGTACGTGAACATCCGGGTCGCTGGTGCCAATGAATACAGGCGTTTGCCGGAAATCACCTTTGTAGTTTTGGGTGTAAAGCGCATCACCGATCAGCCCGCCGGTAAAGGCCACGGCACCGCCGTAACGTTGTGCATGCCTGGCGATGTATTCGAGGGTTAAACAGGCCCCCTGCGAGAAGCCCAGGAAATAGATGTTCCCCGCGCTAATGTCCGCATCCGATACGGTTTTTACGGTTTGTTGCACTATGTCAATGGCCGAAGAAAGCCAGGGCTCATTCTCCTGTACAGGCGCCATAAAGGAATAGGGATACCAGGTATGATTAGTGGCCTGCGGGGCCAGTAATGCCGTGTCTGTTACGTTGAGGTAACCGGCAAGCGATAGTATATCATTGGCTGTTGCACCCCGCCCGTGCAGCATGATCAATGCACGGGAAGCCTTGCTCAATTCTTTTCCGCCGGTTACGATATTTAATGTATGCATGTGTTTGTTGTGTTGTTTTATGAATGCGTAAGATCAAACTCCCCCAGATCCGTGTTCAGAAAAAATCTGCGCATCAGCGGCCAATAAATAACATCAGTCATAGTACCGAATAACCAGCTGCAGATGCGCAGATTGACTAAATCTTCTGCTTAATCAGTGGGCCGGGATCATTTTACAATACGGGAAGAACGGCTTCGATCTTTGTGCGGGCCGGTTCATATTGTTTGGGCAGTTTTAATGCAGTACCCAATTCCTCCAATGGTTCATCCCTTGTAAAGCCCGGGTTGTCGGTAGCTATTTCAAATAATACACCACCCGGTTCCCGGAAATAAAGCGAATAAAAATAATCCCGGTCGATCTTTTGGGTGATATTCAATCCCGCCGCTGCTATTTTTTCCCGCAGTTCCATCTGCACCGTATCATCCTTTACACGGAAGGCGATGTGGTGATTGGTACCGGCCGCATTGCGTCCATAGCCCGCCTTTGGATCTTCAATAATATCGATATAATTAGCGGTATCGATGTTTTCATTTACAAAACGGTAGCGGTTACCCTCCTGTGCCAGTTGCCGGTAACCGAGCAGGTCCGTCAGTACTTTTGCAGTCGGAGCGGCCTGGTTAAGGGTAAGCGTTGCGTTATGAAAGCCCCTGGTGGCCACATCTGCCGAAACGGCATCGGTTGTCCATGGTACGCGGTTGTCTGCGGCTGCGGGAACGATCAGCGAAAGCTGCAGGCCATCGGGGTCGTTGAATGCCAGTTGGGCTTCTCCGAATATTTCGGTTTCCTGATACCCGATCTTGTTTTCATCAAAACGTTTTTTCCAGAAATCCAAACTTCCCTCCGGAACCGTATAGCCGATCTGTGTGGCCATCCCGGCGCCGGCGGTACCCTTCCCGATGCCTTCCCAGGGAAAGAAGGTAAGAATGGTGCCCGGTGTGCCGCTTTCATTTCCATAATAAAAATGGTAGGTGCCCGGATCGTCAAAGTTTACGGTTTTCTTTACCAGCCGCAACCCCAGTACATTGGTATAAAATGCATGGTTACGTTTGGCATTGTCTGCAATGGCGGTTATATGATGTAATCCTAAAACTTTATTTTCCATAATCGTGATTTTTTTATTGAAACACAAAGTTACCGCGCAAGTATATGGAAGCACTTGAAGTAGATTAAGTGGCAATAACTACCGGTTTTGTTACTTTGTAAGCTGTTGGGTGGCCGCTGATGCGCAGATTTTATTATTGATCAGTGCCTCTGTGGCAATAATGCTGGTTTTGTAAAGATGCGGGGCGGCAAGATAACCGCTATTGTTTTGTTTAGATCGGGGAGTTGGGTGGCCGCTGATGCGCAGATTGTGTTATTGATCAGTGCCTCTGTGGCATTACCGCCGGTATCGTATAATCATCTAAAAATAAAAAAACATGCAGGTACAACATTTTAAAGCATCCGAACGGGGCGTTAAAGATGCCGGCTGGCTGAAGAGCAATTTTGTTTTCAGTTTCAGCAATTATTATAACCCGGTTAAAAGCGCCTTTGGCACGTTGATGGCGTTCAACGATGATTACCTGGCGCCGGGTAAGGGATTTGGTATTCACCCGCATGTGAATATGGAGATCATTTCCATTTTACTGAAAGGACGCATGAATCATAAGGATACGCTGGGCTATAATACCGAGTTTGAGGAAGGAGGCGTGCAGATCATGAGCGCCGGCAGCGGGCTGCGGCATGAGGAATATAATATTGGTGAAGAACAAGTGAATTTTTTGCAGATCTGGATCTACCCGAAACAACAAAATATTACCCCCCGGTATCAATACCGCAGTTTTCCAAAGGAAGCGCGAAAGAACCAGCTGGTCACCATCGTATCCGGTGAAGAGGGACAGGCACATTGCTGGATCAACCAGAACGCCAAACTAAGCCTGGGCTATTTTGAAAAAGATCACAGCATCACTTATTCTTTTAACCCCGAGAACAAATGCCTGTTTGTATTTGTGATCTCCGGATCCGTTACCGTAAACGGTGTGGCTGTTCCCCGGCGCGATGCCCTGGGTGTGTGGGATACGGATACCGCCACCATCCGGTGCAATGAAGAAAGCGAGTACCTGGTGATAGAAACGGTGGTGAATCAGAAATAAGGCGAAGTGCATAGTGAATAGTGAGAAGTTGACCTTGATAGATGTGTTGACCTTTGTAACCGTAGCATTGGTGCCTCAAAATAAAGTGAGATGTAGGGACAAAACCGCACATCTCACTCATCACATTTTACTGAATCTTCCTCTTCAAAAAGTTATTGTGCAAGTTGCACGGTAATCTCCTTCTGTTTCCCATCAACCGTTAATGTAAGCCGGATATCTCCTGTTTCATAGTTGTTCCCTGCATTCTCTTTTAACGTGATCACCGGGGCTTTTTTACTGCTGAACGGATACAGCACCGTTACAAAGGTTTGGGCAGCAGCTCCTGTTTTTGATTTTTCAAATACAAAAGCCGGCCGTTTCAGTTCCTGGCGGTAAGAATAGGAAACCTTGCCTTCTTCTTCTTTTAATGCAACAGGATCGGGGTTCAGGTTCTGGATCAGCAGGTTGTTGGCATCATTAAAGCGGGTGTATACACGACGGTGCTCCTGGTCAAAAACAGGGTTGCTGTTTTCTTTAAGCTGGAAATGGGTGCCGATGGTGCCGGTTGCTTTTCCGATGGCCCGGTCAATGATAAGGAAATATTGCTGATCGATGAATAATACCGTCCGTTGGTGATCCAGGCTTTCATAACTGGGATTGGTATAGGTAAGGACATCCAGGTTCCTGCCTGTTTTCCATTGCTGCAGTGCCGCTTTGGTAATCACCATATTCTCATCGTTCAATGTGAGCGTACTGTGTACCCGGGTTTGCCGGTACCAATCCCGGAGTTTCATAATGGTGGAATCGCCGGCATATACATAGCAACCGGCATCGGGCGTAAAGTTGCGGCCCCTGATCCAGAGCTCAAATGTGCCGTTGTCCGGCTGGGCATGAAAAGCGCCGGGAGGACTGGCCTTTAATACCATTACAGTGGATGCGGGCGTCCAGCCATTCCGGAAGGTATAAAAACCGGATGTGGTTAACCCATGTGAAAGAAACGAAGGCTGTTTGCCCTTTTTGCCATCAGTAGCGTAATACTGAATCACTTCATTATGCGGAAAGGCCTTGGCCCAGCCGGCATACGACTTCAGCATCGAGGCTTTGTCTACCAGCTTGGCATCGCTGAATACGGGGTAGGTATAATCGGGGAAGGAGAAATTGATGGTGGCCAGGATCATTTTTTCAACCGTTTCTTTATAGCTGGTTGGAAATACACCGTCCATGCCGGCCTGCTGCGCAGAGCGCAGCGCGCTCAGGAAAGTATTGATCATGGCTACATGATAGTTGGGCGATAACTCCCATTGCACTCCGTCCGGGTACACCTGTTTCTTTATTTCATCATTAAGAATGGTTGCCCCACCGTCTCTCCAGGCGGCGGCTTTTTTAAATTCGGGGAAAGACACGCCGGCAAACAACACCCGCTGTGCTTCAAAAAGGCGATGGTTGCCGCGGTCGGCATAATTACCCGAAAGGTAGTCGGCCTGCTGATGGTAATTGCTGAGAAACGCCATCAGGAATGCCGGTGTAAAATTGGAAGAGTGTACAAAGATGTTGAAAGAAGGCGCCAGGTTTAAGATCCTGTCCGAAATTTCCAGCGGACGCCAGGCGTATTTGTCGTTATCTTTCGATAAGCCCAGCGGGTTTTTCTTTGCCCAGTCTGTAAACTGGTACATCCATTCTTTTGCATAACGTTCATCTTTCGTGGCCCGGTATACGAGCGCCATGGATTGCCACCATTTTACCCGGTGCAGCTGCCAGCGCACTTCATTGTCCTTTACGGGCCAGTATTGCCAGTTGATGTCTTTACCATAATCAAAAAAGCCGTAACCCTTATGGGGCTTAAACCTGTGCTGCAGTGCACTGTCTGCCGCAGCGCGGGTTGCTTTATCGATGGGCTGGTTCAGTTCGATCTCTTCTTCTGCGGCACTGAAATCCGGGTCCTTGCTTTTCTTTTTATAATAGCTGAGCAAAGCGGCGGCAGCGGCAGGATAGTTTTGCGCCTGTACCTGGGTTTTAACTTTTTCCAGCCCGGGATAATCCAGGTTCAGTAAGTCGAACCCGGATTTTCCGATGGGCTGTTGTTGTGCGCTGCCAGTTAAAAAGATCGCGGTCAGTAACAGGACCGTTACGAATTTCTTTATGATCATTAGAAATAATTTTAGTGATTGATAATGCACCCCCGTGCGCTCATTTATTGCTTTTTATGACGGAAACTACTTTTGAATACGTTGCGTTGCCGCCCTCGTCTACCTGTTTAATTCTTACAAACCATTGCTCCTGCAGGCCGGTGAGCACTGCATCGTGATACTTGTTACAGGAGGCAATAGCCGCTGCAACGGCAACCAGCAGCAAAAATAAGGTTGGCCGGTTACGCCGCCGGTTGGATGTACCCAGCCCTAAAAATCCTAAAAACAGCGGCAGGCTTATCAGCGCAGCCATATCGGTAGCGGCAATGGTGGCTTCATAACTTTGAGCCCCGGATGCGTTGCCATTTTTTGAAGGGATGGTTTGGATGGTGGTGAAATGCTGTCCATCTTTTGAAGCCTGTATTTCAAAATGGCTGTTACCGGCTTCACGGAGGGTTTGCCAGTTGACCACCAATCCTTCTTCTTTTAAAAGCGCTGCGATAGGGCCAAAGGCTGCCGGCAACGCAATATTGGGTACGGTTTCGCCGTAAAAGCGAAACTCTTCCAGTCCCACGCTGTTGCCGCTTCCGCCGGCTGTAGCGCCATACCAGTACATTCTTAAGGTGATGGGCTGTGTTATACCCCTAAGTGCCGAAAGGTCGTACCGGGTGGTGGTGGTTACACCTGCGGCGTTGTTGATGGTAACAGGCGCCGAAATATCGGCGTTAAAGCCATCTGCACTGGAACGTAGTACAAATGTGTTAGGCGCCGTTGTGGTGCCACGCCGCCAGGAAAAAACAAGGGAATCAAAATGAACGGTATAGCCGGTAACCGGGCTTAATGTAAATGCATAGTATTCCGTGGGATCGATTGGGGTTGGGTTGCCGGTTGTTCCGATATTGAATCCATTAACGAGGTACCGCCCTGCCGGGCCGGGCGCTAAAGGTGTGCCTGCAGATCCTGAAGCGGTTAATGAGGCTCTTGAGAAGTCGGAAGACGGGCTTCCTTCCACATTGTCGCCGGCGCCGGGAGCCGGCGAACTGCTGTTAAAATAGACGATGTTTTGCGATGGCGTGTATTGTATATTCGGGTCTATATAAATCGTATTGCCGGTAGTACTGTAAGCCGCGGGGTCCGTAATATTGGCGGCCTTGGTGTAAGGCCCGTCTAAATAGGCCGGGTTGGCATCCGGTATGCTGTTTCCCCATAGAAGGCCCCGGCGGGCGGTTGCCGGCGGGTTAAGCTCTATTATGCGGATATCATCATGGTAAACAATACGGGTAATATCCGGGGGCACCACGTATACCCCCCATTTAATATACCCGATGTTGCTTCCATCGCCCGGAAAAGTGATATAATCTGTTTTTTCATCCACCAGTACATAATCGGCCTGGCCGGGCAATTTCATATAAGTTCTTATGTAGCCGGTAGCATCCAATGACCATTTTGCATCGATCCGGAACTGTATCCACTGGTTTACATAAGGACGCAGATCACTCAGTATATCTTTGGTACTAACACCGGCGGCGGCATCGTTATAACGAAGCCGGATCACATTCCGCTGTGTACGTACCTGCAGGGGTACTTCCTGGCCGCTGGACACTTTGAGCTGGAAAAAATTGGTTTCATTGATCGGATCGCCGGTATTCCAGGGCGTCCAGTCTTTTAATAACACGCTAAATTCATAACGGCGTTCCATTCCCGGCGAAAAACGGGCGGGTAAATACTGGAGCGCGGCGCTTTCGCTTCTCCAGTTTCCATCCGAATAGTAGGCGCTGTCGCCGTATACCACCTTATGCGCGATGGCATAATTACCGGTGGCGCCGGGGCTTGTCATATATACGGCGTCTGCGCCCGGTGCGCTGGTTGGTTCAATATCCGTAATGCCGGAATTGGTTGTACCGTTTTCATAGTCGATGTTTAAAATCGTTTTTCCCACCACCTGGGCAAAAACAGAACCCGCTGTTACAAAAAACAATATTGCTGTAATAAAGCTGATACGGGTGGCAATGACTGCAAATCGTTTGTTCATGATAATCGTTGTATTTAAATGAACCGTTACCTGGGCGAAAGACAGGCGGTATCAAAATCCGGTTTAAAATACCCTGTTCGGGTTGACCGGCAGGACGATGAAAACGCTTGATCCGTCCCGTCTTTCTCCAGTAAATGGAAATACCAGCGCTGTTGTAAAACCTTTATTGCAAGGGCAGTGCGATCTTCTTTAACGCCGCATATTTTTTTAATGCCTCCAGGTAATAATAGTCTGCATAATTCAGTGGCGTATCAATTTCAGAATTATACAGGAACGCCCCTACACTGTGTTTGAGGATAAAGAAGTGATTATCCCCCGGTGCCGCCAGGAAATCGGGAGAAGACAGGGTCTTTAATATATCTTCCGCATAATCCACGTATTTTTTACCATCCTTTACTTTCGTGCTCAGGTCCAGCAGTCCGCAGGCGATAACGGCGGCTGCAGAGGCATCACGGGGTGCCCGCCCGTCCGGGTCCAGCGCATTGTGCACATCAAAATCCCACACGGGAATTTTATTTTTGGGCATCCGCGGGTGGGTCATAATAAACTGCGCAATATGCTGCGCCTGTTGTAAGAACTGTGGGTTGCCGCTGTTATTGTAGCACATAATATAACCATAAAGCCCCCAGGCCTGTCCCCGGGCCCAGGCCGATTCATCTGTAAGTCCCTGGTGGGTTTCCTTGCTCCGCACCTTGCCGGTAACCGGGTCATAGTCTACTACGTGGTAGGAACTATAGTCTTTCCTGTAATGGTTCTTCATCGTGGTGAGCGCATGGGTGCTGGCTGCCTGGCTGTAAGCAGGTTTTTTAAATTGTGCACCCGCCCAGTAGAGGTATTCCAGGTTCATCATATTATCGATGATTACCGGAAACTTCCAATGGTCGCCAAAATCCCAGGAACGGATCACGCCGGTTTTGGAACTGAAACGGTTGTAAAGATGTTGTGCACCCTCTTCCAGTACCGGCATATAGATTTTGTCCCCGGTGATGCGCCAGGCATTGCCATAGGAACAATAGAGCATAAATCCGAGATCATGTGTTTTGGTTACGTAACGGATCGAATCCAGGGCAAGGGTAAACGTACGGGCGGATGTGGCCAGTGCCTTATTACCTGTTAGCTCATAACCATACCAGAGCGAACCGGGGAAAAAACCGGTGGTCCAGTCGGTATAGGGTGCTGTCCGTACGGTACCGTTGGGGTATATAGAACGGGGATTGAATCCCGGGGTATAGGTTCCGGCGGCGCGGGTCAGCTGTTCTCCGATAACGGTAACCGAATGCCGGAACCAGTCTCCGGATTGTGCCTGAACCTGCATGGTAACTAAAAAAAGGATGCCTGAAATAATGGCATGGAATCGTCTTTTCATGAGCTTTTTCTTTTCTTAAAAGTTTCCGATAAAAATAGATTCCCCTGCCGGCAAAGGGTTTCAAAATTGATTTTAATATTTTAAAACTGGATGAAATTTTGAAAATAAACGAAAACATACGTTTTGGTGCAAAGCCGGGGCGATATTTTGCCTTTTGTATTATATCACTGATAATCAATTGTGTTTTTCTATTTAAAACGTACGGTATCGAAAATCAACAGAAAAATAACCAAAATTGAAAAAAGAAAAACCCATTTTTAAAACCACCGGCGCCAGGGCGTTCTATATTTAGGGGAGCAAAAACAGCGCTTTTTTCCGTACGCCGCCAGGGGTGGGCCGGGAAGAGCGAAGAGGATCTTTTCTTTGCGACATTTTGTCGGGTTTTAAAGCAGGGTATACGTAATTGCTTTGATTGTTGCCATTGAAACCATAAGATAGATGATGCTGAAAATGCTGTTTTAGCCATTGACCTTAACGTCTTAAAATGTACAGATTATGCCATTTGTAATTACAGGCAGCAGCCAAGTAAACTGCGGTTTCCGGAAAGGGAAACAGCAAGCCGGTATCCGAACGTCCCATGAACCACTCATAAAAAAAATCATTTCACCGGGTTTAAAATTCAAGCTTAAAATGAGATCAACGTTTCTTCTATTATTATTACTGATGGGTGTTTCCGGCACGCTGACTGCGCAAACCATCAAGGTAACAGGAATTGTCAGCAATGCCTCCGGAGAGCCGCTGACAGGGGTTACCGTTCAGGAAAAAGGTACGGCCCGTACGGTGCTTACTCAAAAAAACGGCCAGTACTCCATCCAGGCAGCGGCCAACGCTTTGCTGGTTATTTCGCATATTGGTTATGAAACCAAGGAAATAAATGTAAACAACCGGGAGCAGATTGATATCAACCTGCTGGAAGAGGATAAAAGCCTGGAACAGGTGGTTGTGGTAGGTTACGGAACCCAGAAAAGAAAGGATCTTACCGGGGCTGTGAGTTCGGTAAGCGGTGCCGAACTGGCAAAAGTGCCGGTACAAAACGTAGGACAGGCGCTGCAGGGCAGGCTGGCCGGTGTGCAGGTAACCATGAACGATGGCTCGCCGGGTGCCGACCCTACCATAAAAATACGTGGGGGAACCTCCATCTCGCAAAGCAACCAGCCGTTATATGTAATTGACGGGGTACCGCAAACCGATGGTATCGGCTTTCTGGACCCCACAGATATTGAATCCGTAGATGTATTAAAAGATGCCTCTGCAATTGCTATTTACGGGGCCCGCGGCGGTAACGGGGTGGTGCTGATCACCACCAAACAAACCAAACCCGGCAAAGTATCGGTGAATTACGATGGCTATGTAGGCGCCAAACACATTACAAAGGAAATACCGGTAATGAACGGCTATGACTATTTACGGCTGAGCTATGAACGCTCGCTGGGCGATGCCACCCGCATGGATGCGTTTACCAAGCAATACGGTTCTTATGACTCGTTACAGCTTTTATATGGTAACCGTCCTGGTATCGACTGGCAAAAAGTAACCTTTGGCAATACCGTATACAATCAATATCATAAGGTAAGTGTAAGCGGGGGGAGTAAGGATACCAAGATCAACATGTTCTTTTCCCGGAACAAGGACAACGGTATTATGATTCACAGCGCTTCCACCAAAAATATCGGTAAGCTTTCCGTAAATCAAAAAGTAGGCGAGAAGCTCGACGTGAACGCTACGGTAAGCTACACCAATCAGAAAGTAGAAGGGCTGTCGCCTGCTGAAGGCGGCAATGCCCGGCTGGCCGTATTGCAGCTGCTGTTGCAGTATAGCCCGGTATCCGGCCGGAATGGCACGGATGATGACCTCATCGATTATGAAACGGACCCGGTAGACAACCCCGGAAGTACCCCTACGTTTCAAAGCCCGGTGGTGAGCGCCCGCTCAAGGTTAAGACAAAGGGTAATCAATACCATGAATGCCAATGTAACCGCGCAATATAAACTCACCAGGGACCTGATTTACCGGGGTGTGATCGGGTATACCATTAAAGACACCAAGGATAAACAATTCAATACGGAAGAGTCGATTACGGCAATCCGCAGCGGCGGGCCGTTCGGCAGCATCGGCCAGGCTAAGGATCCGCGGTTTACGTATAGTAACACGCTTACCTATAGTAAGATCTTTGCACTGGCGCATAAACTGGATGTAATGGCCGGGCAGGAATATCAATATACGTATCATGAAGATTTCAGCGCCAGCTCCAGTGCATTTCCTATGGTGAACAGCGGCTGGGATAACCTGTCGTTAGGTACGGTGCTGGGTACACCCTCATCGTATGCGGAAGAAGATAAACTGCTTTCGTACTTTACCCGGGTGAATTACGGTTATAAGGACCGGTACCTGCTTACGGCTACGGTACGTGCAGATGGCTCTTCAAAATTTGGTGCCAATAACCGCTGGGGCTATTTTCCTTCTGCGGCATTTGCATGGCGGGTCATCAACGAAAACTTTATGAAGAACAGCGACCTGTTCTCCGATCTTAAGCTGCGTTTGGGTTATGGTCTTACCGGTAACAACCGCATTGCCAACTATGCGGCATTGGGTATTTATGGCACCGGGTCCTACAACCTCAACAATACGGTGGTGATTTCGGCGTATGAAAACAACCTTCCCAATCCCAATTTAAAATGGGAGGCAACGGAAGGCCGCAATATCGGTGTGGACATGGGCTTTTTAAGACAGCGGATCACTTTAACGGCGGAGGTGTACGATAACCGCTCCAGGAACCTGCTGTTCAATACCCGCATTCCTTCAAGCTCGGGCTTTATCACCCAGTTTCAAAACATTGGCAGCACATCCAGCAAGGGGTTGGAGTTTACGCTGAATACCGTAAATATCAAAAAAACAGACTTTAGCTGGAGCTCCAGTCTTAACATCTCATTCCCCAAAACAAAAGTGCTGGAACTGAGCCAGGGTGAAAATGCCATGGTATTGCCCAGCTATACCGGGTATAACAGCAACCCCAGCATCAACGACTATATCCTGCAGGTGGGCCAGCCGGTAGGGATGATGTATGGTTATGTGGCAGATGGTTTGTACCAGGTTAGCGATTTTGATTTTAACAGCACCAATAATACCTACACCTTAAAATCCGGTGTGGTTCAGGATAACCGCACGGTGCAGCCGGGTTATCAGAAATTCAAGGACATCAGCGGACCGGACGGTGTACCGGATGGTAAAATAACCGATCTTGACCGTACCATCATCGGCAATTCCAACCCGAAATATACCGGCGGCTTTAACAACACGGTTACCTACAAAAACTTTGATCTGAGTGCATTTGTGAATTTTACAGTAGGCAACCAGATTTACAATGCCAATGTATTGAACAATGCGGCCTTAAGCCAGGATTATAAAAATACCCTGGCCCGCTTTGCAGACCGGTGGATGACGATTGATGCCAATGGCCAGCGGGTAACAGACCCTGCGGCACTGGAAGCGTTGAATAAAGGCAAAACCGTACCTTCTTATATTGGTATGGTATCAGACAGGCCTTACAGCACGCTGGTAGAAGACGGATCGTTTTTGAGGATCAATAATGTGAGCCTGGGTTATACGCTGCCGAAGCTGCTTTTAAAAAGAGCAAAAATTGCCAACGCACGTATATATATTACCGCGTATAACCTTCATGTATTTACGAAATACTCCGGTTACGATCCGGAGGTAAGTGTAGTGAACAATGCACTTACTCCGGGCGTGGACTTCAGCGCTTATCCACGGGCAAGATCATTTGTGGCGGGTGTTAATGTATCCTTATAATTTATTTTAAAGATTTTATACAATGAAATGAGCATAAAAATCAGCAGGCTAATACAAAGCGATGATGATTTTTATGCGATTTCCATCTGGCAATAAAAAATAAAAAACAAACAGATGAAACTTATATCAAAACGTTTTATATGGATGGCGCTTACGGCAGGTTCCCTGCTTGCTTTAGGTTCCTGCAAAAAAGCATTAGAGGTAAAAGCGTATTCCTACTTTACCAGCGATAACTTTTTCAGTAATACAGACGAGGCCTATATGGCTACCCTGGGTGTATATGGTGCTGTGTCGAACTTTTCGGGGTATGGATGGTATGTACCCATGGTGCTGGATAATGATAATGACATCAGCCAGATCTCCGGAAGCAGCGTCGATAGCTGGCGCGTGATCCCCCACTACCTGGGTATTCCGGAAACCGATATTTATTACAGCACCTGGAGCGTACTGTACCAGGGAATCGACCGGGCCAATGTAGTTATTGAAAAGATCCCGCAGATGGCCCTGTTTACGTCCGGTACCGATGATCAGAAAGCACAGCTGAACCGGATGCTGGGCGAAGCGAAGTTCCTGCGCGGGTTCTATTATTCAGAACTGGTACGCTTATGGGGTGATGTGCCGTTTAAAACAGCGTCGTCCAAAGCTGGTGACAACCTGAAAGGAGGGCTTACCGACCGGTATGTGATCTACACCCAGATCATAAAAGATATGCAGGAAGCGGCAGATGCCCTTCCGGCAGCCGTACCTACGGATGAGCGGATCAACAAATGGGGCGCAAAGGCCATGCTGGCAAGGGTTTGCCTGTTTGCGGGCGGCTACTCGCTGGCCAACGACGGCGTGATGAAGCGGCCTTCCAATTATAAAGATTATTACAAGATAGCTCAAACGCAGATCAATGAAATCATGGCGGCCAATCCGTATAAGCTCAATCCCAGCTATCCGCAGGTATTTATCAACCAGTGTAAACATAACCTGGAATTTACCGAAAATGTATTCCAGATCGCGCTTTATACCGTAGCCGATCCGGCCGGCGACCAGCCGAACTCTTCCCGCTTTGGCTTTTGGAATGCACCACAAACCGCAAAGGGCGTATATGGGTCTACCAATTTAAGAGAAGCAACCGTACGGCCGTTTTATGAAAGTTTCCAGGCCGGCGATATCAGGAAGGATTTTGCAGTGGCACGCTTTACGGTGGCTGCAGACGGAAGCCGCACGTATCCTACAGCGGCTACCGCCGATCAAAACTGGGCACCTGGCAAATGGAGCCGTGAGTACCAGACCAATTCGGTAACCGAGCAAACCAGTACGGATATCAACTGTGTGGTGATGCGTTATTCGGACCTGCTGCTGATGCGGGCCGAAGTAGAAAATGAATTAAACGAAGGGCCCAACGATCTTGCGCTCGATGCCATCAACCAGGTACGTAGAAGAGCCTATGGCCTCGACATGCCGGGGAGCACGGTAAGCTTTGCCCTTACCAGCGGAGGCAGCGGTTATACCGGTGTACCAACGGTTCAGGTTTCCGGCGGTGGCGGCAACTATGCATCGGTAACCGTTACCACACGCACGGGTGATAAACTATCGGCGATCACCTTAAACAACCCGGGCTATGGATATACATCGGCTCCCACGGTTACGCTAACCGGCGGTGGCGGATCCGGCGCGGTTATTACGGCATCGCTTGTACCAAAACCGACCACTGCCCAGGTTTATATACCCGGCGGATTAAACAAACAACAGTTTTTGGATACCCTTGTTTCCGAACGCGCCAAGGAATTGTGCTTTGAAGGCATGCGCCGCTCCGATCTGATCCGATGGAATTTGCTGGGTGCCAGGATTGCCGATACCTATGCTAAAACGCAAGCCATCAGAACAACGTATCCTTATTTATCGTACGCCAATTTTAAAGCCGGAAAACATGAATTGTTCCCTTACCCGCAAAACGAAAGAGATGTAAACAGTTCAATTACCCGCCAAAACCCCGGTTGGTAAACAAGCCTTTAAAACAGAAATCATAAAATCGATTGATCATGTTAAAACAATGGAATTACCTCTTTTATTTTGCCTGTTTGCTGGTATTTACCGGTAGTTGTAAATCGGCGCAGAAAGAGCCGCCGGCATCCCGCCCCAATATCCTCATAGTGATGTCGGATAACCAGTCCGCCGGTCATGTAGGCGTTTATGGCGACTCAACGGTGCGCACGCCCAATATGGATAAAGTGGCGGGTGAAGGCGTACGTTTTACCAATGCATTTTGCAGTTCCCCTTCCTGTACGCCGTCGCGGGCCGGGTTCCTTACCGGTCAGGATATCTGGCGGCTGGAAGAAGGTGCCGACCTGTGGAGCATACTGCCTACAAAATATCCGCTGTATACCGATCTGCTGGAAGCTTCCGGTTATGAAATCGGTTTTCAGGGGAAAGGCTGGGGACCGGGCAGCTTTGAGGCCAATGGCCGCAAGCGGAATCCCGGAGGGAATCCTTATGAAAGTTTCGGCCAGTTCCTGAAACAGAAAAAACAGGGCGCCCCCTGGACCTACTGGATCAGCAGTCATGAACCCCACCGCCCCTATGAGGTAGGCATCGGTGCTAAATCGGGCATCGATCCGCAAAAAGTAAAAGTGCCGGGTTATCTTCCCGATGCACCGGATGTGCGCACGGATATCGCCGATTATTATCATTCCGTGGAGGTTTTTGATAAAGAACTGGGAGACGCCCTGGCATTATTGAAACAAAGCGGAGAGCTGGAAAACACCATCGTGGTGGTGTGCAGCGATAACGGCTGGCAGATGCCCCGCGGACTGGCCAACCTCTATGATTTTGGCACCCACGTGCCCCTGATCATTTCCTGGCCGGGCAAATTTAAAAAGGCAACGGTTACCAGCGGATTGGTTACCCTCAACGATCTGGCGCCTACCTTCCTGCAGCTGGCCGGCGTACCGGTGCCTGCGGAAATGACGGCAAAAAGTTTATTACCGGTGTTGGACAATAATAGTAAAGAAACGGCTCCGGAACGAGAATTTGTGGTATTGGGCAGGGAGCGGCATGCTTTTGTACGGCAGCACGGAATGGGATATCCCGGAAGAGCGATACGCACTAAACAATATTTATACATCCGCAATTATGAGCCCGATCGCTGGGCCGCGGGCGATCCGCCACTGTATGGGGATATTGATCCCTATATGCTCAACTACCCGGGACCGGCTAAGTTTTATATGATCGCCAATAAAGAGAACCCTGCAGTGAAAAACCTGTTTGAACTGGGAATGGGCAAACGGCCGGCAGAAGAGCTGTTTGATATTACCAGCGATCCTTACGAGCTGCATAACCTGGCTGCGGATCCGGCGTACAAAAATGTAAAAGAACAACTGGCGGCACAAATGCAGGATTACCTGGTAAAAACAAAAGATCCCCGTGCTACGGGTGGCGATGTAAGTGTGTGGGATAAGGCACCTTATTTTAGCGATATTGATAAGCGTGCGCATCCAAGCCCGGAAGCCATCCGGCAGTTCAGACTGGACTCTGTATATGATTATTTAAAATAAAAGGTGTCGGGGCTGATCAAAAAGCGGATGCTTGTCATGCTGAATTTATTTCAGCATCTAAAACAACGCCTGATTGTCGATAAATGCTGAAACGGCAGACCCTGAAGCAAGTTCAGGGTGATATATCTCAGAACGACAATTGACCTTTAGGCAGCCCCGATACAATAAAAAGATACCGTCATTGAAAGAACAATTTGCAATAGGAATAGACGTAGGAGGCTCTGCGCTGAAATGTGGTGTGGTGGCGGAAAACGGAAGCCTGATACATTGCTTTACAGAAGCAATAAAAAAGGAAAGCGGAGAGGCTGGTATCATTGAACAGATTTCGGCATGCATTGTACAGGCGGCGGCTGTGATACGGGGTAAAGAAGGTATTGTATGCGGAACCGGTATCGGTTTCCCGGGTATTGTTGAAAACAATGTGGTAATCGGCGGTGCCGACAACCTGCCGGGATTTGAGCAGCTGCCGCTTGGACGCCTGCTGCAGGAACAGACCGGTTACAGAACCCTGGTTGATAATGACGCCAATATGATGGGGATGGGCGAGTGGATTTATGGTGCGGCAAAGGGGTGCAGTGATATCGTTTTTTTAACCGTAGGTACCGGCATCGGTGGCGCGCTCATCATCAATAACCAGTTATATGGCGGGTACCGGAACCGGGGTACGGAGCTGGGGCATATCATTATCCGGCAGGGGGGCATCGCCTGTTCCTGCGGCGCCAGGGGGTGTTTTGAAGCCTACGCATCGGTAGCCGCTTTGATCGGGCATTACCAGTTGCTGAAGCAGGAGCTGCCGGATGCAGTAGATGGCAGGCATATTGTTGAAGGCTATTTCCGGCAGGAAGATGCGGCAGTTGCGGCGATGGCTTATCATTTTGATTATATGGCCACGGGCATTGCAGGCTACATCAATATATTCAGCCCGCAAAAAGTGGTGATTGGCGGCGGTATCAGTGAGGCCGGTGATTTTTACATCCGGGAAATAGCCGCAAGGGTGGCGCAGCTGGCAATGCCGGCAGCCAGCCAGCAAACAACACTGGTGGCGGCTGCATTGGGAAACAAGGCCGGATTACAGGGCTGCGCGGCAAAGGTTTTTCAAACGCTTACCGGATCAACACCCGCAACGATGTATAACCATTCAACAAATTAACGGATGCAACAACGGAATAATTTCCTGGTAGGGGTTATCTTACTGATCTGGTTTGTGATCTCCTTTGTAACGAATATACTGGGCCCCCTGATGCCCATTATTATCGAAACCTACGGGTTGAGTCTGACGATGGCGGCCTTTCTGCCGTTTTCTTTTTTTCTCGCTTACGGTGTTATGTCGGTTCCGGCAGGCATGATGATTGAACGGCTGGGAGAAAAAAGATCCATGCTGATCGCTTTCGCACTGAATTTTGCAGGTGCACTAATCTTTGCATACAACCCGCAGTACAGTATGGCACTGGCCTCGCTCTTTATCATCGGCATCGGTATGGCCATGCTGCAGGTGATCATCAACCCGTTGATGCGTACCGCCGGCGGAGAAGAAAACTTTGCCTTTTTTTCGGTGATGGGGCAGCTGGTATTTGGACTGGCTTCCTTTGTGAGTCCCTTTGTGTTCACGTACCTGATGAAAGAACTGGCCCGGCAGCCGGTAAGCAATCCATTGGTGGGCGTGTTGGGAGGACTGGTGCGGAACGGGCTGCACTGGACAGCGCTGTACTGGTTGTTTAGCTTTATCTTTTTAGTGATGCTGGTCATACTGGCGCTCATAAAGATGCCGGCTGTTGAACTAAAGGAGGATGAAAAAGCCGGGGCGGCCACGGCGTACCTGGAATTACTGGGAAAGCGCGATGTATGGCTGTTCTTCCTGGGTATTGTAGCGTATGTGGGTACCGAGCAGTCCCTTGCGAACTGGATGTCGGAATTTTTAAAACGCTATCACCAGGTAGATCCCGCCGCCGGCGGCGCCAATGCGGTTGCATGGTTCTGGGGGCTGATGACCATCGGCTGTTTATTGGGGCTGGTGGTGCTAAAGCTTTGGGATTCAAAACGGGTATTGAAGATGGCCTGCATCCTTTCGGTAATCGTGTTAAGCGGGGCGTTATTTGGCAGTAAGGAACTATCCCTGTGGGCCTTTCCTGCAGCAGGTTTCACCATTTCGGTGATGTTTTCCGTGGTATTCTCACTGGCACTGAATTCCATCAGTAAACATCATGGCTCTTTTTCCGGTATCCTGTGCTCGGGTATTTTTGGAGGCGCGCTGGTGCCTTTTATTGTGGGGGCATTGGGCGATTGGATCGGATTGCGCTATGCGTTATTATTTCTGTATATCACGTTGGGATACCTGTTCTTTATTGCGGCTTATGCAAAACCCCTGGTAAATAATAAAACGATGATCTTAAAAGAGATCTTTTCGCAAAAAAACAATAAAGCGGGAGAACCGCGGTTAGATTAAATGTGGATTTTTTTCAAACAAACAGTAAACAAATAAACATTTAAATCGTCAAAGAGATAGATCAGAACCCGTCCGGTTGCAGGTGGTCCGGGCCATAAAAAGAGTACGAATGAAAAAAATAAGCATCGGCCTGTTGCCGGTATTGTTTACGTTAAGTGCAGCAGCCCAGAAACCGGGCCTGGAGCCCGTTACCAGCAGGGTAAACGTGCAGGCAGATACCGCGGGTAAGGCGGACATTGTAGATGGGGAATGGGTGGCTGTAGGCATTAACCGGCCCTATTCCATTCAAAAGGATGCTACCCGCAGTTTTAACGGCAGGCCTTCTTACCGGTTTGAACTGAAAGGAGAAGATAATTCCCTGGAGGGATATGAAGAAGGCAGCACCAAGGGCCGTGCCGAGCTTTGCTACTGTTATGCCACTGCGGATGATTTTAAAGGATTGCCGCCGGATGCTTATGCGACGGAACAGGTATTGAAAATGGTATACGACAGGGGCAAGGGACAGTGCAAACAGGGCTCTAAATGGACCTATACTTTTTCGGTATATATTCCTTCAGGCTTACCGGGTGATGTGAATACGATCTTTGCACAATGGCACGGAATGCCTTCCCGCACGCTGGTGCAGGATCCCTCGGGGAAAATTATGCAGCTAACCCCGCAACAGTTTGTGCAATTGAGCGACAGTGTGCTGTTTAATAAAGACCAGGGGTATGAGAAAATAAAAACGGTTGATAAAAAGGGGAAGGAAAGCTTTAAAGCCGGTAAGAAAAACGGCTGGAAGATCGAGCAGGGAGGATACCCGCCACTGGCCTTTGGTTTTTCCAATAACATGTTTTACATAAAGGCCAATTCCGATAGCCGGTGGATGACCGATAAAACGGACCGTACGCTGGCCAGCCCGGATAAAGACGCTGCGATGGTACCGGTGCGTTCCAGGTATAAAATTTCAACCATTGCCTATAAAAGCGCATTTGACGCATTTCCCAAGGATACCTGGGTTACATTTACCGTGGCCATCGACTGGTCGGTATACGGCGGAACCAACGATAAAATAGAACAACCCGGCAGGCTGGATGTGAACATGCAGTATCAAAAAGGCAAAAAGCACGTGAACGAGCATATTGTAAATAATCAGTCCATTGCCATCGGAAGAAATGATGAAAGCGGCTATTATTTTAAATTTGGTATTTACCGTGTTGGCAGCAGTACCGTGCCGGTGGTATATAATCTGGCGGGATACAGCCAGGTGCAGCGGTAGTGTTATGAACAACGTTTATTTTTAAAGGAAAACATGAAACGATCATACCTGTCAATTCAAATGAAAAAGAAATTACTATTTGTTGTATTGCTGGTGCTGCTTAGCGGCATGCTGCAGGCGCAGCGCCCGAATATTGTATTGATCATTTCCGATGATCATGCATTTCAGGCCATCAGCGCTTATGGCAATAAGCAGATACAAACGCCGGGTATTGACCGGCTGGCAAAAGAAGGTGCGCTGTTCAGCAACGCCTATGTTACCAATTCCCTTTGCGGACCCAGCCGGGCCAGTATCCTTACCGGTACCTATAGCCATGTAAACGGGTTTAAGGATAATGTAAATTTCAATTTTAATTTTAACCAGGGCAGCTTTGCCAAAGTATTACAGGGGGCGGGGTATCAAACCGCCTGGATCGGTAAAATGCACCTGGGCGACAGTATTCCCCAGGGATTGGATTATTACAGCATCCTGCCGGGACAGGGGCAGTATTATAACCCCGATTTTATTCAAACCGGCAATAAAACCCGCCGGTATAATGGCTATGTAACCGACGTAATCACCGATGTGGCGGAAAACTGGCTGGAGCACCGGGATGCCTCCAAACCCTTTTGCCTGGTCATCGGGCATAAGGCCACACACCGTACCTGGATGCCGGCGCTGGAAGATCTGGGCCGGTACGATAATATCAACTTTACCTTACCGGAAGATTTTTATGATGACTACAGCACCCGGAAGGCGGCTGCGGTACAGGACATGACCATTGCAAAAACCATGCGTATGGCACATGACCTGAAAATATACGAACCCGGCGATTCACTGGCAATCGAAGCCAGCGTAAAACGCATGACGCCCGCTCAAAAACAAAAATGGTTTGCCTATTATGCCAGGGTAAAAGCAGATCTGGATGCTAAAGCACCCAAGGGAAAAGCGCTGACCGAATGGAAGTTCCAGCGCTATATGAAAGACTATCTGGCCACAGCTGCATCGCTCGACCGCAATATCAGTAAGACCCTGGATTTCCTGGACAAGAACGGGCTTTCCAAAAATACCCTGGTGATCTATATGTCTGACCAGGGATTTTATATGGGCGAACATGGATGGTTTGATAAGCGGTTCATGTATGAAGAATCCTTCCGTACACCGATGGTAATGCGGTACCCCGGCGTAATCAAACCGGGCCGTGTGATCAGCGACTATGTGATGAATATTGATCTGGCGCCTACCTTTATTGAAATGGCCGGCGCCCATATTCCGGAGCGTATGCAGGGCCGCTCCTTTTTGCCCCTGCTGGAAAACAAAAAATATGCATCCCGTAAAGCCCTCTATTATCACTATTACGAAAACGGGGAGCATGCCGTATCGCCGCATTTTGGTGTTAAGACGAAGCGCTATAAACTGATCCGTTTTTATAATAAGGTAAACAGCTGGGAATTGTTCGATCTGCAGCAGGACCCGCATGAGTTAAAAAACAGGTATGACGATCCGGCGATGGCACCTGTGGTGGCCTCGCTTAAAAAAGAATTGCTGGAGCAGATCCGCAACTATAAAGATGCAGAAGCGGAGGCTATTTTTAATAAGTAGTCAACGGGGCAATGAGCATCCTTCGGCAGGAGGATGTTTTAAATAACAGGTATGCAGGATTAAAGCGGATCCTGAAACAGGAATGGATGCTGAAGTATTCCGATGCATCAGAACAGGATAATATGGCCGCTAATGACAGATATACTATTGTTTTGAGCATCAATCTTGCTTTTGTCATGCCGAACTTGTTTCGGCATCTATGCATGATTCGCTAAGATCCTGAAACAAGTTCAGGATGACTATAAGCCGGTATTGTCATAGCGCTATTGTTTTTGCAATGCAAATCAAAATTCAGGGTGACACGGCAGAAAAGTAACATGGCCTCATCGACGTGTGCGCCCATGAAAAACCAGGCAATAAAGATACCTGCCGGCTGTGGCAGGAACCGGAATTTTTTCAATCGGGTTATATGAATAAAAATATAAAAACGGTTTTTGTTTTACTGATAGCGGTATCCGCTTGCGGACCGTTGCGGGCACAACCAAAGGAAACCGCGGCCACCAACATCATCACCGGTCAATATGGTTTTGAAACCGGCAATGAACAGGAAGGATGGACGGCGCAAAACAGCAGGCTGTCTTTTTCAACGGCACACTATAAAGAAGGGCAGCGTTCGTTATGCTGGAACTGGGGTAAAGATGCATCGCTGGAGATTACCGGTCTTAAAGGCCTGAAGGAGGCCGGGGCTTTCTATCCCGGTGGAATCCCGGAGGTTTATGAGCCTTCATTTTATCCGCGGGACCGGTTTGGAGGTATGAAGATCTGGTTATACCAGGAAAAGCCGGTTTCCGGACAGCTCATCTTTCAGGCGGGAAGCAGTGTTGCCGCAGCGCGCCAGGCGCCGAAATACCGGTTTGCGGTAAACCTGGATTTCACCGGCTGGCGAACGGTATGGGTTTGTTTTGAAGAAGACGCCAAAGTGCCGGGTTATAAAGGCAGTGATGACCTGCAGGCCCTGGTAGTGCTTCCCAAAAATGTACCGCAGCAGGAAAACAAATTGTTTATCGATCAGCTCACCCTGCTCAGCTTTGTATCCAATAAACGAAGCTCCGATCTGCAGTTTGAAAATAAAAAACGCAACCTGCGTTCCGCGGATGGATATGAGATCCTGAAACCCTTCCGGGCTTTTCAGGGCGCCACCTTTAATCAGAAAACGGACAAGGCCGCCCTTACGCAGGTGAGCCAAAAAATTGCAGCCCGACTGGAGTTCCTCATCCTCGGCGATCAGACCACCGACTGGAAGGAACGGAATACGGGTATTGAAAAGTTGATGCAGGGCAGGTTAAAGGCTGCAAGAACTCTTTACGGGCAGCTCAGCATAAAACGGGTGAATGGTACGGTAAACGGCGTTCCGCTGTTTGCCATACGGGATGAGCATCCGGCACCGGAAGGACAGGTGTTTGACAATGTGGCGCAGAACCTGTTGTTTCCGCTGGCAGCCGATTACCGGTTAAACGGCACGGAACAATCGAAAGAACAGCTGTTGAATGCGCTGGATTATTTCCTGGACCAGGGCTGGGCCGCCGGAAGTGCCATGGGTACAGTAGATCATGTGATCCGGCTGACCCCTATTGCTACGGCCATCTTCCTGATGCGGGATGAACTGAAAGCACAAAATAAATTAAAGCCGCAGGTTGATATGCTGCTCTGGCATACCCGCATGGGCGGTTTGCTGGAGCTGGATGCTACCCGGGGCGAAAACTCGGACAAGGTACGGGGTGGTGCCATGGTAAAGCTGATCACCATCTTACTGATGGAAGATGGTGCACGCAAACAACAATTATTGCAGCAGTTTAAAGCATATATGGATTATGTGGCGGGCTTTGCACCGGGATACAGCGATACCTTTAAACCGGATTATTCTATTTATCATCACCGGGGTACGTACCTGAACGCCTATGGTACCAATGCCGTAAATACGATGGCTTTGATCCACTGGCTGCTGGACGGAACAATATATGCCATGGATGCAGCGTCAACCCATAATCTTACCGCAGCATTAAAACAACAGGCGGCGATTGCCTACGGGGTGCAGATTCATTACGGAGTAAGCGGCCGCTTTCCGCTTAATAACAGCTCTATCGATGGCAACAGTATGCCGGCCTTTGCTTATATGAGCATGACCGGCGACAGCATCCGTAACCCGGAGCTGGCGGCACTGTATAACTATATTTATGCGATCGCAAAACCGGAGGAGCTAAATAAAATGTTGCTTCCGGCGCTCACCTATTCCGGTACCTATGGCACGCTGAACCTGATGGTGCGGTTGCATCGTAAAATGGGAAGCGTTCAACAGGTACCTGCGGCCGGTGTAACGGTAATGCCCTACTCCGGTTTACTGGCCTACCGGTATGGGAACGCCTTTGCTACTGTAAAAGGATATAATAAATATATGTGGGATTATGAGGGCGGAAAAGGGGAGAACAACATGGGCCGTTACCTGAGCCACGGGATGCTGGTAACTGCACAGGGAAACGAGAATGCGGGGTTTGACGGCATGGGAATGGCGCTCAATGACGGTTTCGACTGGTCGATGCTGCCGGGGGCCACCACCAAAAAGCTGCCGGCAGATAAGGTATTGTACTACCCGCAGGCTGATCAGAAATATGTGGAAGGCAAACACCGGAATTTTTCAGAGAGCGTGGTAGCCAGTGGCCTCCGGCAGGGGCTCAGCGGCCTTTTTGCGCTGGATCTGAGAGATGATGTATTCCCTGATGCAGACCGGTCTTTATTTGATAACAGCTTCCGCGCTAAGAAAACGTATTTTTTTATCGGGGATGAGATCATTTGCCTGGGTTCGGATATCCGTAACAATGATCGCAGGTATGCAACGGTAACCACCTTGTTCCAGTACCGCTCCGATGAAAAGCGGCCCAATTACTTCAATGGTCAGCTTCTTACAGCGCAGCCCGTACAAAAAGCGGACGGCGGTTATTTTACAGATCAGAACGGGTTGCAATACATCATACCTAAAGGCCAGCAGATCCGTTGGGAACGGGGAGCGCAGCAATCCTATCAATGGAAAAATACCGGCTATAGCCCCGTGGAAGGTGCTTACCTGAAAGCCTGGCTGGATCATGGTACACAACCCGCCGGTGGCGGATATGAATACGAGATCCTGTTAAATGGTCAACAGCCGGAGCCGTACCTGCAATCCAAAACCTATACGGTACTACAGAAAGATCATGCGGCGCACAGTATCCGGCATCCGGCTTCCGGCATTACGGCCTATGCGGTGTTTGAACCCAATAGGCTGTTGAAGGGAAACCTGCTGCTAAAAACAGATGCGCCGCTGCTGGCGCAGATCAAAGAAGCCAATGGCCGGCTGTTGCTCACTGTTGCCGGTCCGGATATCGGCCAGGCCCGGTGGAATCATAATATGTCTCATATGCCGGACAGCATTACCAATGCATGGGCAAAGGGAAGGGTCATCACCTGTACATTAAAAGGTGAATGGTATGCTACCGGTCAGGTGCCTGCGCTCATAAGCTCCGTTGTTAAAAATGGCAATACGGTCATTTCGGTCTATTGCAAAGACGGCGAAAGCATTAACCTGCCGTTGCAGCACCGGGGAGCCGGCATGGGGGAAGAGGATTGATCTGTTGAAAGGCAGCCGATTGGTACGGGCATGAATAGCCGGAACAATAACCAGGTCCCAAGCCCCGTAGGGGTGGTACATAAAAACGAAGATCAGACGCGCCAAACATGAATACACATAATAAGAAACAGATAACGTAATCGCCATGTATAAGCAATTCCTATTTACCCTGTTGATCCTTTGCGCCAACCTGGCTGTTTGGGCACAGCAGGCGGAGCGCCCCAATATCCTCATCATTATGACGGATCAGCAAACGGCAGATGCCATGAGCAATGCAGGCAATAAAGACCTCTATACCCCGGCGATGGACCGGCTGGCCGCCAATGGGGTGCGGTTTACAAGAGCCTATTGCGCACAGCCGTTGTGCACACCTTCCCGCAGCGCTATCTTTAGCGGAAAAATGCCGTTCGAGACCGGCTTTATCGGTAATGCACCGGAAAAAGACGGGCAATGGCCGGATAGTTTGCTGATGATGGGCGCTATCCTAAAAAACGGCGGGTACAAAACGGGGTATGTGGGAAAATGGCATTTGCCGGTGCCTGCAGAAAAGATCAGTCAGCATGGTTTTGAATTTATTGAGAATACAAAATTCCAGGATTACAATGATGCCGCTACTCCCGCTTATTGTGCGCGGTTTATAAAGGACAACAAAGCGCATCCTTTTTTGCTGGTGGCGTCTTTTTTAAATCCCCATGATATTTGTGAATGGGCCCGGGGCGATGCTTTAAAAATGGATGTACTGGCGGATGCACCGCCCCCAGACCAATGTCCGAAACTGCCCGCCAACTGGGCTATACCGGCCAATGAACCCAAAATCGTACGGGACCAGCAATCGTCTAATATCCGTACCTATCCTTCTGTAAGCTGGACGGGCGATCAATGGCGGCAATACCGCTGGGCCTATAACCGGCTGGTGGAAAAAGTAGATCAGTACATTGAAATGGTATTGGCCTCATTAAAAAAATATGGCGTTGAAAAAAATACCATCATCCTGTTTACAGCCGATCATGGCGACGGGTATGCCGCACATTCCTGGAACCAGAAACAGATCCTGTATGAAGAATCGGCACGGGTTCCCTTTATTATCTCAAAACTGGGAAGCTGGAAGTCCCGTACGGATGCGTCCCTTGTATGTAATGGTACGGATATCATTCCAACGATCTGCGGACTTACGGGGGTGCCGGCGCCGGCTTACCTGAAAGGTGCCGACATCAGCAAACGGCTGAGCAACGCATCCGTTTCTTTGCGGGATACATTGGTGATTGAAACAGATTTTGCAGACAATGAAGTATTGCTGGGCATCAGCGGACGGGCGGTGATTACAAAGGACTTCAAATACATTGTATATAACAAAGGGCAGATCCGGGAACAACTATTTAATCTTAGCAAAGACCCGGGCGAAATGGATAACCTGGCTGTAAAACCGCAATACAAAAAACAATTACAGCAAATGAACCGCTACCTGAAAAACTGGTGTAAAAAGAACGGGGATCCCTTTGGTAACGATTTGCAAGGTCTGTAAGGTGGCCGGCTTGAATTGTAAATTCCAAGAATGATAAAAAGAAATTTCCTGGTCGTTTTTCTGCTTGCCTTCTTTTCGGGCTGGTCGCAACAACCGGCGGTTATTAAATTACAGGATGAAAAATTGCATGCCCGTGCGCGCGAATGGCCCTATCCGGTTAATGGTATTACGGTGCCTACGAACGCGCCTGCGCTGCTGTGGCCGGCTACCAACGGGGAAAAAATGGTATTTCCCATGGAAAGCGGAAGCACGGTACCGCAGGACCCCAATATCGGCAATGTGCGTTACCAGGTAATGCTGGCAGCAGATAAGCAGTTTACGAAAGGGCTTATAAAAAGCGGGGTACAGGCCTGGGCCGTATATCCGTTGCACCAGGCATTAAAGCCCGGGCGCTGGTACTGGAAGTATGCGTATACACGTAAAGGCTCCGGTAAATGGACCTGGTCAACGGTGTACGATTTTGTGGTTGATGCAAAGTATGCCCGTCAAAAAGTATCGCCATCCATAAACCAGGTGCTGCAACGCAACGAAGGTCCCCATCCGCATCTCTGGAACCTGTATGCAACCGGGGAGGCACTATATGAAAACAACCGGGATAATCCCGAGGCAAAACAATTGATCGCTTTTGCCAAAAAACGAATCGGGGAGCCGTTGCCGGAAGAGCGCCCTGTACGCCAGATTGATACTGCCGGGAAAAAAGGCAGGGAGCTGGATGGCCTGATGGACCGGATGTATCACGGCTTTGGTGATATGGTAGGGAACCCGGTGCGCAATCTTTGCATCGCGTATTACTTAACGAAAGACAAACGGTTTATTGAAGATGCAAAACTCCGGGCCATGAACCTCGTGCGTATGGACCCGGATAAGCACTGGGCTACACGCAGCGATTTCAATAACGGTGCGGTACTGGAAGCGCTGGGATGGTTTTATGACATGGGCTATGATTACATCAGCCCTGATGAAAAAGAGCTTTTTAAAAAGGCGATGGTAAAGCGCGCAAGGCGGATCTATGACCATCTGCCCAACCGGTTTGAAGTACATGTATGCGACAATCACGTATGGCAAATTACCTTACGTAACCTTGCCATTGGCACGGTAGCCTTATTGGGAGAAGTGCCCGAGGCCCGGGAATGGTTTACCTATATGTACGAAGTATGGTCGGCCCGCTTTCCGGTGCTGGGCACCACTGATGGCGGCTGGCGGGAAGGCAATGGCTATTTCTCCGTAAACTTCCGCTCCATCATCTACCTCTCCCAGTTGTTTGGTGATTTTTCGGGCATGGATTATTTCCGGTTGCCCTGGATGCAAAATATACCCTACTATCTTATATACTCTTTTCCGCCCTCGGGCACGTCTACGGCTTATGGCGATCAGTGGGAAGATTTGCGCAACGGTATCGACCCTGCCTATGCATTGTTTGCTGAAGCGCTCACGTATAAACTGAACAATGAGTTCCTGAACAGGTATGTACAACAAATAAAGGGGGCCCATCCGGAATTTTTTAATGGCACGGATGACTACCTGTTTTTCCGTTTGCTGAATTATAAACCCGGCCGGAAGCCAAAAACGGGCTCCCGGGATGAACTGCCCGGCTCCAGGTCGTTTAACGACATCGGTCTGGCGGCCATGACCGATGCATTTACCAAAACAGGGGGACAGCTCTTCAGTTACCTCATCAGTAATCCGTTTGGCGCTTCAGGGCACGGACATGCAGGTCAAAACGCCATTACGGTTAATTATAAAGGAAAAACCATTCTGGGCGCCACCGGCTATTACAGCCAGTTTAGCGACCGGCACAATTTACTGGACTATCGCAATACAAGGGCCTATTGTACCATCCTGGCAGACAGTATGAGTCAGCGCATAGGGGAGGAAGGATACGGATGGCTGCCGCGTTCCATCAGCGGCAACAGGATCCAATATGCGCTGGGCGATGCATCCAATGCCTATGGCGATATCAAAAGCGAGTTTTGGCTAAACCGGTTTGACCAGCTGCATCTTAAGCCCGATGCGGCAAACGGATTCGGAGACCCGGGCGTTACGCTGTATCGCAGGCATATGCTGCAGCTGGAGGGTGGATACATTGTATTGTATGACGAGCTGGAAGCAAAAAAGCCGGTGAAATGGACCACACAGTTTCATGCACCCTTTTATACGATCATTGCGGGTAAAACCGATGACGCTGGCCGGCAAAACTTTGAAGTAAAGACCGGTATGGGAAATGTAACGGCCAGTGTGTTTGCCGCCACGCCTTTGCAAATGACGGTACACGATCAGTTTGCCGAGCCCGCCGTAAACTGGATGAAATTAACAGAGGGCGGTAAATTACGTCAGTATACCAACCAGTGGCATGTAGGTATTACATCACTTCCCGAACAGCGGTTCCGGTTTTTAACCGTTATCCGGATAAAAGAGGGTATCGCTGAAGCGGTTAAAACGGTCAGCGATGTGCATGGCCTCATACAGGTACAGGCGGGCGCCTGGAACATACAGGTACAGCTGAACGGAGCCCGGCCGGCCGCTTTGCAGGTAAGTGACGGCGATGCCTGTTTTAATTACGGCGATTTGCAGGTGCACTTTGCCGGCAGAAAAATCAACCCGCAACTGCGGGGCGGTTCTATGTTGCTGGAAAAACAGGGAAGCAGGATTACACGACAGGAAGTAGCAGATGAAACACCCGATGTGGTGAAGTATGACCGTAAATAAATGAACGATCACGCCCGCTTTGCAGGGAATAAGCCTGCTGAATAGACGTATATCATGAGCCGGAAGAAAACGTTCCGGTTTACTCATTCGACTGCAACAACATCGGCGTAGAAAAAACGCGGCTGGCGCAGCCCAGTAAACAGGCCTCATTGCCCATTTGTGAATGAACGATCATGGAATGACTGAAGGTATCCGGCATTGCGCGTTCGGCCACCCGCCGGCTGATTTCCTGTACATAAAAACTGTCTGCGTCGGAAACACCTCCGCCGATGATCAGTTTCTGCGGACTGAAAATATTGATCAGGCTGGTGATGCCAATGGACATATAATGCAGGTGTTGTTCCATTACGGCCACCGCTGCTGCTTCGCCGGAACGGTAATGATGGGTGATCATTTTTCCGTTTAAATCCGCTGGCGGTTTACCCGTAAGTTGCGCATAATCGCGGATAAGGGCCTTTATAGAAGCATAGGCTTCAAAACAGCCTCGGCTGCCACAGGAGCACAGCGGCCCGTCAAAATTGATAATGATATGCCCGAATTCCATTCCTTTGTTCCGGTAGCCGCCATACAGTTTGTTATTGATTACGGCACTGCCGCCGATCCCCGCTCCAACGGTGAGAAATACGGCGTCGGAGCAGTTTTTTCCGGCTCCGAACTGGATCTCTCCCCAGGCCATCATATTGGCGTCATTGTCTACCACCACATTCATACCGGTTGATGCGGCAATCAGCGCACCCAGGTCCACATGATGAAATCCCGGCAGGTTATCGGCGCCGCCCAGGATCACATTGTTTTCTACAATTCCCGGAAAGCCTACACCTACGCCCAGGATCCGGCCCCCGGCAACACCGGCACATTTACGTACCCCGGCATTGATGAGCGCGATGATTTCGCCTTCCGTCAGTACATCCCGCGACGGCATTTTAAACGAATAAAGGATCTCACCCTTCAGGTTGATAAGGCCGCATCTTACATAAGTGCTGCCCACATCAATGGCGATTGCGTACATTTTTGTCAGCTTTTGTGTTTAATAATTATCCGGAAACCGGTCTTTTCTTTTCTCAAAATAACAGCACGCAGTAAAAAGGCGGTTTCAAAAATGCATTTATTTATTTAGAAATGGATGATTTTTACCAGAGAGAACGCGGATGCCGGGTTTTTGCAACATCGAATATCCCCTCTTACGGCTCGGCATGTTTATTTGATCCATACTCTGTAGGCAAACAACCATAATATTGCTTAAACGATGTAGAGAAATACGACAGGGAGCTGAAGCCCGACATATAGGCTACTTCCGTAACGGAATGCGCTTTGCTTTCCAAAAGCGCTGCGGCCTTTTTGAACTTGATGCGTTTAATAAAATCGGTGGTCGATTCACCTGTTATCGCCTTCAGTTTTAAATAAAGGCTCGAGCGGCTCATGCCAATGCTCCGGCTGAACTTCAGCACGGAAAATTCCGGATCACTCAGGCTTTCCTCAATGATGGCGATGGCCTTGCGTAAAAAATCTTCGTCGAGGGTGTTGAGCGCAATATTTTCGGGAACAATTTCCGTTGCAGAAGAATAGTACTCTTTCAGCCGTCTTCTGGACCGGATGATGTTTTGCACTTTGGCCTCCAGTACCGGAAGCGAAAAGGGCTTGGTCACATAGTCATCGGCCCCGGCCTCCAACCCTTTTACCTGGTTGGTGGGCTCACTTTTGGCCGTGAGTAATATTACGGGGATATGACAGGTAATGATGTTTTGCTTGATCTTTTTGCAAAACTGGATGCCATCTGTTTCAGGCATCATCACATCACAGATGATGATATCCGGCGCCTGTTCTTCCACGCGCAGTAAGGCCTCCTGTCCGTTATATGCTTTTATAACGGTAAAATAATTTTCAAAGTAGCCGGACAGGTAATCCACAATTTGTTCATTATCGTCTACGATCAGTAATTGCTGCTCATGCGTTACCGGTTCCGCGGGCATGTCTGCTCTGTTTTCGTCGGAAACCTTTGCCGCTGCGGTAAGATTGTCCAGCAACAGCGTATAATGATTATCTGTATCAAATTCTTCGGTCTGGTACTGATTGCGGCTCACCGGAAGCTGAACCGTAAATACGGTGCCTTTATCCGGTACGCTTTCGATAGCGATGGTACCGTGGTGCAATTCCACCAGGCTTTTTGCAAAAGCCAGTCCCACGCCGGAGCCCCAGTTGGCATCGGAATGGTTCACCTGGTAAAACCGCTGGAAGACGCGTTCATGATCTGCAGAGGCGATGCCCACGCCGGTATCGCTTACGGTAATAATCATCTGATCGCTCCGGTGCTCAAAACTCAGTTCCACCGTATCTCCCGGATGGGTATACTTGAATGCATTAGACAGGAGGTTGTTGCAGATTTTTTCCACCGCATCCCGGTCGAAATAACAGGAAAACTCAGACCGGTTTGCCTTGAAATAGTATTGGATATTTTTTTGATGGGAGAGTTCCAGGAAGGAGGAATAGATCTCCCGCATAAACGGAACGATATCGCCCTCTGTTAGCTCCAGTTTCTTCAGGCCGTTTTCTGTTTTCCGGAAATCCATCAGCTGGTCTACCAGGTGGTAAAGCCGTTTGGCATTTCCCAGCATGCGCTCGTGGTATTTCCGGAGCTTTTTTTCGGGCACAGGCCTGGTAAGCATCTCTTCCAGTGGGGCAATAATGAGTGTAAGCGGTGTTTTAAATTCATGGGAGATATTGGTGAAAAAATCCATTTTCATCTGGCTCAGGTATTCGGCTTTCTCCCGGTCGCCACGCTCTTTTTTCAAAGCCGTTTTCGCTTTAATGCGTTCGTTAATGACCCGGTAGGCAATATAGGCAATGGCCCCCAGTGCGGCAATAAGGAATAAATAGAAGCCATTGCTGCGCCACCAGGGTGGCAGCACCTGGATCTGCAATGTACGGATGGGACTTTTTTCGCCGACAGGACCGGTTGCCTGTACCTCCAGCGTATAATCGCCGGGCTTCAGATTGCTATAAACAGCCTTGGGAATATTATCGCATACCTGCCAGCCATTGTCGAAACCTTTTAGCCGGTAATGATATTGAATGCTTCCGGGAGCAATGTAATTGAAGGTGCTGAAATAAACCGTAAACTGCTTGTACTCATGGGGCAGGCGCAAGCGGTTGGTTTCACTGATGGAGTTGCTGAGTACGTTGTAACTGCTTCCGGGCGCTACATGTGTATTAAAAATATCCAGACCCGTAAATGTAACATGGAGGTCAAAAGGCTTTAACTGGATCGACTGGGGATAAAAATAGATCAAACCGTTCAATCCCCCGAAAAGGAGCATTCCGTCGCCGGTTTTGCAAAAAGCAGGCAGGCTGAACTGCATATTGCCCATGCCGGTTTGGGTGTTAAAGATCTGCAGTTTATTGAAATGGTCGTATAATTTGATCAGTCCCTTGCTGGTGGAGATCCAGATCCCGTCCTGGTCATCCGGCTGAATGCCGAAGATGGCGCCTTCAATGGCGTTATCGGCGCCCGCATATGGTATGAACCGCTGCTGCCGTTCATCAAAGAGATTCAACCCATCCCGCGTACCGGCCCAGATGCGTCCCTGCTGGTCTTCCGCAATGCAGTTCACCAGCTCATTGGTAAGCGTGGTGCCGGCAAATACGTTAAGGTGGCCAAGGTCCGGGCTGAGTGCATTCATACCATTGATGGTACCGATCCAGATCCGTCCTTTCCGGTCTTGCAGTAAAGAAGTAATGCCTTCAGCGCTTAACTGTTTTCCGGACGGGTCCCTGTCGAAACGGATGAACTGCTGTTGCGCCTGGTCGAAGCGGCTGAGCCCGGCACGGGTGCCCACCCATATCCGGTCCTGCTGATCCCGGAGCAGCGCATGTACCATGTCGCTGTTAACGGAAAGCGGGTTTGACGGGTCATGCTTGTATTTTTTTACAGCACCCGTTCTTTTGTCAATTACGTTAAGGCCGGCATTAAAAGTGCCCACCAATGCATTGCCTTCGCGGTCAAATGCAATGGCTTTAATATTGTTGGAGCTGATACTGTTGGTATTGGTTTCTGCATGCGATACATAGGAAAGCTGGTTGGTTTTCCGGTTCCAGATATTGAGCCCTTTATCATTGGTGCCAATCCAGATATTCTGAGCCGCATCTTCTTTGATCACATTCACCACCTGGTCATTCAGCAATACGTTGCCGGTTGTTTGACTAAGTATATTAAAGCGGATATCATCTTTGTGATAGTAATTCAGTCCGCCAAAAAAAGTACCCAGCCACATGCCGTTCTGCCGGTCTCTGAAAATGCAGCGTACGGAATTTTGGCTCAGCGTAAGATGCCGGTTGGACTGGTGTTCAAAATTGCTGAACGTTGCCGTACGGGTATCCAGGATCGACAATCCTCTGAATGTACCGATCCACAGGTTCCCGGCCTGGTCCCATGCCAGACTGCGGATGTCATCATCGATGAGACTGTTTGCGGTTTGTGACCGGTGACGATAATTGATCACCTGGTCATTTTTGAGATCCAGGCAAAACAGGCCACCGTTTTCGGAGCCCATCCATAGCAATTGCCCCTGCCGCAGCAGCGCATTAATACGAACATTAACCTGTGCAGGCTGACGCGCCTTGGCGGTTCTTGTAGCAGGATCCAGTTCATATACGCCTTTATCCGTAGCCAGGAATAAATGCCCGTCGATAAAAAGCAACTGCTGAATGGTGCTGATCGGGGCACCGGTTACAGTGTAGGGAACGGGTACGAAACGGTTGCTCCCGGCATCCCGGTAATAAAGTTCGCCGGAGTTGGCGGCGATCCATATCCGGTTCTGTAAATCAGCTGTAATGCCGGTAACAAACCATTCCCCCGGTTTTACCGGCAAGGGGTAATTATCAAACCGTTCCTGTTTATAGTTGTAACAGCTTACTCCTTTATTTCCCCCGATCCACAACAGGCCTTGCGGGTCTGTATACAAGCTTCTGATATAGCTGGAAAAAAGGCTGTTGCTGTCTTTTTTATTCGGACGGAACACCGTAAACGTCTTTCCGTCGTACCGGTTCAGTCCATCCTGTGTGCCTACCCAGATGAACCCCTGGTGGTCCTGCTGCACCACAAATACCGTGCTTTGCGACAATCCCTGGTCAACAGAAATGGTTCTGAAGTACCTGTTTTCAGCGATTGATTTTAGGGGTTGTCCTGAGGTGAAGTGGTATATCTGTAAGCAATAGAATAGTATCCAAAAACCCTTTCCTTTCATTGCCGGCAATTTAAGAAAAATAGTGCTTCCGCCCTTGTCCGCAGGCTGCGAATTCGCCGGCGTTTTCAAAAAGTCGCTTTTTATTAACATACGCATTGGTACAGCCCGATGCCCGGCGATTTATATGGACCCGTTTGGAATGTGTGGAACCATAACCGGGCGGGTAAAGGGAATCAATGCATGGATGACTGGTGCAGTGAGCCCATTTAAAGTGCAGACTGATAAAGACGGCACCAAAACATACAGCAGGATAATTGCGGTTGATATGGAAACCGGTAAATAAGGAGCAACTGCAGGCTGCTTATTTTAGCATGCAAAGAGTTGTGCGCCCGCTATCCGGCCTATATTCGGTTTAAGAAATCAAAGCAATGAGTGCCTGATAATAGTTTTCCAGCAAATCGCTGTTGCCGTTAAAGAACAGATATGGCTCGATCAATTCCAGTTCCATTAACTGAAAGGCGTTGTTTATGATAATACCATCCACTCTTGCATATAACGTGGCTTGTGGCAGATGCTTCAGGTAGGTTCCGGCTTGTTCTATAAGTGCCCGATCCGGTACAGGGTAGCTGACACTGCCGCCATGATTATGTTGTACCCTGAAATCGCCCTGTTTAGGGGTCTTTAATGCGCAATGGCTGTATCGGCCATTAAAGAAGAGAAAGGACCATTCACCATTTTTAATTTCTTCTGCAAAAGGTTGTACAATGTAATCTTCTGTTTTTAAAAGTTGTTCAATGTGGCCGGTATATTCGTGGTACCTGTTGCGATCAATAGTGATCGTATTTTGGGCCCCGGCGCTTACACAGGGTTTTACAACCAGTTTAGTGGTGTTGAACAGCTCAAAGAAGTGGTTATCAAAAGCGACTCCTTTTTCAAGGTATGCTGTTGCAATTACAGGAAGTCCTTTCTCGGAAAGGTCTTTCAGATATTTTTTGTGGCTGTTCCATTTGATGATATCAACCGGGTTTAAGACCTTAACACCTGTCTGATCTACACGGTTTACCCAGTTCAAAAACGCGGGCAGGTGGTTGTGATAGTCCCAGGGCGATTTGATGATGGCTGCATCAAATCCGGTCCAGTCTACATGTGCATCATTCCAGATAGCGGGTACCACATGCAATCCTTTGCCCGTCAAAAATGCGATAAGATCCGCGTCTTCATCATTGGTAACTTCGCCGGCAGGCTGTTCCTGATTTTTGTAACTTACGATGGCAATGTTCACTTTCTTTTTAATTTAAATTTTACCGGCCAAATTTCTTTGTACCGGCTACACACAAAATAACCCCGGCTGTAACGGCCAGCATACCCATACTTACGTGCTCGTGCAGTAAACAGGTTGCGAGTGCCAGGCCAAAAAATGGTTGTAACAGCTGCAATTGTCCCACGGTTGCGGTACCGCCCTGGGCCAAACCCTTATACCAGAAAACGAAGCCGATAAACATACTGAATAACGATACATAGCCAAGACCGATCCAGGCCCCTGCGTTAACGGTCTTAAAGGAGGCCGGCATAAAGATAAATGTAAGTGGCAACATAAGGGGCAGTGAAAGCACCAGCGCCCAGGAAATAACCTGCCACCCGCCCAGGGTTTTTGTCAGTTTTGCCCCCTCTGCATAACCCAATCCACAAAGGATCACCGCCCCAAGCATCAGGATGTCGCCAAGAGGCGAAGCCGAGAGCCCTTGTGCCAAAGCAAAGCCTACAACCAGCAGGCTGCCCATAACGGAGAAGAGCCAGAAGACGGGCCGGGGCCGTTCGCCCCCCCGGATGATGCCAAATATCGCTGTGGCAACCGGCAATATGCCTATAAAGACAATGGAATGCGCCGACGTAACATATTTTAATGCCAGCGCACTCAGTAACGGAAACCCTACAACCACGCCAAGCGCCACAATAGCCAGGGGGAAGAAATGTTTTTTTTCCGGACGTTTTTCTTTGAAAATGATCAGTGCGGTAAGCGCCAGTATTCCTGCAACAGATGCCCGGGCAACGGTAAGGAATACAGGATTAAATGCAGCAACCGCTGCTCTGGTTGCAGGCAGCGAACCACTAAACAATACGACACCGATAAAGCCGTTCAACCAGCCCTGTGCGGAATTTTCTTTTACCTTCTGTATAACCAGTTCTGACATTGGAGGATATTTTATGCAAATTTCGAAAACAGGGTTGAATAAACACAGTCACAGTTTTTGATATTTTAGCAGACACAGTTATTTTTACGTTGAAATTGTTTTTCAGCAACCATGCAGCAGCTTTTGCGGTTACGGAGCAGTTGCATACCGGAAAAAAGCAGATCATAGAACCTCATGTGCAATGAAGAAGGAATTTTTATACAGCGAAATAGCAAATAATATTGCCGATAAGATCAGGACGGGTGTACTTAAAGTGGGAGAGCGGTTGCCATCTGTAAGGCAACTGAGCAGGGAGCACGGCATGAGTGTGAACACTGCGAAAAGGGTCTTCCTCGAACTGGAGGCACAGTCATTGGTTCAGTCAAAACCCCAATCGGGTTATTTTGTGAGCCCGTTAAACTACCTTAGTCTTCCGTTGCCGGAGGCCAGCCAGCCGGCGCCGGTGGCCAATAACCGGGAACCGGATGCATTAATAAGCAGTGTTTACTCTACGATGGGACGTAATGATTTAACCCTGTTTTCCATCGGTGTGCCCTCAGGCAACCTGTTGCCGCAGGCAAAATTAAAAAAGGAGATCGTGCTTGCCACAAGGGAATTGAAAGACGGCGGAACCAAATATGAACCCCTGCAGGGCAATGTAAAACTGCGCAGGATGGTGGCAGCCCGCTCGTTGGCCTGGAAAGGAAGTTTAAAGGAAAGCGATCTGATCACCACAAACGGCTGCATGAATGCATTGGCCCTATGCCTGATGGCATTAACTAAACGGGGTGATACCATTGCTTTGGAAAGCCCCTGTTATCCCGGCATACTTCAGCTTGCCGTGAGCCTTGGGCTGAAAGTGCTGGAAGTAGCCACGCACCCGGTAACGGGCATCGATATTGATGCGCTGAAAAAATTGCTGCCAAAGATAAAAGTATGCTTTTTAGTACCCAATTTCAATACGCCCCTGGGGTATTGTATGCCCGATGCAAACAAAAAAGAAGTAGTAGCACTCCTGGCAAACGATAACATTCCACTGATTGAAGATGATACCTACGGCGATCTTTATTTCGGTTCGGAACGTCCCAAATGCTGTAAATCTTTCGACCGGCAGGGAAATGTGCTGTGGTGTGGGTCTGTGTCCAAAACGCTGGCCCCGGGATACCGGGTGGGCTGGGTGGCTCCCGGAAGGTACAAAGAACAAATACTGAAGCTAAAGCTCATACACTCCCTGTCTTCCACTGCGGTGATCAATGAAGCCGTGGGAAATTTTCTGCTGACCGGGAAATATGAGCACCATCTGCGCCACCTGCGCAGGACGTTACAGGAAAATTATCAGAAGTGCGCGGATGCGATTGCTGCGTATTTTCCGGAAGGAACCAGGATCAGCCGCCCGCAGGGAGGTCTTGCCCTTTGGGTAGAATTTCCGAAAACGGTAAATACAGGTGAGTTGTACAACGATGCCCTCAAAAAGCGCATCAGTATTTCGCCCGGCCGGATGTTTACATTGCAAAACCAGTTTCATAACTGTATGCGTCTTTGCATAGGTTTGCCGTGGACGGAGGAGCTGAAACTGAAATTGAAACAGCTCGGATCCCTTGCAAAAATGATGTAAGATGTTGAAAACATACGGTGTGGCCGGGAGGCAGAAGTTTTGTATGCTGCAGGAGATCCTGTTCCTGCGCACCATCTTTTAGTTCCGTAAATTCTGTACCGGGAGTTATCCAATGACGCTCCGGGGGAATTACGCATTGGTACGGGGAGGAACGGGCTATGTCTTACTTTTCCGCAGAAATGCCGGCGACTGATTTTGCCGGTAAAACGGGAACTTTGCTTTTATGATTGATGACCTCAACCTGGATGAACTTCGGAAATTGCGACGTATAGGATATTATTTTCGCTATCCCCTGCACCGTAATAACTTTCATGCTCTCAGGATCGGCGGTCACCTGTATGGGCATTACACCGCAAAACCATTGTATGGCCGGCTTACACCGGAGGGGCGTGTCGACAAGTCGGCCGGTTTCAATGGAGATGTGGCGGTGCTGTTTGTGCCATTAAAAGCGAATGTTCTGGAGGATGTGGAATTGCTCATTGCACATTCCGCCCCAAAGAATATGATAGCGCCTGCGGGAACAAGGAACTGGAAAAAGATCAACGAAATTGCGGAGGCAGCGCTGACAAAACGATTGGAAGAAAAATGAACCGGTTTGTGGCGGGAGTATATCTTTGTAAAAAAATCACCAGGTAAAAACCTTTCAATTCAGAAGCACGATGTTGTATACAGACCCTACCCCCCAAAACGTACTGGATTACCATGGCAACAATACCCTGTTCATGGTTTGGAATTTTAAAGACGATGTTGATGTTAAAGCCGCCTTTCAAAGAATTTGCGCATTGGTGATCAACCTCAATCATTCGGCTGATGTCCGTTTTCAGGATGATAGCGAAAGCTGTGTAATGGGTATCGGGCATGAGGCCTGGTTACGGCTGCAGCTTCCTGAACCGCTGCCCAAAGAACTGGAGAATTTTGCGCCCGTTGCCGGAGGAAAGCATACGGCTGTGGCAACCCGGGGCGACCTGCATTTTCATCTGCGGTCGTTTAATAACAGAGGGATCTGTTATGATATGGCAGCGGCGATATCCGATGTATTAGCCCCCGTGGCCGTATGTGTGGAAGAAGTGCACGGTTTCAGGTATTGGGACGGGCGGTCTATTTTGGGGTTTGTAGATGGTACCGAAAATCCGCATGGAGAAAAAGAGCGGGCGTATTTTGGCCTTGTGGGCGATAGCGACCCGGCTTATAAAGGCGGCAGCTATCTGTTTGTTCAAAAATACATCCACGATCTGAAGGCTTTTAAGGCACTGTCCCTTCCGGAGCAGGAAGCGGTGTTTGGCCGGCATAAAGCCAGTGATGTGGAAATGCCGGATGATGTAAAGCCCAAAAATTCGCACAGCGCGGTGGCCAATGTAGGCGATGATTTTAAGGTCATCCGGGATAATATGCCCTTTGGAAATATGGGAAGCAATGAGATGGGAACCTATTTTATTGCGTATGCAAGTACCTTCAGCACCTTAAAAAAAATGCTGAACAAAATGTTCATCGGGGAGCCTGAAGGAAATTATGACCGGCTGTTGGATTTCAGTACAGCAAAAACAGGAAGCCTGTTTTTTGTACCTACGCTGGATATGCTGGATGATTTTTCGTGAACAACCGGATACCATATTCCATCTCTTTATTTCCCGTTTACCGATCTCCCGGATAAGGATCTCCGGGTTTGTAGTATTCCAGGCCATTCAAAGGCGGGAAATATAATGGATATTTGCTGCCCTTATTATTTTGGTGCTGATGATAGCATAAACCATAATGGAGTAATAAAAGCGGCCACATCTGGAAAGGTGCGGCCGGTTGATTTAAAAACCAAAACTGCACGCCAGTTATTAACTGGAGTATTAAGTCCACGTAAAGATATATACCGAATCGATCTTTAACTTATCCGATGTAGCGTAATTGATATAAAATTTATAACAGAATAGAAGCGCATATGGGTAACCGCTATTTCTATGAACAAAAAACGCCATCATTGGAAAACCACGGCGTAAGACTTTAAACGGGTTCAAATGTATCTGCAGATGCTCCCAATCTATTACGGAATTTCTTTTTTAGTTACCGGGAAGATGCAATTGCTTATGGAGTTTATAACACCAATCTAACGGCGGCATTATGTATACATGCGCAGCAAAAAACAAGGTATTCTTAAATTTCCCGCTAACCCGCCCGGTATTCACGAGGGGAAAAACCTGTTTTCTTCTTGAAGAAGGCAGAAAACCCCGATAGGTTTTCAAAACCCAGATCGTAGGCGATTTCCTTTATTGCTTTTTCTGAAAACTTTAGGGAACTTTTGGCTTCCTTCAATACGCGCTGGTGAATCATATCCGTTGCCTTTGCGTTGAGATACTTTTTACAGAGGACATTTAGGTAAGTGGTCGTAACACACAATTGGTTGGCGTACCAGCCGGGCATTTTTTGCGATAAATAATGCTGGTTGATGAGATCTAAAAAGTCAACGATAACAGGGTGGGTATCGGTCAAAAGTTTGTCGTTGATATAACCTTTCGCTTCCCGTTTAATCAGAGAGGCCAGCAAGTCCATCCGTAAATTAATAATTTGTTTCCAGCCCTGATCCTGCGAAAGTACTTTTAAATCCCTTTCAATGCTAATCATTTCGTTGTGCACCGAATTGAATGCTTCGTCTGAGAGCCTGAAAACGGAGTTCAGATTATTGCGTATAAAAAGGAACTCTTCGGCACCGGAAAAACTTTCAAATAATTTTTGACCAATTGCTAATTTTTGGCCAACCGTTTCAGGAGCGGTTACCCAGCGATGATGCTGACCCGGGAACAGAAAATGTAACTGGTTTTTTCCAATGGGAAATTCCATATCATCAATGTAATGAACTCCACTACCTTGTGTAAATAAAACCACCAAAAAATACGTGCACCTGATTGGGTTTTGAAAATTTTCAGCACCAATTATTTTTCTATAGGCAACGTCATCATCTGCAAGCGTCGCATATCTTGTTTCAATTTTCATAAAGAATGCCCGATTTCGCAAAACTATATTATTTTGAAAACTATTCAAAATAGTGTACAATCATTTCTAAATCAAATGTTTCAAGTGATGTGAGGTTTTTAGTTTTGGTTGGGCTCCCTGTATCAACAGGGGAGCTGTCTTCTTTCAAATAGCTTGAATTTGGGGTGTTGCAAACGTTGAGCATTTTCCGGAATTTCATCTCATGATTGTAGAAATAATAAAAGCCATCTTTTTAGGGATGGCCTTTCCGAGATCAAGCATTGAGACGGTGTTTTGAGTATCGAATACTTATTTAATAACTGCTTGTACGGTTTTTGATGTGGATCTTGTTCCATCTTTATCAACCTGCACGATTCGAACAAAAATGGTCTTGCCCGTTTCTATTTCCGGTTGTTCTTGCTTGGAACAGGAAACTGTAATTAAGGAAGCAACGGCAATCAAAAATGTAGCTGCAGTTAATTTTCTTTTTCGGTTAAGGGAAACTAATACGGCAAAGGCGAAAAGGAAAGAAACCCCAAATATTTTCGTTGTATCTTCTAACCCTTTTGTAATACTATAACTTAATTGAGTATCTGAGCTGCCATTTGGAGCCTTGGACTGAACAGTGGCAATTGTTTTAAATGTTTTGCCGTCGGTGGATGCCAGCACTTCAAAATAAGCATTATTATTTTCCATTTCCGTGTTCCAGTTAACTGTTAACTGGTTACCCGAAATAAATGCAGATACCCCGGTAAACATAACCGATAGTGCTCCGTCCCATTTTACCGTATAGGTTCCCGGGGTTTGGCTTTGCTTACCAGCCGCATCAAGGAAGCTGTATTTAAAAGAGGTTTCGCGGGTGCCATCCTGCAGATTCTCAAAGGAAAGCAGGGCAGGATCAAAGCCGGAGATCTGCTGACCGGCTGTTACGGCCGTTCCGTTATAGTACATGGTACCGTTAGCGGGCAGTTCCGTAATCACGATGGTATTGCTGTTGCCAAGGGTTCCGTCTTCTGCATCGCTGCCGCTTACCCCCGTGGTAAGGGTACCCTGTGGGATGGTGTGGTTGGTGGGGATGGGGATGGTTTCTTCCTTGTTATCGGAAACAGGTTGCTGTTCAATACCGAAGTTCGCATTGGTAAGATTACTGTTGAGGCTGATACCGGTAAGGATACCGTCGGCTGTGCCATCGCTGCCGTTTCCTGTTCCCAGGTTTTCACCTGTGGCGGCCCAGCCATCCGGTAATACTACACCGGGGAAGGCACTGCCCACAACGGGGTTATCTTTTGTAATGGCAATAGAATAATCTGCGCTCAGGACATTGGTGAAGCTATAGGTGCCATTGCTGTTCACCGGTACCACCGCTACCACATTGCCCGTAGCAGGATCGATCAGCACCGCATTTAATCCGCCGGCATTGGTACCGGTACCATTCACCGTATTGTCATTCATGCCGTTGGCGTCGTTAAAAACGTTACCACTGATATTGTAGGTGGTTAAACTGGCGCTTATCAAAAGGGCATCTCCGTTAAATTTGCTGGTGCTGCTCCACCGGCTGCTGCCCTGTCCGTCTCCGTTCATATATACCTTAAAGGTAAGCGACGTGATATTATTACCAGTGATCTTCACACTGCCTGAGGAAGCTGCAGGGGCGGAATTGCTAGTTGTGGAGTTATAGGTAGGGGCGGAGTTCGTGATCTTCTTCCCCGATACGCTGAAGTAATTGTTACCGGACAGGCGGGTAACCGTGTACGCATCTGTTAGCTCAAAACCCGACGAAAGCCCCAGTGTTCCGGCACTGCCGTTCTCTTGGAAAAAGCCGCCCATACCGGTAAAATGCACAACAGGATTGTTCACCGGGCGGTCAAAAGTAAGCGTAAGATCTCCGTAATAGACGTCTTTGGAACTGGTCGGAATCTTGTTTGAGCCATTACTGTTGATCAGTGCATCCGAAATGGTCATGATCTCAACACTGTAGTCGTTCCCTACATTGATGGCCGGTGTGGCGCCATCGATGGAATAATGAGCGTTGGTTGAACCGCTTATTGAGTTCATTAAAGGATACAGGGCATTGGCCAATGGCGCATTTCCACTGCCGGCACCATTTACGGTTGCGCCAAATACCATACCCGGTAAATTTGTTCCTTCCACTGAACCGGAAGCGTACTGTTGATTGGAAAATGAATAGGTTACTTTTGTAGTTGGGCTGTAAACGGCTGCATCTCCATTATACATCGTTATTACCTGGTTGCTTGTACTGGGGCCGTTGCCCGAGGGCCCGCCGCCATTTTCAAACTTTAAAGATTTTTGTGCGGTTAATCCTGTACTTACCAACAACAGGCCAGCTAAAAACAGGAATTGCTTAGTTGGGAAACCGAACTTTATGTTTAAGCTGGTTCCGGACATAGAAAAAGATTGTTTCATTTTTTGGGGAAGATTCAATAAATAGTAAAAAGAGCACAAAGGAAATGTTTTTGAAAGAGGTTGCAGCGGCCCAATCATCCGGAATGATAAATTGAATAAGTGATTGTTTTTTTTGAACAAGCAATTTTTAGAAAATGACCCCGTCGAACGTTTCGAAACGTTATCGGTGCTTAAAGCGGATCCGGATGACGTTACCTGCGGACTATAAAGTATTCATGGGATTGCTATTTTGTAAACCAATCCTTATTGCTAATAAGTTAGTACCAGATTCGTCGCATAAAAGAGCGTTCCCGGTTGAAGTAAGTGCTGCATCAAAATCATCAATGCCTGGTTAGGAAGCTGCTGCGGCATAAGATGAATGGTTTATTTGGCCATTCTGAGAATCGGTCATTTTGTTTATTAGAAACACAAGTAGTGATATAAAATTCGTGAAAACGGGTGAGCGAGGCGGCACAGTATACCTGAACGCCGCTACATTTGCAAAAGTTTGAGATGTTTGGTATTGTTATCCAAAGTTATAGTGTCTTCATAAGTTGGTATAACAGGAGTCGTAGGTTAAACACTGTATGTTATTCTTTCATTTTTAGGGTACATTCTTTTTGCTGCAGTAGTGGCCACTTTTGTGCAAGGTGAACTATTTATGCAAGGTGAAATAATGGAGTGATTTGGCTTGTGAAACAACCTTTGCTTGTTCTCCCATAACGCATTTGGCTTTGTGTCTGGTAGTTTGTCAACACCGATCGGTAATTTAAATGAGATAACAGCATACTGCTATTGCCGCATCGTAAGTTAAACGGAATCAACTGTTACTGCCGTTTTTACTTTGGCATAGATTTAGTATTTCTAATCATTATATTTTAATATGGAATCAAAACCGACGGTAGCAAAATTGCCCGATGATCAGGTTGGATATAAACAGATCAAAGGGATTGAAGACTATAATAAAACGGTGAAGTGTACTTATTTTCTCATTGTGCTGTTTGAAGAAGGCAGCGGCATACATTATATTGATGATGCCGAATTTCCAATTAGAAAAAACCAGTTACATTTCCTGTTTCCAGGCCAACATCATCACTGGGAAACAGGCCCCGAAACTTTTGCTCATAAGATAGTTGTGGGAAAGAAAATCTATGAATCATTCTCAGACACCGATGAGTTCCTTTTTATCCGTAACAACCTGAACCCGGTTCTTAAGCTTTCGGATACAGTGTTTAGCGTGGTTGATAGTGAAATAAGTTGCATTAAAACAGAGCTCGAATCTCTAATAAGCGGGGATAAGGAATGGATAAAGATTATCCAGCTCCGAATGGATATCCTGGCGGCCATTATGCGTCGCGAAGCCGAAGGGTATTTAACGGACCATATTTTTCCCAGGCTGGATCCCGTTATAAAACAGTTTTCGAATTTGGTACGCCAACATTACAGTGAAGAGAAATTTCCCAGCTGGTATGCCAGGCAGCTTTCCATATCCTCCAATTACTTAAATATTCTATGCCAGAAAAATCTTAAAGTGACTGCCACTGAAATGATTCATCTTAAAATCATGCAGGAAGCCAAAAGACTACTAAGATTTTCAAAAAGAGGAGTGAAGGAGATCTCCTTTGATTTGGGTTTTGAAAACCTATCTGGTTTTTCGGCTTTTTTTAAAAAGAAGAGCGGGTTTACACCAACGGAATATCGCGATACTTAGGCTACCACTTGCAGGTGCTCTAAAGGGATATTTGAAGGCATCGCCTGGCGTTTGTGATGTAGGGTATTCACGCAGGCAAATAGCTGTATGAATTTTTTTGCTTCCACTCGATACACAGCACGTAACAACGGCAAGATTACCCGGCGTAAGTTCAACCCTGCTATTGCTGATTTTTCTCTTTCCATTATAGCTATGTCGGTTACAAAAATGTGATAGCGTCTGTTGCTTTTAACCGGGAGCCTGATCTTTCTGCTATACAGCATCTTTCGTTTATGCAACATATTATCCCGGAAAACAGACCGCAGCCGCCGGCCCGGGTATTAAAAACACGGATAACAAAAACGGGACTTTACAAAAGGTATGCTTTTTTCAAGCTACAAATTGCAACGTGATTGCCAACAATATCACAGGTAAACTTTCTCTTATCGCATCTTGCAAAACTTTTACTGTTTGCCACTTTGAAAGCGGCAGTTGCTGAACAGTCCCTCGCATTTTTCCCGGCATTGGGATGCCTAAAAAAAAGCCATAGTTAGAAAACCCGGCTTTTACTACTTTCGTAGTGCATTTACTTCTTTCAAAGTAATGTCCCTCTAAAATTGCCGTGAAGATATAGCATAAAAAAGCGGTATAGTTATCAGGAAATGAAGAATAGTTACATGGATTATAATAAACGGTATAGTCGAAGGCGGAAAAAATCGAAGGCGAATCAGGCGGACTTCCGTTAAAAAAGCTGCCCCAATTATAACGATCTTTCTATCATTTTCTGATGGGTAAAGCTCAGGGTTTAAACGCTGTTTTCTTTCAGTGTCTAAGGTTATGGCTTTCGCGGGTAGCTACTTTATTACATAGAGCGGTACTGCATTTTCCAACAGTATTGAAGACCCATTAAGGATTAAAGAGGCCCGCTTTAGAAAAAGCAGACCTTAGCTATAATAAACCTACTTATAAAAACTCAGGACCAAAATCGGTTGCATTGCACGTGAACCATGGACGGTCAATTCGATTTGAGATCCGTAATGTTGTGTGCTTCCAACCAGCGTTTAAAGAGTTGCGGCTGATCGGGAACATAGTGTACCGTTTTGCCATTTTTTAATAGTATCGTAAAGATTCCTGCGGCTTCGATGAACTTTTCAAGATCAGTAAACGAATATTCAAATTGCGGGTAATTTAGACCACTGCAGTTACCGGTGTTTAAAGGTGCCATAGTGTTATGATATTTAGAAGAATTTCAATCGGTTCTAAAGCTACGCATAATAATCAAAGTTTATTTTATGTGTATTGATAATTAGCAGGTTATTTATAAATACTATAAGATAAAGTTCCTTTCTTATAACATTTATTTTGTTTTCAGTCCAGGGCGATTTTATACCTTCGTTTTACTAGGAATGCTATGTCTTCATCTCAATAACCAAACTACTTCTATGTCCAAGGATGAATTTTTAGCTGCGAACGCGGCCACGCAACTTGAAGCAATAAGTAATGCTCAATTCGTATGGGAAAGAAATGAGAAAGATATTAGAATCACACTTTATAAACTTTACGACTTTTACGTTCAGGCCCGCATCTCGAAGGAGGAAAACACCATTCATTTTGACTGCTTTGGTGTGATTAAAAGTAAATTAAAAGCCTCATCAAAATAAGTCCGGGAAATGAGATGATCGGGCGCGGTTCCATCGGGTTTGAAAACACCGAGCTGCCGGTGGTATGGAAAAGATGTTGTTCACTGGAATTTTTCGGGGGTTTATTTCCTTTTACCGTGCAACAGAAATACCGGGCATCCGGCGGACGATAAATTTCAGGATGGAAATGAATTTCGGGAGGCGCTTGAATGGCAGTCCTGTTTAAGGGTACGAGATTTTGCAGTTGTGTCCAGGCATCTATGAAGATTTGCCCTGGATGTTTTTCATATAACTAGAAAATAAAAGGCTGTTCTCAAAAGGTTCGCCGGCGATCGATGACAGACGATCAGCAAATCCTTTGAAAACAGCCCTGCGGCTATTGAGCCGGATTAAATTATCGCTCGGTTACCTGTACGATCTTCGAAACTTCTTTTGTTCCGTCCTTATTGATCTGCGCAATCCTGACAAAAAACGGACCAGTCTGCTCGGTGGTGATCGCTTCTTTTTTGGAGCAGGAAACGGTGAATAGCACGATCATTACCATGCTTGAAAGTCCTGCCCATAATTTCTTTTTTCCAGGGAATACGGACAGCGCCATTCCAAGAGCAAAGATCCCCAGGCCGGCAAGGGAGGCCGCACTGCCTGCTGCTTTTGTGAAACTATAGCTTAATTCGTTATCCGAATTTCCACCGGGAGCCTTTGAGCTGAGGGTTCCGATAGCGGTAAATGTAGTTCCGTCCCTGGACAGTTCTACTTCAAAATGATCATTGTCTTTTTCCATAACCGTGCTCCAGTTTACAACGAGTTGGCCGTTGTCAAAATAGGCGTCTACCGTTTTAAATGTTACCGGAAGTGCTGAATCCCATTTTACGGTATAGGTAGCGGGCACGCCTTTCTGGTTTGCGGCATCAACAAATGTATATTCGAAGGACGTTAACATAGCCCCCCCCTGCAGATCCGTAAAGGACAGCAACAATGGGTTGAAATCAGGAATAACCTGTCCGGCTGTTACCGCTTTGTTATTATAGAACAAGGTACTGTTTGTTGGTAGCTTTGTGATCACCAGCGTGTTACCGTTACCCATCGTTCCGTCTTCGGGGTCTGACCCGCGTACCGGTGTAGAGAGGCTCCCGATGGGTATGATGTTCTTTAACGGTATGGGAATTGTTTGCTCCACGTTTTCAGCAACAGGGGTCCGTTCTATTCCAAAGTTTGCCTGCGTAAGATTGGTGTTGCTGAGCGTGATGCCGGTAAGGATACCATCGGGCAGGCCGTCATTGCCTGCGTCGGTACCCAGGTGTTCGCCCGTGGCTACCCAGCCTTTCGGTAATATAACCGCGGGAGGCGTATTGCCCGGGGTTGCGGTTGCCGTGGTAATAGCAATGGCGTAATCTCCGGGAAGTGCGGCATTATTAAACTGGTAGGTGCCATCCGCATTAACGGGCACAACCGCTACCACCGTGTTAGTGCCTGCATCGATCAATACAGCGTTTAATCCTCCTGCATTGGTACCTGTACCGTTAACGGTATTGTCGGTAAGCCCGTTGGCATCATTGAAAACATTGCCGCTGATGCTGTATGTTGTAAGGGATGTGCTCAGCAGTAAATTATCACCGTTTACCATGGGATTAAGCCCGTCAGGATCGTTGCTGCCCGAAGAGCACCTTGGTGTACGGCCGCCTGCACCACTTACAACGGTTCCGTTACTGTTGGTGATCATTCCCCCGTCCGGATGCAGGTACACTTTAAATGTAAGGGTGGTGATATTATCTCCGTTTACTTTTACACTTCCGGATGCGGCGTAACGGGTTACGTTCCGTACTGTTGTGCTGTACCCGGTAGACTGGTCCTTAATATCAACTGTGCCTCCTCTTGTATCATCCCCGATACGGGTTGCACTGTTGCGAATTGTTTTATTATTGTCTACGGCAAAATACGTGCTGCCGGATAAACGGCTGAGTGTATAACCGGTATTGGTGAGCTCAAACTGGCCGGAGTAGCCCAGTACATAATAGATGTCGTTACTGGATACGGTATAGCCAAACCAGCCACCCATGCCCGCAAAATGCAAAATGGGGTTGGTTACCGGGCGGCTGAAGCTGATGGTCAGGTCGCCATAATACACATCACGGTTGATAGGGTAGGCAGAGCGGGAATCTGAACTGATCAGGGCATCCGATGTTGGGAAAAGATTGATCCCGTAGTCCGTGGCCACATCGATTCCTGGTTTGGCGCCTCCTGTAGCGTAGTCGGTATTTCTTGCATTGCCGATATAATTGAGCGCCGGATAAATGGGAGCGCCGGGTATCGCATTTCCGCCATCATTGATCGTAGCCCCAAATGTTAAACCCGGCACCCGGGTATTGCCTTCAATAGCTGAAAACTGCTGGTTGCTCAGCTTGAAGGTTACAGTTGTTTTAGGCGCATATACAGCACCGTCCCCATAGCTGAGGTTAACAACCTGGTCTGTGGCAGAAGGACCTTTGGCAGCCGGGCCACCTTCCTTTTCGAATTTAAGCGTTCCCTGTCCAAATGAAACAAGAGAAGTGAAAAACAGAAATAAAAAACTACAAATACGGTTTTGCATCATGCTCATTTTAAAAAATAAATAAAACAATCAGGTAGTCTGAAACAGACAACGCGATTTTTTTCTATTGCTTCCGTATTAAGTAAGAGGTAGGTAAACCGGTTATGCAAGTGTACACTAACATCAAAAAATGAAACCCGTTTCTGATGTTGATTGCGGCGCAAAAGTAAAATAATGCCGGATCGTAGTTTTTTCTTTTCGCTGAATGCCCCTGTTTTTTCTGTGAATGGGGTAACGTTTTTCTGTGAAGGGTTACGTATATGAACGTACTTATACCGGTAGCGAACAGTTAAGCATTTTACGAACGCATCGGGTTTCCTGTTCCTGCAGAGCGCTTGTGGATTGTGTTGTTTTATTATCGATAACTGCAATGCAAAGCCGGTCATTAGAAACCGGCAACTATAGCAGGTAACGAAGGCGCAGCAGGCTTGTTATACTGGTGATGACAGGCATTACCAGTACGCAGCAGCATATGCTCACGAGCCGGAAAACAAAAAATATTTTTATTTTCCTACAGCGTTTCGTGCATTTGATCGGTTATTTAATAGGGGGGAAATTAAAATTTCTCGTTGCAGTTCGTTTTGGCTGCGTTCCCTGTTTTTAACGAGGGGCTTTTTTTAAGTTGCGTTTTTAAAAAAGCCATGGCTAGACAACCACGGCACAAGCCCTTAACTATTCAAAATCCATTTTCTAAAAAATAAAACTGCACAGCAAAAATAGGCCAACCGTATGGCCAAATAGTTATAAGATTAATGAAATTACTTATCAAATTCCGGACTATTGGCATCTTCAACAACAGAGTTTCTTACATTTAAGTAGATAAAGCAGCGTCCGGTTTTTCAAAAAAGGCTGTTTTGCAACGAAAAGACAATGTTTCCATAGAGGAGTTATTGGATCCGGAATACAATCACGAAAATAGGATCGTTTACCAGGGAGAAAAGGCTTCAAGATTTATACACCCGGATTTAGACCTTCTTTAGTTTGCATGCGGAACCCGTTCCTCCGTTCTCCCTGGAACAATTTTTTAAAGCAAAATAATATTTCAACGCCGCTGTCTGCTAATACTACTACATCTGGATCTTCAAACACCTATATCGCCGAAGATTATGCTGTGGTTACTGGAACGAAAACACTTTACCTGCTCTCAAAAAAGCGATCAATTTTAAATAAGCAAAATCAACGACTATGAACAAGACTCCATTAGTAAAACCGTTTCTGTTTGCTTTCACATTGCTGATGTTTAGCTGGTCTTTCGCCCAAAAGTCTTTAAAATTTGAAAATGGAGGGGGACCTTCCGGCAATGGCCCTACAACCACCGATAAGGTAGTGACCTTTTACAACGGGGATGCCGGTGTGTATAGCCCCACAACCACCGTTACCTATAAATTAAGCAACCAGCAATACCCTTCCATCGAAGGGAGCGCTACCACCCCAGGACTTGTATTTGGGGGCAATATTAGCAATAATAATAGTACTCCGGGAGGTATTGCCCATTATAATCTGATGAATAGCCTGGGCGGGTCGGCTAACAGCCAGTACGCTACCAATGGTGCTACACCCGCTATCAATATTGCTAATGACTACGCCATAGAGATGGCTGGTTTCACCGATGCACTTATCAATTCAAACGGATCAAACAAAGTGGCTACCAACACCAAGGGAGTCTATTTTGCCGATCTTACCCTCACGTTTAACCGCCCGGTTACCAACCCCGTTATTCACCTGACAGGATTGGGTGGAACGGCAGCTGCGGCTAATGGTAACACCCAGGGAATTGCCATGCGGTTGCAACTAACCAATACAGGGTATACGGTTTCAAAACTGGCCGGCAATTTCGCGTTAAGCGTGTCGGGCACCACCATTTATAACTCTTCTGCTAATTATACCGGTGCTACCAATAACAGCAGTCCTTCCGGTGCTTCCGGCAGTGTGCTGATCACCGGGGCTAATATCAGCTCCCTGACCTTTAGAGTAGCTATGGACGGAGATGGCGGCGGTAATACCTGGGCACGTACAGACCGGATTGCAGCTGACGGATTCCTGATGGCCGTTTCCCTGACTACCTATACGATAAGCGGTACGGTATTTAACGATGCCAATGGGATGACCGACAATATCGTAAACGGTATCGGCTCTGATGCCGGCGGCCTCTATGTGGTAGTGGTAGATGCAAACAACAATGTGGTAACATCGGCTCCCGTAAATTCGGATGGTACTTATACCCTCCCCGGTGTTATGGCCGGTGACTATTCCGTGGCACTCTCCACTACCCAACCTGCAGCAGGATCGGCTTTTGGTGGCGCCACGCTTCCCGATGGATGGGTGGCCACCGGGGAAAAACTGGGCAGCGGCACCGGCAGCGATGGCACTGCCGATGGCATCCTTACCGGCGTCAGCATCACCAATGCCAATATAAGCGGAGCGTCCTTTGGTATAGAGCAGCCTCCTACCACAGACGATGTTGCCACAACGATACAAACGCCTGCCAATGGTTCTATTCCGCAGGGAACCATCACCACACCTCCCAGCGGTAATGACCCGGAAGATGGCGCACTGGGTAGTGGAAATACAGTTGTCGTTACAGAACTTCCCTCTAATGGCACACTGCTGTATAACGGGAATGCGGTAACGGCAGGCCAATCTATCGACAATTTTGACCCCAAACTTTTGTCTTTTACGGATCTGCAGGGCGGTACCACTTCTACTTCATTCAAGTACAGCATGGTGGACGCTGCCGGCAAACAAAGCGCAACACCGGGCACCTTTAAAGTAAGCTGGGACACCCCTTTACTGGTTACGTTTGGTCCCGTTTCTGTCCGGGTTGCCAATGGAGCGCTGGTAATTGACTGGAGTACGGTAACGGAAAAAAATGTTGACCATTTTATTGTTGAGCTATCAAAAGACGGCAAAAATTTTACAGGCATCGGCACTGTAAAGTCAAAAGCAATCAATGGCAACTCAAGTGAAAGGCTGGAATACCGCTTCAGTAAAGGTATTGACAGCGCTAAATCAGTTGCCGGCTTCCTATCGGTAGTTATGATGGGCATTGTGCTGCTTGCCTTTAGCCGCAGGAACAGGTTACTGGCTGCCATTATAATTGTATTGGGTTCTGGAATCATAACCACTTCCTGTAATAAACATAACACAGATGCTGTGGAACAGCAGCAAAAATTGTTTCTACGCATTGTACAGATTGATAAGGATGGCGGCAAACAGGTTTCTAAAACCATAATAACGACTACAAAGGAATAATACAATACGCCCGTTTTTTCTTTTGCTGTGGATTAAATGCCCATCTGTTTGGTTAATGGCCTGCAGATTTCAAACAGACCATTTCCAATATGGGATAAACATACAGTTTGCCTTTGTCACCCAAAGCTGGATGATGTATGCTTTCCTGGTACTCTATTGTGTTCCTGATCCGGCATAGAACCAACCCGTGGCATAAAAAGAACATGCCATTGTAACGATTGTTGTGGTACCGGTAATAACGTCATCACAAGCATTTAAATGAAGACTAGTATAAAAGATTAGATCCAAGCACTGTTAAAAGCGGGTTGGGATCTGGTGTTCCTGGCAGGAACCCTCTCGAGATTTCCCAGATCATGACCCCTTTGAGGCCATTGGTCTTTATATAATTGCACTTTTCCATAAGCGCCTGCTCATCGTCGTAGGTGATCATTTCGTTGGTTGAGGTGTTGACCAGGTAAGATTGTTTGCACGTATCATTCCAATACTTTACATACCCATTTGTCGGGCTGTTTTTAAGATAATCATTATAGATCCGGGTATACCGCTTATCCACCCCGTTAGTAGTAGATTTTGTGCCTCCGAGTGATGTATAGTTACTGAATACCCATCCGAAGAAAGGTGCGCCTATAACAATTTGCAATGGGTTTATACCCCGGGTGTCCTTCAAATAATGAAGGGTGGTGGCAATAGCGGTGTTTGCTCCTGCACTTGTGCTTGTATACAAAGGGCTGTTGAAACTAAAGCGGTTTGTCCAGCTGGTTGCAAATTCATAGGTCATCGATGAAAACCAATTGCAGCATTTGGCCAGCTTCCCATAGTCGAAATACATGCCTGCCCAGTCGCCCCTGGGAACGGCCATTGTAATGAACATATTCTTTCCAGCCAGAACAGCGGATTCCAAAAAGGCAATCCGTAGTTCCTGGGCGAAGTTTGTAATTCCTATACCTTCGGCTGCTGATGAGGGATATTCATAATCCAGGGTAACACCGTCATAGCCTCTCGATTCACAAAGGGTTATAAGGTTGCCGATGAATTGTTTGCGCAAGCTGTCATTTGCAAAAATTGAATCAAGATCTTTTGCATTCCGCCCCACTCCTCCGGCAATACCAATCAAAACCTTAACGTTTGCAGTATGCGCCTTGGCAATCAGTTTGTCTCCATAGCCCAAGTGGGTTTTATCGGTAAGGCTGGGATATAAGCCGTAAACCGCGGCTTCTTCGGAGGCGTTACCATAGGTAAGCGTAGGGTCACCAGCGGATACGGGTCTTAAAAATGCGTATACAATATGTGTAACATTTGAATAATTAATATCATCCCAGGAATAGGTGTACCATTTTGAAGGCGTCAGATATCCTTCAATAATTTTAGATGTGTCCGGTACAATATAATTGGAATCTTTTGGAAATGTATCTTTAACAACGGGGTCAGGGTCGTTTGGCCAGGAAACACTGCCGGCCCTGGAACAGCTACACAATAAAATAAGGCTTGCAAGGATAAATGTCTGCAAACAGCAGATCGGTTTAAATGTTTTCATTTTTGAGCGTTTTAGTTTAAACTATTTGTTTGATGAAGGAAGGTGTTATTTCATGGTAGCAACGGCCCGAACAAGTTTACCAATTGGGGTTCTGGGAATAATTCGCCAGTAGCATCTGATCCAGGGGGATTGGTAGTAAATAATCCCTGTTTGTTTTGAATTGATATCCACCGGTCATAGCGGTAGTATTCTGGTAAAGCTCAATATAGCCATCGGCATTTACCGGGTATGCCTTCAATGAATTGGTCAGTTCCGGAACAGCTGCCCATTGTGCTTTGAGTGCGCCGAGAGGCTTCCAACTCAGTATTAATTGATCTGCCGCTGCCCACCTCCAGATATCATCGTGACGAAATCCTTCACAGGCCAGTTCAACCCGTCTTTCGCGGCGCACCTCGTTGACTATAGCACTGAGCGCAGGAAATTCCCAGTCCGGATCGGTTGTGATTGCATCCTGGATTAAATGGGGCATTTTTACCCGGTCGCGCAGCTGATTAATCGTTGCATCAAGGTCCGCCTGGGAAATGGTTCCGAGCTCCGCTTTTGCTTCGGCCAGGTTCAGTAACACTTCGGCATACCGGAAAAAGATCAAACCTGCATCACCCTGGTTGGATACCTGTTTGGTATAGTCTGGGTTGCTTCCTTTATAGAGCTGGTAACCCGTTGCGCACTTTTCCTCGCTTACTGCATTGAATGAAGGATATTTAAACTCTACGTTGTCAAAACCGGTTCTGTTATTGGTAAGTGTATGATTGCCGTCATTTACGCAAATCGTCTGGCTCAGCCGGGGATCCCTTTTTGTAACAGCATCCTTTACTGTAGCATCTCCTTTATAATTCTTGCTAAGTGCTATGGGCTGTCCATCGGTACACAAATAATAATCTACAAGATTCTTTGTTAATCCTCTTCCCATCCCGGCTTTGCCGTAGCCGGCCCACAGGTTATAAACACCCTGGCTGGGATCATACCGTCTCCAGAACATTACCTCCTTACTATTTGAATAATCGTTCCTGTTGAATAATTGCCAGTAGCCCTTTGTATCACCTGTAGTTTTATTGTCCAGGTCAAAAATGCCGGAACTGATTACTTCCTGAGCTGCGGCCCGGGCTTTTTCAAGGTATTGGGTTCCATCTGAACCTTCAACCCCAAAAACAGTACCTGCGTGATACTTTTCCCAGGTTCCCTCGAACAGGGCTACACGCGACAGGAAGGCCTGCGCCACTTCTTTGTAGACCCTGTTCGGCTTTGATTTGCTTTTGGTGGGCAGGTATTGAATCGCCCGGTCCAGGTCCGCAATCATACTGTCAACAATTATCGACCGGGATACTCTCGGAGAGATAAGTAGCGCTTCATCTTCGGGAGTTAATGGACGGTTGATCCAGGGGAGGTCTCCAAAACTTTTGGTTAAATCAAAATAAAGCCAGGCCCTGAAAAACAGGGCTTCTCCAACAAATTGCTGCAGCTTATCAAAGCTTTCCGGGCTGCGTTTATAGTTTTCAAGAAAATAATTAACATTGCGTACCTGTGCCCAATTCCATCCTCCACCAGAGGGAGGAACCACGCGCTCTCCATTAAGCACTTCTGCATTATAATTCATAGCAATCATATTGTCGCTGCCAAGATCGGCATCGAGTGTGTACACATTAAACGGAGATTTGGTGACTACGCCATTGTACCGGGGTAAAATAGTGCTGTAAAAATTATTGACATATAGCTGCATGTCGGTTGGGGTTTTCCAAAATTCAGCATCGCTGATACTGGATAAGGGCGTACGATCCAGGAAATTCTTTCTGCAGCCAGCAACAGCGAGAACGCCTGTCGCGATCAATATGCTGCCAAATATTATAAAACGGATTGTTTTCATACTACTTTCTTTTTATAGTCGTGTAATGCTCAGAATGTAAGATTGATACCAAAGGAGTAATTGCGCTGAAGGGGATAGATCTTTCCCTGGCTGAAGTTTAGTTCCGGATCCAGCGACGAGTGTTTTAAGGCCTTACTGAACGTGGCAAGGTTCTCTGCGCTCATAAAAACGCGCACTTTTTGAATGTTGGCTTTTGACAGCATTGCCTGGGGTAACGCATATCCGAGCTGAATATTTTTCAAACGCATATACGCCGTATTAAGCAGGTATTTGGTTTGTATTGCCAGGTTCTTTTTTGGATTGGCGCCACCCATATAGTATTTCGGAAAATACCCGTTTGGCGTTTCAGGCGTCCAGCGATCGAGGTGTTGTGTAAATAACGAAGCCTGGAACTCATTGCCAACGATGCCAAAAAACAGGTTATTGGGAAAATCGCCCTCTGTAATAAAGTTGTGCCTTCTACCAATACCCTGGATAAAGATGCTGAAGTCAAAGTTTTTCCAACCTAAATTCCCCAGGAAACTGTAACTGTACCGGGGAGTGGTATTGCCGATTATGATCATGTCGCCGGGGTCTGTTAACGTATTTTTCCCCTGATCCACTTTTCCGTCTCCATTCAGATCCCTGTATTTTATATCTCCCGGCGTCCAATTGGTAGTAATACCCATTTGGTTAACAATTGTAAAGTCATCTCCATCATTAAAATACCGGTCCGTTACATATCCCCATATGTTTCCGATTGAGGCTCCCTCGTACCAATTATTACTCAACAAAAGCGTCGGATTGGGATAACGGGTAACCTTCCCTTTATAATCACTCAAAATAGCACGGACATCGTATTTCAGTTCACCCACCCGGTCTTTCCAGCCCAATGTCAGTTCAAAGCCGGTCGTTTCCATTGCTGCGCTATTGGTTGGTGGGGCGCTTACACCCATCACTGCCGGAAGTATCAGGGAAGGGCCTATGAAATTGTCCATTTTTCTTTTATACCAATCAAACGTTGCCGTTAACCTGTTTTTTAAGAAAACGGCGTCGACCCCCAAATCCAGGGTGATAGCAGTAACCCAGGTCAGGCTGGGATCAACCAGATCCGGAGGCGTTACGTATACTTCACGGCCTGTTCCGAACAGCCAGTTACTGGCAGAGGGAATGATGGCTCCCAGATCCGGATAAAATGCGTATTCAGATAACCCGGATTGATCCCCCAATGAACCGTAAGACCCTCTGAGTTTTAATGCGCTTATGTATTTTTCAATACCTGCTTTCCAGAATTTTTCTTTATTGACATTCCAGCCGGCGGACAGCCCCGGATATACCCGCCACCGAACATCCTTCAGGAATCGGGATGTTCCATCATATCTCCCTACCAGTTCTACCAGGTACCGGTCATCATAAGCATAGTTCAGACGTCCGAAATAACCCTGTACCGCCAACTCAGTCGCAGCGTCGGTAACAGATGGAGTAGTTCCATAGGTAAGGGCCAGCGAAGGAATATTGTCAGAAAATAGGGAACTGTTGCTGCCCTTAAAAATTGTTGCCGATGTCAATTCCTGAACAAATCCCCCGGTTAATTTAAGGTCATGACGGTTAAACTTTGTTGAATAGCTGGTAAAAAGGTTAATGATGTCTTTCTGATACTTGCGGGATAATCTTGTAAAACTGTTGGGGTAGGTTCCGCTTACAGGTGCCGTTGCACCACTTGGCAAAGTAGTATTTACTGTTTTGATATGGCTGGTTTGGTCGGTATAGGCACCATCATAGGTGTAGTTTACCGTCGCATTCCAGCCTTTCGCTAATTTGGCCACAAATTCGCCGGTAAGAACCGGTTTGTCAGTTGTATTCATATTCCGGCCGCCATTGTTCATTAGTAATATATCGCTGGCATCTGAAAAGCCGCCATCCGGATTGTAAAGAGGAACTTCAGGGTGTTTGCGTCCGATCTGGTGCATATAATTGCCTCCGGTCCTGGTAGAATAGGTGTTGGGGGTATTACTGATCTCTTTAGAGAAAGCTCCCCTGAAATTAAAGCTCAGCCAGTTGTTAATCTTTGTTGAGAGATTGGTGCGGATATTATAGCGTTTGTAAAAATCATTGCCATAGCGATACATCCCGTCTCTACCGGTATAGCCAAGGCCAACGTAGTAGGACGCGTTATCCGTTGCCCCATTAAGGCTCAGGTTGTGTTGCTGGCTGAACGCAACATTTTTAAAATAGATTTTAAACCAGTCATTATTGGCGTTAGCCCCTCCAACTCCAAGCCATACATCATTATTGGGGTCCTTAATGGTTTCTGTTTCAAGATTGCCGGCCTGGTAATCCCGCATCCGTTGAATCGTGGCATCGGAATAATAAGCGGAACCCCCTGCATTTTTCCGTGCTTCATTAAAAATGGTTGCATAGTCTACGGAATTCAACATTCTCGGGAGCCCGATAGGCTGGGCAAAGTTGAGGTTATTATTGTATGAGATAGCTGGTTTTCGGCCCTTCCTTCCCTGTTTGGTCTTAATCAATAAAACGCCATAAGGTGCACTGGAGCCGTATACTGCAGATGCAGCGGCATCCTTGATCACCGTGATACTTTCAACATCGTTGGGATTAATAGTGTTAATATCACCTCCCTGAACACCATCAATAACAATCAGTGGCGTCCCTGTTGTTCCTAATCCTGTATACCCGCGAATGTTAAAAGATTGAGTAGCGTCAGGAGCCCCGCCGGATGATGTATTCGAAATATTGAGATTGCCGACCAACCCCTGCAACCCTTGAGAAAGCCGGGTAATAGGGCGATCCTGTAACGTTTTTGCATCAACCTGGGTTACAGCACCCGTAACATTTACCTGCCTCTGTGTACCATACCCTACAATAATAACGTCTTCTCCAACCGCTGCATTTATTTCCAGCTGTACCGTCACATATAAATTGCGGCTAATTGTGACATTTTTTTTCATATACCCAACAATGGAAAATTCGAGTACATCGCCTTCCCTGGCATTTATAAGAAACTCCCCATTAGCGTTAGTGGTAACCCCTTTTTGTGTGCCGCTGATCATGACGGATACGCCTGACAACGGCATTCCATTTTCATTTTTCACCACGCCTTTGACAGGAGGAGGCGCGGCCGGTAAGACCGGTTCGGATATTTTATCCGCCTCCTTCTTCCCCTTTATAACTATAATCTTATCGACAATTGCATACGTAAGTGGCTGATGAAACAGGCATTTGTCCATCGCTTCCTGGATTGAAACTCCGTTCAGGGTGATACTCACATTTTTTGATTGTCTCAGTAAGTTGTCCTTATACAGGAACTGGTAACCACTTTGTCGTTCTATCTCCTTAAAAATGGTTTTTATTGGAACATTAGCCAGAGAAAGAGTTATTTTTTGCGAATAGCTTTTACCTGCAACCTGCAAACAGGCAACAAAAAGAAAAAGAACAGAAAATTTCATAATCAACAATATTTTGGCATTATGCCTCAACCTGCCTGATGGCGGATTGAAAAAAGCTTTTAAAAGCATAACTTCGTTTATGTGGGTTAACTAATAAGCAGATTGATCACTTTATTATTTTTTGTTCACAAGACAGAAAAAGAAAACTCACACTTCCGCCAGTGGTGTTCGCGCACCTCTGGCTTTTTTGTAAACGGATCTTCCCTTAGTACTATTTTTATTTCCAAATTTTTACGGTAAAATAGTGATCGTCTTTCCATTTGTTTGAACGTGGATATCATTTAGTTTAAGTGCTTCCAGAAGACTCGAAAGCTGTACCTGTTTGGAGATCCGTCCTGTAATACCCTCTTTGGAAACAGGGCCTTCAAAGCGCAGGTCAACGTCATACCATCTGGCAACCTGGTGCATCAGTGTTCTTATATCCGTATTGTCAAATTCGAAAAATCCATCTTTCCAGGCCATTACAGAAGCAAGATTTACGCCTCTTATCAGGCTGATTCCGCCAGCAGTCATCCTTGCCTGTTGTCCCGGAGCGAGTAACTGAATGGCATTTTGCTTTTTTACTTTTACGGATCCTTCCAATAAAGTGGTTTTTGTACCAGGCTCATCGTTGTAGGCATTTATATTAAAATGCGTGCCCAGTACTTCCACTTCGCCGCCGTCTCCGTTGGTGGAGTTGATTTTTACGATAAATGGTTTCGCTGTATTATGTGTCACCTCAAAATATGCCTCGCCGGAAATTTCCACTCTGCGTTCCGTTCCAACGAAAGCAACAGGAAACGTGACAGCGCTTTCGGAATTAAGCCATATATGGCTTCCGTCGGCAAGCGCCATATCAATTATCCGGCTGCCTCTTGGGTTGGTCAGTGTATTGTACTTCTGCGCTTCCTGTTTGGTACTGTTCGCTGCTTTGTATGCGATCTGGCCATCAGCCAACTTGACTAGCTGGACATCTCCCTGCATTGCCAATTGACCGTTTCCTGCGCTGTCCAGGTAAACGGTCCGCCCATCGGCAAGGGTAATGGCAGCCCGGTTCAATTGCGGCGCTTTCTTGTTGCTGGCCTGGCTTTCATGAAGAACCTTTGGAGCGTTGGATTCTCCTGGGGTAATGAAGAATATATAGCCGCCAATAGCAAAGATTAGTAAAGCAGCTATTGCGATCCGCAACCACGGGCGACGGCGTAATGGGACGATGCGTGGGATCGCGATCTGTTGCTTCACCCGTTCAAAGATCCGCTCTTCGATCTCCCGAAGCCGGTCCGGGTAATCTTCGGCAATCCATTGGCTTAATTGTTGCTCATCCTGAAGCCCTTCAAAGAATTGCCGGTTTACTTTAGACTGGGCCTTCCACATTTTCAGTGCTCTGGATTCAGCATCTGTAATGGAGCCTTCCAGGTACTTGCACAGCAGCGAAGCAATGTATTGCGGGCTATTCATAGTAGCTGACAAAATTTTAAAATTGATTTTATGGCCGGTCTTCTATATACTACAAGCGAGATTTACAATCTTACTATGGAATTTCGAAAAATTATTCGGGGTAAATAAACCCGGTTCGTTTATACCCAGGCCGCGTTAGTAGTATTCAATGGATATCAGGAATGCAAGTAAGATTGGTTTGTTGGCCAGGGCTATTTTAAGCAACCGGATCGCATTTGTTTTTTGATTGCTCACAGTCTGTACACTCAACTTGAGCTTTTGGGCAATTTCCATTGGTTTTAAACCTTCCGAGTATGATAGCATGAAAATTTCTTTCATTTTGGACGGCATTTTTTCTACCTCCGCATAAATCAATTTCATAAGCTCCTGCCGGATCTCCTGAACCGCAAATTGAGATTGTGTTTCGTTGATCATCTGCCGGATCAATTTTTCTTTCACAACACTTTTTACCTGCGCTTTCTTAATATGATTGACACATGCATTTCGAACAGTAACATGCAAAAAAGCCCGGATGTGATCAATACTCTGAAACCGATGCCGGTTGACCCATAGTTTCGCAAAAGTGTCCGCTGTTATATCTTCAGCATCCGCCCTGGTTATAACCCAGCGTTCAGCAAACCGTAGAACGGTCAGATACTTCTGTTGATAAACGGTCTCAAAGGCGATTAAATCACCAGCTCCAAATTGCTCTAATAAATCGGGTTCATTATTATATTTTAACATACAGCTTCACATGACGCGGTCGAACACCAGTCACAGGAGTTGCTAATATTAGAGATTTATTTTTTGAATATTTCTTTTAGTTTAAAATTGTCACGATTTTTATAACTTATTGATGGAATATTAAAAGTACTTTTTGATAAACGAGATCATTTTAGTTATATGTTGTCATTTTCAACCTTGACGGATGAACCTGAATTCTATTATTCGGATAGCAAAAAATGGGAATGTTGTTATCGGGAAATTGAAACCAAATAAATGAGGCGTTTATTTGAAAGTGTAAGGTCGCAATGCAATGCCTGAAGAGGGAAGAAAGGCTGGTAGGCAAATATTGACGGTCTTGAAGTATTCATAATTAATTTGGAGGGGTAGAGATTTTGTTGTCTTCTAAGGACCCTGGTCTGGTTTGATATATGGGCAGCGTTTTTATGGGAGCAGTTCAATCTATTTGATTATAGCAGTCTCATACCACTTTAAGATTCGCCCGCAGTCAGGTATTAAATTTTTTCAGGATAATTTTTCATAGAATACATACAAGCGCTATTGCGGCATTCGAGCTTTCGGGTACTTGAATCTTCAAAGATTGTAATAAATTGAGCTGCAATCAAATGTTGTTCCTCTGTTTACCCCCAATAAAAAAAGGCCCACACAACTGATTGAACTTCAGTTATATGAGCCTTTTAGTAGTGGTCCCACCTGGGCTCGAACCAGGGACCCTCTGATTATGAGTCAGATGCTCTAACCGGCTGAGCTATAGGACCAATGCTGTAAACAGCAAATAATATTTAAAAAGAACCTGGCGTTTTGATCAGCCCGGGCGGAACCGGTTTCCTCCGGGGGAGGGCGAAATTAAACAAAATAATCATTCCGCAAGCAGAAAATTCCATTTTCGGGGAGAAAAGTTTTCGAAGAACAAGGGGGTATTAACCTAATTTTAACCCAAAGACAAGCTATATTTGCGCAACTTAAAATATTTATGAAGAAAATAGTTCTATTCCTGGTTGCCAGCTTTTTATTGGGCGGAGCGTTGTATGCTCAGGTTGATACGTCCGTAGCAGCGGCCGTTGTGGCTGCCAATCCTCCCAAACCTAAAAAGAAGAAATATGATCTTTCCAAGCGGGCGAATGATCATTTTTTGCTGCAGCTGGGATATACCAACTGGGCAAGCTTGCCAGACAGCATTAAAACCGGAAGTCTGCCCCGCAGTATCAACGCATATTTTATGCTCGACTTTCCGTTCAAGAGCAACCAGAAACTGAGTGCAGCCATCGGTCTGGGCATCGGCTCGGATCATATGACCCTGGATAAGAACCTGAATTTTGTAAATGTAAAGGCTACCGGTACACGGCTTCCGTTTAATGATACCGCGCGTTTTGATGTGAAGAAGACCAAGCTTTCCACTGCCTACCTGGAGGCCCCCGTGGAATTGCGTTTTGTATCGGATCCCGAACACAGCGACCGGAGCTTTAAAGTGGCGCTGGGTGTGAAATTGGGAACCATGATCAAAGCCGCTACAAGATCAAGGGTGCTTCAGTCGGGAGGCGACTATATACTGAAAGAATCCAGTAAACGTTATTTTAATACCACAAGGGTTGTGGGTACAGCCCGTATAGGCGTTGGCCATTTTACCTTGTTTGGAACCTACCAGTTTACCAAATTGCTGAAAGACGGCGTTGGCCCGGAAATCAAACCGTATACGATCGGGTTGAGTTTTGGAGGCCTGTAGGGTTTCATAATTTTTTGATGAGCGGATCCGGCAGGGTCCGCTTTTTTTATGGCACGAACAGGTGATTTTACTATCTTTCGGCACCAGGCGATTGTGAAAACGGTGGCTTCATCTATTAAGAAGTATTGATCAGGCAAAATGCGTGCGCCGGGGGCATGCGGGGATCATCAAAACAGGTATATGAAAAGAACAGTCAATTTTTTAATTCCGGGATGGATGGGTATGCTGATGCTGGCATGTATACTGGCACCCGCCATGTCTTATGCTTACGAGAAGCGGAACCTGCTGCAAAAACAGGGCAATGTTCAACAGCTCAAAAGCATGCTGCTGCCCCGGGAGCAATGGATCCCGTATCCGGCGTATAAGGACCGCGCGGGCTGGGACCGGTTAACCGGAACGTATAAAAATGCGTTTATTGAAAAGGGGAATGCGGCGTTGGCGTATCAGTGGAAAGTGGTAAAAGCAACGGATTACCTGGAGTATAGCCGGAGCGGTTCCCGGGTGGTAATGGAAGCGCCCCTGAATGAGAATATTGCAGCGATTGTAACCCTCTTTACAGCAGAACTGGCGGAGGGCAAGGGCCGGTACCTCGATCAGCTGGCCAATGGTGTTTTTGCCGCTTGTGAAATGACTTCCTGGGCATTGTCTGCGCATCTGAGCCTGCAAACGAATAAAATCGGGTTTCCGGATCACCGGGAGCAGGTCATTGATCTGATGGCCGGGGATATGGGATCGTTGTTTGCCTGGATCTATTATTATTTTCATGATGCCTTTAAAAAAATAAACCCGTTGCTGGAGATGCGGTTGAAAAAAGAACTGGAAGACCGCATCCTGGTTCCGTATATGAATACCGACCACCTTTGGTGGATGGCCCTGCGGTACAAACCCGGCGACCTGGTAAACAACTGGAATCCCTGGTGCAATTCCAATGTACTGCAAACATTTGCCCTGATTGAAGATGATCCCGAAAAGCTGGCCCGTGCCGTTTACCGGACAATGATGTCTGTAGACCAGTTCATCAATTATACGAATGAAGACGGTGCCTGTGAAGAAGGTCCTTCCTACTGGGGGCATGCCGCCGGTAAACTTTATGATTATCTGCAACTGCTGTATGATATCACCGGCGGAAAGGTTTCCCTGTTCGGAGAACCCATCATTAAAAATATGGGTACCTATATTTCCCGGGCCTACGTGGGCAACGGCTGGGTGGTGAATTTTGCAGATGCATCCGCAAAACTCTACCCGGATGCACCATTAATCTATCGTTATGGCAAGGCCGTTAATAGTACCGAAATGATGCAATTGGCGGCGCTTATACGAAACAGCCGGAAGGAAGGACCGGTACCCGCAGCCGGAAGAGATGCCTACCGCCTGTTTCAAACACTGCGCTTTGATAACGAGCTGGCCTCCGGTAAGGCCGCACACGATGTACCGGCAGTAACCTGGTATCCGCAAACCGAAGTATGCTTTATGAAGCAGGGCGCGCTTTTCTTTGCCGGAAAAGGAGGGCATAACAATGAAAGCCATAATCATAATGATGTAGGCACATTCAACGTATACATGAACGATGTACCGGTGTTTATCGATGCGGGTGTGGGCACCTATACCCGCCAAACCTTTGGACCGGGGCGGTATGCTATCTGGACGATGCAAAGCGGCTATCATAATGTACCGGTGATTAACGGGTACGAGCAAAAGAACGGGGCCGCCTACAAGGCCCGGGACGCGCAATTTAAAGAAACTGCAAAAACCTTTTCGCTGGATATCAGCAAGGCCTATCCTGAGGCCGCCGGGGTAAAGCGATGGCTGCGGAGTTACCGGCTCAGCAATGGTCTGCTGGAAATAAAAGACCTGTTTTCGATCACCCATCCGGAGAAGGAAAACCGGGTCCACTTCCTTTGTTATGGTACGGTAAAAAAGGATACCCCGGGGAGGATCCTGATTGAACAGGGGCAGGGCAAAGCGGAGCTCTCGTACAACAGCCGCGACTTTGAAGCTACGGTTGAAACCGTTCCCCAGGACGATGCCCGCCTGTTGGCTGTTTGGGGAAAGCAGCTTAGCCGGATAGTGCTGGTGGCCCGCAGGTTGCAGCAGTCGGGAAGTTATGTATTCCGGATCCGGCAATTGTAATGCCGCCGGGCGGCTTAAATTTGTATGTTAAATTTATTAACATTTTTTATCTTCATGCCGTTTTGGTGTTGTCATGGATGTTCAGATAAAAGACAGGACGCAATTATTATATCTGCAAAACCGGGTGGCGTATGCGCGCGACCAGGGAGCGTATAAACAACTGTACCTGTATTTTTACCCATCGATGCATCGCCTCGCCCAGATCATTACCGGGGAAGAAACGATGGCGGAAGAAGTCGTATCGGATGTGATGATCCGCATCTGGACAATGGAATACCGGCTGGCTTATGTAGAGCACCTGAAAACATACCTGCTGACCGCCATACGCAATACCGCTATTACCTATCTGAAAAAGAACGGATCCCCGGTTCCGATTGCTGAAGATACCACGCATCCGGAAGCCGCCGCCGCTGATGGCCCCGATCAGCGGTTGCTGACCGCCGAACTTTCTGAAATAATAGAACGGACCGTTCGGTCGTTACCTCAAAAATGCCAGGTGGTGTATCGGCTTATTAAAGAAGAAGGGCTCTCTTATAAAGAAGTGGGAACCATCCTGCAGCTGTCACAAAACACCCTGGAAACCCATATGTGCACCGCACTGAAAAAACTAAGGACGGCCCTTGGTGCCTACCTTACGAAAAAAAAATCCTGATCCGGGTCACGGTAGCCTAATATTTTTAAGTCTAATAATACAGACAATGGACAAAAAACTGGAACATAAGTTTTACAGGTTATTTGCGCTGAAGTTGTCGGGAGAAGCTACTGCCCAGGAGTTGGAGCAGTTAGAAACAATGCTGACGGCGAATCCTGAGCTGCGTTTTTTTTGTGATGAACTGATAAAGCCGGTGATGGAGGATGAAGTGTACAAAGACCAGGCGGCGCAATCTTATGCAGCACATGCGGTGGATATGCATTTGAAAGGACTTTGGCAGGAAGAGGCGCCACAGCGGACGACCTCAGGCCGGCGTGTATACTGGAAGCGCGCTGCCCTGTATATTGCGGCTGCCTGTGTGGTGTTGTTGGTTTTTTCTTTAACGTTTATCTTAAACCGGAAAGAAACGGTATACACCGCCGGCAATGAAACCGCTACAACGAAGGGGTCCAAATCGAAAATGAAACTGCCGGATGGCAGCATCGTTATGCTGAATGCCAATAGCCGGTTGAGCTATGATGAAATGTTTAAGGGCAATACGCGGGAAGTTACCCTGACGGGCGAAGCTTTTTTCGATGTAACGCACGACGCATCCCGTCCGTTCATCATTCATACCCGGGCCGGGGATATCCGGGTATTGGGTACGGAGTTTAATGTGAAAACCCTGGACAACGGTTTTTTTGAAACGGCACTGATCCGGGGCAAAGTATCCATCCGGTTGAAGGAACATAAAGACGAAGACATTGTGCTGATGCCGGGGCAAAAGCTGGTAATCCGCACAAAAGAAAAGCAATCAGCACCGGTAAAAATTGTTCCGTTAACCATTAAAGACAGCCTGGTTGCGGAAACCTCCTGGATGAAGAACCAGCTATTTTTTGACGATCGGCCATTGGTTGAAATTGCGGAGGAGCTGGAACAACATTTTGGGGTACAGATCATTTTTCAGTCGGATAAGACCAAACAGTTCCGGTACACCGGTTCCTATAATGATACAGACCTGGATCAGATCCTGCAGTTGTTGAAATTGTCGAGGCCGTTCCGGTTCCACCGGGATAAAGATATAATTGTTATCGAATAGCTTGTAATTGTAAAAATTTAAAATTGAAAAAATATGATAAAATCAGATTAAACTGCTTTTAAAAGAAAAGGAGAATGCGAGCACATTCTCCCTAAGTAATCGTCCGTTAAAGCGCCAACTTTAGCGGAATTGTTTAATTAACTCAAAACAAATATATGCAAAATTGCACTTGCCAGGGACGTGGCGTCAGGCCACGTCTAAGGGTTTTTTTTATCATTATGAAGTTATCCGTAGTATTTCTTTCCCTCGCTTTGCAGACTGCTGCAACGAATTATGGACAAAATACCATCAGCCTGAAGGAGGAAAATATATCACTTCCTGAAATTTTTAAAAAAATTGAAAAAAAATCCGAGTACCGCTTTTATTTCAGTAACGATGTGCTGCCAAAAAAATATTTTACATCCATCTATGCAGAAAATGCCAGCCTGGATGATGTAATGAGCAAGATACTGGCTGGTGCGAATTTATCCTGGAAAGAACTACCGGGTAAAAAAGTAGTGGTAGCGGAAAGTGAACCATTGGCTGGCGAAAATATAGTCATCAAACGGATCATCACTGGCATTGTAAAAGATAACAAAGGCGTGCCGCTGGAGAATGTGTCGGTAATGATCAAGGGCGCCGGAACCGGTGTAACAACTTCAGAAACCGGGCGCTTTTCCGTTACGGTCAATAAAGGCGACGTATTGGTGTTTTCAAGTATCGGATACCAGACGCAGGAGGTAACGGTTAACGACCAGGAAACACTTGAAGTAACGTTGGTTTCCGTTGATAATTCGTTAAGCGAAGTGATTGTAATAGGATACGGAACCCAGAAAAAAAGCGATGTATCCGCAGCCATTACGCAGGTTTCGGGAAAGGTACTGGAAAACAGGCCGATTTCTAACCTGGGCGCAGGATTGCAGGGAATGGTGCCCAACCTGCAGATTACGCCGCAAGGCGGGGCTCCCGGGCAGGGATCCAATTTCAATATCCGGGGCTTTACATCTACTTCCAATTCGGGCCCGTTGATTCTTGTAGACGGCGTGGTACAGGATCCTAACCTGGTGAACCCGTCTGATGTGGCCAGCGTTACGGTACTCAAAGATGGAGCCTCTGCTGCAATCTATGGTGCCCGGGCCGCTTACGGGGTTATTTTAATTACCACAAAAACCGGCAGGAAAGACCAGTCGCCGTCTATCAGCCTTTCCAGCTCCTATGCGGTTAATGATATTACGGTAAATCCAAAATATGTAAACTCGCTTACCTATATCAATTATATGGATTCGGCAAGCGTAAGTGCCGGGGGCGGACTGTATTTTTCCCAGCGTATACGGGATGGTGTAACGGCGTATTTTAACGATCCCACGCACAATCCTTACGTATTGTATGATCCCTCGATTGATAAAACAGGATATTATACCTATGTGGGAAATACCGACTGGACATCGGCGCTGTATACGCGCGGCAGTATCCTGAACAATAATGTGTCTTTAAACGGTGGATCAAAAAATACCACGTATTTCATGTCTTATGGTAATATGCGGCAGAATGGTTTTCTTGCTTCATATAACGACTATTATCAGCGGCACAATATTAACCTGAACGTGGTTTCGGATATTACGCCGTGGTTAAAGCTATCGGGTAAAATACGCTACACGTATTCGTTTGAAGATCATCCGTCTGGCGGTACGGGCGGCAACTCCGGGCTTACTGCAACAAGCGGGTCGCTCAAAGGTGATTTAAGGCCATTGATGCCGGTACGGCACCCCGACGGTAATTTTGCCGGGCAGGGAAGTTTTACCAATCCCTTTGCGGTAGGCGCCCTGGGCGGGCATAGCCAAACAAAGAAAAACGATCTTTGGGCAACCGCTGCGGCTACCATCACCCCTGTAAAGGATCTTAAACTGGATATCGATTATTCATTCAATCCCTATTCGTCCAATACCGAATTTACTTCACAACTGTTCAGGGAATATCATGCGGATGGTACCTATAATATCTATCCCTGGACCAATCCGAACCTGGTGAACCTGAATAACAATAACGATTATTACCATGCGCTGAATATATATGGAAATTATGCAAAACACTTTGGCTCCCACAATATCAGCCTGATGGCGGGCTATAATGAAGAAGTGAAATTGCTGAAGTTTTATTCGGCTCAGCGCACCAACCTGATCGATAATAATCTTCCCGTACTTAACCAGGCAACCGGCACCATGACGGTTAATGAGCAATTGCGCAGCTGGGCAGTGCAGGGCTATTTTGGCAGGTTGAATTACGACTACGATAACCGGTATTATTTAAGTTTAATAGGCCGCTATGATGGTACCAGCATTTTTGCACCCGGGCATCGGTACGTGTTCAACCCGTCTATATCCGGTGCATGGCGCATCAGCAATGAAAAGTTCTGGAAGAACAATGCAGCGCTTTTCAATCTTTTTAATGAGTTCAAATTAAAGGGGTCTTATGGAAAAATGGGCAACCAGGCATTAAATCCTACCAATTACGGGTATTTCCCGTATATAGCTAATTATGCCACAAATACTGCGTATTCCTACATATTGGGAAACACCACCACGCTGCCGGTGGCGGTTGCCCCGGGTGGATTGGTGAACCCGGATTTTACCTGGGAAAATGTGAGCCAGTGGAACCTTGGAACAGAACTGGAATTGCTGCAGCACCGGCTAAGCCTGTCGTACGACTATTACACCCGGTACACTACAGGAATGTTTGTAACGGGGCTTGCGTTACCCGGCGTTTTAGGTGCAACTCCGCCCACCCGCAATGCTGCTGATTTAAAAACCAAAGGTTGGGAGTTTTCGGCAAACTGGCATGATGATATCGGCAAAGATGTTTCATACAGGGTAGGCGTAGTATTGTCAAATTCGGATGCTTATATTACTAAGTTCGACAACAATCCCACAAAATTGATTCCTGCTAGTGGCAGCGGTAATTATTATGTTGGTCAGCGTTTGGGCGAAATATGGGGATTAAGCTCGGATGGGTTATTTCAGTCTGATGCAGAAGCCACTTCCTATCCAGTCAATCAATCACAACTGTTTAGCGGAACCTGGCGTGCCGGTGATGTAAGATACCTCGATCTGAATGGAGATAAAAAAATTACCAATGGAAACGGCACTGTTGATTCCAGCGGAGACCTGCGTGTTATTGGCAACACCACTCCCCAGTATCAGTACGGCGTTACGGGTGGTTTCTCATGGAAAGGATTAGACCTGGATATTTTTGTACAGGGTGTAGCTAAGAGGGATTTTATGCCGGATGGCCGCTATTATGGTATCGGCAGCCAGTGGGATGTACCGATGGAGGCTGCTTTAAATTACTGGTCATACCAGAATCCGGGTGGGTTCCTGCCGCGTCCTTATATTGATGGTACGCATGGTAACCGGGGTGGTTTTGGTTTTGGTACAGACCGTTATATGCAAAGTGCCGCTTACCTGCGCCTGAAGCAAATAACGCTGGGTTATAACATTGTACAACCGTGGTTGGAACGTGTAAGAATTGGAAGTGTAAAGGTTTATGTAACCGGGCAGAATGTGCTTACCATTACCAAACTTTCCAAGTTGTATGATCCGGAAAATCTCAATTTGTTAGGATATCCGATCACCAAATCATGGGCAGTGGGGCTAAACATTGCATTGAAGTAGATTCCCGGTCGTTAGCCGATTTTTAACCCATCCTTTTAACGGATCAATAAAATTTCAAACTGATGAAACAACGATATTTACTATATATTCTTGCATGCCTGGTGTTTGCCACGTCTTGTAAAAAAGTGTTGGACAGAACGCCGCAGGATGCAATTACCGATCTTAATTTCTGGAGCAGCATCGACAACCTTAAGCTCTATTGTAATAATTTTTATGGTTCGCTTTATGTGCCCGGTGCAACAGCCGATAATCAAAGTGATAACAGTGTACCCAATACGGTCAATACCTGGCTGTATGGAGATGCCGTTGTGCCGGCATCCGGCGGGGGATGGGCATACTCGAACTGGAGCAATATCCGGAATGCCAATTATTTTTTAGCCCGGTACCAGCAGGTAGTTGACGACCCTGCCCTGATTAACCGGTATGTAGGGGAAATAAAATTTTTCCGGGCAAATGAATATTTTAATAAAGTAAAAAGTTTTGGTGATGTACCCTGGATCAATAAAGATCTGAACATTAACGACAGCGCCTTCCTGTACAAACCCCGGACGCCGCGCCAAACAGTGATTGACAGCGTTATTGCCGATCTGAATACTGCCATAGCCTACCTGCCGGCACCTGCTAATGCGGAGTTGGGCAGGCTGCATAAATATGCTGCGTTGCAGCTGCTTGCAAGAGTAAACCTGTACCAGGGAACCTGGATGAAATACCGGAATGTAAGCGGCTGGCAAACCTATCTTACAAACGCTGCTGCCGCAGCCAAGCAGATTATGGACAATGGCGGCTATTCCATTCCCCGGCCAACCGCTTTGTATTATTTTAAAAATGGCGACCTGGTAGATGCAAAAACCAATACTTATGCCACTAAAGATTATCCCCTTTATTACAAGGAACAGTTTATTACCGAAGACCTTACACCGAACAAGGAATGCGTAATGCCAAAAATATATGTAGTGAATGTTTTAACCAGTGGGTTGTCAAGAACGGTAGGTGAGGCAAATGTGGGTGTAAGTAAAGATCTGATTGAAGATTTTTTGTGTGATGATGGTTTGCCCATCGCACTTAGTCCGCGATACAAAGGAGATGACTCTGCCGCAATAGAGTTTCAAAACAGGGATCCCCGTTTGCGGAATATGATCGATAACCGGTTCCTGCCAAACAACCTGAACAATACCACGCTTGTATCCAATTACTTGTCCCCGGTTGCCAGTGGTACGCCTACCGGGTACCTGGCGTCTAAATTCAAAAGCCCGATCCCCAAGCAAAATGAGGCCAACCAAACCACCTATGACATGTTTGTATTTCGATATGCCGAGGTGCTGCTAACCTATGCGGAAGCGCTGGCAGAGCTGGGTACCATTACGCAAACAGATCTGGATAATTCCATTAACCTGTTGCGCGCCCGGCTGGATGAGCCTTCACTTCCGGGTGGAAAAATGGCCCGGTTAACATTAAACCCCGCTGCAGATCCGAATGCAACCACCATTGCCGGGAAGTCGAGATATGGATATGCTGTTTCCCCGCTTATTTATGAAATAAGGCGTGAGCGCAGGATTGAGCTGGCTTTTGAAGGCTTCAGGTGGGACGATATTGTACGATGGAATGCGGGTAAACTGGTTGAAAATCCTAAAACCGTTTATGGAATTGTAGCCAGCGCAGATGTAAGAACCCAGTATAATACATATTACGGATCTAATGTATTTACCGGTGTAAATCTGGCTACGATCACGGACTGGGATGGAAAAAACAAGCAGGTTATATCGCCTTATACCCGGGCCATGCGTACCTGGAACGATAAATTATATCTGAATCCGATCCCTCAGGATCAGATCAACCTGGGAAGAGGATCCATTGCTCAAAATCCCGGTTGGTGAGTTGCTATGATGTAATATTGCAGCGGCTGCAGCCGGTTCTTCACCAGGAGCAGCGGCCGGAAAATTCAATTTATATTCAGAAGGCAAAGTGAAACAGACGCGTTCACTTTGTCTCTTTTAAAAAAACATTCGTGTATGAACAAGCAGGTTCTTTTTTCCATGGGGCTGATACTGGTTTATGGGGCGGGCATCGCTCAAAAACAAAACTATGTGCAACTCCTTCCCGGTGAATCAGAAAAGCAGATTATTGCAAAAGCCGCCAACATTGTGCCTACAGCGCGGCAGTTGCGCTGGCAGCAGCTGGAGCTTACAGCCTTCTTTCATTTTGGGATCAATACATTTACCGGCAGGGAATGGGGCGATGGCAAAGAGGATCCGGCCATCTTTAACCCAACAGCGCTGGACGCAGCACAATGGGTAAAGACTATGAAAAACGCAGGGTTTAAACAGGTGATCATTACGGCTAAACATCACGACGGGTTTTGTTTGTGGCCCACCGCTACCACGGCACACTCCGTAAAAAGCAGTCCCTGGAAAAACGGACAGGGTGATGTGGTAAAAGAAGTAGCGGAGGCTTGCAAAAAGCTCAATATGGGTTTTGGGGTTTACCTATCTCCCTGGGACCGGAATGCCCCGGTTTATGGCACCGACGCGTATAATGATTTTTTTGTACAGCAACTAACGGAGCTGCTTACCCGGTATGGTAAAGTAGACGAGGTTTGGTTTGATGGTGCCAATGGCGAGGGGCCTAACGGAAAAAAGCAGGTGTATGATTTTAACCGTTGGTACCGGCTGATACGGAAATTACAGCCCCAGGCAACCATTGCTATTATGGGGCCCGATGTGCGGTGGGTGGGTACCGAAACCGGCCGCGGGCGCCGGATGGAATGGAGCGTGGTAACTACCAACAACCTGGACCAGGAGCAGATCGCCGCCAACTCGCAGCAGGGCATGCTGTTTAAACCCGCCAGCGATCTGAGAGGGGATGATCTCGGAAGCCGCGAAAAAATTGTAAAGGCAAAGGGCCTGGTCTGGTACCCCGCCGAAACCGATGTATCTATAAGACCGGGCTGGTTCTATCATGAAGACCAGGATAAAAAAGTAAAAACGCCGGAAGAACTGTTAAAGATTTATTTTACCTCGGTTGGAATGAACAGTGTGTTGCTGCTGAATATACCGCCCGATAAACGCGGACGTATCGCCGATGCCGATATACGATCCCTGCAGGAATGGACGCAGATACGCAACCGGCTTTTCAGTACCAATTATCTGAAGGGGGCAACCGTGCTTTGCAATAATGGAATGCGCACCGGCGCCTTGCTGGATGGTAATAATGCCACGCATTTTACCACAACCGGTACCGATACCGCGGCTACCATTCTCTTTAAATTAAAAAAGCCGGCTACGTTTAATGTGCTTTCGCTTAAGGAAAATATCCGGGAGGGGCAGCGCGTGGAAAAATTCAGTGCCTGGTACAAGGAGGGCGGTACGTGGAAGCCTTTCGCAAATGAAACGACCATCGGGTATAAACGCTTGCTGCATTTTGAACCCGTAACCGCCGCTGAAATAAAAATTGAAATAGAATCGTCGAGGTTAAACCCCGCAATTGCAGAAGCCGGGATCTATTTCTGTAAGGAACTGGCCGGAACAGGCAGGCAATAGCGCCGCGGCCCGGCAAATGTCATTCAGGTCTTTTCCGGCAGGAGAGGGTCGGATGACATTTGTCTGTTATTGCATCAGATGCCATGTTCTTCGAAATAAAGCAGCACATGGTCTTTTAAGAAGTTTTCCTGCTCTATCGGGCTCATAACCGGCATTTGTTTCAGCTGCCTGAAATGCGGCCAGCCATCTTTATCCTTCCCTTCATAAACATAGTAGCCGCTGGGTGCCAGCAAACTACAAATTGCCACATGCATCAGGTCCTGCTTTTGTTCCTTTGAAAATTTGGGCTTTATCTGCCCGAATTCCTGGATGCCGATCAGGAACAGCAGTGTTTCCATATCCGGTTTTTTCCCAAACCGCTCCACCAATTTTGCTTCCAGGTTCCACCAGCGCACCTGCAAATCATCACTCATTACCATACTGCAAAAGTACAGGGTTATGGAATATTCCGTATAAGGTCTTTTTGGATACCCGAAGTAAACCGGTTTTACGGTGCCTTACGGCGTGCAACGGCTGCGGCTCCTGGTAAAAAGGCGTATTCTATAAAAAAAGTCGCGCGTCTTTTTACGGTGGATAGCAACCCTTATCTTTGCAGCCCCAAAAGGATGGCTACGGCAATCCTTAAAAAAATAAAAATCAGCATGAAAGCGTATAATATTTTAATAAAGTACCGGTTACCGATCAGCATCCTTTTAATCCTTGCGGGTGTATATGTGAATTATGCGGGCAGCTTTTGGCCGGCTTTTCCGCTGTATCTGGTGGGCGTTGTCCTTTTATTCAGTCATTTTTTCTTTGGGCCGCTGCGCCTGATTCAGGAATATATGGAAACAGGCGATCTGGAGGGCGCTGAAAAAGTATTGAACTCGATCCGCTTTCCCAACCTGTTGTACAAGCCCATCCGTTCCGTGTATTACACGCTGAAGGGAAATATTGCCATGAGCAAGCAGGACTTTGATAGCGCCGAAACCATGATGAAAAAAGGACTGGACCTGGGTATGCCCATGAAAGAGGCCGAAGGCGCCAGTTTGCTGCAAATGGGAATGCTGGCTATGCAAAAAGGCAATACCCGGCAGGGAGAAAGCTATATCCGCCAGGCCATCCGTAAGGGATTGCCCGATAAAGAAAATGAGGCGGCTGCTTACCTGCAGATGTGCAGCATTATGATGAATAAACGGGAATTCAGAGCGGCAAAGGATTTCTTCCGTAAAGCCAAAGCGTGCAAACCCACAACACCACAGATCGTAAGCCAGATCAAGGAAATTGAAAAATACATCTCCCGGATGCCGGGATAGGGGAAACTGTCAGTGATCAGTCTTCAGTCTTCAGTTATCAGTTTTCAGATGATTCCGTTTGGGATAAGCAGATCTGTATTTAATGTTGATCCTCAATAGGCTTATTCTCTCAGCACAAGAGCAGCGAGGGCTGAAAGTTGCAAGCTCGTTTCTTTGGCTATCAGTCCTCAGTTATTAGTTATCAGTTTTCAGATGATTCCGTTTGGGATAAGCAGATCTGTATTTGATGTTGATCCTCAATAGACTTATTCTCTCAGCACAAGAGCAGCGATGGCTGGAAATTGAAACTCGTCTCTTTGGCTATCAGTGGTCAGTTCTCAGTTTTCAGATGATTCCGTTTGGGATACGCGAGTCGATATTCAATGTTAATCCTCAATAGTTTTATTATCTCCGAACAGGAGCAGCTACAACTGATAACTGAGGACTGATAACTGAAGGCTGATAACTGATGACTCCGCTCAATCACTTCGGCGGCGGTTTTAAATTGATCTCCGGTTCCAGCGTCCAGTTGGCTTTAAAATTAAGCTTGCGGTCCAGGGGCACGATGATTTCCGGTTGTATATGTTTGTAAAAATCTCCCGGATCCCATTTGCCGTTCCCGTTCCGGTCAAAAAGTACCTGCAGGTCATAGTCGCCGGGGGTGTACAGGTCAATTTCAAGGATATTGGAGCGAAGCGGGAAGGCGTTTTTCAGCTGATCGCCCTGGGAAATCAGTAACACGGGGTGCACTGCAGTATCCAGGTTGTTAAATGTAATCCGTGCCTGTCCGTAATCCTTTTTAGACATCGTGTTGAATTTCAACGTATCCGGTTTTAACAGGCCCCGGTCAAGGCTGTCGGAGGCAAAATCCTTTGGCAGGATGAGGTTATATCGTTTACCTTCTTCCCACTGTATATTCATAGTAATGATCCTCCGGGTGCTGTCCAGCGTAAATTTATACCCGGTAGCAGGGGTAAAATTGCTGTCGGTGGTCAGGATCATTTTTTCCGGGAAATAATTCTTTAAGGCATTGGTAAAACTGATCTGCAGGGGCGATAGCAGGTCCTGCTGCTGCGCCTGTAAATTGGTTTGGAACTTCAGGCGTTTCTCTTTTTTATCCAGCTCCGGTTCTTCGGCGGCGGTGCCGGCCTGCTTCTCTTCTTCCTGTACATATGCATAGAGCCGCACCGGTGGCGGGGGAACGGGGCGCACAACGATGGGGGTATCGGCAAAAGCAAATACCTGTTGTTTGCTGGTATACATATATGAACCGCCTTCACTCTTAAGCGCATAAAGCCGGTATGTACCGGGGCGCAGGTACCGGAACAGGAAGTCGCCGGTACTGTCCAGTTTGGCAATGTACTCGGGGTTGTGTTTAAAAACGGCGCTGTCTTCCAGGTCGGAATGCAGCATGACTGTTAATGTGGAGTCCGGTTTTACGGTTTTCGCCATTTTTACGTTGCCGCTCAGCTGAAGCGAATCAAAGTAATCACCGGTGGTTACCACATACAACATATCCTTGGCCTTATTGCCTTCGGTGATATCTTTAATTACATTGGTAAAATTAAGTACATAGGTGGTGTTTGCTTTCAAACTGTCCTTGAGCCGTACGGTTACTGTTTTCAGCTTGCGGTCTACCTGGGGAATGGTTTTCGGCAGAGGAGAGATGACCAGGTTTTGGTATACATCATTCAGATCTACATACTCATCAAAGTAAAAAGTGATCCGCTGCTGATCAAAGTGCTTGGTTTTATTCGGAGGGGTTACCCGAACGATCTGTGGGGGCAGACTATCTTTTGGCCCTCCTGTAGGGGCGATAATATTGGCGCAACCGCCGCCTGAATAGATCAACACAATCACAGCAGCAGCAACAAAAAATAAACCCGAAAGACGCTTTATTTGCATATGAATTGCAAACATAATCGCTTTTGGGGAAATGGAACGCTCCCCGGTGCTTAGTGATTGTTAATATCTGCGGTTTTTAAAGCGGGCACCCTTTGCGCGGCCGTCTGCCTGTACAGGCTAACAGGTGTTTTGATGGGGCTGAATTGATGCGGCAAAGCCCCGCATTTTCTGTTTTCCGGTGTATCTTTGCAAGATGCAGTTTTCTTCCGGTTTATTGGAATCAGCGGTAAATGAGTTTGCAAAACTTCCGGGCATTGGTAAAAAAACAGCGCTTCGACTGGTGCTGCACCTGCTGCGGCAGGAGCCCGGGGAGGTGAGCCGGTTTAGTGAAACCATTGACCGGATGCGCAGGGATATTTGTTTTTGCAAACGTTGCTTTAATGTGGCGGACGGTGATTTTTGCTCCGTTTGCTCCAATTCGCACCGGCAACAACATACCATTTGCGTGGTAGAAACCATCCGGGATGTGATTGCCATCGAAAGCACCCAGCAATACAATGGTACCTATCATGTGCTGGGAGGGGTTATTTCCCCGTTAGATGGTGTAGGGCCAGACCAGCTGAATATCGGGTCGCTGCTGCACCGCGTGGAACATGAAAAGACAGAAGAACTCATTTTTGCCTTAAATCCTACCATCCAGGGGGACACCACCATCTACTATATCCAGAAAAAACTGCAGGATCAATCGGTCCGTATCACCACCATCGCCCGGGGAATTGCCTTTGGCGGTGAGCTGGAATATGCCGATGAGCTAACGCTTGGCCGCAGCCTGCAAAACCGGCTTCCGGTGGAGCGATATATGAACCGGTAAGTTGAACGGGTTATAAGTTTACAGGTTAACCAGGTGCTGCCGGCGTATGCCCTGTCAACTTTTCAACTAATCTCCGTACCTTTGCACCCGCAGGCGGATTTGTTTATTGTTCAGCCTGTTTAAAAATCTGAACTAATAAACGTTAGAATTCCTGCTAAAGATTCCCACGTTTATATTTTAGTTCCAGATCCTGGTAATACTGAATTACCTGTATTAAAATTTTGTACAATGAGCAAAATAAAGGAACTGTTACAACAGCGCATACTGGTACTGGACGGTGCAATGGGCACGATGATCCAACGGTATAAATTGACAGAGGCCGATTACCGCGGTGATCGGTTTAAGGACTGGCACAGCGATGTAAAGGGCAATAACGACCTGCTGAGCATCACGCGGCCGGATGTGATCCGGGCGATCCATACGGAATACCTGGAGGCCGGATCGGATATTATCGAAACCAATACGTTTAGCTCCACTTCCATTGCACAGGCCGATTATGATATGCAGTCCCTGGCGTATGAGCTGAACGTGGCGTCTGTAAAATGCGCCCGTGAGGCGATCGATGCCTTTGTGAGCAGGCATCCGGCTACCGGGCCGAAATTTATTGCCGGAGCGATCGGACCGCTGAACAAAACGCTTTCCCTGTCGCCGGATGTAAATAATCCCGGTTACCGGGCCGTAACGTTTGACGAAGTGGTGGCGGCCTATACCGAGCAGATCCACGGGCTGATAGACGGGGGAGCAGATCTGCTGCTGATCGAAACCATTTTTGATACGCTCAATGCAAAGGCGGCCATCTTTGCCGTTAAGCAATTTTTCAGGGATCACCCGGAGAAGGCTGCCCGTTTCAACAACGGAGCCGAAGGAGCGCCGGTAATGATCAGTGGTACGATAACGGACGCATCCGGAAGAACCCTGAGCGGGCAAACGCTGGAAGCCTTTTATATTTCGGTAGCCCACGCAAACCCGCTGAGTGTGGGCTTGAACTGTGCACTGGGAGCAAAAGAAATGCGCCCGCATGTGAGCGAGCTGGCACACCTGGCCGGTTGTTACGTGTCTGCTTACCCCAATGCCGGTTTGCCCAACGCCATGGGCGAATACGACGAACTACCGGAGCAAACGGCCGCCTTCCTGGAAGACTGGGCTAAAGAGGGATATGTAAATATTGTAGGCGGCTGCTGTGGCACCACACCGGCACATATTGCGGCCATCGCCAAAGCAGTAAAAAACGTAACGCCGCGCACGGTACCGGAGGTTGCGTATAACTAAGGATGGTGGTCAACCACAAACGAACGATATTGTAAATGTTAGCGCCACTTTGTGTCTGGGTACCGCTGTGGCTCAAATGAGTATTCATGTCAGCAACTGTAAAAATTCATTCTTTCTTAAGTTTATCGGGGCTTGAACCATTGGTGGTAAGACCCGAAACGAATTTTATAAATGTTGGGGAACGTACCAACGTAACCGGCTCCAAGAAATTTGCCCGCCTGATCCGCGAAAACAAATACGAGGAAGCACTGAGCGTAGCGCGCCAGCAGGTGGAGAACGGAGCACAGGTAATTGATATCAATATGGATGATGCCCTGCTGGATGGGGTACAGGCCATGACCACCTTTATCAACCTGGTACAAAGCGAACCGGACATTGCCAAAGTGCCCCTAATGATCGACTCATCCAAATTCGAGATCATCCAGGCGGGGCTTAAATGCGTACAGGGTAAATGTATCGTAAACTCCATCTCCATGAAAGAGGGAGAGGCGAAATTTATCGAGCAGGCCATTATCTGCAAAAGCTTTGGTGCTGCAGTGGTGGTGATGGCGTTTGATGAACAAGGGCAGGCGGATACCAAAGAACGCAAGGTACAGATCTGCCACCGGGCCTATAAAATACTGACCGAAAAAGTAGGGATCGCTCCGCAGGATATCATTTTTGATCCGAATATTTTTGCCATTGCCACAGGATTGGAAGAGCACAATAATTACGGGGTCGATTTTATTGAAGCGGTAAAGGAGATTAAAGCACTGATGCCTGCCGTAAGTATCAGCGGCGGGGTGAGTAATTTATCGTTTTCCTTCCGGGGTAACGAGCCGGTGCGGGAAGCTATGCATGCCGTGTTTTTATACTACGCCATAAAGGCGGGTATGAATATGGGTATTGTGAATGCCGGACAGCTGGTGGTATACGATGAAATTGAACCGCAGTTGCGTGAGCTGTGTGAAGATGTGATCCTGAACCGAAATAATGAAAATAATGAGGCCACCGAAAAGCTGCTGGCCTTTGCCGAAACCGTAAAGGCCTCCGGCAAGACCGAGAAAAAAGACCTGGCCTGGAGAAATACACCGGTGGAGGAACGGCTGAAACATGCGCTGGTAAACGGTATCACTGATTATATCGATACCGATACGGAAGAGGCCCGTTTAAAATATCCGCGTCCGCTGGATGTAATTGAAGGTCCGCTGATGTCGGGGATGGATGTGGTCGGCGACCTGTTTGGTTCGGGCAAGATGTTCCTGCCGCAGGTGGTAAAAAGCGCAAGGGTGATGAAGAAAAGCGTGGCCTGGCTTACGCCTTTTATTGAAGAAGAAAAGCTGGCCAATCCGGATCTGGATGAAGACACAGCGCCTACTATTTTACTAGCTACGGTAAAGGGTGATGTGCACGATATCGGTAAAAATATTGTGGGCGTGGTACTGGCTTGTAACGGGTACAAGATCATCGACATGGGGGTGATGGTACCTACGGACAAAATACTGGATACGGCTGAAAGGGAAAAAGCCGATATCATCGGGCTCAGCGGGTTAATTACCCCTTCCCTGGATGAAATGGTAAATGTGGCACATGAAATGCAGCGGCGCAATATGCCGCAGCCGCTGCTGATCGGGGGCGCTACTACCTCCCGCATGCATACAGCGGTAAAGATCGCGCCGCAATTTGATAAAGGGGTCGTGCATGTGCTGGATGCTTCCCGCAGTGTAACCGTGGCGGGTTCGCTGTTGAACCCGGAGCAGAAACCGCAGTTCCTGGAAAACATCCGGACAGAATATACCAAGCTGGCCGAGGATTTTGCCAGCAAGAGAAAAGTAAAGGAATTTCTTCCATTTGAAGAAGCGCAAAAGAATAAAGCGGCCATCGACTGGACCGGTTTCCAGCCGGTGAAGCCTTCGTTTACCGGTGTACGTACCTTTCATAACTACGACCTGTCGGAGATACGGAAGTATATAGACTGGCAGCCGTTTTTTATTTCCTGGGAGTTGCATGGCAAGTTTCCGCAGATACTGGAAGACCCGGTGGTAGGAAAAGAAGCCACCAAGCTGTACCAGGATGCCAATAAAATGCTGGATCAGATCATTGCGGAAAAATGGCTTACGGCACAGGGGACAGCCGGTTTTTGGCCGGTAACAAAAACAGCGGATGATACCGTGCTGGTGCAACAGGGTGAAGGGGAAATGATACCGCTTCAGTTCCTGCGCCAGCAGATAAAAAAGGCGGCGGGACAACCCAACCTGAGCCTGGCAGATTTTATTTGTCCATCCCCGGAGGGCGATTTCATCGGCGCTTTTTCAGTAACCATACACGGCATAGAGCCGCACCTGGAACGCTTCATAGCGCAGAATGATGATTATAGCAAAATCAACCTGCAGGCACTTTCCGACCGCTTTGCAGAGGCTTTTGCCGAGTTGCTCCACGAAAAGGTACGGAAGGATTTATGGGGGTATGTAAAAGAAGAGATGCTGTCGAACGAGGAGCTGATCCAGGAAAAATACCGGGGTATCCGCCCGGCACCGGGTTACCCGGCCTGCCCGGATCATACCGAAAAATATAAATTATTCAACCTGCTGGGCGGTGAGGAAAATACCGGTATCCATCTGACCGAATCCCTGGCCATGTACCCTGCTTCTTCTGTATGCGGCTGGTATTTCAGTCACCCCGAGAGTAAATATTTCGGGGTTGGGAAGATCCAGGAAGACCAGTTCCTGGATTATGTACAACGGAAGGACATGCCGGAAGACGAGCTCCGGCGCTGGCTCCGGCCGGTACTGGAATAAAAGGTTATCCTTCCAGCTCCCGCAGCAGCGAATCAAAATAATGGTCGAAGGAGGCAGTGGCATAGCCCAGGAGACGGCCGTTCTTTCCAAGTTCGGAGGATACGATGGACGCCTTTTCCCGGATCTGCGTCATACAATAGGTATTGATGGCCTGCTGCATCGGCAGGGTAATGTATTGCCGGGCCTCTGCAATTTTACCGCCCAGGATGATCAGCTCCGGGTTAAACAGTTGAATAAGCGTTGAAATACCTTTTCCCATATTGGTACCGATATTCGATAGTAATTTGATGGCGTATTGATCTCCGCGGTTGGCCGCCTTAATGACCACTTCTGCTTCAATATTGTCAATTTCTTTTTCAGAAAGTTCTGCCAGTATCGAGTTCTTTCCGGACAGGATCCCCTCCTTTGCCATCTTGGCCAGCGCCAGTCCGGAGGCTACTGTTTCCAGGCAGCCGTGTTTGCCGCAGTAGCACAGGTCGCCGTTGTCGATAAAGGGAATATGCCCCATCTCCCCCGAAAAACCAGAAGCACCCTGGCGTACTTTGCCATCCATGATAATACCCAATCCAACCCCCCAGTCCATCAGCAATACCAGCGCATTCTTTTTGCCCAGCGCCAATCCATGCCGCAGCTCCGCCAGGGCCGTGCCTTTTACATCATTCTGTAAAACCACCGGCAGGTTAAATTTTTCTTCAAAGGCATGCTGGAGCGTTTTGCCGGGAATATCGTTGGTAAGATAGCTGTAGTTTTCACCCTGGAAGGAATCGACCAGTCCGGGCATACCAATGCTTACGCCGATCAGGCGGCTTTTGTCGATACCCGACTGATCCAATAGTGATACCGCCATCTGGTGTACCTGGTCAATCCCCTGCCGGTCCTTTGATAAGGTATGTACCGTGGTTACAATGGGCGTGCTTTCTTTGTGCACGTTATCCATAATGACCATCTTTACGCTAAACAGCTCAATATCGATACAAAGGGTATACAGGGATCCCGCCTTTAACCCAAACAGGTCGGGTTTGCGGCCGCCCATAGACTTTCCAAAGCCTCTTTTTTCGATCCATTGCTCCTTGCTCAGTTCGCCCAGCAATTTGAGGGTGGTGGGCGTACTTATCGACAAGGCTTTACAGATTTCTCCCACCGATGCGGCATCCACCTCATACAGGTATTTCAGCAGCCGTACTTTAAAAAGGTATTGCTTCCTGCTTTCAGAAAGCAGCAGGGGTTGTTCGCTCTCTACAATCGTTTTTGATTTCATGATCCGGTCTGTTTCGTTAAGGCTACCGAAAATAGCTAAACTTATTTTAAAAATTTAATCAAGAATGAAAAATCGATCAAAAATTAAAGAAGTTATGCTTGTTAAATGTTTTTTTTACTTGAATTCTATATTAATTATGTGTAAAAAGGCCTGGTTATAAAAGTTTTTTAATTCCCGGGGATCGCTTCCGCCGCTTCTTCTCCGGAAATCATAAAAGCTGGATGGAAAAAGAAAAAAAGAAGTCAAAAGCTGCGAAAAATAACAGCGGTTAATCAGATAAGCCTTATTTTTACGTATCGGAATCCAAAACTGACCCGGGAAACAATCAAAAAGATATTTGAACAGGTGTTGGCGTGTATTTTGTGCGCCGGATGACACTATATGGCTACTCTTAGCCCTCTAAACCGCAGGCCGCCGGTGCTATACTCCGGCGGCTATCTTTTTTTGTAGGTGAGCTTTACCGGCACCACCCCATCGTTCAGCATGCCGATTTTTCTTGCCGGTTTTTTACTGAGATCGATGATCCGGCCCTGCACAAAAGGACCCCGGTCATTGATGCGTACTTTTACATGGCGCCCGTTTTTCAGGTTGGTTACTTTAACGGTGGTACCAAAAGGCAGGGAGGGATGCGCTGCTGTTCGTTTATTTTGACGGAATATTGCACCGCTGGCTGTTTTCCGGCCGATAAAACTGTCGGCATAATACGAGGCCTTTCCGGTTTCGCTGATTTTTCGGCTGCAGGAAAGCAGCACCAGCAGCAACGGAAGCAGGAGCAGGCGGCCTGTCATGAAACGCGCTGTTTATTTGTATAGGCAAACTTAAGATAGATCATTGTGAGCGACAGGCAAAGAATGACGGCGTTGGTCAAAATAATGACCCAGTCATTTTTCAGGGCGCCATAAATGATCCAAAGGATCTCGTTTACGGCGGCGATGATAAACATCATCAATGAAATGTCTTTTACCGATTTGTCGCGAATTGTTTTCAGCACCTGGGGTAAAAACGTAAGGGTGGTAATGGCGCCGGCCACATACCCCAGGATATCAACTCCGGATACAATCATTGCCATAAACGTTGAATTATTGCTTAAGCGGCCGGTGGTTTGCAGTACCGGACTTTTTATCGTAATAGGGGCTCAGGTCTATAATTTCCACTTTTCTGAATTCGATGGGATGCCCTTCACTTTGTAATGAAATATAACCCGATTGCAAAAGCTGGCCGTCCTTTTTTACCGCCGGGTCAAAATGTGTTACGCTGCCACCGCCGATTTGTGGTTTCTGATAAACCAGTACCGTATCGCCATTGGCAATATGTTTAATCACAGAATCGCCCAGTACCAGTATTTCTGCCCGCACCCATTCCTCATTGCGGAAGGTTTTTGAAGTGGAGTTGATACAGTGCTGTGTTACCAGCTTGCCGTTCATTTCCACGTTGGTTCCGGGCGTGCACAAATTGCAGGTACTTCGCTCACCGGTGGCGTCTCCACCCAGCAGCTGCACTTCAATGGAAATTGGAAAGTCCTGGTCTTTACCCATGGTAGCGGGTGGCTGGCAATGGATCATCACACCGCTGTTCTTATAAGCCCAGCCGGGCGCACCGGTATTTTGTTTGCCTACAAAACGGTATTCCACCGCCAACAGGTAATAGGAGAAGGGGGTCTTATAGAACAGGTGGCCGAAACGTTCGTCGAAGGTTTTGTAATGATCGTAATTAACCGTAAGCTTTTTATTCACTACGCGGAAGGTATTGCCGTAATTATCGCCATAGGCATAACCGGTGATCTTGGGTGTCCAGCCGGTAAGATCCCTGCCGTTAAAAAGCTGAACCCATTTTCGCGGAAAATGTTCCTGGGCATTGGAAAAAAAAGAAAGGAATGATAAGAGCGCAAGAAAAAGAATCCGCATAAAAAAAATTTAAAAATGATATCAACTTTTAAAGATACTATTTTATAAAATCCCTGCAAAAATCATTCGGTTTCCCGGCGATGGCTGTATTTTATCTGTTTGTTAATTTTCCGGAGTTAATATAAAGGCAACAGGAGAAGGATAGTTTTGAAAACAAATATCCGTTTATGCAATACTTCCGGAGCCTTACCGGTCAGCAAAGGACGTTTGCCGTTACCCTGTTGCTTGTTGCTTTTGTACTGGCGTTTCCCAGTTTGCTGATCCCCAAGGAGCACAGTTTTTTCTGGCTGAATTTTTTTCATTGCAAAATGCTGGACCATTTTTTTGTCACCTATACCTATGCCGGCGACGGCCTGTTTTCCCTTTTCCTGGCGCTGCTGCTGTTTGTGCTGAATAACCGGCTGCTGGGTTTCCGCATCCTGCTGGCATTTCTGATCTCGGGACTGATTGCGCAGGTATTAAAGAAGGCGGTACACCTGCCAAGGCCCATGGCCGCGCTGGGAACAGATAGTTACTGTCATTTTATTGATGGTGTTACGCATTCCGGTTATAACAGCTTTCCATCCGGGCACACAACATCGGCCTTTGCCCTGGCGTTGCTGTGTGCGCTGCATACAAAGCATGCGGGCTTCCGGTGGTTATTCTTTTTCCTGGCCTGTATGGTGGGGTATTCACGCATTTACCTGGGTCAGCATTTTCTGCCCGATGTATTTGTGGGCATGCTGATCGGCGGTGCCACGGCCATAGGGGTGTATACATCTGTGCAATGCCCGTTCTGGCTTAAAAAGCAACGTGCTGTATCAGAAGGCGTGCCTGCCTAATGATTTTTTATGGAACGGTTTCAGAAAAAAGTACGGTATCTGATTGCAGGTGTTATTGTCTGTAAGTTGTTGTTATCGGTTCTCCTGGAACTGGGTAACGACGAAGTATATTACCTGGCGTATGCGCAGCAATGGCAATGGAATTATTTCGATCATCCGCCGTTGGTGGCATGGGTGATCGGCATCGGATCGCTTGATCTGCTGCTGAGGCAGGAACTGTTTTTGCGCCTGGGGTTTATCGTTATCGGCGGGCTGAATACCTGGCTGATATTTACTATTGGACGTAAACTGTACAATGCGTATGCCGGGTGGATTGCAGCGCTGCTGTTTACGGCCTCCGTTTATGCCTGCATGATCAGTGGGTTTATGATCATGCCGGATGCGCCTTTATTGTTAGGGTGGTTACTGGCGCTGTCGCTGGCACTGGATCTGTGCGGCGATACAGACCGTAACCGGCAACGCCGCTCCCTGCTGTTATTTGGCCTGGTATGCGGACTGGCGGTTATGAGCAAACTGAGTGGCATACTGCTGTGGGCCGGTATGCTTATATACCTGCTTGGCAGCCGGAGCTCCCTGTTTAAAGAACCGGTGCTGTATCTGTCGCTGTTGCTTACGCTTGGTATAACGTGGCCCATTGTGTGGTGGAATATGGATAACGGCGGTGGTGGTATCGGTTATCATGCGGGGCGTGTAGCCCTTGAACATTTCCCGGTACGCGTCGATCGCTTTTTGCGTGAGGTGCTGGCAGAAATGGGATACAATAACCCGGTTTGCTGCACCCTGGGAATCTTGGGAGCGGTGTACTGCCGGCGCACCGGAATGCTGTCGCGGCAACGGCAATGGCTGCTGTATAGCTTTATGCTGCCGTTGTTGCTGCCGGTGTGGTTTTTTTCGTTGTTCCGGGACGTGCTTCCGCATTGGACGGGCCCGTCTTATGTAGTGTTGACCTTGTTGGGGGCCGTATATCTGGCCCGCCGGTATGAAGCAATCACCGTTTGGCCCCGGGCCGTACGCTGGGCCAACGTACTTACTGCTGCAGCCGTGCTCCTGGTTACAGCGGCTTCCGTTCTGCTTCCGGTGGCTTTTTCGCCGAAACAGGCGCCAAAGATGGGAAAGGGAGACCTGATGCTGGATTTTACCGGGTGGAAAACATTTGCGGCCGGTTTTGATACCCTTTACCGGAACGACCAGGCACGGGGCATAATGCTGCCGGCGGCTTTTATTCTTTCAGACTACTGGTTCCCTGCCGCTCATCTCAACTGGTACCTGGCAGCGGCCTATCATTACCCGTTTATGGCAGTGGGGACGTTAAACGAGATCCACCAGTTTGCCTGGCTCAACCGGCAGCGCCCGGGTTTGAAAACGGGGAGCGATGCGTATTATGTTACCGTATCTAATTATAACCGGGCACCCTCCGTACGGCTGGTGGAAAGCTTTAAGGCCAATGCTGGTACGGTCGTATTGCCCCAGGTGCGTATGGGACATGTGGTACGTTATTTTTATATTACCCGGCTCCGGTACTACAAAGGCGGAATTGGTGCCAGTGGTATCCCGGATTAAGAACTGCTAGCGCTTTTCAAACAGCCAGGGAATCCGCCAGCGTTTTTTTATTTTATAGTTGGCAGTGATGTACTGGCGGATATGGTGCATGGCTTCTTCTATATCGTCTGTAAGCAGCACCAGGTCCAGGTCTTCTTTTGAAATGGTACCCTGGGCCGCCATACTTTCGATGGCTACCATCAGCTCTTTGTAAAATTCTTTCCCGAACAACACAATGGGAAACTGGGTAATGGTTTTGGTTTGGATCAGCGTTACTGTTTCAAAAAATTCATCCATGGTGCCAAAACCGCCCGGCATAATAATAAATGCATAGCTGTATTTTACCAGCAGCACTTTGCGTACAAAAAAATGTTCAAATGTAACCGATGCGGTAAGGTATTTGTTATAGTGTTGTTCAAAAGGTAGTTTAATGTTACATCCAACCGATTCCCCGCCGTTTTCAAAAGCCCCCCTGTTGGCAGCCTCCATAATACCCGGGCCCCCGCCAGTCATGGTGGTAAAACCCAGTTCCGCAATTTTTTTCCCGAATTCTTCCGCTTTTTTGTAATAGATATGGTCTTCTTTAAAACGGGCCGATCCAAAAACGGTGATGCAGGGCCCTACAAAATGGAGGGTCCGGAAACCTTTTAAAAATTGCCACAGTACATGAAAAGCAAATCCCAGTTCATAGGTTCTGCTTTTGGGGCCGTCTAAATAAATGTGTTCCTTGGCCGGGATGATCCGTTCGGCGCTCCTGCTCTTTTCTTTTGGATCCATATATTGTCTTATCAGGAATACGAATATAACTTATATAATTTTTTAATAACGAAATCCTTTTATTTTTGTTTTGTTTAATCAACAGTACTCTATACAATGCGTATTATAAGCTATAATGTTAATGGCATCCGTGCGGCCATAAAGAAAGGTTTTTGCGATTGGCTGAAGACCGATCCGGCGGATGTAATCTGTGTGCAGGAAACAAAAGCACTCAAAGATGATGTAGATACCCGTTTATTGCGGGAACTGGGCTATGAGGATTACTGGTTCTCTGCCCAGAAAAAGGGTTACAGTGGCGTGGCCGTATTTACAAAGATAAAACCGGATAACGTACTGTACGGCACCGGGCACCAGACCAGTGATGAAGAGGGGCGGGTGCTGCAAATGGATTTTGGAGATATCCGGCTGATCAATGCTTATTTTCCAAGCGGCACCAGCGGCGATCTGCGGCAGGCCTTCAAATATATGTGGCTTGATGAGTTTTATACCTATCTGTCCGAACTCAGCAAAACCGTACCCCGGCTGGTACTTTGCGGCGATTATAACATTGCCCATGAAGCGATCGATATTCATGATCCCAAGGGAAACAAAAACTCTTCGGGCTTTCTTCCGGAAGAACGGGAATGGATGACAAAATTCCTGAAGAACGGGTTTAACGATACCTTCCGCATGATCCATCCGGATGAACCGCACCGCTACAGCTGGTGGAGCCAGCGCTTTCCCTCGGTGCGGCTCAATAACAAAGGGTGGCGCATCGATTATATTACGGTTACCGATGCATTAAAGAAAAAGGTGGAAGATGCGGAGATCTATCCGGATGTAAAGCATAGCGACCACTGTCCTGTTTACTTAAAACTGAAGCACTGATGAAACCCGCATATATATGGAACATTACCACTAAAGTAGCCGCTGCGGTACACGACCGCTGGTTTACCTGGCTTAAAGATGAGTATATACCGGCCTTTCTGGCTACGGGATGTTTTTATGACGCCATGATCTTAAAACTGATGCAGTCGGAAGACGATGGAGACCCTACCTATGCGGTGCAGTTCTATGCCCCGTCTGCAGCCGATTACAGGCAGTTTGCCGAATTGCATTATGCAACGTTAAAAACAAAAATGAGGGCGGCCTGGGGCACCGATTGCTATAGTTTTGAGTCGGCTTTACAGGTTGTGAATTGAATGTGTATAACATTTTCAACAGGTGACTGGATGTTTGAAATTATTTGTATATTCCCTGAAAGCCTTACCCCGCCTGGATTTCAGGCGGTATGGGGCTGAAAGCGTTGCCAGTAGCGGGTTTCAGGAAGCCTGGTGATTCCTGGGCTGTTTTAATGCCGGTTGTTTTTTTGCTGGAAGGCTTGCCAGTAGCGGGTTTCCGGGGTAATTAAATAAATCAAAAAATTTGAAGTTTTTTGTTACTGTCATTAAAAACCCTCTAATTTTGTTTCGTTATAAAAAACACTCTTTTAAATATTTTATTATGAACAAAGCAGAATTGATCGACAAATTATCCGGTGATGCCGGTATTACAAAAACACAGGCAAACGCAGCTTTAGATTCTTTTGTAGATGCCGTAACAAGAACATTGAAAAAAGGTGATAAAGTTACGCTGGTAGGTTTTGGAACATTTTCTGTAACCAAAAGAGCAGCACGTAACGGCCGTAACCCCCAAACCGGCGCTGTAATCAAAATCAAAGCAAAAAAAGTTGCCCGCTTTAAAGCTGGTAAAGAACTTTCTTCTAAGATCTAACAGCTTGCTGAAAAAAAAATGGATGCTCCGTAATTTGGATTACGGGGCATTTTTATTGCATTCATTGTCCGCCGTATCACCGGTTTTACAATTTCATCGGCGTATTTGGAGGTAAAAAGACAAGAAACCGTACATTTGCAAAAAATTAAACCATGGGAAGAGGAGATAAAAAAACCGCAAAAGGAAAGCGTTTCCAGGGATCATTTGGCAAAAGCCGCCCTGCAAACCCCAAGAAGGCAAAAGCCGCCGCAAAGAAAAAAGAAGAGGCTTAAGGGTTGATGGTTTATAGATCATGGATCATAGACCTGCTATGAACTGTGATCTATAGGCTATGAACAGATTATGCACGCGCTCAGACGGTCCGTTTGGGCTTTTTCTTTTTCCGCCTCCGTCCATACCACACCAAAAAACCGGTTACCGGAAGAGACGCGCAGATAAGGCTTGCCATAAAGGCGATGATTTTTGTGGGCAGCCCTAAAATGGCGCCTACATGCACATCATAGTTGGCCCCAACCGCTTTTTCCCCCAGGTTCTTTTCGCTATAGTTATAGTTTTTTAAAAGCGCGCCCGAGTTTTCATCGAAGATCAGCTGGTGCATAATATGATAGGAATAGCCCAACTGCTTTACATAGATTGAAAAGTTGGGATGCTCGTGGCTGTCCATATGTTCGTTGCCAAGGTCTACCGAATAGCCGAATGCCGTTGGATAAAGCGCTTCTACCTGTTGCGCTATTTTATCAATGGTATGCGCGTTACGCAGGCTGTCCGGTGCTTTGGTGGTTATATGCGAAAAGTCCGGCATGGTGGTCTTACCTCCGGAGAAGCCGAAATAAATGGCCTGCTGAATAAAGGCAAAGGCATAGAAGAGCCCGGTTAGGGCAAGGAGCAGTGCAATAAAAGAAGCATAAAATCCCAGGATACTGTGCAGGTCGTAATTTTTCCGGCGCCAGGCCTTTACATTTTTCCATTGAAACCAAAAACGTTGTTTGCGCGCCTTTTTATTTTTGGGCCACCAGAGGATGATGCCCGTAATGAGCATAATAAGAAAAATAAGTACGGGTATACCGGTTACATATTTACCCCAGCCGCTGTTTAGCAGAAAGCTCCAGTGAATGATTTTGACAATATTGAAGAAGCCGTTTTTTTCATCATACACGGCGAGTACCTTGCCGGTGAAGGGGTTTACATAAACCGATTTGTAAATGATGTATTCGCTAAAATAGTTCCAGGCACCAGGATTGGTTTCATAGTAGAAGAACTGGTAAGTACGTTTTTTGTCGATGGGTACATTTACCCAATGAACCTGGTAAGGTTCCCTGCATTGCTGCTGTACCATTGTTTCCAGCGTTTTAAGCGGAAGAACGGTCTTTGTTCCGATGGACGGTTCATGATGAAAGATGGCATCTTTGCGCAGCTGGTTTTCGATCTCATCTTTAAACACATACAGGCATCCGGTAATGGAGATGATAAAAACAAGAATGCCAACGGTCATCCCCAGCCACAAATGCAGCCTGGATGCCCATTTTTTTAAAAAGCCCGGAGTCTTTTTCCTGCTCCGGCTTTCCTTGGAAAGGGGTGCGGAAGCCTTCTCTGTATCCATAATTGAAACAAAAATCGGTTACGGTACCGCAATATCTTTTCGTAATCCGGAGTTTTGTTTACGAGATCGGGAATTTTTGCTGCGAGGGGGCCGGTCAGGGTGCCAGGCGTTCAATTTTCCATTGCTGGTCTGCCTGCAGGGTATAACGCAGCCGGTCATGCAGGCGGCTGGGCCGTCCCTGCCAGAATTCAACGGCGCCGGGCGTTACCCGATAGCCGCCCCAGTGGTCGGGCCGTATGATCGGCTGGCCTGCCGCGGCAAGGTTGGTAAGTGCTTGGGTCTGCTCATCAAGGAGGGTTCGGTTGGGGATTACTGCGCTTTGCGGAGAGGCGATGGCGCCGATCTGGCTGCCCACCGGTCTTGAATAAAAATACTGATCGCTCTCTTCCGGGGAAACTTTTGATACACGGCCCGTGATCCGCACCTGCCGTTCCAGTTCTTTCCAGAAAAAGACCAGGCAGGCATGCGGGTTTTGCTCCAGTTCTTTTCCTTTCCGGCTTTGATAATTGGTAAAGAATACAAATCCCGCCGGGGTAAAGCCTTTTAACAAAACGATGCGCGCATCGGGGAGCCCGTCTGCATCGGCCGTGGCCAGTGTCATGGCATTTACTTCAGACAGCTGGCTGTTAACGGCCTCCTGCCACCAGCTTTGGAATTGGGCAATAGGGTCGGTAGCTACTTCCGTTTCTGAAAGACTTTTTTTTGAATAGTTGATCCGTATATCGGCAATTTCCTGTTTCATGATGTAAAAAAAATTGCGTTCCTTAAATAGGCCGGGTTGCTGACCGATGTACAGCCATAACACGATCCCAAAACCTTTTTCCGGCGGATCGGAACCAACCGGCCATTAACGGATGAGGGTACCGATCTGTTCGCCTTCCACCAGCTTTTTCAGGTTGCCTTCCTTATTCATATCAAATACGATGATGGGAAGGTTGTTTTCCATACAAAGCGTAAAGGCGGTCATGTCCATAATCCGCAGGTTCTTTGTGAGGCATTCCTGGTAACTTACTTCCTCGTATTTTGTAGCGGTAGGATCTTTTTCCGGATCGGCCGTATATACGCCATCCACGCGCGTGCCTTTCAAAATTACATCGGCACTGATCTCAATGGCCCGGAGGGAACCCGCCGTATCGGTAGTAAAGTAAGGGTTTCCTGTGCCCGCACCAAAAATCACCACACGTCCTTTCTCCAGGTGCCGGATGGCCCGGCGGCGGATATAGGGTTCCGCGATCTGTTCCATTTTAATCGCACTTTGAAGCCGGGTAAACAAGCCTGTTTTTTCCAGGCCTGCCTGTAAGGCCATCCCGTTGATAACGGTGGCCAACATGCCCATATAATCTCCATGTGCGCGTTCTATGCCGGTTTCTGCTTCATTCATTCCCCTGTAAATATTTCCTCCGCCAATCACCAGCGCCACTTCCACACCGAGGTCTGTTACGGACTTGATTTCACGGGCATACTGCGAAATGACATCGGAATCCATTCCAAAATTTTTACTTCCCATCAATGCTTCTCCCGAAAGTTTCAGCAGGATCCTTTTATACTTAGGCATGAATGTTCTTTTTGAATTGAAGGTGACTATTTTGACGCAGCGAAGATACTGTTTCAGATAACATTTCTTATGGGTTATTTCCGGTTGTAGGTATAAAAGTTTTTTTATGCGGCTTTACACAGGTACCGGCGGCATTGCGCAGGATGGTAAAAAAAGCTACAAAGTGGCGAAAAAAGAATGCATCCTTTCCGCTGTTTAACGGGCATTTTTCTTAGAATGATTGTACCTTCACCCGGCCGGTTTTATGATTAATTTACAAGTTAAAAAAAGGCATTTATGAAAAATAGACTGGGTACCAGCGATGTTTCGGTAACGGCCATTACCCTTGGCGCCTGGGCCATCGGCGGCGCTATGTGGGGTGGTAACGAAGAGGCCGATTCGCTGGCCGCCATTAAAGCTTCTATTGATCATGGGATCACCTCTATTGATACGGCCCCCATTTATGGAATGGGATACAGTGAAGAGCTGGTAGGAAAGGCTATAAAAGGATACGACCGCAGCCAGCTCCAGATCCTTACAAAATTTGGTATGGTATGGGACCAGGAAAAAGGCAGTTTTGCGTTTGATCGTAAAGACAATACGGGTGTTACCAGGAAAATTTATAAGTATGGAGGCTACGACAATGCGATCAGGGAAGTAGAGATCAGTTTAAAACGGTTGCAAACGGATTACATTGATCTGATCCAGCTGCACTGGCCTGATCCTGCAACGCCCATCAGCGAAACGATGGAGGCCATGCAGAAAATGCTGTATGAAGGTAAGGTAAGGGCCGTAGGTGTATGTAACTATAACAGCACCCAGCTGGCGGAAGCAGAACAGACCGTAAAGCTGGCTTCCGACCAGGTACCCTATAGCATGCTGAAACGGAAGATTGAAACAGATGTGGTACCCTATGCGCTTGCAAACGGCCTTTCGGTAATTGCCTATAGCCCGATGGAGCGGGGGCTGCTTACCGGAAAATACAATGCCGCCTCCCGTTTTGCGGAGGACGATCACCGGAACGATTATTTTAAACAGTTTGATATGGACCGCGTAGCCCGGCTTACGGCGCACCTGGCGGAAATGGCCTCCGGTTATGAGGTATCCGTTGCGCAGCTGGTACTGGCCTGGACCTTTCACCAGCCGGCTGTTGCCGCTGCACTGGCAGGAGCCCGTAATGCGGCACAGGCAGCAGAAAATGCCCGGGCGTTAGACTTAAAGTTGGCTGAAGCAGATCTTGCACAGATCGAAAACTGGCTGGCGGTATAAATAGCCGGCTATTGAATGATCGGGCAGCCGGAACGGACCACAGGTCAAGGGGCTTCGGCGCACCTGTAGCAGAAGCGGGCATACTAACGGAAAACCGTGTTGGTGTAAACCGGGTATAATTGTAAAAAAGAAAATGATTGCTGTTATGTGGAATAAAATAAAAAAGGTGGCGGGGCTTGCAGCCATGGTTGGTCTGTTTACGGCTGTTAACGGCCAGGAACAGGGGATACATCAACAATCAACCTTATACGAAGCGCCCACGGATCCCCTTGTACAACAAAAACTGGATCAGTGGCAGGATCAGAAATTTGGCATGATCATCCATTGGGGATTATATGCCGTTCCGGGTATTGTAGAATCCTGGTCGATCTGTTCCGAAGACTGGATCGGCCGCGACAGTACGATTCCTTATGACACCTATAAGCAGTGGTACTGGGGATTGAAGAAAGATTTTAACCCGGTACATTTCAACCCGGATCAATGGGCCGCTGCCGCAAAATCAGCGGGCATGCGCTACCTGGTATTTACCACCAAGCATCACGACGGGTTTAACATGTTTGATACCAAACAATCGGATTTTAAGATCTCCAATGGTCCGTTTGGGAGTAACCCCAAAGCGGATGTGGCCAAATATGTATTTGACGCGTTTCGCAAACAGGGATTTATGATCGGGGCTTATTTTTCCAAGCCGGACTGGCATAATGAAAACTACTGGTGGCCGATGTATGCCACGGCAGACCGGAATGTGAATTATGATATTAAAAAATTTCCCTGGCGCTGGCAGAAATTTAAGGACTTTACGTATAACCAGATCAGTGAGCTGATGCACAACTACGGGCGGATGGACATTCTTTGGCTGGACGGAGGCTGGGTACGCCCGATATCCACCATAACCGATGAAGTGCGGGCATGGGGTGCCAGGATCCCGGAGTGGGGGCAGGATATTGACATGCCGAAGATCGCCGCCATGGCCCGGGAGGCACAGCCCGGTATCCTGATGGTTGACCGCACCGTGCACGGCCCTTATGAAAATTATCAAACACCGGAGCAACGGGTACCGGATCACCGCATCAGCAATCCCTGGGAAAGCTGTATGACCCTGGGAGGAGCCTGGGGCTATGTAAAGGGCGACCGGCTGAAACCGGCATCGAAAGTGATTCATACACTGGTGGAAATTGTTGCCAAGGGAGGCAGCTTGTTGCTGGGGGTAGGTCCGCAGGCGGATGGTACCTTAACGGAAGAAGCGGTGTTAAGGTTAAATGAGATCGGCCTGTGGCTGAAGGAAAACGGTACCGCTATTTATAACACCCGTTCCATCGAACAATATAACAGCGGCCAAACTTATTTTACCCGTTCAAAAGACGGAAAAACAACCTATGCTATTGCATTGATCAGTGAGGCCGCATTGCCGGCTTCGATCGGATGGCAGGGAAACCTGCCCCGGAAGGGATCTGTTATAAAATCGGTGGCAACCGGCGAAAAGGTAAAATGGACCGTAGCCGGTGATCGGGTAACGCTTCAATTGCCGGCGAAACTGAAAGCAACGAAGCAGACCGCAGCACTGGCCTTTTCTTTTGTAAATGACTAAAAACGGTATATGAAGAAAATTGTAATCAGCGCTTTTTTTTGTGCGGGGCTACTGGTAAATGGCCTCAGTCAAAAGGTAACGCCTCCGGCACCGGTATATCCCGTGCCTTCTGCCCGGCAACTGGCCTGGCATGAGCTGGAAACCTATGCCTTCATCCATTTTACCACGAATACGTTTACGGATAAAGAATGGGGATTTGGAGATGAAGACCCCAAAATCTTTAACCCTGCAAAGGTAGATGCAGACCAGTGGGCATCGGTGTTAAAACAAACCGGTTTTAAGGCCATGATCCTTACTACCAAACACCATGATGGCTTTACACTCTGGCCCAGCAAATACACCGAGCATTCGGTAAAGAACAGTCCCTGGAAAAATGGGAAAGGAGATGTGGTAAAAGAAGCCAGCGATGCAGCCCGGAAAGCCGGACTGAAATTTGGCGTATACCTGTCGCCCTGGGACCGGAACAGAGCCGATTATGGCACATCCTCCTATATTACGTATTACCGGAACCAGTTAAAAGAATTGTTTACCAATTATGGCCCCATCTTTGAAATGTGGTTTGACGGCGCTAACGGAGGCGATGGCTACTATGGCGGAACAAGAGAAAAACGGAAGATCAACGGAGCTACGTATTACAACTGGCCCACAACCTTAAAACTGGTGCGCGGTATGCAGCCGGATGTATTGTTCTTCAGCGATGCCGGGCCCGATATCCGCTGGGTAGGCAATGAAAGAGGTGTTGCCGGAACAACCAACTGGAACAGCATTACCCCCGATACCCTGTATGCGGGTAAACCGGGCATTGAAAAATTGCTCAATACCGGATCGGCGGACGGAACCAGGTGGATTCCCGCAGAAGTAGATGTGTCCATCCGGCCGGGCTGGTTTTATCACGCTTCGGAAGACAGCAAGGTAAAAACACCGGAGCAATTGTTTGAAATTTATCTCAGCTCTGTTGGAAGAGGGTCAAACCTGTTGCTGAACATCCCTCCCGACCGCAACGGCGTGTTCCATCCAACCGATGTGGCATCCCTTGAGGGATTTAAAAAACTGCTGGATGAGCGGCTGACAAACAATGTTGCCAAACAGGCACGGGTAAAAGCCAGTAATGTGCGGGGCAATACAGCGCTGTATAACGGAGCAAAGATCACCGATGGTAATAAGAACACTTACTGGGCAACCGATGACGATGTAACGGCGGCTGATTTTGAAGTGGAGCTTCCAAAAGCAAATAAGATCAGCTATGTGCTGCTGCAGGAATACATTGCACTGGGACAACGGGTGCGTGCCTTTAGTATAGACGCACTTGAAAACGGCAACTGGAAGGAAATAGCCACCGGTACCACCATTGGCTATAAACGGATCCTGCGCATTGATCCGGTGGTTACTTCAAAGATCCGGGTACGCATCACGGATTCAAAAGCAGCTCCGCTGATATCGAACCTCGCTTTATATTAATTCCGGCATGGCCGGTGCTGGTACGAACTTTGCGCGTTAAATGGCAAAAACGGCATATTATGGCAGAACAAACCTATACGGCACTTTGCTTTGGTGAAATTCTATGGGATGTGTTGCCGGATGGGGCAGAACCGGGCGGGGCGCCTATGAATGTGGCCTATCACCTGAATCAGCTGGGCATCATTACAGGTGTCATATCAAAGAAAGGGGCAGATGCGGAGGGGGACCGGTTGATGCGCTTCCTGGAGGCGCATCGCGTAGATACCGTGTTGATACAAACGGACCGCGACCATCCAACCGGCAAAGTGCTGGCCACGCCGGGAAAGAATTATGAGATGCAATACGATATTGTGTTTCCGGTTGCCTGGGATTTTATTGACGTGGCGGAAGCGGTACCTGCAACAGTGACCGCTTCCGAACTGTTTATTTTCGGGAGCCTGGCGGCCCGCAATGCGCATTCGCGCAAAACCCTGTTTACCCTGCTGGCCCGGGCAAAAGCGAGGATCATGGATATCAACCTGCGTCCGCCGCATTTTACGCAGGAAATTATTGAAGCCCTACTGAACAGCGCCACGGTTTTAAAACTGAATGAAAATGAACTGGAGTTGCTCAGCGGCTGGTATGGCTTTGCCGGCAACATGCATCAGCAGGCGGAAGCCCTGGGGCGCCGGTTTTCGATCCGGGATATAATGATCACCCGGGGCGCCGATGGGGCAGCATATTATACAGATGGCGCATTTTATGAGCATCCGGGAATCAGGGTGGCGGTAGTAGATACGGTGGGCAGTGGTGATGCATTCCTGGCGGGTTTCTTATTACAATTGCAAAACGGCAGCGGCCCCGAAGCGGCGCTGGACTTTGCCTGCAGACTGGGCTCTTTTATTGCCACACAAAAAGGCGCCTGCCCGGAATACGATATTAGCGTAATATAAACGATGCAGTCGGCGGTCGGATAATGTGGGAATATGAAAATGTGAAAATGTGAAAATGTGGAAATGTGGAAATGAAGAGGGCCTTTCTGTTATGAGATCCTTCCGGAAAAAGTGTTTACCGGGTCCGGGTTTTACGCGGACCAAATGAAACAAATGCTTTTATAAGTACAGCGTTCCTAAGAGAACAGGAGCAGGCAGGTCCTGGAAAACGGCGGCGAATACACGACCGGGGTATACCATGATTTTGATATCCGGAACAAGCATAGGCAGCTCAGTAGTAGCGGAGATCAGCGAAACGAGGCTGCGCAAGTCAGCGGAAAAGCAACCGGCTGTATCAGAAAATTCCATTTCCAGACCGCTTCTTAAAAAAAGCGCGTCTTATAGAGTTTTACATCCGGAACAGTAATCGTTTTATCAGGATTGCGCTGGTAAATATGGTAGGTCCACCAGCTTTCCTCTGCCTGGGTAAACAGCAATCGTTTTTTTCGGGGATTGTAGTTGACGGACTTGATATTTTCCCGGCCTTTTAAGGGCTCGAAATCGCCAAAGCGGGCGGTTGGAACATGAAACGTATATACATGCTGGTGCGTGGTAACGATCATGTTTTCATCATCGATCACAGACAGGTCATGACCGCCCTCCGATGGAATCTTCCAGTGCTCCTCCAGTTGCAGTTTTGGATGGGAACCTTCCCAGTCTTTTAAGGAATAAGCCCGGAGTTCATCAAAGCCCAGGGCAAAAAGCCGTTTGTGTTTTTCATTCCAAACCACACCATGACCAGAGTAAAGCGAGTCCCTGAACAGGCGCCGTTCCGGCTGGCCCGCATCGTAAAGCTCAATGCTGTTGCCCTGCGGATGCGTGGAAAGGGCCACCACCACCCGGTTTCGGGGCAGCAAGGCGGCAGAATGCGCCATGGGCACATGCGCATAAAAGAGCGGCTTACGGGTTTTGATATCCAGTAACAGCACGCCTCCGCCGGAGGAAGTGAGCAGCAGGGCCGACCGGTTCCTGACCGGCTTGCATTCGTCCAGAGGAACCATCCATTTCTGATATGCTGCAGGCAATGTGCTGGCTTCGGAAACCTGCCAGCGCCAGGTGATAGCGGGTGTGGTTCCCGATTGCCGGTTGTTCAGCAACAAAACCTTATCATCTCCGCATACTACAAGATCCGCATCTCCGGCTGCTGTTGTGGTTTTGGAGGCGCAGGATGTGATCAGTAAGGAAAAAATAAGCAGGACGCAGACGGGCCGTATCGTTTTCATGATCGTATAAATGGCTTGTGACATGTATCTATTGATAAAACGCTAAAGTTAGGGGATCCGCCGATGGGGGGCAAATTTTCAGCAGGATCCGTTTGCTGCAAGCCAGGCACATTTAAGATCCGGATACCGGAACAGGTCCAATCCTGGGGGATGAAATCATTTTATAGAATCGAAACGGTATTTTTGAACCATTAAAATCAGCAAAATGTCTTATAAAGAATTTAAAGACGCGTTGACGTCTGATGTGCTGCCTGCAGGTATCTCTGTTTTACAACAGGGACTTTGGTATGCCGCAAAGGGTAACTGGGAGGCTGCACACCAGGTGGCGCAGGATCATGAAGGGGAGCGTGACTTTGACCGGTTGCACGCCTACCTGCACCGGGTAGAAGGCGATGAATGGAATGCCGGTTACTGGTACCGGCGTGCAGGTGCCGCTGTACCTGCGCAATCATTGGAGGAAGAGCTGGAATCGCTGATACAGCGCTGGACATAGCGCTTTTTAAAAGGGTGCTAATGACCAAAACCATCCGGTATTGGCCAATTACAAAATTGATAATGACCTTCCTGCTGCTTAAGCGCAGGCCGTTATTGATTTATTTACGAAAAGTTCGTAGATTTGTAAAAAATTAAAAATGAAAGACTGGCTGTTCCTGCTGAGTAGTTTGTTATGGAGTGCTATTGGCGCCGCACAAAATAAGGATAGTGTAGAAACAGCTCAGCTGCTGCACCGGCTTGACAGCGTGCATCAAACGATCGGCAATATTTCCTATCATATGCGGTATACCTGGCATGATGGATCTGTAAAGGATTCCATATGGGTTGTAGAAGGAGATGTTTGGTTGATGCCGGATAGCCGGGATACTATTTTTGGAAACAAATTTTACCTCAGGAGTTTTGGAAAAATTGGAAATATTGACAGCTACTATAACGGCCAATTATATGAAGAGGCCAATCACCGGGATAGTTCCTTGCTCCAGGTGAATCCATACCTGTTTCCCAATGACCCTCATAATCCTGCCAAAGCCAGATTGGTACTCAATTTGGTCCAATCCCTCATTTTCAGGAAAGATCTTTCCGGCTATTTATTATCCAATTATCCATATGGCAACAATCCGCAATTGTCTTACCGGAAAACGGAAGGCCAAAACATCGTAACGGTTATGTACCCGCCGAATCGGTACAATGCTTCTACAACGTTTACATTAACCATAGAGGAAAAATCAATGCAGGTAGTAAAAGTTCAGTCGGTGGTGCTTTTTAACGGAACCCGTCAAACCCAAACCTGGGAAGTTTCCGGGATGCGGAAAAATATTAAAGGCCATATTGTTCAAAATACTACGCCGGCTATGTTTGCCGGGTACAGGATATCAAGGCCTCAGCCGGAAAAAAATGAAAAACACAGCTATCCGCTGCTGTATAAAACGGCTCCTGCATTCAGGTTGGAATCTCTGAATGGCGGACCGGTAATATCGCTGAGTTCCCTGAGCGGGAAATATGTACTGTTGGATTTTTGGGAAACCTGGTGCGGGTATTGCATAATGGCGTTTCCAAAAATGAAAGCTCTTTACGAAAAGTATCATCCAAAAGGCCTGGAAATAATAGATGTTACTACTGAAAACGAAAACCAGGTCCGCAAGCTGATAGCGGCCAACAAGCTGCCGTATCTTCACGCAAAAGGAGATACCTCCGTTCTTAAAAATTACCAGGTTTCAGGACGGCCTCACTATATACTGATAGGCCGTGATGGAAAGGTGATCATGGGAACGGACCTCGAGGGCATCGAAAAAATACTGGAAAAACGCCTGGATAAATAGGCACTTATTCGTTTGTAAAACTGCCTGGTATGGGTTTCGGTAATCGGTAGTTACTGCACGCCGATCTCCGCTGCTTTTTTCTTCAGAAACTCCAGTCCCGCTTCTCTTGTATTGGGTATTTCGCCATCAAGAATAGCATCCTTGAGCGCATCCTTTAAAATACCTACAGGTTTGGAAGGCGGGAGGTTGAACAACTGCATGATCTCAATGCCATCGATGGGAGGCTGCCAGTTGCGGATTTGGTCTTTTTCTTCTACCTCTTTGCACCGTTCGCGTACCAGTTTAAAGTTATCCAGGAAACGCTGTACCTTCTTTTTGTTCTTGCTGGTGATATCTGCTTCACAAAGCAGCATTAACGCATCAAAATCTTCGCCGGCATCAAACAGCAGGCGCCGGATAGCGGAATCGGTTATGTCTTCTTTAGACAAGCTGATGGGCCGGAGGTGTAGCTCTACCAGTTTTTTTACAAACCGCATTTTTTCATTTTGCGGCAATTTAAATTGTGCAAAGAGCTTCGGCACCATACGGCCGCCCACTACCTCATGGCCGTGAAAGGTCCACCCGGTGCCTTCTTCAAAACGCTTGGTGGCCGGTTTGGCAATATCGTGCAGGATTGCTGCCCAGCGCAGCCATAGGTCATCGGAGGCCATACTGATATTATCGAGTACCTGCAGGGTATGGTAAAAATTGTCTTTATGCCCGATGCCTTCCTTAAATTCAGCACCGGCCAGTTCCACCATTTTTGGAAAAATGATCCGGAGCAGCCCGGTTTTGTACAGCAGGTCGAACCCTATTGAAGGTTTCGGCGCCCGGATGATCTTGTTCAACTCATCCGTAATACGTTCCTGCGATATGATCCGGATCCGGTCTTTATTTCTTGTAATAGACGCCAGTGTTTCCGGCGCAATGGTAAAGTTGAGCTGCGTGGCAAAGCGAATCGCCCGTAACATGCGCAGCGGATCGTCGCTAAAGGTTTGATCCGGTTCCAGCGGGGTGATGATGAGCTTTTCCTCCAGGTGCTGCTGTCCGTTAAAAGGATCTACGAGCTGACCATAGTTTTGCCTGTTCAAACTGATGGCCATCGCATTGATCGTAAAATCACGACGGTTCTGATCGTCTTCCAGGGTGCCCGGGCTAACCTGCGGTTTGCGGCTGTTGCGCTGGTAACTTTCTTTTCGGGCACCTACAAACTCTACATCAAAACCTGCGGTATGAATATGTGCCGTACCAAAATTCTTAAAATAATTCACCTGGGGAGGCGGCACGCATTTGGCGGCCACGGCTTTTGCCAGTTCAATACCGTCTCCAATCGTAACGATGTCTGCGTCCTTTGTGGGCCGGTTCAGCAGTTTATCCCGCACAAATCCGCCCACCAGGTAACTTTCCATTTCCAGCTCCTGCGCAGCAGCGGCTACCTTATTGATCATTTCCCGTTCCTGGTCGCTTAATTGAATATCCATCTGACCGGCAAATATAACGCAGGTTTAAGAATTGAGCAGTGAGAAATCAGGCATCCGCCTTTAGGTGTCAGTTATCAGTGATCAGCAATGAGCCACCAGCTATATGCAGTCAGCAGGCAGATCGCTGAAGGCTCATTTTTGACAGCGTTCAGCTTCTTACCGGATTACCTCAATTTCCCCGTTCTTCCAGCGAATAATGGAGGATGGCTGGTGCGGGGTATGGTCATCGCGCCGGTGCGCTACAATATAGTCTGCCTGGTCTTTGATCGCGCTTGAAATGGCATCAAAATGGGCGGGAGTGGCTTCTCCTGAAATATTTGCGGAAGTAGAAACGATGGGCTTACCGAAGCGTTTGATCAGCGCCCGGCAAAATTCATCCCTGCAAATGCGTATGGCAATGCTGCCGTCCTCGGCCGTAAGATTTTCAGCAAACCCGATCCCGTGCTCATAAATGACGGTGGTCGGCCGTTCCGCGTTTTCGAGGTAGTCGAATAAACTAAGATCTACCGATGCCGTATACTGCATCACGTCGCGCTCGCCGGTTGCCAAAACGATCATGGCCTTGCTGTCGCTGCGTTTTTTTATGGCATAGATTTTTGCAACCGCTTCCGCATTGGTGGCATCGCAACCCAATCCCCATACGGTGTCGGTAGGGTAAAGGATTACACCACCCTGCTCCAGTACGGCTACGCTTTTCCTGATATCCTGTTCAAAAGAATGCATATTATAAAATCGATTGATAAAGTTTCATCACATCGCCGGCATACACCTCCGGCCGGAAACGCTGTGCATTTTCCAGTCCTTTGCTGCGCATATCGGCGGCAAAAGAAGCGTCTGTACAGATTTTCCGGAAACCGGCAGCCATTTCTTCCGGACTATCCGGATCTGCCAGCCATGCGGCGGTACCGGCAATTTCCGGCAAACAGGAAGTGGTGGAGGTGATCACGGGTACGCCACCGGCCATAGCCTCAATGATGGGCATACCGAATCCCTCAAAATAGGAGGGGTAGATCATGGCCGTGGCTAACTGGTACAAGGCCGGCAGATCTTCTGTTGCAACAAAGGGCTTCTTTCCTGCCAGGGCCAGCTGTTCCGATAAAAAGTAAACCCGGTCTTCGAGCTGTACTTCCTTTAGGTAGGCTTTAACCTTATCCTTAAACCCGCCGTCGTTGCCCACCACCACCAGCGGAATAGAAAGCTCATTTCGGACCAGGTGAAGAGCTTTACAGATATTCAGCAGGTTTTTCCGTTCAATGATCGTGCCTACGTGGAGGAAGAAGGTTTCCGGCAACTGGTACTTTTTGCGCACCGCTTCTTTTTTTTCTTCCGGTTCCATCACCATAAATGCGGGTGCACAGCTTTGATAGATCACATCGATCTTCTCAGGATCGGTACCGTAGATTTTTACAATATGGCTTTTGGTTTCCGCACTGATGGCCATGATTTTTGTGGCATTCCTGCAGGCATAACGCAATTTTGCCCGGTAAATCTTTACGTCGATGGGCTTGTACTGTTTGGGGTAGATCTCGGGAAACAGATCATGGATCGTTACCACAGAAGGAATACCTGTTTGAGGCAGTCCGGCCGGAATTTCATGACTCAGCCCGTGATACAGGTCGATGCCCATGCGGCAGAGGTCGTTGGTTACCCAGCGGCTTCGCCACGCGGCAGGGAGGAGCCGGTGTAACACGGCCTTGGGTAATACTTCCCGGATATTTTTCTGATCTGGATGGAACGACTTTCCGGGCCGGGGATTAAACAGGTAATAGGTGTGCTCCGGAAACTGATCGGCGAGCAGGCGGATCAACACCCGGCTGAAAAAACCAAGCCCCGTATTGTTATGGTATGCCCTTTTGGCTTCGAACCCGATATTCATAGTTGCAAAGAACGTCATTTTTAATTTTAAAATTTGAAGATTTGCGAATGTGAAAAATGAGGAAATATGAGAATGTGGAAATGTAGAAATGAAGATGCCGTTTCCGCTCGATAATCGCACTATTTGGGGATAATAGTCCGCCAGGCAGAAACGAAACCCAACCTGGAACTTTAAACGTGAAATCTGGAATGCAAAACGCTATCTTTGCCCGAACAAAAAGAACAAAAAAAGGACTATGCAAGACTTGATTACCGCGGCCTGGGCCAACAGGGAATTGTTAAAAGACAGTAAGTATACAGATGCCATTCATGAAGTAATTGCGGCATTGGATAAAGGGGAACTGCGCGTGGCGGAGCCCGATGGCCGGAAATGGAAAGTAAATGAGTGGGTAAAGCAGGCCATTCTTATGTATTTTGGTATTCAGAAAATGCAAACCTGGGATGTACCTCCTTTTGAGTTCTACGATAAAATGCTGCTGAAAAAAAATTATAAGGATATCGGTGTGCGGGCTGTTCCGCATGCAGTGGCACGTTATGGTGCATACCTGGCTCCGAATGTGGTGCTGATGCCTTCTTATGTAAATATCGGGGCATATGTTGGAGAGGGCACCATGGTTGATACCTGGGCTACGGTGGGCAGCTGTGCCCAGATTGGAAAAAATGTGCACCTGAGCGGGGGAGTAGGAATCGGCGGCGTATTGGAACCCCTGCAGGCCAGCCCCGTAATTATCGAAGATGGCTGTTTCCTGGGAAGCCGCTCCATTGTGGTAGAAGGCGTTATCGTGGAGAAAGAAGCAGTACTGGGTGCCAATGTGGTACTGACCCAAAGCACCAAGATCATCGATGTAAGCGGTTCTATTCCTATTGAGGGAAAGGGACGGGTGCCGGCAAGAAGTGTAGTAATCCCCGGATCGTATGCAAAAAAATTCCCGGCCGGAGAATATCATGTTAACTGCGCACTGATCATTGGTAAGCGGAAGGCCAGCACTGATCTGAAAACCAGCCTGAACGACGCATTGCGCGATTTTAAGATCAGCGTATAATTGTTGTTTGAGGGTCAACGTTTAAGGTTCAATGTAATGTTGAACCTTAAACCTTAAACTTGGAACATTGAAAGCTTTAGTCTATAGATCAACCGGTAGCTGGTATACCGTTAAAGATGAAACCGGAAAATTCCACAACGCCCGGATAAAGGGCGTTTTTAAAATTGACGGCATCACCAGTACCAACCCGCTTGCGGTGGGCGATTGGGTAAATATAGAAGCCGAAGAAGGCACGGAAGGATCCGCCATGATTGATGAGATCTTCCCGCGCCTTAATTATATCAACCGCCAGTCGCCGCGTGTAAAATACCAGCAGCACATCATTGCCGCTAACCTGGATCAGTCCATACTGATCGCTACCTTAAAAGAACCACGTACTTCCCGGGGGTTTATAGACCGGTTCCTGGTGGTTTGCGAAATGTACCATGTACCGGCCATCATCTTGTTTAATAAAACAGATATTTACAGGGACAAGGAATGGGCCGTGTATGAAGGGCTATCGGCTGTTTACCAGTCGCTCGGATACCAGGTGTACGCGGTCAGCGTAGAAAAACAAAGCGGGCTGGAAACGCTGGATGCGCTATTGCAGGATAAAACAACCCTGATCAGCGGACATAGCGGCGTGGGAAAATCTTCGCTCATCAACAGGTTGCTGCCGCAGGAAGGCATAAAAACCCAGGATGTTAGCGGATGGAGCGGCAAAGGGATGCACACTACTACGTTTGCAACCATGTATGACCTGCCGGCGGGAGGCCGGATCATTGATACGCCGGGCATCCGCGAGCTGGCCATTACCAACCTCGAACGCGAAGAACTGTCGCATTATTTTCCCGAGATGCGCGAGCGGCTTAAAGACTGCCAGTACAATAACTGCATCCATGTAAACGAACCGAAATGCGCGATCAAGCAGGCGGTTGCGGATGGGGATATTGAAGAAGAACGCTACATCAGCTATCTGAATATCCTGGAAACGCTCGGTGAAAACAAGGGCTACTAACCGCCTCTTGTCAACATATAACCAATTTCCTTACGGCGCGGCTGTTTCCCGTACTTCCACACTGGTATTTTGCCCGTTCAGAATGGGACATTTCTTTGCTATTGCGGTGGCGTCGTCAAGATCCCTGGCCCGAACGATGATGTAGCCCGCTACAGAATGATTGTTGGAGATGTAGGGCGTTTCTATTACCTGATTGTTGGATGTTAATAACCGCCCCCGCCGGGATAAATGATTGCCGCCATCAGCCAACTGGCCGTTACCGGCAATTCCGTCAATCCAACGCATCCATTGCTGCATATAGATTTCCATCTGCTTTGCAGTAGGTTGTTCCGCTTCGTTTGTGATATCCATACGGAACAGGAATACAAATTCTTTCATTTTCGTTATTTTTTACGAAGATGATCGATTCCGTTCAGACGGTGTTTGATCCAGGTCAAAATCACTTTACCGGGATTTAAGACGGCTAAGTGTTTCCTCTCTCATGTCGAGGTACGAAGCCAGCACGCGGTTCGAAAGGCGCTGAAATAACTCGGGAGTTTCGCTCATTGTAAGATCGTATCGTTGCCGGGCGGTTAGGGTGGTCAGCTGCTCAATTTTCCGATTCTGGAACGAATAAGCCATCTCTAAAATACGCTGATAAAAATCTTTCCAGTGGTCCATCTGCTTATTAAGGCGATAAAAGTCTGCATGTTGGATGGCCAGGAGTTCGGTATCCTCTAGGGCTTCTATCAACTCAATAGACGGCTTTTGAGCAATAAAACTGGTTAAAGCAGTGCCTATATAATGATCGAGCATGACATACCTTGTTTTTTCATGTCCGTTTTTATCCATGAAAAAAGTCCGGATACACCCGGTGCTGATAAAATAAAATTCTTTGCAAACGCTTCCTTCGTATAACAGGATACTGTTTTTTGCAACGGACCTTGGTTTGAAACAACCCGATAGGACGTTAAGCTCCTGTTCGTCAAAATCGGCGAACATTTTAAGCACCGTTTTCAGCTTGTCTGTCATGTTGCCGCCTGCTGTTTCCAAAAGCGGATCAGGACTGTTGAACCGGTTGCTCTGCCTCGTTTACATCTTTAAACCAGCTGGCGTATTTGATATAATTGTTGGCGATGCGGTCGATTTCCCCGCTCAATAACTCCTGCGAAATATCTTTGATCTTTTTAGCCGGGGTTCCCGCATAGATGCTGCCAGGGCTGCAAATGGTGTTTTCCAGTACCACGGCACCGGCCGCAATGATTGTATTACTATGCACAACGGCATTATCCATAATGATGGCACCCATACCAACCAGCACATTGTCATGAATGGTGCATCCGTGCACAATGGCATTATGTCCGATGGAAACATTATTGCCAATGGTAGTGCCGCATTTTTGATAGGTACAGTGGATCACTACCCCATCCTGGATATTCACTTTATTGCCGATGCGTATAAAATTTACATCGCCCCTTACCACCGTATTGAACCAGAAGCTGCAGGCATTTCCTGCGGTTACGTCGCCAACAATGGTCGCATTAGGAGCCACAAAACAATCCGCACCCATCTGCGGGTATTTTCCTTCTACGGGTAATATAACAGCCATAAGAATTTGCTTTGTTGCTAAGGTACAAAAAGGAAATGTGAGAATTTGAAAATATGAAAATGTGGAAATGTGCGAATTTGAAAGTGCGACAATTTGAAAAAGAATTTGCTGGCCGGTCTTCAGTTCATCGCCGGCTGGAAAATTCTCAGATGGCCATAGCTGAAAGCTGATGGCTAAAAGCTATTTTTGCCGCATGCAGGATAAAATAGAAAAAATAACCGCGCTGTTTCAACAGTGGAACGGGCAGGCCCCGGACTCCGTGGATGTGTTACAGCAGGCGGGCAGTGAACGCCGTTATTTCCGGATCTGGAAAGATGGCCGGTCTGTTATCGGAACCTATGGTGCCAACATTAAAGAAAACGAATCGTTCTTTTACTTCTCGGAGCATTTTCAGGAACGGCAACTTCCGGTTGCCAATATCCTGGCAATCAGTGCAGACAGGGCTTGCTACCTGCAGGAAGATTTTGGCAATATATCCCTCATTAACCACCTGGAGGAGCAGGGTGAGTGCGCGCCCGTGTATGCGCTTTTCAAGAAAAGTCTTGGAGAACTGGCCCGGGTTCAGGTGCTGGGTGATAAAGGATTGGATTATGACAAATGCTTAACCAATAAGGAGTTTGGCAAACAGGCGATCATGGCCGATCTGCTGTATTTTAAATATTATTTCCTGGATGCTTTAAGAAAGCCCTACGATAAACAGGCGCTCATTGATGACTTTGAGGCGTTGAGTACCTACCTGACGCATACCGACCATAAGTTCTTTATGATGCGCGATTTTCAGAGCCGCAATATCCAGGTAATGGAAGATGGATCGGTACATTTTATCGATTACCAGGGCGGTATGAAGGGCGCCCCTCAATATGACGTGGCCTCTTTACTATGGCAGGCAAGAGCAAATTTGTCAGAAGGCTGGAAGGAGGCCTTGCTGAAAGATTATATGGATGCCGTAGAACCCTTGCTGGACCGCCCTTTGAACCGGACGGCGTTTGTGAGCCAGTACAACGGGTATGTGCTCATCCGGTTGTTGCAGGTATTGGGTGCCTATGGATTTAGAGGATTGTTTGAGCGGAAAGCGCATTTTTTAACCAGCATTCCGCTGGCCTTAAAGAACCTCCGGGCCTTTATTCAGAAAAATGCCATGGGAATTTCAGTGCCGGAATTTGATAAAGTGCTGCAGCTTTGTATTGCCGACGAAATCATCGAACAGTTTACACCCGTGCAGGCCACGGATACAACACCATTGGTGGTAAAAGTCTGCAGCTTTTCTTTTAAGAAAGGCCTTCCGGTTACCGATGAAGAAAATGGCGGTGGATTTGTATTTGATTGCCGAGGGATCCTAAACCCGGGAAGAGTCGAAAGCATGAAGACCAGGACCGGGCGCGATAAAGAAGTGATCCAGTACCTGGAGCAGCAAACAAAAATGCCGGAATTCCTGCACAGTGTTTTTGATGTGGTGGATATTACGGTGGCTGATTTTATCCAGCGCGGATTCGATAGCCTGATGGTAAGCTTTGGCTGCACCGGCGGACAGCACCGCAGTGTATATGCGGCAGACGCGCTGACCCGGCATCTGAAGAATAAATTTAAAGTAAAGGTAGAACTGAACCACTGGGTTCAGGATGCGAAAAACTGGATCAATGAAGCGGTGAATAATGATCCGGCAAAGACCGCACAATAAAGCTGCAACCCTTTTCAGCGATTCAATGGAAGTGTATAAATGGACATTATGACGAACAAACAACCCTTCAGCCAGGCCCTCATCTTCTGTGCCGGCCTGGGCACGCGTTTTAAACCCTGGACGGATCAGCATCCGAAGGCCCTGGCAGTGATTAATGGAAAAAGCCTGTTGCAGCGGAACATCGAATATTTACAACAATATGGCATTACGCGGGTCATTGTAAATGTGCATCATTTTGCGGATCAGATTGTGGATGCGGTGGAAAAGAACAGGGGCTGGGGGAGCGAAGTGCTGATCAGTGATGAAACCGATGCCGTATTGGAAACCGGCGGCGGCCTGCTGAAGGCAAAGCCGCTTTTTACTCCCGGAGCGCCCTTTCTTACCTGTAATGCAGATATTCTCACGGACCTGGACATTCATGCGTTAACGCAGTTTCACCAGGAAAATGATGCGCTGATTTCCATGACGGTCAGCGAACGGAAAACCTCCCGCTACCTGCTTTTTGATGCAGAGAACACCCTTTGCGGCTGGCGCAATACCAGTACCGGGGAAGAGCGCATTTCAAGAACGATCCCCGCCTTGCGGCCGCTCGCTTATGATTGTGTGGTGGCATTTGATTATAATGTATTTGAGCGCATTCCATTCACCGGTAAGTTTTCACTCATTGATCTGTACCTGCACCTGGCGAAGGAACATATTATAAAAGGACTACCGCATAAAGACGATCGCTGGGTGGATGTGGGCAAGCCGGAAAGCGTGGCAGTGGCGGAGGCCATGTTCCCCTGATACGCAAAGAAAACCGGCGCTACAGATGCGCTGATTATTGAATCATTAAAGGCTCAATGAGAAAACGCGCGAAGCAATCTGTGCATCAGCGGCGGCACATGGTGTTCAAAACGATAGCGTATAAGATGCACCGGCGGTGTCCGCGAATAAAACAGGTAGCGCCCGAACGTATTTGGTAGCCTTCCGGCACATTGGGCCGATCCTCCCCCGTTTTGTTTGATTTCTGTAACTTTGGCCTCATGGAAAAACCAGAAACCGTCGAAGCGTTTTATAAACGGATCAATCACAACACCTCCCGGCTCTCCCTCCATAATGTAGGCCTGGGACTGGGGCATTTCAATATCTTTCCAAGATCCTTCTGTTCCCCGCATACCAGTTATTCCCGGCGCGATTATTATAAGGTGTCCTATATCATCGGCACCGGCAAATTGTATTATGCCAATCAATGGATCTATATCGACCGCCCCGCACTTATGTTCTCCAATCCCCTCGTTCCCTATTCATGGGAGGCGGAATCGGCGGAGCAGGGCGGATGGTTCTGCTTGTTCACCGAAGAATTTATCCGGCACGATGAGCGGATGATCAGCCTCCAGGATGCGCCTTTGTTCAAGGCAGGCGCCCGGCCGGTTTATTTTTTAAATGAGCAGCAGCAGCAGGAGATCAGCAATATCTTCCGGAAAATGCAGGAGGAGCTGCAGTCAGACTATGTACATAAATTCAGCGTATTACGCAATTATCTGCACCTGGTTATCCATGAGGCTATGAAATGGAGCGCTACAGACCGGTTTGAAAAGCCGGTTAATGCCAGCGCCCGTATCACCCATTTGTTCCAGGAGCTGCTGGAGCGCCAGTTTCCCATCGATGCACCCGATCTTACGTTACAGCTGCGTACGCCGCAGCAATATGCGCACCAGCTGTCCGTGCATGTTAACCACCTCAACCGGTCGGTAAAGGAAACAACCGGTAAAACCACTTCCACGCTTATTTCAGACCGTGTTTTGAAGGAGGCAGTTGCCCTTTTAAGGCATTCCGATTGGAATATCTCAGAGATCGCCTATAGCCTCGGGTTTGAATATCCTGCGCATTTTACCAATTTTTATAAAAAGAAGACCGGTCAAAGCCCCGCAGCCCTGCGAAAGGCAATTGTTTGATTTTTGTAAGTATTGGTTTGATTGGGGTAACCGGCAAATAATCAGGCCGCTCTAATTTTGTGGCGTAAAACAACCACATGATTCCAACGCAATCGATGATATCCCGCCAACAACAACCCGGTGTAAAAAGGCTGCAGGAAAAGAATAAAAGAGCTGCAACCCTCATTTCGTTCCTGCTCATTCCGCTATCCGGGCTCATCACCGATATCTACATTCCTTCCATGCCACATATGGCGCAAGAACTGCACCGGCCGGAAGGAGCCATTCAGCTTACCCTCACCCTTTTCCTGGTCAGTTATGGCCTGGCACAGTTCATTACCGGCAGCCTGATCGACAGCTACGGCCGGTTTCGCCTTACACTGGTTTCGCTGGTGGTTTTTATCGCCAGTAATTTTGTGATCATTTTTACCAAGCACATCGAGCTCATATATGCCATGCGTATTGTACAGGGCATTACCACCGGGTTTATCATAGTGGCCAAGCGGGCATTTTTTGTAGATGTATATGAAGGGGAGGAGCGGAAACACTATCTCAGCCTGATGTCCATCGTCTGGTCTTCTGCACCGGTGATTGCGCCGTTTATCGGCGGCTACCTGCAACTGTATTTTAACTGGCAGGCCAACTTCTATGTGCTGGCCATTTATGGCACGCTGATGCTGATACTGGAATGGATCTTTTCTGGAGAAACAGTGCCGGTATACCGCTCTTTCAAATGGAATGCGGTATTGAAAGACTACCGGTTCATGATGCGGAGCCGCACGTTTGCCTATGGCTTGCTGATCTGCGGCCTGTGTTACGGAACCACTATGATCTTCGGACTGGCGGGTGCGTTTATTATCGAACACCAGATGCATTACTCATCCGTAGTGGCAGGGTATGGTGCCCTGGTAATGGGACTGGCATGGATGTGCGGCGGCTTTCTGGGTAAAGCCAGTTTAAATAAGGCCTTCCTGCCCAAGCTAAGAAAGAGCAATGCCGCGCAGCTGCTGTTTACCATCGGCATGATCGTAACCGCTGTATGGCTTCAAAACCTCTATACGCTGTTGTTTTTCGCCTTCCTCATCCATGTATGTGTTGGGTTTATCTTCAACAATTATTTTGCCTATTGCCTGGGACGGTTTCCACAAATGGCGGGTCTGGCCAGCGGGCTGAGCGGCGGAGCCAACTTTATTGTTACAGCGGTTACCAGTTACACCGTTGTAGGAATGTTGCGCCCGCAGTCGCAGGCAGTACTCGGGTATGGGTACCTTATTATGGGCGTTATTGCGTTGCTGATATTACAGTTGCTGGTTAAAAAAGAACAGGAGCCGGCTTAAAGCGGTTGGTTTTTATGGGGCCGGCTGCAGTACCGGTGGCGGCCGGGTTGCTACGCTCAGTGCATCGTCCCCCTAACGATCACTAAAAACTTCTCACTAACAACCTCTCACTAACAACATTTCACTAAAAAACATCTCACTTCTCACTAAAATAAAAAAAATATGCAATACAGAAAATTAGGAACAACAGGAGAAAACCTTTCCGCCGTCGGACTGGGTTGTATGGGTATGAGCTTTGCCTATGGCCCTACCGATGATGCCGAAAGCATTGCTACGTTGCACAAGGCGCTGGACCTGGGTATTAACTTCTGGGATACGGCAGATATGTACGCCAATGGCGCCAATGAAGAACTGATCTCAAAAGTCCTTGTGCCCAACCGCGACAAAGTATTTATTGCCACCAAATTCGGATTCCGGTTTAAGGACGGTGTTGCGGGGCCCAGCAGTGCAGGCGGCACGTATTTTGACGGCCGGCCGGAATGGCTGAAACAGGCAGTGGATAAGAGTTTGCAGCGGTTAAAGATTGATACCATCGATCTGTACTATGCCCACCGGATAGACCCCAATGTGCCGGTAGAGGAAATGGTAGGTGCCATGGCCGATCTTGTAAAGCAGGGGAAAGTACGTTACCTCGGGTTAAGTGAAGCTTCGGCTGCCTCCATCCGTAAGGCGCATGCGGTACACCCGATTGCAGCACTGCAGAGCGAATATTCACTATTGTCCAGAGACGTGGAAGGAAACATCCTGGATACCGTTCGTGAATTGGGGATCAGCCTGGTGCCTTATTCACCGCTTGCAAGAGGATTGGTGACCAACACGCTGAACACACAAACACTGGCGGCAGATGATTTCAGAAGAACATTACCCCGCTACCAGGAAGATGTTGCCACCAATAACGGACAACTGGTAAATGCCTTTGCTGAATTGGCGAAAGAAAAAGGCTGTACACCGGCACAGCTGGCACTTGCCTGGGTGCTGGCACAGGGTGATGATATCATCCCGATCCCCGGAACCAAGAAAAGAAAATACCTCGAAGAGAATGCCGGTGCGGTGGACATTGTTTTAACAGCCGCGGAGCTGGAGGCCATCGAAGCACTGGTGAAAAAATACCCGGACACGGGTGCCCGCTACAGCGAAGGGGCTATGAAGCTGGTGAACCATTAGGGAAACGCCGGGGCTTTAAAAACAAAAAAGGCTATTGCAATATCGTACGTGAAGTATAAAAACCTTCCCGGAATTTATAAATGTATCTTTTTGAAATGGATACTGAACGTATGATCAGCGCTCTTAATAATCAAATCATAAAAACTATGCGCATTCAGAAAATATAGAAACAGCAGAAAGAGAACAGTGGAAATCAGTCACCTTCTACCAATTTTGATGATCCGGTAAAAAACCATTTTAGAAAATCAGTATAGAATTATTAGCCAGTAAATTAGATTATGAACCGAAGAAAAATGTTAAGTGGCATAGCGCTGGCCGGACTGGCTGCGTCATTGCCGGTTGGAAAATTATCCGCCACCACAAAAGAAGCCGGTGCAAAAGACAGTGCCGGCAGGTTTAAAAAATTAAAGATTGGAGATCTGGAGTTGTTTGTATTAACAGACGGATTCTTACAGGATAAAAGCACCTCCTTTGCGCCGCATGCAGATATTGACGCTTTAAAAGAAATATTGGCGGCAAATTTTCGCAGCACGGAACAGGTGGAGATGGCTATGAACGTACCTTTAATAAAAACAAAGGACCGGCTGATATTGCTGGACGCGGGCATGGGTGTTTTTGCTGACGGCAATACCGGCCTGCTGCTGAAAAGCATGAAGGATGCCGGTTTTGCAGCCGGTCAGGTTACGGATGTATTACTCTCGCACGCGCATCCGGATCATATTGGTGGTGTGGTGGATCCGCAAAATAATCTCGTGTTTCCAAATGCAAAGATCTTTATTGCTAAAACAGAGCACGACTTTTGGATGCAGGCAACCCTGGCCGATTTTAACAACAGCGCATTAAAAAAGGAGCCGGAGTTTTTAAAGATGTTCATTCCAAAGGTTCAAAACATATTAACCACTATAAAGCCCCGGCTGAATTATTATGATTTTGATAAACCACTGTATGATACTTTTAGTTTCCAGCTGGCGCCGGGACATACACCGGGTCTAACACTAATGAAGATCTCTTCGGGAGCGGATACGCTTGTTTATATTGCGGATCTGATCCATTCTGATATTTTATTGTTTCCCCACCCGGAATGGGGATTTTCCGGAGACACCGATCTTACCCTTGCGGCAAAAACAAGGAGGCGTATGCTGGAACAGCTGACAGCCGAACGGGTGCTCGTATGCGCGTATCATCTTCCCTGGCCAGGACTTGGGCATGCACGCGGGAAGGACACTGCCTTTGAATGGGTGCCACAGGTATATATGACACCATAGCTATATAGCCTTTTGTACCGTCCTGGAGCAGTTTGTCATATTTTGCCGGCGCAAATGGCAAAAGAGCTATTATTTTGCTATTTTCATCCGGTAAATATTGATAGTATATGAAGAAAAGCAGCTTGCTGGCGATTTTTGCGCTGGCATTCGTTCTTGTAGAGGCCCAATCCAAATACCGTAATACTGAGGCCTTTGCGCCCTTTTTTTACCCGTCGCCAGGCAATGAATATCGCAGTGCATCCGGCGAGCCTGGACCTAAATACTGGCAGAACCGTGCCGATTATACGATCAGCGCCACGCTCGATACGGCCGGGCATACCGTTGCAGCAAAAGTAGAGATCCTGTATACCAACAACAGCCCGGATAATTTAAAATTCCTTTGGCTGCAAACGGATCAGAACGCATACCGGAAAGATTCGCGGGCTACTGCTACAACAACGGCGTCCGGCGGGCGCTGGGCCAATGCTATGTTTACCGAGGGCGAGGTGATCCGGTCGGTGGCAATTGAAGAGAATGGCAAAAAATATACGCCGGAATATACCACCACAGACACCCGTACACAGGTATGGCTGGGCAATCCGCTCAGGGCTTCCGGTGGAAAAATAAAGCTGACCATTGAATATGCCTTCCAGGTTCCGGAATACGGCAGCGATCGCATGGGAAGACTAAACACAAAGAATGGATGGATCTACGAGGTTGCCCAATGGTTCCCGCGTATGGCCGTGTATGACGATATCCAGGGATGGAATGTGCTTCCCTATCTTGGTCAGGGCGAGTTTTATCTGGAGTATGGGGATATTAATTTTAATATTACTGCTCCGGCCAATATGATCGTGGTGGGCTCCGGTGAGTTGCTGAATCCTGCGGAATGTTTTACACCGGAAGAAGCCAAACAGTATGCTGCAGCAAAACTCAGCGATAAAACAATCATGATCCGCGATGCGGCGGCTATCGGAAAGAGCGGCATCAGTGCAAAAAAAGGGCAGACCACCTGGAGGTTTAGGATCCAGAATACCCGGGATGCAGCCTGGGGTGCTTCTGCTGCCTTTGTACTGGACGGCGCAAAAATAGACCTGCCCAGCGGTAAAAAATCGCTGGCCTTAAGCGCCTATCCGGTTGAGTCTATCGGAACCAATGGCTGGCAGCGCAGCACGGAGATGGTAAAGGGATCGCTCGAGTTTTACTCCCGGCAGTTGTTCGAATTCCCTTACCCCGTAGCTACCAATGTAGCCGGCATTGTAGGTGGTATGGAGTACCCGGGTATCGTATTCTGCAGTTACAAAGCAATGGGCAGCGAACTCTGGGGCGTAACGGATCATGAGTTCGGGCATACCTGGTTTCCCATGATCGTAGGCAGCAATGAACGCAAATACGCCTGGATGGACGAAGGGTTTAATACCTTTATCAACGACCTGTCCAGCGCAGCCTTTAATAACGGTGAATTTAAAAAGCAAAGTTACTTCGATGATCCGGCGGCTGCCAAAACCGTTCAGTCTGTTTTCAGTGATGCCGGTGATATTCTACTTACCGAACCGGATGTGGTGCAGCAGGCCAACCTGGGAAATACGGCCTACTTTAAGCCATCGTTAATGTTGCATGCCCTCAGGAATACCGTGCTGGGTGAAAAACGCTTTGACGCAGCATTCCGGGAATACATCAGCCGGTGGGCATTTAAACATCCCACTCCCTGGGACTTTTTCCGTACAATGGAAAACGTGGGCGGGGAAGACCTGGGCTGGTTCTGGAGAGGCTGGGTGTTTAATAACTGGAGAATTGATCAGGCGGTAAGGGGTGTAAAATATAAGAATGGCCTACCTGCCAATGGAGCACAGATTACGCTTGAAAACCTGGAGCAAATGCCCATGCCCGTAACCGTTCTTGTAAAGGAAAGCAATGGAAAGCAGCAAACCATCAGCCTGCCGGTAGAGATATGGCAGCGCGGCAGCTCGTATACGTTTGAGGTAGCCACCTCTACGCCGCTTACAGAAGTGACGATTGACCCCGATAAAAAAGTGCTGGATTGGGACCGGACCAATAACACCTGGACCCGGAGATAAAGAACAGGCAAGTGTTAAAGCGGCTGCTTTTCAATAGAGCAGCCGCTTTTTAATGCAGCGGAGTCAGGCCACTGCTATCCGAACTAATACAGATATTATTCTGACGAAGGTTTACTTCCCGGCAATCTGCTTTTTAAGAACGCGATCTGTCCCCGGTGATTCGACTCGTGTTCACATACATGAAACCATTTCCAGTACGTATTTAGCGGGCGGTCTGGTTTTGACCACTTTGGATCCACCGCCATCAGCCATGCATCATCTTTTTCTTTAAATGCCGCCAGTGTCTTGCTTCTTACATCTGCAATCAGCTCCAGGTAATAACCGATATCGTTCCCCTTTATTTCCCTACGGCCTTTATCGCCCAGTTCCATTGGAGCTTCCCACAACTTTTTTTCCTCCGCGTTCAATTCCTGGCGACCTTCAAAGGTATTGATCTGGTAAAATTTTTCCGTTGCACCTAAATGCATAACCAAGGCGGCAATGGTATTTGCATGGGGATCAAAAAGAAAATCGATCTGTTCCCGGTTTAGTTTCTGTACCGCCTGTATGACCGTGTACCGGTTATAGTTCAGCATGGATACAAGGGTCCCGATCTGCGGTGTATAACCCTTTACCGGCCCGATGGTAAAAAGCGCTTCATCGTTTGGCGTACTGCTTTGGAAAAAACCTGCCGGCACGGCCAGGGGCAACAAAGTGCCCAGCGTACATGCCGCGCTGTGGATAAGAAAATTTCTGCGGTTGGAGCGAAGGGGCTGCATGGTATATAAGTTTAGAAATGAGTAAATGATAACCCCTTACAAGGTACAATAATTACCGGATTATAATACCATACTTATCAAGCAACCCGGCAATATGCGGGAGACTAAAAACAGCTTTTTTGATCTTGTTGGTTTCCGGGTTGATCCGGTAATGGTAAGCACTGGAGAGATCTGCTTTTTCCAGGTTGGTATTTTCAAACCGGGCACCGGAAAGATCACAGTTGGCGAATACAACGGCACTGCAATCGGCATCTACAAAATCCACTTCCTGCAATAGGCAGTCCTGGAAAGAAACATGTTTCATTTTTACGCCGTAAAAAGAGCTAAGGGTAAGGGTGCTGTTTTCAAACCTCGGGGAAAATAAAAAGGTGTTGGCATCTTCAAAATGCACACCCACCAGTTTGCAATTTTTGAACACCGTATCCCGGAAAGAAGCCTGCCCGGTTTGTATACCGCTAAGATCACAATCTTCAAAGCAACAGTCGATGAAATTGATTGCTGAAAGATCGGAAGATGAAAAAACACAGCCCTTAAAACGGCATCCCTCATATTCGCCTTTGGGCAATGCCTTTTGAACATGGTCCTGCTTCTCGTAAACAACATCTTCATAATACCGGCTCATATTTTTTTGATCAAAGATACCTTTTCAAAAAACGGAAAATAAAAGTTTATGGAATCCGGGTGCCTTCTGGTCTAATAGGTAAACACATACACTATGAGCAGCATGGAAACCGTTATAGAGCCTGTTGGCCGTAAACGCAGCAGGGGCGCTGGTTTTAGCCGGTCGGGTATCCGGATCGATATGACGCCGATGGTAGATCTGGGTTTTCTGCTGATCACGTTTTTTATATATACTTCTGCTATGAGCGATCCTTCCACTATGGATCTGTTCATGCCCAAGGACGGGCCGCCGGCGCCAACGGCTGCATCCGGTGCATTAACCATCCTGGTCGGAGATCATGGAAGTCTTGCCTATTACGAGGATCGGCTGCAACCCGGTGCATCCAATCTGCATTCACTTACACCGGCCACGTTGCGGGCAACACTGGTACGCAAAAAGAAAGAAGTGATGGCGCAGTATGTACCCGATCCGGCTTGCGAAGCAAAGGCACGGGCAGAGAAACGTTCACCGGAAACATGCCGCCAGGGCAAACTGATGGTCATCATAAAGCCCGGAAAAAACGCCGATTACAAAACGGTAGTGCAGGTACTGGATGAAATGCTGGTTAACCGCATTGCGCGGTATGCGCTGACGGCGCCGGATGCAGACGAACTGAAACATATCCCCTGATTGATGATACGTGTACTGGTCCTTCCTTTTCTGAACCGCTGGTTCGGGAACGGGCCCTGCTATGCATTTTAATAACTAAAACATAAACAATGGAAACAACAAAAATCCTGTCGGCTTCTTTTCTCGACATCCTGTTTGATGGAAGAAACAAAGCCTACGGCGCTTATGAATTACGCAATACGTATAACCGCCGGCTGATAAAAGCACTGGGTGCCACCGGGCTGATCATTGCTACCTTGATGGGGGCTTCCGCTTTGAAAGGTACCGAATCCAAAAAGGCATCGGTTCCGATCATAACTACGGTTGTTGATCTTTCCAAAATAGAGGAGCCGGAAAAAGCAGAGCCACCGGCACCGCCGCCACCCAAACTACAGGAACCCAAAAAGATTGCAACTACACAATTTGTAATTCCAAAAATTGTGCAGGACAAAGAGGTTGTTACGTCACCGCCTACACAAGACGAGTTGGCGGATGTAAAGATCGGGTTGAAAAATGTTGAAGGAGAGAAGATGGGGAATATTGCTGTGCCACCGGATGGCCTTCCAGACGGGAAAGGGATCTTAGACGTGAAACCAAAAGAAAAAATGCCGGAAATCTTTGAAATTGTTCAGGTAGAGGCTAGTTATCCCGGAGACTGGCTTCGGTTTTTGACAACGAATCTCCGTGGTGAAATACCGGTAGACAATGGAGCAACGCCGGGTAAGTATCAGGTCCTGGTGCAGTTTGTGGTAGATGTAAACGGAACGGTAAGTGATGTGAAGGTACTAAAGGACCCCGGTTTTGGTATGGGTGCGGAAGCGATCCGGGTAATTAAAAAGTCGGGGAAATGGAAGGCGGCTATTCAAAATGGATACCCGGTAAAAGCCTATCGGAAACAACCGATCACCTTCGAAGTGCTGGACCAGTAATCCACTCGCTTTCAACTGTTAAAGGAGCGTTATTGCCCATTAGATGCAGACGGCCGCGACAGAAGCACCCATATCCTGTTTTGACATGAAAAAAGGAAAAATGGGTTTAATTTACGCGGAAATTCATTTTCAGGAACATGGAATGGATACCAGTAAAGCATCCGGCCAGGCCGGGGTCCGTTTGACCCCGGTTTTTTAGCGATGGGGATCGCAAAATCGGTGAAAAAAAGTGGTGACCATTTTATTTTGTCACAAAAAAACGGTTACAAATGGAGCCGGATCCGGAAAAACGAGGGCTCTTGAAAAAAGGTGAACCGGAAAGATCCTGTTCGAAGGTCTGATGCAGATCATAAAACCTCGCAGCTTTTGCGTAATTTTGCGGCCTAAATAAAAGCAAATGACACTACACAGGGAAGGACGCGCCACCATAACCATTAGTACGATACTGTTTCTGATCGTAAGTTTTGTCTTTTACTATTTCCTGTTTCAGGCGTATCCGGTTATTTTCTGGATCCTTGAAGTGGCTTGGATCGTGGTATTTGCATTGATCATTTCTTTTTTCAGGATTCCCGATCGGAATTATACCGTAGACGACACCGCGGTGATTGCTCCCTGCGATGGCAAGGTTGTAGTAATTGAAGAAGTGGAGGCCGATGAATATTTTAAAGACCGCAGGATACAGGTATCAATTTTTATGAGCCCGCTGAATGTACATGTGAACCGTAACCCGGTAGATGGCGAGATCGTATATAACCAGTACCACAAAGGAAAATACCTGGTGGCCTGGCACCCGAAATCTTCTACGGAAAACGAGCGGCATTCCAATGTGTACCGCCATAGCAGCGGGAAGGAAGTGCTTACCAAACAGATTGCAGGAGCTTTGGCAAAGCGGATCGTAAACTATAACCAGGTAGGTAAAAAGGTAAAACAGAACGATGAAATGGGATTTATAAAATTCGGTTCGCGGGTAGATCTGCTGTTGCCGCTGGATGCTAAAATAAACGTAAAGATCGGTGATGTAGCGGTAGGTGGTGTTACGGTGGTAGCCCATTGGTAAGGTTTAAAAAAATATAAAAAGCCCCCGTACAGATCTTCCGTACGGGGCTTTTTTATTTTAAGCGTATCTCTCATATCTATATTAAGTAGTATTTTATAGATTTTGTCTATGATTTTATAGAAACTATCATTTGAAGCACCTTGCTTTTTGTGGTACTTTTGCACCGCAATTGAAAAACATAAATCATATTTATAAAATCATAAAACAGAAAGTATGCCTTTAGTAGGAAAGAAGTTCCCCAGTGTGGCCATAGACGCGATGTCTGAGATGGGAGATACGTTGAAGATCGATGTATATAAGGAAGCCGTAGAAAATAAAAAGAAAGTATTGTTGTTCTGGTATCCGAAGGATTTTACGTTTGTATGTCCTACCGAACTGCACGCTTTTCAGGAGGCCATCCGGGAGTTTGAAAAACGCAACACCCTCATTATCGGAGCGTCTTGCGATACGGCAGAAGTACATTTTGCCTGGTTAAATACACCCAAGGATAATGGCGGAATTGAGGGCGTAACCTATCCGATCCTTGCTGATACGCACCGTTACCTGGCGGGTGAATTGGGCATCCTGGATGCTGATTATGAAGTGAACGACGAAACCGGTGAAGTAAAACTGAGCGGATCCAATGTCAGCTACCGCGCTACCTACCTGATCGATGAAGAAGGCAAAGTATTTCATGAAAGTGTAAATGATATGCCTGTGGGAAGGAACGTTCAGGAATACCTGCGGTTGATTGATGCTTATGCCCATGTGCAAAAACATGGCGAAGTGTGCCCGGCAAACTGGGAAGAAGGTAAAAAAGCGATGAATGCCGATCGTGAAGGCGTAGCTGCTTATTTTAGTCAGAATTAAAAGAAAGATCATGTACGTAGAATTGAGTGAAGATAATTTACAGCAACTGGTAGCCGATAATGAGAAGGTAATGGTGCAATACGGTGCCGGCTGGTGCGGCAATTGCCGGATCATGAAGCCCAAGTTTAAAAAACTGGCCAGCGAAAATGAAGGGGTGGCGTTTATTTATGTAGATGCCGAAAAATTACCGGAATCCCGTAAGCTGGCGAAGGTAGACAACCTGCCCACTTTTGCAGCTTTTAAGAATGGCCAGTTGTTAAACCAGGTGCAAACGAACCAGGCTGCATCTTTAAATGAATTATTTAATGAAATTACCAATAATTAGAAAATTATACCAGGCGGCTCCCCCGGAAAAATTGCAGGCAACGGTAGAAGTGCTGGAAGCCTTTTCTGAGATGAACATAAAGGATGAGGAACTGGATGTTGCCGGTGAGCTGATCACCAACCTGTGCGGGGCAATTGAAGTGCATGAGCTGGTGAAGAGCGGAATGCGGGAGTCGGATGCCTTGAATCACTTTTCGAAAAAAGTGCTTGGATCAATAGACCGCTAGGGTAGTTATTGCAATCGTTTTTTTAAGCATTCTGTCAAAAGCAGAATGCTTTTTTTATAGCAATGTGTGGCGCTCTGTTGTTGCAGACGATCCGCATAAACACCGAAACTGGTTTAGCATGACAAAGGATGCTCGGTTATTGTAATACCCGGATGATCTTTACAAACTGCTTTTTGTAATAGCCCGAAAAGGTGGAAATAATGACGCCCGTGCCGCTGCCGGCGGCATGAATAAAGCTCAGCGGCTCTTTATGCGTCGTAATGATCCCAATATGCCCGATCCTGCGGCTATTTTCTCCCCGGAACAGGATGAGGTCTCCGGGTAACGCCTTTTGCGGGCTTACTTCCCTGCCCACATATTCGTAATCATAAGAGCTGCGGGGCGATTTTACATGGTAATGCTGAAAAATATGATAGAGAAAACCGGAGCAATCGAAGCCTTTGCCCGGATCGGCAGACCCGTATTTATAGGGCGTTCCCAGGAAGGTTTTGGCATAGGCGGTAAAATCCCTGCGGTCGATCGGCAATGGCCGGTCCGTCGACAGGGCCATGGTGGCATCAGGAATACGGTTACCTTGCCCAGAAGGATCAGCCGTTTTGGAGCCGGCCGCCGGAGCGGTAACAGGTGCGGGAGAACGCCTGCTTTTTTTGGAAGCCGTACAGGCGCTCAGTGCCAGCAATAATATCAAAAGGAGGCGTAGATATGGTTGAATCATCTGTTCACCTATGCAGCAATTATAATGCCGGTACCGGCGTATTGCCGTTTAAATAGAAGCCGCTTCGTTTTGAGAAATTATCGGGTATATTTGTGGGTTAAACAATGATCTTATGCGTGTACGATTTTTTGCATTCTTTTTAGCAATCCTGCTTACTCCGGCTGCCAATTTATGGGCTCAGGGAAAAAACACCCGCCAGGTGGAAGCGGCCGTTAAAAAGCTTACCAGGGCGATGCTGGACAGTGATATACCCGTATTGAGCGCATTGGCATCGGAGCAATTGACCTACGGGCATTCCAGCGGTAAAGTGCAGAATAAGACCGAGTTCCTGGAATCCTTTAAATCCGGGGCCAGCGATTTTACAAAGATTGATATTAAGGATCAAACCGTTTATATCGTAAACAATACCGCAATTGTACGTCATTTGCTGGATGCGGATACCAATGACAATAAGCAGCCGGGGCATACCACATTGAAGATTATGACCGTTTGGACAAAGCAGGGCAACCAGTGGGTATTGATCGCCCGTCAGGCTGTAAAAGCCCAATAAAATATACGAATACATGAAAGGATTTTTTTTAACAATAGCCGTTGCTGTTGGAGCGGCAGTGTCTGCCCAAACAAAAACCATTGAGGTGATCAATCCGTCGGCAATGGAAAGGAAAGATGAGCTGGTGGTATTAAAACGCACATGGATCAAGCGCAAACTACCTGCGTTGAAAGAAGGGCAATACCTGCTGGTTACAGATAAAAAAGCGCCACAGCTGGTGCAGTTTGATGACCTGGATGGCGACGGAATCTGGGATGAAGCGGTGTTGCTGCTCAACCTGGCTCCCAAACAAAAACGGGTACTTTCCGTGGCGGCCAGCAACCGGCCTGCAGCTATAAAGGCCGTGGTACGCGCTTATGTGCGGCAGAAGCACCGGCTGCCGGACAACAGTTTTGGAGATAATATGGTAACGGATACCATGCCGTATAATAATATCCCGACGGATTTTTCAAAACAACAATTACCGCCTTATTTAACGGAGGGGCCGGCATGGGAGAATGACAAGGTGGGCTTTCGCAAATATTTTGATATACGGAATGCCAATGATATCTGGGGAAAACGTGTATCCTATATGGTTTTGGATGAAGTAGGTGCTCATCCGGGAAATAGCTACCATAATTTATCAGACTGGGGAATGGATATTCTGAAGGTAGGGAAGTCGTTGGGAGCCGGTGCCCTGGCGCTTCGTGTAAAAGTGAACGGAAAAGATTCGCTCATCCGGTTTGGACGCAATGTACAGCAAGTGGTTTACCGGCAGCTAAGCTCCGGGCCGCTGCGTTCCGTGTTTGAAATACAGTATAAGAACTGGCAGTACCTGCCGCATGCAATGCCCATCAGCGTTACAGAGCAGATCAGCATCTGGGGCGGACAATATTTTTTCGAGAACAAAGTTACGTTCAGCAACCCGCCGGCAAATGCATCACTGGTAACCGGTACGATCGATTTTTACAGCAAACAGGATCATAAAATAAACCGCTCCGGCATTGCGGGTTTATATACCTATGATCGGCAAAGCGAAAATAAAGATCAGCTGGGGCTGGGCATTTTAACAGCGGCATCCAATGTAAAAGGATGGGCACATATCAGTGCACAGAACACGGATGTTACCAATGTATTTACACTGGATATGAAGGTATCGGCCGGCCGGCCCGTGATGTACCGATACTATGTAGGCTGGGAAGTAACCGATAACGCCTTTGCAACGCAACAGGGATTTGAAAAAATGATGGCTGCTGAAACAGAAAAACTGGCAAAACCGTTGGTGATCCGGTAGGGATAATTTGGAAATTTGAAGATTTGAAAATGCGGGAATGGTCAATAGTGAATGGGTCATAGCTTTCAGCGATTTTTGTCAACAGGGGTAAATTGTTTTGTATATCCCCAGAATTCCTTGCCCACCTTGTCTCCATGTCCCCCCAAAAAAAACTCAGCTATCAGTCTTCAGTTATCAGTCTTCAGTCGATTATACCCAGGAGCAGGGAGCTGCCATTGAGTGTAAAATGGAATCCAACCTGGAACATTGAACGTTAAACCTGAAACCAAATATATTCCGCCTACCAATCTTTACCGTTGCTGGTTCCATATTGCGATTTATCCTCGGAGATCCGCTGCTGGGTGTTTTTTTCTTTATTTTCTAATTTGTTAAGCTGATTCTGAGCCTGGTGCTGATTAAGCCTGGATTTGTCCGGCTTCCGGTTTTCGTCTTCCTTTTTATCCTGTCCGCCACCACCGCCGCCGCTTTGCTTTTTCTTTTCAAGTAAGGCTTTCTGCAGGTTTTCACGTGCCTTTGTATCGTTGCTGTTGAAACGCAGGGCATTCTTATACGCTTCAATGCTTGCATCCAGCTTGTTCAGGTTGGAGTATACGACCCCGGAGTTATAATACGCACCGGAACGCAGGTCATTGCTGGTTTGCCGGGATGTAGCAACCTGTTCATACGTTTTGATGGCTTCTTCTTGTTTTTTCAACCGGTATAAGGCATTGCCTTTATTCATCAGGGCCGTGTATTTCTCGGGGCCGTTCATTGCCTTATCATAGGCTTTTACAGCGTCCTCCATCTTGCCCTCTTTATAATATTCGTTTCCCTGTTTTATAAAGCCGCTGCCCTCCTGGGCCAGCAGGGGAAGGGCGATGAGGTGTAACAGGTATAAAAAACGGATTTTCATTCTTTTGCTTTTTTACCTTCCGGCAACAACTGTTCTGCCACCAATAGCAGGAGCATGGCGGCCGCAAATACCCAGAAATAATAGGAAAAACTCATCAGGTTGGTATCTCCCGTTACCTTCTTGTCGATCTGCGCCAACTGTGCATTGATCGTTTTGGTAGCCGCATCAATATCGGTAAGATGTACATACACACCATTGGTATTGCTTGCGATCTGCTGTAATTCTTTCTGGTTAAGTTTTGAAATGATGGGCTGACCCGTTTGCGGATCCAGCTTATTGCCTCCGGTAGAGTCATCCGGTATATAGGTACCCCCGGGGGATCCGATGCCCACCGTATTCACCATCAGTCCCCGTTTCTGCATTTCCTTCGAAAGTTCCAGGGCTTTTTCATCATGATCTTCTCCATCGGATATCAGGATTACCGCCTTAAACTTGGCTTCCCGCTCTCCGAAGGTTTTTAAGCTTTCCTCCAGGGCATCCCCGATAACCGTGCCTTTTACCGGAACCACATCCGGTGAGGCATCGTTAACATAGATCTGGGCGGCGCTATGGTCGGCACTGATCGGCATCTGGATATAGGCTTTACCAGCGAACCATACCAAACCGATGCGGTTATTGGGCATCGCATCCATCATTTTGCTGATGAATTGCTTGGCCAGCAGCAGCCGGCTGGGCTTTACATCCTCGGCCAGCATACTCTTGCTAAGATCCAGGGCAAAAACCACGTCAATGCCTTCCCGTTTAATGCCGTCACTTCCTCCGGGTTTGCGCAGGCTCATGGTACAAAGTACTCCCATCAGAAAGGCCAGGCACAGCAAAATAAATTTGAAGTTGAACCGGAATGGACTGTATCCCCGGATCATCGATTTTACCAGGGCCGGTTCTCCTATTTTAAGGATCGTCTTTCTTTTCCATTGTTTTACTGCGGAAAATAACAACAGGAACAACAGCACGGCAGCGCTCAGCCAGATAAAATATATGTATTGAAATTCAAAACTCATTGACTTCGTAAAGTTAACAAGTTCGGCGGGTTTAAACGTTAACAGGTTGATAAGGTACTGTTCCGGAAATCGGTTTCAGACCATTTCATGTACACATTCCTGAGCGCCGTTCCAAGTTTAAGGTTCAATGTTCCAGGTTAGCGCCCGTTCACACTTGATGTACCGTGTCAGAGTCCCGGCCCCCGGCGCAACCCACTGATCGCTGATAACCGAGAGCTGTTTAAGATTCAGCGTTCCGGACCGGATTCCGGTTTACTTTTGATGTGGCAACTGAAAACTGATTACTGAAAACTGATTACTGCAAACCATTTCATAGGCCCAGATCTATGCCCCACTACCTGTTCACTGTTGCCGGTTCCCGTTCCTCCAAAAATCACATCTTCCCTTCAAAAAAACCCAGCTGCTTTAAAATGTCTTTCAGGATCTTCAGCCGCACCGTGGTCATATCATATTTAGGATCGGGCGATTCTACATTCAGCACAAAGAAATACGGGTGGCGGTTCTCCTCAATCCAGCCAACGATCCATCCAAGTGCATGGCTTTTATCTGTGGTGGCCCAGCCGGTCTTATAAGCCAGCTTGTAATTGGAATTATCTTCAAACAACATTGCGTTTTTCACTTTTTCCTGGTAAAGTTTGAAGAAGGGCAGTTCATTAAAATAGAGCTTTTTTACCAGTCCCAGGTTCTCATCGGGTGTTAATTTTAAGGTGTTATCGAGCCAGAACGTATCAATGGCAGACCGGATCTTAAAAAGGGTGTCTTTTTTTCCCGCGCCATAATGAAGTGAATCCAGCCAGTACTGCATTTTTTCCTTACCGATCCGCCGGGCCACTTCCTGGTAATACGGAACGGCCGAAACGCGGAATGCCTGGTACATATTCAAATCCTTATTCCACTCGGGAACGGCCCGCTGAACGCCATCCCAGGGAATGATCATGCTGTCACTGGAAATGATCCCGGTCTGGAGTCCGATCAGTGAATTTACAATTTTAAACGTACTTGCCGGAAGGTAGGAGCTGTCCCGGTAGCGGGCCAGGTTGTACACAGTAAATTCGCCTGTACCATTATTCAGCAGGGCAAAAGTGCCGGTGAGTTGGTGCTCGTCAAAATATTTTTTTAGTGAATTGTCCTGTTTTACATTGTTTTGTGTACAGGATGCGATTAAAACGGCCATCACAAGGCTCCAAAGCAGGTGTATGACTTTCCGGATCCGGCTTGTGGAGGCATTCTTTTTTCTTATTGCGTTAGTAAAAAACATAATAAATATTGAACAAAGGATTGAATTCGCCGGCAAAAATACAACCGTTTTCCTTTGGGACGGATTTAATAATTTCTGGCATCTGAATTGCTTCCTTTTTTATATATAAGATCCTATTATGCAGGACATTATAACTTATAAAAGAGCGGCTTTGAACAATTACCGGCTGATCCTGGACCCTCCGGCAGCTGTAAAACGGAAAATAGCGGACATCAGTACCCGGCTGGATGCTTTTTTCCCGGGAACGCCATTACCAGGTGGCAGTCCGTTTATCTACCTTGCCAGCTTTTCGGTGTATGATCCTGATGAAATGGCGGTAGTAGACCTGTTACACCGGACGGCATTGGCAACCATGCCCTGGAAAATTCATTTAAAAGGAGTGGCCCATATTGAAAAAGACGAAATTTATATACCGGTAACAGAAAAAGATCAGATCACTACGCTAATTGAAAAGATAGCCGCCCTGCCGGCTTCCTGGAGAAATGAACGGTTTAATACACTGCCGCGTATATCCCTGGCCCGCAACCTGCAAGCCTGGCAGTTTGAGCGGGTATGGTCATATGTTGAAAAGGAACCCTTTCAAACCCGGTTTATTATGAACGGGATGCTCCTGTTGAGACAGCTGGAAGGCTACCGGTCATGGCATGTGGAGCGGCGATTTCTATTTGAAAACCAGTTGATTATAGACTAGCTATACTTTAATATAGATCTTCTTTTTATCGAGCCAGTAGCAGATGGCCCACATAAAAATAATAACACAGATGGCGTATAAAAGCGATCCGTTCTCCTTTGCACCGGGCGTATGAACCAATACCTTTGTGTAAAGCCAGTTCCAGGGAGTAACCCCGTCTTTTGTTTTAAAAAGAGCCGCCGTTTTAGGCAAAAACGCACTTAAGGCAAAGATAAACAGGGGATTTTTACCAAATACTTCAAAAAAGCGGCCTAAGAATCCGGTTTTTTCGCGGATTTCAATAAAATAAATCATCGTAGCGATGGTTACAATGGCGAGCCCGGTGGTGTACACCGTATAAGAACTGGTCCAGATCTTTTTGTTGATAGGAAACGCCATATCCCAGCAAAAACCGGTAAGTAACAATGCGATACCTGCAACAAAAAGCCCGGTCAGCATTTTAAACATGGGGTTTGACGGGCTGTTTTTATCCAGGTTAAGCGGTATCTCGGCACTGCTGTTCCGGATATACATTCCTACAAAATAGCCAAAAACCACCTGTACAATTGCCGGCAGTGTGCTGGCGATGCCCTCCGGGTCAAAAGGAACACCTTCTCCCTTATACATATGGGCGGTATGAAGAATCAGTTTATCCACCTGTTCTGTTCCAAACCAGCCGGCAAGGCTATAGGGGTCGGCAGGGTTGCCGATAATACACAGGGCCCAGTATAGCAACAGCAACACTACGGAAAGCAGGGCTGCGGCCCTGGGTTTCAGGTAATAGGCAATAACGGAGGCAAAAAAGTAGCAAACGGCAATGCGCTGCAGCACACCAAAGATGCGTACCCCTTTTTCAGGACTGGAGGTCCAGGGAATCAGCTCCAGCGCACCGTCATTCCAGCGCATAAAGGGATACCAGTTTAAAAAAAGGCCGATACCGAAGATCATCACCGTTCTTTTGAGCACTTTTTTCCAAAAAACAGCCGGTCCGGCCTCCTGCAGGCGCGGCATCACAAACGCCATGGCGTTTCCTACGGCAAACAAAAAAAAGGGAAATACCAGGTCCGTAGGGGTAAGGCCATGCCAGGGCGCATGTTCCAATGGGCCGTAAATATGTCCCCAGCTGCCGGGGTTGTTGACCAGGATCATCAGGCAAACAGTAGCTCCTCTGAAAACGTCAAGCGATCGGTACCGGATTTTCATTTTTAATGAATAAAATGGTAAAATACAAATTTACCCATATTAATATTACATGCAGGAGAGAATTTTCCGTATAAACATTGTTACCGCTATATTTGCAGGGCTGTTCCTGTAGCATTTTGTTCCGGTCGCATTTGATAGGGATGTGACTGAGGGGGCGAAGCCGTGTAAACAAATGAAAGAGAAAAACTGGTATGCAATCTATACAAAGCCCCGCTGGGAGAAAAAAGTATCAAAACTACTTACAAACCAGAACGTTATGACCTATTGCCCCCTAAACAAAGTAAGACGAAAATGGAGCGACCGCATGAAAACCGTTTGGGTTCCGCTATTACCGTCATATTTATTTGTGTACATAGATAAAACCGAGATGCAGAAAGTAAGAGAAACACCAGGGGTGATTAATTTTGTATATATTGAGGGGAAACCCGCCATTGTTAAGGATTTTGAAGTGGTCCGGATCCGGAAGTTTTTAAGTGAGTTTGAGAACGTGGAACTGGAACCCTTTCATCCTCAAAGGAATCAGCGGGTAATGGTGAACCAGGGTATTCTGGTGGAGGAGGAAGGCCGGGTGATCGATTTAAAAAACAACAAGGTGGAAGTGGCTATAGAAAGTCTTCATTATAACCTGGTGGCCTTGTTTGATAAATCAAAACTGATCAATAACTAAATCAACTTTATGAAACTTGTTAATTATACATCAACACTGGCTGTAGTGTTGCTGATTGTATCCTGTGCTACCCAGCAGAAACTGCCCCAATACCTTGAGGGCGCTAGCAATGAGTCGATCGAAAAACTAACCAATTTCCCGGAGTTGATCATCCAGAAAAATGACCAGCTGGCCATCCAGGTGTACAGTGATTTTATACCCACAAAGGATCCGAATCCGGATCTTCTGTACAACCAGCCCCTGCCGGGCGGAGGCGGAGCTGCAGGTACCGGTAATACGGCCAGTAATACCAGCACAGCCAGTGGCTACCTGGTAGATGGAGAGGGAAATATCGACTTTCCAAGGTTGGGAAAAATTCATGCAGAAGGACTTACCAAAAAACAATTGGAGGCTGAAATTAAAAAAAGACTGACAACACCCGTGGAACTCCTGAAAAACCCTACGGTGCTGATCCGCTTTCAAACCTATAAGATCGTTACGATCGGCGAGTTCAATAATCCGCAGGTGCTCAATATCCCCACAGAAAAAGTAAACATTTTTGAAGCCATTTCCATGGCTGGCGGTATTACGGAATGGGGAAAGAAAAACGAGGTGAAAGTGATCCGGGAGCAGGATGGCAAAAGGGAAATGGGCGTGGTGGATCTTTCGGCTGCTACTGTTTTCGCATCTCCTTATTATTACCTGAAACAAAATGATATCCTGTTAATTGATCCGGTTAAGGACAAGCAGGAGGTAAAAGATGAAACAAGGCGTTTAAGTCGGATTTCATTTGCTACATCTATAGCTTCTACAGCCGCAGTAATTGCGTCCATCATTATTACCATTACCAGAAAATAATATAGAAGTAGCTGCCTCAGGCATTCATATCTAAAAAATACTGCAATCACAGTTATGCAATCCATAGAGAAAAAGGAAATTTCGGGAAATCTTAGTGCGAGGGAGCTTTTTTATAAGTATATCCGTTTCCTTCCCATTATTATTCTTAGCTTGATACTGGCCTTTTTTGCCGCCTGGCTATACCTGCGCTATACCCAGGAACAGTATAGTTCCATAGGAAATATGCTGATCACTACGGAAGAATCGAAGGGCGACAAAGTGGAGGAGCTGATCGAAGGTAAAAGCAAAACCACGAATTTGCTGAACGAGGTAGAGGTATTGAAATCGCGCCCCCTGATGACCCGCGTGGTGCGAAGCCTTGGCTTACAGGTGGGCTATGTCAAAAAGGGCAATGTAAAGAATATGAATGCCTATAAAAGAGCCTCCTTTTCCTTCGTTCCGGTACAATTGGTGGATTCAGCGTTATCTTTTTCGGTGGATATCGATTTTGTCAATGCTAACCAGTTCCGGGTTGATAAGAAAAACACCCTGTATAATTTTGACCAGTTGTTCCAAACCCGGAACGGCGTCTTTAAGCTGGTGAAAAGCGGTGGATTGCCGGAACCGGGTGCAGAGTTTACCGTTACCTACAATCACGAAGATGTGGTGGCTGCCAATATGATCCGGGATCTGAATGTGCAACCCAAACTGGCCAATACGGGTATTTTGCTGGTAGAATATCATTCTGCCAATCCCTATTTGTCTTCGGATGTGGTGAATACCCTGATGAAAGAATATACCATCTGGAAAGTAGAACAGGGCAATACTTCGATGGACCTGACCATCGATTTTATTAATAACCGTCTGGGAATTGTACAGCACGATATTGACAGCCTGCAGCGGAAGCTGGTGACTTACCAGCAAAATAATAACCTGGTGGATGCAACCCTGCAAATTACAGCGCTCTTGCAGCGGGCCCAGGAACAGGATGCAGCGGGCCAGGAACAACGAATGGCCATCAATACGCTTGATCTGTTAGAAAGTGGCGTTGCAAAAGGAGAAAATAGCGTCCTTACACCTTCGGCATTAGGTATAAAAGACGCCGGGCTGAGCGACGCGTTGACAAAACTGAATGAAGCGCAATTACAACGCAAAAACCTGGTGGATGGAAATGTACCTGTCGACAATCCGCAGATAAAACAACTGGATCAAACCATTGAAACCCTGCGGAAAGGGGCACTGACAAATATCCAGACCCTGAAAAGCAGCTACCGGAAAAACCTCGGGCTCGTTTCTTCAGAAAAATCAAAAAACACCGGCGGTGCGCTGCAAATGCCGGCAAAAATTACAGAGCAAGCCGAAATTGAACGGGATCTGACCTCCAAGCTGGCACTGGCAAAAGTACTGGGAGAAAAGCGGGAAGAAGCTGCTATCAAACGGGCCAGTACCATTTCCAATACGAAGATCATCGAAAAAGCAGAACCCGACCTGGTTCCGGTAAAACCCAGTCCCAGGAACGTAAAACTGGCGGCCCTGCTTTTTGGACTGGCGATTCCCGGTTTGTTTATTTTATTAAAAGAAGCCCTTAATGACCGCGTAAATACCCGCTCGGATATCGAACGGGCCACCAACGCGCCGATACTTGGAGAAATTGGTCATTCCAAATCGGACCAAACCCTGGTCGTAAGCAAAACAAAACGCACCCTTATTGCCGAGCAGTTTAGGCTCCTCCGGTCCAACCTTCAATATATTACCGGCAAGCGGGATAAAGTAGTGATCCTGGTTACCTCCTCCTTCGGAGGAGAAGGAAAATCCTTTATCAGTACCAATATGGCAGCTGTTTACGGATTGACCGATAAAAAAACGATCGTGCTGGAATTTGACCTGCGGAAACCCAAGGTACTGAGCGGGCTGGATATGCAGAAACGGCAGGGGATCAGCAATTACATGATCGGGGATGTAGACCTGGATAGCCTGATCATTCCGGTAGCAGGAGAGGAGCATATGTATGTACTGCCTTGTGGCCCTATACCTCCCAATCCGGCTGAATTGTTGCTGAATGAGAAAACAGACCTGCTATTTGCACAATTGAAAAATAAGTTTGATTACATCATTATCGATACGGCGCCTATTGGAATGGTAAGTGATGCGCTTACACTGGCCAAGTATGCGGATTGCACTTTATATGTGACCCGCCAGGGGCATACCTTTAAGAAGCAGCTGAACCTGATCAATGAAATGTATGAAAATAAAAAGATGCCCAATCTTTCTATTGTACTGAATGATACCAAACTGCCAACCGGTGGCGGATATTATGGCAACTATGGTTATGGGTATGGTTATGGCGAAAAGAGCGGGAACGACTATTACCAGGATGATGCATTCACGGAGCGAAAGAAGAAAAAAGGATTTTTCAACGCATTTGGAAAAGCTAAAAAGTGATAATGAGCAGTGATGGCAGGAATTTTGCGTAATGAACAGAATGCTTGATGTTCCAATATCCAGCATCTAATATTTAACGTCTATATCAAATGTCTAAAAAAATTATTATTACCGGCGGAGCAGGATTTATTGGGTCACATGTTGTGCGGCTGTTTGTAACGAAGTATCCGGAATATACCATCATCAACCTGGATGCACTGACCTATGCAGGGAATCTTGAAAATCTTAAGGATATAGAAAGTTCGCCCAATTATATTTTTGAAAAAGCAAATATTGTTGACGCCGAAGCCGTGAAAGCAGTATTTGATAAATATCAACCGGATGGGGTGATCCACCTGGCGGCAGAGAGTCATGTAGACCGCTCGATCACATCTCCCCTGGACTTTGTATATACCAATGTGATCGGAACTGTAAACCTCCTGAATGCCGCCAAGGAATTGTGGAAGGAAGATTATACGGGCAAACGGTTTCATCATGTTTCCACCGACGAGGTGTACGGGGCATTGGGAGAGACCGGTTTCTTTACGGAAGCGACAAAATATGATCCGCATTCACCTTATTCGGCCTCCAAAGCATCTTCCGATCATTTTGTATACGCTTATTCAGATACTTATGGATTACCGGTGGTGCTGACCAACTGTTCCAATAATTACGGGCCCAATCATTTCCCCGAAAAACTGATCCCGTTGATGATTCACAATATCATCCACAACAAGCCGCTGCCGGTGTATGGAGACGGAAAATATACGCGCGACTGGTTGTATGTAATCGATCATGCCCGGGCAATAGACCTGGTATTTCATCAGGGTGCCGCTGGGGAAAACTACAATGTGGGAGGCTTTAATGAGTGGAAGAATATCGACCTGGTAAAACTGCTGTGCAAACAGATGGATGAAAAACTCCAACGCCCGGCAGGTACCAGCGAACAACTCATTACGTTTGTAAAAGACCGGCCTGGGCACGACCTGCGGTATGCCATTGATGCAGGTAAGATCCACAAAGAGCTGGGCTGGGCACCCTCTGTTACCTTCGAGGAGGGCCTTTCCAAAACGATCGATTGGTATCTGGACAACAAAGAATGGCTGGATCATGTGACGAGCGGGGCGTACCAGGCGTATTATGAGCAGCAGTATGCGCATTAGCCGAATGCAACGAATCGAACGAAATGATATGTCAACGGAGATCTTTTTCCGGAAAGAAAGTTATAATTCGCATTCATGAAAGGAATCATTTTAGCCGGCGGCTCCGGCACCCGTTTATACCCTATTACAAAAGCGATCAGCAAACAGCTGATGCCGATCTACGATAAACCGATGATCTATTACCCGCTTTCCGTGCTGATGATGGCCGGGATCCGCGAGGTGCTTATTATTACGACACCGGAAGACCAGCCGGGATTCAAACGCTTGCTGGGCGACGGCGCGCGCATCGGTTGCCGCTTTGAATTTGCCGTGCAGGAACAACCCAACGGGCTGGCACAGGCCTTTGTAATCGGGGCAGATTTTATCGGCACGGATAAAGTAGCGTTGGTACTGGGAGATAATATTTTTCATGGGGTAGGACTGGGTTCGCAACTAAAGAAATTAACGGATGTCGAAGGTGGGTATGTATTTGCATACCAGGTATCCGACCCGGAGCGGTATGGCGTGGTGGAGTTTGATGAAAACAGGGTAGCGCAATCAATAGAAGAAAAGCCCGCTGCACCCAAATCGAATTATGCGGTGCCAGGCCTCTATTTTTATGACAACAGTGTCGTAGAGATCGCAAAAAATCTGAAGCCGTCTCCCCGTGGGGAATATGAGATCACGGATGTTAATAAAGAATACCTGAAAAACGGCCGGTTGCAGGTAGCGGTATTAGACCGGGGCACGGCATGGCTGGATACCGGTACCTTTGATTCGCTAACCGACGCCTCCGAGTTTGTACGGGTGATTGAAAAGCGACAGGGCTTAAAGATCGGCTGTATTGAAGAAATTGCATACCGGAACGGGTTTATTAATAAAGAACAATTACACTTCTTGGCGGAAGAACTGGCCAAAAGTGGTTATGGGGAATATCTCCGGAAAATCAGGTAATATGGATGCACGGTTACTGCAGGGCGGCAATCATGTTGACGGGCGGGGGCAGCTGTTGTACAACAACCAGTTTGATCTGGAACCTGTAAGGCGGATCTATACAATTGAGCACAACAACACCGCTTTGGTAAGGGGATGGATGGGGCATGAGATTGAGAACAGATGGTTTACCGTTGTAACCGGCGGGTTTCAGGTAAAAGTAAAGTCCGTCAACAACTGGCGGGAACCGGATCTGAATGAGAAAGACACCGTTGTTTTTATATTAAAAGCCGGTGCACTTGATGTGCTGCATATACCGCCGGGTCATATTTTTTGTTTGCAGGCACTGGAAGCCAACTCAAAAATCGTCGTAATGGCAGACCACCCCGTGGGTACCACCAATGATGAGCACCGGTACCCGGTTTAACCAGCTCTGGTATTTGATATTTGGAATTTAGTATTCCGACATTTAGAGATATAGGTAATGTCTGCAAATTTCTTCGCACATTCTTCTGCCGTTATCGATGAAGGCTGCAATATAGGGGCTGGCACAAAGATCTGGCACTTTTCGCATATCATGCCGGGGTGTACGATCGGGGAACATTGTAATCTCGGTCAGAATGTGATGATCGCTTCCAAGGTGGTTCTTGGCAATAATGTGCGGGTACAGAACAATGTGTCCATTTATGAAGGCGTCATCTGTGAGGACGACGTGTTCCTGGGACCCAGTATGGTCTTTACCAATGTGATAAATCCCCGTAGCGCGATCAGCCGTAAAAATGAATATAAACAGACTTTGGTGAAAAAGGGTGCAACCATCGGCGCCAATGCAACCGTCGTTTGTGGTAGTATGATTGGTGCGTATGCTTTTATTGGTGCGGGGGCCGTGGTTACAAAGGATGTACCCGCTTATGCCCTGGTAGTAGGTAACCCCGCGCGCCAAACGGGTTGGATGAGTGAATATGGGCATAAGCTACAGTTTGATGCAGAAGGAATAGCGGTTTGCCCGGAAAGCGGTGAGGGGTATGAACTGAGAAGCGGAACCGTATATAAAAAGTCTTAGAGAGGTGAGCGGAAAAACAAGATTTGCAGTTGTTGGGTACGGACATATGGGAAAACGGCATGTAACTGTGATTGGGGAGCACCCTGATTGCGCGTTAACGGCAGTTGTAGACATGCATCCGCAGCAGGAATTGCCTGGCATTCCTTTTTACAGGGATCTGGATCATTTTCTGGAATCATCAGCTGCCGCGGAAACAGATGTAGTTGTAATTGCTACGCCCAACGGGCTGCATGCACAGCAGGCTTTAAAATGTCTTGATGCCCGGAAGCATGTATTGATTGAAAAGCCGATGGCATTGAACAGCGCCGATGCTGAAGCCATTGTCGCAAAAGCTGCCGATGTACAGCGGCAGGTATTTGTAATGATGCAGAACCGGTTTAGCCCTGTAAGTACCTGGTTAAAGGAGGTGGTAGATAGCGGCGTGCTGGGGAAGATTTTTTTAGTTCAGGTTAATTGTTTCTGGAACCGGGATGAGCGCTATTATAAAAAAGGCAGTTGGCATGGCACTAAGGAACTGGATGGTGGCGTATTGTTTACACAATTTAGTCATTTTATTGATCTGCTGCTTTGGTGTTTTGGAGACTTAACCAATATCCAGGCAAAACTGAAAAATTTCGGTCATGGCGGTTCTATTGAAATAGAAGATACGGGGATTGTTCAGTTTGATTTTGTAAACGGAGGTATGGGATGCCTGAATTATACCACCGCAGTTTGGGATAAAAACCTGGAAAGCAGTATTACGGTAATTGCGGAGAATGGGTCTGTAAAGGTGGGGGGGCAATATATGGAGCGCATGGAATATTGTCATATCAAAGATTTTAAAGCATTGAAAACACCGGTTGCCGACAATTCAAACAAATCTGAAGTTTCGGATAGCGTAGTTAATCACGTTCGCTATCTCGATAGGATGTTAAAACAACTTTGGATGAGGAATGAAGATATGCATGTTGCAGTTGATGGGGTAACTGTTGTTCATACTATTGAAAGAATTATGAATCAGGCTGATCGTTGACTATTGCTTGGACCCCAAAAAAAAGAATTAATATTAATGTGACTACTTGATCAATAATAGATTCTTTTAAGGAAAGAATATCTGCACCATTTGGAAGTAGTCGTTTAAAATAAGAGTAGTTGTTTAAGGCGTTTTTTAATAGATCTGCATTTAAGGTTGGACTGATTTTTCTTTCCCGTGTCATTTCAACATTGTTGGGGGTTGTACTATTGCCGGTTTATATCCGGTTTTTAGGCGCCGAAAGCTATGGATTGGTGGCGTTTTACACAACGTTAACCAGCGCCCTTTTGCTTCTGGATATGGGGTTAAGTGCATCCGCTAATCGGGAAATTGCCATTATGGATGCAAAAAATGTATCTGCAATTAGAAAAGGCAGCTTGGTGTATAGTATAGAGCTTGTTAATTGGTCTATTGCTATTGTGGCAGGAATTGCCTTGGTATTGCTATCATCATATATAGCTCAAAGCTGGATAAATGTGAAAGATCTTGGACTGGGGCAGGTAAAAAACTGTGTTATATTAATGGCGTTTATTTTTATCTTTCAATTCCCCACATCTGTATATGATGGTGTTATAAATGGTATGCAACGTCAGGGACAAAATGCGATCATTAATCTTGTAGGTTCTATTTTAAAAAATGTAGGTGGGGTTTTGGTTATTGCCTATATCTCGTCAGATATTCAGGTTTATTTTATTTGGCAATTGATTGTTCAAGTGGCCCTAACATTCGCTTTAAGAATTTATAGTTATAGGATAATAAATCTAAAGGGCGGGTCGAAATTTTTTTCGATTGCCATACTCCGTAAAATAAAGAGTTTTGCTGTTGGTATGACTGGTACATCCATAATTGCGTTCTGTATTTTGCAGGTTGACAAAATTGTGGTTTCTAAATTTCTTTATTTAGAATATGTTGGATACTATAACATTGCCTTTTTAGTGGCCGGAACACTTTCATTAATTGCATTGCCGGTTGTAAATGTGGTTCTTCCTGCATTTAATAGATTCCAGGCAAAACATATGTTTAAGGAATTTGATGATTTATATTACAGAAGTTGCAAATGGTTAATAATCACCTTGGCTCCTATAGCATGTGTTATTATTGTGTTTGCACACGATATTTTGCAGTTATGGACACAGAATGAAAAACTGGTGAGGGAGACTACACCTATTTTACAGGTTGTGACGATCGGTTCATTTATTAATAGTATCACATCTATGTTCTATTTCTATACCTTAGGTAAGGGAAATGTTAGATATGGCTTATTGCAGAATACGATTGCTGCAATAATAATAGTTCCAAGTGTTATAATTGCTACTAAATTGTATGGTGCATTCGGAGCAGGTTGCTGTTGGCTGCTTTACAATGTGCTTGTTTTTACAATATCGTTACCCATATTTCACCGCTTGTATTTAAAAGGCCAACTGGGTTATTGGTTTAAAACAATATTTTACTTGCCGGTTCTTCTCTCGGCAAGTATTTTTTTCGCAGTTAAATACGCCAACAGGTATTTCTTATCTGGCAACAATTTTCTGGTAATATTTTTGCTGATTGCTATGGGATGTTGTTTTTATATTTTGATTCTCAGGGACACCAGAACCATTTTGTATGGTGTACTTAAAGGGAAGATCACATTTTTTAAATGATCCGATTGGAACAGTTCTACAATAATTAAGTAAAGAAAAACACAGTGGATAAGTTGAATCCTTTAGTTACAATTGCTATACCAACATTTAATCAGGAGAGGTATATTGAAACCGCTATTACCAGCGCTCTAAACCAGGATTATCCAAATTTGGAAATTATTGTTTGCGATGATAATTCAACGGACCGGACATTCGAAATGATCAATAAGATCCGGGACCCCAGGGTCAAAATTTACCGAACAACCTCTAATTTGGGCAGGGTAGCCAATTACCGGTATATTCTATATCAACTGGCTAAAGGAGATTGGATGGTAATGCTGGATGGAGATGATTATTATTCGGATCCAACATTTATTTCAGGAGCTTTAAAACAGGTTAATGAAGATCCGGATCTGGTTATGTATGTAGCAGCCGCATCATCATTGATAGAAAATAGCGGAGAACTGGTTCCTGCACCTATATTTTTGAAGCATCAGCTAACAAAATTAAAGGGCCTCGATTATGTATTGGGGTTTTATAAATACGGAGCAATAGGACAACACTTCGCAGTGATATACAAAAGATCACTTGCTCTTGCGACGAATTTTTATTCTTTAGATTCTTTAGGTGCGGATACTGACTCTATTTGTCGTTTGGCCCTAAAGGGGTTTGTCCTGATAGAAAAAAAATGGGTGGGTGTTTGGCGGTCCCATGGGAATAACGCATCCTATACACTGTCAGTTACAAATGTAGATAAGGAAGTTAAAATGTTGAGGTCAATAGCGGATGAAGCCCTGAAATATGGGGAGGAAAAAAGAATAGAAACCTGGTTCAAAGAAAATGCTCTTAAAAAAAGAAAAACAGCTATCTATGAATATGTTAAAACGTTGCCCAAAATACCGGCTCTAAAGATATTAATAAGAAATTGGACCTGGTCAAAACAGGACTTCAAGGAAGTAGTAAAAAAAGTTATTAGGTATTGATGACTGTTGTGTATTAGTAATTGTTGAAGAGTTAAATTATATATATGTGTGGCATTACAGGCTTTATTGATGGCACAAAAGATAGGGCCGCTTTAATTGATATGACAAACGCTCTTGAAAGGCGTGGACCCGATGATCAAGGCGTTTTTTTTGCTGATGGTGTTGGAATGGGACATCGACGGTTATCGATCATCGACCTTTCGAATAGAGGGCATCAGCCTATGTTTTTCGGGAATCTGGTTATTGTATTTAATGGAGAAATATATAATTATAGAGATATACAGAAGGAACTGATTGCTAAAAATTATGTGTTCGAATCGGAATCAGATACAGAAGTTGTGTTGAAGGCTTTTCATTGTTGGGGAATAAACTGTGTACAGAAGTTTGTGGGGATGTTTGCAATTGCATTATACGATAAAGTTGCAATGGAATTGTATTTGATAAGAGACCGGGTAGGTGTTAAGCCGCTATATTATGCTGAAGGTAATAAAACAATTGCATTTTCAAGCGACCTGAATGGAATAAATCAATATTTGTTCAAGAAGGAAAAAAGCGTTAGCAACGAAGCGTTGTCGTCATTTTTATCGTTAGGATATATTGTTGATAATTCAGCTATATACAAAGGAGTTAAAAGGGTGCCTCCGGGGTGTTATTTGCATTTTAAGGATGGACAGTCTCGATTGGTTGAATATTGGTCAATTGCATTTGCTGAGAATAAGGAATGGGAAAATAGAAAAGATGATGATGTTTTAGATGAGTTGGAGCATTTAATTGTAGAGGCATTTAAATATAGAATGGTAGCAGACGTACCAGTTGGTGTTTTTTTAAGTTCAGGTGTTGATAGTTCTTTAGTTGCTGCTGTTTTAGCCCGACACTACGGTAAAATAAAAACATTTACCGTTGGCTTTAAAGATGCCCGGTATGACGAATCGAGTGATGCAAAAAAAATTGCTGATTATTTAGGAACAGATCATAAAGAGATGATCCTAACTCCCGAATTTGCGTTTGATATTCTTGACCACTTTTATGATATTTACGACGAACCGCACGGTGATACGTCTTGTATTCCTACCACATTTGTTTCTCAATTGGCAAAAGAAAGCGGGGCGAAGGTTGTACTAAGTGCAGATGGAGGAGACGAACTGTTTGGAGGATATGTGCGTTATACAGAATATCTAAATCGCTGGGGGCAAATAGCCCGGAATCCAAAGATACTAAACGCTACTGCGGAGAAAATGCTTCGCATTGGAGGTGCTTTTTTCCCGGGGCGTTCGGCAAATCGCATGGGCCGGTTTGCTGATATTATGGGAGCGGATCAGTTTAGCAGCTTTTATCAAAGAATTATTCGGAATAGTTCTGTAAGCACATTAAGAAAACTATTTCCACAATATGTTGAGCCATTGCAGCAAAGTAATGGAGGAGATACATTATTAAATAAAATGTGCGAATGGGATCTTAAGCATTATTTGACCAATAATAATCTGATTAAAGTAGACCGGGCTACAATGTTTAACAGTATTGAGGGAAGGGAGCCCTTTTTAGATCACCGGCTGATTGAGTTTGCTGCAAAGTTGCCGGGCCGATTTAAAATACGCAATGGAGTAACAAAATACATTCTGAAGAAATTGTTGGCCCGTTATCTGCCTGTAGCATTGTTTGATCTTCCTAAACGTGGGTTTTCGGTGCCATTGCAGCAATGGATCAGAAAACATTACAATGATCAATTGGTTGCTACCCTGAAAAGTCCGGCAGCTATGTTTAATCGCAAAGAGGTTTCGAAGCTGATTAATCAGCGTAACGCGGGGTCAATGGCGAATGAAGTATTATTGTGGTACATTTTTAGTTTCCATTTGTGGCTGCAATCGCAGAATAAATAACAGGCATATGCGGAAATTGAAAGTTGTACATATTATTGACGATCTGGGTAGGGGTGGCGCGGAAACCTTATTAGTTGATATTTTGCCAGATTTAAATCATCGATATGATCTGACATTAGTAACGCTTAATGATCGGAATGATTTTCCGGAAGAGGTTTTTCGCCAGATAAAAAAAATTGATCTTCAATATAAAGGCTATGCAGATCTGTTTGCTGTAACAAGAAGACTAAAGAAGATTATTAAAGCGGAGCGGCCAGATTTAGTACGCAGTCAATTGTTTTGGAGTACAATTATTGCCAGGTTGGCGTGTGGTAAAAGAAATCCTCTTGTATTTAGTGTCCACGAAATAATGAATAGAGACCCTATCGGAAGGCATAAGCAATTGATTCAGGATTTGATAGAGCGCGCAACCTACCGAAAAACCCAGAACATGATAGGGGTAACAAATGCAGTAATTCAGAATTTTAAAAGCATTCATCCCCATACAGGCAAATGTTTTTTGCTCAGTAATTTTGTACGAAATGAGTTTTTTAAAACAAAGTATGAGTTTTCCTTCCAGGCAAATCGGCCACTGAAAATAGTATGCGTTGGTAATCTTCGTTTGATAAAAAATATACCATTTTTAATTGAGACGATAAAGTTATTACCGCGCAATTTGATTTCTTTGGATATATACGGAGAAGGGCCACTAAGGCCGACGCTGGAAAAGGAGATTGAAGGGGCGGATCTTTTTAATGTTCGATTGATGGGAAGAAAAGCTGATATTTATAGGGTTTTGCCTGATTATGATTTATATGTTTCGCCATCCAATGCCGAGGGATTCGGCATCGCCGTAGCAGAGGCGCTAAGTGTGGGGTTGCCAGTTATTATTTCGGATATTCCAGGGCATAAAGAAATCGGAGATAAATATGCAAATTATTTTGATTTGAATAACACTGCATCCCTGATCAGATTTATAGAGTACTTTATTGCGAATCCGGAAAAGTTTAAAATGCAAAGTGAGCAAAATAAGGTTTATGCTTTAAAGGCATTTAGAAGGGATAACTATTTAAATAAGCTTGATAGTATTTACCAAGAAACAGCAGGGCGGATCTGAAGCGCAGCAGTCGTATTGGGTATACAGAGACGGAGCTGATGTAAGTTAAGTCTTATTACAGGACCGGTAAAATAAAAGTATTTAATCATAATGCTCTGATTTTAAATTTTATCAATCGGAGTTCTCTGAGAGCCCATAGTTGACATTCTTCAGAGAGAGTGGTATTTGCGGTTGCAAGAGATTTTAAGCAACAAATAGACATAGCGGTACTAACTATTTCATTTAATATTTCACCCCTAAAAATTATAGTTTCCAGTGTGTGGTATTACCGGTTTTGCGGATTTTAATCAGAAAAGTTCCAGGGAAATTGTTTTTCAAATGGCGGCCTCTATGTTCCACCGCGGACCGGACGGGCAGGCCGAATTTTTTGAGCAGCGGGAAGATTTCCAAATAGGATTGGGACATCGCCGTCTTTCGATCATCGATCTCAGCCACGCGGCGGATCAGCCCATGATTTATGGAGATCTGGTTATTGTTTTTAACGGCGAAATCTATAACTATAATGAAATAAAGGAAGAACTAAAGGGCAAAGGACACCAGTTTAAGACTACATCAGACACAGAAGTGATCCTGCACAGCTGGAAGGAATGGGGCGCGGCGGCGATCCATAAGTGGCATGGGATGTTTGCGATGGTATTATATGATAAAGACAAGCAGGAATTGATTGCCATCCGTGACCGGGCCGGTGTAAAACCTTTTTATTATTCGTTTCAGGATGGCCTATTTCTTTTTGGGTCGGAACTGAAAACCCTGATGGCTCACCCGAACTACCGGAAAGAGCTAAACAAAGATGCCGTCGCATCTTTCCTGCAATATGGAGCTGTTCCTGCGCCACATTGCATTTTCCGGAATACCTATAAATTAAGAGCGGGGCACTTGTTGCGTTTCAATCTTTTAAAAAAAGAATTGACAACCGAAGAATACTGGAATGTATATGATCATTATAATAAACCTAAATTAAAAATCGACCTTCCGGAAGCGATCGGAGAAACCGAACGGATCCTGGAAAAAGCGTTCCAGTACCGCATGGTAGCCGATGTGCCGGTTGGCGTGTTCCTGAGCGGAGGGTTCGACAGCACCTGTGTAACGGCGCTTCTCCAAAAAAACAGTACGGCAAGGATCAAGACCTTTACCATCGGTACTACTGATAATCTTCTGGATGAGGCACCATTTGCCAAACAAATTGCGGCGCATCTTGGTACAGATCATACCGAGTATTATTGTACTGCAAAGGAGGCGATAGATATTGTCCCGGAGCTGCCTTTTTATTACGATGAGCCCTTTGCAGATAGCAGTGCTATTCCTACTATCCTTGTAAGCCGGCTGGCCCGGCAGAAAGTAACGGTAGCACTATCCGCGGATGCAGGGGATGAGATCTTTGCCGGTTACAACCGGTACGATTACATCAACCGTTACGGGCAAAAATTGCAAAGGATACCAGCTCCTCTTCGAAAAATGGCCGCCGGATTGATGGAGCATATTTCGTCCAAAGCCATACCTGTGTTACGGAATAAAGCCAATTTCCACAGCCGCTATGATAAGTTGAAAAACTTATTAAACGATCCTTCCCCGGAAGCATTGCTGAAGAATCTTAGCATTATTTTTTCCGACAGGGAAATAGTTGAATTATTTTCCCAGGGGATAGGCGCACAGGCAGTGATAAGTGATCTTTCAGCATTATACCATAGCCGCGAGCTAAAACCGGAGTACTACGATGCGCTTTCTTTTATGATGGCAGTAGATTATCAAACCTATCTGGCGGATGATATTCTGCAAAAAGTAGATCGAGCTACAATGAGCATTAGTCTGGAGGGCAGAGAACCCTTTCTGGACCAGGAAATTATTGAATGGGCAGCACAGTTGCCTGTGGATTATAAATATCATAAGGGAATAAAAAAATACATCCTGCGGGAGATCGTATATCATTATGTACCCAGGGAAATGATGGACCGGCCCAAGATGGGATTTGGAATTCCGGTTGCTGATTGGTTGACAAAGGAGCTGAGGCCGCTGGTAGAAGAACACCTTGGAAATGCAGCGTTGAAAATGCATGGACTCTTTAATCCGGACACCGTTAGCCGGCTCACACGCGAATTTTTTGCAGGAAGGAAGGAAAAGTACCTTAAAATATGGTATTTATTGATGTTCCAGTTATGGTATAAAAAGTGGATGTAGGCCTTTTGCACATATTGATAGTTAAACAAACTTCCAGAATAGCAATGCTTTGCCGGTGGCGGAACTGCTGCTTATGGTTACTTCTTTTTTTTACTGGCTCTCTTTGGTCGATTGGTACTTGTGGGCAGGAAAAAGCTGGTAAAACGATGATCCGGTATACAGGTCCGGCAAATGACGCCATCGCTGATTTAAAGAATGTTTTAAAGCCATATAGTGCCGGTACCATCAATTTTATAAAAGTCCCTCTGGAAAACAGGACCGGTCAGGAGTTTTGTTTGATAAACGCAAACAATGAGGTTACTATAAAGTACACCACGAAAAATAGCCTGGAAAATGCCGTATACACTTACCTGGACCTGCTGGGCTTTCGCTGGTACGGACCAGGCGACAATTGGTTTGTTGCACCTAAAGTACTCAAGCGTCTTTCCTTAACGGGCAACTGGCTAAAGCCCTCATTTCGTAACCGTTCTTTTTTCGGGACCGGCGGTCTGGATTTTGGATCGGTACCACTTTATGATCCGCAAAACCTGTATAAACGGAGATGGTACGATTGGAAGCGACGCAACCGGTTTAATGCCGATTTTGAGAGCGTGGGCCATACTGGTCAGGCATTTTACCAGCAAAACAAAGCTTTGCTGGATGCCCATCCCGATTGGTTTGCAAGCGATGCGGGAAAAAAGAACGGTCGCATAAAGATCGATCAGCCTGGAGCTGTTTCGGCCTATAAAGAATGGGTGAGGAAAGCATATAAACATTCAAATACAGAATTTACTGCTCTGGGCGTGGACCCCGAAGATGGCCGTGGTGGTGCCGATGATCCGCTTCCATCAAAAATGCCGGAAATCAGGAACCATGCGGATAAATGGTGGTGGCTGGCAAATGAAGTTGCAAAAGATTATCCTGAAAATGACCAGCACACGGTGATCACAGCCTATGCATATGGTGACGGCCCCTACAATGCCCTAGCGCCTTCTTTTAGGTTGCAAAAAAATGTATACCCGGTGATCATTCCTTATGCCTTTCAAAAAGCTTACCCGCCGGCGGAGATGGTAAAGGTATGGGCTAGTAAAATTAATGGGCATATGGGCATTTATGACTATTGGAATATTACTCAATGGAGCCAGGGGCTGCCCCAGTTTGATATCTATTCCATCCCCGAAAAATTGCGTTTTTGGGTCAAAAACAAGATTGATGGCGTTTACCTGGAAACCACCGACGCTGCAGGACCAATGGGGCATGCATTATGGATGGCTGGTCAGTTGCAATGGGATATTGACAACGATTTTGAAAAATTGTATTACCAGTATCTGGCTGATTGCTTTGGTAAAGCTGCTCCGGTAATGCGGAGAATGTTTGACCGCTGGAGTAAAAACTATCAGGGAGCGGCGGATGTGAATTTTTCACTGGCTGATTTAAAAGAGGCTGATGCGCTTGTATTAAAAGAAAGCCCCGAATGGAGACGGATTAATGAGCTGAAAGCGTATGTTCATTTTATGAAATTATATTATGAGCATGATAATACGCAAAAGAGTAAAGAGCGGATTTTTAATTACCTGTACCGAATCCATCACCTGATGCTTGTGCAAACGGCTGCGCTTGTGGGGCAGGGATATATTGCTCCTCTGGACCAGGGAAATATTGTTCCTTCGGGAAAAGGTATAAAGCCCGTTTCTGCCGAAGAGATGGATCAGCAGTTTCGGAAAGATTTGGAAGGAATTGCAAAACCCTATACGCTTTCCGGCTTCCGGTTCGATCTGGACAAAGTGCAATATAAAGATCCGATACCAAAAGATTCCTGGCGTTTTGGAGGCTACCAGTGCCTTTTCTATTTCAAGGCCCCGTATAGCGGAACTATTGAAGTAGATGCCGGTGCTCAGGCAGAGACTCCATTTACGGTGTTACTGGAAGGAAGCCCTGTATTCAAACAAACAGTTGGAAAAGTTAATAGTGATTATACGGAGACTATCGGTGACAAAACTTGGAGCATGAAACGGTTGCGAATAAAAGTCGAAAAGGGAAAGGTTTATACACTTCAAACCGGCAATGGGTTTAGCAGGGTGATTATTAAAAGTCCGGGCATTGTTCTCTTTAAAACCCCGGGTGCCGAGGATTTTGATAACTACGGTTACCCGGTCCAATATTTTTATGTGCCCAGATCAGCGACGGAAATTATTTTTTATGATGCGCTGCCCGAAGGAACGAATGGAAGAGGATACCTTGTTACTCCCGATGGTAAATCCCTAAAAAGAGAAATGACAGGATCGAAGAATATCTATCGGGTGCCCGTAGCATCTCAGTACAGAGGAAAGGTATGGATCGCGGAATTCGGACATCCCACATGGAGCTTCAAAAACATACCCAACATCACCAGTTTACAGAACTTCGATTATAATGAATAAAAACGTCCTCTATCTTTCTTACGACGGCATGACGGATCCTTTGGGGCAATCCCAGGTATTACCCTATTTGACGGGTTTGTGTGCCAGGGGGTTTAACATCAGTTTGATTTCATTTGAAAAAAAAGAGAAATTTACTGTTGGCAAACAGGTGGTTGAAAACATATGTGATGCTGCCGGAATTAAATGGTATCCTCAACAATATACCAGGAGTCCGCAGGTCCTTTCAACTATAAAAGATCTGCGGACCATGCGGAAAGTGGCAAAGGAATTGCACCTGCTAGCTCCGTTTAATTTTGTACATTGTCGAAGTTATATTGCTGCCATGACCGGTCTTTGGATGAAAGAAAAGTTCGATCTCCCTTTCATCTTTGATATGCGCGGCTTTTGGGCCGATGAGCGGGTTGACGGTGGAATATGGAATTTGAGGAACCCGCTTTTTAATATTGTATATAAATTCTTCAAAAAGAAGGAAAAGGCCTTTCTAAATCAGGCGGCAGCAGTAATTTCATTGACAGAAAATGCTCGGATGGAAATAGGTTCCTGGCCGGGTGTGCGGCCAGATATAAATATAACCGTAATCCCATGCTGTGTTGATCTGGATTTATTTGATCCGGAAGCCATTCAGCCGAGTGATGTGGCCTTGAAAAAGGAGGAGATGGGCCTTTCTGATAGTCAAAAGATAATTACTTATATAGGCTCGGTTGGGACATGGTACTTATTGGATGAGATGCTGATGTTTTTTAAACAATGGCGGCTTTATAATCCTTCTTCAGTATTTGTTTTTGTTACTGCGGATGAACCAAATTTAATATTTGAACGGGCAGCACTTATGGGAATTTCCTCAGATCAGTTACGCATAAAAGCTGCTAAAAGGAGGGAGGTCCCGCTGTACATTGCATTAGGCGACTATTCGCTTTTTTTCATAAAGCCGGCATATTCTAAAAAAGCTTCATCACCGACGAAGCAAGGAGAAATAATGGCAATGGGAAAACCTGTAATTTGTAATACGGGGGTTGGGGACACTGACACAGTTGTGAAGGAATATCAATCAGGATACCTTGTACATAAATTTGATCCGGAATCATTCATCGCTGTTATTCGGGAAATGCAGGGGAGCGAGCCTGATGCAACCCTTATCCGGCAAGGGGCTTATGCTTTTTTTGCTCTGGAGCGGGGGCTTGAGCAATATAATAAAGTGTATAATGACGTGTTGGATAACAGTAGTCATTCCTGATTGTGTGACGGTTCCGAGGTGAATAGGCTTAAAAAAAGAGAACGGGTGCTTTTGACGGAATAGCTGGAAATAATCTTATCTCGGGCATTTTTACCAAAGACCGTCCTTTTTGAATCATCATTCAACAATTGCTTGAGTTTGGAGTACCATTCGTCTGTGGTATTAGCAAAATACCCGTTTACTCCTTCATCCACGATTTCCGCGTTTACTCCTACAGGAGATACGACCGCTGGAATTTCCAATGCCATATACTGTATCGCCTTAAATCCACATTTTCCCTTTTGTACTTCTTCATTTAGCAGAGGCATTAAACCGATATCCAGTTCGCAAAGATCAGCTATTTCTGTTCCCTTGTTCCACTTTTTGAACCTGTATCTTAAATCAGGTATCAAGGGATCTCTGTCTGCAATGAACAGAATGTCTAATGAGCATTCTTTCTCCAGTCTTCTGAGCGCCGGTATTACAATCGGAAGGTTGATGAAATTAGTAAATGTACCCGTCCATCCAATGACTTTTGGGAAAAGAGAGGAAGCAATGGCTGGGCGAAAATGTACGGTGTCCGTATCAACGACAGTTGGAATGATGAAAACGCTTTTGTTATATTTTTTTGCAAAATCAGAAAGAAATTGATTGCCGACACTTATTTTCCAACTCCATTTGCAAATAAAACGTACTTTCCAGGTACACTTCAGAAGTGCGGCGAAGGGATTCGCTTCAGAAGCCTGAAAGACCCAGATTGAATCATCAAAATCATAGATGATTTTCTTTCGGAAAATTTTAGCTATAATCCATTCAAATATTGGTGGTCCAACAGGAGCAGCTTCCCTATGTATATAAATAAAATCGTATTTGAACATTGTAAAAAGCAATAAGAACCGGTTTAAAAAACCTTTCATGATGATTACCGCTTTTTTCAACGCTCCCCCCTTCTGATGGAGGAACGGATAGTCATGTTCGGAAATAAACGTGCTATAGCTGTACATAATTTTACTGCCTGCTAGGGAGCCCAGGTAGTGTTCAAATCTAAAACGTTGAGATGGCCCAATGCCTTTAGGGTAGGGAGCGATAAAAAGTATGTGTAAACGGTCTTCTGAGTTCAATGTTTATTTTACTTTTTTTATAAAATAATTGTAAAGGTATTGTAACAAAGTGGGATGATACCAAAGATAGCTGGGACCCGCTGCTTTTTTGGGGGTTAATGTTCCCTCGAAATAGGAGACCATACAGCGTTTTAATCCGTTGACCCCTTCTGCCAATTGCAGGTATGGATAAGTGGCAAAGTTATCAGTCTTCCCGGAAATAATTTGTGTTTGATAGAGAATATTTCCGGTATCAATACCGGTGTCAACAAAATGTACGGTTACTCCGCAGTTCTGAGCATCCTGATTGACGAGGGCCCAATATGCGCCATGTACGCCACGGTATTTTGGAGTAATGCCGGCATGGATATTAACAAACCTGCAATCAATCGCTGCAAGTACTTTTTTTGAAACAATACGGGTACCGCTTAGCAGAACGAGGTCGGGAGATGCTGCTTTTAGCTGTGCAATAACGGTATCGCTATTTACGGAAACAACCTGTTGGATCCGGTCTTCGGGAATTGCCTGCGTGCTGAGTCCGTTGCTGTTAACAATGTTCCGGATGCGCTTTTTTGAAAGCAACGCAATAGGTTTCGCCAGGAAGCTCATAAATGCCAACTGCCCGGCTACCTTTAAAAGGCCCAGTTTTTTTATTCGCCTTTTTAAAAATAACCGCATCCCTTCTTTTTGCTCAATAATGACCTTCTCGATATTAAAATCATCTTTAAGAAAGTTAAAGATGATCGTGGTGGAGTCGCAGGCTGTTGCCAGAATAATAATTTTTTTAGCTTTCATTTAAGATGCGGGATGTTATTTGAGACATCGTTTCACTGTTGAAATGATATCGCTCTTTCAGGAACGTATAATGTTGCAGTAGCTGCTCTAAAGACGCGATATTTCTTTTAAGGTTTGACCCAAAATTATGCGGATGCCACCAGAGATGAAAAATAAGGTTATTTTTTGCAGCATGAGTCATGCTGCTTTTTATCCGGGTAATTTTTAGTGGTTCTAAAAAACGGAGATTTTTTGAGTAGGGCCTTAAAAAGCGGCTGGCAGGAAGATTTACGGGATATGTCGGAGCAATACTTTCGAGGCTATAACAGTTGTGTCCGGAAATGTTGATGTAGGAGTCCAGTAATTTGAGCGCTTTGCGAGGATAATTGACGTGGTCGCTGTTTTTAACCTGGTAGATCCAGCTTTTTTCATTACCCCTTACACAGGTAAACCCCAATTCGGTACATACAGATAAGTAGGCGTCATTAAACTGGTTACGTGGGAATACAAGGGATGTCAGGTGCAACCCATTCAATTGGGCTGCCAATTGCGCCATTTGCAAATCTTCCCGAAAGTCTTCCAGGGTTTGTCCGCCTTCCAGGCAATAATAATGCGAAAAGGTATGTGAGGCGACCTCTTGTTCCGGATGCTGCCTGATCATATCGAGGAGCTCCGCGCCGTAATAGTATTCATCGGATTCAAAGGGCTCTTTTAAAAACGAAAAATGATCAAGATAAGGGGATAGGTTTGCATTGGTATACTTAGGAATCTTTGCGGGAAGCATGCGAAGAAAATCCTCTTTTTCCCGGAGAAACAGAAAACCGACGGTTGCAAAAGTGGCCCGGATATCGTATTTTCTGAACAGGCTCAATAAGGCGGGGATAACGATTCTTACATTCTTTATGTTGTCCCCATAAGTCGCTTGCGTTTTTGAATCGCGAACACCCCACCATAATTCAAAGTCCAGTGAAATAATAAAAGATCCCCGTTGTACCATTGCACTATTAAATATTTAAAAATTTCAGGAACTGTGTATTCTGTGGCCGGTTTTGATAATAAATCAATAAAATACTTACACCATAAAAGGGCAGGCAAGGTATTTTATACCGGGAAAGTGTGCCGAAATTACCTGTACTGATGCCTACAGAAAAAGCAAAAACGATGGCAAAAATCAAACAGAATTGGAGCGTGGGGTCCTTCGTAATTGTGACCCAGCATCGCTTAGGCCCTACGACAACAAGCAACTTAATAGTTAGGAAAAGGAATAAAAACGCTTCTATTGCTGAGGCCAGAATAATGAGCTTTCCTGATTCCCATAAATATGGACGGAACAAACTGACATTGACAGCTTGTGGAAATGTTAAAATCATGTCACCGATGCTTTTAATATTCCCCAAATCATAAGCCGATCCCTCATCCTTAGAAGAATATTGGATCCAATCCCGGGTTATCTGGGCCGTTTGTTCAATATTGTCCAGTGAATAGCGTCCAAGAGCATTCTCACCAAGGGATGTCATAATATAAAAAGTACTGAGGAGGGCTGCGGATAAAACAAATAACTTAACCAGAAATCTTCCTGCAGTATTTTTTATTTTCGATGTATATACCGAAAGTACCCAAATCAATAGCGCCGGCAGAAAAGCGAGAAGAATATAAATTTTTACCCGGGCAACAAGCCACAAACTTAAAAGCGTTAAAATAAGGTTCCCCGATTTAAAATTGCGTTGAATCAGCATTTGGAAAACGCCATAGGTTAGCCAGCCAAGCCCGAAAAGGCAGATAGTATCTTTGAAGATTCCTGAGCCCCATACCACAACACTTGGAATAAACAGCACCGCAATGCCAACTGGTTTTATAAAACTCGGGTAAATGCGAGCAAAGGTTCGGAACAATGCCCACATTCCCGTAAAGGAAATAGCAGCAAAGATTACAGCAATAGGCAGATAAGTGGTGCCCACAAGCATGCCGAAAATGGCTGCCAGCGCAGCTACACTGTAACTGGCAGGATCCTGGTACCAATACAACCTGCTGATATAATCATAATACCCAATGGTACTGTCATTGGGTATACGAAGCAGGAGATTGATCCATTTAACCGGAGAATCATCAAAAGCACTGTTGATGATTTTGGCATGCAGAAAATAGTTCATCGTATCCCCACCCTGGTAATAATACTCATAAACCATCCCGATAAAAATTGCTCCCACAATTTTTAAGGTTAACCCGGTAAGGAAGTAGGGCCGGTAGGGATGACCCGGCGGATAATGCCGGTTGCGGAACCGGAACGCAATGCCATAAATGGCGGCCAACACAAAGGGAAGAATCGCGTAATCCAGGAGCGTTATATTTGGAGCCATCTGTAGCGGTTATTAATTAATGGGTAAAAATAAAACATTCGGCAGGAAATCCGCTCCCTGCCTTCTAAAAAGTGCTGTCAATAAAGTAGCTTTGTTGTTTTAGCATTTAAATATGAAAAAACGCGTCTTAATTACCGGTGCCGCGGGTTTCCTCGGGTCACATCTTTGCGATAAGTTTATAGCAGAGGGATACCGGGTGATCGGGATGGACAACCTGATCACCGGCGACTTAAGAAACCTGGAGCATCTGTTTCCCCTTCCGGATTTTGAATTTTATCATCACGATGTTACAAAATATATTCATATTTCCGGCCCGCTGGATTATATCCTGCATTTTGCATCACCCGCCAGTCCGATCGACTATCTGAAAATTCCGATTCAAACCCTGAAGGTAGGGGCGATGGGCACGCATAATTGCCTGGGACTGGCAAAAGATAAAAAGGCCCGGATCCTGGTAGCTTCAACCAGCGAAGTATATGGCGACCCATTGGTGCACCCGCAAACGGAAGAATACTGGGGAAATGTAAACCCTGTAGGACCCCGGGGCGTTTATGATGAAGCAAAGCGGTACATGGAGTCGATTACCATGGCGTATCATAGCTTTCACAAGGTAGATACACGGATCGTTCGCATTTTTAACACCTATGGGCCACGCATGCGCCTCAACGATGGCCGGGCGCTGCCCGCTTTTATTGGACAAGCACTGAGAGGGGAAGACATTACGGTGTTTGGAGACGGATCCCAGACCCGGAGTTTTTGTTTTGTATCAGATATGGTGGAAGGGATTTATCAGTTGCTATTAAGCAGTTATACATCTCCGGTTAATATCGGTAACCCGGATGAGATCTCTTTAAATGATTTTGCAGAGGAAATCCTGGCCTTAACGGGTAAGAAAGTCAAAATCATACATAAAGCATTGCCTGCCGATGATCCCAAACAACGTCAGCCGGATATTACAAAAGCGAGGACGCTTTTAGGCTGGGAGCCCCGGGTAGCCAGAAAATCCGGACTGGAGATTACATATAATTATTTTAAAAATCTTCCGCCGGAAGAATGGCATCACCAGCCTAAAGAATTTAAAGGTGCTGCGGCATCTTCATAATTTGTTCACCGTATTTTCATGAAACTTTGTTACTTTGTGGTGTAAAGCCCTGTTAATACAAATGAGACAGGGCGTTTTTTATGATGGAAACGGATGTTTTTTTATTCTGTACAAGCTTAAACTTTTTGCGAAATGCCAAAGATACTGCGTATTCACAACCGGCTGATTACCGGAGGACCGGTTTATAACGTATTGAATCTTACCAAATTCCTGGAACCGGATTTTGAAACCCTGCTGGTAGTGGGTGAAAAAGAGTATCACGAACAGGATGCGGGTTTCCTGGCAGAACAGATGGGCATCAAACCTTTAATGGTTCCGGAAATGGGACGCTCCATTCATCCGCTAAAGGACTACAAAGCATATCATAAAATTACTGAAATTATTAAGTCCTTTAAACCAGACATTGTACATACACATGCGGCAAAACCGGGCGCAGTAGGCCGGCTTGCAGCCCATCATATGAAAGTGCCGGTAATTGTGCATACCTATCACGGCCATGTATTCCACTCTTATTTTAATAAGGCTAAAACCCAGGTGTTTTTAAATATTGAACGCTACCTCGCAAAGAAGAGTACAGCGCTGGTTGCTATCAGCCCTGAGCAAAAATCGGAGTTGGCCACCCAGTACCGGATTGCTAAGGAAAGCAAATTTAAAGTAGTTCCCCTCGGGTTTCAGCTGGAACGGTTTATGGAAGACCAGGAAGCGAAACGAAAAGCATTTCGTAAGGAATTTAATGTGGCCGACGATGAAATTGCGCTTGGCATTACCGGGCGGTTGGTTCCGGTGAAGAATCACGATCTGTTCCTGGAAGCACTGGCCTATGTGCTGAAGAGAACCACAAAAAAAGTAAAGGCATTTATTGTAGGAGATGGTACTTCCTCCGCGGATATCCAGGCCAAGGCCCAAACCCTTAATATTCCCTATTGCCTCAACGGCGAACCACTACGGGACCAGGCGCTGATTTTTACCTCCTGGAGGTCAGATATGGATGTGATTAATGCGGGGTTGGATATCGTTTGCCTTACCTCACTTAACGAAGGCACTCCCGTAAGCCTGATTGAAGCCCAGGCAGCCAATAAACCCATTGTTTCTACAGCGGTAGGAGGGGTAAAGGATGTTGTGAAGGAAGGAACAACCGCACTTTTAGCAAGTATACATGATAAACAAACACTTTTTGACCATTTATTGTCGTTGGTGGATAATGATGCCTTAAGGACACGCATGGGGAAAAATGGCGTTGATTTTGTTTCCGAACGGTATGGTGTACAACGGCTTGCTTCCGACTTCAGAAACTTATATTATTCTTTATTGGAGGGGAATACACAACTTGGTAGCGAGGAACTTCCGGCTGTATTCAAAAACCAGCAGGCACTTTCCGCCCGCCGTTAAAAAAGTGGTTTTTGACCATTAAATAAGCATATCGCTTGTATCAGGTAGCGTAGCGCAGCGCCCGGTCCGGAATTAACATCTATCTTTGCGCACAATTTCTTAAAAATGTTCGGGCTTTTTTCGAAGAAAAACAGGATGCAAAAAATAGATTATTCCTTAATAGGAACCGATATGCATTCTCATTTAATTCCGGGGATTGACGATGGTTCGCCGGACCTGGAGACCTCGTTGGCGCTGATCCGGAACTTTAAGGAACTGGGCTATTCTAAGCTGATCACCACACCGCATATACTCTGGGACCTGTATAAAAATACGCCGGAAACCATTGGAAGAGGACTGGACCTGCTCCGGAAGGCATTGAAGGAAAACAAGATTGATATAGAGATAACGGCTGCGGCCGAATATTTCCTGGATGATCATATGCTGGAGCTGCTGCAAAAAAAAGAACCGCTGCTGACCATTAAAGATAACCTGGTGCTAACGGAGTTTTCCACGATGCATCAGTCGATGTCTATGAAAAATGTGTTATTCGACGTGCTGATGGCCGGGTACCAGCCGGTGCTGGCGCACCCCGAACGTTATATCTACCTGTACAAAAAATGGGACCTGTTTCATGAAATAAAGGATAATGGAATACTGTTTCAATTAAACCTCCTTTCGGTAACGGGCGGATATGGCACCCGCGTACAGGAAATTGCCCAATACCTGCTTGACCACGATTTTTATTCTTTTGTAGGTACGGATCTGCATCATGAAGGACATATGGCCCGGCTGAAAACACTGGAGATCCCGGCCAAACTACAGGAATTGCTTACAAACGGCCGTATACTGAACGGCAGTCTTTAGCTGTCAGTCTTCAGTTATCAGTTATCAGACATCAGACATCAGTTATCAGACATCAGTTTTCAGTTTTCAGTTGACGCTGTCATGAATTCGGGATCGAGAATTGAGCATCCAGATTCCAAAATCACCGGCCGTCAAATGCAATCCAACGCGGAACGGTGAACGTTCAACCACCCCCACTTTTTTCCCAATCCGGCAAAATGTCAGGAACCTTCAAACGGTAAACTTTTTGTTATAATTGGACGAGCGGCTTTGCGCTTACCGGGTAAAGCTTTAATTTAGACAAATTTCAAAAAAGGCGGGTTATGGCAAATAAAGAATTTAATGAACTGTTGGTAGACAATGCGGATTTTCTGAAACCCTTTGCTGTAAATCTTACAAAGAACTCAGAATCAGCGAATGATCTTTACCAGGAAACGCTTTATAAAGCACTGGCAAACTCAGAAAAGTACAATTCGGGCACGAACATAAAGGCATGGCTCTTTACCATTATGCGGAATATCTTTATCAATGATTACCGCAGGAATGTAAAACGCAAAACTATTTTAGACAGCACCCCGGAAGATTACCTGATCAATATGAGCCAGGTTTCCGTGGCCAATACGGCAGAAAGCTCACTGCGGGAAAAGGAAATCAATGCCGCTATCGAAGGGCTTCCCGAAACATTCAAAGTTCCGTTCCGCCTGTATTTCGAAGGGTATAAATACCAGGAAATTGCTGAGTATTTAAAAGAACCCCTCGGAACGATCAAAAGCCGCATTCACTTTGCCCGGAAGCTGCTGAAAGAACAGATCCGGAGGTATTAGATTTGAAATGTGGGAAATCTGAAAATGAAGCCCCACATCGAGCAGGAAACAGAATCTGGCGTTAAACGTTGAACCGGGAACTGCTTCTCCGCTTAGCCTTCATCACAAACGTATGGACCCCTTTACCGGTTATAATTCCTGGATAAAGGGGTTATTTTTTTTCTCATGCCCGATGCTGGTGCCGGGTCCGTGGCCGGAATAGACCTTTGTGGCATCTGGTAGTGTATAGAGCTGGGTCCGGATCGAATGTTCCAGTGTGGCAAAATCTCCGCCGGGCAGGTCGGTACGCCCGATACTGCCGCTGAACAGTGTATCGCCACTGATGAGGATGCCGCTTTCTTTATTATAAAATGACAGGCTGGCGGGCGAGTGGCCGGGCGTAAAAAGCAGGGTTAACGTATCATCGCCTAGGGAAATGGTGTCGGTAATATCCAAGAAAACCAGGGAGCCGGTATAAGGAGCAAAGGAAAACCCATACATTTCCGCTACCCTGGGGCCGGATTGCAATACCACCTGCTCCCCCTTGTGGATGTGCAGGGGCAGTTTCCAGGTGTCGGATACAAACTGGTTGCCCAGGATATGGTCAATATGGCAATGCGTATTGATGAGGTAAACCGGTTGCAGTTTTTTTTCGTCAATAAACCGGAGAAATTCGTTGCGCTCCGTTTCGTTGGAAAATCCCGGGTCGATGATGATGCATTTCCCGCTTTCGTTGTAAAGGATGTAGGTGTTTTCCTGGAAGGGATTAAAGACAAAACGATGAATCGATAACATAACAAATCTTTATTTTACTTTTAGGCCATGAAACATTCCGGATCTTTCTGCAATTGGTGCAGCTATAACGCATTTCATGCAGGCCGGTACTGCTTTTCCGGAAAATACGACCGTTTTAGAACGAGCAAATATACGGATGACATAACTGAAAGTATTGAAAACCCCATGACAGAATGAGAATGATGAGATTGGTTTTATTGTGCTGGATCGTACTGCTGCAGGTGAATCTATGGGCGCAAAACGGTGTTTCCGGTGTCATAAGAGACAAGCACAGCGAGGAGCTGGTGCCTTTTGTTTCGTTTCAGTTTAAAAATACCCATACAGGCTTTATTGCGGATTCTGCAGGCAACTTTCATTTTGAGACGGCGCAGTGGCCTTCGGATACGCTGGAGATTTCCAATGTGGGGTATGAAACGCAGCTGGTACCGGTAAATGCTTTAAAAAAGGAAATGACCATTTACCTGGAACCGAAGACCTACGATGACGGAGTAGTGGTAAAGGCCAAAATAGATCTGGGACTTTGGCTTTGGAAGAACATTGTAAAGCACAAACCGGAAAATGACCGCTTCAGGCGGTTTGACAATTTTTATTATGAATTGTATAATAAGATGGAGATGGATCTGAAGAACATCCGCAGCATCCAGAAAATTGCCAATATCAAGCCCTTCCGCCCTATGAATGAACTGATCAAAAAGAACCTGGATAGTTCAGAAGGTATAAAAGTGCTGCCCACCTATCTTACAGAATCGCTTTCCGACTACTATTTTCAGAAACGGCCGCTGCGCAGGCGGGAAGAAATCAAAGGGGTGAATACCAATGGTATCAAAAATGAAAGCATGGTAAAATTCCTGGGTGGTATGGACCAGGTGATCAACATTTACAATGATTTCATCAATGTGTTCAACAAAGAGTTCATTAGCCCCGTAAGCGGCAACGGCGATTTTTATTACAAATACAATGTCAGCGATACCCAGCGCATCGGCGGAATAAAGTATTATCACCTGGTGTTTATACCGCGACGGCAGGGTATGAATACGTTTGAGGGAGATTGCTGGGTGGAAGGCGGAAGTTTTGCCGTTCAGAAAATGAACCTGCGGCTCGATAAAAAGGCGGATATCAATTTCCTGGACCGGCTGAGCCTGATACAGGAATATAAAAAGATCAATGACAGTACCTGGTTTATTTCGAAAGATAAACTGGTCGTGGATTTTTCTCCGTTTAACAACCGGGTGCCGGGAGTCATCGGGCGTAAGACCAGCACCTATCAACATGTGCTTGTAAACGATACTACGGTACGAAACCGGCTGTTGCAAAACAAAACCCAGGAAGAGATCATTGTAAAGTCGGGGTCCGGCGAAAAAGACCGGCTGTATTGGGACAGCGCCCGGCACGAGGGGTTGACAACTACAGAGCTGGGGATCATTAAAATGATGGACACCATTGTGAATGCGGCCCCGTTTCGTAAAATAACCCGGCAGGTAGGCTTCCTGGCTACCGGTTATATCAATATCGGGAACGTGGAGCTGGGATCTGCCTATAACTGGTTTACCGGAAATTCATGGGAAGGATTCCGGACCCGTTTTGATATTGCCAGCAACAAACATTTTAATAAAAAATTCCGCTGGCACACCTACCTGGCTTATGGTTTTGGCGACAAAAAACTAAAAGGGGAGGGAGAGCTGTTTTACCTGCCGAAGAAAGATCCGCGCCGGTATTGGTACCTGGGATATAAAAAAGACCTGGACTTTGGCCAGGTATATTTTGGAGAAATTACTTCCGACAACATTTTTGCCTTTGCCATACGGAAGCCCAACATACCGCTTAAGTTTATCAGTCTTGAAAAATGGCAATTTGAGTTTTTTAATGAAACGCGCGGGGGCTTTTCCACCCTGCTGGGGCTCAATGCACGCGCGTATACGCCTTTAAAAAACCTGGTGCCGGCAGATTCGTTTGGCACGGGTAATCATCCGTTGCGGGCAACGGAAATTTCATTGCGGCTGCGGTATGCATTCCAGGAAAAATTTATTGAATCGCATTTCTACCGGAGCAGTCTGGGCAGTCCGTATCCTATTGTGGAAGCTACCGTTTCAAAAGGTATTTCCGGTCTGCTAAATGGCCGGTACAATTACACAAAGGTGCAGGGCAGTGTTTCCGATAATATTAAAACGCCTCCTTTCGGGATCATTTCTTACCAGGCATACGGTGGTAAAACCTTTGGTACGCTGCCGTATACATTCCTGAATGTGGCACCGGGCAACGAGCTGTATTATTATAATAAGTATGCGTTTAATATGATGAACCGTTATGAGTTCATTCATGATCAATTCCTGGGGATCAATTTTGAGCACAACATCGGCAACGGTATATTTAAAGCGATCCCTGCATTGAAGTTCCGCCAGTTTTATACCGTGAAAGCGCTTTGGGGATCCTTGTCGGAAGCCAATAAAGCACTGAATTTTAAAGAGGGACATACCTTTCAGTCGCTGGACGGAAAAACCTATTTGGAAGTAGGAACAGGGATCGATAATATCCTGCGTTTTCTGCGCGTGGATTTTATCTGGAGGTTATTGCCGAAGGATGCGCTCCGGAGCTCTACCGAAAAGTTTGGTGTTTTTGGAAGCATAAGATTAAATCTGTGACGGAGAATTTGAAAATGTGAATCCCGATTACCATTGAATGTGCGTCAAGGTAAGAGGCTATGTGCACTTCAGCCAACCTGCACTATTAAAGTCGTTGAGCGGCATAACCCCGGATAGATTTCATAACGTCGTGCTTCCGCGCGAGGTTGGCAGCGAAAAACAGATGAAAGTGACATGGGTACGGTGCATGTATCGGGCTGACGGCTCTCAGCCCTTCGCCTGGATGGCGAGACGAGGTTAAAACCCACTCTTACAATATGCCTTAGCCGTATAGCGGCGGATGTCGTTTTTTTTTGTGCTAACTTGACGCACATGCGATTGCTATCGGGAGTGAAAATAAGATCGCGCATCGGGTCTGAAATGGATCTGACTTAGGCTCCGGACCTGGAACGATCGGGCCTGGTATAAACGTTAATTCCCCTTTGTAATAATTTCCACCTGGTCGCCTTTTCCCACAATCACATAATCGGCCAGGTCAATAAACAATCCATGTTCTACAATACCGGTAATATGATCCAGTTCTTTTGCCAGGAGCTCTGGTTCATCAATCAATCCAAAACTAACATCCAGGATATGGTTTCCCTGATCGGTGATATAAACACTTCCATCCTTAACCCGGAGGGTAGCCACCCCGTTTAGCGTGCTTAATTTTCGGGTAACAACGTTGGCGGCAAAGGGAATGACTTCAATGGGTACTTTAAAGGCACCCAGCTTTTCAACCTGCTTGGAGGCATCTGCAATGATGACCTGTGTTCCGGTGATGGATGCCACGATCTTTTCGCGTAACAATGCTCCGCCCCCGCCTTTGATCAGCTGAAGACGGCTGTTGAACTCATCGGCACCATCAATCGTAACATCGATGGCGCGGATATCATTGATGTTGGCCAGCGGAATGTTCCACTCTTCTGCCAGTTGCCGGGTTGCTTCAGAAGTAGGAATGGCGCGGATCTCCAGTCCCTCCCGGACCATTTTTCCGATTTCCCGTATAGCAAAATAGGCGGTAGACCCGGTACCCAAGCCCACCACCTGTCCGGGTTTTACAAATGAAACGGCTTTTAATGCCGCGTTTATTTTTTCCTGTTCATTCATGTTTTTTGTTTTTAGACAGAACGGATCCAAAAGCCTGTCGTAGATTGTCGCTCTGAACTTGTTTCAGAATCGGTTAATATTAACTCTTTTTCAGACGCCGGATAAGCCTGGCATAACAACAGCAGGCTTTTGGTCAGTCCCTATATTATAAAGTTTCCAAAACCGCACAGATCAGGGTGCATGCTTTTTTAATTTCTTCTTCTGTAATGGTCAATGGCGGACAAATGCGGAAGCTGGAAGCTGCAAATAAAAACCAGTCGGTAAATACACCCGCTTCCAGCAACCGGTCAATCACCTTTTTATTGGTTTCAAAGGAATCAAAAGTAACGGCCATCCACAATCCAAACGATCGGATCTGTTTTATTTGGGGATGGTTCAGCAATGAAAGGAATAACTGTTCTTTGGCATGAACGGTTGATGCCAGTTGTTCTTTCAGTAATACTTGCAGCGCAGCATGGCCCGCGGCACAGGATACCGGATGTCCGCCAAACGTAGTAATATGGCCCAGCACGGGGTTTTCCGTAAGGCACATCATGATCTTCCGGTGGCTGATAAATGCTCCCAGCGGCATGCCTCCGCCCAGGGCTTTTCCCAGTAAAAGAATATCGGGAACGATATCAAAATGTTCAAAGCCCCAGAGCTTTCCCGTTCTTCCAAAGCCGGCCTGTATCTCGTCCAGTATCAAAAGTGTACCGGTTGCCGTACATCGTTGCCGCACCGCCTGCAGCCAGGCTTTATCCGGTGCAATAACCCCGCCTTCCGCCTGTATGGTTTCAAGGATCACGCAGGCAGTATCGGTATCGATCCGGTGCAGCCAGCTGGTATCGTTATAATCGATATGCAGGATACCGGGTAGTAACGGCCGGTAGGCGTTGCGCCAGTATTCATCGCCCAAAATGCTTAATGCGCCCTGGGTAGAACCGTGGTATGAATTTTTTGCGGCGATGATCTGCGTGCGGCCCGTGTATCGTTTGGCCAGCTTCATGGCGCCTTCCACGGCCTCTGCGCCGGAATTGGTAAAGTAAACCGAATGGAGCCCGGCCGGCAAATGATCTGCCAGCAGTTTGGCATACCGTACCTGCGGGCTTTGGATCACCTCCCCGTAAACCATTACATGCAGATAGTCGTCCAGCTGTTTTTTTATGGCGGCAATCACCTCCGGGTGTCCATGGCCCGTATTGGCAACGCTGATGCCGCCGATGAGATCGATATATGCTTTACCATTGATATCAAAAAGAGTGCAGCCCTTTGCCCTGGCAATTTCCAGCGCTAACGGAGCCGTTGAAGTTTGTCCTACGTGTTGTAAAAAAAGTTCCCGCTGATTCATTGGGGCAAAATTACAGGTAATGGATGAGTCAATGGGCAAGAGTAGATAGTCAATGGTCAATAGCCAGTGGGCAATGGCGATCAGATCAAGGGGTATGATCTGCAACATTCTTCCGTTCCGCTTGTCTGCCGTTTCGATTCAGTCTTCAGTTGTCAGTCTTCAGTCTTCAGTCATCAGTTTTCAGTTATTAGTGTCATGTCCTGAAAAAAGTGGACAATATTTGTTTGTTATTAAATAAAGTTACTGTTTGACTGATTTTATAAAATTAACCTTAGAAATACACCGCCGCGCGGCGAGCGCATCTGTTTTAGAACTGAGTATACTACGCAGCCTGATGAAGCTGTGCCGGGATCGCTAATTTCAATGCCCAATGTGGTCGATGATAGTTGTAAGACAGGATTGCCTGTTTTACAGCTTTAAAAGCCTCCTGTATATTCAAAAAAGAGTGGTCTAGCAAAAACTCTTGCTTCAAGATGCCATTGAGGCGTTCTGCACATGCATTTTCGTAACAATGATTTTGTTCAGTCATACTGATTTCCATCCCCGCTTTTCGCAGCAATGATACATAGGCATCGCTGCAATATTGAATGCCCCGGTCAGAGTGATGAATGACTCCCGGGGTGATTGCACATTGGTTTATGCTCATTTCAAGAGCCTTAACAGCTCCTTCGATACCAAGGCTATCACTCAGGTGCCAACCTGTGATTTACGTGACCAGGCATCGGTCTGCAAAAACAGATATACAAATCCCTGAGCTGTTCTCAAATACGTAATATCACTCACAAAAGCCTGATTTGGAGCAGTTAATAATTTATCCTTTAATTTATTCTTATACTTATGAAAGCGGTGATAAGAATGCGTTGTTCTTACGTACTTCTTCTTTCTTTTCACCAGCAAACCCTGCTCGCGTAGTATATCAAAGAACTTATCGCGGCCAAAGCCTCCTACTTGTTTAGCCAGATCCCGCCGCAACAGCCAATACAGCTTTTTACCTCCTATCATCGGCTGATACCGCCGGATATCCATCACTAATGCTGACACCGCTTCGCTTCTCAAACGAGCTCGCATCAACCTATTCAATGACTTGTAATAGGCTGACCGGCTATAACCAAAATATAAACAAAGCTTCCTTATTTGCTGGCCTTCCTGCCGGGCTCTTTGGATGACTGTGCACCTAAATTTTTTTTTACATCTGTTTCATAATGCTCATTGACCACATCGATCAGTATCTCCAGCGAACGCTTCTCCAGTGTACTGTCTGCCAAGGCCAACTTCAGCTTCTTGATCTCTGCTTCCAGCTCCTTGATACGGTCTTTTTCACCTTTTGTTTCCACGCGTACTATTTTACTTAATAAATGATTTTTACCATACTTCCTTAACCAGCTCTGGACTGTTTGGCCCCCAGATATCCCATAACGCAACTTAATTTCCGATATGCTTAACCCTGCTGTTTCTATCTCCCTAACAACCTTTTGCTTAAAGCTAATACTATACCGAATAACTGACCCCTTCTCTTTTGTCATATTTATTGACACATTTTGTAACAAAATCGTGTCAACCTATTGCAGGACAAGACATAGTCATCAGTATCGCACATCAGGCATGAAACCAGACTATCCCCTAAACTTTAAACACCAGCTCTCAAACGTAAAACTTAAACCTTATTTTTGCTAACAATTGTTCGGTGAAAATGGAAAAGAATAGATTGCGCATGGTAACAGCTGCCTCCCTGTTTGACGGGCATGATGCGGCGATCAATATCATGCGGCGGATTTTACAGTCAAAAGGCGTAGAGATCATCCACCTGGGGCACAACCGGGGTGTGCAGGAGATTGTGGAATGTGCCATTGAAGAAGATGCGCACGCCATTGCCATTACCAGTTACCAGGGGGGGCATATTGAGTTTTTCAAATACATGAAAGACCTGCTGGACCAGGCGGGTTGCGGCCATATAAAAATTTTTGGCGGTGGGGGCGGTACCATTCTGCCGCAGGAAATTGAAGAACTGCATGGCTACGGTATCGCCAAGATCTATAGCCCGGATGACGGGCGAAGATTGGGGCTGGATGGGATGATCGAAGACCTGATCGGGATCGCAGGTTCGGCTGCTTCCATTGCGGCCTTCAATCAGGCCCCGGATAACTGGAACGAAGTGCCCCCGTTGGGAGAGCAAAAGGAAATCCGGCGGATTGCCCGGGCCATTACATTGGCTGAAGCCGGTGAAACCCTGCCGGCATCCGGACGGGATGTGAAGGTGCCCGTATTGGGCATTACCGGAACAGGTGGCGCCGGTAAATCGTCCGTAACAGACGAACTCGTACGCCGTTTTTTAAATGCGTATACGGATAAAACCATCGCGGTGATTTCAATAGATCCTTCCCGGAAAAAAACGGGCGGTGCCTTACTGGGCGACCGTATCCGGATGAATGCGATCGCTAATCCCCGGGCCTATATGCGCTCGATGGCAACGCGCGACGATCATGTAGCCCTGAGCGGAGCCATACAGCAGGCACTGGATGTATGTAAGCAGGCCGCGTTTGATCTGATCATCCTGGAAAGCGCGGGGGTTGGCCAGAGCGATGCCTCCATTGTGGATTATGTGGATGTAAGTATGTATGTAATGACACCGGAATATGGTGCGGCCTCTCAACTGGAAAAGATCAATATGCTGGACTACGCAGATCTGATCTGTATTAATAAGTTTGATAAAGCAGGTGCTGCGGATGCACTGATGGAGGTGAAAAAGCAGTACCGGAGGAATCATCAGTTATGGACCGCAACGGATGAAGACCTGCCGGTAACCGGTACCATCGCAGCCAAGTTTAATGATCTCGGAGTCAATGACCTGTTTTTGCAGGTGATCCGTACCCTGAATCAACGATGCGAGGCTACATTTAATGAAGCCATTTCTTTTGAATATACGGCGCAGCTGGAGCGGGCCATTATTCCGGGCAGGCGGACAAGGTATCTTTCTGATATTGCCGAATCGATCCGGAATTACAACAGCCATACAAATGCGCAGGCGGAGATCGCCACCCGGCTGTACCAGCTGCAGGGCGCTATAAAGCTGTTTGATCGCTGATGGCCGTTACCCGATGATATAAAATTAAAAACCGCAAAGTAATTGAATGTTGGAGCATCCATCGATAAAAGAAGCGTTAGAAACAACCTATCAGGCCCTGCAACAGGAGCTGGACCCGGCATACCGGCAGCTCCTGGATGAATGGCCGGAGCTGCAGAAAAAATATGAAAAGGACCTCTTCGAATTCACCGTCCGCAACCGTACGATCCGTTTACCGCTTACCAGTACTTCGCTGAGCGGCACCACCATCCGTAAAATTATTTTACCCCGCTATAAAGATTGGGGCGATCTTTTGAAATGGCAGCTCCAGGAGAATGTTCCGGGCCGGTTTCCTTTTACGGCGGGCGTGTTCGATCTTAAACGGGAGGGAGAAGATCCTACACGGATGTTTGCAGGAGAGGGCAGCCCAGAGCGTACCAATAAACGGTTCCATTACGTAAGTGCAGATGCTCCCGCAAAGCGGCTGAGCACTGCGTTTGACAGTGTTACTCTTTATGGAGAGGACCCGGAACACCGGCCGGATATTTATGGAAAAATCGGTAATAGCGGTGTTAGTATCGCTACGGTAAACGATGCAAAAAAATTATACAGCGGTTTTGATCTCTGCGATCCGGCAACATCGGTGTCCATGACCATTAACGGCCCCGCACCGGTATTGCTTGCTTTTTTCCTGAATGCCGCTATTGATCAGCAATGCGAGCAATATATAACGAAGCATGGCTTATGGGACCGGGTGCATGCCGTGCGCAACAAAAAATTCAGCAAGGGGGCGATTCCGGAATATTATAACCCGCTGGCCGCACAAGGTTTGCCGGAGGGGCATAATGGCCTGGGGCTTCAGTTACTGGGCATCAGCGGCGACGAAGTGCTGGAGCCGGAAGTGTATGCGGCCATTAAAGCGGAGACCCTCACCAAAGTGCGGGGAACCGTGCAGGCAGATATCTTAAAAGAAGACCAGGCGCAGAATACCTGTATTTTTTCTACCGAGTTTGCGCTAAAACTTATGGGCGATGTGCAGGAGTATTTTATACAACATGCGGTAAAAAATTTTTACAGCGTCAGCATCAGCGGGTATCATATAGCGGAGGCTGGAGCCAACCCGGTTACACAGCTGGCATTTACGCTGGCAAACGGTTTTACCTATGTTGAATATTACCTGAGCCGGGGTATGCATATTGATGATTTTGCACCCAACCTTTCCTTCTTTTTCAGCAACGGGATGGATCCGGAGTACAGTGTAATCGGCCGGGTAGCCCGCCGCATCTGGGCCAAGGCCATCCGGGATGTATATAAGGGCAATGAGCGTTCACAGAAACTGAAATACCATATCCAGACCTCCGGCCGGAGTTTACATGCCCAGGAGATCGATTTTAACGATATCCGTACCACGCTTCAGGCGCTGTATGCCATATATGATAACTGTAATTCGCTGCATACAAATGCCTATGATGAGGCCATCACCACCCCCACGGAGGAAAGCGTGCGCCGCGCCATGGCCATTCAGCTGATCATTAACCGGGAACTGGGAACCGTGAAAACAGAGAATTTTATACAGGGCAGCTTTGCGATTGAGGAGCTGACAGACCTGGTAGAAGAAGCGGTGTTGATGGAGTTTGACCGGATCAATGAACGGGGTGGGGTATTGGGTGCCATGGAACGCATGTACCAGCGCAATAAGATACAGGAAGAAAGCCTGTATTATGAAATGAAAAAGAACGATGGAAGCTTACCACTGGTAGGCGTAAATACCTTTTTGAACAAACAGGGAAGTCCTACCATACTTCCGGACGAAGTGATCCGGAGCACAGAGGAGGAGAAAGAACAGCAGATCAAAAATGTGCAGGCCTTCCGGGAACTGAATGCAGCAGCAAGTGCAGCGGCTATTGCACGGTTAAAGCATGCCGCCGTTTCGGGCGTGAATCTTTTCGATATGCTGATGGACTGTGTAAAGACCTGTACACTCGGGCAAATAACCCATGCTTTATATGAAGTAGGCGGCCAATACAGACGCAGTATGTAATATTTTCTTAATTTCGCTGGATTCACTATCAAAAAAAATGAAATATGGAAACGGGTTTGCTACATCTACACAGTTTCTTACGTTGGGTTATTTTGTTGTTATTGCTGATCGCTATTTTTAAAAGTATCGGTGTTGGAAGCCGGCCCTTTACCAACGGGCATCGTAAGGCTGGCCTGTTTTTGATGATTGCCGTGGATATTGAATTTTTGATAGGGGTTATTCAATGGATAACCGGAGGATTGCACAGAGTTGGATTGCCGAGTATCCGGGACCAGGGGATGTCGGCCGTTATGCAGAATGCCACCCTTCGTTTTTTTGCCGTAGAGCATCTTACCATGATGCTGATTGCCGTGGTATTGATCCATATTGGTAAGTCATTTGCGAAGAAAAATATTTCCGACCGTAAAAAACACCGGAAAACGGTGTTGTTTTATGTGCTGGCGCTGATCATTATCCTGGCCGCTATTCCCTGGCCGTTCCGGGAAATAGGTATGGGACGCGGATGGTTGTAAGTGTATTTTCCTGGGCCGGGCATCATAAATTTATTAAGCAGCGTTTCGCTGCTTTTTTTGTGACCTGCCCATCCGCTTGTTAGCGTGTTGAAGCTATACCTGTTTAGAAAATACCGGTTTACCGGTATTGGCCGCTGTGCTGACGCTGGATATTTTTGCCTTGCTTGTGAGGCAGGGATGCCGAAAACTGTATAAAGAGTAGGCATAATATCTATAAAAGTAAACTATGAAAATGTTTAAAGCATTGCTGTTTTCCAGCCTGTTCCTGGTGATATTGAGCGCCTGTTCCAAAAGCGATAAGCCCGGATTTCCTTCGAATGATAAAAAGGCAAAACTGACCTTTACGGTTTCCAGCGAATTTCACAAAGCCGAAGGCGATCATTTTGAAGTAACGGTTTCCGGGGCAGATACAAAAAGCAATTTTATCGATTGGATGGTGAACGGCGTCCGGAAAACCGGAACCAATGTATCGGTGGGCGATGACGATTTTAATAACGGGAAGACCATTACCATTGAATCGGCTAGCGATTTTTTTGGTGGGGATGTTTTTTTCGGCGGGTTTGAAGGGAGCATTACCCCATTTACAGTAACATGGAAAATAGAAGTAAACGGCACCCCCATTGAGCAGGGATCACAAAAAGTGGTAAAAGATATGTCGCCTACCTTTTCAAAATCGGTACAGCTGAAGCTGAAATAAAAGAAATAAACCAGTATTAAAGGTGGTCTGAAACAATTGTTGCCGTAACGGTTTCAAGTAAAAAATAAAGGGCTGTATCAAAAACGGGTACGGCCTTTTTTTATGCAGCTCCTGCCCGCAGATGCAATGCTTTATTTCAGTTCAATAACCTCACAATCCCTGATATTTTTTCCATCGATTGTAAACCGGATCAGTGTGCGCACCTTGTGCCAGCCCTGCTTTCCGGCGGCACCGGGATTCATATGCAGACATTGTAATTTATCGTCGTACATTATTTTCAGGATATGCGAATGGCCACTGATAAAAAGCTGCGGGGATTCTTTTAAAAGCAGGGGCCGGGTTTCTTTATTATAACGGGGCGGATAGCCACCGATGTGGCGGATCATTACTTTTACGTCCTCACACATAAAAACCAGCGTTTCGGGAAATACAGCGCGCAGTTCCTGTCCGTCAATATTGCCAAAAACACCCTCCAGGGGTTTAAAGTGCCGGAGCCGTTCTGCCAGCTCCGGGGTGCCAAAGTCCCCGGCATGCCAAATGGCATCGCAGTCTTTAAAATAGTGAAATACCGCTTCATCCAAAAAGCCATGAGTGTCTGATAATAAGCCGATCCGTTTCAATGCTTTTTGCGTTAAAAATAGCTATAAAAGAAAAGCCCTGCAAATACGAGGCCCCGGGATGCAAGGCCGGCAACGGTTTGCGCCGTTGCTGTTCCGGTACAGTTAAAGGCGTTTGCCAAAACGCGCGTATTGCAGCCGGGTGAGGCTCAAACTATCCGATTGGTTCCGGATGCCGGCAGCCTGGCTTCCTTTGATGAAAAGCGGCCGGCCTGGGTGGCAGCCGCAGGTATGTATTAGGTAACACTGGGGAATGCGTCTGATAATACCGGGTGGTTTGAGCGGTTTTCCGGCAGGTGGGGCCTTTTGGGGGATGCCGGCCGCCAACCGGGCCAGGATAAACCGTTTTTATGTATAAAGGGCTGAAAATAAGTTTATTTCTAGCTTTTACAGATTGTTCATTGCGGCCGCCAATTAAATATGGCATTTGTCATTATTTTTTTTATCTTAGAATAGTAAATAGGATCTTTTGTTTGCATAAATTTTTATTCGTATGAAATTAAATGAGTTAAAACCGGGCGACTGGGTAATTGTTACGGATGATGGCGTATCACGTGAAGGATCTGTTGTAAGGGTAAGCAATGAGGAACGGGAGGTTTGTGTAGACAACGGCATCCAGGAATTCTGGTATCCGCTGGACCAGGTACAGGGCATTCCGCTAAGTGAGGAACAGCTGATGCGGCTGGGGTTTGAAAAAATGGACAATCCGGCAGGCAATGGCACAAAATACGGGAAAGGGCCCTTCCGGGTGCTGGTACCGGCCTCCGACAACTTTTCCAGAAGCGAAGTTTGGTACCGCGAAGACCGCCGCCTTTTTGATCGCCCGATTACGGTCAGTGAGCTGCAAAATATTCATTTACAAATGACTAAAGTTCCGCTGTTGCATTAAAGACCCGGTTTTAGGCCCTTTGGAAGCCCAAACGATACAGCTTTATTCTGAAATTTAGACAGAATAAGGCTTTTTTATTATAAAATATTACCTATCTTTGCAGCCCTAAAATTTGTATGTCAAAACAACCTTTAATAAAACAAGACGGAGTCATCCTTGAAGCCTTGTCTAATGCGATGTTCAGGGTAAAGCTGGAAAACGGCCATGAGGTTTTGGCAACAATTTCCGGAAAGATGCGGATGCATTACATTCGTATTTTGCCCGGAGATAAAGTGGGATTGGAAATGTCTCCTTATGACTTAACAAGAGGCAGGATAAATTTCCGCTATAAATAATTGGCTAAAAACCTTAAATTAAAAAAGATGAGAGTAAGAGCATCCATTAAAAAACGTAGCGCCGACTGCAAAATTGTACGTCGCAAAGGGAAGCTTTATGTAATTAACAAAAAGAATCCCCGTTTTAAGCAAAGACAAGGATAATAATTTGAAAATGAGGCAATTTGAAAGTTTGAAAATGATTTTCGAATTGTTGCTAAATTTTCAAATTAAGAATTTTCAAATTTCAAATTAAAATAAAATTATGGCACGTATTGCCGGTGTAGACTTACCAAAGAACAAAAGGGGCGAAATTGGCCTTACCTATATTTATGGTATTGGCCCTTCTACAGCAAAATATATTCTGGACAAGAATAGCATTGACCGCAGCAAAAAAGTAAATGAGTGGAACGATGAGGATCTGAATGCGATCCGTTCTACCATTACGGAAGAGCTGAAAGTAGAAGGTCAGCTGAGAAGCGAGGTGCAAATGAACATTAAGCGCCTGCTGGATATCGCCTGCTACCGTGGTCTGCGTCACAGGAAAGGACTTCCGGTGCGTGGTCAGCGTACAAAAACCAACAGCCGTACCCGTAAAGGTAAACGTAAGACGGTTGCCGGTAAGAAAAAGGCCGCTAAGAAATAGTATTTAGTTGACAGGTTGATAAGTTAATAAGTTGACAGGTTTCATTGATCCTTGTTAACCTTTTAACTTATCAACTTTTCGACTTTATCATAAGCACCCGTTACTACCAGATCAATTTCGGACGCCCCGGTGCAGGAATAGGGTTGACTGGGCGTTTTGCTCCGCAGAACGTTTTTATTTTTAAAGATCACCTTTAAGTACAATGGCAAAATCACAAAACAGCGCAAAAGCCGCTGCGAAAAAAAGGATTGTAAAAGTGGATGCGTACGGAGATGCGCACATTTCTGCAACATTTAACAACATCATCATCAGCTTAACCAACAAATCGGGCCAGGTTATTTCCTGGAGCAGTGCCGGTAAAATGGGCTTCCGCGGTTCTAAAAAGAACACGCCTTATGCCGCCCAGATGGCTTCTGCAGACGCTGCTAAAGTAGCCCTGGATGCTGGGTTAAAAAGAGTAGATGTATACGTAAAAGGCCCCGGATCCGGCCGTGAAGGAGCTATCCGCTCGCTTTCCCAATCTGGCATCGAAGTAGTAATGATCAAAGACGTTACGCCTTTACCCCACAACGGATGCCGTCCTCCCAAAAAGAGAAGAGTATAAGGCCGTTCCTGGTTTTTCGTTTTTTGTTTGATATTATATATTATTATCAGGCAAGTATGAAGTTCTTTAAATAAATTCTTTGCTGAAAGCTAAAGGCTGAACGCTGAATGCAAACTAAAGCATCAGGCGTGTGGCGCTAAGCATACAGCATGATTGATAGCCAATTGGCTTTTCATTTTTAATAAAGGGTACACAATTAATTTTTTCCAAAGCTTTTTACTGATTGCTGTACCGGTTTCTAAAAAAGCTTAAATGAAAGTATAATTATGGCACGTTACAACGGTCCTAAGACCAAAATCTCCCGTATTTTCGGAGAGCCTATTTTAGGTAATGGTAAATGGTTGGGTAAAAACAGTAACCCTCCCGGTATGCATGGCGAAAAGCGCAAACGTAAAACCTTAGGGGAATATGCATTGCAGCTGCGCGAAAAACAAAAAGCAAAGTACACGTACGGTGTGTTGGAAAAACAATTCCGCAAAACATTTGAGGAAGCCAACCGTCGTAAAGGTATTACCGGTGAAAACCTTATTAAATTACTTGAAGCGCGTTTAGACAACACGGTATTCCGTATGGGTATTGCACCCAGCCGTCCTGCTGCACGCCAGCTGGTGAGCCACAAGCACATTGAAGTAAATGGCGAAGTGGTAAACATTCCTTCTTACCAGTTGAAAGCCGGTGATATCATCACCCTGAAAGAAAGCAGCAAGAACCGTTCTTCTATTACAAGCGTGATCCGTCCTAAGAATCCAAAATTTGGCTGGATCGATTTCAATGAAACTGAAATCAAGGGTACTTTCATCACCTATCCCGAAAGGGAAAGTGTTCCTGAGAACATTAAGGAGCAACTGATTGTTGAATTGTACAGTAAGTAATTTTTTAAGTGGTGGCGGCCAGCCATCACTTTACTCTTAAAATACAAACCTAAAAAATGGCAATTTTAAATTTCCACCAGCCTGACAAAATCATTTTGCAAAAGGCTTCAGATTTCGAAGCTCAGTTTGAGTTTCGTCCATTAGAGCCGGGGTATGGTGTTACCATTGGTAATGCGCTGCGCCGTGTTTTATTGAACTCTCTTGAGGGATATGCGATTGTAGGTATTAAAATAGAGGGTGTAGATCATGAATTTGCTACCATGAAAGGGATCAGCGAAGATGTGGTTGAAATCATCCTGAATTTAAAACAGGTACGCTTCAAAAGAATCGTTGATCATGAAGTGGCCAATGAAAAAATTTCCATTTCTGTAAAAAACCAGACAGAATTCACTGCGGGTATGATCGCCGATGGAACACAATCCTTCCAGATCATGAACCCGGATCTGCTGATCTGCACGATGGATTCTTCTTCCAAGCTGGATATTGAACTGACCATCGGTAAAGGCCGTGGTTATGTACCTGCTGAAGATAATAAGGTAAAAGATGCGCCGGTTGGCTATATTGCTATCGACTCTATCTTTACGCCTATTAAAAACGTAAAATACAGCATTGAAAATACCCGTGTGGAACAACGTACGGACTATGAAAAGCTGTTAATGGAAGTGAATACAGATGGTACCATTCATCCGGAAGAGGCGGTAAAACAAGCCAGCCGGATCTTAATTCAACACCTGATGATCATTACGGATGAAAACATCACGTTTGACAATAAGGAAGAGAAGAAAGAGGATATGGTAGATGAGCAGACGCTGCAACTGCGTAAAGTACTGAAGACTCCGCTGGAAGACCTGGATCTTTCTGTACGTGCGTTCAACTGCCTGAAAGCGGCCAAGATCAACTCCCTGAGCGAGCTGGTTCAGTACGAGCAGGAAGACCTGATGAAGTTCCGGAACTTTGGTCAGAAATCCCTTTCTGAAATTGAGCAGGTGCTCATCGAAAGAGGTTTAGGCTTTGGTATGGATCTGCAGAAGCTGGGAATCGATAAAGACGATTATTAAATAATTTGAAGATTTGAAAATTTGACAATGTGCTAATGGATTTGCGTTACTGCTCCAATTAAAATATTTTCAAATTTTCAAATCGCCAAATTTTCAAATTAGTACAGTAGGTTACATTTCCTTGACACGGTGTAACCGAATTTTTTAACCAGGTATTGAGTTTTAACCTGAAACGTTAAACCCGAAACCTTAAACATTTAAATGTCATGCGTCACGGAGACAAAATCAAAAATTTAAGCCGTACCAAAGCACACAGAGATGCTTTGCTGCGTAATCTTTCCTGCCAGCTGATCGAGCACAAGCGTATTGTAACTACTGTTGCAAAAGCAAAGGCGTTAAGGGTATATGTAGAACCCCTGATCACCAAAAGCAAGGAAAATACCACGCATCAGCGTCGTATTGTGTTCAGTCATTTACAGGACAAAGAAGCCGTTAAAGAACTGTTCGATGCAGTTGCAACAAAGGTTGGTGGCCGTCCCGGTGGTTATACCCGCATCATTAAATTAGGGATCCGTCCCGGTGATGCTGCTGAAAAAGCAATGATCGAGCTGGTAGACTTTAACGAAGTTTACGGTAAAGGAACGGATGAAAAAGCTGCCGGCAAACGCACCCGTCGTCGCGGAGGTAGCGGAAAGAAAAAAGATGAAGCTACAGCCGTTGCTGAAGCGGCTCCAGTTGAGGAAGTAAAAGAAGCTGTTGCACCCGCAGCGGCTGAAGAAGCACCCGCAGCAGAAGCAAAAGACGAAAACAAAGAAGCATAATTCTTTTTAAAGTAATAAAAGCCCCGTTCTGGTACTACCCGGACGGGGCTTTTTTATTGAGGATTATTTTAGAATTGTTCCTGAAACCCGGAAGCGTGTTTGAGAATGTTTAAGAATCATGCGGGATTCTTGAACGTTGTATAAAGAAATGATTAAATACTAGATAATTGCAAATGTTATAGGGGAAAAATAGTATCTTCAACGCTGTTTAAAGGCCAACGGCACAGGTGCTTTTCTGTAAAGTTCCGTAACGTCCGGAGGCCATTCTAAAAGTTCAAACAGGAAACATATGGATGTGGTAGGCAGCCAATCGGTTCAGCACTTTAAAAATGATGTCGGAATAAGATTTCAGTTGTATAATAGTTTATTTACGTCCTTGCCCTTTCATAAAATTGAAAAGACGGGGATCTTATTATCGCTGTTGTCCAGTATGTGTGAAGAAGGGTATGAAAAGGGATTGAGCCCTGTGGAGATCATCGAAGATTTTTTTAGCCGGCACACATCCTTTACCACCTCCAAAGAACGGCTGGACCTTATGTTCCGGCTGGTGCAGTATGTGGAGCGCCAGGTGGTTTTGTTTGATGCGCTGGAAGACGCCTCCTATAAAAAGATAAACGACTTTAGCGGTCCGGGCACATTAAAACAGCTGATGTCTGCCGTGGCCCAAAATAATAAGGAAGCACAGTTTGACAAAGTGCTGGAAGATTTTTGTGTACGGCTGGTGTTAACCGCGCATCCTACCCAGTTTTACCCGGGTTCTGTACTGGGAATTATCCGGGACCTGAGCAACGCGCTGCTTAAGAATGATGCCAGCGAAATCAATATCCTGTTGCAGCAACTGGGAAAAACCCCCTTTTTCAAAAAGAACAAACCCACTCCTTTTGATGAGGCGGTAAGCCTGATCTGGTATCTCGAAAATGTTTTTTACCATGCGGCGGGCCGTATCCTGAGCGAGTTGAAGAACCAGTTTCCTGAAATTGGTACCCATAAACATTCGTTGATCAAAATGGGCTTTTGGCCGGGTGGCGACAGGGACGGGAACCCCTTTGTAACAAAGGATACCACGTTGCAGGTGGCCGCAGCATTGCGCGGAGCCATTTTAAAATGCTATTATTTTGACGTTCGCCGGTTAAAGCGCCGGTTAACGTTTCATGGCGTGGAAGAGATTATGAGCGACCTTGAGCGCCGTTTGTATGAAGAGGTGTTTATTCCGGGAAAAGAGGCCAAAATAACCGATAAAGAAATTATATCCATACTGGAAGGCGTAAAGCAAATTGTAAACGAAAGGGCCAATGGCCTGTTTATACCCCGGATACAGGATCTGATCAGTAAGATTGAGATCTTCGGTTTGCATTTTGCATCACTGGATATCCGGCAGGATAGCTCCGTACACGAAAAAATATTTTCGCAGGTCGCTGCTTCGGGAACCGGTATATTACCGGCGGATTATGATACCCTGGAGGAAAAAGAAAAGGTAAAACTGCTGTTGAGCCTGAAACCGCTGGATGACCTGTCGATATTTGAAGACGACGTGGTGAAGGATACGGTTGAAGTGGTAAATGCCATCCGTTCTATACAGCAGTCGAACGGGGAGCTGGGCTGCAACCGGTATATTATCAGCCATGCCACCAGCGTGCTGAGCATTATTGAGGTTATTGGGCTGTTTAAATTAAACGGTGTGAGCAGCGGGGAAATGAACGTGGATATTGTTCCGCTTTTTGAAACCATTGAGGACCTGCAAAATGCGGGAGATGTAATGAAAACCCTGTACTCCCTTCCGGAATACAAAGCTTACCTGGATCGCCGCGGCGGAACGCAAACCATTATGCTGGGCTTTTCTGATGGTACCAAGGATGGCGGTTACCTGATGGCCAACTGGAGTATTTACCGGGCCAAGGAAGAGCTGACGCGTATAACAAGGCAATATGGTTTTGATGTGATTTTCTTTGACGGAAGAGGGGGCCCTCCTTCCCGTGGTGGCGGAAAAACACATAAGTTCTATGCATCTATGGGACGCAATATTTCCAACCGGGAAATTCAGCTGACCATACAGGGGCAAACGGTGAGTGCCAATTTTGGCATTATTGATTCTGCACAGTTCAACATCGAACAATTAATTAATGCGGGGGTGTCCAGTTCGCTTTTTGCAGACCGTTATCCTCCGTTAAACGGCAAGCAGGAGCAACTACTGCAGGAACTTTCTTCGTATGGTTTTGATGCCTATATTAAACTGAAAAACCATCCGCAGCTGGCCAATTATCTTTATGAGATGAGCCCGCTGCGTTTTTACAGTGAGACCAATATCGGCAGCCGGCCGGCCAAAAGGGGCCAGCAACAGGCTTCCATTTCACTGGGTGATCTCCGGGCAATTCCGTTCTCCGGTGCCTGGAGCCAGCTAAAGCAGAATGTACCGGGCTTTTTTGGCGTGGGCACGGCCCTGAAGCAAATGGAATATATCGGGCGTTTTGAGGAGCTGAAGCAATTATACAACGAATCGCTGTACTTTAAAACCCTGCTGGATAATTGCGAAATGGCCATGAGTAAATCTTATTTCCCCATAACCGCATACATTGCAAAGGATGCGCAATTTGGCACCCTCTGGCAGATGATTTATGATGAGTTTGTATTAACCAAACAATATATTTACAAACTAACGGGGTATGATACTTTAATGGGTTCTTACCCGGTAGACAAATTGTCCATTCGCATGCGGGAGCGGATCGTTATGCCGCTGGTAACAATTCAGCAATATGCATTGGTACAGCTGCGTGAAGGCAATGATGATAAAGAAGAGTCGTTACAGGAAGTGTTGGGAAAACTGGTCATGCGCTGTTCTTTCGGAATCATTAACGCCGGTCGTAATTCGGCGTAGCGCTTCGGGAATTAACATATCCGGTGAAGGATTTCGAATGTAGAAGGTGCATTCGTTATGGTGCTGCAATCCTGCTTCTTACGGCAAACCGGCTTTAGCCGTTGCATTTATAGACATGTGCCGCAGATCACGCCCGGGGCGGGACAGGTTGCGCAGATATAGGACCGCGCAATCCTGCACTTATATTTGAATGCATCTGTGAAAAGATCAGCACAAAATGCGGGGATGCAAAATGAAATTACAAACAGGCAATCCTGTTGCTGCTTTGGGATCCCGTACTGCTGCCTTTACTATTTTGCATGTAATAAAAACGTATACGTTCCGGACGGCAATGCATAGCTGCCGTCTTTATTTTGGGTACCTGGCATGCGGTAGCCCTTCTGCGGTTGCCAGGAGGCCGGCATAAAAAAGGTGGCCGTACTGTTGGCGGGTATCCGGCAGGTATAACGAAGCTGCTTCCCCTTCCGTTGCCAGGAAGAACGGATCGTTCCCAACGGCCCGTTATATGTGGCTTTAAAGGTTGGCAGCCCGGTTACGAAGTTGGGCCTGAGAAGAATGTTCCGGAAACCTGGTTGGTCCGGATCGGGGAAGATGCCGCCCAGTCCCTTATAAAACCAGGCGCCGATATCTCCAAACATAATATGATTCAGCGAGGCGTCCCGTTCCGCATCCACCTTCCAGTTTTCATAAAGCGTGGTGGCGCCATTCTCGATCCACCAGCCCCAGGAAGGATAGGTTCTGCGCGTTGCCAGCTGGTAGGCCAGGTCTGCATAGCCATTTTCGCTCAATACATTCAGCACGGCTTTGGCGCCCAGTATGCCCACGTCCAGCTGTACACCGTCTGCCTGTACCCTTTTCGCCAGGTTGGCCACTACCCGGGCCTTCATATTATCCGGAACAACACCCCAGTATACAGGCGCGCTCAGTTCCGTTTGCAGGCCGGAACCATAGATGCCGGTTGTGGTGTTGAGGTATTTATCGTTGATGGCTTTTTTAATCTTTTCTGCTAATGCCGCATAATAACCCGCTGCTTCTCTGCGGTTAAAAAGGGCTGCGGCTTTGGCAAGGATTATTACATCCTTGTAGTAATAAAGTGAGGACGTAAGTTCTACCGGCGATTTGGATTTTACAGGCACCCAATCACCCAGCCCCCAGGTGGTTAACCCGGTAGGGTACAGCTCCGCAATATGATCTACATAACGTTTTATATTTTCATAATTATCTGCCAGGGGTTTGGGATCGCCGTAAAACTGGTAAAGCGTCCATGGAATTATGGCAATGGTGCTGGTCCAGTCGGGGCCGTTGGCCCATTGATATCCCCAGCCGCTGGTAGGGATGATGGCGGGCAGTACGCCGTTGGGCTGCTGTTCGTCCCGGTGATCGGCCAGCCATTTTTCATATACGGTAATACCGTCAAAATTATACAATCCCGTTTCCAGGGCAATGATTGCATCGCCCGTCCAGCCGTTCTTCTCCCGTTGAGGGCAATCGGTAGGATATCCAAAAAGGTTGGAGAGATAAGCATTGTTGGTGGCCTGCCAGATCTTGTTGATGAGCGCGTTTCCGGTTTCAATGGTGCCGGCCTGGGGCACATCACTGTGCATAAAATAGCCCTGCAGGCTGGACTTGCCGAGCTGCACGGGTTTGCTGCTCACTACCTCTACGTACTGAAAGCCTTTATAATTGAACCGCGGTTTAAAGGTCTCCGTGCCGCTGCCCTTTAGTATAAAAATATCGGTTTGAAAAGGATCGCTGTCATCGGTAGGACGGTAATGCACATCGATATTGGAAAGATCGGTATGGCCGGATGGATGAATGCGTTCGGCATGAATGAGCCGGACCACGGTTCCTGCTGCACCCGAAACACGGATCTCGCTGACACCGGAAATATTCCGCCCCAGGTTAAACACATAATTTGTATCGCTGAATTTTTTTACCGCCACCGGGTTGATGGTGACCACATCCCGCACGGGATGCAGCACCTGCGCGGTGATCAGCGGGGCGGGTGCTGCCCGGTCAACAGCCGCTGCCCATTTTGAATCGTTAAAACCGGGCTTGTTCCAACCCGGTATCTCCATCCGGGCATCGTAATGCTCAGCCGTATAAATGCTGTTAAAGATCACAGGGCTTAGTGTTGTTTTCCAGCTCCGGTCGGTGGTAATGGTTTCTATAGAACCATCGGTGTACGTGATGCGCAGGTCGAGGCAAAATGCCGGGCGGTTACGCCAGGGTGCTTTGTCGAAATACCATACCGCTGTAGACTGATGGTTATACCAGCCGTTACCCAGCAATACGCCGATCACGTTTTCACCGGGCTGCAGCACTTTGCTTACATCATAGGTTACATACAGGTTGCGCCGGTCAAAGCGGGTATACATGGGGTCGAGCCGGTGATCACCTACCGGCGATGCATTGAGGGAAAGCTCATAGAGGCCCGCGGCAGCGATATAAACCCTTGCCGATCGAACCGTTTTTTTAAGGATAAACGATTTCCGGAAGCAGGGTGCGGGCTTTAGCCGGATATCATTGCCATCACTGATCCATCCGCCTTTCCAGTGCTGTTGCTGCAGCATGCCCGTTTCAAAAAACGCAGCGGGCGGTTCATCGTAGGAACGGTTGTTGGTACCGGTAAGCAGCACTTTCCAGCTATACCTTGTAAACGGTTCCAGGGCTTTCCCTTTATAGGTAACCAGGTTATCGGCAGTGCGTATTATCCCCGAGTTCCATACTTCTTCACCGGATTCACCGGAAACTACGATCCGGTAACTGGTTTGTGCGGCGCCCGCCTGCGGATCATCAATGGTCCAGCTAAAGCGGGGTTTTGTATTGTCAATGCCCATTGGGTTAACCAGGTGTTCACACCGGAGATTGGTAACCTGTTGCGCATGGATCCTCAGCGGAACCGCGGCTAAAACCAATAATAACAGAAAGGCCTGCTTGTAATTCATATGCGCAATATTATCAGAACAAAATAGGAATGGATCTGCAAAATAGCCGGAAAAGTTATGTAAAATTATTTTCAGGATAGTACAGGATGGTTCTGTTAAAAACCCGGCTTATATTTAATAGCAGCCCTGCTTAACGCCCTAACAATATATTTTAAACGATGCAGCGGTTAATAAGAAGATGGCTTTTTAACGTATGGATGATTGCAAATGCCTTGCCGGCAACCGCGCAGGTAGCTGTTGTTGCACCGCGGTTACAGGAACTCAATGGCCGTTTCGGTGCCCGTGACCGGGCGGTATTCCAGGCGCCATCACAAAGCGATTACCCGGAGACCTGGTTTCATTTTATCGGAGGAAATATTTCAAAGGAAGGGATCACTGCTGATCTTGAAGCAATTGCTGAAGCAGGTATTTCCGGCATCCAGCTTTTTCATGGTCAGTTTGGAGGTAAGTGGCCGCGCGTTGATCCGGAGATCATCTGCCTGAGTCCCGCCTGGGAAGATGCCTTAAACTTTACCGCCAAGGAATGTAAACGGCTGGGTCTCCGGTTTACGTTGCAGAACTGTCCCGGCTGGGCCATGGCCGGCGGGCCGTGGATTACGTCGGAGAACGCGATGCGTCACCTAGTGTGGAAGCGACAGGATGTGCAGGGAACAGGGACGGCTGAAAAGATCACGTTAGCAAAACCAGACGGGGTTAATGAACCCTGGCGCGACTACCGGGAGGTGGCAGTACTGGCGTTTCCCACACCGAAGGATGACACCGGCGATCCGCTGGTGCCGGCATCGGTAACAGGAAATTCCAATGTATTATGGAAGGATCTTTTTTCAGGAAAAGGAAATAAACCCGTTCAGCTGGCCCCTGCCAGCTCATCCGAACCTTACAGGATAACGGTCGGTTTTAATACCAGCATTACCATCCGCTCCGTTACCCTTCCCAGCATCAATAGTTTTAATCATGCCTGGTGTTACGAGCCCGGCGTTACCATCAGGGGATTTGCCGTTTTTGAAAACGGCCAGACAAAAGAGATCCTGAACGCCGTGCTGCCCCAGAGCAACTGGCAGGATCAATCGCCCATGACGCTGGCCTGCCGGGAAACACAGGGGGCGAAAAAATACCGCTTTGAGATCGTGAACCAACATGATATGCGGCTGGGGTTTATAAAACTGTTTACCGCCGCCCGGAAAAATAACTGGGAATCGGAGGCAGGGTGGACCTTACGGACAATTGAACGATCGGGGGATGCTTATTCCCGGCCACCGGATACCTATGTAAACCCGGATCAGATACAGGACCTCACGGCACTTATGGATCGCAACGGAGCACTGAACTGGAACGCACCGGCGGGCAACTGGACGATCCTGCGCATCGGGCATGTAAATACCGGCCGTAAAAACGGTCCGGCCCCGCCGGCAGGCACGGGCTGGGAATGCAATAAACTATCGGTGAAAGGAGCACAGGCCCATTTCCAGGGGTACATCGGCCGGCTTGCAGGCGGCAACGGTCCTGTAAACGGATTATTGAACGGTATGCTTTTAGACAGCTGGGAATGTGAAACGCAAACCTGGACGGAAGATATGGAGCCGGAGTTTGAGCGGGTTACTTCCTACGCGCTCCGCAAATGGCTGCCGGCTGTTTTTGGCTATGTAATAAAGGATGAAGCAACCACGTTCCGTTTTCTCCGTGACTGGCGGGCTACCATCAGTGATTTGTTTACCCACCGGTTTTACGGGGAAATGTCGAAGCTGGCAAAAGCCCGTAACTTATCCATTACGTATGAAACGGCGGCCGGAGATGTATTTCCCGCCGATATCATGGAATATTACAAGTATGCCGATGTACCCATGTGCGAGTTCTGGCAGCCGTTTACAGATGGTTATGTGGGATCGCTCAATTTTAAACCGGTGAAGCCTACCGTTTCTGCGGCTCGGTTGTATGGCAAATCCCGTGTGTCAGCAGAGGCGTTTACCTCTTTTGCACTTACCTGGAACGAACAATGGCAGATGCTGAAGGAAGTAGCGAATGTGAATATGATCGAAGGGATCACTCACCTGGTGTTTCATACCTATACCCACAATCCGCAAACAAACTTTCTGAAACCCGGTACTTCTTTTGGTGCAGGGATCGGTACCCCGTTTTTAAGGGGACAAACCTGGTGGGAGGCGATGCCGGCATTTACACAATACTTTGCCCGTTGCAATTATTTGCTGGAAAGAGGAGCGCCCGTGTCGGATGTGCTCTGGTACCTTGGGGATGAGGTGGATCACAAACCGGATCAGAACGCGCCGTTCCCCGAAGGGTTTAAATATGACTATTGCAATACGGATGTGTTATGGAGCCGGCTAAGCGTAAAGGATGGTTATATTACCACACCCGAAGGGATCCGGTACCGGGTGTTGTGGTTACCGGCCAGCATCCGGATGCTGCCAAAAACAGCAGAAAAAATTGCTGCACTCATGAAGGCAGGTGCTACTGTGGTTGGAGATGCGCCTTCCGGTATTGCCACCCTTAGCGGTGGAAGCGCGGCGCAGGAACAGCTGAATACGATTGTAACCTCCATCTGGGGCGCCGCAATTAAACGCGGTATCCGCAAAATAGGCAAAGGACAACTTGTTTCGGGCATGAGCCTATCGGATGCGCTGCAGCAACTGCAGATTGCGCCCGATGTTTCCGGCGGGCCGGTACAGTGGTTACACCGCCGTGCAGAAGATGCCGACTGGTATTTTGTATGTGCACCCAGGGGCGGAACGTTTGCCGGTACCCTCAGTTTCCGTAACACAGGGAATGTTGCGTTATGGGATCCTGTTTCAGGCAAGGTTTTGCCGCTGGCAGCAAAAAGGCAGGGCAATCGTACGGTTGTTACATTAGACCTGCCCGAGGCCGGTGCCGGTTTTGTAGTGTTTAATCACAAAGAAGCACTCAAGGAAAACAAATTCCCCGCACTACAGCCACTTACATCCATCGCATTTACAAAACCCTGGACGATTCATTTTCCCGAAGGCTGGGGCGCATCCGCCGCTGTTGATGTAGCGGAACTAAAACCCTGGCCGGAGCTGGAGCTTTCCGGCGAAGGAAAAGCTTTTTCGGGTACCGCCGTTTATACCACAGCTTTCCGGATGGACACCATTCAACGGAAAGCCAATTATGTGATGGACCTGGGGCAGGTGAACATGATTGCTTCGGTATCGTTAAATGGCGTACATTTTCCTGCATTGTGGACGAAGCCCTATAAACTGAATATTACAAAGGCCATCCGGCCCGGGGCAAATACCTTGAAGATTGAAGTGACCAGTACCTGGTTTAACCGGTTGGTATATGATGCCGGCCAGCCGGAAGACAAGCGGAAAACATGGACGATCAGCGGCCCTGCTCCAACGGCAGCATTAACAAATAACGGGCTGTTGGGGCCGGTGAGCATTCAGGTAGAAAAATAAAACGGATGAGTAAAAAAGAAACGATCCCGTTGCGCCTGCTTTCAAGGAGAACCTTTGTAAAGCAAACGGGTATTACCGCAGCAGCAAGCGTACTGGCACCTGGTTTGTTTGCCCCGCTGGCGGGCAGTAAAGGGGGCTACCTTATTGCCAACCGGTTTGAAACGGAAGACACAGCACGGTTGCAGGGATATATCGGCAACCGGCTGGACCAGTGTTTTAAAAAGGATATCCTCACAAAAAATTTTGAGCACCTTATTGAACCTTTCCGTCATCGGACGGAAACGCATCGCTGGCAGTCGGAGTTTTGGGGCAAATGCATGATGGCGTCCATACTGGCGTATCAATATAAACCCGATCCGCGTTTAAAAGCAAAAATAGATGCAGCGGTAACCGGCCTCATTGCCACTCAAACACCAGACGGGTATATTGGAAATTACAACGCACAAAGCCGGTTAACTCAATGGGATATCTGGGGGATGAAATACTGCCTGCTGGGTTTGCTGGATTATCATGATCTTACAGGCGATAAAAAAAGCCTCCACGCAGCGGTAAAGCTGGCCGATTACCTGATCAGTGAAATCAACAGGCAGGGCGGAAGCATTGTCAGCAAGGGCAATTACAGGGGTATGGCCGCTTCTTCCGTATTGTTGCCGGTGGTACGGTTAAGCGTGGCAACGGGAAACAGGAAATACCTCAACTTTGCAGAAACGATCGTAAAGCAATGGGAAACATCCGGAGGTCCGCAACTGATCGGTAAGGCTGCTGTAAATGTAGCTGAACGTTTTCCACGGCCCAGGGAATGGTACAGCCCGGAACAGGGGCAAAAGGCATATGAAATGATGTCCTGTTATGAAGGGCTCCTTGCGTTGTATCGCCTGACGGGTAACGAAACATATAAGCAGGCCGTGTTACGCGTTTGGAAAAACATACAGGATACAGAGATCAATATTGCCGGTTCCGGCGCCTCGGCAGAAATGTGGTTTGGCGGCAGGGAGCTACAAACCACGCCGGTATTCCATTACCAGGAAACCTGCGTAACGGTAACCTGGATGCAGCTTTGCATAGCCTTATTAAAATTAACCGGTGATGCAATCTATGCGCATGCCATCGAAACCACGTATTGCAACGCATTAATGGCTGCGTTGAAAAGCGACGGTTCTACCTGGGCAAAATATACGCCCCTGAATGGTGAACGGCTGCCGGGCAGCGGCCAGTGCGGCATGGATCTGAACTGCTGCAGCGCCAATGGGCCAAGAGGCTTATTTGCCATTCCGGGTCTTGTGGCAATGCGCAGCAGGAATGGTATTGCTGTTAATTTTTTTGCAGAAGGAACAACGGCGTTAAAATCTCCCGCAGGTAAACCGGTAAAACTGGTGCAGACCACCAACTACCCGGCGTCCGGTACCATTGCCATCCGGCTGGAGATGCATATGCCCGAAGACATGGTGCTGCAGGTACGCATACCGGAATGGAGCAGGCAAACGGTACTGAAGGTAAACGATGTGCTTTATAAGGATGTAGTACCGGGTGTGTATGTAAACCTGGAACGAACATGGAACACTGGTGATACGATCTACCTCGAACTGGATATGCGCGGCCGGGTAAAAGTAATGGGCGACCGGCACCGGTATTTTGCAATACTTACCGGCCCCCTTGTGTTATCGAGGGATACGCGTTTTGCAGGTACTAACCTGGGAGCGGTAATGACACCGTTAAAAGAAAACGAACCGTTCATCGATCTTAAAAAGATAGCAATTAAAGCCGATGACAGCTGGGTGCAGTTTGAGGCAATGGTTCAGGCAGAAAATTATAAGGAACAAAAGGATCCGCCGGTTGCGGCTACTTTTTGTGATTATGCTTCCGCCGGAAACGGTGTTGCCGCTTCCACGTTTCAGACATGGATGCCACTGATCTTTAACGCGGCTACGCCTGAATAACCAGCGGAGAACGGGTTTCAATCCGTACAGGTTGCACAGCGGGTTTATTTGTTCTAATTTAGCAGCCAGAAATTTTAAATATGAAAATAATCCCGTTATCAGAAGGAAGCTTCACCGTTGATGCCACAAAAAAATTTATCCCCTTCCGGTTGTCGGAAGACGAAATGAGCACCCGCACGCATGGAAGCCTGCTGGTAGAAATACAACCGTTTTTGATCATCACCTCAAAAGATATCCTGTTGCTGGATACAGGGCTGGGCATGCCGCATCATTCCGGAAACCAGATGCAGATCGTAACGCATCTTGCGGAGCATGGGATTCAGACGGGCGATGTTACAAAAGTATTGATGAGTCATTTGCATAAAGACCATACCGGGGGAATGGTGAACCCTGCTACAGGTAAGCCTACTTTTGAGAATGCGGTTTACTATATCCAGGAGCGGGAGGTACAGTTTGCACAGGAGCATGCAGGGGCGTCTTATGATACCGCTAAATTTGAGCCGGTACTGGCGGGCAATGTGGTGTTGCTTAAAGCCGATGAGGGCATTATTGATGATTATATCCGCTACCGGGTAACCGGTGCCCACTCGCGCTACCACCAGGTATTTTGGATTGATGAAGGAAATGAGCGCTTATTTTTTGGGGCAGACGATGCACCGCAGTACCAGCAGATGAAGCACCGGTTTGCAGCAAAATATGATTACGATGGTAAAAAGGCGATGGAATTGCGTACCCAATGGTGGGAACAGGGGCGGCAGGAGGGGTGGCAGTTTTTGTTTTACCATGATACCCGCCGGCCGGTAGCAAATCCTGAAAACGAATCCTGAATACAGGCCATAAAAAAAGGCCTGCCCTAAAAAGAGCTGGCCGTTGCTAACCTATGAAAAACACCAATGCAAATATATATACAGCTTTGTTACAAAACAAATATTTGTATATAAATAATTGTTTAAACATTGGTTTTAGTTAATTTTTAGTTTTCTTTAACATTTCTTTTGCTCAGCTCTTCGCGGATCTTTTTGCGAAATACCTGTTCCTCAGAAAAAAAGCGGGTGGCCCGGGGCTCCCCGATAACCGGTGTAAAACGTTTACGGTAACTGATCTTCAATGCAATGCGTTCCTGTTCACGAAGCAGGGGGTCCTGCTCTGTTTTGCTGATCTTTTTTGAATCGGCCAGGTACTGGATCACGATGGGCCGCAGCTGTTTTTTTTCTGCAGGCGTCAGGCTGAATTTTTCCGTAAGGTAGTCCAGGAATACATCGTGTACGCGGTTGGGTTTTGGAGCGGGCTGGGTTTGCGCCGGTCCCTGAAGTGTGGTCAGGGTCAACAGGAGAATAAGAATCCGTTTCATCAGTTTAAGAATATATCTTCATTTCCTTCTGCAGTTTCTTTTAAAAAACTGGAAAGTTCTGCATCGGGAACATTTTTAAACAGGGTGGTAATGTTCGCTTTTGGAGTACCGGCTGCCTGTGCGGGCACCGGCTGATCCCGCAAAAGCGCTTCGTCCGGTTGAATAAAGCGTTCCAGTTGCTCATCGGTCAGTTGCTTTACAGTAGCGGTAACGGAGGCCTGGGAGGTAGCGGTAGTCTGCAATTTTTGGGTAAACAGGAAGATGGAGGTAGTTGCCAGCAGGATAAAGCTGGCAGCAATGGTGAGGCCCTTTTTAAAGGGAATCACCCGCTCGCCCTTGTTCACCCGGAAGCGGGCAAAATAGTCCCGCGGAATACTGTAAGGCATTTCCCGGGACGCGGTATCCAGTGCTGCATCCAGCGCACCGGTATCCTTTTCCTGTGCCCGCACCGTTTCCATCAGCCGGTTTGTAAAGGATTCAAAATAGCCGTCAGGAAGGGTAAATGCGGGGTTCTGTTGCTGTGCTTCCCGGATCCCGTTCAAGATATCGTATGAGGCATCCTGTTTCATTTCTCTTAATTTTAAGACGGAAATTTTCCTGTTTTGTTTAACTGTTCCGTAAATAATTTTCAACTTTTTTTGCTGCGTGATGATAGCTGGCTTTCAAAGCGCCCTCCGTAACGCCCAGTATCGTACTCATTTTCTGGTAAGGCATTTCATCAAAATACCGGAGGTTGAAAATCAGCCGCTGCTGTTCCGGTAACTGCTGAATGGCCAGCTGTAATTTCCATTCTATTTTATTGGGATCAAAATGCGGATCAGCGCGGATCTGTTCCGTCAGGTCCTGTTCATTTCCAAAAGCAACGATCGCCTTTTTCTTCTTTTGATTTTGCAGGTGCGTAATGCTTTCATTGGTGCTGATCCGGTACAGCCAGGTATAGAGCCCGCTTTCCTCCCGAAAGCGATCGAGGCCCTTCCAGGCTTTTATAAATACATTCTGCAGCACGTCATCCGCATCCTCGTGTATGATCACCATACGCCGTATATGCCAGTAAAGCCGCTCTTTATATTTATTTACGATAGCGGTAAATGCCTGCTCTTTCGTGTTGGGATTGCGAAAAAGTGCCAGCAACGACTCATCACTTTGAAACTGTTCCATTCAGACGTCTGGTATTCTTTGACCGGTAAGATAGGGAAAAGTTTAACGGTTTCAGGTTTAAGGTTCAAGGTTTCACGTTGGGTTTTCGTTTCTGTTGGATGTGAGATGCTCAATTCCATGATCTTATAATCTTTTACAGAAATGCGATTATCGATCAGGAACGGCATCTTCACTTTTACATTTAATATTTCTCATTGGTTATTTTTCATTCCCCGGAAGGGGAAGGGTTCCTGGTTAGATTATTTTAATACTTAATAATTTAAACCCGCTCCCGGATCCCGGACGCTATTGTCTGATAACTGAAAACTGATATCTGACGTCTAAATGATGCTATAAAAAAAGAGCTGCCAATGACTGACAGCTCTTTTCTAAATATGTTTAATAAAATCAACCGTTCTTTCTTGCGATCACTTTTTCTGCTGCCGCCACAATATCCGGCACATCCAGGTGGTACTTCTTTAACAGCTGGTCGGGTGTACCGCTTTCACCAAACGTATCCTGGGTACCTACGTATTCGATCGGAATGGGGAAGTTGCGGGCGGCGCACTGGGCGATCATATCTCCCATACCGCCAATGACATTATGTTCTTCTGCGGTAACCGCGCATTTGGTTTTTTGAATGGAGGTGATCACGGCTGCTTCGTCCAGCGGCTTGATGGTGTGAATATTGATCACTTCCACGCTGATGCCTTTTTCTTCGAGGATGATACCTGCCTGGATCGCATTCCATACCAGGTGCCCGCAGGCAAAAATGCTGACATCCGTTCCTTCAGAAAGCTGTTGAGCTTTTCCAAAAACAAAGTCAGATTCGTTGGTAAAGATCGGCCAGGACGGGCGTCCGAAACGCAGGTAAACCGGTCCGTCAATTTCAGCAATCGCCATAGTGGCTGCCTTGGTTTGTGCATAGTCGCAGGGTACTACTACCGACATGCCCGGTAGCATTTTCATCATCCCGATATCTTCCAGGATCTGGTGGGTAGCTCCATCTTCACCCAACGTAACGCCGGCGTGGGAAGCACAGATCTTTACGTTTTTACCGCTGTAGGCGATCGACTGGCGGATCTGGTCATATACGCGGCCGGTACTGAAGTTGGCAAAAGTGGTCGTAAAAGGAATATGTCCGCCGATGGTTAAACCAGCTGCCACGCCCATCATATTGGCTTCCCCGATACCGCATTGTACAAAACGGTCAGGAAACTCCTTAATAAATTGGTTCAGCTTCATCGAGCCAAGCAGGTCAGCCGTCAGCGCCACAATTTTATCGTTTTTGCGGGCTGCTTCCAAAATACCGTCGCCAAAACCGCTGCGGGTATCTTTTTTTCCTGTAGATTGAATATCCTTTAACGCCATAATTTGTTTTTGAGGTTACAAAAGTAATGTTTCTGCTAAAGAATCTTGCATAAGTTTTAGGGCAGATTGATTTATATTTGAAGAAATTACATCGTCTGCCGGAGCAATTTGCAGACCCGGGTCTGAAGGGCTTTTTGTTAATGAATCGATAAGCTTAAAAATCCTTGCTGTACTTGGAGTTTTGCTTTGTTAGTTTGGATTATTTACTTCACCTTTGCTCCTCACGAAAACACAAGAAATTTATTTATTTAAGGAATGGGACTCTTCAACTGGTTTACGCAAGAAATAGCAATGGATTTGGGTACCGCAAATACCCTCATTATACATAACGACGAAGTGGCTGTAAATGAGCCAAGTATTGTTGCGCTGAACCGCAATAATCCCAAAGAGGTGCTGGCCGTTGGAAAGCGTGCATTGATGATGCATGAAAAAACGCATGAAAGCATCCGTACCGTGCGGCCCCTGAAAGATGGGGTGATCGCGGATTTTAACGCCGCGGAATTGATGATCCGGGAGCTGATAAAACTGGTTTATCCAAAAAAACCCCTGTTTCCGCCCAGCTGGCGGATGATGATCTGCATTCCTTCCTCCATTACTGAAGTAGAAAAACGTGCCGTAAGAGACAGTGCCGAGCAGGCGGGGGCAAAAGAAGTATACCTCATTCATGAGCCGATGGCTGCCGCATTGGGTATTGGTATCGATGTGGAAGAGCCGGTAGGTAATATGATCATCGATATCGGTGGGGGTACCACCGGCATTACGGTGATTGCCCTGGCGGGTATCGTATGCGATCAGAGCATCCGTATTGCGGGCGACGAATTTACCGCAGATATCATGGAGGCACTCCGCCGTTACCATAGCCTGCTGATTGGGGAACGTACTGCAGAACAGATCAAAATACAGGTGGGAGCGGCCATGAAGGACCTGGAAAATCCACCGGATGATATCCCGGTAAACGGGCGCGACCTGGTTACGGGGATTCCGAAACAGATCATGGTAAGTTTCCAGGAAATTGCCGAAGCCCTGGATAAAAGCATTTTTAAAATAGAAGAAGCCATCCTGAAGGCCCTGGAACAAACACCGCCGGAGCTGGCAGGTGATATTTACCGGAGAGGGCTGTACCTCACCGGTGGCGGGGCTTTACTGCGGGGGCTTGATAAACGGCTCAGCCAAAAAATCAAACTGCCGGTTCATATTGCAGATGATCCGCTGAAAAGTGTGGTACGAGGAACCGGAATTGCGTTGAAAAACTACGACCGTTATCCTTTTGTAATGCGTTAATTCTTTAACCGTTTTGTTCGGGCCTGGCAACACAGGCGTTTAATTTAACACCCGGTGCGTAATATATTTTTGTTCATCAGGCGATTCTCGGTTTTCATAGGTTTTCTTATCCTACAGGGGATCTGCTTGTATAACCTTTTTACGTACAATCGTTTACATCGGGTAAAGGGCATGGAAACCGCAGGAAAAATCACCAGTTATTTCAATTCCAAATACAATGCGCTGGAAGATTTTTTCCGCATGAAGGCGGAAAATAAGCGGGTACACCAGCTGAATGACTCGCTCATGAACCTCATGAAGGAGAATTTCGTGCAGATCGACACCAACGCCATCCTGGTACACGACACGGCATCGGTAGATACGACCGGCAAGGCACGGCGCTATGTTTGGCGAACCGCCCAGGTGCTGTACGCCACGGTAAACAGTGATAAAAACTACCTGCAGATCAACCGGGGCACCAGCTCCGGTGTGGAAAGCGACATGGGGGTTTTTAGCTCCAACGGGGGGCTGGTAGGAAAAGTGGTAAACGCGGGAAAGGATTTTAGCGAGGTAATGACGCTGCTGCATGTGATGAACAAGCTCAGCGTGCAGCTTAAAAAGACCGGGAACTCCGGTATCATTTCCTGGGATGGCCGAACGCCCACAGAGCTTACGCTGAACGGTATTTCGAAAACCGATTCTGTCCGCATCGGAGATACCATCCTCACCGGCAACTATTCATTAAGCTTTCCTCCGGGAAAAATGGTGGGTACGGTGGCCAGGATATTAAAAGATGAGGCTACCAATTTTCTCATCCTGAAAATAAAACCTACGGCCAATTTTGGAACCCTGCAACAGGTATTTGTAGTAGAAAACCTGAACTATGCCGCGCTGCAGCAGCTGAGTGCGGAAACCGGCCGGAAGGTTGAAGCAAAATCTGGAAATAAGTGAGCGATCTTGTAAAAAATATCATCCGTTTTTCCCTGTTCGTGTTTGTACAGGTATATGTGTTTGACATCATGCCGCACCTGCATGAACTCATTACACCCTATATGTACTTTTTGTACCTGCTCTGGCTGCCGTTTTCCATAAAACGCGGCTGGCTGTTGCTGCTGGGCTTTTTACTGGGCATGACCGTTGATTATTTCACCATGACACCGGGGTTGCATGCCGCAGCCTGTGTGTTGGTAGCCTTTTTGCGGCCGTTTATCCTTCACCTGCTTTCACCCAAGGATGCCGTGGGGTATACCTACCAGGAACCTTCGCCCCGGGCCATGGGGTGGAGCGCTTATAGTCTTTACGCGCTGCTGCTGTCATTTGCACATAATTTTTACCTGCTGTTTTTAGAATGGTTGTCCTTTGGAGCCTTTATCAATTTCCTGATGAAAGTGCTTACCACCACCGCCATTAGTATGCTGCTGATCTTTATTACCGAACTGCTCTTCTTCCGCAAACAACGGTACCGTACCAATACGGCGTAGGGTAATTTGAAAATTTGAGAATGTGGAAATGTGGGAATGAGGCAATGGTGAATAGTCAATGATCAATGGTTTTCTGCGATTTTTTCCAACAGGCAGTAGATCGTTTTGTATGTTCGTAAAATTTTCCACCAGTTATCAGCAATCAGTTTTCAGTTGATTACGTAAGGGAATATAGATCTGCCCCGCCACATCAAGTGTAAAATGGGATCTAACCCGAAACTTGAAACCGGGAACGGCCCCTCTGCCGGTTTCAGCGGGTCCTCAACTTGCTGCCCGGAACTAAAAACTGATCACGGATAACAGGAATCGTAAACAGTTTTGCACTATTTTTGACTTTTCTTATAAAAGTTTCCAGCAGTTAAGTATGTCGGTGTTCAATAAGTCGAGAAGTTATATTATACGGATCATTTTTCTATCCGTATTTATCGTCATTATTGCGCAGCTGGCCAACCTGCAACTGGTAAGTAATAAGTACCTGGAACTGGCGAAGAACAACGCTGTATTTCAAAAAATCGTTTATCCCGAAAGAGGGATCATTTTCGATCGCAATGGAAAAGCCGTGCTGAATAATACCATAATGTTCGACCTGATGGTAACACCGGCGGAGGTCCGAAACCTTGATACGGCTGCATTTTGTAACCTGATGCAGATTGATACCGCCGAGTTTCGTGCACGGATCGTAAATGCTATTGTTAAAAACTCAAGAGTGCGGCCGTCGATTTTTCATTCGCTGCTGACGCCCGAAATGCAGGCCCGGTTTGAAGAGAACAGCTGGCGTTTTCCGGGTTTTGTGCTGCAGCAACGCCCCGTGCGCACGTATCCGTATAATGTAGGTGCCCATATTCTCGGGTATATCAGCGAGGTGGATGGAAAGGACATTGAGCGCTCCGGTAATTTTTACCGTATGGGCGATTATGTGGGTAAGAACGGCCTGGAATATGCATATGAAAAAGTACTGATGGGCCAGCGGGGGGTACAGTATATGATCAAGGACAATAAAAACCGGCTGGTGGGTCATTATGAAAATGGCGAATTCGATACCACCGCGGTTGCCGGCCGGGGGCTGAAAACCCACCTGGACGTAGATCTGCAGGTACTGGCGGAAAAATTACTGACCAATAAGGTAGGCTCTGTAGTAGCACTGGACCCCAAAACCGGCGGTATCCTGGCCATGGCTTCGGGGCCGGTCTTTAACCCCAATGACCTTACCGGTCCTGAGAAAAATGCCAACTATGCCAAAATGGTGTTGAATGTGCGCGCTCCCTTATTAAACCGGGGCATTAAAGGACGGTATCCTCCCGGTTCAACCTTTAAACCACTGGGAGGACTGGTTGCATTGGATGAGGGCGTAATCACCCCGTCTTATGGTTATCCTTGCCCGGGCCGGTACTATGGCTGCGGTGCAGGCAAGCCGGCTTGTACACACTCCGGCGGCGGCCATGCTGCAAACCTGCGCCTGGCTATTGCCAATTCCTGTAACTCGTATTTTGTACAGGTGTACCGGATGGCGGTAGATAATCCCAGGGTTGGCAATATGCGCAAGGGGTATGAAGGCTGGGAAGACTATATGCATAAGTTTGGCCTGGGCGTGCGCCTGGGGGTAGACCTGCCCAGCGAAGACAAGGGAAATATTCCAACGGTAGCGGTATATGATAAAGAATACAGAGGTTCCTGGAACTCGTGTACCAATCTTACCCTGGGCATTGGACAGGATAAAATGCTGGCTACACCCCTCCAGCTGGCCAACGCCATGTGCATCATTGCAAATAAAGGGTATTATTATACCCCTCACTTTGTAGACAGCATCGATGGTGAAACGGCTGCGGATGCACCCTTCCTGGCAAGATACCGGGAAAAACATGAGGTGCTGACACATATTTCGGACACTGCCTATAACGCTATTATCAACGGGATGAATGATGTGGTAACGCGCGGAACAGCGCGGGTAGCCATGATCCCCGGTATTGATGTATGTGCAAAAACCGGTACGGCGGAAAACTATACCATCCTCGACCGGAGAAGGATCAAACTGAAAGACAACTCCATGTTTGTGTGTTTTGCTCCTAAGGATAATCCTAAAATTGCCATTGCTGTAGCCGTGGAAAATGCGGGGTATGGTGCTACCTGGGCGGGGCCTATTGCCCGTATCCTGATGGAAAAATATTTGCTGGACAGTTTGACCAATAAAAGCAAGGCAGACCTGGAGCGGATTTCCAACGCCAACCTGATGCCGTCGTACTACGACCGCCTACAGTATATAACTGATTCTACCAGGGCCGAGCAGTGGGCCAAGATCCGGAAAGATAGTACCCAGCTGCGGCGGTACCTGAGGGGAGGGCTGAAGGCCGCACCGAAAAAGGACACAGTGCCTGCCGGAGCCCAACCAAAGCCGGCTCAAAAGCCAGCGCAGAAGAAAACTCCGGCGTTGATCGCCTTTTTAACAGAAGATAGAAAATACCGCAGACCCGTTACCGTTTCCGAAGAAATTATATGAGCCAGAAAAAAGCCGAAATATCCAAAGGGGTTGACTATATACTTGTAATTGTATACCTGTTGCTGGTATCCATTGGGCTGATGGCCATTTTTGGGGTAACGTATACGGAAGGCGAACCGGTGGTGCAGAGTTTCCTGGGTTTTAAAACAGACTACAGCCGGCAGTTTTATTTTGCCGGCGTTTCGCTGTTGCTGGGATTGTTTATTCTTTTAACGGATAGTAAGTTTTTTCCGGCTACGGCCAATCTCTGGTATGCAGGTGGCATGTTGCTGCTGCTGCTGGTATTTCCATTCCACTCTTCCGTAAAGGGAACCGAATCCATTATCCGCCTGGGGGCATTTCAGTTTCAGCCGGCAGAGTTCTGTAAAGTAACGGTAGCACTGGCGCTGGCCAAATATCTTTCGGATCCGGAGCTGGACTTTACCAAAACCCGGTCCCAGCTTATAGCAACAGCCATTGTGATGGCTCCTGCCATATTAACCATTTTTCAGAAGGAAACCGGTTTGGCCCTTGTATTTTGTTCGTTCTTTTTTGTAATGTACCGCGAGGGATTGCCAGCGATGGTGCTGGTGATCGGTTTTGCCATAGCAGCCCTGGTGGTAGCCACCTTACTGCTTGATAAAAATGTACTGGCCATCATTCTTACGTTAATTGCCGGTGTTGTTGTATTATTCAGTCTGCGCCAGATCAAGCGCGATAAAACTTTGCTCATCAAGATTGTTCTTGTATGGGCCTTATGCGTCGGCATCCAGCGTTTCGGTGTGCCCTTTCTTTTTGAACATGTATTGGGAAAGCACCAGGTAGAACGGATCTACAGCACGATCGGTAAGGAAATTCCGCAGGAATACCTGAAGGGCAATATGGGCGAAATTGATGCAAAGACCGGGAAGCAGAACAATACGGCTGATTATAACGTAAAGCAGTCTAAAATTGCTGTAGGAAGCGGAGGATTGACAGGGAAGGGGTTGCTGAGCGGCACACAAACCCGTTATGGCTTTGTGCCGGAGCAGCGTACGGATTTTATTTTTGATACGATTGGGGAGGGATTTGGATTTGTGGGCAGTGTTACCCTGTTGGGACTTTATATATTGCTGCTGTTCCGGGTCATACGGATCGCGGAGCGGCAGCGAAGCACGTTCAGCCGCTGTTACGCCTATGGTGTGGCCTCGGTGTTCTTCTTTCATATTGCCGTAAATGTTGCCATGACCATCGGGCTGGCTCCTGTAATCGGTATTCCCCTGCCGCTTATCAGCTACGGCGGTACCTCGCTGCTTACCTTTACCATTCTGCTGTTTATCCTCATCCGGCTGGATGCGGACCGCCAGATGGTGCTGCGATAGGCCCGGAGGGACGGTTTCTAGTTTCAGGTTCAACGTTCAAGGTTTCAGGTTGGATTCCATTCCTGCTTGACGAGGATGCTCAATTTCCGGTTCCGCGGTATAGGTGTCAATCAGCAGGGAGATCATTGAGCAGTAACAGCATCATCACTTTTACATTTAAAATTTCATATTGGATATTTTGCATTCCCGCAGGGAAGGGTTTAAGGTTTGACGTTTAAAGTTTCAGGTTAGGGGCGTTTGATGCTTGATGATGGTTCTCGTTCTGAAGCCAGGATATTTATTTTCCTCCAAAAGAAAGGCCCGGAAACAGCAACGGCATCATCACTTTTACATTTAAAATTTCATATTGGATATTTTGCATTCCCGCAGGGAAGAGTTTCAGGTTTAACGTTCAATGTTTCAGGTTGGATTCCGTTCCTGCTTGACGTAGGATGCTCAATCGATATAGGTGTCAATCAGCGGGAAGATCATTGAGCAGTAACGGTATTTTCACTTTTACATTTAAAATTTTATATTGGATATTTTACATTCCCGCAGGGAAGGGTTTCAGGTTGGATTCCGTTCCTGCTTGATAAACAACTGAAAACTGATCACTGAAAACTGAAACTGATGACTGACCGCTGAAATCCTGAACTAAAAAGACGTGCATTTGAAAAAAAAGAGAAATCCCTGTAACTTTTCATTTTCTGGGCCGTATTACCTATAAACCGGTTTTAAAAAGATATAACTACAACCCTGCTACTGGATCTATGACGGATAAGGAATATAATGAATGTGTAACAATGTATGCGGACAATGTGTACCGGTTTATTGTAAAAAACCTGAAACATGCCGCTAATGCGGAAGATGTGGTGCAATCTGCATTCCAGGCGCTTTGGGAGCAGCGGAACGAGGTGCATGTTGAAAAATCAAAATCGTTGCTTTTTACCATCGCTTACCGGAAAATGATCGATCACATCCGTAAACATAAGCGGATGATCTACGACGACTCGATGGGGGCATACGACCGGCATACGGAGCAGGGAAGCCGGAACCTGAAGGAAGTATTGAACCGGGCACTGGAACGCCTGGATGATACCAAACGGTCGCTGGTATTGCTGAAAGATTATGAAGGGTACAGTTATGAAGAGATCGGGGGTATTACCGGACTATCGGCCAGCCAGGTAAGGGTTTATCTGCACCGGGCGCGCCTGCAGCTGAAAGAGTATTTGGTTAAAATTGAAAACGTATTATAACCATGCAAGGAAACATTAATCCGACCAATTATGAAACGTATTTCCTCCTGTATGTGGATCATGAACTAAGCGGGAATGAGCGGGCCGAAGTGGAAGCGTTTCTGCAACAGCACCCGGAAACACAGCCGCTGTTGGAAGAATTGCTCCGGACCCGGCAGGTTGCGGATCCTGAAACGGTATTTCCCGGCAAAGCGAAATTGTTTTTCGGCGCAACTGCCATGACCGATGAGGCCCTGCTGTCCTACCTGGATAAAGAAGCTGTTCCGGCAGCCGTTTCGGAAGCACTGCAGCATCCGTCTCCGGAACTGGCACAACGGTTGCAGGCGTTTGAACAAACCATTGCTGAGCCGGATCTGAGCATTGTATTTCCGGATAAGGCCCGCCTGTACCGGAGGACGAAGCCGGTATCGCTCAAAATATGGAGGATCGCCGCGGCGGCAGCCCTTGTAGTAATGGCGGTGGGCACTGCTTTGTGGCTGCAGGACCAGAATAAAAAAGCACCCCTGGCAGAAAGAGGCCAGTCTCCGGTCCGGAACAGCCTGCCCCGGAACGATACGGCCGGCATTCCTGCGGATGACAGTGCTGCTGCCGATACAATGCCGCAGCCCGTTAAGGAAACCGCCATCGCTGTTTATAAAACTTCAAACGGGCAGGAACAGGAGCACCGGGCTGGTAAAAAAGAGCAAAGAAAAGCCGCAGCCATTGCTGCCGTTACAGCACCGGCCAGGTCAACAACCGGGTCATCAACACCAGTATTACCCAATGCCGGCGTAGCTCCCCGGCCGGATGCAGCCATCGCCATCAACAATATAGAAACTGCCCCGCCGGCTGTACTGAAACAGGATCCTTCCGTACATCCGGCGGTAGCCACTAACGAAGAAAAACAACCAAAAGAAAAAAAATCCTTATTCAAAAAGTTAACGCAACGCATTGAGGAGCGGGTATCGGGAGCACTTACAGACGGTGAGGGCCAGGTGACCATTGCAGGCTTTGCGGTGAACGTAAAATAGAAAAAAATGAAAACGATACGACTAATTGTATTTACAATTTTAATGGCACCGGTTTGCCTGCAGGCGCAGGACAGGAAGGGAACGGATACAACCGAAATTAATGTAAAGGTTATTACCAGCAAAAAAAAGGACTCTGTAATCATTACCGGCAACGGGCAGCCCTGGGTAAAAGCCAGCCGGGTAAAAAATGTAACAACCAGCTGGTTCAGCATCGACCTGGGGTTTGCAAATTTTGTAGATAATACGGTGTATACGGATGCGGCCACACAGGCTTTTGCACCGGGCGCTACCGATTCGTGGCTGGACCTGAGAAGCGGAAAATCTGTGAATGTGAACATCTGGCTGCTGTCGCAAAAGATCAATATGGTGCGCCATGTACTGAACCTGAAGTACTCTTTAGGATTAGAGCTGAACAACTACCGCTTTAAGAACCCGGTACGGTTCAATCCCCGCCCGGCTACGGACGCTGCCATTCCTGCGGTGGTGTACCTGGATGAAGAACCGGGACGTACCTACAAAAAAAGTAAGCTTGCTGCAGATTATCTTACGCTGCCGGTGATGTTGAATGTATCGTTCCCAACGAAGAGCCGTAAGGTGGTTGAAGTGAACCGTAAAAATGTACGCATAAAAGCCAGCAGGGAATTTGGATTCAGTGCCGGTATCAGTGCCGGGTATCTTTACTCGGCCCGCAACAAATACATCAATTCGGATGAAGGAAAACATAAGTTTAAAGACGATTTCAGTTTAAATCCCTGGAAGATCTCTTATGTGGGCGAAGTGAACCTGGGTTACCTGGGCGTGTACGGATCATTTGCCACCAAGAGTATGTTTAAACGGGGTCTGGACCTTACGCCATATACCGTTGGCGTGCGCGTAGGTTTATAATTTTATAAACAAGTTCTTTCCTATCTTTATTATTGAATAAACCAGATTTTGCAGCAAACTGATTTGTAATGCCATTGATTTGTATAAAGATGAAACGAACATTACTGCTAACTTTTTTGATCATGTGGGCGGCCGTTGCGGGAGCCCAGGATACACCGGATACCCTTGTAATAAACGGAGTAACCATCATCCGTGATAATAAGCCGGTAGAACGGGAACCCAGGAAGGGATTTTTTAAAAGCATCAACACGAAAAAGGGCCTGAGGAATATAACAACCGAGTGGGGAATGGTAGATATCGGGATGTCTAATTTTGTGGATGGTACCGGTTATGGGGATGGAGCAGCACAGGCGTATGCGCCCGGAAGTAATGAGCAGTGGTTTACTACGAAGTATTTCAAATCGAGGAATGTAAATGTGTGGATCGTTACCCAGCGGTATAATCTGATTCATCATTTTTTAAACCTGAAGTACGGGCTGGGGCTTGAACTGAATAATTACCGGTTTAAAAACCCGGTGCGGTTTGATCCCCGTCCGGCAACAGATGTGGTACACCCTCCGGTAGTTTCAATGGATGAAACACCGGGCCGGAGTTACCGGAAGAATAAACTGGCAGCTGATTATATTACCATACCGCTGATGCTGAACTTTAACTTTACCCCGGACCGTTTATATCCCTTTGAGCTGAGTGCAGGCGTTAGTGTAGGGTACTTATATGCAGCCCGGAATAAGACCATTACCTCTGACGAAGGGAAACTGAAGGCGAAAGATAATTTTGAGCTCGATCCCTGGAAGTTGTCTTATGTAGGAGATCTTACGCTGGGCGTGGTTACGTTATATGGCTCCTATGCGTTCAAGAGCATGTACAAGCGCGGCCTGGATCATACGCCCTATAATTTCGGTATCCGTTTACGGCCGGCCGATTTCTTTGGGAAGATCCAGAACTAAGGCGCAACGCCGTTTCAGGTTTCAGGTTCCGGTTTAACGTTAGATTCTGTCTCATACTTAACATACAATACTGATAACTGAAGACTAAAGACTGAAAACTGATGGCGGACGGCTAAAGGCTGAACGCTGAACGCTGAACGCTGAACGCTGAACGCCGTTCCAGGTTTAAGGTTCCAGGTTGAATTATGTTTCATACTTGACATGCAATACTGATAACTGAAAACTAAAGACTGAAAACTGATAACTGATGGCTGATAGCTAAAAAGGCGGCTACTCAAATAATCACTGCATATCCACATATACGATCCGGTACCGGTTCTTTGTACTGGTTGTTTTTTTCAATAACCAGATGCCTGCAACTGAAGTAGCGGTGGCAATACCCAGACCCGCGAGGTTCTTCCCCTTAAAAACAGGTTCGTTGGCACGGAGGCCGTTGATGATATTTAATACATCGTACCCAAAACCACCAATAGCCATTAAGCCACCCAACGGCACCCATACGGTTTTACGCCCCCGGTTCCGGGGCACATAAATGGTTTTGATGTCTTTGTAATAAAAGGGAATAATGTCTTTTCGCAATGTATCGGTAACCACATAGCCCAGTATATTCTGGTACCGCGTGGTTTTATAAGAAGCAATAAAAACCGTATCGCGGGCAATGGCGTCGATCGGGCCTTCATACGAGAAGCCATCTGTACCCAAAAAGCGGATATCCATGCCGGCATAAAAGTTCCGGACGGTGATGCCGTTTTTTTTACGCACGGAAATATAATCGCTCATTTTATGGATGGCTGTTTGTCCGGAAGCAGGCTTGTAAGCAGCACTGTCAGACTGCGCAGAAACCTTCAGCGCAAACAGCAGACAGCTACACAGTGTAAGCAGTTTTACCATTTGCGCTAAGATACTATCAAATAAGTTGCTGCGTTCTTCACCATTTGTTAAAGAAAACTAATTTTAGATACCCATCCGTTGTGTGAACGCCGTTTGCAGATAGGGTTTGAGTTCCGTATAAGGAACCCATACATCAATCAGGCCAAACGCATAGGCGGCTACTTCGTAAGGCTGGTAAATAAACCCGATGCCTTTGGGGGTAAAATAGAAATTGTCTGTAAGGGCCAGCCGTTCATCAAAAAGGATATCGGTTAGCGGTTTATTGGGCGCTATCTTATACCGTATCCGGAGATGATGCTCCAGAATGGGCTGGAGGGTTGCAGAATCAATGTGGAGTAGGTCGCTTAGGGCCAGTTCTTTTTGCTGTTGCATATCCAGGCAAAGCATGGTTTGACCGTACATTCCATGTGCCCCGCCGGTATAGGCATAATTGCCCACGCTGAGAACGGCATAGCCATTATTGTTGTAGATAAGGTTTGAACTGATCTGCTGATCATAATGCATCATTGAAAAAGGAGCTTCATCTTCATTGCCGGCAGCCTTCATCGTATCGATATCGTCGCGGAAGTTTTCAATAAAGCTTCTTCCGAACTGCGTGAGCGCGGTTTGCAGCGATGCCGTATCCGGTGTTTGGGCCCCCAGGATATTTTTTTTCAGCAGCGCAGTAAACCAGGTGTCCGGTGCTTTTTCCGGTTTAAGCAGTACCAGGCTGGTAAAGGCCGTGGGCGTATCCTTTTTAAAACCGGTGATCCGGATCGAATCTACATAACCAACCGGTACAAAAGTGTTGCCCCCTTCCTTTGGACGGAACTGGACCCGCTCCTGTTTGCTGCCAAATTTAAAACCGGTGATCCCATCCGGCCGGATCAGCAGGTGCAATGCAGCATCGGTGCCGGCTGAGTCATCCTGCAGTGCGCGGGGTGCAAATGCTATAAAAGATAAGCTGTCGTTTTTGAGCAGGCTGTCCTTTTGAAACAGCAGGTCTACGGTTTGCCCGTCGTTACTAAGCGTATAGTTCACATCATATGTGTTTCCAAATTTAACCACATGCATGATTGCCGGCTGATCGCCGATGGAACCTTCAAACTGGCGGTAGTAGCTGTCCGGAGCCGGTGCTGTGGCCAAGGAGTCGCTGCCGGAAGCAGCACCGCTTTTTTTATCGGTATGCTTGCAACTGAAGCACAGGATCGGAACAACAAGGAAAAGGAAGGATATTTTTTTCATGCGTCTTTCGTTTAGTAGAAACCAGTGGCAAAATTAAAACATCAGGCGTATTAATCGGCGGAAATAAAAATCGGGCGCTTTTTTTGTTGCTGTTACCGGTTGCACAACGGATTTGAGCGCAGCGGGTATTTATTGCATGCAGCGCAATACCTCCCGGTTGCTTTTTTCTCACAGATTTCACAGATTTGCACAGATGTTTTTAATTTTTCTGAGAACATCGGGCAATCTGAGGGTACTTGCTTTGCGATCTGCCGGTTTCTTTTTTTCTCACAGATTTCACAGATCCGTACAGATGTTTTTAATTTTTCTGAAAACATCTGCGTATCGGTGAGCAATACTTCCTTTACGATCTGCCGGTTTCTTTTTCTCACGGATTTCACAGATTTGCACAGATGTTTTAAATTTTCTGTGAATATCTGTGTAACCGGTGGGTACCGGCGTATGGTTGGCCGGATCCTTGCATCCGTGTGTGCCGTACCCATAACCTGCAATAAAAATGAGGCACCTGGCCTCATTGAAAATAACAGTAATAAAAGGTTCCGTTGCCGGTCAATACCCATAGTCCTGCGTGATCTTCGGATTTGCGTCGATCACCGACTGCGGGATGGGCAACAGCTCGCTGTGGTTGGGTTTGTACAGCTGTGCTACGTTGGTAACCCAGGCCGCGGTGATGGACCGTGTCCAGTTAACGCGGGTGTATCCGGTTGCACTGGAAGGCGCAGGCCGGTATAATGAATTGGCAAAAACCACCTGCGGCGATCCCGGCAGGTAATACATATACTGCGGTATCTTGTCATAAGGGGCCTGGAAGTTCATCAGCTTGGTGTAGTTATCACGTACATCGCTTATTTTTTGGGCCAGCAGGTTCCAGCGGATCAGGTCATATTTGCGGATGCCCTCTCCTCCAAATTCAAAGGAACGCTCTTTTACCAGCGCATCAAAGAAGCCCTGTTTATCGGAAGGAGTGGTGCCGATGCGGCCTTCGTTCCCTTTGAATCCTCTTTTACGTACCTCCTCAAATGCCTGTATGGCATCGGCCGTGGGACCGTTGTTCAGTTCGTTTTCGGCTTCGGCAAACATCAGTAACACATCTGAGAAACGCAGGATCGGCCAGTTGATGCCGGTGGCCTGTATCGCCGATGTTAATGCCGGCGTGATCCAATCGGAACGGAATTTTCCACTGGTCATATTGACCAGGGTTTGTACTGTTTTTGAGTTGTCGGCGTTGTTGTAATAAGGTGCGCAGGTTACATCACGCCGGGTATCCGTAGAATCAAAAGAGTAAAAATACACGGGGATCACTCTTACGGACCCATTGCCCAACAGCGCCGTATTGCCGGGGATATAAAAGCGCGGACCATCATAATAGCCCAGCTTGCTGTCTACTTCGCGGGCCATGGCTACTTCAAACAGCACTTCTCCGAACGGATCAATTTTATAGGAATCGATACCGTCTTTAAACACCGACTGAAAACTGGGGTTAAGCGTATGTTGGTCTCTCCGCTGCAGGAGGTCATAGCATTCATCCCGTGCAATTTTATAGTAATCGAGGTAATCCGGCTTCCGTTCCATGGTTCCGGACCGGCGCAGGGAATAACCGCCCCGGAACAAAGCCAGCCGCGCGCGCAGGGCTTTAACGGTTCCCTTGGTAATGCGTTCATCAGCGGCTACAGTCTTGCGCCAGGGCACGAGGTCCTCGGCCTGTTTCAGATTGGCCAGCAGGGTATCGTAAATAATATCCCGGTCTGTTTTACCAAGGAAAAGATCGGCCTGATCAATAGAGGGGGCAAAGGGTGCCGGCACATCGCCCCAGTTACGGATGAGCTCAAAGTAAAACTGTGCCCGCAGGGTCAGCGCTTCTCCATGCAATCTTCTGAGCTCCGTTTTGTCGGCTTCACTTCCCGTGTGGTACAGTTCCATAGCCGGAATGTTTTTAATGCAGATATTTGCACGTTCGATGCCGGAATAAAGCTGGTTGAATGGTTGCAGCAACTGTGCGTTGGTGGGCTGAAGGTTGTACCGCGAAAGATCGCGGGAGCTGTTGTCCGGTGCAGAGGCATTGGTAACGCCAATCATCTCGTCGTTGTCATAAGGATACATCATGCTCAGCCGACTACCATATCCCTGATCCCCCGCCAGCTGGTCGTATGCACCAAGAACGGCACTGCGGGCGTTTACCACGGTACTGAAAATATATTTTTCACCAAAAGCCGATTGCGGTTCCAGCGTCAGGTACTTTTTGCAGGAGGCAAGCAGCAGAACTGCAGCACCAAAGAACAGTATGAAAGATCGTTGTTTTGTCATAATCAATGGGTATTACAGTGAAACATTTACGCCAATAATATAAACTTTACTCCGTGGGTAGGCCGAGTAGTCTACGCCCGGTGTAACGGGTGTTGCCCGCCGGGTATTTACTTCCGGATCATAACCGGAATAACCCGTAAGCACAGCCAGGTTGTTGACCGTGGTATAAATCCGCAGGCTTTTTAGCTTGATCCGGCGAACCACCGTTTCCGGAAGGGTATAGCCAAGTGTGATGTTATTGATCCGGAGGAAGGACCCGTCCTCCATTGCCCATGAAGTAGGATACCATGCACCGGCGCCGCTGATGGGGATCCAGAGTTTAGCGTTCTGGTTGATGACTGCCAGCTGGTCGGGCGCAATGCCTTTTACGATCTGTTGGCCGGCTTCGGTCACAACCTGTTGAATTACGTTGCCGTTAGCGTCCACCGTGCGCCAGCGGTCTTTCATAATGGCCAGGGAGTTGGTATGCGATCCGTAGCCGTTGGTGAATTCGATCTTATTGGCATTATAGATCTTATTGCCATATACAAAGTTTACGAATATACCCAGGTCAAACTGTTTGTACGTAAACCGCTGGTTCATACCTCCTGAAAATTTGGGATTGGCATTACCAATAACTGTTTTATCATTTTCATCAATCACGTGGTTGCCATCCAGGTCTTTCAGTTTCATCCATCCCGGCTGGGCCGTGCCAATGACGCCTGATACGTCGGTAACCCCTTCTTTCAGGGTATATACGCCGGAAGCTGCATTGTAGTTAAAATCGTTCACCGTATAAAAACCGTCGGATACATAGCCGTACATGGTCCCCAGCGGTTGCCCCACTTTTACAATGTAATCTGCGGGCTGGCCGGATATGCCAAAACCGGAATTGTAGAACTGGTGGTCCAGCCCCGTGGCCAGGCGTTCGATCCGGTTCCGGTTGAAGGCGATATTAAAGGCCGCATTCCAGGTAAAATCGGGCTTTTGTATGGGGCTGCCGCTCAATTGCAGTTCGATACCGCGGTTAAAGATATTACCCACATTTTGCAGTTGCGTAACATAGCCCGATGTAGAAGCAATGGGCACATCGATGAGCAGGTTGTTTACCGTGTTCTTATAAATGTCTGCCGTTAGCTGCAGCCTGTTTTTAAAGAGCGAAAGATCCAGGCCGATATTGCGCGATACGGTGGTTTCCCAGGACAGGTTCTTGTTGGGAAGATTTTCTACCCTGTAGGCCGGCACCACCTGTTCATTGAGCGCATATTTTGCAGAAGGACTGAAAATATTCATATAGAGATAGTCGTCGATCCGGTTATTACCGGTGGCCCCGTAGCTCACGCGGAGTTTCAGGTCTGAAATGACCGTGCTGTTCTCCAGGAACGCTTCCTTTGAAACCCGCCAGGCAAGCGCGCCGGCGGGGAAGTAGCCCCATTGGTGACCGGGTGCAAATTTTGAGGATCCATCTGCCCGCAAGCTGAAGTTGGCCAGAAATTTATCTTTATAAGCGTAGTTGATCCTTGTAAAAAAGGAAACGAGATGGCTTTCGTAACTGCCGGACTGCGGGTAGGTGGGCACAATGGTTCCGATGCTCTGCTGGTTCAGAGCCTTTTCCGGGGTGATACCTACCGGGAAATTTTTCAGTTGCAGATCGGTGCTCCTGGCTTTTACATTATAAAACTCATTTCCCAGTAACGCATCAATGCGATGATCCGATGAACGGGAATTCGTGAACGTAAGCACATTGGAATTGGAGAGATTGTAAACGTTATTGTTGAGTACCCCTGTCATGGGCATGCTGGCTCCCTGTACACGGGCTTTTGAGGTAATGTAATCGTAAAACGTATTGTAGGTTTGGGTATTGTAATTCACGCCCAGCGTGGATTTAAACGAGAATTGCTTGTTGAAGATATAGTTTGCATACCCGTTCAGGTTAGTGATGGTGTTCAGCTTCTGACTGTATTGGGCGTTGCTGAGCTGGATGGGGTTAATGATACCCAATGCATTCCCAGCGTTGGTTTCATCATAATATGCTTCGTCCAGGTCTTCCGGCGACAGGTTGTTGAGCATGAAGGGCCGGTATTTTACTGTATGCCGGAGCAGGTTGTACGTGGAGGCCCCTGCATCGGAGGTGCCGGCACCATCAATACGCTGATTGGTGTAACGGACATTGAACCCTACTTTTAAGGCATTGCTTACTCGCGTATCCATCCGGAAGGTAACCAGCTTCCGGTTAAAGCCGGAATTCAGCATCACACCGTCTTCTCCATTGCTGGTAAGACTCAGGTTGTATTGCGTGGCCTTGGTGCCTCCGGAAATACCTACGTTATGGGTTTGCATCAACGCATCGTTACCAAAGGTCCGTTCCTGCCAGTTAATGAAGGGAACGGATTGATATACGCCCAGGCTGTCCCAGCTGCCATAGATATTGCGGAACGACTGCTGGGCTTCATCGGTACCCCTGCTTTTCTCGTACTGGAGCATCACAAAATCATAGGGCTGCAATACGGCCAGCTCGTTTGCCAGTTTTTTGAGGCCTATAAACCCGTTGTAACTGACAACAGGTTTGGTTTCCTTACCCCCTTTTGTGGTAATGATGACAACGCCGTTTGCGCCCCTGGCGCCGTAAATGGAGGTGGCCGAGGCATCTTTAAGTACATCCACCGATTCAATGTCCTGGGGCGACAAGCCGGAGAGGCCGCCCTCCACCTGCACGCCGTCTACAATATAAAGCGGTGAAGCGTCCTGGGTAATGGATCCGTTGCCTCTTATTTTGATCTGAACATCGGCACCCGGTGCCCCCTCCGACGTAATGACCTGTACTCCGGCCAGTTTACCGGTAAGTGCTTCGGCAAGCGAATTTACAGGTATATCTTTCAGATCCTTGCTGGTAATGGAAGATACGGACCCGGTAAGGTCCCGCTTTTTTACAGCGGCATAGCCGATCATCACTACTTCATCCATCTCCGCGATATTTCTGGAAAGTTGGATCTGGAGCGTGTTGTCATTGCCCACAGGGATCTCCCGGGCTGCATATCCCACATGTTCTACCAGTAGTACGGGGGCCGCGTGGCCGGCCGGGATCTGCAGCACAAATTTTCCGTGGGTATTGGTTTGTGTACCCATTGCCGTTCCTTTTAGGAGTACCGTGGCGCCTACCAGCGGGGTATTACCGGCCGAATCCGATATAACACCGCTGATGCGCCGGCTGTCCTGCGCCTGGCTAAACAAAAAACTAAAACTTATTAAAAGCAGTACTACGATTCTTTTCATTCATGGTATATTTTGATAAATGAATAACCCGGTAAAGATATTGGGGATGATCGCCTGACTGGCAACCCCGTTCCTGGTTAATGGCTCGCTCTATTCAAATAAAACCCGTTGACCGGAGCAATGCGTTCTATTCAGAGACAAGATAGATCTTTTTGTTCCAGATCGGCAACACAGTGTTGCTAAAAATTAATGGTATCGTTATCGATAACGATACCGGTGATATTTTTGGGTGTTCTTTCCGGATTTGGTATATAAAGAATTACATTGGCCTATATTTCTGCAATCATTGATCACAAATTCTTCTCGTATGAAAAAAGGAATCCTTGCTTTATGTATTGTTGCATTGTTGTTTGCATTTAAGGAACAAAAAAAGATCACCATCTATTCCATCGGAGATTCTACGATGTGTGATTATGACCAGCGGTATCTGGATGGCTTTGGTGGCGAAGGGTACCCCATCCGCGGCTGGATGCAGATGATGCCCCGGTTTTTTACAGATCAGGTAACGATTCAAAACAGGGCCCGGAGCGGAAGGAGCTCAAAGAGCTTTAAGGATGAGGGCTGGTGGCAAAAGGTAATTGATGCTGTAACCCCGGGTGATTATATGTTTATTATGTTTGGACCGAATGATGAAAAGCCGGACACACTGCGACATACGGATCCTCAGACCACCTACCGCCAGTACCTGGTGGGGTATATTAAAGAAACAAGAGCAAAGGGAGGAATACCGGTGTTGTTTACTTCTATTACCCGCAGAAAGTTTGATAAAGAGGGGAAGGTGTTGCCCGACACATTTGAGCCGTATGCGGCGGAAGTACGGAAAATTGCGGCAGAGATGAAAGTGCCGCTGGTTGACCTGAATGTAAAATCGAAGGCGTTGGTGCAACAGTACGGTCCGGAAGCTTCGAAGAAATTGTACCTGTATATAGAGCCGGGCAAGTTCACCAAGCTTCCAAAGGGGAGGAAGGACGATACCCATCTTTCCGGCGAAGGAGCCACTGAAATCGCACGCCTGGCAAAGGAAGGCTTGAAAGAACTGAAGCTGCCGTTAGCGAAGTACCTGAAATAAGTGAGGTGCCGCAAAGGCACGAAGCCACGTAGAAGCACGAAGTTTTTTTTAAGCCACAGAGGCGCTGAATTGTATGCATCGTTTATGGAATCTTCAGTAATTTGTTTGCCGGTACTAAACCTTCTGTGTAAATCTGTGCCATCTGTGAGCTCTTCTCATAATAATGTTAGGGGCTACAAAGGCACGAAGCCACGAGGAAACACGAAATTTTTTTAAGCCACAGAGGCGCTGAATTGTATGCATTGTTTGTATGGAATCTTCAGTAATTTGTTTGCCGGTATTAAACGTTCTGTGTAAATCCGTGCCATCAGTGAGCTCTTCTCAAAATAATGTTAAGGGGCCATAAAGGAGCGAAGCCACGCAGAAACACGAATTTTTTTTAAGCCACAGAGGCGCTGAATTAGTATGCATCGTTTATGGAATCTTCAGTAATTTGTTTGCCGGTACTAAACCTTCTGTGTAAATCTGTGCCATCTGTGAGCTCTTCTCATAATAATGTTAGGGGCTACAAAGGCACGAAGCCACGAGGAAACACGAAATTTTTTTAAGCCACAGAGGCGCTGAATTGTATGCATTGTTTGTATGGAATCTTCAGTAATTTGTTTGCCGGTACTAAACGTTCTGTGTAAATCTGTGCCATCTGTGAGCTCCTCTCAAAATAATGCTAAGGGGCTACAAATGCACGAAGCCACGCAGAAACACGAAGTTTTTATAAGCCACAGAGGCGCTGAATTGGTACGCATGGTTTGAACGGACGAGCTTCAGCAATATGTTTGAGGGACTAAGCCTTCTGTGTAAATCCGTGCCATCTGTGAGCTTTTCTCAAAATAATGTTAAGGGCCGCAAATGCACGAAGCCACGCAGAAACACGAAGTTTTTTTTAAGCCACAGAGGCGCTGAATTTGTATGCATCGTTTGTATGGAATCTTCAGTAATATGTTTGCCGGTACTAAACCTTCTGTGTAAATCTGTGCCATCTGTGAGCTCTTCTCAAAATAATATTAAGGGGCTACAAATGCACGAAGCTACGCAGAAACATGAAGTCTTTATTAAGCCGCAGAGGCGCTGAATTTGTATGCGTCGTTTGAACGGACGATCTTCAGTAATATGTTTGCCGGCACTAAGCCTTCCGTGTAAATCTGCGCCATCTGTGAGTAACCAAATGCATGGTAACATGGCTATTTAAACCGCACCACCACCAGGTCGTACAGCACCAGCTGCGGCACGGTAAAATGCAGCATTCCATTTTCCTGTCGAAAAGCCGGTGTGCTGGTGGTTTTGGCATCGGGGCTTAATACCGTTACCTGCTGTATCTTTTTTCCATCCGGTATTTTTAATACAACCCCGATGTTTTCTACCCCGGCGTTTTTATAATTGAAGTTTACCAGATGTAGCAGCAGGCGGTGCTGCTCCTCCTGTTTGACCAATTCCATGGTTACCGTTTCCGGAGCTTCTACCTGTAATGACAGGCCATTGCCCGAGGCCCATTGTACCGCATCGATCAGTTGCTGATGATTTTTTGCAAGTCTGAAATATTTGCCAGACATAGCAGCCATGTCAGGTTTGGGTTGGGAAGGAACGACCTCCGGCAGGTAACAAACCCTTCCCTTGCCAACAGTATGCCGTTGTTCTTTTATTGCTAAAATGGCCTCCGGCGTACTGCGATTATGCCATTCGGGGGCCTGTACTTTCAGGAGATCATAAAGGCCAAAGTTTTCTTTCCGCTGGTGCCAGCTGGTGTATAAAGAAGTATGCTCGGTGGCAATAAGACCCCCGCCTTTGCGCACAAAATCGCGGATGCGTTCCTGCTGTTCGTCGGTAAGGCATTCCTGATCGGCCAGCACCAGTACCTTGTAGCGCTCCAGGTTTTTTAACTGTTCGTCAAAAATAATATCAAACGGGATCTTGCCCTGGATAAGGCTTTGTTCAAAAAGAAAAGTGCTTTGATAAGGGCGGTCGTTATTAACAGCCATGGTGTTATAGGTATGCAGCACGGCCACATCTGCAATATTGTTGGTATGACTGTAATACCCGGTATGCGCACGGAAAAACTGTATATAATCTCGTTGATCGGGTGATTGTTCAAAAGGAAACGGGTAGTTACCGCCCTCCATTTCTTCCTGGCCTCCGATCAGGCCGATGCCGTCGCGGTTATAAGCCAGTATCTCTGCCATTTTTAATTTGCTGTCGCTGGTATTGGTAAACACCCTGTTATCCAGTGTGCGCGCCATTTTAAAGGTCCGGATCTTGGAAAGCAACGTGCCGTCTGCCATAAGCTCTGTATGCTCACCCTCCGTCCAGAAATAATTGGTATGCGCCAGGATGCGCGGGAAATCAACGCTCTCATTCCACAGGGCGTTACGTCCGTCCAATCCATGCGGATTGCATTCTACAGCCACTTCAGGATTCAGGCTCCGGATGTATTGAGCCATTTCACCGTAGTAATCGGCCAGCCGCTGGCAACGGAAATCGGTCCACTCCTGTGCCAGCGGATCATGCAGGATACTGATGTTTTTGGAATAGGCAGGGGACTCTACATAATCTACGTTACTAAAGCCAAGCCGTTGTTTGCGTTGCTCAGGAGTGTATTTTTTTCGTAAAAATTCCCGGAACTGCGCCACTGCCAGCGGATGATAAAAAACCGGGGCAATGCCTTGTATCGACGAATTGTCGAAATGGATCAGGTCGGCCTTCAGCTCCTCGATGGCAATTTTTAAAACCCGTTTGATATAAGTCTTATACCCCTCATGCTGAAAGTATACCAGTTTGCGGAAGGTTTGGCTACCGTAAGTAACGGCCTGCCCCATATACGGAGGTACGATCCAGTCGGCCGCCTCCGGTACTTCGGGCAAAAAGGTTTCATAAGGCATGGTAGCGCCTATATACACACCCACTTTCAGACCGTACTTTTTGCAAAGCGCCGCCAGTTTTCGAGACGCATCAATCTCTTCTTTTTCAGCACCAAGTCCAAACCCTTTGTAAAAAAAAGCCATCACCATCGTGGCGCCCAATTCCTTGTATTTTTTTACCTGGGTTTCCGTGTAGGCCTTTTGGTATACGCTATCCATCCACACGGGATTGGCGCCCACCCGGCGCCGGAATGTTGGTTTTACATCCCAGTTGCCGATCATGATCACCGGGAAGCCATCGGCCCATTTTGGCGCTGCCTTTTGTACCGGCGGCAATGGCTGTGTAATGGCGTTGAACGCAAATAATATTCCGGCTGCTGTGCAAACCAGCCTCAACCGTTGTTTCATATGCCTGTTATTTTTTATCAAGTGCTCCGGCAAACCAGAGCCTATGCGTTATATGTGAACATTTGCGGTAAATAGCCGCTATTCTTTTATAAGGATCCTGCCCGATCCCGGTGGCAGCTGCAACGTTTTTTGTTTTAAGGAGCCGCTGAGGGTTTTCCAGTTGCCGTGGGGAACTGCAATACGGACTGTGTCCTGCGGAGCGGGGTTCACGTAAACGATTCCGTTTTGATACCGCCGGGTCCATACCTGTTGTACCGGATGCGCCTGCTCTACCGGGGCTCCTATATTGATATCCAGCTCCGGCCGGTAATGAAACTCCTGGTAAATGGCTTTCTTTTCAAAGCCGGTTACGGCCAGCAAACTTTGTGGTCCGCGCAGCAACAGGAAGTTGGCCATCACCCATTCTATTTGTGCGGGATCTGCCTGGTCCATCGTACCACGGACCTGGTTAATGGATATATATCCCTTTGAAAGCGCTATACGTTCTAAAATGGTACGCTGCCATTCCCAGGCCTTGCCTGTTATGTTTTTACCGGTATGCGTAAAACCATTTTCGTCCAGCCAGATGTCGGCGCCCTGCATCATGCGCAGTACCACATCCATCGGAGCGCTGGAGGCCTTAATATTGGCGGCAACAGCTACGCCTAACGGATGCAGCTGATCAGAAAGAAACCGGATCCAGCGGATCATGTTGTGCTGAAATGCGGTATCGTTTTTTTTACCCGTATAAAGCTGCTCCCATTGACCGTTTACAAAGCGTCCTGCGGCTCCCGGCCAGTTGCCCAGGTCTACATTATCCATCGCTACCACGCGGTACCCCTTTTGCACCGCCGGTAGTATAAATTCATTAAGATAATACAGCCTTACAGCCGGATTTGAAACATCCAGGGGAACGAGCCCGCCAAAGTCATAAATATAACCATAGGCCGGTGTTGTTTGGTCTGCCTGGTAAAGGATCCAGTCGGGATGATTTTTTTTATACCATTCGATGTCGCGCTTGCGATCTGGATTGCGTACAGAAGGAAAGTACCGGCTGGCCACAATGTTACCGGGCTGTTTTGAACGGCCGGCACCCCAGATAAAGTATACCTTGTTGCGGTGCTGCAGGTATACCGTAGGATCCGGAACACCCCCATCAAAAATCTGTGCCAGCGGCAATCCGTCGGCAGGAATGGGTGCAAACGGCCGCGCAGCCGCGGGTTGCGCATCCACCGGTAAGGTAAGCGATGCAATTACCAGTAACAGCAGGATATGACGGATCCGGAGCTGCATCAGTTTTTATTTAAAGGCGGGCGCCAGCAACGCGGCGGATGTTTCATCCAGGTATAGCCAGCAGGAGGGGTGCTCCTGTAAAATGCTTGCGGGGAAAAGCGGGCTTACCGGCTGCTCCACACTGTTCTTAATGGCCTGCGCTTTGCGACTGTCCGGTACAGAGCAAATGATGTGGGCGGATTTCATGATCTGTTTTACCGACATACTGATGGCCTGCGCCGGCACATCGTTGATGGTGGCAAACCATCCTTCGCCCATCTGCTGCAGCCGGCATTTTTCATCCAGGTTTACAATCAGATAAGGATCTTCGGTATGGAAGTCGGCGGGAGGATCGTTAAACGCCAGGTGCCCGTTTTCCCCGATGCCCACCAACGCAACATCAATGGGATATTGCCGGATAAGCCCGTTTAAACGCTGGCGCTCCGCTTCGGCATCGTTTTCCCCGTTTATGAGATAATAAGCTTTTAATGGAGCTACTTTATCCAGGAAACGTTCTTTAAGATATTTTCTGAAGCTTGCAGGATGGGTAACGGGAAGCCCGATGTATTCGTCAAGGTGAAACATCACCACCTTGCTCCAGTCAATATCTTCCCGGATCAGCTGTTCCAGTGTCTGAAACTGGCTGGTGCCGGTAGCCAGGATGATGTTTGCTTTTCCGGTTTGCTCAATAGCCCGGCGAATGAGGATGGCTGTTTGTGTTCCGGCGGCATTTCCAAGGGCATACTTATCGTTTTGTATGATCAATTCCATAGCAAAAAACTAATTTTTAAAGGTGAAGCGATACATACATCGCATAATCAAAAGTATCAATTAACGAACAGGAATAAAGGCAGGGCGGCGAATAAAACAACGGTAACGTTATCGGCAAGGATTCCGGTAACGTTACCGGATATTTGTGGCCTTCAAAAAGAGGTAGCACATCAATAATCAATAACTTAGCAAAAACAATCAAACGCCGTCAACCGGCCCTGATCCCAACGATAAATATGAAAGAAAAGAATACAGACGTATCTGCTGCTGCACTTACAAATAAACAGGTGGGGGTTTCCATCGGCATCATTGCCGTGGTATTTTTTGTGATCGGCTTTATCTCCTGGGTAAACTCTATACTGATCCCTTATTTCAAGATCGCCTGCGAGCTCACTACCTTTGAGTCGTACTTTGTTACGTTCGCTTTTTATATTTCCTACCTCATTATTTCGGTGCCTGCTTCTTACCTGTTAAAGCGAACGGGGTTCAAAAAAGGAATGGCTATCGGCTTTGGTGTGATGGCCATCGGCGCTTTCCTGTTTATACCTGCCGCTGCCGTTCGAACCTACGGTATCTTCTTAACCGGTTTGTTTGCGCTGGGAGTGGGGTTGTCTGTCCTGCAAACTGCGGCCAACCCCTATATTACCATCCTGGGGCCGATAGACCGGGCCGCACAACGCATCAGTATCCTGGGCGTATGCAACAAAGGAGCGGGTATACTGGCCCCGCTGATCTTTGCCGCCGTTATTTTGCGTAAAACGGATACGGAATTGTTTAACCGGATCCCGTTGATGCAGCCGGGAGAACGGGAGCTGGTGCTGGATGAACTCATTCAGCGGGTAATGGTTCCTTATTTTGTGGTGGGCATCGTGCTGCTGCTGCTGGGATTGCTGATCCTGAAATCGCCGTTGCCGGAAATCAATACTGAAAAGGAAGATCCGGAGGTGTCCAGGGCGAACGCGGATAAAAAAAGTATTTTCGATTTTCCATACCTGATCCTGGGAGCCGTTGCCATCTTCCTGCATGTGGGCACACAGGTGATTTCTATTGATACCATCATCGGCTATGCCACTTCCATGCACATGCCGCTGCTGGAAGCAAAGGTCTTTCCTTCGTATACCTTGTTTGCAACCATTTGCGGTTACCTGCTGGGCGTGATCCTGATACCCCGGTTCATCAGTCAGAAACGGGCGTTGCAGGTATGTACCCTGCTGGGCACGCTGTTTTCATTACTGATCCTGTTGATTAAAGGCAGCAGTGCCTTCCTGGGGCATACCATCGATGCCTCTATCTGGTTTATAGCGCTGCTGGGCCTGGCCAATTCACTGATATGGGCCGGCATCTGGCCGCTGGCTATAAACGGACTGGGGCGGTTTACCAAACTGGGGGCTTCGGTGATGATTATGGGGTTGTGCGGCAACGGTATCCTGCCATTGGTATACGGCCACCTGGCAGACCTGCACGGTACCCGTGAGGCATACTGGGTATTGGTGCCCTGCTATGCCTACCTGGTTTTTTATGCATTCTATGGACACCGTATAAAAAAATGGTCGTAAATTCAAACAGATGGAACGTTATCTGAAAATCATCAATGCCCGGATCCTTACGCCCCGGCGGATTATTAATGAAGGTACATTAATAGCCGCGGAAGGGCGCATTGTGTATGTGGGGGAGCAAAACCAGGAGGTGCCCGGCGCCCTGGAGATCGATGCGGAAGGCCGTTTCCTGGCCCCGGGATTTATAGACCTGCATGTACACGGCGGGGGCGGGTATGATTTTATGGATGGCACCGAAGCGGCGTTTCTTAAAATAGCAGCAACACACGCACAGTACGGTACCACGGCATTATATCCTACCACCCTTACCAGCGAAAAGCAAAGCCTGCTGGATACGCTGGATGTTTTTGAAAGCGCTCAGCAACGGAACACAAATGGCGCGCAGCTTCTGGGCATGCACCTGGAAGGGCCTTATTTTGCGATGAACCAACGCGGAGCACAGGATCCGCGTTATATCCGCAACCCCGATCCGGAAGAGTATAAAGAAGTGATCGGGTACTCCCGTGCTATTAAACGCTGGAGCGCCGCACCGGAACTGGAAGGGGCCATCGAACTGGGGCAATTCCTCCTGTCGAAGAATGTGCTTCCGGCCATCGCACATACCGATGCGGTATATGAAGAAGTGATTACCGCGTTTGAAAACGGGTATACCCTCGCCACGCATTTTTACTCGGGCATGTCTGGTGTTTCAAGAAGGAACGGCTACCGGTATGCAGGTGTTATTGAAAGCGGCTACCTGATCGATGCAATGGATGTGGAAGTGATCGCAGATGGCATCCATCTGCCGGCGCCTTTATTAAAACTGATTGTAAAGATCAAGGGCGCCGACCGGATTGCGCTGATTACTGATGCCATGCGCGCTGCCGGTATGCCGGAAGGCGAGAGTGTGCTGGGAGGCCAAACAACCGGGTTGAAGGTAATTGTAGATAAAGGTGTGGCCTGGCTCCCCGACCGGAGTTCGTTTGCCGGTAGTGTGGCCACTGCCGACCGGCTTGTACGGAATATGGTAACCCTGGCAGAGGTTCCGCTGGCAGATGCAGTGCGGATGATGACCGCTACGCCGGCCCGTATTATGGGTATCGACGGGCAAAAGGGAACGCTGGTTGCCGGTAAGGATGCCGACCTGGTGCTTTTTGATGCACAGGTACAGATCCATAAAACGATCATTGGCGGACGGGTGGTTTACAGCCGGGATGCGGTTAACGGCGGGTAGATTCCCGCTCGATCAGCGTACCCGGAAGGGTAACTTCTTCGGGGATGAAATTCCGTTTACCAATATGTTTTAAAAGGAGCTCGCAGCTTTTTTTCCCGATCTCAAATGCGGGTTCAGCAATGGTGGAAAGTGTAGGAGAAACAATGGTAGCGGCGGGGTCGTTGGTAAAGCCGATAACACCTACCTCTTTGCCGATTTGGATGCCCTGTTCTTTTAAGGTGATCATGGCGCCGATCGCCTTGCGGTCGTTCGCGGCAAAAATAGCATCGGGCCGCTGTTTCAGGTTAAAAAGTTTGGCAGCATCCGACTGCCCGTTTTCCTGTGAAAACCCGGAATGAATGATCCATTGCTCTTTTACGGGCAAACCGTTTTTTTGCAGCGCATCCAGGTATCCTTTCTTCCGCTTCTGGGTAAACCCCAATCCTTCGGGTCCTGCTATATGCGCAATTTTCCGGTACCCTTTTTCGATCAGGTGCTCCACTGCTTCAAATGCACCGTTGTAGTCATCCTGCATAACCTTGGAAGTGCGAATGGCATCCGGCACCCGGTCAAAGAACACGATCGGTACACCCGCATCAATCACCTGCTGGAAATGACTGTAAGCGTCCGAATCAGAAGAAACGGCAATCAGCAACCCATCCAGGTTCGATACGGCAAGATTTTTAACGATGGATAGTTCCCGCTCCGGATCATCGTTGGTGATATGGAGGATGATATTGTAATCCTGCTCATAAGCCACCTCCTGTATTCCTGTAATCACCGTTGAAAAATAATAATTGGTTACAAAAGGCAGGATCACCGCAAGGTTGTGCGAACTGCGGTTTACCAGTCCGGTGGCGTTGAAATTGGGACGGTAATTGAGTTCGCTGGCCATGGCCAGTACTTTCTCCCGGGTTTCCTGGTTTACATCATACGTGTCTCTTAATGCACGGGAAACCGTTGATACGGAAATGTTCAGCTTTTTGGCAATATCCTTTATGGTAACAAATCGACCCATGTAAACGCTTTATCGAATAGTAAATGTGCTTACGGTGAAGATACTGAAATATGAGCAGAGCTGTAGCGTGCCGGATATCAGCCCGGGAATCTTTTTTGTTTGCCTGAAAAGTTGCATTTTTATAGCGTGAGGTACTTAATTCTTGTCTTTTTTCTTCTGAACGCGCGGCTGATCGCTGCACAGGAAACCGATTCCGTTAAAACCATCGACCCCGTTACGGTTACCGTCAGGGCCTTTCAGCAAAAGGACGATATCACCACAGCAGTGGTACGCCGGGTGGAATACGCAACGCCTTCCAGCAAAAGTGCGCTGGTTACGGCCATGAACACGATTGCCGGCGTGCGGATGGAAGAGCGTTCTCCCGGAAGTTACCGGATCAATATCCGGGGCAGTTCGCTGCGCTCGCCTTTCGGCGTCAGAAATGTAAAAGTGTACTTGGGAGGCATTCCGCTTACCGATCCCGGTGGCAATACCTACTTCAACCAGCTGGCCTTTAATAATTTTAACGCGATTACCATTTTTAAAGGTCCGGCTTCGAGTATGTATGGTGCTGGTACCGGCGGACTGATCCTGATCGATCCGCCGGCAGCAACAAAAAACGGTGTGGGGGTGGAGTATTTTACGGGTAATTACAATGCGCATCATCTGCTGGCAGAGGGTACCTGGGCCAAAGACAACTACACCAATACCGTTACCTACGCGCACAATCAGTCGGATGGATACCGCGCGCAATCGGCGATGCAGCGGAATAATTTCAGCTGGAATACGCGGATGAAATGGAAGAACCAGGAACTGATCGCCTCGGTGCTTTTTTCAGATCTGTATTATCAAACACCGGGTGCGCTTACATTACAGGAATACCAGCAAAACCCGCGTGCGGCGCGTCCCAAGGCAGGGGTTTTTCCCGGTGCAGAACAGATCAATGCAGCCATCTGGCAAAAAACGCTTACCGCAGGGGTAACGCATAAGCAAAAGTTCGGGCCCTACTGGAGCAATACTACAACGGGTTATGGAGCCTATGCGCTGGTTAAAAACAGCGCGGTACGCAACTTTGAGCAACGGAAGGAACCGCATTTCGGAGGCCGTACGGTATTTGATTTTGACAGGCAATGGGGCAACACCAGTCTTCAGTGGAGCACAGGGCTGGAAGCGCAACAGGGCTATTCCGCCATCCGTGTATCGGATAACCGGAACGGCCGGCCGGATACCCTGCAAACGGATGATGATGTCACCATTGGCACTTACAGCATCTTTACCCAGGGCGTTCTTTCGTGGAAGCGCTGGAGTTATACCGCCGGTGTTAGCTTCAACCGGAGCCGGCTGCAGTTCACCCGCCTGAACGCTTATCCGGTTACCGAACAGGTATTCCGTTATAATAACGAAGTAGCACCACGGTTTACGGTACTGAAAAAGTTCGGACCGGTAGACCTGCTGGGTACCGTATCCCGCGGCTTTTCACCGCCAACTGTGGCAGAAGTATTGCCCTCCACCACCATTATTAACCCGGATCTGAAGGCAGAGCATGGATGGAATTATGAACTTACTGCAAGAAAAACATTATGGAACGGGCAACTGCGCCTGGAGGCCACCGGCTTTTATTTTAACCTGAGCCAGGCCCTGGTGCAGCGCCGGGATTCCTCCGGTGCCGATTATTTTACCAATGCCGGAAACATCCGCCAGAAAGGAGCGGAACTGTATGCGAATTATCTGCATTTCTTTCAGACAGGCCTGCTGAACTACCTGAATATTACGGCCAATTATGCACACAGCCATTTTAAGTACAGCGATTTTGTAAAAACCACCCAGGATTATTCCGGCAAATGGGTGCCGGGTGTACCCATGAATACGCTGAACACGCAGCTGGGCCTGGCATTAAAGCCCGGTATTTATACGGATGTGAACTATTACACGGCCGCTGCAGTTTTTTTAAACGACGCCAATGCAGCACAGGCACCGGCGTATCACCTGTTGGGGATAAAGCTGGGCTACCGGAAACCGGTAAAGTCGGTTGAAATAAATGTGTATGCCGGCGTAGACAACCTGTTCAATGAAACCTATAGTCTGGGAAATGATATCAATGCCGCCGGAGGCCGCTATTATAATGCGGCACCCCTTAGGAATTATTACCTGGGTGCCGCGATTAGATTGCGTAAGAATTAAAAGTTACGCGGCTGGTTAAACGCTGCGGCAATCAAGGCAGCTGCTTCGTAAGCCTGTTTGGCATTATAACGGGTGGTCAATGCATTTATATTAATGATGTCCACGATGGTACCGATGAGGCAGAGCCCGCCCGTTAGTAAGTAAATAATGCCCAGTGCGATATCACCGATAATGAGCCGGTGAATGCCCGCCACACCTACAAACCCCAGCAGCGATAATAACAGGAGCTCCTGGCGCGATTTTCTTCTCCGCTGGTAAAGCATCAGGAATTGTTCCTGTTGCGGTACGCTCATATCGCGGGTGATGTTGAGGATCGTTACTAATTCATCGTATTCAATATCCGGGATGACCCGTAATACCTGTTCCTGGTTCATAATTATTGTTTTTGTTGGTGATGGGTAGTGACTTTATGGTTTGCCAGATCAGTACTGCTGTAGCAGGAATGCCCAGTTTATGTTCCTGCCAGGCGGTGCTGAAATGGAGATGCAACGTGTGGTGCATCGAATGCCCGATGCCGCAGCCAGGACACCAGCTGATGCCCAGGGCCCGGAAGGGGCAAAGCGAGAAACTGCTTTCTGTATTCATAAAAAACAACAGGAGCAATACCGCACTCCAGGTGATCGTTTCTCTGTATGTGATGATGAATGCCCGCAGGTTCATAGAACAAATCTACAAAACTCTGGTGCTGTTTGCACAGCCGATATCGGTGAGCGGGAGCCAAACGGCGGTTAATTGGTTGGTTGAGAAGGGGAATTTGAGAATTGGAAAATGTGGGAATGTGGGAATGTGGGAATGAGGCAATGGTAAATAGTGCATAGTCCATGGTCGATAACCATAGTTCATAGTTCATCGTCAATGGTTAACAATGTAATTTTGTCATCTCTTGTCTCCATGTTCCCCCAAAAAGCTTCAGCCATCGGTTTTCTGTCTTCAGTTTTCAGTCTTCAGCCTTCAGTTTTCAGTTATCAGTTGCTCATCAGGCAGGAACGGAATCCAACCTGGAACTTTAAACATTAAACCTTCTCCCTTCGGGAATTTAAAATATCCAATATGAAATTTTAAATGTAGAAGTGATGATGCCGTCGCTGTTCCGGGCCTTTCTTTTGGAGGAAAATAAATATCCTGGCTTCAGAACGAGAGCCATCATCAAGCATCAACGCCCCGAACCTGAAACTTTAAACGTCAAACCTTAAACGGCCTCTCCAGAGCATGAAAAATGTAGAATGAAGAATTTTAAATGCAGAAGTTGAGATGCCGTTATTGCTCCATGATTTTTTCTTCAGTCAGGATTTTTTAGAAACCGGAAGTTAAGTAGCTACATCAGGCAGAAACGGAATCCGACCTGGAACTTTAAACATTAAACCTGAAACAAAATTATTTCCGTACTGCCCAGCGGATCATCTCTTTCCAGGTGGGTTTTTTACCATACATCAGAATACCGGTCCGGTAAATTTTCCCGGCAAACCAGGTTACAAACAGGAAGGAGACAATCAGCATAAACATGCTCAAGGCCAGTTGCCAGTAGGGCACGGTGCCCGGCATTCCGTACGGTACACGGGCCATCATCACCAGCGGGGAGGTAAAAGGAATGATACTGCCCCATACAGCCAGCGGACTACCCGGATCCTTCGCTGCCGTCATCATGATAAAGAATGCGAAAATAATGATCATCGTAATGGGGAAGCTAAGCGATTGCGCTTCACGCATGTCCTCATTGACCGTACTTCCAACGGCGGCATAAATGGATGCATAGAAGAAAAATCCGCCCAGGAAATAGAAAACAAAAAGGGCAAGTATAACGGGTACATTGGTGTTGGTGAATAACTGCTGCACACCCCCCACGGCGCCGGTAAGCGCACTGTTATTCAGCATGCCGGATCCGGCCCGGGTGGCATTATAAATAACAAAGATAAAGGCGATCCAAAGCAGGAACTGGGTAAGCGCCACACAGGCAATGCCAATGATCTTACCGATCATCAGCTGGAACGGTTTTACCGAGGAAACAATGATCTCCGCTATCCGGTTGGTTTTTTCTTCCATAACCCCCATCATAACCTGGGCGCCGTAAATGATCAGGATAAAATAAATCAGGAAGCCGGATACAAACCCGATACCATAGGCCACCGATGCATCGGTTGTTTTGTGCTCCATGTTCTCCGATTTTACCTTCAGCTGGCTCTCATTAAGCAATTGTTGCTTGAGCGTGTCGATGCCCAGGTTCTCGTATTTGATCTCGTTCCAGATGGTATTTAATTTGGTTTGTACATCGGATACTGCACCCAGTGTTTTTTTTGATTTTACCACCAGCTGGTCCGGAGCATGGCTCACCATGGTATTGGCGGGGATCACCAGGTAGCCGTCGAACCCTTTTTGTTCAAACTGCTTGTCGAGCGCAGCAGGCATTTCCTGTACCAGTGTAAAGGTACTGTTGGGGAAATCCTTGTTGGCCTTGTCGATGCGTTGCTGTGTAAAGCTTCCGGAGGAGTCGATAATAGCGATCTTCAGTTTTGTACCCGCTTTTTCAGAGAGGTAAGATGTACCGAAGATCAGGGCCAGGTAAAGCAGCGGAAACAGCAGGGTGGTAATGATAAAGGTGCGCTTACGAACCCGGCTCAGGTATTCGCGCTGTATAATTAAGGAGATCTTGTTCATAGAAATCAGTCTTGAAGCGTTTGAAATTGACGCGCCAGCGGTGTGCCCTCTACCTGGCGGATAAAAATGTCATTTAATGACGGCAGCAGCTCATTAAAGGATTCGATGGCACCGCCGGCATTCAGAAAATGCGCCAGTACCTGGTTATTGCTGACTTCAGGATGTTTTTGGATCACCAGGGCATCGGAAGAAGCCTGTTTTACCGTGAACAACTCCGGTGCAGTTGTTTGCGGAGGCGCACCGGTAAAGGAAACCTTATAAAGATGTTCTTTAAAATCCTGTTTGATGCCCTGAACCGTGCCGTCCAGGATTTTCTGGCCCTTATTCACCAGGATGATATGATCACAGATCTCCTCCACCTGTTCCATCCGGTGCGTACTGAAAATAATGGTGGCACCGTTACGCGCGAGGTTAAAGATCTCATCCTTGATCAGGTTGCTGTTAACCGGATCGAGTCCGCTGAATGGTTCGTCCAGGATGATCAGCCGTGGCTGGTGCAGCACGGTAGTTACAAATTGCAGTTTTTGCTGCATGCCCTTCGAAAGGTCCTCCACCTTTTTATTCCACCACGAGTCCATTTGCAGTCGGGAAAACCAGGTCTTTAAACTTTCGATGGCATCCCTTTTCTTTAATCCCTTCAACTGGGCAAGATACAATGCCTGTTCCCCGATCTTCATTTTTTTGTACAGTCCCCGTTCTTCGGGCATGTACCCGATCTTGCCGATGTCGTTAACAGGATCAAAAGGATGGCCGTCGAGTGTAATGGTTCCGGCATCGGGATAAAAGATCCCGGTGATCATGCGGATCAGTGTTGTTTTTCCGGCGCCATTCGGCCCCAGTAAGCCGAAGATCTGTCCTTCTGAAATGGAGAAACTGATGTCATCTACCGCCTTTTGGGTGGCAAAATATTTTTTTAGATGAGCAACCTGCAGTAAGTCCATATAAGTGATTTGAGAATGTAAATATAACAAACCGGTAACTTCCCGCATTAATTAATTGATCAGCGGACGGGCGCTGGTATACGCCGGTTTTTGCTTTGAAAATTTTACCGCACCTTTGCAGCATTATTTACAAATATGAAGAAAAACATACAGATCGGAATACTGTTGATGGCGCTGGTAGCAGGCCTGAGCAGCTGGGGGTTCCTCGTACACCGTACGGTAAATCAGCTGGCTGTTTACGGGTTGCCCAAAAAAATGCAGGCTTTTTTCTATACCCACATGGATAGCCTGGTGTATAACGCACCCCGGCCGGATCAGCGGAGGAATGTGGATCCTGCGGAGGGCAATAAACATTTCCTGGATGGCGAGTATTACGGCGATCATGCCTTTGACATCATTCCGCATAAATGGGAAGATGCGGTAGCAAAATACACCGCAGATACCCTGAAGAAATATGGTACCCTTCCCTATGTAGTGGTGGAAACCCAGCAGAAGCTGACGGAGGCGTTCCGCAAAGGGAATAAGGATAGCATTATTTTCTATGCTACAGACCTGGGACATTATATCGGTGATGCGCATGTACCGTTGCATACATCCATCAACTATGATGGGCAGCTGACCAATCAACAAGGATTGCATGACCTTTGGGAAACCACCATCCCCGAAACGGAGCTGGCGGGGTTTGCGATCAAAAGCCGGCACAAGGCGCAGTACCTGCCCTCTGTTGAAAATGCGATCTGGAGCATCCTGAAACATACGCATTCCCTGCTGCCGGTAATGTTTGCTACGGAGAAGGAAGTGTCTAAAAACTTTACCGATACGGCACGGAAATACCGGTGGGAGTTCCGCTGGGGAAAGAACCGCCGGTTCTATTCCAAAGAATTTGCTACGGCATTTCATAAAGCATTAAAAGGATCTGTTGACGAACAGCTGATCCGCAGTGCCAATGCCTTATCAGATTTCTGGTACACCGCCTGGGTAAATGCCGGCCGGCCCGATCTGAGCAGCCTGGTAGCGCAGCCTTATAAAAAGAAACAGTTCCGCATGGAACGCAAAGCCTACCGCAAGAATCAATTGATCGAAAAGGGATGGCTGATCAGCAATAATTTCAGAACGAGAGACTAGGACGAAACGTTAAATCATACATTCTAACTCTCAATTCTCAAATCTCGTTTCTCAAATCTAAATTCTCACCCCCAGCTTCAAACAAATCATCTTCGCAACCCGTTCCCCATCCATGGCTGCACTTACAATGCCTCCGGCATACCCGGCACCTTCACCGCAGGGGTAGAAGTTTGCAAGTTGAGGATGCTCCAGCGTTTCTGTATCCCTTGGGATCCGTACCGGTGATGAGGTACGCGATTCGGTAGCTACGATAACAGCGTCGTTGGAATAGTAGCCCTTGATCTTATGACCAAACAGCTGAAAGCCACGTTGCAGGGCTGTGGTTACAAAGGGGGGCAGCACCTCCCATAAAGGAGCGGAATGCAGCCCCGGCAAATAAGAACAATCCGGCAGCGTTTGCGAAATTCGGCCTTCACAAAAATCTACCATACGCTGGGCGGGTGCCACCAGTTGGCCGCCACCAGCCTTAAAAGCTAGCTGTTCTACCCACTGCTGAAAGTAAAGCAGGAACAGCGGACTGTTCAGCGCGGCACCGTATGCTTTTTTGAATGCGGGAACCGCGTGTACATCCTTTTCTTCCACCTGTACCACAATGCCCGAGTTGGCATAGGGGTTATTGCGCTTGGAGGGCGACCAGCCGTTTACCACGATCTCCTGCTGATCCGTTGCTGCAGGAGCAATGATACCGCCGGGACACATACAGAAGGAAAATACACCCCGGTCGCCTACCTGTTGTACCAGGCTGTAAGAGGCAGGAGGCAGCCATTCACCGCGGGAGTCGCACTTGTATTGGGCCTGGTCGATGAGTGTTTGCGGATGCTCGGCCCGAACGCCCAGGGCAAAAGGCTTGGCTTCGATCAGCAGGCCTTCATTATGCAGCAGGTGAAAAACATCACGTGCAGAATGCCCCGTTGCCAGGATCACCGCCGCCGCAGTAAAGGCATCGCCGTCGGCCGTTTTTACACCTTTAAGAACGCCTTTGTCTGTAATAAAACCGGTTACTTTTTTATTAAAATGAACGGCGCCGCCGCTTGCTTCGATCTGTTCGCGCATGGCCGTAATGATCTGGGGCAGTTTATTGGTACCGATATGCGGGTGCGCCTGGTATACTATTTTTTCCTCTGCCCCGAAGCGTACAAACAGGTTCAGTATTTTGTTAATATCACCACGTTTATTGCTGCGGGTGTAAAGTTTGCCATCGCTATAGGTACCGGCACCGCCTTCCCCGAAACAATAATTGCTTTCGGGATTCATAATACCCTGTTTGTTGATAGCGGCGAGGTCGCGCCGGCGGGTACGCACATCTTTCCCGCGTTCCAGCACAATGGGTCTGACCCCTTGTTCAAGCAGCTGCAGGGCGGCAAAAAGCCCGGCCGGCCCGGCTCCTACGATGATCACCTCCCGGGGGGCCTTGTGTACGTCCTTATAAACAGGCTGGATCAGTGCCCGTTCCTGTGCCGGCTCATCTGCATATACCAGCAGCGATAGCTGGATCATGGGCTGGCGTCCCCGGGCATCGATGGAGCTTTTTAAAATAGTATAACCCGAGATGGATCCCGGATTTTTGCCCAATGTGCGGGCAATATGGGGAAGAAGCTGTGCTGCGTCTTCGGCTGCTTCAGGCTTTACGCGAAGCATGATGGTTTGTTGCATATGTCCGATTTTTATCCGGAAAATTTTTACAAAGAAATGAAAATTTTACGGCAGATACCGGAACTTTATCATCATGAAAAAGCAGGCGACCGTTTCTTTAACCGCACGATTGCTGAAGTTTGCGGAAAATGGCGATAAAACCGGGTGGACTTATATTGAGATCCCGGCGGACCTGGCACAGGAGCTGCTACCGGGTAATAAAAAGATCTTTCAGGTAAAGGGCGCTATCGACCATCATAAAATAGCCGGGGCCTCGCTGTTGCCCATGGGTGGAGGCCAGTTTATCCTGCCGGTAAATGCCACTATGCGGAAAGGCATCCGTAAAAAAGAAGGGGCAATGGTGGATGTACAGCTGCAGCTGGATACTAAAAAGTATACGCTCAACCAGGAATTGCTGGATTGTTTGGCCGAGGAACCGGAGGTGCTTGCTCATTTCCGTTCACTGGCACCATCGCACCAGAACTATTTCAGTAAATGGGTAGACGCTGCAAAAACAGATGGCACAAAAATTACCCGCATTGCCCGGTGTGTACACGGGTTACAGCGGAAATGGGATTATGGCCAGATGATCCGGTTCTATAAGAACAAAGAGGCCTGATTTAAACAGGAATGCCGGGCAGCCTGAACAGCATGGATGGTGCGCTGTACAAACAATAAACCGGTATTTTTCGCCGTAAAAGGAGATACCTGTAAAAAGAATGATAGCCGCCTTTTGGGTGTCCGGATAAATAATAAACCGATATTTGCGCCATACCGGCACCCCGGTATTTATGGCCTCATTAAAACGATACATGGGAAGGGATCAGCATTTAAAGCGCCAATTGTTGTGGGAACGGATCATTAACGGAGACAAAGACGCTTTTTTTGATCTGTACAAAGAACTGTATTACCCGCTGGTAAATTTTGGGATCACAATATGTGCGGATGCTGCGGTAGCGGCAGAAGCTGCCGATGAGGTATTTATTACGCTGTGGCAAAAACACCGCTCATTCGGACGTGTAGAACAGGTGGAAGCCTACCTGCGCACGTTTGTAAAACGGAAGATCTTTCGCCTGCTGGAGCGCAAGCGCAAAATAAACGATGCCCTGTTGAATTCCTTTAAGGAAGACGAGTGGGTGGAGATGAGTTACGAAGAGTTCATCGTAAGGGTTCAAACGGATGAATTGGTAAAGGAACAGCTGAAAGCCGCCCTGGAAAAGCTTACGTACCGGCAAAAACAGCTGATCTGCCTGAAGTTTTTTGACGGGCTTTCCTATGAACAGATTGCAGCGCAAACCAACCAAACCATTAAAACAGCCTATAACACCATCTATGACGCACTGAAAATACTAAGAAAGGAGCTGGGCGCTTCCTAGGGTAAACAGATGGCATCCTGGTTTTAAAAGTGTGTGTTTCAACTGCTGAATCAATACCGTTTTCTTAAGCAATTTTTATGGTTGCCGCAGATACGCTGATTGTGCCTGCGGCGCTTTTCTGCGGCATTGTTGCTGGTAAAGTACCAAATCTTGTCACGCCCCGGGCGTGATCTGCGGCTTTAAGGAAACAACATTGTCTGCTGAATAGCAATTCCGGAGCCTTTTAAAAAAAAGTAAAAAAAAGTTTGATTTTTCTTAGGAAAAAGGAAAAGATCGCGGCACTGTTATATTATAAAGGGTGCTATTGCCATTTTGAACAGTTATGACGATTGACCGAACAGATTTTAATGCAGAGGACTTTTTAATTGAAAGCAGTTTTCAGCAGTATTGTGCCGGAACGGATGTTTTAAGCGTTCGTTACTGGGAGCAGTACACGGCCGCGCATCCGGAACAGAAAGCGGTTATTGAGGAAGCCCGGCGCCTGTACCGGATCCTCAGCGGCAACAAACCGGAGATGAATGCCCGGCTGGCTGCGGTTGAAAAGAAAATGAACCGCCCTGCCGGAATGCGGCTCCTGCGCAACACCTGGTTTAAGGTAGCTGCGGCATTCCTGATCCTGGCATCCGGTATCGGGTGGTACCTGGGGATGCGGGACGAGGCACCGGGTGTATACAATGAAGCGCCCATGGCCGTTTATACCACTGGCAGCGGAGAACGGAAAAAGATCGTATTGCCGGATGGTACGGTTGTATTATTGAACGCGCAAAGCCGGTTGTCGGTACGCAAAGCATTTAACGGCGCCAACCGGGATGTATTGCTGAACGGGGAGGGCTTTTTTAGTGTGGCGCACAACCGCAATAAGCCCTTTAATGTATACACCGGCGATCTGAAGGTAAAAGTACTGGGTACGGAGTTTAATGTAAAAGCCTATGACAACGACGCTTCATCAGAGGTAACGTTGCTGAAAGGTGCGGTTACTATGGAAACGACCCGAGCCGGTAACGCTGCGATCTCCCTGAAGCCCGGTCAGAAGATCGTTTATAACCGGAAACGCTCCGGTAAAAATACGGAAACGGCCAGGACCGCCTCCGGAGACAATCTTCCTGAGATGGCATTATATCCATATACGCTTACCAAGGACAGCACCATCGTGGAAACGGCGTGGACCCAAAACCGCATTGTGATCCAGGACCAGGAGCTGAAGGATGTAAAAGAATTGCTGGAGAAATGGTATGGAGTGGATATTATTTTCGACGACCCCGACATCGGGCATTACCGTTTTACAGCCGTTTTTATAAATGAAACCATTGAACAGGCTTTAACTGCTTTGCAACAGGCAAAAAGCTTCAGATACAGCATACAGGGAAATAAAATAACAATAACAAAATAAAAAAATGGACGGTGTTTGCGCACCGCCCGTACTTTTTTGACTTGAAAGAGATTGGTGGCCCATGCTCCAACATACGCCATTCAATCCATTATTACGATCAAAATACAAAAATATGAACTATTATTTGCTTCTGCGGCATTCCCGGTACAGGAATGTCTTTAAATGGATTGTATTCATGAAACTAACGATTCTTTTCGCCTGTTTTGCGTTAAATGTGTCGGCGAAGGTGTTTTCCCAGGATAAGGTTTCCCTTCACATCCAGAAGGAAAACCTTGCCAATGTACTGAAGATGATTGAGCAGCAAACCAGTTACCGGTTTGTATACAGCTCTTCCTATGTGCCGGTGGAAAAAAATATCAGTATCTCTGTAAAAAACGCTTCGATAAACGAGGTGCTCACACAATTGCTGCGGGGTACCAACCTGGGCTTTTCGGTAACCGGCAGCTCACTGGTAACCATCTCCCGGCAGGAAGACATTACCATTACCGGAACGGTTAAAAATGAGCAGGGTGAACCTTTGATCGGTGCTTCTGTAAAAATAAAAGGAAGTGCTACCGGCATTGCCACTGATGGCGACGGCCGTTTTTCGATCCGTGTTCCGGCCGGTGGCAGCGTACTGGTATTTTCACATGTGGGATATGAGGATACCGAAATACCGGTATCAGCTCCTCAAAGTATCAGTGTTGTTTTAAAGGAAAAGCAACAGGAAGCAGCGGAAGTGGTGGTGATCGGGTATGGAACCCAAAAGAAGATCAACCTCAGCGGAGCCGTGGCGCAGGTTGGGGGCAAAGACGTGGTAAACCGGCCGGTACCGAATGTTACGGCGGCTTTGCAGGGGGTGGTGCCTGGCGTAACGGTTACCCGGTCAAGCGGTAAACCGGGCGCTGAAGGCATCAGCTTCCAAATCAGGGGCGCTACATCTTCAAACGGTGCCAGTGCGTTGGTGCTGGTGGATGGAATTGAACAGAATATCAACCTGATCGACCCGAATGAAGTGGAAACGATCTCTGTACTTAAAGATGCATCGGCCTCTGCTATATATGGAGCAAGGGCGGCAGCAGGCGTGGTACTGATTACTACTAAAAAAGCTGCCCTGGGTAAAACCCGCGTAACCTTTAACGGGTACTACGGGTGGAACATCAATGCCCGGATGCCGGAACGGCTCAATTCCTGGGATGAACAAATCCTGATTGACGAGGCGCGCGCCAATGCCACCGGATCGCCGGAGTATAATGCCGAGCAACGGGAATGGATCCGCAATCCTAATTTATGGTACCGCCCCAACCCTGCAACCGATCGCTGGGAATACTTTGCTAACACCAACTGGATCAAGGAAGGGATGGACAAGGTCAATCATATGCAGAACTATTCGCTGTCTGTAAGCGGGGGAACGGATAAGCTGAACTACCTGGTAATGGGAAGCTTTTACACAAGGGACGGGGTGTTGCGGTATGGGCCGGATAATAACGACCGCTATAACCTGAGAAGCAATATCAATGCAGAGCTGAACAGGTATATCAGCATGAAAGTGAACCTGGGCTATATCAGCTCGGTGATCGATGAAAATTCCTACGGTACGGATGGTATCATTAACCTGATTTACCGGGGTCGTACCCGCCAGCCCCTCTATGTGCCCGAAGAGGATACTACCGGGCAGCGTTACAATGGCGACCTGATGTTAAATCCGGTGGATATTGAAAATAATGCGGGGCTTAAAAGATCGAACCTGGAAAATCTTACTGCAAGGCTTGGTTTTCAGGTAAAGAATGTGGTAAAAGGGCTTACACTGGATGTGATCGGCTGGCGAAACCAGGGCATTCTTACCTCCGAAGCGCATAACCGGAGCATCTTCTGGTATGGCCGTTCAAAGAATACGGTAAGGGGAGTGATCAATGATCCGAACTCCATTACAGCGATCAAGGCAAAAAGTTATCAAAACAACCTGCAGGGCTATCTGACCTATCAGCTGAATGTTGGTGGTGATCATCATATCAAGCTAATGCAGGGCGGATCGTATGAAGAATACCGGGCCGATTCACTGACCACCAGCGTACAGCGGATGTTTAATAACGAGGTCTTCAATGTGAACTTTGGAGATCCTACCACGCTTCAGTCGCGGCAGGATATCGGTACCTGGGCGCTGGCCTCCGCGTTTGGAAGAGTGAACTACGATTATAAAGGCCGTTATTTCCTGGAAGCCTCCTATCGTTATGATGGCAGCTCGCGCCTGGCGCCGGAAAACCGCTGGCAGTTATTCCCATCCTTTTCTGCCGCCTGGCGCTTGGGCGACGAACCATTTATAAGAGATCATCTTTCATTTGTAAATGACCTGAAGCTGCGGGGCTCCTGGGGTGAGCTGGGCAACGGCTCTCCGCTGGGCTATTATCCGTACCTGGCTACCCTTACCTCCGGCAACAATCTGGTGTTTAACAATGTAAGAGCCCAGTATTATTACCAGGAGGTACTGGCATCTCCCTTTGTAACCTGGGAAACATTACAGCAGATGAATATCGGGCTGGATCTGGCATTGTTCCGGAACCGCCTCCAGTTAACTGCCGATTATTATGTAAAACGCAATAAAGACATGCTGGCCAAAGTAAACCTGCCCAGCATCATTGGGGTAGCCACGCCCTTTTACAATACCGGTGAACTGAAAAGCTGGGGTACGGAGCTGGATGTAAAATGGAATGATAAATGGGGTGCTGTAAATTATAATATCGGCTTTAATATTTCCGATATGCAGAATAAGCTGGTGAAATACAATGGGCTCAATGTGATTAACCTCGATGCCAATGCACAGGGTGGCATTACCCCGCTGCTGGAAGGCTACCCGTTGAATACGGTTTGGGGATACCGGACCGATGGCTTTTTCCAGACACAGCAGGAAGCCGATGAGTACAGAAGTCGTATACAGGTACCGCCCAATGCCAGCTTCCCTGTGAAATCGGCACCCGGTGATATCCGGTATGTAGATCTTAACGGAGATAACAGGATCAACTTTGGCAGCGCCACGCCACAGGATCGCGGTGACCTGGTGTACCTGGGCACGACAAATCCCCGGTATGCATACGGTTTTAACCTGGGACTGAACTGGAGGGGTATCGATTTTTCGGTGTTCTTCCAGGGGGTGCTCGACCGCAAATTTGTGGTGAACCCTACCGCGATGGTGCCCTATATCGGTACGGCCGAACAGGCTTCCACCATACATATGGACCGCTGGACGCCGGATAATCCCAACGGTTATTTTGCCCGGATGTACCAGCAGGCCAGTTTTAATTACCTGACCTCCGACCGCTGGACACAGAACGGGAATTATCTCCGGCTGAAGAACCTGCAGGTTGGCTATAAAATACCCATGAAGCGGGGTGCTGTAAAAGACCTCCGGGTATATGCTTCCGGTCAGGATCTGTGGGAGCATACAAAAGTGCTGAAGATATTTGACCCCGAAGTGCCCAACGATGTACGAACCACCGCTTACCCCTTCTACCGGAGTGTATCGGTTGGCTTGAATATGACGCTGTAACCGGATCCGTATAGTTCAGATAGAAATGCAATTGAATAACGATAAAAATATTTATATGAAAAAAAGCATTGTTGCCTTAATGGCTGCCGTACTTTTTACCACCTGTTTTTTTAGCGCGTGTTCCATCGACCGCAAACCAGAGTCGCTGTTCCCGGATGACGAATTCTGGAATACGGAGGCCGATCTGAAAGGCGCTGCCAACCGCCTGTACCAGCAACTGCTGCCCAACTGGAATGATGTGCGGGCTGATGATGCACGGGCCACCACGTTTAACGATATCAGTAATGGTACCCGGGGCATACCAGCCACCAGCACGGACTGGTCTGGCCCCTATACCATTATTTTTACGGCCAATAATATTTTAACAAAGGGGGGAAAGGCCAATGTTTCCGACGCGGTGAAGAACCGTTATTTTGGCGAAGCGCGCTTCTTCAGGGCCTATAATTTTTTCCAGCTGCTTCAAAAATACGGGGATGTGCCGTTGTTGCTGAAGCTGCTGGACTTTGGGTCGCCGGAATTATATATGCCACGCACTCCAAGAGCACAGGTGATTGCACAGCTGTATGAAGACCTGGATTTTGCAGCAACCTGGCTGCCTTCCATCACACAGCTGGCTGCGGCAGACTATGGCCGCATCACCAAAAGTGCAGCGCTGGCTTTAAAGGCACGGGTGGCACTGTATGAGGGTACAAGATTAAAGTTTCACGGAGGGCAGGAGGGCTGGCAGCAGCATCTGCAAAAGGCAGTAGAAGCCGCTGATAACGCCATGAAACAGGGACATACACTGTTTGCAGATTACGGCAGCCTGTTTCGCCTGGAAGGGGATGGCGCGGCCAATAAGGAAAATATTTTTGTAAAAGTATATGGGGTCAGCTCTACCAACCCGATCCTTACGCACAACCATTCCAGCGAGCTTTCCAATGGTGCGCTGGCGGTTACCCGCAATCTCATCCGGATGTACCTGTACGCCGATGGTTTGCCGGCTTTTAATACCGATAATAACGCGTCCGCCGTGCGTTCTTCTTATTTTGTACCCGAAGGCAATGAAACCTCGTATAATACGGTGCTGGAGAACCGGGATCCCCGGCTGGCCCAAACCGTTTATTTGTATAAAGAGCCGTCCTTCGACCGGCCCTGGATACCGGAGATCAACCAGGCGGGCCGCACGGCCTATGGTACGAAAAAAGGATTTTATAAAGAGAACGGGCAGGGGAGTATTTGTACCGGCGACCGCATCCTGATCCGTTATGCCGAAGTATTGCTGACTTATGCAGAGGCAAAATATGAGCTGACGGAAGCGATTTCCGATGATGACCTCGACAAAACGATTAACCTGTTGCGGACCCGCGCCGGTTTGAATGTAAAACTCAGCAACAGTTTTGTAAATGCCCATAACCTCAGCATGCGGGAGGAAATAAGAAGAGAACGCACCGTTGAGCTGGCATTGGAGGGTTTCCGTTACGACGACCTCATGCGCTGGAAAACCGCTGAAACGGTATTGCCCAGGGCACTGTTAGGCGCCAAATACATCCAAAGCGAATGGACTACCACAAAGGACCCCAGCGTACTTACGCTGAACAGCGACCAGGTATTGGTGGTAGAGCCGGCAAACGCGCGCACGTTTAAAGCAAACAGGGATTACCTCTATCCTGTGCCGCAAAATGAAATCAACCTGAGTAATAACAATGTGGTGCAAAACCCCAACTGGCAGTAACCTTATTTTAAGACTTAAATTTTTTCAGCAATGAAATGGATCAACTATGTGACCGTTGCTTTTAGCCTGTTAGCAATACTGGCATCCTGTGAAGACAAAGATTATCCGAAGGGCGTGGAAGAATATGCACATCATTACTACCTGGTTTTTTACCCCAATACCAATGATACCGTTCGGGTGCAACGCAATCAGGCGGCACTTTTAAAGCTGCCGGTGCAGTTTTATTCTGCCTTTACCCGCAATTATGATGCGGTGGCCTACTATGTAGCAGATACGGCGCGCATTCCCAACCGCGCGGTACGGGGTACCGATTTTGAAATCACAGACCGGAACGGCGCCGTCCTTCAGCCAGATGCCAGCGGCCGCTTTTCCATTACATTTCCAAAGGCAATACAGGCAAAGGATACTATTTATGTAAAGTTGCTCAATGCAGCGGCGCCCGGTGCCCGCAGGGTTACCATCGGCATACTGGGAAATACCACCAGCCAGTATACCGTGGATACCTTTGCTGTTGGTCATTTAAGACCGCTGGTGATCAATTAGAATGAGACCGTGCTTGTCCGTAATCTGAAAAATTTTAAGGTAATGCTTATTAAACGGTCTTCAGGGTCATGCGGTTGCCCGATGACATAAAGCGCACAACCGTTCCTGTTTTTCTGAAACAATGGCATCTGTTTTTTACCGACATTTGCCATCTATGGTAACCAGTTTAGAACAGATAAAGAACCCTTTTTTTATTGGCGTTGCCGGTGCCGGCATGAGCGCAATTGCACAGTACCTACAGGGTGTTGGAAAAAACGTTTCCGGAAGCGACCGTTTTTTTAATGAAGGAAAGGCCGGGGATATAAAAGAAAAACTGGAAGCCGAAGGCATCCGCTGCTTTTTACAGAATGGGGAAGGCATTACCCCGGATACAGACCTCGTCGTAGCATCTACGGCGATTGAAGATAACGTGGAGGAGATCCGGAAGGCAAGAGCACTGAATATTCCGGTGATCCGCCGTTCGGAGCTGCTGGCGCTTATCGCTGCAAGCAAAAAAACCATTGCGGTGGGTGGCACCAGTGGTAAAAGCACCACTACGGGTATGTTATTTGATATCCTGCAACAGGGCGGTATGGAGCCTTCGGTGATCAGCGGCGCGGGACTGGTTACACTGATAAAAAAGGGAAGAATAGGCAATGCATTTGTAGGCGACGGGGAGTGGCTGGTGATTGAGGCGGACGAAAGTGATGGTTCTATTGTACAATATCATCCGGAAGTAGGATTGCTGCTGAATATTGAAAAGGATCATAAAGAACTGGATGAGTTGATGCAGGTATTTGAGATTTTCAAAAATAACAGCCGCCGGTTTTGCGTGAACCGGTCCAATGAGCACTCCCGAAAATTGTCTGCAGATGCGGCAAACGATTTTTGTGTAGATGAAAACTGCACCGGCGCGGGGTTTCAGGCTACCGGTTTTGAGCAGAATGGTTTTCAGATATCCTTTGCACTCAATGGTCAGCCATTTGAACTGAACCTGCTGGGGCGTCATAATATGGAGAATGCGGTGGCGGCGGCTACTGCCGCTGTACTTGCGGGCATAACCCTGGAAACTGCGGCCGTTGCATTAAAACAATACGAAGGTATTTACCGGAGGGCACAGGTGCTGGGGCAAAAGAACGGCGTGTGGGTAGTGGATGATTTTGCGCACAATCCGGTTAAATGTGCGGCAGCCATCCGCTCCTGTCAACCGGTTTCGGATAAAGTGGTGGCGTGGTTTCAACCCCATGGATATACGCCTACCAAGTTTTTGCGTAAAGAGTTTGTGGAAGAGATCGGCAATGCCCTCAGAGACCAGGATGAGATCTGGATGAGCGAAATCTTTTATGCTGGTGGCACCACCACCAAGGATATTTCTGCCGGCGACCTGATCAATGACCTGAAAGCATTGGGTAAAAACGCGTATTTTGTAGAAAACCGCGATGAGCTGTTACAGGCAGCGGGCAGTCATTTGCAACCGGGCACGACCCTGTTATTGATGGGGGCACGCGACCCATCACTGGAACAATTTGCTAAAAAAATTTACAGCGAACTTTAAACGGCAGCTCTTGCTGCAGCAATCTGGTTGTAATTTTTCGGCTGAAACAGGTAAAAACACATCACCATGAGCAGGCTATAGTTGGTAGCATCGCTTGGGTTTTCGCCTTCTACCGAGCAAACGGCTACCGGTTTCTGGCCGGCTTCATCAATGATTTCAATAACATTGTTATTGTCATTTTTGAAATTCAGGTAAAACCGTTTATCATCTACTTCAATATATTTCTGACGCCCTTCCCTGGATATTTTCCCCAGTTCTGCCCCGTACTCATTCTCTAATACCCGCTTATTCTTAAAAAGACCTTTCTTTTTATAATGAAACAATCTTTTCTCCCCGTCTTTTGACTCCAGATAAACCGAATCGGATTTCGGTTTGTATGCGAGGGTTAGCATTTTTTGACCATTGTACCACAATCCAAATCCGGTACTACCTAGGCTGGATGTAATAGTCTTCCATTGCATAACAAAAAATTTATGCGGCAAAGGTACAACCGGAGGCAACGGTATGTGGTACCGTTAACGAGAATTAATGTAAACTTAATATAAACTTAATGTTGGGGTCATTTTTTGCACATTCAACGCACAAAAGCGGTTTATGAGGTGTAAAGCCTTCATTATCACCCGGCCATTCTGCCATGAAGGAGCAGGTATACCAGCACCAGCAGGAGCAAAAGAATAAGAATGGAGAAGTAAAGCCACCATTGCGGCTTCAAATAGCGTTTATTGCGTTCCTTTCTTTTCTTTTCTGTACGTTTTTTCAGATCCCGGTTCAGGGCATCGGCAATCAGCAGTAACCGTTCCGGGTTTTCCACTTCCTGTAAACCTTCTACTGCATCGTTGTAGAAGGGATCCTCCAGCAGTTGCCGTTCTACTTCGTGCACATCTTCCCTGCCCAGTTCTTTTTTCAGATACTGCAACAGGGTTTCCTGGCTTACCTCTTTATTCAAATGGGATAATATGTCTTTTAAATCTTCAGCCATTCTCTTTTTTTGCTTTTTTAAGCATTTTTTGGATCAGCAATTTCAGATTCCGCTTACCATTCTGAATATAACTCTTTACCTGTAACAGGCTATATCCTTCAGATGCGCTGATTTCCTGGTAACTTTTTTTCTTCAGATAGAACAAAATTACTGATTGCCGCTGCTCTTCGCTCAATGCATCCAGGGCGTCTTTCAATAGTTCGGGACTGATCGCTTCTTTTTCCGGCGCTTCATCCGGCTGATCTGCCAGCTGATCATTCTCCGTCAGTGCCACCGGTATGTTCCGTTTTTTATCGCGCAATACCGTCAGGCAATGATTTTTGGCCACCGTATACAGCCAGGATTTAAAATAATCGATCTTATACTTATGCACTTCCTGTATTACTTTCAGGAAGATTTGCTGAACGGCATCCTGCGCCTGGGTTTCGTCTTTCAGGTATTTCATGCATACGCCAAAAAGCAGCAGCGTATACCGCTCCAGAAGCACCCCCAGCCACGCGTTATCACGGTCCTGCAGATACCGGTGGAGCAAATCCTGATCGCCTATATGGTCATAACGGCTTTGAATCACGCAAATAAAGGTATTTAAACTATTTATAAGATGCAAGAATGTAGCGATTCCATATTTCCGAAGGAGAAAGTTTCAGGTTTAATGTTACTGGTGTCCGGTAAAAACAGTTGTTTTGTTTTTGATGCCGGTCAAAGCGAG
>JAGIAT010000029.1:1783-2794 GCA_017744715.1 Niabella sp. | reverse complement strand
ACCATCCTCCAATCGTTCAATAATAACCGGGTTGATTTCGGCGGGCACACACATATATTAGAGCTGATAGCTTCACAGGTAGCCCGCAATGGCAGCGCCACTGCGGTGGTGTATGAGCAGCAGGCGCTGAGCTATGAGACGCTCTGGGAACGGTCCGGGCAACTGTGCAACTATCTGAGCGCCCTTGGCGTTGGCCGGGAAGTAGCGGTAGCCGTGCTGGTAAACAGAGGCTTTAATATGCTGGTAAGTATGCTGGCGGTCTTGCGTGCCGGCGGGGCATATGTGCCACTGGAACCAGCCCACCCGGTAGAACGGCTGCGGTATATGCTGGAAGACACAGGGGCTACGATCGTGCTTACCGACTATGCACAATCGGAACGCCTGGCAGATGTGGCAGGACTACGGTTGGTAGACATAGAAGAGCTGGAACCTTTGTTGTCTCAATACCCGGCAATAGTGCCGGAAAAAAATATCTCCGGCAAAGACCTGGGTTATATTATTTATACTTCGGGTAGTACCGGTCGTCCTAAAGGTGTAATGATAGCGCATGCAGGTATCCTGAACATGGTACAGAGCCATATCCGGATCTTATCGCTGACGCCGGGATTACGTATCCTGCAGTTTGCCTCTTATGGTTTTGATGGGTCCTGCCAGGAAATCTTCAACACGCTTTGCAGCGGAGGTACACTCATTGTGGCTTCGCCGGCAGAGATATTATCTGCCTCGTTGCTGGGAGAACTGCTGGAACGGGAGAGGGTAGACATTGCCACACTGCCGCCATCTTACCAGATTTTGCTGAAAGAACAGCTTGGTTCCTTGAAAGTATTGTACTCAGCAGGAGAAGCATTGCATGCCGAAGTAGCCGGTTATCTGCAAACACAGGGTGTGGAAGTAGTAAATGGTTATGGTCCTACTGAAAATACGGTAACGGTTACACTGAGCCGCCAGCCATTGCGTGCAGATGGGCAGGTGACTATTGGAGCGCCGATACCCAATGTATCGGTGTATATC
>JAGIAT010000029.1:0-1577 GCA_017744715.1 Niabella sp. | reverse complement strand
CGACGATCAGTTAAAGATCCGCGGCTACCGTATAGAAACCGGCGAAGTAGAACGGGTACTGCAACGTGCGCCGGGAGTGGAACAGGGCGTGGTAGTGGCAGGAGGCACGATAGCGTCAGGTCAGTACCTGGCGGCATACATTATCACCGGTGAAAATTATGCTAAAGAAACCGTGAAAGAATACCTGGCGCAATACCTGCCGGAGTATATGATCCCATCCGTTATTAACGTCGTAGAGTCGTTTCCGTTAACAAGCAGCAGTAAAATTAATCGTAAGCTGCTGGCACAAACAGCGGTGGGTGTACCAGGAAATAATTATGCGGCAGCAACCAACGAGTTGGAGGCTGGCTTATGCCGCATCTGGGAAGAGCTGCTGGAAAAAGAACAGATCAGTATTGATGATGATTTCTTTGAACTGGGAGGACACTCGTTGCTGGGTATCCGTATGATTTCCGCTATCCGCAAGCACCTGAGCCTGGAATCAGATATCCGGGAAGTATTTGACTATCCTACTATCAGAACATTGTCGGCGCAACTGCGCTCCCGTAATGAAGGCCATCTTTATCCGGTTATCAGTGCACGCAACAGCTATGGTAGGTTGCCGTTGTCTTACTCGCAGGAGCAATTATGGTTTGTAGACCGGTTGCAGGGCAGCCGCGAGTATTACATGCCTTATGTATATCGTTTATCGGGAGAGCTGGATGTAGCCGCATTTTCCGGGGCACTACATACTATTGTGTATCGTCATGAAATATTGCGGACAGTAATTGTGGAAGAGAACGGCGGGGTTTACCAGCAGGTGGAAGCGGGCACGGACTGGTCTGTTAGCTACGAAACATTTGACAATGAAATTCCGGCAGGCTACATTTCCTCGCTGGTGAATCGTCCGCTGGATTTATCGCGGGACCGGATGTTTAATGTATGGCTGCTGCGTGAAAGCCCTACCAGCCATGTGCTGGTGGTATTGATGCACCATATTGTTTTTGATGGCTGGTCTATGTCGATCCTGATCAATGAGCTGTCGTCACTTTATATGAGCCGCATCCGGGGCACGGATCCTGGTCTTTTACCGCTGCCGGTTCAGTATAAAGATTATGCGCTGTGGCAACGGGAAAATCTGACGGCATCAGTGATGAGTGGAAAAATTAATTACTGGAAAGAACAGCTGAAAGGACTAACGCCCCTGGCATTGCCGCTGGATTATCCTCGCCCGGCTACCCAAAGCATCCGTGGAGCTACTCTTACCCGTCAGTTGAGTGCATCCGTATTAAACAGGCTGGAAGCTTTGTCAAAAGAAGAAGGTACTACTTTGTTCATGACCTTACTGAGTGCCTTCCAGGTATTATTATATCGTTATACCGGGCAGCGCGACATTTACGTAGGCAGCCCTATAGCGGGTCGTCAGCATCATGAACTGGAGTCGCTGATAGGCTTCTTTGTAAACACGCTTATTTGCCGTATTGAAGTACGTGGAGGAGAAACTTATACCAGCTTATTATCGCGGGTAAAAGAAATGATGTTACAGGCTTATGCCAACCAGGAGGTGCCATTTGAGAAGGTAGTGGAAGTAACTGGTC
>JAGIAT010000028.1 GCA_017744715.1 Niabella sp. | reverse complement strand
CGTAACAAGGTAGCCGTAGGGGAACCTGCGGCTGGATCACCTCCTTTCTAAGGATCGTCCTTCACTAGCTTGCTAGTATCGGACTTTCATAGAACATAGATTGGCTAGTCAAAGCCGATCAAAACTGCGGAACTTCGCCGCCTTCGTTTCTCTTTCTTCACAAGCACGCAGACGCTGTCGTCATGACAGTGTTTGATGTACCGGCTAGCCTTGAGTTTACGCCGATCTCGTTTTCTTCGAGATAGTTTGGTTGTCTGACTTAGTGTTAGTCAGCCAGGTTCAGTGCAGGCGAATGCCTGCCTGGTGGCCCGTAGCTCAGGTGGTTAGAGCGCACGCCTGATAAGCGTGAGGTCGGCAGTTCGAGTCTGCCCGGGCCAACCATAACTTGGTTGGTAGGAAAGATTTTGGGGCCATAGCTCAGCTGGGAGAGCGCCTGCTTTGCAAGCAGGATGTCGTCGGTTCGATCCCGTCTGGCTCCACCACTTCTTCTGATTTGGTTGAGACCGGTGATCGCCGGATCTCCCAAAGGTACAGCGTGCACGAGAGAGCAAGTTTGGCTTGGTTTGAATGCGATAGCGTTCCCTGGCCGGATATTTTGACATCGTAAAGAGATCGCTTTCTGTCCCGTTTGACCCGACACCCTCGGGGAGGAACAGATATGCGACGTGATTTTTGGTTTTTTTTCTGATCACGCAAAGGCTTCAAGCCTTTGCAAGGAAACCAATCCGACGACGGAGGTTTTTGGCGTACAAGAGCGCTGGGAACTGATGATGTTGCGGACATTGGTAATGAGAACGATCAAGCGTCTTAAGTGCATCTAGTGGATGCCTTGGCGTGTGCAGGCGATGAAGGACGTAATACGCTGCGATAAGCCTCGGGGAGCTGCGAATAAGCTTTGATCCGGGGATTTCCGAATGGGGAAACCCGACCATTTAGGTCACCCGAAAGGGAGCTAACCCAGGGAACTGAAACATCTAAGTACCTGGAGGAAAGGACATCAAACGAGACTCCGTTAGTAGTGGCGAGCGAACGCGGACCAGGCCAGTGGCCTCAGTGTAAGAACGGGAACGACTTGGAAAAGTCGGCCATAGTGGGTGATAGCCCCGTACCGGTAGAAAGCATTGAGGTCCTCGAGTAAGGCGGAACACGTGAAATTCTGTCTGAACATGGGTAGACCACTATCCAAGCCTAAGTACTCGCACACGACCGATAGCGAACCAGTACCGTGAGGGAAAGGTGAAAAGCACCCCGACGAGGGGAGTGAAATAGTACCTGAAACTGGATGCATACAAACAGTCGGAGCCCGCAAGGGTGACGGCGTACCTCTTGTATAATGGGTCATCGACTTAGTCTGTCTAGCAAGCTTAAGCCGTTAGGTGTAGGCGCAGCGAAAGCGAGTCTGAATAGGGCGTTAAGTTAGACGGATTAGACCCGAAACCAAGTGATCTAGGTATGAGCAGGCTGAAGGTAAGGTAACACTTACTGGAGGGCCGAACCCACGTCTGTTGAAAAAGACGGGGATGACTTGTTCCTAGGGGTGAAAGGCCAATCAAACTTGGAAATAGCTGGTTCTCCGCGAAAGATATTTAGGTATCGCCTCAGACGAATACCTCGGGGGGTAGAGCACTGGATGGGCTAGGGGGTCTCACCGACTTACCAAACCTAACCAAACTCCGAATACCCGAGAGTACTATCTGGGAGACAGACGGTGGGTGCTAACGTCCATCGTCAAAAGGGAAACAACCCTAACCTACAGCTAAGGTCCCCAAGTCATAGTTAAGTGGGAAAGCATGTGGGATTACTTAGACAACCAGGAGGTTGGCTTAGAAGCAGCCATCCTTTAAAGATAGCGTAACAGCTCACTGGTCAAGTGATCCTGCGGCGAAGATGTACCGGGTCTAAAACTATGCACCGAAGCTTAGGGTTTACACTTATGTGTAAGCGGTAGCGGAGCGTTCCGTAAGCCTGCGAAGCGGTACCTGTGAGGGGCCGTGGAGGTATCGGAAGTGCGAATGATGACATGAGTAGCGACAAAAAGTGTGAGAGACACTTTCGCCGAAAGTCCAAGGGTTCCTGCGCAATGCTAATCAGCGCAGGGTTAGCCGGCCCCTAAGTCGAGGCAGAAATGCGTAGACGATGGGAACCACGTTAATATTCGTGGGCCTGGTGGTAGTGACGGATCGCGCAGAGCTATATCCCCTTATCGGATTGGGGGTGTAGTGAGCCGGTTCCAGGAAATAGCTCCACCAACATAGACCGTACCCGAAACCGACACAGGTGGGCAGGTAGAGTATACCAAGGCGCTTGAGAGAACTATACTGAAGGAACTCGGCAAATTGCACGCGTAACTTCGGGATAAGCGTGACCTCATATTGGGCAACCAGTATGGGGTGTCACAAAAGAGGGGGTGGCGACTGTTTATCAAAAACACAGGGCTCTGCGAAGATGCAAATCGACGTATAGGGTCTGACGCCTGCCCGGTGCCGGAAGGTTAAAAGGAGAGGTTAACGCCTTGAATTGAAGCCCCGGTAAACGGCGGCCGTAACTATAACGGTCCTAAGGTAGCGAAATTCCTTGTCGGGTAAGTTCCGACCTGCACGAATGGCGTAACGACTTCCCCACTGTCTCCAGCATAGGCTCAGCGAAATTGAATTCCCCGTGAAGATGCGGGGTTCCTGCGGTCAGACGGAAAGACCCCATGAACCTTTACTATAGCTTTGCGCTGGCACTTGTGTCGGCATGTGCAGGATAGGTGGTAGGCTTTGAAGCCAGGGCGCCAGCCTTGGTGGAGCCGCAAGATGAGATACCACCCTTATCGTCATAGGTGTCTAACCGCGGCATAACAGTGTCCGGGACAGCGCATGGTGGGTAGTTTGACTGGGGCGGTCGCCTCCCAAAGAGTAACGGAGGCGCGCGATGGTGGGCTCAGGACGGTCGGAAATCGTCCGCTGAGTGCAATGGCATAAGCCTGCCTGACTGCGAGACTGACAAGTCGAGCAGAG
>JAGIAT010000027.1 GCA_017744715.1 Niabella sp. | reverse complement strand
GAGAGTTTGATCCTGGCTCAGGATGAACGCTAGCGGCAGGCTTAATACATGCAAGGCGAAGGGGCGGTAACGTCACTGTCGTACGGGTGCGTAACGCGTATGCAACCTACCTATCACTGGGGGATAGCCCGGGGAAACCCGGATTAATACCGCATAAAACAGGGGCACCGCATGGTGATATTTGTTAAAGATTTATTGGTGATAGATGGGCATGCGTTCGATTAGCTAGTTGGCGGGGTAACGGCCCACCAAGGCGACGATCGATAGGGGAGCTGAGAGGTTGATCCCCCACACGGGCACTGAGATACGGGCCCGACTCCTACGGGAGGCAGCAGTAGGGAATATTGGGCAATGGATGCAAGTCTGACCCAGCCATGCCGCGTGCCGGATGAAGGCCCTCAGGGTTGTAAACGGCTTTTATTCGGGAAGAAGAGCAGGGATGCGTCCTTGTGTGACGGTACCGAATGAATAAGCACCGGCTAACTCCGTGCCAGCAGCCGCGGTAATACGGAGGGTGCGAGCGTTGTCCGGATTTATTGGGTTTAAAGGGTGCGTAGGTGGCCTGTTAAGTCAGTGGTGAAATACGGTTGCTCAACAATCGAGGTGCCATTGATACTGACCGGCTTGAAATAATTGGAGGCTGCCGGAATGGATGGTGTAGCGGTGAAATGCATAGATATCATCCAGAACACCGATTGCGAAGGCAGGTGGCTACGATTGGTTTGACACTGAGGCACGAAAGCATGGGGAGCAAACAGGATTAGATACCCTGGTAGTCCATGCTGTAAACGATGAGGACTCGTTGTTTGGCAGTAATGCTGAGCGACTTAGGGAAACCGTTAAGTCCTCCACCTGGGGAGTACGCCGGCAACGGTGAAACTCAAAGGAATTGACGGGGGTCCGCACAAGCGGTGGAGCATGTGGTTTAATTCGATGATACGCGAGGAACCTTACCTGGGCTAAATCAAAGAGGAATGATGCAGAAATGTGTCAGCTAGCAATAGTCTCTTTGAAGGTGCTGCATGGCTGTCGTCAGCTCGTGTCGTGAGATGTTGGGTTAAGTCCCGCAACGAGCGCAACCCCTATGGTTAGTTGCCAGCACGTAATGGTGGGGACTCTAGCCAGACTGCCTGTGCAAACAGAGAGGAAGGAGGGGACGACGTCAAGTCATCATGGCCCTTACGTCCAGGGCAACACACGTGCTACAATGGGCGGTACAGAGGGTTGCTACACAGCGATGTGATGCCAATCCCAAAAAGCCGTTCTCAGTTCGGATTGGAGTCTGCAACTCGACTCTATGAAGCTGGAATCGCTAGTAATCGCGTATCAGCTATGACGCGGTGAATACGTTCCCGGACCTTGTACACACCGCCCGTCAAGCCATGGGAGTCGGGGAGACCTGAAGCGGTAGGTTAAAGACACCGTTAGGGTAAAATCGGCGACTGGGGCTAAGTCGTAACAAGGTAGCCGTACCGGAAGGTGCGGCTGGAACACCTCCTTTCTGGAGACGAACCGATCTGCTCTCTTCCATCATCGAAGAGGGTAATATTCATGCAAATGGGTATTATCTACATTACGATTAAAGAATCGTAACGAGTTCATTGACATATTGGTAAAGTAGAAGAGAAGAAGAAAAAGTCGCGCAAGCGAATTAAGGGCGCATGGGGGATACCTAGGCTCTCAGAGGCGAAGAAGGACGTGATAAGCTGCGAAAAGCTATGGGGAGCAGCACATATGCATTGATCCATAGATGTCCGAATGGGGCAACCCAATCAGGTGAAGCCTGATTACCCTACGGGGGGCAAACGCGGGGAACTGAAACATCTAAGTACCCGCAGGAGAAGAAAACAATAGTGATTCCGTAAGTAGTGGCGAGCGAACACGGAGAAGCCCAAACCACTTTGGTTACGGCCAGAGTGGGGTTGTAGGACCCACCAAGTGGATAAATAGCGAACTGGAATGGCATGGGAAGGCCAATCGTAGAGGGTGAGAATCCCGTACAGGCAGTGAGTTTATCTGAGTGGGTATCCTGAGTAAGTGGGGACCGGTGGAATCCCCTCTGAATCCGGCGGCACCATCCGCCAAGGCTAAATACTCCTGAGAGACCGATAGTGAACGAGTACCGTGAGGGAAAGGTGAAAAGTACCGTGAGCAACGGGGTGAAATAGAACTTGAAACCATGCGCTTACAAGCGGTCGGAGCCTACGGGTGACGGCGTGCCTTTTGCATAATGAGCCTACGAGTTACGGTTACTGGCAAGGTTAATGTTTGAAGAACAGGAGCCGAAGCGAAAGCGAGTCTGAATAGGGCGATTAGTCAGTGGCCGTAGACGCGAAACTTTGTGATCTACCCTTGGTCAGGTTGAAGCGCTGGTAACACATCGTGGAGGACCGAACCGGTAAACGTTGAAAAGTTTTCGGATGAACTGAGGGTAGGGGTGAAAGGCCAATCAAACTGAGAAATAGCTCGTACTCCCCGAAATGTTTTTAGGAACAGCGTTGTGGTCGAGTCATGTTCAGGTAGAGCTACTGATAGGACTAGGGGGAGTCAAATCCTACCAAATTCTGACAAACTCCGAATGGGGCATGATATACACGGCAGTGAGGGCTGGGGTGCTAAGGTCCCAGTCCGAGAGGGGAACAACCCAGAGCATCAGCTAAGGTCCCAAAATATATGCTAAGTTGAACTAAGGGGGTCCGACTGCAGAGACAGCCAGGATGTTAGCTTGGAAGCAGCTATACATTTAAAGAGTGCGTAACAGCTCACTGGTCGAGCGGGGCGGGCATCGATAATAAACGGGCATCAAGCATATTACCGAAGCTATGCGATAGTAGAAATACTGATCGGTAGGGGAGCATTCTCACAGGGGTGAAGGTATGGCGTAAGCTGTGCTGGACTGGTGAGAAAAGCAAATGTAGGCATAAGTAACGATAATGCGGATGAGAAATCCGCACACCGAAAGACTAAGGATTCCTCCGCTATGCTAATCAACGGAGGGTTAGGCGGGGCCTAAGGGATAGCCGACAGGCGACCCCCGATGGACAGCAGGTTAATATTCCTGCCCCTGCATGCAGTGTGAAAGAGTGACGGAGCGACGTGGATGTTACGTACTGACGGAATAGTGCGTTGAGCCGAGCCTACGGGCAAAGCGAAGCATCGAAGACGCTTCCAAGAAAAGCTTTTGAAACGCCAGCTGTATGCAGCCCGTACCGTAAACCGACACAGGTAGTCGAGAAGAATATTCTAAGGTGCTCGAGTGAATCACGGCTAAGGAACTCGGCAAATTAACCCTGTAACTTCGGGAGAAGGGGAGCCTCCTCTGCAAAGAGAGGCCGCAGAGAAATGGCCCAGGCGACTGTTTAGCAAAAACACAGGGCTCTGCCAAAACGAAAGTTGACGTATAGGGCCTGACACCTGCCCGGTGCTGGAAGGTTAAGAGGGGATGTCATCGCAAGAGAAGCATTGAATCGAAGCCCCAGTAAACGGCGGCC
>JAGIAT010000026.1 GCA_017744715.1 Niabella sp. | reverse complement strand
TAGCCAGACCCCGTTCCTTCCGAAGCGGGTTGCAAAGGTAGAAAAAATTAGCACACACACCAAGAAAATTCAGTAAATATTACATGTACTTTCGTAAGTTGATGGTTCCCAGCAACAAAAGTTTCAAAACAAATAAAACAATTGGCACTGCAGGGGTGTTTAAACTCTCTTTTAAACCTACCAGGTTTCCAAAACCTGATACGTTAAGAACTGCCCACCCCACCTAAACCCGCTTACATAGCAGCACAGCAAATGATTTACTGAAAAAAACGAAATAACTTAATAACCCTTTTTATTCTTAGCCTTTAATAAAGTCAAAAATTTTTTAACTAAAGTTATCAATCCTACCAAAACTAATCCGGCCAATAATCCAAATGCAAATTCTCTAAGTATTGATGGAAAAGCCGGAAAAATATGATGTAGAAAAGCAATGTTATGCGCGAAAATCCCTCCTGATACTAATATCAGTGCGACGGTTCCGACAATGCTTAAAACTTTGATAATAACAGGCAGCGATTTAACCAGGATCTTTCCGATTGCAGAAAGAATACCTTTTTCATTAGCAGCTTTTACTAAACGATAGCCGGCATCATCCATCCTCACGATAAGCGCGACAATACCGTAGACACCAATTGTTGCCAATAATGCAATAACCGAAATAGTAATAATCTGGATCGCCAGCTTTTCGTCTAAAACGCTGCCTAGTGCTATAATAACAATCTCTATTGACAGTATGAAATCGGTTGTGATAGCAGATCTAATTTTTGCCTTTTCCGCTGCTTCTCCTTCTTGGATCACTTCTTTTGCTTCAACATGTGAGGGCTTAGGCCTATGGAAAAAATATTCGACTACCTTCTCAACACCTTCGTAAGCCAGATACAAGCCTCCCAATACCAGAATCACTTTAATAGCAAGCGGAAAAAAGACATTGAGCAACAAGGCAATTGGAACAATAATGATTTTATTCACTAAAGAACCTTTCGTGATTGCCCATAATACTGGTAACTCTCTCGAAGAAAGGAAACCTGTTGATTTTTCCGCATTTACTGCCAGGTCATCTCCCAAAATACCTGCCGTTTTCTTAGCCGCCAGTTTTGCTGTAACAGCAACATCGTCCATTAAGGCGCCTATATCATCTAAAATTGCAAAAAAACCCGAAGCCATATCTAAATTTATTATTGTTGCAAAATATCAATTCCTTTTAAGATTTAGGCGATATCGAATCCCTTATCTTATTTTTATTGAATGATATCTTACTTGGTTCCATTAAAGCAAGTAAGATTTACACGCATTATAACATGAATAAATTAAAACTGTTGGAAAAAGAATTGAATATTTTTTGTAGTAGTTAATGTTAGATTGTTCTATCTATAACATTAAATTATTAATCATTTATTGGAGCGCAGTTTCCTGTTCTTTTCGGTAGGGTTCTGTCCTGCTGTACGCTGCAATCCTTTTGGAAATTTTCTTGATCAAACCATACACCTTTAGCCAAAAGGGATTTCCACTGCCATCAGGGCTATTATACAACGGTGGATGATGGAAGAGGGAAAGGGATAGTGTAAGATGGAAAAGGGATGATGGAACTGGTCTGCGTGTATCAGCGTCATCTGCGGGAACACCACCATTCTATCATTAAGAGAATTAAGAGCAGTTAAAGCAGCTGCATTTTGCTTTGGTCTTTAGTCTTTAAGCTTTCGTCTCTGGTCTCTTGCAGAAATGCCCTTTAAACAAGAAGCCCCTTCAACATCTCTGCTGAAGGGGCTCTTTTAAGATCTGGCACCGACCTACTCTCCCACGTGTTACCGCAGTACCATCGGCTCTGGTGGGCTTAACTTCTCTGTTCGGAATGGGAAGAGGTGGACACCACCGATATAGGCACCTGAATATTTTTATTTGAAGCTTAAAGGTTAAAGATGAAAGACTAAAGCTACCTGTATGTCGCTTTGGACTTTTCTCTTTAAGCGCTCCGCTTAAATGACATATTATTGAAAGAAGTTAAGTTTCGAAGAACAAACAACATGATGTTGCTTTTGAAAGCTTCGGATGATTAGTACTACTCGACTGTGCTGTCACCAGCTTTACATCTGTAGCCTATCAACGTAGTAGTCTGCTACGGTCCTATATGGAATTCTCATCTCGTGGCTAGTTTCGCACTTAGATGCTTTCAGCGCTTATCTATTCCCAGCGTAGCTACTCTGCAATGCCCCTGGCGGAACAACAGATTCACTAGAGGCTGGTCCAACCCGGTCCTCTCGTACTAAGGTCAGCCCCACTCAAAATTCCTACGCCCACAACAGATAGGGACCGAACTGTCTCGCGACGTTCTGAACCCAGCTCGCGTGCCACTTTAATCGGCGAACAGCCGAACCCTTGGGACCTTCTCCAGCCCCAGGATGTGACGAGCCGACATCGAGGTGCCAAACCTCCCCGTCGATGTGAGCTCTTGGGGGAGATCAGCCTGTTATCCCCAGCGTACCTTTTATCCTTTGAGCGATGGCCCTTCCATGCAGAACCACCGGATCACTATATCCGTCTTTCGACCCTGATCGACCTGTATGTCTCACAGTCAAGCAAGCTTATGCTATTGCACTCCCCGTACGGTTACCAAGCGTACTGAGCTTACCTTTGAAAGCCTCCGTTACCTTTTTGGAGGCGACCACCCCAGTCAAACTACCCATCAAACAATGTCTCCCGATGATCGGGATTAGACACCGAATACAGAAAGGGTGGTATTTCAACGTTGGCTCCACGATGCCTGGCGACACCGCTTCATAGCCTCCCACCTATCCTACACACCAGTTACCAAAAGTCAGTGCAAAGCTATAGTGAAGGTGCATGGGGTCTTTCCGTCCCGTTGCGGGTAATCGGCGTCTTCACCGATACCACAATTTCACCGAGCTCATGGCTGAGACAGCGCCCAGATCGTTACACCATTCGTGCAGGTCGGAACTTACCCGACAAGGAATTTCGCTACCTTAGGACCGTTATAGTTACGGCCGCCGTTTACTGGGGCTTCGATTCAATGCTTCTCTTACGATGACATCCCCTCTTAACCTTCCAGCACCGGGCAGGTGTCAGGCCCTATACCTCATCTTGCGATTTTGCAGAGCCCTGTGTTTTTGATAAACAGTCGCCTGGACCTCTTCACTGCGGCCCCGATTGCTCGGGGCGACCTTTCTCCCGAAGTTACAGGTCTATTTTGCCTAATTCCTTAGCCATGAATCTCTCGAGCACCTTAGGATTCTCTCCTCAACTACCTGTGTCGGTTTACGGTACTGGTTCTTACTGCCTGAAGTTTAGAGGTTTTTCTTGGAAGCCCTTAGGCGCACTATCTCTTTGTCCGAAGACTCCGAGTACTATCGCATTTCACCAAGATCTCCGGATTTGCCTAGAGACCCTATAGCTAGGTGCTTTAACGAACTATTCCGTCAGTTCGCGGCGCTTTCATCACTCCGTCACCCCATCACAGCAATAAGAAGTACGGGAATATTAACCCGTTGGCCATCGACTGCCCCCTTCGGGTTCGCCTTAGGTCCAGACTAACCCACAGCTGATTAGCATAGCTGTGGAAACCTTAGTTTTTCGGTGTGCGGG
>JAGIAT010000025.1 GCA_017744715.1 Niabella sp. | reverse complement strand
TTTGTGTGGTAACTTAAATCTACTCAAAAAGGAGGCAATTTGCCTCCCTTTTTTTTATCCTCATAATATTTTTACCGGACAACAGTGGCTGAGAACTGATAGCTGACCACTGATAGCCACAACAGATCATCAGGTATAAAACGGGGCCAACGTTGAACCTGGAACTTTAAACATGAAACGGCTTTCAGCTTAATTCTCCTGCGCGGACAGGTTCCGTTTGTCTTTTCTGAAATATACCGGTTCGGGGATCTCGGAAGGATTAAAGGGATTGTAAAAATAAATATCGTCATCCCGGTAAAGCGGCAGCTGCTTTTTTAAGCGCCCCGTAAAGTCATCGTAATTTTTGAATTCGTCTCTTGTCCAGGCAGCCTCTGCCAATGCAGCAATACGCGGAAACGTCAGGTAATCCATCCGGTTCGCATTGGGCACCGTTTCTGTCCATAAATTCGCCTGCAGCCCCTGTACCTGTTTTTGGTGTTGGGCATCTACCAGTGCAGACAGGTTAAAGGAATAAACATCCTTCAACGGGCTGTAGCCCTTGCCCCATTTCCGGCCCATGCGATGCGCGCTGTCCTGAACAAAATCGAAATAAAAGGGCAGGCGCGGACATACCACAACGTCGTACCCCCTGTCCAATGCCATTTTTAACTGCGCCGGTTTATCATGCCGCCACCAGAAGATAACGGTTTTGTCTTTTGGCAGGTTCACCTCGGCCATTTCGTCCCAAACCAGCAGTTTGGCGTTCATTCCATATACGGAGTCCGCCATGCGCTCCATAAAATAACGTTCCACAGCTTTCAGATCCTTCAGTGAATGCCCTTCCATCAGTTTCCGGATACCATCATTCTTCAGCCATTGGTCCGTACCAAAACTCACTTCGTCACCGCCCAGATGAATCATCCCGGAAGGGAACAACATATTTACTTCGCGGAGTATATTGGTCAGGTACCCGTAAGTATGTTCATTGCCCGGATCAAAAGTAAAGTCCGGGTGCTGTGCATTGCCCCCTCCGCTGTATTGCGGATAGGCGCGATTGGCCGCCGTTGCATGACCCGGCATATCAATTTCGGGAATCACGGTAATATTGCGTTGCGCAGCATAATGAACCACCTCGGCTATCTGTTGCTGCGTGTAGCAGGCCGCCGGAGCCTCGGGATTGGTAAAACTTCCGGCGCTGCCAACCAGGGTCAGCCGGGGATATCGCCGGATCTCCAGGCGCCATGCGGGTTCATCGGTCAGGTGCCAGTGAAACCGGTTGAGCTTATAAAAGGCCATCCAGTCCAGCAATTGCAGCACTTTCTCCTTGCCCATAAAATGCCGCGATTCATCCAGCATAAACCCGCGCCAGCGATAGCGGGGCGCATCGGTGATCTGCCAGCCATCGATCGCAACGGTACCATTGTTATTTTTTTGAAGACGGATCAACTGCAACAGGCTGGAAATACCATTAACCACACCACCCACCGAATTCCCGGTGATATGAATTGCCTGGTCCGTAATGCGCAGGGTGTACCCTTCATCACCTTCCATGGCCTCCTTGCTGAAGGTAAGCCGGATCGTGTTGGGTATGGATGACGCGGTCGTTAAACCAAGCGGAAGTAATTCTTTTTTATTGAGTTCCTTTTGCAGATAAACCGCAGCGTCCTTCAGGAGCGCCGTTCCAACATAGATCCGGGTATACTTATTTAACTGGAACGCGCTCTTGCCTAAGGTAGCTTTAACCGGTGCCGGGATCACGGGGCAGGGAGTCTGCGAAAAAAGAAAAAGCTTAATAGTTAAAAAAACTGTTATAAGAAAAATACGATTCATTGTTAATTAAAATAAGCAGAAAATATTTGTTGATTGCAGGCTTTTGAAAAAAGTATGACTACCTGCCTAATAAAATGAAGGTTTCATTTTGGTATGCCGTACTCTCAAAATACGAACAATAGCACTATTGAAACGATAAGAGATCCTGTATCCATGCTTCTCAAAGGCTCTATAGCTACCATCTTTAGCCATTTTATATTTATCCGGTCTATAAATAGCCGGATTCTGTTCTGCCCTGCCAACAGCATCAATGATATCATTCACAATATTTGACGCATTTTGAGGGGAATCCTTACTAATAAAGATATATACGAGTTGTAGCTGTTCCTGAGCACGTTTTGTCCAAACTATTTTGTAGAATGCGGCACCCATTCCTTTGCTTTGGCTTTCAGTTGATCATGCGTAATATAATCCCCTCTTTGGAACTCAGCTTCTGCTTCAGCCAGTTCATTGTTGTATTGCTCCATGCTGGTATTGGTCCCTGTTTTTTTTAAATGGATAAATGACTTTATTACGCCAATCAATGATATTTTCTCTTCATCTCCCAGCAAAGGCAGATAATCTGTTATTTTTTTATCCAGCGTTGATCCTGCCATAATTTCCTTTTCCACAAATTTACCGTTAAACCAATACTTTTCCAAACAACGTATAGAGGGCCATGTAATCGTCACTAAATCATCGAACAAATGCTTTAGAGTTTTTTTTTATTGCTGATATAAGCACCATTCAGCATCTTTCGTATTTGAATCCTTTCTACTTGCGGCACATTACCACTGAGTCATAGAACATCCGCAAACCGTATTGCTATGTTTTCTGTAGCACCCTACATTTTTGCGTCCATTAATTTGCCTGCTTTTTTTACGGGAGCACCCAGCTGCATGCGGATCACAAACGCCTGGGTTGCCTGAAAAGATGCCGGCAGCAGGATATCGAAATAGGTATTTTTATCCAGGTCAAGCCCCATGTCTGCAGGTTTCACCTCCAGCTTGCCGCCGGTTTCCAATAGCACCGCCGAAACCGGCACCTGTTTAAAGTTCTTTGGAACCGCTATCCGTACAATATTGTTTACCGGCCGGTTGAATACGGTTAGGTACAGGGTACTGTCCTTCTGGGTAAAATACCCGTAATTGCTGACCGGGAAATCCGAATGCCGGCTTTCATAAACCGCGGCAGCATTGCGCCGCACCCATGCACCGGTTTCTGCCGCGATCCGGTCTTCTTCCGGTCGCATGTTACCATGGCCGTCTGGTCCGAAATTGATCACAAAGTTGCCATTCATCGATCGGCAGCGCATCAGCATGTCCAGCAGGTCATCGGTTGTTTTTGTATAGATCCCCGACCAGTCTTTCATATATCCCCATCCGTTTGGAGGAATCGTCATCACACAATCCCAATCGTTTCCATCAATCCACTCATAACTGCCGGGCATCTTCCGCTCCCATCCCTGCTCATAATCCCCCAGCAGGCGACCATTGCTGTCGAAATGCCGGGCACCAAATTCATCATTGCGGAATCTGGATCCAATGATCAGTCCCGGATGTTTGTCGCGCAGTTCTTTCTCCAGTTTATAGGTAAAATCATAGGCGCTTTTCCAGGAGCTGTCCCAGGTTCCATCAAACCAAAGTCCTTTGATCTGCGGATAGTTTGAAACCAGCTCCAGCAGCTGGTTGCGGGTGTATTGTAAAAACCGGTTAAACCGTTTTTTTTCCTCCTCCGTTTTTGGTGTACCGCCCATATAATCCGGGTTGTTCCATTCCAGTACCGAAAAATAAAGGTATACATCAATGCCCTCTGCTGTATAGGCATCTACCACCTGCTTTGCAATATCTTTTTTATACGGTGTTTTTGCAATACTGTAATCGGAATATTTTGTAGGCCATAGTGCAAATCCATCGTGGTGTTTGGTGGTAAAAATAACATACCGGGCGCCCATATCCTTTGCCTGCTTTGCCCAGCGCTTTGCATCAAAATCTTTTGGATTAAACTGTTTGTATAAATTATCGTAGGTGTTTTTCCAGTCTTTGGGAGCTGTGGGCCCTCCCCAGGAGCGGATCCATTCCGATGCGGCGGCACCGCCTCTTGCACTGACGCCGTTCCATTCGTTACCGGGAATGGCATACAGGCCCCAGTGAATGAACTGGCCCAGGCCATAATTGCGGAAGGCCTTCATCTGCGGATCGGTACGATGTGCCGGCGTAATGGGGCCGTATTGAATCGTTCGTAAACTATCCGGTTTTCGCTTGGGGCCTGTCCATTGCGCATTTGCGAACGATGTAAACATTACCGTTCCCCAAAAAAGAAGTACGCCCGTTTTTTTAATATTTTTCATCTGCACGTCTTTTAAACATCTTTATCCAAATTATTTAATCTCTAAATTACCCTATTTCAGCCAGCTACTGCAAGATCCACGTCATTGCATCTTTTAAGGGCTTACCATTTGCGGAACCCGTTGCTTCAATTTCATTTGCACCCTTTTTCAGGTGTATATTTTCAAATACCCAATGTTTTTTATTAACCCCATTATGTCCCTTCACTTCCTTTCCGTTTACAAAAAGCCGCATCTGTGCCAGGTTGGAAAAAGCCTGTACCGTAGTACTGGCCTGGGTACGCATACTATCCCTCCGGTTAGCCAGGTAAATCATCGGTTCGGGGTTCCAGTTGGCTTTATACCAGTAAAACGCATCCTTTTTCCGTTTACGGTCAAAGCTTACCAGCCCTTTCAGGTTGCGGGCGTTTACACCTCCCCTGTTCCACAGCGGCACTGCAAACTCAAAGGTGTTCCATAAATAAGAGGCCAGTATATACGGATGCTTCTCAATGATGGCCCATTGACGGATATGGGTTTCCGTCTGGTAATTTTCCGGGTAAAATTGTCCGCTTACCGGATTGATTTTTGAGGGATCGGGCAGCGTTTCGGATGACTGATCCATATTGCCATCGGCTCCGTATTCTGTTAACATTACTTTGTAGCTGGGGTAGCCTTTCTCCAGCCCCGAAGCCCATTTCTCCAGGTCGCCGATCCTTCCTTCATACCAGCCATAGTAGCGGTTCATACCTTGTACATCTGCTGCCAGGTTCGCAGGCCGGTTCATTTCGCCGAAACCGGAAACCGCTACCGTATACCGGTCCGGATCATCGGTTTTTGCAATATCATTTAACTCCCTTGTAAGTACCGGCACATGCTCATCCGGTGTTTTGGAATACACTTCATTATGCATGCCCCAAATATAAATGGAAGGGTGATTCCGGTTTTGCCGCACCAGTTCCGTCATTTGCTGTTTTGCATTTTCGCTTTCCTGGTAAGAGGTGGTATTTACAAAAGGAATCTCCGCCCATATCAGCAAACCCATTTTATCTGCCAGCGCATACATATCTTCCGCCTGCTGGTAATGGGCCAGCCGGGTGGTGGTAGCCCCCATTTCCCGGATGATCTTCATATCTTCTTCATGCTGTTCATGCGAAAGCGCGTTCCCGTACTGCCAGCGGTCCTGGTGTCTTGTAACACCATACATGGGATATTTAGTACCGTTCAGGTACATCCCGTCACCGGCCCTCAGCTCAAACCGGCGGATACCCAACGGCTGGGTAACGGCATCCAGCTCCTTTTCATCCCGGATAAGGGAAGTGGTCAGGCTATACAGATAGGGATCCCTGATCCCGTTCCAAAGGTGCGGGCGATTTACCGGAAATGCCTGCTCTGCGTAAGTGGTACCCTGGGGACTTAACAATACATTTTTGCGTACCCGGGCCACGGTCTTTCCTGCAGCATCTTTTACAATGGTTTGCAGGATCACCGGCTGCGCCGTCATTTCTTTATTCTCGAGTTTAGCCTTCACCTGGATATCGGCATTTTTTGCTGATACATGTTTTTGTGTAATGTAAATACCCGGCGATGCGTAGTCTGTAACCGTTATATTTACGGGGCTTGTAACAATCATGCTTACCGGCCGGTAGATGCCTCCATAGATCGGGAACAGAAAATGGTTTACCGGTATCACATCTTTACGGGCTTCATTATTGGTTTTGACAAGGATCTGGTTTTCTTCGCCATACTTTACCGAGTTGGTAATTTCAAATGCAAAGGCGGCATAGCTTCCTTTATGTTCCGTAAGATAACGGCCATTGATATAGATGGTGGCTACCGAACCCACCCCCTCAAAGCGCAGAAAGATCCGTTTCCCTTTTAATGCATTTGCCACCTGAAACTTCTTTTTATAAAAAGCATCGCCGGTATAAAAGTTTTTATCCAGCTGCATATCCGTGCGGTTATAGGTATGCGGTACCACGATCTTCTCCCATTCCTGGTTCAAATAGCTGGTATCCTTTCCAAAATTAGCCGGACCTTTTTTAAACTCCCAGTTATCGTTAAAGCCGGTTACCGTTCGGCTGTTCTGCGCAGCAGTTGTAAGAACGGCGCCCCAACACAAGATGCCGACAAACACGCCTCTAATGCCCGCTTTCAAAAAAAGGGGAACATACGATTTCATTTCCATAATTTATAATAGATACTCAATTTTAAAACTTCCATGAAGGACGCCCGGAACTCCTGCTGCAAAAAGGAATTTCAGCACGCTTAAGCGTTTGCAAATATAACCTGCCTCCTTTTAAAACACAGCGTTCGCCGGCTGCTTTCTGCGTGCAGTATTCTTTTTCCTGCATGCAAACGATTGTCCTTTTTCCATTTTATCGGTGGCCCTGTTCGAAATCTTTTACCCTGATTTTTCCGGCTTCGCAAAAAAGGTCACGCCATGGAAATGGCGCGACGAGAGATTGATTGTTTGTCGAAATCGTTTGCGCCTTTATCCGGATAAAGACTATTTATATAAGACCATTCGTTTTTAAAAAAATAAATGCCACCACTACCACGATCAATACCACAACAGCCATATTCTTAACAAACGTTGATCTCATACCCGGGGCACTTGTTATTTACTTTATAAATTCCGTTTCATACTTCGATAGCCACTCTTTGCTTTCAAAACCCCAGGAGGTAAGCGGGTTGAGGCCTACCCAATAAAAAAGATTCGGCGCGATATCGGTATTGGTTGTTAAAAAGTTATCGGGTGTATTGCAATTGGTAGCCGAAAGCAGCGACCAGGCAGGTGTAAAATTCATCACCAGGTCTTTACCAGCGGCCAGCGGACTTTTATTGCGATACACATTCCCCAACGCTTCATTCGCCGGCCAGTAGCCGATCAGGTTGTTATAAAAATTATCGGTACTGGCAATTCCGTTCTTACAGGGATAGCTTTTGATATAGTCCTCAGACACCGCCTTGTTCCAGATACCCAGTTCTATTGCGCGGAACGGCATATTACCGGTAGCTGCGGTTATATTTCCAATAACAAGCGGGCTTCCCGGGCTTGACAGATCCGGATAAGCCGTTATATCATAAGTAGAATCTTTGACCCCGTTGGTATACACACTGGCATATCTTTTACCATCGGTTTTTGTTTGTACCACCAGTGCGATGGTTGTCCACCCCGCATTCACCGCGGGTAACGGCTGCTTACTATGAAGGAAATATCTTGGGGTGGTGCCTCCGCCGCCCTCGCCGATACAGATCCTGAAATTATTGACACCATTCGTCATCAGCTCCCATCCCCTGATGTTGGTATATGGATGGCTTACTTTAGAAACCAACACAGAATTTCCCGAAAAATTTCCGGTACGCATGACTTTTACCATCATCGTAAACTCGCCTCCGCCCACGGCAGGAATATCATACCCCATTCCTGTAACACTTGCAGCGGGAAGAACAGCCTGCGTAGCAATCGCGGTATGATTTACAGCGTTTGTTAACGCCGGTGCTATGAATTGCTTTTTTACAAAACCGGGGTTATTATAGATCGTAAAAATTTTTCGCTGAAGGATGGTAGGATCTCCGTAACGGTTACCTTCTCCCCCATGATTGGACGTAACAATGGTGAGCCAGTCTTCCTGCTGATAATTGCTTCTTTTGGCTACGGCATCCAGTATCTCCTTAATGTAGCCATCCACTTTTAATACCGCATTTTTGTAAGATGGCTCGTCTGCCGAAAATGCCGAAGCACGACCGGCAAGATTGATGCTGTTAAAATTTACGAGCATCAAACCCAGTTTATCGTCTGCCAGGTTACGGAGGGCACTGTCCCGCACGGCTACATCATCTACCACACCAACCACGCTGGCGGCAAATTTTAAGCCGCGCTCCGCAAGCGTGTTCCAGGGAGTAATGGCTACTGTTTTGGGAAGATAGCCCGAAATCAGCAGGCGCTGAAAGAAATTGCTGAATACCGGAATTTCCTCATGCTCATCTTCAGGATCAAATTCCGGCGCCAGTGTACTGTCTGTAATACCGGAAGCCGTTGCTGTTTTACCGCTAAGAATATTGGCCCAGGAAGGGCCATCGGCCGTTTGTGCATCGCCAAAGCCTTCCCAGGTATATTTTGCATGTTCGGTAAGGCTCATAATCGCCGGCGGCGCAATTTTCTTTACTTCCAGTCCTGCGGCTCCATCCAGTACGATGAGCAACACTTTCCTTTTTTTTGAAAAGGGCTTTTCTACGGCCGTTTCAAATACCGGCGGCGGATCGTTATACTTGGAGCAGGACATTATAGTTGCTATCAGTATAACAATCAACCCTGCGTATCCTACAAATTTCCTTTTCATTCATTATTATTTAAACACAAAAAATATTATTGAACAGAATCAGTTAAATGCCCAGGCGCCCAGTTCTGCCAAAGCCACATCCTGGTTGTTGGCATTATTAATGATGATGCGAAATTGTTTGAAGGACCTGGTTACCTGGTCGGAAAAAGTAATGTAATATTTACCCGATACATTGTTCATCCCTTCTAAAGTAGTGCCCACATCAAATGGCACGGTTTGCCACGCATCGCCGTCACTATTTCTTATTTCTATACGAAAATCTGTGATATACCGTGTATAATAGCTGGGCCTACCCTGAAAGTAGAATCCGTCGGCCGTTATCGTACCTGGGGAAACGAAGGTAAGCGTATGCGGATACGGCTTTCTGCAGGTTGAGGGCGAATAGCATACATGCCAGAACGTGCTGCTATTTCCATCAAGCATATTTACGGCCGGAAAGTTCGACGCTTCTGTGCTGGCACTAACGGTCCATCCGGTACTTGCAACATCTTTTCTGGCAACTAAAAGACTATCGCCTCCTGTTCTTGTATAAGGGTTGTACATCCACAGGTTGGTTCTTAATTTGGGATATCCTTTGGCGGCTATGCTATTTTTAGAGGTTTGACTTACAGTCAGCCCCCATTCGCGCATAAACCGGTACATGTCTGTTTTGGTGAATTCGCAAAGCCGCTCGTAATAAAAGTCAACCTTAGACTGTTCATCAATCGCTGTAAAACGGGCATTGCGGGCTGCGGTGCATAAGTATGTCATAAACTCATACCCGTATTTTTCGAAGATCTGGGTATAGAAACTCATTTTAGCATCATCGGTAGGGTTGGTGGGTGCCGCAGTTCCGCCGGGCCATAAAGCGGTACCATCCCATCGTTTGGAAAGCGTATCTTTTTGCACATAGGGGCGGGCGGCATTCCAGGAGCGCAGTTCATTTGAATGGCGCACATTGTTCAGCTGTGCATTTTTAAAGTTGAACAGGTTATTGCTTACTTCCCCGTTACCGGCAAAAGTCCAGGTGCTGTGCATTTGCATATTGTGTCCCAGTTCGTGAAAAGTACCCCAGTTCTGGGTCTTCACCTCATCGGGCACCACGGCTTGCCGGAAATAGTTCATGGTGTTCATTGCCACTACGGGAAAACCGCTGTGCTGGGCACCTACAGAGGGTTGTATATCATGCACGATCCGCCATTGATTAAACGGAGCACGGTTCTTTACATCCGGGTTGCCTTCCTCCAGGCCATACCAGTTCCAGTATACTTCCTTTATCGTATTGTCCCAAAGCCGCATCAGTTCATCCGGGCTGTTGATGGATACCTGTGCCAGTTTAGCCGTTTCAAGCGTAAACACGATCCGTTTTCCAACCAGTTCAAAAAAAGGAACACTTGTTTTCCGCACCAGTTCCTTCCATTCTGCATCGGTGGTTTTTCCCAGGAAAAAGCTGGCCGACCGGGCCACACCGCTGAAGGACAGCGGTACTACAGCGCCCGTAGGTTTTGAAGGAATGATATAAATAAGTCCGCCATAGAGATTGCGCAAATAGTTCCTGCCGGGGAACAATTGCCGGCGGTTATAAATCAGCGGGTCGCGCTTCAGATCCGGTTTTCCGGTAAGATTATCGGTATGGGAACCGATCTGCGCTTCCAGCCCATACACCCCAGCGGGCACTTCTACGGTAACCAGTTCACCGGCCGGCGCCCATACCCCTGTGCTCAGCCAGTTGCCGGGCGCCACACTGATGCGCAGCGCTGAAGCCGGCACATCTACATAGTTCAGATCAATGTTGACTACGTAATTCTGTAAACGGGGCTCATCGGGGCTGATTAAGCCGGGGAATACGCTTGCCTGTATATACTTCGATTTATCAACTTTTACCGATGTATCCACCTCCACATTCAGGGTATCGGGAAAATCGGTACCTGTATACCCGTTGTCGAACTTTAAGCCATAATTTTTATTACATCCTGCCAGCCAGGCGAAAGCGAACCCGCAAATTATAAGAAGATAGTAATTATTCTTTTTCATACAGAGATCCTTTTATTCGGTTATTTCGTGGTGTTAAAGAGCGGCAGCCACGGCCTGCTGTCCAGTTGAAGTCCCGTGATATCTGCCACGCCCAGCCAGCTGTAAATAAACAGCGGAACATCTACCGGCTGCGGAACATTCTTTTGAATATCGTAGGGAATGGTTGGACATATCGTAGCCGACCGCGCCAGTGAGGCAGCCGTCCAGCCCAGCGACTGCGGAAACTGTATATCTGTTTTTGAAGCGCTCTGATCCACAAACCGGTGTAAGTCCCGCTCGGCCGACTTCAACCCCAGTCCCGGCCAGTAGCCGATCAGATTATTATAATACGTGCTGCCGGGATTTTCCAGCGTGCTGCAATAATTGGTTTGTATATATGCATCCGGCAGCGCAACATTATAGAACCGGATATCCGCTACATTGAAACGCGGTGAAAAACGGCCATAAGACCCGGGTATCCCGCCAATGCGAAGCGGTGCTCTTTCGGATCCATTCTTCCCCGTAATATCCGCTACGCCGTTACCGGGCACGCCATTCGTATACGTGCGCATCCATCTTTTGGAGGCACCGTTTACCGCACTATCCCAGATGCGGATGGTAAACGTGTTCCAGGTGTTGAGTTCAAAATCGGAAGCGGTGTGCGAGGTTCCCTGTATCCGGAAATCCCAGTTCTTCCGGCCGTCGGCATGTAAGATGAGGGTCCACCCGGTGGTAGGACTGGCATTAGCACTGGCCGCTGACTTAGCCATGATCCCTGGTAAAAAACCGGAGGTTCCCCTGTTTGTGATAAACACTTTTAACTGGATGGTAAAATTACCGGTGGTGCCCAGGTTGTATTTTTCTGCCAGGTCTGCATCGATCACTCCCGTAGCTGCCTCAGATCCGATCATATTTGCAGCACCCGGATCACCAATTAAATATCCTTCCTGCTGATAATTTTTTATATCGGGTTTGGCAATGTAGCGCACCGCAAACTGGTCGCTGGCAAAAAGCACAAATGCATTCCGCGCGGGCTCAGAAAATACACTGTTGTCGTATTCCTCCGGGTACAGCGCATACTGCCCTCCCTGGTTAGATGCTATAATGATCAGCCAGTTCTCCGAGCTATAAGCCGGCCGGCTGCGCAGCGCCGTTAAAAGACTCCCTATAAACTGATCAAAGGCCTGCACCGCTTCAATATACCGGGGAACGCGCGGGCCATAGCCATATTGTTTTCCGGCATCGTAAAGCCCCTGGTATTGTGCCAGCACCACATCCGAAGCGGTATTTTTTAACGCCGCTACAGTTGCGGATTGCACTTCCGCATCTGAATTCAACTGTTGTTTTTGATCGGCCCCGCCCAGCAGGTTATTCAGTATATACGTATCGCGTACAAAAGCGGCCGTACGCAAGCCCGCGTTATTTTTTTTAAGTACCTGGAAGAATGGCGGGTATGCGGCCAGCGCGTTATTGCCCGAAGCGTTCACCTTGTGTTTACCTACCAGCACACCGGTAAGCATATCTGCATAGGACGTAGGCAAAAAGGAGTTGCTGTCTGCCACGCTGCTACCGGAGTAGAGCGCTTTGCGGCTTAGCGCATACAGGTTCGGATTCTTATCATCTTTTTGCGCCTCCGCCTCCAGCACGGAGCCCACGCCGCCGTCTACCATTATATACAACACTTTATTGGCATTCTGAAACTGGTGTGCCGTGGTGTCTGCATCTTCTTTAAACCGCAGCCTGTTATCAAAATCGCGGTTGCAGGAAAGCAGCGCTACCCCTCCAAGTAAAGCGCCAAGCAGTCCGATTCGTCCGATACTATTTTTTAAACTCTTCATATCCAAAAATTGCAACGATCAATTGTTAAGTACTAATTTCATTACGCATCCCATTGGCTGTCCCTCAAATGTGTTGATCACGCCTCCTAAAAGCACTGCAGGCATACTGCCCACGCCGGATTTTGTTTCAACCATATCTCTTATCAGCGCATTTAATTTTCCGGTAGCATTATACCCCGCGGCCAGTGTACCATCTGCATTCAGCACCAGCAAGCCCTGTCGGGTTATATTATTGTATTTTTCAAAAGACCCAGTCACCACAATGAGTCCGTTACTTAGCTGTAACGCCAGTGTGGGCGCTCCGCCGCTGAATCCGCCGCTCTTAAAGCCGGTATCCAGGTTACCGTTCGCATCCAGTACCGCAATTCCTGCTGCATCCTGATCATTAAACCTGGTGAACTCCCCGGTGATCACTATTTTCTTTGTAGATGTATTATAACGGATTGAAAAAATGCTTCCGTTTGCCCCGGTGCCGGCATTAAAGGATCCGTCTACCGTTCCGTCTGTGTTTAAACGTACGATCCGGTTTGCCTGCTTTCCTCGGAAAGTGGTGAATGCCCCGGTTACTATTAATTTGCCATCTTCCTGCATAAGCCCGTCACTCAGTGTACCGTTGCCTGCAGGCAGGGGTGTTTTTGCAGTAACATTGTAGCTGTAGGCAGAATCCAGGTTGCCGTCGGCATCCATACGCACCAGCTGGGGATTTACGATATAATCGAACAGCTTATTGTCCTTGGTAGACCGCTCATAAAAATACGTGCCATAACCATTGATGCTGCCGATAGCCGTAACCTGGTTGTTGTAATAAAACAGTTTTGTAACTCCTCCTAATAGATTGCCGTTAAAATAAGACACGGTATCACTGGCCATTGTGGGATCGGATACCCCGGGACTTACATACAGTTCCACAATACGGGTTTTAAGCGACGCATCTGCATTCAGCCGTACCATTCCATTAATCCCCTTCTTTCCGTTATACGAACTCAGGATCCCCCCCGCCAGGAAGTCGCCCGAAGGCAGGCGCAGCAAGCTGGATATGGAGCCCATATCGGCGGCCGTGCCTGTGTTTAAAGTGCTTCCCAGGCCTCCCGTGGGTGTCATTTGTACCAGATCGCGCAAGGCCTTTCCCTGGAAGGCATAAATATTGCCGGCCAGCATAAAGTTGCCATTCGGCAATGGCACGATCTGGTTTACGAGGTTTGAGGAACCGTTGCTGCTTCCCGGGTTGAACGTAGGATCCAGGCCCAGCTTTCCTCTTATGGTAAAAGCCGGTCCTAAAAACACCTGGCCATCTACACGCAGTGAAGCGCCCCCGGAACTAACATTTTCCGGCAACACGATGGTAAGGGTGCTATCAGTAAAACCGGATATAGCCGCTGGCATGCCATTGGCCATGAACGTAATTTTATCTTTCATTTCCGGCTTTAGTCCCTTCACCGAAAAGGTCATCGATTGTCCGGGCTCCCCGTTGGCGGGAACCGGCGGGGTATTTAAAAAATCAATTTCGATAACCTGCTGACCACCTCCATACGGATCGTCATAAATTTCGGAAGACTTATTACAGGAGGCAGCCGTTGCCATACCTGCTGCAAGCAATGCTATATAAAAATAATGTCGCGCCATCAGCGTTGATAATTTTGTGGTAGTTTAATTGTAGTCAATACCTTTTTCTCTTGCTACCTGTATAAATCGATACGGATCGAAGCCAAATGTATGTGTCATGTAACGCAGCCGGTGCACCCGGCCGTTTGTGGGTGCTACATCAGATGCCGAAACCACGGCATTGATCCAGAACGAATAGGGACGTGCCTGATCGGGCACATAGGAGAGCATCAGCTGCCGGTATCCCTGGTACTTCAATATGGTTGCCCCTCCCACGCTGTTGGGATCTCCGCTGACAGCATCATTAAAAATAACACCTATATTCATGGGAGTGCTGCTTACAGACTCAAATAAGGCACCTTTATAGGTATCCAGAGCAAGGGTATCTACTTGCGTATAATCCTTTAACCCCCTGTTGCCGGGGAAAAGATACATTTGTAAAAACTGTTTCCAGACAACCGGCTTGATCTGCTCAAACCGGGTAACACTATCGGCTCCTACCCGCAGCTGGTAATCATTTACGGCTTCCAGTATCTTTTTAAAACAGGGATCGGGAGGCGCAAAAAAAGTGAGCTGCTCTTTGCTGAGTGTTTCCTCAAGCCCTGCATATTTTACAATGCGTGCCAGTGTATCAAAATAAAGCGTATCGGATTTAATGTAATCCATAATGGATCCGTTAAACCGGGGATCATTCACACCCGTATCCTGATAGTAACTGTTTTTTTTACAGGCGCCCAGTGTAATGGCTGCCAAAACTGCCAGGGTAAATATTCGTTTCATCTTTTTTTATTTCATTCCGGAAAGCGCATGGCATTGCCGGATCTTATTAAATGCTTCTTTAGTTATTGCCCCAATAGGTGTTCAGGGTCATGTAAGGATTATTTACCAACGCCTTCGCATTGATGGGCCAGGTCCAGGCGCCTCTTACAAAATTGCCGTACAGGATCGGACGATCGCAGTACCTGGGATCGTATACCTTGCGGGTGCGTACCATGTCATAATACGCATGTCCTTCGCCAATCAGCTCCCGCCGCTCTTCCCAGAAAATGGCATCTCCCAGCTCATTTTCTACATCGGCCCCTGCATTGCCTCCTATATATGCATCAGCCCCGGCACGGGTGCGCACTTCATTCAGCAATGTTTTGGCCTTGCTGCTTCCCTTATCCAGGTTGGCCAGTGCCTCTGCCTGTAGTAGTAAGGTACCGGCATATCTGAAAATAATAAAGTAGTTACTTAAAGAGGCTGTTGTATTATTTTCTCCGAGGGCCAGGTTAAAAAACTTAAAGCATTGCATGGTTCCGTCTTCATTATAGATGTTCTTGTCAAACCATTTCGTTTTGCGGCCGTCCGTAATATCTTCAGGGTAGAGCTTTTTTAAATACCCGTTTGTATAGGTCAGCTCCGATTTGCTGCTGTTTTCATTCAGCTGTATATAGGGATAATGCAGCACGGCGCCGGTAAACGTACGGCGGATATTACCCAGTACGTCGCCATAGTTTACGTTTTGCGGCACCTCAAACAATCCCTCCTCAGAACGGCCCGCAAACACCAGGGCAATATCAGAAAGCGGCAGCAGCCGGTAAGCGCCACTGCTTCTCAGCTCATCGCCCAAACGGTCGGTTGCTTCATAGTAGCTTTTCGCATTTGCGGGATCGATGCCCGCCAGCCACATATTGAAATACATTTCCAATGCCAGTGCACTGCCCCGCATGGCGCGTACCGCACGGTTTGCCGGGTCATCGGGCGTCCAGGGCAGGTACTCTTTATAGGCCTCCAGTTCGGCCAGGCAGGCCCTGGCTACTTCCACATCTTTGGTGCGGGGCAACGGTGCATCATTATACGCATCAGTATAATAAGGTACATCGCCAAACAGCCGGATCATAAAGAAGTAGCTTACACAGCGCATAAACACGGCTTCTGCCTGGTATCTTTTTACCATTGCATCTGTAATAGAAGCATCGGATGCTTTTACAGATGGTGCTTTATCAAAAAGAATATTGGCCGACTGAATGACTTTATATATCGGTGACCAGTCGCCGATATAATCCCAGGCACCATGTAATTGCCAATAAGTATCTACATTATTCTGCTCTCTCCGCGTAGTAACCAGCGTTTTTATCTGGTTATTGGCCAGCAGGCTGAAATCGCCCCGGGGCGGATAGGCGCCGGGGCCAACGGGCATACAGCGCAGGTCTCCCACCATGATAAGACCCGAACGGATGGCTACCCCTTCCCGGAACAGCCGGTACACCTCACGGGTAAAACTTTCCATGTCCTGGCGGGTTTTCCAGAAGTTATTGCCCGAAAGACTGTCGAGGGAATCTACATTCAAAAACTTTTTACATCCACTGCCCAGCGCGATGAAAAAAACAGCTGCTATTATAAAAATCTTTTTCATTCCTGCCATTTTAAAATTGAATATTCACACCCAGCGTATAACTTCTGCGGTTGGGATAACCATCGGACCGGTCCTTACCCAGGTCGGTAACCAGTTCCGGATCGGGCCCGCTGTAGTTGGAAAAAGTATATACATTATTCGCCGTAGCATATACCTGAAGCCTTGTCATTTTATAACGGGTGGTAAATGATTTCGGCAGCATATATGCCAGTGTTACCGTGTTAATTTTGAAGTAGGAACCGTCTTCCATAAACAGGGTCTGATCAAACCTGAACGGGTTATACATGGATGTATACAGGTAATTGTAGGGATTGGGAATGGTTCCATCCGGGTTGGCGGGCGACCAGAATCTTGTATCACCTACCGGGATCAGACTGGCATCTTTCTGAATATTAAACGGCGCGCTATAGGCGGCTAAACGCTGTGCCAGTGCATTATTGAGGATATCGCGTCCATAGAGATAAGACATGGCCACGCTTAACGACCAACCGCCGTATTTTACCAGCGACTGGATCCCGCCGGAGATCTTGGTAGCCGCACTTCCGGCGATAACGCGGTCGTAGGCATTTGAAATATAGTTTCCGTCCAGGTCGGTCCAGTAAGGATCCCCTGCCTGGAAATAATAAACACCTTTATCTGTCTGCACACGGTACGGAAGCCCCGTAGCAGGGTCAACCGGTACATCTTTATCGGTTTTAAAAACACCCCGGTAATTATACAGGATGTAGCTCAGGTTGCTGCGTCCCAGCCGGTATACGATATCCTGTGCATTGTCTGCATCCGCTTTTATGATCAGGCGGCTGTTGCCGGGCAGCCCGGTCATTACGTTCTTATTGATCGACCCGTTCATGTTTACATTCCATTGCCATTTGGAGCTGGCCGGCAACGGCGAAAGCGATAACGTAAGTTCATAACCGTAGTTTACCTGGTTGAGACTGTTTACTTTTATTTTGCCATAAGCATTATGGTCGGCCAGTGCATAATCATAGATTTCATTATCTACCTGGTTGTAATAGGTTTCAAACGTTGCCGTATACCGGTTGTTAAGGAACCCCAGGTCTACACCAAAATTGTACTTCGTGGTCATTTTGGGTTCCAGGTTGGGATTGGGGATATAGTCCCAAACCGTACCGATGGTATTATTGTTGTTGTAACGGCCGGTATATAAATATTTACCATTCGCATCAAAAACAGATCCCTGCGGTATGGTGCTTCTTCCCCAGTCGAACCGTACGCCGCCCAGGCTTAGCCAGTTAAGATCCTCCATAAACCGTTCTTTGTAAAAATTCCACCGGCCGGCAATGGTAGGATTCTTTGCAAACGGGCGGTTGGGGCCGTTGGATGAGGTTCCGTTCACACTGTAGGTAAGGTCTACCATGTACTTATCCTGGTAGTTATAGCTGAAGCTTCCGCCATTGGTAAGCAGCCGTTCGCCGGGTGTAAAGTTGTCGATGATACCCCATAGGGCGGCACCGGCATTGATCCCGGATGGCCCCTCGTACTGGTCATTGGGAAACCCGGAGTACATCATGGCCTTGGGATAATAGTTGCGTACGGTTATTTCATTAAATACATAGGAGGTGATCCGGTGTTTACCCAGCTCCTTGTTAAATTCCAGCATGGCGCGATTGTTTAACTCCTGCGTCCGGTCGTCGTATACATAAAATTCCGCCACGTTATTGTTAATGGCTGCCGGTCTGAAATTACTTTCACGTCCGGCCTTGTACGAGTAACTGAATACATCCCGTGCCGACAGGTCTTTTAAAAACCGGTACCAGATATTCAGGTTCGCCTGCATGCTGTTTGATTTATTTTCATTGCGCGTGGAAAGATTCCCCAGGGCGGTGGTATTTCCACCAAAAAAAGAAGGCCGCGGCAGCAGTGAAGAAGCACTGGTAGCACTTGCCACTCCCGTTTGAGAAACACCGTTCCCATTCCCCTTCTGTTGTTCGCCCAGCGCTGCTGAAAGTGATGTGTTCACTTTAAAATTGTCGGTTGGCTGGTAATCGGCATTCATAGACAGGTTGTAGCGGGTAAAACCGGTATTTTTAATGATCCCCTGGTCTTTGGCATACCCCATGTTCACCTTGTAGTTAAACTTCTGGTCGCCTCCCGAGGCTGAAATATTGTGCGACATATTATATGTAGGCCCGTAAAAAATCGATTGCCAGTTGGTGGAGTTGTTGTAGTACGGATTTAAATAGTCGGACAAAGCGGGGTTCATATCAATTTTATCACGTCCGCTGTACAGGCTGGTATCATTCGCCAGTATTTCCTGTATCCGCAGCTCCCGTTCCATGGCTCCGCCGATTACTGTTTTCAATTTGGGAACCGCATTCATATAAAATTTTCCCGCATAACTCACGATGGGCACTTTTGATTTTCCTCTTTTGGTGTTTACAAGTACCACCCCATAAGCGGCCCTTGACCCATACAACGCGGTGGCTGCCGCACTTTTCAGGAAGCTGATCTCAGCAATGTCTTCCGGGGGAATCAATGCCAGGGGGCTGGTGCCCGGGCCGCTTTGATCGAACCCGTACTCATACCCCGAGTTTACATCTACCGGTACGCCGTCAATTACAAAAAGCGGCGATGTAGGCGACAAAAACGCATCGTTGCCCGAACCGGAAACAGAACCGGAAGACAGTCCCCGCAGGTTCATCGTGGTTCTGGCTCCCGGCATACCGGTAGTATTCTGTACATTCACCCCTGCTACCCTTCCCTGCAGCAACTCCGTAAAGTTGGACACCGGCACATTTTGAATATCTTCCCCGCTGATGGTAACGGTAGAACCGGTGGCGGTAATTTTTGAACGTCGCTGAAAACCCTGTACCACCACGCCCTGCATGGCATCGCTGGAAATTTCCATCATGATCTCCAGGTCCGATTTCCCTTTTATCGAAACCACTTTATTCTTAAACCCGATATTGGAAAAATGAAGCGCCGTTGCCTTTGCCGGAACAATGGCCGTAAAGTTTCCGTTTTCATCCGTGGCAGCCAGTGCATGAGAGGAGTCGGACAAGCTTACGGTTACCCCGATCAGGGGTTGCTTATTGGAATTATCCAGTACCTTGCCGGTAATCCTGCGGTTATCCTGCGCCTGCAGGGCAGTACCGGAGATCCATACCAGAAGTATCAAAAGAATATAGCGCATGTTGCTGAAATTCATATCTGCTTAAAAAATTAATCGTTACTAAACTTGGGCGTTTCCTTTTTGAAAGCGAAAATAATTTCCCAGGTTCCGGATGTGTAGATGCCAAAGTCGAACCGCATATTCGCTACCTGCCGTATTCCGCCAAAGCCCAGGCGTTCGTACGCAAACTCCAGGTGTGCATAGCTTCCATCCGCATTGGTATAGGCCGTGGGGCGTTTTACCAGCGGAATGGGATAGGCTACATCATATTTCACATATGTGCTGGTTTGCTGCATATTAAAACCATGCACCAGGGTGGCCCACTTGGTCAGGTTAAATTTTGCAGGGTTGATGAGTTGGTTATTGGCATCCAAAAAACGGAAGGTTAAAGAAGAACCCGTATTGGAAGCCTTATGGAAGGTAATATCAATATCTCCGGAATTGATGGCGCTTTCAGTAGAATCACCAATCATTCCCGAAACAGATACCGGGTGCAATGCTTCGTTTGTAACATTGCCGGTAATGATATCCGCCTTGTTCGGCTCATATTCCAGTTCGCGGTAGGGAAGCAACCGCAATCCTTCTACTATTTTGCGCCCCCCCTTATTACTAACTTCCACATCAAATACATACCCTGAATCGGGTTGTGCCCGAACGATATTTGAAGTAGCGCTTTGCCACATGATCAATTCACCGGAATGATCTCTTATTTCAAACACCGGATGTTCTTCCATCTTACGCTTTGCTTCAATTTCTGCCAGCGAGGTTTCCTTTCCGGTATAAGGTTCCGTCCAAACAAGCACGGGAAAAGGCTTTTGCAGCTCCGGTGCGGCTCCTCCGTCGTATGTGCGGATATTGAATATCCGGAAATTCAGGGGCTTGGATGAGAACTCGTCTTTAAAATTATTTTGAAACAGGGTGGTTCTTCCCAAAAACGGCTGATACACGGTAGTGGTAAACTGGGAACTCAGGTCAAACGCATCCCTATCGGTAGGAAGATACTTTTTATAGCAGCCCTGCAGGCCTGCAACAGATAAAAGCAGCAAGGCCTTTAAACAAAAACGTTTCATGGTATATGTATTTATCTGCACTATTGATTCCATCGTTTAATTACCTGGTCAAAACCAAATTCATTTGCATAGGCCAGCACGTGCACCGTACCATTGCTGGTTTTGATATTCACCACCTGTGTAGACGCTACATTCCAGTTTGCGGAAAAACCGGAGCCATTGGTATAGGCAAAACTTACATTTACAGGCCCGCCGTTAACAATACCCTGAGCGCCGTCTATCAAACGCTGGGCATGCAGGGAATCCCTGTACCGGAGCGACTTCAGGTATAATCCATCCACATACAACATGCTATCCGTGGGATAATTGCCCCTTACGGCGTAGAAATCAATCAGGGTGTCTAACTGTGCGCCGTTTACGGTAGAAAGATCCAGCAGCGGCCTGCCGGCTCCGCGGCGCACCACATTTAAATTCTGCAGCGCTACTTTGAAATTATTGTTCACCGGCGCAAAAACGGTATACGAGCCGGCGGTATTGCTCAGGCTGTCGCGCAACCAGGAGCTCCGCTCCATTGCCTTTAACAAGGAATCAAACACGCCGGGTTTAGATTTCAGGTACTCATAAATCGTACCATTGAACAGGTTTTCCCGGTTGGTAAAATCGTAATATCCATCGGGTTTCTTCTTACAGGAAACACACCAGGCAACGGCCAGACAAAGACTTATGGCTATTATATATTTCTTTTTCATTTTAATCGGTTTTAGCTGCACCGGTTATTTCCAATATGTAGTTTGTTCAATCAACGGATTCCGGTCGATCACATCCTGGCTCACCGGCCAGTAAATGCCCCCGGCCTGCCGTAACGCATTAAATGCCGGATCATCGTTTTTAATTTGCTTGTAACGTATCTGATCATACCAGGCCCAGGCCTCGCCCATCAGTTCCCGTTGCCGCTCATGAAATACATTTTCGAGGAGATGGTCTGTAGTGGTTAAAAGCTTCAGGTTGCGGGCATTTCTGAGGCCGTTAAGCAGATCCAGCGCGTCATCCAGCTGTCCCAGCACGGTAAGCGCTTCTGCCTTTAGCAATTTTAATTCCTCCAGCCGGGTAAATACGATCGGAGAACTATAGGCGGTGATCACATTGGTATTTTGTCCCGCGGTATTCTGCTGTACCCCACCCGTACCAATGACTTTTATTTTGCTAAATATGAGCAGGTTTGACGCAGATTTTGAAAAGTAAAAAGAATGCGTTTTCCCTGTACTATCTACATAAAAACGTTCATCACCCGTTTCATTAAAAATATCAACAACACGGGTATCCGGAATATACACCAGCGGGTTGGCCCGCGGAATGAGCGGATTGGCCAGCGTGAGGTTTTCAATATGACCGGTGGGCGTAGATTCGGCATCCAATGCTGAAAAACCGAGTGAAAAGACCTGGTTCGAATTCTGGTTTAAAAAGAAGCCGTCTGAGCGGGTAAGGGTGTTTGTTGTGGAAGCATTAATGCCGGATAATCCTGCGTTATTGATCACAAAGTCGGCATACACTGAAGCATCCAGGTAGCGGTTATCCCAGGCCGCAATATGTGCCAGGTAGGCATATGCTGCGTTACGGGTAACCAGGGCTCCGGCCCATTTACTCAGGTCGCCGCCATAGTATTTCCCGGGAAAATAACCGGCTAACACATCTCCGTACACATAAGGCAAAACCGGTGCCGCCGCCTTCAACTGTTCCTCAGCATATTTCAGTACGGCCTTGGCCTGGGAACGGGGCAGTTTGGGAAAAGTGCCATCATAGGATTGCGTTAGCAGCGGCACATCACCCCAGATACGCACCATATAAAAATAGGTAATGCCAATCATTGCTTTCATCTGCGCGATATCCACTTGGTTATTCAGTTTCGTGTACTGGGGATCCTTTTGCAGCACGGCTCCCGAACGCTCAATAAACAGGTTTGCGGCGTTGATAACGGCATAAAACTTACGCCAGTTGGAAACCTCATTTAAAAGGTTGTAAGACTGTTTCAGCTTTCCGTCGATCACGGCCTGCAGGTCGGGCCGGTTAAGGGCCTTATATACATCCCCTCTCAGTTCCCCGTACAACCAGTTTGCTTCATTTTCCGCCAGCGCCGTGCGCAATAAACCATAGGTTCCCAGTAATGCAGCACGTGCATCGTTCAAAGAGGCCCAGGCATTTTCTTCATTAATGAGATTGCTGGCCTCCACATTTAATACTTTGCGGCAGCCGGTACCGGTTAATGCCGTAAGCAGTAATACGGTTACCAGGTTAACGATTCTGTTTCTAATACGCATGGTAATACTGTTGCTGTTTTTAGAGATCCACTTTTACACCCAGGATAAAGCTTTGAGGCAAACGCAGCCCATACCCGGTATCGTATCCGTTGTATTCAATCAGTTCCGGGTCCCGTCCTTTATAAGGGCTAACGGTCAGTAAGTTGGTACCGGTGATATACAGATAGGTCCGTTGTGCTTTTTGCGTATGCTGTTTTTTACGCAGCTCATAACCCAGGCTTACCGTTCTTAGTTTGAGGTAAGCGGCATTTTCCATGAAGATGCTTTGATTTACCTGGTACGGATGCACATCACTCCACTGGTTGTAGATTTCATACCTACCGGGGTCTACCTGTTTTTCCCAGTAGGTGATTTCCTTCATACTTTCCAGGGTGTTGGCATTGTCGCGGTCGATGAATCCATAATAATTTGCAGCTACCTGGTTCATCGCATACTTCTTTAACGCAAAGACCAGTTGAAAGCTGAGGTCAAACTTTTTATATACAAACTGGTTGGTAAATCCGCCACTGATGCGAGGCAGGTAATTGCCGGTTAATACCCGGTCCTTATCATCAATATTATAATCGCCGTTTATATCCTGCCACCTGGGGTCGCCCGCCTTTTGGGTAATACCCCTGTACGTTATGGCCTTCCCGGTTTGAGGGTTTACAGGCACTTCAGCATCGGAATTATAGATGCCGTTGTTTTGCAGGATCCAGAACTGATCCACGGGCTTTCCTACTTCCAGCAGGCGGTCGTTTGAAACAAGCGTGTTCCCTTCGGGCAGGGCTTTTAGCTTATTCTTATTCATACCCAGGTTCAGGCTGCCATTCCAGGCCAGGGTTTGCGCGCTTCCGATGCCCGCGTCGAGCGTAACTTCTACCCCGGTGTTATTGACCACCATACCCGGCCTCCATTCATATTTATAACCCGACTCTGCTGTTACGGCCGCCGGGAACACAATATTTTTATTGTCCTTACTATACCACTCTAACCGCAGGTTTACGGCATTTTTCAAAACAGTAAAAGAAGCGCCTGCATTCAATTGTGTGCTGTATGCCCAGGGGATATCATACCCAACCCATCCATAATTATAGGGCCGGGAGTACACTCCATAGGCGTTATAAGAACCCAATGCCGGATAATCGGCCCAGCCGGCCTGCGGCTGGTATTGGGGGCCTGCACCGATATGCTGGTCTAGCCGCAGGTTCCCGATCCGCCCCCAGGAAGCAAACAGATCCAGCCGGGAAAATACCCCCGATTGCAATAAGGGCTGTAAATGATAGGTGGCATCAAAGGCCGAAGAAACAAACCAGCGGCTGTCTGGCTGCATTGCAGAAGCGCCGTCGCCACGCACCAGGGCACCCAGGTCCAGGTTTTGTACGGGGTTAAAACCGGCCTGTCCGTAAAACGACATCACCCGCTGCTGCATTTTATCTGTAAAACCAAACACATTAAACCCATTTGATTTAAGGTATTTGGAGGGGTTCTTTTTATCCCCGCTTACTACATTCACTTTAATATAATCATTGGGGCCGTTATAACCGATACCATAGTTATACCGCTGGATATCGCCGGTGTACCGGATCCCGCCTTTCAGGTTTAAGGTGCGTTCGCCGGAAAACGCCTTCCGGTATCCCAGGGTATTATCAATAATCAGCCGCTGGTTAAAACCAAAATAGTTGGAAGCATAATTGGTACCATCGAACAGGTTGCTGTTCCAAAACAGATCCCTGCGGCCTTCATTATAGTCAAACGCAATACGGGCATCGTAATTCAGGTCTTTTGCCAGCTTCAGGTTTATATTCCAGTATCCCTGGATGGAGGTGGTGCCATTTTTATCAATCGTGTTGTCGTATAATTGCAGGAACGCATCATAATTGGTCCGGTTCGGTGCCAGGGGCTCCCGCGTATTGGGTAAATACCGCATTTCGGCAAAACGGTCGGTAAAACTCCGGTTACGCCCCCGGTCCAGCACACTGGCATTGACCATACTGGAAAGCGTCAGCCATTTTGTAGGCATCATATTGATGAAAAAGGACCCGGTGAACCGGTCGAACCGCGTATCATCCTGGCCGGCTACAGAACGGGTATAATCGCCAAAAAAACGAAAGTTCGCCCGTTCAGATCCGCCTGTTAAGCTTGCATTTACAGAATACTGCGGCGTATTTTTATAATACCGGTCAGACCAGTTGGAGGGGCCGTAGTAGCTGGCGTTGGAGGAGTCACTTAAATAAGCCGGCATGGAAACTAGGTTTGCAGCAGACCCATATTTGGCATAGAACGGCATCCTGAAATTCTTTTCATACTCGGCATTAATGGTGGTGATGCCCGGCTCCTGAACATAACCCATATAACTATTAATGCTCACCCTGTTTTCACCTGCTGAAGCCGTTTTGGTTGTAATGTAAATGGCACCGTTGGAAGCCCATGGCCCCAGCAACGCGGCATCTTTATAGTCTTTTACCAGCCGGATCTGTTCAATATTGTCTAAACTAAGGGTCGCTAACAGGCTGGTAGCCGGTCCTGCGGGGTTTACAGTATACGATTGTATATTGTATATGAACGGATTATCCTGTATTAAAGGGATCCCGTTTACATAAACAGCCGGTTGTACCTCATATAGGTCTTTCAAAGAAAGAACCGGTTTGGAAAGTCCTCTCAGGTACATAAATTGCCGCCAGCTACCGGGTTCTCCCGTATTTTCCTGTACATAAAGTCCGGAAGCGCTCCCCTTCAGATACTGAGGTACGGTGATCAGGGGCATTTTTTTCTGTAATCCAAACGCTACAGCATCGCCTCTTGAAGCCAGTTCATAGGCTACCGGTTTTAAAAAACCGTCATCGTTTAACCGAATATCCTGTACCGCAGAATCCTCAGCCGGGATAGTATCACGTTGCAGGTGATCCGGCAAGGTGTTCAGCACCAGGTTGCCAGGTAATTTGCAGGTACAGGTGGCCGCCCGGGCACTATCGGAACAAATGCTTCCAAAAGCAAATGCAATGAATAGCAATTTTCTCATTCTTTAAATAGATCGTTTTTGCTTTTAATAACAACCAGTATCGTGGTAATCAAAACTTCAGAAACAGGTGATGGCAATCATGCTGTTCTCGCAATCAAATGGCCGCTCTCAGCATTTTTTTTGTTCAATTTTCTACGTGCGCAGCTGTTTTCTGCTCTGTTGGGCTAAAGGTGTAACCGTTTTAGCACGGATATGGGTGATAATTCCACTAAAAAGGGGGGAAAATCCGGTTTAGTTTTGGCGCGTTTTTTTAACAAATGATTATCAGACACTTAAGCCGATGCGTATTAAAAATCAAATAGGATCCTCATACATTTTGCACTCAAAATACCCTTACATTTGTGCCCTGCCCCGGTTCAGGACGCGATTATACCACTCCCAAATGGTTGCAGATCCGCAAAATGCCTGTTTTCCCGGAATAAAAAACGGAGGAATCCACTGTTTTTGAGGTACAGAACACATGTGTTGCCATTATAAATATTATGGTTGGGTTATGGCCCTTTTTTGCTGCTGTACCATTGCGGCCGGGCAACGCGTTTCATTTACCAGCCTCAATTCTGAGCAGGGGCTTTCACAAAATACGGTACTGAGCATTGCACAGGACCAAACGGGTTTTATCTGGCTGGGTACCCGGCATGGACTTAACCGGTACGACGGCTATCGCGTAATGACCTATACCCATAACCCTGCCGACAGTACATCTATTTCCAATAACTATATTAATGCTATTTCCTATCACGCGGCCTCGGGTCTTTGGATCGGCACTGAAAAGGGACTGAACAAATTCAATCCGCAGAAAAACCGGTTCGAAAGAATCCGGCTGGGTACGGATTCCGCCGCTTTTTACCCGGTTGTGGACTGGATCCTTAATGACCGGGACAAGATATGGGTGGGCAGCTTTAAAGGGTTGTACCTGCTTACCGATGCGCGGAGCAACCGGTTTACCAGTGCCGTGCAGCTGGGTATTTTAAGTAAAGGCGAAAACAGGCGGGCTCGCCGGGTATTTAAAGATTCCCGCGGCTACCTCTGGGTTTCCGGTGATGGCGCACCCGGTGCCCTTCGCATCAACCTGCGATCGGGCAACTACGAAAAAACGCTGTTCCAGACCCGGGAAGGAGATCCGGGCAGCATCAGCGACAACTTTGTCACCACTTTTTATGAGGATGCTACAGGCGCTGTATGGGTGGGCACACTGAACGGGCTCAATCGCTTTGATCCCGTATCGGAACGGTTCACCCGTTTTTATTCCAATGCAGCCAATGCTTCCTCCATTGCGCACAACAGCATCCGGGCACTGGAGGGCGATCCTTCAGGCAATGTATGGGTAGGTACCCAGGACGGTATCAGCATCATGAATCCTTACACTTACCGCTGTACCTCCTACCGCTATGATGCCGATGATCCGCAAAGCCTGAGCCAGAACTCCATACAGAGCCTGTTCCGCGATGCCAGGGGCTCTATGTGGGCCGGTACTTTTTATGGCGGTGTAAATATTGCCTATAACCCTGCCCTGAATGCATCTGCATGGCAGCAGCTGTATTCCTACCCGTCTATCAGCAGCAATATAGTCAGCTCTATTGCCGTTGACAAAAACGAGCAGATATGGGTGGGCACCGAAGGCGGCGGTTTGAACGCCATTAATAATGGCACCGGCCAGATCCGGGTGTATAAACATGAAGCCTCCGGGGGGCTGGGCTCCAACCTCATCAAAACGGTATATATCGACCGCGACCAAAACCTGTGGGTGGGTACACATGGCGACAAACTCAACCGTTTCGACCCTCAAAGCGGCCGTTTTCTGCGTTGCCTGGACGAGATCAGCGCGTTGAACTACCGGCAGGCAGAGATCCCTTCCATACTGGAAGACCGGCGGGGCCTTTTTTGGGTAGGCACCAGCAACGGGTTATTCCTGTTTGACCGGCACGGCACCCAGCTGCAGCTATCGTCCCGGCAGCCGGCATTGCAGGCATTGGCGGGCCAGTACATTACTTCCCTGCAGGAAGATGCAGGGCAGCAAATATGGATCGGCACACTGAAAGGTGTTTGGCGTTACAGCCACGAAACGGGATCCGTTACAGAAGTTCGTTTTGCCCATACAGCGGAGCCGCAAAAGATCAATTGTATTGCGATGGACAGCCACGGGCAGATATGGCTGGGGTTGTATTATGGCGGATTGGCGGCCTATGATCCCCGGCAACACCGCATCTACATCCATCCCGTTACCCCGCACTTACCCAATAACAATGTAGTGGGCATCCTTGCAGACCGCCAGCACAACCTCTGGCTGGGCACCGGGAATGGCCTGGTAAAATACACGCCTTCAAAAAATGCAATCCGCACCTATACCGTAAGCGACGGGCTTCCCGGCAATGAGTTTAACAAAGGCGCCTGCCTCAACACATCTTCGGGCCGCCTGTTCTTTGGAGGGATGAAAGGATTTATCGGCTTTCAGCCGGAACAGATCCCCGAAAATACGGATCCCGGGGGCCTGGTGTTTACCGGGTTGAAGGTGCTAAACGAACCGGTATCTGCGGAAGACCCCTCCGGCATCCTCGAAGAGGATATCAACCACACCCGCCAACTGGTACTCCCTTACCGCGATAATACCTTTACCATTGAATTTGCCCTGTTGAATTTTATAAAGCCGGGAAAGAACGTGTATGCATACAAGCTGCAGGAAGTACATAAGGACTGGATCGCTGCTGCGGCCCCGGTTGCTACCTTTACCAACCTGTCGCCCGGCACCTATACCCTGGCCATTAAAGGCGCCAATAACGACGGGGTATGGAGCCCGCCCCGGTTTTTAAAAATAAGGGTACTGCCGCCGCTCTGGGCCTCCTGGTGGGCCTACCTGCTATACGCTGCAATAGCATGCACGCTGTTCTTCTTTATTGCCCGCTTCTTTTACCTGCGTGCATTGCTGGCTAGGGATCATACCCTGCACGAAATGAAGCTGAATTTCTTTACAAATATCTCGCACGAGATCCGCACCCATCTTACCCTGATGCAGGCCCCCATCGAACAGATGGAACAGGAAAACCGCCAGTACCCGGGGTTGATACGCCAGCTGCTGCACCTGAAAACAAATGCCCAACGCCTGCTGCAACTGGTAAATGAGCTGATGGATTTCCGTAAAGCGGAAACAGCTGAAATGCAACTGCACATCGGCCAACATGACCTGATCCGTTTTTTAGCCGGCATCCACGAATCCTTGGAAGAATTATCACTTAAAAAACAGATTCAGCTGCAACTGATACATGACCAGCCGGAAATGCTTTTGTACTTCGATGCAGCCCAAATGGAAAAAGTGTTGTTCAACCTGCTCAATAATGCCTTCAAATTTACGCCTGAAGGCGGCCGCATTGAGCTCTATGCCCAGGATGGCCCGGAAAGCGTAATGATCCATATTACCGATAACGGTAAGGGTATTGCGCCGGAGTACCTACATAAAATTTTTACCAACTACTTCCAGGTAGAGAACCAACCCGATCAGAATACCGGCTATGGCATCGGTCTGGCACTTTCAAAATCAATTGTCACCCTGCATTACGGAACGCTTACGGCGGCCAGCACCCTTGCCGACAAAACAACCCCGGGATACACCCGCTTTACCATTGCGCTGCTGAAAGGGCGCGCACATTTTGCCGACACAAAAATAGAGGCAACGCCGCCTCCCTATCATGCGCCCTCCACTCCTGGTATGCCGGCCGTACCCCTGCTGCCGGCCGAACCGGTTGCAGACGGCGACCGCCCGAACCTTGTAGTAGTGGAAGACAATGAACTATTGCGCACGCTGATCAGGGATTCGCTCCAGGACAACTACCATATACAACTTTGCGAAAACGGCGCCAGGGGCTGGGCAATGGCTACCACCCAGATCCCCGATCTGGTGATCAGTGATGTGATGATGCCGGAGCTGGACGGCCTGGCCCTTTGCGACCGGCTAAAGAAAGATGACCGCACCAGTCATATCCCCGTGATCCTGTTAACGGCCAAGAGTGCCCAAACAGACCAGATAGCGGGGCTGAGCAAGGGTGCCGATGTGTACCTGACCAAACCGTTCAGCGTACAGGTGCTGCAGCTTACGGTAAGCAACCTGCTGACTGCCCGTGAAAAAATGCGCCGGAAATTCAGCAATGAATTTACCATCGCCCCCGCCAATATGGTGATTCAATCGGCCGATAAGGAATTTATTGACCGGCTTGTACATATTATCGAAGAACATCTCGACAATCCTGATTTTGGCGTGGATGTGCTTTCTGTAAAGATAGCCATGAGTCAATCCGTGCTTTATAAAAAACTGCGGGCCCTTACAGATATGTCGGTCAATGATTTCATCAAATCCATCCGCCTGAAAAAAGCCGCGCAGCTGCTGCTTCTAAAAAGCTATTCGGTAAACGAGATCAGCCTGATGGTAGGCTTCCTGGACCGGAAATATTTTAGTAAGGAATTTAAAAAACAATTCGGCGTCACGCCGCGGGAATATGCCAAAGATGGCCAAACAACGCCCTGATAGCGTACCCGCATTTTCCGTGTTGCCGGAAACAGCATCCTGCTTTGTCGTACAGTTGAAATATATTTGCAGGTGTTCCGTTTATTTTAAAACCGGCAAACCGTCCTGTTATGAAAGAGCGATCTTCCAACCCGTGGTTAAAGTACCTGGGGCTTACCGCCCAGCTGCTGGCAATGCTTGGAGTAGCGGTTTATGCAGCCATCTGGCTGGATAAAAAACTCGGCGTTTCTCCATTGTTTTTAATCCTGTTACCTTTGCTCGTTTTAGGAACCACCTTTTATCAACTTTACAAAGAAACCACCCGGAAAAAAAATGACTCAGTTTAGTGCAAAAGCCGCTATTAAAACCCCGATAAGGATCATGATCATCCTGTTTGTGATTATCAGCGGCCTTTCTATATTTGGAAAAACCACCCTGCAGCAACAGAACATTGATACAACAGTGGTACTGGCCGGGAATCTTTTGTTATTCCTGATCAGTTTGCTGAACCTGGTACGTTCCGCAAGCGCTATCGACAACCCCAACCCGCAGGTATTTGTACGCACCTTTTACAGCGGGTTCGTGATCCGTTTATTCGCCTGTGCCATCGCCGCTTTTATTTATATTTATATGCAGCAGGGACGTATCAACAAGGCTGCTTTGTTCATATGCCTGGGCATTTATATTGTTTACTCGCTTATTGAAACCACTACCCTGAAGAAAATATTCAACAGCAAAAAAAACAATGGCTAAGAAACAGGTTCCGATGGGACAGCTGGCTGCCTACCTGCCCAACGATACCTACGAGGCGGTACTGGCCTACCTGGATCATTACAAGGTACATCTGACCATTGCCAAAAGCCGTTCTTCGGTGCTGGGCGATTACCGGCACCGGCTGAACACGGAACACCACCGCATCAGCGTAAACGGTAACCTGAATAAATATGCATTTCTGATTACCCTGCTGCATGAGCTGGCCCACCTGGTTACCTTTGAACAATTTGGGAACAAGGTAGCCGCTCATGGCCGCGAATGGAAGCAACACTACGGACAATTGCTGGCGCAGTTTCTACAGAAAAAAGTGTTCCCCGCCGATATTGCGGCTGAGCTGCAACGCTCCCTGCATAACCCGGGTGCCTCTACCTGCGCAGAGGAAGGCCTGCAGCGGATCTTATACCGGTACGACGACCGTAAAAAACATTATTACCTGGTAGAAGAGCTGCCGGCGGGTACCCTGTTTGCCCTCCCGGACGGGCGCGTTTTTAAAAAAGGAAAGAAACGGACCAAACGGTTTGAATGTCTTGAAATGAAAACCGGAAAACTGTACTTGTTCAGCCCGGTGTACGAGGTATATGCACCGCAGGAGGGATAGGGGTTTGTTTCAGGTTGAAAGTTTAAAGTTCAACGTTGGATCCTGTGCGTGCCTAAAATAAGTTGACATT
>JAGIAT010000024.1 GCA_017744715.1 Niabella sp. | reverse complement strand
GTTTAATGCCCAGCATTTCGCGGAAACGCTTTACATTACGGCCTTCATGTATCTTTTTTTCCATAACAGCTAAAAATTGTATTTATCAAAGGTTCAAATTTAGGCTTTTAGGTTAATAAGCCATTTGTATAAAGATAGCTAAAATATCCGGCAAATGGTATAAAATATACCTGACGACCCCGTATATCCTGTGGACGCCGTCGTTTACAAATATCGCCGGTTACCGCTGCATCAGTAACACCCATCGATGGAAATTGCAGGAAAAGTTGTGTCAAACAAAACCGTGTCAGCTTTACGATGACACAAAACGTGTTGACACAAATTTGTGTCAACTAAAATAGTGTCAGTAGAAAAATGACACACCGGGGGTAGACACAGGTCGTCTTCGCTGCAGATCGCGTTTTTTTAAACGCAACGGGCGCAAGGATTTCGCAACGTTCGCCAGGCACAGCGATATAGGTGTTGGCCATATCGCCATTGCGACCCTGGCGGATTCTTTGCGCACATTGCGTTTAAACTTTTGCTACAGAACAGCAACGGGCGCAAGGGTTTCGCAATGTTCGCCAGGCCCAGCGATATAAGTGTTGGCCGTATTGCCATTGCGGCCTTAGCGGGTTCTTTGCGCGCTTTGCGTTAAAACTTTTACTACAGAACAGCAACGGGCGCAAGGATTTCGCAATGTTCGCCATGCGCAGCGATATAAGTGTTGGCCGTAAAGCCATTGCGGCCTTAGCGGATTCTTTGCGGCCTTTGCGTTTAAACACTGCAGAAGGAGGGGCATCAACAAACTCAGGAGGTTCGCTCCCAGGCATCCAGTACATCCACGATGGAAGGGTAGGCCTGCTCCTTATAGGCGGCAATCTGTACAGGCGCCACCCAGCTGATGGCGGTAATGTCTTCCTCGGTTTGCGGAACCAGTTGTTCCGTGGCCGTTCCCTTCATCATAAACCAATGCGATTCTTTCAGGATATGATGCGTTCCCTGTTCATAGGTATGATAGGTGATCAGCAATGGAGCGCCCAGTGCTACTTTCGAAAGCCCGGTTTCCTCTTTTACTTCCCGGAGGGCGCAGGCTTCAATGGTTTCCCCTTCATCCAGTTTGCCCTTGGGCAGATCCCAGAATCCGCGCCGGTGAATCATCAGTACTTCGCCGCTTTCATTCAATACCAGGCCGCCGCCGGCCCGGATGATCTCGAATTTCCGGAAAAATGCATTTTTAAGCTGATCGAAATCCGGATGTATAAAGATCCCGGTTTTGATCTCCGGCAGGGTAAGTTCGCGCAGCATGGCCTTGATCGAATGCGTGTCCAGTTCATCGATCAATACCGTTTCCGGGTGGTGAAGCAACTCCCGGAGCAGGTCATCGGGCTGGTCGCAGAGATAAAGTACTTTATTATGGGTGTGTATTTTAATTTGCATATAATTTCTGTTTTATAAAAGATGCGCTTAATTTCGCAGCCTAAATTTAGGGAGCTATTATGAACGATGCAAAAGTAGTTGCAGAAAAATTACTGCAGGTAAATGCGGTAAAACTAAGGCCACAAGAGCCTTTTACCTGGGCCAGCGGCTGGAAGAGCCCGATCTATTGCGATAACCGGAGCGTGCTTTCGTTTCCGTTTGTGCGCGATTTTATAAAAAGCGAAATGTGCAACGTTCTGTTTGAGCAGTTTGGCGATGCCGATTGCATTGCCGGTGTAGCTACCGGGGCCATTGCCTGGGGCGCCCTTGCGGCCGACCAGCTCAAATTGCCCTTTATTTATGTACGCCCCAAACCCAAGGAGCACGGATTGGGCAACCAGGTGGAAGGGTTGTTTGAAAAAGGACAGAAAGTAGCCGTGGTGGAAGACCTGGTAAGCACCGGTAAAAGCAGTTTGCAGGCCGTGGATGCGCTGGAAGCTGCGGGGCTAAACATTGTAGGCATGGTATCGATCTTTACCTACGATTTTGCGGTGGCCCAGGCGGCCTTTGCAGAACGCCGGATCAAATATCACCCGCTTACCAGCTACCCGGTATTGCTGGAGCTGGCACAGGAAAAGGGAATGATCAGCGAGGCAGATGCCGGATTATTACTGAAATGGCGGGAAGACCCGGCAAACTGGACGGGGGTTTAAAATTTAAACTGACTCAATAAATCATTGGATGCTTTTTTCCCGCTGTACCGCAGCGGGAAATTTTTTATAACGCCGCCCTTGCTCAAACGGGCATTACCATCCAGCTTGATGGTAACGGAATCTCTTGTAATGAGACTGAGGGAATTGGTCAGCAGATCCTTCATATTTACCTTTAAGCGTACCGGAACGGAAAAATCGCTTCGTGCCGGTATTTTTACATCTTCGTTCAGCAAAAAATCGCCAATATAAATATCCTGTATCCAGGCCTTGCCGCCGGCATTGTTCAGCAAGGCGCCCAGTTTGTTGGGATTATTGAAAACAAGATTCATTTCCATCGTTGTTTCATTCATCCCGATCTTACCCATTTTTACATTTTCGACCCCCACAAATTTTATATCCTGGTACCGCATGCAGGAGGGCAGGAGCAGGGCGGTAATGGCTAACACAAAAAACAATTTCATCATTTCCTAAATATTAATGGGGGCAAATTAAGCGCATTTACCGAAGCTGCGAAAAATGCACTGTTAAAAAACCGGCTGGCGGATGCCATTTTCTTTAGCAATAAAGGTGTATACAGGTTCCGGGAAAGTCCTAATATTTTTAATTTTAATGAAGCTATTCATTTAGTTGATTAATAGACAATTGAAAATCTTAGAATGTTATTTAAAATTATGAAAACAGCACGTTTTGAAGTACGGAAATCCGGTCTTTCAAACATGTTTGAAATATAAAAAAGATAAGCCTGTTTTATCTGATATGCAGTGTATTGTGTGGGGAATATTCACTTTTAAAGAATATAGGACATATATTCATTTTTTTATAAATAACAGCACAGGAATTTCCCGGAAAATAAGCGGCAGGATGCAGGGGTACTACCAAAGCCGCTGTATGAGCTGGCTGGTATTACGGTCGTTGTTAAAGGATGTTTCAACGAGTGACTGGCGCAGCCGGATCTCTTCCTCCTCAAAAGGTTTGTAATAGAGCTGGGAGATAATGGATGCGATGGCATTGGAATTGTTGCCGATATGGCAGGCGCTTTCCAGGCCGGTTCCGGTTACCATTGAAGGAGTGGTTACGCAATGACGCCCCGAAAACAATGAGTGTAAAAGCTTTAGGCGGATGCCTGTTATATTTTTGTTGAAGCAGGGGAGTACGTTGATATGCGCTTTCTGAACCAGGTCGTTGATCTCCGATTCGCTGGGATTGCTGATAAGGCAGGTATGCTGGCAAAGCGCAGCGGCTTTTTGCAGGGGGCGACCAGGATCTTTACCGGCGATGATAAAGGGCACCCGTACTTTATTGAAAACCTTGCTAAGCAGCCATAATGCAGCCTCTTCATTTTCTGCTACGGAAAGATTGCCATGGAAAAGGCAGTGGGTACCCATACCTTCCAGGCTGTTTACCTTTTGCCAGGACGGAAACGTGGGCAGCAGGAAGGCCTGCTCAAATCCCTGTTCCGTAAAAAAATCAACATCGGTTTCCGAAACACAGGCAAGCAGGATATTTTTGGGAAGCGTGGGTACATATTTCTTTATAAGCCGGCTTTCTGTTTTGTAGTAAAGCTTTTTAAAAAGATCGGAAGTGGCGCGGGCCAGTTCCTTGTAATAAACTTCTTCGTTGTTGTGCATCCGCACACAGATCCTGCGATCCATCTGCGCAAGAAAAGGAATGATGCCCGTGCAATGTAAGCCCTCCAGCAGCACCGGGTAGTTGTCTTTGCTCAGCTGTTCTTTCAATTCCTCGTTGATCCGTGAGGAAACAATATAGGGCAGGGCAAGGTTCAGGCATTCCGTTTTTTTCCGGCGCTCATACACATGCACCGATTCACAAAAAATATTCAATTCCCGGGGAACGCCCCGTTCGTTGTAACTAAAATAATGCAGGTGCACCTTTACACCCAGCCGGTGGAAGGCCCGGATGCGGTTCATCATATCGATTACGCCTCCGTAGTCTGCCGGCCAGGGCACATCCAAACAAACAATATGCAAGTGTTGCTGCATTATAAATAAGGTTCGTAAATTTTTATCAGTACCTGCTTCTCCTGGTTCCAGTTCAGCTCTTTTTGCGCCTTTAACATGTTCATTTTTACTTTCTGTACGTTTTCTGCATTATCCAGGAAGCGCGCTATTTCAGCCGCCATTTCTTTTGGGGTACGGTTATTTAAACAAAATCCAACACCGTATTGTTCGATGATCCGTTTTACCTCCGGCAGCGGGGTGGCCGCCACCGGTATACCGGCTAATATATAATCAAAAAGCTTATTGGGCAAGCTTACCAGGAAATTTTCATCGGTGAACCCATCCAGCGAAAGCCCCAGATCTGCATGCGGGGTATAATTCTTCAACTGATCCGGCGGCAGTTTGTGGATCATTTCCACGCGGTTTTCGAGCGCCCACTCCGTACGTTTTTGCCGGATCTGCTCCCAAAGCAGTCCGCCACCAATATACACCAGGTAATAATCATCCGGCAGGTACCGCATCATCTCCAGCGATTCCAACCCTCCGCGCCCATGGTTGATTCCCATTCCCTGCATCAAAAGCACTTTTTTGCCCACCCAGGCGGCCGGACGCGCTATGGCTGAAGGCGGCGGCGGTACGGGCAGGTTGCGCACTACAGAAATGGGGGTGCCATACGAGGCCCGGTATTTGGCCTTTACGGCATCACTTACCGTGTATACAACCGGAAGCCGGGGAAAAATAGCATCTTCCAAACGCTTCCAGAACCGTTTTTTTGCGGGTGAATCTGCCAGTTCCGGTACGCCCGTAAAATATTCGTGGGTATCATAAAACAGGAATTTTTTCCGCAATTTGGCAATCATATAGTTGGGGCCGAGCGTATCGAGGTCGTTGGCCAGTAAATAATCGGTTTTGCAAAACAATAACCTGAAAAACAGCCGGAGATTGAATTCGGCGTATTGCAAAATGCCTTTTTTGAAATAGCAACGCATGCGTTGCGCACGAAAAGGATAGATTCCGAGCGGAAGACTGTTTCCAAAGGCCCGGCCGATGAGGTGTACATCAAAACCCATTTCCTCAAGCGTGGTGCAGATCCGGATCACCCGCTGATCGGTTGTTATTTCCGATATCACAGATACAGTGATGCGTTTGCGCTTCATAACGGAATTTACAGAGAATCTGATAAATGATCACAAATCTGTTGTGCGGCATTCCCGTACCCGAAGAGTGCGGCCTCATATCCTGGAGTCAGTTGTGCCAGTCGCACAAATGCACTCAGAATGGCTTCCCGGTTGGGTGCGCAGGCCATACCGGCTCCGGACCGGATGATCTCCGGCCATACCGGGCGTTCCATAATGACCAGTGATGGCTTTTCTGCAAAATAAGCTTCTCGGCTTACGCCCCCGCTATCCGTAATCACAAAGCCTGCCTGTTTGATAAACGCCTTCATCTGCGGGTAGCCCAGGGGGGGCATTACGCTGAAGGAGACGGGCACCCCGGCTGCTGCGATCCTCTTTTGCGTATGCGGGTGCAGCGGAACAATTACGGGTATCTGCTGGTGCAGTTCGTTCAGGGCGTTAATGATGGCCTCAAGGTTTTTCTTTATCAGGATGTTTTCGGCCCGGTGTATGGTACAAGCTACGTAGGCACCGGTTTCCGGCCGAAAGGAAACATCTTCCGGTATTTTCAGGTATGCATCCAGCATCAGGTCGCCGGTAAAAACCGGGCTGGCTGTTATAGCGGTACCAAAACCTTCTGCTTTCAATGTTTGAAGATTGTGCATGGTACAACAATAATGCACAGACGACAGGCGGTCTGCCAGCAGGCGGTTGATCTCCTCCGGTGCTTTCAGATCACCGGTGCGCACACCCGCTTCAAAATGATGGAGCAGCTGGCCCGTGCGTGCGGCTGCTATTGCTGCTGCATAGGTAGTATTGGTATCTCCGTAAATGATAACGGTACCGGGCTTTTCCTCAGCCAGATATTGTTGTATCTGTTTGGTAGTATGCGCTATAAAAAGATCGGGATCTGTATTTTCAACCTGCAATCGGATATCCGGCGCAGGCAAGGCCAGGTCATCAAAAAAGACCCCGCTCATTTCCTGACTGTGATGCTGCCCGGTGTGCAGGATCAGCTGCCGGGCTATTTTTCGTGCTGCGATCGCTTTGTATAAAACAGCCAGCTTGATAAACTGGGGCCGGTTCCCTACGATGTGAATGATTTGCTTCAAGAAACAAATATAATAAACCCCTGCGGGGAATGAAAAATATTCAATGTAGAATATTCAATGTAGAATTGGAGATGCCGTTACTGCTTTATAATTTTTGGGGGAATTGAAAATTTGAAAATTTGGGAATGTGGAAATGAGGTAATAGTAAATAGACAAGATAGCTCCTGCATTAAACGAAATCCGCCGTTCCCCAGGTCTTCCTGGCCCCTGAAAGCCTTACCTGGAACGTTGAAATGTGAAACACCGTTTAGCCGTTATCTTCCGGCGCTGATCTCCAATCCGGTATAACGGAACTATAAAGCATCCCCATTGAATAATGACCTCCTTATCCTGAACGCAGCATCTGAAAACTGATAACTGAAAACTGGTATCTGAAAACTGACTGCTATCGAAAAATATGCCGTTACCTTTCAGCATTGATCTCCTGTTGGATATAACAGAACCATAAAGCAACCGCATTGAATAACGATCTCCTTATCCTGAACGCAGCATCTGAAAACTGAAAACTGGTATCTGATATCTGAAAACTGATTGCCATCGAAAAATAGGCCTTTAGCATTCAGCGTTGATCTCCTGTTGGGTATGACAGAACGATAAAGCATCCCCATTGAATAACGATCTCCTTATCCTGAACGCAGCGTCTGATAACTGAAAACTGATATCTGATATCTGACTGCCACTTACTGTCCGCCCATGCCCTGCATGCCGCTCTGCATACTTTCCTGTTCGCCTTTCATGTTCTTGCGTTTGAACAGGGACGTATCGAATTTCCCGAAGCGGTAGGCAAAGTTCAAGCGGAAGAACTGCTGATCGCGGGTGCGTACCTGGTGCTGATCGAAGAAGCCGGAGCTGGTATAGATATCGCTTTTCCGTGTTTTAAAGAGATCGTTCACGCTCAGTGTAACCGAAGCGGCCTTGCCTTTCAGGAACTCATATTTCAACGCCGCATCAATACCGTAATTAGGCATGGTATATCCCTGGGCATTACCACTTACCGTACCGCCCATAAAGCCGCGGCCCCCGCCTCCGGAATTATTGCCGCTGCTGCCTCCGGGGCCCAGCACGGTTTTAGAATTATAATCGCCGGATAACTGCAGCGTAAAGTTTGCCGGCAGTTTAAAGTCGTTGTTGATCTTTCCGAACCAGCTGTAAAGCTGATCTGCGGTAGGGATCGTTGGGTCATCGATCGTGATCTTTGAGGTATAGATATTGATATTGCTGGTAAGATCCCACCAGGGCGTCAGCTTGTTTTTACCAACGGCTTCAAAGCCGCCTACAAAGCTGGAATTGGCGTTGATAAAGGTATTGACCAATATCTGGCGGTTATCGATGGGATGAACATCGGGCGACTGGTACCGGGTAATGAGCCCGGCAGTATGTTTATAATATACCGAGAGGATCAGGTTGTTGTTCCGGTTAAAGTTGTTGGAATAAGACAGCTCAAATGAATTGGTAAACTCCGGTTTCAGGTTGGGATTTCCCTTGTTCAGATTGAGTGAATCCGAATAGTCGATAAAGGGAAATAACTGGAAGAAGCCCGGCCGGTTGATGCGCCGGCTATAGTTTAGCTGGAGGTCCTGCTGATCATTGAGCTTCTGACTCAGGAACACACTTGGAAATAAACTGATGGGGTATTTGATGTTGAAATGCTGGTTGGTTCCGTTTGTAAGAACGGTACCGTCATAATTGGAGCTTTCAACCCTTAAGCCCAGCTGGTAACCGAACCTTTCGCCGATCTTGCTGGAAAAGTTTCCATAGGCCGCCAGTACCTGGTCTTTATAATTGAATTGCGAAGACAGGAGCGGTTGCAGGACTGAAGATCCGTTGGCCTGTATATAGTACATATTATTAACGCTGGCCACTTTGGACTGGTTCATGCGTACACCTGCTTCCAGTTTGGATTTATCCGAAAGGGGATTGGTATAATCGGCCTGCGCGGTTATCCGCTGGTTATTGCCGTTCCCCAGTTGCTGCTGGCTGAAGCTGCGGGTTTGTGGTCCGGAAGCATCATCAAAAATACGGTTGCCAATTGCGGTGTTATTATCATTCCGGCTTTTGTTATAATTAAAATCCGCGGTAAGCTGGTGCCCGCTTTTCGGAAAATTATGCACATACCCAAGGCTTCCGCCAAGATTGCGGAAACTGAAGTTGCCGTTCGATTCCCGGATCGTTCTGGAGTGCGTGGCATTGTTGCCGGCCACGGTGTCTACAAACAAATCGCTACCGGTATAGTTATTGAATTTCCCTTTCACGCCCATTCCGGAAACGGTAATGGTATTGCGGTTGTCCAGGAAGTAATCAAAACCGGCCCGGCCAAACATAAAGGTACCGTCTCCAACATTATGATCGGTTTGCAGCAACTGCAGGGTAGTATCTTTTAAATAGGTGTTTCTTGTAGTGGTACCATCCGAAATGGATTTCCGCTGACCGTAGTTGGCATTGGCAAACACGTTGAATTTGCCCTGCCGGATATTGATATTACCTCCGAAATTGGCTTTTCCCCGCTGATCGATACCGGCTCTTACATTACCGCTGTAACCAACCCGTTTTGTTTTCTTCAGCACGATATTGAGGATGCCCGCGGTGCCTCCGGATGCGTCGTACTTAGCCGAAGGATTGGTGATCACCTCCACACTTTCGATCTGGTCGGAAGGGATCTGATCCAGCGTAAGGGTAGTCGGGCGCCCGTCTACAAAGATCTGGGGGCTGCTGTTGCGGATGCTGATATTTCCGTCGATATCCACGTTTACGGATGGAATGTTCTTGAGCAGGTCTGTTGCCGTACCGCCGGCAGCCATCAGGTTATTTTCTACATTATATACCTTACGGTCGATACCCAGGCTTACCGTGGGCTTGGAACCGGTTACGGTTACCGCGGACAGCGTTTGATTGTCGATCCCCAGTTTGATATTTCCAAGATCCTTGTCCAGGTTACCCAACAGGGACGCCATATCCCGGCTGCCTTGTTTTAACTTGGATGGATCGATAAAGGAAAACGGTTTTCTATAAGCAATATAGCCAATGCCCGTAATTTCCAGCAGGTACCGGCCCATGGCAGGTACGCCGTCCAGGCGAAATTCTCCATTGGCCTTTGTCAGCATGCCGGTAACTACAGTTGTTTTATTTTGCCCGGTAGCAGAGTCTTTTTTTACCAGTAACAGCTGAATGGATGCAGCGTCGATCCCTTTTCCGGTGGCCGAGTCGACTACTTTTCCATAAAGTGATCCTGCGGGCATCTGGCCGTTCTGGGCATGCATCCCAATTGCGAATAAGAGCATCAGCCCCAGGAAGAGTTGTTTTTTCATCAAAAATTATTTTTATTGCGTTAGACGGTTAATTAATGGAATACTTGTACTGAATAAAAAAAACGGTAACCGGCATGCCGTTCATGAAGGATCCATCAGCGGATCAGGTAAAAGAACAGCAGGTTCACCAGGCCGATAACCAGTCCGAAAAGAAGCCCGGCATTCCGGTATTGCCGGATTTGCAGGGACGCCTGTTTTTTAACGAGGGCGGAAACCGGGTTGTTCTTCAGCTGACGGACTACGATCTGTTCGGCATCCAGCTCTGCCTTTAAATTTTCAGTGATCTGAAGCATCACCTGGGGAAACAGGAGTTTGAGTTGGTTAATAAATACTTCTTTTACTTTATCGGTAGTTTTATTTCCGATGAACATGGCCAGCATCGGGATCTCTTCCTTCAGCTTCACGTTCAAAAAATCATCAATATGTTGTTCAATGGCCGGCATTGCTTTTTCTATAAGCGCCGGATCACTGATCTTTTCTTCGATGTTTAATGACTGGTTTACAAGTGCACCGGCCCATTGACCTGCTTTTACAGCCAGTTGTGCATCCTGCTCCGGAAGATAACGGTTCAGGAAATAATTACCCGCTATAACATGAAGCAACCAACCAGCAAGGGCGGAAACCGGAAGAAGGAGCAATAAGCAATAGGACATAAAAATGAATTTTGTCGTGAGGTGCTTACAAAAAAACCCCGAATAACGATTCGGGGTTTGATCGGGGTGGCTAACCGGGTTCGAACCGGCGACCCTCAGAACCACAATCTGATGCTCTAACCAACTGAGCTATAGCCACCATTAACAGGGCTGCAAATGTAAATAAAAAATGAATATAAACGGCAAGAAATTATTTATTTAGGAGCAAATATTTTTAATGGCGTAACTTTATTAGGAAAATTTACCAATTTATTGTCTTAAAAAAAATAACGAAATACGTAAGTCATCGTTTTAAATATTTATTTTTGGGAAATGCGTGGTTTGTTAAAGTATATATTGAATATGAAAAGATTACCTTTTATACTGTTGATTCTGTTATTGACGGGTTCCTTTTTTGCATTTAAATCGTCCATCGCCCGTACACCTCCGGGCAAATATGAGCAAATCATGGGGCTGGTGGGACAGCTCCTGGTACAAGGACATTTCAGCCCTCAGAATATTGATGATAACTTTTCAAGAAAAGTGTTCGACAAGTTTATGGAGGACCTCGACTTTGAAAAGAATGTGTTCCTGAAATCCGATTATGATTCGCTGGCGGCTTTATATGCCACGCGGATCGATGATGAAATAAAAGGCGCGCCGGTTCAGAGCTTCCTGGCGGTGTCTGCTGTTTTTGACCGCAGGATCCAGGAAACGGCCGCATGGAGTGAAAGCATTCTTGCAAAGCCATTCGACTATACGGTAAATGAATCGATCACCCTCAATGCGGATAAGCTGCAGTACCCCACCAGCAGTGCCGAACGGCAGGATCGCTGGAGAAAGAAGCTGAAATACCTGGCACTTGAACGCTATGTTGACCTGCTGGATGAAAGAACGGCTAATAAGAACCAGAAGGGCTATGTGGTTAAGAACGATACGGAGCTGGAAAAGCAGGCACGCAGCCGTACCGATACGGTGATCGGAAGATTGTTTGAGCGGTATAAGGCAAAGTACCGTGATGAAGATAAGTTCGATATGTTTATGAACGACATTGCCAATACAATGGATCCGCATACCAGTTTTATGGCCCCGGTTGATAAACGGTATTTTGACGAGGAAATGAGCGGTGTGTTCTTTGGTATTGGCGCGGCGCTGCAGCAGGTGGATGGGAAGATAAAAATTACTTCGCTGAATGCCGGAAGCCCTGCGGAAAAATCGGGACAATTACAAAGCGGTGATATCATTACCAAGGTAGCACAGGGCGATGGCCCGGCGGAAGACCTGATGGGATATAATGTGCAGGATGCCGTGAAGCTGATCCGCGGTAAAGAAGGCACCATTGTAAAATTGACGGTGCGGAAAACAGACGGTGTGGTGAAGGTGGTGAGCCTGAAGCGGGAGAAGATCGAAAACGATTTTGATACCTATGCCAGAAGTGCGGTGATCAATGACCCGGTAAAACATACAAATGTGGGGATCATTTACCTGCCGGAATTCTATGCTGCATTTGACGACCCGAACGGGCGCCGCAGTTACCTGGATGTGGCGAAAGAAGTACAAAAGCTGAAAGACGCCAAGGTAGACGGCATCATTATCGATCTGCGTTACAACGGCGGCGGCTCTTTATATGATGTGGTACAAATGGTGGGTCTTTTTGTTGGAAAGGGGCCGGTAGTTCAGGTAAAGGGCCGCATCAACAAGCCGGATGTGCTGGATGTAAAAGATGAGTCGGTATTGTATGACGGACCACTGGCGGTGATGGTAAACGAATTCAGTGCCTCGGCTTCTGAAATATTTGCGGCTGCTATTCAGGATTACGGAAGAGGGGTGATTATTGGTGGTACCTCTACTTTTGGTAAGGGAACCGTGCAGCGCAACTTTGGCCTGGATGCTAAAAATGGTATCACTTACGGGGAGTCTGACCTGGGAAATGTAAAACTGACCCTCCAGAAGTTCTACCGGGTTAGCGGCGGTTCTACCCAGTTAAAAGGAGTGGAGTCGGATATCGTGTTACCCAGCTATATGGATGTGCTGAAACTGAAAGAAAAAGACAATAAAGATGCCTTGCCTTATGATGAAATTGCAAAGGCCGATTATATGCCCTGGAAAAGTGCCTGGAACCTGCCTGAAATAAAGGCGCTGAGCGAACAGCGGCTGAAAGCAGATTCGTCGTTCAAAGTGATCAAAGAGAACAGCCAGTGGCTGGTACGGGAAAATGATGAAAGCTCGCTGAATATCGAAAGCTACCGCCAGGAGCGGAAGGCGATCAAGGCAAAATCGGACCAGATGAATGCCGCACAGAAATTAAAGAATAAAATGGATGTGACCCTGATACCGGCTGAAGCAAATAAATTTGCAAAAGACAAGAATAAGGAAGAAAGGGCCAAGCAATGGTTAAAGATATTGAGCGAAGATATCTATTTGAACCAGGCGGCAAATGTGGTGGATGATATGGTAAAAATTGACCGGCTGGCTAAGAACACCGCACCACAAGTACATCCGTAATCATTCAGTAAAACGATATTAAGTACATGAAAAAACCGGCTGGATGGCCGGTTTTTTTGATATAGATGATTTGGTTTACGCTAAAAAACAAGCTTGTTCAAATAAGCGGCGCCTTCCTTTACACACTCAAGCGGCGCCTTTTCATAAGCCTCCTGTTCCAGGATATAATGCTGCATGCCTTCTGTACGGGCTGCTGCAAGGATGGTTTTGAAATCGATGGAGCCGGTGCCTACGATTACACTCAGGTTCGGCTCTCCTTTTTGCGGAACGGCGCCTTTCTTCCGGTCTTTTACATGGCAAAGCTTAAACCGGCCATTGTATTTCTTTAACCAGGCAATAGGATCCTGCCCGGCCGTAACAACCCAGTAAATATCCATTTCGTAGTCCATCACACTTTGGTCCGTGTGCTGCATAAAAATATCCTGGGGATACTGGCCATCCTGCTGGCGGAAGCTGTAATCATGGTTGTGGTATGCAAACCGGATCCCGTTCTTCTTACAGATTTCACCGGCCTTATTAAATTCATCCGCCAGCTTCCTGTAATCATCCAGGTTTTTTTGCGGGCCCACATACGGGCAGATGAGATAGCTCATGCCGATTTCAGCCGCTTCGGCTGCCTTGCGTTCAAAGTCGGCCCGGAAGTCGCAGTGACTGCTTACGATCTTCATGCCCAAACCATCCACGTATGATTTAAATCCTTTATGCCCCATTCCCCAAAACATACCCTGTGCGCCTTCATAACTCTCAATTTCTTTATAGCCAAAAGCGGCAAGCTGCTTCAGAATGCCCTTCGGGTCTTTGGGCAGATCGTCTCTCAGGCTGTAAAGCTGTATCCCCAGCGCCTTGATGCTGCCATTGACTTTTTCACGGGGGGAGGTATTGCAGGCGGCATTCAGCGTTGATCCCAGCATTAAGCCAAGTGCAGCGCCACCAGACCGTTTTAAGAATTCTTTTCTGTTATACATAGTTTATACGTTTAGCGGGTCATTAAACATCACAGAGGAGGATGGCCTCTTTTAAGGCCTGTTTGCGGTCTTCATCCGTTTTACCGGTTGGAATAAATTCCTGGGCCACATATCCTTTAAAACCGGTGGCGGCAATGGCTTTCATAATCGCCGGGTAATTCAGCTCCTGGAGCTCATTGAGCTCGTGCCGGCCCGGCACACCTGCGGTATGATAATGGGCAAAGTAGGGGTGATAGGCGCGAATATTGGCAATTACATTCCCTTCATCGATCTGCATATGATAAATATCATAAAGCAGTTTAAAATTTTCCGATCCCAGACGCTTGCAGAGTTCTACTCCCCAGGCGCTGTGATCGCACATATAATCATGATGGTCTACCTTGCTGTTCAGCAGTTCCATCACCAGGGTTACATTATTTTTTTCAGCATGCTGCAGGATCTTTTTTAATCCCTGCACGCAGTTTTTAAGACCGCTTTCATCATCCATGCCCCGGCGGTTGCCGCTGAAACAGATCAGGTTCTTATAGCCGGCTTTGGCTACGTATTCGATATGTTCTGTATAATTTTTGATCAGCGTGCTGTGAAAATTTGGTTCATTCCAGCCATCCACAAGGTTAATCTCGGCCCCGTTACACATGCTGGAATAAATGCCGTGTTTCTTTAGCGTATCCCAGTCTTTAGGTCCTACCAGGTCAATGGCAGCAAATCCCAGTTCCTTCACATTTGCACAAAGCTGCTCCAGTGAAAGACTGCCATAAGTCCAGCGGCAGACACTATGATTGATCGTTCCTTTTAAACTCATGTTTCTTTTATTGTTCTTTAAAACCGAGCTCCAGCCGGAAACATTGCCGGCCAGGGCTGCTGTTATTGCAATTGTTTGGATTGCTTTTCTGCGTTGCATTGGTCTCGCTTATAAATTATTTATCGTTTTTTTATCGTTCCGGAAAAACAACAGGAACAAAACGGCTACAATGGCTGCAATCGCAGCGGGAATAACCCAAACGTGCTGCCAGAAATCGCCATACTGGCTAACGCGTTCTGCAGCTTCCGCGGCTGTTGGTACAACACCATCCGGAAGTTTGGCTGGCACCAGGCTTTTATAATGTTCACCTACGTAACCTGCTACCCAAAAACCAACTAGCTGACCAATGCCATATGTAGCTAAAGTAATTAAACCCTGTGCTGAGCTTTTATGTTTTTCTCCTGCCTTGGCATCGGTATAGATCTGCCCGGACACAAAGAAGAAGTCGTAACAGATGCCATGCAATGCAATACCAAAAATAAGCAAGAATGCCATCCCGCCCGCGTTACCATAAGCAAATAGTAGATAACGAACTACCCAGGCTAACATGCCTACCAGAATTGTTTTTTTGAAACCAAAGCGATTAAAAAGGTAAGGAATTAATAATAAGAATAATACCTCAGACACCTGCCCGATTGTCATCTTTCCTGTCGGATTTTTCATTCCGACGTCTGTAAGAAAATTATTAGCATTTTGGTAGTAAAAGGCTAATGGAATACAAATTAGAACTGAAGAAACAAAGAAAACAAGGAAATTCTTATCTTTTAATAATTTTAAAGCATCTAGACCGAGTATCTGACTGACAGAGGCTCCTTGCTCAGCTTTCTTAGGAGGTGTTTTAGGTAAGATGAAACTAAAAAATCCCAAAATTAATGAGGCAATACCTGCCATTGCAAATGTATTTCTCAATGTGTCATTAGCTTTATTATTTTGCTCATTATCCCATTGAAAGACATAGCTTATAATGAGACCCGCTAGAATCCATCCTATTGTTCCCCAAATACGGATAGAAGGAAATTGTTTTTCCGGACTCTTCATTTGATTAAAGGAAACTGAGTTTACCAAAGCTAATGTGGGCATATAAAGAATCATGTAAGCTAACACATATGGATAAAATGTCGACACATTTTCAGCTTTAAACATCATATACATCAAACCGGCGCCAATGAGATGAAGTACACCAAGAATTTTTTCAGCATTAAAGAACCGGTCAGCAATCAAGCCAATAATAAAAGGTGCTATGATGGCTCCCCAGGATTGAGTGGAGAATACATTTGATATTTCAAAGTCAGAAGCTTTTAAATTTTTCGGTAAAAATGTACCCAGTGTTACAAACCAAGCTCCCCAGATAAAGAATTCGAGGAACATCATTAGGGAAAGCTGGACTTTAACGGATGATTTCATATAACTGCTTTAGAAAGATTTTTTGAAAATTTAGTTATGAATAAATGCATTTATCCGTAGCCGGTCAGGCAGCCTGAAGCTTTTTGCTTCTGTTACGCATATAAATATTGAGGCCGATAAAGGCCACGATCAGCACGATCGGGATCACGAGGGTGGTATTGATGATTTCGGGGCCTGCTGCTTTGTTGGCTTCTGCCAGGGCTGTCTTCATTTCCAGGGTAGCCTCCGGTGCGTTGTAGGCCTTGAGGTCGGCTCCGGCCGGCAGTTTTTCACCAATCAGGCGGTCATATACACCGCCCATCAGCATCATGTATATGGATACGGCAAACATTCCGGCCCCGCCCATCAGGTTGAGCCCGATGGCCCCGGTTTTGGGAAGGTATTCGGATACAAAACCCAGCATCGTTGGCCAGAAATAGCATACACCCGCACCAAAAATAAGGGCTCCTATAAAAATCATATTGCCGGATGTATTGCCCAACAGATAAAGGCCGATGGTAGCAACGATGGCCGACATCAGCAGCACACCCTGTGGGGCCAGGCGTTCTACAATGGGGCCGGCCAACGCCCGGCCGATGACCATAACACCCGTAGATACCGTTAACACCAGCAGGGCATTATCGGTAATGTTGCGCAGGAGCACATCGATCCACTGGCCGGTAAATAATTCGGTGATGGCCGTTCCAAACATGCAGATCAGCATAAAAATAAAAAGCGGATTGCCGAGTGAACGGTACATTTCGGCGGTAGAAATACCGCTTGAAACGCGCTCGGTTACCGGGAACTTCAGTTTGGAAAAAAGAAATCCATAGATCAATGTAGGGATCAGCATAATACCTACCTGAACCTGCCAGCTTAACGCAGCTTTGTCGAAGAAGTAAACAATAAGCGTACCCAGCACAATGCCTCCCGGGAACCACAGGTGAAAATGATTCAGCTTGGTGGTCTTATTTTCGGGAAACAATGCGGTAACCAGCGGATTACAGGCCGCCTCTACCGTTCCGTTGGCAATACCAATAAGCAGGGTAGAGAAGAACAGGGCCCAGAACGGATTGCCGAACTTCCCGGAAAAGATCGTTAACAGGATCCCCAAAAGATGAAAAACAAATGCAACCACTAACAGGCGCTTCATCCCGATGATATCTACTACAACGCCCCCGATAATAACCGCCAGCGGAAACCCCCAGAATGCGGTGGCCGCAATGGTACCCAATTCCGCTTTATCCAGGCCAAAATCTACGCCCAGCTTATTTAATATCCCGGCTCTGATTCCAAAAGAGAGCGAAGTTACCAGAAGTGCCAGGCAGCTTGCTACAAATAGTTGAGGACGTTGAATGGACTTCATACCAATGCTTTCGTTATTTAATTTATGGGTTAAAACGTATTCAGATGCTAAATGTACTATTTTTTCATTCTTGAAAATAATTATGCTGATTTTTTTTAAGCCGCCAAAAAGACGGTAATTACACAGACGATTTTGGCATCCATAGCGTTTCTATTACAGGAACCGGAGAAAGTGTTTGGAATACACGAAAAACTGAAATGGATTATTGAAAGTTTTGTACATTTAGCCGGTCTATTTTAAAAATAAATAACGATTATATATGACTACGCTGAAAGGACCCGGTATCTTCCTGGCACAATTTGCCGGAGACAAAGCTCCCTTTAACACACTGGAATCCATTTGCACCTGGGCGGCCTCACTGGGCTTTAAGGGCGTACAGATCCCCACGAACAATGACCAGTTTATCGATCTGCAGAAGGCTGCGGAAAGCAAAACTTATGCAGACGAGATCAAGGGTATTGTAAATGCATGCGGCATGGAGATTACCGAGCTTTCTACCCATTTACAGGGGCAGCTGGTAGCCGTGCATCCGGCTTACGATCTGTTGTTTGATTCCTTTGCGCCGGAATCGGTGCGCAATCATCCGAAAGCCCGTACCGAATGGGCCATCCAGCAAATGAAGTATGCAGCAAAGGCTTCGCAGAACCTGGGGCTGAATGCACATGCCACTTTTAGCGGATCCTTGCTGTGGCATGCCTTTCATCCGTGGCCGCAGCGGCCTGCCGGACTGGTAGAGGAAGGATTTAACGAACTGGCCCGCCGCTGGACGCCCATATTGAACGCCTTTGACGAATCGGGTGTGGATGTATGCTATGAGATCCACCCCGGGGAAGACCTGTTTGACGGTGATACCTATGAAATGTTCCTGGAAAAAGTAAACAATCACCCACGGGCCTGCCTGTTGTATGATCCTTCACATTTTGTATTACAGTGCCTCGATTATATTGAGTATATAGATATTTTTCACGAGCGGATCAAGGCCTTTCATGTGAAAGACTCCGAATTCAATCCCACCGGGAGGAAAGGGGCTTTCGGCGGCTATCAGCCCTGGCTGAAACGCGCCGGCCGGTACCGGAGCCCGGGTGATGGCCAGGTAGATTTTAAAACCATTTTCTCCAAGCTGGCCGAGTATGATTTTAAAGGATGGGCGGTTATGGAATGGGAGTGCTGCCTGAAGCACCCGGAAGATGGTGCAAGAGAAGGCGCGCAGTTTATCAAAGATCACATTATACGGGTTACGGAAAAAGCATTTGACGATTTTGCCGCTACGGTAAAAGATGATGAACTAAATAGAAAAGTTTTAGGGATCAATTAATATCTTTATAAAAAAAATCAAACAAATACACAGAACATGAAGAAAGTTATTTTATCAGCGGTTATCGTGGCGGCCATTGCTGCCGCATGTGGCGGGGGTGAGGAAAAGAAATCGGAAGGTGCGGGTTCAGAAAGCAAGACAACTGAGAAAAAAGATGATGTATCCGCTAATCCGGATTATCAGGCGGGGCTGGCAATGGTAGGTCAGTACCAGTGTATCACCTGTCATAAGATTGACGAAAAATTAACAGGTCCTGCCTATCGCGATGTGGCCAATAAATATGCCGGTGCCGATGATGCCACCATCACCAAGCTGGCGCAAAAGGTAATTTCCGGTGGTAGTGGTGTTTGGGGTGAAGTGCCCATGACCCCGCATCCGAATGTGTCTGAAGCCGATGCCAAGACCATGGTAAAATACATTTTGCTGTTAAAAAAATAACCCGATTAAACCTTGATTATGACAAAAACCTTTTTGATCGCCGCCGCTCTCGGTCTGACGGCCTATTCCTGTTCCGGCCAGAAGCATAGCCAGTCAAATGAAGCGCCGAATACCCTTAGTAAAAAAGAAAAGGCGGCTGGCTGGAAGCTGCTGTTTGACGGCAAAACCACGGCCGGATGGCATACCTATGGAGCTACGGCTCCCGGAACTGCCTGGCAGGCGGTGGATGGCACCCTGCAACTGGATGGAAATGCCCAATCCGGACGGGGCGACCTGGTAAGTGATGAAGAGTACGGTAACTTTGAGATGCAGCTGGACTGGAAAATTTCTCAAAAAGGAAATAGCGGTGTATGTCTTTATGTGATCGATAATAAAGATAAGTATAAATATATGTGGTATACCGGGCCCGAAATGCAGATCCTCGATAACGACGGGCATCCGGATGGAAAGATCACCAAGCACCGCGCCGGTGATTTGTATGATATTATCAAAAGCAGCAGCGAACCCGTAAAAGCCGTTGGCGAATGGAATCATGTGGTAATTAAAAGCCTGAATGGTAAACTGGATTTCTACCTGAATGGGGTGCACGTGATTGATACCCGTATGTGGGATGATAACTGGCGTGCGCTGGTAGCCCAGAGCAAGTTCAAAAACCTTCCGGATTTTGCTGCGTTCAAATCAGGCCGTATCGGTTTGCAGGATCATGGCAACACGGTTTGGTTCCGCAATATCAAGATCAAAAGACTCTAATTTTTAATACGCATCCCTTTCATGCACTGCTACAGAAGATCCGGCCGCAGCCTGATGCTTATGTGCGTGTTGTTGCTCCTGCAATACGGAGCCGCCGCACAAACGACCCGGCCGGCATTTGCCATTGGTGATACCAGTTTTCTCTTAAACAACCAGCCCTTTGTGATCCGTTGCGGGGAAATGCATTATACGCGCATCCCCAGGGATTACTGGCAGCACCGGTTAAAAATGGCAAAGGCCATGGGGCTGAATACCGTGTGCGCCTATCTTTTCTGGAATTTTACAGAACGGGAACCCGGGAAATTTAACTGGAGCGGACAGGCGGACGCTGCCGAGTTTTGCCGGATGGCACAGCAGGAGGGTTTGTATGTGATCCTGCGTCCGGGGCCTTATTCCTGTGCCGAATGGGAGTTTGGCGGGTTTCCGTGGTGGCTGCTGAAAGATAAAAGTATGCAGGTGCGTACCCAGCACCCGCACTACCTGGAAGCGTGTAAACGCTATCTGCTGGAGGTTGGAAAGCAGCTGGCGCCTTTACAGATCAGTAAGGGCGGCAACATCCTGATGGTGCAGGTAGAAAATGAATACGGAAGTTTTGGTGCTGATAAAGCCTATATCGGGCTGATCCGCGATTACCTCAAAGCAGCCGGTTTTACGGTTCCTTTCTTTACCTGCGACGGACCGGTTCAGCTAAAGAATGATGTACGGCCGGATATTTTTGCCGCGGTTAATTTTGGAGGGAATCCGGAAGCAGGCTTCAAGGCATTGCGTGGGGTACAGGCACATGGCCCGTTGATGTGCGCCGAATATTATCCCGGTTGGTTCGACAGCTGGGGGCGCCCGCACCATACAGGTTCCAGTCAGCGCGTGATTGATGAGCTGAAATGGATGCTGGATCACAACGCATCCTTCAGTATTTATATGGCGCATGGCGGTACAACCTTTGGTACCTACTCCGGCGCCAATGCACCGCCGTACCTGTCGCAAACCAGCAGTTACGATTATGACGCGCCCATTAACGAAACGGGAAATCCAACCTCCAAGTTTTATGCAATCCGCGAACTGCTGGGCAAATACCTGCAGCCGGGTGAAACGCTCCCGGAGGTACCGCAAACGATGACTGCGCAGTCGCTGGCCCCGGTGCGTTTTACGGCCATCGCTCCGTTGTGGAAGAACCTGCCGGCCTCTGTTGCATCAGATACGGCCTTGTTCATGGAAGACCTGAACCAGGGATATGGAGCCGTACTCTATCAAACGATGTTGCCTGCCGGAGGAGCAGCTACGCTTCAGTTTGCAGACATACACGATTATGCCCTGGTGTATATCAACAATAAACAGATCGGCACCATTGACCGGAGAAAAGGTAATTTTAATATCAGTGTTCCCGCCCATACAAAGGCTGCCACCCTCAGGGTATTGGTGGAGGCCACCGGCCGGGTGAACTACGGGTACCTGATGCATGACCGGAAGGGCATTCACGGCCCCGTGGTGCTGAACGACGGAACGACCAGGAAGGAACTGCGGCAATGGAAGCAGTACCCGGTTCGCCTGGGCGATCAGAACATTCCCGTAACGTATGAACCACTTGCCGGGCAGGCTTCTTCAGGAGCCGCTTTTTATAAAGCCAGTTTCCGGGTGAATGATCTGAAAGATACGTATCTCGACCTGCGAAAATGGAATAAAGGACTGGTTTGGGTAAACGGCATTTGTTTGGGCCGGTACTGGAATATCGGGCCCACACAAACCATGTACCTGCCGGGTTGCTGGCTGAAGAAAGGGGAGAATGAAGTGGTGGTGTTTGACCTGCTGGGCACGGCTAAACCGGAGCTGCGCGGGTTAGACAAGCCCATCCTGGATTCGGTAACGGAAAAGCGTGCCGGCGGACATCGGAAGGCAACGCAGCAATGGCAAACACCGGCTTTGGGGGCACATTATAACGGAAGCTTTGAAGACAGTAAAGAATGGCAAACCGTTACCTTTAAACCCGTAACCGCCCGCTATTTTTGCCTGGAAGCGCTGAATGAATTCAAAAACCAGCCCTATGCTTCTGCCGCGGAGATCCAGTTGCTGGACGCGAATGGAAAAGAAGTTCCGCGCAGCGCCTGGAAAGTATTGTATGCAGACAGTGAAGAACTGAATGGGGATGATGGAAATGCGTCCAATCTTTTCGACCTGCAGTTTACCAGTATCTGGCATACAGAATGGCAAGACCGGAGCCCTAAACATCCCCACCAGGTGGTGATAGACCTGGGTAAAGCCTATAAAATAACCGGCTTAAAGCTGCTGCCTCGGCAGGACAATCCCAACGGGCGCATTAAAGATTACCGGGTATATTTTTCGCCTGCGCCTTTCAAAGGTTTGTAAACCGTTTTGCTACGGCGGTAGTTAGTGCACGCAACGCATTATACGGCTTTGTGTTTCTCAGTGCCTTCCGGTTTTTGTGGCCTCATTTCACGCAACGACGCAAAGAAGCAGAGACGCAGCGCTCTGGTACCACTTTGTGTTTCTTGATGTCTTCAGGTCTTTGTGGCCTTATTTTATGTAACAATGCAAAGGAACCTAATCGTGCCTCTGTGTACTCAGTGTTTCTGTGGCTTCTCTCACGGCAGGCCCGGAGACCGGCTTCGATTTAACCGCAAAGGGGCAGTACTACCTGATTCAACTCTTGTTGCGTTCTCCGCGAATCCATTGCGTGCCCCGCGGTAAAAACAATCCAACGTACAAGCTGATATCCTTACCTGTAATTCCGTGTTCTGTGGTTTTTCCCATTCATTACATCTTTAGCACCTTTAATGCCCTGCTGCGTACACCGGGCGATGCGTTGGGCAATACAAATGTTACAGCCGTTTTTAATTCGGGTAATATTTCCGGGTAGCGGTCCGTCATACGGGAGAGGATACCAATGGCAAAGGCACGGGAGGCGATCGTTTCCTCCGGATCTTCCAGTATGCGGAAACAGCTGTCCATAACCGGGCCATGAAATTTTTTGGGTACTTCCGGGCCCTGATCCATCAAACGCAGGATATTTCTTTTGACAGCAGCCGGCTGCGCCGGATCATTCAACAGTTGGATGATCTTTCCGTAATGCGGTGTAATCAGTTCCGGATGACGGATCACGCAATAGCTCATGGGCCAGGCGGCGCGTTGTACCACGCGGGGTTCGCCTTTTGAAAAAAGCAGGAACAGCTGATCAAATCGCTTTTGATCTGCACCAATCCAATCAACGACCGCTGCAACGGTTTCTTTTCTTATAGATGCAGACAGCAATACCGGTAGATTCATGGCAGTGTAGGTTAAAAGAAAAAAGCCGGGGAAACCGGCTTTCAAAAATAAGATTTAACGATATTAATTCCTTCTTCCAAACAAACGCAGCAACATCAGGAACAGGTTGATGAAGTCCAGGTAAAGACTTAATGCACCCATGATGGCCAGCTTCTTTACATCACCTGCAATCACATTGCCTTCCTGGTCGATCCCTTCACCGATCCGTTTCAGTTTTTGTACGTCATATGCGGTTAAGCCGGTAAACACGATCACCCCGATAAAGCTGATGATATAGCCCATGGAATCGCTCCCCAGGAAAATATTCACAATAGAGGCGATGATGATACCGATCAGGCCCATCATCATGATGCGGCCCATTGAGGTAAGATCCTGCTTGGTGGTATAACCCATTACAGCCATGATCCCAAACATCAGCGCTGCGGTAAGGAAACAGCCAAATACAGAAGTTGCAGTATACGTCAGTAAGATAAAGCTAAAGCTGATTCCGTTTATCGCTGAGTAAACCAACAGTAAGGCCATTAGAACCGGGGCGGAAAGCCGGTTGAAGGCAAAGGACATTAACAATACAAACCCGAGTGGTGCAAATACAATTGCATAAAATAAGAGCTTATTGGATAGGATCGGGACGATGTATTGCTCCGGATTGCCCGCAAAAAGATAGGCAACTACTGCAGTGATCCCCAATGCCACGAACATATAGGTAAATACATTGGCGAGGAAGGAGCGCGACCGGGAGCCAACGGCCTCATTTCTCGAAAAAATACTGTCTGGTGTGCTTCTTGAATAATTGTCTTCCATTGTTTTGTCAATTTTGTACGTGAAAATAAACGAAAAAAGCTAGTTTACAAAAGATTAGATCGTTAAAATAATACCAATCAACCGTTTGTTAAGGGGTTCCGCAATCATCAACAAAAAAGTTCGGGAAAAGTTTTCTTCAGGTTTAATTTTAAATGCCGTTTCTTGCCTCGTGAGCAACGCTGAAAGCTAGGGGCTCGTTTCCCGATGGCTATCAGTTATCAGATGCCTGCGTTGAAGACAAGAAGATCATTATTCAATGCAGCTGTTCTATAGCTCTGTTGGTTCGGATAGGAAATCAGCGAAGGAAGGTAAATATTAAACGCCTGTTTGGGTTCCATTTCCTTAGATTCCGGTACTGCATTCCCCGCCGGAGTAACAGGCAGGAACAGTCTCTTCATTTCCACATTTCCATATTCTCAAATTTTCAAATTATCTCTATGAAGATTTAAATAACTTCTGTATCCGGTTAAGTGCCGGACCGGTCATAAGTGTTGTGGACAGCGCCATGATCACCAGGATCGTAAAGATCTCCTGTGAAATTACGCCCAGGTCATAACCGATGTTCAGTACCACCAGTTCCGTTAGTCCGCGGGTGTTCATCAACGCACCCAGCTGAAGACTTTCACTCCATGACTGGCCGGAGAACCGGGCCGCAGCGGTACTGGCCCCAAACTTGGCAATGACCGCAATAACCAACACAATGATACAGATGCTCCAGAGTGCGGGATTATTCAACAGGGCGATTTTTGTTTTTAAACCGGTGGAAACAAAGAATAGCGGCAGCAGCAGGAGCAGGGCCACGCTTTCGATCTTTTCGATCAGTTGCGTGCGAAATTCCATATCTGCCGGCATGATCATACCAGCCACGAAGGCGCCAAACAAGGCATGGATCCCGATGGCATCGGTAAGGTATGCGGAGGCAACGAGCACGATCATACAAACGGCTATGAAAGGAGGTGTTAGCCGGTTGTTTACTTTTTTATAATAATGAGCCATCAGGGGGCGCAGTATTTTTATCATTACCAGGATATAGGCAATGGAAAGAAGGATGGTGTACAAGGCGCTCCAGGCAGAGCCGGCTTTTACCACGGCAATCACCAACGCCAGGATGCACCAGGCCGTAACATCATCTGCTGCGGCGCAGGTAATAGCCAGTACCCCCAGGTTGGTTTTCGAAAGGTTGCGTTCCTGTATGATGCGAGCCAGCACCGGGAAGGCGGTAATGCTTAAAGAAATTCCGATAAACAAGGCGTAGGAAATAAACTGTACGCCTTGCGGGGCAAACTGCTGATAGGTGAAGTAGGCAGTGGCCACCCCCAGGGTAAAAGGCACAATGATACTGGTATGACTGATCATCACCGCGGCATTGGTCTTGCCTTTCAGCATGGAGAGGTCCAGTTCCAATCCAACAATGAACATAAACAACACCAGGCCGATCTGGCTCAGCAGGTTGAGGTTGCCCAGCGATTGCGGCGGAAAAATAAAAGAGGATACTTCCGGGAAATAATAGCCCAGGAATGAAGCGCCCAGCAGGATGCCCGCGGCCATTTCACCGATCACACGGGGTTGCCTGAGTTTTTTAAACAGGAAGCCCATTAAAGAACCGGCCAACAGGATCACAAAGATCTGCAGCAGCAGGATGGCCAGTGGTTCCCGGATATTGTGCCGCAGCACTGCGGTAAAAGGAATCCCCAGTGCCGGCTTGCTTTCGATAATGGATTTGATATTCTTTTGCGATTGCAACTGGTTACCCATCGTAAGGATCCACCAGATGATCGCAACAGCAGCGGCGACCGTTAATACATAAAAAAGAAGGTTCCTATATCGTTGCATACCTGGAATGTTTCACCTGCAAGATATCCTGTTTCTTTTTAATGCGATGATTATTTTTATGTTGATACCCCGGTAGGGCCACTGAGGCGCTGAAGCGCTGAATGCTGTTATATGTTTTCTGACTCCAGCAGAAGTGTAATCCTCAAAAGGGGAAGTGCCGTTCTGCCTGGTATGGGACAACCTGTCTTCTAAGCGGGGTCTCTCGCAGAGGATCCTGCGTCGGATACAGCTGCTGTAGAGTGGAGCATTGGATCCCGTTATATGCTCCCTGCCCCGGCAGAAGCGTTGTTTTTAAAAGGATTGCTGTTCAGCCTGATATTGGTGCGACCTGAAAAATAAAACCCTGCGCTCATGCAGGGCTTATCTATATTCAATAGTGGTGGATCTATTCATGATGATGGATGTGTTGTTGCACCGGGGTACCATGAACGGCCTCTTTTACATCCAGTGTGAAGTCTGCGGTATATACCCTGCCGTCTACGTTAAACTGGATCCACATCCGGTAAAGGCCCGCTTTTTCAAACTGCGTATGCGCCACCACCGGAACATCCGTACCCGCCTGCGGGTGAATATGCAGAAAGTCCTTATCATCCCGGTGAATGAGGATCAGGTGTGCCACAGCTCCAAGATAAGGCGACAGCTCCGTTGCTTTCAGCGGTTTTCCTTCACGCTCGATCCGGAAGGGAAGCAAGGCGTCAGCGCCTGTATGTAAGGGCGCTTTAAGATCAATACCAATACTAAGGTTGCCGGTCGTTGCGGTCAATTTTTCGGCGGTTGCCACGGCGGCATAAGACTCGTTGCCCGCAACCAGCAATTCAATCCGGTCTGTTACAGACGGCGCGTCCTCCGGCTGGTAGTCTGCATACAACAGGTAGTGGCCACCTCGGGGAAAGGTAATGCTTACCCTGTAGCTGCCGTCTGCCTGCAACTCCGGGTGCAGGTGCCGGAACCAGGTAAGGGATGCATCCAGTACAATCAGGTGGAATGCGGCTTCATGTTGTTGCACCAATGTTACGGACCTGCCGGGTACGGTATGTCTGACCGGCTTAAATGAAAGCAGTGTTTCCTTCCCTGGAATAACAGCTTCCGGCGCTGTTAAAAGATGCATTTGGATATCGGATCCGGAAACGGGATGTGCATGATGATTCATATACTTTTTTTATGCCGGTTTAAGATGGTGTTTACGGAGCATTCCGGAAAACCATTAAGACGTTAAGGATCATTAAGGCGATACAGAACTTAACGATGCTTCATGCCTTAATGGTTCCCGGATGCTGTTTAACGTTCTTATAAAGCAGGCTCGATTTTAAACCCTGCGTTTTTAACGGTATTGATGATTTCTTCGGGGGTGGCGCCGGCCGTTTTTACAGTAAGGATCTTATCCTTGCTCAGCGTATCCACATGCCACTCGGCGATACCGCTGTTGCCGTCCAGTGCCGGTCTTACAGATGCCACACAACCGCCGCAATTGATATTCGTTTTAAAACTAAGAGCTCCTGCCTGCGGTTCACTTTCGGAAGCAATACCGGCTACGGTATAACCGGCCTTTTCAATGGCTGTGGTAACTGCAGATTGCTGTTGCGGGTCGTTCAGGGCGATAGTGGCCTGGCCTGCCTGTATTTCATTTACGTGAATGCCTTCGAGGCTACCGAGTGCGTTTTGAACCCGTGCCTGGCAATGTGCACTTTGCATATCCGGGATAGTAATTTGAATTGTTTTCATAATTATTGCTTTTCTTTTATAAGTTCAGATGCAAATTTCGTTTCTATGAACCGGAGTGCTATTACATCATTCCGGGTAATTCTTATATGTTTTACCGTTTCCATTTCAACCGCAGGCTATTGGTAACAACGCTTACGCTGCTGAGCGCCATGGCGGCTCCGGCAATCATGGGGTTAAGCAGGAACCCGTTGATGGGATACAGGATGCCCGCCGCTACCGGTATGCCAATCACATTGTAAATAAAGGCCCAGAACAGGTTCTGCCGGATGGTGGCTACCGTTTGACGGGACAATTGAATGGCTTCGGGGATCTTGTTCAGATCCGATGAAATAATGGTCATCTTGGCCACATCCATCGCTATATCGCTGCCTTTACCCATTGCAATGCTTACATCCGCCTGCGCCAGTGCCGTGCTGTCGTTGATGCCATCACCTACCATGGCTACGGTTTTCCCCTGTGCCTGCAATTGCTTTACAAAGGCGGCCTTCTGTTCGGGCAATACTTCTGCCTTGTAGGCATTGATACCGGTTTGCCGGGCGATGGCAGCTGCGGTTGCTTCATTATCCCCCGTTAACATGTATACCTCAATGCCGGCCTGCTTTAGTGTTTGTATGGCCTGTTGGGATGTGTGCTTGATCTGGTCGGCGATGGCAAATACACCCAGTGCCTGTTGTGCGTCGGCAAACCAGATAACGGTTTTGGAGGCCAGGCTCCATTGTGCGGCCTTTTCCAAAAACGGGGCATCGATCCGGACCCCTTTTTCATCCAGCAGCCGGCGGTTGCCTGCATAATAGGTCGTTCCTCCGGAACGGGCACTGGCACCGCGACCGGTTAAACTTTCAAAATCCGTAATCACCGTGGCGGGCAAATCTCCGAAGTGTTTTACCACGGCTTCCGCGAGGGGGTGCTCCGATTGCTTTTCAATACTGAAAAAAAGCTGTTTCAGACGGGCGTCTTCGGTTGCCCAGTAGCTGTCGGTAACCACCGGTTTCCCTTCCGTGATGGTACCGGTTTTATCCAATACCACCGCATTTATTTTTTTAGAAAGTTCCAGGCTTACGGCGTCCTTAATGAGGATGCCTTTTTCTGCTCCCTTGCCAATACCAACCATAATGGCCGTAGGTGTGGCCAGCCCCAGGGCACAGGGACAGGCAATCACCAGCACCGTGGCAAAGGCGATCAGCCCCTGTGTAAATCCATTATCGCCGCCCAGCAGGATCCAGCTGGCAAAGGCCAGGATCGCGATACCGATCACAACAGGTACAAAGATGCCGGCGATTTTATCTACAAGCTTCTGCACCGGGGCCTTGCTGCCCTGCGCTTCCTGTACCATGCGAATGATCTGCGCCAGCATGGTTTCGGAACCTACTTTATCGGCACGGAACCGGAAACTGCCTTTCTGGTTAATAGTGCCGGCAAATACGGCATCATTTTCATTTTTTAATACCGGTACCGGCTCCCCGCTCAGCATGCTTTCATCTATATAAGAACTGCCTCCCGTAACCACCCCATCCACCGCTATTTTTTCACCGGGCTTTACCAAGATGATGTCATCTTTATGTACGGCTTCAACAGAACGGGTCTCTTCCCCGCCATCAGGACGAATGACCGTAACGGTTTTAGGTTGCAGGCCCATTAGCTTTTTAATGGCCGAGGATGTATTTCCTTTTGCTTTTTCTTCCAGCAGTTTTCCCAGCAGAATAAAGGTAATGATCACCGCCGCGGCTTCAAAGTATACGTGGCCATGCAGTCCGCGACTGTGCCAGAACCCCGGGAACAGCGTATTGAATACACTGAACAGGTATGCAGTTCCGGAACCCAGCGCCACCAGCGTATCCATATTGGCCGAACGGTGACGCGCCTGTTTCCAGGCGTTGATAAAGAAGTCCTTTCCAAAGTAAAGCACCACGGGGGTGGAAAGCACCCACATGATCTCATTGGCATAGGGCATATTCATAAAGAACATACCGATGATCACCAGCGGAACCGTGATCAGGGCGGCCCACAGGGTTTTCTTTTTGAGCGCGCTGAATTTTTTCTGGTGGATGGCTTCCAGTGTTTCGGCTTCTTTTTCCGCACTTTCGATCAGCAGGTCGTACCCGATGGATTGTACAGCCTTTTGCATTCCGGCGGTATCGATGATATTGGGCAGGTATTCTACGGCCACGGAAGTGGTGGCAAAATTTACAGCAGCCGTTACAATTCCCGGCTGGTTTTTCAGCATGCTTTCCACGCTGATGGCACAGGATGCACAGGTCATGTCCAGAACCGGGATATTCTTTTTTACGGTGGGTACATCATAACCCAGGTCGCGGATCGCCGATACGGCTTTCGACACTACTTCATTCTCATCGGTAGTAATCAGCGCCCGGCGATTGTTCAGCTCTACTTTATGCGTAGCAATGCCAGTTACCTTATCCAGTCCTTTGTCTACAATAAGGGCACAATGTTCACTTTCTACACCCTCCAGCGGGATGGCTATTGCGTTTAACGGATCTGTTGTCATAAATAAATCGTTTTGTGATTCCCTGCAAAGTTCGTTCAGGCGCCTGGCAGCACTGTTACACAATTATGGATTTGGTTTATATAATTGCGGGATATACCCGGCTGTATACCGGATTTTGGAACTTATGTCCTGTATCCTGAAGCTTAAAATCTGATTCCTGGAATTTGAGATTTGATTCCTGTATTCCGATCCCGGATTTCCACTTAACCTGGATTAACCGGGGAGTAAAAGAAATAATGTAGCTTGCTGCTTAAATAAAAAGGCATGAAATACAGATTCGAAAAACCGGTAAATGCGGCCATTGGTACAGAAAAATACCAATGCGCCGTTACCTGGCGTAACGGAGGCTTTATTGCGGATGAGCCGGTAAGCCAGGGAGGGAAGGACAGCGGTCCGGATCCATATACTTTGTTGCTTTCTTCGCTGGCATCCTGTACACTGATTACTTTGCGGATGTATATCGACCGCAAGGGATGGGAGGTACCCGAGATCCGGGTAAATACCAATATGTACAGTGAGATCCGGGAAGGGGCAACCGTTACAGTCATCGACCGGGATATTTATTTTCCCCAGGCGGTACCCGATGAACAAAAACTGCGTTTGCAGGAGATTGCCAAAGCCTGCCCGATATCTCGGATACTGGAAAACCAGGTTACGGTACGTACGTTCATGCAACGGGATCCCGAAACGGCGAAAAAGATCCTGTACCGGAATGATTCAATTGCGGTGGTTTGGCGTCCTGAGCTGTGCCAGCATGCTACCCGTTGCTGGAAGGAGCTGCCCCAGGTATTCCGCCCCAAAGAGAAAAAATGGGTAGCGGTAGACGGTGCCCCTGCAGCGCAGATCATCGAACAGGTGCATCGCTGTCCGAGCGGAGCGCTGGCGGTGGAAACGATTGTAAAAGATGCGGCCACTGAATCATAAAACTGACGCTTCTTGTGGTTGTTTTTTTACCGCAAAGTGCGCAGGGAATGCGCAAAGTGCGCGATGATGAATTGGGCTGACGATATTCATTGCGAGCATTGCGGCTCCCTTGCGATCTTAGCGTTTAAAAATAACTCCTGAACCCGCAATACTTAAAGCCCGGTGTTATAAAATATTTAAATTGAAAAGTATTTTTTTGCAAAACAGCCGGAAGAATTAATTTTACGCCCTTATGAAGCGGGGCGGTGTTTTGTTGGTGATTTATAGTCTGCTGTTTGCGGGGGGATTTTTAATATGGAATTCTGCGCAGAAAGCGGCACACCGTTCTCCTGCTCCGGTATTTGTACAAAAAAACGCCCAATACACACCTACACCCGATCTTCCTGTTTTTCCCCCTGATCTTTTTTGGGATCGTGCTGATGACAAGGAAGAAGATGTGGCGCCAGGCCTGCATGAGCATGCTTTTGCCGATCTGCCGCACTGGATTCTTAATTGGGTAACCAACCGGCCGCTTCATATTCACGATAAAGAACCATGCAGGCAATCGTATCCCGCCTGTCTGGCCGCGGAGAAGTATATTTTCTTCTGCTCCATCCGGGTATGACAGCTGCAACCCGGCGTTAAACACCACATTCTACTTCAGATTACCTGGAATGATCTTTTAAAACGCGTTTGCGTATTCTACAACAACATAAATCAAAATTACCAACCCCGGCGCCATTCTGCCGGAGCAATACTTATAAACCGTAAGAAAAGGGCATACGGATGTGCAGCGGAACGCATTTTCCGAAAGCGCTGACCAAGGAGTCATCATCGGGTGCAAAGCATCCTGTTTACAGTACCGGTGATTCCAAATCCACAGCCGTTGTTTCAAAAAAACCTTTCATTCGGTAAAAGCGCTGCTCCTGCAGGTTTAGCCATTTTCAGCGGCTTCCAGCGTTCCAGCTGAGCAGGCTGTACTCCACTAAAATTTCCATTCAACAATGAACAAAGTCGCATTGCTGATCAGCTTGTGTGTAATTACGTACGGAACCACAAGCTGTAAGTCGAGCAAAGAAGAAAAAGCAGAAACCGAATCGTTTTCCGTTACCAGCCCCTTAAAGATTGATACCAATTATGTAAAAGAATATGTAGCACAGTTGCAGTCGGTGCGCAATGTAGAAATACGCGCCCAGGAGAAGGGATACCTTGAAAAAAGCTACGTAGACGAAGGACAATATGTAAAGGCAGGCCAGCTCTTGTTCCGCATCATGCCCAGGATTTACGAAGCAGAATTTCAAAAAGCAAAGGCCGAAGCCCATTCCGCAGAACTGGAAATGCAAAATACCCGTTTGCTGGCAGATAAAGAGATCGTTTCAAAAAATGAGCTCGCCCTGTCGAAAGCAAAATATGATGTGGCAAAGGCCGAAATGACCCTCGCCGGAGCCCATTTATCATTTACGGAGATCCGGGCACCGTTCAGCGGGGTTATTGACCGGATCCGGTTTAAACAGGGAAGTCTCATAGACGAAGGCACCTTACTGACCACCTTATCCGATAACAGCGGTATCTATGCCTATTTTAACGTATCCGAAAGTGAATACCTGAATTTTAAAACGGATAGCAGCGGTACCACCCAAACACCGCTGGCGCTTACGCTGGCTAATGCCGGCCGTTATCCTTACCCGGGTCGGATAGAAACCATCGAGGGCGAGTTTGATAACACCACGGGGAATATTGCATTCCGGGCAAAGTTTCCCAATCCGAATGCCCTCTTAAAACATGGAGAAACCGGCAAGGTGCTGATGCAGATCCCGCTGAGAAATGCGCTTGTAATTCCGCAAAAAGCTACCTACGAGCTCCAGGACAAGATCTATGTATATGTAGTGGATAAAGACAATAAAGTACGGTCGCGGAATATTACGGTACAATATGAACTGCCCAACCTCTATGTGATCGGCGACGGCCTGGCTGAAACCGACCATATTTTGCTGGAAGGCCTGCAAACCGTTAAGGAAGACCAGAAAATAAAACCGGTATATACCGCACCCGGTGAGGTGGCCCGTAAACTGCAACTCCTGAACCCTTAAAATGATGCTATTCCAAAACAGTTTTTATGTTTAATAAATTTATTAACAGGCCCGTACTGTCTATTGTTATTTCACTCATCATCCTTTTCCTGGGCATACTGGCGCTTACCCAATTACCGGTAACACAGTTTCCGTCGGTTTCACCACCCAAGGTAAACGTTACCGCAGAGTATCCCGGCGCCAACAGCGAGCTGATGATCAAAGCCGTGGTGATCCCCCTGGAACAGGCCATCAATGGTATTCCCGGTATGAAATATATGGCGTCGGATGCGGGTAACGACGGGGAAGCCAGCATCCAGGTGGTTTTTGAACTGGGTACCGATCCCAACCTTGCATCTGTAAACGTGCAGAACCGTGTGGCCGCAGTCGTAAATAAACTGCCGCCCCTGGTGGTACGTGAAGGTGTAAAGATCACCCGGGAAGAATCCAATATGCTGATGTATGTAAACCTGTACAGCGACGACCCCAAGCTGGATGGCAGCTTCATTTACAACTTTGCGGATCTGAACCTGCTTGCAGAACTGAAACGCGTGAACGGCGTGGGATTTGCGGATATCCTGGGCGATAAAGAATATTCCATGCGGGTATGGCTGAAGCCCGATCGTATGCTGGCGTATAAGATCACCGCTAATGAAGTAATGGAAGCACTCAGCGATCAGAGCCTTGAAGCGTCACCCGGCCGTTTGGGAGAAAGTTCCGGCAAAAAATCGCAGGCCTTTGAATATGTACTGAAGTATACCGGGCGGTACAACAAGAAAGAAGATTATGAGAACATCGTGTTGAAAACCGGGCCTGACGGTCAGTTGCTTCACTTAAAAGATATTGCCGATATAGAGCTGGGCAGTGCATTTTATAATATTTATTCAAAACTGAACGGGCGTACCTCGGCGGCCATCGTGATCAAACAATCTTACGGCAGCAATGCCAGCGAGGTAATCAAAAATGTAAAGGACAAGCTGAAGGAGATCGAAGCATCTTCCTTTCCCAAGGGGATGCATTACGAGCTGAGTTATGATGTATCCAAATTCCTGGATGCATCCATGGAAAAAGTAATACACACGCTGGTGGAAGCCTTTATCCTGGTAGGATTTGTAGTGTTCCTGTTCCTGGGCGACTGGCGTTCGACCTTGATCCCCATCCTGGCTGTACCCATTTCACTCGTTGGTACCTTCTTTTTTATGCAATTCCTGGGCATTACCCTGAACCTTATCACGCTTTTTGCACTGGTACTGGCAATCGGGATCGTGGTGGATGATGCCATTGTGGTGGTAGAAGCGGTGCACGCAAAAATGGAAAGTGAGGGACTGAGCGCCAAGGCCGCTACCATGGCTGCCATGCATGAAATTGGCGGGGCCATTATCGCCATCACGCTGATCATGGCTGCCGTATTCATTCCCATTGCTTTTATGTCGGGACCGGTAGGCGTGTTTTACCGGCAGTTTTCGGTTACCATGGCAACGGCCATCATCCTTTCCGGTATTGTGGCCCTTACATTTACTCCGGCTATGTGTGCCATGATCCTGAAAAATACGCATGGCAAAAAGAAGAAAACGGTGGTAAACCGCGCCATCGAAAGCTTTAACAACTGGTTTAATAACCTGCAGGGCTGGTATAAGAAACTGGTATCGGTTATCGTAAACCGCCGCGTATTTACGTTCCTGGTGCTGGCTGCCTTTATTGCCGGAACCTGGGGTCTTAGTACTGCGGTGCCCGCCGGCTTTATTCCTGGAGAGGATCAGGGAATGTTCTACGCCATTATTGTTACCCCCCCGGGATCCACACTTGAGCGTACGGACGATGTAGCCGCACAACTGCAGAAAATTGCTTCCAGAATGGAAGACATCCAGTCGGTATCAACCACTGCCGGATATGAAGTATTATCAGAAGGAACCGGCTCCAATTCCGGAACAGTGCTGATCAACCTGAAAGATTGGAGTGAACGTAAACATTCTATGCAGGAGGTGATGGAAGAGCTGGAGGAAAAAGCCAAAGGCATTAAAGGCGCTACCCTGGAATTTTTCCCGCCGCCTGCTGTACCGGGTTATGGTGCAGCCGGTGGTTTTGAATTACGGTTACTGGATAAGGCGGGTACGGGCGACTATAAACTGATGGAGACCGTTAGCCGCGACTTTGTAAAGGAGCTGAACAAACGGCCGGAACTGCGCTCTGTATTTACGTTTTACAGTGCCAGCTTCCCGCAATACCAGCTGGCTGTGGATAATGATAAAGCCAAACAGAAAGGTGTTTCTGTAGAAAATGCACTGGACAATCTTTCCACGCTGGTGGGCAGCAACTATGAAACAGGATTTATCAAATTCGACCGTCCCTATAAGGTAATGGTACAAGCCCTGCCGCAGTACCGCCAGTTGCCGGAAGATGTATTCAGCTATTATGTAAAAAATGATCATGATGAAATGGTGCCTTATTCAGCCTTTATGACCATGAAGAAGACCTATGGTTTATCGGAAATTACGCGGCATAATATGTACAACGCTTCAGAGATCAGCGGAGGATCGGCACCCGGCGTAAGCAGTGGTACGGCGATTGACGTAATCAACGAAGTAGCCAGGGAAAAGCTGCCCAGGGGTTTTGGCATCGATTGGGCCGGGATCTCAAAAGACCAGACCCGCCGCGGAAACCAGGCCATCTATATCTTCCTGATATCGCTGGTATTTGTATACCTGGTATTGTCTGCGCAATACGAAAGCTTCGTATTGCCGCTGCCCATCCTGCTTTCATTGCCCATCGGCATCTTTGGCGCATTTTGTTTCTTAAAGATCTTCGGACTGGAAAATAATATCTATGCGCAGATTGCCATGGTGATGCTGATTGGTATCCTGGGAAAAAATGCTGTGTTGATTGTAGAATATGCCGTACAGCGGCACCGCGACGGTCTTTCACCGGCACAGGCGGCTATTGAAGGCGCTGCAGCGCGGTTACGCCCGATATTGATGACCTCCTTTGCGTTCATCGCTGGTGTAATTCCGCTGATGGTGGCCACCGGTCCGGGGGCGATCGCCAATCATACCATCGGATCGGCGGCAGCAGGGGGGATGTTGTTTGGGACCCTCTTTGGCGTGCTCATTATACCCGGCCTGTATTACATTTTTGCGCGCATATCGGAGCGGCATATCCTGGTAGAAGATGAAGAAGAAAATCCGTTAACAGAAGAAATTGATCACAATGAATAGCATTAAAATATACCTGATCGGTACAGCCGTCCTTGTCCTTGCAGGCATTGAAGGTTGTAAGGTACCGGCCATCGTCAACCACGAAATAAAAACGGAGCCGCCGGCATCCTTTGAGGCAGCACCGGCAGATACCCTGAACAGCGCATCAGTAAAATGGCAGGATTTTTTTGCCGATCCTTACCTGTTGAAGCTGGTGGATACGGCACTGCGCAATAACCGCGAATTGCTGAGCACGCTTCAGGAAATTGAAATCGCCCGCAATGATATCCGGGTAAAAAAAGGAGAGTTGTTACCCAGCGTAACGGCCAGGGCCGGAAGCGGGGTGGAAAAAGTGGGCCGGTATACCAGCCAGGGTGCCGGGGATGCCTCCACGGATATCGAACCGGGAAAAGAAATGCCGGATATCCTGGGCGATCATGAACTGGGGCTTTACGCCACCTGGGAGGCCGATATCTGGAAAAAACTGCGCAATGGCAAGCAGGCTGCGGTGGATCGCTACCTGGCAACCGTGGAGGGGAAGAATTTTGTGACGACCAACCTTATTGCGGAGATCGCCGATTCCTATTATGAGCTGCTGGCGCTGGACAACCAGCTGGCTATTGTAAGGGAAAGTATACAGCTGCAGAAGAATGGACTGGAAATCGTAAAGGTACAGAAGGAAGCGGCAAGGGCTACCGAACTGGCAGTTAAAAAATTTGAGGCGGAAGTGCTCAATTCACAAAGCAGGGAATACGAAATCCTGCAGCAAATAAAGGAAGGAGAAAATAAGATCAATTTCCTGCTGGGACGAAACCCCCAGCCGGTAGAACGGTCTTCCGGCAGCTTTTTAACCGCACTGCCCCGGCAGGTAAGCACGGGCATTCCGTCGCAGTTGCTGGCCAACCGGCCGGATATCCGCCAGGCAGAACTGGCACTGGCGGCGGCCCGTCTGGATGTAAAAGTGGCCCGTGCCGCTTTTTATCCAACATTGGATATTTCCGCGGCAATCGGATTGCAGGCATTTAAGCCTTCTTACCTGGCAAAGTTGCCGGAGTCGGTGCTTTTTTCCCTGGCAGGCGAACTGGCGGCACCGCTGATTAACAAAAATGCCATCAAGGCCGAATTTGCCAGCGCGGATGCCCGCCAGCAACAGGCCCTGTATGAATACGAAAAAACCATTTTAAACGCGGTACGGGAAGTATCCAACGAACTATCCAATATCAGCAACCTGGAACAAAAATACCAGCTGAAAAATAACGAGGTAAATGCATTGGGCCGCTCTATTGCCGTATCCAATGAATTGTACAAGGCCGCAAGGGCCGATTACCTGGAAGTATTAATGACGCAGCGGGATGCACTGGAATCCCGGCTGGAGCTGGTAGAAACCCGGCAACAGCAGTTCAGCGCGGTTACCCATATTTACCGGGCGCTGGGTGGGGGATGGAAATAATTGCAGGTGGTTATTTCCCGCAGGCTTAATCAGAACGGATTGGCGTAGAAGCCTTATTTCCTGGACTGGCGCCGGGTGGCAGTGGTCCGGTGTACGCATCCTCACCGGCCTGCGGGAAACCGTTCCTGCTACAGCTTTTTTCCGGAAGAAAAGATTTACAGGCGCTTTATATCCGCGGCCACTACGGACAGGTCATTATGCAACTGATGGCCGCCGCTGGCCAGTTCCCGGAAAATGGCCCCGGTTAGTTGTTGCTGGTAACGGATGAAGTGATCAAACGGCACCACTTCATCATCCCGGCTTTGATAGCAATAAATAGGGAGCCCTTTGGGTAACTGCTCCGCAAAACCCTCCTGTAGCTTCAGCGGTTGCACCCAATCCTGGTTGCCATTCCAGAAGGGAGGGGCCACCAGGAAAACTCCGGCGATGGCTGTTTCAAGGGTATTTTCTGAAAGGTATTTTACCAGCAGGGAAGCACCAAGCGAGTGACCGGCCAGTATAAGCCCGTCTTGGGCCGCAGTAATCTGTTCGCCGATCTGTTGGAGCCATTGCGATGCAAAACCAGGGGCGGTTTCATCGGCACGCATTTGCGGGTAATGCACCTGGTAACCGCTGCCCAGGGTTTCCTGCAAGGAGGCTACCAGCGGTGCATCGGTTTTGTAGCCGCCGTTGCCGCCACCCTGTATGAAAAGTACTTGTTTCTTCATATAAATTTGACAATGTGGTTGAGTAAATAAAGGTTAGTAATATGGACGGGCTTTTATGATGATAAAGATAGGCAAAATAAGCTCCGGAAGAGGGCACTGGTGATCTGCCCGTAAAAAGATCTGCGTAAATTAGCGGGTAAAAGTTCCCGTGAATGACGTAGACCTTGTATAGAAAGGAACCATCAACGACGAACCACGTAAACGATCTGTGTAAATCCGGGAGAAAAAGCACAATACTCCAAACAATGAATAGCAACCCCTTTTTTGCGCCCGAGCTCTTTATTCCTAACGGGATACAGGATATTTCTTTTTATGAAAAAGCATTCGGAGCCGTGGAATTAAGACGCTTTTCCAATGAGGACGGCAGCATTCATGTAGCTGAACTACGTCTTGACGAAGCGTTGTTTCACCTGCATGAAACCACGGCAAAATCCTTTTATTTTTCGCCGGGCGCGCACAACGGTACAACGGTTTGCATCGGCCTGTTTGTGGCGGATGTGGATGCCACCATGAAAAGTGCCATTAATGCCGGAGCCAAAGAAATAAGCCCCCTGCAGGATTATGATTATGGTTACCGGCAGGGTACAATTAAAGATCCCTTCGGCCATTACTGGCAGCTGCAACAGAAGACCTGAGTGCAATCGTATTTACTGAACGCAGCCGCGTTTAGCGGGTTATCAGGCTATGCGGATCAGCGGTCCGTTGTCCTGCGGTTGCAGCCGGCCAAAGGATGTCAGGGAATAGCCCTGTTCCTGCATCAGTTTTTCAAATTGAGCGGTACCTTCTGCCGATACGGCCACTAATAAACCACCGCTGGTTTGCGGGTCGGCAAGGATCTGTTGCTGACGCTCCGTTAGCGGACCGATCTTATTTCCATAACTGGCCCAGTTGCGGCGGGTACCTCCTGGCACACAATCCTGGTCCAGATACCTATCAATACCTGGTATCACGGGCACTTTATCAAATTCCAATACGGCCGATAACCCGCTGCCGGCGCACATCTCCGCCAGGTGCCCCAACAGTCCGAAGCCGGTTACATCCGTCATCGCTTTAACCGCTTCGAGTTTGCCCAACGCTTCACCGGGCTTGTTCAGTGCCATCATGCTTTTTAAAGCAACGGCGGCATCTTCCGGCTGCAGTAGCCCGCGTTTTTGGGCAGTTGACAAGATCCCTACACCCAATGCCTTCGTCAGGTACAACCGGCACCCCGGCAGGGCAGTGGCGTTCTGTTTTAAATGCGAAAGTTCTACCAGGCCATTTACGGCCAGACCAAATACCGGTTCCGGGCAATCGATGCTATGGCCGCCGGCCAGGGCAATGCCGGCATCGGCACAAACGGCTCTTGCGCCCTCCAGTACCCGGCCGGCCACCTCCGGAGGAAGCTGATCAATGGGCCAGCCGAGTATGGCAATGGCTAGTACCGGTTTGCCGCCCATGGCATACACATCGCTGATAGCGTTGGTGGCCGCAATGCGCCCGAAATCGTAGGCATCATCCACAATGGGCATAAAAAAATCGGTGGTGGAGATGAGTGCCGTACCATTGCCCAGGTCCAGCACCGCCGCATCATCGCGTTTATCATTGCCTACCAGCAAGCGCGGGTCTGCTATAGCCGTTGGTATCGTTGTATGTAAGATTTTATCCAGCAGGGCCGGACTGATCTTACAGCCACAGCCGGCACCATGCGAATATTGTGTGAGTCTGAATGTTGTTTCCATAAAATATGTTCTGTTACCTGTATTGACCGCATGCCGGATTAAAGATACCGCCGTCCTTTTACTGTGCCGTCAGTGTTTCGGCAAAGGCCAGGAGCCGCTGGTAATCGGCCGGTATATCGTTACCGGAGGTTTCCAGCTCAAATACATTCCCCGGTGTACGCATGGCCAGGCCTTTGCGATACGCTTTGTCATAATATACCAGTGCAATGCGGATAAAATCGGCCATACGCCCTTCCCGGATGGCAGCAACAGCCTGTTTGGTCTGCAGCGGCCCCAGCCGTTTGTGAATGCGTTCGGTACTTGCTGCTAAAAAATCAGGATCCAGGTGGCCATAATCCTGCAGCAACCGGTTTACCCGTTGTCCCAGCGGAACCTGTACATCCACCAGTAGTGCGGTGCGCATTTGTTGCCACAAGGGCAGGGGAATGCTTCGTTTACCGATCTTCTGGCACTCATCCTCCAGCCATAAGAGCGGCTCCGGATGCATATCCTTTAATTGCCAGGCCAGGTCGTTCTCAAACTGTTCCTGTGTGGGCTGTACCATTTTGTTCATGGTTCCATAGGAAGAACCCTGGTGTTGTGCCAGCTCCTCCAGGTCGATGACCTGTTGCCCCTGTTGCTTCATGTACTGCAGCAAACGCGTTTTACCCGATCCGGTCATGCCACCCAATACCCGGATATTGTAAGCCCGTTCAAACTGCCGGTGCGCCCAGCGGCGGTAAGACTTATACCCTCCGGTTATGGTGCATACCTCAAAGCCATACAGGCCCAGGGCCCATGCCATGGCACCGCTGCGCATGCCTCCCCGCCAGCAGTGAACGGCAATTTGCTTACCGGGAGCTATTTGCAGGCATTGCCGGATAAAGGCCGCCCATTTTGGCCCGGTGAGCTCAAAACCCAGGAGAATGGCCTCTTCCCGGCTCACCTGTTTATAGGTGGTACCCACTTGTACACGCTCTTCGTTACTGAACAACGGTACATTAACCGCCCCTGGAATATGCCCCTGCATAAATTCTGCAGGTGTGCGCACATCCACCAGGGGCAGCGTTTGAGCGTCTTGTATCCAATGATGGATGGGTATACTTTGTACCATATTTACCGCCGGTGAAGGTAATGTATTTTTATGGTGCAGCGGCATAGAGCGGTAGCTACACCATATCCAGCGGTTTTCGTTTTTCTGCCCGGATATTTTTAAAATGGCTGGGGGTAAAACCGGTTACTTTTTTAAACTGGTTACTTAAATGTGCCACGCTGGAATAATTGAGCTGAAAGGCGATCTCGCTAAGCGATAATTCATCATACACCAGCAGTTCCTTTACACGTTCGATCTTTTGATGGATAAAGTACTTTTCAATAGTGGTACCCTCTACCTCGGAAAAAAGGTTCGACATATAATTGTAATCATGATGCAGCTGGCTGCTGAGGTAATCGGAAAGGTTAACTTTTAATGCTCCATCCTGCTGGTGTACCAGTTGTATAATGTGCTTTTTGATGGTTTCGATCATCCGGCTTTTTTTATCATCGATCAGTTCAAAACCCAGCTCGTTCAGGCCCGACTCCAGTTGCTGCTTTTCACCGGGGGTAAGTGCGCGCTCCAGCTCAACTTCGCCCAATTCAACAGAAACCGCGTGGAGGTGAAGCTTTTCCAATTCCGTTTTTACCGCCATTTTACAGCGGTTGCATACCATGTTTTTTATATAGAGTTTCATTGTATCCTTATTTCAGTACCGGCAAATCGATGAACACTTTTCCGGGAAGACGTAAAATTAAGCAAATAACAGAGGATAAGCAATTGCACAACCGGAGCCTGTTGTTTAGCGCAGCTGCAACAATGATTTGCGGCATCATAAAGAAAAGCCCAAATCTGCGCATCAGCGGCCATAAAAAAAATATTTGCGCCCTTGTGTAATTCTATTGCGGGCTGCATCCTGTGTATAGCATATCTATATTATGAGAAAAACGATACTACTACTGGCCCTGCTGCTTTGCATCAGTACCTTAAGGGCTCAAAGCCGACTGTCTGTCAGCGCTACCAACGGTCCCCTTACCGAAGTGTACCAGCTTGCCGATAAGGAAACGGAACTGCTGATGCTTAAGCCCCTGCAATTAACCGATGCATTCTTACACACATTGGTGGACCGTTACGATACAAAAAAAGGAAGCACCCGGGCATTGCCCTATGGAAATTACCTCAGCGTACAGGCACAGGGCAACCAGCTGCATTATACCCTGATCATGAATGGCAATACCCGGCTTTCTTTTATTAACAATAAAAAGGAGTTTCAGTTCAGCATCACAGATCCGGCCGGAAAGCCGGTTGCCGATGCAAGGGTATTTACACCCCGGGGCAAGCGGTTATATTATAACCCGGCAGCGCATTTATACGGTGGACGCTATCCCGGAGGAGCAGCTTACCTGAAGGTGGTATACAAAGGCGTATCCAGTTATTTTACCTTCGATTCGGATGATGCAGATATACCCCAAAAACCATCCCTCCGCAAACGGATACGTTCAATGTTTCCGGTAAAACAGGTGCGGTCCGTTTTCCTGAAAAAACATCGCCGGAAGGCAGTACCAACGGGCTCCGGAAGCTTTTTCGTGTTCAGCAAACCCAAATACAAACCTTACGACACGGTAAAGTTTAAGGCCTATCTCTTTTTTGATAAAAATACAACGGCCGGGAATCGGCCTTTGCAGGTGCTGCTTAGCGGACCATCCGGGCAAAAACAACTGACGCTGCTCTATCCTTACAGGGAAGGCGGTTATGAATACCAGTTTGTACTGACGGATTCGCTGAAATTATTGCTGGACCGGCAGTACCAGATCCTGCTTATGGATTCTGTAGCCGGCCTTCCGGTTACCCGGGCATCGGGCCATTTTTATTACGAGGAATACGAACTAAATGCATTGCGTTTTGAGGTGCGCACTGATAAGAAAATACAATATCCCGGCAAACCCGTTGCGGTGTATATGAAGGCCACCGATGAAAATGACCTGGCGGTTCCGGATGCACGTGTGGAGATTGTTGCGCGTACGCAAGGGGTTACTGCCTTTTATAAAGACGCGGTTTTTGTGCCGGATACCCTTTGGAAAACCACGCTCAGCCTGGATCCGGTAGGCGAAACCCGCTTGTTGATACCCGATAGCATTTTCCCGGCGGTGCAGCTTTCTTATAACCTTCATTTTAAAATGCTGAACAGCAATAATGAAACCCGTTCGGCAAACCTGTACCTGAATTATGATAAGCAGCAGCAAAAAGACAGCGGAACCATTGCGGCGCGTTTTGTAAAAGACAGTCTTTACCTGGAGTACCGCAAAGACAGTATCATGCAACGGCAGGCCGGGTGGCTTTATACCCGTTCCGGCGGGCAGCTGGTTGATTCGCAACGGGTGCAATTGCCGCTGGCCCTTCAAATGAATTACCAGGCCGCCTGGTATGAGCTGGTACTGGACAACGGTGTCAGGGCCATAAAATCGCCGTATCAATTTGATGATGGTATCCGGATTGCCGCGGCTCATTCGGAAAAAAAGGTACAGCTGGCGGTTGCCAATGAACATAAAATTCCCTTCTGGTATACGGTGTTCTCCGGAAATGACGTGTTATTAAGAGGATATGGTACAACGCTTGATACGGTGATCAATCATACGAACAAGCGCGCAGCACATTTTCATATCAGTTATTTCTGGAATGATGCGGAGCAACAAAAAGAAGTAAGCAGTTTTTACGATGCGCAAACACTGAATATAAAATTGCTGGCACCGGAAGTCATTTACCCCGGCCAAAAAGTGCACCTGAAAGTAGCAATAACCGATGCCCGGAATAAACCGGTGCCCGATGCCGATCTGACAGCCTATGCCCATACCGCTAAATTTAATACGGGCGCCCCGTTTGTACCCGATTTCAGCCGTAGTTTTTATGCACGGAAAACCTGGCGCGTTGAACTGGAAAGCGAAGCAGCAGCCGCCAGTGGAAACATACAGATGAACTGGCAGAAATGGAGCCGCCAGCTGGGACTGGATACCATCGAATATTATCGTTTTACCAATCCCAGGGGCCTATACCTGCAAACCGAAGTAATAAAAGATAGCCTTACACAATTTGCACCATTCGTGGTACGCAACGGCGCCATAGAACCCGTCAGCATTGTTTATGTAGATGAAGTGCCCGTATATTTTGAGCAGGCCCAACAACTGCAGCACTATGCCTTTCCTATCGAACCGGGTGCACACAGTATCCGGTTGCGGACGCCGGAACACGAAGTTTGGATCAGGGATTTTTATTTCAAAAAAGGGATGCGCACCGTATTTAGTGTGGAGGCCGATACGCTGAATACACAGGCCCGGGTAACCCGCCTGAAGAATATATTAACACGGGTGGAACGGCAGCGGCTGCACCCTTATTTCCTGCGGGTACAAAATAATTTTAGTGACGGACAAACCTTTATCCGGTATGATTCCATCCGTTTACTGCTCAATCCGCCCGGAATAACCCTTCCATGGCAGCGTGATCTGCTGGTAGGACCCATACGAACCGACCGGTTATTCTTCCAGGCGGACCTGATGGACCAGGTGTTTACCAAGGAACCCGGTTTTGTATATACCTTTTCTCCGGGGTTAATCAAACAAAAATCGTACCCCGGTATGTACATATTTGATACCCTGCTGCGCGGCAATAATATATTGAGCCGGGATTACCGCCAGCAGGTGCTGCGTGATGCGGATCTGGATACCCTGTGGAATGATTTCTTCGACCTGCGCAGCCGTACCACGCAGTTATTTTCTACATACACTCCGGACGAGAGAACTACCGGCAGACTCTCCTTTTATATCGATACGGCGTTTACAAATCAACTGCCCTATATAAAAAACATCATTCTGACAGACCCTTCGCGACCGCATTTTTTGCAGGTATACAATGGTGCAGCCACCGCATTTGCACCCTTGGCACCGGGCCGCTATCAGCTGCTGTTCCTGTTAAAGGACAACCGGTATTTTAAAGCAGCCAATGTACAGGTGACGGCAAGCGGTATTAATTATCACTCCTGGTCGCAGTTTAAGATCCATCCGGCAGACAGCTTCACGCTGTTGCTGGACCGGTACATCAAAGAAGATAAGCGCACGCAATACGGTTATTACCGTTCTCCCGTACCGGAAGCGATCATCCGCTTGTTTAACAGGTCGTACTTCACCCCCGAATTACTGAACCGCGAAGTAAAGGGCGTGGTGATGTCATTTGATGGCAATCCCATTGGTGGAGCTGTTGTGGAAATCCAGGGTATGAACCAACAGGTAGGTACGGTTACCGATAAAGCCGGACGCTTCCGGTTAAAAATACCCGCAAGAGGAAGGCTTGCGGTTTCAGCATTGGGTTATATTTCAAAGCAGGTGGATGCCGGAGGGCGTTTCGATACCATTATACTGGAGGATGCTAAAGGGCAGCTGAATGAAGTGGTTGTGGTAGGATATGGTACACAGCGGAAAAGCGCTGTTGTGGGGGCGGTAGCAAGTATTTCCGGTAACCGCCTTTCCACTTCCTTAACCGGAAGGGTAGCAGGGGTGGCGGTGGGTGATATCCGGTTAAGAGGCAGTAGCACACTGCCCGGGAAAAAACCGCTGATATTGGTAGACGGACTTCCCTTTGATGGGGATATCAGCGCCCTGAACCCGGATGATATTGAACAAATGAATGTACTTAAGGAGGCCGATGCCACAGCTATTTACGGATCCGGAGGTGCAAACGGGGTAGTGATCGTTAAAACCAAAAAGGGGAACGCCGTGGTCAACGGATCGGGTACTTTACAGGAAGGAACTCAAACCTTACGTGCACGTTTTTCCGATGAAGGTTTCTGGCAGCCGCGCCTGGTAACGGATGAGAACGGGGAAGCCAGCTTTACGGTCACTTTCCCGGATGACATCACCAGCTGGAAAACCCGGCTGATAGCCTTTACCGGTCAGCGGCAAAGCGGTTACCAGGAACAAACCATCCGCTCCTTTAAAACACTGAGCGCTAATTTTGTTGCCCCTCAATTTGCAGTGGAAGGTGATAAAATGAATGTGATTGGCAAGCTGATGAATTATACATCAATGCCGGAGACGCTTGTACGCAGCTTCAGGTTTATGGATACCACTTTACGCAACAGTGAGCTAACCGTTATGCATGCACACCTGGATACGGTAATGATTGCTGCACAGGGAAAAGATAGCCTGCATTTTGAATATGCACTCAAACAATCCAATGGCTATTTCGACGGGGAACGGAGAAGCATTCCCCTGTATCCGGCCGGCGTAAAGGAAACCGTGGGCTGGTTCTCCGTTTTACCGGGAGATACGGCAATACAGTACCGGCTCGATAAGGACAAGGGCACCGGCACCGTACGGGCAGAAACTTCGGTTTTTCCCGTATTGCTGGATGAGATGAAACGCCTGCGGGATTATGAATACCTGTGTAACGAACAACTGGCCTCCAAACTAAAATCCCTGTTGCTGGAAAAGAAATTGCGGGCATATCTGAAAGAACCGTTTCCTTACGAAAAGAATATCCGGGCGGTATTAAAAAAACTGGATGACCATAAATCGACCGACGGTCTTTGGGGCTGGTGGCAGGGAACGCTGGTAGAACCGTGGATCAGCCTGCATGTGGTGGAAGCACTCATGGAAGCGCAACGCCAGGGATATACCACAACGTTGAATACAGATCTGCTGTACCGTTATCTGCAGGCTAAAGTTGCCGACCAGGGTGCCGGTGCCCATCCCAAACTGGTGCGCCTGCTGGCGCAGCTGAACGGCAGCCAGGTGATCCGGGACTGGATCCGGTTAAAAGAAGCGGACACGCTTTACCAAAAACGGAAAAAAGCACTGTATGAGCAACTGGAGCTACTGGAATTAAAGCAGCAGGGCGGGTTAAAGATCCGTATAGACTCCCTTGTAAAGCTACATAAACAAACAATGTTTGGCGGTATCTACTGGGGCGAGGAAGGATGGCGGTTTTGGAATAACAGCATCCAGAATACCCTGATGATGTACCGGATATTGCGGCGCGCCGGTGGCTATAATAACGAATTGAGCCAGATCCGCCAGTATTTTCTGGAGCAGCGGAAGGATGGACAATGGCGCAACACGTATGAGTCGTCCCTGATCCTTGAAACTATTTTACCGGAATTATTTGACACGGAACTGAAGCCAAAACCAGCAATAGTTGAGATCAATCATACACGGTTTGACAGGTTTCCCTTTGAACAGCAATACGAAGCCGGCACCCAGCTGCAGATCAAAAAGGAGGGAGACATGCCGGTGTACATCACCGCTTACCAGCAGTTTCAGAACAGGACGCCGCAAGCCATCTCCAAAGATTTTACTGTAAGCTCCCGCCTGATACAGGATGGTGGCAATGTACCGGTATTGAAGGCTGGTAAAACGGCCCTGTTACGGGTGGAAGTAACCGCCAGAGCCGACGCTGATTATGTAATGATTGAAGTACCCGTACCCGCGGGATGCAGTTATGGAAATAAGATACAAAAATTTTGGGGCGTAGAAACGCATCGCGAATATCTCAAAAACAAAACGGCCATCTTCTGTACAAAAATGCAGCAGGGTACGTATACGTTTGACATTGAACTGATGCCCCGGTACACCGGAAATTATGTATTAAACCCTGCCAAAGCCGAGCTGATGTATTACCCCGTTTTTTACGGCAGGGAGACCATTAAAAACGTAATGATTGAATAAACCGTCAAGGCCCCCGTTTAAGGTTTAAAGTTCAATGTTTCAGGTTGAGTTCTGTGCATGCCTAAAATAGGTTGACAA
>JAGIAT010000023.1 GCA_017744715.1 Niabella sp. | reverse complement strand
GCAATAAGGCAATGATGCGTATGTTGCATATTTCTAAAAGCACGCTTTACCGGCTACGCACAGAAATGAATATGCCCTATGTTAAAGTGGGTAAACAAGTATTCTATATACGGGGCCTGGTCATACTGCAGCTGCTGCAGCAACATGACGGGCTACCGCTAAAGCGGGCATAGGTCCGGGAAAAACGATGATCTGCGATACATATTAAAAGAATAAATTCAGCAATGATCCAGGCCCTCAAAAAAAATGTGATGAACAGTTCGTAATATATGATACACATAGTATTTCCGAAACGGGTCAACTACCATTTACGTCAATCACAAAACCCTGAAGCTGCAACAAGTGCCGCTTACGGCGCATCATGGAACGCTACTTTAAAACTGCCCGATATTTCTTTGGACTCTGTAAACCCACACCGGTTGTCAACAAAATATACCGTTCCGGTTACCGTCCCTTCCACAAAATCGTCGGCACTGTTGGTTAAGGTTAGTTTACCGCTGAATTTTTCACCTTCCGTACAGGATTGATAGAAGCTCCAGAACATGACCCGCGGTGTTCCCTGGCCATAGGTCATATAAAATTCGCCCGCGCCCCTGCCGCCATTATACACCTTTCCCGTTAACCCGTTACAGTAAATATTGATGCCGGTGCCGGCTTTTGAATCACGGCCGTCTATCCGCAAACTGAGTTCCTGCACACGTGCTCCTTTCAGGTCAAAATTAAAAGGCTGCCCGCCAACGGTTCCCTTGAAATAGGAATCCGGAGAAAGCTTAATGGAAGTCAGAAAGATCATCTTTCCGATCGGACGTCTTCCTCCCGGATATTTGGGGTCGGGCAACGTGCCTTTCGAAGTCACTTCCACCTGTATGGTTACCGTCTTGCTTTCAGTGATGACTTCTGGAGCTGTATAGATCGCTTTTGCCATCACACCCTTCGTATTTCTTTGGGCCTCCAGTTTTCCAGGTCCCTGTACAATCTTCCAGCTTAAAGATGTGTACTTTGTAGGTCCCAGATCCCGGAGATCTGTTAAGGGCAAATCATCGGCCTCCTTCGAATCCAATAACGCTGTTTCCAACAGATCCAGCTCAACCTGATCCTTCTTTTCTACCAGCTCCTTATCCTTTCGAAGCGTAAGTTGTTCAAAAAACATCCAGTCACTGAAATGGCTGGTTGTAACGGTTACCGTTTTCGTCTGTGGATCCACATGGGTTGGTTTAGCGCACCATACCCCGTCTTCCCGCTGGTACGCTATCATCAGTGCATTTTCAGATCCTTCGGTAACCTTCCGGTCTTTATAACTGAAAGTAAGGGTAATCGGCTTTGCAAACGGCCTGCCCTGCGATTCAATCCTGTACGCATTTCTGCCGGATCCTTCCTCCAGGGTATTCGTAACCGGCTGGATGCTGATCGTTGTGGTTTCCGCAAAACTGCCTGCAGGTACCGACACCTGCAAATGCGCATCTCCGCTGGTAACCATACCTCCATCGCTGCCGATCATTTTCGTAACCGCATCTCCCAAAGGCGTTCCCCTGGGCTTAGATGCAGGGATACCGATCTCCCATTCATCAGGACCAGGTTGGTCCGGATCCTGCCGGTTCTTTTTACAATTCAACATCAAAACCAGCACAAAAAAAATTGCCCATGGCAACAAAAAGGTTCTCTTCATTTTGGTATTTTTTATATCACTCCGGTGTTTTTCAACGATACCGATGGCTTCCGGTTTATCCGATCCTAATGTTTATTCACCGCCGGAAACACATTGCTTATACAAACCGGTAGCCATGGGCATCCGCCTTCGGCTTCAATGCAGCACACCCGATCAGTTCATATATGCTAAGATAGAACTGCCGGCGGTCGTTTATCCAATGATTCGTTGAACAACGAATGCAACCGTCAAACGGAAAAAACAGCGGTCGGGCAACCAGAACCATTAACCGGCAATGCCGTGTTTTGTATTACCCTGGCTGATTTGTGAGGAGACTGTTGCGAAGCTGGTATTTCTGGCCGAGTTCGTTCATTTTTTTTGCGAAGGCTTTACGGTAATAGGCCGGCATTTGTGTACCGGAATGAAAAAACCGCTGGTATTTTTCCAACAGGTGCGGGTAATGCTTTTGCACTGCGCGCAATACAAGAGTTTTACTATCGGAAGCTTCAGCGCCAAACAATGTAAGGGTGGATGGCAGCAGGTAATTGGCCCCGGCCGTTTTAAAGGTTTGGAACAGCTGCTCCAGCTGCGCCGCCGTATCCGTTATAAAGGGCAACAACGGCATCAGGCTAACGCCGGTGCTAAGACCATTTTCAAGGGCCTCAACCAACGTATTCAAACGCGCTGAGGGAGGTGTAGCGCCCGGCTCAAAAATACGGGCAACCGGGTCCTCAAGCGTGGAAAAGGAAAACGTAACAAAGGCCTTACGGGTCGTGCAATTACGTAGGTCATCCGGGAGGATGCTTTCCCGGTCAATGGCCTGAAGCAGATCAAAGTCTCGGCTAACCAGATCCGACTTGGTGATCATATGAACAGGAAAGCGGTAATGCAGGATCACTTCCAGGAGCCGCCGGGTAAGCTGCTGTGTTTTTTCAAGCTGCAGGTACGGATCGGTGGCTGACGACAATACGATAAACCCGTATTGCTTTTTACGGGCCCTCGCCGCCAGCTGCCGCTCAAAGAGTTCCACCGCATTGCTTTTGACACTCAGTTTTTCCTCCATATTGATCCCATACTTACTGCCCCGGATATAACAATACAGGCAGTTAAAAGAACACCCGCTATAAGGATTTACGGTATAATCATCCAGGAACCAGGGATCCCGGCGTTTTGTTTTATTCAATATCGATTTGGCGATGATGGTGTGTGTCATTTTCCGCATTGGCCGGGGCGCCTATCAACTTCCACCGGCACCGGCGTTATGTCCGGTTGCGGCATGGTTTCATCGCAACACGCGCAAACCCGTTTTTTTTTCAAATATATTTATTTGGCAACAAATCTTCTCAAGATCCAGGCCCTGTACTTCCGGCCTTTAAAGAAATATATGCAGCACAATAGCGATCTTATTGTTTTTGATATAAATTTACAAACCTTTTATTGTCCTAATTGGCTTAACGATCATTTTGAATAAGCATATTAAACAGGCACCCGTAATCTGGTTGCTGGGGCTGTCCGGAGCCGGCAAAACAACCATTGCATATCAGCTGCAAAAACTATTTACAGAAGCAAACCGGTCCTCGCTTATTTTAGATGGGGATGAACTTCGGCTGGGCATTAATAAAGATCTGGGGTTTAGTAAAAATGACCGGGCTGAAAATATCCGGAGAACCGCAGAACTGGCAAGCATCGTCAGCAACAATGGTATTATCACCATCTGTTCGCTCATTACACCATTACAACAATACAGAACGCTGGCTGCCTCTATTATTGGCGAACGCTACTATGAAATATTTGTGGACTGTCCCCTGGAGATTTGCGAGCAACGGGATGTAAAAGGGCTATATCAAAAAGCGAAAACAGGCGAACTGAAAGAGTTTACGGGCATCAGTTCAAGTTTCGAATCACCGGTTGCCCCTTTTTTGAAAGTGCATAGCTATACAGAAAGTTCTGAAACCTGCGCCCGGCTTATTTTTGACAGCATAGGCTTTTAACGAGAACAACCTCGTACGACGCATCATAAACCATTTAGGATAGACAGGCCACGCCATTACATCGAACACCGCAGGGGTCTAAAAATTTATTCTAAACCATTTCTCAGCGTTGAAAGGCATCCGATTGGCAAATAAACCCGGGGTTCAGCATTCCCGGCTTGCCATACATCAGATCATCTCCATTCAGACCAGTGATCCTGCCACCTGCATTTGCCACTACGGCGTGGCCGGCGGCCGTATCCCACTCCATCGTAGGGCCATGCCGGTAATAGATATCGGCCGCGCCCTCCGCTACCAGGCATAATTTTAACGAGCTGCCTTTGGCTATCAATTTTGCAATTCCTAATCCAGATAAGAACTTTTCCTCCTCAGGGTGCTGGTGCGACCGGCTGCCTACGGCTACCAGTCCGGTGGTGCGTTTGCTGACACGGATCGGAAGCGCGGGGCCCGCACCCGTCATTTTAAAGCTTCCCAAACCGCTGGCCCCGTAATAAAACATATCTGTAACCGGCGCATAAACCACACCCAGCTCTGGTTTTTGATCAACGATCAACCCAATATTAACGGTAAATTCTCCGTTCCTTTTCAAAAACTCCTTTGTACCATCGAGCGGATCCACACACCAAAACATTTTTTGCATTGAAGCCTGCAGGTCTTGTTTCCGGCCTTCCTCCGACACAATCGGAATAGCAGGATTTATTTTTTGAAGCGCTTCAACAATTATGAGATGCGAAGCCATATCCGCTGCTGTAAGGGGTGACGCGTCCTTTTTTAGCGCAACGGATATATCCGGCTGATCATAAATTTCAAGAATCGCCTGACCTGCTTTTTTAACAATATCTAATAAAGAATGGATATACTCTGTCATGATCTTACCGGCTTTTGATGCGATTTAAAATGGCCAGTTGCGGCATGCGCTTCTGTACATCATTTGCGTCTGCATTTTTATAGAACGCTCTTTTTAACTGCTCATTTTCGATATGGTACTCCTGGATGGCGTGCTCCGCTACCAGGCCTGTATTCCGCAGATCCGTTACCAAAGGATAACCCAGTTGCTTCATTACATTTCCGGCTATGAGCTCAAAAATTTCAATCTCATTATCATTCAGTACGTTCCTGAACTTGCCGGTGTTATCTGCCATCACCGGTTTTTGTAAATTGCTCCACATCGCGCCCGCTTCCGCTGTTGCCGCGGCTTCTTTCGATGTATAAAAATCGAGCATTGCCGGGCGGTATGGAATGTTCAAAAAATTACAAAGTTTGTTAACCGTTGCCTCCGGCCGGGTAATTAGTTCTTCATAACTTAACGTATGGAACCGGCTTTCGGGAACCTTCTGCGCAAGGTCCAAACAGGCTTCCTGATCGCGGGTCCATTGTTGGGCTATGGGGTAAATATGCTTCTCCCCAACGATCGCTTTTTTAAAAGAGGCCGCCACATCACGTCCATCCCTGTACAGATAAATATATTTCAAACCTGGGTTGCCGGCTTCAAGATCCCTGGAAAAATGAACATTTGTCATGCTTTTGCAGCACCAGTACCTTGCATCTGCAGACGCAGCCACCTGCTCATACACCACCCTGTTTAGCTCTACCAGATTGTACACAAGAGACCGATCGAACAGTTCATGCTTATCCAGAACTACATTAGACCAGGGTACGGGATTTGCCTCTATATAATCGACCACATCACTCACCAGACGGCGATAGTTAGCAGGATCATCCAAATCCTCATACAAATGCAACAACGGGTAAAATGTAACCAGCACATGAGCCGGGTGTGGTGATACGATATCAGCCGACTGATCGAGTATCACGCGCAGCAAATTAGAGCCAGAACGTTGTGTGCCTATCATTTGTATGCCGGATATCTGTTTCATATAACTACGATCAAAGATTTTATTGGCGGATATTACTCAACCCGGACAACCCATATAGATACTCCGGGCCCGTTTGCGAACTTCATCAACCTAAAAATACATAAGCCGATGAAATCAGTATCGTTCCCAGGACAATATAGAAGGGATTGACTTTAAAAAAATAATTCAATACAAAACTAATCAGAAATATAGCTCCTGCTGCTACATTAAAATCAGAAAATGGAAATAACCTAAACGCCGAAACAATGATCATTGCGATTACCACAATCTTAATACCCGCCATTGCGGACCGGAAACCTGCTTTATGCCGGCTTTTATTCAAATAATGACTCAGCAATAACATCACCATTGCTGGCGGCACAAACATAGCCAAACAGGCCAACAGGGCACCGGACAAACCCGCCATTTTAAACCCAATAAAAACCGCACTCACCATAATGGGACCTGGAGTGAGTTGGCTAAAAGCAATGGCATCAACAAATTCCTGCCGGCTTAGCCATTGCAGATCATTTACGAACAGGGACTGCATGGCAGGTATCATCACATATCCGCCGCCAAACAATGTGAGGCTGAGCCCGCTAAAAATCAACACAAGTTTTAGATATATATTCCCCACCTGCCGATACCAACCGGCACTGAAAAACAATTGTACCGTTGCCAAAAACAGCACAATAAAACTGATGAACTTCGGCGATGGTTTGCTTTTTTCAGTTGCCGTGTTCACCCCTCCTCCTGTAGTTGCATCCAGCTTTAACAGAACCCCCAATGTTCCGGCCAGGGCAATAAATAACAGGTTTATAGCATAACTGTTGCCTCCGAAAAAGAATCCGGCCATCGCCGCAATGCATATAACCATCCGTTTATAATCGCCCGCCACTTCTTTTTTATAAAGAGCCGCTCCCGTTGATAAAATAATGGCACACACGGCGCCAATAACATATACCATCGCACCGGCGAAGAACGGTTTAACAGCACTGTTGTAATACAACCAGGACAAAAAAAGCATCAGTAAAAAAGCGGTCAGCAGCACTCCAAGCATACTTAAGGCCGCACCTCTTTTCCCTTTAAAACAGTAGCCTATGTAAGCTACCACATTTACTGCCATGGGCCCGGGCAACAGCGCTGCAATACTCAAGGCTTCCAAAAGCCGGCTATTGTCCAGCACCTTATCATCCTCTACCAATTTTTTTTGAACCATGGAAACCAGGGCCATGTTTCCACCAAAGGAAAAAAGCCCTACCTTAAAAAAAGTAGCAAACAGGTATGCATTACTCACCTTACCGACTGAGGAATAATTGTTTTTCAAAATCCTGTAACGATCATTTTTTTATAAAATAGCGATCCCATGTTTCAACCGGTATATATTCCGCCCTGTATGGTACAAAGTAAGCGTTCAATTCCCAAAGAATTTTCCCGTTAAGATCGGTAACCATTACACTCCCTGTTTTGGAGCTACATTGCAGCAACTGTCCGTTTGGCAACAGGTAGGCACTCCCCATGCGCGAAGTATATTTTTCACGTGGCAAAAACGCTTCTATTTTTGACGTGGCCTCCCATTTTACCGTATCCAGTTTAAACGATACGGCCCCGGACCGATGTTTCCATAAAGAGTTATCAAAGATCATCAGATCTCCCTGCGGATTGATCTGCACATCATGCTGAAAAGAGAAATACAACGCCGTATCCATCTTAAAGTTCCCGTTCTTCCCCAATTTCCACATAATATCACCGGTAGTTGCATTTATCTTCCATATCTGGTCTTCGATCGCCATCGAAATCAGGTAATTGCCATCTTTATCAAAATTTAACGCATTTGCATGAAAGCGGTCATAAGCAAACTCCTTAATTAAGGGATCTTTAAGAATATCCCAACGGTCCCACACATTCCAGCTCCAGACCTCTTTTCCCTTATTGTTCATTACCAAAATACCTTCTCCACCCAGCGTATCCATGCCACTACCACCTATTTTCGACATGTTGAAAGGCAGTTTATTTCTTACCAACGTAACAATGTTCCCGTCAGCATCCATTCGTACGTCATGGTGGATCACTTTGTATTTACCATCCAGCACTGTATCCATATCTATACGCCAGAGCATTTTCCCGGTAAGATCAATTTCTGCAATAGCCGTTCCTCCGGCAAAACCTATTGCGCCGCGCCTTATAGGTTCATCCATCTTTCTTAAACTATCCGCCTCCTGCTTGGGCGTATCATCAATAATATCGGCAACAGGCGGCCGCAACATAGCCAGGATGGTTCCCCTGGGCGTTAACGTGGCTGCACGCACCCCTATATCATTGATTTGCCAGTACCATCTTATTCTTCCATTGCCATCCACCATAATGATATAGCCTGGCAAGCGTGCATTACAGAGCATCACCATGCCTCCCGCCAATGCAGCAGCATTTTCTTTATTTTCCTGTTTAACCCAGTTATGTACCAACCAGGGAGATTGCGCACGGGTTTTAAACGTCATATCCCTGGAGCTGCTCCGGATCATCCTGTCGATAATCACCCGGAAATGATAAGTACTGCCGGCTTCCAGCAACAACAGGTTGATCTCATGATGCCGTTGTGCCGGGGATTGAATGGTTTTATAAACATCCGGGCTTCCATCCTTCCAATACTCAATGATCACCGGGGCATCCTTGCTTAACTGTACGTCTACCACTTCGGCATTTGCCGCATTGTTTAAGGAGCGCAGCTGAATACTTTCTATTGAAACAGACCTGTAACTGTAAAAAAGAAAACCTGCGCTCAATACAATTAATAAAAAACCGACCATCCATATTTTCTTCATCCTGTATATTTAAGTTCAAAAACCCATATTTGTTTTTCCACAAAATATAAAAACCACCAGGCTTGGCTGCCCGGCGGTTTTCAAAATTACATGATTCAATGCTATGGCAATCTATTCGCGTTCTCCGCAGCCATAGCCTTGTTCAGTTGCGCATCCACCAACGGATAAGGAAAGTAGCGCATATTCGGTTTCGCACGCGCCGGCAAACCTCTTGAGGTCAGATACGCATTGGTGGTAGACTCGTATTTGCCGAATCGTATCAGGTCCGGACGTCTTTTGTATTCAAATACCAGTTCAAACCCACGCTCGTCCAGTATTTTCTGTGCCATATCTTCTTTTGTTGCAGGAACAGGGAAACCGGCGCTTCCATATACGGGGGCACCGGCACGGGCTCTTATGGAGTTGATGTAGGGCAGCGCAGCAGCTGGTCCGGTAAGCTGGTTTTCGATTTCGGCTTTATAAAGAATGATATCTTCTATGCGAAAGATGGAGATGGTTCGTCCATCGTAATAAGAATTGGATATCATTTCGTATGAATACTTTTTGGTAGCTACATTCGGCAGAAACTTAACCGTATCGCTCGGAGGCGTGGTTTGACCCGGCGCGGGGATCATATAATAAAATCCATGCTTGGTGGATCCGTCACGTGCTGCGGCTCCTTCATAATTATAATAGAAGAATTGTTTCCGGGGATCCTGGTCGCTGTATTTTCGCCAAAAGTCCAACGATACGCCATAGTATTGCCACCGGTCAGGCACCTGTTTGTTATCTATCGGCCCAAAGTGATTGGTAATTTCGCCGCCATTCAAAGCCGGCTCATGTAAGATGCAAAAAATGAATCCTTTGTCAAATTTATTGCTCTCCGACCACACATTTTTGAAATCGGGGTTGAGTGCGTACACGCCTTCATCTTTTAACGCCAGTATCATATCCACATACGTTTTGGCGTTCTGATAGTCGTGCGCTCTTAAATAAACATTTGCCAGAAGCGCCGCAGCGGCCCCCTTTGTTGCTCTTGAAAGCCCATCCGCTGCCGCCCAGCTTTTCGGCAGGATATCGATCCCAAACCTGCAGTCTTCAATGATTACTTTATCAACATCCGCAACAGGAGTTAAAGGCATATCCGCAGTTTGTCCCGGAGGAACGGCAGTAATCAGCAATGGCACCGGCCCCCATCCATCTGTAAGGTCGCGATAGGCCAATGCTCTTAAAAATCTTGCCTGCGCAATTACCCGTTGTTTTTTTGTATCATCCATCGGTACCGCGTCGATCTTTGACAATAATATATTGGCATTGCTGATCACCTGGTACAGGTACTGCCAGTTGTACCGAAAGTACCGGTTATTAACATCATAGGTCAGATCACTTAATTTACTGGGATCACCGGCCGCTGTAGAATAGCCCATATCCGTGGTATAATCCGTGGTCATTACCAGGTATCCGTTATATAACATATACCCGTCACCCGGGAAAGGCGCCAGATCTGCATATACGCCGGTAAGTGCTGCATTAATATCGCTTTCTGTCTGATATGCATTGTTACTTGTGAGGTCGCTGTAGAGTTTGGGTTCCAGCTTTGTACAGCTTACTATCAGTACCGGTAAAACAGCAAACAGGAAATATTGTATTCGTATACTTTTCATCTGTTGATTTTTTTATTATTTGTCAGATGGCTTTAAAAATTCAGGTTGATCCCGATCGTTGCGGTGCGCATAGCGGGATAGGAGTTAAAGTCTAATCCACTGCCGCCGCTGGCTGTTTGCCCGCCTTTGGGGGCACCCGACGCGTTCGACTGCAAGGGGTTCGCTTCGTAGGCCTTGGTATCTACCTCAGGATCCCACCCGGAATACTTCGTAAGTGTGAAAAGGTTTTCCAGTGAAACATATAACCTGGCGGATCGTATCGCTTTTGAATGCGAATTGAAGGTATAGCCCAGGGTTACATTTTTCATCCGAAGAAAACTGGCCCGCTCAATAAAATGAGAATTGATGTAACCCCCATGTTTCATATAGAAAAAGCCATTGCGCGGAATATCGGTATTCGTGTTGCCCGGGGTCCACCGGTTTAGCGCATCCGTAGTACTTTTCCACTCCAGGTTCATGCGGGTCATATTCAGCAGATCGTTCCCCACAGAACCATGAAGAAATACGCTCAGATCGAACCCGCCGTAATAGAAGCTGTTGGTAACCCCGTAAATAAACTTGGGCATCGCGGAACCGATAATGGTCCGGTCATTATTGTCGATAATACCATCCGGTGTACCATTGGGTCCTGAAATGTCTGCAAATTTAGGATCGCCGGGTTTTGAGTTCGGCTGGGGTGCGTAGTTTTCGCCCTGTTGAATAACGCCGGTATACACATACCCGAATAAAGAGCCCAGCGGTTCTCCTTCGCGGATCACGGCAAACTGCTCTTCAGAAACAGTGCCTATCGGTTTGGATGATGTCAGGAATATATCTTTTCCACCAATATCCAATACTTTATTGCGGTTGATGGCTATGTTTACACGACTGTCCCAGGTAAATGTTGAACCGGTGATATTGTGCGAGGTAACGTCCACTTCAAAACCCCTGTTTTCCAGCGAACCCACATTGGCCTGTTGTGTGGTAAAGCCTGAGTACAGCGGCAGGTTTCTTGCAAGCAGCAAGTCGGTCGTCTTTTTGTAGTAGGCGTCTAACGACACCAATATCCGGTTTTTTAAGAAGCCCATGTCAAAACCAGCATTGTACTGGCTGGTGGTTTCCCATTTAAGATCTACGTTTGCGGGCGATCCTGGAATCGGATGGGTACCGCCCAGGTTGGAGCTGCCGTCAAAGGTTAAATGTGTGGCTCCTACCAGATCATAGGCAGGATAAAACGAAGGCAGCTGATCATTACCGGTTTTGCCATATCCCACCCTGAATTTTAAACTTGAAAACAGGTTCAGGTTTTGAATAAACTGTTCCTTATCCATTCTCCAGGCAAGCGCACCGGACGGAAAATATCCCCAGCGATGATTTTCACCGAACTTGGAGGAGCCGTCGCGCCGCACGGTAAATGTAACCAGGTATTTATCGCGGTACGCGTAGTTTAACCGGCCAAACATCGATATTAACAGATACTCCGATTTGCCGGAAGAAACACCTGTAATGGTGGAGGCCGCATCGAGGTTATAATAACCGAAAGCATCTGTAGAAAATCCCTTTACCCCAATATTTCTTACATCGGAAGTACTTCTTTCATAAGCATATCCCACGAGGGCACCAAAACTATGTGCTTCTCCAAATTCTTTTGAATAATTTAATGTTGCATCTAATAGCTGGCGGTCTGCCGTAACATCCGATGTACTGGCTACCCCGTTGTCAATACCTCCCTGATAAGTGCTTCGGGGCAGGTAAGAGCCGGTAAACGCATGTGTTATTTCCGTTCCGGCATTTACACGCGCCGTCAGGTCCTTCATGGGTTTTACTTCCAGGTAGGCTACACCATTCACCCGGTCCTGGGTTAGATCATTCTGACGCCCGAGCAAATTGGCCAGAGGGTTATCGCCCCTGCCACCGGGCGGACGGCCAAAAGAACCATCCGTATTGTATACAGGAACCGTGGGGTCGTAGGTAAGAATCCCCAGCAGCACATTGCTTTGCAGGATGTTACCCCCATAGTTTTGTACATTCGATTTTGTACGTTGTCCATAAACGGAAGCTCCCGTTTTCACGTAGTCATTTATTTTCTGGTCGATGTTTACCCTGCCCGATATCCGGTTATAATTGGTATTTTTCAGCACGCCCTGCTGCCCCATGTATCCAATACTGCCCAATACTTTGGTATACTCGCCCCCGCTTTGGTATTGTACGTTATGGTTGCTTACGGTACCCGGCCGGGTCGTTTCCCTGATCCAGTTGGTATTTACATCCGACTGCAGCTGCGATTGGGTGTAGACCCCATACTTTTGTCCCTGCTGGCCGTCAATTTCTTCATACAGATCATTGGCAAGCGTCATGTATTGTTTACCATTGAGCATGGTATAATGATCAATGACCCGTTGCACGCCATAATACCCGTTATAAGAGATCTGCGGCTTACCAGCCTTTCCTCTTTTGGTAGTAATGATCACTACGCCATTCGCTCCGCGGGCCCCATAGATCGCTGTGGCCGAGGCATCTTTTAAGATATCCATCGATTCGATATCATCCGGATTCAGATCCACCCCATTGGTAGTAGGCATTCCATCCACTACATATAACGGTTCGTTGGAGCTGTTGATAGAGTTGGGACCCCGCACTTTTACGGAGATACTACCGCCGGGCGCCTTTGAGTTTTGAACAACCATTACCCCCGCGGCCCGACCCTGCAGTGCCTGGCCCACATTCGTAACCGTACCCCCATGTGTGAGGTCAGAAGCTTTGACCGTAGTGATAGCCCCTGTAAGGTCACTTCTCTTTTGCGTTCCGTATCCTACTACCACCACATCGGAAAGTTGATTACCGATTGCCGACGACATGGCAATACTAACGGAGAGCGTCTGACCGTCTACTGCTACCGTTTTCGTTTCATACCCGATATAGGACACCAGCAACGTGACATTGCCCGAGGGAACCTTTATGCTAAACTTGCCTTCCGCATCCGCCACGGCTGCTGCTGTTGTACCCTTTACCGATATGGTAGCTCCGGGTAAAGGATTGGCATTTGCCTCATCTGAAACAGTTCCGGTAATGGTGCGCCCCTGTCCGAACGCGGTAACACTTAGAGCAGTAAAGAGAAAAATCAAAAAATGGGAGAGAAATTTTTTCATTGAAATGAAGTTTTTGACATGATCAAGCTTTGATTTATCGATACAATATTAACTATTTGTTAGCAATTCGTTCATGCAAACGATTGCGCGAAATTTAGGCGGCCCTGCAGCCTTTTGGCAGCCTTTTTCTTATTTATCTGGGTATCTGCGCATTGCATCACCGTTAGAAATAACCGATAAAAAACAACGGAATAGCTTTTCAATAATTTCGCATCGCTTGCGGGCAATACAGTGCAACGTGAAATTATATTCAACCGGCATTGCCGCCGGCTGTTTCCGGCGGCAATGCCCTCGTTTTGGAACAAATTGCGCCGTTCCGGATGCATTGACGATAAACGGTCTACCTGCTCCTTACCCGGGTAAACCCAACCGGTTATCGCAACTTTTCAGCGTTACATAACAGTGATATGCCATCCAGAAATAAGCGGCAGACCAGGTGAAGTTGGCTAAAAACTGGATCACTACGCCGGGTACCGGTATCAGCGCAAAACCCAGCAATGCCATCCAGCCGGAAAATGCGGGAAGCACCTTGCTTTTTTGTACGGCGATTGCCATACAGGTAAGACCGACAAGCGTGCTTGCGAGCGACACGCCAAAGAATACACCCAATGCGCCTTTCATGGTTACGAAGGACATGGCCTGTGTTGCTCCATCCAGGTATAAATGTCCGGCTGCCGGAAAGAGGAAATAAGCGATGGCAAACACCCCCATGCCCAGCAGTTGGTGCACGAGCGTAAATAACCATCCTGTAAATGCCCATTTTTCGGCCTTTGTTTTTTGCAGGTACAGGTACAATCCAACCGTTCCGATCATTTCCAGGAACACACCCAGGAATCCGCGCCCGGCCCACCACAAATAAGCAGCGGATGTAGTTAGTGCGGCAAACTTTTCCGGTTCCTGGTCCGCTTTAAAAATTACGTTCTCCTGATCAATCAGCAGATCTCCGAAGGCAAAAACAAGCCCTCCGATCCCTAAACAGCATAGGGATGCCACGATTCTTTTTTTCATATATGTATTTGGTGATTACGCTATGGGAAGGTACCAGTGAATGAGTAAGTGATCCGGGTTATCCGCATCCGGCATGGCGTTAAATTTGAAATAGGATACCCCATGGCGATGCCGCACATCCGTGCGCCCCGCCAGTGCTGTATTTACCTCAGCACTAACGGCGGCATAATCCTGTACGTTACTGCAAAAGTTGAATTGGATATATGTTCCGTTTAAAATTTCGGTTTGCAGATAGGGATCCGCCGGTAGTTTAAATCCTTTGGGTACAATGGCCGCATCATAACGGCAGTACCGGCTCCCGGTTACATGCGGGCACTCATGCAGGATGGCATAATGGTCGAAATCCTCCGGTGTTTTATCAATCGACTGAATGTAGGTATGCACTTCCCTCCAAACAGCATAAACACTGCCGGAAAAATAATCCCCCCTCGATGCAAATACCCGGGCGGTCTGCGGCCGTTCCCGGCTGATGCTTCCGTTTGTTGAAATATACCGGGAGGTCCGCAGCGGAAACGCCTGCTGGAGCATTTGTGATTTCCGGTATTGGAGCGGCGATGCCTGGTACTGTTTCCGGAACGCCCTGCCGAAAGCGCTGTTGTCTTCAAAGCCTACCAGGCACCGGATATCGTTCAGCGGCAGCGCCGTCATTGCCAGGAAATACGCTGCTGCATGCATCCGCTGGTTTTGAATATACTTTCCCAGGCTAATGCCCAGTTCAGCACTTAGTTTTTTATGCAAATAAAAGGGCGAATACCCCATCACTTCTGCTAACTGCTCCAGCGTTATTTTATCATCCAGGTGATTATTAATGTATACCAACACTTCGCCGATCATATGTTTTCTTTTGCACGGCAAAGCTATCCCGTATTCCTGGTAAAAAATATGCAGATCTTGCCATTTAAAAAAACAAATCCATTTATGCTTTAGCCAGCCGGTTACTCATACCAGCAGGTTGAGCAGCAGCACACCAACCAGACCGGCGATGCCGATAATGGACTCCATCATCGTCCAGGTTTTAAATGTATCTCCAACGCTTAGCCCCAGGTATTCTTTAAACATCCAGAAGCCTGTATCATTTACATGCGAACACATCAGGCTTCCGGCTCCGATGGCCAGTACCATCAGCTCGGGTTTTACATGCATTGAGGCAATGAGCGGCTGCACAATTCCTGCTGCAGTAAGTGCGGCTACCGTGGCAGACCCAACCGCAATGCGGATAAGGGTGGCCACCAGCCATCCCAGGAATAAGGGAGCCAGGGAGGTTTTCAGAAAAAAGAGCGTGATGGCATCTGCCGTCTTACTCTGAATGAGCACTTCCTTTAACGCTCCACCCGCCGCAATTACCAGCACAATGGTGGCAATGGCATTTAGGGATCCACTGGTTCGGTCCATCAGCAATTTGATGGAAACACCGCGAAAGACTCCTAAAAAGAACAATGCACAGATAACGGCGATCAGCATGGCCATTCCCGGATCGCCCGTAAATTGGAGCACCCGGACAAATGTGCCGGTCTGCTGTTTTTCAAATGCAGCCGCTATTGCAGAGGCCGCCATTAGTAGTACCGGTATCAATGCGGTAAATAAACTGATACCAAAACCGGGCAGGGCTGAAGTTACCGTTCCTTCACTGCCAAAGATACCGGGCGGCGGGGCGGCTGTTATCTTCCGGATGCGTTCCGGGAAGAATATACCGGCCAGCACCAGGGTCGGCACGGCAATACACAATCCATACAGGAGGGTTTTGCCCATATCGGCTTTAAACAAGACGGCGATAGCTGTGGGTCCCGGATGCGGCGGCAGAAAGCCATGTGTAATGGACAACGGGGCAGCCATCGCAATGGCAAGATATGCCAGTGGCAAACCTGTTTGCCGGGCTACCACAAAAACCAGCGGGATCAGCACAATAAAACCCGCATTATAAAACAACGCCAATCCCACCGCAAAACCGGTAACGGCCAGTGCCACCTTTGCCCGTGCCGGGCCAAACACGCGCATCAGCCCGTTACAGATCTGTTGCGTAGCCCCGGTTTCGGTAAGCAAGGCACCCAGCAATACACCCATGCCTAAAACAAGAATGAGGGAACCAAGCGTGTCTCCGATGCCTTTACTGATGGCCGTAATCACCTGCGGCGGAGCCATGCCGTTCCCCAAAGCGATAAAGAGGGTCACCACCGTTAACGAGATAAATGCATTGAGCTTTACAACGGTGATCAGCAGCAACAGCAATACAATTCCAAGCATCAGGATCAACAGGGCCATGGCAAGTATTTCTCCCGAAAATACAGTTATTGTGCGAATACACCATAGATCAGCAAAATCCGCGCAACCCTAATAAAACACGGATTTGTTCCAGCTCCTCCGGAAGACTGGTTATCAAAATTGTAGCACAATCGGCCTCGGCTTCCGTGGGCTCCTCCAGCGCTTCAAACTGGCTTTGCAATAATCCCGCCGGCATAAAATGTCCTTTCCGGTTTTCCAGTAAGGTATCCACCTGGTCAAAATTGCCTTTCAGGTAAAGAAATAAAACGGACACACTATTTTGCCGCAATACATCCCGGTATCTTTCCTTAAGTGCCGAACAGGCCACTACTACCGAAATACCGGCGGCATTCAGCGTTTGCATTTCCCGGTTGATGCGTTGCAGCCATCCCCAGCGATCGGCATCCGTTAAAGGTATCCCGGAATGCATCTTTGATATATTGGCGGGCGGATGCAGGTCGTCCCCGTCTGTAAAGCGCCAACCCAGTTCACCGGCCAAAGCCTTGCCAACAGTGGTTTTGCCGCTACCGGATACACCCATAACAATGATGCTTCTTCCCTTTGTATGAAACATGCCCCAATTTACGGTCAATAAAATTATATCCGGTTTTTTTCTTCTTCCGCGCTTTGTTCTACTTTCTTGTCCTTGATCTTTTTACCGGCATTCAGCAGGTAGTTTACCGAAACACCGATCGTCCGGGTCGGACGTTTTTGATAGAAGTCGATCTTAACGCCGTTGTAAGTGGTTAATGTGCGTTCCCGGAACGTATTGAACACATCGGTAAGGTTTAGCCGTACCCGGAGTTTGTTATCAAAAAACTTTTTCCCAAATGAGCAATCTGTAATAAACATTGTTGCGTTCCGCGTATTCCCTGCCACATAAGGCGAGTTGTAAATGGTAGCGAGCGTGGCATCGAAATTGTTTTTTAATGTAAAGGTGTGAAAGGTGTTGAATTGAAGGGCCGTTTGTGCAAACTGGAATTCATTGATCACATACGCCATATGAAAAACCCCGCTATACACATTTGCCGTCCACCATTTTGTGATCTTTACCGGCGCATATAGCGAAGCGCCATAGGCCGTCCGGTATTTAAAGTTCCGCGTCTGGTATTCGATCACCCCATTTTCCTGGGGATTGGCAAACTCTGCAATGATGTTATTGGTACGCTGGTATTGCAGGGTTATGGTATAGCCTTTCCAGAAATTATAGCCCAGCCTGTAATTATCCGAATATTCCGGCAACAGATCGGGATTGCCCACCATAACGGAATAGTCACCGATGCGTAACCGGAAGGGATTCAAATCTCCGAACTGCGGCCGGCGGATCCTCCGGCTATAGCTGAACGACAGGGAGGCCGGAACGGCTTTATCATTGAGCTGCTGCAATAAAAATACCGAGGGGAACAGGTTCAGGTACCTACGCGTAAACTCCTGCGCGGAGGTAACGTTATTGCCTTTCATCGATGTTTCTTCCGCCCGCAGTCCCAGCTTAAAGCTGGTTTGTTTTATGGAAGTTTCCATGGCAGCATAGCCCATCAGCAGGTTTTCATCATAAATAAACTGGTTGCTGGCATCTTTGTTAATCACCCAGGCATCACTTACCATTTGTTCGGCCGTAGTGGTATTATCCCGCTGGGTTGCTACGTATTTTAACCCGGCCTGCAACCGGGTAACCTTGGTGATATAGTATACGTAATCTGCCTGACCGCTGTAGATGGCCGTATTGCTGGGATAGCTGTTGCGGTAAAGTGTATCCCGCAGCGGGTCTGTATACACCGAAGCCACCTGCATCGCTTCTGTCTTTCTTCCCTTTACATAATCACCGAGGATCTTAAATACGGAACCGAGGGTATCCAGTTTATAACTGTAGTTGAGCGTACCGGTTACCAGGCGGGGCGTACGCCGCCAATCGGTAACCGAGTTTCCGGTAACCATTGCACCGCCCCCATCCTTTAACGTAATGCCTGTTTTAAAGTTGCGTAAAAGATCTGTTCCGGTGGTACCGCCCTGGAAGCTCAGGGATTGCTTGTCAGAAATATCATACACCACGCCGCCCTGATAAGCAGACTGCCGGTTTTTATTGACCCGGTCGGTGATCCCATCATAACTGCTGTTATCCTTATAGATATTGATGGTACGCGCATAGTACACCTGTGCTTCTTTAGACAAAGAGCCGTTACCAAAAAAGTAAAACCGTTTGATCTTGTATTGTGCTGAAATACCGGGAGACCAATACGGCTTCCCCTTCTGCTGCTTATATACCGCGGTAAGCTGACCGGTAAACCCTTCATCCCTGGCTTTTTTCAAAATGATATGGATCATTCCCCCGGTACCGGAAGCCTCATATTCGGCCGGGGGATTGGCAATAACTTCGATCTTTTTGATATTCTCAGACCGGATGGTGCGGAGGTATTCGGCCAAGTCGGAACCGGACATACGCTGTACCACATCATTGATCATCACGGTAACCGATCCGTTTCCCTGAATTTTGATCGTTCCGTCCGGATCCACCCAGATCCCCGGTGCTTTTTGCAGTACCTCCAGCGCATTGTTGCCATCGGCCAACGGTGTTCCTTCTACATTTACAATAAAACGGTCTGCCCTTCTTTCAACCAGCGGCCGGGAAGCTGCAACAGTCACCACATTCATTGTACCTTTCTCCTTCTCCAGCACCAGCGGAGCCAGCTTTAATGTATCCGAAAACACAAACGTAAAAAGCCTTGCTTTATAGCCAACTGAAGATGCCTGCAAACCGTAGGTCTTTCCCGGTTCAAACCCATGCAGGATCCGGAACCGGCCATCATCTTCCCCTGCCGTACCCGACAAGGTATGTCCCTGATCCGTCAACGTCACCGATGCGTAGGGTACCGGTTTCTGATCGGTGCCCATTACCCATCCTTCCAGTTCGCGTGCCGGCTGCCCCGCCGGCAGCTGATCCCGGAGGCTGACACTGCCGATCACAATCAGCTGCCCGGTACGGCTTTTATAAAACAATCCCAGGGGTGGCAACATCCGGTTTAAGATTACGGATACGGGCTCCCGCCGGGCATTTACAGAAGTGATCATTGAGTCCTGTACCACCTCATCGCTGTAGATGATCGTATAACCACTCAATTGCTGAAGCCGGTCCAGCACCGTTTTAAGCGGCTGATGCAAGGCGGTAACGGAAACCCTGCGGGACTGCGCCTGTGCACATACGGCCCACACAATCATTAAAAAAATAATTACTACCCTCCTTACCACCTTCATGACGTTTACTTGTACATTATACGCCCGCTTTAAAAAATTGTTACAGCCCGGTCCTTTTACCGGATCGTTACCCTTTTTCCCTCGATCTTATATTGGAACGGATATGCCATCTTCAGCGCTTCGAGCCCTTCTGTCAGACTTTCATTCACAAACATCCCGCTGAACCGTTTCTCCTTTAATGCCTCCGTTTTAATTTCTATGGTAACGCCATATTTTTTCTCCAGTTTTACAGCAATATGCTGCAGTTGTTCTTTCCGGAATACCAGGGAATCTTCCGTCCAGTGCATATGCTGTATCCATTGCTCATCCACCGAATCGATGTGAAACTGCATTACGCCCCCTGCTGTGTTGGGTGCCAGCAACCATTGATTGGGCTTTAGCAATACCTTATCCGTACGATCACCTCTACGGGACACTTCCACAGATCCGCGCAGCAAGACCACTTTTACTTCCGGATGGTTCTTATAAGCCGTTACATTGAAGGAGGTTCCTTTTACTTCCACCACAAGCGGACCGGCCAATACCTGCAGGGGAACGTTTTTATTTTCGGTCACATCAAAAAACGCTTCACCTTGCAATACGATCTTGCGTTTTTCTTCCCCGAACTCCGTATTGTATTCCAGGGTCGAATGGTTGTTCAGCGTTACCTGTGTGCCATCCGGGAGCGTTGTGTATAATTTTTCATCCGTTGTCTGAAGTGTCAGCATCCGTTCTTCTTTTGTTGTTTTATTATAAGCGCGTATCCATACAACTGCGCCTGCAATCAATAATAACACCGCTGCTGTTTTTAACAGCGCTGTCCACCGCAAGGCTGTTCTCTTTACCTGCACCGGCCCTGATTCATCCGTTTCTATGCGTTGCCAGATCGCCGAAAGCCGTGCCTCCAGGTTGGGCAGCGAAGCCCTTGTTTGATCCGCTGTCACTCCGATCGCTTCATTCAGTTGCCCGTACTCCTTGTTTTCAGCCACGCAACGTTCAAACACCTGTTGTTCCTCCGGTGACAGTTCATTTCTCATCTTCTTTGACAACAAGGCTAAAAAATGTTCCCTGTTCATATTATTAATGCTGCTTTTATAAAGACAAAAAAAACACCCGGCATACTCACCCCGCTCAAAAAAATAATAACAGCGTTTTTCCGGTTACCCGCTGTTCCTTCGGATGATAGCCCAGGTAATCGCTGATGGCAGCAGCGAGGCTCTTAACCGCCTTGTAAAGCTGGTTTTCAACGGTTCTTACAGAAACCGAAAGGATGGCCGCCACTTCCCTGGCTTTTAATCCTTCTTCCCTGATCAGTTTAAAAATCAGCTGCCGCTGTGCGGGTAAACGCTCCACAGCTGCATGCACAATCGTTTCCAGTTCCCTGTATTCCGTATCTGCAGCACTGCCGGTGTGCTCACCGGTCTGTTCCGGAACATGAACGGAGGTGCGCAATTTTGCTGATTGCCGCAGGTAGTTGAGCGCAGCGTTTTTTACAGATACAAAAAGATAGACCTCCGGCGTGCGCACCTCATTAAGCCGGGCGCGCTTTTGCCAGATGTTAACAAAGACAGAAGATACCAGTTCCTCCGCAGGCTCCGGTTGTTTTACATATTGCAGGGCAAACCGCACCATCTGCTCATAATAGCGGTAGAACAGCTGGTTAAAGGCATTTTTTTGCCCCTCACTAATCTGCCGGAACAGTAAATGAATGGTTGTTGCTTGCATGCCTGTATACAGACACTAAAAATAATGCATATACTTACGCAGCCGTTCATTTTATTTTACGGTATTCACGCCCGCATGATCGCAGGGATAACAACTGCATATGGTTACTGGCCCGGCCCGGTTTCTTCTTTATAGTCAACCGTTTTGGGATTCAGCAATACCATTTGCAGGATCAACGCCAGCAAAACAATAACGGACAGCAGGGCAAAATCGCGGCGCAGGTGGCCTGCATCCACAGATCTGCCTAAAACATCCGTAATCCACGCCCCTAACAGAACGCTGGTCATGTTCATAAGACCATAAGCAGTGGCCCGGTATTTGGGTGCCACCAGCTGGCAGAGGATGGGCATATTATTGGCATCAAACATACCAAAACCCAAACCAAAGCAAAATGCCGCACCGGTAAGTGGTAATAACGTTTGCCCATACCCCAGCAGCAACAGTGCCGGAATGGTAAGCAGTATGCCCAGGGCGCTGGTATAAACACGCCCCTTCAGGTTTTTCTGTACCCACCGGTCCGACAGCAACCCGCCCGCCACAACACCCACCAGTGATGATACCGCAATAGTAACGGTAGCCAGCGGGCCGGCTGTGCCCATTTCCATTCCCAGATGGCCGGAAAAAAGAGTAGGCAGCCAGTTCTTAACAGCCCAGCCGGGGATACTGGGCACCGTAAAATATAACAAAAGAATCCAAAAAGAAAGATTTGAGAACAATGTTTTAAAGGTTATGGATACCGGCGGACCAGCCTTTTTGTTCAGCGGCGAATGTGGTTCGGCCGGCCGGTGCTCCTTTAAAAACAGGATCAGTACTACCGCATAAATGATTCCGGCAATACCAAAAGCATGAAAGGTGGCCTGCCACGAGTAGGCCTGCGCAACCGTGGCGCCAAATCCTCCAAAGGCCTGTCCCGCATACAATCCGATCATATGTATACCTACAGCCAGCGACCTTGTCTTTGAAGAATGATAATCTGCAATCAGCGATAAAGCTGCCGGTATATACAAGGCCTCGCTGATGCCCATTACTGCACGCAAACCATATAACTGGTTAAAGGAAGTAGCCACCCCCATCAGCAAGGTAACGGCAGACCATACAAATAAGCTTCCGGCGATGAGCCATTTCCGGTTCAACCGGTCGGCAATAATGCCGGATACCGGCGACATCAAACCATAGATCCAGAGAAAGACCGCCATCAGGTGTCCGAAATTGGCCGCGCTCTGCAACTCTGCAATATCGATCTGCATGGAAGGCCGCATGGTGGAAAGCATCTGCCGGTCTAGATAATTGAGCAGGGCCACTACCCACAACAAGGCTACCACGATCCACTTGTAATATTTTTGTTCCTTTAACAACATGATCGGTAATTGTTCCTGGTGATTACTTTTTTAAAACGGTCAATACCTCGGGTGTACGAATACCCGGTTTTATTTCCCCGCCGGGGATCACCCAATGATCGCCCCACACTACAGCGGTGGTCGTTACGGGGATGAAGGGCATCTCTTCTTTACCATCAGGAAGCACCAACCAGGTATCTTCCCGGTAATTGTATGCCAGCATTTTTTTGCTAAACCCCGGATGTGCTTCGCGCAGATCCTTACCGGCATTGCTGCCGTCATCACCGCCTAAAAGATACAGGCGCTTCGGGTCATGCATCAATGGTGAGGCAGCCGCCACTACCGGATATGGGAGCGAAGCTATTTTCGTCCATCCGGTTTTTTCCGAAAAACGGTATGCATCCCGGAGATAAGCCCGTTGCCCGTTTGCCAGCCGGGCACCGCTAAACATATAAAAGTAATCCCCAACAGCAGCCGCTACTGCCAACATACGCGACGGACCGGGCCAGGAAGCCAATGCCTTCCATTTGGCCTGCTTTAAACCATGCGAAAGATCCAGTTCATAAAAGGCCGCCGAGGTTACGCTTGCATCGGGAGCTGCAATACCGCCGGCCACATAGATCCTGTTTCCCACTTTTGCACCGCAGGTATTTGCCAGCGGTTGCGGCAAGGACTGCAGCGTATCTGTTTGCAGCATTCCGTTCCTTATCTGCAACAGTAATACCTCCGCACGATGGCCGTCTGCATTGCTGCCGCCAATACAAAGCAACCCTTCGGGCAGTGAAACAGACACACCATATCCCAGCGGCCGGGGCAGGTGACCGATCTTTTTCCATACAGCCGTCTTTTTCTCCAACAGGAACACGGCATTGTACCATACTTTTTTTGAACCCAGCCAGGGAGCCCCGCCACCAGGAAAATTGCTGCCGCCGGCAACTATTAACCGGTTGTTGACCACTCCCGCAAAAGAACCTGCAAAACCCGTAGTATCCGGCAATGCGTTCCAATATTCGATTTTAAACTGCTGTGCAGCTACAGGATTTAACAACATACAGGTTGCTATGAATAATGTGAGCCAGCGCTTATTTTTCATTTTTTATCGATTCATCTTCCTGCTGAATCCGGTTCAGGTTTTCAAAGAAATGAACCGATTCAAGCCGTTGCTGCACACGTTGTTTTTGGCCGGCCGTCAATGCGGTTAAGGGCAACCGGCAGGGGCCTAACTCCAGTCCTTTTAAACTTACAATTGCTTTTTGCGTGGGGATGGGTCCAAACTCCGGCAAACAGGAAATCATTTGCACGGCCTGCCATTGCAGGGCCCTGGCCCTTTCCAGGTTGCCCTGTTCAAATGCCCGGATGACGGCATTGTACAGCGGGGCTGCAAATGTATAGGTGCTGCCGATGGCACCTGTTGCGCCTACAGCAAGCGCCGGCAATAACAACTCATCATATCCAAAAAGGATATCGTATTTGCCGTCTTTATAATTTAAACAGCTTTGATACTCCTGTAATGTAGCTGCGGTGTATTTAATTCCCGCAAAGCTGGGTATCTGCGCCTCGGCCAGTTCCATGAAACGGATCATATCTACAGCAATACCGGTAATGGCCGGGATGTGATAGTAGTAGAACGGAATATCCGGTGCTGCTTCGGCAATGGCGGCCATACAATCGACCAGGTTGTTAACGGATGCGGGTTTAAAATAAAAGCCCGCTACAGAAGATATGGCATCGGCCCCGATATCCCGGGCATGCATTGCAAGACGGCGCGATACCGCTATAGCAGTATGTCCTACGTGCACAAATACCAGGATGCGCTTGTTTACGGCTTTCACATATGCTTCGGCTATTTGCATCCGCTCTTCTTCGGTAAGATTGGGCCCTTCCCCGTTTGTACCACAAATAAATAGGCCCTGCACCCCTTCCGTTATCAGCTGCTCTACCAGTAACGGGATCATATCCACATTTACAGATCCATCTGCGTGCAGCGTACTAAATGTTGCTGCAATTAATCCTTTTATTTTCATTCGTATATTTTCTGCTTTTATCGGTTACCCGTAACGGAACTGCTCCTTTAAATTTTTACCGTATGTTTTACCCGGACTATTTTTTCTGAAACCATTTTGCCGGCAACTTTTTTAACACCAGCCGGTAATTAAAATCGCGGTCTTTTGAGGCCGACTCATACAGGCAATAGACCGTTCCTTTTTCATCTACAGCAAGATCGCTGTAACCCGAAGGGCCGGCATCAATTACTTTGTTAAAGCTCCAGGTAGCTCCTTCGTCGAAGGACAGCTTTGCAGAGAGGTTTCTGCGCGGATGCTTTTCAATGGCCCGGCTGTCCGGGTTTACAAACAATAATGCAGCTTGCTGCCCTTGCCTTAATTTTGGCAACGCCAGGATGGGCGCCATGCAGGTAGGATCAAACAATTCCTCCGCAAATTTTATTTCCGTCCAGTCATCAGCACCCGTAGCACTTTTACTAAACGCCCTTCGCTGGCGTTTTGATGGATTCCGGATGCTCATCAACACGGATCCGTCAGACAACTGTACCGGCATGCTTTCATTGGGATTGGAAATAGCGGCGGTGCTGTCTGCAATGATTGCACCCGGCTTCCAGGTACGGCCATGGTCGTCGCTGTAAATGGTAGCCACACAGGATGGTGAATGACTTCTTCGTGGAGTTAACCGGGCTGAATTGGCCAGCCACACCGCGCTGAGCAACCGTCCGTTCTTCAGTTGAATGCCGTGTCCGGGCCCCGGCGCTAACACGTTCCAGTTATAGGCTTCTTTAAAAGCGTTGTAGGTAGCCGTGATATTCACCGGCTTCGACCAGGATTTACCATCATCTTTCGAAAAGGTATAAAACCCTTCTGCATAATCCCGCTGGTATAACAGGTGCACCGTTCCGTTGGCATCAATGATAGGTGTTGGGTTTCCAACCGGACCACCTTTCATCGAATCGATGATAATAACCGGTTCCCAGCTGCTTCCGCCATCGGTACTGCGGCGCATGATCAGGTTCATATCCGCCCAATCACTTGCTGTGCCGATACGGCCTTCACAAAAGGCCAGCAGCGAGCCACGCTTTGTATATACCAGCGCCGGTATACGGGTTGATTTATAGACGGCGCCCGGTTCAAAAACAGTTACCGCCTGTATTGCCGGAGACTGCACGCGTGCGCCGCAGGCACTCATTATCAACGCCACAGCTATAAACCCTGCCCACATCCACCGCCGGTTGCGGCCTTTGTTGTTTTTACCGGACATTGTCATTCTTTTCATCATTAATATTTAAACAGATCTGCAATTTCGTTATCATTCAATGCGCGTTTGTACACCATCAGCTCATCCAGCTTTCCGATAAAATAATTACTAAAACTGCTTGCTCCTTCCTGCATTCCGATCTTAAAGTCTGCGGCATTGGATACCTCCTTTATGCCGGTGGTGGAGCTTCGTTCTGTCATTTTCTGACCGTTAATATAAATCTTTGTTACCAATCCCGTGCGCACAGCCACAACATGGTACCATTTTCCATCCGCAATATTCCCCGGGTCTGCCAGCGCCAGGAATGAGCCACCGGCAGCATCCTCCGTGTTGAAGGCCGTATATTGTGTAACGGAACTGTTCAAACGCAACCAGGCCTGGTTATCCTTTGAACCATTCTTACCGCTTTCCTGCCATACCATCATCCGTACGGTACTGGAGGATTGTATCCAAACGGAAACAGTAAAGTCTCCGCTCCCCATATTAAAACCGGCATTATCTGCAACCATAAGCCCTCCGCTGCCATCAAAACTGCCTACACCGGTTGTCATTCCATTTCGCCCGGCCTGTTCGATACCAACCTGTCCCCTCTTTGTAACAGCAAGCTGTAACGGGCCTTCATCGTTTATTGAATGATCAAACGGAAAATAACCAACCAATCCGTTTACCGGAATCACCCGTATAAACCGTTCCACTGTTTTTGAATGCGCCGCTACATCATTTTTGATACTTAATGTTACCGCATAGAGACCGGCCTTTTCAAACTGAACCGAAGGGTTTTGTTCGGTAGACCGGAATATTCCGGCATCCCCCTTTATCTCCCAGGCCCATTCCGTGGCGATACCCAGGGACTGATCGGTAAACCGGACACGCTGCCCCTCGTAGATGGCCTGCACATCAGCGCCAAATGCGGCCACCAGGGTATAGGGGTCAATGATGTGCAACGCCTTTTCTTTTATAATGGTGTCACTGTAGTCAGGGTTGGATGCGATCAGCCGGATATTATAAAAACCGGTATCAGAAAAGTTCAGCTGCGGATGCTGCTTATCCGAACGGATAACGGTGCCGGTTGCCAGTGCCGTAAATTCCCATTTCCACGACGCGGGCAATCCTTTGCTGATATCTGTAAACTGCAGCTTTTCATTTTGAAGCGCTACTGTCTTTTGCTGCGTGAAGGCTGCTTTAACCCGGCTATAACCTACCGTAATCATCTTTTCCCTGGTAAGCGTTACTTCACCGGCAGCATTTCTTAGTGTTAACGTTACGGAGTAATTTCCCGGTACCTTATAGGTTACGGTAGGACCAGAGAGATTGGATACGGCAGGTTCCCCGCCTTCAAATTCCCAATGCCAGTTTGAAACGGTACCCTGCGCCAGCTCTTTAAATTGAACGCTGTCGCCGGCGGTAAGTGCCACTTTGCTGGCAGCAAAATCGACGGTAATAGCAGTGCTTACCTTATCCTTTCTACACCCCGCCAGCGTTAATCCGATAGCTAAAATGATCCCTGATAAATAATTCATGATCTTCATACAGCCGTTATTGAAGGTTAGATAATGGAATGCGCTTAAAATAGATCCGGTCATAGGGACTCTTATCCCCGTTTTCAAAAATCAAACCGATATGCCCGTCATCCAGCAAGGCCATATCGGAATAGGCAGCGGCTCCGTAAAAAACGGTATACGCTTTACGCCAGGTTTTTCCGTCGTCATCCGACATTTTCACGGTCATATTCGTACGCGTTTGCGCCGCCGCATTGGATTGCAGCAACACCCAGCTCCCATTCTGTTTAAAACTGATCATACTACCCTGGCATTTAGGATCCACAAGATCCGGTTGCAACTGGTTATTACCCCAGGTTAAGCCACCATCGGTGCTTGTGGTAAACACCCGTGCATTGGATACTGAAGAGCGCATATTGAGTAACAGGCCGGTATTGGTTTCCGCCACGGTGCACTCACCAACATCTCCCTGTTTTGTCAAAGCACCTTTTTTCCAGGTAGCGCCATGATCATCTGAGTAAACGGAAAACGAATAACTCTTGTTTCCTAAATTGCTTGCAGAAGTATAGGTAGGCGCAATCAGCCGGCCTTTATAAGCGCCTTCCGTTATCTGGATGCCGTGTACCGGCCCCGTTGCATACCAGGTCCATCCCACTTCTTTTACGCTGGCAGTAATCTCTTCCGGCGCAGACCACGTAAGCCCTTCATCGGTTGACCGGGTTACAAATGCCCGGGTATTGTTCCAGCTCATTAACAAATGGATCGTACCCGTTTCCTCATCTACGATCGGTACCGGGTTGCCACAGGTATTTTCCCCGTCATCCCAGATCACCATTAAATCGCTCCAGGTGTTGCCACCATCCGTACTTCTCTTCAGCACCATATTAATATCACCGGCATCACCGCAGGTACCGCACATCCGTCCTTCTGCAATGGCCAGCAGTGTACCGGATTTTGCACGCACCATTGCCGGGATGCGAAACAGCGCATACCCTTTATACCCGCGCTCAAAAAGTTTCACATATTTATTCGAATCTGCCAGTCCCGGTGCATTGGGGTTTACGGGCTCAAACCCAACCAATCCTTGTTTTTTACATCCGGTGGCCATCAATACCAGACCACAAAACCATATTGAAAAAAGCATTTTTGTAAGCATCGTTTTAAATTTAATATCCTTCCGTCTGAATTAAATTAGGATTCACATCTATCTGTGCTTTGGGGATGGGGAAAAACAGCGGTATTGATCCGTTCATATTAGCCACTTCTGCCCGTACGTCAATTACGCCCTCAAAATGAAAGCGCAGCAGGTCGGGCCAGCGCTTAAGCTCCAGGTACAGTTCTTTGAAACGCTCGCTGAGTATTTCCCGCTCTACAGATAGCTTATCGGTTGCTCCCTTATAGCTTCCAACACCCGCACGTACCCGTATCTTATCCAATTCTGTGATCGCCTCTGTGGTACGTCCCAGGGCCGCCAGCGCCTCTGCCTTAAAAAGAATCAACTCGGCCAGGCGGTATACAATAATATCATTGTCGTAATACCGGTTATCCGGATAAACGGTTCCCCGCATTTTATTATCAAATACGCCGATCACCGCGTTGTTAGCACCGGTAGCAACAATAAACGAAACATTCGTTCTTTTATCATTTGCATTGGCCTTAAAGGACTGTTGTAATTTATCAGAAGGCGCATACTGACTCCGGGCGCCACTTACAGCATACGGTATATCGTTTTTATTGACTGCCGACTGCACAAAAATATCGCGGGGTTTGAGCTGTTTACTATACTGGTCCGATTTTTCATCCTTTGCAAAATGTAATGCAAACAGCACTTCCCTGCCCTTCCGGTTGTCTGTGCTGAATATTTTTGAAAACTCGTCTTCCAGGCTTAAGCCGGCAGCTGCCTTATCGGCTGCCGCAATGGCCTCCGTAAGATCGGCTGCTCCGCCGTTCAGTACTTTTGCACGCCACAATAACACATCCGCCTTTAACGCATATGCCGCCTGTTTTGAAGCCAGGTCCTTGTCTTTAATATTATCTTCCGGGAATGCGCTGATGGCCGCATCAATATCGTTCAGGACAAACGCAATCACCTCTGCAGCCTTTGTTCTTGCAGGCAGGGGCATGTCTGCGCTTTCGGTAGGTTCCGTAACCACCGGCACATCGCCCCAGCAACGCAACAGCGTAAAGTAAATATGCGCCCGGATAAATTTCACCTGGGCCAGTATCCGCATTTTATTTGATTCCTGGGTAAACGCAATACCGGGAGCATATTTTAGTACCAGGTTACAATGATGCACCACGTTATAAAAATCCAGCCAATTGGGTGCATTCTGAGGGGTCAGGTTCTGCAGCCAGGCAGAAGACATCCCCGATTCCAGGCCCGGACTAAAGGCATCACCCCGGTCTTCCAGGTAGTAGGTATTGTTCATTACATCCCGGTACCTGGTATAGATACCGGTAAGGTAACCTGTTACATCGCCCTCCGCATTCCAGTAGTTTTCTGCGGTGATGGCGGAGTCTGGCTTTATATCGATCAGCTTTTCACAGGCAGGCAGCAGGAACAGCCCGGCGAGCAAAAAAATAAGTACGCAATAATTTTTCATTTCAATACGATTTAAAAGGTTGCATTCACTCCAAAAATTACCTGTCTTGGCCGGGGATATAAACCCGGGTCGGAGCCGGTATACACCTCAGGCATCAGTCCGTTGTAATGAGTGAGATACCCCAGGTTATATACCGAGCCAAATACTTCCAGGTTTTGCAGAAAGACCCGGCCGATCAGCTTTTGCGGAAAACGGTAGCTCAATGTAACTTCACGGAATGCCAGGAAATCGCCTTTTGAGTAATACAATGAATTATTAGACCCATCCGAATTGCCAATGCCATTATCCCAGCGAAGATGATTCCTGAAATTATAGTCGTAATCGCTTTGCACGGTATATTTCGGGACGGTTGCCCGGTCGCCCGGTTGTTTCCATACATCTGGGCCCATTACATCCGGCAGGGCAGCATTATTATTGCGGGCGCTTCCCATAACATCGGCCTTGAACTTGTTATCGATCACATGACCGGTAGCCCAATCACCAACAAAGCGCAAGGAGAAGTTTTTATACATAACCGTATTTACAAAGCCTCCGGTTTTGTCCGGACGTATATATCCCATAAAGATCATGTCGTTATTATCTATAATGCCATTCCCGTCCAGGTCGTCCCAAATCGCATCCCCGCCCAGTTTTACACGGCCGCTGGCATTAAGATCCCTTGGCGCATTCGCCGCATCCTCATCTGTGGCATATGCTCCCAGCAGATGGTAAGCCCAGCGCTGTCCAAACCGCTCGCCTTCCGCCAACCCGCCCACTTTCTTATAGCTACCCGAAGCGGGATCATAGATATAATTACCCCCCACGCGGTTTTTATCTTCCTGGTTGGCGGGCAGTTTTACCACCACGCCTTTGTTGTAGGAGAATGTAGCATTGACTTTCCAGGAAAAATCCCGGGTTTGTACCGGCAGTGCTTCCAGTTCCATTTCAAAACCGCTGTTGCGGATTGATCCGTAATTGCTCTTAATAGAAGCAAAACCGGTGGTGGCGTCCAGTGGCTTATCAAAAAGCCGGTTGGATGTTAATTTATTATAATAATCCAGGATCAGCGTAACACGGTTGTTGAAAAAACCGATATCCGCTCCTGCGTCAAAGGAGGCTGTTTTTTCCCAAACCAGGATATCATTTTTAAGCGTGGTATTCAGTATTCCCACCTGGCCGGCATAATTATAGCCCGTTGCATACTGGCCATAGGCATCATAAGCGCCAATATTATTGTTTCCTACCATACCAAAGCTGGAGCGTAATTTCAGCGAACTGATCGTTTTTAACATCGGATCCCAGAACGCTTCCTTATGCACATTCCATCCTGCAGATAAGCCGGGGAAGAACGCCTGCCGTCTTTTCTCTGCAAAACGTGAAGAGCCGTCCATCCGCAGGCTGGCTGACAGCATATACCGCGATTTGTAATCATAGTCTGCCCTGCCGAAATAACTCATCATTGCCTCGGAAGATTTGGTAGAAGACGTGCGCTGTGTTTCGGCCACCGTGGCATTCAGGGTCGTAATATAATCCGTAGGGGCACCGCGCCCGCTGCCATTGAGGCGATATGCATAGTTATTGATATAGCTGGTACCCACCACTGCATTCAGGCGATGTCCCTGTCCGATTTGTTTATTATAAGACAATAAACCGTCCAGCTGCGTCTGCCGGTCGAAATTATGATTGGCCGATGCATTCCGGTTCTTATATACCGTACTGAAGGCTTCATACCTGTTTTCGATTCCCTCCGTTGTAAAATAATAGAAGGTAGGCGTAAATTTCAGTCCCGGTAAAATATCCCAGTTCGCGCCAATCTTGGATGTATATCGGTATACTTTTACGTCTGTATATTTTTCTTTATAGTACACTTCATAAAGCCGCGGTACAAAGGAAGAGATGCCCTCACCCGGGGCAGGGGTACCATCTTCAAAAAGGAGCCGGTATGTAGGCGGTGTTTTAAGAGAGCGGTTTACCACGTTGGTATAGTTATTAGGCGCATTCGCATTCCGCAGCTGGAAACTGAAACTGGTGTTCATACTCCATTTATTACTCAGCTTCATGGTACCGTTAAACAAGCCGTTATAACCCTTGTAGTAGGTGCCATATACAATCCCCTGCTGGTTATTATGCCCCAGCCCCAGGTAATAGGTATACTTGTCGGAACCGCCGCTTACGCTGGCGTCCACATCAAAACGGTTGGCATTCTGATAGGTTACATTTTCAAAATCTGTATTCTTAAAGATGAGCTTCTTTCCGGTAGCCGGATCTTCCATGGTTTCCCAGCCCTGGTTATTAATAAGGTCCGCCACATATGCTTCACCATAATCTTTTATATACACATCCAGGAATTCAAGTGTATTTTTTGAGTTGCGCGGGTTGCCGGTAGACATTCCATAGGTACCGCCGCTTAAGTACAATTGCGGATTGGTGGTATTATACGCAGCGATGTTTTTACGGGTTACATAAATATAATCGCGGGCATTTAAAAAATCATATTTTTTCGCCTGCCGATCCTGGCCGGTTGAAAACTTGATATTTATTTTGGGCTTTCCGGCGGCGCCTTTTTTGGTAGTAACAATAATAACGCCGTTGGCAGCACGGGCCCCGTATAAAGCGGTAGAAGCCGCATCCTTTAAGATCTCCATTGATTCAATATCATCCGGGTTCAGATCGCTGATGTTCCGCATCTGGCCAACAATTCCATCTACAATCAATAAAGGTGCGTCGCTTTCCGGGGATGTAGAGCTTCCGCCCCGGATAAATATCTGTGGATTGGCGCCTGGCTGGCCATCTGATAACTGAAGCGAAACTCCAGCCACCTTGCCCTGCAGCTGTACCAGCGGGTTTACTCCTGGCGCATTCTTAAATTCCTGGCTGCTTACTTTTGATACCGACGTGGTTAAGGTGGTACGGGATTGCTTGCCATAGGCGATTACCACCACCTCATTTAAGGGGTCTGACCTGGAATCCAGTGTTACGGTAATATGCGACTCCTTCCCGGGTATGATTTCCCGCTCTTTATACCCCACCGCACTTACGACCAGGATAGCAGCACGTTGTGCTATTGGAAGGCTGAAAACGCCACCCGTATCCGTTGTGGTGCCCACCGTAGTACCCTTTACCAGCACACTGGCACCGGGTATGGGCTGCAGCTCTTCGCTCACCACGGTACCGGTCAACACCCCCTGCTTTTGAGCGTTCAGGACCACCGGTCCTAAAAAATAAAAACAAAAAAAACAGCATAATGCAATCGACTTCATGGCAATGATTTGTAGGCCCTTAAACATTTTTTTACTCCGGATCTTTTTCCAGGACCCGGATTCTTTTTCATCGACAATCATTTAGTAGTTATGTTCTACATAACAAATATAGAACATAATATCTTTTCATGAAAATAAATTTTTAACCGAACACGAACGATGTAAAGGAAGAAGGATGCCCTGCGGCCTCAAACGCTGCCGGGGCTATATTATCAGCGGCTGGATTTGAGCCGGTCGTAATGCGGCTGCAGGTGTGCCTGCATGCCTTTCTTGAAGGCTTCCTTATCGCCCTTACGCAGGAGTTTCACCAGGTCCTTATGTGAAACTTTTCCGGACACCTGCTTTTCTTTTTCCAGTTTTACCACGTAACCAAAAATGGGCAGCAATAGTTTTTGAAAGTTCTTCAGGGTTTCATTTCCGGTCATTTCGTACAATTTGCCATGAAAGGCAATTTCATTGTTGATCCGGAAGAAGTCGCCTTTGGTTTCATTTGCAGCAATGGCTTCCAGCTCATCGATATCTGCGGCCGTTTTGCGGATAAATAACAGATCGGCAATTCCCACTTCCAGGGCCAGGCGCAGTTCAAACAGATCCTGCAGCGTAGCCGTATCCATGATTGCCGGGTTCAGCACTTTTTCAAAAGTGCCCACGATATCCGGATTGGAAATGATCATCCCCACCTTTTTCTTCGACTCAATAATGCCCAGCATTTTGAAACGGCTCAGTGCCTCCCGCACCACATTCCGGCTTACGCCAAGCGAAGCAGCAAGTTCCAGTTCGGTGGGTAATGCATCACCCGGTTTAAAAGACTGTTTGGTAAAATATTCGCGCAGACTCAGTTCTACCTGTTCTGCCATCGATTTGGCACCGATCGGTTTAATGCCTTCAACCATAGAGTGGATTTTTTTGTACTACAATTGAACAAAATTATGCATTCGCCCGAAATCGGCGCATTTATCTTTTCATATTTCTGGGTGTACACCGGCATAACCGCAGGTATACACCGGAGCAACTGAATGCGGCCATACATCAAATGGCTGCACGGCTTTTATCATTGGCTATGATGTGCACGCCGGCCCATCCCATTTAGATTAGACATGTTATTTTAAGCGGCTGCTGAACGTATAGGTGCCCGATGCAACTTTGTACACCTGGTATCCCGGCGTTTCTTTTAAAAAAACAACAGTTCCCGGTGTTCCGGCTTTTTTTCCATCCAGTAAAACGGATCCCGGCGCTGCAGGTACCCATACTTCAGCCATGGTATTTACAGGTATCTCCACACGCAGGGAAAAACCGTCTGCCTGTTGTTCCCAGCTGCTTCCGATTGTGCCATAGGGTGTGCGATACCAGCCTTTTGCAAAACTGAGTCCGGCAACGGGACGGGGCTGAATGCTAAAGCTTTTAAAACCCGGCGCCGTTGCATTGATTCCCAGCAACGAGCGGTAAAACCATTCACTCACCGACCCAAACATCGGATGATTTTGCGAATAGGTGTTGTCTGAATACTTCCAGGTTTCCCATAAGGTAGTAGCCCCTTGCGCCACCATATGGCCCCAGCCGGGGAAATCTTTTTGATTGGCTACGGTATAGGCCAGCGTGTCCAGGTAATGCATCCGCGATACATCAAACAGCATTTTCGTTGCAAAAATACCGGTGGAAACATGGTTGTTTTTTACTGCGAACGCCTGTATCAGTTGCCGGAGCACCGCCTGCTTTTCTTTTTCCTCCACGATGCCGTACCAGAGGGGGAACAACTGCGCCGCTTGTGTGTGGTTATCAAAAACGCCCGCGCCTTTATAAAACCGTTTCCGGATCGCCGCGCGGATCTTTGCTTCCAGCGCGGCATAACGGCCGGCCTCCGCCTTCTTATTCAAGAGCGTTGAAAATTCACGCATCAGCTGTACATGATGAAAAAAGAAAAGGGAAGCCGTTAATGCAACCGGTTTGGGATCGAGCGACTCATGGTCGCTGATGTCGTCCTCGTATAAAAATCCCTTTGCACGATCTTCCAGAAAATGGATTTGTTTTGTAAGGGAAGGATAATAAGTTTCGATCACCCGTTTATCTCCATAAAACTCGTATAACTTTTTTACCAGGTAGGGATACCCCAGCTGCCAGCCCAGCGGACCGGATGCATCTCCCGGGCCTTTATCATGTAACCCAACATAGGGCGCCGTTTCTGTAATGCCGCCCAGCGGCCGCTGGTCGTCTTCAAAATCCTGCAGTGATTTCCGGTAAAAATTATACATATCAAAGTTGTAGCTGAACGACTCCAGCGTACAGAACAGGTCGCCTCCATAGCCAAATTTCTCCCGCCCGGCGCAGTCTGACTGCACACTGAAAATATTGCTTTTAAACGTGCGCAGGGTTAGCTCCTGTATTTTATTGAACAGCGGATTCGAGCATTCAAATGCACCGGCATCGGGCACATCCGCGTGCATCTGTAAGCCTTCAATATCATCCACCGTTGGTGCTCCCGGCCAGCCGGTAATCTCCACATACCGGAATACATGAAAGGTAAACCTTGGACTCCATGTTTCCACACCGCCGCCGCCGGCAATAAAGTGGTCTTCCTGCCAGGCCACCGGCGGCGCTCCCGGTCCGCCGTTTCCATTCTTGATCTGACCCGCTACCGCCGTCATGCCATTTACGTTTCCATCCCTGTACACGTCTTCGCCATAGCGCAGCGAGATGCGCGTTCCCGGCGGAGCCTTTACCCGGATGCGGGCAACCCCGGCAAAGTTCATGCCCATATCTGCCACGTATTTCCCGGGCGCCACTGCTGTAATGGCAACCGGTTTTATAACCGCAGCAACCCGTACCGGGGGTTGCAAATCTGCCTGCAGTTTACCTGCGGGTCCATTTGCCACGGCAGCCGGCAAGTCGCTGCTTTCGGGTTCCCGTTGCAGCCAGTCCTTTGTATCGGCCCGGCCATCAAATGTTTCTCCCAGGTAAACGCTGTTCCGGATCACCGGCCCCGTTTTCCATTTCCAGCTGTTATCGGTACTGATCGTTTCCATTGTACCATCGGCATAGGTAACACGGATCTGGGCTTTTACAACCGGCCTCCCGGTGGCCAATGCATTCCGCAGATTGTAAACGCCCCAAAACTTCATGGGCAGCGGATTATACCACCCGTTCCCCAGCATCAAACCCGCAATATTCCGGCCCTTTCGGAGGTTTGCCGTAATATCATATACCCGGTAAAGGATCCGTTTATCAAAATTCGTCCAGCCGGGGCTCAGCCAATCCTTTCCGATTTTTTCACCATTCAGGTAGGCCTCAAAATAACCGGCACCAGCAATATACAGGCGTGCCGTCTTCACCGGCTTTGTAACGGCTACCGCCTGTTTAAACACCGGTATCGGATCATCTTTATAAAAACCGGCATCGGTTTCCGGCAGGGGCTTGCCATCGCTGATCCATTGCGCTTTCCAGTCGGCTGCCGACAGCATGGCGGTTTCAAACCAGGCCACCGGGCTCCATTCCGAAACCTTTCCGTTACGGTCATATACTTTTACCCTCCAGAAATACCGGGTAAAAGACTGCAGCGGCTTCCCGTCAAAAAGGATGATTATATTTTCAGCGGAGCTCCGCTTCCCCGTTTGCCAAACATTGCCTTTTCCGGCCAGTACCAGCTCCTCCCGATCGCTAACGATGATTTCGTAGGCTGTTTGAAACTGGCCACGTTCCGCCGAACGGAGCTGCCAGCCAAAAGCCGGCCGGGTCAGATCGATTCCGAGAGGATTTGCCGTTTGTTCGCAGGTTAACTGCGTTGCAGCAATACCGCCGGCCTGAGCCCGGCCCAATAAGAACAGGAAAAAGAAGATCGTGGCAAAAAATCGCATTGGCTGATTGAATTATGATGCGGGCCAAAAATAATAAACCTATGAAAATCACTATCCTGCACTGTTATGCACGCCTGTTTACCCCTGGTTTTGCGCTGCAAAACGCTATGCCGGTTAAATAATAATGGCCGAGCGGCGCTGTTGTACACTACGGGCATACCCTTCAAAATAACCGGGAACGGGATCGCCTGCACCGTTTTGCAGCCGGTTGCGTACCTGGTTAAAGGCCAGCATGCCGGTTTCGAAGTGCGGCTGACCGGTGATGAAAATGGGCTCATCCAGTTTTTGATACCAGTAATAACTGCCCCCGATATGCCTGCGGGCTACCTCAAAAATATAGGCCCCGGCACCCTTCACAATTTTTTGTTGCTGTTCAAACGTCATCTCCTTGTAAAACCCGCTGGCATCCTCAAGCAGGGCTTCAAGAATGGCAAGACTGGCAACTGAGAAATCAAGGCCCGGGTATGTTGCTGCATACTTTTGAAGAAAGCCGGCAGCCAGCAGTTCAAGCTCTTTATCAAGCTGTAATGCCGGAGCGGTTCCGGATTTTTCATCGCCGGAATCTTTTTTATTTTTGCCATTAAAAAAAGTAAAAAAACGCATAGGTTTAAGTTTAGACCGGAGGAACAATCAGTCCGATAAAAATAATCCATTCATCTCAGAAACCGGTATTAAATCCGTGTGCCGGGCCAGCCTTCTGAAAGATCCCGTAGTGTTTTGGCAATAGCTATAAATCACTTTTAATCTGCCGGTTTTTTTATTGAAAAAATTCAATAAAAAATGCATTTTGTTTATAAAATTTCAATTTTTTTATCGATTCGGATGGCTATTGTCTAAATAAGCAGATTTTTTATTAATTTACACAGCTCGATTGCCCACTCTGTATTGAAAAGCCAAACTTATTTATTTAAAATCGTTATTTAAAAAAATGACAGAAAAAAAAGGATTATACGACCCTTCGTTTGAACGTGATGCGTGTGGGATCGGTTTTGTTGCCAATATAAAGGGCAATAAAAATCACCAGACGATTTCAGATGCCCTTACGGTTTTGGAAAACATGGATCACAGGGGTGCCTGTGGCTACGAGCCCAATACGGGCGACGGTGCCGGCATTATGATTCAGATTCCGCATGAGCTTTTTTATGACGAATGTCTGCAGATGGGAATTTCCCTTCCGGCAGTTGAAGAATATGCGGTGGGGATGATCTTCTTCCCGAAGGAAGTTAAGGCCCGGGAAGAATGCCGCGACACCTTTACCCGTGCTGCGGAAAAAATGCAGATGAAGGTGATCCGCTGGCGGAATGTACCGGTAAACCCGGAAGGCATTGGTTCTTCCGCACTTTCGGTAGAACCGGACATTGAACAGGTTTTTCTTCAAAGACCCGACAATATTAAAACGGCTGAAGAGTTTGAACGGAAGCTGTTTGTATTACGCAAATATGCCACCCACCTGACTACCAACGCGGTAAAAAAAGATCCGATCGGTTTTTACATCAGTTCGCTGTCGTGCAGAACCGTTATTTATAAAGGACAATTCACCAGCTTCCAGGTACGTACCTACTACAAGGATCTTACGGATCACAGAACCGTAAGTGCTTTTGGACTGGTGCATTCCCGCTTTGCTACTAATACCTTTCCGTCCTGGCGACTGGCACAGCCATTCCGCTTTATTGCGCATAATGGAGAGATCAATACCTTGCAGGGAAATCTGAACTGGTTGCGTTCCAGCGAGAACAGCTTTGAATCGCCCCTGTTCACCCAGGAAGAAATGGACATGCTGGTGCCGATTGTAAGCAATGACCAGAGTGATTCGGCCTGCCTGGATAATATGATCGAATTGCTGGCGCTTACCGGCCGTTCCCTGCCGCATGTAATGATGATGCTGATTCCTGAAGCCTGGGACGGCAATGAAGATATGGACCCCATCAAGAAGGCATTCTATGAATTTCACGCCTGCCTGATGGAACCCTGGGACGGACCTGCGTCTATTTCTTTTACAGACGGAAAGATCATTGGCGCCACACTGGACCGCAACGGCCTGCGTCCTTCCCGTTATTGCGTAACCAGCGACGGACGCGTGATCATGGCCTCCGAAACCGGCGCATTGCCGGTAGATCAGAGCCTGGTAATTGAAAAAGGCCGCCTGCAGCCGGGAAAAATGTTTGTGGTAGATATGGAGCAGGGCCGCATCATCAGCGATGAGGAACTGAAAAAAGAAATCTGCTCGCAAAAACCTTACGGCGACTGGCTCAACAAACATAAGATCCGTTTGAATGAACTGCCGGAACCAAGGGTCATGTTCACCAACCTGAGTGAAGACCAGATCTTCCGGTACCAGAAATCGTTTGGGTATACTTCGGAAGATGTTGAAAATATCATCTCCCCGATGGCCATCACCGGTAAAGAACCGATCGGCGCCATGGGTGTAGATACCCCGCTGGCGGTATTGAGCGATCAGCCCCAGCACCTGAGCTCGTACTTTAAACAGCTATTTGCACAGGTAACCAATCCCCCAATCGACCCGATCCGGGAGCGGATGGTAATGTCGCTGGCCACTTTTGTAGGCGATAACGGCAGCCTGCTGATCGAAGATGAAATGGATTGCCACGTGGTAGCCCTAAAGCAGCCCGTGCTCACCAATTTTGAACTGGAAACCCTGCGGAGCATTGATACCGGCACTTTCCAGGCAAAAACCCTGCAGTGTTATTTCAGGGCCGATGGAAAACCCGGCTCCCTTGAAAAAGGACTGGACCGGATCTGCGCTTATGCAGAAGATGCGGTGAATGACGGTTTTGAAGTATTGGTATTGCAGGACCGGGCTATCGACAGCCAACACGCGCCTATTCCTTCGCTGCTGGCCGTATCTGCCGTGCATCACCACCTGATCCGCAAAGGGCTGCGTGGAAAAGTAGGCATTGTAGTAGAAGCCGGTGATGTTTGGGAAGTGCACCACTTCGCCTGCCTGCTGGGCTTTGGCGCTACGGCTATTAATCCCTACCTGGCTTTCTCCACCATTCACAACCTGAAAGAAACGGGGAAAATAAAGACCGCGCTTTCTACGGAAGAACTTTATAAGAACTATATCAAAGCCGTAAGCGACGGGCTGCTGAAGGTGTTCTCCAAAATGGGAATCTCTACCCTCCAGTCTTACCAGGGTGCGCAGATCTTTGAGATCATTGGTCTTAACCAGGCCGTGGTGCGGAAGTACTTTACCGGCACCACCTCCCGTATTGAAGGTATGGGGCTGGATGAAATTGCGCGCGAGGCTTTGACCAAACATCATTTTGGATTCAGCCAGAAACCCAGCCCGGTAGATCAGCTTCCGACAGGAGGTTTTTACCAATGGAAACGGAAAGGGGAAGCGCACCTGTTTAACCCGCAAACAATCCACCTGTTGCAGTATTCAACAAAAATGAATGACTACAACATTTTCAAAAAATATACAAAGCTCGTAAATGATCAAACCTCCAAGGCAATCACGTTAAGAGGTTTGCTGGACTTTAAGCGTACCCGGAAGCCCATCTCCATTGATGAGGTAGAACCGGCGGAAAAAATTTACAAACGCTTTGCGACCGGGGCGATGAGCTTTGGCTCTATCAGCTGGGAAGCACATACCACGCTGGCCATTGCCATGAACCGCCTGGGCGGAAAAAGCAATACCGGTGAAGGCGGAGAAGATGAGGCCCGTTATACACCATTGGAAAATGGCGATAGCATGCGCAGCGCCATCAAACAGGTGGCCAGCGCCCGCTTTGGTGTAACCAGCCTGTATTTAACAGAGGCCGATGAACTGCAGATTAAAATGGCGCAGGGTGCCAAGCCCGGCGAAGGCGGACAGCTTCCCGGTGATAAGGTAGATGACTGGATCGGTAAAACCCGGCATGCGACGCCCGGAGTAGGATTGATTTCTCCGCCCCCGCACCATGATATCTATTCGATTGAAGACCTGGCACAGCTGATCTTTGATTTGAAGAATGCCAACCGTCATGCACGCATCAACGTAAAACTGGTGAGCAAGGCCGGTGTAGGTACCATCGCTGCGGGTGTTACAAAAGCAAAGGCAGACGTGGTATTGATTGCAGGTCATGACGGCGGAACGGGGGCCTCTCCCATCAGCTCCATCCGTCATGCCGGGTTACCCTGGGAACTGGGTGTGGCAGAAGCACAGCAAACGCTGGTTAAAAACAAACTCAGAAGCAGGGTGGTATTACAAACCGACGGACAGATGCGTACCGGCCGCGATATCGTGATTGCCGCTATGCTGGGCGCCGAAGAATGGGGTGTAGCCACCGCTGCATTGATTGTTGAAGGTTGTATTATGATGCGCAAATGCCATCTGAACACCTGCCCGGTTGGCGTGGCCACACAGGATCCGGAACTGCGGAAACGCTTTACCGGTAATCCCGATCACGTAGTAAACTTCTTCAAATTCCTGACAGAAGATATGCGGGAAGTAATGGCTGAACTGGGATACCGGACCGTAGAGGAAATGATCGGCCAGTCGAACGACCTCAAAGTAAGGGAGGGCATCACCCACTGGAAATACAAGAACCTGGATCTATCCCCGATCCTTTACCGTCAGCAGGAAGAAGACGGTATCGGCCTGTACAATGCAGAAGAGCAGGATCACGGCATCAAATCCGTGCTGGACTGGAAGTTTGTAGAAGCGGCCAAACCCGCCATCGAAAACGGAACGGCCGTAAAAGCATCATTTGATATTGTGAACACCGACCGCGCCGCGGGCACCATCCTTTCGCACGAGATCACTAAAAAATACCGCTCGGAAGGATTACCGGAAGATACCGTGCACCTGAAACTGAAAGGCACTGCCGGACAAAGTTTTGGTGCATTCTGTAACAAAGGAATTACACTGGAGCTGGAAGGAGATGCCAACGATTACTTTGGTAAAGGATTAAGCGGTGCCAAGCTGATCACCTATCCCGATGCCAAGGCCGGTTTTGTGGCGGAAGAGAACAGCATCATCGGCAACGTAGCATTTTACGGAGCTACCAGCGGTGAAGGTTTTATCCGCGGAAAAGCGGGTGAGCGTTTTGCCGTGCGCAATTCCGGTGCCACCGTTGTGGTAGAAGGTGTTGGTGATCATGGCTGCGAATATATGACCGGCGGAAAGGCCATTATCCTGGGCAATACCGGGCGGAACTTTGCTGCCGGTATGAGCGGCGGTATCGCTTACGTGTATGATGCCAGTCAGAAATTTGCAGACAATTGCAATAAGGAAATGGTAGAACTGGATCCGGTTAATGACACCGATGCACAATTCCTGAACCAGTATATCTCCAAACATTACCAGTATACCAACAGCCCGGTAGCCAAATTCATCCTCGATGATTTTGAAAACCAGCTGAAGAACTTTGTAAAAGTGTTCCCTTCCGAATACAAGAAAGTATTACTGGCAAAAGAAGAGCAAAAGCAATTGGCATAATCGTAGAAATTTAAAATTTCAAATCTCAAATTTCAAATTGAATGGGTAAACCAACAGGATTTTTAGAGTTTTCCAGAGAAACTCCCCCCAAAAAAGCAGTAGCAGAACGTGTTCAGCATTATAAAGAGTTCGTAACATTATTTCCGGAAGAACAACTAAATAACCAGGCCGCAAGATGTATGGATTGCGGGGTACCTTTTTGTCATAGCGGCTGCCCGCTGGGCAACGTAATCCCGGAGTTTAATGATGCCGTTTATCGCAAAGAATATAAAGAAGCATATGATATTCTGAGCTCTACTAATAATTTCCCGGAGTTTACGGGAAGAATTTGTCCTGCACCTTGCGAATCTGCCTGTGTGCTGGGCATCAACCAGCCTCCTATTGCGATTGAAGAAATCGAAAAGCATATCATTGAGATCGCCTTTGAAAAAGGATTCGTTTCCAAAAAAGGGCCCAATATCCGCACCGGTAAAAAAGTAGCCGTTGTGGGCAGCGGTCCCTCCGGTCTTGCTGCTGCGGCGCAGCTCAATTACGCGGGTCATTTGGTAACTGTTTTTGAGCGGGACGAAAAACCAGGCGGACTGCTGCGCTATGGCATCCCCGATTTTAAGCTGGAGAAATGGGTGGTAGACCGCCGTATTGAAGTGATGCAGGAAGAAGGGGTAGAATTCCGCTGTCATGCGAACGTAGGCAAGAACATCAGTATTCATGACCTGCTGCGCAACTATGACGCAGTGGTCCTGTGCGGAGGAAGTACCGTTCCCCGTAACCTGCCCATTCCGGGGCGGGAACTGAAGGGGGTTCACTTTGCCATGGATTTCCTGAAACAGAATAATAAACGCGTTGATGGAAAGGATTTCCTCGCCCACCAGGATATCGAAAGCAATATCTTAACAGAAGAAGTACTGGCCACCGGTAAAAACGTGGTAGTGATCGGCGGCGGCGATACCGGAAGCGACTGCGTAGGCACCAGCAACCGGCATAAAGCCGCTTCGGTAACCCAGTTTGAATTGTTGCCAACGCCTCCGAAAGAACGTACAGAAGCTATGCCCTGGCCTTCCTATCCCATGCTGTTGAAAACAACCACCAGTCATGAAGAAGGCGCCAACCGGCATTGGTCCATTGCCACCAAAGCATTCAAAGGTGACGAAAACGGCAACCTGACATCGCTTGTGGTAGTAGACCTGGAATGGAAAACGCCCGAGCCGGGAAAGCCCGCCCAATTTACCGAAGTACCGGGTTCCGAGCGTGAAATGCCCTGCGAGCTGGCCTTGCTGGCGATGGGCTTTGTACATCCGCAATACCAGGGGCTTCTTGAAGCGCTGGATGTGGAACTGGATAACCGGGGTAATGTAAAAGCTTCTGAGCAGGAATATAAAACCAATATCCCGAAAGTATTCACCGCCGGTGACATGCGCCGGGGCCAGAGCCTGGTGGTTTGGGCCATCAGTGAGGGCCGCGAATGCGCCCGGAAAGTGGATGAATTCCTGATGGGACATTCCATACTGGAAGCCAAGGAGCAATCGGTGCTGATGTCTTTCGAATAAAGACCGGATAAAATAAATAATTTTTTGAAGCTGTCTCACGCAATTGAGGCAGCTTTTTTATTGCCACTGAAACGCTGAATTGGTTTGTTTTCCAGCCACAATACCTCCTGCTTTAACTCTCTGCGTTTTCTGTGCCTCAGTGGCATGCCCCTTTTTATTGCCACGGAAACGCTGAATTGGTTTGCTCTCCAGCCGCAATACCTCCCGCTTTAACTCTCTGCGTTTCTGTGCCTCAGCGGCATCATCCTATGCCCCTTTGTATTGCCTCTGAGACGCTGAATTAATTTACCCCACACACAATATCTCCCGCTTTAGCCCTCTGTGCTTCAGTGGCCTCACACAAAAAAAAACCCTTCCCAAACGGGAAGGGTTTATATCTGTTATAGCAAAAAGTTACTATTTTTTGCGAAGATTTGGATGCGGAGGAGCAACAGTGTTCGGTCCGTCTTCACCCGGTGCAGCTGCACGGATATCTACGGAATTGCAATCTCCACCTTCCTGACCAGAAGAGAAGATGAAACGATCTCCGCTGATACCTTCTTTTTCCTGTAAGTGAGTGATCACTTTATTTACATGATCCCAGCTTAATTGCTGTTGTTTTTTAGTAGCAGCGCAATAGCCAACTACAACCACTTTACAGTTTGGATTAGCTCTCAGTTTAGAAGCTACAGTAGCTAAAGAAGCAGCAGCATCAGCAGAAAGCGTGTTAGAGTTTGCTTTGAAAGTTACGCTTGGTAAAGCACCCAGTAAAGTAGCGCAATCATCAGCGGGTTTAACACCACAACCTTCTGGACAAGGACATTTACCAACTCCATCAGCATCTACCGGCTGGCAGTAAGTAGGAGTGATCAGTTCTTTATCTTTACAATCAGGAACACCGTCACCATCTGTATCGCGGCTTACACCATGCGTATCAACCGGGCAACCAGCAGGTGTTTGCTCTTGGTCAAATTGGTCAGTAACACCATCGCCATCTGCATCAGGCAGTACGATTTCAGGTACACGACGCAGTTCGCCGTAAGCATAGTTCAGCGGGTTCAACCAGTACAGCGGCTCTACTCTTCTGGATTTGTTACCCAGGTTAAAGTTCAGACCTACAGTCAGGTAGTTAAAGAAATCTTTATCAGGGCTCAGAGAAGGCTGCTCTGCCCAACGCTGACCGTCTAACAGATCAGAAGCATGCATGTTGTAGATCACGCGATCTTCAATGGCCAGGTTAACACGGGGAGACAGTCTGAAAGCGATACCGGCACCTGCAGTAGCGGAAGGTGTGATATAACCTGCAAACATTTTGCTCCATTTAACGCTGGGATCTCTTTCAGCAGCAGACTCATAAGAATCATCCAACTGATCTTTAGCTGCTTTCAACGCATCTTTCCGGTTTACGTTATCCTGAGTTCCGGGAGCAGGGAAACTGTACTTGCTGGAGCCATTCCAAGCATTAACTGTTGTACGGAAGGTGTTTACACCAACACCCGCCAAAGCATAGATAGTAGCTCCAGTCTGTGCTTTATAGAAACGGATGTTTCCTAAGTTAAATAATGCCTGTAAAGACAGATCCTGAGCAACTGTTTTGTAGTTGTAGTTTACTGGATCTCCTCCATAACCGGCAGCAATCCAGGGGTTGTCAGAAGGAGCTTTTGAATACCCTGTAGAAGGTCTCCAGTTCAGCCCTTTAGCAACACCATAAACATACTCCAGTCTTAACGACATTACGTGACCTAAGGATTTGCGGATATGACCACCAAATCCAAAAGAGTTCCCCATACGGGCACTAACATCACCATTTACTAAGAAAGATCCACCTTTGATACCGAGTTCCCACATGTCTTTAGGTTTAGCGGGATAATCGCTTGTACCAACCATAAAGTCATTATGCTGCTGCAGTCTTTTACCAGAATAGTAATTGGAGTCTGTAACAGAATAAGTACCGTACAACGGGTGAGGCGCGGTGTACGGATGCGAAGGGCTTACCTGAGAAAACCCTGTAGACGCAATAAGGCAGCCTAGACCTGCCAATAATGTGTACTTTTTGCTTGTCATAACTAAGGATTAAGATTTAAAAACGATTTCCTAAAATGAATAGCAAATTTAAAGCCATTTCTTATATAAACAAATTTTTAACCAAAAAAAATAATAAAAAAATCGACCTTTCTTGTTTATTTTCAATTAAAAATGAGTAAATTAAATCTCCCCCATTTGGTGGATTTACTCTTATTTTGCCGTAATATTATGCATTGACAATGAAGCTCCCCACCTCCCTCATAAAAGTTGAATTAGAGAACTTCGAACAGCGGTTTAACGCCGCCGTAAAGAGCAATACGCCCCTTTTGGACCGGATTATGCGGTATATCGTCAAAAGGAAGGGTAAACAATTACGGCCCATGTTTGTTTTCCTGTCTGCCAAAATGTTCAGTCCTACTACCGAGGCCACTTACCGTGCGGCATCCCTGGTGGAGATCCTTCATACCGGCTCCCTGGTGCATGATGATGTGGTGGACGACTCGTATGAGCGCCGGGGCTTTTTTTCGACCTATGCACTCTGGAAAAACAAGGCTTCCGTGCTGGTGGGAGACTATCTTTTTGCCACCGGGCTCCTGTTGTCCCTGGAACACGGCGACCACCGGATGCTGAAGATCATGTCCGACGCTATCCAGAAAATGGCAGAAGGCGAGCTGCTGCAGCTGGAAAAAGCCCGGTCGTTGAACCTTAAAGAAGCTATTTACTACGAAATCATTAAAAATAAAACCGCCTCCCTCCTGGCATCCGCCTGCAGCGCGGGTGCCTGGTCGGTGACCGAAAATGAAGAAGCCACGGAAAAAGCCCGTCTTTTTGGCGAAAAAACCGGCATTGCCTTCCAGATCAAGGATGATCTTTTCGATTACGCCAGCGAGGATGTGGGCAAGCCAACCGGCAACGACATCAAGGAAAAGAAAATGACCCTGCCCCTGATTTATACCCTTAATAACACCGATAAGGCTACAAAACAAAAAATCATTAATATTGTAAAGAACAATAACAACGACCGTCAAAAAGTACAATGGGTGCTCCAGATGGTTAAGGATACTGGGGGTATTCGGTACGCTGCTGAAAAGATGAATGCGTATAAGAACGAAGCACTGGAAATTTTAGCTACCTGTCCGGACAATGAATACCGCCGGGGCCTGGAAGACCTTGTTCATTATGTAACCGAAAGAAAATACTAAAGATCCCCTGCGATCAACCAACCTGCCCGCAATGGAGAAACGATGGAACATACTGCAGCCTGATCCTGATGCTGTAACTGCTTTACAAAACACATTAAAAATCAATCGTGTTCTTTGTAAGATCCTTGTGCAGCGCGGAATCCGGACCTTTGAAGAAGCCAGGCTTTTCTTCCGCCCCCAGATCCAGCAACTGCATAGCCCCTGGCTGATGAAGGACATGGATAAAGCTGTGGAACGCGTACTGGCCGCTTTCCGGAACCATGAAAAAATACTGGTATTTGGCGATTATGATGTGGATGGAACCACATCCGTAGCGGCCATGTACCGCTTTTTAAAGACGCAGCACCAGCCCGTGGATTTCTATATCCCGCACCGGTACCGGGAAGGATACGGCGTAAGTAAAGCCGGTATCGATTTTGCAAAAGCAAACGGGTTTTCCCTGATCATTGCGCTGGATTGCGGCATCAAATCTGTAGACCTGGTACAGTATGCCCGTACCCTCCAGATCGATTTTGTGATCTGTGATCACCATTTGCCCGATACCATTTTGCCGGATGCAGCGGCCATCCTGAACCCGAAACAGCCAGACTGCGCATACCCTTATAAAGAGCTTTGCGGATGCGGTGTAGGCTATAAGCTCATTACCGCCCTTTGTGAAAAGCTGGCATTGCCGGCCACATTTCCATATCAATACCTGGACCTGGTTGCCACGGCGATCGCTGCGGACATCGTTCCCATCACCGGCGAAAACAGGATCCTCGCTTATTATGGGTTGCAGCAGGTAAACAAGGACCCCAACGCCGGCATCCGGGCACTTGCATATTTGAGCGGAACCCGTATGCCCCTTTACATACACAACCTTGTGTTTATGATTGCCCCCAGGGTAAACGCAGCCGGAAGGATGGACGATGCCCGGAAGGCTGTTCAGCTTTTTGTAGCCGCTTCTTATGAGGAGGCCCTGGGCTATGCCGAACTGTTGCACAGCGATAACAGCGAACGCAAAGAAGCCGACTCCAGCATTACAGAAGAAGCTCTGGAAATTATTGTGCAGAACACTACCTGGAGCACCCGAAAATCGACCGTAGTATACCAGCCGCATTGGCATAAAGGCGTAGTGGGCATTGTGGCCTCCCGGCTGATTGAGCATCACTACCGCCCCACCGTAGTGTTAACGGAAAGTGGCGACTATGCCGCCGGAAGCGCCCGGAGCGTTCCCGGATTTAACCTGTACGAAGCCATTCATGCCTGCCGGGAATACCTGATCGGCTATGGTGGGCACTTTGCAGCTGCCGGGCTTACCCTTAGCAAGGAAAACATAGATCTGTTCCGGGAAAAATTTGAAGCAGTGGTTGCAGCCAGTATTTCAGAAGAACTGCTGACACCGGAGATCATCATTGATGCGGAAATTTCGTTTGCTGATATCTCCCCCGCTTTTTTTAACATCCTCCGCCAAATGGAGCCTTTTGGTCCCGGAAATATGAGTCCCCAGTTTCTGGCACGGGGGGTACGCGATACGGGCTTTAGCCGCATTGTAAAAGAACAGCACCTCCGGTTTGTGGTACAACAGCAAGGGATACAGCTAACGGGTATCGGGTTTAATATGGCAGCAAAATTCCCCATTGTGTCCGGGGGGCGCCCCTTTGACCTGGTATTTAAAATAGACGAAAATGAATGGCAAGGCAGGAAGAGCCTGCAATTGCGGGTGGAAGATGTAAGAGCCAGCTAATTTTTGTTTTTGTTATTCGAGACTTAAAGTCTCGAATAACTGGTGTCCGGTAAAAATATGTATGTAATAAAAAAAGGGAGGCCGAAGCCTCCT
>JAGIAT010000022.1 GCA_017744715.1 Niabella sp. | reverse complement strand
CCCGAACTAAATCGAAATAATCCAACGTACCCGCTGGCAAAAAATACCCCGCTAAGGTCTTAAATGTCTCTGTTTGATCTTCGCTCATACTGCAGCAAAAAAATCACTTTTCACCTAATCCCCCAACTTTTTCACTTGATCCTAGACCAGCCGAAAAAAGATTAGTAAGGTGTTCAAAAAAAGATATGTTGCTCAAACAACACTTCTTGGAATGCTACCTCGATTTTTCAAGGCGGTGTTTTATGTTCATTCATCAGCGCTTTCAACCGCTTATTTTTTAACTTCATAAAGGACAAAATGAATATAATTCTGTGGATAATGCAGGGGCTGCTCTCTGTATTTTTTATTATGCCTGGCTATGGGAAAATCACAGGCAGCAAAGAACAACACGTTGCAGACGGACATTTGAAACCAAACAAGTCTATATTACCAATCCGGATATTAGGCGTTCTTGAATTGTCAGGCTGTATTGGCATTATACTACCGTGGCTTTCGGGTATCGCACCAATCCTAACACCAATGGCAGCTATTTCCTTTTGTTTAATTATGGCATCCGGCATGTTTGTTCACATTACAAAAAAGGAATACAAAATGCTCCTTATGTTGATTCCTGTTTTTATACTGTCGGCTGTTGTGGCATATTGTAGGTTCTGCGAATTAGCATAGCACATTTCCATATAATCGCTATCACCAAATGCTGAATAAAAGGCGGTCTTGTTGTTTACAAGACCGCCTTCAAAATTTTTATAAAAACCGATTTATGAAAACAATGCTTTCTTTAATCCGAGAGCACCCTGCTGTGAAGAAAACTTAACGGCTTCAATATGGTCAAGTGGGTTTAATAAACCATAATCATGGATAAAACCGTTGTAGGTTTCAATGGTGACAGGAACGCCGGCTTCATCCAGTTTACGGGCATAAGCCAATCCTTCATCAAAAAGAATATCATTCTCTGCCAATTGTACCAATGCAGGCGGAAGTCCTTTCAATTGTTCCAAGGTGGCATTAAGGGGTGTTGCGTAATATTCTTTTCGCTTTTCGGCATCGGGTAAATAGTTATCCCACATCCATTTCATTAATGAAGCGGTTAAAAATCTACCATCAGCATATTTCTGCCAGGATTCACGGGTAAAATCGGCATCGGTTACAGGCCATAAAAGCAACTGGAATTTTATTTTCGGGCCACCTTTATCTTTTGCCATCAGGCAAAGTACAGCAGTCATGTTCCCTCCTACACTGTTTCCTGCTGCGGCTAAGTTTTTACCATCAACGCCAATTTCAGCACCGTTTTCAGCCACCCATTTTGTTGCGGCATAGATCTGATTGATGGCCACAGGGTATTGTGCTTCTGGTGATGGTGTATAATCTGTAAAAACAGCCGCAGCGCCACTGTTTACTACCAAATCTCTTACCAGTCTTCTGTGGGTAGGGTAATCGCCCAATATCCAGCCGCCGCCGTGGGTAAACATAAAAACCGGGAGGCTTTCCGACGCCGCATTTGCAGGTTTTACGATGTGGATGTTTACGGTAATACCATCCTGTGTAATTTCTCTTTCCTCTTCGGTAATGCCCGAGTAATCTACCTCGACAGATTTCTGCGCATCTACCAGTACCCGTCTTGCATCTTCCGGTGTCATTGTTTCTAATGGTTTGCCTCCGCTGTTGTTGAGTGCATTCAGAAATTCCCTGATTTGTCTTGAAATTTGCGGGTCTTTTTCCGCTGGTAAGAACTGTGCCATCGTGTAAATTTTTAATTGTTATCGATTAACTATTTCTCCAACTCTTTTACAACCCTTTTGCCATCTCTTTGGAACTGACTGGGTTTTTGGCCTGTTATTAAATTCCCATCCCTCCCTGCTTTTGAAGCCATGGTATAAATGCTTTATCATAAATCGCGCCGCTTTCTTTTAAGGATGCTTCCAGGTTAAAAGGTACTTCTCTTTTTCTGCGGGCAAGGCGCTCTTCAAACCAGTTGTAGCCGGTTACTTTTTATCTTTAATCAGGCAATATCCATTATAATTTGATATTGGTTACAATGATCAGAATTTTGATAATGCCCATGCTGCAAATTTTTGATACAGCAAATTTCACAAGCCGATTAGTGGCAGCAGTATCTTAATAAAGGGAAGTTGTAACAAAATCTCTGAAATGCCTGCAATAACCAGACAAGGATTGGGAAGTTGGTTGTTCTTGATTTATTATAAGGGCGGCAATTCAAGGAAGTTCAATAGTCCTTCTATGAAATAGTTAGATAACTGTCCAGCGGGGGATCTTAAAAACGACGATTTACAAGGGTCACATTTCGCTATCCTTTAAATTTGCCCGTGGCATATTCAGCAGTGAAGCAACGAGCTGTTAACACTAATAAAGATACCTAATAGCTCCGTCTTTTAAAATTGTGTTGGGAAGACTGGAAAAAAGAATGGATTTTAAATACCGCCAAACCGCTTGTTGTAGGCATATCGTATCTTACAAATGAACCTTATACGTATCCATTATCCCTTTTAGTTTTTCAAACTCAAAAACAATATCGTATTTGTCTGCAAGTTTTGCTAAGTCTCCGGGTTGCGGCCGTTTGCCGTTTTCAAAAAGTTTTGCCAAGGCTTTCATATAGGCTTCGTGTCCTGCCGGTGAATACAACTCAATAAATTTAGCGGGTGTTGTGCCGCTATTCCAAAATGTATGTGTGATCCCTCTTGGTCGTAAATGCCAACCCCCTGCTTTTACTTCAAATACTTCCTCGCCAACTAAAATATGTATCACACCTTCCTGTACAATACAAATTTCATCAAAACCTTTATGATGATGCGGTGGAGCGCCTAAATGTCCTGCCTGTAAAATAATTTCAGAACTTCCAAGATTGCCTGATGTTTGCGATTTATCAAGTTTGAAAGTAATATCAGCACCACCAAATCTTCCTTTGTCACCTGCTCCCGGTGCAATGAAAACGGGCTTAGGCTTGTCCTGTTGATCGTTATTAAATAGAGAAGGTGACGTGCCTGCGTTTAGTTTTGAATAAAAAACACTGCCAACCATAGTGGTTGTTAATAGCTGCATTAGCCGGCGTCTGGAGAAATGGTTTTGATTCATAAAGTACTTTAAAAGGTTAAAGTAATTGCCTGCAACTCTTAAATATACGAAATTTTTATTCGCAAATAAGCTTAGTGGCGGATAGCTTTTCCCGGAATGATATTGGTGTTCTGCGGTTGTGAGGACTGATTTTCTAATGTATAAATAATAATCGGACACCGGGATCAGCTTTTAATAGGCCCGATGTATCTTTTGGCAATAACGAGGTTGGAAAATTTGATATGATGAGATGCGCCCCCGGGCGTGGTGTCGTCGTAAAACTCGATCCAGATATAATTGAGGTTCAGTTTTTCATTTGTTCTCCAGCGGAGCCCTTCAAAGGGCCGCCCGGCTGTATCATTTATCCAGGAATCAGCGAGCCACTTCCCGTTTGGATAACCGGGACCCCAATGACCAACTACCGCACCATCCTGCCAAACCTGCAGCTCCCCGTTTGATGCGGTTGCAGGGTGGTTAAGCCGGATCATCAGTTCCACGCACATCCATTTATCCCAGGCAATCTTTTTCGATTGCGGACTGCCGTTTATCAGGTCATTGCCATAGCATTTTCCCCGGGCACCGGCCCGCATATCGCCCCAGTAAAGATAGGTGTCCATATCATCCCGGGGTCCAACGGGCTCATAGGCGATGGAAATCCGCTGATCTCCAAGCCCGCAGGTACCGGCCCGGGGATTCGGATACCGGGTGGCGGGATCATAACCGCCGATCCAAACCGATTCATGATGGATATATCCTTTGGAACCCGACGGGTATTTTACATAATACCGTATGTAGAGGGTGCTATCAAATCCCGGGTCGAACTTCCGGAATAAATGGCCGCCGTCGTTTTTTCCTCCCTGGTTGGTTATTTTAAGAGCGATGCAACCTTTGGCCGGAACATCTACACTGTCCAGGCTCATCCCTTCGCGGTTGACAACATCGGTATACCGGGCAGTTATATTGTGCATACCGTCATTAAATTTTTCGGTGTAAAGCACATCGGGGTCCTGCTCAATGCCCACATCGTTGGGATATTGCGCCGCAAGGGAACTGCCGCGTTGCTGCCGGATGGATTCCTGTAGCGGGTTGAAGCCGGTAATGCCGGCCAGAATGATCAGGGTGCAGGTAAGTTGTTTTGCTGTCATAAACAGGAATAGAACCGTCCGCAAGGGTTTATTTCCGGGTTGCTAAAGATACATAAAATCCAGTGGTTGAGTCCGGCTTTTACTGTGTATCCCCCGTTGCTGCTCAGCCTAAAACCGACGCTGTGAAAATATTTTGATACGGTGTATGCTCACCAATGGGGTTCGCTGATAATGACTGTTTGTAATAAAAATATGATAAGTTTGCAGCACATATTAGGGGAAAGGGGTTTTAAACGATTGTGCACCTCTTTGGATTTAAGTAACGCGGTTGGTCTTCTTCGATGAGAGAAACCGCTTTAATGAAAATCGTCGTTTATCAGCACCTCATGTTATGCCAATGCATCAACGTTTTGTCCGCTGCCTGGTTTTCATAAATCCGGAATAGGGCTCACCCGCTTTTATTGAATCTTCAAAAAGAATACAGAATGATGATACAACGCCTCTTTTTAATCGCTTTTGTTGTTTTAGGAATCTGCAGCTGCGGAACCAGTAAAAAGGCACAGCGACAGGAATTGCCATTTGATGAGGGAATCCGCCAGATCAATCATGTGGTGGTGGTTTATATGGAGAACCATAGCTTCGATAACCTGTATGGTGAGTTCAAAGGAGTGAATGGTATTAAAAATGCACAAAAAGGAAATTTTGTCCAGGTCGATGAGCAGGGACATGCATACAGGTACCTGCCCGAAATCCCCAGGAACAATGCGTTCCCCACCAACCTGCCCAACCGGCTTTTTAATATCGACCAGTATGTTCCGTCCGACAAAAAGACGCCAGATGTTACGCATCGTTTTTTTCACAACCAGTTACAGATTAACGGGGGCAAGATGAATCAGTTTGCGGCCTACAACGATTCAAAGGGACTGGCAATGGGCTATTACACTACAAAGAAGCTGCCGTTGTATCCGATAGCGCAGCAATACACCTTGTGCGATAACTTCTTCCAGAGCGTTTTTGGAGGCTCCTATTTTAACCACGTGTACTTAATTGCTGTGGCTGCACCGGTATGGAAAGATGCTCCGGAATCGATGATTGCAGCGGTGGATGCGCAGGGCCAGATGACAAAAGATGGGATCGTTACTCCTGACGGGTATGTAGTAAATCATGTGCTTTCCCGGAACAAACCCTATCCGGCTAAATCGGATGTTTCCAAATTATTGCCCTCGCAAACAATGCCAACGATCGGTGACCGGCTGAGCGAAAAAGGCGTATCGTGGGCATGGTATTCCGAAGGATGGGATGATGCGGTGGCGGGAAGAAAAAATAATTTTGCGTACAACCATGAACCCTTCCTGTATTTTGCCAACTACGAAGAAGGAACAGAAGGCCGTAAACACATGAAGGACCAAAATGATTTTCTTAAGGCGGCGAAAGAAGGAACGCTTCCCAGCGTTTCTTTCGTAAAACCCGGTGGAGGAAATGATGAACATCCGGGTAGCGCTGATGTATATTCCTCGGAGCAGCTGGCCGTGAAGCTGATCAATGCCGTACTGGAAGGACCGAATGCAAAAGATGCGCTGGTGATTCTGACCTATGATGAGTTTGGCGGATATTTTGATCATGTGGCTCCGCCGGTGATTGACCGATGGGGACCGGGAAGCCGTATTCCTGCCATTGTTATCGGGCCGTTTGCAAAAAAAGGCTATGTTGATCATACCCAATATGAAACAGTGAGTATTCTTTCGTTTATCGAGCGCAGATGGGGAATTGCGCCATTGGCCGAACGGGACAAAAATGCAAACCCGTTCAGGAACGCCCTGATTTTTAAATGATCATTTTTATTCTGGGGGGAATATGTTATGCGTAGCAAGACGGGTATAGTGACGGTGCTGTTTACAGGACTGTTTGTTGCAAGCTTCACGCCTTCCTATAAAGATCATACAGCACAGGTGGGCTCCGCTCCGCGTGTGAGAAAAATTCAGCGGGCGGTCTCCGGCCAGCTCGTGTCTTTTCGCAATTATATAAACGACACCTTACTTGCAGAAGTCAGCAAAACAAATGTAGATACCCAGGCAGTGCGCCGGGCGTTTTTAAGTTCGCGATTATTATTTAAAAAATTTGAATGGGCGGTCACGTATTTTGCAGCCGACCTGACGGAACGGTTAAATGGTCCGCCGGTACCGGAGATTGAAAATGCAGATCTGCTGGACCCATCCCTGGCCCGGGGTATTGATCCGATGGGCCTGCAGGTGATCGAAGAATGGCTCTTCCCTGTGTATGATACGGCCGGGAAAGAAGCGCTGGTCAGCGAGATTGGTCACTTAATAACAAATACGGAGTACCTGATCGCCTATTTTGCAGATCAACCGCTTGCGGACTGGAGGATCCTGGATGCTGCCAAGTTAGAAGTATTCCGGATCATTACATTGGGCATTACGGGCTTCGATAATGCGCGTTCGCTGAACAGTATGGAAGAAGCTGCGGCCGCTTTAAAAAGCCTGCGGGAGATGATCCCCTATTATACCGGTAAAAGTAAAGAAACAGATTTAATAAAGGATCTGGACTCCGCCATCGGGTACCTGCAGCGGCACCCGGATTTTGCCACGTTCGACCGGGCCACATTTATTACCCGGTTTGCAAATAAGATCAGCGCCGGCATTGCGCAATTGGAACAGGGATTACCGGGCCCCGGAATTAAGTACAACCGGATGCTGAGACAGGATATCAATACGCTGTTTGACACGAATGCCTTTAATGCGGATGCCTTTTCTCCGGGTCCGGAGTTTCGTACCACAACAGCTAAAGCCGGGCTGGGAGAAAAGCTTTTTTACGACGCAGCATTGTCCGGTACCGGCAAAAGAAGTTGTGCTTCCTGCCACCGCCCGGACCTGGCTTTTACCGACGGATTGGTGAAACATGCGGATATGCATAATCCGGCAAAACTGCTAAAAAGAAATGCACCTACCCTGCTCAATGCGGCGTTGCAGTCTAACTACTTCTATGATATGCGGGCTTTAACGCTGGAGGACCAGGTGCGCGATGTGCTTCATAACAAAGCGGAAATGGACGGTTCGATGGATGCGGTTATCAGGTATGTTTCTGCAAACGGGGTATACAGATCGTTATTCGCAAAGGCCTTTCCTGTAACCGCTGAAAAAGGCATCGGCCCGGATGAAGTAACCAATGCTATTGCGGCCTTTATCCGCAGTCTTACAAAATTGAACAGCCGGTTTGATGCATACATGCGGGGCGACGAACGGGCGCTGTCAACCCGGGAATTAAAGGGATTTAATTTGTTCATGGGGAAAGCAAAATGTGCTACCTGCCATTTTATGCCGTTGTTCAATGGCAGCATGCCGCCAAAATATGTAGTGAGCGAAACGGAAGTACTGGGCGTTCCGGCGTCCCTGGCGGACGCTACCCTGGATCCGGACCTGGGCTATTATGATGTAATTGGAGTTGATGCCTATAAATATGCATTTAAGGTACCCACCCTCCGGAACATCAGCAAAACAGCACCTTATATGCACAATGGTGTATATCAGTCACTGGATCAGGTAATGGAGTTTTATAATAACGGCGGTGGCGCGGGATTGGGTATACATCTTCCGAATCAAACGCTTTCTGAAGAAAAACTGCGCCTTACGGAGAAGGAAAAAGAAGACATCATTGCTTTTATCAGGAGTTTGGAAAGTAAGGAGTGAAAACGGTTCCCGTAAAGACATATCCATGGCACAGCGCGAAGTACGTAGCCTGCGTATCAGTGCTGACGAGGAGTAAGCTGGCAATGGTGTTATTATACAGCCTTAATGGAGGGATGCGGGAAACTGTTGAGTATGATGAACCCTGACGATAACGGTCAACCCAACCATCCGTTACACCTGCCGCTACCTAGTGCGCCGTTTCATATTCGTTCTTCAGCTTTTTTTTATTTCTTTAGGAGTAGCTTTTTGGCGGCATGGCCTACCTGTATCCCGATTCGGAGAGGGATATCCGGGATTCAGAGAATATTGAGTTTTTGTTTACGCCGGTCAGTAACCAGATCGAGCGTGTACCCCTCCGGCAGGTTATTGAAATTAAGAATGGCCTGCGAAGGCAGTTATACTTCTGATACGATAGTCGGGGTTAAACCCGAACTAGACTTCTGTTCCCGCTTCTTCACCATTTAGTTTACAGACCGGTAATAAATAAAAGAGGAGCGATAAGGTATTGCCGATAGATTTACTTGCAGCAAGCCATTTATCCCTGACAAAGGCTCGTGTACGCACGGGCTTTTCTTTTTAAAGGGAACGCATTCTTTGAAGAGACAAGAGGCAGAGTGCTGTTAAAAAAAGGAGTAAAAATTACGTAATTATACGTATTGTTTTTGTTACAGATTCTGAATAGTTTTGACTACTACGTTTTCAGTTCTTAAACCACAGGATGGAAATCACTTCCTTTACTCTTGTTTAAGCAGGTGTTAAATTTCTGTTGTTAACCATTTTTTATCAACAGGAAGGAGCGTAGAGTAAAATAGAATAACATTTGAAACGTCAAAACACAAAAAAATGCTGCTTTTAAGAACCCTTTTTTTAAGTCTTACCACAGGAATCACTCTGAATGCAATGTCACAGCAGGAACGATTGGTTCTTCCTCTACCAGTGAATAAAGTATTACAATCTGGCGATCAAAAGAACAATAGCCTCTTACAAGGTCGGGGAATAACGGATACAAAGTTCTTCGAAGTGGTTGATCTTACCGGGGATACGGCGATTTTGGGATATCTTCCAACTGAAAAGTTTAAAAACGATCGTATGGCAATAGCAACTCCGGTTCCCAAGCAGGATTGGATCTATGATATTGTAGACGAAGGGATGATAAAAAATTTCGGAATTCGTGGGGTATCTGCTATGTACGTTATCCATGATATCAGCGTTGGGCGGGTGAGCGAAGGGAATTATGTGCGCATAAAAGGCCGTCTATACGAAAGTCCTGTGGGAATGAATCAATATAAACCGGTGAAAACAATCGACGAGTTTGCACTTGAAGGTAATTCTGACATATCAATGGTAAGCGGGTTGGTTCGGCAGGCGATAACATCAAGTGTAACGACCGCTACCGGGGGGGTAAACCAGGGTGGAGTTCAAAAGTTGTTAAGGCGCGAGGAAGTAATCAGTTCCGAGAAAGATAATTACCTCTTTATTTCAAAAAGAGTATTTCGAAATGGTATTTATATCAGTTTTGATGATTTTAAACAAGGAACACCCCAATTTGATAATTTTTATGTTAAAACAGATACGGCAGCCAGGAAAACAACAGTATATTCATTTACAAAGCGTGATTCTACAATGGTTCCGGTTACTCCCTGGGGAGTGATAGCGGGCGGAGAACTATATCTTTATAAGGATGGAATATTATACCCATGCGAGGCAATCGGGAATAACCTTGTTATTTCAAAATACATTGATCCTGCGAGAAGAAAAAACCACGGAAGATTTTGGCGCTCAAATATTGGGGAACGGTTTAATGAATTAGAGGATGCCAATCCATTTGATAATAAATATGTGATATCCATAAATAACTATCGTCAAACAAAAGCGAAAGGAGAGGCTATAAAGATCAACGCAGATACGGGCGAGTTGGAGTTATAATAAATGTAAAGCAACAGCCTGTTCCGAATGGAAAAACATTGGATGTTCAGAATTTTTTTGACGGTGGGCGAGAGCCGGCAACTATGCTTATTACACTATTGATGAAGAGCGTTTCTTTCTTAGAAAGGAACTGCTTTTAAGCGAATGATAGCAGCTTCTCCGCCGTTGTACTTGGTCTTGATTTCTGCAAGCTACCGGTAAAAAAGCAGGGTTGGTATAAATGATTTTATACAGGGTTCATCTCCGGCCATATAGCGACTCATTAACAGTTTTCAGTTTGAGCCACTTCTGCATGAGCAATCCTGCATATAAAACGGGCTGAGCGAAACTAAAAGCCTTCTATGGAAACGGTTCGTATTAGAGAAACACTATTTTTTACTTTGAATTTTTTAAGAAGATGTTGTTTGTGTGTTTCAACAGTTCGCTTGCTGATAAAGAGCTTTCGGGAAATTTGATCAGTAGTGCAATTCTCCATCATTAACATCAGTACGTCCCGCTCCCGGTTTGTTACTTTGGTCTGTTCTTTTGAATTTCCAAAATGGACAGCGTTTTTGTTTGCTTGGTCCAGAACCGGGAAATAGGTGCGCCCATTTAAAACGGCATTGATGGCAGAATGCAGTTCTGCTCCGGAAACATCTTTAAGGAGATATCCCCGGGCGCCACAGCTTCTCATTTTTTCAATGTAGAATATTTCAGCGTAGTTTGACAATGTGATAATCGGGATAGATAATCTAGACGTTTTTGCCCATAAAACCAGTTCATCCCCCGTCCCATCCTTTAACCGATAATCTAAAAGAATAACGGCCGGGCTTTGATTCAGAATTTTTTCCTTTGCTTCTGCAATACAGGAAGCTTCAATAATAGAGAAACTCTTATTATTCGCTGGTTGAAGAAGTAAATATGTGAGGCCACTTCGTATTAATTCATGATCATCAACAATAAGCAGCTTTGTTAGATTGTTCAAGACAGAGTTGTTTTATTTTATGGGAATTAAAACAATGGCTTCGGTCCTTTTGAAAGGAATACTTTTAAATTTAAATGAACCTTTGTGCGAGGTTACTCTTATTTTGATATTTTTTAACCCCTGCCCAGCATGGCTCTCCCCTTGCTCAAACCCCTTCCCATTGTCGGAAAATTTAAGCATTACGGCATCCCGCAACGATCGCAGAGAGACACGGATAACAGATGCTTTTCCGTGTTTAAGGGCATTACTCACCAGTTCTTGGCAGATCCTGAAAATGTCAAGCTCAACCAATTTTGGAAGATATTGCTGCTCCAAATTAATGTCGACTTTCATCGCGACTTCAGTACTGCTTTCGATATCACGCTTCAGCTCATACAAAGCAATTTGTAATCCATTTTCATGTATGGATCGGGGCGACAGGTTCTGACAAATATTCCGCAGTTCTGCGGTGGACTCTTGTAAAATCCCGTTGGCTTTTACCAGGAACATTAGGGTATCAGTGTCTGTGGTACGGTGCATGCATGCCTGCAGCACAAGCTTCGCGGCACTTAGCAGTTGCCCCAGCGAATCGTGTAAACCCATCGAAATCCGGTTGCGCTCTTTTTCCTGGGCTTGTATTGTAATATCCGCTAAAAGCACATCTTGTACTTTTTGATGATCTTCGTCTGGTTGACTGTACATTATTCCGCTATGCTGTTTCTGTAGCGTTCTTTCTAATAAGCAAGGGGATACGTTTTTCATCTTTATTTTTTTCAAGGTTTGTCAGGAGAGGCTTCCACACTTGATCAGCGATATCGGCAAGAGGGTGCTAATGGTGGCCGGGCGCGTAAAAGCCATTCTCCAAAAAACAAAAAGTGATGCCTGGTCATGGAAAAATTTTTGAGATATAAAAAGAGGAATATATTTTTCATTATTAAGGTATTAAATTTTAATTAGTATTTAGCATATGTAGTCCTAGGGTATAAAAAACCCGATTCTTGTTAAACCAGGGCAGTTGTTTTTATTTTCAACGGTTTTTTTACTTTTGGTTGCATTGGGCAAAAGTTAATCTCTGATAATGAATTTCGGATATTTAATTGGAAAAGCAAAATATATAGCTACAATAGGCAGCAATTAACATTTTCATTTACATTACCGCGGGACTGTGGCAACCGGAAGGTGAAAAAATTACGTATTTCTACTTATTTTTTTTCTGCAATTCAAAGAATAGCTTTGGGTTACAATTTGAAAACACGAAACAACCCAAAATGTATGCTTATGCACCTCTTCAATTCCGGTAAATCAAACGTTAATGTGCAACGTTCAAGTAGATATGTTCTTATGTTGTTTTCTTTAGCCTTTTTGTTAAAGCTCAACGGCCAGACACCCATCGATTTATCCCGGCCGGTTGGTCAAACGGAGGGAAGTGCAGGTACCAATGGTCAGGGAGGCGCTTCTTTTACACTTCCAATAAACCTGCCTGCTGGAATTGGAGGCTATCGACCGCCCGTTAGCGTTAGTTATAGTTCTCAGGGAAATGGCAGTGGCTTTTGTGGCCATGGCTGGAATCTTTCCCCCATTTCGATGGTTTCCCGTAGTGGGAAGACCTACTTCAAAGATGGAGTAAATACGCCTGTCGATTATACGTCAACGAATGACGCATTTTTATTAGATGGCCAGCGGTTGATGCTAAAAAGCGGAACGTACGGTGCTGATGGAAGTACGTATGGGCTTGAGCAGGAAGATTTTTCGGAAATCACTTCGTATGGAGTTTGGTATAATGCACCGGAGTCGTTTCTTGTTAGACAAAAGGACGGAACAATGCTGGATTATGGATGGCAATGGACCTATATGCGCACTTACGGAGGGGCTTCAAAAGTTTTTTGGCTTTTATCTGCTATACGAGATGCCAATAATAATGAAAAAGCCCGCTTCCTTTATAATATAGATGAGACAGACCGAACTTATTATTTATCAGCGATCACATATAGTAATTATATTGTTGCGTTTACCTATGATACAAAAACGGACTGGCAGAACGCAACGACCTACCTTTCGGGAGAAAAAATGAACTCAAAATACATATTGAATAAAATTGAGGTCAAGAAGATCGACGGAACTCCCATCAGAAGTTACAGCTTTTCTTATCAATATCGGGAGAAGAAATATTTTTTAACCAGTGTGACGGAAGCAGGAGCGGACGGTACCACCCTGAATCCCATAACATTTGCTTATGGAGAAAATACCACGGTTTCTGACATCAATATTCCGAGTACTGAGTATACGGGGTTTCTAGAAGATAATTTTACTGCAGATTTTACCGGCGATGGAAAGGACGATATCCAAACCTATGGTTATTCGATGGATAATGATGGAATGAAGCATTACACAAAGTATAAAATTACAAATGAATACTCTAGTTATGCGGGTTGGCCGGCCATAAATTGGGTATATGATTATACACTACCTAATTACACAACAAATGGGAGAACAATGCTGGTGGGATCGACCGCTGCACAATACCCCTTTACGACAGCCGACTATGATGGAGATGGTAAGCAGGATGTGTTATATTGCAAATTTGAGAAGTTGAATACTACAACCCTAAAAATACAGGGTGTGGAAATCAACTATTCGAGGAAGTATTATTATCCCGGCGGCGGAAACGATACGTATGAAAATAAAACGTATAATTCATTTCCTTCAGACGGAACATCTACCTATTATTACATGAAAAATGGAGGAGGGTTCTTTACTTCTGGTGATTTTGATGGGGATGGGCACACTGATTATATTATGATTTTATCTAATTCGACTACGGCCAATAATTATAAAGCCTTTTTTTCCTGTCCGGCAAAAGGTGTTGTTAATAAGGAAATTTCGAATTTCGGAGTGGGGATTGATGGGGCAACCGGCACTTATGCGTCTTACAAGGTAGCGGAAGGGGATATAATGCCTATAAATTTTGACGCAGATGGAAAGACGGAGTTACTGGTGATAAGGAACGAGGGCGCTTATATAGTATCCATAATGCCTTCTGGAGCGGCGTATACCTCTTCGGTGGTTTATTTCAACTCCGATATCAAGGCGGGGCATAGGGTTTTCCCTGGAGATTTTAACGGGGATGGTAACACTGACTTACTTGTAAGGCAAGCTTCATCTAATCCATATGCATCCTGGAATATTTTTACGAGTACTGGAAAAGAATTTGTATCGACCAGCTTTAGTTTTACACATACGCCGGCGTTGTCCGGTGATGGATTCAGTAATGCGCACATGATTTCAATAGGTGATTATGATGGTGATGGAAAAACAGATATCGTCCATTCTGCGGATTTGACTACTTCGAGTTCCCGGCATTATATATATTATAGCAATGGTGTATCTTTTACAATGGAAAGTACAGATTGGTCATCTAGTATCAATACAGAATGTGCCAATACGACCGGTGATTTTAACGGTGACGGGAGGGCTGATCTATTAAGTATTCGGGCGTATACTGTTGGCAGTTCAAAAGAATACAAAGGGCACTTTATTTTTCCCAGGCCATTTAAAGAACAGAATCTTTTATCCGGGATAAGCAACCTGGGAGCTCAAACCAAATTCACGTATAGCTTGTTAAATAATGCATATATTGGCGGTGGATATGGTCCCGACGTATATACCCGATCCGCTTCGCAGGAGTTAGATGTGGCCAGTCAGCCGCTCAGAAGTTATATGGTTCCTAAGCCCGCGATGTACGTGGTATCTTCTATAGAGCGGCCAAACGGTGTTGGCGCTCACTTTAAGGAGCAATACAGTTATGAGGATCTGGTAGTCCACCGTCAGGGCCGTGGCTTTTTGGGCTTCGCAAAATCTACAGTAATTGATGATCTGAGCATTAATAAAGTAAACACCCAGGAAATGAACCTGACGTATTCCATAATGTATCCAAAAGAGCAATTAAGTGGATTAAATGGTACATCGAACCTTATTAGCCAGTCAGGGATCACAACCAGTTTCCAACCGCTCGCCGGCGGGCGGTTCTTCATGAAAACAGACTGGATGCATACGAAAAACTACCTGACAAATGCCGGTAGTGATGTGACGAATACCTATGATACGTATGGCAATATCACCCAATCTATGGTAAGAGCAGGATCTTCCAACGGAAGCTACCTGACTGGCGTCCTGGAGACCACGACCACAACAACAGGCTATGGAACTTACGCAGGAGCTCCTTATCCCGGATTCCCCACTAGTATCACTGTGAGTAAGACACGTGACGGGCAGCCAACAGTATCAAAAACTACGAACTACACGTATACTTCCCAGGGATGGCTGGAAACGGTTACAGAGCGTGTTGGCACTCCGATTGCAACGACTGTTACAAATACCTACAATAGCCTTGGATTGTTAACACAAAGCAGTATAAATGCCCCGGGCGTTTCTACTCCTGTGACGGAACAGGTGTATGATGTAACCGGCAACTATCTTTTGGAAAAGAAAATCATTGGAAGTGGTGTAACAAAAAAGACGACCTATACGTACGACACTCGTTGGGGTGTGCCATTGACAGTTACCTCATCGGATGGATTGACAACCTCGTATATTTACAACACATTTGGCGAGCGAACGCAGACCAATCTTCCGGATGGAAATTCAATATCAGAAACAAAGGCTTGGGAAACAACCGGCAACTTAAGGTTCAGTATCTTGACGCAAAGAACAGATGGAAGTATTCCCTCCAAGACATATTTTGATATATTAGGAAGAATAGTAAAGATGGAGAACCGAGGTTTTGGCAATCATTGGATGGCTTCTGAAAAAACATATAATGCTCTGGGCCAATTAGAAAGTGAAACTACACCGCATTTTTCTTGGGAACCAGCAAATTCTACAACATATACTTATGACAGCTATGGCAGGACGTATACGGTAAGCAATGTCAAAGGAACAATTTCTACAACATATTCGAATCCAAACGTGGGTTCGGTTATGATAACCAATACAAATGCAATTGGCCAAACTGATAGTAAAACGTCTGATGCAAGTGGAAAGATATACTCTAGCAGTTCAAATGGGATTGCAATGAACTTCTCATATGATAGTTGGGGAAATCAACTTACGGCAGCAAGTGCAACTGGGACTTTTATTAGCAATGGATATGATAGCTACGGTAGGAAAACTTCAACCTATGATATAAACATCGGTACTGTAAATTATCAATATAATGCTATGGATCAACTGGTGCAGCAAACAGATGAGAATAGCATCGTTCAAAACATTAGCTATGATGTATTTGGGCGTAAAGTAACGACAAGCGGACCCCAGGGAACAACGACCAATACGTATTATTATGACGTGATATCCGGCAAGAATAGCGATAATATTACTCAGATCGTTGGGTTTAATGGAGATGTGAAAACCTATATATATGACCCACTTCAAAGGTTGACTACAGAAACTATAACGTCCGGTGGAAGCAATCTGACAAAAACACATACGTATGATTCACGAGGTCGGTTGTCAACTACTACCTATCCCGCTGGATTTTTGATTCGAACCATTTATGATGACAATGATATTGTTGTACAAAAAAAATATGAACTGGGACCTACTATAAAAACATTGTTCAGTACTGATTCAGTTAACAGTCGTGGAGTTTATAACGCATACAGCACTGGTAATGGTAAACTTCGGCATGTAACCTGGGACTATGGAAAGGAGATGCCAATACGGTACTATACGGCTGGTGTACAGGATCTTAATCTTGGCTTTGAAATAAATACTGGCAATCTGCTAAGTCGCTCTGATAGTTATAAGGGAATTACTGAAACATTTACTTATGATATAAACGATAAACTGAAGTCAGCGTCTGTAAACGGGGTCCAGCAATTTGGCATCAACTATTATAGTGATGGAGGTGGCCGAATCGATCAAAAAACGGGGATAGGAAATTATGTATATGATTGGTATAAGGGATATATTTTAAGATCTCTTTCTCCTATTGCGTCCGAACCAGATCCGAACTTGACGATGGGGCCACAAACATATAACATAACATATACGGCATTCAAGATGCCACAAACCATTACGCATATTAATGGATATGAAGTTAATTATAGTTACGGATCAAACCAGCAGCGGCTAGCCAGTGAACTGAAATACGGAGGAGCAACCGTGGAAAGCCGGAGTTACTGGACGAATATAGATGGGATAGCGAAAGGCGGAAATACTTATGAGGTCTATTACATTGGCACAGGTAATGGGTTGGGCAATATCATTGTAAAACAAGGGAGCGCCATAGATATCTATTATCCTTATCTGGATCAGTTGGGTAGCATAGTAGCCGTAACGGATGAATCCGGAACAATGGTAGCCGAGCAAAATTTTGATGGCTGGGGTAGAAAGCGCAATCCGAATAATTGGAGTTATAGCAGTGTGCCTGCTGTTCCGGCATGGTTAATCCGAGGATATACCGGTCATGAACAAATGGCTGAAACAGGATTGGTTAATATGAATGCCAGAATGTACGATCCTCTAACAGGTCAAATGCTGGCACCAGACAATTATATTAAAAATCCCTGGCGCTTTGATGGATATAACCGATTTACTTATGCGAATGGGAATCCGCTTAGCTATATTGACCCGGATGGAAATAATGCCTTAGATTTTCTAAATCCATTTAAGAAAATAGCTGCTGGTTTAAAGAATGTTTTTGCTCACGGAAAAAGGGGAGAAAATATAACGTTTAAGAAGGCAATGGAATATTTTAATCAAGGATATATAGCTGCAAGTATACCATTTTCAAGCGGCCCGTTTTCAGAGTTTCACGATATGGTTGATTTAACCGCTATTACACATGGCGTTCTAAAAGGCTTATTCGGAAGTGGGGATAATCGTTGGAAAATCTACAATAATGCTGTAGACATTGCGGTTGGCAGATATTATAGTGATGAGTCTAGGTCTTTCGCAGGAGGAATCGTTCAACTGGCTAGCAGGAATATGGGCCAGTCTTTGCAAGGAGATCTCGGGCATCTTTATTCCCAGGCAAGAAATTCTGCTGGAGATGTGACCAGAGTTGATTACTTTGGCGGTGCAACTTTTGTTACACAAGATGGCGTAGCAAGCTTTAATACAGCGGCTGGTATAAGAAGCCAGGGGGTAACATTAGCAAACTATATTAATATTAAAACAGGGGAAACAATTCGGGGAAATTTTGAAACTTTTGTGCGAAGCGACGCACTTTACAGACACGAATTTGGACATACTATACAAAGTGAAATATTCGGACCAACTTTCCTTGGATTGATTGGCAGCCCAAGCCTCTCGACTTCAGCGAAATTGACCACCGAACAACACGATGGCATGTGGTATGAAGAACAGCCTGAGAAATATTCAAGACGTTATTTTAATAGACGATATCGGTAATTTTGGCAAAAAAACATGATAATATTTAGGAGAAATGCGATAATCTTTTTTTCCGTATTGATAACCGGTTGTGAAGGAAACTCGTTATTTGAGAGGACGCTGTCTTTTGGAATTAAAAATAACAGTTCGCATTCAGTTTATATGTATTTCGCGGATGGAAACTCGTCCGCGTACCCAGACACAACTATTCCAGTAACTCAAAATTTAGCAGGGCCTATTCTTCCTGGAAATCTGGGAAAATATACGGTTTGGAGTAATTCATTTCGAAAGGTTTTTGATAGGCTGCCCAAGGATACCCTGTCTGTGTTCGTGTTTCATGCAGACACTTTAAAAAAGTATAGCTGGTCGGAAATCAGAAGCGGGTATAAGGTACTTAAACGGTACGATTTAAGTTATAGTGACATAACTACTGGTCCCGGTCTAAAATATCCATAGTCAGTGGTGGTATTTCATGCCAATACCATTAATCCCTTTCAGAGACGAAGAAAGTTGTTTTTCAACACGGGGTGGTAATTGTTTAAAAAATAAGAACTTGGATTGAGACGTTTTACTCATGGTAGAATACATAAAACTAAATCAGATAGGAACCATACTTCGATTTTGAAGTATGGGAGGGTGGTTTTTTTATTTCAATAAAAAGTAGTTGACGTTCAGGACTCATTCGTTTATCATTCGTGGAATGTAAACTACCCAAGAAATGAGCAAAGAAGTATAATGAGGATTCTAATTCATTTTATCTGTCGGGGATTAATTGGGAAAAGTGAGTAAAGATTCTTTCATTGATATAATTTGAATTATTATTCCGGTACACTTCCGGCACAAAGAGGATTGATGTAGAATTTACTGTATCGTATTTCCCATATTGAACATGGGCAGGTACATGGCAATAAGCACAATGCCAACGACCAGACCCAATACAATGATGATCACGGGTTCGATAAATTTACTCAGCTGTGTGGTTTGATAATCCAGGTCCTCGCTGTAGCGGTCGGAAAGATTTTTAAAAAAGAGTTCGAGCTCGTTGACCTCCTCTCCCACTTTTACCAGGGCGGTCATTTTAGACGGGAAGATCTTTTTACTGCTCATACTTTCATGAAGTGGAAGGCCTTTCAGGATGTCCTGCTCCATTTGCTCAAGGGCGTGTTCCAGGGGGTAAAAGCCCATTACCTGTTTGCTCAGGCTCAGGGCCTGTACCAGCGGTACCCGGGCGCCTAACAGCAACTGCATGGTAGAAGCAAACCGGGCCAGGTAGATCTTGGATACAATATTTTTTACTACCGGTGTGCGTTGTAATAAAAGATCTTTATATTTTTTATACCAGGGCTTGCTGCGATTGATACCAATAAACACGATAACCACCAGGAATAGCAGGATCAATTTGCCGGCGGCTGCCTGCATAAAATTGGAAGCATTTAACACCTGCCGGGTAAGAAAGGGCAGGTTGCCGCCAAAGCGCTTGAACACATCGGCAAACATGGGCACCACGTAGTTCATCATAAAGAACACGGAACAAAAGGCAACAGAAAGTACAATGATAGGATATGTAAGCGCGCCGATGATCTGCCGCCGCTGTTTAATCTTTGCTTTATAATAAACCGATAGCTGCTGCAGTACCGTATTCAGTTTGCCCGTCTCCTCCCCGATTTCCACGGTAAAATACTCGTAAGGGGTAAAGTTTTTGTTTTCACGCATGGCTGAGGAAAGGCTGCTGCCATTTACCACTTTTTCAAGAACGGTGGTAAGGATGGCCTTGGGCGCTTTCTTGGTTTGCTCATCCCGGATCAGTTGCAGGGCGGTGCGGATATCCAGGCCGGCATCCATGAGGCTGCCCAGTTCCAGGTAAAAAGATTCCTTGATTTTATCGGAGAAGGGCTTTCCAAACAGCGAGAACTCCCTGGTGAGCAATCCTTCCAGTTGCTTCATAAAAGAAGCAGCCTCCTTGTTGGGGGCGGTTTGCTGCTCCTTACTGCTTTGCTTTTTGAGTGTATGTATATCGATGGGTTGGTGCATATTTATGGTTCCGTTTGGATAGAGTCATTAAGCATATCTGCCCGTGCATAGCGCTTCTGAAGATACGTATAAAAATATTGCTCCCGATAGCGGTGCTGCAGCTTTACTGCCGCAAGCAAGGGCGTACTGTCGTTCACAGGACGTTGTGCCACGATGCCTGCACCCGGCCGGAGCGTATCGGTCCTGCCCGGTTCGGTGCGCACTATAAAGGCCGTATCCAACTGGTAAACCGTGGTCTTTAACGTGTTGCCGGTTTTCGTTTGCAGGATGATCTGGTTGCGTTCCGGATCCAGTTTTACGGTACGGGCCTTTTCAAAATCGCGTTGCAGCAGTTTTTTGGTAATATAATAATCGGTGAAAAAGCGGTTACCGGAAAAATAGTGAGCAGATTGCCGGGACAGGATCATGTACACGGTTGCAATCACCCCAAAAAGAATGGCCATCAGGAGCAGACCAATTACCAGCTCCGGAAGCGTAAATGCCGGGATCCTCCGGCTGTATATTTTTTTAGGGCTGTGCATCAGGCAGGGATTCAGAAGGGGTTTGAGTACTGACCAGGAAGGTACGGGTTAAGAACGGCGCACCCAGACTGTCTCTCTTGTAAACCGTAAAGCGCACCTGCAACAGAGCGGGCTCTTTGGCATCGGCGCTGCTTTCGCGACTGACGGTCCAGTGATCTATCACCTCCTTTTTAACGCTAAAGTCCTTATGTAGAAAAGATGTTTGTATATATTCCTCCAGTGTACTGGCTGCATGCATACGTTGTATGCTGAACCCCGATTCCTTTACCGATACAAAAAAATGGATGCTGATAAAGAACACCAGCAGCACCAGTACCAGGGCCACGATCGATTCGATCAGGGAAAAGGACCGGATCGGTTTTTTATAGCTATGTGTGCCTAATAGAGCCATTTCAAAAGGGTTTGCTGCGTTGCGTCTTTAAAAATAGAAAAATAACCGGCCTCCCTGAACCAGCGGGAAGGAATAATGGTCGCATCGATCAGGATATTTTCCATGCTCATCGGTCCGCGTTGCTCAAAGAAAAAATGCGTAAACAATGCACCTTCCATCCGCCCGTTGAGGTAAGTATATCCTTCATTATATACCAGTCCCTTTACCGTGGCGCCGGGTTTTATTTTTACCACAGGCTTGATATTGGAACGGTCATTTTCGGCGAGGCCGAGGATCATACCATGAACGGTAATCCCGTTGTGCAAGGTTATCGTAGCGCTGGTATTGCCGATGGCATTGCTGCGCCCGATGCCCACCAGTGCCGAAGGGTATTCAAAAACACAACTGCTGTCTACGGTAATACTATCCAGAGCGATGGCCTGCACCGCCCCTTTAAAGCCGCTGGTAAAATGGATAAAGGGGGCTACCAGCAGCACATCTTCCAGGTGGGCCCCGGAACCTATTTCAATCACCGAATCAGATAATACGATCAGTTTCCCTTTCAGGTGCTGATGTGCCAGTACGCCTTTCCGGGGTAAAACAAGTTGCCGGGGCGCATTTAAAAAAGATTGTTCAAGGGAATCAGCAGCATCGCCGGAGGGCGATAGCAATGTATCTGTAACCCGGTTGCCCAACTCACGCAGCTGTTTCCTGAACGTCGTTGCTAAAGGCGGCAATTGTTTGCTGCTGCTGTCGATCGTGCCCTCGATCAGGTTTTTACGGGAGAAGCCCTTCTGCTGGAAAAAGCCGCTTCGCAGGCCGGATTTGGGCACGTAGGCCCTGCCTTCAATATAGGTATCGCCGGTTAGCGACAGCGGCCGGTCGTGATCTGCCAGGTAGAGGCTGGCATCTTTGTAACGAAAATGTTCAGCGCCGTATAAAAAGGAAGTGGTCTTTATGCGCCCCTTATAAGTTACTTTGATTCCCGAGGCCTGGAAGCAGCCCCATTGTTCATTCCGGTAATACAATGAATCCGGTTGATCTTCAAACAGCAGGCTACTGTCCTGCTCCGGCGTTGCTGTAATGTGTTCCGCAGCCAATACCCGTTCAATACCCGATTGCAGGTCATCCTCCAGCCGCTGTTCCAGCTGGTCGTTTATTTCAAAATATTTAAAATGATAGAGGGCCAGCAGCAGCATGCCGCAGGTAATAAAGATCACGAGAGCCAGCACCAGCGTAGCGATCAGTGAACCGGCCGGAAGCCTCTTATAAAAAACAGCACGGATCAACACAGCCTATTTTTTTGCAGCCGGTTGGGGGACGCCGTTTCTGTAAATAACCACCACGGCACTGTCTTTTACCATTTCCACCTGGCGCCCGGTAAACTGGTTGTTTTTTTCAAACCCCTTCTTTATGCGCTGGCCATCGGGAGCAAATGCCTCTATGCGCCAGGCGCCGTCCCAGAGCCGTTTGCGGGTCATTGTCTTAAGCCGCCCGTTCTCATGCCAGGTGCGCCAGACCCCCTTTTTTGCCCCCAGTTTAAACCGGCCCTCTTCCAGCAGGCGGCGTTCTTTGTCTACCACCTTATAATAACCATGCAATAGTTTTCCATAATAACCATCCTCGGTGGTATGGATGCGGCCCGATTTAAACCAGGTATAAAAACGATGGCCATGCAGCCGGGGTGTGGCATCGGTAACCTGGAAGAGGAAAGACCGATCCAGGGAATCTACCCGTACCTGGCCGTTGTAATACTGTGCCGCTGTATTGAGAGCAGCAAAAGAAAGAATGATCAAAAGAGGGAGGATGCGTTTCATTTTCTCAGCATGTTTAAGTTGGGTATAAAGATAGGCGTTGTTGGGAAGAAATGTTTCTTTTTTAATAGGGCCAGGATTTGCGTTTGCCGCCGACGGAAAAGCTGGCCTTGGTATTTAGGAGGGTAAAAGATCATGAAGATCAGGGTAAAAATATGGCATTCAATGTGGTGTGAAGTATAAAAGTGTATTGCGATCCCGTCCGTGTTTAAAGCTGGACAGTCAGCGTTCTTTGCATTAGTTGATTCATTTATAAATGCCGGATTTTATTTTGTCAAAAATGATTCTGATATTTGGAAATATCATCAGAAGTATAGTATTTTGTTCTTTTAAAACTGAATAATTATGAGAAACAAAAAGACCTGAACACTGACAATTGAAGACCCGATAAAACCGAATCTATTGAAAGGAGCCACCTGGAATCAAGATACCGTTGAAGCATCCCTCTTTTATCTGGTAAACAGAGTTAGTAATAATATATTGTAATAGTATTTTATAGCATTTAGGTAAACGTATATGTGAGGTTTATCTGATATACTGTTTAAGTGTATAGGAATACATCTATATGTGCGTGAGTGCTATACAGTATAGAAGCATTGATAAATTGTGCGTTGATTTCTTTAACTGTTGCGAAATACTGAAGCTAAAATTATTGCAACTTATGCATTAAACCTCTCGGTATTCAAAGCGGAAAACTGTACAGCTGCCCGTTTTTCTAAATTGTTGGTGCAAGGTGGCCATCAAGAAAGGCGAGGGTATATTCAGTTTTTATTATTGAGTATCAGTTATTCCCTGAGAAATTATGCGCAACAAAATTAATTTAACACTTATGCATTATTCAGCAAATATTGGTATGACGATTACCATAAAAGCAAAAGAACAAAAATATTATCCCAATACAATAGTAAGAATAATTGTGTTGCTTGTTATGCTATTGTTATTTATTGGAAGGGTACGTGCACAAGAAGATGGTACTTTTCAGGTGCTTGAACCTTCGCCATCTGTGGCTGAGTTAGGGAAGTTCGGTTTAGCCGGAGCGGATCTGTCTGACGGGGCGTTTAAGACCAGTGTACCGGTGTATACGTACAAAACAAAAAATTTATCGGTACCTATAACACTGGTATATACTACGAATGGGTTGGTGGTTAATAAGATCCCCAGCCGTGTGGGGATGGATTGGATGCTTGTAGCGGGGGGAAGCATAGGCAGAACGATATTAGATGGTCAGAATGAATATGATTATTGGATCACCTATCCTTCTGACTGGCCGAACACAAACGGAGCAAATCTGTATAATTTTATAAATGGCGCCTCACAGAGGAACAGAAAAACGGTTCCGGATATCTTTACGTACAATTTTAATGGCATTACCGGCCGATTTATAAGAGGAGCCGGAAATACAGCAGGGGATAATGAGATCTTTAAACTGGAGCAGACAAATGTGAAAATCACAGCAACAGATCCTGTTCTAAATACCGGTTTTAAAATTGTAGATGCTTCGGGTGTTCAATATCTCTTTCTGAACAGTGAAGAGTCATTAACTTCCAACAGTTGTGTTCATGATCCAAACCGGCCATGGGTAAAAACAGCCTGGATGCTCTCCAAGATTATACACCCCTTGGGAGATACGATCTACTTCTCATATACGTCCAATAGCTATACTTACGCTGCAGGAGAACGCGAGACATTGACTTCAAAACTAAGCACAAAAACGGAATATTGCACAACCTGTCCTTTGACATCAACAGTTCCGCTTTCAAAAAAATGCTCTACCCAGGTTCAGAATCATGGGCTTATGCTTAGCAGGATCTATAGCAATAAGCAAGGATTTGTTGATTTTAACTATGCCCCGCGGGTAGATTTGCCAGGCGAATATGCTCTCACGAGCATGGATGTATATGACGGGCGGGTTGATCCTGCCGGTAATGTAATCAGTTCAGGTGAAACGCCAGTGCATAAGGTACTCCTTGATCATGAATATGTAAAATCTTATGATAATAGCAGTAACGACCATTCGAGGCTGTTCTTAACCGGAGCTGTTGTTGATGATAAACCTTATAGTTTTAATTACTACGGCCTGGATGGACTGCCATCACGTTATAGTAAATCCCAGGATCATTACGGGTTTTTTAATGGGAAACAGAATAATAGTCTTATTCCGCCCCCCTCCAACGAGTCTGACTATCTCTATCTGAAAGACCAGGTTTCATTCGCTAATCGAAGTCCGGATTGGACCTTTTCAAAAAAAGGCTGTTTAAGCAGTATAACATACCCCACAAAAGGGATCGACTCTGTAATGTATGAGCCCCATACGGTTTACCGTCCCGGATCCTATGACTGCAGCAATTTAAATGTAACCATGCATCTGAAAGCGGAGGGGACATCGGATTGTAAAAAAGCTCAGGTGTTCTATTCGGAGCAATTTACGCTAAACTGCTCGAGAACAGTATCCATTTGGTTGGAAAGTAATTTATCCGGGAAAACCTCCTGTCTTTCCAAATTTTACTACACGATGGCAAAAATTATTCCCGAAGAAGATTATCCGTTGCCCGTTGATCTCGCAACGGTTAACTTTCCGTACCGTGTCAATAACGGGCAAACGGGGAGCTTTAATACTACATTGCCGCCGGGCACATATATCCTGTGTGTTGCCGTGTCTGGTGATGCTGTTGGAACAGGCGCAGTTATTTATCAGGACAATAATGATAATGCCCCAAATAAGGAGGTTGGCGGTGTCAGGGTGAGTAAGGTGCTTACATTTGCGAGCCCGGGCGAATTGCCGGTTATTAAAAAAATCAATTATAATGTATTTGGTAATCCAAATTCGTCCGGAGTTACGATAGACAATCCTGTATATAATAAGCAGTTGTTCATTGGAAACTCCTGTTCGCCCGGACTGTATAATGAGTGCATTTATAACCAGTATTTTTCGGTATCATTAAACAGCCCATCCTATAGCGGCAACCATATCTATTATCCGTATGTAACCGAAATTTATGGTGAGAACGCCGATGGGGGGTATGTAGAACACGAATTTAATGTTTCTCCCGATACCAGAGGAACGGCGCTCGTGGGGCCTAACCTGGATGAAATGCCGCTTAGCAACTATGGTATTTATAATGGATTTGAGAAGCAGACAAGTTATTTCGCCAAGCGTAACGAAACGTTTAAGCTTGTTAAGCAAATTCAGCGAAACTTTAAAGATGACGGGCGGTTGTCCCATAGTTATCCGTTTTATCGGTTCCAGTTTGAAAATTCAAGTCAGTACAATTATTCCTCCGGAGGTGCGTATTATATCTCCAATCTGGCAGGAATCAGTATATCACGGTTTGATTTGCTGAGCCGTTGGATATATCCGGATAGTATAACAACTACAGAATATGATAATTCAGGCAACATCTTAAGCCAGTCGGAAAAAACAGTATATGATAATGCGGAACATATGCTGCCTACAGAGGCATATAAGAATAAAAGTGATGGAACGGTTGATAAAACACTGTATAAATATCCCCATGATTTTGCCGGGCTGCAACCATATACAGAGATGATAAACCGGCATATCTGGGCGCCGGTAGTTGAGCGGTCCGATTATACGAGCACCACGCCCTCCGCTCCTGCCACATTTTTAAGCTCCGCTAAAACCAAATATGGCTTCTGGGGCGGATCCTCATGGGTGAGCAGCGCTACAAATCAAATATTGGCGGAGAGCATCGAAAAGAAAACAGCGGATAACCCGGCGGAACTTCGGGTTTTCTTTAATAGGTATGATGGTTTTAGCAATCTTAATGAACAGCAGAAAAACAATGATGTAAAAGAAGTGTATTTGTGGGGATACAATAGCCAGTACCCCGTAGTGAAGATTACCGGAAGTGATTGGGCAACAGTGATGTCAATACCATCTCTGGATATTTCCCTGCTGAATAGCGGCACAGACCTGCAGCGCCAGGGTCAGCTGACCCTTATTCGTAACTATTTTTCTTCGGCTCCTCAGGTTCTGGTAAGCACCTATACGTATAAGCCGCTGGTGGGTATGACTTCTGAAACAGATCCGGCCGGTCGCACAACCTATTATGAGTATGATAGTTTTGGGCGTCTAAGTCTTATAAAAGATGATCAGGGTAAGGTACTCAAAAAAATCTGCTATAACTATGCTGGCCAGCCGGTAAACTGTAACTAAAAGGAACACTATTCAAAACGAAAAAACTGATAGCATGCAACTCCGGAACGCACTTTATATATTGATTTTTCTGTTATGCGCAAATAAGTGGGCGATGGCCCAACAACCGGCGAATCTGCCTGCCTATGGCACTGGTACGCCTGTAAACTATATCCGCACTTTTACTGCTACTGCGCCCACAACGGATGGGGCGGGGTTGCCTGGTAAAGGGCTGAACGAGGTTAAAGAGGCCACGCAGTATTTTGATGGTTTGGGCCGGCCTTTGCAAACGGTGGTAAAGAAAGGATCACTGGCCACAAATGGCAGCAATATCCTGGATACATCCGGTGCCACCGACCTGGTAACACCGGTGCTGTATGATGCTCTCGGTCGGGAGCAGTACAAATTTGCACCGTATAAAGCGGCTACATCAGATGGACTGTTTAAAACCGATCCGTTTTCCGAACAGCAAAATTTCATGGCTGGTAAATACAGCGGCCAGGGAGAAAGTAATTATTACAGCCAGACCGTATTTGAGGCTTCGCCGTTAAACCGTGTTATGGAACAGTTTGCCCCCGGCAAGAACTGGGCTGGCAGTTACGCCGCTGCTACCGAAGACACCCGCCACAGCATTAAGAGCAAATACTGGATCAATACGGCACAGGACAGTGTGCGAATCTGGGAAGTAACGGATGGCCCCTGGGGTTCCGGTGGCACAAGCGTTCCGGCTACGGTTACTGTAGGCTCCGGTCATACCACGGCCACTACGGAGTATAAAGCCTCACAAAGCATCACGTTTACGGATGGATTCTATGCACCGGCGGGCTCCAATTTGCGGGCATATATTACCAGTGGTGGCGGCACGCCTTCGGCCATCATTACCAGCAGTTATGCCAGCAGCCGGTTCTACCCTGCGGGGGAGCTGTATAAAAATGTAACGGTGGACGAGCAGGGCAAACAGGTGATCGAGTTTAAGGACAAAGAAGATAAGGTTATCTTAAAAAAAGTACAGCTGCTGAACACCGTGGCAGATGACGGGAATGGGAAAGGCCACTATGGCTGGATCTGCACCTATTATATTTATGATGACCTGGGCAACCTGCGTTGCGTGATCCAGCCGGAGGGGGTAAAAACGCTGATGACGAATAATTGGCAGCTGACCGCAGACCTGCTGGCCGAACAATGTTTCCGTTATGAGTATGACGGCCGGCGGCGTATGATCGTGAAGCAGGTGCCGGGGGCGGCTGAAGTAGTGATGGTATATGATGTGCGGGACCGTCTGGTAATGACCCAGGACGGGAACCTGCGTAGTCAGGGCAACTGGAATTATACACAATATGATAACCTGAACCGGCCGGTAAAAACAGGATTGGTCAATCTCCAGGACAACGATCCGAATACGCACTGGAATGCTGCGATGTCCAAAACGGGAGATGCCAATGCGGGGCTGCAATACCCGGAAACGGGTGTGCTGAATAACGCTACCGTATTAACGGAGACCTTTTATGATGACTACTATTGGGTAACGCAAACACCGCATTCTGCGGCACTCCCTGCTGGTTTTTCAGACTATGACAACAGTCTGGATGCAGGCAACCTTGCAACTACCGATAATCCTAACTTCCCCTATGAGCAAAAAAATGTGAAAGATATCCGCACGAAAGGCCTGATAACAGGCACACGAAGAAACATACTAGGCACACCGAATTATATCTATACATTAACGATCTATGATGCCAGGGCCAGGCCCATCCAGGTCAAAACTAAAAACCATACAACAGGAATTGACCTTATGACCACCCAATACAGCTGGAGCGGCCAGCCGCTGATCGTGGTAAGCAGGGAAAGCAAAGCCACCGGTACCGCGCTTACAGTAACCACTGTTACCAAAAACACGTACGATGCCCTGGGCCGCGTTGTAAAGACCATCAAAAACGTAAGCAGCAATACCGGAATCAGCAGCGGAGATAAGGTTATTGCCGTAAACAGGTATGATGAATTGGGCCAGTTGGTAAACAAAACCCTGGGCGCCACGGATGCCAATGGTACCGCCGGTGCTGAAACACAAAACTATGAATACAATGTAAGAGGGTGGTTATTGGGCATGAACCGGGGTTATGCCAGCGGAAGTAATAATAACAGCAATTTTGGATTTGAGCTAAACTACGACCAGTACCCTGCTTTTGGAGGTTCGGTTGGTAACCGGTATTACAATGGCAATATCGGCGGCATGAGCTGGCGGGGTAAGACGGGAAGTGCTGAGGTCAGACGGTATGATTTCAGTTATGACAATGCGAACCGGATCATGAATGCAGACTTTAAGCAATACAATGGCAGCAGCTTTGCCGCTACCGGTACCTTTAACAACCGGATGGGTGACGGCAACCCGCTGAACCCGGAGAGCGCCTATGATTATAATGGCAATATCAGGGCCATGACCCAGCAGGGGCTATACAACGGCAGCAGTACAACGATCGACCAGCTAACCTATAGCTACAAACCCAACAGCAACAAGCTGTTAAAGGTAAAGGACAATATCTCCCTGAATACCGGTCTGGGCGATTTTAACGATGGCAGCAATGGCGATAATAATGACTATGACTATGATGTGAATGGGAACCTGGTTAAAGACGGGAACAAAAACATCAGCGGCATCAGCTATAATATCTTAAATTTACCACAGCAAGTTGATGTTACCGGCAAGGGCACGATCAGCTATCAGTATGATGCGGCTGGTAACAAGCTGAGCAAAACAGTTAACGAAACCGGACAGGGGCAGAAGATAACCACCTACCTGGGCGGGATGATCTTTGAAAATGATGTATTGCAGCATGTGTCGATGGAAGAGGGTCGATTCCGTCCAAACGGTACGGCCTTTACAGCCGATTACTTCCTGAAGGATCATTTGGGTAATGTGCGATCGATGGTCAATGAGGATAAAACGTTGTTGGAGGAAACGCATTATTATCCGTTCGGCTTGACGATGAAGGGTATTAGTTATCAGAATGCTACGATCATTGCAAATAAATATAAGTTTAATGGAGGTGCCGAATTGATGTCAGGAGAATTTGCTAATTATACTGGTCTCGAGGTGTATGAGACACGATATAGGACTTTGGACCCTCAGCTCGGACGTTTTTGGCAGATCGATCCATTATCTGATTTAAATTTGACATTATCGCCTTTTTCCTTTGCCGATAATAATCCTATCCTGCTGACAGATCCTTTAGGTTTAATTGCAGATTCTGCCAAAGGAATCACCCCTGAAACAGCAACGGTATTAGAGGAAGTAAAAGTTACTGCTCGTTCAAAACCGTTACAAGGCGGATTGTATAATAATCGCTCTTTGGCTCAAATTAAGGAAAAGAACTTTTCATCTAATGGTTATTCTGAAATTCTGACCAAACGTATTTTGGAAGACAAACAATTCTTAGATCAACTAAATCAATTAAATGAAGAACTGAAAAAAATGTCAAAGATTTTTGGTTACGGCAGTACTTTGGCAGGAGGGTCACTGGTTGATTTAAAATCGATAAAAGACTATAAAGACCTTTTTAGAAAGTTGAAACGGGGCGATAAGTTAAAAGTTAATCCCCTTTTAATAGCAATAGGAACTATTTTGGGAGTTCGATCATCTCAGTTTTCTGGTATGTCAGATGAATTGTCAAAAGTTATTATGAATTATAGTAAATTAAGAGCAACCAATGCCACTTCAGATGGAGGCATAATAATAATATTTAGTAATAATGTTACACAAACAATGGGAGGATCTGGAGGTAGTGAAATAGTGGAATATTATGATAAACAAACAAAAATGTATTTAGGTGGCACGAAATTTAAACTCTAAAAGGTTTGCAATACAATTAGGATTGACAATTGTCTTGGGTGCAATTTGGATTTATACATCAAATCCCTATTGGGAGTTTTGTAAAAATTGTCATGCATTTTCCTCTTGGAATTTGAGACTATATGGGAAAAATCAAAACTATTTTGTATATGCAGTTCTTTTCTTTGTTGTGGCGCTTAGGGGAAAGCTAACTTGGTTTATATTCGCTTTGCTTCAAGTAATAGTTGTTGTTATTATTATTATGAATATTTGTATAAAAGGATCCTGTGAATGTCTGCCGGGCGTTTAAAAACAAATAGGGCTCTTTCGTCCAGGTTCGTGTCTGCACAAATCGTCCCCTCTTGCGCAGGTCTGTAGCATAGCCAGGTGTAATAGCCGACCTGTGCTATTTCGTTACTTGTTTATCAGCATCCTTTGGTCTGGGGCATGATCTTTGAAAATGGTGTATTATTTGAAAGGGCGATTACAAAAATTACTTAGTTACACAAGCTGCGAATTCATTTGAACATAATCGGCTTGATCCTAACTCACCGCAGGGGGAAGGTACAAATACAACGGACAAAAGAGCGTGCCTCGAAAGTAATAATGGGGCGCAGGTGTTGGCGCTATTTTGGGGATGTTTGGACATGGTTTTGCAATGAAATTGGCTCCCATTCTAGCGCAGGTCTGTCGCCAGGGCTTGTGTACAGCAGACCTGTGTAATAACCGTTACTTTTTACTACGTCCGTTTTTATTTCATTCCGCTGGGAAGAATGCCTGATTAGAAAGGGATTTAATTAAGTCTGCCTATTGATTGGGCGAAGATTTCCAGGAGTTTATGCTTCAAAAACGGGGTTGCTTAGCAGTTTAATTTTGCCAATGGATTTTAGAGAATTTAGTGTGTCATATCCTGATAGCGTAAGATCTTTAGATGTTAAAGCATTCGAGTGGGAAAGAATGACAATATTGTTGAGCGCTCTGAGGACTTTTTAGAAACGTACGGTTTAAAACAGTAGAATAGGATGTTACTGTAGATGTTCATATCGCATTTGTTCCTTTTGCTGCCAAAGCAGGCGAGGCTTTTAGAGTTCCGGGATTTAAAGGAATGTTTTACTAAATTTGGTCCACAGGCAATCGAACGGTCCTCGTTTAATATAGTAGACATGTTGGATTGGTGCTTTGCGCGAAAGAAAGTTTTAAGGCAATAGGGTTAGATTTAGCAAAATCTCTGTCTTTGACGCCGCAAAAGATATGGTGCAAATTTCTCTGTAAAATGGAGCTGGGGGCATCAATAAAAGAAGCAGCATTTGCCAAAGGAAGGCATGTTGATCTGGATTTAGCGGTTGACGAGATGGCTTCAAAAGGATTTAATTTCGTCCAAAACCATAGATTCTTATTAAAGCCGGGTGATAATACTTTAATTGGTAATATATATAAATGGGATACCAAGATCTTTTAAGGTTTTTGTTGACGATGGAGTAATTAAATCAATCAATATGTATCCGGGTGTTTCAAGTCGGATTACAAATGGAAACGTTATTAATTTTGGTAATTTAAAATGGTAGAACTAATACGAAACAACAAAACAATAGAATGTATCTCAGTAACAGATTTACATGCAGCAAAATCGCTTAGCCTTAATAATTGCGTGATTGAGACGATTAATCTAATAGGCGCTTTTGAATTAAATACCTCAATCACAATTGAAAACTCAATTATAAATAATCTATTGATACATTCTTGTTGGTTTGTGAATGGGCTATCTGTAAAGAATTGTATCATATTAAATCGTGTAGATTATCAAATGGGAGGACATAATCAAAAGGAAATTAATATTGTTGGGAATATTTTTAATAATTTTTTTGATTGCCATTTTGAAAAAGCGGTGTTTGTACAAAAAAACATTTTTGTTCAAGGAACAAACCTGCTTGGGAATTTAGATCAGAGCTATTTTAACACATTTGAGAATGGCATTATCAATACTGACAATATTGGCGCAATCAATTTAAATATTACATAATCCTGACGATATTACAGGAAAAATGAGTTCTAGCGCAGGTATGTCGCCAGGGCTTGTGTATAGCAGACCTGTGTAGTAATCGTTACTTTTACTACGTCCGTTTTGTTTTATTCCGCCGGGAAAAGAAAGCCCTCAGGCACGTATAGATGTTGCTCTTTTAATGCTGTATCCTGTACGTATAAGCCACATTGGATTGGTTTTAAGGATAAAATAACCAGTAATAGAACCTTAAATAATGCTTGGTAGCAGCGATTCGCCTCGTATTATGTTAAATATAAATAAAGTTAATTGTTGGCTAGTGAACAAGTTTATACTCAAAAGGATTTTGATAGCATTCATAATATGTTTCTGTTTAACACTAATTTCTGCCCTCGTTATTAGGCCGGGTGCTACTTGGGTTTTTTTTATCGCAATATTCTTTCAAATAATGAGTTTTGTGGTTTTTGGAATTATATATTATTTGTTGGGTAATCTTTTAACTGATGTCCTATTTAGATATGTTACTTCATTTTTAATTTCATTGATTAGTTTTTTTTTGTTAGTCCTGTTATTTGTTGATATAAGCATAAAAGAAGGGTTGCGCGATTTGTTAAAAATAGATTTTTTTTATTTGTACTTTCCGTACATTTTTTCGCAAACAATATCAGTGCTTTTTTTAAAGAAGAGGCTGAGAAGATAGAGAGAATACTTGTAAAGCTTACCCTTTTCTAGCGCAGGTCTGTCGCCAGGACTTGTATATAGCCGACCTGTGTAATAATCGTTACTTTTTACTACGTCCGTTTTTGTTTCATTCCGCTGGGAAGAATGCCTGATTAGAATAGGATCTAATTACGTCAATCAGGAAAATTCTGTTAAACCTGGAGGGATCATTGTTTAGACTATTGCCTGTATTTCTTGTACTGTTTGAAAGACTGCCTGGCAGGAATGTTAAAACAAATAATGTTCAACATAAGTGCAAAAAAGTTGCGGTTCTGCTTTTTTTTAATTAATATTATAACTTCATTATCATCACCCTTCTAGCGCAGGTCTGTCGCCAGGGCTTGTGTACAGACGACCTGTGTAATAACCGTTACTTTTTACTACGTCCGTTTTTGTTTCATTCAGCCGGGAAAAGAAAGCCTGATTAGAATGGGATCTAATTACGTCAATCAGGAAAATTCTGTTTAAACTTGAAGGGATCAGTGTTTAGACTGCTGCCTGTTCTTGTACCGTTTGGAAGACTGCCTGGCAGGAATGTTAAAACAATTAATGTTTCACCTATGTGTAAAAAAGTTGCGGTTCTGCATTTTTTTTATTAATATTATAACTTCATTAACATCACCCAACTAAAACCATAATATTGTTTATGAATAAACACATTGCTATTACTACCGTGCATTTATTGCAAATACATAAATTATAAAAAAAATACCGCACCGATATCTCTTTAACCGGTTCTTTTAACCAAAACACAAAACAATGAAAACAACGCTGATTTTTACCTGCCTGCTATTATTATCTGCTAAAATCATCAATGCGCAAACCTGGAGCGGCAGCACACCCGGTAATATTTATTACAACCAGGGCGCTGTGGGTATCGGCACCAGCAGCCCGAATTCAACCCTTCATATAAAAGAACAATCTACTTCGGGCGGCATCATCACCGTTGAAAACTATCAATCTGACTCACGTTTAGGCGGTCTTCATTTTGCTTCCGGATATGATAACTTTCAAAGCTGGTCGGGAATAGAGGCTTATGGAACAGGGGGGGTAGATCAGCAGGATTTGCGTTTTTCTGTATCCTACGGTACGCGAAGAGAGGCAATGAGGATTGCGCCATCTGCAAATGTAGGTATTGGAACCGCGGCGCCCAATACTAAATTGCATGTTTTGAATGGAGCCATTACAGTAGGAATTGACAATGGTTATGGCGGCGAAATCTTCCTTGGCAACTCAAATCATGGTTTGAAAAGAACGAATAACAATGTAACGATGTATACGGACGGCGGAGACGGAAACCTGGTATTTAATACCGTTGGCTCCAATGAACGAATGCGTATTACACCTTCGGGAAATATTGGCATGGGCACCGCCAGTCCAACCGAACGCTTATCCGTCAACGGCAAGATCCGGGCGCAGGAAATCCGGGTAGATGCCGGCCCCTGGCCCGATTATGTGTTTCGTCCGGGCTACGATTTGAAACCGCTGGATTCGCTCCGGAAGGAAATTCAAACATTGGGACATTTGCCGGGCATGCCCGACGCGAAAAACGTGGAGCAGGAAGGCGCTGAACTGGGAATGCTGGTACGAGCGCTGGTGGAAAAAAATGAAACCTTAACGCTATATCTTTTACAGCAGCACGATCAGATAAAAAAATTACAAAAGCAGGTAGCGACATTGACGGCGAAAAAAGCGAAAGCAAAATACCGGTAAGCAGCCCTACTTTAAACGATAGGATTTACCATTGTTGGTTTGGACGGATTCCCTGTAAGGCGCAGGGATGACCGTTGCATTCATAGCCGCTTCCTGCCATATATTAAAAAACCATGGAGCCAACTGTCTTATAATAAAACATTCAATCCTTTTTACACCAAAAACACAACAATGAAAAAGATTTTAATCATTGCCTGTTTATTACAATTGACTACAGAAATGCTTAATGCACAAACCTGGAGCGGTAGTACGCCTGGAAATATTTATTATAACCAGGGTGCTGTGGGTATTGGGACCAGCAGCCCGAGCTCTACCCTGCACGTAACAAACCAGTCTGCGGGCGGGAATGTAATCACCGTTGAAAATTATCAGTATGACGGGCTTTTAGGTGGCCTGCATTTTGCATCGGGGTATGACAATTTTCAATGTTGGTCCGGCATCGAAGCCTATGGAACTGGCGGAGTAAACCAGCAAGACCTGCGGTTTTATGTAACCTATGGTACAAGACGTCAGGCGATGAGAATCAACCAGGTAGGAGATGTGAGTATGAACAAAAGCCTGACTGTGGATGGATATGTGGGTGTTGGAACCTCCAATCCTCTGACAAAGCTGCATGTTGCCGGAGATATGGTCCTAGAGAAAGTGAGTGGAGATCCGATATTGTATACAGGAACGGGCAATTCCGAATTTAACAGGTACCTGACGCTGATCAATTCGCCAGCATTAACCTCTGCGTCAGGATTAAAGGCCGGAGGGGTCCTGATCTCAGATGCTTATGACTATGCAAACCCAGGTAAAAACGACCTGGTGGTAAAAGGGAATGCCAGTATTGGAGCTGCAGCACCGCCTTCAGGATATAAATTTGCCGTTGCCGGCAAAGCCATTATGGAAGAAGTAAAAGTAAAGTTACAGGCTTCCGGCTGGCCCGATTATGTGTTTAAACCCTCCTACCGGCTGATGCCCTTAAAGAAAGTAGAACGCTTTATCCGGGAGAACGGTCATTTACCTGAAGTGCCGTCTGCTAAGCAAATAGAACAGAACGGAGTGGAAGTGGGCGCCAACCAGGCGGTGTTGCTGAAGAAAATAGAAGAACTGACCCTGTATATCATTGACCAACAAAAACAAATAACACAGCTGCAACAGGATATAAAAAAAGTTACCGGAGGTAAAAGAAAACGCTGATAAACCAGCAATCGGTATAGCGTTGATAAAAACAGTTGTACACTGCAAACGTGCCGGCTGTCCGGGATCTGCTGCAGAAATATTTTTTGATTTATTGTGCTTTTGAACCTACTTTTATCCCGATAAATTTTGTGAGAAACAGGCCCCTCATTTTGACCCCAATATGCAATAGCCAGAGCAATTGACCCGTTAACGAAAGGAGAATGTTAAAAGAGGCTGCTGATTCCTGAAATCACCCCCGGGAAATATAAAAAAAATGTTACTTTAGTTTAAAATTGATCGACTTGAAGACACTCAGGCCCAAAAAAACTGCTCGTTACCGTTACGCTGCATTTACCCTTACCGAAGTACTGGTGGTGCTGATCATTATCGGTATCCTGGTGCTGCTGGCCCTGCCCAGCCTGATGCCGCTGATTTCCAAGGCGAAGAGCACGGAAGCCAAATTGCAGCTGGAGCATGTATATACCCTGGAACGGTCTTATTTTTTTGAGAACTCTGTTTATACCAACGATCTGAACGCCATTTCCTTTGAACAGCAACAGCTGACCACCAACGGCGGACAGGCCAATTATAAAATTGAAATCATGGATGCCTCTCCCAAAGGGTTTAAGGCCCGGGCTACGGCTGTGGTTGACTTTGATGGAGACGGCACGTTTAACCAATGGGAAATCGATCACAATAAAAAACTGGTGGAAACCGTTCCGGATTAACGCTATGCAATTGCTGAGCCTGATTTTTTTAACGGCCGTTTTTGCGGCAATGGCGGTCCGGGATTTCCGGTTCCGGGCCATTGAGGGCTATTATTACCTGCTGCTGGTGGCGGCCGTGGTTTTTTATGCCGTGTTCCGGGCACCGGCCGGCATGCTGGTTACAAACCTGCTCATCAACGGATGCCTGCTGCTGCTTTTAGTGGCCGCGCTATGGGGCTATTTTAAAATGCGGAAGGGTATTTCCCTGCAAATGCTTTTTATGAGCAAACTGGGCATGGGCGACCTCCTGTTTTGGATAGTAACTGCTCCCCTGTTTGCCCCGCTTCATTTTATTGCCTGGATGATCGGGTCTTTATGCACCATATTGGTCGCGTATGGAGTATGGCATGTGGCGGGGAACCGGCAACAGGCACCGGTTACCATACCGCTGGCGGGTATGCAGGCCGTGCTGTTGGCCCTGCTGCTGATCCTGAACCAGGGCGTGCTCAACTATAATTTTTTTGAAGATTCATTCATCTTATCTGCCATTCAGCCATAATGCCTGCCACTACAAACATAGCAACGCTGATTACGCCGGAGCTGGCCTGGAAATACCAGATGGCATTTGCGGGCTTCGAAAACGGTGTGTTACTGCTGTGGGCAGATGCAGGGGCAACGGAAACGGAGCTTAGACTGCATAAAGAGGAACTGGAACTGATCACGGGTCATTCGGTGCGGTTTGAGCAAGTGGATACGGCGTTGCTTACCCAAAAGATCAGCGAGGCCTACGCCAAAAAGGATACGGCCGACCAGCGCGGACAGCATAATTTTTATACCGGGCACCCGGATCATTTTTTGAACGACCTGATCGCAGAGGCCAAAAGCCTGAAGAGCAGCGACATTCATATTGAAACGTATGAAAATGATTGCCGGGTGCGCATCCGGGTAGATGGATTGCTGGTACTGCGTTACCTGATTGAGAAAAAGCAATACCCGGCGTTGATCAACAAAATAAAGATCAGCGCCAACCTGGATATTGCAGAAAAACGGCTGCCCCAGGATGGGCGGATTTTTTTCCAGAAAGGCAATGATAAATTTGATATCCGGGTGTCCATCGTGCCCACCCTGCACGGGGAAAAAGTGGTGCTTCGGCTGCTCAGCAATGATGCCACCGATATCCGGCTGGAAACCCTGGGCTTTTCGGAGAATGATTTAAATAACTATCTGGAAGGATTAAAAAAGCCCTATGGGATTGTGCTGATCAGCGGTCCTACGGGATCGGGTAAAACCACTACCCTGTATGCTACATTAAAACTGCTCAATCTTTCTACCAAGAATATCCTCACCATTGAAGATCCTATTGAGTATACTTTAAAGGGCATCAACCAGGTACAGGTAAAGGAAAATATCGGGCTGAGTTTTGCCGTAGCCCTGCGTACCTTCCTGCGCCAGGATCCGGATGTGATCATGCTGGGAGAGATCCGGGATGCGGAAACCGCCAATATGGCCATACGGGCCGCGCTGACGGGGCACCTGGTGCTTTCCACCATCCATACCAATTCGGCCTGGGGCACCGTATCGCGCCTGATCGATATGAACATCCCGCCCTTCCTGATCGCCAATACGCTGAACACCTCGGTGGCACAGCGGCTGGTACGCCTGCTTTGTCCGGATTGCAAACGGGAAGAATCCTTTTTACCGTCGTTCTTCCCGAAAAATTACCGGCCGCCGCAGGCGTTAAACAGCCATTGGGTTCCCGTGGGCTGCAGTCATTGTTTTAATACCGGCTACCGGAGGCGGAAGGCGATTTATGAAGTGATATCGGTAGACGGGGAACTGGCGGATGAGATCAAAAAAGGCAGCTCCCGGGTAGATGCACTTTTACAAGAGAAACAAATAAAAACATTGGCCGATAATGCTTTTGAGTTGCTGAAAACAGGAGACACCTCGCTGGAAGAGGTGTACCCGATGTTGCTGAACTAAGGGCTGAACAGATGAAGAAACATTTATGAGGAAATTCTATATAGGGATCGTATTTTTTATCGCTTGTTGCATGCACCTGACAGCGATGGCACAGCAGGACCGGTTGGCGCAGCTGCGCAATATCCTGTCTACGCTGTCGATGGACCTGCCTGGTCTGAACCAGCAGATACAGATGGATGTGGCCGATATTTCGATTGCTGATTTTATGCGGGGGCTGGCGCAGGCCTATAAGCTCAACATCAATATCGCACCGGAGGTGAATAAAAAAATGACGAATCATTTTTCAAATACCACGGTCAGCGATGTATTGCTCTTCCTGGCGGAACAGTACAGTCTTGCCTATGATTTCCAGGGAACGATCATTAATGTAAAAAATTACCGGGATCCTAAACTGGACCTCCCTCCCCCGCCCAAAGTAATAAAGGCGGATTATAATGCCGCTACAAAACTGCTTTCTCTCGATCTTGCCAATGATACCTTATATGATGTAACTAAAAAGATCACCCAGCTAACCGGGGTAAACATTGCGGTGATGCCGGCCTCTATCAATAAACTGGTATCGGGATATGTAAAAGACCTGCCGGTGGGGGAAGCGCTGGGGAAGATCGCGGTATCCAACCGCATAAAAATGACTTCCAGCGGCGGGGATAATTTCATCCTGGATGCGCTGCAGGACGATGAGGAATATGTATTGAAAAATACCCGGCCGGCAACGGATGGCTATACCATTGCCCGTAAAACCGGTGGCGGGGATAAGAATGCCCCCGGCCGGATGTCGATCGATGCCAGCCAGGTGGGGGATGAAAAACTGCTGAATGTAAGCGCGGTGAATACACCGCTAAAGGAGCTGGTGAAAAACCTTTCGGTGCAGGCCGGGGTGGCTTATTTTATTTACGCAGAGCTGAACGGGAACGTTACGGCCGAGGCGCATAACCTGCGGTATGCAGAAGTATTGCAAAAGATCCTGCTGGGAACGCCGTATTCCTTTTCGCAGCAGGATGGCATCTATATGATCGGAGAAAAGAATTTTGAAGGTATCCGCGCGCAGCGCCTGATCCAGCTGCACCACCGGTCGGTAGACTCATTGGTGCATTTCCTGCCGGATGATCTGAAGAAGGATATCTCTGTAAAAGAGTTTAAAGAGCTGAACGCCTTTTTGGCCACCGGCCCGGAGCCACAGCTCAATAAAGTAGAGCAGCTGGTCAAACAGCTGGATCGCAAAGTACCGCTGATCACCATTGAAGTGATCATTATGGATATCAATAAAGGATCGGTGGTAAAGGCCGGACTGAAAGCGGGCATTTCCGATAGTATGCGCACCGGTGGCAACCTGTTGGGTGGCGGCCTTGATTTTACCCTGGGGTCCCGGTCTATCAATAACATCATCGATAAGATCGGGTTGAACAATGTGTTCAACCTGGGGCATGTAACGCCTAATTTTTACCTGCAATTGCAGGCCATCGAAAACCGGCAGAATGTAGAGATGCGGCAAACCCCCAAGCTGTCCACCCTGAACGGGCACGCGGCTTCTTTAAGTATTGGTAATACCCGGTATTATGAAGTGTCTACCCAGAATACGCTGGGCTCTTTAAATCCGACAATTGTTTCCACGAAACAGTTCAATTCCGTGGAAGCCAACCTGGAGCTGAAGATCACGCCCTTTGTATCGGCAGATGAGGATGTAACATTAAACATGGAGATGGATATTTCCAATTTCACGGCGGATACCAAGATCAATGAGCCGCCGCCCACGGCCACCAGTAAATTTAAATCGATCATCCGGGTAAAGAATGACGATATGGTGCTGCTGGGCGGGATCGAACGGACCGAGAAAGGCGATAGCTATGACGGTATTCCGCTGCTGGGAAGGATCCCCGTGTTAAAATGGTTGTTCAGCTCGCGTAACCGCAGAAATGTAAAAGTAGTATCCGTGGTATTTATCAAACCCACCATTGTTTATAATTGATTCAGCCGATGTTCGGGAAGCTAAAAGATACCATCATTACCATCAAAGAAGCCGTTGGCCTGGAGCTGTACATCGGCCCGGATGAGCGTTGGCAGTTCAATGGCGCCTATGTAAAGTTTATTGATAAAAAACTAAAAAAGATTGCGGAGTATAATGGTATTGAAGAACTGAAAGCGCTTAAAACCCAATTGCCCAAACAGGTACCCCTGGTACTGGTGATCAACGGTAAGGGGATTCTGATGCGCAAAACCGCCCAGCCGGAAAACAACCTGGTGAACCAGTTATTTCCCGGTTCTAATCCGGGAGATTTCTTTTCGGTAACCTGTCCGGATAATGCAACCGGGCAATATCATTTTATTTGCCGGAAAACACTGGTCACCCAGGTGCTGGAGGCGCTGGATGCTGCAGGCCTAAAACCGTTGTCGCTTGGTATCGGGTTAACGCCTTTGTTGCAGGTTTTGCCCTTCCTGGAGGCTCCGGATGCCAAGGTTCATACGCCCTCCTATTCGGCGATCATTGTTCAAAAAAAGATCGATGAAATTACCTATGGCCCGGGAGAACGCCCGGATACCGCTACCCTGTTGGTGGGTGGAGAAACGTATAAGCCCCAACAGGTAAATGCATTGGGCGCGGTGCTGCAGGTGCTGTTAAAACCCGCAGACCAACTGGAGGGGGATATTGCTACAGAATCCGTAAAAGCCGCAGGGGAAGACTATAAATACTACAAATTATTTCATTTTACCAAATGGGCGGTACTGACGGTATTGCTGGTGTTATTGCTGGGCAATTTTTTTGTTTTTAACCATTACTTTGCAAAAAACAAGGCCCTGGCGCAGCAGGCGGACCTGGTGCGGGCCGCTACCCAAAGCAGTTTACTGGAGCAGGCCCGGTCCGATTCATCCTATGCCTTTTTTACCAGCGCGGGCTGGAATAAAAATACCCGGCACAGCTATTATGCCGACCGTATTGCGGCGCTGGCACCTGAAACAGTACGCTTTTCCCTGCTGCAAACGGCGCCGGTACAGGAATCGGTGGGTGCGGGCGATCTTATTTTTGCGAACAATAAAATTATACTGCAGGGCATTTCAACCGATCCTACCGAGCTGGAAACCTTCAGCCGGGCCTTAAAGAACATTCCCGGAGTAGAAGCGGTGGTCATCAATAATTATTTATATAAGCGGGATCTGCTGGCCGCAGTGTTTACCCTCGAAATTACAATACGGTCATGAGTAAGGCAGTAACGATAAAATCACCCGTCACTTACCGGCAGCGGTTGCAATGGCTGCTATGGTCGGTGGTTCCGCTGTTGTTGCTTTGCTACCTGCTGGGTTTCCGGAAAACGGCGGCCGTGATCGGCGATTACCACAAAAACCAGCGGCTGCAGCAACAGGGTGCCCTGATGGCCGACAGTATGCAGGTGTTTGAGAAAAAACAGGAGGCGGTCGATCGCTGGCAAAAGCAATACCTGGTAGACAGTTCACGGCTGGACGGTGCCATCCTTGCATCGATCAACAGCCGGTGTGATGAACTGGGCCTGCAGTTTAAAGAGTACAAGCCGCTGGGAACAAGTGCCCAGGATATCTGGACCCGGGTGGTAACGGTGGAGGGGCCTTTTCATAAGATCCTGCAATTGATTTTTCAGCTGGAACAACAGGAGCAGTTATGCCGCATCGCATCCATAAAATATCAGCACATAAAGGAGGGCGACAGTGAGGTGTTGAATTGTAGTTTATATATTCAAAACGTAGTGAATAAAAAATGAAAAACGGCGGTATCATAATAGTGGCCTTACTGGCGGGATTGCTGATTGCATCGGCTTCCTGCGAAGAGATCTTTGATGATGATTATTCATCCTACACGGTAAAACTGGCGTCGCCGGCAGACAGTATGTTGCTGGCCGACACCCTGGTGCAGCTGAGCTGGACGCCGCTTCAGCAGCCGGCCGATTACCAGGTTCAGGTGGCCCAGCCCAAGTTTGATTCCCTGGCAAAGCTCATAAAAGATACCATTACCAGCGGCAGCAGTATCCGGATCATTGCGCTGGAGCGGGGTAAAAAATACCAGTGGCGGGTGCGTGTCATTGGCAAGCATACGGTAAGTCCGTACAGTAAACCCTGGATGTTTTTCATACAAAATAATCAAGGTCTTGAAGAATAACCCCAATATGAAGTACCTGCTGATCGGCCTGGTAGCGCTGATCTGGGGGCTGATCCTTTACAAAGTGATCCGGGGATTGTCGGGCGATGATCCGCCGCCGGTGGCTACAAAAATAAAACCACCGCAAGCCGCGGATACACTATCCACCTACCAGCTTACGGCCGCGTCCTATCCCGATCCTTTCAGTAATGAACTGATCGAAGAAGAAGTGGTTACCGAAACCATCACACCGGGAGGTGCAAAAACGCCGGCAGGTATGCTGCCTGCAAACCCGCAACCGGCGCCGGTTATAGCAGCACCGCCGCCTCTCCCCCCGCCCGCCATCAAATACAGCGGGTATATTTACAACCCCCAAACCCGGAAGAAGATGGCCATGATCACCGTAAACGGCCGGGGACTAAGTGTAAGCATAAACGAAAAGATTGACGACAAAACAAGGGTGCTGGACATCACCGATCAGAAGATAACGGTGAGCTTTAACGGGAAGAAGATGGAGTTTGCGATTGGGGGGTGATGCTTGAGATGTTCGGAGATGTGGTCTTCTGAACCAGTTCCAAGATCCGGGTGGCATCCGCTATAAAATCGTATGAATAGGTACCGGTACATCAATGATCGTCATATGCCGGCACAATAAAACGTAAGGAATTTTGAAACGCGACTGGTTTGAGTTTGATTTTAAAAATTATGATGATCCTTCACCTGGTGTGAGAATGAATTGCGGCATTACAGCATTTTCGAAAGATGACGCATTGGCAATGCTGAAGTGAAAGTATCCGGAACAGACAGTATCCCTGCTAACTCAAGAATAGTGACGCATATGGATATTTCGAACCTTGACAGAAATTATATTTTCCGGATAGGGCGCCAATAGTATTCCGTGAAGTGTGGTGCGCGTTAGGATATACCTGATCGTTTCCTGTACAGGGTTGTGTTCGCACCATGGCCTTTGACTTATGATTCGAGCCTATAGCTCTCTTGCTCCCATAGCAGGTTTTTACAACGAACCAGGTTCGTTGTTGGTACATGAAGACGACGCGATGCGTTTTCCGTTCACTTCTTTTGAAAGAATGTTTACCATTACTTATCAAAGGCCGTCGGCCTGGATTTGTCAGCAACTGCGGAATTTATTCCGGGTATAACACGGGCGAATAGGAGGTTGAGTGCCATCGGCACGGGGCATTTCATGCATAGGGTATTGTGTGTATGAATATTGCTGTCTGTTTTGCTTTCTCCCTTGGTGGAAGGGGCGTCCGCAACAACTTTCGGAAATCCAGTAGGAGGCCGGCATATAAAGGTCTGTGGTATCAATAGGCCTTTAATTATAGTATACGATTATAGTAGTCCTGCCATAGTTTTTCAGGTAACCGCCTTTGGTCGTATAGATTCAACCTGATTTAATTAAATGTATAAAAATGCCTGGAATACAGTTGGAGCGCAGAGCCTATGGAGTGGGGTGGACTGTTTGCAGGATTGATCCGTACTAAGCCGTTATGATATTTGTCAGGTGCACGCTATAAATAGAAACGGAAGTGGCGGGATTGATAAGAGGCGGTTTATGATGTGTGGGCATTTTGGCTCACCGACGAGGGCAACAACAAAAAATGATTAGACATTTATGTATGTGTACAATTCCTAGAAATTACGCATTTATACGTATTTTTTAAGAACATCCGGGATCGTAGTTTTACATTGCTATTGAAAAGCAAGGTCTGGAATCTATGGTTCATTCCGCTGTTTTTCGCCCAAACTCAAACCGCTATTCAAATGAGAAGATTGAAATTGCAATGCATCATCGTTTTTATTTTAGGGTTCCTTTTCCTGGTAAGACAGTCAGATGCATTTGGACAGGGAAACAAATTTACACCTGTTACACCCGAAGCTGCTGCGCTTACGAAGATGGTCAACTACCCGATGAATTACAATACGGGAATACCGGATATCCGTATTCCGTTTTACGAGATCAATGTGGGAGGTGTGAAGTTGCCTATTGAACTGGTGTATCACGCCGGCGGATTCCGGATCAACGAACAGGCCACCCGGGTAGGACTAGGCTGGTCTTTGAGCAGTGATCTGCAGATTACCCGTTCGGTGAACGGAGTGGATGATCTGATGTCGAATGGTTATATAAATGATCATTCGATTACCAGCTACGACCCTTCCTGTCCCTCTTGTAATTATCCCTCCACCGGACAGGAACTGTATTTTTTAGCTACCGGGGAAAAAGAAGGTGCGCCAGATAAATTTAATTACAAATTGTTAAACAAGTCGGGGTCTTTTTATTTTCAGAAAAACAGTACAGGTACAGGGTATACGGTTGTGCCGGTACCTTATAATAATATAGATATCCGCTTTAATTCCGGCCAGTTTATTATAACGGATGATGATGGAACGAAGTACTATTTCGGAGAGCCGGGCACCGGTGATGTATACCAGTTATTAGCCAAGGGGATGGAGGTCTCAGGGGCGGGAACAGATGGTACCTGTTTTAATTGTGTACGGTCTTCCTGGAAATGTAACCGGATTATCAGTGCACAGGGGGTGGAAGAAATTTCCTTTGTTTATGAAAATAAGTCGGTTTCAACATACCGGAGTTACTATGACTACGTGGAATACTATGATAGCGATCCTTGTGGTCCCTGGGATCATCCTTATTATAAAGCGAATCAAAACCCATTAAATTTGTCGACCACGTATAATGGAACACCTGCATTCTATAAGCTGTCTTCTCCAAAATATTTGGTGTCTTATGCGAACCGGGGGAGCGCGTATTTACACCTTCCCTATCTGGACGCAGGCGATAATATAGTGGATGCCGTATTTGAGCAGGCCAAAAGCACAAATGTTTCGGCAACGAACCTGCATGGTTTGTCTGTAAGCGAAATCCGGTTCAGGGGTGGAAAAGTGCAATTTAACGGGAAGGATAAGCTGAATTATATCCGTGTGCTGGATGCGAATAATAATGAGGTAAAGTCCATGCATTTTTTTCAGTCCTATACCACTGCCGTTTATGACAATGCCTCCAAAACCTATAACGGTGCTGGTTTCCAGGGTACCCGCTACCTGGATTCTGTACATATTAAAAATGGAACGGAACTGGCAGAGCGATATGCATTGGCCTATGAATCTAAATTTTGTTTTGGAAACCACCTGAAAGGTCATGATGCCTGGGGGTATCCCAATAGCAGTACCGTAGAGATCGCATATGCGCTTGCTACTTCAACAGATATATTTTCACTCGGTAATATTAGCGTGAACCAGGACCGTTTCTTCCGGGATAAGGATTCCTGGGATGGTTGTGCCAATTTTGTTACAAATAAAGTCGTTGAAATACCCGGTGACGACTTTGCCGAGATGCCCGATAGCAACGCTATGAGAAAAGGCATGCTGAAGCGGATCACGTATCCGACAGGGGGGTATACGGAGTTTGATTTTGAACCCAACCGCTACACGGAGTATTTTGGTATAAATGGGAATCCTGATTCTTTGCAAATGTTAAGTGGAGGATTGCGGATCCGGAATATTTATAAATATAATGCCGGCAGTCAGTTGGCAGAACACCGGCATTTTGAGTATGGACGCAGCGAAAATGGAAGTGGGTTGTTGATGAGCCGGCCGGATGTGGTGATTGATCAAAATACACCTTATTACCGGCCCTTGGGGTATCTACAGGAAATGGCCTATTTGCAAACGACTAATCCGGAAATAACCTGCAATGATAAAAGCTGTTTGCAGATTTTTATTATTGATAAAAAAACAACCTACCAGGCGGCGTCCGCACTGGATTATACGTATGAAAGCGGTGCTCCTGTTTATTATGAAGAAGTGACCGAATATAACCAGGATATTGGAAGTAAGACCGGCAAGGTTGTGTACGAATATTACGCGCCTTCCACGTTCAATACCTGGCCGGCTATAAATCATTACGGAAATAACCGGATTGAAGGAACGAATATTTCCTGGTTAAAGTCGGATGCCTTAATGGGCGCTCAGAAATCAATCAGGTATTACCAGACAACCGCGGCCGGTAATGCGGGAAATAATTTTACAAACACATATAAGTTGATATTGCAAAAGGAATTTACCTATACACGTTATTTAGAACCGGAGCAGGTGCGGGTAACCTATGCTTTCATGAATACGTCCTACACTGTTGTGGCAGGGGATTTTAGTGGCAATCCCTGGGACTTGTACGAGACAAATAGTTATTTTTCCAATTCAGGGATTTCCCCGGCCAGGAATGATTTTAACTACGGAGTTTATGGGATTCCTGTAGGGTGCCTGCTGCCGGAAACCGTGAAGGAAACCACTTATGCGGATGGAGGCAGTAACCAGACAGTAACCAGTTATCAGTACGGGCATTTGCCTTATTTGAATGCCTCAAAAATTATCATAAGCAACAGTAAGGGAGAGGTTATAGAGAAGCAATTCAGATATCCCTATAATTTTTTGGGTACAGCCATTTATGATACCATGCTTGCGCGGAATATCATTGGTGCAAAAGTGGAGGAGGTCGAAATAAATACAACACTGGGGAACAAAGAGCTCCTACGGCAAAAGAATGAGTATAAAAGATTCGCAATAGGAGCGGGAGTCATTGCTCCGGAGTACATAAAACATTCGGTAAACGGGGGGGCATTGGAAACAGAGATGCATTACGACGAGTATGACCAATATGGTAATGTGCTGCAACAGACCGGCAGGGATGGGGTGCCTGTATCATATCTGTGGGGCTACCAGTATGCATACCCCGTAGCTGTGCTGAAGGGAAGGAGCTACGCCTCGATACCGGCTTCCTATAAATCAAATACGGGTATCATCAATCCCACAGATCAAAGCAGTTTGCATAGTTTGTTAACAAGCCTGAACAATACCGGAGAATTTGCAAATTTTTATATTTATCGTCCGCTGGTAGGGTTGGCGAGGGCGATTGATCCCACGGGTCGCACGACCTATTATGAGTATGACGCATTTGGTCGCTTAAGCCTTGTAAAAGATGAAGATGGCAACATCTTAAAGCGGATCTGTTATAATTATGCGGGTCAGGTTACGGATTGTGGATCGGGGCATGCGGCGGCCGGCAGTGCGCAGTGGATCGCTACGGGTAATACACGTTGTGTAAAGGATGGCAGCAATAACAATACGGGTTACCAGGAGCGTGAGGAGCGGGATAATAATACAATCAGTAGCACGTATAACCAGGTACGCTGGGTCAATATGGGTTCCAATACCAGTACCTGTCCCCTGCCCTATAATGGTGCGCAGTGGGTTGTTACAGGCAATACGCGTTGTGTAAAGGACGGCAGCAATAACAACACGGGTACACAGGAGCGTGAGGAGCGGGATAATAATGCAACAAGTGCCACCTATAACCAGCTTCGCTGGGTGAATACGGGTACGAATACGACGGCTTGTCCGTTGCCATCCGGAACCGCACCTAACTGGCAGGCTACAGGCAATACGCGCTGTGTAAAGGATGGCAGCAATAATAACACGGGTACCCAGGAGCGGGAAGAGCGGGATAATAATACTTCAAGCGGCACGTATAACCAGGTACGCTGGGTGAGTACGGGTACCAATACCACGGCCTGTCCGTTGCCATCGGGAGGAGGTCCTGACTGGCAGGCTACGGGTGAGCTGCGTTGTGAGAAATCGGGTTTGAGCAATACGGGCAACCAGGAGGGTAAGGAAGTAGATATGAACCCCTCGAGCAGTACGTATAACGAGGTACGCTGGGTGATTACGGGAGTGAATACCACGTCCTGCCCGATGCCGGAATGGCAATTTACCCACGAAGTGCGCTGCCAAAAAGCAAACGGCACCAATACGGGGCACCAGGAACAAAAAGAGGTGGATATCAATACCAGCAGTCCATCATATGGTCAAATACGCTGGGTGGATACGGGTCTGGACGCCACCTCCTGTCCTGTTGGCGTAAACTATCTTTCCTACTGGAACCCTACGGGTACTACGTATACGGCAACGCTGACCCAGGTTCCTTCGGGTCAGGTGTTTTCCGGCACGGCGGTTCCTACCGGTCCAACGATTGGCGCCACCCTGATTTCAAACCTGCCGATTGGCAACTATGACGTAAGTGTTACCCCGATAGGCGGCACGGGTCCGGTATCCAAATTTTCTCTTGAGTTGTATAGCAGTGTGATAAACTATACGGGCACTACGTTTACAGCCTCCAATCTACCGTTTACAAGCAATACCCAGTTAAGGATCGATCCGCCGTACCAGTGCAGTTTTGTGTCGGCTCCGGGCTTTACGCTAAGTGGAGGGATGAACTGCTCCGGCGGAGTCACCACGATGGATCTGACCATTACCAATAGTGCCCAGTTTACAGCAGGCGATACGAAGAAAATAGGAACCTATAGCTGTTGTCGTCCAACAACTACGTTTAAAAGTATTATGATTGAGGTGAATGGGAAGAATTGGGTACTTTATTTTTATAAGAACGGTGATATCTACCTGAGCTACCCCAACGCGAACCTGCCGGCGGGTACCACTCAAACATTTACGGGGCTTCAATTTAATCAATAACCTGACTGCAAATTGTAATATATGCAACTGATCCATAAAGCGGCCCTGTTGTTAGGGGTAATGACTGCAGGTTTATCCTTCAGTATGTATGGTCAAAAGCCGGTAACGAGTCCATATAGTATGGGTACACCGGTCAACTATATCCGTACCTGGACGCCGACGGCGCCAACAGCGGATGCGTCCGGGCTGCCCGGTAAAGGGCTCACAGAAGTAAAGGAGGCTACCCGGTATTTTGATGGTCTGGGCCGCCCGCTGCAGACGGTGGTGAAGAAGGGGTCAATGGTAACTACGGATGTCAATAATGTGGCCACTGATGCGGCGGGTGCCAAAGACCAGGTAACCCCGGTATTGTATGATGCGTTTGGGCGAGAGCAATATCAATTTTCACCGTATGCTTCCACCTCGTCGGATGGGTTGTTAAAGACCGATCCGTTCAGCGAACTGCTGGGGGCCAGCGGGGCGAAGTACGGCAGCCAGGGAGAGGATAATTATTACAGTCAAACGGTATTTGAGGCATCACCCTTAAACCGGGTGATGGAACAATTTGCACCGGGAAAGAACTGGGCGGGTACAGCTACACAGAGTGTACATAGAAGCATTAAAACAGATTACCGGGTCAATACGGCCACGGATGCGGTAAGGATCTGGACGGTAAACCATGTAGCGCCTGCCGTTCCTGTTGCCAGCGACTATACTGCCAGCGGTGTTTACCCGGCGGGGGAGCTGTATAAGAACGTAACGGAGGACGAGCACCAGAAGCAGGTGGTCGAGTTTAAAGACAAGGCGGGGCAGGTTATATTAAAAAAAGTACAGCTTACGGCTGCCAAAGATGGTGGGGTCGGCAGCGGGCATGATGGCTGGATCTGTACGTACTATATCTATGATGACCTGAACCGGTTAAGATGTGTGATCCAGCCGGAGGGGGTAAAAGCATTGGCGGGTAATGGTTGGCAACTGACGAGCAACCTTTTGTCGGAGCAGTGTTTTCGTTATGAATATGACGACCGGAGCCGGATGGTGGTAAAAAAAGTATCGGGTGCGGCGGAAGTGGTAATGGTATACGATGTGCGGGACCGGCTGGTGATGACGCAGGATGGTAACCAGCGGGGAACAAGCTCTTATGGATACTGGCTCTACACCCAGTATGATAATCTGAACCGCCCGGTAAAAACGGGCTTGCTATCTGCAAATAACACACCTGCTACCCACTGGAATGCGGCAATGAGCAAGACCGGGGATACCAATGCGGACATACAGTACCCTGACGCGAATAGCCTGAGTTTCACCACGCCGCTCACGCAAACCTTTTACGACGATTACAGCTGGGTAGACGATCCGTATAATAATGTTAATATCTCTAATACTGCGGGTTTTAAGGCATTTGACGAGCTGCACAACAGTTACCTGCTGGGGGCTTCCAATACCATTTTCCCTTATGCGCAGGCTCCTGCAAAGG
>JAGIAT010000021.1 GCA_017744715.1 Niabella sp. | reverse complement strand
GGAGGCTTCGGCCTCCCTTTTTTTATTACATACATATTTTTACCGGACACCAGTAGTTTAAAACAACTGATCGAAACGGGCAGGGGGGCTGATATTTCCAGGGACGAGGATTCTTATACAAAGGCCATAACAGTGGATGCATGCCCGCAAGCTGTGTTTGATGCGATCAATGATATCAGTGGCTGGTGGTCTGAGAATATACAGGGGCAACAGGGGAAGCCCGGTGCCGAATTGTTTTACCACCACAACGATGCGCATTTAATGAAACTGAAAATTGTACAGCAGCGGCCTTATGATAAAATCGTATGGTTTGTAAAAGATAATTTTTTCAATTTTACACAGGACGCGGCTGAATTAAGGGGAACAAAAATCGTTTTTGAGATCCGGCAGAAAGGAGGCAAAACGCAGCTGGTCTTTACGCATCATGGATTGGTAAAAGCCTGTGAATGCTATGATACCTGCAAGGCTGCCTGGGACGAGCTGATCGGCCAAAGCCTCTATAACCGGATCGTTACCGGAAAAGGGCAACCCATTCCCAAACAAGAAGCGGGGTATGATGCGGCCTTTGTTGAAAACTGGAGATCGGCGGCAGTAGCAGGATCATTTTAAATAACGCAGGAATGGCCTTATTGTCTCGAAACAATTCTTTTATTAAAATTGTGTGACGCGTGCGAAATGGTAAAGAAACGAATTCAGGATTATACATGACAAGGCCGGCTGATTCCCGTTCAATCTCAGTGAAGTCCTTGTTTTAAAAAATGACCATGCCAGCTATTCATCAGGCCGTACTTATCGGAGCGTCCGCCGGAACGGTATACGACGCTGTTACCAGCCAGGAAGGTTTATCCGCCTGGTGGACACCTTATGCCACCATAAGCCCGGAACCGGAAAACATTGCGCGCTTTCCCTTTGGTGGCGGGTATTTTAAAGAAATGAAAATTACGCTGCTTAAGCCGCCGGAGGAGGTTTGCTGGGTTTGCGTAGCCGGTGCCGAAGAATGGATCGGTACACAGCTTTCCTTTACACTTTATACCGGTAACCTGCAGCTGCTGGGGAACAAGTACCCTGAGATCGGAGGGCAGGTGGAACAGCAGGAAGATACAGGCGCTGCAACCTTATTGATATTCCGGCACGCGGAATGGAAGTCGTATTCATTAATGTTTGCGGAATGCAGCTATACCTGGGCGCAGTTCCTGCGCAGTCTGAAGGAATATTGTGAAACCGGCAAAGGCCGCCCCTGGCCTCATCAACACCAGCTCCGGTAAAGCAGGAGGCAGACCGCTAAACAGGTGTTGCTCCGTGGTTGGCGAAACAAGTCATAAACAGTGAATGCAAACCTGTACTGCCTGAAAATGAACACGACCTCCGCGGGAAATAAGCCAAGCCCGTTCTATCCGTCATCCCCCCGGGAATTTTAGCAGGAGATACTCCTGCTAATGATACAGTAACAGACCGGTCAGGATCCATCTCTTTTTAAAACCCTAGCTGTTTTGCTTTAAGGTACCGTTAGGTCTGGTTTTTGTTTTTACTCCTATACAGGTTCTAAAACATAGCGGTATCTTCTTTTATAAAAGGATGCCCGGATGCATTAAATCATATGATATGCCTACAGAAAATTTAATAGCAGTATCGGAAATAATAGTAAACGCGCCTGCAGCAAAAGTATGGGATGCATTGGTTAACCCGGATTTAATTAAAAAGTATATGTTCGGAGCAACGGTAACCTCCAACTGGACAAAAGGAAGTGCGATTTCCTGGGCGGGTGAAATCAACGGTAAAAAGTACGAGGACAAGGGCGTAATAATTGAGATTGTTCCGGAGGAACGATTGGTATATAGTCATTTCAGCCCATTATCGGGCAAAGCGGATATTCCGGACAACTATCATACGGTAACAGTGGTGCTTGACAGGGAAGACGGTCAAACACGTATAACTCTTGAGCAGGACAAAAACGAAACTGAAAAAAGCCGGATGGAATCGGAGAAGAACTGGAAGGTTATGCTGGAAGGGCTTAAAAAGGTAGTAGAAGCATAGCGTGATGGTATTATGTGCAGGGCATGCATGAGCTCCAATATCATAAGCCGCTATGTCAAAAATCAAAAAGAACATCATAAAAATGAAACACTGTACGATGAAATAGTTGCTGTGAAGCAGTAATCACCCTCCTGGGAGCCAGGTCTATACACCATAGATCTGAAATAAGTTGCTTACGACATAGGTTGGATACCCAGATAATCCAAAGACCTGCTGGCGCATGAAACGGGCGTGCAGGTACTGCATGGATTTGAAACCTATAATGCGGCACAGGAATACCTGTTAAGTCACCTTTTTAATAACGATGTGGTGCCGGCATTGAAGCCTTACCTCCAACAGCATCCGGATATCCGGATTTATGCGGTGATTTAAAAGCGCCTGCCTGTCTCTATTCATAAAGACGGTTGTTTGCCGGATCAGGGTATACCGGTGCTGCTGCTGACCGTATGATGCCCAGGTGCAGTGTTACGTTTATCACCATTACAAAGAAACCCGCTAAGTACGTTTCAGGAGTGCCGTTTAAAGTACTGGATCTCCCGTTCGTGGTTTTTTGCCGCTTCCAACGTATCAAAGGTACCCAGGTTCCGGCGCCGGTTTGTTTTGGGATCCGGTTTCCTCGAGTACAACCGGTATTTTCCCGATTTAAGTTTACGTATCATTACCTGTTGTTTAATGATTGGGCGGTGTGCGTAGTGACGACGCCTTTTCTTAAGACGTCGTTAGACTACTGCTGTAGACCCGGCTGTAACTGTTGCAATAAACGCGCCGTTTCAATAAAGGATATCCCGGATCCGCAGGCTACATACGGCAGCATTTTTGCAACGGCAGAAGTAAATGACAGCATCATGAAAAGAGAAACATCCTCCGAGGAAATGAATACCATCAGCGAATGTATCCGGAATGCGGTTAAAACAGGTTATACGCACGACTTCTTCATTACGGAGGAAGGGCTTTCCTATAACGGCGCAGGAAAGATATATGCACCTGAAGAGGTAACGATAAAAAATTTCTACCGCTTTGAGGGAGAAAGTGATCCGGCTGATAATGCTATTTTATACCTGATGCGGACACAGGACGGGATCAAAGGTACGTTGCTGGATGCCTATGGACCATATGCGGAGGCGCGGATTACCCGGTTTGTAAAGAAGGTAAGTGATATACAAAAACAGGCGCCGCATATAAAGATGAAATTGAGTCAGTATCTGAAGATTGGTCTGGGTATTCTGATAACAGCCGGCACGCTGGCAGGGCTTTTGTACAAAAGAAGCAGGCACAGGTCCCCTGGTTTTATGGCCGGCTGACAGACCGGTAGCGGTATCGGCTTTTTTTATGCTCATCTAAACAAACAAAACAGCCTTATGACACTCAATCAATTTCTTCAGGCAAGCGAAGCAGAACAGCTTCGTATTTTATGGAACGCCCGGTTCGTTTCCGAAAGATGGGAAGCAGAAGAAGTCCTTTGTACCCGTTACCAGGTTTTCGATTTTTATGTAGAGGTATGCGTAAAAAATCATACAGTAATGGCGTTCAATTACTTTAATATAGAGCAAAATGCTGAACCGCCGGTTACGGACATAGAAATATATGTAGAAAAAAATCCCCACAAAGGGAATAAATATCCCCACGAGCTCTTCTGCGGGTGAGAAGAAAAAGGTCCGGATTGCAATGGCGGATTATTTTTTAAAGCGTTTAATGCTGAATGCAGGCCTGGTCTTACAGCGCGGCTAAGGGTGGCGCTGCCGGTTACCGGGTATTAAAAATAGACAGTTGATTATTTAACGATAAAGAACGTACATGAAGGAACAACCTTTTGAATCCAGGGAACATGACCTGGTTGGTTATGCGGCACTTGATTTAAAAAGCGGACAGGAAGCATTTTTGTCGGCAGTATTTCCCAATTACAATCCCCGGCGTTTTGTGCCGGTGTCCATTAAAGTTGCTTTTGGGAAAGAGCATCTTACTATTGTCTTATATGCACATGCCGCCGGAGAAAAACCGCAAAACGGAGCTGCGTTGCCGGTTAAAAAATTTAAGGGGATACTGGATATGGATGTTTTTGCAAGCTATGTTAAACATTTTTCCGTTTCGTTTTCGAATGACCGGTTTGATATAAATCAGATGCGCGTAACGAACCGGTAACGATCCGCCGGTGGCTCCGTTCTCCAATAGCGGGGGTGTTGCGCTACACTTCCTGTAAAATAACAGGAAGACTTCTTCCAATGTTGTAACAGGTGTATTCCCGGCATAGTTCCCTCAGGCGGAAGGAACAACAGGCACCACCGGCAGGTGATAGTGCTATCTGCCACCAGATTGCAATTCCCGTAATGGCAGTGCGTTTGGCTCCTTATGATCGTTGAGGCAGTTTTTCCTCATAGAGTGTTGCGATATTTTCCGGCCTGAAATGTAGTTGCCCCGCGTGTTTGCCCGGAATAATTTCACAAAAAGAATTTTTGCGGATCTGCCTGCATATGCAGAGGAACTGCGGTGCTGTTCCTAAGACCCACGTGCTCCGTACATTCCGGGCATCTTGCTTTCGCTGCATCTTCCATGCAGAGAGAGGGGGCAGGTTCTTTAGTGCGGGGTATAAGATCCGGCAAAGGGTATTGGCGCAGGGATTGTTTTGTTTGATTGAAGTGTTGAGATCTATTGTTAAACCTAAAAACAAAGTATTATGAAAGCAAAGCAAGGTGCACGGAGTACAAAGAGCCACCATCCGGATAGTTCCGTTTTTGAAGAGATCTACAAATTGGGGTATAAACACGGGTTTGAAGATGCAAACGATGAGGATGAATACGATGATGACTTTTCGGACTACGAAGATGAGTACGATGACTATGAAGTCAGCGGTGGTCATGAAGGGGATGAAGAAGAGGGGCAGGAAGATGAGGAAGATGAAATGGAAGAAGGTGCCGATACATCAGAGCGGGCCGGCAGCCGCCGGGGGCGTGCTCAATCGGGCGGCAGCGAAGGCACCCGCAAAAGCAGCAGTACATCTTCAGGCAATGGAAAAAGCCGGAGTTCGGGTGGAAGCGAAAGCAGGTCGTCTTCCGGAGGATCCTCTAAAAGAGGATTTGCAGCTATGAGCAAGCAACAGCGCACCCGTATTGCAAAAAAGGGCGGGCAGGCATCTCATAGCGGCAATAATGGAGGTGGCGGAAGATCCCGGGGACGCAGCTAAGCGGCTCTTCCCTGCACCGAAGGCGTCTCAAAAGCCACTATAAGAGTGGGCGGATAAAAACGGGATTGTGTTAAACGGGCATTGTAAATCACTCGGACTACCAACCGGGGAACAGGCTGCAGATGAACCTACGGCAACTGGCCTTCATGGTTGCCCCGGTTTTTGAGACCCTTCTTTACTGATAAAAAAAACGACATTATGGAAAACAAAAAGGAAGAAAAATTACGTCCGGGCCAGGTACAGGCAAAGCCCGGTATTGAAAATGAAATGCAGCCCCGGCCGCAGAGTGAACCCAAACAATATGAAGGCGGAAAACTGGCGGGTAAAACGGCCTTGATTACCGGGGGCGACAGCGGAATCGGGCGGGCCGTTGCTATCCTGTTTGCAAAAGAAGGTGCCCGTGTGGCGATTGTTTACCTGGGCGAAGATGAGGATGCCGTTTACACAAGAAATCAAATTACGGACATCGGAGGCACCTGCAAACTGATTAAAGCGGATCTCAGTGAGGAAGCCGCATGCCAGAAAGCCGTGGAAGAAACCGTAGCATTATTTGGCGGGCTCGATATCCTGGTAAATAATGCCGGCACACAGTGGGAGCAGGCTTCCATTGAAGACATCAGCACCGAACAATTACTGCAAACTTTTTATACCAATTTCTTTTCTTATTTCTGGATGACCAAATATGCAGTAGGTTATTTGAAAAAAGGAGCTGCTATTGTAAATACGACATCTGTAACGGCTTACAGGGGCAGTCCCTCGCTTATGGATTATGCAGCTACCAAGGGCGCCATTGTGGGTTTTACAAGAAGCCTTGCCGGCAACCTGGTTAAAAAAGGAATCCGCGTAAATGCCGTAGCTCCCGGGCCGGTATGGACGCCTTTGATCGTTGCCTCGTTTGACAAGGAGAAGGTGGCTTCTTTTGGCAGTGATGTACCGATGGAACGGGCAGGCGAGCCCAATGAAATTGCGCCTTGTTATGTGTTTCTGGCCAGTGAAGACGCCAGTTTTATGACCGGGCAGGTATTGCATCCCAATGGAGGAGAGATCATCAACGGTTAACAATGCATTCAACATCTAAAATGCGCAACGATGAGGAAATGGTATTTTTTTAAAACAACAGCAATGCGGCCGGACCCGGAAGCTGCCACGCAGGCTGCCCGTGTAAACAGCGGCGTTGAAACGCCGGGCGTTCTGAAGGCGGCAGCGGAAGGCTCCGGTGCCCGAGGGATGAAAGGACGGATTGCCGGCTGGTATCGCTCACTGGTTCGAAGACGGCCAGACCGGGGTGCAGGCGCGGAATAAAAGGCATGTTGCCGCCTGTTTGAGAATGACCCGGTCGTGGGACAACAATGATTAAAAGATAAAGCTATGAAACCGATTATTTTTTTTCTTCTGGCGGCGTTAATGGTAGTAATAAGTGTTATCGCTCCGGCTTGTAGTACCGTATCCGATAGTAAAAAAGCGGCGGAAGATTCAAATACCGCCAGATTCAATAAAAGCGACACGGCCAATCCTTCTGTAGCTACATTGGAAAAGGATGCCGATTTTGCGGTAACCGCTGCGGACGGAGGCCTGATGGAGGTAAAGTTAGGACAGCTGGCGCTGCAGCATGGCCGTCGGAAAGAAGTGAAAGCATTCGGCCGTATGATGATAAAAGACCATACGGCGGCTGGTAACGAATTGAAGGCGCTGGCAACTCAAAAAAACATGGTGCTGCCGGATTCACTGAGTGATGGAATGAAAAAGAAATACAACCGGTTCCTGGGTTTGAAAGGTGATGCTTTTGATAAGGCGTATATACAGCTGATGGTAGAAGACCACCAGGAAGATGTTGCTGCATTCCGGCACTATGCGGGCAGCGGCGCCGATCAGAACCTGGTGCAATGGGCCAACCGGGAATTGCCCGTGCTGGAGGCGCACCTGCAGCAGGCAAAACAGGTGGCCGGTCTTTTGGAATAGCACTCCGGTGCATGTTCTGTTGCGGCGAAACAGCAATACGTGTAGAAGAGTGGCTGTTTTGATAGTCGTTTCATTTTATAACAGGACCGCAAGGTGCGGTCCTTCTTTTGTTTTTTTATGCAACGTTTAGCGGTGTTTTTTTTATTGAGTGCTTTTCTGATGGCCGTTCCCGCATTTGGGAGGCTGGTAGACCCGGAGTTGGCAACGGTTTGCAGGGTGCTTTTTTTTGTACTGTTCTTTGGGGTTATTGTGTTGCTTTTTAATCCGCCCCAGAAGAATCCCTGAGCATTATTTTTTCCATGCCGATGAACGCCGGTTACGGATACAGGCATTGTTCCGGCGGCTCCTGTATGAGCCGTATATGGCGTTGATTATTGATGAGTATTTGTTTTTGATGCTGCAGGAGCTGTTTTAATTCATGACCGGGCGCCAGTTCTGCAAGCACAATTTCATATGCCCGGATGGTGGCATCTTCATTAAATTCAAACGCAGCAAGCAGGCCGGTTGTTTTGTGAAGCGCGTACAGCGCCCGGAGATCAAGCCAGGTGTGGTAAACGCCGCGGTTAACAAAGTCGGGCTGGCCGGCGTTGGTGTTACGCAGGTATGCGTTCATCAGCCATATACAATAATGCCCCTGCTGCACCATGTCTTCCACAAATTCGGCCAGGTAACAACCGGCACAGTACTGCTTGCATTTTTCATACATTTCAATCTTGTCTGTATGGATCTGTATGAGGTCGTTCAGCGCTTCCATTTCCCGGATCTTGTTTCGTGTATTGTGCATGGCGTTTGTTTAAAATGGTGAGAGGGAATAGCTCCATTTTAAAGTTTTCAAGTATTGCGCCAAAATTAAAAATGCCTGCCTGCTTTTAACCGGAAAGCTTTTTAATGCATTGCAGCATGTTGATGCCTTTGCCAAGCACGGGCCGGAACAGATCACCGGTTTGCTCAAGCCGTTTATGTATGCTTCTTATGGTGAACCGGCGTGGGTCGAGCCCGGGTGTTACCTCTTTCCAGTCTAAAGGGGTCGATACCGTGGCCCCGGGCCGGGGTCTTACACTGTATGCACAGGCAATGGTTTGTCCCCTCCGGTTTTGCAGGTAATCGATGTATATTTTTTTATTGCCTCTTTTCTTCAGGTTCCGTTCCAGGGTGGTGGTTTCCGGCAGCCGTTCTACCACCTGCATGGCAATAAGGTGTGCGAAATCTTTTACCTGTTCATAGCTGTATTTATTCCCCATTGGAATATACACGTGTAAACCGGTAGAACCGGACGTCTTACAAAAAGAAACCGCCCCGCAGTCATCCAGTACCTGTTTCACGGCAAGTGTGGCTTCAATTACCTGTTCAAAAGTGTTTTTTTCGGAAGGATCTATATCCATGATCATATAGGTAGGGGCATCTGGCTTTTTGGTGGTGCTGTTCCAGGGGTTTAGTTCAATACAACCCAGGTTGGCAAGATAAAGCATGGATGCCCGGTTATTACATACCACGTAATCGATCTCTTTATGATTGCTTTCTGAATAGATGGGAGCGGTGGCAATCCAGTCCGGCACAATGGCTCCCGCATCTTTTTGATAAAAGCTTTCCCCGGTAATGCCATCCGGAAAGCGGTTCAGGCTTTCGGGGCGATCTTTAAGATAGGGAAGTATGAAGGGGGCTACCTGGTTATAATAATCGACCAGGTCGCGCTTGGTATAGCCTTCTTCCGGCCAATATACCTTTTGCGGATTGGAAAGCTTTACCTGTTTGCCATCGGCTTTTATCAGGGCTTCCTTTTCCTGCGGGGCAGCGGCTTTGGAAGATGCCTTCTTTTTAGCCGTTGTTTTATCCGTCATAATCTGTTCATTTTCGGGAATGATGACCTCCGTTGCCGCTTTGTCTTCCCGGAGTCCCATGAAAACGGGTTGCCGGAAGATATGATCCTTGGTCAGTTCGGAAAACTTGATATTACAAACCAGCCTGGGGCGTACCCATACGGCGGGCATATTGGTTCTTGGAGGCTTTTCAAAGGGGGATTTCGACACCACAAGCGGTTGCATTTTTTCGAAGAGCGCCTTTAGTGAGGAGGCATTAAAACCGGTTCCGGTATGGCCCGCATATACCAGTTTACCATCCTGGTATCTTCCCAGAATCAATGCGCCAAATTTCTTGCGGGATCCCCGGGGCTCCGTATATCCGGCAATGACCACTTCTTCGGTGTGATGGTGTTTGATCTTAAGCCAGGCCGCACTTCTTCTTCCTTCGGTATAATGACTGTCTGACCGTTTGGCGATCATGCCTTCAAGATTTTTCTTTTGGATCTCTTTAAAGAAGCGGTCGCCCTCTTTTACTATATGATCGCAATAGCGTACCCAATCATTTTCCACCAGCGCCTGTTGCAACAGTTCTTTCCGCTGCAACAGCGGTAGTTCCTCGGTGCGACGCCCGTTCAGGTACAGCAAATCAAATGCATGATAGATGATCGGAACATCGGGGTGCTCTCCATAGTATTGAAGGGTTTGAAAATCGGGAAACCCGGCGTCGTTGTAAGCCACAATCTCACCGTCTATTACCATCTCATGCTCCTGCTGCTGCAACGCCTCTGCCAGAACGGGATACTTTGCAGAAAAATTAAGCCCGTTCCTCGAATAGAAGCGGAAGTGCTTTCCGGTTTCAGCAATGGCCCGGTATCCATCCCATTTTATTTCAAAGATCCAGTCTTTATCGGTAAACGGAAGGGAGGAGAGGGTCGCCAGCATGGGTTTTATAAAATGGGTATATTTCCGCCCGGAGCCGGTTGCGGACAACGACTTACCGGTTGCGGCTTTCGTCTTTTTGATTTTTTTTTCCTGTATAGCGGCGGTTACTTTCGATTTTTTTTTTACGTGCTCTTCGGCATTATAAGGTTTGGTAACCGCGTAGGCATCCTTATGTTTTAACAGGAGCCAGGCGTTACCCTCCGCGGTATGCTTCATCCGCACCAGGGCAAATTCACCTTTTAATTTTTGCCCGTGAAGGATGAATTTTAATGAGCCTTCTTCTAAGGCCTGCAATAAGACTGTTTCTTCTTTTTTGCGCGGTTGCTTTTCGAGCGGTTCATAGGTGCCTTTATCCCAGATCTCCACTTCTCCCGCACCATAATGACCTTTGGGTATGGAACCTTCAAAGAACTGATAGTCGTAAGGGTGATCTTCTACCATCATGGCCAGCCGTTTATCTGCGGGATTGAGCGAAGGCCCCTTGGGTACGGCCCAGCTTTTAAGTACGCCGTCCATTTCAAGCCGGAAGTCGTAGTGCAGGCGGGAAGCCGCATGCCGCTGTATAACAAAATGCAGCGCCTGTTTTCCGGATGCAGTTTTTTTACCCCTGGGTTCGGGGGTTTCTTTAAAGTTCCGTTTCTCCTGGTATTTTTTTAATGTAGCCACGATGAATAATCTTATCGTTACGGATGAACATATTTATGAGGCCTTCTTTTTTTTGGAAGTTGCAAGGCTGGCTTTTAATTGTTCCATAAGATCTTTGGATTTGTTGTAGACCACCTTCATTTTTGGCCGGGTAATCTTCTTGCCTTTAGCCTTAGACCGGATGATCTTAAGAAGCTCATCGGTATAATGGTCCTTATAAGCGCTGATATCGAATGATTGCGACAACTGGCTGATCAGCGCCGTAGCCATTTTAAGCTCGGAGGGTTTAATTGCCCGCTTGGGAATATTCAGGTCCTTAGCGTCTCTTACTTCCTGCGCATACCGGATGCGCTGAAAAAGCAGCAGGTCTTCATAAAAGCGCAGCACGCCCAATGCTTCCTTATTGCGTAATACAAACGTGCCTACGCCGGCCATCCCGGTTTTCTTTAAAGCCTCCGTTAAAAGTCCGTACGCGGCCTCCCCGCCTTTCTGTGGCTCCAGGTAATAGGGAGCTTCATAAAGAATGCTGTCAATTTCTTCCGCTTTTACAAACTGATCGATCGTCAGCAATTTTGTTTTTTCCGGCATTGCTTTTTCAAAATCGGCTTTGTCCAGCACAATGTATTTTCCTTCATAGTCATAAGCCTTTACGATATTTTCCCACTCGACTTCCTTCCCCGTATGTTCATTTACTCTTTTAAAACGGATATTGCTGAGGTCCTTTTTGTCCAGCATGTCAAGGTCAAGACTGCTCTCTTCTGTAGCCGCATACATTTTTACAGGGATGTTTACAAGGCCAAAACCAATGGCGCCGGTCCATATTGCTTTCATATGTAATAAGGTTTAATACTCGGTATTGATCCGGCATACCCGATGGATTGCCGGTCTTTCTGACAGCGCGGTCCGTTTCCCCGGGGATGTCTGCATCCTAACGCATCAAAAACCATGCACATTCAATGGGCTGGGGAATTATTTCTACATTACTGTGTTCGTTTTTCCCAATGCAAGCCGAAGCGTATCCGGTAAATGGTAGTTCCGGCGATCCTGCTTACTGCAGCTTTCATGATCTGTGTAAGCATCCGGTAAATAGAGCGTCGCATTCAGCGCAACGAACCGGTGTAATGTTCCTGAACGGTATTTCAGGACCGGTATTTGCATACGGTTGCTGCGGATGTTTGCTGTGAAAAATGGTCTTTCCGGATTTGCCATCAGGTTGATGCGCGGTCATACCGGATGATGCTTTGGATTTAAACTTTTTATTCTATGATGAAACAATATCTTATGGAATGCGGGAAGCGGCTCATGGAGCAGCAGCTTACGATCGCATTTGTGGAAAGTGCTACTGCCGGCCGGCTAACCGCTGAATTTGCCTTATTGCCGGACGCCGGCAATTTTTTGAAAGGAGGATTTGTGTGCTATGATGCATCTTTGAAAGAACGGGTATTGAAGGTGTCGCCCGAACTGGTAAAAAAGTATACCCCGGAGTCTGCCGAAGTAACGGAAGCGATTACAAAGGGATTAATACCACTGATCCCTGCCGACATTCATGTGGGCATTACGGGGCTCACGGCTCCGGGCGGAAGCGAAACACCGGAAAAACCGGTTGGTACCATGTTTATTTATGGAATGAAGGCCGGGACCCGGATCTTTTCCGAGCGTATGGAATTTCAAGGATCGCCGGAAGCGATCATCCTGCAAACCATTTCCTATACGGCAAAAAGGATCCTGGATGAAATTATGCCGGGATTTGCCTGTATCAGCTATGGCATTCCCGCAGGTTATTAAGGGGCTTTTGCATTGTTCAACACAGCTACTACTTATATAAAATCTAAAATTAAAAGATCATGGATAAAAAGAAAGTCAATTTTTTTGAACGGCTTGCAGCCCGTATCACCTATTGGGCCGGGAGTTTTGTTGCGTTTGGCGCCGCCTTTGCGTTGGTATTGATCTGGCTGGTGCTGGGTCCGGTTTTTAATTACTCGGATACCTGGCAGCTGGTCATTAATACCGGTACTACCATTATTACCTTCCTGATGGTATTTCTGATCCAGAAAACCCAGAATAAAGATTCCAGGGCTATCCAACTGAAGCTGGATGAGTTGATTGCTGCCAGTAAGGAAGCCAGCAACCGGATGGTTGATATCGAGGACCTGACGGAAGATGAACTGGAGGTATTGCACCGGTATTATCAGCGCCTGTCCGGTAAAATAGATGATCGCAAAAACCGGCAGGATACAGCGTCAGCGGCTGTTCACTCAAATCCGGAGACGGCTGCCGGAACCGGGGCACAGGAAGTGCAATAATATTGTGCGGTATGCTGTTTTTTTTATGAAGGCTTTTAAGAAATTTTCGGGAAAACATCCCACGGATAGGTGCGCAGCTAAACCGATCTACGTAAAAGCTGCGGAAAAAATGCACGCATCAATAAGTTAACCCCCATATTATTCATACCAAAGTGCGATCTGTTCGCCAATGGTATTTACCAGCTTCTGCGGTTTTACATCCGTCATCCGCCAGCCGTTCTTTGTACAACGGATGATGCCGAAATGCTGATCATTTAAGGTAATGTCCAGATCCCTGCAGATGCCGTTGGAACAGGTGGTTAGCAGGGGTACGGCTCTTCCCTGGTATTTTTTTGACTGGAATACAAAATCCAGCGGGATCACTTCCGTTTTTTCCGGCTCGTTTTCCAGGCTGGTAATAAATGCCTTCAGCATTTTTATCAGCAACTTGCGTTTGGCTGCTTCAGAGATATTCCATTTATTTTTATCGGCCCGTTTATGTGCAATCTTGAACTTAATACCCGTCATCGCTGTGCTGTAATCGTTGGCATTGAGTTTATGAACAAACTGGTGCGATAAAATAAACCAGTGATACCCGGTACCAACCGGCACACCGGAGCCTTCGGGCGCTTTGCCTGCACGCCGCTTGGTAACGGAATAGGTAAGATCCCATTGATCGGGTGTCGCTTTGCGTTCCTGCCAGATGCCTTTATCATAATGCCATTTATGACTCCGGCCTACCTGCATGCCGGTATAAACCCGGCCGCCAAATTCTTTAAACGCATCATAATCCTGCCGGCTCTTAACGGGTGTTCTTTTCTTGCGGGTGGTTTTTACAGCTGCTACGGGCATAATAAATACTTTATACGGAGCTGCCTCAAAAATGCTGCCTTAATGCAGGCCAGCAGGATGGGGCGCAGGTGCACCCGTTCCGGAGACCCTTTTAATGCACTCATTTTTCTTAATTTATCCGAGGAAAAAAATGACCATTCATTTGGGCAGATGGGCAGAAAAAGCAACATTCAATTGTATATCCGGCAATTCCAGTGGCTGCAATGAAATGGCTTCATGTTTGAACACTTAAGGGAAAGTGTTTCCTATGATCGCAAAAGAAGACCGGTTCCGGATTTTTACCTGGCATGTACACGGCAGTTATCTTTTCTACTTGTCACAAGGACCCTTTGAAATTTTCATCCCCGTTAAGCAGGACGGCGGAGAGGGGTATTATGGCAGGGGAACAACATTCCCGTTTGGTGCACAGGTAAAGGAGGTGCCGGCCGAAGCTGTAAAAGATATGGAATTTGATCTGGTATTATACCAGTCTGCCCGCAACTACATGAAAGACCAGTATGAAATACTTACTGCAGCCCAGCGGAAGCTGCCCCGCATTTTCCTGGAGCACAATACACCGCACGGACCGGCCGTAAACACCCGGCATTGGGTAGACGATCCGGATGTATTGCTGGTGCATGTAACGCATTTTAACCGCCTGATGTGGGATAATCATCAAACGCCTACAACAGTAATCCCGCATGGTGTTACCGACTATGAAGTGCCGTATAAAGGCACGCTTCAAAAAGGACTGGTAGTGATCAATCAACTGGAACAGCGGGGGCGCACCCTGGGATGGGATCTTTATAAGGAAATGAAAAAGGCCATCCCGATCGATCTGGCGGGTATGGGCAATGGTAAAGATGGAATCGGTGAGGTATTACATCCCCAGCTTCCGTTGTTCCGGAGTTATTACCGCTTCCTCTTTCATCCCGTACGGCATACCAGCCTGGCGCTGGCCGTTTGCGAGGCCATGATGCACGGGGTACCGGTGGTAGGATTGGCCACTACAGAATTGGTTACGGTAATTGAAAATGGAAAGAACGGTTTTATTCATACGGATCCGGAATACCTGAAAGAAAAAATGATCGATCTCCTGGATGACCCGGTATTGGCAAAAAGGATCGGGGCTGCGGGACAGGAGACCGCCCGCCGGCTCTTTGATATCAATACATTTATCAGCCGGTGGATGGAAGTATTTGAAACAGTCCTCTTAAAAAAACGCACATTAAAGTCTCCTTTTTTACAAGGTTAAATTTTGAATTATGGAAAAAAGAATCGCATTTATAAGCGAACATGCATCTCCATTGGCGATGCCGGGTAGTACGGATTCTGGTGGTCAGAATGTGTATGTAATGGAATTGACCCGCGAGCTGGCGAAGCTGGGGTATTGGGTTGATGTGTTTACACGCTGGGAGCACGCCTATATGCCCCAGGTGGTTCGTTGCAATGACCGCATACGGGTGGTGCATATTCCCGCGGGTCCCAAGCAGTATGTGGAAAAGGAGCAGCTGTTACCGTACATGACCGATTTCCGGCGTCACCTGGTAGATTTTATCCTGCAGCAGGGATTGAATTATGAATTGATCCATGCCAATTTCTTTATGTCGGCCCGGGTGGCAATGGAAGTAAAAACGATTTTGGGAATTCCCTTTGTGGTTACATTTCATGCACTGGGACATGTACGCCGGCTGCACCAGGGAAGCAACGACCGCTTTCCGGCCGAGCGTATCCGGATCGAACAGGATGCCATCCGGTTGGCGGACCGCATCATTGCCGAGTGCCCGCAGGACCGGGAAGACCTCGTGCGGCATTATCATGCACCGTCGGAAAAGATCGTGGTGGTGCCCTGCGGAGTTAATACTGCCGAATTTTACCGCATTTCAAAGGAGATCGCCCGGCAGCGGCTCAATATACCGGATGCGGCCTGTACGCTTTTGCAACTGGGAAGGATCGTGCCCCGGAAAGGTATTGAGAATGTGATCCGCGCACTTGCAGTGCTGTGTAACCGCAACCTGGATGCACAACTGCTGATTGTTGGGGGGAACCTGAAAGATATGGAAAGGAATACCGAACTGGAACGGCTGAAACATGTTTGCAGGGAACTGGGGGTTGCGGGGAAGGTCCGTTTTGAAGGACAGAAAGAGCAACAGGAGCTGAAGTACTATTATTCGGCGGCGGATATTTTTGTAACCACTCCGTGGTACGAACCCTTTGGCATTACACCGCTGGAAGCCATGGCCTGCCAAACACCGGTGATCGGTTCGCGTGTGGGCGGTATTACTTATAGCGTGAAGGAAGGCGAAACCGGAGCGTTGGTACCGCCGGAAAATCCTCATGCCCTTGCAGAGGCTGTACTGGGCCTTTGTGAAGCGCCCGGCTGTTTAACAGCAATGGGAAGCAAAGGACTGGAAAGAGTACAAACATTATTTACCTGGCAACGAATCGCCCGGAAAATGGACACGGTTTATCAGGAGATTACCGCGGATGCCAATATGGGAATGGAAAAAGTGGTTTGAGCCTGACAACGAATGCATGTATTTATGGACCGCGCAATATTTATAGACAAGGACGGATGCTTTATAAAAAACGTTCCGTACAATGTAGATCCGGATCGCATTGAACTAAACAAAGGCGCCGCATTTTTTTGCAGGCTGGTAAGAGCGTGCGGGTTTAAGATCATACTGGTAACCAATCAGCCGGGCATTGCCCTGGGTTATTTCTCCGAAGCGGCATTCCGGACGGCCGTTACCGCAATCGAGAAAGCCGCAGATGCGGTCTTCGACAGCGTTTTTTATTGCCCGCATCATCCGGACGGATCGGTGGCGCCTTATAACCGGAACTGTAACTGCCGCAAACCACTGCCGGGTATGTTTCTGGAGGCTGCGGCTGCAGAACGGATCTCCCTGAAAGATTCCTGGATGATCGGAGATATCCTGGATGATATGGAGGCCGGTAAACGCGCCGGCTGCCGTACGATACTTATAGACAATGGCGGGGAAACGGAATGGAAAATGGGGCCCTACCGCACACCGGATTTTATGGTGCCCGATTTGTTTGAAGCAACATCAATTATTCTTAAAAGTATAGCATATGAACTGTTTACCTGATGAAATGGTAGCACAATTTAAAAATTGGAAAGTCCTGGTGATTGGTGACCTGATCCTGGATCATTATGTACAGGGAGAAACACAGCGCCTGTGTCCTGAAGGACCTGTACCCATAGTTGAAGTGATGGCGCGCCAGTATGCACTGGGAGGAAGCGCCAATGTAGCATTGAATTTTTCATGTTTGTCTGCCCGGGTAACCTATTGCAGTGTGGCCGGCGCAGACGCTGAGGCCGCTATTGCCATAAAGATGCTGCAGGATCAGCATATACATGTAAACGTATTAAAAGATCCCGGCCGGAGTACGCTTTTAAAAACAAGGGTGGTAGCCGGCCGGCAATTGCTGGCGCGTTTTGATTCCGGTACCACGGGCCCGGTATCTGCAGATACGGCTGATTGGCTTAAAGACGTGCTGATGCAGGAGATTCCCCGGCATGATGCGATCATTATTTCAGATTATGATAAGGGCACGTTAACACCGGCGGTTATCGATCTTATAAAACAAATGAAAGCCACCCATCCCCGATACATTGCTGTTGATTCCAAAAGGCTCGAATGGTTCCGCGAACTGGAACCGGACTTTGCAAAACCCAATTACGGCGAGGCGCTGCAGCTGCTTAAAGAACCCTTTAAAAGTGATGACCGTATGGAGCAGGTACCTGGTTTTGGCCGGCCCCTGTATGCCCTGACCAGGGCCCGTGTGCTGGCGCTGACCGTAGATAAAGATGGCGCCTTTGTGTTTCATGATGGTGAACTGACCGGTCATTGCCCGCCCTGTAAGCAGGAGCAGGTGAATGTGGTAGGAGCCGGCGATGTATTTTTTAGTGCATTTGCCCTCTCGCATCTTTCGGGGGCCTCCGAGCTGCAGGCCCTGGATATAGCATCTGCGGCGGCGGCCGTAGGAATGATGCAGGCCGACCGTACCTGCTGTTGTACAGCATCTGAACTGGCTGCCTTTTTTTCGCAGCGTACCAAGGAGCTTGCAACAGAAACACAGGTGCGCGCACTGGTTGCGGCATACCGTTCCATGGATAAGAAAATCGTATTTACCAATGGTTGTTTCGATATCCTGCACCGGGGGCATATCAGCTATCTTTCCCAGGCAAGGGCCCTGGGCGATGTGCTGATCGTGGGCATTAATTTTGATGAAAGCGTCCGGCGGCTGAAAGGGATACACCGCCCGGTAAACCCGCTTGCAGACCGGAAGGCGGTACTGGCCGCATTGGAATGTGTAACGCATATTGTGCCCTTTGGCAATGCCGGTGATGATACGGCAAGTGAACTGATCGACTGGATCCGCCCGGATATTTATGTGAAGGGAGGCGATTATTCAGTGGAAAAGCTGCCCGAGGCTTCGCTTGTAGAAGCAGCAGGCGGCAGGGTCCAGATCCTGCCCCTGATGCCGGGCCGTTCTACAACCGGTATGATCCATAAGATCAATCCATCCATAGCCCTCAAAACCGGTTCCTGATATGGGGTTGCCGATACCGATCCGGAAAGTGCTCTGCATACGCCCGGATAATATGGGTGATGTGCTGATGAGCACACCCGCCATGCGGGCATTAAAGGAAACATTCAATGCTTCTATTACATTGCTGACCTCTGAGCAGGGCGGGGCCATTGCCTCCTTTATACCGGTGGTGGATGAAGTGTTGTTTTTTAACGCTCCCTGGGTGCAACACAGCGGAACAGAAGCTGCTGTTTCGGAGATCGCGGAGCGTTTAAGCGCCGGTGGGTTTGATATGGCGGTTATCTTTACCGTCAGCAGCCAGAACCCGCTGCCCTCGGCCATGCTGGCCTATATGGCGGGCATTCCCATACGGGTGGCTTATTGCCGGGAAAATCCATACCGCCTGCTAACCCATTGGATCCCCGACCCCGAACCTCTTCGCTGTATGCATAAGCACCAGGTGCAGCGGGATCTGGAGCTGGTACAGTCTGTAGGTGCATATACTCAAGACCTGCAATTGCAGCTGGAGCCCGCAATTGAGGCGGGCCCTTCGTTAACCCGCAAACTTATAAAAGAAGGATTGAGTCCGGACGGAAACTGGTGTTTGTTACACCCCGGAACGCGCGACCTTCGCCGTAAGCTGCCGGTACATACCTGGGTGGATATGGGCCTTGCCCTGCGGCGGAAGCTGCGGATGCCTTTATTGCTTACCGGCAGTGCCGAAGATGCAGCAGAGGTACGGGAGATGCAACAGCGCATCGGAGCAGGCTGCTATGCACTTGCCGGCAAACTGCAACTGGGTGAGTTCATCCACCTGGTAAGCAGGAGCGCGCTTTTAATCAGCATCAATTCGCTGCCCCTGCATGTGGCGGCCGCCGTTCAAACACCGGTAGTGGCGCTGTATGCAAAAACCAATCCGCAACATTTGCCATGGATGGTTCCTTCCGCCACACTGTTTTTTGATGTGGGTGCAGATCAGCGCAGCAGGAATGAGATCCTGCAGTTCATGCACCGGCATTATCGTTGGGAAGGACCGCCGGTATCAACGGAAAATGTAATTACTGCTGTTCAGGAATTGCTGGGGTCTTCAAAGAGCCGTTCAGCTGCTGCGACAACGGTTTCATAATCGTTGCATACCGTCCAGTCGATCGTCCGGTGCAATTGATGATCCAACGGGCCCCAGCGATGGGGTTCTCCATCCATGCTGATGACCACACTCCGGAGCTTTAATGCGGTTGCCAGGTGCGAAACACCCGTACAGTTGGTTACCATCCCTTTTGCCCGGCTCAGCAATACCCCCATACTGCCCAATGTAGTGGCGCCGGCCAGATCCGTTGCCGGTGCGCGCATCATATCGGCAACCGTTGCCGTAAGGGCTCTTTCCGCAGGTGTGCCCGTTAACACAATCGCATATCCCTTTGCTGCAAAATGATCCGCAAGCCGTGCAAAATACCGGGGCGGCCATTGCCGTTGGGGTACGGATGCGCCGGGATGTATGCATAAATAGCCGGTTGCGGGCAGCCGTTCCTTAACCGCTTCAAACTCCGCAAAATCTTTTGGACAAAGCGGAAACTCCAGTTCATCTCCCGCTGCGGGTATGGAGAGCTGTTGCAGCAATGCCAGGTGGCGGTGAATTTCGTGCAGGTGTGCGGGATAAACCAGGAAATTTCTTTTTGCAGCGCGGCGATCCCCGGGCTGGCAAAATCCCGCCAGAAGCGGTGCCCCAAATTGCTCCAGCAGCTCATTCACAATGGAACCGTCCCCCTGTAATTGTAAGAGCAGGTCGATCTTGCTTTTTTTTACTGTAGTAAGGAAGGCCTGAACTTCATGCAAGGAAACCTGCTGCTCCGGCAAGCCAGGATAGCCGGGAAAATGGAGGAACGCATCAATATATGCCGCATACCTTTCTACAAATGCCGCTGCCCAGGGCATTCCCATAAGGGTTATATGCGCTTTCGGAAATGCCCGCCGCAGCGCCCGGAAGGCCGGAACCGTGCAAAGCAGGTCTCCCAGTTTTAATACTCTGAAAACAACGATATTCATGCGCTCTTTTGCGGTGTGTATACGTCTTTAAATTTCCGGCGCCCCTGCAGGTTCCAGTAAATAGAAGAGAAGGGAATGCATACCGATGTACAGATCATTTCCAGCACGTGATCTGCTGTACGTGTGGTATACCGCAGCCGTTTCCATACAAAGACTGCCAGGCAAATGATCCACGCGCATAAAAAAACATAGGCCAGCGTATTGATGTTGAAAAGAAAGAACAGGAAGGCACCCAGCGCCGCAACTGCGGTTACATAATAAAGCGGCGGTATAAACTGCCGGATGTACTTTTTATAGTACTGCGGGTATTTTTTATAAAGCAAGGCATTGTACAGGGCTTTTTTTTGCTCCCGTATGCTGATGCCCCAGCCGGGTGTACGAACGGGATGTACCACCAGCGCTTCGGGGAGAAACCGGGGGGTGATACCGGTATCCCGCAACGCAAACTCCAGGTCGCTGTCTTCTCTCCAGGCCATCCGGAACCGTTCGTCGAACCCGCCGGTCTTTAACAGTGCCGCCTTGGTGCAGGCGGCATTAGCCGTTATAAATTGTGCGTCTTCCAGCAAATGAGTATTCCATTCATGATCGGTAGGCCGTTGGGGCATGGGCACTTTTACCTTGCCATGAAAAGCCTGCCCCTTCCCGGTTTCAAAGGCATTTAGTATTGCTTCCAGCCATTTCGGATCGGGTATGCAATCATCATCTGTAAATGCAATGTATTTGCCATGTGCATGCATCCAGCCGGCATTACGTGCGGCTGCAGGCCCCATATTCCGGGGCAATACGATATATTCCGTTTTTATGGCCGCTGTTTTCCAGAAAGCACTCAACAGCGAGGTAGTGGCCGGGTCGGGTCCATCGCATATAACGATAACCTCAAACCAGGCTTCATTCAACGTTTGAGCGGCCAGGGCAGCCAGGCAACGCGCCAGGAGCTGCGGCCGGCGATAGGTAGGAATCACTACAGAAATAAGAACATACATAACGGTGCGGTTTAGATCGATCAACAATATTTTCAAACAGGAACAATCATATCAGGATTTGGAAACATGGCAATTGCCGATAATGAGGTCATCGAAGGGGGTGGTCCAGAAACATTCAAGCGCATCCCGCGGTGTACAAACAATGGGTTTGCCCAAAGAATTGAAGGAGGTGTTCACAAGGATGGGTACACCGGTAAGTGATTGAAAGGCCCGCAGCGTTTCATAATACCTTGGATGCTGTTCCCGGTTGATGGTCTGGATCCTTGCAGAACCGTCTACATGACAAACCGCAGGTATGCGGTTCCGGACCTCCTCCCGTACCTGGTGGGTGAACAACATAAAGGGAGAACTGTGGGCCGCTTCAAACCAGTCGGGGGCTGCTTCTTCCAGTACCACGGGCGCCACGGGTCTGAAGTCTTCGCGGTCCTTCAGCTCATTAAGGCGGTCCTGCATGGAAGGGGTAATGGGAGAAGCCAGGATGGAACGGGCACCCAAGGCCCTCGGGCCAAATTCCATCCGCCCCTGAAACCACCCGATGATCCGTCCCTGCGCCAGCAGGGATGCGGTTTCGCTTGCAACGTCCGTTAACTTGGTATAAGGGGTCTTCGTCCATTTCAAAAAGTTTTCGATGGCTTCATCGGTATAGCCGGGGCCCCAAAAGGCATGCTCCATCTTAAAGTTCCGCACCGGTTCAGCACCCCGTAACTGTGCATCTGCCCATAAAGCAGCACCCAATGCGGTACCGGCATCGCCGGCCGCCGGTTGTATCCAAATGTCTTTAAACAGCTTTGCATCCCGGATGCTGGCATTGAGTACACAGTTCAATGCCACACCTCCCGCCAGGCAGAGGTATTGCTGTCCGGTTTCCTTTTTTAACCAGCCGGCTAAGTCCAGCGCTGCTTCCTGCAATACAACCTGTACCGAATGGGCGATATTAAAGTGATGACTGGTAAAGGCGGTGCCTCTTTTCCGGGGCGGGCCAAAGCGTTGCGTAAAATCTTCCTGGCTGATGGTATAGGTGCCGTCGTTATTGAGGGTGATCATTTCCCGGAAGTCGTTTACAAATACGGGCTTCCCAAAAGACGCCAGGGCCATCACCCGGTATTCGTCGGAGGAATGTAAAAAACCAAGATGGCGGGTTACGCGCTCGTACAGCAAGCCCAGCGAGTGCGGCATATTTACCTGCCGGATGCGTTGTATATCGGTACCGGTGCCTACATTAAAAGTAGTGGTGGCCTGTTCGCCCCGTCCGTCAAGGGTAAGTATGGCAGCCTCGTGAAACGGGGAGGGTAAAAAGGCACTGGCTGCATGCGCAAGATGATGGTCAATAAAATGCCAATGTCCCGGCCGCACCCGGGCCTTATAAAAACGTTCCTGCAAATGATGCGGATATCCGTCTGCCAGGTGTGCCGGTGCATTCAGGATATAGGATAGGAACAGGGGCTCCCAGGGTGTGCCATCGTTTCCGGATTCCTGTACCGGTGACCGAAGGGGCAACTGTATTTCGTTTTTTGTTGCGGATCCGTTCAGAAGCAACCGTGGGTCAAAGGAATAGGCCATATGATCGACTTCATTTATATGGATACCCGCGGCCTGCAGGCAATAGTCAATGGCATGATAGGGGAGCTCATAGGCAGAGAAGGGTATGGGGCGTTTACCATGTTTGATTTGTGTGAACCGTTCCTCTTCGGCGGCAGCGATGAGCTTTCCATCTTTTACAATACTTGCCGCAGAGTCGTGAAAAGCGGCATTGATCCCAAGTGTATACATAACTCAAAAGTTTGACAGGTTTTTCATTTACTGGTGATATCAACAAATAACCCGCCATCTGTAAATAACGGGGATCTGGTACCGGGAAGCGGCTGTTTGTTTTTAAAACCGGTAAGAAATAGAACAGGTGCCAACAGATTGGGGAATTATTTCCTCGAAGCGGATCCTGCACAACGGACCATACCGCTGATGACCGGTATCAGCAGTTCCGGCAACGTAAGGAAACAAAACGGCGGACGCCGGATCTGCGTTACAGGAAGGTACACCATCGTTCATTATTCAAAAAAGTTATGTATATTTACGCTACTAATTTTCTATGTAAGCCCTGTAGGAGTTGGTTGAGGGCACTTTGTAAAACATCAAAGTAATGGGTGCTCGTTGCTTTTCCCCGGTTTTGTTTTTATCTTTTTGTAAGGCTTTTATTTATCCGGTCCTTGTATATTAATTTTTCAATATGATTTTATCCCTGAACAAAATAAGGTTTGGATATGCGTTATCGTCCCTGCTGCTCCTGGTATCCTATATCCTGATCTTTTCAACGAACCGCAGGCTTCAGAAAGAGAAGAACTGGATCGTGAGCAATTACACGCTGATCAATAAGATGGGCGATATTAAAATGGCCATGGGCGAAGCGGAATCGAATGTACGGGGGTATATCATCAATAAACAACCTGCATTCCTGGATGGTTTTTATGCGGCCCGGTCGAACCTGGAAAAATTACATCAGGAAATAAAACGGCTGACGAAGGAAGACCCGGTGCAGTCGGCCAATGAAGACCAGCTTTATTTCATGACCAAACGCCGGCTTTCCGAACTCTCCACCGCTATTCAGCTAAACCAGCACACATCGGCAACCTTGCGCACTTCTACCGTAGGAGCGGCAAAACTGGCACAGACAGACAGCATTTATGCGCAAATGGGACAGATGACCCGGTTTGAAGAACAGCTGATGAAAGGAAGAATATCAAAACTGAATAATTTTTACAGCAGTACAGAGGCGGTAACCATCCTGTCGTTATTTATGGCGTTAATTGCGGTACTGTATGCCGTCATCACCTTTAATAGCCAGTACCGGCAGAAAAAAAAGGCCAATACGATTGCAGACCGGTACCGGCTGGAACTGGAAAGCAATATAAAGGAACTAAGTGATAAAAATACGGAGCTGAATGAGCTGAAAGGTATCGAAAAGCTGGCCACCATTGGCCGCGTGTCGCGGGTGGTGGCACATGAGGTACGCAACCCGCTTACCAATATCACCTTAGCCACGGAGCAGCTGCGCGATATTCCCTGTGTGGAGCAGGATGAGGAAGGACAATTGCTGATCAGTATTATCAAGCGGAATTCGGCGCGTATCAGCCAGATGGTGGCAGACCTGCTCAACGCTACAAAGTTTATGCAGCTGGATAAACAACGGGAAGATATCAACAAGGTACTGGATGAAAGCCTGGAGATGGCAAAGGACCGGCTGTTGCTGCAAAAAATACAGGTGGTGAAGCATTATTCGCCGGATCTTTGTGATATAATGGTAGATAAAGAGCGGATGAAACTGGCCTTCCTGAATATTATTGTAAATGCCATTGAGGCAATGCCGGAAGAGGATGGCATTTTGGAGCTGATTACCCGGAAGGCAGAAGGGAAATGCGTGGTAGAAGTACGGGACAATGGCAGCGGCATGGATGAAAACACCGTGCAGCATCTTTTTGAACCGTATTTTACGTTAAAGAGCAAGGGTAACGGATTGGGGCTTACGAATACGCAAAACATCGTATTAAACCATAAAGGAAGTATCCGCGTGCAGAGTGAAAAAGGAAAGGGTACGGTGTTTATTGTTTCGCTGGATCTGGCGTAAGGCCGGGCAAGCCGGGGCCGGAAGCCATTTGATCGATGATGGTAAGAATGGTTTCTTTGGTAAAGGGTTTGCCGATGAAATCATCTGCACCATTGCCGATGGCCATTTTACGGTCGTAGCTGGTGTCATAAGCCGTCATCATAACAATGTTCACATCTGCAATGGCTTTAAATTGCCGGATATGCTGAACACCCAGGCCGTCCGGCAACCGGTTGTCGAGAAAGATCAAACAGATCCCCGGGTCCTGTTTCAGAACCTTCAGCCCGTCGTGGATAGATCCGGCATATACAGCGTCAATATTTCGTTGTTTCAGTATATTACGGAGAAGATAGAACATATCATCTTCGTCATCAATGATCAGCGTTTTTAGTGACGGCTTTTTTTGCGGCGGGTGTACGGAATTGTATGGAAAAAAGTTACTTTCCACTTTTTCTTTTACCGGCAATTATTCTGCCAAATCCGGTCTGCCGGATTAATTTTTTAAAAAGGAAAAGTCGGCACGATTTGCGCTGTAAATTGAATGTGTAAAAAAAACCTCAGAATATGCCCACTAAGCTACTTATTATTGATGACGATGTTGATTTGTGCCAGCTGCTGGCACGTTACCTTTTAAAAAACGGTTATGAAGTAGAAACCGCGTATTCCGGCAATAAAGGAATTGCCAAATACAAGGCGGATCATTTTGATGCTGTGATTACCGATTACCGCCTGGGTGATATGGATGGTGTACGGTTGGTTCAGGAATTAAAGGAGCTGAATAGCAAGGCGGCTGTGTTGGTGATCACGGGCTACTCCGATATCCGCCAGGCAATTGAAGTTACCCGCCTGGGGGTGTTTGATTATATTCCCAAACCCCTTGTGCCGGAAGAAGTGCTGGAGCTGTTAAAAAAAATGACCACGCTGCAGCAGTCCAAAGAAGAAGGACCGTCTCCAAAGCACAGCAGCAGCGCTTTTTCAGAAGATTATTATATCGGCAGATCGAAGCCCACTGCAATGCTGTACCAGCAGGTAAAAGTAGTAGCACCTACAGATTACAGTGTGATCTTATACGGCGAAAGCGGTACCGGTAAGGAAGTAATTGCCCGTACCATTCATCAAAACAGCAAGCGGGCCGGCAAACCCTTTGTGGCGTTGGATTGTGGCACACTTTCGCGGGAACTGGCGGGTAGTGAGCTTTTTGGTCATGTAAAAGGCGCTTTTACAGGTGCCTTGCAGGATAAGGAAGGGCATTTTGAGATGGCCAACGGCGGTACGCTTTTCCTGGATGAAATTGCCAATCTTTCTACCGACATCCAGGCGATCCTGCTCCGGATCATACAGGAGCGAAAATTTAAACGGGTGGGCGGTAACAGGGAGATTGCAGCCGATGTGCGGATCATTGTAGCCTCTAACGAGGAACTGAAAATGGCCTGCCAGAAGGGCCGGTTCCGGGAAGATCTTTATCACCGCTTAAACGAGTTCGCCATTCATTTGCCGGCATTGCGGGACCGGAAAGAAGATATACGGCCGCTGGCAGAATTTTTCCTGAGAAAATCCTGCGAAGAAAGCGAGAAGCAGGTGGAAGCTTTTTCAGAACCGGTGATGGCGGCTTTTCAGCGCTACGACTGGCCGGGCAATCTCCGCGAGCTGCGCAATGCCGTGCGCCGGGCTGTGTTGCTTACTACTTCCGGTAATGTAATTGAAGAGGACGTTTTATTACCGGAAATTATTTCTTACAGCAATATGGAACTGGATACCGTGCAACCGGATCCGCTGCCGGTGCAGGAACAGGACCTGTTAAAAGAAGTGGCCGGCCGGGCAGAATACCAGGTGATCATGTCGGTATTGCAAAAAGTAAATTTCAATAAGAAAAAAGCGGCCGAGCTACTGAAAATAGACCGCAAAACGCTGTATAATAAATTGAAACTGTTCCAGGGAATGGAATAAGAGGTATCCGGTTACCGGTAACCCCCGGTGCTTATTACAGGCAGAACAGACGGAAGCCTGCAAACGGTACGAAGTACACCCATGTTCTTTATGCCGTTTGCAGTACCGTTAAACAAGGCCCCCCGTGTTACACATAGCTCAGGACCATCGCCATTCTTTTATCTCGGGCATATCATCCAGGTGCTGCCGGATATAAACATGATGCTGCCGGAGCTTTTCTTCAAACAGGCGGATCACATAGGTTGCATCGCTGCCACCCGTGCGCGATTTTTTAATGGCATCGATGGCCAGGTGATACCGGCTGATGCCGTTGAGTACCGTCATATCGAATGGCGTTGTTGTTGTTCCTTCTTCGTTATAGCCGCGTACATGAAAGCGCGTGGGGTTGGGGCGGCCATGGATCAGGTCGTGAATAATGCGCCGGTACCCGTGGAAGGCAAAAACAACCGGAACGTCTTCGGTAAACACCGATGTAAAATGTTCGGCCGGCAGGCCGTGCGGATGATAACCGGCGGGCGACAACGCCATCAGGTCGGTTACATTTACCACCCGCAGTTTCAGTGCTGCCAGATGTTTTTTTAACAACCATGCCGCGGCAATGGTTTCCGTGGTTGGCACATCGCCTGCGCAGGTAAGAATGATATCGGGTTTGTGGCCGTTATCGCTGCCTGCCCATTTCCATATAGACAGCCCTGCCTGGCAGTGCGCCGCTGCCTCCTTCAAATTCAGCCATTGCAATTCCGGCTGTTTGCCGGCAATGATCACGTTGATCTTGTCTGTAGACCGGAAGCAATGTTCCATAGTGCACAAAAGCGTGTTGGCATCCGGGGGCAGGTAAATGCGAACGATATCGCTTTTTTTATTAATCACCGTTTCAATGAATCCCGGTCCCTGGTGACTGTAGCCGTTGTGATCCTGGCGCCAGGTATGCGAGGTAAGCAGGTAATTAAAGGAAGGAAGAGGTGGCCGCCAGGGTACTTCCTTACACTGTTTCAGCCATTTGGCATATTGAGCAAACATGGAATCTACGATGGTGATAAAAGCCTCGTAACAGGCAAACAGGCCATGGCGGCCGGTTAAGGTATAGCCCTCCATCCATCCCTGGCAAAGGTGTTCGCTCAGTACTTCCATTACCCTTCCTTCGGAGGACAGATCGGCATCTTCGGGAAGCTGGCTGCCCTGGTAAAAACGGCCGGTTGCTTCAAATACGGCGCCCAGCTTGTTGGACAGGGTTTCGTCGGGACAAAAGAGCCGGAAATTTTTCGCAGCTTCGTTTAGCCGGAATATGTCGCGGAGATAGCTGCCCAATCTTTTTGTAGCCTCGTCTTCCTGCACCCCTGGTTTGGGAAGTGCCAGGGCATAGGCCGCTTTATCGGGCAACGCCAGGTCTTTACGCTGCAAGCCGCCGTTGGCATAAGGCATCATGCCCATACGTTGGGTGCCCTGCGGCGGCAGTGCAGCAAGTTCAGCCGCTAAATTTCCGTTACTGGTAAACAAAGATTCGGGGTGGTAACTGCGCAGCCATTGTTCAAGCAGCTGCAGCTGCGCGTTGTCTTCCCGCACTTCTTCCAGCGGTACCTGATGTGCGCGAAAGGTGCCTTCGATCTTTTCGCCGTTCCAGGCTTCGGGGCCCGTCCACCCTTTGGGCGTGCGTAAAATGATCATCGGATAGCGGGCATACAAATGCTGTTTTCTTTGGGCTGCCTGGGCTTTGATCTGCCGGATCTGTTTAAAGGCGGTATCCAGCGCCTGCGCCATAGATTGGTGCACCTGCATCGGATCGGCGCCTTCTACGATCTGTACCGTGTACCCCCCCGCCTCAAAGAGTGTTGCCAGGCTGGCCGGGTCCATACGTGCCATTACCGAAGGGCTGGAGATCTTATAACCATTGAGGTGCAGGATGGGCAGTACAATGCCATCTCTTGCCGGGTTCAGAAACCGGGTAAGCTTCCAGCTGCCCTCCAGCGGGCCGGTTTCGGCTTCCCCGTCACCAATAACACAGGCTGCAATCAGATCCGGGTTATCGAAAACAGCGCCGGCGGCATGTGCCAGGCAATAGCCCAGCTCCCCGCCTTCATGCAGGGCGCCGGGAGTAACAGCGCTTACATGACTGGGTACGCCACCTGGTGTGGAGAACTGGTGTACCAGTTTGGCAATACCGGCGGCATCCCGTGTGATGAGGGGATAGGTGTCTGAGTAGCTTCCTTCCAGGTAGGTGTTGGCATAAACGGCCGGTGCTCCATGACCGGGCCCTGCTATAAACAGTATGGAGGCACCGGTTTTTTTGATCAACCGGTTCAGGTGCACGTAAACCAGGTTCAAACCAGGGCAGGTGCCCCAATGACCCAGCAGCCGGGGTTTGATGTGTGCGGGTTCAAGTGGCGCCTGCAGGAGCGCATTATCCTTCAGGTATATTTGTGCTGCTGAAAGATAGTTGGCGGCCTGCCAGTACCGGTGTATGTTTTCCAGCTCTTTTTGTGTTTTCATCTTTAACTGCTTTTGGATGTGTGCCGCTGTGCCAGACAGGCGGCCGTTTGCCGGGCAATAACACTTTCTTCATCGGACGGGATTACATAAACTTTTGCGGAGACGGCACCCCGCGCGCCGGGCTCTTTATCCTGCTGCGGGTCTGTTTGAATGCCGAGGTGTGCCAATCCCTTACAGATCCGCTCCCGGATGACGGGTAAGTGCTCACCGATGCCACCCGTAAATACCAGCAGGTCTACACCGCCCAGGGCTGCAGCCATGGCCCCGATCTGCTTTTTCGCCTGGTAACAATACATCAGAATGGCCTCCGCTGCAAAAGGATCGGAAGACTCCCGTTCCAGTAATACCTGCAGGCTGTGCTTGCTTTGTGAAACCGCCTGCAGTCCGGACGCTTCATTGAAAAGGTGATCCAGCCCCCGGGGGGTGATTTCTTTTTGGGTAAGAAGATAACGCGCAATGCCGGGATCAATATCCCCGCAACGGGTATTCATGATCAGTCCGCCGGCCGGTGTAAATCCCATGGTAGTGTCAATGCTTTTTCCGTGTGCTACCGCCGTTATGCTGGACCCGCTGCCCAGGTGGGCGATGATGATGCGGTGATGATCCGGGTTGATCCCGATATCCTGCAGCTGCAATAATACGGAAGCGCAGGAAAGACCATGAAACCCGTAACGCACCAGCCCCTCTTTCCACAGGTAGCGCGGAAGCGCATAGTGACGGGCTTCAAACGGCAGGTGCCGGTGAAAGCCGGTATCAAAACAAGCAACCTGTAATACCGGCGGGAACAGGCTCCGGAAAGCGGCGATGGTTGTCAGGGTATCGGGCAGGTGCAGCGGTGCCAGTGCTTTTATATGTTCCAGTTTTTTGAGGAAGTCTTCATCGATCATTTCCGTATCCCCGGTATGCGCGCCGCCGTGCACCACGCGGTGCCCAATGGCCCGTACCGTATAGTTCCTGCAGTAAACCGCCAATACCCGTGCAGCATACGGGGCGATTTTTTCGATCGTATCAGCGGCAATGTTTTTTTCGGTGATCTGCCGACACTGCCGGTTGTTGAGTTTGAGCGTAACGGTGCCGGATCCGATACTGGTAATGGCCCCCTTTAACAAAGGCAGCAGGTCGTCATTCGCTGAAAAAACGGCGAACTTAAGGGATGACGAGCCGGGATTTACCGCAATGTATACATCGCCGTTACCGGACCGGCTGGTGATTGGAGGAATACTCATATAAAAAAGGCGGCAAAAAGCCCGCCACGCGGTTTAGCAAACTTCAAAATACCGGTAACGGCCACCAGCGGCCATTGTGTGGATTTTTTTCCCGTATGCGAAAAAAAATACCCAGGTATGTGCGTACGGTATTTATAAGAGTGGTTTATAGGACTGCGAGATTTCGGGCTTATTTATTGGAGCCTGTTCAGATACGGTTATTTAAAAAAAACGTTATGAAAACTATTTCTTACAAAGACCCCGTACAGCAGGAAACGATCGAAATAGCTTATTGCGATTATGGTACAGGGCAGCCGCTGGTGCTGATCCACGGCTGGCCGCTGAGCATGGAGATGTGGGAATACCAGTTGTCTGACCTGGTCGATAACGGCAACCGGGTGATTGCCTACGACCGGCGGGGTTTTGGCAGCAGCAGCAAGCCCTGGCTTGGCTATGATTACGACACCCTGGCGGCCGACCTGGATGCATTGATCGCAGCACTGGAGCTGCAGGAGGTGATCCTGGTAGGGTTCTCCATGGGCAGCGGTGAGGTAGCAAGATACCTGAACAAGTATGGACGTAAACGCATCAGCCGTGTGGCATTGATCAGCCCGGTATTGCCGTTCCTGATGCAGACCAGCGGTAACCCCGATCGGGTGGATGCTGCTGTGTTTTCAGCGATGATCTCGGGTATTAAAACAGACCGGATCGGGTTCCTGGACCATTTTCTCAACGACTTCTTTGGCACCTCGCTGCTCAATAAGCCGGTAGGTAAACCCTTGCAGGAGTACTACCGGAACCTGGCATCCCGCGCAGCTATACACGCTACGCTTCATTGTATTACCAGTTTTTCAGCCACTGATTTCAGGGGCGACCTTGAGGCAATGGACCTCCCGGTGCTGCTGATACATGGAGCCGATGATGCGGTTGTGCCGCGGGAAGCAAGTTCAGACCGGCTGGCCGGGCTGTTGCCGCAGGTACAATACGCGGTGTATGCCGATGCTCCTCACGGGTTGTTTTATACGCACCGGGGGCGACTGAATAAAGACCTGATAAACTTTGTTAACGGTGTACCTTACCAGCAGGAAACAGCAGCGTCGTTACCGCCGGTTATTCCGCCCATTCTTTTTTAAAACATATATTATGAAAGCAAACAAGAAAAATCAATCCGTGCAGGAACGCACACCGGGCCGCATGGCATCCCGCCGTCAGAATAAAAATACACTGGATAGCCGGGAAGGCGAAGAACAGTTATACAAAGGCGATGATGTAACCCATAACCGCAGGGAAAAACAGCATGCACGGAAAAACCTGAAAGCATGATGCGGTTGTTTGTAAACGGAGTGAACCGGTACAGACCGATACCAATGATCGGTAGTCCGGCACTCCGTTATGCTTAGCTTGTAGCTATCTGAAGGGAATAACCATGCTGACCGGCTATTTCCAGTATTTTGCTTTTATACTTTTAGCAGAGTCCAGGTGTTGCTGAAGGTTCGTCAACTGCTGATCGGCAAAAGCCTTTATATCCGGGTCCAGCGCATGTTTCACCGCATCTTCAAATTGGGAAACAGCGCTTTTGTGTTCATCGATGACCTCATTGATATAGGCCCTGTCGAAACTGCTTCCTACAAGTTCAGACAGCCGGCCCATGGGGCGCGCATCACCGGATGCGGGTGGAATGGTAATGTTTTTCCGCGCAGCCAGGTCCTTGATGGTTTCGTCCAGTTTTTTATGTTCCCGCAACAACATGCCTGCAAAATCCTTTACCGTGGGAATCGTGGCCTTTTGTTCTGCAAGTGCGGCCAGGTCACCTTCTTTCATCGTATTGTCTGCCGCCCTTACAAGAAAGGCAGCACTGGAGCTATCGACTGTAACGGTGAGGCCGCTGGCGGCACTGTCCTGTTTTGCCTCATTGGTTGAATCGGCCTCGGCAACCGGTGTTTTTGTTTGCTGACCGCAGGATAAAAACAGGATCGCTGCGATCAATGCGGTAAATATCGTTTTCATTTTCTGTCGTTTTTAGTGATCCTTAATCAAAAGCTCCGTCTATATTGAAGCGGAAGACGGACCTTTTGGTTTAAGGAAAAAATGATGCTTTTAAATTTCGAATGTGTACTTCCGGCAACGGCCGCTGCCGGTAACCCGTTGTGCGGCAGCCCCGGGCGCTCTTAGCGTGTTCTCCTTACGCATGCTGCATGTTCCGCAGAATTTTTATCTGGTTATGCGCTTCGAGCAGGGAGGCCTTTTGTGATGTAAGCAGTGCAATGATCTCCTCCGGCAACCCGGGTTCATTGAGTGCATCATCGTAGGCACTTTGTACGGCATCTTCGATCTGCTCACAATCTTCCAGGGCCGTCTTCCGGTCGGCCGTAACGGTAAAGAGGGCTTTTACATCCAGCCAAAGCCGGTAAAGCTTGCCGGCGCCTGTGGTACTGCCGGTTACCGGTTCCCCGCCGAGGAAACTAACCATTTTCGACAGGTCGGCATTCAGATCATTACTATTGATGATCATTTTACTGAAAAGGAGCTTGAGGTCATTGTCGTATCCTTCCCTTAGTTCGTTGCTTATTTTTTCGTATCCCGCAATGCGGTCGTTATTAATGCGGATGAGGTCGTTTAACAACATGCTGTGATCCTTGTAATTCATAACATCTGTTTTATCGGTTTGCTAATGGTGTTTACCTGACCGGGAGTCATTCCCGCTTGTGCTTTTACGTGTGTAGCCGCTTATCTGAACTCAACTATTGCGCCAAACACAGCCGCTGGTGAGGCGGGATAAATGAAGTGTGGCTGGTATAGTCTTTGTGATTTTTTAACAAATCAAACCTGGAGGGCTCAGCGGTGCGTATTGCCACACCGCTGAAGGTTGCAAAATGAATCGGATGACAGCTGTACAAAAAAGCATTGAGGTATTCAAACGCCGGCCATTGGTGTTTGATCTGTTTGTAAACCGGCTTCATAACTGGTGGCCCCAGGCGTATACCTGGTCGGGTGATGCATTGGTAAACATTCAGATAGACGCCCGGGTGGATGGATGGTGTACGGAAACCGGTCCGCTTGGCTTTCGTTGTGACTGGGGACGCGTACTGCAGGTGGTAACCGGGGAACGGCTGGTTTTTCTTTGGCAGATCAGCCCTCAGCGGTTACCCGAACCCGATCCTGATAAGGCCAGCCTGGTGCAGGTGCAGTTTGAGGCGATTGAACAGGGCGCTACCCGCGTTACTTTGCGGCATACAGGTTTTGAAAACCATGGGGAAGGGGCGGCCGTTTATGCTGCGCAAATGGATTCAGAGAAGGGGTGGGCCTATATCCTGGATGCATTTGCACAATTTGTAAACAACTATGCTGCACCGGTTTAACCAGGCCGTCCTCAATGCCCGGCATCTTATCCGTTGTATTTGAGGGTGTACTGCTGTTCACTATTGCGATGAACGTTGTCATGGGATAAAAATTTACAGGTAGCCGCGTTTCCGGTGTCGTTACCAGCAGGTAAGCGAAGCTGATGGATCTGCAACATATCCACACCGATATCAATGAAGGCCTTGTTATAAAATACCTGAACCCTGCGAACGGCTAAATGTTGGTGCGCATAAAACAACTGTGTAAAAAACGGAATCTTAATGGCTGTAGGGCAATGCCGGTTTTCTGAAAATTAAGATAGCCGCTTATGATGTATTGGTTTTTAACCCAATTTGGCAAGCCTTTTGTTCTTTTAGATAAGCTACACTTCCTGTATTGAAAAAGCGAAGCGTTTGCTTTTGTATGAAACACTTTTTTGGCCCGATAACGCATTTAAATAATTAATAAATATGAGACCACCTGCAAAACCTAAAGATGACGGAATTTTCAGTCCCGATTTTCGTCATAAATTCCCGGTAAGTTTTACCGCTGATGCCATCAATCAGCTGACCACCTCCGAACCTGCTCCGTTTGATATCCGCGAATGGATCTGGCATGTAGAAGTGATCAACGGCGTGCAATATTGTGTGGTGACCGACCGGCTGCCGCATCCGGAAGCGATGGAACCCGCTCCGGTACCGGATCCGGCGGAACATACAAGAACGCCCTGGGGCGTTTAATTTTTTTCTGTTTTCAATATTTTCAGCAATGCGGATTCTGCACGGGATTTTCCCCGTGCGGCTGTTCCGGGCGCATACCGCAGCAGGTTTCCGTTTTCATAGGCGGTTAACACCAGCGGGTGCACATAGTGCTTTTTACAAACGGATCTTGTATTGCCCAATGTTGCGGCTACCTTATCCAGGGCGTTCACAATGTTTTCATTTTTTTGTTTTTCCGTTTCAAAGGGTCCTGTTTTTATCAGCTCTTCCACACAGGTAACGGTGGCAACCCAGGTGCGGAAATCCTTGCTGGTAAAATGATCACCGGATGCATCCCGGATATAAGCGTTGATGTCTTCGCTGTGAATGGCCTGGTGCTGACCGCAGTCGTCCATATACTGAAACAATTCCTTGCCGGGTATTTCCCTGCATTTGGCAATGATGCGGGCCAGCCTTGCACTGCGAAGTGTTACTTTTTGCTCCACACCCTTTTTACCCCGGAAGCTGAACAGGAGCTGGTTTCCGCGGATTTTGAGGTGCCGGTTCTGAAGGGTGGATAAACCAAAAGAGCCGTACAGTTTTTCATAAAAATGATTGCCCACCCGGAGGCCGGTCTTATCCATAATGCTGACCGCGGCAGCCAGTACTTTTTGCTTGGACCAGCCTTTTTCCCGCAAATGTTTCCGAATGGTTTTTCTTAGCTGCGGAAGTGCTTTGCCGAATAATAACAGCCGGTGAAACTTTGTTTCATTCCGTAAGGCATTCCACGATGGATGATACCGGTACTGCCGGCGTCCTTTTACATCAATACCGGTGCATTGCAGGTGCCCGTTGGGATTTTCACAGATCCACACATCCCGCCATGCGGGTGGAATAACCAGGCTCCGGATCCGTTGCAGGGTATCCGGGTCCTTTACCGGTTGTGCTTTTTTTATGTAGCTGAAACCCTTTCCTTTTTTGATCCGCCTGATACCGGATCCGTTTGCTGTAATATAAGTTAATGCCGCAGCTGCAGCACTTTTTACCGGATCCCCGGCGAGGATGCCGGACAAATGGTTTGTCATGGGCAGATTGGTATGTATGGTTGCGATACGCAAGTGATGATGGTTTGCCTTTGCCGGGATAACCGGTTTTTCTGCTATGGTAATCCAAAACCGGGCCGTGTACTAAAAACAGCGTTTAGCTGTTGCAACGGGTATTAACCGTAAGAACCAATAATGGGAACGGAAGGCCACAACCTGTGGAAATTTTTGCCGGGAACAACCTGATGCGACAGCCAGCAGTAACGTGGCTGATAGTACGGCAAACGGGGAGGCGCACATATTTGGCCCGCTGCTTGCGTTTTACACTGGTGAAGAAGCGGTTTCCGGTAATTCGAGGTTTCGGCATCGGAAATGAAGGGGGGGCGCTGATGTGCTCCCCGTTTTTTAGCAAACAGTTCATGCACTTTAATGGATTCAGAATGCGACGGTATGTATTTTTTTTAATGATCAGCTGCGGTGCTGCCGGAGCTTTTTTATCCTGCAACCCCCGCCCGGCCAGTGAACAGGAGGCTGCCAGGGATAGCAACGAGGTACGGTTTAAACAAAAGAGCGATAAGAGCGTGGCTGCAACACTGGAACGGGATGCCCTTTTTGCAGTAGACGCTGCCGGCTCAGGTATGATGGAGGCGGAACTGGGGATTACCGCGGTTGATAAGGCTTCGGAAAAACAGGTGCGGCAATTGGGCGATAGCATGGCACATGCATATACTGCGGCAAATGCAGCGCTGAAGAACATTGCCGCAAAGAAAAATATCAGTATACCTGCAGTACCGGCGGATGGAAATATATTGCGTGAATTGCGTGGTATAAAGGGTGCGGCATTTGATGACCGGTACCTGCAGCAGGTAAAAAAAATGCATGCAAGCGATATAGAATTATTTAAAAGGTATATCAGCGCCGGCAAGGATTCGGATCTGCTTCGATGGGCCATTCTGCGCCTGCCGGTTCTGGAACAGCAGCTGGAGTATATAAAAGCGGTAGATAGCACGGTGATGCAGCAACGCCGTACATATTAGACCCGATGTAACACACGTGGTTATACGCAGCGGGTTCCGGCGGCTTTGAATGCAGTTACCATTGAGGATATGGTTTATGAAAAAAGGAAAGATCTATATCGGTACTTCTGGTTGGCATTATAAACATTGGAAGCATGTATTTTACCCGGATACGGTACGCGAGGCCGATCAGCTGAAATATTATCAGGACTATCTTAAAACGGTGGAGATCAATAATAGTTTTTATCATCTTCCCGCGCCGGAAACTTTTAAAACCTGGGCTTCCACCGTTGCAGAGGACTTTGTTTTTTCGGTTAAGGCCAGCCGGTTCTTTACGCATATGAAGAAGCTGCTGGTAAACAAAAGCGACCTGCAACCCTTTTTCAGGAATGTGCAGCGGCTGAAGCAAAAACTGGGACCTGTGTTGTTTCAATTGCCCCCGTTGTGGAAGATAAACCCCGGGCGACTGGAACAATTTCTGCAAAAACTTCCGCCAAAGCACCGGTACTGTTTTGAATTCCGGAACCCCACCTGGTATGATGAAGCAATTTATACCTTGCTGGAACGTTATCATTGTGCTTTTTGTATATATCATCTCGATAAACATCTTTCTCCGTTAACGGTAACCACCGACTTTGCGTATATCCGGCTACATGGTCCTGGCGGCAAATACCAGGGCCGGTACAGCACGGCGGTGTTAAAAACCTGGATGAAACGGTGCAAAGAATGGCAGGCTGCAGGAAAGGATGTGTATGTTTATTTTGATAACGACCAGGAGGGCTACGCGGTGACGAATGCACAAACCTTATCGGGGATGCTCAAATAAAGCCGGAACAGGGTATATGCTGCTAAAGAGCAACCGGATCAATGAATATTCAATTTGATTTTTTATGGTATATGCATCTGAACAGATTACATAGTGAAGATGCAGGCAGCATTTTTGCAAAAAAAGGTGTTAAAAAGCAAGTATGGAAAAAGAAACGGCATCGGAAAAAATGAATACCATTTCGGAGTGTCTGCGTAAGGCAGTGCAATTAGGGTATGCGGCGGATTTTTTTGTGTGCGATACAGGACTGTCTTATAAAGGCGCACGGCGGATCTATCCTCCGGACGCGGTCAGTATCCGGAATTTTTACCGGTTTGAAGGGGAAAGTGATCCTGCCGACAGCGCGATCCTTTATCTGATACAAACCCGGGATGGCGTTAAGGGCACTTTGCTGGATGCGTATGGGATCTATTCGGATAAAGGGATCAGTAATTTTGTGAGAGGGATCAGGCGCATACATAAGTAGCAACCGGTACCGCACACAGGGAGCGGAAAGCGTATGGTTATGATCCTGGTTGCCGGCTATATTTTATACCGGGTGGGCAGGCGTTTATTTCGCCAACGGCCGTAAAAGTTTCCCGCCCTTTATTCTTCAATATTCCGGTGGTATAGAACTGCGGATAATCTTATACAGAGTGGGGAAAAAAATCCGGGTATGGCATACGGTCCACACTGCCGGCAATGAAGGCGCCTGTTATTTAAAGCAGGCGTTAACCGGTAACCGGCTACAGATGAAGGCGTTGTTCCGGAGCTATGATCAACGTACCGGTAAAGAGGAAATTTGGCATTATATTTTTATTTTCATTGGTAAGTTTTCTTCCGGGGTGTGTTTTTATCGAAAGGTATGCACTGAGAATAAACCCGTTGAACCTGAAACGGATCATACCGGCGAAGGAAGAAAGAAAATTTGTCCCCCGCTACAGGCGGGGGCTTTTTTTAGGATTAGTCATAGGAAAATTTGATACCGGTTACAGCAGCTATAAACGAACGGACATTATGAAAAAACAGGGATTCTTTTACCGAAACGGCCTCAGTATTGTTTTATTCGCTTTAATGTTTGCCTGTTTGTTCGGGCAAATGATTACGGGATGGAATGTATTGAATAAGGAGCAGGAGGAATTGGGTTTGCCGGCGCTTCCTTTCTGGCAATACCTGCGCAGCGGACACTTTATACAGGCTACTTTTGAGAATTGGGAAAGTGAGTTTCTGCAGATGATGTTGTACGTAGTATTTACCGTTTTTTTGCGACAGAAAGGATCCGCAGAATCCAAGAGCCTTGAAAAAGCGGAGGAGGTAGACCGGGAACCTCAACCGCACCCACAGGCACCATGGCCGGTGAAAAAAGGCGGAGCCTGGCTGTGGTGGTATAAGCGCTCCCTTTCGCTGGCGCTTGCACTGTTATTCATTTTAAGCTTTCTGGCGCATTTTTACGGAAGTCTTAAAGACTATAACCAGGAAGCTATTCAGAAAGGGCAGCCCACGGCCTCAGCGTTTGCATACATACGTGAACAACGTTTCTGGTTTGAATCTTTTCAAAACTGGCAAAGTGAATTTCTTGCAGTAGTCAGCCTGGTATTATTATCGATATGGTTGCGTCAGCACGGCTCTCCCCAATCAAAACCGGTTGATATGCCCGATGGAGAAACGGCCTGACCAACGGCTGCGGCCTGTTGTAAGGGAAACACCTGCTTATCGTACATACGGATGCCCGCCGGAATGCCGGGTATATGCCTGCGTTGTTGCCTGCTTACTTCCTGGGTTTAACAAGCAGGAACGACAGCAATATAACAACCATGGCCAGCAGGGCTGTAAAAAGTACAATGACCGACATCTTTTTTCATATATGCGCTCAAATTTATTGCCAGCCTTTAATGAAGCTGCTTTTTGGGGAATGGTCCGGCATATTAAGGTTGCGGACCGCCGCCAGGGCAGGCACTGCAGGAATGTTTGCTCCGGTTCTTAACAGGGCCGTATGTATTTTCAGGAATGGATACGGGATGCACACTTGCATGTTAGCCACAGTGCTGATTACAGTTAAAGCAGCGGCCACATCTGTGTTCCCCGGGATTACAGAAGCACAGCAGCTGCCCGGAGTCAACGATCATTAATTAAAGAGGAGCTCGTCTAAAAAGACCCATCCTTTTTCGCCCTTGCCGCGGTGCCACGTAGGAAGCCGGTTAACGGGCTTTGCAATAAGTTTGATTACATGAACCGTTTGTGCCGGGAAGCTGCATTCATAACCCGTTGTATAAGCAGGTGCCGGTGCGGCCGGTTGCGCGGGATTGGAATGCCCTAACAACTTTAAAGATTGAGCCGAGGGGCCTCCCCAAACCTGCAGTTCACGGGCCGGCAGCACATAACTGTCAATTGAAACCAGTGAACTAAAAGTGACGGAACGGATGCTTACCGGTTGTTTAAAAAACAGGAGCGCCTCAAACGGAGCTTCTTTATATCCCACCCATTCCTTTGTGCCAAAGTTCTCTTTTCCCAGCTGCAGGTCAATCAGCGCTTTTCCTTCGCGCGCTCTTGCCTGGTATTCTTTTTCCGGTAAGGTTACCAGGCGGATGCTGTCTGGCCGGATGCTGCTTTTATAAAATGTTTCCTTTGTAAGATCACTGGTGATCCATCCGGGCAGGTACGATCTTGCTTTAATGGCGGACGCCTTGTTAATGGTAACCGGGCCAGAATATATGGGTGAAGTAAGACTGTCCGGCTCGCTGCCATCCAGCGTATAGCGGGTTACAGCGCCTTTTACCGGGTTTTTGATCTCTAAGGCAAGGGTGCTGTTAAAGATCCGTTGCTCCGCTTTAATGACAGGTGTACTCAGTTTTGCAATTACTGTATCGCCTTTGTAGCCGATATCGAAACCTGTTTTGGGAAACTTTTTTTTCAAAGGGCCCAGGTCGTTTTCCGTAAAAGCGGTGTTCCAGATCTGCACAGACCGCAGCTGTTGCAAAGGGGCAAGAACATACAGCTGCTCCGGGCGCACACCCGTTCCCGACAGCGATAACTGCTTGAGGTGTTGTAAACGAACAAGGTGCCGGAGTCCTTCCCCTTTAATGGCTGTAAATGCCAGGTTCAGGGTCCGTAGATTGGAGAAAGTTCCGATCGTCTGGAGATCCGCATCGGTTACCGGCATTTTAGCCAGTTGTAAGGATACGATATTATCTTTTATCTTTTCAAGCTCTTTGAGTTGCTCGGGCTGAAACCGGGAACTGCCGTAAAAGTTCACTGCCAGCGCCGGTGAACCCGTTGCCAGGGGCGTAACGACCCGGTATGCCGTGTTGAGACCGGCAATCAACTGCTCGTCTGCGGCTTTAAAATCGTATACTTCATTTTCACCGCTTTTAAAGAAGGTGGCCGCTAGCATCCGCAGGGAATCACCGGCCGGCAAGTCGGTTACTTTTTTGGTGAAATCGGAACCGCCCTTTATCCATAAATATAGAATCCTGGCCTCGTCTTCCGTGAGTTGTGGTTTCCCCTTTGGCGGCATGTGTTCCTTGCTTTCGAGGGGTAAATGGATGCGCTGCATCAATAATCCCAGGTCAGCGGCGGCTGTATCCCATAGCTTCCCGTTCTTTCCTCCTTTGAGCAATAGTTTTGTTGTTTCCATTACCAGCTCGCCCTTTGCCTTGCCGCTGTTATGACAACCCATACATTTGTTTTCAAGGATCGGCTGTACCAGGTGGGTATATACAATGGCCGCTTCCAGAGGTATATCAGGCCCTTTATTTACGGAAAGAACCGGGGATAAAAGAAAGTTGTTACCATGGGTGATTGTGGCACCTTTATGCCCGGCTATCAGCAGCACCGCAGTAGACAACAGCCCGGTGGTGATTACCGTACTGCTATGCCTTCGTATGCGGTTCCGGAAACTGTACCACAGCATGCTGATAAAAGCACAGAGAACGCCCATCCACTTATGTGCACTGATAACCGCAGGATCATATCCGGGTTCCTTTGATAAAATAAGCCCCATCAGTGCGGCAATAACGGTGGTAAAGGAAGCTGCCAGTAACAGACCGTCGGCAACAGGCCGAAGTGTTGCCTGCCGGGGCGAACGAAGCGATAATTCAAATAAAAAAGTACCCAGTAATAATACAATAGGAAAGTGGAGCACCAGCGGATGCGCCCGGCCGGCTACCTGCAGAAACGCCGGTATTTGCAGGTAGTGATCAAAAAGCACCAGGAATAACAACAGACCATTCAATGCTATGCATGTATTAAAAACGATTTCCCTCCACTTCAATTGCTTCATGATTGGTGTGTTTGCTGCTCCGATATTTTAAGATAGTGCTGGTTTAAACCACCGGTTCCAGCTTATAAGGATATACTTTGCCGGAGTTCCATTGTGCCACATACAGGTTTTCTTCATCATCAATACATACATCATGCGGGTATTGGAACACCGGATCGCTCTGGAACAACTCCTGCAATGTTCCTTCCGTATACCGGGGGGGCGTACCGGCGAGGTTGGATATGACCTGGTTGTCTTTGTTCAGTATGGTTACAAAACCAGACCGCTGATCCGGTTTGCTGCTGCTTTGTAAAACGGCCGCGTATAAATGATCGCCTTTGATCACCGGCCGGCAAACCCAGGCGCCCGGCATTGCAATCGTATTGATATATACACCGTCCATTGAATAGCGTTTGAATGCGTTCTCTCTCCGGGAGGTTACAATCAGCACAGGCTTTTTATTCCGGTGGTCGATGCAGATGCCGTGCGCATTCAGCAGGTGCTTCGGCTCGTTGCCCCGGCCACCAAAATGCCGGATATAGCGCCCTTTATGATCGTACTGGATCACAAAATCCTTTCCATATCCATCCACCACGTAGATATCGCCGTTCGGCGCTATGGCCGTTTCTGTAGGTACATACTCATCCGCTTTGGAATACGCACCGGTTTCTTTGGGATAATCCAATGTGAGTAATACCTTACCGTCAATGGTGGTTTTAATAACCTGGTGCCGCTTGTTATCGCAGATAAACAGCACATCGGTTCCGTTTTCGTTAAAGAGGGTCAAACCGTGTGCGCCCGGGTACTCGGTGCCCCAGGTGCTCAGTAATTTACCGTTCTTATCATAAATCATCACATTGTTCTTTGTTTCATTGGTCAGCAGTAGGATGCGTCCTTTACGGTCCTGTACCATTTCGTGGCAATCGTTCACGGGGTACCGGGCTACATCGGCCTGGCTCCAGTTCTTGTTTAACCGGTAACGTTTGTTGCCCTGTCCTAATACGATATTGTTTTTAATCAGCCATTCCGGCGTATACAGCATGCCGGTAATGCCCAGGGCTGTATTGCGGATAAAATGTTTTCTGTTCATGTTTTTTTATGATTTTCAGATGCCGGGGTTCAGCTATGAGCCGCCCGACACTAATATAATAAAGCTTCACATCTCAACCTCAAACCTCAATTCTGAATTCTGAAATCTCGAATCTCGAATCTGAAATCTCAACTCTCAACTCTCAACTCACGCTACGCCATAAGTCCCGGTACAATTTTACCCGCCACATCGGTAAGCCGGTAGCGGCGTCCGAGGTGTTTGTATACCAGGCGCTCATGATCAAGCCCCATCAGGTGCAGGGCCGTGGCATGAAAGTCATGTACATGTACCGGGTCTTTAATGATATTATAACCAAACTCATCAGTTTCCCCGTATACACCGGGTTTTACGCCACCGCCGGCCATCCACATCGTAAAGCAGCGTGGATGATGATCGCGGCCATAATTATCTGTTGAAAGGGCTCCCTGGCAGTAATTGGTACGGCCGAATTCCCCGCCCCAGATGACCAGCGTTTCATCCAGCAGGCCCCGTTGCTTCAGGTCCGTAACCAGCGCTGCGGATGCCTGGTCTGTATCCCTGCATTGCCCTGCAAGCTCATTGGGAAGGTTGCCGTGGCTGTCCCAGCCCTGGTGATACAATTGTACAAAACGCACGCCGTTCTCTGATAGTTTACGGGCCAAAAGACAGTTGGCTGCATAGGTGCCGGGTACCAGGCAATCGGGGCCGTAGAGCTTGATGATCGATTCCGGTTCCTTGCTGAGATCGGTTACTTCAGGTACCGCGGTTTGCATCCGGTACGCCATTTCGTACTGTTGTACCTTGGCTTTTATTTCAGGATCGCCTACCACGCCATAGCTTTCATTGTTCAGCTCCGAAAGGTGATCCAGCATTTTTCTCCGTTCGGTTTTGTCCATACCGTCGGGGTCATTCAGATAAAGTACCGGGTTTTCTCCGTTGCTGAATTGAACACCCTGGTGAACGGAGTCCAAAAAACCGTTGGTCCATAGTTTGGAGTATACACCCTGCCCGTTGCCCTTTCCTTTGGAAAGAAGTACACAGAACGCCGGCAGGTTTTTGTTTTCACTGCCAAGACCGTAGCTCAGCCAGGCACCCATGCTGGGGCGGTTGCCTACCTGGGCACCGGTCTGAAAAAAGGTGAGTGCGGGATCGTGGTTAATGGCTTCGGTATAAAGGCTCTTTACAATACAAAGGTCGTCTGCAATGCGCGCCGTGTAAGGTAAGAGATCGCTGATCCAGGCGCGGTGCTCCCCGTACTGGTTAAATTTAAACACCGTTCCGGCCAGCGGAAACTTTGATTGATTGGCCGTCATGCCGGTAAGACGCTGCCCCTGGCGTATGGATTCCGGAAGGTCCTGTCCCTGCATCTCATTTAGTTTGGGCTTGTAGTCAAACAGGTCCAGTTGGGAAGGAGCCCCATTCTGGAAGAGATAGATAATGCGTTTCGCCTTCGGCGCAAAATGCGGCAGCCCGGAAACAATGGCTTCTTCCACATCCTTCCCGCTGAAAAAATCAGGGATCAGCAAGGTTCCCAATGCCGCACCGCCAATACCCATTCCGAGTTTGGTGAGAAAGCGGCGGCGGTTGAGGTTGAGTCCGTGCTCTAATACTTCTTTTTCCATGTTGTCAGGTTTATACGCTTTAATAATGAGGATACGTGCATCGCTGTTTTATACTTTTACAATGGTTTCTTCCATATTATAGATCATATTGATCACCCGCATCAGGGCAGCGGCCTTCAGATTGCCCGCCGGATCGGTGCTGTGCGGATATTCTCCAACGGACAGTGTTTTACCCGCCTCCTTTTTTTTATGATTAAATACATTCAGCTGATCCGTATAATATTTTTTCAGGATGTCCATTTCACGGGCGGCAGGCTTACGGCAAAGAATGCTTTCAAAGGCAATGCGGATGACCTGTTCCGTCCCTGTTCCTTTTTCCGAAAGCCTTTCTGCAAAAACCCGTGATGCTTCCAGTACCGTGGGGTCGTTCATCATGATCAGGGCCTGCAACGGCGTGTTGGTAGTAAGCCGGTTCACTTCGCACTGATCCCGGTTACTGGCATCAAAAATGATCATGGAGGGTGGGGGCACCGTAAGTTTTATAAAGGTATAGATCCCCCTGCGGTAAAGATCGCTGTCGCTATCCTGGCTGTAGGAAGTAAGCGCTCCCCGCCCGGAGGTAGCGGCTTCCCAAAGACCTTTCGGCTGATAAGGTTTTACGCTGGGGCCGCCGATGGCTTTATTGAGCAGGCCGCTGCTGCCCAGTACGGCATCCCGGATGCTTTCAGCCGGCAGGCGGATGCGGGATGACCGGGCATAATATACATTGTCCGGATCCTTTTCCATGGCCTTAGGGTCAATCCGCGAAGATTGCCGGTAGGTTGCAGACAGGACCATTTTACGGATCAGCGCTTTAACGTTCCATCCGTGTTCCATAAAATCTACGGCCAGCCAGTCCAGTAATTCGGGGTGTGTGGGCAGGTTGCCCTGCATACCGAAATCACCGATCGTTTTTACAATGCCTTTGCCAAAAAGCTGCGCCCATAGCTGGTTTACAAATACCCTTGCGGTAAGCGGGTTTTGCTTGTTCACCGTCCATTGCGCCAGGCCAAGCCTGTTTTTCGGATAACGGGCCGTGTCAAAACGCATAACGGCTTGCAGGGCGCCGGCGGTTACCGGCTCTCCGTGTTGATCGTACACACCGCGGTTTAAAATATAGGTGGTACGCAGGGTATCCAGTTCACCCATTACCGATACATTGACACGGGCAGTATCTTTCGGGTTGATAAAGCGGAGCAGGGTTTTCGTATCATCGGACGTTAACGTAAGAATAGGCGTTTTTGCAGGGCCCGAATTTACAAGTCCTTCCAGGCCCTGTTCTTTACTGGTATTGAAGAAAGCAAAGAGCTGGTAATAGTCCTTCTGCGAGATGGGATCGTATTTGTGATCATGACACTGGGCACATTCGGCCGTCATGGCCAGTATGCCCTTGGAAAACGTTTTTACTTTGTCGATGGCATATTCTACGCGGTACTCCTCCGGTATCACGCCGCCTTCTTCGGTTATTTTATGATTGCGTAAAAATGCGGTAGCCAGCAGTTGTTCCTTCCCGGTGTTGGGCAGCAGGTCGCCGGCCAGCTGCCAGGTAATAAACTGATCGTAGGGCATATTGTTATTAAAGGCGTGGATCACCCAGTCTCGGTACGGCCATTGCGTGCGGATATCATCATCCTGGTAACCATAGCTGTCGGCATAGCGCGAAATGTCCAGCCAGTGCAGGGCCATCTTTTCGCCAAACTGCGGGCTGGCCAGTAACCGGTCTACCGCTTTTTCATATGCGGTGTTGCTGTTGTCTGCTTCAAAGGCCTGTTGCATTTGCAGATCGGGAAGCAGCCCTGTCAGATCCAGCGATACCCGTTTCAGCAGCATGCTTTTATCTGCCGCTTCATTGGGTTGCAGCTGGTGCGCCTCCATCTTTTCCGCGATAAAATAATCGATCTCGTTCCGGGGCCATTCCTTGTTACTGATATCCGGCAGCGGCGCTTTTTGGGGCGCTATAAAAGCCCAGTGTTTTTCGTAGGGGGCACCCTGTTTAATCCAGCGCCTGAGCATATCAATTTCCTGTTCATTCAGCACTCCGAGGTGCGACGCTGGTGTGGGCATCTGGTAGGAGGGGTCTGCAGAGGTAATGCGTTTAATGAGCTCTGATGCTTCCGGCTTACCGGGAACGATGGCATAAGCACCCTTTGTTTCCCGTAGTGGCGCCTTGGCACTGGTTTCGATATCCAGGCGTAGTCCTGCTTCCTGTTTGTTTTTATCGGGGCCATGACAGGCAAAGCATTTGTCGGAAAGAATCGGACGAACATCATAGTTATAGCTGATCTTGTTTTTGGTCTTGCGTTTCTTTGCCGGGTCTCCGCAACCCGCAGCAAGTCCAAAAAAAATGAACACCATTAAAGTGATGCCGGCAATCGTCGTAAATTTCATCGCTGTCGTATAAAAGAAATGTTGCTGAAAATGGCTTTAAGCAAGGTAAATTTAAGTATAAAGTATTGTTTGAAACAGCGTTTGGACGGCTAAAACATAAAAAAACATCGATGAGCATACATGTGGTCCACACATATGAAGGGTATGTATAATGCCGGTTGTTCAACAATGGGGCAACACCCGGTGGCTGTTATGTACCGGAGGCTTCCTGTAGGAATGCCCTGCTCCTGTTACCGTTCATTTTTAAATAGCTTATTTTGTTACCTTTATGCATACTTATAAATAGCAGCGCATCATTTGATCCATGGCAGCATCTGAACAGAAAAAGCATGAAAGTTACCGTTACGAAGCTCTTTTTAACCAGGCTTCAATGGGTATTATTGTAGTGAATAACGCGGCCGAAATACAATCGGCAAATCCTTTTGCGCTCGGTTTATTTGGCTATACGCTGGAAGAGCTGTTGCAGAAGCCCATCGAATTGCTGATTCCCGGCCGTTACCACAACCGGCATGTGAGCCACAGGGACGGGTATACGCATAACCCCAAAAACCGTCCGATGGGCGTGGGTATGGACCTGTTTGCGGTTAAAAAAGACGGCAGCGAATTTCCGGTGGAAGTAAGCTTGAGTAATTACCAGGACGAGGGCAAGCAATTCATTATAGCGTTTATCAGTGATATCTCCATCCGGAAAAAGGCGGAAGCAGAGATCGAAGCGTTGAATAACAAACTGGAGTCGACGGTAGAACAACGCACCCGGCAGCTTACGGCTGCTATGCAGGACCTGGAACAGTCGAAGGATGAATTATCAAAACTGCTGGAGCGGGAAAAAGAGCTGGGGGAGCTGAAGTCGCGCTTTGTTACCATTGCTTCGCATGAATTCCGTACCCCGCTGAGCACCATCCTTTCCTCTACCTACCTCATCGAACGGTATACGCGCACAGAGGAGCAGCCCCGGCGGGAAAAACACCTGCAACGGATCGTATCTTCGGTGCAATTGCTCACCGATATCCTGAACGATTTTCTGAGTGTTGGAAAAATCGAGGAAGGAAAGATCCAGGTGCGGTTCACCCGGTTCGATATCCAGGAACTGGTATCGGGTATTGTGCGGGAAATGGAAGTAACTTTAAGGAAGGGACAACAGCTGGTGTATCACCATCAGGGCGATCCGGTGGTGGAGCTGGATGCATCCCTGCTGAAACATATCATCCTCAACCTGGTATCCAATGCCAGTAAGTTTTCCCCGGAGGACGGACCAATCATCATTGAAACAACTGTTGATCAGCAACAGGTACAGCTTTCGGTGAAGGACCATGGCATCGGTATTTCAGGTGAAGATCAGAAACATTTAATGGAACGTTTTTTCAGAGCGGCCAATGCGGGCAATATTCAGGGAACGGGTTTGGGACTGCACATTATTTCAAAGTATACCGAGTTGATGAACGGTTCCATACAATGTGTCAGCGAACTGGATCAGGGAACAACGTTTATCATTACATTTGACCCGAACGCGGCAAAAGAATAAAAGGCAGCCTGCAATGCGGATGCCCGCGCACGGTAAAGCACGGATCCGCACACACGGAATCATTTAAACAACCCGAAAGAAATAGAGCTGATGAAGAAAATATTACTGATTGAAGACAATGATGATATCCGGAATAATACCGCGGAAATACTGGAACTGTCGAACTATACGGTTATTACGGCAGCCAATGGCAAGCTTGGCGTAGAGCAGGCCATCGCTCATACGCCGGATCTTATCATCTGCGATATTATGATGCCGGTGCTGGACGGCTATGGCGTGTTGCATGCCATTCAAAAAAATGAATCCATCCGGAATGTACCCTTTATTTTTCTGACCGCAAAAACGGAGCGTAGTGATTTCAGGAAGGGAATGGAGCTGGGCGCAGACGATTATATCACCAAACCGTTCAGCGGTACAGAATTGCTGAATGCAGTGGACGGCCGGCTGAAAAAAACAGACCTGTTAAAACAGGAGTTTTCGCCGGACCTGAACGGACTGGAGCAGTTGCTGAAACTTTCCGATAATAAAGCTGCATTAACCGCGCTGACGGAAGACCGGGATGTAAATAAATACAAGAAAAAGCAGGTCATTTATACCGAAGGGAATCATCCTTCCCGCCTTTATTATGTATTGAAGGGAAAAGTAAAGACCTACCGTACGAATGATGATGGAAAGGAATTGACGACCGCGCTTTACAGTGCCGGTGATTTTTTGGGATACATTGCATTGCTGGAAGGAACGGCCTACCGGGATACGGCAGAGGCCCTGGATGAGTCGGAGCTGGCGATCATTCCGAAGGAAGAGTTTACCGAACTGATCGATAACAACCGGATGGTTGCACAAAAGTTCATCCGGCTGCTGGCAAAGAATATTTCTGCAAAAGAAGAACAGCTGCTGGGACTGGCCTATAACTCATTGCGCAAAAAAGTGGCGGATGCCCTGTTATTGCTTGAGAAAAAATACCGGAAGGAGGAAGAAGAAGCCTTTGCCATTACGATCAGCCGGGAAGGGCTGGCTGCGATTGCAGGTACGGCTACGGAATCCCTCATTCGTACGCTAAGTGATTTCAGAAGTGAAAAGCTGATCGATATAAAGGAAGGGAATATTATTATCTTAAACCGCCGGAAGCTGGAAAATCTGCTGAACTGAGGGCACACTTCTGCCGGAGTGCCAATCAGATCTCCGCGGTGAATGCCGTCCAAAAACGGAGATGTTTCCGGAAGTGTTGAATTTACATATGGAGGTTCAATCAGGTGATGATCAATATGCTGTTGCCCCCGGGTAGTTCGTGCGCCGCAGATTTAGCGCCGGGGAAATGATCCGGCTTTGTTTTCTGATAAATTCTTTTTCAGCAACAGGATCCGGTAGCGGATATCGCTATAGATGATGCCGGTAAACAGGATCGCTATGGCAAGAAAAAGAATGCGGGTATGAAACCAGGTAAAGCCGATACCCCCTGCCACGCATCCCAGGAAAAAAAAACCGATGATCGCAAACCGCAACCGCACCGAGGCTTTTAATTTTTTCCGGTGCTCGGGCTTCCGGTAAAAAAGCAATTGTGAAAGCTCAATGCCGAGGTCGGTAAACAGGCCGGTAAGATGGGTGGTGCGCACAACGGCGTTTGAAATACGTGTAACCATTGCATTTTGAAGTCCCATCGTAAATAAAAGGATACCGGCAACCAGCTGTGCCATATGCTGAATGGTAGCATAAGGTAAGAGGGCGATGCCGGTTAACAATACGATTTCTGTAAATACAGGAACAGCATCGGTATAACGCGGATTAACTTTTTGTGTAGCTTCTACCAGGGTATTGGATACAAAGGCTCCCGAAAGATAGGCCAGGATATAGAGCAGGAAAATGCCGGCGTTTTCAAAATCCCGCCTGATCACGTCGTCTGCAAAATAGGCAAAATGTCCTGTTACATTTGTGGTAAGCACTTTTACGGAAAAGAACCCCGTTACATTTACAATGCCCGCTACAAATGACAGCAGTGCAGCCAGTTTGAGGTTGTGAACGGGGCGGCGGGCCTTTCCCTTGTGTCTGAACATAACATACCAAAGATAATGATAAATAAAAGAACCGCTGTTGCAGCAACCAGTATTGCCGCTGTGTGCAAGCTTATTTTCCCTGGCGCTCCGAACGTTTCATTTGATCCAGCAGGTAATGATTGAATTCGGATTTGAGTTTGGCAAATTGTTTTTCCATTTGAAGCAGATCGTTGTGCAGCTGGCGGATCCGGGTTTCAAACAGCTTTTCATCCTGTTCCGTAAAAGTGTCCGTGCCCGGTTCATTCAATAAAACCAGGTCATCGCGGAAGATGCCGATCCGCTCGTCATTCCGGATCAGTTTATTGAGCAGGAGTTCGATACCTTCCAGCAGGTTGCGGTTAAAATGCGTGCGCAGCACTTCCGATAACCGGTTTTTCATAATGACGGATTCCTCCATCATGAACGTTACCGCCCTTTTCCAGGTATCGCATTCGTATTGTATCTGTTTAATTTTCGGGTCGTCCATATCAGTATAAAAACTTTTTTAGTAATAAAAGCCATGTTCATAGAACACGGCTAGTTGAAGCAGGCAGGGGCCCGGCTTACATAGCAGCAATTGGTCTGGCTGTAAATTCCCGCAGCGCTTTTGAAACGGGGGAATGGGATTTGTATTCCATTAAGGATGTATTTTGTTGATGACGGATACGCCTGGCACTACCTTCAGGAGCTGTACAATTTGCTTGGATGCTAATATACAATAGCGGTGGTTGGCGCGTTTTCCCGGTGCCCTGTTGCCTTACATAAGTGAATGGTTAAGATACCCGCTTCATATTGTGTGTGAAGAAACAGGGTATTTGCATCCGGGGGCAGTACAATGTCCCGGTACAGGTACCGGTTACTGAACTCGTGCAAGCGGTAGCGGGTACCCGCGGCTAATTCCTGCGCCCTGTTTTCGGCAAAAATGCTGAGGATGTGATGGGTTGCCTGAATAATAAAATTTTCTTTTTTCAGCCCCGGCGCCTCCAGTTCAATTTTATAGCCATCTTTCAGTTCGGTGATATTTACCCGCGGAGGAACCGTTTCCGCATCAACCGACTGCAGGATCCCGGCAATGCTGTCCGCATTGGCGGCGGGCACAAACCCTCCGGGATAGGCTGCCTGGTCTCCATTCCGCAAATGATCTGTTTTCATTACTGTTTGTTTTATTTAAAATGCTAAAGTAGATCCATTGAGCGGTTGCAGCAATGAGCAGGATTAGCAGCCTTGATGATCTGTGTCATTCCTGCCTCGTGCCGGATATGCGGAACTGCATCCGGTATGCAATCATCCGCCGGATCTGTCATGAATTAATGTGCTATGAAAACAGGTGCCACATGATCGGTAATGATTTTTGTTACAAAGCTCTCTTTAAAAGAGGTGGACAGGGCCGAGCGTCCGAATGCACCGGTAACCAGGAGCGGGTTCCGGAAACATTCGACCCAGGTGCTGAAATGTTTGTCGGAGTCCCAGCGCAGTTTCAGGATCTTTACATCTGTAAAATGCACCTGGGCATATTCTGTCAGCAACTGCAGCTGCGGGATGTGGTCACTGTCTTCTTCTTTTACATAAGCGATCCGTACCGGCAATTCCCGGTATTGGGGAAATAACAGGCAGCACTGTTTTAAGGCATGCATACTTTGCGGACTCCCATCGTAGGCTACCAGCAGGTGTTCGGGCGCACCGGTATTTTCGGATACGGCCAGCACCGGGCAGTTTGCCCAGCGCAGCAGCTGTTGCATATAGCCGTTCGGTTGGTTTTCTGTGGTGCCGGCATACAATAATTCCTGGCTGAAGATGAGCAGGTCTGCATAGCGGCTTTCCCGCTCCCAAAAATCTTTTTGCCATTCGGTGTTGTTTTTTTCAACGGTCTGGAAGGAAATGTCGCAGCTCCGGCATTGATCTATAAACCGCGCCGGTTCCCCGTTACTGAAACGGGATCGATGCCCTTTACCGGCAGCGGGATGCCGGGCCGCTGTTGTAATTGCCGGGGCGTTAAAAAAAAGCCCTTTCACAAACAGGTGCTCCTGCCTGCGTAGCTCCCGGATCCATTCAAAGGCGCCTTGCGGATAATGATTTTCGTCACATACAAAAAGTATCTTTTTCATAAATGCTGTTTGTGCGCTGCAGGAAACAGTGTTCCTTTTTTCTGCAAACTACGGTGTAAAACGGGCCGGCTGCAATGACGGATATTGGCTGGCCGGATGATTATTGTCAAATCCGGGGAATGCGTTAACCCTCCATGGCAACAGGGTGGGGTGGGCACCGGCAGTGGCCGCCGAATCGGGAACAATATTTTTTAAAAAAAGTAGGTTGATTTGTGATTGGGTTTTGAATTTTACCTATATTTGCAACCCCTGCCGAGGCAGTGATGCTGGAAACAGCGCTGAAGCAGTTAGTTCTTTAATTTGGTTACAGGTTCTTTAACGTTGATTACGGGTGTATCCACCGGTTCCAGGTATAAAGATCTGTAATGTAAATGCCCGGGTGGCGAAATTGGTAGACGCACTGTCTTCAGGTGGCAGCGTTCGCAAGGATGTGCTGGTTCGAATCCAGTCCCGGGCACCAATAGGCCTTGTAAGTCTTTGATTTACAAGGCTTTTTTTATTTCTGTCTGTCAGAATTTTCTTCTTTTTTTCGCTTCCTACCGCTTTCATTGACAGAAAAATGACAGGCGGAATGACAGACATTTTATGTTCCCACTTCTCTGGGAATAGTTATCAATCATTCACACACATCTTCTTTATTAGTGCTATGGCAAAGCCCCCGCCATAGTACCTGGAAATTTCTTTTCCACGCTTCTCTTCGCTTTTATACGATTAGGAATGTGGGCAAAATATAAACACCTATACCAAAAAAAACTTCATGATTTTTGAAATCCGAATTGGTCGTGGTGATTGTTTAACAATAAATATTATACAATGAATCTTTTAAAAATACCAAATAAAAAAGGGGATAAAATATATTACTATTTTGATTATGGTCGCAGTAAAGGGCAGCGTCCGACCACTGGAGTAT
>JAGIAT010000020.1 GCA_017744715.1 Niabella sp. | reverse complement strand
ACTCGCTTTGACCGGCATCAAAAACAAAACAACTGTTTTTACCGGACACCAGTAATTCGAGTTCCGAGATTTAGAATTAGCTATTTGGTATTTAACCTAAACTTCCTCGTAATTCAGATCTTTATGAAAGGTTTCAGGGAGGGTGATAACGGCAATAGTGGAAACCATCATTACGATAACAGCTGTGATAATGGCACCGTTTACATAGCCCACGGTTCCGATACCCCGTATTTCCTTAAACAGGAAGAGGATCAGCGGAAGCAGCCCCCGTACAAAATTGGGAACCGTGGTGGCCGCCGTAGCCCTCAGGTTGGTACCGAACTGTTCAGCTCCTACGGTTACAAAAATGGCCCAGAAGCCGATGCTGAAACCGAGGAAGAAGCAAAGCGTGTACATCCACCCGGCACTGCCATTCCATTGGGTGGTAAAATACAGCAGGATGGAAAGCATCGTAAGCGCATAATATATATATAAGGCCTTCTTCCGGCTTTTCAGCCACTGGCTTACCATGCCGATGGTGATATCTCCAAGGGCAAGACCGATATATGCATACATAATCGACCGGCCGGGATCAATATCTTCCCCGATGCCGAATTGCTTGCCAAATTCACTGCTGAAGGTGATGAGCACGCCGATCACGAACCAGGTGGGAAGGCCGATGAAAATGCTTTTCAGGTATTTGCTGAAGCGCTCCCTGCTGTTGAATAACATAAAAAACTGTCCTTTTTTTACGCTGCTCTCGCTCATGCGGTGGTACATGCCCGATTCCAGTACCGAGATGCGCAGCAGCAACAAAAGAATGCCCAGTCCGCCCCCGATAAAATAACAGGTGCGCCAGTGGAATTCTTCTTTTATTAAAAAAGCAACCGCAGCTCCGAGTACGCCAAAGCCGGCGACAATGGACGTGCCGATGCCACGTTTTTCCCTGGGCAGCAGCTCGGCCACCAGGGTAATGCCGGCGCCCAGCTCGCCTGCAAGACCAATGCCTGCCAGGAAGCGGATGGCCGTATACTGTTCTACGGTTTGAACAAACCCGTTGCAGATATTGGCAATGGAATAGATCAGGATTGATCCGAAGAGTACTTTTACCCGGCCTTTCTTGTCGCCCCAGATGCCCCAGAGGATGCCACCGATCAGCAACCCGGCCATTTGGGCCGAAAGTATCCATTCGCCTTTGGTGGTGATTTCATCGGCGGTTAAGCCCAGTTCTTTCAGGCTGGGAATGCGGATGATACCAAAGATCAGAAGATCGTAAATATCGACAAAGTAGCCCAGTGCTGCCACCACTACGGTGAGGCTGAAAATGGAAGCCTTTTTTTCTTGGTTCATATGGCGTTTGGGATTATTTTTTTTGATCCAGGAAATAATTGACCGCCAGTTCATAGCCCTTTAATCCAAGCCCGATAATGCTGCCGGCTGCTTTGGCGCTTACATGCGAGATCTTTCTGAACGCTTCCCGGGCATGTACATTGCTGATATGCACTTCTACTACCGGCGTGCTGATCGATGCAATGGCGTCTCCGATGGCCACCGAGGTATGGGTATAGGCGGCGGGGTTCATAATGATCCCATCCGCTTCAAAACCGTATTGCTGCAGGGCGTTAACAAGTTCCCCTTCGATATTGCTCTGAAAATAATCAAAACGGATCTGCGGGTATTTTGTCTTTAGCTGATCGAAGAACGCTTCAAAACTGGAGCTGCCGTAGATACCCGGTTCCCGTTTGCCCAACAGGTTGAGATTGGGGCCATTGATGATTACAAGATGCATGTATGCTGTTTTAATGGGCTAATATAAACATTTGAGAGAGGAAACGATCTATTTGGAATTGAAATTTTAGCAGTTGGTACTGAACCGGCATCCTGGTTCGCGCTAAGATATTCGTTAAGCAGGTGAAGGAACTTCCTGCGCGCTTCGGGGGGCCTCGCGTTCATTGCCGTTTAACCGGTACCAGGATATATTTCCGGACTGTTTATCGCTTTAAAGCCGGATAAATATTTTTCTTTTGTAAAGCACATATCCCACCAGCCAGCAACACAACATAAAACTTACAGACCAGAGCAAAGAGGGAACGGGCCCTGTTCCAAGCTGTCCCCAGGTAACCGTATAAAGCGCTTTAAAAAGCGGTTGCTGGGTTGGTGTGTAATAGCTGGAAAGCAGGATGGGAATCACTTCGCTGAATAAATAGATGAACAGCGCATTTTTACCAAAGACCTCAAAAAAATGAACACCCGTCCGTTTCCCTTTAAAATCGATGAAATACAGGATGGTGGCAAGTACCAGGCAATCGAGCCCGGTGGTAAGGCATACAAAACTGCTTGTCCAGAGTTTTTTATTAATGGGAAAAACAAGGTTCCATAAATACCCCGCAGCTAAAAGCAGGAACCCCGCAATTGCCAGTAAGGCCAGCATTTCAAAACTCCGCGGATTCTTTTTTATATGGGCGCCGGCAAGATAGCCGATCAATACGTTTACAATGGCCGGCAGGGTACTCAGCAATCCCTCGGGATCGAAAGCGTTTTCCGGTCCTTTTTTATACAGGTGCGGCGGCGTCAATGTAAGAATATCCAGTTTGGTGGTAGCTGCTCCGTTGAGGGTATAGTCGCCAAAAAATGCGGCGAGCAGCCAGTATCCCAATAACAGTCCGGCAGCTGTGATAACGATCGTTTTGCGTGAAGAAAAGTAAATGATCAGCGCGCCGATCCCATAACAGAGGGCAATGCGTTGCAGTACGCCGAAAATACGGGTTTGGCCAATCGGAAACGGATGTACCTGATTCTGCGGGTCTATTTTTACAAAAGGCAGCCAGTACATCAGGTAACCGATCAAAAACAACAGCAGGGTGCGCTTAAGTATTTTCAGAATGACCGTTTGCCGGTCCTGCTGTGCCCATTTTGAAGTTGAAAAGCTGATGGCATTGCCCACGGCAAATAAAAAGGACGGGAATACCAGGTCGGTTAATGTAAACCCGTTCCATTGTGCATGTCTTAGTTCGGGAAAGGGATTGGGGCCGCCGGTATTTACGATGATCATAAAACAGATGGTAAGGCCCCGGAAAACATCAAGGGCAAGAAAACGCGCAGGCGCAGACTGGTTCATACAAAACGGGTTGATGGAAACTGATAATGCTTTAAAATTAATGCGAAATAAAATGTGTACCAATTAAAGTTAAATGCATTTAAAATCAGAAAGGGGCTTCCGGTGTCGAAATTTGCGGTTGCCGTTTGGCCGGCGGTTTAAAAGTGTTCCGCAGGGAAAACAAATTGAATATTGCGTATCTTCATGAAAACTGAACCCAGTGAAGACCGGCATTTTTCTTAGGTTCTTATCTGTTTTTTCCTATGGGATGGGGTGGGGGCCAGGAACACCGGTACCGGCAAACAGTAGGTATGCGTATTCATTTTTAAAGTTCCAGCAGATGAAAATCTGTGTGTATGGCGGCCATATGCTGTGAGATCCGCTCCTGATTGGTGTCGGTAATAAAAACCTGGCCGTCTTTTTCATTACATACCAGAGCCAGCAGGCTGCTGATCCGTTCATCGTCCAGCTTTTCAAAAACATCGTCCAGCAACAGGAGCGGGGTGAATTTCTTTTCTGCGGCAAGCACTTCCAGTTCGGTTAGCTTTAAGGCAAAAAGGAGGCTTTTCCGCTGGCCCTGCGAAGCAATATTTTTAAAGGGCTGGTTTCCGAGCTGCAGGGTAATATCGTCCCGGTGAATGCCCAGGGTGGTGCGTTGCAGCGCCAGGTCTTTCTGACGGGCCGCTTTCAGCAGTTCATCAAAACCGGCTTCCAGCAGGCGGCTTTCGTACAGGAGGGAAAGGTGTTCTTCCCGCTGCGCGATCTCGGTATACATCCGCTTTACCCGTGGCAGGAACGCCACCATCGCATCCCGCCGTTTATTAAAGATGAAATTGCCTGCGGGCACCAGTTGCTCATCCAGCACCGCAAGCAGTGATTCGTCCAGCGATCCGCTTTCGGCGGCCGCTTTCAAAAAACTATTGCGTTGCTGCAGCAGCTTGTTGTAAAGGATCAGCTGCCGCAGGTATTCCGGATCCAGCTGGGAAAGCAGCGCATCCATAAAACCCCGCCGTTCCTCACTGCTTCCGGTAATGAGCACGGCATCATCAGGGGCAATGATCACGCAGGGGTAGCGGCCGATATGCTTTGAAAACTTATCATAGAGTTCGCCGTTTACCGAAAACTCTTTCTTGCCGGTTTCACGGAGAATGCAGGCCGCACTTTCTGTGTGTCCGTTTTGCTCAAATACACCGTCGATGCGGAATCCCCGGGCTCCCTGCTGCACATTCACCGCATCTGTATTACTGAAATAACTTTTGGTAAAACAGAGGTAATGGATGGCATCTAGGATATTGGTTTTACCCACGCCGTTTTTTCCACAAATCGCTACCACCTTTTTGGGGAAAAGGAAACTCCGGTTGGTGTAGTTTTTAAACTGGAGCAATGATATGGAGCTGAGCTGGAACGACATGATACTGATCTCTGCTGGCTAAATTACTAATTGTCATTTTATTGACCGTATAATTTTCATAGAAACCGGGCAGGTACGGGTGTGCCTGCGGGGGCCTGCACTGCCGTACAAGTGTGCGACGCAACCGGGATGCCACCTGTACCGCTGCCGGGAAAATAAAAAACCAGGCACCCGGTATAAAAAAAGGGCTCGGGGGTATTGCAAGAGGGTATAAATCAGAAATTTTCCCTTACTTTTGCTACTCAAATTTTTAGCCGTGGCAACAAAATTTTCAAAAGAAACCTACCTGTATTGGTATGAATTGATGCAGCTGATTCGCACATTTGAGCTTACAGCAGAGGAGAAGTATAAAATGGAAGGGAAGATCCGTGGTTTTTTTCATGCCTATGTAGGGCAGGAGGCCATTGCTGCGGGTTGTATGACCGCTACGAAGCCGGAAGATATTTTCATCACTGCTTACCGCGATCACGGACTGGCCATTGCCAAGGGCGTTTCGGTAGACAGCTGTATGGCTGAACTATACGGAAAGGCTACCGGTTGTGCAAAAGGAAAGGGCGGCAGTATGCACTTTTTTGGTAAGGAGCAGCATTTCTACGGAGGCCATGGGATTGTAGGTGCACAGATCGGTACCGGTACCGGGTTGGCTTTTGCTGAAAATTATAAGGGTACCGACAACGTGGTGCTTTGTTTCTTCGGAGACGGTGCTGCCCGTCAGGGAATTTTGCATGAGTCCTTTAACCTGGCTATGTTATGGAAGTTACCCGTAATTTATATTTGCGAAAATAACAATTACGCGATGGGTACTTCCGTAGAACGGACTTCCAATATTCACGATATTTATAAGCTGGGAGCAGCTTATGAAATGCCTTCAGAGGTAGTAGACGGAATGAACCCCGAAACGGTACATGATGCGGTGGCCAAGGCTGTAAAACGGGCGCGGGAGAAAGGCGGTCCTACTTTACTGGAAATTAAAACGTACCGCTACAAAGGGCACTCCATCAGTGACCCGCAGAAATACCGTACCAAGGATGAGGTGGATGAATACAAGTCAAAAGATCCGATCAACCTGTTGCGGAAAAATATCCTGGATACCAAGCTGGCAAACGATGCGCAGATTAAGGAGATTGACACCCGTTGTGACGAAGTGGTGGCGGCCTCTGTAGTTTTTGCGGAAGAAAGCCCCTTCCCTTCGGATGACGAAGTGCTGAAGGATGTATACATGGATCAGAACTACCCGTTCATCGTAGATTAAAACTAACTAAATAATATATATCAAAATGGCAGATAAGCGAAATAATGAAACTGTAAACGAGCATGTTGCGGATTCAAACGCTGTTGATAATTTAAGAGTGTTCTGGCTGAAAAACAGCAAAAAGATCGCCGCTGTACTGGGCCTGATCGTAGTATTGGGCGGCGGGTATATGCTGTATAAAACCTTTGTACAAAAGCCCAAGATCGAAGAGGCGTTGGACAAAAGCTTTAAGGCTGAAGAATATTTTAAGAAGGATTCATTTAACCTGGCCCTTAATGGCGACGGTGTAAACCCCGGGTTTATTGCCATCTCAAAAAAATACAGCGGTACGCCTACCGGTAACCTGGCTAATTTTTATGCAGGTGTGTGCTATGTAAAGCTGAATCAGAACGATAAAGCCGTTTCTTTTTTGAAAGATTTTAAAACGGATTCCAAGCAGATCCAGCAGCGGGCGTATAAATTGCTGGGCGATGCATACGGCGATATGGGTAAAGGAGCGGAAGCGCTGGACAACTATAAAAAAGCTGCAAAAGAATTTGAAGCAGATCAAATGGCTTGTGCCGATGCGCTCTTTAGTGCAGCCTACCTGGCGCAGCATGTATTAAACAAAAAAGACGAGGCGATTGGCCTTTACAAGGAATTAAAAGAAAAATATCCGCGTACCCAGCCGGGATTTGATGCCGATAAGTATCTGGCCCAGTTAGGTGTTTATAATGTAAATTAAAAATGGCAACACAAGGAAACAGTTCTTTATATCATATTGACGCAGGCATTCTGAAAGAGAATGCCTGTGTTATTTTAGTGAAAACAGAGTGGAATGCAGCCATCGTGGATGCATTGGAGGAAGGATGCAGGCGAATCTTTGATCAGTATCAGATCCGGTACCAAACACTTGTGGTACCCGGTGCTGTGGAGCTGCCTTTTGCAATAAAACGGCATTGGGAGCGCACGAAAGATAGCGCTGCTCCGGACGCTTTTATCGCCCTGGGCTGTGTGATCAAGGGCGACACACCACATTTTGACTATGTATGTGATTCCGTAACACAGGGGGTATTGCAACTGAACCTGATGCTTCCGGTACCGACTATTTTTGGTGTATTAACCGTAAATACGGAAGCGCAGGCGCATGAACGGATCGGCGGAGTACATGGACATAAAGGTGAGGAGGCTGCTATAACGGCATTGAAAATGATTCATTCGTAATGTTTCAAAAATGCTTCTGGTTTGCTGGGTTACTGGCAATATTGCTGGTTATGTCCTGCAATGAACCCGGTACAAAAAAGACGGACGCCCGCGATACCCTTGCTGGTGCCGCGATTCCTGTTCCGGATACGGCAGCGGTTGTACCGGTTACCCGGGATGCAACCGAGGCGGAGGTAATGGATAGCTTACGTAAGATTCCATTTGTTGCGGAAAGCCACCGGTATATTGATTCGTTCAGCCACCACAAACAGGGTATCGCATTTTTGATAGACACCATTTCTGATAAAGAAGTTAACTTTAGAGCCGGATATAACGGCGCGCTTCGCTTTGAGACCTATTATTTTTTTACCGTGGATCCACAAAATTTCGATATCAAAGTGATGGAACCGGTTAGCGGCGATCAGCTGACGATTGCCGAGTATCAAAAAGCTCAACAGCAATAAAATGAATGTACAGATTTTCATACCCTGTTTTGTAGATCAGTTGTATCCCGAAACCGGCTTTAACATGGTAAAAGTGTTAGAGAAATTCGGGTGTACCGTTCGTTACAATGGCAACCAGACCTGTTGCGGACAGCCGGCCTTTAACGCCGGTTTCCGGGAGGAATCAAAAGCGGTTTGTACCAAATTTCTGAATGATTTTAAGGGCAGCGATTATATTGTAGCACCCAGTGCCAGTTGTGTAGGGTTTGTACGCAATTATTATCCGACTCTTTTTGATAACTCTTCGGTGCATAATGAAGTAAAAGCCCTGGGCGCAAGAATTTACGAATTTTCGGAGTTCCTGGTTCATGTGCTGAAGGTAACAGATACGGGTGCTATCCTGAAGGGAAACGCTACCTATCATGACAGCTGTGCCGCTTTGAGAGAATGTAAGATTAAATCGGAACCCCGGGAACTGCTTTCCAATGTACGGGGGTTAATTGTAAACGAACTGAAAGATGTGGAAACCTGCTGTGGTTTCGGAGGCACTTTTGCCGTAAAATTTCCTTCCATATCCATTAATATGGGAGAGCAGAAGGTGGAAAACGCCATTGCCACCGGTGCAGATTACCTGATCAGCACGGACCTTTCCTGCCTGATGCATTTGCAGGGCTATATCGACAACAAAAAATATGCTATTAAAACCATGCACCTGGCCGATGTGCTGGCCAGCGGCTGGTAGTTAAGGTAAACCAGTCTGCCTGGATTGTTGTTACTCAAAGTGCCTCCTTAATGAATATTTCAATTGCGCAAATAAGAGCCATTAAAGGGGATATTCCCGCAAATATTGAAATACATAAGCGGGTGATTGCAGCGGCTGTTAATGGCAATGCATCTGCAGTATTTTTTCCAGAACTATCAATTACCGGTTATGAACCCGAACTTGCAGAACATTTGGCGACCAATCAAAACGATCCACGATTTAACGATTTTCAGTTATTAAGTGACAATAATAAAATAACCATTGGCATTGGTATGCCAACGATTGCACCAGCTGGCATACTAATTAGTATGATCATTTTCCAACCCCATGTACCCAGGCAGATTTATTCTAAACAGAAATTGCATACAGATGAATTACCGTATTTTGTAAATGGCGACCGACAACTGATTTTAGAAGTTGGCAATCAACAAATTGCTCCGGCAATTTGTTTTGAGAGTTTGCAGATGGACCATGCTACAACCGCAAAAGCCATTGGTGCAAGCCTCTACTTAGCAAGTGTTGCAAAATCGCAAAAAGGGGTCGATAAAGCTGTTATCCACTATCCTGAAGTTGCAAATAAAAATTCGATGCCTGTTTTAATGGCTAATTGCGTTGGTTATTGCGACAACTTTGATAGTGTAGGGAAAAGCTCGGTTTGGACAAAAGAGGGGCGTTTGGCGGGGCAGTTAGATCATGTAAGGGAAGGCCTTTTGATTTTTGATACGGATACGGAACGTGTTACTACTGAGCTTCTATAAAGAATGCAGATTGGAATGGATTAGTAATGTTTTCGCGCCAGTAAGGCTGCCAGCAGCGGTTTCGCAGCAAGAGGTTCCCCGGTTATGGTCTTATGCACCCCCAAATATGTAAGCGATTTCATTGTTTATATAGCAGAACTGACTTATATTAGTTGTTCTTAATTCAACCAAAAAATAAATATATTTTAATGGAAAAGAAGATCGTTTTGAATGAAAAAGACATGCCTACGCAATGGTATAATATTGTAGCAGACATGCCGAATAAACCGCTGCCACCGCTGCATCCGGGTACGAAGCAACCGATTAGCGGGGAAGATCTGGCCCCGTTATTTCCGATGGACCTGATCCTGCAGGAAGTATCTGCAGAACGGTATATCGATATACCGGAGGAAGTGCAGGAAGCTTACCGGATCTGGCGACCCACACCGTTGATCCGCGCAACGGAGTTTGAAAAGGCATTGAAAACGGATTGTAAGATCTATTATAAATATGAAGGTACCAGCCCCAGCGGATCGCATAAGCCCAATACGGCCATCCCGCAGGCGTATTATAATAAGAAGGCCGGGGTAAAACGGATCATTACCGAAACCGGCGCCGGGCAGTGGGGAACGGCCTTAAGTTTTGCCTGCGCGCATTTCGGGATCGATTGCGAAGTGTATATGGTGCGCATCAGCTTTAACCAGAAGCCGTACCGGAAAATATTAATGAATACATTTGGTGCGAAGGTATACGCTTCTCCAAGTACCAATACGCAGGCGGGAAGGAACGCCCTGGGGGCAAACCCGGATACACCGGGCAGTTTGGGCCTGGCGATATCGGAAGCGATTGAAATTGCGGCCGGTGATGAGGATACCAAGTATTCCCTGGGATCGGTGCTGAACCATGTGCTGCTGCACCAGACCATCATTGGCCAGGAGGCAAAAAAACAACTGGAATACACCGGCGACTATCCGGATGTGATCATTGCGCCCCTGGGCGGCGGGTCCAATTTTGCGGGGCTGTCGTTCCCGTTTATTAAGGATAAGATTGAAGGAAAAAATGTGCGCTGTGTGGCCGTGGAGCCAGCTTCCTGTCCGAAACTGACCAAGGGCAAATTTATGTATGATTTTGGAGATACGCAGGGGTATACACCATTACTGCCGATGTTTACACTGGGACATACGTTTACTCCTGCGGCGATCCATGCGGGTGGGTTACGGTATCATGGCGCCAGTGTATTATGCAGTCAGTTGCTAAAGGACGGACTGATTGAGGCAAATGCCATTCAGCAGCTGGAATGCTTTGAAGCCGGTGTATTGTTTGCAAAGGCAGAAGGTATTGTGCCGGCGCCGGAAGCAAATCATGGTATCGCCCAGGTGATCCGCGAGGTAAACAGGGCGCGTGAAGAGGGTGTGCAAAAAAACATCCTGTTCAACCTGTGCGGACATGGCTTTGTGGATATGGCTGCTTACCAGGATTATTTTGACGGCAAGCTGGTAAACCATTCGTTCACGGATGAGGAGCTGACAGTGGCGCTGAACGATATTGAAGCATTGCAGCCGCAATAAAGATCTTAGTTGATCTGAGATTGAGATAAAGAGCCGGCTGCTGATGCCGGCTCTTTGATTTTATAACGTACAGGAAGGGTTACCCGCAGCAAGGTACCGGTATTAAAGGTGTATTGTAAACGATTCAATCCGCTAAAAATGAAAAAAGGAAACACTTTAACCGGTCTGCTGCTGACAATGATCCTTTCCATTGCCGGACCAGGCATCCTGACGGGCTGTGATTATGCCCGGATCATGGAGATACGGGCTTCCGGCAAAAAAAATAGTTCGGTAGTGTTATATGGCAACAAGGCGCTGACCGGTAAAGGGGCTGCCGGTGACACCGCAAAGATCGTGATCCGCGTTCCCGGGCATGATACAACCAGCCGGAGGTTTTATTTTGGTATGGGAACATGGGACGACGCCTCCCTGGATGCGCTGATCGGGAATATCGACTCTGTTATGATTACAAATCATAGTGGTACAGAACAATTAAATGATAAGAACGCTTTAAAAGCCTATTTTCAGGAACATCGTGGAGGTTTTGGGCATAATGAGCTTATCCTTGAAGCAAAGTAAAACAGGACACGGCGCATGGTTTTGAACGTTGCCCCAGGCCACTGTAGGGCACGCTGTGCCTGGGTTTTTACCGGATATATGTAAAAGACCCGCAAGCCCGCAATGAGCGATGCTATGTATTTCTTTGGTACCCGGCGGAACCCTTGCTTTCCCTTACGTTTAAACCTAACCACCTGCCTGCCACAAATATCTTTTGCCCCGGTTTTGTGCTTTGCCCGGGTTCAGCTATTTTTAACCAAACCTTTTTATATGACCATTCGGAAAATAGGCCTGCTGATCGGCAGTTTGCGGGCCGCCTCTTACAGCCGGAAAGTAGCACAGGAACTGATTCATATGGCTCCTCCGGGACTGCAACTGGAGATCGTGGAGGTTGGCGATCTGCCGCTGTATAACGAAGACCAGGAACAAGCCGTTCCGGAACCCTGGCACCGCTTCCGCGAAGCCATCCGGGCCAGGGATGGAATTATTTTTATAACGCCGGAATATAACCGTTCGGTTCCCGGCTTGCTTAAGAATGCTATTGATGTGGGATCCCGGCCTTATGGAAAAAGCGTGTGGAACCGGAAACCAGGTGCCGTAATCAGTGTTACACCGGGCGGACTGGGTGCCTTTGGGGCCAACCATCACCTGCGGCAGTTCATGGTATTTTTAAATGTACCCATGATGCAGCAACCGGAAGCTTACCTGAGTCATATTGCCGCCTGCTTTAATCATCCCCAGTCGGAAGACCGGGCGCGGCTCGATAAATTTTTGGAAGGGTTCTTAACAGCCTATGCAGCGTGGGTAGCTGAAACGGCGCCCAAAGAAGCCTAGCATTACATCTGGAATAAGGCCCTGAGTTCCGCCGCATCGGTCGGCTTCATCTTACCACCCAGTATCAGCCGCAGCTGCCGGCGGCGGAGTGCGCCTTCAAAAAGCAGCAGCTCTTTTTCGGTTACCGGGTCCAGTGCCGGAACAGCAGCGGGCTTCCCATGCGGATCCAGGCCCACAAAGGTATAGTAAGCCTCATTGCTCTTATACCGGTAACGGTTTACCAGGTCTTCCCCATGTACTACCATATGCACTTCCATAGATGAGTTGAAGGCGCGGGTTACTTTTGCTTCGATGTGCACAGAGTTGCCCAGTTTGATGGGGTTTTCAAAGGAAATATTATCAACGGATGCCGTTACTACCGGAAGGTTCGCATGTTTCTGTGCGGATAAGGCAGCGGCAATATCCATCCAGTACATCAGGCGTCCTCCCATCAGGTTTCCAAACGTGTTGGTATCATTGGGTAATACAAGCTCTGTCATCACAATCAGGCTGTCTGCAGGATTCTTTGCCATTTCAGATTTTTTGCAAAAGTAACAGGATACGGGTAAACCGGGAAACCGCATTTAAAACAATTCACCCGGTTTAAAAAATGCCGCAAATGCGCAATCGATTTGTGCGGCTGCCGGTGCAAACGGTTGCGCCCGGTCAATTTTTTTTCTAACGGAACAGGTGGCGACCTTACCTTTGCCGGATATTCTAAAGGTTATATGCAAGAAGAAAAATTGCCGGTATCATTCGATAACACGGAATTCGCATTTAAGTACAAATCGGATAGTGAGTTAAAAAGAGCAAGGCTGCTGTTTTCGATGATGGGGCAACCCGCGCTGGTAAAACTGGGAACCCGCATCACACCCTGGGCCATCAAAAATAAACTGCCCGTTAAAGGAATGATCAGGAACACGATCTTTAAGCAGTTTGTAGGTGGGGAAACACTGGAGGAAACGGCAAAGGTAGCGGCCCGGTTAGGACAGTACCACGTACAGGTAATCCTGGATTATGGGGTAGAAGGCGGTGAAGATTCTGAAAAGGAATATGATCATGCGGCGGACGAATTTATACGGGTGATTGATTATGCAGCTACCCAATCCAATATCCCCTTTATGAGTGTGAAGGTGACCGGCTTTTCAAGATTTTCATTGCTGGAAAAGATCGACGGGTTGATGACCAGGGCCAGCGGAACCCTGATCAAACGGTACCTGCAGGTGATTGATCAGCTGGATGTGGCCGAAAAAGAAGAGTGGCACCGGGTGCGCACCAGGTTGCTGCGGATCTGCGAGCGGGCGGCTGAGAAAAAAATAGGGGTGTTGATTGATGCCGAAGAAACCTGGATACAGGATCCGGTGGATGCATTGACCATCTTGATGATGGATTCTTTTAATAAGACCACACCGGTTATTTATAACACGGTGCAATTATATCGTCATGACCGGCTGCAATTTTTAAAGGATTGTTATGAAGCTGCAGTGGAACGGAATTTCCTGCTGGCCGTAAAACTGGTACGCGGCGCCTATATGGAAAAAGAACGGGCGCGGGCGGCGGAAAACGATTATCCCTCACCGATACAGCCGGATAAAGCCAGCTCGGACCGGGATTACAATGCGGGCGTGCAATTCAGTCTCGGGCACTTAGACCGTATCGCACTGGTGATTGCTACCCATAACGAAAAAAGCAACCTGGACGCTGTGGCCTGGTTACGGCAATACCAGGTTCCGTTCAACCACCCGCATGTACATTTTAGCCAGCTGTATGGGATGAGTGACAATATCACCTTCAACCTGGCGGCCGCCGGATGCAGTGTTAGTAAGTACCTGCCGTTCGGTCCCATCGAAGATGTGGTTCCGTACCTGATGCGGCGTGCACAGGAGAACACGTCGGTGAAAGGCCAAACGGGGCGGGAGCTGGGACTGATCCAGGCAGAGCTGCGGCGGAGAAGGGAACGCTAACCGGTTGTTGGGCCGCCGTATTCCTTAAAACCTTATTTTCCGGCAGGTATAATTGAATATCCCGTTCACAGCATACGTGAGCGGGTTTTTTTAAAAAAAATATGTAATCGATTACATTATTGTAAAAAATAGTATATTTATTCCCTGTTGGGCCGGGTGGATGACTGCGGAAGAAGGTTGCCGGCCGTTTATAGATCCTTAAAGCAATTTTATTTTTATGGCAGAAACACATTATGATGCAATTGTGATCGGTTCTGGCATCAGTGGCGGTTGGGCCGCCAAAGAGCTGTGTGAAAAAGGGTTAAAGGTATTGTTACTGGAACGCGGCAAAGATGTAAAACACGTGACGGATTATGTAAATGCAGGCAAGGGCCCCTGGGAGTTTACGCACCATGGCTCAATGACCCTGCAGCAAAAGCAGCTTAATCCTAACCGTATCCGGGGCTTTGGTCCTAATGAGATCAACCTCGACTGGTGGGCGAATGATACAGAGACCCCCTATACCGAGATCAAGCAGTTCAACTGGTTTCGCGGATACCAGGTAGGAGGGCGTTCATTACTATGGGGAAAGCAAACCTACCGCTGGAGCGATTTTGATTATGAGGCCAATGCCAAGGACGGCATTGCCATTGACTGGCCGGTGCGGTACGCAGAAATAGCTCCCTGGTACAACCATGTGGAACGGTTCATTGGTGTAAGCGGCAGTATCGAAAACCTGCCGCAGTTGCCGGATGGGCAGTTTTTACCGCCGATGGAAATGAATGTTGTTGAGAAGGATATTGCCGCCCGTATCAAGCAGGCCTATAACGACCAGCGTCGTATGATCATTGGCCGTTGTGCCCATCTTACGGAGGCGCTGCCTGGGCGAACCAAATGCCAGTATCGAAATAAATGCGACCGGGGATGTCCGTATGGTGGTTATTTCAGTACACAATCGTCTACATTGCCCGCCGCTGTGAAAACGGGTAACCTAACCCTGCGCCCCTGGAGCATTGTAACAAAGATCCTGTATGATAAAGATAAAAAGAGAGCAACGGGTGTAGAGGTATTGGATGCGGAAACCAATAAAACTTATGAGTACAAGGCAAAGATTGTTTTTCTCAATGCTTCCACGCTTAACAGCACCTGGGTTTTGCTGAACTCTGCCACGGACGTATGGCCGGGCGGACTGGGCAGCAGCAGTGGGCAGCTGGGGCATAACCTGATGGACCACCACCTGGGTTCAGGCGCCGGAGGGCGGGCAGAAGGGTTCGATGATATGTATACGTATGGCCGCAGACCCAATGGGGTATATATTCCCCGCTACCGGAACCTGAATGGTGAAAAACGGGATTATATCCGCGGTTTTGGTTACCAGGGGGGTGCCGGCCGGGGCCGAGGAACAAAAGCTGCGGAAGAAATAGCGGTAGGTGCAGCACTAAAAGAAGCGTTAACCGAGCCCGGAAGCTGGAATGTATGGCTCGGAGGCTTTGGAGAAGTGTTGCCTTATTACGAAAACGTAGTTACACTGGATAAGAACCGGAAAGATAAATGGGGATTGAATGTACTTGCGATTGACGCCGAATTGAAGGAGAATGAAAAAAAGATGCGCCGGGAGATCATAAACGATGGCAAGGAAATGCTGGAAAAGGCAGGAGTCAAAGATGTATATGGGTTCGATAATGACGGTATCATGGGGCAGGGGATTCATGAAATGGGAACGGCGCGTATGGGCTCAGATCCCAAAAACTCGGTTCTGAATAAATGGAACCAGGTATGGGACGCCCCCAATGTGTTTGTAACGGATGGCTCATTTATGACATCGGCCGGCTGTGTAAACCCTTCTCTCACATATATGGCATTTACCGCCCGTGCTGCGGAGCATGCTGTTGACGAATTAAAAAAACAAAATCTTTAACCTGGCCAATAAAGGGCGTGCGAAAATCAGATCGGTAAATAAAAAGGATTTTCCAAAGCCTATATCTGAAAAAAAGAAATCTCATGAACAGAAGAGAAGCCTTATCCTATGTATCCGTTTTGCTGGGCGGAACCCTGGTAGGCGCTGAAGTATTTTTATCGGGTTGTAAAAACCCGGCGGCAAAACATGATGTATTCACAACCGCAGATCTGGCGCTGCTAAATGAGATCGGCGAAACCATAATTCCGGCTACTCCGGACTCCGGGGGCGCTAAGGCAGCCGGTATCGGCGCATTTATGCAGGCTATTGTGGGCGACTGCTATACTGAAGCGGAACGCCAAACATTTACAGATGGTCTTGCCCGGTTGAAGGAAGCCTGTGACCGGCAATTTAAAAGACCATTTGAACAATTATCGCCAGCTGACAGAACCGCATTTCTTACAGGGCTGTATAAGGAGGCCAACGATTATGTAACTACGGATACGTATAAAAAAGCCAGGGAGCAGTTTGACCGGCAGCAGGACGAGAAAGCGAAAACGGCTGCTGTGAAGAATGACTTTGGTGCAGCGTACCTGAAAGCACAATATCCGCCACATTATTTTACCATGATGCGGCAACTAACCTTGTGGGGCTATTTTAGTTCCGAAACCGGCATGACCAAGGCATTGAGGTATGTGGAAACTCCCGGTCGTTATGATGGGGCGTATCCATACAAAAAAGGAGATAAAGCGTGGGCCATGTAAGGCACTTTTTTGATATTTACTGCTGACCGTTTACCTGTAGCTGATCAGCGTATATATATTCCTGTGATCGCGCAGGCAATAAGAACATATTGATGCATAAGAATGCCTGGTCTTTGAAAAAGGGGACCGGCACAATTTATGAATGATCTGTTTTTGATCAACCTTTTTAAGCTTTGTGGTAATGGGCCGTTATACCCGGTTGATATCTGCCTTCCAGTTGCTGATCTGCCGTTTAATTTCCCCGGAGGACAATCCTTCCTTCAACACTTTTTCAATCAGCGGAAGCAATTCATCGTCTGAGGCAAACCGCAGTGCAGCGATCTGTGAAAACGATAATTGCTGCTCCGTTGGCTCAAAATTTTTGCCGGTCAGTACCAGATACCGGTACCGCATTTCCAGGACCACGATCCGGTTCTGCAGGGTCAATGCATAATGCTGGCGCAACATAAACGACAACCACCCAATTAATAAGATCAGCAGGGCAATAAAAATCCATACCATTCTGAGCGCAGGATCGCTGAAAACCTGGTAAACAGCTCCCGCTTCCAGCACCAGGATGACCGGGTAAAAAATAAAGTGGTGCGGAGTATAATAGCGCACATGGTTACTGAACTGCTGCGTGGACATAATGAATAATTTGCCGTTAAGTTAGCGGAAATATAGCGGAATCATGAAAATACGGGTTGGTAAAAGTTTAACATACCGGAATCGGTTTTTTAACGGGCTTATTCCTATCTTTGTTCTGTAATAAAAATAATTACAGAATGATCAACGGGCGTTTTGCAACGGCAATCCATATCCTCACCCTCCTTGGCAGGGAAGAAGGCGATGTGGCGTCTTCCTATATCGCGGGCAGCATCAATATCAACCCGGTACTGGTGCGCAAGGAGATCAGTGTGTTGCGGGACGCAGGCTTTGTGGCAACGCAGGAGGGTAAGAACGGCGGAAGCCGGCTGGCGGTACAGCCCTCAAAGATCCGCCTCTCTGATCTGTACAGGATTATTTACCGGGACGGATTATTTACGCATTCCAAGAACCTTCCCAATCAGCATTGCGCCGTTGGCCGGCGTATAGGCACCATTATGGATGATTTGAATATAGAAGCCGAACAGGCCCTGCTGAAACGGTTACACGCCATTACAATACAGGATTTACTGGATAAAGTGTAATTTTTTTTAACTATAACTGTAATAAAAAATAATACATATAACAATAAAAATAACAACACATGAAAATGGTAATTATCGGGGCTACCGGTTTTGTAGGTAGCGCTATTTTAAAGGAAGCTGTTCGGAGAGGCTATACAGTTACTGCATTGGCACGGAATACATCGGCGATTGCGGAAGCCGGCAGCGGGGTAAAAGCAATTGACATCGATGTAGCAAATGAAGCGGCGTTAGTCGACGCTATAAAGGGAAATGACGTGGTGATCAGTGCCTTTAATGCCGGGTGGACAAATCCCAACCTGTATAATGATTATCTTACAGGGGCCCGCCATATTGAAGCAGCCGTTGAAAAATCGGGCGTGAAACGGCTGATTGTAGTAGGTGGGGCCGGCAGTTTGAACATCGATGGCCGGCAGCTGGTAGACGGTCCGGAATTTCCCGCTGCATATAAAGCAGGAGCCCTGGGCGCAAGAGACTACCTGACGCACCTGAAGACTACCGAAAAGTTGGATTGGTCTTTTTTTAGTCCGGCGATTGAAATGAACCCTGGTATAAATACCGGCCGTACCGGTCATTACCGGTTAGGCACAGATAGCCCGGTTTTTGATGCCGGAGGAAGAAGTTTCCTGTCGGTGGAGGATCTGGCTGTTGTTATTCTTGATGAAGCAGCCCAACCCGCCCATGTTCATAAACAGTTTACCGCGGGCTATTAGTCCGGAACAGTTTCAATAACAGCGCAAAAAATCCGGATCAACATGCCCGTGCAGGCAGGGATCCGGATTTTTTAGTTGGCCGCAGGAAACCAATCAAATTGCTGTTGAAAAAAAGATGTGCTGCACCTGTCAGAAAAATGATCTCGTCTTTATTCTTCCTCCGGGATTTGTAACTTTGAAAGAAATGCCGGCGATGAAACAACGCTTATTATTGGTGGGAATGCTGGGTAGCGGCATTTGGTTGCACGCGCAGGATTCTGTACGGGTAAAAATGCTTATAACGGAGGGGATCCGGTTACATGATCAGCGGCAGTATGCAGCCGCCATTAAAAAGTACGATACGGTACTAAGTATAGATCCCCTTAATCTTGTGGCCCAATACGAGAAGTCTTATTCGCTGATGGCATCAAAAAACTATAAGGAGGCGGTGGTGTTGAGCCAGGCCATTGCGGAAAATAAAAATGCGGAGCCAGGCATGATCGGCAATGCATACAGCACCTGGGGCTTCGCGCTGGATGAGGGTGGCGATCATCAGCAGGCATTGAAAATATATGATGCGGGAATAAAAAAGGTGCCCGGATATTATATGCTCAACTATAATAAGGCGGTTACCTATTTCCGGATGAATGAAATGGATAAGGGCATCGGCGAATTAAAGCAGTCGTTATTAAAGAACCCGCGTCACCCCGCTTCACATTTTATGCTGGGGCAGATCATGCAGTACCGGAAGAACAAGATTGCGGCAATGATGCCGCTGCTCATGTACCTGTTGTACGACAATAAAAGCAAGCGCGCGGAAGAGGCGCTGGCTATAGTGCGTTCTATAGTGGAGGGCCGTACAAAAACATTGGATTCCGGGAATTATGCTGTGGATATAACGCCCGAAGTTTTAGCAGGCGCCGGGAAAAAGAAAGCAGCTGCAGATGATGATTTCGGGTCGATCGAATTGTTATTGGAACTGGGCGCTGCATCCGCTCATGCAACGGTAAAAGACATGTTTCCGGCCGATCGGTTTGCTTACCTGTTAAAGCAGGCCTTCAATAGCTTGACGGAACAGCAGGGGCACGATGGTTTTTATGGAAGTTTTTACCTGCCTTTTTTTGCGGACATGCATAAAAAGGGACTTACCGAAAGTTTTGCGCATTTGATTTTCTTTCCTTCGGGAAATGTGATGAATGAAGTGTGGATACAGGATCACCGCGCGCAGATGGACCAGCTCAGGACATGGGCGCAAGCGTATTCCTGGCCGGGCGTCGAAGCCAGAAAACCCTGAGTATGCAGCAAATTCCTGTAGGGGGAAAGTTTCAGGTTTAAGGTTCAATGTTCCAGGTCAGATCCGTTCTGCGCTTGATGAGGATGCGTAGCTTCCAGTTCCTGCTACATTCTGATCGAAGGAACGATCATAAAGCAGTAACGGCATCACTACTTTTATATTTGATATTTCCCATTCCTCATTTTACATTCCCCGCAGGGGGAAGGTTCCAGGTTAGATCCGTTCTGCGCTTGATGAGGATGCGTAGCTTCCAATTCCTGCTGCATTCTGATCGAAGGAACGATGATAAAGCTGTATCGACCTCTTCACTTCTGCATTTAATATTTTACATTGGATATTTTAAATTCCCCGCGGGAGGAAGGTTTCAGGTTAGATCCGTTCTGCGCTTGATGAGGATGCGTAGCTTCCAGTTCATGCTGCATTCTGATCGAAGGAACGATCATAAAGCCGTAACGGCATCCCTACTTTTATATTTACTATTTCCCATTCCTCATTTTACATTCCCCGCAGGGGGAAGGTTTCAGGTTAGATCCGTTCTGCGCTTGATGAGGATGCGTAGCTTCCAGTTCCTGCTGCATTCTGATCGAAGGAGCGATCATAAAGCCGTAACGGCATCACTACTTTTACATTTAATATTTCACATTGGATATTTCACATTCCCCGCAGGGGCCGGATTCCCGATACCGAACAGAATCTACTGAAAACTGATAACTGGCAAACTGATAACTAATAGCTGGCATCTGCTGGCGAAAAGCTTCACTTCTTCAAAACCCATAACTACAAGTCCGCCCGGAACCCAACCTGCAACCATTTCTATACACAGGTTTCACACAGGGGCTGCAGCAGATTTCGGAGATGGCGTTATAATGATTATCTTGCAGCCATGCAGCAGTACTTAGATTTATTACAACATATTCTGGATGAAGGCGTTGAGAAGACCGATCGTACCGGCACCGGTACCATCTCCACTTTTGGCTATCAGATGCGTTTTGATCTTCAGCAGGGGTTTCCGATAGTAACTACCAAGAAACTGCACCTGAAAAGCATCATCCATGAATTGCTTTGGTTTCTGAAAGGGGATACGAATATCGCCTATCTGAAGGAGCATGGAGTACGCATCTGGGATGAATGGGCCGATGAAAATGGCAACCTGGGGCCTGTATACGGAAAACAATGGCGGAGCTGGGAAGGGAAGGACGGCAAGGTAGTGGACCAGATCACAGACCTGATCCGGCAGATCAAAACAAACCCCGATAGCCGGCGGCTGATCGTTAGTGCCTGGAATGTAGGCGAACTTTCAGAAATGGCATTAATGCCCTGCCATACCTTGTTTCAGTTTTACGTGGCGGCTCCAAAAACGGCCGGCGGAAAACCGGGGAAACCGCGCCTCAGTTGCCAGCTGTATCAGCGCTCTGCGGATGTTTTCCTGGGGGTTCCCTTCAATATCGCATCGTATGCCTTACTGACCCTGATGATTGCGCAGGTATGCGATCTGGACCCGGGGGCATTCATACACAGCTTTGGCGATGTACATATTTACAGCAATCACCTGGAACAGGTAAAGCTGCAGCTATCCCGAACGCCCTATCCGTTACCACAAATGAAGATCAACCCGGAGGTAAAAGATATTTTTAATTTTTCATTTGATGATTTTGAACTGGTCAATTACCAGGCTCACCCCGGTATCAAGGGAGTGGTGGCCGTTTAAGAATTTAAAATGAGGAATATGAAATAATAAATTTGAAAATAATAAACCATGAAAAATACCCCGCAAAAATTCGATCTCGAAGATCGGTTGGTTGATTTCGCATGTATATGCCTGGATGTATGCGAATTGTTGGCATCTACAAAGGCTGGACAAAATTTGGAATATCAACTATCAAAAAGCAGCACCGCCAGTGCCTTGATTTACGGAGAAGCGCAGTCGGCTGAATCAAGGGCTGATTTTGTTCACAAAATCAAACTGGTACTTAAAGAGATAAGAGAAACCCGGGTAAATCTTAAAATTATCCGGCGAAAGCCTGTTATTATACATGAGAAAGTGGAGCATGCATTTAATGAAGCAACTCAGCTAATGGCGATCTTTTTAAAAAGCACAGAAACCATAAAGATGAATAACCTGCGCCCGTAATTACTTTTTTATTTCTAATTTAGCATTTCTTATTTCTAATTTTATGTTGATTTCTTTAGTAGCTGCCGCATCCAGTAACAACGTTATCGGTAAAGACAACAAACTTCTGTGGTCCTTGCCCAATGATATGAAGCATTTTAAAAATGTAACCTGGGGCATGCCGGTAGTAATGGGGCGTAAGACCTTTGAATCGTTTAAACAGCCCCTGGCCGGCCGGAAAAATATCGTGCTCAGCACGAATAAGAACCTGAAGATCGATAATGCCATTGTAGCCCGCAGCATGCAGGACGTGGAACTGCTGGTAAAGGAAATGGATGTAAAAGAGCTGATGGTGATCGGGGGCGGGGAGATCTATAAGCTGTACCTACCCAAGGCCAACCGTATTTACCTTACCCGGGTTGACACGGCGCTTGAGGGAGATGCCTTTTTCCCGGTATTTGATCAGAATGCCTGGACCCTCAGAAGTAAGCAGGAATATAAGGCAGATGACAAGCACCTGTTTGATTATACATTTGAGCTCTGGGAACGCGGGTGAATGTAAAATACCGGATATCAATACCCGGTGTAAAAATTTAAGATTCCTTGCCAAATGGAGGACCGGCCCGGAAACGGTTTAAGGTTTTACATTTAAAATTTTATATTTTACATTTAAATGGTTTACTCTCCTTTAATTGCCGCATCCAAATACTTTAAATATTACATCCATGCTTCCAACAGTAAGGGACATGGAATGCATTCTCCTTTTGTGTTTGAATTTATCACGAAAGTAATGAACGATTTTACCCGGTATCCGGATTATGAGCGGGTGGAAGCGCTTCGCAAAAGGCTCCGAAATGACCCTTCGGTACTTACCGTGCAGGATCTGGGCGCGGGATCTGCCAAAACCAGCGCCAGTACCCGTAAGGTGGCATCCATTGCAAAAAATGCCGCCAAGCCCGCCAAGTACGGACAATTGATGTATCGCATGATCCGGCATTACGGAGCCCGGCGCATCCTGGAGCTGGGCACTTCGTTAGGGATCACCACATCGTACCTGGCAGCCGCCAATCCCGAAGCCCGGGTGGTAACCCTGGAAGGGGCATCGGCAGTAGCACAAAAAGCACGGGAAAACATTGCGGCGCTGGGGTTAAACAATATTGAGCTGGTAGAAGGAAACTTTGACGATACACTGCCGGCCGTTCTCAATGATCTGGGAAAAGTTGATTTTGTATTCATTGATGGCAATCACCGGCAGGAACCAACAGAACGCTATTTCCGGCAGCTGTTGCCCTATATCCATGAGGAAACCCTGCTGGTATTTGACGATATTCACTGGAGCAAAGAAATGGAAACCGCCTGGCACAATATTGTGGCACAGGATCCTGTAACCTGCGATATTGATCTGTTTTATATCGGTATTTTAAGTTTCCGGAAAGCGTTTAAAGAAAAACAGGCCTTTACTGTCCGGTTTTAAATTTCCCGGTCGGTACTGTAAAACCGCTCAATTCGCTTGTCGGGGATGAACCAGATGATGGCAACAAGCCCGTAAATTCCAATCCCGATCCAGGGCGAAATAAAACTGCCGCTGATACCTAAAAGGTACAGGATCCAGGATGCGTTCCCCTTCGCATCCGCACCCACCGCTTTTGCCAGTTTACAATCCGGCCCTCCGATTTTAATCAGCTCTTTTTGGAGTATTACATAGGCAATTCCCGCCATTAATAATACAAATCCATACAGGGCAACGGGAATCGGTTTGTCGTAATGTTTATCCATCCAGGCCGTGGTAAACGGAACAAGCGATAACCAGAACAGGAGGTTGAGGTTCTTCCATAACACGGCTCCGTTTATTTTATCTACCAGGTGAAACATGTGGTGATGGTTGTTCCAGTAAATGCCCACGTAGATAAAGCTGAGTATATAACTAAGAAACGTAGGAATTAATGGTATAAGCGCCTTAAGGCCCTGTTCATTTTCTCCTTCAGGCACTTTTAGTTCCAGTACCATTATGGTAATAATGATGGCCAGTACGCCGTCGCTAAATGCTTCGAGTCTTGATTTGGTCATATATGCTCAATAAAAAAGGTGTATAAATATAAAAAGAATTTATACACCTGGAAATTTTTTGCAAAAACCGGTTACTGTAAGGCGGTCAGTGCCGATTCATAGTCGGGTTCTGTGGTAATTTCCGGAACCTGCTCGGTATATACGACCTCACCATTTGCATTGGCCACTACTACCGCACGGCTCAGCAGGCCCTTCATCGGCGAATCGGCAAATGTAACGCCATACGTATCGCCAAAATGGCCTCTGAAGTCGGAAAGGGTTTCCACGTTGCTGATGCCTTCCGCAGCGCAAAAGCGACTGAGGGCGAAGGGCAGATCTTTGGAAATGTTTAATACGACGGTGTTATCCAGCGCTGCTGCCTTTTCGTTAAATTTTCTTACAGAGGCGGCACAAACACCGGTATCCACGCTCGGGAAAATATTCAGCACAATTTTTTTACCTTCATAGTCCGACAGTTTCTTTTCTGCCAGTCCGGAGTTTACGAGTGTAAAATCTTTGAGTTTACTTCCTTTTTCAGGCAAACTGCCTACGGTGTTTACGGGGTTTCCTTTCAATGTAATTTCAGCCATAATATAAAATTTATTATTTTGATCAAATAAACGCAAGGATACAAAGAAAATGAATTTCTCTGTGAAAGCGGCCACCGCAAAAATAAAGGCAACCTGCCTGCGTCCTGTTTCATACCGTTGCTTCAATAACTGTACCGCCTTTTAACAGCCGGACCAGGGAATTTGTTGTTTGCTGAGCGTACTGATTTTTACAGCATAAAATAATTAAAAAACAATCAGCCGCCTTCGGTTATTACAATTAAAATGGTTAACTTACCTGTTATAACCCTTGTTATGATCATTGGAGTTTTGCGTGAACCTTCTTTTGAAACAAGAGTGTCTTTGCTGGCGGAAGCCGTGGTGCAGCTGGCAAAAAAGAATCTTACTGTTTATGTGGAAACGGGCGCGGGCGCAGGTGCTTTTTGTTCCGATGCAGACTATGAAGCAGCCGGTGCGCAGATAAAAACACGATGGGACGTACTGGCTTTTTCAGACATTTTGCTTGCCATACATCCTGTTGAACAGCTTCCGGTTCCATCCCGCCCGGCAAAAGAAAAGCGTTCCCCGGTTTTTATAGGTGTTTATCAGCCCTTATCCAATCCGGCATTGATCCGCGCCTGGGCTGAAAGGGGCGATACCCTGTTTTCGCTCGACCTGTTGCCCCGCACCACACGTGCGCAGGCGATGGATGTGCTCAGCTCACAGGCGAATATAGCAGGCTATAAAGCGGTGCTGCTGGCGGCGGGCATGTATCCCCGTTACTTCCCGATGTTTATGACAGCCGCGGGAAGTATTGCTCCTGCCCGGGTGCTGATTCTTGGTGCCGGTGTGGCCGGATTACAGGCGATAGCTACGGCACGCAGGCTGGGTGCCGTGGTAGAAGTATTTGATACCCGACCGTCTGTAAAGGAGGAGGTGATGAGCCTGGGCGCGAAGTTTGTTGAGGTGGAAGGCGCTGCCGATGCCAGCAGTGCCGGGGGATATGCGGTGGAACAACCGGCGGAATATCTTCAAAAACAGCAGGAGCGCATCGCCGGCAGTGTTGCAAAGTCGGATGTGATTATTACCACGGCGCAGATCCCGGGGAAAAAGGCGCCGGTGCTGATCACCGTGGATATGTTGAACTCGATGCGAAAGGGATCGGTGATCATCGATCTGGCGGCGGCCTCCGGGGGGAATACCCCACTGACAAAAAATAACGAAACCGTTTTATATAATGGTGTTTCCATTGTGGGGCATTCGAACCTGGCGGCAACCATGCCTGCCGATGCCAGTAAACTGTATGGGCGGAACGTGCTCAATTTTCTGCAGTTGTTAATAGACAAGGACGGTACCTGGGTCATGAATCCTGAAGATGAATTGATAAAGGGTAGTTGTGTGGTTTATGAAGGAAAAATAGTCAACGAAAAAATGAAGCAGGCAGATCCCGTTCCCGGAACGGAGCCCGCAGCTTAGCATTTAGTATTTAGAGTTTGGTATTTAGACTATGGTATTTAGATTTTAGAATTTTTCATTTTGTATTTCAAACAATATCTTATGAACCTGTTTAACTGGATCACCGAAAATCAGCAGATCATCTATATTGTCATACTCATGATTTTTGTGGGTATAGAGGTGATCGGACGTGTGCCCAGTGTGTTGCATACGCCGCTGATGAGCGGAGCCAACGCCATACACGGAGTAGTCATTATCGGTGCGATTATCGTAATGGGCCGTGCCGAACCAGGCAATTACCTGGCCCTGGTACTCGGATTTCTGGCGGTGATCGTAGGCACCCTGAACGTGGTTGGAGGCTTTGTGGTAACGGACCGGATGCTGGAAATGTTTAAACGGAGAAAACCTAAGCAATAAATTGAGACCAACGACAATCTGGACGATAAGGACTGAAAACATAAAATAAAGATCTGTAAAAAAGAGTCCAGGAAAACAAAGCTTTGGATGAGGTAATGAAAATTTTGCGGCCATTTTGCGAAAACCTGGAGGTTAAACAGATCGTAGGAGTTAGCGGTTGGAATTTGATATTTAGAATTTAGTATTTAGCCATGAACCTACTCACATGCTGCTACATAATTGCATCGGTAACATTCATCATTGGGCTGAAAATGTTATCGGAACCGGCGAGCGCCCGGAAGGGGAACCTGGTGGCTGCTGCTGGTATGAGTGTAGCTGTACTCGGAACCATTTTTCTATACAGGGATGATACCGGGCAGCAACTGGGCAACTATGGCTGGATCTTTGGCGGCATATGTATTGGCGGACTGATCGGAACTCTTGCCGCAAAGCGGGTGAAGATGACGGCGATGCCGGAAATGGTAAGTATGTTTAACGGCATGGGCGGGCTTTGCGCGGCATTGATCGCTGTTGTAGAGTTTGATCATTTCCGGCGCCATGCGATTATTGTAACGGAACGAACCATCGCATCCGGAATGTTGATTCCGTTGGGTTGGCTGATCATCATCCTGCTGGGGCTGATCATCGGATCGGTTTCTTTTTCGGGAAGCATGGTTGCCTGGGGAAAACTGAACGGTAAGATCAAAGACCGCTCCTTTAAAGGACAGCATCTCCTGAACCTCCTGGTATTGCTGGCCATTGTGGCAGAATTTGTTTACCTGCTGTTCTGCTTTGATCCTTTGCTGATGGGCATTTTATTTTACATTATCCTTGTGCTGGCGCTGTTATACGGGGTATTGTTTGTACTGCCTATTGGTGGGGCCGATATGCCGGTAGTGATCTCGCTGCTCAATTCGTTTACCGGTGTGGCCGCAGCCTGTGGCGGCTTTTTATATGATAATAAAGTAATGCTTACCGGCGGGATACTGGTAGGTGCTGCCGGAACCCTGCTTACGGTTTTAATGTGCCGGGCTATGAACCGATCGCTGGCCAATGTGCTGATCGGTTCTTTTGCTGGCGGAAATGCGATAGCCAAAGGCGGAGAACAGGAGCAGGGCGCCATTAAGGAAATCAGCATATCCGATGCAGCGGTTGTAATGGGATATGCCAACCGGGTGCTGATCGTTCCCGGCTATGGATTGGCCGTAGCCCAGGCCCAGCATACTTGCCATGAACTGGAACGGCTGCTGGAGCAGCAGGGGGTGGAGGTGCAATATGCCATCCATCCCGTAGCCGGACGCATGCCGGGCCATATGAATGTATTGCTGGCTGAAGCAGATGTGCCTTATGATAAGCTGCTGGAAATGGAACAGGCCAATGAACTGTTTGCTCAAACGGATGTGGTGCTGGTGCTGGGCGCCAATGATGTGGTAAACCCTGCGGCCAAAACGGATCCGGCTTCCCCCATCTATGGAATGCCCGTACTGGAAGTGGAGCAGTCAAAAACGGTGATCGTCAACAAACGGAGTATGAAACCGGGTTATGCAGGCATCGACAATGCCTTGTTTTCCGGACCCAAAACCTCTATGTTGTTTGGCGATGCAAAAAAAGTATTGCAGGACCTGGTAACCGAGCTGAAAAACAGCTAAGGCGGCTTTTGGATAGAAGTGCATTGTTATTTTGTTTGAGACTCGTTTACATGGAGATAACACAATCAACAAAAAAGTAATAACAAGATGGGCGCGTTTTACGAAGGAGGATCCGGCTATAAATAAACATCAATCAGCAAATGGCCTCAATCATCTAAGCCGGTTACAGTTTTAAAAGTTACAGGAAGAAAATTATACACACAGCTCATCGTAACTGCGCAACCTCCGTGAACGAACAACAGCAGTGCCCAATATATGCTCAGGCGTATTGCATTAAAAATAGGGCTCCGGTTCTGACGGCCCACTGTGCGGGCGGGAACGGGAAAAATCAGGATGCGTTCCAAATAAGTTCCCCGGTTTTTATACTTTTGCCTGGTGGAGTTACCAATCGCTTTAGTAGAGTCCTTACGGGGACTTCCCGGTTTCGACGAACCGGCATTCATTGATATACACCAGTCCGGCGCCCAGGTAACCTCTGTGCGGATCAACCCGCATAAGGTTTCCGAAATACCGTTTGCGGTAGCGCATACACCCATTCCCTGGTCCCGTTATGGTTATTATCTCTCCCAACGTCCTTCGTTTACCTTCGATCCCCTGTTTCATGCAGGCTGCTACTATGTACAGGAGGCCAGCAGTATGTTTTTGGAGCAGGCACTGCAGCAAACCGTTGATCTTACACAGCCGGTGACTGTACTGGATCTTTGCGCTGCCCCGGGAGGAAAAACAACCCATTTGCAGTCACTTATATCCGCAAACAGCCTGCTGGTAAGCAATGAGGTGATCCGTAGCCGTGCCGCCATATTAAAAGATAATGTGATTAAATGGGGCGCCCATAACGTAGCGGTAACCAATAATGACCCCGCTGGATTTTCGGCGTTACCGGGCTTTTTTGATGTAATGGTAGTAGATGCCCCCTGCAGTGGCAGCGGCCTGTTCCGGAGGGATGAAGCCGCCATAGAGGAGTGGAGCCCGGGTAACGTAACGCTCTGCAGCCAGCGTCAGCGCCGCATCCTGGCAGACGTACTGCCGGCATTAAAAGAGGATGGGGTGCTGATCTATGCCACCTGTTCCTATTCCCGGCAGGAAGATGAGGACATCCTGCAATGGCTGCATACGCTGAATATGGAGGGGATTGAATTGACCACCGATCCCCAATGGAACATCGTCAGCGTAAAGACCGTGAATAGTTTTGGATACCGTTTCTGGCCACATCGTTTAAAAGGAGAAGGCTTTTTTATGGGAGCATTCCGGAAAAGGGCCGCTTCAGAAAAGCCGGAAAAATACCGGCCGAAAACGAAGCCGCTTCCTGCAAAAGAAACCGGGGTATTACGCTCCTGGGTCCGCATGGATGAACAGGCATTTGTCGCATTCGGCGGGCGCATCTATGCCTGGCCGGAAAATCTTTATGAAGCATTGGATCGCCTGGCAGGGAAAATGAAGGTGGTGTATTCCGGTGTGCTTACCGGTGAGCTGATCCGTGATAAACTGATCCCCGATCATGCCCTGGCGCTGAGCAAACAAGTGCCGGATACCATTGCGGCCACCGGATTGTCTGCGGAGCAGGCTATCCGCTACCTGCAGCGCAAAGATTTTATGCCAGAAACGGCGCAAAAAGGATGGCAGTTGGCCACCTTCGGCGGTCATCCGCTGGGGTGGATGAATGTGCTGCCCAACCGGATCAATAATTACTATCCGAAGGAACTGCGGATACTGAAGGAGCAGGCACCGGAAATATGATATATTCTAGTATTTAAATAGCTGCATATATGAATCAATCGCTTTCCTTTTTAACGAAACTGGCGCTGGTCCTTTTTTGCATGATCAGCCTGGGTTACCTGCTGATGCTGGGGCAAACCCTGCTGGCACCGATGTTTTTTTCGTTCCTGATGGCCCTGCTGTTTTTGCCGGTGGCTGTATTCCTGGAACGGAAATGCCGCCTTCCGCGAAGTCTTGCCACAACGATGGTCATCGTGTTGATGCTGCTGATATTTGCGGGAGTGATCGCCTTTTTTAGTACGGAGGCCCGGTCGTTTACTGAAGACTGGCCACAATTGAAGCAGCATGGCATGCAGGCATTTGAAACCACCCAGGACTGGATCCGCTCAAAGTTCCATATCAACGCAAAAAAGCAATGGGACTATATTAACCAGGGAGCGGAGAAATTATTTTCCCAGAGTGCGGCAATTGTAAGCACTACCTTGTCTACCGTTTCTGCTACGTTTATTTTCCTGGGGTTTACCATGCTGTTCACATTTTTTATCCTTAACTACCGCAGGGTATTGTATGCATTCCTGGTTTCTGTATTCAGCGATACACACAAGCAGCGAGTAGAGGGCATTGTACGGAGGGTGAAAACCATCATCAAAAAATACATCATCGGGCTGCTCATCCAGATGCTGATCGTTTCGGTGGCGCTGATCCTGGTGCTTTCACTGATCGGTGTTAAATACGCAGTACTGCTGGGCTTTATGGGAGGGATCCTGAATGTGATCCCGTACCTCGGTATTATCACCGCGCTCCTGTTTAGCTGCCTGGTGACCTTTGCCACGGTAGGCAGCGGAAAGGTATTGCTGGTTATAATTGCTTTTATTATTGTGCACGCCATCGATAGCAATATCGTAATGCCCCTTGTGGTAGGTTCCAAAGTGAAGTTGAATCCGATGATCGCTTTTATCGGCATCATTGTAGGGGAGATGCTTTGGGGGATTTCCGGGATGTTTCTCTGCATCCCGTTCCTGGCGATATTAAAAATCATCTTCGACCGGGTAGATGGGCTACATGCCTGGGGCATGCTGATGGGTGAGGAGGGGGAGTTGGACATCGGAATGCGGCGTATCGGCATGGCCCGGGCAAAAAGCAAAAAATAAGGGAAGCGTTTGGTAAACTTTACAAATGCCGGTACAACTTGTGGTTCAGGTTTTAACCGCGAAGTGCGCAAGGAATGCGCGAGGGACGCTAAGGCTTTTGGTGGATCGATGCGAAATGCTTTGCGAATGCTGCGATAATTTTGGCTCATTGCAGTTCAGGTTTTAACCGCGAAGTGCGCGAGGAATCCGCGAGGGGCGCCGGGGCTTTTGGTGGATCGATGCGGAAATGCTTTGCGAAGGCTGCGATAACGTTGCGGTCATAGCGGTTCAGGTTTTAACCGCGAGGTGCGCAAGGAATCCGCGAGGGGCGCCGGGGCTTTTGGTGGATCGATGCGGAAATGCTTTGCGAACGCTGCGATAACGTTGCGGTCATAGCGGTTTAGATTTTAAACGCGAAGTGCGCAAGGAATGCGCGAGGGACGCTAAGGCTTTTGGTGGATCGATGCGAAATGCTTTGCGAATGCTGCGATAACGTTGCGTTCATAGCGGTTCAGGTTTAACCGCGAAGTGCGCAAGGGATCCGCGAGGTGCGCTGGGGCTTTTGGTGGATCGATGCGAAATGCTTTGCGAATGCTGCAATAACGTTGCGGTCATAGCGGTTTAATCATTAACCGCAAGAGAAGGCAGTGACTACATGTCTTTAATGAAATGGTATGATTGCTTAATAGCGCTCGCCCCCTGCCGTTTTCATTCAAATAATACTTCCGGCTTCAATTTTCCTTATTTTGAACAATTTTGACTAACTATTGAGACATTTTACTATCGTTATTTGCACTTTTTTTGAGAATTTCGCCGGGAGGTCTGGATAAAACTGCCTTGTCATATGATGGATTGCTGATTGCGCCCCCGCAATCCTGTACCCGGTATAGGTAAAGGCAGACCTGTTCAGCGGCGACGACTTTAAAACAATTAAAAACGAAATCAGTAGTGCTATGGTTCAGCTATCTTATCGGGGAATCCGATCGTGTTTGTTATGGATGATTTTTATGCTTTCGGCAGGTGCCGGTTATGGCCAGCAAAAAGCACCCGCCTACCCGTTGATTACACATACCCCGTATTTCAGTATTTGGAGTAATACGGATCAACTGAATGAATCGGTAACCACACACTGGTCGGGAACAGAACATTCACTGGTGGGGATTATAAAAGTAGACGACCGGTTTTACCGCTTCCTGGGCCGGGAACCACAGCAATTTGCCGCGCTGGTTCCCACAAGCGATGAGCAGGCATACACCGTTCAATATACCGAGCAGCGGCCGGGCGAAGGCTGGAACGCGCCGGGGTTTGATGACCGCAGCTGGAAGACAGGGGCGGCTCCTTTTTCGGACGACCGGTCCGTTGCCAAAACCTATTGGGGCTCCGATGACTTATGGGTACGGCGCACTTTTGAGGTAGAACGCCCGGTGGATGATGATCTGTATCTCAAGATCAATCATGATGACAATATCGACGTGTACCTGAACGGCAAACTGATCTATCATAAAACCGGTTGGGTAAACCGCATGACCTATCTGAACCTCAACGATGCCATCAAAGCAAATTTGAAGACCGGTAAAAACCTGCTGGCCGTTCACCTGCGCAATACTGCAGGCGGGCGTCATCTGGATCTGGGTATTTCCCGTAGCGTACCACCGCCGCCCTCCGAGCAACTGTTGAAGGCAACCCAGGTAAACGCAACCGTAAAAGCACTGCAAACGGTTTATGAATTTAAAGCCGGTGGCGTTGATCTGAATGTGCATTTTACTTCTCCGCTATTGGTAAAGGAGATCGAGCTGATGGCGCGCCCTGTTTCTTATATCACTTATGCTGCAAAATCGAACGATGGCCGTGTACATGATGTAAAGGTGTACCTGGGCGCTTCCTCCAATATTGCCGTAAATGAGGCCTCTCAGGAGGTGATGGCCAATGTAGTAAACAGCGGCCGGTTAAAACTGCTGCAAACCGGTACTACCAGTCAGCCGGTGCTGGCAAAAAAAGGGGATGATCTCCGCATCGATTGGGGGTATTTTTATGTAGGCGGCGATAAAGGCAACACCACGCAGTTCATTACCAGCAGTCCCCGCGAGGGCATTGCCGGGTTTATCAGCAATAATGCAGGTAAGGCCGCAACATCCGGTATCCGCGGACGGAACCTGGTATTGAATACCGTACTGAACCTGGGAAGCGTAAATACCTCCGGTACCCGGCAGTTTATGCTGTTGGGATATGATGAACTGTACTCCATTCAGTATTTTCATAATAATCTCCGGCCCTGGTGGAATAAAAATGGTGGTAAAACCTTTACTTCTGTGATGGACGAAGCAGCAGCTTCATATAATGCCGTTATGAAAAAGGTAAATGATTTTGATCAGACGGTGCACAATGATGCATTCAAAGCCGGCGGGGCAGACTATGCAAAACTTTGCGACCTGGTTTACCGGCAGGCCATTGCTGCGCATGCGCTTGTTGAAAGTCAGCAGAAAGACCTGCTGTTTTTATCAAAAGAAAATTTCAGTAACGGATCCATTAACACGGTGGATCTTACCTATCCTTCAGCGCCGTTGTTCCTGATGTATAACACTGCCCTGCAAAAGGGAATGATGAACGGGATCTTTTATTACAGCGAAAGTGGAAAATGGACCAAACCTTTTGCCGCCCATGACCTGGGTACCTATCCGCTGGCAAACGGTCAAACCTATGGAGAAGATATGCCGGTGGAAGAGGCCGGCAATATGCTGATCCTGATGGCGGCCATTGCCAAAGTAGATGGGAATGCGGACTATGCAAAAAAACACTGGAAAACATTAACTACCTGGGCTGAGTACCTGGGCAAAGAAGGATTTGATCCGGCTAACCAGTTGTGCACCGATGACTTTGCAGGTCATATGGCGCGGAACGTAAACCTGTCTGCAAAGGCTATTATGGCATTGCGCAGTTATGCAATGCTCGCGGAAATGCTGGGCGACGCTGCCACCGCAAAGAAATACAAAACACTCGTAACGCCCATGGTGTCCAGGTGGATGGAACTGGCCAACGATGGCGATCATTACACGCTGGCCTATGAAAAGAAAGGCACCTGGAGCCAGAAATATAACCTGGTTTGGGATAAGGTATTAAACTTTAACCTGTTTCCGCAATCGGTATATGATAAAGAAATTCATTATTATTTAACACAACAGCTGCGGTACGGGTTACCGCTGGACTCCCGGAAAACCTATACAAAGTCAGACTGGATCATATGGACTGCAACCATTGCGAATAGCCGGACCGATTTTGAAAAATTCATAGAACCGTTGTATCGTTATGCCACAGAAACACCAAGCCGGGTACCGATAAGCGACTGGCACGAAACAAAAGATGGAAAGCAGGTTGGGTTTCAGGCGCGCAGTGTGGTAGGGGGGTATTATATGAAAGCCTTTGATTTCAAACTGAACAGGCGGTAAGGCAGGTACACCAATTTTGAAATGGCAGCAACAGCTGCAGGTGCCCGTTGTACCGGTAATCCTATTTTCAAATTTAAAGCAACCGGCAATATGTAACCGGTTGCTTTTCCTTTATCGATTCAATATGAGCTGCAAAAAATACAGGATATGGAAAAGGCTGGGCAGCCTGCTAACAGCCCTTTGTTTTTTTTACGCTTCCGGGGGCCAGGCAACCAAAGCGCTGCCTTACCTGAACAACAGGGCACCGCTACAGCCGCTTCAGTTTTTAGAATTGCCGATCGGGGCCATAGCGCCGGAAGGATGGCTGAAGGAGATGCTCGTGCGGCAAAGGAACGGGGCCACCGGAAAGCTGGACCAGTTATATCCCCAGGTAATGGGCGCCCGCAATGGCTGGCTGGGCGGTGATGGCGATCAATGGGAGCGGGGACCTTACTGGATTGACGGCCTGCTGCCCCTTGCTTACCTGTTAAAAGATAAGCAACTGATCGCAAAGGTGAAACCCTGGGTAGAATGGTCGTTGAACAGCCTGCAACCGGATGGTTATTTTGGTCCGGCTAAGGACTATCCTGCAGAGCAGGGCATCCAGCGCGATAACAGCCGAGACTGGTGGCCCAAGATGGTAATGCTGAAAGTATTGAAGCAATATTATGCGGCAACCGGCGATCAGCGGGTCATCCGGCTGATGACGGCTTATTTCCGTTACCAGCTGAAAACCCTGCCGCAACACCCGCTGGATCACTGGACCTTCTGGGCCCGGTACCGGGCAGGCGATAACCTGATGGTGGTGCTTTGGCTGTATGACATAACCGGTGATGCTTTCCTGCTGGAGCTTGCAGACCTGATTCATAAACAAACCTTTGATTATAGCCATGCTTTTTTAAATACCGATCTGTTAAGCAGGCCGGGCAGTATCCATTGTGTAAATCTGGCGCAGGGGATCAAAGAACCGGTGATCTATTACCAGCGCAGGCCGGAAGCCTCCTACCTGGATGCGGTGGATAAAGGATTCAGGGATCTGCGTACATACAATGGCCTGGCAAACGGACTGTTCGGGGGTGATGAAGCCCTGCATGGTAATGACCCGGTGTTTGGTTCGGAACTGTGTACGGCCGTAGAAATGATGTTTTCGCTCGAAAGCATTTTAAGGATCACCGGGGCGGTAACCTATGCCGATCGCCTGGAACAGGTAGCCTTTAACGCATTACCCGCGCAGATTGACGAACAGTTTATGAACCGGCAGTATTACCAGCAGGCCAACCAGGTGATGGTGACCCGGCATATGCGTAATTTTAGTGTAGATCATGATGGAGCGGATATCTGCTATGGATTACTGACCGGTTATGCCTGCTGCACCTCGAATATGCATCAGGGATGGCCGAAATTTACCCAGAATCTCTGGTATGCCACCGCCGATAAAGGCCTGGCGGCACTGGTTTATGCGCCTTCCGCGGTTACCGCAAAAGTGGCGGATGGTACTGAAATTACGTTTAAAGAGCAAACAACGTATCCCTTTGACGCATCGATCCGGTTTGTGCTGGAAACAAAGAGCCGCCATACAACCCGTTTCCCGTTTTACCTCCGGGTGCCCGCCTGGTGCAGAGAAGCGCATATTAAAATAAACGGTGCTACCTATCAAAATGAAAAGGGCAATACGGTTGTAAAGATCGACCGGGAATGGAAAAACGGCGATGTGGTAACGCTGGAACTGCCCATGCGCATACGGAAAGATACCTGGCAGCAGAACTCGGTTTCCATTCAGCGCGGGCCGCTTACCTATGCGTTAAAGATCGGTACAGAAAAAAAGCTGATCACCAATACGCAGGACCCGGTTGAAAACGGAGCAAGCTATTATGAAATACGTCCGCTTACTCCCTGGAATTACGGATTGCCCGATTTATCAGAAGCACAACTGAACGAACATTTTAAGGTAGAGCAGTCCGCACTTACAGATAACTATCCCTGGACGCTTTCAGCCGTACCCATATCCATTAAGGCAACCGGAAAGCGCTTCAAACGCTGGCAGTTGTACAATGAATCGGCCGGGCCCCTGCCTTACAGTGTTACCTATGGCCTGCACCTGGATAAGGAAGACTCCATCATCCTGGTTCCTTATGGTGCTACACAGCTGCGGGTTGCACAGTTCCCGGTATATTGATGGCTGTTGTATTTTTGAAATACGTTAATGCAGGTGTAGCTGCACAGCGTATGGTTTTAAAATCGGTTATTCGTATGAAGATGTTGAAAGAACTTTTTTTTACAGGATGTATTGCAGCGGTGGCGGCAGGCACCCTGTTTGCGCAACCCCGTCAGCTTGTTCAATATGTAAACACCTTGCAGGGAACCAACTCGGTGCACGAGCTTACCCGGGGCAATACATACCCGACAACGGCCCTGCCTTTTGGGATGCACACCTGGACGGCGCAGACGGGGCGCAATGGCGATGGCTGGAAGTATCAGTACTCAAAAAATACGATACGGGGATTTCAGCAGGCACACCAATGCAGTTCCTGGACCAATGACTATGCCGTTTTTTCCCTGATGCCGGTAGTGGATAATCTTGTAGTAAATGAGCACGACCGGGCGGCAGTATTTCGTCATGAGAAAGAGATTGCCCGGCCGCATTATTACAAAGTAGCGCTGGAAAATAATATTACTACAGAAATGTCGCCCACGGAAAGAGGTGTGCACCTGCGGTTCCGTTTTCCCGAAGGACATAAAAGTTTCCTGGTACTGGATGGCTATACCGGGTTGAGTGGTGTGGAAATCCATCCGGAGACGAACACCATCACGGGATATGTGAATAATGGCCACGGTTTTCAAAAGGGCTGGAAGAGCTTTTTTGTAATCCGGTTTGATCGTCCTTTTACGGCGTATGGCACCTGGGAGAACCGCACGGGCAGTATCACTGCCGGCAGCGAAAAAGCTGAAGGATTGGGCCAGGGTGCTTATATCCGGTTTGCAGATGGTGTAACCGTGCAGGCAAAAGTAGCTTCTTCCTATATCAGCCCGGAACAAGCCGTACGCAATCTTGATACCGAATTAGGCGCAGATCAAACCTTGGAACAAACAAAGGAGCGGGCGGCAAAGGTGTGGAACGAGCACCTGTCAAAGATCCTGGTTGAAGGCGATTCCGAAGCGGATAAGGCCACGTTCTATTCCTGTTTTTTCAGGGCAAGCCTGTTTGCGCGCAAATTTTATGAATTGGACCAGGCGGGCAATCCGTATTATTTCAGTCCGTATGACGGTACCGTTCATAAAGGGTACCTGTTTACAGATACCGGTTTCTGGGACACGTTCCGGGCACAGTTTCCGTTAAATGCACTGCTGCATCCTGCCATGCATGGCCGTTATGTAAGTGCGTTGCTCGATGCACAGGCGCAATGCGGCTGGCTGCCTTCCTGGTCTTTTCCCAATGAGCAGGGAAGTATGATCGGCAACCATGCCATCTCCCTGTTAGCGGATGCCTGGGCAAAAGGTATTCACTCCTTTGATCCTGTAAAAGCACTGGAAGCCTATGCACACGAGGCTAACCACAAAGGGCCCTGGGGGCCGGCGAATGGCCGGGACGGGTATAAAGAATACAATGAAATAGGGTATGTGCCTTATCCCAAGTACCGGGAGGCTACGGCTAAAACGCTGGAATATGCCTATGATGATTTTTGCGGGTATTACCTGGCAAAAGCTATTGGCAGCAAAAAATATATGGACCTGTTTGGTGCAAAGATGTTTAACTATAAAAATGTGTATGAGCCCGGCAGGGGATTTATGCTGGGGAAAGACGCCGATGGAAATTGGGTGAAAAATTTTGATCCTACGGAATGGGGCGGCCCGTACACCGAAGGCAATGCCTGGCATTGGGTATGGTCTGTATTTCATGATATTGCCGGGTTGAAGCAATTGCTGGGAGGCGACCGGCGCTTTACCGCAAAACTGGACTCAGTTTTTTCTGTGCCCAATACGGTTAAAGTGGGTACGTACGGCGGATTGATCCATGAAATGACGGAGATGGTGATGGCAGATATGGGTCAGTACGCACACGGCAACCAGCCTATACAGCATATGGTATACCTGTATAACTATGCCAATGAGCCGTGGAAAGCCCAGTGCCATGCGCGCGAAGTAATGAAACGGTTGTACAACGCTTCGGAGAACGGTTATCCCGGTGATGAGGACCAGGGACAGACCTCCTCCTGGTTTGTATTAAGCGCCCTTGGATTGTACAGCGTTACACCGGGTACGAACGAGTATGTGATCGGAAGCCCGTTGTTTAGGAAGGCGACCATCACACTCGAAAATGGAAAGCAATTCATTATCGAGGCGCAGCACAATTCAGATAATCATGTATACATCGGCCAGGCAATGCTCAACGGCAAACCGTATTCAAAAAATTTTATCACCTATCAGGATATTGTTAAAGGGGGGCGTTTGTCCTTTACGATGAGTGCAACCCCCAACAAAAAAAGAGGACTGGATAAAACGGATCAGCCGTTTTCCGTTTCCCGGGGTTTATAGGAAGGGAATAGATGTTGGTGCAAAGGGAAAATCAGCGTAGTTCGGCGGGGAAAAATCCTGCAGATTTCGCAAAAGAAAGGATCTGCGTAGATCAGCGAACAAATCGAATATCGGTGGGAAAGGTCCCGTCTTGGAAGAATCCCGGCGTTTTTGTAATTTACAGGGTTATTGGGATGAAAATTGCAACGCCAGAAATAAATTACGGGAAATATCTTGAAATGGAAGAATGGATTACCGAGCAAAAAGAACTGCAGCCGGTTATACTGCTGGTTGACGACAATGAAGAAATACTCGATTACCTTGCCGCGGATCTGAAGGATCATTATACCGTATTAACAGCACGCGATGGCCGGGAGGCATGCACGATACTGGATGCGGAGCTGGTGCAGCTCATCATCAGTGATGTAATGATGCCGCATATGGATGGTTTTGAATTTTGCGAGAAGATCAAATCCGGCGTGGAATACAGCCATATTCCTTTGATCCTGCTAACCGCGAAAGATACCCTGCAATCGAAGATCCAGGGGTTGAAGACCGGGGCAGATGCATATATTGAAAAACCATTCTCGCTGGAGCACCTGTATGCCCAGATGGAAAACCTGCTGGAAGGACGCGCCCGGCTGAAAACATTTTATGCCAGATCGCCCATGGCACATATCAGCAGTATGGCCTACTCAAAAATGGATATGGAGTTTTTGGAAACCCTGCATGCATTGATTGTGCGCAATCTGGATGATCCCAACCTGGATGTGGAATTGCTGGCACAGGGGATGAATATGAGCCGGCCAACCTTGTACCGCAAGATCAAGTCTATTTCCGGCCTGGCGCCTTATGATATCATTAACCTGACCCGTTTGAAAAAAGCAGCCGCACTTATCAGTGAAGGAAACCACCGCATCAACGAAGTAGCCGAGCTGGTGGGTTATAATTCTTCCAGCCAGTTCAAACGGAACTTTCTGAAGCAATTTAAAATGACCCCGGCGGATTATATTGAAAAAGTATCCGGTACTTTTAACAAGTTCAAAGACACATAATAGAGTAAATAGCGCCTTTGTGACGGTTTTTTGAAGCGGTAGGTTGAAAAATGTAAAACAGGCTTGTGTGATCCTTACGCATCTGCCTGTGCAGCAGCCGGCAATAATAGTACAAACGTATTCAAACCCTGTTCCTCGTGGTATTCCAGCGTTCCACCGTGAAGTTCGGCCAATGAACGGGCCAGCGATAAGCCGATGCCTGCACCCGGTTGAGAGCTGCCTTCTTTCGACCGGAAAAAGGGAGTAAAGATCTTGCTGCGGATGGCAGCGGAAATGATGGCGCCATCATTCGAAACGGAGATCCTGACAGCCCTCGTGTCTGCGGTTGCAGCTACTTCGCAGCGTACCAGCCGGTGGCCGTACTTAGTTGCATTGTCCAGCAGGTTGCTGATGATTTTTGTACAGGCATCTTCATCGGCGTACAAAACAATACCGGAACCCGTTTTATGAAACTGGTAATCCATGCCTTTTTTATCAGCTGCCGGACTAAAACGTTCCCAGATCATTTCTGCGAGGGTATCCATATGGATCGTGGTAACATGAAGCTCGTAGTTACCAGACTCTACGCGCTGGAAATTCAGGAGCTGGTTGGTAAGTGCCAGTAACCGCTCGGTGTTCCGGTTCATTACCGACAGCTCCCGTTCCGCTTCGGGCATTTTTCCCGCCATCTTTAACAGCTTATCCATGGGCGCTTTTATCAGAGTAAGTGGCGTACGGATTTCATGTGCTACTGTTGTAAAAAAATCAACCTTGGCCTGGTTCAGTTCTTTTTCCTTATTCAGCGAAAACAACTGCATCTGCCGCCGCTGTTTTTCTTCCTGCCGGCGGTGCAGCAGCTTCAGGATGCTAAAAAGTAAGAATACGATAAAAACCACGTAGAGTGTATACGCCGTTCGCGATTTCCAGAAAGGCGGATGGATTTGCAGCCGGAGCGCTTTTTCATTGGATACCCACAGCCCGCTGCTGTTGGTAGAGCGTACTTTTAAAGTATATTTTCCCGGTGCCAGGTTATTAAAATGAACCCTGCGTTCGGCGCCGATAAAATTCCAGTTCTTATCAAGGCCTTCCAGTTTATAGGCATATTGCAGGTTGTCCGGCGATGTATAACTGAGCGCTGCAAAATCAAAACTAAGAGTGGCCTGGTCATAATCGAGGTCGATGCTGCCGGTGTTTAAAATGGAGGAACGGAGCGGCGAGCCCGATGTCTGTGGCTCCACATTCTTATTGAAAAGCTGCAGCTTTGTAAAATAAATGGAGGGAATGTGATGATTGATCCTGTATTGGTTGGGATCAAACCTGATCAGCCCCTTTACGCTTCCAAAATAAAACAGGCCGCTGCTGTCTTTATATGCAGAACGGTGGTTGAACTGTTCGCTCACCAGCCCGTCGGTCTTTTTAAAAACCTTAATGGCTCCGGTTGCTCCATCGATACGTACCAGCCCCATTGACGTACTGGCCCAGATATGATGGCCCCCGTCTTCAAGGATAGCATATACCATATTGCCGGGCAAACCTGTGCTGGTATTGAATAACCGGAATGTTTTCCGGAGCAGGTCGATACAATATAACCCGTTCTCGGTACAGATCCATAACTGTTGCCGGTGATCTTCAAAAAGATTGAGGATACGGCTTTCTTTCAGCAGGTCTTTTCCTCCGGCAACCAGTGAAAGCCGCACCCGTTGTTGCCGGTTGTTGAGATAGAACACGCCTTCGTGATGCGTACCCAGCCACAAATGTTGCTGGTGATCTTCCATGATGGCGGAATAAAAAGCCTGCTGGGGAATGCCTTTGAAGGGGAGGAACGCCCGTGTATGGGCCTCATACCGGAACAGCCCGTTAGCCGTGCAGATAATAATATGACCAGCCTTTGTTTTATAGATGATATTGATGTAGTTGCTGCTGATACCTTTACCCGTACCATCTGTTTCAAAATGCGCCAGTAATTGTTCCCGTTCCCGGTCCATAATATAAAGGCCATGTTCAAATGTGCCGATATACAGATAGCGCCCGCTTGCCAGCAGCCCGTGAATGTTCGTGGAAGCGATGGCCGGCTTCATCTTTTTTTCAATAAAATTTTCAAATTGCCCGGTGTGGCCGTTCAGTTTTATCAGCCCCTTATCTTCTGTGCCGATCCATAAATTGCCGCTGTTGTCTTCCGTAATTTCACGGATCACATTACCTGCAATCCGGTGTTTACCCGGTGAGGGAAAGTCTTTTTCAAAATGAAGTGTTGCTGCCGGGTGGTAGTTAATGCCACCAAAATAGGTGCCGGCCCAAATGCCGCCTTCCGCATCCCTGCACAGGGAGTAAACCGCATTATCGGAAAGGGCATAGGGATGATGGGCGATCTTTTGGATGTGCCGGGCAGTATCATACCGGCTGTTGTATATAAACAAGCCAGACTCCGTGGCGATCCAGTACTCGCTGGTACCGGTTTGAAGAATACCCCTTACAAATAATTTCTTTCCGTTGAAAGCCGTCAGCCGGCTGGCACTCCAGGATTTGGTGGCCGGATCAAACCGTTTTAATCCTTCCCTGGATGTACCGATCAGTAACCGGCCGTCGCTGCTTTCATATATTTTTTCAATTGAATTGTTATGTTCCGCACCCGGGATGGGAGGCAACACTTCAAACCGGTTTGTGGTGGCATGATAGCGCGCCAGCCGTCCTTCGCCATAACCAATCCAAACGGTGCCGGCGCGGTCGCAGAGGATGGACGAGCTGTTTTTAATGATGCCTTTGCCGGTTTCCGTGATCTGCTTTGTTGCAAAATGATACCGGTAAAGACCGGTGTCTTCAGCAAACCAGAGATCGCCCTTGCCATCATCCTGGATGGCGCGTATAGTTTTGCCGGAAGAGCCGGGTAGTTTGGTGAAGTTTTCGCCGCTGGCGTCAAAGAAGTAGATCCCTTTTTCCGTACCCACCCAAAGGGTTCCGGCCTTATCCTCATGCAGGTAAAAGATCGCATTGCTGCCCAATGAACGGGAGCCTCCGCTCCGGTAGATTTTAAACGCGTATCCGTCAAACCGGTTCAATCCGTCAGGGGTGCCAAACCACATAAAGCCCTTTTTATCCTGCAAGGCAGCGATCACCGAGTTATGGGAGAGGCCATTCTCTACTTCGTAGTGCCTGAAATAAATGGATTGGCTGCGGCCGCAGACAGCCGTCAGCATAAAAAAAAGCAAACCAATAATACGTACCCTGTGCATCAGGAAAAGATTCAGAAAGTGAAAGCGACCGGCCCGTGCAATAATCAACGCTAAAAGCCGCGGCTGGTCTGCAGCAACAGCGCTGTTTATTACAAGATGCAGCGTAAATTAATAAGATCTGTTTAAATATTAAAAATTGAGACAATTTGAAATGTTTTTGATCAGAAATGATTGAAGACATTTTTAACAGCCGTTTAATTTTGATCTCCGGATTACGAATGCTTAAATCGCTTGAATTTCTTGCATATGAAAAGAATTATTCCTTTGGGGATTGTGGCTATACTGCTTATGCTGTATGATTTGTTCCATAGCGTTATTCCTGTTTGAAAGGGCGGCAGCCCGGTCATGAGCGCATTTCCGGATGATATTTTTTCCAGATACCAGTACCATAAATATGTTTAATGATATGACAAAGCCAGGACCTGCGATTGCTGTTTGGACGCTTTCCCTTACGGCCTGTGCAAGAAAAAATATGGATATGCTTAATGCATCTGTAATACTGCAGGCAGGCTGAGCCGCACATCCGGTTCCCGGGTAGCCCGCTGCAACCCAGCCCGCGGTTTTGCTTGTAAATCATGCTAAAAATAAAATACATACAAATGAAAAGATCTGGTTCAGTATTATTCAAATGGCTGTTTGGCCTGCTGGCGGTAATGGCAATGGCCCTTGCCTGCAAGAAAAAAGATATTGTTGATCCTACAGGCGGAACTCCTTATAACCCGGGTGAAGAAGTGGTTGTAAAGGAGTTCTTTCCAAAAACAGGAGGCAGCGGACAGCAGCTTGTAATTTACGGAAGCAATTTTGGGAACGACAGGTCCATCGTTTCTGTCAAAATAGGCGGCAAGGATGCTACATTAATTAATGTGCACCACGATGCCATTTATTGCATTGTTCCCGACAAGGCTTATACAGGTGAGATACAGGTAAAAGTAGGAGCGGGTACCGGGCAGGCAACGGCTGTGGCAAAAGAGGTGTTTAGTTACCAGAAAAGGATGGTGGTAACCACCCTTGCCGGCAAGAAAGATGAAAGAGGCAATTACGATATAAAGGACGGCACGTTTGACGATTGCGGAGGCTTTTTAAATCCATCGTGGCTCATCTTTGATCCTAAGGATCCCAACCTGTTATATATGGGCCAGGACGGGGGAGATGTAAGACTGCTGAACTTTAGCAATAAAGCAGTTACAACCCCCATTACCCGCGGCATGGGCGGCTGGGAGCGGATCCGGACAATTGCTTTTACGCTGGATAAGAACTATATGATCATTGCCAATGACCAGGGCGATGTGAATGGTAAAAGCACCTCCATATTATCCCGGGCCGGTGGCTTTAAAGATCCGCAGGTGCTCACTTCCTATAAGCAATGTAACGGGGCCTCTATACATCCTGTAAATGGTGAACTGTATTTTAACAGCTATGAAAAAGGACAGTTTTACAGGTTTGATCTGAACCGGTATATCGCAAATCATGACCTGGGTATTAAAGATTACCAGGAGCTGTTTAAGATCCAGGACAATAACTGGGAGTTTAATATTAACATCGCGCCCACCGGAGACTATGCGTATATTATTGTCATCAACCAGCAATATATATTAAGAACCGATTATGATTGGAACAGCAAAACCTTTACGCAGCCTTATGTAGTGTGCGGGCAGCCGCGTTCTGCAGGGTGGGTGGATGGTGTAGGTACAACGGCCCGGTTATCGAATCCCTATCAGGGGGTATTTGTCAAAAATCCGGACTATGCGGGGAAAAAAGATGAATATGATTTTTATTTCACCGAACAAAACAATCATGATATCCGGATCCTTACGCCCCAGGGAAAAGTAACCACTTTTGCCGGAAGAGGCAGTTCCAGTATTAACCCTGATCCGTTTGGTTATATTGATGGCGGGCTTCGCACAGAAGCGCGGTTTTTTGAACCCAAAGGGCTGGCGTATGACACGGCAAGTAAGGCGTTTTATGTAGGTGATAGCCGGAATCGTTGTGTTAGAAAAATTTCATTAGAAAACTAAAATATGATTGCTATGAAGAAATCGCTGATGAAAAAAATTGCTGTTTTTTTCCTGCTGCTTTTTACCGTGATGACCGCCTTTTCCCAAAATGAGCGGGTAACTGTGCACGGGAAAATAAGCGACAGGGAAAGTGGAGGGCCTTTGTCGGGAGTAAGCATCTCGGTCATTAACTCAGCCGGGTTGGGTACGTTTTCAACAAAAGAAGGCGCATACACAATTAAGGTGGAGGCCTACCATAAATTATTGTTCTCGTATGTGGGCTATGACACAGTAGAAGTGCAGATAACGGACCAGGATAACGTGAATGTTTTGATGCAGAAGTCGAATAAAAGTGTTATGGACGAGATTGTTGTTACCGGTACCCGCCTTGAGAAAAAAATTAATGTTACCGGGGCCATTACTACGGTAGACATGGAGGCCATCAGGAAATCGGCCCCAAGTGCCAGTATCGTAAATTCATTGGCAGGCAATGTGCCGGGAATTATGGCTATGCAAACTTCCGGGCAGCCCGGAAAAGATATCTCGAATTTCTGGATCCGGGGCATCTCTACATTTGGCGCCAACAATAGTGCACTGGTGCTGATAGATGGATTTGAAAGAGACATTAATGAAGTAAACATCGATGATATTAAATCCATTTCTATACTTAAAGATGCCTCTGCTACGGCAATGTATGGATCTAAAGGAGCCAATGGTGTGGTTTTGATTACCACCAAACACGGAATCATTGGTAAAACCAATATCAACGCCAAGGTAGAATCTTCTTATAACACCCGTACCATCACCCCTGAGTTTGTAGACGGGAACACCTACGCCCATTTAATAAATGAAGCACAGATAACGCGGAACCGTGCTCCCATATATAGTCCTGTTGAGCTGGAATTATTGCGTTTAGGTCTGGACCCTGATTTATATCCGAACGTGGATTGGTCCCGTCAGCTGTTAAAAGACGGAGCGATGACCTATAACGCAAACCTCAACCTGAGCGGGGGCGGTACTACGGCCCGGTATTTTGTATCCGGTGCCTACCTGGATGAGAAAGGTATGTATAAAACAGACGATGCGATAAGAAAAGATTATAATACGAATGCCGATTTTAAAAAGTGGACATACCGGCTCAATACCGATGTGAATGTAACCAGAACAACGATATTGAAACTGGGTGTATCGGGCTCCTTGAGGAAAAGGAACAGTCCCGGTTTGGGAGATGCGGATGTATGGGGAGAACTATTTGGCTATACCTCCGTTCGTACGCCCATCTATTACTCCAATGGATATGTGCCTGCTGTGGGTACCGGCAATAAAACCAATCCATGGGTAGCCGCCACCCAAACCGGTTTTAATGAAACATGGGAAAATAACATTCAAACAAATTTTACTGTAAACCAGGATCTGAACTTTATAACACAAGGATTGAAATTTGAAGGTAGTTTTGGCTACGATACCTATAACTCCAGTACGATCGAACGTCGCAAATGGCCGGAACAATGGAGGGCAGAGCGGTATAGGGATGCTGCCGGTAAACTGGTTTTTACCAACATATCCGGTCCAAGCGAACTGCAGCAGTCAAGCAGCTCCAATGGCAGCCGCAGGGAATTTCTTATTGCGTTGCTTACTTATGGGCGCACTATAAAGAATGACCATAATATAGGGATGGATGTGCGATACACGCAGGAAGCCAATACCTTCACACAAAATCTGGGAACCGATATTAAAAACGGCATTGCAAAAAGAAACCAGGGAGTTGCAGGCCAGGTGTCCTATAACTGGAGGAATAAGTACTATGCAAATTTTAATTTCGGTTATACAGGATCGGAGAATTTTAGCCCCGGGCACCGGTTTGGTTTTTTCCCCGCGGGTTCGGTTGCATGGAATATTGCTGAAGAGGGCTTTATTAAAGACAACTTAAAGTGGATCAATTTCTTTAAGATCCGCTATTCTTACGGTAAGGCAGGTAATGATAACCTGGGAAATAACCGGTTCCCGTATTTATATACGATTGCAGAAGGGTTGGGCGGATATGAATGGGCCGAGTATGGTAACAACAAAAGCTACGGAGGCTTAGGGTTTACCCAGGTAGCATCGCCGTATGTAACCTGGGAGGTTGCAACCAAACAAGACGTTGGTATGGACCTGTCGCTTTGGAATGATCAATTTTCTATGACGGTTGACGCCTTTAAGGATGAGCGCACAGGCATTTATATGCAAAGAAACTTCCTGCCGGGTTATGTTGGCCTTACCAGCGTGCCAAGTGCAAATGTAGGGGCTGTACGTTCTATGGGTGTTGACGGAAATGTTACCGTGAAGCATAATTTTAATAAGGTAAATGTAACCCTGCGTGGTAATATAACGTACAGCAAAAATGAAATATTGGAGCGGGATGAGCAGCAAAGTGTATATCCCTACCAGATGCAAAAGGGATACCGGGTTAATCAAACCAGGGGGCTGATTGCATTGGGGCTGTTTAAAGATTATGAGGATATCAGAAACAGTCCAACGCAGAAATACGGCGTTTATCAGCCGGGTGATATTAAGTATAAAGACGTAAATGGGGATGGTATAATCAATGATGATGATATCGTTGCCATAGGTTCAACCAGCACTCCGAATTTAATATATGGGATGGCTGCTTCCGCCAGTTGGAAAGGGTTAGATGTGGGTATACGGTTTCAGGGGGCAGGAGAATCCAGTTTCTTTATATATGGAAAAACAGTTTATGCATTCAGCGAAGGTGAATGGGGCAACGTTCTGAAAGGTATGGTTGAAGACCGGTGGATATCGGCCGATATTTCCGGCGATCCGGCAACGGAAAACCCCAATGCACCCTATCCCAGGTTAAGTTATAACGGAAATGGTAACAACTATCGTAATTCCACTTATTGGCTGCGTAACGGAGCCTACTTAAGGATTAAAAATGTGGATATCGGCTATACGCTTCCTAAACAAATGCTCAATAGAATGCATATGAGCAGTTTGCGTGTGTATTGTTTAGGTACTAATTTATTCACCTGGGCGCCTTTCAAATTATGGGATCCGGAAACAACAGATCCAAGAGGAGAAACCTACCCATTATCCAGGTCAGTTACTGTTGGACTAACAATCGGTTTATAATATAAAACGTATTTTGATGAAAAAAATAACAACCATATCCATTTTTATTGCGGTGGTAACGCTATTGATTTCTTGCAAAAAATATTTGAATACCGATCAATATTTTAAGGATCGGATGACTTTGGATAAATCATTTAATAATGAAAAGTACATTGAAGAGTGGCTGGCAAACGGCTACTCGTACATTACTGAAATCAATGCCGATGTGGCAAGTAAGGGCTACGAGCCATTCAACTTTGGCGATGATATGTATTACGGCGACAGGGATGGGGCGTATGACCCACAGAATGCCAATTCTTTGAATTATAACAAATTTAGTCTTGGCAATTATCATGAGGGAGATGTTCAGTCCTGGACCAAATGCTTCCAGGGCATCAGGAGCGCTTCTATATTTATACAGAACATTGATCAGTCTACCGTAATAGATGCCGGCAGGAAAGCGGATTACAAGGCGCAGGCCCGGTTCCTACGCGCTTATTGTTACTGGCTTTTACTCAGGAAGTACGGTCCTGTTCCCATTCTCCCGGATGATGGAGTGGATTATACAGACAGTTATGCCGATTTGGCGTTGCCCAGGAATTCTTATGAACAATGCGCTGCATATATCGGTAAAGAAATGGTGCTTGCAGCCAGGGATCTGCCACAGAACCGTGGTCAGTTGGCCATCGCCCGGCCAACCAGGGGTGCCGCATTGGCAACCCGCGCTAAAGTATTTTTATATGCGGCAAGCCCATTAATGAACGGAGGCAAGCTGAGTATGGATTATAAAGCACAATTAGTAGATGATAAAGGAACGCCGTTGCTTTCCCTTACGTATGATGAACAAAAATGGGCCAGGGCAGCCGCCGCGGCAAAAGATGTGATACAGCTGGGTGTTTATTCCCTGTTTGTTTCGCCCTATAAATCGTCCGGCACGGTAACCCATCCTGCAACCATCGCGCCTCCCTATAACGCGGCGTATTCGGATAAACCATGGCCTGAAGGATGGGCTGATATAGACCCGTTTGATTCTTATCGCGCCCTTTTTGACGGTGAGGTGCCTGCATCTTCAAACCCGGAGCTGATTTTTACCCGTGGGCAGAATCAATCCTCCGAAGGGATCAATGTGATGGTGGTGCACCAATTACCACGTATAGCCTCCGGCTGGAATACGCATGGTTTAACATTAAAACAGTGCGATGCTTATTATATGAACGATGGCGCGGATGTACCGGGGAAGGGTATGGAGTATGGAAGCGGAGATGGCAGCCAGCGGGTAGGAGGTTTTGTAACCGATCAGGATGTTACAAGTGGAAAATATAAGCCCCTGGCGTCGGGCGTATCTTTACAGTTTGCAAACAGGGAACCACGGTTTTATGCCTCGGTAGCCTATAATGGCAGTGTATGGCACCTCACCAATGAGTCGCAGGTTAATAACAGGGAAAAGCAGGTTTTTTATTATCGTGGGTCAGGTAATGGTTATACCAATACCATGTTTTGGCTAAGAACCGGTATCGGGGTAATGAAATATGTAAATCCGCAGGACACGTATGAAAATGGAAGTTTGAGTAAAGTTGTACCCAAATATGAGCCGGCCATTCGCTATGCAGATATTTTATTAGCCTATGCCGAATCTTTAAATGAATTAAACGGTTCCTATTCAATACCCAGTTGGGATAGTTCGGCGGTTTATACCATTTCCAGGGATGTTGATGAAATGCGCAAAGGGATCAAACCTGTCAGGATCAGGGCGGGGCTACCCGATTATTCCGGTACCATATATTCCAGCAGCGCTCAACTGCGCACCGCAATAAAGCGTGAGCGGCAAATTGAGTTGATGGGTGAACAGCAACGGTATTACGATTTGCGCCGCTGGGAAGATGCAGCTACTGAGCTAACCATTCCTATATACGGCTATAATACGTTGATGACCGCAACTCAAAGAGATTTGTTTCATCAGCCGGTGGCCGCTTTTGCGCTTCAAAGCACCTTCGCATCTAAAATGTATTTTTGGCCTATTGCTATCGATGAATTGAGGCGTGATGTCCGTTTAACACAAAACCCGGGCTGGCAAACTTATAAATAATTAAAACATTTACGAATGAAAAAGATAGCTGCATTCCTATCCGTCCTGCTTGTTTTTGGAAGTATAGCTTGTAACAAAGATTGGAGTTCTGAACAATTTGAACATTACGTCTCCTTCAAAGCACCTTTAAATGGAGAGGATGTTACGCCTGTTTATATCCGCTACAAACCGGACGGTATTGTTAATTATCAATTGCCGGTAATCGTTAGTGGCTCAACAAACAACGACAATAATTTGCTGGTGCATATCGGGGTAGATTCCGATACCCTGCGGGCTTTCAACAATGCGAATTTTCAAAACAGAACAGACCTTTATTATAAAGAGTTAACAAGTCAGTATTTTAAGATTCCTGATACCGTGTCGATACCAAAAGAGGTGAATACAAACACGATAAACATCGGGTTCTCACTAAAAAATATTGATCTGGTAAACAAATGGATACTTCCGCTCACCATTCAGCCTGCAAACGGTTACACGCCAAACCCAAGAAGGAATTACTCGAAGGCATTATTGAGGATCGTACCGTTTAATGACTATTCCGGGATTTACAGCGGTACAGCACTCAAAATTTATTTAAAAGGAGAAGAAAGTGGGGCAGCAATCGTAAAGAGCGAAATAGAGGCGTATGTTGTTGACGAAAATTCGGTCTTTTTCTATGCCGGCACGGTAGATGAAAATAAAACCGATAGAAGAAATTATAAAATAAACGCCCGTTTTGATGATCAGACCAGGGCCGTTACGCTTAGTTCTGATAATCCTGCCATGAAGTTGAATGTAAATCAAAAAATTTATTATACGGTTGAAGATGTTAAAGATGCGCTTCAGCCCTACCTGGTTCACCGGTATGTTACCATCAATAATATTGATTACAATTTTACCGATTATACATCTGCAACCAACGCTTCCATCGATTATACCGTTCGTGGATCGCTGATTATGGAAAGAAAGATCAATACACAGATACCGGATGAGGATCAGGCAATCCAGTGGTAAACCCCGTTTCGGGAAGCGGACCAGCAGATGGTTATTGACGGGGATATATTCAGGGCGCAGTTGCTCGTAAATCATACCCCCGCAACCGCTTCCGTTATGACCGGTTTTATAAGATGGTTGTGGTATGTTGCCATTGACAGGTTTAAAGTGTACATTATTTAATAAAATCGTATATGAAAAAACGTCAGTTCCTTATTTTGTTGTTTGCAGGTATTTTATATTTTAAGAATACGGCCGCCCAGGAAAAATCAACCGCGCGTTTTTGGGGCGTTTGGGAATTAAAAGAGCGAAAAATGCCCGGTCAATCTGATTTTACACCCGTAAGGCCCGGACAATACAAATTGTTTACCAATGATGGTAATATGCAGTTGTTCCAGGTTACCGACAAGGGAACGGCTATTACCTCTTATGGCACTTACCGCTTGTTGACGGATTCGACATTTGAGGAATCATTTACAAAATCAATCTATTTTCCTAACCCCAAACCAGGTATTACCGGGTATAAATTTTTAACTCCTGGAAAATTGAATTCAAGGTTTGGCAGGCCCGGCGCGTATGGTGAGGAAATATGGGTTCGCATTCCCTATGCCGGTGATGAAAGATAATGCCGCATAGCGATAAGGAGTATCGATGTTTCCGTTCATTTTTGAACATGATTCGCTGTTCGGCCATAGTGCGTTCTGTTCCCTGGGTGTCGGATCTTCCAAACCTGGGGAGCGTAACGCATCGGAACAACGTACTCTTCAAAAACCATAACAGGATATCTTTATTGACACAAAAAGCTGTTGTAGTCCGTTTTTTTACTGCGCAATCGTTTCCACTACCATTGGATTTAAGAGGATAATGATGTATTTTGCCACCTACTCAATTCATCATCATGCGTTATCTTCTAACAACAGCCTTGCTATGCACGTTTACTTTTAGTATGTTAACGGCACAGGATATCAGCCTTGCCTTACAGAAAGAGCCTCCGGTGACTCTTGCGGAAAAAAATGCCCGCTGGCAAACCCTGAAAGGTGGAACCCGCGTGGGTTTTCTGAACAGTAATAAACGCTATCCGCAGGACCGGGTACCGGAAGGGGTTCCCCAAAGTACTGAAACACTGGTGGCCTGGAAAGGAGAGCGGGTGCATACCCAGCTAGGTGTATGGTCTGCAAAAGAAGTTCCGGTAACCGTAGCGGTGGGCTCCCTGAAAGCCAAAAGCGGTGCGGCAATTCCTGCAAACCAGGTTCAGGCCGGGTTGATGGGGTATGTAATGACGGATGAATTCCGCAACGGCTGCGGACACCGGAAACCTGTTGATTTTGATTCTTCCCTGGTAGCGGATGCTATTCATTTTGAAAAGCGCAGTGGTACGGTAAAACAAAACCAGGTACAGCCCGTTTGGGTAAGTGTGGATGTGCCGGCTGGTGCACAGCCTGGCAGTTATGAAGGACTGATTACCGTGAAAGCGGATAAGGAATACCGGCTGAAGCTCACCGTTAATGTGCTGGATAAATCCCTGCCTGCTACGGCCAACTGGGCATTCCGGCTGGATCTGTGGCAGCATCCTGCGGCGGTGGCACGGGTACACAATGTACCGTTGTGGAGCGATGCGCATTTTGACCTGATGCGTAAGTATTATACGATGCTGGCAAAGGCCGGACAAAAATACATTACCGCCAGTATTGTAAACGAGCCCTGGGGGCATCAGACCTATGATGATTATCCCAGTTTGATCAAATGGACCAAAAAGAAAGATGGCAGCTGGAGCTTTGACTACAGCCTTTTTGATAAATATGTAACCTTTGTAATGAGCACCGGTATTGACCAGCGCATTAACTGTTACAGCATGGTACCCTGGAAAGTGGCCTTCCAGTACTATGATGAAAACCTGGGGCGCGACACGGTATTTACGGGTAGGATCGGATCGGAGGAATACAATGCCTTCTGGACACCGATGCTCCGGGATTTTACCCGCCATCTCAAAGCAAAGGGTTGGTTTGGAAAAACCACCATTGCCATGGATGAGCGCCCGATGGATGCCATGAAGGCCGTGATCCAATTGTTAAAAGGCATCGACAAAGACTGGAAGATTGCACTGGCGGGAGACTACCATGCTGAGATCGAAAAAGATATTGATGATTATTGCATTGCTTCTGCACACCAGTTTCCGGCCGATGTGCTGGCCGCACGCACACGGCGGGGGCAGTTAAGTACCTGGTATACCTGTTGTACAGAAAAATATCCCAATGGGTTTACATTTTCGCCGCCGGCGGAGCATGTATGGGTGGGCTGGTATACGGCCGCCAAAAATATGCAGGGGTATCTGCGCTGGGCGTATAACAGCTGGGTGGCAGACCCGGTAAACGACAGTCGTTTCCGCACCTGGCCTGCGGGCGATACCTACCAGGTATACCCCGGGCCGGCAACTTCTATCCGCTTTGAAAAAATGATCGAGGGCGTTCAGGATTTTGAAAAGATCCGCGTTCTAAAACAGCAATACAAAAAAAGTGGTAACACGGCGAAGCTGCAACAGCTGGAAGCTGCCCTTGCCGCGTTTGAGATCAAAAATCTCGAGCGTCAGTCTGCAGCGGATATGGTGTTAAAGGTAAAGCCGTTGATTAATTAGGGAGGTTTAAGGTTTAAGGTTACTGGTGTCCGGTAAAAACAGTTGTTTTGTTTTTGATGCCGGTCAAAGCGAGT
>JAGIAT010000001.1 GCA_017744715.1 Niabella sp. | reverse complement strand
TTTTGTCAACCTATTTTAGGCATGCACAGAACCCAACCTGAAACGTTGAACCTGAAACCTGAAACAGCGTTTAGCCATCAGGTTATCAGTTTTCAGTTGATACAACTGGGATTGGAGATGGGATATCAGGTATGGACCCGGAGCCCGGCTTTAGACATTGAACATTACACCTGAAACAGCCTTTAGCGTTCCGCTTTTTCGTCTTCAGCTGTCAGTCCTCAGTCCCCCCAGTCTATATGTCCCCAAAGCAAGGGCAATAGTGTAGTGATAAATCATCAGGCATCAAAACGGAACCCAACCTGAAACGTTGAACCTGAAACCTGCAACAAAAACCTACCCCCCCGGTGCAATCAGCTGGTTCCGGATCAACCGGTTGTTGTACTGCTGGATAAATGCTTTCACCCGCTGTTCCATGGCAGCGGCCTGCTTAACAGAATCGTTCAATAAATCGGTTTTCATCAGGCGGTCCTTTTTAAAATCATACAGTCCCGTTGCTTTCTTTCCATCAAAAAACAATAGCTGGTTGCCCTCAATCCAGCGGTGCCCGCCGGAATACTGATAGGCAAATCCCGGTCCTTTACGCTGTAATACATTTTCGCCAAAGGCCAGGTAGGGCTTATTATAATGCAGGTATCCCAATACGGTGGGCATAATGTCCAGCTGCTGAATCACACCCGGGTCGATACCCCGGAAGCTGCTGTCGCCCGGTGCATATAAAATAATGGGTATGGCAATATCGCCCCAGGCATTCTGGTACTCGGCATGATATGAAACCGTAGCATGATCAGCCGTAATCACAAAAAGCGTATTCTTAAACCAGGGTTGCCGTTGCGCTTTGGCAAAAAACTTTTGCAATGCCATATCCGTATAACTGATGCACTCCATCACCGGCAATGGCCCCTTTTTAAATTTGCCTTCATATTGTTTGGGCACCTTAAACGGATGGTGGGAGGATACGGAAAAAATACCGGAGAAGAACGGTTGGGGGAACGTGCCCAGTTTTTGCTCAAAGAACTGGAAAAACGGCTCATCCCAAATGCCCCAGATCCCATCAAAATCAGCATCGTTGTTATACTCGGTTTTACCGAAATAGTGATCAATACCGATCATCTTCGTATAGGATAGAAAGCCCATCGACCCGTTGGGAGCACCATGAAAAAAAGACGTATGATACCCTTCCTGCGCCAGCAGTTTAGGCAGGCTTTTGGTACTGTCCGACACATAGGGCGTTAATACAAAAGGATCGAGTCCGCTGGGTATACTGGAAAAAATCGAAGGAATCGCATCAATCGATTTACGGCCATTGGCAAACGAATTCCAGTAGATCCTGCTCACCCCGGCAAGCGAATCCAGAAAAGGTGTAAACCCGGTATAGGTACCCTTATCAAGGTCACGGTTATAAAAGCCCACCGATTCCTTTCCAAAACTTTCCAGGATCATAATTACTACGTTCCTGCGGGCAAACGGCAGGGAGTCTGTGCCGGACGGGTTATGCAGCGGTGAATAGATCTCCGCCACTGCGCTATCCGGGAAGTAATGCATTTCTTTCAGCGGCTTTACGCCCATGGTGCGGATAAACACAAACGGCGTATTTAATACCAGGTATACCTCATGCGAACGTTTTACATAGGCACCTGCATCACCTACCGTTATGGGGCGCGTGCTGTGCCGGAATCCGCCCCGGATGCCCCCGATGGCCAGCACCACGCTTAATACAAAGATCAGCGCGGCTTTAACATAATATACCCGCTGGCCGGAAGGCGGCGGGTTATCCCGGATCTGTACCTTCCGGTATAGCCATACCATTAACCCGATAAGGCCTGCAAAGAGCACCACCACATACCAGTAGTCGATCAAAAAATTAAATGCGAGTCCCGATTTATTCTGTTCGTGCGAAAATTCGCTGAACACACTGGTAGTGGTTCGCCTTAGTGTAAACCGGTAATAGATAAAATCGATGCAGTTCAGCAATAGTGCAATCCCGTTTGTACTGAAGAACACCCACTGTACTACCCGCTGAAACCGTTTATGTGTGCGTAAGCGGTACGGCAACGGAACGGTCATTAAAAAAATGAGCAGCCCGTTAAAATAAAACATGGCGGCTACATCAAACCGCAATCCGCCCGTGAGGATCATGCCCCAGTCCTGCAAGCCGATGCCCGGGAACAGGGGCGTATTCAATATATAGAACAGAAAGCGGCAGATAAAAAACAGGAACAATACCAGCAGGATGCGGTATAAAAATATTCCATAATAACTCAGCGTCCAGGGTCCTTTCCTGCCGTTCATATAACCTCAAATTAATGTGAATGCTCTTTTGCTACATCCGGAACCGGTGGTGTTGTTTTTTTCCGCTCCCGACCAAACAAAATAAAGATCGCCGAAAGCGCCATTGCCATCATGATCAGGTAAAAACTTAAACTTACCGATACCGCCAGGTCCTTATCCAGTCCGAAGGTGCCGGCGCCCCATACGATGGCTACTTCCCGCGCGCCCAATCCTCCTATACTAAACGGAAATAAAGAAGCCAGCGAGGATAAAAGAAAAATAGCAAAATAAGGCCAGTAACTGGTTTTACAGCCCAATGCCGCCAGTATAAATGCCACTGTAGCCAGCTGGAGCGATTGCGTGCAGATACCCAACAGGTGCGTGGTTATAAAGCGCCGGCTCATGCGGTTAAAAAACCGGTGCAGCACCCAATAATAAATTACCGAGCCGGTTCCGAAAGCCGCCAGGATCCAGGGGCTGTACTGCCGTACTTCCGGCATTGCCAAACTGAAACAGGAAACCAGGAAGCCCAGCCCCCACAGCCCGGCCAGCCGGTCGAAAAATACGGCGGAAAAAACTTCCTTGTGCGTGGTATCATACCGCCGTTTCAATACAATGATCTTATACCCGTCTCCACCCAAACCACTTGGAAGAAATAAATTGTAGAACATGCCCAGCAGGAACAGGCGCAGGTTAGATCTTGCGGAGATCGGCAGCCCGATATTCCTGAAAAAATAAAGAAGACGGAAAGAAGTTACCACCTGGCAGATGATAAAGGCTGCTACAGCAGGAATCAGCCACCAGCTATCCGCTTCCTTCCACAACCGCCGCACCGCAGTCAGATCTACCTTGGTATAAACCAGCCACAAGGCCAGAACAGTAAAAGCTACTTTTAGTACCGGTTTAAAAATATTCCAGACCTTTTTTTTATCCATATTTCCAGTGCAAACTTCGGCTAAATTGTTAAATTACCGGTTGAAAATTTATAAAATCAGTATCTTCCATGAATCGGCTGCAGGCGAAAGACAACAGACGGATTTGGATGCGATGCCCGATGCTGATTCGATCCGGCGCGGCGCGTTCAGGCAGCGCTCAACTTAAACATTAAACCTGGAACTTGAAACCCGGAACAACAAATCGCATCACGGCACTATTCCGCATTACCTATCCCATCATCCAGGCCGGTATGGTATGGACGAGCGGCTGGCGGCTGGCCAGTGCAGTGAGCAATGCCGGTGGGCTGGGATTGATAGGCGCCGGTTCCATGTACCCGGATGTATTAAAAACGCATATCCAAAAATGCAAGGCCGCTACCACGTATCCGTTTGGGGTTAATCTGCCTTTGTTGTACCCCGACCTGGAAGCACATATACGGATCATTATCGAAGAAAAAATACCGGTTGTTTTCACCAGTGCCGGCAATCCCAAAACATGGACAGGCGTTTTAAAAGAAGCGGGCATTACCGTAGTACATGTGGTAAGCAGCAGCCGGTTTGCATTAAAGGCCCAGGATGCCGGCTGCGACGCCGTGGTAGCCGAAGGTTTTGAAGCGGGCGGACATAACGGCCGGGAGGAAACCACTTCAATGGTATTGATACCGCTGGTAGCAGAAGCCGTGCAGGTGCCGGTAATTGCCGCCGGTGGTATTGCAACCGGCCAACAAATGCTGGCCGCCTTTGCCCTTGGTGCAGAAGGCGTGCAGGTAGGCAGCCGGTTTGCCGCCAGCGAAGAAGCTTCCTGTCATACAGATTTTAAAAACAGGATCATTAATTCGGGCGAAGGCGATACGGAGCTTTCCTTAAAACAACTTACCCCCGTGCGTTTGCTAAAGAACGATTTTTACCGGCAGGCAAAAGCACTGGAGCTTAAAGGAGCCGATCCGGCAACAATGCGGGAGCTGTTGGGCCGGGGCCGTGCAAAAAAGGGCATGTTTGAGGGCGATCTTGAAAATGGGGAACTGGAGATCGGACAGGTAGCGGCAGCCATCCGATCGGTTCAGCCGGCAGCCGAAATTGTGCGGGATCTGTGGACAGGCTTCCAAAACGGCCTGGCACAGTTCCATACCTGATAACGCTTATTTAAGTAAGAATACTCTTTACACCATGCAACAATTGAACAATTTGAAACACCTGCGGCGCCCCGGTTGGTATACAGGCCGGAAATGGCTGGTGCTGTTTTGCCTGCTCCTCGGCCTGTATGCAACCGGCTTCAGCCAGCCATTTGCTTCCCTGAGCAAAAAAATAGCGGCCAACGACTCCATCAATATGCGTATGCCGCGGGAAAAGTTATTTGTGCATTACGACCGCCCTTTTTACAAGATAAAAGATACGCTATGGATGAAGGGGTATATACTGGCGGCCGGCGATTATACCATTACCGACAGCACGGGCATTGCGTATATTGAAATCATCAACACCGCCAACGAAGTCGTTAAAAGAACAGCGGCGCCGTGCTACTGGGGACGCTTTCAAAGCAGTATTGCGCTTAATGAAGATGATTTTCCGCAGGGAAGTTATACCCTTCGAGCCTATACCAACTGGATGCGCAACTTCGGAGATTCATTGCTGTATGAAAGCCGCTTCACGGTGATCAATCCGATTGCCGGCGAATGGAATGCCCGCGTGCGCGACGTATCGTACTCCGGCAACCGCATTGCGCTTTCGGCGGAACTGACCACCAATAATCTCAGCCCGATTGCCCATAAAAAAATAATGGTACGCGTACGATCCAAAAACCACAACCTGCTCCGGTTACAGGGGCAAACAGATGGCGAAGGCAACCTGTATATCGATACGGTACTCAAAGAAGATATTGAGCACCGCGACCTGGTGTTGGAGATCGCAGACAAGGAAGACCTGAAATTACAGATACCCGTCAAAACCGCCGGTTCATCTGCGATCGATCTTCAGTTTCTGCCCGAAGGCGGCAGCTTTATTGCCGGCCGCCCCCAGTTACTGGGATTTAAAGCACTGAACGCCTACGGAAAAGGCATTGATGTAAAAGGCGTGATCCGGAACGGGCAGGGGAAACAGGTAGCCTCTTTTGCCGCTGTTCATAAGGGCATGGGTATTGTAACATTTACGCCGCAGCCTGGGGAGCATTATACCGCTTTTCCTGAAAACGGGCAGCCGGTAAAACTTCCGGATCCCCGGTCATCGGGTACCTTGCTGCAGGTGATCAATGATCCCGTGTCCGATAGTTTCCGGGTAGTCATCGGGGGTACTCCGGACCTCTACGGCAGGAAGTATTTTTTTTCGGCCACAACCGCGGGCCTTTGCTTTGCCAAAGGACCGCTTACTATTGCTGAAGGCCCACATCGCCTTTCCATTGCTAAAAGCATGCCGCCATCCGGCATTACCCGGCTGGTGCTTTACGACAGCCTGATGCGCCCGGTAAACGAACGGGCTGTTTTTATATGGCATAAGGATCCCCTGCAATTGGCACTTACTCCGGATAAGCAACTATACAATATAAAAGACAGCGTATCGCTACTGCTAACCGTACACAACGAAAAGCAGCAGCCCGTTGCGGGTAGCTTTTCTCTTGCGGTGATCGACACCAGCCAGGTGCAGATGAACAACCTGTCCGAGAACATCATCAGCTATATGCTGCTGAGCTCCGATCTGAAGGGAACCATCGAAGAGCCCTATTACTATTTCAAGGATCCTTTGCCCCAGGCGGTAGAAGCTTTAATGCTTACCCAGGGCTGGGTACATTATGAATGGCCTCCTCAAAGTTTTAAATTTACACGGGAACAAACATTCAGGATCACCGGCAAGGCCACTAATATTTTTAACAAACCGTTCGCCAATACCAAGGTAACCGCATTTGGCACCATCGGCAGGAAGGACATATTTGTGATGGATACCGTTACCAATCAAAACGGCGTGTTTACCCTGGAGCATTTTCCTTATTTCACCAATGACAGTGTAAGCATGGTGATCAAAGGTCTTAACAAAAAAGGCAAGGCCTTTAATATAGGCCTTGAGGTAAACGAGCCGGTTTACCCTGCATACACCGGTGGGGCATCGGCATTTGAACACCAGAATATCCTGCTGGATACGGCAACCGCCCGGTTTGTAAACAAACAGGTGGCGATCCGGAAGCTGATCAAAAAGAATGGCGAATACCTGGACGAAGTAGTGGTAAAAACCAATGCCGGTATTACCGGCTCAAAGAACCTGAATAAGAACGGCGGCGCAGACCAGGTGATCAATGAAAAAGTAATAGGAAAAACACCCAAGGCTACCTTGCTGGATGTATTGTATAAACAGGTAAAAGGATTCCGGCAGGGTTCTCCTCCCAAAAGCCTCCGGCAAATGTATATGATCAACAGCAATATGGTTCGGTTTATCATCGATGGCACAGACCTGAATTTCTTTTATCAGCCTAGCGGCGGAGGGCCCAACGACTACCTGCTTTTCCTCGATTCCTATTTAAAATATTTTGCTGCGGAGGACATCCGGGGTATCGAGGTTATGAATAATCCCAGGCATAACTCCTCCTACAGATCTCAATACCTGAGCACGGGCGAACAGATGAGCACCGGGCCCGCCAGCATTGACTTTTCATTTATTGAAATTACTACCCGCACGGGGTCGGGACCGTTTTTAAAGAAAACACCCGGCACGTACCTGTACCGGCCCGTAGTGCCGGTTATTGCCAAACAATTTTACAGTCCGCGTTATACCTCACCCGATGACAAAACCGCTTTACCCGATATGCGTACCACCGTTTACTGGAATCCCGAAATCATTACCAACCAGAACGGGGAGGCAAGGGTATCCTTTTTTACCTCGGAAAGTACGGGGAATTATATGATCCTGGTGCAGGGTATCAACCTCACCGGGGGACTGGGCGTATTATACCAGCCATTGCAGATCCGGAAACCCGGCAACTAGGTTATGGCAGAACAGACCTGCTTTATGTAACGGTTTGCATCTGCAGGAAATCTATGACCGCCCGCTGCGGTTTGCCACGCCGGTACTATTGCCCGCCGCAGGGCACTTTGTGCAGCCGTATTCCCTCATTAAAGCGGAGGCTGTCCCGGCTGCGGAACAGCAGCTTCCCGTCTTTTTCTTCCATAGCACCATTGCCCTCTATTGCGGTACTGTCGCTAAGCAGGAAGGCCACCTGGCGCACAGCGCTTTTTCCTTCCGACATAAAGGTGTAATCGGCAATCAGGGTATCGCCGCTCAACCTTCCCTCGATGGTTCCCTGATTTTTATCCTTCTCGTAAAAATGATACGCAAGCGTACCGGTTACCACATTGGGGAAGACCTTTGTTTTAAGAAAAAAGGAATCCCGGCCGCTCTGGCCGGCATAACAGCCACCCTTCGGTATCATTATATGGTTGTCCGGTTTACCGGCCGAATCAGCAGTTCCGGCGGTGTGTTCCGCTTCCTGCTGCACATTATTACAGGCCAGGCCAACGAGCAATAGTAAGGCCCATTTGCCGGATAAAGTGTTCTTCCTTTTCATATGCATATATAACATGATGTTGTATTTAGAAACGGGCAGTGAAAAACGGAAAGCCGCAGGAAACAATGAAATTTCTTCCGGCACCGGGGCAGGCTTATCATGCACCCGTTGTTAGGTTTTCCTCCGGACACCTGCTTTTGATTCGCTTACCACCGGAGCGCACGTTTTAAAACCAGGTGCTGTATCCCTTACCGGTTTCCGCCCCTGTTTCCGCCGCCATTGCCGCCCTGGAATCCGCCGCCACTGATAATATTGCCGGTAGTAATTTTATCATTCCAGCCATAGGGCACCAGGTCCTCCACACTTGAGGTAAACGTACGTGTATGATTGTTGCGGTCATATACCCGAACCGTTTTACCACGGGGAATGTATATGGAAGAGGCCTGCCCTGTAAGAACGCCCAGGTTGGCAGGACCAAAATTACCGTCGGCAAGCTCCTTTGACGCGCCCGAGTACCGGGCATCTTCGTAAAGGACCACCCGGTTGCCCCGGGGCGGCTGCCCGCCGTTTGCACCGCTGATATTGCCCGTTGTAATTTTATCATTCCAGCCGTAGGGTACCAGGTCCGGTACGCTGGAAGTAAACGTACGCGCATTGTTGTTGCGGTCGTATACCCGAACCGTTTTACCACGGGGAATATATATCGAAGAGGCCTGGCCCGAAAGCAGGCCCAGGTTAGAAGGGCCAAAGTTTCCATCAGCAAGTTCCCGCGATGCGCCGGTGTATTGGGCATCTTCATACACAATCACCCGGTTACCCTGGGGTGGCTGTCCGCTGTTTGCCCCGCTGATATTACCTGTTGTAATTTTATCATTCCATCCGTAAGGCACCAGGTCGGCCACACTGGAAGTAAACGTACGCACATTATTGGAACGGTCATGTACCCGCACAGTTTTGCCACGGGGGATATATATGGAAGACGCCTGGCCGGAGAGAAAACCCAGATCCGAAGGACCGAAATTGCCATCGGCAAGTGCCCGCGACATCCCCGAGTACTTCGCATCCCTGTAAACGATCACGCGGTCGCCCCGGGGCGGCAGGTTATTACCCGGGTCATCTCCCGGATTCCCTGATCCCTGCCCGCGCCACACTTTCACCGAAGAAACCCTGTTTTTCCAGGCAGCAGGCAAACAGGAAACATCGCTGGTAAACGTTTCGGACCGGCCGCCGAAACGATCGTTCTCAAATACCTGAAGCGACATTCCCCGCGGAATGCGAAAAGACGACAACCGGTTGTCGCGGATACCCAACTGTGCTGTTCTGTACGAACCGGGCGACAGGGAACTTTTCCGTCCGAGGTATAAACAATTCTCAGACAAGGTAACAACCGTATTGTTCTGCGCAACGGCAGCTGCAGCAGTTGCCATTAAAAGAAATACAAAGAGGTATGTCTTTCTCATATGATAATGATTGGTTTTGTTTTTAGGTACCTGTAAAAGGGGCTCAGAGAACAGGCGGCTCCTTATCAACCATATAATCAACAATCCGGATAAGACGATTACTTAAAATTACGAACTTTTGACATACCTGTTAAAAAAGATACGGGCATGACCCGGCCGGCAGCAAACGGCTGCTCCTTTGTCCTGGATCCTCCTTCACTATTTTTTTTCCAAAAAACACCCCCGGCTGTTGCCATTCGCTCTTTTTTACCGTTCATGAAGCTGTTGCTATTTCATTAACAAAACAACGCATATGAATATGTTGCTAAAACCACTATTACCGGTCTTGCTGTTTTTGCTATTAACCGGTTGTGAGAAAAGTTCTGGTATAAAGCCTGGACTGATGGCCGGAGATGCCTTTGCGTCTTACGATCTGCCGCAAACCGAAAAATACAAAGACTATGAAGAAAACCCATTTATCAAGGCCGCGGATCACCCGCTTTCTACATTTTCCGTAGATGCTGACGGCGCTTCCTATGCCAACATGCGCCGCTTTACCCGCCTGGGCCAGGTTCCTCCAAAGGCATCCGTAAGAATAGAAGAATACATCAACTACTTTACCTATGATTATGAAGAACCGAAAGACGGCGAAAAAGTGGCGATTAATGCAGAAATGGCTACCTGTCCCTGGAATACGGCGCATTCCCTCATGCGCATTGGTATGAAAGGACTAACGGTTGACGAAACGGCGCTTCCCGGATCTAATTATGTTTTCCTGATTGATGTTTCCGGATCGATGAGTTCCATCGACAAATTAGATGTCCTCAAATCGGGTTTTAAACGAATGACCGATGGACTAACGTCCAAAGACCGGGTGGCTATTGTTACATATGCCGGCAACGCAGGATTATTGCTGGCCTCTACGCCGGGTAGTGAAAAAGAAAAGATCAAGGCAGCTATTGATCAGTTAGGTGCCGGTGGATCAACTGCTGGTGCTGCGGGCATCAACACCGCTTACGAGATAGCACAGCAGCATTTCATCGCAAACGGCAACAACCGGATTATTCTTGGTACCGATGGTGATTTTAATGTAGGCATCAGCAACACAGATGACCTGGTAAAACTGATCGAGGCCAAAAGAAAAACAGGTATTTATCTTACGGTACTGGGTGTGGGAACGGGTAATCTCAATGACCACATGATGGAACAGATCGCCAACAAGGGCAACGGTAATTACGAATATATCGATAATGAAAAACAGCTCCAGAAAGTATTTTCATTTGAAAAATCCAGGTTTCACACAGTAGCCAATGATTCCAAAATACAGATCGCTTTTAATCCGGAGAAGGTAGAATCCTACCGCCTGATCGGCTATGAGAACAGGGCCTTAAAAGACAAGGATTTTGATAATGACCAAACAGATGCCGGCGAAATTGGTGCAGGTCAAACCATTACCGCACTCTATGAAGTTGTGCTGAAAACAACCGCCATAAATGACAACATTGCGGTCTTTAACTTTAAATACAAAATACCAGGAACGGAAAGCAGCCGGTCATTACAGCTCGAAATAAAAACCCCACCCGTTACCATCGCAGCTGCATCCGGGGAAATGCGTTTTGCAACCGCAGTTACCGGCTGGGGCCTGCTTATGAAGCAATCTGCCTACAAAGGGAATCTGAATAAACAGATGATCCTGGAGCTGGCGAATAACGCTATCAGCTATGACCCTTACGGTTTCCGGAAAGAGTTTACGGAAATCGTAAGGAATACCAGTATAAAATAACCTGGCTGCAAAAAACAATGCGATTTACAGGTACTTTCCCGTATAACTGTTTTTTACTTTCTTAATCCCGGAGGGAATACCTTCATATACCAGCTCCCCGCCGCCATCACCGGCTTCGGGGCCCAGCTCAATCAGCCAGTCGGCGCTTTTGATCACATCAATATTGTGTTCGATCACCAATATTGTATGCCCCTGTTCAATCAATGCATTGAACGAAGCCAGCAGCTTTTTAATATCATGAAAATGCAGACCGGTAGTGGGTTCATCAAAAATAAAAAGGACCTTATGATTGCTTTTACCCTTTCCCAGGAAAGAGGCCAGCTTTACCCGCTGTGCTTCTCCTCCGGAAAGGGTATCGGAAGACTGGCCCAGTTTTATATATCCCAATCCCACATCGCTCAGCGGCTGTATCGCCTCCCTGATCTTCTTTTCATCTTTGAAAAATTCCAGCGACGCATCCACACTCATCTCCAGCACATCATGAATGCTTTTGTCCTTGTATTTTACTTCCAGCACTTCTTCTTTAAAACGCTTGCCCCCGCAGCTTTCGCACACCAGGTGCACATCCGCCAGGAACTGCATCTCTACTACCTGTTCGCCTTCACCCTTGCAGGTATCGCAGCGGCCGCCATCCACGTTAAACGAAAAATGCTTCGGCTGAAAACCGCGCATCTTACTCAGCGGTTGTTTGGCAAACAGGTCGCGTATTTCATCATATGCTTTTATATACGTTACCGGGTTACTGCGTGATGATTTTCCAATGGGATTCTGATCCACCATTTCAATCTGCTGCACACTGTCCACGTCGCCGGTAATGGCTTTATGAAACCCTATTTTATCACCGGAAACCACCGGCTCTCCCTTCATTTTCTGCAACGCCGGGTACAGGATCTGTTTTACCAGCGTGGTCTTTCCGCTGCCGCTGACACCACTTACCACGGCCAGCACATTTAACGGAAAGGTTACGGTAATATCTTTCAGGTTATGATGCCGCGCCCCTTCTACTTTTATAAAACGCGTCCACTTACGGATCGTTGCCGGCGGCTCAATGGAAAAGGTACCGCTCAGGTATTTACCGGTAAGACTGTCGGGGTCTTTCAGCAATTCTTTATACGTGCCTGCTGCTACCACTTCACCGCCCAGATGCGCTGCCAACGGCCCCATATCGATGATATGATCTGCATGGCGCATCACCATATCATCATGCTCTACCACTACCACCGTGTTGTTCAGATCGCGCAGTTCTTTCAGCACCCTGATCAGGTTATCGGTATCGCGTGAATGCAGCCCGATCGAAGGTTCATCCAGTATATACAGCGAGTTGGTAAGGTTACTGCCCAGGCTGCGGGTGAGCTGGATCCGCTGGCTTTCGCCGCCACTCAGGGTATTGGCTACACGGCTCATCGTTAAATACCCCAGCCCCACTTTTAGAAGTGTATCCAGGCGGTTAGATATCTCGAGTAAAATCCGTTTGGCAATGGCCGCTTTATGTGCCGGCAATTTCAGTTTTTCAAACCACACCTTCAGGTCCCTGGCCGGCATTTCGCCCAGCTCACCAATATGCCGGTCGCCCACTTTTACATACAGGGCTTCCTTGCGCAGCCGGTACCCGTTACAATCCGGACAGGTGGTACGTCCGCGGTAGCGGCTCAGCAATACCCGGTACTGTACTTTATATAGGTTCTGCTCCACCTCTTTAAAAAAGTCGTTGATGCCATATACGGAACTATTACCCTTCCAAAGCAATTCATATTGTTCTTTCGTAAGATCGGCCACCGGCTTGTGAATGGGAAAATCATATTTCGCTGAAGCGCGTATAAACCGGTCTTTCCACTTGCCCAGCTTTTCACCCTTCCAGGGCGCTACCGCACCTTCAAATACACTCAGCCGTTTGTCCGGGATCACCAGGTCGGCATCAATGCCCAGTACCAGGCTAAAGCCCTCGCAGGTAGGACAGGCGCCCAGCGGGTTGTTGAACGAAAACAAATTGGGGTTGGGCTCTTCAAATACGATGCCGTCCAGCTCAAACCGGTTATTAAAATCATGCAGCTGTGCCTTGCCATCCGGGGTAATGGTTTGTATAAAAACGCTGCCTTCCCCTTCATAAAACGCCGTACCGATCGAATCGCTTAACCGGTGCCGGTCGTCTTCGTCCAGTTCCCTTGCAATGATCCGGTCGATCAGTATAAATACCTGCGGGGCCAACCTGGCTTTTGCTCCGGCTTTAGGTACAGCAAGCAATTTCGAAATGGCCGCATCATCCTGTTCCAGCAGGTCTTCAATATCCAGTACTTCCAGGTCTGCCGTACGTGTTCCCCCGCCTGCCGCCACCCGGGTAAATCCTTTTTGCAGCAATATGTTCAGCTCTTCACGTACATTCCGGTTCGAGTGTAACTTAAATGCCACCAGTACAAAAACCTTAGTGCCCTCTTCCTGCTTTTCGATAGCGGCCACCACATCCGATACATCATCTTTCTTTACCTCTTTACCAGATACAGGTGAAATGGTGGTGCCGGCCCTGGCAAAAAGCAACCGGAAATAATCATAGATCTCCGTCATGGTACCCACCGTACTACGCGGCGTGCGCGTAATCACTTTTTGCTCGATGGCGATGGCCGGGCAAAGGTTTTTGATATAATCGACATCCGGCTTGTTCATCCGGTTTAAAAACTGGCGGGCATAGGCGCTCAGGCTTTCGGCATAACGCCGCTGGCCTTCGGCATACAGGGTATCAATGGTGAGCGAAGATTTGCCCGACCCCGACACTCCTGTTACCACAATAAATTTATTCCTGGGAAAACCTACCGTTACATTTTTCAGGTTATGTACCCGGGCGCCTTTCACAAAAATTTCATCCTTCTTTTCCACGGTTTTTGCCTTCGCCATTCCAATTACATTTTTAGAGGGCACAAATTTAGCTGTTAAATGCCTGAAAAAATTGCCTGATTTTTAAGCGGCCCGCGATTTTAACAGACCAGGCAAACCCATGGAAACAACACGAACGGTCTTATAACCTAATAAAAATCAACATACTACAAATAATGTTAAAAAATTTTAACATTATTTTGAAGATTTTGGGGGCAAAATCTGGATGGAAAGCACCGGCTATAAACGTTGAAACGCCTATTTTCGCAACACTCGTTTACCCGGGAAGGAGAAAAAACGTGAAAAGGTGGGTAAATTCGGAGGTTATTGAACTAAGTTTTAATCTAAAAAAGGTGGAAATGAAAATTTCCGCGTTAATTGAACAACGGATGATAACTTACTTAAAGAAGACTGATAACGAGCTCATAAATCTATTTTCAAAAGGACATACTTCTGCACTGGATTCCTTATTGAACCGTTACCAGGAGAAGTTGTTTAGCACTGTACTGTTTCTGGTAAAGGATAAATACCATGCTGAGGATATTTGCCAGGATGTTTTTATAAAGATCATCGAAACATTAAAAAACGGGAAGTACAAAGAGGAAGGTAAGTTTTTGCCCTGGGCGATGCGCATTGCCCACAATCTTTGTGTAGATTATTTCAGGAAACTGAAACGCATTCCGTTCGCCAAAAACAGTGTAGATCACGAGGTGTTGGATACCATCAATTCCTCTGAGCAAAATGTTGAAGAAAAAATCATCACCGTCCAGAATATCGGTAAAGCCCAGGACATGCTGGAGCAATTGCCGGAAGAGCAGCGCGAGGTGATCATCCTGCGCCACTTTGCAAACCTGAGCTTTAAGGAAATAGCAGACATGACCGGGTGCAGCATCAATACGGCGCTGGGCCGGATGCGCTATGGCCTGCTGAACCTCAGGAAAATGATGACGGGGAAATAAAGAGCATGTCATCTTGTAACTCCCGATGGAAAAAGAAATTCGTTAATTGCTGTTTGGTAGTTGATTGAATTTATTTGCCGAATACCATCTGGTTGTTACAAGATGACGACTAATTGAGCCGCTTTGGAAACAAAGCGGTTTTTTTTATGCCCGTTGCTGTTTACCCCGGCGGGCCCAAATAAAAACAGGTTCTTTTTATTTCAAACGTTGTAGTAAAAAATGACGCCCCCATTTCCCCAACCTGTCCCCGAAAGTTGCTATTTTAGTTACCCGTAACAACGATAGATGCCTGCACGCTTGCTTTTACAGAACATTGTTGTTCCAGGCATTGCCATCAGCTTTAATACCTGTTTAATTTTAAGAATATGCCGAATTCAAAAAGCAGAAGAAACTTTATCAGGAACTCCGCTACCATCTCAGCAGGTGCGTTCCTCCTACCCCGGGTACCGATGATTGTGCCCGCGTCTTTTTTTACCAAGGACGCCCCCAGCAACAAGGTCAATATCGCACAGATCGGCTGCGGCCGCATTGCCACCACGCACGACCTGGTAGAAACCTTTAAACATGAATCGGCGCGGATCGTGGCCATGGCAGATGTAGACCGCTACCGGCTGGAAGCCGGCAAGCAGAAAGTGGAACAGTGGTATGCAAAAAAAACCGGCAAGTCTAATTACATCGACATCAAAATGCACGACGACTATCATGAACTGCTGGTGAATAAAGACATTGACGCGGTTATCATCAGTACGCCGGACCACTGGCATGCACAGCCGGCCATGGAAGCCGCACTTGCCGGCAAACATATTTACCTGCAAAAACCTACTTCCCTTACCATTGAAGAAGGCCGCTCTATGAGCGATACGGTACGCCGGTCGGGCGTTGTTTTTCAGCTGGGAAGCCAGCAGCGCTCGGTAAGCCCCTGGCCGCAATTTAAAAAAGCCTGTGAGCTGGTGCGGAACGGCCGCATCGGCAAACTGCATACGGTGCATGTAGGATTACCGGCCGATCCTCCGGGTGGCAATACCGCCGAAATGCCCATCCCCGAAGGCCTTAACTATGATATGTGGCTGGGATCTACGCCCTATATCTATTATACACAGGACCGGGTACATAATCAAAAAGATGTGGAATCACGGGGCGGCTGGCTGCGTATGGAACAATTCGGCGCGGGTATGATCACCGGCTGGGGAGTACACCATATCGACATTGCACATTGGGGAATGGACACCGAGCTTACCGGCCCCATTGAAGTGGAAGGCAGCGCACAATTTCCCAAAACCGGTTTGTGGAATGTACACGGAGACTACGAAGTAAAAGCTAAATATGCCAACGGGGTAACCATGCTTATTAACAGCAAGAACCCGAATGGTGTTAAATTTGAAGGCAGTAACGGATGGATCTTTGTATCACGGGGAAATGTGGGCGTAACCGCTTCCGATCCGGGCGCCGGTGCAGGCGCACAGAACAAGGCCTTCAATGCCAGCGATCCAAAGATCCTTACTTCGGTTATTGGCCCTAATGAGGTACATTTGTATGAAAGCCGGGAGCAGCACCTCAACTGGGTAGACTGCATCATCAGTAAAAAGCCGAACATCAGCCCGGCAGAAGTGGCACATCGCTCCTGCAGCGCCTGCCTGGTGGCCCATACCGCCATGAAGCTGGGAACCAAATTGTACTGGGATCCTAAAAAAGAGGTCTTTAAAGACAATATTGAAGCCAATAAACTCTTGTCAAGACCGCAACGCTATCCCTATGGAACCAATTATGTATTGAATAAATTAAAAAAATAAATGAAACAACTCCTTCTACCGGTTGCACTGCTCACTGTTATGATGTCCTGTAAAAACAATGAATCCGGCGGTTCTGCTACAGCAGATTCATCCCGGATCACACTGATCACATTGGACCCCGGGCACTTTCATGCAGCCCTCGTGCAAAAAGAAATGTATGCCGATGTGGACAGCAATGTATATGTATATGCGCCCGAAGGCCCGGATGTGGGACTGCATCTGAAACGGATCGAGTCCTATAATACCCGTGCAGAACATCCCACACATTGGAAAGAAAATGTGTATACCGGTGCCGATTTTTTCCAGAAAATGATCGCGGAGAAAAAAGGCAATGTTGTGGTGATGAGCGGCAACAACCAGAAGAAGGCAGAATATGTGCTGAACACGGTAGATGCCGGGCTGAATGTGCTGGCAGACAAACCTATGGCCATTGATAAAGCCGGGTTTGAGCTGGTAAAAACGGCCTTTGCAAAAGCCGCCGAAAAAAAAGTGCTCCTTTATGATATCATGACCGAGCGCTTTGAGATCAATACCCTCCTGCAACGGGAGTTTTCACAAATCAAGGAGGTATTTGGCGACCTCGAAAAAGGTACCCCCGAAAACCCGGCGGTTACCAAAGAGAGTGTGCATTACCTTTATAAACTGGTTTCCGGAGCCGTATTGCAGCGCCCGGCCTGGTTCCTGGATGTAACACAACAGGGCGAAGGCATTGTGGATGTAACCACACACCTGGTAGACCTGGTACAGTGGGAGTGTTTCCCCGAACAGGTCATCGATTATCAGAAAGATATTGAAATGGTGGCTGCAAAACGCTGGACAACGCCCATCACCCTCAGCCAGTTTTCGGATCTTACCAAACAAGCCGCGTTTCCGGATTACCTGAAGAAGGATGTTAAGAACGATTCAATACTCAACATTTACAGTAACGGAAGCTTCAACTATAAGTTGCGCGGTGTAAATGCCAAGGTATCGGTAACCTGGGGGTATAAGGCACCCGAAGGAACCGGCGACACGCACTATTCGATCATGAGAGGAACCCGTGCCAACCTCATCATCCGCCAGGGAGCCGAACAAAAATACAAGCCGGTATTATACATTGAGCCGGTTAAAAAATCCGATGCCGGTTTTGAAAAGGACCTCACCACCGCATTGGCAGCCATACAGGCAAAATACCCGGGCGTTGAACTCACAAAAACCGCCGCCGGATGGCAGGTGATGGTACCTCAACAATACAATACCGGTCATGAAGCGCATTTTGGCCAGGTAATGCAGCGCTACCTTCAGTTCCTGAAAGAAAAGAAAATGCCCGACTGGGAGGTGCCCAATATGATCGCCAAATATTATACGACCACCTCAGCATTGGAGCTCGCAAAAAAATCAGAACCCAAATAGTAACATGACAAAGAAGATCCTTTGCCTGCTGGCTTTTATCACATTAGCCGGAAGTGCCCCGCTTTGTGCCCAACGCATCAGCAGCTGGCAGGTAAAAACATCCGGAAAAGAAGCATTCTCTATTCCAATGAGCATAGACCTGGATGCGGTTACATTTGAAGCAGACAGTGGCCTGCAGCTCCTGGAAACGACGGGAGGCCGGAAAACACCGGTTCCGTTCCAGATCGAAACCAGGGGAAGCCGCAGGTTGTACTGGATGCTGGAACCGGCAAAACAAACAACCCGCAGTTTTGAGCTGTCCAAAACAACATCTGCAAAAGAGGCCATCACCGGTATGCAGACCCGTTTAAACGCCGGAGCGCTTACCCTTCAATACGGCAGCAAACACCTCCTGCAATACCATTCCGAAACGGTATACCCGCCCAAAGGGATCGATACCGCCTATAAGCGCAGCGGGTTCATTCACCCGTTATGGACGCCCAATGGTGAAGAGCTGACAAGGATCAATGCTCCGGATCATTATCATCACTGGGGTATGTGGAATCCGTGGACGCATGTATTGTTTGAAAAAGATACCGTTGACTTCTGGAACCTCAGGGACCGCAAAGGAACCGTACGGTTTGCAGGGTTCGGAGCATTGTATAACGGACCCGTTTATTCCGGCTTTGAGGCGCTGCATGAGCATATTGCCTTTAAAAAAGACGGAGCAGAAAAAAAGGCGATCAACGAGTTGCAAACGGTAAGAATTTACCGGCCGGATAGCCGCAACGACAGCTACTACATTATGGATATAACGGTACAGCTGAGCTGCGCCAGCTCCAGCCCGGTAAAGCTGCTGGAGTACCGTTATGGCGGGTTGGGCATCCGGGCCACGGCCGCATGGAACAGGGATAACAGTGTTATTTTTACTTCCGATGGAAAAGACCGGAAGGCCGCCGATGGCAGCACCGCACGCTGGTGCGTGGCACAGGGGCAGCTGAACCAGCAGTACGGCGGACTGGAGATGATGAGTTACCCCGCCAATTACAATTACCCCGAACCCTTGCGGGTATGGCCCGAAAATATGAATAACCGGGGCGATGTATTTTTAAACTTCTCGCCTACCAAGAATAAAGACTGGCTGCTGGAACCCGGCAAACAATACCTGCTGCGGTACCGTTTTCTGGTATTTAACAACCAGCTTCCAAAAGAACAGGCGGAAGAAGCCTGGCAGGCCTTTGCACATCCTCCAAAAATCACTTTTAAATAAATATATCTGATGAAAAAATTTTCTGCTGTCCTGCTTTTTGTAGCCGCATTGTTTGGCGTAACCGGCGGCGTCCATGCACAAAATGCTTTTAACTGGAAAAAAGTGCGGGTATTGGTATATACCAAAAACGGGAAAGGCTATGTGCATGATAATATTCCGTTTGCGGTAAAAGCCATTCAACAGTTGGGCACCGTTAACGGGTTTAAGGTAGATACCAGCTCCCGGCCGGAGGTGATGACCGAGGCAAACCTGAAACAGTATACCCTGCTCATCTTTCCCAGTACCAATAATGATGTATTTGATACCGATGCACAACGGCTCGCCTTCCGGCACTACATCGAAGCCGGCGGCGGTTTTGTGGGCCTGCACTCCGTAACCGGAACTGAGCGTAACTGGCGCTGGTTTAAAATGATGCTGGGCGGTACTTTTTCCTGGCATGCCAAATTTCAGCCCTTTACGGTAAGGGTTATTGATACCGGCCATCCTTCTATGAAAGGCGTACCTGCAGTTTGGGAAAAAGGCGATGAGTGTTATTTTGCCAAGGAAATGTACCCGGGTCCGCGGGTGCTGATGGTACACGACCTGCGTACCATTGATACAACCAGCATCCAGCAAAAAGAAATGCTTCAGAAAAACCGTGGAAATTACGGCGACTTTTATCCCACCACCTGGGAATATGCCTTCGACGGCGGTCATACCTGGGTAACCACCCTGGGCCACGACAAAAAGGATTACAGCGACCCCGTTTACCTGAACCACATCCTGGGAGGGATCCGGTTTATTGCCGGTGAAGTAAAAACGGTCGACTTTAAAAAAGCATACGCGCAGCACCGGGACGACGAAGTACGGTTTTAATGAGAAGCGGTCAGATTTCAGATTCGAGATTACAGATTCGGTTGCCCTTTGAAAAAAACAGAGCGGTTGGTTATGGTTGCTTTGATGCCTCCCTTATTTAAAACCAGCAGGAGCAGGTCATAACCGGGCGGGAGTGTTTTGCTTCAGGTTCAAAAGTTGCTTCTCATCGGTACGAAACGCATTAAACCCGGAGCCTCAAACACCCATGAAGAGAGGCGTTATTATTGGCTGTTTATAATTTAAACCGTTGATCAAATTCCATTTTTTTGGTCCGCACCACCTGAATGCGTTTCGCATCTTCATGCAGCGGGTTTATCAGGTAATTGAACTCGTCAGGAACAATGCTACTGGGCACCTTTAAAACAGCAACCTCATTATAGCCAACAAAATCATCTCCTATTATTTGCGTGGCAGGTATAGGAGGCTTAGCATTCCAGTCTTCAGGAAGTTCTTCAATCAACACTTCCTGAATAGGAAGATCATCGGGTATTTCAATCTCCACATAATAGCGGTCTGTTGGTAAATCTTCGCTCAGATCTAAATGAACCGAAACTTCCAGGGTGGCCAGGGCCCTGCTTTCTGCGGCATATACCATCCGCGTATTTAAGCTGTTCCATCTGTAACCGCTCACCATAGAGGCGCCCGTGCCATGTAGTGTTGTGCTCAGATATTTTTCCCTCTCTATACGGAAGACGATCATATCATGCTAAATTTCCAAACTCGATCCGGTTTAAAGCATATTTAATTTCATTGATCCCGGAAACGGTATCCAGCATTGAGTCGGGAATATTGCCCCCTAAGGATTGATTCGGTTTTTTCAACCAGCGCTGAAATTTTTCTTCCTCCTGGTTAAAGACCTCAACACCGTAATCGACCAACTCATTGATCAGCAAAACCAATTCACTGTCTTTCCTTTCAAGCAAAGAATGCTCCTTTTTTTTCTTATTATAAGTGGTCTGCGGAATATCAATCGCCGTTAAAACGGCCTTAACGGGGCGATCGATCTTTCGGCTGATTTCTTCAATAACATCATAGGGAAGTCCCTGCCGGGCGATCCCGATCCGTTCCATATCGTTATTCCAGCTGTATTTCTTTCCCCCCACAGATAAAGTCCATTTGTGGAAACTATTCGGGATCACCTTATCAATCGATCTTTTGGTGTTAAATTTCGTTATGGTCCTCTTTGCCGGATTCATGTTGCAACAATTTTGCTATAAATATACAACAATTTTGCTACATTCCGGCCTTTTTGCCCCTCCCTTTTCCCGATTTCGTAACCGATTTTTCCCGATTTCGTAAATGAATTTCCGCATTTAGAAAATGAATGCAGGAAAAATGAACGTGTTTTGCCGCGAAAATTAGAATAAATGAGAAGATTTTTGCTGTTTTTAGTGGCGTTTGTAACGTTTTTAGGTGTAAATGCGCAAACCAATACCGGTAATATCGAAGGGGTGATCACCACTCCGGAGGGAAATCCGGTTCCGAACGTAAATGTAACGATCAAGGGAAAGAAGAAACACGCCGTTACAAATGAGCGGGGATATTTTGAATTTAAAGAAATCCCTTACGGGGAATATATACTGGTTTACTCCTTTGAGGGCGAAACCAGCCAGGAAGTACCCGTTACCGTTCCTCCGGTAAGCAGTGAGGCATCCAAATACAATCTTTCATTAAATGCGCGGGAGCTAAAAGAAGTAATCGTACGCATCGGTGGCAGCATCAACCAGGGTACCGCCCGGATCGGGAAATCCAATATTCCCATTATGGACCTGCCGCAGGCGGTTACCATTATCGGGCAATCGACCATTGAAAACCAGCAGGCACAGCGGCTGAGCGATGTAATCAAAAATGTAAACGGGGTATACCTGGGCGGAGCCCGCGCCAGCACCCAGGAAACCTTTTACGCCCGCGGTTATAACCTGGGCAATACCAATACGTTTAAGAACGGGTTCCGTGTAAACAGCGGCGCCATGCCCGAAATGAGCGCTATTGAAAGCGTGGAGGTGTTAAAGGGTGGTGCAGCGCTGTTATATGGCAACGTGGCACCCGGCGGTATCATCAATATGGTTACCAAGAAACCCCGCTTTAATTTCGGCGGTGAGGTAAATATGCGGGTGGGCAGCTATGATCTTTACAAACCGTCGGTTGATATTTATGGCCCTATCAGCAAAGCCGTTGCTTACCGCCTGAATGGCACCTATGAAAAAGCCAACAGCTACCGCGATGGGGTACATTCTGAACGCTATTATGTAAACCCCTCCTTGCTGTTCAAATTAAGCGATAAAACCAAACTGCTGGTACAGGGCGATTACCTGCAACACGAGTTTACACCGGATTTTGGAATTGGTACTATGAATGCAGATGCATCTACACCAAAAGCTGTAGGCGGCAAAAAGGTAACACCCGTATCCCGGAATACCTTTTTTGGGGCGCCCTGGCAATATGCCAAAACCAACCAGGCCACAGCATCATTTGAGCTGAATCATCAGCTTAACGACAACTGGCAACTGAGCGCACTGGGTGGCTACCAGAATTATGAAAGGGATTATTTTTCCACCGAACGGATACAGGCCGATATCAACGGAAAATTTGCGCGTCCTTTGGGCAAAACCAACAATAAACAGGATTATTTTACCGGTCAGGTAAACTTAAATGGTAATTTTCATACAGGCTCCATCGGACACAGGCTGTTGATCGGTGCTGATTATGAAAATGACAAAACAACCAATCTTACAGCCCTCTTTACGCCGAACGCAACCTACGATACCATCAACCTGGTCAACCCATCGGCCTACACAGCACGCACTGATATGCCAACCAACTGGCAATGGAATACATCTGTTAACAATCCGGTAACCCGTTTCGGAGCGTATATCCAGGATCTTATTTCGCTTTCAGAAAAATTCAAATTACTGGCAGGCGTCCGCTGGTCGTTCCAACAAGCAAATGCGCCCGTTACCGATTCTTTGTTAAAAAACAAAACGGTTAAAGGAAAAACTCAGGCAGATAGAGCATTCTCTCCGAGAGTAGGCCTGGTATATCAGCCCAACAGCTATACCTCGCTGTTTGCCAGCTACTCCAATTCCTTTACCCCCAACACGGGAATGGATATTGATGGTAAAACGTTAAAGCCCTCTTTCATTGATCAGTTTGAACTCGGTGTAAAGAATGACTTCCTCGATGGATTGCTCAGCGCCAACCTGACCCTGTACCGGATCATCAACAGTAACCTGTCTCAGCCGTCACAAATCAACCCGCAGGCCAGGGAACTTACCGGACAAACAACCAGCGATGGTATTGAAGTAGACCTGAAAAGCCAGCCTATCAAAGGATGGGACATCCTGGCCGGCTATAGCTATAACAATATGCGCTATACCAAAACCTCCGGCAAATCCGGAAGTTTTGTAGAAGGACAGCGCCTGGTAAACAGCCCAGCCCATACGGCCAATGCCACCACCTTTTATACGTTCCAGGATGGAGCAGTAAAGGGATTAAAACTGGGTGCCGGTATCTACTACGTGGGAGAACGTAATGCCGGCTGGAACAATGATTACACCGATGATAAAGGCACCATCCGGGATCGGTTGTTTAAAGTAAAAGGCTTTACCACCGTGGATGTATCCGCCGGTTATACCTATAAACAATGGTCGCTGATGGCTAAAATGGCAAATATTACCAATACGTTTAACTATTACATACACGAGAATTACAGCATCAACCCCATTCCCCCACGGAATTTTGTGGTAACTGCTACCTTTAAGTTCTGATGCTCTTTTTAAAAATATGCGCGCCCTGCAATGCATGTTGCGGGGCTTTTTTAGTAATCAGTGATCAGTTTTCAGTCATCAGTGATCAGTTTTCAGTCATCAGTAATCAGTTTTCAGCCGTCAGTGATCAGTTGGGGCGTCCCTGTTCGAGAGATGATCAATCCATTGAAGAATTGGTATTGAACCGTTGACCTGCGTCTCCCGGACAGAGTCATCTGAAAGCTAAGGGCTGACTGCTGAAAGCCATTACGATTAGTCATCAGTGATCAGTTTTCAGCCGTCAGTGATCAGTTGTGTATGCTTGGGAAACTTCTATATCCCCAAAAAACAGGCACAATCGTCGATAGATCATCGGGAATAAGATGAAAGCTTACCTGTAAACCCTAAACAAAAAAACCTCCCTGCTCCTCAAACTGCCGCTTAATCACCGCATACTGTACAGCGTCAATGGGAAGCGTGGCCGGCGCTACAATTACCGATTTCAGCCCCAGCTCCAACGCATCAGTCGCCGTAAAATACACGCAAAAGTCAGCGGCCAGTCCGCATACATGCACTTCGTCAACACCCCTGCCTTTCAGGTAATCGCCCATGCCCGTCGATTTCAGATGGCCATTGTCAAAAAAACCACTGTAACTGTCAATTTCAGCATCCATCCCTTTCCGGAAGATGGCTTCAATCCGGCGCTGGTCCAGATCCCGGTGCAGTTCCGCACCCTGCGTGCCCTGCACACAATGATCCGGCCAAAGGGTTTGCCGGTGGCCCTTCCACTCGATCACATCAAAAGGACTTTTTCCTTCGTGCTGCGATGCAAAGCTTTTATGATCCGCCGGGTGCCAGTCCTGGGTAGCCACCACCAGTTCATACTCCGGCTGCAACCGGTTGATCACCGGTATAAGGGCATCTCCACCCGCCACCGGCAGGGCACCTCCCGGTAAAAAATCATATTGCATGTCTACAATGATCAGGCATTTCATATGCATTATTTTAGAAGGAAAGGTAGGATATAGATTTGAGAAGGCAGAATTGAGATTTGAGAATTGAGAGGCCGTCTTCAGCGATCAGCTTTTAGCCCTTAGCATGCAGCCTTCAGCACCGATCTCCGACCACCAGGGGACCTAACCTGAAACCTTCCCTCGCCGGAATTTAAAATAAGGAATGAAAAATATCAAATGTAGAAGTTAAGATTCCGTTCCTGCTCAATAATCTTTCAGTACCCGGAATTCAGAATCGAGAATCCAGATCCCGGACATCGGCACCGAGCCCCGGCCGTCCAACCTGGAACCTTAAACCTTAAACGCTGAACGTTACACATCATTCCATTGTCCCCCTGGTCCCTATGTCCCCCCAAGCAAGGCGAACAGCCAAGATCATCAAACGAAATTCACCCTAAAACCCTGAACATTGAACCTTAAACAAATTTTCCCCATAGTGTTCCCCGTACGCAAACGATTCGTTAACTTGCGGCCACAAATCAAATTTTCAAAAAATCACTTCAATTTTTTCCAATGAGCTACATTTCAGAGGTATTTGCCAGACAAATTTTGGACAGCCGCGGTAATCCTACTATCGAGGTGGATGTACTAACAGACGAAGGTGCCCTTGGGCGCGCCGCCGTTCCAAGCGGAGCCAGCACCGGGATCCACGAAGCCGTAGAGCTGCGTGACGGCGACAAGAAAAAATACCTGGGAAAAGGTACCTTAAAAGCTGTTAAAAACGTTAATAATACCATCGCTCCCGCTTTGCTGGGCTATGATGTAGCCGATCAAACCGGTATCGACCAATTAATGATTGAACTGGATGGCACTCCCAATAAAGGAAAACTGGGCGCCAACGCACTCCTGGCGGTAAGCATGGCGGCTGCCAAAGCGGCGGCTGAAGAAGCAGGTTTGCCCCTGTACCGCTATGTAGGCGGCACCAACGCCAAAACCCTGCCCATCCCGATGATGAACATCCTGAACGGTGGGGCACATGCCGATAACAAGATCGACTTCCAGGAATTTATGGTAATGCCTATCGGCGCTTCTACTTTCAGCGAAGGACTGCGCTGGGGTGTGGAGATTTTCCACGCGCTGAAATCGGTACTGAAGAAAAAAGGCTTCAGCACCAACGTGGGTGACGAGGGTGGTTTTGCACCCAATATCCAAAGCAATGAAGAAGCCATCGAAACCGTACTGGCTGCTATCGATGCCGCAGGTTACAAAGCCGGTTCTCAGATCGCCATTGCCATGGATGCCGCCAACAGCGAACTTTGGGATGCCAAAAAGAAAAAATACGTATTTCATAAAAGCAGCGGCAAGGCCCTTAGCAGCGATGAACTGGTACAATTCTGGGCAAGCTGGGTAAAACAATATCCGATCATAAGCATCGAAGATGGTATGGCTGAAGACGACTGGAAAGGATGGGCCGCATTAACCGAAGCCGTGGGCAGCAAATGCCAGCTGGTGGGTGATGACCTGTTTGTAACCAACGTAACCCGCCTGCAGCAGGGTATCGACAAAAGCATTGCCAACGGCTTGCTGGTAAAAGTAAACCAGATTGGTACCCTTACAGAAACCATCAATGCGGTAACCCTGGCACAGCACAACGGCTACAACACCATCATGAGCCACAGAAGCGGCGAAACAGAAGATACCACCATCGCCGACCTGGCCGTGGCACTGAATTGCGGACAGATCAAAACCGGTTCTGCAAGCCGTACCGACCGGATCGCGAAATACAACCAGCTCATCCGTATTGAGGAACAACTGGGCGAAAGCGCGGTTTATCCAAAAGGAACCATTAAATTTGGTAAGAAATAATGATTAGGTCGGCTTTCGTGCATATGGCATCAGTCTTGCGTCGCACACTTCAACTGCGTGCATTCATCAGCTGGTTTCATTAGCACATTTTCAAATTTTCAAATCAGCACATTAGCAGCATGGAAACATTTGTTGACTTTGTCCCCGAAAAAGAACCCGCGCAGGAAGCGGCTCCTCAAAAGCCGCGCAAGGCGCTCAGCAAAATTTCGCGGTTCCTGACCAATAAGTTTTTCCTGGCTACCCTTGGCTTTTTAGCCATCATGCTGTTCCTGGATAAGAACGATCTGTTCTCCATCATGGAGCGCCGCAAGGAGCTCAACGACCTGGAACTGAGCAAAGAGCACTATAACAAGGAGCTGATCGAGCTGCATAAGATCAAAAACGACCTGGAAACCGATCCGGCCACGATTGAAAAACTGGCCAGGGAAAAATACCTGATGAAACGGAACAACGAGGATATTTTTCTTACAGAAGATCAAACCAAGTTAAAACAGGCAGAATAATTTTTTCAGATGTTATACAAACACCCGGAGTAGCAACTCCGGGTGTTTTTTTTATGCGGGTAAGCTACCTGGGTGATAACCGGGGCCGACAAATAGTTTTTGAAGACCAGGATTGCAAATGCTCCAATCATACCTGCCCCTGCCGGTCACCCAAGTCTCCACCGTACCACCCCCCTCACCATTTTTGGCTACCTGCCAACCCTGTTTCATTTTGTAACTTTACTATGCGCAATGTGTGCTCCCGCTTACAGGTGCACCAACGCTTTGCCATTCTTTTTACCAGCTTCCAAAATTACCAGCATGAATCATTTAGCCGTTCTATTTGCCGCATTCCTGATAACTGCCGGCTGCAAGCTATCTCCTAAAAAACCGGAGCACGCCCCCATTGCCGCAGCGAAAGAAAAAATCGGCTGTGCACCGGCCACCACCGACAAAGCCTGGTATACGGCCGGCACCAAGGCGCCCATGTTTAAAGGGTTAGGCGGCATTCAGTTTAAGATCTCCACCTCCAGTAAAGAAGCCCAGGATTATTTTAACCAGGGCATGATGCTGGCCTACGGCTTTAATCATGCAGAGGCAGCCCGTTCTTTTTTTGAAGCCTCCCGTATCGACTCCAATTGCGCTATGGCCTATTGGGGATTTGCCTATGTATTGGGGCCTAATTACAATGCGGGCATGGAAGACGACAATTATGAACGGGCCTGGCAGGCGGCTCAAAAAGCGCTTTCCCTTACGGCAACCTGTACGCCAAAAGAAAAAGCCCTGATCCAGGCCCTCAGCCACCGCTATACAGCACAGGCTCCAAAAAGCCGGGGGCATCTCGACAGTGCTTTTGCCAGGGCTATGAAAACCGTATACGACGCATACCCCAACGACCCGGACGTGAGCGCGTTGTATGCAGAATCCCTGATGAACCTGCATCCCTGGGACCTGTATGATAAAAAAACAAAAGCACCCAAACCCTGGACGCCTGAAATTGTAACGATACTCGAAAAACTCATCCGGCAATACCCCCAACATCCCGGCGCACCACATTTTTACATTCACGCCGTAGAAGCATCCAAAACGCCGGAAAAGGGACTGGCCAGCGCGCAGCTGCTCATGCAGCTGGTACCCGGCTCCGGGCATTTACTGCATATGCCCTCCCATATCTACATCTGGACCGGCGACTATCACCTGGGGTCCATTGCCAACCTCAATGCCATCAAAGCAGACAGCATTTATGTAACCACCTGTCATGCCCAGGGCGCCTATCCCCTCGCATACTATCTCCACAATTACCACTACCTGGCAGCCACAGCCACCTTTGAAGGAAACGCAAAGCTTGCATGGACGGCAGCAAAACAGGTACAGGAAAAAACCGCAAAAGACGTGATGACACAGCCCGGATGGGGCACCCTCCAACACTATTATACGATCCCTTATTTTGTAGCCGTAAAATTTGCGATGTGGGACAGCATCCTGGCCATGAAGCAGGAACGGAAGGAGCTTATTTATCCCCGCGCCATACAGCATTATGCAAAAGGCATGGCCCTGCTGGGGAAAAAAGATATTACCGGCGCACAGCAGGAGCTGGCACAGCTTACTGTACTGGCTGCTGACACGGTCTTAAAAGCAATGACCATCTGGAATATTAACACCATGAACGACATTGTACAAATTGCGGTGCATACACTCACCGCAGAAGTGCAACAGAATAAAAAGGAATATGATCGCGCTGTGGCGTCCTTCAACAAGGCCATAGTAATTGAAGACAACCTGAATTATAATGAGCCCCCGGATTGGTTTTTTTCCATACGGCATCACCTGGGAGCTGCACTGATACAGGCCGGGAAATACAGCCAGGCAGAAAAAATATACCGCGAGGACCTGGAAACCTGGAAAGAGAACGGATGGGCCCTGGCCGGTTTGCAACAGGCCCTGCAAAAACAAGGGAAAGAACCAGAGGCCCGGCTTGCCGGTCAACGGCTGGCAAAGGCATGGCAGTATGCAGACTTTGACCTGGCCGCATCGTTCCTCCCTTAGTACGGGTGAGCAAACCTGAAGCCCGGGTTTGATGCCGGTATGAACCGTAATCCATTAAGAGGCGCTTCAGTGTGATGTCACAGAACAAGAATCGCCGCGCAACCCGGCAGGCGGTATTGTGTCCCTTACCGTTAGCGCTCATCACCAGATTCAGCGATTTACATCCGCTTATTTCTTTCTTACTTTTATATCCAGACGTTGTTCGTGTACCTCGTGAAAATGATCGGAAATAGTTCTGAACAGGCCTGCTAAAAGGCCTGTTTATAACCAATGGTTTTTCTAAACGCCCTCCGATAACCGGCCGGATGGGGAGGTTTATCTATTTACAATCAGGCTTCATTGCAAATGCCGAAATAAACCAGATAGCCGGGTCAGTATAACAATAGCATTTTGGGGGATCGGTTTTTAAATCAAAACGGAAACGAATGCAAACAATCCAATCAAGCCGAAGAAGCTTTTTAACCAACCTGGCTGTGCTAACTGCGGGTACCGTGTGGGGCAATGCTGTTTCCCCGTTCTTTTCAGAAAGCCATGTTGTACCCGGTCCCGAATCGACCTGGCAGGCCATCTGCGCCCGGTATAAAAGCGTTCCGGGTAAGCTGTCTATAAAAGAAAAAAAAGAATTACAGCCCTGTAAAGGACATACGCATGAAGAGGGACCACCGGTTTATTTTCCTGCGGAAAAAATAAGCGCACAACCCGTTTGGATTTACTGGGCCGGCAGAAAACGCCCTTCAGACCTTATTGTTCATTTTTATAAACAGGATGATGCTGTTATTACCCTGAACCGGTACGAGCTCCAATCGCTGTTACGCCCCGAAAAAGCATCGCAGAAAGACGGGAAGAATCCATTAATAACACTCCTGGAGGTGAATGACAACGGGCAGCGGGCATTACTGACCCAAACCTCCGTTTATAGAAATAAAACAAGAACCGTTTATATATCCTAATCCCCCGGTATATTTCTTCACTATTCTAAATATTTAATTATGGAGCCTTTTTTAAGTATGATCGTATTGTTTGGATGCAATTTTGCACCGCGCGGATGGGCTTTCTGCCAGGGGCAAATCTTATCCATCGCCCAGAATACTGCGCTTTTTTCCTTGCTGGGAACCACCTACGGCGGTAACGGACAAACCACGTTTGCCCTGCCCGACCTGCGGGGCAGGGTACCCATCGGGTTTGGACAGGGACCGGGGCTTTCCAACTACGTTCTTGGGCAAGTGGGAGGCACAGAAAACGTTACCCTTACAATCAATCAGATCCCTGCACATACCCATGCCCTTATGGCTACCGCGGAAGCAGGCGATACTTCCGACCCTACCGGTGCATTCCCCGCCAATACAGGCGCGCTGGATAAGGAGTACAAGCAGGCGCCGGTTAACAAAATAGCAATGAATGCTGCTGCAGTGGAAACCAAGGGAGGCAGCCAGCCGCATACGATTATGCAGCCCTACCTGGCGCTGAATTATTGCATTGCACTTGAAGGTATTTTTCCATCAAGGAACTAACATTAAAAAGCAACACATGATCGGCCTAAATTGGTGGAACGGTTTGGAACTGCAGTGGAAAAATGCATTTTCAATGACTGTTTTTCAACAGCCGGAAGTGCCTGCCATCGCTGATATTGAACAATTTTACACCGCAACGGCTCTTCGCCTTGCCGGCCCCCGGGCCCCCTATCCCAATATGTCATTTGAGTTGACCAATCTCTCCGGTATTGCACAGCTCGATCAACTGGAGATACTGGTGATCACCCATCACCAGATAAAAACAATAACCGCACTGCAGTCATTAAAACGCCTTAAAGCCCTGTTCCTGTTCAATAACCAGATCGAAAGCATGGCCGGTATAGAGCAGCTTACCAACCTGGAGCAGCTCTATATACAATACAATTATATTCATTCCCTGGAACCGCTGAAGCAACTGACCCGCTTAAAAGAGCTCTACGTGCACAACAATGCCATCACAACGCTCAGCGGGCTAACGGAGGCACATGCAGATCAGCTGATGCAGTTTTTCTGTGCCCCCAATGCCAACCTCAAACAGAAAGAGCTCCTTGATGCAGAGCGCCGGTTGGGTATCCGGTGCAGAAGCGTATAAATTTCAGGCCTGCTGGTCAATGCGCTTTACATACGTTTCCTCTAAAAAGGCATAAGATGAAAAAGATTTATTTACTATTTACTGCGCTGGTCGTTTTTCTGACAACGGCGGCACAAACCATATTGGTTTCCGGCGGCTGCATAGAAAGCCCGGTAACATTAACAGTGGCGCCGGAAAGCCCGATTAATGGCAAAACCGCCTATACCGGAACCGGAACCATTGCGGGAAAAGCCACCCCTATCAGCATATACTGGATCGGCGCACAGGATAATGTTTGGGCACTGGCTTATGACGGACAGCCCTATTATTCCTGTCCGAAAGACACACCGATTCCTCCCGGTACCAGTTCCTTTTCGTGGACGGCGGTAACGCCGGCTCCCTGCCCTTCGCCTGCCGCTTTAACGGTAGCCGGAAATGTGGCGTTATGGGTAACGTTTGGCTCCATTTCCGCAAACCTGCGGGGGCACCAGCTTTCATTACACTGGGAGGCGCTCACCGAAGTAAACAATGATCACTTTGAAATAGAAGCCTCAAAAGATGGGAGCGAGTTTACGACAATTGCAACCGTACCATCAAAAGCTGAAAATGGCAACAGCGATGCCACCATCACCTACGACTGGAATGCTGAAGGTGTGATTTCGCTGGCGGCATTAACGGGTATTTTCCTGCTCGTTCTTTTGATGCTGTGCTCAAAGCGCAATAAAATGATGCTGGCTGGCCTCTGGCTGATTTTACTGGTCGCACCGAATTGTACCAAAACAAAGGACATTGATTCAAAAGACAAACCCCAGTATATCCGCATCGCCCATGTTGCAAAAGATGGCGTTAAGCTCTACTCCAGGATCGTAAAGATTGTAGCGGAATAGTGTGTACCGGAACGGAGGTCCGGGCGGATAACTACCGCCATACGACGTTTAAGCCCGTACGCTTCCTTACCCGGTTATTTTTAAATACAGACCGGGTTACAAAATATCCCAGGCTGGCACCGATCCACACATCACTGGACCAATGCCGGTTATGATAAATGCGGGAAACACCGGTAAGCCCCGCAATACTGTAGGCCACCCAGGGTACCCACCGGTGCTCCTTCCCATAGGCTTCGGAAACGGCGGTGGCCAGGGTCATTACCGTTAATGTATGACCAGAAGGAAACGAGGTATGATACCGGTCGCTGGAAAAAGGCGCGTGAAAGTCCAGGTTGTTATCGGTATAGGCCGGCCGGTTCCGCCGGATCATTGATTTTGTTAACAGGTATAAGGATGTGGAAATCGCGTATGATTTAAAAGTAAGCAACGCTGTGCTTTTGAGTTCCCGGTTCTTAATAACGGCGCCGGCTACATACATCCCGGCCATGATATACGGCGAATACCGGTTACCGAAAGGCTCAACGATATTGGCCACGCTGTTTGCAAAGGGGTTGTAATTCCGCCGGGCCATCCGTTTGATCTCCTTATCGGCCAGCAGCAGTGCGCCGGTTGTTCCCATCACAATACCCAGGTTGCGGAAATCGCGGCCCTGCCAATGTGCCGGCCGGGTTACCACATACGCCGCATCTGAAAAAATACTTTTAAAAAAAGCACCGTTCAGCCGGTACTGGATCAGGCTGTCTTCCACCTCCGCCGCTTTCGGATCCGGCGCGCCGTAAAGCATATTGGCCGCGCTATCCGGTATCATCTTATCCGCTGTTATGCGGACGGAATCCTTAGGTGAAACATCCGGAGTGGTTTGCGCTGCGCATAAACCGGATATCGCTAAAAGGAACCAGCAGTACAGGATATATTTTACAGGATACAGGCGCAAGTTGTTTCTTACAAAAATAGGGGAATGTGCGGTGCCGAAGATCACTCAAATTCCAATGAAAAAAGCGGCTCCTTTTCCTGCCGGCCCTTTAATTCCATTTCCCCGATGGCGGTAATCTTATAGGCAAACGGCTGGTAAAAATCCTGCATGAACCCGCCCGATAAAATAAAGGACTGCTGCAGTTCGTGGCATTTTCCGCGAAGCCTTGCAGCCGTATTCAGCGTGTCGCCGCTATACACCAGGTCTTTTTTTATAATGCCCACAAAACCGGAAGTTACTTCCCCACTGTGCATACCGGCTTTAAAAGTAGGTGCCACGGTATACTGACGCATATAGTATTTTTCCCTTCGTTTTAAAAAATAAAAGGCCTGCCTTATAAACCGCAGCGCATAAATCTTGTTCTCCGGCGATTCTTTCCAGGAAAGCACCACTTCATCGCCCACATACTGGTAAATTTCCCCGCCGTTGGCCAATACCGGGTTCGTGATATCCGAAAAAAAATCTTTCAGCAGCAGAAAATATTGTTCATGCCCGATCCTTTCTGCAATGGTGGTGGCATTGTTGATATCCAGGAAAATAAAGATCCTCCGCTCTTTCCGCGGCTGGTGGTATTCTCCCCGCATCATGCTCCAGAACCCGCCCGGACCGTATTTATCGGTTACTTCCAGCAGCACCAGCGAAATAAGCGTCAGCAACCCCAGGTCTGCCATCAGGATCAGGAATCCTTTTGTAAAAAAGACCGTTTCAAAAAAGCGGTTTGCAAAGGCCGGCAGGCTTCCATGATAGCTGAACACAAAATAACCCGCCAGCATGCAAAAGGCCACCAATACAAACAAGCCAAAGGCCAGCGCCAGCTTCAACAGGAATGCGATCCATAACGGATACCTGCGGAAGGCCGCTTTTAAATAAAAGATGAGCGCGGAAGAAATCACCAGGCCAATCAGTGCAAAGCTGAGGCAAAAGATAACCAGGGACCGGTTGCTCAGCAGCTGTTTTTCAATTTCAAGAATGTTGAATAAAAAAAGAAATCCAAACAGGATCCAGATCACGCACAGGGTCAGGAGCATCTTCAGGCGAAAATATAGGATACGTTTGGAAAGCATGATCGTTACAGTATCTTAAAGACGTTCCTGCAAAATTAAGACGAAACTGCATACAAAGCCTGCGGCATGCCGGGCATCGATAAACGCCTGCCCATACATCCCTGGTACAGGCCAATTGCCGCAGCATACCACTATCAGGATCCTCGTTATACCAACCTGTACGGAACCGGCAAAAAAAAATTACAGCACTCTTATATTCATTATGTCAAAAACGGCTACCTTCACACCATAGAACTACTCTGTTAATGAGATGGACTGACAACCGGCCTTTCAATAGCGTTTAGTTTTATTGTATATCTATCTCAACAATACATGACAGATCGTTGCGTATTTCCGTAGCAGGTCCATATAAAAGCAATACATTGTTAGTGCTGCGGCCTGCAGCATTTTACGGTAGCGGTTCCCTGGCTGTATTAGATTAAAAAGATTATTCGAATGCCTTCTAACCGACGTGTTTTTTTAAGCAGCCTGGCGGTACTAGCAGCTGGTGCAGCAATGGGCCGTAATTGTATCGATGCCCCCCCTCCGGACCTGGAGTCGCTTTGGAACGACCTGTGCAGGCGGTATCATGCCGAACCGCATAACAATCCCCTTGAACAAAAAAAGGAGTTGCCTCCCTGCAATGGGCACACTTATAAAGAGGCGGCACCGGTATTTTTTTCAAAAGAACAGATCATAGCACAACCGGTCTGGATCTTCTGGGCTTCCAAACCTGGTAAGCCTGCTGATGTAGTGATCCATTGCTATCATGCCGGTAACGCAATCGCCAGTTTGAACCAGTTTGAACTAAAATTACTGGCGGAAGCCAAAAGGGATACTCCTGCACTGCTAACACGGTACCTGCAGCGCAGTACCTCCGGTCAGCCTGTTTCCCCGGCCAAAACCCTCGTTTACCAACGGAACAAAACTACTACGGTATACACATAACTCTTTTAATCATCTCCGGTCATCTTTTAATAATCAGGATATGGAATCCCTTTTAGGTTTTATTGCAATGTTTGGTTTCAATTTTGCGCCCAAAGGATGGGCTTTCTGCCATGGACAAACGCTTCCGATTGCGCAAAACCAGGCACTTTTTGCCTTGCTGGGTACTTACTATGGCGGCAATGGCACCAGCCATTTCAACCTGCCCGATTTGAGAGGGAAAATACCGCTTCATACTGGCGCATCCAACTACGGCCCTTCGTATGTTCTGGGACAAACCGGTGGAACAGAAACCACACAATTGGTGGTTAATAATATGCCCAGTCACGTACACGAAATCAATGCCGTTTCCGAAACGGGAAACACCGAACTCCCTACCAGCGCTTACCTGGCCAATACCGGCCCCCTGGACTACGGATATAAAACAAGCGGTACTAAAACACAAATGCATCCGGGAATGATGGGCGGCAGCGGCAATAACATACCGGTCAGCAATATGCAGCCCTATCTGGTGCTTAATTTTTGTATCTGCCTGAACGGCGCCTTTCCTTCAAGGAATTAACAAAGAGCGGAAGTTGAGATGCCTTTAACGGCAATAAAATCGATCGGTGAACAGGTCCTGTTTCTAAACAACAAATAATAATAGTTATATGGTAGAACCCTTTATTGGCATGATTGGTATGTTCGGTTTTAATTTTGCGCCCAAAAACTGGCTGTCTTGCAACGGTCAGACAATGCCGATAGCATCCTACACGGCACTCTATGCCCTGCTGGGTACTACCTACGGAGGCAATGGCACAAATACATTTGCATTACCCAATTTAGCAGGAAGGGCGCCCATTGGAGCAACCGGCCAGGGACCTGGCTTAAGCAACTACGTAATGGGGCAACAAACGGGAGCGCCAACCACGGCATTAACGCTACAGGAGTTGCCCAATCACACGCATACCATCCAGGCATTTACGGATGCCGGTGCTACAGAAAACCCCGCCGGTGCCAATCCTGCAAACACGGGAAAACTGGATAGCGAATACCGTTCCGGCGGAACAATCGTAAAAATGAACCCGGGAATGGTAGGAGCTGTTGGCGGCAGTGCACCCTTTTCCATACAACAACCTTACCTGGTTATCAATTATTGTATTGCCATCTATGGTATTTTTCCGGCAAGAAACTGATGCCGGCCGGATAAAAGATGGAAACAGGAATCAGTTTATAAATGAACATTCAAAACGAAACAGATGGAAACATTTCTTGGTATGATCGCCATTTTCGGCTTTAATTTTCCGCCCCGCGGATGGGCGTCCTGTAACGGTCAGCTTATATCCATTGCGCAAAATGATGCCCTGTTTGCATTGTTGGGCACTACATTCGGAGGAGATGGCATCACTACTTTTGCATTACCTGATCTCCGGGGAAGGGTACCGGTTGGGATGGGCCCCCAGGCGCCGGGCATCAGCAATCGTACGATAGGCGAAAAAAGCGGAACAGAAAACATAACGCTTTTGGTATCGAATCTTCCCGCACATAACCACCCTGTTTACGCCGTTGCAGAAGCCGGTGATATATCAGCTCCGGCGGGCGCCTACCTGGCCAACACGGGTATGCCGGATAAAGAATACCGGTCAGCAGGTACCGGTGTTTTCATGAACACGGGCATGGTACAATCTTCGGGATCTCAACAGCCCTACTCTATTATACAGCCGGTTCTCGGGGTCAACTTCTGCATCAATATGGAGGGTATCTTTCCCTCACAAAATTAATTTATACTATATGACTATGAGCGGCATAGAATGGTGGAACAACCTGGAGCAACAATGGAAACAGGCATTTGAAGTAACTTTTTTCCGCAATTCAGCTACGCCGGCCCTTCCGGATATCGGGCAATTACAAAATACACCCGTTTTAAGACTGGCCGGCCCGCGGGCGCCTTATCCCAATATGAACTTCGAAATCACGAATCTCTCCGGCATTGCGACCCTGCAACAGCTGGAGATCCTGGTCATTACCCACCAGCAAATCAAAGATATTCAATTGCTGCGCTCCCTTAAAAATCTGAAATCCCTGTTTTTGTTTAACAACCAGATAGAGAGCCTGGAAGGTATTGAAGCACTTACCAACCTGGAACAGCTGTACGTACAATGCAACAACATCACATCCCTGATGCCACTGCAGCAGCTTACACAATTAAGAGAAGTATATATCAATGACAATGCGCTTACATCTCTTGAAGGTTTAACAGAGGCCCACTCCGACAACCTGACTTCTTTGTTTTGTTTACCGAATACCGGGTTAAAGCAGAAAGAAATCATCCGCGTGGAAAATCAGCTGGGAATCCGCTGCCGGAGTGTTTAGCGTTTATGATTCCCCCTCTTAAAAAGTGTTGTTCTTCTGACTTGTCTATCCCTCAAAACTTCCCAACGAAAATGAAAAAGATAATCGCCCTGTTGCTGTTTCTTTCCTGCTTCCATTGCCTGTACGCACAAAACCTACAGGTTGCCGGTGGCTGTATGGCCAGCAGTTATACGCTCACCGCTAAAGGATCCTTCAACGGCAAAACGTATTATGAAACTACCGGTACTGTAGCCGGCAATACGGGCATCCCCATTGCTGTTTTCTGGAAGGAAGCGCCGGCCAATACCTGGGTGCTGGCCTACAACGGCCAGGCTTACTATTCCAGCAACAAGGATACACCTAAGCCACCCGGCACCAGTGCATTTGCCTGGTCCGCCGTACAAGCCGCCCCCTGCGCCTCACCTGCCCCTATATCCGTTATGGGCGATGTAGCGCTTTGGGTAACATTTGGTACCGTTTCCGCACATATAAAAAACAGCAGCCTGTATGTAAACTGGCAAACAGTTGCAGAAAAGAACAATGATCATTTTGAGATCGAAGCCTCAGCAGACGGAGAACATTTTGTGCCGCTTGCCACGATTCGTTCAAAAGCCAGAGATGGAAACAGCAACGCGCTGATCGACTATAACTGGAATGCCGGCATCCATGGGCTTTCCCAAATGGCTTTACCATTTGCTGCGGCAGCGCTCTTCCTGTTAATGGCATGCTATCGCAGGAAACATGCATTCATCCTGATCCCCATTGTTTTGATCATTGCCGGCTCCGTAGCGGGTTGTAAAAAAAATAAAGACACCATTTCCGGTAACAGCCCTGCTTTTATACGCATTGCCCAGGTAGATACAGATGGTGTGAAAAGCTATTCCAAAGTGGTAAAAGTGGTACAGGAGTAAAACCAGTAGCAGGCATCATTCTTCGCTGATCTTTTTTGCCGCTTCCAGAATGATCTGCTTCAGGTCCTTGCCCGTACCGATCAATGATGGCAATGCTTCCTTCATGTTGCCGCAGGGCAGGGCCAGGAATTTCCGCCAGCCTTCCAGTCCCTGCCTTGCATAGATGAGTTTTGCCAGAACGCCGCCGGTAGCATATAACCGGGATACATCATCATCCGTGCGCAGGTCTTTAAACAGCAGTTCATCCACCGGTACATTGGGGTATTTCAATAAATACCGGTAAAGTGAAGCGGCTGTTTCCTTAAAAGTTTTCGGATCGCTTCCGCCAAAATACGTGGCAATTCCCTCGGAGGCAATCGTGCAGGGAGCTTTTTCCCCTTCAAGTTCCGGAATATAAAAATGAGCGATCTCATGCGGGTATGATTCTACATTCCGGGCCGAATATAGCTGGTTCCCGATGCGCATTCCGCCTGTTCGGGATAAAAACATTTCATACCGGAAATCATACCCCATCAGGTTAAACATCTGAACGGGGTTTTTACAGGAATAGTAAATGATTTTTTTAGGTGGCACGTTGAAGAATGCTGCAATGCTGTCATTGTACCTGTTACAGGCTGTTGCCTGTTGCAGGTCAAAAGCATCCCTGCTTTCCTTGTAAAAAAGAATATTTCCGATTTCCTTTTTATACCAGTCGCGGGTAAAATAACGGGTATACCGTTCCAATGTAAAAGCATCATTGCTTTTATGGTAGTTGGCAATCAGGTTGAGTACCCAACCCACATTCCCTTTTAAGGAATCCGCCGCCGGCAAAAAGGCAATTTTCACCAGGTATTGCTGCTGAGGAACCACGTCGATTGCACCCAGAAAAACGGGTGTGAGGAAACTTACGCCTTTTCCATTGTACCCATAAGTTCCCAGATCGAAGGGATAACCGAAAAGTTTCAGATCCCCGTCTTCCCAGTATTTACGGCATCGTTGCTCATCCCACCCGTAGGTGAAAAAAGAATCCAGGGTCCGGATCAGCACATCCTTCTTGTAAAGCGGATTGATGTTGTATTGGTCTGCAAGGTTTACCGTCAGCCGCTGGGCGCCAACGCCGTGCGCTATGGTTACAAAAAAAATCGTCAGGAACAGGCGATTCATAAATTGATTGTATTGAGGAGCAATATACAGGATGTTTAAGCCCATTCAGCATCACCGGCCCGTTGGTACGGTTGCCATTTGCACTGCTGCACAAGCGAGCGTGGCAACGAAGCCGATAGCAGCACCCCGGCCCACCCAATGATAAACCGCGGCAACAGGCTTTAATTCCTTACCGGCTTCCCGGTCTTGATTACACTTTGCAGGCGTTCCAGGGTTTTACGTTCACCGCAAAGCGATAAAAAGTTTTGCCGCTCCAGGTCGAGCAGGTATTGTTCAGATACCAGGGTGGGCTCGCTAAGATCTCCGCCGCACATCACATAAGCAAGTTTCTTTGCTACCAGTGCGTCATGATCGGTTGCATAGTTGCCTTTCTGCATGCCGTTGATGCCTGCCAGCAATGCGCCCAGTGCGCTCCGGCCCAGCACCCGGATATCGGTTCTTGGAACGGGCGCTACATAGCCGCTATCGTACAGTTCAATTACGCTCCGTTTGGCTTCTGCAACCCGTCGGTCCTGGTTGGGCACCACTACGTCCGTTCCGTGCCGGTAGATACCCAGCTCATAGGCCGCCGCCGCCGAAGTACTCACTTTGGCCGTTGCAATGGTCAGAAAGCGGTTCTGCAACGGAATATTTTCAGGCTCGCCGTGCTGTACCTCGTCGGCCGCGCGCAATGCAAACTCCTTGGTTCCGCCGCCGCCGGGAATCAGGCCCACGCCCAGCTCCACCAGGCCGGTATAGGTTTCAGCCGCTGCGCACACTTTATCTGCATGCAGGCTCAGCTCACAGCCGCCACCCAGGGCCAGTCCATGGGGTGCTACAACCACCGGAACCGATGCATACCGGGCACGCATGGTGGTATTCTGAAACAGGCGTACGGCCATATCCAGTTCATCATATTCCTGTTCTATTGCCAGCATAAAGATCATTCCTACATTGGCCCCCGCAGAAAAGTTAGCACCCTCATTGGCGATCACCAGACCTTTAAAATTCTTTTCCGCTTTTTCAATAGAAGTCTGGATACCGCTGAGTACATCCCCGCCAATCGTGCCCATCTTGGTATTCCACTGGAGGGCCACCACATCATCGCCGATGTCATACAAGCGGCAGCTGTTATTCTTCCATACGATCTGATCGCTGTAATTGCTTAAAATAATAAAGGCATCGCTTCCGGGCAGGAATTTATAGGTTTGGGTTGCCGGGTCGTAAGCCTTCCGTTTGCCGTTTTCAATGGTATAAAATGTCTGATGTCCGGCAGCCAGCATTTCCTCTACCCAGGCAGCTACCGGAAAACCTGCGGCCTTCATGGCATTTACTGTTTTGGCAACTCCTACTGCATCCCAGCTTTCAAAGGGCCCGATCTCCCATCCAAAGCCGGCTTTCATGGCATCATCAATCCGGTAAAATTCATCGCTGATCTCCGGTATCCGGTGACTTACATACGCAAACAACCGGTAATGAAACTGCCGGTAAAATTCACCCGCCTTGTCCTGGCCGCCCAGGAGCATCTTCAATTTTGCGGGCAATGACTCAATCAGTTTCGCCGCTTCAAGACTCGCAAATTTTGGTTTTATGCGCGGACCGTATTCAAAGGTTTTCAGATCCAGTGTTAAGATCTCCGAAGCCCCCTGCTCATTTTTTATCTTCTTAAAAAATCCCTGCCCGGTTTTATCGCCCAGCCATTTGTTGGTAACCATTTGCTCCAGCCACGCAGGGATCACGAATAATTGCTTCGCCTCATCCCCGGGGCAGTTTTCAAACACCCCATTGGCCACTTTCACCAGGGTATCAATGCCCACCACATCTGCCGTACGGAAGGTAGCCGACTTTGGACGGCCGATCACCGGCCCGGTCAGCGCCTCAATTTCATCAATACCCAACCCCAGCTGGTCCATCAGCGAAAAGATTGCCATAATGCTGAATACACCTACCCGGTTGGCAATAAAGGCCGGCGTGTCTTTACAAAGCACCGTGGTTTTACCCAGGATGCGATCCCCGAATTCCATCAGGAAACCGGTTACCTCGGAGTCGGTATCCGGCGTTGGGATGATCTCCAGCAACCGCAGATAACGCGGAGGATTGAAGAAATGCGTACCGCAAAAATGCTTTTTAAAATCGGCGCTCCGGCCCTGCGTCATCAGGTGAATCGGGATGCCCGAAGTATTGGAAGTGATGAGGGTTCCCGGCCTGCGGTACTGCTCTACCTTTTCAAATAGCTGTTGTTTAATATCCAGCCGTTCCACCACTACTTCAATCACCCAGTCGCAACCGGCGATCTTTTTAAGGTCATCATCAAAATTGCCGGTGGTAATCTTTTTTACCGCATCCTTTGTATATACCGGTGACGGACTGCTTTTAACGGCTGCAGCCAGTGCATCCTTTACGATCTTATTTTTATCGGCGCCTTCGGCAGCTATATCCAGCAGTAATACCGGTATGCCTGTTCCTGCAAAATGACAGGCGATGCGTGATCCCATTACCCCGCTTCCAAGAACGGCAACACGTTTGATGATCCTTTTCATATTCAATAAATATATTTAACCGTTGTAACGGCGCTGCGCCGGTTGCGTTCTTCAGTCGGCGCATAAGGCCATGCTGCTGTTAACACCCGGCAACTTTCCGTTAAAATCGTATACAAACAACAATTAGTTAGATAAACAACTATCTACTGTGAAGGTAAGGAGAAAAACAGCAACATTCAAAAAACAAACCACCCGAAACAAAGGGTAGATTCGCCGGTTGCGAGGCAATTAATTTTTTAGTGTTGCAGGTACCATGCCCGCTAATCCCCGGTTCCAGCGGCTTACAACAGGGCTACCGGAGGATGGCTCCGGGTGTTTACCTGTTCCGGCTGTAGCTTTGCCGATTTTATTTCTTGTGTGGGATCAATTAGTGATACATTTGAATCTGTTAAACCCAACGCGGTATGCATGTATTATCTACCAACAACCTTTCAAAAAACTACGGCGCTGTACAGGCATTGAACCAGGTAAACATCGAAGTTCCCCCGGGTTCTGTATATGGTATTTTAGGTCCCAACGGGAGCGGTAAAACAACATTACTGGGTATTGTGATGAATGTACTGCAAGCCAGTTCCGGCAGTTATTTATGGAACGGGCAAAGCGGCAGTGAAGCGCAGCGCAAGCGCATTGGCACCCTGCTGGAAACCCCCAACTTTTATCCCTACCTGAGTGCAGAGCGCAACCTTGAAATAGCGGCCTCCATCAAAGGCTATCCTACAGATGATATACCCCGGGTATTAAAAATCGTAAACCTGTTTGAACGCAGGCGCTCCGCGTTCAGTACCTATTCCCTGGGGATGAAACAACGCCTGGCCATTGCATCGGCCCTGCTGGGTGACCCGGAGATACTGGTGCTGGATGAACCCACCAATGGACTGGACCCCGCCGGCATTGCGGAAATCCGGCAGCTGATCCTGCAATTGCATGCGGCTGGTAAAACCATTATCATGGCCAGTCATATACTGGATGAGGTGGAAAAAGTATGCACCCATGTTACCATCATCCAGAAAGGAAATGTAAAGGCAAGCGGTACGGTGAATGCAGTGCTGCACACAGAAGGACCGGCGCCTGAAATTATTATTGAACTAACAGCGGAAGACCTGCCGCTGCTGCGGGAAGCGATTGCCGGCCTGCCATATGTAAAGGAAGTGACCGGCACCCCAGCAATGTTGCAGCTTGTTGGCACAGCAGACCTGACCCCACAGAAGGTAAACCGGTATTGCTTTGAAAAAGGCATTACGCTTAGCCACCTGGCATTAAAAAAGAAAAGCCTGGAAACCCGCTTCCTTGAAATCACCGGTTCCAGCAGCGACCAGTAACCACCGCTTTTTTAACAAAACCGGCATCCCATCATCCATACAACTCCTCCATATGCTACAACTTTTTAAAACAGAATGGCTGAAAATAAAAAACTACCGCACATTCTGGATCCTGTTTGGTTCCTTTTTTATTTTCCTCCCATCGATGTTCCTGCTAACGGCGCAGCAGTTTATGCGCCAGTTTGATCAGATCGCCGGTAAAAGTTTAGAAGGTGCCGTGTTGAAACGGATGTTCAGTTCCCCCTTTGTATTTCCCAATACCTGGCACGGCGCCGCATGGTTTGGTGGTATGTTCTTTGTCATTATCGGTATGCTTTTTATCCTGCTGATCACAAATGAAGTGCAATACAGAACGCACCGGCAGAATATTATTGATGGCTGGAGCCGCATGGATTACATCAAAGCTAAAATAACCCTGTTGCTCTTTTTTATAGGCACCACCACCATCATGGTTTTTTTGTGCGGATTGATCTGCGGATTGCTGTTTACACCCGACCTTTCTTCCGTATCTGTTTTTGAAAACGTTCATTATGTAGGTTACTATGCTTTAATGGCCACCCTGTACCTGTTGGTAGCCTTCCTGGTAGCCATACTCGTAAAGCGCACCGGGCTCGCAATCGTTCTTTATTTTGGCTATGTATTCGTTATTGACAACCTGCTATGGCTGGCACTTACATTCCGTAAAGGGCAGGCCGGTTATTTTCTTCCGTTGGAAAGTACGGACTCACTGGTTCCGAATCCATTTAAACCTGCTGTCATAGAACTTCGTTCTGTTTCAGATCTTAGCCTGATGATCACCGCAGCCATCTATGGAGCCATCATCATCTATGCCATCATCCGGTATTATAAACGCACGGATCTGAAAACCTAGGTCATCAGCGACCGGGCAGCAGATTGTATATCCGGATAACGGAATTCAAATCCGCAGGCAAGCAGCTGTTGTGCACTTACGGTGCAGCTGTTCAGCGCCGCTGCTCCCCGTTCGCCCATCATCCATTTCAGCACTACGGCCGGTATATGAACCGTGATAAAAGCAGACCCGTATTGTGCTGCCGCCAGTGCATGTACCAGCCGGGTATTGGAAACCGGATGCGGAGCCACTGCATTCACCGGGCCTTTGTATATGGCTTGTTCTATAGCTGCCAGGTACAGGCTTGTAAGATCATCCAGGTGGATCCAGCTAATCACCTGCCGGCCATTACCGGGTATCACCGCCATTCGCCAGTTAAGGCCCTGCTTTAATGTTGCCAGTACGCCGCCTCCGGGCCCCAGCACAATCCCCGTTCTAAGGTGCACCACACGGATCCCCTTTTGAACCAGGTCGTTGGTGCTCGCTTCCCATTCCCTGCAGCAGGCGCCCAGGAAATCGGATGCGGCCGGTTGCGCTTCCGTAAACGGAACGGGGTTCGGAATCTCCGGGTCTGCACCGTACCATCCTGTTGCAGCGGCGCTCACCAGCACTTTTAGCCGGTTAGAGCCACTGAGGAGGGTATCTGCAAGCAGCCGCCCGCTTTGCACCCGGCTGTCAACGATTACTTTCTTGCGCCTGGCAGACCAGGGGCGGTCCATTACGCCGGCGCCCGCCAGATGCACGATCGCATCGGCCGTTAATACCGCTTCCCGGTCAATTTTCCCGGTGTTCACATCCCAATAATGATACGACAAGGCCTTCCCCAAAGGTGTCTGCAGCTCCTTTTTGCGGGTAAATACCATTACCTGGTATCCGTGCTCCAGGAGCCGTTTTACAACGGCTGTTCCGATCATTCCGGTGCCTCCGGTTACAATTACTTTCATTCTTTGCCGGTTAAACTAAAACCCGCTTTTATTGCGGGTTTTATACACGTTCAGTTACTTATTTTTTCCGGGAGCCTCCCAATGGCTTTTTGGGTAACGGCACGTTCATCCCTTTTCCCGGCATGGGATCATGAGGACCATGTAAAGGATCATGGGGCTTTTCTTTAAATGCATCCGGAACCGGGTCCGGCCGTTCTGCCGCTGGTTCTGCGGACCCTTCATCTTCCGGCAGGAGCTCATCGATCACTTCTTTATTAATATCCGCCACCTCACTCAACTCGGAGGGTTCCATAAGCGGAGCGGCGATGATCGGCTCTTCCAGGTCCGGAAGCGCCATCGGCTTTTTGCCTGCGGGCCTGCCGGTATTTTTTACTTTTACAGGAGCATGCTTTTTAGCGGCTGGTTTTGCTGCGCTCTTTTTAACGGGCGCTTTTTTTGCTGCTGCCTTTGGCGCTGCTGCCGGAGTGGCTGCGCTCTTTTTGGGCGCCGCTTTTTTTGCTGCTGCGGGTGTTGCTTTTGCCGGAACTTTTTTAGCAGCTGCCTTTTTCACCGGATTTTTTTTGGGTGGTGCTTTTTTCGCTGAAGCTTTTTTCGACGGTGTCTTTTTGGTAGCAGCCTTTGCCTTGCCGGTTGTTGTTGATTTTGTCGCCGCAACTGCGCTCCTGGTTTCCGTAACCACAGGTACCGGTATAGAACGGGCCGCTTTCTTATCCGCCTTCTTTTTTTCCTTCTTTATCGCCTTCTTCAGCTCCTTGCTTTTTTGCTTTAACTTACCGGCATCCTTTTTCGCCTTTTTATCGGCTTTTTTAGAAGACGCATCTTTCTTCTTTTTTGAATCCGGTTTCTTTGCAGTTGTTTTTTTCAGTTCCATTTTTCCGGAGGCAGACCGGGCAGTTTTAGCCTTGGCTTTTTTCCTGGAATCCTTCCCGGAAGCACTTCCTTTTTTTGATGCCGATTTTTTTTTCTTTGCCATCCTGTTTTGTTTTAAATATTGAACAATAGAGAACCAGCGAAAAAATCATAAACCTTAACCTCAACAATTATACCATTAAAAAATCCCCATTTTTACAAATGAGGATTTCGAATTCAATATGATCAGGCCCTATCTATCCTTCTGTTACCTGGAAGGTGATCGGCTGTTTCCGGTAAGCTTTTACTTCCCGTCCGTTCTGGATAGCGGGTTTCCATTTACCGGATTTCTTAATTACACGTACAGCTTCTGCACCCATTCCAAATCCCGGATCCTTGATAACTTTTACATCGCTCACGTTGCCCTGAACGTCCACAACAAACTGAACAATTACCTGGTAGTTACCGGGTGATGCTCCGTTTTCCACGGGCACTTCCCCTCTCAGGTTCGTGGTCAGATAGCGCGACCAGTCGCCCGGATATTGCGCATCTTTTTCCACCTTTGTAAAGATCTCGGGCTCCTTTTCAACAGGTTTGGTTTCCACGATCCCTTTACCACCATCTACACCGGCAGGTGGTACAACAATACCTACATCTTTAACACCCTCCTGGTTAATGGTACCGATTTTGGTATCCTTTAACTCTTCCTGAACGGGTGGCGGCTCTTTTACTTCCTCATCTTTTACAATTTTTGGAGGAGTAAACGCCTTGGTTTCAATTTTTGGAGGTGGCTCCTGTTTTGGAGGCGGAGGAGGTGGCGGCGGTGGCTCTTCCTTCTTTTCCTCTTGTTTAATTTCCTGAATGGTTACTTCCTCCATCTTTACTTTCTCCTGAACCGGGGGCTTCATCTGGCTTTTAAGAAACACCAGAGCAGCAATAACCACAGCAATTGCTACTGTTATACCCAGCGCTTTCCAGACGCGTTTGTTGTAGGTGCGGCGGAGCTCATAGGCCCCGTATTCCTTGTTCCGCCCTTCAAACACGATATCCAGAAGATCAGAGGATAAAATTTTATTGGCTTCCATTATCTAATTACGTTTTTAATATGATGCATGTTTCTAAAAATTCCACACGGAATCTTCTATTTAGCCGGTGGAGTTGCCGCCGGAGCAGCAGTTCCGCCACCTCCGCCAGACAAACGAACAGCGTCTAATTCTGTATCGAAAGGTTTTACCAATGCATAGCGCGAAACTTTATTGATCGTCATCTCATCCAGCATGTCTACTACGTTCTTGTACGTAGCATCATCCGTGGGTTTAATCACTACGAAAAAGTCCTTCTGCTTACAATCGTCGATCGATTTCCCTTTTGACCGGGCCTCATTTTCACAGGCCGGATCGGTTACATAACGGGAAATCACCTCTCTTTTCTTACGGATGATCTCATCGCGGATATCCTTATACGTAGCATTTTTGAAATTTGAGCCCGTGGGATCCAGATCCCCTTCGTAGTAGAAGATCTTGTTATCCTTGGCCAGGATCACCGACAAAGAGCCCGATTGTTTGATCTTGGTTTCCTCATCCTTCTTATCTGTATCCTTCGGCATGTTCAGGTCCATTGTGGTAGGATTGCTCATTGTAGCCGTAAAAATAAAGAAGGTAATCAGCAGGAAGCCCAGATCCACCATCGGGGTCATATCCACCCGGGTGCTTTGTTTTTTGGCCTTCTTGACCCCGGGGCCTTTCTTATGCCCGTCATCACCGCCAGTATCTAAACTTGCCATAATTTTTTCTTTTTACTGGTTATGTAAGTAATTGAATTTATTTTCCCTTTAACCGCTCCTGGTACAATTCGGTACCGGCAGGTGCATCCTGCGGCATGGTTACCAGGTTGTACTTCTGCTCATCATTCCGCTTCATAGCATCGATAATTGCGCCAAAGGTTGGATACTTTGAAGAGTTATCGCCTTTCACAAGGTACTTTAGTTGATCTCCGGAGAAAACATACTTCGCAGCCCCGATCCAGTTTACCAATTCGCTGGTGGCAGAATCTTTTACAGGAATCCCGTCCTGGGCAACCTTTGCCCGCTGGGCGGCAGGAAGCGCCAGGTATCCCTTTATTTTATTAAAAGGCATCCCGATCATTTCTCCATCCTGGTACTGGCTCAGATCCGCGTCGGTAATGGTTACCCCTGCTCTTTTAGCGGCTTCCTTAATGATGTCCTTGCCCTTTTGAATATCAGACTTAGACATCACCGAAAAATAAACCTTGTTATCCTTATCAATACTCATCATAACAGCATTGTTATCGGGCATTACCTGGGATGCAACAGAATTCGGCGTTTCGATGGGAACCGGTTCTGACGGCTTGAATTTTGTAGCCATGATAAAGAAGGACAGGATCAGGAATGCCACATCCACGAAGGGTGTCATGTCCGTATCCGTTGACTTCTTTTGTATTTTTGCTTTTGCCATTATTGACTCAATTTTGATATAAGACGAAAAATCTGCTTTATTCCATAAAAATCTTTGTTCGGCTGCACATTATTTGTACAGGGAAGCAAAGGATTGAGTCAGGGTAAAACCAGATTCGTCAATACCATAAGTAATGCTGTCAATACGGGTTGTAAGCATGTTATAGATGATCAACGCCAGGGCTGAAGTACCGATACCCAATGCCGTATTATACAGGGCCTCAGAGATACCGATCGCCAGTTCAGCTGCGTTACCGCCACCGCCTTCACCCAGGTTAGAGAACGATTTGATCATACCCATTACCGTACCCAATAACGCGATCAGCGTACCGGTAGATACGATTGTTGACAGGAACACCAGGTTTTTCTGCAACATGGGAAGTTCCAGTGCGGTAGCTTCTTCCACTTCTTTTTGGATTGCTGCGATTTTTTGCTCGGTTTCCAGACCGGATTCGCCGATCATTTCTTTGTAACGACGCAGACCTGCTTTCATTACATTACCTACAGAACCTTTTTGTTTGTCGCATTCTGCAATGGCAGCGTCTACATTTTTATTCGCCAGGTGATACTGTACTTTGCGGATAAAATTGCTGATGTTTCCTTTACCCAGCGCTTTTGCAATGGTCAGGAACCTTTCGATAGCAAACACAATTACCATTAACAACATACCGATCAGCAGCGGTACGATGATACCACCTTCATAAATACGGTGAAATGCTCCTTTGGGGCCTTTGTGGTTAGGCCAAAATCCACCTGCACTGTCTGGCTGTGCAAACCCATCGGCAGCACCAATTACAAAACGCCATATGCAATACCCAGCAACAATACACAGAATGGGCGCAACCCACGAAATCAGATTACTGCTTTTTTTAGGTTGAACAGAAGTAGTAGCCGTTACGGGCTTCGCTTGATTTGTCTCAGCCATGATCTTAGTTTTTTTAGTTTTTTAAATATTGAACAAGTTTGTTTGAGTGTACAATTCTAACAAAAAAAATCTAACAACAAAATTTTTCGTCATTATTTTTTTTTAACTGTTTGAAGTTAAACTTTTTTTATAAAAACTCAAAAAAATCAAAAAAGTATTGACGGAAATTTATTTAACCCCGTCATTCATTTTACGACATTCAAAAAAATAGCCTCCGGATTGCGTTTTCTTATTCATAGCGCAGCGCCTCTATAGGGTTCAATCTGCCCGCTTTTACAGCCGGGTAAATGCCAGCCACCAGGCCTACAATTGTACAAATGACAATTCCGTATGCCACCCAATCCCAGGGTACCACAAAACCGGTGTTCAGCACCAGCGAAAACAGGTTTCCTACAATGATACCCAGCAGGATACCCAATAATGCCCCCAGCACACTGATGATGATGGCCTCCAGCAGGAACTGGGTTTTTACCGATTGTTTCTTTCCGCCGATGGCCTTAATAAGGCCCACTTCTTTTGTGCGTTCGGAAACGGAAACCAACATGATGTTCATCAGCCCGATGGCAGCGCCCAGTAGCGTGATGATACCAATAACAATGGCGGCCCACCGGATATACCGCAACACATTCATAGCGGTTTGCACAGCACTGTCGCTACGGTCCATGGCAAAGTTGCTGGCCTCGGTAATGCCGTTTTTTCGTATCGGGCGGAAAAGACTTTCGGCCTCTCCCATTGCAGCATCCAGCTGCTTAAGATCGTTTACTTTTACTGCAATGACGTAAGACGCAGTGGCATTGCCAAAGTTCCGGGCCCAGTTCGGGTACCCCGTTATCACCATATTATCCCTGCTGAAACCAAAGGTAGAGCCCTTTCCTTCGAGAATGCCAAGCACCCGGTAGGGTATATTATTAATACGTACGGTGGTGTTAACGCCTTTATCCATTGCCTCGCCAAAAAAGCTTTTGGCCACGTCAAACCCCAGCACACAGAGGTTCTGTGCGCCCCGGATTTCGCCGGCCGTAAAATTGCGCCCGTATAAAACCTTATACGCATTGAGATTCAGATAGTGCTCATCCCCACCCATCAGCACTACATTCGGACTGGTCTTTTTATCATTAAACGACAGGATATTGCTCCGGCCGCCGAACACCGAAATACCCGAAACTGCACCCGGAAAATGATAATGACTGATGAAATATTCGGCCTCTTCGCGGGTAATAACCTTATTGAGATTGGATTGTTTTTCCTTTTTCCCTTTTTTCGAAACGGCCAGATCATCGCCCCTGCCCCCGCCAAAATTCATATTGCGCTCCTTGAAACGAATGGTAAATCCATTGGCCCCCATAGACGAAAAGCTCTCGGAAAACTTCTGGTTCATGGCCTTGATAGCGGTAATAATCCCCACCAGCGCCATAATGCCAAATGCAATAATGGTTACCGTAAGACCGGTACGCAGCCGGTTGCTTTTAACAGTCCGGAACGCAAGCAGCAATGTGTCGATAAATTTCACCCTGCTAAGTTACAGGAATAAGGGAAGTTCCAGGTTTAAGGTTCCAGGTTCCATGTTAGATCCGTTTTTATGCTTGATGATCTATCACCATTCACGATTGGCCCTGCCTGGGGGACATATAGACTGGGATGGATCATGGAATTATTTCAGGGTTAACGCCAGGCCGACCGCCCGAACAGGGACGGAAAGGCTCAACGTTTAATGTCAGCTTTCTTCCTGCACCTGATGCTAACGCACCAATCCCTATGCGCAACTGATAACTGAAAACTGATGGCTGAATGCTGTTTCAGGTTTAACGTTCAATGTTTAAAGTTGAGCTCCGGGCCCTAACCTGAGATCCAATCTCCAATCTCAGTTGTATCAACTGAAAACTGATGGCTGAAAACTGAAGACTGAAAACCTGATGGCTGAATGCTAAACGCTGAACGCAAGTTCCAGGTTCCAAACGTGCCCGCTGTGATGGGTTCGATATGTTTTTATACCTGATGTAAGATATCGAACGTTCATAGCATATCGATCGAAGGGAAGTTCACGGAGCAGGAACGAATCTCCATTCTCACATTTTCACATTTCCACATTTCCAAATTTCCAAATTTTCAAATTATCCTAAAAATACAACCACCCAAAAATCACGTTGGGGAACAATCCGGTAAAAATGATCAGTACACAAATACCTACCAGCACATATTTTTCAAAACTGCTGATACCGGAAAAATGATTGGGGCCCTGCTTAAAGTACATGGCCTGTATCACGCGGAAATAATAATAAGCACTAACAGCCGCCATCAGTACCCCGAAGATCACCAGCCACAGGTAATCACCAGACTGGATTACAGCCTTCAGCATATAGAACTTGGCCAGGAACCCTGCAGACAGCGGTATACCGGCCAAAGAGAGCATAAAGATCGTAACGCATAATGCCACCAGCGGCTGATGCGTAGCAAGCCCGTTAAAGCCATCAAACGAATAATCCGTCATTTTGGCGATCACCCCAAAAATACCGATGGTAGCCAGGCTGTAGGCAATTGCATACAGCAGCAGGCCTTCATGCCCTGTTTCGTTAAGCGCAACCAGGGCAAACAGCATAAAGCCCGCCTGGGCGATACTGGAGTACGCCAGCATGCGTTTTACGCTTTGCTGGAACACCGCGGTGATATTTCCGATAAACAGCGTCAGCGCCGCCAGAATGGCCAGCCAAAGCTTCCATTGGAGGGCTACTGGTTCAAAGGCGCTATAAAACAGGTGCAGAAACCCTGCAAAGATGCCTACCTTTACAATGGTAGCCATAAAGGAGGTAAAAACGGTAGGGGCGCCATCATATACATCGGGCGTCCAGAAATGAAACGGAGCCACAGATACCTTAAAGCACATGGAAAACAGCAGCAGCAGCATACCGGCCGTAAGCAGGTTGGATTTTGCCAGCCCGGCGATGTTCATTTTAGCAATCTCAAATGTACCCGTTGCTCCATAAATAAAGGCAATACCCAGCAACATGATGCCCGTTGAAAAGGCACCCATCAACAGGTACTTCAAAGCAGCTTCGTTACTTTTCAGGTCTTTCTTAGCAGCACCGGTAAGAATATATAAAGGGATCGATATGATCTCAATACCCAGGAAAAGCATCAGCAGGTTGGTAAAAGACGTTACCAGGAAAATACCCGTGAGGATAAAAAAGATCAGCGCAAAATACTCGGCGTAATGATTGCCGGCCTTCTGCATGTCCTTTGAGGAAATGAGGAAATAAACCAGGGTACAGGCAATGGCAATCGTATTAAAAAACAAAGCATAACTGCTAAAAGCAAGAAAACCGGTCGTGTCCAGGTGAAAAAGCCGGATACCGTTTGATTCCAGGATATTGACAACCAGCAACAGCAAGATGCCCAAAATAGCCAGCATGCGCACCGGGGCCTTTGTTTTAAACAAAAAGCTGGCGAACATCATCACAACACCTAATAAGCCTGATAGTAATACTGCGTTCATATCGTTTCTCTTAATGCTTCTGCTTCATCAACATCGGAAGCACGTCTGAATTTTTTAAAATGGATTGACTGGTCTGATCGACTGCGTTTAAAAAAGGCTGCGGATAAATGCCCACAATTAAAATGGCGCCGATAATAATGATAAGAAGGGCCTTTTCATGAAAGGCGATATCGGTTCCCTTTTCGGTGAGTGCATTGGTTTCGCCAAAGAATACTTTGCGTCCCATGCGAAGCGTATAAACCGCACCCAGAATAATGCCGATACCTGCGGCGGCCATGATCCATATCCCATTTTGAGAAACCTTTGATCCCAGGATCCCCTTAAACATCAGGAACTCTCCGATAAAGGCATTGGTGAGCGGCAGGGCGATATTGGCAAATGCGATGATCACAAAGAAAAAGGTAAGTGCCGGAGCTTTTTGAGCGATACCACCCAGTGCAGATATTTTTACGGTACCAAATTTGCGTTCAATGATCGCTACCACCATCCACATGCCAAGGATATTGATCCCGTGAGAGAACATCTGGATCATGGTGCCCTGTAACGCGCTTTTGTCTTCCGCAAAAACAGCGGCACACATCAACCCGATATGCGCAATGGAGGAATACGCCACCAGCCGCTTCATATCATCCTGCCGCATCGCAATCAGCGAGGCATAGATGATACCTGTTACTGCCAGCAGGGAAATGGTATCGCCGTTCAAATAAGAAGCGATCGGAAACACGGGCAGCAGCCAGCGCAGCAGTCCCAACACCCCCATCTTTACCATCAGTGCACTAAGTACCATGGTGGCAGCCGTGGGCGACTGCTGATAGGTATCCGGTTGCCAGGTATGGAAGGGGAATATGGGCATTTTTACGGCAAACGCAATAAAGAACAACCAGAACAACCAGGTTTGCTCTTTTATAGAAAGACCGGATTTATAAAAGGCTTCGATATCAAACGAATGCCCGGGTGTATGGGAATAAACATAAAGGATGCCCACCAGCATCAGCAAAGAACCAATAAAGGTGTAAATAAAGAACTTAAAGGTAACCGCGATGCGCTTTTCGCCTCCCCATTGAGAACAGATAAAATAAACGGGAATCAGTGCCAGCTCCCAGAAAAAATAAAACAACAGCGCATCCATCGCCAGGAATACGCCCATCAAACCGGCCTGTGCCAGCAGCATTAAACCGAAAAAGTTATTGACTTTTTTATAAGCAGTGGTCCAGGTGGAGAGAAAAATAACGGGATAACACAACGCGGTTAACAGGCAAAGCATGATGCCCATACCATCACCCCGCAGCGAAAAGCTGCTGTTCAATAATCCCATCCAATCGGCCCTGAACGTCCAGTTGCCGGCTGTGGAATATACCGCCACACCAAGTATGGCAATGATAAAAGTAATAATGGCTGCCAGTAACGACCAGGTTCGCACCTGCGCTTCCTTCTTTATTAAAAAAGTAGCCAATCCACTCACTAAAGGCACCAGTATCAACAACAATGCGATCATATTTCAAATTTCAAGTTCCAAGTTTCAGGTTCGGTTCCAGGTTATTTTCTCAAGAAAAACTGCAGGATAAAGATCAGCACCATTCCCAATACCATCATCAATATATAAGAGCCGGTCTGCCCGCTCTGAACCCAGCGTAACTGGCGGCTGCCATAGCGTACCAGCCGTCCTACCCCGTTTACCGCGCCGTCTACAATCCGTTTATCCACTACATTCCCCAGGAAGGCGCCCAGCCTGTTCAGCGGTTTTACGATCACGGTATCATACAGCTCATCCACATACCATTTGTTTTCCAGTACTTTTCCAAAACCGGATGCAGGCTCCAGATCGGGCTTTTTGGAAAACCGGGTCCAGGCGATGATTACGGTAATGATAATAAGTACGGAAGATAGTCCGGCCAGTCCCCACTCGGTGCTATGACTTACTTCATGAGCCGGCAGCAGGGCATAGGAATCTTTGAAGATGGGATGCAGGAAGTCTGACAGGGCATGCGCTCCATGTGCCATAAATTCCGGCACGCCCACAAAGCCGCCAACAACGGAAAGGATCGCCAGGATGATCAACGGGATGGTGATCGCCGCAGGGCTTTCATGCAGGTGATGTTCCTGCTCATGGGTACCGCGGAAGCTTCCTTTAAACGTAGTAGCGTATAACCGGAACATATAGAAAGCTGTTAACAATGCACCCAGCAGGCCCAGCGCATAGAATACCGGCGATTTGGCAAAAGCCCCGGCCAGGATCTCATCTTTTGAGAAGAAGCCGGAGAAGCCCGGGATACCGGCAATAGCAAGACAGCCCAGTAAAAACGTAAGGTTCGTTATCTTCATATACTTCGAAAGGCCTCCCATTTTACGCATATCCTGTTCGCCTCCCATGGCATGGATCACACTACCGCTGCCAAGGAATAATAATGCCTTAAAAAAGGCATGCGTCATTACATGGAATACCGCGGCTACATAGGCGCCGCTTCCCAGGGCCAGGAACATATAACCCAGCTGGCTTACCGTAGAATAGGCCAGCACTTTTTTAATGTCGTTCTGCTTGAGCGCAATGGTAGCGGCCAGCAGGGCGGTAGCGATGCCGATGATGGCAATAATATTGAGTGTGGACGGAGCCATAGAGAACAACAGGTTGGCCCGGGCAATCATATAAATCCCGGCCGTAACCATGGTTGCGGCGTGGATCAGGGCCGATACGGGGGTAGGCCCCGCCATCGCATCGGGCAACCAGGTATACAACGGAATCTGGGCACTTTTACCCGTAGCACCGATAAACAACAATAACGTAATCGCACTGATTTCTTTACCGGATAATTTAGCAAGGGACGCTGATGTGAAGATCTCGCTAAACGTAGTAGTGCCCAGTTTGCTGATAAGGATAAACAATGCGATCAAAAATGCCAGGTCACCCACCCGGTTCATGATAAAGGCCTTGTTTGCCGCCTTGCTGTATTCCTTTTTCTTAAACCAGAAACCAATCAGCAGGTAAGAGCAAAGTCCTACCCCTTCCCAGCCGATGAACATGATTACAAAATTGGCACCCATTACCAGCAGCAGCATCGAAAAAACGAACAGGTTCAGGTAGGCAAAATAGCGCCCGAAATGTTCCGGCTTTTCATCGTGCATATAAGAAGTGGAGTATACATGGATCAGGAAGCCAATGCCGGTGATGATCAGTAGCCAGATAGCGGATAGCTGATCGATCTGGAAGGCAAAGGGGATCTTCAGATTGCCTACATTGATAAAGGGAAAATATTCGGCGGTGTGCACATTGCCGCCACGCACCTGGAAAAACACCCAGAGGCTGAGTACAAAAGCGGCCAGGATCACGCCACTGCCGATAAAGCCCACGGCTCCTTTTGATAAACTTTTTCTTCCCAGTCCGTTTATGATACAGCCCAGTAATGGTAACAGCGGGATCCAATAAACGATATCTAACACATTATTCATAATAAAAAGAATGCCGGCGCAATTAATGTTTCAGCCTGTTTAAGAAATTAATATTGATCGAATGCACATTCCGGTACATCATTACAATGATCGCCAGCCCCACACTTACCTCCGCTGCGGCCACCACCATGATAAAGAACACAAACAATTGTCCGTCCGAACCCGCTGTAGCAGCCGCTCCCTTTGCCAGGTGATGCATTTTGGAGAATGCCACCAGCAACAGGTTCACCGCATTCAGCATCAACTCAATACACATAAAAACAATAATAGCGTTCCTGCGGGTTAACACCCCCACCACGCCGATGGCAAACAAACAAAGAGCGAGGGTGATGTAATAATTTATTGGCATGTAAAAAGTTTCAAGTTTAACGTTTCAGGTTTAAGATCCGGTATAGCGATCCTTACTCTTTTTTTCCGATCACCACAGAACCGATCATGGCGCTTAAAAACAGTACGCTGCTGATCTCAAACGGGATCACAAACGTAGTAAACAGCTCCCGGCCCAGGCTTTTTACCAGCCCGATATCCCCCGTTCCCATTTCCACCAGGTTCTTCTTTATCTCCGTATTCTTCAACGCAGCAACCAGCACTAAGAACAGGCAGCTGCCGGCAATGGCGCCCACAATCTGCAGCCATTTATTCTTAAGGGTTTCTGTAGCCCGGCTCAGGTTCATTAACATGATCACAAAAAGGAACAGTACCATAATGGCGCCGGCATAAACAATAATATTTACAATAGCCAGGAACTGCGCATTCATTAAAATATAATGACCGGAAATGGCAAAAAAGGTCACGATCAATCCCAATACACTGTAAACGGGATTTTTACTGGTCACAATCATCAGCGCGCTGCCTATGGCAATCACCGTTAGTATCCAGAATAGTAGTTGCGTAATATTCATTTCGTTTCTTAATTAACCCTTAAACACCTTCTTTTTCCCTGCTGATGGTTCCCAGTGCCTTTTGATAGCCTTCCGGATCTGTAACCGGGTTGGGGATCAGCAGATCCTCTTTTTTATAAATAAATCCTTTACGCTGGTAGTTGGCCGGGGTAAATGTTTGCGACAGGTAAATGGCATCCTTCGGACAAGCCTCTTCGCAATACCCGCAGAAGATACAGCGCAGCATATTGATCTCATACTTTGCAGCGTATTTCTCTTCGCGATACAGGTTCTCTTCACCCTCCTGGCGTTCTGCGGCTTCCATCGTAATGGCTTCTGCCGGACAGGCTACGGCACAAAGTCCGCAGGCCGTACACCGCTCACGGCCTTCTTCGTCCCGGTTCAGGATCTGCAGCCCGCGGAACACCTTGCTGAAAGGCCGGGTTTCCTCCGGATATTTTATGGTGGCCTTTTTCTTGAAAAAATGCTTCAAGGTGATCGCCATTCCCTTAAAAATATTAATCAGGTATAAACGCTCCGCCCAGTTCATCGGTCTGCGATCAACGGGCCTGCTTCTGTTTGTTAATTGTACACTCATGTTTCTTTATAAGCGCTTTACTTTTTATTTTTTGTTTATCAACACCGGTGCAAGGCTCAGCATCCTTGTGTCACTCACTTGTACGCCGGTACTGCTATCATCATTTTCACATTTTCACATTCCCACATTTTCACATTCTATTTCTTCAGCCACAATATCACCACTGCGGTAAGGATCATATTGGCCAGCGCCAGCGGTATCAGGCGTTTCCAGCCCAGGTGCATCAGCTGATCAAAGCGGAACCGCGGGATCGTCCAGCGGATCCACATAAATACAAATACAAAGAACAGGGCCTTGGCCATCAGCATAAGGAAGGTAAGCAGTGCTACCCAGTTTTCCCCGATGCGCTGTGCCAGGTGTGCCTCGTTTACAAACGGTATATCATAACCGCCGAAATACAGGGTAGCCATGATCACCCCGCTGATAAACATATTAATGTATTCTGCAAACAGGTAAAAGCCCAGCTTCATGCTGGAATACTCCTGGTGATACCCGAAATTCAGTTCGTTCTCTGCTTCCGGCAGGTCAAAAGGTGTACGGTTTGTTTCTGCCAGCGCACAGATAAAAAAGATAATAAAGCCTAGGGGCTGGTAAACGATGTTCCATACAGAATTGTATTGCTCGCCCACAATAACGCTCATCTGCAACGAACCGGTGAGCATCAATACAGCAATCAGCGACAGGCCCATAGCCAGTTCATAGGACACCATCTGCGAAGCGCCGCGGATAGCCGCCAGCAGCGAGAATTTATTGTTGGAGGCCCATCCGCCCAGCATGATACCATACACGCCCAGGCTCACCACCCCAAATACGTACAGGATCCCGATGTTTACATCCGCCACCTGTAAGGGTACCTGCCGGTTGCCGATGGTCATAGAGCTGCCCCAGGGAATAACGGCGCTGGTGAGCAGGGCGGTAACCATGGCCAGCAAAGGGCCCAGGATGAATAAGAATTTTGAAGAAGCCAGCGGAATGATCTCCTCTTTAAAAAAGAGTTTGCCCCCGTCGGCCAGCGGTTGAAACAATCCAAAAGGGCCCGCCCTGTTAGGACCGATACGGTCCTGTATAAAGGCCGCCACTTTCCGCTCTCCGTAAGTAGCATACATGGCCACCCCCATGGAGAGCATAATAATTACAAAAATTAAAGCCAATTTTTCTAAGATAAAAAACCAATCTATTGCGAGTAAATACATGTTATAAAATATAGCTTGTTAATCTTTTTGTTCCCCGATCATTTTTTTCCCGTTAAAAACCGCACCCGTTGCCGGTCCGGGGATCTTGCTCAGGTCTACCGACGGGTCGTTCACCTCGCTGATGCTGTGAATGTCCATTAACAGCTTCGGCGCACGGCCTCCCATCACTTCACTGATGGTTTCCTTCGGCCGGTCCAGCACTTCATAGTGGTTGGTACCAATAACGGAATGCCGGGCCACTTTCATGGGGCCTTCTATTACCCAATCCTTAATATCTTTCTTTTCAAAACGGCATTCGTTGCAGATCCAGCCGGTTTTACCGTCTTCCGTGGGCAGTATCTCTCCCCACTGGTCTTTACGCGCCGTTACCCGCAATACTTCATTTCCGCGTTCCCAAAGGGTAACCTTGCCGCAGCAGGTAGGACAATCCCTATGCGCATCCACGGGCTTGGTAAACCATACCCGGTTTTTAAACCGGAAGGTTTTATCGGTCAATGCCCCAACCGGACAAACATCGATCACATTGCCGATAAATTCATTGTCCAGCGATTTTTCAATATACGTGGCAATTTCGGCATGATCGCCCCGGTCCAGCACCCCGTGCTGCCGCTTATTGGTGAGCTGGTCTGCCGTAAATACACAACGGTAGCAAAGAATGCAACGCGTCATATGCAGCTGTATGTATTTACCCAGGTTATGTTTTTTAAAATTGCGCCGTTTAAATTCATAGCGGGTACCGGCCTTGCCATGTTCATAACTCAGATCCTGTAAATGACATTCTCCGGCCTGGTCGCAAACAGGACAATCCAGCGGATGGTTTATGAGTAGAAACTCTACCACACTGTTGCGGGCATTGATTACGCGTTCGCTGGTAATGCTTTTTACTTCCATTCCATCCATCACGGTAGTACGGCAACTGGCCACCAGTTTGGGCATTGGCCGCGGATCTTTTTCTGAACCCTTGCTTACCTCTACCAGGCAGGTACGGCATTTACCGCCACTGCCTTTCAGTGGTGTGTAAAAGCACATGGCCGGGGGTGTTACATCCCCTCCGATACTTCTTGCAGCCTGCAAAATGGTGGTGCCGGGCGGCACTTCCAGGGTAACATTATCGATGGTTACCTTAAAGTTTGCAGGTGGTTCTTGTTTTATTTCGTCTGCCATATTTATTTCTCGCAGCGAACGCAGCAGAGCAGCGACGCCGCTTTTATAATTTCACAATTCTTTTATCTCATCCTTCCACAGCTCATGCCCTTTCTCGCAGCGAACACAGCGAAACAGCGGCGCAGCTTTTATAATTTATCAATTCTTTTTATTCCGTCCTTCTCATTCCTCGCAGCGAACGCAGCGGAGCAGCGACGCAGCTTTTATAACTTATTCACTATTCTTTTTATTCCGTCTCTCAACAGGCTTACATTAAAATTGACCATCACACCCAGTTTCAATCCGGTCAACTTCAAATAGGTAAGCACCTGCTTATAGTGCACATTCGTAAATGCCTCAATACTTTTTAATTCAAACAACACTTTTTCTCCTGCGATCAGGTCCGCCCGGAATCCGATCTCCATTCGCACAGTTTCATGAATCACCGGTATTCCTATTTGCCTTTTAAACGGGATGCCTGCCTTTTCCAATTCATAGCACAATATCTCTTCATACACACTTTCAAACAATCCCGGCCCGTATTGCCGGTGCACTTTAAAACAAAGATCTAAAACCCTGGTTGCTATTTCATTTTCGGTTAACATCGGATTATTTTGAAACACTTTATACCGCCCCTCAAAAAAAACCGCCGCGCCGCTGCCTCGCTGCAACCGCTCAAAAAAAACGTTGCGCCACCGCCTCACCGCGCCGCTGCGAGCAACAACCTATACCACCGCAGGTTCCGGCACCGGCAACGGATCTGCATAATGCGCCAACCCGAAGTTCCGCGTTTGCGCTTCTGCGGCATTGGTAATATGCCACTCAAACTCATCCCGGAAATGACGGATCGCCGCAGCAACGGGCCATGCGGCCGCATCACCCAGCGGACAAATCGTATTTCCTTCAATCTTGCTTTGAATATCCCACAACAGGTCAATATCACTCATCTTTCCCTGCCCCTGATCCAGGCGTAGCAATAACTTTTCCATCCAGCCGGTTCCTTCACGGCAGGGAGAACACTGTCCGCAGCTTTCATGACGGTAAAAGCGAGCCAGGGTGTACGTATGTTTTACTACACACTGGTCTTCGTCCAGTACAATAAAGCCACCGCTTCCCATCATGGTACCGGTTGCAAACCCGCCGTCGGAAAGGCTTTCATAGTTCATGATCCGCTGCTCCCCTTTTGCCGTTTTCAGCAACAGGTTGGCCGGTAAAATGGGAACGGATGATCCACCCGGGATACAGGCCTTCAGGCGTTTACCGTTTTTGATACCACCGCACCATTCGTCACTATAAATAAATTCCTCTACGGAAATCGTCATGTCGATCTCATAAACCCCCGGCTTATTGATATTTCCGCAGGCGGAAATGAGTTTGGTTCCCGTAGACCGGCCCACGCCGATCTTGGCGTATTCTTCACCACCCATGTTAATGATGGGCACTACAGCAGCCAGGGTTTCTACATTGTTTACCACCGTAGGACGGTCCCAGGCGCCTTTTACAGCCGGAAACGGCGGCTTTATCCGCGGGTTACCCCGTTTGCCTTCCAGGGATTCGATCAGCGCGGTTTCTTCACCGCAGATATACGCACCGGCACCCCGCTGCACATAGATCTCACAATCGAAACCGGTGTTTAAAATATTTTTTCCAAGGAACCCATTGGCCCGGGCTTCCTCTATTGCCTGCTCCAGGATATCGGGGATCCAGGCATATTCGCCCCGGATATAGATATAGGTAACATTTGATCCCAGCGCATAGCTGGAAACGATCAGTCCTTCAATCAACAAATGCGGCAGAAACTCCATCAGGTAACGATCCTTAAAAGTGCCCGGCTCGCTTTCATCCGCATTGCACACCAGGTGGCGCGGTACGCCTTCCGGTTTGGCGATAAAGCTCCATTTCATTCCTGTTGGGAACCCCGCTCCTCCGCGGCCTCTTAAGCCGCTTTTCTTTACTTCTTCCACTACTTCATCCGGCGCCATTTTCAGTGCCTTTTCCACACTGCGGTATCCTCCGTTTTTACGGTAGGCATCAAAATAGCGGATGCCTTCGATATGCGCGTTCTCTAAAAGTAATTTTATTCCCATTGCTCCGTTTTCCTGTTCAATAATTTGTTTGCCGTTTTAATCTTTTGGCTTGTCGTAGTTAAACATCCAGCTGATACCGAACCGGTCGGTGATCATTCCGAATTTGGCGCCCCAAAAAGTATCCTGCAACGGCATGGTGATGGTTCCACCGGCGGCCATTGCATCAAAGGTTTTTGCAATGGCTTCCTCATCTGTAAAATTCAATGCCAGGCTCACATTAGAGCCGGCGGTTACCGAAACATCCGGCGGACAATCGCTCACCATAAAGTTCAGCTCACCCGCATTGAATAACGCATGCATAATTTTATCCTTATGCGATTCGGGGCTTGGGTAGGCTGCCTGGGTATCCCCAAAGGTTTGACGATGCACCACCTGTCCGCCCAGCGCCCGGGTATAAAAATCCAGGGCATCGGCGGCATCCCCGTTAAAATTCAGATATGGAGTAATTGCCTGCATGCTGCTCTTGTTTATTGATTTACCAATGCCTGACTTCTGCACTCAGCAATGATTGCATCCACTTTTTCTTTGGTCAGGTGCTCCTTATAAAATTTTCCCATCTGCATCATCGGCGCATAACCGCAAGCCCCCAGGCATTCTGCCGTTTTAAGCGTAAACAGGCCGTCGGCCGTGGTTTCCCCGGGTTTAATATCCAGTTTTTCTCCAATATAAGCGATGATATCATCACTTCCCTGGATCATACAGGGGCCGGTTTGGCACACCTCAAAAACATATTTTCCTACCGGCTTCAGGTTGTACATCGTATAAAAAGTAGCTACTTCATATACTTCAATCGGCTCAATATTCAAAAGCGTTGCCACATAGTCCATTGTTTCGGTGCTCAGCCAGCCAAACACGTCCTGTGCCAGGTGCAGTACCGGCAGCAAAGCACTTTTTTGTTTGCCTTGCGGGTACCGGGCTATGATCCGGTTCACTTTATCCAATTGTTCCTGAGAAAACTGTATCATTCTTTTGCTCTATTATTAATTTCCGTTTAGGCATCCATTTCCCCTGCAATCAGGTTCATGGATGACATTACCACGATCGCATCGCTCAGCATTGCTCCTTTTACCATTTCGGCGTATGCCTGGTAGTAAATAAAACAGGGTCTTCTGAAATGCAGGCGGTAAGGAGTGCGCCCGCCATCGCTGATAAAATAAAAACCCAGCTCACCATTTGCGCCTTCTACGGCATTGTATACCTCACCGGCCGGCATATTAATTTCACCCATAATGATCTTAAAATGCCAGATCAGGGCTTCCATTTTGGTATATACATCCTTCTTGGGCGGCAGGTAGTATTCCGGCACATCGGCATGATATACGGTGGCTTCCTCGCCCTTCAGGTCGTTTAACTTTTGCAGGGCCTGCTGAATAATGCGCAGGCTTTGCCACATTTCCCCATTGCGCACCAGGAACCGGTCATAAGAATCGCCGGTAGAGCCAACGGGAACTTCAAAATCAAACTCTTCATAACGGCTGTACGGAGCTACCGCACGCACGTCGTAATCCACACCCGCAGCCCGGAGATTGGGCCCGGTAAACCCGTAATTCAGCGCACGTTCGGCGCTGATGGGTCCGGCGCCGATGGCGCGTTCCATAAAGATCCGGTTACGGGTAAACAGATCTTCAAATTCTTTTAATACCGCAGGATATTCTTTCAAAAACCGCTCGATCTTTTCAAAGGCGGTATTGGTAAAATCACGTTCAAAACCGCCGATGCGGCCGATATTGGTGGTTAAACGGGAACCGCAGATCTCTTCATAGATTTCATACACCAGCTCCCGGTATTGCATTACATATAGGAACCCGGTATAGGCGCCGCTGTCTACCCCCATAATGGAGTTGCAGATCAGGTGGTCCGTGATCCGCGCCAGTTCCATGATGATCACGCGCAGGTAATCGACCCGTTTGGGAACCTGTACCTTTAATAATTTTTCGCAGGTGAGGTGCCAGCCCATATTATTAATGGGAGCCGAGCAATAGTTTAAGCGGTCGGTAAGCGGAGTAATCTGGTATAAAGACCGGCGCTCGGCAATTTTTTCAAATGCCCTGTGAATATAGCCTACCGTAGAATCAGCGGCAACGATCTTTTCACCATCCAGTTCGATAATGTTCTGAAAAACCCCGTGGGTAGCCGGGTGCGTGGGACCCAGATTTAATGTAGTTGTCTGCTTCTCGATACTACCGCTCGGTAATAATACATTGTCGCTCATAATCTATATTCGATATAACCGTTCAAAATTGTGGGTGTATTACCGCCCATCAACTTCAAGCTTTAAACTTTTTTACCTTCCGAACATTTCATCGTCCTTATCGATACGGCTTTGGTCTTCCAGCGGATATTCTTTCCGCATGGGAAAATAGTCCATTTCCTCCACATTCAGGATCCGTTTCAGGTTGGGATGACCGATGAAATTGACCCCGTAAAAATCGTAGGTTTCCCGTTCCATCCAGTTGGCTCCCGCAAAAATACCGGTAGCCGTGTATACATCCGGTTGTGCAATACTGGTAAATACCTTATACCGGATCCGTACGTTTTCCCGCATATTGTGTAAGTGGTATACCACCGCTATTTCCTCCCCTTTATGATCCGGATAATGCACGCCGCAGAGATCTGTTAAAAACCCGAACTGCAGCGTTTCCTCTTCCACCAGGAAGTTCAGCACCTTCAGGTTTAGCTCTTTGTCTGACCGGAAGCTTAATAACCCATACTGCTCTTCAAACCCGGTGACCTGATCACCAAATTTCGCTATCAGTTTTTCCTTTATATATTCGTTGCTCAATGCCATTGTTAATTTGAAAATTATAAATTTGAAAATTTGAGAATGTTTTGAGGAGTTATTTATTAATTACCCTTCGCCGTATTTTCAAATCTTCAAATTTTCAAATTGAATTATTGTATCCCGTAGCTCTCCAATAATGCTTTATACTGCTCACTGTTCCGTCTTCTGAGGCTTTCCTTACCCACAAGGTCCTGTATGCGCATCAACCCGTCCAGGATGGCTTCGGGCCTGGGAGGGCAGCCCGGAACGTATACATCCACCGGCACTACCTGGTCAATTCCCTGCAATACGCTATAGGTATCGAAGATACCTCCGCTGCTGGCGCAGGCACCAACGGCAATTACCCAGCGGGGTTCGGCCATTTGGAGATATACCTGTTTTACCACCGGGCCCATTTTTTTTGCGATTGTACCCATTACCATCAGCAGGTCGCACTGGCGGGGCGAAAAACCTACCCGCTCACTCCCAAAACGCGCAATATCGTAGGTAGCGCCCATGGTGGCCATAAATTCAATACCGCAACAGGAGGTGGCAAAAGGCAGGGGCCATAAGGAATTCTTACGGGCCAGCCCGATGACATTGTCCAGTGTTGTTGCAAAAAAGCCTTGTCCCTGGTGGCCTTCAGGCATATCTACCATGCTGATATCGGCCTCCAGCGGCTTTTTCTTAATATTATATGATACCGGTCTCATAATTTTGAATTTGAAGATTTGAAGATTTGAAAATGGCCATCAGCACATTCACATATTTTCAAATTAACATACTAATCCTCCCACTTCAATGCTCCGCGTCGGATGATATAAATAAAGCCACAGAGGAAAAATGCCACAAACATCAGTACTGCGTAAAACCCGCTCCAGCCCAATTCTTTAAAATTTACGGCGTAGGGGTAAAAAAAGATCACCTCTACATCAAACAACACAAAAAGAATGGCGGTAAGGAAGTACTTAATTGCAATGGGCTGACGCGCTTCCCCGTGCGATTCGATACCACTGGCAAAGTTTTGCAGTTTATCGGAAGTCCGTCTTTTAGGCCCCAGCAGGTGGGTAACGCCCATCAGGGTAACAATCATTCCTGCCGCAAATAACAGTTGTAAACCAATGGGCAGGTAGGAGCCTGATGTATCTAAATTCGTCTGTATAGCTAAATTTACCATCTCAATTATGCAATAAGCAAAAATAAGGTAACCATTTAACAAATCCTTTTTTTGAATGCTAAAAAGCAAACAGCCCCGAAAAATTCCGGAGCTGTTTTTATCTGAAAAAATTCAGGACTACTGCTTACCGCTCGTGCTGTCCTTTCGGGGGGCTGCACTGGTGGTATCTTTAGCTCCTGCGGCAGTTCCTCCTGTCTGGTTTTTGGAGGAGCCGGCCGGTTTGGAATTCATTTTACTCACCTGGTCTATTAAGCCCTGCACCTGTTGCTTCACATTATCATTGGGGGCATATTCCAGCGCCACATTTAAATACTTCAACCCGTTTTCTTTATCGCCCTTTTCATTTACGTAATAAGGGAACAGTACCGCGGCTGCACTAAAGGCATTGCTTTTCGCATCCCTCGCCGTGTCTTTTTGAGAAAATGCTACCAGCTTTTCCGCATCCGGGATCAGGACATTCTTTGTATAGGCAGAATCGAATACACGGCTATTATTGAAGGTCCACAGGTATCCGTAGTTTACATCCGGGAATTTGGTACGCATGGCGTCAAATACCTTCCAGGATTTTTCATATTCCTTGCCCTGATAGTAGGCACGGTATCCGGCATCAAAATAGTCATTGATCGTAGGGTTGGGTTTGATCTCCAGGATTTTGCTCAACAGGTCGCCCTGCAGTGCATATTGCTTTTTATCTGCAAAGAACTTGGCACCTTCCTGCAGCATTTTTATCCTGCCGGCAATGGTTGTATCAGCTTTTAAACCATCTTCGTACGCCTTCATTACTTCGTTTTCTTTACCTGGTGTAGCCGCATAAACGGTTGCTTTCAGGTTGAAATCCAGGGGATCCATATCTTCCTTATCTGCATTTGCAAAATATTTTTCCATATAGGGAAGCGCCGCCTTGGCATCACCTTTATCTACATAGCTCCAGGCCAGTAATTTATACAGCTTGGGCTTGGCCAGATCACCCATCTTTTGCAGGATGCCGGTACCGGATGCGATTGCCTGGTCATATTTTTTCTCCAGGTAGAACGTTTGTGCCTTGTAGTAATCGTTCCAGGGACTGGGATCAGAATTGGCGATGATCTTATCGGCCACTGCATTTGCGCCGGCATAATCTCCGGTACCTATTTTATATTCGTACAACGCATCGTATGCGGGCACGTAAGCGGGGTTTGCCGCAATGGCTTTGTCGATATTCTGCAGGTACAGATCATAGTTCCGCTGCGATTTAAAGATCAGCCCATTTCTCAGGTATGCCTTTGCAAAGCTGGGTTCTGCGCTTACCGCATCGCTATACGCTGTAAAAGCAGCCGTACCATCACCCGGTTTTGCCTTGCGATAGGCATCCCCCAGGTTGGTAAGAATATCGGCGCGTAACCAGTTGTTCTTTGTTTTTTCTGTTTCCGCCTTGGCTTCTTCCAGTTTTTGCACGGCGTAGTTGATATCTCCTACCTTGTCGATGTTATTATATTCTTTAGCGATGGCCCCACCTACTGCATTCAGGATCTCGGGATCATTTCCCTTGCGACCCTTGCTGGCGGTTAACGCGGCTTCAAAGCTTTGTTTCGCCTCATTGGCCTTGCCATCCATCAGCTGCAGCTGACCTTTAGCAGCCAGCAGCCAGGCATCATTAGGCTTTGCAGCCAGTGCCTTATCCAGTGCCTGTTGCGCACCGGCCTTGTCCTGATTATCGATATCTGCACGAACCAGCCAGTAGGTAGCTTCCGGTTTATCGCCCTGTTTTTCAAAAATTGATTTTGCTCCCAGCACTTTTCCCGAGTATAATGCTTTTACACCATCCTGTATGGATTGAGCATTTACTGCTACCCCCAGGATTACTGTAAGTGCTAAAAGACCGATTTTTTTGTTGATCATTTTTCTAATTTTATTTTACCAGTAAATAATAGCGTTGTAAATATACCTTTTTTTAAATTTTATTCTTTTGTTTGTGCCGGCCGGATGATGAAGTTTCGCCGTCCGGGCATTAAATAGGCTCTTTTAAAAATCAACTGTCCGATTTCACCTGCCATAAACTCAGCAAACCCTGTGCCTAACCCCCGGTGCCCTTCCTTTACAATATACACCAGGTCCCTTGTCATCGGATACCGTTTGGTGTAGATATTGGCCTGTACCGGTAAGACATATTTTCCAGGCTTGTCGCTGCTTTCCAGCTGCACAATTTTAACCTTTTTTAAAAAACTTAACTGTTGTGCATCATCCTGGTTGCCAATCCAGCTTACGCCGATAAATCCGATGGCATTGGGATTATTGGCCACAAACTGGATCACCGAATCGCTGGTACTGGCCCCCATCGCTTTGGAGGTGATCTTCTGGCCTTTTAATACACTGTCTAACAGGAACCTTACGGTACTGGTGGCCGACAACCCGTCAAAAACCGGAATTAGCGGTTTTATATAATTACCTGTCAGCACAGACCGGATCTCTCCCATTGTTAATAAGGTATCGCTGGATGACGGATTTACAATCACCGCAACCGCATCCCGGGCCACCGGCAATTGTTTTACCACTACATGCAGTGAGTCCACAACCGACTGCAGCTGCTTGTCCGATAGCTTTATGGTGGCAATCACCATCCGGATGCTATCATTGAACAGGTCGGTCATACATTCGGCTTCCGGCTTATATTGTGCATGGATCTTTGTGCTGTCGTTATTGGATTCATACACCTGGATCAACGCATCTACAATCGGCCGGAATGATTCATCCACACTAATGGTAATTGCGCCTTTTTTCGGAGTATCAGTAAGCGCCCGGGCCTGGTTGTCGCCCGATGCACAGGAATACAATAAGATCCACAACACACTGCCCAACAGTACAAGGCGCAATATTTTCATTTCTCTATTTAAAATAATTTTTCTTGTAACCCCGGTAAATCCGCCACCCGCCATAAATTACAAACAACGCTCCCAACAGGATATCTATTGTGTCCGGCGGAAACCGTTTGTTCAACGCCAGGTCAAACTGGTGCCGCACGATCAAAAACACCCCCACAAAAATGATCATCACACCCATTGCATAATCCAGCACCGATCGCATCCCGGCAACTCTTTTGTTCCGTTGCCTTTCATAATCTTCATTTGATTTTACAGTCATATCGTTGATGAGGAGCGGCAATTTATTGATTTTTCTAATTAGATACAAAATTTTAAAATTCCATAATACAGGAGGGGCTCAGGGGGTGAAGTATCTGTTAAAATCGCTACTGTTTGAATTAAGTGCTATTTTTATTGACTGTATGTATTTTGTAAAAACTCCACCGTTGTTGAAAAAGCTCTACAGCCGTTACCTGTGGGATCTTCCGGCAACGGAAAAAAAGATTTTTTTAACATTTGACGATGGTCCGCACCCGGTAGCCACCCCCTTTGTGCTGGAGCAGCTGCGGTGCTGGAATGCAAAGGCCACTTTTTTTTGTGTGGGAAAGAATGTGATAGCCGAAAATGAGCTGTTCCGGGCACTTCAGAATGAAGGGCATCGTATTGGAAATCACACACATAACCATCTTAATGGGTGGAAAACGGATACACCCGATTACCTGAGCAACGTGTTGCAGGCGGCCCGCCATATCGATTCCGAACTGTTCCGGCCTCCTTACGGGCGTATCAAAAAAGAACAGGGGCGGCTTTTGCAGAAAGGTATGTTGGGAAGGCCCTTCCGGGTAATTATGTGGGATGTTTTAAGTGGTGACTTTGATCGTAACCTGGCGCCTGAAAAGTGTTTGGATCATGTGTTGAAGTATACGCGCAACGGTTCTATTGTGGTTTTTCACGACAGTGAGAAAGCCTTTAAAAACCTTTCTTTTGCGCTTCCCCGGGTGCTTGAATATTTTTCAGGAAAAGGATTCACTTTTGAAGCACTGCCGGCGAAATTATGGTAAAAACAGGGCCCGGGTGAATACCCAAGCCCGATTTTTAATCCGTACCCTATGAAAACTTAGGGGTGAAGGTAGATTGTTTTCAACACTTTGTCAAAAAAATATTGGTTAATATTGTCAATTTAACAACCCGGAATAATGCTGATAGATACGCATGCTCATATTTATAGTAAAGAATTTGATACCGACCGGGCCGAAATGATCCGGCGGGCTTTTGATGCCTCCGTGACCGCGATCCTGATGCCGGCCATCGATAGTCAAACGCACCCTTCCATGCTGCAGGTGGAAGCGGCCTATCCCGGAAAATGCCTGAGTATGATCGGACTGCACCCGGTTTCTGTAAAAGAGAACTTTAAAGAAGAGCTTCAAAAAATTGAAACCCTGCTAAAAGAGCGGCCGTTTATTGCTATTGGTGAAACGGGACTGGATTTTTACTGGGATCTGACCTTTAAAACACAACAGGAAGCGGCCCTGGAACAACAGATCGAGTGGGCCCTGGAATATGCGCTTCCCCTGGTGATCCATAGCAGGGAATCGACAGATGCCTGCCTGGAAATCATCAAAAAACATACTCCCCGGGGATTACGCGGTGTATTTCATTGTTTCGGAGGTAGTGTAAGCCAGGCAAAAGCGATCATCGATGAAGGGTTTTACCTGGGAATCGGCGGTGTGCTGACCTTTAAAAAAGCAGGGCTGGACCAGGTTTTAAAGGAAGTACCGCTGGAGTATATTGTTCTGGAAACGGATGCACCTTACCTGGCTCCCGTACCGTACCGTGGCAAGCGGAACGAACCAGCTTATCTGCCCCTCATTGCACAAAAGCTGGCCGAAGTAAAGGGCACAGACCTTGAGGAAATCGGGCGGATCACTACCGCCAATGCAAAAAAATTATTCGCTTTATAGCGGCAGATCCCGTATTTTTGCAGCCCTTCCGATGGATACCGGGATTTTGGAGACGTGTCCGAGTGGTTAAGGAGTCCCGTACAGCGGGAGAAAGTGTGTATACGGGAACTGCATTGAAGCATGCGTAATGTGACCCTAAAGTTTATTAGGTTCTTTGGTAGAAAAAATTGAAATTTTATAATGGAGACGTGTCCGAGTGGTTGAAGGAGCACGCCTGGAAAGTGTGTATACGGGAAACTGTATCGCGAGTTCGAATCTCGCCGTCTCCGCAAAGCGCATTGATGATCAATGCGCTTTTTTATTTTAAACCAGGAACACTCTTGCCTTATTTTGTCTATATTTTGCAAAGCGGGAAAGATGCCTCTTTCTATATAGGTCAATGTGATGATTTGGACAGACGCATGTCTAAACACTTTGATGGCTTCAGTAAATACACTGCATCCAAAAGACCACTTCGAATGGTTTATTTTGAAGTTTTTTTCTCACGCTCTGATGCCATCAAAAGAGAACGTCAAATCAAAAAAATGAAAAGCAGAACGTTCATTCTGCAACTAATTGAAAATTGGAGAAAGGACTGGCAGTAGATCTCCATTAATACCGGAGATGGTTGAAGGAGTCCCGCATTGGCGGGAGAAAGTGTGTATACGGGAAACTGTATCGTCCCGATTTCGGGAAATCTCGCCGTCTCCGCAAAGCGCATTGATGATCAATGCGCTTTTTTGTTTTAAACCGGGAACACTCTTGCCTTATTTTGTCTATATTTTGCAAAGCGGGAAAGATGCCTCTTTCTATATAGGTCAATGTGATGATTTGGACAGACGCATGTCTAACTATTTTGACTGGTTCAACTAATTGAGTGTTAAACCTGGAACTCCCAATTTGAAACCTACTGCGCCGGTAGGCTGCTTTTCCAAACCGGATATTCTTCCGATATTGGGAAAATTTTTCAGGAACTGTTGGAAGTAACCGGATATATATGCTCATTGCTGATTGGTGTGTCGTTAGGGCTTATCGGCAGCGGCGGTTCTATTTTAGCCATTCCGATACTGGTGTATTTTTTTGGGCTCACACCGGAACACGCCACCACGCATTCTCTGTTTATTGTAGGTATTACATCGGCTATTGCCGTTCGGAAGCATTACCGGTTTGGAAACCTTAAACTGCGGGAAGCGCTTTATTTTGCGGTTCCCTCAATCATCAGCCTGCTGCTTTCCCGCAAATACCTTCTCCCGGCAGTTCCCGAGATAATTTCAAACCAGGGCATTACTATCACCAAGCATATGGTAATGATGGTATTTTTTGCCCTGCTTATGATCGGCGCTTCGCTTTCCATGATCCGGAAACCCATTCCGGCAGCGGCTTCGGGCCAGGTTTCGGTTAGCCGCCTGGTGCTGTTGGGCTTACTCATCGGCATCGTAACGGGCTTTCTGGGTGCGGGGGGAGGCTTTCTGATTGTACCCGTTCTGGTTTTTTATGGCGGCATGAGCATGCGGCATGCCATTGCTACTTCCCTGCTGATTATTACGATTAACTCGCTCAGCGGGTTTATCGGCGACCTGGTTAACCATGTGGTGTTTGACAAACGGATCCTGGTTACCGTATCTGCCACCGCCATCACCGGTATGTTTGCCGGGCTCTATTTATCCAACCGGATCGATACCCTCAAACTGAAACCGGTCTTCGGATGGTTTATCTTCCTGATGGGGCTTTTCATATTCACCAAAGAACTGTTCTTTACCCGGTGAAGGTTTTTTACGGAGGCTGTTTAGCATCATTTATAGCTCCGGGATTTTTGCATTTTTGGCCCTCCCTGGTGCACATCCATAAGATATAAAAAAAGTACCCACTGAAAACCATCCAGTCCGGTACTTTTACAAAAGAGGCCTGATCCGTTACGCTTCGTCCGGCCAGTTATTTTTATACGTGGAATCGTTCAGCCTGATTTCCTTTGCGCTTAGCTGCATGGAAATCTGCATGGGATATTCACCGTTGTGATTGTATTCTTCCTGGTAATCGATACAATGCGCATCACTAAACTTTAGTGTTTTCAGTTTGCTCATGCTATCCCGCCTGTAAAATACCACTTCGCCACTTTTTGTTTGTGTGGAGCTGATCATCCAGTCGAACAGGTTGGTATTCCCGTTGCTTTCAATAGTAATGTCGATCACGCCCCCCATCGGAATGGAGGTGGGCCGGTTGGTGCGGTCGGTTTCCTGTGAAAACCGGAAACGGCAACTGAGCACCGTCAGCTCCTCGCCATCGGCCGTAAATTTTGCTAGAAATGACATAGATAACAGTTTAAATAACCCGGTCCGTTAGCCAGACCGGGTTATGATTCGATTAGAGATAAAAGCTGATCCAGCTTAAGGAGTTCAGGCCCGGTGTTAAACCGCCCATTGGTTTACATGAGAAGCATTGCCCATTGAAATTTCTTTTGCAGAAATGGTAAATGTTTCTGTAATGGGATTATCACTGGTAGAATTGAAGTTTTCCCGATACTGCACAAGATATCCTTCCTTGAAGTTTAGCTCTTTCATAGTGGCATCAGAGTCTCTTTTAGTGAACACGATCTTACCATCTTTTCTTTCGAAATTGTTGCACATCCATTCGAAAAAGTTGGTTTCACCGGTTGATTCAACGGTGAGGGTGATTTTTCCGCCGCGGGTGATCGAGGACGGACGCCCCGTTGCATCGGTTTCCTGGTTCAGCGCGTAGTTCATGTCGAGGACATTGACCTTTTTGCCTGCTACCTCCAATTGTGCTTTAAATGACATAACTGTACATTTTAGGTTAAAAAATAAAAAGTATAAAAACTATAAATAAAAAAAACATGTTCAAGGCAACCAACAACACGCCCTTCCGCTGCATTGCTGGTTGCATGCCGGTACGGTTCCTTATGTTAGCGCCCTCAAAATCGTGCGTTTACTTTCCCTCCTGTTCGTATTTCGATAACCATTCTACACCATCGGGGTCATCTCCCTTCTGGCCCTCCAGCTTAATAAGGAACGTTTTAGCCGGGAAATAGGGTTTCAAGTGTATATCTAAATGGATCCGGTCTTTTTGAACCGGGTCCTGTTCAAAACGTTTAATGGTAAAGTTCTCAATAAGTTTGCTGGGGCCTGTAATCCCATCCAGGAATTTAACGATCTGGGAGTTGAGCTCCTTGCGGGTATTGGCATTGAAGTTTTCAAATGCCCGCCGGTTCAGGAAGTCCATCATCACCTTTGCCACATAATCAAATACCCGTACTACCGAATAGGTTTGCAAGCCGATATTGTCGCCATTGAAAAGGGTTTTGGCAGAAAAAGCCATTACCTTTCCGTATTCTTTGGCCATGGGCACTAACCCCAGTTTTTCCAGTGATGCAATTTCGCTCTTCTTCAGGTCAAATTTTACACCGTCTACCTCGTTCATACTTCCGTATTTCTTACCGGCCGTTACCTGAGACATTAATGTGTAATAGATCTTTCCGGCCAGGGAGCTTGATGGCGGTACAAACAGGTGGTCTTCCTCGCCAACGGCATCTACCTTACCCCGGCCTACCAGCCAGTTACAGGCCATGATCACATTGGAGCGGTAAGGGTCTCCACCGGTCAGGTTGGCGGCTTCAAACAATTCCATCACATCATCCGGTGTATCCAGGTTTTCAAAATCCGTTACCAGCATCACCTTATTATCGTGTGCAATCTTTGCCCATTTTTCCACTACTTTGTTAGAGCCCAGGTATCCGGGCAATACCAGGAGGCCATAGTTGTTCCGTAGATCCAACCGGTCATAATTGTTTACCAGTTCAGCCTGCACATAATCGATAAAACGGGTATTATCCAGATCTTTCAGCTGATCCAGTTCCGCATTCATTACGGAAATATTTTTTACTTTCTGACTTTCGGTATTCTTATAAAACAACGCAACCGAGCGATACGAACGTTCCAGTTCCTGGGTCCGTTCCAGTGCCTTACGGAGGTTCGATTTCAGGGTATTCTCAGCAGACTGCGCCTTTTGTTCGCAATCATTTACCATTTCGCTGAGGTCGTCTGTTTTACTTAACACATCCGCCCACCATTCCAGTGTTTTTTTCAGTTCGGCACGATCTGTTTTTTTTGAGGATTCTTCGAGGAAGATCTTTTTCCGCGCCTTGCGTTCCGGGTTCAGATTCTGTACATTGTCAATCGCAGATTCCAGCAGGTCGAAACCTCCCAGCCGCGCCAGGCCCTGTAAGTAGGAGTCCAGTGACCCAAGTTCCCGGGCCTCCGGCTGTTTATACTCTTTTTGAACACCTTGTTCTTCCGGAGTCAGATTATTTTGAGCAGTTGCCATATATTAATCAAAAAAATAAAGTCAATGAATCGTTATTTAGAGCCATCCAGTTCCTGTATTAAAACCTGCAATGCGGCCAGCAGATTTTGCTTGGTATCCTTGTCTGCCAGTGCCTGTTTCAATAATTTATTCGTTTTTAACTGCTTTACAATTTTCTGGTATTGCTGCCGCTTCATATCCAGTTCACTTAAATAGGCGCTCTGACTGGTAATGCCTGCAGCTCCAAAATCACTTAACCCTTTAAAATGCAGGTCTTCCTTTTTAGTGGCTCCTTCTTCGGTTTCAAAGTCCATAGAAACCGTTGGTGCAAAATGATTAAAGACCGCCTCTACATTGGTAAGCCCCTGTACAATTTCAGGTTTAACGGGCGGAAGATCGGTAAGCTTTTCGGCTAATAAGACACGGTTCTGGGGAATATCTGCAAAAGCTTCAAACGCATCTGTTTTTACTTCCGTACCACCAATACCATAAGGTTCTAAAGGCATAGCTATTAATTTTACAGGTCTAAAAAATTTGATTCTTTTCTGTCAAGCACCTTTCAAAATATCTAAAGTCGGTTATGAGACCCCGTTCGACGTATTTCTATTTTTCAAGGTCAGCTTCTTTCAAAAATAAAAATAAATTTCAAAACAAATCTAAAAAATAAATATAATCCCGTAATAAATAATTATTAAATATACCCGGAAATAGCGATGTCTGAAGCCCATGGTCATGGATTCAATAACCGTTCCCCGTTTACCCTGGTACGTTTTCCCAAACCAGCTCCTCCTGCTCCAGCTTTAACCGGGCCTTTCCACCCGGCTGCAACTCACCCGAAATGATTTTTTTCGACAATGGTCTGCGTATCTGGGAACGGATCACGCCGTGCAACGGCCGGGCGCCGTATTCGGGGGTAAAGCCCATAACCGCCAGCTTCTTTTTGGCCTCAGGGGTAATTTCGATGCCCACCTGTTGTTTTTCCAATGCTGCGTACAGCGATTTCAGATGAATATCCAGGATGCGTTCCACCATTTGCTCCCGCATGGGTGCAAAGGGAACGATCTCTGTAAGACGGCCCAGGAATTCGGGGCGAAAATGATTGCTCATGATATTCAGCAGGCTTACCGGATCCGGCGGGGCCTGGGTATTGTTAAATGAATCAACCACATGTTTGCTGCCAATATTCGAAGTAAAGATCACCAGGGAATTGGAGAAGTCGCCTTCCTTACCCAGCTTGTCGTGGATCTTGCCTTCATCCATTAGTTGCAAAAAGATATCAAATACCGACTGGTGCGCCTTTTCGATTTCATCAAACAATACCACAGAGTACGGTTGCTGCCGGATCTTGTTCACCAGCAGGCCACCCTCTTCATACCCTACATAACCGGGAGGGGCACCATATAACAACGCCGCGGAGTGCTCTTCTTTAAACTCCGACATATCGAACCGGATGATATTGGTTTCATCCTGGAACAGGAAATCAGCCAGCGATTTTGCCAGTTCGGTTTTGCCGGTACCGGTAGGGCCTAAAAAGAAAAAGCACCCGATGGGCTGACCGGGCTTTCCCAAACCCGAGCGGGACTCTAAAATGGATTCGCTGATGATCTTAACGGCATGATCCTGCCCTACCACCCGCTGCTGCAGGATCTCTTCAATGTTCAGCAGGCGTTCCTTTTCCTGTGCCTGTATCTTACCCAGTGGAATGCCGGTTTTATCCGCCACAATGGAAATCACATCGTTTTTATCCAGCGCCGTACGATCCTTTTCCACCAGGGGTTTCAAGGTTTCATAAACCGCATCCAGGTATTTCACCACCTCGTCTGAGGTCTTCATCTGCATCGGGTCTTCCGATGTAGGAACCGCGCTCCAGATTACCGGGCTCATCCCGCTTTTTAACTGCTGGTAATGCCACTGATATTCGGTTAGTGCTGTTGGGGTTTCTGTATTATTCTTCAGCGCTTCATATTCCGCTTTCCGGCTCTCCAGCAGTGTTGCTCCGGTATCTTTTACCAGGCGCAATGCTGCCATGGAGCGGTCTGCAAGATCGATGGCAGCATCGGGCAGGCGGCGGTCCTTAATATACCGTTTGGCCAGGCGGATGGATTCGTGCAGGGTTTCATCCGGTGCCGCAATTTTATGGTGGGTTTCATAAAGCGGCATCACAATCTTCATCATCCGGAACGCCGCCACGGCACCGGGCTCCTCAACCGTCAGCGTTTCAAACCGCCGGGCAAACGCCTCATCCCGCTCAAAATGCTTCCGGTATTCGTCAATGGTAGTAGCCCCTACAATGGTAATGGAGCCCTTGGCCAGCTCTGGTTTCAGCAGGTTGGCCGCACCCGAAAAGGGTCCGTTCTTGTCGAGTAGTACATGAATCTCATCAATGAACAGGATGCCTTTTTCAAATTGTTTGATCTCATTGAGCACCGATTTCAGCCGCTCCTCGGTTTCTCCTTTATAGGATGCACCCGCCGCCATGGCCCCGTTATTCAGTTCAAACACCCGGGCATTTTTCAGGAAGGCGGGTACCTGTCCCTGCTGAATGGCAATGGCAAACCCGTCTACCAGTGCGGTTTTACCCACACCCGGCTCACCAATCAGCAATACGTTGGGCTTGGTACGCCGGCTCAGGATCTCCGCCATCATCCGTATTTCCTGTTCCCTTCCGATAATGGGATCCAGCTTTCCTTCGGCAGCCATCAGGGTTTTATCGATCGTATATTTTTGCAAAGCCTGTTTGCCGCCTCCGGTACCCGGCGCGGCCGCGCTTTGCGTGGCATTTTTTACTTCGTTGAGTAACCGGGCGCCTTCAGCAGAAACAGACGACAGGTCAATAAGCTGTTGCCGCTGCGCCGGGAATGTTTTTAGCTGGTCGAAGGAAAAGACAATACCCGGAGTGCTGATGGACGCCAGTACATGAACCGGTGCAATCTCATCATCGCCTGTTTGTAAACGGATGCGGTCGGCATCATCCAGTACCGTGGCGATATCACCGGCAGCCGGAATTTCGTCCTTCAGCGCCGTAGATTTTGGCAGCGCTTCTATGCGCACATCGGCCCAGTCCGCCAGGTAATACACGTCCATATCCGCCTGCACCAATAAGGGTTCCAGCTCCACATCTTTGTGTAGTAAGGCTTTTAGCAGGTGGGCAGATGCATAGCTGCCGTGCATATTTTCCCGGGCAATCGCTTTTGCAATATGCATGGCTTTTTCGAGCGTTTTTGAGAATTGCATTTTGGTCTGTTAATTAGTGATTGATTAAAGATCTCTCCAGGACATCCCCAGCATTCCCGTTTTCACCTTCCCGATTATGTCGATTTTATTTACGCAATTGTTCTGCTTGCTTTTATACAGTGTGGTCGTTAATGACAGTTTATCGCCTTTTTTTACCGCGGCTACCTTTTCGAAAAACTGCTGAAAGGTAGTTGCTTTTCCGTTCAGAATAACCGTTGTATTCAGATTTCCTTCACAAAAGTATTTACTAAAGGTGGAAATCGGCCGTTTTCCGCCTGCAGAATTCCGGAGCATCTGGTTAAAATCGGCCGCTGCCACATCCGGATACATCACCGTTGGCTCCGGCGCCTGGGGCTGCTGCTGCTGTTGTTGCTGGGGCGCAGGATTCAGTTGTTCGGGCAGCGGGGCCGTGTGCGGATCGTCGTTTACCCGGGGGCGGATCACGGGTCCGGGCGTTCCTGCCACCTTGGGTGCTTCGGCAGCTTTAGGATTTACAAATATCTTCCGCACCAGCGGTGTTTTCATATTTCCATTGATCACTACTGAAATGGTTTTCCAGCCCGGTGTTTTATAGGTATAGTATTGATTCCGGAGCGTGCCATCTACATTGGCGGTTTCTCCAAACCGCCATTCCCAGGAGGTGGCCCTTGCTGATGTATCGGTAAAAAGCACCGGCACATCCACTGTTGCCGTAGCGGGCATTACCACTTTAGCAACCAGGGAGGAATCAATGATCTCCGGCGCTTCATACACTGTAATGGTCTTGTATTCCGAACATTTGCCATCCGCCACCAGCATGATGGTATAATTTCCCGGAGCGTCAAAGGAGTGCATTGCCGATGCCACTTCGGTAACGCTCTGCTGGTTATCTCCAAAATCCCATTGCAGCTGCTTAAAGTTGCGCACATCCGTTTCAAAGCGTACAATGGTGCCCACCCGCAGGCTGGAGCCCACGGTTTTGATCGAAAACTCCGAACAGGGTTTATAATTTTTAAACCGCACCACAAATGCCAGTGAGGCCAGGATGCAAACAGCCAGGAGTGTGATGATCACATTATCATCCAAACGAAAAACCATAAATTGTTTTTTCTGCATAAAGATGGTTTTGCGATGTTCAATAGTTTTTTTACAAACGGTTTTTAGTTTAAAACTTAATTTTGCTACATGTTATCAGGAAAAATATTCAGCGCCTTGTTAATCACTTTAAGCCTTCCGGCCTGCACCCTTTTTAAAAAACCGGCAACTCCGGATTACAGCACCTCCCTGTACATTAACAACCCGGCTTATAAAGACAGCGCAGGTACCGCGGTTATGACCAGTACGGCCAATAAACGCGCCCTGTCGCGGTCCGACTCGCTGTTAAAAAGCAAGTATGCGCAATATTTACAGGTACCTGCAGACAGTATCAACAACCTCCGGCTTTACCGGTTTATTGATGAATGGCTCAACACCCCCTACCAGTGGGGCGGCACTACCAAAAGAGGCATCGACTGCTCTGCACTGATGCAACGCCTGCTGGCAGAAGTGTACGATATCTATATCCCCCGCACATCCTACCAGCAGTACTTTACGGATAATGTGGAACGCTTTGCGCGCTGGGAATCGCTGGCAGAAGGAGACCTGATCTTTTTCAAAACCATTCCCGGCAACCCCATCACCCATGTTGGATTGTACCTGGGCAATGGCCGCTTCGTAAACTCCGCCTCCCGTGGTGTTACCATTGAAAGCCTCCGCAAACCCTATTGGGCGGCACGCTATGTAGCCTCCGGCCGGCTTATTGTAAACAAATCGAAGCGGGTAGCAAAAAAATAAGTCAAAGAACAGACCGCGCCTAACGGGGCGTGGTCAATAAATTATTCATCTGGGTCCGGCACTCCGTAAGATCCCTGCTGAGTTGTGCATTATCTGCTTTCAGCTTTTCCACCTCTGTGGGCATATCGCCAATATCCGTGATCTTGTTGGTTGCCTCCAGGTACCGTTGAAACACATCGATCACATTGGTATTTAACCGGGAGTACATACTGCTGTCTTTATATTGCAGGTTGTTCAGCGTCCGGATCTTTTCCATGATCAGCGAGTTCAGATACGCCTTTTGCGACCCGGGTTTCCGGAGCGAATCGATCAGCACCTTGGTTTCGTCCATGGCTTGTACAAAGCGGTCCTGGGCAGCTTCCTGCAATTTAAAATTGTTTAGCTGCTGCCGCATCACCCGGTTGTCCTTTGTGGGCACCAGGGTATCAAAATAAAAGGCCAGTAACACCAGGCCTACCGCCAGTATGAATAACAATAAAAATTTCCAGAATGCCTGCTGGCGCTCTTTTGCGTTGATGACGATCTGCGACATTTTTCTTCTGTTTTAAATTCCGGTTAAATGTGATAAAAGGATCAGTCTGCCAGGAAAAACCCACGCTTTCTTGCCTGTACTTCTTCTTCTGGAACGATCAGCTTCTCTTTTACAAAAATTCCTGTTTCCTTTTTCTTACCGATATAATCCAGCCCGGCAAGGTTGGTAAACAGCTGCAGGATCAGTGCACAGAATTTTATATTCTTCTCGATTCCTTCGCGGATGTTCAGGTGATCGTACCGGTAATTCGTGATACCGGTGATTTCATCTTCCAGCGCACCCTGGTTTACATTGCACCACTCTGTAAAATAATTGATCATCTCTTCTTTTGCCGATCCCACATAAATATCAATGGCATTTTTAATGGTGCGGGCCAACCCGGAAACTGCAGATACCAGGTGTACCGGCGAGCCGTACAATACATCATGCCGGTATCCTCCGTATACCTGGGAAATATAAAACAACACCTGCTCGCTCAATTTGCGCACGGGTTCGATGAGTTCATTCTGCTGGTTTTTCTGCAGGATCTTCTGCAGGATCTGTAAGGCATTCAATTCCATCCGGCCAAAGAATTGCTCCGTTTCCGCGTGATGCTGAATCAGGCTTTCGTGGCTGTTTACAGCTGTACAGGGCGGGAGGTAGTCCTCCTCCAGCGAAACAGACTGATCCCGGATGACCACTTTTCCTACCGGCAGCTGGAATGCCCCCAGCGTATTGAGCGAAGTGTCAGCCACCGGAAGCAGCGACACCGTATAGGCCGGCTCTGTAAAGGGCAGCCGTATGGGCTGCTCCTCAGGGTTCGCCGCACCGGAGGGTACCGGGTTATACGGATCCAGTGAAAGGACCACATAAAACGCATCGGACTTCCCCTGCAGCTCGCTGAAAGGAACGCTCAGCCCCGGGATGCGGGCACTCAGCTGGCTGGTATTATCTGCCGAATCGGCATTCAGGCGGATCACATACCCGCCCCTGGTAACAGCGGTACAGGAAAGAATGCGCACATTCACGTGCTGCATATTATCCACACTTACCCAGATCCGGGGAGGCTCGGTTGCCGCACTGATGGGCAACAGACCGTAGTTATGATCATTCAGGAATACCGTATTACTCATCGCCTGCTGAAATACGGCAGCATTGTGTTGAGCAATGAAATGATTTTTGTTGATCTTCATTCCATTGACCCAGTTAACAGGTTTATATTCTTGCATGCGGTTCATGTGTTCATGTTTTATCAGGAAACCCTGGAGCAAATAATAATATCGTTCTCTTTTATTTTATTAATAAAGATGGTACGTTCCGGATCGATGTATTTTGTAAACAGGGTATACCATCTCGGTTTTTTGAAAAAGATCCAGCCGGAAGGCACGCCTTTTTCATTGATATAAGCAATGCTGGCACTCGGATGCCGTTCATTATAATCGTTGATGAAATAATAAAAAAGCTCGCCGAACTCCATATCAACGGGTGCTTTGGCCCTGAAATTCGTAAAATGTTTATCGGTACCTTTTTTATGAAACTCGAAGCTGATCACCAACAGGTTCCTGAGTTTCTTTTCATCTACTTCTGCTATTTCCATATGGGCCGGATAATGCCATTGTTTCAAAATTTTAAACGGTATGGCAACGGCCTGCTTATAGGTATAATACACGATCAACGGGATAAAAAAGATCACGGCAGCGGTGGCCATGGTCAGGTCCATATAATCTTTCCGGAACAGCCGGTACGTCATCATAAAGCAAAGCCCGCCAAGAAACAGGATCGCCAGGGTAAGAAAAATTTCGGCCCAGTACGTTTTTTCATTCACCCATTTCAGCCGGGTGGTAAGTGTATAAACATGCAGGATGCCCAGCCATAAAAAGAAGAACTGGAAAAAAAGAAATTGCTGCGTATTGCTTTCCAGAAACCGGAACCAGGCCAATAGCCCAATGATTGCAAACCCGGCCGCGTATAAAAGAATATAATATACCGTAGGTTTTGTAAACGGCTTAAAGCTGCCCCTGATTTTTGAAACAATCAATCCCATGATCACCGACATGCTGATAAAGCTGATCCCCAGGTAGGGCAGCGCCGATTTTAATGATGGTGAAAACCAGTTTTCCATTGCTTTCTCTCTGTTGTTCCTAAATTAAAAAACCGTTTATATAATAGAAGAATACCCCAGGATCACTTCACTTTCCGCATCAAAGGACATTCCTTCCGTTTGCTGTGTTACAATAATTTCTATTTCAATATCTGCCTCCACCGGAGCAAAATAATCATTAAAGGTTTTTATCAGCAGGTCCTTTTCTTTGTTGTTGATAAAGTCGCTGACCTTGCCATTTTCCAGCGGCCCTATTTTGTACAACAGCACCGGATAATCCTCCATAAACTCTGATCCGCAAACCATATAGTCGCCCAATGCCTGCGCGCCCAATCCCGTTCCGCTGCCCAGCCCTTCGTTTTCGGCCACCTGTATCAGTTCCGGTTCCTTACGGACGATTTGTACCGGTTCATTCAATAATGTTTTCAAACAGGACTCCATAATGGGAAGGTTGCCGCTGATTTGGTGTGCATACGGCAGTAACAGCAAAAATGAAGCCGCTTCGTGTACTTTAAAAGAAGCCGGCAATCCCCAGAAATGAAGGAAATATTTAGTGAGGATCTGGCTTTTTAAAATGTCCAGCAAACTGATCTCCTCTTTCTCGAGCATCCGTTGCTGGTAAAAAAATTCATGCTCAAACGGCTGAAAAAATTTGCGGATCTCCTGCTCCTTTGTTAAGTTCTTTTTATACCGGTCGATCATTTCAGCCACCCCGGCCTGTTGCCTGAATTCAGAGGTTTCGGGCTGGTGAAACAAAGCCTCCGGAAGCATATCGTAAAAACCGGCACGGGATAAACCGATCTCCAGGAACGTGCGGTACCAGTCGTCCTCGATCACGCTGGCGCGGTAGATATCCTTTACAAATTCCCGGTAGAAATAGCCGTTGTTATGGGTCACATACCCGTGTTCCGGAAAGCCGTTCTCCATCGCATGGTTCAGCAACACTTCGGCCTTTACATCCGCATCGCGCTGCTGTAACCATGCTGAAAGGTATCGTATAGTGTCTTCGCTCTTCATATTAAATGCCGGATGCTTCCCTGATAAATACCCGGTAAGGGATGAATGCCATCGAACGTTCGGCCAGCTGCAGGGCCAGTTCTTTTTCCCACTGGGCTACTTCGCCTTTTTCCTGGGCCTCAATAAAGGCTTTCCGCTGTACGGCGATGGTTACATCAATTGTTTTCATAAAGCCCTTTGTTGTTTCTGCAGAGATCATAAAACCTTTGTCTACTGTTACAGCCTCCACCATCGCGCCCAGGAAATGCCGGCAGTACAAGGCGATATCGTTCCGGCTCATGATACGGTCCTTCGACAGCAGGGCATACTTATAGGCCACCACCGCATCCGACTGGCTCAGCCGGTTTTTACCATTCTGCGTGTTGGTGAGCAAAAAAACAGACGCATGATTCACCGATCCGGTCCGGTATGGATGCAGGCGGGTGCCGGGGCGCAGGCCATTTGCCGCATACCCGTTGGTACTCCAGTATTGAATGTATAAAAATTTTGAGCTGGTTTGCCGGGGATTGCGTACCATCAGGTAGGGTGTGTATGCGGATTGGTTGGTGCTTGTATTGCCTACCAGCTGCTCAATTTTTGCAATGGATTGCTGCAAACTTTTAAGCTCCTGGGAAATAAGATCCTTACCCAGCTTTGCAAAAGCCGCGCTTTCATCCCGCAGCAGCTGTACAAGGTTTTCTACTACCACCGTTGCATCGCGTTCATCAAAGCGGCCGGCACCCCCGTTGCGCAGCAGGATATTGAGTTTTTCGTGGGCTTCTTCGGAGTTTTGACGGTTATGCAGGAAACGCCCGGTTTCATCGGTGATCTCTGCCAGGTCGTAAAACTGGTCCGCATCCGTAAGCAGGGGGATCACATTGATCATTTCCTGGATCCGGTAAGTAATTTCATGCAACTTCCGGTTTACCACGGGAAAGCAGTTGGCAAACACGCTTACATCTTCCAGCATCGTGCTGGTGATGTTTTCGGGGAAGGTGATGCAGATCCAGCACAAGGGCTCGTGAATGGCCTGCAGGGTATCGTTGCCAAATACCGCTTTCAACGCCCCCGGTAATTCTTTTTGTGCGGCCGCATATTGTTGTACGGCCGGATCTTTAATACTTACAAAAGCCTCTTCATATAATTCGTTTACCAGCCTGATATACCGGGAGGTAGCGCTCGCCTCCTGCTGGATCAGCTGTGCTGCATACCAGTCAGGGTTGCGGTTGGCTTGCACATTATACCCCTTTTGCGTATGTACCGCCCGGTCTCCGATCTGCCATCCGGCGCTTTTCAGCTGATTAAAAAATACAGCTTTGTTCACCTCGCTGCGGTACTGGAAGTAAAACTGCGTATGGTTCAGATCCAGTTCTTTGTGATCCATCGCAATCCAGAGCGTGGAGGACGGCAACCTCTGCTGCTGCTCCCCCAGTCCTACAAGTTCTTTGGTAACGCCTCCGGGGTAACGGTACAGCTTGTTTCCGGTGGCGGCATAGCGCACGCGCGATTTATTGATGATAAATGCGTCCGTAGGCGTAAAAAAGATATCGGTGCTTTTGGGCGCTTCGCCGCTGCTCTGCCGTATATGCTGGGTGGTATAAAATTGTTCTTTTACCGATAAGGTGGCTACATCTTCCAGGCTGTTTGCGTTTAACACGGCAGAAGCCAGCCGGGGGCCGGTTAAAACATCCGGTGCCAGCAGCTGTACGATGCGATCCATCACCCGGTTGCGGGAGTGATAGATCTCGTTCGAAAGCCGCTCCAGCTCTGCCGCATTTACCGACAACAACAGGCCTACCAGCGGATCAAAATTAGATGCTTCCTCGGTTTCGGGGTATCCCCAGATCCTTGCCGCGTTTTGCAGCATCCTGTTCCGGATATGTTCCCTGCTTTCGTTCATTGTGTATGTTTAGTTATATGCCAGCGGACTGATAAAAAAGCCATCCCGGTAGATAATGGGTTCGTTGGTAGCCGATATTACTGCGTTAATGGTAAATTCCAGCTTCCTTTTGATGCCCGGATCGGTGCGGCCGGAAACATTTTCTTCCTGCTGCACCCGCATTTCGATCTTTACCTTTTCGATCCGCTTTTCAAAACGGGCAATGGTTTTCCCCAGGGAAAGCAATATTTTTTCCTTTTGCTTATTCCGGTAAGACACATTGTCAAAATCTTCATCCCATAATTCGTTTCCAAACTGCGCATCGCTTTGCAGTTCGCCAAATGCCGTGGTCAGCATCAGGTGTAAGTGATGCGCAATAGATTCTTTTAGCGAGCATTTTTTTATTTCCTTCTTGCTCACTATTTTTTCCAATTCCAATGGAAGTTTATAATACGGATACAGCATGCCCGACATCAAAATGGTTCGTACGTAACGTTGTGATTTAGAATCATGCGATTTGCCAGGCTCAAAAGATATTTTCTTGATAGGTAAACACGCGGCAGAGTTTCCTCTCCTAAGGCAAATATTATTTTTTTTTCCAGATTTTCCCAGTTTTGCCCGGAGTTTTTAAAAAAATCGCCTGTTTTTGGTAATCGCATCTTTTTGGCCCTCCATATATGATAACTATTCGCCATATTGCTGAAGATCCTCCTCTTTAATCCAGCCCGTAAGTTTATAATCGGGGTTGGCAATACTTTGAAAAACAGCGTAATAAAAATTTCTGTACCGCTTGGAGACCTGGATCTTGTTGCCCCGGGTCAGGTACTCATCGGTCCGCACCTGGTTCTGTGGATCTTTATAAAAATACGCCCTGTCTGCCGCAACGATGAATTTTCCGGAAGCAGGGGTTACCGTGCCTTCGGGAATGGCCGCTACTTTCTCCGTTGCCGGTATTTGGGCAAGCCATACTACCGATGCAGCAATGACGAGCACGCAAAGGATCATCAGCGGAAGCCGGTAGCGTTGCTTTTTACCCGTTCCGGCCGTTCCCAGCTGCCGGTATGTTTTTTCCGCTCTCAGGTATTCCTGTTTGGCCGTAATATAATCCGGTAATTCGGCCCGGATGCGCTCCAGCACTCCCGCGTGCGGATCTTCCGCAATAACCGGTTCCTCCGCTGCGGCTTCCGAAACAGCAGGCTCGGGGGGAACCGCTCCGGGTTCATGGTCCGGGGTTACCGGGGATGGCTGCGGCTCCGGTTCCGGCCGGGAAGGTGCTTCCTCGAAATTTTTTTTTGCAGCACGCCGGTGTTCATCATATACCTGGTCATATTCCCCGCGCAGCTGAGGGTCGCTCAATACTTCAAAGGCCTCTATGATCTTTTTTGACCAGTCTTCAAAATAAACATCCCCTACATTTTTATCCGGATGAAATTTAAGGATCAGTTTCCGGTATGCCGTTTTTATCTGCTCATCTGTAGCAGAGCGCGACACACCCAGGGTTTCATAATAGTTCTTTAATGTTCCTGCCATATCAGTTATCTTTCCAGCTCTGTACTTTTTTATTAAGGATCTGTACTTCGGTAACACCGGTTTGCGCCGCCGCGTTTTTTTCCTGCGGATAGATCCAGGTTTCTTCGCCGGCCTGCACTTTTATTTCAGCCGGATGCCCCCAGGACATTAGCAAAAATTCAGCGGGCATCCCAACGGTAACTTCGCCTTCCCGGATCTCCCGCGTATACTTCCGGTCGATCTTATTTTCAATAATATCAAATAGGCGGGTTTCTATCTGTTCGTATGCGGACCGGGCGGCCGCCAGTTCGGCGCCGGCTTTTTCCCGGTCTTCTTTCTGGTGTACGGTCTTATCGCCCCGGCTCAGCAGCAGAAAAACAAGCAGCCCGGTAGTAACGGCAATAATGATGATCGGCAAAAGGAACATAGGGCATTTTGATGATAACAGATTAACATGTGTGCACTCAAAGATAACGGCAATGCCGGAAAAAAGAATAATTTCAGGACGGGTTCCTGCTAAAAATTTTTTTCCACATTGTTAAATTATTTAGTAATTTGCACTAAAATTATTAGTCATGTCAGTTGCCAACAAAAATCTGAAATACCTGAGGAAGCTCAGAGGTTTAACACAGGATGAGTTCGCCAGCAAACTAAACATCAAACGTTCCCTGCTGGGTGCTTATGAAGAAGGACGTGCCGAACCACGGCTGGAAGTACTGGAAACCGTTTGTGACCTGTTTAAGTTAACACTTGACGAAATTTTACGCAAGGACCTGAGTGAACATACCGATAATTACCTGGCCAAAAGACGCGCTCTTAAGCTCTCCGACACCGCTGCAAAGATCCCCTTTGTTCCTGTAAAGGCCGCTGCAGGCTACCTGAATGGTTATGCAGATCATGAATTTATTGATGAACTGAACACGTTTACGCTTCCGATGGTTGCCGGCGGCAATTACCGGGCCTTCGAGATCTCGGGGGACTCGATGCTGCCAACCCCCAGCGGGTCAATTATCGTAGGTGAAAAGGTAGAGGCCATGGATCATGTAAAAAACAATACCGCCTGTATCGTAGTATCCAAGAACGACGGTATTGTTTACAAACGCATTCAGAAGAGCGGGAAAACCAAAAGCAAATTAATGCTGATGAGCGACAATCCTACGTTTCAGCCTTATTCCATCAGCTCGGAAGATGTACTGGAAATGTGGGAAGCCCAGTTCATCATTTCAAAAACGAATACCATGCAAAGCTGGAATGTGGGCCAGCTGGTAAATATTGTTGCCGACCTTCAGCAGGAAGTTGCAGGTATGAAAAAGAAGATTAATTGAGGACACTGGGGCATGCTACATTCAAGGCCACTGAGGCGCTGAAACACTGAATGCTTTTATACTTTCGCGGGAGTTGATGTTTCTGGATGCCGACGCCTCCTCAGGGTTCCTACAGCCTAAATTTCAGTGCCTCTGTGTTTCTGTGGCTACCTGAATTAAAGCCACTGAGGCGCTGAAACACTGAATGCCTTATACTTTCCGCGGGAGCTGGCGGTTCTGGATGCCGACGCCTCGTCAGGGTTCCGATAGCCCAAATTTCTGTGCCTCTGTGTTTCTGTGGCAGCCTGAATCAAAGCCACTGAGGCGCTGAAACACTGGATGCTCTTATACTTTCAGCGGGAGCTGATGTTGCTGGATGCCGACGCCTCGTCAGGGTTCTTATAGCCTAAATTTCAGTGCCTCTGTGTTTCTGTGGCTACCTGAATTCAAGCCACTGAGGCGCTGAAACACTGAGTGCTTTTATACTTTCCGCGGGAGCTGATGTTTCTGGATGCCGATGCCTCGTCAGGGCTCCTACAGCCTAAATTTCTGTGCCTCTGTGTTTCTGTGGCTACCTGAATTAAAGCCACTGAGGCACTGAAACACTGAATGTTCTTATACTTTCCGCGGGGAGCTGATGTTGCTGGATGCCGACGCCTCGTCAGAGTTCTTATAGCCTAAATTTCAGTGCCTCTGTGTTTCTGTGGCAACCTAAACCGCCACCACTACCAGTCATCGCGCCGTATGCTGCGGCGGCTGGATTTGATTTCGCCTTTCCGCTTCTTCTTATCAATCCGCCGGGCCACCGCGGCCTTTGAAATCTTTGTAGCGATTCGCGCCTTCTTTTTATGAAGCGCAGCAGCGATCAATGCATTGATCTTTTGAATGGCATCCGCCTTATTTTCCAGCTGGGTGCGGTATTGCTGGGATTTGACCTGCAAATATCCTTCCGACTGAATCCGGTTACCCAGCTTTTCCATCAATACCGCTTTCTGCGCATCCGAAAGCAAGGCCGAGCCTTGTACCTGAAACGAGGCAATCACAGCGGTTTCCACCTTATTTACATTTTGTCCGCCCTTACCGCCACTGCGGGTTGTTTGAAACAACAATTCCTTTGAAACATCTATCTTCGGGTCCATATCGGGCGTAAAACTAATTCATAATATGGAATCAGCCTGATTTGAATGAAATGTTAAAATGATCAGCCCCCATTGGAACACCTGTTTTCACACATTGCAACAGCCGGCGACAAAATGCGTTGGAGCATTTGCCACGATAACCGGAGCGTATCTAACAAAATTTATACTCCTTTTCGCAAATTGTCCGGCATTCCTCCCGGTATCCCTATTTTTGAACAAGGAAGCAAATTATGAAAATAGTTATTCAGCGTGTATCCGAAGCCAGCGTAATGATTGATGGCATTATTTTTTCAGCAATTGAAAAAGGGCTGTTGATTTTGCTGGGTATTGAAGATGCCGATACGGAAGAAGATATTCGCTGGCTCAGCCAGAAAATAATCCAGCTGCGGATCTTTGATGATGAAAGCGGTGTAATGAACCGGTGCGTAAAAGATGTAAACGGCGCATTGTTGCTGGTAAGCCAGTTCACGTTGCATGCCTCTACAAAAAAAGGAAACCGGCCTTCTTATATTAAGGCCAGTAAACCGGACGTAGCCATCCCCCTGTATGAAAAAATGATCCAGCAACTGGAACAGGACCTGGGGCAAAAGATACAAACCGGTGTTTTTGGAGCCGATATGAAAGTACGGCTGGTAAATGACGGACCGGTTACGATCATCATCGACTCAAAAAATAAAGAATAAAAAAGCATCAAACACATGACAATAGACGAAGCGCAACGCACCGTAGATCATTGGATCAAAACCGTAGGTGTCCGGTATTTCAGTGAACTTACCAACATGGCCATTCTTACCGAAGAACTCGGAGAGCTCTCGCGTCATATGGCCCGTATTTATGGCGACCAGTCGTACCGGAAACCGGAAGACGAAAAGAATGCCCGTGAGCTGATGGCCGATGAAATGGCGGATGTATTATGGGTATTGATCTGCCTGGCCAACCAAACCGGAACAGACCTGACAAAGGCGCTGGAAAAGAATTTTGAAAAGAAGCATATCCGGGATGCCGACAGACATTTGAATAATAAAAAATTGTAGTGCATGGCGCTAAAACGGACCTGGACGGTGATTAAGCAAACGCTTGAAGAAACGTTTACCAACCGCGTCTTTAAACTTAGTGCGGCCCTGGCTTATTATACCATTTTCTCACTGCCGGGATTGCTGATTGTGATCATCTGGATCGGCGATAGTTTTTTTGCAGATACCTTGCTCAATCACGGTGCCCATGCCGATGTAAAAAACAGTCTGCACAAACAGATCGAAGGGTTTATTGGTACTTCCTATGCAGACCAGATCTGGCAAACCATTGACAATGCAGCCCGTTTTCCCAATAAAGCTTTTGCAAAAGTGATCGGTATCCTTACGCTGGTATTTGGCGCCACCGGGGTTTTTGCAGAGATCCAGGATTCTATCAATATGATCTGGCGGTTAAAAGCCCGTCCCAAAAAAGGCAAGGGATGGCTAAAATTGTTGTTAGACCGCCTGATGTCTTTTTCGGTGGTCGTTACACTGGGCTTCCTGTTGCTGGTATCTCTCATGATCAACGGGCTGATGGAGCTGCTCACCAACCAGCTTACACGTATTATTCCCGACTCGCAGCGGGTGATTGCTTATATCTCCAACCTGGCCATTACCTTTCTCATCACCTCCGTTTTATTTGGGATGATCTTTAAGGTGCTGCCAGACGCAAAAATAAAATGGCGTGCGGTAAGAGCCGGCGCCTTTGCTACCACACTGCTTTTTATGGGTGGCAAATTCCTGATCAGCTATTACCTGGGGCACAACAAAATGTCATCGGCCTACGGTGCTGCCGGCTCCGTAATTATTATTTTACTTTGGGTTTATTATTCGGCCATTATCCTTTATGTAGGCGCCGTTTTTACCCGGGTATACGCCATTCACAACGGCATGAATATTTATCCCAGTCAATACGCTGTTTGGGTAGAGCATGTAGAAGTTGAAAACAAGGATTCCATCCAGAACCTGCACCAGGATCCGGTGGTGGCAAAATCAGCAGAAGAACACCGGCTGGAAAATATGTATACCGGCGACAATGAACACCGGAAAGAAGAATAACCCGTTTTCCGTAACGGGATAGCGCGGCAACAGGTTCATGCTTTTACGTGCTGCCACCGGCTTTCAATTGACATGGCCAAATAGCGGATTCAGCATCTTATTAGCCGGTTCGGTTCTAATGAGAACATCCATAACCGGGTTCAACCTTTACGGCAGATCACACACAAACAAGGCCTGAAGCGCTATGGCTCTGCAATATTATACAGGGCGTTCCCCTTTGAAAATACAGCAGTTATTCTTTCCCGCGTTTAATACCGTCCGTACCGGCCCTGGAACAAGCCTACATTCACTCCCGCACGGATCACCGGGATGATCACCGGCTTTTTGTTTCCGTAATCATCATACCGTTTATCCACATAAGGACTGTTCCAGTTTTTTAATACATCGGCCAGCACGGAAATGTAAAAAAAGGTGGTGCCTCCTTTTACACGGCCGGTAGAATAACCACCGCCCAGCAACAGGGAAGGTGCACTGGTATTGATCTTATAGGAAGGCACAGAGCTGCTTCCGGAAGTCGTATACCGCTCATTGGTAAAATTCTGCTCAAACTGTGCCTGAAGAAATAAAAAGCTGACGGGATAAGCCCTCAGGAATGCACCCGGTCCCCATACATGCTGCCGCAGCTTGTCATTACCCGCCCATATATCCCGGGCACCGTTGTACACATAGTTCAGTACAATACCACCATCGAAATAATCGTTGAATTTATAGCCGATCACCGGGCTTGCGCCCAGCACACTGCCCCCCGAATAAAAAGAGGCCGTTACGCCGCCACCGGTAAACAGGTTTTCCTTTTTAAATCCTTTTTCCTCAAAAGGTTGCTCCTTATTGGCATTTTTTACCTCAACCGGGTCATCCTGTTGTGCATGCGATGCAATGGTGAGCAACAGCGCCGTGCCAAGCATACAGGCCATACCAATCATTCTTTTCATATTCAACGGTTTTATGTACGATCGCCTTGTTTTTATATAGATGCTTCGGCATCAAATATCTTCCCGGCGTTTAAAATATTGTTAGGATCAAAAGCCTTCTTAATGTCGCGCATAACCTGGAGCTGGCGTTGTTCAAATACAATATCCATATAGGTTTTCTGGATCAGCCCGATGCCATGTTCGCCGCTGATGGTACCGCCCAAACTTTTTACCAATTTAAACAATTCCCGCAGTATGGCATTCATTTCCGGGTCATTAAGGCTGTTCTTATTGCCTTCCTTTTTGATGCGTACGTGCAGGTTTCCATCGCCGGCATGTCCGTAACAAACCGCATGAAAATTGTATTTGCGGCCCAGTTCCTTTACCCCTTTGATCAGTTTGGGCAGTTCCGCACGGGGTACCACGGTATCTTCCTCAATGGTATACCCCGAAGATTTTACCGCCTCCGCAGTTCTTCTGCGCAGTTTCCACAACTCTTCTTTTTGCTGGGCATCATCGGCAAAGAAAAGTTCGCCGGCCTCATATTGCTCCAGCAATAGTGCGATCTGTTCCATTTCCTGCATCAGTACATCCAGGTTATTGCCATCCACTTCCACCACCAGGTGCGCCGCAATATCATCGTTTACCGGTACCACATAGCTGTCTACCATCTGGCTCACGATCTTTAATGCATCGATCTCTACCAGTTCCAGTGCGCTGGGGTTAAAGCCTGCCCTGAAAATAGCACTTACAGCCTCGCTTGCTTTTTCAAGGGAGGCAAAGGGTGCCAGCATCAGCAGGTCATATTTTGGCAGGGGAATCAGTTTCAATACGATTTTCGTAACCAGGGCCAGCGTGCCCTCACTGCCTACCAGCAGTTGTGTAAGGTTGTAGCCGGTGGCATTCTTCAATACATTGGCGCCTGTCCAGATGATTTCCCCGGTGGGCAACACCGCCTCCAGGTTCAATACATAGTCTTTTACCACCCCGTATTTAACCGCCTTGGGACCGCCGCTGTTCTCTGCAATATTTCCCCCTATAAAACAGGTGCCCCGGCTGCTGGGATCCGGTGGGTAAAACAATCCTTTTTCTTTTACGGCATTTTGCAGTACTTCCGTGATGACCCCGGGCTCTGTGGTCACCTGCAGGTTCCGTTCGTCGATGTCCAGGATCCGGTTCAGCCGCTCTGTAGAAAGCACTACGCCGCCCAGATGTGCCAGGGCGCCACCGCTCAACCCCGTACCGCCGCCGCGCGGGGTAACAGGGATCCGGTCCCGGTTACAGATCTTAAACAATTCCGACACTTCTTCCGTACTTCCGGGCTTTACCACCACTTCGGGTACAAAATGAAGCGTTTCCGTTTCGTCGTGCGAATAAAATTCCAGTGATTCTGCATCTATGATTACATGAGCGGCGCCCACAATCTGCTTAAAAGCTTCAATATGCTCCGCCGTGATCTTTTTGTCTGCCATTAGTCTTTTTTACGAACAGTCTATAAATTTAGGAGGCGTAAAATTCGGGGAAATTTGGGAAAGGAAAAAATGATATAGTATACAGCGTTGAGAGCTGAGGGTTAAGCATTCAGACAATAAAGACTGAAAATCTTATTTTAAGACTTCTACGGGCCGGTAACCGGTTTGTAATGCGCTTCCAAATCAGCCATCTGACATTCAAAATTCAATTTCGATTGCGGTGGTCTCGATTTTCAGATCTCAGTTCTGACGGTGAACAGCCCTAAGAAATCTTGCTCCAGGCTGTTTTCCCTTTCTGCGATTGCAGGAAATCCTTCAGTACCTCGTGTTCGGGCAGGGAAAGGTCGGGGTCTTCCTTTAAGATCGCTTCGCATTGTTGCTTTGCCGCATCCACCATCGCCCGGTCATTTACAATGTCTACTAGTTTAAAGCTTAAAGCGCCGCTTTGGCGGGTACCTTCTATTTCTCCCGGGCCGCGCAACTCCAGGTCTTTTTCCGCAATTACAAAGCCATTGTTGGTGGAGGTCATGATTTTCATCCGCTCGCGGGCTTCATTGCCCAGCTTTTTACCGGTTAGCAGGATGCAATAGCTCTTTTCCGCTCCTCTTCCCACCCGGCCCCGCAACTGGTGCAGCTGCGATAATCCGAATTTTTCGGAACTTTCGATCAGCATTACGGAAGCATTGGGTACGTTTACCCCCACTTCAATCACCGTGGTAGAAACCATGATCTGGGTGTCGTGCGTTACAAACCGCCGCATATTTTCATCTTTCTGGTGGGCCGGCATTTTTCCATGCACCATGCTGATCCAGTATTGCGGCTCGGGAAAATAGGTCTTTATCTCTTCATAGCCCTGCATCAGGTTCTCGTAATCCAGCTTTTCACTTTCTTCAATCAGGGGAAAAATAATATATACCTGCCGGCCGAGGGCGATCTCTGCTTTTAGAAAGTCCATCACCACGCTGCGGTCATTTTCATACCGGTGCACTGTTTGAATCGGTTTCCGTCCCGGCGGCAATTCGTCGATGACGCTGTAATCCAGGTCGCCATAGGCCGTCATGGCCAGCGTACGGGGAATGGGGGTAGCCGTCATCACCAGCACATGCGGCGGTATGGGCGCCTTATCCCAAAGCCTTGCCCGCTGTGCCACGCCAAAGCGGTGCTGCTCATCAATGATCACCAGGCCCAGGTTGTGAAACTGTACCGGATCTTCGATCACCGCATGGGTACCTATAAGGAGATGGATTTCTCCCGCCGCAAGCCGCTCCAGTAACAGCCGGCGCTCTTTTCCCTTGGTAGTGCCCGTTAAAATGGCCACTTCTACCGGCAACGGCTCCAGCAATTCCTTAATGCCCTGGAAATGCTGACGCGCCAGGATCTCCGTGGGTGCCATCAGTACCGCCTGAAACCCGTTATCGGCCGCCAGCAGCATGTTAAGCAGGGCTACGATGGTTTTACCGCTGCCCACATCGCCCTGTAACAGGCGGTTCATTTGTTTGCCTCTTCCGGTATCGATACGGATCTCTTTTAGTACCCGTTTTTGTGCATTCGTTAGCTCAAAAGGCAGGCACTCCTTATAAAAGCGGTTGAAGAGCTCGCCTACTTTTCCAAAGACCACGCCCTTTGAAAACCGGTGGCGTTCCCACCGCAATAAATTCATCCGCAGTTGTGCAAAAAAGATCTCTTCAAACTTCAGCCGGCGCACCGCCGCCTCGTACAGCGCGGTTGTTTGCGGAAAGTGAATATTGCGAAAGGCATCAAAACGGGGCATCAGCCGCAGGGCTTCCCGCATTTTCAACGGCAGGTTCTCCGGCAGATCGCGTTCAGTAAGATGTGTTACCAGCGCCGCCGTCAGCTTCCCGATCTGCCGCCCCCCAAGGTTTTTTGCCTTCAGCTTTTCTGTAGAGGGATATACGGGTTCCAGGAAATCTTTTCCTTTTAGCTTTTCGGGGTCCCAGGGTTCCATTTCGGGATGCACGATCTGGGGCTTCCCCATAAAAAAGGAAACTTTTCCATAAACCAGGTAGGCCTGTCCCGGCTGGATCACTTTTTGAATAAGGCCGATACTTTGAAACCATACCAGTTCCAGTACACCTGTTTTGTCCCGGATCTGGGCGGTAAGCCGGCGCGCACGCCGCTCCCCGATCAGTTCAAACGGAGACAACAACCCCACCACCTGGGCATATTCCTCCCCCGGTACCAGCGCCGCAACAGGCGTTACCCGCGTTTTATCCACATGCCGGAACGGGTAATGGAGCAACAGGTCGCCAAAGGTAAAAATACCCAGCTCCTTTTGCAGCAGCTCGGCCCGTTGCGGCCCTACTCCTTTTAAATACCCAATGGGGCTGGACAATATGTTGTTATACCCTGAAATAAAACTGCTTTTGACAAAAATAAGGTGCTTTTGCTAACCGCAAAACGGATGTTTTATAGCCGCACCAGGCATTTACCGAAAAAAAAGGCGCTATCAAAAAGTATTCATTTTGCTGTTTTGAGTATCCCTTTATCGCCCCGCACTCCGGCACTGCGGCTTCCAGATAGCATTTTTATAACAGAATTCATCATTTTAGTAACTAAAACATAGACCGCCTGCCAGCTAACTGCTTTACTTTTATTTCGGCAATTGTACCTTCTTTTCTATGATGGCCAGATGAAGGATCTTTTGTGATCAGAAAGGCAGTGATAGATGGCGATATTATTATAAGTATTGGTAGGTACAGCAGATTCAAAAAACCCGCCGCATTCCTTCCTGTGGTAGCCTTTCCGCTGTTTACCATGTTAAACCTTTTAACCGATGATAAAGCGTATTTACCTGGTTTTGCTCGTTTGTTCAGCAGCCCTTGCTGTGTATTGTCAATCTTTTTCCGGGGCAGCTCCCGCAAAGAGAGGGAACGGAAATCATATGCAAAGTGTTTATTGGGTAAACTGGGACCTGAATAACGATGGCCGTCCGGGTGATGGCATACCGGATAACACCACCAGGACCGTTACCACACCGCAGGGAGTTGTTTATACCATTAGAATTACAAAGATCAATGGGAATACCAATAACCTGCAGTCTTATGTTTCCGGTCAATGGGCCTATGATGATATGAAAACGGGTTATAACTGGTTCACACAGGCGGTCAATAACGCCAACCAGTATACCGGCAGTTATAACTATACAACCGGTAATATTACGCAGGTATACGATAACCTGACAGACGCACACAATTCCGTGGTGGGCATCCGGAATACGGTAGACGGACAGGCTGTGAATTTCCGCGTTTCAGTCACCGCAAGACTGGGGAATACCGTTGTTAAGATACCCGGCATGCTGGCAGTAGGCGCAGAATCCCTGGGAAGCAGCCCCGTAAGCCCCTACCGGGAATACGAACGTTTTACCGCAGGTAATTCCGGAGGTGGAACAGCAACACCCTGGCAGGTTTTTGACAAGGTGCAGAATGCATATACCGGCTCTGCACGTTCTACATCGTTCAATACCGTGGCGGATGTAAGTGATCAGGGGCGCACCGTGCTGTTGCGCAACCCGGCCTCTACAGGGGAAGGGCCCGGGGAAGTAATCTGGTTTGCACATGGTGCCGACCAGATCGATGTATTACTGAAAGGCGGCGGGGCCCAGGCGATTGCAATTGGCTTCCTGGTTACTTATGATTTTGGAGACGCTCCTCAAAGCTATGGCCTTACAAGCCATTCACTTGACCTGAGTTTTTCGGGAGGCACACCCCCGGTTCAAAATAATGTAAGACTTTCCGGTATATCTGAGGCAACGAAGAATGCCCCGGGCTTTGTTATCGGTACCCGCGCAGATGACGAGCCCGGCCAGCTGTACAGCGGGGATCTTTTTGGAGATGACAAGAACAACGAAGCGGATGAGGATGGGCTTCCCAATCCTTATAAGTCATCCATTGTTGTTGGGGCACGCGGTGCAACGATCCGCGTACCGGTTAAAAACAATTCCGGAACAGCAGGATCGCTTACCGGGTGGATCGACATAAACCAAAATGGCTTTTTTGAGCCGGCAGAACGTAGTAACGCAGCTGCCGTTCCAGACGGCACCAGCGGGGAGGTTACAATTCAGTTTGCAAACCTTGCGGAACCTTTTGCTGCCTTTACCAATTACCCAATGAGGATTCGCCTGGCCCAGGCCCTGCTGACCGATGATGCTTCAACCGGCATGGATGAAAGTGCTGCGGGGCCCGGAGTAGGAGGCGAAGTGGAAGATCATATGGCCAGGGTACAGGATGCAGCCGTTTCGGGCACCTTGTTCAAAGATGCAAACGGCAACGGTTTACAGGACCCGGGGGAAAATGGGTACAATGGCGACAGCGGTATGTTCGTTTACCTGTTGGATGGAAATGGTAAAATTGTTGGCAAAAGCGCCCTGGTGAACGGACAGTATTCCATCAGCGGCATCCCCGTAAACGGCGACCTTTCCGCACTTAACATCCGCCTGATGGTAAGCAGCCAGTCACTGGACAGCGGAACCGTGGTTACAGATCCTGCCGGAGTAGCTCCCGATGGCTACCGGAATAGCGGAGAGGATCTTAGCGCTGCAGGTTCCAATGTAAACAACCATAATAACAATACTGACTTTGTGGTGCAGTTTACCGGTGTTGTTCCGGAAACAGGTATTCAGGAGGTTAACTTTGGCATATCTCCGCTAGCATTGGCGGTAAGTTTTGGCTCTATACAGGCTACAATAACGGGAAATATACTGAAGGTAAGCTGGGTAACAGAAACGGAGGAGCATAATGATCACTTTGATATCGAAATTTCCACTGACGGAACCCGGTTTGTGAAATGGGCAACAGTCCGCTCAAAAGCACCCGACGGTGTTTCCAACCGGCCCATCCATTATACCGTTGAAGGAAAAAGCCAAAGCGAAGTTCCGGCAACGGCTTCCCTGTTTTTTATCGCAATAGTGCTCGCAATGTCGCTCAAAGTACGGGCCCGGAACCTGCGCCTGTTCATTTGCTGTGCAGGACTGATGGGGGCAGGCATTTCGTGTAGTAAAAAAGAGTTACCGGAGCGTACTGCTTCCCGGGTTTATGTGCGAATCGTTCAATATGATAAAAATGATGCGGCACCAACATATTCCAAAGTGATACAGGCAACGGTGGAAGACTGATTCGGGCGGTTGCCGCAGCTATCAACGCTGCATTACTGCAGGAACCGGCCTATCAAAGGCAGGCACTGAAATGCTTTCCAGCCCGGCCTGTTGCTCCTCCGCTCCTTTGGGAGAACCCATCGGTTGGGTTAATATGCTGGAAAGGTTGGAGATCAATTTGCTTTTGACAAAAATAAGGCGGCATTAAGCAGAAGCAACCTCAGTGCACGATCCGCTAAAGACTGATGATTCTTATCTAATGAACTTACCGATAACCGGTAACGCCTTTAATTCTTTCTTTTCCACACGCCCAATGAAATACAGGAATACAGCCATAAAAAAGGTTGCTGAAATTGTTTTTAACCAGAAGTTGCCGATAAAAGAACTAACCGCACTGTTGATCCAAAAAAGAATCACGGTTATAAAAATATATGCCATGAGCTTCTTCCATGCATACGGTATCGGGTAATATTTCTGACCCAGCAAATAAGCCAATACGACCATTGAGCCGTAACAAACCATCGTTACCGTTGCGCCCGCATACATTTCAAATTTTGGAATAAATAAGTAGTTGCCGATTAAAGTTATTACCGCGCCTAAAATGGTAATGATAATACCCCAATACATTCTGTCTGTTAACTTATACCAGGCCGAAAGATTATAGTAAATTCCAAGAAAAACATTCGCCATTAACAATATGGGTACAATGCCCAAACCAGACCGGTACTCCCTGCCAATCATATGCTGCCATATATGGAGATAAAGTCCTGTAAACAGATATGCAATACAAAGTGTGATAACAAACCATTTCATAACACGGGCATAGGTTTGCCGGGCATTAGCTGCATTTTTTTGCCGGAAAAAAAAGGGTTCTGCAGCCATACGAAACGCCTGTATAAACATCGTTATAAAAATGGATATTTTATAATTAGCGGAATAAATACCCACTATACGCATATTTTCATCCATTGAATGGGGCAGAAAACTCTTCAGCATCTGCCGGTCCATTACTTCATTCACCATTCCGGCAAGACCAATAACAATCATGGGCAAGCTGTAATGAAGTACTTTTTTTAAAAGAGGTATATTGATGTTGAAACGAAACCGCTTCCATTCAGGATATAAAAACAGAAATACAAAAAAAGCCTGTGCCAAGTTTGCCAGGACTAATAACGTTACCCTGTTTTGCTGCAACAACCATTTAATCAAATAATTTTCCGACTTTGAAAAATGCTTAGGGATAAAATATACAAATAACACCACCAGGCCAATATTTACCAATACGCCAAATACCTTTATAAAGGCATACCTGCGTGGACGGTTCTCCTGCCTTAATTTGGCAAAAGGAATGGTAGAAAGAGTATCAAACCCCATAATAATCACCGTAATTACAATGATCCGGGGAAGTTTGCCAATTTCTAAAAATTCGGCAATGGGATGACTAAAATAAAGGAGAACAACGCTTAATATGATAGTGGTAACCACGTGCGAGCCGAAAGTGGAATTGAAAAGCTGCCGTTGAGACACGCCGGCATCGCTGCTAAAACGGAAATATCCGGTTTCCAACCCGTAAGTGTATATAATATTGGCAACACCAATCCAGGCATACAATAGGCTAAAGTCTCCGAATTCCTTAACGCCTTTTGGATCTACCATCAGGTAGGTCAAAATGGGGGTTAAAAGAAACCCGATCAATCTGGTTAATACATTGCTTAAGCCGTACCAAATAGTTTGTCCTGCCAGTTGTTTAATGCCGCTCAATGGATCTTCGTATTATTTAACAAATGTACTGTTCTTCTGCTAAATGGTATTGCTGCGTAAAATTTGGGGTTGGGATAACATCTTTTTACCTTCGCAATACATCACTCTATAAAAATACAAATTAACATGAAAAAGATTTCGTTGATTTTGGCGTTGTTTACACTGACGGGCACTGTTTCTTTTGCGCAAAAAGCTTTTGAAGGAAAGATCCGGTATAAAAAGATCGACCAGCCGGCACTTGCAGTAGAATATGACTACCCGGTAGCCGTAGTGGAAAACGCATTAAAAGCCAAAATGGCGGATCTGCAGCTAAAATATACCGCTGCCAAGGATTTTATATCCTATAACAACAGCAGCATACCATCCATTACCCGCTCCGTGCTGGATTATACCTTTAAAACGATCCCCTCGGTTAAAAACGGAAAGGAGAAAACGACCCTGTATATGATCATGGAGGGAGGCAATAATGTGGTGGGCGACGCCGCAACACTGGCGGCCAATGGCAAATCCTTCCTGGAAAGCCTTGCCTCCGACGTAAAAAGGAGTGATGCCATCTTCCGGATCAAAAAACAGGAAGACGTTCTTGTTACAGAAGAACAAAAACTGCAATCTTTAAAAGACGCCTATAAGGAGCTGGAAGAGAAGCTGCAAAAGAACCTGGACGAGCAACAAAAACAATCAAAGATCATCGCCTCCCAAAAAAGTGTACTGGACGATCTCAAAAACAACTGATACCGCCCCGGGAATCAACGAACCCTTTTAAAGCTGCCGTTGGAATATTCCAGGAAGTACAGTTTTTTGTTTTCGTAATAGTCCAGTTTATTGACCTTGCTCACCGGCTGAATATCATAGTCGTAAAATACCCGGTAATCCTTGCTGGTCAGCATCGCCTCAAGATTTTTGCCATATTGGTTTAACAGGCGGCCAAACCGGTAGGTAAGATCATAACCCCGAAACACCAGGTCCGAAGGCCTTGCATACATCTTCGAGTTATAATAGCTGATGATATTCCGGCTGGTTACATCCAGCCTAGAGCTGTAAAACGGGGTACTGTACACCAGGTCCAGCCCCTTATACTTTGAAAAGTTCAGATTGTCCCAGGTAGGCATCCCCATTATGGTGATGCGGGGATAGGTTTTACTCAATCTTGACAACTGGGTGAGCAGTTTTTCCGAAAAGCTATTATCCAGCGAGCCGATCACAAACAGCGAGGGCCGGTCCGTAAAAAGATTAGCCGTGATCTGGGCCTGGGACAGCGAATCCTTCACATCAGTAAATTTGATGTGCATGGCGGTACTCTTGTCCAGTTTGTTGAGGGTTTCAAAAACAGACCTCAGGTAATTTTCAGAAGCTCCTTTACGGGTAAGATAAATGATCTGCTGCCCGGGATAATTCTTTTTGAGATAGGCATAGATCTGCTCTCCCTGCGTGGGTAAGGTAGGGTTCATCACCACGAAATAAGGATTGTCCCGTACATTTCCGTCATTAGGTACCACCGCATTTACCAGTGCGATCTTTTTTGAAGCTGCCAGCTTTGACAACCGGTCCAGTTCACTGATGGCACAGTTGGCGATGATGAGCTCCACGCCATCGGACGCGGCCTTGTTAACCTGGCTTTCCAACGACATTTTCGCCGACTTTGAATCATAAATGTAAATATCCAGCGGAAGATTCAGATGGTTCAGCGAATCGACGGCCATTGATGCACCATGATAAAACTCCAATCCGGGTATCGAGGCTTTGGGAAATGATTTGCCGCTGTAATTGTACGATCCGTCTGCCCCAAAGGCATCATCCAGGTATAAAGGGGTAAAAATGGCCATTTTATGCCGCTGCGAACCCGCTACCTGTGCCGTAACTGCCATAACCTGGCAAAGGGCAAGGAGTACAAATAAAGATAATTTCTTCATAGTCACAAGAATATTTGATCACCTGTTCCCGGTTCCGTTCCAGAAAGATCGATCCGGGAAACCGGTATATTCCCAGCAAATATTATTCCCATTCTATGGTAGCCGGCGGTTTGCTGCTAATATCATACACCACGCGGTTAATTCCTCTTACGTTGTTACAAATCTCATTGGAAACATTTGCCAGGAAATCATAGGGAAGGTGCGCCCAGTCGGCCGTCATGCCATCCACACTGGTCACGGCCCGGAGGGCCACGGTATATTCATACGTACGCTCATCCCCCATTACGCCTACACTCTTTACTGGTAACAAGATTGTTCCAGCCTGCCAAACCGTTGCATACAGCCCCGTTTCTTTTAGTGCATTGATGTAAATAGCATCCGCTTCCTGTAGTAATTTGACTTTTTCTTCAGTTACTTCACCCAATATACGGATCGCCAGTCCCGGTCCCGGAAACGGGTGCCGGTCAATCAGTTCGGCGGGTATGCCCAACTCCCGGCCCACTTTGCGTACCTCATCTTTAAAAAGAAAGCGCAGGGGTTCTACCAGGGACAGGTGCATTTTTTCCGGAAGACCGCCCACATTGTGGTGCGATTTGATGGTTACCGACGGGCCGTGTACCGAAACGCTTTCGATCACATCCGGGTAAATGGTTCCCTGGCCCAGGAAATCGATACCGGTTAACTGGTTCGCTTCCTGCTGGAACACATCAATAAAAAGACGACCGATGATCTTCCGTTTGGTTTCCGGATCGGGGTTCCCCTTTAATTCCTTATAGAACGTATCCTTTGCATCCACGCCCTTAATGTTCAGACCAAGTTGTTTGTAGGTTTCCAGCACCTGTTCAAACTCGTCTTTCCGCAGTACGCCATTGTCTACAAAAATGCCATACAGCCGGCTTCCGATCGCTTTATGAATGAGTGTAGCCGCAACGGTACTGTCTACCCCGCCGCTCAATGCCATAATCACCTTGCGGTCGCCGATCTTTTCACGAAGCTCATTTACGGTATCGGTAATAAAGTGCGCGGGCGTCCAGTCCTGGCTGCAACCGCAGATATCGGTAAGAAAGTTCTTTAATATTTTTTTCCCTTCAATGCTGTGATACACTTCGGGGTGAAACTGCAATCCGTAAAGCGGGTGTGGTGCCCCGGCATATTTGAACGCGGCCACCGGTATGCTTTCCGTGGTAGCCAATACCTTAAAATCTGCGGGAAGTTCCAGGATGCTGTCGCCATGGCTCATCCATACCTGGCTCCTTGCTTCCACTGCTTTCATCAGCGGGTCTCCGGCCTGGCCGATCTGCATCTGGGCCCTTCCATATTCCCGTTTACTGCTTTTCTCCACCCGTCCGCCAAAGAGTTTGGTAGAAAGCTGTGCACCGTAGCAAATGCCCAAAACCGGCACCTGGCCCAGGAGGCTTTTTATGCTGATAACCGGCGCATTTTCATCATTTACCGAAAAGGGCGACCCGGAAAGGATAATTCCTTTTAAATTGCCTTCGAATTCAAATGATTTGGAGTAAGGAATGATTTCGCAATAAACATTGGCTTCCCTTACGCTGCGCGCAATGAGCTGGGTATACTGGGAGCCAAAATCAAGTATTAAGATTTTTTCGGTCATGATGCGCGAAGGTAATAAAATTGCAAATCACATGGGTAGAGAATCCGGAGAACCTTTGGTTAAATTACATGGATTCTGTGTTTAAAATTTTATTTTTATAAAAAGGGGCAGTACCGGTTTCAGGTTCCGGGTAAAAACAAATGATTATAAACTTAAAAAAGCAGCGGATGAAACAGTTATTTTTTGGGGCATTGGGTGCCATCTTACTGGCAGGATCCTGTAATATCATTGACCAGCAGCGTATTAAAGGCAACGGGAAAATTGTGAGCAAGACCTATGAGTTGAAGGATTTTAACAGTATTGATGTTGGCAATGCGTCTCTGGTATTCCTCAAACAGGATTCTGTGTTCAGCGTAAAAATCGAAACAGATGAAAACCTTTTTCAATATATCACTGCGAGGGTTGAAGAAGGAGAACTGGATATTGATGAAAAAGATGATGTAAACCTGAAACCCAGCAATGATATCAAGATTTATGTTTCCATGCCGGTAGTGAAAAAGGCGGCCTTGTCCGGGGCCTCCACCTTGAAAGGCGATAACAAGATCATTCAGAACGATCCGTTTTCCCTGGATATCAGCGGTGCTTCCAATGCAACGCTGGAGGTGAAAGCACCCACGGTGCAGATGGATGTAAGCGGGGCGTCTACCCTGAATATTACCGGGGAAACCCGCGATATCAAAGGAGAATCCAGCGGCGCCAGCACCATTCACGCGTTTGATTTGAAAGCCGAAACCACCAATATTGAAGCCAGCGGGGCCAGTACCGCCAATGTGTTCGCCAGCGTTCAGCTGACTGCAGATGCCAGCGGCGCCTCCAGCATCAAATACAAGGGTAATCCCAAGGTAAGCTCTTCTGCAAACGGAGCGGGGAGCGTGAATAAGGCAGATTGAGATTGCAGCATCTAGCCTTTAGCTTTCAGCGTTGCTCATGGAACAAGAAACCGCATTTAATGTTAAACGGATTTCAGTCATCAGTTTTCAGTTCTCAGTTATCAGAAGATATGGCTGGGGAAGCAGTACAGGCATCTAAGGAAATGGAACCTAAACAGCGTTTAGCCTTTAACTTTCAGTGTTGCTCATGGAACAAGAAACCGTGTTTAATGTTAAACGGCTTAGTCATCAGTTTTCAGTTTTCAGTTCTCAGAAGATATGGCTGGGGATGCAGTACAGGCATCCAAGGAAATGGAACCTAAACAGCGTTTAGCCTTTAGCTTTCAGCGTTGCTCATGGAACAAGAAACCGCATTTAATGTTAAACGGATTTCAGTCATCAGTTCTCAGTTTTCAGTTCTCAGAAGATATGGCTGGGGAAGCAGTACAGGCATCCAAAGACATGGAACCTAAACAGCGTTTAGCCTTCCAGCACAACAGACTATAGAACATCAGCATAGAATAATGATCTTCTTGTCCTGAACGCAAGCATCTGAAAACTGAAAACTGATAGCTGATAACCGGTGGCCACCAGGAAATAAGCGTTTAGCATTTAAAAAATCACTCCTTATCCAGTTGCTCCCAGGCATCCGCCAGTCTTTTTCTGATCTCCGGCGAAAGGCTTTCAAAGTTTTTAGAATACCGGCTCTTCTGGTATCCATCCGTTGCAAATGCGCTGATCGTATAGAATACTGTTCCCTTTGAAAACAACAGGTGCACCGATTGCTGCTTCAGATCGGCGTCGGTCAGGCTGTAAATAAAATACGCATCCACACTGCCATCCCCGTCTCCATCAAAAAACCCTTTGCGGGCATCCCAGTTCATGATAACGCCGGCATGTATCAGCAGGGTATCCGCTTTTACAATCCAGCCGCTTTTATCCCTGGTATAACGCTGCAGGTACATGCTATCCGGGCGGGCGCCTTTTGCTGCCTTTGAAAAAATAAATACATTTTCTTCCCGGCCATCAATGCCGGCTTCATTCACGTTCAGCAACCGGGCACCCCGGAGTTTGAAATGGCTGTATGCTTCCGCTGCGCGTGTAATCACGCGTACCTGTGCGTTGGTAACCGCGGAACCTGTAAGCAGCATTAATAGCAGTATTATGTATTTCATAGTATATCTGATGGTTGGTTTTGTTTGCTTTTTGGATCTTGCTTTTGGATTTTGGATCCTGATTTTTTTTTAAGATCCGGAACCTGGAACTTATTAAAATGGGTCATGATCCATTTGCTATGTACCATGACCCATTTACGATGAACAATAATTATTTCCGGCTATAGTTCGGAGCCTCTTTGGTAACATCCACATCGTGCGGATGGCTTTCGTTCATACCGGCATTGGTGATCTTTACAAACTGGGCGTTCTGCAGATCCTTAATGCTCTTTGCACCGCAATAACCCATCCCTGCACGAAGTCCGCCGGTATACTGATAAATCACTTCTTTCAGCGTGCCTTTATAAGCCACCCGGCCTTCAATACCTTCCGGTACAAATTTCTTTACATCATCTTCCGGATCCTGGAAATAACGGTCGCTGCTGCCTTTGGCCATTGCACCCAGCGATCCCATGCCGCGGTATGCTTTAAATTTACGGCCTTCAAAAATGATGGTCTCGCCCGGGCTTTCTTCCGTTCCGGCAAAAATGCTGCCCATCATAACGCAATCGGCACCCGCGGCCAGCGCCTTTACCAAGTCACCGGTATACCGGATACCACCGTCGGCAATGATCGGTACTCCTTTTCGCTTCAGGCCCGCGGCAGCTTCCATAATGGCTGTCAGCTGCGGCATTCCTGCTCCTGCAACGATGCGCGTGGTACAAATAGACCCGGGTCCGATTCCCACTTTTACCGCATCGGCACCGGCTTCTGCCATTGCCAGGGCACCGGCAGCCGTTCCTACATTACCGGCAATGATATTGAGTTTTTTAAAATTCTTTTTCACTGTTTTTAATGCCGTCAGTACGCCCTTTGTATGTCCGTGCGCACTGTCCAGTACCACCACATCCACACCTACCTGTTGCAATGCATCGATGCGCTCGGCCACATCGCCGGTGATGCCAACGCCTGCGCCCACCAGCAATCGTCCAAACCCGTCTTTAATGGCATTGGGAAAAGAAGTTACCTGCAGGATATCGCGGTACGTGATCAGTCCGATCAATTTACCCTGCCGGTCTACCACCGGTAATTTCTCTACCTTATGCTGACGCAGGATGGTTTTGGCTTTTTTCAGATCGGTACCCTCGGGTGCGGTGATGAGGTTGGTGCTGGTCATCACCTCGCTTACCTTGCGGCTCGGGTTATCTTCAAAACGAAGATCCCGGTTGGTGAGGATCCCCTTCAGTTTCTTATTTGTATCAATGACAGGAATGCCTCCTATTTTGTTTTCAGCCATCAGTTTCAGTGCATCGCCGATGGTGGCATCTTCCAGCAGTGTGATGGGATCCAGGATCAAACCACTCTCACTCCGCTTTACTTTACGCACCTGTTCTGCCTGCTTTTCAATGCTCATATTTTTGTGCAGGATGCCCAATCCGCCTTCGCGGGCGATAGCCGTAGCCAGCGCGGCTTCGGTAACCGTATCCATGGCTGCGGATAAGATGGGGATGTTTAAAGTAATATCTTTTGTAAGCCGGGTACGGATGTCTACCTCTCGCGGCAGCACCTGGCTGAATGCCGGAACCAGCAATACATCATCAAATGTTAAGCCTTCAAAGGCGATCTTGGGGTTATTTGCAGTAGCTGCAGAAGATTTTCTTGTTGCCATGTGCAAAGGTAAGGGAAAATGGAAATACGATCCATGGTTTTACAATTTGATCACACATATCTTGCAATTCCATGACGTTAAAACCCGCTCCCCATAAGGATTTCAGGCCGGCAATTATTTTTTTGAGCCTTTGTTTCCGGGTTGCCGTCCTTACCACAACAAGATGTACACATGCAATCGTTTGCGTAAGTACACCTGCATGAAAATCAATCGGGCACACAAACAATATCCCTGTTTTTCTTTTTAGTCCTACTTTTGCAAACAAATTTTAATGCGGAACTGAATCATGTTTAAAAGCAATCTTTCAAAAAAACCCGGGCCTACGGTCCTTTTTATATTTGGCGGAAGCGGAGATCTGAACCAGCGTAAACTGACCCCTGCCCTGTATAATCTTTGGCTGGATGGCCTGATGCCGGAACAGTTTTCCATCATCGGTACGGGGCGTACAGATTATTCCAATGAAAAATTCAGGGATCACCTGCTGGAAGGCATCAATGAATTTTCACGCAGAAAAAGTGATGGCAACGGAAGCTGGGAAAAATTTTCGCAGCAGATAGCTTACCTGCGCATGGATGTAGACAAGCCGGAAGACTATGTGGCCATGGGAAAGATCATCAGCGATTATGAAGCAGCATGGAGCGTGGAAGTACATGTGCTCTTTTACCTGGCGGTAGCACCACAACTGGTGCCGGAGATTACGACCAACTTAAGCAAACTGGAAAAAGCAAAGGATAAGAACCGGGCGCGCATCGTTATTGAAAAGCCCTTTGGTCATGATCTGAAGAGCGCAGAGGAATTGAACCGGCTGTTGACCGAAATGTTTGATGAAAGCCAGATCTATCGCATTGATCATTATCTTGGAAAAGAAACCGTACAGAATATCCTGGCCCTGCGCTTTGCCAATGCGTTGTTTGAACCCATCTGGAACCGGAATTATATCGACCACGTACAAATTACAGCCGCGGAAACCGTAGGCGTGGAAGACCGCGGCGGTTACTATGAACGTTCGGGTGCCCTGCGCGATATGGTACAGAACCACATCCTGCAGCTGCTGTGTATGGTGGCTATGGAAGCACCGGTTTCTTTTGAGGCCGATGAGATCCGTAATAAAAAATCGGATGTGCTGAATGCCATCCGCAAGATCAAAAAAGAAGAAGTGCAACAATACGCCGTGCGCGGACAATACTCCCAGGGTTGGGTACAGGGGCAACAGGAGAAAGCCTATCGTGAAGAGAAAGGTGTGGCCCCCGATTCTTCGGTGGAAACCTTTGCAGCGGTAAAATTTTATATCGATAACTGGCGGTGGCAGGACGTTCCGTTTTATGTACGCACCGGAAAATTCCTGAAAGAAAAAACCACACTGATTACGGTACAGTTCAAAGAAGCGCCAAAATATGCCTTCCCTCCGGAAGCTTCTGAAACCTGGCGCTCTAACCGGCTTACCATCAGTATTCAGCCGGAGATGGATATCCGGCTGCGGTTCCAGGCCAAACGCCCGGGGCAAACCATGTCGCTGAACCCCGTAAACATGGTGTTTAGTTATGCAGACAGCTATGATGCGCCCCAGCCGGAGGCTTATGAAACCCTGCTGCTGGATGCGATGATGGGCAACCCCACGCAGTTTATGCGCGGCGACCAGGTGGAAGTAGCCTGGGAAGTAATAGCCCCCATCCAGGAAACCTGGGAAAACCGCCCGCCGGTTGACTTTCCCAACTATGCACCCGGTACCTGGGGCCCCGAGGATGCTGAAGCGCTCATTGCACGCGAGGGCAGGAACTGGATCACCCTGCCGCCCAAAAGAAAAGAAGGGTAAACAACTGTTTAAATACTGTAAAACGGGCCCGGGAAATGATCCCGGGCCTTTTTTTTTGCCTTGCCGAATGCCCTCGCCGGCATTTAACGTTTCCTTTGCAGCATTTCGTTAGAGGTTTGCATTTATACCAGATGATGTAACATTTAAACCCATTCATACGAATTATAACAATGAGAGCGCTTCTACTGACTGCTATCGCATTCTTTTTCCTGCACACGACGACTGCCCAGGTAAAGGGGCTGGTTGCCGATGAACACGGGTCACCGCTTCCCTACGCCACCATTACCGTAAAGGGCACAGCCAGCGGTACCACGGCCAACAGCAAAGGGTTTTACGCCCTGCTCCTTACACCCGGCACCTACACACTTATATTTGAATATGTGGGATACATCCCGTTTGAAAAAGAAATAACCATTACCGATAAAGAACAGGTATTGGATGCAAAGCTTTACGCCAATGATCACCTGATGGGAGAGGTAGTGGTAAAAAGTAAAGGCGAAGATCCTGCCTACCGTATCATCCGGCAGGCCATAAAAAAGAAATCGTATTACGAACATCAGACCGACTCTTCTTCCGTAAATATTTACCTGAAAGGAATCATCCGCACCCGGAATATTCCCAAAAAAGTATTGGGACAAAAAGTAGAACGGGATGCCAACGATGGGTTAGACACAATGGGCAAAGGCGTATTACTGCTATCCGAATCAACCATACAGCTGGATGAAGTACGGCCGGATCATTCCAAAACCACCGTGCTTTCCAGTTATGAGCGGGGCAGCAATATGGGACTGAATTTTTCGAAGGTCACTTCCTTTTACACCAACAATGTAGCCGTGTTTGACCTGGGCAACGGCTCACGCGGTTATATTTCACCCATTGCAGATGCTGCACTAAATTTTTACCGGTATCAGCTTTTAAACACGTATACCCGCGACGGCATCAGGGTAAAAACCATCCGCGTAATTCCGAAACGGAAAAACGAACCGCTGTTCTCCGGCACGATCGAAATTGCAGACAGCACCTGGCATATTTACAGCCTCGACCTCATGCTTACAAAAGATTACCAGCTAGAGCTGATCGATACCCTTCACATTAAACAGCTGCATAGCCGCATTGCCCCCGGCATATGGAAAACCCGGAACCAGATCCTCTCCTTTTCCTTTAACCAGTTTGGGTTCAGTGGCGTAGGTAGCTTTGTAAATGTGTACAGCAACTATAACCTGCATCCGCAATATGCAGCAAACTACTTCAATAATATTGTTATTAAATATGATACGGGATATTATAAAAGAGACTCCAACTTCTGGAAACAGCAGCGGCCGGTAACGCTGGAGCATGATGAAAAAAGATATTATGCGTTCCGCGACAGCCTCAGTACCCTCAACAGCAACCGCCCAAAAACCTACTATGATTCTTTAAGACGGCATCAGAAAATTACCATATGGAACCTTCTCTGGAGCAATCAGCAGTACCGCTGGTACTCAAAAAACCATACGCTTACCTATAACCTCCGGGGCCTGTTGAAGGGACTGGAGTACAATACCGTGGAGGGCGTTGCCTTAAAAGCAGACCAGACATTTCATTATGCGCCGGTAAAAAGTAAATACGTATATGATCTGCGATGGAACCTGCGTTATGGTTTTGAAAATCATCATTTCAATAGTTACGGAATATTTACCGTCAAACCCAGGGAGCTTCCTTACCGCAACCGGTACCTGAGTATTTCCGGCGGAAAGCGCGTATCACAGTTCAACCCGGATGAACCGATCAACACACTGACCAATACCTTCTATACCTTATTTTTCAGCAGTAATTTTATGAAGTTGTATGAAAACCGGTTCGGAAGCATCCGTTATAATAACCGGTTTGAAAACGGGTTTGGTATACATGCAGCACTATTGTATGAAGACCGTATACCGCTGCAAAACACGTCCGGCTTTTCGCTTTTCTACCGGGATAAAGATTTTACGCCCAATCATCCGGAAGCCTTACAGCAGGTAGCTTTTGATCCGCACCAGGCATTGACCGGAAGTCTTACGATCCGGTATCAACCGGGGCAGCGATATGTTCAATATCCCAATTATAAAGCATCCATCGGTTCAGATAAACCCGTGTTTGCGCTTAACTATACCGCCGGTATTCCGCAACTGCTGGGCAGCGATGTCAATTATCATAAATGGTCGCTGGAGATGACGCATGATAAAAATTTCCGGCTGGCAGGTCTGTTTAAATACCGTATCGGGGCCGGCGGTTTCCTGAGTGCCGATGCCTACTCCATCCCGGATATGAAACATTTCAACGGGAATCAAACCTTTTACAATATCAAATACCTGAACAGCTTTCAGCTGGCTCCCTATTATGCATACAGTAACGTGGCGCGCTTTTATGCCGAAGGAAATATTGAGCATCACTTTAATGGCCTGCTCACCAATAAAATTCCTTTGTTCAATAAACTAAAATGGAATCTTGTGGCCGGAAGCAATGCTTTTTATGTGAACAAAAATCAATATTATGCAGAGGCATTTGCCGGAATTGAGAACATCTTCAAACTATTCAGGGTGGATGTGATCGCTGGCTATCAGCCCCTGTTAAAAACAACCTATGGCGTGCGCGTTGGGCTGGGCGGTCTTTTAGGAAGTGCCTTCCGGTTTGAAAAATAGTTGCCGCTATTCGGGAAACATTACAAAAGGGTTAACACAAAAACCAGCCGATCCGTTTTAAATTTATACGGACATATGAAATTTGCTTACCCAAAATAACTACTATGCGATTCCTCCTGTTGCCCTTCTTCCTGTTACAGTTAGTGCCTGCTGGTCATACACAACCGCCTGCCCGCCAGATTCAGAACATAGAAGCGTTTGCCAAACTCTTTGGTTATATCCGCTATTTTCACCCTTCTGATGAAGCGGCGGCGATCAACTGGGATCAATTTGCCGTTTATGGTTCCAATAGCGTGCTGCCGGCAAAATCTGACCAGGAGCTGATTGGCATCCTGCACCGGTTATTTGCGCCCATAGCACCTTCCGTAAAAACAGGTACGGCTCCGGAATTTGACCCAAAAAGTATTACACCCGCTGATCCGGCCGGCTATAAACCGGTTTTCTGGTTTCATACAGGTGTTGGAGTGTCTGATAACAGTATTTATTCCAGCCTGCGACTGAACCGGCCCGACCCTAAACAAAAGACTTCGCAGAGCGCATTTGCGCCTTTTGCCCAGCGTATTGATGCAAAGCCCTTGCGTAATAAAGAGATCCGGCTGGCAGGCCGTATGAAGGCGGAAGTATCCGAAAATGGCAGCGGTCATTTCTGGCTACGAGTAGATAAAAGCGAGGGCGTGGGTTTTTTCTATAACATGGCAGACAGACCTGTTACACAAAAAGACTGGAACAGCTATGAGTTTACAGGCAGGGTTGACAGTACCGCCAATGAGATCTATTTTGGCGGATTCCTCCAGGGCAACGGTTCTATTTGGGTAGAGGAGATCGCATTGTTCCAAAGAGATAAGGAAACAGATCCATGGACACCCGTTCCGATACAAAACGGAAATTTTAATACACTACAAAACCAGTTGCCCGTAGCGTGGAGTGCCGGGCCTGTAAAGGGATACCACTATGCCGTAAAACGTAGCCGCAATAAAAATATATTTGAAATATCTACCCAGCCATTCACCCAGCCAGGCGATCCGGTTATCACCGATATCGATTATCAGCAGCCTCCTGCCGCAGGAACATTCGTTCAAAAAAGCATACAGGGCAATATAAAAGCCATTATTCCCATTTCCCTTTACGGAACCGAAACCCACACCTACCCGGCCGCTGATTCAACGGCCCTTGCAACACTCAAAGAGCAGATCAGCCAGTTTGCCACCCGGCATCAAACAGCCGATGAGCTCCCTGTTCGGTTGGGCGCTGTAGTGATTTCCTGGAATATCTTCAGGCATTTTTTTCCCTATTGGGCCGATGCCTCAAAAACGCCGGATGCCATTTTAAGCCAGGCATTAAGCAAATGCTTTACAGATAGCAGTTCCCTGGAATTTAAAAACACACTCCTGGAGATGACCGAGCCGCTGAATGACGGGCATATCTGGGTAAGCCTGAAAGGAGATGCAACAGAAGCCTTTAGCCTTCCGCTGCAACTGGTACTGGCCGAAAACAAAATAGTAGTAGACGATGTGCTTGACAGCAGTATCACCGGCCTGCGGAAAGGGGATATCATTGAACAGATCGATGGCCGCAATGCAATGGATCTTTATGCAGCACAGATGCGTTATATTTCCGGATCTCCTCAATGGAAATCATTCCGGGCAACGTCCAATCTTACAAACGGAAAAGAGCACACCACAGCTACACTGATGCTGCTGCGCGATGGACAACAGATCGAACAAAAACTACCCCGGAGTATGAGCGGCCTTCAATCTTACCAGCAAAAAAAGAACGCGCAACGTAAAAGCGGCCGTCTTGCAAATGACATTTACTATCTGAATATAAACACCCTCCCGGGAGATTCCATTAATCAATGGGCAGATAAGCTTGCCCATGCAAAGGGTATTATCTGCGATCTGAGAGGTTATCCAACCAGCAATCATAACCTGATCAATTACCTGCTTACAGAAGACGAAGATTCCAAATGGATGTTTGTACCCAAAACGGCTTACCCGGACCAGGAAAAAATTGAGTTCCGTTCCGCAGGCTGGAATATGCAGCCGAAGCACCCGCACTTCAAAGGAAAAATTGTTTTTATAACGGATGGACGGGCCATCAGCTATGCGGAAAGTTTCATGGGCTTTATCAAAGATTTTAAACTGGCCACCATCGTGGGACAACCAACCGCCGGCACCAATGGAAATGTCAATCCCTTTTCATTACCCGGCGGATATACCATTTCCTGGACGGGTATGCTGGTAAAAAATCATGACGGCAGCCGGCATCATTTAAAAGGTATCATTCCGGATGTGCCAATGGAACGGACCATCAATGGCATTCGTGAAGGGAAAGACGAATTTTTCGATAAGGCACTGCAGATCGTTTCAGAATAGATCTGCAGCTACAGCAACTGGTACATCTTCCCCGGCATTGCCTGGATCACATTTTGCATTTCCAGGTTCAGCACTGCCACGGCTACCCGGCTGCTGCTGAGCCCGGAGCGCAGATGCAGTTCATCAATATCGGCCTGCTGCCGCTCCTGCAGCAATGTTACAATGGCCTGTTCTTCGGCAGACAATTCAATAAACAATTCCCTTGTTTGTTTTTTAACCGGTTTTTTTACAGTGGTCCAGCCCATGGTTTCCAGGAGCTGCTTCCCGTCTGTAAGCAATTGCGCCCGGTTGGTTTTAATGAGGTGATTGCAACCGCTGCTTTTTTTATCCAGTGTTCTCCCCGGAAATGCAAATACATCCTTGTAATACCCGTTGGCCAATTCTGCGGTGATCATGCTTCCGCCTTTGATATCGGTTTCCACCACCACGGTAGCATCGCTCATACCTGCTACGATCCGGTTCCTGCTGGGAAAATGATGGCGGTCCGGCTGCGTTCCGGTTACAAACTCTGTCAGCAACCCACCCTGGCCGGTCATTTCCCGCGCCATGGCAAAATGATCCGGCGGATAAATTTTATCCAGCCCGTGTGCCAGCACGCCTACGGTTTGCAGCTTCGCTTTTAAAGAATGCTTATGCACCAGCGAATCGATACCATAGGCCAAACCGCTAACGACCAACACCCCGCTGTGCTGCAGGTCATCGATCAGTTTTTCACAAACCAGCCGCCCGTACTCGGTATGCAACCGCGATCCTACAACCGCAATGATCTTTGATTGGTTCAGATCCGCAGTTCCCTTATAGTACAGCAGTACGGGTGCATCATAGCAATTCAACAGCCGCTGCGGGTATGCATCATCCGTAAGAAAAAGTGGCCGGATTCCGTGCTTTTCAATAAACGCCAGTTCCCGCTCCGCCTGCGAAAAACCGTTAAACTTCAGGATGCTGTCGGCCCGCAACCGGCCCAGGCCTTCAATACCTTCCAATACAGCCCTTCGCGCTGTAAAGATCTCTTCCGGTGATAAATGCTGTAACAGTAACCGTGCAATAACGGGCCCGATGTTCGGAACAAGGGTCAGGGCAATACGGTACATCAACGGGTGTTCCATGAGGTTGTCTTTGTACTAAGATACAAAGATTTTGTATTTTTTTGATGCCACAGAAACACAGAGGCGCTGTTTTTTGCTGTTCAGCGGCGGAAATTTCTGATGGTATAGGAGCACCGCATCACAGATTCATTTGAGATCCAGGCCCGTTACAGGAATGCCTGCATGGTTCGATAACCCGCCGGACGATACAACATCCTATCTCCGGTTCCAAATGCTGCGGTGCAGCGGAATTATTCCTGGCGGAGACCTGTACGCCGGCCGTAGACCAGGTGCGCCGCCAGGGCCAGCACCGTAAACGTAATACCGATGGCCACTACCCCGTTCCACTGCGCATACTTCCAGGCCTGTGCAGCCAGCCAGGTGCCTGCTGCGCCTCCTATAAAGTAGCTGAACATGTACACCGTATTCAGCCGGTTATTGGCACCCAGGTTTAATGCAAAAAAGGACGACTGGTTGAGGATATGCATCGACTGTAATCCCAGGTCGAGGAGGATTACCCCAACAATCAGTCCGGCATAGGTATACCCGCCGATATAAAAAATGCACCAGCTCAGGATCAGCATCACAATGGCCAACAAAATGATCCGGGATGGCGGTACCTTCCGGGCCACCCGGCCCACCAGGGCGGCCGCCAAGGCACCTACGGCGCCAATAATACCGAAGGAACCGGCAACTGCCGCACCGGCATGAAACGGGGCATCCTCCAGGTGAAACACCAGCGTGGTCCAGAAGGCACTAAATGCCGCAAATCCCATCGCCCCGCGAAACGCAGCCAAACGCAGCACCGGCTGGGTGCGCGTAAGCTGCAGCAAGGACCGCATCAGCGACCCGTAGCTTCCTTTAAAAGCGGGATGTACTTCCGGTAGTTTTAACGCAATCAACCCCGCTAACAATACCATCGCTCCCGTAGCCATATAGTACATCACCTTCCAGCCCCATAGATCGCCTACCACTCCGCTAACCACTCTCGATAATAAGATGCCCAGCAATAAGCCGCTCATCACCATACCGATGGCCGCACTTTGCTTTTCCTTTGCCGCCAATTCTGCGGCCATGGGCACAAACAGTTGTGGCAGCACCGATGTAAAGCCCACCATAAAACTGGCCAGGAACAACCAGCCCACCGTAGGAGCAATGGTCATACCAATGAGCGATAAGATGATCAGTCCAAAATCAATAAGAATTAACCGCCTGCGGCGAAGCATATCGCCCAACGGCACAATCAGCAACAGCCCCAGGGCAAAGCCTACCTGCGTTAGCATGGCGATATTGCTGATACGGCCCTCACTTACACCAAAATCCCGGGCCATTAATCCCAGCAAGGGCTGGTTATAATAATTGTTACCCACTACTACCCCGGTGGCGATCGTCATCAGCCAAAGCGTTCCACGGCTTAACGGCGGCCGGGCAGGCACTTGTTCCGGGCCATGTGCCCGGTGTATATTCACCTTGGTTGTTTCTACAGGCTTTTGCAGCATTTCAATATTTGTAGTACGCATAATCATCGGGTTATAGATCCGGCAACCGGATCTGCTTTGTTTCGCCCCGGGTTGATGGGCATTGGCATACACCAATCACCATCACCGGACGAATTGAATTGAAAAAGCCCCTGAGGGCTTCTTCGTTATTGAACAGTATAAACACATTTAATGAGCACCTTTATTCTTTACCGTTTCTTTCGGAAGCCTTTTCCAGAACCGCGGCGATGGCCGTATAACCCCTGGACCGGGCGTGCTGCAAAGCCGTAACCCCATCATGATCCGGGATCTGGATATTACACCCGGCATCTACCAGCAGCTGCACCACGGTTACATATTTTTGTGATCCGTTGCCCAACACCACGGCCTCCATCAAAGCCGTCCAACCTAAACGGTTCACATGATCAATGGGGAAATTCTTCGTGTTTGCCAGGATCTTTACCACATCAACATGTCCCCGTTCGCAGGCCGGGATCAGCGCCGTTCCGTTATACCGGTTAAACAGGTCAAAACGGGCGCCATGCTCCAGGAATAATTTTACCAGCCCCGTAAATCCCGCCGCTCCCGCGTACAAAAACGGACTGTCTTTAATCTGGTCCTGCTGGTTGACATTTGCGCCATGCGCCACCAATAATGTTGCCATTTCCAGGTTATTGGCATGGGTGGCAATCAGCAACAGGGATCGCTTGTGCTGATCAGCGGTATTTACATCCGCCCCTTTTTTTAATGCAGCTTCCACTACCGGCAGCTGATTTTTTTCTACCGCTTCTATAATGCCCCTGTCTTTTGTATTCATATCCGCACTGGTTGTTTTTGCCTGGCAGGCATTGAGGATGCATATAGCGCATACCAAAAGTAAATAATGCATAACGCGATTCATGGTTTTAAAACACGACGGTTCCGCGGTGGATGAGGGAGCGCACCGGCGAAATACGGGATACGGCTTCTGCCGAACAGCTGGCATCGATCAATACCAAATCTGCTTTATCACCAACCCGGGGCCACTGCCGGTTCCCTTTATCATCCAGCGGCAGTACATTATGGGTGGCCAGTTTTAATATACGCGACAGGTCAAATTCTGTACGATACCCATAGAGCTGGGCCGCAAGATTGGCCTTCTGTAATACGCTGCCGGAACCAAACGTATTCCAATGATCAATGATACAGTCGTTTCCTGCACGTACATCCACGCCGTATTTATATAACGTAGGAATGGGCATGATCATGCCTCCAAACGGAATGGTAGACATTACGCCCACCCCGGCATTCCCCATCTTCTCCGCCATTTCTTCCTGCTTCTTCCGGTCGAGATAGGCCAGGGCAAAACAATGACTAACGAAGGTCTTTCCTTTCAAGGCCGGGTTTTCGTTTACCTTGTTCACCAGGTACTCAATGGTTTTTACACCCGATTCGCCCCCTTCGTGTAAATGAATATCGATGCCCTTTTTGTAATCCAGCGCCAGCTGTACCACAAAGTCCATGCTCTTCTCAATGCTGCCATCAATAGTGGTGGGATCCAGCCCCCCGATATAATCCACGCCCATTTGTGCGGCATCCTTCATCAGGGCGGCGGAATCCGTATAAAAAATACCATGTTGCGGAAAAGCCACCAGCTCCGCCTCAAAAGAGTTCTTTTTATTTTCCAGGGCTTGCTGCAGGTGCTTTAACGAATCCAGCTTTGAAGTGGGTTCGATGTTGACGTGGCTGCGGGCCACATTGCTGCCCTTCGATTGCAGCAGCTCGATCAGTTTTTCTGCTTTATAGGTAGAATTTTTCAGCAACTCCGGGATGATCTGCTGTTCCAGCGCGATCATTCCTTTTACACCACCCTGCCTTTTGCCGGTAGCCTTCCACTTTTCACCATAATAGGTTTTATCCAGGTGGATATGCATTTCCCTGAAGGCCGGTAATAACAATAAACCTTTTGCATCCACGGCCTTTGCCGCAGGATTGTTGGGCAATACCGATTTTATTTTCCCATCGCTGATCTCAATGGTAAAGAGCGCTGTTTTTGTACCGGTCACCTCTTCTCCCTCATATTCAAACCCCGTTTCCAACCGCACATTTTTTAATGTAAGCGTTTTTCCCGCGGCAACAGCAGTTTGGCTGCCGGCCGCAACGGCCTCACCGGTTGCCAGCAAACCACTGCCGGCGGCAAAAAGAATGGAAGAGTTTTTAATAAAATCTTTCCGGGAAATGGAACGGGGTACCATAATGCTTTATTTTTTTACAAAGTTAGCCCACGCCTTTTCCTTCCCGATGGAGGATTTATGCTATAACTTGTAAAATTTATAACTGCTGCCGGAACTCCCTTGGAGCAAACCCGGTTTTGTTTTTAAAAAAATTTGAGAAATAGGCAAGGTCGCTGAACCCCAGTTCATAGGCTATTTCCTTTACCGATTTTTCGGAAACCTGCATCAGGCGCTTTGCTTCCAGTATCACCCGGTTCTGGATCAGGAAAGTGGCCGGCACATGAAAATGCCGTTTGCAAAGAATGTTTAAATAATTGGCGGTTATATGCAGCTGGCCGGCGTAAAAGGTCACCGATTTCTGTTCCTTAAAATACAGGTTCACCAGGGATTGGTATTTTAACAATACAGGCCGTGTACGATACACTTCAAAATCCTCAAACTTGTGTTCTGCTTCCCGGCTGGCCAGTTGCGCAATCAGGCGGGTGCGAAGGGTAACGATTTCCGACTGAACCGGCACCTGCTCCAGTTCTTCTTTTATTGACCGGAACTCATACATCAGTTTTTTAAACACCGGTTCCGGAAGATCCAGCACCGGGTGATGCTGATAGAGGAAAAATGAAAAGCGTAACGCGTCAGAAAACGTTTCAAAAACCGGCCGGCTGATCATCAGCTGAAACCCCGAAGTATTTTTCCCCAGCCGCCAGCTATGTACCTGATCCGGGAACAACAGATGCAACTGGCGGGGCTTTACCCCGTAATCGATAAAGTCGATGGAATGAATGCCGCTTCCTTTTTCAAACAAAAGAAAAAAGAAAAAATCATGCTTATGCGGTTTTTCAATGATCCGCGCTCCGTGCAGCTCCTGATACACCAGGTCGTCTTCGAATTGTTGTTGTTCTCTAAATTCCCGGATCCCAAAAACCGGGAACGGCTCTTTTGTACTCACGGATGAAAGTTACAAACTTTTTAAGGAACAGGTGCCGGCCGGTGATGTCTTCGCATACACATAAAGGAACATAACCTTTCATTCCTGGCCTGCTAGGCATGTTTTCCCGGACTGCTGCTAAAATGCTGATACGCCTTCTCCAGTAATGCTACAAATACCGGTAAGGCAGGCTGCCGGTTTTCCGGATCAAAAACCAGCATGGTTTCCGTGCGCACCGGCAACTGTCGCAACGGCACAAAATCCAGGTCCGTAAAACGGAATAATTTCCGGACCGATTGCGGAACAATGGCCAGGCCCATACCCCCTGCCACCAACTCCAGGATTGAGGGCATATTATTACATTCATGGATCACCTGCGGCTCAAACCCCAGCTGGTGGCAGCAATACAGGAACTGCTGGTGGTAATCCGGTGCATAATCCTTATTGAAGGAAACAAAAGACTGCGTGGCCAGCTCCCGCAACGGGATCTTTTTTCCCTTTGGCTTTGCCAGGCAAAAATATTCGGTCAGCAGCAATCGTTGCTCCAATTGCGGGGCCAGTACCGGCGCGCGGGCAATACCCAAATCAAGTGTTCCGCTTTCCAATGCCGCCCGTTGCCGTTGTGTAGCTGCTTCATACAGGTTTACCCGCAAAAAGGGATACTGCACTTTTATCGTTTTCAGCACCTGGGCAAGAATGCTCCCGGGCGTGGAGCTGATGTATCCCAACCGGAAAGTGCCGGCCAGGGAATCATGGATCTGTCTTGCCTTTAATTTTGCCTTCTCCAGCTGCTGCAGCAGTGCGGTGCTTTCAGACAGGAAGTACTGGCCGGCTTCGGTAAGCGCCACCCGTTTATTATTCCGTTCAAATAGCAGTACACCAAGCTCCGCCTCCAGCTCCCGGATCTGCCGGCTTAACGGGGGTTGCGAGATAAACAGCCGCTCCGCCGCCCTTCCAAAATGTAACTCCTTTGCAAGCATTTGGAAATATAATAAATGCCGGATCTCCATGATACCTTTTAAGTATTAATAGATGATAAAAATAGCATTTTTAAAGTATCGATCCGGTTTTTACTTTTGAATGAAAACCACTGTATGCAACAGAAATCAACATTGAAAGAAATTGAAGCACGCTTCGACCAGGATGTGGCCCGTTTCTCCAATCTCGAAACCGGGCAGCAAACCACCTTGGATGCCAGTTTTAATATGGAGCTGATCACGGACGGTATCGTGGCCACGACCCCTCATTTAAAAAAGCTGCTCGACATTGGATGCGGGGCCGGCAACTACCCGGTAAAGCTCTTATCAAAAACAAGCACCAACCCCGATGTAACGCTTGTGGACCTGAGCCAGCCCATGCTGGATAAAGCCAGAGAACGGGTACAGCCATTGACAACCGGCAGGGTAACCACCATAAAAGAAGATTTCAGAACGGCGGTACTGGAGGAAGCGGTCTATGATGTAATCATTGCCACGGCAACGCTGCATCATTTGCGGGAGGATGCCGACTGGGAAGCCGCCTTTGCAAAATTTTACCGGCTCCTGAAACCGGGTGGCAGCATCTGGATCTTCGACCTGGTAACCGAAGATCATCCGGCACTGCAGCACCTGCTTTTTACCCAACACTATGGCAACTTCCTCACCGGCCTTAAAGATGCCACCTACCGGGATCATGTATTTGCCTATATCGAAAAAGAAGACTCACCCAGAAGTGTGCTTTATCAAACCCATCTTTTACAGCGATCGGGTTTTAAAACCGTAAGCCTGCTTCATAAGCATCTTTGCTTTGCTTCCTTTGCAGCTTTTAAATAAGCCGGCAAGTACATTTGACAATCTTAAAAATCTTGTCGAAATTTGTCAGGCTGAAAAGCGCATCCGGTTTTTGCAGGTGCCCGCGAAAATATCCGGACATGGCATACGGAAATTATAAACAACGAACCAATGACAGGTCTGATCAACGAGTTGAATAGCATGCGCGGTTTTTTCCATACAGGAGCTACGCGTCCGGTCGCGTTCCGGAAAAAACAACTGCAACAATTAAAGGAAAGCATCCTGCGCCATGAAGAAGCGTTGAGCAACGCGTTGTTCCAGGACCTGCATAAAAGCAAGGAAGAGGTTTGGATCACCGAAACGGGGATGGTCATCTCGGAAATCGATGCCAGCATCCGTTCGCTCGACGAGTGGATGGCCCCGCAACCCGTTGCCACCAACCTGGTTAACATACCGGGCAAAAGCAGCATTCTTTACGAGCCGTTGGGCCTGGTGCTGATCATTGCTCCCTGGAATTATCCTTTTCAGTTATTGTTCATGCCCCTGATCGGCGCCATAGCTGCAGGTAACTGTGTGGTGTTAAAACCCAGCGAACTGGCAGCCGCCACGGAAAAAGTAATGGGGCAGATCATCAGTGAAGCGTTTCCTGCCAACTATGTACTATATGTTCCGGGAGAAGGCGTTACCCTCATTCCCCGGCTGATGGATGATTTCCGGTACGATCACGTTTTTTACACCGGAAGTACGATGGTCGGAAAGATCATTTATCAAAAAGCAGCAGCGCAACTCACTCCGGTAACACTGGAGCTTGGAGGAAAAAGCCCTTGTGTGGTTACGGCCAATGCAACGTTGAAAACGGCGGCCAAACGGATCATCAATATCAAATTCTCCAATGCCGGCCAGATGTGCATTACCCCGGATTACCTGCTGGTGCACCATACGGTTAAAGCACCCTTGATCCAGCATCTGAAAACAACGATCCTGAAATTTTACGGGCAACAACCCATCAGCAGCTATGATTACGGCCGCATTATTAACAACAAACATTTTCACCGGCTGAAGCAGTTGATGAGTGAACAAACCATTCTCCATGGCGGCGAACATAACGAAGAGCAATTGTTCATTGCACCCACGCTGATTGATGCGCCTTCCATGGACGCACCAATCATGAAAGAAGAAATTTTCGGACCGCTGCTGCCCGTTATTGGTTATGAAACCGAAGAAGAAGCGCAGGCCCTTATCCGGCAGAATGAAAACCCGCTGGCCTTTTATGTATTTACCAACGATAAAAAAGAAGCCGACCGGTGGCTGCAACAGGTTCCCTTTGGCGGTGGGTGTGTAAATACAGCAGCCATGCATTACCTGAACAAAAATCTGCCCTTTGGAGGCCGGGGCAACAGTGGCATCGGGCGCTATCATGGCCGGTTTTCCTTCGAAACCTTCAGTCATGCAAAAGGCATTTTAAAGGCCCGCAACTGGCCCGATATTCCGTTGGCGTATCCTTCGCTGAAAGGAAAACTAAAAACCTTAAAAAGGGTGATATAAGCGCATGCAATACGCCTAGCATGAACCGTTAAAAAATCGATTTACAATATATAAAAAGGCTGCATCAAAAATCTTTAGGATTAATGCTGCCTTCAGAACCGCAGCCACACTAAATAATTTTTGATACAACCTCCTAAACCCTTCCGGGCCCGTTAAAGAATTTTAACCCGTAGCCGGCTGGTACCGGCAACAAGGTGCCTGCGATCCGGGGTATTACCCGTTTGTTTCATCTGCAATATCGGCATCCGGCGCATTCTTCTTTACAGACTCGATCCCGTTTTCCCGTGCTGCTTCCGACTCATACAATTCGCTTTTACCAATCACCTGGCCATTACCTGCCTTTAAATTAAAAAATGGCTTGCCATTGGATGATGTTTTTCGCTCGAAGTTATCGTCCTCCGGTGCATTTTTTTTTACGGAAGCAATACCATTATCACAAGCTGCTCTTGTGGTATAGCCTTCGCTGGTAAGGATCACCTGGCCGTTGCCGGCTTTCAGGTTAAACTGGAACTCTCCGTTTGTTCTTTTGGTAATTACAAATTTTCCCATAGTTGATTTTCTTTAAAGGTAACGCAATAGATTACTAAAATACTTGATGTACTAAAGTTAAGGAAACGGTTTTATATACACCCACCCGGGGCATTCAAAATCTTTTACACGATCCGCCGGCAACAGTATACGGGCCAGGTACCCAGGCAGGAGGCCTTTAAACGCAGCTTAAAAACCATTCATTATGGCAACGCTCCGGCACTTATAAAGATGCGCTGATCATACCGGCATAAACAGCTGTGTAACATCAGCGCAACCGCAGGGAAGCACAAAACTCCTCTTTTTACAGTCCCAATACGGCCTTTAGTTTTCCATACCCATTCCGGCTTACGTTGATCTTTGTACCATTCTTAAGGATCGCCACATGACCGTCTTTTTCATAAGGATCAATACGCGTAATTTCCTGTATGTTTACGATATAGGATCGGTGACTGCGCACAAACAGGTCTGCCGGTAAAAACGCTTCAAAGAATGACATGGTCTTGTTTTTAAGAAAATAGCCATCCTTTGTAAAAATCTTTACAAAATCATCCGCAGCTTCCAGGTACAATACTTCCTGCACGGGAATGATCTTGATCTTACTTCCGTTCTTTACCACAATCCGGTTATTGGAATTGGGCAGCTGTACATCGTTCAGTAACTCCTGCGTATTGGTAGCGCTGCCTTTATGCTGCGCCAGGAATTTATTCACGGCTTTATCAAAACGTTCCTGGTCAAAAGGCTTTAGCAGGTAATCTACCGCATGAGCTTCAAAGGCCTTAATCGCATACTCATCAAATGCCGTTGCAAAAATTACGGCCGGGGGTTCCTCAATCAGTTCCAGCATTTCAAAACCACTGATCTTGGGCATCTGGATATCCAGAAAAATCAGGTCAGGCTTATGCTCCTGTATGGCCTTCATACCCTCAAACCCATCCCCGCATTCAGCCACCAGCTCCAGCTGGGGATACTTCTGCAGGTACTCCTTTACCATACTTCTTGCCAAAAATTCGTCGTCGATGATGATTACTTTGCTCATGCCTGTTGTGGTATTTTTACGATTGTATAATAAATATTTTCCTTTGTTTTTGTAGACAGCAGGTCGTTCCTTCCATACAGGAGGTATAACCTTCTTTTAATAGAAGTTAACCCGAAACCGGTACCTGTTTTGGGCAGGGAGGTTTCCGGATCAAAAGGATTGCTGACCATAATGCACAATTCCGACAGCTCTTTGGTACTTTGTATCGTGATCAGCGTTTCGCCGATCGTATCATACAGTCCGAATTTGATCGCGTTCTCAACAATGGGCTGCAGCAGCAATGTGGGCAACTGCAATTCTTTTGTATCCTCATCGATGGAAATGGAAGTCATCAACCGGTTGCCGAAACGCACTTTTTCGATTTCCAAATATAAGTTCAAATAATTAATCTCTTCGGTAAGGGAGATCATTTGAGATTCCTCTTTTTTAAGGGTTCCTCTTAAAAAATCAGACAGTTGTTGCACCATCCGTCGCGCCTGCTGCGGATTTAACCCGATCAGCGCATTAATGGAATTGAGGCTGTTGAACAAAAAATGAGGTTGCAATTGCTGACGCAGTTTAAATAGCTCCGCCTCCCGCGACAGCCGGTCTGCATCCGTTCGCCGTTGCTCCACCTTTTGCCGCTCTACCCAGTTATACCACAAAATGGCAGCAATGGTAAGGATGGTCAGCACCAGGAAGGCAAAGCCCGCACGGATGATCAGTGAGTTTTTAAGAAACGCGGCATACACCTCAGAATCTCCCAGGAATATTTTCAAAAAGGTATTGGAAACAAAAAGCCACAAACCCGTCAAAACCAGGCAGGCCGCAATAACACTGGTATATTGATAGGTCGACGGCAAATAATACTTGGTTACATTCAGCATCAGTAAGCCCGCCACCAACAGCAGGAAATTGCTCAGCAGGCTATCCGTCAGAACCGTATAAAGCGGGAAAAACGGAAAATAACTACGCAGGAAAAACACCTGTACGTTCACCAGAACCACCCAGGCAATGATCAGGGGTGTAAGAAATCTTTTTGCTGTTAACGGAGAGGACGACACTGAATTATTTGGAATTTGAAATTCGGGATTTAAAATTTGAGATCCGGGGAACAGCCCCCACTTGCTTTAACCGGTATTGCATGCACCATTACCTGTTCACCATTCACTATTCACCACCGCCTAAAAACTCTTAATATCAATTCCACCTAAAATTACGGTTCCTTTTAACACCAGTGTTTTTGTAGTATCCACATTCCCCATTGATACCCGCTTATCTTTTACCTCTCCCAGGATGGCAACGGCTTCCGAAACCACATTCCAGTGAGACGGGATCAGTAAGGTAGCCCCACCCAATATGGCGGTTACCTCCAGTACTGCGGTTCCGCTGATATCGGCCTGCAGCAGGTCTATTTCACTACCGCCGAATACATTTACCATATCGCCGCCCCTGAAGTTTTTTGACAGCACTTTTTTCTTTGTACCACCAAAAATAGAAGTAGCGTCGATGATATCCTCGTTGCTGATGCTGCCCCGGTAGGTCCTTTTCCCCGTTGGATCACCGGTATTGGGATCCTGGGTTATAAATTCATAGGTTTTTTTGGGACGAAGGATGAAAAACAAACCGGCACCGATCAGGGCAATGGGGAAGATAAACTTCCGCAATGCATTAAAGAGGAAAAATTCATTGACCAGGAACAGGGATCCCACCAGGATCAGGATCAGCCAGCCGGGACCCTGAAAGTTTTTCCGGAAACCGATAAAGATCCCCAGCACAATCAGGAACATCTGCCAGGAAAGCATAAAATCCGGGAAAATGAAACCCATTCGTTTCAGCAGATACACCACACCAATCAGCACCAAAAACAGGCCCACCCATATATGCCCCTGTGCGTTCCGCTCTTTAAAATAAGGCCGTTGCTCCGTCCCGGAAGTCGTTGGATCCGGCCGGTCGTTTTTTTCTGATTTATTATAGAATTCGGTATTGTACGGATTATTTTCACTCATTGTTCAATATTTTCTGTAAAAATACCCCCCTAAGATAGGCCTTACAACAGATTTTTCGCCTGTAAACGCCAGATATCGGTAAATGGGCGGATTGCCACGGCGAATGACAACCGCATTTTCAGGAAATCCGGTTCAGGCGGTAAAATGCTCATTTTGCAGGGGTGATAAATTCAAATTTTTCCCCATCGAACAGTCCTTTATCGCTTAATTTAAGCGCAGGGATCACTAACAGGGCCATAAACGAAAGGGTCATAAAAGGGGCCGAAAGTGTTGATCCCATTGCCTTTACCATCTGGTCTATAGCTGTATATGCCGCCGCAACCGCATAGCCGTCTTCATTGCTCATCAACCCCGCCACCGGCAGCCGTACGATCGCTTCCTGGTCACCGTCTACTGCCGCTACGCCACCTTTTGCAGCGATCACCAGGTTTACAGCCCGGCACAAACTTTCGTCGTCCGCGCCAACGGCAATAACATTATGACTGTCATGTGCCACGGAAGAAGCCATGGCGCCCCGTTTCAGCCCGAAGTTCCGGATAAACGCCACCGCCGGTGCCGCCTCCTGGTACCGGTTCACCACAGCAATTTTCAACAGGTCCTGGCCGGGATCGCTTATAAATGCCCCAGCCTGCTGCCGGAGCTCCAAGTGCAGGGCGTTGGTGATCAGTTGGCCATCAAGGGCTTCAATCACCGGCAGCCCCGGTGCCCCGGTAACGGCCACCCGGAAATCGGAGGCGGCTTTTGGCCGGCATTCAAAATAATTCATCATCCCCGTCCGGGGAGCCCGGATCTGCGTTTTTCCTCCGGATGCCACCAGGGTTCCGTTAATGTAGGTTTCAAGCACCCTGAAATGCTGCAGGTCTTCTACTACCACCAGGTCGGCCGGATCCCCTTTTTTCAGCAGCCCCACATCCAGCTTATAATGGGTAACCGGGTTTACACAGGCAGCCTGCAATACATGAAACACATTTACGCCCCTTTCCACAGCCCGGGCACATAACCGGTCAATATGCCCGGCTTCCAGGCTGTCCGGATGTTTGTCATCGCTGCAAAACATCATTGCATCCGGATGATCATTCAGCAGGTCAATCAGCGCATCAAAATTCTTTGCGGCGCTTCCTTCCCGGATGAGGATCTTCATGCCCGCCTTTAACTTATCCAGGGCCTCTTCTTTTGTAAAGCATTCATGATCCGTTCCGGGTAGCCCGGCAGCCCCGTCGGCAATGGCTTCCGCATAGCGCCGGGCCTCTTCCCCTCTTAAACCCGGGGCATGCCCGTCAACGGGTTTCCCGGCCCGGTGCGCCGCTTTTATTTTTTGCATCACCTCCGGGTCCTGTGCCAGCACACCCGGAAAATTCATCATCTCGCTCAGGTAACGGACCTCCGGATCCTGCAGCAGCTCCGTTACCGCTTCTACACCCAGTTGCGCACCCGCCGTTTCAAAAACAGTGGCCGGTACACAACTGGGGGCTCCAAAATTAAATTTAAAGGGCACGGTCTTTCCGTTTTCGATCATGTACCGCACCCCTTCCATTCCACATACATTGGCGATCTCATGCGGATCACTTACGGTGGCCACCGTTCCGTGTACCACTGCCAGCCGTGCAAATTCAGAGGGTACCAGCATGCTGCTTTCAATGTGTACATGACTGTCTATAAATCCGGGAAGGATATACGGTGCACCCGCTACCGGCTGTGCTTCGATGACCTGCACGTTCCTGATTTTTCCAGCATCAAATTCCACCAGGGCAAAGCGGACTGTTCGCTCCATTATATCCACCAGATTTCCTTTTACCTGTTTCATTACATGAATCAATTTGAGTAAATGTAAAAAATTGTTCCAGAATAAAATAACGTCCTGCGTGAACCGGAACATTTAGCCTGTAATTTTGTATCAAATCGTTTATATGTCCGGGGATCCCCAAATTTTTCAGACGGAAAGCAGGACGCGATGGAATACCTTTAAATGGATCAGCCGGCTGCTGGTATTCCTGGCCATTGCCATGATTCCGCTGGCCATTTTCTCCATCAGCAGGGTCGACAACCTGTTGCTGCCCGGACTTGCAAAAGCAGATACCAACCGGGCCATCCACCAGACCATCCCTAAGAGCCTGAGTGAAAAAGACAAGAAAAAGTACAAAGGCATGCAGGCCTTTATCAGCGCCCGTGCGCAAAACAACGCCTATATCGCACAGGAAAAGAAACGGCCCAAAAGCGCGGGGATCCGTGCTGCCTTTTTTGTAGACTGGGATCCGCAATCGCTTTCCTCCCTAAAGTCGAATGTTGACAAACTTGATATGGTATTACCGGAATGGTTCCTGCTCGATCCGGATGCCGATACCCTGCGTCCCAATATTGATAACGATGCGTTACAGATCATGCGTAAGGCAAAAGTGTCCATCATTCCCATGCTAAGTAATGTGCAGAACGGCGATTTTGACGGAAAGCTGCTGCACCGGATATTGAGCAACCCGCAAAAAAGGAACCGGTTGTTGCAGGACATTATCCGAACGATCGACAAATACAAACTGCATGGCATCAACCTGGATTTTGAGGAACTGAAAGAAGGTACCCTGCCCTATCTTCGTCAATTCCAGGAAGCCTTGTACAAAGAGCTGCACAGCCGCGGGCTTCTGGTAACACAGGATATCCTGCCTAATGACGACAACTATAACATCGCCGAAATATCCGGGCTGAATGATTATATTTTCCTGATGGCCTACGACCAGTTTTACGACACCAGTATTCCGGGCCCCGTGAGTGAACAACGCTGGATAGAAAAAGTGCTGGACGATGCCGCCAAAAATGTACCTTCTCAAAAGATTGTGCTCTGCATGGCTACCTATGGATACGACTGGCCGGAGAAGCGGGCCGCACAGAACCTCACCTATGCGCAGGCTATATCCGCTGCCAAGGAACACAATGCCACCATTGCGTTTGACAATAACACGTATAATTGTCATTTCAGTTATACCGACTACAGCAATGTAAAGCACCAGGTTTGGTTCAATGATGCGGCCAGTAATTTTAATACGATGCGCTTTGCAGACGACTATGGCGTGGCCGGCGTAGCCATCTGGCGGTTGGGCGCGGAGGATCAGCGGCTTTGGACTTTTTACAAAAGGAACCTCACTACCGAAGCCATGAAATCGCAGGCCCGGCTGTTCCAACGCCTCGAAAACATCCCGGTATCTTTTGAAAAACCCGATTATGTAGGCGATGGAGAAGTGCTGGATGTGATCTCCGAACCCCAGAACGGCCGTATGAAAATAACGGCGGATACCCTGAACGATTACCTGATACAGGAAGAACAATACATTGAGCTACCCACCAAGTATGTGATCCGGCGGTTTGGCCAGGTAGTACCGGGAAAACAGGTGCTCCTTACCTTTGATGATGGTCCGGACCCTGAATATACACCCCAGATTCTCAGGATACTAAAACGGGAGCAGGTACCTGCCGCGTTCTTTGTGGTAGGCATCAATATCCAAAACCATTTACCGGTATTTGAGCAGGTGTATAAAGAAGGCTTCGAAATCGGCAACCATACGTTTACCCATCCCAATATCGCCAGCGTGGGCATCCGGCGGGCGCAAACAGAAATTGACGCCACCCGTCTTTTAATTGAAGCGGTTACCGGGCGCAGCACTATCCTCTTCCGGCCTCCTTTTAATGCCGATGCCGAGCCTACGCTGCAGGTAGAATTGCAGCCCGTGGCCTTAAGTAAAAAACTCAAATACTATGCAGTGGGGGAAAGCATTGATCCCGAAGACTGGGATCTGGACAGCGCGCATGTAAATGCAGACAGTATTTACAACCGGATTGTGCGGCAATATGAAGCCATGCCCTATAAAGACCGGGGCATTATTTTATTACACGATGCCGGCGGCAACCGGCAGGGCACCGTGGATGCCCTGCCCCGGATCATTAAATATTTTAAGGACCGCAACATCCAGTTCATTACCGTGGCGCAATTGCTCAACCTTACCCGCGACCAGGTAATGCCTCCTGTAAAAAACGACATGCTGCAGGCTGACAGTTTTGCTACCAAACTTGTTTTCGGGGTATCGCAGTTCCTAACAACGGCGTTCTGGCTGGCCATCTTTCTGGGATTAGGCCGTGTTATTTTTATGGGGATACTGGCCGTTCTCAATTACCGGCGCCAGAAAAAAGAAACACTTCCTCCATTGGGCTCCTTTAAAGAAAAAGTAAGCATTATTGTTCCCGCATACAATGAGGAAGTCAACTGCGTAAGAACGGTCGACAGCCTTTTAAAACAGGATTATCCCAACCTGGAGATCATTTTTGTAGATGACGGTTCAAAGGACAACACGTTTAAAAACATCAGTGAAGCCTTTGCTGGCCATCCAAAAGTAAAAGTGCTCACCAAGCCCAATGGCGGTAAGGCTTCAGCACTCAATTATGGCATCGCGCAGGCATCCGCCGATTACCTGGTTTGTATTGATGCCGACACCCAGCTGCGAAAGGATGCCATCAGCCAGCTCATGCGGTATTTTGTAAACGAAACCATTGGCGCCGTTGCAGGCAATGTAAAAGTGGGCAATATCAACAATGTGCTTACCCGCTGGCAGTCGATCGAGTACATTACCGCTCAGAATTTCGACCGCCGGGCATTTGATTATATCAACGGGATCACCGTGGTTCCGGGTGCCATCGGCGCGTTCCGGAAAAAAGCCATTGTGGAAGCCGGTGGTTTTACAACCGATTCGCTGGCCGAAGATTGTGATCTTACCATCCGCATCCTGCGCCAGGGATACGTTATCCGCAACTGTAATGATGCAGTTGCCATTACCGAGGCTCCCGAAACCATCCGGCAGTTCTTAAAACAACGCTTTCGCTGGAGTTATGGAGTAATGCAAAGTTTCTGGAAAAACAGGGACGCCTGTTTTAAGGCGCGGTACAAAGGGCTGGGTATGGTATCCCTTCCCAATATCCTTTTATTCCAGATCATACTTCCCATTATTGCTCCCATTGCCGACCTGCTGTTTTTCTTCTCCATTTATTACAATTGGCCCAATGCGCAGCACACCAGCTGGACAGATCTTAACCGGATCCTGTTCTACTATGGAATTTTCCTGGTTGTAGATGTATTGGTGGCAGCCTTTGCATTCAGCATTGAAAAGGAAAAAAATTACTGGCAGCTTTTATGGCTCATTCCCCAGCGTTTTGTGTACCGGCAAATCATGTATATCGTGCTCTTTCGGTCGCTGCGCCGCGCCATTAAAGGCGAGGGCCAGGGCTGGGGAAACCTGAAGCGTACCGGCAATGTTATTTTAAAGGAGCCATAATCCGTTACAGCTTCGTTTTTGTTAGCCCCGCGTGTCCATCAGGGAAAAATACCGGTTCATATGCCGGGCCGCAATTTCATCTGCACAGGCCAGGATGGTAGCTACCTTTTTCTTCAATGCTTCCAGCAGATGATCCGGCACTGTAAAGTCATTCTGATACCGCCCGCCGGTATAGGAACTTTCCAGCAGTTCCAGCATTTCCAGTTCGGTGGCCGTTTTAAAAAAAGAAGCAAACCGGCGATGGATACGGCTGCAATGATATAGCAGCTCGCGGATCGAGTGCTGGCGCAGGTAAACACCGGAAAATGCTGCTGCAAACCCGCGCAGGGAAAGTTCAGCGGCCTGGTGCAACATAAAGCAGCCCAGTTCATTGGCCCCACCCTTTTGAAACAACGACGCGTGTTCAAAGATCTGCCGGCCTCTTCCCAAGCCGGTTTCAAGTGTTTGCCGCGACTTTTTCATCCATTCTGCTACCACCCGGTTATCCATCGGTTCCAGTACAGCCCCTTCCCGTGCATACACGAGCCGCTCCTCATTACAGCTCAGCACACAAAAGAGATTTCCCTGTTTCCGTTGTTGCAGGAATTGATTGCGCTGGCATAAGGTAAACCGGATATTCCAGCTTCCCAATGTGGCGGCATGAATGTAGGCATGCAGGTCTTTAAAATTGCGCGCTTCCTGTGGCTGCAATATAATAAACAGATCCAGGCTGCACCGTTCTGCGCTATGCTCCATTTCAAAAATAAAGTCAGGCGCACACAAACCGGCGATCCATGTAATGACTTGCTCCTTCGACAGCCCGGGAAGGGCCTGCTCCCTCAGCGCGATGCCGGACCCGGCCGTATCAAACAGCCGCTCTACATCCGGGATCAACTCGTAAAGATAATGGGCAAAGCCCCGTTCGGCTTCTTTTACGATCAGTTGCTTTAACAGGTTGCATTTTGTAGTTGCATCCCATTGCGGTAAAAAAACGCCGCCGCTGTGTAGCAGCCGGGCATCGGGTATTGGTTCGTTTTTCATTCATCGGAAATTTATAGATTATGAAATGTGATCACAAAGAAGCGCAATGCGGGCATACGCTTTAAGAAACGACACAGACTTTAAAAGGTGCCGGAAGACAGCACCACAAGCTTTAGGGCATTTCCGGTATTTGAACCGGTGGTGTTTTATTCTGAAGCGCCCTCCTGCTTTTTTTCCTCAATGCCAAAAAGTGCAGGATACCGTTTGATCATATGGTAAGGCGCCCTTAACATACACAATAGCGACTCGTAATCGAATAGAACATTCTTATGATCGATCTTAAAACAGGCCCCGTATCCCAATACACAATCTAAAACAGACCAGAGGTAAACGCGCGCCTTGCGCTCGGAATAGGCAGCGGTAAAACCCAGTATTTGCTGGTAGGCCTTGCCAGCTTCCGGCAGGTAGCGGTAAATCACCTGGCGATCGGCAATAAACAGCCGTTTCTTTTTCATTTTCATCCATTCATTAACGGCATGGTGGGATGCATCCATCAGCAAATGAAAATGCATGGCAAACCGCAATAGAAAATTTCGGTCCATATCATCGCTGAACGCACTGTACTCGGCACAAATCGTGCAATGCACCCATTCGTTCCATTGCGCCTGCAGATCCTGGAGGGCCGTGCTGTCCAACACCCGCATCAGGCAATAAAAGGGATTCGATTTTACCAGATGCATAAAATGATAACCGGGCTGAAAGTTGTTTTCATTGAAACGGGCCTGGTTTTCCTGGTCTTTTTCTTCTTCAGATTCAAATTGGGCTGCATCCTCGGATACGATCGAGAGAATCTCGTTATTTTTGTAATTCATGGCTGTGTGTTTTATTGTTAGCACCCCAAAGATACAAACCTATTTGTGATAAACAAACAAAAATGAACAAATCTTCAACTTTTTTTGAACGTCTGGAGCAATTCAGTGCTGCTGAGGGGTTTAAATCGATTAATGATTTTGCTATTAATGGTTTGAAGTATAAATCATCACAGAAGCTCAACCGGCTCCGCGACGGTAAAAACAAGCCTTCACTGGAGATCATCGAAGACATCAAAAACAGGTTTGCACATGCCGACCTGAACTGGCTTATCTCCAATAAAGGGGAAAAATATCTGACCGGTGCCGACCTGGTTTTACAGGAGCCGCCGGAGCCTGCGCCCTGCAAGGAATGCGCGCTGCGGGAGAAGATCATTGCCAGCCAGGAGCAGGCTATAAAGGCCTTGCAGGGCCAGGCCGATGCGCTACAATTAAGTATGGAGATCATCAGCCGGAAAGCGATCCGGAAAAATTCATAATTGTTTGCAGCACCCCTTCCTTACAGGTCAATTAATATTCTTCCCGTCCTTTAGTTTATTGATCTGTTCCAGCAGGTTATTGCGGGTATTGATTTCACCGGCCCTTGGTAAAGCCTGCTGGGCATATTTAAGTGCCGTTTTGTAATCACCAAGTGCCGAATACGCCCTGGCCATGCCCAACAGCGTTGTAAACTCGTTTGGATACTTTTTATAATTATCTTTGAAAACAGTCACTGCCTCCTGCAGTTTCTTCTGTTGCATCAATGTACGCCCGTACATATGCACTTCGTTCATATCTGCGTGTACAAGCGCAGCCTTCATTACGGCAGCCGCCTCATTACTGCGCCCGGCCTTTTCCAGCAGCTGGGCCTTCGTGTTTAAGGCGGCAAATGCTTTTTCACCACCAAAGCTTTTCCCGGTTGCAGAGTCTGCCCAAAGCAGTGCCTGGTCTAAATTTACATTGTGTTGCAGGCACCAGAGCGCCGCCTGGTTCCAGGCCTGCCAGCCAAAGCCCTTTTCTGTTCTCAATTCCTGGCGAAACACCGCCAGCTGATCGTTGATATAATCCGTTTCCACCCTGAAGGGAACCGCCAGCTTTTCCCATTGTAACGTAATTGTGGCCCCGGTTTCTGTTTCATCTGAAAATTCGTATTTCAATCGCTCCACGCTTTTCTCCAGCGGCAGCGGTTTTACAGGTACCCGCAGCGCGTCTTCCTTTGCATCATAAAAATAACTGCCCCAGGAACCAGCGTTCTTTGAAAAGATCAGGATGCATTCAGCCGGCGCGTACGCCATAAAAAAGCCGTACTTCCCTGCAGGGAGCAATTGTCCGTTAACTTTTACCGCATTCGAAAATTCGATGATCGTATTTTCATTGGCCCCCGCGCGCCACGGCGCCGCCTTGCTGTTACCAAATCCCAGATCACTAAACCCTTCATACACCAGCCCACCCCAAATCTTCCCCTCCCGGCCTTTTACAGCCGGCCGGTCATAATGTATAGATACATCTGTAAGACCGATACGCTCGCTTACAGACGCCTTTTTATTACCGCCGCTGGGCGGAGTAGTTAATAACAGCTGTGCCTGGGCAGCAATAGCAGCCAGACAGGCAAACCCCAAAAGCAGTTTCTTTTTCATTTTTTAATCGTTTGTACAAAATTAATCTACCTGGTTACAGCTTTGCACAACCATCGGCGACAAAACCCTGTTTCGGACACCGGTTATCCGGTTGTTTACAGCTATTCACCTGTTTCGGCGATAGGCATCCGCTGTTATTCTCAGTAAATTTACAGGTTGATAAAACTGTACACTGTACAATAAACCGGCTTAAATTTTTATTATATGCCTAAATATGTAATCGAACGGGAAATTCCCGGTGCAGGAAGTCTTACCCCCGATCAGTTAAAAAATGTTTCTCAAACGTCTTGTAATGTGTTGCGGGAAATGGGACCGGAGATTCAATGGGTACAAAGCTATGTAACCGGCAACAAAATCTATTGCGTATACATTGCTCAAAACGAAGCGCAGGTTAGGGAACATGCAGTAAAGGGAGGCTTTCCGGCCAATGCCATCAACGAGATTGCCACGATTATTGACCCCATCACGGCGGAATAACGGCGATCTGAAAAATGAACAGATCCGCGTGAAACCGAATTGTACTCAATCAGTCAGCAGATCCGGCCGGCGGTCTTTTGTGCGTTGCAGCGCCTGTTCATAGCGCCATTCTTCAATTTTTGCATGATTGCCGCTCATCAGCACATCCGGCACCTTCATGCCTTCAAAATCAACCGGACGGGTGTATACCGGAGGCGCCAGCAGGTTGTCCTGGAACGAGTCTGTCAACGCCGAGGTTTCGTCGTTCAGTACGCCCGGCAGCAGGCGGCCAATGGCGTCCACCAGCACGGCAGCAGCCAGTTCCCCGCCACTCAAAACATAATCCCCGATAGAGATCTCAAGCGTTACATATTTTTGCCGGATGCGTTCGTCAATCCCTTTGTAATGACCGCAGATGATCAGCAGGTTTTCTTTTAAAGAAAGTGTATTGGTCATCCGCTGGTTCAGTGTTTTTCCATCCGGTGTTACATAAATAATTTCATCAAATTTCCGGTTCGCCGAAAGCTCGGTAATCGCACTTACCAGGGGCTCACACATCATAACCATACCGGCACCGCCTCCATACTGATAGTCATCAATCTGGCCGTATTCATTAACCGCCCATTTTCGCAAATGATGTACCGCAACAGTAAGCAACCCCTTCTCCTGTGCGCGTTTCATAATGCTGTGTTCAAAAGGACTGGCCAGTAATTCCGGCAGCACGGAAATGATATCAATATGCATGGTATTATTTGAGAATTGAGAGTTCAGATTTCAGATTCGAGACTCGAGAGTTCAGATTTGGGGCTTAGAATTTCTGTCGTTGCTTATTCTTCGCCGTCCATAAAATCATCCAGATTCCTTCGTTCCTTCTTGGTTGGGCGGCCGATCTTACTCAAGCGCTTACCACTGAAAAATGAAGCCGCCTGAATCTTTGCTTTTTCCAGCTCCTCCGGTGGCGTAAGATCGGTATAATATTTTACGGCTTCCTCATACTTCAGGCGGGTATGGAGCAGTCCTGTAACCTTAATCACCCATCTGCGGCCTTCCGTGCGCACGTCGTACACATCACCCAGATGCACGTTCTTACCCGGCTTGGCCGATTCCTCCTGGTATTTTACTTTACCGTTATTACACGCATCCGTAGCCAACCGCCTTGTTTTAAAAAGCCGTATGGACCAGAGGTATTTATCTAAACGTAGTTTTTCTTTTTCCATTTTTTAATGCCACGAATACACGAATTAGTTTACAAAATCAAATGCCACGACTGCATCATAATTTTTATTATCAAGATTTCTAAAGATTGTACATGATCTCACTCCTGAATTTTTGAACCCAATCTTTTGTTTATAATACGATTCTTTTATAATTTAACCGGAGCTCACCAAAATTCACCAACAATGAAAGTCGATTCTGCGAAACTTTAAGGTAATTAATGCATTGCGCTATATGTTCATCAACAAGCCCGGCAACTCCTTTTACTTCAAGAATTATCTTATCATATATAACAAAATCTGCGTAAAAATAATGAGGCAAAACAATTTCCCTATAACTAACCGCATATTTTTTCTCTCTTTCATAAGGAACTCCTCTTTGCCGAAATTCATATTCTAACGCATCCTTGTATACAACTTCGGAAAACCCAGCACCGAGATTATTGTGTACTTCCATACAAGCACCAATGATGCAGTAGCTTTCATCTTTGTAAACGATGTTCATAGAGTTAGCTTTTAATATATTAAATACCACGAATACACGAATCCGTTTAAGTCATTCGTGCATTCGTGGCCATTTATTTTATTCCCCGAAATACTTATGGAAATAAGGGATGGTTTCAATGCCCTTATAATAGTTCTCGATATTGTATTTTTCGTTGGGACTGTGCAAGCCATCATTATCCAGTCCAAAGCCCATAAAAATGATCTTGATGCCCAGTTCCTTCTCCAGCACCGAGCAAATAGGAATACTACCACCACCTTTTACGGGGATGGGGGTTTTACCAAATGTGGTTTCCAGCGCCCTGGAAGCCGACTGGTACCCCTTGCTATCGATGGGTGTGCCATAGGGCTCTCCGCCATGATGCTCAAACGCGTTTACATCCACACAGGAAGGAGCGATCTTGCGGAAATGATCCAGCAATAACCGGGTGATCGTTTCACTGGACTGATTGGGCACCAGTCTTGCTGAAATCTTGGCCGTTGCCTTTGCCGGCAATACGGTTTTAGCACCTTCTCCCGTATAACCGCCCCAGATACCGTTCAGCTCCAATGTGGGCCGGATACCCGTACGCTCATAGGTGGTAAAGCCTTTTTCGCCGTACAGTTCCTTAATGCCGATCTCATCTTTATACTCCTGTTCATTAAACGGCGCTTTGTTGATCAGCTCCCGTTCTTCCGCAGCAACCTCCAGTACATCATCATAAAAGCCCGGAATGGTAATATGATTGTTTTCATCATGACAGCTGGCAATCATTTTCGACAGGATCACAATAGGGTTGGCCACCGCACCGCCATAGGTACCGCTGTGCAGGTCTCTTGCGGCCGCCGTTACTTCTACCTCAATATAGCTCAGTCCGCGCACACCCGTATCCAGCGACGGATTTTCCATACTCAGCAACGAGCTGTCGCTGATCAGGATCACATCGGCTTTCAGCAGGTCCTTATGCGCCGCCACAAAAGCCCCCAGGTTGGGCGATCCCACTTCTTCTTCACCCTCAATAATAAACTTGATATTGGTGGCCATCGTATCCGTATGCACCATTGTTTCCAGGGCTTTTACATGCATGTAAAACTGCCCCTTGTCATCGGCGCTTCCGCGGGCAAATACTTTACCATCCTTGATGGTGGGTTCAAAAGGTGGCGTGTTCCATAGTTCCAGCGGTTCCACCGGCTGTACATCGTAATGGCCGTACACCAGTACCGTGGGTTTTGAAGGATCAATGATCTTTTCACCGTATACGGCGGGGTGGCCGCCGGTTTCCATTACCTCCGCTTTATCACAACCCGATGCCAGTAACGCCGCTTTAACCGCCTCCGCACATTGCTTCATATCCGCCTTGTTCTCTGTCTTGGCGCTGATAGAGGGAATCCGTAAAAGATCCATCATCTCCTTAAGAAAACGCTCTTTATTTTCCTCCTGGTATTTTTTCCATACTTCAGACATAGTATAATTTTTTGTTCCCGCGAAGGTACGGAATTGAGCGGTTCGCCCTAAAAACCGGGTCTGGTCAGCGTGTACCCGGCAAACCAACCCACGGGGGAACCAGTCTTTCCGGCCATCAACCCTTCTCCATACCCGGAACATGCCTCCCCAGGCCGGCTGAACAGCAGTGCCCGCATCGATAACCGGTTACCGTTTCCTTCCCCTGTCCTTCCAATACCGGATAATGGGCGGGTAAGGGCCATATTTATGTTGGGTTACGGAAAAGGTATCCGCAAACGGTCCCCGGTCATAATCTATGTCCTTTTCCTCAATATCCGGATACTGAAATTCCTGAACAAAAGGGCGCTGATGAATGGCATCATTATTTATAAAGGCGGCAATGTCCAGCGCCTGCGTGTGCGTGAGCACCGGTTTCAGGTGGGTTGCCGAATCATAGGGCATATTGGCTACCAGCCATTGTGCCATTTTAATAATACGGTGCATACTGGAGCCCGGCTGATACGACTGGTGGCCCCATAAGGGCGGATATGTATAGGTAACATTGTCTGGCCGCATCATGCCCTCCCCGTTCAGGCCATGGCACCTGGCGCAATGAGATCCGTATAGCAGTGCGCCGGTGACAGAAGATGCCGCCGTATCCGGAAACTCAATCGGTAAAGGTTTTACACCGGGCGTGCTCTTTGTTACTTTTGAAGAATCACCGATCCATTTTAAATAGGCCATAAATGCGATCATTTCTTTACTGTCAAAAGGCAGGGGCCGGCCCAGGTGCGGGCGCATGATGCAATTATTAACGCGTTCGGCCAGCGACAGCACTTTCCCCTCCCGGGCCCTGTACTCCGGGTAGCTCCGGAAACTGGTTTGCAGGTTGAAGGAGTAGGGTTTGGTACCTCCATCCTGGTGGCAATTGGTACAGTTCATTTTATTATTGGTATAATGACCGTTTACACCCTCCGGGCCAATAAGGTACGCGGTATGCATCATCAGATCGCGGCCATACCGGATGGCGTCGCCGTACTTTCCGGCTGGAATTTTAGCGGTATCCACATAAAACGGGTTTTCCGTACCTGCGGCATCCGCCTGCGGCGTCGGCTTTTTTACGCCGCCTTCATTACAGGAGATCATGTTGACGCCGGCAATAACAAACAGGCAACAACTCCATCGTACATAAACTTTTTTCATACACTTGCATTTTTAAAAATACGGCAACGGGAGGTGGTCTATAAATACTGCGCGGTACGGAGCAAAGCCCGTCCTTATCCTCCATAATACAGCTCCCCGGTTATTCACCAGCGAAACAGAATTGGCTTGTGCACTGCATACCAGCGTGCTGGAATCATTTATCCAATAGGCGCTTCCCATTCTTTCGCTGTAAAGGTGCCGGGGTAATTCGATGGACCGATTTAAATAGGCTTTATGGCCCTGTTCGTCCAATGTATACGTCAACACCCTCGACCGTTGTTGATCGGTACCGTTCTCAAACAACATCAGCTGATTCCGGGGGTTCCGGTAGGCGGCATGTGATTCATGGAATGCACCTCCCCGCGGAAATGTATACTCCCCGTTGCGCCCTAATTTCCATATCACATTCCCCGCCTTTGCATCAATTTTCCATAGCTGCCCCGAAAGATAGAACGACAGCAAATAATTGCCGTCCGTATCAACACTCAGGCTGTTGGCATGAAGCCAATCGGTCCTGTCGTTCAGGATCTGTGGGTCCGTTAGCGGATCCAGCACGTCAAATACCGACCACTCCCAAACCTTATTGCCTTTATGATCCAATATCAAGATGCCGTCGCCGGTTACGGTATCTGCTTTTGTGCCTCCCGCTTTACTCAGGTCCAGTACTTCTTTTTCAAGCGTAAGGGTAACCAGCTGGTGCTGATCATTATAAAACAGTTCGTGATGAATGGTTTTATCAAACCCTTTTTCTCCTTTTTTTAAATGAAAGACCGTATCGCCCGCCAATGACACTTCCAGTATTTCGTTGCCGTAACTGGTAGGGTAAGAAAGGGGGGCCACCAGGGTTAAAAGTGTAGCCTGTTTTGTAAAGTGCGCCACTTTAAACCCCGCATCCTTTATCGTATGATACCATACGATCTGTCCTTTTGCATTCACCAGGTACATCTGACCGGGAAGGTCGCGCCGGGCAATCAGCGTATACCCTTTTGCAAAGGCCTCCGGCAATGGATCCTGTATTTCCGCAGGCATCACCATTTCCTGTATGCCCATGGGCAGTTCTCCTGTCTGAAACGTTCTTACTTCACCAAGGGTCCGTGTTATTTTATCCGTGCGGGTTACAACCGCGTACTGGTAAGTGGCAGCAGGCTTCAGCAGCAACAACGGAAAGCGGTGCACTTTCTTCCCGGAAGAAACAACCGTCACAAAGCTTTTTTCAGGGTTCGCCTTTTCCCAGTACCGTATAAAGATGCCGGCGTTTTTATTACACACAACCTCAATCGTTTTCATCAGTACATTACCGGCCGCTGACTGCTCCTGTACAGATACCAGCCTGATGCTGTTATCCCTGCAACCGGTAAACCATATACAGAAAAAAGATACCACAGGCAATACCCGTAGTATCTTAAAAAAACGAACCATTTTTATTTCCATAACGGATTTTGAGTGATCTTTTTATTCGTCTGCAATTCTGCCACAGGTATCGGGAAAATATAATGCCGGGCCTGTATTTTGTCTGCCCCCTGTTTCAGATTCGCCGTCATATAGTTCTTTAGCGCATCCGCAGAAGGATACCATCTTTTGAGATCGTTCCAGCGGTTTTGTTCAAAGTACAGTTCCAGTAATTTCTGATGTTGCAACTCTGCCATCAGGTCTCCGCTGCCGGGAAAATCGGCTAATGTTTTGGCGCTGAGTCCTGCTCTTACCCGGATCCTATTAATGTCTGCCATTGCCAGATCCGGGTGATTGTTCAGGATCGCTGCCTCGGCATGAAGCAGCAACACTTCGGCAAAACGCATGACTTCTACATTTGCAGTAGAGGGTACAGCCGCCCAATAGTTATCTGCATTTTTTTCCGGACGCAGAGCGTTTGTAAATTTTTTATTCAGGAATTTACCTTCGGGAAAATTCTTATACACGGATTCAAACCGGTCAATGCTGGTGGATGCTGCTGCCCACAGTGCTTCAAAGGTCATGTTATCATACCAGGTTTTATCGGTTTCTCCAAAATCGGCATACTTCCACATAAATGTGGCATACATCCGCTTGTCAAATTTGGTATCGGAACCATTGGGCCGGAGTTCCTTTTTAAATTCTTTTATCACAAACTGGGAGGGAATGTATTTAAACCATCCGCCGCTTCCGTTGCTCCCGGTAAGTTGCGGCCGGTAGTTGTACATCGCATTGCCGCCGCTTTCCTCGTTCCAGGGGCTGTACTGGCTGTTAAACGGACCATACACCCATTCCAGGATGGACTCTTTGTTAAACTCATTTTTATCCGTAAAATTATCCTCAAAATTGCCGTTGAGGTCATAGCCCGAAGCGGGGTCCACCAGGGACGCCAATGTGGTTTCGGCTTTGGGATAATCTTTAATATATAGGTAGGCTTTTCCTAAAAAAGCTATGGCTGCGCCTTTTGTAGCCCGGCCCTTATTTCCTGTGGGCCTTGTAGCCGGTAAATCGGCAGCAGATTCGGATAAATCTTTAATGGCCTGCTCATATACAGCTGCTGCCGGGGCGCTTTCAACATTTGCATCATCCGAGGATTGGGCAATGGTTAATTTAACGGGCACATCGCCATAGTTAGATGCCAAAATAAAATAAGCCAGCCCGCGTAAAAATTTAGCCTCGGCCACGTAGCTTTTTGTAAGGGTTGCATTGAGGCCTACCTGGCCTGTATTTTCAACTACCAGGTTTGCGCGGTAAATACAGTTATACAGCTTTGCAAAAATATCCTGTGAGTCTCCGTTCGTTGCGTCGTTTATAAAATTGGCAATTTGTATGGTGGACGGCTCGCCTCCCGGTATGGTAAGCACATCATCGCCCAGGGCGTTAATATCCTGGTATCCCCTGAAGGCGCCCCAGTACCCGCTTAATGGCAACCGCATCGGGCTGTATACCGAGGCTATTGCGGCCATTACATCGGCTTCTGTTTTCCAGAATTTGGATTCGGTTAACTGGTTGGGATTCGTTGTTTCCAGAAAGCTTTGTTTACATCCGATTATAATGGCCGTTGCTGCCGTAATTGCAACAAAAGACAGCCTGAAGATCTTATTCATTATTTGAAATTTAATGTTGTTAATGATTAAAAGGACAGGGTGATGCCCGCCATAACAGCTCTTTGAATAGGGAACCCGCCCCAGTCATTGCCCCTGCTCAACGGATCGCCACCATTTCCCAGGTCGGGGTTAAAGCCACTGTATTTTGTAATGGTCCACAGGTTTTCACCGGAAACAAATATCCTTGCACGACCCATCCCCAGCCGGTTTTTAATAAGTGCTCCGGGCAGCTGGTAGCCCAGTTCCAAACGCTTTAAACGGATATAGGCGCCATCTTCCAGCCACCGGTCACTATTATTACGTGCATTCAGGTTGAGATCGGCGATCACAAAACGGGGAAAATCAGAGCTGCTGTTAGCGGGGGTCCATGCATTCAATGCATCGCTGGAAAAATTAGTGTACTCATTCATTTTCTCCATCCAGTACCGCGGGCCATTATAAATTTTATTGCCAAACACGCCCTGTAATAAAACATTTATATCAAAATTTTTCCAGGAGGCATTCGCCGTAAAACCGGTTTCAAAAGTCGGGATGGGCGACCCTACATACTGCTGGTCGTTATTATCAATCTTTCCATCCTTATTAAAATCTTCAAACTTCAGATCGCCGGGGGCCGCATTGGGTTGTATTTTATTGCCGTTAGCATTTTTATAATCATCTACGTCCTGTTGCGATTTAAATGTGCCCAGGTTTTTGATGAGGAAGAAGCCTCCCAAAGGATAACCCACTTTACCCCTTTGAATGCCTCCAAACTCCTGGTTGCCGCTTCCGATGGTTACGGCCACCATTTTATTTTTCATGGCGGCCATGTTCCAACCTATGTTATAGGACCAGTCGCTTTTCTTATTGCCATAGCTGATGCTCAGCTCAATACCGCTGTTATCAATATTACCGGCATTTTGTGCAGGGCTGGCGTTAATTCCTGTACTTAAAGGAATGGGTACACTTAGCAGTACACCTGATGATTGTTTTTTAAACCAGTCAAAAACTATATTCAATTTACTTTCAAACAGGTCTATATCTGCACCAATATTGATGGTCTTTGATTTTTCCCAGGTAAGGTTCCTGGGCGATTGTGCACCATTGGGGATGCTGCCGATGATCATACCGCCGTCAGTAAGGAAGTTGTAGTTGGTGCCTATAAGTGCCTGGGTAGCATACAGGCCGATCCGATCGTTACCCAGTGTACCAACGCCTCCGCGAATTTTAAACTGATTGATAATATGGGAAAGAACCGATGCTTTAAAGAAGTCTTCGTTGCTTACATCCCATGCAGCTGACGCACCATAAAACAACCCCTTGTTATAAGCGAGGTCAAATACAGACGAGGCATCCTGGCGTAAAGAGCCGTATACAGAGTAGCGGTTGTTGTAAGTGTAGGTAAGCCGGCCAAAGCTGGATGTGCGGGTGCTGTTAGAGGTTGACCCATTGGGCTTATCCCATGAGGTGGCTGCAGATACACCATAGAAACCCGGACCCGGATAATACACATTTACGCCAAACCCGTTAGAACTGTCTTTTTGTGCTGAGTAGCCGGCCATTGCCGACATGCCATGGCGGCCGATTGTTTTTTCGTAGCTCAGAATATTTTCCACCAGCCATTGGTTGCTTAACGAAGCGCCGTTGCTCGCCTGTGGCTTGGTTACAGTTGTGCTGCCATCGGCATATGGGTTTAAATAATTGTTGCTGAAGCCTCTGTTGGTAGAGTAGCCCACATTCAACCGGTATTTGAACTGGTCGATCAGCCGTACTTCGGCAAAGGCCTCTAAAATGACACCGGCGTTATTGCTGTAATTGCGGGTGGCATCCAGGAAGGCTACAATATTGGTCAGATTTTTTAATGCAGCCGGGCGCATCCCCCAGCCGCCATTCGCATTGCCAGGATCATATACCGGCACAGTAGGAGAAGCCACCAATGAAGTGATAACGGTGCTGTGCGTCTGGTCTGCACTGCCCCCGGCGTAGTTCCTGCCGCCGGTTTTGTTATAGATAAAGGTTTCTCCCACTTTTATCCGGCCTTTTTCATACAGGGATTTTATGCGAAAATTAGCACTTTCGTAGTCGGAGCGGATAATGGCTCCGTTTTGTTTCAGGTAGCTGCCAGACAGGCTATAGGTGAAATTTTCAGATCCCCCGGTTACATCAATATTGGCTTTATAGTTGGGCGCGGTACGGAAAATTTCATCCTGCCAGTTGGTATTTACACCATTGCCGGATGGATAGGCCCCGCCATTATCGTTGAACAGTTTAACCAGTTGATCGCTGTTTAATACAGACAATCTTTTAGGGATGCTGTTGACACCATAAACCCCGTTGAAGGTGATTTTGGGAGCCGTATTTTTCCGCCCGGATTTGGTGGTTACAATGATCACCCCACCGGCGGCCCGTGATCCGTAAATATTGGCCGCGGAAGCATCCTTCAGGATATCGATACTTTTAATATCAGCAGGATTGATACCGTCCAGGCTTCCAAACGGGATTCCGTCTATAACCACCAGCGGGCTGTTATTCCCCAGGGTTCCGGATCCTCTTACGGTAATGGACAGGCCGGCTCCCGGCGCTCCGCCGCTCGATTCTACGGAAACCCCGGGTATGCGTCCCTGAAGAGCCGATGTTACGTTATTGGCAGCATCAACGCTTAGCTCGTTCATTTTTACAGAAGCCACCGCACCGGACACTTCTTTGCGTTTTTGTGTACCATAGCCAATCACCACTACTTCCTCTCCCTTTGTTTCGGTCAGTTTCAAATTTACCCTGATGGTGCCGGACCTTGATACCCGTACCTCAATAGTTTCATAGCCCACATAGGAAATTACCAGCACGCCGCCGGCATTGGGCACCTGCAAACGAAAGTTGCCGTCTGTACCGGTTACCGTACCTTCTTCTGTACCCTTTAATTTAACAGAGGCTCCCTCCAAAGGCTTACCGTTTTCACCGGTTACGGTACCTCTTACATCAATGAATGCAACCGGGGCGCTTTCCTCAACAGGAGGAAGCAATGGCCTGGGTTTTACAACCACGGTTTTTTCTACAATGGAATATGTGAGGGGCTGATCCAGAAAGCAGCTATTCAGCACCTGCACCAATGGAGCATTTGTTACACGGATGTCTACTTTTTTTGCCTTCCTGATCAGCTTACCTTCATACCAGAAATCGTAGCCGGTTTGCTTTTTAATTTCTTTAAACAGTTTTTCCAGCGAGATATTCGTTCCGGATAGCGATACCGTTTGCGAATATCCGTTGGCCTTTACCTGCAGGCAGGCTGCAAGCAGAATCATTGCTGTTAATTTCATAATCAACATCGCCTGTCTCGCCGGCAGGCAGGTTTTGGTAAGTCCCCTCAGGGAAGTCACAAAGAGTGTTCTTAAATACATAACTTTGCTTTGTTTGGGTTAAAAATGGCAATTCTCCAAAATTGTGTTACAGGGTTAACCCTTACCTTATGCCGTTCCGGCCTCGACCCCGGAACGGTTTTTGTCAGCAGTCAACCGTTATGCTTCTATTTCATTTAACAAGTCTTCAGCATTCACGGCCGTACAGTAATTGTTCGCCCCTGAATTTCAAAATGAATATTACTCTGTTCCAATATTTTTAAAACCCCTGAAAGGGTTTTGTTTTTTGATATGTCGGCCGTAAAGTACCGCTCCGGTATATTACCTGCATACTGTACATCCACATCGTACCAGCGCGTCAACTGGTGCATGATGGTTTTCAGATCGGTATCCCTGAATATAAAATGCCCGTCCTTCCAGGCCACCACCCCCGCTACATCTACATTAGAAGTCACATTGATCTTCCCGCCCTGGTTCACCTGTGCCTGTTGCCCTGGCCGGATTACGATACTGCCGGCAGCCTGGTTTACCTTTACACTTCCTTCCAGCAGGGTTGTATTTGCCAGCAGTTCATCACTGTATGCATTTACATTAAAATGTGTACCCAGCACTTCCACCTCCATGCCTTCTTTGCCCGACCCGGGCAACAGCGAAACTTTAAACGGCCGGGCGGGGTCTTTTACCACTTCAAAATATACTTCACCCGCTATGGCCACACGGCGGTCATTGCCTGTAAACGATGCCGGGTAACGGATCGCTGATAAGGCATTCAGCCATACCTTACTCCCATCCGGCAATATCAGTTTATATTGTCCGCCACGGGGCGTACGCATCGTATTGTACAGCAGTTCATTTGCCTTGCCGCCCGTTCCCTTATAAGCCAGTTGCCCGTTTGCAAGTTTTATTATATCCGTATTGCCCTGGCTGGCCAGTTTACCATTTGCAGCACTGTCCAATACAATCTGCGATCCGTCTGCCAGCGTTAATACTGCACGGTCTCCGCCAGGCAGTATCTCCTTTTGCTGCTGCCGTACGGGAACGCGCTTTACAACCGCCTGCGGAGGCACTTTATTACGGCTCAGCCAAAGGAACAGCGCAATGCCCAGCATTCCGGCCACGGCTGCCACCGCGCGCCACCGGTGCCATGGAATGCGCCTTGGGGCTGGTTGCACCGCATTCCAGATCTTTTCCCAGTCTACCGAAACCGCTGGCACCGCTTCACCGGCCTCGTTGCGCAGTTCCCCGATGAGCGCATGCAATGCCGTATTGTTGGCATCCTGTCTTAAAAGCAACAGCATTTCTTCAATTTCCTCTTCCGCGATGGCGTTATGTGCAAACCCTTTTAATAAATAACGCAGCCGTTGTTGATCTGATTCCATAAAATCGTTCTTTTAAATTCCCGACCGGCGCTTCTTATAAGAGCCCTCTTTATATATAGAGTGGGATGATGGAAAAAATGATGAGTCAAAAAGAAAAAAAATCAGGTTTATACTAACACCCGGTAAAACTCAACACATCAGCAGGCTTCCGGTTATTAAATAAGTGATGATGGCCCGGTCTTTCAGCATTGTTCTTACAACCGTGGTGGCTTTTGAAAGATGGCTTCGCACCGTATGCGGCGAAATCTGAAGCCGGGCGGCTATTTCGTCGTTGCTTAACCCCTCCTGCTGGCTTAGCTTATACACAATTTTTTGCTGGGGGGGCAGCTGATCCAGCACCCGTTCAATCAGGCGCAGGCTTTCGTTTGAGTCAACGGTTTGTTCGGTCGTATTCACATCCGCCTGCCGGTATTGCAGGGCTGCCGCTTTAATGATCCGGCGCTGGTTCGCTTCGTTTTTAAGATAGGCGGCTGTTTTATTCAGCAATATGCGATAAAGATAGGCAACCGGGTCCTTCACTTTAGCCAGGTGCCGCCGGCTGATCCATAGGCTCATAAACACATCCTGAACGATCTCTTCCGCAATATCCTGCAGTTTGGTCAGCCTGAATGCGACCTTAAACAACTCCGCTTTATGTAAATCAAAACAGGTTTTAAATGCCTGTTCGTTTCCTGCGCAGATCTGCTGAAACAGCACTTGCGCACCATCGGGTCCCCTATCCATCAATGACATCATCTATTCCGGTAAAATCAAAATTTATTCAAAACATCAACGCTTTTAAATGCTGTCACAGATTTTTAAGCGGCTCCCGTAAAATCATACGCGGCGCCTTTCCGTATTCCTCACAGGCATCGGCGGGTTCTGCAACCGTATCTGATAACGCATACGGCTCCATTTCCGGTTCCTGTAGTGCATACAGCATACGCCTTCTTCTCATATAACAACAGCCTTTGGGAACGTAAAAGCATACCATACCACCACCGGAATGCAGGCTTCCTGTGTAAAGCTGGTAAAAACGACCGGCCTGTACAACAACGAAATTGATTTTATCTGATGCTATTTTTGCCCATTGTAACCTGTTACCGGCTTAAACAGATTTTCCGGAGCTGAAACGTGCTGTTCCGGAGGGCTCAAAAAAAACGATACAACCGGTTTCCACCGGCATCTCCATAAACCGCATAAATATGCGTAACTTTAAAGAAACAGGTAAGCAATGAAAAAAGAGATCCTCGACGCCATTCTGAAGGCGCTTGAAAACGAAACGACGGGTGTTGAACAGGAGATCAATACACAGGAAACCAACGCCGCTATTGATACGGAGGCCACAGCCGACCTGGATACGATCTCCCAGCGGGACCAGGCCACCGACATTTACAACCTGTTGCAACAGCCAAGGGATACAGCCGCGAATACAGTAGCAATGGTGAAACAATACCGGGAGTTGTCGCGCAGCGATGCCGGTCCCGGGGCCCTGGTAGAAACAACAGAATATTTCTTCCTGGTTGGAGTGGCGCTTCCGCCGCTGGAAATCAATGGCAAAAAGGTAGCAGGCATTACCACCGATGCGCCCGCTTATGCCAATCTTGAAGGCAAGAAAAAAGGCGATGAAATCCACCTGGGTGAATGTGATTACCTGATCCTTTCCGTGCAGTAACGCGGCTATTGCAAGGCAATTTTACCATCTACCGGGGCACCGTTGCGTACTTCTTCCGTAACCGTGGTGATGAGCGTGTCGCTGGCATGCAGCGCTCCATATACAGCCACCTTCCCACCGGTTTGTACCCCGGTCTTTACCGGCACCCAAACGGTTTTCCCGTTCACAACCCTGATTACATAGATTCCCTGGCTGGAATTGAGCAAGGCGCTGCCAGGGATCACAAAAGAGGCCTGTTGATCCGCCTGTAACGGAATCTGTACTTCCGGTATCATTCCGGGTAATAATTTTTTATCGGCATTCAATACATCCATTTCCACATGCTGTGCCCGCAGCCGGTTGTCCAGTGCTCCGGACACCCGCGAGGTTTTGGCAATAAACTGCTGCCCCGGCAGCGATTTTACGGTAAACCGCACCACCCCATGCTGATCCAGCACACCGGCATTGCTTTCCGGCAGGTTCACTACCAGGCGCAGCTTTTTTTGCTCCTGCAGGGTAAACATCGGCACGGCGCCGGCACCCGGCCCCACATAGGCCCCGGCGCTTACATTGCGCGCGGTAATGACGCCTGAAAAAGGCGCCCGGATCTCCAGGTAATTCCGATTATCGTGTACTTCTTTCAATGCCGCTTTTGCTGCCTGGTACTGGGCATAGTCCGACTGCTGGCGCGCCCGGGCCACATCCAGGTCGTTTTGCGAAATGGTACCCGGCGTTTTACTGGTTTCCAGCAACCGGTCGTACGTAGCCTTGCTGGCCATGTAAACCGCTTCCTGCGACTGTACGCGCGACTTTGCGCCTTCGCTCTGGGCATTCAGTTCCGGCGCTTCCATAACCGCCAGCAATTGTCCTGCCCGCACTTCACTTCCCACATCCACATACAATTTCTTTACAAAGCTGCTCACTTTTGCAAACAGATCCACATGTTGAAAAGCCACCAGCTCCCCCGGTATGGACAAGGTATCCAGCAGCGCGCCTTCGGTAAGCAGGAATGCCTGTACCGCCGGTTTTGTTTCCGGGGTCTTTTCCTCACCCGCACTGGTTGAGCTGCAGCGCTGCAAAACGGCGGCGGCCGCAACGGCTCCAATACCAACCAGGATCATTCTTATTGTCTTTATCATAATTCCGTGTAATTAAATATGAGCAAATCAGGTTTAATGGTGGTGTAAATTCGGTATATAGTGCACGCTTTCCGCATCTTCCGGATCGAGGGATACACTGGCTGTTTTTGCCTTTCCCTGTCCCCATGCAAATGCCAGCGGTAAAATAAATAACGCCGCAACCGTAGATGCGATCAATCCACCAATCACGGCACGTCCCAGCGGTGACGACTGATCGCCGGCTTCTCCCAGGCCGGAGGCCATGGGGATCATACCCACTACCATTGCCAACGCGGTCATCAGAATCGGACGCAGCCGCAGGGCAGCTGCCTCTCTGGCGGATTTTACGGCATTGCCGTTATGCTTCCGGATCTGTTCGGCATTCGTGATCAAAAGTACCGCATTGGAAATAGATACGCCTACAGACATGATCATTCCCATATACGATTGCAGGTTGAGGGTGGAGCCGCAAAGCATCAGCAAGGCCATCGACCCGAACAATACGGCCGGAACGGTAGCCAGTACGATCAGCGAAACTTTGAACGACTGAAAATTAGCCGCCAGCATCAGGAAGATTACCACGATGGCAACGATCAGTCCGCCCTGCAAGCTGTCCAGCGTATCGGTAAGCGTTTCGCTGAGCCCGATCAGGTTCACATTCAGGCCGCGGGGGAGCGTGCCCAATCCGTCAATGGCCTGTTGCACATCCTTTGCCGCAGCGCCCAGGTCTTTATTGTTCAAATTGGCCGTAACCGTCAGCATGGGCACCGAGCCCAGGTTATCTGCCTCCCCATACGTAACATCTGTTTCAATAGTGGCTACATCACCCAGCAGCGGGCGGGCATTGTTGGCGCTAAGCGGTATTTCACTGATCGCGCTCTGGCTGGCCATTTCATTCTCCGGTATCTGCACCTGTACACTGTAAGGCAGGTTGGATTTGGGATCCACCCACATATTTTTCTCTGTTAACCGGGAAGAAGAGGTAGACGCGATCAGCGACCGGGAAATGGCATTTACATCGGTACCCAATTGTGCGGCCCGCAGGCGGTCTATATTGATATTCAGCGACGGGTAGCGGATCGACTGTCCCAGCTGCACATCCCGCAGGTAAGGAATTTTTTTCAGCCGCTCGATCATCATCAGGGCATACTTTTCATTCAGCTTTTTATCCCTCCCCGAAAAACGTATTTCAACCGGCGTGGGAGATCCCTGGCTCAGGATCTTATCCGTGAGCTCGATGGGCTCAAACGACAACTTCATTTCCGGGGCGATCTCCCGGGCACGCTTACGGATCTTATCTTTTAGCTCATCCAGGTTTACGCTGTAATCTTCTTTCAGGGCCACCTGCAACACCGCTTCATGGGGTCCGGCCATCCAAAGGAAAATGGGTGCGGTGGAAAACAATTGCGGATGCACGCCTACAAACGAGGAAGTAATGGATACATTTTTCTTTCCTACAATTTCATTTACCGCATGGATCAGATCCAGTGTCTTCAGCTCCGTCCGTTCAATACGCGTACCATCCGGTTCGCGCAGGCGCACCTGGAACTGTTTACCATTTACTTTGGGCAGTACGTCCCGGCCGATCTGTTTCAGGAGCAGTAAGGCCATCAGCCCGATCACCAGTATATAAAGGGATACGATCCATTTCCGGTAGGGCATCATCCGGTCGATAAACCGCATATACCGCATCCGGAACTTTTCAAACCGGCTGATTTTTCCATCGCGGTTGGCGTCTTCGCTTTTCAGCAATACTTCTTTTTGCGACCAGGTATCTTCTTCTGCATCCGCAATGGCAGCGCTTTCAAACACTTCCTGTTCGCTTAATTCCTTTCCATCCCTGCCTTTCTTATGTTTGATCTTCATGATCCAGTTCGCCATTACCGGCACAAATGTTTGGGCCAGGAAGTAGGACGCAATCATACTGAAGCCAATGGCCAGCGCCAGGGGCAGGAATAACGACCCGGGAATACCGCCCATAGTAAAGGCCGGTGCAAACACCGCCAGGATACAGAAAAGGATCAGCAGCTTGGGAAATGCGATCTCCTTACAGGCATCCCAAATCGCCAGGGCCTTGGGCTTGCCCATGTCCAGGTGCTGGTGAATATTCTCAATGGTTACCGTACTTTCATCTACCAGGATGCCGATGGCCAGCGCCAGCCCGCTCAGCGTCATAATATTGATGGTTTGCCCAAACAGGCTCAGGAAAAGCACCCCGGTAATAATCGAGGTGGGTATGGTAAGGATCACAATGAGCGCGCCCCGCAGGTCGCCCAGGAAGAGCATCACCATCAAACCGGTCAGTATCGCACCGATTACGCCTTCACTCAGCAAGCTCTTTACAGAATTCATCACATAGGTAGACTGGTCGAACTCGTAGCTCAGTTTTACGTCCTCCGGCAACTGCGACTGAATTTTGGGCAGGGCTTTTTTCAGGTTCTGCACCACCTCCCAGGTAGAAGCATCCGCGGCTTTTGCAATATCTACATACACCGAACGCTTGCCATTGATCAGCGCGTAGCTGGTACTAACGTCTGCGCCATCTTCTACCGTAGCCACATCGCGCAAATACAAATTTGCGGCCCCCGTGCCGGTAAACAACGGAATATTTTCAAAGTCCTTTATTTCCTTCAACGTGGTATTGGCGGGCGTTACATAGTTCTTATCATGAATGCGTACATTACCCGCAGGAGCAGAAAGATTGTTGACCCGGAGTGCGGCCACCAGCTGGTCCGCCGTCATATTATGCGCCCGCAGCAATTCCGGATTGGCCTTGATCACTACCGTACGCACATTGCCCCCAAAGGGCGTGGAACCTACCAGGCCGGGAATGGAGGTAAAGGAAGAGCGCACATACACGTTGGCCAGGTCCAGCAACTCGTTATTGCTGCGCTTATCGCTGCTCAGCACCAGCTGCCCTACCGGCAGTGTGGATACATCAAAGCGGATGATAAACGGGGGGTTGGATCCCTGCGGAAAGATGGCCTGGATCCGGTTAGAGAAAGCGCTGACCTCCGCCGCGGCCTGGGCCATATTGGTACCCGGGTAAAAATTGATCTTGATCAGCGTAAGACTCTGGATGTTCTTTGTTTCAATGCTTTTTACCCCGTTTACATACAACAGGATATTGATATACTGTTTTCCGAAATAGGCCTCCATTTGTTGGGCCGTATAACCGCCAAACGGGTGCGAAAGATAGATCACCGGCAGATCCAGCTTGGGAAAGATATCTACCTTTATGGTGCTTACCGCTTTAATTCCAAAAAAGAAAAGCGCCGCCACCATCACCAGGATGGTAATGGGTTTTCTTAATGCAAAACGTATCAGGTTCATTTGTGTGCTCTTATTTTAAAACGATTGTTCTATCTGGATGCTATAAAATATCAGACATGCCGGTCTTTTCACACTTCACTTTTCGACGCGCACTTTCCACCTCTCACATACTAACGCAACTGTGCGTCAAATAATTCAAAATCGCCCATGGCTGCTGCCTTCAGTAAAAGGGCCTGCCATACATTGTTATTGGCAATGTCGCGGTCGGTTTCCGCACGAATCAGTGCATAACCGGCCTGCATTACGTCTACCATATTGGTAAGCCCGTTTTTATACAATACCGATTTCTGGTGATAGGCATCACCGGCGGCTTTTACCTGCACCGGCGCCTCTTTGTAGTTAGAAAGTGCATTGTTCATTTTCGTATCTGCGGTACGCAACTGCGCTTTTAGCTGCAACGCCGCAGCATTGTATTCCTCCTCCAGGGCCCGGCTGATCAGCTGCTGCGCATGCACCTGCCTAGACAAACGTACCGGCTGCATAATGTTCCAGGTCACTCCTACCCCTATAAGGTAATTGGAACGGTTGGGATTGATCCCTTTCCAGTAATCCGATGTAAAATGGGTTTGATCGGTTATATAATCGCTTTCAAACCCGGAGGCCCTGGATTGCCATACCCCCACCAGTGAAAAAGACGGGTAATATTGCGTTTTTATATACTGCGATTGCTGGTCGCTCACCGCAATCCGGCTTTTATAATATTCCAGTACCGGATGCTGAGGATTGGTACCCGGTACGTCCGTAAAACTGCCGGGAATCCTCGAAACAAACACGGTATCGATGGTAAAGCTGGTATCTTCCGAACCGATCAGCTGCGCCAGGATATTTTTTTGCTCCTGCTCTTTATCCCTGGCATTGGTAAGCAGGATCTGCGCGCCGGAGTACTCGGCATTGGCCAATGAAGAATCCACCCCCGCAATCAACCCGCTTTTTACACGGGCGATTACAAACCGGCGGATGGAATCAGCCCGGTTCACATTTTTCTCATACGATTTCGTGATCTGCTGGCTGGCCACCAGGGTAAGATAAGCAGCGGCTACTTTTATCTTGTGTTCAAAAAGCTCCTGTGCCAGGTCCTTTGTATCGCGCTGCCATGCCTGTTGCGCCACCTTCACCTTTTCGCGGTATTTTCCAAATGCAAAAAACTCCCAGTTTACATTGGTAAGATACAACGCACCAAATGCAGCATTCCAGTTTTGAGCAGTAAGTGCCGGTCCGGAGGAGGCCGTAGCAAGCCCACCAAAGCCATAAAGCGGGCCGTTGGTTCCGTTAATGGTACCATAATCCTGCTGCAGGCCCAGGTTCACATTGGGCAGCTGGTCTTTGCGCGCTGCGGCAATCAGTTGTTCGGATGCCTTTGCATACGCGGTCTTTGCTTTTATAGAAGGATAATTTTCCGTTGCGATCCGGATCGCATCTTTCAGGGAAAGTTGCAACTGGGCATTTGCTGATGCGGAAACCAATACCACAAGCAGTACAAAAAGAGATCTTCTGTGCATTGTTATTGCGCTTTGAGGGAAACAATGCGCAAATCAACTGCATCTTTCTGAAGCAATTTTGAAGCTGCTGTTAAAATGTTTCCCTGTTAAAAAAACGGCACTCAGGCCTCTGCAAAAACCACCCGCTGAAAGCTGGAATTGGACGGGATGCCGTCAATTTCGGATAAATAATTTTCATTAAAATACACGCAGAAAATATGCCGCCCCTCTACATAAGCGTAGGAGATCCGGAAGTTACATACTTCACAGATCTGTTTTACAATGGCCAGTCCCAGCCCCACACCTTCATTCTTTTGACTGCCTTTTTTGAACCGGCGGAACAGGTCTTTATGAGGAATGGTTACCGGGGCGCCGGTATTGCTGATCCGGAAGTAATCCGTGGTCAGCTCTATATGCACCGATCCATTTTCTTCATTATACCGGATGGCATTGCGCATCAGGTTGGCCACCAGGATATCGGCCAGGGTGGGATGTATTTGTACAAATACCCCGCTGTCGGTGTTTTGGGTAACCTTAATATTCTTAAGATCGGCCCAATAACCATAGGTTTCAATCACATTTTTTGCGATCCGGCAGAACCGTATTTTCTCCCGGGTATTAAACTCATGGTTCTCCATCCGGGCCAGCAATACCAGTGATTTGGTAATATTGGAAAGCTTGTTGATTTCCGTTTGCATATGCTCAATAAGGTCTGCCTGCTGGCTGTTCAGGGGTGTTTGGGTGAGCAGCTCCGTTTTTGTACGCAGTACGGCCAATGGGGTCTGTAACTCATGCGATGCATTTTCACTGAACTCCCGGGCTGTTGCATATTCCTCCATGGCCTTATTCGTCATGGTTTCGATAAAACAATTGAGCTCATTAAATTCACGGGTAGATGAACGTTCCAGCTGCAATTTTTGCTTTTGCCGGATATTAAAATTCCGGATGGCCTCCATGGTACTTTTAAACGGCTTAAACAGGATCCGCGACAGGACCCGTGCCGATATCAATACTGCAATACCAAGCAACAGCATTTTCCACAGCAGGGTAATGAACATGCTGCTGAAAAATTCGCTGGGATTAATAAAATAATTATGTGAGGTAACCTTGTAAATAACACCATTCACCTGCCGGTAGCTGGTTACAAAAAGCGCCAGTTCTTTTTCACTCATTCCCTCTACATTACCCACGCGCCGGACCACCTGCGGGTTTTCACCAGGCACCGGACCTTTAACGGCAGCGATTTCAATTTCCCGGTCCCTGATAAAATCATCAACCGGCTGCCCTGCTTTCAGCAGGCTGTAAACACGTTCATTGACCGACAACAGGCGTTTCTCCTCAAACTCGATCATCTTGCGTTTGATGCCCGCCCTTGAAATGATCATGGTAACCGGTGTAATCACCAGAATAATACAAAGAAACCAAAGAGATATCTTATTGATCAGTTTCATGTGTCAGAGTTTAAAACGGTAACCCAGACCGTATACGGTTTCGATATAGTCATTCCCGTTTGCTGCCGCGATCTTTTTACGAAGGTTCTTGATGTGCTGGTAAATAAAATCAAAGTTCGCAAGGTTATCGGTATAATCTCCCCACAAATGGGTGGCAATGGCCTGGCGGGAAAGCACCCGGTCCTTATTCACAATAAAATACAACAACAGGTCAAATTCCTTTGGGGTAATATCCAGCAACAGGGAATGCACCCTTGCTTCGATGGTATTGGTGTCCAGTTCTATTTCGTTAGCTGTAATAATATGACTGCCCTGAAGACTGTTCCGGCGATACATCGCGCGTAGCCGTGCATGCAGCTCCGGCAGGTGGAAGGGCTTGGTAATATAGTCATCCGCCCCGCCTTCCAGTCCGTTTATTTTATCATCCAGTGCGTCGCGCGCCGAGATGATCAATACGTTACTGACAATTTTCTCCGCCTTTATAAACCGCAGTACATCCAGTCCGTCTCCGTCCGGAAGCATCATATCCAGCAAAATAAAGTCGTAGGTGAAGATGGATAATTTCTCCCTTGCCTCATCTACCCCAAATGCGCACTCACAAATAAAATGTTCGGTTTCCAGGTAATCCCGGATGCTGGCAGACAATGCACTATTATCTTCAATGATTAAAATTTTCATCCCCCGCAAAAGTACGCAGGAGTTTTGAAGAAATTCTGAAGGGCCGGCAGTCAGCTATCAGATTTGAGCATTGAGATGCCGGTTTCCAATACCCGGAGGCACTGCTCCTCGGGTATGCGCCCCTGATTCAGGCCGGCAATGTCCCTGTATTCCCGTTAACGGGGGCTACCGCCGGCAGACCAGCGTTTGATCCGATAGCAATGCACCCCTCTGTTTTCAGCAACTGCTAAACGCTGATGGCCAAAAGCTGAAAGCTAACTGAACACCGATAACTGAAAACTGAACACTAAAAACTGATCGCTGATAACTGAACACTGACAACTAAAACCTAACGGCTACTTCCTCGTGGCAACGATCATCGCCCGGAAATATCCTACCGATTCTGCAATGCCCATAAACGGATTGTCCATATTCCGCTCGTGTTCCAGGCTTACCACCCCGGTGTAGCCTACCTGGCGCAGCATTTTTACAAACGCCGGGAAATTAATGATGCCCCGTCCCACTTCCACGGAATAACCCTGTTTGGTAGGTCCGGTAACATCTTTCAGGTGAATATCAAATACCCGGGTATGGTATTTTTTCAGATCTGCAACCGCGTCTTTTCCATTACGGGTATCATGGCCGATATCCAGACACATACCCATACGCGGATCCAGGTTCTTTACATTTTTCCATACATCATCTGCATCGGGATACAAGGGCATATCCGGCCCATGCAGGTGGATGGCGTATTTCATATCGTATTCTTTTACCTTTTTATTTACATAAGGCAGCAATTCATAGTTGGGTACGCCTACGATCAGTTTTACCCCTACCCTTTTGGCATATTCAAACGCCCGGTCTACTTCCGCTTCGGTTTTCATATAGATAGGCCCTATTCCATAACCGGTAACGCCTTTGTCTTTGAGTTTTTGATGAAAAGCCGCAATCTGTTCATCCGTGCTGTTAAATGGCAGGTGAAAATCCTTGATGCAGAGATAATGCACGTCCGCCCGCTGCAGGGTTTGCAAGGCGGTGTCCAGACCAAATTTTGCAAAGGTATAGCCGGCCATGCCCAGCTTAAAAGACTCCCGCGTATCTGCGGCAGGCTGCGGATTCGGCCGTTTAACCGTTCCCTGGGCATTTGCCCCAACCGTTACACCCGCTACCAGTAAAAAAAGCAACACCAATCGTTTCATATTTTTAATTGTATTTATATTTTAAGAACCGCTATACAAGGCCCTAAAAATATTAAATGTTTCCGTGCCCGAACCTGATCTGCTCCTTTTTTTAAGACAACGTTTTCGAAAGCCGGCAAACCGGCCATCCGTTAATGCCGTTTTTTTCTTAAAAAAATGAAAATTTTATAGCGGTGCCGCTGCAATACCAAAGGTTTCCTTACCGGTTGAAAGGTTACCGGATTACGGGTGAGCGCTATTCTGTTTTCAATAAAAAACAGGGGAATGCCCCGGTTTAACTGCTGTAACGGTTCATTTACAGTGCCCTGGAGCCCGTTCGGCGAAGCATGACCGGGATCAAGTGCGGGGCCCGGAGGTTTGGCCCGGTTCTTGAAAATGTTATCATACAAACTATACACAATGACCAACCTAATGACCATATTCGGAGCTTTTTTGTTCCTGTACAGCATCGGGATATTTGCTGCGATCCGGTTTAAAAAGTAACCCGTTGTTTCCGGTAGCGAATGTTTCTAAACAAGTCTCGCTCCTGCAACCGGGCTTTTAAGCCGCACGCTGCCTTACATCACCCGGCAGATTTCCTGCTGACTGCCATTTACCATATTTTAAATCCTGAAATCGAAGCCTGACGGCTTTGACCGGTAGCTGCCGGCAAACGAATCTGTTATATATGGCGTTCCGTTGCCATAATCAAAACCGGTATTGGAGCGCCTGTTGAGGGATAAGATCTAATCATGATTACCAGATTCTTTGTACCTTCGAATTATGGCTATTTTAAAATTCAGGGTATATTTTGAAGAGGATGACAGTATCTACAGAGATATTGCGGTGCTGCATACCCAAACCTTTTTTGACCTGCACGGAACGATTCTCAAGGCATTTGATTTTGATAATAAACATCAGGCTACTTTTTTCAGGAGTAATGAGCAATGGCAGAAAGGCCGTGAAATCTCCCTTGAAGTATATTCCGACAGAAATTACAAAGTAGCGCCGCTGTTGATGCGTACGACCACCATCGGTTCCGAAATAAAAAACACCAATCAGCGCTTTACCTATAGCTACGATTTTCAAAAGCACTGGGATTTTCTGATAGAACTGATCAATGTTTCGAAAGATGGCAGTGCCGCAGTAGACTACCCCAAGATCACCCGTACAGAAGGGATTAGCCCCAAACAATATGGCACTAAAGGCCTGCTGGGTGAGAAATTTGCCGATATTGAAGAAAAATATGATCTTACCCGGTCTGCCGAAGGCTTTGGCGAAAAGGGCGCAGACGGCGAAGATGTAGGTATTGATGAAGGTGAGGGAGGGGAAGAATATAACGACGGACTGGAAGATTAGTGGCGCGCCGCAGGACCACTACCGGATACGCGTAAGAGGGACCGGTTTTCATTCCCTATTATCTGTTCACTATTGCCCTTTCGCAAATGCTGCTCCATAAAAATGTACTTGTTGTCATTGCAGGCCCCACTGCCGTAGGCAAAACGGCTGTGGCCATCGATATTGCCCGCCGGCTGGATACGGTGATCCTTTCTGCCGACAGCCGCCAGTGCTTTCAGGAGCTATCCATAGGCGTGGCCCGTCCTTCGGAAGCAGAACTAAAGGCCGTTCCCCACTATTTTATTGCATCACACAGCGTGCACAAAGAAATGAGCGCCGCTATTTACGAAGTCTACGCTTTGGAATTGCTGGCTCGCCTGTTTCAGCAATACCCGGTTGTGGTGGTTACCGGCGGCACGGGTTTGTATATAAAAGCCCTGTTGGAAGGCCTGGATCCGGTGCCCCCCGTTGCGGCCGGCCTCCGGGAGGGCATCATCAGTAATTATGAAACCAGGGGTATTGGCTGGCTGCAGCAGGAACTGGAAAAAAAGGATCCGCTTTTTGCGCTGAAAGGTGAAATGCAGAACCCGCAGCGGATGATGCGTGCGCTGGAAGTGATAGAGGCTACCGGACAATCCATTCTGAAATTCCAGTCTCAAACCAAACAGCACCGTCCTTTTGATACAATCAACATCGGGCTCGAACTGCCCAGGCCCCTGCTTTATGAACGGATCAACCAGCGGGTGGCGGGCATGATGGAAGCAGGCCTGGAGGCGGAGGTCCGCAGTCTGTTACCCCTGCGCCAGCTGAATGCCCTGCAAACTGTGGGTTACCAGGAACTGTTTCAGTATTTTGACGGAACACTTAGCCGTGAACAAGCCGTTGCCCTCATTCAGCAAAACACCCGGCGTTATGCCAAACGGCAGTTGACCTGGTTTAAAAAACAAGCAGGGTTCCATTGGGTAGAAGCCACCGCTTACCCAACTATTTTACCGCTTATAAAATCCAGACTGGAACAGGAAGCAAAATAACATCTCATAATCAAACTTTTAGACGCGCCTGTTGTTAGTACACCCTTTGCAGGAAAAAGCAGTTTAAAGATTTTTTAATACCTGTTTGTTCGTATTTTACCGAACTAACTATAAATTTGCAGTTCGTTTTATAAATTATGGTAGCTACAAAAAAAGAACTCTATCAGGACATGGTCACGTTTTACGGGAACCTTTACGGGCTTCCCCCGTTGAATGCCAAGATTTATGTGTACATGATGATTGATCTCAAAACAGACGGATATACGTTTGACGAACTGCTGGAAAAATTCAACGTGAGCAAGAGCTCATTGTCCAACAGCCTGCAAATGCTCGTGCAAAACAAATATGTAGAGTACATTACCCCCATTGATTCGCGCAAGCGGTATTACCGCATCAATCCCAAATTTATGGGGATCCGCTTTGGTAATATCCTTGAGAAGCTGGTGCGGGAAAAAGAATTGATGCAGCGGATGGTACAATTGAATAAGCAGGTAAAAACGCCCAACGAGCAGGTCATCAAAGGCATCAACCAGTATATAACCATTTTAGACAAGCATATCAAAACAGTAGAAAGCACCGTAAAAAGTTTACACCAATAACCCGAAATCAGGATTTATGAATACAAAGACCCGTATTGCAGCAAGCAGCATCGTTATCCTTCTTCTGGCTGCCTGTGGAGGAAAAAAACAAGCTCCCAACCCCAATGCCGCAAGGCCTTATCCCGTAATTGCCGTACCGGTAAAAACCGTTACCGGATACAGTGCCTACCCTGCAAGCATCCAGGGGCGCAATAACAATGATGTACGCGCAAAAATATCCGGCTATATTAAGGAAGTGCTTGTAGACGAAGGACAGGTTGTGCGCAAAGGACAGGTACTCTTCCGTTTAGAGACCAATACACTTTCGCAAACCGCAGATGCGGCTAAAAGCGGCGTGGGAGCTGCAGAAGCGAGCATCAGCACCGCAGAAGCCAATGTAAATGCCGCCCAGGTGGAAGTAAATAAGCTGACGCCCCTCGTAGAAAAAAATATCATCAGCAATGTACAGCTGGAAACGGCAAAAGCCAACCTGCGCTCTGCCCAGAGCCAGCTGGTGCAGGCAAGAGCCAACCGCGGACAGGCGCAGGCCAATTACCGCAGCGCTGCAGCCAATGTAGAATATTCCATTATCCGCAGCCCTATCGATGGTATCGTGGGCAAGCTGCCCCTGCGGGTGGGTAGCCTGGTGGGCCCCACAGATCCCACACCCCTTACCACGGTTTCGGATGTAAGCGAGATTTATGCCTACTTTTCAATGAATGAAAAAGAATACCTGAATTTCCTGGAGCAGACACCGGGTCTTACGGTTGCACAAAAACTCAACAATATTCCCCCCGTTTCACTGGAACTGGCCAATGGATCCGAATATGGTCAGAAAGGAAAAGTAAAAGCCGTTACCGGCCAGATCGACCCCAATACCGGTACCATCCTGTTCCGGGTTTCCTTCCCCAACCAGGGAAGACTGCTGGCAAACGGGAACAGCGGAACCATTAAAATCCCCAAGACCTATACCGATGTGCTGGCCGTTCCGGAAGCTGCCACTTTTGAGCAGCAAGGAATCATTTATGTATATAAAGTGGGCAAAGACACCGTAAACTCAGTAGTGGTGGGCGTTTTGGACCGCATCAACAATATGGCCCTGCTGGGTGGCGGTGTTAATAAGGGTGATACCATCATCGCTGCCGGCGTGGGCGGATTGCGGAACGGTGCTGCCGTAATTCCCCGTCCTGCTGATTTTGACAGTATTACTAACGCCATTAAACCTGTTTTTTAACACATGATTAAAACATTTATCAACCGACCGATCCTGTCTACGGTGATCTCCGTAATACTCGTATTACTGGGGATACTGGGCGTTATTTCCCTGCCCGTAACACAGTATCCAGATATCGCCCCGCCTACGGTAAACGTGCGGGCAACCTATACCGGTGCCAATGCCGAAACCGTACAAAAAAGTGTAATCATTCCTATCGAAGAACAGGTGAACGGTGTGGAAGGGATGGACTATATCACCTCTACTGCAGGTAATGATGGTAGTGCTACCATTAACGTGTTCTTCAAACAGGGTATCGATCCGGATATCGCCGCCGTAAACGTGCAGAACCGGGTGGCACGTGCCACGCCTCTGCTGCCCGCCGAGGTAACACGCGCCGGTGTGGTTACGCAAAAGCAGCAGACCAGCGCCCTGATGTTTCTTACTTTTTATACCAGTAATAAGGAACTGAACGACGTATTCCTGCAAAACTACCTTGATATTAATGTGATCCCTGGTATTAAACGGATCTACGGGGTGGGCGACGCTACGGTATTCGGAGGAAAATCCTATTCCATGCGCATCTGGCTGGATCCGCAAAAGCTGGCCGCATATGGTATACAACCCAGCGATGTAACCGCGGCCATCAACAGCCAGAGCCTGGAAGCTGCCGCAGGATCTGTAGGACAGAACAGCGGAAGCGCCTTTGAATATGTGATCAAGTATAAGGGCAAATTCAATGAAAAAGAACAGTACGATGATATCATCATTAAATCGCTGGGACAGGGTGAATTTTTACGCCTGAAGGATGTGGCTACTGTAAAACTGGATGCGCTGTCCTATGCCGGTGTGGGCGAAAGCTCCGGTAATCCCGGTATCAGTATGGGGATCTTCCAGACACCCGGATCCAATGCCCAGCAGATCATCGTAGATATTAAAAAATACCTGACAGAAACCGAAAAAACATTACCGCAGGGGATCGGCTATGTGATCAACTATGACACCAATGAATTCCTGGAAGCTTCTATTGAAAAGGTAATTCATACCCTTGTGGAGGCCTTTATCCTGGTGTTTATTGTGGTATACATTTTCCTGCAGGATTTCCGTTCCACGCTTATTCCGGCCATTGCCGTTCCGGTATCCATTGTGGGAACCTTTTTCTTCCTCAACCTGATGGGCTTTTCACTAAACCTGCTGACCCTGTTTGCCCTGGTACTGGCCATCGGGATCGTGGTAGATGATGCCATCGTAGTGGTGGAAGCCGTTCATGCGAAAATGGATCACGGGGAACGGGATCCCAAAAAAGCAACCCTGGATGCCATGCACGAAATCACAGGGGCCATCATCTCTATTACCCTTGTAATGGCTGCGGTGTTTATTCCGGTAACCTTTATCAGCGGTCCTACTGGTGTGTTCTATAAACAGTTTGGTATTACACTGATCATCGCCATCCTGATCTCCGCTGTAAACGCGCTTTCGCTCAGCCCGGCATTGTGTGCCCTGCTGCTGCGCCCGCATCCGGAAGACCACGATCATAAAAAGAAGAATTTCCTGCAGCGCTTCTTTGCCAGCTTCAATGTTGCGTTTACCGCAATGACCACGCGTTACGGGAAAGCGTTCATCTTCCTGATCCGTCATAAATGGGTTACGCTCATCATTCTTTTGGCATCTATGGGGCTGATCTTCTTTATCAGCAATAAAACCCCCACGGGCTTTGTGCCGGCGGAAGACCGCGGTATTATATTCGGCAACGTGGAGCTGCCACCCAGTGCCACTATGGACCGTACGTACCAGGCTATGAAAGAGCTTACCGCCAAGGCCTCGAAGATACCCGGCATACAGGGCGTTACCTTCAGTACCGGGCGAAGCCTCATCTCCGGTTCGGGTAGCAACTACGGACTCGCCTTTATTAAACTGGCGCCGTTTAAAGACCGGAATTCTGCAAAGGGGCAAAGTGTGGATGATATCACCAAGCAATTATTTGGTGTAGGCGCTACCATACCGGATTCCAGGATGATCTTCTTCAGTCCGCCCAGTGTACCCGGTTTTGGTAACAGCGCCGGCTTCCAGCTTTCGCTGCTCAATAAGGGCGGACAATCGATCAGCGAGCTCGACGCCACAACGCAGCGTTTTATCGGCGAGTTGATGAAGCGCCCGGAGATTCAGTTTGCACAAACCTCCTTTAATACGAAATACCCGCAATATGAAATGGTGATCAATGTACCAAAGGCCAGCGAGGCGGGTGTATCTGTAAGCAGCCTGTTATCCACCATGCAGGGTTATATTGGTGGTATTTACGCTGCAGATTTTACCAAATACGGTAAACAATACCGCGTAATGGTGCAGGCATTACCCGAAGCAAGGATGGATGCCAACAGCCTGAACTCCTTTTTTATAAAAACAGGAAGCGGCCAAATGGCGCCGGTATCGCAGTTTGTAACACTGGAACGTGTTTACGGTCCGCAATCCGTTACCCGTTTCAACCTGTTTTCTTCTGCCGATCTTACCGGGGCTACCAACCCGGGTTACAGTACAGGTGATGCCATCAAAGCCGTACAGGAAGTAGCACAGACCACGCTTTCGGCCAGCTATGGCATCGATTATTCCGGTTTAACAAGAGAAGAGATCAATGCCGGCTCACAAACACTGATCATCTTTGCGCTGAGCCTGGTATTTGTGTATTTCATCCTCAGCGCCCAGTATGAAAGTTATATCATTCCGCTTACGGTGATCATTTCCTTACCCATGGGGGTAATGGGTGCTTACCTGGGTCAGTGGCTGTTCGGGCTTGAAAACAATATCTACTTCCAGATCGCGCTGATCATGCTGGTGGGGCTGCTTGCCAAGAATGCGATCCTGATCGTGGAATTTGGGGTGCAGCGCCGTCATAAAGGCGAAAGCATTCCGATGGCCGCAATCAATGCTGCAAAAGCCAGGTTACGTCCTATCCTCATGACCTCGTTCGCATTTATCGCCGGTATGATGCCCCTGGTATATGCAACCGGTATCGGTGCCATCGGTAACCACTCCATTGCCACCGGTGCGGCCTCGGGCCTGTTGATTGGTACCGTCCTTGGATTACTGGTCATACCGGTGCTGTTCGTAATCTTCCAGTGGCTGCAGGAAAGGATCCGCCCGGTAAAGATCAACAAGGCCGAAAAATTATCAGAATAATCATTCAAAGCAACACCACCGTTTATGCTACGTTCGCAGAAGTAACCGTTATGAAGCAGGAATGCAGCGGCGTAATATAAACAGGATAAAAAACAGATATATGAAATCAAACAATAAGATCCGGATATACAGGACCCTGCCGGGATTGCTGCTGATGACGATTTTGCTGCAGGCATGTTTTGTGGCAAAACCCTATCAGCGGCCCAAGGACCTGGTTGACGACCGTTATTACCGTACCGACCAGCTTCCGGCGGATACCGCAACCATTGCCGATGTTTCCTGGAAGGAGCTGTTTACCGATGAAAAACTGGCAGGCTATATCAATAAGGCACTTGAAGAAAACCTGGACATCCGGACCGCCATCCAGCAAATTGCTGCGGCGGAAGCTTATATGAAACAGGGTAAGGCGGGCTTTTTTCCAACGCTTTCAGCAGGGCCATCGGTAACCTACCAAACCAATTCGCTGAACACCCAACTTGGCCAGCTGGCAGGCGGGCACCGGCTGCACCTGTTCCAGTACGGCATCAGCGGCAACCTCTCCTGGGAAGCTGATATCTGGGGCAAGATCAAAAGCAATAAAGAAGCGGCCGTTGCAAACTTCCTGAAATCACAGGCAGCTCATCAGGCCGTAAAATCAGACCTGATTGCGGCAATCGCAGATACCTACTACCAGCTGATGTCGCTGGATGAGCAGAAAAAGATCACAGAAGAAACCATCCGTTACCGCGAGCAGAACCTGGAAACAACCAAAGCGCTTAAAAATGCCGGCAGCCTTACCCAGGTGGCCGTAAAACAAAGCGAGGCCCTGCTGCTGAATTCAAGGGGCATACTGGTGAACCTGGACAACAGCATTAAACTGATGGAAAATTACTTTTGTATGCTCCTGAGCATTCCTCCCCAACCCATTGAACGGAATACACTGGATCAGCAACAAATTAACACGCCCCTGGCCATCGGCGTTCCGGTACAGCTGCTCACTAACCGGCCGGATGTAAAAGCGGCGGAGTTTGGCTATATGAACGCCTATCACATGACCAACGCTGCCAAAGCAGCATTTTATCCTTCGTTAACGCTCAGCGCCAGTGGCGGATTGCAAAGTGTAGACTTTGACCGGCTCTTTAGTGTGAGCTCCCTTTTTGCAACCGCAACCGGGTCATTGCTGCAGCCGGTGCTTAACAAGCGCCAGATCCGTACCCAATACGAAGTATCACAGGCCAATCAGCAAATTGCCTACAACGGTTATAAAAAAACCATCTTAAATGCAGCAAAAGAGGTATCGGATGCCCTGTTCAGCTACGATGCCCAGCAAAAGCTCATCAACTTTAAGAAACAGGAATTCCAGCAATATGATTCTGCCACGCAGTATTCGCAGGAACTCGTAAACAATGGCATGGGTAACTACCTGGATGTAATTACCGCCATGACCAATAAATTACAGGCAGAGCTGAATTATGTAGACGCTAAATATGGCAAACTGAATGCCGTCATTCAACTATATAAGGCATTAGGGGGCGGCTGGAGATAAACCGGCCGGAACCCGGGAGGGGCTGTATCAAAGCAAAGTCACCTGTTTTTGATACAGCCCCTTTTTTATTCAATTACCGGAATGCACCTCCTTGGCCGTCTTTCTTAAAAAAAAATGGCCGATATTTACATTTCAAAAAATAACAATGACAGAACAGGATCCCCATTCCATTTTTGAAACCGACCCCGATCCGGAGTTGGACCGTCAGCTGCTGGCCCTCAGCCGGTGGACACGGCTGATTACTGTAATCGGCTTCGGTATGGGTGCATTTGTAGTGGCCATGATGCTGGTGAGCGGCGCCGTGATTTTAAAATCCCTTGAAAGCATTCTGCCGGTAAAAGCAGAAGGAACGTATGGCGCGTTGATTGTGGTATTCTTTATCTTCTTTTTTATAACAGCAACCGTTCTGTATTTTCTTTATAAAGCGGCCAGCAACATAAAGGCGGGTGTACTGCAAAAAAATACAACGCTGCTTGCAGAGGGATTTTCCAATTTTCATCGTTTTTTTATTGCCATGGCCATCCTTTCGGGGATCAGCCTCCTTGCAAATATTTCAACACTGTTTCAATGAACCAACCGGAACACGATAAAAGCCCGTCATTTATACCGCTTGATATTTATACAAAAAGTAAGATCAGCAGTACCGCAAAAGTGGCCGGCACTGTTGCCATTCTTTCCATTTCGGGAACGATCATCAGCCTGATTGCGTATATCACCAAACCTTCTGTAAGAACGGGACTGGCGAAAGAAGGGTTTGACGATGCCACACTACAAATGGCCGCGCAGGGCTCTGTACTTTATATTGCCTTCTCTGTAATTGTAAGTGCCGTGCTCTTTTATATGCTGTACAGCTTTTCAAAATCTGCACAAAAAGGGCTTGCAGCCGATGACCGCCGCAGCCTCAATAAAGGGCTGTTTCATCTGGCTACCTATTTTAAGGTGATTGCAATCATTTTTTTATGCGCTCTGGCCTTTATGTTTTTATCGGTTTTGATGATGATGCTGGGAGCGGCCACTTAAACCAATTGACGGGTGGAAAGATAATTGTAATCTTCCAGCAGCTTATCTAAAAACTGGTAGGGTTCCATATCCGTTTCAATCTTTAAATACTGTTTCACCCGGTCCGCAGCGGCCCTTAATGATTCGTACCGGTGTGTTTTATGCGCGTTATCCAGCAGGTTTTTAATAATGTTCAGGTCCCGGTCAGAAATATGCATCACCTCCGGAAAGGCAGGTACATAGTCTTCACTCACCTCCCGGAAAATCGTAGCCGAAAGATCCTGTTGCCGGTTGGTGCGGATCAGGATCGTATGCGCCAGCAGATCGCCGATGCGCTGCGATCTTTTTGAAGAGGCCACCAGCACAATATCAGTTACCAGGAACCCGAGTGCCAGCAGTAGCATAAAAAATGTTTGCAGATTGGTGCCATCGCTCAAACTCAGCAGCAGGCCCAGGATCAGCACCATCCAAAGATCGGAAACCCGCAGCAACCACCGGATCAGGAACTGGCTGATACTGGCCTTACCCCCTTTATCGTTCACCACCCGCAGTTTCATTATTTTTTTACCCACGCTTTGTCCATTGGTGGTAACCTCCATAATAACATGGTATAAAAAAACCGGGGCAATGACCAACAATTGAAGCGCCCATAAATTATACTGCGCGTCCTCATCCCAGGAGTATGCCGGACCTGCTATTTTTCCTGCCAGCCACAAGGCTATAATCAGATAACAGATCTCCACGGCCATGTCAATCAGCAGGGAAGCCAGCCGTCTTCCAAAACTGGGTACTTCAAAAGCCACATCAATATTAAAAGAAGTAGGAATGCTGATTACCGGCATGGAGCAAGTGTTTTACCAGGCAAAATACGTTTTAATTATTATATGCCCTACGATTATTTACCCGGCAGGATTGATCTTCTTAAATAAAAATTGTATTTTGGCAAAAATCTTTTGCTTGAGAGAAGCACTGTTTATTAAAAAGAATAAAGACCGCTGGCTGAAAAACCAACAGGAACCTCCGGGGACACCCGATGAGCTGGCGCGCTCTTTTACACAGCTGGTAGATGACCTGGCTTATGCCAAAACTTTTTATCCTACCAGCAAAACCACACAATATCTGAATAAGCAGGCATCCGACATGTACCTGGGTATTTATCAGAACCATAAGGAAGACTCCAGCCGGATCGGGTATTTCTGGAAATATGAGCTGCCAATGGTAATCTATAAACAACGCAGGGCCGTTTTGTTTGCCTTTGTATTGTTTACGGTATTTTTCCTGCTGGCTTTTTTTATGGCCGCAAAGGACCCGGAACTGGCCAATAATTTTTTTGGCGATAATTATGTGCAAAAAACCATGGACAATATTGCAGATGGTAACCCTTTTGGCATTTATGAAACCGGCAACCCGGTACTAAGCTGGCTGGGTATTATGATCAACAATATACGGGTGGCCTTTTTCTTTTTTGTTTCCGGTATTTTTTGCGGCATTCCCACCATGTACAAACTGGCCGAAACCGGCGCCATGATTGGTATTTTTGATCAGTTATTTGCATCAAAAGGATTGGGCATTCAATTCTGGCTTGTTGTGTTTGTGCATGGTACGCTGGAGATCACAGCCATTATCCTGGCCGGTGCAGCCGGTTTTGTTTTGGGAAAAAGTTTCCTGTTCCCGGGTACTAAAAAGCGGATGGAGGCTTTTGGAGAAGGCGCAAAGGATGGTGTTAAGATCATGATCGGCATTTTACCGGCATTTATCATCGCTGCCTTTTTCGAAGGTCTTTTCACAAGGCTATATAATAACGCATCCTGGTTTACCACATTCCTAACAGCGGCCTCCGTTCTTTTTGTGATCTGGTATTTTATCATCTACCCGGTTCAGCTGTTCCGCAGAAGCAACCGGATCCTAAAGGAGGGCACCGCCGGTGATGCGTAATCTTGTAAAGACGATATGCCGTTTGGCCTGCTTCGGACTGCTGTTATCCGGCACGCCCTGTATTGCCCAGCAGGAAGCAGACTCGGTGGCAACCGTATTGGAACCTCCTGCAACCAGCGATGCCCCGGTAGAAGCAGCCGACAGTGAAGGTACCGCATCGTTCGACCCGGTGGAAGGGTTTGAAAACGAACAGCACAGCATCCGGCAGATGCCGGGCGACTTCACGCGTAAGCTGCAGGAAGACGATGCTTTTCATTATGTAAAAACCGGTTTGAAGCCGTCCAGGGGCCAACAAGAAGAAACAGGTACTCCGCACCGGCGCTCCGGCGCCTGGACCGTGTTTTTTGAAGTGCTCCCTTATATTGCTGTTGCCGTTTTTATCGTATTGCTGACATGGTACCTGGCATCGCATAACTTTATCCTGTTCCGGAAAAAAAGTACCACACCCCATACAACGGTGGTCAAGGATGCCCCGCAGGATATTTTCTCTATCGATTACACGGCTTCCATCCGCCAGGCCTTACAACAAAAAAACTACCGGCTGGCGATCCGCCTGCAATACCTTGAGCTTTTAAAAAAACTTTCCGACCGGCAACTGATCCATTTTTTACCTGATAAAACAAATATTGAATACCTGCTTCAGATGCGCTCCAGCCATTACTATGATGATTTTTTTACGGCCACGCGTCACTATGAATACAGCTGGTACGGCTTGTTTGATGTTACCGAGAACATGTATCAGAAAATAAACAACACCTTCCAGCAACTCAAACAAAAACTATAATCACTATTAATCGCTTGAAAAAATACGCTCCATATTTCTTGTTGCTTTTGCTGGTTGGTACTGTCTTTTTCCTGTTCGTACGGCCTGGGAAAAAGACCGCTAAGGCGGTCAGCACCTTTGTTTCCTTAAAAAAAGAAGACAAGAATCCCTATGGCACTTATGTAGCGCACCAGGGTATAAAACGTTTTTTCCCGGCAGCCCGCCTCGTTTCAAATACAAAAAACTTCCTGCAGGACACCCTGTTAAACCAGGAAATTTCGGGGCGGCTTTTCATCAGCATCGGGCCTCAGTTTGGCATTTCCACCTATGAGCTGGATGCCCTGATCCGTTTTATTGAAGCAGGTAATACGGCATTTATAAGTTGTTTTCGCCCCGGTGATGAGCTGGAAAACCTGATCGACGGCAGGGCCAGTGTTGGTCCCATACGGTCTTACCCTTTTGCCGATTACGGGCCCGACAGCATGCAGGTGGAACTGGACGCCGGCCCCTTTCCCAAAAACTACACGGCCAGTTATCCCGGCGTGGCATTGGAAGGCTATTTTGTAAGAACAAACAAAAGCACCACCCGTATTCTTGGGCGGGGAAATGAAGGCCGGGCTAACTTCATTCAGCTTAAAAAAGGAAAAGGCCGGTTGTTCCTGCACCTTTCCCCGTTAAGTTTCAGCAATTACTTCCTGTTGTATCAAAACAACATCGAATATTTCAGCCAGGTATTTTCAATGATCCCGTCTAATACCCATACCATCATATGGGATGAATATTACCGCAAGCGGAGTTATGACAGCGACAATAAAAATGGCTGGTTTGCGTCTATTATGCAGCAACAGGCATTTCGCAGCGGCATTCTGCTGGCCCTTGCCCTGCTGCTGATCTTTGCGTTGTTGGAAATGCGGCGGCGGCAGCGCTTTATTCCCCGGGTAGCACCGCTGAAAAACGACACCCTGGATTTCGTAAAAACAATGGGCCTGCTGTATTATGATAAGAAAGATAATGTGAACCTGGCTCAAAAAATGAGTGCCTATTTTATGGAGCACCTGCGGAATAAATATCATATCTTTTCAAAGGAGCTGGATGAGGCCTTTATACGGGAAGTAAGCGATAAAAGCGGAGCCGATACATCGCTGGTAACGGCAATTGTTTATCAGATCAAACAGATAAGCAATGAAGGGGTCGTTCCGGATGCTGATCTGATCCAGTTGCAGACAAACATTGAAAAATTTTATAAGAGCGTTTAAAAATAATAGAATGGAAGAACCGATTTTTGAAAACCGTGTCAATCTCAGCGACCTTAACCAGGCCGTTATAAAGATCACCGATGAAATTAAAAAGATCATTATCGGCCAGGATGAAATGGTCCGCCTCATCATTACCGCACTGCTGGCCGACGGACATGTGCTCATACAGGGCGTACCCGGCGTTGCCAAAACGCTTACGGCCAAACTGGTTGCCCGCGCTGTAAATGCCGTTTTTTCGCGCATCCAGTTCACACCGGATCTGATGCCTTCCGACGTAATCGGAACACCTGTATTTAACCCTGCAGACGTTCGCTTTGAATTCAAGAAAGGCCCCGTGTTTGGTAATATTGTACTGGTAGACGAGATCAACCGCGCTCCTGCCAAAACACAGGCGGCACTGTTGGAAGTAATGGAAGAACGGCAGGTTTCTGTAGATGGGAAAACCTATACCATGGATGCCCCCTTTATGGTTATTGCTACACAAAACCCCATTGAGCAGGAAGGTACCTATCGCCTGCCCGAAGCCCAGCTGGATCGCTTTCTTTTTAAAATAGAAGTGCCTTACCCCACCGAAGAAGAAGAGTTGCAGATCCTCAGCCGGTTTCATGAATTGGGCAACCACAGTCCGCTGAACAGCATCCGGCAAGCGTTAACAGGCGCAGCGATCAATGAACTCCGGCAGCAGGTAAAAGCGATCATCATCGAGGAAAAACTCCTGGGCTTTATTGCAAAACTGGTACATCAAACGCGGAACAACAAGGCGATCTACCTAGGTGCCTCGCCACGGGCCTCCCTGTCGATCATGAACGCCTCCAAAGCCATGGCGGCCATCAGCGGCCGGGATTTTGTTACCCCGGATGACGTACTGGCGGTAGCCGCCCCCGTTTTAAGACACCGCATCATCCTTTCACCCGAAAAAGAAATGGAAGGTATTACGGAGAACGAGATCATTAAGCAAATGATCAACGGGCTGGAAATACCGAGATAACGAAATCATAAATTCTAAATCTCAATTCTGAATTCCCGAATCTCAAGTCTCAAAACTCAATTCTGAATTCTCAAATCTCAGATCACTCCTTGCAATCCTTTTACCTCAATAAAATCGTTTACTATATCGGCGGCGCACTGGCATTGTGCTTTATCGCCAGTTATTTTGTACCACAGCTTTATGCCATCGCTTCGCTGCTGCTGCTGTTTCTTTCCGTTGCAGTACTGATAGACGCCCTGTTGGTTTACCGGAAACGGAACGGCATTATAGCCACCCGCACCACGCCTGACCGTTTGAGTATCGGTGATGCAAACCGGATCAGTCTGCATCTGTTCAACAATTACCCCTACCCCGTTGCGCTTTCCGTTATCGATGAATTGCCGGTTCAATTCCAGGAGCGGAACTGGGTGCGGCATACATCCCTGGCAGGCAACCAGGGAACGGATATCCATTACGAAGTAAAGCCGTTAACCCGGGGTGCCTATACCTTTCACGACATCCGGGTGTTTGTTACAGCCCCGTTGCGCCTGGTTACCCGCAGGTTCACCATCCCTGCACAGAAAACCACCAAAGTATATCCGTCTTTTGTACAGATGCGCCGGTTCCAGCTGCTGGCCATCAGCAACCGCCTGCAGGAAGCCGGCGTAAAACGCTCACCCCGGCTGGGCCATAGCATGGAATTTGAGCACATTAAAGAATATGTGCGCGGCGACGACTACCGCACCATCAACTGGAAGGCTACAGGACGCAAGGGGAATATCATGGTGAACAACTACACCGATGAAAGAAGCCAGCAGGTATTCTGCATCATCAATAAAGGGCGGGTAATGAAAATGCCCTTTGAGGGCATGACGCTGCTGGATTACGCCATCAATGCTTCGCTCGTGCTTTCCAATATTTCCCTTGTAAAACAGGATAAAGCCGGGCTGATCACTTTTGCAGAAAGCCTGGACAGCTTTGTTCCGGCAGACAAGCGGCCGGGGCATATCAGCCGGATCCTGGAAACGCTTTATCAACAGGAAACCCGCTTCCTGGAAGCCGATTATGAAAAACTGTACACCGTGATCCGGAACAAGATCAACAGCCGCAGCCTGCTGGTGCTCTTTACTAATTTTGAATCGATCGAAAGCCTGCAACGGGAAATGCCCGCATTAAAAAAAATGGCCCATTACCACCTGTTGCTGGTAGTGATTTTTGAAAATACGGCCATCAAAGGACTCATCGAATCTTCCGCTTCCAATCTTGAAGAAGTATATATCAAAACCATTGCTGAAAAATTCGCCTTTGAAAAGCGGCAAATGATCAAGGAACTGCAGCAGAACGGCATCCTGGGCATTCTTACCACGCCCCAGCAACTGACCGTAAATACCATCAACAAATACCTCGAACTGAAGAACCGGGCAAGGATCTAAGGTATTTCATGAACAGGATTTGAATGTGTAGCCAGCAACATACTTCGTTATTTATGGAATTGTAGCGGAACAGGGATCCTATAAACAGACCAATAATATTTTTCAATGATGGCTGTTTTATTTACTCGATCGATAACCTTCGGTTGCTGGTTCTTAACTATTTTTATTGCTTCCTGTAACAGTACTGCAGAACCGGATGTACAGGCGCCGGAAATGCCACTAAACCCAACATTTGTTTTTTCTCCATTCGAGATGGACGGCAAAAGCAGCGTGCAGAAAAAATATGACGACAGCGTGTCTAAAGTGCTCGACAAAAAATTCAGACCAGCAGCGCTCAATGCTGTTAAAAGAGTTCCGTTTGAATATATCAGCATACGGAATGCTTCTCAACCGGATCAATCTGGAGCCATAAAAGATCCGTATCAAACGGCCATGCCCCTTCCGCCGGTTGAAGCTTCCGCCATTATAAGAACAGAGCAATTAGGGCCCAAACTGGCAGTCGTTTACTGTTCAGATATATACGATGATTTTGTGCATGGCGGAACCGGATATTGGATCGCGCTTTCAAATGACAGTGGTAAACATTGGAACCATTACTACACCGGTTTAACCAACGGCTTCTTTTATGCATTCAAAGAACGTTCTTCCATTCCCCTATGGAAAAACAAGGACACCCTTCAGATTGCTGCCTGTTTTGTGCGCCAATCATCCCAGCGCATTCATCCCCTCCCCCCAATGTTTGAAGAACTGGATACCGCTGTTATCGTACAGATGGATATTAAGGGATTAATCAAAGATTCTGATAATGACGGCCTCTCCGATATCGAAGAATACAAAATGCTTCTCGATCCGTTGAATCCGGATACAGATAACGACGGCATCAATGACAAAACAGACACCAATCCAAGATATAAAAGCATTTCTTCGGCAAAGGCGGTTCTTTATCAGGCATTGCTTGAAGGACCCGATTTTATAGCGGGGCATTTTATGCATATCGATTTATCAAAACCCCTTCAATTTCCACCGGATCGCTTCTCCGATCAAATTGACCCGATACATAAGAAAAAAGAATGGCTGCTGATTGTTTCCAACGACCAGGATTTGCAACACCTCAACCTGCAAAACAGAACAGCCATCATTATGTCTACAACAGAATATGAAGCCTATAAAACAAAATTCCCGGCTCCGTTCATCCAATACCGGCTTTCAATGCTTTTCCCTTGCGACGGTGATGAAAACAAATTTCTGCTACGCATCAGCTATTTGACCAGCAGTTCCGGATACATTATTGAAAAAACAAAAACAGGATGGAATATCTGGCGTACATCAATGACCATCGCCTGATAAACCGTAAAGGCATACTGCACCTACTTATTTTTGTCCGGAATCCAGCAACGGCCTTGGATCAAATACCACTTTAAATGACCGGATTTTCCCGGCCTCCGTATGATACCAGCCGGAGGCCAGGATCTTCTTACCATTCATGTCGATATGGTACCAGAGGCATGCATCTTCACCACTCCCGAAGGATTGCAGTACTTCATATTTCAGCTTCATTTGCGACATTTCCTTTATGTAAAGGTCTGCCCCTTCCCTTTTCCCCAGCACTCCTTCAAATACAAAATCATCATGCAGCGCCTTCCTTGCGCCCGGAAAGTTTTCATTATTGAGCTCCTCAATAAATTGGGATACAATTGTTGTTGCGTTGTGATTCATACTGTGTTATTTTAATAGCATTACAAAGCTATAACGCCGGGAGAAAAAATGGTGTGACAATTATCACAAAATGCCCGCATCAAAGAACCCGCCGGCTTCTTATGCGGCTCAGGGTTTCGCGGGCTACACCCAGGAACGAAGCCAGTTGGGTTAACGGAACCCGCTGTAACATAAAGGGATACCGTTCTTCAATAGCGGCCAGCCGCTCTTTAGCGGTATAAAGCCGAAACAGGTTTGAGAAAGCTTCCTGCTTTGCCGCAAACAAGCGGATGCAGCAGCGCCCGGCCGTTTCAATTTCCGGTGCTTTTTTTCCTGCCTCCTGTAAAAGCTGTTTATCAAAAACGATCACTTCCAGCGGTTCGCCGGCCGCTATAAAATATTCCGACGGCAACCCGCTTCCAAAACTGCTGATATTGGTGGCCATATCGTTTTCAAAAAAGAACCCGGTATTTTTTTCCAGGCCATCCGCCAGGTGGTAACTTCTGCAATAACCCTTTTCAATAAAATACAACGACTGGCAAACCGCACCTTCTTTTAACAGCAGCTCATTTTTAGCAACGTGCTTCCGTTTCAACGCCGGCTGTAACAGCTGCCAGCTTTCATCAGAAAGCGAAGCAAGGGATCGTAGATATGTGAGCAGGTGATGCATCATCCGACGGGCCTCTGTTCGGTTTTGGAAACCTGACAGATCAGTGATCTATTTAAAAAAAAGCAGGAACAACCACACAAATGGAATGGCTACGAGAAGCGAATCAAACCGGTCCATAAAACCTCCATGTCCCGGCATGATGTGACCGCTGTCCTTTACACCAGCCATCCGTTTCAGCTTCGACTCCAGCAAATCACCCGCCGTACCGGTAATGGCCGCAATCAATGAAATACCCAGCAGCGCCTGCCATTGAAACCAGTATTGCAGGATCAGCGTAATGGCCGCTACACAAAGCAGCATTCCGCCAACAGTACCTTCCATCGTTTTCTTGGGAGAGATCTTTGAGAACGGGGTTTTCCCGATCATTGAGCCTACCAGGTAGGCGCAGGTGTCATTGATCCATATGGCTACGATCAGCAGGATTGGAATAAAGAAGCCGGACATTACGTTCTGAGCCGGATCTTTCATAATATGGATCTCCGTTGTATACCGCAAAGACAACAGCAGTGCCCAGCTTAGTGAAATATACACAAAGCCCAGCGCCGCAGCGCCCAGCGCCTTTACATGGATGCGCTGCCGGAACATCCCTGTTACCAGCAATACCAGTCCGGCAAGCAGGAACGGCAGGGAAAAACTGGAAGCCAGGCTAAAGCCCCACCATTGCAGGGATCCGCAGCAAAGAAACAACAAATGATACCCGGTTAAACAAAACCCAAGTTTTATATAGGAATGAAAAGAAACGCCGAAAATCTTTTCGATCAGCTGCAGGTACTCCCACCAGCAGCCAAAATGAATCAGGCTGATCAATATCAAAAAGCTCCATTCATTATAAAGCAACCCGGCCATCATTACCGCAACAAAGATCAAAGCGGTAAAAGCCCTTGTCCAGAACGTTTTCCAGTTAAATGCCATCTGTTGCTTTTGTTTGTTGTATTTTCTTATTCATCTGCATAAAAAGAAGGGCCACCACCGGCACCGCCAGCAGTCCCAGGTAACTGCCGCTTTTATCGCTCATTGCTTCCGCAATGGACTTTCCGGATTGTACCTGAGTGTACATCACAATTACCGCCAGGGCATTGTTTATAAAATGCGCCAGGATACTCAGCCAGATATTTCCCGACAACTGATAGATCAACCCGAGGATGACACCCAGGGCCAGGCGCGAAAGAAAACCGTATCCCGACATGTGTACGATACTGAAGATCACACTCACTACAATTACCGATAGCCACAGGTTCCGGTTGCCGCGGTACATAAAATTTTGCAGTCCACCCCGGAAAAAGGCTTCCTCACAAACCGCGGGCACCAGTGCCAGCACCACAATCGAAATCAGGAGATCCGGGATGCTTTTGAAACTGACCAGCCCGGCTGCCTGGGAGGCATACAGCTTTTCCCAGTCATTAAAAACCGCTTTTAATCCCGCCGGCAAAGGCAGCTGGTAGCTTAAATGGCCCAACCCGGCACTGATCCCCAAACCGCAAAGAATGATGGCAATACTGAAAACCACCTGGTTGCCCTGAGGTTTTTGGCTAAAACCGACCAGTTCAAGCGGTTTACGGCTTAAAAAAGAAGCAGTTACAAGTGTTGGCACCAAAAAACCAAGCACCGCCTGGAGGGTTTGTAACAGTTGGATTTCCTTTAAATAGGCCGGGTTTCCAATCGCTTTGGTCAGCTCCAGCAGGTCTTTGCCGGTCATCAGGTTCCAAACAATACCTCCGATAGCACCGGCCAGGAACATGCCGCCCACACCAAAAGCCACCAGCATAAAGAAGCCTGCGGTATAGGAGATATCTTTCTTATAAGGATCTGTCGTCATAGCATCAAAAAAATAAATCGTACCTTTGCGGGCTCAAAAATAGTTGATTTCTTCAAGCTGAGCGTAGAACATTGAACGCTAAACATTAAACGCAAAACGCGGGATGCCGAATGCTAAACGCTGAAGCTGAAGACTGAAAGCTGATAACTCAAGAAATGGTTAATATAGGAAACATATCACTGCCGGATTTTCCGCTTTTGCTCGCTCCCATGGAGGATGTAAGCGATCCTCCTTTTCGTGCGGTATGCAAGGATAACGGGGCCGACCTGATGTATACCGAGTTCATCAGCAGCGAGGGCCTGATCCGCGACGCGATCAAAAGCCGCCGGAAACTGGATATTTTTGATTATGAACGCCCTATTGGCATCCAGATCTTCGGAGGCGATGAAGACAGCCTGGCAATGGCTGCCCGGATTGTGGACGTAACGCAGCCCGATCTTTTGGATATTAATTTTGGCTGCCCCGTAAAAAAAGTGGCCCTGAAAGGCGCCGGAGCGGGTGTATTGAAGGATATTGACCTGATGGTACGCCTTACCGATGCCGTGGTACGCTCCACTTCGCTGCCCGTAACCGTAAAGACACGACTGGGCTGGGACGACAGCATGCTGAACATTGAAGAGGTGGCAGAACGCCTGCAGGACGTAGGCATCAAAGCCCTGGCCATCCACGGCCGTACCCGCTGCCAGATGTATAAAGGAGAAGCAGACTGGACCCTCATCGGTAAAGTCAAAAACAATCCGCGGATCCATATTCCCGTCTTTGGCAACGGCGATATCGACAGTCCGCAGAAAGCACTCGAATATAAAAACCGTTATGGCGTGGATGGCATTATGATCGGCCGGGCCGCAATCGGTTACCCCTGGATCTTCCGGGAAATAAAGCACTTCGTGCAAACAGGCACCGTACTGGCACCGCCTACCGTGGAAGAACGGGTAAATGTGGTACGTAAACACCTGCAAAAAAGCGTGGAGTGGAAAGGCCCCATTGTGGGTATCAACGAAATGCGCCGTCATTATGCAAACTACCTGAAGGGACTTCCCAATATAAAAGAATACCGGAGCAAACTGGTACGGCTGGCCGAAGAAGCCCCGATACGGGAAGTGCTGGATGAGATCATTGAAAAATATTCCGGTCTTGAAATGCAGGCCACACCCATTGAGCTGATCAACTACCACGAAAAATGCCCGGTGAATTAATGTGTTTAGCGGCTGTAGTTTATAAATCACAACCCGTTATCCGGAGCATTCATGAACTGTTAATGATGATCAAAGAAGCGGATCATACCGCTTGATTCAGCAACCTTTTTTTTAAAAAAGAGTACCTTTACAGGGATCATAATACGATTGAATGGATCCGGAAGACAATAAAGTAGAAGAACCCTTTGTGCCTTATGGCGCCATTACCTCCATGGATCAGCTGGATACATCGAGGCGCTATTCTTATGCTGATTATTTCCGGTGGAAATTCCAGGAACGGGTGGAACTTTTAAGAGGCTGGATCCATAAAATGAGCCCGGCGCCGGGTATGAAGCACCAATCCACATCCTTAAAACTGACACTTAAAATCGGGAACTACTTTGAAGGAAAACCCTGCAACGTTTTTGCAGCGCCCTTTGACGTGCGCCTACCCGACTCTAAAAAGCAAAAAAAGGATGAGCTCGTTTTTACAGTAGTACAACCTGATATCTGCGTTATTTGTGATGCGGAAAAAATAGACGACCGGGGCTGCATCGGTGCTCCGGACCTGGTAATTGAGATTCTTTCGCCAGGGAACACACAAAAAGAGATGGGGGTCAAATTTGACCTCTATGAAGAAAGCGGCGTAAAAGAATACTGGCTCGTAGAACCGCAGGATAAAGTGATCCTTGTATATCTGCTAAAAGACGGGAGGTTTCAGGGGATAAAACCCTTTATTGAAACCGATGAAATCAGTTCCGCGGTGTTCCCGGAGTTGAAATTTAACGTGCGTGCCATATTTGAATAAGGCAACACTTCGTACATCATAGCCAGCTACCGGCAACCAACCGACCCATTCCCTGTATTCAGGAACCATTCAAAAAAGATTATCTTTACAGGAACCGTAAAGCTCCGTTTTAATGGATTCGGAAAATAAAGTAGAAGAGCCTTTTGTTCCCTATGGTGCCATTACCTCCCTGGATCAGCTTGACTTATCGGGGCGGTACTCCTATGCCGACTATTTCCGGTGGAAATTCCAGGAACGGGTGGAACTTTTAAGAGGCTGGATCCATAAAATGAGCCCGGCACCCAGCCCCAAACATCAATTAATATCCGGAAACCTTTTTTGGGAATTTAAGTCTTTCTTAAAAGATAAACCCTGCAACGTTTTTGCAGCGCCCTTTGATGTGCGCCTACCCGATTCTAAAAAGCAAAAAAGGGATGAGCTCGTTTTTACAGTAGTACAACCCGATATCTGCGTTATCTGCGATGCGGAAAAAATAGACGACCGGGGCTGCATCGGTGCTCCGGACCTGGTAATTGAGATCCTTTCACCAGGGAACACACAAAAAGAGATGGGGATCAAATTTGACCTCTATGAAGAAAGCGGCGTAAAAGAATACTGGCTCGTAGAACCGCAGGATAAAGTGATCCTTGTGTATCTGTTAAAAGACGGAAAGTTTCAGGGGATAAAACCTTTTATTGAAACAGATGAAATCAGTTCCGCTGTGTTGCCGGAGTTGAAATTTAGCGTGCGTACCATATTTGAATAAGGCAAAACCAGATCGGCGTTTCTGCTCATCATTGACGCTTCTTCTTTACTTTTACCGTTCTATGGATACTACAAGTTATAAAGCAAGAGCGGAACAGTTTTCTAAACAGGCGAGCGACCTGAAGCAACGGTTGGGATGGCTCAGCTTCTTCCGGCTCCTGCTCTTTGCCGTTTTCATCTATCTGCTTTATCGATCTACCCAAACCGGCAGTGCTTTAACCATTACATCCGCTGTTATTGTATTTATTGCCTTTCTCATAGTGGTAAAATGGTACGACCGGCTGCAACAAAAGACCGCCTATTATAAAGCCCTGGTGAAATATAATACTGATGAGATCGCCTTCCTGGATACCAACCAATCCCCCTACGCTAATGGGAAAGCCTACGAAGATCCGCACCATCCCTACTCCTATGACCTGGATCTATTTGGTGAAGGCGGACTTTACGCGCATCTGAACCGTTGCAGCACCTCATTTGGAAGAGAAGCACTGGCGAACCTGCTGCTAAACCCCGATACCGCAACCATTTTACAACGGCAGGAGGCCGTAAAAGAACTGGCCGCCCTGAACGATTTTCGTCAGCAGCTTTACGCCAGCGGCAGTCTGCAGGAAAACAGGGAGAAGGAACTGAACCAGCTCATGAACTGGGTACATGCTTCCAAAACCGGCATCAGTAAGCCACTGTATTTCCTCCTGATGCTTTTCCCGCTGATTACCATTGGTAGTTTATTATATTACCTGTTTGTTTCAGACAGCAACGAAGTCTTCCGGATCATTTATAGCACGTTTGTATTAAACCTGTTCATTGCCTTTGCATTTGGGAAAAAAATTGCAGCGCAGCTAACGGTTTCTACATCCGTAAACAAAATACTGGCCGCATACAAGGACCAGCTGCGGCGCATCGAAGATCAGTCATTCAACACGCCGCTCCTTCAGGCGTACCAACAGCAACTGAAACAGGATGCCCCCGCCGCCTCCCGGCAACTGCACCAACTGGCTTCCTTGTTTGAATACCTGGAATCTATCGTAAATCTGGTGGTAAGCATCCTGTTAAATGGATTATTCCTCTTCCATATACATATCCTGTACCGGCTGGGCGTATGGAAAGCAAAACACGGGGATCATATTGCCGGCTGGCTTGAAGTGATCGGCCGGTTTGAAGCGCTGGGCAGTTTGGGTAATTTTTCCTTTAACAACCCCGGCAATTGCTTCCCGGAAATAAGCACCGAGCCCACGCTGGCAGCCACGAACCTGGGGCATCCGCTGATCCGCGCTGAAAAAAGGATCTGTAACGATGTAAACTTCCGGCAGCAAAAATTCATCATTCTTACGGGCTCTAACATGAGCGGCAAAAGCACTTTTTTACGCACGGCAGGTATGAACCTTGTGCTGGCACGCAGCGGCGCGCCTGTAACAGCCTCCCGGTTTGTATTTTATCCGTTTGATGTATATGTAAGTATGCGCATTACGGATTCGCTCCAGGAAAGTGAATCGTTCTTCTATGCCGAATTAAAGCGCCTGCAAACCATTGTACAACATCTTGAGAGCGGCCATACCACGTTTGTAATCCTGGATGAGATCCTGCGGGGCACCAACAGCAACGATAAGCGGAACGGCACTATCGGCTTGATCCGGAAAATGGCAGGCTTTGATACATTCGGTATTATTGCCACACATGATGTAGTAGTGGCCGACCTGATACAGGATTACCCCGGCTATATTTCCAATAAGGCTTTTGAATCGGAGATCATTAACGATGAACTGATCTTTGATTATAAATTGAAAGATGGCGTTTGTACCAAACTCAGCGCCTCCTATCTCATGAAAAAACTGGGCGTCATCGATCAGTAATACAGGGTTTGTTTTCGTTTAGGCAATGCCAGTTCGGTTTCTCCGGGTATAAAAGCATCCATCAATGGCAGCGGCCTTTTAACCTGCATCCGCTCTGTCCAGCCGCTTTCCTTTACGGATCCTTTGTTATTACAGGCCTCTGCAGTGTATTTTACCACCACTTCGCCGGTAGATAGATTGTAATCCAGCTGCTGCATATAATCGCAGGGCGCTCCAAAATGCACTGTAGCGCCAATCAGGTACCAGTGTTCGTTTTGAAACCGGTAACGGTGCGTATACTGCCATTTCTGACGGCTACCTCCAAAATGCTGAATAACGATACATCTTCTTGCAACAGCAACGCCGCTGTAAGGATCTCCCATCATACCCCCGTTTTGATCACCCAGCAAGGGCGCCAGGGTTTGATACCAAAGGGTCCATAGCCCACCGGTTTTCCTGAAAACGGCAACACAGGAAGCAGACCCCATCTCCGCCTGCATGGGCGTTTTATAAACCATTACGGCCTCATCGCCCTCCACGCCATCCAGATCTCCAAAAGCGCTGTCCCGTACCGTCCAATACGCCGGTGTAAAAGCCGCAAGCGTAGCCGCGCTGGTAATTTTAATGGTTTCATCATAGTTACCGGATGCTACAGCGGCATCAAAGGCCTCCTGCTGTTGCTGTTTTTTGGCGGCAATGGCAGGTATCGGCTCCAGCATCACCGCTAACTGTGCGGGGTAATGCGGCAGCGGTAACACTTTTGGTACCTGCCCCGTCTGGTAGTACACAATTTCCCGGGCCTCAAAGGCCACCTGTTGCTTTTTACCATATACGCCATTGTTACAGGGCTGGTAATACTTCCGTTTTTCGATCCAGTTATTTTTGTCGTCATACGTATAAGTGTAGCTTTCGATACCCAGCAGATTGCCGGTGTATTCAGTTGATTGTTCAAACACCAGGTCGCCCTGTGCATTGTACAGGCGCACCGTTTTTAATGATTTTTCGGTACCCTTCATATGATACTGCTGTTCGATACATTCGGTATATTCCCTGGAATAGAAGTATTCTGTTTTATTTTCCAATGTTCCCTCCGGCTTTTGCCAAACCTCGGATGTTATAAAACCATTGTCGTCGTAAGTAAACCGCACCTGCCGGTCGTTAAAGATATAACCCTGTGTTTCTACCGGTTTATAGGAATGCCGGATCATCCGGAAGCGTTGGACCTTCGACTGATATAAGGGCCGGCTTTTTACCAGGGTAGATCCGGAAAAGCGGTATTCCGCAACCGGATCCGCGATTGTATCACTGTTATAACCGGTGATCCGCACTATACGGGCAGCGCCGGAATCGCGGTAGCTATATGTTGTATAAGCATCCACCTGGAGGCGGCCCTTATGATTGCCACAACGGATCCTTCGCTCAAGCAATCCCTTATCGTTATACCGCAGCCAGTTTTGCCAGGTTAGTGTTTCTGTTTCCGGCCGTTCGATCAGCAGCAGGTTTTTGAATTGCGGATCATAATAATAACGCGCATCATACTTTTTGTTACCGCTGTAGTATTCATACCAGGTTCTTCTTCCATCCGGAAGGTATTCTGCATACGCGGTAACTTCTACCGGCGTACCTCCTATGTTTTTTACATTTTTCCCTGCCGGCTTCTTATCCGGTTTACTGTAATAGCGGACAGAAAAAATATTTTTTGTTTTAAAATTCGCGGTATCCGCAAAAGACTCGGTTATTTCAAAATTGTCAAGATTCTGATTGATGACCTCCGGTAATTGTGCAGCTGCCTTAAGCGAGATGCCCGGAAGCAACAGAAACAGGAAACGAACAGCAGACTTCATAAGCTATATAAAATAAATACCGGCTAAAAATACAGCATTCATCCCTTGCAGCGTTCAACGGAACGCATTGGGTTGCAGGGCAATAATGCTTCAACCTGATCGATTATCAAAATAAATTTATCGATTTACAATAAATTTATTTTGAAATATGATAAAAACAATGCAGCTTTGTATCAAAATCAAAATGTATGAGATCACAACCCGCTGTTAGCATTTTAAAGGTACTGGCCTATATCGGCTTTTACCTGCTCGTGATTTTTACCGCTTTATTCCTGATAAAGTCTGTGCTTAATATAGCGGGGATGAAGCCCGGTTTCGAATCGAATGCGTTTCGTGAGCTTAATTTAAATGTACGGTCCTTTAACTCCATAAAAGCTCCCCTGGTTATCAACGCTGAACATACTGCTAAATATGAGCAGGTAAACAGCCGGTATGTGATCTCCGTTCATCCCGATACCCCGGCCGGCTATTATACGGTATTCATAAAAACAGTGTATATGGCACTGGGCATATGGATCCTGTGGATCTTTATCCTGGTATTAAAAAGCATTAATAAAAGCGATTCGCCCTTTCACCTGAAGATCATCCGTTACCTCCGCCTGATGGCCCTGGCTTTTGTTTTGAACGACATTATTAAGATGATCGACTACCTGATTGAGGGCCGTATATTACGGCAGCTGTTTCCGGCAATGCATTTCCAGCTGGAAACCGAGATCGGCAATGGTTTGATCACCGGTTTGATCATCTGGGTCATTGCCTTTGTATATGCAAACGGTGTCCGGCTTCAAAACGACCAGGCGTTCACCATTTAAATCACCGGCATGCAACCGCAACATTCATATTCCATACTGTTCAGGGCATTGCTTTTTTACATCAGTACCACCTTATTGTTTGTGGCTGCTACGGCAATGGTACCGATGACCGGCGCTCGCCCGGAAGCCACGGTAACGATAGGAACGGCAGCAGTGCTTACCTTTATAACACTTGTTTTCTTTTGCCACAGGGATAAGCTCACATTAAAACAGACGGGCGTCTATTTCCATAAACAAAGCATCCCCCGTTTTTTAAAAGGGTTTGTAGTGGGCTTGCTGATGGTGCTTGCCTGGATATTGCTTGTTATATGTGTAACGCCCTTCCGGTTATCAATGGGTGCAATGCCCGGTATGCGCACCATTTTTTCGGCACTGTTGCTGTATCTTTTTGTAGCCGTAAGAGAAGAACTGGTATTCCGCTCTTATTTTTTAACAAGGCTTGCCGCCAGCTACAGCAACGTTACCGCATTAATAATCGTAACGGCCGTCTTTATTCTTGAACACCGCCTGGCGGGTATGAGCTGGCGCCTGGCAGTTATTGGTTCAGGAACCGGCGGGCTTTTGTTCGGATTGGCCGCCCTTAAAACAAAAGGCCTCGCCCTGCCTGTAGGTCTTCACTGTGCCTGGAATTTTGGCCGCTGGATGTTCGGACTTACCGGTAGCCCCGGCATCTGGCAATACACCAACACAAAGGGGCATGAGCCATACGGCGAGACGGTTGCCCTGATGCTCCACGCCATCATTTTTCTGATAGCCATCAGCGGCATCCTTATTTCGGGGAAAACCGCCAACCGGTCCTTTTCACATGCAATCACCAGAATATTTAAATGATCCCAAAATGAAAAAAAACAAAATACTGTTATGGATCCTGATCATTGTTTCATGGATCATATTTGTTGGACTCTGTATTGAAGCCGGCGGCTTCATCACCAACGCTGCTTTTGTATTGTTCAACCCGGATAGGGTACAATACCTTTGGCAGCAGGCCAACCTCTCGGACCTTTTTAAAAACGATCACGGGTATTTTTTTGTAATGACGTTGGTAATCGGTATTGTAATGGTATTAAAAGCATGGTTGTTTTACGGGATCATAAAAATCCTGCATAATAAAAAACTAAGCCTGAGCCAGCCTTTCGATGAAACCATCCGGCGTTTTATCCTGAGAAGCGCATTCATTGCCCTGCTGGTCGGTTTGTTTTCCAATTCCGGAGCCCAATACAGTGCATGGCTGATGAAGAAAGATATCCGGATGCCCGATCTTCAGGCATTGCGCCTGGACGGCGCCGATATATGGATTTTTATGAGTGTGATCCTCTTTGTGATTGCACAGATCTTTAAAAAAGGAATCGAAATCCAGACTGAAAACGATTTAACCGTATAACTATGCCCATCGTTATCAATTTAGACGTTATGATGGCCCGCCGGAAAATGTCGCTCAACGAGCTCAGTGAAAAAGTGGGCATTACCCTTTCCAATCTTTCTATTCTAAAAAACGGCAAGGCCAGGGCCATCCGCATCGAAACACTTGAGGCCATCTGTAATGCGCTGGATTGCCAGCCGGGTGATATCCTGGAATACCGGAAAGAAGGCCTATAAAAAACTTTTACATTTCTTTTAGAACGCTGTAACTTTTTTCTGCATTTAAACGACTAACAGCTGAGCTTAAATAAAATTGACCTTCAATGACAAAAAAATACCTGGGATTTGTATGGTGTTCCCTGATTCTTTGTATCCAGAGCTATGCCCAAAAAACATCGGTTACCGGCATTGTAACGGACAGCAGTGCCAATGTGCGGCTGGCCAACGCTTCCGTGGTACTTCTGCAGGATAAAGATTCATTTATTGTAGCCGATACCCGCGCCGACAAAGACGGGAAGTTTGCATTTCACAACCTTAGTGATACCGCACGGTACGTGTTATTTTTCAGTTACCCGAAGTATGCCGATTATGCGCACCGCATCTTTATGCGGGATGCAAAGAACAACCTGTTCAACCTGAACAAGGTGAATATGATCCTTAAAGAAAAACTGCTGCAGGAAGTGATTGTAAAATCGCAGGTGAGCGCCATAAAGATCAAGGGCGATACTACCGAGTATACGGCAGACAGCTTTAAAGTGCAGGCCAATGCCACGGTGGAAGAGCTGCTCCGGCAACTGCCCGGTTTGCAGGTAGACCAGTATGGCAATATTACCGCCCAGGGGCAGAAGGTAAAAAAGGTACTGGTAGATGGGGAGGAGTTTTTTGGCGACGACCCTACCCTGGTTACCCGCAACCTGAGAGCCGATATGATCGACAAGGTGCAGGTATACGATAAAAAATCAGATGCGGCGGCGTTTACGGGCATCGAAGATGGAGTAAAGGACAAAACCATCAACCTGAAGATCAAAGAAGACAAAAATCACGGGGTCTTTGGCAAGGCCGAAGCCGGCGGAGGTACGGATCAGCATTATAATGCCCAGGGAATGTTAAACGCCTTCAAGGGCAAGCGGAAAATGGCTGTTTACGGAACCACCAGCAATATCGGCCGTACCGGTTTGGGCTCTGCCGATAAAGAAAAGATCGGGAGCGATGAGGATGGAAACGGCACCTACTCCGGAAAAGGGTTGCCAACGGCCACCTCCGCGGGGTTGCACTATGATAAAAAATGGGGCGAAGACAAAAACAGCATCAACAGTAATTACAAGTTCAACATGACCAATGTGGCAGGCAACGACAATACCATATCACAGAACACGCTTCCCACCGGCCTGATCCTCAGCAACGCCAACAGCCAATTTGAAAACAGCAGCAGCAACCATAAGGCCAATGCCAAATACATTCATAAGTTTGATACCACTTCCACCATTACGATCTATACGGATGGTTCCATCAACAACAGTAAAAATAAAAGCAACGGAATGACGCGGAACCTGCGGGGCGACAGCAGCCTGCTTTACAATTATCAGAGCTTCGGTTCCAACGACTACGATTATAATGCTTATAACCTGAACCTCTCCTGGGAGAAAAAATTAAAGAAGTACGGCCGGACGCTTTCGTTTTACCTGAACAATAACTTTTCCAACGATGCCTCGCGGGGTGAAAGCTACTCCAAGAGCGACTTTTACGATGAGCAGGGACTATTCGATAGTACGGCAACCCTTCATTTGCAACGAAAGATGAACGATGACTGGCGCACCCTGAGCTTCAACGCCAACTATACCGAACCGCTTACATCAAAATTATCGCTGCTGGTCAATTATAAGCTCAGCAACGAAGATCTGCACGATGACAAGCGTTCCTTTGATCTTGTTAAGGATCCTTCAGGAGCCACGATGGATACAAAGTTCAGTACCCTTATGAACACCACCATTTGGGGCAACCAGGCCGGCGCCGCACTAAACTATGCTTCAAAAAAATTCATTGCCAAAATTGGTAATAATGTGAAACTGGTACGCATGAATATTGAAGACAGCTATCGTCCGCTTACGTTCGACAAACAGTTCTGGAACTGGAATCCCCAGGCCAGTGTGAATTATAAATTCAGTAACTATAAAAGTTTAAATGTAAGCTACAACGGCAACAGCACCAATCCTGAGCGAACCCAGCTGTTTCCGTTAGCCTTTAATAATGGCCAGTTATCTACCTACCTGCCCAACCTGGATCTGAAGAACAGTTTCTCCAATAATCTTACGGCTTATTACAATACGGTAAAAGTGGTATCGCAAACCTATGCCGGCGGCTATGCCAATTACAGCAGGGCATCGAACCCCATCGTTAACAGCGTTTTGGTAGATACCTCCGGCGCCTATACGTACCAGTTTGTAAATATGCAGGGCTATACCAACCAGAACTACAACGCCAGCCTTTACTATTCAAAAAAAATACAGGCATGGGAGCTGCAGGCCGGTGCTTATGGCAGCATTAGCGGCGGAAACACGTTCAGCATGATCAACCGGGCAGTAAACAAACTCAATTATACCACCTATACTTTAGGTCTGGAATTTTTCAAAACCAAGATGAAGGCATACAGCCTTTACCTTACGGCCAGCGGAGGCTATACCTTAAACAGCTCGTCGCTGCAACCCGGTAATAATAACAACTATTTCTTCTATAGCCTTAACCCCTCTGCAGATATTTATTTCCTTAAAAAGTTTCAGCTGCATACCGACCTGAATTACTTGTGGCAGCAGAAAAGCAGGGCCTTCAGTGATGATTTCACCCGCACCATCTGGAACGCCTGGGTGGGCCGGAATTTCCTGAAGAACGACCAGCTGACCATTAAAATATCCTGCAATGATATCCTCAACGAAAACAATGGTTATGCGCGTACCGCCAACAACACCTTCTTCTCCGAGAACCGGTATACCACCATCCGGCGCTTTTTTATGGTGGGTGCCACCTGGAGTTTTACAAAATTTAATAACCTTAAGCAATAACTTTTCATGAAACGGATTTATCTGGCTTTATTACTGATAATAGCTACCCAGGGCCTGGTGCGGGCGCAATATGCGGCCTTTGTAAACAGTGGCAAGATCACCTTTGAACGGAAAGTAAATACGTTTGCTGCTATGCAGATTTTCCTGAAGGAAACCAAACAGGTACCGGAGGATCAGCTGGGCACGTTTATGCAAAAATACCGCAGCACCGCTCCCCAGTTCTGGACGGATAGTTTTGAATTGTATTTTGACAAAACACACAGCCTTTACCAGCCACAGAACCCCGATATCGATTTTTCAAAAAACTTTGCCATTCCTGTGGCCTATAAAAACCAGGTGTACAGCAACTTTGAAACAAAAGAAGTACAAACCATCAAACAGGCTTTTGAGAAGTCTTTCTTTATAAAGGACTCCCTGAAAAACATAAAATGGAAACTCACGGATGAAACCCGGGAAATTGCAGGCTATCAGTGTCACCGGGCTAATGCCTTGTTCTTTGATTCTATTTATGTGGTTGCTTTTTATACCGATGAGATCCTTACGAAAGGTGGGCCCGAATCGTTTAATGGCCTTCCGGGTATGATCCTCGGTATTGCTATTCCCCACCAGCATATTACCATTTTTGCCAAAACCGTTACCGGTACAGACACGGCACCCGACAAATGGAAGCTGCCGGTGCAGGGAAAAAACACCCTGGTCAACAACAAAGAGTTTAATGCCACTACGGCCAAAATGCTTAAACAATTCGGGCTTACCTCTCCCTGGGTACAGTTCTTTATGGATCTGTAGCGCGCTTCCAGGCCATTCACTAAAAGAGGCGGTCTCAAAGGTCCTTAATTTGTCATGCCGAACGAGTTTCAGCATGACAACACGCTGTAAAGTGACTTTTGAGACGGCCTCTTAAAAATATCTGTTTCGCCACTGCAAAAAAATTATACAGTGCGCTTTTTCACTATTCAAACTCATACCCGATATCCCGCCGGTAATACATATCATCGAAGTGTATCTGCTCCAGGATCTCTTTTGAGCGGTTTACGGCTTCCGTAACCGTATTACCGAATGCCGTGGCGCATAGCACGCGCCCGCCGCTGGTCACCACCTGGCCTTCCACTTCTTTGGTACCCGCCTGAAACAGGATCGCATCGCTCAGCGGCTGATCCAGCCCGGTTATTTTAAATCCTTTTTCATAATCGCCCGGGTAGCCTCCGCTTACGGCCATTACCGTTACCGCGGTACGCGGATCTTCCTCAATCGTAATTTCAGCAAGCCGGTGTTCGGCAGCCGCCTTACATACGGCCGCTATATCATTTTTCAGCCGGGGCATCACCACTTCCGTTTCCGGATCGCCCATGCGGCAATTGTATTCAATCACAAACGGATCATCGCCCACTTTGATCAGGCCAATAAACACAAACCCCGTATAATCGATCTGTTCCTTTGCCAGCCCATCAACCGTAGGTTTAATGATCCGGTCGGTTACTTTTTGCATAAACGCAGCATCGGCAAACGGCACCGGGCTTACCGCGCCCATGCCTCCGGTATTCAACCCGGAATCCTTTTCACCAATGCGTTTATAATCCTTTGCCTGCGGCAACACTACATATTCCTTTCCATCGGTAACCAGGAACACACTCATTTCTATCCCCGATAAAAATTCTTCCACCACTACTTTGCGGCTGGCCTCGCCAAATTTTGCCTCCTGGATCATGGCTTCAAACTCGGCCACTGCCTGTTCGTTGGTCTGACAGATCACTACGCCCTTTCCTGCAGCCAGTCCATCCGCCTTCAAAACCACCGGCAATGCATGTGCCTGCAGGTACTGTACCCCTTCTTCAAAATTTGCTTCGGTAAATTCTTTATACGCAGCCGTAGGAATCTGGTGGCGTTCCATAAACGCCTTTGCAAAGGCCTTGCTTCCTTCCAGCTGTGCGCCAAACTGCGAGGGGCCGATCAGCGGTATGGCTTTCAGCGCGTCATCCGCCAGGAAAAAATCCCGGATCCCCTTCACCAGGGGTTCTTCGGGGCCCACTACCACCATTTCAATACCGGCTTCCCGGCAAAATGTACCGATACCTTCAAAGTCATTCACACCCAGGTTCACATTGGTTCCCAGCGCTGCCGTTCCCGGGTTTCCCGGGGCAATAAACAGTTCGTGATGGCCCCGCTGTTTCATATTCCAGGCTAAAGCATGCTCCCGTCCCCCGCTTCCTAAAACCAGTATTTTCATTTTTTTGCTTTTGATCAATATTAAGGGCGGAAAGATAGCTATAAAATGAAAAAAAAAGGTGATTCCGGATTTTTCTGTACTTTGGCCGGTAATTTTTAAATAGAATATATGACCCAGGTACCCGCCAAAGCGAAACATCACCGCTCGCTGTTTGTGTTATTTATTACCGAAATGTGGGAGCGTTTCGGATACTATTTGATGGTTGGAATTTTATTCCTCTACCTTACCGATAACAAAACAGGGGGAAAGGGATTTGATAATAAAACGGGTGCCGACATTGTGGGCACCTTTATTGCATTGGTATATTTAACGCCTTTTATCGGAGGCCTGCTGGCCGACCGGTACCTCGGGTACATCAAATCTATTTTTTTAGGCGGCACCCTGCTGGCAGCCGGTTACATCGGGCTGGCCATACCCGGTGATACGGCTATGTTTGTTTCATTAGGACTGATCTGTATCGGCAACGGCTTCTTTAAACCCAATATTTCCACCATCCTTGGTAATATTTATAACAGGGAGGAATTAAAGCCTTTAAAAGATAATGCGTACAATATATTTTATATGGGTGTGAACATCGGCGCCCTTTTCTGCAATTTTGCAGCGGCTTATTTGCGCAATACCTATGGCTGGGGGTATGCTTTTGCAGCCGCAGGTGTAGGATTGATCCTGGGCCTCATCTGGCTGGCCACACAATTGAAGCATGTAAAAGAAGGGGATATCAAAAAGCCCCTTGAAAAAGAAGACATGCCTATGTCCAGGATCATGCTGTATGTATTTTTACCTGCGATCGTCGCCGCAGTCATCGGCTGGGTTATTCCGGGAAATATCTTTGGCTCAGACACCAACGATGCTTTTATGTTTGCCTGTGTGCCCGTAATTATCTTTTATGTAAATATCTGGCGTAAAGCTGCGGGATCCGATAAGCGGTCGATCGGGGCCCTGCTGTTCATCTTTGCCATCTCTATCATTTTCTGGACCATTTATAACCAGAACTCCACGGGTCTTACCATTTGGGCACAAACCTATACCGATCGTAAAGTAAGCGGTACCACCGAACAAATTGCGGGCAAGCTGGGTTTCCTTGAAAAAGTAACGGATAGCCTGCGGCAAACCGATAAAGTAGACGGCCATTTGATTCCGGTAACCGATACCAGTTCGGTGATCCAGGCCGTAAAAGGCAAGGACCTGCTGCTGGCCAACGGTAACCTGGTAGATTCTGCCACAAGGATCGTACAGGTACAGGGACCCGATCCATATTATAACAATGTGCCGCCATCCGAATGGCCCCAGGGAAAAACCGAACGATTGGCCAATACCGAATTGTTTCAATCGATCAACCCGTTTTTTATCGTAGTGCTGACTCCTATACTGGTAGGACTGCTGGTATGGTTGCGGAAACGGCGCAGTGAGCCCACCACCTCAGCCAAATTTGGCCTGGCCCTGTTCATTTCCGGCCTTTCGGCCCTGGCGATGGTATTTGCCGTAATGTCCGTGCCTTCGGTTTACACAAATAAAACGGCCGCCTACTGGCTGTTTATTACCTATTTTGTATTTACGATCAGCGAGATCTTATTAAGCCCCATCGGCCTGTCGTTTGTATCCAAGCTCTCCCCTCCCCGGCTTACCGCGCTCATGATGGGCGGCTGGTTCCTTTCCACATCGCTGGGCGGAAAAGTGGCCGGTGTAATGGCCAGCCAGTGGGATCATTTTGCTGATAAGAAGATTTTCTTCCTGATCATTGCAGTGGCGGCTTTCATCGGAGGCATCTGGATCTTTGCCCGGATCAAATCATTAAATGCGATTGTAAAGGAACGGACCGGCTCTGCCTGATCCGCGATTCTGCAAATAACCGCCTTAAAAACACGCAGTTACCTGTACGGCGTGTTTTTTTTATTTTATAAACGATCATTTGTTATCTTTCGCCCCTGAAACAAATTGGTCATGTGGAAAAGACATCCCCGGGCGCTGCCTTTTTTATTTTTTAGTGAGATGTGGGAGCGTTTTGGCTTCTACCTGCTGCTGGGCATTTTTACGTTTTATCTCAAAGATGCCACCGGCGGCTTTGGCATGGACGAAAAAGAATCCGCCTCCCTTTACGGTACCTTTATAGCGCTGATCTATTTTACGCCGTTCCTGGGGGGATTGCTGGCCGACCGTAAAATGGGTTACTGTAATGCCATTATCATCGGCGGACTGCTGATGGGTGTAGGCTATTGCCTGATGAGCGTGCGCTCTGTGCCTATGCTGTACCTGGCCATGACCCTCATCATTATCGGCAACGGGTTCTTTAAGCCCAATATTTCCACCCTGCTGGGCAATGTATATTCCACGCCTCAATACCAGGATAAAAAAGACGAAGGATACAATATCTTTTATATGGGCATCAATATCGGTGCCTTTATCTGTAACTTTTTCGGAGCGGCTCTTTACACCACTATTGGCTGGGGTGCGGCTTTCATCGCCGCCGGAGTGGGCATGTTCCTGGGCGTGATCATTTTCGTGATCGGCATGCGGCACTATAAATCATTCGACACCCGGAAGCCCCTGAAAGAAGGCGACATGTCCATGACCAAAATATTCGGACTGGTGGTATTACCCGCCCTGGTCTTTGGCGCGATCGGTTACCTGGTAAAAGGTGCCGACGGGGCAATTTTTGACAGCAGCAGTACGGATGCGTTCATCTTTGCCTGTTTTCCGGTGGCCGTATTCTTTGTTGCACTCCTGCTCCGGAGCCCGAAAGAAGAGCGCCGCCCGATGGCGGCACTGCTTTCAATTTTTGCGGTAGTGATCTTATTCTGGGCCATCTTTAAACAGAACGGCTCCGCGCTCAATACCTGGGCCAGCCGGTACACAGAGCGGCATGTGGAAGGCACCACAGGAACGGTTCTGAATGCGCTGAAACTCACCGAAACCATTCCGTATAAAAAGGATTCGGTTACCCTGCTCGACAACCAGTTCCGGAAAATAAAAGAGAACGGGAAGGAGGTAAAAGGGCTGGATTATCCTTCGTATTTTAAAAATATGAACCAGGCGGAAACCCCGCTGAAGGACGGCGACCAGGTGAAGGCCTGGGCTCCCTCCCTGTCGCAATCCATCAACCCGTTCTGGGTGATCGTGCTTACGCCATTGCTGGTAGCCTTCTTTACCTGGCTGCGCAAAAAAGGAAAAGAACCTTCCACCCCCTCCAAAATAGCCCTGGGACTGCTGGTTTCGGCGATGTCGGTGCTGGTGATGGTCTTTGCTGTAAAAGCCGGCAATAATGGCGCTGAAAAAGTAAGCATCTGGTGGCTGATCGGCAGTTATGGCATTATTACCATTGGGGAACTGTTTTTAAGCCCTATGGGATTGTCGCTGGTATCCAAATTAAGCCCGGTGCGCATTACCTCCCTGATGATGGGCGGCTGGTTCCTGGCCATCTCCATCGGCAACAAACTCAGCGGTATTCTTTCCAGCAAATGGGATGAATATACCAATAAAGAAAGCTACTTTTGGCTGAATTTCGTATTGCTTTTTAGTGCAGCATTATTCCTTTTTGCCATTTTAAAATGGCTGAACCGCGTGATGAAGGAAAAAGGCGTGGCATAGAAGCGGCGATACTAGCAACCGGATCACAACGCAATCATCATTTTTAAGTATATCTATGCAGGAAACAAAATCTTCATTTAAGCCCTTTGTGCCGGATGACGCACGTGTGGCGGAGTTTACATTAAAATCGGTGCTTACCGGTGCCGCCTTCGGGATCATATTTGGCGCTGCCACCGTATACCTGGCGTTAAAAGCCGGGCTTACCGTATCGGCCTCCATACCGATTGCCGTAATTGCCATTACCCTGGGCCGGAAATTTTTAAAGACCACCATCCTTGAAAACAACATCATACAAACCACGGGTTCTGCAGGGGAGAGCATTGCCGCCGGCGTGGTCTTTACCCTTCCCGGGTTTTTGTTCCTGAGTGATGGCAGCGGCGAACATTTTTTCAATTATATGACCATCCTTACGCTGGCCATTATCGGGGGTATATTGGGTACCCTGATGATGATCCCGCTCCGGAAATCATTGATCGTAAACGAACATAAAACCCTGCCTTACCCGGAAGGCACGGCCTGCGCCGATGTATTGAAAGCAGGCGAAAAGGGTGGTGATTTTGCCAAGACCGCTTTCTGGGGACTCGGCTTTGCCTTTGTATATGCCGTGCTGCAAAAGATCGTACACGTCATTGCAGAAACGCCTGCATTTATTACCAAACAAACCAATAAGTTCTTCCCCTCTGCCAAAGTGAGCGGTGAAATTACCCCGGAATACCTGGGTGTGGGTTATATCATCGGACCAAAGATCGCGGGCGTGCTGGTAGCCGGTGGGGTACTGGCCTGGCTGGTGCTGATCCCGTTGTTATCATCCGTAGTATCGCCCGACCTTATTGCCAGTCAGCTGGTAAAACTGGGCTACCTCGCCAATACCGCAACTGCGGGCGGCAAGGGCGGCTGGGATCCCGTGGCCAAAACATTCGACGATTTTTCTTCCGCTGTGTATTATGCCTATATCCGCCAGATCGGGGCCGGTGCGGTAGCTGCCGGTGGCTTTATCACGCTGATCAAAACCATACCCACCATTGTTTCCTCCTTTAAAGGAAGCCTGGGTTCTATCAAAGGCGGGGCAGCCGCAGCGGCTTCGGTGAAACGAACAGAGCGTGACCTGAGCATGAAAGTAGTGGCCCTGGGAAGTTTGGGCCTGGTGATCCTGATCGCTTTATTGCCGCAGATACCGGGACATACCATTCTTCAGAAATTACTGATCGGCATCCTGGTGGTGATCTTCGGTGCCTTCTTTGTAACCGTTTCTTCCCGCATCGTAGGCCTGATCGGTTCTTCGAATAACCCGATCAGCGGTATGACCATTGCCACGTTGATGGGCACCTGCCTGATCTTTATTGCCGTGGGATGGAGCGGAAAAGCGTATGAGCCCATGGCCCTGGTGGTAGGCGGATTGATCTGTATTGCCGCGGCCAATGCCGGTGCTACATCGCAGGACCTGAAGACCGGTTATATTGTGGGCGCTACGCCCAAATACCAGCAGCTGGCTTTATTTGTTGGCGTAATCGTTTCTTCTATAGTGATCGGCCTTACCGTTAACTTCCTTGATAAACCTACTGCAGATATGGTGGCGAAGGGCGTTACCCAACATGCCATTGGTTCGGAATATTACCCCGCCCCGCAGGGTACGCTGATGGCCACACTGGCAAGAGGGATCCTGTCCTTTAACCTCGACTGGCAGTTTGTGCTGGTGGGTGTGTTTATTGCCATTGTGCTGGAACTCTGCGGTGTAAAATCGCTGAGCTTTGCTGTAGGTGCATACCTGCCATTGTCTACCACATTGCCCATCTTCATTGGCGGATTGATCCGCGGTGCGGTAGATAAAAAAGCCGGGAAGGCTGCAAACCCTGAAGAGGAAGAATTAGGAAGAGGCAATCTTTTTGCAACCGGCCTGGTGGCCGGTGGTGCGGTTGCCGGTGTGGTCATTGCCATTCTTTCCGGCTTTGATGGGCCTGCCGCCGCCTTAAAAGCGGTAAATGCCGAACACGGACTCAGCGCCGCACTCGGAGAAGGCGGTTATTACGTACTGGGTACATTAGCTTTTGCCACCATGGCGTTTGTATTGTACCGGGTAGGTCTTTCCAAGAACAAGGAATAAAACGGGTTTTTATTTGAGGCAACGATTTATCGGGACCTATCATTTTTTATACAACAATGCTAAAGGTGATCCCTGTTTTAAACAGGGGTCACCTTTTTTTTACAGCCTTATTTCTGCTGACATATAGCTGTCACGGCCCTGTAGTTTCTTTGTATCATTAAAACATGCATCATGGAGAAACTGGATCTTACAAAACAGTACCGGCACTATTTTACGGCAAAGCCGGAACCGGCACTGGTAACGATTGAAGCTGCCCAATTCCTGTCGGTCACCGGCAAGGGCGATCCCTCCGGGGAATCCTTTAAAAAACATATTGAAACCTTGTACAGCACCGCTTATACGCTTAAGTTCGCATGTAAGGCCCGCAACAAGGATTTCGTGGTTTCAAAACTGGAAGGTCTCTGGTGGTTTGACGAAAACCGGTTCAGCATACAAACCGCTGCGGAAGCGTCGGTGAAGGTACCCCGGAGCGAATGGGAATACCGCCTGCTGATACGGCTGCCCGGCTTCATCAGCAAAAAAGACGTGCAGGAAAGCCAGGAAGCCGTACTGCTGAAGAAACAGCTCATCGAAGTTCAATTCCTGGAGTTATTCAGTATGGAAGAAGGCCTTTGTGTACAATTGTTACACCAGGGGCCCTTTGATACAGAACCGGAATCTCTGGAAAAGATCAGCGCCTTTATGCAGGCGAAAAATCTTACCCGCAACGGCGTACATCATGAAATCTATCTGTCCGATTTCAGAACCACTGCTCCGGAAAAGCTGAAAACGATCTTAAGAGAACCTGTAAAATAAAAAGTGGGAGGACTGCAATGCAGCCCTCCACCTTAAAATTGTTCCACTCAACAAAGCAAATACTACATAAAAGCGTCGCATTCCCGGTATGCCGCAATCAGGCGGTCTTCGCCGGCTTTCCCGGATTGTAAAATGCCATGCTCCATCCCCAGCACTCCTTTATAACCCTTTTCGTAAAGCCATTTGAATACGTTTTTGTAATTGATCTCTCCCGTTGTAGGCTCCTTTCTTCCGGGGTTATCACCAATCTGGATATAAGCAATCTCGCTCCAGGTGAGCTCCATATTTTTAATAAGATTGCCCTCATTTTTCTGCATATGGTAAATATCGTACAGGATCTTACAGGAAGGGCTGTTTACGCCCCTGCAGATTTCGTAGGTTTGGGCAGAAGTGCGCAGGAAAAGGTCCGGCGTATCACTCAACGGCTCCAGTACCATTACGATTCCGTGCGGTTCAAAGATCTCCGCGCCTCTCCTAAGGGCATCGATCACATTGCCGGTTTGTACTTCAAGCGGAAGATTGCGCTGAAAATCGCCGGGTACCACTGTTACCCATTTGGCGTTACACCGCTTGGCCACTTCAACCGATTGCCGGCAACCGTCCAGGAAAATATCCAGGTGCTCTTTTTTATTTGCGGCCAGGGTGTTGGCCCCGTTGCCACCCTTGGGCACTACAAAAACCCCCATGCGCATATTCAGTTTGGCCAGGGTTTCTCCTATTTTCGACTGCATTTGCGGCGTTCTGCCGGTCATGCCGTTGTCTTCAATAGAGCGGAAACCCTTATCATACATATATTTTATCTGGTCGATAAAATCCTTACCGGCACTGTTACCAAACATGCCGTCGTGGGGGGCATAGTCCAGATGAAAGGTCTTATCCGCTTTTACATCTTTCGCAGGCCCCGCCCATAAGCTGGTACCCAGCCCCAGGGCGCTCATCGTTAATACATTGTTTTTTACGAAGTTTCTTCGGTTCATTGTGGCAAATTTTTTCGAACTAAAAATAGGAAACTTTGATATTTATAAAAAAGATTTAGGAATTATTTTCGTTTTGTGCTATTTTGGAACCCATTTAATGGTCAAACTGAAAATTTACTTAACTTCGGAACGATGAAAAAATTGATTGCTGCAGCATGGCTATGCGCTGGTGCAGGCGCACTTGGTGCTCAGGAAAAAAAGGATACCGAATTTAAAAAATATGAACAATCCATTCCCGGTTCTTCTGTAAAATTCACGATGGTCCCTATACCCGCCGGCTCCTTTAAAATGGGAAGCCCTTCCGGCAATACGCCCAAAGATGCCGATGAACAGCCGCAGGTGACCGTAAAGCTGGATGCCTTTTATATGGGATCGCACGAAGTGAGCTTTGACGAGTATGCCCTTTTTCAATACGACGAAAGTCTTGGCCAGAATGTAGATGCCGATGCGGTTACAAGGCCTACCGCCCCTTATATTGATCTTACGTTGGGGATGGGAAAGGAAGGTGGATTTCCGGCCAACAGCATGCAGCAACGTGCGGCCATTATGTATTGCAAATGGCTCTATACAAAAACAGGCGTGTTTTACCGCCTGCCTACGGAAGCCGAATGGGAATATGCCGCCCGCGCCGGCAGCACAACGCCCTACTTTTTTGGAACCGATGCAAAGCAGCTGGATGAATATGCCTGGTACGCCAAAAACAGTGAGGATAAATACCATAAAATAGGTCTTAAGAAACCCAATCCATGGGGGCTGTATGATATTTATGGCAATGTGGCCGAATGGGTGCTGGACCAATACCAGGCAGACTATTATAAAACCCTGGGTAAAGAAGCCACCAACCCCACGCGGCTGCCCAGCGCCAAAAGTCCGCGCATTGTAAGAGGAGGTAATTATAAGGATGATGCCGCTTCGCTGCGCACTGCCAACCGGACCGAATCGGATCCGATCTGGAACCGCCGCGATCCGCAGATCCCGAAAAGCAAGTGGTGGAATGCCGATGCGCCGTTTGTGGGATTCCGGCTGGTACGCCCGGCAAAACAGCCAAGTGCCGCAGAAATTGAAACGTTTTTCTCAACATATATCTTATAATTTCCAGCGATTAAATCCATAATAATGAATCACAAAACAACAAGAAGAGACTTTGTAAAAAACAGCTCTCTCATTGCCGGTGGTTTGCTTGCCGCTCCCGTTATGGGCCATGTAAACTTTTTTTCCGGTGCAAAGGGAGAAATCAAAATAGCCCTGATCGGCTGTGGCGGCCGGGGCACCGGCGCTGTAACACAGGCATTATCTACCAAGCAGAATGTAAAACTGGTGGCAATGGCCGATGCTTTTAAAGACCGCATCGACAGCTGCTATAAAACCATTACCTCAAAGGACGACAGCGGGATCAGCCCCGAAAAGATCAACGTACCCGAGGCGAATAAATTTACCGGGTTCGATGCCTATAAAAAGGCCATTGCCCTGGCGGATGTGGTGATCCTTACTACCCCTCCGGGATTTCGCCCCATTCATTTTGAAGAGGCCGTAAAACAGGGTAAACATATTTTTACAGAAAAACCCATGGCTACTGATCCGGCCGGGATCAAAAAAGTACTGGATGCGGCAGAAATCGCAAAGCAGAAAAAACTGAACGTAGTGGTAGGGCTTCAGCGCCGCTACCAGGACTCTTACCGCGCGCTGTTTGAGCGGAAGGATATGATCGGTGAGATCATCTCCGGCCAGGTTTGGTGGAACAATGCCGGCGTTTGGGTAAAACAACGGGAACCGCAGCAAACGGAAATGGAATACCAGATGCGGAACTGGTATTATTTCAACTGGCTTTGCGGCGATCATATCAACGAGCAGCACATTCATAATATTGATGTCATGAACTGGTTCAAAAATGCCTACCCGGTAAAAGCGCAGGGTATGGGCGGCCGCCAGGTAAGAACCGGCAAACAATACGGAGAGATTTACGATCATCACTATGTGGAATTCCATTATGCAGATGGCACTATCCTCAACAGCCAGTGCCGGCATATACCGGGCACCATGAGTAAGGTAGACGAACTGCTGGTGGGCACCAACGGATCCATTTTCTGCGACCAGGCAGTGATCAAAGACCGGTCGGGAAAAGTACTGTATGCGTTCGACAAAAAGAACGAACGCAACCCCTATCAAACCGAGCACGATGAACTGTTTGAGGCCATTGCCAAAGGCGAGTATAAGTTTGACAATGCCGAATACGGTGCCAAGAGCACGTTAACAGCCATCATCGGGCGTATGGCCACGTACAGCGGCCAGGTGATTGAATGGGATAAGGCGCTGAACTCCGGTATTGACATCATGCCTAAAGAGTATAGCTTTAATGCCACACCGCCCGTAGTTCCGGATGCAGACGGCTTTTACCCGATTGCCACACCCGGCAAAACAAAATATTTTTAATGCCGCAAACGCATTGAATAAAGCCGGACGAAAAAACGTCCGGCTTTTTATTTTTCGGGCAATACCGTGATGCTTTCAATTCAGGTCATTGGTACCCGGAACCAGTTTCTTCGAAACGCCTTTATATTCAAACACGCCATACAAACCAGGCGGAAGCGTAATGCTGCCCGCTAACCGGCCATGCCGCTGTTCAAAGAAAACGCTGATTTCCCCATCTGCATGCGGCATAGCGGCTTTTACCCATTTTAGTGTTCCCAGGTGGGGCGCTATATGCACTTTGCGGAACCCGGGTGCTGCCGGCGTAATGCCGCAAACCGTTGCCAGCAAATCATAGTTCGGGCTGGCACTCCACGCATGACAATCGGAACGAGAGGGTTCCGGTTGTTCGGCAAAGGTGGAGAGCCCGTTCTTCAACATCGTTTTCCATATATCAAGACTGCCGGTATACTGATCTGCCAGTCCTGCTTTTTTCATGGCCCGGAACAGGTAAAAGCGGTAATAGACCGTAGCCTGGGTCAATGAACGATCGGAATTCAGCGTTTCAAATACACGCTGCTGCTGGTCTTTACTAACCGCGTCTGAAAGGATGGCCATAATCGACGCATGCTGACTGAAACTGCTATAGGAAGGGTCGTCCGCCATCAGCCCCCGCTGCCGGTCAAAGCACTGTTTCATGGCCGCTTCACCAAGCGATTGTTTCAGTTTTTTATATTTTGAGGCCAGCACGGTTTCATTAAAATGCTCCAGGAGTGCCGCCGCATCTGTAAGCGCATACGCCAGCTGCAGGCTAAGGATGGACGAGCCCCCCCCGATGGCCGCGGGGGGTGTGCCGCCCAATGGTTTCCGGTCATTCCATGGCCATTCAACCGACCAGTCTACAAAATTCCAGTGCGGTAAAGGCCCCAGCAAACCGGTCTGCGGATCTATTTTATGCTCAAACCAATTCAGTATGCTTTTTAATACCGGCAGGTATGATGCCACAAATGCTGTATCATTCCGGTGCATCCAGTAATCATGCAACATATTGATCCAGTAAAGTGAGAAGGGCGGGATCACCTGATTGTACCGCGCCGGGTAACGACTCAGCAAAATCCCCTCGGGCGTTACAGAGGAAGCGAGGTCGGTGATCGCTTTCCGCATCAGCCGGTCATCGCCGCTTACATATAAAGAGATCAGTCCCTGTATACGGGTATCGCCTGTATATTGAAGTTGCTCGTAATAAGGACAATCATAATAGGTTTCTCCTGCACAAAGCCTTGCTGTGCGCCAGCCCGCCTTCCATATCTCCTGCAGCGCGGGATCGTTGCTGGAAAAGCGCCCCTTCTCTTTGAACGGATATCCTGTAAATTCCCGGTCAAAGGAATGCAGGAGCAATTCCTGTGTTGTTGTTTCAATATCCAGCTGAATATACCGGAACGTACGGAACCAAAGCGGGCTGTACACGCGCCGGTTCCCGCCTTCCGGGTAAAATACATCTACAAACCCCCTGATCTGTTTACCCGCTATTTCATTCCGGTTCCCTTTATTCCCTGCATCCAGGTACAGGGCTTCTGAATAGGTAAGGGTAATTTTAGACTGCGATCCCTTGCTTACCGTTAATGCCGGGTAGGCGTTGGTAAGATATTCCTGGTCCAGCAGTATCGAAACCTTTGAATGCGGCGGAATCTTCAGCGCTTCCCTGCCGGATATAAAATCACCTTTTAAATCCATTCCTTCACTCCGGCGTATTTTCATAGGCGCTTCCATCCGTTCTTCCATTAACGGAATGCTGCGGGGTGTTAACGCCCGCAGGTACTGGGTTCCGGTTCCGGCCGGTTGTCCGCGCTCTTTTACTTCCGCATTTTTCCATTGCGTATCATCAAAGCCGGCAGCATTCCAATTCCATGGATGTGTAGCCCCTTGAATGACATCACCCGGACCCACATCCTGCAGGTATACCAATGAGGGTTTAAACGACGGGTCGGTATATACTTTCCATGTACCATCTGTATTTGCAACGGCTTCCCGTTCTGTTTCGCCCTGTACAATAAAACCGGTATACAGCGAAATTTGTGCACCCGGCGACCACTCTCCGTAATTCCATACGGTGGCGGCAATAAGGTTTCTTCCCTTTTTCAGGAACAGGGCAATATCAATGGTTTCATAATGCCAGTTGTACAAACCACCCCTTGCCGGTCCCCTGCAAACGCGGATACCGTTTACAAAAAACTCGTAGCGGGGATCGCCAGACAGGTTGATCACAAAGGTTTCGGGTATGGCGTCCATACTGAATGCTTTCCGGAAGCGATAAATGCCATAGTCATATTTCGAACCGGCTTCCTGCGGAATGGTGATCCAGTGCGCATTCCATTGATGACGCTGCCATTGTTCGGAGGCGCCATATGCAATCGTATGTTGCCCCTGCAATCTGCTGCTGCAAATAAGAAAAAGAATCAAAAGCTTCCATCTGCCCATCTCTGTTGTGTTTTACGTTTATAAAGTATCATCGGTCAATAGCCTCCAGTTGTCTGTGCGGAAAGGCGATGCCGGCAAACCGACACTGTTCACCAGGTTTGCCTCCGGCGAATAGTTGGCCCAGCCATATCGTACGGCCACGGGAACCGGTACCTTATCCGAAGATACCACTACCGTTTTTCCATCATTTGAAATAACGGCTGCAGCCGGATAAAAGACCTGGTCATTCCCCGCAATGGTAAACCCCGCCAAGGGCTTGCCGGCAGCGGTTGTTAACCCTTCAGCCGTTTCCCTGAACCGGATGGTGGCCCCTCCGTTTTTAAACAACGCCTGCGTGAACAAAGGACCGCGACTGACGATCTTCTTAAATCCATAGGCATCGTGTAGTGCCAGGTTCGCCAGCCGCAATCCGATTTCGTTTTTCCGGTACGGATGAATATCCAGCGAATCGCCCAGATGAAAGGCCACAACCATGCCGGTCTGTTTCTTTTTATCCAATACCTTTCGTTGAATATCCCTTAGCTGCGGCCAGGCCGACTCGATTTCGGAGCCGGACTGTTTACCATCATAGCCGGCCAGCTGTACATAAAAAAAACGGAGCTCCGGATTATCCCATTTTTTTCTCCATGTATCAATCAGCAGGGGAAACAGGTGCTCATATTGCCGTGCTTTTTGCGTGTTGGACTCGCCCTGGTACCAAAGTACGCCTTTAATGGAATAAGGCGCCACCGGAGCAATCATGCCATTGTATAAATTACCGGGTGTATGACTTTGCCCGGCTACATCCCAGCTCCAGGGGAAACGGGTTTCTACAGGAAGCCCTTTTTCAAGATGAACCAGGGACGCATGGTATCGCTCCAGGATCGGAGCCGTAACCGGATCCTTTGCCAGCTCTTCCCTGGGGAACCAGCTTTCAACGGCGGTTCCGCCCCAATAAGCACAAATGATCCCAACGGGCATATGTAATGTTTTCCTCAGGTTGATTCCAAAGCTGCTGACGATTGCCGACCAGCCCATAACGTTAGCGGAATCTGCCAGGATCCATTCCCCGCCAGATGAAAAAACCGGATCCCCGGACGGCCACTGCGATTGTTTAAACACCCGCAATCCAGGATCGTTGTTGCGTTGTGTGATGGTTTTAGATACATCGCTTTGCCAGGTACGCATTTCCATATTGGATTGCCCGGAAGCCAGCCATACCTCTCCCACTGCAATATTCCGGATCCGGATCCGGTCTTTTTCAGAACACACTTCCATATCCAAGCTGTCATTTACCGGTAATGCGGGGAGCCCGATCTTCCATTTGCCATCTTTACCGGTGCGGGTCTTCAGCCGTTTTCCCGCAATGCGTATTTCTACTTCACTTCCGGGAGCCGCCTTGCCCCAAACCGGGTTTACCCGCGAATGCTGCAGTACCATCCTATCGGCAAACACGGATGGCAATACGAGGGCCCGGTTTTTTTGTTCGGGGTGCTGAAGGATGCATTGAAAATCTGAAAAAGCAATATCCGGCCTCGTGGTATACAGTCCTACCTGGCCCAAACCAAATGCGGGCATATCGTTGGATACTCCTTGTTTCAGCAGGATCGTTCCGCTTCCCTTTTCGCGGATCATGATTTTCCAGGGCCGCCAGTCTTCCAGGTCTACCGCCGGTGCTTTTACAATGGAAACGGTATATACCTGGTTAGCGCTCAGCTTTGCCGGCACTATCACTTCCTGCCACATTCTGAAATACCCGTATTTCCGGTGCAACAGCTGAAGAACGCAACGCGCTGTATCCGGGGCGATCCGCAATAACTGATAGTCATCCGGAGCCTCAATATTCAGCATCATACCAAGCGCTCCTTTAGCAGAGCGGTCTTCAAATCGAAAATCCACCGACAGCGATTCCCAGGCTATTTCTTTTGCAGAACCCGTATACTGCAGCGTAAATAACCGGTCCTTGCCCGCCATCGGGCTTACCCGGTTCGGGGATATATTCCACGCTCCGGATAATTGTTTCCACCCGGTTTGTGCTTTTACTGAGTTATTGCACCCCAAAAAACAGAGTGCTAATGCACCTGTCAGAACAGCCATCTTCATACTCAATTTTTAATCGTTTTTATTAGTCACCGCCAGGTCAAACATCGTTATTGGTTTTTATTCACTACCCGAAGACTCAATCCCTGTACTTCCAGGGCTACGTCAAACGTTCCCGGGCACTCCCAGCCAAAATTCATTCCTGCAACCACCAGGTCCGACAGCTCTGAGTGCAGAAAAGCGCCTTTTGATCTCATGGATTCTATTGCCTGTAATACGGAGGGCAACAGATCTACCCGGGCCCTATGCCATTGGAGGTCATGAAAGGTTGTCTTTGCTCCCCAAACAGCCGTCTGCGGTATATTATACATGTACATATGGGTATCGTTATCAAATCCGATCTCTTCATTGGGATTCATTTTCGGATACCGGTAATCAAAGGATTGTACACCCAGCCATATGGCATAATTATAGTCTTTGGACCGGGGATTCCTGTTCTTCAATATAAAGTACAGGGGCGTTTGCGCCGTATGTATGATGGGATCATATTCCTGGTCCGTCATTTTTCGCTCACATTTTACGATCTTCAGGGCCGCGGAAAAATAAAGATGTTGCATGCTTCCGATATCCGGCAGATCCGGAAAATCCTGCTGGATTAAAAAACCGGTAAACGCACCGCCTGCTTCCCTGGGCCTTGTATATTCTTTACTGGTGGCAACCCCTATATGTAAGGTTCCGTTCCGGTAACGCATGATCTGTTTCGCTGCATTGCGGTATGTTATGCTGTGATCCGGATTTTTTTCCGGTACTGCACCTTCCAATGAATACCTGCTTGCCCACTGACAAAATTCCCAAACCGGTTTTTGATCTTTTTTCTCAAAATAGTAATAGCCCTTGCTTGCCTTATCAAAGCTGCCCGCAGCCATTACTTCCTCCGGTGTTAAGGGAGACAGCGAAAAGCCCTGCCGGAACCGGGCATCCCTGATCAGTTCTTTTCCCGGAACCGGTTTACCCCGTTCACCGGCAATGGCCCATACCGCGCCCGTATGACTACCGGCAACCTGCCTGCCCCATCCGGTAAGGCATGGATATAAAGCGATACACGCCACTAAAAAATGTCCTGCTCCTGGCATTCTATATATGTTTCCTGTTTACAGTAAAAAATCATTATTGCCCGGTATAAAAGCCTGCTACCTTGCGATCATTATACCTGTTTTGCGCACCGTTTGCATCTTTTATCAATCGAATGTACCAACCGGAGGCGGCGGGCTTCCATAAAGCGGCGCCAGCTCTTTTGATGTTTTTAAACATACCATCGGTATCCCGTAACAACCTCTTGTTATTATACGCTGCCCCCCGTTTTTCCAAGGGCCTGCCTCCGCCTTTACCGTATCTGTAACGAGCTGATCCCGGGGTGGAAAAATATACAACGCAGCAATCATCCGGTCGTTTTTATGCAAGCAATATACCCCCGTTATCAGAAGGCAACAAGATCCAGGTTTTTTGTTTGCATGGTTCCTATATTTAAACCGGTACATTCAAACCCCATCGTAAACAGGGACAGTTTGTAGTCGTTATAGTTTTGTGATTCCAGCAGATATCCCCGGCTCCAGGCTTCGGTCAATGCCTGTTTTATATAGGGCAACAGGTTTCCGTGAATGTTCTTCCATTGACCTTGTATAAGTCCGGTGCCGGTAAACGGAGCAATGCCAACGTCATAAATAAGCCGCCCGCTGAAAATATCTTCGTTAATGGCCAGGCCGGGCAAAGCATAACGGTCATCAAACAACATCACCAAAAAATACATGGATTTGCCGTAACCCGGGTTTCCTGCGCGCAAGTTCTGTATGAGAAAGCTGCAGCTATACTGCAACGCATGAATGGAGGGATCATAACCCGTTTTTTGATTGCGTGCATGGTATTGCAACAGGGCATCTATATTAAAAACCATGCTATCCAAACCTCCCAAAAAAGGGGTTGCCGTTCCCAGCCAGCCATCAGGATCAGCAATCCGCTGATCGGCTAACAGGTGCGGGAAGGGCTGGGAAGCCGTACGGTAGCTATTCCCAAATTCGTTCTGCCCGTTGATTGCAAAAACAAGAGTTCTATCCGTTGAGGATACAGGACCAATGGTAATGGCTTTATTTGCGTTGGCAAAGCGATAAGACCCGGAGCCAAGCACTACCGGCGCCGCACCATAGATACTTGAACTGCTGTACCACTGCGCCAGGTTCCATTTGGGTGCTGTAACCCCGCCGGGGTATTGCAGCGTGCCTTGCAGTGCACCCGATCCCGGATGCAGTACATTAAACCCCTGCTGAAATGCGTTGTCTGTAAGCAATCCGATACCGGATGTCATTGCCTGACCAATTTTACCTTTAGGCGCAGCCAGCATTTCCTGTGCCGCATCATTTACCGCATCAAAAGAACCCTCGCGCGTGCATGCACCGATCAGTAACATAAGGGCAAAAAACGGGAATAGCGTTTTTTTATTTTTCTGTTTCATACCTGTTTTTTATCTGATCATTTTCTGATACGATTATTTACCGGTGCTACCTTCTTTTAGCGGCAGGTACTTCAGATCAAACCCCCTGAATTCAAATCCTGCATCAAAAGTGCCCGGTACTTCCCAGCCAATATTCATCCCTCCGATACGGATATCATCCAGGGTAGCTCCTTTAAGATACCCCCGCTCCTTTGCAAGGTTCACCGCTTTTACCATCAGCGGCTTCAGGTCCTTTTCCACCTTTACCCAGTTACCGTCGTGAAAACTGCCCTGCATATAATCCGTGGTACCCAGGCTGTATATAAACATGCCGGTAGCATCGCCTTTTCCGATATCCTGCGCGGCATATACCTGCAGCTGCCGGTGCCGGTAATCATAAAAAGGCACGCCAAACCATACCAGTTCTCCGTAGCTGGGCGATTGCGGATTCAGATTCTGCAACGTAATAAACAGCTGGAACTGGGCGGTGTGCAGATCCGGGTTAAAGCTGCCGGCGGGCATAGCTGAAACGGCGTTTACCAGGCGTCCTTCAAAAGTGAGGATCAGTTTATCGGTATATTTGAGAAAAGGCTTTACCGCAAATGCCTGTTCCAGCAGCAGGTGGGGCCAGGCCTCCCCGCTTTTCCGCGGATGGTCATATTCCGCAGTAGCTTTAACGTCCATCCGGATCTTTGTTGTATTGCCCTCGCGTACAAGGGTCAGCAGCTTACCCCGGTTTTCATACCGTTTTTCCCCGTTATTATCGGTCATTTCATTTTGATGCAATAAATATTTACTGGCCCATTCTGCCAGTTCCCAGGCAGGTTTGGTGCCTTTCTTCCCAAAGGGATACAACGATTCCCCGGCGGAAGGTGCACCGCTTACATCCCCTTTTAAATAAAGTCCGGTTTCAAATTGCGGATCCGCAAATAATGATACCAGGCCCTCTTTATTTTCCCGTCCGGTATCCGTAACCGTTGTTGTTTTTCTGCCACAGGCCGTTAACAGAACGCATCCGACTAATAAAATAAACGATTTCATCTGCACTATTTTTGGTTACCTCCCGGATGTACTCCGCTCGGATGGATTTTTAATAACCAGCCGGAGCTGCCGTAATCAACCATTCAAACACACTGGCGCGGGATGGTTGTTTTTGTACGGCTGCTGCGGCAGCTTCTTTTTTTAACACTTATTGTAGCTCCAGCGAAAAATCATCAAAATAGATATTCACAGGATTGGCTAATCCGAAATAATAAAAACCGGGAACACCGCCTGTGTGGGGGTTGGGATCTTCTACCGTACGTTCGAGTATGACACCATTCGTATCAGGATCGGAAAGTTTAACCGTGATCTTACCGGCAGTTGAAGAAGAGATATCTACCCGGTATTTTTTATTGTCTGCAAATCCTTCAAAATTATCATTGATCATGATCGCGGCCCAATCGCCCAATCCATTGCTTCCGGTTTTCAGCAGCTGCACCATTTTACCTGCCGTTCTCAACAGGTAAAACCGTTTATTATCCGGTTGCGCATTAAAGATCACTCCGCCAAAAGAACCGCCGCCGGAAACCGTAACCGATGCTGAAAGCTTAAAGAAATTATCATTCCCGGCTTTCATATCCACTTCAGGGGCGCGATACAACATATAGGTTTCCACACCTCCGGCATGCGTGGCCAGCTGGTTATTTTCCAGCGCAAATCTTCCGGTTATAATTTCCCAGGCACTGCCAAGAGGGTTGGGCACAACCGTGTTATCTGCCAGTGCCACATTGGCCCGGTTAAAATCATCCCGGAACTTTTTGATCTGAACCAGGTTAAGGTTTTTCCGGTTAGAGATCTTACCATTGCTTCTTACTGTTACCCCGGCAGATTTTACCGTAAGTTCCGGAACCACCACGGTGATGGCCGTATCGCTTACGGACCGGGCCGCCACTACCATTTGGTTAAACCGGACAATATTCTTTTCAGGATCCGTAGAAAAATGCAATCCCTTAATAGTGAGCAAATCCCCGGGACCTGCATTTTCGGGCGCAAATGTTAATATACGCGGGATCGGCGCATTGTTCACCGGTAATTTGTTATCATCCTTTTTACAGGAGCCTGTGATACCCGTTAACACGACCAGTAATGCGGCGATCATATCATTTTTAGTCAACATAAATTTCGTTTCAAAAGTGATTAATAAGCGATGACTCCGTTCATGAAACCGGATGATCATCCAATATCCTGTCCGGCGCCCCGGTAACCCGGGCACCCTGTTTACCATCCGGGATTCTGTTCCCACAGCGGCATCAGCGTTAACTCACTTGTTGGGATCGGGATGATCAGGTAATTATCGGCCCAGCTTTTCCTTCTTCCGGCGACAACGCGTTTCCCCGTAAACTGCCCCTCCCCGGTCTTTGTCCATTCAATACCGGTTGTCAGTTTATCCGTCTGGCCCAGGATCTTCCAGCGGCGCACATCCCATATCCGCTGTTCTTCAAACGACATTTCAACCCGGCGTTCCCTGCGGATCCGTTCCCGCATCGCGTCTTTGCTTAACCCGCCCGGCAGCTGTGGCATCTTCACCCGCGCTCTTACGGCATTTACTGCGTCGTAAACGTCGCTGGTTGGACCGGCGGCTTCATTAGCAGCTTCAGCATAGTTCAGATACAGTTCGCCCAGACGGTATTTTTTAAACAGCGCCGTGCCCGTATTGGGATCCAGCTGTTTCGGATTCCGGAACTTACGCAGATAATAGCCGTTATGCGTCCGTTGCATCAGGTTTGAAATACCATCGGCACCACCTACATAGGATTGAATGCGGTAGGGTTTGCCGTTCACATCGCCATACAACGCATCATTATACCAAACAGTGGCGTAAAAACGGGGATCCCGGTTCAGGTACGGATGCTTTTCATCATAACCGGAAGCCGTGTTGATGACTGGCTGCAAATGATCTTCATCCTGGTAACCCAGTATCGGTATCTGGCCATTGGCCATTTCGTACGCATCTACCAGTTCCTGCGAGGGGCTGCATCCGGCTTTATCGCCTCCCAATGTAGGGATGGCATGCATGCGGAACATCAGGTGGCTGAACTCCGGCGTACCACCGAAGGTTTTTACTTCGTAAATGGTTTCCTTATCCCCCGGACTGGGACTCAGATCGGAGCGCCCGTAAAAATACGCTTCGTATTCCGGGTATAGCTGGTATCCCGCATCTGTAAGAGCCCCCAGTGATTGTTTGATATCAGCAGCGGCAAGGGCCCAGCGACCGGCATCGCCTTCCGGGTTCCACAAAGGGCTTGCACTGAACAGGAGCGCCTGCGAGCGAACCGCATGTGCCACGGCTTTGGTGAACCGTCCCCGTTCCGGCTCGGTGGTAATCCGCCAGGGAAAATTGGTTTCCGCAATGGCCTCATCACAGTTCTGCTTTATAAAATCCACACATTCCTTAAACGATTGCCGGGGCAGTGTTTCAAATTTAAAATCAACCGTAAAGGGTTTATCCACCACAGGCATTCCGCCATACATCTTAATCAGCTCCAGGTAAAAGAATGCCCGCAGGGTTTTTACTTCGGCGATCAACCTTGCTTTAATGGTGGGATTTGTAAAAACGGTTTTACCGATATTCGCCAGGAAAACATTCGACTGCCGGATGCCTTTCCATCCGTTACGATAATAAAAACCGTTGGTAGTGGGATCGTAGGCTCCAACAGAAGCGGGAATATCCATGGGGTTCCAGTTGGGACGCAGCTCACCATTGTACCACCGGGATGGAGCACGTCCCATATCCTGCGGGAAGTCGTTATCGTGGGCCTCATCAGAATACCCCGCCAGCATGGTCCAGTAATTATAGGCGGTGCCATAATGCTGCATATTGGCATAGATCGTATTTACGTATTCCGATGCCATCATTTCATCCGTAAATACCTGGTCGATGGTAATCCGGCCGTCCGGCATCAGATCCAGCGGGTCTTTCCTGCAAGCGCCGATCAGCACAGCGGCCATCAGCAATATATTAAGCGTTATTTTTTTCATTTCGTTTTTGTAAGAGATTATCAAAATGTAACATTCACACCGGTGTTAAATATCCGGTACACCGGATAGCTGAGCGAGTTATCCACTTCCGGATCGAAATCCTTTGTCCGCATTTTATCCCAGGTGATCAGGTTAAAACCATTTGCATAAATACGCACTTCCTTGCTGCCTATTTTGCGTGCCCATTTTTCCGGCAGGCGGTATCCGACCTCGGCGTTCTTCAGCCGTACAAAACTGCGGTTCTCAATAAAGAACGCATTGTAATCCCGCTCACTCGAGCTGCCCCCGGTAGACAGTCTGGGGTACAGGATCTTTTCGCCGTTGGCGGCCCGTTCGGGCGTCCATGCATACAGGTGGCGCTCCCTGAAATCGGTAAGGGCCATGGTTCCGTAACCGGAAAGCGGCTGCGACACATTCAGGTTGCCCTGGAATAAAAAGGACAGATCAAACTGCCTGTAGGCGATGCTGAAAGCCGCGCCCAGTGTATATTCCGGGATGGCCGAATAGCCCATGGGAATCATATCCCGCTCGTCGATGGTCTTATCACCATTGGTATCGGCATATCTGAAATCACCGGGCCTTACGGTATACCCTACATAATTAAATCCCTCGGTTGCGATTTCGTCATAACTGTTGTAATACCCATTCTGCAACGGGTATCCAAATACCTGTCCCAGTCGAAAACCGGTTTGCCGGTACCGGTAGGCATAATCGGCAGGCAACTGCAGCTCGTCTGAAAACAGTACCTTATTCCGCGCAAAATTGAAGTTGAGTTTCGATAAAAAGGACCAATCCCGGTTCAGGATCTTTTTATAATTCAGCTCAATCTCGTAGCCTTTGTTCTCCACAATTCCCATGTTCACCGGTGCCATACGCCCCGGCTCAATTCCATAAACCATCGGAATGGTTTGCCGGCTGATCAGGATATTATCCCGACGTTCGTTAAAGAGATCGATCATCAGGTTGAGGTCGTTATTTAAAAAGCCAAATTCAAGACCCAGGTTGGCCTTCGTTGCCACCTCCCATTGAATATTGGGATTGCCAAGATAATTTTCGGCAATTAAGCCTCCGCGACCCAGCGAACTGCTGAACCCGCCACCGCCGGCCCGTTGTATATCATCCAGGTATAAAAAGCGTCTTCCTCCCAAACGGTCGCTGCCCACGTTCCCGTACGAAGCTCTCAGCTTCAGCAATGAAATAAGATCGCTTGACTTTAAAAAGGTTTCGTTTGACACCACCCATCCTCCGGAAATCGTAGGAAAAAACCCATACCGCCGGCCTTTGGCAAATTGCTCGGAGCCGTTGTAGCCTGCATTAAATTCCAGCAGGTATTTGCTATCGTACGCGTAAGAAGCCCGGGCAGAGATTCCCCGGAGGTTATATGGGATACGGTCATTGGGCAATACCCTTGTTTCCTGCTGTGCCAGTAGCAGCCCGGTAAAAGCATGTTTTTGTTTAAACACCCGGTTATAATCCACTGCAAACTGGAAATTAAAGAACGACTGAAAGTTGGAACCGCTGCCAATGTTCAGCGGGGTATTTTCCATATCCAGCAAGACCCTTGTATACTGTACACTATCCATACCCTCGTGGTTGGGCGTATTGGGGTCAATGATCTGGATCCAGCGCTGATAGCTTTTGGCCGCTGTCAATCCATAAATGGTACGGGTATCAAAGGAGGCCATAAACCGGGCAGAAAGTCCTTTTGTAATAAAGCTAAAATCCTGTTTTAATCCCCAGGAGGCGGTAATATTATTCCTGGTTTCCTGGCGATACCCGCTCCGGTTGATCATTGCCCAGGGCGATTCATTATAATTGCCCGGTCCGATGAGCACCTCTCCCGCCGGGGTCAGCGGGCCCGGCAGCACTACCGGGAAGAACGCATAGGTACGACGGAAGATTTCATTGGTATTGGCATTGGGCGAATTGACCTTTTCAAAATACCCCGCTGCATTTAAAAAGGTACTAAGGGTTCCTGCCTTGTTTAATTTTGCATCAATATTGGAGCGGAAATTATAGCGTTTTAAAAAACTGGAAGGATCATAATCCTTAACACTGGGATCTATTTTCCACTGCCCGCCCTGATCCAGGAAACCAACGTTTACAAAATACTGTATGTATTCGCTGCCGCCGGATAAATTGAGGTTATAACGTTTTTGTGCCACATAGTCGTTGAACAACATTTTTTGCCAGTTGGTATTCGGATAGGCTTCCGGGTATTCCTGGTACAGGAACCGGTCCAGTGCATATTCCGAATACGGCGGCTGATTGACCGGGTCATCCGGGTCCACACCGGGGTTATCATTGGCCCAGGCCTCATTCTTCAGCCGGGCCCAGTCATAGGAGTTCAGCATGGAAGGCGACCGCGTAAAGCCCTGCAACCCGTATTCATAGGTTAACCCGATGGTGGGCTTGCTGCTCACTCCCCGTTTGGTGGTAACCAGTATAACACCGTTTGCCCCCCGTACACCAAACAGCGCAGTGGAGGAAGCGTCCTTTAAAATGGTTACATTCTCTACTTCATTCGGATCAATGTAGGTCATCTCGCGTTCCACTCCATCTACTAAAATGATGGGTGATGTACCGTTAAGCGTACCGATCCCTCTAAGGAATAACGCCGTCGCATCCCGCCCCGGTTCACCGCTTCGCTGCAGCGCGGTCAATCCCGGCAAACGCCCGGCCAGGGTTACTGCAAGGTTGGCGGCCGGACTTTGTTTGATTTCCTTTGTTGAAATAGATGCGATAGCGCCGGTTACCGAGATCTTTTTTTGCTTGCCATAAGCCACCACCACTACATCATCCATGGATGCCTGCTGCGGGCTTAATACGACCTCAATATTTTTCTGATCGCCGGCGATGATCTCCTTGTCTTCATATCCCACATGCGAAATAACCAGCACGGTTCGCGCATTGGGTACTTCAATTGTAAACACGCCATCGGCATCGGAAACCACACCTGTTTGGGTGCCCTTTATCGTTACGCTTGCATTTTCCAGGGGTTCGCCCCGGGCATTTATCACCCTTCCCGTAATCACTCTTCCGGCCGGCACCGCTACCCGCAGCGGCTCCTGCGGGTTTTGAACCACGGGTTCCTTATTCCGCTTTACCACTACGGTGTTCTTTATAATTTTATAACTCAGCGGCAGCCCTTTAAAACTTTCGCTCAGGGTTTCTGTTACAGAGGCCCTGTTTACGCTGACACGGTTTACCGTAATGTCCTTCAACTGAAGATTGTCATACAAAAAATGATACCGGCTTTGCTTTTCAATGATCTGCAGCAACCGTATTACCGGAATATTTTTTTCATTGATCGTTAATTGCTGACCGTAGCCATTAGCACTTACCTGCAGCACGGCAGCAAACAGAAAAAAAGCCGTTAATTTCATAGCAAGGACAATAGAGGAAAGACACGACGATGCCGGATGTTTCCTTTTTAGTTTAGAAATCATACTTTTGCAATTGTTAGATAATATGTAAGGGGTTTAAAATTTTAATGTCATTTTACAGCTCCTTCCAACCGGGGAGCGAGGTCCAGTCACTTCCCGGTTTTTTGTTTCGCTGTTGTTTACCTGTACATTTTATTCGTTAAAAATCTGGTGACGCTTTTATGCTTTTGTTACCGCTGAATGATGATCGTGTTTCCCTTTATAACGCATTTCATGTCATCGTAAAAACTCAACATCTCCATCAGCTCGGAAAGGGTTACAGACCGGGGTATTGTACCGGTGAACTGTTTGGCAGGTATTGCGCCGTTGTATTGCACATCAACATTATACCATCGCTGTACCTGTTTCATTACGGCTTCGATATCATCGTTTTTAAAATAAAACAATCCGTTTTTCCAGGCCAGTTCCGCATCCACATCCACCTGCTGTACAACCTTAAACAATGCCCCGCCGGCCTGCAGCTGCTCGCGGGGTTTTAAAACAGCCGTCTTCCCCGCATGCACAATTTTAACCGATCCTTCTGCAAGGGTTGTTTTCATAACATCTTCATCGGGATATGCTTTTATGTTAAAGTGCGTGCCCAGTACCTGAACGGTGGTAGCGCCGGTGGTAACCACAAATGGCTGTGCGGGTTTATGCGCCACTTCAAAATACACCTCACCCGTAATGGAAACCTGTCGCTGATCCTTTGTAAAACGCGTAGGGAAACGGATGGAAGAAGCGGCGTTCAACCATACGCGGGTGCCATCCGGCAGGGCTACCTGGTACTGCCCGCCCCGGGGTGTAGTAACTGTATTGTAAATAACGGCTTCCGCCGAAGAGGAATGGCCGGCAACGGAATAGATCAGCAGCCCGTCGGCACTTTTGCTTACCTGCATACTGCCCTGCTGCACCAGCGAATCTTTCTTCATCTCATCCAACACAATCGTAGAGCCGTCCTCCAGGGTTAATGTAGCCTTGTTACCACCGGGTAAAACATCTGTTGCAACCGGTCCTTGCTGTGCAACACCGGCATGGGGCTGTTTCCGGAACACAAACCATAAGGCAACACCGGCCACTAACAGGAATGAGGCCGCAACGCCTAGTTGCCGCCAGTACCTGAATACCGGCCGGCGACGCATTCCATACACGTTCATCCGGCGGTGAATGCGTTCCAGTACGGACTGCTGCAGGGATTTCAGCTCCTCCCCGGTTAGTTCCTGCTCTATCCCCGCCTGCTTTTCAAACACATTATAATATTCCTCCAGGAAAAGTCGTTCCTCCTCGGAAGCTTTACCGGCAAGCACTTTTTTTGCAAGTAGTTGCAGATATCGTTGTTCTTTTTCAGACATTCATACGGCTTTACACCTATATTGTCTGCATAAAAAGAAAATCTCCCAAAAGATTTGAAAATTTATTTTACCCGGCAGCATGTAAAATGGTAAGCATGCCCACCGTAGCCAGGTAATGCGCCAGGTGCAAGCGCAAATCGCGGAAAGCCAGCAGCAGCTGGTTCTGCACCGTTTTTTGAGAAATATTCAGGTATTCGCTGATCTGTTTTGTGGACGCTCCTTCGTAAAAACGAAGCCGGAAGATTTCCTTTCTTTTTTCGGGAAGGCTTTCCATCCAGAGCCGCACAAGATTGCTGATCTCCTTTTCATTGAAATGACTGTCGGCCTGTGAAGCACCTGCAAGATTTTCAAAAGGCTGTATAAAGTAATTACCCGCTTTTCCCTGAGCCAACAGGGTGTATACTTTATTTCTTACCGCCGTGTTCAGATACGCTGCAAGGTTGTCCACATTGCGGATCGCACGTTTGTTCCAGAGATCGGCAAAGATATCCTGCAGGAGATCACTACAGGCTTCCTTGTCGCGCAAGCGCTTGTATGCCTTATTGAACAAAGACAACCAATGTCGGTTATACAATTGATCAAAAGCAGTCCGGTCATGCTGTTTCACCAGCGAGAAAAGCTGTTCGTCACTGAGCATCGTCATGGGAAAAGATATTCTGGATCCGGACAAATATAGAAAAAACCTTAAAGAAAATGAAAGGTCTACGCCCGGGGTGCATTTCTTGCCGTAACGAGGTGGTGTTGGTTTTTTTTGCTTTCCCTGCTGCAAGTGCTTTTATGACCCGCCGGGTATGCTGCATGCGCTGAAGCAATGCCCTTCCGTTTGTTTGCGGACGGAACCATCTAAGGAAGCCTGCACATTACCTGCGCACCCGGTATTCACTTATCCCGATCCGGCGATGTCGTTCATTTTATAAAGGCGGTGTTGTAGTTGTAGTAGGGTTTTAGACTGGATAACCGCTAAATGGAGCCGGCATTTGCAGCAAAGAAACCATCAATGGCATTACCCAGCTCTTTCAGCGGATCGCTGGAAGGGTTTATGAAATCAGCGGTGTTGATCGTATACGCCCAGTCGATGCCATCGCCTCTTGAAACCGCCAGGGTTGCGGCTCCGGGAGTGCCACCCGATCTTGCCGCATTGGCCATGCGCCCGCCGGTACCCCACACTGCACGCTGATGGATGAACTGCACCATTGCATGCGCCGATGATGCCAGTCCGCAGGAGGCGGCCGCTACTTCTTTAATCATGCCATCACCTCCGTATACATTTGGTACCAGCACGGCCGAATTGATCACCAGCGCACTTTCCCCCAGTCCCCAGCTTTCCGTAGCCACTTCATCAGCCGGCCGGGGATTTGCCACGGTTTTCCAGCTCTTCACTTCAGTAACGCCGATCTTATCCAGCACCTGCTGCTTCAGATACCGGAAATAGTCCTTTCCCGTAACCTGCTCAATGATGAGTGATAACAACACATATCCATAATTCGAATAATTATCCTTGGTACCGGGGTCGTCTTTCAGCTTTCTTTTCTTATACATATATGTTGCCAGATCCCGTTTGGTAACAGGCGTTGCCTGGCCCAGTTCCTTCGCAATAAACCGCATGGAATACGTAGCATCAAAATCCTTTGCATCAAACCCACCTTTATGATCCAGCAAATGCTGAATGGTAATATGATCACTTCGTGTGTCCTTGGGCGCGCTGAACCCCAGCTTTGCATACGCCAAATCCCCGGGCGCGAGGTCCTTGCTGTCGAAAAGCGCCTGTATGGCGGCACAAAGAAACATTTTGCTGCAGCTGGCCAGCAGGAACCGGTCGGATGGCTGGGCCGTTTTATAATTGGGCTCCGCCCAGGTAAAGGCCCGGTTATATTTAACGCTGCCGTTCTTACCCAAACAGAACTGCGCATAACGGATGGCCTGTTTTTGCATAAAGTTTTTCATGATCTGGTCAAGCCCCTGTGTAGCGGTTGTTTGGATACCGGTAACGATCCATTTCCGGCTTTGCGGGATATCGGTTTCCGCAAATACACAGGCATACCGGATGCTATTGCCGGTACCACCGCCATCCACATACACCGGCATCAGGCCTTCATTTGTGTATTTGTCAAATGCTGCCTGGTACTCATCCGCCGTAATGCCGTGCTTTGCCACCCAGCGGCCAACGATGCTATCGGTAAACAGGGGGCAATACACCGCATCATCCGAAAGGGCTACTACTTCGGGTTTATAATACGGCAGCTCGGTGTTGGCATTGAATATACCCTGGTAGTTTGCCGCAGGCACATTGGGATATACCAGCCACTTGATAAAAGAAGGGTTTGGAATCCATACACCGGCATACCTTCTTCCGGATCCGGAGCCATATACAGTAGCAGATTTAAGGCGCAGGTTATTTTCCCGTGCATGTTTATTTTCATTCGTAAATGTGGCTTCATCAATATTATGACGGGCAACCCAGCCGGGGTAGTGCTGTTTTTCAAAAACGGCGGCAAAGATAGCGTTGGCCCCGCTTCCGGTAGCCGTTATTAAAACGGGTACAAATCCTTTCCCGGACCAGGTGTTAAAAAAAGACTGGTATTGTGCGGCGTTAATGCCATGGGTGGCCACATATTCCGGACCAGGCCGTTTTACCCATACAGCGGCGTAGCGGGGCTCATTTGCTCCTCCGTAAACACTGAGGGAGATCATACGGTAGCCCTTCCCGGAAAGATCATTGAAATGATGTTGGTGTTGACCGGCGTTTACACCGTGATAGGCGGAAAATGATGCGGACATAGCAAATTAGTTTAAAGATGAAGCATACAGGTCACTATCGTTACTGCGTCAGCAGCAACCTTTATCCCTACGAAAATAAACGATGCCGGCCCCGGTTTCAATAGCCAATTTGAGCGAAAAAAAACCGCCCCCTGAAGCGGGGGCGGTTGCGTATATGCTATATTTTTTTTAAACGGCTGCGTTGTAGTGTTCTTCTACTTTTGCCCAGTTCACTACATTCCAGAAAGCTTTTAAATAATCCGGACGCTTGTTCTGATATTTCAGGTAGTACGCGTGCTCCCAAACGTCCACACCAAGTATGGGTGTGCCTTTCACTTCAGCCACATCCATCAGGGGATTGTCCTGGTTGGGAGTGGAAGTAACTTCCAGTTTACCGTCTTTAACAATCAGCCAGGCCCAGCCGCTTCCAAAACGGGTAGCACCTGCTGTATTGATTTTTTCTTTCAGTGCATCCAGCGAACCAAATGTTTCGTTGATCGCATCGGCCAGTTTCCCGGAGGGCGCACCGCCATCAGCGCTCAGGATCTCCCAGAAAAAGGAGTGGTTCCAATGCCCGCCACCGTTGTTACGAACAGCGGGGGAAATAGCGCCTGCGTTTTTCACCAGGTCTTCCAGCGACTTATCAGCATGTTCTGTGCCATCAATTGCTTTATTCAAATTATCCACATAAGCCTGGTGGTGCTTATCGTGGTGAATTTCCATTGTTTGCTTGTCAATGTGCGGTTCCAGCGCATCGGGCGCATAAGGAAGGGCTGGTAGTGTAAATGCCATGATTCTTTATTTTTTTATTGAGTAAATAATAATACTTAATTGCCCAAAGTTAAACCATTATCGCCGGGCCACAAAGTTCAGTCAGGAAAGCCGCAGCCGGGAGGCCACAAAGAGGCACGAAGATACCAGGCGGTACAAAGTTAAAGCCGCAGTTCCCCGTTTCCCAATAAGCCAATAGCCGCTGATGCGCAGATGACAGGCCTTTTTCCTTTTACGGTTACGTAAAATAACGCTGAAACGATATTACTATATACGATATACGAAAGAAAATAAAGGAACCCGTGATTTAATCTTAGTGCTTCTTAGAGTTTTTGGGTCTCCTGTTAAAAATTGGTAAAATAATTGGTAAACACCAGGTCGAACAGGTTTACATTGGCCTTCTTTGTTTGCAGATATGCGCCGGGTACCGGCACCTTGCTCAGTTCCCGGAAAAGGACCGGCTCGGTTTGGAAAGATGCCAGCAGCAGCCGGTTAATAGTGCCGATATCTTCCAGGTATTGCTGATGCCGTTTTTCATCGTTCAGGCAAAACTGGTCATGATCCATCATTGCAGTGCCGTTAAGACCCAGGAAGTCGGTAACCACAATACTATGCCAGGGCATCAGCACACTCAGCAACACATGTATTTTAAACAGGCCGCGGCCTTCTTTTGAAGTACAATCCAGGTAGTAGCAAAATTTATTATGAAACAGATCCGTGCGGTCGCTTAATTCATACCGCGTCAATTCTTCGCCAAGCGCCTGCACAAACCCCTGCCACTGCCTTTCCAGCGCTTCCTTCAGGATCCGTACGGACCGCTTACGCCGGGCAAAAACCCGTTCATACTCCTGCTGATCCACCAGCGGCGTTATACCCTTGGGATAGTGATCGTAAATTTTTTTTAGAAGAGAAGGAGGGTTCATAAATAAATCAGATTAAACATTATAAATAAATATATCTGTTTTAAACCATAATAAATTTACTAAAAAATCATTGCCCTATAAAATTTAAATATATTATAAAAAATGAAATGCATTAATTTTCCGGATTTTGCGTTTTTTGGCTGATTTTTTGCAGTATCTTAACAAATTATTAAACTAAAACACATCGCGTATGAAGCATTCACTTTTCCGGTCTGCCCTGTTAACGATGCTATGTCTTTCTATTTTTTTATCGCCGTTATCGGCACAGGTGCTACGGGTATCCGGGTTCGTAAAGAACGGACAGGGAGAAGCCATCCCGGGAGCCACCATTCAGCAAAAAGGCAGCCAGGCGGCAACCGTTGCAGATGCCAACGGGCATTTCTCATTCAACGTGAGCAGCAATGCCATACTGGTAATCTCTTCGGTTGGTTACCAGTCAAAGGAAATACCCGCCACCAGGGGCGCCATACAGATAATTCTTACGCCCGATGAAAAAGATAACCTGAGCGAAGTGGTGGTTACCGCAATGGGTATTAAACGGGAACAGCGTACCCTGGGGTATGCCGCCCAAACAGTGAGCGCGGAAGACCTTACCGTAAATAAGCAAACAAATGTGGTCAATGCCCTCCAGGGAAAAGTAGCAGGGGTCAACATTCAAAGCACGGGAGGCGCACCCGGGCAGGGTGCCCGGATCAATATCCGCGGAGTGAACTCGCTGGATCCGAACCGGCCCAGCCAACCCCTGTTCATTGTAGACGGTGTTGAAATTGATAACAGTACCACCACGTATGGCGGCGGCGATACACGGGGTATGACCAACCGGGCGGCGGATATTAACCCGGATGATATTGAAACCATTTCTGTTTTAAAAGGTGGGGCAGCCACCGCGTTATATGGAATACGTGCTTCCAACGGTGCGGTGATCATCACCACAAAATCGGCCAAGGCCGGCAAACTTTCTGTAACCTATAACGGAACCTATGGGTTCAGTAATGTAAACAAAACGCCGGATGTACAAAGCACCTATACCCAGGGCTACCTGGGAGTGTACGACAAAACCAGTTTCTGGCCGTCCTGGGGCCCAACGGTGGAAGAAGCCAAAAAGCTGGACCCTTCCCATCCCGATCAGTTATTCGATAATTTTAAACGGGCATACCGGACCGGCAATACCAACCGGCACAATATCAGCCTTGGAGGCGGTACCGACAAAATACAGGGCGGAGGCTCCTTTAGCTATGCCCGCGACAACGGGGTGATCCCTTTCAGTGATTACACCAGTTACAATGCCCGGGCATTCAGCAATATTCAATTCAGCCCGAAATTCCAGGCCGGTTTTTCCATCAACTATATTAACTCAGGAGGATCGCGGGTGAATGCAGACCGCTATGGAGAACAGCTCATTTACTGGTCGCCCCGGTGGGATGTAATGGACTATATCAACCCGGACGGTACGCAAAAGACCTATGGCGGTGACAACGATAATCCCGTTTACACCCTGGCCACCAACCGCTTTTTCGACAATGTGAACCGGGTGATCTCCAGTGTCAACTTTAAATATGCACCCCTCAGCTGGTTAAATTTTACCTACCGTTTTGGAAATGATATTTATACCGACCACCGCGACTGGCATGCACCGGGCCCGGTTGGGGTGGTGGGTGAAGTCATCAGCGGTGATAACGGGTTCGGGTTTGTGAGCACCACTGATATCAAAAACCGGAATATCACTTCCACCTTTATAGCCAATATTAATAAAACCTTTGATGAACGGTTCTCTGTAAGCCTGAACCTGGGGCACGACCTGATCGACCGGAAGTATAACCGGTCCTATGTTTATGGCGATACACTGGCAGTACGCGATCTGTATGTGCTTCAAAACACCCGGAAGATCACGGGAAATACCTATGCATCCCTGTACCGGAACGTAGGGATTTTTGCAGACCTTACCCTGGGATACGACAACCTGCTGTTTTTAAACCTTACGGGAAGAAGGGATATGACTTCCACCCTTGCACCGGATAACCGCGCTTATTTTTATCCCTCGGCAAGTCTTAGCTATATCTTTTCCGAGTCGTTCAAAAACCGGCCCAACTGGTTCACCTTCGGAAAATTCCGGTTTTCCTACGCAACTGTGGCAAAAGATACCGACCCCTACTCCATTCTTTCAGGGTTTAGTGCTAATGACGATAAGATCGGTAATGCCATCACTTTTACCACCTTAGATCGGTTAGAAAATCTCCGGTTAAAACCGGAGTTCACAAAAACCTATGAGGGAGGTATTGAATTAAAGCTCTTGAAAAGCAGGCTGGGACTGGATCTTACTTTATACAAAGCCGTCAGTAAAGATCTGATTGTACCGGTTTATGTTTCAAATGCCACTGGTTACGATCAGGTATTTTTAAACGCCGGCGATCTTGAGAACAAAGGCATTGAGTTTACGCTATCAGCGGTTCCGGTAAAACAAACCCATTTTGCCTGGGATTTCAACATCAACTTCACCCGCAATAAAAGCAAGGTGCTTTCCCTGTCGCAGGATCCCAAACTGGACGAAATTATAACGGCTACCCAATTCGGGTATTCCAGTTCCACCGCTTCCATGAAGCTGATCCCGGGTTACCCTTACGGAGCACTTTTTGGAAGAACGTATAAACGGTATTATGGCAACGATACCGACGACGGCATTACCCTGGAGAAAGACCGGCCCATGGTTATCGGGGCCAACGGATTCCCCATAATCGACACCAAACAACGGTACCTGGGCACCTCCGAACCGAAGTTTATCATCAGCACCCTGCAAAACCTCACTTTCAAAGATCTTACGCTGAGCGCGTTGCTGGATGCCCGTTACGGAGTAAAAAAATATAACCAGTTTGCGAATTTTATGGCCGCATTCGGTGTATCAAAAATAACAGAGAACCGCAATCAAAGCATTATATTCTCCGGCGTGCTGGCAGACGGCACACCTAATACCAAGACGGTGTACCTGGGCCAGGCAATGGGTCCGGATGGTAAGGATTACGGTGCCGGCTACTACCGGAATGTGTACCGGGGCGTTACCGAAAACTTTATTGAAGACGCCGGCTGGGTACGGCTGCGTTCATTGAGTCTTTCTTATAACCTTCACCGGTTATTTAACAAAACGGGCTTTTTGAAAGGCGGCTCCGTTGCGGTAACAGGTACCAACCTCTGGCTGAATACCAAGTTCACCGGCTTCGATCCGGAATCCAGCTCGTTTAGTGCATCGGATAATTCATCCGGTGGCTTTTCCGGCTTTACCTATCCCGCAGTACGCAGCTTCCTGTTTTCCCTTAACCTACAATTCTAATCCCATGTCAATAAAGCATTTCCTTTCCGTTGGCTTACTGTTTACGGTTCTTGTATCCGCTACCGGGTGTAAAAAATACCTGGACAAGGGCATTGTAAATCCCAATACCACCGATAAGCCACCCATCGAAGGGCTCCTGGCAAATGTCACCTATCAAACCGGTATCAACGTTTACCGGGCAGGCAGTTTTACCTCCAACTATGTGCAATACCTCGCTTCCAGCAACGCCGCAAGCGGGTTCGACACCTACGAAGACCTGGATAAAAGCAGCTTATGGAAAAACATTTACGATATCATTACAGACAGCCGGAATATGAAATTGCTGGCTGAAAAACGCAATGCCTATCATCATATTGGGGTAGCCGAAATAACCGAAGCAATGAACATGAACCTGGTCATGGATCTTTTCGGGGATGCTCCGTATTCAAAAGCCTGGGATCCCACCAATTTTAAACCTACTTATGATAAAGGAGAAGGTATTTATACCGCCTGCCTGGCGCTGATAGAGGATGCCATTCTCCAGCTTGGCAAAACAGACGCCACGGTTGAGCTTGGCAACAACGATTTTATCCATAACGGGAATCCGGCCCAATGGATCAAAACCTGCTATGCGTTAAAGGCGCGCATGCTCAACAAGATCAGCAAACTGAGCACTTATAATGCCGCAGCAGTGTTAACCGCTACAGACAATGCCTACAAGTCCAATGCTGATGATGCCCAGTTAACCCAGTTTATAAGCCTCAGTCCCTGGAACGAGATCGCCGTTAATAATAAAAATCTTTTACTCGACGGATGGCTGGGTGCGCAATTTGTAAATGCCGTAAACGGAACTACCTATGGTTTCAAAGACCCCCGGGTTGGATATATGGCAACGCTGACAAAATTCAATGATTACAGGGGTACGGTAAACGGAGCAGGAAGAGTGGGCACCGGCACCTCAAAAGAAGAAAGTTATATTGGAACAGGCACCGGAAAGGCAGACGACTCCACGTTTTATGCAAAACCGGGCGCGCCGCTGGTGCTGATCTCCTACGCAGAGATCAAATTCATTGAAGCGGAAGCCGCGTTGGCCACCAATCGGCAAAGGGCCTATGCCGCCTACCTCGAAGGCATTAAGGCGAATATGGAAAAACTGGGCGTTCCGGCGGTGGAAAAAACCAGTTACCTCACCAACCCGGCGGTTGCCGTGGGTGCTGCGGCACTTACAAAAGACCTCATTTTTAAAGAGAAATATATTGCACTCTTTTTAAACCCCGAAGCATGGACGGATGCGCGGCGCTACGATTATCAATACAAGAATTTTGTATTGCCCAAAAATGCCCTGCTGCAAACACCCATCCGGAGGATCGGCTATCCCGATACCGAAAAATCAAGGAACGGGGCCAATGTGCCGGAGGTAGGTTCGCTTGCAGATCATTTGTGGTGGGATAAACCGTAAGGCGGGAGGTTTGCCCAGGGTGCTTACCAACAACTTCACTGGTGGGACAAGAGCGCTTGTCTCACCAGTTGCCCAAGTCCCCCGAAACAACCAGCAGCCTTATATTGAGGTGTTGAAGTGTGCGATCCCACTTTTAGCGGGACAAGCAGCAAGACCGCTACCATAAGCACTACAGCCGGGACAATAACAGCCCGCTACCGCTTTGCCTTGAAAAAAGCCTTCATCAACGCCGCACATTCTTCTTCCAGGAGACCGGTAACAATCTCCGTTTTCGGATGAAACGGAGAGGTTGCAGGGCCTACCCGGCTAAAGCCGTTTTTTATATCCGAGGCACCCCAAACCACACGGCGAAGCTTGCTCCAGTACAGTGCTCCTGCGCACATTACACAGGGCTCCACCGTAACATACAACGTGGCATCGGGCAGGTATTTAGCATTCAGAAAACTGAATGCCGATGTTAATGCAATCATTTCCGCATGTGCGGTAGGGTCATTTAATTTTTCGGTCATATTATATCCCCGGGCAATGATGCGGTTATCCTGCACCACTACGGCCCCGATGGGGATCTCATCTTCTTCAAACGCCCGCCGGGCCTCTTTCAGCGCCTGCTGCATAAAATATTCATCAGTCATTCATCTGCTTTGAAGCAATAAAATTAGAAATAACAAACGAGAATCGGGGAATCCATACTCCAAAGCGTTGATTTTTCCCTACCTTGTATTTTTAAATATAGCAGGATGGATCTGCGGCCGGAAAGCAACGGCTGCAACCGATAAATAAAAACACAGATGGCATTTCCCAAACAGAAACTGGAAGAAAAATTTAAGGAAGTATACCAGCAGCTCAACAACCAGCAGCGCGTTGCTGTGGATACCCTGGAAGGCCCGGTAATGGTGATCGCCGGGCCCGGTACCGGTAAAACCCAGATCCTGGCAGCCCGCATCGGGAAGATCCTGCTGGATACCGACGCCCTGCCGGAGAATATCCTTTGTTTAACCTATACCGATGCCGGTGTGGTAGCCATGCGCAAGCGCCTGCAACAGTTCATCGGCGCCGATGCGTATAAAGTCAATATTTATACATTTCACGCTTTTTGCAATGATGTAATCCAGGACAATCTCTCCCTCTTTGAAAAAAATTCGCTGGATCCTGTTTCCGAACTGGAACGGATCGAATATTTTAAAAAGCTCATCGATGCCTTCCCCAAAAGCCATCCGTTAAAACGTTACCGGGGCGACGTGTATTTTGATGCACCCCACCTGCAGCAATTATTCTCTGCCATGAAGCGCGAGGGCTGGACGGCGGCCTTTATTAACGAAAAAATTGATGCTTATATACAGGATCTTCCCGGCCGGGACGAGTACATTACCAAAAGAGCCACCAAGGATTTTAAAAAAGGTGATCTGCGTACCGACAAGATTGCGGAGGCCATAGAAAAAATTGAAAAGGTACGCGCCGCCGTGAATGAGTTCAACGCTTTTCAGCAACTGATGAATGAAAAGCGCCGCTATGATTTTGACGATATGATCAACTGGGTGATCCGCGCTTTTGAGGAAAATGAAGCGCTGCTGCGCAACTACCAGGAACGTTTTCAATACATCCTGGTGGATGAATTCCAGGATACCAGCGGTACCCAAAACCGGATCGTGCAGCTGCTGATCAACTACTGGGAACAACCCAATGTATTTGTAGTAGGCGACGATGACCAGAGTATCTATCGCTTCCAGGGAGCCAATGTGCAAAACATGCTGGACTTTGCCCAGCAATACCAGGACGCGTTAAAAACGATCGTGCTTACCAGCAATTACCGGAGCATTCAGCCCATTCTGGATGTTTCCAAATCTGTAATTACGAAAAATAACGAACGCCTGGTGAACCAGCTTCCCGGGCTGAGCAAGGAGCTGGCCGCCGCCAATGCAACCATCAACCACCTCACCACACCTCCTGAGCTGATCGAATACAACAGTGAAAAAGAAGAGATGGCGGGCATCTGCATGGAAGTAAATGCGCTGGTTCAGCAAGGAGTGCAACCGGGCCGCATTGCCGTTATTTATAAAGAGAACAAATATGGGGAAGAGCTGTCCGGCTACTTCCGGCTGATGCAGGTACCGGTGTTTAGCAAACGGCCGGTGAACCTGTTGCAGGACCCGTTCATAAAAAAGATCATTACCATTCTCCGGTATCTGAACGCTGAGCATGATATCCCTTATGGTGGAGATGAGCTGTTGTTTGAGCTCCTGCACTATGACTTTTATAAGATTCCCCCCATCGAAATAGCAAAGCTCAATGTAGAAGTAAATAACCGCCAGTTCAAAGGCGAAGCCACTTCCCTGCGCCAGCTGCTTTCCGAAAAAGCAAGCACCCCACCCAGGGATCTTTTTGATACCGGTATCCATCCCCAATTGAAACAGTTCAGCAATACGTATGAACAATTGATCGCCGATGTTTCGAATCTTACCCTGCAGCAGTTGGTGGAAAATGTGATCCGAAACGCCGGGGTGCTGGCCTATGTAATGCAGCATGCCGAAAAGATCGAACTGATGCAGTTCCTCTCTGCCTTCTTTGATTTTGTAAAAGAAGAAAACAGCCGTAATCCTGCATTTAGCCTCGATGGATTGATCAGCATTATCGATCTTATGGAAAAAGAAGGTGTGCCGCTGGCGATGACACGCACAATCGGCAACGATAAGGGCGTAAACCTGCTAACCGCGCACGGTAGCAAAGGTTTGGAATTTGAATACGTATTTCTTGCCGGCACCAATGCTGCTTATTGGGAAAAAAAGAAAAGCTTCCCTGCCATCTTCAAACTTCCTGATACCATTTTCAGCTCCCAGCCCGATGGCGATTCCACCGAAGAATTACGGCGCGTATTTTATGTGGCGCTTACACGGGCCGAACAACACCTGCATATTTCCTGGTCTAAACGCAACAATGCCGGCAAGGAACTGGAGCCTTCTATGTTTATTGCCGAAATACAGGAACAGCATGCGCTCCAAACACAATTCCGCTTCATCAATGAGGAGGATATGACCCGCTTCCGGCTCCTGCAGTTCACCGCACAGGCGCCCACCATAGAGCAACGTGAAGCAGATTTTATTACCCCGCTGGTGGATAAATTTGTGATGAATGTAACCGCGCTGAACAACTATCTCAACTGCCCGCTGCGGTTCTATTACCAGAACCTGATCCGCATTCCCTCCGGCAAAAACGAGAACACCGAATTTGGGAGCGCCATCCACTTTGCACTGGAACGCTTTTTCCGGAAGATGCGGGAAAATGCCAACAATGCTTTTCCACCGGTACAGTCGCTTTACGAGGATTTTAAATGGTATATGCAGCGCCACCGCCAGAACTTCACCCGCGAATCCTTTAAACGCCGGATGGAGCAGGGCGGCATTATCCTGCCGGAATATTACAACAACTATATCGAAGCCTGGAATAAAGTAGTGGTAGTAGAGCTAAACATCAAGAACGTAGTGGTGGATGGTGTTCCTTTAAAAGGAAAACTGGATAAGCTGGAGTTTAACGGCAAGGATGTAAATGTGGTGGATTACAAAACCGGGAATGTTAAATACGCCCGGCCTAAATTGCTGCCGCCTTCTGAAAAAGACCCCAACGGCGGCGATTACTGGCGCCAGGCGGTCTTTTATAAACTACTCGTAGATCATTACGAAGCGAAGAACTGGACGGTAACCAGCACCGAGTTTGATTTTATTGAACCGGACGAAAAGAAAAATTTTGTCAAACAAAAAGTAGTGATCCTTCCGGAGCACCTGGAGATCGTGCGCCGGCAGGTGCGGGAAACCTGGCAGCATATCCAGAACCATGAGTTTTACAAGGGCTGCGGGAAGGAAGATTGCCACTGGTGCAATTTTGTAAAGGACAACCGGCTGTATTCTGATTTGGAGGCGATTGAAGACGAAGAATAGCGGCATGCAAGATTTTTTGCCACTGAGGCACAGAAACACTGAAATCTTCCGTGACGCTTATGTAGCCACAGAAGTACTGGATCACTGAGTATTTAAACTAAAGCATCCATCAGCAGGGCCATTGCTGTAGCAAAAAAAATGCTGATTCTCTGTGATTCAGTGGCAACTGCCGTTCGCCACGGAAACACTACAACAAAAAGGATCTCAGTGTTCCGGACATCCGGAACTGCGCCTCAGTGGCCCATAACCCACCCTTTGTGTTGCTTTGTGCCCTGATGTCTTTGTGGCATCCCTATCCAAAGAATAGCTATTTTTACACCCTAAATTATTTCGCTTATGACCGATATCTTTTCCCCTGAAGGGGCCCAGGCCATGATCACCCGTATTGAACAACTTACCCCCGGCAGTAAGCCGCTTTGGGGTAAAATGAATGCAAGCCAGATGCTGGCGCATCTTTGTGTAATGTACGAAACTGTTTACACCGATAAACACCCTAAACCCAAAGGCTTTTTAAAATGGATCATGAAAACTTTTATCAAAAAAACCGTGGTAGGCGATACACCCTATAAACGCAATATAAAAACGGCTCCGCATTTCCTGATCACCAGCACCCGCGATTTTGAAAAAGAGAAGGAACGGCTGACCGGCTATATCCGCCAGACACAGGAACTGGGGGGCGCACATTTCAATGGCAAAGAGTCGCATTCATTTGGTCCGCTTACCCAAACGGAATGGAATACGATGTTCTCCAAGCACCTGGATCATCATTTACGGCAGTTTGGTGTATAACCCTGCAAAAACCGGGCGGCACAATTTTTACCGCTTGCCGTATTCCGTCTAAAAAACCCTGAGTGCTGCAGAAATAACCGTAATTTAGTAGCAGCGAACGGTTCGTATTAAACCTTTTACAATGCTGCGACTATTACTCTTTTTGGTACTGGTTCCCTTTGCAGGCAACGCTCAAACCGGATCAACCGGTAACAACTATAACAAAGCCCTGGCAGACAGTTTGGGCGCCGACCAGTACGGTATGCGGATGTACCAGTTTGTTTTATTAAAAACAGGCGACAGTACAGTCACCGATAAAGCGCAGGTTGCTGCTCTTTTTAAGGGGCATATGGACAATATCGGCAAACTGGTAGCAGCACATCAGCTGATTGTAGCCGGGCCGTTTGCAAAAAATATCCAGCAATATCGCGGGCTGTTTATTTTCACCACCCAAACAAAAGAAGCAACAGAAGCCCTGCTGGCATCCGATCCGGCTGTAAAAGCAGGATTGCTGAAAGCAGAGATTTACGGCTGGTACGGATCAGCGGCACTACCCCTGTACCTGCCGCTTCATCAACAGATCGAAAAAAGTAATCATTAATAAAGATGGATATCGGGGAAGCATGGGGGCTGATTAAAGACATACCGTTGCCTGACGGTAAGCCCTCCCAATGGGCCGACCTGGGCTGCGGCACCGGTACGTTTACATATGCATTGTACAGACTGCTTGCCCCCGGAAGTACTGTGTACGCTTTCGATAGGGCTATGCAAACGTTCCATGAGCCAGGTATCCGTTTTACACAACTCAACTTTGAAGCCCGGGCCCTGCCCGTACCTCCGCTTTCCGGTATCCTCATGGCCAATTCATTGCACTATATAAAAGACCCGGAAGCGCTGATCACAAGACTCCGGCAACAACTGGAGCCGGAGGGTATCCTGGTACTGGTTGAGTACGATATCCGTACCGGAAACAGGTGGGTGCCTTTTCCTGTACCTTTGCTGAAGGCAAAAAAACTGGCCTCCCTGTGCGGTTTCAGGAATGTTCATCAATTGGGAACCCGGCCTTCCATATATCACGGAGGAGTTATGTATGCGGCCGCTCTTACACCTTAAGCAATCCATTTTCTAACGATAAAAAGTCAAAACATGCGTATTCTTAAAAAGATCCTGCTGGTAATTGCAGTGCTCATTTTGCTGGTACTGCTGGTAGCCGCATTTGTAGATGGCAAAATCAGGTTTGAAAAATCGGTAGCCATTAATGCCCCTATTGATAAGGTGTGGACCCACGTCAACAGTCTCGCCGCTATGAACACCTGGAGTCCCTGGACCGATAAAGACCCCGGTATGAAAAAAACCAACGAAGGCACCGATGGCACGCCCGGTGCCCGGTTCTGCTGGGAGAGTCAAAAAAAAGATGTAGGTAAAGGTTGCCAAACCATTAAATCTGTAAATGCTCCATCGCTCATCGAAACCGATCTTAAATTTTATACCCCTTACGAAAGCGATGCGCAGGCATATGTAAAGCTGGAAGCGGCCGGCCCCGGCACCAAGGCCACCTGGGGCTTTAACAGCGAAATGCCCTATCCGTTCCGCATTATGAAGCTCTTTATGAACATGGAAAAAATGATGGACCCGGATTTTACGCTGGGCCTGCAGCGACTGAAAAAGCTGGCGGAACAATAAGTACCCGGCAGGTTCATTAACTTTTCCGCGGCAATCCTTTACCCGGAATATTTAAATACAAAAAATAAAAACATTATGGCACACATCAATCCTTACATCACTTTTAACGGGAACTGCGAAGAAGCATTTAACTTCTACAAATCCGTTTTTGGCGGCGAATTCGGCTTTGTTGGCCGTTTTAAAGACATGCCTCCGCAGGAGGGATATACGATGCCCGAAGCAGACGGCAATAAGATCATGCACATTTCACTTCCCATTGGCTATACCGCTTTAATGGGAAGCGATACCGGTGGCGAGTGGGCTTCCGGTCATACGGTGGGTAACAATATCACCATTTCGTTGAACCCGGATTCCGTGGAAGAAGCAGACCGAATCTTCCTGGCGCTTTCAGATGGAGGCAAGGCAACCATGCCGATGGCCGATACTTTCTGGGGCGATTATTTCGGTATGTGCACCGACCGGTTTTCCATTAACTGGATGATCAGTTTTCATAAAAATTCGCAATAGGCTATAACAGATCCCTGTTTGCTAACGGGATCAGCGCTGCACTGCCCGTTCGAACGGTTCATCCGGACGGGCAGCTTCCTTAGCAACATTGGCTTACCCCCTATGGCAGCTATCGGGAGTGACGAAGCGACACAGGCCGGAGGCCTGCCCCAGTGAGATTCATAAAAATCCGCAATAGGCTATAACAGATCCCTGTTTGCTAAGGGGATCAGCACTGCACACTCCGTTCGAACGGTTCATCCGGGCGGGTAGCTTTCCTGTTAGCAACATTAGCTTACCCCCTATGGCAGCTATCGGGAGTGACGAAGCGACACAGGCCGGGAGGCCTGCGCCAGTGAGCGCGTTTGCGAAGTTCCTAGTCGTCATCATCCTCATCTGCCTTTTTAATAGTTTTCAGGAACGCGGCCCGCACCGGGGTGGGTGGCTTTGCATGTTCTCCTTTAACGGCTTTCCATACCATTTCGTTCATAATGGCATCCGGTACCCGGTCGATATCGGAGAAATCCAATCCTTTGGAGAGGGCGGCCAGCTTGCTTTTCTCCGGGTTTACGGCATCCAGATCCACTTGTGCAGGAAGGGCGGTAAACCCGGCATTGTTTGGCGTATTATTGAAGCAGCGCCACATGGGAGCAGCGGCCGCATCATACTGGGTCATAGGCGACAGTCCGAGTATCAATTCCATAGTGCGCAGCATGGAGGAGGTAGAATACATGGTATGATCTACAAAATTCCTTTTTACATAGCCCCCGGCTATATAAGCAGGAGAGCGGTGCGCATCTACATGATCCGGACCATTTTGGGCATCATCTTCCAAAATAAATACCACGCTTTGCTCCCATACAGGGCTTTTACTAAGGTGTTCTACCAGCATACCAACGGCCAGGTCATTGTCTGCCACATTTGCAAAGGGCGTTGCCTTGCCCGGAGCCGTTCCCTGGGTATGATCATTGGGTAACCGGATGGTGGATAAGCGGGGCAGTGCCTGGTGCTGCAGCAAGGAATCAAACTCCCGGGCCCAGGCGCGAACGCGCGTGGTATCCCTCACTTCAAAAGCCTTCGGAGAAAAACCGGTGGAAATATGATCCTTCAAAACAGGAATATTAGGAGCATTGGTTCCAGACACAAATTCCCCGTAGGTACGATAGCTAACATTGTGCCGGGCCGCCTGATCCCAGATATAGACCTTGTTAAACCGTGTATCCGCCACAGCACCCTTTCCTCTTTTACTATAACTGGTAGGCCAGTTCTTTTCCATATAATCCGTAGCATATGCCCCCATGCTCCAGTTATGCCCATCGGCACTTACCTCTCCATCTACATAAAAATTATCCAGCAGTACAAATTGTTCGGCAAGCGCATGCTGATTGGGCGTTACTTTTCGTCCGAATAAAACAAGACTGGTATCGCCGTTTCCGCCGGGAAGATCGCCCAGAACCTGGTCATAAGTACGGTTTTCTTTAATAATATAAAAAACATATTTGATGGGAGAAGGATCACCAACCTTTTTTGGAATGGGGTTTCCGGCTTCGCCCTCTGCATCCAGTTCCCGTTGATTGTGGTGTGGCGTATTGTGATAAACAGCTTGTGCATAAACAGACAATTCTTTTTCGCCGGGAACGGGAATAATGCTCAGGGTACCCATCAGCAGACCTCCTCCGATATATTGTACGGTTTTGGGACTTGCAGTATCTCCTCCGTGCAAAATGACCGCTTCTTTTTTGTTTACCGGGTTCGGGCCACGGGGATTGGGCAGCGAAGAAAATCCCTTGGCATTGGCTACATACAGTTTATTATTCACCAGGCGTACGGAGCTGGGATACCAGCCGGTGGGAATAAACCCGCGTGAGCTGCTATGACCCGGATCGCTTACATCAAATACCGCAATACAATTATTGTCGGCATTGGCAATGTACAGGGTCTTATCGTCTTTGCTCAGTGCCACCGCATTGCTGGTGGTACCGCTCAGCTTTGTGGGATACACGGCCGTGTTTAAGGTTTCAATCACCGCCTTCTTTTTCAGGTCGATCACGGAAACCGTGTTATCATTGGCATTGGCTATATACAGGTAGCGCCCGTTCTTCGACAGGCAGCCATCATTCGGATTATCGCCCACGGCAACCGGCTCTTTGAACTGGCGGGCTTTTGTATCATAGATGGCTACTTTATCGCCACCCCAAAGGCTTATATACAAGCTGGACCTGTCGGGCGATAAAAGACAGGTATAGGCCGCGGTACCGAGCTCCTCTTTCTGCAGGATCTTTTTTGTCTTCAGGTCTACCACGTACAGCCGGTTATCGAGCTTTGTTACCACGTACAGGATCCCTTTTGCATCATCCAGCGCAATACCGGTGGGTGAAATAGAACGCTTATCCGTTTTGCTGTTCCAGGGTGCTCCCAGGCGGATGGTATCGCTTGTTACCAGTTTATCGCCGGTAATGGAATAGCGGAGTATCAGGTTATCATCGCCACCGGAGGCATACAGGTATTTTTCGTCGGCACTGAATACCAATCCGCCCCAGGACCGGTTGATGGTCACTTTATCCAGCTCCCGGTCGTTCTTTGCATCCAGCAGCTGGATGGTTTGAGTACTTTGCCCGTTGTTGGTAACGGCCGCATAACGCCCGCTGCGGCTTATGGCGATATTCAATGGAAGATCACCCAGTGGAAGACTTTTACCAACAGGTGTCAGCGACCAGCCGTTTGGAAGCCGTACCCGGTTGCGCTCAATAGCTGAAAGGTCCTGGGCCAGGGTAACGGATCCCGTTGCTAAAAGGCCAATGGCAAGTAAAAAGCGTTTCATTATCTGAAAATGTATGAATGGGTTTGGAAGATAAAAATAAGCAATGCGCAAAACTAACAGAAAAAGCAATGACGGGGTATTATTAATTTGTAATCACGAAAGCAGAACGAATGATCGCTGTATTTTGCCCAACCGTCCCGACAGTTTGATGACAATCCGCCGGTCATTTTCAATACACTACTCCCCGTACATTTGCATTGAACAAAAAGATGCTGCCTGTGGTTATAAAAACCACGGGCGTTTTAAAAAAACGAACCGCTATCAAACATCATATATGATACATGACTACTTACTCATCTCGATCGGAGTTGTAATAGCCGTAATGCTGCTGGTAATCCTTGGCCAACGGCTAAAGGTAGCCTACCCTATCTTCCTGGTCATTGCCGGGCTGCTCATCAGTCTTACCCCCGGTATGCCCGTACTTCAGATTAACCCTGACATTGTGTTCCTGATCTTCCTGCCGCCCATTCTTTTTGAAGCGGCCTGGTTCACCTCCTGGAAGGATTTCTGGAAATGGAGGCGGCCTATTTTCCTGCTGGCCTTTGGTCTTGTGCTCCTTACGGCGCTTGTAGTAGCCCTGGCCTCTTCAGCCCTCATCCCGGGTATCACCCTCGCACTTGGGTTCCTGCTGGGCGGTATCAATTCGCCTCCCGATGCCGTTGCCGCCACATCTGTTTTAAAGCATATGAAGATCCCCAAACGCGATATCACCATTCTTGAAGGAGAAAGCCTGGTCAATGATGCTTCGAGCCTGATCGTATTTAAGTTCGCCCTGGCCGCTGTAATGACCGGCCAGTTTGTATGGTATCATGCGCTGAAGGACCTGCTCATTATGGCGGCCGGAGGCATCCTGGTAGGATTGGCTGTTGGGTTCCTTTTTGCATGGCTCCTGAACCGGATCCGGTCTAATTCTAATATTGATACGGTGCTTACCCTCGTGGTGCCGTATGTGATGTACATTGTGGCGGAACGCCTTCATTTTTCCGGGGTGCTGGCGGTGGTGGCCGGCGGGCTGATGATGTCGTACCACTCCCATTGCTTCCTGAGTCATACCACACGCATACAGGCCGTAAATGTTTGGAGCACCCTGATCTTCCTGATCAATGCGTTTATCTTTATCCTGATCGGTTTGGAAATGCCGGTTGTTGTGCAGGGGATGAAGAATTATTCCATTGCCGACGGCATCAAATATGCGGTAATCCTGGGGGCCATCATTGTGGCTACCCGCATCGTTTGGTGTTATCTTATCGCTTTTGCACCCCGCTGGTTCTCAAAAAAGATCCGCAGAACCGAGCCCAACCCGGGCTGGCGCGGCCCTTTACTCATGAGCTTTGCGGCCATGCGGGGCGTGGTATCGCTGGCATCCGCATTGGCCATTCCGCTGCTGTTGCCTTCGGGTGAAGCCTTCCCCCACCGGGATATATTGCTGTTTGTAACTTTCGTGATCATTGTACTTACCCTGGTTGGACAGGGTTTGCTCCTGCCCCTGTTTATCAAATGGCTGAACATTAAAGAAATGGATGAAATGCTGCCGAGAGAAAAACAGGAAGCGCTGATACAGGCCAGCCTCAAGCACGCCGCGCTCACGGCCATTAACAGTAATTACCAGCAGCAGGTTGCACAAAATTCCCTGGTGAACCATCAGAAAAGAAAACTGGAGACCGACCTGGAATTATTGTCGAATAAATTACAGTGCATCGCTACATCGGCGCATCACGCGGAAGTAGCCACGGTTAATAAAGACATTGCGCGCGAGCTGATACAGGTGCAACGGCACCAGCTGCTGCGCCTGCGGCACGAACAGCAATTTGACGACGCCGTGATCCGTAGCCAGGAAATGCAATTAGATCTGGAAGAAGCGAAGATCACGGGGTTTGAGCATTAATGAGTAAGACAGATCGTCTTTTTAAGCGCAGCCGGGAAAACTTTACAGGAAAAAACATCGTCTTTTCGAGCGTAGCCGAGAAAACTCTGCGGATCATTCTCAAAAGGTAATTCATAAAACTGCCATTGCTGGATAACTCCATAAGGGCCTCTCCGCTACGGTCGGGGCGACGGTAATTTTTCGTGCGGGGCGGTTATACAACTTCTGTTGCGTCTTTGAGAAGCCAGGATCACCGGCTTTGAGCATTAAGAAGTAGACACATCGTCTTTTGAGTGCAGCCAAAAAATTCTACTGAAAAAAACATCGTCTTTTCGAGCGCAGCCGAGAAAACCCTGCGAATCATTCTCAAAAGGTAATTCATAAAACTGCCATTGCTGGATAACTCCATAAGGGCCTCTCCACTGCGGTCGAGGCGACGATGATTTTTCACGCGGGGCGGTTATGCAACTTTTGTTACGTCTTGAACATTAAGGGTACAGACACACCGTCTTTTCAGGTACAGCCAAAAAAAAGTTACAAGAAAAAACATCGTCTTTTCGAGCGCAGCCGAGAAAACCCTGCGGATACATGCTCAACGGACAAATTCATAAAACAGCTCTTTCTAAATAACCCCATAAGGGCCTCTCCGCTACGGTCGAAGCGACGATGATTTTTCACGCGGGGTGGTTTACCGGCGATATTTGGCCGGTCATTTGCAGGAATAAATCGAATACAAAGCACTCATGCTCCAATTCAGAGAAGAAGGCATTTATTTCCCCGCAGCGGATTGTTACATCGATCCCTGGAAGCCCGTTCCCCGCGCGGTGATCACACACGGGCACAGCGATCATGCCCGCCCGGATATGGGCAGTTATCTTTGTCATACCCTTACCAAAGAGATCCTCCGGCACCGGCTGGGTCCGGATATACAGGTACAAACCCTGGATTATAACGAGCCCCTGCATATCAACGGTGCTACACTCAGCTTTCATCCCGCCGGTCATATCATTGGTTCGGCTCAGGTGCGGCTGGAATATAAGGGAGAGGTATGGGTAGTCACCGGTGATTACAAGCTACTCAACGACGGCGTTTCCACACCGTATGAACCGGTAGCCTGCCATAGCTTTATTACCGAAAGCACGTTCGGGCTGCCCGTTTACCAGTTCAGCTCCTGCGCTTCTATTTATGATGAGATCAATCACTGGTGCGCGCAAAACGCCAAAGAAGGTTACAGCAGTGTGCTCATTGGATACGCCCTCGGTAAGGCGCAGAACATCCTGGCCAACCTGGATCCGGAGCTGGGTGTACCCCTACTGCATGGTGCAGTATTTAATATGAATGAAGCGCTGACCCGGTCGGGACATCTATTCCCCGGCGAATGGCTGGCCCCCGAAATCCCGGCCGACCGGCTGAAAAATGCCGTTGTGGTAGCACCGCAAAGTGTATTGGGTACATCCTGGCTGCGTAAGCTGCGGCCCTACCGGATAGCGGTTTGCAGCGGCTGGATGGCCCTGCGCGGCCCCCGGCGTCGGCTTTCGGTGGATAAAGGATTTGCCCTTAGTGATCATTGCGATTTTGAGCAGCTCAATACCGCCATTAAAGCCACGGGCGCGCAAAATATTTATGTCACCCATGGCTACCAGGCGGTGTACAGCCGGTGGCTGCGCGAACAATATGGCCTGAATGCCGTAGAGCTCACCACCCATTTTGAGAACAATGAAGAAGCCATTACCGGTGAAGATCAAAAAACGCCCGAATGAAAGATTTTGTAACCTTATTCCAGGAGATCGACGCCACCACGAAGACCAACGCCAAGATAACGGCACTGGTCAGTTATTTTCAGCATGCGGCTCCGCAGGACCGGCTATGGGCCATTACCCTGCTGATGGGCAACCGTCCGCGGCGGCCGGTGAAGACCACCGATCTCCGGACATGGGTTGCGACCATCACCCATCTACCCCTCTGGCTGATTGAAGAATCGTATTACATTGTAGGCGACCTGGCAGAAACACTGGCGCTGCTGGCGGGCGACCAGGAAAACACCGAAGCCCCTGTTCTTACACTCACCGAACTGCTACAGGCCCTGCAACAACTGGCCGGTTTAAATCCTGAAGAGCAGCAGGCATTTATCACCCGCTTCTGGATGGATCACCGCGGTGAAGACAATTTTGTTTTTAATAAACTCATCACCGGCAATTTCCGGATGGGGGTCAGCAAACAACTCGTCATTAAAGCCCTGGCGCAATATATCGGTCAGGATGAAAAAGCCATTGCCCACCGGCTCATGGGTAAATGGGATCCGGCAGCCGAAACCCTGGAATCGCTTTTTGGAGAACGCACCATCGAAAACAAGGCCTACCTGCCCTATCCCTTTTTTCTCGCCTATCCGCTGGAAGGCGCACCGGAAGCCAGTTTGGGACCGATTGGCGAATGGTACCTCGAAAAGAAATTCGATGGCATCCGCGGGCAGATCATCGTCCGCAACCACCAGGTATTTGTATGGAGCCGCGGTGAGGAACTGGTTACCGATAAATTCCCGGAATTTGACCGGCTGAAAGACCTGCTGCCCAATGGCACCGTGATTGACGGCGAGATCATTCCCTGGAAGGACGGACAGGTGCTGCCCTTTGCGCAGATGCAAACGCGTATCGGCCGTAAAAAACTTACGCCAAAGCACCTCAGCGAAGTACCCCTGATCATGATCTGTTACGACCTGCTGGAATATAACGGTGAAGACATCCGCGCCAAAACACTGGAAGAACGCAGGTTGCTGCTTACTTCGCTGCTGGCACTGCCATCCGTTAACTCCGTATTGCAATTATCGCACCTGCTCGAATTTGATGATTGGGAAGCAGCCGCCCAGTTCCGCGCCCGGGCAAGGGATTTCTTTTGTGAAGGCATTATGATTAAGCGGATGAGCAGCGTGTATGAAACCGGCCGGCGCCGGGGCAATTGGTGGAAATGGAAAACAGCCCCCATGACCGTAGATGCGGTGCTCATCTATGCGCAAAGCGGCTCCGGCAGAAGATCCAACCTGTTTACCGATTATACTTTTGCCGTTTGGGATGGTGACCAGCTGGTACCCTTTACCAAGGCTTATTCCGGTCTTACGGATAAAGAGATCCTGCGGCTCGACCGCTGGGTGAAAACCCATACCATTGAAAAGTTTGGCCCTGTAAGAAGTGTGCAGCCGGAGCTGGTTTTTGAAATCGCTTTTGAGGGCATACAGGAAAGTAAACGGCATAAATCCGGTGTAGCCCTGCGTTTTCCCCGCATCCTGCGCTGGCGGGAGGACAAACCGGCATCTGAAGCAAATACCAAAGAAGATCTGCGGGCGCTGTTGTAGATTGATTGGCTGCACTTGAAGACGAAGAATCACCGTCACCCCGATCATCACGGAGCGGTTCTGCGGAATTATCCTATTCAACGATACAACCGGAGTTGCTTGCACCCGGTTACGTAAAACAAGCTTTTAAAGATTCCGGAGAAAGTGGATCGCGGCCGTACTTTTAGTTTCGATTTGTTATTCAATAGTTGTCACAACATAACGTTAAGGTATCAAACATCAGCCTGTTCCAGCAGATAAAATAGTAAAAGAAGCGGTTGTTATCCCTACTCATTGCATCCTGCAACAATTTATATCATCTCTATCGCCAGGTGTCCACACCATGCCATCAACTTATGACCCGAGCCTACGACTCTCTGTTTCTTGTGGCTCTTTATTGCGAACTGAAGTTCGCAATTGATGACCGGCCGAGGCGATGCCTCTACTCCTTCGAATGGAATACAGAAGGCCATCTGCCTGATCCTCTTCCAACTCCGGAATTCATTCCGGAGACAGCATCCGCTAATAGGAGATCGAGTGCCGTAGGCACGGTACATTTCAGCCCGGGGAATCTTCCACGCCGGTTCGCGTATACATGATCTTACAAATTCTGCAGCGGGATGCCCAGCGTGGTATACGGATCGTTGCCTCACCCGAAAACCGGGTAAGGGAACGGGAAGTCCGCGTGAGGGATAGCAGCGGATACCCCGCTGAAGCCCTGTGCCGTAGGTCTGCGGCGGAGTATGAGCGGATAGCCCGGCCCCGGCCGTGCAGTGCCCCCGAGGCGAAGGAAGGCCGGGGACACGCCCAAAAAATGCATGCCACTCCGCTTGCCCGGAGCATTTGCCGGAATCGTGCTAATTTTATAAAAAAAATGGAAGCGCAAACCGTAACACATGAAGAAACCTACAATGCGCCGGTTGAAAAAGTTTGGCTGGCGCTTACGGATAAAGATCAGATGAAAAGCTGGTACTTCAACATCCCTGATTTCCGGCACGAGGTAGGTAGCACCTTTGAGTTTTATGAAAGTGAGAAAAAGGAATTTCTCCACCGGTGCACGATTACGGAGATCGTTCCCCTGCAAAAGTTTCAGCATACCTGGACGCATCCGGAGCAAAGCAAGGGCATTTCCATACTTACCTGGGAGCTGTTCCCGGAAGGAGATGAAACCCGCGTGTTGCTCACCCACTCAGGCATTGAACAACTGGCAGATGGCGGTCCGGCCTTTGCAAAAGAAAACTACGAACAGGGCTGGACGGAAATTATGGGTAGGTCGCTTCGCGGTTTTCTGGAGCAATGATCCGGGTGGTAGCAGCTACCGCAGCCGGCATTTTAGCAGCGGCCCGCTCCTGCTGGTAGCGCCGTATAAACAGCACACAAAGCCCCAAACCGGCAAAGGCCATTACCGCACCCACCAGCGAGGGATACTGGTATCCAAAGCCATGTTTTAACGGGATACCGCCAAAGTACGCGCCCAGTGAATTGGCCACGTTAAAGGCCGCCTGCATAATGGCCGCGGCCATCATCTCGGATTTTTTTGCTGAACGCAGCATGAGCACATTTACCGGTGTACCCACGGCCATAGACAGGGCTCCGCAGATAAAGGTGAGCGCCAGGGATACAGGCTGGTTGCCGGAAAAAAAGAATACGGCGATAAGCGCAGCCACCATCAACGAAAAAAGGATCGCTGCCGCCTTAATGGGTTTCATCTGATCCGCCATATAACCGCCTGTCAGGTTACCTACCACCATGCCGCCCCCGGCCAGCACCATGATATAGGAAATGGAGCTTTCGCTGAACCCGGATACATGGGTCATGAGCGGAGCTATATAACTGAACCAGGCAAATAATCCGCCAAAGCCGATACCCGTGATGGCGATGATGAGCCAGGATTTTTTGGTCTTAAAGAATTGCAGCTCCTCCCGTAGTCCGGTCGTTTTCATGCTGGGCATGGCCGGCAGCCACAGGTGCAGGAACAGGATGGTGAGCGCGCCGATAAAGGATACCATTCCAAAGGCCAGTCGCCAGTTAAACTGGTGCCCGATAAACGTAACCAGCGGCACCATGGCCAGGTTGGCTACGGTTAACCCGGTAAACATCATGGCAATGGCCCGGGCCTGCTTGCCTTCCTGTGCCAGTCGCGAAGCTACGATAGCCCCCACCCCAAAGAACGCACCATGGGGTAAGCCTGAAAAGAACCGGGCAAAAAACAAACTGTAAAAACCGGGCATTAAAGCCGACAGTCCGTTAAACAGGGTAAACAGGACCATGAGGCCGATCAGGATCCGCTTGGGCGGGTATTTGGCAGACAGGGCTACCAGCAAGGGAGCGCCAATAACCACCCCCAGTGCGTAGGCGGAGATGAGATAGCCCGCAACGGGGATTGTAACACCCAGCGACTGCGCCACATCCGGCAGCAGCCCCATGATCACAAATTCTGTTGTTCCGATACCCAGTCCGCCAAGGGCCAGGGGAAATAATTTTTTATTCATTGCTTCTAATAAAGATCGTTTATTAATAAATGTGTATTTAGTACACATTATAATTTATCAAATACACCTCGCTCTATGCAAGGTAGTTTTAATAACCGGCTTTACCATTACAAAATACCCCGGGCAATATGATAGCCAACGGTTATTTTGGACGATTTGCACTGTTATGATCATTTGCAAAAGACTTATTAATTATTAATTTACAATCAGTTAAACAGTTGGCAACGGTAGCTGTTGCTTGCAGCCACATAAAGGTGGCTGTTATTGCCAATGCTGCCTAGGGGATGGGAAGACATGTGCGCAGAATTTTTACCAGGGGCCTAAGACAAATAACGCCTCTGTGTTTCTGTGACTCAGTGGCCTGTGACTCAGTGGTCCCAAAACTTTTTTCCTCCTGAACTGTTCTTTATTCTTGCCTGTTTACCGGAAATGCCCGGCGCCAACAGTAAAACCGGATATATGAGCCGTTTACAAAATATCAGGTATTCCATCCTGGACCTGGCTACTGTTTGCCAGGACGATACCTTACAACAAACCTTTGAACGCAGCCTGGAAAGTGCCCGCCATGCAGAGCAGCTGGGCTACACCCGGTACTGGTTCTCCGAGCACCACAATATGGAAAGTGTGGCCAGCGCAGCTACCTCCGTTCTCATTGGCTATGTAGCCGGCGGTACCCAAACCATTCGTGTAGGATCCGGCGGCATTATGTTGCCCAATCATTCGCCGTTGATCATCGCCGAACAGTTTGGCACCCTTGGCATCCTGTATCCCAACCGGATCGACCTGGGACTGGGACGGGCTCCGGGTACCGACGCCCTTACGGCCATGACCATCCGCCAGGCACCGGTAAATATCCCCTATGATTTCAAAAGCAATATCGAAGCGCTGCAACAATACTTCAGTAAGGAGAACAGTCATTCTAAAGTAAGGGCGCTCCCAGGCGAGGGTGTGGATATTCCTTTATGGGTGCTGGGCTCCAGTACAGACAGCGCCTACCTGGCCGCTGAAATGGGACTGCCCTATGCCTTTGCCGCGCATTTTGCGCCCGCCCAGCTGATGCAGGCCATGGAGATCTATCACAGTCGCTTTAAACCTTCCGCAGCGCTTGACAAGCCTTACGCCATGGCCTGTGTAAACGTGATTGTAGCCGATAGCACGGCCGAAGCCGCCGCACTCTCCACCTCGCTTTACCGGATGTTCCTGGGTATTTTTACCAATAGCCGCTCGCCGCTGCAACCACCCATTTCGCATGAGGAATTAGAAAAGCTCTGGACACCGGAACAGAAATACGGGGTGATGCATATGCTGTCCAATGCTTTTTTTGGAAGTAAGGAAAAAGTAAAGGAAGAGCTGACGGATTTTATTGAGCAAACCGGGATACAGGAGTTGATGGTGATTTCGCAGGTGTTTGATCAGAAAAAGAAGTTACGGTCTTATGCGTTGGTGAAGGATATTTTTGGAGAGGGGTGATTTTCTTAAAAGGGGACGAGGGGACTGGGGGACACCGGAATATAGAAGTGTTGATTAGCTTTCAATAATGAAGGCCCTGCACTGTAGACCGTTTGCTTTTTACATTTTACATGCGCTATTTTAAATTCCTTGTGCTAACTTACAGGTATGAACTGGAGTTGGCTTCTTGTAGCAGAAGTACTGTATGTGATCCTGGTGATCCTCGTTTGCATGCGGGTAATCTATGACACGCGCAGCTCCACCAAAACGCTGGCCTACCTGTTGCTGATCATCTTTCTGCCGGTAATTGGCATGTTTACTTATTTCTCCTTTGGTATCAATTATAGGCGAAGGAAACTCTACAGCAAAAAACTGCTGATGAATGCGACCATGGAACAATCGCTCAACAACCGGATCCAGACCAGCTCGCTGGAAGCATATGCACAGGGAAAAGCCGTGGTAAGCAATAATGACCGGCTTTTTCAGTACTTACTCCGGGAGGGCAGTCCGCTAACCGGACAGAACCATGTGGAACTGCTATTAAATGGCGAAGAAAAATTTCCCCGGGTACTGGAACAATTGCGCGCAGCCACGCGTCATATCCACATCGAATACTATATTTACGAGAACGATGCAACCGGCAATGCGATTGCCGATCTGCTGATTGAGAAAGTACAACAGGGTGTGGAAGTACGCTTTATCTATGATGATTTTGGCAGTCACTCCATCCGGAGAAAACTGGTCAAACGCCTGCGCAAGGCCGGTGTAAAGGCCTTTCCTTTTCACAAGATCATTTTTATTGCCCTGGCAAACCGGCTTAATTACCGCAACCACCGTAAGATCATCATCATTGACGGTCATACCGCATTTGTAGGCGGCATCAATGTGAGCAATAAATACTGGAACAAGCCGGAATTCAATAATAAACTGTATTGGCGCGATACCCACCTGATGATCCGCGGACCGGGTGTATATTACCTGCAATACCTGTTCCTGGCCGACTGGAATTTTTGCGCCGGCGACCGGCTTACGGTGAATGAACAGTTTTTCCCCCCTGTGCATACCCTCCTGCAAAAAGAAAACAAGCTGGTGCAAACCGCTGTGAGTGGTCCGGATTCCGATAATCCGACCATTCTTTATGCCATCCTGCGGGCCATTGGTCTGGCTAAAAAAGAGCTGCTGATTACCACGCCTTATTTCATCCCGGGCGAAAGCATTATGGAGGCCCTGATCGTTGCGGCCTATAGCGGCATAAGGATCCGCATCCTGGTACCGGGCATCTCCGATTCCTTACTCGTAAATACTGCCGCCAATTCTTATTATGCCACGTTGCTGAAAGCAGGCGTAGAAATCTATCGCTACAAAAAGGGATTTGTACATGCCAAAACCCTGGTATCAGACCGCAACCTGGTAATGGTGGGCACGGCCAATATGGATCATCGCAGTTTTGACCTGAACTTTGAAGTGAATGCCCTGGTATATGACACCGCCATTGCAGAACAGCTGGCACAGGCCTTTGAAAATGACCTGCAGGACGCAGAACAGATCGATGCTGAAAAATGGCTGAGCCGGCCATTATACATCCAGCTGTTTGAAAAAACCTGCCGGCTGTTGTCTCCGCTGTTGTAGTGTCAGTCGTGTTGCTTTTCCAGCTTTTCTTCCCACTTATAGATCGGTTAATGACAAGGGTGAAATAATGAAGAATTTCTAAAATTGACCTGGGTTGATGAGAAAGACAGGGTTCCTTAATATTCTTGCTGCTTTTTCCATTCGATGAAAAAGCAGGCAAAAAATCTTGTCTGCAAAGAAGCAATATTATGGGCTGGAATAGGTACCTCCGACTATTTAAGAACGGATGCTTTCCGTTAATGACTTCGGGCCAACGTTGATAGCGGATCAGGATTCCAACCGCTTTTTTAACTTCCGTAACCGCAGTGAAAGCACGATCTGAACGATGCCCAGCATTAAAACAGAAACCGCGGTATAGATGATAATCGTTAGGCCACCAAAGACGGGGTTGCCGATCATCAGCAAGGCAAAGAGGATCCCGATGATGGCCATCAACAGCACACTGCCCCAACCAGACACCTGCGCCTTTTTTAAATGAAAGGCGTAAAACACGCCCATTAAAGCACGGAACAGGATTACGATACCAATGTACATGGGTAATACGGCCATGGTAAGCGCCGGTGATGAAAGGAGAAAGATACCAAACAGCAGGTCCACGATACCACCAAATAAGGACCAGCCCCAGCCCTGGTCGTGTTTGCGGCTGCTGACCGCATACGCAATTTCAAAAACACCCGCCACCAAAAATGTGGAAGCAAAGAAAATGGACAAGGCGAGATAAGAGGCTACCGGCTGATTAAAAATATAAAAGGCCAGCAGTACAAACAGGATTCCGGAAACAAGAAGCAGCCACCAGTTTTTCAGGCGCTCTTCCAGCAATGTTGTGCTCATAGTATTCAGGTTTAACCGTTAAAAGATGGATTTTAAAAAGACAGTCCGCTATTCAAAGGTCACCGTTCATTTGCTACTCCTTTCAAAGTTAGACAATAAGTTTGACCATTTTTACCTTTAATTGTATCTTTCTTTTCCAAACCACCGATCAACGATGAAACATTGTCTTTTTATCATGCTTCTGACGGGGCTATTGCTGGGGAGCGCAACTGCACAGACTTCTGTTGAAACGAATCTATTAAAACTGATGCGGCAATACCGGGCCATTGGCCTATCCGTGGCCGTTGTAAAAGACAATAAGATCATTTACAATAAGTCTTTCGGATACAAGAACAGGGAGGATAAAACCATTATCCAGAACACCGATATCTTCCGCATTGCTTCTATTTCCAAATCCTTTACCGCCACTTCCCTGATGCAGCTGGTGGAAGCCGGTAAGCTGAGCCTGGACGATGAGGTAAGCAAACTCACCGGTTTTAAGGTCAACAATCCAAAATACCCGGATGTACCCATCACCCTTAGAATGATCTTATCCCACACATCCAGCATCAACGATAAAAACGGGTATTTCAGCCTGGATGCCATCAATCCCGGTAAAAACCCCAACTGGGCGCAATGCTATAACGATTACAAGCCCGGGGAGGGTTACCAGTACTGCAATCTGAATTTTAACCTGGCCGGCAGCATCCTGGAAAAGTTCTCCGGGGAGCAATTTGACCAATATGTAAAAAATCACATTTTAAAGCCGCTAAACCTGTATGGTGGCTACAATGTGGATTCGCTGGGTCGCAACCGCATGGTGCCGCTTTATGAATACAACGATTCTACAAAAACATTTGAAGCAGCTCCCGCCGCCTACGCCTCTCCCAAAGCCAAGCTGGCCAACTACACCAGGGGATACAACACCCCTGTTTTTTCGCCTACCGGTGGCATGAAAATTTCGGCACTGGACCTTGCCAAATATATGATGATGCATATGAATTATGGTAGCAGCAATGGCGTGCGGATCATCAGCGAAGCAAGCAGCAGGACGATGCAAACCAAGCTTTCCGACAACGAAAATTACGGGCTGGCCTTATGGTCTACCAACGAGCTGATTGACGGTATTACGATGACCGGCCATACCGGCAGCGCCTACGGTTTATACAGTATCATGTTTTTTCAGCCGGAGCAAAAATTTGGGTTTGTGGTTATTACCAATGGCTGCCTGCCGCAGTATAAAAAATCGGTAGTGGCGCTGTTGTATGATGCGATTCATGAACTTTACAACGGGATGGTGAAATAATTGTTGGTGGCTGGCAGACGGGAAGACCGACGGAACATTGGGTGCTAAGCCGATGCTCCTGATAGCTCTTATCGGGATACTATAGCCGGAACAATAAAAAAAGCCCTACGACCGGCCCATGCATTTACCGGAACATGCATAAAGCAAACAGGTTAACAAGGGAACAACGTTTTCTGTTAAGCCCCTTGTTAACCCATCAATTGATTAACCTGTTAACTTATATTACTATCCCTTCAGCAGATCTACATACTCCTGGGTATCATAATCCTCCATGCCTTCCATTTTTTTGATCAGCTCTCCTTTTTCATTAAAAATAAAAGTAGAAGGGATCGCCTGCACATTAAATAAAAGCGGTAACTGCTCGCCGGGGAAAAAGATCGGCATATTCAGATTTTGTTTTTTCTTAAACCCTGCGGCATCTTCCATACGGTCATCTACAGACAACAATACGAACGCCACTTTTGCCTTATCTGTTTTTTTATACAGCCGCTGGATCGAGGGCATTTCCGCACGACAGGGAGGGCACCAGGAGGCCCAGATATTGAACACCACTTTTTTCCCCTTCAGGGATTCAAGGGTTACCGGCTGTCCTTTCTCGTCTGACATTTTAAATGCCGGCATCATGGATACCGCAGGGGTTGCCGGTGGTGCACTCGTTTCCACACCGGGGGTTGCCGCTACCGAATCCGCAGCGACCGGCGCGGCACTGTTGGCAGTGTCCTGCTTTTCTTCATTTTTACAGGCTGTAAGGGTGCCTATACCTAACCCCATCATCAGTATGATCGTATTCAGTTTCATTGTTGCTTTTGTTTGTTAAATTAAGATCTTTTTTGTTCAGAAGACTGTATCTAAGTCTTTCACATTATTTTGCCAACCTTGTTTCAGCGTCTAAAACAGTTGTCTTTCCGGAAGTGCTGATCCGCTGCGGCGGACGGCATGAAAAATGCCCCGTAACGCCGCTTTTGGCGCAGTCCTTCGTGTTTTATACGGTAACAACGCAACACCGCGGAGGCGCATCAATACATTCCGGGAACGGGTCTGCAGGAAACCGGGTCTTTGCCGGCGGATAGTTTTTCTTAAGGATTAATGCAGTCAGCACCGGCACATCTTCTATCCCAGCCGGCTCAATTGCGATGCCAGCAACCCCACAGGAAGCCGGGGCCTCCATATCACTACCAGGTAACGGGTGTTTAACAGTCGCATTCACCTGGTGCATTAGCCGCTTGCAGGCCGGTCTTAGCATAGGCATGCTCAACAACAGGATGCCTGCTGCCAGCAAACTATATACGATAATATGGTGCAGTACTTTCAATACCCCGCAAATGTAAAGAAATACGGGCATATCATCCGATAGCAGCCTCAGGATGCCGCTGGTATTCATGCAGTTTCGACAACTCCACAATGGTTCCCTTTCCTTCTGCAGATTCATAATATACCGGAACAAATTTTGCACCATTCACCAGCTCATTATAGGTGTAACTGGTACGTGCAATTACCGTATTGGAAAAATCCTCGTCAAAGGCCTTCAGGTAGACCATCATTTCAAAATCGGCCTGTTCCAGCTCTGCCATCGTCATATTGTACACCGGGCTTTCCTCGTTGATGGGATGCACGACCGTCCAGGATATATGCAATGAATTAATGGTATTAAACTGCAGGGGCAAAGAAAAGTACCGGTAGCTATCCGCACCGTTTTCATTTACAAGCATGCTTACCGTAACCTGCATCGACACCTCGCTGAGCATGGCGTTTTTTATCGGAGCCAGACGAAACATGATCGCCTTCCCCTCGCGGAACGGAGCAATGACCGCATGTTTGCTAAACCGGATATAGGCCCGGGGTTTTACAAAGCGGCCATACAGCAAGCCCGTAATAATGGCCAGCGTAAGAATGCCCACCAGCGCCTCTATAGAAGCAATGGTATTGGTGATAAACCCGATGGGACTGATACGGCCGTACCCTACCGTGGTCAATGTTTGCGAAGAAAAGAAATAAGCTTCCTCAAAGGTCTCAAGCGGTGTTCCCCTCACCAGTCCCTGCAGATGCGGGATGCAAAACAGATAATAAACAATAGCAAACAGGAGGTTGATGGTGGTATAAAACCCGATGATGAGCAGACCGAATTTCCAGCTTTTGAGGTTGATGAGAAAATTATAAATGCTGTACTTATCAAACACCGATCCCGACCGGTTGATCACATTGGCGGTGCCGTCCTTATTGATAAAGCGGGCATACTTGGCCGTTACCGCAGTATTCAGTCCGGTATTATCTACCGTTTTTCCCTGTGTCCTTTTTCTTCCGATTGCCATAGGGTGAAATTATTAAAATAAATCCGATTATGGCCTACCGACTGTATTTATGAAAAAAAGCGGAGACGCGCAATGGATCATATCAAACGCCGTACGGGATCTTCATCAAAAGTATTTTACCAGCCCGATCCCGTACGACCTGTCGGAAACAGCAGGGTAAAAATACGTGGTGCCGCCCTGGCGGTCTTTTTTCTGTCCGATATGCAGCTTATTATAACAGAGATAGGCCAGGTTAGTGGAAGCAATACCAAAGCCCGCACCTGCTACCACATCGCCCAGCCAGTGCCGGTTATTGAACATCCGCAATACGCCCGTAGCAGTGGCTACGGCATAGCCACCGATCCCATACCAGGGCGATATATCTTTGTATTCTCTCCGGAGAAATTCCGCCGACGCAAATGCTGTTGATGTATGCCCCGAAGGAAAAGATAAGCGGTTGCTGCCATCCGGCCGCTCTACGTTCGTCCAATGCTTCAATGGTGTTACCAGTGCTGCATTTATACCCAGTGACATAGCATACAAAATAGCTTCGTGCCCCAGCGTATTCCTTCCTTTTATTCCCAGTCCCCGTAAGGCAAACACCGCAAGACCGGGTGTATACTCCAGCACGTTATCGATATGCGTTCCAAATGCAGGATGATCTTCCACAATTTCATTCTTTGTTGTCTGGTTCAATCCCCTGAACAGGTTCGTACCATCTGCCAGTCCGCCCAATGCAATCAATGTAACCGGTGCAATAAATTGTTTTAGCCGGACCGGGCTCCCCGATGCCGGCAGCTCCCGGAGCCGTACATGAGCGGAATCAACAGCGGATGCAATAGAATCCTGCTGGGCCAACAGCGAAGAAAAGGGGCCAAAACACAGGCACAGGTATATGAGTCTTTTCATCCGTAAATTTTTATGGTTTTAATGGTCGGATGTAACCTTTGATGATTACAATGTTCGCACTCTTGCGTGATAAAGAAAAATTAATTATGCCGGCTTCATGCTTACAATTTAAGACGCAGCGACAGGTTCACCACCCTCCCGTCGATCGGTGCCCATAACGGCTTGAATTGGGGATCGGTTACAGACCCGGTGTACAAGGCTTCCACATTGCTTTGTTTATAATTCAGCAGGTTTTCGCAATTCAATACCACGGTTACATGATCGCCCAGGTGTTTTTGAATCATTGCCGCCATAAACATATAACCGGGGGTATTGGAGCCATCCAGCCGTTTTTGACTGCCATTGTAAGAGCCTTCGAGACCGGCCATTAATCCGGCCGCCTCAACGTCACGGGCCAGCACAAACGACATCCGGTTCCTGGGCGTTAAAGGCATAAATTGATTTTGTGGCAGATAGTTCCGGGTTACTACGGTATAGGTATACCCGGCATACAGCTCCCATTCATCCAGTTTGGCCTTCACATAGGTATCAAAACCGCGGCTGAGCACATTTTTATTCCCGTTCTGATATAACAGGGTTCCATCGGGGTTAATAGTTCCGTAAACCGGATCTTTGATTTGTGTAAGGAAGAAAGCCTGGTTTATAAACAGGCTGTTTCCACCCTCCCATTCCAGCTTATAATTTACTTCTGCATTATATCCTATCGATTTTTCAGGCGTGATATCGGCCGGCAGAGCCGCAATTTTATCCGGAGTATAATCCGAATACCAGGGTGTAAAAGGATTGGGCACTTTATATCCCCAGCCTACACCCAAACGTGTAGCCCAATGCGCATTAAACCGGTTAAAAAAGGCCAGCCTTGGTAAAAAGAAGTTGCCATATTTCTGATGATAATCATCCCTCACCCCCAGTTCCAACGTAGCCTGATCCTTTATCGTCCAGGTATTTTGTGCAAAGGCCCCGATGGTATGATTATTCAGCGAAGCGATGGGGATCAACTGGTTCTGATGCGTTGCCTTAAACTGGTCGCCGGTTACATTTATCCCGCCTACAAAACTGCGCTTATTCCCATAAGGGATCAGTGCAGACAATTCACTGTAGTAGCTTAGCTGATTACCTTTGTACTGCAGCTGTGCATCGGCAAAACGATCGGTATAATCACTGACCGTATTTTTAAAATACATACTTGAACCACTGTTGAAATGGTGCTCCACTACCAGTTCGCCGGTGTGGCGGGCGGTATTGTTTTGTTCAAAATACCGGTGCACGGCATCGGGGTGCGCCTTTAACACCTGTATATCTCCTCCCTTCGTATTATTCATGTTGCCGTTGTAACCGAGGATGATGGTGGTGTTTTTGGGATAGAAAAACAACCGTGGATGTATATTATAACTGTTCAGTTTTGGAACATCAGAAAAACCGTCCTTGTTTACATCCACCGGGTTCTGATGTATATATCCTCCAAAAAGCGTATACCCAAAACCATTGTACCGTTTCGACAAATATGCATTGGCATCGGTTTCCTGCAGGGTGGTCTGGTTCAGTGTAATGGTTCCTTCCTGTGCTGCCGTTGGTCTTTTTGAAATAATATTGACCAGCCCGCCAATGGCGCCACCACCATACAAAGTAGAGGCAGATCCTTTTACCAATTCGATCTGTTGCAGATCAAGCGGCGGAATGGTTAGAATACCAAACCCTCCGCTAAATCCATCATATAAAGGCATTCCATCCCGCAGGATCTGTGTATACCGTCCGTCCAGCCCCTGAATGCGCACATTTGCATTACCCGATGTGGCGCTGGTTTGCTGGATCTGCACTCCACTTACATCACCCAAAATACTGGCGATATTGGCGGGCCGGATGCCGTTTTCCTCGTTCATTTCTTCTTTTCCCAGCACCTCTACTTTTATAGGTGCGTTTTCTATGGATTGATGATTCCGGGTGGTAGCCACAACCACCACTTCATCCATTTCCCGGGCAAGCCCTTTCATTGTTATCACCAGCGTTGTGTCTTGCGTGATGTGGATCGTCAGCTGCTCCTTTTCATATCCCACAGCAGAAAAAGAAAAATGATGTATCCCTGGCGGAACCGACAAGACGGCAATACCGCTGGTATCTCCAATGGCCGCAGCTCTGCCGTCCTCAGCAACTGTAACACCCGGAACCGCCTTATCCGAAACCGGGCTTTGAAACTGAAACCGCAGTTTCGACTGGGCATGTATATTCAAACTAAAAAAAACTCCTGTCAGCAAAACCAAAATTCGGTACATCGTATGCGTTCGTTTTTATGATGCGTCTACCGGCTAATCCTTTTGTGCCCGTAAAAAAGTTCCGTTCTCATCAAACAAATAATCCGTTTTCTTTATTTCAGCCTCGTAGCATACGGTACCGTCCGCCTTTGTGATTTTAGCCGTTTCCGTTACGGCGCCTAATTTTTTGCGGGCAATATAGTCCTTTGCTGCCTTGGGAAAGGCATTTCCGGATATGGCCGTTTCGGTTTCTATCAGCCTGCCGGCCTTGTCGTATACTGCACTTGTTTTTACACCTTTGTTGGTAAAAGAGGCTTCATAATTACCATCTTCCGGTGCCCATTTGGCCTTCGTTCCAGGGTACTGATGTTCAAAAGCCGTTTTTACAACAGCCGGTACCGTTTTCGATTGGGCGAACCCGGTAAGGCTGATACCAGCCAACAGGCCAGCCAGTAAGATCTTCGTTTTCATTTTCAACATTTTTTTAGAGTAGGATAAAAATCGGACGGTATAAAATTGGGGGTTGATTCTGTAGAAAATTAGAATTTTCACAACCAACCGGCTCCTTAACAAAAAATTAGGGGATTAAGATGCTGTTTGTTTCCCACAGATCCCGCCGGGTGTATTCCAAATTGTCGCGATGAACCAGCAACTAAAAACGCAATGTCACCCTCAGTTTTTTGTTTGAAAGCACAAGATCAATGCAGTGATGACAAACATTCCCGAAGAATCGAAATATTAAGGTCATGCTTCTTTTTTTCCACTTTTCCAGCGATGAAAAGTGGAGCAAAAATCTCGTCCGCCAGGAGGTGAATCCCGCCTTTTTACTCTTCGTCCGGGAGGCGGGACCAGGAAAATCTGCGCTTCAGGCACCGGCGCCGGGCCACGCACTTGTCCATGCTATCCGCCGCCGCCATTCCGCTTGATTTCCCTTTTCACTGCCCGGCGGACTACCTTCTAAGAGCGCACACGTCCCTATTATTGTTTTACTTTTCGTCGGGTGGGTCCTTTCAGCAATTACTCCCGAACGGAATAGCAGCTGCTCCAATCGGGTAGTTGCACAGCGCCTCTTTTTACGTGGCGGATCTTTTTGCCAATAGGAATTCTGCTCGTAAAAAAGCAGCGCAGTAACAAACGTACAACAATCCGGCAACAAGGTCTTCAACCCAACCTCTTCAAAAAAGATGAAATGCTACTTTTCGATCCGGGTGTGCAGCGCGTGGCCGGTCAAACGGCGGAGCAATCGTTTGACCTTGACTTTTGCTCCACTTTTTGTCAAGAAAAAGTGGAAGAATAATAAAAAAAGCGTACCTGATTCGTAATACATCATGCAACCTACCATTAACCGTTTGTTCAGGATCTATCGAGCGAAAAACAGGGATAGATACTGAAATAATTCCGATAACGATCAGAACAGCGTGACCGCAACAAATTGGAACGCACCCGATTCCGCCGATGAGACTCAGAAATACATCACATCCATTGAATTTGCACTTATCTGTGAAATTTGCGGGCGCTGCATCAGGAAAAGACAACAGAAAAATAATGCCGCTGCTCCCCGAACCGGTATTGCAGCTGGTATCCATATAACTCGCAGATCTGTTTGCAGATCTCCAGTCCCAGTCCCACACTTCTGGAATCGGTGGATTGTTTTTGAAACCGCCGGAAGATCTGTTCTGCGTTCAGCGCTGAACCGGAAGCCGTATTGCTGATTGTAAACGCATGTTGCGATAAAGACAGACGGATCAACCCTTCTGTTCCCGTATGCCGGAAGGCATTTGAAAAAAGATTACTGATCAGGATATCGATCAACGGTCCGTTGGCTTCTATCCGGCAGGTTTCCATTGGTGCAGTTTCGAGTTGGAGCTGCTTCTCCGCGATCATATCTGCAAACTGATCGGCCGTATGCATCACCACCGTTTTAACATCGATCGGTTCGGTTTCCGGGAACTGGTTGTTCTCTATTTTTGTTAACAGCAACAACGTACGGTTCAGCTTCTGAAGCTTCCGCACACTTAAGGTCAACTCTTCAATAAGCCCTGCCTGCTCATCATCTACGGGCGTTTGCAGCAATAGGTCCAGCTTGCTTTGAATGATCGCCAACGGCGTCTGTGTTTCATGGGCCGCATTCTCCGTAAATTCTTTTTGCGCTTCATACAGATTGGCATTCCGCAGCAACAGCGCATCCAGCGAGCGGTTCAGCGCTTCAAACTCATGGATGGCCGTCCGTTCAAACCGGGGAGGATGATGTTTGTCTACCCGGTAATCCGACAGCTTGCGCAACGTATCCTGGAAGGGCCTCAGGATCTTCCGGGAAAGGTTGCGGTTGATCAGGAATAAGCCTCCCAACAGTACGAGGATGAAAACAACCTGCAAAAGGGAAATGCTTTGCACGAGATCTGTATCCTCCAGCATCGATTTTTGGATCTGGATGGAGTAATAGGTTCCACGTACCTGCACCACCGATTCCAATATCCGGTGTTTTACCATTTCATCATCATCGGGTATAAAAATATCCTTGCTGTAAAAGCGGTCCCGGATCATTTTATCCTGCGTTGGTGCAACGATCACACTGTTATTATAAGAAGCAAAATTCTCCGGCGGACCGGCTTCCAGTTTTTTCCGGATCCAGTTTTTCTGGTAGCTCATAGACTCATCCAGGTTATGCATCATGATGCGTTGTACCAGGAGGTAAAACAGGGGAATGGATAAAACGGCCAGCAATATAGTGTACAGACTGTACCGGGTAGATATATAACGAATCAGTTTCAAAACACTTCAAATTTATAACCCATACCGTATACCGACTTCAGGTAATCATCTGCCCCTGCTGCAGTTAGCTTTTTCTTCAGGTTTTTGATATGTGCATAAATAAAATCAAAACTTTCGTAGAGATCCGCATCTGCACCGGAAAGGTGCTCCGCAATAGCGGTTTTGGATAGCACACGGTTTTTATTAACAATGAAGTAAATGAGCAGGTCAAATTCCTTCTTCGTAAGGTCTACGGTATGGTTATGCACCCTTACCATCCGCGAAGCCGTATCTACTTTGATTTCGTTCAGCTCCAGCTCATTGCTGCCTTCAAATTTCCGGCGACGGATCACAGAAGCAATACGGGCGCTCAATTCGGGCAGATAAAAAGGCTTGGCCAGGTAGTCATCTGCCCCCAGGTGCAACCCCGTTATTTTATCATCCAGCGCGTCCTTGGCAGAGATTACAATCACCCCGTCTGTACGCTTATCCCGCTTCAGGGTCCGGAGCAGGTCGAGCCCGTTTCCGTCGGGCAGCATAATATCCAACAGGATACAATCGTAATCAAACACCTCGGTTTTGGCCAGGGCATCGGATGCCGTTGCTGCTACCGTACAGGTATAGCCCTCCTGCTTCAGATAGGTAACGATACTTTTACTTAAGGCGGATTCGTCCTCCACAATCAGGATATTCATCCTAACAAAGGTGGATCATAATACTGAAGGAAAACTGAATTTTCAGCACTAAAAATGCACATCGATAATGCTGTTCAACGGAATCAGGATACCTCCTTTTAACGAAATATGGTTTTCCGTGAGCGACCATACGGTTGTTTCTACAGACTGAGGTCCCTCGGTGGTATTAAATGTAACGGTTGTTTTGCTCTTAAATTCATTACCCAGCCGCACGGCATAACCCAGATGCTCTTTCCAATGAATACTGCGGTCTTCCTCTGCCTGGATAATATGATATTGCGCTATCGCCTCTTTGGGAATCAATTTTTCAAACATAGGACTTTCGTTTAATCTAATCTACCCAAATTTACTGGTATTTGCGCTTTTCTATTTAAAAAAATATGCGAAAAAACGCTTCATACAGGTTGAACGTCCGATGGGTTCAATAATAATTGGAAAGCTGCTGCAACACCGCGTTGCTGTCGGCAATCGTCCGGAGTTTCTTCCCCTGGTAATACCCGTCCTCCCAGCTGCCATACATATTATTGGGCAATACAATAAATTTCTTTCCAAAAGTATCTTTATTCGCTTCCGTCCAATTGTAGCGGCTGTCCATTGAATGGTTATTGAAGAGCGAAGAAAAATCACCAAGATTATCTCCCAGCAACATTACAATATCATAATCCCTCAGCACGGCCTGCCGGCGGATTTCTTTGTCGGATGTGGAGCCCATCAGCATCAGGTGGCTGGTATCCGCATTGGGAAAATGGTATTTTTTCAGGTTCTCCACGGTTTGCAGCTGGTCTCCCGCAATACGGTTTGTGATATAGAAGATGGTGATGCCCTTCGAAGCGGCATATTGGAAAAATGAAGGAGCACCGGGCACAGAATCGCAGGCTACTTTCTTCGTCCAGTTTACCCAGGACGCATCGGAATAGCCGGCATGTTGCGAGGCCAGATGTATATAATACGGACTATTGTCAAGCACCGTTTCATCTACATCGGTTACTATTGCCATTGGCCGGGCGGAGGGTTGCTCTAAGATCTGATTCAGCCGGAACCGGGCGGTGTTGTATGCCTGGTAAGACAGGGCTCTGTATTCTGCAGCACGCTGTTGCCATAGCGCACCCCAGGCCGGAGCTTCAGGCATCAATGAAAGGGAATGCACAGGAGTATGCGCCCGCTGCGGCACCGACCTGCAGGAACATAAAATAAGAACGGCAATAAAAAAAGAAAGTTGCTTCATCGTTTATGGTATAATTGCTTTTTAAAAGTGAATATTCTATCTGCAGCACTGCTTCCGCAGGATTCAGAAGGCGCCCAGTCTGAAGGTGGTCAGCACCGCCGCATGATCGGAGGGCCAAACATCATCGATCTCCGGAGCGGTCTTTATGATCCGGGAGGCAACGGCCTTTATATTCCGGCCTTTATAATACAGGAAATCGATCCGGCAGCGCTGCAGATGGCCATAAATGACGGCCCAGGTACCTTCAGGTCTTGCCACCTCATCAGTATTTAGTTCACGAAAACTGTCTTTATAGCCTTCCTGCAACATATAACGGGAAACCGGAAATGCAACAGGACCATACCCAAAGTGCAGCGGTGCCGCGGCTTTTGTCCAATCCAGATGGCTGCAGGAATTGAAGTCGCCGCCAATAATAGCGGGCAGCGTATCCTTTTCATAAGGCCTTGTATCTTTTTGTATAATGGCCCGCGCATCTGCAAGTCCTAACAGGGAATCCGCCGCAATCCAGGCACGCGTATCCTGGCCCGGCTCCTGATAAATAGAAGTATATTCTGGTTCATGTGCATACCGGAGCCAGCAGGCATTTACCAGCAACCGGCGGTTACCCGGCAGGTGTATGACCGCAGGATTTGAATTGAATGTTTTGAAGGCGGTAGCAATACCCGTTAAGGGATAACGGCTGAACAAGGCCAGGTTATCCCCGGGAGATGGCGTGTTCAGATAATACCCCAGGGAATCAGCGATCCGTTGCTGTGATCCGTATGCTTCCTGCATCGTAATGATATCTGCATGTGTTGCCTTTATCAGGCGCGTTACCCTGTTGGGTCCGTTATCGCCTACATGTACGCCCCCATGCCAGATATTCCATTGCAACACTTTCACAATACCGGCAGTTGTTTTGCTGCTTTCGGTAATTCTTTTCGCTATCGGCGGCATTCCTGTTTCCGGTATCTGCAGGCGCTGATTTAACCGGAAAGAAGAAACCTTCATTTTAAGTAAATTACCAGCGACTGCGTTTTCTGAAATATCCGCAGTAACCAGGAAGTAATGAATGCCGGGGGTAAGCCGGAACGGCTTGCCGGCAAACCGCATGGTCTGTTGCGGGCGCTTCCCGGTTCCAAACAGTTCTTCCCGGATGCCGGAAGATGGGGTTTTACCGGCATAATACAAATGAATACGGTCGATATCCGAAAGCGTTGTCACCCTGGAAAGGCTCAGCGTGAGTTCCTCCAGCTGCAGCGGCTTTGCTGATCCGGTAACTGCAATACGTAATTTAAGAATCTGGTCGCCCCGTGTTCCGGCATCTGCATCCCATTCGCTTTCTATTACCACGGCATTGAACAGCCGCTGCGGCTCCGGCCGGGTAAAGCGCGCGTTATCATTTGATACGGTATACGCCAGCGGTGCACGGCCTTTGTAATGGATCCGGCCACTGCGCAGGTGATACGCCTGATCGCCCTTACCCACCCAATTCACCACCATATCTTCCATATCATCATCAAACGTATAATACCCGGTTAATGCTTTAAAGGCCGGGTGGGAAGACGACAACGAACGGTACATCCATTTATTCAGGGTGTGTAACGGCACGGCGGTTCGCCAGATACGCACCTCATCCATCAGCCCGCCAAACGCGGTTGCGGCCGTTTCCTGTACCCCCAGTGCACCGGGCAGGATGGCAAACGCAATGGGTTGCTGATCGGCCATCATCCCGTCGAGATATAAACGGGTGGTTACACCGTCACAGCTTAGCGCCACATGGTGCCATTGGTCATCCAGCGCCCGGGTTGACCAAAGATCCGCCCTGGGATTATGCAACCGGCCGTTCTTTATCACCAGCGGCAACGCATCCGTAGTACTCAGCTGGCTGTATTCGCCACCTCCAAAGAGCACCTCGGTTTCCTTCCAGCAGGTGTCATTGCCTTTGACCCAGGCTTCAATGGTCCAGGGGCTATTAATAACAGGCATTCCTGTACGTACACAATTATCCTTCCCATCCAGGTGCAGCGCACGGTTACCTCCCGGTTGGGCAACCGCTGCGGCTGTAAACAGTACAAAAATCCATAGCATCAGAACATACCTCACTTCGCAATCATTTTTATGAGCCGGTAAGCTATTTAATTAAATTGATTGAACATTCATTTAATAAAAATAATTAACGATTCGTTAATACAATACGGGTAACCACTTTTTTTGACCCGCACAGGTGTTCCGCGGGATACCGGCACCGTTGGCTCAGGTTTATCTGCATTAAAAAAAGCAGCCTGTTGCCAGACTGCTTTTATAATATGCATGCATCTCCTGTATCCGTTATGCGAGATCAAACCGGTCCAGGTTCATTACCTTATTCCATGCCGCTACAAAATCTTTTACAAATTTTTCTTCGCCACCGGCGCTTGCATACACTTCGGCAAGCGCTCTTAGTTCTGCATTGGAGCCAAATACCAAATCTGCACGGGTTCCGGTCCACTTTACTTCACCGGTAGTACGGTCACTTCCTTCATACAATTCCTGATCCGCCGAAACGGCTTTCCATGCTGTGCGCATATCCAGCAGGTTCACGAAGAAATCATTGGTCAGCTGTCCGGCACGTTTTGTAAAAACGCCGTGGGCCGATCCGTCGAAGTTGGCGCCCAGTACCCGCATACCACCAATCAGTGCCGTAAGTTCCGGCGCGGTTAGCGTTAGCAGCTGTGCACGGTCTACCAGCAGCGCTTCTGTAGCTACCCCGGATCTGGCCTTGCGGTAATTGCGGAAACCGTCCGCAGCAGGCTCTAAAAAGGCCATCGATTCCACATCCGTTTGCTCCTGGGAGGCATCCATCCGTCCGGGGACCACGGGAACCTGAACCGCATGGCCCGCATCTTTGGCCGCCTTCTCAATACCTGCGGCGCCCGCCAGTACGATCAGGTCGGCCAGTGAAACTTTTTTGCCACCGGTTTGGCCGGCGTTAAATGCCTGTTGAATGCCTTCCAGTACGCCAAGCACTTTTTGCAATTGCGCCGGGTTGTTCACCTGCCAGTACCGCTGAGGCGCCAGCCGGATGCGTGCGCCATTTGCACCACCCCGTTTATCACCCCCCCGGAATGTGGCTGCCGAAGCCCAGGCAGTAGTTACCAGTTCTGCAATACTCAGCCCGGATTCCAGCACTTTTGCTTTTAATCCTTCCATATCGTTATCATCGATCAATACATGATCCAGTTCCGGGATCGGGTCCTGCCAAAGCAGCACCTCTTCGGGAACGTCGGGGCCCAGGTAGCGGGAGCGCGGTCCCATATCGCGATGCGTCAGTTTAAACCAGGCACGCGCAAAAGCATCGGCAAAGGCATCCGGGTTTTCCAGAAACTTCCTGGATATTTTTCCGTATGCGGGATCAAACCGCAGGGAGAGGTCCGTCGTCAGCATGGTTGGCTTATGCTTTTTAGCGGTATCAAATGCATCGGGGATCACTGCATCTGCGTCCCTGGCTACCCACTGATGGGCCCCCGCCGGGCTTTTGGTCAGTTCCCATTCAAATCCAAACAGGTTCTCAAAAAAGTGATTACTCCATTGCGTGGGAGTTTGGGTCCAGGTAACTTCAAGCCCGCTGGTGATGGTATCAGCGCCCTTTCCCTTACCAAAGCTATTGCTCCAACCCAGCCCCTGTGCCTCCAGGCCCGCGGCTTCCGGTTCTTTTCCTACATGGGTAGCCGGTGCCGCGCCATGCGTTTTACCAAAACTATGTCCTCCCGCAATCAGCGCCACGGTTTCCTCGTCATCCATGGCCATACGTCCAAATGTATCCCGGATATCTTTTGCTGCAGCAATCGGATCCGGGTTGCCATCGGGACCTTCGGGGTTTACATAAATCAGTCCCATTTGAACGGCGGCCAATGGTTTTTCCAGGTTGCGGGAATGGATCTGTCCGTCTGCATCGTCATCTGTTACCACTACGCCACCACTTTTTTCTACGCCTTCTGAACCATCATGCGCATAGCGGATATCTCCTTCCAGCCAGGTAGTTTCGGAGCCCCAGTATACGTCTTCATCCGGTTCCCATACATCTTCCCGTCCACCGGCAAAACCAAATGTTTTAAAGCCCATCGATTCCAGTGCCACATTACCGGTAAGCACCAGCAGATCGGCCCAGGAGATCTTGTTTCCATATTTTTGCTTGATGGGCCACAGCAACCGCCGGGCTTTATCGAGGCTCACGTTATCGGGCCAGCTGTTCAGCGGTGCAAAACGTTGTTGCCCCGTTCCGGCACCGCCACGGCCGTCGCCTACGCGATACGTTCCGGCACTGTGCCAGGCCATGCGGATAAACAGTCCTCCATAATGCCCGAAATCCGCCGGCCACCAGTCCTGTGAATCGGTCATCAGCGCGTGTAGGTCTTTTTTAACGGCCTCCAGGTCAAGGCTTTTAAACGCTTCCGCATAGTTGAAGTCCTTATCCATCGGGTTCGACTTGGAGGAGTGCTGGCGCAGGATATTCAGCCTTAGCTGGTTCGGCCACCAATCGCGGTTCCTGGTTCCCCCGCCACCCACATTTTGTTTCAGGGTGCCGTTATGAAACGGGCATTTACTGATGTCGTTCGATTCTTTTTCCATTTTATAATTTTTTGCTGTTGACGGATTTTTCTTTGCAGTAGTCGGCCTGCAAACATCCCAACAAACTTATGACATTTAAATTATAAATATAATTGATTAAATTTATCGTTTCATAGGCATAATCTATAAAAATATATCGCTTATATCCCGGGTGATAGATAGATTGGTTAGCATCGCCGGTTAGTACAGCAACATAAAGCGTTTTATACGCTACTCCCGTATTTTCACAAACCGGTAGGTACATCCTTCAATACAAGGCAATGAAATATCAATGGTATCATTTCTGTTTACTATTTTACGGTAAAAAGTATAGATGGTGTCTTTGGTTGCAGTATTTGCCAAATAGCCGGGAAATATTACCCCGCCTTTATTCACATCGCGGTTACTTAAAACACCGGTGTGCGCTTTAACAAGACGACTGAATGGAAATTCTACCCCATTGCCGGTCATCTCGTAGGTAGATGCTAATATGACCGCTTACTTACAACTGTATTACTGGTCTATGCATTATCCTACGGATGCTATTCCACAGGTCCAGCAGTCGTATAGTACGAAGAGCTGAATTCTGTAGGTTGTTTATTTGTTACACAATCTGCACCTATTTGAAACTCATATGCAGCCCCACCAACCAGGTTCTTAATAGGAAAATGTACCACTGTTGTGGCTCCATCCGACAGATTTTGGAGCGGTAAATAAATCCACGCACTAGTTGTTCCAACCTCATAATTTCTATATCGTATTTGAACAGATCCTAAAACTTTGGGTTCTTGTGGTGAAATCACATTAATATTCCCTCCTGTGGCAGGAGGAGGCAGCCAGTCATATAAAATATATGCGCCAGCATCTGGGGGTATAGGCGCTTGTGTGGGATCAGGAAAAACAAGAGGTACAGAAAGTGGACAGCCGCTAATAGTTGGCTTATTACCACTACCATCATCTGAAGTAGAAGTCGTTGTTACATTAGTCTGAGCCGAACAAGTTTTAACAACATTGTTTTGAAGATATGAATAAATAACCGATATGCTATATTGCTTATTAGGAATCGCATCCAATTCCAGGCTTTTTTGATTGGTTGTATAAGTAACTTGAGTTCCAGCACCTGTTACTGTTATTTGAGCGGTACCTTTTATTTCTGTCGTGGCGCCTGTTATTGTTAGCGCAATGTTTATTGCATAGCCGTTATACTTCGATGTAGCGGCAACACCCAGTACAAGGGGGATATCGTCCGCAACATTCATTATTCGGGTTGTATTAGCCATCCCTTGTTCACTGCCTGCATACCTTTTAATCGTATTCTTCGAACAGGAAATAAAATTAATAACCGACAAAGCCAAAAAGACAAACCAGTATTTCATAGAATTAAAGTTTAAAATAAAAATCAAGGAACAAACCTATTGACGTTAACGTCGAACCCCTATAAAGATATTAAAAACATTAAAAGAATATAGTACATATTAGATTTTACATCCGACTATCCTAAAAACTTAACTATAAACAACTTACCAGTGATCAAAAGATGGTTCTTAGCCGATTTATAGATTTAAATCGAGTGTTTTATTAAAAAAAACTCCATAATTTGACACAATAAAACCAATATCAACAATACAATATGTTTTAAACTATTGCATACAATCGCAAATTGCTGCTTTGTTTAGTATACCTATTTTCCGATGCAAAACTTACCAAATATCGTTCCCAGGATATCCCGGTCTACTTCTACCTGACCCGTGATTTCTCCGAGATAATGCAGGGTTCGGCGGATGTCTATCGACAGCAGGTCGCCGGTTAAACCCGCACGCATACCGGCCTCAATGGCCTCCAGGCTCTCCATCATTCTGGAAAGGGCATCAAAATGACGGGCGTTGGTTACAATCGTATTTTCTGTATGGATGGTTTCTCCCACGGCGCGCTCATACATGAGCTGCTTTAACGCTTCGATACCGGTGTTTTTCTTGGCACTGATGGAGATTGCAGATTGGAGATTGGAGCGCTGAGATCCGGACACCTGGTCCGTCTTATTCAACACTTCAATCGTTTTACCGGCAAATGGTTTGAGCCACTCGATACCGGATGTATCCGGATCGGTTACATCCACCAGGTGTAGGATCAGGCTTGCTTTTTCGGCGTTCCTGCGGCTGCGCTCGATGCCAATGCTCTCAATCTGATCCGTGGTATGCTCCCGGATACCGGCGGTATCAATCAGCCGGAACAACACGCCCTGAATATTCAGCGTTTCCTCAATAGTGTCCCGGGTGGTTCCTGCAATAGCACTTACAATGGCCCTTTCTTCATTCAGCAATGCATTGAGCAGGGTACTTTTCCCCGCATTGGGTTTACCGATGATAGCTACACTGACGCCATTTTTAATCACATTGCCAAGCCGGAAGGATTGCAGGAGATTCGAGATCTGGGATCTGAGGTTTGAGATCAATATGCGAAATTGTTCCCGATCGGCAAACTCCACATCTTCATCGCTGAAATCCAGTTCCAGTTCAATAAGTGCGGCAAAGTTGATCAGTTGCTCACGCAGCTTTTCCAGGTCGCCGGAAAAACCACCCCGCAGTTGCTGCAGCGCTGCCTGTTGCTGCGCCTGGCTGTCGGCCGCGATCAGGTCGGCGACCGCTTCAGCCTGCGTCAGGTCCAGCTTTCCGTTCAGAAACGCCCGCTGTGTATATTCCCCGGCCTTTGCCAGTCTGGCCCCGGCGCTGATGGCCGCTTCCAGGATCTTCTGCAGAATATATGGAGAGCCATGCCCGCTGATCTCTACCACGTCTTCGCCCGTATAACTTTTAGGACCTTTGAATAGTGTAACAACCACCTCATCAACCAGACTGCCATCCTCCGGAGCAATGATATGTCCGAAATGCACCGTATGGGTTGGCTGCGCTTCCAGCTTTTTGCCTTTAAAAATCGCATCTGCTACCGGTATGGCGGTTTTACCACTGAGCCGTATCACTCCTATGGCACCTATACCCGGAGGTGTTGCAATAGCCGCAATTGTATCATCAAAACCAGAAAGCACATTCATTTTTCAAAAGTACGCAATCGGCCGCAGATGAAAAGAAGCGAAAACCAGCCGCATCCGTTACCTTTGCGTTCTTTAATTTTTATTCAATGAAACGTGTGTTTGCTTTTTTGCTGCTTTCCTTGTTCATTGCCGGCCGGCCGGTAGCACAGGCTCCCAAATCGCCAAGAGAATATTACCGGTTACAGGTATTTTATTATACCAGTGCACAACAGGAACAACAGTTGGACGACTATCTGCAGCATGCGCTTGTGCCGGCGCTGCACCGGCTGCAGCTGCAACGGATCGGTGTGTTTAAGGCACTGGAAAATGACACAGCTACAGAAAAGAAGATCTATGTGCTGGTGCCCTTCCGCGAGCTGCAGCAATGGACGCAGCTTGATGAACGCTTACAAAGCGACCGCAGTTACCTGCAGGCAGCGGCCAGCTATCATAATAGTGCCAATAAAGCCGGCATTTATAACCGCATCGAAACTATTTTCTTAAAATCCTTTTCCATGGCACCGGCATTGCAGGTACCTCAACTGGAAGGCCCGAAAGCACAACGGGTTTACGAATTACGCAGTTATGAAAGCAGCTCTGAAAAACGGTTCCGCAGCAAAGTAAAGATGTTTAATGAGGGCGGCGAAATCGGGATCTTTAAGCGGCTGGGCTTCAACGCGGTTTTTTATGGTGAAGTACTGGCCGGTAAACGCATGCCCAACCTGATGTATCTTACCACGCATGCCAATATGGAGGCCCGTAGTCAGAACTGGAAAAACTTCGGCAAGGATAGCGCCTGGAAACAGCTGAATGCACAGGAAGCATACAAAGAGAATGTATCCCATATTGATGTTACCTTCCTAAAAGCCACTCCTTATTCCGATCTTTGACCAGATCAACGATTCCACATACACCGCTGTTTTGGCGGGATCCGGAAATCCGGTTTAAAATACCAGATACTACTTATTTTCGCCGCAGATGAAAAAAGAAGATTTAAAGCATATTGATTTTGCTGAAGGAGCTGTGTTGCTGATCGACAAGCCGCTTGAGTGGACTTCCTTTGATGCGGTACGGAAAGTGCGCAACCTGGTCCGGATCAAAAAAGTGGGACATGCAGGCACGCTGGATCCGTTGGCTACCGGCCTGCTTATTATCTGCACCGGAAAATTTACCAAGCAGATCAATGCCTATATGGCAAAGGAAAAGGAATATACCGGTACATTCACCATCGGGGCAGTAACTCCTACTTATGATCTTGAAAGCGAACCAACGGATTTTAAGCCCTATGATCAGCTGACCATTTTTGATATGGAGGCCGCCACTCATCAATTCACCGGCGATATTTTGCAGGTGCCTCCGGCTCATTCTGCTATCAAAAAAGACGGGAAACGGGTTTACGAACTGGCAAGGAAGGGCATCGATGTAAAGCTCGATCCCCGCCCCGTAACCATTTCCAGCTTTGAAATAGATGCTACCCACCTTCCGGAAATTTCGTTTAAGGTAGTTTGTTCTACAGGCACTTATATCCGGAGCCTGGCGCACGACTTCGGACAGGCACTGGGCTGCGGGGCCTACCTCAGCAGTTTGCGCCGTACCCGCATCGGCGACTTTTTGGTGGATGATGCGCTTACTATAGATGCATTTACGGAAGGGATGAGGGAAGAGTAATCTGAGGTATGGGGTTTAAAGTTTCACGTTGGATCCGTTCTGCGCTTGATGTGAGGCGCTCAATTCCCGGATCTTGTGATCTTTTACAGAAGTATAACTACAGGAACGACATCTTCACTTTTACATTTCACATTTTTCATTGGTTAGTTCTACCTTCCCGAAGGGGAAAGGTTTCACGTTTAAGCTCCAGGTTCTGATTTATGGCCTCTGATTTCTCATTTCCGATCCCTGTATTCCATCAGGATACGTAGCACCGAACAGTAACGGGATCTCCATTTTCACATTTCCACATTTTCAAATTTTCAAATTCCCTAAAAAATAAACGGATAACCAATACCAATCTGCAGCTGGCTTCCTTTTATAAACGGGTAGGCAAAAAATTTATTCCGGAGGGAGGCATGATCAGGAGACGGGCTGGGGTCTTTTACCTTATAGGCATAATCCAGCCGGATTACAAAAAAGCCCAGGTCTACCCGTACACCGGCACCGGAGCCGATGGCCAGATCGGTACCCAGGCGGCCCAGTTTAAAAATCTCATCCGGCTGACCGGCATCCTTTTTCAGCAGCCATACGTTCCCCACATCCGTAAATACGGCGCCGTTTATGGGAATGCCGCCCATTTTAAACAGGGGTATCCGGTATTCAATGTTGCCCTCCAGCTGCATATCGCCAAAACGATCGGGAAAACTATACTCTCCTTCAAAGGCCTTAACAGCGGAGCCCGGGCCCAGCCTCCGCAGCTGCCAGGCACGCATACTGTTTGGTCCCCCGCTGTAATACTGTTTAAAGAAGGGCATTTGCGCGCGCTTATCAGGATTCACTGTGGATTCCAGTTCGTATCCGGCCCCTGCAAAACCCCGCAATACCAGCGAGGTCTTCGTCCATTTATACAACTTCGCATATTCCACATCCAGTTTTATAAAACGGTAGAGATGTTTATCAAACAGCGGGTTCCGGATCAACCCGGTTAACAAGCCGGATTCTTCAAAATTTGCACGGATCACATTATTATTATGTCCGTTAATGCTACCCCAGGGCATAATCAGTTTTACAATGGACGAGGTAACCAGCCCGTCAGAAAATAAATTTTTAATCGAAGGATTCTTGGCAATCATCCGATCCAGGCTGTCGCGCCGGATGAGGTAAGAGTATTCGATGTTGGGGATCTTCACCGAAAGGTTAAAGGTCCGGTTATTGCGGCTGTAATCCCTGCCCCGCCAGCCAAACTCATAGCCCCAGGCGCTGCTGAAGGAAGTCAGGTTGAACAAATAGCGCCGTTCCGTGCTGGCAGCGCTTAGTGTAAACAGGGAGCGGAAATTTCCACGGAAGTTTTCTTTAAACCCTTTCATGCCCGGAAAAATAAACCGGGGGTAAGAGATCGTATTGGTAGCACTGAATTGCTGCGTCTGGATGATATCGCCCGCGGTTAACTGCCCGAGTTCCACCAGGTAATTTACGTTGGTGCTCATCAGGTTGGCGGCCCGGGCGAAGTTGCGGTTTTGCAGTCCCAGGCTGAAACCGAGGCCTACAAAGTTGCCGGAAAGCACGCTCTGGCTGAAGCTTCCTTCAACGTTGGTGGTAAAATTGTATTTTTTCGCCGGCAGCAGTTTGATGGCAAAGTCCACGGTATCCTGGTTATCGCGCGGCAACTGCGCAATATCTACCATCCGCCAGGAACCGATATTATTAAAGCGGTTCAGCGTTCGTATATAACGGCGCTGATCGTAGGGATCACCTTTTTTAAGATAGATGTTGGGTGGAAATATTTTGGGTTTGAACGCTTTTCCGTTCTGGATGACGGTTACATTTTTCAGTACGGTTTCGCTCCTGTTGCCTCCGGAAGTATCGCTGCTGTTGGGATATACTATAAAATTTCCCACAAAATATTTCCGGATAGCAACGCTGTCTTCGATCGGTCTTGTGCGAATCTCCAGGTTAGCCGTAGGATTCAGCCGTTTGTTTTTGAGCCGCTCCAGTTGCAATGCCTGATCCAGCGGATCGAGGGAAGGTTGCAGCAGTGCCACATCCAGTGTATCCCATAACCCAAACAGCAGGCCGCGCGAAAACCGGAGGTACCCGTTATTGCGGTACAGCTCCACGAGGCGGTCCATTTCTGCGGAAATCGGCGCCTGTGCGAAGGGATCGCCTTTTTTTATAAATGCATTTCTCCGGTTGTCATCCGTTACCTTCTGCAAACTGTCGTTCTGAAGTACATAGGCCAGCGAATCGATCTTTGTAACCTGTTTGGGCCATACCAAAAACTGAATAAAGGCCCGTTGCTGCTGTTCTACCTTTTTCACATCAACGGCATAGCCGATTGTGTCCTGGAAATAGCCCTGCGCGTTGAGGTAGTAGTGCATATTCTGGATCGACTTGCTGATCTGGCTGGTATCCAGCCGGGGCGGATTTTTGATTACGGACCATAACACTTTATCAACTTTCCGCGACTGGATGCTATCGTCCAGCTGTTCATTAAGACCCGCTTCCAACCGTTCTTTTTCCTCCTTGCTCGTTGCATTTTCCACCTTCACCCGGGTTTCAAAAACAAAGGGTACTTCCTCCGGGTATTTCTTTACTACGGTAAAAACGTTACAGGAAGATAAAAACAGTAACGTAAAAACGCAGGCAAAGGGAAGAAATGTATTTTTGAATGATTTTACCAGGATTATATGGTTTAAATGTTCAATAAGATGCTTAGTAAATCTGAAATCAAATATATTCAAAGTTTATTCCAAAAAAAATTCAGGGATACAGAAAACTGTTACCTGGCTGAGGGTCCAAAAATAGTGGATGAGGCGCTGAATACGCCGGGTATCACTGTTAAAAAAGTTTGGGCGCTGGCAGAATGGGTACAGCAATACCAGCCCAGGCACCCGGAAGTGGAAATGATAGCGGTTGCGCCTTTTGAACTGGAGAAGCTTTCTCAGCTTAAAACACCGAACGGAACAGTGGCGCTTATTGAGAAAAAAGACGTTGATCATACCCGCTGGCAGCACAAACCCGGACTGGTGCTGGCACTGGACGGCATACAGGATCCGGGAAACCTGGGTACGATCATCCGGACGGCCGACTGGTTTGGCGTACCGGGTATTGTATGCAGCAGGGACTGTGCCGATGTTTATAACAGCAAGGTGGTGCAGGCCACCATGGGCAGCCTGTTTCGCATACCCATAGCGTATACCGACCTGCCCGGATGGCTGGCGGATCAACGCGATGTAGCAGTTTACGGCGCTGTGTTAAACGGACAGCCTCTGGATAAAAACCGGGAAGCTGCCGGCGGCATTTTGATCATTGGTAATGAATCAAAAGGCATTTGCCCGGAGGTGGCGGCGTATCTTACCCATAAAATCACCATCGAACGGATCGGGGCTGCGGAATCATTGAACGCGGCAGTGGCAACGGGTATTCTGCTGGCATATTTGAGGTAGCAATCAGATTTGAGCCTTCAGCAATCAGCGTTGATACGCGGGATTTGAGAAAGTAGCATCCCATCAGGCTTTAAACGGAATCCCAACGTTGCACCTTAAACCTGAAACTTTAAACGCCCGCCTATCTAAAATGAATGGCTTTTACTACCTGCACTTTTTTAACAATATAAGTGGGAATCATCAGCACCAGCAGGCATACGAGGAATGTACCGGAACAGATGGCCAGCACTTCCCACAATGAAATTTTAACAGCCGCCTGGCTGAGATAATAGGCAGTTTCATCCAGTTTGATAAAACCGGTCTTTACCTGCATATACAATAGGCCCAGGGCCCCGGCAGCCCCGGCAATAATACCCGTCAGGGTAATCAATAAGCTATGCTGCAGGAAGATCTTTTGAACCGTCCAGTCTGTAGCACCCACCGCCTTTAATACACCGATCATGCGCATGCGCTCCAGTACCAGTATGATCAGGCAGGTTACCAGGTTAATCACCGCTACAACAATCATGATGGCGATGAGCAGGTTCCGTGTTACATCCTGCATGTTCAGCCAGTCGAAAATATTGGGTGCAAAATTCTTGATATCCTGGGCATCCCATTCTTCCGGCATCTGCGGCAGGGCGGTTAGCTGATCGGATACTATACCGATTTTTTTGTAGTCCTTTAAAAAGATCTCGTAGCCGCCGATCTGGTCCGGCTCCCAGTCATTGAGCCGGCGGATCAGTTTAATATCACCAATGGCAAATGTTTTATCGTATTCTTCGATCCCGGTTTTATAGATACCGGTAATCGTTAACCGGTCTGGCCGCAGCGAATTATCCGGGCGGATAAAATAGATCAGTACCCGGCTACCGGTGTCCAGCTTCATTTGCCGGGCCGTATATTCCGATATCATGATTTCCCGGGCATAGGTAGAGTCTGTAAACCGGGGAGGCCGGCCGCGTTGCATAAAGGATTGCAGGTTACCGAAGTTATAGGTGCTGTCCACCCCTTTCACCAACACGCCTTCCAGGTCGTCCTTGGTTTTTATGATGGCATAACGGGTGGCAAATGGCTGAACGGTACTTACCTGCGGATGCTTTCTTATCTGGGCAACAAGCGCGGGGTTGGCATTGATGGGTATTTCTTCCGATACCACATATTGATAAGGGGCCATCTCCTGGATACGGATATGGCCCCAAAAACTAAATACTTTTTCGCTCACCTTTTGCTGAAAACCGTTGGCAAATGCCAGGGTAATGATCATTACGGCCACGCTGATCGCAGTAGCAACAATGGACAACCGGATAATAAACCGTGAAAAAGAACGCTGTTTATTAAAGGCAATCCGGTGTGCAATAAAGGAAGCTGTATTCAATTGCGAATATTATTTTTCGCGAATTTATTGAAGCTTCTTTGCATCATCTAAAAATTTCGCCAATCCGCTATCGGTAAGCGGGTGTTTGAGCAACCCGAGAATGGCATCCAGCGGACTGGTAACCACGTGGGCGCCTACTTCTGCACAACGTACAATATGGTTGGAGTTACGCATGGAAGCCGCCAATACCTGGGTCTTCAGCCCCTGAATATTATAAATGTGAACGATCTGTTCTACCAGCTGTACGCCGTCCCAGCCGGTATCATCAATACGGCCCACAAACGGAGATACATATTTTGCCCCGGCCTTGGCACATAAAATAGCCTGTCCTGCATTAAATACCAGCGTACAGTTGGTTTTAATACCGTTGTCTGTAAACCATTTGATTGCTTTTACGCCATCTTTAATCATGGGCACTTTTACCACGATGTTCGGATGAATGGCGGCCAGCTTTTTTCCTTCCTCTATAATATCGTTGAACTCCGTGCTTACTACTTCTGCACTAATGTCGCCATCCACCATTTCGCAGATATCCTTATAGTGCTTCATTATAGCATCGTGTCCTTTAATTCCTTCTTTGGCCATCAGGGAGGGATTGGTGGTTACCCCATCCAGGATCCCCAGTTCATTGGCTTCTTTGATCTGGTCCAGGTTGGCTGTATCAATAAAAAACTTCATTGCAAACTGATTTTATATTAAAAAATAAATACTCCTTGCTATCCGTATAGGCCGCAAGATTTCAATTGTAACATTGAAATCAAATTCAAAAACCAGTTGTAAAATTAGGTAAATTAGAGAGAGAAAAAAAAGGCAGGCTACTCACATCGCGCCGCTACAACCACCTATCCTTGCTGTCTTCCGACCCTGGGGAGATTCAGTAGGAGCTGGCCGTATGAGACCTGCCGGGCGCAAATATAGGGTAAAGCTGTTAAAAGGAAAAGAATCCCCGGAATAAAATCATTTTTTATCCGCAGACGGCGCCTTCCGGGTAACGGCTTTGGAAACGGCCTCTTTTCCAAACCGGTTCTTGATGGCATCTACCGCTTTGTATAAGTTAAGCTTTTCATCCTGGCGGTTGAACAAATCCATCTGCATGCCATCATCTGCCAACTGGCTGAAACGCACGCCGATAAGGCGCACCGGGCGGCCTTTCTGGTAAAACTTATCAAAGATCGCTTTTGCTTTTTCAATCAGTTCATCGTCGAGGGCCGTGTATGCCATCGACTCCTGCCTGTTGGTGGTTTCAAAATCGCTGTACCGGATCTTTACGGTAATACAGCCGGTTAGCTTATTATCCTGCCGCAGGTCGTAGGCATTCCGCTCCGTAAGTGCAATCAGTTTTTTATGCAGGAATTCTACGTCCGTTTGATTCTCATGAAAGGTGGTTTCATGGCTCATGCTTTTCTGATCCCAGCGGCCCTCTACTTCCCCGCTGCCAATACCCTGGGATTTGAGCCAAAGATCTTCACCCCATTTACCCAATTGGCTTATGAGAAGATCTTTGGGAGTAAGCGCAATGTCTTTAATGGTGTGTAGCCCCAGCTTCCGGAGCCGCAACTCTGTTTGCTTGCCCACGCCATTGATCTTTTCAATACCCAGCGGCCATAAAAACGCCTTTTCCTTTCCGTGTGGGATCTCTAAAAAGCCATTGGGTTTGGCTTCGTTGGTGGCCATTTTGCTGATAAATTTTGCAGACGATAATCCACAGGAAATGGGCAGGCTGGTTTCCTTAATGATGTATTCCCGCAACTGGCGCGCATACTGGCTTACGCCAAAGAACCGGTCCATACCCGTAAGATCACAATAAAACTCATCGATGGAAGCCTTCTGATACAGGGGCACTTTTGATGCAATGATGTCTGTAACCAGTTTTGAATAGTACCCGTATTTTTCGTAGTTGCCTTTCAGCACTATGGCATGCGGACAAAGCCGCATAGCGCGTTGCATCGGCATTGCAGAATGCACCCCGTATTTGCGGGCCTCATAGCTGCAGGTAGATACCACACCCCGGTTGGCCGAGCCGCCTACAATTACGGCCTTCCCCTTCAATGCCGGGTTCAGCAGGATCTCTACCGCCACAAAAAATGAGTCAAGATCAAAATGAACGATATATGATTTCTGGTCTGTCACTTCCTCAAAGTTAAAAACCAGACTCCACTACACATATATTTTATTTACCGTTCTGTTGCAAGGCCTGTTTTCTTTTCGTTATACATTTCAAATGATGTCATATGAGCTCCAGGTTCTATTTGCTGATAAGCGCCTTAACGGCGTTTAGTTTATTATCTGCCTGCCACAAGAGCGGCACCAAAAACTGCGACCAGGACTGGATCGTAAAGGTCCGTAATGCATGGATGCCATTATCCAGCTGCAGTCCCGAATTCAACCATTATCTTGGAAAAGGTGTTTACAGAGGTACCGTGCTCTATTATACCAGTATCAGCTGCACTGCCTGCAGCGTGGCGCCACCCGAATACGGTTTAACCTGCAAGGGAGATACGGTCCGGGTAGCAGATTGGAAGGAAGTAAAAGATATAAAGATCCTGGCAACCTGCAGAGATTTTTAACCGGCGTACCGCAGGTATTTTTTGATCATCAGGATCTGCCCCAGGTGGTAATGTACATGCTCCACCTGTCCCTGAAAATTTTTATAGGCGCTGGAATGCCCGGGCAATATGAGCGCCTCCAGTTTATCTTCGTCAAACCTGCGGATCACCTCCGCCAGTGCTTCTGCCGACCGGAACAATCCGTTCTTCAATGCCTCCCAGTATTCCGGCGAGGCTTCTTTTATGGCAAACCCGTTATGCCCGGCTATTTCCGGTACAATTCCCCTGCCCCGTTCCGCCACGATCCCGTTCCAGTAGGCTATATGGTTGAGTAACGAGGCGATGGTATTGGGTGAAAATGGCACCGGTGCAAATGCTTCCTTCCAGTCAATATCGCGAATGGTATCGGTAATGGCTACGCTGGTCCAGTTATTTCCCAGGTGTACATCGTTCAAATGCTGTGCGATCAAATCTGTTTTCTTCATAGTGGTTATTTCAGAGCGCTGTTAAAAACTGCTGCAAGGTAGTCAAACTTTTTAGTTTCGCCGGCCGGATTTATCTTTATGACCGATGCCGCTCCGAATAAGAATGATCATTGCTGCATATAATCCATTTTCATACATGAAACAGATACAATTTACAGTTGCGTTTTTGCTGCTCCTGTCTATTACCGGCCTGCAAGCCCAAACCCGCTGGTACAACCCGCTGAAGGCGGAAGCAGCGGTGATCCAGAACCAGGGCTGGACGAACGAGATCGGCAGGTCGTTTACCCGCTTACCGGAACGGGCCGAGAAAGGGGTACGTAAGGCCGTGTGGAATCTTTCAAAAAATGCGGCAGGCCTCAGCATTCATTTTTATACCAATGCACCGGAAATCACAATCCGTTACAGCGTAGCCGGCCCCTTTGCCATGAATCATATGCCCGCTACAGGTGTTTCGGGTGTAGACCTCTATGCTATTGATGAAGACGGCAACTGGAAACGGGCCTGGGGTTCCTATGACTTTTCCGACACGGTACGGTACCAGTATCAGCATCTTTTCCCCAGCCGTTATCATAAAAAAGGATTTGAATACCGGCTGTTCCTGCCGCTTTATAATAGCGTAAAATGGATGGAAATCGGCGTACCCGAGGCAGCGTACTTCGAGTTCATTCCCGTGTTAAAGGAAAAACCGGTAATTGTTTACGGAACCTCCATCGCCCAGGGCGGATGTGCATCCCGGCCGGCCATGGGCTGGACGAATATCCTATCACGCAAGCTCGATTACCCGGTGGTCAATCTTGCATTTTCCGGGAACGGCCCGTTTGAAAAAGCCGTGGTAGACCTGATCAATGAGCAGGAGGCCGCCGCTTATGTGTTTGACTGCCTCCCCAATATGGGAGCGCTGTCGCAGGAGGAAGTATATGACCGGGTGCTTTACGGTGTAAAAGCCATCCGTAAAAATCATAAAGCCCCTATCCTGCTTACAGATCATATCGGGTATTTCAACGATCAAACCGATTCTACGCGGGCGGCGGTATGGCAGCGGCTGAATGCCACACAGTGGAAAGCTTACACCGAACTGAAAAAGCAGGGAGTGCGGGACCTGTACTATCTTACACGGGATTCCATCCGGTTTCCGGCAGATGGTACGGTAGACTATGTGCATCCTAACGACCTGGGCATGCAGGCCTATGCAGATGCGTACGAACCGGTGCTGCGTACCCTGCTGAAAATGCCCGAAGGAAAAACCGGAACCACCAGGCCGGTAAGCCAGCGCAGGGAAGCCGGTGGATATGAATGGAAAAAAAGACACGCGCAGGAGCTGCTGTTAAACCAGGACCAGCCACCGGTACAGGTCATCATCGGTAACTCCATTACCCATTACTGGGGCGGTGAACCCAGGGCCCATATTGCAAGAGGCGAAAAAAGCTGGAACCAGTACCTAAGCAATTTCCGGAATATGGGCTTTGGCTGGGACCGTATTGAAAATGTGTTGTGGCGGGTGTATCATGGAGAACTGGATGGCTATACGGCAAAGAACATCGTGCTGATGATTGGCACCAATAATATCGGAGGCAATACGGATGCCGATATTGTGAGCGGTCTGGATTTTTTGCTGCAGCAGATCCGGCAGCGGCAGCCACAGGCGAACATAAAACTGGTGGGTATTTTTCCAAGACGAAATACGGAAGCCCGGATCGCATCCCTCAATAAACAGTTACAGGCCGTTGCCAAAAAAGGCCGGTTCATCTTTGCCGACCCGGGGAAACAGTTGTTGCTGCCCTCCGGAAAAATTAATGAAACCTTATTTACAGACGGTCTGCATCCCAATGAGGAAGGGTATGCGCGGCTTGCAAAGGTGGTCGCCGGTTTTTAACCAAGGTAAATCTCCAGCAGCCCGTCCGGCAGTTTTACGGTGATATTGCGGTACTGATGGTCTACCTTTTTCAGGCTTTCCTCATGCAGCGGAATCAGCACTTCTTTGCCCCGCACCGTTAGCCGGCAAAGCACCTGGTGCGGCTGTTCAATGATTTCCTGGATAACGCCCAATACCTGCTTTCCATCTTTTACCGTGTAGCCCAGGAGGCTGATGGGTGCTTTTTTGCTGGCATAGCGTTTAAAGTCGGCCCCACTGAACCATACTTCTTTACGCAACAGCGGTTTTGCCGCTTCGGGTGTTTGTACTTCCTCCAGTTTCAGATAAGCTTCTTCTTCATTTTTTTTGCGCACGCCTTCCACAAACCAGGGTAAGAAGCTTCCTGTGGCGTCTTTAATAAACAGCTGCTGCAGGCCGTCAAACGATGTATCACCCAACGCATGCTGGAGGATCACCTCTCCTTTAAGCCCGTAAACACCCGCAATTTTTCCAATGCTGATATAGTCTTCCTGTTTCACTGTTATACCCGGTTGTCGAATAAATAAAAAGCGGCCCGGAGCCGCTTTTTATTTTAAGAATCATTTTTCTACTATTATTCTCCGTTGCCTTCAGCGTTTGCTTCAGGAGCAGCAGTTCTGCGCGGAGCAGCGCTGGCCACTCTGCGTTTAGCTTTTCTTTCTTCAATCGCTTTTGCAGTACGTTTTTTAATTTGCTCGTCATGCTCTGCACTCCAGGCGGTGAATTTCTGCATCGCAGCAGCTTCATCAAACAGTCCCAGTTTTACACCACGTAATAAGTGTTTCAGGTATAATACACCTTTAAAACTTAAAATACGACGCACGGTGTCTGTAGGAGTAGCTCCTTTATTCAGCCATTCCAGTGCTTTCTGACGATCCAGTTCAATTGTAGCAGGAATAGTCAGAGGGTTGTACGTACCTAATTTTTGGATGAATTTACCATCACGGGGGCTTCTAGCGTCCGCTACTACGATAAAGTAGAAGGGTCTCTTCTTTGACCCATGTCTTTGCAATCTAATCTTAGCTGCCATTTTAAATAGAAATTTAAGGCTTTAACAAAAAAAATTAATTCCCATACACCTCATATGGGGCACCAAAAGTAACTCATTTTTGAATAATAATGGTCATATTTTGATAAGTTTAAAAAAAATGACGGATTTTAAGATTTTCTTATCAGGCAGGAGGATGCTTCATTAAAGAATTTAAAAAAAGATGGGGCCTTCTTTGAAACAGATGCCGATGCACCTCCAAAACACCGGCAAGATACTTAAATCCTGTTTTTCCAAGGCAACTTGTTTAAAATCAACTTTTTCAATGCCGGTTTACGGGAGTTTTAACAATTTAAAAAAATACATCAAACAACTACGGTTTCTTTAATTTCATCCTTAAAAGGACAACAGAAATAGAAAGTATCGAACCGGCGACGAAATCCCTGTAAAAGCTGGCTTTACTCTCAAATAATCCGTTACTTTTGCAAACTTTATTTATGACGAAGCGGTTTTTAACATTTATTGGAACGATCGGGTTTTTGCTCCTGACCATCAATACTGTTACGGCGCAATCAAAGACAGCATTTTATACTGCGCTGGCCAGCAGTTCGGTCAAGACCATTGATGCACAGATCAGCCAGGTAGCTGATTATACCACGGCTGCCGAAGCCCCGGCTTTTATTGGCGCGCTTGAAATGCGGAAGGCAGGACTGGTTACCGTACCTGCCAAAAAGCTGTCCATTTTTAAGCAGGGGCATAAAAAACTGGAATCGGTTATTAAAGCCAACCCCAAAGAGGCGGAATACCGTTTCCTGCGTTTAATGATCCAGGAAAATGCCCCCAAATCATTGGGATATTCCAAAAACATTACGGAAGACAGCAAAATGATCCGGGATCAGTTTGCCTCGCTGCCCGCTGTTACCCAGCAAAGCGTAAAAAGTTACAGCAAGAAATCAAAATCACTGTCGGGCCTTTTATAATTTCAGGTGTATGAGCAAGCATGTATTAGCGGTTTATTTTACACAATCCGGGCAAACAAAGGAGATCCTGGATTCTTTTTTGCAGCCGTTGCTTGCGGACGGTGTTTCGGTCGATTTTTTGCAGGTGCAAACACAGCATTCGTTTCCCTTTCCCTGGAGTATTCCTGCATTTTTCGATACGGTTCCGGAATCGGTGGATGTGATCCCCACAGCGCTGAAACCCTGGTCGGTGCCCCGGCAGCAATACGACCTGGTGGTGCTGGCCTGGCAACCCTGGAACCTGTCGCCCAGCATCCCGACCAATTCCATTTTACAGGATGCCGCATTCAAGGCATTGATAAAAGACACGCCTTTGATCACCATTTGCGGTTGCCGCAACATGTGGATCAACGCCCAGGAAAAGAACAAGAAATTACTCCAGGAAGCCGGGGCCCAACTGGTAGGCAATATTGCGTTGTTTGACCGGCACCTGAACCACCTCAGCTATTTTACCATTTTTCACTGGCTGGGCACGGGCAGAAAAGACCGTAAATGGGGTATTTTTCCCAAGCCGGGTGTGGCGCAGGAAGACATTGTTCACGCGGCTGTTTTTGGAGCCACCGTAAACCGCTATCTGCAATCCGGCAACTGGCAGGGATTGCAGCCGGAACTGGTAGGTCAAAAAGCGGTGGAGGTCAAATATTCCCTGATGTACATTGAGCGCAAAGCCGGGAAAATATTCAAAAAATGGGTCGCTATTATTAATAAACACCCCCAAAACAGAAAAAAAATACTTGTAGCCTATAAATATTATCTTGCGGTAGCATTGCTGATTGCATCTCCTATTATTTTATTAGTAGATTTGATCCTGGTGCGCCCGTTCAGCCAACGGAAGGTCCGGCGGCAAATGGACTACTACGCAGGTGTGGAATGGAGGGAAAAGATTTAATCGCTCATTGATCAATAACAGCACTATAGTTGAAGGGTGCGACGCAAGGAAGCTGAAAGGTGTTTCTGCAGCCGGGCCCATAAAAAATAAATGATTAAAAAACATTATGAATCTGAACGACGTTTATATTAACCGTACTGCTCATTATTTCCCCAACAACCCGGTATCGAACGACGAAATGGAGGAATACCTGGGCTATATTAATGGAAAACCATCCAAATCCAGACGAATTGTTTTGAGAAACAACGCCATTACCAACCGCTATTATGCGCTGGAAAAAGGTGGAAAGATCACGCATACCAATGCCCAGTTAACGGCAGAGGCCATTAAGGAATTGTTTAAGCAGGACCGGGAAGGCATGAAACAGGTGGATGTACTTTCCTGCGGCACCTCGTCGCCGGACCAGATGATGCCTTCACATGCCGTGATGGTGCATGGATGGTTGCCGGAGCTGGGTTCCATTGAAGTGGTATCCCCGGCCGGCGTATGCTGTGCAGGCATGCACGCATTGAAATATGCATATATGTCGGTAAAAACCGGTGATGCCGCTACGGCCGTTGCTACCGGATCTGAGCGGTTTTCCGCTTCGTTGGTGGCCAACCAGTTTGAAGATGAAGTGCATAAACTGGAAGCCCTGGAAGAAAACCCCTACATCAGCTTTGATAAGGAATTCTTACGCTGGATGCTGTCGGACGGCGCTTCTGCATTTTTAATTTCCAATAAAAAGAACGAAGAAGGTTTAAGCCTGAAGATTGAGTGGATGGAAGGCATTTCCTATGCCGATTATATGGAAGCCTGCATGTATATGGGGGCTGAAAAGCAGGAAGACGGGCACTTAAAAAGCTTCCTGGAATTTAATCATGAAGAGCTGAATGAAAAATCGATCCTGAGCATTAAACAGGATGTGAAATTACTGAGCCCGAATATTGTACCGCTGGGTGGAAAGATCCTGCCGGAACTGTTTGAGCGCCGCGGACTGAACCCGGATGATATTACCTGGTACCTGCCGCATATGAGCAGCAACTTCTTTAAAGACAAAATTTACGACGAGCATATTAAACTGGGTCATCATATTCCTTACGAAAAATGGTTTGTAAACCTGAGCCGGGTAGGTAATGTGGGCGCCGCATCTGTATACTTTATGGTGGATGAACTGTTTAACAGCGGTCAGCTGAAAAAAGGCGATAAGGTATTCCTGCTGGTGCCGGAAAGCTCGCGGTTCAGCTATATGTATGCGTTGCTGACAGCGGTGTAGGATCTTGAAATCATTAAAAATCAAAAGTGAAGAACGGTTTGTTTTTCACTTTTTTGTTTCCGACGTGTAAAAACCGCGAGAATCCCGCAAAATCTCGCGGTTTTTATCACCCGATTTAGCGAATATTATATCGCTAATTTTTATTAGTTTGCCTCACTTAAAAATTTTTTCAGTATATGAAAAAAGAAGAAATACCGCAGGACAACGGCGCCCTTGGCAAAATAGCCAGGGAAGTTACCTATGTGGTTGATGAAAACGGGAATTACTCCACCGGACAAAGTACCGGCTGGGATGTAAAAACCGAGGCATTAAATGTGGCCTGGCATGATGTGGAGGCAAAGATCGAAGCGGCCAAACAGCAGGTGCTGGCCGGCACTGCCAGCCCTATCCTGTATTTTATGGAAAAGTGGATTATGGACCTGAACATCCTGGCCTCTTATACCGGCTACTGGAAATGGACCATCAAAAAACACCTGAAGCCCTCCGGGTTTCAGAAGCTATCGGAAGACAAACTGAAAAAATACGCCGCCCTTTTTGAGGTGAGCGTAGCGGAACTAAAAAATCCTTTTAAGCAAAGTGAATAGAAAACAGCAAGTAACCAGCAGGATATACTCCCCTACCCGCTATTAACTATCGACTATTAACGTCTCACTATTGACTTCTCACTCTGCACTTCTCACTCCTAATAAAAAAAACTTGGAACTTCAACATACAAACTTTAAACATCTCCAGGCTGCCCATTGCGAGAACGGCGTTACCACCGCATTACTGCGTCACTACGGTATTACAAAAATTACCGAGCCGCTGGCTTTTGGCATAGGATCCGGACTGTTTTATATACAACTGCCATTTATGAAAGTGAATGGCGGACCGGCTATTTCTTTCAGAACCATGCCCGGCCTGATCTTTAAGCGTACCTGCACCGCATTGGGCGTTCCGGTTACCCGCAAAAAATTCCGGTCGCATGAAAAAGCTATGCAGGAACTGGACGAGCGTGTGCTGGCCGGCAAACCAACGGCCTGCCAGGTGGGTGTTTTTTACCTGACTTATTTTCCCAAAGAATACCGCTTTCATTTCAACGCGCATAACCTGATCGTTGTAGATAAAAAAGGAGACGACTATTACATCAGCGATCCTATTATGGAAGGACTGGTTACCATGAACAGCTACGAGCTGGAACGCGTGCGTTTTGCAAAAGGGGCTTTTGCGCCACGCGGACAGATGTATTACCCCGGCGATCATTTGAAGGAGCCCACAGACGAGCAAATGAAACAGGGCATTATCAAGGGCATCAAACGCAATTGCAGGGATATGCTGCATATTCCGGGATCGTTTGGCGGAGTGAGTGGGATCGCCTATACCGGCCGGCAGATCAAAAAATGGAAAACCAAACTGGGTGATGAAAAAGCCCGCAGCTACCTGGCCCAGCTGGTGCGGATGCAGGAAGAGATCGGTACCGGTGGCGGTGGCTTCCGGTTTATCTACGGTGCCTTTTTGCAGCAGGCACATCCCTACTTAAAGGCCGATGAGCTGTTTGATCTTTCCAGACAATTTACTGCTGCCGGCGATAAATGGCGGGATGCCGCCATCCAGGCCTCCGGCATTTACAAAGGCCGGCTAAATACCCAGGCCGATTATGATAATATGGGCGACCGGCTGATTGAAATATCCGCACTGGAAAAGCAGGCTTTTCAACAATTGAAAGCACTGATGGGAAAAATGAAATAATGCACTGATCGAGTATTGTCCATGCCCGGCGTACCCGCTGTTCCTGTTCTTTTGATCAGATCAGCTATTGCTCCTTTCAATTACCAGGCATATTATTTTTGAGTACCCGGGCGCCCTTCATTTTTAAGCGCTTCGGTTACTCTTGCTTCAAATTTTTTAAAATCCAGGGATGGCGGGGTTTTCAATACCGGCATTTCGTTCTTCGTTTTCAGCGTTGGCGTATAACCACCTGCAGCCATGTAAAAGCGATCCGGATATTTTGAGGATACACCCTGCTCATAGTCTACCCGCTGGCCGGTTTTACCATCGGTATTTGAAAAGCGTACCTTGTTAAAGTTGATCCATTTACCGGAAGCAGCCTCCACTCCCCAGGCATTGTAATAATAAGCTTCCCGGCGTAATTGACCATTGGTATAGCCATAGTTTTCAAGAAAGGAATAAAAGCCGTCGAAAAAGCGTTTCTCATGAGGCGCCCGCCAGGAGGCGATGTAATGCCAGCCCTCGTTTGCAACCTGGTACCATGCCGAAAGCACTACGGAGTTATTTTCCTGTGGCAATACGTTCATTAAAAACTGAACCGGCTTACCCGTTTTCCAGTTAGCACCCGTTACAAAAGATTGCCCCCCGGTTCCTTCACCCCCAAACGACTTAACCGTTGTAGCCGGGTCTTTATCCACCAGGCTTACAAAATCGGCCTTTGTAATGCTGGAATCCTTTTCGGCATCTTTACTGTCCCAAACAGAAAACAAAACCCTCCGCTCCGTGGGTGTATTGGTTTGTATACCCAGGTATCCGCGGTAAAAGCCCAGCGACATGTAATAGGTATACAACGGATCCTGGCCCTCCGGAACCAGGATTTCTTCGTACAACCAGTTATAGGATTTTGTAGTTGGTTCCGTAGTACTGAATGACAGGTGTACCGATGGTGTTGACTGGTAGTTGATAAAATTCACCCAGCCATCCGGTGTGGCCGTCCGGAACAATAGTGTTGTAATGGTAATGGCTTCCTCCGGATCCGTTACCGGCGTCAGCGTGTATTTATAATAGCCCTCAGTGGGGATCTGAATATGTATGCTGTGTAAAGTATCCTTTTCACCCGTTCCGTTAAACACCAGATCGCGGCTTACGGGCTTCAGCTCCGGTTTCGGGTAGGTGCTGCTCACATCCAGTTTAAAGCGCAGTTTTTTACCGGCGGTAACCTGATTATCAAAATATAAATCGTACTGCCCCGGTTTTTGATAAACGATCCACGAAACGCGTTTGTCTTTATTCCGCCAACGGCTGATACTACCCTTGCTTTCGGGGTAGCCAACGGGAATGGAAACACCCGGATCGCCGGGCGCGAAGGGCTCTGCATATGCTTTATTAGCAAGTACTGCAAATTGTTTTATTTCCGTTGATGAACCAGACGATTGTGCCCGTAGCCCGGGAAGCGAAAAAAGGAGACAGCTTAAAGCCAGTAAAAGATGGCAACGATACATATATGAAATATTTATACGCGTAAACCTCAAAAATACTGGCTGTGGGTCGGTTGGCAAACATTTATTATTTTTAAAATCCTGCTGATCAAAAAGATTCCGGAGATTGCAGGTTATAACAGTAGTATATGTCTAAAAAAACCGTACAAAACCTGATCACTGCAGGCCTTTTTGCTTTTGTACTGGCACTCTTTATATTCCCCGAATTCAAAGCAGTGATCATTCGCGGGTTGATGAAAGTGGGATTCTTCCAGCCGCGGGTAGAAACAACCAAAACCCTGCCGCCTGAAACTGCCACGGCATCCGTACAATTTATGACAGCGGGTGGCCACATACATACCCCGGAATCTCTAAAAGGGAAAGTAGTATTCATCAATTTCTGGGCAACCTGGTGCCCGCCCTGCATTGCGGAGATGCCGGCGATCCATGAGCTCTATAACGCTTTTAAAAACAACCCCAATATAGTTTTCCTGCTGGTAGATGCGGACCAAGACCTGCCAAAGGCAACGGATTTTATAAAGAAAAAGCAACTCGATCTGCCGGTGGCAAGCTTCCGGGGAACGGTACCGGCTTCCTGGTACGGCGGAACCCTGCCCACCACGCTTGTGCTGGATAAAACAGGAGCCATCGTATACCGGCATGAAGGAGCAGCCGATTTCAGTAATAAAAAATTTCACGCATTTTTGGAGACATTACTGCGGTAACAGAAAGCTAAAGATTCATCGCGCAACGATACCACTATGGACCCAGGTTTAGGGTGTGCTCCCTACTGTTTATACGTTAACCGCAACGTACACGAAGCATCCGCAATGGGCGCAATGAGCACCCTACAAATCTTAATGCCTTCCTTGCGAACCGCGCGAAAGCCCTTCCGCCCCTTGCGGTTCAAAAGAAGGTAAATTCACCGCATTTGGCTAAATTTGTCCCATGTCGCACACATCATCTCAATTTCAAAAGAAAAGCAAGGATAAGGCCTACGACCGTGAGCACCGGAAGGTGATCAATTTCAACATATCCCGGTACAATGCGGCGGTACCGGGCGGGCAGGCACAGTTTGCCGACCTTAACCTGGCCAGGGAGCGGGCCAAGAATTTAAAATGGAAAGCCATTGAGGTACTGGACCAGACCCTTGAAAATTTTGAAGCCAATATCACCAAGCGGGGCGCCAAAGTGATCTGGTGTGAAGATGCCCGGCATGCCAATGAAGTGATCCTGGAGATCTGCCAGCAAAAGAATTGTAAAACGCTGGTGAAGAGCAAAAGCATGGTTACGGAAGAACTGCACCTGAACGACAACCTGGCCAAACACGGCATTGAAAGTGTGGAAACCGACCTGGGTGAATACATCCAGCAACTGGCGGGAGAACCACCCTATCATATTGTTACACCCGCCATGCACAAAAGCCGGGAGCAGATTGCCGAACTGTTTGCAGAAAAACTGGGCACCGATCCCAACGACAGTGCGGAAAAGCTCACCCTTACGGCCCGTGAAAAACTGCGTCAGAAATATGCAGAGGCAGAAGTAGGCGTTACCGGTGCTAATTTTATTATTGCGGATATCGGCGGCATTGCCATTACCGAAAATGAAGGCAATGCGCGACTCAGCTGTTCCATGCCCAAAACGCATATCGTGGTGGCGGGCATCGAAAAAGTAATTCCTTCCATGACGGACCTGGCATTGTTCTGGCCATTGCTCAGCAGCTTTGGTACCGGCCAGCGCATTACCTCCTACAGTACCATTGTAACCGGTCCGCGGCAGCAAAATGAAGTAGACGGTCCGGAAGAAATGTATGTGATCCTGCTGGATAACGGCCGCAGCAAAATGCTGGCGAATGAAAAGGCACGCGAAGCCCTGTACTGCATCCGCTGCGGTGCCTGCCTCAATGCCTGTCCGGTTTACAAAAATATTGGCGGGCATACCTACAATACTACTTATAGCGGCCCCATCGGTTCGGTGATTACGCCGCAGTTAAAAGAAATGAAGGAATGGAAACACCTTAGCCATGCCTCCTCGCTCTGCGGCAATTGTACTGAAGTGTGTGCGGTAAAGATCAACCTGCATGAGCTGTTGCTGGAAAACCGGTACGAGGCGGTGGAAGAAGGCTATGCACCGCTGGCAGAAAAATTTTCCTGGAAAATGTGGAAGATGGCCATGCTCAAACGCAGCATGGTCAATATGGTCAACGGCAATTTCAAAAGCACCTTCATCAATATGGTAGCCGGTTCCTGGACCCAAAACCACAGCAAGCTTCAATTTCCCAAGAAATCGTTTAACGAGCAGTGGGAAGAGCGGAAGAAACAGGGAAACCTGTAAGTTGGTACACTCCGGCATCCCAGCGTCTTTTTTTGTCCCGGCTGCAGTGCAGGTGGCAGCTGCGTTGCGTCGCACACTTGTGCTTCAGTGCATATGGAAGCAACAGGCTGCCTTATATGAGCCGTGCCTATGGTACTCCCCCGCTCCACAGTATCCGCTGCCTCCCGGAATAAATTCCGGAGTTACAAACAGGGTCAGGCCAACGGCCTTTACAAAACCAGGCTGAGCATACTTATTTAATGCGCAACTCCATGTCCCAACAGTCACACCTGAGTCGCCCAATTTCCAATAATTGCCAGACAATGCAAATCCTGTAAAACCCACACGATCCGTGGTATAAACAAAACCTGCAATATTCATCTTATTTTTGAGTAACCATGTTGGTATACAGCGCGCATATCACCCCAAGGTTGCAGTATATTACCCGGTTCTTTTCAAAAGAGCTGGGCACACCGGAATGGCAGCTTACAACTGACGCCCAGGCGTTTCTTACAGAGCAGGGTGCGCGGATCAATTACTCCACGGAGGTCCTGGATACGCAATGCCTGCACATTATACCACAGGGCCTGCTATCTCAAACAGGTATTCAGCAACAGCCGGTAAACGTTACACAATTAAACGGGCTGCCCGTTTTTTTTCAAACGGGTGGTACGTTGGGTTTTGACCTGTTTGCTGCGGCTTTTTATTTGCTGAGCCGTTATGAGGAATACCTGCCTTTTGAAAAAGACCAGTATGGAAGATTTCCGGCCACAGCATCCCTGGCGCACAAAAACGGCTTTTTGAAAACGCCGCTGATCAATCATTGGACGCTGTTGCTAAAACAACAACTCCTGCTGCTGTCTCCGGGCACGTCGTTTAGGGAAACAACGTTTCAGTTTTTACCGACTTATGATATTGATATGGCCTGGAGCTACCGGAATAAAGGCATCTGGAGGAACGGACTTAATTTTATAAAAGAAGCAGTCAGCCTTCAGTTTTCAGCTTTCAGCAAGCGCTTTAAGGTATTAACCGGAAAAGAAAAAGATCCCTTCGATCAGTTTAGCTGGTTAAACGGGCTGCATGAAAAATACCAGCTGAAGCCTTATTATTTTTTCCTGGTCGGGGAACACACCAACAGATATGATAAAAATATTTCCCCGTATGCTGAGGCCATGAAGGCCCTGATTGCAGATCATGCGATCCGCTATCCCATTGGCCTGCATCCCTCCTGGCACAGCAATAGTGCGCTCTCTGTTTTAAAAAAGGAAAAAGAGCTCCTGTCTTCCGTTACCGGTACCGCTATCAATGCCTCGCGCCAGCATTTCCTAAAATTATCGTTTCCGGAAACCTACCGTAACCTGCTGAAAGCAGGCATCCTCTTTGATTTTTCCATGGGCTATGCGGATGACAACGGCTTTCGTGCTTCTGTGGCATCGCCCTTTTGCTGGTACGACCTGGAAGCAGAAACCGCCACCGATCTGCTGGTCTTTCCCTTCTGCTTTATGGAAGGCACGGCGGTGTTTTATAAAAAGGAAGACCCGGCTACCGGACTGGCAGAGCTGCAAAAACTCTATACCGAAGTAAAAAACGTAAACGGCTTTTTCAGCATGATCTGGCACAACTCCTCCTTTACGGATGAAGGTGTATTTAAAGGATGGAAGCGGGTTTATGAAACCTTTTTAGCTGAAAGAGCGCTATAACAGCTTATATACCGGAATAAACGCAATAACATTTACCAGGCAACGCAGCGTTTCCTGTTTCAAAAGTTCTGGTTATAACAATAGGTGTGGGATACTTGAAAACGGAACAGAAAGCGCTGCATCAGGTGCGCGTTTTTTTATTGCGTTACGACCACTTCTTTTTTTCCGGAAATTTCTTCAATATGACAGCCGTTGTTTTTAACCATATAGGATTCGTTCACTACGATCTTGTCGTTTTTAATACCTGTAAAGCGGAGTTCGGTATGCTTCCCTTCGGGCAAAAGAAGCAATTGGCCGTCACTTACCACGGTATAATACCCGTTACCCGCTCCCGGTACTACGTTATTGGCATGAAAGGTTGCATTAGCGGCTACAATACGGGTATAAAACGTATCCAGCGTTACCGCCTCTCCGGATGCACTGGTTACCTTGATATTATAGAACCGGTATTCATTGGTGCAAATCCGGCCCTCCTGTATTGACGGCTTCTTACATGCTGCCAATACTCCGATGCCGAGCAAAAGTGTAGTGATTATTTTCATATCCTGGCTGTTTTCTATTAAAACGTAAGCCGGATACAAAACGCAACTGAACGGACAGATATCTTAAAAAAAGGGAGTAACAAGACTGAAACTCCCTTTTAAACCTTACTTAAACCTTATTAAACCGCTAAAATTCAAATTCTGCTATCAGGGTCTGACCGTCGATACGATTGGCATTGCTTCCTTTTGCATCCTGGAACACAATGATCTTCCGCTCTTCATTTCCGGAAGCATACCGCAGGAACACTTCCGCCATTAATGTGGGTGGCCCTGCAACCGTAACCTGGCGTTCTCCAAAGAAATCCGTTTTGATCTGGTACTTTCCCCTAACGGCTTTCTTCAACAGGAACTGCTCCGGCCCAAAGCCATCGGTAAAATCATTACTAATGCGCCCGCCCAGGGAAGTTTCCCGGCTCCCATAATAGCATTCTTCATTTTTAGGATCTGTTACATGCAGGTCTATATCCGTATGGTCTATGTTCCAGTTCAGCACCACCCGTATATCCACCGGCAGGCGGTATAGCAGCGCTTTATCTATTTTTGATGTGTTTACCCTTGCATTGTAGCGGCCGGCAATATTATTGAGCTCCATCAGCAATACTTCCTCAATGCCCTCATCCCGCGTTCTTGTTTCTTCCGTATAACTTTGTGTAAGCGCCGTATACAGTGTATCCAGCGCCTGCTGATATTTTCCGTTATCCTGTAAGGCCAATGCATAATCACGATAGCTCTGCGGATCCATAGGGCGCCAGTCCAGCACTTTTTTGGTAAGGAGCAGCTCCTTATCGTACGCCCCATACTTTTTCAAAAGATAGGCGACTGTTTTGTACAACACCGCATCTTCCAGTTCCAGTTCTACCAGGTTGCTTACAATGCTTACCGCCCGGCTGGCTTCTTTTTTGCCATAAAACCAGTTGGCCATATCAAAATAAAAAGAAGGGGTTGTTTGGTAGTTTTCCCGCAGCTTCAGATAGGTTTTATACGCTGCATCTATGCTTACAGCCGCCTCCATTTGCTTCATATAAGCCGCATCGCTTTTGATTTCAATAGCCGTTACTTTTCCCTTGGCAGCCGTACTGTAACCGGCAACAACGACTTCCTCCATTTTGGAGGCTGCTGCATTTACGCTTACCCCGGCCACCCGCCCCTGAAGACGTTCGGAAATATTGGCATCTTTCAATGCCGCTCCTGAAATAGCTTGCAACTGGATTTCCTGTGTCCTTGCCGGCGCCGTCACCTCCCGGTCTTCCGCAACCCGGGGCGCTGTAAACTTTGCGGTGGCTCTTTTTAGCGGGTAACTCGTATTCCACCATTCCTTCAATTCCTTCATCCGTTCCCGGGCAGCCGCCAGGTAATTGTTCCAGGCTTCTTCCTGCTCCTGTCTGTGCTGTTTTACAAGGGTCTTGTACTCCTGCTGCAACTCAGCCGGCGGCGTTATTTTATATTTCACATAATCCGCCACACTTTCCAGAACAATCAGGCTGGTGTTGGGCGTAACAATACCAAACTCCTTTCCCAGCCGGGAAATTGCTTCCCTATGCTGCTCGTAAAAAGGCTCCAGTGCCGCCAGCTGCTGTTGCGCCCAAAAGGTTTCAATCGCCCAGTCGCCGGCCGTTTGCTGCGCATCCAGTGTAACGGGTATCTCCTGCTCTACCGTAGTTGCATGTCCGAATTGAAGGGTTAGCGTTACCGGCAGCTTACGGGTAATACCGGTGATGAGCAGGTTATCTCCGGAAACCTCGGTGGTTGCCGGGTTAACGCTGCTGATATCGTATAAATATTTTACGCCTAAAAAACGATAGGGTTGTTGGAGTACCTGTGCTGCGGCATCTGCTACATCTGTTTGGTTGAGATCGATCAGCTGCCCGCCGGTGCTGCTGCTGAAATAGCGCAGTTTACTGTAATTGGCCACGGGTGTAGCCACCACCGGGTAAACGGGTCTGGAGGGCAGTTTGCTCCATTCCCCGAAATTGGAAAGACCATCAGTAAAAAAAAGCACGTTGCCACCTCCGGCCAGCGATGCAGGTATGGTGCTGTAATCCGTGGCGCCATCGTAAGTCATTTCATTCACTGCTTTCAGTAATGCTCCGATGGCGCCATTGGATATCGTGTAATCACCCACTTTTTTGGTGGCGGTAGCAACGGCATAAAGTGTAACCTGTATATTGCTTTTGGTTGCAAACAATTTTTCTAAAAAGGCCTGCTCCTTTTTATGATCCCGCTTCCGGCCGCTGAGGGAATGATCCCATAAAATGGTAAGCTGTTGCAGCGGCTTTACTACGGGTGCAGGAGGCGTAATCTTTACATTGGTTAAAAAATACCAGGAGTCCGCATCCCTTCTTTTTACAAGGGTTTTAGGCGCATTCACTTGCTGCGGAAATACAATTTTCAATGATTGCTCCGGTGTAAAACCGGATTTATTGACGGAAGCCTTCCACACATTGCCTTTTTTCTCAAAAACAAAACGGCCATCCGGCTTTTCAACAAGCTGCGGTACTTCAGCCGTTTCATACACGCTGGCCGATAATGAAAAAGACCCGATGTGCTTATTGGCCAGGGGAAGGTAGTAAACCAGCTGGCCGTTACTGCTGCGCAGCTCCTGGTTATAGGTAATTTCGATGGTACGGGCGCCGTCCGGGTTTAATGGATAGATGCGCGTTCTGAAATTATTCCCTTCTGTTTTTTCCAGGATCCCGGGATCTACCAGCCGGCGCTCAACGCTTTCAAAAACAGCAGTGGCCTTTTCCTTTTCAACCGGTACCGCCTTCCGCAGCACGCCATTAATGTCCAGCGCAAAACCGCTTACGCTTACGCCTTCAGGCAGCGGAAAGGTCAGCCGGCCTTCTTTCAACCGGGAAGACCCGTTATAAAAGCGCATACGCATAGTGGTGGTGGCTATATTTCCGATGATCTTTACATCGGCCGAAAGCTGCTGCAGCACTACGGTTTCGTCGGCCTTATAGCTTCCGTTTTCCTGTATTTCCATTACCGGTATCTGCGCACTGGTCAGCAAAGCCAACAATAATGCGAGTGGTGTTAGTATAAGCCGGCAGGTCCTTTTCATATACATCTCCATTTCGTTCTTTTGGAATAAGATGCAGAAACGGAGCAATTACATAACCGGTAAAAATTTTATTTTCAGACGGGCGATCTGTTCTTTTTAAAAACGCGCACGTATCCCAGTACCAGTAATGGCAACACCAGCACCTGTAAAAGAAAGAGAAAAAGGGAAGGCCATCCTTCCGGCTTCAGATCCCGGTGGCGGATCATCCATTGCTGGCCCAATGGTCCGTTTGAAAACACTACGATATTTACCAGGTTCCATCCCAGGTGCAGCGCCACCGGCAGGTATAAGGATCCCGTTCTTGAAAAAGCATACGCATACATCAATCCGGCAAGGCCGGTGATCAGGAAGATGATCCCCATTTGAACAGGATTGCCAAAGGCACCGTATGAAAACCAGTGATAAATGCCAAAAGCAATGGCGGCCATCCAGCAGGCCTTATGTTCGCCTGTATATTTTATCAGCAGGTATAGCAGGGCCCCTCTGAACAGGAGTTCTTCAAACAAAACCGATTTTAATACCCACCAAAAGCTACTGACAAAATCACGAGCGGTAAACGCAGCATTCCATTGCCAGGGATCCCGTACCACATAGGCGGTGGCAATATGATAAATGGCATTGATCGTACCCGCCAGTATCAACCCTAACAGCAGTGCCTGCATCCGCCGCTTTGTGGGAACGATGCCCAATGCGTTTAACGACTGCTTTTGAAGCAGCCAGAGTAATATCCAGGACAGGAGCAGTTCAGCAATAATTCCCAGCATATCGTTTTTACTTCCGAATATAGATTATATTCAGGACCATATAAAAAAAGATCAGGGTTTCTCCTGATCTTTTAATAATGTATCCGTTCAAAATAGCTTGTTTACGATTCGCAACTGCTGCACACGGTAAGTGTGTTCACCAGTTCTTTTGAAACACTCTGACTGCGCTGGTAGTACAGCGTTTTTACACCCAGCTTCCATGCTTCAATCAGTAATTTGTTCACTTCCTTTACCGGCAGTCCCGGAGGAATATTCAGGTTCAGGCTTTGGCCCTGGTCTACAAATTTCTGGCGGATGGATGCCTGCTGAATGATCTCCAGCTGGCTGATCTCGCGGAAGGTTTTGAATACATCTTTTTCATGATCCGTTAACCCTTCCAAATGCTGTACACTTCCATGGTTCAGCATGATGCTGCGCCATACGTCTTCGGTATCCAACCCCTTTTCTTCCAGCAGGGCCTTCAGGTATTTGTTTTTGCGGATAAAGTTTCCTTTTGACAAACCTGCTTTGTAATAGTTGCTTACAAAAGGCTCAATACCCGGAGAAGACTGACCCAAGATCGCGGAGGAAGAAGTGGTGGGAGCAATGGCCATTACCGTGGTATTACGGCGGCCATATCCTTTCAGCAGCTCCGGTTCGCCATAAATGCGGGCCAGCTCCATGGTAGCTTTTTCTGTTTTTTCCTGCAGCTCAGAAAAGATGGAATGGGTAAGCTGCTTGGCCTTCATGCTTTCAAACGCAATCATATTGCGCTGCAGGTAAGAATGCCAGCCCAGTACACCCAATCCCAATGCCCGGTGCCTTTTTGCAAAACGGTTGGCATTGGCCAGGTAATGGTTGCCCTCTGTTTTTGCAATAAACTCCTGCAATACGGCATCTAAAAAGAACACGGCCAGCTTGATGGCATCGGTATCCTTCCATTCGTCATACAGCTCCAGGTTCAGGGAAGACAGGCAGCAAATGAAGGATTCATCTTCTGTAGAAGGCAGCATGATCTCCGAACAAAGATTGCTTCCGTTCACCGTCAGGTTCAGATCCTTATATACCTGGGGCTTGTTCTTGTTTACATTATCCGTATAAAATATATACGGCAATCCTTTCTGCTGGCGGCTTTCCAGCACCCGCGCCCATATTTCTCTTTTTGCAATATCCCCGTCGATCATTTCCTGCATCCAGTAATCCGGTACGCATACCGCGTTAAACAGGTTCTGAATGGGATGCCCGATATCTTTAATGTTTAAAAACTCACCAATATCCGGATGATCAATATCGAGGTACGCAGCAAATGCGCCCCGGCGCACACCGCCCTGCGAAATGGTATCCATCGCCGTATCAAACAACCGCATAAAACTTACCGCACCGCTACTCTTTCCGTTATCCGTAACCGCACTGCCCCGTCCGCGCAGCGAACCAAAATATGCAGAGGTACCACCTCCGATCTTGGTCTGCATGATCACCTCTCCCAGTTTGTGTGTAATGCCTTCGATATTATCCGGCATGTGTACATTAAAGCAGGAAATAGGCAATCCTCTTTCGGTACCCATATTGGCCCATATAGGAGAGCTGAAGCTCATCCAGCCGTTCTCCACCATTTCTTTAAAGGCTTCTTTCAGTTCCGGTTTGTACAGGCGCTGGGCTGCAGCAGTACACACACGGTCAATTGCTTTTTCTACGGTTTCTCCGTTTAACAGGTATCCCCGGTTCAGGATCTGTTCGCTTTCTTCATTTTTCCACCAAAGCCTTTCCATGTAAAAAATTTATTGTTTAAAGTTCAAGGTTTAAGGTTCTGTCGTTCGTCATTATTTTTATACCAACTGAAGTGCAGGTAGCGTCTTTGTTGCGTCGCAAGCACTTCATCTTCCGGGCCATATGGCATCAACCCTGTCTTTTGTTCTCCCCGCTCCTTTGGAAAGGGCTGGGGGTGAGGCTAAAACAGGTCGTTATACGTAATACTCTTATCGTGCTTGGTATATTCCACCGGCCGTTTTGCAAAGAAATCATCCAGGCTGTTGGCAAACACTTCTTCTTCGAACCATTGCATCGGCCGGTATTCTTCCAGTGAAACATTGAATTGTTTGGGGAAGCCCAGTTTTTCAAAGCTTTCATCTACCCGAAACTTCATAAAGTTCAGCAGGTTTGCTTTATTGATCGTATCGATCTCTCCCTCAGAAAAGATCCAGTCGATAATGCGGCCTTCCACTTCAATCGAATCCCGTACCAGGGCCATAATACGGTATTCCATCGCTTCATCGATCAGGTGGGGATACTCTTCCCGGATCTTGTTGATCAGGTATACACCGGCATTGGCATGAATTTGCTCATCTACGGAGGTCCAGGCAATGATATTGCTTACATTCTTCATCAGCCCGCGGAAACGGGTAAAGGAAAGGATGATGGCAAACTGACTGAACAGGGATACGTTCTCGATCAGGATCGCAAAAAGGATCAGCGACAGGGTATATTCCTTTGGATCCGCAGATTTTGCGTCTTTTAATGCTTCAGAGAGATATTTAATGCGTTCTGCAATCACCGGCTCTTCCACCAGTTTGGAAAATTCGTCGTTATAGCCCAGTACTTCCAGCAAACGGGAGTAAGCTTCCGAGTGACGGAATTCACATTCCGCAAAGGTGCTGCCCAGGCCGTTCAGCTCGGGCTTGGGCATATGGTTGTACAAATTGCCCCAGAACGATTTTACTGCAACTTCGATCTGCGCGATCGCCAGCAGGCTGTTCTTGATAGCGTTCCGCTGCGCCGTGTTCAGGTGACTGTGAAAATCCTGCACATCCGCTGTAAAATCTACCTCAGAGTGCACCCAAAATGATTTGTTGATTGCTTCTGTAAATTTCAAAACCTCGGGGTACTCAAAAGGTTTATAGTTTACGCGTTTATCAAATAAGCCCATATATAAATATTCTTGTTCTTTAAAAATCGGTTCTTCAAACGCTGAGAGCAGAGACGACAATTACCCCTTTGGAAATAATACTATTTCCTAACCGGAATACGACGCTGCTTTCTGCCCGAAAGCATTGTATGATAACAAAAAAGGGAAGGCTTTCAGCGGTTCGATCCGGGGATCTTTTACCAAAAAGCCGACTACAAATTAATCATATAAAGTTGAGACGCGGGAAACTTGTTATACACAGGCTGTGGAAATATTTTACCCCTTATTTTGGAGTTTCCCGATGCGACTATCCAGCAAATTTCTTATTTTATCCACAGCCCCGTTGAAGGCATGATCTACGGTATCCGCAAAATGCGTTACGGCTTCGGGGTGCAGGTTGCGGGGGCGTACTTCAATGGTACAGCGCTTATCATGGGTGCCGGTTTTACCACTGTTTTCATCGCCAAAAAACACTTCGGCGGTAGTAACGTATTCGCTGAAACGATGCAGTTTTTTGGTTAGTTCGGCACTTACTTTTTCAAAAAAAGCTTCGGAGGCCGTAAAATTATTATCCGTATTCAAACGTATTTCCATAGTGGGATGATTTGATCTACCAATATTACAATTCCGGGGGGAAAAGGTTGGGGTTTTAGTACTCAGTTATCAGTCTTCAGTTATCAGTCTTCAGTTTTTAGTTTTTAGCTTCAGATAATTGAACACGAGACGCTCATCGCTGATAACTCATTACTGATAACTGAATACTTTTCCCCTACGCTTCGTATTTCTTAAAAACAGAAGTAGCAATATGCCCGCCAAATCCAAATGTATTGCTCATGGCATAACGCACTTCTTTTTCCTGTGCTTTGTGTAAGGTAAGATCAAATATATCTTTGAACACCGGCTCAATTTCGGTTGAATTGATGGTGGGCGGAATGATATTGGTTTCAACGGCTTTGATACAGGCAATGGCTTCTACAGCACCCGCTGCTCCCAGTAAATGCCCGGTCATTGATTTGGTGGCACTGATATTCAGCCTGCTTTCCCTGCCAAATACCCGTTCAGCCGCCTTCAGCTCGCTTAAATCCCCCTGCAGGGTTGATGTGGCATGGGTATTCAGGTAGTCGATAGCTTCCGGCTCAATACCGGCATCCTCCAGTGCGGCCAGCATCCCCAGGCGGGCCCCATCGCCCTCCGGATGGGTTCCGGTAAGGTGATAGGCATCCCCGGCCATACCCCCGCCAACAATCTCTGCAATAATGGGCGCGCCCCGGCGTTTGGCATGTTCCCATTCTTCCAGGATGATGGCCCCCGCACCCTCTCCCATTACAAACCCATCCCGGGTTACATCAAAGGGCCGGGAAGCCGTAGCAGCCTCCTCATTATTGGTAGAAAGTGCTTTAGCCGCATTAAACCCGCCTACGCCCGTTTCATTGATCGCCGCTTCAGAACCACCAGTGATGATCATATCGGCCTTGCCCCATTTGATATAATTGAATGCGTCGATAATGGCCGTATTGGAGGTGGCACAGGCCGAAACCGTTGTAAAATTAATCCCCCGTAGCCCGTATTTGATCGAGATGATGCCCGAGGCAATATCCACGATCATTTTGGGGATAAAGAACGGATTGAACCGGGGCGTACCGTCGCCCTGCGCAAATTCCATTACCTGTTGCTGGAAGGTTTGGATGCCTCCGTTACCGGATCCCCAGATCACGCCGATGCGGTCGCGGTTCAGCGCTTCAAAGGAGATACCGGCATTTTGCACGGCTTCTGCTACGCTGATCAGCGCATATTGGGTATACAGGTCATACCGGCGCGCTTCTGCTTTTTCAATATAGGTGAGCGGATCAAAATTTTTAAGCTCACACGCAAAGCGGGTCTTGAATTTTGAAGCATCAAACTTCGTAATGGGCGCTGCTCCGCTGACACCGCTGATCAATGCCTGCCAGAAATCAGTTACATTATTGCCGATGGGCGTCAATGCACCCAATCCGGTTACGACTACACGTTTCATTGTTTATGGATTAATTCGTTTATTAAAGTCTGTTTTATTTCTTTGAAATCCTTTTTCCCGGTAATGCGGGTCAGTTGCAAGGCCGCAATCATATTGGTAGTGATCATCAGCGCTTTTGTCCGCACCGGCAGGTTGAAGAAAAAGCGTCCCTGGGCTTTTCCTTCTTCCAGTATGGAAATCAGCCAGTTCAGTACCTGTTGCACGATATTGCCGAGTGCCTCCTGTATTTCAGCATCCACCGTATAAAAATCAGTGGCCAGGGAGCCTACCAGGCAAATCTTATTTTCCTCCTTGGCAGCAATATACACATTAAAAAAAGCTTCCAGCTTTTCCATTACCGGCCGGTCTTTTAATGACTTCCGGAGCCGGGCAAACCGCTCTTCATATTCGGCTATAATTGCCAGGCCGAGGGCTGTTTTTGTAGGAAAATGATAATGGATGGAAGCATTCCGGATCTGGAGTGCACGGGAAATATCCGAAAAGCTGAAGGCATTGAACCCCCGCTCCCTTAAAAGGGCATCCCCGATACGTATGATCTCTGACCGTGTACTCATTCCGTTGGCAAAGATACCTACCTATCAGTAGGTAGACAAATTTTTTAACAGCCATGCTGAAGGGTCAGCATCAGGGCGTTTCATCAGTGTTCAGCCAAACCACCTGCTGGTTTGCCGTATGTGCTTTTCCCAGGATGTCTTTGTACAATTCCGGCCTTCTTGCGTTGATATAGCGATGGCCGCCGGCCTTTTGCAGGTGTTCTTTATACAGTTTGGCAGTTGCAAAGCTGTCTTCAAAAGAACGGCATTCGGCTATCACATCGCCATAAGGATCAATGATCATGGAGCAACCATTTTTCAACTGATCGTCATCCATACCAATAGGATTGGAAAAAATCGCGTATATGCCATTATCATAGGCTCTTGCGGGCAGCCATTTCATCAGCCAGTCGCGCCCCTTCATACCGTCAAACTCCAATCGCAGGGAGGTAGGGTCTTTTTCACGGTTGTGCCATAATTGAGGGTCCACAAAACCGGCACCCGGCCGGGTAGAGGGTGTGCACATCGTTACATGTGGCATAAAAATGATCTCCGCGCCCAACAGCCGTGTGGCCCGTACATTCTCCACAATATTGTTATCATAACAGATGAGGATACCGCATTTCCAGCCCATAATATCAAACACGCAATACGCATCTCCGGGCAGCAGGTGGGGGTTAATAAACGGGTGCAGCTTGCGGTACTTTGCCACCAGCCCGTTTTTATCTACGCATACATAGGCCTTATACAACCGGTCCTGCGCATCTTTTTCAAACAGGCCTGCCAGGATGATGATGTCATTATCCTTTGCAATCTGCTGCAACCGATGCATGCTTTCCCCATCCGGGATGGGCTCGGCAATAACTGTAAGTTCCTCCCGGGAAAGATGTCTGGCAAACGTGTATCCGGTAATAGAGCATTCGTGAAAAGCGATCACCTGCACTCCGGCTGCCGCTGCTTGGCGGGCAAGCGATTCAATAACAGAAAGGTTGTATGCTTTATCCCCGCTCCGGTTTTCAAACTGGGCCGTAGCGATCTTCAGTCCATCCATAAGATATCGTTTTGCTACAAAGTTTATTAAAACTTCGGGACTTTGAGTTTTTTTGCCACTGAGCCGCTAATCCAAGGTTTGCCACAGATGCCCTGGAACACTGAAGACCTGAGGCCTTTAAATAAAACGCCGCAGGTACTGGTAACATTAAAAAATGCTGTGCTTCTGTATTTCAGTGGCAATAACACAACATCTTTATAGCTGCTGTGGCCTTCTTCAAGATATTAGTGTTTGAAATGCCGCATGCCGGTAATAACCATGGCCAGGTTATTTTGCTGTGCGTATTCAATGGAATCCTTATCGCGGATGGATCCGCCGGGTTGAATGAACGCCTCTATACCTGCCTGGTGACCGATCTGTATGCAATCATTGAACGGGAAAAAGGCATCACTGGCCAGTACCGCGCCTTTCAGATCAAAACCAAATTGCTTTGCTTTTTCGATGGCATGACGCAACGCGTCTATACGGCTTGTTTGACCGGCCCCCTTGCCCACCAGTTGTTTATTCTTTACCAGTGCGATGGCGTTTGATTTTAAATGCTTGCCGATGATATTGGCAAATTCCAGGTCTGCTTTTTCTGCGGCAGTGGTTTCGCGGCCTCCGGCCTCTTTCCACTCTGTATAATTGCCTTTGTCCTGTTCCTGGATAAGCACACCGTTAAGAACGGATTTGCTCTGCGCATTCAGCGTTACGCCTTCGGCTTTCAATTGCAACAGGATGCGGTTCTTTTTAGATTTTAATATATTCAATGCAGCCTCATCAAATGCAGGCGCTATCAGCACTTCAAAGAAAATTTCATTGATGGCATTGGCGGTAGCTTCATCGACCGTACCATTGGTTACCAGCACCCCGCCAAAGGCGCTTTCCGGATCTCCGGCCAGGGCCTCTTTCCAGGCTTCGCTTACCGTGCCCCGTGCGGCCACACCGCAAACATTGGTATGTTTAATGATGGCAAATACCACATCCCCGCCTTGTGGAAATTCATGAATCAGCTGTACCGCTGCATCCACATCCACCAGGTTGTTATAAGAAAGCTCCTTTCCGTTCAGCTGGTTGAATAATGCTTCCAGGTTGCCATAAAACGTGCCCGCCTGGTGCGGGTTTTCGCCATAACGCATGGCCTTGGGACTGTTTACCGACTGCAGAAAATATTCGCCGCTGTTTCCGTTAAAATAATTGGAAATGGCTACATCATAATGCGCCACAATCTCAAATGCCTTTGCAGCAAAGGACTTGCGCTGCTCAATGGAGGTTTCACCATTTTGCGTCTTCAGCAGTTCCTCCAGGCCGGCATAATCTTTTTTGGCCGCTACCACTACTACATCTTTAAAATTTTTAGCTGCCGCCCGGATCATAGATGGGCCACCGATATCAATTTTTTCAATGATCAGTTTTTCTTCGCTGGTCTGTGCCAGGGTTTCTTCAAAAGGATACAGATCCACAATTACCAGGTCGATCTCGGGGATCTTGTACTCTGCCATTTCCGCCACATCCGATTCCAGGTCTCTTCTGCCCAAAATACCACCGAATACGGATGGATGCAGGGTTTTTACCCGTCCGCCCAGGATGGAAGGATAGGTTGTCAGCTGCTCCACCGGAACCACCTGTATACCCAGGTCTTCAACAAATTTTTGCGTACCGCCGGTAGAATAGATGGTAATGCCCAGGCGGGATAATTCCTTTACGATGGGTTCCAGACCATCCTTATAAAAAACGGAAATGAGTGCAGATTGTATCTTTTTGTTCATAAAAACTGAATTGGAGTGCTTATTGAGCCGCAAAGGTAAGCGTTCAAAGGCTCATTACAAAAGCTCCTTTCTCCAAAACATGATGGCAGGGGATCCCCAGCGAATCGCAATCCTGCTGCCAGTAGCGGGCCTTCCAGCCCGGCACTGCACCATCGATAATGATCTGCCGGGGCCGCACCTTCTGCAGCAGGTCTGAAATATACAGGCGTGGATTGCCCGTGAGGATCACCAGGTCTGCAGTTTCGTACATCCTGTCTTCTAACGGCGATCCAATGAATAGCACCGACCGGCCGCCAAACAACAAACGATCGTTCCCCGAAATAGATTTCACGGCTTCCGGCGGCCGCAGCCGGTACCAGACGGCTGCGGGTTGCAACACATTTTTGCGAATGGCAGGATCTGCTGCCGCCAGGGAATCAGCATAAAGCAGCTGATCTCTGCCGCTGATAAAACTAACAGCGGCGGCCCGGGGAATATTATATACAATGATTTGTTCCTGATGCAATGTCTTGTAAAATGAAGCCATCCGGAGCCCCATGATGGTGCATAATGAAAAGACTGCAACCCATAAACCCCTTTTCTGCTTTTGCATCCATACAGCTGCCGCACCCGTTATAAAAAGGTAGAGCAGCAATACCTGCAGCACACTCACCAGTAATCCCTTCCACAGTGCAAAAGGATAATGACTCAGGTTTTCGACCATCCCATTCATCCACCAGATGATTCCCTCCAATATACGGCCGGTAAAAACAGCAACCGGGTTTACCGGGGCTACCAGTACCAATAACAGTTCGCCGATGAGCACTACGCTGGATACCGGCACTACCAGCAGGTTGGTGATCAGAAAGTATACCGGGAACTGGTGAAAATGATAGATACTTAACGGTGTTGTGAGGATCTGGGCAGCCATACTTACGGCGCAAAGCTGCCATACAGCATCCAGCAGTTTGTTGCTGATGATCATAAGCCGGTACAAGGGTTTATAGAACACTACGATGCTTAGTACCGCTGCATAGGAAAGCTGAAACCCTACATCCCACAGCCAGTACGGGTTGTAACAAAGCAGTAAAAAAGCCGACGCGGCCAGTGTATTATAAACGGAAGCATTGCGCCCCAATAGTTTTCCCAGCAACATACAACTAAACATAACGGCAGCGCGTATAACGGAAGCCGCGGCTCCGGCAAGCAGACTAAAAACCCACAATATACCCAAAACAAGAACGGGATGCAGCCAACGTGTTTGCCGTTTTTTTCGCAACGGGCTTAACAAAAGATCGAGCAGCCAGTAAATCAATCCCAGGTGCATACCGGAAACAGCAATCACATGCACCACACCCGTATCATTGTAAGATTGCAGCAGGTCCTTGTCGAGATCATCGCGATAGCCGATCAGCAAGGCCTCCGCCAGCCCCTGCTCCTTTGCTCCATGGATGTTCCTTTTTAAAATGTTCAGGATGGTCGCCCGCAGCCGGTAAAGCCGTAGCCATAAACCCGATTCCTTTTCTGTGGCAGGAACTGCCGACACCTCGTTTTGTGTAAGGTATACCTGGTGCGTGACCCCGTTCATAAAAGCATAGCGCTTATAATCGAAGGACCCCGGATTTCCTGAATTCCTGATCTCCTGTGGCTCCTTTTTAAAGATCAGCTGATCTCCGGCTGCGAGCCGGCCAACTTCCTGTTCTTTTTTAAAATAAATAATAATCCGCCCGCTTACCGGTATCACGCTGTCATGAGTAAGCAGGTGCCGTATGGCCGCCTCCGCTTTATAAGAACGGTTCTTCTCAACCGGTTGTTCCAGGAGGGTAACGCCGAAATACATGCCGGGCCGGTACCGGTGCCGGAACCAGTCTCCCCGCATCCGCACATCCTTGCAGGCTGCAATCAGCATGCCCAGGAAAACAAGGACCGCTGCAATCAGCAGCGCTTCGATCCATTGCAGTTTTAACCGGCGGTATCCCCGAACGGTACGGAAGAACAGGACTGTTGAAACAGACACCAGGAAGCCGGTCACACAGCCCGCAACGGTTATGGGGCAATACATATACAAGATGATGCCGCCGCTAAAGGGAAGCAATAGCTTTATGAACGGAGCCCGGGCAAGGAACAGGGTAGCAAACGATGACATAGGTGTTGTGTTAGCCACCTAAAGTTACGATACTATGATCTATTATTTTTTACACCATTATACAAATGGCTTTTATAGCCGTTGCCGGAAACAGGAACAGACAGAAACAGAACATTACTACACCGGAAGAACGATCACCGGCAAAACGTTTCCGGAGCGCTATCAACTACTGCAAACACCGCCGGCCTGGTCTTTTAATACGTTATTTTTTCAGCGTTTGCTCAAAGAGTTTGAAGATCCGTTTATACTCATCCGTCCAGCTCACCGGTTCTACAAACCCGTGGTCTTCCATAGGATAAGATGCCAGTTCCCAGTTGTCTTTCTTCAGCTCCATCAAACGTTGCGCCAGTTTTACCGCATCCTGGTAATGCACGTTTACATCCACCATGCCATGGCAGATCAGCAGGTTTCCTTTCAGGCCTTTAGCAAAATAGACAGGTGAACTTTTATGATAGGCAATACTGTCTGTAAACGGCTCATTGAGGATATTGGAGGTATACCCATGGTTGTAGTTGGCCCAATCGGTAACCGGCCGCAGTGCTGCCCCGCTTGCAAATACATCGGGCGTTGTGAACAAGGCCATCAGCGTCATAAATCCGCCATAAGATCCGCCATAGATCCCCACTTTCGACGGATCGATCTGGTAGGTACCGGTTAAATATTTTACGGCATCTACATGATCGGTCAGGTCCTTTCCGCCCATATGCCGGTAGATGCCGGTACGCCACTCGCGGCCATAGCCCGCACTTCCGCGGTAATCAATATCCATTACATAATACCCGTTGTCGGCAAGCAGGTTGTTAAACATATACTCCCGGAAATAAGAGCTCCACCATTTATGCGCATTCTGCAGGTAGCCCGCACCGTGCACAAAGAACACAGCCGGCATTCCCGGCCTGGCATTTTCCGGTTTGTACACGCGGGCATATACCGGTGCGCCATCCCGGGCAGCAAAAGAAATCACGTCCGGCGTGCGCCATTTGATCTGGCGGTATTCGGCACTTTGCGCCATTGTGGTAATTTGCACCGGTTTTGCACCGGCACGGTTTTCCTGAAGATAGAGCTCCCAGGGTTTATTAATAAACGAGTTCCGGATGGCCAAGTACTTTTCATCGGGCGACAGGCTTACTTCGTTTGCCCCTGCCAGTGTGGTTAACTGCACGGTTGCACCGGTCTTAATGTTTAGCTTATAAAAATGCTTTTCGCCCGGATGCACTGCATTGGTGGTAATATAAAACGATCGTTTATCGTTGGAAAGCCGCGCCTCCTGCACTTCATAATTTCCTTTTGTCAGCGCCCGCCGGGTACCGGATGCCAGGGAATAAAGATAGAGATGCGTATACCCGGTGGCTTCACTTTGAAACCAGGCTGTTTCAGCATCGATCCACCCAATGGAACGCGGATCAATGCCGGGTCCGCCAATCCAGGCATCATCGTGCTGCCGGTCTACCAGCTTCAGGCTCCGGGTTGCGGTATCCATCAGCATCAGCCACCGGTCTTTATTGTCATCGGCATATACATCCAGCAAGGCATACCGGCCGTTAGGCGCCCAGGCCACACCCCATATATTGATATTTCGGAGCGCGGAATCTTTTTTCAGCTTTTCCCATTGCTCCGGATAATCTTTTACAAATACCGGTACATCGCGGATGCCGGGAATCTGTTCGGTATTGATCTTATATGCGGTATCTTTTACCCGGTCATAAACAAAGAACCGGGCGCTGCCCTGGGGACTGCCCACTTTGGTGCGACCGGAAATATCGGTGGTATACCCGCTTTCCGTTACATAATCGGGCACAATGGTTCTTTTACCATTTCCTGCCGTGTACAGCTGGTAGGTAACAAACCGTCCATCCGGACTGATTGCAGCGCCTGTAAGCATATTGCCCCCCAGATAAACCGGCCGCAGCTGCTCCGGCTCTACGGCTTTCCGGTAACGCTCCGTGGCCAACCGCTTGTTGCTCCGCTCCCGCAGCACGTCCATAGTGGCCAGCTGCTCTTTCTTTAACCACTCTTCCTCTGTATTTCCCTTTTTATTTTTATCGGCCGGCGCATCGTTTGTAAAGTTGGTCAGCTGCTGCGAAGCACCTGTGGCTATTTCCCAGGAATAAAGGTTCTGCTCGCGGGTATACACGATCCTTGTATCATTAAAGCTAAACACCGGGTTGTACTCACCTTCCAGAGTTTGTGTAACCCGTATAACCTTGCCGCCGGGTGCCCGGTAATAGATATCGCCCTCCTTTACCCAAACGGCCGCTGAACGGTTGCGGTTGTACCGGAGCTGATCGTCATAAACCATAGCCAGTTGCCCTGCTGCCGGCACTTTCCGGGGCGTTTTGTCTGCAATCGAAATACGGTATAGCGAATCTGCAGGTGCCTGATCCGGGTTCCAGTTAAAGAACAGCATTTGACCGTTATTTCCCCAGGCCACTCCAGACGGAGAACTGCCCATCCATTTCGGATCGCGCATAATCTGCGCTACGGTTAATACACCCGGGGCATTCTGTGCTGATAAGGTAACGGCGGCCATCATTGCAGCCGCTACCGTGGTTTTTGTCAATAGACTCTTCATATTGTAAAGCAGAACATTTAGTTACCAGTTTCCCCGGAGGTATATCGCCCCATCGTGAAACCAATTACATCCGCTATACAAAAATAAGGGGACAGGTGTTTTCAGGGCCAGGAGCGCTTAACATTTTCCTGTTCCCGCAAATCATGCAGTAACGTGCAACCGGAATAGCCAGCCGGAGCCCTATAAAAGATTCGGTGATGCAGGAATAGCCGTTTTATAAACGGCATCGCTTGTCTTTCAGCATTCAGCCGTAACTATTTTGTACGTACCGCGGCGGTCTTCTCCCGTTCGGCTTTAAATTCAGAGCCGGCTTTCCATCCGGGCCAGGAATGCCCATAGGCAAGGCGTTTACCCACCATAAACAGCAGTTGCAGGTCTTCCGCCGCTCCGCTCAGGTCCCAGCTGGTTTGATATTCGTCTGAAGGCCCGTGGTAATGTTGCGCATTAAACATCTCCTGCATTTTTTTGCCATATTCTTTGCCCTTGCCTGTTACATCAATCCCGAAGCCCTGTGCCAGTGCCGGCACACCTGCCTTGGCAAAACTGAAATGATCCGACCGGAAATAATGCCCTGCTTCCGGTGTGGCGTCATAAGAGATATAACGGTGCTGTTTTTCGGCTTCTTCTTTTAAAAGGTCTTCCATTTCCGATTGGCCCTGCCCGATAACCATAATATCTTTTGTGCGACCGTAATTGTTGACCTCATCCACATTCAGCACACCCACCGTTTTTGCAAGCGGATAAACGGGATGCTGTGCATAGTAGGCCGACCCTAACAAACCCTGCTCTTCTGCTGTTACTGCGAGGAAAACAACCGTGCGTTCAGGCGGTGTTTGCTGGCTTTTCCATACCCGCGCAAATTCCAGCAGGGCAGCCGTACCACTGGCATTATCGAGTGCTCCATTGTAAATGGAATCTCCGTTTGCATCCGGCTTACCAATCCCCAGGTGGTCCCAGTGCGCGGTATAAAGTACATATTCATCGGGATATTTACTTCCCGTGATCTTCGCAATTACATTGTGTGATTTGCTGTATGTAACCTTGGTTTTAATACGGGTGGAAATCGTTTCGTTCAGCGGTACCGCTTTAAACCCGGGTATGTCTGCTTTAGCAATGATTGCCGTATCCTGACCACCGGCAACGATCAGTTTTTTTGCTGCTTCCATAGCAATCCAGCCTTGCGCATCCAGTAACTTTTCATTTTTATTGTCCAGCCGCAGCTCCGATTCGTTCCAGCTGTTCTGCACCACACTGAATGGATAGCTGGCGGCTGCCGTGCTGTGAATGACCAGACAGCCACGGGCACCCTGCCTGGCCGCCTCTTCAAACTTGTAGGTCCAGCGGCCGTAATAGGTCATGGTTTTGCCTTTAAACAGCGTCGTATCCCCGTTATTAAAACCAGGATCATTCACCAGCACCATTACGATCTTTCCTTTTACATCCAGCCCTTCATAATCGTTCCAGTTATATTCGGGTGCCACTACTCCATAGCCGGCAAATACCACCGGCACATTTTCGAGGTTTACAACGGCTTCCGTTTTGGGTGTTGACAACACATACTCATCATACCCTTTCAATTGCAGTGCTTCCTTTGGCGTATGCACCTGCATCAGGGTATCCGGCTGCGACAGGATGTCGATCATCGGTACCTCCTGCAAATAGCTGTTGCCATTACCGGGCTCCGTACCCAATGACCGGAACTGTTCCTGGAGGTATGCGATCGTTTTTGTTTCCCCTTCCGTAAACGGCTTGCGCCCCTGGAATGAATCAGAAGAAAGGATCTTGATATGCGTTACCAGGCTATCTGTACTAAATGCCGGGCTTTCCTCTTTATCAGCAGCGGTTTTTCCCGGGTTATTACAGGAGATAGAAGCAAGCGCTATGAATACACCAGCGAGTAGTTTCTTCATTGAATATTTGTTTTGAGATTTGAGAATCGAGAATTGAGATCTGAAAACTCATATGAAAACGTACGACCGCTCCAATCCGAATTCCCAAATCTCCATTCTGCCGCCTATTTCTTTCCAATCCGGAACAACCGTCCTTTCTCTCCATCGGTGATGGCATACAATGCACCATCGGCACCCTGTACCACATCACGGAATCGCTGCTGCTGATCGGCCAGCAACCGCTCCTCGCCTACCACTTTATTGTTTTCGATCACCAGACGTACAATATGCATACCGCTCAATGCCCCTATAAACAGGTTATTTTTCCACTCAGGTATCAGATCCCCGCTGTAAAAGATGGCTCCGCTGGGCGACACTACCGGATCCCAGTAATAAACCGGCTGTTCCAGGCCCGCTTGCTGCGTAATACCTGCTCCTACTTTTTTACCACTGTATTCCAGTCCGTACGTAATCGTAGGCCAGCCATAGTTCTTTCCGGGCTCTATGCGGTTTACCTCATCGCCCCCCTTGGGTCCAAACTCATCCTCCCAAAGGTCGCCGGTAACCGGGTGTATGGCCAGTCCCTGCACATTGCGATGGCCATAAGACCAGATCTCCGGACGGGCATCCGCCTCGTTAAATTTGGGATTACCGGGGGCTGGCTTACCGTCTTTGGTGATCCGTACTATTTTACCCAATGCCGAATTTAAATGCTGTGCCTGCGGACGGGATACCGTATCGGAGCGTTCGCCGGTGCTTACAAAAAGATTCCCCTCCTTATCCCATACCAACCGGCCGCCATAATGAAGCTTACTCGGAAAGGCCGGCAGGGCCTGGTAAATAACGGTTGCTCCTTCAATCATTTTTTCATCCGCCGCCAATTTTCCCTTACCCACAGCGGTTAAGGTTCCCGGGGGAACATCCTGCGAAAACGTAAAGTAAAGAGTGCGGTTTGACGCAAAATCCGGGTCGATGGCTACATCCAGCAATCCGCCCTGTCCTTCACTGTTCACCTTGGGTAAGCCCGTAATCGGTGCACTCAGTTGTCCGCTGGCCGTAGCAATGCGCAGGGTACCGTTTTTCTCGGTGATCAGAAAGCGGCCATCGGGCAACGCGGTGATCCCCCAGGGATTTACCAATCCGTCCGAAAGCATTTTTACATCCAGCGGCGTTTGTGTATGTACGCCTTTTATACGGGTTTGCCCTTCAAATGCAGGTTTATAATCGCTGTTGGGCTTTTTAGTTTCTACAGCGGCTGCGGAAGAAGCAGAAGAATCGGTATCTCCGCCGGATTTCGCATCGTGTGCAGGTTCTGAATTACAGGCAATGAGCAGGGAGACGGCCAGCGCCCCTGTCAACAGTGGTTTAGCATTAAAATACATTGTTGGATCTTTTTAGAGAGTTTAAAAATAGTACAAATCCTATGAATTGGAGCGGTTTTGGTCACAAAATCAGGACTATGGCATCCGGTGATATGGCCGCAGATGCGCGGATTCCCCTGACCGCTGACGCTAAAATCTGCGAAGCACAGGGCGCCCATCTGCGAATCAATGGCATTTAAATATAGCGTGCCTAACCGGTCCTTAACTATTTTATACCGCTGTGCTGCTAACAAAACAGTTGCAAAAGCGTTTTCCTATAGAAAATATATTTCTTAAAAAAACGAAGCCTTTAAAAGCTTTTTACGACTTTTGCGGCTCGAAATCATTAATTAGTTTTGTTTTGAACAAAAAGGCAATATACGGTCTCCTCATTGCGATCATTTTACCGCTCACCTGCTATTTTATCATCAAGCATTACAGCGACCAGGCCGTAGTATTGCCGCAGCGTTATTTTCCGGACTCCATTAACTCCTCGCTGAAGGATGGCAAAAAGGTTTCGGATACGGTATGGCATCGCCTCAGCGATTTTAAACTGACTAACCAGCTGGGAGAAACCGTTACCCTGGATAAATACCGGGGCAAGATCATTATTGCCGATTTCTTTTTTACGCATTGTCCCACCATCTGTCCGCCGCTTACCCTCAACATGAAGCGGCTGCAGGGCTCTATTACCAACTCGGAGCGGGTAGGCGACCGTACCAATAATGATGTACAGTTTATCTCTTTCAGTATTGATCCCGAACGGGACTCCGTACACCAGCTAAAGGCCTGGGCCGACCGGTTCCAGATCAATCCCCAGCAATGGGACCTGCTGACGGGTGATAAAAAGACCATTTACGATCTGGCCCTGAAAGATATGCGCATCGGACTGGTGGATGGAAAAGGCATCGATACCAGCTTTATTCATACCGATCATTTTGTGCTGATCGACAGCAGCCGGGTGATCCGGGGATTTTATCACGGACTCGATAGTGCCTCCCTGGCAAAAATTTCCCGCGATATTGTGCTGCTGACGCTCGAGAAAAATCCCAACGAAAAGAGTGCGCTTTCCGGGCAATTCAATCTCCTGGCTATTGTATTTTTAGTGGCTGCCATTGCGGTAGGCCTATTCCTGATCCTGTTTAAAAAGAAAAAAAATGTTGACCCTATCATCGTGGACCAAAAATGACAAGAAGGCCAATCTTCTGATTTATACCTTTTCCATTATTGTATTTGCTGTAGTAGTGGCCCTGGGACGTATACAACTGAATATTCAGCCGGGTTTTGACGTACATATCTTTGCCCTCGCCAATGCTGTGATCAACTCCGTAGTTGCCGTGCTGCTGGTAGTAGCGCTGTTTGCTGCCAAAAACGGAAAATACCTTCTGCATAAACGGCTGATGCTGGTGGCCATGGTACTTTCCATCCTGTTCCTGGTCAGCTATATTGCGCATCACCTGCTGGCCGGCGACACCAAATTCGGAGGTACGGGCGCCATCCGCTTTATTTATTATTTTATTCTTGGCACACATATCCCGCTTGCGGGCATCATCCTTCCGTTTATTCTATTTACGGCATACCGGGGCCTTATTGGTGAATATCCCCGGCACCGGAAAATAGCCCGCATTACCTGGCCTATCTGGTTCTATGTAGCCGTAACCGGGCCCATCATCTATATATTGATCAGTCCGTATTATTAAACTATTCCTATCTGTTTGATCTTACAAAAGGGACCATGGTACTTTCCGGTCCCTTCTGCAACCATTATATTTGCCCAAGCCACCGCTGCGTTGAGGACCCCGCCAGTCCGTTGAACACCATTATATAAAAATTATTTTCCATGCTTTTTTAGTAGTATCTTCATAGCAGCAGCGTCTTTCTTAACAACAGACGCCGGGCAAAGGCTTTTTATATACAACCTATGAACAAGATCACATGTAACCAAAGCAAGGAGAAAAACACGTCCTCAAAAAAGCGGTTATCACCGGAACAGGCGCTACTTGCCGATCTCTCACAGCTTATAGATCAAAGTCAGCATCAATTTGTACAGCAGGCGAACAGTGCCCTTACGATGCTTTTTTGGCATATTGGCAAGCGCATCAATGAAGACATCCTCCAAAACAGGCGTGCCGGTTATGGCAGGCAAATCGTGCCTGCATTAGCGGCACAATTAAAAGCCCGCTACGGCCGCAATTTTGAAGAAAAAAACCTGCGCAGAATGCTGCAGTTTGCAGAACAATACCCCTCTGAGGAAATTGTCGTGACGGCGTCACGACAATTGAGCTGGTCGCATATCCTGGTATTATTACCACTGAAAGACCCGGAAGCAAAACGGTATTACGCCCGCATAACAGCCAACAATGTATTGAGTGTAAGGGCATTGCGTCATCAAATAGCTACTAAGGAATATGAACGTACAACCATTGCCAATTTGCAGAATACCAGCAATCATCCGGCGCTTCAAAACAATTTCAAAGACCCTTACTTCCTGGATTTTCTTGGCCTTCAAAATACCTACCTGGAAAAAGATTTAGAAGCCGCTATTTTAAAAGAACTGGAAACTTTCATCCTTGAGTTGGGAAGCGGTTTTGCTTTTATTGATCGCCGGAAAAGAATGATCATTGACGGGGAAGACTTTTACCTGGACCTCCTGTTTTATCACCGGGTTTTAAAACGACTGGTAGCCATAGAACTGAAGCTCGGAAAATTTGAAGCCAAACATAAAGGACAAATGGAGCTTTATCTCCGGTGGTTGGGTAAACACGAAAGGCAGGAAGGTGAGCTTCCTCCGGTTGGTCTGATTCTTTGTACGGAAAGCAGTCGTGAACAGATCGAATTACTGGAAATGCATAAGGACGGCATTATGGTGGCGGAATACTGGACCGAGTTACCTCCCAGAAAAGAATTGGAAAAGAAAATACATCACATCCTTATAAAAGCCCGCGAACGCATCGAAAACAACCGGCTGCTGGAATAATCAGCGCCATACCGGTCAGATCCCTGATTTTATTTTATGATCATTTTAAGGTTTGCAAAAGCGCCGTCCGACTGGTGACCGGTCCAAAAACCAATACGGCCTCCACTTCGGTTGCTTAACCGTGTTACCACCAGGCCTGGCTCGGGGCGATCGTTTACAAACACACTTACTTTTGCGTGATCAATAACCACGCGTACATGGAACCATGCATCTGGTTGAGGAGGATATTTGAGCGCCTGTTCATATAGATTCGGATGCTCGGCCCTGAGTTTTTCCCAGTCATGGTCCGGCAATGAAATATACTGGACGGAGTGGCTTCTGCGAACGGTATCAGTTGCCTGGAAATTAAACGGGCGGAAATAGATCACCTCCATCGTACTGTCATTTAAGCCATGAAAGGCAATGCCCACAAAACTTCGCTGCAATATATCCCTTCCCTTTACATCAAACTCAAGAATGCCATTGTCCAGCTGATAACCTGTTAGCCAGGCTACTCCATAATTGTCTTTAGCATTCAGGTAAAGAATTTTCTTACCGGTTGAATCCTTTAGCCGCATCGCATCCCGGTTAAAAACGGTCAACTTTTCCAGGTCAGGTCTTAATCCCCCTACAGGTTGTCCCTGAGCGTATACGACAAAAAATGCAAGCGGGATCAATACAAATGTTTTCAGCATAACGTTCGATTATTCATTTATTAATTAAAATTTAAGTGGGTATCAGCGAGGATCATTGCCGGCTTTTTACTTCCGCTCCGCCGCCCTGTTGCGAAAAATACCCGCATCAATATCGGATCCGTCCGATTGCGCGGAAAGGTTCAGGTATCCCTTCTGCAGCCCCTCCGTCCCTACTTCGTTTAATATTACGGTAGCGGTCTTCCGGATATGATTCTCTTTAAAGTTGTTGTTATCAACAGCGGCCAATCCACCAGTATTCCGATATACTCCGGCATAGTGCTTATTATTCGCGATAACGGAATTGCTAAAAACATACGCAGGATCGGTGCCTTCGGGCCGCAGCCAGAAAAAATTACAATCAGACACGATATTATCCCGGAAGACAAACGGCGCAGTAAAAGGCCCAAACCAAACGGCCGCTTCATAAGCACCCACAATAATGGAATGAGTAACAGAGAAATTGCTTATGGCCTTAAACAACAGCAATGCATTTTTGCAGCCATAAAAGATACAATGGCTTACGTTGATACCGGCTCCATGCGCCCAAACAGCCCCCTGTATGGGTGCCGAATTCCGTTCGCCAATAAAGTAACACTGTGCAATATCCAGTCCTTTATATATAGTATCTTCTCTTGCTACGGGATAATAATACCTGGTTTCAGGATTTGCATTTCCTAAAAACTTCAGCCCTTTAATGATCACCCCGTCTGTTGCAGCAATAAAACCGGACGCATGCGGAAATTGTACCGTTGAATTATTGGGGGATACCGACTGGATAACCGGCATTTTGGCGGGTGTCCATAACGGGTCATCCGGCAGCACCGATGCCTCGATCAGATATGCCGATCCCGGATGGCGGGTGCTTTGTTTCCGGGTAATGACAATCTTATCCTCCAACGTATATAGTCCGGGCAACAACCGGATGCGAACCGTATCACCACCATCATATTCCGCCGCAACCGCCGCAGCTTTTTTCAAACTTTTAAAAGGCGCTGCCACACTTCCGCTGGCTTCATCGCTGCCTTTTAACGGGTCCACAATAAAAACCTGTGCACGGGATAGATGGGCACACAGCAAAAACAGGATCGCAATCGCAATTATTCGTTTCATCATCAACTATTTAAATGGTATATTAATAAAAAGTACGCCGGTTATTTAATCGTGATTCCATCCATCGATTCCAGCCGGGCGATGATGCCCCAGCCATAAAAATTATTGGCAATGCCTATCAGCAGTTCATTGTTTCCGGCTTGCAATGGAAGCAAAAAGCTGGCATTCTCAATAGAAAGGCGTCCATCCGGCTTTTTACGCAGCCCTTCGGGGTAAAGATTTTTATCTACATACACCATCTTTCCGTTCAGGAATACCCAAACCTCATCACTAAATCCAAGGTCCATGATTTGCCGTTGCGCACCCTGCGCCATTAACACCACTTTCAGCCAGATCAATTGCCGGTTTAGAAACTGACCGCCGCCGAAGGACCGGGTCAGATTCACCAGGCCGCCCCGCTCTGCTGCCACCGACTGCCATTGCTCCATACTATCCGGCAAATTTTTTATAGTAATGTCCCGGCCCGCGGCAAAATCAACCGGTTTACTGGCCATCCATTTCCGCAGGTAGCGCGGATCATTCATCGTGATGTCCATTCCGGCCTCCGGCGTTAACCCTTCCGTATCCTCCTTTCTTATTTTTAAATTACGGATCGTTACTTTACCATCGAAGGCGATGGTACCTGTACCGGTGTTTCCTTCCAATTGAGGAACCTGCAACACCGGTTGTTGCCGGTCATTTACATAGGCCTGCATTTTTTTACCCGATATCACCAGTTTAATATGATTGGACCGGTCAGGATACAGATCCGCTGCTGCCTGGTATTGCGGCAGCAGATCCCAAAGATTTACTCCTTTTAAAAAAGGCGCATACTGAACGGCATCCATGGCCACCGGGTTGCCGGCCCGACCGCCCCGCAGGTAAAAGCATTCGGTTTCCTGCAGATCCTTCATCCTGAAATAAATACTGGCAAAGCCCCGCTCCTGCAATTGCACATCATACTCGATTACCCCGTTGGTGAATGCCAGATCCTTTAACCGGATCACTTTCCCGTTTTCCATAATCGTCATCGCCGCCTGCGCACCGGTTCCGGAGAACGCCGCCGCACCCGGTTCAAAAACCCAATATTGGGGCTGAAGCAGATCCGTTAATGGCTTCGTCCCGTTTTTTTGACCCGATATATTTGTTGTGGCCCCCAGGAAACAGAGCATCGCTGATAACACTTTTTTCATCGATTTAAATTGTTTTATGTAAAAAAAAGGGAGATATGTTTACAAAATTTTATACCCGGGATCAGACTTAAAATTGTTTCCCGTTTAATAAATTGTAAATTCATAGCCTGTTCAAGTTTGTTCAAGGCCGATCACGATTAAAAAATGACCAACAAACAACCGTTTTTGGAAAAATGCCGGAAACTCATTGAGGAAAAACTGGGTTGGGGCGATGCTGCTGAATGGCAGAACCAGGATTTTGAGAACCTGGGCGACCGGATCTTTGAAGTGACCGGGGTGGTTTTAAGTGCCAGTACGCTCAAGCGCATCTGGGGCAAGGTACAGTATAACAGCAAACCTAATTTAAGCACGCTCGATGCATTGGCCCGTTTTGCAGGCTTTGACAGCTGGCGTACGTTTACCGCTTCGGAAATTTCCCGGCAGCCGGCGCCCGAAATGTCCGCTCCCCCTCTCAAAAAAAGACGGCCCTTCAAAATCGCGCTCCTGGTACTGGCGCTTGCCGGAGCCTCGCTGTTTATCGGTTCCATTTTTGTGCACAAGCCCGGCAGCCTGTTAACCTTTGGGCAGCTTCGCTTTTCCAGCAAACCGGTCACCCTTGGGGTGCCCAACACGGTCATTTTTGAATATGATGCCACACATTCCAATGCCGACAGCGTTTTCATCCAGCAAAGCTGGGATCCTAAAAGAAGATTCAGGGTAGATAAAAACCGGCACACCTATACCAGTACATATTATATGCCCGGCGTTTACAAGGCCAAATTGATTTTGAATGATTCCATCGTAAAGGAACATGACCTCATCATCGAATCCGGCGGATGGATGGGGGCCCTCCGCCAGGAGCCCGCGCCCCTTTATGTAACAGACCGGCTGCAGCATATTCCCGGTCAAACCGGCATTGGTCAGCAGGACCTGGACAATCTGAATCTGGAACAGGATAAAGCGGCTCCGGTATTGATGCTGGCAAATGTGAACCGTAATTTCAATATCAGCAGCAATCACTTTCTTTTGAGCCTGGATTTGCAAAACACCTACAAGGGAAACAATGCCCCTTGTCTTCAAACCAATATCCTTGTACTGGGCACGGATGGTTATTTGTTGATTCCACTTGGTAAACCGGGCTGTGCCGGCGAATTAAATATGATGCTGGGCGAAAAGCCCATTGAAGGACGCACCAACGATCTGTCTGCATTTGGTGTTGATTTTGCAAAACCGGTGCCATTTCAATGCGAAGTCCGGAATCAGCACATTCAAATAATGGTAAACGGCAAAGCTGCCTATACCGGCCGGTTTGAAAAAGACATCGGTCAGATCGTAGGCATCCAGGTAAATTTCTCCGGTATCGGTTTCATCCGGAATTTTCAGTTAAAAGCAGCCGGATAGATAAAAAAGAACAAGGGTATTAGGCTATCTTCGCCCACAAATTAATATTCAAACATAATGAACGTATTTGAAGTCCGGGGCGGAAACCGTTTAAAGGGGGAGATTCACCCGCAGGGTGCCAAAAATGAGGCGTTGCAGATTATTTGTGCGGTATTGCTGACTCCGGAGGAGGTAACGATCAGGAACATCCCGGATATCCTCGATGTAAACCTGCTCATCGAGCTGCTGGCGGAAATGAATGTGGAGGTGAACCGGGTTGACCGCAGCACCTGCATTTTCCGTGCAAAGGACGTAAACATCGATTACCTGCACAGTGAGGCGTTCCGTAAAAAAAGCGGCAAACTGCGCGGCTCGGTAATGCTGGCGGGTGCGATGCTGGCGCGTTATAAAAAGGCATTTATTCCAAAGCCCGGTGGTGACCAGATCGGGCGCCGCAGGCTGGATACCCATGTGATCGGCTTTGAAAAATTTGGCATCAACATCAATCATAATGAAGCAGACGGCTTCTTTCACCTTTCCGCAAAAGAGCTGAAGGGCACGTATATGTTACTGGATGAGCCTTCGGTTACCGGTACGGCCAACGTGGTAATGGCCGCTACGATGGCTACCGGTACTACGACCATCTATAATGCCGCCTGCGAACCCTACCTGCAGCAGCTTTGTAAAATGCTTAACCGGATGGGCGCAAAGATCAACGGCATTGGCAGCAACCTGCTTACGATTGAAGGCGTGGACTATCTGGCCGGTACCGAACACACGATCCTGCCGGACATGATCGAGATCGGCTCTTTTATCGGCCTGGCCGCCATGACACAGAGCGATATCCTCATCAAAAATGTAAGCGTCCCGGACCTGGGTGTGATCCCCAACCGGTTTGAACAGCTGGGCATCCAGCTCGAAATCAAGGGAGACGATATCCACATTCCCTCCCAGGAAAGTTATACTATACAAAAATATTTCGACGGTGGCGTGTTAACCATTTACGATCATCCCTGGCCGGGCTTTACACCAGACCTGCTGAGCATTGTGCTGGTAACAGCCATACAGGCACATGGCAGTGTGCTCATCCATCAGAAAATGTTTGAGAGCCGCCTCTTTTTTGTAGATAAACTCATCGATATGGGCGCCCAGATCATTCTTTGCGATCCGCACCGTGCAGTAGTCATCGGACTGGGCCGTGAACGGAAGCTCCGGGGCATTACCATGAGCAGCCCGGATATCCGCGCCGGTGTGGCATTGTTAATTGCAGCACTCAGCGCAGAAGGCAAAAGCACCATCCAGAATATTGAGCAGATCGACCGGGGATACCAGCAGATCGATACGCGGTTGCAGGCCCTGGGAGCAGATATCAGAAGAGTGCAGAAATGAGCCATCAGCAATGAACCAACAGTTATCAGTTAGCAGTAGTCAGTTATCAGCAGGCAGCGATCAGCCATCAGCCGCCGGCAGTAATGCAGCGCCCATCGGTGTTTTTGATTCCGGTTATGGCGGGCTGACCGTGCTGAAGGAACTGGTGAAGGTGCTGCCGCAGTATGACTACCTATACCTGGGCGATAATGGCCGCGCACCCTACGGCAACCGCTCTTTTGAAACGGTGTATGAATATACCCTGCAATGCGTGCAATGGTTTTTTGAGCAGGGCTGCAGCCTGGTGATCCTTGCCTGCAATACGGCTTCTGCCAAGGCACTGCGCAGCATCCAGCAAAATGATCTGCCCCGGATTGCCCCGGATAAACGGGTATTGGGCGTCATCCGTCCTACAACCGAGGTCATTGGCGAATATTCTGAAAACGGAGAGATCGGCATCCTGGCAACAAAGGGTACGGTTAATTCCGGTTCTTATCCCATCGAGATCCATAAATTTTTCCCCGAAGCACGGGTATACCAGGAAGCCTGTCCCATGTGGGTGCCCATTGTAGAGAATAATGAGATCGATACCCCCGGCGCCGATTTCTTTATAAAAAAGAACCTGCATGCCCTGTTTCACAAAGGCCCGAAAGTGGACGCGGTATTGCTGGCCTGCACCCATTATCCGCTGTTAAAAGACAAAATACAGGAACATTTGCCCATCGACGTAAAACTGGTTTCCCAGGGAGAGCTCGTGGCAAACAGCCTGGCCAGCTACCTCCGCCGGCATCCGGAAATGGAACAGCGCTGCAGCAAAAACGGAAGGCAACATTTTTTTACCACAGATTCCACCGAAGATTTTGACAATCATGGTTCCCTTTTTTTCGGGGCACCGGTCAGCAGCACCCATATCGTTTTATAAATCAGCCACCGCTGTACAAGCCGGTTTACCGGGTGCTTGAAATTCAACTGATTTCTGCTAACTTCAGGAATCAATCGCTATTTTTTTATCAAAAACGGAATGTGATGAACAGAAGTTCCTTTCTCAAAACCATTGCCGCAGGTACGGCGGGTTTATATACAACCAGCCTGTTTGCAGCCAGCGCAAAGAAAAAATATATGGCCATGCAATTGTTCTCAGTAAGGGAAGCAGTGGCGAAAAACCTGGAAGGCACCCTGGAAAAACTGGTCGGCATCGGCTATAATGAACTGGAGATCTATGGCTATGACGGAAGCTTCTTTGGTAAAACCCCGGCCGAATTCAGATCCATTTTAAAAAATACCGGTGTAAAAGTGGTAAGCTCGCATCATCTTACCGGGTTTCAGCTGAAATCGAAAGGAACATTAAAAAACGGATGGGAAAAGGCGGTAGAAGATTTACACGCAATTGGGGCCCGGTATATGGCCTGCGCCTATTTATTTCCTGAAGAAAGAACCAGCGAGGTATATGCTGCACTTCCGGACCTGCTCAATAAATCGGGCGAAAAGGCCGTCGCTGCCGGGATGGGGTTTGCCTATCATAATCATGATTTCGAGTTTGAAAAATATAACAACACGCTGGTGTACGACCATTTAATTACCAATACGGCCCCCAAACTGGTAAATATGGAGCTGGATCTTTACTGGATCAGCAAGGCCGGGCAGGATCCTGTGGCGTATTTTAATAAATACCCCGGCCGGTTCCCGCTCTGGCATGTAAAGGATATGGAGGCCGGAACAGGGGCCATTACGGAAGTGGGACATGGAACGATTGACTTTGACCGGATCTTTGCCGCACGGAAAACGGCCGGTTTAAAAAAATGGTTTGTAGAACAGGACACCAGCAAGGGTGATATGTTCGAAAGCCTGAAGTTTAGCCACGACCACCTGGCAACGAAAAAATACATTTAAGCCCGGCAGCGTCATTTTCCCGGTTTTTCCCTACCTTTGCCGTCCTTTCACAAACCAACGGGAGTGGTGTCCTGTGGTTGAAACTTGAAAACCAGCATGTTCTCCCATGCGCATTCAAAAAATAGTGAAAATTTAAAGATATTATGAAACGTACATTTCAACCCCATCGTCGTCGTCGTAAAACCGTTCATGGTTTTCGCAAACGTATGCAAACCGCTAACGGCCGTAAAGTACTGGCCAGCCGTCGTGCAAAAGGACGTAAGAAATTAACAGTTTCCGACGAAAGGAAATTGAAGTAAGCGCTCCAACGCTTGAAAAAGAATTGTAGCTCCGGAAACGGGGCTATTTTTTTGCCCGGCTGCGCAAACGTTTGCCTCGCTTTCAGCACCCGGATCCTCAAAAATTATTGTAAGTTCGGGAATGCTCAATTTCCTATACCGATTGCACGGGATTGCTTTTTGTACGTTTTTTACCCTGTTTGTAACGGCACAACCCACCGCCAAACATAACCTGGAGTTTAACCACCTGGCTGCCCGCTGGGATGAAGCCATGCCCCTGGGCAACGGGATGCTGGGGGCCCTGGTATGGCAAAAAAAAGACCGGCTCCGGCTATCGCTGGACCGTGCCGACCTCTGGGATGAACGGAAAGCCCTGGATCTTTCAAAATTCACTTTCCGATGGGTAGAACAGCAGGTATTAAAAAAGGATTATAAACCCGTACAGCAGTTAGGCGACTGGCCCTACGACAATACCCCTTATCCCACCAAACTGCCCGCAGCGGCCCTGCAATTCAACCTGAAGGACCTGGGATCCGTTGTATCCAACAAGCTTGATATTGCCACCGCTGTAAACACCGTAACCTTTCAATCCGGCACTATATTCCGCTCTTATATACACGCCACCCAACAAGCGGGGTATTTTGAATTTGAAAACTTACCGGCGGCTGTTACACCTCTGCTCATACCGGAACTGGAAATTCACAATTATAATTCCGGAAAATCCGCCACGGAAAATGACAACAGCCATTCGGGCGAAGGCCTGGAAAAACTGGGTTATGCCAAAGGAACCGTAACCAACGGAACAACCAGCATCCGCTATCATCAGCCCACCTATCAGCAGCATTATTTTGAAGTGTTGGTACGCTGGACAAAAACCGGGAACCGGCTCAGCGGGGCATGGACCATTTCCAACAACCAGGCTGCCAGGCTGCCGGAATCCGGTTCAAAAACAAACCAGCAAAGCCACCGGCAATGGTGGACCCGCTTCTGGAACCAGTCTGCCGTGCAATTGCCGGATGCCGCTATAGAAAAACAATATTACCTGGAGTTATATAAACTGGGAGCCGTAAGTCGAAAAGGAGCACCTGCAATTACCCTGCAGGCCGTATGGACCGCCGACAACGGCAGCCTGCCTCCCTGGAAAGGCGATTTTCATAATGACCTGAATACACAGCTCAGCTACTGGCCGGCTTACACGGGAAATCATCTCGAAGAGGCCGCCACGTTTACCGACTGGCTTTGGAAAATACGGCAAAAAAACCTGCAATATACCCGCCAGTATTTTGAAGTAGCCGGATTAAATGTTCCCGGGGTGGTAACGTTAAATGGCGACCCCATGGGCGGCTGGATCCAGTACTCCTTATCGCCCACGGTAGGCGCCTGGTGCGCCCAGCATTTTTACTGGCAATGGAAGTATTCAATGAATGATCAGTTTCTGAAAACCCGTGCCTATCCGTATATTCATGATGCGGCCGTTTACCTGGAAAATATCACCCGGTTGCAGCACGGCGTACGAAAGCTGCCACTCAGCTCCAGTCCGGAATACAACGATAATGCCATCACCGCCTGGTTCCGCAACTGGACGAATTATGACCTGGCGCTGGCCAAATTCCTGTTCACCGCAGCAGCGGAAACAGCAACAGCCATGAACCGGCCGGCAGAAGCCACAAGATGGAAGCAAACACTTGCTGAACTTCCCGCGTACAGCGTAAACGAAACCGGTTTAACCATCGCCCCCGGCCAGGATATGGAATCTTCGCATCGTCATTTTTCACCCTATATGGCCATTTATCCGCTAGCCTTACTGGATGCCAATCGTCCGGAAGATAAAACCATCCTCGAAAAATCACTCAGGCATATTGAGGCAAAAGGCACCCGCGCCTGGTGCGGGTATTCGTTTAGCTGGATGGCCTCCCTGTATGCCCGGGCCTACCAGGCCGACAGCGCCCTGCGACAATTGCAGATTTTTGCGTCCAATTTTTGTTCCTCCAATAGTTTTCACCTGAACGGGGATCAAAAAGGCGGGCAGTACTCCGGCTTTACCTACCGGCCGTTTACCCTCGAAGGCAACTTTGCCTTTGCACAGGGGGTACAGGAATTATTGCTGCAAAGCAGGCAGGGCTACGCGCAGGTTTTTCCGGCCATTCCTGCCAGCTGGAAAAATATCCGCTTCACCAACCTCCGTACCGAAGGCGCCTTTCTGGTAAGCGGGCAGATGGAAAACGGAGCCATACGCAGCATCAAAATTGTAGCAGAGAAAGGCGGGCGTGCGCTCTTCAAACTGCCCTTTTCCAAATGCAGGATCCTTTCACAAAAGAATATGCAACTAAAGGAAACCGATAACGGCTTTGTAGAGCTCAATGGCAAAGCCGGCGGCATGATAGTGCTTGGTAGTGCAAATTAACGATATCCATCGCTGCAGACGTTTATTGGGTGATCGTCTGTACTACTATCAGCTTTGCTTGCGTCGCACCCGTTGGCTGCAGCACTGCTATCAGCAATTAAAGCCGGTCACTTTATGGGGTAAGGAACGCTGTTCTGTATATATAAATCAATGCCATTTCCTTAAAGCCGCGGATCACCCGGGATGTGACAAGTTGCGCTGATTATAAACGGTACCTGATCTGCGCATCAGCGGCCTTAATTAGGTTGAAAAATGGAAAAGTATGGTTTAAGCAGCCGCAGATCACGCCCGGGTGTAACAAGTTGCGCTGACTATAAGCGGCATCCAATCTGCGGATCAGCGGCCCTAATTAAGTTGAAAATAAAAAACTAAAACATCTTTTGGCACTTAACACGACGATTATAAAAATCGCTAAACGAAACGACATTGATATATAAACGGCCGGCAGGCACTGAAAGATTGCAGATCATCTTATTTTTGCATTTTATCCATTGCAGCAAACAAAAACATACCCGTTTCCAAAAAGCGCCCGACTAAAAAGCCGTAAAAAATTACAGGAGGTTTTTAGCGAAGGAAAACGTTTTCATGCCGGTTTTATAAAACTATTGTACCTCACCGAGCCGGCGGCGCTGCCGGAAATAAAGTGTGGCGTAGGGGTCAGCAGCCGGTATTTTAAAAAAGCGGTGGACCGCAACCGCATCAAACGCCTGTTGCGGGAAGCATACCGCTTGCAGCAGGCCGGGCTTAAACAAGCGGCGTTGCAAACCCAACGCCAGGTTTCGTTGTTCTTATTGTTTACCGGGAAAGAACTCCCGGACTATGAAACGGTTTATAAACAAACCGGCCATCTGTTGCAAAAATTAACTACCCGGATTCATGAAATGGCTCCTTAAAATAGCAAGTCTGCCGTTTATCTTACTGATACGGTTCTACCAGTTGGTTATTTCGCCCTGGATGGGACCCAAGTGCCGGTACACCCCTACCTGCAGCCACTATGCGCTGGAAGCCTTTAAAAAATATGGACCTTTCAAAGGGTTCTGGCTTTCCATAAAACGCATTTCCCGTTGTCATCCCTGGGGAGGCAGCGGGTATGATCCCGTGCCCTAGGCCCGGAGCCGTTTCGGGTTCGGGGTTTAAAGCTTAAGGTTAAAAAAAAGGAACCCAAAAAAATCCCCGGGGAACATCGAGCAGAAACCGGATCTAACGTAAAACGTTAAACCTTAAAACCTGGAACAAAAATATGATCACCGGACTTGGACTTGACGTAATAGAAACCGAACGCGTAGCAGAAAAGATCCAAAAGGAACAGGGCTTCCGCGAACTCGTTTTTTCTGCGGAAGAGATTGCTTATTGCGAGCCTAAGGCGCACAAATATGAACATTATGCGGCACGCTTTGCAGCAAAGGAAGCACTGTTTAAAGCGCTGGGTACGGGTTGGTCAACGGGTACCGCGTTTAATGAAATTGCCATCCTGGGCGATGAGAACGGGAAACCGGTACTGCAATTGAACGGTGAAACCGCACGCACCCTCCAACACCTCGATCTTAAAAAAGTAAGCGTATCGCTCAGCCACCTCAAAAATATTGCTGCTGCCGTGGTCATCATTGAGTCCTGATACTCCGGTTGGGGAAGCCGGTACAACTTTCTGCGTATATTTACAGCACCAACCTAGTGACCGTGAAATTGATATCTCTCCTGTGGTGCCTTCTACTTAGTACAGCCTCTACTGCCCAGGGGCCGGATATTGCGCCCTATATAAAGGCCTGGAAAGTATCTGATCGTACGCAAAGCTACCGGTCGCAGGTTTTCTTTGACTCATTACTGATCCATAAAAACGATCCTTCCTATAAAAAACGATACCTGGGTCATATTGATCAACTGCGGCAGTACATAAAAAAAAATCCGGACAGGCGACTGCAGGTACGCCTGCTGATGTTTGAGATTATGGCCGCCCGGGAATATAATACGGCTGAAAAATATTATAAGACCATTGACAACGCCATAAAACTGGCTTACCCGCTGCAGGATGAACAGCTCAATGCCGAATTATACAGCATCCGTGCCGATATTCCGCCTTCTCCCGAAACCAACCTTCTTTATAACTTAAAAGCACTCGAAATACAGCAAAAGATCGGGTACCGTTATTTTCCCTATACGCAAAACCGGTTTTTTGGTGTAAGTGCCGCCTTGTATAAACAGGGCGAATATGCCAAATCCATCAACTATGGCAGGGAATGCCTGAAACTATGGGATATTGATACCGTTCACCGGGATCCCCTGGTATACATTTTCCAGTGCGACCTCCTTGGCGCCTCCTATAAAAAACTGAACCGGTACGATAGCGCCCGCTGGTATTATAATAAGATCCTGCAGACCTTGAAACCAGGTGCGCATCCTTATATAGTACTCCTTTGGAACGGTATTGCCAAAGGGAACATCGGCCAAACATATACCGCAGAAGGTCGCTACGCAGAAGCCGCCCCCCTGCTTTCCGCCTATCTTCAAAGCAGCGTTGAGGCAAAGGACTCGCTGAATATAGCCATGGCACACAACGCCCTTTCGCTATTTTATTTCCGGCAAAAGCAGTATGCGCCCGCACAAGTGGAAGCCCGGGCGGCCTGGAATATTGCCCTGCTCAAAAACAAATACCCCGAAATAATCGAAGCGGCCAGTCAGCTGAGCGCCATTTACCGGCAAACCGGACCAACCGACAGCGCCTTTTACTATTACGATATGTGGAACCGGTATACGGCACTGCAGCGGGAAGCCAATAAGAACAGTGCCTTTTCTGTTATCAAAGCCCAGATTGCTTTTGACAATCTGCAACATTCACTAACCCTCACACAAGCGGTTGCCAGCAGGGAAAAAAGTATCCGCAACGCCGTGTTGGCGGGTATTGTGCTGCTTACCATTATCGTGCTCCTGTTGTATAACCGGAAACGGGCAAAGGAACAATACCGGCTGCGGGTGATGGCTCTCCGGCATGCCGCGGCCAAACGGAATATTGAAGAAGCCCGGGAGCAGATAACCCTGTTTACACGGAATATTATTGAAAAAAATGATCTGATCGATTCATTGCAGCAGCAGCTGAATGGCCGGGAAGCAGAAGCTGCCGTGCCGGAGCAGCTGCTTTCCTATTCCCTGCTAACAGAGGAAGACTGGGAAAAATTCAGGGATCAGTTCTCCAGGGCTTACCCCGCTTTTTTTGATAACCTGGCGCGCCGGATGCAAAATCTTACCCCGGCCATGGAACGGCTTGCCGCGCTGATGTTTTTGAAACTGACCAATTATCAGATTGCCAACACCCTTGGCATCAGTAAAGACAGTGTAGCCCGCAGCAAACGCCGGTTGCGCACCGGCCTCAACCTTACCAATGACCAGTTGCTGGAAGATGAAATCTCGGCGCTGAGTATCCGTTCCTGAGCCAATTGATACTGTCCGCTTTTTGTCCGCCCCCAATCCGGACCCGCAAACAGGAATTCCCGTATTTTGCAGCATCTTTATTTCTATATGAAACGCGGAAAACATGTATATGTTACCCTCTTAATCATTCTTATAGCGCTTCTGCTGATATTGGCCGTCTGGGTCTATTTCGAGCGCAAAATCTACCCGTTCGATCCATAGAAAACTTTAAGGGGTCGCAATCAATAAAACAAAATGCTTAAAGACAATCGCCGATACGATTGTCTTTTCTTATGCCCCTAATCCAGCCAGCGGATCATATCACACCCCTGGGACCGCTGTCCGTTCTTTGTCCGTGCCTTGTCCGGCTTTCGTCCTGCCCTGTTTTTGGTCCGGCTTTTTTCACCATGCACCTTTACAGCAGCAACAGCGGTCATCCCGCCGCCCCAGCGATAATAAACCAGAATTACCACACCTCAACAAACAAACAATAGTTCACCATTCATACAAACGTTCAACAAATGAAAAAACGATACCTGCTTTTTTTTCTGTGCTGCGTCCTTTCCATATCCTTCCTGGATGCCCAGGTATTATTTGTAAATGCCGCCGCTACCGGGGCCAATAACGGAAGCTCGTGGGCCAATGCGTACAAAAGCCTCAGCGTTGCATTAAAAACGGCACAAACCAACCCATCTGTTACCGAAATATGGGTAGCCAAAGGCACTTATTCACCGGCAAGCACCAACAACCGCGATTCAAGTTTCTACATAAACCGGAACAATCTCAAACTTTACGGTGGCTTTGCCGGCAGCGAAACCAGCCCGGGGCAACGCAATACAGCTGTAAACAGCACCATATTAGATGGCAGGAACATTGCCTATCATACGATGATCATTGAGCTGGATACATTGTCGGCCAATCCGCCGGCCATCGACAACACCACCCTCGTCGACGGGTTTACTTTTATTAACGGAAATGCCAATAAAGGAGGGGTTACCGGCAATTTTCATCCTCAATATGCCGGCGGTGCGCTTTTTATTTCCTGTAGCGGCTCATCCCAGAATATTACACCGGCTATTCAAAACTGCACTTTTAAAAACAATTATGCCTTCCAGGGAGGCGGTGCCATTGCATATTACGGCATCAGTACCGCATCCAATACATTCAAAATTTTTAATTGTATTTTCCAGGAAAACCGCGCAAGCTATGCCGGCGGCGGTTTGAGCATTATGCAGCTGGATGCCGCTTACTATGAAGTTCCGGGCGTTTACAACGTAGCTCTTTCCCATTGCTCTTTTAATGAAAACATCGTAGATAATGCATCGCAAAGCCAGGGTGCTGTCGGTGGCGGCGTTGATGCCCTTGGCGATGGGCAACTACGTATCACCAATACGGTGTTTGCCAACAATACCATCAACAAAGCAGGTACCCAGGCCGTTTATAAAGGATCTGCCATAAGCCTCCGTACGGGCAACAGCAAACCGGCACCGGTGCTTACACTGGTAAACAGCCTGGTTTATTATTCTGGATCAGAAAATTTTCCGGTCCTGTACAATGCCGCGGGCACGGCTCATACCATTAACAGCACACTTTTTAATGCGCAGGGAGCCGTTTTATACATGAACGCGAACACCAGCAATACAATTGAGAACAGTATTTTCTGGACAGGGGCTGCCAATACCGATGTAATGACGGCTGGCAGTGGTTCGCCTTCGGTCACATTCACCAATTCAACATACACGGCCGCATATCCGCCATCCATTAACGTTACTGCCCAAAACGCGTCTAACAGTGATCCGTTGTTCAACAACCCGGCCGCAGGCAACTTTACGCTGCAGCCTGCAAGCCCTGCGATCAATGCAGGCAACAATACCCTATACAATAACAGTACGTATGGCAACGCAGACCTTGCCGGTTACAACCGCATTGCAAACAGCATCATTGACATGGGCGCTTATGAAGCCAACAGCATCGCATTGCCTGTTGCCTTCGGCGCCCTCTCAGCGCTGATACGCAACCGGGTATTACAGGTAACCTGGACTACCGAAACTGAAACCGATAACGATCATTTTGAGATAGAAGCATCTGCCGATGGACGGCATTTTAAAAAAATAGCAACCATTGCATCCCGGGCTCCGGGCGGCAACAGCAGCAACGCATTGGATTATGAATATCGTATCGATGCTGCAGAAGCCATGTCCGTATTGGGTTTGATGGGCGTTTCTTTTTTATGCCTGCTGTTTCTCCCCGGTAAAAGAAGATGGGCCTGGACGCTGACCGTATTGGCCGCAGGCCTTATTTTTTACAGCTGTACAAAAAAAGAAACAGCCGCCGTTGATACGTCCGGTACAAAGCTCTATATCCGAATAGCACAGGTGAATAAGGATGGAGCAAAAGAATATAGCAAAGTGGTACTGGTAAGCAATGAATAATCATTATGCAACAAGATCCCAATGCTTATTTCCCGGGGCCGGATCCGGCAATACCTACTTAAAAACAAACCGGTATTACGGCTGTCAGCATCTTCTTCGGTATACCTTATAAAACCCTCATTCTCTAAACCCAAAATTTCAAACAATGAAAAAAGAAACCCTCCTGCTTGGCTATGGCAATAGCACAAAACGTTTCTTTGCGCAATGCATCGATGTGAATGGAACCCTCATCAACGAAGAGATAGAAAACCTTACCTGGGTCAACGATTATTCCAATCTCATTAGCTTCAATACCGGGGGCCACCAGTTTATTGCCGCGCAAAATTCCGACAAATCCTTTTTTATTCAACAGGTTTTTAAAGACGGAAGCCTGGGACCGGAAACCACCCGTACCAAATGGAACCGGTACTACGCAACGCTGACCGGTCTTCAGGCAGGCAACCGTACCTTTATTGCAGGACAATCTTCCGACGACCATCGTTTCTTCATCCAGGAAATTCTGGAAAACGGAACACCCGGCCAGGAAACCACGCCACCCCAATCCTGGCACCGGTTTTATCCCAAACTGATAACGCTTCAGATGGGACCGGCCTGTTTTATTGCCGGACAATCGCCCACAAACAATCATTTCTTTATCCAAAAGATCCATGATAACGGCACGCTGGGTGCCGAAACAACTTCCCAGGACTGGCACCGGTATTACGAAACGTTAACCTTCATTCCGGCAGGTAACCGGCATTATATCGCCGGACAATCGGCCAATGGCAACTATTTTTTTATACAGGAAGTTTTTGAAAACGGAACGCTGGGCCCGGAAACCACGCCGCCTCAATCCTGGCACCGGTTCTATCATACGCTGATTGCGGTACAAACCGCCACAAAAAGCTTTATTGCCGCCCAATGTAAGGATGACCATTCCTTTTTTATCCAGGAAGTGTTGGATAATGGAACGCTGGGAGCAGAAACCTGCCGGCAAACCTGGAACCGGTTTTATAACAACCTGGTTGCCATAAAAGATTTTGCCATGTATATTCCGGCGGCAAAATGGATGGCAGCTGTAGACGACGCTAAAATACTAACCGAATTAACCATTCCCGGCACACACGATTCCTGTGCATATGATGTGTCTTCCATCAACTATGGATACCTGCTTTATTTGCTTGAAATATTGCCGGCCGCAGAGCCTGTTACACTGTTCCTGAAAGCATTGATCGCCCTTGGAACGCCCATTGCCATTCATGTTGCACGGTCGCTGGCACAGTGCCAGACCCTGGACATTCCTGCTCAGCTAAACAAAGGGATCCGCTTCCTGGACATCCGCTTAAAAAAAGAAGAAAACACATTACAAGCCTATCATGGCATTATTAAATTACCTCTTACATTTCCGGAGATTATGCGTGCCTGTTACGACTTTCTAAATCATAACCCGGAGGAAACGATCATTATTTCTATAAATAATGAAGGATCCGGCAGTAACCCGATCGACGGTCTGGTAGCATCTGAAATTGCCCGGCATACCGAAAAATGGTATACAGGAACCGCTGTTCCCCAACTACGCCAGGTAAGAGGAAAAGCCGTGTTGTTAAGAAGGTATGCTGCAGCCAGTGCTGCCAATCAAATAGGAATAGAAGCGCACCGCGTGTGGCCCAATGAAAAGAACCCACAGGTAGAAAATGTAAAAAACGATCATGGGCAGCACTTTTCCATACAGGACGACTATAACGGCTATCAGCTGACAGAACTGGACCACAAATTCAAAAATCATGTAAAGCCTTTTTTGGAACTGGCTGCAGCAAAAAAATATCCCGGCAATCTTTTTATCAACTTTACAAGCGGGATGGGCATCCATGGTATCGCTATACTGCCACCTCCGGTTTACCCAAAAACACTGGCAAAAGGCGAAGAATCGTACTCCTCATTCCAGGGAACAAACAAACTATTGCTGGATGATCTGAACAGCAAAGGAAAAAAAGCCGCCCTTGGTATCATTCCGATGGACTTTCCGGAATACCCGGCAAGTGGCATGCTGATCCGGAAACTTTTTCAAACCAATGATTTCAGCAGGTAACAAACCTTCCTGAAGAAGGCCGGAACCCGGGCATTACGCATGTTTGCTGCCAAAAGCAGGAGGCATGCGTAATGCTGTTTATCATCTGTGCAACGTTCAATAGCCCGCAAGCCCGCTGCCCGTTATCATTTATTTTCCATCAAAACAATACTGCAACCTTTTCAACCAATAGTCCCCGAACAACTGCCTCCGGTTAATACCTCCGTCAAACATCCATTTATATATACACCGGGACATCACCGTATTTTCTTCAGAAATCCTACTTTTGACCCAATGAACGAATTACCATCCCTATCCTTTCAGCCGGCGGAGCAAATAAAAGCCTACCAGGAAAAAAAACTGGTAAACCTGGTACAATATTTAAAAGTGAACTCACCTTTTTACAAGCAACTGTTCCAGGAAAACAATATTGACCCCGACACGATCCGGCAGATTGAAGACCTGGTACGCATTCCGCCTACAGAAAAAGAACACCTGCAACAGCACAATAAAGCATTCGTTTGTGTGCCCCAGCACCAGATCGTAGAATATATGGCCACATCCGGTACCATTGGCAGTCCGGTAACCATTGCCTTAACCGAGAACGACCTGCAACGCCTGGCCTATAATGAATACAGTTCCTTTGCCTGTGCCGATGGCAGCGCTTCCGATATTTACCAGCTGATGCTGACCCTCGACCGGCAGTTCATGGCGGGCATTGCCTATTACCTGGGTATCCGCAAGCTGGGTGCCGGACAGGTGCGGGTAGGGCCCGGCGTACCATCCCTGCAATGGGAAGTGATCGAACGGCTGAAACCCAATGCCATCGTAGCCGTGCCTTCCTTTATTGTAAAACTGATCCAGTACGCAAAAGAAAACGGCATTGACCTCAACCGTTCTTCTGTAAAAAAGGCCATTTGCATCGGGGAAAACCTGCGGAAGGAAGACCTGAGCCTGAACATTCTCGGCAGCCGGATCACCGAAAACTGGGATATACAACTCTACTCTACCTACGCCTCCACTGAAATGCAAACCGCCTTTACTGAATGTACAGCGGGTAAAGGCGGACACCAGAACCCGGAGCTGGTGATACTGGAGCTCATTGACGACAACGGAATTCCCGTTGCACCCGGAGAAATCGGCGAAGTAACCATTACCACACTGGGAGTAGAAGGCATGCCCCTGTTGCGGTATAAAACGGGCGACCTTTGCCGTGCCTTTTATGAGCCCTGTTCCTGCGGCCGGCATACCACCCGGCTTTCTCCGGTTATCGGCCGTAAAAAGCAAATGATCAAATTCAAAGGCACCACGCTGTTTGCGCCCGCGCTGTTTGAAATCATTCATAAGATAGACGCAATCAAGGAATACGTAGCGGAGGTATACAGCAATGAGATTGGTACTGACGAAGTACTCCTGTACATTCTGCCGGTTAACACCTCCGAAGAAACGGATGGCAAGATCAAAACCTACCTGCAGGCCCGTTTGCGTGTAATGCCGCATATAAAATATCTTACAAGAGAAGAAATGCAACAACTGCAGTTTCCTGAAGGCGCCCGCAAGCCGGTAAAATTTATTGACAAAAGAGTGTAACTGCTGTTCTTCCTGCAAATCGCTTTCAAAAAAACTCCAAAGGGATGTAGCCATAAGCAATCCTTTCCCTGGTAAGACCAACATCTGAAAGGATGATACAGCCGTAGCTTTACCGGTGCACAAAAATATTGCGGAGGGGGTGCCGAAGGAGCAATCAGCGTATTTGCGGCCAGCATAAAATTGCTTAAATAACAGCATTGCTGTGCTTAGGGGCGAACGGATCGCAATGCAATTACCTGTAACGTCCGCATTTCCGTTAACTGTAGGATTAATTCCCCCTTTACTGAAAAAAAATCGGCACCATCCTGCCGGATTTGAACAGGCCAACATTTCAACCAGCGCTATGCACGCATCAAACGCCTTTGGCAAACGGTTTCCTATCTTCAAAAAACCGGCGTTATGCATCAAAGCGGGAACAGGCACCGTATTTGTTCCGGTATTAAAAAAACATTATGAATACCAACAAAAACGAACAGGACCTGCAGGACACTGAAAAAGATCTGGAAAAACTGCAACCGGACGAGGGCACACTGGATCTGCCCGAAGTAAAAGATATTCCGGGTCAGGAAAATATTCATCCGCCCAACCTGCGTGAAATGGCGGATACGACCATTGCCTCCGATGATGAAGAAGGTGTGGGTATTTTTGATACCGACAATGAACGTCTTGAACGTGGTAATGCGGCCGAGGAAGAGCCGTCCGAAACATCCGCACCGGAAGAACCCAATGCCAGTACGCAGGCGGATGAAATGCCGGAAGAAGCCGTTGAAGCACTTGAGCAAACCGGATTTGAGGACGACAGGAACCTGCGCCATGCCCGTCCCGACAATAAAGACAATGAAGGTGATCCGTTAAATGAAACCGCAGAAAATTCAGGAGAAGACCTGGATATTCCCGGTGAAGAACTGGATGACGAGGATGAAGAAAGCGGCGAAGAAGACGAGGAAAACAACGCTTACAGCCTGAGCAACGACAACGAATAACGGGCGCCGGATCTGTATCATTTTTATCCCCGGGATGGCCGGCGGCGTACCAACGCCACCGGGCCATCCCTGCCCTTTCGGCGCACTCCGGCAACCCCTTCGCGTACGTATTCTTACCTGGTAATCGCGGTAAAGGGAATGCCGGTTTTTGCGGGCAGTAACCGGAAACAAAACACCGGAAATCTATTTTTATATACAACTGCTGAAGCCCATCCCCTAATAAATTTTTTGATACCAGTGATATATTTCGTTTTTTTGCGCCTTGTTTAATAAATTACGAATACAACAATGATCACAGTAGGGGGAAAACGGCTTTCATTACAAGATTTTAATGCAATTCTAATTGACAGCCAACCTATTACGCTCGATGAAGCTGCTTTGGAGCAGGTAAACACCAGCTTTGCGTTTCTGAAACAATTTTCCAGTCATAAGCTGATCTATGGCATTAATACGGGTTTTGGCCCAATGGCGCAGTATAAGATCAGCGACGAAAATATTTTAGAACTGCAATATAACCTGATCCGCAGTCACAGCAGCGGCGGCGGTCATGTACTTCCACCCTTACAGGGAAAGGCCGTGATGCTCGCCCGCCTTAACAACTTAATGCAGGGCTATTCCGGTGTAGATCCCAGGCTGACCATCCTGCTGGCGGCGATGATCAATCATAACCTGGTGCCCTGTATCTATGAGCATGGTGGGGTGGGTGCCAGCGGCGACCTGGTACAACTGGCACACCTGGCATTGGGTATTATCGGCGAAGGGGAAGTATGGTATGAGGGCACCATTCAGCCGGCTGCTGATGCCTTTAAAAAAGCCGGACTGGAGCCCTTAAAAGTGCAGATCCGTGAAGGGCTGGCGCTGATCAATGGCACTTCTGCCATGACGGGCGTGGGCCTGCTGAACCTGCTACAGGCACAGCAGCTCCTGAACTGGTCCATCATGCTTTCGGCCATTACCAACGAGATCATGGAAGTTTATGACGACCACTATTCTCATGAACTGAATATTGTAAAACATCATACCGGCCAGCAGCATATTGCCCGCCAGATGCGCGCCATCCTGGAGGATAGCAAACTCATCCGCAGCCGGTCTGAACATTTATACAACCCCGAGAACATCCAGCACGACGTATTTGAAGATAAAGTGCAGGAATATTATTCCCTTCGCTGTATTACGCAGGTGCTGGGCCCTGTGTACGATACACTCGCACACACAGAAGAAACGGTAGTGAATGAGCTCAATTCGGTGAACGACAACCCGGTTGTAGACGTAGCCAATCACAATATTTTTCATGGCGGCAATTTCCATGGCGACTACGTGTCCTTTGAAATGGACAAAATGAAGATTGCCATTACCAAACTAACCATGCTGAGCGAGCGGCAGCTGAATTACCTGCTGAACGCACGACTGAATCAAAAGTTTCCACCCTTTGTGAATCACGGAGTGCTGGGATTGAATTTTGGGATGCAGGGCATCCAGTTCACGGCTACATCCACTACGGCCGAGAATCAAACCCTCTCCTTCCCCATGTATGTACACAGTATCCCCAATAACAACGACAACCAGGATATAGTAAGCATGGGCTTTAATGCCGCGCAGATCGCCAAAAAGGTGATCGAGAATGCTTACGAGGTGCTGGCGATACAGGCCATGACCCTGCTGCAGGCGATCGACTACCTGGACCGGCACAACGAGATGGCCGCCAAGACCACGGCCATTTATCATTCCCTGCGCAAGCAGTTTCCGAAGTTCAGCAAGGATTATCCGCTCTATAAAGACCTGGCAAAAGTGCGCGAGTTTATGAAAACACATCAGCCATTTTAAATTTATAGTTTTGAATTATGGTCTATCGTTTGTTCAAACCATAAACTATAAACAACAAACAAGAAACTAAAAATTATGAACTGGGCATTAGTAACCGGGGGATCCCGTGGCATTGGAAAAGCGATCTGTATACAGTTGGCCAAGCAGGGTTTTAACATCCTGATCAATTACAAAGGCAATAAAGCAAAAGCTGAAGAAACCCTTGCAGCCGTAGAAGCAGCCGGCGTTAACGGGGCCCTGCTTGCCTTTGATGTGGCTGATCGCGAAGCGGTACAGCAAACCCTGGGGGGCTGGATGGAAGCGAATGCCGACAAAACCATTGAAGTACTGGTGAACAATGCCGGCATTAAGGACGATGTACTGCTGATGTGGATGAAGGATGAACAATGGGATGGGGTGGTAAATACCAGCCTTGGAGGCTTTTTTAATGTAACCCGGCTGGTGGTAAATAACATGCTGCGGCAACGCTATGGCCGCATTATTAACGTAGTTTCTTTATCCGGATTAAAAGGCCTGGCCGGCCAAACCAATTATTCCGCTGCCAAAGGCGGTGTCATTGCCGCTACCAAGGCCCTGGCCCAGGAAGTAGGGAAGCGGAACATTACGGTAAATGCCGTAGCCCCGGGCTTTATTAAAACCGATATGACGGAAGATATTGACGAAGGGCAAATGAAGCAAATCATTCCTGCCAACCGTTTCGGCACACCCGAGGAAGTGGCACATGCTGTAGGCTTTTTTGCTACAAAGGAAGCCGCCTATATCACGGGCCAGGTGCTTTCTATTAACGGAGGATTGTATACATGATTTTGTATCCTGTCTGCAAAACTTCCCTATCTTTGCTGTGAACTACTGCAAATAATACTTATATGAAACGCGCGCTATTAAAACTAACCGCCTGGTCACTGATCTTCACGACAGGCCTCTCAGCTGCAAGCTGCAGAAAAGAAACCGTTTATATTAAAGACCGCCTAGTGGTACTGCCCCCGGCCCATACCGTTGATGGGATCTGGATGGGAAGTTATACGGTTGACATTTTACCACAGTTGGGAAAACAATATTACAGCCTGATCCTGAAACCGGATGGCACCGCCATTAACGAAACCAGGTGGACGGGGCAAACACATATCAACTCCGGAACCTGGCAAATGAAAGGCGATACGCTTGTTTGCAATACGATTTGCATCTACGGGTACGAGGCCAATATCGGGGTAAAAGAAGTACATACCGCCATTTTCAATAAAAAGAACGGAACATTAACGAAGGGTGAATGGCGGAATCCGGCTCCCGGCACCGGCAGGGGTGATGTTGTGCTGGCGAAAAAGCAGGATTAACATTACCGGTTGATTTTGCTGCCAGGGTAAATGCGATTGCTTCTTACGTTCTGCGGGAGTGTTACTGCAGATGAACGTTAAACACTGTTGATGCCATTATTTTTTTGATACCCGATTGCTTTCATATTTATTCATTACAAACTATAACCTTATGCATCAAGATCCCACTTCGTCCGGAGAATTTTCATTATTCGAAAACGACCTGCTCTACACGCGCGCCTCTTCCGGCAAACGCCTGCTGAATTTAATCGTAGACACCGTCGTTTTCTATATACTCATTTTTCTGCTGGCATTTTTTATGGTGGCAGTTTCTCCCGAAATAGCGCCCTATTTTTTATCCGATAATGCAGGATTCTCTTTGATCGGCAACCTGATCTACCTGGCATTATATGCGCTTTATATGGGTGCACTGGAATCGGGCTTAAAAGGAAAATCCCTCGGAAAATACCTTACCAGAACCCGGGCTGTCAATATCGATGGTACGCCTATTACCACCCGTACCGCATTCCTGCGTGGCCTGGCCAGGGCTGTACCTTTTTGTGCTTTTAGTGCCCTTGGTACACCCTGTGATCCCTGGCAGGACCGGTGGACAAAGACCATGGTGGTTGACGAACAGCAAAGCGGATCCTAAAAAATCCGGTTGTGTTCCTGTACCGGGCGGATGCGTTACTGCGCCGGTGATCCATAACAAGCTTAATGGATAAGGACTTTTGTGATCGATTCATAAAAGCGCAGTCATCCGTTGCTACCAGCTACTACCGGCGCCACCGCCGCCGGAACTACCCCCGCCCCAACTGCTGCCGGAGCTGGAAGAGCTGCTGCTTCCCGAACCGGAACTGCTGCCGGAACCGGACTGTGACTTTCGCGGGATGGTATATTCCTTCCGTTCCTGGTAATGGCAGAATTTACAGGTATACACTTTCAGTCCCACACCGCTGCTGGAATATGTAGCCGGCTCAATGGTTCGGTCCGACTCCAGGTAATACGCCATCGTATTGCATCTTGGGCAATGGCTGTACTTACTGCTCAGCAGCACGCCGTGTAATTTAAAGGTTTTTCCACCATTTTCAGCCCATACATCGTAATCCACCGACTTCAGTTGCTCTTCCAGCTTTTGGCCATCGGTCAGGTAATGATCATCCTGCTTTTCTCCCAGCAGGCGCATTTCGCCACCCGTATCACTGATCACCATACCCTCCTTCAACCGGGCCAGGTATCGCCCTACCCGCTCCCGGTAATAAAGCAACGGGAACGGCAGTACTTTATTGGCGATGGACTGTTTCCAACGTTGGTCCAGTTGCCGGGCATAGAAGTACATCATATCATCTTCTGCCCCCTGCAACTCCTTCCGGCGAAGCTGTGCCAGCAGCCGGAATACCGTTACACTGGTAGCCACCAAAGCAAATACATAAAAGAACGCCACACCTGTAAAAATATTAACCGGTACACCGGCCACTCCAAAAACGATCAATGGCAACAGCACATAACAACCCAGGAACCGGAGCAATAAGAACCACCAGGGTCTTGCTGCGTCAAAAAATTGGGTACGGTCCTTTTTTTCAAACAGCGTTTTCAGCCCTGCCAAAAAAAAGATCACGTAAAGCAATAGTACCCAAAAGCCACCCCAGCCTACATGTTTTTGATACAGCGCTGTGATGCTGCCCGAACCGGGTGCGCTGCCATATGAAGGCGCCTGTACCGGTACATCCGGAGGAAAAGCCGCATCTGCGGGCAGCGCGTCTGCATAAGCATCCCCAGCAACGGTACCGGAAAGTATGTGCACCACCTGCTGCACACCGTTTAATACGGCCGCATCATAGTTGCCCTGCTTCGCGTAAGGCACCATATAATCTTCCTGTATCTGCTTGGATACAAGGTCCGTCAGCTTTCCTTCCAGGCCATACCCCACTTCAAATTCCATGCGGCGCTGATCCATCACCAATAGCATCAACACACCGTTATTCTTATCTTTGCGGCCCACACCCCAATACCGCAACAGCTCCATCGCAAAATCCCGCGGTACTTTTTTACCGATGGACTGCAGCACCACAACGGCCACCTGGTCTGTGGTGGAGTCCTCCAGCCGTTTCAAATAACCGTTTATTTCCGCTACGGTACTGCTGCTTAATACACCGTCGGGATTGCTTACATAATTAAGACTGGGCGTGCTTTTAGGGTCCGGAACTTCTTTAACGGTCCACTTCCGTTGCGCTGTAACGGGGATGCAGATCTGCAACAGCAGTAAAACAAACAGGGCAGGAAGAAGTCGAAACAGGTGTGTCATGAAAGAAACCGGGTTAAATAGCAACAAAATAACAAAAAGATCAGGGAACCGGATGTATTTTATTACACCGGGTTCCCTGAAAAACCGGATTCATTTATGGGATCCTGGTCCGATTATTTTCCCTGTTGCTTTTCACCCAGCACTACCCACCGGTTCAGGGTATTGTTCGCCGACTCCAACACCACTTTATAAAAAGCAGAAGGCTGATCCTTTACGTCGATGGTCACATGTTTTTGCCGGAGCGGAATTTCACCTGCCAGCTTATACGAATCGGTTCCGCCCGTTTTTGTTTCATTGGCCGTGCTGATCCAGACCTTTACAGTGCCCTGTTCCGCGGGATTAAGCGGCGTCCAGGTAATATCCAGTTTATGCTGAAAATAATTCACCTGCATGTCCGTCAGCGAAACCTTCCCGATCATTGCAACACCATCCAGCTCCCGTTCTACAGCCGGCGGTACTTTAATATCCATATACCGCGCTATTGTTGGAAAAATATCCACCACACCCGGAATGGAATGATCCGGGTATGTATTAAGCCCCGGATTATTGGTAATCATCCAGGTGCTGCGTTGCCGGGGTGTTTGACCGCCGTGTCCCTGGCCATTGGCTTCCGAGCGCCCGTGATCGGTTGTAATAACAATCATCCAGTCTTCTTTAAACCGGCTTTGCCGGTAACGGATCGCGTCCCAAACACGGCCCATCTGCCGGTCCAGCATTTCCACGGCTTCGTAAAATTTCGGGCTATCGCCATATCCATGTCCCATATCATCGGTATACTCAAGATAGATCCATGAAAGGTCGGGCGCCTGCTGCCGGATGCTTTGCGTAGCCTTATCCACCACCTGCTCATCAATCAGATGCATGCGGTGCACCGGTCCGTTTTTGGGAAACTTCAGGGTATCGTGCTCAAAGCCGTCTGCCGAAATATCTACATGAATCTGCCCGGTTTCCGGAAGACCGTCTCCTACCAGTTTTGTACGGTTATCGAGCCAGCTGGAAAAAACAGCGATCTTCTTTTGCGGATACTGGTCTTTCAATAGCCGGAAAATGGTGGGATAATGGTAGTTCGGTGCCGCAATATCATTGTTCCAAACATTATGCTTGTTGGCCCAGGTGCCCGTAAGCAGGCTATTGTAGCCCACTGCAGAGATCGTAGGTGTTTCTGAATAAGTGCCTTTACCGCCCCCTACATAGGCCCGCATATACCGGCCCGCCCGTGCAATAGCATCCATATGTGGCGTAGCCATCGATTCAATTACATCGGCAGGGATACCATCCGCTATGACAAATACTACTTTTTTTTGCCGTTGCGCAAACAAGGTCACGGAAACGGCCAGCAGCCCTGTCAGCACCAGTATTCCTTTTCGTATCATATGATTTCTTTTTTAAAACCCGTGTGCAATATATTCACTTTCAAAACCACCGTTCTTATATAATTTCAGGATGGCATAACCCGGCGGTGTTTCCAGGTAGTAGCCAGGTCCGGCAGACTCTTTATCCCCCTGCCCCCACCAAAAGCCGCTCATAGCGCCATTACAGCAATACCAAACCCCGTTATAAAACGTTTTATCATAAAGATGATTGTGTCCGCTAAGGGAAGCTCTTACCTTGTCTTTATGCTTATAAAAAAGCGTCTTTAGTTTTTTGTGATCGCTGTGATTACCGCCTACCAGTATCGGCGTTGCACCAAATGTAGGATAATGCGACATCACCAATGTGGGCGTATTTGCGGGTGTTGCCGCCAGGTCGTCTTCCAGCCATTTAAACTGCCCATCATCCAGGGAAATGTTGGCGTTATTGCCGTCCAGCACAATAAAATGCCAGCCATTCCTTGTAAAACTGTAGTAGCGGTGGGGTATCTTTAATCGTTCTACCACATAATCTTTCCCATACATGGCATCCGTTTTATCCGGAGCAGCCCACCACATATCATGATTACCCAGGCAGCTGTACAGATCATAGCCCTTTATTTCCTGTATGCAATCATCCCATATTTGCCACTGCTCGGTTACGCTGTCCCGTTTCACATTGTCGTAAGAAGCGTCGTGAATAGCGTCGCCCGTATTCAGGAAAAAATCAACACCCGTCTTTTTAATCTTTTTTAAGCACTCTTTAAACCGCTGCGGCGCATTATCGCCGGGGCGGATGTGTACATCTGTGATATGCGCCAGCGTAAGCGCCGGTTTTTCTTTAGGCTGCCGGCCGGCGGCTTCCAACCCGCCGGCAAATACACCTCCGGTAAGCAGCGATGCGCTTGAAATAAAGGTTTTTCTGTTCATCTGAACGCTATTGGCTCATTAAAGATTGATTACAAAGTTTTCAAACGGGGTCCACGAACCGCCGTTGTCGTATGATACCCTTAGAAGCCGCGTGGAGCTGCATCCCGGTTCCGATTTGAAGAAGATGCCAAAAATATGCGTGGCACTGGTAACCGGCACATACGTAACCGGTGCACCGGAATTCACTGCATAAAACGGACACCCGTCGACGCTTTCCACCTTGAAATAATTGCCGGATATGCTGCCATACTTAAAGTAAACGGAGTTTTGATACGGCGCGGGAGGTGCGGGAGCAGGATTGATCGTAATACTGGTAAACTTCCAGGGACTTGCTATCATGCCATAGAATGGTATACCGGCATAAGCAGCCGTCCCTTTTTCCCGGGAATGATTCTTTTGAGGGCCAGCCAGCGGCATAAAGGATACTAAAGCCAGGAACAGCGGAAGTACCATCAGTGGTAAGCATTTCTTTTTCATAACAACTGTTTTAGGATATTTAAAATTTTGAATTATAGAATCGTTTTTTTAAAGGCATACATATCACTCTTATTGCCATCCAAAAGGCTGCACCAGTTTGGAGTTCTGACTGATTTCCAAAGCCGGGATGGGCAAATAATAGTACTTGGGTTCAATAAACGTTCTTGGCGTAACGCCGGTTACGATGGGCCCGCCGCTTTCGCCGTTTTTAAGATAAACGGCAGCCCCGCTTTCTTTATACCCTCCTGCTTTATAATAGATCAGTTTTATACCCAGCGTATTTTTAATCTTGGCATCTTCTGCGGGAATGGATGCCGATTTACTGACCAGGATGATATCCGGTATATTGTCGCCGGTCAGATCATATTGCCCGAGTCCCGGGAAATACAGACCCTCTGCATACCGGGCAAACTCTTTACCCGCGTGCCAGCGCAGCAGGTCATCATACCGCTGGCCTTCCAGCGCAAATTCTACCCGTTTCTCGCGGCGGATCTCCAGCAGCGTTCCTTTATTGCTACCGCTGACATCCGGGTATTTTGCCGCCAATACGGGGTCTGGATTTGCATTGGCCGCCGCAAGGATCAGTGCAGGTGCTGCGGCTCCGTTCCAGGCCCGCTTCCGTAATAATCCGATTGTTTTATCCAGGTCATCCTGGGTAACCGTACCCAGCTCCGCTACCGCTTCTGCATAGATTAAAAGCACTTCTGCATACCGTATTGCGGGTACATCCACACTTCCGATGATGATATTGTCGGTACTATTGATAAATCCTTTCAGCTGGTGATAGCCGGTAAAGCTCACACTCAGATCCTGTATATAGGGCCGGGTATCGGGAAGCTTTATAAATCCCGGCGACATAAACGTTGCATAGATCCGCGGATCGCGGTCCTTGAATTCGTCTACAAACTGCAATTGCTGATAGTTAGCATTGTCTGTAAACCGGGCACCGTCTTTCATCAGGTAAGTTTGCACCAGGTCGCGTGAGGGAGACTGTTCATAGTTGCCGCCAATACCGGTATTATTACCTCCGGAGACCCCTTTATTTGCATCATAGGCTGTATTCAGGATTACTTCTTTATTACCACTCAGATCCTGGCTGTTGAATAAATCCGCATAAACAGGAGTAAGCATAAATTTTCCGGATGCCATCACATCCCCTGCCTGCACTTTGGCAATTTCCAGGAATTTGCTGGCAGTGCTCTGCAGGTTAAGCTCCGGATGGTATTTCCGGTAAGTACCTTCGAAAAGTGCCATGCGTGCATACATAGCTTTTACAGCCCAAAGCCCCGGTGTACCGGCCGGCACCTTCTCCCGTACATTCGCCACAGCAAAATCCATATCGGCAAGGATACTGTCCACGATCAGTGTTCTGGGGTCACTTGCCTTGTAAAGAAATGCAGAATCGGTGGGGTTAATCGTTTGGCCATACCAGGGTACGCTGGAATAATTTTTTACCTTGGCAAGATAAAACTTCGCCCGGTAGTAGCGCGCCAAACCGGCATAATGATTCTTAACCTCATCCGCCACTTTTGCCTTTGCATAGTTCTGCAAAAAATAATTAATGGAGCGGAGTCTACCCCAGCTCCAGTTGGCGGGCGCGTTCTGCGAGCTGATGTTTCCAGACAGGATATTTTTCATCGTAACATTGCCCGTTGTGGCATAATCATCTGTTGCCTGTTCCGAGCCGCTGGCGTAGATTCCGGTTCCCGGCTGGTCCAGCAGTCCGTTTATATAAAGCGCAAGATCATTTTCCGAATTAAAGAAAAGCTGCGGAGAGATCTCTGTATGGGGATAGCGGTCCAGGAATCCCTTTTTACAGGAAACAGATAAAACACAGATGCATACTATGTAGAAATATTTTTTCATGTCTCTTTTATTTATACAGGATGAAGATTAGAACGTAAGATTCAGCCCTACGGAATATTTACGCTGGTAAGGATACGCCCATCCATAACCATCGATGATGGATTCGGGATCGACATATTTTTTAATTTTAGAAAATTCAAAAATATTTTCCCCGGTGAAGAAGATACGGAGGCGACTGATATTAACCCGCTCCGTGAGTTGCCTGGGCAACGTATACCCGGCCGTAATATTTTTTATCCGCAGGTAAGCAGCGCTCAGCAGGTATTGACTCTGGGGAATATCCAGTCCGGCTGCGTTGCCGTTGCCATCTCTATAGTTGTTGTCTGCCAGCCAGGATTGCAGCACGGGGTAATACGCGTTGATGTTGGCATTGGCCAAACCGGCATTGATATACGCCTGCGAAAGGTGGCCTTCTCTGCATCGGTTGCTGCTGTGGGACGGTAGAAATCCAGGTTCCAGGGATAGATGTTGGCATAGGGTTGCTGGTAGAGCCCCCAGAACAGATAATGGTGTGGATAATAATCCATTTTAGCAACGCCCTGTAAAAACACAGAAAGATCAATATTATTCCATCCCAGGTCCAGGTTAAAAGAATAGCGGTAACGGGGTTGTGTATTGCCAATGATGCGCAGGTCTTTGGGATCTTTATCGCTTAGCCCCAGTTGGATCTTCTTGTTTCCGTCCATGTCTTTATAGCGTGGCCATCCGGGCACAATATCCAGTTCTCCCCAGGGAATAATGGCTGATTGATCCAGGGCAGCGATCTCTTCCTTGGATGCAAAAAGTCCGTCGTTTTGCAGCCCCCACAATTCGCCCACGGTCTGCCCCTGCCGGTATGCTGCGCCAAACAAACCAAGCGGGTTGTCGTATTTGGTGATTTTACTTTTGCTGTCCCACACCTGTACTTTTGCATTCAGCGAAAAAGGTTTATTGGCCACATCAAAGGAGGTATTGTACCCCAGCGTAAATTCCCACCCCTTGGTTTCCATATCTGCAGCGTTCTGTTTCGGTGCGGCAGTACCCAGAACCGCAGGCAATACTCTTGCCGGGGCAAGCATACCGCTGGTTTTCCTGATATAATAGTCAAATGCAAGATTAAGGTGGTCATTCAGAAATCCCATATCTGTGCCCACATTAGTGGTCGCTACCTGCTCCCATGTATAATTGGTAGGATCCACTGTTAAACCGGGCGAACCGGTGATGGGCGGACGCACACCGTCAACCAGGTATCCTGAAGTACCTTTGGGAAGATTTTGTATATACCCGTAATACTCTCCTACCGACTGGTTGCCTTGTTTTGCATAAGACCCCCTGATCTTAAATGTGGAAAATGCTGTGCCCATTGCTTCCCAGAATTTTTCACGGTTCACCACCCAGGCACCGGAAATGCCCGGCGTAAATGCCCACCGGTTCGTTGGCGGAAAACGCGATGATCCATCCCTTCTTGCAATAAGGTCAATGATATAACGGTTGCTGAATGTATAGTTCAATCTGCCAAAATAGCTTCTTACGGCATAGTCATAATAAGGCGATCCGAAGCCGGTTTGCTGAATCGTAGGTTCCGTTCCCACTGTAAGATGGATAAAAGGGAGCCCTGGAGAGATCAGCTGGTTGCGGCTCACACTCAGCGGGTCCCACTGGTAATATTCCTGGTTGTAGCCCGCTGTAAGTTTGAACTCATGTTCGCCAAAGGTTTTATTATAATTTCCGAAAAGATCATAGATATCCTGTTTCACAGTTCCGTTCACATTGGAGATCACACCAGGTGTGTTAACGGTGCGCACATCGCTAGGCCCGTAACCCACATTAAATGGAAGACTTGAATAGTCGCTTTTCCACAGCTCCCGCTTATGACTCATGGTACCCGTAAAGATCAGATCCCCTTTTAAAAAGGTGGCCACGCCGCGCAGGATGTTGGTGAACCCGAAACGCGTTTCCATATTACGGCCACCGTCTACCAACCCGCCGGCAAGTATTCCCGCGCTGTTATTACCCCAGGTTCCGTCGGGATTTTTGGGTACGTTCACCGGCTGTGTATAGTAAACATCGGTTACGTTATAGGTAGGCATATCCTTGATCAGCTGGTAGGTTGTCAGGTTATCTTCCACCTTCAGCCAGGATACAGGATTGATACCAAGATTCGCCCGCAGGCCATACCGGTTCCAGTCATTCTTGGTAATTTTTATCAGGCCGTTTTCCTTGGTATAGTCCGCAGATAACAGATAGGTAATCGGCGCTTTTCCGGCAGATGACCCGCTGAAAGAAAGTGTATGATAGGTAGAAAAATTACTATTGCTGAAGAAGTAATCATTAAAGTTATAGTTTCCCATATACGCCCATTCCGCGGGTTTATCCGGATTAGGCATTACTTCCGGTGCCGAAGAAGGATCCTCCGACCGTTGTTTGGCCCAGGTTTGCTCCCAGGGTAAAAACGTTCCGTAGTTGGGCGTATTCCAGGGCGAATTGTCAATTGCCAGCTTGCGGAGCTTTTTATAGATAAAAGGATCAGTGATCGGGTCCGGCATCACAGTTCTTTTAGACAGGGCAAAGTAGTTATTGTAGGATATAACCTGTTTTCCTCCAGCCTTACCTTTTTTAGTGGTGATCATCAATACTCCGAATGCCGCACGGGCACCATAAATAGCAGCAGAACCTCCATCCCTCAGTGTGGTGATCGATTCCACATCCGAAGGATTTAACCGCAGCAGGTCATCATTTTGCGAAGCTACTCCATCAATCAATATCAGCGGAGAACCGCCGTTGATGGATCCCATGCCCCGGATGTTGATATTGGGAACGGCACCCGGCGCACCGCCCGCATAAGAAATATTCAGTCCTGCACTCAGCCCCTGCAGCCCCTGGAGGATATTGGCTACCGGACGCTCAGCGATCTTTTTTCCGGCGATCTGGTCCACAGCACCCGAAACATTGATCCGGCGCTGTGTACCGTATCCTACCACAACTACCTCATCCATTCCCTGATCATTTTTTTTAAGAACGATATCCAGCGTACCGGAAGCGGTAACAGGAATCTCTTTGGTTTCATAGCCCACAGACGATACCGTAAGGATATCCTTTTCCTTTGCCGGTACCACAAACATACCCAAAGTATCTGCCAACGCCGTAATCGTTGTTCCCCTTACTAAAAGCGTGGCATTTACTACCGGAGCACCGCTTTCATCCTTTACAAATCCGGTTATTTTTTTTGTTTGAGCGATGGCCGATGCGGCTGGAAGTAAAAAAAGCAGTAGCACTAGATAAATAGATCTGGTCATTGCATTTATTTTATGATTGGCAAAAATATTTAGTTAAACGCCTTGGTATTATTATGTTAATGTTACGTTTTTATCAAAACTTAAACCGGCAAACAAAAGAGGTCATCATCCTCAAACCCAAGCCCATCGCTGATACAAATATATATAAGGATTTTTCGTAAAAAAATATTTTGAATGAACATTTAATTAATTTATTTTAGGAAATGCAACATGCAACCGGTTGCACAATTCCCCGGCTTAGAGATTTTTTTTTACATCTTTGAAGAACAAACGATTTTTGCTTATCTTAATAAAAAAATCAAAAACGTAGGTATGGGGAGAAAAAGCCTGAAAGAGACCCGGCAAAAACAGATCATCAAAGCCTTCTATAAACTTGCTAAAAAAGAAGGTTTGGAGAATGCCTCGATCGCAAAAACAGCGGACCTTCTGGCCATCAACCCCAGTTTGGTCATCCATTATTTTAAAACCAAGGAACACCTGGTATATGGTCTTGTAGAATATATACTGGACCGGTACCTGCTGATCTTTGATGTGCCGGAGAACGTGCAGCATAACCCCAAAAAAAAGCTGTTGGCGGTTATCGACAATATTTTCTCGCACAAATGGAATACCCTTTTTGACGACAGTGTTTCTTACAGCTGCTACTCACTTGCCTTCCGCGATAAGGTGATCAAGGAAAAATATAAGATCCTGCTGGATAGCCTTCGCAAGAACCTGGAGCACCTGATCATCGAATGTAATGAAAAGGGATACCTGAAAGTGGACGATACCGCGGCCGTGGCCGACCTGGTATTCATCCTGGTAGACGGTGCTTATTATTACCTGAGCCTGGTTAGCAACAAACGGGAATACAATAAAAAGCTGGGCACGTATAAGAAAAGAGCGCTTGGATTACTCAACTTTTCTGCTCCCGCTTCTTCCGCAGGATAAATAGTACAGCAGTTACCGCAATGATTCCCCAGGCAAGATTCACCACCAGGTTGGGATAATCCTCCAGATTGACCGCATGAATGATGAGCCCCAGTGCCCCGATCATATTTAATAAATGATAAAGCGGACGTCCTGCCTTTAGCCGGTTCAAACTTAAAAACAGGTAGGCTGCAAGATATGCAATACTGCCTACCCAGCCCATCACCGATGACATCTTATCACCTGATAAAAAAAGAAAAAAATGCAGCATGTTTTTTATTGAGCTGATTTCACAATTTTAACGGACGCGTACAACAGGGATTCCACCCGTTCACATTCTGGTTATAAAATTAACAGAAACATTTTTTGTCGTTACGATTTATATGTGAAGATTTTGAGAACAACCGCCGGTAACGGCCTGTATCCTGTGTTTGTTTGCACCCGTTACCGGGCAGCTTCGTCGTCCCTGGCCGGCACGCATATAAAAAAAGCGCCGCATGGGCGCTTAATACTGCCGGAGCATTTCCGGACCGTTGCCGCTATTTTCGTTTTAAAGAAGGTACCAAAAGCATTTTCGCCGCATCCCGGTAATCGACCAGCAATACGGCTCCCCGTTCCGGAAACCGGTACATTCTTCCCGTAATAAATCCTTTTACGGTTAAGGCAGACCGGCCGGTGTATTCAAACCACACGTCGCTCCACATACCGGTTCCGGGCGCCGCGGCCTGACCGCTACTAAGTACCAGCTGACTTCTTTTATCACCACAGTTACACATACGTTGATTTTAATCTTCCTTATAAAATGGAGCATCCGGTTTACCCGTTGCCCGTTCCAGCAAACAGGCGGCACCTGAAAGGGCCAGCCAGTACAACAGCCATTGCCACCAGCGGGTGCCCAGCCAGCAACCAAAGGGCAAGGCGATCCAGATGCTTGCACAGTAGAAACAATCCATCAGCTTTCCCCAAAAGCTGCCGCCGGCTTTTTTTCGGAGGAGAAACACAACATCAAACGGCCCGTCTTCACTGGTTACCAGATGCGTAATCCTCCAAACAGCTAAAACAGAAAGCAGAAAGTAACACATGTGCTTTTAAAATTTCCGGCGGCTTATAACAGCTGTACACCGTACGGCAACAAACCCGCTATACACGCTTGCAAATGCATCAGGGTTCCAGGGCAAAAGCGGCCACCCGGTACGGCGCATCTTTTCCGCTTTGCCGATAAGTACCATCCGTGGCCATCGCAATCACCGAAAGCGTTTCTGCAAAAGCGGCTTTACCGTTACCACCAGCATAACAGGTATCCAGTAACTGAACGGGTGTAAAATGTTTACGGTAGATACCACCTGCCAGGGTATACCCGGATGCATCATCAATTACCATTCCCAGGGCACCGGCATTGGCTACCCCACCACAGGTTCCTTTAGATACACCAAAACTAAATACGGCAAAATCATTGGGATGAGTAGCCAGGAATGAAAGTTCCAGATCCGCTTCCGCTCCTTCAGGTTTATACTTTACAAATCCACAGCAATCCGATGCCGCCGGCGCACCATTTACATTCACCGTAAACACCGCGGAATTGCAGGCGCTGTTATCTACACGCACCAACACCTTAAAAGCATCCGCCGTTGTTGCCGTAGCCCCGGCCAGCAACGCATCGGTGGCATTCACGCTGGTATCCGCATCATCAAATTTGGGCACTTTAAATGTTGTTTTGGGAACATTGGTCAGCAGTGTACCCGCCTGGTTAAACAATTCCAGCTTAAACTCATACAAACCATCACCACCGGGTGCTGCCCCGTTCTTCAGCTGTACAGAGTCGATCCCAATCGTATGGGTATTGTGCGTACGCTCATACCACTGCGGATCGGTTTGCGGAGCATTGAACGGCGCCTGGCTGGGCCGCTCCGGCGGAATAATATACAGGTTATCCTCCCCGCCTACCGTAAAAGGTCCCAGTTTTACGTTGTCATGTCCGATCTGCTGATCGCCGTTACCATCGATAAAAATAAAATCATAACTCTTGTACTCCGGCGTATCGATCTGTTCTGTTGTGCCGCTTACGGGATTCAGATCCGCGGCGTTCACCTTCCGGTAACTCCACCGGTAGTAATAGATATCATTGCGGGGTAAGCCCTGTCCAAAGCCCATATAGAAATGGAATGTACCGCCAAAAGGCCGTTTATAATCCCCCACCGATGTACTGAAAAAGCCATCCCCGATAGCGGCCGCGTCTGTAAGACCAATACGGTTATAAGACACCGACTGCCCTGCAGGAGCCTGCAGATAGCTTTGCTGATTAATATGGGTAACGCTGGTACCGCCGATGCTCCGGATCATCACCAGGTCGCCGGGAAGCGGGCAATTACAGCAGCAATCCACCGGCACGCGCGGGTCGGTTATGTGAATGGATAATTCGGTTCCGCAGTTGTAATCCCAGTAAGTATTGCAGGGTTTGGGCGGGTTGTATACCGTTGTCCATACACCGTTCACCAGGTATTCTACCCAGATGTACAGATCCGGATGGTCGCCAAAACAGCGGTAGAAAATGCTGGTATCGAAGCGTCCGCTGGCATCTGTATATACCACTTTCCGTTCTGTGCAGCGATAAAGCCAGGGCCACCACCAGGGCCGCAAACAAAACCAGGGATGCAGCAGCGCATAGTTGTTTACTATTGTATTCCGGATCTGATCCAGGTTCCCGGATAAAAGCTGCTGTCGCACATCCGCACCAATATCCGGTAGCTTTTCAGCCGCCTGCAATTGCAGTTGTTCCGGCGACTGGGTGTTAAAAATAGCAGCCTCCGGTACCACTGCATTCCGGGCAGTTTGCAAAAACGGAGGCGGGTCCGGAACGGGAACCGGGTTCCGGATCACTTCGGCAGGATTGAGGAACAGCTCGGGAATTTTTGCGATAACCGGATCCGGGATCCGGCGGATCCAATAAATGATCGGATCTATTTCACAGATATGCACCCGGGCCCGGCATACCGGTCGGTCTTCCCAGCTATTTCCATAATGCACCCATTTAGACACCCTGCCGGTAACCCTGCACTGGCAAACCGGCCAGAAACGGCTAACGGCAGCGGGAACGGGTAATATGGAAACCTGCCCGCCATCTGCAGCACTGTTGAGCACGGCTTCGTAGGGCTGCAGTTTTTCAAGAGCGGCAATGGTTTTTATTTTCTGTACTTCCCTATCTGTACCGGGAGCCAGAAACACCCGTAGCTCGTCTGCCCGAACCCCGTTCTTTTCGGCCCGGAGCGCTGCCGCTTTTGAAAGATCAAACTCAAGCACACCGTTCCGTACCGGCTGTGCCTGCAACAGTAACCCATTGCAGTAAAAAAGAAATCCAAAGACAGACAGTCCTTTATCGGGCGGCTGTTCATAGTTCACCGCAAGTGATAGTTTTCGTATTGCTTCCATAAAATATATTTAAAAGATGATCAGGCTGAGATTTGAGATCTGAGACTTGAGATTTATACCCGGGATTTACGCGCTTTCATCCGCAACCGGGCAACAACGGTACTCCTGCGACTTCTCCAGCAGTTCGATCTGCCTGCGCAACAGATCATTTTCCAGTTGCAGGCGTTCTTTTAGCAACGGTTCACAAACATCACACGCATCCAGACAGCCTTTTACAATGATGCCCGGAGTGGGCAGCGAAAACTCCGCTTCAAACTCGATCATCCGTTTGATCTCATCACTTGCTTTCCCGGTTTTGTCGATCAGACTTTTTGCCGCCAGCTGCTCATCTACTTCCCGCAGCGCCTTCGATCTGGTGGCATCGTCAATGGGGCTTCCCAGATCCGCCTTAATGCCGGTAGCAACGGCTGCCGCTTTGGGGCCTTCAAAAAGGGCATTGAGACTGGTGTTTACAGATAATGTATTGATGCGGCCGGCCACTGCAGTTTCCGCAACCCGGTTCAGGGCTATTGTAGCAGGTATATCCTGTGGTACAAAGGCTACAGGAAGCTTTGCAGCTCCGGGTTTCAGCACCCCTCCTACCGGGGCGTTCTCATCCAGTACCCGCCTTTCGATGGCCACCAGCTCAAACCGTATCTTCTGTTTTTTGTTCAGCCTGTAAAACATGTACGTAACAGCATGGCATTGATTCCGGTTACTGAATTCCCTTGAGGATGCTTCAAAATGATCCTGGGATTCTCCTTCAATATGCGTGCGGCTGCTGACCTCCCCGATAGATACTGCGTGCGTTTTTTTTGAAGCTTCCGCAGCCTGCGATGCGGCGCTTTGCATATGCGAACGTTGCTGGTTCAGATAGTCGAAGGTGGAATGACTGTTGTGGCTGCCCCGGGCATTGGTGCTGGCGCTGGCGCTCAGGCTGAAAGGATTTACACTGCCGCTGGCATCGCCATGAAAATCCCATTTACCTTCTGAAGAGCTGTCTGCCTCGCCGGACTGTGCCGCCGATGCATCCGCCATATATTTTTGTACCGCAGACATATAGTACTGCTCTTCCGAGATCTGCTCACTCCGGTAGCTGAGTTTGGTTTCACTGTCATAACTAAACGTACTTCTCCGGTCGGTTGTTGCCAGGCGTACTTTTTCTCCCGGAAGCAACGTGGTGCTGTACACCGGGTCGCCCAGTACCAACCCCAGCGTGCACCTGGAAAATTTAAACCGAAGAATCACTTCCACAACTACATTCCTTCTGCCGGCCACCAGTGTGGCTGTAGGGTATGTGAGTACCCGGCTGAAATTGATCACGTCGCAATGATCATCTGGGATCAGTTCGGGGCAGCAGGGTATAGCCGGCTCCTTCTCCGAAATATGTTTTGACATTTCTATGAGTTTTAAAGGTTAAATAAATGAAGGGCTACAGTTTAAAGAGAGGCAGCGAAAGCGCACGGAACGGTCCGGCCGGGTACAGCGATCATGATACCGTTCTGATCACATTTTTATAAACATCTTTCCTTAAAGGCAGCGTTGATACAAAACTACTGTGCGGTAAGACCGAAGTCAATCGCCAAATAAAGGGAGGCCGCATCCGGCGGGCATTACCAGCCGTTGCAACACTGTTTTTGAAACCGGGTTACAATAAAAGAAGACCATTCTGCAACAAGGTTTTAATAAAAGTCCGGATTTGAACCGGCCTCCTTTTTTTGTTGTAGTAATTTTGCATTATGGAAACAACAGAAAAGATCAAATGGAAAGTGGAGGGGATGGATTGCCCGACCTGTGCGCTTACCATTAATAAATACCTGGAAAAAGAAGGCATGGAAAATGTGAAGGTAAACTTTGCAACAGGCGATGTCAGTTTTGAGTTGAAGGGGCAAAAGAATGAATCGGTATTGTCCAAAGGGTTAACCGGTTTGGGCTATACCGTACTGGACCACCATGAAGCGGAAACGCCCGCGCATCAGCATGCGCATGACCACGGACACGGTAAACCGGGCGGTTGGTTAAATACCAATATGCGGCGGTTCTGGTTTTGTTTACCGTTTACGCTGGTGCTGATGCTGCATATGATACCGGCTCTTCGGCATTCCTGGCTTATGCAGCCGTTGATCCAGTTTGCCATTACCCTTCCGGTACTCGGTGTGGGCATGTCGTACTTTGGCGTCAGCGCCATTAAAAGCATCCGCAACCGCATGCCCAATATGAATGTGCTGGTTACTATCGGCGCGCTGGCCGCATTCATCTACAGTTTGTACGGCACACTGACCGGTCAGCACGATTATATTTTTTATGAAACGGCAGCCACGGTGATCACCCTGGTGTTCCTGGGCAATTATATGGAGGAGCATACCGTTTCCGCTACCCAGGCGCAATTAAAAAAGCTGGCACAAACACAGGTAGTGATGGCCAATATGATCGCCTATGACCAGGAGCACAATGAAAATATTTTTCCTGTAGAAAGCAATGCGCTGAGAACGGGCGACCTGATCCTCATCAAAAGCGGCGAACAGGTGCCTGCCGATTGTAAAATCCTGTGGGGTGATGCGCATGTAAACGAAGCCATTCTTACGGGAGAAAGCATTCCGGTAAAAAAGCAATCGAAAGATATCCTGATCGGCGGCAGCATTATGGCAGATGGGACGGTGAAGGCGCAGGTAACAGCGGTAGGAAAGGATACCGTTATGGCGGGCATCATTAACCTGGTAAACGAAGCGCAGGGCGAAAAGCCGCCTGTACAGCAAATGGCGGATAAGATCAGCGCTGTTTTTGTTCCGCTGGTCATCGGTATTGCTTTTCTTACGTTTGTCATCAACTGGCTCATCCTGCAGGATTTTACCCCCGCATTGATGCGTGCCATCGCTGTGCTGGTCATTGCCTGTCCCTGCGCTATGGGATTGGCCACACCCGCGGCCATCGCTGTAGGGCTTGGACGTGGCGCGCGCAACGGCGTACTGTTTCGCAATGCTACCAGCCTTGAGAACTTTAAGGATATCCGCCAGGTGGTATTTGACAAAACCGGTACCCTTACCACCGGAAATTTTACCATTGCTGGTTTCCAGGTTTTAGATAAAACGATTTCTGAAGAAGCATTTAAAAACATCGTTTACTCCCTTGAAAAATATTCCAACCACCCCATTGCAAAAAGCATCACCCATAACTGGAAAACAAAAAATGAAATCCGCTGGGCAAAGATCATCGAAGAAAAAGGGAAGGGGCTTGTTGGCGTTGATAAAATGGGCGATCAATACATTGCGGGCTCTTATGCAACAGCCATGGCCCTGACCAGCGAAGCAGACCACAATATCTATATTACCTGTAACCAACGCCTGATCGGCACCATCGACCTCAAAGATGAACTGCGACCGGAAGCGAAAACCGTTATCAATTATTTCCACGGCAAAAACATTAAAACTATTTTACTGAGCGGCGACCGGCTTTCGAAGGCCGCTCAAATTGCGGAGGAGTTGGGGATCGATGAGGTTATTGCGGAAAAAACACCGGAAGAAAAGCTGCAGATCATTGGCGAAAAAAATGCACAAGTGCCAACCGCCATGGTGGGCGACGGCATCAACGACGCACCTGCCCTGGCTAAGGCAACCATCGGTATCAGCATGAGCGATGCCTCACAGATCGCCCTGCAAACAGCACAGGTGGTGCTCACCAATCATGGTTTAAGGCACCTGCCCCTGGCAATGGGGCTGGGTAAGCACACTTATAAAACCATTAAAGAAAATCTTTTCTGGGCGTTCTCTTACAATATCATTGCTATACCGGTAGCGGCCATCGGGTTGCTGACGCCGATGTTCGGTGCATTGATCATGGCTTTCAGCGACGTGGTGCTGGCACTGAACAGCGGAAGACTGATGGTAAAAAAAGTTGCGTAAAGCCCGCAACAGGATACCTGGCGATATGCAGGACTTACCTCCCGGGGAAAACAGCCTGGTTTTCCGGCGGGGGCGGCAGTAAGCAGTACTATTTAATGCCTGCAAGGACCGCAGGAATTGCGGATTCCAGCCGAACGGATTGCTGTCCCGTATAAATCTATGTTAAAAAACGATCCGGCGGCTATACAACTTTTTGCAGCATTCTGTCTTTTAGCTGCACGGAACTGCCGTGTTATCATTCCCCCTGCTGATTTTGCAGCGGTTATTGTTTAAAAAGCCGGTAAAAACAATCCAGGTTCGTTTGTCCCCTGCTGCCCGGATTTGAAAATTCCGTGTAACTTTGAGTGATAAAACGAACGGGACTCAGTATCAGGTTATCAGAAGATCAGCATCTATGGAACAGGCGTTGCGGGAAACTTTAAAGGAGTATTTTGGGTATGACCATTTTCGTCCGTTGCAGTCAGCAATCATTCAAACGGCCATTGAAGGGAAAGACGTGCTGGCACTGATGCCCACCGGTGGCGGAAAATCGATCTGCTACCAGATCCCCGGTTTGTACAAAGAAGGGCTTTGTCTGGTCATTTCTCCATTAATCGCTCTTATGAACGACCAGGTTTTAAACCTGCGTAAAAAGAACATCACCGCTTTCGCTATTCATACCGGTATGTCGCGCAAAGAGGTGATCCATGTACTGAAAACGGCCGCACACAGTAACTGTAAATTCCTGTATGTTTCCCCGGAACGACTGGAAACAAAGCTGTTTAAAGAATACCTGCCCGCGCTGCATGTAAACCTGATCGCGGTGGACGAAGCTCATTGTATTTCCCAATGGGGATATGATTTCCGCCCGCCTTATTTGCGCATTGCCCGTTTACGGGAAGAGCTGCCCGGCGTACCTGTAATGGCGCTTACCGCTTCAGCCACTCCCAAAGTTCAGGAAGATATCTGTGAAAAACTTTCTCCGGAGGGGATCAACAAGTTTACGGTTTACCGCCAGTCTTTTGAACGGCCCAATTTATCCTACAGTGTTTTTAAAGTGGCCAGCCGTATTCATAAAATAACGGAGATCCTGAAAAATGTTCCGGGCTCGGCGATCGTCTATTGCAAAACCCGGAAACACACCAAGGAGCTGAAGGACCTCCTGCTGATGGAAGGCATTGCTGCTGATTATTATAACGCCGGATTACCGGCCGAAGAACGTACCCGCAAACAACAGGACTGGATCCGGAACAAGACCCGCGTAATCGTATGTACCAATGCTTTTGGGATGGGTATTGACAAGCCTGATGTACGGATCGTTATTCATGCCGATGTGCCGGACTGTTTGGAAAATTATTACCAGGAAGCGGGGCGTGCCGGCAGGGACGGCGAAAAATCCTATGCTGTTTTACTGTACAACGACGCCGAGCTGGAAGTGCTGGAAAAAATGCCGGACCAACGCTTTCCCGACGAGGAAACCATTCGCAGGGTATACGGCAGCGTGGTACACTACCTCCAGTTACCGGAAGGAGAACCGCCCGGTGAATTTTATGATTTTGATCTGAAAGACTTTATTAAAAAATTCGGGCTGGACGTTACCACTGCCATATATGCCTTAAAAGCGTTGGAACAGGACGGGTGGCTTACGTTTAATGAACAGGTTTTTATCCCCTCCACCGTGCGGTTTACGGTTTATAAGGATGCATTGTATGAATACGAGGCCTCACATGCCGATTCGGAACCGCTGGTTAAAACGCTCCTGAGAACCTATGAAGGTATTTACGATTATCCCATCGGAATTTCGGAAAGTTATGTAGCGTATCTGATGAAGGCGGATGTGTCGGTTATCAAGGAGCAGTTGCTCCGCCTGCATGCCGATGGTATCATCGACTATCAGCCCCGCAAAGAAGACCCGCAGCTGATGCTGACCCGTACACGGATCCGGATCGCCGAACTGCAGATCAATCTGAAAAACCATATGGCGCGGAAACGGTTGTTTACAGAACGGGTAGCAATGGTGAAACACTTTGTCGTAAACGAAAAAGAGTGCCGCAGCAAAATGATCGGACAGTATTTTGGGGATATCGCAATAAAAGATTGCGGTGTTTGCGACAACTGTTTAAAACGAAAAAACAACCAGCTTACACACGAAATCTTCGAAACCATCCAATACCGGATCCGGGAGGTGCTGATTGCTCCCAGCACCATTCCCCAGTTGATGACCCAATTACAGGGTATAGAAAAGGAACATATATGGACGGTGATCAATTTCCTTACCCGCGAGGAGCAGATCCAGATGCTGGAAGACGGTACGATCAGCTGGAAAAATAAATAGCCGCAGCCCTGGCAATCCTGCTACAAATATTCTCCTGTTTGTTGTTCTTATTAAAGATAGTTTAAACAATGTTGCCATGATCGGCCGGCATTCCTTTTACCCGCCATCCCTTTTAAAGGAACATTTTTTTGCATAAAGAAGGCCGATTGTAAAAACAATCAGCCGTTGCTAACCTATGAAAAACACCTACCGTAAAGGTACGAAAAAGATCGTCTAAAAAAACAAGGAAGTTGGAATTTTCTTAAAAATTTGCCAAAATCCGGTAATGGTGATCGCTTCAAATCGTCATCCTCAATAAAAATTAACGATCCCGGATACGTAATGGCTTGGTTATTGTGCGTATTTCAGCACCCTCATCCCTCTAAACAATCGCAGCTATACGTATGCAACAATTAAACAGGATCCGGGAAAAGCTTGATCAGCTCCGGAATATTGATACAAAGAAAGAATTACCAGGTGCCAGTATTCACCATTACCGGTTAAACCCGCCGCTAACACCAGACCAGGTACACTTGTTTGAAACGAAGCACCGCGTGCTGCTTCCGGATGATTATGCAGCCTTCCTTACTACGCTCGGCGACGGTGGAGCCGGTCCTTTTCACGGCCTCCGGAAATTGGAAACAAGCCGGATCTGCTTCTTCGATCATTCCGGAGAGGCCGAACACCAGTATTTTGATTTAACGCGGCCTTTTCCGCATACGAAAAGATGGAATATGGAAGCAGAGCTGGAAAAACTGGATGCCCGCCTGGAGGCGGCATATGAAGCAGGAAACACGCAACTGGAAGAACAGCTTTTTGAAAAAAAATGGGAACTGATCAGCGGGGCCGAACATGACCAGGGCCGGTTATGTATGGCGGATGACGGTTGCGGAATACAGATCAGCCTGGTGGTAAATGGTCCTGAGAAAGGGAATATGTGGACAGACGAGCGGATCAACGACGGCGATATTCATCCTTCGGATGAACTGGGTAATACCGAAAAGATATCCTTCCTGAACTGGTATGAGCTCTGGCTGGATAACGCAATAAAAAAAATGCGGAGCGGCCAGCGAAGCGTTTTTTTAGTGCGGTTGCCCAACGAACCCCGGAAGATTCCTGATTATATTTTCTGTAAATAACGGCCTACCGTGCTTCCTGGCGGATATACCGGATCATTCCGCGTGTGAGCAGCCATTGGGCCAGTACATACGTGCTCATAATAGCCCAGCCACCCCAGGCAGCCGGATGATAGAATTTGTTAACGGCAAGTACAGAATCCGATACCACAAAAAAGATTGCTCCGGTTAAAATGGTGCGCGCTGTTGTGTGATCCGGCAGGTCGTACAACAGCATCGCCAGCAGCAGCATAAAACTAATAACGATGCCATAGACCAGCACCGGAATTTTCAACGCCCCGAGATGCGGCAGTAAAAAGCTCATTATAAAGAAATAGTACACCCCCACAATAATGGCTGCATACCATTTGCCGGGTATGCATGCTTTTACTTTTATAAAATGAAAACACAGGATATAAAAGACATGCGCAATTAAGAAAGCGACCAACCCCAGGATAAAGTACCGTTCGTTGTTATTGGCAAACATTAACAGCGTATCGCCCGCAACAGAAAACACCAATGCGCCGGCGATCCATTTCTTAAACGGCGAGGCTATACCGGAGGTTTCTGAAATAAACAGGCCCAGCAATGTACTTACCAGCAAGGGTTTTAAAAAAAACTGCAGGGTGTCATTTTGAAGGGCCATACCGGTAAAGTACATGACCGTTACAGCAATAAAAGCGATATGCCAGGCAGCCGGTTTCATTTGAACTTAAAAATAAGCATTTCAACATAAGAACCGCGCAAATAATGCGTGATAAACGGAATGCAGGCGTACGCACAGAAACCCAATGCGCCCTCCAGTGTTCTGCAAGCTACCCTTCCCCAACCCGGCCGTAAACACAGCCCTTATCCTTTTGCAGATTTTACACCCGTTAAGTTACCATGTTCAATAGAAAAGCTAAGCGGTGGATTCGTTTTCCAGGCGCCCCTTGTAAAATCGGGTATGGATACCGGTACCGACCTTCCGGCCACCGATCGCTCACTTAACGGCCCCATCGACAACCACAGCGCGGCGTCGTATACGTTATGATCTACCGGAAGGCCATTGCGCAGACAGTCTACCCAACGCCAGTCCATCAGGAAATCCATTCCGCCGTGCCCGCCGATCTGCCGGGCCATTTCTCCGAGATGCTTCACCAGGGGCAACGTATATTTGTCCTCGATCTTCTTCATTTCCGCCTCCGGCAGCCAGCCTTCATGGCCTACAGAGATCTTTCCGGGCAGCGGGTATTTCTGGGCTGCGGCCCGGGTACCACTGATCAGGTGCAACCTGGAATACACACGGGGAGAGCTGGTGTCATGCTGCAGCATAATGGTTTTTCCTTTATGGGTTTTGATCACCGATGTGTTCATGTTTCCCCGGAACGGCGCATTCAGAAAGGGTTTGAAGGCAGCCGCATCTTTTTGATAGGCCTCTTTTTCCAAATCGTTCAATGTAAAATCATTGCTGCTCATCGATACCAGGTAGTCCATCTGATCGCCCCGGTTAATGTTCATCACATTGCAGATGGGCCCCAATCCGTGTGTAGGATACAGGTTTCCGTTGCGTTTGGCATTTTCCCGCAGGCGCCACAGATCATACCGTTTGGTGGTATCAAAAAGACTGTCTGCAATATCATGTATATAGGCTCCTTCGCCATGGATGATTTCGCCAAAAAACCCCTGGCGGGCCATGTTCAGTGTCATCAGTTCAAAAAAATCATAACAACAGTTTTCCAGGAAAATACAATGCCGCTTGTAGGTTTCAGAAGCTTTAACCAGGTCCCATGCCTCCTGTATATTGTCATTGGTACCTATTTCCATAGCCACATGTTTGCCGTGCGCCATTGCGTAAATGGCAATGGGAATATGCAGCTTCCAGTGTGTGGCAATATATACCACATCAATATCGTTCCGTTCGCAAAGCTTCATCCAGGCGTCTGCCTTTCCGGTATATAATGCTGGTTTAAAGGGCGTATGCTTTATACTTTCCTTTGCCAGTTGTGCCCGCTCCGGCCGGATATCGCAAATGGCATTTACCGTCACATTTTCAATGAAGCAAACCCGCTTAACGGCCGCAGCGCCGCGATTGCCCACCCCTACAAACCCAATGCGCACCGTTTCCAGTTTGGGTGCGCGGTAATTATTCATATTGACCGCCGGTGCCAGCAGCGCCGAGGGTACCGACGCTACGGCAGTACCGGCAGTAGCCGTACCTGCACCTAAAATTCCTAATACCTTTAAAAAGTTTCTCCTGTTATGATTCATAAAGCAAATTTTTAGTACGCTGTGCTGCAGGGCTGCAAGGCGTTCCCGCAATATGCGCCATTTTTCAGCTTAATGGCAATCCTTGCTAAAAACAGGCATTTGCTGTGCACAGCCGGCTAAAAATACAGAAACCTTTTGGGGAGCGGGTACCAAATACCGGCAACGTTCCCGTTAATACCGGAAACGTATCCGGTGTAACCGTTCTTAAGAAGCAGGTGAACAGCGCTGTGGTGCACTCTTACAGGGACCGGTAGCGTTGCAAAAGCCTTTGCTGCCCGCTTACCAGGGCCTGGTCTGCATCCGGCAACAAAAAGGTCTTTATCTTCAGGACTTCGCAGGCCAGCGTATAGGCCTGCAAGTGTGTGGCACTGCCCAGCAGGTATACCGGTTGATCCGCCGGCAGTGTTTTCAGTTCTTCGCCGATCAGCAACCCGCTGAGGTAATGATAATTTGCTTCCGGTGGTGTGTTTTTTAATAACTGGTTCGTGCGTACCCCGAATATATGGTGTAATAACGAATGCGTTTGGCTAAGCTGTACACCGCGTATAAAATGCTCCCGGTTCATATCGGTAAGGTTGTTATTGGGCGCAACCGATCCCGCCAGGATGCTATGCGCTGTAAGCAGGCTGAAAACTTCACCGGTCATAAACGTCCGGAATGTGGTTACCATGCGGCGTTGGATCTGTATATGTTTGGGATGGGTACCCGGCAGTATCAGCAGCAGTTCCTGTGCTGCGGCGGGTAAAAGATCTGCAACACCCACGATCTTTGTTTCTTCTCCCCGCATTACATCCGTTCCGGTACAGGCGCCGGAGATCAGCAGCAGCGGGTTACGGTCATTTGGAAGCGGTTGCAACAGGAGGTCTGAGCCGTCAATTGAAAACGGCAGTTCTTTATACGGCAGCTCTGTTAACCCCAGGGAAGAAGAGGCCATGCCGGATAATACAACGGCAACGCCGTCCAATGAATGGCCCAGCTGCTGTTCCATAACCCGGATCTGCCGGTTCAGAAAGCGGGTATAATAGGCCTGCCGGCTGAGGGCATCACCCGTTTGCTGCCATGCGGCCGCCATCTGAGCAATACCCTGCCCAAGCCGGACGGTTGCCCGTACAGCCTGGTCATGTACCTGTACCAGCCGCAACCGGAACGTACTCGTTCCCCAATCACAACTTAAAAAAAACTCCATATCATCATCATTATTGACCCGGCGTGTTTTTCGCTACTACGCGCTCTACATTGCCTACCAGGAAGAGATAGGAGCAGGCACCCAGCGCACCCAACACCGCGATAAAAATAAGGGCCGGCGCAAAGTTGCCGCCACTGGCCAAAAAACCGATCACAATCGGCACAATGATTCCCGAAAGCTGACCGATAAAATTAAATACGCCCCCTGTTACATCAATCAGGTGTTTGGGAGCCAGGGTTGATACAAAGATCCACGTAATGGAGGCAAACCCTACTCCAAAAAAAGAGAGCGACATAAACAGAATGATCCAGCCCGGCGTGTGCACATAGTTAGCGCCTACGATACATACAGATAATAACAGCCCGGCAATAATGGGCCATTTGCGGGCACGTGCTGCCGGTACACCCCTGCGCATGAGGTAATCCGAAAGGAATCCCGAACTAAGCACCCCTGCAAATGCTGCCAGGTAAGGAACGGAAGCCCAGTAACCCGATTGGATAAAATTCATGCCCCGGTAATCGACCAGGTATTTGGGAAACCAGGTTAAGAAGAACCATAATGCCCCGTTTACAGCAAACTGTCCCAGGTAAATTCCCCATAGTTTCCGGTGCGATAATACTTCGCGAAGGTCATTCCATTGAAAAGACCGTTTGGCCGTATCACCCTGCCGGCTGTCCAGGATTCCGCCGCCTTCTTCTATATGGTTGAGCTCGGCCCTATTTGTCTTTTTATGTTGCAGGGGATCCCGGTAAAAAAGGTACCACACCAATCCCCAAACAACGCCGATCAATCCGGTAATGACAAACAGCCCTTTCCAGCCCGCCTGAAGCTGGATCTTGGAGAGCACCGGCATCAGAAAGGCCAGTCCCAGGAACTGCCCGGAAGTATACACGGCGATGGCCGAAGCCCGCTCCTGCACGGGAAACCAGCTACTGACCACACGGTTGTTGATCGGGAAGGCCGGCGCTTCCAGTGCACCGGTCACCATCCGCAATCCAAACAGGGAGGCAAATCCTTTTGCAAAGCCCTGCAGCACGGTAGCCAGCGACCAGCTGATCAAACTGATGGCATACAGCATTCGTGGTGCAAAACGTTTTACCAGGATACCGCCGGGGATCTGGAACAGCAGGTAGGTCCAGCTGAAGGCAGAAAAAATAAGCCCCATCTGTACCGGCGAAAACAGGAATTCTTTTCCTATAGCCGAAGCAGCCACGGCCAGATTGCTGCGGTCCATGTAATTAATAACCACATTCACAAATATGAGGAACAATACCTGGTACCGGATCCGTGTAGGCCTTGCAGCCGGGCTGTTTGAGTGCATGTTTTTTATTTTACCATTCCGCAATACTTCCGTCACGGTGCCGCCACACGGGGTTCCGCCAGTTATGGCCAACGGCCGCCATTTTCCGTACATGGTCTTCATTGATCACAATGCCTAACCCCGGCTGGTCCGGTATGTTTACATAGCCATTCCTGTATTCAAATACCGTTTTATCATGAAGATAATCCAGCAGGTCGCTGCCCTGGTTATAGTGGATGCCCAAGCTCTGTTCCTGTATAAAGGCGTTGTGGCAGGTAGCATCTACCTGCAAACAGGCGGCCAGCGCAATAGGGCCCAGCGGGCAATGCGGGGCTGCTGCCACATCAAAAGCTTCGGCCATGGAAAGGATCTTCTTACATTCGGTAATGCCGCCTGCATGCGATACATCGGGCTGAATGATATCTGCGTAACCTTCCGTAAGCAGGTTTTTAAACTGCCACCGGGAAAACATGCGCTCTCCCGTAGCGATAGGGATAGCCACATGGTTGGCTATTTCCCGGAGGGCTTCATTATTTTCCGGCAGTACCGGCTCCTCGATAAACATAGGCCGGAACGGTTCCAGCTCTTTGGCCAGGATCTTCGCCATCGGTTTGTGTACCCGTCCGTGAAAATCGATACCGATCCCAAAGGCCGGCCCCGTAGCCTCACGCACGGCCGAAATGCGGGCTACTGCCTGGTCTATTTTATCATAGCTATCCACATATTGCAATTCTTCTGTGGCGTTCATTTTTACCGCAAGAAATCCCTGGCCGGCCAGCTCACGCGCCGCAGCGCCCACATCTGCCGGCCGGTCGCCGCCGATCCAGGAATACACTTTCATCGAATCATGCGCCTTGCCGCCCAGCAACTGGTGTACCGGTGCATTATGGTATTTTCCTTTAATATCCCAGAGCGCCTGATCGATACCGGCAATCGCACTCATCAGGATCGGTCCGCCCCGGTAAAAACCCGCCCGGTACATCGTGTTCCAGTGGTCTTCGATATTTAAGGGATCCTTACCCTCCAGGTATTCCATCAGTTCATCTACCGCGGCCTTTACGGTGGCCGCCCTTCCCTCGATTACCGGCTCGCCCCAGCCCGTGATCCCTTCATCCGTTTCAATCTTTAAAAAGAGCCAGCGCGGGGGCACCTGGAACAATTCATAACTTTTTATTTTCATAACTTCCTGTTTAGGATTGCATCGCCTGAATCAATTTCCGGGCATTTTCTTTCAGTGTTTCCAGGTAGGCCTCTGTTACCGGTTGCCTGGTATCTACCAATGCACTGCCAATACCAAATCCTACGGCCCCCGTTTTTACATATGCCCCGATATTCTCCGGTGTAATACCGCCTGTAGGCAGCAGGGGAATATGTGGCAACGGAGCCCTGAGCTCTTTAATATAGGACGGAGAGTTGGCCGGGAATACTTTTACGATATCGGCGCCCGCCCGGTGGGCGGTATAAATTTCTGTTGCTGTATATGCCCCCGGAATGCTTACGGCGCCCAATTTTTTTGTTGCAAGGATCACGCTTTCATCCACTACCGGCGAAAGAATAAAACGGGCCCCGGCGCTAAAGGCGTCCGCCGCCATGGCCGCATCCAGTACCGTTCCGGCGCCAATTACCATGTCATTACCCAGCTTACCGGCTACCTGCTCAATGGCCTGTAAGGGCGCTTCCGAGTTCATGGTAATTTCCAGCAGCCGGATACCGCCTTCATACAAAGCGGTGGCAATGCGCACCACCTCCGAAGGATCTGCACCTCTCAAAATGGCAATGAGTTTGTTACGGGTTATTTGTTGATAGACGGTCATATATTGTTCCTGTTATTTTAAGGTTATTTTTAGTACACAATGATCAGCGGTAATAAAGAGCGTGCGGTAATCTGCTGAAAAGGCACAATTGGATGTAATGAGGCTGGTTTTGATGCGGCCCAATGCGCGGCCTTTCCTATTGAAGATCCATACGCCTCCGGGGCCCGGTGCAAACACAACGCCGTCCTTACGGATCTTTATACCATCCGGTGTCCGGTGCTCTTTTTGAAAAATGGCCGCGCCGTTAAAGAAAATCCGCCCGTTGGTAAGCATTCCGCGCTGATCCAGGTCGTAGATGTACCAGTGGGGTTTTTCCGGATCGGAGTTCGCAATCAGCAACTGTTTCTCCCCCGGAAAAAAAGCAATACCGTTCGGACGGGTCAGGCTGTCGGTTAACAAGGTTATCTTTCCGTTTTTTGTGATACGGTACACACCCTGATACGATAGCTCCCTTGCAGGATCTTCAGGGCCTTGTTCCAGTCCATAAGGCGGATCTGTGAAATAGATATCGCCATTGCTTTTAACAGCCAGGTCGTTGGGACTGTTGAACTTTTTATGGTCATAGTGATCAGCGGCTGTAATAAACGCTGGTTGCGGATCCGCAAGTGCTGCATTCATTACCGCTATACGGCGGTCTCCATGCTGGCAAATCACCAATTGTCCCTGCGGGTTAACGGCCAGCCCGTTGGAGCCCAGTTCCTTCCCCCGGGGTACGGCACCCGTATAACCCGACGGTTCCAGGTAAACGCTGGTGCCCTTTCCGGCCGTCCATTTATAGATCCTGTTTTTCATTACATCAGAAAACAGCAGCATTTTTTCTTTTTCTACCCACAAGGGTCCCTCCACCCAATCGAAGCCATCAGCAATTACGGTAACGGCCGCATTGATATCTATGACCGCATCCAGCTCCGGGTGCAGCCTTTCAATAATGCCCACCGGTGGCTGTTGTTGTGCCCAAAGCCTTCCTGCAGGCAATGACAGCGTTAAAAGAACGGCAACTGCCTTTATAGAATTTTTAATAAACATGAAGCGCATCGTTAACGAGGGGGAAAGATAAACAGAAAAGACGGAAATGCCAATGTGCTGTGCCTGCAGATGATGTAAAAAGATCAGCGGGAAAAAAGCACTGTCACGTCGACCGCAGCGAAGACGGCGCTACGAAATCCTGCTCTGTTAGCCAACTCTTTTAATCCCGTTTTACGCCAATGTACTCATCTGCAAATATCTTTCACTCAGCGGGAACGTATCCCGCAAATAGCGCAGATGTACCGCAGAAAAAAGATCCACGCAAATCAGCGGGAAAAGTATCCCGCAAACGGCGCCACAGCCATAAATGAATCCACACTCAAACATTGGTTATCTTTGCAGCATGGAACTATACGCAGCATCGCTCACTTCATATAAAAGACTGTTAACCAAAGAGGTAAAGATCGGAGATTTATTACTGGGCAATCATCATCCCATCCGGGTACAAACCATGACCACCACGGATACGATGGACACGATGGGTACCGTAGAACAATCTATCCGGTGTATTGAAGCCGGAGCAGAACTGGTCCGCATCACAGCACCCTCGAAAAAAGAAGCAGAGAACCTGCTCAATATTAAAAATGAGCTGCACAAAAGGGGCTATAATACCCCGCTGGTAGCCGATATTCATTTTACACCCAATGCGGCTGAAATTGCGGCACGTATTGTAGAGAAGGTACGGGTGAACCCCGGCAATTATGTTGATAAAAAGAAATTTGAACAGATCGAATATACCGATGCGGAATATGCAGAAGAGATCGACCGCATCCGCGAACGGTTTACGCCCCTCATTAAAGTTTGTAAAGAATATGGCACGGCCATGCGCATCGGTACCAATCATGGCAGCCTGAGCGACCGGATCATGAGCCGTTATGGCGATACGCCGATGGGCATGGTGGAAAGTGCGATGGAGTTCCTGCGTATTGCACGGGATGAAAGCTATCACCAGATTGTCCTCAGCATGAAAGCCAGCAACCCCATCGTGATGGTACAGGCATATCGCCTGCTGATCAAAACCATGGATGAAGAATTTGGGGAGATCTATCCCCTGCACCTGGGCGTTACCGAAGCGGGCGACGGAGAAGACGGGCGTATCAAATCGGCGATTGGTATCGGAACCCTTATGGAAGACGGAATCGGCGATACCATCCGTGTTTCGCTAACTGAAGACCCGGAGCTGGAAATTCCGGTATGCCGCGATATTGTGAAGCGCTATGAAGCAGGTTTACAAGTTGAAAAGTTGAAAAGTTTACAGGGGAATGAGGCTGCTATTTCCTACCCGTCAACGAATCATTACAATCCCTTTCAGTCGCGGAAACACAAAACCATCAGTGTGGGGAATATTGGCGGGGAACAGGTACCCGTTGTAGTGGCCGATCTTAGCAAGCTGGAAGCAATTACATCTGAATCATTAACCGCGGTAGGCTATACCTATGATGCGGCCAATGATAAATGGCATATTGCGGATGCTGCAGCCGATTATATTTATACCGCTAAAGCCGAACTGGATTTTTCGTTACCGGGCCTCCTGAAGGTGATCACCACCCCGGAGCATTGGAGCAGGGCTACCGATCAGACAAAATATTTTCCCATATATGAAGCCGGTGCATTCCTTAATGCGGCGGCAATAAGCGAAATCCTGAATTTTGTGATGCTGGATGCCGGCGATTTTCAGCACCTGGATGCCTTAGCTGATAAGTCCAATATCGTGCTTTGCCTGAGCAGTCAGCAAAAAAATGCCCTGCAATCGGTACGCCGCATGTGTATTGAACTGGAGGAGCGTGGCATCACCCATCCGTTGATTTTTATTACAGACAGCAACTGGAGTACCGCAGACGAGCATTTGATCCATTTTGCTACCGAAACCGGTGCCTTGTTCCTGGATGGTTATGGTAATGGTATTTGCCTTGGAATGAATGAGCAGGCTTATCATCAATTTAACGATGCCCAACTAAGCGGGCGCCGTTACACTTCGGCTACAGTTACCGGCGCAGCAGAACAGTTTATGAACAACACGGCCTTCAGCATTTTACAGGCCACGCGTACCCGCATCTCAAAAACAGAATATATTTCCTGTCCCTCCTGCGGCCGTACCCTGTTTGACCTGCAGGAAACCACTACAAAGATCCGCTCGGTGACCAATCATCTTAAAGGCGTAAAAATTGCCATTATGGGTTGCATCGTAAACGGCCCGGGCGAGATGGCCGATGCCGATTTCGGATACGTAGGCAGCGGCCCCGGAAAGATCACCCTTTACAAAGGCAAGGATGTGGTAAAACGGAACGTGAACAGCGATATTGCTGTGGAAGAGCTCATCAATCTTTTAAGAGAAAATGAGGTCTGGATTGAGCCTTAGGGTTGCTTGGTTATCAGCTTTCAGCCTCCAGTTATCAGTTGATTCCGTTTGGGATCGATGATCCGGGTTGCGAGCATAAACCGAATCAGATGTGAAAACATTGAACCTGGAACCATTTAAAACAACAGCAGCGACTGTCCGCCTACTTTTTTCTTTGCTCCGGTTGGACGTATATTGTATGTGAATGTGGCCATGTAATAATTACCCAGTACATTTCCGCGGCTGTATTTAAGCATGTTCTGCGACAGTACGACATCCGTATTATTCATTTTCCGTAAGATATCATATACCCCTAATCGAAGTACACCCGCCTCATTCTTCAACATGGTAATGTTGAGCGCAGCATTCCAGCGTACAAACCGGCGCAGGGAAGGATCCACAATAGCACTGTTTTGTATAAAGGCCACATTGTTTTCCAGTATAATATGTTTGGGCCAGCGTAATATCTGCTCCGAGCTGATTTCATAATTCGAAACACGGTACGACTGAAACAGGGCCGTATTGGAGTTTCGAACCCGCTGTCCGCCATAATTGACATTGTTGTTCCATTCAAATACATCATTCCAGTTGAGCCCGATGCCAGCCCAGAGATTGGTATTGTTCCGGTACTGCTTGCTGAGTTCATTATTATAGCTAAAAAAGTTTTCATTGTACTCATAATAAAACCCGATGTTCGAGTTCATCGTAAACCGCTGTGAAAACTTATTCTGTTTATTGATGCCTCCGTTTCCGGAGATGCTTTTACCACCGTTGGCATTCACCGGCATAATGATCTGGGTACCGTTATCCTGTAACAGGATGTTTTGGATCACATCATTTTTGATCTTTGCTGCACGGGCCCATCCCCATACATTCAGGCTTAGCTTGGGATCATAGGTGTACATATTTACCTGCAAACTATGTCGTATCGCCGGCAACAGGTCCGGATTTCCGTTATTGATCACATAGGGATTCGTGTTATCAAAAACCGGTATCAGGTACCGGTAGTCGGGCAGGATCACTTCCTTCCGGTAATCGATGTTCAGTTTGCCCAACACGATTCCAAGCTCTGGTAAAAACGTATTTAATCGCTGTACAACATCTTCCGGCATCGACACCAGCCGGTTTGTAAAACGCTGCGACTGGTAGCGGACCCGCGGTGTGACGGTCAGTTTTTTGTATTTATATTCCAGCCCCATAGCAGTGGAAAGACTGTTGCTGGTGCGCTCAAACCGGTTGCTGAGGTCATTGTTCAATACGGTAAAACCACCCGATCCGTCGAGGCGATAGGTTTGGATCGTATTGGTGAGGTACTCGTACTCATATCTCGCATCTACCCGGGCGGAAAGGTTTTTAACCAGGGGTTCACTGTAGTTGCCATTGATGCTGGCATTGAGCGTAGGCACTTTTTCCCGCCGTAACTGGTCAAACAGACTGTCTTTTGGCTGTGGATATTTGTATTGGATCAGCGAATGCGTGATTGCAGTGTTATCCCGCAGCTGCCAGATCAGCTGATGATTAACGGTAAACCGGCGCCCTTTGCGGGTTCGGGACAACCGGTTGTACGTAATGTAATGTCGGTAATTCCTGCTTATATTATCGCGGTCCAGGTCTACACGCCCATCGCTCAGGCTGCCCAGCACCGAATGCGTGCTTTGCACCAGCGTATAGCGGTCATCAACCGTATTACCCGTCATGTAATTGATCCCGGCCTGGATATTGGTTACAGAATCCGGCCGCAGTTTGGCCCCCAGTCCTATATTATGCGCATTGATCAATACCCTGGCCTTTTCATCTTCGGTTCTTTTTAAAATGGTATCCCCGTTATTGTATTCGGTATAGCCATCATTCTTTACATCTACTTTTACATTCCCGTAAAAATATTGTCCGAAGATCGATTGTTTACTATTGGGCGAATGGTTAATGTTCAGGCCCAGTCCGGAACTGGTGCTGATGCCTCCATATTCCGTAATACCGCCAAAATTGATATTGTTGATCCGGATACCGGTACCCCCGCTGGCATTGCGCCAGATGCTTACACTGCGATTGCTGTTTACATCGGAGTTCCGTTGAATACCACCGGTCTGCATCAGTTCGGAGAAGCTGAATCCCGGGCGGTTAAGATTATTGGTATAGCCCAGTGCACTTACCTGTAACGTATCTCTGAATATATTGGCAATGGCGCCTGCTTCATAGGTACCTTCCGTACCGCCGCCGGCATACGCTTTTCCAAACATGCCTTTTTTCACCCCCTTTTTAAAAGTAAGATTGATCACCTTGCCTACATTGTTGATATTATCATCACCTCTCCGCAACAATTCTTCTTTGTCATCGGTTACCTGCACTTTATCAATCACGTTGGAAGGAAGGTTGCGCGTGGCCATTTTCGGATCATCTCCAAAAAAGGCCTTACCATCTACGGTAATGCGATTCACCGGCTTTCCGTTTACCGTAATATTCCCATCACGGTCTACCTGTACTCCCGGCAGTTTTTTCAGCAGATCTTCCACCAGGGCATTGGGCAGTGTTTTAAATGCCGCGGCATTAAATTCAATAGTATCCTTGCGCACGGCCATCGGCGGCCGCTCGGCCACAACCAGCACTTCATCCAGCGATGTACTGTCGGGTGCCATCCAAAGGGTGTCCAGGTTAAGAGCGCCCGAAGTCAATGTAAAATCTTTGCGCAGTACTTTATACCCGGTAAAGGTAGCAATGAGGCGCAGGGGCGTGTGCAGCGGCAGGCCCGGAACCTTGAATGCTCCGTCGGTAGCAGACAACCGGTAAGTGATAATACTTGTATCTGCTGCCTTGTATACGGTAACGGTGGCCAGATAAAGCCCTTTTTTGGTTTGTGTATCCAGCAGGGTTCCGGTGATGCCGCCCTGCGCCCCTACCCATAGGGCAGCCATCAGCAGGAAAACGGTCATTCCTGTTTTCTTCATGAGCATTTTTTTAAGCAAGGTTATTAAAAAACACCTCCCGCTGTTTATACCCTGTGACGAAACCGCAAAACAATGGTATCAAATAAAGAAAGTGCCGTGCGAAAATATACGACAATGTTCGTATTAAAAAATCGTAGATGCTTTTTAAGAAATCAATAACATTTCTTTTGGATCGTTTTCAGGCGTATTGCCCGTAAAAAAAAGCAGCTAACCAACACCGGAATCCGGGTATATCGAAGGCGTAATTTTTAAAAACCGGGGTTCATAACCTGTTTGCGAACGGTCCGGTTGCCGCATCAGCGGACCGGTTATTGAAACAATCGTTAACCATATACGAAACTCCGTTCCTGTTATGACAACCGTTTGTCAGGCGAAAATCGAAACCATACCGTTTGCCCTTAAAAGAAATAATGCCGGAGGATATAGGAAACTTCATACAGGATGAAAAGCAGGGCCAGTGCATATTGAAACCGAATATTGTTAAAGCGCATACCTAGCAGGCACAGCGCAATGTGCACAAGGTTGCGCACGGGGTATTCCCAGTGAAGCGACAGGAAATATTGTTTCCCTTTTAAAAGTGTATCCGCAAAGTCTGTAATAAAAATGACGATCAGGAATGAAAAAAACCATCGCTTTCGCGAAAAAAAATAATCCTGGTATCCGTTGTAGTCACTGATACTGTCCGGAAAGATCAGTACAGACAGGGCAAAATACATGGTTGTATAAAAGATAAGGAACAGGTATTCCAGGAAATTCCAGCTTCCCACACCGGATAAGCGTGCCTCCCACCACCAGAAGTGAATGATCAGCAAAAATGTATAACCCACCCATAGCAAATGCAGCGGACTGGGTTTGGGACCTTTACGAAGATCGATCAGTTTCACGGCATTTTTCAGCAACTGGGCGATCCCAAATCCCAGGATGATGCTGATCATGGTTCTTACATGAGTGAAGGTTTCTTCCATAATCGTTAAGGTTTACGACCGTTTATGCAAGGGCGCGGCGTTCCGGAACAACGGTTTTAAATAGCCTCCAAAACGATGGTTCCGTATCAAACGGGCCTTTAACAACTCCCGTACGAACCTTGCCGGGCACCTGCAATCATTCCCTATCCTTTGAGCCGCTCCAATTTACCCTTGCGCTTTACAATATTTTTATAATCCCATTGAATGTCCCTGGCCTTTTTAAGCCATCGTTTCAGGTCTTTTTTGTTCACCGCTTTTTCATGTATGTAGCGGGCTTCCGCTGCTTTAAAACTGCCCTCCGGCAACAATCCGGGTTCTTCAAACGACTGTCCGCTCCAAAACAACAACCGCACGCTATCCTTCAGCTTGCTATAGCCCACAACAGGGTTTCCATCCAGGAACCACACCGGGTGCCGGTGCCAGATCTTATTTTCAGCTTCCGGCAGATGGGTGCAGATCTCCTGTGCCAGCAGGTTACAGATGGCCTGATCTTCTTTCGTTTGGGCCTTATTGTAAGCGGTTATATCCGGGCTCATGGCGCAATTTTACCGGAAGGTACTTTATTTCTTTTACACCGCCTTAACCGGTACAGACCTGAAGCAGCCCCGTATTGCGTTCAAACCATTGCCGCAATCTGCATTCAAGAACGACGCAAAAGGCATCGATATCCGTTTTAACGACCATGTATCTTGCAGGTATCAATTTCAATCATCCAATTAAAACAATTATGAAAGAAATCGTGCAGGAAGCCATCAATGTTCTTTTAAACAGCCGCAGGGAGGCCCTTAGGTTTTTTGTTTCACGTTCCCGGCTTGTGTTGTTTTGTGTATCCATGATCAATGGCCTTCGGGTAACGGGACGACCGGCGGTATTTGAAATCGCTTCCGAAACACCCCGCCGGATGACCGATACCCGATGCTGACCGCTGATAGCTGCAGACTGCCGATTATTTTATTACCCCAACCCATCAAAAAAATCATAACATGAAAAAGAAACTACTTTTTGTTGCCTGTTTGCTTACAGGATTATTATTCATCAATGCCGGGCTTAATAAATTTTTTAATTACCTGCCCGTGCCCAAAGAAATGCCGGAAGCATCGCTGAAATTATTTACAGCGATGATGCAGATCTCCTGGCTGATGCCGCTGGTGGGTATTGCAGAAATAGCAGGAGGCCTTTTATTTATCATTCCCCGGTACCGGGCGTTGGGTACCCTGATCCTCACCCCGGTTATGGCGGGCATTCTTCTTACCCAGATCAGTACCGATCCGGGTGGGTGGTTCATGCCGGCACTGATGGCGCTGGTGATGGCCTGGAGCGTAATTGAACAACGGAGGCAATATCTTTACCTGATCGGAAGATAGCTACTCCTGCTTATGGAGCAGCATAGGTGGCTTGTCCCATATGCACCAGCAGATCTTTTGCTGCCCACCGAACATTTTCGCTTCTGACAGGGTCATTTGCTATCTTTTGCACCGCCGGCACAAATGCGGGTTTATGCTTTGTATAAAGAAGATAATTGAGCGTCATCAGCGACAGGTGGTCACTGGCATCCGCTATTCCGGCTTCAAGCGCTGTCAGCGCTGCTTCGCTGCTGAACGCTTCATAAACCACCGATGCTATGCTTATGCGGGCCGGCGGGTACGGATCCGTCAATGCCTGAAGCAATACCTTACGATAGGGTTTTAACAACTCCGGAGGCTGTGCTCTTAATCCAACGGCAGCCCAATACCGTACGATCCGGCTGGTATCGTTCAGCAACCGGATCTGATCGCTGACAACGGACCGGCCCTTTTTGCCGGATAAACGGGCCGCAGCATAGATCCTGCGCAATGGGTATTGTTTTTCATCCAACCGGAACGTGTACGGATCCCTGCCCGCTGCTGTAATCGCCGCCAGTTCATACTCCGGTAAAAACATTACATCACGGGTCTTCAGCACCTGCTGATCCAGCTCCTGCCGCATGGCATCCAGTTGCGCTTTGTAACGGATGTCTGTGACAAGGTTCTTACATTCCCAGGGATCCTGTTCCGTGTCAAAAAGAAATTCAGCAGGCCGTGGCTCAAACAGCAGTCGCTGTATATGGTTGAGCGTGCCGGCGGCCAGGTCCTGCCGCATGATCTGTTTAATAGCGCTAATTTCCATATAGTTGATGTAACGCGCCTCCGGCATAAAGGGCATATAATTACGGGAATACAGGTAACGCCCGTCCGTAATGCTGCGCACCATATCAATCCCATTATCCGACCGGTCGGAAGAAAGCCCGATATATTTTTTGGGCGGTATCCGTTGCGAACCCATCAGGATACGACCGTTCATGTACCCTGGCACCGGCGCGCCGGTCATGCTGATCAGCGTTGGCGCCAGATCTTCAAAATCGATCAGCTCATCTGTAACCGTTCCTGTTTGCCAGGGAGAGCGATCTTTATACATCGGCGGCAGCCATACAATAAACGGAACCCGGTAGCCCAGATCGATGCCGTTTGTTTTGCCCCGCGGGATACCTTCACCATGATCACTGAAGAAAAATATGATGGTACTATCCATCAAATGATCGCTTTGTAACCGTTCCAGGAGTTTTCCGACGCTGTTATCGGTAAGCGCTATTGCGTTATAAACGCGGGCCATTTGTTTGCGCATTGCTGCGCTGTTCCTGTAAATAGGGGGCATGGGAAACGCGGTATCTGCGATCCGGTCACCAGGGCTTAGCCGTTCCCATACATGCTTCCGGTATACGTCATAAGGGTCGGTCATCGTACGGGACTGATGACTATCATTAAAATTAAACACAGCAAAAAATGGCTGCCCCGGCTTGCGGTTCCACCATCCGGCTGTTGCACTGCTTTCGTTCCATGCCTGTTGTGTAATCAATTTTGCTCCTGCAAGGTTGTAATCAGTCTTTGCATTGTTGGAGGTATAATACCCGGCCTGCCGCATATAAAAGGGAAAACCATACATCCAGTCCGGTGTGCGTATTTTGCTCCGGTGATGACCGGTTCCGGCAGCATATGTGCGCACGCCCGTGATCAATGTAGTGCGGCTGGGTGAGCATACGGTGTTGGTAGAAAAAGCACTGGTAAAACGGACACCCTCCTTTGCCATCCGGTCTATATTTGGTGTATGTGCTGCAGCATTACCATAACAGCCGATAAACCGGGGCGAAGTATCTTCAATTGTGATCCAGAGAATATTCGGCCGTGACTGCGCGCACATTGCCATACCGTTAAGCACAAGTCCTGCCAGCAGCAGCATTTTTTTACAACCAACGCGTATTTGCATATTAAAGAAATTCCCGGATCCGCCGTGTTTTATGCGGAACCGGCAGCTTCCCAAACTTACAAATAAAACAGGAATCATTTACTGACCGATCATTGGCCGTTCTCTGTATTCCGTCGTTAAGAGCAACATCTCAGGCATGTACGCCTTCCTGTATCTCTTCCACCATTTTTTTATTAAAAGCAGGCAGATCTTTTGGCGTACGGCTGGTTATCAAACCCGCATCTACGACCACTTCCTCATCGGCCCAGTCGGCACCAGCATTTACAAGGTCTGCACGGATTGCCGGTACCGACGTCATTCTCCGGCCATTTACCACACCCGCATTGATCAGCAACTGCGGCCCATGACAAATAGCCGCAACGGGTTTCTGCTGATCAAAAAAATCGCGTATAAAATCCAGCGCTTCTTCGTTTGTGCGCAATTTGTCGGGATTCAGTACCCCTCCGGGCAGCACCAGCGCATCAAATGAGGAGGCATCTGCTTCCCCCACCGTTTGATCCACCGGGTATTCCTTTCCCCAGTTTTTTTTTGCCCAGGACCTGATACTGCCTGGTTCCGGGCTGATGATCAACGCTTCCCAGCCCTGTTGTTCCAGGTATTCTTTCGGAGATTTCAGTTCACTCTCTTCAAAGCCATGCGTAGCAAGAATGGCGATTCTTTTTTTCATGTTACTGTGTTTTTGTGGTTCAACAATTTTTAACGGAATGGAATCCTTCCGGTTTCCGCCACAAAAACCAGTCCTGAAGCCCTGCGCACTATTAGGATTGTGTTAAAGAATTTTCCTGCAGTTGCCAAATCAGCGCCTGCGGATTTTTAAAGGCATTGCGGCGGCTATCGTTTTGTTATGCTCCAGGGCCAGCTCAACCCAGTAATCCAGGGAGGCCTTTGTCCGAAGCTGCGCCTCGTTTACATGCACATAGCCCCTGTAGATACGGCCCTTCATAATAACCGCACTGCAGCCCTTTTTTGCCACCAGTGCATCATGCATAGCCGCTTCTACCCGGCACATGATCCGGCCGGCACCAACGGTAAGACACATTTTCCCGTTGACCATAAAGGCCAGGCCGCCAAACATTTTTTTTTCCTCAACATGCGGAATGGCCGCCAGGGCCTGCCGCATACGCTGTGCAAGCGATGTGCTGTATGCCATATAAACAGGATTAAGAGGGTGTGTTTTTCTGAAAAGTGAGCGTATCAAAAAATATCCTGAGGGCCTGCAATTTCCCCGCTCCTGCTTCCCAGATCTCCGCTACATCACCGGTCATACGTACCCCATTGGGAAAGGTATAATCGTAGGTACCAATCACACAGGCTTTTCCGCCGTCTATGATCATTTCTTTGACCCGCATGGCATTAAATACCCTGGAAAAGCGGTCGATCACCTGCCGGTAGGCCGCCTTCCCCACCAGCGGTTCCGGGCGGGTCATATCTCCCCCGGTAAATAAAAAATTCTCGGAAAGCACGGTTTCCCATCCTTCTTTCCGGGCAAACCCACTGTAATACTGTTCCAAAAGTTGTTTAGTGGTAGCTGTTTGTTCCATCGTTGTTGTTTTTACATTTTAAGCAATCCGTATCTTTGCGCTTGCATTTTGCAAGTACCAAGTTAGTAAAGTTATTGCAAATTGCAAGTACTTTTAAAAAATGAGCAAACAAAGATCCGATTGTCCCATCAGCTGTTCGCTGGATATTTTTGGCGATAAATGGTCGCTTTTGATCATCCGCGATGTAATGCTGCGCGGTAAATGCTCGTACAGCGAGTTTTTAAAATCGGAGGAAAAGATCGCCACCAACATCCTCTCCAGCCGCCTTGCCCTGTTGGAAGCAGCACAGATCCTTTCCAAAGAAACCGCCCCGGACAACCGGTCGAAATTCATCTATCGCCTTACACAAAAGGGGGCCGACCTGCTGCCCATTATCGTTGAACTGATGGATTGGGGTGCCCGTTACCATGATCATTGCCCACGCAGGGAGCTGGGGAAAAAGATAAAAAAAAATAAAGCCGCTGTCATTGATGAATATATGCAGCGGCTTAAGGAACAGATCCGTTCGTGATTACCGGAAGGCCTCTTTTACCGGCAGCCCTCTCCAGCTTCCGGGCATCTTCAGTTTTAACAGCCAGGCAATGGTAGCCGCCGTATCATACGTAATAATGGGCTGTTTCAACGCACGCCCCTTTTGCACTCCCCGGCCATAAACTACCCAGGGGATTTGCACTTCATCCAGCGACTTGCCGCCGTGTCCCTTGCCCTTGCCGCCATGATCTGCCGTTACAATAATGACCGATTCGTTGGCGATGCCGGCATCTTCCACCGCCTTTACAATGCGGCCGATACGGGCATCCACTTTTTGCAGCTCTTTATAATATTCCGGGGTACGATGGCCGATATTATGCCCTACCCCATCCGGCTCATCCAGGTGCACAAAGGTCAGCACCGGCTTCTGTGTCCGGATGATGGCGATGGCCGTATCTACACAAAAATCGTCCTTGTCTTTTCCGGCCACCCGTATGGTGGTTGCATCCTTTTCCACCAGCGGACCGATCCCCTGCCAGCTATAGATCAGGGCCGACACAGCGTCTGGCCGTTGTTCCTTCAATAACGAAAAAACAGAAGGAAATAAACCGAACCGGCTGGTGTCTGCGGAGGGAATTTCCGGAACCGCGCTGTTCCATTCCGTATAACCATGTACCGTTGGCCCGGCACCCATTAACAGGGAGGCCCAGTTTACCGCACTGGATGAAGGGAGTACCGAACGGGCGGTTAAAGACCAGGCACCTTCCTGCATCAGCTTTTTCAACTGTGGCATCTCCGCTTCCGGCAGTGCATACGCACCAAATCCATCGCATCCGATCAGGATCACATGTTTTACCTTGGATGGCTGGGCCATTGCGGCAAAGGGCAGCCAGATACTCATCAACATCATTACTATTTTTCGCATATTGCTCATCATCGTTTTTATTTTAATTCACCAGAGCGACGAAGATACAGAAGAAGCCCTACCGGGAGTGAAGCAGGAGCAGGACAACCGGTTGCATTGAGAGAACGGGATCAAAGAAGCAGCATAGCAGCAAAATTTATGAACGGCAACAGGCACGTTATGCCCCAAACCAAATAAATCCTATTTTTACTGTTTAAACAACGTACATGCAGCAGGTAGATTTTCTGGTGATCGGAACGGGTATTGCAGGACTTACATACGCCTATAAAATGGCGCATCAGTTTCCTGATAAAAAAATACTGGTATTGACCAAAGCGGCCGCAGATGAAACCAATACCAAATATGCACAGGGCGGTGTGGCCGTGGTCAATGACCTGGAACGCGATAGTTTTGAAAAACATATCGAGGATACCCTGATTGCCGGAGACGGTCTTTGCAATAAAAAGATCGTGGAGATTGTGGTTACGGAAGGCCCCGAGCGCATCAATGAACTGATTGCCCTGGGTACCAATTTTGATAAAGAAGCAGACGGCGACTACAAGCGCGGGAAAGAAGGCGGCCACAGCGAATTCCGCATCCTGCATCATAAAGACATTACCGGATGGGAAATGGAACGGGCCTTGCTGGAGGCCGTTGGCTCCTGTCCCAATATCGAAATCATTAAGCATTGTTTTGTTATTGATCTGATCACCCAGCACCATCTGGGCTACCTGGTTACCAAGGCCACACCCGATATTGAGTGCTACGGTGTTTATGTACTGAACCTGCGCACCAATGAAATAGAAACCATCCTGGCCAAAACCACTTACCTGGCTTCCGGCGGCAACGGGCAGGTATACCGTACCACCACCAATCCCGGCATTGCCACCGGTGACGGCGTAGCCATGGTATACCGCGCCAAGGGGCGCATTGAAAATATGGAGTTCATCCAGTTTCATCCTACGGCGTTGTTTGAAGCCGGATTAACCGGCCAGGCGTTTTTAATTACGGAAGCTGTTCGGGGCGACGGCGGTATCCTGCGCAACAAAGACGGTGAAGCCTTTATGGAGCAATACGATGAGCGCAAAGACCTGGCACCCCGCGATATTGTGGCACGCGCCATCGACAGCGAAATGAAACGCACCGGTACCGAACATGTATGGCTGGATTGCCGGCATTTTGAACTGGAAAAATTCCTGGAACATTTCCCCAATATTTATGAAAAATGTAAAAGCATCGGCATCGATATTACAAAACAGATGATTCCGGTTTCACCGGCCGCACATTACAGCTGCGGCGGTATTAAGGTAAATGAATGGGGGCAAACCTCCATACGCAACCTGTACGCCGTAGGCGAATGCAGCAGCACGGGGTTACACGGCGCCAACCGGCTGGCCAGCAATTCGCTCCTGGAGGCGATGGTGTTTGCACACCGCTGTTTTGAACATGTATCCGCAAAAGCTCTGAATAACGAACTGAATGATCATCATTACGAAGGCCTTATTCCGGAGTGGAACGCCAGGGGTACCATGCAGCCCAAGGAAATGATCCTGATTACCCAAAGCCTGAAAGAGCTGCGGCAGGTAATGTCGGACTATGTAGGTATTGTACGCAATAATATCCGCCTGGAACGGGCATCCAAACGCCTGGATCTGTTATGGGAAGAAACGGAACAACTATACCGGTCCAGCAAAGTATCACCGCAACTGCTGGAGCTCCGCAACCTGATCACCATTGGCTACCTGATCGTAAAAGGAGCCATATTCCGCAAGGAAAGCCGGGGCCTGAATTACAATACGGACTACCCGGAAAAAAGCGGGCTGGTTCAGAATGTGGTGTTGTGATGTTGGGAGTATTGAGAATTGAGATTCGGGCCCCGAAGCTTCGGGAGAGATTTGAGAACTGAGATTTAGGATTTAATGTACTATATCGTTTACGGATTTTTGTATGTATGCTCCCTGCTTCCGCTGCGGGTGCTATACCTGTTGTCGGACCTTTTTTATGCCGTGGTATACCATCTCATCGGGTACCGCAAAAAAGTAGTCATGGACAACCTGGCCATTGCCTTTCCCGAAAAAACAATGGAGGAACGGGCGCGCATCGCCAAAAATTTTTATCACAACCTGATCGATTCCTTTATAGAAACCGTGAAGCTGCTTTCTGCGCCGGATGCGTTTTTTGAGAAACGCTTTACCGGCAACTGGGAGGTGGTAGACCGTTATTATGATCAGCACCGGAGTGTGCAGCTGATCCTGGGACATACGTTTAACTGGGAGTGGGGCAATGTACAGATCGTGCGTAAGATCCGGCATACATTCCTTGGTGTATACATGCCCATCAGCAGTCAGCCGCTAAACCGGGTTTTTAAAAAGCTGCGCTCCCGCAGCGGCGCCGTACTCCTGAGTGCACATCATATGACGCGTGAATTTTTGCCCTACCGTAAGGCGCTCTATTGCCTGGGCCTGGTGGCCGACCAAAGCCCGGGACATTTAAAGAATGCCCGGTGGTTTCATTTCTTCAACCGCAAAACCGCCTTTACCGTTGGGCCCGCAAAAGGAGCCATTACCAATGATGCCGTTGTGGTGTTCGCCTCCATTGAACGCCGCAGAAGAGGGTACTACGAGGTTACTTTTACAGTAGCAGACGAACATCCCAGGGCCAATGTGGATGAAAATCAGCTCACCAAAAAATTTGTGCAATTCCTGGAAGCTACCATCCGCCGGAACCCGGATATGTGGCTCTGGAGCCATCGCAGATGGAAACATGAATGGAAGGAAGGTGATAAAATGGGGGAATGATCTGCTGCATCGCCGTGTACAAGCGAAAATAAAAGCAAACAACCCCATCGCAGGTTTTACAGAAAATCTTCCCGGCATGGACTGAATGCATCCACCAGCATCCCGGCTTCGAGGCAGGTACATCCATGCGGTATATGCGGAGGTACATAAAAACCATCACCTGCCACCACCACTTTTTTTTGATCTCCAATGGTTACTTCAAAAGCACCGCCCGCCACATAACTCGCCTGCGAATGAGGATGGGTATGCACGGCGCCCACGGCTCCCTTTTCAAACTGTACTTTTACCAGCATCAGGTTGTCGCCAAAACCATATACCTGCCGCTGTGCGCCCGGTCCGGCGTCCTGCCAGGGCGTCTCATTATTTACCTGAAAAAAATCACTTTGAACCATGCTGATTATTTTAATATAATGCTATAGATGGCGAAACAAGCCCGGCATGACGAAAGTATAATTGACTTCCCTACATCATTTCATCTGCCATTGGCAACCTGTTTCAGGATCTGTTGACGATCATATACAATGATACAACTTCCGGGTGCAAATGTATTAAACCCGGCATCCATAATCAGGATTTTGCACCGGAAAGCCGGGGAAAAAGCACGCTACTGCCCCCGGACGAAATTTTTTCAATAAAAATTTAAAAATCAGGGCGTTTTTTTAAAGTAATTAATCCGTCCATTCGTCTTATCTTTCTGATGCAGGAGCAAAAACTGGCAATATTGGCGGAGGAAAGGAAGCAAAACGTCATCCAGACCGTAAAGGACTACGGTAAACGTCTCTTTGGTTTTATTCGTAAAAACGTAAACACCGATGCGGACGCGGAAGATATTTTGCAGGATGTCTGGTACCAGTATACCAATGCTACTGCCACCCAAACCATTGAACAGGTCAGCGGCTGGCTGTTTAAAGTAGCCCGTAATAAGATTACGGACAAGTACCGGAAGAAAAAAGACAACCGGATCGATGATTTCCAGTATGAAAATGAAGAAGGCGAACTTCAGTTCCGGGAACTGTTCTTTACACTGGATAACGACCCGGAGCTGGCAGACATTAAGAAGTTATTCTGGGAGGAGCTGTTTGCGGCCCTGGAGGAGTTGCCGGCCAGCCAGCGGGATGTATTCATCCTGAATGAGCTGGAGGAGAAGACCCTGCAGGAGATCGCCGATGCTGCGGGTGAAAATCTGAAAACCATCATCAGCCGGAAGCGGTATGCGGTGCTGCACCTGCGCAACCGGCTGCAGTATTTATATGATGAATTAATGAACTATTAAACAACATTATTATGAATTATAGAAGAAAAGGCCGGCGGCCCCGTGTTTTTTTATTTGTGCTGCTGGGATTACTGGCCATCCTTCTGTTTGGATGGATCGTGATGCTTTTATGGAACGCCATATTACCCGATTTGCTGAACACAAAGCAGATCAGCTTCTGGCAGGCCGTAGGATTGCTGGTGCTTTCCAAGATCCTTTTCGGGTTTGGCCCGGGTGGAAAGCATCATCATAAGGGTCCGTCTGACCGTCTCCGCCAGAAATTCCGCAACATGAGCGAAGATGAGCGGAAGGAATTCCGGGAAGCATGGCGGCAACGCTGCGGCCAGTGGCGGCGTTTTCCCAACCAGGAATAGCAGGATCAGGTAACTTCAATAAACGACAAACCCTCCCTTTTATGTACACACAGGAATACAGAAGGCCCAAATATAATGTGCCCATCAATATTGAAGAGCGGGACGATTGCTACCGGTTAACGGCCTATGTGCCGGGTTATCCGGAGGAAAACATCCGCACGCATATCATCAACGACACGCTGGTCATTACCGGAAGCCGCGATGAAGACGATGCAATTATAGAATTTTTGAAACAGGAATTTCCTGTAAAGGATTTTGAACGCAGTTTGCATCTGAACGGGCTGGTAGATACGGCTTGTATCAATACGCGGTTTAATGCGGGCGTGCTCACTATCTTTTTGCCCAAAAAGCAGGAAGCCTCCCTGCATCATATCCGGCAACAGCTGGAAGCATCGCTTGAAGGATAAGGCCTGGTTACAGCAGTGGCCAACCGCCTAAGCCTTTGTTTGAAGACGGGCCGTCCGCTTCCGGATCCGGCTAAGACTTTCCGGTTCGATCCCCAGCATGGAAGCAATGTATTTTAAAGGCACCCGGCGGATCATCTCTGCATCATGTTCCAGCAGTTCCAGGTAGCGGGTCTCCGGCGACTTCACCATAATATCCAGGGTTCGCTGAACCGTAGTTAAAAAAAGCGATTCTGCCATCTTGCGTCCGAAACGCTCAAACACCTTCGCCCGCTCATACCCTTTCTGCATTTGATCATAATGCAGCTGGATGAGTACCGTATCTTCCAGCGCTTCTATATGCATCATCGATTTGGAACGGGTTAAAAAGGCCGCGTAGTCGCTGGCCCACATATTCTCCCGGAAGATCTTATACGTATGTTCCTTCCCGCCGATCTCATGATAAAAGCGGATCAATCCCTTATCAATGTAATAAACATGGTTTACGACTTCACCTACCCGGCTTACTTTTTCGTTCTTCCGCACCGTTCTTACCTCCATATCCGCAGTCAGAAAAGCCAGTTCGTCTTCATCAAAATGAAGATATCCCTCCAGGTTTTTAATCAGGTTGTTAAACATATCGCTTGTCTTAATTAAGAGGTGTAGCAGCAACCGGGATACCGGTTATTTCCATCTTTTCTTTCCGATGGCATACCGGATACCGCCTAAAATATGTTTCAGGAATAAGGGATCCTCATAGGATTCGTTTACATGGCCCAATTCCGTATAAAAAACACGGCCGCCTTCAAAATTGTGATACCAGGCCATAGGATGAAAGGCTCCGTTTTTTCCTCCCTCGTAGCTTTTTTCGTCGATGGTGATCAATACTTTTACATCCTTGTTAATGTTCTTAAAATTGTACCATTCATCTTTACGCACCCATTGTGCCGGCAGGTGCTTCGTGCTGATATGGGTTCTGTCGGTAATATTTAAAGTAGCCGTTTGCTGTTTTGGATGGCTCAGGAACCAGGCGCCCATCATCTGGTTGTACCAGGGCCATTCATATTCCGCATCCGTAGCCGCATGAATGCCCACAATGCCCCCGCCCTTGTGCACATAATCCTGGAGTGCTGTTTGCTGCGCCGCATCAAATAAGGTGCCGGTAGTGCTCAGGAAAATGATGGCCGCATATTTTTTGAGATTTTCCGTTGTAAACGCACCCGCATCCTTTGTACTGTCTACCGAAAAACCGTTTTCCGTGCTCAGTTTATAAATCGCCGGCAGACCGGCTTCTATGGATTGATGGTAAAAGCCGGTTGTTTTGTAAAAAACAAGTACCCTTGAACCGGCGGCACCGGCGGCTGCCACCACTACCAGCAGCAGCAATAATATAGCTGTCTTTTTCATGTCAGAATTTAAACATTATCAAATCGGTTTTAAAGATAACACGCCTCGTTTAAATATAACCCTATAAGGCTCATAAACTTATCAATAAATAAGAATTCGTTCCAAAAAATCCCCTGGGATTCGTTATTTTTGCGCTTTATATAAATTTTATTGAATATGAAAGATGTCGTATTCTCGCTTCCGGGCGAGGCGCTCGGAACCGCAAATTCAGCTGTTTTGCTGGGAGATTTTAACAACTGGGATATTGATAAAGCAATCGCTTTAAAACCTCATAAAGACGGAACATTAAAGGCAAAGGTAAAACTGGAGCCCGGACAAACGTATGAATATCGCTTTTTGCTGAATGACGGACGTTGGGTAAACGACTGGGAGGCCCAGGGCTATGTACACAAACAGCATTTTGGGATCGACAATTCAGTGATCACCGTTGAATCAGAACTGGAAGTTGAAAAAAAGGCAAAGGCCAAAACCGCGGATAAAGCGCCCAGGGCGGCAGCCAAGGCAGCCAAAAAAGCAGTAGAAGCTGTAAAGAACGATCTTACCAAGATCGAAGGCATCGGCCCGGCCATTGCTAAATTGCTGGAGCAGGAAGGTATTCAGAACTTTAAAGACCTGTCCAAAGCCACTATTAAAAAATTAAAAAGCACCCTGGACGCTGCAGGAAGCAAATTTGCGATGCACGATCCGAAAAGCTGGCCCAAACAGGCAAAACTGGCCGCCGCTGAAAAGTGGGAAGAGCTGAAAGCCTTACAGCAGGAGCTGGTAGGCGGAAAATAAAGAAACTCAGGAAACAGTCGTTGGTACGCCCACGACTGTTTTTGTTTGCAGCACCGGCACGCTCCTTACCAGGAACAGGGTGATGACCATACAAATCAACAGCAGCATGCCCACTAACTGGTGCAGGATGCTCAGCAACAACTTATCGGGAGTAAGGTAATTTACCAGTGCCAGTATACCCAGTACCACCTGTAACAATACGAGGGTCATGGGCAGAAAGCGCATTTTATACAGCAACGTCGATTTCGGAAGCTTTGTCAGCCGCAGGGTAAAAAATACCATCAGCAAGGTGATCAGGTAGGCCAGTCCGCGGTGGATGAACTGGATCGTAACCAGGTTATGGGTAATATCGCTCCAGAAACCACCTTCATTCAGCATTGATGCCGAAGGGATCATACTGCCGTTGATGGTTGGCCAGGTAATGGACGCTTTGCCGGCATGCGTTCCGGCCATAAAAGCCCCGTAGGTGAGCTGCAGGGTGATGACTACCAGCAACAGGATATTGAAACTGCGTGTACCGTTATGGGTGGCCAGCTGGTCCTGCCGTATGGTTAGTTTCAATGCAAACCAAACTACATAACACAACAGCAGGAGGGCCGCCAGGAAGTGAACCGCCAGGCGGATATGGCTTACATATACCAGATCGGTACCTACGCCACTGCTCACCATGATCCAGCCGATAGCCCCCTGCAGGCCTCCCAGCAAAAACAGGATAATCATCGGCACCAGCATGCTGCGGTCTATTTTCTTTTTTACAATAAACCAGATAAAAGGGATCAGGAATACGATACCGATCAGCCGGGCCCAATCGCGGTGCAGCCATTCCCAGAAATAAATGCCTTTAAAGTCTGCCAGGGTAAAATGGTTGTGGATGTACTTAAACTGTGCGATCTGTTTGTATTTTTCAAACGCCTCATTCCAGGCCTGTTCATTCATAGGGGGCAATGCACCCAGGATCGGTTGCCATTCGGTAATGGAAAGTCCGGAACCCGTAAGCCTGGTAAGTCCGCCCAGCAAAACCTGGATGATGAGCATTCCGGCGCCGATAAACAACCAGGTGGCCACCGGTTTATTCTTTTGTAATTGCATAACGCGCAAAATTATTAAATTATTTGGTTCGGGCTTGGAGATTTCAGATTCGGGAATCGGGATTTGAAAAACGAGATTTGAGAATTGAGCATTCAACAATCGGCTTTTCAGCTTCCGGCGTCGGGATGCCCGATATTCCGCACTACCGGGCCGGATGTTGATATCAGCCGATAACTTAAATTCGAAGGATCAGCCTGCACGCTAAAGGCTGGAAGCTAACCGGCTGATACTTGAAAATACCAACAACCAAAGCGCTAAATTGCCGGATATGAAGCCCCGGCCGACAACTGTGACTGATAGCTGAAAACGGATCACTGAAGACGGATAGCTGACCACTCCAGCAACAAACGTTTATCTTTGCAAAAATTTTTTTGAAGCATGTTGCAATTACAGGTATTACGACAGGACACAGCAGCTGTTAAACAGCGGCTGGCAGTAAAGAACTTTAAGGAACTTGGGCTGGTGGATGAAATCATTTCGCTGGACGATCAGCGTAAAAAATCGCAGCTGGAGTTTGATACCACGCAATCCCTTGTTAACAGCGCTTCCAAAGAAATTGGTCAGCTGATGGCCAGGGGCGACAAAGCATCAGCCGATGCAAAAAAAGCGGAAGTGGCAGCCGCCAAGCAAAAATTACAACCCATCAGCGAGCAATTGGCAAGGGTGGAAAAAGAGCTGCAGGAAAAACTAGTATTGCTGCCCAACCTGCCCTCTCCCCTGGTTCCCCCCGGCAATAGCCCGGAAGAGAACGAAGTGGTACGGGAGCACGGCGTTAAACCCGTATTGAGCGCAGATGCTGTACCGCATTGGGACCTGATCAAAACATTTGACCTGGTTGATTTTGAAACCGGCGCTAAAATAACCGGCAGTGGCTTTCCATTATATAAGGGGCAGGGCGCCCGGCTGCAGCGTGCGCTGGTTCAATATTTCCTGGACCAGAATATAGCGGCCGGGTATACCGAGTACCTGCCGCCGTTTATGGTAAATGAAGCGTCGGCCTATGGTACCGGGCAATTGCCGGATAAAGAAGGACAGATGTACCATATGCCCGCGGATAATTTTTACATGATCCCTACTTCTGAGGTTCCGATAACCAATATTTACCGCGATACTATTTTAAAGCAGGAGCAGTTACCCGTAAAGATGACGGCTTACTCGCCCTGCTTCCGCCGCGAAGCGGGCAGTTTTGGAAAAGATGTGCGTGGCCTTAACCGGGTACACCAGTTTGAAAAAGTAGAGATCGTACAACTTACCCATCCGGATAAAAGTTATGAGGCCCTGGAAGAAATGGTAGCCCATGTGGAGCGGTTGTTGCAAAGCCTGGAACTGCCTTACCGTATCCTGAAGCTTTGCGGGGGTGATATGTCGTTCACATCAGCCCTTACGTATGATTTTGAAGTATACAGCGCAGCCCAGGAACGGTGGCTGGAAGTAAGCTCTACGTCTAACTTTGAAGCCTATCAAACCAACCGGATGAAGATCCGCTTTAAAGATGAAAACGGCAAAACCCAGCTGGCGCATTCGCTCAACGGCAGCTCCCTGGCATTGCCGCGCATTGTGGCCTGTTTGCTGGAAAATAACCAGCAAGGGGATAAGATCATATTACCAAAGGCACTGGTACCTTATTTTGGGAAAGAGGCCATTACCAGGTAAAAGACCGCTGAGCGCTGAAAGTTATAGGCTTTCAGCGCTCAGCTTTTGTATTGGCGCTGGAAATTTGAGATTGGAGCGCAGGCAATACCCCACGCCCGGTGAACCAGCGGGACAAAAACAAATTGCGCTGAAAAATATTTTTGACATACAAACCGAGCTGTTCCATGTACTGGGCTATTCTATGAGCTACCTGGAATTTTTTGGCGTACTTACCGGGCTTGCGGCCACCTGGCTTTCTGCCCGGGCTCATATTATCAGCTGGCCTGTAGGTATTGTAAATGTGCTCCTCTCCTTCTGGCTGTACTACCAGGTACATCTGTATCCGGATATGTTCCTGCAGATCTTCTTTTTTATCACCAACATACTGGGCTGGTGGCGCTGGGCACACCCCAGGACATTTGAAGCAGATACCAAAAAACAGCTGAAAGTGAGCTTTATGAAACCGGCGCAGTTAACACGCACCATCCTGATTGCCGGCGCCGGCACGTTCCTGCTGGGAAACTTTGCAGGCCGTCTGCATGAATGGTTGCCCAACATTTTTTCTGCGCCCAGTTCGTTTCCGTTTGCAGATTCTTTTATTATGATCATGAGCATCCTGGCCACCTTTTACATGATCCAGAAAAAGATCGAGTGCTGGATCATCTGGATGTTGGTAGATATTACTGCTACGGTGCTTTATTACGTAAAGGGCATCCGGTTTTATAGCCTGGAGTACCTGGTATTTACCGGCATCGTGCTCTTTGGATTTCTTCATTGGGTAAGGGAATACCGCTCCTATTCATCCCAGCCGGCATGATACGGGGACTGGTCATAGGAAAGTTTATGCCCTTGCACAAGGGACATATAGCACTTATTAACTTTGCCGCGCAGCACTGCGACGAGCTAATCGTTTCTATGAGTTATACTGATGCCGATCCTATCGACGGCCATCTGCGTTTTTCATGGCTCCGGGAGCAATTTGGCTTCGATCCGAAAATTAAGCCCCATATTATCAAAGACGATTTCGATGATGAAACCCTGCCGCTTGAAGACCGCACCCGTATCTGGGCGCAAAAAATGAAAGCGGTCTATCAGCCCATCCATGTACTTATCAGTTCAGAATCGTATGGTCCACCCTTTGCCCGACATATGAATGCGCAACATCTCTGCTTCGACGAAGCACGGAACCAGGTACCGGTTGCGGCAACCGCCATACGAAACCGGCCACTCACCCACTGGAATTTTATACCCGCACACATTCAGCCTTACTTTCTCAAAAAGATCTGTTTTTATGGACCGGAGAGTACGGGAAAAACAACCCTTGCCATAAAAATGGCCCGGCATTACCATACTGCTTATGTGCCTGAAGCGGCCCGGGATCTGCTCACGTCCAATGAGTTTTCAGAAACCGACATCATTGCCATCGGCCGGCTTCAGCATCAATACATACAGGAACAATCCCAAAGAGCAAACCGGCTCCTGTTCTGCGATACCGATGCCATTACCACCGCCATCTACTCCCGTCTGTACCTGAACCATGTTCCGCCGGAGATCTGTAAACTGGAGCAATGTACCCGGTATGATCTTTATCTGTTACTGGATATCGATACGCCCTGGGTGGCCGATCCTTTACGCGACCAGGGACACCGCAGAAAAGAAATGCTGCTGCTGTTTGAGCAGGCCTTGCAGCAACGGCAGCTTCCCTATGTCAAAATCCATGGCAGTTATCCCGAACGGGAAAACCGGATAAAAAGTATTATTGACCAGTTACTGCAATCCTGGTAGTGCTTCCTCCGGCCCCGACTCCTGGTTCCTGTTTTATAGCCCCAGAAGCCGGAAGCAAAAAAATAATTGTCATAGAATTGTAAGTTGGCTTATTTATTGCTAATTTTATAGAAACCATCGTTTATGAAAAAAATAATTCTTTGTGCATACATCGTTCTGGCAGCAGCTATTGCCTGTACCCCTAAAGCGTCTCCGTCAACTACAGACGCCGTGATTCCTGAAGCCTCCAGCGTCAGCAGTAAGCAGGCAACCATTGATGCAGGGCATACTATTTTTACTACAAAATGTACCAAGTGTCATGGAGCTAAGGACAAAGCCGTTGCTTCCAAATCATATGAAGAGCTGCGGCCGATACTGGCAGCTATGTCGAAAAAGGCCAAGCTAAGCAGGGAAGAAGTAGAGCAGGTTTCTGCTTATGTATATGCCAATGCAAAAAAATAATACCACCTTATTATAAAAAAGTAAACCTCCTTTTAACAGGAGGTTTTTTATTTTTTAACCGCTTATAGTTAATATTGCATAAACCATTCCAGAGTATATGAAGAAATTAGCAGGTCTGTTTTTTGTATCCGCTGTTGTCATTTTCAGCTGTACCCGCAAGGCAGCGCCTACCATACCCAACAGGCCGGTAGAGCCCGTAGCCGGCAACAAGGCCGATACCGCAGACTTTAGTTCCAGTAACCCGCTGGTAGCCGGAAAAGCCATTTATGAAATCAAGTGTACCAAATGCCATAAGGCAAAGAATGTAGCCGACTGGACGCAGGACGAATGGAAACCGATCCTGAATTCAATGGTAAAAAAAGCGAAGCTCAACGATCTTCAGATATCCCAGGTAACGCAATATGTAAATACGAACGCAAAAAAATAACGGAAGGCGGCTGTTTCCAGCCGTTCATTCGTGCACAGCGCGTTCGAAAAATATCCTGCGGCATTCCCGCGGGATGATGGATAGTGCCGGTATTGATCACCGGAGATCCCGTATTTGCTGGCGGCGCTATACGATACCAATCCTTATCCGAAAGGCCTCAACGCCGCTCTTTTAGTCCCCGTTTTATTTGATCAAAAAAGCCCGGAAGGCGACGGAATCCCCGTTAAAAACATTAAAGTCTACATTTGCATCGATGCCGTTTACGTGCCCCGCATCATTGTGCTGCCATAAGGTCCAGTCGCGTTTTATTCGTGGTTTCCGTTTTTCGTAATAGTGCGCCACCCACAGCGGGTAATCATCAAAAGACTTACCCAGGTATTTTTCATAAAAGTCGGCATTGGTATAAATAACCGGCTTTACACCGTAATGCTGTTCTACCAGTCGCAACCATACTTTTGAACGGGCCTGGATCACCGATGCCGGAAGATTATTGGTTTGTTCCACGTCCAGTACGGGTGGCAGATCGCCCGGTTTCAGCGTTACATTTTTAATAAAATTTACGGCCTGTTTTACAGGGTCCTTAGACGGAATAAAAAAATGATAGGCGCCGGCAGGCAATCCGCTTTGGCGGGCTTGTTTCCAGTTACGTTTAAACTGTACATCCAGGTCTTTTTCGCCTTCGGTAGCCTTAATAAACGCAAAGCCGATGCGGATGTTCTGGATATCCATGCTCCTTACCGCCTCCCAGTTAATCCGCTTTTGATACCGGGATACGTCAATACCATGCAGGGAATAGTCTACCGGGATCTCGATCCCAAACTCCGGGTACCGCTTTACCTCAAGCTCAAACCGCCGGCTCCAGTCCAGCAAAAACAATCCGCCCACCAGCAAGGCCAGCACCAGCAGGGATAAGACCAGTTTCCACTGGTACGACATGCCTTTTTTCTTCCGCCTTCTTTTTTTTCTGACCATAAAAAAATTTGCCGGGTTCCTGAACGGACCCGGCAAAAATATTTGTTTAACCGCTGATATTTTTTATCGGCGATTAAATTTTGTCTTAAACATGCTTTTACGGTTTTCAATATCGTCCAGGGCCTGCTCCACCGCGCTAAGCCGGGCGATCTTTACCAGCCCCTCGGTACCGGTTTCATAGTCGGAAGCAGAACTGTAAATAAAATCCGATGCATACCGTACGATCCGTTCCTGTACCGGGATATTGTGAAGTAATTCCAGGTGCTCGGCCATAATCTCCGGGCGCGCCAGGTCAATAGAAAGCATTTCCTTTACCCGTTTCCAAACTTCCAGTTTTTTTTGCGCTCCTAAAAAACCATAGTTCCGCTGAAAATGCTCTATCAGCCATTGCCGGCGTTCTTCAGGTTCATTATAAATAGCCTCGATTACTTTTTCTGTGGTGAATTGTTTGAAGGCTTTCCGGAGTTCTTTAAACGATATGTTTTTTTGTACCTGACAGATAATGTATAGCTTGCTTGGCATCAGGCACCAGCCGTATACAATCAGCCCTTTACTGGTGATATAATGATTAAGCGTGTGTACAATAATTTGTTTGTACACCGGCCTGATAAAGATATCGGTAAGATCAACGGTTTCCAGTGTTAAAAAATAACAACCGTGATCGTCAAATGATATAACCCGTTCATTATCCATGACTATTATTCGCACATTTGATTCAACCACCATGCTGCCCATTCAGCGAATGTTCAGTAAATGTTAATATTTCTTTGAGGGCAAAACTTGTTCCAATTATTGTAAACTGATTCCAAATTTTATGCAATGGTCATCGCCTTTGATTTTATTTAATTAATAATCAAGGAGTAAGAATAAAACTTTTTTCTAATATTAAGAAAAAAATCAGGATAAAATTTTTAACCGGGCGTAATTCAGCAGGATTTTCTTTTCGCCGTTCACATCAAACCGGATGATCGCCATCCTGTTATGCTGGCTGCCTTCCAGTTTCAGCACCTCGCCGAAGCCAAATTTCTGGTGCTCCACTTTTTGACCTACGGCAATATCATTGGTATCGCTGGCCTGGAAGTCGACGGAAGGGGTATGTTCCACCACTTTTTTGGCTTCGGGTTTGGGTCCTAAGTATTCCGGGGTTGTTTTCTTTGCGGGTGGCGGGCCGTATTTCTTTTCGGCAGAAAGGGCGCTTTTACCGGTGCTCCATCCGCCGCCGTTCATCCGTTCATATACAGAACCGGTACTGCCAAATCCAAAGGAACTTTGCATTTTAGTGCCACCTCCGGCATAGGTATTATCGATATGGTCTTTGGGTAATTCTTCAATAAACCGGCTGGGTTCATTCTGCACCAGCGAACCAAATTTATAACGGGTATTTGCATAGGTGATCCATAGTTTATTTTTGGCCCGGGTAACCACTACATAAAACAAACGCCGTTCTTCTTCCAGTTCTTCCCGGGTATTAATGGCCATGGCATTGGGGAACAGCTGTTCTTCCAGTCCGGCCGCAAAAACACAGGCAAATTCCAGCCCCTTTGCCGCGTGAATGGTCATTAGCTTTACGGTGTCGGCGTCCGGATCCTTATTATCGGAGTCCGTTAATAAAGTGATCTGCTGCAGGTAGGCTCCCAGGGTTTTATCAATCACCTCGCCTTCTTCGTTATCCGGGCTTTCCACCCACTCTTTAATAGAGTTCAGCAATTCCTGGATGTTCTCATAACGCTGCAGCCCCTCGGTGCTTTTATCATTAAAAAGTTCCTTTACCAGGTTGGTTTGTTTTCCCACATGAAAAGCCACATCATAGGCATTCTGTTTTTGCAGCATGCTGGAGAAGCTCTTGATCATGATCACAAAATCCTGGATCGCGCTCAGCGTACCGGCCCGAAAGCCCAGCTGATCGGCTTTTTCCAGCACTTCCCACATGGTGATCTGGTGCGTATTGGCCAGCAGCAGTACGCGGTCGATGGTGGTTTTACCAATGCCTCTTACCGGATAGTTAATGATCCGTTTAAGCGCTTCCTCATCCCGGCTGTTTACGATCAGCCGCAGGTAGCCCACCAGGTCTTTTATTTCCTTCCGCTGATAGAAGCTCACCCCCCCGTACATGGTATAGGGAATATTCATGCGGCGCAGCGCTTCTTCAAAAGCGCGGCTTTGTGCATTGGTACGGTATAAAATGGCGAAATCCTTATTAGAAAAATGATTGCGCAGCTTTTGTTCCTGGATGGTATCTGCTACAAACTTTCCTTCATCGTTATCCGTCATGGTGCGAACGATCCGGATCTTTTCCCCGCTGGCATTTTCGGTAAACAGTACTTTCGGGATCTGCGCCTTGTTATTCCGGATCACTTCGTTGGCCGCATGAATGATGGTTTGGGTACTCCGGTAATTCTGTTCCAGCTTTACCACTTTTACATCGTCATAGTCTTTCTGAAACTGCAGGATGTTCTGGATGGTTGCTCCGCGGAAGCTATAAATACTTTGTGCATCATCTCCCACCACGCAAACATTTTCGTGCATGGCCCCCAGCAGTTTTACGATCTCGTACTGGGCGGGATTGGTATCCTGGTACTCATCAATCATGATGTACCGGAATTTATGCTGGTATTTGCTCAACACCTCCGGGAAGGTTTTTAACAGTTCGTAAAATTTCAGCAGCAGGTCGTCAAAATCCATCGCCCCGTTCTTAAAGCAGCGCTTGCAGTAGGCATCATATACCTTGGCAATGGCCGGCCGGTTGGCCCGGAGGTCTTCCTGTTGTATATGGTAATCCGTGGCATACTCCATCGGGCTTACCAGCGCATTCTTCGCCGACGAGATGCGGTTATATACGGTAGCCGGTTTATACAGCTTGTCATCCAGCTGCATTTCATTCAATACCGTTTTAACAACGCTTTTGGCATCATCGGTATCATAAATGGTAAAACTATTGGGATAGCCCAGGCGGTGTGCTTCGGACCTTAAGATCCTTGCAAATACACTGTGAAAGGTACCGATGTACAGGTTACGGGCTTCATTGTTTCCGAGTATCCGCTCAATCCGTTCCTTCATTTCCCGGGCAGCCTTATTGGTAAATGTAAGCGCCAGTATATTAAATGCATCAATGCCCTTTGCCATCAGGTGGGCGATGCGTGTGGTGAGTACCTTGGTTTTTCCGCTACCGGCGCCGGCGATGATCATCAAAGGGCCGTTAATATGTAATACGGCCTCTTTCTGCCGTTCATTCAATCCTGCTAAATAGTCCTGCATGGCCGCAAGGTACGAAGCAGAACGCGGGTATAAAAGGAATCCTTAAGTTTTTTGCTAACTGGATGATTCGCTTTTGTTTAACTGATCCCACATCTGAGGGATCCGTTTGATCCACACCAGTTCCTTCATTTTTTCCCGTGCAGGAACGGCCGGGCTGCCAAAATACACCTTGCCGCCTTCCAGGGAGGATGGTACCCCGCTTTGAGCATTCACCACTGTATTTTTACCAATGGTCAATGTTTTACTTACACCCACCTGGCCCCATAAGATCACCTCATCTTCAATAACGGACGCACCGGCAATTCCTACCTGGGCAGCAAACAAACAGTTTTTCCCTACCAGGGTATCATGCCCGATGTGTACCAGGTTGTCCATCTTGGTACCCGCACCAATCCGGGTTACGCCGGTAACGCCCCGGTCGATGGTACAACCGGCACCAATTTCCACCCCCGTTTCTATTTCAACGGTACCGCAACTGGTCATACGTTTGTAATGCACCGGGCGGTTGGTTTTTTTATTATAGTAGAACGCATCGCTTCCGATAACCGTTCCGCTTTGTATGACCACATCGTCGCCAATGGTACAATAATCCATAATGGTTACGTTGGGATAAATGACGCAATTGGAGCCAATGGTAACATGATTGCCCAGGTATACATTGGGCATGATAACAGTACCAGGTCCAACCTTAGCCGTTGCCGCAACAGGGTCCATAGAAGGACGGAAAGGCCGGAACGTTGATACAATTTTCAGATACGCTTCAAACGGTTCTTCAACAATCAGCAAGGCCTTACCTTCGGGTACTTCCCGCTCTGCATTGATGATGATGTAGCTGGCTGCCGAATGAATACTGGTATCGTAATATTTGGGATGATCCACAAAAACAAGGTCGCCCTTTTCCACCTGATGAATTTCATTAATGCCCGTTGCTTTTGCACCGGAATCACCAACAACCCTTGCGGCGATCAGGGTTGCTATTTCTGAAAGCGGAACCGGATTTTCAAATCGCATATCTTTTTTTTCAAAGGTAGGCGTAACTCTTTGTTCCCATACAAAACATCAAAGTTTTTCACATTCCTGAAAATTTCCCGCGCCGTTCCGAAAGATTTTTATGCACTTGTATCATGCAAAATCAGCAGCTGTTTCTTCATCACCTAATCTTCCAAACTGCAACCTTTATAAACTGTATAAAAAAATCCAATCTGTTGAAACCCTTTATTCATCAATGTTTCAGCCTTATCACAAACAACAAAACAAGTACACGTTGCCCTTCCTGATTTTTATAAGACGCTGTCATCATCCTTAAACGGGTGCTACATATCCACAGGCCATTTTAAAATGTGAATAAAATTTGTACTAAATAATTTTTATATCGACAAAATAATAATTAATATTGTGGTGAGAAATTTTGTTTCTCATACTTACTAACCCATCTTTATAAAATAATCCCTTCCCTTTCGAAGGGATTTTTTTATGCAAAGAAGGAAGCATCCCCCCCGCCGGCAGCTTCTTTTTATTTTTAAAAAGAGATGCAGCGAATAATTATCTTTACAAAAATCACGCTATGTTCAAATCAATGACGGGCTTTGGCCGTGCTGAAAAAACGATTGGCAATAAAACCTTTCTTGTAGACATCAAATCGCTCAATGGTAAACAGTTTGATCTGTCGTTAAGACTACCTGCATTGCTGAAGTCGCAGGAATTCAATATCCGCAAAACACTGGCCGAAGGATTGAGCCGGGGTAGTGTGGAATGCAGCATCAGCCTGAAGGATACCGGAGATGCAAAACCTGTAACCATCAACACCGATCTTGCCAAAGCCTATTATCATTCCCTTGCTGCACTTTCGCGCGAGCTGAATATCGATACGTCCAATATCCTGAACGCCCTTATCAAACTTCCGGAAGTGATTACACCAACCAGTGAAACCCTGTCCGATGAAGATGCCGCTGTTTTTATTGAACTGGTAAAGGCCGCCATTGCCGATCTGAACCAGCACCGCGCCAATGAAGGACGGATCCTGGAAGACGAACTTACCAGCCGTATCCGGAACATCGAGGAGCTCCAGGCCGAAGTAGAAAAGCTGGATCCTTCCCGCAAGGAAATGATCCGGGAAGGCATTGTAAAGTTGCTGGAAGAAAAAGTAGGAAAAGACAATTTTGACACCAACCGGCTTGAGCAGGAGCTGATCTATTATATTGAAAAGATCGATATCACCGAGGAGCTGGTGCGGTTAAAAAACCATTGTGACTATTTCATGCAAACCGTTAAGGAAGATTCCGACATTAAGGGGAAAAAACTTTCCTTCATACTCCAGGAAGTAGGAAGGGAGATCAACACCACCGGGTCCAAGGCCTATCATGCTTCCATTCAAAAACTGGTGGTGATGATGAAGGATGAGCTGGAAAAAGCAAAAGAGCAGGTATTAAATGTACTGTAACCAACATCCGAAGGATGCCGTTTGCCGGGTACAGGGTTACGTATACACAGGTGTTAAAATGCCGCCGTTTAAATAGTCCGCGGCACCGGACGGTTTATCTCCTGCATCCCGGCCGGCAGGCCACGCAAGCACCCGTGCCTTATTAAGCACCCGGCACCTTTAATTATATATACGCATTGGCTGCATCAGCAGCATCCCGCATACTTAAAAAACGCGGGCCGCTATATCCGTTGACGGCAGATGCCCTGTATAATAGTACATTTGCAAAAATGCACCCTGATGAATCGGTTCGTTCCTGTTATACTTCTTATATCCGCCGGCTTTGTTTTCTCCTGCAAACACGTTGAGGTAAGAGAGCGGGTAGCAGATATCCCACGGCATGAATGGAGAAAAAAAAGCCCCGCGGTCATTGAGCTGGATGTAGCCGACTCCGCCACCTATCAGCTTTACCTGATCCTGCGTCATACCCAGCAGTACCGGTATAACAACCTGGTAGCCTCCATTTCCATTAAAGATACTACCGGCCATCCCCTTTCTACCTTCCGGGTAAATGCTTCGCTGGTAACGCCTTCGGGAAAATGGGGCGGCAGTAATATTGATGACCTGTACGATCACCGGATCCGTTTAAACATCCCCCTTGTTTTAAAGAAGAACCGGTACCGGTTCGCCATCACCCAGCTGATGAAAGACGATCCCCTGCTCTTTATGCTAAATGCCGGTATCGGTATCGAAAAAACCACAGAAAACCGGTAATGCCATGGAACAAAAGCGGAGGCGATATTCGAGGAAAGCAACGATTTTATTCTATTCGCTGGTGGTATATATCCTGGCAGCACTGGTTTGGTGGTTCATTTCCCTGGAGCAGCAGAACAACCGGCTTTACCAGTCGAAAGTGGAACATTTAAATATTGCTGAGCCCGATGCGCACACAGCGCATTACCGGGAACAGTTCAGCCGTCTGCAGGATGAGTACCGGCGCAACCGCATCAAATATGCGGGGGAAGGCATTGTATTTCTGGGGCTGATCCTGGTAGGAGCCCTTTTTATTTACCGGTACATTACCCAGCAGGCCCGCCTGCAGCAGCAGCAGCAGAACTTTACCATGGCGGTAACCCATGAGTTAAAGACGCCCATCGCGGTAGCAACCCTCAACCTTGAAACCCTGCTGAAACACAACCTGGATGAAAACAGGCGACGGAAGCTGATTGGTATGACCCTTGAAGAAACCGCCAGGCTTCATTTCCTTACCAATAATATCCTGGTATCTGCGCAGCTGGAAGGCCAGGGACAGAAGATCAGCAGGGAAGACCTGGATCTTTCCACCCTGCTGGCCGACCGGGTTGCAGAGTTTGAAAAACGGTTCCACGACCGCCGCTTCGAAGCGGCCATTGATCCGGATGCAGATATAAAAGGCGATCCCCTGCTGCTGCAGATCCTGATCAATAACCTCATTGAAAATGCGCTTAAATACAGCCCGAAGGATGGTGCTGTTTTTATCCGCCTGAGCAAACAACCGCAGGCTGTTGTGGTTTCGGTAACCGATGAAGGCCCGGGCATCCCGGAAGAAGAAAAGAAAAAGATCTTTACAAAATTTTACCGCATCGGTAATGAGTCTACCCGGAAGAAACAAGGTACCGGGCTGGGACTTTATTTATGTGATAAAATAGCCAAAGATCACAATGCAGACATTTCAGTGACAAATCATGAGCCGAACGGGAGTACTTTTGCGGTTAAGTTTTATACTTAGTAGTTCGATAAAAGACAATAAATTATGAACGGAGACAAAACGGCTACTATACTATTGGTGGAAGATGAAGAGAACCTTCACGAAGCATTAAAATTAAATCTTGAACTGGAAGGCTATGCCGTTACTTCTGCTTTTGACGGCGTACAGGCCATAGAAGCCATAAAAAACGAATACTTCGACCTGGTTATATTGGATATCATGCTGCCGGAGATGGATGGCATTGCAGTAGCAGAAACCATCCGCCTGGGCAACAATGAAGTGCCCATCCTGATGCTGAGCGCCAAAAATACCAGCAACGACAAGGTACTGGGACTGAAAAAAGGCGCAGATGACTACCTTACCAAACCCTTTAACCTGGAAGAGCTGCTGCTGCGGATCCAAAAGCTGATTAATAAAAACCAGAAACTCCAGGATAAAAGTACCGTAGGCAATACGTATACTTTTGGAGACAATATCATCGATTTCAAGGCCCAGGAAGCGGTAACCAAGTATGCCGGCAAGATCCAGCTGAGCAAGAAGGAAGCCATGCTGTTAAAGCTCCTGATCGAAAACAAAAACGAGGTGGTGCCCCGGGAAAAGATCCTGCAAGCCGTATGGGGGTATAATGTATACCCTACTACCCGCACCATCGACAATTTCATTCTCAACTTTCGAAAGTATTTTGAAAAGGACAGCCGCAATCCCAAATTTTTTCATTCCGTAAGAGGCGTAGGATATAAGTATACAGAATAGTTCTGTATTTTGTGGTATGCTTCGCCATGCTATTATACTACTGATGCTGCTGCTTCCCGCTTTTGCTGCATCTGCCCAGTTGCAGCCGGACATTGCGGCATTGCTTCAAACCAGGCTGGATGCATACAATATTGAAAAACCCCGTCAAACGCTGATCGTTGTTTCCGACAAGAATGTATATGCCAAAAATGAAATGCTGTGGTTTGCGGCCTATCTCTTTTCGCAATCCGGATCCGTAAAAGACACCGCTTCGGTATTGATCGCCACCTGGGTAGATGATGTAACCAATAAAATACTTCTGCAAAAAAAATTCCCCATCCGTAACGATTTTTCAGCCGGCAATTTCCTGGTTCCGGACAGCACGATGCCGGGCGCCCATCATGTTATTTTCAGCACTAACCTGTTGCACAACAACCAGCCCATCGGGGCATACAGCCTTCCCGTTGCTGTCAAAACCAATATAGCACTCAGTTATACCACCGCGCTTACCCTGCCCGACAGTTTAAATACGGCAGATAAGATCGGGGTAAGCATTGCCCTGATTCCCACGGTGTATAAACAACTGATGCCGGGAGCAACGTTTACCTATCAGCTGAACGGGCAAAAACCGCGGCGCATTGAATTAAATAAATTAGGAAAGGGCCTGATCTATATTGATAAAAAAGAAATCCGCCGTGGAAACCATACCCTGTACACAACAACCCATTTTAATGATGAAGCCTATGCCCTGAATATAAAAATGCCAGCGGCGGAAAAAAATGAAGATACGCTGCATATACGGTTTTATCCGGAGGGCGGCGATCTCGTTTACGGGCTGGAAAGCCGCGTGCTCTGCGAAGCCCGGGTTGCGGGCAATCCGGTGCCGGTTACGGCCACCCTTCAGCGGGATGAGAATACGCTTGTTCCGGTATCCATCAATGCTGATGGGATTGGTACCTTCTCCTTCCGGCCGCAAAAGGGCTCCCGCTATTCCCTGAAAGCCGTTTGGAAAAACCGGAATTATTATATTGATCTTCCCCCTGCCCTGGATGAAGGAGTGGTTATAAAAATACCCGAGGCCGTGGTGGATGATACGGTACAGATAGCCGTACAAAGCAATACGCCGCGTAATATTTACATCACCCTGCACAATGCAACCACTGCCATTGGCACCCCGGTGATTGCCGTAAAGAACGTTTCCAATATTTTGATGCCGATCAAAGAAATAAAGGGTATTTACACCATCACCCTGTTCGATGAGCAGGCACGCCCGCTGGCCGAGCGGCTGATTTTTGCACGATATCCTCAAAAGGCGCATATTGACCTTGTACTTAATAAGGACAGCTTCGGTACCAGAGACAGCGTACACACCACTGTACAGGTTAGCAGCAGTGCCCACCAACCGGTGCCTGCTGCCCTAACGGTGAGCTGCGTGGCTATGAACAGGCTCTCAGGCGATCTGCAGAAGGATCTTGAAAGCGTATACTATCTGGAAAATGAACTCAGGGATATTACCCTGTATCATCAACAGGGACGGCTGATGGATAACAAGCCGCTGCTGGAGGAAGCACTCCTGCTGAAAGGCTGGCGGCGCTATCGATGGCAGCAGCTGCAACAGATCAGCGGCGATACGGCAACGATTGTAAAATCAGCAGTAAGAGGTCAACTGCTCCGGTTTGAAAAAAAAGTAAAAAAGCCGGAACAACTGGTATTGATCAAAGACGGCAACCTGGGTATGGGCGATGCCGATGCAGAAGGTAATTTCCTGCTGGATGAACGCGATCTGCTCATCAAAGACGGAAGAAAATTATTTATAAAGGTAATGGGGCAAAACAAAGAAGGCTTTCAATATAAAATTACCGACAGCCTGACAAAACTTACCGCCGATGCAGCCCGCAATCAGACCTTTGATCCGCCCGTTGTGAAGACGGATTTCGAAGAGGATCTGCTGAATGATATGAATAAGCAGGAACGGGGTAAAACACTGGAGACGGTGGTTGTAAGTTCCCGGAAAAATTTCAGCGCCTATGGATCCAATGAATGTGGCGACTATGTTTGCCAGTATGGCGTATTAAACTGCATTAACCATCCCTACCCTTTTCAAAAACCAGTATTGGGGCGTACCTATATGACCAATGCAAACAATATTCCCCAGAGGGTTGTATACCAGGGTTGCAACAACGGCCCTGTTGTCAATACAGATTACTTAATATACCAGGCCCGCGAATTTTATGGCATGGATAGTACCCTCCGGAAACAAGATACAGAAGAAATGATGAGCACCATTTACTGGAAACCCCTGGTGTATACCAACGACACCGGAAAACTGGATTGTTCTTTTTTTACAGCCGATCTTAAAGGAGCTTACCTGCTTACCATACAGGGAATAGCAGCCGATGGCAGCCTGATCTTCGCACAAAAACGGATACGCGTACAATAAGAAATCCGCCATGGACAAGCGCCCCGCAAAAACCCGCAAATACAGGCCCAGCCTCAAATTTGCCCCTTTGCATACGCAATTACCCTAAATTTGCAACCATCTGTAACTGAAAAATGGCAACGCATGAAAAATAAAAGATTGTATGCACTATGGGTATTGGTTCTTTTCACGTATCAATCGATCCATGCCCAATACCACAGCAATCTCTCTGCAAACAAATGGGTAGACAGCGTATATAAAAGCCTGAGCAAGGATCAGCGCATTGCTCAGCTGATCATTGTAAGGGCACACTCCAATCTCGGAGCAGATCATGTTGCCAAGGTGGCTAATGATGTAAAGCAATACAATGTAGGCGCCCTTTGTTTTTTCCAGGGTGGCCCCATCCGCCAGGCAAACCTCACCAATTATTATCAGCAACTGGCAAAAACGCCGCTGATGATTACCATTGACGGGGAATACGGTTTAGGAATGCGTTTAGACAGCGTTATCAAATTCCCTTACCAGATGACTGTAGGCGCTGTTGCCGATACAACGCTTGCCTATGAAATGGGACTGGCAGTAGGGCGGCAGCATAAGCGCCTGGGCGTACATGTAAACTACGCTCCTGTTGTGGATATCAACAACAATCCCAACAATCCGGTGATCGGGTTTCGCTCATTTGGAGAAGACAAGTATAAAGTAGCCCGGATGGGGGTAGCTTATATGCGGGGGATGCAGGACGCCGGCATCATGGCCAGTGCCAAACACTTCCCGGGGCATGGAGATGTAGCAGTAGACTCGCACCTGGACCTGCCGGTGATCAATAAAACGATGGACCAATTGCAGGAACTGGAATTGTATCCTTTTAAAGAGCTGATCAAAGCAGGTGTGCAAAGTGTAATGATCGGCCATTTGTTTGTACCGGCCATCGATAACACGGCACACCGCGGAACCTCCATTTCTAAAAATGCCGTTACCGGCCTGTTGCGTGATCAGCTCGGATTCAGGGGCCTTACCTTTACCGATGCGCTGGAGATGAAAGGAGTTGCCAAATACTTCCCAGGCGGTACCATTGCTGTTGAAGCGCTCATCGCCGGTAATGACATGCTTTGTCTTCCGGAAAGTGTTCCTGGTACCATTAAAGCAGTGAACGAAGCCATCAAAAAGAAACGGCTGAACTGGAAAGAACTGGAAGCAAAAGTAAAACGCGTCCTGCTTGCCAAATATAACCTGGGACTGTATCACCTGGATCCGGTAAACACCAGTCATCTTACAGAAGATCTGAACGAAGCCACCAACCAGGTACGCGAAAAAATAGCGCGCCAGGCACTGACCGTTGTAAAGCTCATTAACCCGGACGGTTTCCGGAATGATTTTTTTGCACGCCCGTTAACCGGTAAAAAAGTAGCCTATGTAGGCTTTAATGACGACGGGTCTACGGCGTTGGCGCAACGACTGAAACAGGACCTGGATGCAGACGTTTATTATATCCGGTATAAAGATGCAGCAGGCCAGGGCGGCACCGTTGTAAAAAAAGTACTGGCGGGTAAATACGATGCGGTGATCCTGGGTTTTCATAATGTGGCCCTCCGAAAAGGCAGCAGCAATTTCGGCATTTCGCAAACGGCGCTTCAAAACTGGCAGCAGCTGAACCAGAACAATGCGGTAACGCTTGTTTTTGGCAACCCTTTATCCCTGGGAAGCTTCTGTATGGCCAAATCGCTGGTAGGCGCCTATGAAGACGATGCTGTTTTTCAGAACGTGGCAGCAGACTGGCTGGCTTCCCGGTTCAATGCCTCCGGTACGTTGCCTGTAACGGTTTGCAACTGGAAATACGGTACCGGTGTTATTCAGAAAGGTTCCGATGTAAGTTATATGGAGCCCATTGGTGATGTACGGTTTGCGGCAGTTGACTCGATTGCTGAGGAAGGCATCAAAAAAAAAGCCTATCCCGGCTGCGTGGTACTCGCCGCTAAAGATGGCCAGATCGTATACCACAAAGCCTTTGGCAATTATGCCTACGATTCTTTGGGACCTACGGCACTGAACAGCATTTTTGACCTGGCTTCTGTTACCAAGGTTTCGGCTACCACCGTTTCCGTTATGAAACTGTATGAAGAAGGCAAGATCGATCTGAAAAAAAAACTGGAAGATTATCTTCCCTGGACCAAAAAAACCAGCAAGGCCAAACTAACCCTGGAAGATATCATCCTGCACCAGGCGGGGATGGTGCCCTTTATTCCATTTTATAAACAGACCCTGAACCCGGACGGAACGGTGCGGCCGGAGCTGTACCGGGATGTGGCTACGGAAGGCTTTACCACCCAGGTAGCCCGGAACCTTTACATCCGTAATGATTACAAAGACACGGTATGGAAAACGATCCTGGAAAGCCCGGTAGAAGCACCCGGTAAAAAATATATTTACAGCGATAATGACTTCTGGTTCCTGGGCAAAATTGTGGAAACCCTCTCCAACATGCCCCTGGAAACCTATGTACAAAAAACGTTTTATGAGCCGATGCATATGACCACTACCGGCTATCATCCGCTGGAGCGTTTTCCGTTAAACCGCATTATGCCTACGGAAAATGAAACCGGTTTCCGCAACCAGTTGATCTGGGGAACGGTGCATGACGAAGGCGCCGCGCTGGGTGGTGGTGTGGCGGGGCATGCCGGCCTGTTCTCCGATGCCTACGACCTGGGCAAACTGTACCAGATGCTGCTGAATGGCGGAGAGCTGAACGGCCAGCGGTTTCTGAGATGGGAAACCATCCAGTACTTTACCGGCTATCACAGTGCCATCAGCCGCCGGGCATATGGGTTCGACAAACCGGAAAAAGATCATGCAACCAGCAACGACCCTTATCCCAGCAGGTATGCATCCCAGCAAACCTATGGCCATACCGGCTTTACCGGCACCTGCGTATGGGTAGATCCCAAATACAATATTGTATATATTTTTCTTTCAAACCGGGTTTATCCCACACGCAATAGCCCGGGCCTCGGCCGTTTAAGCATCCGCGGTCATATACAGGATGCCCTGTATAAGGCGCTGATTCCATCCCTTTAATTTTTTCTTTGTGCAAAACAGGCCGCTTTGGTATGTTTATTGATGAGTGGTCCCTGTTAAATCTTGTACAAATGAAACGAATATTTTTTTTGGCAGCAATCGTTGCCGCTGCAGTTACCGGTCATGCACAATCCAGCTACCGGCAGGCCATTGGTGCCCGCCTGAGCACTCAAACCGAATATGAAGCTTTTGCTGCTTCGTATAAATTTTTTGTTTCCCGGCCGGGTGCCATTGAATTGAACCTGGGTTTTGGAGACCAGCGTTACTGGTATCACGATGAACGCAAAAGAGCCCCCGGCGTAAGCTTTTCCGGAACCTACCAGCATCACTTTCCCATTAAACCGGTTCCGGGTCTAAAATGGTTTGTGGGCGGAGGATTGGTATTCTTTAATACCAGTTCCAAGCTGGACCGCTATGATGGTTTTGGTGCGGGGATCTATCCCACAGGTGGTATCGATTATAAGTTCGCAAAAATTCCGCTGAATCTGTCGGCAGACATCCGCCCTACGCTTCATATAACAGCACCGGACGGCTATAATACGTTTTATGGCGATGCTGTTGGAATTGCCGCCCGCTTCACATTCTAAACAATCATTATAGAAGAGGTGCCTCCGGGCACCTCTTTTTATTTTTTCCGGACAGCAGGGCTCGTATTTTTTTTAACCGTTTAGCTACCAGTTACATACGGTTCAGCCGGCAAAAAAGCATGCATTGCAAAGCAAAAAACCCGTTTTTGCGCAAGGCTATCGCTTATATTTGCAATGCCGGTATTGCCCTGTAAACCTCTGCCGGCACCCTTCAATGAAACAACTCGTACTCTGTGTTGCTGTTTTTGCAGCAATGACTTCACTCCATGCCCAGGAAAAGAACGGCAAAGCCGTAGGTATCCGCATCAGCTCTCATGTGGATTATGCCACCCTTGCGGCTTCCTATAAATTTTATATTTCATCACCCGGTGCAATAGAGCTCAATGCGGGGTTTGGACAACGGAACCGTTATTCTATTTATGACGGCAAATACTGGAATACAACAGGTATCAGTCTTTCCGGGGCTTACCAGCATCATTTCGATATTGCCGCGGTGCCGGGTTTAAAATGGTTCCTGGGCGGGGGACTACTGGTTTTCAATTCATTCTCGCGGCAAAGTTATTACGATGGCTTTGGCGCGGGCATTTTTGCAAATGGTGGTATCGATTACCGGTTCACCAATGCGCCGCTCAATCTCTCAGCCGATTTTCGCCCGGTATTACATATTGCCGCCCCCTCCGGCTACGGCACCCTGCACGCCCATACTTTTGGACTGGCGGCACGGTATACCTTTTAATTGCAGCTCAACCGTTGCCGGCCAGCTTTTTTTTAAAGGCCGCCACACTGGACCGCGCCACCACAACCGGTGCCAGATCCGGATGCAATAAAACCTGGTAGCCGGCAGCATTGCCCTGCACTTGCACCACCTTATTAAGATTGATGATAAACGAGCGGTGGCAGCGAAACAGCGGATCCATATGTGCGTTGGCCCGTGCAAATTCATTCAACGTACTCCGCAGGGTATACTGTTGAAGCCGGTTGTTCCGGCATACCTGTATCACCAGGTTATTTCCCTTTGATTCAGCAAACAGAAAATCATTCACGTCAATGACCTCATCCAGCCTGGGGATGGTTAAAGACCCGGACGTTGGCTGTGCTAAAACCTGTTCTTCCTTTTGCGCCTGCAGCCCCTTCAATTGTGCATTAAAAGCCGCCACTTCCTTCAAATGATGCCGCAGCAGGTAATTATGCCTTCCAAAAGTGGCAATGATATACGGTAAGATACCAATAGCGATAGCCAGGAAAAAAGAGTTCCCAAAACTTGCATCTTCAGGCCCGAGTGTTCCGCGCAGATGATTGATCAGCCAGATCGTAAGCCCGATACAAAAAAACTGGTACCCCATTACGATCAGCTCTTTTCCCAATGTCCATTTTTCCGGCCGGAACCAGCTATGGCAGATCAGCAGCCAGATCCCATTCAGGCTCATCGCTAAAAAAGCTCCACCGGCATATACCGCAGCAGTGATGTAAGGACTTCCTGCTATATTCCGCTCCCCGATCTTAAATGGCTGTAAAATGCTTAGTATCAAAAAAACGACCCAAACGATACCCAGCACCGTGCGAAAATAGATACGCAGGTTTCCATAGCCCGGGTGTGGTTGTTTTAATGTATGGATCAGCCGTTTCAGGAAAAGCCGTTTATAAACGAAAATAATATTTTTTATGACGCGTGCTGTTCCAGCAGATCAAAACCGCTTTGCCATCCATCACATGGGCTTTGCTATTGGTCACAACTGCTTGTTATTTATCACAACCCCTTGCTATCCATACATAAAATTACGAACGGGCCCTTTTCCATCTTATTATTGCAGAGCCATCAGCCGGAGTAAAAACGGCATTCTCAATCATCAAAATCCCGTATATGAAAAAGATCACCTGTTTATTCCTTTTAGCAGTATGCGCCATAAGCCTGCTCAATTGTAGCAAAAACAAAAAAGAAATTCTCCAACCCGGCCAGCTAACAGGCTTATGGTCTCAAACATCATTTAATTACAAGGCTTATAAAGCAGCAACCATTATTGAAGAATATACAAACCAAACCGAAACCGGGAAGCAGATCACCATCCATTTTTTTAACGACGGCCGTTTTGAAACTTATGAGCGCAGCCTGCAGGATGGTGTATGGGAAGTAACGGAGCACGTTGAAGGAACGTACACGTATGATGCTGACGCGGGGGTGCTGGTTATGGATGATAAAGCAGGCGGAGCGCATGCAACAGCAACAGTGCTGACCCTTTCCGATCAGCAGCTGACGTTTTTCCAAGCGGCCGCACCTCCGCTTGATAATGCCGAAGCGGATAAAGAAGTATTTACATTTTATTTTAACAGGGTTCCCTGATGCGGTTTATTTTTATAACGATGAGCTGTGCCCGCATTTTTAAAACACCATTCCCACTTGAGAAACCTGCCGCCAGCATAAACAAACAATGATGAAACCGTTAATTTTTTTATTCCTCCCCTTGTTGCTGGCCTGCGGGTTGCGGCCCTGTGCGGCACAAAAGGTGAATCCATATTTTTTTAATACATATGTTCAAGCCCCCGTTACAGCACCTGCCGGAGACCTGAAGCCTGCAGCATTCTATAAACGGTCAGGGGAAGTTAAAAAATGGCAAAGACGCAGGGTCTTTGGGTATTGCAACCTGGTTTCCGGCGGCGGACACTTTACCTTTTTTACTTATACCGCGCTAAAGGAAAAGGATCCGCGGTGGGCACTGCTCGCATTGCCCTTTGGTGCGGTAGGGTATCTTGGGTTTCGTTCGATCCGGAAAGCCAACAAAAACCTGGAACGCATCCGGCAGAACCGGTTGATGTTGGATGTTGCGCCCGGCGCTGTAACGCTTCGCTTAAAAATGTAAAACAATCGAAGAAGCGGCTGAATAATTGCATTTATGTTTATTTTTGGGGCTTCGTGAAATCAGATATCCCAATTATACCTGCTGATATTTCAGAGCGTTTTTCTGTACTGGACGTATGTGTGATGATTCCCACCTACAATAATGCCGGCAGCATCGAGCAGGTAATCACAGCAGTGCTTCAATATACGGCGCAGGTTATCGTCATCAACGATGGTTCTACAGATGCCACACCGGCGATCCTGAAAAAATTTCCACAGGTAACGGTGGTATCCTATTTGCCCAATAAAGGAAAGGGCATGGCCCTGCGTACGGGGTTCAAAAAAGCCATTGAGCTGGGATACCGGTATGCCATCACCATCGATTCGGACGGGCAGCATTTTGCAAAAGACCTCCCACTTTTCCTGAACCAGCTGGAAGCCGGCGGGCCCGCGTTAATCATGGGCAGCCGGAACATGGCCACAGCCGATAATGTTCCGGGCAAGAGCAGTTTCGGACATAAGTTCTCCAATTTCTGGTTTAAAGTAGAAACCGGCATCGACTGCCCGGATACCCAAACCGGATACCGGCTTTACCCGCTGGAACCCATTAGCCGGATGAAACTGTTTACCCGGAAATATGAACTGGAAATTGAAGTGATCGTGCGCCTGGCCTGGGCAGGAGTACCGGTAACCTCGGTTCCCATCACCGTTTATTACCCTCCCAAAGAAGAGCGCATTACGCATTTCCGGCCGTTTAAAGATTTCAGTCGCATCAGCGTATTAAATACGGTATTGGTGCTGATCGCTTTTTTATATATAAAACCGCGTGATTTTTTCCGGCGCTTTACAAAAAAAAACTGGAAACAGGAGCTAAAGCGGCTCCTCCTGAACCCCGGTGAATCTACTGTTACCAAGGCCAACTCTATGGCATTTGGCGCATTCATGGGCATTGTACCCATCTGGGGATTTCAGTTGCTGATTGGCATTCCGGTGGCCCACTGGATGCGGCTGAACAAGGCGCTTTTTATTCTTGCAGCCAATATCAGTATTCCGCCAATGATACCGCTGATCGTTTTTCTCAGCTATAAAATGGGCAAGCCCTGGATGGGCGGTCGTGCAGTAGACATCTCGTTCAGCAAGCAGCTTACGTTGAAATATATGGGTCAGAATCTGGAGCAATACCTTTACGGAAGCATTACACTGGCCGTGGTTGCCGCTGTTTTGTTCTGGCTCTTCACCTTTTTGCTCCTGAAAATTCCTTCAAAACAAAAAAAAGTGAATGCAGGATAATGTTCAGGGCCGCTGCCCCGTTTTTCCGGCCTCTTTTTTCCAGCGGCTCAAAAAGACCGGCGGTTCTTTTAATGGTTCCGGTATATTAGCCGGCACTCATTCTTCAGTTATCTTTGCCGGTTAAATATGCAGAAAATCTTTCTTACGATATACCAGTATTTTCTTACGCGCAAAACGCTGCTGTACGTGCTTTTTTTATGCACGCTCGGTTTGTTCCTGCTATCGGCCAGCCGCATCCGGTTTGTTGAAGATGTGTATGCCATCATTCCCAAGGACAAAAAAACAGAAAAAGTTGCAGCGGTCTTTGGCAACTCAAAATTTGCCGATAAGCTGGCCGTAATGGTAGCGCTTAAAGATACCGGGCAGGTTGCCCCCGATAGCCTGCTGGCTTATGGCGATGCATTGGGTGCAGCCCTGGAGCAATCTGCAGCCCCGTATATAAAAAATATCCGCTACCGCATCGATGACGATTTCACCCTGGAACTTTTTCAAACCATTCAGGAGCACCTTCCCGTATTTCTTTCAGATAAGGACTACGCCAAAATCGATACCCTCGTCCAGCCGGCCGTGTTAAAAACAACGCTTGAAAACGACATCAAATTATTAAGCAGTCCCGGCAGCTTTGCCATCAATGAAGTCATCAGCAAGGATCCCAGCGGTATCTCCTTTATTGCGTTAAAAAAGTTACAGGAGTTGCAGGTAGACGATAATTTTGAATTGTACGACAGTCATATCATTACCAAAGACCAAAAGACCCTCCTGTTGTTTATTACGCCCAATTTTACGGCAGGCAACACCGGTAAGAACCAATTATTGTTTGAGGTACTCAACCGGAGCATCGACTCACTTGGAAAAACCTATCCCCAGATCCGGACCCGTTATTTTGGAGGTGCCCTTGTTTCGGAAGGCAATGCCGCCCAGTTAAAAAAGGATACGCGGCTTACGCTAAGCATCACCATCCTGTTCCTGGTGTTTTTTATCAGCATTTATTTTAAAAAGAAGCGTGCACCGGTGCTCATCCTGGTACCGGTGGCATATGGTGCCGCCTTTGCGCTGGCTTTTATTGCGCTGATCAAGGGTAATATTTCCATCATCGCCCTGGGCACCGGTTCTATTGTATTGGGTATTGTTGTTAATTATTCGTTGCACGTGTTCAACCATTACCGGCATACCGGTAATATGCGCCAGGTGATCAGGGACCTTTCCTTTCCGCTGACCATTGGCAGCTTCACCACCATTGCAGGATTCCTGACCTTGCAGTATGCCACCTCAGACATGCTGAAGGACCTGGGGTTATTTGCCGGCCTAAGCCTCATCGGCGCCGTGCTCTGCTCGTTAATCTTTTTACCGCATTTTATTGGCCGATCAGCCGCAGGCGCTGCACATACACATTCCTGGATCGACCGGATCGCAGGCCTTCGCCTGGAATCGAACAAATGGCTGGTAGGGCTCATCCTTTTACTGACCGTTGTATTGGCATGCTTTGCGGGCAAAGTACAATTTGAGCCGGACATGATGCAGCTGAATTATATGTCAGCCGAATTAAAACAGGCGGAGCAGCAATTGAACCGCATCAGCGGCGGCGCATTAAAATCGGTATACCTGGTTACCGAAGGCCGCAACCTGGATGAAGCCCTCGTAAAAAGTGAACGCCTGCAAACGGATATTGATCATTTCCGCGCAGAAGGCCGCATCAGCAGCGCCGGAGGGGTTTCCTCCCTGTTTCTTTCCGACTCTTTGCAACATGCCCGCATTGCCCGCTGGAATACTTATTGGACCGCTGACAAAAAAGCGCGATTGTTATCAGCCATTAAAACACAGGGTACCGCCCTGGGCTTTAAAGCAGATGCCTTTCAAAACTTTGAGCAGCTGTTGCACGCCTCTTATAAAACCCTGGACCCGGCACAGTTATCCGGCATCCGAAAAAATTACCTGGATGATTATATTACCGAAACACCGGGCCACGCTTCGGTAGTTACGGTACTTAAGGTTCCCCAGGCACACCGGCAAGCGGTTATTGACAGGCTTGAGGCAGGCAATGATGCAACGATCCTGGACCGCCAGTACCTTACCACCCGTTTAACACAGATGGTGAATGAAGACTTTAACCGCATTGCCTGGATCGTTTCCATTCTGGTGGCCGTAGTACTCTTCCTCACCTTTGGGCGGATAGAGCTGATGCTGATGGCATTCATCCCTATGTTCATCAGCTGGATATGGATCCTGGGTATTATGGGGATAACCGGCATCAAGTTCAATATTGTAAACATCATTGTGTCTACCCTTATTTTCGGACTGGGCGATGATTACAGCCTGTTTGTGATGGATGGTCTGTTATCGGAATACAGGACCGGAAGAAAACTGCTGGGCTCCTATAAATCTTCGATCCTGATCTCCGCCATTACCACCATCGCCGGCCTGGGCGTACTGATTTTTGCCAAACACCCCGCCCTGCGGTCTGTTGCCTTTATATCTGTAACCGGTATTGTATGCGTCGTACTGATGGCGCAGGTGCTCATTCCCTTTTTCTTTTCGTTGCTGATCAGGAACCGGGTTCAAAAACAATTTCATCCCTGGACCTTATGGAGCTGGCACCGGTCGTCGTTTTCATTTGTATACTTCACCTCTACCAGTGTATTACTGACCATCGTTGGATTTTTCCTCGTAAAGCTCAATCCCTTTAGCAAGGAAAAAGGGAAATACATCTACCATGTGTTGCTCTCCAAATTCTGCATGTCCGTATTATACATTATGGGCAATTTCCGGAAAAAGATCAACAACCCGCTGAATGAACAATTTAAAACACCGGCCGTAGTTATTGCCAATCACCAGTCTTTTTTAGACATTCTGAAAATGGCGATGCTGAATCCCCGGCTGATTTTATTAACCAACCAGTGGGTTTGGCGCTCACCGGTTTTTGGCTGGGCCATCCGTATGGCCGATTTTTACCCGGTTGCCAACGGCATCGAAAACAGTGTGCCGTTGCTAAAAACGCTTGTAGACAGAGGGTATTCGATCGTTGTATTTCCGGAAGGCACCCGCAGCATCCGGCCGCCGATGAAACGCTTTCACAAAGGCGCATTTTACCTCGCGGAGAAACTGCAGCTGGATATTGTACCCGTACTCTTACACGGCCTGGGATATACCATGACCAAGGGCGATTACCTGTTAAAAAACGGACCGATTACCGCGCAGTACCTGCCAAGGATCAAGGCAACCGATGCCAGCTGGGGCAGCAACTACCAGGAGCGCACCAAATCCGTTTCAAAGTATTTTAAAGAGCAACATACCCAACTGACCAGGGAACTGGAGCAACCCAACTATTTTAAAGAGCAGCTGTTCTTCAATTACATTTATAAAGGCCCGGTGCTGGAATGGTATTTAAAGGTAAAGCTGCGGTTAGAAAACTATTACCAGCAATTTCATGAGCTGATGCCGGCGCAGGGCCGCATCCTGGACCTGGGTTGTGGCTACGGCTTTATGTGTTATATATTGTACTGGAGCAGCCAGGAAAAGCGCCGGATCACGGGTGTGGATTACGATGAGGAAAAGATCGAAACCGCCCGGCATTGTTTTAGCAGAACCGATGATGTGCATTTTATACATGCAGACATCAGCCAATTTGTTTTTGAACAATACAATGGTATTGTCATCAGCGATGTACTCCACTACCTGCAACCGGAGCAGCAGGTAGCTGTTATTGAAAAAGCCATTCACAGCCTGTTACCGGGGGGCATACTGGTTATCCGCGACGGGGATAAGGATCTGAAAGAAAAACACAAGGGTACAAAGCTAACCGAGTTCTTTTCTACCCGGGTCTTCTCTTTTAACAAAACGGTAAACGAGTTGCATTTCCTTTCCGGCGGAATGATCAAAGCGCTGGCAGACAAACACGGGCTTTCCTTTGAGCGGATCGATCATACGAAGTATACTTCAAACGTCATTTGGGTACTGCGAAAATAAGCGTGGCTGAATGCACCACGCTTACCGTTCCATTGATGCTACAGGAATCACTTAGATATTGGTGCCGCCGTCTATCAAAAAGCCGGCCCCGGTTATGTACCGGCTTTCCGGTCCGGCCAGATACACCACCATCGCAGCAACCTCATCACCGGTGCCAAAAGTATCCACGGCCATCAGCGAACGTTGAAAATCCGCAGCAGGCCCGTTTGCCGGGTTCATATCCGTATCCACAGGACCGGGATGTACCAGGTTGGCCGTAATCCCTTTGGGGCCCAGGTCCCTGGCAATACCCTTTGTAAAACCCACAAGCGCACTTTTGCTCATTGCATACAGGGCTCCACCCGGGCCGGGCATACGTTCTGCCTGGCAACTGCCAATCGTAATGATCCGGCTGCCGCTCTTCAAATGAGGCAGGGCCGAAGTTACCGCCATAAAAACGGCCCGTATATTCACTGCCACAATCGCATCAAAATCATTTACGGTAAATTCACTGATGTCCTTATACACACCAATACCTGCGTTATTGACCAGCACATCCAGCCTGCCCAGTTCCCGTACGGTTGTTTCCACCGCATTTACCATTGCCCGCGGATCGGCACTGTCTGCCTCAATGGCAATCGCCCTTCCATTTTGGGCTTCAATTGCTTTTACCACTCCGGCCGCCTTCTCCGGCGAAGCCTTGTACGTTAATGCAACCTGTGCCCCTTCCCGTGCCAACCGCTGTGCAATGGCCGCTCCTATGCCCCGGCTGCCACCGGTTACCAATGCTGTTTTACCCTCTAATTGTTTCATAGTAATTTTTTAAATGAAACCGTAAAATTGAGTGGATATTTATATTTTTACAAGTACTTATAAAATTATCAGGTACTAACAAAAAAGTAAGTATGCGCAAAATAAACTCCACCAATGCCCTGAACGAGGCGCAACTGATCCGGAACTGCGGCGTTGTACACGCCTTATCCATCATTGGCGGCAGATGGAAACCGACCATTCTTTTTAACCTTTTATACGGGAAGATGCGGTACAACGAATTATTAAAATCAATTCCCGGTGTATCCGAACGCATGCTGATTGCACAGTTAAGAGAGCTGGAGCAGCATGGCCTGATCCGGCGCATTGTATATCCTGAAGTACCCCCAAAGGTAGAATACGAGCTCACCACGCTCGGAAAGTCGGCAGGCCCCATGCTGCAGGGTATTTCCGATTGGGGCAATAAGCTGCGCAACAAAAAAACCGCCACCACCAAAAATGCGGCCGGCATTGCTCCTGCGTGATCTGAAACTTATGCATTACGACGTCATCATCATCGGAAGTGGCCTTGGCGGGCTTTTATGCGGCTCCATTCTGGGTAAGGAAGGGCTGCGGGTATGTATCATTGAAAAGAACAAACAACTGGGCGGCAACCTGCAAACTTTTGCGCGCAATAAACAGATTTTTGATACCGGTGTACATTATATCGGTGGACTGGACAAAGGACAGAACCTTTACCAGGTTTTCAAATACGCGGGTATCATGGACCGGTTGCGGCTTGAGCAGATGGAAACAGCGTTTGACCATATCCTGCTGGAAGGCGACCCAAAAGTATATGTGCAAAGCCAGGGGTATACTGCATTTATCAAAAACCTTGTAGCCGATTTCCCCGAAGAAGAACCAGCCATTACCCGCTACTGCGAGCTCGTAAAGACGGTTTGCAGCAAATTCCCGCTCTATCAGTTAACGACGGATGACGCATCGGTGAAAGACGAAGTGCTGGGTTTGAGTGCGCAGGCAACCATTGCATCCCTTACAACCGATAAAACATTACAGGCCGTGCTCGCTGGCAACAACCTCCTCTATTCGGGCGTTGCCGATAAAACACCTTTTCATGTACATGCGCTCATTATAAACAGTTATATCGAAAGCAGCTGGAAATGCGTGGATGGCGGCTCACAGATCGCAAAATTACTGGCGGCCGAAATCAAAAAACAGGGCGGCACCATTATCCGCAATTGTGAAGTGACAAGAATCGTGGAAACCGGGGGAACCATTTCGCATATAGAAACAGAAAACGGAAACACGGTCACCGCCCGGTATGTTATCTCCAATATCAATCCTGCAGTCACCTTACAGGTTACGGATTCCGCGTTGTTAAAAAACATCTACCGCAAGCGGATCACCGGGCTGCCCAATACGGTATCGTCTTTTTCGCTCCATCTTGTTTTAAAGCCGCATTCTGTTCCTTACAAAAATCACAACTACTATTTTCATAAAGAAGGGTATTTATGGAACATGAACGACTATACGGAAGCCAGCTGGCCCCTGGGTTATGGATTGTACTTTACCCCGGACCGGACCGATCCCCGCTATGCCGCTACGGTTTCCGTACTCACGCCCATGTGGTTCAGGGATGTAGCACAGTGGAAAGATACCTGTAACCGGGTAGGCAAAGAAGCCGCGCGCGGAGCGGATTACGAAGCCTTTAAAAAGCAAAAAACGGATCAGCTACTGGCCCTGGTAAACGAACGGTTTCCGGAAATTGTAGCCAATGTTCAGCACAACTATGCCGCCACCCCGCTCACCAACCGGGACTATATCGGGTTGGAAGATGGTTCCATGTACGGCATCCAAAAGGACTACAACAATCCCTTACAAACGGTGATCAGCCCGCGCACTAAAATCCCCAACCTGTTTTTAACAGGCCAAAGCCTCAATTTGCACGGAATTTTAGGAACTTCGCTTTCTGCGGTATTGACCTGCTTCTTATTATTAAATGACGATACCCTGGTGGATAAAATAAGAAATGCTTAAAAAGAGTAAATTTTTACGAAGACTGTTACGGGTACTGGCCGTGATTGTTTTACTGTTCGGGTTGTTATTTGCTTACCTCGTATGGGTATCAGACATTCCTGATCCCCAAATAAAGGATACCAGCGCCCTCCGGCTACAGCGGCAGCAGCCAGACCCGGGTTTATATACCATCAACAACAGTTGGTTCCGCAAAAGCAATTCCGGTTTGTATGAATTGTATGTAGAAGGCGCTCCCTTTGAACGGGGTGTCATCAATGGCAAGCTGAGCAAAGAGCTGGTGCAATTACAGGAAGATTATTTCAGTGCGCAGATCAATAAAATGGTGCCTTCCAACTTTTACAGGCATTTTCTAAAATACTTCATCGGCTTCTTTAACCGGAAGTTACCGGATTATGTGGCGGAAGAATTTAAAGAAGAGATCTACGGCGTATCGCGGTCGGCCTCGGATAACTATGGTTATATCGGCGACAAATACCAGCGCATCCTGAATTATCATTCGGCCCATGATATCGGCCATGCCCTGCAAAACCTGGCACTGGTAGGCTGTACCTCCTTTGGTACCTGGGGAGCGGCTTCAGAAGACAGCACGATGATCATTGGCCGTAATTTTGATTTTTACGTGGGCGACGATTTTGCAAAGAATAAGATCATTGCTTTTGTAAATCCTTCCGGCGGTTATAAATTTATGAGCGTTACCTGGGGCGGGTTTACCGGCGTGGTTTCCGGTATGAATGAAAAGGGCCTTACCGTTACCATCAATGCCGCCAAGAGCAGCTATCCTACCGGAGCCGCCACACCCGTTTCGCTGGTGGCACGTGAGATCGTTCAATATGCAAAGAACATTGAAGAAGCCGTGGCCATTGCTCAGAAACGGAAAATGTTTGTATCGGAATCGTTCCTGGTAGGGTCCGCTGCCGACAATAAGGCGGTGATCATCGAAAAAACACCAGACTCACTGGCCATATATGATCCGCATAAAAACGAGATCCTGTGTACCAATCATTTTCAAAGCAGTACTTTCTGGAATTCGGAACCTAATAAAGAGATGCGTGAAAAAAGTTCGTCGGTTTACCGCTATAACCGGTTGAACCAGCTGTTAACCGCAAACGGGAAGAACTCCGTGCAAAAGACCATTGAGGTCCTGCGCGATTACCGGGGCATGAACAATGCCGACATCGGACTGGGAAATGAAAAGGCGGTGAACCAGTTTATTGCACACCATTCAATTGTATTTGAGCCGCAGCAATTGCGGGTATGGGTGTCTACCACCCCCTGGCAGCTGGGGGCCTTTGTATGTTACGATCTTAAAAAAGTATTTGCGTTGCAGGGCATGAAACAGAACCGGGAGATCAATGAAGCGCAGTATACCATCCCGGCCGATCCGTTTGTATATACACCTGAATTCAGGCGGTTTGAGGCCTTCCGGAATTACCGGGCGGCGATCCAGGATGGTAAAACCATCAATGCCGACAGCCTGGTAGCAGCAAACCCCGGGTTTTACAACAGCTATATCATTGCCGGCGATTATACGTTTAAGAACAAGGATTATAAAAAAGCCATTCAATATTATCAAAAAGCGTTAACCCTCGAAATTGCCAACCATGGTGAGCGGGAACATGCAGAAGCCATGCTTAAAAAGGCGCAGCAAAAAACGGCACGATGATGCGTTGTTGATGGGTTAAACAGACCGTTGTTTCCCGCTGATCCCCGGATGAAATGCAACGCAGCGCTCCGCTGATTTATTTCCAAGGCCTACCGGCAATACGTTCAAAATAAAAAACGCTGTGCACGGCGAACCTTGCGAAAGCCTTGCGCCCATTGCTGTTCTGTAGTAAAAGTTTAAACGCAAGGGCCGCAAAGAATCCGCCAGGGCCGCAATGGCTATACGGCCAACACTTATATCGCTGCGCATAGCGAACCTTGCGAAAACCTTGCGCCTATTGCTGTTCTGCAGTAAAAGTTTAAACGCAAAGGCCGCAAAGAATCCGCCAGGGCCGCAATAGCTATACAGCCAACACTTATATCGCTGCGCATAGCGAACCTTGCGAAAGCCTTGCGCCCATTGCTATTCTGTAGTAAAAGTTTAAACGCAAAGGCCGCAAAGAATCCGCCAGGGCCGCAATGGCTATACGGCCAACACTTATATCGCTGCGCATAGCGAACCTTGCGAAAGCCTTGCGCCCATTGCTGTTCTGTAGTAAAAGTTTAAACGCAAGGGCCGCAAAGAATCCGCCAGGGCCGCAATGGCTATACGGCCAACATTTATATTGCTGCGCATAGCGAACCTTGCGAAAGCCTTGCGCCCGTTGCGTTAAAAAAAACCGCAATCTGCAGGATTTACACCGCTCAAAGCAGTTGCGCAGAACCCGGAACAATATACGCCTTCATGCACCATCCCGGTCAAGGTCAGGTGTTAAGCGAATAGAAGCCAGGGTTTGCAGTACCAACGGCAACGACGATCAATTATAAATTGATCCTCCCGTGCGTAATCTGCGCATCAGCGGCAATAAAACACCGCATTGGCCCGGAGCAGGAATCTTATTTACAATAATACCGCTAAACGTCTGCCGGCATCCGGATGGCCTGTGCCGGTATTTTAAAATAGGCCTCCAGTCTGGAAACCGCTTCCGCAGCGCCGTTCTCCTGTTCCATCATGCTGCCCACCTGCCGCACCGATGTCCTGACCGCATCCTGATCCGCAGCGCGGATGGCCTGTAAAAGTTTTTGCGGCGTTAGCTTCTTAAACGGAAGATGCGCTCCCCAACCCTTCCGTTTAACAAACCGTCCCCAGATCGGCTGATCACCCAGAACAGAAACCACTACTACCGGTATTTTAGCGCGAAGCCCGGCACCAACCGTTCCAATTCCGCCATGTACAACCGCCAGCTTGCACTGCGGGAATAACCAGGAATGATCAATGGACTTTACTTCGAAAATCCGTGAACTTTGAGGTAGTTCCGTGGGCTTACTCCAGCCCTGGCAAAAAATATAACGCTCGTCTGTATGGTTCAGTAAATGTTCCAGGATACCGTAAAAAATGGTGGGATCGGGAACGGGGAAGCTGCCAAAGCCGATATAAACCGGAGGTGTGCCCTGTTCCAGCCAGTGGCTGATCGCCTGCTCCGTACCGGAATCCTGTCCGGCCGCCTTAAGATCTAAAAACCCGGTGATATCGGCACCCGCCGGCCAGTCGGAAGGCCGCCCGAGGAGAAAGCGGCTAAATGCATGCAATTGCAACACCTGCTGCGCATCGATCTTTTCCGGCAACGGTTTTTCAAGCGGCGGTAATTTTAACAACGCCCGTTGTTCCTGGATGTCCTTTTTATGTTCTTTCCAGAAAAGCCAGCGCATCAGCCGGTAGGTAAACCGGTTATAGGCCGGTGCATTAAAAAAATCAAGCCCCAGGTAGGGAAACACCGCCGTTGGTACCGAAGGAACGGTTAGCTGAACAATGGCCCAGGGTTTGTTCAGGCATTCTGCTACCGAAAATACCCATGCCACGGTAAGCGGGGTTGCAATCAGCACATCAAATGTTACACAACTACCCGCCATCGTTTGCAGAACGGCCGCCTGCCCTTTCCGGATGATCTTTCCTAACGCCCTTAGGTAAGTGATCACATTGCCGGATTTAAGAATTCCTGTTATTTCCGGCGACTGCAGTATTTTTTGTGAATCCACCGGAAGCGGATGAAACGGGATCCCGTAGGTAGCTACAAAATCGGAAAAATTTTCATTTCCTACAATGCTCACACTGCGGCCTTGTTGAATGAGCTCCAGCGCCAAGGCTATATAGGGCTGTACATCGCCCCTGGAGCCGAACGTAATAATTCCATAATGCATCGTTCTGATTATTCGGTTTGGTTAGATAAAAAATAATTTACGCTACACTAATCCTGTTAAAAATAGTATTTATTCATAATTATAACGAAAAAATTAATTTTATCTAAAAATCACCAAACAACAAAAATGGCTTTGAAAGGCAGATCCATTACCACGTACCTGCGCAGATACCGAACTAAAACGCCGCTTCCTGAAATGAAGAAGCCCATCCGTACTAAAGCTTTAAATGATGAACATGAAAACAGCCGCCGGGAAAAACACAACGATTATGTTCAGGCAGGAATATGCAGGCCTACCAGGGCGGTATAACGCCCGCATCCGGCATTAAAAATGCAGCGGTATGCTCCAAAAGTATCCGTTAAAACAGGTAGCCCAGCCCGGCTCCGAAGGCAGTGGTGGTAGTGGTTACCCAGTTTAGCCGGGTATCAATGGTACTGCCATCGCTATAATAAGCCCTGTCGGTACCCTTCCACGCATCTGCATGTGCCATGCGGCAATACCCCATAATCCGCAGCCGTGCTCCTAACGTATAACCGATTTCTACGTTCCCTTTTAGCTGGTATGCTTCTGTGTAATGCCGGAAACTTACCGGCTTTGCAAATTTGTCAATCAGATTCCACAGTGCGGCTGCACGGTAGGCCAACAACCCGGTAGCAAGATCAATCCGCAGATCCAGCCGGTTAAACGTTCGCGATGCATTAACCCCGGCCTGTGCGCCCATCCATGTGGTTTTGTAGGAGCTGTGCAGGTCCCGTTCCCAGTCTTCATCGCCTAAGAGCAACGCTTCCTGCTTTTGCAGGGTGTACCCGACGAATGGACGGATCTGAAAGCCGGATAAATTTCCGATATGATACTGCAACACGGCATCTGCCGTCAGCGCCTTTCCCTGACTGTTAAATTCCTCGTTGTAATAATTGCCCTGCCGGTTATCCTGCGCATAATCTTTATCCGTTACCCGTCCCTTTGTGATATGGTGGTACCCGGCTCCAAGTTCTAACCCCCATTTTTTATTAAAGGAATAGCGCAACCCGGCATTCCAGACGGTTCCCCTTAACCGGCTCCAGGCCAGCTCGGATAAAATATCCGGGTTTTTACCATCGGTATTGCCCGCAATGGACCAATGCAGGTTGGAGTTGCCGTAACCGGTTAATACACGGATTTCATTCTTTTGTGCACAAAGCGGGAACGCATTGCAGCATAGCAGCAGCAATCCGATAATTAAGATCTTTAATAACCCCATAGCACCTAAAATTACGGTTTTACACCTGTTAAAAAAAGTACCCGGCCAATACTGTATGGACCGGGTACCTGTTAACTGGCGGAATCTTTATTTTGGATACACGGTACCAATAAACGATTTATCGGTGGAAGAAAGCACCGTATTCCAACCCACAGAAAAATCACCAATGGTCAGTTCTTCTTCTACCGGGTAATGCATGATCGAAGTCTTGTCATAAGCGCTGTAATTCGTTTCTGTTGTGCTGTACTTCTGAAAAATGTTAACATCCACCTGTTGGGTGGTCCACCCCTGTGTTTGCTTATAATAGGCATATACTTTGGGCTTATCCCAGGGAATATCGGCCAGCGGATGCTGGTGTTCGTGGATCATGCCCAATGCATGGCCAAACTCGTGGATGGCTACGCGGCTGAATTCATCATCCGGCGTCGAATTGTCGAACCAACCGAAATTCATCGTGGCCTTACCTCCTTTTATGGCGTAAGCATCAGTGCCAATATACGACCAGGAACCACCGGGAGAGAAGGTTACCCGGATGGTGGCTTTCCGGTCATTGGTTACAAAATTGAGTTTTATGTTGGCATAGGTTTCCCATTGTTTTGCAAACTGGATCACCTTGCTTCGTACAAATGCCGTACCGCCATTCAAACTTACGGTAAGGGTGGTACCGTTTGGCCATTGCTTTGCCCGGATGGTGGCACCTCTTTCCGATACGCCTTCGGGGTAAAGTTCTGTACACACTTTCAGGTTCAGGAATTCGGGCGCAATCGCTGCAACGGCTTCCGGCTGCGCTTCCGTTTGTTCGTTCACTCCGCTTTTCTGGCAAGCGGTAAAAGCGCCGGTTACTGCAAGCAACCACATGGCCATTTTAACATGTTTCATAATATGGGTATTGATTTGGTAAATAATTGGGTTAAAGGCTAATTATCCGCACGCAGGAGGTCTTCCCGGTGCTTATGGAACGTTGTAGTTCTTTCTCATGTAAAACAATTTATACCTGTACTAAAACAGATCGTTACGGATTAAATGCGGGGTCATATAAAAGCTCTATAAATATACATTTTATTTTATGAAAAAGAAAAATGTCCGCCTCGCCTGATCGGGGTAGGCACGTGCATTGTTACCGTTGCCGGCACAGGTACGAAGATATGCTCCCGGGCAACAGCTGCGGGCATCCGCGGCATTTTTTAATGAAGCTTCAAACCGGTATCATGGGCGGGTAAAAAAAAAGCTGTCCCGGATTCCCGGAGACAGCCTGAGCCGAAGGAAATTGCCTTGCTATTCCGAATGACTGCTGAGCAAGAGTTCAATCACCGGTACCTCATAGGGCGGTTTTCGTTGCGGCAATTTCAATTCCAGGTCATTCCCCGAAGCCGTATATTGTATCTCAGAAGCATCATGCAGGAACTGGGCATATTTTATTTTCCCTTTATAGCGGGGCAGGACCAGTTTTCCATCAGTGGGGTATTCAAACAGGTGCAGATAGAGACGCTTTGTCTGTGGGTTGTACGTTATGCGTATGTTCGATGCTTCCGGTAACGCATATCCATCGGCCGGATAGGTACAATTATAGATCGAACGCTGGTTGGCATCCATCCAGTATCCCATGCTATCCAGTGCCCGGTTCGCCCGGTAATCAAATTGCCCTCTGGCTGTGGGGCCTACATTCAGGATCAGATTACCCCCGTTGGCTACCGAAGTAATCAGCAGGTCCAGCAACTGCCGCTGGTTCTTCCAGGTATGCTCGTCGCGGTGATAGCCCCAGGAGCCGGAAAACGTTTGACAGGTTTCCCAATACTTGCCTTTGTATTTGATGAGTTCCTGCGGGCCAACCTGTTCCGGTGTTTCAAAATCATATCCATCGGTATAGTCATTCAGGTCCATGCGGTTGTCCAGGATAATCTGTGGTTGTAACTTCCGGATGGTTTTGATCAGGTCCATAGACGCCCAGTCGTTGCGGCCCTTTCCGAAAGTTCCGGGATAGGAAAAGTCCAGCCAGAGGATATCAATTTTCCCGTACTTCGTCAGCAACTCGGTAAGCTGGTTCTTTAAATATTGCTGGTACTTTTTCATATCCTTCCCCTTGTTGGCGGCGGCATAATCGGCCTCCGTTCCTTTGTCGATACGTTGGGGATGTACCCCATCTATCGTAAAATCCGGGTGATGCCAGTCGATCAACGAATAATAAAAACCGATCCGGATGCCTTCCGCACGGAAAGCGTCCACAAACTCTTTCACCAGGTCGCGTTTAGCCGCCGTATTGGTCGATTTATAGTCGGTGTATTTCGAATCAAAAAGGCAAAATCCCTCGTGGTGCTTGGTGGTTAGCACCGCATATTTCATACCCGCAGTCTTTGCTTCGCGCGCCCATTTTCTAGGGTCAAATTTATCCGGATCAAAATTGTCAAAATACTTCTGGTAATTGGCATCCGTAATCTGCTCATAATTCTTTACCCATTCATGTCTGGCCGGAAGCGCATAAAGGCCCCAGTGGATAAACATACCGAAACGGGCATCTTCCCACCACTGCATGCGTTTTTTCTTTTGCTGCGGCGTTTCATTGAAGATGGATTTTTGCTGAGCTACTGCATGTATACCCAACAGGCAGCAACAGCCAAATAAAATCAATACTGTTTTTTTCATTTTTTAGAATTTAGATCTGTTAACCGGAAAACAGGAACAAAATAAGCCATTGCCCGTTTCAAATGTTGCGCCCGGTTCTTTTACATTATAATTGTTTTGTTTAAATAGTGATCACCGCCGCTGCACCACCCTAGCGGCAGCCGGCCCACCTATAACCGGTACCAGAAACTAAGCTGGCTAAGGTTAACATAATTGGAGTTGTTGACCGTTGCTTTAAACCGGACGCGAATGAACCGGATGGGTGGCGGATTGTTAATGAACGAAAATTTCATGGCATTGATACCATCATCGGTACGAACGGCATCGGTAAGAAGCGTCCATCCCTTTGCACTCATTTGAGCCGCCCACTGCGGATCATTACCCGGCAGTGCGGGAAAGGCACCCGTGGTATCGGCAATGCCCCATACTTCAAATTTAGATGGGTTGTTGCAACAACTCCTGCCTGTTTCTTCAATGGCGGAAAGATCCGTGTATAGTTTCCCCATATCAAAACTGATGGTGCCGGGCAAGGGAACTGTTCCTGAATTATGATAAATATTCGGGTATTCCTGCGGGCCAACACTTCCGTTCCACAAACGGAACACACCGGTTTGATCTTCATAGTTCCCCATATCATACGCATTCTTTACCACCACAAACAGGTTTTTGGGCACCGGCATCTGGATTGTCACCGATAAGGTATCCGGTTGCGGAACCTGGAACGTATCAATGGCATTGGCAGCAGGTACAAAAAAGGACCGGATCCACAATTTTGTTCCGGGTTTAAACAACGGTATTGTTGTTACATCGCCTTTAAAAAGGGTACTATCCAGCTTACCGCTTTGCTGGTTGTAATACCACAATCTTGAAAAAATATTGGAAGAATCTGTTTTGGTAAAAAACAACCGGATCGAATCGGCACCTACCAGCTCCAGCGGATTTGCCGCATTCAGTTGCCGGTTATACAAAGAGGATTCATAAATGGGGCCGTATAATTTTACCACCGGCGTTTTTTGCCCGATGGACCGGTTGCCCCTGGCATCATAAGTATACAGGATAAAGTTTTGCACATTGGATTCCTGCAGGTTGGCACTGATAAGGGCCCGGATGGTATCGGAAGTATTGCTGCTGGTAGCGGGCAACACCAGTGAGTCGTTGCCGTTATTCCAGTAAACCACATACCTGGAAATCGATGGATCCGGACTGGGGTTCCATTCCAGCCGCACTCTCAGATTACCGGGCTTGGCCCGGAAATTTGTAACCGTTCCTGTATAGGTGATCTCTTTATTATCCAGGTATTTTTTATAATCGTCGGCCTTCCGGCTGCATCCGGTATATACACTGCTGATCCATATACCGCAGAACGCAAAAATTAAAATTGTTTTTATAGTATTCATAACCCGTTCATACAATTAAGGTGATAAAAAATAGCTTATCTGGGATCGCCGTAAAAAGTAAGTTCCATAATATGCGCAAACGTGTTATCTCCGCCCCAGTTTTCCGGAACGACCACACGCATAAACCGGACCCTGGGAGCTGCAAAGGACACATTAAATTCAGTTCCCTGGTTGGCCCATACCCGGTCTGCATCGGTGGCTGCCGACGGCGGGTTGCCGGAAGGCGGATCCGGGTACCGGTAATTGCCGATATTGACCCAATCGCCGATCACGGTGCCTTCTGCTGCCGTCATCGGCGGCTTAAAGTCGCCCGGCTGCTCGGCGTTGGACCCCCATAGGGTAAATGTTTTGGGATTGCCATGCCCCCAGAGATAGCCGTCCCTGGGCCACAGTTTAAACCGGCTGAGTTTGGCAGATACCCCCAGCCCGAAACTGGTAGTAGGCGGCAATACATAGGGTACGCGCTGATTGGTATGCCAGCCAGACCCGGTGTTACCATCCCACATATAAGGCGTTAACCAACCATACTGGTCTGTTGGACTGTCGCTGCCCAGGTGATACTCAAAGAACCGGCTTTTATCCAGTGTGATCTCATAAAGCGGACTGATGGTTTTATAGATGGTGTCTGAGTGATTGCCCCATTGATCCGTGGTATATACAGCCACCGGTTTGGGCAGGGTGTCAAAACCTCTCGACGCAAAATTGATCTCCCTGAAATTAGAGAATATCTGTTGCCGGATGGTGTACTTTTTAAAGTACGGGTCGTTGTATAAAAAAACCACTCCCACGTTTTGCTGCAACCGGTTGATACCGGCCACCCGCACACCGGCAAAATCCGGTGTCATCGCCAGGGTTTGTGCTACCACACGGTACACCGGCGTATCCGGATATACTTTTACGGTTACCGGGTCCGACTCCACATTGGCGCGGCTAACCACCCTTAAGGTAACATCGTATTGTTTTTTTTCTGCAAACCCGTTTACCGTAAGCGTGTCGGAATAATAGCTGGACTTTGTTTCAAGCGTTGCTCCGGTTTTATCGTTAATGGTATAATTGGCTTTCACATACAGGATATTCTCCGATTGGGGAAGATCATAGGTTACATACGCACCGCCGTTAAAATTGGTTACTTTAATATTGGTGATCGTTCCGGGTTTTGTAGTGTCGTTCGACAATGGATCGTTATAATCGGCCCGCTTCTGACAGGACCCGATAAATAACAAGATGGCTAAAGAGCAGGGTATGATTAAATAATGTAGGCAACGGTTGCTCATATAAAAAAGTTTAAAGATTCTGCAATTATTTCCAGTAGGGACTTTGTACCAGGTTTTCATTGTATTGAAGCGCCCCGTCAGACAGGGGCCAGAAATAATCCCTCACCGTAAGGCTGGGTATGAACTGGGTTACAGGAATGTAAAAATCAGAAGGATCGTGCTGGAAAACAGACCAGCCCTGTACCGGCTGCGCCATTACCGTAGTCCACTCCTTCCAGCGGCGCAGGTCCCATCCGGCTCTTGCCTCAAAACAAAGCTCTACCCGGCGTTCCCGGTGAATGATCTCCCGCAAACCATTCTTTGTAAGTGGCTTTCCCGGGTTAAAGGAATAGTTCGCCCATGAGGCTACCACGCCTTTCAATCCGGCCCGGCTTCTTACACTGTCTACATACGCATATACCTCGGAAGAAGGACCACTGCTTTCATTTAAACACTCGGCATACAGCAGGTAAAGATCGGCCATGCGCATTCTCGGAATCCGGAAGCTTGTTTGAGAAAAGCCGTTCTTATCAAAAACACTCAGGTAATGCGCCAGCTTTTTGGGCCAGATGCCGGTAACGTTAAGCCTTGAGTTATCTTTTGGAGCCGCTGGTCCGGTTCTTGCCTGCACGAATATGGCGGCATCCGGATCCAGCACGCCATTGCCATACCATACGCCTCCGTCAAACCCGATATTGGCATAGTAACGGGGTTCCCGGTCAAAATTATTTTTAACGGTCTGGTAGTCCTGCCCGATCAGGTATTTATTTTCGGCATCACCGGTTTTAAGCGAAAAGCGGTTGGCATAGTCCCAGGTTTTGTCCTCATTGATGGGCACTCCGTTCTTCGTATAAAAAAGGTCTGTAGTGCCAATGGGCACGGCCAGGGTCCCCGGCGCTGCGCCCAGGTTAAAATCGGGCACCAGGCGGGGAATGGAGTTTGCCTGCTCGTAATAGGTCGTATTTAAGGCCCAAACCACTTCATTGTTGAGGTCCCATTTTTCGGTAACGGCATTCTGAAGCGTAAGCACCTGGCGCAGCACGGCAGGAAGGTTGGCGGGCAGATTGGCCGGTCTTATAAACTGGTACAACCCCAGGTTCTGCTGCTGCGCCGCGTCAATTGCGGCTTTGCAGGCAGCAGCAGCCGTGGTCCATTTACCCGCATCAAAGGTGGTGGAAAACAGTTGCTGCCCGTCGTGGTTCTTATACCCTGCGTAATCCGGGTTGCCATTAAACAACGGGCTGGCCTGTGTGGTCCGGATCTCTGCTTTTACCGCCAGGGCAATCACTTTTGTAATGCGGCCCAGTTCGCGGTTAATATCCGTAATCACCAGCGGTAAATTAGGGATGGCTTCATCAATCAGCTGTACGGCATAGTTAAACACCGAATCCACCGGCTGCCGTTTCACGCGCAGTTGTGCAATAGGGGTGGTAATATCCTGGTTCTCTTTATAGATGGGTACCGGACCGTACATCTTTGCCAGGAAGTAATGATAATAGGCTTTCAGAAATTTTAATTCGGCGATCCATCTTCCCTTTTCAAACGCCGTCAGGTCGATGGGTTTATTAATATTGTCCAGCATGATGTTACAGCGGCGGATAGCCTGGAAAACGGCTGCGCCGCCATAAGATCCGTCCCAATAATTCAATACGGGGTTCGATATGTTTTGTGTGCCGCGCATCAGTTGAAAACCCGCATCAAAAACCTTCGGTCCTTCCCCGATGGTGGCCGGATACATAATTTCCCCGGAAGTGGTAAAAGAAGGATCCGTTGTTACATTGCCAAAGGACTGTAAGGTGCCATAACAGGCAAACAGGTAATTTTCTGCCTCGTTCCGGTTCCGGAAAGCATAGTCAATAGTACCTACATTCTCGGGGGTCACATCCAGGTATTTTTTACAGGAGGATGCGGCGCCAATGATCAACAGGAGCAATAAAAACCAGGTTGTATATCTTGAATTGTTCATGAGTTTTTGGTTTTGTTTGTTACAGGGTGATGTTAAATCCCAGGTTAAACGCCTTTTGCAAAGGATATAAGAAACCGTTGCCTGTTCCGTCGCTATTTTTTTGTTCCACATCCCAGAGCTTGAAACCGGACAACAGGAACAGGTTGGATCCATTCACATAAATACGACAACTCTTAAGCCCCAGCCTCCTGGAAAGGTTATTGGGCATGGAGTAACCCAGCTCCACCAGTTTCAGCCGGAGGAAATCACCCTTGCGCATCCACCAGGTACTGGATTGCAGATTGTTTACTACAGAATTGTAGTTAACCCCCAGGCGCGGGTAGAAGGCATACAGATTCTGGTTCGATTCCGACCAGTAATCGTCGGCCACCGACTGCAATACCTGCGCGTCTCCTGCTACAAAAGGACTGATATCGTAGGGTCTGATAAAAAGCGACGTGCGCGCATTTCCCTGGAAACGGAATCCCATATCAAATGCCAGGTACCGGATAGAGGCTCCAAAACCATAGGAAACCTGTGGTGTTGACGGGAAGCCGATGGGCACCATATCGGCCACGGTGATCTGGCCGTCGCCGTTGATATCGCGGTATTTGATATCACCACCACGGGGAGCAAGTGTACCAAAATTCTGCGTGGGCGAAGAGGCGGCTTCCTTATCGTCTACAAAAAGACGTTCGGCCACATAACCAAAGGGCTGCCCCACAATGGATCCGGTACGGCGGCGCCAGGGCTCGGTAAGGTAGGCGGGTTCTTCGTAGTTGGTGTGGATGGCCTGCGAATAGGTGAAGTTCGACATAAAAGAAATGGAAAGCCGATCGGAAAACACCTGGTTATAATTCGCGGTAAGGTCCCAGCCATTGGCATCCACTACCCCCACGTTTGCAAATACGGCGGCTTCCAACCCCGTAGAGGAGGGAATATTCCGCTGCATTAAGATATCCGATCGCCGTTCCTTCCAATACTCTGCAATCAGATCGATCTTTTTGAACAGCGTTATTTCCGCGGCCCCGTTAAACTTTAATCCCCGCTCCCAGGTTACGGCTTTGTTTTCATAGTTGTTAATCCTTACTCCGGGACGGCCATATCCGTTATTGATGCCGAAGGCCGCTCCGTTACCGGCAGCCAGGTTTACATCCGACAGGTAAAAGAACCGCTGACTGCCTACCTGGTCATTACCCGTATATCCAAAGCTGGATCTTAATTTAAATGAGGAGATCAGCTTTGCCAGGCCATCGCCCCAGAACTTTTCCTTAGACACTACCCAGGAAGCCCCGATGGTTGGGAAAAACCCATACCGGTGACTTTCATCAAACCGCTCGGAACCATTGTACCCAAAATTGAACCGCAGGAAATACCGGGATTTAAAAGCATAGCTGGCTTCCCCCGCAAAATTGATGTTGCGGTAGGGCAGCGCATAGGGCAGCGATGGCTGCCGGGTATTGGGATCAATGCCGTTTGCATTGAGCTGCTGCAGCCGTATAATATTTACCGTAGCGCCCACTTCATGATCTCCCATCCGCTTGGTATAATCCAACCGGCCCTGAAAATGCACATAGGCCGAAGCATCTTTATTGCCGGGATAATATACCAGGTATTCCGTGGCTGCACCCGGCGTGTTGTTGATCCATTGAAGTGTGTACTGATTGGTAGCAATATCATATCCCCCATCTGGTACGGTATAATAAAAGGGGTTATAGGCCATGGTATTGTCGAAATATCCGTACCGCTTAATCGTTACAAAGCCGTCAAAAACCAACCCGGGCGTAATAAAGTTCAGTTTTTGATTGAGCTTCATGGTAGCCGTCATGTTTGATGTAGAAAACCGTTTGTATCCCCGGAGCATTTGTGCATAGGGGTTACCATACCCCACACTGTTCATATTCGACCCAAAGGCATTCCCAAAAAGGATATGCTGTGTAAGCAGGTTGGCGGAGTCCGGAGCATAATACGGTGGAAACAGCACCGGGCTGGTATGGGTAGCTACATTGTACAGATCAACCGAGTAGCTGGCATCATTGGTCAGTGGTCCTGTATAATCATTAAAGATTCCCCACAGCTGGGTAGTGAGCACGGTTGTTTTGGAAAGATTAAAATCAATATTTGTCCGCAGTTGGTAGGTGGTAAACCTTAACCGGTTTTTGAAGCTGTTTGCAGGATCCGATTTCAAACTTCCGTTATCATTACTGTAGGAACCTGAAATAAAGTAGTGTGCAAAATCTGTTCCGCCACTTACATTCAGGTTGGCCCGTTGTGTATAGCTGGACTTCTTAAACAGCAGATCCAGCCAGTCTACCGCAGGGTACACATAGGGGTTGCTGCCCGGCGTACGGTCCAGTGTCAACTGGGTGTTATGAATTTTGTCGGCGCTGAAAGGCGGTGCCAGTGTAGGATCGCGGGTAACCGTAGCCTCGTTATACATTTTCATATAGGTAACAGGGTCTGCCAGTTTGATGGTGCTGGTTGGCGTTGAAAGCGTGTTTTCCAGAACGAGATTGATTTGCGCTTTTCCGGTTTTACCGGATTTTGTGGTTACCAGTATTACCCCGTTTGCCCCCCTGGCTCCGTACAGCGATGTGGCACTGGCATCTTTTAGAATAGTAAAGCTTTCCAGGTCGTTTACCTGCAGGCGTGCCAGATCGTCCTTGCCTACTTCAATATTATCAATCAAAATAAGCGGGTCTGCCCGGTAACCAAAGGTGGTAACGCCACGGATAAAAAAGTTCGAATTATCGAGCCCCGGTTGTCCGCTGCTCTGAAACCCGATAATACCCGCGGCCTGTCCTACGATGGCGTTGGTAAGATTACTGGCCGGTATCCGGAGGTTCTCCGGTTTAATGGTAACCACAGACCCCACCACCGACTCCCGCACCTGTTTGCGCCCTAATGCGGTAACCACCACCTCATCCATTCCGGAAGTGATCTGCCGCATGGTTATAGAAACACTGGTATGGGCGGGTGTGATCGTTACCTGTTCCGGCTGGTAGCCCACTAAAGAAAAATGAATGACGGTACCGGAATCCACTTCCAGGATGAATTTCCCGTTCACATCCGTGGATGTCATCTTCTTGTTATTGGCCGTAGAAACGGTAACACCCATTAAGAGACCACCGGTGGAATCGACAACAGTACCCGTGGCGTTGATTTTACCCGTTTGCGAATGGGACAGCATGGGCAGGGCTATCAGTAAACCCAGTATTGCCCAAAAAGACAATCGTTTGGCAGCAAGCATAGCATTTAAAGATTCGTTAAAAATTGTAGTACAAAATAAGCGGGGATCAAGGCCTGAGTCAATAGGGTTTTGGTTTAAAAAGATGGATTATTCGATATATTGTTTAAACATATGAATACATAAACGCTTTAAAAAAAGATGCATCTGCACCATCTTGTTTTTTTAAAGAATCAGGGTGCTTTTACCTATCTTTAACAGGTATTAAACCAAAAACGAGATGGATTATTCATCATATTTAATGGACAATTAAATACTCCTTCCCTATGTCTACCTTTAAACGAAGAGATGGATTTGTTGGTGAAAAAATGCTTGAGATCCCCCATCAGCTCCTGCAAAAAACGCTACAGCAAAACCCGTTTTTAAAACAACTCTACCTTACCCAGATCGGTTATTTTCCAAAGGCATTTTATCATTACCGGGAACGGAGGAACGGATGTCATGATAACATCCTCTTTTACTGCCTCAAAGGAAAAGGCTGGTATATCATTGATAAACACTATTTCGAGATCCGGGCGAATGAGTATGCCATTATTCCTGCCACGGCCAAATACATCCGCTACGGAGCAGATATGGATGAGCCCTGGACCATTTACTGGGTACACTATACCGGAAATGAAATTGAAGATATGAACCGTTCGCTGGGGATCACGGCCGATCGCGGGCCGCGGACCATTGCTTTTAACGACAGGGGCATTACAACCTGGGAGATCATGTATAACTGCCTGGAACGGGGCGTGAACAACGAAAGTCTTTTTAACGCCAATTTCTGCCTGTATAAATTTGTTGCTTCTTTTTTATTCTCAGAACAGTGGGAGCAAAAACCGGTTTCCCAAACCAGCCTGTTCGTAGATGCAGTTAAGGCCCATATGCAGCAACACATCAACAGCAGGCTGACCATTCCGGAAATGGCGGCTGTCCAGGGCATCTCTGTTTCTTATTTTTCCCAGCAATTCCGGAAAGCCACGGGTATTGCCCCGCTGGATTATTTTATCCAGTTGAAGATCCGGCATTCCTGTCTGCTGTTGCTGAATCATTCCATAAAAATAAAAGAAGTGGCCCGGCATGTGGGCATGGATGACCCCTATTATTTCTCCCGGATGTTTAAAAAATACATGGCCATCTCGCCCCAGCAATACCGGCTCCAGAAACGGACGGATGCAGACAATCCCGGGCTTGGTTAAGTTTATGGAGTTGTTCCACACCGCGGCACCGGAACCCTTTATCCGGCAGGCATTTGCAAAGCCGGCTCAAAAAGCAGGTTTTTGAAGCAATTCCTAAAAGTTTTTTACTTTTACACTATATAAATGTCGTTTCGGATTATGAAAGCAACAAATAAGTTCTGGGTTATTACGTTAATGATCGTCATCGCTGCACTCAGCCGCATTCTTCCCCATCCTTATAATTTTACACCTTTGGTAGCCATGGCGCTGTTTGGCGGCGCCCATTTTGAAAAAAAATGGATGGCTTATATCATGCCGCTGGCGGCCTACCTCCTTTCGGATGTAGTGATCAGCCTTATCGGCGCACAGGGTTTCTACGGCCTCAGCCAGTTATTTGTTTATGGAGGCATGCTCCTGGTAACCGCATTGGGTACCACGCTCCGCCAGCCAAAAGCTGTAAAGGTGCTGGGTTATGCGCTCACCGGTTCCGCCATTTTCTGGATCGTTTCCAACTTTGGGGTATGGGTTGCCAGTGGTATTCCCGGAAGCATCGAATACGAGCCGGGGCTTACTCTTGGGATGACCTACCTGCGGGCCCTGCCTTTTTACAACCAGTTCAGCAACCAGTTATTCCTGGGTGCCTTTGGCGGCGACCTGTTTTACAGCGCGGTGTTGTTTGGGGTATACGCCCTGGCACAGAAGCGCCTTCCTTCCCTCCGGTATTCAAAAGCCTGATATATAAAATCTAAATCATGAAAGCATGAATCCATCATTCATGCTTTTTTTATGCGCAATCGGTTGCAACAATTGCCATTAGCAGCAATAATTTCCCTATTTTTAGAGCCATTAATTCATTTTAAACGATTTGTAATGGCAGGAACCAATTCCAATTCCCAAAACATTTTGCTTCCATTGGCTACGATCTGCGGACTTTTTTTCATTTTCGGATTTGTAACATGGGCAAACGGAACGCTTATTCCCTTTTTTAAATTGTCTTTTGGCCTTTCGGATATACAGGCATTTCTGGTTACATTTTCCTCGTATATGGCATACTTTGTGCTGGCCCTCCCTTCCTCCTGGATCCTGAAAAAGACGGGCTTTAAGACCGGCCTTGTGCTGGGATTGATCGTACTGGCCCTGGGTTCTTTAATTTTTATTCCGGCCGCTAAATCCAGATCGTTTGAATTATTCCTTACCGGTATTTTTGTGCAGGGCGCTGCACTGGCATTGTTACAAACCGCCTCTAACCCCTACCTGTCGATCATCGGCCCCATAGAAAGCGCGGCTAAAAGGATCAGTATGGCAGGGATCTGTAACAAGTTTGCAGGTATGATCGTACCTTTTATTATGGGTGCGGTATTCTTAAAAAACGCTGCTGAAACCGAGGCAAAAATTGCTGCAGCCACCGGCGTTGAAAAAGAGCAATTACTGAATGATGTATTAGGCAGGGTAAACACACCCTATATTGTGCTGGCAATCGTATTCGTTCTCTTTGCGATCCTTATTAAATTCTTACACCTTCCGGAGGTAAATCCAGAGGAAGATGTAGTGGACGAAACCAGCGGAGAAATAGTGCAACACAAAAGCATCTTCCAGTTTCCCCACCTGTTCCTGGGAGCACTTTGTATTTTCGTTTATGTTGGTGCCGAGGTAATGGCGGGTGATATTATCGGGGTATACGGAAAGGAACTGGGTATTCATGCGGACCAGGCTAAATACTTCACATCATTAACCCTGGGAGGTATGCTGGTGGGCTATGTAGTGGGTATTTTCACCATCCCAAAAATTCTTTCACAACAGGCGGCATTGAGGATCTGTGCCATATTGGGTATTGTGTTTTCTGTGATCGCTTATTTCAGCTCCGGTTACGCATCGGTGATCTTTATTGCACTGCTGGGACTGGCAAATTCCTTAATGTGGCCGGCTATTTTCCCGTTAGGTATCAGTCACCTGGGTAAATTTACCAAGATCGGTTCGGCCATTATGATCATGGGTATTGCCGGAGGAGCCATTTTGCCTATATTATATGGCTTTTTAAAAGACCATCTCCATATCAATTTCCAATTGTCTTACTTTATTTTGGTAATGCCCTGCTATCTCTATATCCTGTATTTTGCGATCAGTGGCCACAAAGTGGGCCTGGGCCGATTGAAAAAATAACGGCTGCGCGTTGCGCAGCACAGAACCTGTAAGGTTTTTCGCCAGGGCGGATCAATAAACCTTACAGGTTTTTTTATTTAGATGCAAATAAAAGTTCGCAGGGTTTTAAACCGGTAAGCCGTTTAAAAGCGGTGCTGAAATGGGAAATGGAGGAGTAGCCCAACATCATCGATACATCGGTTACGCTGAGTCCTTTTTCGTACAACAGGTATTTGGCGTGTTCCATCCGCTGGTTCTGATAAAAATCAAAAATAGTGGTGCCATACATTTCTTTAAATCCTTTTTTAAGGTAACATTCATTCATCGCCACCTTCCGGCTCAGTTCTTTAATGGTGATCGGTTCCCCAATATGCCGGATCAGGATCTCCCGGGCTTTTTCCACCTTATCCTTATCCGCTTCATTGGATAAGAACTTACAACTGATCACTTCCAGCTGTTTGTCATCCGCCATCGAATCCATCGTCAGCAATAACAACATTTGCAACTGGGCATTTACATAAATGTTTTCCAGCGTGCCATCATAGCTATGTTCCAGCAGGCCTTCAATAACCGTTTTGGTTTTGCAGCACAACGGAAGTGTACGGGTAAAAGAAACTTTATGTTTGAATTTCAGCAGTGAATCGCTGAAACTGTTGCTGGTTCTGGTTTTTATAAACTGCGACAAATGCGCCGGCGTAAAATGCACGCTTACCACATCCAGGCTGTTCTTGCTGTCTTCGCATTCCCGGGCCTTGCCGGCAGTGCATTTTCCGCAATTTTCACGGGAACAATACATGTTACCGGCAATGCAGAATTTCAGTTTCAGGTTATTTTCCTTGGGTTTCTGGCTATTGTATTCATATACCAGCATGCCCATATCTTCTGTTAAAATATTTGCAGCGCGACCGTAACGTTTGATCTCATACTGAACCGCCCCCGGGATCTGGTGTACCCGGTGCGCCATCAGCTCCAGCGCAGAAGGGTGATCCAAGTCCTTGAAACTTAATCGTATAATTTCTTCTGTATCATTCATAACCGCTGGCAAAGGTATCTCCAATCGGTTATAAAGCCAACAAATAAATGTCAGTTAATGGTAATAATACCTGATTTGCAACCCATTATTAAAAAAATAATTACAATTAGTCAGTGAATGTCTAAATTTGCGCCATTATTTATTATTGGTTTGACCCTGCAAGTACATGATCCATTTTAATTCATACATACATCCAGATGCCAAGGTAGCAAGGAATGTAAAGATAGACCCGTTTACTGTGATCCATCAGGATGTTGAAATTGGAGAAGGTACATGGATCGGTTCAAACGTAACCATACTGGAGGGTACCCGCATCGGGAAGAACTGTAAGATTTTTCCAGGCACCGTAATCGGTTCAGAGCCCCAGGATAAAAAATTCGACGGGGAAAAAACCAACGTTGAGATCGGGGACGACTGTGTGATCCGGGAATTTGTAACCATACACCGCGGAACCCGCGACCGCTGGAAGACCGTTGTAGGCAAAGGATGCTGGATCCTGGCATACAGCCATATCGGTCATGACTGCGTTATCGGCGATTATTGTACGCTGAGCAACAGTACACAGATCGCAGGACATGTGGTACTGGGCAGCCATGTGGGTTTTGGAGGCGTTTGCGCCGTACACCAGTTTGTAAAAGTAGGCTCGTATGCGTTTATCAGCGGCGGATCGCTGGTGAGCAAGGATGTGCCTCCGTATATCAAAGCGGCCCGCCAGCCCCTGAGCTATGCCGGCATCAATTCTGTAGGATTGAAGCGCAATGGCTATTCGGTAGAAAAGATCAACCACATCCTGGATATATACCGTACCATTTATAACCGTGGGCTCAATGTAACCCAGGCCATGCAGTTGCTGGAGGAAGAGTTTCCGGTTACAGATGAGCGCGATGAGATCCTCACTTTTATCCAGGAAAGCACACGTGGTATTATTAAACGATATACCAAAGGGAATGGCGATGACGATAGCCTTGAATAAGGCTGGGAAACGGTTTAACCGCGACTGGATTTTCAGAAACCTCACCTTTCAGTTTGAATCCGGCAATAGCTATGCCATCATCGGATCCAACGGATCCGGAAAAAGTACCTTTTTACAGGCGATCAGCGGTGCTTATCATTTAAATGAGGGGCATTGCACCTGGGCAAACGGCACTCCCCTGCCCGTGGAAAAAGTATACCGCCATATTGCTTACTGCGCTCCCTACCTGGAATTGATCGAAGAAATGACCCTCCTGGAATTCCTGGAATTTCATCAGCATTTTAAACCCTTTGTGGCGGGTATGACCCCCAAAAAAATCATCGAAGAAATTGGAATGCAGGCCGCAGCACATAAACGGATCCAGCAGTTTTCGAGCGGTATGAAACAGCGGGCCAAACTGGCGCAATGTATTTATTCAGATGTACCGGTATTGTTGTTAGACGAGCCCTGTACCAACCTCGACCGGCAGGGGATCGATCTGTACTATACACTTATAGAGCAATACGGCCAAAACCGGCTGGTACTGGTGGGCAGTAATGATGAAGTGGAATACAAATTCTGCAAGCAGCGCCTCAGCATGATGGATTACAAGATATTTTAAAATTGCTATGCGAAGCTTAAAGCTTCGCATAGCAATCGCTTCGCATAGCAATTTTACACATACATTTGTATGTATGAACAGACCCTTACGTGTGTTGATTGCCAAAATAGGATTGGACGGTCATGACCGTGGTGCCAAGGTCATTGCCACCGCCCTTCGGGATGCCGGCATGGAAGTGATCTATACCGGTTTGCGGCAAACGCCTGAAATGGTGATTCAGGCGGCTATCCAGGAAGATGTGGATGTAATCGGCATCAGTATCCTGAGCGGAGCGCATATGACCGTTTTTCCCAAAGTGCTGGACCTGATGAAAGCCCGGCAAATGCAGGACGTACTGCTGATCGGGGGGGGCATTGTACCGGATGATGATGCGGCGCAACTAACGGCAATGGGTGTGGGCCGGATTTTTGCGCCCGGGAGCACCACCCAATCCATCGCCACCTATATTCAGGAAGAGGTAGCAAAAAGAAGGAAGTTTTAAATGTTGTTCCATGTTCCAGGTTTGAACGTGAAACTTGGAACATGAAACCTGAAACAATTAATAAGCTCTTGCAAACAGCACCCGCTCTTTCGACGGCTTACCGGATAAAATACAAACACCCTCTTCCTGTGGGTTGTTGAGCGGAATACAGCGGATCGTGGCTTTTGTTTGCTCTTTGATCGCCGCCTCTGTTTCGGCCGTGCCATCCCAGTGCGCCGCTACAAAACCACCCTTTTCATCCAGCGTTTTTACAAAATCATCCCAGGTATCTACCCAGGTAGTTTTTTCTTCGGTAAACTTCCGCGCCCGCTGAAGCATATCAAACTGTATTTTTATGAGCAGTCCATCCACATATTGCGAAATACCATCCAGGTTGATGGTTTCCTTTTCCTTTGTATCGCGGCGGGCCACTTCAATTTTATTGTTTTCAAGATCGCGCGCGCCCAGCACCAGTCGCACCGGAACTCCCTTCATTTCATACTCCGCAAATTTCCATCCGGGGCGGTTGTTGTCATTGTCATCATACTTTACCCGGATGCCCTTTCCTTTGAGATTTTCCAGGATCTCCGTTGCCTTGGCATCAATCAGTGCTTTTTGCTCCTGTCCTTTGTAAATAGGAATGATCACCACTTGCAGCGGAGCGATCCGGGGCGGCAATACCAGTCCCTGGTCATCGCTATGCGCCATAATCAGCGCCCCCACTAACCGGGTGCTTACCCCCCAGCTGGTAGCCCATACGTATTCCTGCTGGTTTTCCTTATTCAGGAATTTTACATCAAAGGCTTTGGCAAAATTTTGTCCCAGGAAATGAGAAGTACCGGCCTGGAGCGCCTTGCCATCCTGCATCAGCGCTTCAATACAATAGGTATCTTCCGCACCGGCAAACCGCTCACTGGCGGTCTTTACCCCTTTGATCACCGGCATGGCCATAAATTCTTCTGCAAATGTGGCATATACATCCAGCATTTTACGCGTTTCTTCCACCGCTTCTTCTTTTGTAGCATGGGCGGTATGTCCCTCCTGCCACAAGAACTCCGCAGTACGCAAAAACAAACGGGTACGCATTTCCCAGCGCACCACGTTGGCCCACTGGTTAATGAGCAGGGGAAGATCGCGGTACGACTGTATCCAGTCTTTATACGTGCTCCAGATGATCGTTTCACTGGTAGGACGTACGATCAGTTCCTCTTCCAGTTTTGCTTCGGGGTCTACCACCACCCCCTTCCCGTCGGGGTCATTCTTTAACCGGTAATGGGTTACCACCGCACATTCTTTTGCAAATCCTTCCACATGAGCAGCTTCCTTACTCAAAAAGCTTTTGGGAATAAAAAGCGGGAAATAGGCATTTACATGTCCGGTATCCTTAAACATTTTATCCAGTGCATCGCGCATGTATTCCCAAAGGGTAAAACCATAAGGTTTGATGACCATACATCCCCTTACTGCAGAGTAATCGGCCAGGCCTCCTTTTATTACCAGGTCATTATACCATTGCGCATAATCTTCCGCTCTTGAAGTAACTTCCTTGCTCATATAATAGTTAATAATTAATTGTTATGGATCGAGCTGTTTTAATGCTGCATCAGGGGTACACAACGGCGCCTTTGCTCCGGAAAAAAAATAAATGTTAACCCATTCACCACAAACCGCTTCCCTGTTGCATTTTAAACCTTTTATACGTTAAATACGTTGTGAATTAACAACATATTATGCATCTTTTTTAACAAAAGAACGTCATTATTAACGTAACTTTATCAGCAATTGCAAATGTATATTTAAAAGGGTAACAATTAGCTGCAATTGGTGATTAATTATAACAATCTGATTCATAAACTATTTAATATCGCCAAAAAATGAACATCAGAACATTGATACTGCTGCTTGGCTGCGCTTTCTTTATAGGGGGGTGTACCACGGCATACAAAACCGGCCAGACACCTGACGATGTTTACAGTTCCCCTGCACCTCCGCAGGATGAATATGCCAACGTTAAAAAGTCTGGCGAAAAACGGTATCGTGACTACGAATCCTATGATGAAGATGAGTACGCCGATTACGACGACCGTTATCTGCGCATGAAAGTGCGGAACCGTTACCGCTGGTCAGACCTCGACGATTGGTACTATTACGGAAACCGTTATAACTTCAGTTATTACAATAACTGGTATTACTGGAACGATCCCTTTTACTGGAACAGCCCCTGGAGCCCGGTGAGCTACTGGAACATGTACTATAACCCCTATTACTCCGGCTGGTATGGCGGATGGGGCATGGGCATGGGATTTGGCTGGGGCAATGGCTGGTATAACCCCTGGTACAGCGGTTATTACGGCGGATGGGGTTATGGCTGGGGGGGCGGCTGGTATGATCCCTGGTATACCGGGTGGTACGGCAATCCTTACTACTATGGTTACGGCCCGGGCATCATTGTAGGCAACCGTGTCAATTACGGACCGCGCCGCGCCAATTTAAATACCTATAATCCGCGGGTGCTGAATGCTAATCCTAATTATAGTCAACGGAATGACGCTATGAGAAGAGAGGCTTACAGCAATGGTTCTTATGGCGTGCGTAATAACACGAGTGTAAATACCAATCCCGGCAATTCTTCCGGTAGCGGAAGAGCGGCAGCCATAAGGGAGCGGTATAACAGCCGCGGATACAGTAATGGCAATACCAACTATAACAGCCGATCTGAAAGCTACAGTACTCCGCGTTCTGAAAGTTATAGCCAGCCCCGTTCTGAAAACTACAGCAGGCCAAGCGTAGAACCACGGTCATCCACACCGTCTTACTCTCCTCCGGCTTCGTCCGGAAGCAGCGGTGGTGGCGGCGGCGGCGGTGGTCGCAGCAGTGGTGGATCCGGAAGAAGATTTTAATCTGAAAAAACTAATTTATCAATGAAGAAACTAATCATTGCGGCTATCGTATTAACCGCTGCAGGAACCGCAGTTGCCCAAACACCCGAGGATGCGCTGCGCTATTCCTGGCAAACCGGCGGCGGAACGGCCCGCGTACAGGCCCTGGGCGGTGCCAGTGGATCTATCGGCGGAGAGATCTCCACCCTGTTTTCCAACCCCGGTAACCTTGGGTTTTACAAAACGGGCGACCTGGTGATTTCGGGCGGATTGAATATGCTTAGTAATAAAACCAGCTATTACGACGGAACGGAGACCGCCAAAAAATCGGCAGGATTCTTTGGTACTTCAGGCGTCGTTTTCGGCAACCAAAGCAGGGGCAACCGCGCCATTAAAAGCTCTTCCTTCGGTATCGGTATTACGCGGGTTGCGGATTTTAACAACCGCATCAGCTTTTACGGCATCAACAATAAAAGTGCTATGGGGGATATGTTTGCAGAAAATGCAAATGCCTTTGGGGGGGCCGCAAATGACAAATACGGAGCCGACCTCGCCTTTCAATCCTATTGGATCAACAAGGATGCAAATGGCAACTTTAGCTCACCCGCAGGCAGCATTGCCCGCAGCACCGGTTTATACCAGGAAGGCACACTCAAAACCAACGGGGGCATTACAGAAGTTGCCGTTGGCGGCGGACTGAACCTGAATGATAAAGTATACCTGGGGGGATCGATCGGTTTGCCAACCCTGCGCTACGGTGCCACCCGGACATTTGATGAATTCGATCGCAGCGAAAATACCACCAACCAGTTTGAGTACGGCTATTTTGAAGACGACCTGGTAACCAAGGGGATGGGGGTAAATGTGAAACTGGGTGCGGTATTTACACCCACACAGAATTTCCGGATCGGTATTGCGGCACATACGCCTACCTGGTACAGCCTCACGGATCATTATGATGCCTATGCCGAAGCCGGATCTGAAAACAACCCCGACAACAAAGGCAAGCAGGTGAACAGCTGGCGGCCGGAACAGCCATCGGTTTATGACTATTCACTGCAAACGCCTTATAAACTATTGGGAAGCTTTACCTATCTTTTTGGCGACGTAAACAATGTTGCCAGCCAAAAAGGGTTGGTTACCGCAGATGTGGAGTATGTAAACCATATGGCCTCAAAATTTAAAGCATACGACGATAACGGTGTAGAAGATAAAAGCTATTTCCGGGAACTGAATACCGCCATAGACAATGCCTACAAAGGAGCCGTAAACGCACGCCTGGGTGCCGAGTTAAAATTCAATACGATTATGGCCCGGTTTGGTGGCGCTTATTATGGCAACCCGTATAAGAACCTGGCAGGTGAAAAAGGAAATATCTACCAGGGCTCCGCAGGTTTAGGTTATCGTAACCATGGTTTCTTCATAGATCTGGGCTATATTTACACGGCCAGGGAGGATGTATATTATCCTTATCGCCTGGAAAACAAAAGTGCTTTTGATCCGGCTACCATCAAAGCCAGTGGGTCAAGAGTGGTACTAACACTGGGTTTCAAGATTTAACACATATCGCTCTCTGATGATTTAGTTATTAGCCTCCGGAATGATCCGGAGGTTTTTTTTTGCCTGGCAGGCTTTAAAACCTGAAGCATTCTACCGCCCAAACATTTTTTCGATCTGGTCCTGTTTAAACTCCAGGTAGGTAGGGTTGCCATCGGGTGCGGTATTAAAGGGTTCGCACCGGAACAGGTCGGTCACCAGTTGCCGCATTTCACGCTCGGTTAAGCGGTTGCCGCTCTTTACCGCCCGCTGCCGGGCAAGGGAGCGGATCAGTTTTTCCCGGTTGGATACACGGATATCGCTGCTGAAATGTTTGTATTGTTCCAGGGTAAAATCGATCAGGTGCTTTTCATCGGTATCCTCCAGATCAGCCGGCGTACCCTGCACTACAAAGCTATTTTTGCCAAAAGGCTCTATTTCATAGCCCAGCATCAGCAGGTCCGGCAACAATTCACCAAGCAATACTGCATCCGAAGGAGAAAGTTCCAGGGTTACGGGGAACATACTTTTTTGAATAGTGACCGGCGCTCCGGCCGCTGCCTGTTTCATTTGCGTATACAATACCCGCTCATGCGCCGCCTGCTGGTTGATGAGCAGGAAACTTCTATCCGTAGGCATGATAATATAGGTATTCAACACCTGGGTAAGTTCTGTATCCCCGTCTATTTCAAACCGGTTCCGCTTGTTTTGGATCACCAGGTGCTGCTGCTGTGCAGTTTTTTCATAATCAAACAGGGCCTCTTCCTTATGCAGGGGTTCATAAAAATCTCTCCAGCTTTTCAATTCCTGTCCGGAGGGTTTTTCAATAAAATGCGCCTGGTGCTTTTGCGTAAATCCCTGGTATAACGTAGAACCGGATGCTTTCTGCTGTTGGTCGCTGGTAAACGGCTGGCTTACGGATGGCAGTTGCTGAATAGAGGAATCCAGGTCGAAATCCAGGGTGGGCGTAACACTGAATTGTGCCAGGGCATGTTTTACAGCGGCCTGCACAAATGCATATACGATCTTTTCATCTTCAAATTTGATCTCCTGTTTGGTTGGATGCACATTCACATCCACCTGCGTCGGATCCAGATCGATAAACAACACATACATCGGGAAACTGTCGGCAGGCAGCAGCTCCTGGTAGGCACTCATCACCGCATGGTTCAGATAGGCGCTTTTAATAAAGCGGTTGTTTACAAAAAAATATTGATCCCCACGGGTCTTTTTGGCGGTTTCCGGCTTGCCGGTAAAACCATGAATGTTCATATAATCTGTTTGCTCCGCTACAGCAACCATTTTGGCGTTATAGCTGTTGCCCAGCAATTGCACGATCCGTTGCTTCAGGCTACCCGGCTCCAGGTGCATCAGTTGCTGGCCATTGCTGGTAAGGGTAAACAGGATCTGCGGAAAGGCCATGGTAACCCGTGTAAATTCTTCTACAATATGCCGCATCTCTGCAGCATTGCTTTTTAAGAAATTTCTTCGCGCCGGCACATTAAAAAACAGGTTCTTCATGGCAATGCTGGTACCGTTTGAACTGGCCACGGGCTCCTGTGTAACCACCGTGCTGTTCTCTACTTCTATGTACGTGCCGGTTTCGTCCTCCGGCCGTTTGGTTTTCAGCTCTACCTGCGCTACAGCGGCAACAGAAGCCAGCGCCTCTCCCCGGAACCCCATAGTATGAATATGAAACAGGTCATCAATATTCCGGATCTTGGAAGTAGCGTGCCGTTCAAAACACATGCGGGCATCCGTTTCGCTCATGCCGCTGCCATTATCAATTACCTGTAACAGCGTTTTGCCGGCATCCACCACAATGAGCTGGATGGCGGTAGCACCCGCATCCACGGCATTTTCCAGCAGCTCTTTAACGGCGCTGGCCGGACGCTGGATGACCTCACCGGCGGCAATCTGGTTAGCAATATTATCAGGTAATAAAAGAATCTTGTCAGACACGGTATCTTCAGTTTTGAACCGGTAAAGGTACGCTTTACCGCCTAAATCTTCCAGGGTAGGCGGCGGGAATTTCAGCAGTTGCGCGTTCCTGTTTCCAGGCAGGTATCAGCTATAAGCGCGATAAAGCACTAAAAAGAAATGGTTTTGCGGAGCAGTTTTGACCGGATTTTTCCTTTTTTACTTTCCTGTAAAAGAAATTTACGGCCGTCGAAATAATAGGCAACCACCTCCCTATCGGCCGGGTTCACAATAAAATACTCCTTTACGCCAAAGGTTTCATACAGGTTCTTTTTCAGCTGCAGATCGTGCTTTTTGTTACCGGACAATACTTCCACTATAAGGTCCGGCGGCCCCTTTCCTTTTCCTTCTTTAATAATAGAAAGATTTTCTTTTGCAATAAAAATAATATCCGGCTGCACGGCATTGTTGCTGCCGAGATAAACGTCTACGGGTGAAAATACGCATTCCCCCAAATCGTTTTCTGAAATATGAACATTCAGGTGTGTAAATAATGCAGCCAGTATCCGCTGGTGTTCAAAGGTTGGTGCAGGTGACATATAGAGCACATTATTGATAACCTCCGCCAGGGTACCTTCCGGGAGCGTTTCATATACTTCCATAGCGGTTCTTGGCGGACGCTGGTATTTTTCTTTTGCCATTGTAAGTCCCATAACAGCAAGTTACAAAATAATCGGGGTCATAAAGATTTCACATGGCCATTTTCACCAAATCTTTATTTTTGCCCCTCGCAATGTCTCACCCTATTGTGATCTGAAGGCGGAGTAAAATTCAAAAAAATTATGAGCAAAGGACCTGTTTCTCAATTTATTGAACATCATTACCGGCATTTCAATGCAGCGGCACTGATCGATGCGGCCAAAGGTTATGAAGCCCATATGGATGCCGGCGGTAAAATGATGATTACCCTTGCCGGTGCCATGAGCACGGCCGAACTGGGCATCTCGCTGGCTGAAATGATCCGTCAGGACAAGGTACAGATCATTTCCTGTACCGGTGCCAACCTGGAGGAAGATGTAATGAACCTGGTAGCACATTCGCATTACAAACGGGTGCCCAACTACCGCGACCTCACGCCGCAGGAAGAATGGGACCTGCTGGAAAACCATTATAACCGGGTAACAGACACCTGTATCCCTGAAGAAGAAGCATTCCGCCGTCTTCAGAAACACCTGGTAAAGCAATGGAAAGACGCCGAAGAAAAAGGCGAACGCTATTTTCCGCATGAATTCCTGTACAAAACGGTTCTCAGCGGAGAGCTGCAACAATATTATGAAATTGATCCTAAGGACAGCTGGATTATTGCCGCAGCGGAAAAGAATATCCCCATCGTGGTTCCGGGATGGGAAGACAGCACTACCGGCAATATCTTTGCCAGCTATGTGATCAAAGGCGAATTAAAAGCCAGCACCGTAAAAAGCGGGATCGAATATATGACCTGGCTGGCGGACTGGTACCGCGCCAACAGCGAAGGTAAAGGCGTGGGCTTTTTCCAGATCGGCGGTGGTATTGCAGGCGATTTCCCCATCTGTGTAGTACCTATGATGTACCAGGACCTGGAGTGGCATGACGTTCCGTTCTGGAGTTATTTTTGCCAGATCAGTGACAGCACCACTTCCTTTGGTTCCTATTCCGGTGCAGTGCCCAATGAAAAGATCACCTGGGGCAAACTGGACATTCACACACCTAAGTTCATTGTGGAAAGCGACGCTACCATCGTAGCACCCCTGATATTTGCCTGGATCCTGGGCTGGTAAACGGGTTAAGATAAAGATCAGCATCAAAAAAGGGCCATAAGGCCCTTTTTTAGTACGCATCCTTTAAAATTTAAAAGAGCGCTCCCATCCCTCTGTTGCCGTTGCTCAAAAAAATCGAATTTCCGGATGGCCCTATGTTGCTGCTATAACAAAAAATGGACACAGGGAGCTGCTCTTTTAATTACACGAAAGAACTACTATTTTGCTGTAAAACTGGCAGATGCTCCAGCCGATGCAACCACCAGTACACTGGATGTAAGCTCATTAACGACCCAGGTAACCTTATTGGAAGAAACTCCTTTTACCGTTAGGTTGCCCGAAGCATCCACCTGCAATAAATTGCAATACGCCTGTATAAAGGCGTTAAATGCTACCAGTCCTCCGGCATAAGCGTTTACAACCGCCTGCAGGTTGGCGGCAGCGGCGCCATTTACTTTATAACTGATGCTGATATTGGAAATTTCAATATTATTTCCATCATAGCTCCATGTACCGGTTACCAGCGCTCCAATACTGCTATAACTTCCGGCACCGGCTATAGCACTGTTCAAACTCAGGCTAAAATTGTGGTTGGCACTAAAAGTAGCCACCGGCTTTTGTTCGCTGGCAGCGGCCGTCGTATTGGTTTGCTGCCAGGAGTGCGCCGTAAGTTTTTCTTCGTTAGAAGAGCTGTTATCGTTTTTTTTACTACAGGCCAAACATAATACGACCATTAATGTGATTAAAAGAAGGTTTACGCGCATAAGGTTTAATTGAATAAATAATAAAACAGGCCACAAGATAGTAGCCGATTATGAAGAAAAAGTGATGCCTGCTTTGGGGAGGCATAAAAAAAGCGTTCCGGCCGGAACGCTTTCAAAAAAATCAGTCGTATACGCTTTATTGGGGTAATTTCAGATCCCGTTTCAGCATGGCATCCCGGTTGGCCATCTCCCAGGCGGTATAAAAGATCATTTGTGCTCTTTTAGCCATCAGCGGAAAATTAATTTTATCGATCGTATCGGTGGGTTTGTGATAATCGGCTTTTAACATCCCATCATAAAAAAACAGGATCGGAACCCCCTTTCGCGCAAAATTATAATGATCGCTGCGGTAATAGATTTGCTCGGTATCATTGGGATCGTCAAATTTATAATCCAGCACCAGCTTTGTATATTTATTGTTCATTCCCTCGTTAATCACGGGGAGGTCGGTACTCAGTTTATCATGTCCGATCACGTACACATAATTCAGCGTATCAGCGCTCATCCGCTCCGTATCAATACGGCCAATCATATCAATGTTCAGGTCGGCCGTAGTTTTATCCATCGGGTATACCGGGTTTTCCGAATAGTATTCAGATCCCCAAAGGCCTTTCTCCTCCCCGCTCACCGTCATAAACACAACGGTTCTGCGCGGACCTTTACCGGCTTTTTTGGCCAGGGCAAATGCTTCAGCCATTTCAAGAACGCTTACCGTTCCGGAGCCGTCGTCGTCTGCGCCATAATAAATATTGCCTTCGGCGTCTTTGCCCACATGATCATAATGGGCCGTAATGAACAGGTACTCATCTTTTTTGTCGGTACCCTCAATAACACCCAGCACGTTGGAGGCCGTAGCCCGGTCCTTCTGCAGCAGGTAATTCAAGGTTACTGAGCCCTGGTTCATCCCCGGCCTGGTTTGGCCGTTATCGAGGGCTGCCTTTATTTCTTCGAAGCTATGACCGCTCACTTTTTCAACAACATCAGCGCTGATGTAAAACACAGGCGCTGCTTTGCCGGGCGCCTCTTTTTCCCATTCGGGCCGGTAACTGATCTTTACTTTTGAACGGGACGGGATGTCCCTGGTGGCAATGAAAACCGCACCGGCGCCTTTCGCCAGGGCATTTCTGATTTTAGCGGTCAATGTAGTAGATGCCAATCTTCCCTGCACCGAAGGCGTAAAACCTTTTGGGCTTCCGGCAATGAGCACTACCAGCTTCCCCTTCACATCCAGTCCTTCATAATCATCCCTGTTCTGATCCACCACGCCATACCCAACAAAGGCATATTCGCTATAATTAAGATTTAATTTGTCATCACTTGTCCATATGGGCGCCACTGCATCTACGCCCTTAAAAGACATGCCGTTAATGGTTAGGTCCAATACAGCCAGTGAGTCCTTTGACAACCGGTACGTTTGCCGGAAGCTTCCGTTATTGCCAGGTTTCAGCCCCAGTTTTTTGAAATGCGCTGTAATATATTCAGCGGCTTTCTCCAGCCCCGGGGAAGGCGTATCCCGCCCCTCCATTTCTGCACTGGCGATTACACTTAAATGATTTTTGAGATCGGTGGTGGTAATAGATCGCGCAAAAGTTTGCGGATCAGCCTTTTTTTGCGCCGTTCCTGTTATAGCAATGCAAACAGCAGCCAAGGCAAAAAGATGCTTTATCATATTTCTCATTTTCTGTATTTAGGCCCGTTGACCAAAACCGGCAACGGACTGTTTTAGCCGCAGCAGATCTTATCCACCCGGTTTGCGTGGCGGCCGCCTTCAAATGCGGTGCTGATGAATGCTTCCACCATTACCTCCGCCACATCTTCCGGAATAAACCGGGCAGGGATGCACAGCACATTGGCATTATTATGTTTGCGGGCCAGTTCGGCAATCTCTTTATCCCAGCAAAGTGCCGCCCGTACACCCTGGTGTTTGTTGGCGGTAATGGCAACGCCGTTACCACTGCCACAAAGCAGGATCCCAAATGCATATTCCCCGCTTTCTACCGCAGCTGCTACAGGATGGGCAAAATCCGGATAATCGACTGAATCTGAAGAATGCGCTCCAAAATCTCTAAATGCCAGTCCTTTCCCTTCCAGGAAAGAAATCACATACTGTTTATACTCAAAGCCCGCATGGTCACTGCCAATGGCAACCGGCTTCTGTGTATCAAATATTGTTTCCATAAAAATTATTTTTAACTCCACTCTTCGGGGTTCTCCAGTTTTCTCTTCCGCTCGATCTTTGATGCCAGCGCCACGCTCACCTCAAAAAGGATATACAGCGGTGCTGTTACCACGGCCAGGCTAAACGGATCTGTGGTAGGCGTAATGATGGCTGCAGCAATAAGAATTACCACAAACGCATGCCTGCGGTATTTTTTCAATACGGTGCCCGTAAGAATGCCTGATTTGGCCAGCAGCAATACCAGCAACGGCAGCTGGAACAGCACGCCGATTCCCACCGTGGTATAGATCACATTCTCCAGGTAGTCTGAAAATGTAGGAATGATCTGGATTTGTTCGCTGAGCTTATAGTTAAAATAAAAGCTTACCATCAGGGGCGTAAGAATAAAATAACCAAACGCCACTCCCAGGAAAAACAATACAGACACCCAGAATATAATACCGGATGTTCCTTTCCGTTCTTTATCCGACAGGGCCGGCTTTACAAAGCGCCAGATCTCCCAGAAAATATAGGGAAAGGCCAGTATAAACCCACCTACAAAGGCCACCGTAAAGGAAGCAATGAACTGGCCCGTCATGGTGGTTTCCTGAAACCTGGGCTCCACCTTAAGGCAAAGCCCGTCAATACCCATTTTTTGTCCCATCGAGCAAAGCCACTTTACAGAAATAAAGTCCGGCCTTGTGGGTCCGAAAATAATGTCATCCACAAAAAAATTGGAAAACATAAAAACCACAATGGCGCAAATTACCACTGCGATCACGCTGCGTATCAAATGCCACCTTAAAACTTCCAGGTGGTCTATAAAGGACATCTCATCCTCGCCACCACTCCTTTTCTTTAAAAAATCCAGTAAAGCCATCGTATATCAAAAATGGAGGACAAAGATGCGTATAAAATGCGCAAAAGTCTATTTTAATTTTTTGATTTTCACCATCTCGATCCGCGTATCATTGACCCCAAGAATATCAAATTCAAAATCGCCGATAATGATCCGTTCTTTCTGGGCGGGAATGGTTTCATAAAAATTGATAATATATCCCGAAAGGGTTTCTGAATCTGCCTTATCTTCAAATTCAAAATCGTATTTTTTTTCCAGGTAATCCAGTTCCATCCTTCCGGAAAAGATGTATTCATCCTCCGATATCCGTTTTTCCACAAAAAGCTGGGTATCGTACTCGTCCCATATTTCCCCAAAAAGCTCTTCCAGCACGTCCTCCATGGTAATGATACCGGCGGTGCCGCCAAACTCATCCACCACCCAGGCAATGCTTTTTGATTCCTTGCTGAATTTATTGATCAGCCCCACGGCTGTCATACTTTCCGGAACCGCAATAATGGGAATCAGGATCGACTGAATATCCACCGGCTTTTTAAAAAGATCCAGTTCATGGGCAAAGCCCAGGATATTGTCGATATTCGATTCATAAATAATGATCCTGCTCCGCTTTGTTTCTACAAATTTCTGGATCAGGGATTCAACAGGCGCATTTATATCCACTGCAATGATCTCTTTGCGGGGCACCATGCTTTGCCGTATTTTAATATTAGCCAGTTCCTGCGCGTTCTCCAGGAGATGGGTACTCGTTTCTTCGCGAAGGGTTTTCCTGCTGTCGCGGAACATAAACTGCAGGTCGTTTCGCGCAAAAGGCGATTTCCCCTTATCCAGCCGCACATTAAACACGTACTTCAGGATCCAGTTGGCCAACCGGAAAAGCGCCGCCGTAATGGGATACAGCAGCCATAAAAAGAAATTGATGATCATTGCCAGCCGGCTAAGCAGGGTGTTGCTGTTTGCTCTGAACACCGCCCGGGGTATGAATTCTACAAATATCAGGATGATGAGGGTGTTAAAAGCGATCTCCAGCAGGATCTGTGCCGTGCGCGAATTGATGCCGCTTTTTTGCCAGAAGGGGATCAACACTTCACTGGTTTGCAATACAAAGATGGTAAGGGCCGTGATGTACCCGATTACAGTTGTTCCCCAGAAGATCGCCGGCATATCCACAAACTTACCCAACAACCGTCCTGTTAAGGTGCCTTGTTTTCTTTTTAGCTCAATGTTCAGCCTGCTGGCGCCAAAGAAAGCCATTTCCACGCCGGCAAAAAAGATCATGAACAGCAAAGAAATGATCCACATTAATAGCTGCCATTCCATAAGATAAAGATAAATAAAATGCTACATCAAACCGCCTTTGTTCAGGCGGGTAAATTCAGGAATTTTCGCACCAGGGCCTCGGTCTCTGCACAGGCCTCTTCCAGGTCATCGTTTACCACCACTTTATTAAAATGGTTCATAAACGACAACTCATACTCTGCCTTGTTTAAACGGGTTTGCAGCGATTCTTCGCTTTCACTCCCCCTGGAAATCAGCCGTCTTCTTAACTCCTTTACGGAAGGAGGCTCAATAAAAACAGACAGGCTTTCTTTGGGATATTGCTGCTGCACATGAATGGCGCCTTTAACATCAATATCCAGCAGCGGATATTTGTCTTTCTTCCACAACCGCTGCAATTCGCTTTTCAGGGTGCCATAGTATTTCCCTTCGTATACCATTTCCCATTCTACAAACTCATTGGCCTTGATCTTTTTTGTAAACTCCGCCTCACTGATAAAATAATAATCCCTGCCATCCACTTCCCCGGCCCTGGCAGCACGCGTGGCTGCAGAAATGGAAAAGGACAGCTGGGGGATCTTTTTTAATAAATGATGTGTAATGGAAGTTTTTCCGGCACCCGAAGGCGCAGTAAGAATAATAATTTTATGGTTTGCCTTTGAACCGGTAGCCACCGGAAAATATAAAAACGGCCGATTGGTAAATATCATGCATCTGCAAAATACTAAATATTAGCGATCAGACAAATAATATCCCGTTCCCCGAAAATGGGATCAAAGCCTGTGTTTACTTCCGGCAAAATTGCCCTGCAATTGCGGGTAAGGGATGGTTTAGAATCCCCGGTTTTCTGTCGTCTGGTATTTCAGAAGACTGGGGCAGCCGCCGGCAGCATCCTTATCTACCAGGATATAAAATGTAGGAATCTTTTTCTGCAGCCATTTGTCCAGCTCCTGGTTCTTTTTTTGACTCAATGCCATATCTGCGATTTTGGCATAGTCGTCGTTCAGGTTCAAACGGTGCGGCTCTGAACGGGATTTCAGGTACACCAGCCGTACGCCTTTTTTACCCTGTTCGTTGGTAAAGTTTACCGGCCGCGACAGGTCGCCCACCTTCATATCTTTAATGGTGTTTACCATGTCCTTATCAAGCGCATCGATGTTTACGTACGTAGAACCATCCCGGTTTAAAACATAGGGACCGTAATTTTTTACATTTTCATCATCGCTGTATTTGTAGGCCGCATCTTTAAAGCTGATCTTTTTGGCTTCGATTTCCGCATGAACGGAATCGAGTTTTAAACGCGCATCTTTTAACTCGTTTTCGGTAACCGGCGGAATGCGGAGGATCATTTTGATTTTGGCATTATCGCCGCGGCGGCTTATCTGCTGGATCAGGAAAAACCCGAACCGGTTCGATTTTACCGGTAACGATATTTCCCCGGCTTTCAAACGAAAAGCAGTAGAAAGGAATACCGGATCCCAGGTAGATTTATCAGAGCGGTTGATTTCATAAAGTCCCCCGCGTTCGCGGCTCCCGGGGTCTTCCGAAACCCGTTTTGCCAGCGCGTCGAAGGTGGTGGAACCCGATTCGATCTGCTTTTTATAATTCAGCATCTCACTATAAATATAGTCGTCCACATCCTTGGATGCGGAAGGAAGAATGGAAATCTGCCCTACTTCCAGCTCGGATTCCAGGAACGGCAGGCTATCGGCCGGCACCTTTTCAAAAAATGTTTTTACCTCTGTGGGAGTAATATGAACACCGCTGACCACTTTGTTTTTCATACGCTCGGCCAGCATCTGCTCCTTAATCAGCGGGCGCTGGTCGTCCTTTAACTGGTATACGGTTTTTCCCGCCACAGACTCCAGCTCGGCCTGGCTGCCGAATTGCTGAATATAATAACGGATCTTCATATCCAGCTGCGCCTCAACCTCTTCATCCGTCAGCGGGATGGAGTCCCGTTCGGCCTGCAATGCCAGGATCTTCGACAGCATAATCTGCTCCATAATGATACAATTGGCATTGGGCGGAAGGGTTTCACCCCGGCGCGGTGCATCATTCAGTTCATTCTGAACATCTGAATTCAGGATGATCCGGTCGCCTACCACACCTATAATTTTGTCAACAACCTGCTTGCTCGCCTGCCCCTGTGCGGTAACAAGCGTAGAAAATAAAATACCTGCAGCAGCCAGTATGCCTTTTACGGAAAAAAGACCCGTTCTTTTACTCATAATAAACATAGATCAAAATTAGCCTTGCCCGGTGCATCCTGCTCCAAACAGGGCTGTATTTAACAAAAGTTTGTTGCCCCTTTCTGTGCAACGAAAAACACCAGCCGGCTTTCCGACTGATGTTTTACCTGTATTCTTACGATCCGGGATGATTTATAAAGTACGCTTCACTTCTTCCAGTTCGTACGCCTCTACTACATCTCCAACCTTGATATCGTTGTAATTCTTTATCGTTAAACCGCACTCCATACCGGTCAGCACTTCCTTGGCATCATCCTTAAAGCGCTTCAGAGAGCCCAGTTCCGCCACTGCATTTTCACCGGTGGGGTAAATTACAATACCGTCGCGGATCACCCGAACCTTATTATCGCGTTTGATACGGCCATCCAGTACAAAACATCCCGCAACCACCGCCTTATCAAATTTGAATACTTCCCGGATTTCTACGTTACCCACGATTTTTTCCTTCATGGTGGGCTCCAGCATACCTTCCATCGCGCTCTTCACCTCATCGATAGCCGTGTAAATGATTGAGTACATCTTGATTTCGATGCCCGCATTTTCAGCGATGCGCGATGCCTGCATAGATGGCCTTACGTTGAAGGCGATTACAATGGCATCAGAAGCTTCTGCCAGCACGATGTCACTTTCATTGATCTGTCCCACACCTTTATGAATCACATTTACAAGGATCTCTTCTGTAGAAAGTTTTTGTAACGAATCGCTCAGTGCTTCTACAGAGCCATCCACGTCCCCTTTAATGATCACATTGAGTTCCTTAAAGTTGCCCAATGCCAGACGACGGCCGATCTCATCCAGCGTAATATGCTTCTTGGTACGCATACCCTGCTCGCGCAGGATCTGGGAGCGGCGGTTGGCAATGCTCTTGGCTTCTGATTCTTCTTCGTATACCTTAAACTTCTCACCGGCCTGGGGTGCACCGTTCAAACCCAGCACTACGGCAGGAGCTGAAGGCCCGGCGGCATCTTCACGTTTGTTCCGTTCATTGAACATCGCTTTCACACGTCCGTAATACTGTCCACTCACAATCAGGTCACCCGGGCGCAGCGTTCCATTCTCTACCAGTAGCGTAGCCACATATCCCCTTCCCTTATCCAGGGTTGCTTCAATGATGGTACCCGTAGCTTCCCTGTCGGGATTGGCTTTCAGGTCCAGCAGCTCTGCTTCCAGCAATATTTTTTCCAGCAGCTTATCTACGTTCAAACCTTGTTTGGCACTCAGCTCCTGGCTTTGGAATTTTCCGCCCCATTCTTCCACCAGGATATTCATTTGCGATAACTGTTCATAAATTTTCTGGGGATTGGCACCGTCTTTATCAATTTTATTGATGGCAAAGATCATCGGTACACCGGCAGCCTGTGCGTGGCTGATCGCCTCTCTTGTTTGCGGCATCACCGCATCATCGGCGGCCACTACGATTACGGCGATATCGGTAACCTTGGCACCGCGGGCACGCATCGCTGTAAATGCTTCGTGACCCGGTGTATCCAGGAAGGTGATCTCTTTTCCGTCGGCTACCTTCACACGGTATGCACCAATGTGCTGGGTGATACCCCCCGCCTCACCGGCTACTACGTTCGCGTTCCGGATATAATCCAGCAGCGAGGTTTTACCGTGGTCTACGTGTCCCATGATGGTAACGATCGGGCTTCTTGGAACGCGTTCAGCGTCGTCATCGTCTTCATCTGCCTCCTCTTCCATTTCCATCTGCTGTTCCATATCGATAAAGGAAACATCATATCCAAACTCACTGGCCACCAGTTCAATTACCTCCGCATCCAGGCGCTGGTTGATCGACACCATGATACCCAGGCTCATACACTTGCTGATTACATCTGCAAAACTTACATCCATCAGGCTTGCCAGCTCGCTTACACTGATGAATTCCGTTACCCGCAATGTTTTATCAACGCCTTCTTCCTCCATGGCTTCAGCCGCTTCATTGCGTTTATCCCTACGCGCCTTGGCACGCATGCTTTTTTGCTTGTTACCGCCGCCGCCGCTCAGTTTTGCCTGTGTTTCACGGATCTTTTCCTGGATCTCCTTCTCGTCGATCTGCTTCTCTTCGCGGTGTGGCCGGTGCCGGTCTCTGAAGTTGCCGCCTTTTCCGTGATGTCCGCCGCCGCCATGATGCTGGCCACCGCTGCGGCCACCCTGGCCCTGCTGCTGTCCGCCGCCACCATGCGGTCTGCGCTGATCCGGATCAGCCTTTACTTCTTTCTTCTCAATCGGAATACGTTTCCGTTTCCGTTTTTCATCCCGTTTCGGACGGGTATCATTATCTACCGGCAATTCGATCTTACCCAGGATCTTCGGACCCTCGATCTTCTCTGCCTGGATATTGCTGATTTGTATTTCTGCCGGTTTTTCTTCTTCCACCGGAGGAGGCGTTTCTTTAACAGGCGCCTTTTCTTCTGCCGGGGGTACTGCCGCTACCGGTTCTTTTTCTTTGGGCGCCTCAACGGGTTCCTCAACTTTCTGCGGTGTGGCTTCTACTGCGGGGGTTTCTTTTTTAGCCGCCTTTTTCGGACGGGTAGAAAAATCGATCGCAGACAGGTCTATCTTGCTGATGATCTTTGGTCCGCCAATATCCCGCGTAGGCACTTTTGCTACAGGCGCTTCTTCTTCAGGCGCTTCCGCCGGAGCTTTCTCCTCAGCAGGCTGCGGAGCAGGGGGTTCCGGCTCCACAACAGGGGCTTCCGCCTCTTTAACCGGAATTTCGGGCTCCGCAGGAGCGGGCTCCGCCACCGGCGGCGGGGTTTCCGCAACCGGTTCTTCTTTCGTCGCCGGGCGAACAGCCGGTTTTGACGACTCTTCCTCCTCGCGACGCTTTTTATTCTCGCCACCCAGTCCTTTTGGTAAGTCAACCTGGTCGCTGATGATCTTTGCGGCCTTGTCTCCATGAAATCCCTGTTGCAGGGCAAGGTACATGGCATCGGTCAGCTTAGTGGAAGGCTTTAAATCATCCCGCTCAAAACCTTTGCCTACTAAGAACTCAACAAGGGTGTCCTGGCCGATGTTAAATTCCTTAGCCGCTTGTAATAATCTTGGAAGTTTCTTTTCTACCATAAAATTTTTTATCCCTTATTCCGCCTTCAGCGGAACGTTTTGTTTATCATTCACACCAATTCCTTTAATGAAGCCCGGGTAGCTTCATTATTCCCGCTCCAGTTCTTCTTGTAAAATTTTCCGAACGTCGTCAACTGTTTCTTTTTCCAGGTCGGCTCTTTTTTCAAGTTCGCTGGGCGACATCCGCAATACGCTCCGGGCCGTATCACATCCGATTTTCTTTAATGCGTCAATTACCCACTCATCAATCTCATCCGCAAATTCTTCCAGGTCCACATCAAACTCTTCTTCTTCATCTTCGGTATCCCGGTACACATCCAGCTCATAACCGGTAAGGTCAGAAGCCAGTTTAATGTTCACGCCTCTTTTACCAATGGCCAGCGACACCTGGTCGGGCTTTAAAAAGATGCTGGCGTGCTTGCCTTCCTGGTCCAGGCTCATGCTGGTAATTTTTGCAGGGGTCAGCGAGCGCTGAATCAGCAACTGTATATTTGTGGTATAGTTGATTACATCAATGTTTTCATTTTTCAATTCCCGTACGATGCCATGGATCCGGCTTCCCTTCATACCCACGCAGGCACCCACGGGATCAATCCGGTCATCATAGGATTCTACCGCTACTTTCGCTCTTTCACCCGGTTCACGAACGATCTTTTTAATCGTGATCAAACCGTCAAAGATCTCCGGTACTTCAATTTCCAGCAGTTTTGCAAGGAAATCGGGTGAGGTCCGGGAAAGGATGATTACCGGGTTGTTGTTCTTCAGATCCACCCGGATCACCACCGCGCGGATATTTTCTCCCTTTTTAAAATAGTCCTGCGGTATTTGCTCGCTCTTGGGGAGGATCAGCTCATTGCCTTCTTCATCCAGCAGCAGGATTTCTTTTTTCCATACCTGGTATACCTCAGCACTGATGATTTCACCAATCCGGTCTTCATACTTCTTTGCCAACACATTTTTCTTCAGATCGCTGATCCGGCCGGCCAGTGTTTGTTTGGCAGCCAGGATGGCCCTGCGGCCAAAGTCGATCAGATCGATTTCTTCGTACAGGTCTTCACCCACTTCATAGTCCGGCTCCAGTTTCACGGCCTCCGAATAGGCCACCTGGGCCAACGGATCTTCTACCTCTCCGTCTTCCACAATGGTACGGTGCCTTACGATTTCCAGGTCTCCTTTCTCCGCGTTCACGATCACATCAAAGTTTTCATCGCTGCCGTATTTTTTACGGAGCAATGTTTTAAATACATCCTCAACAACTTTCATCATTGTAGGACGATCTATATTTTCTGCATCTTTAAAATCCTGGAATGCCTCAATTAAATTAATACTTGCCATAGTGAAGTACGATTTACCTTAGTGAAATCACAGCCCCTGAGCTGTTACTTTTAAAATTTAATTTGAATTTTTGTTGTTTTAATTGTTTCCAATAAAATAGTGTGCGCTGTCTTTTCCATCTTTTTGCCGCGCCCGCTGGTGGTTTCCACCACAATAGCTTCATCGTTTACAGATACCAGCGTTCCTTCTGTTTTTTGGCCGTCCAGTTGCAACACTTCCACATTACGACCGGTATTTTTTATATACTGCCGGTGTAATTTTAACGGCTCATCCAGTCCGGGAGATGATATCTCCAGGGAAAAATCGCCGTCGGGGAACAAACCTTCTTCTTCAATCTGTTTATACAATGCCCGGTTGTATTTTACCAGGTCATCAATCCCCACCCCATTGTCACCATCAATAAATATCTTAAAGTTATTGGTAGGCTTTATGCGGATGTCTACTAAAAAATGAGACGGGTTTCCCACCAGCAACGCAACTACTTTTTCCTGTAAATTTTGAATTATTGCCTCCTTATCCATATTTCTGAAAAAAGAAGAAGGGAACGCCTCCGTTCCCTCTGTCTCCTTTTCTGCCGCAAAATTAAGACAATTGCAGCAAAAAGCGAAGTTTTTAAAGGTATTTTCTCAATAAAGCAACAGGAATACCTGCTGCCACTGCGGGAATTGTCTAAAAAGCCGCCCTTCCACAACAATTTTACGGCTACAGCGTTATTTCTGTGTAATTTAGTACATATTTTAGCACATGTCTGTTATCTTATACGCCTTATTGTTTTTTTTCCTGTACAACCTCATTGTAAAAGTGGTGTTGCCGGTATACCGTACTACCCGCCAGATTAAAAAACAATTCTCCCAGATGAAACAACAATTCCAGCAGCCGGAAGCAGCTACGCAGCAAAGCGGAACCGCTTCCCAAACACCACCGCCTTCCCAAAAGAAACCATCAAAACTGGGTGAGTATATCGATTTTGAAGAAGTGAAATAATTAGCTGCTATGATCCTGGATGATCTTCCAGTGTCCTGCGATCTTCTTAAAAATCAGGGTAAAATGACCGTCAAGGTCGCCCATTTTCCGGAAAAGTTGCCATTTCCCCACTACATTGTAAAAACCTGGTCCCAGGGCTTGTATTTTCAGCAGTGTAAATTTCAGCTGCCCCATTTCGTCCTTTGAAGGATAGGCTTTCCGGTAATGATCGAGTGTGGGCTGCCAGCCATAGGTAACCCCCTTCTTGCCTACAAATAACAGGGAATCATTTTTCCAGTACGTATCCATAAATGCTTCCAGGTTTCCCTGGTTCCAGGCCGTGGTTTGCCGTTCCATTACCGCCTGTATTTTCTGTACATCGCCCGGCTGTGCCTGAACGCCCGTAAATGCGATACACAATGCAATAAGAAAACTGTATTTTTTCATAACCCTTTGAATGCATTAACCGTTGAATCCATTCAAAGTTATCATACCCGGAGCAATACCGGCACTGTTTATTTAAGATGGTCGTTGTTTGAGCATTCAAGCCTCAAACCTGACGGCAGACCGCTGATGGCGCACCCCTAATAATGATCATGGTCACAATCATCGGCATGGGCGTGGTTATGGCTCCGGCAGTACCGGTAGTTGACGATATGTGCCGATATGATAAAAACGACCGCAGGAATCAATAACAGCGCATGATATTGAAGATATACCTGCTTCAGCACCAGGAAGAAAATACCCGTTGCAAACAGCACCAGCGGCAGCTTTTTATGATGATGAAGCTTATAGCCATGCCGCAGCGAATACACACCAATAACAAAGGCAAGGGCGATCATCCCCAGTTCAAAAGCCATATTTTCAATGATATTGACCCCAAAAAGCGGAAGACTTGCCATAAACAACGGCAAAACTGCACAATGAATGGCACAAATTACCGAAGCAGAAATACCCAGGGCATCCCAATTAATTTTTGACCGCATGTTGCAAAATTATAAAAAAAGAAACATTGTTGCAAATATTTGCATTCCTTCTTCAGGAATAAACGTTTTCGGGCGTTAATTGTTAAACTGTTGGAATAACTTTGCACTTCAATTTTCAATAATGTCAAAAAAAGCTATTTTTTATACTTCCTTTTTTGTGCTGCTATCCATAGCGTTTTATTTAACAGCGGTTTATTTTATCCCCGGTTTTAACGACCGCAAGCTGGAACCCGTGAGCAAGGTGGGCCAGTTTACCTTTACGGACCAGGATGGAAAGCCGTTTTCCAATAAGGATGTGGAAGGCAACGTATATGTAGCTGAATATTTTTACACTACCTGTCCGGGCATTTGCCCGATGATGAATGATAACATGAAGCAGGTGTATCAAAAATACAAGGGAACCCCGGGCTTCCTGATTGTATCGCATACCTGCGACCCGGAGCGTGATTCTGCCACCCAGCTAAAACATTATGCCGATTCGATGAACGTGGATACCCGGCAATGGGTGTTTTTAACCGGCCGCAAGGATAGCCTTTATAAAATGGCGCGACTGAGCTATACGATCGATGATCCCAAAAACTATTTCAACTCGAACGAAGATGATTTCTTGCATACCCAGTTCTGGGCGCTGGTAGACCGGAAAGGAAATGTGCTGAAAATTTATGATGGTTTGAAACAGAAGGAGATCAACCGCCTGATCGCTGATATCGCAGACGAGCTGAAGACAACATCAAAAAATTAATTAATTTTAGATATGGATAGCATTGTTCAGATCTTAAAACAAAACAATTTAAGTGTAACGGAGGGCCGCCGGAAGATCCTGTCCTTGTTCCTGAACAGCAATGGCGCACTGGCACACGCGGATATTGAAAAAAACACCCATAGTCATTTTGACCGGGTAACGGTTTACCGCACGCTTCAATCCTTTGTAGATAAAGGCATCATCCACACCATTCCAACATCCGACAACAGTATTAAGTATGCACTGTGTAAAGACGAATGCGGAGAGGGCCACCATCACGATCATCATGTGCACCTGGTGTGTACCCGCTGCGGCAACACTTTTTGCCTGGATAACGTGGTAACACCAACGGTAAAACTGCCCCGGGACTATACGATACAACAGGTTGAAGTAGTGGTTAAAGGCATTTGCAAAGCCTGCAATAATCAATAAAAAAAAGCCCTGATGTAGAAACATCAGGACTTTTGATTAATGTTTTGACTAGCTGCTAATTTACAGCGCTAAACCATTTTTTCCAAATAAAATATCTTAATTTTTGCCGCCTCCAACCAGTGAATATAACACGGAAGAACCAAGAGAAAGCAAAATACTGAATATCAACGCCCACCAAAATCCGTTTACTTCCACCCCTTTAAAAAAGTTGGCTGCGATCAATACCATAAAGGCATTAATCACCAGCAAAAAAAGCCCCAGCGTAACCAATGTAACCGGAATTGTAAGGATCACCAGTACAGGCTTCACAATAGCATTCAGCAAGGCCAGCACCAGGGCAAACAGCGCCGCGGTTTTGATGTCTGCCACTTTTACGCCCGGCAATATAGCAGGAAGTAAGTATGCGATGAGGCCCGTTATAAGCACTTTTAGCAAAAAATTCATTGATCTGAAATCTATATTAAAAGTTAAAGGTAGCTAAATTTGAAGGATTCTGCATGGAAACCAATGATCTTTTAGGCGGCGCTTTCCTTACACCGAAAAAAATATCGCTCTTTTTTGGTAACTTGTAGTAGTAAAAATGAAGCCTCTAAAAGAAACGATGATGAATCCGCAAGACGAACATAACAAGAACAAAAAAGAGGATTTAAAAGAGCATCCTAAACACGAAGGGGATCCGCAGGAAGATATGGAAGGACCGGTATCCTCCCTGTTACAACGGGGAAAAGAAACCATTGATAAGATGGGGGATAAGAAAGGACATGTGGAACATCCCGAAGGGAATGATAAAAAATAAGGCGTTCCCTGCGTATTGCTGTACCATCCGTTTTATTGCAGCCGGGATGGATGCTTTTTAATCGATGCCGGGTGAGATAACGACTGTATCTTACCGGGAATACAGTACCCTGTTGTTGTGACACCTGCCGGGTCCAATGATTTGTATGCCTATGCTGAATCTACTAAACGGTCTTCATATAATTCCATAACTCCGGAATATTTGCCGGCTTACGCTTCCGCTGCATAGCCACACGCATTTTATGAGCATACGCAGCTTTTCCATAATTTTCAAAACGGCGCATTCAGGATATTGCCTATATTTATTTCCTATGAAGCGTTTATGCTGTTTTGGTATGCTGGTGCTTACCGGCATTTTGTGTGCTACCGGCATTGCAGCACAGCAGGCCGTACCTGCAGTGCCTGTGCGGATCGGCGTGCTGCCCCGCGGAACCTATAACGCCATCACGGATGTGGCGGGCGTAAAAGTGGGGCACAAAACCCTCATCAGCGGAGCCGATGTACGAACGGGGGCCACGGTTATATTGCCACACGGCGGAAACCTTTTCCAGGAAAAAGTGCCGGCCGCCATTTACGTGGGTAACGGTTTTGGAAAATTGGCCGGCATTACCCAGGTTCGGGAACTGGGAACACTGGAAAGCCCGGTGATACTCACCAATACCCTCAATGTGGCCGCCGGTATCAATGCAGGCATCAGCTATACCCTTGCACAAAAAGAAAACCAGCAGGTACAGAGTGTGAACGTTGTGGTAGGCGAAACCAACGATGGCTATTTGAATGATATCCGGGGCCGGCATGTAACCGAAAAAGATATCCTGGAAGCCATTCAGCACTCCGCCTCCGGGAACGTAGCCCAGGGCAACGTTGGTGCCGGTACGGGCACTGTTTGTTTTGGATTTAAAGGCGGTATCGGCTCAGCCTCCAGGGTACTTCCCAAAGCTTCGGGAGGATACGCCGTTGGCGTGCTGGTGCAAACAAATTTTGGAGGTGTACTGGAAATTGCAGGCGTGCCCGTTGGAAAAGAGCTGGGCAAATACTTTTTAAAGGATCAGCTCAATCATCCGGTGGATGGAAGTTGTATGATAGTGGTAGCTACTGACGCGCCGCTGGATGCCCGCAACCTGGAGCGACTGGCCAAACGGGCCTTTATGGGACTGGCGAAAACGGGTGGTATTGCCAGTAACGGCAGCGGTGATTATGTAATTGCCTTCTCCACCAACCCGGGATTGCGGATTCCGCATGCACCAAAAGAACCGCTTTATACAACGCAAACCCTTTTTAATGATGACAGCTCTCCACTTTTCCTGGCGGCGATAGAAGCCACGGAAGAAGCCATTATTCATTCCTTATTTGCAGCAGCCACCATGACGGGGTACAAGGATCATAAAGTAGATGCATTACCCCGGGAAACCGTTATTTCAATTTTAAAAAAATACAACCGATACCAGCCATGAGATGGACTTTTGTAAACAATGCTTTTGAACCGGAAGAAAAAGCCACACTTCAAACGGGTGATCTGGCCCTGCAACGGGGTTATGCCGTTTTTGATTATTTCAGAACCGTTGATCATGTTCCGCTTTTCCTGGAAGATTACCTGGACCGGTTCTTTCATTCTGCACAAACGCTTTTCATTACCATCCCCCACACCCGTTCCCAGGTGCGTGAGATCATTGCTGAACTGATCAAAAAAAACAATCTGCCTGAAAGCGGCATCCGCATGATTGCTACGGGCGGCTATTCGCCGGACAGCTATACACCGGTGCAGGGAAATCTGATCCTGCAGCAACAGCCGTTGCAACTGCCGGACATGGCCAGGTTTGAAAGCGGCATCCGCATTATGACCTATACCTATCAAAGAGACCTGCCTGCCGTAAAATCCATCAATTACCTGATGGGAATCTGGCTGCAAAAGCAGTTAACGGAAAAGGGCCTGGACGATGTATTGTATGTACAGAACGACATTATTTCCGAATTTCCCCGGGCCAATGTTTTTATCATAACTCATGGGGGAACCCTGGTTACACCGGCGCATAACGTGTTAGCCGGCATTACCCGGAAAAAAATACTGTCGTTTGCCGGTACCTTGCTGCCCGTGGAAACCCGTGATATATCCGTAAGTGAATTGAAAACGGCGGCAGAAGTTTTTATGACCAGCACCACCAAGCGCATTTTGCCGGTAACGGAAATTGACGGCGTCCGGATCGGCAGCGGAACAGCCGGCCCCTTAACACGGCAGTTACAGGAGCAGTTTATCCGGTTACAGGAATCTGTTACAATAGCTGCGTATAGCCGCGCCTAACGCGGGGCTGCTACCGGTATATGGATATGATCCCCTAGTTGCCTTTATTGGCAAGCTGGCCGCAGGCCGCATCTATATCCTTGCCCCGGCTGCGCCGCAGGCGGGCGTTCACCTTATTTTTTTCGAGATAATGCATAAAAGCATCCACCTTTTCTTCGGAAGGTTTGGTAAATCGTGCAAACGCGATGGGGTTGTATTCGATCAGGTTCACGAGGTCTGCCGGTACCTGCCGGTAGATCTTGATCAGCTCATCGGCATCTTCCAGGGAATCATTGAAATTATTGAAGAGGATGTATTCGAACGTGATTTCGTTCTTTGTTTGCTTGTAAAAATAATTGAGTGCTTCAATCAGCGACTGGATATTGTTACTGTCGTTGATGGGCATGATCTCATGCCGTTTTTTATCATTAGCCGCATGCAGCGACAGGGCCAGTTTAAATTTTACCTGGTCATCACCCAGCTGCCGGATCTGTTTGGCAACGCCGGCTGTGGAAACGGTGATCCTCCGGGGGCTCATGCCCAATGCATCCGGCGATGTAATTTTTTCAATCGCCTTCAGCACATTGCGGTAATTCAGCAACGGCTCACCCATTCCCATAAAAACAATATTGGTGAGTTTTTTATCATATACTTCCAGCGACTGCTGATTGATCAGGGCCACTTCATCAAAGATCTCATCAAAACTCAGGTTCCGCTTCCGTTCAATATACCCGGTGGCACAGAACTTACAGCTTAAGCTGCAGCCGATCTGGGAGCTTACGCAGGCGGTCTTGCGTTCATCCGTAGGAATGAGCACACCTTCGGTGAGGTGCCCTTCCACCGTTTTAAAACGGGTTTTTATGGTACCGTCTTCAGAATGTTGTGTCATATCAATGCCCAGGGCCGGAAACTGAAAGGTGTGTTGCAATTTCTGGCGCAGCTCTTTACTGATATTGCTCATGGCCTCAAAGCTTTGTACCGGCTTCAGCCACAGCCAGTCATACACCTGCCGGGCCCGGAATTTTTTCTCCCCGATGGATAAAAAATAATCCTCCAGTTCTGTAAGGCTGAGGGTACGGATATTCTGCTGCTTTGTGTTCATCCGGCAAAGATACGCCGGTTTTGACTTTCCGCCTGTTTCAATCTGTCAAAACGGATTGGCCTTCTTACTTCCCGCTCCTAAATACCCTTATGGCTTGCGCCTTGGAAGTTACATGCAACTGCCGGTATATATTGGCAATATGATTGCGGATGGTATGGGGACTTACATTCATTTGATGCCTTATCTCCTTGTATTCCAGCCCCTCAATCAAAAACGTCAAATACCTTTTTTTCCCTGCTGCCGAGCTTAAATGCACCCGCATCCTGTTTGAGTGGTCCGCTTTTCAAATCAACCGTTGCCATATGTATTATACGCTTTTTCTTAAAATCACTGTTGCCTCTCCAGTTAAAATAAAACAGTGCAGCTATATTACCAGCACCAACAAGGAAGCCTATACCTCCAAAACCGCCAATACCAATATCAATTAAAACAGCGGAAAATTTTCCGGCAAATTTTAATACATAAAACCCGCCAACCCTCCGGGTACATCCATACCCGGGCAAAGCCCCCAAACGGGGGTTTTGTTATTTACCGGAAACAGGGTAACTGCATAATCTTCCAGATACCCTGAAATTGTGATGCAGCTGCTCAAACCGGCAAAATAAAAACCAAAACGATGGCTATCTTTGCGGCATGAAGATTTTAATGGTATGCCTGGGCAATATTTGCAGAAGCCCGCTGGCTGAGGGGATTTTACAAAAAAAAGCTGCGGAACGGGGGTTGGACTGGCTGGTAGACAGCGCCGGAACCAATGGTTACCACACCGGAGAAACACCACATCGCCTGTCGCAAAAAGTAGCCACCCTGCACGGAATTGACATTTCGGGTCAACGGGCCCGGGATTTTGTACCGGAAGATTTTGACCGGTTCGATAAAATATATGCTATGGCCGGAGACGTGATCGATGAAATAAAATACATCGCCCGCAACCGGTTTGATGCTTCCAAAGTAGCACTCATTATGGACGAATTGGAACCCGGCAAAAACCGGGACGTTCCCGATCCCTGGTATGGCACCGAACCGGGCTACCACGAAGTGTATGATATGCTGGACAAGGCTGCTGAGGCCATCATTGAAAAATATCAGGTAATAAATTTCAAATAACAAATTCAATTTGCAAGTGTGAGCAAGCCATCCCTACCACAAGGAACAAGAGATTTTGACGCCGCAACGGTACGCAAACGCAACTATATTTTTAATACGATAAAAGCAGTTTTTGAGCTGTACGGGTTTCAACCGCTGGAAACCCCGGCCATGGAGAACCTGGACACCCTGATGGGAAAATACGGGGAGGAAGGCGATAAACTGATTTTTAAGATCCTGAACAACGGGCTCGACAATGAAGCCAAGGCCGATAAGATCAGGGCCGGTTTTGAAAAAGTGATGACTGGCCGGTCCAGCAAGGATATTACCGAACGTGCACTGCGCTACGACCTTACCATTCCCTTTGCCCGCTATGTAGCCATGAATTATAACCAGCTGACACTGCCGTTTAAACGCTACCAGTTGCAGCCGGTGTGGCGGGCAGACCGGCCTCAGAAAGGCCGGTACCGGGAGTTTTACCAATGTGATGCCGATGTGGTGGGCAGCCGTTCCCTGGTCAATGAACTGGAGCTGGCGTCCATTTATGCCACCGTTTTTCAAAAACTGGAACTTCCTGTGGAAATACGGATCAATAACCGGAAGATCCTTTCCGCGCTGGCAGCCCAATGCGGCGGAGCCGAAAAAATGATCGACATCGCTATTGCCATTGACAAGCTGGACAAGATCGGCATTGAGAAAGTAAAAGAAGAGCTGGCCGCAAGAGGGCTTTCAAACGATCAGATCCACCTCATTCAACAATTCCTTGAAATCAGCGGCACCAACGAAGAGAAGCTGGCCCTGCTGAAAACGATATTCACCGATAACAGCAACGGACAGGAGGGCATTCAGGAGCTGGAATACATTATAGAAAGATCTCAAATTGCCTCCGAAGCTTCGGGGCCCAAATCTCAAATTTCGATCGACCTTACCCTGGCCCGCGGGCTTAATTATTATACCGGAACCATTTTTGAAGTAAAAGCCCTGGGCGTACAGATAGGCAGCATTGGCGGCGGCGGGCGCTACGACGATCTTACCGGTCTGTTTGGCGTGCCCAATGTGCCCGGCGTGGGCATTTCCTTTGGGGTTGACCGTATTTATGATGTGCTTACCGAGTTAAACCTGTTTCCTGCCGATGTATACAGCGGTACACGGTTGTTGTTCTTTAATTTAGGCGCCGCGGAGGCCGCAAAGGCATTTGAACTGATGCAGGAACTCCGGGCCGGGGGAATTGCCTGTGAGCTGTTTCATGAAACCGTAAAGTTTGATAAACAGTTTAAGTACGCGGAAAAAAAAGGCATTCCTTATGTAGCCATACTGGGCAGCCAGGAGCTGGAAGCGGAAATCATTGTAATAAAAAACTTACAATCCGGTGTTCAGGAACAGGTGACCTTTACCGGTTTGAGGAATTATAGTTTTGATAGCGGGAGCGTGAACGGGCAATAGGGAATGCTGAACAGCTGCCGGTTCGGATTTAAAAAACAAAAAACCAATATAACATGACAAACGTGAAAAACAAGGGCTTGCTTATTTTGAGCTTTTGCCTTGCGCTTATTTTTACTGCCTGTAACAAAGGAGGCAAAACCGGCCTGCTCATCCCGAATGATGCCGGTATGGCGTTCCATGTCGATCTGGCATCGCTTTCCTCCAAGCTGACCTGGGCAGAAATAAAACAAACCTCCTGGTTTACGGCGGCCATCAATCAAACAACCGATTCACTGGGAAAACAACTGCTCAATGACCCCGAAACCTCCGGTATTGATCCGAAAGGCAGCCTGGTATTCTTTTTAAAACGGAACAGCAGCAATGGATACGTGGCATTTGAAGGAGACCTGAAAGACGCCGCCAAATTTTCCAAAGTAATTGAAGAAGGTGGTAAAGGAAAGGTAAAGGTTGAAAAAGACGGCGAATACAGCTTCGTAAAGTCTCCGGACAATGACAATGCCGTGGTGTACTTTAACGATAAACGCTTCATCGCCATTATTGATGCATCCGGTGTTAGTAAAGGATTTCCCGGCAACCGCAGCGGTTTTGGCGGAAGTGTTGAAAAATACCCTGTAGACAGCCTGAAACTCTTTGCCAAAAACACCTTCCAGTTAAAGGGCAGCGCATTACTGGACAGTGATAAACGCTTTGCAGACCTTATTGGCGACAAAGCTGATATGCATTTTTGGGTGAACAGTGGAAATCTTTACAGCGGGTTAGCCGGCGGCATTATGGCAATGATGAAATTCAACGCATTATTGGACGGTGCCATCACCGCGGGCAAGGCCAATTTTGATAATGGTAAAATTACCGCTGATGTAAAGAACTATTATGGAAAGGAAATGACCGCCCTGTTAAAGAAAAACAGCGGCAGCAACATTACGGATGAAACGATCAGCCATCTTCCGGAGCAGGATGTACTGGCGGCATTCAGCATGAGCTATGCGCCGTCCTACATAAAAGATCTGATCAAGATGCTGGGGTTTGACGGTATTGCAAATGCCGGACTGGCCCAGCTGGGCATCACCATTGATGACTTTACCAAGGCCAATGGCGGCACCCAATCCTTTGCGCTGTCAAACGTTACCGTAACAGGAACGCCAACCGCCATTACACTGGACAATGGAGAAACCATCCCTTATGAAAAAGACGATACCCGGTTTGACTTTGTGTTTGGATCTTCGGTAGGCGATAAAACCAGCTTCCAGAAACTGATCGACGCATTTAAGAAAACGATCGACAAGGAAATGCCGGTAAAGGATAGCACCCTGGAGCGTATAAAAAGCAAACTTACAGACAAATGGTTCGCTCTCGGGGGCTCTGATGCGGACGTGGATGCCTTTCTTGCCGGCGGTAAAAAACCAGCCTACGCACAGTCCTTTACCGGCCACAGCATGGGAGGATATGTGAACCTGCAGAAAATTTTCAACACCGTTATAACCAACAGTAAAAAGGATTCGACCTATAAAAAGAACCTGGAAGTTTCTGCCAATTTCTGGAAAACCGTTACCATGCATTCCGATATCAAAGGCGGGGAAGTGTTCAGCAAAGTAGAGGTAAACCTTGCCGATGGCACAACCAATGCCCTAAAGCAACTGAATAAATACGTTGATCAGATGTACCAGGCGGCGCCCAAAAAAGATGTGATCGATGTAGAAGAAATAACAACACCGGCAGATACAGCGGCAGCTCCGGCCCCGCCGTCATCCGTTCATTAATCAAAAGCATTCATGAAGCTTGAGATAAAGAATCTATTACCGGTATATTTTGAAGAGGAGCGCAAATCCACCTCAGAGATCTGGGGAAAGGAGCGCTCCTTTTCCAATGGAGACCTGGTAAACATTGTAGCCCCTTCCGGCACCGGCAAAACATCCCTGATCCATTTTCTTTATAAAATGCGGGAAAGCTACAGCGGTTCCATTTTGTATGATGGCCAGCCGCTCAGCCAATTCAGCAAGGAAGCCATCGCAGCCCTGCGCAAGGATCATGTAAGCATCATCCTTCAGGACATGCGGCTCTTTGAAGAACAAACCATTCTCGAAAACCTCGAGATCAAACGCCAGCTCAATCCTTATCACCCGCAGGAACGGATCATTGAAATGGCCAAACGGCTTGGGGTAGACCACCGGCTGAATGCGCTGGCTAAAAACTGCTCCTATGGAGAGCAGCAACGGGCCGTCATCATTCGGGCCCTGCTGCAGCCTTTCGGCGTATTGCTGATGGACGAGCCGTTCAGCCATCTGGACCACGCGAACGCTCAAAAAGCCATCGACCTTATATTGGAAGAAACCGCCGGCCGGAAGGCACTGGTCCTGTTTGCCGAGCTTGAAAAAGCCACCGGCTTCCCGGCAACTCATTTGTATCATTTATAAATTGTTCCTGTGGCACTATCATTTAAGCCCATAAAACCTTTATTGTATACCGGAACCAATGCCTCATCCCGCTGGTTCTCTTATATCGGATTGGGTATCGGTGTATTGTTGCTGTTGTGCTCGGTGCAGATGTTCATCAATATCCAGCAGTTGTTAAAAGAGGGCAGCATCCGGAAAGACGGTTTTGATTTTGTGTCCATAACCAAAAATATCACCAATGAAACCATGGGGCAACCGGAGAAAAACCTGTTTCATGCAGATGAGATTGAAGCGGTAAAAAAGCAGCCCTTTATAGCCGAGGTATCGCCCCTGCTGGCCAACGATTTCCGCGTACAGCTCAGCGCCGGAAATGTACTGCCCTTTAGTACCGATATGTTCCTGGAAGCCCTGGACAATGATTTTATTGATACCCTGCCGCCCAATTTTACCTGGAAAGAAGGCGAGCAGCATATCCCGATTATCCTGTCGTCTGATTTTTTTGAGATCTACAACATCTTTGCGCCGGGCCAGGGCCTGCCGCAGTTATCAAAAGAAACTGCAATGGGTATTCCCGTGCAGATTGCCTGTTATGGGAGAGACAATGCCCTTACCTTCTCGGGAAGGATTGTGGCCTTCAGCGACCGGGTAAACTCCGTGCTGGTACCTAAAAATTTCCTGCAATGGGCCAACAAAACCTTTTCGCAAAAAGACCGCCAGGATGCCAGCAGGTTATTTTTGAAATTAAAAGACGTCAATGATCCCCAACTGATCCGCTACCTGGACGCGCAACACTATGTGATCAACCGCGATAAAACATTACTGGGACGTAATAAGATAGTGTTACAGGGTATTTTCAGCGGACTGGGTATTTTCGGGCTACTGGTGGTGATCCTGGCCCTGATGTTGTTTTCATTTTACCTGCAGCTGGTTGTGGCACGCAGCCGTCAGAACCTGGAGCTGTTATTAACCCTGGGATATTCGCCGGCCTGGCTGGGTAAGAACGTATCCAACCAGTTTGTACCGGTGTATATTTTCATTGTATTAACGGCATTGATCTGCACCCAGCTTATGCAATGGGCCTTTCACCGGTTTATCATGTTCAATCGGCCGGAGCTGTCGTCACTGATCAACTGGATCGTGCTCCTGCTGGCAGGCGTGCTGGTATTAATGGCCATTGTAACCAATGCCCGGCTGGTAAAAAAGTTATTGTACCGGCTGGGATAATAACCAGGGGCTTTATTGAAGCACTTCTGTTGATCGCTGTACAAAACATCCATCTTCCCTCTCGTGATCATCCTGTTACCGTTAAGTGAACCAGGCGTGTTTATTTGTATATAAACAACTAATAGATACTTAATCTCTGTCCGTTCATCATAACCGCATCGCTCCTGTCAAAAATAAATTTGGAGGAATGGATGACAATATTCTATATTTGTACTGTACTATTTAACTAATACACTAAAACAGCTATATGGTCACATTGGAAAATGTTTCGTTTGCTTATAAAAAGCAGGTTGTTCTCAAACAAATTACCACAACGTTTAATAACGGGCAGCTCTACGGCTTACTGGGAGACAATGGAGCAGGCAAGACCACATTGCTCAGGCTGATGAGCGGACTGCTGTTTCCGGATACAGGAAAAATAACCGTGCAGGGCATTGAGCCGCAGCAGCGGATTCCGTCTTTTCTTCAATCCGTTTTTTTTGTTCCGGACAGTGTTTTTTTCCCCGGCATCAGCATCCCGCAATACGCAGACGGGCTATCGCCGTTCTACAAAAATTTTAGCAAGCAGCAATTTATCCGCAACCTCACAGCCTTTGATATCGGATACGACAATGACATCGAAGCCCTGAGCTTCGGACAACAGAAAAAGCTGTTTCTGAGTTTTGCCCTGGCTACGAATACGCCCTACCTGCTCCTGGATGAGCCCACCAATGGGCTGGATATTTTGTCAAAATCCGCATTTAAAGAGCTGCTCTCCGGCTATATGGATGATACAAAATGTGTCATCATCAGTACCCACCAGGTAAGCGATATCAGCAACCTGCTGGACCATGTTTCTATTATGCGGAACGGGCAGCTGATCTTTTCACAGTCTATGGAAGCCATTTCCCAACAATTGTTGTTTAACAGCAGAACCCCTGCGGAATCGGAAATCCTGTTTGCTGAAGACAGCCTCAAAGGCAGCACCACTATCACTCCAAATGACAGCGGGTATCCTTCGGGGGTCGATATTGAGTTACTGTACAAAGCCGTAATGGCCAACCGCGAACAGATCAACACGCTTTTTAACCACACCGAAAACATTGCATTATGAACGAAACATTCAGCACCCGCCGTTTTACTTTGCTTTTAAAAAAAGAGTGGGTCGAACACCGGCGGCAATATACCCTCAGCGTTATTGCCTTATTCCTGTTAATAAATGTTGTCCTGCTGCTACAGATCTATTCAGGAAATAACCGCACTTACAGCGCCGAAAATTCGTTGTCCATAAACCTGTTCTTTCTTTTTGCGTTTGGCTCACTGTATTCCATCAATGCATTTCATAAATACAGAGCTGTGGAAAACGCCCAGTTTCACATAACGCTTCCGGCTTCCGCAGCTGAAAAAACCATCCTGGAATTGGCTAAGACCGTGCTCGTATCAAACCTGACCCTTATCCTCCTGCTTTGGGCTACCGATGCACTTTATGGCTGGATGGCCACCCATCATATTTTGCCCATTGGCTATACCGGAAGTAACCCGGATACCTACCGGGAAAAAGTGGTGGGCAGCCTGGCGATTTTCCTTGCGGTACAGGGCTGGTTCATCTATTGCTCGCTGCAATTCAGAAAACATGCCTATCTCATTGCCATCATTACCGCGGCAGCTGTCATAACGTTGCTGATGAAGTTCGCCAATACCATTCCCTCATTCTGGAACATTTCAGATTGGGGGTTCTCGCACCCCGATTTTAAAAGAACGTATTTGGAGCCATACACACCCGATGGCAAAGAACCTTATATAGAAAACAGTTTCCTGATAAACATTTTAAGAGCATTTTATATGTTTGCCTGGGGACCGCTGTTTTACTGCGCTACCTATTTTAAACTAAAAGAAACGCAGGCTAAATAACAATAATGGATTTTAACAACAACCAGCCGATATACCTGCAAATTGTAGACTTTATCTGCGAAAAGATACTATTGTCTGTATGGAAACAGGAGGAGAAGATTCCCAGCGTACGAGAACTGGCCGTACAGCTATCCGTAAATCCGAATACGGTGGCCCGCAGTTATGAGTTTTTAAGGAACCAGGAAATCATTACCGATAAAAGGGGCATCGGGTATTTTATAAGCACCAGTGGTATAAAGCAGGCAAAACAATACCGGAAAAACCTGTTCATCGAACAGGAACTGCCGCTTTTGTTCAGGACCATGAATATGCTGGATATTGCGCCCGAAGAGCTGGATAAACTATTTCTTAAATACAAACGACAACTACAACATGAAAAATAGTTATAAAATCTTATTGCTGATCCTCATCCTGCTTTTTACCATTCCCCTGTTGTTTTATAAGGTGGTACTGGATAAAGTAAAAACAGATCAGCCGGATGCGTATAAGGCCATGACCCAAAAGCGCCCGAACCTATTGAAGTAATGGAACCCTAAATGCTCTTTTCTTCAGAGGGGCTTGGGCAATGCTTCAGCAATTTAAAATGAAAAAAGAAATCGCTTAACTTTACCGGCATGATCCAGAAAGCCACTTTAAAGTTCCTGGAAGACCTCAGACGGAACAATAACAAACCCTGGTTTGACGCAAACCGGAAAGCATATGAAGCTGCCCGGGAAAATTTTGCTGCCTTTATCGACAGCCTGATCGCTGCATTCGGCAAAACAGAGCCCGCCATTTTACATTTGAAAGCAAAGGACTGTATGTTCCGGATCAACCGTGATGTGCGCTTTTCTAAAAACAAAGAGCCTTATAAAACCAATTTTGGTGCTTATATCAATGCAGAAGGGAAAAAATCGCTGAAAGCCGGGTACTATTTCCACCTCGAACCCGGTGGAAGCTTTACGGGAGGCGGGCTGTGGCAACCCATGCCCGCCGAACTGGCCAAGGTAAGGCAGGAGATCGATTATAACCTGCCGGAATTTGACAAGATCCTGGGATCCAAAAAGTTCCGCGATACCTATGGAGGTCTTACCGTGGAAGAGGGGCAAATCCTTTCCCGGGTACCCAAAGGATACGAGCCGGACAACCCCGCTGCCACATATCTTAAGTATAAGAGTTTTACCGCACTGGCCAACCTGCAGGACACCGTGTTAACCGGTTCTGCCCTGTTATCCACAACGGTAAAGGCATTCCAGACCCTGCAACCCCTTATCGCCTTCCTCAACAGGGGCATCGACGAATAACAAACAACCGTTTTTTGCCTTCTGAACCATAAGATGCAGCAGTTTAGCCGCTTTGGATAAATGCCGCCACCGGTATCGTACCCTCCGCACCAAAAAATACCGGTGCATTAACCTATATTAAGCAATCTTTAAAATTCAAAATCGTAACTTTGCATTTCTTTTTTATAAAGTTATGAGTGATCCCATAAAGCACGAGTGCGGTTTGGCCTTTATCCGGCTCCGCAAACCCTTCTCCCACTACTTAAAACAGCATGGAACCGTTATGTGGGGGCTGAATAAGCTCTACCTCCTGATGGAGAAACAACATAACCGCGGACAGGATGGCGCAGGTATTGCCGCTGTAAAACTGAATGTGGAGCCCGGATACCCGTTTTTGCACCGGATGCGCAGTGCAGAACCCCAGGCCATCTCCGGTTTGTTTAAAAATATTGCCGACGAAGTGGATGAGGTTTGCCGTTATAACCCGGACGCACTGAAGCATCCCGGTTTAATGAAAGGGCATATTAAATTCCTGGGCGAACTGCTGCTGGGGCATCTGCGGTATGGCACACAAGGCAAGAACAATGCGGATTTTTGTCATCCCTTTATCAAAAGAAATACGGTACCCGGGCGTAACCTGGCCCTTGCAGGTAACTTTAACCTGGTAAATACCCAGGAGCTTTTTGAACAGCTGAACATCGTACCCGGAAATTTCCAAAAACAAAGCGACCTGGCGGCAATGATGGAGATCATTCATCATTACCTGATTGAAGCCGATAAAAAGAACCCGGGGAATGTAGATATCAAAAGTGTGCTGCAGGAAGTGATCCCCATGTTTGATGGAGGATTTGCGGTAGGCGGGTTAACCGGTGAAGGACTGGGATTTGTTTTCAGGGACCGGAATGGTATCCGCCCCTGCTATTATTATATCAATGATGAGGTGATTGTGGCAGCCTCCGAACGCGCCGCCATCCGTACCACGTTTAACGTGGGCGAAAACGAGGTAAAAGAACTGATGCCCGGCAATGCCCTGATGGTGAACGCAAACGGGGAATATGAAATTGCAGAAGTGGTAACTCCGGGCGAGCGCAAGGCCTGCAGCTTTGAACGCATTTATTTTTCGCGCGGCAGTGACGAAAAGATCTATAAAGAGCGGAAAGCCCTGGGCTTTAACCTGAGCGAACAGGTATTAAAAGCCATCGATTTCGACCTGAAGAATACCATCTTCTCCTATATTCCCAATACCGCAGAAGTAGCCTTCCTTGGGCTTCACAAAGGCATGCAGCTCTACCTGAATAAGATCAAAATAGAACGCATTCTAAGCTGGGGTAAAGACTTTGATGAAGAAAAGCTGAGCGAGATGGTGAACCGCCGCATCCGGATCGATAAAATAGCAATCAAGGATGTAAAGATGCGCACTTTTATTACCGAAGACGCCAGCCGGAACGAAATGGTACAGCACGTGTACGACATCACCTACGGCACCGTACGCCCCGGTATCGATACCATTGTGGTGATTGACGACTCCATCGTAAGAGGCACCACACTGAAAGAAAGCATCATCAAAATGCTTTCCCGCCTGCAACCCAAAAAGATCATCGTGGTTTCTTCCTGTCCGCAGATCCGCTACCCGGATTGCTATGGGATCGACATGAGCAAAATGGGTGATTTTATTGCCTTCAGCGCCGCTGTAAATGTGCTAAAAGACAAAGGGAAAGAATCCCTGCTGGATGAATTGCTGCAACGCTGCAAAGAGCTGAAAGAACAGAACCTGTTGCATACCGAAAATGTGGTAAAACAACTTTACAAGAGCAGCACGGTGGATGAGATCACCGAAAAGATTGCGGAAATGATTACCCCGGCCGGTTTGAACATCCCGGTACAGGTGATCTTCCAAAGCATTGAAGACCTGCATAAAGCCTGTCCTAACAACCTGGGCGACTGGTACTTTACCGGCGATTATCCCACACCGGGCGGCAACCGCGTGGTAAACCAAGCCTTTATGAATTATATGGAAGGAAAGAATGAAAGAGGGTATTAACCTCTGAACAGCTTTATAAAAAAAGAGCGGCCGTCCAAAGCCGCTTTTTTTTATGCCCAATGCCCAACAGGCTAATACATTAAATTGTCCCTCACCCAAACAGGTATGCTATCGGGTTTAATGTTGTACTTTTTAAAATCTTCCGGGAACACCAGCAACATGATCACATCTTCGTCTTCAGTATACAACGCCGGGAAACTGTGGCCAACAAGCCGGGACCATTTATATGCTTCTACTGAAGTCCATGCATATTTTTTGTACACTTTCTTATTGTAATCAAAAAGAACTTCCAACGAGTTGTTCTTCCCAAGGGTGTAGTCAACCACTTTAGCAGTAACCAATTTTCCTTCTTCCTTAAAATTTGCCCATTTCTTACGCTCCATAACGTAAACCAAAACAGCCAAAATCGCAAAGCAAATAATTATATTCCTGTTAACGAGCGTATTTGGTTCTTTAATGCGTAAATCTTCTATCATAAAATTTTATTCTTTCAACCGGTTCCTCGTCGTACGGTTGCCAGCCCGGGTGCCTCAGCTAATACCGGCCGAAGCGCTCATCCAGCGCCAATAGGTTTGTTACTTTACTTTGGATCCGGATAAACAGCAATCCGGTGGGTCCTCAGGCGATAGCTGGTATTATTGCGTTCCGCGCTGTTATTAAAATCCAGGCTTTTCGATGCTTCCAGTGGCATATGGCAACTGACACAATCGTTCTTTGCGCTGCGCATGGTAACCGCGTGATCGGATTTTAAATGGCAGGACATGCAGCGCTGAACAAATACCTCCTGTATACTGCCTTCATTTTTATGAGTATCATGACAACTGGTACAGGTAAGGTTGCTCTGCAAAAAACACTGGCTCTGCATCAGCGACTGCATTTGCATACCGTGCGCATCCGGGTTGGCGGCAGCGCCCGGGTAATACATATAATAGTTAGACAATGAGTCTCCCGGTACAAAAGCAAAGATCGATTTAAGCGTTACCGGATCTCCGGAATGACAGGTAGCACAAAGATCCAGTTGCTGTTGCCGGCCTAGTGATTTAATGGCGGTTATAAACCGGGGGTGTTTATCCTGTGGATGGTCCTGGTGAAACGCCACGTGTTGCGCAGCCGGCCCATGACAGCGTTCGCAATCGATGCCATAAATAATGGAACCCGCATCAATTTTTTGGGCATAGCTCATTCCCTGTTCCAGGCTGTTTTCAACCACCGCATAGGAACTATGACATTCCATACACCGGCCTACAATAGGACGCGCATAACTGGGATGATCTGCGGGAAAACCCGGGCTGTTCGTCCAGCGCTTTAGTTCCGACAGATACGTGAGCGGTAACTGGAACAGTTGCGCATCTTTCCAGTAACCAAAGGTCCATGCTTTTTCTCCGGAGCCAAATGCAAGATCCATCGGCTGGGCAGTTACCGGTTTTCCATCCCGCATATAGGTTTGCATAAGTCTTTTATCTGCAGTTGCCAGCAGTACTAGCTGGTTACCCGGGAAACGGACGGTATCATTGAGCGTTGTGATTATTTTTCTGACCGATTCCACATCCGTTTTTGAGGATGTTTTAAAATGATTGGAATGCGCATAGCTGCCTGCTATTTCCTGGTGACAGGATACACAACTAGCCGCTCCCGCGTATTGCGCGCCCCTGGAATCATTACCGGCAGTATACCGGTTTGTACAGGTAAACATGCAGATAGAAAAACCCAGTAAGAAAAGAATTGCGGTAATGATTTTCAAATGGAATATTTTATCGTTGTTGTAAACGAAAATAACATTTTATTTCCGGCAGGCCTGCATTTCCGGTTTTGAAAACCGATCACATGAACCGGCCGCTGAATTTATCCGGAGCCGTCTTACCCCCTTTGTGTAAATGATCCTGCTCTTATTTTGCCGTACACCCGCACCGGATATATAAACCCCCACCAATGCATTATTGATGGGGGTTGTTTATATATACTCCGGCTACCGGTTGCAATACATGGTTTATTTATTCTGAATAAGCACCCCCTGCGCCCGGTCAATCTGCTCCTGCGGAATGGGCATTCCCTTATCCCAGTCAGCGTAGGTGAAAGCGGCCGGTTGGGATGCAGACACATATTGCTTTTCAAAATTCATATATGATTTCAACACTGTTTCTGCTATTCCCCATCGTATCAGGTCAAAGTACCGGTGCCCTTCCAGCGCCAGTTCCAGCCTTCGTTCAAACCGGACCGCATTCCGTGCGTAATCCTGGCTGGGAAAAGATGTATAGGTTTTGATCATGTATTTGGCCGCTGGGTTTCCATAGCCCGTTAACACCGGGCCCAATTGAGACGCGCGCGTCCTTACCGCATTTACCCAATCTTTGGCATCGCCCAGGGCGCCTGTTTCCACGGCGCATTCCGCCGCCATCAGGTATACATCAGACAGCCGGATGATATTTATATTTTGCGCATTCAGATAATTGGCCCCGTTTGCCACATTTCCGCTAAAATCGGCCTGGTTAATCGATTGCTTTACGGCAACAAAGGGCCCTCCAAATGGCTGGTCACGGATCCAGCCCGGTACTACTACGCCCCAATCGCGGTATCGTACCAACCTGCGGCCAATGGTATAATCCAGGCGGGGATCAAACGTTAAGGTGGTGTCCAGACTATATGCATCCACCGCTCCGCCGCTCAGCCCCTGGTCTGATTTGTAAGGATTGGTTCGGTAGCTACCATCCAGGTAAGGCAATCCGTCGGAGCCTACTTTAAAAGCATTCACCAGGTCTACCGAGGGTTGGTAAAATCCGCAGCATCCGCCGGGCGAATTACCATAAAGTCCCGCCAGCATATCACCCACATTGGCGTTATCCCCGCTTCCGTCCGGGTTAATAATGCTTTGTGAAACCAGGATTCCTTCGGGGCTGTTCTTGGTTTTGATATTAAAATTGGCTTCAAAGGCAAGCGTTGTTAATGCCGGTTTATGTGTAATTACATCCTTTAAAAGGGTTAGCGCTTCTCCATATTTCTTCTGGTAGAGATACAGTTTTCCCAGGTACGCCTCTGCAGCATATTTGTCTACCCGGCCAACTTCGCCCAGCGGTTTTGAATAATCCTGGGGCAGGCCGGCCACAGCCGCTTTAAAATCCGCTTCGATCATCGGGAAAACCTCCTTATCGTTTTTCACCTGCGCCGCCTGCTGAACCGTCATCGTCTCGTCGATATAAGGAATGTTTTTAAATACCCTGGCCAGGAAAAAATAATAGTGCCCGCGCAGCATCCTGGCTTCTGCAGCAATTTGCGTGGCACGTGCATCGCTGAACTTATCACCACCGCCGCTTTGCACCACACTCAGCAGCTTGAGTGTGGTATTGCAACGGATCACGCCTTCATAATACACCCGCCACATCGTAGGCAGGTTGTCGTTGGATGGGTTCACTTTGTGCAGTTCAATATCATTCATCGGCGACTGGTCTGTACTGTTGCTGCCTTTATGTGCATTGTCTGCAGCTACTTCTCCAAACAGCCACTGGCTGGGACCACTGGAATAGTTGCCCCAGGTACCACTGATATTTCCGTTCATAATACCATAAGCACCGATAAGGGCCGATTCCACTCCTTTTGTATTCGTTAACTGGGCCTCCGCAAGCGCACCCTGGGGCTTGGCATCTAAAAAACCTTTTCCACAGGAGCAGACCATGACAAGAACGAAAACGATAAATATTGCTTTATATAATCTCTTTGTCATATAATAATATTTAAAAAATCAATGTTTAAAATGTAACGTTTAAACCAACCAGGTACTGGCGCGACATCGGATACATCCCCAGGTCTACCCCCGGAGCTGTATAAGTTCCTACTCCCGGAGAAGAAGTAACTTCCGGATCCAGTCCGCTGTATTTAGTAACGGTAAACAGGTTTGTACCGCTTACATACAACCGCAGGTTTTTGATTTTGTCCTTAAAGGCACCGCCCGGTTTGAAATTATAACCGATCTGCACGAGTTTCAATTTTAAATAGCTGCCATCCTGTACGAAATAGCTGTTGGACAGCATTTCAATAGAAGGCCGGTTCCGGTAAGGTGTTGGTATATCACTATTGGGATTTTCAGGGCTCCAGGCATTCAGCATCCGGTCACTTACAGCACCGTCAAACAGGCTCAGATCCGTGTACAGGCGTGTAAAATCGAAGATCTTGTTTCCCTGGGATCCGTTAAATGCAAGCGCAATATCAAAGTTGCTATAGCTGGCATTCAGGTTCAGGCCATAAATAAAGTCTGGATGCGGACTGCCGATAAAGGTGAGGTCCTGGTCGTCAATAATACCATCCGGTTTGCCATCCGGACCGGATACATCTGCATAACGGAATCCTCCTAAATGCGCACCGGTCTGCTTGGCAGCACCGGAAATTTCCTGGTCTGTTTTAAAAATCCCTTCTACCTTATACCCGTAAAAAGCACCAAAGGGAAGCCCGGCCATGATTACCGAAGGAATCACAGAGCGGTTGGTAAGCATATTTACTTTTTTAACCCCCTCTTTTAATGCAACCAGCTTGTTGATGTTTCTTGAAAAATTGACGCCGGCATCAAACGTAAAAGGATTGTTATTGGCAGGACTGGCATAATGATAATTTAATACCAGTTCAAACCCCTTGTTGCTCATTTCTCCCAGGTTTACATAAGGTGATGAACCACCGCCAATGGCCTGCGCCGGCAGATCCAGCTTATAAAGCATGTCTACCGTTTTCTTGTTATACCAGTCAAAAGATCCATCTAATTTATGCCGCACCAGCGAAAAGTCTACCCCCACGTTCAGGGACTGGGCCTGTTCCCATTTAATATCAGGATTATCATAACTATACGTCCATACCCCGCTGGAAAGGCCGGTGCCATTAATGGGATAGTTGGCACTGTTGATAGAAGCCTGCAGCAGCTTCAGGTACTGGAAATCGGGGATCGACTGGTTACCGGTAACACCCCAGCCGGCACGGAGCTTCAGGTCATCTATCCAGGTGACGCTTTTCATGAATTCCTCGTTAGATACCCTCCAGGCCAGGCTAACGGCGGGGAAATTACCATACTTGTTATTCGGCCCAAACCGCGAAGATCCGTCCCGGCGCAGGGTTCCGGAAATCAGGTACCGGTCCAGATAACCGTAGTCCACCCTTCCAAAGATAGAAAACAGCGAATTGGGCTGGGTAATCGGATCGTTGTTTTTGGCAACGGGAGTAGAGGTAGCCGTATTCATATAATAATAGTTCATATCCCCCATCAGGAAATAACCATTTGCAGAGCCGGTCAGGTAGCGTCCCCAGGCCTTTACAGCCTCGGTACCAACCATTGCCGTCAGATCATGTTTTTCATTAAAGCGCGTTTTATAGGTAAGGGTGTTGGACCAGGTCCAGTCCGTACCCCAACCCATGTTTTCACTGAAGGTATGGTTGTTGTAACTGCCTTCGGCACGTTCCGGATTCGGGTAGCCTACGGTTACGCCATTATAGGTTTCGTACCGGACCCCATAAGTGGTTTTCAGATGTAGGGATTCCAGGATCTTAAGATCGGCATAAGCGCTTCCGAAGAACTGGTTGGAAGTGTTCACGTTATCTTTAGCCCTGTAGAGCGCGGCCATCGGGTTCTCCGCATTTCCCAGCAGGTTACCCCTGCTACCCGCAAAATTACCCATGATATCATATACCGGTATAATGGTTTGGATCCTGTAGGCCCAGCCGATGGGAGAGCCTTCCCCCATGTAGCTTCCGGCAGTATTTACATTGGTGGCAAAGCCCTGGTTCTGCGTGCGTGAGTACTGGATGTTCTCGCCCAATTGAAGGCGATCGTCCAATACGGTAAAATTAGTGTTGGCGCGAATGGTATAGCGTTTAAACCCGGTATACCGCACAATTCCTTCCTGGTTCATATAGCCGCCGCTTACCGCGTAATTCGCTTTTTCTCCGCCTCCGCTTACCCCAAGCTGGTAATTCTGAATAGGCGCATTTTGAGTAATGGTCCGATACCAGTCTGTTCCTGTCTGGTTGGCCTTGGTGATCTGGTAAAATGTTTTCCCGTCCATGGAATAATTATACCGGGAAGGATCGGCCATCGCCGGAGTAATTTTCTGACCATAGGTGCCTCCTGCAAGTAAATATTCGGGTAAGGTAGGATGGTTGGGATCCGATCCGTAGTAATCGTTTGCTATGGATAACCCCGCATTTTTGTACCCGGCGTATAAAAATTCCGCAAACTGCTGGGGGTTCAGGTACTTGGGAAACCGGCCCCGGTTGGGATTCTGGCTGCCGTAGTATACATCCAGGTTCACCCTGGGTGCTCCTGATTTTCCTTTTCTGGTGGTAACGATCACAACGCCGTTGTTGGCCCGGGAACCATAAATAGAAGCAGCAGACGCGTCTTTTAATACCTGCATGCTTTCAATATCATTGGCATTCAGCCAGCTTAGTTTCCCCTGGTAGGGCATTCCGTCTATTATATATAATGGATCATTATTACTGATGGTACTAAAACCCCGGATCCGGACCTGGGGCGTGGCTCCGGGCGATCCGTCATTTACGATCTGCACCCCGGCGGCTTTGCCCTGTAATGCTTCCAGCGGACTGGCAGCGGGCTGTTGTTTCAACTCTTTCATATCAACAACCGCTACTGACCCGGTAAGGTCCTTTTTACGCGCGGTTCCGTACCCGATTACGACCACATCTGTTAAACTGGAAACATCAGCGGTCAATTGAACAGACATAGGCGCTGTAAGATTCGCCTTTAACGTAACCGTTTTAAATCCGACGCTGGAAAATTCCAGTTCATCGCCGGCTTTGGCAGCAATCGAAAATTTTCCTTCGGCATCCGTAGCGGTACCGGTAGTGGAACCTTTTAATAATACAGATACATTCGGAATTGGCCCGCCCTTATCATCCGTAACAGTTCCAATGACGGTTTTTGTCTGACCAAAACTGTGCAGCATAAAAACCGGACAAAAGAGCATAAGTAGCAAGCAAAAGGCTTTCATTCTTTTCATATGGCTTTTAGGTTTATAGTTAAAAAAATGAGGGAGTATCGTATTGAAGGTAACATTTCTTTAACAAAAAATTTTTTTTTATTATGTACTAAAAACACGATATTATTAACCCTTTACCGCATTTCGGTGCGGCCTGGCCTTTCATCCAAAAAGAAGCTTGTGTGAACCGTATTATTACTTAAACTTGTAAAGATTTTTAAATTTTATTCTTGAAAACAGGTGCATGAAAACATTGATCATCATCCGGCATGCAAAGGCCGAGCAGGGTTTTGGAAAAGATATCGAACGGAAACTGACCGACAGGGGGGAGCGCAATGCCGCAAAGATGGCGTCGCTGCTTAAGGAGAAAGGATACCATATCGACAGGATTTTTTCCAGCAACTCCGAGCGGACGATGCAAACGACCCGGATCTTCGCCGAAACGCTGGATATTCCCGGCAATCATATCCGTTATTTTGAAAGTCTTTACCTGGCAGATGTGCTGGGCATTACCGAAACCATCAACTGGTTAAGAGAAGGAGAAAATATTCAAACGCTGGCCATTGTGGCCCACAACCCGGGTGTAACCAATTTCGTAAATGACCTTACCCACGCCGGCATCGACAGCCTGCCTACCTGTGGTATTGCTGTAATGGAAGTGGCAATGAACGACTGGAGCAGTTTTGAAGCTGCTAAAAAAACGTTTGTTACAACGTTTTCACCCAAAGACTGATACCGTTGAAATGGATGGCCGTCAGGGATCGATGCCCATGTGCCCCCTCGTAGCTTATCCCCTATGTACGGAACCCGCGCCGTCGTTTAAAAAACGCTTCACGGCCTGTTCTAAAACGGCAGCGGAGTTGCCCAAGGGTATTGTTTCATGAAGTTGTTGCGCTTTTTCAAGCAATGCTTCCAGCTGAAAGGATTCCTGTGAACTGGATATGGCGCGTTGTTGCTGACTCAGCAGTTCGGCCAGGTATTCCTGCTCCGTTTGCCCGGGTGTTGGTACCAGTATGGGCCTCGCGCCCACTGCCTGCAGATCCATTACCGAACTGTAGCCGCTTCTGCAGATGATATACGCGGCATCACAGATAAGCCGGTTGAGCGCTGCTGCCGGCAAATGATCGTACACCTGTGTATACGGCAGTTCCGGAAGCAGCGGACCACCGCCTTTTGGCAATCCTCTTACCAGTATGCTCGCCCGCTTCAACGATTGCAGTTGTATACACACGATCTGCTCAAAAAGCGATCGCTGCGGCTCCGGACCGGATAAAAGAATCAGGATCGTTTCTTCTACAGATCGTTTCTTTTGCGGCTGCATCCGGGAAAGCGGTCCCAGGTATTCATAAGGAACAGCAGGCATTACAGCCGGATGCGAAAGATCTCCGGCAAGGCCAGGAAGCTCCGCATAATCGGGGATCCAGCAACGGGAAAATTTTTCGATCCACCGGTAATTCATCCGTTGTGAAATTGCTTCCATCCGCGCCCCCAGCGGATTTTTTACCCGCAGCTGGTGGGTAATAAAAACAGTTGGTACCGTAGTATGGTGTAATCCAAAACGGTTGTCACTGATCACCCCGTGAATATTATATTCCGGTACTACATGCTGCAGCCAGCGGTGCTCCTGCCGGATCGCTTTCCATATGCGCGGCGCCTGTTTGAGCAGGTTGAAAAGAAAGCCGTTCCGGTTAGCCGTATAGTGCACATTATACCCTTCCAGATGGAGATAGCGGAGTTGCGGAAACTCCTGTTGCAACAGCCTGCACTGCACTTCATTACCCGCCGCTATTACCTGTGCACCTTGTTTTATAAGTTCATAAATTATTGGTATGCACCTGGTTGTATGACCCAAGCCCCAGTCAAGCGGAGCCACCAGTATGTTTTTCTTTTGCTGTTCCGCATTCATGAATTGCCGGTTCTTTACCTGTGGTTTCCGAATAAAAATATTCTTGTACTGGATCGGAAAAAATCTTATTTTTATAAATGTGAATGTCACATTTTTTTTGAGAACAACAAAATGAACGATTATAGCCGCGATATTATCTTCTTACTGAAAGAGCATGAATGTACACCCGAGTATATTGATCAGGAAGTTCAGTTTGTACACAAGGTGATCGCATGTGTGGATACAGACGAAAATTTTTGTACCGCCCACGAATTGGCTACGCGTAACCGCATTACCGGTAAAAAAAGAAAGATTCTAAGGGCCATTAACCGGCCCCAGCTAAAGGCCTTCGAGTTCCTGATCAATAAAAACTAGCCGGCCTTCACCACCGGCTTCATCCGCACAGTCATCCACTTTACTTTATCGATTTCATAAAGGACAACATGCATATCAGCTCCGGCACCGTATTGATCAGTACACCCGCAATGGATGATCCTGAATTCTGGCAGGCCGTATTGTTGATTACCGAATACAACACAGCCGGTGCCATGGGCTTTGTGATGAATAAACCATTTCCAAGAGTATTCAATGAACTGGTGGAGTTCCGGCATTGTGCCCCGTTTCCTTTATATAAAGGCGGCCCGGTGGACCAGGAGCACCTGTTCTTTATACATCGCCGCCCCGATCTTATAGAGGGCGGTACGCCGGTTCATATCGCCCTTTATTCCGGAGGGAATTTTAAACAGGCGGTAGCCCATATCAACCAGGCCACTCATGCCAGCCGGGATCTGAAATTATTTATTGGATATTGCGGCTGGGATACCGGTGAGCTTGAAGCCGAAATAGCCGCTGGTTTCTGGCAGATCATTACCGCCGCTCCGGCACTGTTTTTCGGCCCAACAGAAGGTCTTTGGGAGGCACTGTATGCCAACCATGCATAGCTATGATGAACGGGGGCCTTTATCATTCCAGGGTGCATGAATGTAAAATACAGAATACCAACCTTCAAATGTAAAAGTAAAGAAGGACCCCACTGCCACGCTGCATACTTCCTTCCAGGCCAATCAGTACTTCTACATTTTATATTCAATATTTTAAATTTCTACATCTTAATCTCTTCCTCTTCGCTGTTAAAAAACCGGTATTCTACCAGCTGATATGTGCTGTTCTGTTCCAGTTTTATTTTTTGTCCGAATTTCTTGTTCCATTTGGCAAGCTTGCTGTTGAACCAGAAACCCTTGGTAAGATACGCAAATACAATGGGGTTCACTACCAGCTTCAGGTCTTTATGCTTGTGCGTGATCAGGTAGCTCAAGTTCTTCTCAATCTCATCCTCCAGGATCAATGATGAAGCAATTTTACCCGTGCCATTGCAGGTAGGACAAATTTCCTGGGTATTGATATTTACCTCCGGGCGCATTCGCTGCCGGGTAATCTGCATCAGTCCGAACTTGGAAATGGGAAGTACCGAGTGCCGTGCGCGGTCTGCTTTCATAAACTCCTCCATTTTTTCATAGAGGGTGCGCTTGTTCTCGGCCTGTTTCATATCGATAAAGTCCACCACAATGATGCCCCCGATATCCCGCAGCCGCAGCTGTCGTGATATTTCTTCCGCGGCCTCCAGGTTCGTTGCCAATGCATTTTGCTCCTGGTTGTTGCTTACATTTTTGTAACCGCTGTTTACATCAATAACATGCAGGGCTTCGGTATGCTCAATGATCAGGTAAGCGCCGCTGTTCAGGTTTACCGTTTTTCCGAATGACGCTTTTACCTGCTTGGTAATGCCAAACGAGTCAAAGATGCCACCGGGACTCTGGTAAAGTGAAACGATTTCTGCTTTTTCCGGAGCGATCTTCTGGATATACTGCTTTGTTTCGGTGTAAATATTCTTCGAGTTTACAATAATGCGGTTAAAGTCCGCATTCAGCAGGTCTCTTAAAATGCTGTTGGTTTTATTCTGCTCACTCAGGATCTTGGCCGGCGCTACTGCCCCTTTCAGATTCTGCTCAATCGTTTTCCAGGAGGTTACCAGGTTGGTCAGGTCTTCATACAGTTCGGCCGTATTTTTTCCTTCTGCAGCTGTACGAACGATAACACCAAAGTTGCGGGGTTTTACAGCTTCTACAATCTTTTGCAGCCGCTTCCGTTCCTCGGAAGAATGAATCTTCTTGGAAACCGCCACAATATTGTTAAACGGGGTAATGACAATATACCGGCCGGGCAACGAAAGCTCGCAGCTCAACCGTGGCCCTTTTGCCGCAATGGGCTCCTTCAAAATCTGAACCAGGATATGTGGCTTGCCGCTCAATACCTCGGTGATCTTACCGGTTTTAATAATTTCCGGTTCGATCTCAAATTTTGAAAAATCCATTCCCTGGTCGCCGCTCTGGTTCATCGCCTGCTGGGTAAATTTCAGCAGGGATTTTACATAGGGGCTCAGGTCTGTATAGTGCAGGAATGCATCCTTTTCGTATCCCAGATCAATAAATGCTGCGTTTAGGCCGGGCATTAGTTTCTTTACCTTGCCCAGGTAAAGATCGCCAACGGCAAACCGGGAATCCGTTTTTTCACTATGTAGCTCTACCAGTTTATTGTTTTCAAGTAGCGCTATGTCCACCCCTGTTGGGGTAGCATTAATAATAAGGTCTTTATTCATGAGAAACCACCATGAGTACTCATCTTGAAGTATTATAAAGAAACGGTTAGCAGAATAATGAGAGGCAAAATATTATTTTATGGCAGCAAACAGGATGGGTATGCTCACATCATTATTTAAAACCGGTCCATACAAAAGCAATAACAGGTAATTTCTATATCAACAGAATACTACCTGTTATTTCAAATGTCTTAAAAGAAAAACGCTATCCTATTTTCTTTTCTTATGACGATTCTTTCTCAGTCTTTTTTTACGTTTGTGTGTTGCGATTTTATGACGTTTTCTTTTTTTACCACAAGGCATACTCAATAAATTTTTTAAAATGAACTTTAATTAAATATTGTTATTTCTTTAATGCTTCAATCCGCTTTTCCAGCTCTGTCTTGATGTCCGCTCTTTGTACCAGTTTTACAGCTTTTGAGTACCACTGTATGGCCTGGTCTTTATTACCATCCTTTTCGTATAGATCTCCAAGCATAAGGATTGCCTGGACATTTTGCGGCTGCAATTTCAAAACAGTTTCCAAACGTTCCTGCGCTTTCTGTTTTTGACCACTCATAAGGGAAGCCGCGGCCAGCGTCATTTGCGCATATACATTAGTACTGTCTTTTTCAACTACAGCCCTGATTTTTCCAATTCCTTCCATCGGCGTACCAATACCTCCGTAGAGATAGGTGGCACCCAACCCCACCTGTGCCGAATCATTGGCAGGGTTTACTGACAAGACCTTCTCAAACAAGTCTTTTGCCTGCTCAGCCATCCAATGACGTGTTTCTGCATTTTCAACCTGAGATAGCTGGTTTAAAAAGATTTGGGCTGCAAAGTTGAGACTTTTTTCGGAATTTTCCAACCTTGCAGATTCAGCAGTAAACCAGGCATAGGGAATAAAGGCTTTTGCCGTGTCTTTCCAGAAATGCGCCAACTGGTGATATACATCCAGTTTTTGCTTCTTTACATCACCACGGGTGATGCTTTGCTCCAGGAGATCCAGCCTTAAGGCCTGATCGGCAGGAAGCTCTTTCTTAGACATTGCAAGCACCGTATCAATTGAGAAACCACCGGCCGCCGCCTCATGATCGGCATGGTCATGCTCCTGCGCCGTTGCTTCGGCAGCCGGTTTGGGACCCGCCTTGGGAGTGGTACGTCCGAAAGCCAGCAGCAGCACGATTGCCACCACCGCTATAGCGATTGTTATTACCTGAGGTTTCTTCAACTGTCCTTAATTGGACGGCAAAGGTAACTGCAATCCGCTACAAAACGAAGTTTTTTTAAAGAATTCTAATCGTCCGCATCCTCACCCGGACCGGTATCCGGTTTAGGTTCAACGAGTTTTTTTACCTCAGCAGTAAACTCTTTTGCGGGCTTAAAGGCAGGAATATAGTGCTCCGGAATGTGAACGGCTACATTCTTTTTAATATTCCGGCCTATCTTAGCAGCCCTCTTTTTGGTAATGAAACTGCCAAAGCCCCTGATGTAGATGTTTTCTCCGGAAGAAAGTGTATCCTTCACTTCCTTAAACATCGTTTCCAAAGTAACAAGCACATCAACCTTTGGAATACCGGTTTTGTCTGAGATCTTATTTACTAAGTCTGCTTTTCGCATAGTTCCTGATATTAAGATAGTTTAATGATTACTGTTACGTAAAGTTACTGCAATAAATGTGCAAAACTTTAATAAATAGTTTACAATCAATTATTAATCCAAATTTTATAAAATTGAAAAATTTTAAGGTAATTTACTAAATTTAATTGACAATATCCACTTTTTAACACATAAAAAATTGATCCATAATCTTTTTTCGCATTATTTAATTGACTGGAACCGAAATAAGAACAACCGGAAAATGCCCTGGAAGGGGGTCAAAGATCCCTATAAAATTTGGTTGAGCGAAATTATTTTGCAACAAACGCGTGTAGATCAGGGACTAAAATATTACGAAAATTTTGTCATCAATTTTCCCACCATTCACGACCTGGCCAGGGCCGACGAAAAAAAAGTATTTAAGCTCTGGGAAGGCCTGGGCTATTATTCCCGCTGTAAAAACCTGATACACACGGCCCGTGTGTTAAGTTCGGAACAAAACGGACAGTTCCCTGCCACTTATGAAGACATCCTGAAATTAAAAGGAATCGGCCCCTATACGGCAGCGGCTATCAGTTCCTTTGCTTTTGATCTTCCCCATGCGGTTATCGACGGCAATGTGTTCCGGGTGCTCGCCCGCATCTTCGGCATCCGGGAACCGGTAGATACCACAGCCGGAAAAAAGATCATTACCACATTGGCGGAACAACTGCTGGATAAAGAAAACCCTGGTGAATACAACCAGGCCATCATGGATTTTGGAGCCACGGTTTGCAAACCCGCAAATCCCGATTGTGAACAATGCCCGTTTAAAAATAACTGCGTTGCCTATAAAGAAGATATCGTTGCATTGCTGCCGGTAAAAATAAAAAAGACCGCCGTACGAACCCGTTATTTTTACTTCTTCCTGCCACAATACCGGAATACATTGCCGGTAAGAGAACGGCTTGATAAAGATATCTGGCAGCACCTCTATGAATTTCCGATGATCGAAAAGGAGGAGGAAACCAGCTCCGGAACCATCGTTGCCGCGGCAACCAAAAAAGGCTGGATCCCAAAGGGAACAACGGTTACCATCAGTCCTGTATACGCCCAAAAACTCAGTCACCAGCTTATAAAAGCCGTCTTCATCTCCTACCGGCTTGCCGGAAAAAGCAGGTTATTTGAAAACTATAGCTGGGTAAACACAGCTGCTGTAAACACCCTTCCCTTTCCAAAAACCATTACCCAATACCTCAACAAAGCCGGCAATGACCACTAATGCAAGGTTTCCGATACTTTTTTATGTTGATTTTATGCCGCTGGTGCTTTTTGTTCGCATACCTCCCGGGAAAAAGAAACGGAACCTGCTATAGACGAACCGGTAAGCCGGCAATAAGCCGCCTGCCGTAAACCGGTAAAACCAGCGGCATCCATGACTGACCGTTGCCTCCTCCGGGATTTATTTTGTTTGTGACGTTACAGGCATTTTCCTGATTTCTGAAATCTCATTCTTAATTTTGTTTATCCGTTCAAAAAAATTAATTTTAGTTAGATTTTACAGAAGCCGGGATGTTTTAAGATACCAGTGTTTTTGTTAAGGTTAACCTTCGTAAACAAAAAAATAAGGAAAAATATATCATATGAGAGGCGTTAATAGAGTTATGCTGATTGGAAATTTAGGAAAAGACCCGGATGTACAAATACTGGAAGGCAATATCGCCGTGGCAAAGTTTCCGCTGGCCACTACCGAAACCTTTAAAGACCGTACCGGCAAACTGATTTCGCAAACCGAATGGCACACCGTTGTATTATGGCGCGGACTGGCAGAATTGGCTCAGAAATTCCTGCGCAAGGCAAGCCTGGTTTATATTGAAGGGCGGCTGCGTACCCGCAGTTGGGAGGATAAAGATGGCACCAAAAAATATGTTACGGAGGTGGTAGGAGAAAACCTGATTATGCTGGATAAAAAAACAGAAGGCATCCCTTCCCCCGATGAACATACCGGCACTACGGGCCCCGAAGGATTTGATCTGCACCCTTTCTAAAGATGAACCGGCGGATGAACCGCCTTTGAAAGATCTGCTTCACGAAAACTGAAATATTGGAAACCCTATCTGACGTATTTGTTTTTTTGGATGTTGTACAGGGACAGCTTCCTGTTGGCATACAGAACGCAACACTGCTGGTGGCCGCACTGGTGGTGCTGGTGATTATCTCTTTTTCTATTGCAGGTTCGCAGGCAGCTATTTTTTCGCTGGATGAAAAAGATATTGATGTATTAAAAACCAAGCAGCAACCCTCCGCAAAAAGGATCCTGAATTTGCTGGAAGAGCCCAAGGAGGTTTTTACTTCCATGCTGATTGCCAAAACCCTGGTCAACATCTGTACCATCGTACTGGCCAATTACCTGATTAACTATTATGTGCCGGCGCAATACCTGGATACAACCTGGGGCATTTTCCTGAAATTTGCCATTATCGCTTTTGCCATCCTCTTTCTGGTGGAGATTTTTCCACGCGTATGGGCCACCCAGAACAACCTGCGCTTTGCATTTGAATGGCCCGTGCTCATCATGATCGTTGAAGGGATTTATCTTTCCCTGAGAAGGATCAGCCGGTGGACGGTTGCCGTGGCCGACGGCTTTGGCCGTACGGTGGGCGCCAATAAAGTAGAAGAAACCAATATCCAGCAAATTGATGAAACCATCGATATTCAAACAGATGAGGTAACCCCGGAAGAAAAAAACATCATGAAGGGGATTGTGAAATTTGGAAAGATATCCGTAAAAAAAGTGATGCGGAACCGCCTCTACGTAAGCGGCGTGGCATATGATACCCCTTTTGAAGAACTGATCCGGCAGGTAGGTGACCTGCATTACTCGCGCCTGCCCGTTTATAAAAGCAGCCTGGATGAAATTGCCGGTGTATTAAACATCAAGGACCTGGTGCCTTACCTGGATGACGGATCTGAGATCAAAGACTGGCATACCAAAATACGTGCCCCCTATTTTGTGCCGGAAACCAAGCTGATCGAAGACCTGTTGCTCGATTTTCAAAAAAAGCGTATCCATTTCGCCGTGGTGGTGGATGAATTCGGCGGTACCAGCGGCATTGTTACCATGGAGGATATCATTGAAGAAGTGGTAGGTGAGGTGAAGGATGAATTTGATGATGAAGACCTGCTGATCAACAAGATCGACGACAATAATTATATTTTTGAGGGACGCACCATGCTGCACGATATGTGCAAAGCATTAAAATTACCCATTGAAACATTTGATGAAGTAAGGGGTGACAGTGAATCGCTGGGCGGACTGATCAACGAGCTTTCCGGCGAGCTTACACGCGCCGGCGATGTTGTACGAACCGGCGACTTTGAATTTACAGTAATGGAAACGGAAAAGAACCGGGTAAAAACAGCAAAAGTGACGATCAACCATACCTTTAACGGACGTTGATCCGCGTTTTACAAATAAAATCCTGCGCACCCCGTTCCGGGTGCTTAATTTTGCAAAAAAATTGAAGTGATCGTTATTGACAATAAACTCATCAGCGATGATGTAATTGAAAAGCAGTTTGTATGCGACCTGTCCAAATGCAAGGGCGGCTGCTGTGAAGACGGAGACGCAGGCGCTCCCCTGGATGAATCAGAATTGAAGCTGACAGAGGAATACTACGAAATTGTAAAACCTTACCTGCCCGCACCGGCTATTGCAGAGATCGAAAAAAAGGGAAAATATGTATACGATGAAGAATTCGGGTGGGTAACCCCTACCCTGCCCAGCGACAACGAGATCTGTGTATATGCTTACCGCGAGCCGGACGGCCTGATCAAATGCGCTTTTGAACAGGCGTATAATGAAGGCAAAATCCCCTGGAAAAAGCCCATTAGCTGTCACCTTTACCCTATTATTTCATATAAAGGAAAACATGGTGATTATGAGCGCCTCAACTATGAGCCCCGGAAAAAAATGTGCAGCCCGGCGTGTAAATTAGGCGCATCGTTACAGGTTCCGGTATATAAATTCCTGAAAGAACCCATTACCCGGAAATACGGACAGGAATTTTACGATGTGCTGGACCAGATCGCAATAAAAAACCAGGAAACCCCCGGGCAGTAAACGGAAGAGCCATGCAGAACGAAGACGCTTTACAGATCAGGACGCTGAACTATGGCTATAAAGGCGCATCCCGGCTCATCATCCGGCAGCTCCAGCTCACCGTTAAACAAGGCAGCCGGTTTGGGCTATTTGGTCCAAACGGCGCAGGGAAAACAACCCTGATGAGCCTGATGACTGGGCTGCTGCCCTATTCAGACGGCTCTATACAGCTATTTGGAAAGGAAGTACGCACCAGCAGTCCTTTTGTTAAAAACATAATCGGGTTTGTACCACAGGATTTTTCGTTTTATGAAGAACTCAGCGCGGCTGAAAATATGGAGTTCTTTGGCGCCTGGTACGGCTTAAACAGCCGGCAGGTAAAGGAGGCCATTTCAAACCTCTTAAGCGTGATGGGCTTAAGCCATGTGGCGGACAAACCGCTGAAAGAATTCTCAGGGGGTATGAAGCGCCGGGTAAACCTGGCCATTGGTGTGATGAACAATCCCCGCATCCTGTTCCTGGATGAACCCACCGTGGGTGTGGATGTGCAATCGCGCAATGCGATTGTTCAGTTCCTGAAAGAGATCAATCAAAAAGGCACTACACTCGTTTATACCTCACACCAGTTAAAAGAAGCCGAAGACCTGTGTACCGAAGTAGCCCTTATCGACGGAGGTACAATCATCAGCCAGGGCACGCTGGATGCCTTGAAGCGGGAACACGGACAGGATGGGCTTGAAGGACTTTTTTTACAGCTTACCGGGCGGGATTACCGGGATTAAAGGTGCGGAAATGATGCCCTTCAATGCAGTACCATCCTGATCACCCCGGATGCCGGAATTGATCTTAAAAAATATTTCCCGCCAGTGAAATCCTGAGTATCCTGCATTATTTAATAGCCGGAATCCTTTTTTTGGCATAGTTATTTGTGTACCTTTATATTAGAACCCGAATTTTAAACCCAAAAGTTAAAATATTATGAATAAGCTCGTTACAGGTTTTGCCCTTGGCCTCATCGTTGGTATTTTATATGCCCCGGATAAAGGAACCGCTACCCGCAGGCGTATTGCAGATAAGGGAAACGATCTTAAAGATCAGTTTGCGGATTTTATAGACAGTGTTGCCAGCCGATTTGAAGACCGGGCGGATGATTTTGAAGAGTATGTTCATGAAGAAACGGAAAATCTGAAGGCTGAAAGTATTTAATCCGGGAAATCTTTTTACGGGAGGCTGCCTCAAACGGGCGGCCTCTTTTATTTTGGCCACTGAGGCACTAAATTTCACGCAGCAACGCGGAGCAGCAGCGGGTGCCGTGCTCACGGATCATTTCTATGTTTGCCACTAAACCCCGGAAGACCGGAACCTTTTTAAATTAAAAGCAGCGGCTACTGCTGTACATTAAATCTGTGCTTCAGTAGCAATCAACTAAATAAAATCCATCGTATTATACCGTGCCTTCAGGATCCTTGATGAATCTGCGGCCAGCCATTTTTCAAGGATCGTTGCATATACGTTTTTAAAATCAACATTGTATTTGAGATCGCCCTGGTTCAGGTCTTCGAGGTTGGGCATGGCATTCAGGATTCCCTTCTTTTTCAATCCGCCGCTGATCAGGAACATATTGTTGGCCGTGCCATGATCGGTTCCGTTGCTGGCGTTCTGTGCCACACGTCTTCCAAACTCCGAAAAGGTAAACAACAGCACATCTTCCATCCGGCCGTTCTTTTTGAGATCGTCCGTAAACGCTTTAATGGCTTCACTCATCTGCGTGAACAACCGTCCCTGCTGCCCGTCCTGGCCCACATGCGTATCAAAACTGCCCAGCGAAATATAATACACCTTGGTATTGATATCGGAGAAAATAAGCGAAGCGATCGTTTTCAATCCGCTGCCCAGTTCGGTATTGGGATAAGACGCTGATGAAGGATGCATGCGGCTTTGCTTAAAAATATAATCCGCTGAAGACATCGTTTCGGCCAGTGTTTTATACAGATAATCCACCGGCTTTTCATCGTGATGATCGCCTCCGTGGTTTTTATTGATCTCCCGGAAATATTTTTCATTGGAGGTACCAAACAACCGGCGCGGATCTTTTACCGCCAATGCATTATTTTGCTCGCCTTTCAACGCCAGGCTTAACACATCATCTACTTCCAGCGCCTGCGTGGGCTTATCGCAGCCATGGCATTGTGCATCCAGGTAACGGCCGATCCAGCCATTGTTCCAGTACTCGTTGCTTTGACTGGCCGAATGCCAGATATCCATACTGCGGAAATGCGAGCGGTCCGGGTTCGGATAGCCCACATTGTTCAGGATGGCCATATTCCCCTCATCATACAACGCCTTCAAGGCAGAAAGTGAGGGATGGAGTGATACTTCATCTGTAAGAGACAGGGTTTTATCCCGCTGGATACCCAGGCCCGGCCGCAGTTTGTAATAGATATCATTGCGCACCGGTATAACCGTGTTCAAACCATCGTTACCGCCGCTCAATTGCAGCACCACCACCACTTTGTTGCCTGCAGGAACAGCGGCAGGATTTTCCAGGGCTTTCAGGAATTTGGGCATCATCAGCGAAGCGGTAGCCAACGAACCCAGCTGTATAAATTCCTTGCGTTTGATCAGCAGACCGGGGCCTGTATGTTTTTTATTAAAGAAAGAAGCGCTTTTTTTGTTCATGGCGTTGGATTTAACACATTTGATATTCCGGAGTGCTCATTAACTGAATGGTTACCGACCGGATGTATGCATCCCGGGCAGTGCTGTCTACAAATTTGGCAGCCACCTGGTCCACACCCGCATTGTTCACCTGGAACAGGTAATCGGCAATGGTGGGAAAAATAGCTTCCCGCTTTACTTTTTCAAATTGAGTGATGTACTGTGGCCAGTCGATCTTCGCATTTATCAATCCCGCGCCAGAAGCGGGTTTTGCCGTTTGTTTTACCGGTACGTTGGCCATCCCGTCGGCCTTGCGACCCATCATCACATCATCATCCTGTTTGGGCTTTACGTTCATCAGGTCTTTATCATTAAACAGCTGCGGAATCCGCAACCGCATCATCAGGGTGCTACTGTCGATCCAGGATTTTCCGCCCGGCCATCCGGCTACATTGGGTGGGTACAATAACTGTTGCCCCAGGATCCGTTGCAGGTTCATCAGCGCGTTATCATTATCCAGCCGCATCGGCACCATCCGCTGGATGCCGGCCAGTAATTCGATGGGCGATTTAATACGCGCGCCGATATGCTGATCATCATAAAACCAATCGGATGTAAAGATCCGCTCCATCAGTTTGCCGATATCATAATCCTTATAAAAGCCATCAGAAAGCACCTGTACCCGGTCTTTGTCGATGGTGTCATTTACAAAAAAACGATAGATCTTTTCGGTGATGAATGTAGCGGTTTGCCGTTTTTCTAAAATAATATCCAGCACATCATTCCCGTCAAAATTGCCCTTCCGGCCCAGGAATTCCTTGGCACCATCATCGTGCTGTTTTTTATTGAACACAAACTCACCCCGGGGATTTGCGGACCATCCTGTAAACGCCCGGGCGCCCTCTTTGATATCGTTCTCCGTATAATTTCCGCGGCCCAAGGTAAACAGTTCCATCACTTCACGTGCAAAATTCTCATTGGGGTGGCCTTTTTTATTTTGCTGGTTGTTGAGAAAGTAGAGCATAGCCGCCGACTGCGACACTTCTTTCAGCAGGGTTTTGAAATTTCCCAGCGCGTGCGTTCGCAGTGTATGCAGAAAAAGCTGGTTGTAAAACAGGTTTCCGTTGCGACACGCAAAATGCCCATGCCAGAAATAAGCCATCTTTTCACGTAGCTGTGCCGAGCTGGCGATCATTTCCTTTAGCCAGTACAGGTTCAGGTCCTTTACAGCGGCCTGTTGTTTCCGGTTTAAGATCCTGCGGTCATCGGCCGTAAGGATACCCCGTTTTCCCGGCGTGAGGTAAGATTCATACAGCTGTAATAAATCATCGCTGGCAATATTGATGTATTGCGGAGCTTTGGCAGAAGCTTTTACAAGGGCGGTATAATATTCCCTGGGTGTGTATTTCTGCAAGTCCTGCAATTGCTCCACAGCCGGCCCGAACCCTGCGCGCCATAAAAGATGTTGATTTTTTTTCTGATCGGAAGCCATCACATCGTATTTTAATTATTGACCTTTCACATTTAAAAAAGTTTAAACCTGTATTAAAAAGATACGGGGAAAATTTGAAAATGTGGAGATGTGAAAATGTAGAGATGTGAAGATGCCGTTCCCGTTCGGCGGTATTCTGATGAAATACCCGGAAACCAGCAATGAGCACCTGAGCCTTGAGCAAATTCATCAAGCACAAAAACGGGACCAACGTGAAGCTTTAAACGTCGAACCCGGAACACGATCTTTGCAAGCCAATACCCGCTCTCTGCATTGAACCTGATTCCGTGTAAAACCTGAAATATTAACCCTTAGATTTGTAAAAAAGAGCTTTATGAACTATCAGACAATATTAACATCTGCGGAAGATGCGGTCTTAACCATTACCATCAACCGGCCAGACAAGTTAAATGCGCTGAACCAGACCGTACTGGAAGAGCTGGCGCTGGTGATCGATGATTTTATTACCAACAGCAACCTGAAAGCCGCGCTCCTTACCGGCAGTGGGGAAAAAGCCTTTGTTGCAGGGGCCGATATTGCTGAATTTTCCGGGCTCGATGCTGCGGCTGGTACTGCGCTTGCACAAAAAGGACAACAGCTTTTTGCACGGATTGAGAACGCTCCCAAACCCATTATTGCAGCTGTAAATGGTTTTGCGCTGGGTGGCGGATGCGAGCTGGCGATGGCCTGCCATTTCCGGATCGCCAGCGAAAATGCGAAATTCGGACAACCGGAAGTAAATCTTGGCTTGTTGCCGGGGTATGGCGGCACACAACGGCTGACCCGTTTGATTGGTAAAGGAAGAGCGCTTGAATTGTTGCTTACAGGAACCATGATCGATGCGGTTACTGCTTTTAATTACGGACTTGTAAACCGGGTGGTGCCCCAGGCCGGCCTGCTGGCTGAAGCAAGATCTGTTCTTGCAGTGATGCATACAAAAGCCTCCCTGGCCATTGCCGCCTGTATTGAAGCAGCAAACCTGGCAGACGCTCCCGGGAAAACGGGTTATGAAAAAGAGGCCGAAAGCTTTGGCAAACTGATCGCCACCAATGATGCCCGGGAGGGCATTACGGCGTTTATGGAAAAGCGGAAGGCGGAGTTTAGAGGGAGTTGAGGGGGCAGATTTCAGATTTCAGTTATCAGTCTTCAGTTATCAGTTTTCAGTTGATTACGTTGGTGATCGGTGATCTGACATCGGGTAACAAACCGGAATCAACCTAAAACGTTAAATCTTAAACCCCGGCGATTAGTATTCAGTTTTCAGTTATCAGATTTCAGACTTCAGAGATCAGTTTTCAGTTTTCAGTTGATTACGTTCCGGAACCAGAGAACCATCACTGAATTTTAAACGGTAACAAACCTGGAAACTTTAAACATTAAACCTGAAACAGGTGCTGCTCCTACAACTTCTCAAGGTATTTCCCCACATCAAATTGATTCGGCGCATCCGGGTGTTGGCGGAAATATTGCGCACAGGATTCCAGCGCTTCTTTCAGCCATTGCGCGAAGGGCGTTTTGTCTTTACCATCCCAGCCCACCTGAAAATAATCACCGGTTAACGTCCGGTAAAACAGGAACGGATCTTCCTTATCAAAACTTCCATAGCTATACCCCTGGATCTTATAATAAGGCGACAGCGCGGAAGGACGGCCTACGATCTCAAACTGCAACAGGGCTTCCTTGCCTTCCGCTTTCGCTGCGGTATTGGCATTCCGGATCTTTGACAGCACCTCCATTGCTTCTATTTCATCGAGGATCTTCCGCTCGCCGGTGGTATATTTAAAAGGGTAAGGGAGATAGCCCCCATCCACGGGCAAGTCTTTTTCTGCCTTCCGCTGCTTCATCAGCTGAACGCTTTTGCCTTCCCGGTTGATATAAAAGGTCTTTGCATTTTCTTTATAGGCCATGGGCGGATGCTCCGCATCCTTGCTTCGGTCCCAGTAACAGCCATTACAGGCAAAGGCATATCCGTAATTGAACGGCGAAACCCAATCCCATTGCGGCCGGATGGCGATCTTACCCTGTTCGTTTACAAACCCCACTTTCCCCTTCCACACACAGCGCGCCAGTCCTTCTTCAAAATAATCCGGACCATTATCATAAGCCAGGGGGCGGTACAAAAACTGGCCTTTACGGTTGTATATACTGCCAAAAGAAATGGCTGTACCGGTATCGGCTGTATCGAAATCAAAAAGATGAATCAGTGAATCTTTGATTGGTTCATCCGGTTCAAAATACATGATGGAAGCTCCCTTTGGAGGAATCACAATCCTTCCTTTATCATCCTTCACCCCAATCAATGAATCTTTGGGGTCCATAAAATAATACAGTTTTTCCTGCGCCCACAGCAGCGCCGGAAACAGGAAAATAGCCACAAGGATACAGGAGCGGAACAGGCGATTCTTCATGCGTTTCTTTTTTGCACGTTTTTATATTTAAACCCGGGCTGAAGATAAATAAACTTTATTTACCAATACCTTTGCGGCAAGTGGCTGTATCAAAAGTCGCTTTACAGCATGATGTCGTTCTGAACCTGTTTCAGGATCTATTGACGAACAGTCATCTTTAGATGCCGAAACAAGTTCGTCATGACAAAATAGAGACTTTGATACAGCCTCAACTCAAACTTAAAAAACGAATATGGAGTACAGAATTGAAAAAGACACGATGGGCGAGGTAAAAGTGCCTGCAGACGCGCTCTACGGTGCACAAACCCAACGCTCGATTGACAATTTTAAGATTGCCGCCGACATTAACCGGATGCCCAAAGAGATCATTAAGGCCTTTGCCTACCTGAAAAAAGCAGCGGCCATTACCAACGCAAAAGCCAAGGTGCTTCCGAAGAAAAAATCGGACCTGATCGGAAAGGTTTGTAATGAAATACTGGAAGGGAAACTGGACGACAGCTTTCCGCTGGTGGTATGGCAAACCGGAAGCGGTACGCAAAGCAATATGAACGTAAATGAAGTGATCGCCTACCGGGGCCATGTACTCAGTGGCGGTCAGCTTACCGATAAAGAAAAGGTACTGCATCCCAATGATGATGTTAATAAATCGCAAAGCAGCAATGATACGTTCCCTACGGCGATGCATATTGCGGCCTATAAGATCCTGGTGGAAGTAACCATCCCGGGTATTGAAAAATTAAGGGATACGCTGCAAAAAAAGAGCAAGCAATTTATGAAGGTGGTAAAGATCGGCCGTACGCATTTTATGGATGCCACACCGTTAACACTGGGACAGGAGCTGAGCGGCTATGTATCACAACTGAATCATGGTTTAAAAGCCATAAAGAATACGCTTCCGCATTTATCCGAACTGGCACTGGGCGGTACGGCGGTAGGAACCGGCATCAATACCCCTCCTGATTATGCAAAAAATGTAGCGGATGAAATTGCCAAACTAACCAAATTGCCGTTTAGAACCGCAGAGAACAAGTTTGAAGCATTGGCCGCACATGATGCCATTGTGGAGGCTCATGGCGCGTTGAAAACAGTAGCGGTAAGCCTGATGAAGATTGCCAATGATATCCGCATGTTGTCTTCCGGCCCGCGCAGCGGCATCGGCGAACTGTTCATCCCGGATAATGAGCCCGGCTCTTCCATTATGCCCGGCAAGGTAAACCCCACGCAGTGCGAGGCCCTCACCATGATTGCCGCACAGGTACTGGGCAATGATGTAGCCATTAATATTGGCGGTGCCACCGGTCATTTTGAGCTGAATGTGTTTAAACCGGTAATGATCTATAATTTCCTGCATAGCGCCCGCCTGATCGGGGACGGATGTGTATCCTTTAATGATAAATGCGCGGTAGGACTGATGCCGATCGAAGAAAACATTAAAAAGCACCTGGATAATTCCCTGATGCTGGTAACAGCCCTGAATCCGAAGATCGGGTATTACAAGGCCGCAGAAATTGCCCAGAAAGCACATAAGGAAAATACCACGCTGAAGGCTATGGCCGTGAAGCTGGGCTATCTTACCGAAAAAGAATTTGATGAGTGGGTAGTGCCGGCTAAAATGGTAGGAAAAATATAAAAGTACCTACTGCAGCAAAGTCTCTTACAGGAGGCGCGAAAAACAGGTTTATTGATTTTAAAAGGGAAACCGCCTTTAAGCACAGGCGGTTTCCCTTTATATTATCTTATCAGTATTGCTCCTTATGACTCTCAAACAATTGAAGATATCCTTCAAAAGCATACAGCTTTCCTCTTTGTCCGCCGGTAATTTCTTTTACAATCTCTAACTCTTCCAACAGCCCAATCATTTTATAGGCAGCCTTCGGTTGTTTTTCAATGACAACCCCTACCGTTTGCGCATTTACCACCGGTTGCGAATACATATAATTAACCACTTTATATGCGTCCCCGCTGCGTACGCCTACATTCTTCAGTTTTTGATCAATCGCTTTTTGCAATTGCAGGATACCATCAAATGTTGCCACACCGTTTTTTGCCGTTTCTATGATGCCGGTAAGAAAAAATTTCAACCATTGATTGATGTCGTTATGAATACGTACCCGCATCAGGTTATCATAATAGAGCATCCGGTTGCGTTCAAAAAAATCGGAGAGGTACAAAATCGGTTGTTTCAAAATACCCTTGCTTACCAGGTAAAGCGTAATTAACAGGCGCCCAACCCTTCCGTTTCCATCCAGGAACGGGTGAATGGTTTCAAACTGGTAATGGATCAGCGCAATCTTTAACAGGTCGGGTAAGGGGTTCAACTCATCATTGGCAAATTTTTCCAGGTCGCCCATTAACTCATCAATGGTATGTTGTGCCGGCGGTACAAAGACTGCATCATTAATCGTAGCACCACCGATCCAGTTTTGAGATCTGCGGTATTCGCCCGGCTGTTTATGCGTTCCCCTAACGCCCTGTAACAATACGTTATGTGTTTGCCGGATCAGCCGTGAAGAAAACGGCAGGGCATGCAGCAATTTTACCGCTTCATTCATTGCCGCAATATAATTTTGTACTTCTTCCCAATCGTTACGCTTTTCACTATCGATTTCTTCTCTGGGCAAAAATGCTTCTTCTATATTTGTTTGGGTACCTTCTATTTTGGAGGATTGGGTTGCTTCTTTGGCAATATGCATACGGATGAACAGTTCAATATTCACGTATTCAGAATACATATCCAGGCGCCCTAAGTGCCGGTCGGCCCGGGATAACAGCTGCAATAATTGCATATCTGTTATTTCCCAGCTGCGGTTAATAAAACCTGGCTGAAAGCTTTTGTAGTACCCTTGCTGGATATAGTTTCCTGCCTGAAATTGGCGCATAGGACTGAGAATATGTTATTTTCCAAAAATAGGAAAAAGGAAAACAACAACCCATCTTATTTTCCTTTTATACAAAAAAGGAAAATAACAAACACACTAATTTTCCTTTCTACAACATTTGGAAGCCTCTTTGTAAAAAAACGCCTTTCACGGCATACGGAATAATTTTCAGCGGTAAGCGCCTATTTGCCGGATATTTTCTGCTTTTTGTCTTCCAAAAGGCGGAAATAGCTGGCTTTGAACCGGCCGTTCACCACCTCACCCTGTACCTCCGCCTTCCGAATGCGGTTGCAAAATCCTTCCTTTGCATGCGCATCGCCGTGTTCATCAATAGAAGTTCCGTCAACAAAATAGGATTTGCCGTTGATCTTTACCGCTAGGTCGCAGCTTTTACCCCCCATTCCAAACTGGCATTCGCCGCAGGCGGCCTCAACAACCTGTATCTTTTTAGCCGGATCGGGCGCAGCAGCTAGTTTTGATGTTTGCTGCCCCTGTGCCGCAAAAGACGCCACCACAAGAACAAAGGCAAAAAGAACGGTTTTCATAACGCGTAATATTTACTCTGCAGAAGAGGTTTCGCTGCCGGCATTGTTTACAACGGCTCCGCCGGATGTACTGGCCTCAACAGCCGCACCGTCCACCTTCCTGTAAAACTTCTTTTGAAAAACCAGCAGCGCAATTACCCCCGTGGAAATAGCCATATCGGCGATGTTAAAGATCGGTGCAAAAAATTCAAATGGCTGACCGCCCACCCAGGGAAACCAGGAGGGATAGTGGGTTTTCACCATCGGGAAGTATAACATGTCTACCACGCTTCCGTGCAAGAAGGAGGCATACCCCTTTCCGCCCATTTTGGCGATTCCGTCATAGCCCACATAATCGCCAAACGCCGGGTCAAAGTGCAGTCCCTTGTCGAAGATCATTCCATAGAACATGCTGTCGATCAGGTTGCCCAATGCGCCCGCATAAATCAGTGCCACGCAAACCATGAACCCGCGGGTATATTTTTCCCGGGCAAACCGTACCAGCAGGAAGGAGCCGAAGATTACAGCAGCCAGCCGGAACAGGGTAAGCGTTACCTTCCCGGCTTCGTTCCCAAACTTCCAGCCCCAGGCCATACCCGAGTTTTCGATAAAGTGCAGCCGTGCCCAGTTCATTCCGAAAATGCGGGTTACTTCTCCAATGGGATAGTGCGTTTTTATATAGATCTTCACCACCTGGTCTACCAGTAAAACCAACAGAATGATCCCTATTGCTGTGCTTAATTTTCCTGCTTTCATGCGGCAACAAATATACGTTTCCCCTGTGGGGAATTTAAAATATCCAATGTAAAATATTAAATTTAAAAGCAAAACAGATCCTGCACCTCCGTTCCTGCCTGTATTTTTATTTCAGCAGGAGCTTCTGCTCCACTGCTACCTGCTGCGTCCGATATTCAAAATTCTTACATCTTGATGCGCAAACTACCTCAAAAATAAGCAGTTAGTCTAACCCCCAGCACTACATAATCCATATGGTTCCGCATGCGTACACGATTGCTAAAACCCGGCTCCAGTTCAACAATATGTTCATCAAAGGCATATTTAAACACGGGATTGGTATATTGATAATCGGCATAACCCGTTACCCCGAGGCGGCTGTTAAGCTTATAGGTAAGCGCCCCGCCCGAGCCCACACGGAACGTATTGGAGGGCTTGTAGGCCGCAATTTCCTGCTCCGCTCCACTGCCGGCAGCCGCCGTCTTTATTGATATGGTTCCCCGGGAACCGATGGAATACCCGCAATGTGCCTTCAGCATCAGCTGCCAGCGATCCGTAAAATGTAACGCATAATAAGGACCGGCAGCTATATTGGCCGCCCCGATTGCCTGCGTTAAAAATTTGACATTCCGGTTTGCCGGGTCCTCCGCATTGGGCGCATAGATCTCCGAAGCCGTGATGGGAAAACTGGTAAATGAAAGATCGCCCCCGATGCCCCAGTTCCGGTTAAAAAAATAAGCCCCTTCCAGTCCGGCTTCAAAACCCAGCTTGGAAGATGCATTGATCTCCAGGTTCTTGGCCAGGTTATGCATGGCATTGGCGTATCCCCATTTGATGGCCAGGAATGAGGGGTTGGGGCTGGCCGGTTTATAAGACAGGCTATTTAAGTTATCGCCCTTATTCTTATAGATCCGGTCAATAAAAAAATATCCCAGCTGGGTTGATAAAATACCAATGCCGGCCCCGGCAAGGATATCCGGGAACCAGTGGCGGTTGTTCAGCCCGCGGGCAATGCCGGTAAAGGTGGCCGTGCCATAACCTGCGATGCTGTAAGAAGGATTTACCAGCCCGTATTCTTTATGCATAAAGGTGGCATTGGTAAAGGCCATTGCCGTGTGGCCGGAAGGAAATGAGTTCCTGGATGTACCATCCGGGCGTTCTACTTTTGCCGTATATTTTATTCCGTTTACCAGTACCCCCATAATAGCAATACTGGCCCCATAGGAAAAGGCACTGCGCAACAGCTTGTTCCTTCCTTTTACCCCCGCGAACTTTAAACCAAAAGTAGTGGCTGCTGGCAGGTACTGGGCGTAGTTATCGAAGGTATGTTTAAACCCCGGCAGGTAGCGGTTGCGTACTTCGCGGATGCTTTTCTTCTCGCCCCAGGTAACGGCGGATGCCGCTAAAAACAACGCCGGTGCAAACCCGATCTCCACGCCCTGTTTTTCAAAAAAGGGCTTCCGCCCGCGAGCTCCGAAAGCACTGTCGGCCCGGAAAGCGGTTTCCGTGGTTACCAGCTGATCCGGCAACAACATTACCTGCTGCCCCCTGGCAGCAACAGCGCAAAAGCAGTATATGAAAACAATAGCCCGTTTTCCAAACAAGTTCATTCACACGGTTTTAAAGCAGGAGCAGGGGGTGTTTTACCATTTAATCTTCGCATTCAGTTACGGCAACACGCAATTTTCTGCTACAGCAAGTGGAAGTTCAAGTTCCGGTCTTTTTAAGACCCCTGCGAAAGTAGGGAAAATGATTAAGAGATGAAGTTGAGTTTTGGTAGCAGATCATTGGCGGGGGGTGGATATCGCCTTTAAATTTTATTGTCCCGGCTTCAGTACTTGTGGCAACAGTCTTGCTGCCTGTCCCGCTAAAAGCGGGATCGCACGCTTCAGCAGCTCAATACAGGGCAGCTTTTTGTTTTGGAACTTGGGCTACTGGTGGAACATGGAGTAACCCCAGGGTGTGGGTGCTTTTATTGCCCTGGTCGACCAGGGCAACATGTATTTCACTTTTCCAAAATAGCCGTAATACCCACGTCCCACCCGTTCCCTCAACGATGAAAGAAGTATTGCCGCACAAGTGTGCGACGCAAGACAGCCGCTACTTGTACCACAGCCCGGCCAAAAAAACTAATGGTTATTACCCTTCGCCATAATATACCCGCTTTACACGCTGCGAAATGCTGGTCATGATCTCATAAGGAATGGTGCCGATCCACTGGGCCAGTTGCTGCACCGGAACGGGCGCTCCAAAAATGATGACATCATCGCCTTCTTTTACACCGAGGATATGCGTGATGTCGATCATGGTCATATCCATACAAACCGTTCCGATTACCGGGGCCAGTTGCCCGTTTACCCAAACCTTGCCCACGCCATTACCCAGCCGCCGCGAATAACCATCGGCATAACCGATACGCAGGGTAGCGATCACCGAATCTTCTTTGGCAACGCCCCGGCGGTTATAACTGACCGTTTCGCCTTTTTTGATCTTCTTTATTTGAGAGATGGTGGTTTTTAAGGTGGCCACGGTTTGCAGCGGCACCCGCTCATTGCCGGAAATACCATAGAGGCCAATACCCAGCCGCACCATATCCAGCTGCAATTGCGGAAAGCGCAATATGGCAGAAGTGTTGGCAATATGTTTCAAAAACGGATAACCGATGGCGGTTTCCAGTACGCCAACAGCTTGCATCAACAACTCGTATTGATGCAAGGTAAACGAATCCTCCACCTGGTCTTCACTGGCGGCCAGGTGCGAAAAAACGGATTGTACCCGTATCCATTCATTGTTTTTTAAGTACGCCGCCAGGGTGGCCATATCGCTTACCGCGAAGCCGGTGCGGTTCATGCCGGTTTCTACTTCAATATGTACGGGATAATGTTTTAACCCGGCGTTTTTTACATGCCGTTCAAAAGCCAACAGCAGTTCAAAGCTGAAAAGATCCGGTTCCAGGTTATAATCCGTAAGTGCATCAAAGGCATTAGCCTCTGTATTCAGCACCATCACCGGGATGGAAATGCCTGCCTTCCGGAGCTCTACCCCCTCATCGGCATAGGCCACACCCAGGTAGTCGGCCTTGTGAAACTGCACCACATTGGCTATCTCCGCGGCACCACTTCCATAGCCAAAGGCTTTTACCATGGCCATCACCTTTACTCCTGGTTTCAGTTGCTGCTGGATCATTTTCAGGTTTTGCGCTACCGCATCCAGGTTAATCTCCAGTACCGTTTCATGCACTTTTTGTTCCAGCTGGTTTACGATTCGTTCAAAGCCAAATTTGCGGGCGCCCTTCACCAGAATGTATTCATCCTGGTACTGCGTACTGTGAAACTGCTCTAAAAACGCTTCCGTAGATCCATAAAAAGTACATTCCGGAACAGCGGCACCGGTCGCAAACAATCCTGCCTGTACCTGCATTTTTTCACCAATGCCGATCAGGCGGTTCACACCATAGCGCCGCAACAGCTCCCGGATGGTGTGGTACAGCTGCTGTTCCTCCCCTTTGCTTTCGGGAATATCGGAAAGGATCACCGTTTTCCGTTTGCCGCCGGCCTGTTGCTGCAGGAACTCCAGGGCTACCGTAAGCGAGTTCAGATCCGCACTATAACTGTCATTGATCACAATGCAGTTGTTGATGCCCTGTTTGAATTCCATGCGCATATGCACCGGCTGCAACCCCTTCATGCCGCTAATGATTAAAGCGGGAGCAATGCCCAGCCATAATAACACCGTAGCACAGGTAAGCGCATTTTCAATGGAGGCCTGATCAGTAAACGGTATAGTCAACTCAAAGGGATCGTCCTCCTGCCGCTTTAACCGGATCACCGTTGCTTCTTCTTCTACCAGGATGTTTAACACCTGTACCGCATTATGCACCTGTTTGCCCCAGGAGAAAAAAACAGCCTGGCTGGCTTTAATGCCGGCGCTGATCAGCGGATCATCGCCATTGGCAATGATGACCCTGGCATGTTTGAACAGTTTTAGTTTTTCGGAAAGCTTTTCGGAATCATCTTTAAAGCCCTCAGCATGCGCCGGACCTATATTGGTGAGCACCCCGATGGTGGGCGCTATGACGGTTTCCAGTGTCTCCATTTCCCCGGGCCGGCTGATGCCCGCTTCAAAAATGGCCAGGTTGTTTTCGGCGCTCATCTGCCACACGCTCAACGGTACGCCCAGCTGGGAATTAAAGCTTTTGGGACTTCTTACGATATTTTTATAGGGCTGCAGCAATTGGTACAGCCACTCTTTCACCACCGTTTTACCGTTGCTTCCGGTAATACCGATCACATCCATGGAATAGTGGCTGCGATGCGCCGCGGCTACCTGCTGCAGCGCCTGCAACGGATCGTTTACCTGCAGGAATACCGCACCCGGATAAGCCCCTTCATCTACCGGATGGGCCACCACAAAACTGCGAACGCCTTTCTTATATAATTCTCCAATAAAAAGGTGCCCGTTCCGCTGGGGGCCCTCCAGTGCAAAAAATAAAGAGGTAGCTGGCACAACCAGTTTCCGGCTGTCGGTCAGCAGGGTATCCACAACAGCGGTTGAAAACGGCCGGGAGCCCTGTAACCCGAGCAACCGGGCAATATCTTCGATGGTGTAGGATTGGCCGGCCACCGTTATAAGTTTATACTGCCATCTTCTGTTTCTTCGGGAACGCCTTTCTTCTTTTTATAAATTGAAAAAAGGATGCTGCCTACAATACACAGTACAATAATACCCAGGGAAATGCCCACCTGCTGTTGTTTACTGAGCCATTGATTGATCCAGTGTTCACAAAGCATTTTTATACCGATAAACACCAGTACAATGGCAATTCCCTGTTGCAGGTAGTCGAATTTATTTACGGCACCTCTTAACAGGAAGAACAGGGAACGCAATCCCAGTACTGCAAAAATATTAGAGGTATAAATGATCATCGGGTGCCTGGAGATACCCATTACCGCCGGGATGGAATCTAACGCAAATACCAGGTCGATCCCGGCCAGCATCAGCACCACTACAAAAAGCATGGTGTATTTCTTTTTTCCATCTTCGATCACTGAAAATTTTCCGTTTCCGTCATGTGGTACCAGCGGGATCACTTTTTTGATCCATTTATAAATAGCATAATCATGGGGATCTTTTTCCGCACCCTCGCCGGAGGAGAACATTTTAATACCCGTATACAGGAGGAAGGCCCCAAAAATATACAGCACGAAATGGAACCGCTCTACCAACGCCACACCTACCGTAATAAATATGATGCGGAATACAATGGCCATTAAGATCCCCAGCAGCAATACCCGCCCAAAATGTTTTTCCTTTACGGCAAAAGATGAAAAGATAAGAATGAATACGAAGATATTGTCTACACTCAGGCTCCATTCCATCAGGTAGGCACTGATGTATTCCAGTGCCAGGGTACGGCCATCTTCAAACCATACAAACGCAAAAAAACACATAGACAGTCCTACCCAGAAAATGGTCTGGAACAGGGCCTGTTTGATCGTAACTACTTTATTTTTTTTACTCAGCAGTCCCAGGTCAAAGATCAAAGCCAATACGATGACTATCCCGAAAACCAGGTACGTGATCTGTTCTTGTGTCATTTATTTGTATGTATTTAATGTGGTAGTTGATCTTAAACAGCAAAACTTTCCCCGCAGGCGCAGGTCCGTGACGCATTGGGATTATTGAAATAAAACCCTTTACCGTTCAGTCCGTCAGAAAATTCAAGCGTGGTGTCTAAAAGGTACAGCAAACTCTTCATGTCGGTAACCACCTTCACATCATTATCCTCAAACACCTGGTCCATCGGTTTTTGCTGCGTATCAAAATCCAGCTTATAGCTCAAACCGGAGCAGCCGCCGCTGACCACACTTACCCGCAAAAAATAGGCCGCATCCTCTTCCGCCTGCTTTTCAGCCAGGATCTCGCGGATGCGCTTTTTGGCACTTTCGCTTACATAAATGTTACCAGGTATTGTATTTTTAGTTTGCTGCGTCATTTTAACTCCTGTTTAGAAGTAACGATAACAATTATCCGGCCTAAATGTTCGCCGCCGGGGTTACTCCTGTTTTTACATTGCAAAGATACTTTAGAAAAGGGCTTTAGCCAAACCGGAGGGCGGTTATCATAAGGAGACATTGGGGACTGGGAGGACAGGTCAATTGCTGACACCCAAGACAACTAATAATACGGAAACACCCCCATCCTTACCATAATTAGCGGCATCTGTCGTACTTTTGTACTTTATTTCAACAGTCTATGATATTACAGGATCTCTATAAAAAAGCAGCGGCGTTTGAGTTTTTGAGTGTGGAAGAAGGCGTTTTTCTTTATCATCATGCGCCGCTTTCCGACCTGATGCTGATCGCAGACGAACTGCGGAAACAACAGGTGCCTCATGGAAAAGTTACCTGGCAGATCGACCGCAATGTAAATACAACCAATGTATGCATTGCCAATTGTAAGTTCTGTAATTTTTTTCGTATTCCCGGGCATCCGGATGCCTATATTACCGATATGCCTACTTACCGGAAAAAAATTGAGGAAACGATCAGGTACGGCGGCGACCAGTTGCTGTTGCAGGGCGGGCACCACCCGGAACTGGGATTGCAATTTTATGTAGATACCTTTCGCCAGATTAAGGCGGAGTTTCCGGATATCCGGCTGCATGCGCTGGGGCCACCCGAAATAGCCCATATCACCAAGCTGGAAAAAAGCACGCACAGAGCAGTATTGCAGGCGCTGAAGGATGCCGGGCTGGACTCCCTGCCGGGCGCAGGCGCCGAAATACTCATCGACCGGGTACGCCGCCTTATCAGCAAAGGGAAATGCGGTGCCCAGGAATGGCTCGATATCATGCATGAGGCGCATAAGCTGGATATTACCACTTCCGCTACCATGATGTTTGGGCATGTGGAAACCATAGAAGAACGTTTTGAACACCTGGTAAAAATACGGGAAGTGCAGAGCCGCAAACCGGAAGGCGCCAACGGGTTCCTGGCCTTTATTGCCTGGACCTTCCAGGATGTGGATACCCTGCTTACACGGATCCGTGGCGTGCACAACCTCACTACCGCAGATGAATACATTAAAATGGTAGCCCTCAGCCGCATCATGCTGCCCAATATTAAAAACATTCAGGCCTCCTGGCTTACGGTTGGAAAACCTACAGCCCAGCTGTGTTTACATGCCGGGGCCAATGATTTCGGAAGCATTATGATTGAGGAGAACGTGGTAAGTGCTGCCGGAGCCCCGCACCGGTTCACCTATAAATCCATACAGGAGGCCATTCGCGAAGCCGGTTTTGAACCCCAGCTGCGCACGCAGAAATATGAATGGCGTAAGATACCGGAGGCTATTGTGGAGCAGGTGGTGGATTATTAACCGACCTATCAGACCTATGAGATTTAACCTATTCCAGGGTAGAAATCTCATAGGTCGTCTAAAAATACATTCCTATGGATCAGTCTAAAAAAGTAGTGATCGTTGGTGGCGGATTTGCCGGGGTAACCCTGGCCAAGAAACTCAACAACCAACCAGGTTTTGACGTAACCCTGGTAGACAGCAATAATTATAACTTCTTTCCTCCGTTGCTTTACCAGGTGGCCACCGGCTTCCTTGAGCCCTCCAGTATCAGTTATCCGTTCCGGAAATTTTTAAGAGGCAAAAAAAACATCCGTTTCCGGATGGGTGAGTTAAAGAAAGTGCTTCCTGATGAACGGCAACTCGTTCTTTCCAATGGTACCCTGAACTATGATCTTTTAGTGCTGGCCACCGGTGCTACTACCAATTATTTTGGAATGGAGCAGGTACAGCAACATGCGATTCCGATGAAAACATTAAGCGATGCCCTCGCCATGCGGAATACACTTTTGAACCGGCTGGAAGAAGCATCCCGCACTACGGATGTGGATTATAAAAGAAAACTGGTAACCTTTGTGGTAGCAGGTGCAGGTCCTACAGGTGTGGAAATCTCCGGTATGTTTGCAGAAATGCGGGCTACGATCATCCGGAAAGACTATCCCGATCTGGTTGGAAGGAACCTGGGAGAAATTTTCCTGGTAGACGGCGGGGATGCCGTGTTAAAACCCATGTCGAAAAATGCCCAGCAGTATTCCAGGAAATCGCTGGAGGCCCTGGGCGTACACATAAAACTCAATACCACCGTAAAAGATTTTGTAAATGATACGGTTCTTTTATCAGATGGCAGCACCATTGAAACGAAGAACCTGATCTGGGCAGCCGGTGTGGCAGCAAAAACATTTGACGGCATCCCGGCAACCTGCTACGGACGCGGTAAGCGCCTGATCGTTGATGCCTATAATAAGGTAGAGGGCGTTGAACATATCTATGCCATCGGCGATACCTGTTTGCAAACCACCGACGCCGCATTCCCGAATGGCCATCCCCAGGTGGCCCAGGTGGCGCTTCAGCAGGGCGCCAATCTTGCCAAGAACCTGTTGCATCCGCAACGATTAAAGCCTTTTGCCTACGTAGACAAAGGATCCATGGCCATTATCGGGCGCAATAAGGCCGTAGCGGATCTTACCAAACCCAAAATGCAGTTTGGCGGTTTTTTTGCCTGGCTGATCTGGCTGTTTATCCACGTAATGTCATTGCTTACGTTGAAAAACCGGCTTCGCACGTTAACAAACTGGATCATTGCCTATTTCAGCAGGGACCAATCCTTCCGGATGATCATCCGGCCGGAAGACCGGGAGGAACAGGTTTAAGGTTTCAGGTTCAATGTTTCATGTCAAATCCGTTCCAATGTTTAACGGACTGTTGTTCAAGGTACAGGTTCTCATTTCTGGTTTCTGGTTTCTCATTTCTAATCCCGGTATTTCATCAGCATACAGACCACCCAACCGGAACGGCATCTTCATTTCCACATTCCCACATTTCCACATTTTCAGATTCCCAAATTTTCAAATTCAAAAAAAGAATTCCGTATATTAAGGCATGATCGAAAGCCGGCTTTTACTGATCCTGACCATGCTCTTCCTTATTACCCTGCTCACCATGCTGGGTAATAAGCTAAAAATTTCTTACCCGATCTTTTTGGTGATAGCCGGACTCGTCATCAGCATGCTGCCGGGCACACCCGAGATAAAGATCAACCCGGATATTGTTTTTTTGATCTTTCTGCCGCCGGTACTTTTTTCTGCAGCGATGCAGATGCCCTGGGCCGATTTCTGGAAATTGAAACGACGCATTGCGATGCTGGGGTTCGGCCTGGTATTCTTTACGTCTACCATCATTGCCTTTCTTTCCACCGCATTGATACCGGGCTTTACACTGGCACTGGGGTTTGTATTGGGGGGCATTATTTCTCCGCCGGATGCCGTTGCAGCTACCTCTGTATTAAAAGGATTAAAAGTCCCCCGCAGTGTGGTAAACCTGCTGGAAGGAGAAAGCCTGGTAAATGATGCTTCCAGTTTGATCGTTTACCGCTTTGCACTGCTGGCGGTGATCTCCGGACAGTTCAGCGTATGGAGCGCTACCCAAAGCTTTTTCATTGTGGCAGGTATGGGCATTTGTATCGGGTTGGCTATTGCAGGTATCATTTACCTGATCCTTCGCTTCTTTCCTACCACTTCAGCGATCGATACGGCCTTTACCCTGCTATCGCCCTACGTTATGTATCTGGTAGCGGAGTATTTTCATTGTTCCGGTGTATTATCGGTGGTTGCCGGCGGATTATTTCTGAGCTATCATACCCACCGGATGCTGGGATACCAGTCGCGGATCCATATGGCGGGTGTGTGGGACACGCTTACGTTTTTATTGAACGGGTTCATTTTTATTCTTATCGGCTTGCAGCTTCCTTTTATTGTTTCCAATTTCACTAAAAATACCGTCAAGGAAGCGCTTGGTTACGGGCTCATTATCAGCGGAGCTGTGATCCTGATCCGCATTGTGTGGGTGTATACCTCCAATTATATCCGCGTGCGCATTAAACGCCGGTGGTCGCCGGATACGGCGGTTCCTACCAATAAGGAAACCTTTTTAGTAGCCTGGTGCGGCATGCGGGGCGTGGTATCGCTGGCCGCGGCCCTGGCCATTCCGTTTTACATAAAAAATAACGTAGAGTTTCCCTACCGCTACCTGATCCTCTTTATTACGTTTGTGGTGATCATTGTCACATTGGTAGTACAGGGGCTTACCATATCGCCCCTGATCCGGCTGCTGAAGATCCGGGATGCCGCCGAAGACAAACGGAAAACGGAGAACCAGCAACTGAAATTGCAACTGGCCGAGCTGGCGCTGAAATATATTGATGTGCATTATAAGGACGACCTGGAACAAAGCGAGCCTTTTTTACTGACGCGTAACCGGTACAGCCATATGATTGATGCCGCCAAACAAAAGCTGGGACTGAAATCGGGAGATAACCCTGCGGTAGATGCGTCTATGCCGCGGTTCCGGCAATTACTGCTGGAGCTGATCCACATAAAACGCAATGAACTGATGAAATTCCGGGTAAACGGAACCTTTAGCGAGGAGCTGATCAAGGAAAAAGAATGGGAGCTGGATCTGGAAGAAGCCCGGCTAAGAAGCCGGAAACGACAATAAGTTCCAGGCTTAATGTTCAATGTTTCAGGTTGATTCCGGTTTGCTACCCGATGTCAGATCGCCGATCACCAACGTAATCAACTGAAAACTGATAACTGAAAACTGGTGTCTGATAACTGAAAACTGAAGTCTGACCACTGAAACCTGTCGGCTCATTTCAGAATATCAATTTATTTAACCAATGCGTTTTACATTTTGCAAAGTTGACTTTAGATTGCTGTTAAAACCACTAACAAAATCCCATGCCTGTCATTTAAAATAAAAAAACACGATCAACTGTTCGTATTGCAAACCGGCGCCGCGCCTGCATTCTGACCTGAATGCGATACTTTTGTGGGTATGGCAATACGCATCTTTATAACCGGCGGCACTTTTGATAAGGAGTACAATATGTTGAATGGTGAGCTTTATTTTAAGGACACACATTTGCATGATCTGCTGGAAAAAGGGCGGAATACAGTGCCGGTAGAGATCCGCACCCTGATGATGGTGGATAGCCTGGAGATGACCGATGAAGACCGCGAACTGATCGCCTACCAATGCGAGCAAGCAGAAGAAGAACAGATCGTCATCACCCATGGCACCGATACCATGTCTGTAACAGCCCAGCTGCTGGCTGAGCGTATAAAAGGTAAAACCATCGTGCTTACCGGGGCCATGATTCCTATCAAATTCGGCAGCTCCGACGGTTTGTTTAACCTGGGCAGTGCCATTGCCTTTGCGCAATCCTTACCGCATGGCGTTTACGTAGCCATGAACGGCCGGTATTTTAAAGCCGGCAATGTACGCAAGAACCGGCAGACAGGCGTGTTTGAAGAAACTGCTTAAGGCAGGGTATCTATTCTATTTTCCGGAAACGGGGATATACAATCTTTAAAACAGAAGCCTGCCAGCTCTACGCTCCCCTGGCTGATACCTTCATATTGCACGGAATGCTGTTTTTAATGCTCCTGCGTTGGCAACCAATGGCTCATTCATTTTTGGGCCATCGGACATCGGTGACTATTTAGCACCTGCATTGCCGGCTGGAATAAAACATATCACTATAATATTGGATGGATTTCATTATTTAACTTCCAACGTCGTCCGCAACCGGATATCCGCAGAAGAAGCCCCGATCATGATGCTAAAACTTCCCGGTTCCACCACCCAGTGCAATTGCTGGTTCAGCATTTGCAATAACTCCGGTGTGATCAGGAAATCAAGTTCCTTTGTTTCCCCGGGCTTCAGCTGCACCCGCTGAAATCCTTTTAAGGCCAGTACAGGCTGTGCCAGCGAAGCCTCATCATCGCGGATATAAAGCTGCGGCACTTCATCTCCGGCCACCGTTCCGGTATTCGTTACAGTAAAATGTACGCGCACCGAATCGGCGATACCGATGCTCCGTTTATCTAAGCGAATATGACTGTACGCGAATGTTGCATAACTCAGGCCGAAGCCGAAGGGGAATAAGGGGCGGCCGGACAGGTTCTCATAATCATCACCCCGCCCCGTGGGTTTATGATTATATACAAGCGGCAGCTGGGCTTCGTGCAGCGGGAATGTAATGGGCAGGCGCCCCGCCGGGTTATAGTCGCCCATCAATACATCCGCTACGGCAGTCCCTCCTTCCTCACCAGGGTACCAAACCTGCAGGATGCCATTTACGCGATCGATCCAGCTATTCATCGTTACGGCACTTCCGCCCACCAGCAGCACCACCACCGGTTTTCCTGTCTGGGATACCCGCTGTATTAATGCTTCCTGTTTTCCGGGCAACGAAAGCAGGGCCCGGTCTCTGAACTCTCCTTCCTCGATGCCGGCTACTATAACTACCGCTTCAGCTTTTTCAGCCGTGGCTACGGCTTCCCGGATCCCCGCCTCCCGTTCATCACCTTCCTGGATGATTAGTTGCAACTTTCCATTGCCCACGGGTTCGTAGTACTCTACTTTTAATTTATAGGTGTTGCCTTTTACAAACGAAACGGGGATCAGCTGCGTCCGGAATGATTCCTTTTTCCAGTTATCAATCACCAGCCGGTCATCGATATATAACCGGAAACCATCATTGCCGCTTAGTCCCAGCTGGTAATTTCCGGAAGCTTCCGGCCGGATCAATCCTTCCCAGCGGACTGCATAAAAATCCTGCTGCAGCTTTGATGACGGGCGAGAGAGCGTCCAGAGTTTACTAAGCTCCCGGTCTACGCCTGTATCCACCGGCGTTCCCGAAAAATCAATCCGGTCAAACACGCTAAAGCGTAACCCGCTTTTTAAAACAGCACCTTCCTTATGCCACAACAAATTGGCCGGAACGGTTTTCCACAAGTCATTCATGCGGCCGGGACCAGGTGCATACAGGATTTCAGTAGTTGCTCCTATCTTTTCTTTTAACCCTTGCAGGATGGAAACCTTATGTATGCCCGGGCCGCTGTAGCCTCCCAGCCGGGCTTCGGCAGCGTCGGTGCCAATTACCGCCAGCTTCCGGATGTTTTTTTTAAGAGGCAGGGCGCTGTTTTCATTTTTCAGCAACACCAACGATTCAAGAGCCGCCTGCTTACCAACAGCTTTATGATTATACTTCAACGAAGCCGTCTTCTCATCCACATAGGGGTGATCAAAGAGCCCCAATTCAAATTTTGCACGCAGTACCCGGGCCACGGCATCATCGATCCGCTGCTGGTTGATCTTCCCATCATAAAAATGTGGCGCAAATAATTTATAGTGTTCATAGTCCGTTTGAAAAATCACATCCAGTCCGCCATTGATTGCCTGTGCGCCGGATTCCGGGTAATCGCCCGCCGTATGATGCAGCACCAGTGTTCCGCCCGTAGCTCCGGCATCCGAGATCACGAAGCCGTTAAATCCCCATTCCTTTTTCAGTTTGGTATTCAGCAACCAGGAGTTGGCCGTACAGGCCGTTCCATCCAGCGAGTTATAGGCCGTCATCACGGACCGGCTTCCGCCTTTCAGAAAGCAGGCTTTAAATGGCAGGAAATGTGTTTCTTCCAGGTAGCGTTCATTCCAATGAATGGGATAGCTGTCCCGGCCGCCATCCCCCACATTCGCCACAAAATGTTTGGGTGTTGTAATGATGTTCTTTTGCTCAAACGCGCTTACAAAAACAACGCCCATTGCCGAGGTCAGAAAAGGATCCTCGCCATAGGTTTCTTCCGTTCTTCCCCAGCGCACATCTGTGGCCAGGTTCACCACCGGGGTGAGGATCTGGCGGATGCCCCTTTGCTTTGTTTCATCGGCAATGGCATTGGCCACCCGGCGCATCATGGCCGTATCGAAGGTAGCCGCCAGGCCGATGGCCTGGGGAAAAGAAGTTGCATCACTGCGCACCAAACCATGCAGCGCTTCGTCAAAAAACAATAACGGAATGCCCAGCCTTGTTTCTTCCACAAAATAGCGCTGGATGTTGTTGATCTTCTTCACCAGGGCCAGGGCATCTTCGTTACGCTGATTGTAGTGCAACATTTGTTGTGCCGCTTCGCCGGCGCCCGTGGTTGCTGCGCTTACCTGAAAACCAAATAAGCCCTGTTTATATTGGCCGGGTGCAGCCTTATCCAGGTCTCCGGGAATCATAAACAACTGCCAGAACTTTTCTTCCGGCGTCATGCGGGAGAGGAGGTCCTGGACGCGGGTTTCGATGGGAAGCGAAGCGTTTTTATACGGTACGGACTGGGCAAGACATTGAAGCCCCCAAAGCAAACAAACAGCAACAAGCGAATCTTTGACTTTCATATGTAAATGTAAATCAAACCCCGCATAAAAGCACTTATCAGTTTTAGCGAGTCATCGATTAACGTGCGCCTGCTAAAAATAAAAATTTGGTAAGTTTTGATTCATTAAACTTTTATGGCGTTGACTATATAAATACGACGATGACTAAATCAATATTCAAAAAATTTATCTTCACTAATCAGGCATTATAACGCATCATTTGTAAGATCAATCCCAATTGTTGAGCCGCCACTAAACGTCAGCGTTGGGGTTGTATAGGTATTCGTATTTGACAACCGGTACCAATACTCAATATTATACGGGGCGTTCGTACTACGAACGTAAAAATATACAGGGTAGCTCACACTCGGAATGATAAACTTTAAATTATAGGTACCGGGAGTAATTGCTTCAGATATATTGCCAGTTAAAGGGATTGTAACTTTACGCACAACAGCGCTATTTTGCAGAAATTGAACGGTGACAGGGTTCATACCACTAACAGATACCCCGGGAGGTGCCGGATAATCAACACGCCCAAATGTAAAAGTACTTGCCAACACACACGTTCCGTTTGCATTTGCATATGCCTGCCCATTTGCATTGATATCGTTAAGCGCTTTTTGATCAGCATCTGCCTGATCTATTGCGGACGTATAAGTATTTGCAGCAACGGTATATGTTACTGCAGTCCCCGCATAGCCACCGGAACAGTTGTCACGCAAAAAAATCTTGCTCTTCTCGACGTTGGTGTAGGTCCTGGGATACAATGCTTTTAGAGCAGTAATATCATTAGCATTAAAAGGTCGGTCCGTCGTTTGACCACTACAGGCTAGCATCCAGCTTCCTGGATCTCCTGCAGTTGGAGTTCCAGGAATATGAATAGCTCCAACAGTTCCACTTTGCTCGTCATAGCCATTATAAAGCTGAGAAGCATACTGACAATTGCTAAAAGATCTGTCAAAATAATCCGTATGCCGAAACCCGATACAGTGCCCGATCTCATGGGCAAAAAAAGTAGTAAGAAATCCCATATTAGGATTATTTCCAATGTAAGATACATTTACTTCTATGGAATGATTGGGGTCACCGGTAGCAGAAGGAAAGCCGTTGGATCCACCATAAACACCCGATGGCAGCGAATTATTGATCGTAATAGCAATATCGGCAGTTCCACTTGTTGTTACAAAATTCAGCCCAAGCCCTACTGTATTATATCTCGCCAATGCAGCGTCGAGCGCTGTAGAATATGCAGTTGGAAATCCACTAGCCAAAGAAACTGTAATTGTTCTCGGGTTAGTTGGCGTGAATCCCGAAACGAGATTTGTGGTACGGTATTGCGCAATTTTTTCAACAAACAATAGATTATTAGCCATCTTACGCTCTTCGCCACGTTGAGCCATTCTAGGCGAAGTGTTTGTCAAGTCTGCTTTGGAAAGAATAATATCTCCTTCCACAATATAGCCATCTTTATAGGCAATAATACCATTTATACTATAGCCGTCCTTCTTTAACCGCTCTATAATACTAAAAGGGATACCGTTGTCATCAGTAGCCGTTGCTATTTTATCTTGATGTTTTTTGCAGGCGGGAAAAAGGCAAACTGTTAATACCAAAGCACAATGTAACAGAGTAATCAGCCTTAGATTAAGATACTTTTTCATGGCAATTGATTTTAGGTTTAGAAGATATTAAATTATCATCAATATAAATATAAGAAATATGTAACATAATTATTCAACAAAAATTACATTATGATACCTCACATACTAAAAACTGCGACTCCTGCCAACGACTACACTATGTCTTTATCCTATACCAATGCTATTTGTCACCCACTACAATGAATGTGTGTAGCCTTGCCCCTTTTATTTCACTCATTATGTACGAAAACGGATTTTATCCAATATTTCACTCTATACTATTCGGTAGCACGATTCTCATCTCCGCTTTGATATGGAACGTATATCATAATTAATGTAAACATTTCATCCGTAGCTTTCATGTTCTGGGTAGAATAGATCGTTTGAGGAGGCGAGTTCGGGTTGAACGGATTCTTCGCCGTATTATCGTAGGTACCTATCATATGTATAATTGACCCCGCAGGAACCTTAACAAATTTCTTAAATTTATATAACTCCTGCCACCGGAAATCCCATTCTGAGATATGAACAAGTCTTATAGTGTCCTTTGCCGGTGTTATAGCATAGGCTGTAAATTCCTTTCCTATATAATGCATATGGGGCCACACATACATAATAGACTGGTCATCCGTTGTTTTCATATCCAGCGTAAACGTTTTTACTACATTCGGTTCGATCAGTAATGGCGGTGTGATATCTGCTTCACCAAATCCCTGGGAACCCAGGCTTACAATGGACACGGCTCGTTCAACCGGTTTACTGGTAAAAAACAAATTAACACCAACAACGGACTCTTCATCTGCTGCCAGGGCCGAATAATGAACGGTTAACATTACAATGCCTCTTTTTTCAAGCTTCCAACCAATACCGGGAGGATAGGATTCGTATGTCGAACCAGGAATCCACCCCGTATAATAGGTCATTGGACGGCGATAATATTTGTCATACTGATGGATTTTCGTCCCGTCTGTTTCCGGATCAACATACGCATCATCGGCATATATATTAACGCCGCTATCCGGAACCGCATAAAATCCGTAATTAATATGGTGCACAATCTTCTTGTTATTAGAGAAAAACTCTACGGCCTCCACACTCTTATCTGCATTTATTTGATATGGTATTTTAAATACAACAAACCGCTCTTGATTATTTCCTTTTACAACATACGGTTTGCTGATTTTCAGCGTCATATCAGGAGACCGCGGATATGCTGTTTTTTCTTGTCCATTTTTTATTGCCGTTAAATTAAACGCTCGTTTCGGTGTTTTTGTATTGATCCAGTTTATTATGGTCTCTTTTTCCTGCGCAGTCAAAGACCGGTTATTCAAAAAATCCTGGTAATGAGTATCTGCCTTCCATGGCGGCATATAGCCACTTTGAATGACGTCTTTAATGAGGGTCTTACGTTTAACAACATCATCATAAGTCTGTAAGGAAAAAGGGGCCGCTTCTCCCGGCTTATGACATGAGGCACACTTGTTCCTGAAAATAGCTGCTACATTCAATTGCTGCGCCTGGGCAAAAGAATACATGAAAACGAAAAAGGTGGATACAACAAAAAAATATTTCATTCGTCCTGATTAATTTCAATATAACAACCTACTGCCTTTACATGATTGATCCCCATTTTTTTACCGGAAAGATGATCGTCTATTGCATCCACTAAATAATTCTTTTCCGCCTTGCGTTTTCTTTTGTTAAGGCTTATCGTCCGGTCATCAATTGCCCCATAGTATAAAAGATTGTTTCCTTCGTTCAACAGAAACACTTCCGGTGTTACGGTAGCATTTAACAGTTTCGTCCATTTATACTCTTTATCGCTCAATAAGGGGAATAAAAGCTGGTATTTTTTTTTGAATGCTATACATGCCATCCTCGATTCCCTTCCGGGAAAAACACCTATAACAGATACATTGTCTGAAAACTTAGCCCGGATTTCCCTGAGCACCACTGTAGATTGTTGTGACAATGGACAATCTACGGCTAAAAATGCAATCACTTTCAGTTTGTGTTGATAGGGTTTCAAATTAAATTTTGTATTTTCAATAGTCCTTAACGATAACGAATCCAACTTATAGTGTTGACCCCAAATACAATTTACCTGTAGAAGAACAGCAAGAAATATTGTAACAAACCGTATCATTATTGATAAAATTAAATAAGCCTCATGAATATTCAAGAGGCTTATTTTCTGTCTGTGACCTGCTATTTTTTATCCCACCAAACCCTGCCGGTGATATCAGGCAGATCTCCTAATTCAGGATCCTTCTGCATATCGGTTATAGCCTGCAGTTTATTGGTATAATTCAAATCACTACCAACAGGCAGGTTTAATGCCCATCTTCTTGGCAAAGGTTGATCTACACCATTAGAGGAAACACTTTCCGCCTTCATAATAACTCCGTTAACACTGGGGTATCCCGTCCGTTTCATTAGCGCCCATAGCTCATTTGAGTTTGTATGAAGATGGATAAACTGTTGCAGACAAATTTGCTCTATGGCATTAGCTGCATCAAACTTAACTCCCGGCTGATTCTTATACGCAGTTATTTCGTCTGCAGTCATGGCCTGGTACCCGTTCACCTTGGCATCCTTCCCCCAGTCGTTATAATCGGCCATTGAAGCGTCAATACCCTTATAGTACCAATCCTGCGCATCTTCCGTGGTAACACCTCTTGCCGCCAGTTCTGCCCGCATAAAACAAACATCAGCATAGGTAATCACAGGGAAATTCCTTGTAGCATTCTTGCTTTGATATGTAGGGTCCCATATACTATTTTGAATCTGCGACGGCATTGGAAGGCTGGTATCCCGTCCATTATAATTAAAGCTCAGGTTCGTTACATATGGTGCTTTGTCGGGATTTTTACTAGCATCCGGGCTTCCATATCTTCCGGTATAGGCTCTCCACTTATCGGAAGCCGCTATTTTTCCCTGTGCTTTAGCCGCATCAAACATAGCCTGTGTTACTGCTGATTTTTGATAAATCATCCGCACTCTGGGGTCCTGCGTATCGTTCATAAAATCAACAACATCTTTCCTGCCGGAAGGCGACCCGGGGTTCCAGTTACCACCACCGCCGGTTGTACCACCGCCTTTAAATATCCATTGAACATCCCGGCTATTGATCGGCCCAAGATTATCCGAAAGCACCTCATTGACGATCGCTTTGGCGGCATCTGGTTTCCTTTTAAGCATACGCATAGCAATCCTCAGCCTAAGTGAATTTGCTGCACGTGCCCAGTTCTGCGCTTCATTTCCCACCCCATGATACCAAAGATCCGAAGTTCCTAATAACACCTGCCCGTCAGGAGACGTCGTTTTTAAAGTATTCACGATGCCCTTAAGTTCATTATCCAAAATGGTGTACAGCTGTTCCTGACTGTCATATTTCGGGGTAAGGTTTGGAGGGTTTGTATATCGCGCCTGGAACGCATCGGAATAAGCGATGCTCCCAAATAAATCTGAAACATAAAAAGCCGTATACGCCAACGGCACGCCTGTAATAGCATTCATATAGGTGTAAGTGGCCTTTTTATCAGGAGGCATCAAACTGATCAGGTATTGCATATTCTTCATCGCACCTCCTACCCCGCCGGTTTCCCTGCTGTAAAGGTCTTCTATGCGATAAGCGTAAGAACCGGTAGAGACGATATTCTGTCTAAATGCGACGCCATTGCCACCGGGTTGCACCCACAGTAATGTCCAGATATTGATATTACGATTATAATCGTAAAAGGCTTCAAAATCGTTTGTATGCAAAGCCAATGCTGCTGTTGGAAACTGTGTTTTCGGATCTATGGTTAAAACAGCATCGGGGTTTGTGTTCATCTCGGCGAACTTTTCCCGGCTGCATGCCGCAAGAGTTACCAAAGCAAGAAACGAATATTTAAGTATTTTTTTCATTTTTAATCTTTAACGGATTATTAAAAACTTGTATTCAGGGAAAAACCGTAACTACGCACATAAGGAACACCGCCACTTTCCTGGAAACCTCCACTGCTGGTTGTATTCAAATTATCCGGATTGATATGGTTTGGTGCGCTGTTATACAAGAATCCTACGTTACGAGCAATCAGTGAAGCACGTAAGTTATTCAGGCGGAGTTTACTAACAACTGCTTGGGGCACATCGTAAGAAACAGATACTTCCCGTAATGAAACCCATGAAGATTTCACCATTCCAAAAGTGCGGATCCCGTTACCCCAGCCATATTGATATAAATAGTAATCAGCTGCCCCGGTAGGTTTTACATATCCTTTTGCATAAGCATCAGCAACTGTCATCCCACTTACATCATGTTCCTTACCATCCGGGCTTTGTCCTGCGCCAACAATACTTCCCGGCCGGAATACGCCGTCATGCAAAATACCATCATGTCTTAAATTGCCCTTGCTATCTTTATAATCAAGTCCTCCAAGATCGGTAGTGCGACCAAACAATGAGGTAGCTATGTTGCCTGACTGAGTGCCATAGAACATAGAAGTAGAATATACATCCCCCCCAAACTTACCATCAAGAAAAAAGCTTAAGGCGAACTTGCCATAGTTAAAGGTATTTCTTAAGCTACCCAGGAATTTGGGCAAAATAGATCCTACTACGGGTTCCGAATTTCCCCCAACCGAAGGGTTGTAGTTACTAGCTCTTCTGTAAAGGATCATTGGCTCACCGGTTATACCGCTTGTATTAATTGAAACTACAGGCATTCCATTCAGCGGGCTTGAAATATTTTTTCCGCCGGCATCCGTTGCTTGATAACTTGCCATTGCATACTGAGCTACGATGGTACCATAATCTCCGTTCAGGTAAGCAACAGACCGGATTCCATCGCCGCCATCAAGCGATACAGATTTTAGTCCAAATGGAAGCGATTTTATCGTATTCCGGTTGAGCGTATAGTTAAACATCGCATCCCATGAAAACTTGTTTAACTTAATAGGTGTGCCATACAATTGGATTTCAACACCTTTATTACGTACGGTACCACCGTTTATAAGTGCTGCATTTACGCCCGATTCTACGGGAACGCCAAAGCTAATGATCTGATTTTTACTATCCTGTTGATAAACTGTTATATCAGCTCCCAATCTGTTAGAAAACATTTTAAATTCTATACCCGCTTCAATTTTCTGATTCCGTATGGGTACAAGATTCTGGTTAGGCAGGGTATTCGCATCAAAACGATACCTGGTTATCGCATTGCCATAGGCATCAGAATAGGCTCCGGCCGGCACATATGCACCTGTATTGGCAGTATAGGGATTCGTTCCTCCGCCAGCTTCAACATAAGACAATCTCAGCTTAGCAAAGTCGAATAATTTGGGGAGCTTAAATGCATCTGTTAAGATGAATGCCGCGTCTGCACCAGGATAGAAATAAGAATAGCTACCATGCTTATCATTGTAAACAAGCGTAGAGTTCCAGTCATTTCTTCCATAAAGATTCAGTGTCAGGAAATTTCTGTAATACATACTTGCCTGGAAAAATCCGGAAGATGTTTGATATTTATCAGGCGTGCCCTCAGACACAATTGCAGGTTTAGCTGAATTGGACAAACGGAAATAGTCCGGCAATCTGAACCCGTCTGTATAAGCATATTGAGATTTTGCCCGAGATGTGCTTACCTCTGCTCCTGTTTGTAAAAGGAAATCAAAACTATTGATCTTCTTGGTAAAATTCAAGGCGCCTCTGTAACGATTCTGAGAGACCTTGCTCATTCTTGTTTCATAACCACCTCCTGAAAAACCTTCACCCTGCCCTCTCTTCTTTACTTCATAATTCATTTGCAGGTCATTTACGGACGCGGTGGCATCCAATCGTAACCAGTCGGTAATATCAGCTCTTAAATTAAGCCCTCCCCGGAAGTTATCCTCTAATTGTGTATACTTATTCTGGTGAATCAGCCAAAGCGCATTGTTTGCTACATCAATGGTACCAGATTCAACCCTGCTCAGTCCTCCTTTTGGTGAAATATAGTTGTTTCTCCAATAGTCTACATCATAGTTGCGGGGCAGCACATACGCAAAATTATAAATCAGGCTGTTGCCATTTTGCATTGCAGGATTCAGTGTGTTACTTCTTGCATACGTAACATTTGCATCTAATAATACACGTTGTGCCAGGCGATGCGTAGCCCTGATCGTATAACTATTTCTGTCAAGCTCGTTATTGGGGGTTATGCCTTTTGAACTAAGACGGGAATAAGAGCCTCTGAAAGTCGTTTTTTCATTTCCTCCGTTAACAGCCAGGTTTGTATTGCTGGTTACTCCGGTTTGATAAAGACTTAATATGTCAGCTGCTTTATTCTTTACCAGTTGCCCGCTGATGTCCCGGAACATTTGCCCTTGTATTTCGGGACCATAACTGATCCCATAAGAGTCAGGATTATATTGTAATTCTCCATTAGGGCCCTTGATCCAGTCATCAACATTTAACCCGGTTCCAAATCTGTTTTGAAAATCAAGAGTACGATATGCATGGTCAAATAACACATTCTGTGTAAGAGACACTCCCAGTCCCTTTTGAGAGAATCCTTTTTTTGTCTTAATAAGAATCACCCCGTTAGCTGCACGGCTTCCGTATAAGGCCGTAACGGCTCCCCCTTTTAATACAGAAACGGTTTCGATATCATCCGGGTTCAAGTCTTTTAATATATTTCCAAAATCCTGGTCGCCACCCCGGTTTTGAAGAATCACATTATCATCCATCACAATGTCATCAATAACTACCAATGGAACGTTTCCATAGGGGTTTAGCGAAGCGCTTCCGCGTATCAGGAAACGGGTGCTGGCCTGCGGCCCGCCGATACCCGGATTTACCTGCAAACCCGGTACAAGTCCTTGTAATGCAGCAATAGGATTCACTACATTTGCTCTCCGGATATCATCCCCGTTTACCTGGGTAACCGAATATCCCAAATTTCGCTTTGCACGACTTTCCCCAAAACCGGTTACGACAACCTCTTCCAATTGATTGGCAGATCGCCCAAGAGTAACCTCGAGCACTGTTTTATCCAGCACTGCTATCTCCTTGGTTTGAAATCCTACCGCACTAAATTCAAGTATAGCTCTATTTCCGTCGACATTTACGGAGAAGGAGCCATCTTCTTTTGTTGTGCCGCCACTGGCTGAACCTTTTACTGTAAAAGAGACGCCACTAATTGTTGTCCCCTGCTCATCCTTTACCGTACCTGTTACAGTCCGTTGCTGTGCCAGCGCAAAAGAAAGCGTACAACTCATAAGCAGCACAAATATTAATTTTTTAATTAACTTGTTCATACTTGTTTTTTTGATTTAATAAAAATTTTGACACATTCCGGTATTGTGAGCGGGAGTTTAAAGCAAGAGCACGCACACTACACTTCGGGGTAGACTCTTTTTTTCTCATTTTAATTATTAATAACTGTCTGGTTTTACAATCAATCGCACGGTCAACAAATTGCTAAAAAAATCCTAAAGCAATGTTAATACAAATTTAACAAACTTTTTAAATAAATTAATAAGTCGGCAATAATTTTTTTATTTCAATACCATTTGCGTGTACTTAAGCGTCCGCAGCAACCCCTTTTAAAAGAAAAAGCCGCCCGGGATTTTGGCCCCTGGCAGCTTTAGCGTATGGATTAAAAATGCGAAAACACTATATCTGTTAACAATTCCGGAATGCACACCCCTGAGGTACCATCCGGCAGCGCTATAAACGTTGGTATTTTAAGATGGCTTACAGCCATTACTCACCGGCCCCAAAGGCCGGAGCCGTTTTATCATACCAGATCCGTTGTGTACTTAGCGTAGGCACATCCTGTGCGTTAGGGGTAAAGCCCTGCGCTGTCAATGCCGCGTTCCAGTTTACCCTGTTCACTTCCCCGGGATCGTTTATCCACCACCGGCGCGGAATTGCCTGTGTAAATGGCTCCCGGGCATAGTATGCGGACGTTGTTTTAGGATATCCTGTGCGGCGCACGAACACAAAGGCCTCGCAGGCATTTCTGTATAAATTCAGATATTCCTGTATGTAAATCCGCTCCAGGTCATTTGCACCGTTAAACTTTACATTGCTGCCACCAAGGTAATTGTTAATAACTGTGGTTCCGTCCCCCGTAAATCCCGTTGCCGATTGTGCTGCTACCGCAATATTGTTCATGGTATTGATAGAGGAGGTCACTCCTTTTTTATACCAGTCCTCGGCAGTTCCTTTTGTATTAATGCCGCTGCCATAACCCTTTTGTATAAACTCGGCCACCTGCAGGCAGGATTCGGCATTGGTTACAATCACATCCGTGTAGTTTCCTGTTTGCCCATTCATTTTTGGCGAAAAGAATTTCCGGTTAATAGGCGAAATCATAAAATACTTGGCGCTGCCGATGGTTATACCATTACTGATGTAGGCCGCCACAGTAGGATTAGTGGTCCAGTCTGCCGGGGCTCCCTGGTACTGGATCAACGGATCATTAATATCCATAAATGCCGGAGGCGTTACCCCATTACCGGTAAATAACGCTTTACTTACCCCGTTGCTCTCAAAATAAACGGGCAGGCGCGGATCATTCGCCTTTTTCAAAAAACCGATGATTGAGGTGCTGCCATAGCGCACACTTCTGTAATTGATATCATTGCCAAACGGCGAGAAGTTGGGATTGGCATAGGTTAATTGCGCAGCATCATTATCAATAGGCCCGATAGCATCCTGCATCACCTGTTTGAAAATCTCTTTTGTTTTAGCCAGGTTCTGCCTTTCCAGTCTGGCAGCAATGCGCAACTTCAGCGTATTGGCCAGCTTCACCCAGTTGGTCCAGTTCCCCTTATAAAAAATATCGGAGATACCCGGATCGACCTGGTTCGCCAGGCTATTATTGGATAAAATACTGATAGCGTTATCCAGTTCGGATAACCAGGTATTGAACAGTGTTTCCTGACTGTCAAACACAGGGCTGTAATTGCCGCCGTACCGGCCCTGCTCGGCCTCTGTATAAGGAATAGACCCGTTCATATCCGTAACCTTAATTCCCTGCAGTATCTGGATAATATAGGTAACGGCGGCTATTTTCTGATAGTTATCCTTATCCGCCTTCGTACTGATCTGCCTCCTGATCTCAAACAGATTGGGCAATATCTGGCTATAAAAAACACCATACCGCGCATTTACATTTGACGTAATTTCATAAGGACTGGCACTCACATGCTGGGTATAACGGAACAACTGCTCCATTCCTTCCCAGATCCATTCTCCTCCGTTATATGTGGCCAACCGATCCTGCGAATAAGAAAGCAGGTATTTGACATCCGGAACGGTTACAATGTTGGGATCTGTATTAAGCGGGCCAAAACCCTTCGTGCAGGAAACGCCGGCTAATAACAAAACACCTGCAATTATATTTCTTGATTTGACGAGTTGCATCTGAATAGAATTAAGTGTGATGAATGTGATTAAAACGACGCCCTGATGGAGAATACGAAATTCCGGATCATGGGTAAAAATCCTTCTTCGCCGGAGTACGCTGTATTATTAGAATTGTTGGATTCCGGATTAAAATTGTAGGGCAATGTATTGTACAGGTACGTAAGATTGCGCCCAACAACAGATACCGACAACCCATTTAATTTGAGCTTCTCATATATCCTGGGCGACAGGCTATAGGACAGTGCCACCTGACGCAGCGAGATCCATGAATTTTTCAGTATCCAGTAATCAGCCACACCCGTGGAAGAAGACCCATACCGGTAATAAAACTGCGGCAAATGGGAAGGTTCTACCAATCCCTTGTCATAAGCTTCCTGGTAAGTCATACCGCCTACGTTGGCAGTACCTCCGCCTGGCTTGTCTACCATCTGGCCAGGTGCAAAAACCCCCTGCGGGATGATTCCGTCATCATACGTACCCCCGTCATTGGCGTATTTCGATGTCCATACGATGCCCCCGTTCTGTGCATCGCGCCCGGGCAACGAATTGGGGAACACACCGGTGTGCGTACCATACCGGTAGCTCAATGCCACAAAATCGCCCCCGATCTTTGCATCCAGTAATACATTCAGACTAAAATTTTTGTATGTAAATGTATTATCCCAACCGCTCCTGAATTTAGCATTGATGTCACCCACATCCTGCCAGGTATTGCTGCGGGCCGGAAATGCTGTCCTGGAATCGCTTCTCCAGGCCAGTATCGGCAGCCCGTTTTTGGGATCAGCAACGGGGTTGCCATTTCCATCCACCGCCTGGAATGCGGTAGAGTGAATTTGTGTTCTCAATACCCCGTACGATTTCCCTACTACTGCCCAGGTGCTTATTTCTCCAATATTAGCGCCCAGATTATATTCGGTTCTGCCAGGATACAATTCTACAATTTTATTACGGTTCACCGCATACGTCAGCGCTGTATTCCAGGTAAAGTTTTTGGTTTTTACCGGCGTACCGTCTATCGAAATCTCGATCCCTTTGTTTTGAATATTTCCTGCATTGATGAATATGGTACTTACTCCGGATTCTGTGGGTGTAGGTATATCTAATAATTGATTTTTGGTATTATCCTGATACACACTCACGTCAAAACCTACACGGCTTTTAAGAAACCGCATTTCAATACCCAGTTCCTTAGAGTTTTTACGCGAAGGTTTGAGGTTTTGTTGCAATACAGAACTGCTGCTATAAGTAGACAATGGTGCAGAATTTCCCCCGGCCGTGCTGTACCCGTTAAAAGAAAACCCGGGATTGATCTTATACGGATCGGTACCGCCTCCCAGTATGGCTATATTTCCCCTGAGTTTTCCATAACTGATCCAGTCCGGCAAGTTTTGTTTGAATGCCTCCGTAAAGATCCAGGCCAGGCTAACCGCAGGATAATTGTAAAAGTTATTTCCGGTGCCGTTGGAGTACGTAAGGGTGCTGGCCCAGTCGCCCCTCCAGGTTGCCTGCAGATAAAGCATGTTTTTATATGCCAGGTCCACGCTTCCGTATAATGAGTTAATGGTATAGCGGGGACCAACACCGCCAGATGTAGTAGGTTGTAATACAGAATTAGCAAGGAAGTAATTGCCCGGATAACTCAACCCGCCGTTTGTAGCACTGTTTTCGAATGTATACTTTGAATGCTGGGCCTCACCTCCAATATACCCATTCACAGAAAAATCGGGCGTGAGATCCTTGTTCATCATCAGCATCCATTTCTGCATATTGCTTTCTTTGGTTTTAAAACCGAGCGCATAGGAGCCGCCGGTGAAGCCGATACCCTGTCCCAGCTCTTTGGTTTCATTACGCGTATAAATATTATTCACATTACCATCCAGCACGAGGCTTGCCCAGTCTGTCAGTTTTATCGTAAATGCCACCCGGCCCCTCAGCATCTGCTCTCTTTGGATATAATTATTTTCGAAGAGTGAAAACCAGAATCGCGTTTCAGGTGCCAAATTCGTTTCCCCCGGTGTAGCCGGATTGGGCACTCCACCAAACTGACTGGTATAATGAGCCTTTTGCATCCAGTACTTAGTATCATAGTTACGCGGCATCATCCAACTGTACAGTTTACCAAAATTATAAGAGGCAAAAGCATCAATACCGCCCAGGCTGGGTGGATTATAGCCGGTAAAATCAGAATAAGCAGCGCTTATATCTACATCAAGGAACCTGGTAAACTTATGGGTTGCCCTTAAATCAAACGCATTCTTGGAGAAACGGTTATTACGTACCACGCCTTCGGCCTGGTTACGGTTATAAGAGAACCTGATGGTTGATTTTTCATTACCGCCATCAATGGCAATATTGGTATTATTTCCAATACCGGTTTGAAATGCGTCTAGAAAATTATCCGGCTGGGGCAAATATTTAGTCATGGTACCATCATAGTTCACCACATCCTGCCCCACCATCCGCGGTCCCCAGTTTTCCAGTTCCCGGCCAATACCCCGGTCAATATAGGGTTTACCCGTTACCGGATCTGTTGGAAATACTTTAGTTGTCCATCGCTCTGTTGATTTATAATTCGGATCGCGGTTATCTGTAAAAAAGTCGCCCACGGTACCGCCGCCAAATTCGTTCTGAAAGTCTGGCCCGGCGTAAGGATCAGAAACGCTTAAAGAATGATTGAAGGATATACCGATGCCCTTCCGTTGTTTTCCCTTTTTGGTGGTGATGAGAATCACGCCGTTAACAGCGCGTGAACCATACAGGGCAGCCGCTGAAGAGCCTTTTAATACAGAAACGCTTTCAAAGTCTTCCATATTCAGATTCTTCAGATCATTGCCAAAATCGCGCCCCCGCCCGCTGAACTGGTCGTTGTCCATAATCACACCATCGATCACAAATATGGGCTGATTATTATTGCCCAGTGTAGAGTTACCCCGGATAATAATCTTGGAGTTGGCCATTAACCCGCCGGCACCACCCATATCTATTTGCACACCGGCTACACGTCCCTGTAGGGCATTGATGGGATTGACTTCGTTGGTTTTGGCAAGATCACTGCCTTTGACTTCTGTGACGGAAAAGCCCAGCTGCCGCTTTTGCTTTGAAATACCAAGAGCGGTTACCACCACCTCTCCTTCCGATTTCACAGATGATTTCAGTGTAACGGTTACCTCATTGGTGCCGGCCGGCTTTAATTCTGTTGACTCAAACCCGGCGGCACTTACTACCAGGGTGGTATTTCCATTTACGTTAATGGTGAAGCGCCCCTGGTCATCTGCAGCCACTCCGTTTGTGGATCCCTTTTCAATAACAGATGCTCCGGGAATAACCGTTCCCGTATCGCTGATCACCGTTCCTGTGATCGTACGTTTTACCTGAGCCAACAGATTGCCACAACTTAAAAGGAGGGCAAAGCATATCAGCATTACATATTTCTTCTGCATTTTGGCTTATTTTAATTCGTTAAAAATTGTTCGGTTTTATGACCTGCTCACGCCATCGTCCGGCAAAAAATATTGGATATGCATGCTTGAAATTTTTAAAATATCCAATAAAACAGACAATCCTTTTTTAATATTATGCAAAACGTACAGGAACATCAGAAGCATCCTTCTCCCCGCCAAAAAGGATTCGCTATTTCAACACCGTAATCCTCCTCCAATCCTATACTTATCATATTAAGGCATCCAGTATACTTTTGTTTTTAACTGATCATCGGGACTGGTAACGCCGTTTATAGCCTTCGTCCAATTGGCATAGTTATTTATGCGCTCATCATCCGGATAGGGCAGTTTATACACCTGGGGCTTGGCCGGTGTATACGTAGGATCTTTAGGGGTGAGCCCGGTTCTTCGAACAATGGACCATGCCTCAACAGGCTCCCACATAGTGGCCAGCCAGGCCTGGGTAGCAATCTTTTTTAATGCATCCGCGTCATTTGCGCCATTATAAGCCACTTTCGAATTGTTTAAAAAAGCTGTTAAATCGGCCGGTGAAGGCTGCACCGGTCTATTACCCCATGGTGCCAAACCGGTATAAGCATACCAAAAATTTACGGAAGATTTGATCCCTGCTTCATAGGCTGCTTTTGCAGCGGCTATATCCTTTGCCACTCCCATTCCCCGCTGATAAATTTCCGCCTTTAAAAAATATACATCTGCTTCCGAAATAATGATATAAGGGTATGTGGTTTCATCCGACACCAGCTGTATATTAAAAGCAGCGTACAAATTGGCCGCATCCGTTCCTATCGCCGGCCTGGTTTTGCTGCCGGGGTATGGCTGTCCGCCATCCGGACTGCTATGATTTTGCGGTTGCGGCACCCATTTATCAGCATTGTTTGTCATAAACCAAATCCTACAACGGGGATCAAAAATGCCGGAGCCATCTGTATTGTTGTTTGCTGACATTTGATCCCAAACATTGGAGCTCATACGCATTTTGGTTACGGATCCTTCCCTGAAAGAGTACCATATGCGATCTCCAAAAACAATTTTGGGGTTCAGGTTTGACGGCCACAGGCCAAAATTATTTTTACTCAATGCAGCAAGATCCTGATTTCCGGGCAATGGCTTATTACCTCCAAGTATTTCCGTAATCGTTTCGGTAGCCAATGCCTGCTCCTTATTATACAGCCGTACGGCATAACGCAGGCGCAATGCATTCGCAAAACGTATCCATGCCTGGTAATCGTTTCCTAAAAACGAATCGTAGTTGCTGATACTTATCTGGGTAGCATCGTTTGTTTTAATGCCATTAGCAGCCGCCTTCAGGTCGGCCATCACGCTTTTATAAACATCACTTTGAGCGTCGTAGGTTGGCCGGAAATAATCCGATCCGCTTGTTGATTGCCCCGCAGCACTGTATGGAATATCTCCATAGCAATCAAGCATCCTTAATGTTTTTGAAGCCATTAAGATATCTGCCATATATTTTACATTACTGTAGTTTTCCTTGCCGGGGTTGGCATTAATAAGTGCGGTCAGTTTTTTGTAGTTAAGCAATATAGGATAATACGTACTCCACAGACCCGAGCTGTAATTGACTACAGGCGCATCAACGCCCTGTACGGCCTGCTGATTTGCCTGATCATAAAGCAGCGCTACAAAAAGCGTATTTTCATTAAAGCCGACGTCTGCCACATTTTTTGCGATCCCATTAAAAAGTCCTGGTATACTCAGTGATTGCGCATCCGGCTTGTCCGGTGATTTGTTCAGATCTTCAAATCCTTTAGTACATGAAGCGATGCCTAAACAAATTGCACAGGCCGCTGTTAATATATATGAGTTATTTAATATCCTTTTCATTGTATTGAATATTTTACTACTAAAATGAAGCTTTTATCGAAAACCCTAATGAACGGGTATTAGGCATGGCTGAGTATTCTATGCCCTGCATATTGCCAATACCATTTACACCTTCAGGATTTACGCCTTTAGGTACGGTAGTGAAGAAATAGAACAAATCTCTTCCAATTAAAGATGCCCGCAGCCGTTGAAAAACCTTTGTTTTTGCAATAAGCCGTTGAGGTATTTCATAACTCAGATTTACCTCCCTGAGCTTCATCCATGAGTTTTTAAAAACGACCGTAGATCTTGGAACTCCAAAATGATTCCAGGAGCTGTATGTTGATGCATAATACCAGGGAGCAGCAACCACATTGGTATTAGCTGCAGTTGAAATAATTTTACCGCTCGCATCTGTTTTTACAAAAACGCCGTCCATAATCATCCCGCTGTTATCTGTGGTTCCGTCTGGATAAACATAGGGCAATCCACCCCCGTTACGTTCAACTGTTGACTGCTGGTTTAATCCATTTCCCATCAGTGCGCCATAAGTTCCAAAATAGGTGTCGCCGCCCAGTTTGAAATCGGTGAGGAAATAGAGCGAGATATTTTTATAAGATAAAGTATTGGAAAGTCCTCCTACAAGTTTTGGCTGGGAATTTCCAATCGGCACTTCTGTAGTTGTCAGCCTCCATTTTGTAAGATATGTTGTTTTGCCATTTACGGTGTAGGACATGTATGCGCCGTCGCTACCCTTTACAGTATCGATTATTTTATCTCCGGATTCTGTTCTTGCAAAATCCTTTCCATAGATCGTGCCATAGCTGTTGTAAAGCTCAACCCGCTGCGAAACACCGGATCCTCCAAAATAGCTTCCCAGGGTCAGGTTGTCGATCCCCTCTGTCAACCTCAATATCTTGGTGTTCGATCTTGTTCCATTCAACGTCAGCTTCCAGGAAAAGTCCTGCCTGGCGATAGGAGTAGCGCTCAATGTAAATTCGATTCCCTTATTGGATACTGCACCGTTGTTAATTCTTATCGTATTTACTCCTGAAGAAATAGGCAATGCCGTAGTAATGATTTGTGGATCTGATTTTTGTGAATAGCCGGATAATTCAAGATTCAACCGGTTGTTGAAAAATCCGAGGTTCAGGTTCAGTTCAATCTGTTTGGTACGCTGCGGCATTATATTGGGGTCGTTCAACGATAGCGCATACGTTTGGGCAACTACGCCATTGTATCCTGTTCCGCTTATCAAGTCATTGGTTACATAAGGGTCTGTGCCGCTGCCGGTACCTGCATAGTTTAACCCGATCTTACCATAACTTAACCAGGAAGATTCCTTAAACGCAGATATGCCATCTGTAAAAACATAGGAAACACTTGCTGCAGGGTAAAAGAATGAATTATTGCCCTTTCTTAATGTGGATGCCCAGTCATTTCTGCCGGTCACCTGCAAAAACAGATAATTTTTATACGAGATATCGAATATCCCCAGGAGCGAATTAATCTTATACGCTTTTCTGCCACCGTCATCGCTGGTACTTACCGGAGATGCCCCGTTTTGAAGATTAAACATAAACGGGTTTATAAAGTTGCCATTTGTATTGGAAGTAATACCATAATTATTCACATATACGGACTCTCCACCTGCTGTAAAACTTGCATTGATCTCTTTTTCTGCGATATTTTCTTTATGGAACCGGGCCATTCCGATAAAGTCGCGGGTTTGGGTTTTTGTTTTTATAACCGTGTACTTTCCATCAACGGTACCACCCGGGTCGGTGGGGTAAATCCTGGCTTCCGTTTCGTCTCCGGCGTAATCAATACCGCCCTGTCCAGTAAGAGTAAGCCAATTGGTCAAATCTGCCGTTATCCGTACACCTCCTATTAATTGATTATGGACAAACTGGGAATTATTTTTGTAAATATTCCAGAAAGCATTGCCTACATAACTGCTGTAATAAGGATATCTGGGCGATCCTGCGGGAAATTTGCTTGCATTTGTTACATCCCTTCTGGATCCGTCGGGCATAAAATCGTTCATCCGTTCAACATCCGGGTTATAATCCCTGGGCATGGCATACATTACACCTGCCTGATAAGAAGACCCGATACTGGGCGTATTTAACCTGTTGTGATTGATATAGCTGGCCGTTATTTCGGTGGAGAGTTTTTCGCTGATTTTGATGGAGGATCCTATGTTAAATGTATTCGTATTAAATTTACTATTTAACACATTCGCCTTATTGTCGTCCCGGGTGTAGGAAAACCTTACGGTACCAACATCACCACCTCCGGATAAAGATACATTGTGCTGACTGGTACTTCCATTCGGATAGAATGCCCTCCAGTTGTCTGGTTGAGCGCTATAAGGCCTTTCTACACCATCATACCATAAAATGGGCTTATTGTCAAATTTAGGGCCCCACGAAAGACCGCTAGGAAATGAGAATACATTGTAAAAAAGATTGGTATGGTCATAAGGAAAGTATCCGTAAGCTGATGTTTGGTAATCTCCTGTTTTAAAACTATACCCGTTATCCAGACTTATTTGTCTCCGTTTGCCATCTACAACAGGAAATTTGTTATCATTATTCGCCGTCCACAAAGAACTTACAAATCCTGAACCATATTCATTTTGAAAATTATACGCATCTTTATAAACATTTACAAATCGCTCGCTGAAGGAATAGTCAACACCCAGCCCCTTCCGTTTATTTCCTTTTTTTCTTGTAACGAGTATAACGCCATTTGCACCCCGGCTTCCATATAAAGCCGCTGCTGCAGGCCCTTTTAAAACAGTAAGGTTTTCGATATCCTCAGGGTTAATAAAATTCAACCCTGTTCCCCAATCCTGGTAAGATGCAACATCCGCTCCCTCGGCAAGGCCCAGGGAATTTTTATTGGGCAAACTACCGATGGGGTCATTATTGATGGGCACGCCGTCCACGACGATCAAGGCCCGGTTATCTGTTGTTAATTTTGTATTTCCCCGGACTACCACTCGTGATGATCCGCCTTCCACTCCGCCTCCGGCCTGGCTGATATTCAAACCCGCAATTTTTCCATACAGTGCCGGTCCAAGGCTCGGAGCCTGTGCTATGGTCAGGTCAGACCCTGAAACTGTTTGTGTGGCATACCCCAATGATCGCGGAGATCGTTTAATCCCCAACGCGGTTACCACCACCTCATCTTCGGCTCTTTCAACCGATTTCAGGACGATGGTTACTTCGTTGGAGCTACCGGTTTTCTGTTCACTGGGCTCAAACCCCGCAGCACTTACTTCGAGGATAGCATTTCCAGCAACGATAATGGTAAAGCGGCCCTGCTCGTTTGCTGCTACTCCGTTGGAGGAGTTCTTTTCCGTAACAGAAGCACCAGGTATCGGATTTCCATCCGCATCTGTAACGGTGCCTGTAATTGTTCGCCTTACCTGGGCCAACAGGCTTCCGCAACATAAGAGGGTGGCAAAGAATACGAGTAATAAGCGTTTCTTCTTCATTTTTCTCATTTTTAATCGTTAAAATAGTTTGGTGTGTTCCGGGTCTATCGTTCAACGGGCATCTTTTTTATTTCCCTGTTTTTTATACGTACCAGGTTTTCCAGCACCAGCGCCGCCGCACCGATCAGCTCGGCACGACTTCCCATCTGGGAAACCTTAATCCCTGTATTTTCGGCAAGACGCAGAATGCAATGTTCATTTACCGCCTGCAGCACCGGGGCCTGCCAGATACGTCCTGCCTGTGCCCCGCGGCCGCTTAACAGTACCAGCTCGGGGTTAAACAGGTGAATCAGTACGGCCACACCCCGCCCAATGTCATAACCTGCAGCCGTAAGCAGCCGGATCACATATTCATCGCCCAACTGTGCTGCTTTTACAATGGCCAGCCAGTCTTTTTCAATAGCACCCGTCCGGAAATTTTTTTTCAGAAACGTTGTATTGCCCTTCCGTTTCAATCCCTGCTCCGCCTTGTCGATGATTACTTTTAAAGAGGTTTCGGTTTCCAGACAACCTCTTTTTCCGCAGGAGCATACTTTATTGTTATTAAAAAAGGGAATATGGCTGAATTCTCCTGCAAAACCATTTTCACCCCGGTACAGCTGGTTGTTGAGAATTAAGCCCAATCCCACACCCCAGCCCAGGTTTACCACCATGGCGTTCCGGACGCCGGCGGCTGCTCCAAAACGATGTTCTGCCAGCGCCACAATACTGGAATCATTATCGATATACACCGGCACTTCCAGGGCGTTGCTCAGATAAGCGGCAATATTGCTGCCCTCTTTTGAAAAAAATGAATAGTTGATTCCCTGCTGCGCATCAATGAACCCCGGCATGCCGATACCTACCCCCAATACCTTTTTCCTGGGAACCTTCGATTTTTTGATGGCCTGTTCAATGATGGTCTTCAACTGCTGCAGCGCATTGGTGTTGTGTGCTAGCTGCAGCTCATGCTGGGCCACCACGCCTACCGGTTTATTATGAAAATCTACAATGGCGATGCGGGTGATCATCTGATCCATCGCTACAGCTACCACATACATGGCGTCTGGTTTTACCGCGTACATGGCAGGGCGCCTGCCTCCGTTTGACGGCGCCAACCCGTTTTCCTCCACAACGCCCTCTTCGATCAGGTTATTGATCATTTGGGTGGTTAATGGAATACTCTTGCCGATACGGGCGCTCAGCTCTGCACAGGATAAGGATCCAGCATAATAAAACTCCCGGAAAATGGCATGTTTATATTGCAATCGTTTTTGCATGACAACATCGTTAATTCAAATTTAACGAACTTTTTAAAATAATTAATAAGTAAGTTAAATTTTTTTTAAAAAATATTTGGAAATGAATCGTCGTATGCTCCGTCGAATATGCCTGGCTCTCCAATAGTTTACAAATCCCTCCTTCAATACCCTACGGGGCGCAATGCCGCTGGCCTATAAAAAAGCCGCCCCCGGTTATTTACCAGGGGCGGCTTGCTATCAGGATCCCATGCGGGACCGCTTATTGTTGTTTGGCCCACCAAAGCGGGGTAAGCACGGCATCATCACCACCCAGGGCGGCTTTTGCCTGCTGGTAGCCTTCGGGGCTGGAGTTTGATAACACGGAAGGATATTTCAACCGCTGCGGGAAGAACTTAACATTGGAAGTCATGTACGTGCCGTCTGTTAACGCCGGCAACGTGGAAATCGGAAGCTCAATGGTCGGGTTCTCAAAGAACGGTAATCCAAGTCTCCGGTGATCGTTCCAGGTTTCGAGCGGCAGCCAGGGACATTGTGCAATGAATTTTTGCGTAATGATCTTGGTTAAACGGTCGTTCTTTACGGTACCGGATTTATACAACGTATTTGCCGGGTATACAATGGCCACGTTTCCGGGGGTACCGGTATATCCGTCCTCAAATTGCATTGCACGGGATGCCGGAGGTTCCGCAGTATGATCCCAGCTTACAGAGGTACCACAGTTGTTGTAATCGGTAGAAGCCAAATAGGCTGTAGCAAAAGGCGATATGGCCGCTGTTCCCGGGGCCACCACTCCGTTATCCCAATAATTGAAACTTAAAGTAATGCCCTTTTCATAAGCCGTTTTCCCATTCACCGGGGTTGTCCAGCCGCGAACACTGGCTTCCGCCAAAAGGAAATAGGTTTCCCAAGCAGCAAAGAAGATCCGCTTTTGCGTACTGTTTCTGAACTGCATATTGATCCGGGGCATCGTGCCGCCATAGTTGAGCAATTCGTTCATGGGATCCTTGGGACCAAAATCACCGTCGATCCGGGCATTCCAGGTGTACTTGGCATCAACAGATTTCAGTTTATCCCCTTTGGAAGTCTTCAGATTCCGAACGCTGATCACATCAAAATCGCCATTCTGTTTGGGGTAATTCGGATTGTTCACATCGCCGGGAATGGAGAAGGCTTTATAAGCCCGGGGATCGATCGAATAAGGAAGTCCATCCAGCCAGTAACCCGTAACCGGATCGTTATTCTTTACCGGGAAATGATCCAGGTAGCGCTGGCCAAGCCAGTTGGCTGGCTTAATTGCAGATTGAAAAGCAGCACCCAGCAGGTCGGCCGACTTAACGCCACCCAGTCCCAGGTACATATTCCGGAGCGTAACAGACAGCGGCTGCGTATCCCAGGAGCGGGTCATTACACCCGTCAGGGGCGACCATCCGTCTTTTTCCTGCACCTGAAAATTATCATCCAGTGAGGTAATGAGATTATTTACATCCGCACAGGCATCTTCGAATTCAGTTTTTGCCTTTCCGGCATCCACCTCCGACAACCGCATGGCCAGCCGGAGCCGCATAGAAGTGGCATACTTTTTCCATTTTGTATAGTTATATCCATAGGCCGGGTCCTGTTTGGCGATATCGGAAGAGTTAACAGACAGATCCAGCTTGGATGCGGCATCTTTCAGTTCAGCCAGCATATAATAATATACCGTTTTTACATCATTGAACTGGGGATTGGTTCCTTTAAACGCATCCACCGGCATCGGCCCGAAGTTATCCGAGAACTCGCTCATCAGATACGCACGCCATATACGCGCCACCTGGATCAGATTGGCGGTGTACGATTTGGCAGTACCTGTAGCAATCTTCGACTCGCCGATCTGGATGGCGGTGTTGGCATTGTTTAACCAGCCGGATAACTGGTTGTAATAGTTGGTAGACCATCCGTCGTTGTAACTGCCTACATTTATTGCACCGCCATCCCAGTCGCTGGCCTGCCGGCCGGCCGGTTTCCAGTACAACACAAAGGAACGCTCGGCCACATCCGGATCCATTTGCGCACCAACGATGGAATTATTGATAAAGTATTCTACCTGTACCTGCGATGAATCCGCAGCAATCGGGTTTACATTTATATCTGAAAATTTCTTACAGGATGCGAGCAGCAATACCGCGCACACCGATACCGACATCTTCTTTATTATATAGTTCATGGTCATAAGAATTAAAAGTTAGAAACTTAAGGTTACATTAAACATGTAGTACCGGGATGTAGGAGGCGCACCGTTCTCGAACCCAACCGCATTAGAGCCAACGGCAAATACGGATTCGGGATCCATTCCCTGCATGTGGCTGCTGATCAGCCATACATTGTTACAGGATACACCTACCCGTGCTCTTTGAATAAACGACCTGCCCAGCATCTTCTGCGGAAGCTGATAGCTCAGCTGTACGTTCCTTAAGCGGATATTGGATGCATCATAAAGATTGGCTTCGGTGATACCGATATTACCACTTTGAATCGCCTGCCAGTATTGTTGCGGAGTTACTTCTTTCGTGTTGGATACATATCCGCCGTTCCCATCGCTGATCACGCCGGGCACCACCATATTGTCGCGTGCTCCGTTTACAACGGTAGCTGCAGCTGTTCCTGCACGCTGCATGCTTGCCAGCGTGGCTGAAAAAATCTTTCCGCCGAAACGCCCGTCCAGTAAGAACGACAGGCCCACACCTTTATAAGAGAAGGTGTTGGTATTGCCCAACAGGAAATCGGGTTGCTGACTGGCCAGCCGGCGCGCATCTGTTCCCTGGGGTAATCCGGTGGCGCTCAGCAGCAGCTGACCATTGTAGGGACTGTTGGGGTCGTTTACCCGTTGGAAAGCCGATCCGTAGATCTGCCCGTATTTTTGGCCGGTTTCCGCATAAACGGTTACCGCATCATACCCGCCTAAAGAGTATAAATCAATACCCGGCGCAATTGCATTCACTACGTTTTTATTGTTGGAAAAATTCACCTGTGAGGTCCAGTTCAACCCGTTCGGGTTATCCAGGATCTTACCATCCACAATCAGCTCAATACCCTTGTTCTGAATATCCCCGGCATTGATCATTTTGTATTTATATCCACTCAGCGGATCCAGCGGAATCGCAATCAGCTGGTTGGTAGCATTGGTTTTGTACCAGGAGAAATCGATTCCCAGCCGGCTGTTAAACATGCGCAGTTCTGCACCCAGTTCATAGGTTTTCAACAGCTCATTCCGAACATTCGGATCAAACAGGGTTTCGTTTCTTCCGGCAGTTGTATTTCCGTTCGCATCTTTGCCGATGGTATAGGTATTGTACAACTGGTAGGGTGCCATATCGTTACCGGCCTGCGCAGCAGAAGCCCGCAGCTTACCATAGCTCAGCCAGTTGGGTAATGAACCTCCGTTCTGACGGATCATATCCGTAACTACGAAAGAAAGGTTGGTAGAGCTGTACAGGTAGGAACGGTGGTTTTTGCTCAGCACAGAAGACCAGTCGTTACGCAGGGTCGTTTCCAGGAACAGGTACCCATCCCAGTTCAGTTGCAACGATCCGTAAACAGAGTTGATCTTTTTGTTGCTGTACAGTTCATCAACCGTTGCCGGGTTCTTTCCGTTGTTTACGGAAAACAGATCCGGTACCACCAGGTCGCCGGAACCTGTTTTGATCGAATTTACGTTCTGCGACATCAGGTTACCGCCTACTGTTGCCAAACCACCCAGTTTGCCAAGCACATTGTCTTTACGTGCGGTGATCAGCGTGCTGTAGTTGGTTTCTGAAAAGGAGTATTTTCCGATGCTGTACTGGCCGGTAGTGGTAAGAGGGCTTCCAGAATAGGTTTTACCCTCTGCAACTACATTGTACATATCCGATCCTGCTTTTATCTCTGCATTTAACCAGTCGGTAAATTCATATTTCAGCGATCCGGTCATGATATACCGGTTACGCGTATCACTATTCAGGTAATTATCCTGTGCCCAGTACGGGTTTACCGTTGTGCTGTTAGGAGCATACCAGATCATCTTGCCGTTTGCATCCTTGCTTTGCTTAAAATCTTCAACGTTCAGCGATACCGGCAGTATGTACATCAGCCGGTAGATATTTCCGGAATTGTTTCCGGCCTGTGGGCGGTTGGTTGCTTTGGAGTTGATGTACTGCACTTTTGCATCCAGTGTCCAGCGGTCGTCTTTTCCAAATTTCGACAATGCTCTTGTGGTAATATTCGTACGGCCCAGCCTGGCACCCGGTATCATACTTTTATCATCGAGTCTGTTTAACGAAGTATAAACAGACGTACCATTGAACTGCTGTGAAAAAGTAATACTTTGATTGGAGTTAAAACCGGTTCCGAAATAATTATGGATATTGTCATAATATTTCAGCGGCACGGTAGCACCATTCCAGTTTTCCACATTCTGTCCTTCAATTTTTGGTCCCCAGCTGTTAGCCTGTGTTTTATCATAAACCCCTGTGGAGCCCTGACCAAAGGCGGTTTGCCTGTCGGGATTGGTAAAGATGCGCTCCATGCCGATGGTGGAAGACACCGTAATACCCAGCCCTTTTTGCGCCTTCCCTGTTTTGGTCGTAATCAGGATTACACCATTACCGGCACGGGATCCGTATAAAGAAGCAGCAGAAGGGCCTTTTAATACGCTGATGGAAGCAATATCATCAGGGTTGATATCGGAAAGCCCGTTCCCCATATCCAATGAAGGGTTCCAGTAATCGTTGGTAGCCCCGGGTACAATCCCCGACTGGTTGATCCCTTTTCCCACACCGGTTCCGGAAGTATTGCTGATGGGCACTCCATCCACTACGATCAGGGGCTGGTTATCGCCGGTAAGTGAATTGTTTCCCCGCAAAATGATCCGCGAAGATCCGGCCGGCCCGTTGCTGGAACGGGTCACCTGTAACCCGGCCACCCTTCCGGAAAGCGCGTTGGTTACATTGGGCTCTTTGGCATCCGACAGGGTTTCTCCTTTTACTTCCTGCACACCATATCCAAGCGATTTCCGCTCTCTTTTAATACCCAGCGCCGTTACCACCACCCCTTCCAGGCTACGCTCTACCGAGCTTAGCTGAACGGCAATGGTATTATTGTCGCCTACTTTTATGGTTTGGGTTGTAAAACCCACAGCACTGATTTCCAGATCGGGATGATCCTCTACGGTAAGCGTATATGCTCCGTTGTCGTCGACAACTACGGCCTGGCCCGTACCTTTAACCGTTATGGTAGCGCCCGGTACCGGCTTACCGTCCGCATCCGTAATGGTGCCGGAAACGGTACGCTTTACCTGGGCCATTAAGCTTCCCGCACCCAAAAAAAGTGCCAGGAGCACCAGTAGTGCATGTTTCTTCTTCATTTTCTCTGTGTTTAAAATTTAAATTAATTATACAGTGTTTGGCAGAGGTGATATCGTTTTTAAGGATTGGATCTTTTTTGTTTTTGACAGATTTTCCAGTACCAGCGCTGCCGCACCGATCAGTTCTGCGTTATGCCCCAGGGTTGACATTTTTACTACCGTATTGCCCACCAGGCGCGGAATACAGTGCTCATTTACCGCCTGCAGTACCGGCGCCTGCCAGATACGGCCGGCCTGGGCCCCACGCCCGCTCAGCACGATCAGCTCCGGGTTAAACAGATGGATCAGTACCGCTACGCCCCGCCCGATATCATATCCGGCAGCCGTAAGCAACTTCACCACATATTCGTCACCCATCTGCGCCGCCTTTACAATGGCCTGCCAGTCTTTTTCGATGGAACCGGTGCGAAAATCTTTTTTCAGGAAGGCAGAAGCGCTTTTTCTTTTTAACCCCTGCTCCGCTTTCTCAAGGATCACTTTTAAGGAAGTTTCTGTTTCCAGGCATCCCTTTTTCCCGCAGGAGCATATTTTATTGTTATCAAAAAAAGGAATATGGCTGAATTCCCCGGCAAAGCCGTTGCCGCCCCTGTACAACTGGTGGTTCAGGATCAACCCCAGCCCGATACCCCAGCCGATATTGACCACCATTGCATTGCCCACGCCCATGGCCGCGCCAAAATGCTGCTCTGCCAATGCGATGATACTGGAATCATTATCAATATAAACCGGCACATCCAGTTCCTTATGCAGGAAATCCGAAATACTGTTATCATCAATAGAAACAAAGGAATAATTCACCCCTTTTTGCGGATCAATAAAGCCGGGCATCCCGATCCCCACCCCCAGGATCTTCTTTTTCGGGATCTTTGCTTTCTTAATAGCACGCTCAATCAGTGCTTTTAAATGCACCAGTGCTTCCGGGTTATCTGCCAGTTTCAGCTCTTCCTGTTGCAGCGGCATCACCGGTTTGTTTTCAAAATCCATGATCAATACCCGCGTCACCAGCTGATCCATGGCCACTGCAATCACATACATGGCATCGGGTTTTACGGAGTACATTGCAGGCCTTCGTCCGCCGGCCGAAGGAGCAAGTCCGTTTTCCACCACGGTACCCTCTTCTACCAGGTTGGCCAGTAATTGTCCTGTAAAAGGAATACTTTTGCCAATGCGGGTGGATAACTCGGCGCAGGACAACGTGCCGGCATAGTAAAACTCTTTTAAAATCAGCAACTTATATTGCAACCGTTTTTTCATAGCTACATTTATTAATACAAATTTAATAAACTTATTAAAAAAATTAAAAAGTTTATTAAAAAAATCTTATTTCGGAGGGGAGTATTCCTTCGCAAGATCCGGAAAATTTATTCATCTTTGCTGCCCTTTTTTACAACCGGTTTAAAACAGGTTACCACCGGAAAAAACCAATCGAATGAAACAGTCACGCAATGCTGCTATCGGTTTTATTTTTATAACCATGACCATCGATGTAATCGGCTTCGGGCTGATCATACCCGTAATGCCCAAACTGATTGCAGAACTTAAACATATCAGCATCAGCGAGGCCAGTATATACGGTGGCGATCTGCTGGCACTTTACGCCATTATGCAGTTCTTATTTTCGCCCTTTATGGGCAACCTGAGCGACCGGTACGGAAGACGACCGGTGCTGCTGCTGTCGCTGCTGGGCTTTTGTGTAGACTACCTGATCCTGGCATTTGCACATACCTATTCGCTGCTGGTGGTAGGGCGGATTTTGTCCGGTATCACCGGGGCAAGCTTTACAACGGCCACGGCTTATATTGCAGACATCAGTACCAATGAGAACCGGGCAAAAAATTTCGGATTGATCGGTGCCGCCTTTGGACTGGGTTTTGTGATCGGTCCGGCGCTGGGCGGACTATTATCGGTATGGGGGTTAAGGGCGCCGTTCTTTGCAGCCGCCGGGTTGTGTTTGCTCAACTTCCTTTATGGCTATTTTGTGCTGCCGGAGTCTTTAAAACCGGAGAACCGGCGTTCTTTTGACTGGCGAAAGGCAAGCCCTATCGGATCCCTGCGCCTGTTCTTTAAATACCCGGGTATCCTGGGACTGGTACTTTGCTTTTTCTTTGTATTTCTTGGAAGCCACGCCGTTCAAAGCAACTGGAGTTATTTTACCATGGATCAGTTTAAATGGACCGAGAAAGAAGTAGGTATTTCGCTGGCTATCGTAGGAGTATTGGTAGGCCTGGTGCAGGGAGGCCTGATGCGGTATACCAGCCCCCGGCTGGGCAATGAAAAAAGTGCTTATACCGGCTTATTTTTTTATGCCCTTGGTATGATCCTGTTTGCCTTTGCCACCAACAGCTGGATGATGTATGCCTTCCTGGTGCCCTATTGTATGGGCGGTATTGCCGGGCCGGCCTTGCAGGCCATCATCACCAATGAAGTGCCGGCCAATGAACAGGGTGCCCTGCAGGGTGGCCTCAATTGTGTAATGAGCCTTACTGCGATCATTGGCCCGCCGATGATGACCCGCACGTTCTTTTATTTCAGTCATGACCAGGCCCCGGTTTATTTTCCGGGAGCTCCTTTTGTACTGGGCGCTGCTTTGATGCTGATCAGCGCTGTAATTGCCTATTATGTACTTCATGTTAAAAAGAAACCAGCCACGGTTATATAAGACCAGGCCGGTTTCTTTTTCTGCAACCAAATCAGGAATCGTACGGGCTGCCCTTAAGCGCCCTGCGCTACTGTATAACCGCCCGAACGGTCTTAGATGTATATTGCTGCCCGTCTTTATCTACCTGTATAATGCGCACAAATAGCGGACGTCCGGTTTCAACAGTAGCTGCCTTCCGTTTGTTACAGGCCACAACGAAACAAGCTCCCGCCAATGCCAGGGCAACCAGGATCCGCCGCCTTCTTCCCCAGGCGCCCATCAGCAGCGGGCATAAGGCCAGTATGCCCAGCGCTGCAGCACCCGCGGTGGTTGTAAATGTATAGGAAAGCGGCTGACCAGAGCTTCCCTGTATGGCCTTACTGGTAACGGTTCCCGCATGTTTAAACGTGTTGCCGTCCGCCGATACTTCTACCTTATAGTGCGAGCAATTTTGCTCACTGGCCGTTTCCCAGTCAACCCGGAGCTGCCCTTCCGAAACGGAAGCACGTACACCGGTAAATACCACCGGAAGCACGGGGTCGGGTGCCAGCTTTACCAGCCAGGCCTCATACCAGCCATGATTACCGGTTACATCTCCCCCCGGCGATTCGGTCATACCGGCCACAATATAGCCTCCGTCTGCTGTTGGCTCTACAGCAATAGGATCATCGGTTAAATGGCCGCCCATCGATTTTTGCCATTGGAGGGCTCCTCCACTGTTTATTTTTACAACCCAGTAATCCTGGTTTCCCCTGGGGTTGGTAATATCCCCGTTATCTGAACTGGAATATCCTGCTATAATATAACCGCCATCCGGCGTTTGCCGTACCGACCGGGCCATATCGTAATGACGTCCGCCATAGGTCTTTTGCCATTGAAGGCTTCCACTGCCGCTCAGCTTTACCACCCAGTAATCGCTCTGCCCTTTATTACCCGTAACATCTCCATTGACAGATTCGGCATACCCGGCTACAATATAGCCGCCATCTGCCGTTTGCCGCACCGTGTTTGCTGTTTCGCCACCTGTTCCGCCAAGCGATTTTTGCCACTGAAGCACTCCGCTCCCGTTCAGCTTTACCACCCAATAATCCATATCCATATCTCCATGATTGCCGGTTACATCTCCGTCGTTAGAACGGCTTGACCCTGCCATAATATAACCACCGTCCGTTGTTTGCTGCACCGAAAAAGCACGATCCTCACCGCTGCCTCCGTAGGCTTTTTGCCATTGAATAGTACCGCTGTTACTTAGCTTTACCAGCCAGCAATCACCGTTGCCATGGCTGCCGGTTACATCCCCGTCGGCGGAGTAGGCATACCCGGCTACAATATAGCCGCCGTCAGTTGTTTGCTGTATTGCGTAAGACATATCTGGAAAAGCGCCTCCAAGCGCCTTTTGCCATTGAAGGTCCCCGCCACTGTTTAATTTTAACACCCAGTAGTCGTACGCGTTCCGGTAGCCGGTCACATCACCGTCAAACGACCGGGCATGACCTGTAACGATATACCCCCCGTCGGCTGTTTGCTGTACGGCAGTAGCATATTCGTCAATAGAACCGCCGTATGTTTTCTGCCATTGAATAACACCGCTGCCGTTTACTTTAACAACCCAATAGTCATAGTTTCCCTTGCCCCCGGAAACATCGCCGTCATTTGAAGTTGTATAACCAACCATGATATAGCCGCCATCCTTTGTTGCTTTTACATCGTAGGCCACATCATATCCCGAGCCTCCCAGTGCCTTTTGCCATTGAATGGCCGGGGCCTGCGCCCACGCCCGAAGTACCGTACAGTTAGTGATGAGGAACAATGCAGTGCAGAGCAGCGTTTTTTTTAGTAAGTGATTCATATGTGTTTTGTTTGAGTGTTGATCCTGTTTACCTGTTCTTTTAAAAACCCGGAAGCATTTGTACAGCAGCCAGTGGTATTTTTTCTTACGGTTGCCAAAATTAGATCGTGCAAACAGGTGTCCTTCACACAATCGACAAAACGCATCCCCCGCCGATCAACTATTGCCGGAGCCGATCAACAGCAATCCATTAACAGCAACAGATTGAAATCGGGGATCAACGCAAGGAGGATCCTCGCCGGTTCGCACAAATCCGGACCAGCCATCTGTCGCAGCCCCGGTTACACTTGGGGAAATTTGTGTTGGAGCAACCGGTTATTGCATTGTTTTTAACCGCTTGAGGAATCGTATTCCGGACTGCGTCCGGTAGTGAAGTGGTATATTTTTATGAGGGGAATATAATCGGAGAGCGGTTATAGGTTCCGTATTCAGGCCGGTATACAAAACTCAAAGCAAAGCCCCGATCCGTTATCGGAAACCGCCAGTTTTTCGTTGTAATGCCGCTCCAGCCGGCGGGCCATGTTCACCAGCCCCACACCCTTTGAATGAAAAAGCTGGTCAACTGTTCCGGAAAAAGGACGTCCGGTATTACAGATTGCGATATGTACTTTTGCGCCTTGCTGCCGGCAGGTAACCGAAACCGCTCCCCCGTTAATCGCAGGCTCAATCCCGTGTTTCACCGCATTTTCCACCAGTGGCTGTAACAACATGGGTGGTATCCGTACCCGGGCAATGCTGCCGTCTGCATCAACAGAAAACCGGAGCCGTTTTCCAAACCGTGCCTGTTCTAAAGCAAGGTAGGTGCGCATAAAATTGAGCTCATCCGAAAGCGGCACCAGCTCCTCCCGCGTAGACAGCAGTGCATACCGGAACGTATCCGCCAGCCGGGCAATCAGCATCCGCGCCTGCTCCTGCTCAGGAGGTAAGGAGGCACTGATACTGTTAAGCGTATTGAATAAAAAATGCGGCTGTATCTGCGCCTTCAGCGCATTGATCTCTCCCTGGTATGCCAGCTCCCGCAACTCTTTTTCTCTTATCAGCTGCGTTTCCCGCTCACGGAAAAAATGATAGATGTGCAGAATGCCAAACACCTGGAAATACCAGAGCAGGTTGGGCCCCAGGTTCTGGATGATTTGTTTGGTAGTCATCAGTGGTAAACCAATCAGGGGGTTATACCATTGATACAGGAGCACCCAAATTGCGTAATAAGGAAATAACCCTGTTGCAATATGCAGCAGGAACCGCTTCCTGAGGGACCAGTGATGGAGTTTACGGAAATGGATCCACCAAACCGGCCAACTGGCAATCGCCATAAAAGCACAGTCAATGCCTAAAACCTTCAGGTAGTGCAGGGAGCCTCCCTTTTCTATCAGTCTGGGGCTGCCATACAGCAAAGTCATAATAACAAGGGTGGCTATAAACACCAGGAGCTCCTTACGGGTGGCGTTGTTGGATGATTTTTGTTGCTGCTGCATCAAGGGGTGATTAATTCCTGCAAGTTTACGATAAATTACAATCCGCACCGGCGCAGATCTACCAACCGCCCGTACAGCGGATGAAACCCGCAACTCCGCGGATTTTGAGGTTGTTTGTCGAAAAGAACAGCCGCATTAAAGAATTCGGATTATCTTGGCCCTTATTTACCCTTTCTAGTAAACAACGGTTATGTCAAAAAGATCCGTACTGGTTGTGGATGATGAGGAACATGGAAGAGTATTGGTAAAGCAATACCTGAAAGCCCATGATCATTTTTTTGTGGCAGGTGAATGCCACAATGGACTTGAAGCCATCAAATACATTAACGGGATGGAGCCGGACCTCGTGTTTCTCGACATCCAGATGCCAGGCGCCGATGGTTTTGAAGTATTACAGCGCATTGAGCACGTGCCCCGCATCATTTTCACCACTGCATTTGACCAGTATGCCATTAAGGCTTTTGAGATCAATGCCGTCGATTACCTGCTGAAACCTTATACCCGGGAACGCTTTGATAATGCCATGACCCGTGTAAGCACAACGCCCCAACAGCTTTCCAGCCTGATGGCAGAAGTTTCCGCCACAAGAAGCAGCTACCCCGAACGCATTATGGTAGAACATAAAAAAAGATACCAGAATATGCCTGTAGCGGATATTATTTATATGAAGGCCAACCGCGATTATACAGAAGTCCATACAGGATCCGGCTCCTACTTAAGCACACTGGGCATCAGCATCATCGAAGGGAGGTTTGACCCGGCTAAGTTTATCCGCATACACCGCTCGGTTATTGTAAATATGGATCACGTACAGGAGCTTTACCGCGATGCAGGCAAAACCTTACTGGTAATGGATAACGGGCTGGAGCTGAATGTAGGCCGAAACTACCTGGGGCATATCAAAAACCTGATCATTTAATGGTATAAACGGCCGTCATTTCGTGTTCCCGGCTGCCATTGTTAAACCGGTGCACCAACACCAGCCTGCCTGCCTCGGATGCGGCTACCTCGTATACTTTAGGGCCGGTGTTTTCTTCATTGACCGTTAGTTTTTTCTGCAGAACATCATAGATCCAGTTTCCGGTTTCCCGTTGTGCCGCCTCCTCCTCACAGCGCGCAGCACCGTAAAACCGGAGCACCCGGCGATTGCTCCTGAAAAGAAGGCCGTTATCCCGCTCGCAAAGATCCAGTTTTGCAGCAATATCCGTTTCCGGCTTACCGTCCAGATCCCAGTCTACCGCTGGTTGTACCGTTAACGAAACCAGCTGCCAGTTCTTTTCTGTGAAAGGCACTTCGCCCTCTGAAGCATTACGCGCCTGCAGCTGACAGGAAGCAATGGCAAAGAGGCTTATGATAAAAGTTCCATACAGGCGCATCAGGGGCCACCCGGTTGTTCTGTTCATAGTTGTTAATAGGTTTGAATTTTCCGGCAAAACTAAGCGGCCGTTCTGATTGCGGGCCGCTCCTTCTACCAGCAGCGGTTCCGGAAGACAAAAGGCCGGATTTATCGACAAATACCATTCCACTTCCATGCCCGCCGGTTGCAGGCTCCGGTTTTCCGTGTTTCAGTTCCCCGCCGCCGGGTTCATATAACCCGCAATCATCACCTGGTTATAGCAAAAGCCCGGTTGTCTTATGTCTGTTCATCTCCGTATGTTGTTGTTCAACTGCCGTATATGGGTTTGGCAGAATAACCCAAACCATCGGCCGATGGCAATTTATCTTGCGCGGGCCTTTTTAACGGGTATTCATAAACCTAAAATCAACTATTAAAATGAAAAAACGAACTGTTACAGCTACCCTGTGCCTACTGGCGCTTTTTTTTGCCGCCTGCTCTAAAAAAGAAGGACCGTCTGCAGAAGAAGATCCGGGCAAACCTTCTCCGGCAGATGAAGTACGCACACCCGTTCCCTTTCAGCAACTGCCCGCATCTTCCCGGGAATTTACGGTTGCCGGCACCCACACGTATGTGGACGTAATGGGAAAACAACGCAGCAAACTGCCTGCTTTCCGGAACCTCTCCGTTAAACAAAACACCCTGCGGGGATATGTAAAGGATATCTACGGCCGCCCGCTGAAAGGGGCCGATATCGGCGTCCGCTCTTCCATCATTGGCGGCACGTACAGCTCAGCCTCCGGTCAAACGGATGCCAACGGCTATTATGAAATCCTGCTTCCTGTTGGTACCGTTGCTGTTTGGGGCGCCAAATACCTGATGGATTACGAATCGGGAAAGGCACCGGTGTCCCTGTTTCCTGCAGACAGCAGCCTGGCCAGCTTCACGTCTACCAACGGAGCCGTAAAAAACTTTGTGCTGCTTCCGTATGGCCAGGGGCAACCGGAGCAAATCATCAAAGGCCCCTACTGGCCCAGCAGCTATATGGGCGGTTCCATACATCTTTCGTACACCCTGCGTACCGAGTCGCTGCCCCTGCCCGGAAGTTTTCCGGTGGGTTCAGTAATCCTTATAAAACTTACGCCGCTGGATCTGTTGCATGCCGATGAAAAGATCAGCTTCAACATCCGCAAGGTGGTAGAAAGCAGTGAGCTTTACATCAACAATATTCCATTGGGCCGTTATAAAATAGAGCTGAAGCTGGAAAACGGGCCCGATATCCGTATGAAGGAAAACATTAACCTGAAGCCCGATTTCGGTATGCAACCCAAGCAGGCTACCGGCAGCACGCAGATCACCTTTATCCCCGGCGATCCCGAGGTGATGGTATGGTATGGCAACTGGTGGATCGTACCCATACTTATTGAATTGCCTTAATGGCCAACAAGCATGCGTTGATGGCCTTCCTGTCCTTTTCAAAAACAAAAACAGGAAAGCATTGGGGTATGTTTTTTATGAGCCCGGCCGCAGCACTACTATGAAGCCCCGTTGCGTCGCACACTTCAGCTTCCTTCCACGCAGCGTCTCCTACAGGAACGCTGCGTATCTATTTCAACAGTGACCCTCTCCTTTCAAAGATGCACATAAGTAAACGACGCCCTTCCACGCAGTGTCTCCCACGGGGGACGCTGCGTATCTATTTCAACAGTGACCCGCTCCTTTCAAAGATGCACATAAGTAAACGACTCCCTTCCACGCAGTGTCTCCCGCAGGGGACGCTGCGTATCTATTTCAACAGTAACCCCCTCCTTTCAAAGATGCACATAAGTAAACGATTCCCTTCCACGCAGTGTCTCCCGCAGGGGACGCTGCGTATCTATTTCAACAGCGACCTGCTCCTTTCAAGATACACATAAGTAAACGATTCCCTTCCACGCAGTGTCTCCCGCAGGGGACGCTGCGTATTCAATCATCAAGATAAGAAAGCCGTAAGCGCCTCCAGGTTTTTCTTTTCGCTGCCAATAAAAATGCGGTCACCAATGATCACCACCGGCCGCTTTAAAAACGTATCATGCTTCAGGATATAATCGCGGTAATCGCTTTCCGTAAGTTTTTTATCTTTTAATCCCAGTTCCTTATACAGCAGTGCCCGGCGGCTGAACAGGGCTTCATAACTCCCCGCCCGTTGTTTCATTTCGTTTAACTGTTGCGGCGTTATCTTTTCCGTACGGATGTCTTGCAGCTGAAACCCGCTTTGCGTGCTGATTCCGGCATCCTCCATTATTTTCTTACAGGTATCGCAGGTAGCGAGATAATATATTTTTTTCATGTTGAGATTTCAGAATTGAGATTTGAGATCATCTGACTGCTGATGCTGATTTTTTGATTATGGATTTACAGGGGCCTGTCTGACCATTCATTTCTTATACCCCCCGGATTTAAAGATCTTTTCTGCCAGTTGATAATAGCTGACCGCCTGCCGGTATAAACTATCATTCATCTTCATTTTCGTAGCCGTTCCGGAGCTGAAATCAGGGCGCTGCTGTTCCACTTTAAGCGGCGGCTTTTGTACAATCAGCTGACTGTCTCTTAAATAACCCAGCCCGCTATATGTACTGATAAAAGCCCGGTCCTTTCCGGCTGGCATGCGCAGCAGGTCCTGGCCAAAAAATTTGGACCGGTAGCTTTTATTCAAAAGTCCCAAAATAGTTGGCACCACATCGATCTGGGAAACCATATGATCCACTGCCTGCGGCTGCAGGTTAGCCGGGCTGTAAATAAACAGCGGGATATGATAGCCCGTAACCGGCAGATCTGTTTTACCGGCTGCCGAAGCACAATGATCCGCAACAATAACAAATACGGTATTCGCAAACCAGGGCTTTGCTGCCGCCTGTTTCAGGAAATGGCCGATACAGTAATCGGTGTACTTCACCGCCCCTTCCCTTTTCTGCAATTTGGGAGAGATATCGATCCGTCCTTCCGGATACGTATACGGCCGGTGATTGGAAACCGTCATGATCTGTGCAAAAAAAGGTTTTCCCGTTGCCGCATTTTTATCAAACTGTTTTAAGGCCAGGGTAAACATATCTTCATCCGCCACACCCCAGATATTGGCGTAGTGGATCTCCTCCGGCTTCAGCGCAGAGCGGTCGATCACTTCGTAGCCGTTGGCCGAAAAATAAGGCCCCATATTGTCGAAGCTGCTATACCCGCCATATAAAAACTGCGTCGTATAGCCCCGTTCCCGCAATACGGCACCAATGGTAAACAGGCTGTCGTTATTAGGCCGGCGCACAATGCTTTGCCCGGGTATGGGCGGTATTGCCAGAGAAAGCACCTCCAGTCCGCGCACGGTACGGGTGCCGGTGGCATAACATTTATTAAAAAATACGGATTGCCGGCTAAGACTATCCAGGTAGGGCGTAATGTTTTGTGTATTGCCAAATGTGCCCATAAATCCGGCACTGAAGCTTTCAATGCTGATGAGTACCACATTCATCCGTTTTTCCGGGCCAGGGTAGTTCACCATCCGCTCAATGGAAAAAGCATCATTGTTAAAAAAGCTGTCTGTGGGCGAACGCTCCAGCAGTTGCTTCCGCACTTCGGTTAGCGCCTCCTGGTCCGGTACTGTTTTATAGAACCGGTAAAAATCCAGGTCGTTATTCCAGAAGGCCGCGCCAAATTCATATACGCCGTTACCGGCCAGCTGGTTTACATAATCGTTATCGCTGAAATTTTTGATCCGGTTATTGACCAGGAAATACACGGCTGCCGGTACGGCCAGCAATCCCAGGGCCAGGAGCGATCGCTTTGAAAAACCCGGCCGTGCAAAGGCCCAGCCATTCAAATGCTTCCGGATGAGCAGGAATATAAGCACGGTTACCAGCAATACCCCCGCAATGATCCATCCGATAGGGTACGATTCCCGGATATTGCCCACTACCTCGTTGGTATAGATCAGGTAATCTACCGCAATAAAATTATAACGGGAGCCAAACTCATCCCAAAAGAAATACTCGCTGATGATATTAAAAACAAACAAAAACAGGATGATAAAAAAGAACACTTTCATTCCGCGGGTTCTCCAGCGGTGACGGTAAGCATCTGTTTTGGAGGCAAGCAGCAGATAAATTCCAAACAGCAGCACTACCAACCCGGTAAATACCCAGGGCAGCTTTTTATCAAACTCTTTGGGGATCGGGTTGCGGATCACCGAAAGAATGATCCCGATAATAAAAAGCACGATCACCCCTTTTTTCCAGGGATTTTTGAAGAGGAGGTCATTCGTAAGCCATGCGATCAGGATAAACGGGATGGATACAAACGACAGGAAACAAATATCATAAAACAGGCCGATGAAAAAAATGCCGGCGATATTTTTCAGTCCCAGCGAAAGATCCCCAAATGAAACAAAAAGCAGGGCGAGGCGCGTAATAAAATTTATTACGATACCTGTAACATACAAAAGCGCCACAGGCTTAAACCGCTCACTTAAAACACCTTTATTTTCAACCATTTAAATAATTTTTCTCAAACAGATGTATGGATTTACCGACTGCCCCGGAGCAACCGCAGGTTCCTGCAGGATATTCAGGACAAGATACAGATTATTCACGGTGGATCGCATTTTTCGGAGCTGTAAAACCCGGAATTTGTCTGCTGGAAATGCAACCGGCAACCGGGGCCCGAAAATGTTATGCCATGCTGCGCGACTCTTTTAAACCAATACGGTCAAATATTGTTAATTTTGTAAATTAATAGCAGCATATCATGATAAAAACAGGTAATCCAGTGATCAGTATTTATACAGAAATGACTCCGAACCCGGAAACAATGAAGTTTGTGGCCAACAAATTATTGTACCCCGGTAAAAGCATTGATTTTCCGGATGCAGAATCGGCCAAGCCTTCGCCGCTTGCCACCGAACTGTTTGGTTTTCCATTTATAAAAGCTGTTTTCATAGCCAGCAACTTTGTAACCCTTACCAAAACCACCGACGCGGAATGGCAGGATGTAACGCCTTCGATCCGCCAGTTTTTAAAAGACTACCTGGAGGAGGGCAAAGTGGTAATCAATGAAGACGAAGTTGTTACGGTTAAAAAAGAAAGCAGCAATGAAGTGTCTGCAGACGACGATGATGTGGTAAAACGCATTAAGGAGCTGTTGGAGAATTATGTAAAACCAGCCGTTGAAATGGATGGCGGGGCCATTCAGTTCCGCAGCTACAACGATGGTGTGGTAAACCTGATGATGCAGGGCAGCTGTAGCGGATGTCCGTCTTCCATGATCACGCTCAAAGCGGGCATCGAGGGAATGATGAAACGCATGATCCCGGAAGTAAAGGAAGTAGTGGCAGAAGCTGAATAATCCATCAGAATCAATACATTTGTTGGCGTCACCGGTACCGGTGGCGCTTTTTTAATGCGTTTGATCGTCCTCATATCCCTGGCCATGGCTGTTTTATCAGGCAGCTGTGGATACATGAACAACCCTTTGCGCCGGGAAACGCACCGGCTTCAAAGGGGAAAAATCATTGATACCAGTTCCTTCATTTACGACCTGCCTTATCCCAAAGGGGTGCGCCACACCCTGGTACAGGGTTATTTTACGCAGTTTACCCACAAGCGCCGGGCCGCCCTCGATTTTAAAATGCCCGTAGGTTCTGTCATTTGCGCGGCAAGAGAAGGTGTGGTTGTACGGCTGAAAGAAGACGGGAGCCAGGGTGGTATTAAAAAGTCGAACCGGGTGCATGCCAACTATGTAGTTATTCAGCATGCAGACAGCTCACGGGCCGGATACTGGCATCTGCAAAAAAACGGGGTATTGGTAAATGTGGGCGACACGGTTAAAAAGGGGCAGCCCATCGCGTACAGCGGCAACACGGGGTACACTTATTTTCCCCATCTTCATTTTATAGTATGGACCTTCGACCGCAACGGGCGGTTTAAACAAATGCCTACCCGGTTCCGGATCAAAAAGGGTCCGCGGTACCTGCGTGCGATCCGCAGGTACCGGAATCCGCCCGGCTAACCGGCGCTGCCGCTGTTATTTTTATCCATTCATTATGTGCCTACTCAAAAAATCATGCTGAAAAAAATTGTGATCATCGGTCCCGAAAGTACCGGCAAAAGCAAGCTTTGCGCAGACCTGGCCCGGCATTATCAAACAGACTGGTGCCCGGAATATGCACGGACCTACCTGGGTGAAAACGGGAACGATTATACCTATGAAGACCTGCTGTGGATTGCAAAGGGCCAGCTGGCGCTGGAAGACCAATACAGCCAGCGGCTACGAACCGCCGGCATATCCCCGCTATTTATTGACACGGATATGTATGTTATGAAGGTGTGGTGCGAATTTGTTTTTAATCAATGCCACACTTTTATTCTGGATGCGATTGCTGCGCGCCGCTATGACCTCTACCTGCTTTGTAATACGGACCTGCCCTGGGCACCGGACCCCTTGAGAGAATATCCCGACCCTCAAACCCGGGAGGAGCTCTTCAGGATCTATAAATCGCTGCTGATCGATCAGGCCACCCCGTGGGCGGAAATTAAAGGATCGGGCGTCAACCGGCTTCACACGGCCATCAACGCAGTGGATGGCTTACTGAATTCCGGATCTCGTAATATTGTTTTAACAGAAACCCCTTAGTTTTGGCGCAAAATTTATCACCAAACCGAAAAACATGAAGAAAGTCGTACTATCAATCGCTATCCTTGCAACACTGGGCACCACTTCATCTGCTCAATTCAAACTCAACTCAAAAACCATTGGCGCCGCAGAAAAAGGTGTAAAAGCCGCTACATTCAGCGATGCCGATGCCGCCAAACTGGCCAGCCAGGCTGTAGAATGGATGGACGCTAACAACCCGGTGGCAAAGGCGGATGATCCATATGCCGTTCGACTAAACAAGATCTTTGCAAAACATAAAAGTGAAGACGGATTGAACCTGAACTACAAGGTTTATATGGTAAAAGATATCAATGCCTTTGCCTGCGCCGATGGCAGCATCCGGGTGTTTGCAGCACTGATGGATCTGATGACCGATGAAGAAATCCTGTCGGTGATTGGCCATGAGATCGGGCATGTAAAGAACAAGGATACAAGGGATGCCATCCGCGCAGCTTATAAAAGAGCGGCGATTACGGATGCCGCAGCCTCCCAGTCAGGAGCTGTAGCACAATTAAGCCAAAGCCAGCTGGGCCAGTTTGCCAATGCCATTCTTGAGTCGAAGTACAGCCGCAAACAGGAATCGGAAGCAGACGCTTACGGATATGATTTCCTAAAACGCAACGGTTATAATGTAATGGCAATGGCCAGCGCCTTTAACAAACTGGCCGAACTAAGCGGCGGTGCCAAGGCCAGCAATACGGAGAAGATGCTGAGCAGCCACCCGGACAGTAAAGACCGCGCCGCCAAAGTAGAAGAAAAAGCAAAGCAGGACGGGCTTTATAAGAAATAATCTGATGCATAAGCAATCGCTGCAGCGATCCCCCCGGGATCGCTTTTTTGTGCCTGCAGCCAAAAAGTTCCGGAACAACAAAAACCGGGAAACACCGTTTTGCTTTACCTTTTTTTTCGCCGCTCCGGGCTTAAAAATCGGGGCATTCATCGAATAATTTTAAAACAGAATTTTCAGCGTCCTACTTTTACTACGGTTTAGAGGGCTTAAGAGTGGGCTACCGGATCTTTCCAGATCATCGTACCCCCTCTTATTTTTTTTACACCCTGCTCATTTTCAGTGTTATGTTACTGAAACGCTAAAAATTCAGCATTAGCGGCTCCGCAAATTATTACTGCCAAAAACAGCAAAACAGTTTTATCCAATGCTGAGGGAACGTTCTGTGCCGCCGTAGGCATTGAGTAATGAGGAAATCAGCCAGATCTAAAACGATCTCTTCGTTTTTCGTTTTACTCAATGTTTATAGGCCTGTGCCGCTGCAACGCTGAAAATTTACGAGCAAGGCATTCAAAACTTCTGTGTTTTATGCCTCATTGGCTTCAAAAAAAATCCCGCCGGGTGCCGGCAGGATCTGATATTTTTACAGTACCGTTCTTTTATTCTTCTATTTTTTCATCTTCCAACCGGGAAACCACTTCCGGTGATACTTTACGTAACGGGTTGGCACGCTGCGCTCCATACTCCGCACGCTGGCTGATGATATCGGCGCAGGTATAAACGGCCTGCAGGAACGAACCGGCATCGGCCCGCCCCTTACCGGCGATATCAAAGGCCACTCCATGATCCGGTGAAGTACGTACAACTTCCAGTCCTGCGGTATAGTTCACCCCTTCACCCTGTGCCAGGGACTTAAAAGGAATCAGTCCCTGGTCGTGGTACATAGCCAGTACTGCGTCAAATTTTTCGTATTGTCCCCGGGCAAAAAAAGCATCGGCGCTGTAGGGGCCAAAAGCCAGGATGTTCCGGTTCCGTGCCTGTTTGACCGCCGGGGCAATAATCGTTTGCTCTTCATTGCCAACAAGCCCTTCATCTCCTGCATGAGGGTTTAACCCCAGCACGGCAATCCGCGGCTTACTGATACCAAAATCCTGCTGCAGGCTGCTGTGGATGATCGCCAGTTTGCTCAGGATCGCCTCTGCCGTAATATGTTTCGCCACTTCACTGATGGGCACATGCTCAGTTACCAGCGCCACGCGCATATTTTCAGCACACATCATCATCACCACATCTTTGGCGTTGAAGCTGGCTTTGAGGTAAGGGGTATGCCCGGTGTATGAAAACTGTTCCGACTGCACATTGGTTTTGTGAATGGGCGCCGTTACCAGTCCGTCGATCTTTTTTTCCTTTAACGCGCCAATAGCCGCTTCCAGGGAGGTTACCGCATAGCGGCCACCGGTTTCATTTAATGTCCCGGGTGTAATGTTCACCTCTTCTTCCCAGCAATTAAAGATGGTTACCTGTTTGGGATTGATCTTCTCAAATTCCCGGGTATGGAAGAAGCTGAAATTGCTTTCGGCCACTGTTTTCCTGTAAAAATTCACCGCTTTATTATTGGCAAAAATAACAGGTGTACAAATATCCAGCAGGCGGGCATCTGCAAACGTTTTTACAATAAGCTCAATACCAATACCATTCAGGTCTCCGGAAGTGATCCCGATAACTGGTTTTTGTTTATGCGTCATAAAATGGATCTCAATAATTAAGCAGTGAAAATACGATAAAAACAGTTATGCGGGACTTGAAGTCCCGCATAACATAAACTTGAAGTCCCGCATAGCATATTGTTTACTTGCTCAGGAACATGCTCCGGTCTTTATACAATTGTCTGAAATAAGGATCTTTCAGGTTTTTGATAAAGCGGATGGCTTCACCGGTGCTCTTCATTTCGGGTCCGAGCTCTTTGTTTACCCCCGGGAATTTGTTGAAGCTAAATACCGGCTCCTTTATTGCATAACCGTTCAGTTTTTTCTCAAACTTGAAGTCGGTAAGCTTGTTGGCCCCGATCATTACCTTGGTGGCAATGTTCAGGTAAGGGATCTGGTAGGCTTTGGCAATGAACGGCGTGGTACGCGATGCGCGCGGGTTGGCTTCAATCACATACACAGTGCCATCTTTAATGGCAAACTGGATGTTGATCAAACCCCGGATGCCCAGTGCCCTGGCTATCTTTTCCGCATAATGCTCCATCGTGGTTACCTCCATCGGGGAAAGATTGAAGGCCGGCAATACCGCATTACTGTCTCCACTGTGAATACCGGCGGGTTCAATATGCTCCATCACACCCATTACATGGAAATTTTCGCCATCATAAATCGCATCCACTTCCGCTTCCTGGCAACGGTCCAGGAAATGATCGATCAGGATCTTATTACCCGGGATGTGTTTCAGCAGGCTGATCACCGCTCTTTCCACCTCATCATCGTTCAGCACGATCCGCATCCGTTGTCCGCCCAACACATAGGAAGGACGCACCAGTACCGGGTAGCCCACGCGGTTAGCGATCTGCACCGCTTCATCCACCGTCCAGGCCGAGCCGTATTCAGGGTAAGGGATCTTTAATTCCTTCAGCATATCGCTAAACCGGCCGCGGTCTTCGGCGATGTCCATATTATCAAAGCTGGTACCCATAATTTCCACCCCCATGTCTTTGATCTTTTCAGCCAGTTTCAGGGCTGTTTGTCCGCCCAGCTGCACGATCACGCCCACGGGTTTTTCATATTCGATCAGTTCACGCACATGCTCCCAGTATACCGGCTCAAAGTACAGCTTATCGGCCATATCGAAATCGGTGCTCACCGTTTCTGGGTTACAGTTCATCATGATGGCCTCATAACCCGCCTCTTTAATAGCCAGCAGTCCGTGTACACAGCAGTAGTCGAACTCAATACCCTGGCCAATACGGTTTGGCCCGCTGCCCAGTACAATGATCTTTTTGCGGTCAGAAACTTTTGATTCGTTGTGCACCAGGTCACCGGCGCTCAGATCGGATTTGGCAGGCGCATCAAACGTAGAATAGAAATAAGGGGTTTTAGCTTCAAATTCGGCGCTGCAGGTATCCACCATCTTATAAACCCGGTTGATACCCAGTTCTTTTCTGCGGGCATACACCGCTTCTTCTGTATTTCCATGTCCCATGATCTCGGCAATCTGGGCATCGCTGAACCCGTTCACTTTGGCATCCCGCAACAGGTCGGCCGGCAGTGTATCCAGGTTATATTCCGCAATTTTCTTTTCCAGCACGCAAAGTTTCTGGATCTCCGAAAGGAACCAGCGATCGATACCATTGGTGGCTTTAGAAATGGTTCCCACGGATACTCCGGCCATCAGGGCATCTTTAATGCGGAAAATACGGTCCCATTTTGGCGTTTTAATATATTCCAGCAGTTCTTCCGCCCGCATCAGGCTTTTACCATAATATCCCAGGCCGATGGCGTTATTTTCAAGACTCTGGCAGGCTTTCTGTACCGCTTCATTAAAGCTGCGGCCGATGGCCATCACCTCACCCACACTCTTCATCTGCAGGCCCAGGGTATCATTGGCTCCTTTAAATTTATCAAAATTCCAGCGGGGGATTTTTACAATCACATAGTCCAGTGCCGGTTCAAAATAAGCGGAAGTGGTTTTGGTGATCTGGTTTTCCAGTTCATCCAGGTTATAACCAATGGCCAGCTTAGCGGCTATTTTTGCGATCGGGTACCCGGTAGCTTTTGAGGCCAGTGCCGAAGAACGGCTCACCCTTGGGTTGATTTCAATGGCGATGATCTCTTCCGTTTCGGGATTCATGGCAAACTGCACGTTACAGCCGCCTGCAAAATTGCCCAGGTCGCGCATCATCCGGATGGCTGTATTCCGCATCAGCTGCATACCGGTATCACTCAGCGTCATGGAAGGTGCTACGGTAATGGAATCACCGGTGTGCACGCCCATCGGATCGAAATTTTCTACCGTACAAATAATGCACACATTATTGGCTGCATCTCTCAACAGCTCCAGCTCAAATTCCTTCCAGCCCAGCACTGCCTTTTCCACCAACACCTCATGAATGGGCGACGCCTGTAAACCCCGGTTCAGGGCTTCATCCAGCTCATCTTTATCATGTACAAAGCCACCACCGGTGCCGCCAAGGGTAAAAGAAGGCCGTATCACCAGCGGAAAACCGATCTCCTGGGCAAATTCTTTTCCTTCCAGGAAGGAGTTGGCCGTTTTTGCCGTAGCCACCTGGATCCCCAGTTCAATCATCCACTGCCGAAATAACTCCCGGTCTTCAGCCTTATCGATGGCCTTGATATCCACACCAATAAGCCGCACGTTGTATTCTTTCCAAAGTCCCAGTTCTTCGGCTTCTTTACAAAGGTTCAATGCGGTTTGGCCTCCCATTGTGGGCAATACCGCGTCAATATCATTTTCCTTCAGGATCTGTTCAATACTCTCGGTGTTCAGCGGCAAAAGGTATACACGGTCTGCCATCATCGGGTCGGTCATAATAGTGGCAGGGTTGCTGTTGACCAGGATCACTTTGATCCCCTCTTCCCGCAAACTGCGGGCGGCCTGGGTGCCGGAGTAGTCAAATTCACAAGCCTGACCTATTACAATAGGACCGGAACCGATAATCAGTACCGTTTTAATGGAAGTATCTTTGGGCATCTTTTAGTTTTCTTTTTTAAAAAAAATAAATTGCGCAAAAGTAGGTCTAAAACAGGAAAAAGACGGTTTAATTGCCGAAGAATTTCCAGCTAATTTTGATTTTAAATAAAACGAACGATAGTAAAACATTGCCGCGCAACCTTACCGGGTACCTTTCTCCAGGCTGATGGCCATCCGTACGGCTCCGGCAGCATTGGCAATCCTGCCCGAACTGCAAAGTTCGGAAAGCAGCACTTTTTCATCGCTGGTACCTGGCTTAATAACCGGCTCTTTTACAAGTGTTCCGGACTTTTTTAAAATGTTTACCACCTCTGCAGCTTTTAATTTGGGAAAGTACGACCGTAAAAGAGCAGCAATCCCCGCAACCACCGGGCTGGAAAGACTGGTACCACTGGCCATTTGCGTACCATCACCGGCAATAGCACAGCGAATTTCGAGTCCCGGGGCAAACAGGTCTACCTTTTTCTTCCCATAATTGCTAAAACCGGCCACCAATGCACCCAAACTGGCATCCCCGCTGGCGCCCACCTGGATGATGTTTGGCAAAAACCGGTTATCAACGGTATATGCATTGGGATAATGATCATCCTTATCAACATCTGCGGCATCGTTACCGGATCCATGCACCAGCACCACGTCTTTTGAAAGTGCGTACGCAATGGCCTCATCCACCCAGCGTTTGTCGGGCGATATGTATTTTCCAAAGCTCATATTGATCACTTTCGCACCATGATCAACCGCGTACCGGATCGAGAGTGCCACATCCTTGTCAAATTCATCTTTGCCCAGGATCCCCCGGATCATCATGATCTTAACATTATCGGCGATGCCGTCAATGCCGATCCCATTGTTACGTACAGCGCCGATCACACTGCTGACGCCGGTGCCGTGATAGCCGCTGAAGCCGGTAAGGTTATGATTCCCGTACCGGGTTTTTGTAATATCATAATCGTCGTCTTTCAGCAGATTGCCCCGGAAATCCTCCGGAGCCGTGGTTAGCTTTAACAGGTTATCCTCCTGTTCTTTCTTGTAATCGCCCAGTCCTTTCATAAAGCCGGCATTACTGGTCTGACCATCTTCGAGTATTCTTTTCCAGATACTGATCCATTCCCTGTTGGCATCGGTAACCGGAATGCTGTCCAGATCCTTTAATGTGAACACTTCTTTATTCAGTGCTTTTTTCAGGATGGTATTGGACCGTTCAGCCACCTCCCAGTTTCCACGCAGGTTGTCAATGATCTTTGAGGCGCTGTTATACGATTCAACCAGCTTCTGATGTGCCCGTTTCCACTCCCGGTAATGCCACTGCTGGTCCGTTGCAACCGCCGCGCTGTCCTTTCCCTCAAACAGTGCCTTAAACCGGTGATAGGTACGCCAGTCATCGCTCACACTTACCGAAAGATTTGTTCCATCCGCTGCGCCCAGGTAGTTCCATCCATAATAATCGTCAACCAGTCCGTTACCATCATCGTCTATGTGATTATTCGGAATTTCTTTGGGGTTCTGCCACAACACGGGTTTCAGATCCGGTTGCAGGGTATCGATACCGCTGTCGATCACCGCCACGATCACCGGCGTACTTTTGCGTCCTTTCAGAAGCGCGTAGGCCTGGTTAAGGCTGATACCCTGGTAACCATCCTGCTGATAATCGAGGTAATGCCAGTCTTTTATTTTCGGCCTTGCTGTTTGCGCTTCGCCGGTATTGATTCCAAACAGCAACACAGCGGTTACTGCCATCCATTTTTTCATGCTTCTTTTTATAAAAGCTATGAAAATAGCCTTTATTACTGATTTATTGCTCATTTAAAAATTTCATAAACTCGTTTTGTTCTCCTAAAAAAATAAAGGAATCTCTTAACTGATGGTAGTTTTGTTTATCCAAAACCTGGGGGAAAACCAGTTTTGCCATTTTCAGTTTATTGCTTCCGAAATTAAAACTGGAGATCCATTGACGGACCTGTGCCGTGGTAAAAGAATTGTATTTGGTACCCGTCCTGAAAATTGCTTCCTTATCAGTATCAAAAGCTTTGCCGCCGATAGCCGCCGCCAGCGCATTGGCATCGGCATCTTTCATTCTCGGAAGCCGCTGATAGACGGGTTGTTCGGGGTATGATACCGGGAAAACAGGCCTGCCACCCGGTTTTGGCTTTATTGTTTCTATGGTCTTATCCAGTTGCATCTGCTCCCGTACCTGAATGATTGTCTTTTGACCGGATTTCATATCCACGGTAGTTTCACGCATAGAAGCATCGGGGAAAAACGGATCCCATATCTTCAGAAAATATATTCCGGCAGGCAGATTAGCGATGGAAATATTCGACCCGCTTTCTTCAAAGTAGTGAGTGGCATTTTCCAGGATCATATTAAAACTATGGTTCCGGTCGTTTTTCACCTGAATCGTCGATTGCGCCCCCGCAAAACAGGGCAGGCCCAGCAACAGGAAACAGTACAACTTTTTCATAACAATTTCGCTTTACAAAATAGAAGCGTCGTTTTACAAAAGCGTTCGCCTCCGGTTGTTAAGAATGTTACAAATAAGCTGATTTGTTGTAGTGAAGCCCGTGAATAGCGCCGCTGGTGTACAGATTTTCAGGTTTTCAACATTGAAAAGCTTCAAAATTGGCTTGAACCTTAATACGAACAACCCGTGAAAAATGGCTGCAGCATACTTTGGATCCCGCAAAGCAGCATCAGCGAATCAGCGACGATAAAGACGGGCTGACGTAATACTATCGATCAATAAAACGGTTATTTATCCTGTTGCTATTTTTTTGCTTCTGTAAATATCACCACGCGATGATCTGCCGGTTTTATTGTTTTGAGGTATGCAAAGATCGCTTTCAGGTCGCCCTCCGTCATACCAGCATACATGCTCCAGGGCATAATGGTATTGAATTCATTTTTGCCAACAGGATGCAGCGCTCCGGGAAGATTGTACGATTTAAACCGGCCGACGAACATACTATCTGTCCAGGCACCAATACCGGTTTTAACATCCGGCGTAATATTGGGTGTGTGTAAAACACCGGCCGGCATTACAAATTCCCTTCCTCCACTGAATGCTTTTTCCGGTATGATCTGTCCTTTTTCAACGGGTGTATGACATTCCACGCAGGCTGCAATCGTCACCAGGTATTCACCCCGCTTTACCATGTCGGCCGTATCGGGCCGCGGCATCGGCACCGCTTTTTTCGGAATCGTATTGATCATAAAGTTCAGCGGAAAGTCGATCTTCCGGACCGGCGGATCACTTTTTTTTGATGTGAGGGTGCGCAGGTAGGCAATGATACTTAACACATCCTCCGGATCCATTTTCCCATAATTTAAATAGGGCATCACCGGAAACAATGCCTCCCCGTTCCGGTTCACGCCGGTTGTAATGGTTCTGTAAATCTCCCCGTCTGTCCAGCCGGAAAGATGATAGGGGGTAATATTTTTAGAATAAAATGTGCCCGGAAAGCCCATTTCGGGACCAAAATATTCACCACCCACACCGGTTGACCCGTCCATTACCGGCCCCGAAAACCGTGTCCAGTCTCTTGTTGAATGACAATCCATACAAACAGCTACATGGTTGGCCAGGTACCGGCCTCTTTCAACCCGGTCCGGTAACGGTTTTGCCTGTACATCCGGCGCTTTTCCTACTGCAGGTAATAAAATTTTAAGGTATCCTAATGCAGCTACGATTAATATAATAATAGCAAGGACCAGAACTTTCAAAAAACGTTTCATAAGGCAGTTCGTTTTTTAATGCCCTATAAAATTAAACAGAGTTCCGGGGAAATGGCCCCTTATCGCTAAAATTTGGGATATGGGGGGCCGCAATTCTGCCTGTTTCCCTATTTTTGAATAGATGGCAAAGCATTTTATCTTTCCGCTGTTCTTGTTAGCCGGTTTTTTTTCGCATGCCCAACTTTATAAAAAGCCGGTTTACCCGCAAAATTATTTCAGGTGGCCAACATTACTGAGCCCTGATATTGTTGCCAACATGGGCGAGCTGCGTCCCAATCACTGGCATATGGGGTTAGACGTACGCACCAATCAAAAAGTAAATCAGCAGGTGGTAGCAGCGGCAGATGGCTACATTGCCTTTGTAGGTATTGAGCCTTTGGGCTGGGGACGCTGGATCATTATCAACCACCCGAATGGGCTATCTACGCTTTATGGTCATTTAAATGATTTCCGGCCCGATCTTGAAGCCTATGTAACCGATTACCAGTACCAGGAAGAATCCTGGGAAACACATTTGAACATTCCGCCCGGAAAATTCCCGGTAAAAAAAGGAGACTTTATTTCTTATAGCGGCACTACCGGCGGATCCCAGGGGCCCCATGTACATTGGGAGGTGATCGATACCAAATCCGGCAGGCGTTTGAACCCGGATCTCTTTGGCACTCCATTCAACGACATTTATCCGCCATCGATCGTGAAGCTGGTGATGTACGACCGCAATAACAGTACTTATGACCAATATCCCGTGAGCGTTCCTGTTCAGCGGTCCGGATCGTCGTATACCGTGCCGGGAGGGCGGCTCCAGACGGCTTTCAACAACCTGAGTTTTGCTATACAGGCCTACGATACCTGGAACAGCGCCGGTAACCGCGATGGTATTTATAGTGCACGGCTTTTTCTGGATGACCGCGAGATCTCCAGCTTTTACATCGACAGTATCGGTTATAACAGTACCCGGTATATGAATTGCCAGGTCGATTATAAAATGAAGGCCAATGGCGGCGCCTGGGTGCAGCATACTTCCAAATTGCCCGGCGACCGGGGCGGCGTTTATTACGACCTGGGGTGGAACAACAATACCATCCGGCTAACAGATACCAGCGAACATGATATACAGATACTGGTAAGCGATACCCGGGGCAATACAACCACCCTTTCATTCAAACTGAAAAATAACGGGGCTGCGCCTCCTGCAATTAAGTCCTACGAATGGCTGCCCAACCGGTTGAACCGCATTTTTAAGTACGACTTTGAAGCCTACCTGCCGATGTTTGTCTTATACGATAAAATGAATTCCGGTTATGCCCGGCTTTCATCCGGCGATGGCAGCAGTATTTCTGCAAGGCACAAACTGGGCGCAGATGATATTCCGGCGCACAGCGACTTTGAAGTACGCATCAAGCCAGAAAAAGCTGTACCGCCGGAAAACCGCAATCGCATCGTGATTAAAAGAACCGGCAGCGGCAGCACGGTAAAAAAAGCCAGCTGGAACGGGGAATGGGTAAGTGCGTTGTTCCGCGATTTCGGAACATTTGAAGCCTTTGTAGACAATACGCCGCCGTCCATTAATTCACTGGGCAGCGGTACCGTCGTAGATCTCAGCCGGAGCTCCCGGATCGCTTTTACGCCCACCGACAATTTCGGCATTGCCGACTTCCGCGCGGAAATAGACGGCCGCTGGATCCGGTTCACCAATGATAAGGGCAAAACCTATCTTTATTCTTTTGACGAAAAAGTTGCCCCGGGTGAACATACTCTTGCTGTAACTGTTACAGATATTGCCGGAAACAAAACCGAGCGAAGCTGGAAGTTTAGAAGAGGCGGCGGATCCGTTGCAGATGAACCGGTACGGGAACGGCCTAAAACCAGCACAAAGAAAACAGCCGCCGGCAAACATACGGTTACCAAAAAGCAAAGCAGCAACCGTTCCAAAACGGCTGCCGGCAAAACCACAAAAAAAGCTGCCGGTAAGAAGAAAAAATAAGATCAAAAACTGTTTACAATTATATGGCAACGCATTTGAAAGAAGGAGACAAAGCCCCCGCTTTTACGGGAACAGACCAGGATGGAAAGAAGATTTCGCTGAAAGATTTTAAAGGCCAAAAAGTGGTGCTGTATTTTTATCCTGAGGATGATACGCCTACCTGTACCATACAGGCCTGTAACCTGCGCGATAACTATGCCCTGTTAAAAAAAGAAGGGCTTCAGATCATTGGCATCAGTCCTGATGATGCGGCCAAACACAAAAAATTCGAAAAGAAATTTTCACTTCCCTTTCCCCTGCTTGCTGACCCGCGGCATGCCATTATTGAAAAATATGGGGTGTGGGGCGAAAAGCAAATGTTTGGCAATAAGTATATGGGGTTACATCGCACTACTTTCGTGATTGACGAAAAAGGCATCATCCAGAAAATCTTCCTCAAACCCAAAAGCGCCAGTCATGCGGAAGAAATTATCAGCAAGCTGAAAAAATAAATCGTTAAGCGGCCCTTCCGGTTACACGGTTAATTTAGTGCCTTCATAAATTTCATGGATCGCAATCATTGTGTCGATGGCCTTTATACGCAGGTTTTCGTCCGGTGTTTTATACTCTTCCAGCTCCCAATGCCCGGTGGCATTGAGCCGGAACACTTCGATATTGATACTTTCCGAGTCGATCAGGATATACTCTTTCAATGCCGGAATATCGCGGTATAATTTGAATTTACCGCCCCGGTCATAATCTCTTGTAGAACGGGAAAGGATCTCAATCAGCACAGTGGGCGCTACAGCGGTTTCGGCATCCTCGGGGGAAGAAACAATATCTCCGCAGATAATGGAAATATCGGGATAAGTGAACAGTGTATTTTCCGGGATATGAACACGAAGGTCACTGCCATAGGGCTGACAGGGCCGGCCTTGCAGCTGCATATAAAGTCTGCCCAGCATATTTTTAAATATAACATTATGCTTTCTTCCGGCGCCGGCCATAGCAAAAATTCCGCCGCGGTAGTATTCATGTTTTTCCGGGGAAGCGTTCTCCATTTCCAGGTATTCCTGAATGGTGTAATATGCTTTGTGGTAAGCGGGTGCCGGCTCATTTAAAATATGATCTTCCATATATGCAAGGTACAACTTTTTTATAGCGGCATTTCTGTCGTATTTTTGAGTTACTGATCATGCATTCTTTCCGCATTAAAGAAAATTCATTCATCGCCCGGCTGGCGGCCGGGAAATTAAAATCGAAAAATGTAGCCATGGTCCTTGGCCACACCATTCATTTGTATGGGGTTACCCGGGCTGCATTCCTGGCGGATGAACGCTGGGTACGGCACGAGCTGAAACACATCGAACAATACCAGCGGTACGGAATACTGAAATTTTTATTTAAATACCTGGCTCAGGCTATAAAGTATGGCTATTATAACTGTCCGCTCGAAAAAGAGGCAAGGGCCGCTGAGCAGGATGCTGCTATCCTGGCCCGGTTTGTACTGAAGAAGGGCGATACGGCACCGGTATGATGCAGCGGCTGCACCTGCCGTGAAGCTTTTTATCATTGAAACCCAACAAGCCGGTAATGAAGCCCCAATGATACCTGCAGCGGTTTACTCTTTTATACACGTTCCCGGTTACCGGATCAGCCAGTTTAACGCGCCAAAATCATACATCGGCTTTGGCGCGCCTTCCAGCAATAACCGCCCCTCGCTGCTTACTGCTTTCACCACTGCAGAAAATACGGTTCCTTGCTCATCGCGAAACGTTACCGGTTCGTTCCGTTTATATAAAAACCGGTTATACTGTTCAAGCACCGCCGCGAAGGTTATTTCAAAACCGGCTTCCAGCGCTTTAAAGCGGTTAAAAATACGCCCCGCCAGTTCGTTGGCCAGTACCAGGCAATCATAGCTTTTGCCCGTAACCTGTTTGAGGGAAACCGCCTGTTTTAGCTCCTCCGGAAAATGCTCCTGGTTGATATTGATACCGATTCCCGCTACCGCCCAGTTCCATTTCTGTCCGGTAATGATGTTTTCGATCAGCATCCCAACTGCCTTTCTGTCTTGAAAGTAAATGTCATTCGGCCATTTTATAAACCAGTTGCCCGGTGCAAGATCTGCCAAAAACGCCCGGGTTTCTACGGCAATCATCGCGCTAAGCGCAAATAACTGCGCCAGTTCCAGGCCTTTAGGCGCTATAATGAGGCTCAGGTGAATGTTTTGACCCGAGGCTGTTACCCATTTTTTACCCCTTTGCCCCTTACCGGCCAGTTGGGCATGCGCAAAAACCCCCATGCCATGGTATGCCAAACCTTCACGTATCCGGCTAAGGGCATAGTTATTGGTACTATCTACCTGCGGCAATTCAATGACAGCAGGAATTTGAGAAGCATCTGCCTTTTTTTGCGTCAATATTTGCTATTTTTGAACAAAGTAAAATAAGTTTAAGGATTCAGTTTCTGTAAAGGGGCCGATTCCCGTTAAAAAAATATAAATTCTTCTATTTGGAACCATTAGCATCGCTAACAAAACGTAAAATTTCAGGTACAGCCAGGCTTACAAGAAATTCTAAAATTTTCAAAACGATTATTTCTGCCATCCAGGAAAAAAAAGGGGAACATATTGTTTCATTGGATCTCAGGCAGATAACAGAAGCCGTGTCCGATTTTTTTATTATTTGCGAAGCAACAAGCGGCCCCCAGATCAAAGCAATCGCTGACAATATTGAATACCGGGTAAAAGAGGCAACCGGTGAAAATGTTTACCAGCGGGAAGGTACACAAACACTGCAATGGGTTTTAATGGACTATGTAAATATTGTGGTTCATATTATGCTGCCGGAACAACGCAAATTCTATAACCTGGAAGAAATGTGGAGCGACAGCAGTGTAAAAGAGCACCAAGAGCCTTAATTGAGGAAAAATAGTAATACCTCTTAAACATTTCAATAAAATTTGCCTTATAGTATCATAATTACAGAACATGTCTCAAAACAATTATAACAGACAAGAAAAACAGCGGAATAACCCGTTTTCACCAAAGCCTTCGGGCAATGGAGGCGGTAATGAACCCAAGAAGGTAAGATTTGGCAGCTATTGGGCATTTATTATCATCCTGGCCATTATGCTGGCCCTGCAATTTCTGAATCCGTTTGGCTCCAGCAGCAGCCAGACCAATTTTCAGGATTTTAAAAAAATGGTGCAAAAGGGCGATGTTCAGAAATACGTGGTGATCAACAACCGGAATGTAGTGCGTGTGTGGCTGAACAAAGACAGCATTCAGAAATACCCCGAAATTGCAAAGCAAACCAATCCGAAATCAACGCTTGGCGCAACCAGCGATCCCCAGTTATTCTTTAAAATAACCAGCGGCGATAATTTCCAGGAGTCGATGGCCGATTTTTATAAAAACCACCCCGAAGTGAAAGCGCCTACGGCAGATGTGGATGAAGACAGCGATTTCATGGCCCGTTCAATCAGCTTTATCCTGCCATTCCTGTTGCTTATTGGCGTATGGATCCTGATGATGCGCAAAATGGGCGGTGGCGCCGGTGGCGGTGCCGGCCCCGGGGGCATTTTTAATATCGGTAAATCCAAGGCCACCCTTTTTGACAAAGGAACCCGGGTAAACATTACGTTTGCGGATGTAGCAGGACTGGATGAAGCCAAAGTGGAGGTAATGGAGATCGTTGACTTCCTGAGAAATCCAAAAAAATACACCAGCCTTGGTGGTAAAATTCCCAAGGGCGCGTTGCTCGTGGGCCCTCCCGGAACCGGTAAAACCCTTTTGGCGAAGGCAATGGCCGGTGAAGCACAGGTACCTTTTTTCAGCCTGAGTGGTTCTGATTTTGTGGAAATGTTTGTAGGGGTAGGTGCAAGCCGGGTACGCGACCTGTTTAAGCAGGCCCGTGAAAAAGCCCCCTGTATCATCTTTATTGATGAAATCGATGCCATTGGCCGTGCCCGTGGTAAAAATGCCATGATGAGCAATGATGAGCGGGAAAGCACGCTGAACCAGATGCTGGTGGAAATGGATGGCTTTGGTACCGATACCGGTATTATTGTACTGGCCGCCACCAACCGCCCGGATGTACTGGATTCCGCGTTGTTGCGCCCCGGCCGTTTCGACCGCCAGATCACCATTGATCAACCCGACCTGGCCGGCCGTGAAGCTATTTTTAAAGTGCATTTGAAAGAAATCAAAACCTCCGAGTCACTGGATATTCATAAACTGGCGGAACAAACGCCTGGTTTTGCCGGAGCGGATATTGCTAATGTTTGTAATGAAGCGGCACTGATTGCCGCCCGCAAGAATAAGAACGGGGTGGATATGGCCGACTTCCAGGATGCGATTGACCGGGTGATTGGTGGTTTGGAAAAGAAGAACAAGATCATTGCACCCCATGAAAAAGAAGTGATCGCCTACCATGAGGCCGGTCATGCGGTAGCAGGATGGTTCCTGGAGCATGCTTACCCATTGCTGAAAGTGACGATTGTACCAAGAGGAACAGCCGCTTTGGGATATGCACAGTATACACCTAAAGAGCAATACCTCTACCGGACAGAAGACCTGGTACACCGCATGTGCATGGCCCTGGGCGGCCGCGTAAGCGAACAGATCTTTTTTGGAAAAATATCTACCGGTGCCGGAAGCGACCTGGAGAATGTAACACAGATTGCCTACTCCATGGTAACGGTATATGGTATGAGTAAAAAAGTAGGTAACGTGAGTTTCTATAATCCCCACCAGGACACTTCCTTTACCAAGCCTTACAGTGAAGAAACCTCCAAACTGATCGATGAGGAAGTTCGGGCCATCATTGCCGAATGCTATGACAAAACCGTAGCGCTTTTAACAGAAAAGAAAGAGCAGGTGGAGATCATTGCAAAAGCATTGCTCGAAAAAGAAGTATTGTTCCAGGCAGATGTGGAAACCCTGATCGGCAAACGTCCCTTCGAGGAAAAGAAACTACTGGCAGATGAACCTCCGGTAGTACCGATTGAGCCGATTCCCGGCGGTGTGCCTCCGACAAGCCCAACTGCAAATTAATCGTTCAATATATCATTTATAAAAAGCGTTAGTTCTGTAAAAAGAACAACGCTTTTTTCTTGAACAGCCCTTAAATGCGGTTGCACTTAACCTACTCCATCCGTTTTTAACGGCAAGCCGGAAAGTACGATTCCCCGCCCCCCGCGTGAAATCTAAATAGCTTCTGTTATGGGTATTGATTCACTTTTAAATGCAAGAATCGTTTTTGCGATAGCCGGCGCAAGCATTTTATTATTGAACACATACAGCAAAACGCTCCTTTCCATAATCATAAAATCATTTCCTCCGGGACGCCGTTTTTAAACCGGCAGCCGGTTATTCTTCACAGGCAAGGATCCGGCTGATGGCAGTGCTGTCTGTAGCCGTATACAACCGGCCTGCAACCCTGGCCATAAGGTCGATCCTGTCCTGTTCCAGGTGGTATTCCGGGTCGGTAGATTCCAGTTTTTTTATCAGCTGATTACCGTTAAAATAATACCGGCACTGGTATTTATACGCCGTTGGGTTGGCCGCGCCACCGTAGGCATTATCCAGGTAAATAAACATCAGTTTCCCGTTCCGGAAATAATAGTCTTCCTTCCATTCACCGTGGTCTTCGGCACCATGATTGTGAATCTTCACCAGCTTTCCATTGTCATAATAATACGTGGCTGTACCTTCCTGGTGAGGCGGATCACATTCCTCCGGGCTTTGCCAGTTAAACCTCCTGGATGTTAGCGGTGCTTGATTGATGCGTTCAAATTCTGACCGGATACCGGCCACCAGCAGGGCCGTGTCTCCGGAATGCGAAGCCGGAACCGCAGATGGTGCAGCACCGTTCTTTACGGAGCCCGCTTCATCCGTTCTTTTTGCATCATCTGCACCGCAGGAACCTAAAAATAAAACCATCCACAAAACAGGAAAATAGTGTTTCATACCGTCTATTTGCAGTCAACAAGATATTATATATCCCGCAGAAATCGTATCCGTTCGTGTTTTAAAATATTGTAAGCAGATTCCATCCGCTACGTTTGCTAATTGACTAAATTCGCACAGTGATCAGATCCTCAAAAGATACCGTACTAAAGAAGATCCGGGAAGCACTGAGCCAGCCAACACCCATCCCTTTCCCTAAAAGTGAGGGGCAGTCGCTGGTTTTCCAGCCGCTTCACCAGGAGCTGGAAATAGAATTTGCAGAGCGTTTTACCGCCCTCCAGGGTCAATTCGCCTTTTGTTTGAGCCGGAAAGAATTGATCAGCCAGTTTCATGCGTTATTATCAAAAACGGGTTGGCAGAAGATCTATTGCCAGGAACCGGAGCTTGCTGTATTGATAGGCCAGCAACTGGAGATCAGCAGCAATCCGGCAGACCTTGAGGGTTGCGACGTGGCCATCACAGGTTGTGAGTACCTGGTGGCCCGTACAGGAAGCATTGTAATGAGTGCAGCCCAGCTGAGCGGCCGGAGGACCAGCGTTTACGCACCGGTCCATATTTGTATTGCCTATACAAGTCAGCTGGTTTTTGATGTAAAAGATGCCCTGGAAGGCCTGAAGGAACGGTATGAAAATGCATTGCCTTCCCTGATGACCTTTGCCACGGGACCCAGCCGGACAGCGGATATTGAAAAAACCCTGGTGGTGGGTGTGCATGGTCCAAAAGAAGTATTTGTTTTTTTAATTGACGATATCTCCGAATAGCAACCCTACTATATGCAAAGCAATTACCTGTTTGTATACGGCTCCCTGTTAAGCGGCTTCAAAAGCCCTGCTTATGAATATATTGCCCGCTATTTCGAATTGCTTGGGCCTGCCACTGCTTCCGGCACCTTATACGACCTGGGTGAATACCCGGCGGCTATTCCGGACAACAGCGGCCGGAAGATCATCGGAGAGCTTTACAAAATCCGTCATACACACCAGCTATCCTATGCCATTGCACAACTGGACGGGTACGAGGGCGTAAACCCCGAAGCGGGTGAAACAGCCGATTACAAACGCGAACTTTCCCAGGTATTTCATAACCAGGAGCCTTTTGAGGCCTGGGTTTACTGGTTCAGTCATCATATAAACGATAAACCGGTTATTGCATCCGGCGATGTGCTGGAATACCTGAATTCCAGGAAATAATACTCCGGCATCTGGGGTGTTTTTTCTTAAGCATTCATTGCAAGTGGCCGGAAATCCTTTTCGCGGATAGCCCCGCCCGGAACACGGAGGAAAGGCAATCGATTTTCCCCTTCAGGGTTTAAACAACACCGATGGAACAAGCTACAGGCCCTGGGATTGAGCAAACCTCCGGAACAACTCCTTCGCATATACTTTTTTCCAAAGATCTACCGGGGCATCATTTTTCTGCCGCCCGATCAGAACCGCCCCCTAAATGCCTCCGGTTCATTTGCATGCGCCCAAATCGATTACCTTTGCAGAAATCTATCCATCAATTTGCAAGCAGGTAAACATATCTATTTCCTTTCCGATTTTCACCTGGGGGTTCCCACTTATGAAGACAGCCTGGAACGGGAAAAACTATTGGTCCGGTTCCTCGATGAAATAAAAGACAAGGCCGCTGAGATCTTTATCGTAGGCGACATGTTCGATTTCTGGTACGAGTACCGCCATGTAGTACCCAAAGGCTATGTGCGCATTTTGGGCAAGCTGGCCGAGCTGGCCGACAAGGGCATCCGGCTTCATTTTTTTGTAGGCAACCACGATATGTGGATGAAGGATTACTTTCAACGGGAACTGAACATGCCGGTTTATTTCGAGCCAAAGGAATTTGAATGGAGCGGCAAACAATTCCTTATCGGTCACGGCGATGGGCTGGGCCCCGGAGATCATGGGTACAAACGGCTAAAGAAAATTTTCCGTAACCCGGTTTGCCAATGGCTGTTTGGCATATTGCCCCCCATGGTCGGCATCGGCACGGCCAATTACATGAGCCGGAAAAGCCGGGCCAAGACGGGCAGCACGGAGGAAACCTTCCTGGGGGCAGACCGTGAATGGCTGATCACCTACTGCCGGGAGCAATTGCAAAAAAAACATTACGATTATTTCATCTTCGGACACCGCCATTTACCCATCGACTTTCGTCTTACAGCTACCAGCCGCTATATAAACCTGGGCGACTGGATCCGTTTTTTTACCTATGCTGTTTTTGACGGAAATGATCTACAGCTGATTTCTTATCTGAATAAAGAAGAAAAAATAATCCGCAGATGAAACCCCGCTCCTTTTTCTTAATCGTTACATTTTTGCTGAGCCTAAGGGCAAACGGACAGCTTTCCATAGAACGATTACGGACCCTGCCGGGCAATTATGCCTTTGCGGCGGTAGACAACCTGGAGCAGATTTACCTCCTGGGAACCAATAACCAGTTAAAAAAACTGAACGAAAAAGGAGACTCTGTTGCGGTGTACAACAATGTAAAAAAACTGGGAGCTGCCTCCCTGCTGGACGTGTCGAACCCGTTGCGGGTACTTTTATATTACAAAAATTTTGCAACGGTCGTTATGCTGGACCGCCTGCTGTCTCCGGTTAACAATATTGATCTCCGCCGCCAGCAGGTCTTTAACGCCGAAGCGGTGGGCCTCTCCTACGATGGCAGGATCTGGCTCTATGACAACATGGAAAATGTATTAAAAAAGGTAGATGAGAACGGTAAGCCCCTGTCAAAAACACCGGATTTCCGGCAACTCTTTAATGAAACGATCGCCCCCCAGCAGATCTTCGACCGCAATAAGCTGATTTACCTTTACGATTCGGCGCATGGCATTTACACCTTTGATTATTATGGTACGTATAAGGGCCGGATCGCCATTACCCATTGGCGTAACCTCCGCATTACCGATAAATACATTTATGGCAACGATGCCGGCCGGTTCTACCGGTATACCCTCAATTCCCTCAAATTTGAAGAATGGCCCATTCCGGAGGCCATCCAATATAAACAGCAATACATTTTTGAAGACGGATTGCTGTATGTGCTGGACGGGGAAGGGCTTTCGGTTTATTCCTGCCGCATGTAATTCAGATACCCGGCACCACGTTTTCTTACGGTGGCAGAGATGCATGCTGTCTCCTGCCGGCCGGCCTTAATCTGGTCATTAATTTTTATTTTTGTTTTATGAACGAGTTCTTAAACCAGGTTTACTTCAATAATTCCATACGGTCCTATATAGCAGTGGGCTCCACCATCCTGCTGGTGCTGCTGTTTAAAAAATACATCGCGCATTACCTGGCCCTGGCGATCTTTAAAATACTGAAGATCCGGTGGAAGAATATTGACTTTCCTACGTTCCGGGCATTGGCCGCAAAACCCCTGGGACTTTTTTTTGCGGTACTGATCACCGTATCTGCCCTGGACAAACTAACCCTTCCCGCCGAGCTGGAGTTTACGCTTTATAAAATCTCTTTCCGGGAATTATTGCGGATGACCGGTACCTTCTTTATCATTTTTACATTCTTTCAGTTTATTATAAAAATGATCGACTTTGTGATGCTGATGGTACAGGGGGTTTACATGAAAGAACAAACAGGCCAGGGCACCCATCAGCTGATTTTCTTTTTTAAAGACCTGATCAAAGTGATGGTGGCCATCATCGGTTTGCTGTTTATACTTAAGTACACGTTCAACTACGATATAAAGGGCCTGCTTACCGGTTTGAGCATTGTGGGTGCGGCCGTTGCCCTTGCATTAAAAGAAAGCCTTGAAAACCTGATTGCATCTTTTATTATCTTTTTTGATAAGCCTTTTGCTACGGGAGACTCGGTAAAACTCAACTCCGTTTCCGGGGTTGTTGAAAAAATTGGGCTGCGAAGCACCCGCATCCGTTCCGATGACAAGTCCTATATTACGGTGCCCAATAAACAAATGGTAGACAGTATCCTCGACAACCAGTCGAACCGCGTGCAACGCAGGGCCGAACTAAAACTGGAGGTGTCCTCCTCCACCAGCGCCGGAGCCATTGAACAACTACTCAGCGGCATTCGCGGGATCCTGAGCGGGGACGGCGTTCTTTCTGCTTCTGCATTTGTAACAAGCATTACAGCCAATGCGATCCTGATCAATTGTGAATATTTTACCGGAGCTAATGCGCGGGACTTTAATGTGATCCGGGAACGGAATACACTGAAAGTGCTTGCCCTGCTGGAGCAGCTGAATATTGCTACGGCACAAAGTGTAAGTGATATCAAGATCCTCCGGGATGAGAACGAAGCCACTGAGTTGCAGAAGCACTGAGTGCTATGATTTTTATGCGTTGATAGCGCCGGTTGTAAACCTGATATGCGGATAAGAAATTAGTTGCTACGTTTTAAATGCAACGCAGTTGATATGAAGCACGGTGGTTTATTTCACCTTCTTAATAATATCGGCCAGTTCTACATCGAACTTGCCGGTTTCACCATATTCTACCACACGTCCCAGTTCTGTATCATGATGATAAACAATAATCGTGGGTACACGGGTCACATTCAGGTTTTCTGCAATTTTTCCCTTGTCCTTCTTGCTCCGGTCAACCGCCAGCAGGGATACTTTTCCTTTATCATACCCGGCGGCCTCCAATATCTTGTAAAAGCGGGGGATCACGTAATGTGAATCCGGGCACCAGGTACCCATAAATACTTTAAACCAGATTTCGCTGTTATTTTTCTTCACCGTTTTTACAACCTCCGGCCGGGGCTCGTAAATTTTTTCACCCTCCGCAAACCACTTAAAGGAAGTATCCGCCTTTAACAAACTATCTGAAATATGTCCCCGGTATATTTTTTCCGGTTTACCGTTATGGTCTTCCAGGGCCACTTCATACTGCTGGCCCTGGCTTAGTATTGAGGTACTCATTAAAACAGCTGCCAAAATGATTTTTTTCATAAAATTTACCGGTTTCACCACAAGGACGCAACACATCCCTGCAACAACGTTGTACTACAACAAAAAAACGATCCGTTCTGTTCTGAAAAATGAAAAAGGTCCGTGTTTTTACGAACCTTTCTATAAAATCAGATCCCGGCCTTGAGCTCCAGGAGAAAGCCCCTGATCCGCTGCAGCGACTGTACTGCCGCAAATTTTTCATCCGCCTTTTTATGATTTTTCAGATATTCCTTAGCCCCTTCAATGGTAAATTTTCTCCGGCGCAGCAGATCGTAGATCAGGAAAAGATTCTTCACATCCTGCGGCCGGAAAAAGCGATCACCTTTACCATTTTTCTTGGGTTTTAAGATATCAAATTCAGATTCCCAGTACCGGATCAGTGAATGACTTTCCTTGAACATGGCCGTTACCTCACCCATGCTGTAATAATGTTTTTTAAACAGGAGCTCTTCATCCGGCATTTCCACGGCATCCGCAGCAATACTGTTCTCCCGTACAGATCTCCGGCCCCTGGTACCCGGAGGGCGGCGTTCCGGCAGATCGGTATTTTTTTCACCGGCATCCGCTTCTTCCAGGTCATCCTCAATGTCCGGATCTTCTGCCGCTGGTATCACCGCATCTTCCGGCAATTCCTCTTCCTCCGCTGCCATTACCGTTTCCTCGGGCACCGGTGGCGCCTGCTCCTCATCCGGCACCTCCAGCTCAATTGTTGCAGGAGGCCGCAATATGTTTTTTTTGGGCTTGGGTACGGGTTCCACTTTTTCCACTTCATCCAGGAATGAAAAAGCGCCCTGAGGTTGTGCTGGTTTTGTCATGAGTGGTACAAATCTGGTGATAAACAAAAAATAAAAGTAAACAATGAAATGTTAAGGCATCTCAAAAAATACCGGCTGTTGCAATTTAACCTTTAATGCAGGGATCTCCAAAGTATTTTATCGCCTTCCATCACCATCAAAAAAAGGGCCATCCTTTATTTGCAGGATGACCCGTTGGAGTTTTTAGCGTTTAGCTGTTGACTGAATTTCCGATAAGTCAGGACATGTATGTTGATTGATTGTGTTTTTCAGCGACCGGCTTTATGATTGCTTGCTTATGATGTTTGCTTTTTTACGTGATATTGTAAATCGCCCTGCTTTTTCTGTATTGCATTACAAAGATGCAACAGCAGCCGGCCCCTGCCTATGGGATAAATACCCAATTTCAGGGGGATTTTCCCTGTGTGGATTACCGTATTTTTACGGATGGTGTTCCTGGTTGGTTTTATCAGAAAAACAAACATATATTGTTGATATCAAGTCCCTTACAAATCGATTACCCGAATATCTGCAAATTTGTTTTTTATCATCCGGTATTTGAATCTAGCTTTATACGGCCATATCAAACAATAAAAACTAAAACCATTTATTATGAAACGATTTCCCTCCTTTTTGCTTTTCCTGGTCATGCTTGCCGGCCTGATTTACCTGTTTTTAGAAAACCGGAAATTGCGGGAAGCCGGCAATAACGATACCCGTTTTTTTGTATCGGAGGGTAGTGTGAATCCAAAAGATATCAAACTTAAGTATGTAACCCTGGATAAGGCGCTGGAGATGACCAAAACGTTCAGGGAATTTCAATACCGGTTCATCACCGAAGGGCTCAACCGGTACCTGGGCAATAAGCCCGATAGTACGCAGAAGACTACATTCTGGGATTCGCGGCTGACCACTTTTTCACTGGACAGCATTAAACAACTGGTATATACGATGGATGAACTGGTACGCAACGGCAAACTGGTAAAACCCGACGGCACAAAAGTAACCAGCTCCGAACTGGGTATCAAGATCTACGACGCGGCTTATCCCGGCCTTCAGCCCAAGGGTGCGGATTACGTGAGCCTTAAAGGCCGTCATACGCTGATCCTGGTACCGGCATACAAAGATCTGCAAACCGCGCAGTACCACGATTTCTTCCCCTCCGGCGAGATCCCGGAAAAAGGAAAACAAATGCATCCATTACTGGCAGCTGCGCCCAACCGCAGACTGGTAACAACCATGAGTTTTCTTCCGCCGCCGCCTTCCAGTGCGCAGGAAGTTGGATTGAACCAGGGTGGAGCCTGCCCACCCCCCAGTGTAGAATAACATCAACGCTTTAATAACGCCCCGCAAAAATGATCTCCTTCTATATCCTGATCTTTTTAGAATGGACCGGTTTTTTAACGGGGTTATTTTTTTTAAAAAAGGGCGACCGGGATGCGGCGCTGATCGTTGCCTTCCTGGCTTCAGTGGTCATTGCCGAAACATCGGTATATTTCGCACGCATGTTCATGCACCCGGATCCCCTGGTACGTTTTACCAATATCTGGTATAACTGTATGCTACCGGTGCAATGTGTTTGTCTTTTATTATTCTTTTACCGGAAAACCAGATTGGGGTACTGGAAACATGCCATTAAAGGTTTTATAAGCATCGTGCTCTTTATTACCCTGCTGCAGTTCATTGTGGGAAATCCGCACCAGTTTAACACGTTTAACTATACCCTCGAAGCCATTTTCATTTCCGCATGCAGTCTTCATTATTTGTTTGAATTAATGAACAGCGAGGAAATTGAAGAAGTGACGCGGGATCCGTTCATGTATGTTTCCATCGGGCTGCTTCTGTTTTACCTGGGCACCCTCCCCTATAATATTACCAAGTTTTACCTGTTTGATACCTATCGCGGGCTGTTTTATATTTACTACTACCTGTTCTTTGCCTTCAATTATTTTTTATATGGCATTATAACTTTTGGATTCCTATGGGCGAAAAAGAAATAAATGTTTTTTTCCTTTCGGTGATTCTGACCGTATTGCTGCTGGTGATGGCGGTATATTTTATCATTATCAGTATCCGCCGGCGTAACATTCTTTATAAAAGGGAGCGGGAGGCCAACGCCATCCTGCACAAACAGGAGTTGCTGGAAACGCGGCAGGAAGTACAGGAGCAGCTGATGCAGAATATCGGCAGTGAATTGCACGACACAATCGGACAAAAACTGACACTTACCTACTTGCAGATGGAGAACACGCTGCTGTCGGAGGATATGGACGACATTAAACGAAGGATCAAGGCGCAGAATGTGCTCATCCAGGAGTCGCTGAACGAGCTGCGCAGCATCAGCAAGATGCTGACCACGCAAAATTTTTCGGATTTCAGTTTTGTACACTACCTCGAAAAAGAAATGGCGCGCATCAATGAAAGCGGGCTTTGTCAAACCTTTTTTTCCTGTCACCGGGATGTGTCCGGGTTATTGAACGAGCATACCAACCTGTCGATCGTGCGTATTTGCCAGGAGTTTATCCAAAACAGTTTAAAACACAGCGGCGGCAACGCCATCGAAATCGAGGTAGTGTTAGCCGGGTCTGTGCTTAAGATCGCCTGTTCCGACAATGGGAAAGGGATCGATTGGGACCGGGCCGCAGGCTACCGCATCAGCGGCGGCAGCGGACTACAATCTATCGAACGGAGGATCCAGGGCATGGGTGCCACCTGTCATTGGAGCTGCAATAATGGTACGCAGCTGCACATTTCATTACCTTTAAACAAAATCCCCGAACATGAGGCATAGTATTGTCATTGTTGACGATCATATACTGATTGCGCAGGCCCTGTCTACCATGATCAGCTCGATCCCCAATTTTGATGTGCTGTATGCGTGCAGCAGCGGCAGCGAAATGATCGAACGGTTCCACCACCCCAAAAATATCCCGGACGTAGTGATCCTCGATGTGCAAATGCCGGTAATGGACGGATATGCGGTGGCCAAATGGCTCACCGAACACCATCCGGGCGTTATCGTGCTGGCGTTGAGCATGCAGGACGATGATGAAAAGATCATTAAGATGATCCGCTCCGGTGCAAAGGGCTATTTATTAAAAAGCATCCAGCAAAAGGACCTGGCCCATGCCCTCAACACCATTGTAAAAGAAGGCATTTTTTACAATGCCAAGGTAAGTAAGGCCCTGGCCAATGACTATATAAAAAAAGAGGTAACACAGCAGGAACTAAGCCCTAAAGAGCGGGAGCTGATCCCCTGGCTTTGTTCAGATGCCACCTACAAGGAAATTGCAGCTTCTGTTTTCCTGAGCGCGCGTACGGTGGAAAGCTATGCCACTAATATTATGGAGAAACTGGAGGTGCGGAACCGGGTAGGACTGGTGCTGGTGGCCATAAAAAAAGGGTGGATCTGACCACCCTGTTACTTTGATTGATACAATAACGGTCTTTTACTTTTCCCGGTTCTCCCGGGTTTCGATCATTCCTTTAAAATGAACATCCGGCATGGGGTTGCGGAGCATCAGCTTACGGCTGCTGGCCGGTTCTTTAAGCGCCGTACGGCTCATAAGGGGAGCGGGCAGGCTAACTCCCAAAGCCCTCAAAGCCCTGCGCAGGTAGATCTCGTCGGTACTACCCCAGTCTTTGGAAAAATCCTCGTATTTCTCACCGGATAACACTACTGCGGCATCGCTTGGAATCATCCCGTCAAAATAATCACCGGCACCGTCTTTATTCTTCGACCAGATGGAAACAGCATACATATCAAATTTACCAATAGTCATTCCTATAAAACCCACCGGTTTGCCATAGGTGACGTCTCCTACGAGCTTTACGGTCATGTACGGTTTTAATACATTAATCAGCAATTCGCTGGCAGACGCCGTTTGCCCCGATCCGATAAACGCCACAGTGGAGAGATTGAGTGTTTTTGCTTTTTTAAAGGGTGTGGCCGCAAAGGCAACCCAGGAATCAAAGACAGCTCCCCATGAGTAATCGGCGCCAGGTACCATTCTCGTTTTCATGTAATTGCTATACCGATGTGCCGAAAGGTTGCCATTAAAATTATCCGTGTACATCAGGTTTATATCCGTTCCTACAGAGGAAGGGGCGATCAGGTTTGCCAGGTACTCTGCCGTTTCAACAGCACCTCCTCCATTGTACCGCAGGTCTACCACCAGGTCCGTAATACCATTGCTGATAAAATTGTCAAATACAGGATCCACGTAAGGCTGCGCCTTATTTAATCTGATAAACTGGTTAAACACGATGTATCCTACTTTTCTCCCGGAAAGATTCAGGATATTGCTGTACAAAACAGGATTGATATTGAAATCAGCTGCATTTACAGTAACGGTTACAGAATTTCCGTCCGGCTTTTGGAGGGTCAGGATTGTCTGACTACTTTGATAGATGCCCTTGACTACTTTCGCAATATTTGTACCCGATCCTCCAACCTGCTGGCCGTCATAGGCCAGGTTGGCATCACCATTAATAGCGATGATCCTCCAGGCACGGCGGATGCCTTGCTGGTAAGCCGGAGATCCCGGGTAAACGGAAACCACACGAAGATCATTGAGTTCGTTATAATTTACATCCATTCCAAAACCGCCGGAAACACCTCCGATTTCGCCGGCAACGGTACCATCATCCAGGAAACTGTATTTATCCAGGTTTTTTCCGTTTTGTTTTTTAAAACTGATCAGCGCATTAAACATGTCTTCCGTTTTGGCATAGCTGTTGGGCCTAAACGTTGCCGAATCGGGGATCACATCATTCCATAAATACTGATCTCTGAAAAGGAAATACATGGAATCATTTACACTGGGCGCTTTGTATACCGGGGTATGATCTTTCCGGCAGGCAACCAAGCATCAGGGAAAATAAGGTTGCAATCAGCGCAGCCCTGTTCAATATGGTGGTCATAAGACGTAGTTTAAACACTAAAAATAGTCAATTCCTCTAATAATACGTGGATGGTATTTGAACCGCGTTTGTTCACCAGCCTGTTTTCAATTAACGGATCTTCACTTCTACATTTAAGATAGACATTCGTTATTTCTAATTCCCAAACGAAAACGGCTCCAGGTTCAAAGTTTGAGGCGCTACCTCAGACCCGTTTCTACCTGTGAAATATCGACCGGAGGAAGATTACCGGGCCGTAACAGATCTTCATTTTCACATTTCCATATCTTCAAATTTCCACATTATTAATGCGCCTCCAGCCAGTTGCTACCTTCGCCGCATTCCGCAATCACCGGTACTTCAAACGGCAATGGCAGGGCGGCCTGCATGTTTTCAATGATCAGCGGTTTCAGTTCATGCACTTCCTCTTTTAACGCATCAAAGATCAACTCATCATGCACCTGCAGGATCATCCGGCTTTTGAGTCCGGCCTTTTGCATGGCAGCATATACTTTTTGCATCGCCAATTTGATCATATCGGCGGCGGTTCCCTGGATGGGCGAGTTAATGGCGTTGCGCTCGGCAAAACCCCTTACGGTAAAATTGCTGGAATTAATGTCTTTCAGCCAGCGCCTGCGCCCCATCAGGGTTTGCACATAGCCATGTTCCCGGGCAAAATTAATGGTATCATCCATATACCGCTGGATGCCGGAAAATTCCTTTTTATAGCTGTCGATGATCCCCTTGGCTTCGGTACGGGAAATGCCTAAGTTATCTGCCAGGCCAAAAGCACCCTGGCCATAGATAATACCGAAATTAACGCTCTTCGATTTATAGCGCATCTCTTTGGTAACCGCATCCATCTCCACGTTGAATACTTTGGAAGCTGTTGCGGTATGAATATCCGTACCTTGTTTAAACGCATTCACCATATTCACATCGCCACTCATGGCGGCTACGATCCGGAGCTCGATCTGCGAATAATCGGCCGATAGCAGCACATGCCGTTCATCACGTGGAATAAATGCTTTCCGGATCTCTTTACCCCGTTCTGTACGTACGGGTATATTCTGAAGATTGGGATTATTGCTGGCCAGCCGGCCGGTAACCGCTACGGCCTGACCGTAAGTGGTATGCACCCGCCCTGTTTTGGGATTGATCAGCTGCGGCAGCGCATCCACATAGGTAGAGCGCAATTTGGTCAGCTCACGGAAGGTAATGATCTGGTCAGCAATTGCATGTCCCTTTGCCGCCAGCTTCAATAAAACGTCTTCACCGGTCTGGTACTGACCGGTTTTTGTTTTTCGTGCCGAGCTATCCAGCTGCAGGCGTTCAAACAAAACTTCTCCCAGTTGTTTGGGAGATGCCAGGTTGAATTTTACGCCGGCAATTTCGAAAACTTTTTTTTCTGCTTCGGCAGCGTCCTTTTCCAGTTCTTTTGAATAGTTCTTCAAAAATTCTTCATCAATGCGGATCCCTTCAAATTCCATATTGGTCAATACCTGCACCAGCGGGTTTTCCACTTCTTCAAACACCTGCCGCACCTGGCGTTGCTCCAACAGGGGTTCAAATACTTCTTTTAACTGCAGGGTGATATCGGCATCTTCCGCGGCATAGTCTTTTATTTTTTCGATCTCCACATCCCGCATCGTGCCCTGGCCCTTCCCTTTTTTGCCGATCAGCTCTTCTATGTGTATGGGTTCATAGCCCAGGTATTTGGCACTCAGCTGGTCCATACTTCGCTTGCCGTCCGGCTCTATCACGTAATGCGCCAGCATGGTATCGAAGATCTTCCCTTTAGGTTCCACATCATACCATTTTAATACCAGCAGGTCGTATTTTAAATTCTGGCCGATCCAGAGTTTGCTTTCATCTTCAAATAAAGGCATCAGCAATGCCAGTATTTTTTTTGTTTCCTCCTGGTCGGCCGGGCAGGGAATATAGTACCCGGTTCCGGCTTTAATGGAAAAGCTCATGCCCACCAGTTCGGCAAGGTTGGCGTCAATATTGGTGGTTTCCGTATCAAAACACACTTCCGGTACCGGCAGCAGCTCTTGTACCAGTTCAGCGATCGCCGCTTCACCTACAATAGCTGTATAAACCGGCTGGGTGTCCTTAATGGTTTTTAAGGTTGTAAACCCTTCAGAAGCAGCCTCGGTTTCCGCCGGTAACGGTTCGGCTATTTCCCCACCGCCGATCACATTTCCAAACAGGTCGATCTGCAGGCCCTTGCCGGCCGGCGTTTTTGCTGCCGGGGCCGCCAGCTCACCAGCTTCTTCGCCCAGCAGGCGCTTGGCCAGGGTCCTGAATTCCAGTTCCCCAAAAATTTCTTTTAATACTTCTTTGTTCCAGTCCTTGACCTGAAAATCCTCTTCATGAAATTCAACCGGCACATCCGTGATAATGGTGGCCAGTTTTTTGGAAAGAATGGCCAGGTCTTTTCCTTCCTGCACTTTCCGGCCCAGGGCGCCTTTTATATTTTCCGCATTGGCGACCACATTCTCCAGGGTTTCATATTCCGCCAGCAGCTTAGCCGCTGTTTTTTCTCCCACGCCGGCAATTCCGGGGATATTGTCAACCGCATCCCCCATCAGTCCCAGCACATCGATCACCTGGGATACGTCTTTAATATTCCATTTGGCGCACACCTCCTCCGGTCCCATAATCTCTACATCACCTCCCTGGTAACCGGGTTTGTAAATCTTTATTTTATCGGTAACCAGCTGTCCGTAATCCTTATCCGGCGTTACCATAAATACATCATATCCCGCAGCAGCCGCTTTTTTACTCAGGGTTCCGATGATGTCGTCCGCTTCATAACCGTCCGACTCAATCACGGGTATATTAAACCCTTTAATAATCCGTTTGATGTCCGGCACGGCGATCATGATATCCTCCGGTGTTTCCTGGCGGTTGGCCTTATAATCGGCATAATCCGTATGGCGCTCCGTAAGGGCGTGTGTATCAAAACAAACGGCCATATGGGAGGGTTTTTGTTTATTGATCAGCTCTACCAGGGTATTGGTAAACCCGAACTGGGCATTGGTATTTTTATTTTTACTGGTGATGCGGGGACTGCGGATGAGTGCATAATAGGCGCGAAAAACAAGCGCGTACGCGTCTAACAGAAATAACTTTTTCTCCATTCCGCTAAGGTAATGTATAGAATCTAAAACGCGTTATTGCAGCAATAATAACCAGGGCTGGTGTTCAGATGGCGTTGCCGCAGATGCGCTGATTGTTTTTGGTTCCTGTAAATTAAAAGGATCTGTAAACAGTATCTACGGGGGTCATCTGTGCATCAGCGGCGTACAATTATTTGATTCCCGGTCTGCGGGTCTTCCGCTGATTTCCACAGATTTTTCCCAGGGATCTTCGCAGATGACTTCCTTGTCGGTGCTCCAGCCGTGCAAATGCCATTTGATAATCTTGTCTTTCATTTGCGCACAGATATCACAGATTCTCACAGATGATATTGGGTATTTTAGAATATGCGCATATACGAAATCTGTGAGACTATTTTCGGTATTGCTTGCTGAGTTTTTTTTCGAGGATCCTCATGATAAGCCTCATCCTTTTCATCGCTCACAGATGTAGCAGATACCACAAATAATATTGGATAATTTAAAATCTGTGCGCATCTGTGGAATCTGTGAGAACTTCTATTCAATGGAAATCAATTCCGTTTTACCGTATTTCGATTCCGTACGCACCACTCCGAAGCCCGGCACAAACCATTCCGTTGTTTCCATTTTAAAGGGCACTCCAAAACCCATGTTGATCAGCATTTTTGACTGGTAGGTGATCTTATAGGCATCCCAGCTGCCGGCCGGGGTGCTCACCTTTTCCTTTGCTTCCACATGACGATTCGTAATATCCAGGGACACAGAAGCCGGGATACCTGTAGCCATTTTCATATCCATTTCAAAACTGCCGTCTTTCAGGTCCTGTCCAACACTGAGAGATGAAGGATACTCCAGGTACATGCCTTTGGCACTGGCTTCGGTCGATTGCAATTGTCCGCTTTGTTGCGGTGCCATCATCATTTTCATATCCATCAGCAGTACGCCACCCTTGCATTGAACGGTTCCGGAAGACACTGCCAGGGATTTGTCTTTACGGTCAAACACCTCTGAACGTAATGCCGCGGTACTATTGCCGCCACCAGCCGTTATCTCCGTCGTTTTATATACCACTTTGCCATCGGAGCTCCCTTTTTTATTAAAGATCCCGATGGTGATGGTTTTGTTCTTCTGAAAAAAATAATACCCGCATTGGGCGGAGCCGCTTTTATAGGCTGCCAGCAGGAGCAGTATCCACACCCATTTTGTTTTCATATGCCTGTTGTTTAATTATGAATAGGTAAAGCTACCCTTTCCGCCCCGGTGTCCCTATCGCCAAAATGAGGGAGGCCGGGGCGCTGCATATTGGGTCCAGGTTTTTATACATGCGTCTTTTCATCTATATTTACCGCAAATCTGGCTACTATAACCATTTTTATTTTATTCAAAACGACCATGAAAAAAAGATTGTTACTGCTTTCCTTTGTCTGCCTGCTGACCGCCATGCAGGTAGTTATTGCACAAGATGATGTTGTTACCAGCACTGCCAGCACCGATGACCCCGGATATCCTTTATACCAAACGGGATTTTATGCCGGGCTGCGCGGCGGTTATCTTTTAAAAAACAAATCCCTTTGGGACAACCCGCTTTATCACCTGGGCAATGGAATGTTTGCGGAAGTGAACGGCGGCTGGCGGAAGAACGCTTTTGGATGGGAACTGGCGGTTGGCATGCTCCAAATCAAAAGAAATCACCCGGAAATGAACCGTTTTACCGCAACAGCTGAGGAGGTATTGCGGGGAATGGGCAATTCCGGTCAGTTTAAAAATGCGCTGGACTCTGGTCAGGCAAAGAACGATTATTTTACCTTTCCCGAAAGTACACAGCAGGTAAGCGCCGTTAAAGATTTTAAGGGATTTTACGCATTAACCGGCCCCCGCCTCTGGTTTGGGCGGCAAAAGCTGCAGGGCTCGGTCTACGCCCAGGGCGGTATTTCCATGAATCGCTTCGGTTATTATTACCTCAAAGGAAACGGGGCGTCCCCGGATCGGCATACCTACAGCTACAACAATACCCTGGTTTCAAGTTCCCCTGTCAGCGAGGTGGCCATCGGAAGCCCCACAGTAGGAACGGCTACTGCTAATGTGGAGGGTAATTATGAAAAATATGGCATGTCCGGTGCTTTTTACGATGCCTATAAAGCCAGCGGCGCCGCCAGTCCGGCAGATATTAAAGAAAAAAACAAAATGCAATTCCTCGCCCGCGGGGGTGCCAGTCTTGAGTTTTTCTTTTCTCCCAGGGCCTCTTTGTCGGCAGGTGTCGATTACTGGTACATTCCTTCACCAGAAATGAAAGGTCAGGCTTCCTCCAATGGTACCGTAAGCGGCAGTATCAGTCTTTTTAAACCAGATGCTACCTCCGAACGGGATATGCGTTATTCCGATAAATACACGTTTACCCGGCCCTATACCGAAAAAAAGAACCTGGGCTTTTTAAGTGCCAGCCTGGGCGTAAAGATCTGGCTGGGTAAAAAACGGCCGGTACCGGTCAATGATCCCCCCGTGGTTGTACCGGCGCAACCACCTGCCGATAAAAACCTGGCGGTAAAGGTGATCGACAAACCCACCGGCAAACCTCTGGATGGGGTGAATATCCGGATTGAAAAAGAAGGCGATGAATCCGTTATAGAAACCATGACCCGCGAAGATGGCAGCATACCGTTACAGCGGGCGCTGGCGACCGGGAACTATAAAATCACCGGTATCAAGAATGGCATTAAAACCACGGAAGCGGCCGTTGCTATTGCTGATTTTTCCGCACCGGCAGCAACCATTTACCGGGAGCTGATCCATAACGATATCCGGTTTACGCTGGCGGGCAAGACCATTAACAAGGCGGACATGGGCCCACTTCCGTTTATCCAGACCTCATTAACCAATGTAACCCGCGGCAGCGCGGAGCAGAAAACCTCCGACTCCATTGGCCGGTTCTATTACCAGCTGGATCAGCAAACGGATTACAACGTCATCGCTCAAAATAAAGGTTATTTCTCTAACCGGGAAAAAGTTACCACGAAGGGCCTGAACCGGAGTGAGGTGATTTATGTAAACCTGGCGCTGGAAGTGATGGAACTGAAGAAAGACGCATCCATTGTATTAAAAGATATTTACTACGATTATAACAAATGGGACATTCGCCCGGATGCAGCGGCGGTGCTGGATAACCTGGTAACTACCCTGAAGGAGAACCCTGCGGTTAAAATAGAATTGTCATCCCATACCGACAGTCGCGGCGGTGATGCCTTTAATATGACTCTTTCCCGCAGGCGCGCGGAATCAGCGGTGCGTTACCTGGTAAGCAGGGGTATTGCCGCAGACCGATTGAAGGCAAGGGGCTATGGAGAAAGCCGGTTACTGAATGATTGCGGCAATGATGTACCCTGCAGCGAGGAACAACACCAATTAAACCGGCGTACGGAGATAAAGGTGCTGGAGTAAGATTTTAGACCTGTTAGGTCTGCCCTGACGCGGACAAATACCTAACAGGTCTCTTCACTTCCCGGCAGCCATCCGCCAATGGTAGCTTTAAGCGGAGCCAGCAGGTCCCAGAACCAGCGGTTCGTGTCATGTTCCTTTTCTCCGCAATCGATCACCGCGCAGTATTTTTGAACGGGATGCAGGAGTTTTTTTACCAGGTTCAAATCTGTTAGCCGGGCAATATAATCCGCAAACTGGTCTGCATATACATGTCCCCAGATTTCTACCACAAGCGAATCCGGAGCAATCTCCAGTTTACGACGGAACTGCGTTTCATAAGCCTGAAATACCTCCTGCACCAGCACTTCCGTATGTTGTTCCGGATCCTTGCTCAACAACTTCCACAATGGTTCATCATTGTGAATATGTATGGCATGTAATTCCATGTCAATGGTAACTCCGGATAAGATGATCTGCATAAAGAAGGAATATTTGCCATTGCAAAATAGGATAAATGTTTCACTCCTTTTACGCTGAAGAGATTCGTCACATGGCAAACGCATCTAAATAGTGGTCAAACCAATGGATATTCAACCTTTAAACGAATATTGCGCCGTCAGGCGCATTGTGTTTATTGGAAAAACCATGATTATATAAATTGGGCTCCTACAGAGCCCGATTCTCCACCCATATACCAACTATAAACACAGTGCACCTACGGTGCAAGTATTGAATTTAGATGCGTTTGCCCTGTGATTCGTTACTTTTATAAAGGCATTCAACTCAGCTATTACATGAATTCATTTTTAAATTTGCTCTAATGCAGGATACTCCGGAACATATAAAGAAATTACAATTACAAATCTGGTTGCAAAAAACACCAGGAGAGCGGCTTTATCAAACCCTGAAAAGCAATGAGGAATTGTATTTGTTCTGGAAAGAGACCCAAAAAAAAATGAGCGCCCTAAATGAAAAAGAGACGAAAATGCAAGCCTGATCATTGCGCTCCTTTTTTATAATTTAATCCGGGCAGCAGTAGAAGCTACCGCTGATTCGCTGATTCATTTTTGATTAATGCCTAAAATAACCTGCGCATCTGCGGCATTCAATAAACTAAAACTCCGCCACCAGCATCAGCCACCTTGCCGCGGGCGCACCCCAAACCTCCTTATAAGTTGCCGTGTTAAATTGCGTCCAGTAGGGACGGTCTTCATTAAAATAGGACTGCATACCCACCGGTATGGCGCCTACCGTTTCACCCGGCAGCGCCGTGTATAACTGCGGGTAGTTACTACCCTCGCCATAGATCAGTGATTGCCCGAATGGATTTTTACCCACGATCCAGAACAGTTGCTGCTCGGCAATATCCATCAGTGCTTTATCTTTTAAGATCCGTCCGCAGATGGCCGCCGCTTTTCCTGTTGAAAGACTTACAGCACCATTACCCCTGAACGAGTACCAAACCGGAAAAATACGGAGCCGGTGCTCCTCATCCAGGCGAACCCCGTTCTCGTACTGCTCCTTGTAATCCGGACCGCCACCGCTCCGCACGCCTACCTGCACCGCATAGAAATTGGCAGAATCCTTTACCTCATCCCGGTGATACACGCCGCTGGGTACCATGCCATAGGGCTGTACATACTGCATGATCTTTTTCAGATAGGAGCCATATAAAGTCATGGAATGGATCCACTTTCCGTAATCCGCATGTTTGGGCTGGGTCTCGCAAAGTGCTTCCAGGGCCTCCATATACGCATAATCCCTTGACTGATGTGTATAATGCACAATCGACCGTTTGTCCAGGTCGCGGTAAAAGAAACCACTCAGTCCATCTTTATCCTTCAACGATTCCGTGCGTTGGCATTGCAGCGTGTATTGAATGGCCTTCACCGCTTCATCAGCATATTTTTTTTCACCGGTAAGTTGATACAGCATACTCGCGGCCCAGGAGATATTGGCCATATACTGACTTTGAGAGGCCATTCCTGCATGCCCTCCGCCTTTTTTATTCAGCTCTGCATAGCCCAGTTTTTCAAAGCGGTCGAGGGCAAATCCAAAATCTTCAATGGCGATCTTCCGGAGATTCTGTTTTAGTGCGTCATCGTTGTTGATCATCTGCGAAGCATAGGCCTCGATACCGGCAAGGAGGAAGTTTTCCAGGGCACCATTAAACACCAGCACCGAGCGACGTGCCGTATCATCAATGGTGCCGATCGCGCGATCAGTCCACAGGTTGGTGCCCCAGGTCTGCGCGCGATAGCCATTGCCCAGGTGCGAGCGCATCACAAAATCCATTCCCCAGAGGGCTTCTTCCATCAACCGGTTATAAAGCTGCAGGTTGTTCTTTTCCTTTGCACGCGCGGCCATTTCAAACAACGATAAGGAGATCTCCCCGGTTTGCAGGGTCTGCTGCGACATATCGGCCGCATCGTGCCAGCCCCCGTTTATCGGAATGGTCTTCCCTTCAAAATCTGCATGCAGGTCGGTATGACAGGCACCATGTTTGCCGGGCACCGGGTAGCCGCAACGCTCGGCATACAGGAAGTTGATCATACGCCAGGCTGAGTTTTCCCATACATCTTTATGAATGTAAAATGGCATTGTTTGCACTGCTCCTGCCTGTATGATATACTGCCCTTCTGTTTTCAGGTCTGAAAAATCGGCTGTCCGGAAGGTCCCGATGTTCGTTTGTTGCTCGCGGACCTTACCCGTATACACCACGCGGCCGGTTTGTGCATCTTTCACCTGGAAAGCCGCCGGGTTGCCCGTTACATTAATGATGGCCGATTTTTCGCTGCCCACCCGGTAACCACTGGTGGAAAAAATGATCCGGTCCCGGGCCGGTGTCCAGCCACGTACGGTTTCCGGATTATCCACGGTTTGCAGTTCCACAGCATCTACATCAAACTTCAGCGAATCGCCCATGGTCAGTTCCTTTCCAAAGGTTTCAATGGCAAAGGAAATTTTGGTCACCTTATCCCGGGCCAGTCCGGCCATTTCTACAAAGCATTCGTTCCATTCACCGTTCTTCAGGTTGATCTCGTGATAGCCCTCCCGCCCGTATTTATCCGGAACCTTTGTAACCCCGTCGTTTTCTACATAAAGGTTCAGGTAAATGCTCCGGGCACCCTCGCAATCGGGATAGATATAAAATTTAAGCCGGTTGTATTGTTCCCAGTTGGCGCCACCCACATTAAAGGAGGCCAGGCAGGTGCCCCTTCCCAGGCCCCAATCCGGCAGGGTTGGCGAGGTAGCCGGTGCGGCCAGTCGCAGGCTGTATTTGCCGGATTTACTCCGTTCTGCCGTTTGACGGATGCTGCCAATGCCCTTGTGCGCCCATACGCCCATATCTTCCATATCACAGAGCATTACCGTATTCAATACTTTCTTTTTGATACCCATCGCTTCAAAGCCCTTTGATGGATCCAGCGGCAACAGGCTTTGATGGATATAGCCGGTTTGAAGCAATTCCTGTTTTAGCTTCGGATCGGGCTGAGCCAACAACACAAGGGTACAAAACAGCGCTGCAAGCGTGGCGAGCAATGGTTTAAGGATCGGGTTCATGGTTTGGGTTTAAATCGTTTTAAAACCGGAATAGTTCTTCTCTGTATAATAAACATCTGTAAAAGCCCCGGCAATGGCAATACGCGGACCGGGTATTTAAAGTTAAGTAAAAAACGGATTCAGCGTTGTGTGATAATGTATGCGGCTTCCAGTAGTTTGGTAAGGTAGAACCATAAGGAGAACAGGTCCATCTCAACCTGAATGGAATCATCCGTCGTGCAATAATACAGGATCTCGTGCAGGTTGGCCCTCCAATCCCCGCGCGGTTGGTATTCAAAAAAAGCCTGGAATACTTTAAGCGGATCTAAGTACTCCTCTACAGAAATAAAGTAAGCGGTAAAGCTGCGTTCCTCCACAGATACATCATTTTTAAGCAGGCTGTCTGGTATGGAAGGCGCCGCTGTTGGTTCCTGCTTTTCAACCGTATTGCAGAGGTAATGGGCCGCTTCAATAACCGAATTAATGGCCATAAACGCCAGGTGCACATCATAAAAGCATTCTTTGTGCTGGGGTTTGAAGGGATGTATGAAAAGAAACACATGCAGCAATAGTTTGCGCAGCTTATCCAGGTCACCGGCATCGGTAAAGCAACGTACAAACACCCGGTAGGGGTTGATGGTTTTTTCAAGGCTCCAGCATTCTGTTTGGAAAGGATCGGTTGTGGGAAGGGTTTTCATATGTTTTGTTTTTTTTGGTTAATTGCACTTTCGTCATGCCGAGCGGATCCCGCGATAGCGGGAGTAGCCGAGGCATCTCTGTAATACCGAACAGTTCGATATCCGTGAGACCCTTCGGCTCCACTACGTTGCGCTCAGGGTGACGGAACAAGGTTTACGTCATGCGACCATGATAACGGTCAACCATCACGCTTCCGTCATGCCGAGCGCAGTGCAACGGAGCCGAGGCATCTCTGTAAGGCCGGAGCCTTGCAACCTCACAGGTCTATGATCCCCGGGAAGGCCGTAATAATATCCCCCGCTGCATCGGCAATAACGGTAAGTATATTAACTACGCGGCCGGTGGTATCATAGCCAACGGGCGCGCCGGTATCCCATACCCGTTGCAACAGTTCGCTATCCGGCACCGGCGCGGGTGGTTGCTGGTAGGCATCCCTTATGGCGGCGGCAATAGCAGGTATGGGTAGGGTAAACTCACTGGCCAGCGGGTGGCGCGGTACCTTATAATAATGGCGCTCTAAAATATGCGCCAGTGCTTTAGCGCTCAGGTACCAGTTTTTGCGCAATAGCTTTTTGCGGTTTTTTACCGGTAGCTGCCAAATAAGCTCTTCCTGCAATTGTTGCAGCCAGCATTGCGTATCTGCCAGCAGAAACAGCACTTGCAGCCATTGGGCTTCATTAAAATAGGGGTTGGTGTCTGGTGCGGGTGTAGCAACGGCGTTGTTCATAACAAAAAGTTTTAGGCTGGCACCCGCACAAAAAAAGGATAGGTGCGGGCCTTACCAACCACCGTTCTTAGTGACAGCCAAGAAAATGGATTTACGGCAAGACCCACACCTACCTTAGGCTACAAATATAGCTATGTCAGTAGATATGGGCACTTTTACCGTCTCGCTTTCTTGGCTGTCATTCTTTGAACGACGAGACTCTTAAATAATTTTTTCTACTATGCCCAATTATAACTGGACTACCACAAAGATACATACTCTATAATAAGTAAACAACTTCGTTTACCATTTTTTTGAAAAAATTATCCACACTTGCATTATGCGAAAGCTGGACAAAGACGATATTGACATTAAAAATAAGATTGCTCTCCGTATGAAAGGCTTACGGGAAAAGACCGGAAAACACATGTCTGCTTTTGCATCTGAAACAGATAAAGACAAGCAAAGCCAATACAGATGGGAAACCAAAGGGGCTTCTATTCTTACAGTAAATAAGTTTTGCAAGGAAATTGGGATTTCCGTTTATGACTTTTTTAATGATTCGATTTTTAAAGGGAAATAGAACTGCAATATTATCTGTGTCTCGCGCAGGCCTCATGGGCTGTGTGGGTTTGTCACTTGGCTTAATTTATTTTTAGATTCACGGATTAAAAAAGCAATACGAATTAACTTTAAGATAATAAGGACCTTTTCAGTTTTTCAAGAAGTCTATCACCTTCCTGTTTTAAATTTTTATCCAAATCAAGTTTAAGCATAAGATTATGCTACAATATTCTGTTCATCAAACATTAGTTGTTTGCCCATAGATTTTAAAACGGGAAATCCCAAATACTATTTGCGGGCTTTACAGGTTAATTTTTGTCCTATTGCTTAACTCCAAAAACATTTTGTCAATTATTTCAAATATAGACGCCAAGTCTGTTTTGTCAATATTAATTTGCCCTTCTAAATACCTTGCCTTTGCTCTAATATTTGAAAGTTTATTAAATGCCTCACGTCTTTCGGCTTCAAAATCGTTTTGCGAGTTTTTAAATCGTTTATTGAATTCTGACTTAATTGTGTTGTGGTTTGTTGTACCAAGTACACTTCTATTTGTCTCAAGAAATAGATTTGTTTTTGCTAATAGTTCAATGGTGCTGAAAGCGTTGTCTAAAAAGGCATATACCAAGTTGCCTTCCAAAGCATACTTGCTTACTTTTAAAAATTCTTCTGTTACGGCAAGATGTTCATTGCTTAGTTGTTTGTTATATTGAAAGTCAAAAGAAAGCTGATATCCATCTTTAAATAGAATTAATGTGGAATGTCCGCAATTTAAAAACTCTTTTTCATTCAATTTGACGTGTTCAACTTCGTCAATATTTGCCCAAAAATTCGGAGAAGATGTATCTATTCCTTTCTTTACTTTAACTTCTGCTGACACTTCTTCATTAAGTCTAACAATATGCGGTCGTCCATCGGGGAAAAATATAGCTTGGGCGGCCATAAGTATAAAATTATCAGGTATGATATTACGCAAGATTTTACATTGAAGATATTCCGAACAACACCAATGGATATAGCCGTCTCGTTCTTTCAGACCGGAGCTTTCATTGTATGGTCCGGTTTGCTGCAACAAAGGATACAATGTTCCTTTTTAACGGGGTTGGAACAGAGTTTTATTTAAAAACGCCGTAGATACCCAGCACCGACTGTGAGTATTGAAGTGGCAACCTGAAGACTCAACCCTGCTCATCTTTTAAAATATACAGCTACCAGTTATGAGAATAATCTATTTATCCGTTTTACTTGTGCTGCTTTCCGCAACCTCTTGTTCTAAAAAGGAAAAAGTTTCCCCGGCACCCGAGAAGGAGCAACCGGAGATACCACTGTCAAACAAGGGCGGCAATAACAGTAAAATAGAAGTGACCGGCAACTGGGAGTGGATTTCGGGCTCGGTTGATCATCCGCCTTTCTTTTTAACTCCCGAAAGCACCCCCTGGTACAAGAAAACATTAACCTTCGATGAAAGTTTTCATTATAAACTTGTTCCTTATGACTCGTCCGCAAAAGCTCCCAGGGATTCGGGAACGTATAGAATTTTGGATACCCTGACCAATGGCAGGCAAACTTCGTTGATCTACTTTTATTCCGGGGGCCTTGAAAAAAACAAGTACGTTCTTCCCATTTCATTAACGGGCAATGGCGACTCGCTGCTTTTGTTTGGTGGTTTTTCAAGCGATCGTTATAAAAAGATTCCATTAAGATAGCCCTCCTATTAAACAAGAGCGTACACAAAGTAAAGCGCTCCTGCTCATTGGGGGGACAGAGAGACTTGGGGGACCTGGAATAGCGCTACGTCGCCCCAGTCACCAGGTCCCCCAAATAACCATACCTCCACTACAAAGGATTTAGCACCTGAAGATTCTTTTAAATTAATAAATCTCACTAAAGTAGTATAGCCAGGTTTATTGTTGTTTCTTATTCCTATACTGCAATCGCGCGTGCATCATTCGTTCGCGCAAGCCGCCTTCTTTAAGAAATGTCTTTTCCAATGATATTAATTGCTGCCCCAGCAAATAAATGTTAACCTTACACAGGCTTCGCAATACATTACCACTAATTTCCGCATCTTCATGCTCGATGGCTTTTTTAAACGTATCATAAGTGGCGTTGGGCGTTTTGTTGAGCTCATCAAAGCGCAAAGAAAGACGATGATTCCGATCCCATTGCGTTAGCTTATTTGTGCGCAAAAAATCTTCATAATCTATCAATAATTCTTCTAAAGAAGCTCGGGCTACATTGGTTAACTTTATTTCTGTTTCTTTTGAAGTAGCGGACGCCATACTTGCCTCTGCAATATTTTGTTTTCCCGAGCGAGCCGCTTGTATCATTTGTTCTTTGGTGCGGTCATATTTGCCAAAGTAACGATTGCAAAAAAGCACCGTTCCATCATAAATGATTTCAGCTTTCTGAAAAGTGATCAGGTTTCGATAGCCGCCATGTGCAGGAATAAAACCTTCCAAATGTTCTTGGTTAGCATCCATAAAAATGGTTTGCTTAAAGTTACATTATTTCAGGGAATGAAATTCCGATGGGAGGCTAATTTTATTAGCACGATGTCCGATGGAATACCGGCTCCTACGGAGCCCAAGCGACCCCACTTGCGCAGGCCTCCCGGCCTGTGTACACCCGTCACTCCACCCGGCAAATAAGTAACGGTAAAGCACTGGTCAGGAGACCAGCGCCAGATTAAGAGTTAATACCCGCCGGGCCGACGGCCCTCCTTAGACAAGGGCGTATAAAAGTAAGGTACTCTTTCTCATTGAGGGGACGGGGAGACTTGGGAGACATGGGTATTACGGCTGCTTTTTGGGGGGGTACACCTTTTCTCACCAGGCTCCCCGTCCCCCGAAAATAACCTGCCCGCCCTGTATTGAGGTGCTGAAGTGAGTGACACAACGAAGCTGCCACAAGCACTGAAGCCGGGCTAATAAAAAAGGGCATTGTAATATAATAGCTATTCCTAGGTATAAACCTTCTACCGCTTCATCTCTTCCAGTTCTTTTTGCATTTTGAACATCTCATCCCTTAGCCGTGCCGCTTCCATAAAGTCGAGGTCTTTGGCAGCCTTCTCCATTTCTTTCTTCACCTTAGCCACGGCCTTTTCCATTTGCGGGATGGTCTTGTACTCTGCCGGATCCTCCGCCGCCACAGTGATCATATCCTGGTCGAAGCTGATGGCGTATTTATCTTTTTCATCAAAGCCTTTAATGTCCAGTACAGAAGTTTGTTTGAACACCTGCTCCTTTGATTTTTTTACCGTGCGGGGCGTGATATTGTGCTCAATATTATAAGCGATCTGCTTTTCCCGTCTCCGCATCGTTTCATCGATCGTGCGCTGCATGCTGCCGGTCATTACATCGGCATAAAAGATCACGCGGCCATCCACGTTCCGCGCGGCGCGGCCTGCCGTCTGGGTCAGTGATTTTTCATTTCTTAAAAACCCTTCCTTATCCGCATCCAGTATGGCCACCAGGCTCACTTCCGGAAGATCCAGTCCCTCCCTCAGCAAGTTTACCCCCACCAGTACATCAATTTCGCCCAGGCGCAGCTGGCGCAGGATCTCCACGCGGTCCAGGGTGTCCACCTCGCTGTGAATGTACTTGGATTTAATGTTGATGCGGTGCAGGTATTTATCCATCTCCTCCGCCATGCGCTTGGTAAGGGTGGTTACCAATACGCGATCGCCTTTCTTTACCGTCTTATCGATTTCGTCCAGCAGGTCATCGATCTGGTTGATGCTGGGACGCACTTCAATGGGCGGATCCAGCAGGCCTGTGGGCCGCACCACCTGCTCCACGATGACACCGCCGGTTTTTTCCAGTTCATATTTATCCGGCGTGGCCGAAACAAACACCATCTGGTTTTGCAGGTTCTCAAATTCATGAAAATTCAATGGACGGTTATCCATCGCGGAAGGAAGCCGGAACCCATAATCGACCAGGATCAGCTTGCGGCTGCGGTCGCCCCCATACATCCCGCTGATCTGCGGCATGGTCTGGTGACTTTCATCAATAATGGTAATATAATCTTTTGGAAAATAATCCAGCAGACAGAACGGCCGGGTACCGGGGTTTCGCCGGTCAAAGAAACGGGAATAGTTCTCTACCCCGTTGCAATACCCCAGTTCCCGGATCATCTCCACATCATATTCCACGCGCTCCTTCAGGCGCTGTGCTTCGATCAGTTTATTTTGTTGTTTAAAATATTCCACCTGGGCATTCATCTCGTCCTGTATCTCAAACAGCACCTGGTTGATCATGTCCTTGGGTGCCACATACAGGTTGGCCGGGAAGATGGCGGCATTCTCCATCCTGGCGATCCGTTTACCGGTATTGACATCGATGCTTTCGATCTGTTCGATTTCATCGCCAAAGAAGGTCACGCGGTAACCAAAGTCGAGGTACGGCAGGTTGATGTCCACCGTATCGCCTTTCACACGGAAACTTCCCCGGGTAAATTCCAGCGTGGTGCGGGTGTATAATGAATTCACCAGGGCATGTAAAAATCCCTGGCGGGAAAGGGTTTGCCCCTTGTCGATCCGGATGATCCCGTTCTCATAATCGGTGGGGTTACCCATACCGTAGATACAACTCACAGATGCCACCACGATGATGTCCCTGCGGCCGCTGAGCAGACTGGTAGTGGCCCGCAGCCGCAGTTTATCCAGTTCTTCGTTAATGGCCAGGTCCTTTTCAATGTAAGTATCACTCACCGGCATATAGGCTTCCGGTTGGTAATAATCGTAATACGATACAAAATACTCTACCGCATTATCGGGAAAGAACTGCCGGAACTCGCCGTACAACTGGGCTACCAGGGTTTTGTTATGGGTGATGATGAGCGTGGGCCGCTGTACATTCTGGATCACATTGGCCATGGTATAGGTTTTACCACTACCGGTAACGCCCAGTAAGGTCTGATATCGTTCCCCTGCCAGGAGGCCCTCCGTTAACTGGCGGATGGCTTCCGGTTGATCGCCGGCGGGGGGAAAGGGAGTATGTAGGTTGAAAGGCATTGAGAAATTGAGATTTGAGACTTAAGATTCGAGATTTGCGCTCTTTACCGGCACAAGTTAAAAAAATAAAGCTTTTTAAAATGCCTGAGGCAAAAAGCATTTTTTTGGTAGTTGATGCTACGCTGCGTGCATCGTAATCTTCGGGGGACGGGGAGACTTGGACGACAATGAAAGTCCCACCAGTCGCCCTGTCCCCCGATAGGCTTTACATTAACTATAAACTACTATCCACCTCCGGCAACTTCCGCTTCAGATACGTGGAATAATCCGTTTGCACGGCTTTATATTCCTCGGTCATAAAAGCGGCGGCAAACATAAAATCGGCGGTGGCGGCATTGCAGGCCACGGGCAGGTTGTAGGTAGCCGACAGCCGCAGCAGGGCTTTTACATCCGGGTCGTGGGGCTGCGCTTCCATGGGATCCCAGAAAAAGATGAGGATGTCCAGTTTTGCTTCAGCGATCATGGCCCCGATCTGCTGATCACCACCCAGCGGACCGCTTAATAATTTTTGAATGGGCAATTGCAGGGCCTGCTCCAGGATCGTACCCGTGGTTCCGGTAGCAAATAAGGTATGTGCCGCCAGCTTTTCTTTATTGGTTATTGCCCAATGCAGTAATTCATCTTTTTTATGATCATGCGCTACTAACGCGATCCTTTTCCGGGCTCCCAGTATCCGTTCCATTGTTGTATTTTAAGGATCTAAAGATAGATAAACCTTCCATTTCGCCCGCTAAACCCCCGATTGCTTAAAAACCCATAATTTTAGCCCCATAAAATGTAAACCATGCGCAAACCTTTTTATCCGATTGCAGCCATACTGGCACTCTTTTTCCTGGCCTCCTGTAGCAGTACCAATCCCCGGTATATTCATAACCCCGCTGTTTACAATGCCTCTTTCTTTCGTCATCAGGGCGATTTTAAACTGAGCGGGGCCTTTGCTGCCAACCCCAATGATCTTTTCAGCGATATGGATCTTGACAGCAGCAGTAAAGATAATATGGATAAAAATCTTGGTTTTGATGTACAGGCCGCCGTTGCCGTTACCGATCATTTTATGATCCAGGTGGCCGGTATGCGCCGCTTTGAAAAGGACCGTTTCAATGATGATGATCTTTTAGATGTGAACAAATCCAGCAAAATCAACTATACCCGCTCCATGATCGACGTAGGTGCCGGTTTTTATACCGCCATGGGCGCATCGCATAAGGTTTATTTTAACGGGATCTTCGGTGCGGGTTTTGGTTCCTCCAAATCTACCGATAAGGGCAGCCCCACGGAACGCAACCGGTATTACGACTACAACTTTGTGAAATACCATATCACCCCTTCCTTTAATTTCTTTTTCTCCGACAATGCCCGCATGTCGGTTGCGCCGCAGTTTTCACTGATGACCACCAGCAATATCAGCACCAATTATACGGATGATGAACAGGCCCGTGTAGGGTACAATACCCTGCCCAATAAAAACAAAGTGTTCTTTGAGCCCAGCCTGCTGTTCCAGGCGGGATTTCCAAATGTTTCCTGGATGAAGTTTGATGTGGGTATGCATTTTGCTACCAACCCGCTCACCTCAAAATCCAATGAAGACGCTCCCCCCACGGTTTATGAAAACCGGGATCTGCGCTCCAGGAAATTCCTGTTATCGTTGGGATTGTCGTTTTACCCGTTTGAGGGAAAGCGGAAATAAGGGAACGCCACTGAGACACTGAAGCACTGAATCCATTTGGCTCCCCTGTTGGGAAAAAGCCCCTGAGGCACTGAAACACTGAATTATTTGAATTTTTAGTACCCCTTATAGGACGAGAACCGGAAGGACCGTTTAAGATGGGGGCGGGCTTCAACAGCCCTATCGTTTTCCTGTAAACCATCTGTGTTTCTGCGCTTCAGTGGCCTCCTTCAGCCGATTTCAACTAAATTTGCAGCCCACCGCCTTAATTACGGTGAATTTTATATGATGACCAGTACCGAGATCCGGCAGGCTTTTTTAGATTTTTTTAAAAGTAAAGGGCATGAAATCGTACCCTCTGCTCCTATTGTAGTAAAGAATGATCCTACCCTGATGTTTACCAATGCGGGGATGAACCAGTTTAAGGATTATTTCCTTGGCAACAAACAAAGCCCGTTTCCGCGGGTGGCGGATACTCAAAAATGCCTTCGTGTAAGCGGCAAACACAACGACCTGGAAGAAGTGGGGGTGGATACCTACCACCATACCATGTTTGAGATGCTGGGCAACTGGAGTTTTGGAGATTACTTTAAGCCGGAGGCCATTGCCTGGAGCTGGGAACTGCTGACCGAAGTATTGAAGATACCGAAAGACCGTTTATATGTTTCGGTTTTTGAGGGTGATGAAAAAGAGGGACTGCCCTATGATGAGGAAGCAGCAACAGAATGGAAAAAATGGATCAGTGAAGACCGCATCATCCGGGGAAAGAAAAAGGATAATTTCTGGGAAATGGGCGATACCGGTCCCTGCGGCCCCTGTTCCGAGATCCATGTAGATTGCCGGCCGGATGAAGAGCGGCAGCAGGTGGATGGAAAGACCCTGGTAAATGCCGACCATCCCCAGGTGATCGAAATCTGGAACAATGTATTCATCCAGTTCAACCGCCTGAAGGACGGCAGCCTGCAGCCCCTGCCCGCCAAACATGTGGATACCGGTATGGGCTTTGAGCGCCTGGTACGGGTACTCCAAAACAAAACCTCCAACTACGATACCGATGTGTTCAGCGGTACTATTGCAGCCATTGAAACGATCACCGGGAAAAAATATGATTTTAGCGATAGCCGGGAAGCCATTGCCTTCCGCGTGCTTGCCGATCATATCCGGGCCATCAGCTTTACCATTGCCGACGGACAATTACCCGCCAGCACGGGCGCCGGTTATGTGATCCGGCGGATCCTGCGCCGGGCCGTGCGTTATTATTATTCGTACCTGGATTATAAACAGCCCCTGCTGAACCAGCTGGTCAGCGTTATCGCCAACCAGTTTGAACACGTGTTCCCCGAGTTGAAACAGCAGGAAGCGTTTGTGACCAAGGTGATCAAAGAAGAGGAAGATTCCTTCCTGCGTACCCTGGAGAAAGGGCTGAAACGCATGGATGAGTTGATCGATCCTATCCGCGGTAAATCCGCGCCATCTGCGGGAATCATATCGGGCAAGGATGCCTTTGAACTCTATGATACCTACGGTTTCCCGATCGATCTTACACGCCTGATTGCTTCAGAAAATAATATTGCCATTGATGAAGCCGGTTTTGAATCGGAAATGCAGCAGCAGAAAAACCGCAGCCGCGCTGCCACAGCGGTGGATACGGAAGACTGGCAGCTGGTGCATGAAGAAGTTCCGGTAACTTTTGTGGGCTATAATGACCTTAACGTGCCTACCCGGGTGACCAAATACCGTAAAGTAAAAACAAAGAATAAAGAACAATACCAGCTGGTACTGGAAACCACACCGTTCTACGCCGAAAGCGGCGGACAGGTGGGCGATACGGGCAGTCTGCAATTTGGTGATGAAGTAATCCCGGTCACCGATACCAAAAAAGAAAATGACCTGATCATCCAGTTTACCGACAAATTGCCTGCAGCCATCGATGGGGCAACCACCGCCATTGTCGATTTTGAAAAGCGGTTAAATACCACCTATAATCATACGGCCACGCACTTGCTGCATGCGGCACTGAAACAGGTATTGGGCGCTCACGTAAACCAGAAAGGTTCGCTGGTTTCGCCGGATGTATTGCGTTTTGATGTATCGCATTTTGCCAAGATCACCGATGAAGAGATCCGCCAGGTGGAAATGATCGTGAATGAGAAGATCCGCGCAAACATCCCGGTGGTCATTAAGGAAATGCCCAAGGATGAAGCCCTCAAACTGGGTGCCATGGCGCTTTTCGGCGAAAAATATGGCGATACCGTACGGGTAGTAACCATCGATCCGAAGTTCTCTGTAGAGCTTTGCGGGGGCACCCATGTGCCGCAAACCGGTATGATCGGCTTGTTCCTGGTCACTTCTGAATCCGCCGTGGCGGCAGGTGTACGCCGGATCGAAGCATTGACCGGTCCCGCGGCCTTCCGTTACCTGAGTGAAAAAGTAGCCGAGTACAAACAGGTGGGCGAGTTGTTAAAAGCCGCCAATCCTTTAAAGGCAATTGAAAAATTAATCACCGATAAAGCCGCACTGGAAAAGAAAGTGGAGCGACTGGAAGCAAAAGAGCTGGTGGGTATCCGCAACAGTCTCCTGCAAAAAGATGAGATCATCAACCAGGTGAATTTCATTGGTGATATTGTAGAAGTGAGCAACCCGGATGCGTTAAAGAAACTCTGCGCTGATCTGAAAAACCACCTGCGCGATTTTGTGGTGGTGCTCTGTGCCAATATAGGGGGCAAGGCTTCCGTAGCCATTGCCATTGCCGACACGGTGGTAGCGGCCAAAGGCCTGGATGCCGGACAGATCATCAAACAACAGGTAGCGCCCCTCATCAAAGGCGGCGGCGGCGGACAAAAAACGCTGGCTACCGCGGGCGGACAGGAAGCGGGCAACCTGGATAAAGTAATTGAAGCAGTGAAAGCATTGCTTTAATAAAATAAATAACCAGTTTTAAACAGGATGACTCGGCTCCGCTTTGTTGCGCGGCCAATGACAACATTACTACGCTCAAGCAAGAAAGATTATCGTCACCTCGACCGTAGCAGAGAGGTCTCTACGCAATCATTCCGTCAAGAGTGTTTGAAATTTAGTCGTTGACGATAATGAAGACGTAAAGATTTCTCGACTGCGCTCGAAATGACCATGGAACTTTTGTCATGGGGGATCCGAACGTTCGGATGATTTTGCATCAAAATGGAATAATTAGCATGAAGAAAAGATAATTGATTAATGCGTAAGCTACCTGTCATTAGAAAGAAAGATTATCGTCACCTCGACTGCAGCGGAGAGGTCTTTACGGAATCATCCAGGTAAAGGAAGTTCTGAAATTTATTTGTTAACAATAATGAAGGCATAAAGATTTCTCGACTGCGCTCGAAATGACGATGGCACTTTTTTCTATAACCTATAAAAACATTCAATTCATTATATTTGGTCTATGTCTTTATTCCGGCTCATCCCCGACAAACCCGATGTGGTACAGGATCAAAACCGGCCCGATGAAAAAGGAACCTTCCGGGAATGGCTTTATATCACCATCTTCCAGGCCACCACTACAGCCGGAAAGATCTTTGATATCGGCCTCTTTATACTGATCCTTTCCAATATTGCCCTTTTAATGCTGGAAAGCGTGGAATCCCTTGCGGTAAAGCACGCAGCACTCTTCAGGGTACTGGATTATTTTTTCCTGGTGTTGTTCTCCATCGAATACCTGCTGCGGCTTTACTGTGTGCGCTCTGCCAAGCGGTATGCCACCAGCTTCTACGGCATTATTGACCTGCTGGCCATCCTGCCTTCCTATATGGAGTTCTTTTACCCGCAATGGCATGTATTTATGATCGTGCGCAGTTTCCGGCTGCTTCGGATCTTCCGCATCTTTCGGATGGTAAAATTCCTGGATGAAAGCCGGGTGCTGATGTTCGCGCTTATCCGGGGCTTCCGGAAGATCGTTGTATTCCTTTTCTTTGTTTTATTACTGGCCATTTTCCTCGGCTCCCTGATGTACGTAGTGGAGTTTCAGCATAATCCCGGCTTTCATTCCATTCCCCAAAGCATCTACTGGGCCATTGTAACCATTACTACCGTGGGCTATGGCGATGTGGCACCGGCAACCGCCCTCGGAAAGATCATTGCCTCTTTTATCATGATCCTGGGCTATTCCATCATTGCCGTTCCCACCGGCATCATGTCGGCCTCCGTGATCCAGGAAGAAAAAAGGAACCGGGGAAAACGCTGTCCGCATTGCGATACTGCCGGACATGGCACAGACGCCACTTATTGTAAGCATTGCGGGGAAAAACTTAAAACCAATTAATCCATGCCGGCGATCATTCTGGCGCAACTAACACCTTTTGGATGGGCACTTGTTGCCGCAATGATGGCCGCTGTTTTTATCGCTATAAAATTTATTAAAAGAACCAGCCCGGGGGTTAAACCCGGATGTGCCGGTGTGGCGTATGTGGCCACCATCTGTTTTATATTGTTCCTGTTTGTGATCGTTTTTCTGCCGCTTTTATCCCAGCGTATTTACCAGGGCATTACAGGCGTACGGCCCGGCGGATTTTTAGAATGGATAACAGTGGGGGGTTGTTTTATAATGGTATTGGGTATGCTTTACATCCTGAGCTGGGGCATTGCCGTCGCCCTGGGACGCAATACCCGGCGGTTTGCAGCTGCAGGCAGGCAACTCCTTGCATGGTTCCTGATTCCGGCGGCCATGCTCTTTATGTTTTCCGTGCTGTGTTATGCATTATACCTCCATTTTTCGGGTAAAAAACAGCAACCTTTTTGGGTTATAGCCATTTGCCTGTTATTTGCGGTCGCACTCTTTTTTGGATGCTGGGGTTACCTGAAAATGCTGGCCGATCAGCAGCGAATGCTGCGGAACAGCAGGGACAACCGGCAACGTAAATAAACTTTAACATTTCCGAACATCTTCGTATTTCTCAAACCTCCTAACTTTGATCTACGAAAGAAAACGTATTTCAAGAAACGGGTGAACCATAAATTATTAAAAAATGAAGTCGTATTATGTACTTTTTGCGCTGCTGCTGCCCGCGCTGGGTTTTGCGCAGAACCGCAATCAAAACAAAGAAGCCGAGCAGATCATCATTACTAAAAAGGGTAAAACAGATGATAAGATGACCATTGTCGTAGACGGCGATAAGGTTACCGTAAATGGTGAACCGGTGGACACCGATAAAGAAGGCAACATCATTGTAAAACGGAAAAAGATTAAGGATCTGGACGTGTACAATGAAGAAGGGCCGTTTGGACGGAGCCGTAGTTTCAATGCCTTCGGGGGTAATAACTGGCAGGAAATGCCCGCACCAAATAAAGCCATGCTGGGTGTGGTAACGCAAAAAACGGAAGATGGAGTAACCGTTATGAATGTATCAGAAGAAAGCGCCGCGGATAAGGCCGGGCTGAAGGAAGGCGATATCATCACAGCGGTTGATGGCCATACCATCGAAGCTCCGGATGCACTTTCTGCAGCCATTAAAGATAAAAATCCGGGCGATAAGGTTTCCATTTCGTACAAAAGGGATGGTAAAACCTATACTACCCAGGCCACCCTTTCCAAATGGAAGGCGCCTGCAACCCTGGGATTCAACCGCGGCGGTGCCGAAGCTTTTTCGGCTCCCAATATCGATTTGAATGAATTGATGCGCCAGATGCCCAACCAGAACGGCGGAAGCCGGAGTTTCCGGTTCTATGGCAACCCCGGCTTTGAAACGAATAGTCCGAAGATCGGTATCCGAATCCAGGACCTGGATAAAGGCGATGGTGTAAAAATCCTCGATGTGGATAAGGGCTCGGATGCCGATAAAGCGGGCTTAAAAAGCGGCGATATCGTAAAAGAGATCAACGGTCAGCCGGCAAACGGAACCGACCAGGCCACCCGCCTGATCCGGGGCAACCGCAAACCGTCCCTGGATTTTAAGATCAGCCGGAACGGAAAAATACAATCGATCACCGTAACCCAGTCTGCCCGTATAAAAACCGCAGATCTGTAAATTTTTCAACCTTTTTGTTCCGGGAACGTTATAACCGTAGCATATCTCTATATGCTGATAGTTTTTAAGTTTTCGTGATTTAGGGTTTAAAGGCCGCCCCGGTTGCATCGTGGCGGCTTTTTTAATGGCCGGGAAAACCAATCTCCTTGCGTATCTTCGCGAACCTGAAACAATGATACGGAACACATGGAATTGAGTGAAAAATATGAAATTGTGATCGGCCTGGAAGTGCATGCCCAGCTGCTGACGGAAAGCAAACTTTTTTGCGGAGACAGCATTGCATTTGGCGCAGCACCCAATACCCATGTAAGCCCCATCACCCTGGCACATCCCGGCAGTTTACCAAAAATGAACCGGAAAGCGATTGAATACGCAGTAAAACTTGGCCTGGCCTGTAACTGCGAAATAGAACAAAAGAACTACTTTGCCCGGAAGAATTATTTTTATCCCGATCTGCCAAAAGGTTACCAGATATCGCAGCACACCACCCCTATTTGTAAAAACGGGTATGTGACCATTAAAACGGCTGCCGGAACCCGGGATATCCGGCTGAACCGGATCCATATGGAGGAAGATGCCGGAAAAAGCATTCATGATGTAGATCCTTATAACACGGCAGTAGATTATAACCGTGCAGGAACGCCCCTGGTAGAGATCGTAACAGAGCCGGACCTCCGCAGCAGCGAAGAAGCCTTCGCCTATGTATCGGAACTGCGCAAACTGGTGCGTTACCTGGAGGTATGCGACGGCAATATGGAGGAAGGCAGCATGCGCTGCGATGCCAATATTTCCGTTCGCCTGAAAGGAGCCGAAAAACTGGGCACCAAGGTGGAAGTAAAAAACCTGAACTCCATCCGGAACGTAAAACGGGCCATTGATTTTGAAGCAGAACGCCTGATGGGTTTACTGGAGGCTGGAGAAACCATCCGCCAGCAAACCCGCAGCTTTGATGCCGGAAATGGCACCACCTTTGCCATTCGCGATAAAGAAGATGCAGAAGATTACCGGTATTTTCCGGATCCGGACCTGCCGCCTTTCGACCTGGAAGATGCATTCATCAACGACATCCGCCGGATGATACCAGCCCTGCCAGCCGAACGCATTCACCGGTATATGACCGAATACCAGCTACCCGAATATGATGCGCATGTGATTACCGAAGAACGGGACAGCGCCGATTATTTTGAAACCATCCTGCAGCATACAAAAAATTATAAGGCAGCCGCCAACTGGATGCTGGGCCCGGTAAAGACCTGGCTGAATGAAAACAGCCAATCCATCAGCGCTTTTCCGTTGCAGCCGGCACAGGTAGCCGCACTCATCCAGTGCGTGGATTCCGGAAAAGTGAGTTTTTCCATCGCCTCTACAAGACTGTTCCAGCTGTTATTGCAACATCCGGAAGAACAGCCCCTGGTGCTGGCAGAAAAAAACAACCTGATCCAGCAGTCGGATGCTGCCGACCTGGAGCCGGTGATCGATGCCGTACTGGAAAAGCTGGCGCCCAAGGTAGCAGAATACAAAAAAGGAAAGAAAGGCCTGCTGGCGCTTTTTGTGGGCGAGGTCATGAAACAGACAAAAGGCAAGGCAGACCCGAAAAAGACCAACGAAATATTGTTGAAAAAGTTACAATAAGAATAACAGCGCTATAAGGTTTTGCGTCGGCACAAACAGGCCAGAACCTTACAGGTCTGTTTTTGAAAATTCAAAAAAATGAAACAATTCATCTTTATTGCATTCCTGGCGATCATTTTTGCAGGATGTAAACAGGACAATAAAAAAAGCTTTATTATCAACGGAAGCGTTTCCAATACCCAGGCAAAAAAAGTTTACCTGGAAGAAGTACCCGTAGCGTCCATGCAACCGGTAATCGTAGATTCTGCGGATATCATCGCCAGCAAATTCACGCTTAAAACCGAAGCACTGGAAGATGCCGTATACAATATCCGGCTGGATGCATTGGAGTTTCCGGTGGCATCCGTTATCAACGACGCCCCGGAGGTTGATCTCAGCATTACGATGAGCACGCGGAACCCCCAGATGCCTGAAAAATTTGAAGTAAAAAACTCCCCGGCCAGCCAGGCGATGAAAGATTTTATGGTGGCCTTTAACGATAAAATGATCCGGCTGGTTAACAACACGCATAAACTGGACAGCCTGCGTACGACAAAAGTAGCTGACAGCACCCTCACTCCGCTGATGCAGACCATCAAACAGGATGGGGTGGCGCTCCGGGAATATGCACTGGGCGAGATCAAAAAAGGCATTAACCCGGCGCTGTCCATGTTTGAACTGGGCTATTACCAGTCTACGGCTAACGGACAGGGATTGGGCCTGGAGCCGCTGGACAATAAACAGGTGGTAGCCCTGATTGATGATGTAACTAAAAAATTCCCCAATCATATTGCGGTTGCCGGCTTAAAGCTCAACCTGCAGCAGGAGATCAAGGCAGCGGAAGACCGTACCTGGGTGGGCAAACAAGCCCCGGATTTTACCCTGCCCGACGTTTCCGGGAAACCGGTAGCACTCAACTCCTTTAAAGGACAATACGTGCTGGTTGACTTTTGGGCCAGCTGGTGCCGCCCCTGCCGTGCTGAAAACCCGAATGTAGTGGCTGTTTTCAATAAATACAAAACCAAAGGATTTACCGTTTTAGGCGTTTCGCTGGATGATGATGCCAATGCCTGGAAGAATGCGATTCAAAATGACAAGCTGGCCTGGACACAGGTAAGCGATCTGAAGAAATGGGAATCGCCCGTAGTGCCGATGTATAAATTCGGAGGGATCCCTTTTAATGTATTGATTGACCCGCAGGGAAAAATCATTGCAGAAGGATTGCGTGGCATGGACCTGGAAAACAAGCTGGCTGCGGTTCTTCCCTGATCCCGGATCCTCTTTTACTTAAGATTTTAGCGCTTTTTGTGGATTACACTCCCGGAAAGCGCTTTTTTTTACGGATCACAGTCCCGGAAACGTACGCTTCAAGAATTGCCGATTAACCGGGGCTTTACAAAATCTTAACCATTCATCTTAATCTAGGTTATTTTCAATCCTGCGTTCCGGTACTAATTTTGCGTTATCAAATCACAAAAACAAATATAACTATGGCTACATGGACAATTGATCCGATGCACTCGGAAATAGGTTTTAAAGTAAGACACCTGGTAATTTCAAACGTATCCGGGAAGTTTACCAGCTTTGAAGGCACCGTAATTGCCGATAAAGAAGATTTCAGCGATGCACAGGTTACCTTCAGTGCAGATATCGACAGTATCTCCACCGGGCCCGCACAGCGTGATGAGCATTTAAAATCCGCTGATTTCTTTGATGCAGCCAATCACCCCAAGTTAACATTTGAATCCACCGCCATCACTTCAAAAGGCGGCGATGAATTTGAAATGACCGGTGACCTCACCATCCGTGGGGTAAAGAAAAGTGTTACCTTAAACGTGGAACTGGGCGGTATCGGACCCAACGCATACGGACAAACCGTTGCTGGTTTTGAACTGAACGGTAAAATCAACCGTAAAGACTTCGGACTGAACTGGAGCGCCGTTACAGAAGCCGGTGGCATCGTGGTAGCGGATGAAGTAAAGTTACACATCAACGCCGAACTGGTAAAACAGGCTTAATCCGTTCTCAATACTATAAAAAAAAAGCGATCCATGTGATCGCTTTTTTTATGGCACCCGTTTCTTTTTACCGGGGAAAGCAGCATATTTGCAGCCGGATGATCATAATTTTAAACACCTTTTTATTGCCGATCCCGGCACAGATCCGGAGTTATCCTTTGTATAAAAAAATCATACTGCCCGTTTTATTACTGCTGACCCTTTATACAGGATACGGTCAAAGCGATCATTCCTATAAACAGCTGCAGGGCAGGTATGGCGGCACATCCGATGGCATTTACCTGTTTGAAGACCGCACATTCCTGTTGTATGGCTATGCCACCATGGTATTTGGAAAATATACCCTTGAAAAAGAACTGCTTTCTTTTTATCCGGATAAACCGGAACAGGTGTTCTCCGTATACGCCCGCAAGGATACGGCCATAAAAGGCATCCGGCTGGCATTTGGCGGATTTGAACGGGGCAGTACCTTTATCCGGTTCGACGAAGCCCCGGTGAAACGCGTATTTAATGAACATGCCAATTGTTTTTCTGCACCTTTCGTATACGATACGATATACCATCCCCGGCAGATCACACTCAGCCATCAGCTGGATGCTCCCTGGCGACTGCCGAAAACGGGAAAAGGACCCAACTCTTTCTTACTTCCGGTACAAGCAAACGATTATATCCTGGTGTATCATCAGCCGGACCGGTACCACGATCCGTTTAAGGGACGCATTATTACAAAAGATGGTATCCTGCTGCTGGCAACTACCCTTACAAGCCGGCAATTTGCAAAGCAGGAAGACGCACCGGATCAAATGACGGAAGTAGCCGAATTGAAAGCCGCCTATGCACGTTCCCGCGGGAGCGAAACCGTCATGTATACCAATGACCGGTACCGGCCCTTTGAGGAACCCGATACCGCTGCATATACCTACGATGCTGGTTCAAACCAATACATCAGCAACCAGGTTTTTGATAAAAAGAACAACTATACACTATATAAAAGCAACGATTATCATTCGGATGCGGTATTGAGAAAATATACCCTGGTAAGGCTGGTGGAAACTGACAAGAGCGATCCTGGAGCGAAGGCAGATCCCTACCCGCTGTTTTATACCACCTGTGAAGAACCGGAAAAGTCGTACAAATATAAAGGCATACCGGAAGCACCCGTTACCGGCAAAGCACCCCTGATCCCCACTGTTGCGGCTCCGGTACCAACGGATTGATTCCTTTTACAAAAAATAACAGGAACATCAACACAGCTCATTCCGCGTAAACCGGGAAATGCAGAATGAAGCATCCCATGTAAGTGACCTGTTCATAAAGCTTCGGACGGTTGTATTAAAAATACCGTACAAAAAAATACAGCACCATTACCGTGATCAGGAACCACCAGATGGCAGGGTTACGAAAGCCGCGGTAATATTTTTTATCCGGTTCCGGTATCCGAAGGCTTTCTTTGGTCCATACCAGGTTGTTTAACCCGGTGGATTTTGATGCCGCCGTAAACAGGCTTACCACGGCACACAGGATCATACAGACCCAGAAAACAATACCCGTGCGGTTGAAAAAGGGCATTTGCGGAAAACAAAACTCCATCAGCAATGAAAGCGGAATGGTAAGCAACCCGGCAGCCAGGGCCCCGGCAGCGGTGGTCCGCTTCCAGAAAATGCCCATCAGGAACATGGTGGCAATACCCGGCGTAAACAAGCCGTAAAGATTCATCAGGTACAGGAATACCGGCTTATCGGAATAGCTGATCAAAAGAACTGCGCTAAGAATACCAAGCAGGATAATGACCACACCCGAGCGTTTGCCAAAACGAACCGCCTGCTCATCGCTTGCCTTTTTATTAATGAACTGCGTGTATACGTCTACCGTTAAAATAGTGGTACAGGAGTTGATGGCTCCCGAGATATGCGACATGATTGCGGAGATCAATCCGGCCATTACCAATCCCACCAAACCCTTCGGCAGCAATGTTTCCACCAGGGTCGCAAACAGCAGGTCCGGCTGCTCCAGCTTTGGCAAAAATTTTGGCGCGATCAATGCCGGAACGGTAATGATCAGCGGTACCAGGAATTTGAGGTAATCGCCAAAGATCACGCCCATGCGCCCGTGCCATTCATTCTTTGCAGCAAGCACCCGCTGTACAATAAACTGGTTGGTGGCGCAGTAAAAAACGCTGATGCATAATAACCCACCCAGGTACATCGTCCAGGGAAAATCCGGATCCGAAGCCGGGTAAAACATCTTCCAGTTTTTTGAAGATTCGGTAATAGCGCTGAAACCACCGGCCGCATGAATGGTGCTGAACGTTAAAATGATTCCTCCCAGCACCAGCACCACCAGCTGCACCATTTCCGTCCAGATCACCGCCCGCAGGCCACCCAGTACGGTGTACAACCCGGTTAACAAGGCCATTCCCAAAATGCTGTACAGGATGGGAATACCAAACAAGGCATGCAGTGTAAGGCCGCCGAGATACAGTACCGCACCAATTTCTACAAACACATAGGTAAATAAGATCAGCATGGCATACAGCACCCGTGTTTTGGTACCAAAACGCTTTTCTAAATATTCCGGCGTGGTATAAAAACCATTGCGCAGGTAAAAGGGCAGAAAGATCCACAGCAATGCATTAAAGCCGATGAGGATGGCGCCCCATTCCAGCGTAATGGCTACAAAACCCCGGCTGTAGGCCGTTCCCATGGCGCCTACCAGGTGATGACTGCTGATATTGGCTGCAATAATGCTGCCGCCGATCATCCACCAGGGCAGCTTATCGCCGGCAAGGAAATAATCCCGTTTGGTACGGGCAGTTCTCCGCGTAGCATACAATCCCAATGCCACTACGCCAATAATATAAATCCCAAAAATGAGCAGGTCAATCCATTGCAGTTTCATCTGTCAGTATTTTTTCAATTTCCTTCCGCGTTTCATCTATCAGCAGCTCCAGTGCACCGGGTGCATAGGGTGTTTGCCATACAGCATAAATGTCTTTATCATACAAATGCCGTGGCGGCAGGTATCCTACATAACCGTTGGCAATATTGATACAGATGATAACTATTCCCGGAAAAAAAGCCCGCAGCTTTTCCTGGAATTCCGAATACGCCTCATTTGGCTGTGCCACCAATATAGCAGTTCCCAGGCGCCAGATCCATACCGGAAGGTCTGCATGAGTATTGGCTCCAATTGCGATCCGGGTATTGAGCTTCCGCCATAGCCGGTCCTTGATTACCCGGTCTTCACATTGTTGGTACTCCTGCTCAATCCATTCCGCATCCGGCAATTGTTTATAGGGAACCCGTACGATCAACTTTCGCAGCCGGAGGTATTCCGATACCACAACCGGTTTTTCTTTCCAGATCGCCAGCGGTGCGCCCGATACCAATGCGCGGTCAAAGGTCCAGGTGGTATCGGTTCCCGGATCTGTTTGCAGCGCTGATAATACGGCATAGCCCAGTTCTCTGCCATTTGCATCCACGATCTCCGGATCGCTTACATATTGCTTCTTTGGTGCCAGGTCCCCGGAAGCACCCTGTAAAAACATACAGGGCGCAGATGTATGGGCGGTAACCAGCTCCCGCAGGGCACCAACAAAATCGGGGGAAAGCAGCCGGTTCTCATGCGCAAACGTGGTAGGATGACAGGCATAATTTGCCAACACAGCGCTTAAGCTGCCATCCAGCCTTTTTAACTGACCTACCAGCAGCGTCTGGTCTGCTGTTGCTCCGGGATCATAGCCGATCAGGTAATCATTGTTCACTTTCAGATCCCGTTTTGTGGCCAGGCTGCAGCAACCGGTGCTCCATACCAATATATTTTCCTCCATGCCGGCAAGGGCCTCATTGATACAGGCTATTGCCGCATCCTTCAGCGCCTCCAGGTACGGCAATATATAAGCACCACCCGGCTGCTGCAGGTCATTGGAGCAGATGCTGGGTCCGGCATGTGTATGCGATAAACAAAAAAGCAGCTGTTCTTCCTGCAGATCAAAATGCTGCAGCAAGGCCTGCCGCAGCCGGCGCTCATCTTCCTGGTTCTTCCACCAGCCCAGGTCTGCCGTAAGCAGCAGGGCCTTTTGCCCGGAGGCCGCTTCAATGGCCAGGCACTGCATCCATAACGGCCGGTGTACGCCACTTGCATTGTCGAAGGTGGCTGCCCCCCAGTTGCGCGCATAAATGCCCAGCGGTGGCGTAATATCGGCCTGTGCCCTACCAAATTTTGCGCGCAGGCGTGCCGTATGATCGGTCCGTTCTTTTGTTGTATGCATAACTGTTTATGGCCTGATTAATGAAAGTCCGCCATCCAGTAAAATAGTGGCGCCAGTCAGATGCCGGTTTTCCGGGGCCGTTATCCACAGCACCTGGTTGGCCACCTCACTGGCTTCGATGATTTTTTTTAAGGGTACCTGGCTGCGTGCTGCTTCCTGCAGCTCAGGAGCCGTGCTCCATACCTCCTTACTCAGCCCGGCATTTACATAGCCCGGCGCCAGCTCATTGATCCGGATGCCATAAGGTGCATATTCAAGGGCCATCGACTGGCAAAGCATCCGCAGGCCGGCTTTGGATACGCTGTACGCAGGCAGGTTTTTATGTACGGCATGTGCCGCCCAGCTTCCCAGGAACACAATATTGCCGGCCACCTGTGCACTACTAAAATAGCGCGCTGCCTCGTTGGCCAGGTAAAATGCGCCGTTGAGGTTTACCTCCAGTTCCCGTTTCCATTCTTCCGGCGTTATATTCCGGTAATCTTTCAGGGTAACCCTTGCCGCATTTACAATACAATCATCGATCCTGCCAAAACGCTCCAGTACGGCCGCAATCCAGTTGGCTACCGCCGTTGCGTCGGACACATCCACTTTGTGATAATCAAACGTTCCGTGCAATTCGTTGAACCGTTGCAGCGCTTTTTCTTCCGGCTCCGTATCGCAAAACGAAACGGTATGCCCGGTCCGCAGGTATGCCGTTGCAATGGCCATCCCGATATCGCCCAGCGCCCCACTGATGAGGACCACTTTTTCTTTTAACTGCTGCATATTTTTAAATTTACCAGTCGCCTACACTGCCATCCCTGTAAAAGGTACGTTGTAGCAGCTCCTGCCGGAACGGATATTTTTTTACTACCGCTTCATCAATCTCAATACCCAGTCCCGGTTTTTTATTGGGGAGCACGATCCTTCCTTTTTCCTGTACTGTAAACCCTTCGGACACCACATCGTTGCGCCATTCCACATCTTTATGCACGCTTTCGCAGATGATATACGACGGCGTGGCAAACCCAAACTCAATAGAAGCCGCGGTACTTACCGGCCCCTGGGGATTATGCGGGGCCACAGACACCCGGTAGGCCTCTGCCAGGGCGGCGATCTTACGTACTTCCGAGAGTCCGCCGCAATGCGTGATATCCGGCTGGATGACACTTACCGCGCGCTTTTCCAGCAGTTCACGGAAGGCATGCACCCCGATCAGGCGTTCGCCGGTTGCAACGGGTGTGGTAACCGCCCGCTGAATCAGTGCAATATCTTCCATCGTTTCGGGCCAGCAGGGTTCTTCAAAAAAATACAGGCCGTAAGGCTCCAGTGCTTTGGCAAACTGCATGCCCATACGCGGGCTGGGCCGGGCATGGCAATCGACCATAATGTCAATATCATCCCCCACGGCCTCCCGCATGGCTTTTACGCAGGCCTCTGCATACTTCACCGGCCGCAGGCCTTCCAGCGGCATGGTTTCCGGTACCGCCATCGATTTAAAAGCGGTAAATCCTTCTTCAACGGCTTTCTGCGCCAGCTCGCCGAAACGCCTGGCATCGTCCGGGGCCGTTTCATAAAAATCTTCCATACGTCCGCCACCCAGGTGACAGTACAGCCGGATATAATCGCGCACACGGCCACCCCAAAGTTCATGGCAGGGCACATTGTGAATTTTACCCGCAATATCCCAGAGGGCGATATCGATGCCACTGATGGCCGTACCCCGCACCACCCCGTTACCATGCCAGAAATGCTGGCGGTACATCATTTGCCAGAGGTATTCGATCCGCCGCGGATCTTCACCAACCAGGAGTTCGCTCAGATCTTTGATGGCGCCCACCACTCCTTGTGTATGCCATTCCAGCGTGGCTTCGCCCCAGCCCCAAAGGCCGGGCTGATCAGTGACCACTTTTACAAAAATCCAGTTGCGCATGCGTGCATGGCACACCAACGTTTCAATTGCCGTTATCTTCATAATCGCTGTTATAAATTTTTCACTACTTTTTCGGTTGCTTCCAATGTTTGCTCAATATCGGCAACAGTATGCGCATAAGAAATGCTGCCCTGTTTGATCGCCGCCGGGAAGTTAAAAATTCCTTCTTCGATTAGTTGTTTACGGTACCGGGTATCCAGCTCAAAATCGTGATGCTCCAGGATATCATGATAATGCACCGGCGCATGATCCATAAAATAGGTACAAAAAGCAGAGCCCTGCCGCGCTACATAAAACGGTACACCCAATTTAGGGAAAATTTCATTATATCCTTTTTCCAGCATTGCCCCCAGTTGCTCCACATGTGCATAAACACCAAACGCAGGATCCGCCAGCTTTTCCAGTGTGGCAATTGCGGCGGCCGTGGTCAGCGGAAAGGCGTTAAAGGTTCCGGCAATCATTACCCGTTCTTCTTTATCATGGTGCACAAAATAATCCATGTATTTCTTTTTGCCGGCGATCACCCCCAGGGGATACCCGTTTGCAACGGCCTTTCCAAATGTAGACAGATCGGGAACAATGTTACAAATGGACTGGTAACCGCCCAGCGCATGACGGAAACCGGTTTTTACTTCATCAAAGATCAGCAGGAAGCCATGCTCGTCTGCAAGCGCGCGAAGTCCTTCCAGGTATCCTTCCTGTGGCTTTACAATACCAATGTTCTGCAGGATGGGCTCCAGCAAGATGCAGGCAATGGGGTATTTACGCACCATCAGCTCCACACTTGCCAGGTCATTAAAGTTAACAACATGTACCAGGGCCTTGTGCGCATCCGGTACCCCGGCACTCAATCCATCAAAAGGATATTCACCCGGACTTTGAAATGGTCCCACGGCCTCTTTTGGACTGATCACGTTGCAGGCCACATCGTTGTGCCACCCGTTATAGCCGCCCTGCATCACGATCACATGGTCGCGTTTAGTAACGGCACGGGCGATCCGGATCGCATGATAGGTAGCCTCTGATCCGGTAGTCGTGATCTGGATACTTTCTGCCGTGGGTACGCTTTCACAAAACAGCTTTGCAAAAGCACCTTCCAGCAAGGTAGGACCCGCACCCATTAGCACCTGTTCCTCTGCGAGGGTTTTGGCCACCGCCTGGTTTACATCCGTATCATTGTGCCCCAGGAACGAAGCGGCAAACCCCGCCTGGTAATCGATGTATTCATTTCCGTCAGCATCCTGTACCCGGCTGCCTTTACCTTTTATAAAACAGATATTCGGGTCCGACTTCCGGTTTAACGAAACGATACCTCCCGGTATCCATTTTTGATTTTCCGTCAGGATCTGAGCGGAGTTGACATTTTCTTGCATAAAAAAACTAATGATTAAATTGTAATGCTTTTAAGCAGGCAATCTGAATGTTAAAATATATATTACTGGTTATAAACATATTAAGCAATCATATCAATTAGGTCTACGGTTTAAGTAGTTTTCTGTATACTAATTTAATGCAAAAATGTATACATTTATGATAATCTCCTAGTTTTTTATAAAAAAATTATGCGCACACTCATTAACAACATTGCATTTCCGGAAGGACCGGCTTTTGACCGGGAGGGCACCATCTGGCTGGTTGAAAAAGAAGCCGGCAACCTGATCTGCTATAAAAACAACCAGTGGTACCGGTATTTTGTGGGTGGGGCACCCAACGGCATTGCCATTGACGCAAACAACCTGCTGTGGTTTTGCGATTCGAAACAGCACAGCATCCGCACATTTAACAGCGTAACGGGCACAATAGAAACGATGGCGGGCCAGGTGGGTGGCGATGTATTGAAAATGCCGAACGACCTTGCATTTGACAGAAAGGGCCAGCTTTTATTTACCTGTCCGGGAGATCGAATTACCGACGGAACGGGATATGTGTGTTGTTTAACTTCCCAAAAGCAGGTATTAAAAATAAGAACAGGTATGTACTACCCGAACGGACTGGCATTGAACCGGGAAGGTACCCGTTTATATATTGCGGAGACGGGTACCCGGCTGATCTGGAAATTTGACTGGGATGCGGGTACCGCAACGCTTTCACAACCCGGCATCCTGGTCAACACGGGCGGCGCCGTGGGGCCGGATGGTATGGCGCTGGATGAAGCCGGAAATATTTATGTAGCCGTGTATGGTGCAGGGGTCATTCAAAAAATAAGCCCGGATGGATGCGAAACAGAAGCCATCCGTTTACCGGGAGCAAATCCCACCAATTGTGCCCTGGATCCCCGGGGCCATCAGGGATTGATCATTACCGAAGCGGAAAAAGGATGCCTGTTGCAACTGGATACGGCAGCAAAGGGTTTGTTAGAAGTCTCCTGATAAACCGGTATCAATTTTATTAAAATGCCTCCAAATGGTTTGTGGAGACACAAACCACGACAAAAGCAACGGTCAGTGTCTCCACTGACCAGAAGGGGAAGTTGAAAACATTTATAATAATAATTTTTATACCTATTTATTATTAAAGTTCAAAGCCGGACTTCTGCTTTCAAAGCATGATATGTATTTTGATCGAAGCAGATATTCAGCAGCTGCAATGGAATTTCCCAAGGGGAGATGTTGCTGGTTTCATCTTGCCATCTATCCATCACCGGTTATGCATAACGGATCATCAGGTTCATTATACAACAGGTTGCCTTAAACCATTTCCAGGGCTTCATGCTCACCCCGGTCCAGGTGTTTTACCAGGGTGTCATACGCTTTCTGCCAATCGTCCTGCTTCAATGCATTTACAATTTCCCGGTGTTCCCTGCCCGTATCCTGGTAATCTTCCATTTGCCGGATCATGGTACCCAGCTTCATATGAAAGAGGGGAATATTGCTGTTGTTGTACATCGCAATCAGGCGGGAATTGCCGGTGCCTTCAATGATCTTTTCATGAAATTTAATATCCGCTTCACAGGCGCCCCCGTAATATTCCTTGCTGACCATTGCGTTAAAATCATCACAGATCAGTTCCAGTTCTTTGATCAGCGCCTTATTCTTTTTTGAAAAAAGAATCTTCAGTGCCCCCACCTCCAGCAGTTCGCGCAGCTCACGGATATCTTTCACATCCTGCAGGGTCATCCGTTTTACAAAGCACCCGCCTTTTTCACCAAACTCCACCAGGTTTTCACCGGCCAGGCGCATGAACGCCTCACGAACCGCCACCCGGCTGGCATTGATCTTCTTTGCCCAGTTGCTTTCTACCAGCCGCACACCGCCTACCAGCTGGTTTGACAATATCTTTTTGCGAACTTCCAGGTATACTTTATAAGCTAACGAATCTTCTTTCATTCCCATTCAGTTTTTAAAAGCGACGGCGCTTTTAAGTTGCACAATTTAATTATTTCTGCCCTAAACCGCCGGAAAGGCCGGCACTATTTTTCAGTACGCCTTCGGGTGCATTATATACTCTTTGCGGCTTTAAGGCCAGGCGGCCGCCTTTCATTTTGAAAGAAAGTGTGTGCCTGTTTTTCAATACTGTGGCATTAAAATTCAGTTTTCCATCCGCACCGGAAAGATTCCAGAAGCCTTCCTGCAGGCCCGCCACAATTACCTCGTATTCCTGATCTCCCGGTACTTCCAGGGTAAATGCTTCCTGCAGCAAACTTCCCGGCCGGGCCAATACCACCAGCTTATTCCCTACCTGAAACAGGTAGTAGCCGTTCTTTTCACTGAACTGAAGGGGCAGTTCGGCCTGTGTTTCCTCTGCCATCTGGAATACCGTAACAAAGGCCGTTTTCTTTGCATCTTTTAAAGGCGACACCAGGATGCGGGAGCCCTTTGCCTCCGGCCATGCAGACCGTGCGGAATACAGATCGCCCGCTACAAAGGCCGATGAATCGCCGCTTAGCACCTCGTACTTACGGTCCTGGGCGGCCGGTACCAGCATATTTACATAGGTGGTTCCTGTTTTCCCTTTCAGGCTACTGTTAAGTATAAACCGGTTGGCCGAAACCTGTGGCCGGTTCAGGGTATTGATCTGCCATGTTTTTTTAAAAGCGGGGTCAGCGCTGGTCACTTCATCCAAAAGAATGATCACCGCCGGAACATCGGGCCGTTTCATATCCAGGAATAAAAAGCTCCGGGAGTATTGTTCCAGCTTGGAAGTATAGGCCGCGGTAAGATCTGCATTGAAATAGCTGTAAGCAGGCGCTACCGGGTCCGGCCCATAATCGCAGGAACGCACAAAGCCCGTATGGAACCAGGAGTCATTCAGCACTTCAGCCACCGTCCGGGGAAAACGCTGGCTGAAACGGGTACCGCCGTCATTGGTCTTTGTACGAAACAACAGCGGCTCTGCCGGATCCCGCACCAGCAGCATACTGTGCGCCACCGACCGCTTGTTGAAATTAAAATCATAAGGCGAACCGTAGGACAGGTACAAGCCCAGGTCACCCACCTGCATGCCGTGATGATAGATCTGGATAGCGCCAGCATCTGCGTGCTGGTGATTGCCAAAATGAAAACCACCTCCTTTGATCTCGGCCACCACATTCCCGCTTTCTTTTTGTTCCTCCCAGCCGGTGCGTGCTACCATGGAGCCCAGTACGGGGCCAAAGTCGATGGTGCGCGGCAGGCGGTTTAGATCAAAATCCGGTTTTAATGCCGGGTCATCCAGCAGTAAAAACAACACCGGGTTATCGGGCAGGCCTCCCTGCCGGAGGAACTGTCCTTTAAACAAGGCGTTACCGGAGTATGCGTAACACAGTAACATGGTCTGCGGATTCTTCCAGTAAAAGCTATCGCTTTGCGCATACTTTACACTAAACATATCGCCGTCCCGCAGCATCTTTCCATCCGGGGTACGCATGTACAGCCAGTAATAGGGAAGGTTCTTGATGTTGTCATCAAAAACAGGAAATCCGGTCATACGGTAAAACAGCCATGCGGCATGCATTTCCCAGCCAAAGCGGTAACCGCCATAGTCGATGCCCTGGTTGTGCCGGGGCGACTGGTATTCAAATTTCCGCATCGACACCAGCTGTTCCAGTACGGTATAGGCCGTGTACTTATAGGGTACCGGATCTTCATCATAAACCGCAATACTCATAGCCAGCAGATCCCTGCAGATCTGGGCTTCGTTTCCGTGGCCGTTAATAATACTTTCCACTCCAAAGAACGGCGGCCAGCCAATTTCCATATCCCGGGCCAGGCGCTGCATGTTCCTGCACAGCATCGTCTTCTGCTCCATGGTCAGCAGGTCATAACACCAGTCGTATACCAGTGCTGCCGTATAAATAGCGCGACCCATTTCGCGGGAAATATCACCATAAGTAATATTACCAAATTCCAGCACTGAGAGGTATTGCGTCATCAGCTTCACCGCCTCATTCCCCGCAGCCCGGTCTTTTTCCAACAAATAATAAAAGGCCTTGCTTTCTACCGCCTGCTCCAGTTTTTCGTTGTAACGGATCTCCTGCTGCGGGTCATAGGCAAAAGCAAATGTTTGCAATGCCGCCTGTTTTACTTTGAGCCAGGCGCCCTGGTGGGCCGTATCCTGCAGGCGTTGACGGATCACCGGCAGGGTTTCTGTGTTTACCCAGAGGCGTGGATGGGAGGCCGGTGGCAATATCCCGGGAACATAGGCTTCCGCTTCTTTGGGCGGCACCGGAGGTATATACGGCTTCACTGAGATGGTATAAAAAACCAGGTTCCCGGGCAGCCAGATCTTCAGCTTTTCTTTTTTCTTCCCAAATTCAAACTTACCCAGCTCCTGTTTCCCGCCTTTATAGCTATCATAAACGATGCGTTTTGTGATGCGCTCAATGCCCAGCTGAAAATGGGCAATCCGTGTTAATACACCTGTGGTATCTTCTTTTTTCAGTTGTTCCGGATCCCGGGGCATGGTTTCCGCTTCCAGCACGTACCAACCCGTTTCCGGTACTTCAAGCTCCAGTTCCACATCTGCCTTACGATCCGGATATCCGTCTGCAACGGATTCCTTCAGCGTCAGGCCTTGCTTCACAAACCCGCCTTCCCTGGTTTTGTGCAGTACTACAGCATTTTTATTGATCTTCCCCTGGTGCAGAAAAATCTCAGAAGGATGCTGCCCAATGGCAAGCAACGCATAAAAAACAAAGGGGATGATTCCAACCAACTTTTTAAACATCTTCCTGTATCAGCATCCTGGGATGCCTATTTTTTCCGTTATAAAAATGATCCTGTTACCAACCCGGGTTTTGGGTAAGGTTGGGATTCACATCTCTTTCCGACTGTGGTATCGGCCACAGGTAATAGTTATCCGGGAACCCTCTTTGCCGGATTTTCACCCCTGTAAATTCTGTCATCCATACCCCATCTACTACGTCCCTGGCAATCCGCCATCTCCGGATATCTGAATAACGTTGCCCTTCCCCGCATAATTCCACCATCCGCTCATGCCGTATCCGTTCACGCATCTGTTCCTTATTCAATCCGGCAGGAAGATCCGGCATCCCTGCACGGGTGCGTACGGCATCTACTGCATCGTATACAGTTTGGTCCGGCACGCCTGCAGCCTCATTCTTCGCCTCTGCATACATTAACATTACATCCGCCAGCCGGATAAGGGGAAAATTCTGCGGCATATTGTCCTGTAAGGTATACACGGATCCGGTTTCTACAAACTTTCGCCAGGCATAACTTCCATTGGTCCATACCGGTACATAGGCCGCCGGATCGGAGGTTACTACCGGAAACCGGTACAAATAGTCAATACCGCCTTTCCCGTTAAAGGTAGACCAGGGTACTACAATTCCTTTTTGCAAACGGGGATCGCGGTTCTCAAACAGCTTCCGTACCGAAGCCTCATCCCTCCAGTCGGCCGCATTATCCGGATTGAATACTCCGCCCTGTGCATTCCTGAAGTTTGCAAAATCGAACCGCGTTCCGTCCTTCATCTCGTATTCATTTACCAGCTTGGGTGTGGGACGCGTACGCTGGGAACCCGTTGTGGCCCCCCTGGCATTGCCATAATTACGGTCGGTGGCCAACCCATTTCCCTGTTGTGCCACATACTGCACATCAAAAATAACCTCACTGTTGTTATTGCCGGCTACGCGGAACAAGGTATGATAATCGGCCACCAGGGTCCGGTCGCTTTTCTCCATCAGTTCTTTAAAATCTGCAGCCGCCTTTTCATATTCCTTAGCCCAGAGATGTGCTTTTCCCCGCATGGCCAGCGCCGCCCATTTGGTAACACGGCCTTTATTCGCTGCATCATAACTACCCGGCAGCAATGCATAAGCCTCCGTCATATCCTTCACAATAAAATCATACACCTCTTTTTCCGTATTCCGCGGTTTAAACGACTCATCCACATTCATGGGGTAATCATAAAGCGGTACCCCGCCAAAATAATCCCAGAGTTTAAAATAGAAATACCCCCTGAAAAACCTGGCTTCCCCCAGGGTACGGTTCTTAACGGTTTCGCTCATTTGTATCTCCGGCACTTTCTTCAGCGCGGTATTTGCCCTGTAGATGCCTTTATAGAAAATGCCCCAGGAGGTTGAGTAAAACGAGGCATTGGCAGGGAATACTCCTGTTGTGAGCCCGGTTGCGAACGACTGGTAAGAAATATCGGTAAAGTCGTCCATCATACCATAGATAACGATGCTGTTGGTAAATTCGCGGTTGGCGTTATAAATAGCATTGATGCCCGTTACCGCATCCTGCTCGGATTTCCAAAAGTCGCCTTCCGATAATCCAACCAACGAGTTTCTATCAAGGAATTTATTGCAAGACGCCAGTACAAGTACGGAGAGTGTTGCGATCATTATTTTTTTTATCATGGCTTCTTCTTTAAAATGCAATGTTTAAACCAATGATCCATTGTTTCATCAACGGATAGGAGATCCCGGAGTTTTCCGGGTTGTATCCTTTAAAATCAGTGAATGTAAAATAGTTTTCCAGGTCGGCATATACCCTTAGCCGGTCTATTTTAAGCCTGTTGGTTACCTGGCGGGGAAGCGCGTATCCCAGCTGCAGCGATTTTACCCGGAAGTAGGACGTATTGTAGAGCCAGTAATCACTGTAAGCCGTATTCAGCGCCGAACCTGAAGTAAGCAGCCGCGGATAAACCGTCGATTTATTTTCCGGGGTCCAGCGATTCAGAATCTCCGTTCGTTGCAGATAGCCTTCGTTCAGGTTAAAGGTATTAAACCCGTCATTACCCCAATATTGTTTTACGCCTCCAACACCCTGCCCCACTATATTAAGGTCGATGCCTTTGTAAGCAATGCTGACATTCAGTCCATACGTGTACTTGGGCAGCGATGAATAATTTTTAACCACACGATCCTTTTCATTAAATACTTTATCGCCATTGGCATCTTTATAAAGCATATCGCCCGGCTTTGGAGTACCGCCTACGTAGGTACCAAAGGTATAGCCATCGGCAACCAGGCGGTCAATTTCGGACTGGTCCTGGATGATCCGGTCAAACTCCAGTACATAAAAACTGGTAAAGGGTTTGCCTTCGAGGGTGATCGTTGTGCCATCAATCGAAGTATCTCCGTTAAACCGGCTTACGCTGTTGGTTACGGTAGACAGGTTTGCATTTACCTGGTAGGACCAGTCTTTTCCCGGGGCATTCCGGTAGGTTAACTGAAATTCCATTCCCCGGTTCTTCATGGCTGCAATATTCTGCCAGGGCGGAAGAAAGTTACCCATCACCAATGGAATAGGAATCTTGGTCAGGATATCCGTTGTGGTTTTGTCGAAGTATTCGGCGCTCAGCATCAACCGGTTTTTCAGCATGGTGATATCCAGCCCGATGTTTGTAGCCGTTGTGGTTTCCCATTTGATGCGGCTGTTAGCGATCTCTTTTGGAGCCACTCCCTGCTGCATCTGCCCGCCAAACGGGTACAGGTAAGAACCGTATACTACCTGGTAGGTGTAATCTCCGATCCGGTTATTACCCAGCCGCCCCCAGGAGCCCCGGATTTTTATATCATCAAATACTGCTTTTAACGGCTGTGCAAAGGATTCCTCCAGCACTCTCCATCCGGCCGAAAACGAAGGAAAGAACCCCCACCGGTTATCGCGGGCAAACCGCGATGATCCGTCATACCGTGCATTGGCTTCAAACAGGTATTTGCTTTTATAATCGTAATTCAGCCGTCCGAAATAAGACTGAAGCGCATCATCGGTTCCGGATCCGTTTATGGCCTCCATGTTGGTTCCGGCATCCAGAATGTAAATGGCATCGTCTCCCAGGATATCGTTTTTCTTTGCATCGAATTTATCCATGCGGTTGTACTGCTGATCGAAACCCAGCAATGCCGTAAAATGATGGACGTCGTTGATAGATTCCCTAAAGCGCAGCTGTGTATTTAGCACGGTCGTATAATCTCTTCTGCTGCCATTAAACAGGCTGTTGATGCTTGGTTTTTTGGGATACTCGAAATTTGTCTGCAGGTTCCAGAGCGAATAGGGCCGCGCATATTCCCAATTCCGGTCGTTATTATAATTGAAGCCAAAGCTGCTTTCCCATTCCAGGTTCTTGAGCAGGTTTACAATGCCATAAAATTTCATACCCAGCCGCTGCCGTTCATATTGTCCCCGGATATTATCCACATAAGCCCTGGGATTGGCGCCCGCCGGCAAGCCATTGAACATTTCACCGCCGTAACGTCCGTCTTCATACTTTGGAATAACGCCTGGTGTGGTGTTCCGTATCGTTGAAAAAAAGCTGGCTACATCCAGGGGGTCCCTGTTTGCCCAGTACCCGAACACATTGCCTCCGATGGTCAGTATCTTCTTTATTTTCATGTCTGCATTGATCCGGAAACTGTACTTGGTATAGTCGGAATGGTCGATAATACCCTGGTTCTTTAAATAGCCTAATGACAGGGCGATGTTGCCTTTTTCACCGCCGCCCCGCACAGACAGGTTATGCTCGGTAAGTAAGCCTTTCTTCAGCATTTCGTTATACCAATCGGTATTGGGATACAGCGGGTTTCCGGCGGCGGACTCCGTTCTCCACGTATCAATCAATGTTTTCGCATACTTCTCACGCCCTTCCGATTCATTCACCAGCTCCATATGCGTAGCCATATCCGTGATGAAATCAATGCGTTTGGCCACATCCTGCATGCCCGTATACCCGTTATAATTAAAGGTGAACTTATCCCCCCGGCCGCGCTTCGTTGTAACAAGCAGTACGCCGTTGGCCGCCCGCGAACCATAGATGGCTGAAGATGCAGCGTCTTTAAGGATCGACACGCTTTCCACATCATTTGGATTCACATCATTCAAGGCTCCGGGCACCCCGTCAATGACCACCAATGGAGAGGCATCATTCATCGTTCCTTTACCGCGTACCAGCAGGTTAAACCCTTCGGCTCCGGGGGCAGCAGAGGTTTGTGCAATATTGAGCCCCGAAGCAGCACCTACCAATGCGGATGCCAGGTTCAGATTGGGACGGCTGGCCAGGGATTCATCAAACTTAACCACCGATACCGCACCGGTAAGGTTTACCTTTTTTTGTGTACCGTAGCCCACTACCACTACTTCATTCATCTCGCTGGATTGCGGCTCCAGTGTAATACTGCCGGCAGCACTTGCCGCCACCGTTACCGTTTTAAATCCCAGCAGGCGGAATTGCAGCTGATCATCCGGGGCCGCATTAATGCGGTATTCCCCATTCTTTCCGGAAACGACCGTTTCTCTGCTCGAAAGGTTGGTAACTTCCACACCCGCCAGCGGCTCGTTATTACCATCGGTTATCCTGCCGCTTACCTGTTCCGCAGCCGGGCTCCGGTAAACATGCGTCCGGACAGCTGCCTGCGGTCCTGCTGCACGGCCCCTTGCAGCCGTTGAAAATACCGGTAAACCGGAAGAAGCGTTGCCCGCTAAAGGAACAAGGGGCAAGGCCAATAAAACGTACGTTCCTAAAAGCATGTTCCTGATGCTGCGTGAGTTTGGGTTCATGAATAATCGTGTTAAAAATAATTTTCCAAACAAATTAATTTTGGGTTTTCATCCCTTAGCATCAGCCATCATCCGGCTGTTTAAAATACAGGTTTCAGAAAAACAATAACAAGAGAAATCGCAATCAAGTATTCGTTAATACTGTATACAATATTAATATCTTTTTGTAAACAAACAAAATTTATTTTATTTTTTTCTTAAATTTTTATGGAGCCATTTGAAGTAAAAAACATCACCTTAAAACATTGAAAATTAATATATTAAAATGAGTACAATTCAAATACAAGCAAACCGCTTCAAAAATATGTATACAAAATAATCAATTTTTTGTATATAAAATTAAATCATTAGATTTGGTTCGGGAATCATAAAACAACGCTTAAAATTCCACACTATGCGGCTTGCAGCATTACCTGTTTTATTATCTGTGGCAGCTCTTTTGGCCTCCTGCCATATCGAAAAGAAAAAAGAACCGCCGGTACTGAATACAATTCGGCTTGGACAAACAGCAGTATCCCTTACCCGGGTAGCAGACCACCTGGAAGTGCCCTGGGACCTGGAGTACGACCGGAAAGCACATGCCATCCTGTTCTCCGAAATCGCCGGTGTTATTAAACGGCTGGACCTGGGCACCCACCGGGTTTTTCCGGTGGCACGGATCAGCGAGGTATATCATCAGCGCACTACGGGCCTGCTGGGCATGGCCCTGTACCAGCCGGAACAGGGGCCGGATTACCTGTTTCTTTCTTATACCAGCAAAACGGGCGACAGCATTTATTCAAACTTATTACGCTACACATACAATAACGGAAAACTGGAGGCCCCCCTGCGTTTGCTGCGCATCCCGGGCAGTACCGGTCATAACGGCTCCCGCGTGCTGGTAGCAAAGGATCAAAAAGTATACTGGGCCACCGGCGATGCCGCCAGCGATACCTTTGCACAGGACAGCACCGCACTCAACGGGAAGATCCTGCGTTTAAACCTGGATGGAAGTATTCCCAAAGACAACCCCATCCCCAACAGTTATGTATACGCTTGGGGGTTCCGCAATATGCAGGGACTAACGCAATCGGGCAATGGCACTATTTATACCTCCGAGCATGGAGACGCCATTGAAGACGAGATCAACCTGATCCGGCCGCTGCAGAACTACGGCTGGCCGCAGATCGAAGGGAAGCACGATACCGAAAAGGAGATCGCGATTGCAAAAAAATCGCCCCGCACAGAACCGGTACGGTCCTGGACCCCGGTGATTGCACCTGCCGGACTGGCCTGGTATGGCTCAGATGCCATACCCGAGTGGAAGAACAGTTTATTGCTGACCACGTTAAAAAGTCAATCGTTAAGAATCCTTCACCTTTCTGCAAACGGACAACAGATCACGGATGAAGCCATTCTTTTTGCCAATTACCTGGGGCGCTTACGTTCTGTGCTGGTATTGCCCGATGGCACCGTTTATTTCTGTACCAGCAACCGCGACTGGAATCCGCAGCAGGGATTTCCAAAACCCTATGACGACGGCATTTATTGCCTGGAAAAAACAACCGATACTACGGCCCCTGTATTACGGCCCCAAAAGCCCCCGGCCCTGCAGGAGCAATCTGGTAAAGCCTTATACGAATCCTACTGTGCCTCCTGCCATAAAACAGATGGTAAGGGCCTGTTGAATACGTTTCCATCCCTTGCCGGTTCCCGGCTGGTAAACGGGGATGCAAACAAATTACTGCAGGTGCTGTTGCACGGAGCAAACGGAAAAGCATCCGACGGCATTTCCTACGAAGCTTCGATGCCCGCTTTTGCATTTCTGAAAGACGAAGAGATCCGGGTGCTTACCAATTATATCCGCAGCAATTTTGGCAATGCCTCCGGCAACATCACATCGGAAACAGTAAAAAACAACCGGTAAATCTATATGCAAACTACTCCTTCCAACAAACCCTCTTTTTTTAAAAAATGGCTTTCCATCCTGGGGCCGGGCATCATTACCGCAGCATTGGTCTTTGGCCCCAGCAAAATGACCATTACTTCTAAAATGGGCGCCGATTATGGTTTCAGCCTTATCTGGGTAATTGCAGCCGCCATCTTTTTTATGATGGTATTTACCAATATGGCGGCACGCATCGGTGCGCAAAGTGATGTTTCGCTGTTAACCCTCATCCGAAATAAATTCGGGAAAGCCACGGCCGCCATCATCGGCATCGGCATTTTCCTGGTGGCCACATCTTTTCAGTCTGGTAACGCTACCGGTATTGCATTGTCCCTTTCCGAATCAATGGGCATTCCTCCTAAAACAAGCATCATTGTCTTTACCCTTATCGGTATCCTGCTCCTGTTTTTCCGTTCTTTTTTCCTGGTGCTCGAAAAACTGATGCTGGCGCTGATCATCATCATGCTGTTTGCCTTTCTTTCTACAGCAGTCATGCTGCGGCCATCGTTTACAGAGATTGCCGCGGGCCTGGTACCCCGCATCCCGGATGGATCACTGGGCCTGGTCATCGCTTTTACGGCTTCCTGCTTTTCCATTGTAGGCGCGTTGTATCAAAGCTACCTGGTACAGGCAAGGCGCAGGCTGTCGCCGGACCAGCAGCTTTCGGGCAATGAAATCCTGGGCAGTCGCGTAGGCATTATTATCCTGGGCCTGATGAGTACAGCCGTATTGATTTGTGCCGGTAATATCCTGCACCCGCAAGGCATCAAAATTAACTCTGCCGCGGAAATGGGAAAAGCGCTGGAGCCCTTACTGGGTACCTATGCTTCCCATCTCTTTTTTGCCGGGTTGTTTGGCGCTTCTTTTTCCTCGCTGATCGGCAATGCCGTGCTGGGCGGTTCGCTGCTGGGTGATACATTTGGCTTTGGCAATAACCTCAACAATAAAACGGTAAAATTATTTATTTCACTGGTCATGATCTTCGGATCGGTCATCGCCTATGTATTTGGCAACCTTCCGCTGGAACTCATCGTATTTGCCCAAAGCATCACCATATTCCTGGTGCCCTTTATCGGCATCATCCTGTTCCTGGTGGCCAATGATCCCGCGATCATGAAAGACCAGAAAAACAAACCCCTTACAAAAGTATGGGCCATTATGGGCCTGGCGGTGCTCCTGGTACTGGCCATCAGCAATTTTATTAAACTCGTAAAGTAAACACGTTTATGCAATCGAACTTAGAACAACTGGAAGCAACCCTGCTGGCGCCTTCCCCGGCATTGATCGAAGATCTGAAGCACATAGAAGGCGACCTGATGCTGCTGGGTGTGGGCGGCAAAATGGGCCCCAGTATGGCCCGCCTTGCGGTAAGGGCCATCCGCGAAGCCGGGCTCACAAAAAAAGTGATCGGCGTATCCCGCTTTTCATCCGGAACCTTGCAGCAGGAGCTGGAAGCCATGGGCGTGGAAACCATTGCCTGCGACCTGCTGGATGATGCAGCCCTGCAGCAATTGCCCAAGGTTCCCAATATTATTTACCTGGCGGGCTATAAATTTGGCACCAGCGGTAATGAAGATTTTACCTGGGCCATGAACACTTTTCTTCCGGGCCGGGTGGCCGCGCATTTTAAAGATTCGCGGATCGTGGCCTTTTCCTCCGGCAATGTGCTTCCGTTTGTTCCGGTAACAGATGGGGGCGTTTCGGAGGAAACGGCACCGGCACCCATCGGGGAATATGCGCAATCCTGCTTGGGCCGGGAACGCATTTTCCAGTATTTTTCAAAGAAGAACGGCACACCGGTATTGATCTACCGGTTGAATTATGCCGTTGATTTCCGCTATGGAGTGCTGGTGGAGATTGCAAAATCCGTACTGGCGGAAAAAGCAATCGACCTCACCACGGAGAACGTCAATGTGATCTGGCAGGGCGATGCCAATGAAATTGCGTTAAGATCATTACGGCACTGTACATCACCGGCAACCGTGTTAAACGTTACCGGTCCGGAGATCTTATCCGTTCGATGGATCGCGCAGCGTTTTGGAGCACTGTTTAACAAAGAACCGCAATTTATCAACCAGCCCGCGCCCACGGCCCTGCTGAACAACGCTTCGGCCTGTCATAAATTATTTGGCTATCCCCGTACTTCGATCCGCGAGGCCATCGAAATTACCGCCAAATGGTTGCAGGAAGGCGGCGAACTTTGGAATAAGGACACCCATTTTCAGGAACGAAAAGGAAATTTTTAAATGAAAACATTAGCACCCGAACTTAAAGCACTACTGCATAGCGGCGTGGTCATTCCCGCTCATCCGCTGGCATTGTTTGAAGACCGCAGGATCGACGAAGCCCGTCAGCGCCTGCTTACCCAATATTACCTGGCCAGCGGTGCCGGCGGCATTGCTGTTGCCGTGCATTCTACCCAATTTGAGATCCGCGACCCGGAGATCAACCTGTTTGAAACCGTACTGCAGTGGGCATCCGAAGAGGTGGACCGGGCAAACCTGACCACCCCGTTTATAAAGATCGCCGGCATCTGCGGTCCCACCAGCCAGGCAGAAAAAGAAGCCCGGCTGGCCGTTCATTACGGATATGATATGGGCTTGCTGAGTATGGGCGGTCTGCAAGGCTGGACAGAAGCACAGATCCTGGAGCGCACAAGGGTCATTGCCCGCATCCTGCCCGTATTTGGATTTTACCTGCAGCCTTCCGTGGGCGGCCGGATCTTTTCCTATGACTTCTGGCAGCAGTTCGTGGAAATTGAAAACGTAATGGCGATCAAATGCGCCTCCTTCAACCGGTACCAGACACTGGATGTGATGCGCGCCCTGGCTAACTCCGGGCGAAGCAGCGAAGTAGCCATGTATACCGGCAACGACGACAATATTGTGAACGACCTGATGACCACCTACCGCTTCCCTGTAAACGGGAACACCGTAGCCATCGACTTCAAAGGAGGGCTGCTGGGGCATTGGGCCGTATGGACGCAAAAGGCGGTACAATTACTCGATGAGATCAAACAATACAAACGCAATCCCCACCCGGCGCAGGCAGATGCCCTGCTATCAAAGGCGATAAAAATTACCGATAGCAATGCGGCCTTTTTTGACCCCGCGCATCAGTTCCATGGCTGTATTCCCGGTATTCATGAAGTATTGCGGCGGCAGGGCCTGCTGAAGGGTACCTGGTGCCTTAACCCCGGGGAAGTACTTTCGCCGGGCCAGCAGGAAGAGATCGACCGGGTATACCGGGATTATCCTGAACTGAATGACGATGCCTTTGTGAGCGGTTTTTTATCGGGGCAATAAGAGCATAAAAGCAACAGGCAGCACAGGGCCTTCTTACAAGGTGAAGGAGCGGCACAGAGGGCTATAGCCTCGCTATACGAGGTTATACAGTCCTTTGTGCCGCTTTGTGTATCGTCAGTGCCTTGGAGCTTTAGTGAGAAATGCCACTAAGATCCACGCAGAGAGTATGTGGACCCAATACTTTAGTGTTTCTGGTGGCGAAAGTCTGCTTAATACTTTGCAGCCTTGCTGGGGATGGACGCCCTGATAAACGCCCGGATCTGTTCCGTACTTGTTTTCAGGTCTTCCTTGCGCAGGTACATCATATGTCCGCTGCGGAACCCGGCCCATTGAATCCGGTCTTTTAACCGGCCGGAAGGATCCATCTGCCACAGGTTGTACTTGGCGTTGAAATAATCGCAGGCGCCGTCATAATACCCGGATTGTACCAGCAGGTGCAGGTATGGATTGGTCGACATCGCACTCCGCAGGTTCTCCCCGGTACGGTCGTTATTGTTATCCCAGGGATACACCGGCCCGAAAACATTGTACGGATAGTCTGTTTTATAATTCAGCTCATTCCGCAAGTACATATTAACCGGTGGCGTAAAAGCGTGCAGCCAGGCCGTAAGCTCGGCATTAAAATCGGGCCGCTCCCCGCCATCCCGTTTATCAATGCCTTTGTAGCGCGAATCCAGCCGGCCGATCGTAAACCCTTCATTGCGCAGCAACTCCTTCCAGAACAGGTTGGGTGAAACATCGAGATTGTTCTGGAGGATCACCTGCTGCGACAAACCGGCGTAGGCAGCCATTTTTTCTGCGATGGATCTTTTGGTGGCTTCATCCAGCAGGCTGCCCTTATTTAAAGCGGGCAGCAATTGGTTCATGGTAAAATCTTCTACTTCAGGCAGGAAAGCTTCCAGTTCTTTCTGCTGAAAATTTGCAGCCAGTTTTTTATGATACCAGGCTGTAGCCGCAAAGTACGGCAGCCGCAATGCCGCATCCGTGGCCGTTCCCCGCTCAATACCCAGGGTGGTGGGCGATACCAGTACCACACCATTCAGGTACATCCAGTGTGCCTGCTGCAGTTCCAGCGCCAGGCCCGAAACCCGCGTGGTACCATAACTTTCCCCGATCAGGTACTTCGGCGATCCCCAGCGATCGTAGCGTGTAACGAAGGTATTGATCCAGTCGGCCAGGTATTTGATATCTGCATTTACTCCAAAGAATTTTGTTTTAGGCACATCCTTGCCCACGATCCTGGAGTAGCCGGTATTTACCGGATCCACATATACGATATCGGCTACATCCAGTATCGAATACGGGTTTTCCTTATAGCCGTAAGGTTGTACAGGATATCCTTCGTCATCAATATTCAGCAACACCGGGCCGGTATAACCGATATGCATCCAAACAGAAGCGGAGCCGGGCCCGCCGTTAAAAGAGATCACCAGCGGCCTTCCGCTTTTAGCGGCATCCGTCCGTTCATAATACGTATAGAACAAACCGGCGATGGCCTTTCCATCCTCATCCCAAACGGGTAAGGTACCGGCAATTGCTTTATAAGCCACTTTCTGGCCTTTAATGGTTACGGTATGGTTGGTGGTTACTACCGCATCGGGATTGAAGTTCAGATCCGGCGATGCATTTTTCCGGGTGTCCGCAGGCGCTTCCTGCTTTACCGGTGCCGGTTTGGGAGCCTGGGCAACGGTATGAAATACGGTGAGCATTGCAGCAATGCAGCAGCAAAGGATCTTATTCATGATGATTATTTAATGCGAAAGAATGGATCAAACCTACTGATTTTTTTTAAAGGAATATCCGTGATTTATACCAACGGTGTGTGCCGTACCTGTACGCTTAATGCAGCCTTTCTAAAAAGAAGGGCAACCCGTGAAAATGATCGACATGATCGGGGGCCGAGTTGCCGGCAAAACCCAGCACACGGAAATGTCCGCTTCCGGCTTCACTGATCTGCTGCATGCCCGCCGGTCCTTTTTTTAAAACGGGCATAGCCTTTAGCTGTAGTTGTTGCAACAGATAATCCGCCGCCTCTGTGGTGCTTACAAATGTGCCCGGGAAAATTTCCGAATGGGTAAACAACATGTTCTTTCCCGTGGCCGGCAGCACCGCCTGCCGGGCAAATGCCAGGAAGGGCGCCAAACCGGCGGTGTCGATCTGCCCGCCCTCCGCCAGTACTTTCCGTTCGGGGATATAGCTGGCATGCAGGCCATCCAGCAGCAATACGGTGTTTACCAATTCAAAACCGTCTGCACCCGACAGGATACTCCGGATGGCTCCGTACCCCGCGCTAAACCCGCTTAAAATGATCCGGCGCTGCCGGATCCGGTTGCCCAGTTGCTTCTGAACAGAACGCCATACGACCGTTACAAGCTTTTTAAAAGCCGTATCATTTTGAAAAGGCCGGGCATAGGTACCGGAACCGGATCCCAGGTTTACCGATACGGCAACAAGATTGGTTTTAGATTTTTCAGCAGTAAAGGCCGGTACATAATTTACTCCGTGAAAGTGGATCAGCAGATCGGCCCAGGCTGCTTTTTTTAACCGTCTGGGAATGTATATAAACACCGGTTTACTCAAAATACTATCGAGGGTATAGGTAATCCCCTGCTGTACATCGAAGGTGATCCGCTCATGCCTGCGTACAGTTTCCTGCATGGGTGAGGGATACTGGGCTAATGGCGTAGTTGTTTGGGCTGTAACGCTGATGGCGCCAGCCATTAAAAAGGCAACAGGGAGCAATCGTATCCACATAAAGCCATTTTTTACCATTAAGAAGTTAAGCGTCATTAAGTCATTTCTCAATAGTCTTAACTTCTTAATGGTTCATCCGTTCGATAAGGTTCTTCTTACTTCAGCACGCCCAGCTCTTTTCCTACCTTGGTAAAGGCGGTAATCGCTTTATCCAAGTGTTCCTGTTCGTGGCCGGCGCTCAGCTGCACCCTTATCCGCGCCTGGCCCTTCGGTACCACGGGGAAAAAGAAGCCGATCACATAAATGCCTTCTTCCAGCAATTTCGCCGCAAAATCGGCCGCCAATACCGCGTCATACAGCATGATGGGTACAATGGGGTGATCGCCCGGTTTAATATCAAAGCCCGCCGCCGTCATCTTTTCACGGAAATATTTTGTGTTGTATTCCAGCTTGTCTCTTAATTCGGTTGAAGAGGAAAGCATGTCCAGTACAGCAATAGAACCGCCCACAATAGAGGGCGCCAGCGTATTACTAAACAGATAGGGTCTTGATTTCTGGCGCAGCATATCAATGATCTCCTTCCTGCCGGAAGTAAATCCGCCCGAAGCGCCGCCCAGGGCCTTGCCCAGCGTACCGGTAATGATATCGATCTTTCCCATAACCCCGCGGTATTCATGGGTGCCACGCCCGGTTTTACCCAGGAACCCGGAAGAGTGGCATTCATCAATCATGATCACGGCATCGTATTGTTCTGCCAGCGCCACAATTTTATCCAGCTGGGCAATGGTACCATCCATACTGAAAGACCCGTCTGTAACAATGATCCGGCTGCGGGCACCGGAAGCTTCTTTCAGCTTGGCTTCCAGATCGGCCATATTGTTGTGTTCATACCGGAGCCGCTGTGCCTTGCAAAGCCGCACCCCATCAATAATGCTGGCATGGTTCAATGCATCGGAAATGATCGCATCCTGGTCGCTGAACAGGGGCTCAAAAACACCGCCATTGGCATCAAAAGCAGCGGCATACAAAATGGTATCTTCCGTACCCAGGAATGCGGAAATCTTTGCCTCCAGCTCTTTATGAATATCCTGCGTACCACAGATAAAACGTACACTGCTCATTCCATATCCCCGCGCATCAATAGTGGCATGTGCCGCTTTGATCACCTCCGGGTGGGAAGAAAGACCCAGGTAATTGTTTGCGCAGAAATTGATCACGGTTTTACCATTTACCTGTATTTCCGCACCCTGCTCACTTTCAATGATGCGCTCTGTTTTATACAAACCGGAAGCTTTGATTTCCTCAACTTCGGCTCCGATCCGTTTTGTAAAATTCTCGTTCATATAAAATTAATTTAACTGTGCAGCATGATTGGGGCACCCCGCAAAGGTGTTGAAAAAAGGCGTACAAAAGATGGCTTTCCGGCGATTTGTTCAATCGGTTGAACGGGGGTCCGGAGGCCGTACACAGCCCCATCCGGGGTATTTATCCGAAAAATTTGTCCCGGAATCGCATTTAGCCTATTTTTATTATTTACATCAACACAGCATTGTTGACCGTTATGAAAATAAAAACAGTTGTACTAACGCTTTTGTATACCCTGACTGCTGCCAATCTCCATGCTCAACAGGATGGCTTTTTGTCTTTCACAGCCCCCGCTTACCTGCCCGAAACATTTTACCAAACATTCCGGAAAGACCTACCCATTTACAATGGCCGTTTATACCAGGGGTACCTGCCCACCATTACCGGAACACCTTTCCTGGACGAAGACCAATGGGTGGGCGGAATTGTGTTTTTTGACAGTATCTGGTATAAGGACGTGCAACTGAAGTACGACGCGGTAGCGGGCGAATTGCTGGTTGACAACCCCGGCCGGATGCCGGTGATCCTCGCCAATAACCGGCTCTATGGCTTTACACTGGGCGAGCGAAAATTTGTAAAACTGGGCCCGGGCAACAGCAGCCTGCTATCCGATGGTTTTTATGAAATGCTCGATGAAGGAAGATTAACGGCCCTTGCACTGCGCAGGAAAACGATCAAGGAAACCACCGGCCAGTCGGTAATTGAACGGGAATTTATCTGGAACAACCTTTTTTTCATTTACAAAGGCGGGACCTTTTACCCGGTAAACTCAAAGAGGAATTTATATGCCATCATAAAAGAGAAAAAAGCGGCCATTTATAAAGCATTAAAGAAAAACGATATCCGGTTCCGGAAAAATCCTGAGGCAGCAATCCGGATGGCCACTCAACTCTATAACCAGGACTAATGTTAAACAGGCTATTTATATTCATCATTGGCTTCAACCTGTGTACAGCGGCTTCCGCCACCGCCCAAACGGCAGCACCGGCGCCTGTTGAAACAGACAGCATTGCGGCAACCGCTTATTTTTTGCAGCTGGAGCAGCAAACAGGCTATTTTTTTTATTACGATCATGTTCAGGTTGATTCCATAAAGATCCGGCGTCCCGAAGAAACCGGACCGCTGGCCGTGGTGCTGCAAAAGGCACTGGGCAGAACCGCGTTAAGCTATGCCATCGACGACCAGGAAAAGAAAGTATACATTACCGGCAACCTGAGGGTACAGCTTTCCCTTCCGGAAGGCTTATACCGGGAAACCGGTAAACCGGCAACGGCGCTTAAACCGGCAACGGTAACCGATTACGGGTTGAGTGATAAACAAAGAAGAGCTGCTACTTCAGAAGAGCGGATTTATGAAATCGGCAACCGGAATGCCCCCCGGCACCCGCAGGCATTGCTGACCGGGAACGTAAAAAGTGCGCGTACCGGAGAACCTTATCCGAATGCATCCGTAGCCATCGACAACGAATATTTCACCAATTCCGATGCATACGGCAATTATTCCCTAAGTATTCCTCCGGGAAAACATGTGCTCAACATCATGGGACTGGGCATCCGCGAAACCAACCTGAACCTGCAGGTATATGCAGACGGGCGTATGGACATCTCCGTACAGGAGCAGGTACCTACGCTTAAAGAAGTGGTGGTTTCTTCTACCCAAACCCGGAATGTACGTAATGTACAAATGGGTGTATCACGCCTGAGCATCCAGGAAATAAAGCGCATCCCAACGGTGTTTGGTGAAGCCGACATCCTGCGTGCCATTACGACATTGCCCGGTGTAAAAACCGTAGGCGAAGCCAGTACCGGGTTTAACGTAAGAGGCGGCTCTTCCGATCAAAACCTCATTTTGTTCAATGATGCCACCATTTACAACCCCTCCCACTTTTTTGGCATGTTTGCCGCGTTTAATCCCGAAATCGTTAAAGATGTGGAGCTTTATAAGAGCTCCGTACCGGCCAAGTATGGAGGAAGGCTGGCTTCCGTGCTGGATGTAAACAGCAGGGAAGGGAATAAGAAACAACTCACCGGCTCTGCAGGAATAGGGCTGATCACCAGCCGTCTTCAGCTGGAAGGCCCGATCGTAAAAGACAAGACCTCCTTTATTTTAGGCGGGCGCACCACTTATGCCAACTGGTTAATTGACCTGTTGCCCAAGGAATACGATAAGAGCAGGGCCTCCTTCCAGGACCTGAACCTGGGTATCAGCCACCGGATCGATTCCAGCAGCAATATTTACCTGAATGCCTATTACAGCAACGACCGCTTCAATCTGAATAATGATACCACATATGGCTATACGAACCGGAACCTGTCCCTGAAATGGAAGAAAAATTTCACCCGCCGTTTACAGGCGGAGCTGATCGGGGGATACGATTATTACCGGTACCGCATCAACAGCGACTCAAATGTAGTGAACGGGTTTAAACTCTTCTTTGACATACGGCAGTTTTACGGAAAGCTCAATTTTGTATACTTCCTGAACCAGAAGCATTCCTTCGATTTCGGGTTGAACTCCCTATCGTACCTGCTTAACCCCGGCACCTTCGACCCGGCCAGTAAGGGATCGCTGGTACAGCCGGATACCGTTAGTGCGCAACGGGCGCTGGAAAACGCGGCCTATATCACACACCGGTTTAACGCTACCGGCCAGCTTTCATTCAGCACCGGTATCCGCTATTCATTTTATTCGTACCTGGGTCCGCAAACCGTAAGTCATTACCGCGACGGACAGCCGGTAACCGATGAAACCCGTACCGGTACCACCACTTACGGTAAAGGGAAGTTCATTAACAACTACCAGGGGCCCGAAGTACGTTTTTCCATGCGTTATGCATTTACACCCAGCTTCTCCATAAAAGCCAGCTATAACTCATTACGGCAATACATTCATTTACTGTCCAACACTACGGTAATATCCCCCACGGATATCTGGAAACTGAGCGACCCGAATATAAAGCCGCAAACGGGCGACCAGTTTTCTTTAGGATTTTATAAGAACCTTAAATCAAACACCATTGAAACTTCGGTTGAGGTGTATTATAAAAACATTAAAAATTACCTGGATTACAAACCCGGAGCCACCCTGCTCTTAAATCATAATATTGAAACCGATGTAATCAACACGAAGGGAAAAGCGTATGGCATAGAGCTCCTGGTAAAAAAACAAGTGGGTAAACTGAATGGCTGGATCGGGTATACCTATTCGCGCATCCTGCTCCGGTCTACCGACCAAAGTCTTGGCTCTTTAGTAAACAACGGCGATTTTTACCCGGCCAACTACGACAAGCCGCACGACCTGACGATTGTGGGTAATTTCAGGATCAATCACCGCTTCAGCGTGTCACTGAATTCCACTTACAGTACCGGCAGGCCCATTACTTACCCCATCGGCCGTTTTTATTACCAGGGAGCGGAACGGATGCTGTACTCCGACCGGAACCAGTACCGGATCCCCGATTACTACCGGACCGACTTCTCGATGAATATCGACGGGAATCATAAAGTACATCAGAAAACGCATAATTCCTGGACCATCGGCGTATACAATCTCCTGGGAAGAAGAAACCCCTACTCGGTGTACTTTGTTTCCGAGCAGGGAGCCGTGAATGGATATAAATTATCCATTTTCGGAAGCGCCATACCTTTTATCAACTACAATATTCGTTTTTAAAATGAAACAGGGATATTTTTTGCCGCTGCTGGTCGTCATCGTTCTTTGCTGCTCCTGTAAAGACCGGTACTACCCCGAAATTGATTCAATAAACACCAACTATCTCGTGGTAGAAGGTACCCTTATTGCAGGAAATGCAGCAACCAACCTGCAACTGTCCAGAACCACACCGGTCAACGGCACCAAGGGCGCTGCCCCCGAAACCAATGCAACCGTTACAGTGGAAGGAAGCGATAATTCGGTAAAAAACCTCATCATGAGCGGCGGGGGCAATTACCAGGGCATACTGGATCTTTCGCCCAGTAACCGCTACCGCGTACGGATCCGGACCGGTGGTAAAGAATACCTGTCGGACTTTATAGCCGTAAAAACAACTCCTGAAATTGACAGTATCGGGTATAAACAAAGCGATAAAGGTGCCCAGTTATATGTGAATACCCACGACCCCAGCAACAGCACGGTGTATTACCGCTGGGACTTTGATGAAACCTGGGAGATCCGCAGTGCCTATCATTCCGGTTTGGTTTATGATCCAACTTCGCCAGATGCAGATAACGCCGGTGTACGGAATCGCATTTTTCCCAAGGAAGAAATCTTTTTTTGTTGGAAATATGGACGGTCTTCCAGTATTTATATCGGCAACTCTGCAAAGCTCACCTCCGACGTTATCTACCAGCAACCGCTGAACCTGATCCCTTTGGGAGACGACCGGCTTTCTGTAAAATACAGCATCCTGTTGCGCCAATATGCCATCGATAAGGCCGCTTATGAATTTTACGCCCTCATGAAAAAGAACACCGAGTCCATCGGTGATATCTTTGGACCCCTGCCCTCTGAGTTAAGAGGGAATATACATTGCGTCAGCGATCCGAAAGAGATTGTTATCGGGTATATTTCTGCAACAGCACCCAAACAAAAAAGGGTATTTATAGACAGCCCGGTGGGGTGGCCGTTCAAACAGTTTTGCGAAACAAAATTTGTCGTTGCCAACCCAGACAGTACGCTTGAAGCTTTTTCACAGGGTGCACAGATTCCGATTTCGAATGCCACGCGCGATCCCCTTACAGAAGGATATCTTTCATCCTCATCCGTATGTGTCGATTGCAGGACAAGAGGCGGCAACACACAACGGCCTACTTACTGGCCTCAATAATTTAAGACAGAACATGCATATGACGATACATTCCTCCCGTTGTTTTTCCAGGCTGGCGATGGCGGTCTTTTGCCTGCAGCTCTACCTGGCAGCACCGGCGCAGCCCCGGAAGAACGAGCCGGACCCGGAGATCATTTTTGTACATAGCGACAAAGAAGCGTACCTGGCGGGAGAGCTGGTATGGTTTAAAACCTACCTAATGACCGCCGGTACGCATACACTGGCCGGCTACAACAGCATCGTGTACCTGGAACTGCTGAATGATAAAGGCAGGGCGGTAAGCCAGTCGAAAATACCGGTTACAAAGGGTACCGGCAGGGGAAGCTTCTACCTTCCTGTTAACGCCGCTACCGGCGCCTACACCCTTATTGCCTATACCAACCAGATGAAGAATGGTGATACAAGATTCCTGTTCCGAAAAAAACTCCTGGTTACAAATACGATTGCAGCAGGCGATCATACAGCCCGCGTAACCCGCCCGGAATTGATCCTTAATTTTTTCCCGGAGGGCGGAGCCCCGGTTGAAGGCTTTCCTTCTAAAACAGGTGTTCAGGTGCTGGATCCGCAAACCGGAAAGGGATTGCCCGCAACCGGCAGTATTATTGAAAACGGCACGGATACCATCGCCCGGTTTCCGGTTTTAAAATTTGGCCTGGGTCAGTTCAGTTATACGCCGCTACCGGGCAGAAAGTATACGGCAATCCTGTCTGTACCGGGAAAAGACCTCATCAAAAAAGAATTACCCACTCCCCAAACGAATGGAACCGTTTTAAGCATCACCGACGGTGGGGATGCTTACCTGGTTAAAATAGCTGCCCACGCGGCCATAGCTCCGCAAAAAATGGTTCTGGTTGCGCACAACAATCAAAAAAACACCTTTGCAACAGAAATCGATCTGCAAACCCGTAATACGGCGGAGATCACCGTAAGTAAAGCCAAACTGGGTAAAGGCATCACCTGTTTCACCCTGTTTAATCAAAACCGCAAACCGGTAAACGAACGGCTGGTGTTTCTGCCGCCGGCGCTGCCGGCCAGGCAGATAACGATTCATACAAGCGGGCAACAGCTTTCGGTAAGAGACGATGCCGGTTTACAATTGGTGCCCGCCTCCAACGATAACGGGCAGGAAATCATCCAGGGCTCGCTTTCGGTTTACGCGATGGATCACAACGCCGAAACGGAAGGCATCAACGAATACCTGCAGCTTACCGCCGCGCTGTCGGGAACCGTTGAAAACCCCGGCTTTTATTTTACCCCCGAAGCGACCCAGAGCAATGCCATCGAAAACCTGATGCTTGTAAACGGGTGGCGGCGTTTTGATGCCGGCACACCTCTTTTTGATCCGGCAGTAAAATACCTTCCCGAATACGACGGGCATATTGTTGCGGCAAGGGTCACCAACCAATGGGATAACCAGCCGGCAGCAGGAGCACCATATTTGCTTACCGTACCATCCATTCCTTTTGGTCTTTATAACGGCACAAGCGACAGCAGCGGCATTGTACGGTTCAATGTAAAACGATACGTTGGACCAGGGGAGGTGTTCCTTAAATCAACCCCTGCAACCAGCCTTGCGGGAAGTTATAAGGCAGCTATTATCAGCCCGTTTATCGACAGCGCTAACCGGTCTTTTACCCAATTACCTTATTTCCCCGCGCCTGCAGACAGTGCCTACCTGCTCCGGCGCAGCATTGCCATGCAAACCACCAATATTTACTACCGCGACAAAATCAACAGCTATGCAGTACCCCAGCCGCCGGATACCCTTCCTTTTTATGGAAAACCTGAAATCAGCTACCTGCTCGATGATTACAAGCGGTTTTCAACGATCGAAGAAGTATTACGGGAATATGTGCGACCGGTAAATGTGCTGATGCGCGACCGTAAGTTGCAAATGACGATTTATGACGACAAGTATCAAACCGTTTACAAATATGCCGTGCTTGTACTACTGGATGGTGTGCCCCTAACCGACTACAACAGCATCTTTAATTATGATCCGTATAAAGTAAAACGGCTGGATGTGGTTCCGCGGAGGTTCATCCTGGGATCGTCTCTTTACTCCGGTGTGGTAAGTTTTCAAACTTACAATTCAAAATTTGACGGGTTTGAGCTGGATCCAACTGCGGTTGCCATCGATTATGAAGGCCTTCAGCTGCAGCGCATCTTTTATACACCGGTTTATGCAAATGGATATAAAGGCGATCTGAGGATTCCAGACAACCGTACCACGCTGCTTTGGGAACCGGATATCCGGCTGCAGGGCCGCGAGCCATTAAAGCTCAATTGTTTTACCTCCGACTTCAAAGGCACATATAAAGTAGTATTGCAGGGCATTTCGAGTAACGGAACCCCGGTTTTTTCAGAGGCCACGTTTACCGTAAAATAATAAAGAACGGGCGGCCGGCTGTTTACATCCAATCATCCGTTAGTGGCGGCACGCCTTCCCGAATCCTTGAATGAACTGTTAAGCAGTGTTGATATTGCTTTCCCCGATGAGGCCAACGGCGTTGTAAAGCGCGCCCCTGCCCGCTTTACGTTTAAAACAGCCGCTTCTTCCGGCCTCCCAGGCCAATGGCACCCAGCAATGAGCGCACAATGGTGTTGCCTGCGGTACGGGCCATGCTTTTTACAATCGGGTTATCAAAAAAGCCTTTTTCCTCCGCCGCTCTTGCAGGCTTCTTTTCATCTTCCTCCTGCGCCGCCTTTTCAGCCGCATCATTGAGTTTTTGCGTCAGTAGTTCATACGCACTTTCATTGTCGATTGCTTCGTTATAATGTGCCGCAATTTTGGACGCTGCGGTAATGGTGTCGATCTCCGCATCCGTTAATACATCCATACGGCTTTGCGGCGCGCGCAGCATACAATGCACCAGTGGCGTGGGCACCCCTTTTTCATTCAGCATGGTGATCAGTGCTTCCCCGATACCCACCTGCGTCAGCAATTCATCTGTTTGATAAAAGTTACTGATGGGATAGTTTTCCGCTGTTTGTTTAATTACCTTTCGGTCTGCTGCGGTAAATGCCCGCAATGCGTGCTGCACCTTTAAGCCCAGCTGCGCCAGTATAGAAGCGGGAACATCCATCGGGTTCTGTGTACAGAAGAATACCCCAACGCCTTTGGAGCGGATCAGTTTCACGATCGTTTCCAGCTGGTTCAGCAGGGCCGTACTGGCTTCATTAAAGATCAGGTGCGCTTCATCAATAAACAGTACCAATTTCGGTTTATCCAGATCTCCCGCCTCCGGAAGCGTGGCATACAGCTCCGCCAGCAGCTGCAGCATAAACGTAGAGAATAGCTTCGGACGGTCCTGCAGATCCGTAACCCGTACAATAGAGATCATCCCCCGTCCGTCATTGCTGATACGCATCAGGTCATCTACATCAAAGCTGCGTTCGCCAAAAAACAGGTCGGCCCCCTGTTGCTGCAATTCGATCACTTTTCTCAGGATGGTTCCCGTGGATGTGGTCGATATTTTTCCATAGGTCTTTTCCAGCTCCGCCTTTCCTTCATCACTCACATATTGTAATACCTTTATAAAATCCTTAAGATCCAGCAGGGGCAGTTTATTATCATCACAGTATTTAAAAATGAGGGCAACAAAGCCACCCTGGGTATCATTCAGATCCAGGATCTTTGAAAACAGTACCGGCCCGAATTCACTCACCGTAGCCCGCAGCCGGGTTCCCTTCTCTTTACTCAGTGTAAGAAATTCAATGGGGTACGCTTCCGGCTTAAAGTCAATACCCAGTTTCTGACAGCGCTCCGTAATTTTATCATTCACGGTACCGGCGGCGCCGATCCCGCTCAGGTCGCCTTTAATATCCATCAGCAATACCGGTATGCTGGCATCACTCAACCCTTCTGCCAGTACCTGCAGGGTTTTGGTTTTACCCGTTCCCGTTGCACCGGCAATCAGGCCATGCCGGTTCAGGGTTTTAAAGGGAATGTTTATATCCGCCTCCGGTACTACATCTCCATTTAAAATGGCCCGGCCTATTTTATAACTTTCACCTTTAAAAGTATAGCCCTCTTTTACGGTTTGCAAAAACTGAGTGGTATCCGCCATAACTAAATATTTGGTATTGCAATATTCCTTAAGTTTTTTGAAAAAAAGAATAAAATTCCATCCCTGTAAAAAATTCAGTCCCTATCCCGGGCGGCAACGCTTCCCGAACCATAAAATGCGTATAAATACGGTAAGAAAAAGGGAAGATATACGCTGGCTGGCGACTGCAGCTGCCGGTACTTTTGAGTTATAAACGCATTCATTAAAAAAACAGTGTTATGAAAACAACATTATTCCTCACAGCAATGGCCGTATTGATCATTGCAGGTTGTAAGAAAAAGAAAGAAGATGCCCCCGCCCCGTCCGTAGTCGGTTTTTGGGAGGGCAAGTATGGTTCCGGCAGCGCCGTACCCAATAAGCCCTATTTTTTCCTGTACCGCTCCAACGGCACCGTGCGTGTGTATGCAGATGCCGCTGATACGGCCACCGCAGGCAAGGCAGAAGGTACCTATATTGTTACCGGTACTACAATAAAAACAACATACACCTACCCGCCCAGCACTTCTTATTCAACCACAGCCGCCGTTGATGCCGGTTTTACAACCATGGACGGAACCTGGGGTTCCGGCGCCAATACCAGCGGCAACGGTACTTTCCGCATCTTTAAAAAGTAAGGTTCACCAGATTCAGGTATTGTAGCCGGGCCGGTGATGCCGTTAACTTTGATCTGAAATCAAGCTGTACAAAGAGCCCCATTGCGCCCGGTAAACCTTCCTTTCAAAAAATCAAAAAACCGGAGGTATCTGAAAATCCCCAACAGAGTAAGACGTGGACGCTGAAAAACGAAAAGAGTAGGCAACACATATTAAATCACAGATCATGGAGCACATTAAAGAATTTGAAGCCGGACTGTTGAAAAAACTGGATGTAAAAGACATCGACAAAACGGTTGTCCGCAACATTTCAAAAGAGATCGTGAACCTGAAGAAAAACGGTTTATTGATCGACCAGGTTTTTGTAAAGGGAATTCCCCGGCTGGACCGTTACATTATCAACGGCATCGTAGATCCGGAATTCTGGAGCAAGTTCAACAATGTAGGCGGGATCTTCTCCCGGTTCGAAGTATTCCCGTATGGCGTGATCGCTCATCAGGGTTTTAAATTCACCGCTGAAATTGAAAGATGATGAATGCCTGTTCAGAAAAAGGGAGTCCTGCATATGCAGCTCCCTTCCGAACGATCCAGCTGCACCCTACCCGCAGGTGCAACCTGTGCTGTAAGCATTGCTACTCCAGCTCTTCGCCACTATTGAAAGAACAGCTCAACCTGGAAGCATTGAAAGCCTTTTTAGTTTATGCCTATGACCAGGGATTTAACAATATTTCCTTATCCGGCGGAGAGCCCCTGCTGTACAAAGACCTTGAAGCGCTGCTGCAGTTTACAAAGAAGCTCGGTTATAACAATACCATGGCCACCAATGGCATGCTGCTGGGGTCGGACCGGAACCAGGCGCTGCTGCAGTACCTCGATCTTGTGGCGGTAAGCGTAGACGGGCCGCCGGTGCTTCATGATTATATACGCGGGCAAAAAGGTGCTTTTGAAAAAATGCAAAAGGGTGTGCATGTTTTACAACAGCACAATAAGCCTTTTGGTTTCATTCATACCGTTACGCCCGATAGCTGGAAAGAACTCATATGGCTGGGAACATTTGCCGCCGACGAAGGCGCCCGGTTATTGCAGCTGCATCCGCTGGAAATGTTCGGAAGAGCCCGGCAGGAACTTCCGCAATGGACCAACGATGACCTTCACCTGCACCGTACCTATATCCTGGCCAATTATCTCAGCAGCAAATACCGCGGCCGGATGGTGGTGCAGGCAGACCTGCTGCACCGCGACTACCTCGAATCGTTCCCCCAGATCGTCAACGGCTTTGCAAGGAGTTGCAGTGATCAACATCGGCTGGCCCATGTGATCGATACAATCGTGATCGACGAAAAAGGGATCATCACGCCCTTTGCATACGGCTTTGATCCGCAGTTGTCCATTGGGACCATCAACAATTTTGACGAAACATTGTTTGACCGCTATCTAGCGCAGCATGCAACCAGGATTGAACGCATGCTGGAAGATGCACTTTCCGGTGTTTATAACAATAAGGAACAGGACATCATTAACTGGAATGAGGTATGGGTATACCATAGCAGGCACCCGGTAAAGGCATCTGCCTGAAAGCCCGTTCAGCATTCGCAAAGCTGTAATACCGCCACCTGCAACGCCCCTGTTGTCCCATTCTGAAAAAGCAGTACTTTCTGGCCGTTACCCGTCCGCATCAACCGGCAGGGCTTTTCCTGACCGGTAACGTTCACAACCCATATATAAACAGCTGCCACAGCCCGGCCTGCCAACACAGGCAACTGTAACGCTTATCCAGGACGGCTTTTTAACAAAAAATTCGTTTCCATTTGTTAGTGTATTAAAAAGCATTAACTTTATTTGCCATCTAATAACATAAACACAGCAACATGGAAACAAAAAAACCCAGAATATTATTGTGCGAAGATGATCCGAACCTCGGCAATGTGCTGAAAAATTATCTGGAACTGAATGATTATGATGTAACCCTGGAGCGGGATGGCCGTTTGGGTTTGGCTGCTTTTCAGCGCGAAAAGTTTGATCTCTGTCTGCTGGATGTGATGATGCCGCATATGGATGGGTTTACCCTTGCAGAAGAGGTACGTAATGTAGACCCCGATATTCCGTTATTTTTCCTGAGTGCAAAAACGATGAAAGAAGACATCATCCAAGGATACAAACTGGGTGCGGATGACTACATCACCAAGCCTTTTGATAGCGAGGTATTGCTGTTAAAGATCAAAGCCATTCTTAAACGGAACGAAGAGCTGAATAAGGAAACAGAAAATAAAGAATACCAGCTGGCCAGTTATCACTTTAACCCCAAACTGCGGCAGCTGACCCATAACGACAATACGCAAACACTTTCTCCAAAAGAAAATGAATTGCTGAAGATGCTGGCAGAACACCTGAATGACCTGCTTCCGCGCGAACAGGCCCTGAAAAAGATCTGGGGCAGCGATACATATTTCAATGGCCGAAGCATGGACGTATATATTGCCAAGCTGCGCAAGTACCTGAAAGATGATGAAAAGATCGAAATCGTGAACATCCACGGAAATGGTTTCCGTTTGGTGGTACAGGATTAGTGCTTACCAGATATAATAAGGAACCCGCTGGAAATTTATCCGGCGGGTTCCTTATTTATACATTTAAGGATTGACCAATGCCCCGTAATACACGGCGCAATCCTTTAAAAAAAATCTATCCAGGTAATTTTCTGGTCGTTGACGATCGAAGAAATTTTAAAAGCCGATGCGCTCATTTAAATTATGCAAGCCCTTTGAGCCTTAAACATGCTTGATGTTTTTAAAGATCCAGTTCCAGGTTTCTGGAACGACTCCCCGGCTTTTTACCCAAATGCTCATAGGCTTTATGCGTTACTTCTCGTCCCCGCGGTGTACGCTGCAAAAACCCCTCCTGTATTAAAAAAGGCTCATATACTTCCTCTATAGTACCCGGTTCTTCGCCCACTGCAGTAGCAATGGTGGTAATGCCTACCGGTCCTCCCTTAAACTTTTCAATAATGGCCAGCAGGATGCGGTTATCCATTTCATCCAACCCGTATTCATCCACGTTCAGCGCCTTCAGGGCATGCTGTGTAATGCCCACGTCAATGATACCATCGTTCAATACCTGGGCAAAGTCGCGCACCCGTCTTAAAAGCCCGTTGGCGATCCGTGGAGTGGCCCGGCTTCTGCCGGCGATTTCCGCTGCGGCATCCTTCGATATCTGTACACCCAGGATCTGGGCGGCCCGGAGCACGATCTTTTGCAGCGTTTGTGCCGAGTAATATTCCAGGCGCGCTTTAATCGCAAAACGCGACAATAAGGGTGCTGTCAGCAATCCGCTGCGGGTGGTAGCACCCACCAGCGTAAACGGGTTCAGCGAAAGCTGGATGCTTCGCGCATTGGGTCCGCTATCCAGTAAAATATCCAGCCGGTAATCCTCCATGGCTGCATACAAATACTCTTCCACCACCGTGCTCAGCCGGTGTATCTCATCTATAAACAACACATCATTCGGCTCCAGCGAAGTCAGCAATCCCGCAAGATCACCCGGTTTTTCAATCACCGGGCCGCTGGTTTCTTTAATGTTTACGCCCAATTCATTCGCCACGATCCTCGACAGGGTGGTTTTTCCCAATCCGGGAGGACCATGAAACAGAATATGATCCAGCGCTTCTCCCCGCATCTTTGCTGCCCTTATAAAGATGACCAAGTTCTCCACCAGTTGCGGCTGGCCGGCAAAATCCTTTATCTGGCCCGGGCGGATCGTATTCTCAAAATCACTTTCCAACGTACTCAGCCCCTGCTTTTCTTTATTTAAATTGGGATTACTCATTGTTGTTCAAAGATATTATAAATAAACCTGGAAGCACGGCTCCTTCCCGCATGAACGCCGATTTTTTACCGGCGACGGCTGTATTAACAGTCGTTTAAATCGTAAGGCCAGGCGGTCTTTTTTGTTTGGTATTTGAATGCTGTTTAAGAACGTAGGGGGCCGCGGTTTTCCCAGTCACTCCCCGATCTGCGGCCGGACCCGGTATCCGGCGACAAAATATAGTTTCTTGTTGTATAAATCAAAAAACTAATAACCAGTTGGTTAAGCAATTCAAATGCAATCGTTTTCAGGAATTTTGGCCGGATCTGTTTCGTTTTTTGTATTTTGCCCGTCTATAGGTACAAAAAGCAGCTATGCGATTCTTTTTTTATTTATCTGTTTTGCTTTTATCACTGGCACAGTGTAAAAAGATAGCTACCGGATCGACCGGGCCGGCTGGCCCAAAAGGTGCTGATGGGGTAACAAGTCCCGGTGGTTCTACAGGAAGTACGGGCGCTACAGGTGCTACCGGAGCCACAGGTGCTACAGGTGCTACCGGCGGTTCTTGTGCAAATTGTGTAGTAAACTTTAATATTTCAATTACCTATAAAAGCACTGGTGATAATTATATAACAGTCAATAATATAAGTTCCCTAGACATTGAGCTTCGAAATGCTAACAATCAACTCATCAGTTCCAATATTTCCATCGTCTCACCAGGTGATTTGAAGAGCGTTATTATTTTCCCGGTACCGGATAACTCCCGTTTCCTGATGAAGATCAAGAACAATCTCCTGTTAGATGTGTCCTATACCTCAAGACTGAACGGCTCCGGTCAGTATGAGATCAGCAACGTAACGGTAAAAGACCGAACGTTTACTGCTGAAAGAGTTGCCAGTGGATATCTTTTGAGGATCAGTATCTAGCTATTTCTTCGAAATATTGATCACATTCATCACCGTTGTCAGCAATACACCGTCGCGCCGGTAAATGATCTTTACCTTTCCATAGGTTGATTGAAGGGCCTGCTTCAGGTCATCCAGCTGCATGCCAAACCGGTTATTGATGGCCAGGATCTCATCGCCTTCTTTTAACCCCGCTTTTTCTGCCGGAGAACCCACGGGTATTTTACCCGTAACTGCTACACCGTTGACCAGGTATAGTTCAATACCCGAGTACGCATAATCGAAGGGGGATGTAAAAAAACGGTTAGGTGTCAGGTGGATCTGTTGTTTCTCATAGTTCAAGATCACATTGAACCTCCGGAAGATCTCGTTGCCGATCAATCCGCCCAGCGAAGGATAGGAAGTTACATTGTAATCATCATTAAAAATATTTACCGGCACATTCCGGAACCGGTACGGACCGATGCGTAAGGATTTCATTACGGTCAGGTACATATCCACTCTTCCGCCCAATCCTTCACCCTGTTTCAGGTACCGCTTCCGCTTCGTTTTCAGAAAAGCACTGTCGTTTATAAAATCATCTGAAAACAAAACTGTAAGTCCGGCGCCCAGGTCAAACAAATAATTGAAGCCGCTTTTGCGGTTATCGCTGACTGTCGATTTCAGATAGGGCAGCATCCGTATATAGGGCCGCAACAGGTACCCGCCCTTGGGATATTTCATCGTGCCCTTTGTATAAAAACCAATCTCCTGTTTTTCATAATCGATCTTAAGAATATAACGGCTCAACACCGAATACCCGATAATGCCGTCGATCTTTTGTCCATACAGCGATGTAAGCACCTCATAATCGATGATATGAAAATCCAGGCTGTCGATCTCGTATCCGCCCAGGTGAAGACTCCGGTTCTTTAAGAAGCCTACTTTACGTACACCACCGATACCCCGGATGATCCGCTCCGGTGGTCCCGGCTTCATTCCCAGGCTCTCCACGGTGGTAGAGTCCAGCGAAATACCGCCGCTTCCTGTATCCAGGATAAAATTGAGGGAATCTTTAAAATTATCCAGCAAGGCCTTAAATACAATAACGCCACCGGTAAATTGTACAAAGGGAATGGTGACCAGGTGTTTACTGGGCGGATCGATAAATTCTTCCTGCGCCTCTGTTTTTAAAAAGCAGCAGCAAAAAAGGAACGTACAAAGTAAGCGCAATCGTACCATTCATAAAGATTAACCAGCCGTTACTAAAGTTAGTAAAAATTCAGTCACGAAGCAGCCAGGCAGGGCTGCTCTTTCTCAATGTATCGATCGTATCCGTTACAAACCGGATGGTATGATCCATTTCCTCTGCAGTGGTATAACGGCCGCAACTAAAGCGGATAGCGGCCCTTGCCCGTGCATCCGGCAACTGCATCGCTTTTAAAACATACGACGGATCCAGCGATCCGGAGGTACAGGCCGAGCCGGAAGAAATGGCCAGATCTTTATTCAATGCCGACAATATTTCATTGCTGTTCAGGTAGTCAAAAGCGGCATTGCATACCTGGGGTAACCGTTCAGAAGCGGCACCGTTAATATATACTTCCGGAATCTTCAGCAGCGCCGTTTCCAGCTGATCCCTGAACGCCTGCAGGCGCAGGGTGTCTTCCTGCATCAACTCCCGGCTAAGCGCCGCTGCTTTCCCAAACCCCACAATACCCGGTACATTCAGCGTACCACTGCGGATGTGTTGCTGCTGCCCTCCCCCGGTGATCTGGGCAGCCAGCCGTACACGCGGATTCCTGCGGCTTATATACAGGGCGCCCACGCCTTTGGGGCCATACATTTTATGACTGCTCAGCGCCATCAAACCCAGGCCGGCGGCTTTTACATTTATGGGGATCTTGCCCGCTGCCTGTGTGGCATCTGAAAAAAACAATACCTGGTGCGCCCCGGCGATGGCGCCGATCTTGTTTACGGGCATCACTACACCGGTTTCATTATTGGCCCACATCACCGCAATAAGAATGGTGGCTGGTTTAATGGCCGCTTCCAGCTCCTGCAGGCTGATCTGGCCATTTTGATCTACATCCAGGTAGGTAATTTCCGTGCCGCTTTTTTCCAGCTCCCTGCAGGTATCCAGCACCGCCTTATGTTCTGTTTTTACGGTAATGATATGCCGGTTGGTTCCCGCATATACATCACAAATACCCCGCAATGCCAGGTTACAGCTTTCGGTAGCGCCCGAGGTAAAGATGATTTCTTCCGGCCGGGCACCAATGAGTGCTGCTACCTGTTGCTGTGCTTCTTCTACAGCAGCCCTGGCCTTCCATCCAAAGGAATGACTGCTGCTGGAAGCATTGCCATAGTACTGTGTAAAATAGGGCAACATCGCTTCTACCACCCGGGAATCACAGGCGGTAGTGGCGCAGTTATCAAGATATATCGGAAACCGGAGCATGGGTCAAATAAAAAAGCGCTGCCGGGTTCTCTCAACAGCGCCTGCACTAAATTAAGGAAAATTATTTTGCGGGCTCCGCATCTAACGGCAGCTTATTCTTTTCGGCAAATGCCTCCCGCTCTTTAACAAAGGCGTCATCTGCCAGGGTTTCTTCTTCCTGCAACTTAATGATCAGTTCATTTACCTTGTTATCAGCCATTGCCGAATCCTTTACCTCTTTATATACCCTGGCAATTTCGGCGTAAGAGCCGGTAATCGACCGCTTATAAAAAGCGGCCAGCCGTATGGCGGCATCGCGGTAGCTGGTGTTTCCTTTATAATCCGGAAGCGCTTTAAGATTGGCGGTTACAGAATCTATCTGGTGTGCAAACCGGTCCAGGCCGGTGGTTACGGTATCATCACTGCCGGTTGCTTTCTGAACGGCAAATAAGGTTTGCTGCATCTGACCGATACGGGAAATAATGTACTGATCATAATCACCGGCCCTGTCAAAGTTTTTTTTGCCGGCATCTCCGCACGCGGTAAGGCCCGCAGCAAGACCTGCCAAAAGCACGGTCATCATAAAAAAAGATTTCATTTGCATAACTGTTGTTTTAAATAGCCGGGTACTTGTTTAACCGGGAGGGATTCGGGCAACCAGAGGGCCCGGAAGCAGACCGGTGTAACCTGTTTGCATAAATTATTTTATGCCGGCCTTTTTGTTAAGTAGGGATTTCCGGGTTTACAGGCCTTCTTCGTTGTTATTAATTCCGAGTGACGTTACAGCGAGGCTGGCCGCTATCTGGGAAGCATCTTTTTTATTAAATGCTTTTCCCTGTGCTATTATTTCTCCATCAACAACTGCACCAATTGTAAATAACCGCCGGCCATTTTCCAGTTTTTCTTCAATGGTTACAAATTCCAGTGTTTTGCCTTGTTTGTTAGCCCAGCCGTACAATTTGTTTTTATGATTGATTTCCCGCAACTCCAGTTCATCCATGAACATATGCGGGGCAATGATATAATTATATACCCATTTGCTGGTTTTTTTATAGCCCAGGTCCAGGTAAATAGCGCCCACCAGGGCTTCCAGTGTATTGCCAAAAATGTGGCTGCCTCTTAAGGTATGGTCCTGCTTGTTGAAATGAGCGATCTTTTTCAGATCCATTTTCAGCGCCACTTCATTCAGCTGCTGACGGTTCACCATTTTGCTGCGCATCTCGGTTAAAAAACCTTCTCCCTGGTAAGGATACCGTTTAAAAAGATAGTCGGCCACCAGGGCGCTTAAAACGGCATCGCCCAAATATTCCAGTCGCTCATTGTTTTCATCTACATTTTCCCCAAGTGAGCGGTGAGTGAGCGCTGTTTTGTATAAAGAAATATTATCGGGTGCAAATCCCAATATGTTGCGTAACTGCTTTTTTAAAGCGGCATCGTTTTTCTCCTTAAAAATCCCTCTTATAAAATTCACAGATGACTATGAATATTTTTTTACAATGATACAGGCATTATGACCGCCAAACCCAAAAGTATTACTCAGTGCTACATTGATAGTGCGCTCCTGCGCCTTGTTAAATGTAAAATTTAATTTCGGATCCAGTTCGGGGTCGTCGGTAAAATGGTTAATAGTAGGCGGTACAATATTATGTATAACGCTTTTAATACATGCAATGGCTTCTATAACTCCGGCCGCGCCCAAACAATGACCGGTCATGCTTTTTGTAGAGCTGATGTTGAGCTCGTACGCATGCGCGCCAAATACCTCAAGAATGGCTTTTGTTTCTGCAATATCGCCCAGTGGTGTGGACGTGCCGTGTGTGTTAATATAGTCTACATCTTCGGGCCGGATGCTGGCATCCTTCATGGCCTCGATCATTACATTCTTGGCTCCCAGTCCCTCCGGATGCGGAGCCGTTATGTGATGCGCATCTGCTGTGGCACCGCCGCCGATCACTTCACAATAAATGCGGGCACCGCGTTGTTTTGCGTGCTCCAGTTCTTCAAAAATCAACACACCGGCGCCTTCACCCATTACAAAACCATCGCGGTCTTTGTCGTAAGGGCGGCTGGCGGTTGTGGGGTCATCGTTGCGTTCGCTCATGGCCTTCATGGCGTTAAATCCGCCAACTCCGGCTTCACTGATCACGGCTTCACTGCCCCCGGTTACAATAATATCGGCCTTGCCCAGGCGTATCAGGTTGATGGCATCAATCATCGCGTTGGTACTGCTGGCGCAGGCACTTACTACAGAATAGTTGGGTCCGCGGAGATTATGGCGCATGCTGATCTGCCCGGCCGCAATATCCAGGATCATTTTTGGAATAAAAAAGGGATTGAAACGAGGGGTGCCATCGCCTTTGGCAAAATCCATTACCTCATGCTGGAAGGTGATCAACCCTCCGATACCGCTGCCCAACACCACACCAATACGGTCAGGGTTAATGTTTTCCTTTGTAAGACCGGCATCTTTAACCGCCTGATCACTGGCTACCAAAGCAAACTGGGTAAACCGGTCTACCTTACGGGCTTCCTTTTTATCAAGAAACTGCGTAGGGTCAAAATTCTTTACTTCGCAGGCAAATCGTGTTCTGAACTTAGTGGCATCAAATAAGGTGATCGGCGCTGCACCAGAAACTCCATTAATCAGCCCGTTCCAGTAGTCGTCCACTGTATTTCCCAACGGTGTTAATGCGCCCATCCCGGTTACAACAATCCTTTTAAATTCCATAAACTGGTTGTCCTTATTTTTTATGATAAAACCGCCTTTGTATATGGATGACCACAGTCAAAGGCGGTGTATGAGTTGTTTTACTTTAAAGCCAAGTTGGCTAGCCAATAAACTACTTGGCGTGCTCTTCCAAATAAGATACAGCCTGACCAACAGTAGTAATTGTTTCGGCTTGCTCATCTGGAATAGAAATATTGAATTCTTTTTCAAATTCCATGATCAGTTCAACGGTATCCAATGAATCGGCACCGAGATCATTTGTAAAAGAAGCTTCATTCGTTACTTCTGCTTCGTCAACGCCCAGTTTGTCAACGATGATTTTTTTAACTCTTGATGCAATGTCTGACATATCTTATTAATTTAGTTATTGGTGCAAAAATAGAGTTTTTGACCAAAATTGCATCGGAAAGAAAAAAAAAACTAAAAATGCTCCGGAACACCTAAAAATCCTTAATTTACGATACAAATTCCAGCTTTCGCCACCTATGATCTTTATCAAATCTTAAACCGTTTTATGGCATTAAAAATTATAGATCATGGTTCAAAGGAATACCAGCAAATGGTTGAGCTTCGTAATGAAATATTACGAAAACCACTGGGGCTGCTGTTAACCGAAGAAGACATTAATGCCGATAAAAATAATATCCTGATTGGTGCGTTTGAAGATGAAAAAATGCTGGGCTGTTGCATGCTGGTGAAACAACCCGGGCAGGTTGTGCTGTTGCGGCAGATGGCCGTAATCTTTGATCTGCAGGGAAAAGGTATTGGCCGGGCGCTGATGCAGTTTGCCGAAAATATTGCCCGGGATATGGGCTATCGCGAAATTTCGATGCATGCCCGCAAAAATGCGGCGGGTTTTTACGAAAAGATGGGATACCGGGAATCCAGCAATGAATTCACCAATCTTACCATTCCCCATATCGTTATGAAGAAGTATATTTAATGTACGCTACTTCCGCCGTATCTTATCCATCAGCAAATTCCGGAATTTTGATACCTCATCGCTGTCGGCGAAGGCCGACTTGGGTACCAGCAAGAACGATCGTTCGTCAAAATACAGGTGAAAGAAATGCGGGCTTTCCCGGTGCGAATGCAGGGCCGTATAAGGCCAGCTCCGTTTGCCTTTTGTATGTTCCAGCGTAAAATCAACATCACTGAAGTACATGGTAAATGCATGCCGGAAGGTTTCTGCGCGCCGGTACACAACACCGGGCAGGATGAACCAGAGGCTGATCATTAATAACAGCCATAAAAAAGAGTTGATAAGGAATGCAACCGGGGTAATCTTATGTAAAGCATACAATACCAGCGAAAGAATGGCAAACACATTTACCAGGATGATCATGATCCGGATCTCTTTTTTGGAAATAAAATGGTAGCGCAGCGCCTGGATCACCTGTTTTTTATCGTAACCGAAATGGATCGTCATTGTGTATTTTTTTGGGCATTTGCCGGGCTAAAGATAAGCCTAAAACAGAGAAACCGCCCGCAGGTTCACCCGTCCTGTTAAAAATTAAAACAAGGCCCTGCAAACAGCCGGGCCTGCGGGCACCATGGCAGCGGAGCCGCACTGCATACACTTCTGTTTTATAATCAATTGATTGGCAATCATTTTTTATCAGCCTGGTACCGGAACCACCGGATACCGGGCAATACATTCCGCTTTTAAAATTAAGAAGCGAACCTGTGTTACAGGTTCGCTTCCGGAATGATTTATGAGCCGGCTCAATTAACGGTTCATCATCGATTTTGCTTCCATGCTTAGGGTAGCATGCGGCACGGCACGCAGGCGTGCTTTGTCGATCAGGTGACCGGTTACCCGGCAGATGCCATAGGTTTTGTTCTCCACACGCATCAGGGCCTTTTCCAGGTGATCGATAAAAGTGATCTGACGGCTGGCCAGCTGGCTCAGCTGCTCCCGTTCCATACTCACACTGCCATCTTCCATGGTCATGTAGCGGCCTTCATCCATATCACCGCCTTCATCCCGGCGGGTAATTAATCCCTGCAAATATGCCAGTTCTTTCTTTGCCGCATCCAGCTTCCGCAGGATGATCTCTTTAAATTCTGCCAGATCGCTATCTGAATAACGGATCACCGAAGTTGCTTTTTCGATTGCCGGAGTGTCCAGTACGCTCTTTGTAAAATCCGGCTGATATTTTACCGAACTTTTTGTAGATAGTTTGGGAACTACTACTTTTTTAGGAGCTTTTGCTGTCTTTTTATCTTCTTTTGTTTCTTTTTTTGCCACGCTTTTTTCTATTACAGGTACCAATTCTTTAACAGCCGGCTTTTTTGCCGCTGCCTTTTTTTCATTCGCCGGAGCCGGAGTGGCTTTGTTGACCAACTTGGACGCCACCTTTACCGGCGCTTTTGCGGCGGGTTTCGACGCTTTTACCGGTGCTGCACTTGCCGGTTTTGCAGGTGTTTTTGTTGTTTTGCCAGCCGGGCGTACGGTTGCTCCACTGCGTACAGGGGTTGCTTTCTGCTTTGCTTTACTGCTGGCGGCGGGCTTAGCTGCTGCCTTTACCGGCGTTTTAGGTTTGCTGGCTTTTCCACTTGCGGCGCTTGCAGATTTTGCAGGGGCTTTTGCTGCTTTCCCTCCGGCTGCTTTTGCAGCTTTTGCGGGAGCAGCTTTAGTGCTGGTAGCGCGGGCAGGCTTTGCTGCGGTTTTCTTCTTTGTAGCCATTGTTGTTACCCTTTTTTTGTTACAATCGTATATAACTGATGTTCGTTCACTTCAATTTCGGTTCCGCCTGCTGAAATTGGACTAAATTCCAGCTCATCTGCCAAAATTTCTGCGCAAATATAGTCTTTATACGTGGTTAACGAATTTTTTAATGTAGGATTTGTGTCAATTTGTACGTTGATCCGGTCCGTAACATCAAAATTGCTGTCCTTGCGGATTTTCTGGATCCTGTTTACAAATTCACGCGCATCCCCCTCCTGTTTCAGGTCTTCCGTGATGGTAATATCCAGGGCTACGGTTAAGGCTCCTTTGTTGGCAACGGTCCATCCCGGAATGTCTTCGCTGCTGATATCCACCTCGTTAAGCTGGATAGGCACTTTTTCGCCGTTGATATCCAGTTCTATCAGGCCGTTCCGTTCCAGGCCGCTGATATCTTCCTGGGTAAAGGCGGCCAGGGCGCCGGAAACTGCTTTCATTTTAGCGCCCAGTTTTTTACCCAGGGCGATAAAGTTGGGCTTGATCTTCTTTTTTATAAACCCTTCTGTATCAACAAGGTACTCCACATCCTTGATATTCACTTCGGATTTGATCAGTTCCGCTACCTTTTCCAGCTGCTCTTTCATTGCCGGATTTAAAACAGGGATTAATACTTTATGTAACGGCTGACGCACTTTTATGTTCACTTTTTTGCGCAGGGAGAGGATCAGCGAGGAAACATCCTGTGCCAGCTGCATCCGCTCTTCCAGCTTTTGGTCCATCAGGGTTTCATCCGCCTTTGGAAACAGCGCGTGGTGTACCGATTGCACATCATACCGCTGGGCCACTTCGTTGAGGTTCCGGAATACCGCATCGCTGAAGAAAGGAGCCACGGGTGCCATCAGGCGTACCACGGTTTCCAGGCATTCAAACAGAGTCTGATAAGCGGCAATCTTATCTGCTTCATATTCCCCTTTCCAGAACCGCCGGCGACAAAGTCTTACATACCAGTTACTTAAATGTTCATCCACAAAATCTTCGATCAGGCGGCCGGCCTGGGTAGGCTCATAATCGTCCATGGCCGCGGTTACTTCTTTTACCAGGGTATTGAGGGAGGAAATGATCCAGCGGTCGATCTCGGGACGTTCTGCTAGCGGGATCTTTGCCTCATTGTAGGTAAAGCCGTCTACGTTGGCGTACAAGGCAAAGAACTGGTAGGTATTATATAAGGTACCAAAGAATTTGCGCTGCACTTCTTTAATGCCGTCGATATCAAATTTTAGGTTGTCCCATGGGGAAGCGTTTGTAATTAAGTACCAGCGTGTTGCATCTGCCCCAAAGGTTTCAATGGTGGCAAAAGGATCCACTACGTTGCCCAGGCGTTTACTCATCTTGTTCCCGTTCTTATCCAGCACCAACCCGTTGCTTACCACGGTTTTAAAGGCCACACTGTCAAACAACAGGGATGCAATGGCATGCAGGGTATAGAACCAGCCGCGGGTTTGATCCACGCCTTCGCAGATAAAGTCTGCTGGGAAATTGGTATCAAAGGGCTGGTTGAACGGCCGGGGATCGCCCGCCTTTAATTTTTCATAATTCAGTCCCCACTGGGCATAAGGCATAGCACCACTATCAAACCATACGTCGATCAGGTCCGGTTCCCGGTGCATGGGCTTGCCGGAATCACTCACCAGCACCACCTCATCTACATAGGGCTTGTGCAGATCCAGGATGCCATCGTGCAGGTAATGTTTATTCACATCGCCTCCCAGCACTTCATTGGCCTTCCGGATTTCGTCGTTCAGCTCTTCAACGGAACCGATGCATTTCATTTCCGCTCCGTCCTCCGTTGCCCAGATGGGCAGCGGTGTGCCCCAGAAACGGCTGCGGCTCAGGTTCCAGTCTACCATGTTCTCCAGCCAGTTGCCAAAACGGCCTTCACCTGTTGACTTGGGTTTCCAGTGGATGGTTTTGTTCAGTTCCACCATGCGGTCGCGCAGGACTGTGGTTTTAATAAACCAGGCATCCAGCGGATAGTACAGAACAGGTTTATCCGTACGCCAGCAATGGGGGTAGTTGTGTTCGTATTTTTCTACTTTAAAGGCCCGGTTTTCTTTTTTCAGTTTTACGCTGATGTCTACATTCACATCCACATAATCCTTCTCGTCTTTATAATCTTTTACATAGCGTCCGCTGAATTCGCCGGTACCTTCAATAAATTTTCCTTCACGGTCTACAAGGGTCAGGATACCGATATTGTTTTTCTTCCCTACTTTATAGTCATCCGCACCAAAGGCCGGGGCTGTATGTACGATACCTGTTCCATCTTCAGTGGTTACAAAGTCGCCCACCATTACTTTAAAGGGAGTGGCACCGGGTGTGATCTCCTGTATCTTTTCCGGGGAGTTGGATTCAAAGGGCAGAAGTTGTTCGTATTCCAGCCCATCCAGCTGGCTGCCTTTGAATTCCCCAAGGATCTTCCAGGGCAGCAGCTTTGTTTCGGCGGTATAGTTTTCAAAATCACCATTCTCGCCCTCTGCCTTAAAGTATTTAGGTATCAATGCTTTGGCGATCACTACATTTACGGGGATATGCGTATACGGGTTAAACGTTTCTACCAGCGCATAGTCGATATTGCCGCCTACGGTCAGTCCCAGGTTGGAAGGCAGGGTCCAGGGTGTGGTGGTCCAGGCCATGAAGAATACATCTGAGCCTTCAGATTCAAGATTTGAGTGCTGAGTGCTGAGACCTGGAATCTGAAACAAAAATGCACTTTTTTCATTGCGCACCGCCTTAAACAATACGGTGGCGCTTGTGTCCTTTACGTCTTTATACGTGCCTGGCTGGTTCAGCTCGTGCGAGCTTAAGCCCGTGCCCGCGGCCGGCGAATACGGCTGAATGCTTACGCTTTTGTACAGCAATCCCCTGTTAAACAACTGCTTTAGCAGGTACCAAAGCGTTTCGATGTATTCGTTCTTAAAGGTAATGTACGGATCGTTCAGGTCTACCCAATAGCCCATTTTACGGGTAAGGTCGTCCCATTTATCCTTAAACCGGAGCACCGCTTCCCGGCACTTCTGGTTGTATTCTTCTACAGATATTTTTTTCCCGATATCTTCCTTGGTAATGCCGAGTTCTTTTTCCACGCCCAGCTCTACCGGCAAACCATGTGTATCCCAGCCACCTTTGCGTTTTACCTGGAAGCCCTGCATGGTCTTATACCGGCAAACCAGGTCTTTGAGGGTACGTGAAATAACGTGGTGAATACCGGGCATGCCGTTGGCACTGGGCGGACCTTCATAAAAAACAAATGATTCAGCGCCGTCCCGAAGGGATACACTTTTTTCAAATGCCTGCTGCTCATTCCATTTTGCTAATATCTCCTGCTCTATGGAGGGCAGGTTCAAACCCGAATATTCTCTGTATTTCACACTCATAGTAGGTAAAAAATGAGTGCAAAGGTACGAATTTTCGTTGTGCAATAAGCTGTGCGAGACTTGAAGTCTCGCACAGCTTATTGCACAGCTTATTTCTTCTTCCGCAACTTCCACAACACGTCTATAAACCGGTCTACATCGGCGCAGGTGTTATAAAAGGCCAGGGAGGGACGTACCGTGGTTTCTACCCCCATACGGCGGAGAATGGGTTGTGCACAATGGTGCCCCGTTCTTACGGCAATACCCTCATCGTTCAATGCTTTCCCTATTTCATCATTGCTATAGCCATCCATCGTAAAAGAAAGTACGCTGGCCTTATGTGTTGCGGTTCCGATCCGGCGTATGCCCGGGATCTGTTTGATGAGTCCTGTAGCATATTCCAGCAGGAAGTGCTCATATTGCCCGATATTTTCCATCCCGATCCGGCTGATATAATCAATCGCTGCTCCCAGTCCTACCGCATCCGCGATATTTCCGGTACCCGCTTCAAAACGGCCCGGGGCATTGTGATACCGGATCTCCTCAAAGGTTACATCCTGTATCATATTGCCGCCGCCCTGCCAGGGCTGGGTGGCATTCAGCAACCCTTCTTTTCCATAAACCACCCCGATACCGGTTGGTCCAAATACCTTGTGCCCGGAAAATACAAACCAGTCGGCATCCAGCGCCTGCATATTTACCGTCATATGCGATACGGACTGCGCGCCGTCTACCAGCACTTTTGCTCCTGCCGCATGCGCCATGGCTACCATTTGCTGCGCCGGCGTTACCGTTCCCAGCGCATTGGATACCTGGGTAAAGGCCACCAGCTTTGTGTTGGCGTTGAGCAGTTTGGCATATTCGTCAAGGAGGATCTGCCCGTCATCGTCCACCGGAATCACCCGCAGTTTTAGTCCTTTCTTATCCGCCAGCCGCTTCCAGGGTACAATATTGGCATGGTGCTCCAGGTGGCTCACTACAATTTCATCACCGCTTTGCAGGTATTGTTCACCCCAGCTTTGGGCTACCAGGTTAATGGCCTCGGTGGCGCCGCGAACAAAGATGATTTCGTTTACCGAGCGTGCTCCCAAAAATGCGCGTACTTTTTCTCTTGCCGCTTCATAAGCATCCGTAGCCCGTGCTGCCAGTTCGTGTGCGGCACGGTGAATATTGGAGTTTTCATGTTCATAGAACCAGGTGATGCGGTCCATTACGGCCGTTGGCTTTTGCGTGGTAGCAGCATTATCGAACCATACCAGCGGTTTCCCGTTCACGGTTTCATTCAGAATGGGAAAATCTTTTTTAAAAAGGTGGGCATTAAAAGCAGGTATTCCGGCCTGCTGCCGGAACGATGTACTGTTTTCCTGTGGCTGGCTCCCAAAATAATACGAAGGAACTGCTGCATCAAAACCCGGCAACTGTGGTGCAAACGACGGCGTAACCACCTGCTTTAACAACGCGTTTACATCGGCCCAGTAGGGCTGATCCGCCTCCAGTGGTAAAGCCGTAGCAGCCGGCGCCGGCCGGGAAGCCCCGGAAAGATTAGCATCCGGGAAGCCGGTTTCGGGATCTTTGATATTGAAATGCTGCCCTTGCTCCAGGTGGGAAGGCGATGCTCCGCTACCTGCTACGGAAGCCGGTACCCGCCCGCCGTTGGCGCTGGTATGTTGAGGGCCGGATCGGTCTTCTTCTGCTTTGGGCAGATCAGCCAGCGGCACATAGCTTATAACCGATGAGGAAGCACCCAGCCCTGTGGCCGAAGGGGGCGTTTGCAAGCCGCTGAAAGGATGCTGCGGCACCACGGGCGTTTGCTGAGGTGCCATTCCCGACTGTCCGGCAAGGGCATCATGACTGACAGTTGTCAGCTCCGGCAGGCCCCCGTTGCCCATTATTTTTCCGGCCATGGCCGTTGCGTTCGGATGATCTTCGGGGCGAAGCGATACCGTTGGTTGTACCTCACCCGGTACGGCCCTGAAAAACGCATTGGCCAGCTGCTGCAGTTGTGCCAGATCCGGCAACCCGGTTTGGTCGTCAATATTTATACTCATGGTATCTGTCAATTTCCACATCGTCCAGCACGGCAATGGCATCATCGACCAGCACCGCCAGCGAACAATACAATGAAACCAAATAAGATGCAATGGCCCGGTCATTAATACCCATGAACCGCACTGATAAACCGGGTGTTTGCTCTCCCTGTAAACCCGGCTGAAACAGGCCTACCACTCCCTGGCGGCTTTCTCCGGTACGCATAAGAATGATTTTGGTTTTACCACCTACAACCGGCAGCTTATCGGATGGAATCAATGGAATGCCCCTCCAGGTTAAGAACTGCGAACCAAAAAGAGATACCGTGGGCGGAGGCACGCCTCTGCGGGTGCACTCCCGGCCAAAGGCAGCAATTGCCTTTGGATGCAGTAAAAAGAAGCCCGGCTCTTTCCACACTTTGGCGATCAGCTCATCCAGGTCATCGGGGGTGGGAGCGCCAGTGCGGGTTTTGATGCGCTGACCGTCCGCAACACTGTGCAACAACCCGTAACCGGCATTATTGATCAGCTCGCTTTCCTGCCGTTCCTTAATGGTTTCTATGGCCAGCCGCAACTGCTCCGATATCTGATTATAGGGTTTGCTGTACAGGTCCGATACGCGGGTATGCACATCCACGATGGTTTGTACCGCCGCCAGATTGTATTCGCGCGGATTTTCGATATAGTCCACAAAGGTCTGCGGCAGCACCCGCTCATCCCGGGCCGAACAATCTACTTCGATCTGCGTGGCATTTTTTACCTTGTTTAAACGGTATACGCCCGACTCTACCGGCACCCAGCTCATCAGTTGTGTTAACCAGCGGGGCGAAATAGTGACCATCTGCGGAACGGTTCGGGTGGCAATGGCGAGCTGCCGTGCAGCCACATCGCCCAATGCGGTTTGTTGATGTTTTGCTTCTGCCATATTCTTATGTTTTAGTTTGGAGTTCTTCAACATTTAAAGTATCGAAGAACAATTATAAACTCGAAGAGCTATTATAAATATAAGCCAGTATCATCAAAAAACAATGCCGGTTAAATATTCCTGGTCCCGTAAGCAGGCGGAAATACCCGCTTCTATTTTTGCATCCCGTTGATCAATATTTTTTTAATCAATACGTAATAACCAAATTACCATTAAAGACTGCATAGTTTTCGATCCTGTTTCGCTTGTACTCCTGCTTTCTGCGATGAAAACGGCCGTGCTTGCCCAGGGAAAACAGTCCGGTATTATAGCCGGCCGCGTATGAAGTGCCGGCCATCAGCCTAAGGAAAATGCAACTGCAGTACTGTTGCACCCCAAAAAACAAACCATGCCGGATGATAACGGGCATTTTGAATTCGGGAATATCCCGCATGGAGCATACGATTTTCATAAAATCATTGGGCGTAACGGCCGGTCCCATAACTGCTGGCCTGAACCGGTAAAAAAACGGAAGCACCCGTTCCCGCAAACAATTAAAAAAAAGCCGCCCCGATAGAGATCCGCGCGGCCACTTGATTGCTTATTATGAGAAGGTTTCCGGAGTTGCTTGTTTACCCCGGACCGGTGTTACAGGTTATCAACATTTATCCTTTAACAAAGAAGCAAAGTTGTTACTTATAACAGGAATCGATTTTCAAAATCGGGAAAAGAAATTTCGAAATCGGGAAAATCTGAAGGCATGTACCAATAATCACAAGAACACTGCGCAGATTTTTTCGGTTCCTCAATGGCAAGATGCGATTCATGCGCCACCGGCGACCGGAGGTTTGCCATACGACATCATTACAGCACTCCGCATCCGGAAACAGATCAGGCATACCCACACCAGGAATAGTAAAAACGTAATCTTTTGTACCAGGGGAAGCAGGTAGATCAGTGAGGGCGTATAGTAGCACAGGTTATTGAGAAGCACCAGAAGAATATTGAGAATGCCCAAACGAAAGAGGCCATGCCACTTCAAACGGAACAACCCGGCAAACGTGAAAGCCATTGCAATAAAACCCAGCACACTGGAAAGAATCACCAATACGTCATGCGCAGCCGATGAAAGGAACATACCCAGCACCATTGCCATTGCGCCACAGCCTGTAATTGCCGCACGGGCTGCTTTTGAAAAACCTGTGTAATAAAAAAACTGCCACCAGAAAATACAAAACGTGGCCCCCAACACCGCCATGCCCACCCGGGCCCACCATTTGGCAGGATTCAGCTGCCCGTTGACCGCCTGGTTGTTTAAAAGATTACACCAGTAGTTGTGCAGCCAGCTAAAGCCCGGGGCATTTTTGTTGGCCTGTGAACCGCCCGGATAAAAAAAGGTGGCAATGATATACAGTAATACAAACAGGAGCACGCCTGCCACCGGCAACAGGTAGATTGTTCTATATTCTGTAAATGTCTTTTTTAACTGCAACCGTTATTTTTCTTAAAGTTAAACGACGGTTGCGATATTTAAAATTCTTGTTGAGCCGCATCTGTGTTTTTAGCTATAAAACACCAGTGCCCCTGTTGCGAAACCGGGTGCTCCTGCGTTTTATCTTTAAAACAAGCTATATGAAGCCGATCGTTCTGCTATTACTCCCTCTTATGGTTGTTGCCGCCTGCAACAGGAAAACTGCCCTGCCCGCTGACGACAGTCTGCAAAAGGAATTAGTCATCAGCGAACAGCAATACCAGGCTACCATTACCAATAATTACAACATTTCAAAGGCGGGCATCCTGGGGGATTCGCTCTTTATTACATTTGGCGCCAGCGGTTGCAGCGGCGGCACCTGGGAAACCAGTATTATTGATGCGGACCGCGTTGCGGAGTCTTATCCGGTACAACGTTACCTGAAGTTGCGCCTTGTTAATAATGAATTATGTGCCGCTGCATTTTCAAAAAAGATATCTGTAAACATCCGGCCACTGCGGGTTGCCGGCGCCCATAAGGTGTCCTTTAATCTGAATGGATGGTCTCAGCCACTGCTTTACCAGTATTAATCGTAATACAGGCTTCAATTTTATTATCCAGATATAAAAGGCCTATTCCGTGTCCAGCTTTTTTTCAAAGGCCTTACGGGCGGCCCCGCGGAAATACACTTCCCCGCAATAGGTATATCCCAGTTTTTCAAATACCCGCAGCATACCGGTATTATCAAAATTGGTATCGGCCCTGATACTGAAAATGCCCTGTTGCCGGCAAACCGTTTCCACCGCAGTCATGATCCGCGTACCCAATCCTTTTACTGCCTTTTGCCCGGTTGCCGTTGCCAGCCGGTGAATGACGGCATAGGGGCGATCGGTAAGCCATTTCCCCTCCAGCGCTTCATAAGCCGGTTCCCCATCAAAGATCAGCGCCGTATACCCTGTAACAGCGCCGGTTTCATCGGTACAAACATATCCATATCCGTTTTCAATATCCTTTGCCACTACGTCGGGGTTGGGATACCCATCCTGCCACTGGGTGCTGCCTTCCTGCTTTCTTTTTTCAATTGCCTGCTGCAACAGCTGCCAGATGCCGGCCGCATCCGCAGCAGTGGCAATACGTAGTTCCAGTTCATGTTGCTGTGGTATCATACGCGTTCTTAAACTGCAATACTCGTAAAAAAAACGATGCTGTGCAACACCGTTCTGATGCGCCGGATATACCGGCCTTACAAATCCAATACATACTAATCCCACCAGAAATACAACCGCCGGTTTTGCTTTAGTTCCCGTGCCAGCTCCTCTACAGAACCCACCCCCTGGTCAACCGTGTCCGGGCAAATGGCATATACTTCCTTTGCCAGTTGGGTCCAGTCTGCCGGCGGGCGGTGAATGATGAACTCACAGTAATCGCCGGAGGCCCCGATCAGTTCCAGCTGGTATTTTTTATCCAGGTCTTTAATGATCGTTATCAGGCTGTCGTTTGTAATATCATAGTTAATACCGGCCGTTGCCATTTGCTTAAGGATGCGATATGGATCTGTTTCCTTAACAATCCCCACACTGTGCTTCCAGTTGCCGGCCTCTCCTGTCAGCTCCACTTTAAAGATCGTATAGCCCTTGTTATGCAGGCTGTCCTTTAATTTATAGATCAGCTCGTAGGCGTTATCTTCTGTTTCATTAAAAATAATGCCCAGCAGCCGGATGGGATCCAGCTCCGTTACTGTATCGCCGGAATGCATTTTTCCGAGCGAATAATGAAACGCTTCTACAGGAACCTGGCTGTATTGCCGCAACGCCTGTATGATCCCCGGGTTCAGGTGCAAACGATCGCATATAGCCTGTTCGGGCGGGGTAAGGGGATAGCTGCCACTACCGGTGGATTCATTGCAACTATATAACATGATCATAATTATGGCCCAAATCATCCATCCTCTTTGCTTCATAGATGCTTTTAGGCAGTAAGATACGCAGATCGGGGAAAAATTTCAACACCGTTATGCAACGGCCGACTGACCGCATTCCACCGCGCATTCGTTGCAGATTTCAGCACAGGCCCGGCAATGGTCATGCTCATGTTTGTTACACTCATCTGCACATAACTTACATACCTCTGCACAGAGCAATAAGGCGTTTTGCTCGCCAACACCCAATTCCAGCAATTGTGCCGTGGTCCGGCAAACAGAGGCACAGGCAATATCCGTCCGGATACAATCGGCCAGGTGTTCTACCATTTCTTCCCGCAAACAGGCGGCTGCACAATGATCGCAGGCCGCGGCACAGCGATTCAGCAATTCCGCCAGGTGATTTCCAGCTGTTTCCATGATACAAGTGTTTTATTAAAAAATCAGGTCTCCCGTAAAAGGGCACAAACAATATGCCTGATTAATAACAGCAGCGGTATCCAAACCAACGAATCCCTATCCGTTGTATTTGGCAACGCCTACAGCCGTTTATCAGCCGGGAGGCTTACGTGGGAGATTGCCTTTTTCTGATACAGGATCCTTCCGGAACGTGCAGGCTCAGCAAGGGCAGGCACATAAAATAGACAAAAAAAACCGCCCCTCCGGGCGGTGATAAGCAATTAATAAGGGTTCCGTTATAATTATTGGGGAATAAATACTTTTGTTTTAAACCGCCCCTGGGCACTGGTCTTTTGCATCAATGTGGGCCCATAACCGGCATTGGTTACGGTAAAATTGCCTTCTACCCTGCCGTTGGCCAGTTTTGTAATGGTTACATTTCCGCCGCTGGGTTTCAGCGGGCTTTTTGAATCCTCAATGTATTTGCTCATATAGGTTGTTTGCGGTGTTTGAAAATGAAAATGCGTTCCCTGGTTTTCCAGGTCCCAGGCATAGCTGCCCACTTCACCGGGCCAGGTTAATAAAAAATATCCGCCGCCTTCGTCTTCCTCGTTGGAAAGCATATAAATAGTTCCGGCCTTTATTGCCGTACCCGGGAAGCGCGTCACCGCGCCGCCGCCTATACTCAGTTCAACCCATTCATCACTGCTGATCTTTAGTGTAGAGAGCAGCATAAACTTTCCGGTCACCGGAGCATTCAGTTCCACGGTAATGGTGGCCGTTGCAGACCCGTTTACCGATTGCGGCGCCTGGTATTCCACTGCATTAGCGGTTGCGTTGGTTATTTTTCCCGGACCGTTCAGCTCCCAGCTTTTGATAAATTTAGATGGCAACGGCACCGGGTTGCCAACCGGATATCCCCGTTCATAGTAAGGCCCGTCCGGATCATTGGCGAGTGGCGCCAGCAGATCGTTTGTGATAATATCCGTAAAAACAAGCGCCCTGATGGTTTGCTTTTGACCGGTTTCCAGTTCGGCATAATACGGCGCTAAGGAAAGCCGGTTCATGAGCGACCAGTCGCTGAAATGCGTGGTATTAAAACTCACTGTTTTCTGAGCCAGATTCGAATTGTTGGCTCCCACAAACTTCCATACTCCATCATCTTCCTGAAAAGCCATGCCCAGGGTTTGCAAGAGCCCGGCCGAGTCTGCATTGGCTGCCCAGGAACAGGTAAGCATAACCGGTTTTGCAAATTGCTGCCCATGTGGTGTTAAACGGTAAGAACCGCCAATGCCCGCCACGTTGGTATTGGTAACCGGTTCGATGCCAATGAGCGTTTCCGCGCTTAACGCTCCTTGCGGAATAGTGATGGTAAGCGCCCCGTTACCGGATTGCAGGGTGCCGCCGGCAGGACCAATGGTTTTGGTAACGGCAGCACCGGTGCTGGTTCCTTTTGGTTGTACAGCAGGGACCACTGTAACATGGTTTCCCTCATTTTTTACCGGATCCTTTTTACATGCGTTCAGCAGCAATGCCATTCCCACAAAAGTCGTCAGCATGGTATAAAGGGGGCGTATCCATTTTTTCATCTTCTGGTAATTTTTGCGCAAAAAAAAGATGAAACAGGGCCCTCCGGTAATGAATATGCATGAACTGTAAAAAACCATGCTCCGGATGCCAAAAGTTATTATTGAAATTTATAACGCTTACCAATTGCCTTACGGTTAAGGGGTTGTATAAAAGCATTGCCGGTCATAAAACCAGTGAAGCAACGGTTAGCCTCAGGGCAGATCAATGATCCGGATCATCAGTGTATTGGTCAGCCCCCCCTTACCAAACTTATCCCAGAACCGTACCTGTACTTTATACGTCTGCTCCCAATTCATCGGTTTACCGGTGTTAACGGTACAGCGCAAATAATCCAGCTGGCGGGCGTCAAAAATATCCGCGCCGGCAAACAGGTCCTGCTCAGCCATCAATACCGTTCCTTTAAGATCGGTTATAGTAAGCGCACAGCCTACAGAAACTTTGCCACCCTTTGCTACCAGACCTTTTACACCGGTGTTGATGATCTCAAAGGATTCGCCCAGGGGAATATCATGATGCCCCAATACTTCCTTATTCATAACCACACGGCTTTTAGTAGCGGTAATTCCCTTCCATTGGGTTACCAGCCCGGTGCCCGATTGCCGCTGCGTGCCGGCAGGCTGTGCCTGGCAGCTGTATAAAAACCCTGCCAGCAGCAGCACTACCAATGCGGTTTGTACCCAGGTGCGCCGGCTTTTTTGTACCCGGCTTTTCATAAACAGTTTTGTCCAGCGCAGGAACGGTACGCCCGCAAGGGCGGGCAGGGTAGTCAGCAGCCAGCCGGTACCGATATAGTTGCACAGGATGCGCAGGTCCTCCAGCAGACTAAAATCCATTCCATAAAATACCAGGCGCAGGCCTGCATACACAGGCAGGGAAAATACCAGGCTTTGTAAAAACGTTGCCTTTAAAAATCGTTGCAGGGGTCTCTTCAGCAGCGGGTTCATCTTAATTATTACTTTTGTTTGATCGCACAAAACTCAGTTCCCGGGCGGCTTTTGACAAATCTATTGCGATGAAGTGCAGGAACCGTGTACTGAAGCGTGTGGAAACGGAGCCTGACGGTAATGCTGGTTTTCTTTTTTGACAAACGGTACATTCGCGCAACCGGCCGCGGGCTGTAATTTTGCTGCACAGATATGCCCCATCACTGAGCGCCTTTAACCTCTTCACCGGTACGATCCACCCGCTTTAAGGATTTATTTTTGTGCCATTACTGAAATGGGAACTGTATATGATCCTGAATATTTCGAACCCGCAATCATAAAACCGCTCACGGCTGCTGCCCGGTTAATACAAAAACGCTTACATCGGCTTCCCGGTTATCAAGGGCTACAGCAGTGCTCCATTGCACCGCCGCATAAGGGAGCAGGGTTGTAATAAATGGTTTTGCCACCAGCCGTTGCGGCGTGCTGATGATTACTGTAACGGCCTGTTGCAGAAAGTGGCCGATCACTTTTTTTAGTTCCGCAAATACCTCCGGCGCGTAGTTTACATCGCTGAGCAACACCACATCGGGCAATGGCTGTGCAATGGCATCCTTCCAATCCAGGGCCTCAACTGTTACATTGTTCAGTTGTAAGTGCGTTGCCGATCTTTTTACATAACTGCCGGCAAGGGCTTCTTTATCGCTGATGGTTACCCGCCTGGCCAGTGAGGCCGCGTACAACCCCGGCAAGCCCAGACCCGCAGCCAGTTCCAGCACTTTTTGACCGGTTATATATTGCGGATGCTGCTGTAAGAATATACAAAGGCCAACGGCAGCCGGCCATACCTGCGCCCAATAGGCCGCATTTTTATTATGTATATATGCCTGTTGTACAACATCCGGCGGAGGCATAAAAATTTCCAGGCGACGATCGCCGATGAGAAACGCCTTGGATATAAACGGATCAGCCATATACCGGCAAAGAAAAGGATTTATTCAATAGATGCGCCCGGCACCGGGGAGACCACAGGTATTGTGGTGCTGAAGTGAGTGACACAACGAAGCTGCCATATGCACAACCGTTGGGGAAATAAAAAGGCTCACCCGTTTTTTAAACCGGCCAGTTTTACCAGCAGCGGAATGAGACCGAATGATATTGCTATGAAAGCCCCAACGCGGATATAATTGAGTGTTCGCCATTGCCGCGTGCGGCTTAGCAAATCGATATGGAAGGCTTTGCCATTTGCAATGGCCTGGAACTCGATAATATTGGGCGCAAAATAAGCAAGGGTCCATACCCGCAATGCAACGTGCAGGGCAAACAGAACCAGGAGACTATTTCTTACAGGATCTATTTTCCAGCAAAAAACCATGGCCAGTATAAATGTGATTTCATGGATTGAGTGCGCAATGATCCAGAAGGTTTTGAGGTCTGCCCCGTAAGGCGCTTTAAAGTATTGAAACGAATGTGGCGGGGCTGCCGTCCATTTGGGAACCAGTACCGCTGTTTCGAAAAGCTGCGCTCCGTTTAGTAAAAAATAGGCCAGGATGGTTACCAATAACCAGCCCTCGGCCCTTGATAAATATTCTGTATGAATGTTGCTCATTATAGTAGTTTTTAAAAATGTTGCCAGCGCTATTCGGATTCTTTGTTAAGCTCGCTGGTGAATGTCTGTATGATCCCGATCGATGCGCGGAGATAACCGGCAATCAGCTGCACTTCCTTCTTACTGTAGGTTGAAATCAATTTTTCTACTTCTGATTTCAACCGGTGACCGGATGGTTCAAACAGTTTATTGGCCTTTGTTTTATTGGCAACGATCAGGACCTTTCGCCGGTCGGTTTTGTCCAGCACACGGCTTACCAGCTTCCGGTGCTCCAACCGATCGATCATGGCGGTTACCGCTCCCGTGGTAAGACCGGTGCGGTGGGATAATTCCCCTGCAGTAAGCGGCCCCTGCCGCAGAATAAGACTGAGATATTTGTGATCCACACCTGTAAGACCGGCCCTCCGGGCAATAGCCTCGTGCATGCGTATGGTTACATCGGAAATCTCTCTTCCCAGGTCGCTTAAACTTTCGGTTGTTGATGCCTGCATATATCTTGATGATTAATTATCTTGATGATAAAGATAATTAACTATCCCCGGGTTTGCAAATTTTTATCTTCTAAACCGGTAACACCCCAAAAAAAAACCGGTGAGTGGCGCAGCAAGGCCATTTCACCGGGTTTCCAGGGGGCGCTTATGGTGCACCGGGAAAAAGCGCCGCAAGCCGCCCGCATACTGGCATAAATACCCCTGCAACGGGAACATGCTGCATGCTAACTTTACCTCATTAAAAAGAAACAATTATGAACAGTACACACAATCCTATCGCAGGGCTTGAACTGGCGCAGATAGGCTGGGTGGTTCCCAACATCCAGGCCGCCGTTACAATGCTGACAGGCACCTTGGGTGTTGCCGGTTTTCCTCCCGTTCAACAGGTGCGGGCACAGGACCTTGGAATGACCTATTATAACCGGGTGGTAGCCGGGGAATGGCTGACCACACAAACCTATAACGGAGGTACGTTTATTGAACTGGTGCAACCGCTTTCCGGTCAAAGCATGTTTCATGATTACCTGGCCCGATGCCCGGCAGGTGGTATTCAGCACCTGGCTTACCGGCTGCCGGTAGAAGGTTTTGAGCAGGTTACCGGTGCGCTGCGCAAACAGGGACAAACGATTATCAGCGAAGTAGCGCACCCCATTGCACGGATGGCATTCTTTGACACTTACCAACTACTGGGTGTGGTTACGGAAATCATGGGCATAACACCGGAAGGGTGGAAAGCCGTTGAGCAAATGAAAGCTTCCTAAGATTCCTTCTCCGGCATCTTTAACCCGTACGTAAGCAATAACTCAGCTTGCTGTGTACCCGGAGTATGCCGGACCAGGGAAGATCCTCAGCATTTGCCGCAGATCCTTACATCCGGGTTGAAATAACCTGCCACCGACACTTTTACGGGATCCCGTAAACTTCGGCATGATTAGCGCACAATCTTTGTAATATGTATTACAAGGACTACATAGACCAGATACTACAGTACTACGCGCAAAAAAAAGCCGCCGGCAAACTGTCGTCCAACCTTAGTGTTCCTACCCCTGCTCTATTAAGAGATGAATGCCTGATCGTATGTTCGGAACAATTGGAGCTGAAAGACGAGCAGACCTTGCGGACATTTTTTGGAACGCAAGTGGATCAGAAAAACTACCGGCATGTCATTGAAAATTTCGGTATCCATAAGTTCAGGCCCCTGATTAATTTTTTAGATGACCCGGCAATTGAAACCAGCCATAAAAATATTGAACTGCTGGCCTGGCTGATCAGTTTTGAACCCAGGCCTTTGGACCAATGGAAAAAAAAGGGGGCCAACAAAACGGAAGAAGCCTTTATCACAGACCCGTTTCCCGAAGAAAAACAGAACGAAGCATTCCCCGATGGGGAGCAAACAACGATTTCCGCCGCAGCGCCCCCGGAAGATACCGGCGAAGCCGATGTACCCGCGCCCGACACTGCAACCACAGCGGCCGCTGCAGCGGTGAACGGCAGATCCATGATGTTTTCAACAACCGGGCAAGCCCCCGCCAAATCTAAATTCCATTTTAAAGCCATAACCATCCCGCTGGCGGCAGCAGCCCTTGTATCTGCCAGTTTGCCTGTTTATAAGTATATAAAGGAAGGCTTTTCGGATGCAGGGGCCTGTATGTACTGGGCCGGCGATCATTACCAGCCTGTATCCTGCGATCAAAAAGTATACGGGTCGCTGGTTATTCCGATGGATACGGAGAAACTGTTCCATTTTAAAAAAATAACCCGGCCGGATACCATTACGGAAGCCGGTATTAACCGGGTATCTTATATACGGCTCAACGGTGGCATTGAGTATTATACCAGGAAGGGCGACCATCCGGTGTATACAGAAAAATCGCTGAAACCATTAACCGAACATATGTATGAAACCCATATACGCCCCCTGAAGCAGTAGGAATCTTACCCGGGCACCTGCTTTTAATTCAGGCATGGCTGCACCCCGCTCAACTGCCGGTACTCGTGTATGTTTGTATGGCACATAACACGCATAATCATATGATTCATTGGTATACCACGGTGCTTTTGCTGTTTTTAGCGGGATGCAACGGGCTATCGGGCAACCCGTATCACAAAGTGATGCCCCATGCCGGAAACGCTTATAAGGTAACCGGTGTAAAAGATGGCGACACCTTTGTAGTGTTAATGGATGGCAGCGAACAGGTGGTACGACTTGCACATATCGACTGCCCGGAAAAGAAGCAGCCCTTCGGAAGCCGTGCCAAACAATTTGTTTCCGACCGCTGCTTTGGAAAATATGTACTCCTGCTGCATCATTACAAATACGACCGGAACAAACGGCTAATTGCAGAGGTGATGCTGGAGGACGGAAGCAATCTTAACCAGGAACTGGTGCGCAATGGACTGGCCTGGCACTTTAAAAAGTACTCCACTGATGCCGGATATGCGGCACTGGAAGCAGCTGCCCGGTTACACCGGAAAGGGCTTTGGGCAGATGAAAAGCCCGTGGCTCCCTGGGAATGGCGGCACCGTTAAAAACATTCAGCTGATACTACAACGGGAATGCTGTAGAACCAGGCCGCGCAATGCATTGCCTGCTTTTTGCATAAATGCTTTCTTCAAAAATAAATCGCCTGTTTACGGATTCCCGTAATTGACGCCGGTATCGCATTCTACCTTAGCAGCAGAAGGAATATGCAATGTAACAGACTCTTTTTATTTTTTACCATTCATATTTATAAAACAACTGTCATAAAATGGAGAACGATTTAAAACTGAAGCTGGAGCAGCTACATCAGCGGGTAGATGCGTTAAAGGAACAGATCCATACGGAAGAAGCTACGAAGAATGCCTTTGTGATGCCCTTCATCCAGGCTATTGGTTACGACATTTTCAATCCAACGGAAGTGATCCCTGAATGCATTTGCGACATCGGTACCAAGAAGGGTGAAAAGATCGATTATGTGATTAAAAAAGATGGCGAACCGGTGCTGATCATTGAGTGCAAGCACTGGAAAGAGCATGCAGATGCGCACAACTCCCAGCTGCACCGGTACTTTCATGTATCCAAGTCGAGGTTTGGAGTGCTCACCAACGGGTTGGTCTATAATTTCTATGCAGACCTGGAGCGTCCGAACATTATGGATGACAAACCCTTTTTTACCCTGGAGCTGGCCAACCTGAAAGACTCCAGCATCAAGCTGCTCGAAAAGTTCACCAAACAGGGTTACGACTTCACAGGCATCCTGGATTCTGCAGAGGACTTAAAGTATATAAAGGCCATCCGTAATGAGTTTGAAAAAGAGCTCCAGGAGCCATCGGATGAACTGGTGAAGCTTCTGGTCAACCGCTTTTATGAAAAACCGCTGACCGCATCCCGGCTGGCCGGTTTTAAGGAGTATGCCCGGAGAGCCCTGTCCAACACGATCAATGAGTCCATCAATTCCAGGCTGAAGAGTGCCTTAAACATCAATGAAAAAAATCCGTCAAAATCAGACCACGCCGAAGTGCCTTCCGTAGATGGGAATACCGAAGCTCCGAAATTTATTACCACCGAAGAGGAAACAGAAGGTGCACAGATCATTAAGGCTATTTTGAGAGAAGTGGTGCCTGCCGCCAGGATCGCCTTCAGGGATACACAATCCTATTTTGGTATTTTACTGGACGACAACAACCGGAAACCGCTGGCCCGGCTGCATTTTAATTTTTCCAAAAAGTACCTGGAACTGTTTCATAACGGTAAAGACAACGGGGAGAAAAAACTATTAACCTCACTGGATGAGATCTACCAGTACCGGAGCGAGCTGTTGGCCACCGTTGCCAATTATCAGCAAAAAGGCGAGCCGGAGGAACTTTCTAATGAAAATAAAATATAATAAAAAAAATGCTTCCCTGGTATCGGAAAGCAAAAACGGTTCTTCAAATCAGGCGATAACCGGCATTACACGTGGAAAGGCCGGCGTTGAAACAGCTTGCCTTTCTGGTATGTTAAGGCGTAAAGGCCGTTGTAAACGTTTAGACGGCAGTAGTCTCCCCGCTGCTTCCGGTTTAGAAGCATTATATTATTTTTTGGCCAGACCTACAGCAGATAGCCGGCATTGTAATGCGGCTATTCTTTTGGCCGGGCATTGCAGGTTCTGCGCCTGCTCTTAGGCCGCCGTTACATTTACAGCTACCATGCCCTTGGGGCCCTTCTGCACCTCAAAAGCAACTTTCAATTGCTCTTTCAGTTGTACTGATGTGGAGTTTACATGCACAAAGATACTTTCCCCTGTAGTGCTGTCTTTTATAAATCCATATCCTTTATTGCTGTCGTAAAAAGTAACCACTCCCTTGCGGGTGTCATCAATAGCATTCAGCTCACGGCTATTGGCCACCACAGGAGGTATGTTGTCGATCTTTACAGCTTTTCGTTCAGGCGGCGGTGTTGCCGACAGATTGCCGTATTCATCTACATAAGCCAGCATATCATCCAGCCCCTTGGCCTTTCCGGCATGCTCCTTACGTTCCTGTTTCCGTTCTTCTTTTTGTTTTTTAGCGTTTCGCTTTTTTTGTTCTCTTTCTCTTTTGTTCCAGGTTTCTCCCATTCGATTGTTTTAAATGAATAAATGATGTGGTCGTTGTTATAGCATCCTATTTTGCGGCAGCACTCAGACGGGTGAACCCCGATCCGCTAAATAAGCGGGACAGGTTTACATCCCCGGTGCGCTCCCATAGTTGTACGTTTTTTGAACTCACAACCCGCCAGAAGTTTTTAGCCTTCAATTCGTCATAGTCGCGCGAGTTGATAAAAATGCCGGTTACGGTAGAGCGGTCTTTAAAGTGAATATTTACTGCCCCGGTATTTTTTGTAGCCGAGGTTAAAAATTTTTCTATTGCTTGTACGTCCATAAATTTTTCTTTTTAGTGTTTTTAACTACAGAACCGGCATTTCATTTTTACCACCGGTTGGAATAGCTGCTCTTTTCTTCTTTCGGGCGGGCTTCCATTACCTTAATGGAGCGTCCGTCCTGCATGGTACCATTTAAGTCTTTAATTGCTTTTGTAGCGGCAGCTTCATCAGGCATTTCCACAAAGCCAAAGCCCCTGCTTTGTTTGGTAAATTTGTCGGTGATTACACGGGCGGATTCTACAGGCCCGTAGGTTGCAAATAATTCAGTAAGGTCTTCAGTACTGAAACTGTACCCAAGATTGGACACAAAAATGTTCATTGTTTTAATTTTAATACGGTGATAAAAGATTCGAGAAAAGGCAAAATATATAAAGCGGTAAAGCCGAAAAGCAAGTGCTTATAATAGAGCAGTGACTCAAATTAACCGTGCAAAGATACGGATAAAGGCGCATATTGCCTCTTTTGTTTCATTTCTGCCCCTAACACTGTTACCCCCAGCTTGTTAGCATACCGGTTAAATGCGATGAATGCTATTAACCCAACAACCGGATACCCGTATTGCAGCGGGTTATCCTTCCTAAATAATTTTTATGGAACTATGAAATAAAAGGCTTATCTTCATAATACATAGAAGAATCATCCTGGCTTGATTGAAAGCGTTCTGATGCTATTGTATACTATTCTCCTCTTTCTGTTTTGAGCCAAATCAATATACGTGAATGATCAGGTTTCCGGAATGCCTGATGATAGTAGGTTGAAGTGTTTGACAGAACCTGTCAAGGTTGTGAACCTATACCCGGCATTAACCAGGTTCCTTTGATAAAAAGGGCATATTGCAAACAATCCGCTTAAGTTAAAACCCACCGCGCTTACTGTTTTAAAGACCGGCCCGGAGATGATCATTATTAACATTTAAAAAGAATGTCATGCATTTTCAAAAACAAGACCTGGCACATAAACATTACAGTTGGAGCAGTAGCGAACACGTTTTTAAAGGACAACCCAGCCGCAGAAGCTTTGATAAAAACAACGGGGATCAGGTACTGTTCCTTATAAATTTTTATGCTTCACTTTCCGATCGCTTTACGTTACGTGAGGGAAAGATCATTGAACAAAAAATTCACTCCGGTATTCCGGAGGAGGCTAAAAGTGAGCTGTCGGTTTTCAACTGGCTCCGGTGGCATGTTTTTATTTCTGAATAGACCGGTAACCAATTTACAATACACACCAGGTATTGCCGGTTTGTACAACTGGGCTATCCGTTTGAAACAGCGGTTGAAGGTAGTGCTTCAGGGCGCACCGGATTTGTAACATACCAAGGGGTAATCAGTACCTGCCGGCATTTATTTGCTGCATTTACACCGGCCTCACGCAATCGTACATAAATGGGAATTGCCTGCATCAGGCCCGGTAACAAACCGCATTGATATTCATTCCTGCGCCCACCGAAGCAAAGAGGATAACATCCCCTTTTGAAATGGAATGCCCCTCCAGTTTATTACTTCGTATCAAATGATATAAGGTAGGAATTGTGGCTACCGAACTGTTGCCCAGCCACTGAATGCTCATGGGCATTACATCCCGGGGAGGAACGGCATCATAAAGATCGTAAAGCCGCTTTACAATTTCCTCGTCCATTTTTTCATTGGCCTGATGAATAAGGATCTTTTTTACTTCGTTGACAGCAACACCGCTTTTATCAAGACATGCTTTCATTGCAGCCGGAACATGCTTCAATGCATATTCATACACCTTCCGTCCTTTCATTTTAATGAACAGGGTATTGCTTCCGTTCTGCCTGTAACTTTCACCCATGTTTATATAATCCGCTTCCTCCGTACTATGGGTTTGCGCGCAGCAACTCAATATGCCCGCCCCTTCGTCAGTTGAAAGTTTGTATTCCATTACAACCGCCCCGGCGCCATCGGAAAAGATCATGCTGTCGCGGTCAGCTGTATCAATTACACGCGACAATGTTTCTGCGCCGATCAACAATACTTTCTGAGCCATTCCTGCGGTGAACCAGGCATGGGATTGGATAACGGCATGCAGCCATCCCGGACATCCCACCAGTACATCGTAGGCAATACACTCCGGCCGGCTGATGCCCAGTATATGCTTTACATTACTGGCAAGTGTGGGTACATTCTGCGACTGCACCGTTCCGTAGGTAACATCTCCAAAATTGTGTGCAACCACTATCTGATCCAGTGTTTCGGGATCGATGCCACTGTTCAATAATGCCTGCCATCCGGCGGCGGCGGCCATATCGGAAGTATTGATGTGTTCCGGAGCATAGCGCCGTTCGCTGATACCCGTAATCGCTTTAAATTTATCAATGATAACGCCCGTTACGGTTGTTAGCGGCATTCCGGATGGCTCAAAAAAAGCATGGTCTTTAAAATCATCATTCCTGCGTACATCCCCGGGTATATACGCCCCGGACCCGGTAATGACTGAAGAAAATTTCATTTGTTGTTGTTTTAAGTAAGCCGAAGCACAAGCCCGGGCTACTATACGGTTGCCTTACTAAAACAGTAGAACAATCAGTGGAGTAATTAACCGTTGCTGAATATACCATTTTTTTCCGACAGCTTCTGTTAAATATTGTACATCGTGAAGCCGGCCTTTTAATGACTACGGTTTTAGTTGTTTGAGATTTGTAATAATATAAAAAACAGCCCCGCCTCTTTGTTCCTTATGCCAATGCCAGTCATCCAGGTGTAACACGCCGTCCCTGGCCGTATACTTACCCAGCAAAGCGATCGCATCTCCTGTAAAACAGATATGAGCAGCACTTATTTTAACATTTTTAAGAAAAACCGTAACGGTTTGCAAAGAACGATGTGCATTGGGCATTTTAATAATTTAAAGCGAATGAGTCATTCTAAACCCTGATACAGGCGCTGCAAACGTAAAACAACCTGCAGAACGAACAGGTTAGCTGTATACAGATATATAACAACCATTGCCGTAAATAGTTCGGTAATGCTTTTCATTGAAAATAACGACCCGGAAGTATTTGTCAGCCAATTCGATTATTGGCATCCAAACGTTCTATCATATAACCATACCGCCGGAATGATGGGTGTGCCCTTATCCATCATTTAAGACCGGGAATGCATTATACAGATATGTACAGGAGTTTTAATCAGACAGGATGCGTTGGCCCGGCAGCGCATCTTCGTATTTGGCTGCATTCATGGCCCCACGTGTTTTATTTCCTGATGGTCCGGCCGTATAACAGGCAACGAAGCTGGTTAATTTTCACAGGATATTTGAAAGCCGGGAGCAGGCCATTGATCTGATGAAGAAACGTATTCCCTCAGCCGCATAGCGCTACCCCCGGCATACTTGCAAAAGAAGCGATGCTTACCTGTTTACCGGGTTGCCTTGCCGTTCCGCTTTCTTGTGCCCTTCTTTTTTATTCCGGTTATGAAAGTGTTTCGTTTTTCCATGCTTCCAGTGCTGATTCCGCTTTTCAGCCGGCACCTGTGAGGCAGGTTTGGGAGCAATGGCCGTTGGTACGTTTGCCGCCTCGAAGGGATGGTCCTTTATAACAGGAATGGTCTTATTGATCAGCTTTTGAATATCTTTTAAATAGGGTTGTTCCTCCGCATCACAAAACGATACGGCAATGCCGCTGGCTCCCGCTCTTCCGGTACGGCCAATGCGGTGTACATAGGTTTCCGGCACATTGGGTAATTCATAATTGATTACACAGCCCATACCATCCACATCAATACCCCTGGCTGCGATATCTGTGGCAACCAGCACGCTTATCTTTCCGGTTTTAAAGTTCCCGAGTGCGGCCTGCCGGGCGTTTTGAGACTTGTTGCCATGTATGGCGGCCGCGCTAATCCCCGCACGGTTCAGGCCTTTGGCGATCTTATCTGCACCATACTTTGTTCTTGCAAAAACCAGTGTGGATTCCGCAGCAAAATCCTTTAGCACATGTAAAAGCAATGCCGGCTTAGCCGATTTTTCCGTATGGTATACAGACTGCTGTATCTTATCTACGGTTGTTGCCGGTGGAGTAATTTCTATTTTTACGGGGTGTTTCAGTAAGGAATCTGAAAGCTTTTGCACCTCCGGCGGCATCGTAGCTGAAAAAAAGATGGTCTGACGTTCCTGCGGCAGGCGCGCAAGGATCTTTTTTACGTCATGTATAAATCCCATATCCAGCATACGGTCTGCTTCATCCAGTACCAGGTACTGAATTTCTTTTACGAGGGGATAGCCCTGGCTGATGAGGTCGAGCAAACGGCCGGGCGTTGCAATTAACACATCTACCGGCTGCTGTAATGCCCTTACCTGGTTGTGTTGCGAAACACCGCCAAAGATCACTACCTGTTTTAGCGGAAGGTACTTACCATACGCCGCAAAACTCTCTGCCACCTGCAACGCCAGTTCCCTTGTAGGCACCAGCACCAAAACCTTTGGCTGGCGGGAAGCGGCCTGCTCTTGGCTGTACAGCAATTGCAATAACGGCAGGGCGAAGGATGCTGTTTTACCGGTACCTGTTTGCGCGCAGGCAAGCAGGTCTCTTCTTTGTAAAATTACCGGTATCGATTTTTCCTGTACCGGTGTGGGTGTTGTATACCCCTCATTGCTTAATGCCTTAAGAAGGGGATCTATAAGTTGTAATGTATGAAACGACAATTGAATAAAATTAAGATGAATAAATCAGGTAGCGCCAGCAACAAAAAATGAAGATACGATACCGCATTACGTTAAACAGCTACCGGATTTTGCATGGAGGAGGGTGCAAAAAATTCAGGGCCGGAATAACATAAAGGTTGCAAAGGTACGCGGTTTCTGCGGGTTTATGGATTTTATTCTTTGAAGATGCCTCAAGAGTGCTCCGCCGGCCTGGAAGTCCGCGCCCGTCATTTGATAAATAACCCTACATTTGCCGGCAAAAATCAGGTATGGCAAACGAATCCGCTGAAAGAAGCAAAAATGGCTGCGAACTTTGTAAAAGTACCGCAGCCGTAAACGCATATGAAGTAGCTCCCCAAACGCAAAACAATGCGGATCAAACGATCTTTATCTGCAGCAAGTGTGTGGCGCAGATCGATAAAAAGGAAGCGCTGGATGCGGGGCACTGGTATTGTCTTTCTGAAACGATGTGGAGCGAAGTACCTGCCGTACAGGTAACGGCCTGGCGGATGCTAAACCGCCTCCGGAATGAAAGCTGGGCGGCCGAGAACCTGGACATGCTTTATCTGGATGACGAAACGCTGGCATGGGCAAAAGCAACCGGCGATCATGAAGACGACGGCACGGTTGACCTGCATAAAGACAGCAATGGCCATGTTTTGCAAAACGGCGACACTGTTGTGCTTATCAAAAGTCTGGATGTAAAAGGCTCAACGCTGAATGCCAAAATGGGGACCGTTGTAAAAAACATCCGCCTTGTAGAAGATAATACGGGGCAGATTGAAGGAAAGATCGAAGGCCAAACCATTGTGATCCTTACCAAATACCTGCGGAAGCAGGGAGGGTAGGAATTTAAAATAACCAATGCAGAATGTTAAATGTAGAAGTGAAGATCCCGTTATTGCTCTATGATCCGGATCGTCAGATAAATCATTCCTTCTACCTTCTAAATTGGTTATTCCATATTTTACATTTCCCCAGCCTTGAAGGAATTTAAAATAACCAATGCAGAATGTTAAATGTAGAAGTGAAGGTTCCGTTACTGCTCTGTGGCCCGGATCGTCAGGTAAATCGCTCTTTCTACATTCTAAATTGGTTATTCTATATTTTACATTTCCCCCGCCTTGAAGGAATTTAAAATAACCAATGCGGAATGTTAAATGTAAAAGTGAAGGTTCCGTTACTGCTCTGTGGCCCGGATCGCCAGATAAATCATTCCTTCTACGTTCCAAATTGATTATTCCATATTTTACATTGCCCCAGCTCCGGGAGCATCTACCGGACACTTCCTGTTATCTGTACATCATCGATGCTAAACGTACCGCCTCCGGCCTCGCTGTTGAAACCATAAAAGCGGATGGCAACCGGTTTATCAAGGTTTGTAAATTCAGCGCCCATCGTTACCGTACATCCTTCGTTATCGGCTGTTGAGGCATCATTTACCTGTAATACGCGGGCAGGCGTTATCTGCACATTCGCATTCCCTGCGGGAGCAGATACCACCAGATTCGTCTTAAAACCATCCAGGCCGGAACGAATCACCAGCTGCCGCACACCGGTTGCGGAGCGTCGCATGGTAAATGTTATCCTGAAAAGATGCATCGCAAACCCGGCGGATGGAGCAATGGTTACTTCATAGTACCGGCCTTCATCCAGAAATCCACTGAATGTATCAGAACCGTTTACAGCTCCCATTGGCCATCCGGTGAATGAAAAGCGGCCGCCTGCAGTGGAATGATCCCCTACCCCAACGGCTTTGAACGGTGTAACCACCAGGTTGGGAACCGCCGGTACCGGTGTAGGATCAACGGTTCCGGTTTTATCGGAAACGCCGGCAAAACCAAATAACAGGATAAATGGCACAGAAGGTACAAAACCCGAAACATCATCTGTGTTCCGGATATAAAATTGCTTAACACCATTGAAATTCCCGGTATACCCCGTCCAGGTTTGAGGACCGGGTGGCATCATCGCTGTGGCAAATAGAGCTTCCTCCCTGGTATACAATTCCAGGGTGCCGCTGCCATCGGTAAGGGCATGACCACCTGAAAAAAAATCCGGAGCCGCCACCGCCTGCAGAACCCTGATCAGGGTACCTTCAATATTCCCGGCATCCCCGGGCAGGAGCCCCAGAGCCGTATGCACTTCCTGCAGTGTTTTTACCACCGGTATAACCACGCGTTCGGTTGCCACCGGATCCGGTTTTACAAAACCCGGACTCAGTTTCAGCTTCAGCGCTCCGCGTTCATTGATCAGCGAATCCGTATCTGAAAGCAGCAACACAATGGAGTCGCCGGCACGGTAACTGACCGCGCTGCCGAAGTTTATCAGCAACCCGCTTTGGCCATTTTGAAGCACCACCAGGCCGCCCGCAATATTACCAGAGCCTGCATCGGAAATGACCGTACCACCCACTGCATACCGGCCCACGGCTCTGTTTGCACCCTGGTATAGCTGCCGCAATGCAGCAATGGTAACAGGCACCCGCTCTTCCTGCCCGCAACGGGCTTTTAAAAACTGTACATCCCCTGTATCCCGTATAAAAAGCTGCTGCGTTGCATTGAAGATGCTGTAAATGCCGGTGATTGTACCGTTTCCGGAGGGCACTTTTAATGCTGCAAAACTGGCATAACTGCTATTGCGCAATACTATTGATTGCCGTTCACAGTTACGGATCGTAAAGTTTACGGCACTTACCCCTTTTTCAGGATCTGCATATGTTTTGGAGGTATCCCGTTCTGCAAACTGGTACCCCTCCAGCTGTACCAGCATACTTTGCAAAGGATCTTTTATATTGGTTGAAAGTTCCGCGGGCGTAATCACCCGGGGCGCTACCTCATTTCCGAACGAGCCTTTTACAATAAACTGGTCAAACTGTGCAACGGGAATTCTTCCCAGGTTCAGGTAGCCGCCGTCGCGCACAGAATCCAGGCCCAGCTGAATGGCACCTCCATAATCCCCCAGCATCATGCCTTTCAGTTTCACAAAAACCCGCCGGCCAACCGGGTATGCCGTATACACATTGTTTCCATCCAGCAATACCGGTATAGCACCGGTTTCATCCTGTATCACGATCTGCTTATAAAAATTTCCGGAACGGTCATTGGCCGTTACAATACCCGCAATGGTAATATCATCATAGATTTTCTGAAAAATACCATATCCCTGGTAGCGTTCTTTTAATGCCCCGATGGTCATGTTTACCGGTATATCCGGATCCGCATTTACAGCAGGAACATCAAACGCCCGGTTACAGGCTATAATCAAAATCCACATCCAAAGCAGCAGTGCGCTTTTCTTTTGCGCTGAAACATCTATTTTCATGAAGTTGATTTTTTAGGTTAACAATACCGGTACTTCCGGATTACTTAAACCGGAGCATAACGCCGGCATAATAATTCAGTCCATACGCATAATAATATTTTGGAGGGAAGGTGTCCGGATCCTTGTCTTCCACATTGAACCGCAGCTGTTCAAAGCCTCCCGAACGGATGTTTTTATTATTCAGCAGGTTGTTTACGCCAATGCTAAATACCAGATAAACCGGCTTTTTATGAATGGTATATCGCAGGCGCTTTGACCAGCCGCCAAAAAGGTCCAGCATGAACTGTGCGGGAAATTTTTCCTGGACGGTGATGCGACCGATAAGCTCCTGTATTCCGGATGATGAAGGATCCGCATCTCCGATGGCCGCAACCGTTCTCCGGATAGGATTTATACTCAGCCAGGATTGATCGAAATAATTGCCGCTTAAACTAAGAAACCAGTACCGCGGCGACCGGTAAAAAAAACCGGCACTGCAGGCATTCTGGGGTGTAGAAGGAACCCTGAAGTTTTTCAGATACACTACCTGTTCCGTTAGTATAGCTGCATCATTATCCACGGTAATCACGGCACGCGGACGGCTGTTATAATAGTACCGACCTACAGAAACCGCACCATTAAAGCTCCATGCCGTGTTTAATTTGGCTTCCACACCGATCTCGCCTCCAAAATGAACCGTATGCATACCGCGCAATGCGTAATTGACAAAATTCCGGTATTGGTCATGGTAGAAGGTCATTACATCGTAGGCATTCTTTATTTCGGTATAATAACCGGTCAGGCCAATCCGCATACGCGGACTATGGTGTTTATACCCACCTTCGGCAGACCAGGCCGTTTCACTTTTTAACGGAGTTTGCTGCAATGCATTCCGGGTACGGGGAGAAATGAAAACATTGTCAAACAACGGTGGTGCCCGAAAATATCCTCCGCTGATAAAAAAATAATTCCGGCCATTGCATTTATACGTAAGGCCCGTCTTTAAACCGGGATCCATAAACTGCTGGCGGGCAGAAGGCCCATAAGAATCATCCGGGAAAAGCCCGTTCCGGTTGAGCCCCTGCCGGTAAAACTGTGTTTGAACAGCACTGAGATTAAAAAACCCATCCAAACGCCGCCCGGTAAAAGTTAACTGTACCCATGCCGATATACGGCTCATCATCACCCGGTAATGATACCCGTATGGTTCGCCTGCTTTTTTTCGCTGATCCGGATGATCCAGGTCGTACTGCACCGAGTACGGATCGTTGGGAAAATCCCTTTCTGCAAACTGGTTTACATTCAGCCAGAAATCACCGCCCAGCAGGTCTTTCACTTCCAGGTAGTGTTCGTTTTCCTGGTGCTGAAAATCTGCACCGGCAGTCAACCCGATCCATCCGGAAAAAGCGGTCCGGTAGACGGTGTTTGCCATGTAACGCTGCAATGCATTTACCCGGTTGGATAAAATATAGAGGGATCGTTTCCCTGTAATATTTTCACCGGTTACACCGCCGGCATTGCGAATGGTTACATTATTGGCGCGGTTTACCTCGTATAACCGGTTCCAGTTCACCTGCAGCAGGTTTGGATCACCGGCTAGCAATTCCCGCAGCTCGGCAGCAATGGCAGGCTGGGCGTTGGCGTAATAACCGGGCAGGTACCTGTAATAATCCGGCCGGGGATCGGGTGCATTGTACCAATCGAACCCTGAAAGCTTCCGCTTGCCGAATGTATAGACCAGCGTGGTCATCCAGCTGGTTTTTGTACCGGGCTTATATTCGTATACACTCATAAAAACGGGTTGAAATGTAGCAGTAACCGCCGCATTCCGTTTTACACCATTCTGGTATCCCCATATGGGATTATAAAAATGGGTACCGGCCAGGTCCATCGCCTCCTGTACACTGGCAGTTTGCCGGCCGTTTTCTGTAGGTGCGCCAAAAGCGATAAAGGAAAAGAGGTTCCGCGCATTCATGCGCTTATCTGCAGCCATATAGTAGCTTAAACTTCGGTAAAAGGTACCGGGTATATATCCCTCTGATGCATAACGGCTACTGAGCATGAAACTGTATGCCCACCCCTTCTTATCAAATCCGGATCCGTGCGTCAGCAAAAACCGGTGGCGGTAATTCCGGTTCGACAGGGCATACCCGGCCTGTGTTTGCGCCCATTGGGCACCGGCCCGCATGTCGATATTGGTGTGCAACCCCAACCGGTTCGGCGCAAAATCAGCGGCTTCCAATCCATAGGCGTTTTGGCGGGAGCGCATTACATTGGTAAGTCCGGACCATAAGCCGAATGGAACAAAGCCGTTATCCCGCCCGGTAAAATCAACGCCATTCAGGTAAACAGCATCGCCATTGCTATAGCCTCGCAGCCGGAAACGTACCGGCGAAAAATTAAACGCAGCCGCGGATAAAAAAGGGTTTCGTCCGGCAGCAAGGACCGATGAAACAATGGTGCGACTGTCTTCATCTGCATCTCCTTCGTCCAGGCTTATTACCGGTAGCTGCTCAGCCGCTTCAGTTTTCAAATCTCCGATCAGCGAATCGGTTACCGGAATCGTATCGCGGGCGGTTATAAACGGAGGGGACTGTGCATGTCCAGACAGATACACAAACGCAAGCGTTAGCGCGATGGTGGTTTTCATTATGGTTATTTTTATAGGTTACCGTAAATATAAATAAAAAAACAAATATTGTAATTTTTTTATTTAAAATTCTTTTCCAACCTTCGTACCCGCAACAGGATTACGGATTCGCAAATACTACTGATCTTCATCTCAAATTTTTGAAGATCTAATTGTTTAACACCCCCTGTAAAAAACACTTACATGAACACCAATGAACTTACCCATAAAATCAGCGCAAACTATTTAAGTGCACTGGACTTGAGGTACAACTTAACAAGAGCGTTTATCAGTATTGCTCACCGATTACACAGATTTACACAGAACGAATTCATAAAAATCTGTGGACATCTGCGTAATCCGTGAGAAAAAAAACAACTTCGAAATCGGCGTTGCGCACAGATTACACGGATTTACACAGAATAAATTCAAAAATCTGTGAACATCTGTGAAATCTGTGAGAAAAAAAGCGCAGCTATCGAACGACATTACTCGCAGATTACATGAATTTACATAAGATAAATTCAAAAAATCCGTGCACATCGGTGGAATCCGTGAGAAAAAGAACAACTTCGAAATCGCCATTGCGCACAGATTACACGGATTTACACAGAATAGCTAAACATACATACACATCTGCGAAACAGTAAGAAAAGCAAACCATGGACATCAATGAACTTACATATAAGATCAGAGGCACCATATTTAAAGTGCATACGGTTTTAGGACCTGGATTATTAGAGTCTGTTTACGAGGCAGCACTGGCATACGAACTGATTCAAAATGGAATGAACATTAAAACACAGGTTGGCTTGCCGGCTGTGTATGAAAATGTGCAATTGGAATTAGGGTTTAGACTCGATATACTGGTAGAAAATAGTATAATTATTGAAATAAAATCTGTGGAAATATTACGTGATGTTCATAAAAAGCAATTGCTGACTTATTTAAAGTTGTCAGGAAAAAAGATTGGCTTTCTTGTAAATTTTAATTGTAGCTCGATAAGTAAAGAAAGTTTGATAAGAATTATTAACTGAATGGATTTAGACAGAACGATTAAAAAAATCCGTGCACATCGGTGGAATCCTTGAGAAAAAGAGCAACTTCGAAATCGGCATTGCTCACAGATTACACGGATTTACACAGAGCGAATTCAAAAAATCCGCGTACATCTGTGAAATCTGTGAGAAAAAAAAGAACAACTCTTGAATGTCAATGTCTGCTCATACACACTGCTCATAAAAAGGCTTTAAATGCTTATTTATATTTGAAAACCCGGAGATCTATATCTTCTATTAACCTGAACTATATGAAAAAAAACCGCTTTATGCTGATATTGGCTGTTATCGGTACCTGCTGTATCAGCACCTTCGCACAGCCCCGGAAATACAGGAGTGCCATCGTTGCGTTCTACAATCTTGAAAACTTTTATGATACCGTTTTTCACGGGCGGTATGATGACGAAACGTTTACACCCGGCGGCTCCAAAGCCTATACCAGTGCTGTGTTAAATGAAAAAACAACCCGGCTGGCAACCGTAATTTCGCAGATCGGCACCAATATCAACCCCGATGGCCCGGCCCTGCTGGGTGTGTCTGAGGTGGAGAACAGTGCGGTGCTGCAATTGCTGGTACAACATCCCCTGCTTTCCGGCCGGCATTACCGGTATGTGCATTATGATTCAAAAGATGCCCGTGGCGCCGATGTAGCGCTCCTGTATAACCCCCGGTATTTTCGCGTGCTCAAAAGCCGGCCATTGTATGTGCCACTTCCCGAAGGCGCCAAAACCGCTGCCTATACCCGCGATATCCTGTGGGTAACCGGCCTGTTGAATGAAGAACGGGTACAGGTTTTTGTAAACCACTGGCCCAGCCGCTATGGAGGCGAAAAAAAATCGGAACCAGGTCGCATGGCCGCAGCGCTTACCGTCCGGAAATTTGTAGATACCCTGATCCGGCAGAATCCCATGGCCAAAATTATCGTGATGGGCGACTTTAACGATGAGCCGGTAAACAACAGCATTGTAACAGGAATGCAGGCTACAGACAACGCTGCCGCAATAAAAATGGGGCAGCTTTATAATCCGTGGGTACCACTTTATAAAAAGGGCATGGGCTCCCTTGCTTATCAGGATGCCTGGAGCCTCTTTGACCAGATCCTGATCGCTGAAGGCTTTTTAGACAAAAACCAGTCGGGTTTTTTCTTTTATAAAAATGCGGTTTTTAAAAAAGATTACCTGATCGAAAACACCGGTGCTTATAAAGGGTATCCGCTGCGCAGTTATACGGGGGATGTGTACCGCGGCGGCTATAGCGATCATTTTCCGGTTTATATGGTACTATTAAAGAAGGCCCCTGAAAGGGAATGATCCGGAGCCTTCTTAAAAAAGTACTACAAAAGCGCCCGGTTAATTGTAAATTTTATAATTATAGCCTTATTCCCGGCCAGGAATTGGATTTAACAGCCCTTGGGGCTAAATTTGAACACTAATTAATCATTTTAGTTTATACATTAATCGCGCGTAATTATGAATGAAGTATCCGACATAGGCGTAATTGGCCTGGCAGTGATGGGTGAAAACCTGATCCTGAACATGGAAAGCAAGGGCTTTCATGTATCTGCATTTAACCGTTCTGTTGACAAAGTGGAACATTTTGTAAACGGTCGGGCAAAAGGCAAAAATATTTACGGGGCCAAATCGATCGAAGACCTGGTGAGTTCATTAAAGTCACCCAGAAAAGTGATGCTGATGGTAAAGGCTGGTAAGCCCGTGGATGACTTCATCGATCTGTTAATTCCGCACCTGGATAAAGGAGATATTATTATTGACGGCGGTAATTCGCATTTCCCGGATACCGAGCGCCGGGTGAAATATGTAGAAAGCAAAGGACTGTACTTTATCGGAACGGGCGTTTCCGGAGGTGAAGAAGGTGCCCTGCTGGGGCCCTCCATCATGCCCGGCGGCTCTAAAGAAGCATGGCCTGCGGTAAAGCCCATTTTCCAGGGCATTGCAGCAAAAGTAGCGGACGGCGCTCCCTGTTGCGATTGGGTGGGTACGGGTGGTGCCGGCCATTTTGTAAAGATGGTGCATAACGGAATTGAGTACGGTGATATGCAGCTCATCAACGAGATCTATCATATTATGAAGAACGTGCTGGGCATGCCGGCCGATGAAATGCATGAAGTATTTAAAGAATGGAACGAAGGGGAGCTGGATAGTTACCTGATTGAGATTACCCGCGATATCCTGGCTTATAAAGAAGCGGATGGTACGCCGATTATTGACCGCATCCTGGATACGGCCGGACAAAAAGGCACGGGCAAATGGACCGGGACCGTGGCACTGGAACTGGGGGTACCGCTTACACTGATCACAGAGTCGGTATTTGCCCGTTGTCTTTCCGCATTGAAAGATGAGCGTGTGGCAGCATCAAAAGTATTGACCGCCGGCCCCACGCCGGCTTTTGATGGCGACAAAAAAGCATTCATCGATCATTTAAGAGATGCACTGTATGCCGCAAAAGTTATTTCATATGCACAGGGCTACCAGATGATGAAGGCGGCTGCGAAAGAATATAACTGGGAACTGAGTTATGGTAACATTGCTCTGATGTGGAGAGGCGGATGCATCATCCGTTCCCGTTTCCTGGGCAATATCAAAGAGGCATTTGACAAAAATCCCGATCTGGCCAACCTGCTGCTGGATCCTTATTTTGCTGAAAAGATCCAGACCTGTCAGAATGGATTAAGACAGGTGGCGTCCACTGCAATACAAAACGGGATACCGGTACCCTGCCTGAATGCAGCAATCAGCTTCTATGACGGCTACCGTACCGAACGGCTGCCGGCCAATCTTTTACAGGCGCAGCGCGACTATTTTGGTGCGCATACGTACGAAAGAACAGACAAACCCCGCGGACAGTTCTTCCATACCAACTGGACCGGACGTGGAGGCGATACGGCGTCTACCACCTACGACGTGTAATTACCCCGGACCTGTGAGGTTTATAAAAAAACCTCATAGGTCTTTCTTATTTTTTCTCAAACACCATCTCACCGCCCGAGTAGGTCTTCAGCACCTTTATTTTTAATAATTCCAACTCCGGAGTCTGCATCAGATCGCGGTCCAACACCACAAAATCAGCCAGCTTCCCCGGCTCCAGGCTTCCTTTTTCGCGCTCTTCAAAAGCCGCCCGGGCCGCCCAGATCGTCATTCCCCGCAAGGCCTGTTCTCTTGTTAACACGTTTTCCATCTGGAACCCTGATGCCGGAAATCCTGCCGCATCCTTTCTTATTACGGCAGCATAAAAGGTTTTTAAAGGCGAAATATCTTCAACGGGGAAATCGGTTCCCAGCGGAATCCAGCCATTTTGTTTTAATAATTGCAAATAGGCATACGCTCCTTTTAAACGCTCCTTTCCCAGCCGGTTGCCCGCCCAGTACATATCCGATGTGGCATGCGTGGGCTGTACCGAGGGAATGATATTGTAATCGCCAAAGAAATGAAAATCGTTCCCGTTGATCACCTGGGCGTGCTCGATCCGCCAGCGCAGATCGTTCTTACCCTTCAGGTATTTTGTATAGATTTCCAGTATGGTACGGTTAGCGCTGTCTCCGATGGCATGGGTACACATCTGCCAGCCCTGCGCGGCAATAAAGCGGGCTACGGAATCAAAATGCGCCGGGTTACTTAGTAAAAAGCCCTTCCACCCTGCCTTGTCGGAATAATCGTGCAGAAGACAAGCGCCTCTGGAACCCAGGGCCCCGTCTGAAAAGATCTTAAATCCCCGCACATGCATCCGGTCCGTTTTAATGATTCCCCGCTTCAGCAGGTAATCATAGTTCTGCTTTGCATCACTCAGCATTACATATAGCCGCATTTTCAGGTCGCCGCTTTTTTGTAACGCTTCCATCCGCTCAATCATATCATAGCCAAGCCCACAGTCATGAACCGAGGTAAGGCCCTGTTCAAAGCAATTCGCCTCTGCCCGGTGAAGCGCCGCTTTCAACGCTTCAGGCGAAAGGTCAGGGATCCGGGAAGCCACTTTATCCATGGCATTATCAATCAGCACACCGGTAAGTACCCCATTCTTTGTCTGGTATTCGCCACCCGTTATGGTATCTCCGGCTTTTACCCCGGCCAGTTCCAGCGCCTTATTATTGGCAATGGCCGCATGCCCGTCTATCCGCACCAGGTATACCGGCCGCTCCGGATACATTTTATTGAGCGCTGCATTGGTGGGGAATTCTTTAACGTCCCAGTCGTTCTGATCCCAGCCCCGCCCGATGATCCACCCGCTGGTATCCCCGGTCTTATAATCGCTGAACCGGTGCAATATATCCGCCCATTGGCTGGTTCCCGTGAGGTCCAGTTCGGAAAGCCCCTTTGCATACCCCACAAAATGCGCGTGCGCATCGATGAAACCGGGGTAAATGAACTTTCCGGCAGCGTCGATCTGTTCTTTACAGGTATATTGTTTTTCCAGGTCGCTTTTGGCACCCAGCGCAACAACCTTACCATCTTTAACAACCATGGCTTCCGCCTTGCTAAAAGAGCTGTCCACCGTATAGATGGTTCCGTTAAATACCAGCAGGTCGGCTTCCTTTTGAGGGCTACAGGCAATCATACATACATTTATCAATACAATTATGGCCAGCTTATGCATAACTATTTTACAACGAATATAAAAAAATAGCCCCTTTTTATCGGGGCCATTAATTGCTTGTTGACAGAAAAAATATATAGAAAACTTAGTTCAGGTATTTTAAAAGCTCCTCACTCATGGGTTCTACCTTCGACGGGAACACGGCAATCAACGCTCCCTTTTCATCCATCAAAAACTTTGTAAAATTCCACTTGATCGGATCTTTTATTCCTTTTTTTTCCGCTTCAGCAATTAAATACTTATAAATGGGGGCCATATCTGCTCCCTGAACCGATACCTTATTGGCCATTGGAAAGCTGACACCATAATTTTTTTTGCAGAACTCAGCGATCTCTTCATTACTACCGGGCTCCTGCGACTTAAAATTGTTTGCCGGGAAACCAACGATCACCAGTTTGTTCTTGTATTTTTTGTATAATTCCTCTAACCCTTCATACTGATGGGTATAGCCGCATTTGCTGGCCGTGTTTACGATCAGGATTTTCTTACCCTTAAAATCCTTGAAATTAATAGACCCTCCGGTCAATCCGTCTACCTTAAAATCATAGATAGAACCTGCTGCCATTACCGCAGCCAGCACGAGCGTTGTAAGAAGTACTTTCATTATATTCGATTTATCCTTTAAAGATAACCGGTTTTTTTGATTCCGTTTGTTAAACAACAGGACCCAGGGCCATTAATCGCTGGCAAAACACAGGACAGCAACACTCAACCTCACTCCAGGTATTTTTAACAAGACGCTGCCACAGGCCTCCAGCGTTGCACCGGTTGTTACAACATCGTCTACCAGCAACAGATGCCGGTTTTTAGCCATTGTATCATCCGGAACCCTGAATTTCCCCCGCATATTGTTCCAACGTTCCACCCGGTTCTTTTTTGTTTGCGTTTCGGTTGCTTCCACCCTGTAAACCAACCCGGTATAAACAGTCACGCCGGTTACCGCCGCAATGCCGCCGCATAAAACCGCAGCCTGGTTATACCCCCGCCGGCGCTCCCGGGCGGCAAACAGCGGCATCGGTATAATCAGATCGATACCACTAAAGCGCTTCGATTGTACCAGTGCCGTACCCAGCATTATACCAAGCTGATGCCCCAGCGCCCGGTTTCCCCCGTATTTCAGCTGGTGCAGCATATGCTGTATGGACGACCGTTTGGAAAAATAACAATGCGCGCTGGCCGCTTCAATCTGAAGCCTGCCGGCAAAGATCTTTTCAACCGGATTATCCGTATGCACTTCAAAGTCCGTAACCGGTAATCCGTATATACAGGGCAAACAAAGCTCGCTGCCCGCCGGTAAAGCATCATTGCCACAACCGGCACAAATATGCGGGTAAAAAAGATGTGTAAGGGCGTTCCAGGCGTATTGCAGGGTGTTCATCATGATCGGCTTCTGATTCAAATATAAAAAAATAAACGTATACAGCACCAAATTTTTATCTTTGCATCTGAACTTTAATTGAACCACAATTAAAGTTTATGCAACCGCTTTTAAAGCGGGCATAAATGAATATTATGGTTTCGCCCTCTACCTCTATTATTGATACGATCATCGTATCTGACAGTGTATATGCTACAGAGTACCTGACTACCCTTCTGCGGCAAAGTACGGCATTCAGCTTCAGGATACAGGTGGTAGCGGACTCCCGGGATCATTCTTTGCATACTTACCGGCTCCTGTTTCCGCATCCGCCCCTTATTTTATTTGCAGCAGATCTTACCCATCCGGAAAGTCTGGCCGTTTTATCGGCACTGGCTCAATCCTTTCCCGGAAGCCTGATGGTTACAGTGGGCGAAGTGGGCGATCTGGGGCTGCTGTTGAAATATATACGGGTGGGTGTGCGCGGATTTATTCCCGATTCGTTCACTGCTGCGGCTTTTAATGAGGCGCTGATAAAAATTATCGGCGGCGAAGCCTTTATCAGCACAGCGGTAACCGGTAAGATCTTCGACTATTTTCATCACAGCGTTGAGCTACCGGGCAAACTGACGCACCGGCAGCAGCAAATTGTGGAAGGCATTGTAGAGGGCCTCAGTTACAAGCTTATTGCGTATAAATACAAGATCTCTATCGACACGGTGCGGGAGCATATCAAAAACATCTATAAAACATTCCGGATCAATAGTAAGGCGGAACTGATCGCGCTGCTCAAATTCCATTACCTGTAATCACATCTTTATGTGGTAATCTTCCCTGCAAAATAGCAGGGCTACCGCGTACATTTGTGCAATCATTATACCTCTATTACTGCTTAATTTTCGTGCGCATCGCTTTTTTTATCCTTGGTATTATAGGCTGCCTGTTCACTACAGCGCAGGTGCCGTTGGTACGCTATGGATTTAAACACGACACGGTTGCGATCCGCTCCGGCGAAACATTTTCTAACAGTCTTTGGATTGAGAATAACGGCGCCACCGAAGTGCTTCTTTTTCAGACAGGCTCCGCAGCATCTGTAAAAGGGCTGCTGAACCTGCCGGACAGTATCCGTTTACAGGCCCGGGAAAAGAAATGGTTCCCGCTTAAATATTTTGCCGACCGTCGTACCGTTCATAGTAATTTTCAGCAGTTTCCTTTTATGCTGGCGGCTGTGCAAAAAAATATTCTCGTACAGCCTGCTGCTTCCTTTATTACCTACCTGCAACAAATGCAGGGATTGGTGGTGGACACCGATGAACCGGAAATCTATCTTAGCCAGATCAGCCGCCAGACCAGCGTTTCCGTCCGTTGCTATAATAACGGGTTGATACCGGCCAGTTTTCACCTGGAGTTAAGCAATATTCCTGAAGGGCTGGAATTTAGCGGTAATGTAAATGAGCTGACGCTTGCTCCGGGACAGCAGCAAACCATCGTGTTCATTGCCACCAACAAACTGCGGAGCCGTACCGCCTCCGACTTCCTGGTACTTATCCGCGCGCTTGATAAAGCCGGCAACCAGCTTGCGGTAAAAAACCTGCGGATGATGAGCATGAGCAGCGACAAACGGCTTGGTCTGAACCAGCTTTCTTTTTCGCAAAGCCCGCCCAATACCATCGGGGTACGTTACCTGTCGGGCAATGACGGCCTGTCTGCCTACCAGTTGCAGGGAAACGGTGTGTTTCATATCTCGGACAGCCAGCAGCTCCGGTACCGGCTGAATGCAGACTATTTAAACAACGCTGTGCAACGGGGACTCAATCTCTATGATACCTATGTAGACTACCAATCCCGCAAATGGGGATTGCGGGCAGGAACCATTTACGAGCTGCTTGATTTCAACCTGAACGGAAGAGGGGTTAAAGCCAGCATCAAAACAGGCGCTTACCGGTCGTTGAATGTTTATGGTGTTCAAAACAATTACCTGCTTTATAACTCCCTTCACCCTGTTCCGCAAAGCCAGGGAACCACCTTTGCTATCGCCTACCAGGATCAATCTGCTCCCGCAAAAAATAAATCCCTCACCCTGTTACAGCATTCCGACAACCGGAATCATATCCATACGTCCCTGCTATCCGGAAGCATTACCGTACCGGCTGGCGAAAAAGCATCTTTAGGGTTAGAAGCCGGTTATAGCCTGCTTCATATAAAAAATGCAGCTACCCAGCCGGGGTTTGCAGGAGGATTCAAATTTGTACACAACAGCAGCCGCTTCAGGGCCTATAGTTACAACTATTATTCAAGCCCCTACTACGGAGGATTAAGAAGAGGACTGCTGCAGCTGGATAATCATGTTTCTGTTGATCTTGGCCGGAGCAGCACCCTTACTGCAGCCATACGCCTGCTGCATAATAAACCCAGGTTGCTTTATTATTTTGGGAACGAATACCTTTCGGCTGCCAACCTGTATGGAAACAGCGCTTATGAAATAGGCTACGGAACCCGCCTGGGAAGCTGGGACCTCGCTTTCAGGCCTTATTATTTTGCACAACATATCCGGCTGCAAACAGAAGATGCAACCTGGAAATCGGCCTCCGTCCGCAGTAAAATCAACCTGGGTCATACGTATGCCACCCATTCTTTTTTTCTTGAGGCAGACAACGGCTATACGTTTCAAAATACGTCCCGGAGGCCCGAAGCACCTTTCCTGTCCTCGCGTATCAACGCCTCCTATAAAAGCCAGGTGCTTGGCTTTTATGCATTCGCCCAGTTTAACAGTTACTATTTAACAGACGCCCTGGCGCTTAACCTGGACCGGCCTAAATACACTTTTCTCTCTCTTGGGCCAACCGCCGGTTTTGCGCTTTTTCAGCGGCGGGTATCTGTAAATGCCGGCGCAACCTATAATTATTCCGGCTACAATCATAGCTCCAATTACGCCGTAAACGGCAACCTTCGCTGGCACCTGAAAAACAACTGGGCTGTTACGACCGATGTACTTTATGGCATCAATGTACAACCGATGGCCTATAACGTTGCGCAGGGCACCGGCACAACCTACGACCCCAACGACCCATCCCTGCAATACCGTTACAGCAGCAGGCAACTCCGGTTTGGTATTGAAAAAAGTTTTCATAACAAGGATGATCTGCAGGAACGAAAGCTGGAGCTTTTCTTTTATGCAGACCTGAATACCAATGGCCGCTACGACGAAGGAGAACCCGCCGCACCGGAGATTCAGGTACGCATCGACGGAACGATGGCAATCACCAACAGGAAGGGGGTTGTAAAATTCACGGGAGAAAAGAACAAAAGCTATTCCGTTTCCATTCTCAATAATAAGAACTGGAGCTTGTTGAACAGCCCGGAAATTGTGCTGAGAAAAAACAGCCGGCTTGAAGTAGCGCTTGTAAAAACGGAGCTGTTAACCGGAAAGCTGATCTACGTGGCCGATAAATATGCAGATGCGCCACCGCCGCCGGCCGGCATCCGGGTAAAAGCAGTTTCAAGGAACGGAACTGTATTTATGACCTTTATAAATGAAGAGGGATTATTTCATCTTTATCTTCCCGAAGATCAATACCTGCTTTCTGTAGAAGCCGGGGCATCGGGTTTTACGATGCTCCAGGAAAACAAAACGGTACAGATACAGCAACACCAGCAGGAAACGATTGAATTGAAGTATACCTACCGGGCCCGTAAGGTTGAGATCACGCAGTTTAATTAAGCAACTCAATGTGCCGTGAGGGTATAGTTAATTACGGCCGTATAAATACCCGCGGGCTTATTAATAAGATTTTGCGTACGGGAGGGTGGTATTCGGTAGCGTATATTCAGGTACCGGTCCACAGCAGGAAGCGCCCCGCTTACCAGCAATTGATCGGTTGTGGAAAGCGCACTGACCGTGTTCACCCCGCTTTGGCCGGTGGCCGGCCCCAATTCCAGTATGCTTACCGGCACTGTGGCCCCGGAAGAACCGTTGGTAAGATCGGAGGTCTGTGCTTTTACGCTGATATCATACGGTGTTGTTTTGCTTACCTGCAAATGGTTGACAAGATCCAGCGCCACCCCATTTTTGTAATCGGCCGCCGTTTGAAACGGAAGGGTTACACCGGTGGCCGACAGGTTGAATTCGGAGAGGTCATTTACGGTAACGGCCAGGTTGAGTACTTTGCTATATGTGGCCGCCGGGCTGGCATTGGCTCCCTGCAGGGTAAGGGTGGTGCTGTAATCGCCCTTATTGATAAACGCTGTTTTTAAATCCGACGGGCTTATAAAAAACCGCGCGTTGAAATTGGTTTTATTCCCCACAGGCACCGGGGCACCGGCAACCAGTTGTTGGCTGGCAGTTGTTAACGGTACTATTGCACTGGCGGGTGTTGTCATTTGTACCTGTATTTTGCCCACAGCGGTTTGGGGATCCGGTACGCCGCTATACCCATTCGTAAAAACCAGCTGCGCTGTATTCGCCGCAAGGGTAAGTTGTACCGGTACGGTATGCCGCAAGGTAAAAGCATTGTTCACTTCAAGCGTTGTATTCCGGAAATATTTGAGGTCATTTACCACCAGCGCCATATTCCCCGGTGCAGTACTGGCTGTTATAAGCGGATCCACGGTAACCGTTAACGTTGCTTGTGTGGGAGTAACAGCGGATCCGATGCCGATTGCGCTCAGCGAGAAGGCCAATGTATTGGAATAGGTACCGGCCTGCCAGGCTGTTGCGGAAAGACCGGGGGCCTCATACTTTACCGTAAAAGGTCCGCCGCTAAGCAGCAACAGCGACAAAAGCTCACTGGTCATGGATTGAGGAGTGGTGCTGAGTGGAATGGCATTGTCATGATTGGCCCCCCTTACATACATAGCCGTAAACTTTGCTAATGGCAGGGCACTGTTAGTGCCGGATACAGGACTCAGATCCCCATTGCCCTTTACCATAATATTCGGCAGCACAGCCAGTACACCCGGGTTATAATTGTAGCCCGTGGCTGTCATACTTACGGTGCCGTCAATTAATGCCGTTTCATTAATGGTCAGCTGGCCGTTTTGAGCCCGCCCTGCTCCTGAGCTCCAGAGGAACAGTATCAACCAAAAGGACCGGATCATCCTATTCTTCCACATGAATATTTTTTTCTGCGACTTTCAGTTCATTCTCTGCTCCCGCATCCAGTATGGCTACAGCCAAATAGTTGCCGGGATCCAATTTAGGAAGCGGGTAATGAATTACCTGGTCATTCCCGGGCATAATGGCAATGGGTACCGGTTGCGGCTTTATTTCTTCACCGGTTTGCTTATTCGTTAATTCGAACCGGATAAACCCATCTTTATGTACCTGCCCGGTATTTTGATATTTTACCACTAACTGATGTGCCGCACTGTCTTTTATTTGCCGGGGGGTATAGTTAAAGGCCAGGAACCGGAGCGTGCCCTTTTGTGCCGCCTGCGGCGTATAAAAAAGCTGGATGCCAAATTCCATGCTGACCCGGATGCCGATACCGGACTTGTCCTTTGCTTCCGTACGCGGTGCGTTAACCTGTGTAAAAAACAGCATGCTATTGCTTGCCGTTTTTTGGGTATCCGCCAAAGGAATCCGCATGTTGACGATGTACGTCTTCTCTTCACCAGGCGCCACAACAAAATGGGTTTGAGGAAGGCTAATATCCCTGGCATTGGAATGCGGTAAGCTGTTTGCAGGAAAATAATGTTTAACACCCAGCGAATCCCGGTTCCAGTCTTTAAGGCTTAACAGGAATTCATAGGACTGTGTGGTGGTATTGGATACTGTAATGGTTTCACTTACGGTTTCGCCCGGAGCTCCTTTAAAAAAAAGCCGCATGGGAGAAAAAGAAAGCTGCTGCGCCTGTAAACCGCAGCAAAGAAGAAGGCTTAAGCAGAGAACACAGAGGGACCGTTGGCTCATTGAGACTTTGTACGATTTAAAATAATAAAAGCAGAAATTTTTGGATTGCAAAAATTTCTGCTTTGAATGCTATCCATGCTTATTGCGCAGTGGCCGTATAAACAATATTTGTTGTGTAGAGCGTTTTTGTAGCGGTCAGCAATGTTGCATTCTGCGGAATTTTGTATTGCACATCAAAACCCTGATCCAGTGTTGCCGTACCGGAAATAAGGGTCAGATCCGATTCCGTGGGCGTAATGTCGGCCGGAAAACTGGCAGCACCGGTGGTGCGCGCGGCCAGCCTTAAGATACTCAACGGCAGTGTAGCGCCGCCGCTGCCAGTAAAATCACCGGTTCCGTGTACCTTTATATCGTAGGCCTTGGTACTGGTAACCCGGAACTGGTCGGTAATTGCTACCGTTTTTTCACTGTTGTAATCGGTGGGGGTTTGGTAAACAAAATTTACCACCGCTGCTCCCGTTGGAGCTACCGGCGATACTCCGGTTACATCCCGTAAATCTACATTAACCGCAACAGTGCGTAATTGAGCCTGAGCAGTACTGATCATGCAAAAGGCAAACGCGGCCAGCACGATCTTGTTTTTGGTTGTTTTGTGCATTCTTAAAAAGTTTAAGAGGAAAAAAGTCAATAAAGCAGAATAGTTTCCTATTTCTAATGCAAAATTGAAAGAAATCCGTTCCAATAAAAAATTAAGTGTATCACATGATGATGTGAAACGCTTAAAAGAGGTATTGGTACACTTCTTCCACCCTGCCCATACGGATCACCTCAATATTGAAGCGGCTTGTATTCTTGAGGGATTGGTTGTATTTTGATACGATGATCTTTTCAAAGCCCAGTTTCTCGGCTTCCGCAATGCGCTGATCGATTTTATTTACCGCACGGATTTCACCGCTGAGGCCAACTTCCCCTGCAAAACAAATGGTTTGTGCCAGCGGCGTATCTTCATAGGAAGACAGCAGCGAACAAAGTACGGCCAGATCGATGGATGGATCTTCTACTTTAATGCCACCGGCAATATTCAGGAATACGTCTTTGACCCCGAAATGGAACCCGCCCCGCTTTTCCAGCACCGCCAGTAACAGCTGCAGCCTCCGGAGGTCGAAACCCGTGGCGGTACGCTGCGGCGTTCCATAAACCGATTGTGTTACCAGCGACTGGATTTCAATCAGCAGCGGCCGTACGCCTTCAATCGTGGCGGCAATGGCAATGCCGCTCAGCTCTTCTTCTTTCTGGGTAATTAAGATCTCTGAAGGATTCAGCACGCCTCGCATGCCCATATCGGTCATCTCATAGATACCCAGCTCAGAGGTACTTCCAAACCGGTTCTTTAACGTACGCAGGATCCGGTAAGCATAATGCCGGTCGCCTTCAAACTGCAGCACCACGTCTACCATATGCTCCAGAACCTTTGGTCCGGCAATGCTCCCTTCCTTGGTAATGTGCCCGATCAGGAACACGGGCGTATGGGTCTCTTTAGCATACCGCTGGAATTCGGAAGTACATTCCTTGATCTGTGAAATGCTTCCGGGCGAAGCATCGATGACCGGCGACTGTAATGTTTGTACAGAATCTACGATAACGATCTGTGGTTTTAGCTTTTTAATTTCCTGAAAGATCGTTTGGGTAGAGGTTTCAGTAAGCAGAAAGAACTGATCGTTGATCTGCGCGCTGCCACCGGCCGTTAACCGGTCCGCACGCATCTTTATCTGCTGTTCACTTTCCTCCCCGCTTATATATAAAACTTTTGTATTTGTAAATTGCAGTCCGCATTGTAGAAACAAGGTACTCTTCCCGATGCCCGGCTCCCCGGCAACCAGTATAATACTTCCGTTTACAATCCCTCCGCCCAAAACCCGGTTCAATTCCACATCACGGGTGATGATGCGCTTCTCTTCCTGGCTTACAACATCGTGTATGGAGATGGTTTTATTGCTGCGCTTTGCTTCACCGGTATATTGATTCCAATCTGTTTTATCAGACCCCTTGTCAATGATTTCCTCAACAAATGTATTCCATTGACCACAGGACGGGCATTGACCTACCCACTTAACACTTTCATATCCGCATTGCTGACAAAAGAATGATTTCTTAACCTTAGCCATGCCGTAAAGATAACAGAATTGAAAGTTGAGATTTAAGTTCTGCCAACAAATTGGCCTGTTTGGAATGAGAATTGCATGTAAAAATGAAACAGATAACAGCAGGATGTTATCCGGATTAAAGAGCAATTGTAAAAACCGGTGCTGCTTCCGGAACGGTGCTGCAAAAAAGTAAAAAGGCCAATCTTTCGACTGACCTTAATACTTACTAACCCATTAAATTCTGATACTAAGGTACAATTCTGGCTTAGAAATAAAAAATCAAATTCGGCTACGCGGGGGTTAAGAAATTAAGAACTGATGAAATTTCAGGCCCTAAAAAATAAACAACACTTTGATTATTAACTATTTATTAATAAAACAAGCTTTAAAATATCCTTAAAAAAACTTATCTACATGACAAAAAGTCGGTCCAATCCGTTTTAATACTGTTGGAAAGAGATTTGCAGGGTAATTACAAAAAACAAGAAATATGACACCTGGAATTATGATGGTATCGCTGTTATTTATGGGTATCAGCATGATCGTATCGATGATTTTAAAGAGCAAATTCAACCGGTATAGCAAGGTTCCGCTGTCTGCCGGTTTGAGCGGGAAAGAGGTTGCAGAGAAAATGCTCCGGGAGAATGGTATCTACGATGTTCAGGTAACCTCTGTACAGGGATTCCTGAGCGACCACTACGACCCCGCCAAAAAAACGGTCAATCTAAGTCCTGAAGTTTACGAAGGGCAAACAGTAGCCGCGGCGGCGGTGGCCGCACACGAGTGCGGGCATGCCGTACAGCACGCTACGCGGTATGCTCCGCTCCAGATGCGCAGCAGGCTGGTTCCGGCTGTACAATTCAGCGCTATGATCGTTAACTGGGTACTTTTAGCCGGTATCGTTATGGCTGCTTCCGGAAGTTATACCCTGCTGCTGGCAGGTATTGTATTGATGGGCATTACCGTAGTGTTCTCCCTGATCACCCTGCCTGTTGAATTTGACGCCAGTAAACGGGCGCTGGCCTGGTTAAACCATACAAATGTTACCAATAACACAGAATATCCCATGGCAAAGGATGCGTTAAAATGGGCAGCAACCACCTATGTAGTAGCAGCCCTGGCGGCCGTGGTAACGCTGTTGCAATATATTGCCATCCTTATGAACAGAAGGGATTAAGCGGCTACCAGGACGGCTACAGCTCCGGAAACCGGCGGTAAAACAATACGCTCAAAAAACAGAACGCTAAGGCTTTCTTAGCGTTTTTTTATGGCAGGGCGTTACCGCAACCGGTAGGCTACTATTTTTTTTGCATTAAATGTGGGCATATAAATGATCCGTTTAACGGGGTCGTACCCCATATCGGCAGTGTTCATTTTTTCGAGGTGCGTATCCAATAACAACGCTACCTGCCCGGAAGCCGTTACATAAAACAGGTATCCGGCCCAGGCACTTACAAGAAAATCGCCGTTCCCAACCGGTTCAATGCCGTCGATACCCTGGGGCAGCTCCGCAACGGTGGAGATCCGCTTCTGCGCATCTGCCTTTTTCAGCTTTTTTCCTTCTGCAAAATAAAGCGCATCGCCTACTGCTTTTAAACCGTTTGCCCCCTTCACGCTGTCGAGGTATACTGATGGACGTCCATTTTCAAGTTTCCATATCCTTGCCTTCCGCGAATCCGAAACATACACAGCACCCCGGCTATCGGTTGTGATATCATTTAACCCGGCGGCACCCTCCAGGACTATCTTTTTTTCAATACGGGCCGTGGCCATGTCTATGACCACCACCGCGTCAATATCAGCCACAAAGAGTTTATTGCCTACCCGGCCCAGGCCTTTCGGCGCATCCAGGCCCTCGATCCAGTTGCCCACAAACTGCCGGCCACTGAGGTCCATTTTTCCAATACCCCCGATCCCGTCTTTATCCCAGCCGCCCCCGTTGATCAGCGATATGTAAAGGGTGTTTGCAGCAATATCGGGTAATACAGATTCCGGAACCGGAATGATGGTATCTGTTTCCCATAACTTTTCAACCGTATGTACTTGTGCAGTTGCGATACCGGAGATGAACAAACACAGGGAAAGGATCTTTTTTTTCATAACGGCAGGGTTTTATTACAATTACAATCCCGTAAAGAAACGTAAACATAGCAACCGCCCATTACATTTTATTGGCAATAAGTGCAACTATTTTAACATCTACCATCTTTGCGGATTTCTTGAATAAATTTATAAAAAGTACTGATTATTTGGTAAAATGCTAAAAGCAACCCGGCCTATGCGGCTTCTGATGAAAAACTTCGACAACGATTGCGTAGATTTTTCGCGCAAAATTGTATAAACTTCTAATTTTATTCCTGCTTGTAATAACAATTGTTTGACGAATCCATTTGGCTATGAGACCTCAGTTGCTTAAAGTTTCTAACGAACCGCAGCGTTCGTTCAGCGTCCGCAGGGACCTGGTTCCACACGTAAATAACCGATGGCATATGCACGCTGAACTGGAACTCATCCACATTAAAAACGGAGCGGGTACGCAATTTATCGGAGACAGCATTACGCCGTTCCAAAGCGGGGACGTGGTATTGGTGGGCCCCAATCTTCCGCATTACTGGAAATTTGATGATCACTTTTTTGAAGAGGAATTGCACAACGCCACCGATGTACGGGTTGCACATTTCAATGAAAACTTCCTGGGTGGCCAGTTCCTGCAATTACCGGAAAACAATGGCATCCGCAATCTGCTGGAAAAATCGCGCCGGGGCCTGCAGGTACAGGGAAGTGCACGCGGTGAGGTTGCTGCTATTTTGGAAAAACTACTGACGGTTGAAGGCAGCCAACGGATCATATTAATGCTGGAGGCGCTGGCCATCGTTGCGGAAGAAAAAGAATGTTTCCAGCTATCCTCCATCGGGTTTAAACCGGATGGTGTTACTACCGACAATGAGCGGATACAGGCCATTTTTGATTATACCATTAAAAATTTCAAACGCAAGATCAAGCTGGAAGAAATTGCTGAAGTAGCCAATATCAGTCCTAACTCTTTCTGCCGCTTTTTTAAATCGCGGACCCGGAAAACCTATTCCCAGTTTCTGATTGAACTGCGGGTAGGGCATGCCTGCAAATTGCTTATTGAAACCAATCAATGCCTTAAGCGGCTTTGTTTTGAGAGCGGCTTTAACAACTTTACCAGTTTTCATAAATACTTTAAGATCATTACCGGCAAAAGCCCCATGATGTATCAGCGGGAATTTACTGCCTAAGCAGGCAGGGAATGATTGCCGCTTTGGGCAACACAGCGTAGCGACAACCAATATGTTTGCAGCCGCCGCAAAGAACGGCTTTGCCGGCAGCAAACATAGCGCCCGTTGCCGGAACAGGTTGCCATCACAAAAGAAAGGTTGATCTTCCGTAAATAAAGAATAGCATCTGTTACCGGCCCTTCATTCCAGGGGCTACTTCCGTTTCAGGATCCAGCGGAATGCTCTCTTAATACGCTCAGAGTTTTTTTAACACCGTTTTCGTTTTTTCCAGCATCCGTATGCGGTCGCCATCCATTCCGCCGGCAGCATAAATATTCATTTCAATTTCTGTGAGGGTGTGAAATACCTCATCCTGAAGGACCTGCGGCACATTCCGCAATGTCATCTGCTCCTTTAACCCCGTTTTGTTAAACAAAGCTGCCGATATCTGATAACGCTGCTCCAGGTACTGCACCATCCCTTGTTTTAACAAGCTGTAAAATGAGCCGCCGGTTTTGGATACGGCATTCTCCGCAGGTTGCAGCAGCGCATCAATTCCCATCGGAGCAGGATCAGGTTTGCCAGACACACTTAACGCTGGTTGCGGGGTAGACGGTATCACCGCCCGCTTTCTTTTCGACCGCCGGATGAGGAACAGCACCAGCAGTAACAATGCTACAACGCCCAGGCCCAGGAGCAGCGCGCCAAAATTATCATTGCGCTCGGCATTATTATTTACCGGTCCCTGGTCCCGCCGGGTAGCCCCGGGCTCCCGCGAATAAAACGTAATAGCAGGATTGCTAATCGTATTATAGCGGTTTTGCCGGGCATCAAAATAGGCAAACCGGATGGGCAAAAGGGTATACGTTCCTGTTTTACCCATTGTAAAAGGAATGGTAAACGTTTTTACGCCGGGTGCGGTACGGCTGTTGCGGTCGTATTGTTCCTCTATGGCAGTGGGATAAACCACGATCTCTTTGGGCCATTCCACGGCAGGCTGTGTTACCTGGCTAAAGTCGCCCGTTCCGGAAATGATGATCCGGAGGGTTCCGCGCTCACCCGGTGTAAAGTTGATTTTTGAAAGCTTTACGTTCATCTTAAAATCGCCCACCGCCCCGTTATACACAGCGGCCGGAGCATTGGCAGGGGCCTGGCCCACGTTAATTGTAATAGGCACCGAAGCGATGGTCATGCGGAATTCCCCGTTCTTCAACGGAATGTTATCATCGATACCATCCAGGATCGAACTGCGGTTGCCCGCGCCATCTACCAGCCGGATCCGGTTGGCGATCACCATTGGGTCCAGCTCCAGCTTTCCCGCCTCTACCGGTGTCAGCTGCACTTTTCGGATGGTATGCACATCAAAGGTTTCCCCGTTCACGGTTTCCCGGCTTACAACCCCATCCCCCGAGCTGATCAGGTCGCGGAATTCGAACCCGTTAAATGCCGGATCCTTTACCACTTCAGAAACCGATTCCAGCGAGGAGTAAAGTTTATAGGTTACAATGATCGGCTCCCCGATATAGCAATTGGTTTTATTTGCATATACATTTAAATAAATACTGCTTCTTAATCTTGCTTCCAATACATTCCGCTGGGCCACAACAGACAATGAAGCCGTCAGCAGCAATATCAATAAACCAAACCGTTTCATGCGCGCTTTTTAAAGATGCTGCCTGCCCGGGAGCAGGTCCTGTTTGTAAAAACCAGCGTAAATTTACAGGCGGTCACAACCAATCGCATCCTGTTCATAAATCTCCTAATTGCGGTCTTAAGATAATACTTTCTACGCAAGCCGCGTCAGAAAGCCGGGTACTTGTTTCAATCAGCATGGCCACATCGGCCGCTTCCATGATCCGTTTTTTACTGTTATTAAATCCGCCCCAGGAGGCCGTCATTACCGCTCCGGGAAATAATGCCGCTACTTTTATTCCATGCGGTTTTAATTCTTCCCGGAGGTTCTGACTAAAACCATTCAGGGCAAATTTGCTGATGCTGTAAGCCCCTCCGCCGGGATAAGCCTGTAATCCCGCCACCGAACAAATATTAAATATAAAGCCTTTTTGCTGTGCCTTCATGGCAGGCAGTACCGCCCGTGTAAGATGGTATGCGCTGTATAGATTAATGGCCATCTGGCTTTCCAATATACCATCCGCCTCATCACTTACATTACCCGGTTCAAAAAAACCGGCATTGTTCACCAATACATCAGGAGCACCCTGCTCCAGGACCCATCCGGCCAGGGCCTGTACCTGGTCTTTTACAGAAAGATCAAATGCCTTTGCCTGGAAATCGGCATCCGGATAGGTTGTCTGTAACAATTCCAGCGCCTGATAAAGCCGTATTTCATTTTTTGAAGTGATCAGCACCCGGTTCCCTTTTTTTGCAAAAACTTCGGCAATGGCAAACCCGATTCCCTGCGAAGCACCGGTAATTAATATATTCATACGTTATTTTATTTAACCCTGCGAAGTACGTATAATTTTTTTTATGGTTTCGTTAAAGAAAGGATCCGTTTTTAGCCATTGGCCTTAAGCCGCTAAAAGCCAAATGCTAAATGCTGATCGCTAATTTACCTATCTTAGCTCCAAAATCGATCGTGTATATTCATAAACAGTTTTGTATTTCGCCCCAGCAAACCGTTGATCCGGTAAACCTGGATGCAGCCATTCCCGCTACAGACGGAAAACTGGTTGCTCTTGAACCGGCACTGGAGGGCGTGCCCCCGGGTATGCTGCGCAGAATGAGCAAGGCCGTTCGCATGGGCATCGGGGCCGGCCTGCCCCTGCTGAAAGAAGGAGTGCCGGATGGCATCATTATCGGCACTGCAAACGGCGGCATGGAAGACTGCATCAAGTTCCTGAACCAGATCATCGATTATGAAGAGGGCATGCTTACGCCCGGCAATTTTGTTCAAAGCACCCCCAATGCCATTGCGGGTCAGCTAAGCCTGATTACCCGCAACCGAAATTATAATGCTACCCATGTACACCTGGGACTGGCATTTGAAAATGCATTGCTGGATGCAAAAATGTTCCTTAACAAACACCCGGAGCAGGTATATCTTACAGGTGCCGTGGATGAAATATCGACCTATAATTATAATATCGACCGGCTGGCCGGTTGGTACGACCCGGCGCTGACCAGTGCAGATCTGTTCCAATTGGAGCATGCGGCCACCATTGCCGGTGAAGGAGCTGCCCTGTTTTTACTTAGCGGAAAACCGGAAGGTGCATTGGCCCGGATCGAAGCAGTGGAAACCTTGCATACAGAAGATCCGTTATTTGTGGAAAAGCGACTGCAACAACTGCTGATCAGTTTCCCCGTTACCAACAACACCCTGCTGCTATCCGGAGATAATGGCGACAACCGTTACCGTTTTTTCTACAGCAATCTCGAAACCCTGCTGCCGCTAACAACCGTACTCCAGTTTAAACATTTATGCGGCGAATATCCAACGGCCAGTTCCTTTGCTGCCTGGCTTGCAACCTATATGCTGCAACAACAAAAGGTACCGGAAGTTCTTTTAAAGCATGGCTCCCTGCCAACGGCCATCGACCGCATCATTATTTATAACCAGTACCACGGAAAACAACATAGTTTTCTGATCCTTTCAAATAACTAAACTGCATTTTATTTTTTAATCTTCAAATAGCTATGTTTATGAGAGTTTCTTTCCTGCTGCTGATGCTGAGCGTTACCCTTGCGGGGTATTCTCAAAAAATTAAAAAGACCAAAGGCGACCTGGCTCCGCTGAAAAACCAGTCCGGCATTAATATTGAATTCAGTTATGAAGGCCTGAGCGTTGGCAAGTTTAAAAGCGAGGCCGACTACGTTGCCAAAAAAACCGATGAATACAATAAGAAAGAGGCCGGAAAGGGTGATAAATGGGCGGAATCCTGGCAAAGCGACAAATCGCGGGCCTATGAGCCGCAATTCCTGGAGCAGTTCCTTGAAAAATCAAAACTGAAAAACGAAAAGAATGCCCCCTACACGCTGATCTTCCGTACCACCTTTATTGAGCCGGGATTCAATGTGGGGGCCTGGAGAAAGAACGCGTATATCGATGCTACCGTAACCATTGTGGAAACAGCCAACCGCAGTAATGTGATCGCAGAACTTACGGTAGACAATGCGCCCGGACGGGATGCAATGGGCGTTGACTTTGACACCAGCTGGCGGATCTCAGAAGCCTATGCCAAAGCCGGCAAATCGCTGTCGAAATATATATGGTAAATATGATTTTTTTATAACGGTCTTCTTTTCAGAGGACCGTTATCCTGTAATCCCATCTGCTGCCGCTTCGCCGGTAAGCACAGCGCCTTCCATAAACCCCTGCCAGTCGGCCAGGTGCTCGCCGGCAAAAAAAGTATGCAGGAATTGCTTCTTTAGCTCGGGCATCACCGTAAACCACTGCCCGATGCCGTACAGCGCATAGGCCCCGTAGGAATAGGCATCATTTCCCCAGTAATAATTGGCCTGCCCTTTGAGCAGGGACCGCAGATTGCCAAAATGTGGTTCCAGGCAACGGAATACATCGTTTGCCAAAAATTCGTTGGACTGGTTGGCATTGGATGCTGCCTTATCGCCGATGCTATAGGCGATCAACACGCCTTCCGCGGATGACTGGTTTTTGGTAGCATGATAAAAGTAATGCGGTGACTGATCCGACACCAGGTCAAACGCTTCTTCTTTCCAGAACCGCTCCGAAAAATGCAGGGCATGCTTATTGATGCGGGCATATTGCAATGCATTCAGCGAGGCCGCAAGCGGCGCCGGCAATACCGGATCCCACCCGATCTTCTGAACGGAAAAGGTTGGAATGGCGCAGATCAATTTATCGCCGGTGAATTTCTTTCCGTTGGAGCAGGTTACTTCTACCCGTTCGTTTTGAACGATATGGGAAACATGATGACCACAGTAAATATGCTCTGCCCCGATCTCCTCCCGCATTTTGCTTGCCAGCATGGCATTACCGCCCTTTATCTTCAGATCCATCTCGTTCTTTTCGCTACTTTCCGCATATTCCGCCAGCGCTGCAAAAGCAGAAACATGGCGGATGCTCTCGCCAAAGTCGGTGCTGTCCAGCAATTCCCGCAGATCAAGATCGCGTCCGTTACAACCATTATTTACCAGGAAGCGCCACCAGTCATATTGATCCAGTTTTTGTTTATCGGTTTCTTTTAAATGCGGATAGGCCTCCAGGATGCTTTTGAATTTGGTATTCCATTCTTCACTATAGTTCCAGGAACCGGGGGCGTGGTATTGGTTCTTATAAATAAGATGCGTATCCATTTGGTTGTTTTCTAACGAAAGGCCAAACGACGCGCATAGTTCCCGCATGCGAGTGTGCGAGTTACCCACCCATTCGCCGCCCAGCTCCACCACCAGGTTTTCATTTACGGGGTGTGAAAATACACGCCCGCCAACCCGGTTGCGGCTTTCAATCACTGTTACCGGAATGCCTTTCTGTTTCAGCCGCAGCGCAGCCGCCAGCCCTGCAAAACCGGCACCAATTACAAGCACTTCCGGCTTTTTCCGCGGATACAATTTTAAAGGCGTATGTGCAGCAAGGAACAGGGAGCCAGCAGACAGAGTGGTTTGGCGGATAAAGCGGCGACGGTCCATGATGATTGATTTGGGACCTGAAGATAAGGTAGCGGCACAAGCGGGGCTATACCTGAATCCGGTGAGTACTTACCGCTTTAACTGCTCCATAATGGCCGCAAGCGGCATTTCTTCCAATACCGCCCGGCCAGGGGCTTCGCCTTTACTTTGCCATTTTACAAGGCGGATGCTTCCGCCTTCTATTTCGATTCCGGTGATATCGCCATCTGAAAAACAGCAGCAGCCGGTATTGAAATAGGTAGGCAGTATTTTCTTATAATCGAATACCAGGTTATTGAAACGGTCCTGGTACAGGTTGGTTTCTTCCTGTATCTTTTTGATCGTTTCGTCGTCCTTGTTTTCCCGGGCCATATCCATCTGGCGATACAAGCGCTCAATATGTGTGAGCGATTCAAAAACGGGTTGATGTGTATGCCCGGTAATCAGCAGGATCCGGTCCTGCTCTGCAGACCATTCATACATGATTTCATTATGCACTGTTTTTTTATACGCATTGTTGGATGGTTCATTGGTATTGATCTGCAGGTAGGACTGCAATGGCCCCCAGATCCGGGAGATAAAGAACTTGGTAAACCAGTTGCCGTCGCTGTTCATATCGCCCTGGTGCCCATGGGTACAGAAGATGCGCAGTTCTTCGTCATGGATCCGGGTATGCAGGATCACTCCTTCCCAGGCCTTTATTTTCTTTCCAAACAAGGCTTCCAGTTCAAGCCCGGCCAACGGGTCATTGCCCCAATACAGGTCGTGATTGCCGATCACCTTTACAAATGCATCCCGTTGTACAAACGCTGTTTCTGCTATAAATTCGTCTTTGTTATTTTTCTTAACCTTCGAAAGCGTATTCTCCCAAAGCTCTTCACAATCGCCCAGGTTTATAAACCGGAAGCGCTGTTCATTATAATAGTTTAATGCCGCGCGGTAAGCCGGTGCAGCTATTGCAAAATCGTCGGCCCCATTACGCGCGCCCTTGTGCTGATCAGAGAAGATGATCAACCGGTCTGTTATGTGATCAAAGCTGATTACCGGCCCCAGCTTGCCGGGGCTGTTTAAAATGTGATTGAAAAGTTTGGTAAGCGCATCATAGATCCGGGCCTTATCCGGACTGGAGTCGAACTTCCTGGCAGCCCATAGAACGGGTTTTAACAAAAGGGATCGAAGAACCCGGCGCATGGTGTCGTAATTACATATTGGAATTGATGAAACCCGTAAGATGGAAGGGCCCTACCGGTCATTGCCTTACATACCCGGATATACCGGACCGTAACGGAGTTTTTTTGCACGGCGATGTCCTTTGCCGGGATAGATAATATCATGTGCAGTTTCATAGCCTTCGTTTGCAGTATCCAGCAATCGTCTCATCGCATTTCTTCTGCGTGCTTCACATACCGCACCTGTAACTGCAGATGCAGCGATTCCTAATACCACAAATCCTATTAAACGATACGTATTCTTCATCACTCAAAACTATTTATTCGTAACCGTAAGATATGAAATAAATGGCAAAAGTTGCTCGCTTTTTATCATTTTTAAAACGAATAAGTGTTAGCAACTGATTTCCATTTACCCTGCGCAAAAATATCTGCGTTTGGTACAACCGGGTACTAACCGATTGCTAATTCATAATAAATTAACAGCAACGGCCGTTAATTGTTGGATGTTTTTTTAAAATTATCTTTTCGTTTATGTGTAAAAAGCCAGGGTAACAATCCGGGCTCCGCAAAGGCGGCATCCCAGCTGTTATGCCCCGCCTCTGGATAAAAAGTAGCCCGCACATCCACGCCTTTCGCTTTCATGGCCTCCACCATTTTCCGCGAATACTCCGGTGCCACCACTACATCTTTATCTCCATGAAATATCCACCAGGAGGTGTTTTTTAAATTTGCTGCAATGGCCGGATTGGCGCCGCCGCAGATGGGAACAGCCGCTGCAAACACCTGCGGCATGCGGTTTACAATTTCAAAGGTCCCCATCCCACCCATACTTAAGCCCATCACATATACCTGGTCTTCTTTTACGCGGTATTGCCGGCCCAGGTTTTCCATAAGCCCCAGTACCAATTGCATGCTGGGCGATGGCGGCCCGTCTTCCGTAAAATAAAAACTCCGCTTTCCGCTGGAGTCTGCTACGGTCTGTACATTACTCCAGTAGTACTTTACTGCATTTTGCGGGAATACCACGATGGCCGGAAATTTTTTACGATTTTCTTCTTTCAGAAACAAGGATGCTCCATGCAATAACTGAGCTTCATTGTCGTTACCGCTTTCTCCACGGCCATGAAGGAATAATACCAGCGGATATTTTTTCTGCGGGTCATAATGCTCGGGCAGTAATAAACGGTAAGGCAATGTATCGCCGCTTTGTATAAACCGGAACTTCTGAAATAATGAATAGTCCTGCGCAACTGCTATTACTGAAATGAAAACAGCGGTAAGTATCAACAATCCTTTTTTCATACGATCATTTTACAGTTGACATATTATTTTTGAAATACCCGTACATAGTCCACTTCCATAACGGCCCTGGTAAGCTGCTCATCCACCCCTTTAAGTCCGCCCCAGTTACCTCCTATCGCTATATTAAGCAACAGGTGAAACTTTTGATCAAAGGGCCATTCTTTAAATCCTTTTCCGGTATTCTTAAATGAAAAGAATAACTGGTTGTCTATAAAGAAATCGATCCGGCTCTTATTCCATTCAACTGCATAGCAATGAAACGTTGTTGCTGCATCCTTTAAAAAGAACCCTTTTGTTTTTTGTGTACCAATTACGTGGTTAAACGTCTTGGTATGTACGCTGCTGAATACCGTATCCGGGTTATACCCTACATTTTCCATAATGTCTATTTCACCGCTTGCCGGCCAGCCACCATATTTCCAATCAGTGGGCAGCATCCATATGGCGGGCCATACACCTTTGCCAACCGGCAGGCGGGCGCTTACTTCCACCCTGCCGTATAACCAGTCGCCTTTTCCCTTTGTAATCAGCCGGGCGGAGGTATAGGTGTTTTTATCATGGTTTTGTTTGAGTGCCGTAATCAGCAGTTTTCCGTTTTTTACGATCGCATTATTACTATCCGCCTTTGTATAATACTGCAGCTCACGGTTGCCCCAGCCGTTGCCGCCTACATCATAGCCCCATTTGCTTTCATCCGGCAGCCCGGCCTGGTTGAATTCATCACTCCAGGCCAGCTTCCATCCTTTGGATACGGGTGTTGACCGCATCCGCTCTGCCAGCAGTTCCGGCTCATTTGTGGTAATGAACTCAAAGCCGTTTGCCAGCAGCCAGTCCATTTCAGCCTCCGTATTTACCGTCCAGGCATTGAGCGCAATGTTGTTTTTCTTTGCCTGCCAAATCCAGTCCGGGTGCTTTTGAAATACCGAATAATGATAGTCTACCCCATCCAGTCCATCGGCCTTTACTTCCTCCGGCGATTTATCGCCATTTAGATATTGCACATGCGCCCGGGGATCCAGTTGCTTCACTTTTTTGCAAACATCATAGTCAAAACTGATATATACTGCCATGGGTGCGGCTCCTAACCGGTGCACCAGGCGTACCACTTTTTCCGTCACCAGCAGCGCCCTTTCCTTGCTAATACCGGAAGGCTTGATTTCAAATACCAGTCTTGTAGAGCGGTTGTTTTTTAATCCCGCCAGGGTGTACTCCTGCAGCGTTGGCAATTTTTCCCCGTTTGACAATGGCGTTTTGATCAGTTCTGCATAAGTGGTTTTTTCAATCGTCAGCTTATTATAATGCGGATCATGATTGATGACCAGCGAATCATCGGCCGTCATGTGAATGTCGAACTCCGTACCGGTGCATTTTAATGCAATGGCCTGCCTCAGGGAAGCAATGGAGTTCTCGGGGAATCCATTCTTTTTAAATGCGCCCCGGTGTGCTACGATGGGGTTGGCCGCAAACGTTATATGGTTTTTTGAGGACTGTGCATTTGCCGTTGGGCTACCCAGCAACAGGGCCAATGCCGCAGCCGGAAATAAACGTTGTTTCATCTGTTTACTTTTATTGTTTTTTGCCAGATGCTTCATTTCATGTTTTTATTTAAAGAATTGCTTTTTGTTATTTCAATGCCTGGTATACCAGGGCTTTAAATTTATCATTGATTTCACCATGTGAGAACGGCCACTGCTGTACAAAAAGCAGCGCTACGATCTCCTCCCGGGGATCACCCCAATAGGAGGTGCCAAAGAATCCGCCCCAGGCAAAGCTTCCGGCCGACTGGCCCAGTTTTAAAAAGCCTTTCTCTGTTGTAATTTCAAAGCCTAGGCCAAATTTATTGTTGCCCAGGGAAAGATCGCCGATCTGGTTCTGGGTCATCATTTCAACGGAATGCCGGGATAGCAGGCGCTTTCCGTTATACACACCTTTATTTAAGATCATCTGCAAAAAAGCGGCGTAATCAGCGGTGGTGGAAACCAGGCCCGCCCCACCGGAATAATAACCGTTATTGTTTACCGGGTAATTTACAGTAATACCGCGGAAGGTAGTATCGGCCCAGGGAATGAGTGCCTTCGTTGCTTTGTCTTCGGTATATACGCTTACCAGCCGCGATTGTTTTGCTTCCGGTAAATGGAAATACGTATCCTTCATATTCAGCGGTTCAAAGATGCGTTTATGAAAGAAGTCATCCAGGCTCATACCCGATGTAACTTCTACCAGCCGGCCCAACACATCCGTATTCAATCCATAGGTAAACCGTTCTCCCGGTTGATGCACCAGCGGCAGGGCTCCCAGTTTATCCATTGCATCTGCCAAACGCTGGGGCTGTATTACAAACCCTGCAGGAATACCGGCCTTTGCATAGATCGCCTTCATGTTAGGCGATCCTATTTGCGCATAGTCGAGTCCGGAGGTATGGGTGAGCAGGTCTCGGATGGTGATATTCCTTTTCGCAGGCACTACGGTATAGGAAGAGTCTGCTGCGTTGAACTGTTCCAGCACCTTAGGGTTTGCAAATGCCGGAATGTATTTGGAAATGGGATCATCCAGTAAAAATTTCCCTTCTTCAAAAAGCATCATTACCGCCACACTGGTAATGGCCTTGGTTTGCGAGGCGATCCGGAAAATAGCATCGGTCTCCAGCGGTGTTTGAGCATTGCCGGTACCAAATGCTTTATTATACACTACGGCACCTTTATGCACGATAAGCGCAGTTGCTCCTTTTATCCAGTTCTTTTGTACATAATCCTGTATTACCTGGTCAATGCGTTGCAGCCGGTCTGCTGCAAAGCCGCTGCCGGCAATTTTGCCCGGGGCCATGGGCGTTAACTGCGCCACTGCAGCAACCTGCAGGAGCACACCAAACAGTAACAAGCGAATCCGTTTCATCTCTGAATTTTGGCACCTAAACTACAAAAAAATACAGGGAAAACCCATCTGATGCAATAATAAAAAGAGGCCGGTATAAAATTGAAGACGCGGCAGCAGCAGCCCGGTTGTATCAGCAGCTAGGCGGAAAGGGCTTTACAATTGCGCCTGTTCCCCAGCTGATAAGAGACCGTTATGATTTTTACTTTTATTGAAACAGGCGGCAACCAGGATGCCGCCTGAAACAAACGGCCTGTACCGCGCCTGTACGCATCATTCAACCCGTTATGCCGGGAATCGGTTTTAATTTTCGCCGGTTGTTTACAGCACCGAAACCTTTTCCGGTTTGTTCTTTACGAGTTGCAGGATTTTGCTGTACAGTTCTTCCCGCTCAAATGGTTTGGAAATAAAATCATTGATGCCCATTGCCATGCAGCGCTCATATTCGCCCTGGAACGTATGGGCCGATAATGCAATGATGGGAATCCCGTTTTTGGCGTTATCCATCAAACGGATCTGTTGCGCCGCTTCATACCCGTCCATTACCGGCATCTGGAGGTCCATCAGGATGATGTCAAAATCTGTTTGCTGGTATTTTTCCAACGCTACCTGCCCGTTTTCTGCCAGTGCTGTTTCAAAACCCTGTTTTTTCAGCACTTTCATTACCAGCATCTGGTTAATCCTGTTGTCTTCCGCAACCAGTACCCGTATGCCGTTGCCGCGGGTATCAACCGGACTGGTATTTTCTCCTGCGGCCGTTTCCGATTCCCGGTATTTCATAAAGGAAAGTCTGAAATGAAACCGGGATCCGGCTCCGGGCTTGCTGTCTATAAACAACTCTCCCTGCTGCATCTCAATGAGCTGCTTTACAATACTAAGCCCCAATCCGATGCCGCCGAACCGGTGGGCATTGGTATTGGCTACCTGTTCAAAACTCTCAAAGATCCGTTCCTGTTGCTCGGCAGGAATGCCGATACCGGTATCTGCAACCTCAAATTCTATCCAACAGGATTCTTCCTGCGTTTCGGCCACACGGGCCGATAACCGGATACTGCCCTGCGCGGTGAATTTAATGGCATTGGACAGCAGGTTCAATAAAACCTGGTTGAGCCGCACAGAATCCCCGATGACTTTTTCCGGCAGCTGCGGGTCAATTGCACATTCAATCGTTAATCTTTTTTGCCGGGCCCTGGGCTCCATCATCAGTTTTGCGGTATGAACCACATCTCCCGGGTTAAAGGGTGCGTTTTCAAAAATGATCTTGCCCGCCTCCATCCGGGAAAAATCCAGGATATCATTGAGGATGATGAGCAGACTATCGCCCGATTTGATAATGATGCGGATGTATTCCTGTTGCTCCCGGGTGGTAAGCGATTCTTCAAGCAGCCGGGCAAAGCCCAGGATGGCGTTCATGGGCGTACGTATTTCATGGCTCATTTTTGCCAGGAAAAGTTGCTTGGCTTTTTCTGAAGCCTCGGCCTTTTCCTTATCCCGTTTCAGATTTACACCGGTATCCTCCAGTTGTTGTATTTGCAGAAAATTGCGCTCCAGAGTATCGATCATCTGGTTAAATGCCTGTGCCAGGCGCCCGATTTCATCATCGGAATACACATTTATTCTTGTATTTAATACGCCCTCGCTCACCAAACCGGTGCCCCGTATAATTTCCCGCACACCTTTTACAATACTCCGGCTTACCGAAATAGCAACCATGAGGCTGATGGCTCCAATGGTTAGCGACAATGCCAGCATCAGCCACAGCACGGTGCGTTCTAACCAGCGCGCACCGGCGCCCAGGGTAAGGGAAAAATCATCTTCCAGCTGTGTAACGGTGGTGTTCAATTGTTTTATACGGCTGAGTGAGGCGTCGATCTCCTGTGTTGGGGTGGAGGCCGTGCGGATCTGTTGATGCAAGGCCGTGCCCATCTGCATCAGCTGATCCAGGCTTGTATCCGCTGCAGACCAGATGGCAATGGCGTCTTTAAGAAAGGACACATTTTTAAACCGCAGGAAAAGCCGGATCACCCCATCTACATCTGCGGGATGATTGTGTCCTTCCAGCATTCCGCGCCTGGCCGCAATGATATCGGGCTTACTTCCGGAAAGAGCCAGCCGGAGCTTGCGGTCTCCCATCGGTACTTTTAAAAACTCAAGATAATCCCGGTAATCGTTTTCATCCCGCGAATGGGCATACAGCAGCAGGCTGGTGACGGCATTCTTCTGGCCTTTTGACCATAGCCCTTCTCCATTTACGAAGGCCCTGGTTGCCGAAAGTGTTCCTAATGCCCACCAAAGGGTGCATAGCTCCAGCACCAATAAAAACGCCATTATTCCAATCATGAAGTACAGCTTTTGCGCAATGGCCATACTTCGGAACATCTTTCGTAAAAATGAGGACAACATGAACAGCGATAATACAGGTTAAGAGTAGAGGGATGCGGATATCTGGAAGGAATATGGCTCAGCAGCCTGGGAAGCAAGGGATAAAGGAACGCTTTTTGTGTTCCCGCTTATCCGGGCGCAACCGGCCGGTTGCCCGGCTTTTCAGGCAAACATACAGCGCGCCCGTTCACCGGAACAGCTGTTCTTTTATACAAAAAAAAGCGCATTATCAGGAGGTAGTTGGTAATCCGTAACGAATATATGAATTTTTTAATGAATCTATTGTCTTTGAAAAAAGGATCATAAAAAGTTGCTGCAAGGCGCAGCCCGTGGTCTTCAATACCCGGGTTAAACGGTTAAGAACCCGTTATTGCCACCGTTCTTTACCCTATCATTCAGGCTGGTACCACTTCAAGAAATCCCATTCCCTGGTGGTTATATGCCCCCATACCGGTATTGAGTAAAAGGTGAAGAAACGGCTTGCGGGCGGTTACCTTCAGCACAAAATTCAGGCAACCCCGGATGTTTTTTATGGTTCCATCCTCATTGGCAATACTCGCAAACCGGAACCGGGTGCGGTTTGCGGCACCTGCTATTTTTGAGGTTAACAATGCTTTTTCAGCCGTTGCGGTATCATAGGTTGCAGCTATTTTTTTTCGCCAGGCGGCATTTACGGCTTCAATAAACCCCGGCTCCTCCGGGAACAGAAAGGTCGTATTTGAAGGATTGTGCAAGGCCACCGGTGAAACCGGCCTTACCAATAAAGAAGCAAAGCCGCCCTCTTCAGCGGTATATGCCGGCTCGGATAACGGTTCCAGGCCTTTTATTTTGAAGGAACTTGTTGTATGTTCATCGCCAACAAACAGCCGTTCATATTGAAAGAGCCCAACAACAAACGATTGCATTTGTTCCGGCAAATGCAATCCCAAAAAGAAGGAAAGTTCTTTATTCAACAACCACAACCGGTCTTCTTCCGGCTTAAATGCGCAGTTCATATTTGAAAAGGAAAACAGCCCGGCATCCTGCCGGTAACCTTCCTCGTGCGAAAAAGTGGTAGCGGCCAGTTTGCTTTTCGAAAGGATGCGCCGGATTGCTGCTGCTAAGGAGCTCTGGTAATTTATGGGTAATGCCGACAAACGGGCAGCTTGTAATTTTACTAAAAAACGCATCTTAAGAGGCCTATACGAATTGTATAAATTTAAATATTAACATTTATAAATAAAATTATAAAAATGTAATACCAAATTGTGAAAAATAAACACATTTATATTATACAAATATGTTTTTACGTATAGCGCACTCTTTTGCTTTTTTAGGCGGCATGCTTTATATAACCAACTGGTAGCAATTACCAGGCGGGTGCATTAAAGAACCGGTTATTTTTTGTTGTCTGCAGTTACCAGCGTGGTATCTGTGGGCAGGATGGGCACGGTGTAGCCACCGGAATCCAGCACTGTTTTAGGGAACCATTGTTTTAACTGTCCCCAGGCGGCGGTGCCAATACCCGTTTTATAAAGATAAAGGGCCCTCAGTGATTTTAACTCCTTTAAAGAAGCCAGTCCTTTTTCGGTAACCGCCGTTCCTACCAGATTTAATACCTGCAACTGTTGCAGCGACCTGAGTTGTGCCAGCCCGGCATCCGTTATTTTGGTGTTTGCCAATTGCAGGCGGGTAAGCTGCGTAAGTTTTGCAATCACCGCTAATCCCTCATCGGTGATCTTACTATCTTCCAGCTTTAGCCATACAACCTGTTTTTTCAAAGGTTCCAGGAGTGTAAGCAGTTGCTGTGCCTGGGGGCCAGCCGTAACGAAGCTCACCGAAAGATAATTGGTTTCATTAGAAACCGGAACCGCTATGATGCCCGCCTCTTTTAGCTTTTTTAGTGCCCCCTCATCTGCCGGCTCCACTTCGCCTTCCGGCAGCTCCGTCTTTTTTGCGGTCTGGCCGGAACTACCCGACTGCAGGGCTGCCAGTACCGGTTTTATTTTATCTGGCTGCGGCAATTCCTTTATCTTTTTTGTAAAGCTATTGCCCGTACTTACCCACCAGCTCAGCACGGCCACCTCGGTTGGAGTTAGCTGCGGTTTTTCTTTGGGTGGCATGTGGTCATCGTCGTTTAGCGGCAGCAACAGCCGTTTGATAAGGGCGCTTTCATCCGGCTTACCGCTTACGATGGCTTTTCCATCCTTTCCTCCTTTCAGGATCTGCGCTTCTGCATCGAGGCGCAGCTTGCCTTTTTGCTTGCTGCTGCCATGGCAGCTGTAGCATTTCCGCTGCAATACCGGCTGCACCACATCGGTGTACAGGACGGCCTCCTGTATATTGGGGATCGGTTTCATTTCCTGCGCCGTACCCGCTTCGTTTAAACCTGCGGTCAAATAATCTGCACCATGCGTTAAAGAGCCGCCCAGGTGACCGGTAACCAGGATCAGTATAAGAATAACAACCGCACCTAAACGGGCGTATCCGCCGGTTAATGAAAGCCGGTTTAAACCATAAAAGATCAACGACACGGCTGCGGTGCCAATGCCCATCCATTGGTGTTGTGCTACGAGTGCCTGGTCATAATCCCCGCTTAACGACAGCAGATACCCGGTAATACAGGAAACAATTGCCGTTATGGCACCCCAAAAAAACAATACGGGGATGGCGGGCTTCAACAGGGGATACCGTTTTGCAAACAACTGGAATAAACAGGCCATCAACAGGATCCCGATGGGCAGGTGCACCCATACAGGGTGAAAGCGTCCGATAAAATCCACCAATGCAAGCATCTTCATAAACAATTATTGATACCGGTTTCTGAGTGTTTTCATCATGTGTACATTAATGGCCCATTGATCGGCTACGGGTTGCTGTGTGTAGGGCAATACCGGCATATACGCAGGCGGGCCGAATTCGGTGAGTACCGTCATTGTTTCTCCCCGCTGCCGTTTGCGGGCGGCGATCACATCCCACCAGTCGAAGTGCTGTTTTACCACGGCCGCCCATTCCGGTGCGCGCGGGTCATTAACCTGCGGGCCTTCGGCGTGGCCGATCCGGGCATGAATATGTTCTGCTTTTGCCAGGGCCAGCGCTACGGTTTCCTGCTGATCGCCCAGCATGCTTTCGTGTACATTGCACCAGTGTGAGATGTCGAGAGTCAATTTTAAAGACGGATTTTTTTCAATGAACTGCCGCGCCACATGTGCCGCAAACAACATCCGTGAGCGATGCGTTTCATGACAGATCGTGATCCCCGTTTTTGCGGCAAGTTCGCCGGTAAAATCGATGAAGGCCTTGTTTTCTTCATAGCTGAAATGATCCCGTCCGGAATGACAGTTGATGTACACCGGTTTTTGCGCGGGGTTTCCGGCAGCAGCGGCAACGGTTCTTTTAAAGTATTCCAAATGTTCTTTCCAAACGGGCTGATAGCCTCCGCAAAGAAACCCTACCTCCAGCTGATGCTTCTTTAATGCATCAAACAGTTCTTTCTGTTGCGCCGCTTCTCCCGGCCACCAAACTTCAATACCATCGTATCCCTCTTTTTTAGCAGCAGCACAAAAAGCGTCTGCGGACCCGTTGAATCCCCAGTTTGTTGCCAGGATCAACAGCCGGAAACCGGCCCTGGCAGGTTCCTTTAATTGTTCCGGTTTTGTGGTCATATCTCCGTAAGGGAAAAACAAACCCGCTGCTGCTGCAGCGGATGATGATTTTAAAAAACTCCTTCTGCTATGGTTCATAATCCTGCAATCGTTTGTGAACAATCAAATTTACGGCTTTCATATGGCATATACCGGTATCAATGAAAGTAACCGGCTTTTTTTGTACCTTAGTATTTCTTATTAAAAGGAGCAAAAAAATGTCTTTTGTTAATACCGCTGGACTTACAAAAAAAGCCAACCTCGCAGTAAAACAACTACGATCCCGGCAGCTTTCCAAAGGGTTGCCGTTTATGATTAATTCCAGAGAGCTCCAGGATGACACCTGTTTTTTGGAATACCCAGACGGGCAAATAAAGCTTGTTCGCCAAAATAAGGCAGGGACTGAGTTTGTTGAAATACGAACATTAAATGCCGAAGCTGCCAGGCAAATACGGGTTCGATACAAACTGGTATAAACAGCATGCCTGGGCTGTATATTATAACTGGGTCGAACGGAGCTGGAAAGTCTACAGTCGGATACACCTATTTTCCCGAACATATCACTTCAATTTTTGATGGGGACAAATTGTACCTTGAAACCAAAAGCAGGCTATGGAAAGATGGCATCAAGGTTCAAAAGGAATTAAATATTCGTTCTTCTGATTTCGTTGAAAAAGAGTTCCTCCGGTTAGCTGAAGCCGCCCTGAAAAACAAGACCGACTTTGCGTATGAGGGACATTTTTCAAAGGACGAAAGCTGGAACATCGTGAACATGTTTAAGGAAGCAGGATACTCCCTGCATCTTGTATTTTTTTGTCTTAATAGTCCGGAGCTATCTTCAAACCGTGTTTTAATAAGAGCAAAAGAAGGTGGACATTTTGTAGATGCGCTAACCCTGCGCGAAAATTTTTTCGGCAACCTGGAGCAATTGAATAAAAGATTTCGGCTCTTTGACACTATTTTTATTTTAGATACTTCTACAATGGAACATATGCAGTTTATGATCATCAATACTGGAACTGTTCAGGAAAGCATCGCTGCAGACCAATTACCCGAATGGTTTCATAAAACGCTTCCCGATCTTGTTGCATTAATTTGACCTGACATTTAAAAATGCAATTCCGGATATTATGCAATGATCTCCTGTATCACTTTGCCCCCTACATCGGTAAGGCGGAACGGCCGTCCCTGGTACGGATAAGTAAACTGTTCGTGATCAAATCCCAATTGATTTAAAATGGTTGCCTGTATATCAAACGCATCCACTTTGCCGCTTACAGCACTGTATCCTATTTCATCTGTTTCCCCATGTGTATATCCTTTTTTTATGCCGCCACCGGCCATCCAGATCGTAAACGCTTCCGTATGGTGATCTCTTCCCTTAAAGGGGTTTTGCGCCCCGTTCCGGTTCTCCATCATCGGGGTACGTCCAAATTCTCCGGCCCAAACCACCAGGGTTTCATCCAGCAGACCGCGCTGCTTCAAATCCATCAGCAGGGCCGTAACCGGTTTATCCACGCTCCTGTATTTGTTAATGATGCCGATGTTGAGCGCATTGCTGGGGTTATCACCATGCGCATCCCACCCCCAGTCAAACAGCTGCACAAAACGCACTCCTTTTTCCACCAGCTTACGCGCCAGCAATACATTATTGGCAAAACATGCTTTGCCGGGTTTTGTGCCATACATATCATGGATGTACTGCGGTTCATCATTGATGTTCATTACATCCGGTGCTGTAATCTGCATCCGGTAGGCCATTTCGTATTGCGAGATGCGGGAAAGGATCTCCGGATCATTATAATCCTCGTATTCCTGCATGTTGGCTTTATTAACCGCCTCGATGGAGGCTTTACGCAGATCGCGGCTCATGCCATCCGGATCCTTTATAAACAGTACCGGATCCCCTTCACTGCGGCATTGCACGCCCTGGTACACCGAAGGCAGAAAGCCGCTGCCCCATACGCTTTTGCCGGCATCCGGAAAACTTCCACCGCTGGTGAGCACCACAAAGCCGGGCAGGTTCTGGTTTTCTGTACCCAACCCGTAGGTTACCCAACTGCCGATGCTGGGCCTGCCCAGCCGCGGGCTTCCGGTATGTACCAGCAGCTGTGCCGGAGCGTGGTTGAACTGATCGGTTGTAACGGCCTTAAGAAAAGAAACCTCATCCACCACCTGTGAAAGGTGTGGAAGATGCTCACTTACCCAGGCGCCGGATTGCCCGTGCCGGGCGAAGGCCGCCTGCGGGCCTAACATTTTGGGAACACCTGTAATAAAAGCGAACTGTTTTCCTTCCAGGAAGGAAGGCGGACAATCCTGTCCGTCCATTTTCGAAAGTTCCGGTTTATAATCGAACAGCTCCAGCTGAGAGGGAGCTCCTGCCATATGTAAAAAAATAACACTCTTTGCTTTTCCGAAAAAAGCCGGTGCCTTGGGTAACAACGGGTGTGCCGGATCAAATACGATGGAGTGCGCTGCCTTTTTTTTGCCGCCGCAGCCTCCCAGCAAGGATCCCATCGCCAGTGCACCCAGGCCCATCGCACTCTCTTTTATAAAATGCCGCCTTGTGTGGGTACGCATTACCATTTGCTCGGCTTCTTTTACCAATCGCTGATCAATAAGGTCTTTTTTTGTCATTGTAGTCCTTTTGTGCGTTGTTTAATTTTTTACAACTACCTCATCCAGGTTCAAGAGGGCATTGGCTACCACCACCAGGGCTGCTGTAGCCGGAGTTGCTTTTTCCTGCTGCCCTCCAACCATAGCGGTGGTTTTGCCGGTATCCGTTTCAAACTCCTTCAAGGCCTGCCGGTACAGCGTTTCAAACACTTTCAGTTTATCTTCTTTTATCGGTTTGTATAACATCAGGCGGTATCCCTTTTGTATCTGTGCTGCCACATCCCTGCCTCCCTCCTGCTGCATACGGTATGCCAGGTGCCGTGCCATATCAATATAAGCAGAATCATTGAGTGTGGTTAATGCCTGCAAGGGTGTATTGGTCTTTATACGCCGCGCCGTACATAATACCCGTTGTACCCCGTCGAACGAGATCATGGACGGATATGGAGCGGTTCGCTTCCAGTAGGTATACACCGCACGCCGGTACTGGTCTTCGCCGGCGCTGTTCTGCCAGCGGGCTCCGTTATACGGCGAGAGCCAGATGCCTTCGGGCTGCCAGGGCATTACACCGGGGCCGTACATTTTAGCGCTCATCAGGCCGCTGATACAAAGATTCTGATCCCGCAGCTGCTCAGCGCTGAGCCGCACCCGCGGCCCCCTTGCATACCATTTATTGACCGGGTCTTTTTCCTTGAGTTCGGGCGTCAGCCTTGAATCCTGCCGGTAGGCAGCACTCATCACCATTTCCTTCAATAATTTTTTGATGCTCCATTTATAATCATTCATAAATCTCCAGGAAAGATGATCCAGCAGTTCCCTGTGCGTAGGCAGCATGCCCTGGGTACCCATATCTTCCAGCGTTTCCACAATACCTGCACCAAACAATTGTTCCCAGAGCCGGTTCACCATGGTTCTGGACACCAGGGGATTCCGTTTATCTGTAAGCCATAGAGCCAGTCCCATCCGGTTTTTGGGTGCATTGGCCGGCATGGCAAACCTTAACGATTGCGGTACCGCCGGCTCTACTGCTTTTCCCAATGTGAGCCGGTTGCCCCTTTCAAACACATGGGTCTGCCGTTGCATCCATACAGGATTTTCCACCATCACCGGTGTGGCGGTAACCGAAGCATTCAACAGATTCCAGTATGTTTTTTTGTGTGCCTCAAAATCGGGGCTTCCTTTCGCCGGCAGTTCCGGCAGGAAACCGAACCAGTCGAAGGTGGCCATGATCTCATCGCCGCCGGCCGCCGGGTTCTGATAGGTAACGTAAACATCATGAACGCCGGTTGATGCAATGGTAGTAACCATCCCGTAACGCCACCGGTCTTCCGGCTGAACCAGGTAAGTACCCAATACCTCGCCTTGCGGCTGATCCTTTCTGAAAATAATATTACCACCCGGTTTATTGGAACGGAACATAAAAACGATCTGCCCCATCCCATCCAGCTGAATATGTTTCAGCCGTGCATGCGCATGGTTGCGCATATTTAACGGGCCATTTTTATTTGTAGGCAGCGCATTCTCCAGGCTATCTGCAATGGTTGCATAAAAAGCAGGTTGCAGGGTCTTTAAAAAATGACGTACACGCTCCGACTGTTCTGCAGTACCATTGTCCTTGATCCAGCCGATCAGCTGCGTTAATTCGTTTTTAAGAGAGTCGTTGTATTCTCTGAGAACGGGGTACTCACCCGGAATATCATTATCCCTCGTATTATTAAAATACGCCATAAACTTGTAGTACTCGTCGTGCCGGAACGGATCATACGGATGGCTATGGCATTGTACACAGGAAAAGGTAGTGCCCATTAATGATTCCCAGGTGGTATTGACCCGGTCCATTACTGCTGCTACCCGAAATTCTTCATTATCCGTGCCCCCTTCATCGTTGGTCATTGTATTCCGGCTGAATGCCGTTGCAATGTATTGCGCGTCGGTAGGCTCCGGCAGCAGGTCGCCGGCGATCTGTTCGGTTAAAAAAACATCATAGGGTTTATCGGTATTGAATGCATCGATCAGCCAGTCGCGGTACCGCCAGATACTGCGTCCGCCATCCGATTCATAGCCCTTGGTGTCTGCATACCGCGAAAGATCGAGCCACATAGATGTCCATTTTTCACCAAAGTGCGGCGAAGCCAGCAAGGCATCTACCAGGCGTTCATAGCCCTTGTCATCGCTGTTCTTCAGGTACTGATCCGCAATTGCATCAGAGGGATACATACCGATCAGATCGAGACTTACCCTTCGCAAAAGGGTTTGCGGATCGGCCTGCGCAGCCGGTTTCAGATCCTGCGCATCCAGCTTTTCATAAATAAACCGGTCTATGTCGTTCCGGATCCAGGCATTGTCTTCATCCGGCACCTTCGTTTGTTTTACAGGCAGATAGGCCCAATGATCGCCCCACTGTGCGCCCTGTTTAACCCAACGGCGCAGCATGCTTATTTCATCCTCGCTCAAGGGTTCATGTTTATAAGGCATGCGCTCTTCCGGGTCTTTTAAAGTAAGCCTGCGGATCATTTCGCTATTATCCGGATCACCGGGGATAATAGCGGGCTTACCGGACTCCGTTTTTGCCAGCGCTTCTTCCCGGAACAACACGCTAAAGCCGCCTTTGGCTTTTACGCCTCCATGACAGGTAATGCATTTTTTGTTTAAGATGGGCTTTACGTCGGTACTGAAATCTACTTTTTTTGACCGGCTGGTAAAACACGCAGCAATGCCTGTAGTAACCAGAACAGCTAACACCAGCAACATCTTTCGGTTGTAATAAAAATGAACCATCGTTTTTTGCAATCATTAATCGAACCGGCCCGGGGTAAATCCGCTACACACAATCATCTTCTCTTCTCAAACTTACTAAAGTTTGATCTTTCGCTAAAGAAAAGTTACCGTTTTTAAGCAGGAACTGGCAAATGTGAAACGATTCTATCAAAAACCGATACTTTTTTAACATGCACCGTGCGGTGTATGGGTGTTGCTGGTTACCGGGGACCGCATTATTTATTTGCGCTGCAAAACGGCAACGTGGTGACCGATCCCGCTGTTTCCTGATCTACGTGATAATGAACCGGCATCAAAATTATCTTTATAGGGTGTACCTGCGGCACACCTAATGATCTTCGGCCGTAACCCGGCTACCAATAGATTGTTCCGATGGAACAAAAAATGCGAAATGGTCTTGGCACGTCACTCTTCGCATTTGGATATTGTTTATGAATGCCATTGCCTCTTTTAGAGCCCTATATCAGCGAAATGTCATAATGATCATTTTGATCGCGGTTCATTATGAATCATGTATAGATGCAGTATAGACGCTGAAACAAGTTCAGTTCAATATTGGTCGGATGCCCCTGGAGACCGGAAGACCCCTGGAGAAGTTGCCAACAACAGATTGAATTAAGTGTATTTTTGTGATGGCGGACGACTTACTTTTATTCTTTTACCGCCTCAAATTTCCAGTAAAATTTTGTATTGCCATCTTCAACCGGATCAAACCGCATTTCCAGCGGCGCCGTTGCATCGGACATATAGGCTCGTAAAGCATCACCGTTATTTTTTAAGCTTTTAATATACCAAAGTTCCGCTTTGCCTGGAACCGGTATTATTTTATAGGAGGATACATTCCCTTCCTTATAGCTGATAATAGGTGTGCGGTCGCTGATGCCGGGAAACGGCTGAAACCAGAGGTCTTCAGCATCCCCTGCCAGCTTTATGGTATAGCTGATGTTCTTTGGCGTTCCGGTTTTGGTAACCACCCATTTTTGCAGACCGCTGCGGCGGAAGGGCTTCAGGAATACACTTTGCCCCAGCGAGGCAGCTTCCGGTGTTAGCGCCACATTTCCGTTAACAATAAAGTAAGTGCCCCCGGCAAGCAGGGTTTCACTGGCTGCAGCAACCGGTGCGGGATTTTTTTTTATTTGCGCAAATACATTGCCGGTGATCAGGCAAACAGCTGTCAGCAACAGCAGGAATATACGTTGTTTCATGGTTTATACTTTTTTAGCTCCTAAAGCTAAACCGGTTTAAAAAAATCGGAAATACCCAAATTGAGTGAGTTGGAAGATTGCCCTGGCATGGAAGCCTAAAAAAAGGGCCCTTCCGGTATCTTTTACAGGCGTTTGCACCGGGTACGGATCAGTATTTATAATATTCCCGCATTCTTTTTATAAACAGTTCTTTTTTCCGACGGGATACTTCCACTTCGTGCCCGTTGGACATCAGTACGCTTCCGCCCTCACCACGGATGTATTCTTTAATATGTTCGAGATTGACAAGAAAGGATTTATGTATTCGTACGAACGAGCTGTCTTCCAGCAGGGATTCGTATTCAAAAACAGGCTTACTGGAACACAATGTGCTGCCGTTGGCCAGGTAAAAATTGGTGTAATTGCTGCTTGCTTCACAATAGATGATGTCGCAGATCTCGATCACCTTAACACCCCTGAGCGATGGCACGCACAGCTTCATTTTTTTTACAGCGCCGTTTTGCTGCAGGTTGTGCAAAAAAGCATTCAGTTGCATTCCCTCGGTTTTGTCGGCAATCCGTTTGGCGGCCCGCTGCACCGCTTCGGCGAGCAACTCATCTTCCACCGGTTTCAGCAGATAATCTACGGCACTAAACCGGAAGGCCTGCATCATATAGCTATTATGTGCGGTTACAAAAATGAGTTCAAATGAGATCCGGTCCAGGCTACGGAGCAGGTCGAAGCCATTTTTCCCGGGCATGGCAATGTCTAAAAAAACCAACTGCGGCTGCATGCGTTTTATTCTTTCCAAAGCCGCATCAACATCCTGGCAACAGGTCAGGACTTCTACTTCAGGACAGTTCTGTTCTAATAACTTCTGCAGCGAAGAAAGTCCGCGTGGCTCATCATCTATAAGTAAAGCGGTAATCGGGTTCATGATCTGTTTATTTGAAGCGGCAGGCATAATTGTACCACGGTTCCAGATCCTGCAGATGGTTCAAGATCCGCTTTGTCGTAAATATGCACGCTGCTGCTAAGGTGATACTTTTCATTCAACAACCGGATGCGGTTGACAATATTTTCAATGCCAACGGAATGTTGGGTCTTACTTCCATTGACCTTATTTTTTAATGACTGGCGGATGCCGACACCATCGTCCTCAATAACACAAAGCAACTGTTCGCCCTGTTTTTTAAAATCGATCCGGATGTCTATATTTTTCCGGGTGGCCGTGGTGCCATGCCAGAGCGCATTCTCCACAAAAGGCTGAATCAGCATAGAGGGCAGCATTATCTCATCCGGATCCAGGTCATCATCGGCGAGAATACGGCTGGTAAATTCGCCATTGCGGATCTGCTCCATTTCAATATATCGGGTAAGATGATCCATCGTATTGCGAAGGCTTACAAAAGGCCGGCCCGACTGGTCCAGAGTCGTGCGGATCAACCCCGCAAATTTCCCAAGAAAATGGGAAGCCTCTTTGTTTTCGTTGCAAAGAATCATTTCCCTTATACTGTTGAGGCTGTTAAATACAAAATGCGGATTCATCTGCGCCCGCATGGCCATCATCTCTGCTTCTGCAATTTGTTGCTTTAAGCCCGCTTCTTTTTTTATTGCCCATATGCGCCTTCTTATCATCCAGGCTGCAATACCCGTAAGCAAGAGTATCACCAGGCCTATGAACCACCATTGCTGCCACCAGGGCGTTCGAATGGTAAAGGCCATCGTGCTGATATCGTCGCCGCCTCTTCCATCACTGTTGGCAGATTTCAGTTCAAACACATAATCGCCGGGCGGCAGGCTTGTAAAACCGGCCACATTATTCGTAGCAAAGGGGCTCCAGTTATTCGTTAAGCCCTTAAGCCGGTAACTGAAACGGTTATTTTTTTCATTAGAAAAATTTGTGACTGCAAATTGAAATGTAATGAAATTTTCATAGTGCTTCAGCTCCAGCCGCTTACCTTCCCAAACGGGCCGGGGGCGGCCATTTATCACCATACCTGTAACAACCGGCCGGGGACTGAAGCTATTGGGCTTTAATGCTGCAGGTTGAAAAAAAGTAATGCCTCCCATCCCGCCAAAGTAAAGCATGCCATCGGTATCCTTAAAAGCGGCAGCGGTATTGTACTCCAGGAAGCGGAGCCCGTTGGAAATGTCGTAATGTTGCAGAAATTTATACGCTGCATCTATTTTATACAATCCAAAATTGGTACTTACCCAATAAAAGCCATCATTATCTTTCAGCACGGCATAGCAGACGCTCGACCGGTTCCGGGTTTCCGGCACCAGATGATGGATTACTTTTTGCAGCCGGTAGTTATAAACGATTACCCCGTCGTCTGTTGCCAGCCATAAAAGATCGCCGTCTTTTAACAGATGCCGCACAAACAATGAAATATGATTCACCGGCGTTACCGGTTCAAGGTGGTTCCCGGGATAGCTGTATTGCAATAGCCCTGCCCCTTCCGTGCAGATCCATACGGTATGATCTTCATCTTCATACATATACCGCGGTGTGTACACCGGCGTTGTTTTTTGCGTACCGGAATGTGCCAGCTCCAATTGCCGGCTCCAGCGGCCAGAGGACGGAAAAAAGTACCACAACCCGTTTTCCGTAGCCACCAGCATATTGCTGGCCTGTTTAAGCTTTAGCAGGGCCACGGTCCTGTTCAGTGCAATTAAGCCATTGTCCTGATAAAAACGCACCTGCCTTGTGAGCGGGTTATATTCCATAGGGCCCGAAACCGTAGCCGCCCATATATGCCCGTCTGTATTTTCCGTTATATTGTACACCATGCTGTTTACCCCGTTAATGGTTGCGGGTTGCGTTATGGCCGTTATCGTGCCGGCAGAACGGTTCCATTCCAGTATTCCGTGGCTTTGCGTACCAATATACAACCGGCCGCTCCGCGCTTTGTACATCATGTAAACCGACTTTTCGGGCAGTGCTTTTTGGGGCCAGCCCATTTCACCCAGATAGCCGAATTGCTGACGCATGGGATCATACTTTGCAATGCCACCACTAAGCCCAAACCAGGTAATACCCTGTTTATCTTTATATGCATCCAGTATAAAATCAGTAGCAAGCGAACCCGGGTCATACGGATTCTTGGCAATCCGCTGTACGGTTGCGTCTTTAATATGATACCGGTAAATACCACTACCCCTGGATCCGGCCCAAATACGCGCATCATCCTCCTGTAAAAAAACATTGATGCCACCCGGCATTGCTTTTATTAAATGAATATTTTTTTTATTTTCGATGGGCCCGGTTATGTAATAGCAATTAGACGAAAGCGTGCCGATCCAGAGTATATCATTGTGTGCATAAAGCTGGTTGATTTGTGTAAATACAGTATTGGCGCACTTTCTGACAGGTGTGTACCGGCCCTCCGATGGCTTTAAAACATACAGGGAATGCAGCAACGACATGATCACTGTTCCCCTGTACCGGGCAATGGACGTAACGCTTTCCTTGTTGGCAACGTCATCAAAATAATAAGCACTGGTACGCGTTCGCAGGTTCAGATGCAGCAGGCCTTTCCTGGGGGTAATGATCCAGTATTCATCGGGATCAAAGCTTACAATCTTCTTTACAGGCATGGTATCCAGCATGGCGGCAAACGGGTATACGGCGGATACCCGCTGCAGCGAATCGCTCCGCCGGGTATACAAACAAACACCTCTTGTAGTGCCTACCCACATTAATTTTTCCCGGTCATCAAAAAATAATGAGGAAATATGATTGGATGGCAGCAGACGGCCGCCGGCCTGCTGTTTCAGGTACACTTTAAATTCACGTCCATCATACCGGTTCAATCCATCCTGGGTTCCAAACCACATAAAACCCAGGTCATCCTGGGCAATACTGTAACAACTGTTTTGCGAAAGGCCCTGTTCTGAAGTATAATTTTCAAAATATAAGGGCTGTTGCGCTTTTAAGCAGCAGGCCAGCACTATAAAACACCAGCAAAACAAGACCCGCATAACAACCGGTGTAATGCGCAGCCGGTGCTTACTTAACAAATGAAGTAATATCGTTCTTTCAATCGCCAAAAAAGATTATTGAGTGCGCGCTTTGGATTTTCTTTAATAAAGGTAATCATAGAAAACAATAAAAACACCACCGCCACAGCCCCTAGCAACGGTAATATCCGCTAACCCCGCCACAGCTTCCTTTTGTCAGCAAAACCCCGCCGTTGGTGCAGTGAAGATCTCAAAAAATAAACAGATGCCGGTTCCGTTCCTGCAACGAATACCGCCATTAGCTCAATACCATTCTACAACGGGCTGTTAGCAGCTTAGTTTTGATCAGCACCACGAAATCATTCCGGTTTTATCCGGCATAAAATATACTAAAGGCAAACATTGTAAAAATGAAAAAGACATTTCTTCTATTATTCGCTGTGGCAGGGTTATGGAAGCCATCGCTCGAAGCACAGATTGCCATATCGGTACAGGGCCCGAAAATCCCTAAAATCAAAAAGGAGAAAACTGCTCCCAGCACCACTGACAACCGTTCTGCAGACGAGGGCCCCAACGGAGACAGCTGGTTTACCGCTATTGGTAAATTCCGCCAGGGGTACGATCCCGATCGTGCCGTTGCCGACGATCGCGCATTTTTCATCAGTCCCTACCTGGACTGCTATGCAAAGAAACACAACATCGATCGCGACAAATTAGGATATGCCAACCGCCGCATCAGCAATACCGATTATGACGTAAAAAATCAACTGAAGAACGAGCTGCCCAAATTAGCGGAGCTGGAACGCGAATTTAAACGCATGTTCCCTTCAAGGCCCAATACGGGTAAAGGATTTGATGAAAACCCCGCGATCTGGGACGATATTCTTACCAACCGGGACGCATACTACCAGTGTGTGGTTGCCGACCTGCCCGACGCGGGCGATTGCAGCCGCCTGAGTGATATCGACAAAACCCGCGTGGATATTTACAAAGAAAACATGCAAAAAACGCTGGAACAGGCGAAAAGCTTCACCACGGGAAGAGGTTGGTATGTACAGGATTTTAACGACGGATGGAACGAATACCTACGGGCCGCCATTTCACCCTCGGAGCGCAAACAATTCGAAAAAAAATATGGTCATTTGTACGCCTGTCTTGCGGGGCTATTGGACGAAATTGCCCAGGCCGCTCAAAAAACCTTACCCCTTTATAAACCGGTGGGCTATAATGTACACAACACGGCCGAAGAGCGGATCCTGCGCAGCGGCGTTACAGACCTGGCCCAGGCAAAAGTACTGGGCACCGGCCTGATGGAGTCGGATTGGCAGATCTCAAAAAACGAGTTCGGGATCCCCACAGCAAGGTTTAAGCATGGGATGATTTATGCGCAATATCCCAAAACCAGTACCGACGATGGTTTTTGCCGGATCATTTATGTAAATATTGTACAGGACTACAGTGGGGGCGGCACATATGGTGCCAGCCACGCCAACTTTATTAAATCCGAACCCGCAGGCTGCTCCGGAGGAAAATGACGCGTATCAGGCCGGGGCCCGAACCATTAACAACCTAAAAAAAGTTATTTAAAAATTACCTGTTATGAAATCCTTTGTATTATTCGCCGTTTTCCTCTTCACCGGATTCGCCGCCAGCGCCCAGAGCCGTAAAGCAGGCGGGGGACAGCAGGATTTTATCGTTGTAACGACAGACACGGCTAAAAAGAAGGCGCGGGTGTCTGCGCCAGCCAGCCGGCAGGCAGATAGCCAGGCAGTACACAATAAAACACGCCCGCTAAAGACACCCGCTAAAAAGAACTAAATAAACCCGGATTTTCTACCCATAACAATACGATCATGAAACCAGCATTACAACCCAACGAAACAACAATTGATACCTGGGCTATTAACTATATGGCGCCGGATAGCAAAACAGCCATCGGCAAACTTACCGTTACCAATCAACGCTTACTGTTTCTGCCCCAGCATGGTGCCGACTCTTTATCCCTGTCTGTTTACAACCGGCAAGGGTTAATTGTACTGAATAAATCCGATATCAAGCATGTGGTTGCCCAAAAAAGCTTTCTTTCAAAAAAAGTACGCATTACCATGTTGGATGATTCCATACATGTATTCAACTATGGCGTAATGAACATCGATAAATTAGTAGCCGCCATCCAAAATAATTAATGAACGTATTTCAATGCATACAAAAATGGCAAAGCATAACTCCCTGGTACTAACAATGGCAGCGGCCTTGTTCGTGCTAACCGTTTCATGCGGCAATCACTCAAACGATGCCCAGGCGGTGATCAGCAAATATTGTGACCTGAATACAAAGGAACAGGAAGCACCCACCGGTGCCGCAAAGCAAGCCGCCGCAGCAGAAAAGAAAGCGTACGAGAAGGAAGTAGACGACCGGTATTTCAAGGATAACAAAACCTATCAACTCATTTTGGAAGGCATGAAAAAATGTGATGCAGCGCAGGCCGTTGCGCCCGTTGGAAGTGGTGAGGCCACAGATGCACTACTGGCAATGATTCCACTGGCAACCAGTGACGCTGTTGCTGCAGCGAACGCCTACTGCGCACTGGTGGATCAATCCATCACTGCCGCGCAAAACGGTGCCGAAGCCGAGTTAAAAAAAATAGTGGCTGCCAAAACCATCTACGAAAAGAACATGGATGAAAGCTTTAAGGACAATACGGAAAGACGGGATTCGATCTTTTCCCTGGTAAAACCCTGCATGGAAAAGGAAGTTGCATTCCGCTCCCGGTAGCGGACGACCGCCCTTGCTGAAAACGAATCACCATGAAAGTCAAAACCTATACAGATCTTTCGGGAAGCCGTCCGGATCAACCCAGCAGAAATTATTTCAGACGGCATCCGGGACTGTTTACTTTGCGGCGGCAGGCATATTTCCAGGGTTCTCATACAGCAATGCCCCATTGTAACGCCGCTTTTCCCTGCCTGCTTTTTTAACCTTATTTAAAATCATAAACGCATGTCAACAAATCTTAAATTAAGCGTTCACAGTGTAAAATGCATAGATGAAACCGGTGGCAAATGGAGGGAAAAAATCGGAAATGACGAAATCTATATGGCGGCTTTTACCATGACAGACAACCTGGAACTGGTAAGAAAAAATGCCTTTTCTGTTTATGGCGATTTTGATGACGGGGATCAGTTTAATTTTAATCCTCCGAAAGTACTTTTAAACATGAATATCGCTTCAGCAGAGAATGGCTCCACGTATGGCGCCGGAATTATTTTGGCCGAAAAAGATAACAACCGAGGCTGGGATAGCCTTTGGGATTTTTTGTACAATTATTCCAGTTCGAATCCAAAGGCAAAGGATCTGCCGGTGGCATTAAGGGTAGGAACACAATTGCTTCACAAAGGCACGCTTGCTTTAAAAAAGTTTGATGAATTTATCGGCTCAGAATTTTCCCGTGCCTACGAAGATGATTTCTTTCCGCCTATGCAGGTTTATACAACATTGTCCGGAAAAGATCATACCTGGAACGGGCAATTAACATCCCCCGTTTTTTCTGCAGAATGCACTGCGCATGATGGTAAATACAGGGTGTATTACAGCTGGGAACTGTTTTAAAAATGAATGGCCATGGCTCCCGCAACCCCTATCCTGCCATAGCCTCAAAAACCATTAAGCATTAAAATTTATTAAGTACTACGGCTACTAAACTATTCTTAATACCTTAATGGTTTTTAATACTTCTTTTTTAAACAGCTTCTTAGAGGCATGTTTGCAGGCATGCGGCTTCCTATCATTGAGCCCAAACAAAACACCGGTCTTATGATCACCCCTGCCCCTTTACATCCACGCATAGATCATTATTTCTCCCAGTTCACCTGCCCCGTCTTCACATCCCTGGAATTACCCCCCATCATGAATTCGAATGCACCGGGCTCCCAATCGTATTTTAACTGGCTGTTGTAAAACTTCAGATCTTCGGTAGTTATCTCAAACGTAACGGTTTTGGATTCGCCGGCCTTTAGCCAAACTTTCTGAAACCCTTTCAGCTCTTTTACGGGCCGGCTTACCGATCCCACCAGGTCGCGGATATACAGCTGTACCACTTCTGCCCCGTCGTAAGTTCCATTGTTGGTAACGGTAACCGCTGCTTTTAATGTTTGGTTTCCCTTCAGGGATTTATGACTCAGCTTCAAATCGCCATACGTAAATGCCGAGTACCCCATACCGTATCCAAAGGGGTACAGCGGATCATTGGAAACATCCAGGTAATTGGAGCGGAACTTCTGAAACCATTTACCTTCCGGCAGGGGGCGGCCCGTATTCAGGTGGGCGTAATAAAGCGGAATTTGTCCCACATTTTGCGGAAAGGAAATGGTCAGTTTTCCGGAAGGATTGACATCACCGAACAATACATCTGCAATCGCCGCTCCGGCCTCCGAACCGCCAAACCAAACATTGAGGATCGCAGGTATATTTTTCTGTTCCCAGTTGAGGGTGAGCGGACGCCCGGTAAACAATACCAATACCACAGGTTTGCCGGTTTTAAGCAAGGCTTTTAACAGGTCCTGTTGTATATGTGGAATATTCAGATCCGTTCTGCTGCTGCTTTCCCCGCTGAACTCGGCCGATTCGCCCATGGCGGCAACAATAACATCGGATTCCTTAGCCAGTTTTAACGCCTCTTCCTTCATCGTTTCCGGGGTGCGCGTATCCCGCTCCCGGTTCAGCGTTTTTCCAAACATGGTGGCCCGCTCCTCCAGGTCGGCATCCCCGGTAAGGTTACAGCCTTTGGCATACCGCACGGCTGCCTTATCGCCCATTGCGGCTTTTAAACCCGCCAGTACGGAAATGGAACGGTCCTGCACAGTGGCCACACTCCAGGTGCCCGCCATATTATTGGCGGCGTCACCCAGGGGCCCCACCAATGCAATCCTGGCCGTTTTTTTTAACGGCAGTACATTCCCTTCATTTTTTAACAGCACAAAACTTTCGGCAGCAATCTGTCGTGCAATGTTGCGGTGCTCCGGTGTATAGATCTCGGTTTTCGCCCGTTGTTCATTGCAGTATTTATACGGATCTGAAAACAGTCCTAACTTATATTTTGCTGCCAGTACATTGTAGCAGGCAGTATTGATCTCCGCAAGGGTTACTTTTTTTTCTTCCAGCGATTTTTTCAGCGTTTTTAAAAAACCTTCACCCACCATATCCATATCCACACCAGCCTTTAGCGCCAAAGCCGAAACAGCCTGAAGGTCGCCCATACCATGGTCCATCATTTCATTGATACCTGTATAATCCGTTACTACAAACCCCTTAAAGCCCCATTGTTTCCGCAGCACATCGGTAAGCAGCCACCGGTTGCCGGTTGCCGGAATTCCATCCACCACATTAAAGGAGGCCATTATACTGCCTACCCCTGCATCAACGGCGGCTTTATAGGGCGGAAAATATTCATTGTACATGCGCAGATGACTCATATCTACCGTATTATAATCCCGGCCGGCCTCTGCTGCACCATACAGCGCATAATGCTTTACACAGGCCATGATATTAGAGTTTAACGAATAATTGCCCTGGTAGCCTTTTATCATTGCTTTTGCGATTTGTGAGCCCAGGTAGGGATCTTCGCCGTTTCCTTCCGAAACCCGCCCCCAACGCGGATCCCGGGCTACGTCTACCATTGGACTAAAGGTCCAGGAAATACCATCAGCGCTGGCTTCCGTGGCCGCGATCCTTGCAGACTGTTCAATGGATTTCATATTCCAGGTGCAGGAAAGCCCCAGGGGAATGGGAAAGGTAGTTTCATAGCCATGAATCACATCCATACCAAACAGCATGGGAATTTTCATACGGCTTTCTTCCACCGCCACTTTCTGGATCGCCTTTATTTTCTCTACGCCTTTGATGTTGAATAATCCGCCAACCCGGCCTTCCTTTACATTTTTACCGATATCCGAGTTGGTAGCGGTACCTGTTGTAAACTCTCCTGCGCTGGGCAAATTCAGCTGACCGATCTTTTCTTCCAGCGTCATCTTGCTCATCAGCGTGCTGATGAATGTTTGCATCCTGCCATTATCGGATTTTACACCGCCTGCCTGTGCAAGTGCGCCTGCAACAACAATTGTGCTGAGCAAAAAAAGGATGCTTATTTTTTTACGCCATGTGTTACTGTTTTTGTTTTCATTTATCATGGTCTCAGATTTTTGTTATTAGAATATCGGGGCAAGCGTGTGTCTTTTTCCGGCATCGGGCATTATATACAGATGGATGTACTATTGTAGCACTATTTAAAAACAGGCCGGTTTATTTTTATTTTTTCAGATAGGGCCGAATGATCTTTTGCCAGATCTGGTACCCGCCGGCATTCATGTGCAGGCTGTCGCTTAGAAAAATATGGGGCATGGGCCTGCCATTATTACCCAGCATGGCCGGAAACACATCAATGTAACGCGTATGCTTCCTGGTAGCGATGAATGCTTTGATGCCGGCGTTGGCATCCTGAACCTTCGTAAAATATTTGATGCGTACCGGACTGGGTTTGATCGAAATAAAATCAACCGGTACTTTTTTATTATATCCCCGGATCAAACTGTATAATTGTTTAAAACGGCTGATGGCACTGTCTGCGGGTGTTTGATCGTTTGCCAGGTCATTTTCTCCGCAATAGATCACGATCTGCTTTGGCCGGTAAACGGGTACCAGGTCATTAAAATAATAGATGAGGTCTTTTAGGGTAGACCCGCCAAAGCCGCGGTTAATGATCGTATACCCCGGAAAATAATCGCTCACGTCTTTCCATTTGGTAAAGGAAGAGCTTCCGATAAACAGGATCGCTTTTTTGGGTGGCGCCTGTTGCCGGTCCTGCTCTTTAAACTGCTGAATGTCCTTATAAAACGGCGGTGTTTGCGCCCATACACCCGTTACAGACAACGCTAACATTACAAAAAACAAACAAATCCTCTTCATGCTTCAATTTTAATTTTCATTTATGGCCTGTTATGATCTGGTTGAATGATCATCGTTGGTTGTGCTCTTTTTTTTCACGGATTTCGCGGATGCACACAGATTTTTGAACGCTTCCGGACAAGTCTGTAATCTAAAAGCAACGCCTGCTGCGAATTTACTCCACTTTAATGATTTTGCTCCGTTCACTTACGCCATTTTCATTCACGGCCTCTATCTGGTAATAATATATTTTTTCACGATCCATTGCTTTCATCCAATACTCATTATCCGAGTGTACCATAATGCAGGTATACAATTTATCCGGGGCGGTTCCGTAATAAATATTATAGGCATAGGCCTGATCAACCGGCCGCCATTTGATATACGCGCTGCGTTTGTCCTTTTCGGTTCGCAGCACTACAAAATCCTTTACGGCAGCGGGTTTGGCACCATTACCATTACCAAATACCCGTAACCCGCTGATGGCGAATGTACCGGTTGGCATGTGTATGTTCTCCAGGCGTATAAACCGCGCCTGCACGGGTTGCTCCAGCTCCACATAATCATGAGGCACGTCCTTTTTATGCTGGCTTTTATTGATCAGTACATTCCACTTTTTGCCATCCGTTGAATAGGATAGTATATACTGATGGAACTGACCGTTTATTTTTCCAAGATGATCAGCAGCCACATCCTGGTCTGCATAATTGATCTGGATCGCACGAACAGTGGATAGATTTCCCAGGTCGGATTGAATCCATTCTCCTTTATTGCCCGTTTGAGCGCTCCAATAGGTTTTGATTTTTTCATCCACAGCATTGTTGGGTGTATAATTGCCCAGCGTGGAAGAAACCTGTACGGGTTTGTTGTAGTTGAGCAGCATCCACCCGGTAAACAGGGACCGCATCGTATCATCTGCTTCACCATCCAGGGATGAGGGCAGATAAGTGGGATAATCACCAAAGGCGGTGTTGCAGTACATAACTCCGTCTTTATCGAAGCCGGCCGGCCAGATACCGATGCGCCGTTCAAAGGTATTTTTGACCGAAATGATGCCGGTGGAAACATGCCAGTAATTTTTAAACTTGTCCTGGAAAGTGGCGCCATGTCCGGCGCCTCTTATAAAGCTGCCCTGTTTAATGCTATAGGGATCCGACTGAGGTGTAAAAGGTCCCAGCGGACTATCGCCCACCACAACCCCATCTGCATAGCCACTGAATTCTGTTCCCGGAGCCCCGTACTGTAAATAATATTTTCCGTTGTATTTCGTCATCCAGGCACCTTCGATAAAAGGGTCTAAAAAAGTATTATCCATATACTCGCCAAACCGCTGCCACCCGTACCGCCAGCTTTGCAGGAAATACATTTCCTTGCGGGTGCCTATAGGCTGAAAGGTTTTCCGGTTCAGTTCAATGCCATATAACGGGTATACATTACTGCTTCCGTTGTACATATAAAACCGGCCGTCATCATCGGTAAAGAATGCGGGATCCCATCCCCCGATATCGAAAGAATCTACCAACGGCTTCCAGTCATTTTCTTTTGGGTTGGTACTCATCCAGAGTGTAAAGTTCCGGGTATAGGTAGATCCGAACACGAGCATGGTGTCTCCCACTATTCCCACGGCAGGTGCACAGAGTTCATCGTAGGTATGGGTATTCCAGGGCCGCAGGAATTTTTTTGAAACAAAATTCCAGTTGAGCAGGTCGTTACTCCACCAGTAACCCCATTGATTGGTGCTGAAGAGGTAGTAATCGCCTTTGTAATTTACGATCACCGGGTCGGCCGTAGCCCGGTGCCGTCCCCATTTGCTGAAATTGGGAATGGGCGTATATCCATAATCAATATTGATGGGATTGCAATAGGTTTTTTGGGCCACCGCCCATTTTAAAACAAAAAGGATCAGGAAGGTAAATAATATAATTTTTTTCATTTCCCTTGTTTTTGGTGAATTATTCTTTTGCCACAGAAACACGGAAGCACTGATTGGCGCGGTCACCATCACCTGTGCCTCTTAACATCATTTCAGATGCGGACTTTTAAAACCAAGCTTCTTCAATCCCCGCTGCACTTCTTTATCTTTCATAAACCATTTCCACAACAACCCTGTGCGGTAATTTTCAATCATCAGGAGGGTTGCGCCCTGGTTGATGGCCAGGTGCGAAGTGGCAAACCATTTCCGTGTTTCATTATAGCTTTCCGAGAAGCCGTATTTACCCCAGATCTTATCGCCCAGCACTTCATAAAAATACCGCAGGGCCGCCATTGCTTCTTTTGGAAGATAGGGCATGCTGGAGAGCGCTGCTGCACAACAAATGGTACCGTTATCCTTTACCGGCGAGTGCTCCCGGTATCTTCTTTTATAATCACAGGCCGATAACCCCCAGGATTGTTTACCGTAGTTTTTGTAGCGTTTGGGATTATCTACACAATACCGGTAATTGATCCGCGCATGTGCTTTGTTCTGCCGTTCGTAGTCTGCAAAGTTGTCCTTCAATCCCCTGGGATCCAACCCTGTAAAACTATAATGTGCAAAGAACAACGGGCCGCCCAGGTCGGGGCCCAGCGGCAATTTTGCCCGGTAGAACGTCTTCCCGTTTTTCATGGCTCCGTTCCGGGCCCAGCCACATTCGTACACTTTTTTTGAAATGGAATGTTCCGGAGCCGCTGCCGCCAGTATATAGGAAATCAGGGCTTCATTGTAGCCCTCTATCGGCAAATTCATCGCCCAGTGATATTTAGGACTCCAATGCCAGTACAATACATCCCGGCCCCGCGTAAACCAGTTCCACTCCACCTGCCGCCATAGTTTGGTGATGGTTGTCCGGATGCGATGCTCTTCCCTGCTCCGCCGGTTAAAGTATTGCCGTACGGTCAGCAAACCCTGGAACAGGAAGGCCGTTTCTACAAGATCCGCACCGTCATCCTTCTTTGCAAACCGGATGGTTTTGCCGGTACGCCCGTTGAGCCAATGAGAAAAAGCTCCGTGATGTTTTTCTGCCCTTTCTAAAAAAGCCAGGATCTTCAAAAGGCGCATTACCGCCTGCGTGCGATTGATCCATTTGCGTTCTGCCGCTACGATGATCGCCATCACTCCAAATCCCGAACCTCCGGTGGTGATCACATCCTTATAATGCTCATGATCTCTTTCCAGGGGCAGGCCGCAGGCAGGATGGGCAAAGTTCCAGAAATAGGAAAAGGTTTGCCGCTGTACCAGTTCCAGCAATGTATTTTCATCTAAAGAGGAAACTGCTCTTTTTTGTGTCATGCTTATTTTTGATAGGCATTGGTAAAACCCAGTTTCTTCAATCCGTTCTGTACCTCGGGACAGCTCATGAACAGGTTCCAGAGCAGGCCCGTGCGGTAGTTTTCGATCATCACTACGATCGGTCCCTGGTCAATAGCCAGGTGGCTTTTTGCGTACCAGTTCTTTGTTTCATTAAACGCATCCGTAAACCCGTATTCGGTCCATATTTTATCGCCCAGTGTTCCGTAAAAATACCGCAGCGCCTTCATCGATTGTTGCGGTGTATACGGAAAAGCAGATAAAGCCGCCGTTGGCGTAATGGTTCCGTTATCATTAGACGGCTGATGAGCATCGTAGCCGCCGGGATCGTCACTGGCGGTGAGGCCCCAGCAATGCTCACCATACCCTTTAAATGCCTTTGGATTATCTACACAATACGAATAATTAATGAGCGTGTGGTGCTGGTTTTGCACCCAGTAATCTGCATACTGATCTTTTAATCCTCTGGGACTGAGCCCCAGGAAGGAGTAATGTGAAAAGAAGAGCGGCCCGCCATAATCAAAACCCAGCGGCAGGGTATAGTTATAAAATGTTTTCCCATTTTTAAAAAAATTGCTCTGCGCCCATCCCCGGTCATACACCCTCCTGCTTACCGGATAGCGGTCCGCAGCAGCGGCCAGTACATACGTTATCAGGCATTCATTAAACCCTCTTAACGGAAAGTTCATGGCCCATCCGTTATTCGGACTCCAGTGCCAGTACAGCACTTCCTGTCCCTCCCGGGTAAACCAATCCCATTCCACTTCATTCCACAGCCCGTTGATGCGGCCGCGCAGTTCCCTTTCCAGGGGAAGGTCCTTATCAAAATACTGGCGTACGCATAACAAACCCTGTAATAAAAACGAAGATTCCACCAGGTCCGCACCATCGTCCTTCCGGCTGAATGGAATGGTTTTGCCCGTTGCTCCATCGTACCAATGCGGAAACACACCATGGTAGGAATCGGCCTTCGACAACCATTTTACCATTTTCAGCAGGAACCGCGCAGCAGTATCCCGCCCGATCCATCCACGGTTTACGCCGGCAACAATGGCCATTACCCCAAAACCCGTACCACCGGTGGTTACTACCTCCGCTCCATAGTTGAACGATTGATTGCTCCGTTCCCGGGCCATACCACTTACCGGATGCGCAAAGTCCCAGAAATAACGCAGGGTTTGTTTCTGAACCAGGTCTACCAGGGCCGAATCGGAAATGTTTTTATCGATCTTTAGGGTATACGGAATGGCGCCGGATTTATTTGCCGGTTTTTGGGCAAACGAAAAAACCGGCAGCAACAGCAGTACAAAACTGTATATTTTAACCATAATTAAAATTACTTTTTTTAAACAAAAATTCAGATCGTATGCGCCTAAAAGCCGCGCGTATTCCTGGCTGCTCTTAGCTTTTACAGGAAGCGGGGCCTACCAAACCATCGTCATTACAGATTTTGCGGCGATGGTTACCGGTGCCCATTGATGCTGATAGCGGATGTTAACGGTAGATGGGGCTGCTGCCTCATTTAACGCGATCAGCACTTTCTTACCGTCGGGCCGTAAGAAGGCTACATTTGGAACAACGCCGTCAATGCTGCTTGCAATTCTTACGGAACCGGGCGGTACAAATTTGGAGGCATGTGCGATGATATAGTAGGAAACATTCCGGGAAACGGCCGAACCGTTGATGGTAAGTGCACCTTTACATTGCGTGCAGCCCCCGGGGGTATGCGGCCCATATGACGGATCACCGGCCAGGTTCCACTCCAATGCCGTTTTACTCCAGTTACGCATTGTGCCAATAATTACGTTTTTGATATGCCATTGCAGGTCACTGTCAAAATTGCCTTTTGAGCCCGTCCACTGTTCCGTGAAATAAAGATTTTTTTGAGGAAAATCATCATGCAGCCGGCCCATGGTTCCTACTTCACCTGCATAAAGATGAAATGCGGCTCCATCTACATATTTGGCCGCCTCCGCATCTTTATAAATGACAGCCGGGTAATCCGGCCGGTCGAGATTATGATCGTATACCACAATTTTTGTACGCAGTCTTGCGGCGCTGAAAGCCGGTCCCAGGCTGTTTTTTATAAAATCCCGCTGCTCTTCAGCGGTCATATACATGCTGGGGTTATTACCCGGATGTAAGGGTTCATTCTGTGGTGTGATGGCATCAATTGAAATCCCCCTGGCCTTCATCGCCCGGAGATAGGTTACAAAATAAGCGGCATAGGCATCATAATACTCCCGCTTTAGTCTGCCGCCCTTGCTTTGGTGATTGTCCTTCATCCACAGGGGGGCGCTCCAGGGTGTTGCAATAATTTTTATGGCAGGATTGATGGCCAGGATCATTTTCAGCACGGGTATTAACGCTGCGGTATCGGAAGCCAGGCTGAACCTCGATTGTTTCAGATCGGTTTGCCCCTCCGGCAGATCATTATAGCTGAACACCGATGCATCCAGGTCGGAAGCGCCCATACTCACGCGGAGGTAGCTCACCGCTATGGACCGGGCATCTTTTGAAAACAGCTCCTTCAAAAGTACAGTCCTGGAGGTTGCATCCATTTGCCAGATGAGCTGTGCACTGCCGCCGGTGAGAGTGTATCCAAATCCGTCGATGGTTTGATAGCGCTTGCGTTCATCAATATCCAGCCACGGGTAACCGTTCTGTTCCGTTCCGAAGCGGATGCCCGGCCCCGGTTGCTTTTCCAGCAATACCGTTTGATCGGCCCTGGTTAGCCAGAGCTCCCCCGGTCCGGCCGAGGGGGAATGCTGTGCTTTGCCCGGGCTTCCGTTTTTATTGCATTGCGCGCCTAAACCGGTAAGCGCCAGTAGAATACAACAATAGCAGGCGATGCTTTTTTTCATTTTGTAATTTTAATAAAAAAAGTACATAAATTTGTACAAATTTTTGTACCATGTTAGTAGCAAATATTTCTGAATTCAGAAAAAATCTTAAATCCTATATTGACAACGTATACGATAATAACGATACACTGATTGTAACCGGCAGCGGCAAAACCGTGGTGATGATCTCCCTGGATGATTTTAACAGTTATGATGAAACGGAATACCTGACCAGTACCAAAGCGAACAAAGACCGCCTCGACGCAGCCATAAAGAGCTTTAAAAACAACGGCGGTAAAGAGCAAAAGCTGATAGAGCCATGATGCCCATTGTTTTTGAGCCTGAAGCCTGGGAGGATTACCTTTATTGGCTGGAGGCAGATAAGCAAATGGTGAAACGTATCAACATCCTGATAAAAGATGCTACAAGGGCGCCCTTTTCAGGAATTGGCAAACCCGAAATGCTTAAAGGTAATTATGCCGGCTTTTGGAGCAGAAGAATTGACCAGGAGCATCGTCTCGTGTATGTTGTCAAAGATAAACGCCTGCACATTCTTCAATGCCGTTTTCATTACAGGAAATAGATCTTTCAAAGAACTTGTTTTTATATTTAAACCATTATGGCACAAAGCAACACTAATAATATTTTGTGTGTCTTCGTGCCTTTGTGTCCTTGTGGTTTAAAATCCCGTAAACCCCAGCTTTGTTAACCCGCTTCTCACCTCGGGTGCACTCATGAACAGGTTCCACAACAGCTTTGTACGGTAATTTTCGATCATTACCACCACCGGTCCCTGGTCTATTGCCAGGAAGGCATCATCGAACCAGGCACCATTGTTTTTGAGCACATCCAGTGAAAAGGCATCTGTAAAGCCGTATGGCTTCCAAAGCTTATCGCCCAACACGTAATAATAAAAATACAGCGCGGCCATGGATTCCTTTGGTGTATACGGAAACGAAGACAATGCGGCTGTGGGTGCAATAAAGCCCCGGTCATTTGTGGGGGATCCTGCCGCGTACCCATCCCGGATATTACTGGCCGTAAGTCCCCATACCGAATCACTATATCCATAATAGCCGGCCGGGTTGGTACGGCAATACGTATAGTTGATCAGCGCATGATTTTTATTCTGTGTGAAATACTGGGCATATGTATCTGCAAGGCCATTAGGATTTAACCCAAGAAAGGAATAATGTGCAAAAAACAACGGACCTCCGTAATCCGGTCCCAGCGGCAGCGGATAGGTATAAAATGTTTTGCCGTTCCTGATGCCTCCGTTCTTCGCCCATCCTTCATCATACGCTGTTTTTGGAATCGCATAATTTTTTGAACCCGCCGCCAGCACATAGGACACCAGGCATTCATTCCACCCCTGGATCTTCAGGTTCATCGCCCAGGCTTTATCCGGGCTCCAATGCCAGTACAATACCTGCTGGTTGTTTTGTTGGAACCAGTTCCATTCCACGTTGCTAATAACAGCATTGATAGCTGCCCGGAGGTTTTGTTCTTCGGTTTCCGGACCGCTAAAATACTGCCGGGCGCAGATCAGTCCCTGAACGAGGAAGGCCGTTTCCACAAGATCCGCACCATTATCGTTAGCACTAAAGGGGATAACTGCTCCGGTGCTGCCATTTAACCAATGGGGATATGCTCCATGAAAGGTTTGCGCCGTATTCTTTAAGAACCCTGTTATTTTCCGGATCTGCTCCAGGCCTGCAGCCTTTGTTATAAATGCCCGCTCTATACCCGCCAGCAGCGCCATAATGCCAAACCCGGTACCTCCGGTTGTAACAATATCCGGCGGATGCTTTGACCCTTCCCGGATCATCCCCGAAACCGGGTGTGCAAAATCCCGGAAATAGTTCAACGTTCTTTTCTGGATGGTATCCAGCAATGCGTTGTCTGTGATCACCGGAAATTTCCGGGAGGAATCAATGGAGGTGGCAAAATCCCTGGTGATGTTCTCTGCTAATTGTCCTCCGGACGCGGATGACAACCCGCTAAAAACCCTGATCGTATACTTGTTCAGATATTCCAATGCCGATTGCGGCCGGATGTTTATCACCGAGTCACCATTAGAGCTGGTTACTCTTATCGCCACATCGTCTCCGTTTTTGTTTAGCAGTTTTACCGAACCATTTGTAAACGGCTTTACAGGTTGGGTAAATTCCAGTGCAATATCCGGGTTCACTGAAACATTAGCCGTATTGGCCGCTGTAATCTTGCTATCAATGGTCATTTGTTTTAACGCTACCCTTACCGGATCCGGCAACGGAGTATTGCCAGGCTCCTCTTTTGCGCAGCCAGCCTCCAAAAAGGCCATCAGGATAAATAAATACTTTATTCCATGCATTCTGAAAATTACAAATTTGCTAAAGCAGGCATAAATTCAAACCGTTGTGTTACTATCGGCCCTGCCGCTCCAATTTGTATAATGCCGCCACTTCGGGGGTTGTCAATGCCCTGTCATAAATCCTGAACTCATCCAGAAGACCGGTGAAATTATTGGCCCAACTCTGAGGTCCGGCACCCGTAGTTAAACTGGGTGAGGTTTGAAACTGAAAAGTTCCAAAGGCAGCTTTAGTCGCGTTGAAAAACTGCAGATTCCCGTACGGTGTAACGGGAGGACTACCCGGATCGCTCCCATTCAACTTCGGACCTTTTGTCCGGGCAGGATTACCAGCAGTATTTACACCAAGATCGATTCCATTTTGATAGATATGAAATATAGAGGTAGCTCCGTCATAGGTGATTGTTAAGTGTACCCATGTTTTGCAGTTCACCCTTGTGTCTGTAAACTGTCCAGCCCATGCAACCGATTTGTTATACATATGCACTTTAAAGATTGCCGAATCAGCGGCTGGGCCGTTTCCATCCTGATAAATATCCAGGTTTCCCCAGAAATCATCCGTCCGGGCCAGGGTAAAAATACCGATCGCTCCGGAATTAACCGGGGAGTTGATCCAAAAAGCGATAGTATAGCTTTTCAATTGTTGAAGCTTCGCACCCGGATCGAAAGTAAAATACGCCGTTGCACTACCCTGATAGGCCTGGCCTTTTCTTCCGGCCGCGAAGGTTGCGCCTTTATTGGTTCCGTTTGTTCCGGTAACACTATCTACCAAACTACCGTCGAATGCCCAATGCCCAACGAGATTAGCCGTTGCAATTTGACTGGAATTTGTATATCCTCCCGGTACCGGTGGGGGCTCACCAGGCGTAAAATCATCATCTTTATTGGCCTTAGTGCAGGAAGCAACCAATACTAATACAATCAGGTAAAGGCCGATATAATATGTTTTCATAAAAATCTTTTTTGTTAATATCCTGGATTTTGTTTGAGGCGGTTACCGCTCAGATCGATTTGTGCCTGTGGAATAGGGAACAATTCATTTTTTCCCGCCACGAAACCTTTTGATGCGAGAACACTTGCCGCGCGGCCTTGCCGCACGAGGTCAAAAAACCGGTCCGACTCCATAGCCAGCTCAACCCTTCTTTCTTTCCAGATATTTTCTTCAGTTGCAGGAGCGGGATCAAGACCGGCTCTTTGTCTGACTCTGGTTAAAGGCGTTACCGCATCCTGTCCTATATGCATGGCAGCTTCGGCGTTGATCAGCAAAACTTCTGAAAACCGCATCACGCGTATGTTAATAGGCCAGTTGTCCTTGTTATTAATATCGCCGTTACACGGTACCGATTCTAAAAACGGACTATGATAGCTTTTGTAGTTATACCGTTGATTTTCTACCGAATCGCCCTTAGGTATCCTGAATCCATCCCATAAAATGGTAGGTCCTGACTGGTTGATAAAAATAATGGTTCCGGCTTTCCGCACATCTTTTCCCTCATATGCATTTGCAAGATCTGCAGAGGGATTATTCAATCCAAAACCAAGATCCCCGCTATACGTTTTACCGGCAATCCGGTTCGAAGGCCATCCGCTCCTGGCTCTTACGCCCTGATATACACCATATGAAGGACTGACACCATCACATGCTCCCGAGTTAGAGCGGCTGGGACCGGTTTGTATTTCAAAAACAGATTCGCTATTATTATTCCCCGATTCTCTGAATACAGCGGCATAATCTGTCGCAAGACTGTATTTGCCCGATTGCATTACTGCGAAGGAAAGGTCGTACGCTTTCTGCCAGTCTTTCAAATAAAGGTACACTTTGGCCAGTATGGCCTGTGCAGCACCCTTATTTGCCCTACCTACCTGTGTTCCGGCATCACCTTTTGCAGGCAGGTTATCAACCGCCACCTGAAAATCTGCCACGATCTGATTATAGATTTCCTGGGCTGAAACACGTGTTTGAAACTCATCGCTGTTTCCTTCCTGGGGATCTGCAGGTGTGCGTATAATTTTGGGAACGCCTCCAAATGCACGCACCAGGTTGAAATAAAACAGCCCTCTTAAAAATTTAGCTTCTCCGGTGAGCCTGTTCTTTATACCTCCGTCGATACTGCTTTGATCCAGTATGGATAAAGCTTTATTTGCCCTTACAATTCCAGAATAGTTGTTGGTCCACACATTATTAAACACCGTATAAATTGCCGCTGGTGTAAACGTAAAATTATCTACATCCCCGGAGTTAAACCCATTATCAGATGGTGTACTGCCTTTATCGGCATCATCAGAAGCAATATTGCCAAGTACCGACCAGAAAACGCCAAATGTTCCCTGGGAATAAAGCTGGTTATAGATACCTGCTACCATTTTATCTGCAGCAGCGGGATCCGTCAGCGCCTGCTCTTCAGTCACCTGCCCCTGCGGTGCAACATCGAGAAAGCTTCGTCCACAGCTTAAGATGACGGCAAACAGCAATATTATCAATGCGGTTTTATATGTCGTATATTTTTTCATACTGCTTATCTTTTAATAGTTAAAAGCCAATATTCAGTCCAAAAGCAAATGTGCGCGTAGTGGGATATGTATTTAACTCAATCCCCGCGTTTAACGGAGTATTCAACGGGTCTGTACCGAGGATTTCCGGGGTAAACCCGCTGTAATTTGTAAACGTAAAGAGATTTTGCGCGGTTAAATAAACGCGTGTCCGGGTAAGCCCCCATTTGGATGTGAGCCGGCCGGATAAGGTATATCCCAGCGTCAGGTTATTGATACGAAAAAAATTGCCGTTTTCAAGAAAATAGGTCGAAGGTGGCAACAATCCCAGGGTGGCCCTGGGAACCCTGTTGCCCGGGTTATTTGGCGTCCACCGGTTCTGAGCCGTAGCTGTTTCGATATTGTCTCTGGAATCCGTTCCGCGCAGCGCTTTTTTACCGTTATATATTTTACTTCCCGATGTACCATAGGTTCCGATGCTAAGATCCCAGTTGCCGTTTGACACACTTGCATTAACACCATAGGTCATTTTAGGCAGATACGCACCACTGAATTCACGATCCTTATCATCAATGATTTTATCTCCATTCAGATCCTTATACCGGATATCGCCGGGCAACGCATTTGGTTGGGCGGAAGCGGCAACTTCCGCTTCAGACTGAAAAATACCATCCATCTGTAGCAAATAGAAACTTCCGATTTCATGTCCGTTATCCGACAATGTTGTAAATCCGTTTACATTCCCGTCAAACAGGGCCTGACCGCCATTCAGGTTCAAAATCTTATTTCGGTTAAAGGCCATATTACCGCCAATAGAATACTGCCAGTTTGTACCAAATTTATCATTCCAGTTTAATCCGAATTCCACACCCCTGTTTTCAAAAGTTGCGGCGTTTGTTATATACCGGTTATCTGCATCCCCCAAAATACCAGGGATATTTACATATGTCAACGCATCTTTTGTTTTCTTTATATAATAATCCATTTCTCCTGCCAGTCGTTTATCCAATACCGAGAATTCGAGCCCGAAATCGGTTTCATCGGTTACTTCCCAGCGTACATTTTTATCTGTAACATTATCAAATGTGATCACACTGTATCTCGTACCATCGAAATAATACGGCCGGGTAACATTCGCAATGGAATAATAAAGGGATGTAGGGATATTATCATTTCCCACTTTACCCCAGTTCGCTCTTAGTTTCAAATCGTTGAAAATATTTTGGTTCTCCATAAAATTTTCCCGGGCAATATTCCAACCGATACCAACCGATGGAAAATATCCCCAGCGATTGTCCTTCCCGAATCTTGAAGTGCCATCCGCCCTGAAACTTGCAGAAAGCAGATAGCGATCATCATAGCCATAATTCAATCTTGACAGATAAGAATTCCTTGTCCACTTATCCCCGGTATTTTCAACGGTTTGTGATCCGGCCGCGCCTGCATTTAAAAACCACTGGTCTTTATTTTCCGGAACATCCAACGCTTTTCCATTTTCGTTGTTTGACTTGAACTGTTCAGCCGTTGTACCTAGCAGGAATGTAAGATTGTGTTTTTCAAATTTTTTTGAAAATGTGACGGTATTATCCCAAACATATCGGGAAAGATCATTTTTGTCGAGGCTCAACTGGCTTCTTGCCCTTTGCTGATTGCCACCCGGAGTAAGAAAAGTGGCACCGTCGCTTAAATAGGCATAATCATAGGTTGTATTCTTTATAAAACTGATGTCTGCTCCAATGCTCGACTTTAAAGTTAGCCAGGGCACCGGTTTATATTCCAGAGCTCCGGTTCCCTGTATCCTGTTAGTTATAAAAATGGCATTTGTTTTTTCGATGCTTAAAAGCGGATTGGCCACATTCCCGGCAATAGAGGTATTTCCGTAAAGAGCACCCACCTTCCCTGGCACCGTTGGAGCGGCCCGGTATGCACTTTGGAAAGCGCCCGAATTGTATCCATCATCCTTTGAATTTGTAAAGGATACCTGTGTTGTCAATTTCAGTTTTTTGGAAAGATTATATTCGTTGTTGGAGCGTAGTGTAAATCTTTTGAATGCGTTATCTTTCTGGATACCGTCGTCCGTTAAATATCCTGCACTTAAAAAATAGGTAACGTTTTCCCCACCTCCGGAAAGCGACAGGTTATGATTTTGCTGAAATGCTTTTTTCAATATCACATCATACCAGTCTGTATTATTTCCTTTAAGCGCGCTTGAGGATACCAGGCTATCACCACTGCCATAATACACACTGGCTTCATTAAGATAACCTGCATATTGATTTTCCCCGGCCATATTTACAAGCTTTGACGCCTCGCGGATACCCATATTCATGTCATAATTAAATTGAAGTTTGCCCTTCCGGCCTTTCTTTGTGGTAATCAGTACCACTCCATTTGCCGCGCGCATACCATAGATGGCCGTAGAACTGGCATCCTTCAGGATCTCCATGGTAACGATATCATTGTTATTGATATTCCGGATATCATCTGTGATCACTCCATCCACCACATAAAGCGGTTCTGCACCGGAAAGGGTAGACCCGGTTCCCCGGATCCGCAGTTTGGGTGCCGCATTGGGCTGCCCGGAACTGATCACCTGAACACCGGAAACCTTGCCCTGTAACGCCTGTGTGGGTGTTTGTACCGGCTGCTTGGCCAGCTCTTCCCCCTTTACGGAAGCCACCGATCCCGTAAGCTCGCGTTTACGGGCCGTACCATACCCAATCACCACTACCTGGTCCATCACCTGCTGCGAGGCAATCAAAGCAATGGTTACCTGGGTACTGCCATTCAGGGGATATTCCTGGGCATCGTAGCCCACCATTGAAAACACCAGGGTACTGCCGGCGTCCGGAACGGAAAGTGTAAATGTACCTTCGGCATTGGTAACCGTACCAATCGTGGTTCCTTTTACCTGTACCGAAACGCCCGATAAGGGCGCACCGGAACTATCGGTTACTTTACCGGTAACGGTTACTGCCTTTTTTTCCAGGGGGTTTTCCCGGAGCACAATAAGATCATTGGCCATCAGCTGAAAGGTCATATCCGTATAAAAAAGCAGCTGGGGCAGCACCTCCTCAATCGTTGCATCCCTTGCGTTGAGGGTTACTTTTGACCGCATCGCGGGAAGGTCATTGTTATACAAAAACCGGTAAGAAGTTTTTGCCTCTATTGAACGAAGCACTTCCGCCAGTTCTGTTTTCTTTACTTTTAAATGGATGCGCTGCTGCCCGAAACCGCTGGCATGAATATGAAATGTAAAGAACAGGAGAAACAGCATCGTCAATTTCATGGCAAGTAAAACTTTTTTTGTTTGTGGAGACCGTGTCTCCCTTGTTAAGCATCTCATGTGATAAATATTGCATTTTTAATAATATCACATAAAGCATTCGTTATATCGCTTCATGTAAAGTTAACACATCTTTATGGCGGCCGCTACTCCTGAACGCATGGCCCAACAGGAGCTACCGTTTACCGCGATGATCCGATCCAGACCTCGTTACCCGCTATCTTATAGTTAAAAGCGTTGGCCAGTTTCAATGCCTCCAGGGCCTGGGCAACCGTTTCTTTTTCGAACGACCCGTTAAAATTCAACCGCTTTACGGCATCATCAGTAAAGTGAATGGATACATTATACCACTGTTCCATTTTATGTGCCAGGGTTACAAAATCATCTCCCCGAAACTCGAGCCGGTTATACATCCAGGCCGTTTCCGTACGGGCTTCCACGGCCTTTGTGCTGTCAATCGCTTCAATTTTCAGGGCTTCCTGTGCTTCACCGGTTACCGGCTGCATGGCTACAAGCGTATTGGGAATGACCAGCTTTTGGTTGGGATAGAGCAATACCGGCTGAAAGCTGTCGGCTCCGTTGTGCTTGGTAACCCGGATCAGTCCCCTATACAAAACGGCGGTGGTCATCTTTTCATTGGCATACGCTTTTACATTAAAAGCGGTTCCCAGTACATTTATATCAATATTACCCGCATGAACAATAAACGGGCGTTTGGCTCCCGTTTCCGTTTGTGCATGCACCACATCAAAAAAGGCCTCCCCTTCCAGCTTCACTTCCCGGGTACCGCCCTTAAAATCCGTTACAAAAAACAGGCGGGATCCCCCATTCAGCCAAACCCTGGTTCCATCCGGCAACGTTAACTGCTTCCGGGTGCCCTTGGCGGTGGCCGATGCCAGCCGGTACGTACCCTGCCGTTCGCCGGCAGGCCCCTGCAGCTGTATAATGCCCCAGCACACCAGCGCAATTACGGCAGCTGCCGCCGCGCCATAATAATACAGGCGGCCGCGCAGGTTCTTTTTACGGGGACGCAGCAATGAAATGGGGGATTCCGTCTTTGCCAGGAGTATCTGCACCTGCTCCGCATGGTCGTCGTTTACAGTATGGCCGTCACCTTCCGACCTTTTGAGCAACTGCTGCAACAGCTCATACTGCTGCTGAAGCTCCGGATGCGTTGCAAGATACGCCTGTAGCTCCTGTTTTTCAGACGCCTGCGCTTCTCCGTAGATAGCGCGCGCCATCAGATTCCATATGAAATCATCATTTCTCATGTATAATAAGCAAATGGATTGCCCTTATTCATAAAGGACCGGAACCGGTGAACGATCTACTATACCGGATACCGGAATTTTTTATTTTTTTTTCAGGGGGGCTTTTTGACGCACATATTGAGCAATGCCCAGGGCCTCGCTGATGCGCCTCACGGCTGTTGCCATTTGCACATCGATGGTGTTTACGGATATATTTAAGATCTCGGCCACTTCTTTATAACGCAATCCATCTTCCCGAACCAGCTTAAAGATCATTTTACAGCGCGGCGGCAGTTGCTCTACCGCACTGTTTACCCTGCGGAGCATTTCGGCAGTAACTACCTGTGTAAACGGATCGCTGCCAATGGCCGCTACCGATGTGGAGGTTTCATCCAGCCCGGACACGATCCATTCCCGGGCCTTTACAGATAACCGGTTCAGCGATTGATTTTTTACCGCCACATACAAATACACGGCAGGGTTGTGGATGTCTGTTATCCGGGCACGATTCAGCCACATCCTGGTAAACACATCTTCTACCACTTCATTCGCCGTATCCGGAAGTCGAACCAGCGACAACGAAAAATGATATAACCGTTTATAAAACAAACCATATAAACGGGTAAATGCTATTTCGTCTCCTTCTGCAATCCGCTCCCGTAACAAGGGCCATTCCTTTTCAATATAGTCCGGGTTGTTAATTGTTTTAAAAAATTAGGACTATAAAGGTAATCATTTCCTAACAACCGTTAGATATATACCACTTCCTGTTATTTGAATAATTTCTAATAAGTAGGCGGTTCGTACACGAATCCTTTGCAGATGTTGTTCTTTTTCTTCACGAAAATGAAGATTATTCATCCACAACATTATAAATCAGGTATTTATTCGTTAATTTTGGGTGAAATAGCAAAACCGGGCTTGTTTTATTGTAGATCAAATGGATATATTTGTAATTTACGGCTCGATTTTTGAGACGCACCCACATTTTTATTAAGCATGGCTTTAGGACAATCATTACAACAGAAGCTTCTGCAGAAGCTATCCCCCCAGCAGATTCAGTTGATGAAATTGCTGCAGGTTCCTACAGCCAACCTGGAAGAGCGCATCAAGGAAGAAATGGAGGAAAATCCGGCATTGGAACTGGATGAGGGTAAGCATAGCGACGAAGGGGAGCTGAAGGATGAATTTACGGATGGTTCGGACTCACTGGAAGAGCCGGAGCATAGCCAGGATGAATATGATACCATCGACGTAAGTGACTATGTGCATGAAGGCGATGATGATATTGCCGATTATAAAACGCGTGAAGATCATTACGGGGATGACGAAAACCGGCAGCTGCCTATTAAAACAGAAACCAGTTTTTACGATACGCTGGAAAACCAGCTGGGATTGCTTTCCCTTTCCGATAAGGAGCACCAGATTGCGCAGCATATTATCGGCAGCATTGATGAAGACGGTTACCTGCGCCGAGATACCCCGGCCCTGGTAGATGACCTGGCCTTTCGCCAGAATATCGAAACCACCGCGGCTGAAGTAGAAAGCATTATTCAGAAGATACAGCAGTTTGATCCGCCCGGTGTTGCTGCCCGTGACCTGACGGAATGCCTGCTGCTGCAGCTGAGACGTCAGAAACAGGAGGGCAAGGATGTAGACAAGGCGATCCTGGCCATTGAGAAGTATTTTGACGAATTTACCAAGAAGCATTACGAAAAGATACAGCGCGGGTTGGGTTTAACGGAGGATGAACTGCGCGATGTGATGCAGCAGATCGTTAAGCTGAACCCCAAGCCCGGCGGCAACATCGGTGCCGTAAACAAGGCGGAAAGCTATGTGGTACCGGATTTCTTTATTTTGAACAATAACGGTAAACTGGAACTGACGCTCAACAGCCGTAATGCACCGGAACTGCGCATCAGCGAAGGTTACCGGGATATGATGAAAGAGTATGACCGCGGTTCTAAAAAGGATAAACAACAGAAAGAGGCCGTGCTCTTTATCAAACAAAAGATTGATGCCGCCAAATGGTTTATTGATGCCATCCGCCAACGCCAGCATACCCTGCTGGACACCATGTCGGCCATCATGGAACACCAGGAGGAGTTTTTCCTTACCGGCGATGAAACCACCTTACGCCCGATGATCCTGAAGGACATTGCGGAAAAAACCAACCTGGATATTTCCACCGTTAGCCGTGTGGCCAACAGCAAATTTGTACAAACGGAATTTGGCACCTACCGGTTAAAATTTTTCTTTAGTGAATCGCTGAGTACAGACAGCGGTGAAGAGGTATCAACCCGCGAGGTAAAAAAGATCCTCACAGACCTGATCGAAAACGAAAGCAAAAAACATCCTTACAGCGATGAAAAGCTTACCGAGCTGCTGCAGGAAAAGGGCTATAATATTGCACGCCGTACGGTGGCCAAGTACCGGGAACAACTCAATATTCCGGTAGCACGGCTGCGGAAAGAATTGGTATAATTCCTGTACATCCGGTACCGGCAGCTCCGGGCAGATCACTTAAAATTTTACGGGTCAATGGTTTATAACCGGTGAACAGTCTTTTGTTGAATCCGAACACCCGGCAACAAGATGAGGCGCGGAGGTTGTGCTCACGGATGCCACAGATTAACACAGATCGATCGTTCATTCTCGTGTCTAAACCTTCTGTGCACATCTGCGAAGTCTGTGAGCAACCCTAATCCGAACACCCCGGCAACAAGATGAGAACACGAGGTTGTGCTCACGGATGCCACAGATTAACACAGATCGATATTTCATTCTCGTGTCTAAACCTTCTGTGCACACCTGCGAAATCTGTGAGCAACCCTAATCCGAACACCCCGGCAACAAGATGAGAACACGAGGTTGTGCTCACGGATGCCACAGATTAACACAGATCGATCTTTCATTTCTCGTGTCTAAACCTTCTGTGCACATCTGCGAAATCTGTGAGCAACCCTAATCCGAACACCCCGCAACAAGATGAGGACGCGGGGCTGTGCTCACGGATGCCACAGATTAACACAGATCGATCTTTCATTTCCCGTGTCTAAGCCTTCTGTGCACATCTGCGAAGTCTGTGAGCAACCCTATCCGAACACCTGGCAACAAGATGAGACGTGGAGGTTATGCTCACGGATGCCACAGATTAACACAGATCGACCTTTCATCCTCGTGTCTACGCCTTCTGTGCACATCTGCGAAATCTGTGAGCAACCCTAATCCGAACACCCCGCAACAAGATGAGACGCGGAGGTTGTGCTCACGGATGCCACAGATTAACACAGACCGATATTTCATTTCTCGTGCCTAAACCTTCTGTGCACATCTGCGAAATCTGTGAGCAAAAATTAGCAGCACTAAGCCCAGTCGCAGAGGTATGCCTTATATATTATAGGGATTAGCGCAGATTTTAACCTCCTGTGCTAATCCGTGTAATCGTGGGCAATAAAAGCTCCGGCTTATCAGAAGCTATACCGCAGCCCGATCTGGAACTGGTAAGGATCACCCGAAGGGGTAACCACACCCGCCGTATTTACGTTGTATAAAAACTGCCGGGTAGCAGCATCAAAGGCCGTTCCTGATTGCGGTGAATAGATGGCCTGGCTGCCCAGGGTTTTGCTGGATCCCTTGTACTTATTAAAAAAGTTTACTACGTTGAACAAATCACCCGAAAGCTCCAGGGCATGGGTACCCGCGATTTTGAATTTCTTTCCCACGTGCAGATCCAGTATGCCAAAGAACCCGTTGATACCGCCATTGCGTGCTGCCATCCGGCCATTGTATTTGCGGATATAATCTTTAATGCTCTGACTGGCATTGGGATTATCCAGCACTGCCTGGAGGCCTTTGCGGATGTTTTCGGCAACAGCCGGATCATTGATATCAAAGATATACGCCAGGTCGTTGTCGCTGGTTACAAAATCGCCGTTGCTGTTTACACCGGAACGCAGCGTATAACGGGTACCGCCCATACCGGTATACCGGATACCGATGGTAAAACCGGCAAGTGTTGGAGAAGTACCGTAAACAACTACTTTATGCCGGAACTGGTTATCGGAGTACGACATATGGCTCAGATTCCGGGGATCATCCTTTACCGGTAATACCAGGGTGGCGGTGTTGGCCACATTTCCGTTATAGGTAGCGTTGTCCTTATTATCATTCCAGGTATAGCTGGCAGAGATCTCTCCATCCCTGAAGTACTGCCAGGTGGCATCTACCACCACAGCAAACTGGTTCACTTTTCCAATGCTGTTCAACTCCAGCACCCTTCCCAGTTTATTGCTGATGCGGCCCTGCTTCCAATCGGCATTACCACTGGCCGGCATGGTTTTCTCCGGTACAAACACACCCCGGTTATCCTCGTTGGGAATGGTAAAATAAGGTGTTGTTACCATGTTCCGGTCGAGGTAGAAATAATTATGCCGGCCCAGTGTCATAAAACCGGTGATGCCGGCTCTGAGGCGGCTGGTAATATACCTCGAGTAAGAGAGGTTCGCCTTATATACAGTAGGCACTTTTACATCCTTTCCGTTCATATTAATGGTAGGTACCTGAAACTGCGGTAAGGTTGGTGTAGTGGAGGGGTCTTTCCGGTATTCGTTAAAATTGGGAACCGGTATATCGGCGCCTCTTACATCCACGGTAGCCAGGTGCGTGCCATCAAAAACCAGGTTATTGATCACCATATAGTTGTTGATATCCGATGCAAAGATGCCCGCGCCAAGCCGGATATAGTCGGTATGTGCTTCGTTGATATCCCAGCTGAACTGCAGGCGGGGTTGTACGATCAGTGAGTTCACTTTACTGTCGGTACGCAACTTCAGTTCATCAAACACCAGTTTGTTAAACGGAGCGGAAGGGTACTTGGCATAGTCAATCCGCAATCCGCCCGTAAAATCAAGCCCTTTTGCCAGTCTTGTTTGCAGCTGGCCGTAAGCACCGATATTCCAGATGGATGATGATACTTCTTGCTCCGGATTGATGGGCGTCTCCCGGTAGAAAAGACTGGGTTTGCCATTGAAAAAGTCGTTCAGGCTGTTGTACTCAAATCTTCCGTTCACCTCGCTGCCGTAAACCGACTTTGCAAATGTACCCATGAGGTCAAAACCAAAAACATATTTGATCTTATCGGTGTTCCAGTAAAAATTATCCACCAGCTGGATCACATTGTTTTTAAACCCCTCCTGGGCAAAGCGATGCCCGCCAAACTGCACATTGGTCTTGTACTCTTTTCCGTCAATCACCGAAGGGATGTTTCGGATAATGGCGCGGGGAATATTGGCGCGGGGCAGTTCATCGCCCGGCTCACTGCTCTGGTAGGTATGCAGGTGCTGCAATTTCAGCTCATTGGTCATGCGGGAATTTACCGAAGTTCTTAAGGTGGCCAGCAGGCTGTTATCCCGGTTATAATCGTTTCCGGCAGACTCGTACAGGTTGATCGCCGTGTTGTCGATGAGGCCCAGTTTATTCCGATCGCTGGTGAAATTATCGCGGATGGTCAGCAGGTTTTTATCATTGATCTGCCAGTCGATCCGCGCAAATGCCGCATCTGAGTTACGCGTTTTGGGAAACGACCCGTATTGGGCATGATCCGATAAGCCAAAATGCTGCCGGGCAAAATCGATCAGCTTGTCCAGCGTATCCTTTTTTATTTTTAACCGCAGTTCATCCTGCGGCGTCTGGATATCGGCAATCACCAGGGAACGCTGATCCAGCTGGTGATCCCAGGCTACAAAAAAGTGCAGCTTGTTTTTAATGATGGGGCCACCCAGTGAGAACCCATACTGGTAGGTGGAATAGTTATTATTGCGCTTGTTGCCTACAATATCATAACGCGATGACAGCTCATTGGCCCGGCCAAAGCCAAACACGGATCCATGAAAATCGTTGGTACCGGATTTTGTAACGGCACTTACCGTTCCCCCGCCGCTTCGTCCATAGGTAACATCGTACTGGTTGGTAACCACTTTAAATTCCCGTACGGCTTCAATGGAAATGGAATACGGCGCCCCGCTGCGGCTGGTGGTAGGGCCGGCCGAAGTAGGGTTTTTTGCGTTCATTCCATCAATGGTATAGTTGGTGGAGGTGTTCAGCTGCCCGGAGATGCTTCCGTTGCGGCCCGCAAGCGGCGAAAGCTCTGTAAGGTTGGCAAAGTTTCTTCCATTCACCGGCAGCTGGGTCATCAGCCTTGAACCGATGGCAGTGGCGGCGCCGATGTTCTCCACTTTTGCTTTGAGCCCGGAGGAAACCGTAACATTCTCCAGGTTCTGCACATTGGTTTCCATCTGCATGTTTACCCGGAGGGCATCGCCCTGGTTCAGGAACAGGTTCTCCTTTTTCTGATCCGTAAACCCGGTAGAGGTGATCTGCACGTAGTAAGGGCCGCCCAGGGGCATTTCGTTAAAAATATAATTGCCCTTGCTGTTGGTAAGCGTTGTTTGTTTGAAACCTGTTGATTGGTTATAAACAAGCACGGTTGCACCAGCTACCGGTTTGTTGTCTGAGTCGGTTACCAGGCCGGAGACGGAGGCCTGAGTGGTTTGGGCGCTCAACGTGGTGGCATAAAACCATATTGAGGTTAGTAGCAGTATAACTGCCCGGATTGGTTTATACATATTGAAAGTTTTTGCAAAAGAAGGGCACCTGTATTACCGGCAGTTCTCTTTAATATTAAGGATCTGTAAATAAACACGATGGCCTGGACAAATGCAATCATTCACAGGGGCTGGCACACCCGGTTTCACACGCAAGAATAGCGCCAAACTCAGTACTGAAACGTTTAACCGGCCTGGTCAGGAAATGTGGAAATGGACTATGATGCATCCATGCTGTTTTCTTAAGCGGCTTTTATGATTGCCGCAGATTGGCTGATTGCGCCTGCGGCGTCTTGCGGTATTTTTGAGTACTATTAAAACACTGCTCAAAACTGCACATTTAAGGCTCTTTGAAATTTGAAAACCTGAAGATATGAACGATCATCGGGCAACAAACGCCAAACCTGGAACCTTAAGCCTGAAACTTTAAACATGTACTAGGGCGCCCGCTTCAACCGCAGGCTCCAGTTTTCTGCATAGGGTTTAAATTCCGGTGCCCGGTTTGCTTCCTCAAGCGTAATTTTTGCATTGAGATAATCGATCAGCTTCCGGAAAGTTGCAGGCAGCCGTTCCTTAAGAACGATCAGCGCCGCATTGGTGCCTGCTTTTACGGCAATGGGAACACCTCCGCCCAGTTCTGCCCAATGGCCGCCGATCAGCAGGTTCTTTACCGGTGTTTTGTAACGGGCTACTTTAGACTGCATATTTTTTTTATTGGGGCGGGTACCCATCATGGTGCCGTTTTTATTACCGGTATAGCGCCAATGGGTAACGGGTGTGGCTGCCTCATAAAAAAGAATATGCGCTTCTATGCCGGGATAGGCCAGCGCCAGACGCCGGATCAGTTTTTCAGCAATCCCGTTTTTAAGTGTCGTATACGCTTCGCCGCGCTCCATATTAAGGCAGGTATTCCATTGATTATACTGATGCATATAGGCGGGCATAAACACTACCAGCGTTCCTTTTCCTTCCGGGGCTAACGAATTGTCTTTATGTGAAGGGGCCAGGATGCTGAGCGCAGAAAACTCGGGATCCCCGCTATTGTGCAGCTCTTTATCCAAACCATCCCTGAACAAATGGATCATTTCCTCTCCAAAACCCAGAGAGGCGGCGCTGCAGTTCAACGCAATGCTTAGCGTAAATGAGGAGGCATAAATTTCTGCGGCATTTAACCGGTTTATTATTTTTTTGCTGATTACTCCATCCGGCAGCAATTTACAGTAAACGGTTTCAAGGTCACAGGCGGCAATCACATAATCTGCCTGAAACGCCAGGGCCTTTCCTTTATGCAGGGCTTCCACGCCCTTGACGGCCCCGTTTTCAATAGCTATTTTTTTTACCGTGGTATTTAAAAATAATTTGTTCTCATATTGTTTTACCACGTATGCCAGCCAATCCGGAACCACCTGCCCACCTCCGCATGGCGGCGTTTGATAATCGTTATAGTAGGCCCAGCCAATGGGAACAAGACAGGATAACAGATCCGTTTCCGAAGAAAAAATAGCATGGATTTTTTCGTTGGAGAAGAATTTTTTCAGCCCTTTTTTCATTCTTGTTCCACTGTAAGGGATAAACGGGATAAAGGGCAGGGCAAACCGGAGCTGGTTCCATATATTTTTAATCCGCAACCATGGGCCCATGGTTTCTGTTGACAACATTACGGATTTGAAGTTATCGAACGAGGCGCCGATCTTTTTTGCCTTTTGAAAAAAACGGCTGATCCCCTGCCGGTCCTCGGGGTAGGTTTGAATCAGCAATTCCTTTAATTCTTCGGGATTGTTGGTCAGTAAAAAATCGATGGACTCGCTTTTATAACGCTGGATTTTTTCCAGGCATTTAAAGGAAGGATGGTCCCTCCCTATAAAATCAAAGACTTTGGAAACACTACCCGTGGCAGCGCATTGGTTGAGCCAGTGAATGGCTGTATCAAAACGGAACCCTTTGCGCTGAAAGCCGGCAAGATAGCCACCGATGCGGGGTTCTTTTTCCAATACCGCCACCTTCAACCCCGATTTGCTAAGCATTGCGGCTGCGGTAAGGCCACCGACCCCGGAACCGATAATCACCACATCGAACTGTAAAGAATGCACACTATCCATAAGCAGATTAAACTGTTTTGATCAGTAAAGTGGCATGCTCTACCAATGCTTTTAATCAATATGCCCTAAATAGTCCATTGATCGTGCACGATGGCCACCAGGTAATACCGGCCATGCTCCAGTTTATATACCAGGCGTACCGATTTCCAGTCCATTCCCCCGTTCTTCCGGGTTCCGTCTACATAGTTTTCCGTAAACTCTGCACCAGGATAAACCGTTTTCAGGTTGTTGATGGAATTTCCTTTTCCATATACCGTATTTACGCCCGCCTGTTTGGCATTTAAAAAATTGCCGTCATACACAAATTTTCCAAAATATTCTGCGGGGGAAAGGAGGATGGCATTTCCGCTGCCGTCATAGGTTCCCCAATTGATCTTTTTATTTTTATCACGGGTGATCAGCTCAAGAAACTCCTCCCGCGAAAACTTTTTGTCTGAACCGGGTTCCACGGTAGCATAGGGCGAAAAGCGGATGCCTTCAGCCGGGTGGATAAAGGAATCCAGTTTTGCATACTCTTTATTCTTAAACAGGGTCAGGATCTTCTTTGTGGTGGCCGAAAGTACACTGTCTTTATTGGCCTCCGTTACCCGGAACTCGGCAATCGTGTCGGTTCCTACCAGCTGCATCGAATCATGCCGCTCCGAAATATCCACGCCGCTTGTATCATCATCCGTAGATCCGGATTTTGTACCTTTATCCTTACAGCCGCTGCAACCGGCAATCATACATCCCAGCACCAAGCTAAAACCAGCTGACCATATCCATTGTTTTTTCATCATATGCTGTTCTTTTTTTGAATCTTCAGATCTGCGTCCGGCACCCTGGTACCGTAAATGCCCGGTTAAAAGGGAAGATCGTCTGCTCCTCCGTTCAGATCGGAATAGGTATCGGAAGGATTGTTATCCGTATACTGGTTTCCGCCGCCGCTGCCGGCTCCGCCCGCGGGTTCCACTTTCCAGGCCTTTATATCGGTATACCAGCGGCCGTTATATTCCCTGCTTTCCACATCAAATGAAATGGCCAGCGATTTTCCCACCTGCAACAGGCTTTCATTGATCTTATCACCCCAAATAGAGATGCAAACTTTTTTCGGATATTGCGCCTGTGTTTCCACAATGATATCCTGTTTTTTCCATTCTCCATTTTTTCCCATTCCCTTCTGCAAGGGTAAAATCTGAACCAACGTACCTGTCAACTGCATCATTAAACTGCTTTATTTTAAATAATAAACAAAATTTATGCTACAAATATAACAGGCTTCCCTCAAAGGCCATTGGAAATAATATGGTTTAGCCGGTAAAAATGGCTGCGGTCAATGCCTGCGGACAGCCCTCACCGGTACTGGTAAAGAATGCCCTTGTCAAACGCCGCCCATCTGCAGGCTTTTGCCCCTGCGGCCTTCAGTCCGTCATTCGTCCAGCTGTTACAGGTATGAAACAGGCTGTAGGCCCCCTTTGCTTCATAAAAGGCATCGTCCCGGCTATAGCGGGCATCGGTAACAATCGCAAGCGGCTGTCCCGAGGCGTTCCGGTCAAGCGATGCTTCTATATACCTGGCCAGCTTGCGGTACTGGATTTCAGAAAGCAGTAATTTGCGGCACCGTGGGCCTTCGGTCATGGATTTATAATACGTTACATGCAGGGCGGTTTCGCCCAGCCCTGTAACGGCGGTAAAAGCTGTGCCCACCGTCAGGTCATCCCAATCCGGCGTGTTCAGGTAAAACCCTTTATCGCCCCATCCAATGGCCACCCACTGGTATGCGGTATCCCGGCTGAGGGTATTTTGGTAGGAAAACGTGCGGCTCCAGTTCTTACCGTCTGCGGCAACCGGCAGCACAAGGTCTGTGTGCACGCCGTTAGACAGCAAAAACGCCGTGATGACCCGGGGCAATCCATCCGGTTTTTCAGCAATCGTACTCCGAGAAAGCATCCGCTCCGCAAGCAGGTACCCGCCGATGAATACCAGGAACAGGCCTGTTATCCAAAGCACACGCTTCAATATCTTCTTAAGAATTTTCATACTGAATGATAAAGATGCTGAAAAGAAACGGTTTTCGCCCCGGGATTTCCTTTCTTTGCAAAATGGACTCCAGAATGGTATTAGACAGTGACAACGAGCTACGGGAAAAAATAGACGAGCAACCCCGGTTTCAGAAGGTTATCGCCACCCTCCTTTCCTATATCTTTCACCCGGTATTTGTACCCATATATGTTATTTACTTTTTATTATATATAGAGCCGTTCTTATTTTACGGCACCACCGAAGATGGCCGCTTAATGGTGCTGCTGCAGGCCATTGTTAATTACACGTTCTTTCCGCTGATTTCCGTGTTACTGCTGAGGGGGCTTAAATTTATTCCTTCTATCAAGCTTAAGGAGCGGAAAGACCGGATCATTCCTTTTATCATCTGCAATATCTGGTATTTCTGGATCTGGTATGTGTGGCGCAACCTGGAGGGAATGCCCCGTGAGATGGTCGTTTTTTCAATGGGTGTCTTTATGGCGTCCTCCATCGGGTTACTGATGAACATTTATATAAAAGTGAGCATGCACGGCATCGCCCTTGGTACGGCCGTTTCCTTTTTATGCCTGCTCGGTTTTGAATATGGCCAGGGGATGGGCATCTATATCATGATTGCCTTGCTGATTGCCGGACTGGTGTCTACCGCCCGCCTGCTTTTATCGGATCATACGGCCAAAGAAGTGTATTTAGGGCTCATTGCCGGTACCCTGGGGCTGCTGATGGCGCAAATGGTGGTATCATAACCACTAAACTTTTCAATTGTCTAACAGGCTGAATCGCAGAAACACGTCACAAATAACCATTTTCCATCATTTCCGGTGCTCCGTGTTTGTGTTTAGCCCGGCTTGTGCCCATACTCCGACGTATAAAAATGGACGCCCGGTATAAGCCTGCAGCTCTGTATTGCCGGGTTCCCGCATATGGATACCCATACCGGAAAAAATAAGTCCAAAAACATTAGCACTGTATTACTAAATTTATTAGCTTTGTATTGTTGATAAATTCATTTATACGGACTGGGCTAAATTGTAATTTTGGTTATGGCAAAAACAGATAAAACAACAGAGATAGACATGAACAGCGAAAAGCTGAAAGCGCTGCGCCTTACAATGGACAAGATTGATAAGGACTATGGAAAGGGCAGTGTAATGCTAATGAATGAAAAAGCTGAAGTAACCCAGGAAGTCGTTTCCACCGGATCCATTGGCCTGGACACAGCGCTGGGAATCGGCGGGCTGCCCCGGGGACGGGTCATAGAAATTTACGGACCGGAATCATCCGGTAAAACAACCATAGCCACCCATGTTATTGCGGAAGCGCAGAAAAAAGGCGGTATGTGCGCCATCATTGACGCCGAACACGCTTTTGACAGCAGCTACGCTAAAAAACTGGGTGTGAATGTAGACAACCTTTTGATCTCCCAGCCGGATTACGGAGAACAGGCCCTGGAAATTGCCGACCGGCTGATCCTTTCCGGTGCGCTGGATGTGGTAGTAATTGACTCCGTAGCAGCGTTGGTACCCAAAAGTGAGCTGGAAGGTGAAATGGGCGACAGCAAAATGGGGTTGCACGCCCGCCTGATGAGCCAGGCATTGCGGAAACTGACGGCAACCATTTCAAAAACCAATACGATCTGTATTTTCATCAACCAGTTGCGGGAAAAGATCGGGGTAATGTTTGGAAACCCCGAAACAACCACGGGCGGAAATGCATTAAAATTCTATGCTTCCGTGCGGCTGGATATCCGCCGTTCTGCCCAGATCAAAGACGGGGATGCGGCAATCGGTAACCGCGTTAAGGTTAAAGTAGTAAAAAACAAGGTAGCACCGCCGTTCCGTGCTGCTGAATTTGATATCATTTTTGGAGAAGGCATTTCCAAAACCGGGGAAATCATCGATATGGGTGTGGAACTGGGCATTTTACAGAAGAGCGGCTCCTGGTACAGCTATAACAATGACAAGCTGGGACAGGGACGGGATGCCGTAAAAGCATTGCTGCTGGATAATCCGGAAATGGCCGCTGAGGTGGAAACCAAGATCCGGGAAAAGATCAAAGAAATGCAAGGATGATTTTTTGAATATAAACAGGTTAGTAAGTACGCCCCGGTTCCCCGGGGCGTTTCTTTTTTCCGGATCGCGTAATTTCTTTTCCTGTTTTCGAAACACCGGGAAGATACAGACGGATATTTTTGAAAAAAAAACCGATGTGCAACTTTAAAACACTCTACTATGCATCCGATGGATACCTGATCATGTGCAACGATTGTCAGCATTTCCAGCTGGCCTTTCAAACAACGCTCCTGACTATGACCGCGCAGGACCTGCACGTATTTCATACCCTGGTGAAAGAAAACCGTGCATACAACCCGTTTGATACAAACCCCGATCGGAAAACCATCTACATCCCTACTCCCCTGGAAGGCTACGGAATGATCCTGAACCATAAAGAACTGGAAGCCCTTTTTCAGTTACTGGAAACGGCAGAAGTAAACTTTAAGACCGCATCGCTGCTGGATTTGTTCAAAACAGCCTGACCGGCGGCTTTTCTATTTGGCATATCAGGCCGGTAATGCGAATCATGCTTTACACAGCTGTTCCGGGCCCCGCGTAACACAGATAATCACAGATGCTGAAACCGGCCTGCCGCAGCTGGTGCAGCATGATACGTGTAACGGAATACAATCGTTTTGCTTACATAATTGCATTTAACGAGCAAGGTCATCCTGTGTGTTGATTTGCATGATAAAATCAATGAGCGATGACAAAACACGCTTAAGTAGATCCTGAACATGCTTCAGGATCTGCGTAAATTTTATAGACGCCAAAACAAGTCCGGCATGGCAAAAGAAAAAATAATTTTCCACCCGCCATTATCAACCGGGCGCTCACCCTGTAAAAAAACTGCCGCAGTGTTTTCGACTGCGGCAGAAAAAATCTGTTTATAAACCTGCGTTTGTTAATTCTTGCTGAATCTCATATTCGCAAAATAGTACGTTATTTCCTGTGCCGGCGGGAACGTGGCACCGGAAGGTTCGCCACCGATATTGATCACAAAAACGCGGTTGTGCTTGCCTGCACACTGGGAAAGATCTATGGTCATGTCTGTCCAGGTTTGCAGGTTGGCATCCGGAATTTTAAACGCATCCTTACCATGCTCCCAATACTGCTGTCCGTAGCTGCTTTCGGTGGTAAAGGCCCATAAATAGTTCATCACACGGAACCAGAGACGCTGATAGGGCGCATAGGATCCGGACAATGCTGCTTTAGGCGGTGCATACACTTTCAGTTTTAAAAACTTGTATTGCGTAGCATCGAACTCGTATTCCTTCGGCAGCTGGATCACCAATGTGCCATTGGCTTTCCGCACGGTTGCTTTTACCACATTCTGCAGGCCTGTTCCCGGGGGATAAGCGCCTCCTGTTTCATCCACGGCCAGTTCCCAGTTTGTATCCTGTATCACTCCGTTCAGTAAGAACGGCTGCGGCGGGATGAGGGCCTCATCGGGCTTGGCTACTATTTCAACCACTCCACTGCCTACATAGGGCGCCAGCAGATTGTCGATCCCCATCGAATTGGCCAGGTATTTTACCTTCGTCAGTTTTCCCTGTTCCAGCAAATCGATCAGGAATTGCGCACTCTGAGCCGGCATGTCGCCCACACGGCGGGCAAACGGAACAATGGGCCCGCCTCCGATCACATCGGTTACACTATTGCGGTTATAACTGTTCTTCGTCATTTCAAACAGCGTACCTCCTGTAAGATCCACTTCCTTTAATCCCTGGAAATAAAAGATATCCTGCAGGTTAACGGTGTGCACGGGGAAGGTTAATTTTTGTACGGAAGCAACGGCATCAGGTGTAAAATTGGTTACCCCGTTCGCTGCTAATATTGCAGTTTCCGAAGGCTGGAACGGAGTGCTGCCCGTTGGGATGCTGGCCTGAACCTTACGCGCCACCCACACCGTATCCAGTATAGGCGTACCATTTACTTTGGGAATGATCTTATAATTGATATCCACGGATGCGATGGCCCCTGCGTTCAGGTTGGTCATCAGGATGCGCGGGTTTTGGGCCCGCTCCCCTTCTTTTGTTGCCCCGTTTTTATCCTTATACGAATATTTTAAACCATAATAGGTTAACACCGCTGAAGAAAGTCCCGTTGGCCAGGTTAATACTGCTGAAGATGGCGAGGTAAGCGCTTGGGGCGATGGCATAACCAAATTGCCGAGGTCGGTTTCCGTGTAAGGAATTAACCCGATCTGCTGCGGTACCGATTTATTCCCGTGCTCATCAATGGTGTATATTCTGAACCGGTACAGTTTGGATACTTTAAGATCCCTGATATTAAGCCATGAGGCCAGCGAATCGATCGTTACCTGCTTATTATCGTACTCCACCACGGTTTTCATGGCCTTTCCCAGCTTGATCTGGCTGGCGGGCACCCTTCCGGCCTTCATCAGGTCGATCTCCACCCGCTCAAATCCTACGCGGCCCACAATGGTATCAAACCGGCCCGGGTATATGGTTTCTCCCGCATACTGTTCCAGGTTATCGTACATCTTGCTACAGGACGATACCAATACTACACAGAAGAACAGAAGTATATATATTTTGTTGCTCATAATGCTGATTTTGGATACTTACCTATTGCGATTTTTTTCCATAAAGCGTGATTTCGGACAAACAGTTGGCATCATCGAGGGTATAGTTCCCTGAAAAACCTTTAACTGCCTCATACCGGAATTTACGGGTACGCTTGGTATATTTTGGGTTATCCGGATACATATAGGCCATATCGCCGGCCTCACCCATTTTTACAAACTCGAGCTCCGTAAGACCCGCAGGTACGGGTATGGTATATTGCATTACCTGCTCCCATTTATTCGTATCGTCGTCCCAGATATAGGTCCGGTACACACCTACATTCTCTGTACGGTAATATTGTCCCCGGCTTACATTGGCCAATCCGCCGGAATGCCGCTGATGTGTAATGATCCGGCTGATCTCATAGTACCCGCCCAGGTCAATAATGAAGTTCCACGGCATATTGCCATCAGCACTCCGGCCCGTTTTACCCCGGCTCTGGGTATGCAGAAAGTTAAGGTTATCTCCCCTGTCAATGAGATCATCAATTACTTTGAGCGACCTTCCTTCAAGCCCGTTACCAAACATCATGGGTACCCCGCCAATAGAATCGTTGGGGTTGGGAATAGTCCATGCCTGTTTGGGGATCTTCATATCCTCATACAGCGAAAACGTTCCTTTCTCCACGAAGTCCGTCATATTTCCATAAATATCGCCCACTTTTACTCTTACTTTCACCTGCTCGTTGGATGAAAGGAACAGATCATTCACAAACCGGCGGTCTACAGCCTGGTTAGAGGAAAATACGGTGGTCAGCTTGCGGGTTGCACCACCCTGGGGGAACTCATATTCCACAAACACGTTCACGTTCTGTTTTAATTCGTTCTGCCAGTCGAGAAAAAACGAACTGAAGCCGGCCTTTGCCTGTATGGTTTTTGCAACCCTCGTATACGCCGGTTCCAGCGGTGTTACTTTTACATCCAGCGGGTCGGATTTGTTGCCGGACCGGTCAACCGCATAAAGCTGTACCGTGTATTCATCAATACTTCCAAATCCATATACATCCAGCGAATCAATAAAGTAGGATGCCATAAATTTAAACGACTGCCCGTTTTTGTTGGTATAAAGCGCTTCAATGCCCAGCAGGTCCTCATCCTTGGGAATTGTGTAAAAGAACCGGGCTCCGCCAAACAAGGGTTTATATTCTTTTAATGTAACCTTGCCGGGTGCCGTGCTGTCGCCGCTTTCCGTTTCAAAACGGTCCTGCTTTTTACATGCAGCTACCAGCATTAGTAATAATATGGGTATAATCAGTTGATTTTTCATAATCATTTTCATTAAATACACTTCATTTAAAACCTTGCTACCATCCCGGGTTCTGGATCAGTTTACCGTTTGTATTCATTTCATTCAGATCAATCGGCCACAAACAATCGGTAATGGTAAAACGACGCGCCTGCTTATCCTCCAGTATAAAGAAGGATTGAGGATTGGTACCGGTATATGTCCATCCGCGGATGGGCGCAGAAAATACAGATGCGGCTCTTTTATGGCGGATCATATCCCAGAAATACTGTCCTTCAAAAGCCAGTTCAATGGAACGCTCCTGTAAGATGATATCCCGCAGGCCTTCTTTTGTAAGGTGTTTGCCCGGGTTGCGGCAAAGGCTCGGATCAGACCATACCACCTGCACATCCGGCACACCCGCCCGCCGGCGCACTTTGTTGATTTCATCATATACCTGTGCGCTGGGACCGCTGAATTCATTCATGGCTTCCGCCTTCATCAGGTACAGGTCGGCCATGCGGATCAGCGGGTAAGGATATTTAATGGTCCGCTGCCAGGCTCCGGATTGCGATTCAGGATGCACAAATTTCTGAACCCCGATACCTGTAGCCAGGTAATCGGTTTGGCTTACTGAAGAGGTAAAGCCGCCGGCAGTACCGGAAAACATTTGGGTGGCAATGAGCTGTGTATGCGCCCGCCAGTAGCCGCCCGTAATACCCAGGTTGGCATAAAAACGCGGCTCCCGGTTCATATAAAGCCGGATGGTTTGCGCGCCCGGCTGCATATAGCCGGCAAGGGGCGCATACTCCGGCGTACCCTGGCCCGGGGTCGTTAGTACTTCATACATGTTGCTTTTATCAAAGGTGGCATCGTCGTCGATGGGCAAGCCATTCTTTGTATAATAACGTTCTGCCATCTGGTAAGAAGCACCCATCCACTGCCAGGAAAAAGCCGTGGTATTTATAACACCCTCGTAGCCGGTGGGCAGGCGGATGTTGGTTGAGTGTGCCAGCTCGCCCTGGTTATAATAGTCGATATTGGAATAGCCCCATACCACCTCTTCGTTCCAGGGATCGCAGATCACCATCCGGAGATTGTAGAGCGTTTTCATATTGTCGTTGTTCACGGCAAACGCACTGCGGTCATAGCTATACGGATCCCTTGTAAAATTGTATAAACGATGCCCGTTGCCTTCAGCAATGGTAATGGCCTCATTAATGGCATCGAGTGCCTCCTTCCATTTTTCCTGCTTGTATTCCATCGGGAAGAACGGCTGACCATCATGATCAAAAAAGTCGCCGAAATATTCCTGGTTACCGTTGAAGAAAGGACTGGCCCTGAAAAACAGCACCCGCGCCTTGATCCCCTTGGCTACGATCTGATCGATCTGCCCTTTATTATTGGCATCTGCCCGTTCGTTCAGGTCAGGCAATGCTTCATTGATCAGGTTTAATATGTACTGGAAGCAATCTTCCACCTTGGAGCGTGGCAAAAAGAGGTCTTCCGGCCTGGATTCGGGCGTGGCCATTTTATCCGGTATTACAATAGGGCCATAATGCTGCACCAGGAGGAACATATAATAGGCTTTCAGCATTTTTACCTGCGCTTTCCATTCTTTCTTTTCGCCATCCTGCATATCCCTTACGCGGTCGATATTGGCCAGGAACACATCCGTTTGGCGGATACCCTGATACAGCGGCTTTCCGCCCTGTGTACCGGACCAGAGTCCCAGCTGCGGAGACGTCATGGACTGCAGCCCACGCATGATGCGCGTAGCCCTTAACTGGTCGGTGTTGTTATTCAGGTCCAAGCGACCCAGCCACTCATCGCCCAACGTCCAAAAGGTCAGGTGGGTATTATCATCTCTTGGAATATAATTATATGCTTTTGCCAATGCGTTCCAGGCATCTGTTTTGGTGTCGAAGACATCTTCCAGCGTTAAGGTGTTATCCGGAACCACGTCCAGATATTTTTTGCAGGAAACAACGGTAAGCAGCAAAAGCGCAAATAAAGTAGTATTAAAAACTTTCATGTTCCTTTTTTTAAAATGACAATTGGATCCCGGCATTAATTCGTTTATTGTTGGGATACCCCAGCCCGCGGTCCCGCATCTCCGGATCCCATAACTTGAAGGAAGAGAAGGTAAACAGGTTTTGTGCGCTAACGTACACGCGGCTGTCTTTCTTTATGCCCCATCTGGTAAGCTTCCGGAGACTGTAGCCCAGCTCTACGGATTGCAGCTTCAGGAAGGAGCCATCCCGGATCCACCAGGAAGATTGCTGTATATTGTTATCTACAGGGAAGGTAGATAAGCGGGGCCAGAACGCATGTACATTGGGATTGGTCTCACTCCAGTAGTCTTCCGCAATCATGGCCAGGGCGTTCCGCCTGTTGGCAAAAGGCGCAATACCCGCGCGCGGAGGGTCTTCCGAACTTGCAGAGGTGGCATCTATAAAGAACGAAACCCGGGCGCTTCCATTGAAGAAAAATCCAAAATCAAACATCTTATACACCATGGAAGTTCCGAATCCATATTGTACTTCCGGTACCGTTGGATAACCAAGGGCCACCCGGTCGTTACCATTTACTACGCCATCCCCGTTTACATCCTTATACTTGATATCACCGGCAAGGTATCCTCCAAAATCCTGTTTGGGAGAGTTCTGGATCTCATACTGGTCTACAAAAAGCCGTTCGGCGATCAGTCCCCATTCCTGGTTGATGTTGCTGCCCAGCCGTTTCAGGTACTGATCCGGGTAATTCCGTTCATCCAGCTTTACCAGCTTATTGGTAGCATAGGTAAAGTTGGCTCTTGCAGAAAACCAGAAATCGTTTGATACACTTTTTTCATAGCTCAGGGAGCTTTCAAATCCTTTCGACAGTACTTCACCTACGTTACCGCTGATGGAAGCTTCCAGTCCTGCAGAGGCCGGAAAGTTTTGCCGCTGCATGTAGATCTTACTTCTGCGGTCGCGGTAAAAATCAGCCTGCAGTTTTAAGGCCTCGTTAAAAAGATTCAGGTCAACACCGGCATTCCATTTTTCAGATTGCTCCCAGGTAATATCGGGGTTGGCATAACGGTTTACCCGGTACCCGCCGTAAGAGTTCATAAATGATGTACCCCAGCGGTAACCATTGTCGATAACGGTGGCACCATTAAACAGGCTGATATCGGAAAGGAAGAAGAAGCGGTCTCTGCGCGCAGCAATGGCATCATTACCCACCAGGCCCCAGGAACCTCTCAGTTTAAAGGTGCTGATCACATCTTTCAGGGGTTCCCAGAATGTTTCATTGGATACGGACCAGCCGGCACCTACTGAAGGGAAGAAACCCCAGCGTTTACCACCGGTGAACTTTTCAGATCCCATATAAGAATAACCGAACTCCATCATATAACGACGATCGTAAGCGTAGTTTGCACGCCCGGAATTCCGCACGTTTTTTTCGGGAAGGGCTTCAAAAATGGAAGTAGCGGTGCCGGAGGTGAGCAGGTTCTTTTCCATGGTTCCTACTTCGGTTACGGCCAGGTTATGTGCACCGAAAGACCGTTCCCAGTTAAATAACAATTCATAATAATAACGGCCGCTGGCATTTCTTATGGGCGCAATATCACCCAGGTAAGGCCGGCCGTCTGTAGGATTTAAAGGAAATAGTTTATAGGCGCCCGTAACCTGGTTATAGGACTCCAGGTCGTAATAATACGGCAGGTAAGTACGGCGGCCGGTATTTTCGCCGGAGGTGGTGGCCGAAGCTTTTAACTGGGCTCTCAATCCTTTTAAGATCATCCCCAGGTCCTGCATCAGTGTGGCCTGCGCCGTAATATCCGATACGTTTTTATCCTGGTATCCCCTTACCATTTCGGCATAAGGATTCACTTTGGCGGCACCGTTCACAAAGCTGCTTCCAAACAGTACAAATTTTGTAAACTGGTTGGCAGAATCCGGCGCATATACTGCCGGAAAATCCACCGGGTTGCTGTTCATCACCAGCCGGAAGAGTTGTGAAGCCGAAATATATGGTCCGTTTTGTCCTTCGAAACGCCCCTGGATCCGGGTGTCCAGTTTTGTGGTGGGCGATAGTTTAAAGATCACGTTGGAGCGGATAAAATACCGTTCGATATTGATGTTATTGCTGTACCGGTTGCTTTGATCGGTTCTTAAATAGCCTTGTTCCTTATCCATTCCCATAGATACATAGTAGGTAGCCACCTGGCCGCCTCCTGAAAGATTTACATTGGCTTTCAGGTTTGAAGCGGTGGATTTGAACAGGGTATTGTACCAATCGATATTGGGATAGATCATCGGGTTTTCATTATCGATGGTAGACTGTATCTTTTGCTCGGAATAAAAGGGCCCCAGGTTGGGATCCCGGGTAATACGCGCCTCGTTATACAATCGCATATAAGTAGGACCGTCCAGCATTTTTGGTACACGTACCGGGCTGGCCACGTTTACATCAAACCGCATATTAAAGCCTACCGGCCCTTCCCTTCCGGCCTTGGTGGTTACCATAATGATACCGTTGGCACCGCGGGCACCATACATACCGGTGGCGAGGGCATCCTTCATAATGGAGAAGGATTCGATGTCATCGGGCTGCATCCGGGCCAGGTTGTCCATGGAAGATTCAAACCCGTCGATCAGTACCAGCGGTGCAGACTGGTAGCCGAAGGTGGTAACGCCGCGTACAAAGAACTGGGCATTATCGGCCCCCGGCTCACCGGAAAGCGAGTACGAGATCATGCCCGGGATCCGGCCGGCAAATGCGCTGGTAAGGTTGGAAGCCGGTATACGCAGGTCCTTCGCATTCACCGTTGTAATGGCGCCCACTACCGTTGCTTTTTTCTGCTTACCAAAGGCCACCACCGTTACCTCATCCATGTCGTTTTTGGCATTGTACAGCAGCACCTCCAGGATGCTTTTATCACCTACAACCTCGGTGTACTCTTTTTTTCCAACAAACGAAAAAATAAGCGAGTCTCCAACGGCGGCGTCGAGTTTAAACTCCCCGTTTTTGTCCGTAACTTTTTGAACCGGCTTATTGGCAATACTTACGGTAACGCCCCCGAGCGCGAGGCCGTCTTCTGCGTTCTTTACAACACCCGTTACACTTTTGGTTTGGGCATAACCAACCGCATAACTGAATACAAGTAGAACTACCCATATCAATCTCATATGATAATAGTTTGATTTAGTCCAATAAATTTTATAATCGACACGACAGTATCAGGAACCAATAAAAACCAATATGGCAAACACTTTTGGTTTAGTACAATCTTTTACAAAGAAAATAATCGCATCAATTCAACGATCATTTTCGTTTTTTGCCTCCAATTTTACAAAATAGGATTCTTATAAATTAGCAGTAACATATTGGTATTATTAAAAAAATAACATCTGCTTTAATAAAGCATTTGGAATACATCTATACTTTTAAAAAAATATATTAAAAGTTTTCTCAAGTAATTTTATTTTTTTGTTTAAACGATTAAAATTGTTAAAAGTTAAGAAATTGTTAAATATACTTTACTGAAACGTTTTTGCAGCAGCTGATCTCACTTTTTAACATATTGTTGGCAGCAAAAACCCGCATATACCCATATTGCAACAAGGGGGAGCATAGCCTTGTAAAAAAGAATATCAGGGCGCAGGAAACAAACCGCAGATCCGTACGTTTAAAGGTGCATCACCAAACCGGCACAACTTTTCAGCTGTAAGAGTTGTTGCCTGGTGCCGCGCGTTACTGGTCTTTTAACGTGCTGGGGTCAACCGCTGGTTGCGGCAGCCCCAGGGCGGCTATTTCTGTATAAACAGATTCGTTAACCCTGAATCCCCATTTCCGGAAGAAATAGGTGAGATCTTTTCCGGAAATGGTACAGGCTTTCAGCATAAAGTAACGCGTTTTGTCTGCATCAGCAGACAAAACGGGCTTTTCCAGCCGCGTTTGTTTGTGCAGGTTGATATAAAAAGGATCCCCAAAGGCCAGCCACAACTGGTGAAACATAAACAGACGGGTAAAATTACCATCCGTCATCTGCGTGTTGGCGTTAAAGTCTTTGTCGGGATTTGTAAGCGCCAGGAAATTCATCGCATTGGTTGCGGGCGTACCCTTTAACCGGGTTGCCCCGCCGCCGCCGATGGCCCGCTCTGCTGCCATTGTATAAACGTTCACCGTTACTTCACCTAATGTTGACCATTTCCAGGCCTGCTGCTGCCGCATATGGCCCAGTTCATGCCAGGCACCCCAGCCGGTGGTCATGATTTTTTGGGCGGTTAATGCCTCATCCATCAACCCCGGCGCAAACCAGGTACGGTAATAACTTGCCGCGCCCCATAAATCCCGTTTGTTAGACTCTGTCATCAGAATTTTATGTACCGGTAATTGATGCTCGGGTGCAGAACCGTCTAAGCCGCTGATATAATTCTCGCCCTGGTCAACGCCTTTATCAATTGTTTGTAAAATAAAATCAGCCGCATCACGGGTGGTATTCAATGCCCGGCTCCGTTTAAAAACCAGGTATACATTTTTGTTAACCAGCAATGCCGCCGGTGATCCGGTATAGGTGTTTAGCTGCGCCTGCCAGTCGGTGGTCTGGTCCTGTATAAATACCGGAGCCCGCACGGCACCGCTTTGAAATGTGATCTGCACTTTGGCGGCAGGTGTGCCGGTAGTAGTGTAGCGGATCCACAGCAAACCGCCCAACGGATCTGCATTGATGGTATTGATACCTGCCGCAAGCTGCACTGATAAAGGATCCCATCGAAGCGTATCAAATGAGTAGGTTCCGATGAGCAATTTAGGAAGCCGGGTGCCTTCCAGTTGCTCCACCGTTAACTTCAAGGTTGTATTGGGGGGAAGATAAAATCCGGTGGGTTCAAAATCGGACCAGGGATTGCCCTGCCGCAGCCGGTCTACCGATTCTTTAAACGCATCTGTTTTTTCACTGAACTCCTGCACCTCGGAGCCAATTGCATTTTTTGCTACCTTCACCGGAGAATCCGGATTTTTAGGATTGCCTGGTTCCCCGCCCGGAACCGGGTGCGCTTCAGCTTTTAAGGGTGCTGCCTTCTGGCAACCAAGAGCCATGCTTATCAAGAGGCTGGCTATCAACCAGGGCTTCCTCAATACCGGTAATTTCATACAGACCTGTCGCTTTTTAAAAGGATGTTTCCGCAAGAACTGTGCACAAAATTCAAACAACCGATTGCACAGTTAAAAAAAGAAGATCGTTGACAAAGCGCGTCGCGAATTAAACAGTATACCAACATGTCACCTGATCAACCACAACGTTTTGAAGATATTTGTTCCGCAGCCATTCACAGCATTCATGATGAAGGAAGCCTGCACAGTCATGCCATTCCTATTTATGCCACTTCCACATTTGTATTCGACAGTGCCGAGCAGGGCATGAACCGGTTTGCCGCAACAGAGCCGGGATATATTTACTCCCGTTTTGCCAATCCAACCACTACAGCCGCGGAAAAACTGATTGCCGCGCTGGAGGCTTTCGGGCTGAAAGACGCCGGGGGAGCAGCCCTGCAGTTAAAGGCTTTGCTGCATGCCAGCGGTCAGGGCGCCCTGTCTACACTCTGTTTTTCCTTGCTAAAAAGCGGTGATGCGGTACTTACCAATACCGCACTGTATGGTGGCACGCACGAATTTTTTGCTTATCTCCTCTCCGGGTTGGGGATACAAACAGTGTTCATTGATCTTTCGGACCTGGATGCCGTGGAACAGGCATTGCGCCAACATCCGCAGATCCGGTTGATTCATATAGAATCACCCACAAACCCCCTGATGGGATGTACCGATATAGCGGCGGTTTGCAAACTGGCTGCGCCTTACGGCATAAAAGTAAGTGTAGACAATACCTTTGCCACGCCTTACCTGCAACAGCCCTTTGCACTGGGGGTTGACTTTGTATATCACTCCACCACGAAATTTTTAAATGGCCATGGCACGGCTATCGGCGGCGTACTGGTTGGAAAAGACATTGATTTTATGAACACCACCGCAACAAAAATCTTTAAGCTGCTGGGCGCAAATGCCAATGCCTTTGATGCCTTTTTGCTCATCAATGGTATTAAAACATTACCCCTGCGGATGCGGCAGCATAGCGCCAATGCCGGGCGCGTGGCAGCATGGCTGGAGGCACATCCCGCCGTTGCAACAGTCAATTATAACGGGCTGAAGGCGCACCCGGATTATGCATTAAGTGCCCGGCAGATGCGATATCCCGGCGCCGTACTCAGCTTTGAGCTGGCAGGCGGTATTACAGCGGGGAAACAATTCATTAACCGGCTGCGCATGTGTACCCGCGCCGTATCCCTGGGCACGGTAGATACGCTGATCTCGCACCCGGCATCCATGTCGCACGCCATTATGAAACCGGAAGAGCGGTTAAAGGCCGGCATCACCGACGGGTTGATCCGCATGAGTGTGGGCATTGAAGCCGTGGAAGATATTCTTGCAGACCTCGGACAGGCGCTTTCCGGATTGCCTGTTTAATCTGCAAACAGATCCAGGAAAGCGGCCGCAAACCCTGAAGCGCTCAGTGTTTTATTCAGATTGCGCCGGAGCGGGTTAAAAAATCCGAAGCCAAGTCCCGGGATGGGCTTTACAATATGATAGAATGGCCGGCTGAGGTCCTGCGAATTGGCCAGGATAATAAAGGTCAGGTCCTTTTGAGGGATCTTTACAAAAAGGGCGGAATAACCATACCACCAGCCCGTATGCCATATCAGTTTCATGCCCCGGTATGTTTTTACAAACCATCCCAGTCCATACTGGATGGGCTTTCCCCTGGGCGTTACATAGGGTGTGGTCATCTGCTGCCAGCTACTATCGGATAAAATACGCCTTTCATCAATGGCAACTGTATATAAGGCCAGGTCCGATACGCTGCTCATTATACCCGCGGCAGGATTAAATCCATAGCGGAACCTTACCGGTTCCAGCTTTCCATGTTTCCAGTCGTAAGGCCGGGCCACTTTTTCGAGGAAGGCCGCTTTGTTGTATCCGGTAAGTGCAAAAGCTGTGCTATCATCGGTACTGGGCACCGTTTCCTGCATATGTAATGGCAAAACGATCTGCTGCATCAGCAAGGCTCCAAATGAATGACCGGAAGACTGGGCAATCGCCTTCCCGATCTCCCCGTACCAACCACCATTATACCGGAATACATAGCCGGGTTTAAACCCGTTCCATGCATTGCCCATTGCCGTGTGCGCTATCAGATGCCTTAGCCGGATGCGTGGGTCGCTGCCCCACCGGGCTCCCAGATTGATTCCATACCTGTTGATGGGATCATTGAGCTGTAACTTGCCGGCAGCTACCTGCTGCATAAAAATAATCGATCCAAAGGTTTTGGTAACAGAGGCAATATGGTATACCGTATGTTCATCCGGTAGTATGCGGCGATCCACATCGGTATAGCCGAAACCCTTTTTCCATACCAGCTGTTTTTCATTTACAATACCGGCCGATATTCCCGGAATATGATACCGTTTCCGCAGCCGTTCTATTTTTTTTTCAAAAGCGGCCAGCTGCCGGGTATTCCACAAGGTGCTATCCGATGCTTTTACCGGAGCGACCTCTGATAACGGTCGCGTGGTACCACAGGAAAAGAACAGGATCGTTGCCAGCATAATGGGAAGACTGTGTTTCATCTTCGTCGATTGTTTTTCACAAAGCTCTCCGATCTGCAGGCAACCGCCGGCCTAAATACTGCTCAAATCACGATCTGATTGATATTATATGTCCGTTCCTGTATGATTTTTCCTGAATTCGGAAGGCGACATACCGGTTACCTGTTTAAATACGCGCTGAAAGGTTGCGGACGAACTAAATCCACATTCCTGGGCCATGCCTGCAAACGTCAATTGTTCCGCACCGTCTGCCAGCAGCTTTTCTTTAAACAGGGCCACCCGGTATCCGTTTATAAACTCATTAAAATTTGTATGCAGGTGTTGGTTCAGTACCGCTGAAATAGTCTTTGCGGCCAAACCGGTATGCTGTGCCACAATTTGAAGGGTCAGTTCCGTGTTCAGATAAAGCCGGTCCTCTTCCATAATCTTTTTTAACAACCCCGTTGCCGTATGCACGGTCTCATCCGGCAACCAGGGCGCATCCTGCTTTTTTTCCGCAGCCTGTTGCTGCCATGCAACCAGGTACCCCTTGATGCCCAGCCAGTAAATGAGCAGGGTAATGGGGATATAGAGGGGATACCAATCCAGATGGTCCAGCATCCAGCCGGTGTACCGGGGAATAATATAGGGCACTAAATACACAAACCAAATACACAGAAACACCCCAAAAACCACCGCCACCTGCTGCAGCCACCGGAAACCGGTGCCATTCTTTTGCTTTTGTACGGCAAGATACCGGAGTGTGAGCACCGTATAGATCGCCAGTGATATCCAGCGGGGAATATCAGAATATACATTATAGGTATCGATGGCCATTCCCCAGGGCCGTGCGTCATTTTTAAGAAGGCCAGTCCGCACGCCCACTATAAATATCCAGGCCATCAGCGGGCCACCCAGATCTACGATAACCGGAAGGAACTGCATCCGTTCTTTTTTCCTGATCTTAAATTCCGGCTCAAGAAACGAGCGTACATAAAAGTACAGCAACGGCCCAACCGGCATTACTACAATCAGCGGTACAAGACTTGCCAGGAAATTCAGCCATTTTGAACCAAACCAGTCCATATAGTATCCATATAAACAAAAGCTGGCAAGTGTGAGCAAAAAGATCAACACGGCCAGCAGGCGGTTTGGTATACGCAGGCGTCTGGAAAAAAACAAAAGGCTGCTCACAATAAGCCCCTGCACCACGCCCAGCAAAATAATGGTTTGCAGAAAACGCTCCATACGTTTAATTCACCGGTAAAATAATCATTTTTTTCATAAAAAGAGCCCCCGGCTGATACCCTGTATCAAAAATGGCCACGCTTCGTGGCCCCCGCAACCCGCCTCATCCATAGTAAAAAAAAACATACCTTATAAATAGCAATAAAACATCATTTTACATGGCATGTTTATTGAAGGAGATCAAACGTATTTCAACAAACTATAGGTTATTCCATTATGGATCCCGGAAGGGATGAAGCCGTGTTGCCGCTGCTTCTACAGGATAAGGATTAACTTTATAAATACAATCGGAGATCGGTAAGTTTTTTTATTAGCAGAACTATGAAAATTTCAAAACCCGTTGATGATTTTGTGTTGCGCATGCGCGAGTTCCTGACAGGAGACGTCTCTCCTGAATTCAAAAAAGAAGAACCCTTCCGGCTGGAATTGTTCAGTCATGATCAGATGCAGCAACATGGCATAGTGGTTGCCCGCTCACATGTGGTAACAAACGGCCATCCGGCAGATAAAGTATTGCCGCGGCTTGATGACAATGAAGCGGTAATTGCAAAAGTATACGAGCTGCTCAATGATTCTGTAAGCTCTAAACAACCCATCGCTCCCGCCAGCGAGTGGTTCCTGGATAATTATTACCTGATCAAGGAACAGATCGCACTTGGAAGAACCCATCTGCCCAAAGGATATAGCGAAACCCTTCCTATTCTGGCAAAGGGAAGGTCGGCCGGTTTTCCGCGGGTGTACGATATTGCGCTGGAGCTCATCGCTCACAGCGACGGACATATCAGTATTGCCACGCTCACCGCATTTATCGACGCCTATCAAACCGTAACCCGGTTAACCCTGGGCGAGCTTTGGGCCATACCCATTATGCTGCGGCTGGCCATTATCGAAAACATCCGCCGTATTGCTTCACGGGTGGCTGTGGACCGGCTGGAAAAGAATGTGGCGGTATACTGGTCGGAACAGCTGCTGGAAACGGCCCAAAAGAACCCGCGCGATATCATCATTATTATTGCGGAAATGGCCAAGTCGAAACTGCGGCTGGACAGTGCCTTTGTTGCGGAGTTCATCCGGCGGTTACAGGGCCGGGGCCAGGGATTGGCGTTGCCGCTTACCTGGCTGGAAGAACGGCTGGCAGAAACCGGCAGCTCTTCGGTAGAACTGGTCAATATCGAAAACCAGAAACAGGCTACAGACCAGGTATCGATCCGGAATTCCATTGAAAGTATCCGGTTGATACGAAGCACAGACTGGCGCAGCTTTGTAGAACAGGTAAGCATTGTTGAAAAAATACTGAACACTGATATAGACGGTGTTTACGGTCAAATGGATTTTGTAACCCGCGACCGGTACCGGCATATTGTGGAATGGGTAGGCAAAAACAGCAAACTGGAAGAATACCAGGTGGCGCAGCTCGCTATTGATCTGGCTAAAGAAAGCGCCGGAAAAGGTGCCCCGCAACGGCAGCAGCATGTGGGTTATTATCTGGTAGATGAAAACGGACAGCAGGTATTGATCCGGAAATCGGGAATGCGGATCTCCTTAAAACACCGGTTCAAAAACCTGCTGAAGAAAAACCGGCTCCTGTCGTATGCCGGTTCGGCCCTGTTCCTTTCCCTGCTGCTCAGTATCTGGATCGTGCTGTATGCCTATAAACAGGAGGCCGGTATTTATGCGGCACTTTTACTGGGGCTCGCCTCTTTTATCGCATGCAGTCAGGCCATTGTGATTCTGATCAACTGGATCGCCACCCTCATCGTAAAGCCCCGCCCCCTGCCCAAAATGGATTATGCAGACGGGATCCCCGAATCAGGCCGTACGGTAGTTGCCGTTCCCAGCATGCTCTCCAGCGAAAAGACCATTGAAGCGCTGGTGGATGAACTGGAAGTGCGTTACCTGGCCAATCCCGAAGAACAGCTCTACTTTGTTTTACTGACCGATTTTACCGACGCCCCGCAGGAAAAAATGCCGGAGGACGATGCCTTGCTTACCTATGCCCGCAAACGCATTGAAACATTAAATCGCCGGTATGCAAAAGACGGCAGCGCCGGAAGCCGGTTCTTTTTGTTTCACCGGCCGCGGAAATGGAACGCCCGTGAAAAAATATGGATGGGGCAGGAACGTAAACGGGGCAAACTGGCAGAACTGAACAGTTTTTTACGGGCTACCGGCCATTATGATTTTATGGAGATCACCGGCGATACCGCTTCCCTGAAAAAGATCCGGTATGTGATCACATTGGACGCCGACACCCAGCTTCCGCGCGAAGCCGCCTGGAAGCTGGTAGCCACGATGGCCCACCCGCTGAATCGGCCGGTACTGAACGCGCAGCAAACCCGGGTGGTAGACGGCTACGGTATTCTACAACCACGTACCTCGGTAACCATTCCCCGCACCAACAGCAGTTATTATGCAAAAATGCACAGTAACGATTCCGGTCTGGACCCTTATACACGGCTGGTTTCTGACGTGTACCAGGACCTGTTCTCCGAAGGTTCCTTTGTAGGGAAGGGGATCTACGACATCGATGTTTTTGAAACCGTGCTGGGCGATGCCTTTCCACCCAACCGTATTTTAAGTCACGACCTGCTGGAAGGCTCTTATGTACGCTCCGGTTTACTTACAGATGTAGAACTGTTTGAAGAGTACCCGGAAACATATTGGGCAGATGCCAGCCGCCGTCATCGCTGGATCCGGGGCGACTGGCAGATCGCCAGCTGGGGCACCCCCTTTGTGCCGGGCAGGGAAAACAAACTCCGCCGGAATTTTATATCCAGTCTTTCCCGCTGGAAGATATGGGATAATATCCGCAGGAGCCTGGTGGCCCCGGCCATGGTGCTCTTTTTGATTATGGGCTGGGCGTTTGTACCCCATCCTCAATTATGGACCCTTCTTTTTTTTGCAGCATGGCTGTTGCCACTGATCGCCAATTCCGTCTGGCAGCTGTTTCATAAGTCTGAAAGCATGCACTGGCGCGCGCATCTTTTAGAAATACGCGACAATGCGCTCAGTAGCCTGGCACATATCCTGTTTGGCATCCTCTGTCTTCCTTTTGAAGCCGTTCAAAACCTGGATGCCATTTTCCGGGCCAACTGGCGGATGCTGGTCTCCCACCACCGGCTGCTGCAGTGGACCCCTTCCGGTATGTCTGGCGGGAAACAAAAAACCATCCTTGGAGCATATGCCTATATGTGGCCCTCGGTAATGATCCCGGCCGGTATCATTGCCTTGCTGATCATCGTTAACCCCGCTGCACTATGGATGGCCAGCCCCATTCTTGCGGCCTGGTTCCTGGCACCGGCAGTGGCCTGGAAGGTAAGCAACCCTTCCTCTAAAAAAACGGTTGCCCTGTCGTCAAAGGATATTGCCCGGCTGCATTTTTATGCCCGCAAGACCTGGGGGTATTTTGAAGATTTTGTGGCGCAGGAAGACAACTGGCTGGCGCCCGATAACTATCAGGAGCACCCGATTGCATCGCTGGCACACCGCACTTCCCCCACCAATATTGGTCTGTCACTGCTTTCCAATTTGTCTGCTTACGATTTCGGTTATTTGTCCATTAACAAACTGGCGGAGCGTACCTATAAAACTTTCGAGTCGCTTTCGGCACTGGAACGGTACCGCGGCCATTTCTACAACTGGTACGATACGGTTTCACTGGTTCCCCTGCAGCCTAAATATGTTTCTGCTGTGGATAGCGGTAATTTTATTGCGAGTGTTATGGTGCTGCGGCAGGGGCTGGATGAGATCCGGCAGGAGAAGCTCTTTAAGCAACAACATGTGAATGGCTTACTGGATACCTTTGCCGTATTAAAAAGTGTGTGTGATAAAAAAACACAGACGGCGTTACTGGTGCTGCCCGGCAGGATTCTTGACAACCTGAAAGCCACGTTTCCGCTTTCGCTGACCGGGCTGATAGCGCAGCTGAGCGCGTTGCAGGAGCAGGCCGGTCTTTTAAAAAGCAGTACCGTTATGGCTGCAAACACCGAAGCACTGGACTGGGCCGAACGCCTGGAAAACCAGCTAACAGATCTTGTTACCTGCATCCGGACCTTTTGTCCATGGGCACAGCACCTGCCGGTTCCGAACGCATATTCCCGGTTGCAGATTCTGGATGAAGTGCCTTCGATCAATAATATACTGGAACTGCAGCGTATATTGCCCGGCTATATCCATGAATACATTAAAGAAGCCGGCAATAATGCCGATACAGTACATTTAAACCTGCTGTTGAAAGCACTGGAAACAGGTGCTGCTTCCGCTACCCGCTTTCTGTCAGGACTTGAAAAAATAAAACATAATTGTGTTGACTTTTCAACGGCAGACTATGATTTCCTTTATAATAAAACCCAGCACCTTTTCCACATCGGGTACAATGTAAGCGAGGATGCCGCCGATAAAAGCTATTACGACATGCTGGCTTCCGAAGCCCGCCTGGGTATTTTTGCGGCCATTGCACAGGGTAAGATCCCGCAAACGGCCTGGTTTACGCTTGGCCGGCTGGTTACCAATATGGGCAACAACCCGGTATTGTTATCCTGGAGCGGATCCATGTTCGAGTACCTGATGCCCCAGCTGCTGATGCCCTCCTATGAAAATACACTGCTGGACCGCAGCAACAAAGGCGCCGTAAAAAACCAGATCGAGTACGGCAATAAGAACAATATTCCCTGGGGCATTTCAGAATCGGGTTATAACCTGGTAGATACCAGCCTCCACTATCAATACCAGTCGTTCGGTATTCCCGGCCTGGGCTTAAAAAGAGGACTGGCGAACGACCTCGTCATTGCTCCTTATGCAACCATGATGGCCCTGATGATTGATCCTGCGGAAGCGATGGATAACCTCCGGACCCTGTCGCAAAAAGGGTTTGAAGGGCGTTATGGTTTTTACGAAGCCATCGATTATACGCCTTCGCGCATGCCGCGCGGACAGTCGTATGCCATCATAAAGTCCTTTATGGTGCATCACCAGGGAATGAGCTTCCTGGCTATGGCGTATCTGCTATTGGATAAAAAAATGCAGGAACGGTTTATCAGGGATCCGCAATTTCAGTCGGCCCTGTTATTGCTCCAGGAAAAAGCGCCGCGCTCTACGAATTTTTATGAGCATACAGAAGATAACAGTACCCGGCAAACGGTTTCGCATGAGTCGCATATGCGGGTACTTACAACTCCGAATACACCCATTCCGGAGGTACAGCTATTGTCTAACGGAAGATATGCCCTCATGATCAGTAACAGCGGCGGCGGCTATAGCCGCTGGAAGGGCATCGCATTAAACCGCTGGCGGGAGGACACAACATTGGACAACTGGGGTGTATTCTGTTATATAAAAGACCTAAGCACCGGTCATTTCTGGTCCAACACCTATCAACCTACCCTCCGGAAAAGCAAGGCCTATGAAACGGTTTTTTCACAGGGGCATATCGTATTCCGGCGTGTGGATGATGGTTTTGAAACAAAAACGGACCTGGTGGTTTCTCCGGAGGATGATGTGGAAATCCGCCGTATCCGGATCACCAACCGGTCGGCTTCCACCAAAACCATCGAGGTTACCAGTTTTGGAGAAGTGGTGCTGGCAGACCAGGCAGCCGATGAAGCCCACCCGGCCTTCAGCAATTTATTTGTACAAACGGAAATCGAAAAAGATACCGGCGCCATCCTCTGCACCCGCAGGCCAAGGGCCCGGAAAGATACACCGCCATGGATGTTCCATACCTTTATGCTGTATGGCGCCACCAGCGAGCAGGTGTCCTATGAAACCGACCGCATGCGGTTCATTGGCCGGGGCCAGTCCGTAGCGGCTCCGGCAGCCCTGCAGCAGGATGGTCCGCTCTCCGGTACAGCAGGCTCGGTGCTGGATCCCATTGTTGCCATCCGGCACCGGATTACACTAAAAGGCCGCCAAACAGTAACCCTGGACCTGGTAATGGGCATTGGCGAATCGAAAGAGAGCTGTATGGGCCTGCTGGCCAAGTACCAGGACCGGTATATCAAGAACCGGGTATTTGAACTGGCATGGACACATAGCCAGGTACTGTTGCGCCAGATCAACGCTACCGAAGTAGAAGCCCAGCTTTTTAATGCCATCGCCGGCTCTATTATTTATGCCAACAATAACTTCCGGGCAGCAGCTTCCGTTATTGAAAGCAATTTGAAAGGGCAGCCGGGGCTTTGGAGCTATGCCATCTCCGGCGACCTGCCCATTGTGCTGGTTCGCGTAAAAGACAGCAACAATATCGACCTGGTTAAGCAGCTGATCAAAGCGCACTCATACTGGTCCTTAAAAGCCTTGCGGGTAGATCTTGTGATCTGGAATGATGATTTCGGGTCTTACCGCCAGGTATTCCAGGACCAGGTGATCGGGTTTATCACCGCTACCAGCGGTGGCGTGCTGGATCAGCCCGGTGGTATTTTTGTAAGAGCGGGCGACCAGATCTCCAGCGAAGACCGCATCCTGTTTCAGACCGTTGCCCGTGTTATTTTTGATGACGACAAGGGTACGCTGGCGGAACAGGTGCTGCGGAAAACACCGACAAAAGGACTACCCGAGCCGCTTGCCGTACAGCCGCGGCATCCCAAAACAGACCCGTCGCAAAGCGTGGCCCTGCCCGGTCAGCTGCTGTTTAACAATGCTACCGGCGGATTTACACAGGATGGTAAAGAATACATCCTGGAGTCCGGCCAGCAGAAAAAGTCTCCTGCACCCTGGTGCAATATCATTGCCAATAAAGAGATCGGGTCCATGTTGTCTGAAAGCGGATCGGCTTATACCTGGGTAGACAACGCGCAGGCATTCCGGCTTACACCCTGGCAAAACGACCCGGTAACCGATAAATGCGGCGAGGCCTATTATATCCGTGACGAAGAAACCGGCGTATACTGGTCGCCCACGCCGTTACCGGCGCCCGGCAAAAACGCGTACGTTACCCGTCATGGCTTTGGGTATTCAGTTTATGAACACATCCATTATGGCATTGCGTCGGAATTTTGGGTGTATGTAGATGAGGCCCTGCCGGTGAAATATGTGGTCCTGAAGCTGCGCAATCTTACCAGCCAGGAACGCAAATTATCGGTAACGGGATATGTGGAATGGGTATTGGGCGACCTGGCACATAGAAATAAAATGTTCGTGGTGGCCGACAAGGATCCCCAAACAAATGTATTGTTTGCACGCAACCGTTATAATTCGGCCTTTTCAGAAAAGGTGGCCTTTTTTGACACCGATGCACGCGAAAAAACATTCACCTGCGACCGTACAGAATTTATTGGCAGAAACGGTACCCTTAGCCGCCCTGAAGCACTTTCGCGAAAGCATCTTTCCGGCAGAACCGGTGCGGGACTGGATCCCTGTACAGCGCTGCAGGTAGTGATACACCTTGCACCGGAAGAAGAGCAGGAAATCGTTTTCCGTATGGGAGCGGGCAAAAACGAACAGGAAACCCGGGAACTGGTGGAGCAGATCAAAGGAAATGCCTTTGCACAGGAAGCCCGGTTAAAGGTACACGATCAGTGGAACCATATCCTGGGTGCTGTTTTTGTAAAAACCCCGGATGAAGCCATGAACGTAATGACCAATGGCTGGTGGCTGTACCAGGCGCTTGCCTGCCGGGTTTGGGGCCGAAGCGGATTCTATCAGTCTGGCGGTGCCTTCGGTTTCCGCGACCAGTTACAGGATGTACTGGCATTGATGCATACCACGCCCGAAATTACAAGAGAACAGATCCTCCTGGCCGCCTCCCGGCAATTTAAGGAAGGCGATGTACAGCATTGGTGGCACCCGCCCACCGGCCGCGGGGTACGTACAACCTGCTCCGATGATTATCTCTGGCTTCCGTATGTTACCACACGGTATATTACGGCCACAGGCGACAAGGAAATATTGAATGAATACGTATCCTTTATAGACGGGCGTCCTTTACAGCCGGATGAGGAATCGTATTACGATCTGCCTGTATTCCTGAATCATTGGGAAACGTTGTACAATCACTGTAAACATGCCATCCGCCATGGATTACGATTCGGGCAGCATGGATTGCCGCTGATCGGGTCGGGCGACTGGAACGATGGTATGGATAAAGTGGGCGAACATGGGAAAGGCGAAAGCGTTTGGCTGGCATTTTTCCTTTACGATGTACTTACACATTTTGCCATCATTGCAGCGGAATATGGCGATGCTGATTTTACCACGCTTTGCCAAACAGAAGCCGAAAAATTAAAAGCGCATATTCATCAGCATGCCTGGGATGGTGACTGGTACCGGCGCGCTTACTTTGATGACGGCACGCCGCTGGGATCTGCGTTCAATGAAGAATGCAAGATCGATTCCATTTCGCAAAGCTGGTCCCTGCTATCCGGTGGCGGCGAGCCGGAGCGGAGTTTACAGGGTATGCAGGCATTGAACCAGTACCTGGTAGACCGTCAGAATAAGATCATTAAACTCCTCACACCACCCTTTGATAAATCGGATCTGTATCCCGGTTATATCAAAGGGTATGTGCCCGGCGTACGGGAAAATGGCGGTCAGTACACGCACGCTGCGATCTGGACCATCATGGCCTTCGCGGCTTTAAAAGACCGGGAACGGGTATGGGAATTATTCTCCATGGTAAACCCGGTGAATCATACCCTTACGGCTGCAGATGTTGAAAAATACAAGGTGGAGCCTTATGTAATGGCTGCAGATGTTTACGGTGCACCACCGCACGAAGGCCGGGGTGGCTGGACCTGGTACACCGGTTCTGCCGGCTGGACCTATCAACTGGCAATTGGCTCCATTCTGGGATTGCACCGGGAAGGCGAACGCCTTTACCTGAATCCCTGCATTCCCGATGCATGGGATGCATATGAGATCCGGTACCGGTTTGGAACTACGGTTTATCATATACAGGTTAAAAACAATAAAAAAGATGGCAATATCCGGCTCAGCGAAAACGGGCAGCCCTTAAACGATCCGTTCATCACATTGCAGGACGACGGGCATGAACATCATGTACTGGTGGACCTGTAAGTATCTCTTAAAATCATGTAATCTACCTGCGAAAGTGGATATATAAGTTGCCCTGATCCTGATTATTTGCCGGGAATAATTGATTGAAGCAACCTGTAGCAGTTGTACTCCTGTTTCAGGATCTGCATTAATATAATGAATAGATGCCGAAACGTCCCGGTTGATCCTATCGGGGCGGCATGACAATGTAGCGGCGCCGGATACAACTTCTGTGTTTCTGCAGCATTCACTATCATCTACAGCCGGCTCAATCAAATTGATACGCCCGTTCTTTATGGCAAAATCATCCCGAATGAAGTATTTTCGCTCTCTATACAGAAATACAGCATTCATGCATATGAAAAAATTGTTCCCATTAAGCATCGGCCTTGCCCTTATCAGCAACTTTACCGGAACCGTTGCCGCACAAACCATCATCCCTGTAGAAACCGGGAATGTAGCCGTGGTGCTGCAAACGGATAAGAACAACCATTTAAAGATCATTCATACCGGGAAAAAACTACAGGCCCCGGATGAATATACGGCAGCAGGCAGAATGTACCATCTTACCGGCGATGGCGGAAGTTCCAACAACAGTGCCTTTGCCGTAGCGGGCGTCGACAACAACTTTTCCGAACCGGCCATCGCCGTGGTACATGCAGATGGAAACAATTCACTCGATCTTCGTTATGAGAACAAAACCGTTACGAATGAAGGCGGCGCCACACTCACCAAGATCACGCTGAAGGATGCGGTTTACCCGTTTTATGTAGATCTTTTTTTCAAGGCCTGGAAAGATGAGGATGTCATTGAACAGTGGAGTGTGATCCGGCATATGGAAAAAGGAACCGTCATCCTTAACAAATATGCCTCGGCCAATCTTTACTTCTATAATAAGGATTACTACCTTACCAGTTATAACGGCAATTGGGCAAAAGAAATGCAGCCGGAGCAAACACAACTGAAACAGGGTATGCATACCATCCAGTCGCGACTGGGTACCCGGGAGAACCTGGTGGGCTCACCCAATTTTATGTTGGCGCTGGACGCACCGGCTACAGAAACCAGCGGTACGGTAATGCTGGGGCAGATCGCCTGGAACGGGAATTATTCCATACAATTTGAAACGGATATCAATAAAAAAATGCACCTCGTAGCGGGCATCAATCCCTACCAGTCTGCCTATAGCCTTAAGCCGGGTACCATGTTTGAAACCCCGCGGTTTACTTATACGCTGTCCTTTACCGGAACCGGAACCGGCAGTCGCAACCTGCAGCACTGGCTGCGCAACCACCAGCTACTGGATGGAAACGGCCAGCGGCTTACGTTGCTGAACAACTGGGAAGCCACCTATTTTGATTTTGACCAGGAAAAGCTGGTGGGCCTTTTTAAAGGCGCTAAAGACCTTGGAGTAGATCTTTTTTTGCTGGACGACGGATGGTTTGGCAATAAATACCCGCGAAACGGAGATAAGGCCGGCCTGGGCGACTGGCAGGAAAATATAAAGAAATTGCCGGATGGCATTCCTTACCTGGTGAATGAAGCGGGGAAACAGGGCATCCGATTCGGTATCTGGATTGAGCCGGAAATGGTGAATCCCAAAAGTGAATTGTATGAAAAGCACCTCGACTGGGTGCTGCGCGAACCCCAACGCCCGGAGATCTATTACCGGAACCAGCTGGTGCTGGATCTTACCAACCCCCAGGTACAGGACTTTGTATTTGGCGTAGTGGATGGCTTATTTAAAAAGAACCCGGAACTGGCCTTTATTAAATGGGATTGCAATGCGCCGATATTTAACGGGCACTCGCAATACCTGGAAAAGAACAGGATCCCGCAATCCCATTTATATGTGGAGTATACCCGCGGGCTCGAAAAGGTATTACAACGCATCCGTTCAAAATATCCCAAAGTGCCAATGATGCTTTGTTCCGGCGGCGGCGGTCGCTCGGATTACAGTTTGCTCAAATACTTTACCGAATTCTGGCTGAGTGATGATACCGACCCGCTGGAGCGCGTTTTCATCCAATGGAATTACTCCTACTACTACCCGGCCATCGCCATGTGCAATCATGTAACCGATTGGGGCAAACAACCGCTGAAGTACCGGGTGGATGTGGCATCGATGGGCAAGCTGGGGTTCGACATCCGGGCCAATGAGCTCAAACCGGAAGACCGCTCGTTCTGTCAGCAGGCGGTTAAAAACTACAACGGCTTTAAGGATCTTGTATGGCACGGCGATCTGTACCGGCTTGCGAACCCTTATGAAAAAGACCTGGCATCCTTAATGTTTGTCAATAAGGAAAAGAACAAAGCCGTTATGTTCAACTATCTTACCAACGCAAGATATATCAGCGAAGCGACTGTAAACCCCATAAAGCTCCAGGGGCTTGATCCCGCAAAAAAATACCGGATCAGGGAGCTGAATCTCTATGCCAATCAAAAATCTGGCATCGACGAAAGCAAAATCTACAGTGGTGATTTTTTAATGACCATCGGGTTCAATCCTAATGTAACCCTGAGCCGTACCAGTGTGGTGCTGAGTATAGAAGCATTGTAACGGCTCGGTTTAAGGCGCCAGGTTTTTGCTCACAGATTACATGAATTTACACAAATATGTACACAACTATCGGCTGATGGCCGTCAGCTGATAGTTTTAATAACCCTCGCCGGGTTACCCGCTGCAAAGCTATTTGCCGGTACATCCCGCGTTACCACGCTGCCTGCACCGATCACGCAATTATCCCCGATATGTACCCCGGGCAATATAGTAACATTGCCGCCAACCCAAACACTATTGCCGATAACCACTTCCTTCGCATATTCCAGTCCTGTATTCCGTTCCGCTGCCTGCATAGGATGCAGCGGCGTATAGATCTGCACACCGGGTCCAAACATGCAATGATCTCCAATGGTCACCGGCATCGTATCGAGGATGGTACAATTGAAATTAAAGAACACATGATCTCCGATATACAGATTTACTCCGTAGTCACAAAAGAAAGGGCCTTCTATATAAAGCCCTTTTCCCTGGTTGGGGATCAGCATTTTCAGAATGGCCGCCTTTGCCGCATGATCAATGGCATTGCATTGGTTGTACTCCTGGCAGAGCCGGTGTGCCCGGTCGCTCATCGCCCGCAACTCGGGATCAGACGGAGCATAAAGCGCTCCTGAAAGCATTTTTTCTTTTTCGGTGATCATTAAAGGTGGTATTAGTACCCGGTAAATATAGTAAATCGGGGAAAACGAGGACAAGCGCTCAACGATCCGCACTGTAGTTGTAAAACTTATTTTAGAACACGCGCTGCAAAACGAAGCGCATGTTTTAAACAATATTGTACCTTTAACTATGGCTACTATGAAAAACCTGTCGATGGTACCGATAGGCCGGTACATTGACCCCCTAACTGACTTCGGTTTCAAAAGATTATTTGGTTCGGAACCGCATAAAGACCTGTTGATGGCTTTTTTGAATGCGTTGTTCAAGGGACGTAAAGAAATATGCAACCTGGTATATACGCCACAGGAGCACAACGGGCCGGCGAAGCACTACCGTAAAACCATCTTTGATTTAACCTGCACGGGAGCCGACCGGGAAACCTTTATTATTGAAGTGCAGCGTGCTAACCAGAAATTTTTCGCCGATCGCGCCATTTTTTATACCGCCAGCCGGCTACACGATCAGGGAGCTAAGGGGAATAAGCATTGGGATTTTGAATTAAAGGAAGTGTATTTTGTAGGCCTCATGGATTTTACCGTTCATAACACCCCACCTGGTAAATACCTGCACCGGGTACACCTTGCAGAAGAAGAAACCGGTGAAGTGTTTTATAACAAGCTGGGATTTATATTTTTAGAGTTGCCAAATTTTAACCTGGAAGAAAAAGACGTAAAGACCGACCTGGAGCGCTGGCTGTATGTACTGCGCAATATGGCGAAATTGCAAAAAATTCCGGTAATTTTACAGAAGAAGATATTTCAGAAACTATTTAAAATTGCTGAAGTAGCCAATTTAAAAGCGGAGGAATATATGTTATATCAAAAGGATGTTTTAGATAAATGGACCGAGTATTCCGTATTAAAAACGGCGGAAGAAAAAGGTATAGCTGAGGGTGAAGCGAAAGGCAAGGCTGAAGTTGTTGCCAACCTGATCAGCAAATTTGGCTTTACGGATGCACAGGCGATGAATGCCGCTGAAGTTCCGCTCGATTTTGTGAAAAAAGTCCGTGCATCTTTGAAGAAAAAGAAATAAGCGTCTTAAATAAAGATCGAAGGAACCGCTCCCGGCCAACCGGAGCGGTTCTTTTATTTTGAGGTACAATAGATATGTATTGCCCGCCGGTATTATCATAATTCCCCGACAACCCCGTATTTTTGCCGGATTCTTTCGTGCAGACGCAAAAAAAACATACCGGGTTAAAATGGATACTGGCAGGATTGGTGTTTGCCGTACTGTGGTCATCTGCTTCTACAGCTACCAAGGTTGCGTTAACCGTTTCCCAGCCATTGGTGATTGCCGTAATGCGCTTTGGTGTAGCCGCGTTCATTATGTTAATCATTGCACACCTGGTACTTCGCAGGCCCCTGCCCCGGAAAAAGGAATGGAAGCCGCTGATCATTTACGGAATGCTGAACATTACCATTTACCTGGGGCTGTATGTAATTGCCATGCAGCAGGTAACGGCCAGCATCGGCGCCTTAACGGTGGCGGTTAGCCCTGTGTTCATCAGCTTTATATCGGTATTCTTTTTAAAAAAGCCATTGCCGCTCCGCATCCTTCTTGCCATCTGCATTTGTTTGCTGGGCATCCTGCTAGTAGCCTGGCCCTTACTGGGCGGTGCTTCGGTAACGCCATTGGGATTGGTCTTGCTGCTGGCCAGTATGCTTTCGTATTCCATCGGCACCATTTATTTTTCATCAAGAAGCTGGGGACAAATGCACCTGTTTGTAATCAACGGCTGGCAAACCTTTTTTGGTGGGTTGCTTATGTTGCCCATCGCGCTGTATACGTATAAAGGATCGGCCAACCATTACACCGCCGCGTTCTGGGGAGGCACTCTTTGGCTGGCCATACCGGTTTCGATTGGCGCCGTTGCATTGTGGCTCCACCTGCTGAAACAGGATGCCGTAAAAGCGGGCATGTGGCTGTTTATTTGTCCCGTATTCGGCATCATCATCGCGGCGCTTTGGGTACATGATCCTGTAAGCGTTTATACGATCGCCGGGGTATTGATGGTACTGGCAGGGCTGGCGCTTAGTCAGCTCGACAAACGTAAAAGCAATCGTAAGCCTTAAGTACGGTTCCTGTATTCCTTATAAGAATACGATTATCAATATGGAAATTATAGCACACACAAGAAACCACCGGATAGTTGCCGAAATAAAAAGCCGGGAAATATACCTTAAGGAAGCAGAAGATGGTGTTGATCTTATTGGGAACATTTATTATCAGGGGTACGATACCGTAATCCTGCATGCCCATAATATAACACCGGCCTTCTTCGACCTGCGCACGAAGCTGGCCGGTGAAATCCTGCAAAAATTCACCAACTACCAGGTACGCGTGGCAATTATCGGCAATTGGTCAAACATTGCCTCCAACAGTTTACACAATTTTATCCGCGAAAGCAATGCCGGCCGGCAGGTGTATTTTACAGATACGATTGACAATACCCTTGAAAAATTAACCCGGTAAAACTTCGTAAAGACAGGAGCCCTGGTATGTAAAATGACATCAGCGGCTTCCTGCCGGAGCCATTGTAGTACGGATAAAAACCAATTATAATTGCAGAGCAACCGCTCATACATTTTTTTTTGCAGAAAAAAATCTTTTTATAAATTAGCGCACCTTTTATTCAAGAACAATTAACGTTTGCACTCAAAAAGGTATTTCCATATTTGAGGCGCTATTATTTTATTAATGAATTTTATTATTTATTAATGTTATGTTAGCACAACAAAGTCTAATTTCGTTACAGAGCGGAAGTAGAAAGGCATTCCGCTACCTGCTGTTTTTATCGGCACTTGTTTTTAACCCCGGGTTTTCTTTTTCCCAATCACCGGGTTCTGCGTTTACCGCCCGGTTGATGAACCTCGAAGCCGCCGTTAGTGAAACCTTCCGGTACAATGCCACCCTGCACAATGAAGCGCGGCAGGCTAAAATCTATGAGCTGAAATCCGAAGCACCCATCGGTTGGAGTGTAGCATTTAAAGTAGAGGGAAGCCAGGTAGCTTCCTTCCGGCTGGATTCGAACCGGACGCAGGACATTTCCATAGAAGTAGTGCCGTCTCCTGCAGCCAAACCCGGCAAGTACAGTATTCCGTTAAAAGCCATCTCCGGCACCGATACAGCCGCATTAACCATTGAAGCGGTGGTAAAAGGATCCTATGCCGTGGAACTGACAACACCCTCCGGCAGGTTAAGCGATGAGGTTACAGAAGGATCCTCCACGCAGTTGCACCTGGTTGCGCGGAATACCGGCACCATTGCGCTGGACAATCTGGAACTTGCGGCACAGGCTCCGTCGCAGTGGGACGCTTCTTTTGAACCATCAAAGATCAGCCGGCTGGATCCGGGGCAAACCATTGATCTAACCGTAAACCTGAAGGTACCGGATAAAACCATTGCGGGAGATTACATATCCAATTTCAGTATAAAGAACCCGAATGCCAATGCCAGTGCTGCTTTCCGCATAACGGTAAAAACTTCATTTCTCTCCGGCTGGATCGGGTTGCTGGTAATCCTGCTGGCCATAGCAATCATCTATTACCTGATCCGCAAATACGGAAGGAGATAAGTATGGAAGCGCCGATTATTGAACTGAAGGGGTTAACAAAATGTTACCGCTCACTTCGGGCAGTTGACAACCTGGATCTGACCATTCACAAAGGGGAAATCTTCGGGTTGCTGGGCCCCAATGGCGCCGGCAAATCCACTACGATACTCATGATGCTGGGTCTTACAGAACCTACTTCCGGTACAGCAACCGTATGTGGTTTTAATGCTACAAGAGATCCCATACCCGTTAAACGGAAAGTAGGCTATATGCCAGACAATGTAGGTTTTTATAACAACATGACCGCCCTGGAGAACCTGGTATATATCGGGCGCCTGAACGGCATTCCGGAGAACGAAGTAAAAGAACGCGCCCGGGACACACTGGAAGAAGTGGGTTTGGCCGGAGCCCTTAACAAACGGGCCGCCACTTTTTCCCGGGGCATGAAACAACGGCTGGGCCTGGCAGATGTATTAATCAAACGTCCGGAAGTGATCATCCTCGATGAGCCCACCCTGGGCATTGACCCCAGCGGGGTAAAAGATTTTCTTACACTTATAAAACAGCTGAGCCGGCAACAGGGACTTACGGTATTGCTGTCTTCCCATCACCTGCACCAGGTACAGCAGGTCTGCGACCGGGTGGGAATTTTTGTTGGCGGAAAATTATTGGCGGAAGGGAATATTGATGCATTGGCCGGCAACCTGTTTTCCAGTGAACCCTTTGTTGTGGAAATAACGGTTAAACATGCGGTACCCGAAATATTGAAAACAGATCTGCTGGCAATGGATGCCGTAAAAAAAGTGCTTATAAAAGATCAGCTGCTGCAAATATCCGGAGATACAGACATCACCCCCGACCTGGTTCGTCTGCTGGTACAAAAAGGCATGGACATTACAGGTGTACAACGGCGGACCTACGGTTTAGATGAAATTTATGAACGCTATTTTGAAACCAATTTAAATGAAAACAGTTCCAGTGAAAAATCCAGCGGTTTATTTCAAAGGTCTTTTTTCAGAAAACGTAAGTAGCCGGAAAAGCCCGGTGGGCGAACGGCCGTTTTCAGTAATGGTCCGGAAGGAAGTAGCCGACCATATCCGCAGCTGGCGGTTTATTATATTACTGGCCATTATGCTGCTGACTTTTTTAGGTTCGATGTATGTGTCCTTATCCAATATCTCCAGAGCAGTGGGAAATACGGCGGACCCCGATCGGTTGTTCCTATACCTCAAACTGTTAACGATCACTGATAACAGTCTGCCGCCCTTTCACATCTTTGTAGGCTTCCTGGGGCCGCTGTTGGGCATCGGGCTCGGATTTGACGCAATTAACTCGGAGCAGAATAACGGCACCCTGATCCGCTTGCTGGCCCAGCCGGTGTACCGCGATAATTTACTGCTGGCCAAATTTACGGGTGCCCTTATTGTCATCAGCGCGCTGTTTTTGTCGTTGGGTTTGTTAATGATCGGTGGCGGATTGATCATTACCGGCGTACATATGGAGCTGCAGGAGTTTTTGCGCATTCTTTGCTTTATTGTACTTACCATTGTATACGTGGGTTTCTGGCTCAACCTGTCTATTTTACTTTCCGTCATTTTTAAACAGGCGGCCACTTCGGCATTAACGGCCATCGGGATCTGGTTGTTCTTCACTATTTTTTACCAGATGGTCATGAGCCTGCTGATCAAGGCGGCATTGCCGGACCCGGCCCTGCTTTCGCCGGATGAGGTAGCCGGTTATAACAACACCATTACCACCTTGCTGAGGATGGCCCCCAGCCAGCTTTATGCAGACGGTACCACCACGCTGCTGATGCCTTCGGTAAGAAGCCTGGGCCCCTTGTCGATGGAGCAAATGGCAGGCGCCATTCCTACCCCGCTTTCGCTGCGGGAAAGTATTATGATCGTATGGCCTCAGCTCTGCGGCTTGCTGGCTGCCACCCTTGTATGTTTTGCCCTGTCGTATCATCGCTTTATGAGAAGAGAAATACGGAACTGATCGCTGCAGATTTATTCCGGGAAAGGACCTCCCCCTTCCACAGCGCATCGATTTTATATACGTTGCCGCGATGTTTCTGTGCCATTATCTCTAATTTCGTAGTCTGGATACGCTTTATGGACCGGGGTGCAACAGGACCCTGTAAAAAAAATTAAAGTAAAAAGACACATGGTGCGTCTTCCATAACAGAAATTCCGACCCGGCAATGGCCACTCATCGTGTATAAAGTATATCATGCAGGAAAGAACAACCGCCCGTAAAGCAGCAAAGCCCAATATGTTTACCATGTTAAAGCCCTACAAAGGGCTCATCATTGTATTATTGCTGTTGGCTTTATTTAGTAACGGACTGAACCTCGTCATTCCCAAACTGGTTCAATCCGCCATCGATGATTTTTCCCAGAACCGGTTCCGGATGCAGCGGCTCGTCCTTTATTTCTCGGGTGCATCCATCCTCATCCTGGCGCTTACCTATTTGCAAAGTCTTGTTCAAACCTATGCCTCCGAAAAAGTAGCCCGGGATCTGCGGGAGCAGCTGGCTGGTAAAATCTCCCGCCAGACACATGCTTTTATCCAGGAAACAAGCCCGGATAAATTACTGACCAATATCACTTCTGATGTAAATGCAGTCAAGACCTTTGTTTCACAGGCCATTGTCAATATCATTTCCTCTATCGTGCTCATCGTGGGTACCGCTATCCTTTTACTTAGTATCAACTGGAAGCTGGGCCTCATCGTGCTCTGTGTGATCCCGATCATCGGCCTCACGTTTATGCTGGTATTTAAAAAAGTAAAAACGCTTTTCAAACGTTCTCAGGAGGTGATCGACAAGCTGAATAAGACCATTAACGAATCGATACTGGGTGCGGCACTGATCCGGGTGTTGAATGCACAGTTCCAGGAATACAATAAATTCATGGAAGCCAGCGGCGAGGCCCGGAATTTGGGATTGTCCATTCTCAAATTGTTTGCCACCCTGATTCCCATTATTGTGTTTACGGCCAACCTGGCGGTATTGGCCGTAGTGGTCATCGGCGGCCGTTTTGCGATTACCGGCTCAATGACCATGGGCGCATTCGCCGCGTTTAACAGCTACATTGCTATCCTGATCTTTCCCATCCTGCTCATCGGGTTTATGAGCAACCTCATCGCGAGGGCCTCGGCTTCCTATGCCCGCATTCACCAGGTGCTTGCAGCCCCTGATACTGAAGAAGGAGGCGATTTCGAAAAACAACTGGAAGGGGCTATTGAGGTAAAAGATCTTACGGTAGCTTTTGGTGAAAAAAAAGCGCTGGATCATGTTTCCTTTCAGGTAAAAGCCGGATCCCGTACCGCCATCATCGGTCCTACTGCCGCCGGCAAAACGCAGTTGTTTTATGCACTAACCACGCTGATCAAACCGCAGCACGGCACCATTTATTACGACGATGTGCCGATAGAAACCTATAACCAGGAAGTATTATTGCGGCAGATCGGGCTCGTATTCCAGGATGCCATCATCTTTAATATGAGCCTGCGCGAGAATATTGCCTTCAACGCCGACGTTTCGGATGGTGCGCTGCAAAAAGCCGTACAGACGGCAGAACTTTCCGATTTTGTAACCTCCCTTCCCAATGGACTGGACACAGAAGTGTCTGAGCGGGGACTCAGCTTATCCGGCGGACAAAAACAACGCATCATGCTGGCGCGGGCATTGGCCGGCAACCCGAAAATTTTATTACTGGATGAGTTTACGGCACGGGTAGACCGTACCACCGAACAACGGATCTGGAAAAATGTAGCGGCAAATTATCCGGGCATTACGATTGTTTCCATTACCCAGAACCTGGAGCCGGTAAAAGATTATGAGCAAATCATTTTATTAATGGAAGGTGAACTGGTGGCCAAAGGTACCCATGAGGAGTTGCTTCAATCCAATCCCGAATACAACCAGATCCTACAGAGTCAGCAAAGCCTGAACAATTATCAAACTACAGAAGCCTAACAATATGCAGGAACAAAACGGCAACCATCAAACAGATTACAACCTCAACCGGGAACAGAAAAGCCCGGCCGGTGCAGCATTGCGTAAGATGTTCCGGTTTATGAAGGGGGAAAAAAGAAATCTCGGGATTGCTTTTTTTGTAATGATGCTGAATGCCGGTCTTACCATGCTTACGCCCTACCTGATCGGTTATATTGTAGATCATTTTATCCTCAAAAAGCAATATGGCCTTTTAATGCAGTACAGCGCGCTCCTGCTGGGTATTTATATTGTTTGGGCCGGTACGGAGTACCTGCAGGCCAAGCTGATGGGTGGTGTTGGACAGCGGATGTTGTATACCCTGCGGAATGAAGTATTTAATAAACTGCAGCAATTGCCGGTTGCATTCTTTAACAGTAACCGTTCCGGAGACCTGATCTCGCGGATCAATAACGATACAGACACCGTGAACCAGTTCTTTTCACAATCGCTGATGCGGTTTATGGATAGTATCTTTTCGATGATCGGGGTAGCGGTATTTGTGCTATCCATCCACTGGGAACTGGGTGCCGCGTCCTTAATCCCTGCTGTTTTTATCCTGCTGTTTGCATTGGTTGTTTCTCCCTGGGTTAAAAAAAAGAACGCCATCAGCCTCAAAGCAACCGGAGATCTCAGTGCCAACATACAGGAAGGACTTCATAATTTTAAAACCATCATCGCGTTTAACCGGCGCGATTACTTCCGGGCCCGTTTTTCAAAGGCCAACGACATCAATTACAAAACATCCATCACCGCGGGTATTGCCAATAATTTGTTTACACCTGTATTTGGCTTCTTTTCTAACCTGGCGCAGCTGATCGTACTGGGTTTTGGAATTTACCTGATTATTGAAGGACGGTTCACATTAGGATTGCTGATCAGCTTTATGAGTTATGTGCAATATTTTTACCGTCCGTTGCGCGAGCTGGCCGCATTGTGGGCCAGTTTTCAAACAGCGCTGGCGGCCTGGGACCGCATCTCTGTGATCCTTTCCCGCCAATCGAACCTGCCGGTATTAAGCAAAGCAGATGCGGCCGTGCCCGCATCGGATAACGTACTCACATTTCAGGATGTATCCTTCAGCTACCCGGATGGTAAAAGCGTATTACACAACATCAACTTTAACCTGCAGCGCGGGAAAACCTATGCCCTTGTGGGGCCAACCGGTGGCGGCAAAAGTACCACAGCGGCATTGATCGCACGGTTATATGATCCTACGGAGGGGATGGTGCTGTTGAACGGACAGGATATCCGTACCTATACCGCGGAAGAGCGCACCCGGGAGATCGGGTTCATTTTGCAGGAGCCGTTTTTATTTACCGGCACACTTCGCGAAAACATTCTGTACGGCAACGCGGAACTGCGTCAGCTGAATGACGAGCAGCTGCTGCAGGCCATCAGCGATACAGGGTTAAGCGATCTCCTATCCCGGTTTGATGCCGGTTTGAGCACGCAGCTGGTTACCACTTCCGATTCCATCAGCCTGGGCCAAAAACAACTCATTGCTTTTATACGAGCCGTATTGCGCAAACCCCAGATCGTGGTTCTGGATGAGGCTACTGCCAATATCGACACCGTAACTGAAAAAATCCTCGAGGAAATACTGGAGCGGTTACCCGCAACCACCACAAAGATCATCATTGCGCACCGGCTGAATACGATCGAAAATGCGGATGAAATTTTCTTTGTCAATGCCGGGGAGGTTATCCCCGCCGGAACCCTGGAGCATGCAATGGATATGCTGCTGCAGCATAAACGGGCGAGTTAAAAATAATCGCTTAAGTCAGTAGCTTATATGGTTATATTCCGGCGACTTGGCAGACGATGGCGACGTTCATTATTGATTTAGGTCCCCTCAGTCCCAAAGTCCCGTTTTTTTACTTTTTCACCGACGTAGGGCAAACAAAATCCGTCACATCAAATTTCCCCGAGTCTTTGATTGCTTTAAAGCCGCCCTGCACATCAATCACATGATCAAAGCCGCGTGCTTTTAAAATGGAAGCAAAGATCATGGAGCGGTATCCGCCGGCACAATGCACATAAACCGGGTTGTTCCGGTCGATGTCTGCAATATGGTTATTGATATAATCGAGCGGCATGTTTGCGGCACCGTTAATATGCTCAGCCTGGTATTCGCTTTCCTTGCGCACATCCAGGATATGGGGCTGTGCTACCGCCGCCAATGCCTCCGGGGTAATACTTTCGATATGGTCGGTTTCCTTACCGGCCTTTTTCCAGGCCCCGATACCTCCTTTCAGGTAGCCGATGGCATAATCATAACCAACACGGGCCAGGCGGGTAACCACCTCGGGTTCCCGCCCCTCATCGGCAATGATCAGGATCTCCTGTTTCAGGTCGGGGATCAGGGTACCCACCCAAACGGCAAAGCTACCGTCTATACCGATATTGATCGAATTGGGAATAAAGGCTTTTGCAAAGTCCTGTGGTGCACGCGTATCGAGCATGATCGCGCCTGTATGGTTAGCAGCCTCTTCAAAGGCATCCGGATCCAGGGCGTTATTGCCCCGCTCCAGCACCTCGCTGATGCTGTCATAACCCTCGATGTTCATCAATACATTCTTGGGAAAATATTGGGGCGGCTCTGTTAAGCCATCTGTAACCGCCGTAATAAATTGTTCCCGGGTCAGCTCAGGATTCAATGCGTAGTTTACTTTTTTCTGATGTCCCAGGGTATCCGAAGTTTCGCGGCTCATATTTTTGCCACAGGCGCTTCCTGCACCATGCGCCGGGTAAACGATCAGTTCATCCGGCAGCGGCATTATTTTATGGCGCAGCGAATCAAACAGCAAACCCGCCAGCTTCTCTTTGGTAAGATCTCCGGCAATTTTCTGTGCCAGGTCTGGCCGGCCCACATCCCCGATGAATAAGGTATCACCGGTAAAAATAGCCGTTTCTTTTCCTGTTTCATCCAGCAATAAATACACCGTACTTTCCAGTGTATGGCCGGGTGTGTGCAACACTTTTATACTGGCATCCCCTATTTTAAACAGTGCTCCGTCCTCCGCAATGTGTGCATCGTATCCCAGATGCGCATTTGTTGGACCTAAAACAATCTGAGCGCCGGTTTTTGCAGCAAGATCAATATGCCCGCTTACAAAATCGGCGTGAAAATGCGTCTCGAAAATGTATTTGATCGTTACACCGTCTTTTGCCGCCCGGTCGATATAAGGTTGCACCTCCCGCAGGGGATCAATAATCGCCGCTTCACCCTTTGACGAAATATAATAGGCCCCTTGTGCGAGGCATCCGGTATAGATCTGCTCTACTTTCATACACACTGTTTTAGACGGCAAAGATCGTTATTTATAAATGAACGCATTCTTTACCCTTATTGATTAACAGATGAACGGGAAAAGGGTTTTACATGCAACGGTTTTCATCATTCCGGAGACCGGTTCTCTTTAAGAGGTGGGTTCCGGTACTGAAGCGGAAGGATGCGCTTCCTTTTTTGCGGGGAGTGCAATAAACGACGTCCGATAACCGGATTTATCAAGGGCAAAAAATTTAGTCTGGCCGTATTAAAAATCATGAACGTTCCGGCACTGCAAACGCTGCCCGGCTATGATTTGGGAGGTATCACCAATAATTCAGATACACGCACTTCAAGTACTTCGGCAATATCAAACAAGGTATCCAACGTAGGCTGCTGGTCGTTGGTACACCATTTTGAAACCGTACTTTTATTTTTGTCCAGTTGTTCTGCCAACCATAAATTGGTTCGCCCTTTATCCGCCAGCACGCTCTTTATCCGGTTCAGTATGCGTTTTTTTGCCATAGTTAATTATGGATTGCACCATTTAGTTGGCAATATAAGAAACCTCAAACGATTCTCGTTGAACGGTTTGTTTCCTTAAAAAGAACTAAAAATTAAATTTACAGAAATAAAATGCTGTTTTTCGGAAATTATTTCTACTTTTAACAATCTAATCAATTTTTTCATGATGTTACACCAAAAAACAATCCTGCTTTTGATAACACCCCTAAAAACACTACTATGCTTACAACAAATCCCACTACGCACGACTACCGCCCACCGTTTATGGAGTGGCAAACCGGGCAATATGAGCGGTTTGCCCGTTTTAGCTTTATCCTTCCCTATAAATTCCTGCTGTTGTGCGGAATGGTAGAAATACCCCCACAAAAAATACTCGAGGATTTTATGGCAACGTTAAGCGGTCAAAGTACCGGCCGGGAGGAATGGAAGATCGCCCACAAGCACCTTAAAGCTTATTTTCTGGCGAACGGTTACGGTCAACAGTACTATACCCGGAAGGAACTGTACCAGATATTTACTGAAATGAATGACGTAAAATTATTATTACCGGCCAGTAATGATGAGGAACAGATCCGCTCCCATGTAATCTGGCGGGATGAATATGAGTATCACTGGTTTCATCAATGGTATCAAAAACCCCGGCGGCTTCACAATCTACAGATTGTACCTGAACATACGATTGAGCAATTTAAGTGCAAGGTGCAGCATCAGCCTATTGCAGAAAACAGCGATCTGCCGTCAGCCGGTAGCACTCAGCCATAGGAAGTCTGCCAAAAGCGGATGGCTGACCGGTGAATTGGACTACCGTAAAAACCCTATAAAAAACCGTGCTTTTACGCTTGGGTGTGCCTGTTTGCGGAACGAACTTTATGGCTGAAACAAAACAAAAGCATATGTCCCTTAAACATGAAATACCCTTAAAGCACAAAAAAGTCGGTTACATGGAATTTTTAGCCGGTTTTTTCATCTGCGGCACCGTAGTAACTATTGTTTTATTTGTTTATGTGCTGCTCAGCCTGCTGAGATAGTATACACATTAAACAGCGTACCATTCCCTTAACATCCCGGTTTTTACTGCAAATTCCCGTTCTTTAACTGCACAAGGGTATCCTTTATATGCCATAGGGCTTGTCCCGGCAAATCGTCAAAAAATCTGCGCATCTGCGGCAATGCAATAACGCCTCCGCCATGGCATGTATCCTCATACGCCATCCACCATCAAATAATCTGCGCATCTGCGGCAACACAAAAATACCGCTGCCATGATGCGTGTTCTCACACGCCATCCCGCCACCCAAAACCTGGACATTTGCGGTAATACTATTGCCGGTAAAAATGTTGCTGCTCAAACATTCAATGCTACCATCTACGCCTGTGCCAACACATGTTCTCTACACCATCAAAAAAACGATGTCTCTGTGGCAAAGCAAAAATACCGCCGCCATGGCACGTGTCCGCACCTGCCATCCTACCCAAAAAATCTGCGCATCTGCGGCAATGAAACCCCCATTCCCCAATTTTCACTACATTCGACAGAAGAAATACCAAATCTTCATACATGAAACGTAGTCTGTTCCTTCTTCTTGCCCTGCTTTTCTTTTTAACCGGTGTTCTGGCCCAGGAGGGCAGCACCTACCAAAAGCCACCCGCTGTTATTGAAAAATTATTGCTCGCCACCTTCAACCCCGGTGTCAGCTTTAACGACGATGGTTCCTGGATGGTACTTATGCAACGCAGCACCGGCCCTACTGTGGAAGACCTCGCGCAGCCGGAACTCCGGATCGCCGGGCTACGCATCAACCCCGCCAATTTCAGTCCCAGCAGGGGCAGCTATTATACCGGGCTCACGTTAAAAAATGTAAGCACCGGCAAAGAAGCCGCCATTAGTGGATTGCCCGAGCCTTTAAGAGCCTCCTCCGTTTCCTGGAACCGCGCGGGTACCAAACTAGCCTTCCTCCAGGAAACGCGCACAGCCATGGATCTTTACGTGGTAGATGTAAAAGCCGCGCAGGCTGTTAAAATCAACCGCACGCCGCTCAACACGGCTACCGGTAATGATTTCAGCTGGTGGGATAATGACCAATTGCTTTACCAGGCTACCACGGCTGCCCCTTCGGCCATGCCCCAAAAGCCTGCCGCGCCAGACGGACCGGTGATCCAGCAGAACCTGGGCAAGGTGGCGGCTTCCCGTACCTACCAGGATCTTATCAAAAACAAATATGATGAAGCGCTGTTCCGCTTTTTTGCCACATCGCAACTCCTGCTCAACAACGGTGGTGTGGAAACACCCATCGGCAGGCCGGATCTGTACGCCTCCATCCAGCTTTCGCCCGATAAAAATTATTTACTGGTAGAGCGACTCACGGGCGATCTTTCCTACCTGGTGCCTTCTAATGGTTTTGCCTCCACCATTGAAGTGTGGGATGCTAAAGGCGCGCTGGTAAAAACCATTGCAAAAATTCCTTCTTCAGAGCTGGCCCCCAGTGGCTTTGACAATGTACTGAACGCCCCGCGCGGTCATAACTGGATCGCCACCCAACCCGCTACGCTGGGCTGGATTGAGCCGCTGGACAGTGGCTTCATCAAACACAATGTGCCCAATCACGATCAGTATGTAACCCTTGCTGCGCCGTTTACCGCCACGCCGCAAACGGTGGTGGCCACGCCCATGCGCCTGTACAACGTCAGCTTTGTGAATAAAGACATAGCGCTGGTTACACAGGGCTCTTTTGCTCAACAAAAACGCATCTGGCAGCGGCTGGATCTGTCTACCCAAAAGCTTACCACGCTGGATGACCGCAGCACCAACGATGCCTATAATGATCCCGGTACACCCTTCACGGTAAGGAACGAGTACGGTCGTTTGGTGCCGCTCATCTACCAGAAAACAAAATTCATCATGAACGCGCAGGGCGCTTCTCCCAACGGTGATTATCCTTTTGTGGGTACTTTTGATTTCACTTCTTTAAAAAAGGAAAAACTATGGCAGGCAAAAGATCCGTATTATGAAGTGCCGGTTAAATTGCTGTCGCAGCAAAAAGGGCTTTCCTTTGTAACCAGCCGCCAGAGCAATACCCAGCCGCCCAACTATTTTATTATAAACGGTAAAAAAGAAACCCCGCTTACCAGCTTCCCCGATCCGCAACCGGAGCTGCGCGATCTTAAAAAAGAAAAAGTCACCTATACCCGCAGGGACGGCATCCAGCTTACCGCCAATGTATACGTTTCAAAAAATTACGACCCGGCAAAGGATGGCAAGCTGCCGGTGATCATTGTGGCGTATCCGCGGGAGTACAAACAGGCTTCCGATGCAGCCCAGGTGCGCGGCAGTAAGAATACGTTTACGCAGATCAACTATGGCAGCTTTGTGTTCTTTGCATTGGAAGGCTATGCGGTTATGGACAATGCCGAGTTTCCTATTGTAGGCGAAGGCAGCAAGTATCCCAACGATAATTTTGTAGAGCAGCTGGAGTGGAACGCCAAAGCGGCGATCGATAAAATTGCTTCCATGGGCATTGGGGATAGTACGCGCGTGGCGGTTGCGGGTCATAGCTATGGTGCGTTTATGACGGCCAACCTGCTGGCACATACCAGCCTGTTTAAAGCGGGTATTGCGCGCAGTGGTGCCTACAACCGGACCCTTACCCCGTTTGGGTTTCAGAACGAAGAGCGTACCTACTGGCAGGCTCCGCAGGTGTACAACCGCATGAGCCCCTTCAGCTATGCGGATAAAATAAAAACGCCGCTGTTGCTCATTCACGGTGAGGCAGATAACAACCCCGGCACCTTCCCCATCCAGAGCGAGCGGCTCTTCAACGCCGTCAAGGGCCACGGCGGCACGGTGCGTTTTGTACAGCTGCCCTTCGAGTCGCACGGCTATGCGGGCAAAGAAAACCTCCTGCACCTGCTTTGGGAAGAGTACCAGTGGCTGGAAACATATGTGAAGAAGGGAAAATGATTTTGGGGGGCTGTCGGCTGTAGTGCAGGTGGCATCAGCAGCTCCGGCTGCTGCGGGCTATGGCCCCTGCGTTGCAGCGGCTGCCCCTCCGCATCCGGCAGCCCTTCAACTATAAGTAATGCCTGGCCATACAAAATTGCCGGTGCACAATTACTTAAGCCATTTACGCAATCCTTCTTCACCGGTTACATGAACTGAGTACAATAACGACTAACGCTACTATTAAATTTATACGTCTCATACGAAAAAGTTTTGCTGTTCGCCAAAATAGCCGGTTGGCGAGGGTTGTTTTTATGGGACCCCTAGCCTATCAGTGCAAAACCTATGACAGTCACTATATCATTTCCAGTAGTCCATTAAATACTCATTAACCTGCTTTCTGTCTTTAAGATCAAACAGCTTTAAACTATTCCAATCAACCAAAGTCATATCACAGTCTTCTCCCAAACAATGCAAAGCAGATTCAACTAAACCATATTGCTTAACATCAACAATTAAACTTATAGACAGCCAAATGTTTTTCACAAACACATCTTCGGTATCAAAAAAAATGGTAAATGCAGAGAAGCCGTGTCCTTTGATTGGTCCGACTTCGCAGTCCAGGATTTTTTGGCTGTTATAATTTATACTTTTTGCCTTTTCAAATTCAAAACCGGACAGCAACGCTTCCAAATAATGAATTCTGGTTTCTTTACAAAAAGTTGTTACAGGCATTTGCCTTCTTCCGTATATTTCAGTAAACCCAAAATCTGTTTTTGAATTATTTGCAAGCTTCTCTATTTGCTTAAAAGTCTTTAAAATGTATTCTTTATTAGCATATGGAACAATTTCAATTTGACAATAGTCATCTTCGCAAAATGATGGCAAATAACGGAGTGCCTCATCCTCATTTTTTAAAGCGGCTTTTTCCCGATTTTTTTTAAAGAAATTAACTAGTCTCATTTCTTCTGGTCAGCTGTTAGTTAAAGTATACAGCTAACTTATAAATATACGCAAACGATCCATTTTCAAACGATTATTATCGCCTATATGTGTTTACAAAGCCCCGCATTTGTCTTTTAATTTTCCGCTATAATTTCACGCCAAAAACTGAACTCAGCGGCCCCGTCAAGAAACGTCTGTGCTGTTTTGAGGAATGCCTGCATATGTGCAGTCTGCATGTGCGGCCCTGTAAAAACAGCTTCGCTATCCCAATATTCAATAATAAGCAACCGGTGCGGATTTTTTGGGTCGTCGTGCACACGAATGCCATGACAGGCCGGTTCTTCACGCAGCACCGTCTTAATATTTGCTTCAAGTGCCTGCCTGGCGCTATCAATTTTACCAGGCTGAATGGTACATGTTATTACAACAGTAACCGGGTTTATTTCCATATATACGGATTAACTTGTTTAGTAGATACATAATACTGACCTGTTAAGCCAGATCCTTTTTCTTCTTCATTTTTGTTAATAAAAATCATTCTAGGACTTTGCTATTTCGTAATGTAATTGAACCGTATTGCCGTTTAGTTTTGTAACCGCCAGCAGGTTGAGCTTTAACTCAGCCTCAACACCTTTTAACAAAGGCAGGCCGCCACCAAAAAGCACGGGTTCCATAACAAAATAAATATCGTCTACCACCCCTGCGTTTACAAATGCGCTTATGGTAGCAGTACCGCCAATAATAACGGCATGGGTGTGGCCCCGGTCTGCAAGCATTTGAACGATTTCAGCGGGATTTGCTTTTGTAAAAACCACGGTTGAATTACCGGAGGTTGCAGCTTCGCTGGTGGTTAATACAACCGTTGTTCCTTCCTGGGTAAGGGGCAGATAATCCGGCGCCAGAATATCATAAGTAACCCGGCCCATGATCACCGCCTTATATTCCCGGCAAATAGCCATCATCCCGGCTCCATATTCGGGAGAAAGCCAGTCAGGCACATTTCTTGAATTAGAGATCAATCCGTTTGCTGATGCGGCTATGTAGATACTGATTTTCATATTTCGTATTTTTGATCAAAGTTCTTTATCCATCCTTTTATAAACAATGACTAACAAAATTGTTAGCCCCATTCCATAAGTATGAGAAAAAAGCAATCTTCCAATTATATCAACGAGCAATTTTTATTTGAAACCTGTGAGCGCAACTCTGCTATCAGTATTGTAAGTGGCCGGTGGAAGTCGCAAATCATCTATTATATTTCCCAGGGCCATAACCGCTTTCATCTTTTAAAGCAACAGCTGCCAGCGATTTCCGAAACGGTGTTGGCAAGACAATTAAAAGAACTGGAAGCCCACGCCATTTTAGTAAAACGGGAAATTGCCGATACCGTTCCAACCGGTGTAAAATATTTGCTGACCAATAAAGGATGGGATCTGGTTCCGATTTTAGACAGTTTGTGTAACTGGGGCAAGGTCTATGCAGATGGGAAGGAAATTTTTGTTCCCGCAGACCCCAAGCTTGTTCAGTAACGAGCAAGCGTTAAGCTGAAACCGTAGTTCGGGACGTTCTCAATCGCATCAATACCTGCTTTCGGAATGTTACCCGACTTTTCAAATTCATATTTATCAATGAACGTTTAGTTCAGAAAAACGATGATTGTTCATTCATCTGGCCAACCTTTTGATGTTTCAAATTACAAAAATGTTGGTAATGCATTCTTGCAGTATCTTTAGTCGCAGCATCATCGTTCTTTAACTATGTCAAATTGTATTCCCAACGAACTTTTATTTTCAATAAGCTTCTTTTCCTCTTCCGATAATTCTGTTGTTCCCAGCCTAATCCCCTCCCCGATTTTTTCTTCCGCGTTTTTATCGGCGCACTCCATTACTTCTATTTTAGGTTTTATGTTGAGGCCAAAGAATGTCAAATCCATAAATTGTCCCTGCTTGATCGCTCCTTTCACAATTTGTCCTTGTAGGAAAAATTGCCCTTCCTCAATTTGAAAGGCATCATTAATTTTAAATTGAGCAATCGTTAGCTCATGCCAACTATATCCACAATGCCGGCACTGTCTTGCATAGGGAGTTCGGGCAAGTTTGTTGCATCTTGAGCATGTATTTAAAAATACCTTTTCGGGGGTTTCATTCATTATCCGTTTTGCGATGTCCAATTCAAATTGATCATATTCATCTTTTAAAAAATTGATTATTTCAGACTCCGCGTTTATCGTGCCTCGCTCAATCAGCATCTTCCTCATTTTCGGCTCATCGAAAGTCTTATAGGTGTATATATGATGCTTCAATGCTAACTTTTCATCGTCAGTCATTAAGTTGCTAAAATAGTTTCTAACATAGCTTGCCGTTTCTTTGTTCAAGCCATTCATATTATTGTTACTGTGTTTTAAAAATAAAACCCAAAATACGAAGTAAAGCAGTCCTAAATTTACTATTAATAATAATGCAATACTCCTTTCCCATTTCAGGCAGTCACAAATCGCTCAAATGACTGCCAGTATTTGTCTTTATAAATATCGTACTCTATTTCAAATTCACTACTATTCTCTTGCAGTGCTTTAAAAAACACTTTCGAAGGTTTACGAAAATCTTTGCAAGCAAAATAAATATCGCGCTCACCATTCGCCGTTTGTCTGCCAATATATAAATAACTGTCCTGATCTGAAAGTTGATGCAATATGCTTTCTTCTACTTGGTTTAAACTTTCATAGTCCTTTTTGTTAGGCATGCCATTATGATTACTTCCATCATATTTAAAAGTAATAAATGCAATCCAGGCACGTGACACCTTGCCATCCCAATTAAGCAGCTGCGTATTGACCACCGTAATTAAATTGCTTCCATTTTTCAATTCCGCTTCTAAAATTGAGTATTCGTCATCTTCCGCATAATATCCAACTTCTTCATACTTTTCAACAAATCCCATTTGCCGCCAACTAAGAAACTCCTTGAGCTTTACAATCGGAATCAACTGCTTTTCAGCCTCATGCCGGCTGATTATTCTTAGATGGTCTATATTATAAACAAAATCAAGTTCTCCCAAATAATTGTCGAGGAAAATATAAACTCCGATTTGAATCTGCTGACTGTTTTCTTCAGTCAGGTCATTATGGATTATCGAAATATCGATCTCATTCGGATAATCCGCATAGTCGTTAGAATAGAAAAACAAATTATCACTGCCTAATCGATATTCCGCCATCTGCCCCCCGCTATAATGTTGTTTATGGTGTTACCGGCTCAGCAGGTTAGCGAAGTATCAGCTTTTAATATTGTGCCGATTAAAAATTCTTATACTTAACACCGTATGATCGTATCCTTCCAGCAATCATTACAAACGATCCCTGTGACCGCAACATTCATTATTCTTTGACAATAGAGAATGGCGTTGCAGGTAACCCTAGTTATTCTATATATCGCCATCAATCCAGCTTATAAATAAACTCTTCTATTTCAGCCTGCCGGGCATTGGCAAAACCTTTGTCCTTACCGATCCTTACAAAACCACATTTTTCCAATACCCGTTGAGAGCCCATATTATCAAAAGCCACCCGCCCGAAAATGGGCCGTGCTTTTTCAAGCGTCAGGAACTGTTTAAGTGCGATGGTGCCGATTCCTTTACCCCAAAAATCCCGGTCGATCCAGTAGGTGATCTCCGCATCGCCTTCCATTTCAAATTTTGAAATACTGCCGGCAATCACATTATCCACCAGAATCGTGCGCATGTGTACCGTGGGTTCGCCCAGTAATTTTGTATATTTATTCAGGTAGGCGGCTTTATCCGTCGGATCTTTGGGTGTAAAGGCCGCCAGGTGAATGGCTTCTTTATCCAGCTGAAAAATAAAGAACCGTTCCAGATCGGCGGCCTCTGTCGGCTGCAATAGTATCATGTTGTCCGTTATCATTTTCGTTACAATATAATTCCGTTTTACTTTTTTTACAGACACCGGAGTTACCTGTTCTATGCACCTACAGTTCCGGTCTTCACCGCTCCTGCCCGTTTGTAATTGGCAAAAATCACACCACCCGGAGTAACGGAATTCTCTGTTAACGTAAATGCTGCGGGAATAGGGCCATTTTCAAACAGCTTTTTTCCTGTACCCAGCGTTACCGGAAAAATCTTGAGCCAGAGTTCATCCACCAGGTCCTGTTGCAGTAGCAGTTGTACGAGCTTACCACTGCCCCATACCTGTACGTCTGGGCCGTTTGTATTCTTAAGAGCGCGGATCCCTTCCACACTTCCGAGGAAAACCGATTTTTCCCAATCCGAGCTTTTCCGCGTGGCAGATAATACGTATTTCGTGCCCGCGTTGACTGCCGGCCAGAAATCGTTATGCTGCGGCCAGTAGTTTTCCCAGATCTCAAATGTTTTACGGCCCAACAGATAGTCGGCTGCCTGCATCTGTTTTTGGAAAATCCTGCCGGACTCCTCGTCTCCGTAAGCTGCCGTCCAGCCGCCATATTCAAAACCGCCGGACCGGTCTTCCTCCGGGCCTCCGGGACCTTGCATCACACCATCCAATGTGATCATTTCTGAAACGATTATATTTCGCATAATACGATCCTCCTGTTTTTTTGAGTTAAAAAGAGATCCTTTACAATACGAAGCTCGTTCATAAAGCGCGTTTTATCGCAGTGTAAATACGACAATTTTGGGGGAGGATTATGAAGGTATTTCCCCGCCATTACCTGTTGTTATATTTTATCAGCGGGGCTTTATCAACCCAATTTTACTACTGTCTGTAATGGTTATCTGTGGAAATAAATCGTCTTTTGTATGGGGTATTCCATCCTGTCCTGACGAGAAAAGCAAATACTTTTCACCAATTTTTTCATAGTTATAATATGAAATGCCCTTTATATTCATCCCCTGTGCTGCATCATTAATGGGTGCTAATTTATCGTCTTCCTGAAGTTGTTCTAACCTGTCAGGATATTGTCCATGTGCGAGTTTATAGAACTCAATATTTTTTACCAGGCTGTTTAATTGCATTTGTGAAATGTCTTCAAATCCTTTCTTAAAAACCGAAGCGTGCGTTCCGGCGTAGAATAGTGCTGAATATACAAGAATTGTCCACAAAATTCCTGCAGCACCAATTAACGAAAGCCACTTGTCTTTATATTTTAAAAGTCCATACAGCAAGAGCCCTAAGCCAACAAACGCTCCCACTAAAGGGATCAGGCAAAGAAGCCCCAATAAATAAGGTGGTTTCGATTTTGTTTCGATAGTTGTCGTTTCCATTATTAAATTATGGTGTAGTCTGTGAACAATTACCGGCGTTACTGGTTTCTATAAATATATGCAATTCATCTGTCTTTGATCGTTCAATAGACCCTGAAACAAGTTCAGGGTGACATTACGTTTATGGGAGTGCGACAATTTGGAATGCACCCGCCTCTATATCGCTTCTTATTTCCGGGCATAATAGCAGCTTTGACTATAAAGTCTCTGAAGATTCTCTTTACTCATCCACGCGAACTTTTTAAGCAATTGTGTGCTGAATAGTTCAAAATCCATAAAGCCGATTTCAGGGCCACCTGGTACCGGGTTTTCATACACCAGCCGATGCGCGTCCTTGTTTACTTCCGCGCACAGGTCATTGCACCCAACCAGTTCGTTATCAGACAAGCCAGGATATATCTTTGAGAGTCGCTTGTTCACCGGCTGTAGCCAGTTTTCGCCAAATTCCATAGACAACAACAGCGCCTGGTTCAATATTTCATCATTTAATTTCATGTGTGTATTTATTCAGGGGTCAGTTTTTAAGATTGATAAGATTCACCACCACTTTTACCATCATTTCCTTTTCCTCCGGCTTGCTTTCCGCAATCATTAGTGTAAGCGCTACCAGGGCATTATCTGCAATTTTGCGGGAACCATCTTCCTTATAAAGAATTTTATTTTTCTCCAGGAACCATACAAACAGGAAAGCGGCGATCCGTTTATTCCCATCCGAAAAAGAGTGATTTTTTACTACAAAGTATAACAAATGTGCAGCTTTTTCCTCTACGCTGGGATAAAGGTATTTTTTGTCAAAGGTCTGATAAATGGCACCCAGTGAACCCTGCAAGGATTCATCTTTTTCGTTACCAAACAAAGCGCTGCCTCCAAATTTATCCCGCAAACCGTTAATAGCGGCCACTGCTTCTTTATAACTGATCCGGAACAGTTCTTCTTTAGTCGTCTCTTTTATTTCCAGCACCTGGTGATCATACCGGTCCAGCACATCCAGGGCATAGGTATAATCGGTGATCACCTTCAGCAGACCGGATGCTTCATCTGAATTCAGGGGCTGACTTTCGAGCACATTTTCCAGCAATTTTACTGTTTGTTTGAGGTGATCCAGCTGCTGGCTTTGTTCTTTCAGGCGTTTTTCATTCACAGCATATCCCTTTACCAGGTAATCTTTCAACACTTTATTGGCCCAGATGCGGAACTGGGTACCCTGCGGCGATTTTACCCGGTAACCAACGGAAATGATTACGTCCAAACTGAAAAAGGCCACCGGCTTATCTGAATTTGCAATGTGCAAATTTTGCACATTGCTTTCCCGATCCAACTCCTTTTCCTTAAAAATATTATTTATGTGTTTGGTAATAACAGATCGTTCGCGGTCAAATAACTGGGCTATTTGCTCCTGGCGAAGCCAGATCGTTTCCCTTTCCAGCCGTACGTCAATAGCCGTCTGCCCATCCGGGGCCTTGTAAATGATGATTTCTCCTGTTTGCATAGATTAAGCCTATATAAGAGAAAAGCGCGGATTATCTTTTTTATTTACACTATATCTGCCTCCTTTATATGCTTGTAAATACCGGTTAACGAAAGGATGCAAACCGCCACCATACACAGCGAAAGGGAAACCAGCAAAAACGAAATGACCCCATCTAAAAATGCCGGTCCCTCCTTCCCGCCCGCCAGGGGCATCATTTTGCCAGACCCGGTAATAGCGGCAATGATCACCGCCACGAGATTGGCAAAGGTTCCATACACTGCTAGCCAGAATGTTATAGCAAGGGCTCTTTTTGAAAGCAGGATCCGTTTCCAGATCAATCCCAGAACCATTAAAAAAATCCCGTTCATCACCCCTTCCAGATGGGCAGAAAGCGCCATACGCGGGTTGGCCATATTATGCACAAACAACCCAATAATGAGCCCTAATAAAAACAACAGTAACCCCAAAAAGATGAGTTTACCAGATTGTTTTGGCGAAGCATGACTTTCCATCTGAGATCAGATTTTGGATAATGTGAATTTACACATTTTTCTTTTTAACTTCATAAGCCGGCAGATAAATGATTTTAAGACCGGACCGAAGGTAAATGAATTCGGCAATTTTTAAAAGCGATGGAACTTTTAAATCATACGGCCGCTGATGCGCAGATTCGTTTTGACCTTTGATGATTAAAATAATTCCCTGATTTCCATATGCGACATTTATCTGCGTACCGGTGGCTACCTATGTTATTCGCAGATCGTTTTCCGTACGACCTGAAGCAAATATCCGATTTCCCGCTTTTTGCATTACTTTACGGCCCGTTTAAAACAGCAGCATGCAGTATTTTGAAGGATCGGCTATTACCCATATCGCCGTGCATAAAGTGGGCAACCAGTTGGAGGAGGAATACCTGACGCTTTCCAAAAAGGAATTGGCGGTAGATCCGGAGGTTAAGGATCTGATGACCCGCTATTTTCTGAATCCCTTTAAATCGGAAGAATATTTCCAGTTTTACGCCGAGGGGCATATCAGCACCAACGAGGCCTGGAACTATGTTTCCGCCATTTTTGAAAAGCCGGAGCAGACCCTGGCCCAATCCAAAAACCTGGCCCAGCACCTGTACAACCAGGGCACCCATCCCAGCATTAAAGGGGGTGAATTTTATGTAGTGTATTTTAAGGAGGGACTGCTGAACGGCGAAACGGTGGATGCCATCGGGCTGTTCAAATCGGAAAATAAGGAGCCCTTTTTAAAAGTGTTCCCGGTAGAAGACGCCTTCGAAGTGGAAAGTGAAGAGGGCATCAACATCAATAAACTGGATAAAGGCTGCATGATCTTTAATACCGATAAGGAAAACGGTTATATTATTTCCATTGTAGATACGAAGAATAAATCGCCGGAGGCCCGTTACTGGACGGATAGTTTTCTGCGGATCCAGCAACGCCAGGATCAGTATTTCAACACAGAAAGCACGATGGCTTTGTACAAATCATATGTAGTAGACCATTTGCCGGAACAATACAACGTAACCAAGGCCGATCAGGCAGACCTGCTGAACCGGAGCCTTAACTTTTTTAAGGAGAAGCAGCATTTTGACCAGGAAACGTTTAACAACGAAGTGTTGCACCACAAAGAATATGTAGAAAGTTTTGACCGTTACAAGCAGCACTATTCCGCCGAACGGGATATTGAAATAGCCGATAATTTCTCCATCTCCCCCGCAGCCGTAAAGCGGCAGAACCGGGCGTATAAAAGCGTGATCAAACTGGATAAGAATTTTCACATTTATATACACGGCGACCGGAATATGATCGAGCACGGGGAGGACGATAAAGGACGATTTTATAAGTTGTATTTCCACAATGAAGAATAAATGAGCAGGCACATCTCCTTCCAAACTGTTAAAACCGGTTAATAAAATATAGGAATCTGCAAATATTGAATGTTGATTATTCTCCATTTCAGATAATTTTGGCAGATGCAAATAAAGTTACCTGTGGTGTGTTCCGGTACCAGCCTGATTTCCACAATGAAGAATAAATGAGCAGGCACATCTCCTTCCAAACTGTTAAAACCGGTTAATAAAATATAGGAATCTGCAAATATTGAATGTTGATTATTCTCCATTTCAGATAATTTTGGCAGATGCAAATAAAGTTACCTGTGGTGTGTTCCGGTACCAGCCTGCTGGGCAACCTGTACCGGGCATTACCTTATCATGAGAAGTTGGCCATTGTGAAAGAGTATATAGCCGCCACACCGGCAGGTGATACTCCATTGTTTGACTCTGCGGGAAAATATGGCGCGGGACTGGCCCTGGAAGAACTGGGCAAATGTCTTAACGATCTTGGCATTGCAAAAAGCGAAGTGCTGATCAGTAATAAACTGGCCTGGGTACAAAAACCCCTTACCACACCTGAACCCACTTTTGAAAAAGGCATCTGGCATGCGCTGAAGAACGATGCCGAGCAAAAGATCAGCTACGAAGGAATTTTAGAGTGTTTCCGGCAGGGAAATGAATTATTGGGCGGTTATATTCCACAATTGGTATCTGTACATGATCCCGATGAATACCTGGCTGCTGCCATGGGTGAAGCCGATTATCAAAAGCGATACGATGATATCCTGGGGGCCTACCGGGCGCTTACAGAATTAAAAGAAAAGGGCGAAGTAGCCGGCATCGGCATCGGGGCCAAAGACTGGAAGGCCATTGAAAAAATTGCAGCCGATGTAAAGCTCGACTGGGTGATGATTGCCAACAGCTTTACCATCTACCATCATCCCAAAGACCTGATCGCCTTTATGGACAGTCTGTACCAGCAAGGCATTTCGATCATCAATTCTGCGGTGTTCCATGGTGGTTTCCTGATGGGCAGCGATTATTTTAATTATATCCTGCTCGACCGCAATAATCCCGAGCATGCGCACTATTACCAGTGGCGCGACCGGTATTACGAAATTTGCAAGGAGTTTGAGATCGACCCCGCCGCCGCTGCCATTTATTTTGGACTGCATGTACCCGGGGTAAAAAGCATTGCCTTAAACAGCAGCAACCCCACCCGTGTACGTAAGAATGTGGAAATGGGCCATATAGAGATCCCGGTTGATTTCTGGAACCGGCTGAAGGAAGATGGCTTGATCGCAGAAGATTACCCGTATCTGTAAGGATGAAATGATGGTGCGCTTAGAACAGCTGATTGAAAAGAAATGATTTTTAGGGCGTGCCCCTCCCGATAGCTATCGGGACCAGCGCTGCATGGCGCATACACGGCCGGGCGCCGGGCTATCCGCTATATCTTTTGTTCCGCCCAACCTGCCCAGAGCCCTGCCGAAGGGTTCCACAAAAGGATGCCGCTGCAACGGCGAAGCCCTCAGCGAGACCATTAAAAACATAAAAAGAAACGAGCTAATCCCTCACGCGACCTACCCTCCGATATATCGCCCCGTAGGGGCCTGATATAGGTAGTTATAAGCAAATGTGGCATTGAGCTCCATAGGAGCGACATATATGCGCTGTTACAAAAAGTTGAAACAAGTTCAATACAATGTTATCAATTGTCAAAATAACAATTAATTTTGCGACATGAAAATGCTTGTTTGCACAGCCCCCGGTCATTTTACATTCCGTGAAGATGCGCTTCCGGAAGCGGGTGCCGGTATGGCCCGTATCCGACTGAAGCGCGTTGGCATCTGCGGCACGGACCTCCATGCTTTTGAAGGTACCCAGCCCTTCTTTAGCTATCCCCGTATCCTGGGGCATGAACTTTCCGGGGAGCTCATCGACGCCGGCGGAGCCGATGGTTTTGAACCGGGCGAGCTGGTGACCATTATTCCCTATTTCAGCTGCGGTAACTGTATTGCCTGCCGTACCGGCAAACCGAATTGTTGTGTGAACATAAACGTATTTGGCGTGCATATTGACGGGGGCATGCGGGAAGAGATTGTGGTGCCCGCCAACAGTCTGCTGCACGGCCAGGGACTGAATGCAGATGAACTGGCCCTGGTAGAACCCCTTGCCATCGGCGCCCACGGCGTGCGCAGGGCCAATGTACAAGCCGGTGAATTTGTGCTGGTGATCGGCGCCGGGCCCATCGGGCTGGGTACCATGGAACTGGCCCGCATTGCAGGTGCCCGGGTAATTGCCCTGGATATTAATGCGGACCGCCTGCGCTTCTGTCAGGAGCATCTGGGCGTTCACGCTGCGGTAAACGGCACCGACAACGATGCCATTGAACAGGTAAAAGCGATCACCAATGGTGACTTTCCTACCGTTGTTATCGATGCTACCGGCAACCTGCGGGCCATCAACAGCGGTATCCAATACCTGGCACATGGCGGCCGCTATGTGCTGATCGGTTTGCAGAAAGAAGCTTTTTCCTTCAGTCACCCGGAATTTCACAAACGGGAGAGTACCTTAATGAGCAGCCGCAACGCCGTAAAGGAAGATTTTGAGCAGGTCATCCGGTCTATGAAGAAGGGTGCCATCCGGCCGCAGACTTATATTACCCATACAGTGGCTTTTGATGAAGTGCCCGCTCAGTTTGAAAGCTGGCTGAACCCCGCTACCGGCGTGATCAAGGCGATGGTACATTTTTAAGAAGCTTGATTTTCTTATACCATTAAGGCATTAAGAACCATTAAGTGGTCCAATGCCTTAATGCACCTTCATTCCTTAATGGTTACTACAGGTCTTTATGAGGACGTTTTAGTGCTTCTACAGGCCAGGTTCCTTCAGCAGTTCGTCTATAAACGCTTCAAATTCCTTTTTGAATTCCTCGTAATGTTTCCCGGTGCCCGGTCCGTTAAACCCGGAATGGACTTTCCGGACATTTCCTTTTTTATCAATCACAATGGATGTAGGAAATGCCTTAATGCTTTCCAGCTGGGGCAGTGTTTTTTCAGTTCGCTGTTCATCGGAAACAGCAACACCGGTTACCAGAAAGGGATATTTTACCTGGTAGCGTTTTTGAAAAGGGATCAGCGCCTTACGCGAGGCTTCAAAATCACCGGTACGTTCATAGGCCAGTCCAACGATCTCCACACCCCGGGCCCTGTTACGGTTGTAATAATCGCTCAGGTAGGCCGTTTCATCCATACAATTCGGACACCAGGAGCCCAGGATCTGCACAATGACCACTTTATTTTTATACCGGGCATCGTTAATGGATACCCATTCACCGGAGGTAGCGCGAAACCGGAAGTTCAGCCGGCTTTCGCCTTCCCTTAATTTGGTATAGGTATTTTCATCCGGTAGCTGCACGGTATCGTTCCGTCGGGCCGTCCAGCTTTGCGTGGCTTTTAACCCTGAGTACACCGCAGCATTGCCGATGCTGTCTTTATCATTCAGCAATGCTGTAAAAACAAAGGCATGTCCGCCATCAAAACCCGAAAGGTGCAGGGAATCGCCGCTTACGGATCCTTCCAGGTAGCGGTAATCACCCGACGGAGTGAGAAAGGTTCCGGTGATCCGGCCGCCAGCCTCCTGCGCAAACTCGCCAATCGCCTGCTGTACCTTTCCGTTACCGGTGTTAAAGCTCACGGCCCAACGCCCGCTGATATCTGTGGCCGCGGGCTTCCCTAACGGGTACCGTTCAGCTACACCATGCAACGCGTAGAAGGGGATCTCCTCCTTACGTGCGCCATAGTTTTTTATATACAAACCCTTCAGGTTTCCGTTCTTTTCTACCTGCAATGAAAAACCTGAAGCAAAAAACGGCATCCGGATCCAGAGTGAGTCGCCTTTTTGCCTTACATCGTCTACCAGCAACCGCTCCCCGGCGTTGATCACATAAAGCACCGGCTTGCCCTTGAGCACAGCCGATTCAAAATTAAAAATGATCTTTTGCCCGTCAGGCCGCTGCAATACGCCCTGCCAGATGCCGGGTTTTATGCGCTGCGCATAACTGGCCACAAACGAACCCAACAACATCAGTATCAAAAAAAAGTACCGGTATATTTTCTGCATGATCTTAAAATCTGTTGAAATAAAACAAAAATCTTTAACGCAAAGTTCGCCAGGCCGTTGCATTTGCTGGGTTACAGAACGTTGCCACAGAAATACAAAAGCAGCGCTTCAGTGTTTTGTGGCCAAACCATATAAACATCAGTTTACATCAAACCACAGCTTCGTCAGCAGGTTATCTGTTCCCTGGGCGGCTACCGCGGCTTTATAATTATTCCCGTTGAGCGATTGCTCGGTACCCGGGTAAATGAACCGCACCGGGATCTTTCCATCCAGTACCCCGGATGCGCCTGCCGTCAATTGCGGGTAATCTAACCGGCGCCATTCGGCAAAGGCTTCCAATCCCTGACCGTATAATGCGATCCACTTCTGCTCACCAATGGACTTTTTATAGTTCGCCGGGTTGTAGGCTACTGATGGCTGGTTAAGATAATTGCTGATCACCGTATTATCCTTGATCTGGTATTGATTGAATGACGCCGTTATGGCCTGTTTGTATAAGTCCGCCGCATCGCCGGTTAACAGGCCCCGCGCTACCGCTTCGGCTTTTGCAAACAATACCTCTGCATAGCTTATAATCACCGCGGGATTGGCATCCGACCGGAAAAACGTTAAACCCGGTTTGGATGTTTTGGCAAATCCAAGATTATTGGCATCGCTGTTGGTGAGTCCACTGGGTACACCTACATAGCTGGTAACAGTAGGATCTGTGGGTTTATCTGCAAATACGGCCAGGCGTGGATCATTTAACGCATATAATTTATCGATGATCGTCTTTCCCACCCGGTAATCATCCCTGGTAGAAAACCAGGCAGCCACGGGATTTTGCAGGGGTGGCTTATCATACACCTGTTGTGCAATTTCCGCGTTGCTGCTGATCAGCAAAGAAGGGTCGGCGGTTACTTCGCTGATCACCTGTTTTGCCTTTTCCGGCTCCCGGTCCGCTATACGCAGCGCAATGCGCAGCCGGAGCGCCCCCGCAAATTTTTTCCAGCTGGCTAAACCGCCTCCGTACAACACATCCCCGGCAACACTGCCGGCGGCGGGATTCAATGCGGCTGCGGCCGACTTCAGTTCATCCAGCAAACCAAAGTACACATCCTTTTGCGAATCATATACCGGTGTAAGGGTCTGTTTTATTTTGCCGGATTCTTTATAGGGAATGGCTCCGTATGCATCCGTCAACAGCTGGAATATCCAGGATCGCAGAATGGTAGCAACGGCTTTATAGTTGGCATTGGCTTTTTCATCCGGAAACTGGATAATCGTATTCAGGTTGGTGATCACCTGCGCATAACCGGTATTCCAAAGCGAGGTAAAACTGCTGTTGCTGAAGATATAGCGGTCCGGTTCTGTGTACTGGATTTTGGCCCAGTGCTGAATGATGAGCAGGCTTGAGTTGAAATTATTATCTGTCCCCCAGTAGGTATCGGCCGCAATTTTTTCGGCTGCCGTTAACAAATAATCCGGCTGCGGATCTTCCACCGCATTGGGGTTCCGGTTGATTTCCGCCAGGTTTTTTTTGCAGGCAGTAAAAGAAAGCGTAATAAGGACTACAAATAGTTTGAATATATTTTTATACATGACTGCCATTTTAAAATTTAAGGTTCAGGTTAAATCCGATATTCCGCACCGTGGGAAGCGTCAGGTCTTCCAGCCCCTGAGCGTTGCCGGTGTTAAAGGCCACTTCAGGATCGATATTGGGCACCTTTTTATGAATGATCCAGAGGTTACGGCCTACCACCGAAAAGGAGGCGCCCTGAAAACCGATCTTACGGATCCACTGTACCGGCAGGTTATACCCCAGCTTCACTTCCCGCAGCTTTACATAAGAAGCATCATACACGTATTCTTCTTCAATACTCCGGGAAGCCTTATAATACTGGGATGCCGGAATGATGGTTGCATTCTTCTTGCCGTCGGCGGTTACCCCGTTAAAGATCATCCCATCATCATACACGGTTTCTCCGTTTGGTGCGCTGGCTCCGGCCCTTGTACCGTTCTTCTTATCATTGCCCGGATAGTAATAGCTAAGTCCTCCGTGCGCTGCATCCCGGCCCGGAAGCGTAAGCGCCAGTACCCCTGTGTAACTGCCGGTGGAGTTGGTTCCCGCAAACAGCGAGCCGCCGATGCTGGCATCTACCAGGAAGGAAAGGCTGAAGTTTTTATAAGAAAAACTATTGCTGATGCCCCCTACCCAGTCGGGCGTAAATTTGCCCAGCACTTTTTTATTCGGATCCGCCAGCGGAATACCGCTGTTGTTTACCACAATATTGCCCTGCGCATCTCTTAAGTATGCATTGCCGAATAAGGTACCATAGGGCTTTCCAACGGAAGCCAGCACCTGCACACTGCGGTACGATCCCAGTACATAATTCTGCAGGCGCTTTTCATAATCCAGGATCAGTACGCGGCTTCTGTTAGCCGCATAGTTTAAGTCGACATTCCACTGAAAGTCATTATTCTTTACAGGAATGACACCCAACTGCACTTCAATGCCCTTGTTATTGATTTTTCCGGCGTTCATCAGTTTTTGATTGTATCCTGTTGCTGCTGTTACATCCACTTTCAGGATCTGGTCGATGCTATTGGTATTGTATACACTCAGATCCAGGCGCACGCGGTTATGAAAGAACGCCGCTTCCAGTCCGGCTTCTGTGGAACTGGTACTTTCCGATTTCAGGTTGGGGTTCAGATCCACTCCGGAAGTCACCAGTTGCGGGCTGCTTAAAAAGGGCGCATTGAAATTAAAAATATTAATCAGCTGGTAGGGATCTGCCGAACTACCTACTTTTGACCAGCCGCCTCTTAGTTTTAAATAACTAAGCGTATTATTTTTAATATCCAGCGCTTCGGTTAACACCAGGCTGGCGTTTACCGAAGGATAGAAATAGGAAAGATTCTGTTCCGGCAACGTAGAAGACCAGTCGTTACGCGCTGTAAGGTTTACAAAAGCAAAATTTTTATATCCCAGCTGTGCCGAAGCAAACGCACTATAGGTTTTTAGTTTCGAATAAAAGTTGGAAGAAACCAGCGGGTCCCTGGAGTTGGCCAGTGTATATACAGCCGGTACCGCCAAACGCGGTGCCTGCTGTATGTTTTCCTCATATACTTTCGTACGAACGTTCCAGCCGGCCAACGCATCCAGGCTAAAGCTACTGTTGAGATTTTTATTGTAGCGCAACGTAGCCTCGGTATTATTTTCATTTACAGCGAATGCATCTTCTTCATAAGAGCCGAAAGGGGTACCATTGGTACCATACGCTATTTTTAACTTGCGGCGGTCGTTATAATAATCGGTACCGGTACGAAAATTGGCGCTTAAACCGTCAAGGATCGTATAGTTGATGTTCACATTCCCGATGATGCGGTTCCGGCGCTGGCTCACGGTATTTTCATACGCGATCCAGTAGGGGTTGCTGTAATAGCTGTTGTTCCAGTTAATGCCGTTGCCGTTGGCATCTTTGTAATTTTTCAGCTGGCCGATATCCACCTGGCGGCCAAACCAGGTAAACTGCAGCATGGTGCTGGTAGCCCGTTTACCGCCTGCCCCCGGAAGGTTGGGTGCATCATTCACTACATAATTGGCATTTACGCCTACTTTTAATTTGGGCGTAACATTGTAGTTGGCATTAAAAGATACATTGTCTTTTTTGGCCTCACTGTTGGGTACCACGCCCAGTTGTTTTTCATTGTTGTAAGAAATCCGGTAATCGTAATTATCGCCCGCGTTTGCCAGCGCAATACCATTGCTGTAGGTAACGCCGGTCCGGAAATAATCCCGCACGTTATTGGGATGCGCCACAAAGGGTACCGGTTGACCATTGGAATAGAATTGCGGGATCAGGCGCCCATCCAGCTTCGGCCCCCAGCTTTCATCCACCCCATCATTTGTGCCACCACCCTTGCCATCTACATAACTGAACTTCCCTTCCGATCCTTGCCCGAAAACATTCTGGTATTCCGGCAGAATCAGCAGTTTGGCGATATTCACATTCGAGTTCAGCGTTACTCCCAGGCCCTTTTTGCTTCTTCCGGTTTTTGTTTTGATCAGCACAACGCCCTGTGCAGCCCTCGATCCGTAAAGCGCTGCCGCATTGGGGCCCTTCAGCACACTGATGGTTTCAATATCTTCCGGGTTCAGATCCGCAATGGCATTGCGGAAATCCCGCGAACCCCCGGCACCCAGTTGTGAGTTGTCCACTGGAATACCATCTACCACAAAAAGCGGTTGATTATTTCCGGCAATGGAAGTTTCACCCCGTATCACGATCCGCGAGGATCCCATATCTCCCTGTGTATTGGTAATGCGCACACCGGCGATCTTCCCGGCCATGGCATTTACGATATTGGTTTCCCGTGCTTCGGAAATATCCTTTGCCTTTAACTCCTGCGTGGCATAACCGAGTGATTTTTTAGCCTTGGAAACACCCAGCGCCGTCACCACTACTTCGTCGAGCGCCGTATTGGAACTTTGCAGCTGCACCTGCAGGTTTCCCTGTATGGTATCTGTATTTACCTGGCGGTTGGCATATCCCACATAGGAAAAAAGCAGCGTTGCATGCGGCCCCGCTGCTATAGAAAACTGTCCCTGTTCACCGGTGAGTACACGCCGGTTGGTACCGGAAACTTCTACCGTTACGCCCGCCAGCGGGGTCCCTGTCTGAAGTTCCTGTACGGTGCCCGTAATCGTTGCCGGCTGTGCGGCTCCCAGCAGGGGGGAAAAAACGAGCGCTGCATAAATGAGTCTTTTTAGAAATTGGTTCATTGTTACATGCTATTTTAAAAGTATTCGGATGGTTATGGCCAAAGCATAGGGATCCCGTTCGGCTCCGGACCGTTCATTAAAACTGAAATGAAATAAGGAGTTAAGATCAACAGCAACAACACGCCAGCCTCATCGTAAGAAGTTGCAGCGGTTGTATGTTACGACAGTTCATCTGCCGGCAATTGGGCGACGCATGGTCATACCCCGACGATTGCATTTTTGTGTTCATGTTCAAAAATTGCCGTTTAAAAACTTGTTATGGAAAGAAAATCGTGAATAGCGGACAATGCAGGGAACATTGACGACTCACTTATCTTTCCTTTTTGGATGGATGTAGCACCGCTCCTTGATGGTGGTTGCTAAGACTTCCCCGGGCCATTTCCCTCAGTCTTTCTTGATAAGTTGCCTGTTAAGACAGGGCAAAGGTAATTGCTAAAATATTATCAGCAAAATAAATTTCTACAAAAAAGGTAGACTATTGATGACGGGCAGAACTGTTGTTTATTTGAACAGCATCATCCGCAGGTATCGGCCGGGCATATGGCATAAAAAAGGCCACCCCCATAAAGGAGATGGCCTGATAAAAAGATAAGATCCGCTTTAGGGCAATGTATTCAAATCAACCTGTGGCGCCTTACCCGTGGGTTGCCGCTCAATCATGGTATCATAAGGCACAAAGTCATTAAAGAACCCACAATTCCGCAGGTAAAACTGTTGTCCCTTTACACCGCCGGCATAGTCTTTACGATAACCAACGCGCGCCGTATTATCGGCCGTAAAGCGCGCTTTTGTAAGCTCATGCCAGTTGCCCTTGGTATCCCGCACCCACTGGTTTCCAAAAAATACGCGCCGCTCAAGGTCGCCCTGGTTGGGATTAAAGTTTTCCAGAAAGGAATGCGGGCGCTTCAGGTACGTGGCCAGTTTCGGGCGCCGGAAGCTGGCCACCAGCAACCAGGTTTTTTTTGCCCCATCATAAAAATAAGCGGTATAAATGGTATGACTATCCCCATCCGGAACCACATGCAACAGGAATTTATACGTTGTAGCGGCTTTCCAGTTATACCGCAGGATGCTCTGCCCGCCCGATCCTTCATTGCCAAATTCACCGGAATAAACGCTTTCGCCTTTTTTCAGCATCTTGATCTTATGATCTTCCGGGATCTGTTTGGGATCATCGGTCTGATAAGGGCTCCAGACAGAGAACAGGATGCGGCGCTCGGTGGCCGAGTTCACCTGCATTCCAAAATAGCCTTCGCCAAAACCGTTGGCCATAAAATAAGAGCCGATCACATCATTGCCTTCAGGTACGGTTACTTCGTTATAAAACCATTCGGCATCCACATCTTGCGGCAGCTGGTACCCCATGTGTACAGAAGGGCCTCTTCTTCCCCAATGAAAAAAGCCGCCTTCATTATTCTTTGTATAACTGGCCTTATCCGTAAGCGCAGAGCCTTCCAGCTTCAGCGCCGTTATATCCGGAAAACAACAGCCCTCTTTTTTTATACCCTTCACTACAATGGGTATATAGCCACTATCTTTTATGTTCCATTCCCCGATATAAAAAGAAGTACCTGCCCCTTTCAGCGTTGCCTTCCGGATCTTGTTGAACAGAGATACCGCAATTTCCGGGCTGCCGGTAACCGCACCGGTTTCCAGCCATACCTTAAGGGTTCCGGGTTGTGTAACCCGTATATAGGTTGTAAAGCCATCATTGACCTTTGTCCAGTTGGTTACCCCGTTGTTGCGGATCTGTACAGCCTCTTCCGTTCGTTCCAATGCCCAGGAATTACCCCCTGTTGGAACAGTTATGGACTGGGCATTGATAACAGAGGAAAAAAGCAGTAATCCTGCAAACAATCCTTTCGCGGAACGGTTCATAAAGCGTATTTTTTTGTATCTGCGAATATATTGTGAAACGCGGCACCTCCGCTGCTCAACCGATTGCATTCATATGGAAAAAACGCCTGCTCCGTTTTGCCGGATTTTAAAGAGCCGCTGATGCGCAGATTATCAGGAGGCCCCTGGTCTGCGAATCTGCGGCCTTAATGAAGTTGAAAATAAAAAATTAAAAAATATTTTGGCTCTTAACACAACCGCTGCCGGCTACTCATACAATATATCCCGGCCGGATTATTTGCATTAAATTTGTTACTATGACAGACCCGATCAATATCGAGATAAAAACACTTGAGAAAGACCAGTATGATGCGCTTAAGGAAACCATGATCGCCTGCTATCCCAGCATGCCCGAAAGTTACTGGCAGCGGCCGCAGATCAACCGGCTTATCAATCTTTTTCCTGAAGGCCAGGTAGTGATCTATATCAACGGGGTAATGGCGGCCTGCGCGCTTTCGATCATTGTAGACGAAAAAAAAGTGAATAACCGGCACAATTATAAAAGTATCACCGGCAACTATTCGTTTAACTCGCACGACCCGGAAGGCGAAATATTATATGGTATCGATGTGTTCATCAAACCGCAATTCCGCGGTATGCGTCTGGGACGGCGTTTATACGATTACCGGAAAGAACTAGCAGAGCGCCTGAACCTGAAAGGCATTGTATTTGGCGGCCGGATACCGGGGTATTATAAATATGCCCAGGAGATGACGCCCAGCGAATACATTCAGAAAGTAAAACAAAAAGAACTGCATGACCCGGTGCTGGACTTTCAGCTTTCCAATGATTTTCACCCCGTACGTATTATAAAAAATTACCTGCTTGGCGATGTACAGTCGAATGAATATGGAGTGCTGCTGAAATGGGACAATATTTATTATGAAGACCGGAGCGAGCAAGCCTTCCCGCTTAAGCGTGTGGTACGGCTGGGACTGGTACAATGGCAGATGCGGCTTTATAAAAACCTGGAGGAAATGATGACCCAGGTGGAATACTTTGTAGACACGGTTTCCGGCTACCGCTGCGATTTTGCCGTGTTTCCCGAATTTTTTAACGCTCCGCTGATGGCTGAATACGACCATCTTTCTGCGGCCGACGCTGTAAAGGAAGTATCAAAATACACCACCGTTATACGGGACCGGTTTGCAGCCCTGGCCGTAAGCTATAATATAAATATTGTAACGGGCAGTATGCCGGAAGTGGTAGACGGCCGCCTTTATAATGTAGGATATCTCTGTCAGCGCGACGGATCCATTGATAAATATGAAAAAATCCATGTTACGCCCGACGAAGAACGGGTATGGGGTATGGTGGGTGGCAACCAGGTAAAAGCCTTTGATACCGACTGCGGCAAGGTGGGCATCCTGGTTTGTTACGACTCCGAGTTTCCGGAGCTCAGCCGGCTGCTGGCAGATGAGGGTATGGATATTCTCTTCGTACCCTTTCTTACCGATACGCAGAACGCCTATTTCCGGGTGCGGCATTGCGCACAGGCCCGGGCCATTGAAAACGAATGTTATGTGGCCATTGCCGGCAATGTGGGCAACCTGCCCCAGGTACAGAATATGGATATCCAGTATGCCCAGTCGATGATCCTTACCCCCTGTGATTTTTCATTCCCTTCCAATGGTATAGAGGCCGAAGCCACTCCCAACACGGAAATGGTGGTGATCGGCGACGTGGATATCGACCTTTTACGGCACCTCCATAAATTCGGAAGCGTTAAAAACCTGGCCGACCGCCGCAAAGATGTATATGAAGTGATCCGGAAAGAGTGAGAACACCTCCGCTGCCGCAGGCCTTTCCACCCCCGAACGGCCTGCTATCAAGCTATTTTGGCCCTTTTTTCCACAGTTTGTTGATATCTTTAAAAACGCTATTTTTGCCAACCTTTTAATTAACTATATTATTTAACATGTCAGTAATACAGAACATTCAGGACAAGTATGGCAAGGTGATGGCTGTTATCATTGGGCTTGCATTGGTCATATTTGTAGTGATGCTTGCTTTTGAGAATGGCGGAAGCCTGTTTACCGGAGACGTCCGGACCATTGGAAAAGTAAACGGAGAAAAAATTGAGTTTCAGCAGTTCAGCGGTCTTGTAGAACAACAAACACAGCGCATGCAGGCCCAGGGCATGGGCGGCGGAGAAGGTGCTGCCCAGCAGGCCAACGAAATGGCCTGGGGCCAGGAAGTTTCCCGGATCCTGCTTTCCCAGGAATCTAAAAAACTGGGACTGGATGTGGGCCGGAAAGAACTGAACGACCTGCTTTTTGGAGCCAATCCTCCCCAGGAGCTGGCACAGGGCTTTACCGATCCGCAAACCGGACGATTTGATGCTGCTGCAGCGCAACGTCAGATCAACGAGATCAAATCAAAGGGAAGTGCCGAGCAAAAAGCACAGATCAATGGTTTCCTGGATCAGCTGATCCTCCAGCGCCAGGCAGAGAAATACGATGCATTGTTAACCACCAGCATCAACTTCCCCAAATGGATGATGGAAAAACAGCAGGCCGACGAAGCCCTGATGTCGAAAGTGTCTTTTGTAAGAGCACCCTATACCAGCATTTCTGATTCGGCGGTAAAGATCACCGACAGCGACATACAGGATTATATCAACAAACATAAAAACGACTTTAAACAACAGGAAAGCCGCGGTATCTCCTATGTTGCGTTTAATGCACAGCCCAATGCCGCCGATAGTGCTGCGGCACGTCAGCGGGTACTGGATCTGAAACCGGCTTTTGACAGCGCACACAACGTGAAAGACTTCCTGGTGAGCGAAGGCATCAATAACTACTACGATGGCTTTATCAGCGGCAGCCGCATCCAGGTGCCCATGAAGGATTCCATTCTTAAAGTAGGCACCGGCAATATCTATGGTCCTTATGTGGATGCCAATAATTATGCCCTGGCAAAAATTGTTGCAACCACCAGCATACCGGATACGGTGAAAGTCCGCCATATCCTGGTAGGTACGGTAACCCAGGATCCTCAAACCGGTCAGCAGGTACCTATAAGAGACACTGCTACTGCAAAGCATTTGGCTGACAGTCTTTTCCTGGTTTTGCAAAATGGCGGCAACTTTGATACACTGGTGGCTAAATTTTCTGATGATCCCGGTAAAACACAAAATGGAGGTACTTATGACAATGTGCCTTCCGGACAAATGATGCCTTCTTTTAATGATTATATATTTACTCATCCCGTGGGCAGCAGGGGCATTGTAAAAACAGACTATGGTTACCATATTATTGAAGTACTGGGCACCAAAGGAAGTGCTACCGGTTATAAGATCGCTTATGTAACCAAACCCATCGAAGCCAGCCAGGAAACCGATAATGCCGCCAGCAGTGCCGCTACCCATTTTGCAGCACAGGCTACCAATCAAAAAAGCTTTAATGCTGCCGCCGAAAAACTGCAGCAGGAAAAAGGCGTGCTGAAGTCTGTAGCCACCGATATTCCGCCTACCGGCGCCATGATCCAGGGGCTGGGAGCTTCCCGGAGCTTTGTAAAAAATATTTACAAAGGCGACCTGGGCGATGTGATCCAGCCGGAAAGAGTGGGCGATTTCTATGTGGTAGGATTGATTACCGAAATCAACAAAGAAGGAACTATGAGCACGTCGAAGGCACGTATGATGGTAGAACCGTTGCTCATCAACAAGAAAAAAGCAAAGATCATCAGCGATAAGATCGGCAAGATCACCACGCTGGAAGCAGCGGCATCGGTATTGAAACAACAGGTAGAAACGGCAGACAGCCTGCGCTTTAACGGCCAGTCGCCCTCCGCCATCGGATTTGAACCCAAAGTGATCGGCGCTTCGTTTAATAAAGCCAACCTGCAAAAAGTAATACCGGAAGCCATTGCGGGTACGCAGGGTGTATATGTGGTACGGGTTGATAATTTAATGAGCACCCCGGCTCCGGCTCAAAACCTGGATGAAGTACGCCGGATGCGTTATATGCAGGCGAAACAACAGGCTCAGTTCCAGTCTATTCAGGCGCTGCGGGAAGCTGCTACAATTAAGGATTTCCGGAGCAAGTTCTATTAACCGGACGCTTAATATATCTTTTTTTTACAGCCCCGCTTCTGCGGGGCTTTTTATTTCCATTGCATGGTTACAGAAATAAACCGAAGCCCGCTTAACTTTGTTTTATTATTATGGAGTCGATTATCAGAAATAAAGTAGCGGAAAGCGGGATCATTACCCTTAACCTGGAATCCTATTATCCCACAGAACCGGTTCAACTCTTTGATATCAAGGACTATCTTTTTATGGGTATGATCCTTAAAGAAAAGGATTTCCGGGCCGCGTTGAAAGAGCAGGACTGGTCGGTATATGAAAACCAGTTGGTGGGTATTGTATGTTCTGCAGATGCCATCATTCCGCTGTGGGCCTATATGCTGATTGTGAGCTACCTGCAGCCGGTTGCCCGGTTTGTAACCCTGGGTGATGAAACTGCTGTTAAAACCAAATGGCTGCTGAAAAATATTGATGCCATTGATGCAGCCGGTTTTGCCGATGCCCGCGTGGTGATCAAAGGCTGCGGTGATATACCGGTATCTGAAGAAGCGTATGCCGCCATCTCTTTAAAATTACTGCCGGTAGTAAAAAGCCTGATGTACGGCGAGCCCTGCAGCACCGTGCCGGTGTTTAAACGGAAATAACCGGCTCTTACACGGTTCGTTACCGGAGCCTTACATACAGCACTCTCCGGATTTTTATATGCAAACCGGGCATTCTGCTTAATTTTAGAAAAAAAATTTTATGAACCAAAATACGGCAAGCAGCAATCGAACCGCCATGGGAATACCTGGCCTGGTTTCCCGTTGGGTAATCCTGCTGGTGATCGCCCTGGTGGCGTTTTATCCGGCAACTACGTCCGCACAAAGTATTTCAAACGACGATATCAAAGCTCAGTTTATCAAAGACTGGGAGCGGGCGAAAGCATATACCCAGGAATACCTGAATGCCATGCCGGCAAGCAAGTATTCGTTAAAACCGGTTGACAGTATCCGGAGCTTTTCCCAGCAGATGCTGCACCTGGCCTTAGACAATGTGTTGCTTACCGCCAAGGCGCTTGATCAGCCGATGCTTTTTGGGAAAAGAGACCTGGAGCAAAGCAGCACCGCGCAAACAAAAGACTCTGTTGTATATTATGTAATGGCATCCTATGATTTTGTGATTGAGGGATTAAAAAAACTGGATGCCGGAAAGCTTGGCGAACCTGTTTCTTTATTTAACATGGACATAAGCCGCGCCGGCTGGATCGCCAAAACATTTGAGCACCAGACCCACCACCGCGGCCAAACCACTATTTATATACGCCTTGCGGGAATAAAGCCGCCCCAGGAGAAATTATTTTAGGAGCTAAAACCATCCTTTCCTTTTAAAGATCAGCAACATCCAGATGGGGATCAGGATCATCGCCGCTACGGCAATCCAAAAACCAAAATGCTGATTGGTTAACGGCAATACATTAAAATTCATTCCGAAGATTCCCCCTATTACGGTAGCCGGTGCCAGCAGGCAGGTTACAATCGCCATTACCTTCATCACCTCGTTCATCTTAAGGTTTACATTACTGAGATAAAGATCCTGCATGCCCGTAAGCATATCCCGGTAATTATCTACCAGGTCTATTGCCTGTACAATATGATCGTATACGTCTTTATAATAGCGTTCATTCTGCTCCGCCAGCAGCGCATTTTCGCTTTTTACCAAACCGCTGATCACCTCACGTACCGGGTAGATCGTTCTTTTTAACACAATCAGTTCTTTTCTTAAAGAGTTGATATAGGCCAGCGTCCGTTTACTGGCACTCCGGATGATCTCTTCTTCCAGGTCTTCGATCTCATCGCCCAGTTTGTCCATAACAATAAAATAATGATCAACGATGGTATCCAGTAACGTATAATACAGGTAATCGGCGTCCTTGGTGCGCGTTTTACTGGTGGTCAGTTTCAATCGTTCGCGCAGAGCGGTAAATACATCCCGGTTCAGATCTTCCTGGAAGGTGATCACAAAATTTTTTCCCAGCACCAGGCTGATCTGCTCCTGATCTACCGATTTCTTCGGCTCATTATAGTAGAGCATATTCATCAGGCAGAAAAGGATCTCATCCTCTTCATCCATCTTGGCCCGCTGATCAACGCTCAGGATATCTTCCTGCAGCAGCGGATGAATACCAAAGCGGGCACCCACCGTTTCCACGTCGGATTTGCGAAGCCCGTCGATATTGATCCATACGATCTTATTGCTTTCTTTTAACGCCAGGGCTTCCTCCAACGAAATATCTTTTCGCTCTTCAATGCTTTCCTTGTTGTAACAGTAGGCCGTAATGATCACCTGTTGTGCTTCCTCTCTTTTAGGCACAACCGTTGGGTTCACAGAGAGGATCTGCCGGGTGCGCTCTGTACCGAAAAGCTCAAACAGGTTGGGCAAAAAAAGGTATCGCAGATATTTTTCGGGACGCATCTTCATACAGGAAAGATAATTATTTTACCGGTTCAGAAGCGCTGTTGCCCTTTCCAGGTCTTCCGGTGTATCAATGGCCACGGTTTCATAACCGGTTTCGGCCATATAAATGTCTACCCCATTATCCAAAAAACGGAGTTGTTCCAGCTTTTCCGTTTGTTCAAGTGCCGAAGGTGGCCAGGCCGTAAAGTCGAGCAGGGCTTTTTTCCGGAATGCATATACCCCAATGTGCAGGTAATACGGTACCGCTGTTTTTTCATCCCGCTTATACGGGATCACGCTCCGGCTGAAATACAATGCTTTTCCGTTTTTATTGGTTACCACTTTTACGGCGTTGGGGTTTTGTGCCTCGTTTTCTGATGCAAATTTCCGCATCAGGGAACCAACCTGTACGATATCGGAGTTGAACAGCGCTACTATTTTTTCCAGCGGCTCTTTTTGCATAAAGGGCTCATCGCCCTGTACATTCACAATAACATCCACCTCCATGTCTTTTACCACTTCTGCGATCCGGTCGGTACCACTTTCATGCTCGGCAACGCTCATGATCGCCTTTCCGCCGCGGGATACAATTTCTTCAAAGATCAATGCGCTGTCTGTTACCACAAAAACATCATCAAACAAACCGCTGCCGGCCACAGCCGCATAGGTATGCGCAATCACCGGCCGGTCGCCCAGCATCTTCATTAATTTTGCCGGGAACCGCGTTGCCGCATACCGGGCAGGAATGACCGCAATAATCTTCTTTTTTATCATGCTTCAAATGTAGGAAACTCTTTCAGGTTGAAGGACTTTTCTTCCCCGGGCGGATCAGTGCAGCATTTTCCGGGTGCTGCTTTTTTATAAACGGATCTTTCATCAAGCTCAAAAAATCCTCATCCTTTTCGTTGTCATAATAACGGTCCAGTCCATACCGGATCCTGGAGGGATCCAGCTCTTTGTACGTACCCAGCAAACGGTCCCATATGGAAAAAACTGCTCCATAATTACTATCTGTATACGGCTGCTTCCAGTGATGATGCACTTTGTGCATATTGGGAGAAATGAGCACATAGCTGAGCCATTTATCCAGTTTTTTTGGCAAACTGATATTGGCATGGGTAAAGGCGGTGGTGATCACGACCAGAGTCTGGTAGATCATTACGCTGTACATGGGCGCCCCGCTTACAAAGATCAGCAGGAGAAAAAAGATACCGCGCAGCAGGCTGTCGCCCGGGTGATGCCGCAACCCGGTGGTTACATCCACTTTATTATCACTGTGATGAATGAGGTGATAGCGCCACAGATACGGTTGCTGATGCATGCTCCAGTGTACCAGCCAGCTGCTGAAATCCAGGGCCAGTACCCCTATGATAATGGCTCCAGTTACATTCGCATGCAACCAGTACACCAGGCCAAAGCCTGCGCTGCGGCACCAGTCAGACAGTAATACGATCAGCACCGCAAGGGCGGTATGAATGATCAGGTGGATAACGGTGAATCCGAAATTGACCAGCGCATGCGAAAATTTTGTCTTCCGGTATTTCAACTGAACCAGGGGAATCGCCCCTTCGATGATCCAGAAAAAGATCAACCCGCCCACCAGCAGGGCCATGCGCTCCAGCGGGCGCTGTTCCAGGGTGGAAAAATATGTAACAACAGGCTCCATCATGCTTCCTTGTTATTAACAATGTCTTTATATTCAAAACCACAATCAAAACAATGGTATACCTTTTCAATGGCCATGGGCGCGCCGGCATTCAGCACTACGCTTACAAAGGTTCCCAGCCAGTTGGATGCCTTTTTGGGGGTACTTACATATTCCACATTCACGGAGCCGCAATGCGGACAGGGATTTTCTGCCTGGTATTGCTGTTTGGTATGCTGCAATATGTTCAGGGCCCGGTCGATCTGGGATGCAGCAACCATCAGCTTAATGCCTCCGATGGCATTGGTGAGTACCGGGTCAATGGTAACCGTATTTTCATCCTTCAGCCAGCAGTTAATGTCTTCACTCAGCAGGTTCCCCATGGCCAGGTGTGCATCAATATAGCTGTCATATGTTGCCGCAATGATAAAATCCATACCTTAAAGTTATTGCAGCGGCATGGATAAAAAAAGTACACCGGCGCTTTATTTTTTTATACAAATGAGGCTGTTGACATGTGCTTTACTGCTTTCTAAAAATATTATTATACCGGTGCATGCGGAGCTCCAGATCCTTCACAAAATCCATATCCGCTTGCTGAACGCTGTTTTTCCGGCCCGGAGCGGTTGTGCCGTTTTTGCTTACAGGAATAAAGGCCAACGACAGCGCGAAATAGACAAATCCAAACCAGCCATTTCGTGTTGCTCATTTTATCTGAAGGTTTTTGTTACCGGTATAACGATATTCCTGTCTATTCTCCTATTTACGCAATCGCCACCCCGGCTAAAGTCTGTTTGCCGGTGCATGTAAACCCGGCTGATCATTTTTTAAGCGGCAACTCCCGCGATTTAGCTACATTTGCCTTTCAATAAGTTCTTTCATTTTTCATCAACCGGAAAAGGTCCCTGATGAAGATCAGGGATAATAGGGAATCGTGTGTAAATCACGAGCTGTCGCGCAACTGTAAACAGCGCAGAAAGCGTTACCATATATGTCCACTGTGGCACTGGCCATGGGAAGGACGGTAACCGCTGCTGTAAGCCAGGAGACCTGCCTTATCCTTAAGAGCAATGCTTTCGCGGTATAAAGCAGGGATCTGCATGATGTCTTTATTCTTTTCCATTCTGTAACGGGGTCAGCCTCCTCACACTGTACCTGGTTACGGCATCTGTCTGTCTTTTTCTTTATCACCGCCGCATTGCGAAACTTGCAAAGGGCTTTTAGCTTATTCTTCATTAAAAAAGTTAAAAGAGATGCAAACGCACAACCTCGGCTACCCGCGTATTGGTAGCAACAGAGAGCTGAAAAAGGCCAGTGAACAATACTGGGCCGGCAGCACAACCGCTGCACAACTGGAACAGACGGCAAAAAAGATCAGGGAAACCAACTGGCAACTGCAAAAAGATGCGGGCATGGACCTGATTCCCGTAAATGATTTTTCATTTTATGACCAGGTACTGGATACCTGCCTGATGACCGGTGCGGTCCCGGACCGGTATCACCCTTTAATAGAAAAGGAGCATATGGCGCCGCTCGATCTGCTTTTTGCCATGGCAAGGGGTTACCAGCAAAAGGGGTACGATCTTACCGCTATGGAAATGACCAAATGGTTTGATACCAACTACCACTATATCGTTCCGGAGTTTAAAAAAGATCAGCCGTTTACTTTTTTTCACCATAAGGTAACCGACCAGTTCAGTGAAGCTAAGAAGTCGGGCTTCAACAGCAAGCCGGTGCTCCTGGGTCCCGTTAGTTTCCTGTTGTCAGGTAAAGAAAAAGAGGATGGGTTCGACCGGATAGACCTGCTGAAGAACCTCCTGCCCGTTTATATGGAGGTACTGGAAAAACTGGATGCACTTGGGGCCTACTATATCCAGATCGATGAGCCCTGCCTGGCCCTGCAGCTGGATGAAAAAGCGCAACAGGCCATTAAAACTACCTACACAACGCTTTCCGCACGCTTTCCCAATCTTCGCATCGTCCTTGCCAGTTACTTTGATTGTTTTGGAGCCAACCTGAAAACGGTGCTTTCATTACCGGTACACACGTTGCATCTCGACCTGGTGCGGTGCCCCTCACAGCTGGATGATATCCTCAGTGCAACGGGATTTGTAAATGGGCGCACCCATCTTTCACTGGGCGTTGTAGATGGACGGAATATCTGGAAAAACGACTTTGAACAATCCCTGTTGCTGATCCGAAAAGCAACGGACGCGATCGGGTCCGACCGGATCTGGATCGCGCCTTCCTGCTCCCTGCTGCACGTACCCTGTGACCTGGACCTGGAAACCGATGAAAAAACCCTTCCGGAAGTGATCCGGCAATGGATGGCCTTTGCCCGGCAAAAGCTGGTGGAAGTGGCTTCATTGAAGCAAATTGCAACGGATCCCGGAACGGCACATTCAAAAACGCTGCTGGTAGAAAACGCCCGCTGTATGGAGGCGCGTAAGACCGCTTCAATGATCCATAAACAGCAGGTAAAGGACCGGGTAGCGGCCATCACCGCCGCGGATGCAGAACGGATCAGTTCTTTTCCGGTACGGAAGGAAAAACAACAGGAGCTGGGCCTGCCGCTATTTCCAACCACTACCATCGGGTCCTTTCCCCAAACAAAAGAAATACGCAACTGGCGGGCACAGTGGAAAAAACAACAGCTTTCTGATGCCGGCTATAACCAATTGGTAAAGGAGGCAACCGGTAACGCCATTCAATGGCAGGAGGAAATAGGGCTGGATGTATTGGTACATGGCGAGTTTGAGCGCAACGATATGGTGGAATATTTTGGCGAGCAGCTGGCGGGGTTCGCCTTTACAAAAAACGGCTGGGTACAAAGTTATGGCAGCCGTTGTGTAAAGCCACCGGTGATCTATGGCGATGTATACCGCCCCAAACCCATGACCGTGGAATGGAGTGCCTATGCCCAATCCTTAACCCCCAAACCGGTAAAAGGCATGCTTACCGGTCCGGTAACCATTTTGCAATGGAGTTTTGTACGGAATGATCAGCCCCGCAATATTACCTGCAACCAGATTGCCCTGGCCATCCGGGATGAAGTAGCCGATCTGGAAAAAGCGGGGATAAAGATCATCCAGATCGACGAACCCGCAATAAGGGAAGGCTTACCTTTAAGAAAGGAACAGCAACAGGCGTACCTGAACTGGGCCGTAACCGCCTTCCGTATTGCGGCTTCCGGCGTACGGGATCAAACGCAGATTCATACACATATGTGCTACTCGGAATTCAACGATATCATGCATTCTATTGCAGCCATGGATGCGGATGTAATCACCATCGAAACATCCCGGTCCCAGATGGAATTGCTGGATGCCTTTGCGTTGTTTGAATATCCCAATGATATTGGTCCCGGCGTATATGATATCCATTCACCCCGCGTTCCGTCAAAAGAGGAGATGGTGGCGCTGCTGGAGAAGGCATTGAACTATATTCCCGCAGAGCGCTTATGGGTAAACCCAGACTGTGGTTTAAAAACCCGGGCGTGGGAAGAAACCACCCAGGCACTTACCGCTATGATCCGGGCGGCAAAAGCATTGCGTAAAAAAATAAACACACCGGTACCGGAATAACGATGTGTCAACATGAAGATAAATACTGCCCACGCTGTAAACAGCCCTTCGAATGCAAAGTGGGCAGTATTCTTCTTTGTCAATGCAGCACCGTTTCTTTGAACGACGAGGAGCGGCATTTTATTAATCAACAATATGAAGATTGTCTCTGCGCTGAATGCTTAAAAGCGCTCAGGGCGCAATATCATCAACAACAATTCCAACACAAGCTCAAAGGAATCCTGGGGGTATTTTATAAGGATCCTTCCGATACCTAAATGCTCTTTTTGTTGTTTTAAAAACCAATTGCACATGCATACAGAAGACCGGATAGCCGCGGCAGCGACCCGTATATTTAAAGCCGTTTTTCCCAATACAACCAACCATTACGACACGCTATTCGGCGGCATGGCCATGCAGCTGATGGATGAAGTAGCCTTTATTACCGCCACGCGCTACAGCCGGTTGCGGATGGTAACGGTAAGCAGCGACCGGATCGACTTCAAACATCCCATCCCTTCCGGAACGATCATCGAACTTGCGGGAACGATTATACATATCGGTAACACGAGTATGAAAGTACAGGTAGACATTTATGTGGAACAGATGTATAGTACACACCGGGAAAAGGCTGTGAGCGGTGTATTTTCTTTTGTGGCGGTGGATGAAAATAAGAAACCGGTGGTCATTATCTAACACCGGCTTCTTATCCATTGTATGGATGTGTTTATTAAAAAGGCTGCACTTTTTACTGCGTTTCCGGTTAATAAAAAACAGCGAGCTCCGGGAAGTAAATATGGTTAAAATCCACAACGGATCCATCGTTTCCGTAAGTGACCTTTTTTACCAATGCACCTGTTGAAGCATTATAAATCAGGAGGAAGTTAACCCCTGCCAATCCGCCATACCCTTTAATACCGTTTACCACCAGGTAGTCTTTGTTCCGGTCATACCGGATAGCACCATATACCATGAACGGCGATTCACCGATGGTAATAAACGGCTGACTGAGCGAGCCTGCATTACCCTCCACATATTTGTAAATCGCCGGTCCGGAATGGTAAAAGACCGCGTTTTCTTTTGTGGATGCGGTGATCCTTGTAGGTGCATCCAGTCCGAAAGAGCCGATGCTGACCGGCAGCGCAACACCCGAAGTATCCAGGTTTTTGTCAATAGCGATCAGGCGGTTGCCGGTAGACGCCCATACTTTTCCATTGGGTGTACGGGCAAACCCCCGGTTGATATTGGCAAAGCCTTTTACAAAGGAGTAATTTGCCGCATCAATGATTTTAGCGCCGTTGGCCTGCAGGAGGTATATATAATTCCCTTCTTTTAGCATGTCGCCCGTATTGACCGCAGCAACGGATGTAAGCTTATACTGTACACCCAGCGTTTTAAGGTCGATGGCATACACCCCATCGGCGGCACTTACCAGCCCCAGGTTGTCCTTTACACCGATCAGGCTTCTCCAGTTGCCGGACTCCTGGCTATAACGCGCTTCTTCCTTCAGGGTACGCGCATCCAGCCGGATAATGGGTCCGTTCAGCTTGCTGACCAGGTACAGCTTCTGGTTATACAGCGTGGCAAACTGTAATGTATTGGCCAACGATGCATTCGATGCGATTTTACCGGGATTTGCTTTTTCATAGGCCCGGGTAATAATGGTATCTGCCCCATAGACATAAAAATGAACCGTTCCTGCTGTTTGGCCATACGAATCTTCGGTGATCACAAAAAAGCCGTTGGCATAAGGCGCTCCTTTTTCTATCGGATCGATTCCCGGACGCTCCCGGAAATAGTCATCATCTTTGGAGCAGGCGTCCAGAAGCATTCCAAGCGTTAATAACAGCAGTAACTTTTGTAACGGTCGTTTCATATACATATTCATTATTTAATTTTTATTTTCCAAAATGTAAATCTTCCGCTCCTTTGATCTCTGTGGAGATCTCGCCCATCAACGCGTTTCCTTTATTGTTTTGAGCGGTATAGACCTTCACAAAATCGATCGCCTTCAGCTGAACGGACCTGCCATTGTCATCTACGGCCCGGGAAATATCAAAGGAGTTGTATTTTTTAGTGTCGTAATCATCACCGGATGAATAGGAGTCGGTATATCCCCAGCTAAAACCGGCATTGATCCAGATGCCGCCCACCTGGCCAAATGTACTTTTCAGCAGGGTTCCGGTAAACACCAGTGAATCCTGGTTGGGGGCAAACAACGGATAATATGGCTGCTTATGAAAGACATTGATTTCAACGGCACCTGAATGGCCCTGGTTGTCCTTCCAGGGTACGTTGGCATAGGCTTTAGGGTTATAATAAGTGATGCTGTAATGCTTAATGGTTTCCGCACTGTTGTATTCACTTCCGGCCAGCTCATACCAGGTATCATCCGCAATCCCGTTTCCGTTATCATCGCGGCTCACCATTACGATGCCCGGTTCGCTCCAGTCTGTTGGAGGTTTTGAGGGATTGCCGTAAATCGCAATATCAGCCCCCTCCTTATTTTGAACCGAATGGTCGAATGTAAAAGTGATGTATCCCCCATAGGCGCCCAGGGTAACCAGTCCGCTGTTCTTTCCTACAATACCTTCAGCGCTTGCCACATTGCCCGGTGCCACATTAATGAATTGGCCGGGAGCCGGTAAATACTCCAGGATCCTGGAAATATATTTGCTTTCTCCCCCTTCACGCACTTTCGGCGCTACATTAATAATAAATTCCTTCTCAAACACCCCCGCATGGTTCCGGGCCCTGAAAAGTACTTTATAAAAACCGGCTACTTCAAATACATGTGCAAATGCCTGCCCTGACGACAATTCCTTACCATCAACGATCCAGGCAACCGTAGCATCGGAACTGCCGGTCCTGCTCGGCTCAATGGCTACTGACTCCCGGATAACGGCGCTGATCGTGTCTTTAGTTACAGAAAAACTGTATACGGGTGCTGCGGTTACATCTTTCTCCTTCTTGCAACTGCTTATAATGACCGGAAGAAGAAAGGCAAAAATGAAAAATGGCTTCATGTTTTTTTGTTTGTTTGTTTTTGGTACACGGAATTTCATGTTGTTATGATTTGATTGTAATCGGTGATATGCTGGTTGAAAATAGCGGGCTCAGCGGCTGCCCGGTCCGCTCCGGTTATAAAAGGCGATATGACCGGGAATGATTCCTGTTTTCTTTATCGTGTTTTTTAATTTTCCATACACGTCAAAACCATACAGGTCGCCCGCTTCGCTGTAATTACGGGCATCCGCTATGTAGATGCTGCCATTATTCGGATCCACGGCAATACCATAAGGAATGATGATCTTCGTACCATCGGTAATAAAAGATCCGGGGATCACCTTTTTGTTTTTGAGATCTATCCGCGTATAGGCATGCTGTCCGCCGCCATAATCGGTTCCGTATACATAAGCCGTATCCCGCACAATGGTAAAATCTTCCACCATCACACCAATGGAATCGGTTAACTGATCGGTTTTTGTGTCTACCACGTACAGTTTACCGGTAGTGCCCCAGGGGCAGCTATACAGGTACCCGTTACTGTCTTTTTTCAGCCGCCTCAAATTGGGCGCAACCTTTATGGCCTTGGTTACCTTAAAAGCCGGCAGATCCACTACGGAAATATAGTGCTCCAAATCGGACGGACTATAACCGCCGCTATTGGCAACGTATAACTTATTGCCTACTACTGTTAGCTCTTCCGGCTGCCGGCCTACTTCCACCGTTCTGGTTATACGGAGGCTAACCGTGTCTATTTCCAGCACCATTCCCTTTTCAGCAGTCGTATAAGAGCTCAGGTAGGCAAAACCATTCGCAAAGGTGATATAGCGCGCATTTTCTATGGCCTTATGGGTTTGATCGGTCAGCACTTTGATCCTCCGGGCAGTACGGGCATCCAGTATCTCTATCTTTTTTGACCAGTTCATTACGATATATAATTTGCTGCCGTATACACCAATATCATTTCCGGTATCGCCCAACCCCAGCACAGCATCCGGGTTTGCTTTTGTAAACACATCCCGTTCGTATATCCCGTTATGAATATCAAAATAATCCAGCGTGGCATTATTGTATCCCCAGCCGCCTTCATTTAATAAATAGAAGCCGGTGCTGGTGGTATCTTTTTCAGCATTCTGTGGAGGTGCTGTCCAATCGTGGTCTTTTCTGCAGGCACCTAAAAGCAGCAGGCTTGTCAGGAAAATACAAATGGGCATCCATCGGTTCTGTTTCATGTTTTGTATTTATAAGTTAAAAGCAATTTTTATCAAATAGTTCCGGCCAGGCATGGGATAGTTGACCACTACATCATAGTATTGGTTCAACAGGTTGTTCACTTCCAACGCCAGCACCGCACGGACCTGTTTCAGCAACACCGTTTTTGTAAGCGACAGGTCGTGCGTATACCAGGGCTCCAAGTAATTTTGCGGATCGTTTTCCGGAAGCATATACCGCGCTCCGGTATAGATAAAACTATAATTAAGGCCCCAGCTGCGATACGCTGTTTGCACTGTTGCAGATCCGCTGTGTTTGGGTGCATAAGGAATCTGCTGATCATAGGATCGATCTCCCGCCGTTTTGTTTACGGCCTGCTGATACGCATAGCTAAGCGTACCGTTAAGAAACACCTGTTGCCGGATGGTGGCCGCATATGTCAGCTGCAGGTCCATTCCCTTCACCGCTACCTTTCCCATATTGATCATGCTCCACCGGAACAGGTTATTGGCCGGGATAGCAATGATCTTGTCTTTAATATCATTGTAGTAAACATCTGCCTGCAGGCTGATTCCGGGCCCGGTGCCGGCAACGTTCTTTTTATACTGAAGCCCCATATCATACTGGGTGGTGTATTCCGGCTTTAGGGTTACGCTGCCAATGAGGGTGTAATACAGATCGTTAAAGGTGGGCATCCTGAAAATGCGTTTGTAAAAAGAGCGGACACTGATGGGAAGATGGTTCCAGGGCCGCCAGGAGGCGCTGATGGCGGGCGTTAGCACATCCTTGTTGCCTGCCGCTGCCCCGGTGCTCACTTTTTCCCGGGTAAACGTTCCCAGCAAATTACCGGCGGCAGTCAGGCGTTTCCGCTTTAATTCTGTAGCAATGGCCACCAGCCCGGTATTTCGTACCGGATACGCAAAATGATCAAGGTTTGCCTGCATTTTATTTACAATCCAGTCTGTGGCCAGCGACACGCTCCATCCGGCCGCAACGAAGTATTCATTTACCAGCGACGCATCATATTCCTGCTGGCGATAGGTATTGTTAAGGGGTGCCCCGCCGATTTTTTTAATGGTAGTATCCAGGTACCGGGTATAGTCGTTAGCATACTTTCCCTGCACCAAAACCTGATAACGGGTATTGATTTGCTTGCGCCACATGCCCTGCGTAAAGAAATTGCGGTCCCAGAGCCGCTGCGCATTATAAAACCGCTCTGCAACAACGGCACCGGGCAGCCCTCTTTCTGCATTATAAAAGTAGGTTTGTATCTTCCACCGGGTGGCCGCATCCCTATTCAGATCCTGTACGGCAACTTCCATTCTGCGGGATGCTACGTCTGCATTTTGCCGTACAATGGTGGTATCATATGCCCGCTTTTGATAACGGGTCTTATAGCGGCCATGCGCATGAATCGTTTCCAGACTGACTGTTGCGGCCATATTCCCCGCAATTTTTTGCTGCCAGTGCAGCGAGGGATTGATTAACCCAAAGGAGCCCGTTTTAAATGCCGCGTTTATCCGGTAGTTTTTGTGCGGTTCAAATACCGGTTGTTTTGATTTTATAAACAATGCGGCAGCGCTTCCAAAGTTCCTTGCAGATTGAAGCGTGGAGGTGTTCTGGCTATTATACAAACTCAGTGCATCGATATTATCCAGTGAAAATTTTCCCAGGTCAACGATGCCGTTCTGTGCATTGCCCAGCTGCAGCCCGTCGTAAAAAACACCCAGGTGCTGTGCCCCCAGGCTTCTTACATTCAGGGTTTTTAGTCCGCCGATGCCGCCGTAATCCTTAAGCTGTACACCGGAAAAATAGCGCAGCGCATCCGCTACCGAAAAACTGTTTACCTGCTGCAGCCGGCTGCCGGTAAGCGTTTGAAAAGGCGTAGCGGTATTGAACTGAACGGTCGCCCTGCCGGAGCGGATCCATACACTATCCAGTACCCTTGCATTTGCAGCGTCCTGGATCTGTGCCATCCCATCTGTACAACCGATGCCGTACAAAAGGGTTATTACTCCGGAAAACCGGGTCCAAAAATAAAATCGGTTCATTACTATTTGAGTTCATCAAACAGCTTCACCTGAAATAAACAGAAAACAAATGGGTAACCTTTACCGGCACATTTGCATTCCAAGCCTTATTCCACGAAAGCTTAAAACAAAAACTGCGCTGGCAGGTCTCCTGACTTATCCCCGTTTTTTAACGGCCTTCCCATGATGCCTTGGCGTCACAGTGGCCTTCAGATTGTTAAAAACGTTGCATAGGACTTACAGTAGCGGGTCTGTTCAGGATTTGCACCTGATTCCCTTTTAATAAATATTCCTGTGTAAGAGTGAACATTTAACCAATGCGCGGCAAAAGTAATAAAAAAGCCCTATAGGGTTTAAAAAACCTTATAAGGCTCATACGCCACAAAGTTGCGTAGTTACTTAATATTCCTCCGGATGGTATCCATCAGGTCATTGAGGCCCTTCAGCACGCCATTGTATACGGAACCGCTTTGAAGGGCGGGAAGAAAATCACTGCTGATGATATGATCTGCTTCCTGGCGGGATAATAACTTTCCCACAAACGGACCATAATCGATGGCGACTTTATTCAGCCCCCTGCTGATGGAAACCACCAGGGCTTTATCCGTATTGCCATGTACCCCGGCCCATTCTTTCAGCAGGTTTTTATTATTGTTTTCAAAGGAGCCGGCGGTAACCTTATCTGCCGGCAGGGTGATTACCTTCACTGCGATCAGGTTACTTTTTTCAAATACCCGCACCAGGCTGTCGATCTGTTTATTTTGAGCCCCGGTAAACAGCTGCTCCATATCGTACGACATGTTCACGTTCTCCGGCGTTGCCGTTTGCTGTTGCGGATATTTGATCTTTACATCCCGTCCGTCTGCATCTCTTTTATGCACCTGGGTATTCAGGTTTTTGCCGGAATTACAGGAAAGCGCCGCTATTGTGGTCAACAACAAAACACTCCGAAACATTTTTTGAAGCATAGAATCATTTTAAGTAAACACTATAATGCAAAATTAGCGCCGTTTTTATCTATTGAGCAGCAACCCGATATAAAACGAAGGCTTTGTTAGTTTTTTCCGCAGGTCTACTTCATAAAACATACAGGACAGCAGCTCCTGCACCTTCTTATTCCGTGCGCTGATATTGATAAGCAGGTTAAACAGCCGGGGATAATGTACCAGTTTCTGAATGCGGGTGCTTAACCGCAATTCGGACCCAAGCACACGGTCGATGTCCTTATCGTAGCCGGAGAGGCCGGCTGCGGTAAAATCACCGGCCCGAATGGCTTTTGCTGCCTGCAAGGCGGCCAGCCGGCCGGAGCCCATGGCATTGCCAATGCCTTCACCGGTAAACGGATCAATAAGAAAGGCTGCATCTCCTACCAACAGGTACCGCTCCCCCGTAAGGACCCTCTTTTTACTTCCCAGCGGCAACCCATACCCTTCAATGGGGCCCTCCAGCTGCGCATTCCTGAACCGTTCTTTAAATACGGGATCCTGCTCCACAATACGGAGCAATTCTTTTTTAAGATTGATTTTTTTCCGGCTCACGGTTTCGCTGAGCATCCCTACGCCCACATTGGCCTGCCCGTTGGGCAGCGGAAAAATCCAGAAATAGCCCGGCAGCAGACTTTTTAAAAAATGCAGCTCAATAAAATTTTCAGGATGCAGGCCTTCCACGTTTTTGTAATATGCCCGCAAACCGGCTATATAATGCGCCGGCTCCATCCGGATGCCGGCCACCTTTTTGGTAAAGGAAGAGTGCGCGCCGTTTGCAATGATCAGCAGATCGGCCTTTATTACAAACCCGTTCCCATCGCTTACCCGGTAGCCGTCGGCTTCCAATGTATACCCGGTAATTGCAATTCCTTCATAAAGGGTTACATGGGCACAGCGTTTCAGTTCTTCCACCAGGAAATGATCAAAATCCATCCGCTTGCATACATAGCCGATCGGCACTTCTTTGTGGTGGTTGTTCCCGGCATCAAAATCGGGACGGTAACCTACCTCCAGCACCCGGCGGTTGGGCGCAATAAAACTCACGCCCCAGCTGTTGAGCTTAAACCCGGCCTGCTTCAGCCGCCCGGCCACCAGGGGATCGATCTTTTTTAAACAGGTCAGCACTTTACCGCTCAACCCGTCGCCACAAATCTTATCCCGCGGAAAAACCGCTTTGTCAACCACAACGCAGTCGATGCCCTCCTTATTCAGCTGAAGGGCGGCCGTAGCGCCTCCGGGTCCTGCGCCAATAATGCAAACTTTGGTATAAATCATTGTAGAAGGCTCTAATAAATAAAGCCTGACCACTCGCCAAGGGCAGAAATTAGTCAGGCTTAACCGCCCAAACAGGCAGATTTAAAAATATCATTATCTTATTGATTCAGCATCAATGGCATCACCAGCATCAGCTGCTCCTCATTTTCTTCCTGGTCTACCGGTTTAATCAAACCCGCTTTTGTAGGGGTGCTCAACTCCATATATACCTCATCGCTATCGGTTGCATTGAGCATTTCGATCAGGAATTTGGCATTAAAGGCAATTACCAGGTCTTCTCCGTTATACTGGCATTTCATGCGCTCGTTTCCTTCAAAGCTGAAATCCACATCCTGCGCTGCCAGTTGCAGTTCGCTGCCGCTGATGTTCAGGGCCACCTGGTAGGTGCTTTTATTACTGAATACGCTTACCCGGCGCAGGGCTCCCAGGAACTCCGTTCTGTTCACGGTTAACCGGTAAGGGTTTTCTGCGGGAATCACCACTTTATAATCCGGGAAACGGGCATCGATCAGCCGGCAACTCATTTGGGTGGTACCGTGTATGACAAAGAAGTGGTTGGTATTGTAATTGATGGTGATCTCGTCGCTGTTATCCGGCAGGGCCGATTTTAACAGGTTCAGCGGTTTACGCGGAACAATAAACGTGTCCACATTGGGGGAGCTTACATCGGTCCGCTTGTACCGCACCAACCGGTGTGCATCGGTGGCTACAAACTGGATGCCTTTTTTATCCAGCTCAAAATAAACACCGGTCATTGCAGGACGCAGGTCATCCGTACTGGTGGCAAACAGGGTTTTATTGATCGCAGTAACCAGAGCCGAAGAGGTCATTGTAAAGCTGGAAGCATCGTCGGCGGTGGGGTCTTTCGGAAAATTATCCGGATTTTCGCCCATTACCTTGTACTTACCGTTATCGCTGGTAATTTCTACGCTGTAATTTTTATCAATATTAAAGGTGAGCGGTTGCTCGGGTATGTTCTTTAAAGAATCGATCAGGATCTTTGCGGGAATACAAACGCGGCCGCTGTCTTTTGCCTCCACCTGCATCTCCGTTTTCATTACCGTTTCGAGATCGGTGGCCACAATAGTCAGACGGTTTTTATCAATATCAAACAAGAAATCCTCCAAAATGGGCAATACGTTATTCGCATTAATTACCCCTGAAATATTTTGAAGTTGTTTCAGTAAAGCCGATGACGATGCAATAAATTTCATCTGTTGTTATATTAATTTTTACGTTTCTATTCCCTGTTAGGGCAAAATGGAGGTAGCGAAACTACTATTTTATTCAATAAAGTTTCGAAAAATCTATGCCCATTTTTCGGTAAATATAGGGGGAAAAACGCTGATTTGGCCCCGGGCAAAATTTTTTAGGTAGTTTGATAAGGTTTAGTAACTTCCCCGACTTAAAAAAAGGCCTATGTTGAATAAATTTTTAAATTGGGTCAGGGGAAAAGAGGAGCCCTCCGCACAGGGCAATCCTACCATTGAGTTCGGCCGGTATTCGGATAATAATAAGATGTCCGGAAAAGTACGCCGCTGGAAAGAGGCCGACAGCCTGTTTAAAGAAAAGGACTATGCCGCATCTGTAGATGCCTTTTTTGATTACCTGAAGGACGATGCCATACAAAATGTGCGCTATACCCGCAATGGAGATACCGCCAGCTTTGAATTGTTCCAGGGATCCAAAATCATCCGCGGGGAAATCCGCGATAACCGCCTGTCGGCCGATGTAAAACTAGCCCTGATGGCGGAGCCTTCCGTACCGGTCATGCGCCGGCTGCTGGAAATGAATTTCGGCCTGTATTACAGCCGTTTTGCCTTAAATAACAACGAGCTGTGCATGCGTTTTGATACGGACCTGAGCACGGCCAATCCCAACAAATTGTATTATGGCCTGAAAGAGCTGGCCACAAAATCAGATAAGCAGGACGACCTGCTGATCGAGGACTTTTCGCACCTGGCAGCCGTGGACCAGGATCATATTACGCCGCTTTCTGAAAAAGAAAAGCAGGTAAAATATGATTTCCTGATGCAATGGATTGATGAAATACTGGAAAAGATCGGCGGGGTTGATGCTGATAAATTTTCAGGCGGTATCTCCTACCTGCTGCTAAGCCTGGTATACCGCATCGACTTTCTCATTACACCCGAAGGCCAGCTGCTGAACCTGCTGGAAAAGATAGGCGCCATCTACTTTAAAAAAGACGAGCGTTCCATTGTGGATAAAAACCGGGATATGATCGAAGCATTCCGCGAGCTGAAGGCAAAGCCAAAGGAGGAAATCTTTAAAAACCTGTTCCGGTCCAAATACACCTTCTCTATTGTAACCCCGCAGGTGCACAAAGTAATGGCCGATGCCATACACGAGGCAAACGAAAACATGCTCTGGTACCGGGATAACGGATATGAATATTTTGCCAATAAACTGATGGAATATGGCCTGTCGTATTGCCAGTATTCTTACAGTTTGCCCCGGCCCATCACCCTGCTGGTACGCCTGTTTATGCAGGTGAACCACCCGTCTTTTTTCAAGGCCCTGGGATATGCGGAGGATCTTTACGACCCCGCTTCCGGACGTTTTAAAGAAGATACCATCATCCGGTATATCCGCGCAGTGGAAGCACAGTGGAAAGAACGGTATCCATATATGAGCTTCAGAACCGAAGAACTGAGTTTCTCCGGTTTGCTGGCGTTTAACTACAGCTTTACCACGCAGATCGAAAAACTGAATATGGACATACCGGCATAGCATTATTTTTAACGGAGCATTTATGAACACGCAGGAAATCATTAATAAATATCAGCAGGCCATTATTCAGATCGCCACACAAACCGGTACCGGAACGGGGTTTTATCTTAAAACGGCAGATCTGATCATCACTAATAACCATGTGGTGAATAATACGCCTGAAGTAACCATACAGGGAAAGCTTTTTGAAAAACAGCTGTCGCGCGTGCTGTATACAGATCCTAAACACGACCTGGCGTTTTTACAGCCGCCTTCGGGCGTAGACCTGCCGGAAGTGAACATAGGCAATTACGACCTCATGAAGGATGGCGATAATGTAATTGCCATTGGCCATCCTTATAACCTGAGTTATTCCGCCACGCAGGGCGTTATATCCAAGGTAGACCGTATCCGGGAAGGGCTTAAATACATCCAGATCGATGCAGCCATTAACCCGGGCAACAGCGGGGGACCGCTGGTTGATTATGCCGGTGCCGTAATCGGTGTAAATTCCTTTATTATAAAGGGAGGCGACAACCTGGGGTTTGCGCTGCCGGCAAGTTACCTGAAGGAGGCCATTGATTTGTACCTGCCGCATAAGGGAAAGGAAGCGGTTCGGTGCTCCAGCTGCGATTCGCTGGTAACGGCTGAAAACATCGATAACAATAAATACTGTCCCAATTGCGGATCGGAAGTAAAATTACTGCAGGTTCCTGAAAAGGAAGCCGAGCTGATGGGCGTGGCCAAACTGATCGAGGATATTTTAAAAGACCTGGGTAAGGATGTACGGCTGGCACGTGACGGATCGAACCAATGGAGCGTAAAACAGGGTTCGGCGAAGATCAATATCAGCTATAACCCGGATAATTATTTTATTGCGGGTGATGCCTATCTCTGCCAGATGCCCGTGGAAGCAGCCAAAATAAAACCCCTGTATCAATACCTGCTGCAGGAGAACAATAAATCTCACGGGTTGGTACTAAGCTGTAACAAAAACAATATTGTACTGAGCCGCCTATTATACGACCTGGATATGACGCGTGAATCGGGCGTTGAGGAGTTCCGGCATCTTTTTGAGCAGGCCGATCATTATGATGATTACCTGAAAAACGAATTTGGCTGCACAGCACGGCTGGAAGAATAGGAATGAAACAGGCATCTTCAAATATCCGGCTTTCGCCTGAACAGGCATTGAAGAAACTGCAGCATTATTGTGCATACAGCGAACGCTGCCATCAGGATGTGGTGAACAAATTATTTGAACTGGGCGTGTGGAAAAAGGAACATGATGCGATCATTGCCGCCCTTATTGAAGAAAGTTATTTAAACGAAGAGCGTTTTGCAAAAGCTTTTGCCGGAGGGCATTTCCGGCAGAAAAAATGGGGCCGCAATAAAATAAAAGCGACCTTGCAGCAAAAACAGGTGAGCCCCTATTGCATTAAAGCCGGGATGAAGGAAATTGATGAAGAAGCGTACGAGCAAACCCTGACCGAATTACTGCAGCAAAAATGGAACAGTCTCAAAGGAGAACGTAACCGTTTTATAAAAATGAAAAAAACGGCTGTTTTCCTCATCCAGAGAGGATATGAGCCGGAGCTGTTTCAGCCATTGCTGCATACCATCCAATAACGATTGCCATGAACGGTTTTAGTTACCACGAACAAATACTGCTATTATTCTCCACTCCTTTTTACATCATTATCATCGGAGCGGAGATCCTGCTGTCTAATTTTCATTTTCATAAAAAAACCTATACGCTAAAAGATACGCTCACCAATATTTACCTGACCCTTGCCAACGGGACGATTGATATGGCGTTCAAACTTTCCTATTTATGGGTGCTGACGCTGGTGGCCAATCACAGTGCTGTTCAACCGCTCAGTAACGCGGTGCTCTATTGGCTCCTGCTGCTGATCCTGGAAGATTTTGTGTATTACTGGCTGCACCGTTTGGACCATACCATTCGTTTTTTGTGGGCGGTGCACGTTACCCACCACAGCTCTCAACAGTTCAATTTCAGCGTGGGATTCCGGTCATCGGTTTTTGAGCCCCTGTACCGGTTTATTTTCTTTATTCCGCTGGCCTGGGTCGGTTTTCGCCCGCTGGATATCCTGTTTATGTATTCGGCCACACAAATATGGGGTACCCTGGTGCATACCGAACTGGTGGGCAAACTGGGCTGGCTGGAAAAAATCCTGGTCACCCCCTCCCATCACCGCGTGCATCATAGCTCCAACCCCAGGTACCTGGATAAAAATATGGGCATGTTCCTCATCATCTGGGATAAGTTCTTTGGCACCTTCCAGGAAGAGCTTTCTGAAAAAGAGTACGCCCCCATCCAATACGGGCTTACCCACAACCTGGAAAACCCCAATGCGTTTACCATTATTTTTCATGAGTGGATACAGGTTTTTAAAGACGTTGCACAGAGCGGACTTACCTGGAAACAACGGATGGGTTATCTGTTTGGCCCGCCGGGTTATAGTCACGACGGCAGCCGTAAAACCAGCCGCCAGCTGGAAAAAGAAGAGGAAGAAGCACGGCTTTCTTCAAAATAACCGAACTTTATACCTGGTATGTCCTTAACGATTACCCTGATACAAACCCAGCTTCATTGGGAAGATAAAGCGGCCAACCGCGCCATGCTGCAGCAGAAGATAGAACGCATTAAAGAAAAAACACAGATTGTTGTTCTTCCGGAAATGTTTTCTACCGGGTTTTCCATGCAGCCGGAACTGCTGGCGGAAACCATGGACGGCCCCACCGTACAATGGATGCAGGAAATGGCGGCGGCGCACCGGGTCATTTTATGCGGCAGCCTGATCATTCGCGAGGGAACCGATTATTTTAACCGGTTGATCTGGATGCTGCCCAATGGACAGTACGGGCTGTACGACAAACGCCACCGCTTTGCTTTTGCCGGGGAAGATCAGCATTATACAGCAGGCAATAAACGGATGATTGCTTCCGTAAATGGCTGGAAGATCAACCTGCAGGTTTGCTATGATCTCCGGTTCCCGGTTTGGGCCCGGCAACATACCGGCAATGCATCTCATCAACCACCGGTGCAGCCGGAATACGATCTGCTCATCAACGTGGCCAACTGGCCGCAGCGGCGGAGCCTGGCCTGGAAAACATTGCTGCAGGCCCGCGCCATCGAAAACCAATGTTATGTAGTGGGTGTAAACCGGGTGGGTGAAGATGGCAATGGTATTTATTACAGCGGAAACAGTATGGTGATTGATCCCCTGGGCGAGATCCTGTATCATAAGGCGGATGAGGAAGACCTGTTTACCATCACGCTTCACAAAACAACACTGGAAGAAGTGCGCTCAAAATTTCCTTTCTGGAAAGATGCTGATGGGTTTATGATCTATTAAGACCGATACCGCCGGGCGTTACTGCGATACTCCCTGTATTTTTTTCTACACAAATCTTCATTTATGATATCGATTTGCAGCAGGCAATGCGCCCAGGCATACGCCTGCTTACACCTGTCCGTTACGGCCCCTTCATTTTAAATATTCAGCCATTTGAGCAGTTGATTAATTAAAGTCAGCACCCTGTTAACTGCACCTTTTGCCGCAGGCGGGCGGCCGATATCTTGCACCCGGTTTCGTTAAAAGAACCCTTATCATTCACTTAAAAAAATCTTATCATGAAAAAAATGAAGTTTCCGATGCTGGTATGTGCCGCCGTGTTATCCGTTGCATTTTTCGCGTCCTGTAAAAAAAGCAAAGAAGCCGTAGCACCGCCACCCCCCACTGTTGAAGGTTACTGGGCGGGGAATTACGGACTGGGGAATAACAATCCCGATCTTTTTTATTCCTTCCTCTTCCGGTCGAATGGTACCGTGCGGGTTTACTCCGGCAATGCCGATACGGCAAAGGCTGTAAAGGCAGAAGGCAGTTACACCCTTCAGAACAACATGGTAAAGACCACGTACAAGACCGGCGCCGACATAAGTTACTCCACCTCCGCCACCTTAAATGCAGCCTTCAATGCCATGGAAGGTAATTGGAAAGATGATCAGCTTGGCCTTAATAAAGGCGGGTTTAGCGTGGCAAAAAAATAAAGCGGCATCCCATCTGCAACCCCTTCTCCGGCCAGGCCGGGAGGGGGTTTTTACCGGGCGGATCAAAACATCCGGCCCCATTGTCAACCATCAAATAATCAATGCATGCAAACAATAGGAATTATCGGCGCCGGTATCAGTGGCCTTACCACCGCAAAAACGTTCCGGGAACGCGGTTATAAAGTGGTGGTACTGGAAAAAGCCAGCGCCCTTGGAGGCGTTTGGGACCGGAACCGGTTTTATGTAAACGTTTCCACCCAAACCACAAAAAACGAATATGCCTATACCGATTTCCCCATGCCAGATCATTATCATGAATGGCCCTCCGGCGAGCAAATGAATGAATACCTTCATAACTATGCGAAGCACTTTGGCATCATCGATTCTATCTTCTTCAACATGCAGGTGCTGGATATGACCTGCAACGAGGATGGCTGGCAGCTGCAGGCGGTACATACAGGCACGGGCAGTGTACAAAATTATACATTCAGCTTTGTGGTGGTATGTACGGGTACCTTTCATGAAAAATACCTGCCGCCTTTCCCCGGTATGGAGGCCTTTACTGCAGCCGGGGGGCAGATCCTGCACAGCTCGGAGATCAGCAACACTGCCCTTTTGGAGGGCAGGAATGTTGCGGTGGTAGGCTTTGCAAAATCAGCCACGGATATTGCCACCCATGCCGCCGACACCGCAGCATCCTGTACTTTGTTATACCGGAAGGCGCAATGGAAAGTGCCCCGCTTTTTTGGAGGAAAGGTTAACCTTAAATACCTTTTGTTTTCGCGCTTCTCCGAAGCTTTCTTCCGCTCCTATCGTCAAACGGCCTTTCAGAAGTTGCTGCACAGCATTGGCAAACCCCTGGTATGGATGCAGTGGCGCGGTGTGGAGCTGTTGTTAAAAAAGCAGTTCCATCTTAAACAATGCGGCATGCTGCCTGCGCACCGGATCGAAGACCAGGTAAGTTGCAGCCTGGGAATTGCACCTGAAGGCTTTTACGAAAAAGTAAGACAGCAGAAAATAAAGGCCCTCTGTACAGAGATCGAGGCGTTTTCCGGGAACGGGGTGCTGCTGAAAAACGGGGCCACCATCCGACCCGACCTGGTAGTAATGGGCACCGGTTTCCGGCAGCGCCTTCCCTTTCTGAATGGTGATTACCAGCGGCTGATCTGCAACGAAAACGGGCAGTTTATGCTCCACCGGAACATTATCAGTCCCAACCTGCCGCTGCTGGGATTTGTAGGATTTAATTCCAGCCTCTTTTCCACGCTTACCTCGGAAATTGCGGCCAATTGGCTGGTTGAATACGTAAGCGGCAACATCCAGCTGCCGGTACACAGTGAAATCATAAAAGAACGGGCCGTCATAGAACAATGGAAGAAACGAGTAAGACCGGTAGCCACGGAATTCAGCGGTCTTTGCATAGCGCCGTTTAATTTTCAGCACCTGGACCAACTGATGAAAGATATGGGCTTAAAAACCGGCGGCCGTAACCGTTTGATCCAGTTTTTTAAACCGGTGAACCCCGCGGCTTATCATCGGCTTTTAGCAGGCCTCCGGGATGTGCGTCAGCAACACAATTCCGGCAATACCCATACAGCCCCTGTTGCCCGGTTTTCCAAAGAACTTTCCTGAAGCACCTTTTTCCTTATCCGCCAGGCCGGAACGGTTCGTTCCAGCCTTTTTTTATACCAGCCGGTGCGCCATCTGCTGCAGGAATTCTTCCTTCTTTTTAGGCGAAATGGCAATCATGGAAGCATCGCTCATAACGGCGTAGCCGCCGTCGGTCTTAATCATTTTCCGTACCTCCTTTAAATTGATCATATGCGAATTGTGCACCCGCAAAAAGCCATGATCGGTTAAGAGCAGCTCGTATTCTTTCAGGTTCTTACTCACCATAATTTTATCACGGCCCTTAATAAAAAAGGTTGTGTAGGGGCCACTGGCCTCCAGGCGTATGATCGTTTCCAACTGTACATACTCCACCCCGTCAGATGTAGAAAGGCTGATGGAAAAATTATGCGCTTTCATCCGGTTAAGATTCTGCATCAGCAGCCCGATGCTGCTCTCCTGCCGCTTGCGGATGGCCTCCACGGCTCTTTGTGTAGCGGTCTGCAACTCTTCAATATCTACAGGCTTCAGAATATAATCGATTGCGCTGAACTTTATGGCCTTTATGGCATAATGATCGTAGGCGGTTATAAAAATGAGCTGAAAATGATGCTGCCGGAGCGCTTTCAACACATCAAACCCGGTTCCCGGCTGCAGTTCAATATCCATAAAAACAATATCCGGCTGCTCCTGCTCAATCATCCGGACCGCATCCGTTACCGTTGCCGCCATGCCACCGATAAAAAGTTCGGGACAGAATTCTGTAACCAGGCTCTCCAGGAAATTGCGGTTTTTAATTTCATCTTCTACGATAATCGCTTTGTACTTCATTGGATTCAGGTTTTATGAAAATGGTGCCCCATCCGCTACCGGCTCAAACAGCGGCTGGGGAATCGTAATTGTGGTGGTACTGAGGGTTGCTTGTTCCTCGGTTGTTACCCATATTTTGCGCTTGTTATGCTTGTTAAAAAGCCGGATGCGTTCTTCCAACAATGCGTTCTCGTTTTGTATACCCGCATCATTCACGTAGGCTTCCGGCAATGCATTACCCGTTGCGGCTACCGTTATCACTATGGTAAGCACATCTGCTCCGGGATGAAACTGCACATGGAGTTTGCCCGGTACGCCCTGGTTAAGGAGCCGTTTATACAGCTGTTTTTCCACGATGGCATGTGTAAGCAGCGGAAGTACCTGCTGACCGGAGGCGGCATCGGCTTCGGCCACTTCATATTCCAAAAGATCAGGGAAACGGCTTTGCTCCAGCCAGAGATAGGCTTTCAGCAGGGCCATTTCGTCGGCCACTGTAATAACCGTTTCATCTCCAAACTGGATCAGCTTTCTTAAAAAACCGGAAAAGCGCTTAATGTACTGGAGCGTCAGCCGTTTGTCTTCCTCAACAACAAAATATTGTATCGCATTCAGGGAGTTAAACAAAAAATGCGGATTCATACGCGTTTGCAATACTTTTAACTGCAACCTGCGGTTCATCTGGTCGATCTGCGCATTTTGTGTACTGATCAGCTGATTGCGCTGTTTTAACGCACTGTTGAGCCGTTGCTTTGTACGGAACCTTGTATACAGCAGCAGTATAAACACCGCCGAACAACCCAATAGCAATAACATTCTGTTCCGGTACGACCGCTGCCGTTCCAGCTCCACCGCAGCATCCATCAGCCGGTGGGTTACAATTTCACGTTCCTTGGTCAGTAAGCTGATATCATCCGAATTGCCGTTATCGCCCCCGGCCTCCGATACCCCCAGGATGATGGCGGCTACCTCTTCTCCCAGGTATTTCCGGATCAGTGATGTAACCAGGGTTTTGCATTCTTCGGAGTTAAAATAAGCAGTTACCGGCGTTTCCCAATCGCTGTGCTTCGGATATATGGCCGCAAATCCCTCGCGGTGTATATCAAACAACCGCTGACGCTTGATCTTATAACCTCTTTGCAGGGCCACCACGTAAATGGTAACGGGTACATACGCCATCGACTGCGGGGTTTGTGATACCCGCTTCAAAATAGCATAATCATCCGTATCATACGCAACCGGCAGCGCGGGAAAATACTGTGCCTGTAATTGCCGGAGATCGGTTTCCATAGTAGTGCCCCGCTGGGTATACCCGCGCAATGACCGCACCTGTGTGCGAAAGTCTTCCCGGCTTTCGAATACAGGCACCTGGTTATTCGTCACCAGCACGTTCAGGTCCGGCATATAGGGCGGAGAAAAGCGCACATCCTTCTTGCGCTCATCTGTTATAGAATAGTAGGACACAGCAAAAACCCCCGGCTGGTCTGCATCCCTTACAAGCGGATAAATTTTTTCAAAATCACTGACCTCTTTCCAGTTGATTTCGAGCTGTACCTGGTAATGGTTCTTTAAAAAGGTTTTGAGCCCTTCCATCAGCTCATATTCCACGCCAATCAGTGTTCCGTCCTTTGCCCGGTAAATAAACGGCTCTATTTCATCCCAAAGAACCGTAATCGTTCCCTTACCCTGCTCTGATACCCGCTGCCAGGAATCCGCCTTTGTTTGTGCAAACGCGGCGACACCTGTAAAAAGGGTGAACCATAATCCCGCTAATAATCGTTTGATACAGGAAATGAACATTCCATGTTTTTTGTAAAGATGCATCAAATATAACCAGGACGGCATTTGACTTAACAAAACAGGCATATGGGTTAACAAAACCGGACCGGGTTTTTTGATCAACCGAACCCGATGAACTAACTTTACACCCTCTTTATAACAAAGTGCGCCTCATCATCCTTATACTGCTTTGTTGTACTTCTCAGAGCCGCCTGACAGCACAAACACTTAGTTTCAGACACCTGAATAGTACAAACGGGTTGCTTAGCGACCAGGGAATCCAGTTCTGTGAAGATCGTCTCGGACGGTTGTGCGTGGCTACCGATGAGGGGGTAAACGTCTTTGATGGCGTACAGGTTGACAGCTATACCTCCTATAACAAAAGCGGCATCGGTAACAGCCGTATCAAAGCTATTTATTGCGACGGCCGCGGCACGTTGTGGATTGCAACGCCGGCCGGCGTGCAATACAAAAGCGAAAACGCCTCTATTTTTGCTACCCTCCCCAATCCGGATCAGCTGCCCCTTGGAAAAGTAACGATTATACGGGAAAGCCCATCGGGCCTGCTTTTGCTTACCTGGGACAGTGCATTCCTTGTACAGCAGGACGGCCGGATACGTCCGTTGAACAAATTGTCGGCGATCCTTAAACCCTATAAAGAGGTACTCTCCGTTAGTAATGTGGAAAAAGATATCTGGCTGCTGGGCGTACGCGGAGAAACGCTGATGGTGGATGTTTCAAAAGAATTGCTGATCCGCACGTTTCCGTACCACAATGCATGGAGTTTGTGCCGGGTAAACAATGATGAATGGCTGGCCTGCAGCCTGGCAAGAGATACGGTGATGTTGATGAATATCCGGTCCGGGAAAACAGAGCTTGTCAACAACTGGCGTACGCAGCAAGGAGAAAAGATCACAGGATATGGCAGTGAAATAGCAAAGATCAACGACGAGGAATACGCCATGGGCACACGCTATCACGGGTTGTATATTTTAAATGTCCGGAAAAAAACGGCGGTACAGTATATCAATAACCCGGATGATCTATCGTCTGTTCAGGGTAATTTTATCCGCCGGGTAATGATCACCCGCACAGGAATCCTTGCCCTGCACAGCAACGGGGTTTCCTATACCAGCCTTGAACCTCCGGCGATGGCGTCCGTATTATCCTTTTCTGACCGCCACGGGAAAAAGTATAAAGATGTGGTGAACTGTTTTTACCAGGATCCCGGGGGGCAAATGTGGATCGGCACAAATGGATACCTGATCAAATGGAACCGGGATAACGCAACCAGCACAATCTATCCCTACTACGATAAAGGTGCCGGACCCCTAATGCCCCGCACGCTGCGCGCAATTATTCCAGACCAGCGGAACCGGTTATGGATCGGGGCCTTTGGCTCGGGCCTCGGAAGAATGCTTCCCGGCGGAGCTATTGAAAAAACTGCGTTTTCTGACCTGCTGCGCAATGAAAACCTAAGCAGCGAGTTCCACAGGATCACCTCCGATAAAAACGGCAATTTCCTGGTGGCAACCGGCGCCCAGTTTTATATGCTTAACCCGCTCACCGGACGGCTCCAGACATTTGCCAGCCATCCAACACTCAAGCAGATCGTGAATGGTTATACCACGCATTTTTTTGCAGACCGCTCAGACAACTGGTGGTTTGCGCAGGGGCGGGGATTGAGTTATTACGACCGGCAAAAAGACCGTTTATACACCATCCGGCCGCCGGGCTCACAAAAGGACAACAATATTTTTGCCGTGGAGCAGGACGCCAGCGGGATGATTTATGCCTGCGGTTATTATGGTGTTTATATCATTGATCCGCAAACACTGCAGATAAAAACAACCATCGATAAACGTTCCGGACTCGAAACATCATATGTGATAGGGCTTTTAAAGGATCTCGAAGGAAATATATGGATCATCGGCAACCGGGGACTGGCCTGTTATGCCCCACAAACAGGAGCCCTCACCGTTTTTGATGAAAACGACGGGCTTATACAAAGCAATCACCGGGTATCATCCTATTACCTGGCACCGGACGGGGAAGTATTCATCGGCACACAAACGGGATTCAATCATTTTTATCCGGCAGGCCTTAAAAGAAAATCCTATACGCCCCATGTATACATCACCCGTTTGCAGGCGGGCAACCAGGTATGGGGTACGCTGAACAACAGCCGGCCCCTGGTTTTTGAACACCAGCAAAACAACCTGGTGTTTCACTACCTAACCGTAAACTATCGCAATGGCAACGCCGTCCGATACCGGTACCGGCTGAAAGGGTTTGATACGGCATATATCAATGCTTTCAAAGAGCGGCAGGCACGGTACACCAACCTTCCGGCCGGCAACTACCAGTTCCTTGCAGAAGCATCGGTAAACGGGAAGCATTGGTTTGCAGCAGCCAACCCGGTGCAGTTTTCGATAACACCGGCCTTCTGGACAACCTGGCAATTTCGTTTGCTGGTTTTATCGGCAGCATTTTTAATCATCTTCGCCTTGTATAAATGGCGTATTGCACAAGTAAAAAATGAAAGCCGCCTGCGGCGTGATTTTGAAATACGGTTAAACGAGCTGGAGCATAAGGCCCTGCGTACGCAGATGAATCCGCATTTTATATTCAACTCATTAAATACCATTAATTCATTTATCAATACCAACGACCGGCTCCAGGCCCACCAGTACATCACCAAATTTTCGCGCCTGGTGCGGTTAACACTCGATCATTCCCGGTCAAAAAAAATAGCCCTGAAGGATGAACTGGAAGTGATAAAAATATATGTGGCGCTGGAACAACTGCGCTTTGACCAGCGTTTTACCTATACCATTGATGTGCAAAATGTAGACACGGACACCATCGAAATTCCGGCTATGATCATCCAGCCCTTTGTGGAAAATGCCATTCTTCATGGATTGCTGCCTGCTGCACGCCCGGGACAGCTTAAGATTGTGATCGCTGAAATGCAGGGAATGCTGTCAGTGACGATTGAAGACAACGGCATCGGAAGAGCCGCCGCACGGAAAAATAAGGAGCAGCTTAATTTTAACCGCAAATCGCACGGGATGGATATTACCCTGAAACGGATCGAATCCTTCAACAGCGAGCACCAGGTGTTTAAGCCGGTACAGATAACGGACCTCAAGGATGCGCAGGGCATGGCAAACGGCACCCGTGTGGAAATGCTGCTGGCCCTGTCAACCGCTTTTTAATACCTCAAAGCGGCAGGAAGCCAAAATACAGGCCGTAAATACTTTCGAAAAATTAAATACCTAAAATACTTATGTATCGATTACTTATGTATCTTTATATAAGAAATCGATTACTGTGAACAAATCCAATTTATACAAAGGCTGCCTCGAGCCCATCCTGCTAAAGTTGCTAAAAGAAAACGGACGGATGTACGGGTATGAGATGACCCAAAAAGTAAAAGCGCTTACAGCAGGAGAATTAAAGATTACCGAAGGTGCCCTGTATCCCCTGTTGCACCGGCTGGAAGCAGAAGGGATCCTGGAGGTGGAAATGGAAAATCTTGGGAACCGGGTACGTAAATATTATTCGCTGACAGCATCGGGCAAAAAAGAACAGGCCAGGTCCATGATCGAACTGGAGGCCTTTAAAAATACCCTGCAGCTGATCTTTAACCCCAAACTGGCCTGAGGATGCTGAACAAGGAGCAGATACAGAAAACAGATGCCTTTTTCAGGGAAAACGGAGTGGCCTATTATGATATACGACAGGAGCTGGTAGATCATGTTTCTGAAATACTGGAGCAGAAAATGAACAGCAACCCTTCATTATCATTTGAAGCGGCTTTTGACGAAACGGTACGCCGGTTTTCCAAAAAGGAACTGGTATTGCTGAATGAGGCCGCAGGTTTTAATTATGATCCCAGAAAGGAATGGCGGTACTTTACCAAACAAAGGATCCTGAAACTCCTGCTTCTTTACCTGGCAATGGTGTTACCGTTGTATTGCCTGCCTCCCCGGGCAGCAATGCTAACAGGCATATTATACGTTGCAGGGTGGATGGTATTCAATGGTTGGCTGCTGTTCTCTTTTAGAAAGCGGCATCCCGCACCTGATAAAAAACTGAGTACCTACTCGCATCCGTCATTGTTCATTGCACTGTTACCGGTGTTGTTCCAAACCTGTATTGTTGGCAGATATGTTTTAAAAATGACTACGGTAACCCCGGTTCATCCGGCCGGCCTTGCGCTGTTGCCCTTTTTTATGCTTTTTACCACGGCCGCCCAGTTGGCACATCAGCACTTAAAAGACCAGGACTACCAGGCAGCCAAAAACAATTATCCTTTTTTGTTTCATCAATAACCGACGATGCTTACAGACGAACAAATAGTATTTCTTGACCAGTTTTGTGAGCAAAAGGGCGTTCGGTATTACGACCTGCGGATGGAGATCGTGGATCACCTGGCTACGGAAATAGAACAGGAAATGCAACAGCAGGCCGATACCGATTTCCCGTTATTGGTGCAACGTGTTTTTGAATCATTTGGAGAAAACGGTTTTCGTTCCATTGTAGCAGCAAAGACCGAAAGCACGCAGGATGCCTATACCCGGAGCCACCGCAGCTATTTCTGGTCTTTTTTTACACCCCCTAAGATTATCCTTACCATTGTAATAGCCGTCTGTTTTTTCCTGCCCTATGCCAATGCCAGTGGGCACTTGTTATTGCAGATGCGCCAGGCATATCTATTGCTTGCTGCGTTCATCTGCTTATTGACCGTATCGGGGATACTGCTTCAACCCGGCCGTTCCGGTATGCCCCTACTTTTGCTATCAGGCGTTAAACGGCGATCGTTGAGCCGTAACATCGGGCTTCTGGCAATACTATTGTTAAACGGATATAGCATCACGAAAAGAAACACTTCCGTTTTGATTAGCCCTGGTATTGAAGCCGGTACTATCGTTTTCTCAACAATGATCTATGTATTTATATTCATTGCCCGGTATCAGGCAGTACTAAAGATGTATGCAAAAGCAAGAAGGGAATATCCCCTTGCATTTATGAAAAAAAATTCCTGACCATGCTCACAAACGAACAAATACAAACATTGGATCGGTTCTGCCAGAAAAAAGGGGTGCATTATTATGACCTCCGGCAGGAACTGGTAGATCATCTTGCAGAAAGCATCGAAACCGATATGGCCGCCGATCCGAAAACAGATTTTGACAAGGCGCTTCACCGCGTGTATAGCGCCTTTGGTATTTCCGGGTTTTCAAATGTGATCCGGCAGCGGGAAGAAGCCGCACGCAAGGCCTGCCGGCAGAAAGAATTCCGGCTTTTCAAAGCATACTTTACGTTTCCGAAAATAGCGCTTTCGCTGCTGGCCTTTTTGCTGCTGATCAGCCCGGTTTACCTTTTCAACATCAAAAATGCAGCTCAGCTGTATGGCGCTTATTGCATTTTTTTATTTTGCTTCAGTATTGCCGCCATTGTTTTTGTACAGCTCCGCTTTAAACGCCCGTCCCAAAAATTATTGACGCTAAAACATACCGGCAGCTTTACCGTTTTTGTAGGGCTTTTCCAGGTGCCCAACCTTTATTTTAACCTGGCCGTGAACGGGCTTGAAATTGATATCAACCATACGCCCTGGTTTAACCTGGCTATGGCGGCATTTTGCACCCTGGCGATCGTATTCACAATGGCCCGCTACCATGCGTACAAGGCCATTTATGCAGATGCCTGCCGGCGGTACCCGTTGGCGTTTTAGCACCGGGCTCGAGGTTTCACGCACACCCGTTTGATGCTTCGCTTCAATGCTGAAGGCTGAATGCCGTTCCGGGTTCCTGGCTTAACGTTTCAATCAGATCCGTTTTAATACCCGACGATCTGTTCACCATTGATCATTCCCATATTTCCGCTCCCGATAGCCCGCACATATGCGTCAGGTTAAGAGGATATGCGCACGCCAGCAAACCTGCACTATTAAAGTATTTAAGCGGCATAGCCTCGGATAGATTTCATAACGTCGTGCTTCAGCGCGACGTTGGCAGCGAAAAACAGATGAAAGTGCCATGGGCACGGTGCATATATCGAGCTGACGGCTCTCGGCCCATTGCGTAGATGGCGAGACGGGTTAAAACCCGCTCTTACAATACTCACCCGCCGCTATGCGGCTGATGCAGTTTTTTTTATGCTAACCTGACGCATATACGATAGCCATCGGGATTCAAATGCTCGCATTTAAGAACGGTTCGTTAACTTGCCGGTATGAAAAGGATCCGCTCAACATTCGTCCTGCTTACAGTCATACTGATTGCTTTTACAGCCCGCAGCCAGCCATACCAGCCTACCTGGGAGTCGCTGGAATCGAGACCCGTACCGCAATGGTATACCAACGCCAAGTTCGGGATCTTTATCCACTGGGGTCTGTACAGCGTTCCGGCCTGGGCAACTAATTCGAATGCCGATGGTTTTGGCAGTAACTATGCAGAATGGTACTGGGAGCGGCTGAACAATACCAAATTGAACATTCATAAAGAATTTGTAGCCTTCCAGAACCGGGTTTACGGACCTGATTTTAAATATCCCGACTTTGCCCCTTTGTTCAAAGCGGAGCTGTTTGAGCCTGCAAAATGGGCGCAGCTCTTTAAAGACGCCGGGGCAAAATATGTAGTACTTACCAGTAAGCACCATGACGGCTTTACGCTTTGGCCCAGCCGCGAATCCTGGAACTGGAATGCCGTGGACGCAGGTCCGCACCGGGACCTGGCCGGAGATCTTTCAAAGGCCGTAAAAGATGCGGGCCTGCATATGGGCTTTTATTATTCGCTGTACGAATGGTACAATCCTTTATATAAAACAGATGTTGCAACATATGTAGACCAGCGTATGTTGCCGCAGTTAAAGGACCTGGTAAACCGTTATCAGCCGGATGTGATCTGGGCCGACGGCGACTGGGACCATTCCGATACGGTATGGAAAAGCCGTTCTTTTATTCATTGGCTGTATAATGAATCTCCTGTAAAAAATACCGTGGTCACCAACGATCGCTGGGGAACCGGCAATAAACATTACGGTACGTTTAATTCAACCGAATATGGAAAGGGCAATGCCGGTTTGCACAAACCCTGGGAAGAATGCCGGGGCATTGGCGAGTCCTTTGGTTTCAACCGCAATGAAAATCTGGAGCAATACCAAAGCAGCAAAAGCCTGGTGCATATGCTGATTGACATCGTTTCACGCGGAGGCAACCTGCTGCTCAACATCGGACCCGCAGCGGACGGTACCATACCCGTGATCATGCAGCAACGGTTGAAAGATATCGGCGATTGGCTGAAGGTGAACGGTGATGCCATCTACGGCACTACTGCATGGATTGCCGCCCCCAAACAAACCGATTCCACCATCCGTTTTACCAGGAAGGGAAACACCCTTTATGCCATTGCCACTACCTGGAAAGAACAGCTAACGGTAAAAGGCATTCAAAAAGCATCCCGTATCCGGCTGCTGGGCGTTGCGGGAACGGTAAACTTCCGGTCGGCCACGGGCGGCATTACCATTCATGCACCGCAGGTTACGCCGGCCAACAATCCCAGTCCTTATGCGTGGGTATATAAAATAGAGGACGCGTTTTAAACGTGCCGCACTGCACCCCGGCCAGCTGAAGCGGATACCGGACGAGAAAAACCCCAGGTATGAACGCCTGAGGTTGCGGTGAACGTTCTGTTCATCCAAATTTTGCGTTTCCAGGGGAATGATTCTACAGGTCCTTTTTCTGCGATTATTCATACGTGATTTCAACAACTGACGACTCGCCGGATAACATATAATTGATGATGTATTTATTAACAAACCCCTCAGCCGTAATGGTATAGTTTCGCTTTATATGTGAATTCAGATCGCCATTCGATTTAAATCCTTTTGCTTCCAGTAAAAGATTTTTCGATGGTTTTCCAAACAAACCATCCACGGGCCAGTAACCAAAATAACTTTTATACAGGGTATTGGATGCAGATCCATATGTGTATGCATCATCATAAACCGCTCCAGAGCTAAACGTTTCCTTTGCGCGTATATAGTTTCCGTCTTTTATTTCCGGCACTATTTCATACCAGTCATTGGAGGAACCAGAACCTTTTACCCATGTAGTATACCCTTCTGCATTATAGGCATACTGATACGTGTACGTAATTACATCTGAAGTGTTTTTAAAGCGCATTTCTGTAATAGCTCCTTTATCATTGAGGGTACATTCGATGGTTCTTTCCAGTGTATTTTCCGGTAACTTATATGAGGTAACCAAGAGCCTGGACGCGGACTGGAAATCAAAAACCTCCTTCCGGCTGTTTGTGGTATAAACTGCAGGCCGCCCTTTTGCATCGTAGGTCAACGTTTCTGTCTTTTTGGTATTATCCGCATATGTTTCAATCATCTGTGCTATGCGCCTGCCTGCCGGAGGATCTGGCGTAGCAACAATATCATTTTTCTTTTTGGTACAGCTTACTGCCAGCAAGCCGGAAAGGAATATAGCCATGATTACCGTTTTCATTATTTCTGATTTTTAGCGTTATGTTTTTAATTACGCTGTAAAATTGATACGCTTATTGCCGGCATAAAATTTTATCCGGCCGGAAGCGAACAGATTTTCTTTTAAACGGATAAAACAACGGTTCAACCGTAAATACCCTTGCCAGGTATAACAACGACATTCAAAGGATTACTACAACATTGCAGTTGCATTGAACCTGAAAGAATCGTCAGAAAATGCAGGGTAAATCGTGGGGCTATCTACTTCTTGTTGATCAGCGCCTTTACTTTTTCCATTTTATAATCCCGCCCCTGGCGGATATCCTTAATAGTGGGCAACACAAAGATTTCCGGCTGCACGCCCTGTCCGTCTTTGAGCAGGTTCTTATCCCGCACCATCCGGAATAAGGGCAGCCGGAAACGTATGTTGGTAACCGGCAACGTTACATCGGGGATCAGTAACGCGCTGTTGCCATAGGCGCCGCCGCCGGTAGGTTCGCCCAATATGGTTATCTGTTGCTGCCCCTTTAAACCACCCATTACCAGCGAAGTGGCCGAAAAGGAATTACCGCCGCTCAACAGGTATACCGAACCTTCATAATGATTGTTCTTTTTGGGACGGAAGTAATGCTTCTCATACCAGGTAAAATGAAACCGGCCATCGGCCTTTTTACGGGTGGCCAAACACATAAACCACTTCAGCGCCCAATCGTTACTGATATATTTACTATAGGCAGACCTGCGGGCAGGCGCATACAGCGAATCGGCTAGTTTGAACGGCCGGTTGCTAAGGTATTTCATAAACAGGTTGGAATTGCTGACCCGCCCTCCGCCGTTGCTTCTCAGATCCACCACCAGGTTTTGTACGTTTTGCCGGCTCAATTTCCGGAAGGATTGCCGGAAAAACGATCGTAGTTTTAGTTTTTCAGAAAAGCTGTTCAGTTCCATTACGGCAAAGCGGCCGCTGCTGTCAATCGTCAGTGATCGCTCCTCCTGCAGTCGCTTCCGGCGAGGTTCCCGCTGTTTTCGCTTCGAAGCAACAACATGCTTCCGGCTGGTATCAACCGGAGGGCGGTAGGGCCGGATCAGGCGTTCGCCCGGCATACCGGTACTGTCGCGGAACCGGACGCGCAGGTCCTTTGGCCAGCCATAGACCCAGGTGTAAAGGGTGCCGAAATAGGTACCGGTGCTCAGGCGCTGATCCTGCGCAATGCGGTTTCCACCGTCTGCGGGTATATAGCTCCGCAGGCTGTCCAGCACCATCTTTACCGGTTTGCCGCCAATGGAATCGATCAGCGCACCCCGTACCAGGCTGCTATCGTTTTTAAAAATATTATAGGCCACCACCACCGTATCATTCCAGGTTTTTATATACACCGGGAAGATGTCTTTTCTCTTCAGCGTATCCAGGTATTTCGTATATTTTTTTGAGGCGCGTACGGAGGTATGCCCGCAACGGATCTGCGCCGCCACTTTTGTAAGCACCTTACGAAATTCCTGCTCGGTGAGGCTATCCTTAAGCTGCAGGTACCCCTCTTCAAACGCACTGTCTATAACCGGTTTGGCCGCATACCAGTATAAAGAAGGATGGCGCTCCTCCAGGATCTTCCGGAAAAGCCGGTAATCGGATTGCAGTTGCTGCGGGCTGAATTTTTTATACGGGTAAAAGGCCGTCTTCCCCGTTTTGCAGGAATACAGGATCATACCCATCATTAAACCGAACCACCATTTCATGCCAAGCCGCTTTTTATCAAAGATTCATCAAACAGCTGCAAACTACAATTTATCGACTATATATCCGCGTGCGCACGGCTATAGCAAACAGCCGGCAAAAGCTATTGGTATTACGTATGAACCTGAAGCGTGGCCGTACACCAACAAAGGAGCCTGCAGTATCCGGTTTGTTGATGTGCAGCCCTTTGATTGCAAAGCCTCCGGCGCTTCAGCCGTACGTGGTACGACCGGTACTATGGCATGGAAAAAGTATCTTTGCTTTTAGAAATGATTGCTCCATTACTTGAACAAATCGGGCATCCAGACCGGCAAGTCAGCGACCAGCAGTTTTGAACGATCAGAAACCGGTATCCTTAATTTATCAAAATATGCATCCAGATTTTTTCCAATCGCTTTTGAAAGTAAAACAAAATACTGGTCCCGGCGCTCATCATTCGTTTTTTTATAGAGCTCCGAAAGGTTGCGTCCACCATATTGCTCATTGTAAAGCGCCCGTAACGAACGGTTCAGGTTCCTGATCGCCCCCCAGCCAAAAGCGTCAATGATCGGATAGTATAGTGTAAAGAGTTGTAAAAACGGATCCCTTTTCCAGGTTTCATAATCGGGTGCCGCAATATATGCTTTGATTGCCTTCAGGATACTATCCCGCGGGGACCCATCCCTGGCGTGATAAACATCCTTACCTAAGATTGTTTGATAAACATACAATGTATACAAATTCACGGTCACCTCACCCAAATCATCAAAATCAAGACCATCGAACTGGTGCCGGTGTCCCAGTTCATGAAAATGCCCCCAGCTTCCGGAGTCACGCAATTGCTGTTCATTCAATAGCCTGCTTAAACTGCGATCGTTGGGCGCTACTATTTTTGACGGTACGGTATACATGGCACCCCATTTAACATTATTATCAATAATGATCCGCTCCGGGTGCGGGCGATCTTTTGAAATAAAGGCTAGGTCTGCATTGGCGTTCATTACTTCATCCCAAAACTGCATTAGTTTTTGGGGATGCTCAAGTTTGCGAATACTATCCGAAGGAACCGTTAAAATGATTCTATCGGTTGCCAGTTCGGCCCAGGGAGCCGGGTTCTGCCGCACTTTTTGCAGCCATTGTTTGTCCGTGGTTTTCCCCAGCTGAAAAAAGGGTGCTTCCACTGCGCCGGTAACTGTAACATTAAGAACACTTCCTTTATCTGTAACGGGGATGCCGAAATAAAGAAGCCCCCCGTATAGAGAATGGATCATTAATACTTTCTTATCCAGGTTAAACGTCCTTATCAGGTTAAACGGATTCCTGTAATATTCATTTGCGTCCGATACATTATCATCATGTATGCCAATTTGTGCCATTAACCGCCGGGAGGTATCTTTTATATCCGATAATGTAATCGTTACCATATCACCCGGGGCTACATACAGCCCGGTACTGTACAACCTCTTGAATGAGCTATCCGGTTCCGGCAATCCACTCCATTTATTGGAAAATCTGATCTGCAGGTTCCTGGTTATCCGTGGAGCATTATCCGGCACCGTGCCAGGAAATTCCCCGTTGGTCGTTGCCCTGTAGGTTGAGTCCTTTTCATAAGCCAGGTAATCCCTGTTTACCCGGTTCAGATATTTAAAAAGGTCCGGCCAGTAAGCGGTTACCAATGGTTTTTTCAGCGAGGCGGTATCGGAATATTTATTAGCGGGGTCCTCTATGAGTTTGCAAAGGTCCTGGTATGCTTTAGCATCCCTGGGAGCCATGAAAAAGATCAATTTTAAAATCGTCAACGGTACCACCTCTGCTCCTTTGTGATAAAACAGATCGTAGTACCTGTAGTTTGCCAGATTCGAAAGAATGCTATCCACGATCAGGTACTTTGGAACAGCCGAAATCCGCAGCGTATCATTCGTTGATCCTGAATGGATCGGATTTGCCAAATGGTACAAACCCGCCTTAAGCAGGAGACTATCCATTTTTGTTGCAAATATGTAATTATCTGACTTTTTATTATACTCGAAAAGGGAGGATACATACACTAAGGTTCCTCCATTCTTTACAAATGCCTCCAGCTTTTGCACATATGACTGATCGGCCGGCTCATTGGTAACAAAAAGGATTTTGTTGTCTGACAGGCGCTGCGGATCCAGGCTACCTGCAGAAACGTTCATTGCATGGGCTATCGTAACCAATCCTTCAAATCCAGGCATCTCAAATCCTGCATTGGCACCGGATGCCCCGGACCAGTCAAAAACGTTTTTCCAGAACCGGATAATCTCCGGTTTTTGAATGAGCGGCGGTTCCAGGTAAGCATTGCTGCCCACGACTAAAACTCTGCCATTTCCATAACGTCCCGTTATAATTCCGGGTACATATAATTCTTTGGAGGGGTCATCGTGCAGGTTCTGATAGGTAATAACCTGGGCCTCATAACTCAAGGGGTATGTTGCCAGCATTTGATTGCTATCCGGAGGCAACGGAAGTCCTTTTACATCTTTCAATAGCCAATCCCGGTCCGATCTTGTCTGGCAAAAGGAAGATACTATTGTGCCAATAAAATAGATTACAAAAGTGGCTATCCTGTAAAGTAAGATAATCGTCTTTCCCATTCATCAATTTAATAAACGAAATCCTTTTTCAGAAATATACTTTTGCAAAAGCCGTTGGTATTTCAGCCACATGTTCCTTAACACCAACGGCACCGCAGGATCATGTACGGCAACCGACGGTGCGATACCTGATCACATACCTCCGGGAAAGACCTCTTATCAGTTCTTCAACCCATTCACCGAATAGATATCCCTTGTTTTGAAATAATTGACCCAATTGTAGTTTTTAAAGTGCTCCTGGTCGGCCGCACTCATTTTATGACAGCTCGAACAGTTATAGCCGGAACTGGCAATGATCACATTATCGATGCCCTGCTGGGCCGGATCTAAAAATACGGTGGTGTTTCGCTCGGCATGCTGAATCCGTTTCTCCAGCACCTCCTTAAATGCCCAGCTATTGTAATTGGGTGAGGCCTTTGCCAGGGCATATATTTTTTTGGCCGTTGCCGCATCGCCGGTCCGCACAATCATATCGCCCATGTTTAAAAAATAGCCTTCGATATTGTGCGGTGCAATCCAGCTGTTGTAACAAGCCCTTTTCCTGCCCAGGTTATGACCGGAAAGATCGCGGTTGATGAACTCCTGGATCGCCGGGTTTGAGCGGTCTACCGTGGAGGTGTAACAGTCTTCCAAAGTGGTCCATTGCCAGTCCAGTGCCTGCTGAAAAAGCGGCGACTGTATGGGAGCGCCTGCAAAAGAGATCCCGATCGTGAATTTATTAAACTCCGGCCATGCGTTGATCGACTCCAATCCCCGGGCATAGCCCTGCTGCTGCAGCTCCTGGGATTGGATCATGCCGGCATGCGCCATCTCCGCATCCGCCAAAAAACCCAGCACCCGTTTATCATTGGGATTCATCTCGTAGGCTTTTGCAAAAAACCTGCGGGCAGCTGCAACATGCGCCGGAATCTCCTCCGGTGTAATGCCGCCCCGCAATCCTTCAGACAGCAGCCAGAACCGGGCAAACCCCAGGTGGGCAGTGGCGATCAGGTTGGTAGAATCTTCCAGGTATTGCTGCTCCAGCTGCTGAATAACAGCTTTTACATTTTCAATACGCCCATTGTGGAACTGCTCCCAGAAATAATGGTTTTGCGGATCGTTCACCCGCTCGTATAGTTTATCAAATGCAGATTTTTCGGTTTTGTGTTTTCTGCAGGAAAGAATAGAAAGAGTGCCTGCAAGGACCAAGCCGGCCAGCACGAGGATACTTTTTTTCATTTCGGTTTGATTTATTGATAGGTAATAAAAGATGATTTAAAATGTGAACCGGAAATAAGGCACAACGAGGATGCCCGGCTGGTACTGGTTCACTACTTTTTGCGTTTTCCGGTCGTATAGCTGTACAAAAAGATTCTGCCGGTTGGTAAGATTGCGCAGGTCAACACCGCCTTCCAGGGTTGAGCGCTTAAAATTCCGGCGCCCGCCCAACTTAAGATCGGTGCGGAAGTACGGAGCCTGTTTGATAGAGTAGGGATTGTGGTCTTCATCATAGGTGGTACCCCTGCCCGATGCTGAAGCGCTTTCATCAACCGGAGACGCATAGCGCCCGCCCATAACCGTCATCCGCAGGCTTACAGAAAAAATATGCTGATCGCCCTCCAGGCGAAAGTCTTTCCCCGTAAGGATGTTGGCAATATAGTTGTTATTAAACGTGGTGTTCCGCACTATACCGTCGCTTCCTTTGTACTTCGACTGGAACAGGCTGCCGGTAATTAAAAAATAATAATCGCGGTTAAAGGTTTTTTCCAGCGTAAGATCCAGGCCGTAATTGGCTCCGGTGCCTTTATTAACCAGGCTGTCTTTTAAAATGAGCCCAAAACCGCCGCCCTCGTTTAACATAGAAAAACCGGAAGGGTAACGGGTTACCGGCGCATGTGACAGTTGCTGATAATAGGCTTCCGCTTTTAATTGCAGGGATGAAGCCAGCCGGTTTGCATAGCTCAATACCCACTGACGGCTGCGCGTAAAGCCCAGGTTCCGGTTGGTATACACCGGTTGGTTGTTCACATAAGACCGCTTAAAGTAAATAACAGGACTTTGCATTTGTGCATGATCTCCATAAGCCGCACTGATCGTTTGCCGGCCCGGCAGGTCGTACTGCAGGGATGCACGGGGCTCTATTGCATGCGCACCATTGAGACTTAGCTGCTGGTAATGAAGGCCTGCCGTTAACGTGAGCCGTTCTGTAAACCGGTGTTTGAGCTGACTGAAGGCCTGTAGTAAGGCGGTATGGGTATTTTCATCAATCTGGATGGTTTCGCTTTCGTAATTGCCATAGATCCGTTTATCAAACAGCCGGTATTGAAGTGCGGTTACCGTAACTCCGGAGAGCAGATTGCTTTTAGCGTTGAATTTATGCGCCAGGGTATATGCGATCTCATAGCGGGAGGTATTGAACCGGCTTTCTCCGGTGCGGAAGGCTTCACGGGTTTGTTCACTGATTGAATCGGCCAGCCCTTTTTCCGTGGCCCTGTTTATACCGATGCTCAGTTTCCCAAACGTTTTCCGGCTGAAATTGGTCTCCAGGCCAAGCCCGGCAATACCCGTAAAAAACCGCGAGAATATATTTGTGTTTTCAGCGCCGTAAAGATTTTTATTGTTTACAGTGTCGGCCTCGTTTCCGAGGAAATCAATTTTACTGGGGCCGCCCATTCCCCAAAAGGATAGGGTGTTTTTTGACGACAGCGGGATGTGGATCTTAAAACTCAGATCCTGGTATTGCGGAATGGAGGAACCCGTACCTACATTAAAACCGATCGTCTGTAGCAACCCCACGGTGGAATACCGGTAGTTCACCAGGTAAGATGCCTTGCGCTTCCGGGAAAAAAGCCCTTCGATGCCCGCCTCAAAACCGGCAAAACCGATCTCCCCGACCATCTCGGTTTTTTCAGCATTCCCATTCCTCAGCCGCAGATCAAATACACCACCCAGGGCATTGCCGTATTGCGCCGGAAAAGCGCCGGCAATAAAGTCGGACTTTGCCAGGCTGTTGGCATTTAAAATACTTACCGGGCCGCCGGTGCTTACCAAGGAACCATAATGGTTAGGGTTGGCAATATTTACGCCCTCCACCTGCCATAGAAGTCCCAGGGGTGAATTGCCACGCACCACAATATCATTGCGGCCATCTGATGCGTTGGCCACGCCCGCCATCCCGCTGATCATACGGGCCGGATCGCCGATAGCACCGGCAAAACGGCGGGTATCTGCCGGGTTGAACACCGTACCGCTAACGGCAATCATTTCATTATTGAGGTTACGCCCACCCCGCGTTTGTACCACTACTTCATCTAAAACCGTGGTCCTTTCGGTCAGCAGTATGGTCAGTTGCGCCTCCTTTCCTGCGGTTACCAGTACTTCGGGCGCTGTACGCGGCTCATAACCGGTATGCGTAACTACAACACTATAACGGCCCAGGGGTACATGCAGCGTAAAATAGCCGTCTTTATCAGACAGGGCCTGTGGCTGGCTGATGCCCGAAACAGTGATTGTGGCACCCCCTATCGGGAACTGCGTCACATCATCCAGTACCCTTCCCCGTACGAATTGGGTTTGGGTCGTTTGCGCCACCAACAGGGATTGATTCAAAAACAGGAAAAAAAGAGGCAGGATCGCCCTCCACCAGATAGCAGCCGGATTCATTTGCACAAAAACAAGTTTAAAAGATAAGAATTGATTTTTTTGCAAATATGGGCGCCGCGCAGGCCCAAATCGCCCCACCAAATAGGATGGCACCTCTAAAAATGGTGCTTTTTGTTAATGAATCCTTAAAGCCCGGCAGCTCCGTGCGCTTGATTACCTGATACATACGCAGGCATATGCAGCGGATTAGCTTTTCAGATATTCAGATGGCGCCAGCCCGGTAAATTTTTTAAAATTCCGGTTAAAGGAAGATTTGGAGTTAAACCCGCATTCGAAGGCTAAGGACAGCAGGGTATAATTTTGATTGTTGGGAAGGGCAACGATTTTTTTAAATTCTTCCACGCGCAGATGGTTGATATAATCATAGAAGCTTTTCTCTGTTTTTGAGTTGATCACCTGCGAGAGGATGCCGCTATGGATATCCAGTTGACCGGCCACATCGCCCAGGGTTAATTCGGCATTTTTAAATAACCGGGTATCCTGCATCAGTTGCACAAGCCGGCGGTGTATTTCGGTTGCATCATCCTCAGTCAATGTCGATTTTTCATATTTTACTTTTCCGGGCGCAGCATTTTCCATAAAAACGGCCGGTGCCGGTGTTGCCGGTGCCGCCGTCATTTCCTTTAGCAAAACCGGGTTTTCATCCGGTAATGGCTGCGGCGGCTGAACCACGGAACTGCTTCTGTTAAAAATGCCTTCCTGCCGCACTCCAAAAAAACCCAGGAAAAAGATAAAAAGGGAAACCGAAATATAAAGCGTTTGCGCGGTCAGGTAAAACGTTACAAAAAACCAGATCACCCCGATGCCGCCAATTAAATAACGAAGCCAGTTAAGGGTTATTTTTCCCGTATTTGAAAATTGCCCGTCAATATTCCGGCGATGGCGCTTCAGCAATACCAGCGATGCGATTACATACCCGATCCCGGAAACAATCGTTGCAATGGTTTGCCCTACGATGACCCCTTTATAGCCGGGCAAGCCGTGCGTATAGGTATATAGTTTTTGTTCGGGCGATTGGATGAGCACCGGTATCCATATAATATAAACGACCAAAAAAGGTAAAAAATGCCAGATCCACCGGTTTTTGTATTGCTGCTGATTGGTAAGATATAAGGTATACAAATACAGGAACGGGCCATGAATGAAGGGGAAAGGCAACTCCCACCCCAGTACCACGGGCACCTCTTTGTACTGCTCCGTAACGAATAAATAAAGATATACCAGGTGTATCGTAGCCAAAAACTGCCATGCCGTAAGGATCTTATCGGCGGTGGTTTTTTGCGGCTTTGCGATCAGCAGTATTAATAAGTATACCGATACAATAATCCCCGTAAGGTACAGCATGGTTTTGTTTGTTTTTCATCCGATCGTTATCAGATGGGGTTCCAGCCCTGGGCGGTTATGGCATGTCGTCCGCCACCTTTGGTAATGATATGCGCTCCGTCGCCGGCTTCCGTCATATAGCCGATGATACTGATGGCGGGGTTGGTATTGATTTTTTCGTAGTCGCCCTGATCCACAGTAAACAGCAACTCATAGTCTTCCCCGCCGCTCAATGCGCAGGCTGTGGGGTCGATCTCAAATTTGAATGCCGCGTTGCGGGTTTCCTCGGCAATCGGAATCTTATCTTCATACAATACGCAGCCCAGCTGGCTGTCTTTACAAATATGCAGGATCTCCGAACTCAGTCCGTCGCTGATATCCATCATGGCGGTAGGCATTACCGATGCTTCTGCAAAAAATTCAATAATGTCTTTCCGGGCTTCAGGTTTCAGCAACCGTCCGATCACGTAGCTTTCTCCTTCCAGGTCCGGTTGCACGCCCGGGCTTTCGAGGAATATTTTCCGTTCCCGTTCAAGGAAAAGCAGGCCTACATATGCGGCACCCAGGTCGCCGCTCACGCAAAGCAGGTCGCCTTTTTTTGCGGTGCTCCGTTTTACAAAATGATCCGGGGCTACTTCCCCGATGGCTGTAACAGAGATCACGAACCCCTTTTGGGAGGTGGTAGTATCCCCGCCGATCAGGTCTACCCCATAATGATTGCAGGCCGCATATACCCCTTCATAAAATTCATCAAGCGCCTCCAGGCCAAAGCGGTTGCTGATCCCAATGCTGAGGGTAACCTGGGTGGGCACTGCATTCATCGCATACACATCGCTCAGGTTTACCACGATCGATTTATAACCCAGGTGTTTCAGCGGGGTATACATCAGGTCAAAATGTACGCCCTCCAGCAGCAGGTCGGTAGTAACCACGGTTTGCTTGCCAAAATGATCGATCACGGCGGCATCATCGCCCACGCCTAACAGCGAAGACACATTTTGCAGTTCTACATTTTTGGTAAGATGTTCGATCAAACCAAATTCTCCTAATTCGGATAATTCTGTACGTTCTGTACTCATATTTTAAAACGGAGTTTTCTGTTGTTATAAATAATCACTCCTGAGTTATTATTATCAGGGGTTCATTGGTTTTGTTAGCGACGCAAATATTCTTTTGCAGTAAGTAAAGGGATCGTGCTCCCTTTAAAATCCTTTTTATTCCGGGTTATTATTACATCCATATGATGTTCCAGCGCTGTAAAATACTGAACAGCATCTTCAAAATCGGTAAAATCCGAAGCAAGCGCCAACTCAATTATTTTATCATCAACCGGCAAAACGTTAACCAGTACCTTAAACGTTGCAAGTACTTTTTTAGCTTCCCCTGGCCGATAGTGCTTTAATAAAATATAGTGCGTATTTGCGATGGTTAAAGCCGAAAGATACAACCGGATGTCGCCATTATCCCCAAGCGTAAATAATTCCTGTGCCTCCAAATAAAAATTGTCCCGTTTTTGAAGCAGGTCTATTACAATATTGGTATCTATAAATACCTTTTTCATTATGAATACTTCTTTGTTAAGTATTCGTAATAATCCTTTTTATGATCAGCGGTTGCCGGTTCATTCGGAATAATACCTGTTAAGCTTTCCACCAGCGGGCTCACTTTGGCTTTCTTACCTTCCTTCTTTGTTAAGGAACCCAGGTAATTTTCGATGAGCTTTGAAAGACTGGTATGATGATCTTTTGCATAGCCCTTTGCATTATCGATAACCACCTTACTCAAATTTAATGTCAGCTTAGCGTTCATGTTCCACCTTTTTTACGTGTAAAAATAATATTTTTTTACGTATAAAGTTCCCGGTTTGCCGAAGTATTTTACAGGATATTCGTCTTAATTATTAATAATGTCTAGCAGCTCTTCGTGTATCAACCCGTTCGTTGCCACAATCCGGTGCTGGTAAGGCGAATAGTCGTCTCCGTTAAAATCAGTAACCTTGCCACCGGCCTCTTCCACTATTAAAAAACCTGCGGCACTGTCCCAGGCCTCCAGTTTATGCTCATAAAACCCGTCGAACCGGCCGGCCGCCACCCAGCACAGGTCAATGGCCGCAGCACCAAGACGGCGTACGGGCACTCCCTCCCTGATCAGCCGTTCAAACACCTGCAACGGGCCGTTTTCCGTATTGATATAGATGTAGGGAAAACCGGTTACCAAACAGGAGCTCATCGCATCCGTTTCCGTGCTTACCTTTATTGGCTGCCCGTTCAGGGTGGCGCCCTTTCCTTTTTCGGCAAAAAACAACTCGTTCATGTGGGGATTATACACCATTCCCAGGATCATGGCCCCTTTATGCTCCACGCCTACTGATACACAGTTCAGCGGCACCCCGTGCGCAAAATTAATGGTGCCGTCCAGCGGGTCGATGATCCATTTGTAATCTGAATCCTGTGCCAGTTCTCCACTTTCCTCGGTTAATATAAAATGACCGGGATAATGCCGGCGGATCACCTCGATGATCGCTTTTTCAGACGCATGATCCGCATCTGTAACCAGGTTGTTACGCCCCTCTTTATGCTGCACCGAAAACGATTGCTGAAAATAATGGGTCAATTCTGCCGCACCCGCCCGTACGGCCTCTTCCAAAACAGTTGCTAACATGGGAGCAAAGATAGCGTTCCTTTCCTATCTCAACAGGTTTGCCTGATTTCCCATTCCTGATAATTGACACTCTTCTGCAACATGCTCATTTTTCACATTCCCACATTTTCAAATTTTCAAATTCCTTAATTCGTCTATTTTTGCACCCTGCTTCTGATATGCCAACAAAATGACCCTTTCCATTATCATAGTCAGCTATAACGTTAAGTATTTTTTAGAACATTGCCTGTTATCAGTACAGCGGGCCTCAACGGATATAGCAACGGAGGTAATCGTGGTAGACAACTGCTCTACAGACGGAAGCCTGGAATACCTGTTGCCCTTGTTCCCGCAGGTTTTATTCATCGCCAACAAGGAAAATGCCGGTTTTGGCCGTGCCTGTAACCAGGGGCTTCACAAGGCTGCCGGCCGGTTTGTACTGTTTCTGAACCCAGACACCTTGTTGCCGGAGGATGCGCTGGTAAAAAGCCTGGCCGTTTTTGAACGGGATAACCGTATTGGGGCCGTAGGCATCCGGATGTTTAACGGCGAAGGCCGTTTTTTAAAAGAATCCAAGCGCGGGTTCCCTTCCTTTTCCGCCGCTTTTTTCAAGCTATCCGGCATTCACCGCTTTTTTCCGGGATCCAGGATATTTGACCGGTATTATATGGGGCATTTGGATGATGAAAAAGACCAGTATGTGGAGGTGCTGGCCGGAGCCTTTATGCTGATTCCCCGGGAGGTGCTTGAAAAAGCGGGAAGTTTTGATGAGGCTTTTTTTATGTATGGGGAGGATATCGATCTTAGCTACCGTATTTACAAAGCGGGTTATAAAAACTATTATTTATCGGCCCCGCCGATTATTCATTTTAAGGGAGAAAGCACTTCAAAGAACAGCCTGGCATACATCAAAAATTTTTACCAGGCAATGGGTATTTTTGTAAACAAGCATTACCGGGGCGGCAGGCGCATCGGGCTTCGCTTACTGGTGCACCTGGGCATTTGGGCACACGCTTCCTTAAAATATCTATCCGGCCGGATCCGGGCCGGAAAAAAACAGGAACCGGAGGACCACGCATCCATCATCATTGTTGGCTCCGAAGCGTCCGCCGCCGGTTTAGTCCGGCAGCTTCCTAACGGCGGCTCGGGCGTTACCGTTATGGCACCTGCTGAGCCGCAACTCGTTGCCCTTCTTAGGGCACAAGCGCATACCCCGGTATACCTTTGTGAGCAGGATATGCATTTTTCCGAACTGGTACAGATCGTTTGCCAATCGGCACATCGCCATCTGCACTTTTACAGCGGCAACAGCACGATCACCGGAAGCTGAAGTAATAAATTGAAAATGAACCGGAAGCAATCCTGTATCCGGTTTCAATCTTCAAAAAGCCAGGGGTCACCCGGCACAAAACCGAACCAGGGATGAAACTTTAAACCTTAAACGGGGAACATCCCTGCGGAATCGCTAACAACTGTATGGTTTCTATCGGTTTTATAGTTACCTTGCAGGCCTTGTTGCCGCGCATTACAGTTGTGCCTCAAAACCCGGTTGAAATACCCGGGGGAACATCTGAGCGGAACCGGAATCTTGCTGATACCAGTTTGTTAAATCGGAAAGCGTTCCACACGAAAGGTACAGTTTAGTTTATATGAGCAGACCGGCGTTCAAAGTTGTATCTTTACCGGTTACAGTAGTTAGTAGAATATGGCATCAATAATAGATATTAAATTACCGCGATCGATTGCCAGTGCACTGCGGCTTCCTAAGCGTAATGCAAAAACACAGCAACAGAAAGTATTAAAAAAGCTATTAAAAAAGGCAAGATTCACAGAATTTGGCCAGGAATACCGGTTTGACGAGATCCTTCTCTCTAAAAATATTGAAAAAGGTTTCCAACAGCTGGTTCCTGTTTTTGATTACAATAAGATCTATGATCAATGGTGGATAAAAACGCTGGAGGGTAAACCCGATATCACCTGGCCGGGCAAGATCAAATATTATGCGCTGAGCTCGGGAACTTCTGAAGCCTCCAGCAAGTATATCCCCGTAACCACAGACCTGTTGAAAAGCAACACCATCAATTACATCAAACAGCTCATCAGCGTTTTTAGCTATAAACAGGCCAACAAAAAATCCCTCACAAAAGATTTTCTGATCATTGGCGGCGCTACCAACCTTCAAAAAGGAGAGGCCGGCTGGTTTGCAGGAGATCTGAGCGGCATCCTGGCAAAAAAACGGCCGTTCTGGTTTCAAACCTTTTATAAGCCCGGGGGCCGGATTGCGGCCATTGCCGACTGGAACCAGAAACTAAATGAAATTGTAGACAATGCTCATAAATGGGATATCGGCTATATTGTAGGAGTACCCGCCTGGTGCCAGATGTGTATGGAAATGGTTATTGAACGCTATAAACTGGCAAACATTCATGAAATATGGCCCAATTTTGGCGTTTTTGTACATGGAGGGGTTGCCTTTGAGCCGTATAAAAAATCATTCGACAAGTTGCTGGGCAAACCCATCGTATATGTAGAGAACTATTTATCCAGCGAGGGCTTTATCGGGTATAAGATGAAAGAAGACCGGGGCATACAGCTGGTAACCGATAATAATATCTTTTTTGAATTTGTGCCTTTTGACAATTGCAATTTTGATGCGGAAGGCACCATTATCGACCATCCTGAGGTAAAGCTGATCGACGAGGTGGAGGAAGGCAAAGAATATGCCCTGCTGATGAGTACCAACGCCGGAAGCTGGCGTTACCTGATCGGCGATACGATTAAATTCCTGGATAAGGAAAAAGCCGAAGTGATCATTACCGGGAGAACCAAGCATTTTTTAAGCCTCGTGGGAGAACACCTGAGTGTTGAAAATATGAACCGGGCCATCCAGGATGCCAATGATCATTTTAATATCAGCATACAGGAATACACCGTTATCGGCTTTCCCTACGAAGGCTACTTTGCCCACCGCTGGTATGTGGCCACCAGTGACCCGGTGAACAATGAAGCGCTGATGGCGTTTATAGATAATAAGCTCCGCGAAATCAATGATGATTATGCAACAGAACGAACCAGTGCATTAAAAGAGGTATTTATCGAAGTGTTGCCCCCGGAAACATTTATGAAGTTTATGGAACTAAAAGGCAAACTGGGCAGCCAGCATAAATTTCCCCGCGTAATGAAAGGCCGCATACTTTTGGACTGGGAAAATTTTTTAAAAACAGGGAAAATTTGATCCCCTTTTTAAAAACTTCGGCTATATTGTTATCCGATTATGATTGAAGCCTTTATCAAAGGAATAACCCTGGGTCTGCTGCTCTGCATTGCAGTAGGGCCCGTACTCTTTTCAGTCATCAAACACAGCATCAACGTTGGGCACAGGGGCGGACTTGCTTTTGTGCTGGGTGTTTCTACCAGCGACACCACCCTGGCGTTTATCAGCAATTTCTTTTCACAGTTCTTCACCAGTTTGAGTTCGCACAAGGCGGCCATCAGCATTGTAGGCAGTACCTTTTTGATCGTACTGGGTATTTATTATGCCTTTTTTAAAAAGATCCGCATCCGGGACCGTATCAAACGGACGCCACCCGTTTTCCGCAAGCGCGATTATCTTCAGTTATTCCTCTCCGGCTTTTTTCTGAACACGCTGAATCCGGGCATTTTTATTTTCTGGCTCACCGCATCCACTACCTTTATTACACATACCATCAATGAGCGCCTCGTTATTTTTATAACGGCCTTACTGATCGTTTTGGGCACAGACATTGCGAAGGTAATGCTGGCGAATAAGATCCGTACCAGGCTTACCCCCCGCAATATTCATTTATTAAACCGCATTAATGGTTTTGTATTGATGTGCTTTGGCATTGCGCTTATTATACGGCTGGTTATTTAAGGCGAAGCAGCTTTTAATCCATTGGTATTTTTATATATTTAACATCTAACAGGAATTAAATAATCCTATTTTTGTTAAGAGGTTGTATTTGAAATCATTAAGAAATTAACCGATCAAAAATCTCGTAATCATGGATACGGTTTTCAAAACCCGGCTGCTGTAATATGCGTTGGGGGGAACCGCTACAGGTAGGCGCAGGTTTTTATCATATCTGCAAACCGGCTGTTAATGCACATGAATAACGGATCTGTTTTAACACAATGAAGATTCTGAAAGGCATATGGAAATGGGGCAAGCGGCTATTTGTGCTGTTGTTCGTAGGCCAGCTGCTTTATATTGTGCTGCTTAAATGGGTAAACCCGCCCATTACCTTTACACAGATCAGCAGCGTGCTGCACGGCCGGGGGTTTCACCAGCAAAACCGGCCGTCCGCGTCTGTTTCCGAGAATGCGCGCCTGGCGGTTATTGCCTCCGAAGATCAGTTGTTTCCGGATCACAATGGTTTCGACTGGAAAAGCATTCAGAAAGCGATGGAATATAACCAGAAGAAGCCGGGGCGGTTAAGAGGTGCCAGCACCATCAGCCAGCAAACCGCAAAAAATGTTTTTTTATGGCAGGGCAGAAGCTGGCTACGCAAGGGGCTGGAAACGTATTTTACTTTTATGATTGAAAAAATATGGGGTAAAAAAAGGATCCTGGAAGTATACCTGAACGTAGCAGAAATGGGCAATGGCATTTTTGGAATTGAACAGGCTTCCCAAACGTATTTCAATAAACCTGCAAAAAACCTTACGCAATATGAAGCGGCGGCCATTGCGGCTATTTTGCCCAACCCGGTAAAACTGAGCGTGAAACCCATGTCGCCCTATGTTTCTTCCCGGGCAAGAAAAATTGTGCAGCAAATGAATTTCCTGAAACCCGACCGGGATATACAAAACCTGATCCGGCAGTGATCTGCCCGTTACAACAAACAACCGCAATATTTCAATGGAATTTAGCGCTGCGCGCTACTACCAGGCCTTAACTGGAAGCAGGTGTATCATCTGCCGCGTTTGGCAGGTCCTGCACCATACCATCAACACTGTTGAGAAAGGTGTGCCAGTAATCCTGGTCATCGGACAGTATCCCTCTTTTTTTCAGAAAGGCTTCCCCGTCATTGGCCACTACCCGGTACAATACATGGCCGGCCCCTAAAGGCGAAAACGTGGATTTGATGCGATGCAACAACCGCCTGGCTTCTGTTATCTCACCTTTGCTGAATGCCTGTTCTAAACGCTGCCGGTCTTCTTTCCACTGAACCTTTATTTCGGTTACAATATCATTAACGGCATCAATATCGTCACCCAGTAATTCTTTCAGATAATCCAGATTGTTATACTCGGGTTCTGTATCATCCAGGATGGGCTCTGTCATGGTCGCTAGCATTTTGTCAATCTATTTAAAATGGTTTAAGAGCGTCTGTTTGAAAATGGACCTATTCCGCAGCAGGGGCGGATGCACAACTATTAAATTACGGAACGTTTATGTATGGTTGTTTTTTTTATAAAAGGTGCAGCTTTGCAAGCAATGCATCTTTATAACTTTCTGAAACGGGTATGGGCTGATTTTTAATATACACCAATCTGTTTTCAATATACTCCACCTTGTCTATCGCAATTACATAACTCCGGTGAACCCGCACAAATTTATCCGGCGAAAACTTATCCTCGATGGTCTTAAGACTCCCGTGAACCATGTACATTTTATCCGGCAGGTTAAATTGCACATAATCGCCCTTTGCCTCCATCCATAAAATATCGTCTACATTTATTTTACGGATCACCTTATTCTCTTTTATAAACAGGTGCTTGGGTGTAATGGCATCCGACTGCTGCGACTGCTTAAACCGGATCAGCTCCTGTACCTTATCAATAGCAGCCATCACCCTGGTTAGTGTAAACGGCTTTACCAGGTAATCCATTACATTCAGTTCAAATGCCTCCACGGCATATTGTTCTTTTGCCGTTGTTAAGATCGTGTGCGGGCGGTTGGGTAATAATTTTAACAGGTCCAGTCCGCTCATCTCCGGCATCTCTACATCTAAAAACAAAATATCTACATGATTGGCCTCTAAAAAGCTTTTGGCTTCCAGTGCACTTTCGCACTCTCCGATCACATCGATATTGCTTACATTAAGAAGAATCTTTTTTAAAATAACCCGCGCTACTTTGTTATCGTCAACCAATAAGCATATAAGAGGGCCGTTCGCGTTCATTTATATCGTCTAAAGTTGCCTAAAATTACGGAAAACTTATCACTTGCAAAAATCGGTTGCCCTTTAAATTAAAAAAAGCCACTATATAAGTCATTTCCGGCTATAAAAAAGGGCCATCCTTTCGGACAGCCCTTAAAAAATCAGTTACACTGCTTATTTCTTAAACTGGGGGATGAGGCCGTTGGCCAGTTCCACCATTTGTTTTAATCCTTCTTCCGGCAGATTTCCTTTTTTAAATTCAGCCAGTACCTGCGGATATTTGTTTTCCATTTCCAGGAGGAACAGTTCTTCAAATTCCTTCACCTTATTTACCGGAACGTCTTTAATCAGGCCGTTGGTACCCAGGTAAATGATGGCTACCTGTTTTTCTACAGAATAAGGGGAATATTGTGGCTGCTTCAGGATCTCTACGTTCCGGGCACCTTTATCAATTACGTTTTTGGTAGCGGCATCCAGGTCACCCCCGAATTTAGAGAAGGCTTCCAGCTCGCGGTATAACGCCTGGTCCAGTTTCAGGGTACCGGCTACTTTTTTCATGGATTTGATCTGTGCGTTACCACCTACACGGCTTACGGAGATACCCACGTTGATCGCCGGACGGATACCGGAGAGGAACAGAGAAGATTCCAGGAAGATCTGTCCATCGGTAATGGAGATCACGTTGGTAGGAATGTAAGCAGATACGTCACCCGCCTGTGTTTCAATGATGGGCAGGGCTGTTAAGGAACCACCACCTTTTACCAGGTGTTTGATAGAGTCCGGCAGATCGTTCATCTCTTTAACGATCTCGTCGTTGTTGATCACTTTTGCAGCTCTTTCCAGCAAACGGCTGTGCAGGTAGAATACGTCACCGGGATATGCTTCACGGCCCGGAGGACGACGCAGCAGCAGGGACACCTCGCGGTAAGCCACCGCCTGTTTAGACAGATCATCATAAATGATCAGCGCCGGGCGTCCGGTATCGCGGAAATATTCACCAATGGCAGCACCCGCAAACGGAGCGTAGAACTGCAGCGGAGCCGGGTCAGAGGCAGAAGCCGCAACGATGGTCGTATATTCCATCGCACCGTTATCTTCCAGGGTTTTCATCACACCGGCAATGGTAGATGCTTTCTGTCCGATAGCTACATAAATACAATATACAGGCTTGCCTGCTTTAAAAAATTCTTTCTGGTTAATAATGGTATCGATCGCAATCGCGGTTTTACCGGTCTGACGGTCACCGATGATCAGCTCCCGCTGGCCACGGCCAATGGGAATCATCGCATCAATTGCCTTGATACCGGTTTGCAGCGGTTCTTTTACCGGCTCCCGGAAAATAACCCCGGGTGCTTTCCGCTCCAGTGGCATTTCATACAATTCTCCGGAAAGCGGTCCTTTACCATCAATGGGCTGTCCCAGGGTGTTTACCACACGGCCGGTCATGCCCTCTCCTACTTTAATAGAGGCGATCTGGTTCGTACGGCGAACCTTGGAACCTTCTTTAATATCCTTGCCTTCACCCATCAATACCACACCCACGTTGTCTTCTTCCAGGTTCAGCGCAATAGCACGTACACCGTCTTCAAACTCAACAAGCTCACCATACCTTACATTTCCAAGGCCATAAACGCGGGCGATACCATCACCCACTTGTAATACGGTACCAATTTCCTCTAAATCCGCCTGAGCATTAAAGTTGCTCAGCTGCTCCCGAAGGATGGCACTTATTTCGTCTGGTTTTATTTCCGGCATAAATAATGATATTTAATACGTTTTGTATAGAAACAGGGTCTAACGCCCGTTTTCAGGCTGCAAAAGTAGTGTATTACCACATTCCCAACAAAAAATAAGGAAGCGAAAATTTTTTGCCCTGCATTGCTGTGCCGGTAAAATACAGGCGGTCAATCGCTCATCGCCCGTTGTGCAATTTCCAGGGCTACCGGAAGACCCGGAGGAACCGTTCCGGATTGATGAATATTATGAATATTGATTATATCACCAGCACCCCACTGGCCTCAAACCGCACTTGTTTTTCGGGCTTTGTGATCGCGTCGATCTCCGCCTGTGGTTTTTTAGCATCCTCCGCATAATGCTTCAGTTCATTTACAGATACCAGTTTCTGGCGGGCCACCCCATCCAGTACTACGGTTTTGCCGGCAATGGCCGTTGGTACAAAAAAGCCGTAATCCCTGAATTTAACCTGCATTTTGGTTTTATCGGGCAATTCCATGGTAAGCCAGCATCCTTTTTTAGCACAAACCGCCAGAACGGTTCCCTTTACCTTGGCCTTTACCTCCTCTTCTTTTGATGAAGAAAGTTTCCCGGCCAGTTCTTCCAGGGAAAGGGCGCCTTTCGCGGTTATTTTTTCACCGTAGGCATCTCCCTTCCGGGCGCTTCCGGCAGGAGGTTGCGCATATAATAAGATACCTGCAAACAGGGGCAGGATCAGCAACAGTACCTTTCTCATATTTAAAAGATTACATTGGATTTTGGGAATAAAATTGCAATTTAAAGGCAATCATCGATTTTTTTTGCCAGTTTGTGATCCTTTTCAGTTACAATATCCCCGGCATCATGCGTAGAAAGCCAGATTTCCACCGTATTATAGGTATTCGTCCAGGTAGGGTGATGGTCCATCTTTTCAGCGGCCAATGCCACCCGGGTCATAAAACCAAAGGCTTCGTTGAAGTCTTTAAAGGAAAATTTCCGGTATAATTTGTTATCGTTTTCCGTCCACATAACAACGGTTTTAAAAGATCAGGTAATCCTTGTTTTTTATTTTTTCGTTCGTAAGTTCGGTGATCAGCTGCACTCCCGGAATCTCCCGCAGCCAGGCTTTTACCTGCTCCAGGTATTCATCCGTAACCGTGTCATTCTTCATCAGCCACAGGAAATCGAGGTGTTTGAATTCCGGCAGTAAAAATTCTCCATCATACAGATTATTATATAAATAATGGCACAACGAACTGTTGGGGTCCCGGTATTCATAAACGGAGAAAAAATAAAGCCGTCTTTTCCGTTTTAATTTGATCTCAATATCATGGTTGATCCGGAAATCCAGCTCCAGTAAATTATTCAGGTTCCAGCAAAATTTATAATCCTTAACCGTAGTTACAATCCCCAGGAGCTTTGTGTCTTCAAAGAATTCCTCGGTGATCTGTTCGGTATTTAAAGATAATTTTACAGTAGCCATGAATGAAACGGGTTTCCGGAAGCCAGCCTTACGCCGGTTTCCAGCCGGAATGATGCTGTAAAGGTAGCAAATAATGCGCCGGAGCCGCGCCCGTACAGCGGCATTTTATTTTTTATACCTAATTTCCCGGGGATTAATACCGAAATGCGGTTTTAGCGTATACGGATAAAAAAAGTAGGCGATAAAGACAAAAGGCTCTTTAAATTTCAATTCGCCAGGCTGTACGGTTTGTCCGTAAAAGGAAAGATGCCCGGTTGTTTGCCCGGCTTTGATTGCCGGAGCAGTCTGAAAAACAAGGGTCGGGACACCCATTGGCAAAAAGGGGAATCGCAAACTCGTGCGGGATATTGAACGCTTCAATAACCAGGATGCCGCTTACATACTGCGCAATCGGCAAAGGCGGTATAAAAAAAGCGGTTTTCATCACTCAAATATAAAACAGTTGAATGCAAATATGCCCCCTGCGAAAGATCCGTTCATCTGCACCGTGCTGTTTTTGACGTTGAGGTTACAATACCGGTAACCGCTCCACCCATTTTAACCCGTTTGGCAACTCCCTGTCAGAAAACTCGATATGAATCACCCGCCGCGACCGGCCGTTACGGGTACGCTCCGAGCTATGCAGCAGAAGTGGTTTCATGATCATTACCCCTCCCTCAGGAACGCAACAGGTATGTTCTTTTTCTACCGCCCAATCGATGTGCTCCGGCCGGTAAATGCCTTTCCGGTGCGATCCTGGCACTACGCTTAATGCACCATTGGCGGCGTTGGTATCATCCAGATGAATACGAAGTGTAAAAATGTTTTCTAGAAAAGAAACCGGCGGCTGTACAGCAAACTGATGTTGTTTCATGGTCCAGGGGCCAAAACCCGGGACCTCTATCCTCTGGTCAACAGAAATCGTAAGATCCTGGTGGTAGCTTACAAACCAATTGGACGCGGCGGGTTTATCAAAGTAGATGCTTTTTACTACAAAATAACGACTGCCTAAAAGCTGGGTGATCAGTTGTTTTAACCGGGCGTTAAAAATCAGCCTATGGATTGCGGGAATTTCTTTCAAAAATTGACGGATGGCAAAAAGACCTGCTGATTTCCGGAACGTTTCTTTTAAAGAATCCGCCCGTTCTATTTCCCGTATCATTGCCGCTACTTCCTGTGATGTAAAAATACCCGGAACCACCGCAAATCCATTTGTCCCGAGCCCGGATTGCAGCGTTTGCAACGGTTCCTGTTCCGTTATTGCCATCATCAAATATACACAAGGATCATGATTCTATTATGCATACGGCCGGCAACCCTCAACAAATAACTCCAAAAAATTACCAGCGCTATTTCCCCGATCTTCGCACAAAAAGATCAAAGCGCCGGCCTCCTTCGCACAGGCACTTTTTAAAATCCGGTTTTATGAATAACTATTTTTTGCTTCTTTTTTTGTTGGCCGTTTCGGCTGCCAATGCCCAGATATCCGAAAAAAAATTAAAAAAACACGTCCATTACCTGGCAGCGGATCATATGAAAGGCCGCCAAACGGGAAGTAAGGAAGCTGAAACAGCGGCAGCCTATATTGAAACGCAATTTCAAAAATATGGCCTCACGCCAATGGGTACGGATGGGTTCCGGCAGTATTTTGAAGCGAAGGTTAAAAGAGTGGTAGTAACAGACAGCATCCGGAAAGCGGCTAATATTATCGGTTTTTTAGATAACAATGCCCCCTATACCATTGTAGTGGGCGCGCATTATGACCATATCGGGTATGGGGACCTGGGCAATAGCAAGGACTCGCTGAATATTGGCAAAATACATAACGGTGCGGATGACAACGCATCCGGTGTGGCCGGACTGCTGGAGCTTGCCAGCTATTATGCAAAAAACGGAATCAGCGAGCGTTTTAACCTTCTTTTTATTGCCTTTGGTGCGGAGGAGTTGGGGCTCCTGGGATCAAAATATTTTGCAGAGCATCCCGTAATGGATTTAAATCATATCCATTGGATGCTGAATATGGATATGATCGGAAGATATAATCCGGATAACGGAGTTGCGATAATAGGGTATGGAACCAGCGATGGCTTCGCGGAAATCTTTAAAGGCGTTACAGCCGGCATAAAATTTTATACAAGCAGGGACGGCAGCGGCGGCTCAGACCAGACCTCTTTTTACAAAAAGAACATCCCGGTGCTGTTTTTTCATACCGGAGGACACCCGGACTATCACAAAACGGGCGATGACGCCGACAAAATAGACTTCAACGCTTTAAAAGCGATCCTGGAGCTGGAGATCCGGGTTATTGACCGGTCCATGAATGTGCCTAAAATGGATTTTACCCCTACGAATTGAAACCCTTCCGCGTTTTTAATATCCGGGCAACACGATCATCCATAAAATTAGCGAGCGGAAACCGCCGGCTGTTGTTGTACATTGGTGTTTTATTTTGTCCGGCCATCCGGATCTAAAAACAACCCACCATGCCACAACCTGTTTCCCGCTATCATTTTACGGCCGATTGGGGCGGATCCCGTATGGGGTTTGCCGAAATATCCGGACTGAACATTGAAATAGAGCCGGTGCTCTTCCGCGAAGGTGCCAGCCCGGAAGACCAGATGCGCAAACTGCCCGGCCTGCGCAGCTATTCCAATATTGTTTTAAAAAGAAGCATCCTTAAAGGCGATAATGATTTTTTTGACTGGATCAACACCAAGCAAATGAACCAGATCCAGCGGCGTGATATTGTTATTTCGCTTTTAAATGAAAATCACGAGCCTCTTGTTGTGTGGCGTGTTAAGAATGCCTTCCCGGTAAAATATACCGGGCCCGTGCTGGCTGCCGGAGCCAATAGTGTAGCAATGGAAAGCCTGGAACTAACCCACGAAGGATTGACCGTCGTAAAGATATAATCAGCCTTCTTAAACAGAGCGCTCTGTACCGGACAGCCGGCGGCCAAGCCCAACAAATACAGCGGAAACCAGCAGGAAGCCTCCTGTTAAAACAATGCTGTTTAACAATGCCCGCGGATATCCCAGTACCGTTACGTCAATAAAAGGATATGGATAAAAGCCCGATTGCGCCCCCCGTAAAAAAATACAGATGGCATATACAGCAGGATAGGTCAGCCAACCCGGGATCTGCTTCCATCGCAGCGCGGATTTGGATACTCCAACCAACCAGTACAGGATAAACAGCAGGGGAACGCCCACATGCAGCAACTCATCCACCAGCCATTGCCACCCTTCCGGACTCCACAACCGGCGTAATACCAGGTTATATACCAGACCCACAATTGTAATATACACGGCAATCGCCGTGGCCGTTCCGGGCTGCCGGAGCAAAGAGCCTAACCTTCCGGAAGGCATTACCAACAGCAAGGTACCGTAAAGGGCCACAAGCAGATTGGTAAGAATCGTGTAATAAGAGAAAAAACGCAGCAGGGTTTCTCCGATCGGGTTCTTTGTGTTCAGCAGCATCAGGTAAAGTTGCAGGATCACTGCAAACCAGGCAATAACAGTTACCGTAACCACCAACCAGCGTTTTTTTATTTGATGATCCATGTTCTGGCTTTAAATATTTATCGGGTCAATTGTTCCGGATGTATTCCAGGGTTAACTCCAGATGGTAGTAACTGGGCCTTATCAGTCCCAGCCGGGGATTGTTAAGATCACTGATCACCAACATGGTTAGCGATACCGTTACAAAATATATAAGGGGAACCATATAATGCACCCGCTCTTTTACACCGTTCATAAATCCGACCAAAAAACCAATCAGAACAGACACTACCACCAGCAAAAACAGCACGAATGCAGGCGTTCGTTCATAATTGGAATATGCAAATAGTGAAACCGTATCCTGTAACTGGTCAAAATATTCCGCCACTTTATCAATGGCGGCACTGTGCTGTTGTTGTTGCAGAGCGGCCAGGTTTGCCCAATACGCATCGCTTTGTTTTTTGGCATTGTAAAAAAAGCCGATATTACCGGACTGTTCATAAGTCAGCTGGTTTTTTAAAAACTCCTGCAGCATGGTTTTTGTATACAGCCGGAATGAATCCGGCATCTCCCTGCTGTAGCGGTAAAGCGCTTCTATATTGTTTGCTTCTTTATGCAGATAGGCAAACCGCTCACGGTGCGCATTCCCCGCCTGCAAAAAGGTAAAGGAAATGATGAGGCCAAAGATACCGACAATGGAATTTTCGATGCCGGAGCCTTCCCAGCGGGATCTTTTCCGGTAGCGGGCTGCATACCAGATGCCTCCGGCAATGCTGGCGAACAATAACAGAATATAAAGACCAATCACCCATAAAGAGTCCAGCATAACCTGATGCGATTTGTCCGTTACAATAAAAACAGGAAAAGCCGGAGCCGGTATTGTTCCCCGCAGTACCTCCCCTGTCATGCATTTCCCGAATTTACAAAAAAATCGCTGCATTCCTGTATCAGGAAAAATCTGAAGACACCGTTCTCGTTGTTGCCATCATGCTCACCTCCGCAAATCAGCGAATATGGAAGGGCAGACATCTTGTTCACCATTTGTTTGCAACATCCGGAAAATACCGGATCAGGTATGGGCTTAATGCATCCGTTTCATCGGAAAGGACTGCTTCCGCTCGGTTCCGTTTTTGGTTCCTGAAATTTCTGCCACCAGTGAGTCGGCCCCGATGCGCATATACCGGATCTTTTGGGGAAAATCATGTTCGGGATTTTCAAATACCAGTTCGGTATCCGATATTTTTTTTGAGACAAATGATACAGGCGCGCCATTATTCTGCCGTTGTACTGTAGCTATATACAACAACCGTCCTTCGTTTTGCACCAGCTTTACGGTTTCAAATACCAGGGTATCTTTTTCTTTAAGCATATAGCTTTTCCCCCACAGAACGGTATCCCCGGATCGGGTCCATGTTTCATAGATGCTTTTTCCCGGGGCAGGGCGGTGCTCCCAGGTACCCAGCAGCCATTCGGCACTGCGGATCTGCGGGTGGGTAGCTGCTTTCCAGCAGCAAAGAAAAAAAACTGCGGGGATCAGTAAGGTTTTTATTTTATAATACATCGGTCATCATTTTACAGGAACAAAGCTAACCGGTATTGGGAGGCAGGAATTGTAAAAATGCGACAAGCTATTCCACGCCATAGAACAATGCCGAGAGTTGCAGGTTACTGCCGTAAAAATCGCCGGGTGTTTTACCGGTAAATGCCCGGAAGTCCCGGATAAAATGCGCCTGGTCATAATAGTTCCCTTCATAGGCAAGACGGGTAAGATTGTCATATTGCTTGTTCAGCAACAGGCGCAGTACGGTTTGCATGCGAACGATCCGGGAAAGTTGTTTGGGGCTAAGCCCGATCATCGTGGCAAACTTCCGTTCCAATTGCCGGCGGTTTATTTGTAATTGCCCGGAAAGCTGATCAACAGCACAACGGCCATTTGCCGACAGGATCATTTCAACCGTTTGTTTGGAAACGCGGTCAATCGTTCTTTGATCTGCCAGCTGTTTCCGCAAAAAGGTTTCCGTTATCGAAATACGTTCAGCGGTTGTTCCGGCCTTTAATATATGCTGGTTTAGCTGGCGGCCGGCAGCTGCAAACAGCACGGTGGTTGCAATGGCCCTGTTTTCCATTTCTTTTACGGGTAAGGTAGCAAAAGGAATAAACCCTTCCGGCCGGAAACGCACGGCAAAAATACCTGTTGCGCCGGCAGGCTCAATTTCAAGTGGCCGCGTGAGCTGACCAATCACAAAACACCGGGGTTGTATAATATAATGGTCCTGATCCGTATACTGCCTGTACAGATCGCCATAATGAAAGATCATTTCCATGCAGCCATCCGGTACGATCCGTTGACGCTGCGGTGATGCTGCTGCGCTTTCCAGCGTCCAGTAACATTTTATAAAGGCATCCAGGTCTTCCCCCGGTGAAAATGTTTGATAGATCATAATGCCCGCTATTGTTTAATAGTACCCCTAATGCGGAAGCCGCAAATACGAAACCCTGCTTTTAACAGCGTGGCCTTGGACGCCAGGTTTTCAATGTTACACCGCGCCGCCGGCACCCGGCCCATGTGGCAGGCTTCCTTTTTTAATTCCTGTACGATCAATGCACCCAATCCCAGCCCGCGAAACGGCTCTTTTACCTGCATATAGATATCTGCATACGGAATATTGTAATTCAGCATTAACCCGCCACTGGCAACAATTACGTCATCCCGTACCAATACATGCGTGCTGTCATCATCACCCATATCATCCGTGGTCTTCCGCTTGCGGAATGCAACACCGGGTACCGCCAGCCGGGTAGTATACTGCTCCTCAAAAAGGATCGCTTCTGCATAAATATTCCGCGTGGTTTCATACAGCATGGCAGTAAGCAACGGGTCGTTGGTCTGGCTTTCTACCTGTAGTGTATTACTGGTCCGCTGAAACTCTCTGAAAATGCGGCTGGCCATTCCCCGGTAAGGAGGCTGCAGGTAAAATTCAAAAATGGTATCCCGGTCTTCGCGTTTATCCGATCCCCATACGGCTCCATACCCCGCATTGATTCCGTCAACAGTAAAAAGATACGTATCGGCCCAGCCATACAGGTGGCACTTATTACACACAAACTGAAAGCCGCCTTCATTCAGGAAAAGGACCCTGAAGGGCTCAATTGCATCCAATGTTGTTTTTGTAATCTGAAGTTTCATAACCTGAATGTTCATTCGCCGCCGGAACCTGCAGCGTATACAAAACTAAAACATTTATGCCTTTATTGCAGACAGGTAAATCCAGGCAATAAAAAATAACTGCAGCGGTACCCGAAACCATAAATAGGCTGGTCCGCTTCCGTTAAACGAGGCTTTCTGGTAATCAATATGCTTCAACGCCGCATATACATTTGCCGGAAGCAGCAACACCAGGAACAGGATCAGGAACCAGGCCGCAGGCAACCTTAGCCCAGGAATGAGCAGGGCTACAGCGGCCGCTATTTCAAGCACCCCGGTGCTGTATACAAGCGCTGCCTTTGCGGGGATAAACGCCGGCAGCATCATTGACATACCTTTTGTGAAGGTAAAATGCCCGGTTGCCGTAAACACCAGCATTACAGCCATAGCGATGCGGGCAGACAGGGCCCAGGCGCCGGGCCGGTGTGTGTATGTGGTGATAACGGCGCTTATTGCAAATGTGACCAGTAATACAAGTAAGGGTTTCATGTTTTTTTATGCAAAGTTCTCACCGTCTGTACCGCAAAACAATGAACCTGGATTAATAAATCCGCCTGCGGATACGGCTTAATGCCTGAGGCGTAATGCCAATATACGAGGCAATATATTTTAAAGGAATCTTTTGCAGCAGCTCCGGTTGCTCTGTAAAAAGCTTCAGGTACCGTTGTTCCGCCGTTTCGTTGAGTAGTGACAGCTCCCGCCGGGATTTTTTCAGGAACAGCTCTTCTCCCGCGTACCGCCCGATCGCATTGCCAACGGCGGTTTGCCGGTATACGGTCTGAAGATCTTCATAAGTAAGCTGCCAAAGAACCGTTTCCGTAAGTGTTTCGATGTGGTACCCGGAAGGCAACCGGGTAAGGAAAGAGTCGTAACCGCTTACAAATCCATTGGCAAAGGCAAAAGCAAAGGTAAGTTCCCGATCTTCCCGGTCGATATAAAACCGAACCGCTCCTTTTTCGATAAACGATAAATAATGTTCGGTTTGGCCGGTCTTTAACAACAATTTTTTTTTACGGAATGGCCGCCGTACCAGTTTTGAAGCAAAAAAATCCCAGTCGGCATCACTCAGCTGCACGTTCTGTTCAAAAAGCATCCGGATCTGTTCCATGAATACCCGCTGTAGTTTTAACCATCAATAGTGCTGCAGGCACTGTTTTTATCCGGGTTAAAAATACGCCGTATCATGTTAACAACGGCCGTATCGCCCGGGTACAATTCAAATTTCCGCATTCGGCTTACTATTTTAATTTGAACCACATCGCTATTCTATGTGAAACGCTATGTAGTCTATACCACTATGTAGTTCAAATACCGCGAAAATTTGAATTGCTCCCTGTTTTTTCAACAGGTTACTGCCGAACAGAAATCCGTTATCTTTAGAACCGGGATCCCTTCAAAATTAAACCCACAATAAGAATAACTGGATATGCACACGTTGTTAATACAGCATATAAAAGCCCTGGTTCCCTTAACAAAAGCGGAAGAACTGCTGATTGCTGAAGGATTTCAACAGAAAAATATAAAACGCAGGCAGTTCCTGGTACAGGAAGGTGATCTCTGCCGGTATTTAAGTTTTGTAACAAAAGGATGCCTTCGTTCCTATTTTACCAACGACAACGGCCAGGAATATATCATCCAGTTTGGCATTGAAGGCTGGTGGCTGAACGATAATGAAAGCTTTTTATTCAACACGCCTTCGCAGTTCAACATCGAAGCGCTTGAAGCTACAACGGTATTACAGATCGACCGGCCGGGGCTTGACGCGCTTTACCAGCACATTCCACAACTGGAGCGTTTTTTCCGCATGCTTTACCAGCGCAGTTTTATTATGCTGCAAAAAAGGGTCATCGCTGCCATGAGTCAACCCGCAGAACAGCGCTACCTTGAGTTTGCAGCCCGGTATCCCGAAATCAGCAGCCGTGTGCCCCAATACCAGCTGGCTGCATACCTGGGCATGTCTGCTGAATTTCTCAGCAAGATCCGGCATAACATCGCGCGCAAAAAATCTTAAACCAGTTCAAGCATTTTTCCTGTACGGCTTCATTTTTTTTGAATGCAGCAAATGGCAGTTTTGCTTTTTTGATCACTTAAAAAAATGAACATGGAAATTCTCAATCAAACCCCGGGCATTACATCCCTTGTACTCCGTTTAACATTGGGCCTTGTAATACTGCCGCATGGCTGGCAAAAAGTTACACACTTTCAAAATACGCTGATGCATCTGCAGCAAGACTACCGCCTGCCCTGGTTGTTGGCTATTGGAGTTATTCTTACCGAATTTATCGCCCCGCTTTTTTTAATCGCCGGGTTTGGCACCCGCCTGATGGCCCTCCTGCTGATTTTGCTGATGGCCGGGGCGGTGGTTATGGGACATCACTGGCAACACGGCTTCTTTATGAACTGGTTTGGCAATCAGAAGGGCGAAGGGTTTGAATACCATTTACTGGCCATTGGCCTGGGCATTGGCATCCTGCTTTTAGGAAGCGGTAAATGGTCTGTAGACCTGCTGTTGCTGCGGAAGCAATAGCCGGGCGCAAATCCTCCGTCTTTTTACAAGGATCCGTTGTACTGCAATTGAAAGGCTTAAGCTACTTCAACGCTTAAGGACCCGGTTGCATTACAACGGTTTTTTGTATCTATTCCCTGCGCAGACGGGAATCCGCGGACCCGCCTCCATCAAAACCGGTATCAACCGGCGTTTGCTTTTAAACGTTAGCGCAAAAGGAAACGAATGTTTTTGCAGGATGTTACCTATGGTATTCTACCTGTGCCCGAAACACCCATGCAGCAGTACAGGTTTTAGTAACGTGGCCATCAGTATTCGATGTACGTTATAAAACCAACATGGTAATGACCTTCTATTTTCGAAACCGCAGCGCAGGAACGGATCATGTTCTTCCGCTCTGTATTACGGGCATGCTTCAGCTGTGTTCAATAGTGCAGCGTAAAACTTTATCAAAAAAAAAGGAGCAGATTCATTACTATACGCCTATAACGTTTTCGTAGATAATCGTAGTCTGTATAACTTCCTATTCTATTTTTACACCAACGATTGCAATAACGATTTTGTACGATTGCGCATTTAAAAGAATCAACCCTTAACTCATGAAACCAGGAAACGAGCTGCGAAAAGGAGCATTCCTTTCGCTTTTGAGGCATGCCTTTGCGTTATTTGTATGTTTGACTATTCTTAAAGCTACAGGCTATAGTCAAACACACACTGTAGTAGTGCATGGAACGGTGGTCAACTCCAATAACGAACCGCTCAGGGAAGTTCTTGTTGTGTCGAAGGAGGCCAACAAAAAAACAGTTACCGATAATGAGGGACGATTTCGCCTGCCGGCATCTTCCCCGGGTACGCTTACCTTCAGCGGAGATGGTTATTTAACCCAATCCGTTAACGTACACGAAGAAACAGAGATCACCGTTAAATTAAACGAGCGCTACCAGGCAGCAGATCAAACGGAATACGTAAATATACTTTATGGCCGGCAAAAGAAAGCAACCGTTACCGCTGCCATTTCGCAAATAAACGGAAGCGCTATTGAAAACAGAGCCATTCTTTCAAACGCGAACAAATTAACAGGTATGTTGCCCGGGTTATTTGTGATGCAGGACAACGGGGAACCCGGAAGTGAAAGCGCCTCTATGTGGTTGCGGGGAAAAAGAACCCTTCGTTCCAAAGGCCCGGTAATACTGGTAGACGGCATTGAGCGGGATATGGAAATGCTGGACCCCTCCGACATTGAAACCATTACCGTACTAAAAGACGCAGCGGCCACCGCCCAATATGGCATGCGTGGTGGAAATGGCATGGTACTGATCACCACGAAAAGAGGGCATGAAGGAAAAATACGCGTGAACTTTAATGCAAGAACCGGTGTCAAAAGCCCTACCACCACACCTGAATTTTTAGACGCTTATGACTATGCCCGGCTTTATAATGAAGCCATGCATAATGACAATCCTGATCAAACCTTGCTGTATAATGATGTAGATCTTGCCAGATACCTGGAAGCAAGAAACGGAGCCCTTACCGGGCTGGACGCCTACCTTTATCCGAACATCGACTGGTACAACCGGTATCTGAAAAAAAGCACCACACAACAGCGATACAGTTTAAACATTGACGGAGGAAACCGCTATGCAAAATATTTTGTATCCGCCGGATATACCCGGAACGATGGTCTGTACAATGTAGATAAATCCATCAACCAGTACAATACGAATGCCTCAACAAGGCTGCTGACCCTCCGGTCGAACCTGGATGTTTTCGTAAACAAACGCTTTACTATGTCCCTGGATCTTTCCGGGAAGCAGGAAGAACGAACCTTTCCGGGAGACCGGACGGATGCCGCCCTAAGGGTATTCCGGGCCCTGTATAAAACACCGCCAAATGCGCATCCCATCCTTACTCCGGATGGTACGCTTGCCGGCACAAAGGACTATGCTTCCAATCCTTATGGCCTCCTCAACTACCAGGGATATTCCCTTTATTATACCCGCAACATGTTTGCCACATTGAAGCTGAATCATGAACTGGATTTTATTACAAAAGGGTTGCGTGTGTCCGGATCCGTATCATTTGACAGTTATTACGAGCAAACCACCAACCGCAGTAAATCTTTTAAAGTATACCAGATCACCACCGTACTCAATGCAGATGGTACCAGAACGCCCCAGTACAACAGCAACAATACCTTAAAGTATATTGAAACCGGATCCAATACCCAAATGGGAACCGGTGGCTCCTACAACAATAACCGCCGCCTGCTGAACTACGAGGCATCCCTGAATTATGACAGAAGCTTCGGAGACCACGCCATTACTGCATTTGCCGGGTTTGTACAACGGGAAATAGGCCAGGAGAACAACGAAAACCTGCCCCGTCTTTACCGAGGATACAGTGGACGGGTATCCTATGGCTTCCGTGAAAAATACCTGGCCGATTTTACGATCGGGTACCAGGCATCGGAACAAATGCCTCCATGGGCAAAGTATACTGTCTTTCCCGCAGCTTCGCTGGGATGGGTGATCTCCAAAGAGCAATTCCTAAAAAACAGCGCGGTGGTTAATTTGCTCAAACTGCGCGTATCGCACGGGCTATCCGGATGGGATGATATCGGCGGATACTTTCTCTGGTTTCAACAATATGCCAGTACGGGCGGTCTTAATTTTGGTAACACCGCCGTGTCCTATACCGGGTGGAATGAACAGGCATTTGCCCTCAATAATGTGCAGCCGGAGCGGGTAAGAAAAACCAATTACGGAGCAGATGCACAACTTTTCGATAATAAAATATCCATCACCGCAGATTATTTTATGGAGCGGAACAGCCGGATTATGGTACAGCCCGAACTGCCCTATACGATGGGGATCCGCTTCCCGGATATGCCAATTGCCATCGTGGAAAACAAAGGCTATGATTTACGGGTAGGCTATGCTGATAAAATCGGGCAACTGAATTATTCGTTTACCGGCATTCTATCCCAGGCAAAGAACAAGGTTATTGAAAGAGGTGAGGCAAAAAAACTATACGATTACCAGATGAGAACCGGACTTCCGCTGGATCCTGTTTTTGGATTGGTTGCTGAAGGGCTTTTTCAAACCCAGGAAGAGATCGACAAAAGCCCCCGGCAAACCTATGGGGTAACCAAACCCGGTGATATTAAATACAAAGACATCAACGGCGACGGTGTTATTGATGATTACGACCAGGTATACCTGGGCAACAATGCAGATCCTACCTATCAATACGGCATCAACCTGAGCCTGGAGTTCAAAGGCATCGACTTCAGTGCCCTGTTAACCGGCCAGGGCGGCGGATATATTTACCCCGGCGGAGAAGCCATGTATGAGTTCCACGATAATGGCACCGTACGTAAACACCACCTGGGGCGCTTTGTTCCGGAAGACCCAACTACCTGGGCAACGGCTACTTACCCGCGCTTATCGCTGGCCAATAAAGCCAACAACCAGCAAACCTCCACCTACTGGCAAAAAAGCAACCAGCTTACAAGATTAAAGCATATTGAAATCGGGTATACATTCCCCGAAATGCTGGTACGGAAGATCAAAGCCAATAAGGCCCGCCTGTATGTAAACGGCTATAATTTATTTACCAAACAGTCCACAGACCTGATGGATGTAGAGGCCAGAAGTGTTCATTATGTACTTTACCCCATCCAAAAAATCTACAACGTGGGTTTAAATATTACTTTTTAAAAATTCAGTTCTATGCGCAATAAGTCCATAATCAGCTGCCTGTCCCTTTCCATCATCGCACTGATGAGCGCGTCATGCAAGCACGACCGGCTGTTCGACATACCGGTGACCTTTAAAGGGTACGACGTGGTTTTCACAGACTCTGCCCGGGCAGAATTCTTTGTGAACAATATGGAAACCGAAATGCCTGCAGACCACGGCAACTCCTATAACCGGATGCAGGGCGGTGCCATGCTGGCTTCTGCCTCTGATGAAGCCATGCATATTTCCACCAACAAAACCGTTCCTTCTGCCGCAACCCGCATGAGTGCCGGTAACTGGAGCCCCTCTAATATGCGGTATTACAACAGCAGTGATGGCGCCGGCGAAATTGGTTCCTGGCTTAAATGGGGCGGCTACCATGGTAACCGCAAGGCCAATACGGCATTGAAATACCTGGACAATCTGCCCCCCACCGTTTCTACCCGCTTCCGCAACCGGCTGAAGGGAGAAGCCACATTTGTACGGGCCATGCAGCATTGGTTCCTGTTTCAAAAGTGGGGCGGTATCCCCATTGTAAACGTATCTTATGAAGCGTCAGACGATGTGATACAACCCCGCAATTCCGTAAAATCAGTAGTCGATTTTATTGTAACCGAATGCGACCGGGCCATTGCCCTTTTCCCCGATGAGCCCTATAGCTTTGCATCTGAAATTGGCCGGCCGGATAAAGGAACAGCCATGGCACTAAAATCAAGAACCCTTTTATATGCCGCCAGCCCGCTTTACAACGGGGATGGATACAATCATTCCGGCGACACGCTTATCTGCTATGGCAGTGCAGATCCTAAACGATGGGAGCTGGCGGCCAGGGCTGCACAGGATGTGGTAGACTTAGGATGGTATAACCTTTATGTAGCCAATGACCCTACAAAACGGAACGGTACCCGGAACTATAAAGAATTATTTTTTGCCTGGGGCGTCAATTATCAGAATAATAAAGAATTTATTTATTCAAGGATCCGGACCACAAACCGGGATACGGAGAATGATAATTTCCCTTCCGGCTTTACCAATGCAAAAGGAGGCACCTGTCCTTCGCAGGACCTGGTAGATGCCTATGAAATGGCAGACGGCACCCTGTTTAACTGGAACGACCCGGCAAAAAAAGCAAGTCCCTATCTGAACCGCGACCCCCGCTTTTATGCAAGCATCATTTACAACGGGGCCAAGTATGACAAGTTTGCTTCACACAATGGCAGCCCTACCAATCAATATACCTTCGACATTTATGAAGGCGGCAAAAACAAAGCAGGTCTGTCGCAAACCGAAACCGGCTACTACCTGATGAAGTTTATGGATTATGAAAATGTAAACCCGGTAACAGGTTCGGGAGGTACCTATCATTGCTGGCCTTACTTCCGCTATGCAGAAATCCTGCTAAACCTGGCAGAAGCCGGTAATGAAGCCGGCGGCCCCGGCTATGTGGTTCCCGGAGCTACCCGCCCCCTTACACCGGTTGAAGCCATCGACCTGATACGCGCCCGGGCAGGCATGCCGGATATTGCCACGTCTTTTGCCAAAAGAGGAATTGCACTGACAAAAGAAAATTTAAGAACGCAGATCCGCAACGAAAGAAGGATTGAACTGGCGTTTGAAGAGCACCGCTATTATGACGTAAGACGATGGATGATCATTACCGATGGATATATCAGAGGTGTAAAAACCACTAAAAACAGCGACCAGACGTTCAGCTATGACCCCAGTATACAGGCTGAAAAAAAAGTATTTGATCCCAAACATTATTTCTATCCCATCCCCCAGGTGGAGATCAACAGGAATTACCTGTTACGGCAAAACCCGGGTTGGTAGTCACCTTCTTCTTCAACGATAAGTTACAAAGTCTGTATGAAAAAAATAATTCTGTTATCCCTGATGGCATGGATATGCATCGTTCCGAAAGTATTTGGACAACAGCGGGCGCATGTTATTTCGGGAACTGTTTTCGACGAAAACGCCGCCGTTTTAAAAGGCGCAACCATTATTGAGCAAGGAACGCGCAATGGGGTGATGGCCAATAATGAAGGACAGTTCACCATTACCCTCCGCTCAAAAAAACAAACCATTGAGGTAACTCATACGGGATACCTGCCCAAAATCATTGTACTCAAAGAATCGGAAAACAGTATTGATGTATACCTGGAGCCGGATGCATCCAACCTGAACAATGTAGTAGTGGTCGGTTATGGCACCCAAAAGAAGGCCAGCCTTGTGGGCGCCATCTCCCAGGTTTCTGCCGAAGATTTAAAGAAGTCGTTCGCTCCCAACCTGACCAACTCTCTTGCCGGCCGTGTTGCCGGTGTTATTACAGTTATGGGAAGCGGCAAGCCGGGCGATGATGCTTCAAAGATCTATGTACGGGGTATGGCCACCACCAATAACACCGATCCCCTGGTACTGGTGGATGGGGCAGAACGTGATTGGGCCCAGATTGATCCTGCCGATATTGAAACCTTCTCCGTATTAAAAGATGCATCCGCCACTGCCGTATTTGGTGTACGGGGCGCCAATGGCGTAATCCTCATTACCACCAAACGCGGACAAAAAGGAAAACCCGCCTTAAACATTACATCGCGCTCTTCCCTCCAGTCGCCCATACGCCTCCCCAACTACCTGGGCTCTTATGATTTTGCCGTATTGACCAATGAGGCCCTGCGCAATGAAGGCAAACCGGAAGAGTATACCCAGGAAGACCTGGAGCATTATCGCCTAAAAAATTCGCCCTATACCCACCCCGATAATGATTATTACCGCGACTTTTTAAGAAAAGCGTCCTTTCAGCAAAATGTAAACCTGAGCGCCCGCGGCGGAACAGACTTTTTAAGCTACTATATTTCAGGAAGTATCCTGCACCAGGAAGGGATGTATAAAACATTTGACAATACCCAGTACAATACCAACTCCAACTTCGACCGGTATAACTTCCGGTCTAACCTGGATTTTAACCTGACCCCAACCACCAAACTGGGCGTGGATTTAACCGGAAGGCTTGAAACCCGCCGCCAGCCTAATTTTGACCAGGACCTGTTTGACAAAACCCGGAGGCTGCCCCCCAACTACCAGGCCTATATCAACCCCAACGGAACCATTGGTGGCCGCTCAGATGAAAGCCGGCTGGCCCCCTATGCACTGCTGGGCTTTTTTGGAAACCGGAGCCGTTATACCAACGTACTGGAAGGTGTATTTAACCTGAATCAAAAGCTGGATAAAATTACCAAAGGCTTAAGCGCCCGCGGTCAGCTGAGCTTTAACAGCAGTTTTAAATCAAAATACGATATTAGAGAAAAGCCCGAGCTGTGGCAGTATGATAAATTTGGAGCTTACACCAAAAATAAAGAGCGGACAGATCTTTCCTATTTTACAGAGAAAGGCCCCGCTACCCGGAGGATCGCACTGGAGTATGCACTGAACTATAGCAGAACCTTTGACAAGGACCACGCCGTAACCGGGATGCTGCTGTACCAGCAAAGCCAGTACTGGAATGAGTACGATATCCCCATCGGATACCAGGGAACCGTAGGACGGGTTACCTATGGCTTCCGTTCTAAATATCTTTTTGAGTTCAACGCCGGCTATAACGGCTCCGTGCAGTTCTCAAAAGCCCATCGTTACGGCCTGTTTCCTGCCTTATCGCTTGGCTGGGTACCAACCGAGGAAGGCTGGTTGCCCAAGAACAACATCCTGAATTATCTGAAGATCCGGGGATCTTACGGAGAAGTAGGCAACGATAAGATCGGCGACTTCAAATACCTCTATGAACAGCGGTATAACCTGTTGCCCAATGAGGACGGATGGAATATAAAATGGGGCGAAACCGGTGGCACCACCGAACGGGCCATTGCAGAAGGTCAGCCCGGAAACGGCCTCGTAACCTGGGAACGGGCCCGGAAAAGCAATATCGGTTTTGACGCCAAACTGTTCAAATCAAAAGTGTCGTTAACGGTAGACCTGTTCCGCGAATACCGCAATGACATCCTCGCCATTCCCTATTCTGTGCCGCTGGTGTACGGGATGAACAACCCGCAGAACAGTGAACGAAAAGACGGGCAGGGCCTGCCGCCCGAAAACCTGGGCATTGTTAAAAACAAAGGGTTTGAAGTGGAACTGGGCTACAACAGCAACGGAAAAAACATCAACTACTTTGTCAAGGGCAACTTCACCTTTGCCCGCAACAAAATATACCGGATCGATGAAGAAGGGAAAAAATATGACTGGCAAAAAAAGGAAGGCAAGCGGATCGGCCAGCACTTCGGGCTCACCGATATCGGGCTCTTCCAGCGTGAAGACTTCCTGATGAATGACAATGGCGACCTGATCCTTATAGGCGGATATCCTTCATTAAAGCCGGGCATTCCGGTTCCCAGCTTCGGTGTGGTGTACCCGGGTGACGCCCGCTATGCCGACCTGAACGGGGACGGGATCATTGATAGTTATGATATCGGCGCCATCGGGCATGGAACCGTGCCGGAGTACGTGTATGGTGTAAATATGGGCATCTCCTGGAAAAACCTGGATCTGAGCATTCTCTTCCAGGGCGCCGGCAATGCGGAGTTCTATTTTAAAGAGGATGCGGTTTGGGAATTTTTTGCCCAGGGAAAAGTAATGCAACAGCATTTAGGCCGCTACCGGAACGACGACCCTTCCACCTGGACAACCGCTACCTACCCGCTGCTGCACCCGGCCGAAAACACCAACAATATGCAAAAAACGACCCGCTGGCTGTTTACCAGAGACTATCTGCGTCTGAAAAATGCAGAGCTGGGCTTCACCTTCCCCCGCCAGGTACTTAACCGCATACATCTTACCGGGCTAAGAGTGTTTGTAAGTGGAAACAATCTTATTACCTGGGATAAAATGATGAACTGGGATCCGGAATCCGGCAGCGAAACGGGCAACCAGTACCCCCAGTTAAGACTTTGGAATTTTGGGATCAGCGTAAACTTTTAAGGATAAAAAATCAGATATATGAAAAATATATTTTTAATACTATGCATGGTTTTGGTTGCCGGTTGCAGCATCGACCGGGCCGGCCTTCTCGACAAACAGGAGTCGGGCGATTTGAACGAAGCCCTTGTATTTTCAAGTGCCCAGTATACCAAGCAGTTTTTAACGGATATCTATCGCAGGCTTCCCTATGGCTGGGATGACAACGTGTACCTGGATGCCGCCACGGATGACGGGGAAGCCCGGCCCTGGTGGGGCTGGGTAAACCAGATCCACACCGGCGCATGGAACCCCACAAGTGTACCGGATAAGTTAAAAAGATGGTCGGACTATTATGCCGCCATCCGGGCCTGTAACCTGTTCCTGTCAAAGATCGACAACGTTCCGGTAGATGCCGAACAGTATATGAGCACCGAAGAAGTTAGAGCCCGCATGAAATATGAAGCACTGTGCTTAAGAGCCCTTTTTTATGCAGACCTGGTGCGTTACTACGGAGGAGTGCCGATCATTACAAAGGTATTGGATCGTAATTCCCCCGAGCTGTTCACACCAAGAGCCAACCTGCAACAGATGAAAGAATTTATTATCGCCGATTGCGATTCTGCAGCGGCACACCTGCCCTCCAAACAATTGAGTGCCGACTACCACCGTGTAGGCGCTGCTGTAGCCAAGGCCATTAAAGCAAGACTGTTACTGCAGCTGGCCAGCCCCCTCTTTAACAGCACAGAATCCGGTCCGCTTTCTCCCTGGAGCTGGGGAAACTATGATGCCAACCGGTGGAAAGAAGCAGCAGACGCCGCAAAAGACCTGATCGATTTTAGAGATCCGATTACGGGTAACCTGGTTTCGGACCTGGTATACCTTACCACCACAGATCCCAATTATCTGAATGCGAGAAACTCCTACCCCGGTTCACTGAAAGCGATGGGCTTCTACTCTGTTTTTGTAACGCGGGTAAACAGTGAGATCCTCCTGAGCTTTTCCAGAAAAGGAGCTACCACCAACGAACTGGATAAATGGCAATTGCCCGGATCGATGCAAACAGAAGGAGACAAATCCTACACAGAGCCCACTTACAATTATGCCGCGGCTTTTGAAACAAAGGATGGCTACCCGGTATACCTCACCGATGACGATGGCCAGTACCTCATCGACCCTGCTACCAATGAATTTGTCATCAACCCCAAGGCCAATTTTAACCCACAAAAGCCATACGATAACCGGGATTCCCGCTTTTATCATTCCATCTGGTACCAGGGCTCCAAGTTCAGTAATGTTACCTTCGAAGCCTGGCGCGCTGCAGACGGGTCTTATGGCCGCGATTACCAGGTAGGCTATGCCCATACGGGGCTTTTCTTAAGAAAGTTTATGGATCCTAAGAACATCTCTACCGGCTCCAACAACCCCGGGGTTCTTTCGGGAGGAACCTCGCACTGTTTCCCTCTTTTCAGGCTTGCGGAATTTGTACTGGGCGCCGCCGAAGCATTGAATGAATTTCTTCCCGATGGAGCAGACAGGTCAGAAGCCATAGCTCAATTGGACAAAATACGCCTGCGTGCAGATATGCCCGACGTAAAAACAACCGCGCAGCGCAACGGCTGGAGCACGACCGACAAAGTAGCGATGCGCAAATTTATCCGGAATGAACGCCGGGTGGAGCTTGCATTTGAAGAGCACCGCTTCTTTGACGTGCGCCGCTGGAAGATCGGGGAAAAAACACAACGCTCGGCATATGTACATGATGTACTCAAGGATAAAACAAACAACACATTTAAGTACACCGTAAAATTATGGGAAAGGCGGATCTATGAATCCAGACATAACCTGCTTCCCATACCGCAAACAGAAGTAAATAATAACCCGAATATGGTGCAGAACCCGGGCTGGTAATACGATCAAAAATTCTCCATTATGAAAAAAAATTTATTCCTGGTACCATTGGTGCTGATCCTTTTAATAAGCTGCAAAAAAGACGATTTTTTTGACAAATTTCCGCCGGAAATCATGTTCTTTGAAGGAACAAAAGTGGAAAATGCAAATTTTGTAAGCACCACCCTTAATAAAGATTCCACGCACTATGTTGTTAAAGCCCGCGTTAGTGCGCCGTTTGGACTAAAAGAAGTTAACATCTACAGCACGCGCAACGGCAGCCAAAACCTGGAAAAAACCATCACTGAATTTGGAACAACACCAAATGAGATCTTTATATACCAGGACATTAATAATATCAGCGGAAGTCTGGATGTTTTGTTTACCGCAGTAGGTAAGGACAACCGGAACACATCGAAAAGCTTTAAAATTTTAAAAAACTAAAATATCCGATACAATGAAAATCAGTTACACGTTACTCTTTCTTCTTTTTGTGCACACCGCTTTTTGCCAAAAAACCGATAATACCCTTACAAAGGCAGAACAAAAACAGGGCTGGATCCTGCTTTTTGACGGAAAGACCACCAGCGGCTGGACAACCCCGCAGGGAAAACCCGTACCTAAAGGATGGCAGGTAACCGACGGTCTGCTATCTACAAAAAGTGGTGACAGAGCCGGCGATATTGTTACAGAAAATGAATACGGCAATTTTATCCTGAGCCTGGATTTTAACATTGAAAAAACATGCAACAGCGGGGTTAAGTACTTTTACGCCAAATATGCCACGGGTGGCAACCTGGGCTTTGAGTACCAGATCCTGGATGATGCCGAAGCCGAAGACAATAAAAAAGACAACCATCTTTGCGGATCGTTTTATGATGTAATGGCTCCCGATAAAGCTGCAAAACGCGTAAATCCGCCCGGCCAGTGGAATACCATCAAAATTGTATGCAAGGGCAAATCCGTAGAACACTGGCTAAACGGCAAACGCATTCTCAAATTCACCCGCGGTGACGAAGCCTTTTTAAACACCGTTGAAAAAAGTAAATTCAATAAAACCGCACCCGCCTTCGGATCCTTTGACAAAGGGAAGATCCTGCTGCAGGAACACGGAGGAACGGCTTCTTTCAAGAACATCAAACTCTTAATTTTAAAATAAATTTTTATGACCCGGAGAAGAGATTTTATTAAAAATATGAGCCTGGGCGCTGTAGGAATCAGCCTGAGTCCATCCGTATTGGGAATGTCTGCCAAAAGCTACCGGAACATTATCGGTGCCAATGACCGCATTTCTGTAGCCTGTATTGGTATAAACGGAAGAGGCGGCGGAATGGCCAAAACCTTTGCCAATCAAAAGAACACCGAAGTATCCTGGCTTTGCGATGTAGACAACCGTACTTTTTCAAAAGTGATCAAAAACCTGGGTGAGACCAATCAGCAAACAACGCCCAAAACGGAAAAGGATTGCCGGAAGCTGCTTCAAAACAAAGACATCGACGCTATTTATATTGCCACTCCCGATCATTGGCATGCGCCGTTAACCATCATGGGTTGCCAGGCAGGAAAACACGTGTATGTGGAAAAACCACTAAGCCATAACCCCCATGAAGGAGAGCTGGCAGTGGCGGCAGCACGCAAATACAACAAAGTGGTTCAGATGGGCGCCCAGCGCCGTTCTGCACCCACGCTTACACAGGGTATTGAGCAACTGCATAAAGGTATTATAGGCCGCGTGTATATGGCCAAAACATGGTATACGAATACACGAAAAACCAATTTCTTAAAACCGGCAGCGGTACCATCCTGGCTCGATTATGACCTGTGGCAGGGCCCCGCGCCCCGCATGCCTTATAAAGACGGACTCATTCATTACAACTGGCATTGGTTCTGGCATTGGGGAACAGGAGAAGCCCTGAACAATGGTACCCATGAGGTAGATGTAGCCCGCTGGGGATTGGGTGTAGACTTCCCGGTACGCGTGTCTTCCATGGGTGGCCGGTACCACTATAAAGACGATTGGGAAACACCCGATACCCAGGTTGTAACGCTCGAATACCCCGGAAGCGTGATGCTGGTATGGGAGAACCGAAGCTCCAACGGCAGAAAGATTGAAGGTAGTGATCGTGGTATTATATTTTATGGAGAAAATGGCAGCCTGGATACCGGAGGCGACGCCTATAAAGTATACGACAATAACGGGAAACTGGTAAAAGAAGTAAAGTCCGGATCAGCAGAAGAACCCATGGATGGGCGGAACACCGCCAGCCCCAGTTTAGGGCTCGATAACCTGCACGTGGCAGACTTCCTGGGCGCCATAAGAGAAAACCGGCGGCCCAACTGCGACGTTGAAACCGGCTACAAAAGCACCGTGGCCATGCAACTGGGAAATATTTCCTGGCGAGTGGGACGGGATATTAAAATTGATCCGAAAAACGGGCATATCCTCAACGATGCGGAGGCTCAAAAGCTTTGGAAGCGTACCTATCAAAATGGATGGGAGCCTAAGCTTTGATAAAAGCGATTGCAGGATCCACTAAAAATCCTCATAAGAAAATAACCGTACCCTTTGGTTGAACCAGAATGACGCCGCATACATGTTACATGCGGCGTCATTTTTAATACTATGCAGGAGCAGCAGATGCGTTTGTTCAATAGCAGATGCGGTATATTAAAGATCGATCCATCTATCGTCATGCCGGGCGCAGCCGGAACACCTTTTTAAAGGCAGTGAGCCCCGGCCGTTTTGTTGCGCAGCAAATAGCTAATAAAAACAATTCCCGGAGACGGGAATAGCCCCGGAACAATCCTGCTTCTTACAGACCCCGAAAAATGCTATATATTTGAAACACGGTTGGTTGTTCATTAAAAAAATTCAACAGATTGTATGAAAAGAAGAAACTTCATTGGCCAAACAGCGAAAGGCGCGTTGGCATTCACCATCATTCCCCGTTCCGTATTAGGAGGCAGCGGGTTCATTGCGCCCAGCGACCGTATTAACCTGGGATATATCGGTACCGGTAAACAATCCTATGGGTTGGTCAACGCTATTAACGGTCCCAGGGAAACGCTGGTATTGGCGGCCTGCGACGTGTACGAAAAAAAACTGGAGCATTTTATCGGGCTGGCCCAAAAGGCCAATGAAAAAAAAGTAGCCACCAATGTAAAAGGGTACAAACATTACCGCGAGCTCCTGGAGCGCAAAGACATTGATGCTGTTGTCATCGCCACCCCGGATCACTGGCATGCACAAATTGCCATAGATGCAGCAAAAGCGGGCAAAGATATCTATTGCGAAAAACCGCTGGCACTCACCATTGCCGAAGGACGTGCCATGGTAAATGCCACACGTAAGTACAAACGGGTGTTTCAAACCGGCAGCATGCAACGTTCTTCGTTTAATTTCCGGCAGGCAGCAGAACTGGTGGCAAATGGCTATATCGGTAAAATCAACGAGATCAACGTTTCGGTGGGCGAGCCGGTAAAACAATGCGACCTGCCAGCAGAACCGGTTCCGGACGGGCTGGATTGGGATCTTTGGATCGGGCCTTCTTTATACCGCGGGTTCAACAAGATCCTGGCGCCTCCGCTGGAAGCAAAGGAATGGGCCTGGTGGCGCGGCTATGCTGGTTTTGGCGGCGGCCTGATCACCGACTGGGGTGCTCATATGTTCGACATTGTGCAGTGGGCATTGGGCATGGATAACTCAGGCCCTGTACAATTCATACCACCGCAAACACCGGGCGCCAGGGATGGCCTTTCCTTTGTATACGCCAACGGCATAAAGGTCAATCACCGGAACTGGGGTGAAGGAAATGCCATCCAGTTCCTGGGCGATAAAGGAAAGATTGAGGTAAGCCGCGGTTTCCTGCGGAGCAATCCCGAAAACCTGGCTTCGCTGAAATTTAAAAACGGTGACAAACGGCTGTATTTTAGTGATAACCATTACCAGGACTGGGTAGATGCCATTAAAAAGCGCTCGAAACCGATTTGTGATGTGGAAACCGGGCACCGCACTGCTTCGGTTTGTAATGCCGTTAACATTGCTTACGAATTGCAGAAAGAACTGAAATGGGATCCTGTAAAAGAGGCCTTTGATAACCCCTACGCCAATATGATGCGCAGCCGTTCCTACCGGGGCGCATGGGATTTCAACAAATTTTAGCAGCGCTTTAAAGCAGCAGTATGATAACAGAAGCGCACTTTTCAAAAACCGGACCTTCAACGTCCGGTTTTTTAAATAACACATCCGTCCCGCTGGGCGTGCAGCTCTGGTCCTTAAAAAATGACCTGGCCCGGGGTATTGACCCAACCCTGAAAAAACTGGCGGCAACAGGGTTCGGTTTTGCAGAAGCCGCAGGTTATGATTCAAATAGCCGGACCATCTTTGGATTGGAGCCACATGTATTCCGGCAAAAGCTTGAGGCAACAGGGATGCAATGCATCGGCGCCCATGCACCGGTTTCATCCGAAACGGTTAACCAGGTACTGGAAGACTTTTCTACTTTAAAAATAGCCTATATTATCTGTTCGCTTTATCCGGATGCCGGACGCACCGCTGCGGACTATTACCGGATCGCAGAAAATTACAATCAGATCGGAAGCATTGCCCGGAAGGCCGGTGTTCATTTCGGCTATCATAATCATCATTTTGAATTTAGCCCCGTGGAGGGTGAGCGCCCGATCGATATCCTGTTGAAAAATACCGATCCCGAACTGGTAACCTTTGAACTGGATCTTGGCTGGGTGGTACAGGCAGGCGCAACACCGGAGGCCCTTTTTAAAACGTATCCGGGGCGGTTCCCGCTCTGGCATTTGCGGGACGTGGATGCCGGCGGAACAGCCGTAAATGCCGGCGATGGCATGGTGAACTTCCACTCCCTGCAGCCGCTGAAAAAACAGGCCGGATTTTTGTATGGAATTGTGGAAACCCCTTCAGCCGCCACCGATGGAATGGACCGTGTGATTGCCAGTTTCAACTATATCAGGAGGGAGCAGCTTTACTAAACGATACCTGCTATCGTATACGATAGCAGGGCGTTTTTGCGGACGCGCGACTTTAATTTTGAGCCATTAAACCCAGCAAAATGAAAATTGTAAAACAGATTGTCTTTACCCTGTTTGCATTGGTGTTCCTCAATGCCGGTCTCAACAAGTTCTTCAATTATATGCCGGTGCCTAAACTTACGCCGGCACAAATGGAGGCGTTTGGCGCCTTTATGAAAATAAAATGGCTGATGCCCCTGCTGGCAACCATGGAAACCACCGGGAGTATACTGGTGATCATTCCCAAAACGCGGGCCCTGGGCGCGCTGATCCTTTTCCCGATCATGACCGGTATCCTGCTGCATCATTTCACCATGGACCCTTCCGGGCTGCCCATGGTATTGCCGATGGCAGCGGTCCTGCTCTGGATCATCCTGGACAACCGGAAAAAATATGCGTTGCTGTTGCGGTAGCCCTGCAGAAAGTACGGAAGGTGCCGATCTTTTAGCGGGTGGTAGCCTCCTGCCCGGGTCTGTTATAAAAGAAGTATCTTTGATAGCTACAAAAGCTTCTGTTATGAATACCGGGAAACCACATTATAGTTATGATACATTGAGCGAAGCCGTGGATGACCTCATCCGCAGGGGATATACGGAAGATTTTCTGGCAATGGAAGAAAAGGATTGTCTTTATTGCAACCAGCATTCCCTTGAATTGTCGCCGGAAGATTTTGAAATTGATGAGGTTTATCGTTTTGAAGGCATGACGGATCCGGCAGATGAAAGCATTGTGTTTGCTATTTCATCCCAGAAACACAATATTAAGGGAACAGTGATCAACAGCTTCGGGGCAGATTTCGGATACCGTTCTTCCAAGCTGGTAGCACATCTGAAACAGCACCGGGGATAAGTGGACGACTGATTTGTAGTTTTTTACCGAAGGTGCGAAACGGGTACAATTATACTGTTTTCGTTGCGTCCCCTGCGGAGGCGTTGCGTACATTGCGGTTTCTTTTTCACCGCAAAGGCGCCAGGGATACGCCAAGAGCGCTAAGAAATTACAACAATCCGGTTTTCATTGCGTCCCTTGCGGATGCGTTGCGTACATTGCGGTTTCTTTTTTACCGCAAAGGCGCCAGGGATACGCGAAGGGCGCGAAGATATTTTCAATAATCCGGGTGTCCGTTGCGACCCTTGCGGGTACTTTGCGGCCTTCGCGGTTAAATTTTAAACCACAAAAAGTCTGGGAACCATCTCACAAATGATTTACTACTCTTTTTATCCCATTCTTAATGAGGGTTACATTAAAATTGATCAATAGTCCGAGTTTACAGCCCGAAAGTTTTAAATACGTTAGCACCTGCGCCAGATGAATATCATTTAGCGCTTCTACAGCTTTTACTTCCACAATCAGTTTACTTTCGATCAGCAGATCCACGCGATAACCTGCATCCAGCTTTATTTCCTCATAAATGAGTGGCAGCGCATCTTGCTTCCGGATAAAAAGCCCGCATTTGCATAGCTCATAAAACAAACATGCTTCATAGGCACTTTCCAACAATCCGGGGCCTAACCGTTGGTGAACTTTCAGCGCAGCATCAAATACAATTTTGGATAGTTCGTTTTCAGTCATAGGTTGCTCTTTTGATGTTTAACAATAGGTGTGTTCTTCTTTGCGATCAGATGCGCATCGCCTTATAAATATAATTCAAAAACAGGAAAGACTGGTTTTTTATGTCTGCACATTGCGGTTTCTTTTTCACCAGGCGTTGCGTACATTGCGGTTCAATTTACACCGCAAAGGTGCCAGGAATACGCCAAGAACGCTAAGAAATTACAACAATCCGGCTTTCATTGCGTCCCCTGCGGAGGCGTTGCGTGCATTGCGGTTTAAATTTTCACCGCAAAGGCGCCAGGGGTACGCGAAGAAATTACAACAATCCGGCTTTCATTGCGTCCCCCGCGGAGGCGTTGCGCACATTGCGGTTTCTTTTTCACCGCAAAGGCGCCAGGGATACGCCAAGAACGCTAAGAAATTACAACAATCCGGCTTTCATTGCGTCCCCTGCGGAGGCGTTGCGTACATTGCGGCTTAAATTTTCACCGCAAAGGCGCCAGGGATACGCGAAGGGCGCAAGAGATGTACAATTATACGGCTTTCGTTGCGTCCCTTGCGGAGGCGTTGCGCACATTGCGGTTTAAATTTTCACCGCAAAGGCGCCAGGGGTACGCCAAAAGCGCAAGAGATGTACAATTATACGGCTTTCGTTGCGTCCCCTGCGGAGGCGTTGCGCACATTGCGGTTCAATTTACACCGTAAGGGCGCCAGGGGTACGCGAAGGGCGCGAAGAAATTATAACGATCCGGTTTCTATTGTTGCCGAAGCCTTCTCAGCAAAAGCCCAACTTCAAAAAAACCTAGGCCTCTTTTGTGGCACCGGTAAGTGCATCGGGAACCACTTCATCCCTTTTCTCAACATTTATACTCACCCGTAATGCGCGCAGCCCCGTTACGCCCTGTAACTCTTCGAGCTCCACGGCTTCCAGGTTATTCAGCAGCAGTCCTTCTTCCTGCAGGTAGGCAATATAATCCCGGTACTCGCGGGTTTCGCTTTCGTTGAGGTATACCAGCGCAATCTTTCCCGGCTGCGTAAGCCGTTCACCGGTATGCAGGATCCGTACCTTATCGATCCTTTTTTTGATCACCTGGTACCGGATATTATAACTTCCCTCCACATCAAATTTGTGCTCATCCTGCCGGAATACGATGTCGATAGGTGCAGAGCGGATATAGATCAGCTGTGTGGTTTGCAGCGGAATATCTAACCGGGGCAGCAGTGCATGTGTTTCCCGTGCAATCTCCGCCATTACCTGCAACTGTCTTAACCGCAGGTTTTGAAGGTAGTACCGGCTGAAGGGTTTATGCGGCGCAATATCCTGACCGATATAGATATCAAATTCAAAACCGTCGGTCCTGAATTTTTCAAAGTAATAGGGGTAGAAGGTCTGCAGCTCATTATTGAACTGTTCCAGGCGCGCATTGATTGTATTGTTCACGGTTTTGAGCGCATTGTCAAACACACGGATGTGCTTAAGCACGCTGCCGGTATTGCTTTCAATCTCTACCAGGTAGGGCTGAATGAGCGGGCGCAATGCCTGGTCCTTTTCATTCAGATCTTTCAGGAACGGGGTTATTTTATTTTCCAGGAACTCGTTGAGCTTGCCATATTCAGAATCCCGGATATCATGACTGATTCCCGAAAGCCATTTGCGGCATTTGCCGATCATATCATCTACCAGCAGCAACCCGGTCCGTTCGCGGATCTGCTCCAGCAAACCGATCAATAGTTCCAGCTGAAAAGCAGCATCGGCCGCCATGGCCTTATTCCGCTCGATGGTAGAATTGCGGATATCGATCGCTCCATAAAGCGGGTACACTTTTTTAAACGATACTTTGTCGATCGTCCGTTTCTGGTCTGATAAGCGGTTATCGCGCAGGTAATTCCATGCGGCTTCGTTAAACTTCCATTGCACCGCCGGCTGCAGGGCGGTAAACTTATCTTTTACGATACTGTCCAGGTGGTTATCGAACTCGTCGATCGCGTTTTTCAACAATTGTGCAATGACCGGGATGGCATCTTTCAGCTTCACCAGGCTTTGAAGATTGAGCACATCTTTTTTATAGGAATAGATCTCCAGTACACCGGCCACTTCGTTGCTGTGAAAAATGGGGAACAGTGCATAGGCCTGAATACCGGCCATATTTAAAAACTGCAGTAATTGCCGGGCATCTTCCGTTTGAACGGTTTCATCAATCAATACCGGCTTGGGATGATTCAGGTATTCCTCTGCCAGTTTCTGGAAACTTTTCCCGTTATCGATGCAGTGGTTGGGCTGCAGCAGGATGCTGTTATTGCCGCTTTCAACCGTAAATACCAGCTTGTTGTTTACCCTCAGGTTGGGCAGCAGGCCAAATTCGATGGCCGGGCTTCCCATTAATACTTTTAACGAGTGAATCACCTGTTCGGTATCTTCCTTCAGTGCAAACCGGTGCCTGCTGAGCACCACTTCCTTGATGCGCTCTACCGCATGCTCCTGTGTAATTTCTGTTACGGTGATGACGGCCAGTCCTCTGAACTTAAATAAATGCAGCGGCAGCTGTTTGATGCCCTGGCTCCAGTCATAATCCTCGCCCTTTATATCTTTTGCCCATTCAATCAGGTTGAGCGGGGGCAGTTCGCCTTTGGCAATCACATCCACAAACCGCGTATCGATATTGATCTTAAAATACCGGGGCAATCCATCTTCCACGTAAGACATCGCATAACTTACCTCGTTGCCCATTGGGATCTGCTGGCCATACAGCTTTTCGAAAATGACCGAATACACAAACTCCATACGCCGCTGCACCATGGACTTGTCCTGTATCGACTGGATCATGGACCGGTGCAGGACCTCGTTATTGCCCTCCATCATTTCATAAAAGGCATCTGTACCACATATGATCTGGGGATCCAGGGGCACACTTAGCGCCCAGATCACTTTTTGCTCTTCTGCAAGCGCCGGTTCCACCAAACAGTACACCAGTTCCAGCTCATCTTTAAAGTGCACCATGTCTTCCGGCATCAGTTCTTCTTTAAGATGCGGGTTTGCCTGCAACTTTTCAAGAACAAATTCAAAGAAATGTTTTTTTACAGTCGTTTCCCGGCCGATCCGGTCTTTAAGATATTGGATCAGCGGGTCAAAGGAAAGCACATTCTCCAGTCCGTCTATACGCACGGCCTTCCATTTTGCTAAATCGAGTAATTTGGTTTGCATGGTAGTTTAAAATCTGAATCCAAGACTAAAATGAGGATACCACCCCTCCCTGGAATACCCGGCGAGCAGCTGTACCACGGCAATCTGCGCCGGCACAAAATACAGCCCCCCGCCTACACCGGTATGAATTTTCGAACTGTTGTATCCTTCGGCCCACACTTTACCCGCATCAAAGAAACCGGAAAAGCCCAGTTGCCCGGGCAGGATATAACTGCCTACATCCGCAATTTTTATGCGCAGCTGCAGGTTATTGTATAAAAGATGCTCCCCGGCAAACCGGAATTTCCGGTATCCCAGCAGGTTTTCCTGTCCGCCTAAAAACAGCGACTGGTAAAACGGCGCATTCCCCACGGTAGCACCTCCGCCGATACGATCGGAGAAAACTACATTTCCGGTGGCACCCACTTTCCGGAAAAACGACAGTTCCAGCAATAACTGGGCGAAATCCCGGGCGCTGGCGTTCAATCCTTTAAATCCCTGAGCGCGCAGGTTCAAAAGCCCTCCCGATGTGGGCAACAACGGATTATCCCTGGAGTCCGCCTCATAGTTTAAAACAAGTCCTGTGTAATTTTTGTTCTGATCTACTGAAGAACTGTCATACGTTCCAACAAGCGAAGGCGTTGCAATCAGCTTTCCCTGGTTATGATCTGCATCGTAACGGTAATGCTGGAAAAACGGCGAAACCGACAGGGTTCTTGTATTTTTAAGGCGCCACCGCAGCCCCGGGGCAATGTCTACCAGCGTAAACCGGGCCCGGTAGTACCCCACGCCTTTTGATTTATCGTACCCCGTGCCATTACCCAACCCGAAAAAGTTCTGCACATTATCCGGGGCCATCACCCGCCCGGTCACCACCAGGTCTGCATGGCCTATGGCGTGCAGCCAATCGCTTTTAAAACGGAAACTGTTTGCCCCCGAAGAAAAAGAATGCAGGTACGACAACTGGTGCGAATTGGCATAAGGTTTTTTCCGGAAACCCTGGTTTACAAACCGTACACCCAGCCCCAGCATGATGCCGTCATCCCTGTTAAAACCGAGGTTGGGCCGTATAAAGTACCGGTTGTACAGATCTGTGGGCACATAGGCGGTATTGCTGCTGTCATTGGATAACCGTTTCCGGATGCGCTGATCTTCCCCGGTAAAATAAACCTGTTCTTTTTTTCCGTATATGCGGATATTCTTTCTTCCGTTAAGGACCTGGTATTGTTTTTCATCCTTGTTTCCAACGATCCGCAGTCTTATTTTAGACCGGGTATTGATCACCACGCTATCGTTACCGGAATGTATATACAGCCGGATCTCTTTGGTAACGCCCGGATCAAAAACCCGTTCAAATAACTGATCTGAAACCGCATCTTCTTTATTGATCTTATGAATGCTGATCTTCAGGCCCCGGTTACCGGCATCGGTGATCTGCACCAGTTCTTTTTTGTCCGAAGTTTGAATGTCTACCACCCGGTTATAAAACCGATAGTAAGTGGTCATGGCTTCCGGAAGGCGGCTTCGCCGTTCTTTCAGGATCGCCAGGAAGCGGTCGTGGTCCATTGTATAGGAAGATGCCGGTAGCCGTTTGAGTGCTGCTTCCAGTACCGAGTCGGTAACCGCCATCGTAAAATCATGTACCAGTGCCATCCACTGATCATAATTATACTGGTTAAAAAAGCTGCCGTTTAATCCCCGGCCTGCCATGAAATAGGCATTTATTTTTTTAATTTTTCCTGTAAAGTCATGAAACCGCGGCATGATTGAGGGGCCCGAAGCGATAGTGGGCAGGATGCCCTGCACCACATGGAAAACCTGGTCGCGGTCCCGGGGTACCGGCAGATACCGGCGGTCCTTCTTCTTTTTATCATAGGCCCAGCGCCACTGGTCTTCATGCCGATCCCAGTCGCCCACCAGCAGGTCTACCAGGCGCGCCTTAAAATAGGTGGCGGTGTCCACGGTGTTGTCGTTATCCTTTAGCAGGTTCTTATACATTTTCTCCGTGTTGTCCGATTTGCCGATCGGCTCCCGCTCTTCCAGTAAACAAACCTTGCCGAAAAAATTATCGGCATAGGGCAGCAGCGCCGTATCGGGTGCTACCACACCAATTACCGGGTTGGCATGGGGTACGCCCGCCGCCTGGGCAATGGGAGGCACAATAAGGGCCGAATAGGGATGTTGCCCGCTCAGGGCATCTGTAACGGCGTCCCTGGCAAACGTATTCCGCAACGCTTCCGGCAGGAGGATCTCCATATTCTTATTTACGTTGCGCAGCACCCATTCCTCCCCCGAAGGACTTACCAGCCGGAGCGACTTGGTTTGAAGGCCGCCGCCTTCTTTTACCGGTGTGAGGCCGCCGCTGATCTGCGAAATCCGCAGCACCGGCAGTTTAGCAGGTGCGGCCCATTCTTTTCTGAAATTTTCCCCGAACCAAACCCGGTGTCCACGTCCCGGCTTATCGAGCGCCGCGTTGGTGCGTACCACCACGCTATCCATTGTTGCCAGGGATGCATCGTTTACTGCCTTTAGCTGTTGCCCGGGTGTAATAAACGGCAGGCGGTATGTAAAGGCCTCCTGCATGCGCCCGCCTTCCATCATATAATAGCGGATCTTTAACACGCCGCCGGTAAGGATGTCTACGGTTACAAAGCCGCTGTTCTTTTTAGCAAAAAGGCTGTGCGGCCCTTTTTTTACGTAGGCATTTTTTGCACCCGCGCCGCTTACGATCTGTACTTCCTTTCCTTTTATAAATTGCAGCCCATGTTCATGCCCCGCCACATGCACCAGGTTTTTATATCCGCTGAATACGCTGTCAATGAGGGCCGTCATTTCCTTATAATCCGGATGCCCCTGATCCTCGGGGTTGGGAATGCTGCTCCGGAGCAGGGGATAAAGCGATCCGATCACCGGCAGGGGAATATAAAGGTTCCTGTTCAGGTTGGTTAGCGGAAATAGATGGTCCTTCAGGTTATAACGGCCTCCATGCACCCCATAACTCTGAAACGGATGATGGCAAACCAGGAAGATCATTTTACCGCGGTTGCGGTTTACGATCTCGGAAAGCTTTTCCAGAAATGCTTCCTTTGTACTGCAGGCACATTCGTCACTGTTCTTTTCATGCTGAAACAACCACCATTCGCTGTCGAAGGCGATCAATACCACATTGTCCGAAACCGGAACCGCTTCCGGGCCGGGGCAGCCCTTTTCGGGCAGCAGTTTCAGGCGTGGATTGTTTTGCCCGTTCAAAAAAGCGTCCTGCGCCAGGATCTTCCGGTATCCCTGTTTGCCCATCCGGTCCCAATCGTGGTTACCCGGTACAAACAGTACTTTTGCCCCTTTCTGAAGCATGGGTTCATATTGTGCAGACAGGATCTTTTCCGCCACAGCAATGGCTGCCGCATCTTTCAGCGGCATTCCGTTGGGATAAATATTATCCCCCAGGAACAATACCGTGGTTTTTTGTTCCAATACGTTTTCAGCGGCCGTTTTAATCACCTCCGACTGATGGGGGTTAACCTCACCCGCATCCCCGATCAGTATCAGGCGGTTTTGAACGGAGTCCTGCGCCTGCATCCCGGTAAGCGGCATGAATAAAAAAAGATATCCGATCATTTTCTTCAGCATAGGGCTATGGTTTAAGCGCGAACTTTAGAACGGTGCCATAAGCTGCCTGATTTTTTTCGTTGCTGATCCATAAATTCCCTGCTTTGTCAAAGGCAATCCCCTCGGGCTGCGGGAAAAGTGATGGCTTCAGGGCATGGGTTTGCTTTATACGCCACTCCGTATCTGCTACCAACAGCAACTTATTTACAGAAGATAATATATACCATTCGCCGGTTTTGGGGTTGCGGGCCAGGGCACTGGGCTTCAGCGCCGTTTTTTTCGGTTTACTTTTCTGCTCACTTGCCGCATCCAGGGTAAACGTAGCTTTTGTAACCAGTTCCCCTCCGGTCCACTGTAAAACATACCCGGTAACCTGGCTGGTCTTTTTATCTGCTTCACATTGCTTGCACAGCACGTACACGTCATTATTCCGGGGGTCTGCATACAGCGCTTCGTATTCCCCCGCAGGCACGGCCTTTTTCCATTCCTTTACGGAAACCGCTTCGGGTTGTGCCGTTTCATTTAACGGAAAAGCATACAAACTGCCATCGCTGCGCAATACAACGATGTTACCGTTGCTTACCGACAGATCTTCATAATCGCCTTTTTTGCCAAACTTTGTAGCGGCCAGCGCTTTGCTGCCCGGTTGAAAATGAAATACGGTTCCATTTTCATCCTGTACGGCATAGAGGGTATCGCTGTTTGCAAAGGTGATCCCGGAGATCTCGTCCAGTATCACCGGCATGTTAAAGGTTTCGGGCCGTGACAGGTCGTAACCGGCCGGGCTCGTATATTCCTTCTGCCCCATACAGGAAACCGCCGCAAGGGAAAAAAGCAGTATACCGAATTTATTCATTTTCCGTACTTTTCTTTTAAGTAAAGGTAAATAGCCCTTTGCGATCTGAAATCATTTTTGTTTCCGGTCAGCGGTATATTCTGGGCGGCTTCGCCGATCCAAACTGCTGCAGCGGTATCCTCCCACTGCATTTGCAGGATCGTTATCAAATCCTTTTTCAGCGCCGGATCCAGTATCGGAAAGCAAACCTCTATTCTCCGGTACAGGTTCCGGTTCATCCAGTCTGCCGACCCCAGGAACACCTGCGGGTTCCCGTTGTTCTCAAATAAAAAGATGCGCCCATGTTCCAGATAACGGTCTACGATCCTTTTTACTTTAATCCGTTCGCTTAAGTTTTCCACACCGGGCACGATCCGGCAAATACCGCGTACGATCAGGTGTACCGTTACCCCGGCACAGCTGGCTTCATACAGTTTAGCGATCATGACCTCCTCCTCAAGATTGTTGAGTTTAATGGTAATGCCGGCCTTCTGCCCTTCGCGCGCATGGGCAATTTCCGTATCGATCTGTTTCAGGAACGCCTGCTGCAGGTTAAACTGTGCCACCAGCAGGGTATTAAAAATGCCGCGCTCTTCCGGATGCGGTTTCCGCCGCTTTGCCAGGAAAATAAAAAGGAGTTCCAGCTCCCGCAGCAGCGCCGGCCGCGCGGTAAATAAAATATGATCGGTATAAACCCGCGCAGACGATTCGTTGAAATTGCCGGTGGAAAAAAGACCGTAATCTTTCAACCGCCCCTCGCTGCTGATCCGCACCAGGGCCACTTTGGCGTGTACCTTCAATCCCGGAATGCTGTAAATGATCTTTACCCCTGCCGCCTTCATGGTTTTGGCCCAGCGGATATTGTTCTCTTCATCGAACCGGGCTTTTAACTCCACAAAAGCCGTTACCTTTTTCCCGTTCCGGGCGGCCGTAATGAGGGCATTGGCAATCCTTGAATCTCTTGCCACCCGGTACATGGTCGTATATATTTCTGCTACCTCCGGCCGCAGCGCCGCTTCATTAAAAAAACGCAGCACCGCATCATAGGAGGCATACGGTGTATGCACGATAAAATCCTTTTCTGTCACCTGTTTAAACAGGGAGGCCGCTGCTTCCGGCACCATTGAAAACGGCGGCTCCGGGGGATACTGCAGGGAAGCGGGCCTTACCGGAAACGAAAAAAAATCTTTCAGGTTATGATAGTATCCGCCGGGTGTGGTACTGGCGCCCTGCAACCCATAGGTGTCAATCAGCGTACGCAGCAACACCGGTGGCAGGTCGGGCGCATACAGCAGGCGTGTGGCCAGCCCCAAATCCCGTTTCTGGATCTCCTCTTCTATTTTTACGGCAATATCGCCTGCATATTCGTCCTGCAGGTTCAGTTCTGCGTCCCGGGTTATTTTAATATTGTAGGCGCCGTTAACGGTTGCATTTGTAAAAATCACATCCAGGTGCATCCGGATGATATCATCTATAAAAAGTACATACGTGATGCCGTTGTAAACCGCAGGTAAAAAGCGGGGCACTTTATCTGAAGGAATATTTACGATACAGGCTCCCCTGCCGGCTTGCTGCTCCAGGTTCACCAGCATGTATAGCTTATTGTTTTCCAGGAATGCCGGTTTTTCCGCATCCAGCGGTATCAGTACGATATATGCCGCCAGCACATCAAAAAAATAAGCATTCAGTGTGGCACGAAGCCCCTCCGGAACGGGTTCGTTATATACGAGGTGGATCTTTTCAAGCCGGAGCGCCGGAATGATCTGCTCCCGCAAAATAAACCCGAACCGTTGCTGCTGCCGGTTGATCAGTTCCAGTACTACTTCCGTTACCGGGGGCTTTGTATCGGATTCCAGTTTGCCAATGGCCTTTATTACCGGCATGCGTACCCGGTAAAACTCGTCCAGGTTCGATGAATAAATGGCCAGAAAGTTAATCCGCTCCAGCAAGGGCACATCCTGCCTTGCTGCTTCTTCCAGCACCCGTCCGTTAAACTGCAACCAGCTGATATCACGGTCGTTCCGTTTTTGCAATAACTCCATCGCGCTTTATTGACCGTTAGTCGTTAAGGATCATGGCAATTAAAAACCCGATCACCGAAAAGATGATCCCGAACATAAAAATATTATACGCCAGCCGCAGTAATTTGTATTTACGGCCCAGCACCACGCCTTGTGAAAACACATCTTTGATGAGCGTATCATACAGGAAATCCTTGTCTCCCATAATCTTCCGCATGCCCGACGCATATTCATCCAGGTGCATCCGGTAAAAATTACCAAAGAACAGCAGGTTGATCTTTTTTGAATCTACCTCATCCTGCGTAAATACCCCATTGGGTAAACTGGGCCTTGTGGCCAGGATGCCCACCACCATGGTTATTACGGCGGTGGAAAGAATCAGGAAGGTAGGATATACCAGCGGGTCCCTTCCATCCAGTTTTCTTAATAATAAGGTGATGATGGCCGAAAGAATGATCGAATTTACGGTGATGAGGATCTGGGCCTTGTTGTCGGCCATATCGCTCAGCCGCTGGTTATTGGTGGAAGTGATGCGGAACATGGTTTCGATACCCCGGCCCGGATCCTTTGGATTCTTTTTACCCGAAACAGCCGGTTCACCAGCCCGGTCTGCCACCGGCAGCGGGGTCTCCTGCTTTTTTTCCTGCTGTTTGGCCAGCAGTTTTTCCAGATTTTCCTGTTTTTTATCATTTAAAAGTAACCGGCAGTAATCGGTATGGTACCGGTGCTGTTGCAATAGCAGGATGGCACTGCTGCGCCAGTCTTCCTTAGAGATCTTTTTCTGAAAAACCGCTTCTTCTTCTTTCCGCATCAGTTTATTAAACACCTCAAAATCTGTGGTGCCCAAATGAAAAAGATCCGCGTCGCATACAATGGCCTCCAGCTGATTGGTGGGCTGCTGGGGCATTTTTGTGGCTTGTATGCACGCGGCAACGGCGGCTGTAAAGGCGGCATCCGCTTCCTTTGCCGTAAGATATTCGGTGGCCAGGCGGGCACCGGTTTCTTCATGTCCCACCCGCTCGCCGGCATAATACCCCAGGTCATGAAACCAGGCAGCAATGACCACCGTTGCATATTCCGGTTCCGGAAGCTGGTAATGATCTGCTATTTGTTTTGCTGCGGCAACCGCATGGGTAATATGTTCCAGGTTGTGATAATACAACTCGGGTTTGGGATGCCGGGCAATGTATTGCCCCACGTATGCTTCGGCATCCTGCAATAAGGCCGTGTACTCCATTTTATTTTTTTAAGTGGCTGGCTAAGGCTCTGTTTACAAAGAAAATAGCGCAGTTAAAGATACGACGCGGATTTCAAAATGATTCAGTTTCAACCGCGGGAGTGCCAGGGTACGCCGGCCATTCAACAAAACCGTTTCCACCTGGTGGCTTTATGCCGCCGGGCACCAGCCCGCGGGAAACATACGAATGCATACACGTTTGGAAGGTTTGAGCAGATACCACGAATGACCACATTGCGTTTTTTGTAATACCGCTTTTTGTAATAAGAAAAAATATTACAGAAATATTATTACAAACCGGCCGCAGCAAAGAACGGCGCAACCTGGTGTGGTAAATGACATTTAAAAATAAACGGCTTTTTTAGAGAAACAATCCAAACCGCAGCAGTTCACTGTAGCTGGAGCAGCCCAGTTTCCGCATAATATTTTTCCGGTGGGTTTTTACGGTTTCGCAGGAGATGAATAACTGTTCCGCAATTTCCCCGTTGTTCAATCCGTTGATGACCATTGACAGGATCTTCCGTTCTCTGCGGGTAAGTTCCTGGAATAGCCGGAGGTTCTGCACCAAAAAATCATGGTCGCTTAAAAAACGTTTGAACCGGTTCAGATAATACGGGAGGTCCGGGGCCTCCATTTCCATACGGATCACCGCCCTGGCATTACTGGCATCCCATTCCACGGCGATCAGCGGTTTCGTATCCGGCAACGGGGCGATAGGCGCTTCTTTCTTTGTAAGCCACTCCATCGCCTGTTTTTCACTGGCGAAGAACCCGGGTCTTAAAGGCGCCTTGCCTACTTCAAAAATTTCATATACAGAAAGCATGGCCAGTATGTCCTGGCTTACCAGGATGCCTACTTTTTCCGTTACCCCTTTTTGCGCACCGGGATAATTCAGAAAAGCATCCGTCCACTTTTGTTCTTCCGGTGTAATAATATGTCCGAATTTTGTGTTGTCCCAAAAAGTATAACGGGGAAGCACCCGCTCATACGCCTCCTTAAACGCACGGATAGCGCTTACATATTCATCCGAAGTTTTACACTTCAGAAAGTCGCCTTTCAGAATATCCGCACCCGGGATATACTCAATGGAGAAAGCATCCGTTCTATACAGGTTTTGAGACATGCTGTTACATTAAAACAAAGATACATATAAAGAGGCAACCTCAAAAATACCGTTACAGGAAGCCGGAAAACGGCATTTTGTCATACAACGGAGCAAACCGGGCTGTTTTACAGCAGGATAACACCGGAAAAATGTTGCCAAAAAAGTATCTTTGCCGCTCATAAAAATCTGGAGCAGTTCATGAGTACACAATCCTTTTCCGAACAGGAAAAAATAAGAAGAGAAAAATTACAAAAATTAAAAGAGGCAGGTATTGACCCCTACCCGGCAGCATTGTTTCCGGTAAGTCATTTTTCTGCAGATATAAAAGACCGGTTTACCGAGGAAAATAAAGAGGCCTTTGCCCAGGTATGTGTTGCCGGCCGTATCATGAGCATCAATGATAAAGGAAAAGTATTTTTTATTAAGATCCAGGACAAACAGGGACTGATCCAGCTTTATGTAAAGCGGGACGAACTTTGTCCGGGTGAGGATAAATCGTTTTGGGAAAACGTGGTTAAACACGGGCTTGACCTGGGCGATTTTATCGGTGTAACCGGTTTCGTATTCATTACCAAAACCGGGGAAACCTCCATTCATACGCAAACCCTTACCCTGCTTGCAAAATCATTGAAACCCTTACCGGTGGTAAAACGGGATGAGGAGGGGAACGTATTTGATGAAGTTACCGATCCGGAATTCAAGTACCGGCAGCGTTATGTAGACCTGGTGATTAACCCTTCCGTGAAGGAAACGTTTATTAAAAGAACGAAACTGATCAATTCCATCCGCGACTTTTTAAACGCAAACGGGGCACTGGAAGTAGATACCCCTGTTTTGCAGTCCATCCCTGGGGGAGCAGCTGCACGTCCGTTTAAAACACACCACAATGCCCTGGATGTGCCGTTCTATATGCGTATCGCCAATGAGCTGTACCTGAAACGGCTGGTGGTAGGCGGGTTTGACTGGGTATACGAGTTCAGCCGCAACTTCCGCAATGAGGGAATGGACCGCACCCATAACCCCGAGTTTACAGTACTGGAATTCTATGTGGCGTACAAGGATTATTTCTGGATGATGGAAACCACCGAGCAGTTACTGGAAAAGGCGGCGATGGACGTAAACGGAACCACAGACGTACAAATGGGTGAAAAGACCATTTCGTTTAAAGCGCCCTACGCCCGTGTATCTATTTACGACGCCATTAAAGAACACACCGGCCACGATGTAAGCACACTGGATGAAGACGGGCTGCGTGCCGTTTGCGGGGAGCTGAATATTCACGTAGACAAAACCATGGGTAAGGGTAAACTGATCGATGAGATCTTTGGTGCAAAATGCGAAGCGCATTATGTGCAACCCACATTTATTATTGATTACCCGGTGGAAATGAGCCCGCTTACCAAAAAGCACCGCAGCAAACCAGGACTGGTAGAACGTTTTGAGCTGATGGTAAACGGAAAGGAAATTGCAAACGCCTACTCGGAATTAAACGATCCTGTTGAGCAGCGTGAACGCTTTGAGGAGCAGGCAAAGTTGCTGGAGCGGGGCGATGAGGAGGCCATGTACATCGATTATGATTTTTTACGGGCGCTGGAATACGGTATGCCACCTACGTCCGGGATCGGTTTTGGTATTGACCGCCTGGTGATGTTGCTCACGAACCAGCCATCCATACAGGATGTACTGTTCTTTCCGCAGATGCGTCCGGAGAAGATGGACTAACAGATACGCGATACATTTTTCAAAGGCACTTCCGGCGGAAGTGCCTTTTTTATGCGCCCCCGGCCTCCTGTATCCGCATCAGAAACGCCTTCCGGTAGGTATCGCCAACCGGAAGCTCCTTTTGACCAACCACCACGGAACCCGCCTGTATTTTTTCCAGTTTATACAGGTTCACAATATAGGAACGATGGATCCGCATAAACTGCTGCGGCGGTAAACGCTGCAGTATATCTTTCAGGTTGGTAAGCACCATAAAGTTGCGCCGGACCGTGCAAATCCGGATATAGTCCCGCAACCCTTCAATATACAATATTTCATCCTCCTGCACGGGGTGCTGCACGCCGCTCTCTTTGATATAGAGTACCGGCACGGATTGCGGCAATGCCTTCCATTGCCGGAACTTCACAATGCTTTTTACAAACCGGTCGTAACTTATCGGTTTTAATAAATAGTCAATCACCTGGTACTGGTAACTCTCTACCGCATATTGCGGATACGCCGAGGTGATTACAAAACAATTTTGCCGGTTAAACCGGGCCATCAGTTCCATACCCGTTTTTTCCGGCATCCGGATATCCATAAATACCAGATCGGCGAGCCCTTCTTCCAGATAGGGGAGCAACGGCGGCAACTTTGTTCCACAGGCCATTACAGCCATCCCTTCTGTTTGCTCAATATAGGTTTTGAGCAGGGTTACCGCAAGCGGCTCATCGTCCAGTATCACACAGCGGATCATTTTTAGCCGGGATCAAAAATTTATTTGTAAACACACGTTATAAATATGCCCGGTTGCAGCGCATTGCAGCCGGTGCCGGTTGGGATAATAAAAGTTCAGGCGCCGCTTTATATTTTCCAGGCCAACACCTCCTACCGCATCTTTATGCCGTGTGCTGATCTTATTGGTTACCTCCAGCGTTAGCCGGGAAGCCGTAGTTTCCAGCACAATGGTCACCGGCGATGCGGCATCATCTGCCTTCCCATGCTTAAGTGCATTTTCTATAAAAGGAGAAATCATAAACGGGGGGATCAGCTGCTGCTCATTAGCAATGCTTTTTTTAAACTGCAGGTGCAGGGGCGCTTCATGCCGAAGCTGTTCCAACGCAATCAGGTTATCAATGTACTGCACTTCTTCCATAAGGAAAACGGTTTCCGCCCCGGCTTCATACGTGGTAAAACGCATCATACCCGCCAGGGCCTCTATGGCCGGTAGTGCGGCCTGAGACCGGTTAAATACAAGAGCATAAATATTGTTTAAGGTATTAAAAATAAAATGAGGATTTACCTGGGCCTTTAAAAACTTTATTTCCGCCGAAGCCTGCTGTACCTTCATCTGTGCATTTTCTTCCATCAGGCGGATATTATGGATCAACACCCACATAATGGTACTGATCACAACAGCGGGAAAGGCATAATACAAATTGTCATACGCGTAAAACCATAACGGGGGCGTGCCATAATAATTCCGGTATCCCCAAACAGCCGGGCTGATCACCTGCTCAAAACCGTACCGGATACATAAAAACAATACATAGCTGATCAGCACCGGCAGCAGGTATTTAATAACCGGTCTTCTTTTGCTGAAGAATGGTAGTAAAAAAAAGTAATTTATATAAAACACAAGCGCCGTGATGACCAGGTAGGAACCATCAAAGAACCTCAGGCCCGGAAACTGCAGCCGGATTGCAGGCGCATACCCGATCCGGATAAACCGGATCCCTATAAACAAAACCCAGAATACCAGGTGAATACTGATTGCTGTTTTTTTCCGGAACATGCCCGTAGTATTTTATGTGAAGTACGTGGGAATTGAGGAAATAACCAACCTGTTTGCAGATTAAAAAAGGGTGTTTGCAGAGTTTCTTTCCTTACATCGGCGCCGTTTTACAAATTTGACAAAACATTTTTTTATGACAACCCGTTCCTTCTGCCTGCTATGCAGCATCTTCCTTTCGATGGTAACCCACGGACAGCGCGCCGTATTTAAGGATAAGTTTGAGGATGCGATTCCTGTATTGAACTTCGGAACCTTCCATATGGGGTATACCCCGGATGCCACAAAAGTAGACTTTGACAAAACGGACAAAAAGAATCAGCAGGAGGTACACGCTATTGCAAAGCTGCTGGCAGCCTTTAAGCCTACTGTTATTGTTGTAGAACGGGTACCGGAGCGGAATGAGGCGTTGCTGGCGGAATATCAATCGTACTTAAAAACGCCTGGTATGGAATTTAAAAACCTGTCCGAGATCCAGCTACTGGCCTATGAGGTTGGCCGGCTGAGCGGCGCCACCCGGATATACGGGATCGATTTTCAGGAAAACTATAACTATGCACTTTTCAGGACGCTGCAGCAAAAGACGGATTCAACCACCATACCGCAATACAATAAACTGGTGGAAGCATTTGCAAAGACCCGGAATGAAAAAACAATGGGTGTTAAAGACCGGCTTAAATTAATCAACCACCCGCAAAGCCTCGATTACCTGATCAATGTAAATGCCGACCTGCTCACATATGTTTCTACAAAAGGGAATGCGGAAGGGGCCGATCAGGCCGCTAAGTTTTATCATCGCAACCTGGTCATGTTCTCCAACCTGAACCAGCTTCCGCTTACAAAAAACGACCGTGTTTTTATCCTGATGGGCGCAACACATACCGCCTTTTTTAACGATTTTTTCCGCCGGAGTCCCAAATACAGGCCGGTGAATACATTTACCTATTTAAAGTAATGCGCGTCCGGCAAAAGAAGCGCCGGCAAAATTTATTTTATACGGCCTTGTCATGCTGCGATGTTTTCCTGAACCTGTTTCAGGATCTATCCGGCATCCGATTACGGTATCCCCTGTGTACCCGTCTTTATTTGTATTTTTAGCAAAAAACATTTCATGACTGAACATACAACACCGGTTTACCTGAACACCGCCGCCTGCGGGCTTATTGCAAACACCGTACTGCAAACAGGGCTCCATTTATACCAGGGTTTTGAAAACATTGCCTCTGCGGCAAGTGAGCACTGGCGCGATGTACAGGCCCCGGAAATCCGCAGTCATATCGCCCGTTTTATCGCGTCCGGTCCGGAAAATATCGCGCTCATTCCCAACTTTTCCTATGGGTTGAACGCAGTAGTACAGGCGCTTAGCGGTCAGGAAAAGGTATTGCTTTACCGGAAAGACTTTCCCTCTGTGTTTATCCCCTTTGTGATCAATCATTTCAAGGTGGTTTGGCTGGATGACGACGACGGGTTTTCGATTGATCTCAATAAGATCGAATCGCTTATACGATCTGAGAAAATCGATGTGGTAGCCATCAGCCATGTACAATGGCATTCTGGTTTCCGGATCGACCTGCAGGCCCTTTGCAGCCGTTGCAGGGAGCTTGGCGCCCGCACCATCATTGATGCCACGCAAAGCCTGGGAGCGGTAAACATCTCCGTTTCTGAAATACAGCCCGATGTGTTCATTGCCAGTAATTACAAATGGATGAATGCCGGGTTTGGTACCGGTCTCCTGTATATGAGCCCGGAGTTTGCGGCACAGTATCCGCCCCGGATCTCCGGTGCACACAGCAATGCTTTTCAGTTTGCAGACCTGTCCTTCCGGCAAAATACCAGCGTTACCAATTACGAACCAGGTAGCCCGAATATGTTTGGCTTTTCCATCCTGAACAAAGCCATTGAAGAAAAAAGCAGCCGGGGCATGGACCATATTGAAGCCCATAACAGGATGCTGACGGCCTCCCTGCTGCAACAGCTCTCCATTCCGGTTGTTGGTGGCAGGAACCTGCAAAACAGAAGTTCGATCGTGGTGCTCCGGGAGGAAAACGGGTTACACGAATTCCTTTTAAAAAATAATATCATCACCACTCTGCGGAACGGGCATATCCGTATCAGTATCCATTTTCATAATACAGCAGCTGATATTGAACGCCTGCTGCAATGCATCGGCGAACATTACAGCCGCTAAGGTTACAATCGCTTCCGTACTGTTTTATGCCAGCTGCTGAAACACAATGGCTGCCAGCACGGCGCCGATCAATGGCCCCACCACAGGAACCCAGCTGTAACCCCAATCGCTACTGCCTTTTTTGCCAATCGGTAAAATCGCATGCATAATGCGTGGACCCAGATCGCGTACAGGGTTGATGGCATAACCGGTGGGCCCGCCCAAACTTAAGCCGATGGCCAGCACAATAAATGCCACGGGCAACGCATCCAGGGCGCCCAGGCTACTGGAAGGTGCAACGATAAATAACACCGAAAGCACCAGTATAAATGTTCCGATAATTTCCGTGATCAGGTTATGCGGCATACTGCGGATAGCCGGAGCCGTGCTGAAGGTAGCCAGCTTCAGTCCGGCGTCGTCTGTTTGCAGGTAGTGTTGCCGGTAGGCCGCCCAAACGCCCAGCTGACCAAGCATGGCCCCCAGCAGCTGCCCGCCGATATACTGGGGGATAGCGGAGGGCTCCACTTTTCCAAGCCAGGCCAGTGCCACTGTTACTGCCGGATTCAGGTGCGCACCGCTTACTTTTGCGGATACAAAGACCCCCACAAAAACGGCCATCGCCCAGCCAAACGTAATTACGATCCAGCCTCCGTTGTTTCCTTTTGTTTTATTTAATACCACATTGGCCACTACTCCATTCCCCAAAATAATAAGAAAGAATGTGCCGATTAATTCACTTGTAAAAATATTCATATGGTTTTGTTTATCGCGAAGGTTTTTGTTTAAAGTTCCAGGTTCAAAGTTTAAGGTTATATCTCGTTCCTACTTGCAGATCCATTCCCACATTACACACATTTTCACATTTTCAAATTAATCCGCTTCTGCCCAAACCTGTGCTGCACGTACGGCGCGCTTCCATCCCTTGCTCAATTGTTCCCGCACGTCGTCGTTCATATAGGGTTCAAACCGCTCGTCTACCTGCCAGTATTGTTTCACCTCATCCAGGTCTTTCCAAAAGCCAACCGCCAGTCCGCTGAGATAGGCTGCACCCAGGGCCGTTGTTTCGGTGATCTTCGGACGCACTACCGTCGTGTTTAATAAATTGGCCTGGAACTGCATCAGGTAATTGTTTACCGTAGCACCGCCGTCAACCCGCACTTCTTTTATCTCCAGGCCGGAATCAGCCTCCATTGCTTTTAGTACATCCATCGTTTGGTAGGCAATGCTTTCTACGGCTGCCCGTGCAATATGTCCGTCGGAACTGCCTCGGGTAAGACCGGTAATAAGACCCCTGGCATGTTGATTCCAGTAAGGAGCCCCCAGACCGGTAAAAGCCGGCACCATGTATACTCCCCCATTGTCGGCTTCCGTTGCGGTTAAGGCTTCAATATCGCCCGATTTCTGGATCAGCTTCAGCCCATCGCGCAGCCATTGCACTACGGCACCGGCAATAAACACACTCCCTTCCAGCGCATAGCTCACTTCGTTATTGATTTTCCAGGCAATGGTGGTTAACAGGTTGTTTTTCGAAGGTACCGGTTTATTGCCGGTATGCATCAGCATAAAGCAGCCGGTGCCGTACGTATTTTTTACCATCCCCGATTGCGTACACATTTGCCCGAACAATGCCGATTGCTGGTCGCCGGCGATACCACTTACCGGTATCCTTGCCGCGGTGATCAGTTGCTGCGTGTGCCCGTATACTTCGCTGCTGGAGCGTACTTCCGGCATCATGCTTTGCGGAATGCCGAATAGCCGCAGCAGTTCTTCATCCCAATTGAGGGTATGGATATTGAACGCCATCGTACGGGAAGCGTTGCTTACATCCGTGGCATGCACCTGCCCGTTGGTCAGTTTCCACAATAACCAGGAGTCTACCGTTCCAAAACACAGGTCGCCCTGCTCCGCCCTGGCCCGCGCTCCGTCTACATTTTCCAGGATCCATTTGATTTTGGTAGCAGAAAAATAGGCGTCTGTTACCAATCCTGTTTTCTCTTTTATTTTTTCGGCCGAGCCATCCTTTTTCAGGGTATCGCAATAGTCGGAGGTACGGCGATCCTGCCAGACAATGGCATTATAAATAGGTTGTGAAGTATGCCGGTCCCAAACCACGGTTGTTTCCCGCTGGTTGGTGATGCCGATGCATGCAATATCCTGCGTGGTGAGCCCGGCCTTTACGATGGCCTCGGTTGCTACCCCCAGCTGTGTGGACCAGATTTCGTTGGCATCATGCTCTACCCAACCGGGCTGGGGAAAGATCTGTGTAAATTCTTTTTGGGCTACGGCAACAATATTACCGGCCTTATCAAAAATAATGGCCCTCGAGCTTGTGGTTCCCTGGTCGAGGGACAGAACATATTTTGGCATATACAATCTTGTTTATAAAAAAGTGAAAATAAAAAATTCTGTTTATGAGGAGGCAAATAAATTTTTTTAAAATCGGCCCGCTCCTGATGGATCCTTTAGAATGCTGTTTTTTTCTTTTACACGCTGTTCGTCTTAACTCTTTTTGCTATATATCTATTACGGGGAAACTATTTACGGATGTGTACACTCATGAAAGCTGTCCCCTGCTGGATAACTAAACGTGTTGACCAGCTTCCATCTTGCTTTGTATAATCCGATAGCGGTATTTTTATATACCACCGTGCCATTCAGATCCAGCAGCTGGTCGGTTCTCCACGTTTCGCCACCGGCACCGGTTGCTTTTGCAATAATGGTTGGATATCCGGATGGCCCGGAAGATACGGACTTAACACTGCCGGTTGCTTTTATTAATGTAAATGCCCCCGTGGTTACGTTGAACTTATAGATATTGCCGGAGTTGGTCAGCCATAGGTCCGTTGTACTGCCATATACGGGAAACAATTCGTGTGCATTGCCCTGGGGCATGGTATAGGTGGCTTTCAGCGTAAGCTTGGGTGCCGTGCAACTGCCATTGTATGTGAATACCTTTAATTTATCTTTTCCCGCTGCATATAGCTGCTGGCGGGCATGATCCCATACCACATTGTGTACATCTTCAAAATCTGCTGCCTTTACCTGGCTGGATTGATCGTTGATATAAGAATCTACGGTAAAGATCATCAGGTAGCCCCCGGTAGTGGACGCGGTTACCACATTTCCATTAGGCAGGAGCTCTGCAGAATGGGTATTGCCGCCCGCATAGTCGTACCAGATGGCTTTTTTACTGGATACGCTGATAAGCGCTACGCCGCCACCGGATGCTGTTGCTAAAATATAACTGCCGTTATACACCAATTTAGCATCGCTCAGGTTAGAAAACCATGCCTGTGCGGCACTGTGTATCATGGCATAGGAGCCGGAGGCCTTCCACTCCCACGTAACCTGGTTGTTATTGGCAATATCCACCATAATGATACGGGCGTTTTTCTGATCGCAGATAATCACTTCTTTGGGTGTAGCGGCCGCCGTTACAGCACCGGCCACTTTTGAGGAGTCTTTTTTAGTAGCTGCAGGGTCATCGTTCAAATTCGTATTCGTCTTCTTACAAGCTGGGGTAAACAGCAGCATTGCGGCGATAAGGAATAGTTTCATACCTGAACGTTTATAGTTTTAAAAAATTGTTGTTTCCGAACTTTGAATATGCGGTTTTTTTTTATGCCGGAGCACCGCAATCAGCAATCGAATCATTCGTATCCGGCCTCAGCAATAGGTGTTATCCGGCGGCGCACTATCTTTTGATCGTTGTAAAATACATCTGCTTATTATTGTACGAACAGATCATATCTGTTCTAACGATCTCGCCTCTAATGCAAAAAGTTATTTCAACTGGTAAAACAAATCCGGATAATCGGTTATAACACCGTCTGCTCCCATATCCGCCAGCTTTTTAATGGTGGCAATATCATCCACCGTCCAGGGAACGATCTTTATATTCCGCTGATGGCATTCCTTTACCAGCTCCGGGGTAACAATGGAGTAATGCGGACTGTAATACTCCGGTGTATAACCCAGGCTTTGTAACTGCGCTTCCAGGCTTCGTTTTTCTTTATCCCCGATCAAAAAAGAGGTTTGCACCTGCGGATACTTCTCATGCATGATTTTTAACGCCCGCTCGTCAAAACACTGAATGATCATGCGTTTGCCAATATTAAAGGGCAAAATGGTTTGCATGGCCAGGTCTGTAAATTCCGCTACCGGCGGACAATAAACGCCTTCCCCTTTTGGATTGGATTTTATTTCGATATTATACCGGATCGTTACGCCTTTCTTTTTGGCATAGGCCTCTGTTGCCGCCAGCAGGTCTTTCAACAGGGGTTTTACGGCTGCTATTTTTTTCTGACGCGGAACCGCCGCATAAAACTTCTTCCCTACATCATATTTCTTTATAGAATCATAGGTCATTGTGTACAGGACCCGCTTCTTTGCCGCCTCGGGCGTAAGGGTGTCCCCTTCCGGCGTGGTGGTAAACCCATAGTTAAACGTAGCGTCATGCGATACCACGATCTGCCCGTCCCTGGTTACCTGCATGTCCATTTCCAGCGTGGTAACGCCCATATCAATGGCGTTCAGCATCGCAGGAATGGTGTTCTCCGGCATCAGTCCTTTACCACCCCGGTGTGCTTCCATATCGAAGTGCTGATACTTTGCCGGAAGCACGATCTTCTTTTGGGCATTGCATGCTGCCATTGCGGTCAGCAATAATGTGGTGCCTAATAGTTTTAATTTCATCTTACAAGTATTTTCCGTCCTTTAAAATCTTTGCCCATAACCGGTACCCGTTTATGTTCAGATGCAGCCCGTCATAGGTAAGCGCCTTATCCAGTTTTCCGTCCTTTAAAAAATGCGGGTGCAGGTCGATGATGGTGATGCCTTCTTCCTTTCCCAGCTTTTTCAGTCCTTCATTTACGGCGGCAATATGTTCATCTTTCCCGTAATGGTTCTTCTTTGGCGGCACATCGCTGTTTACCGGCAGCACCGTTTGAAAGTAAATTTTAGTGGCCGGACTTTCCTGTTTGATCTGCCGGATGATGCGTTTATAATTATCAAGGATCACGGCATCCGGAACATTCCGGGAAATATCATTCGTACCGATGAGGATAAATACTTTCTGCGGCTTGCCCTCTGTTACTTCACGCAGTCGCTCCAGTACGCCAAACGTAATATCTCCGCTAATGCCGCGGTTACGGGCCAGCGGGTTTTGCAACAGCTCTGTCCAGTCAACACCCGCAGTAATGCTGTTGCCCAGGAACACAATGTCCTTTGAAGAATTTGGAAAGGTTTTAAACTGATCCACTTTTAAGGCATAACTACCGGGGCGGTAAGTGCTGTCCCAGGCGGGGGTTTGGGCGTGGCTACCGGCACTACTAAGTATACAGGCCACCACAAGGCCGGCCTGCATACTTTTTTTAAATTTTAATTTCATCGTTTTTGCAATTTCTATTTACGGCTTACTCTATTCATTTTCGTTCGTGAATAAAAACTCCTGCGGGTCGCTGAGGTCTTCTCCACATTCATTTTTAACTATATAATCAATTGCATAGTCGCCGGGCGGAAGGCTTACCGGGAACATATAATAATAATTCCTTTGAAAATTGTGAATGGTGCCGGAACCCATATAACCATAGCTCGGTCCGTTTGCCCAAATGGAATATTCGAGTACATAGGGGCCGGTTCCGCTAAAGTTCATACTAAAACTATTGTACTGGTTTACGGCGTTATAGGTTACATTCATCGTAAGCCCGCTTGTCCAGGTAGTTTCGCTGCAATCAGTATCCGTGGTGAAACTTTTTAAGTTGTTTAAAAAGCTGCTTCCCCAAAATTTTGTGTAATTGATTTTTTTTAGGGTTGCCTGTTTCTGCCAGCCAATATCTGTTGCAGGCACTACTGATTTTTCAGCTTTTGTAAAGGCCGAAAGACTAAAGAAGCCGGTCATCAATACAGCTACGCCGATTGTGAAAAGGATTCCTTTTTTCATGTGTTTATGTTTAAAGGTGAATAAAAAACGTTCGGGATATATTCGACAACGCATAAACCCTCATTTACTATTCCACAATTTTTGTAATCAGTGAATCATTGGGGCCGCCACGACCAGGTTCTATATCGGCAATGGTAGCCGCTTCATGCCCGTCTTCCGTTTTTTGAAACAGCTCTATCACCGTCTGTTTCCGGGCGGTGGTCCACCGGCCCAGGGTGATATTGTATACGCCACCCATCATATTGAACAAGCCGGCATCCGCCGGAGCGGTGGGGTTGGCAGCATTTACTGCATACGGCATGTTGGTGGTATTGCCGGTAGAACGATAGTGCAAATAAGGTACCACCATGGGTTTATACGTATCCGGATCGATCCCTACAGAATACATCGAATACCAGTCGTTATTACAGATCCGGTAGCCCAATATGGGGTTTTTGGAAGGATCATAAAGAGAGGTGGTTCCCCCGGTAGCTACAAATAGTACATCTTCCGGAATCGATTTTTCGGTAACCGTGGTTCCTCTAAATAATGCCACGCCGCAGGCATTACCGTTATTGGGCCAGGGTCCGGAGCTGCCAAATGCACTTGCACGCACCAATCCCCCATCGCCAACATTGGTTCCGCTGGTATTAAATGTTTTTTGATACCAGTTCGTTTCGGCAGGGAAAGAAACGGTACCGGCATTGCCGTTGATCTTTCTGTTCTGGAAACCGAAATAAAAGAACTTCCCTTTGGGTGCCGTACCGGATGTAATATTCCATTTGATGGTGCGCTGCCCGCCCGTGGCCCATCCGGCGTCAAGCGCAGGAGTGGCCGTACCGGCATTGGCACAAAATACAATGCTGTAAGGTGTAACAGAAAAATCAATATCCCTGGTAGCCATCATCTGCACATATTCATTGCCGCCATCTCCGCCTTTGGGATCACCCATAAACCCGGTGATGATCAAATCCTGTGCAGAAGAGCCCATATCGATCATATCGTCTCCCGCCCTTGTTCTAAACTGTACCGAACCTTCCGTTGTACCAAAAGGGATTCCTACATAAGCCCCCAGGCCGTATGGTGCATTATTCGCATAGCTCACATTCGGATCTGTATACAGCGTAACATCTCCAAAACCATCGTTAATTTTTTTAGTTCCGCTGATCACATCACCTGGCTGAGGTGCCGGGTTGAAGCCTGATTTATTAATAATGCAAAGCGAGCTTTCATAGTCGCCCGGTTTTGCCTGCAGCTGTACTGAGTTTATGGCATTTAATGCAACTTTTCCTTTGCCCTTAGGCGTAATGTTGGACGTGGTAATACCCGTAAGGGTTAAAATACCATTTTTCCGGGTTAAGGTACTGCCGATGATGTCGATTATTACCGAATCTCCCGGATGATAATTGGCGGCGTCCGCACCAAGATCTATAGAAATTCCTCTTAGTAAACTTAACCGGCGACTATCCTGCACCACCAACAATCCCTTCGGGATATTTCCTGCAGTATGGTCGGATATTACTACTGCAGCAAGCCGGGTGCCACCAAACAGCATCTCCTTGGTAAGTGTTACGTCCTGATCCTTGTAAATCGGGCGCACATCCAGGATGGCAACTACATCATAGGGCGTTCCGCCCGGATAATTTTCGTACGTGTTTTTGGTACAGCTGCTGATTACCGCTGTTACGCCTAACACTAAAAGAAGATTGACTATCTGTTTCATCTTTATAATTTTTTACCCGCAAATCCTGGTATTCTATTTGTCTATGGGGTTTTTTATTTTAAAATTATTCTGAGTAACGCCTTAAGGCTTCTGCCACCATACATTGGTATTAATCTGATCCGGGCCCTGTGCGGCCACGGCCGTTTTATAATTGGTAGGGTTGGCAGACTGTACATATACCGGATATACCAGCCGTGCCGGCATCACTTTATTATTTTGCAATCCGTCTCCTTTGGGCAACTCCGGATGCCCGGTACGCCGGTATTCAAACCACTGCTGCAGGTCCGTCATAAATAAGGCATAGTACTTCTGCAAATGGATCAGCTCCATTTTACTGTCTTCTCCCGGGCCAGCTTCCAGCGGAAGATCATCCTTCCATACAACGCTGCCGGCGCCAAGATTTTCAAGATGGGTGGCAAAATTTGTAGAGGTGATACTTTCGGGAAATTCGGGCACCCAATAGTTTATGGCGGAAGCAATTCCCTGATAAAAATAGGTTTTTGCATCGCCGCCGATCCAGCCTTTGGCCGCGGCTTCGGCAAGAATGAATTGCACCTCTGCATATTGCATAATAATTCCCGTTAAGGGATTTTGCTGCAGCGACATCACACCACCGGTGCTGCTATTATCATTGCTTTGAAAATAACAGCCTTTGGCATCTCCATGACCGGGGGCATATCCGCTTTCCACGCCATACCATCCGCCGCCACTGGCCTGTGCAATGCCAAAGCGCCCGATGCTTCCATACCCATAAGGCTTACTTGCCTGAAACCGCGGATCATTCCAAGTAACCAGCTGATCGAGGAAGAAACTACAGATAGCCGGACTTCTGAAATCCTGTGCCCGGATTCCATTTACATAGGGTGAAGTATAAGCATCCGTTGTGCTGGTGCCTCCGGTCCAGAGGATCCGGGCGCAATCGGCGTTTGAGGTCATGATCGGGTATTCTGCCGGGTTCTGAACGATCTGTTTTATTTTATCCCGGCATAGCTGCGCCACATCGGCTTTCCCGGATATCCGGAGCAATAACCGCAGGTACAACGAGTTTCCAAATTTTCTCCATTTTGAAATGTTGCCTCCATAAACCGGATCACTCGACGTAACAATGTGCATAGAGTCGTTTACCAACAGCTTATTGGCCTCTTCGAGTTTTCTGAATAAATCCAGGTAAATATCCTTTTGCTTGTCGAAGACCGGCTGCATATTTCCCTGTCTGCCTTTAAGCGCATCGAAGTAGGGTAAGTCGCCATAGGTATCCGTTAAGTTAGCAAACCCCCAGGCCTCACAGATGCGGGCAATACCCTGGTAAGAACTGTTTATACTATCTCCCCGGCTCGCGAGGCTGTCAATATCCCGGAAATTGGTCAGCTGCACATACCAGGCATTCCAGAGATAGTCTGATTGGTTCGACCGGAAGGCATACCGGAACACAGTGTTATCACCATCACTGATACTAACCGTAACCTGCATCAGTTCGTTATTGAAACTCCGGTTGCGCGACATGCCCGGCCAAAGGGTATTATAAATTGCCGGAGCCAGTAATTTGTCGGCGGAAGTATGCAGCACATTGATCGGGTCAATATTCATTTTTTCAAACCCTTTTTTGCAGGAGAACAGTGTTGACAACGTCAACAACACCAACCCTGCAGAAAATAATGTCTTTTTCATATTTAACGATATTAAAGTCCAATATTTAAATTAAAACCAAACGTACGTGTAGAGGGGAACTGTCCCACTTCAAACCCGGTTACGATATCTGTTCCGCTCAGTGTACCAAACTCCGGATCAAAGATGGGCCAGGGCGACCAGATGAACAGGTCGCGTCCGTACACACCAATGGAAGCGGATTTTAATCCAACCCGCTTCAAGGTCTTTGGCTTAAAGGAGTAGTAGATGGAAGCTTCGCGGAATTTAATAAAGTCGGTACTGAAAGTACTTCCTTCTGCATTATACTGTCCCATATTGTATTGATAGTACTGATCAATATCTGTTGCCACCACATCGTTTTTCCGGTAGCCGGTAACTTCGCCTTTATCATTGAGTACTTCCAGTACCCCGTTGCCGATAATACCGTTATATCTGCCCGGTAGCGTGGTTTTGAGTTTTCCCTGTTCAATCATCTTATAATGTGTGAGGGAGTAGGCCACGGCTCCGGCCTGCGCATCAAACAATACCTTTAAACTAAACTGCCGGTACTTGAAATTATTACCAAGGCTGGCTTTATATTTTGGTGTGGTATTGCCCAAAAAGATAATGTTACTGGTGATTTTGGGGAACCCGGTAGTGGGATCAAAGATCACCTGGCCATCCGGGCTGCGCTGGTATCCCAATCCATATAAATCGCCCATACTTCCACCAATGCTGGCCACGATCTGACCACTGGCGATTTGCCCGGACCTTAACAGGATGGTGCTATCCGGCATGGAAACGATTCTGTTTTTGTTAGTGGCAAAAGTGGCAAATACGTCCCAGCCAAATCCATTTCTGTTTACAATGGGTTTACCATTCACCGATAATTCCAGCCCCCGGTTGTTCACCCGTCCGGCATTGATTACCGCATAGTCGTAGCCGGAAGACCGGTCCAGGGTTCTTGTTAAGATTTGGTTGCGGGTATTGCCCCAGTAAACAGCAAGGTCAAATCCTATCCGGTTTTTAAACAACTGCACTTCCGTTCCTAACTCAAAGGTTGTGGTGGTGAGCGGTTTCAGGTTTTCATTGGGTAACACCTTGGGGTTCGAAAGCGCGCTATCCGGGAAAAGCCCGCCGCCGCCAACTGTTGCAAGCTGATAGGTATACGCCGTCCGGTAAGGAGTGGTACTGCCGCTTCCCACCTGCGATATAGAGGCCCTGAGTTTAGCATAACTAATCGCATCCGGAAGCTTTGTAAAATCAGACAACACAAAACTGGTATTTAAGGACGGATAAAAAAAGCCCACATTATCCGTTCTGTTGGCAGTGGCCAACACACTGTTCCAGTCCTGCCTGCCGGTTAATTCTGCAAAAAGGTAATTTTTATAGCTGAAGTTCACAATACCATAAAGGCTGTTGATCTGGTACCGGCTGGTATCCGGCAGGTAAATCAACCCATACAAACTGCTATCCAGGTTGTATATGCCTGGGTAAGGGGAACCCGTCAGGGAGTCCGGCAATTTCAACCCGTCTGCCCGTACGTCGGTCTTATAATACTGATTCTTGAGCTGGCTTCCGCCCACAGATACGCCTATTTTTATATCCTTTGAAAGGGTCTTGTTATACCGGGCCAAAAAGTCGTAACTGATCTCCCTGGAATACACATCCTGCAACCGCACCGATCCTTTCGTTAACCGGGTACCGGCGTCATAAGGGCGATCCTGTTCCCGTTTGTCCTTAGACCAGTCCAGGTTTCCGCGTACCATCAGGCTCAGCTCTTTTGTTAGCTGGTAGTTTAACTGCACATTGCCTGTTACATTATTTCTCCGGGTTTTATTTAAATACTCATTAGCAATTGCAAAGGGGTTTTGCGGAAAAGAGCTAAACGGATACCGGATCTTCCGATATACACTATCGCTGCTGTAGGAACTGCCCGGGCTGCCCATCCAGTAATTCCGCAGCCAGTTAAAATCTGCATTGGGTTGCCAGAAAATATACCAGTACATCAGCGACTGGTTTCCATAACCCGCCCCAGGGAGGTTATCACTGTTTCTATATCCGTAGTTCACCTTGGTAGATAACTTCAGCTTTTTTGTAATATCGGTATTGGTTGTCAAACTCAAAGACTTCCGGTCGAACCCGGTATTGGGTATGATCCATTTATTGTTCTGCACCGCGCCGGTTACCCGGAACGCCGTGGTACCCAGTTTTCCGTCGAGACCCAGGTTATAGGTAAGGTTTTTACCCACGTCCCAGAAATCATTAATATTCTTATACGGAATCCATGGTGTTCTTTCAGTAGCACGGGTCTGCGTTACCGGATCATACTGGAAAAAAGATTGTCCATCAAATTTAGGTCCGTATGCAGAACTGGTTCCGCTGGTACTGGCACCATCCACACCTGCGCCATAGGAATAGTAGTTGGCACCACCGGTACCCTGGCCGTATTCATATTGAAGATCGGGCGACCGGTTTAACGATTCCGTAGAACCGTTCGCTGAGAACCGCACATTGATCCGGCCTTTCTTTTTTGCAGCGGAAGACTTGGTCGTAATGATAATAGCACCATTTGCACCCCGCTGTCCGTACAGGGCTGCTGCAGCCGGGCCTTTCAATACAGAAACGCTTTCAATATCCTGCGGATTCAAATCATTCAGCGAGCTTCCATAATCTGCCGGCAGGTTGTCGTTGTTGGTAGCGTACACGTTATCGGACCGGTTTGCAGAACGCCGGCCGCTACCACTGCTGATCACTACTCCGTCTACAACGATCAGTGCTTCATTCTCCCCTGTAAGATTGTTCTCTCCGCGAAGGATGATCTTATTAGAGCCGGCCGGACCAGAGCCGGAGCGTATTAAATTTAAACCCGCAACCTTTCCCGAAAGCGCATCTGTCCAGTTGGAGGACACGGCTTCGGTCAGCTGCGTGCTGTCGATCTTTGTAAGTGCATACCCCAGGGACTTTTCCTGTCGCTTAATGCCCAAGGCCGTAACCACCACTTCGTCTTCCTGTTTGCCTTCTCCCTCCAACGCTATATTAACGGTGGCTTGCTGTTCTATCTTCCGTTGCTGTTCTTTATACCCTACCGCGGAAAAAACCAGTATTTCATTGTTCATTACAACAATGGAATACTGTCCCTGTGCGTTGGTAGTGGTGCCCCTGGACGAACCCTTGATCAACACCGTGGCATTGACAATGGGTTCCGACGTTTCCTTTGATGTAACGATGCCTTTTACCGTTTTGCCTTGTGCAAATAAAAGCACCGGGGCCAGCAGCAGCGTTAAACCCAAAAGCAGCAGTTTTAAACGCAGGACCCGATGGATTGTTGATTGAACGATCATACCTGTAGTATTATGTTTTATTTTTCTTTCGGGATAAACCCGGATTGTTTCCCAACAGACATTACATACCCGTATCAGCTTTGAGCCGACCATCGCATTGCCATGCCAGCCGCATCCGGAGCCACTCCGTATGCAACAGGTACCGCAATCCCTGATATATAAATAGATGCAGCCAGTAGCCGGTAATACGCAACAGTTTTATGGATGGACCCGCTGCCTGATGCTACCGATGTCCAAACCTGGCCATCTGTAAAAGTTCCCCACCCTGCTTTTTTTGACAGGGTGTTTCCGATTATTTTATGGATTTGTGCTCTTAAAAAAACACAACGGGGGCCCAAATATAGAGCGCCATTGGTATGCGTTGAACAGCCAGTGTGGTTGTTAACGAAAACATAATCTAACAGGGCTGTTAGCGTATGATGCAATCGACTCATATGGCATTCTTTTAATCGTTATTGTAAGATATATTGCTGAGCAAGTACGTTAAATCGTTCCGTTTCTTCTTTTTCCCAGCGTTCATCTTTATTTAATGCGCGGGCCATGATGGTGGCTACCGCCGCACTGATCCGGATGCTTTCGCGTGCATCCAGCAACAGCGCCCGCGTTCTCCGCGCCAGCACATCTTCAACCGTACGGGCCATTTCATTGGAAACAGCCCACTCTACCTGTGCTTTATTGATCCGGAGCCGCTCGCTGATCCAGTGCCCGTTACTTTTTTCTTTAATGTAGGCTGCATCACTGCCATAAAAATAAAAGGGATCATTCCAGTCTACCCCCGTAAAAAAGCCATGGATCCGCAGATGTGGCGTTTGTGAACTCCGCTTCGGCCATCCCAGCCTTTTTTCAACACTGTCCAGCATGTCCTCCCCCATCTTCCGGTAAGTGGTCCATTTTCCGCCAATGATGGTAAACAAGCCATTGGGAGAGATCATGATTTTATGGCTACGGGAAATCTCTTTTGTTTTTTGTGCCCCTTCCTTTGGTGCCGCCAGCGGGCGTAACCCTGCAAACACACTGAGTACATCTTTGCGTGCCGGTTTTTTTACCAGGTAGGCGCCGGCGGTTTCAAGAATAAATTCTATTTCTTTTTCCAGCGGGCGCGGCTCTACAGACGGCGCACCTACCAGCGTATCCGTTGTGCCTACCACCACTTCATTATGCCAGGGCACGGCAAACAATACCCGTCCATCCGCAGTTTTCGGAATCATCAATGCATGGGATGATGAAAAGAATTCCCGGCTTAGTACAAGGTGAATACCCTGACTGGCCACTACGCTCTTTGAAGCAACCGGGTTATCCATCCGGAGAATATCATCTACAAATACACCGGTGGCATTCACCACCGCCTTTGCTTTTATACTGTAGGTAGCCGAACGTTCGGTATCTTCCACAATGACGCCTGAAGGATGGTGATTGCTGTCTTTCTGCAATCCGGTAACCTTCATATAATTCAACGCCACGCCGCCCTGTTCAATAATGGTTTGTGCCAGGTTCAGTGCCAGCCGGGAGTCATCGAACTGGCCATCATGATACAATACGCCGCCTACCAAGCCTTTCGCCTTCACATCCGGAATGGCTTCCAGTGTTTTCTTACGGGAGATAAATATGGATGCGCCCAGGGACAACCGGCCGGCGATCCAGTCATAGGCCTTTAATCCGATCGTATATTTGATACGGTCCCAGAAAGAATAAACCGGAACCACAAAGGTTTGATTTTTTACCAGGTGGGGCGCGTTCTTTTGCAGCAATCCTCTTTCAATACTGGCTTCCCGAACCAGGGCAATATCACCCTGTGCCAGGTAGCGCACACCACCATGTACCAGTTTGGTACTCCGGCTGGAAGTTCCTTTTGCAAAATCAAACTGCTCCAGCAATAATGTTTTATATCCACGCGTTACTGATTCCAGGGCGATACCCAAACCGGAGGCACCGCCACCGATTACGACCACATCCCATTCACCGGCCGTAGTTGCCTTTTTTAACAGCTGTTCCCTATCGATAATTCCGCTCTTCATTGTATCCTCCGGTTGTCTTTATTTTCGAAACCTAAAATTAAAAAGAAAACAAAAGATTTCGAAAGCAATAATAACATTTAATACTGAAAAAAGAAAATAATAATAATAATTTAATAAGCAGGTGAAGCTTTCCTTTTATTTCTTTTACAAATAAAACAGAATCGCTATTTTTGGATTTATGAGTAGCTTAGTTGAACGTCATCAACATATACTGGATTCTCTTAAGAAAAAGGGAATGGTACAGGTGCTGGATCTTTGCCAGGAGTTGGATGTTTCATCCGTAACAATCCGAAAGGATTTGCAGTTTCTTGAAGATAAAAACCAGCTTTTCCGTACCCATGGAGGGGCAACGCTGAGCAATCCCTATATCGGCGACCGGCCTGTTGTGGAAAAAGTACGAATGCAATCGACCGAGAAAGAAAAAATAGGCCAATATGCTGCCAGTTTAATTGAGCCCAACGACTGTATCCTCATTGCCTCCGGAACCACCGTTTTCTACTTCGCCAAATACATTCAACCAAAAGGAAACGTAACGGTCATTACAGCAGCCCTGAATGTAGCTATGGAAATTGCCCATCACCCGGGTATTGAAGTAATTCAGCTGGGCGGTATTATGCGCAAAACCTCATCATCCGTTACCGGTATCTATGCCGAAAAAATACTGGAAGACTTTTCCTGCAGCAAATTATTCCTGGGGGTAGACGGTATCGACATGGAATTTGGATTAACCACCACCAATATGATGGAAGCACAGCTAAACCGTAAAATGATCGCCGCTTCACGCAAAACCATTGTGCTGGCAGATTCCAGCAAATTCGGGAAGCGGGGATTTGGCAAGATCTGCGGATTGGAGGATATTGAACAGGTTATTACCGACAGCAATATCTCCCCGCATATTGTAGATGAACTGCGGGCCGGGGGAATAGAAGTAACTGTATTGCCGGTTTAACGGCCACTGCTGATTGTTTGCCTGGCTTTACAGAATGTATGCTTTTCTTAGCGCGCCTTCAGCATCGCTTTCTGGTAATGGACCTGTATCATTGATTATTCGTACTGGTTGCCTGGTTCGCCGGTGTGCCTCAAGAGGAACCTACACCGCCTATTTCGCCGGCCGGGATGCCATTATAAACTGCAATACCCCACCTTTTAAAATATCGCTGTGCTTTAGGGCCAGCCTGTTGAATGGCTGTCCGTTCAACAACACTTTTGACACATATACATTTTTATCACTTTGATTTTTTACATCAATCGTAAACGTTTTCCCGTTCTCCAGGGTAAGCACCGCTTTTTTTATAGCCGGACTTCCCAGCTGATAGTCTTCCGCACCCGGGGCAAAGGGATAAAAGCCAAGAGCACTGAAAATATACCAGGCGCTCATCTGCCCGCAATCATCATTGCCGCCTAACCCATCAACGGCCGGTTGATATTGTTTCTTCAGGATCATGCGCACCCGCTCCTGTGTTTTCCAGGGCTGACCGGTAAAATTATACAGGTAAGCCACGTGATGCGATGGCTCGTTCCCATGTACATAGTTACCAATAATACCATCGCGGGTAATATCTTCCGTTTCCTCAAAAAATTTATCCGGCAGGTGCATGGTAAACAGGGAATCCAGGTGTGGCAGGAATCGCTTTTCACCGCCCATTGCCGCAATCATTCCCTTTGGATCCTGGGGCACAAACAAACTAAAGTTCCAGGCATTTCCCTCAATAAAGCCCTGTCCGTGCGTAGAAAGCACATCAAATTCTTTACGGAAACTTCCATCACCAAGCCGCGGACGCATGTACCCGATGGAAGGGTCAAATACATTTTTCCAGTTTTGTGCCCGTTTCATAAAAGTATCGTACACATCCATCCGTCCCAGCTTCTTTGCTGCCTGGGCCAGGCTCCAGTCATCAAACGCATACTCCATGGTGGTGGAAACCGAATTGGGCCGCACATCATCCGGTACATATCCTTTTTGCAGGTAAACATCCAGCCCGTCATAATACCGCACATTGGCCGTTTGAATACAGGCATCCAGGGCTTTGTTGGCGTCAAAAGCGGCCGTTCCTTTTACAATGGCATCGGCAATTACCGGCACGCTGTGGTACCCGCTCATACACCAGTTTTCATTGGCATAATGACTCCATACCGGCAGCATTTTATGTACGCTTTGCTGCTGGTGTGCCAGCATACTGCGGATCATATCGTTGTTCCGTTTGGGCTGCACCAGGTTAAAGAAGGGATGCAGCGCCCGGTAGGTATCCCAAAGCGAAAAAGTGGTATAGTTGGTAAACCCTTCCGCTTTGTGCACGTTCTGATCAAGTCCCTTATACTCCCGGTTCTGATCCATGTATACCGTAGGGCTTAAGAAAGCATGGTACATAGCCGTATAAAAATTCACCTGGTCTTCCCTGTTCAGCGCTTCTATTTTGATGCGGCCCAGTTCTTCATTCCATTGATCCTGCCCTTTCTTTTTGATCTCTTCAAAATCCTGTCCTGCGGTTTCCGTCAAAAGATTTTCGAGGGCATTTCGCGTACTTACGGGCGAAAGCGCAAACCGGATCCCGATCTTTTCGCCGGTATCCGTTCCAAAGTCGAAATGTGCACGAATCTGCTCACCTGCGATTTCGGGGAAGTTCTTTGTCTGATCGAAACGTTTGTAAAATCCTTTATAAGGATAGGTTTTGAAATTGGCAAACCCGTAGGACCGGAACGGTTTTGAAAAAACCATCGCAAAATATACCGTACGGGTACGCGCCCAGCCATTGGTTTGTTTAAACCCGGTAATGAGTGTATCGTTCTCCACCCGTACAAAGGTCCATACATTTTTATCGGCATAGTTATAGATCCCGTGCATCAGGTCAAGAATGATATGGGCCTCGGCCGACTGCGGAAACGTGTACTGATGCACACCTACACGGGTCGTTGTGGTAAGCTCCGCAAGGATATCATGGTCTTCCAGTTTTACTTTATAATAATTGGGCTCCGCCGTTTCGGTAGCATGCCGGAAGCGGCTGCGGTAACCGGTTTCCGGATTTGCGGCCGTTCCGGGATTTAACTGAAGCGGCCCGGTGGTAGGCATGATCAGGAAATCGCCCAGGTCTGAATGACCGGTTCCGCTGAAATGTGTGTGACTAAAGCCTACGATGGTAGGATCATCATACTGGTAACCGGCGCAATACTTATATACATCTGCGTTATACTTCCCGTTTATATCGTAGGGAAGCGTGTCCGTATCCGGACTTAGCTGTACGGCGCCAAACGGAACGGTGGCTCCCGGAAATGTATGTCCCATTTTACGGGTTCCGATCAATGGGTTTACATATTGAATCAGCTGGTTCTGGCCCATTACGGTCTGTATAAACAACAGCACCAGTATATAAAAGCAAAATCGTTTTTTCATCCCGGTAAATTTAGGACATGTTTGCTTTATTTAGAAACAAAAGGCTACGGCTGAAATTATTTCAGCTGCAACCGCCGGTTAAACGCCCTTACGGCACAAAATCCGGAACGCTGCGCCGCGCTGCCCCAACCCGCGGTTAAATAAAAACGCTTTTTTGTTAAGCGGGGTTCCCCGCGCGTTAAGCGCCCGTTCTTTTAGCTCTCCGGTACGCTCAATTTTACGGTTTAAAAATAAACAAGATGAAACAACTTGCATGTAAACCGCTACTGATCCTGCTGCTGGCAGGGTGTATCGCATCCTGTAAAAAACCGGATTCGATCAAAATACCCGGTCAGGAATTTGACCTGGACCTGTTTGAACAAAACATTAAAAATGCCCTCACCGGTAAAACCGTCGGGTTCAGCTACAGTATTTCCCAAAACGGCCAGCAAAAGAAAAAAGGTGCCGGCGGGGCCGCGGTGGCATCCTGGGATACCCGCACCGGGCAGGCCATACCGCATGCCTATAACAAGCGTCAGGACCTTGCCAGCTGCAGTAAAACCCTTACTGCACTTACCCTGCTGCGGCTGCTGCAGGATAAAGGACTTTCCGAAAAAGCCCTGCTCATCGACTACCTGCCCTCGTTCTGGAAAAGCCCGGCCTGGAGCTTTAACGACATCAGTTTTGAAATGCTACTGCGCCACGAAACGGGCATGTTGCCCAGCGGCCTGGACTATTTTTCATTAAAGAAAAAGGTAGAGGACGGCGGCATTTATCTTCATGGAAGTTACGACTACCAGAATGTGAATTACGCCTTTTTAAGGATCGCCATTGCCTACCTCAGTCACCCGCTTGAGCTGAATATCCTGGAATTTCAATATGTCAGCTTCCCAACCGACGCCACCGAAAAAGCACTGGAAACCGCCATCAACAATTATTATATTGATGAAGTGAACAAAAAAGTATTTGCTCCCTGCGGCATTCCTTATACCTATCCCAAGCCTGATGGTGAAACGAATCCCACCATGAATTATAATTTTACGACTCAGGATCCGGGTTGGAACAAAGGCGATATGACCCGCTATGCCGGCAGCGCCGGTTGGAGGCTTTCCGCAGAAGAGCAGAATAATATACTGGCCCACCTGAGGTATACGGAAGACATCCTGAACAAGCACTGGAAAAAGAAAATGAACGATCGCGCATTGGGCTGGAGCGGTACCCCCGAGGTTAAGGGCGGAACGGCTTATTACCACGGCGGCTATTTTGAAGATAAATATCCTCCCAATAATGCTGCAGATCCAAAAGGCCGGGGTTGCTATACCATTCATGTACTGTTTCCCAATAATATTGAGGCTGCCGTTCAGGTTAACTCCCTAAAGGGTACCAACAATATGGAAAATGTGGTGATACCCGCTTACAATAACGCCTGGAAATAGAACGCCGGCGGAAAAGCGACCGCTGTCCTGTTCGGAAAAACAAAAAGGACCCGGGAACCTCTTTTTAGATTCCCGGTTCTTTTTTCTCACTTTCTGACTATATTGCAAGCTGCAAATGCCCCTGTTAAGTCCGGCTATATCATCTCTTGCCCGTATGCGTCAATGGCGTATTGATGGCTGGCGCAGCCACCCGCTGGATGCGCAACGGGAGGTGTTGCAAAACCTGGTTACTTCTGCCCAGTACACGGAATTCGGAAGGAAATATCATTTCAGTAACCTGTACAATATCCGCGATTTTAAAAAAGCGGTTCCCATCCATGAATACAACGACCTGAAGCCTTATATAGAGCGCTGTATGAACGGGGAACAGAACCTGCTTTGGAATTCGCCCATTGTGTGGTTTGCAAAAAGCAGCGGTACCAGCGGCGATAAAAGCAAGTTCATTCCCATCAGTGAGGAAAGCCTGGAAGACTGCCATTACAAGGCGGCAAAAGATGTGCTTACGATGTACTATCAGTTTAAACCCGATAGTACGATGCTTACCGGAAAAGGCCTGGTATTGGGCGGAAGTCATAACATCAATGCGTTAAATGAAGAGGCCCAGTTTGGCGACCTGAGTGCGGTGTTGCTGCAAAACAGCCCATTCTGGGGGCATTGGCTCCGCACACCCGAACTCAGCATTGCATTGATGGAGGACTGGGAAACCAAACTTGAAAAAATAGCAGCACAGGCGATTACAGAAAACGTTACGTCGGTAAGCGGTGTGCCTACCTGGACGCTGGTGCTCTTTAAACGGATCCTGGAAATCACAGGCCAACAGACCATCGCAGATGTATGGCCGGGGCTTGAACTGTATATGCACGGAGGGGTTTCCTTTACGCCTTACAGCGAGCAGTTTAAAAAGCTTGTTGGAAAAGAGATCCACTACCTCGAAACCTATAATGCCAGTGAAGGGTTCTTTGCCGCCCAGGAAGTTCCGGGAGAAGAGGGCATGCTGCTGTTCACTGATCATGGTATTTTTATGGAGTTTATGCCCGTAAGCGAATATGGCAGCGCACAACCCCAAACAATTGGCCTGAAGGATGTGGACCTGCATACCAACTACGCCCCGGTAATCAGCACCAACGGCGGACTTTGGCGTTATTTGCTGGGCGATACCATCCGGTTTATATCAAAAGACCCTTTTAAGATCGTTGTTTCCGGCAGGGTCCGGCATTTTATCAATGCTTTTGGTGAAGAAGTGATCATCGACAATACAGACCGGGCCATCCATTTGGCCTGTGCCGAAACAGGCGCTGTCGTAAATGATTATACCGCCGCGCCGGTTTACTTTTCTGATGCGGGCAATGGCGGTCATGAATGGCTGATCGAATTTGAGAAAACTCCGGAAGATATAACGGCATTTGTCAAAAGCCTCGATGCCGCGCTCCAATCTATCAACAGCGACTATGAGGCCAAGCGGCATAAAGATATCGCCTTAAAGATGCCCATCGTACATGCACTGCCCAAAGGATTTTTTATCGAATGGTTACATCACCAGGGAAAATTGGGAGGGCAGCATAAAGTACCCCGTTTAAGCAATGACCGCCATACGCTGGAAGCTGCCCTGGCTTTCTACAACGCGCAGGGAACTACTTTCTGATCTTGGCCACCAGGTTATACGAATCGGTGATCCACTCTTTTAGCAACCGGCTGGAAACCGATCCATCCACGATAATGGTATTCCAGTGCTTTTTATTCATATGATAGCCTGGCAACACACAGGCATACTGCTCTCTTAACGCTTCGGCTTTTTCGGGATCACATTTTACGTTGAATTGCAGGGGATCATTATCCAGCCCGGTCAGCAGGAATATTTTCCCGTTTACCTTAAACACCAGGGTTTCAGGCCCAAAGGGAAATCCTTCTTCTACAGAGGGTTGTTGCAAACAATATTCCCGTAGCGCTTCAATATTCATACTGTGCTATTTGTATTCAATATGCTGTTCGCTGATCAGCGGCTCGCCGTTCATTCTCAAAAAAATCTGTGCAACCGTAATCACATCTTTCTGGCAATAGGTTACAATGCGTTCAATTTGCTGTTCCTTATAAAAAACATCCGCTACCATACTTCCGTCGATGTCATCTTTTGGGGTAGGCACCCCCAGGGCATGGGCCAGCAGGTTCAGGGTGGTATAACTTTTAAAGTCGCCAAACTTCCAAAGCTCCATCGTATCCAGATGACTTACTTCCCAGGGCTTCTTCCCCGCGGTGTTCAAAAGCAAGGGAATGGGCACACCATTGATCAGCATCCTGCGGCACAGGTAAGGAAAGTCAAACTCTTTTCCGTTATGGGCACAAAGATATTTTTGCTCATTTGCGGAAAATTTCTGCAACATTTCTGAAAAGGCCTGCAGCAGCTGCTTTTCATCACTTCCGTAAAAAGACTTCATGATCATTTTCCGCTGGCCGGTACTCCCCTGCACTACACCGCAGCTAATGCAAACAATCTTACCAAACTCAGCATAAATGCCCGCTCGCTCGTATACGCTTTCCGGCGTTTCCTCCTCCCGGTTCCGCAACAGGGTGCTGGCTTTCCGCTCCCACAAATGCTTCCAGGCTTCCGGCACTTCACTAAAAGACGCGTACTGCGGCACAGTTTCTATGTCCAGGAAAAGAATGGACTGAACGGGATATTGCGAGAGCATGTTATAGATATTTTTCGTCCTTGTTTCGCTTTACATCTGCCACATAATTTTTGATCTCCTGTTCCTGGTCTTTTTTGCAGATCAGCAGCACATCTTCCGTATCCGCCACAATAAAATCTTCGAGTCCCTGCAATACAACCAGTTTTCCGCCGGGCACATGGATCATGCAATTGTGCGTATCGTATACCATTACATTCTGGCCCACGACCGCATTGTCAAAATAGTCCTTGCTCATGTTTTCAAACGCGCTCTTCCAGGTACCCAGGTCGCTCCAGGTAAACGAAGCGGGGATCACATATACGTTCGACGCTTTTTCCATAATGCCGAAATCGATAGAAATATTGGAACACTGTGCGTAGATCTCTTCAATCACTTTCGCCTCATCCGGCGTATTGAATTGCTCCTGGTAGGCAGCAAACACTTCATGAATCTCCGGCAGGTGTTTTTCAAACGCGGCAATAACGTTTTTCACTTTCCAGGTAAAGATACCCGAATTCCATAAAAAATCACCGCTTTTTACAAACACTTTCGCCAGCTCCAGGTTGGGCTTTTCTGTAAATGTTTTCACCTTATAAATACCCGGAGCCGCTTCAACGGTCTCGTGCTGTATATACCCGTATCCCGTATTCGGGTTCCGGGGTTTAATGCCCAGGGTTACCAGTGCATTAACGGATTCTACGAATTTCAATGCATTTTCAACGGTATCATTAAATGCATCATCTTCCAGTATTAAATTATCGGACGGTGCGGCAATCATGATCGCTTCCGGATCCTTTTTCTGAATTTTAAATGCGATGTAGGCAATACAGGGTGCGGTGTTTTTACGGTAAGGCTCCGTTACGATATTCGCTTCCGGAAGATCCGGTAACTGGTGCGCTACAATATTTTTATATTCTTCAGAAGTGACTACAAAAATATTTTCGGCCGGCACAATTTTATTATACCGGGTAAACGTAGACTGGATCAGCGTTTTACCGGTATTTAATATATCCAGAAACTGTTTGGGATAGTTTGTCCGGCTTTTGGGCCAGAACCTGCTTCCGATTCCCCCCGCCATTATTGCAACATAACGGTTACTCATAATTCTTTTTTTATATCAATCCTTCCTTTAGCAGGTCGTGTATGTGAATAATACCCAGAAAACGCTTCCCTTCCACAACCGCCAGCTGTGTGATGGAGTTTCTCCGCATGATGTCGAGGGCAGATACCGCCAGCTCCCCCGGCTCGATGGTCTTAGGATGCCGTGTCATAATATTTTGAGCCACGGTACCTTCGATATCCGTATTCTTTTCCAGCATCCTCCGGAGATCTCCGTCTGTTATAATGCCTACCAGCTCTTTTTGTTCATTTACAACCGCTGTAACCCCTAATCTTTTCCGGGTGATTTCAACGATCACTTCTTTGAGCGACTGGTTCTCATAAACCATGGGCCGTTCATTTCCCGGGAAAACATCCGCAACGCTCAGGTACAGTTTTTTTCCCAATGTTCCCCCCGGATGAAATTTGGCAAAATCGTCGTCCTTAAAACCCTTCAAATCCATCAGGCAGGTAGCCAGGGCATCCCCCATCACCATTTGAGCCGTGGTACTGGAAGTAGGTGCCAGGTTATTGGGGCAGGCTTCCTGGTTAACCGTTGTATTTAAAACCAGGTCTGCTTGCTGGGCAAGATAAGAAGTGGTATTCCCCACGATGGCGATGAGCTTATTTCCGAAATTTTTTACCAGCGGCACCAGTGCTTTTATTTCCGGGCTGTACCCGCTTTTGCTGAGAATGATGACCACATCCGATTCCTGCACCATTCCAAGGTCTCCATGCAGGGCATCTGCCGCATGCATAAAAATGGACGGCGTTCCGGTGGAATTAAACGTAGCCACGATCTTCTGCGCCACCAGGGCACTTTTTCCTATTCCGCTGAAAACCACGCGTCCCGCGCAATTATGAATCAGCAAAACCGCTTGCTTAAAATCATCATTCAATAAAAGCTGTACTTCATTAAGCGCGTCGGCCTCTAATTGGAATGTCTTTCTGGCGCGTTGTAAAATATTGTCACTCATTTATATATCGCCTCGTTAAGAAAACACAAATGTATTATTTATATAGGCACAAAAAACTTTAACCATTAATATTTTAAAAGCAGGCCAACCTTAGCTAAATTCGCTACCCGAAAATTTTTTTTTTCTGAATATCCGGCGTATCTTTTAAGGATATTGATCGACTATTAAAATCTTTTATATTACAGAAATGGCAGTGAAAAGCGAAAAGAAGGCCACCAAGAAAAAGGAACCTGCGGTCAGCCGCGCAACAAAAACAGCTACAAAGACAGATTTACACGGAGAATTGCTAAAGAATTTTGGTTTTCAAAAATTCAAAGGAAAACAGGAAGACATCATTCATTCGCTTTTATCAGGACAAGATACATTTGTTATTATGCCTACCGGGGGTGGAAAAAGCCTCTGTTACCAGCTCCCCGCAGTGATCATGGAGGGCGTTGCTATTATTGTTTCACCGTTAATTGCACTGATGAAGAACCAGGTAGACCTGGTGCGGGGCTATAACAGCAACGATGAAATTGCACACTTTTTAAATTCAACCCTGAATAAAAAGGAAATAAAGGAGGTGCATGATGATCTGCTATCCGGAAAAACAAAACTGTTGTATGTAGCGCCGGAAACACTTACCAAACAGGAGAACCTGGTTTTTTTCAGTGATCTGAATATTTCCTTTTTTGCGGTGGATGAAGCGCATTGCATTTCGGAATGGGGCCATGATTTCCGGCCAGAGTACCGGCGTTTGCGGGAAATGATGAACCAGATCAACCCCGATGCTGCTGTAATTGCGTTAACAGCTACCGCCACCCCCAAGGTACAAAGCGATATTATCAAAAACCTGGGACTTAAAGATGCCAATATTTTTATCTCGTCTTTTAACCGGGATAATCTGTACTATGAAATTGTACCCAAGGTTAATAAGAAGCAAACCAACGAAAGTATTGTTCGCTTTATCAAAAGCATGAAGAATAAAAGCGGCATCATCTATACACTCAACCGAAAAACCACGGAGGAGCTGGCCGATATCCTGATGGCCAACGGCATCAAAGCAGTGGCTTATCATGCAGGGCTCGACAGTAAACTTCGCGCCGAGCGGCAGGACCAGTTCCTGAACGAGGATGTACAGGTGATTGTGGCCACGATTGCATTTGGAATGGGGATCGATAAGCCGGATATCCGGTTCGTGATCCACTATAATATTTCCAAGTCGATTGAAAACTATTACCAGGAAACCGGCCGCGCCGGGCGTGACGGACTGGAAGGGAAATGCCTGCTGTATTACTCGCATAAGGATGTAAGCAAACTGGAACATCTGATGCGCGATAAACCCCTCAGCGAACGGGAAGTGGGCGCCCAGCTGATCAACGAAACCGTTGCCTATGCCGAAAGCGGGGTTTGTCGCCGGAAAGTGATTCTGAGTTATTTTGGAGAACAATACGATGTAGAAAACTGTGGTCTGTGCGATAATTGCAAACATCCGAAAGAACGGATGGAAGCCAAAGATCAGGCCGTATTGGTGCTGAAGACCCTTAAAGAACTGGACGAGCGTTTTGCAACGGACTATGCCGTAAACATCCTGATCGGGAAACTGACCCCGCAGGTCAAAATGTTCCGGCATGAGGGGCTTACTTCCTTTGGTGTGGGAAAAGCACAGGACACCCTGTTCTGGAACTCCCTGATCCGCCAGATGCTCCTGGAAGGCCTGTTGAAAAAAGATATTGAAGAATACGGCGTATTAAAAATTACCCCGGCAGGAACTGCCTTTTTAAAGAAACCCAAATCCTTCTCTATTGTACTTAACAATAAGTTTGAAGAAGCCTGGGATGATGATGAAGCTTCCGGTACGGAAGACGGGGAAGGTGCTGCTACCGATGAGCGGTTATTTGAAATGCTGAAGGAGCTGCGGCAAAAAGAGGCGAAGAAAAAAAGCCTGCCCCCGTTTGTGATCTTCCTTGAAAATTCGCTGATGGATATGGCAACCCTGTACCCTACAACTACAGCCGAGCTGGAAAAATGCCAGGGCGTAAGCAAGGGCAAGGCCATCCGCTACGGGAAACCGTTTGTAGAGCTGATCGCCCGTTATGTGGAGGACAATAACATCCAGAAGCCGGATGATTTTGTAATGAAAAGCGTGGTGAATAAGAGTGGCAACAAAGTATACATCATTCAGCAGACAGATAAAAAAATTCCGCTGGAAACCATTGCCAAGAATAAAGGCTGGAAGATGAATGAATTGCTGGAAGAGATGGAAACCATCGCCGCCAGCGGTACCAAGCTCAACCTGGGTTATGCCATCGACGAAATGCTGGATGAGGATGAGCAGGATGAGATCATTGAATACTTCAAAAGCTGCGAAACCTCTTCCCTTCAGCTGGCGCAGGAGGAACTGGCTGAATTTGATTTTAACTGGGAACAGCTTAAGATCATGCGGATCAAATTTTTAGCCGAATATGGGATGTAAGACTCTTATGAAACGGTTATCCGGCAGGTCATTTCTTGCCCAAAAGCGTTTTTTTTAATTTTTGCCGATATTTTTGACAGTCTGCCGGTGATGCGCTATATTTGCAGCCCGCTAAGGCGGAAAGGATGGTGCGGTAGCTCAGTCGGTAGAGCAAAGGACTGAAAATCCTTGTGTCGCCGGTTCGATCCCGGCCCACACCACAAAAGATCCCGGAGTAATTCGGGATCTTTGCTTTTTATGCATTTTGTATATATTTTATACAGCCACACCTGTGATAAGTTCTATATCGGGGAAACTGTTTGCCCCAAACAGCGATTGATACAGCACAACTCCGGATTCTACGACGCATCCAGTACTGCTTTTACTTCCGATTGGAACATTGTATTAACCTTGAAAGTGACTTCCCGCATAGAGGCCCTTAAAATTGAGCGGTACGTTAAATCAATGAAATCAAAAGCTTTTTTACGAAAACTCATTGCTCAGGATGAATTCCTGCAACAATTCAAAAAATTGGTTAATCAAAAATTCGCCGTTACGATTTATCAGTGTGCCGGTTCCCCCGAAGCCTCGCATGTGCGTCAAGTTAGCATAAAAAACTGCCTCAGCCGCATAGCGGCTGATGAATATTCTAAGAGCGGGTTTTAACCAGTCTCGCCATCAGGCGAAGGGCTGAGAGCCGTCAGCTCGATACATGCACCGTGCCCCCATGGCACTTTCATCTGTTTTTCGCTGCCAACGTCGCGCTGAAGCACGACGTTATGAAATCTATCCGAGGCTATGCCTCTCAAAGACTTTAATCGTGCAGGTTGGCCAGAGTGCACAAATCCTCTTAACTTGACGCACATGCGAAGCTTGGGGCCGGCCTACACCACAAAAGATCCAAGAGTAATTTGCTTCGGGATCTTTGCTTTGTATGCACTTTGTATATATTTTACACAGCCCCACCTATAATAAGTTCTATGTAGTGGAAATTTCAGATATTCTTTTTTATAGTCCCGATTTGTATATAATCAATTTTTACCCTGGATCGTTGGGGTTAATAAACTTGGCTCTAACTAGATAAAATTTTCGCATTACAGCCATATTGTTATTATTTTTTGGCTTTAACAAATATTTTTACTACATTTATAGCCAAATATCCTTTTATGCTTATCGGACGTAATAAGGAACAGCAGCAGCTAAAGAAGATCTGTACATCGGCACAATCAGAGTTTATAGCAGTGTATGGCCGGCGCCGTGTAGGAAAAACTTTTTTAATACGGGAGACCTTTGCCAATAACTTTGACTTCTATATTACCGGAATGGCAAATGTAAACACCCGGCAACAGCTCCTGAACTTTCACCTGGCCCTGAATAAATACGACCCCGCAGCAAAAGAAAATATACCTCCCGAAAACTGGCTGATGGCCTTCCAGCGATTGATCTCCCTGCTGGAAACCAAAACCAGTGACCAAAAAATCGTATTCCTAGATGAGCTTCCCTGGCTGGATACGGCACAATCCGGCTTTATGCCTGCGCTGGAACATTTCTGGAACTCCTGGGCAAGCGGAAGAAAAGATATCATATTGGTGGTTTGCGGATCAGCCGCTTCCTGGATGATCAACAAGCTCATCCATAACAAAGGAGGGCTGCACAACCGGGTTACCCAGCGCATTAAGCTGGAGCCCTTCACCCTTGCCGAATGCGAGGCTTTTTTAAAAAGCCGGAACGCCGTTTTTGACCGCTATCAGATCATTCAATTATACATGGTAATGGGTGGTATTCCCTTTTACCTGAACCAGGTTGACCCGGGCCTCAGCGCCGCGCAGAACATTGACCGGATCTGCTTCAGCGAAAACGGGCTGCTGGTTACCGAATTTGATGACCTGTACCGCTCCTTATTTAATAAAGCAGAAAAACACATCCTCATCATAGAAGCGCTGAGCAAAAAAGCAAAAGGGCTTACACGCGATGAGATCATTACGATTACGAAGCTACCCAATGCCGGCAGTACCACCCGTATATTAAAAGAGCTGGAAGAAAGTGGCTTTCTTCGTAAATACAGCCCCTTTGGTAAAAAGGAGCGAAACAGTTTGTTCCAGCTATCCGATTTTTATTCTCTCTTCTACCTGCGTTTTATCGTAAACCGGCGTGATGAAAACAACTGGATCAATGGCCTGGATGACCCGAAACACCGGGCCTGGAGCGGCTATGCGTTTGAACAGGTGTGCCTGGCGCATGTAAAAGAGATCAAACAGGCACTCGGGATCAGCGGGGTGCAAACATCGGTTTCTTCCTGGACCGGTGAAGGAGCTCAAATAGATCTTGTGATCGACCGGAAAGATCAGGTGATCAATCTTTGTGAAATGAAATTTTCCATCAATGATTTTACGATCACCAAAAAATACGCCGGAGAACTGAGAAATAAAATCGCTGCATTCCGCGAAGCAACCGGTACCCGGAAAGCGCTTTATCTAACCCTTATCACTACTTACGGATTGGCTCGCAACGAATATTCCGGGGCTCTGGTGCAGAATGACCTAAACATGGAGGTGCTTTTTCACGCTCTTGCAGACCGTTAAGGCATCAAGATGGCGCGGCAATTTCGGCCTCAGCCAATAGCAAAAGACTGAAAATACCTGTACTGCACTTGGCTCACCGCCGCACCTGTACCTGATCCGTTCCGGATGCCACACTGTCTGCAATTACTCTTAATGCTTTTGCAAATCCATCTTCTACAGCATCCGGTTTAAAAACGATCTGTACCGGAGAAGCGCCAAAAAGGAACTTATACCATACCAGTCCGGCAAGATAGCAACCTGCTTCGCTGGCATGATGCGTATCCAAATCCAACTCCTTCTTTTTATTATAAAAGTATCCTACATGCAGGGAATGTGCCTGGTTGGGGAGTTCCGGGGCAACCGCCTGTCCGGGCTTAAAGGCGCTATCCTTTTTAAATGTCGTGCTGCTTTTCTGTTGCGCTGCAAAAAAAGCATCCCCTACAGGAATAAGCGGTAGCTGTAACGCAGCAGCTGTTGTATGGTAAGCCGCCCGTGATTGTTTCCACATCGCTTCGGCAGACAGGGCATGACCGCCACCGGAGATCTGTGTAAAGGATGGCGCATCGGTGCGGTAGGGCCATGTCTGGTGCAGCACAATCGTTGCGGTGGGTTGCAGGTGGTGAATGTATTCCACCAGCTTGCGCGCATAGGGTTTGTAGGTATTGGAGTCTCCGGATAAAATGGAGGCCTGCTGCAATGTAACCACATCCCAGGTTCCGGAACCCAGCAATTCTTTTAATGATTTTCCGTTATACGCTTTTCCTTTCGGATCGCCGGCCTCTGCGGCTTCAGCCAGTTCCCAGTGCCGTTGCAAGGAACAGCCTCCCAGTTCTGCACGACCGATGGAAAGGGTAAAACCACCCTCCCGGGCCAGCTGCGGCAGATATCTTGTGGCATTCTGCGAAAAACTGTTGCCGATCAGGAATAACCGAACCGTCTTCTTACCCGTTTCCTGAGTATACCCTGTGCTAAAGCTCGTAAGAAGCAATAGCAGCACAATGATCCGGTGCGCGCAGTTTTTCATTTATTGTTTATTAGTGTTTCAAATAATGATATAACTGAGTGCCGGCCAGCAGGAAGGCGCCTACACCATAAACTTCTGTGCTTTCTGCATTCACCTTGTCGGGTGCAGCTCCAATGCGTTGCACATAGCCCAACATTCCATCCGCATTTACCGAAGACACCATAACATCCCATGCACGCTTTGCTACGGGCCAGTAAGTAGCTTTATCCAACAGACCATGATTCAATCCCCACAAGATCGCATAGCAAAAAAAGCCGGTACCGCTCATTTCCTTTACCGGAAAACTTTCAGGATCCAGCAAGGATGCATGCCAGCTGCCATCCGCTTGCTGAAGCGAAACCACTTTTGCGATCATGTCTTTATAAAGTTTTTCAAATCTTACCTTGTCCGGATAATTCGCAGGCATATTTTCCAGCATCCGTACCAATCCACCCAATACCCAGCCATTTCCCCGTGACCAGAATGTCTTTTGTCCGTTCTTTTCCTTTTTATTAAAATAACTTTCGTCCCTGAAATAAAGCTGCTCGGAAGGATCGTAAAGAAAATCGGTTGTTTTCCACCAAAGCTTTGCCGCCATATCCAGGTATTTAGAATTCTTTGTTGCGGTGGTCAGGTAGGCCAGTGAGGGCGGACCCATAAACAAGGCATCACACCAGGCCCATTCCCGTAGTTGTATGCTGTTTTTCCAGTTCAGCGGCTCATCATGTGGTTTTGCCAGGATGCTGTCGGCCAGCAATATAAACGGCGCGATCATCTTCGGGTCTTTATATTTCACCGATAATTGTGCATAGGTTTGTCCCACACAGTAATCATCCGCAAAAAACCGGCGGCGGCCCGTATTCCAGCCCAGGTCATTACCGATGTTTACCAATGCCTGCAGATACTTTTTTCCACCCTTCAATGTTCCCGCGCTGTACAAACCCGTATAACAAGCACCATTGGTCCAGTCAGCCTTTCCATATTTAAAGCCCTTTGTTTTCCAATCGTTCAACTGCCAGTCCGCCACGCGGTGCATCATCTTCAATACCTCTTTGGGCTTTGGATCTGCAGCCGTTACAGCGTGGCTGGTTATTACAAAAAGGGTGACTGCTAAAAAAACAAGCAACTTTTTAAAAAGAGAAGTTATCATACTGATGTTGTTATTGTATCCCCGTAATCGTTAACGGGGTATGAAAGTATGAAAAGAGCGGGAAAAACCAACACAGAAATACCCGGTGCATAGCGATTTACCCCCTTTCCGGTTCAAAACAGGCCGGAACGATAATGAGTTTGTTTTCTGCAATGGTTATATCTATATGCTGGCCGCTCTTAAAACCACAATCCAAAAGCCATTTGCCCATAAGACGTATTTCCGGGTAATGATTAATTGTATATCCGTTCCAAAAGATAGAGTTGTACACAATTATCCGGTCATATACCTTCAGTTTACGCATTCTTTTGCAAGTGGTGTCGCTTTTCATAGTTGCAATAATTGCCATAATTAGTGTTTTATAAAGTTAAGAAGCCGGCACTGTTTTGTTTTGTCCGTTGGGTTGTTTGGCAGCCTGTTCCTTTACAAAGCCGCCATCGCCGTCCCTTATCCATACTAAATGCGCGGCTTCAAGCAGTTTTAACAGACCTGTACGCGCGTGCAAAACGGTCAGCTCCCCGTCAAGATTACTGGGGCTAAGCGCTACTTCCACCAGTTTTTCCCAATCGGTCAGCCATTCGTTAAGCTGGCGCCTTTTGAACAGCTTTTTAAATACCTGGTATGGATGGCAATATTCTTTAAAAGACACATTACGCGGAAAATCGCCCCAGTGGTTGAGCTTGCCCATACCCGTGCAGTACTGCCACGGATACAGCAGATCCTGCTTCGTTGCCTCAAAACCCTTACCAGTGGTGTCTTTCAGCGCATGTGCCGCAATAAGTGCCGATCGTACTACTTTCATATCCATCAATACATCGCCGGGCGCACTCTGGCGGTATATTTTGTCGGTCAATGCATGATCTGCAATTTTTTTAACTACCCGGCGAAAGCCTTCAATATCCATATAAGAAAAAATTTCAGAAAACCCCTTAATAGGTTCCGTAATGCCTTCCCGGCTCCAGCGGGCCATGTCAAATGGATCGTTGTTTTTCATTTTTGTGGTTTTAGTATTCTTAATCCGATTAACACCACAAAGGTAGCAGCCCTGCAGGCCGGTAAACAACCTGTAAACGATGTAAAATACCGGCTGCGCGTTGTTTTTAACCGCCATATTTTACGTATCTTTAAAAAGCGAAGCATTCATTATTAACGCTTAAATTTGAACCTATGACAAATACAGATGCTATGGAGAAAAAAATACACGAAGGTCGGAATGTGAGACGTTTTCGCGAAATGCGGAGCATGAAGCAGGATGCACTTGCCGCGGAACTGGGCGATGACTGGAACCAGCAAAAAATCTCTTTACTGGAACAAAAAGAAACAATAGACCTTCCCTTGCTGAAACAAATTGCCGCGGCCTTAAAAATGCCAATAGAAGCTTTTCAGAATTTTGATGAGGAGCAGGCGATTAATATTATTTCCAATCACGATTTTAAGGATAATGCGGTAGGCGTTATTATTACCAACAACAATCCTGTTGATGCAGTCTTAAAATTACATGAAGAAAAAATGGCATTATATGAAAGGATGCTGAAAGAGAAGGATGAGATGATGGCAAGACTGGAGAAGATGATTGAGGGAATCCGGTAAATTCACAAGCTAAACTTAATATGGCAAAAGCCAGAATATTAAACGTCAACCAATCGACAATAGCAGTTATTCATCAAAACGAGGCAGACTATATCAGCCTGACCGATATGACTACTTCATTCAGGGAAGGTAGCGGACTAATCGGGAAATGGATAACCAATAAAAATACGTTGGAATATTTAGGCGTTTGGGAGAAAATAAAGAACCCCGATTTTAATTACCCCGAATTCGGGGTAATTGGACAAGAAGCGGGTACGAATAGGTTCATCATGTCTGCCGGACAATGGATTGATCGTACAAAGGCTATTGGGATACTTGTAAAAGCAGGTCGCTACGGAGGTACTTTTGCGCATAAAGATATTGCCTTCCATTTTGCAATGTGGTTAAGCCCCGAATTTCAGATTTATTTGATCAATGAGTTCCAACGCCTCAAAGACGATGAGAACAACCGCCTGCAATTGGATTGGAACCTGCAGAGAACCATTTCCAAGATCAATTACCAGATACATACAGATGCCATAAAGGAAAATTTAATTCCTAAAGAAATTACCAAACAACAAGCAGGTCTTGTTTATGCCAACGAAGCCGATCTGCTGAATGTTGCCCTTTTTGGTATTACTGCCAAAGAATGGCGGTACAACAACCCCGGGAAAGCAGGAAACATCAGGGATTATGCTACTTTAGAGCAGCTGGTTGTTCTGAGCAATATGGAAAGCATCAATGCTTTGCTTATAGAACGGGGATTACCGCAAAGTGAAAGATTGCTTCAGCTGAACCAGGTGGCAATAACACAGATGAGATCATTGATTGAAAGTAAGACCATAAAAAGGCTGAAATAGTGCAAAAGAAAGATGATAGAGCAGTTCTTTCGCCTTGGTTCGTGTTTGCACTATAGCTTATGGCTCGAGCCGATGGCTCTCTGTTCCGCGTTCTCCTTCTATACCGCGAACTGAAGTTCGCAGTTGATGGCTGGTCGAGGCTATGCCTCTTCCTTTCACCTGTTCCACAAGCCCCCCATCCTCACAATGGATCATTCAGTTTTTCCTGGACAGCCGTATGCATTCAATAAAGGCCATCGGCCTGATCCCGCTCCCAACTCCGGAATTTATTCCGGAGATAGCACCCGCTAATACGAGATAGAGTGCCGTAGGCACGGCACATTTCCCGCTGGGATCTGCAGCCCTGTTTCGTGTCCGTACCATAACCGTTAGCTTATGGCCCGAGCCTACGGCTCTCTGTTCCGCGTTCTCCTCCTGTACCGCGAGCTAAAGTTCGCAGTCGATGGCTGGTCGAGGCTATGCCTTTTATCCTTCCAATAGAATACAGAAGGCCATCGGCCTGATCCTGCTCCCAACTCCGGAATTTATTCCGGAGATAGCACCCGCTAATAAGTGACGGAGTGCCGTAGGCACGGCACATTTCAGGCCAGGAGACTTCGCCCTGATTCGCGCCCGCACCATATCCATCAGCTATGACTCGAGCCGATGGCTCTCTGTTCCGCGTTATCCTCCTGTACCGCGAGCTAAAGCTCGCAGTTGATGACAGGTCGAGGCTATGCCTCTTCCTTTCAGCTGTCCCACAAGTCCCCCCATCCTCACAATGGATCATTCAGTTTTTTCTGGACAGCCGTATGCATTCAATAAAGGCCATCGGCCTGATCCTGCTCCCAACTCCGGATCCGAACATTCGGATTATTCCGGAGATACTACCCACTAATACAAGACAGAGTGCCATAGACACGATGCATTCTCGGCTGGGGACTTCGGCCCTTGTTCGTGTCCATACCGGACACACGCCCGCATCAATTACCCTTCCCTTTTCTTGCCGCCCGCCAGGGAATCAATGCCCCGGCCAGGATCAGCAACGCAATAGTGCCAACCAATGCGCTGCCTTTTGAGGTGATCAGTGCCAGTACCAACATTAGTATGGCCATAAACGCCAGCGAAAAGGCGATCATCTTTAACCCAAAAACGTTTTGCGCCTTCACCAGCCGGGCTTCTTCTTCATCCATTACAGTCGCCTCCTTTTTCTTGTGTTGCCTATACTCCTGGTATTGCAGGTAGTCGGTACTCACCTGCTTTTTCCGCGCAGCGATCCACTCATAAACAGCAAGAGCGATCAACGGCAATAACACTCCTAGCAACATTTCATTGGCCCTTGATAGTTTATAATGATTGATCAGGGGGATCACCATTTTAAACAGGAGGTTCACCGCAAGACTCAGGATCGTAATATAGATAGTGACCTTTCCCGATAATCTTTTGGAGAACAGCGCCCAGATGGGCGGCAGTAACAGCGGTCCGCCGGTAATGGCCCCCACACTTAGTGTAAATTCCACAATACCTCCAATATAGGGAACCCCCATAGCGATCAGGATCATAAAAATTCCAAAAAACCAGGAAGAAGCCCGTGCCACAAACATCAGCTTTTTATCGGAGGCCTGCGGGTTGATAGACCCTTTATAAATATCATTGGTAAATACGGCAGATACCACGTTTAACGCTGTATTTGCAGATGCAGAAGTGGAAAAATACATACCCGTTAACATCAGTCCCAGCAACCCCGCCGGCAATACCTGTTTACAAACCATGATATAGGCATTCTCCGCATCCAGGCCGGACATACCGGGATGGATCACCTGGTAGGCCATCGGTGGTAACATCCAGATAATGGGACTTAAGATATAAAGCCCCGCAAATAAATACGCCACTTTCGAAGCGCTTTTAGGACTATCCACACTGGTATACCGCTGCACAAAAGTCCAGTTACCACCGATGTAAAATATATGATAGAGTGCAAATGCAAAAATGAATCCCCAGCTGTATTCTCCATTCACCAGGTTAAAGAAATGATCGGGTGCTTTATCAATAAACTGCTGCACGCCGCCTGTTTCATGAAACACCAGGGGCAGGATGATCAGCACAGCTGCCGTTAATACCACAAACTGCAAGATATCCGTTACCATCACCGCCCAGAGTCCGCCAACCGCGGTATACGAAATCATCAGGATGCCCAGTATAACCGTAACGGGAATCAACGGGTAACCCAGCGAAGCAGACACCAGCTTGGCAACAGAATACAATACGGACCCTTTGATAAATACCGATACAACCGTAAAAATATAGATATAGCTTTTTTGAACCCTGGTGCCCAGCCGCATCTTGATAAATTCCGCGGCTGTAAGGTTGCCGGTGGCCTTCCATTTGGGCGCCAGGTACAACCCTGTAACCAGCGCACCGATGCACATCGTCCATTGTATGGTGACCGCCACCCATCCATGCTGGTAGGCAATGGCACCCCAGGCAACAAAGGTTCCGGCGGAGAAAAAACTCATGAACAATGATAATCCGCCAATGAACCAGGGAACAGCCTCTCCCCCCGCAAAAAAAGACTTCAGGTTTCTGCCGGTGCGGGAAAAGCTAATCCCCACCAACAAAATAAAAACAGAAAATACGATCACCACTATTGTATCTATCATGCTATTAAACTATTTTTTAGCACCTGTTACTACTATATTTTTTATATGCCCGGCAGCAGCACTACTATTATACTTTGTTGCGTCGCACCCTTCAACTCCGGTACTGCTATACACTTTTCTTACGTTGTACAACGGTCACAGTTCATTTATTCCGCATAACATCTAACAGAAAACAATGCTGCCGGAACATCTGCCGAAGGATGTTTCATCCGGATGACTAATTGTTTTGTAACAACCGGTTGTTCCAGCACAATTATATTTCGCGTTTGAAAGTTACCTTCTTTTTGATACAGCAGCTTTCCCCACTCATCTTCCACCCGGTAATCCTGCACGCAAAACGGCATCGTCGTTTCCGGATGCGTCATCAGCACCGATTCCATCGCATGATCAAAGTCGGTATCAAATGCCAGGTGAATCTTCCGGATCTGCTGTGGCTGGCTCCAGTCAAGAGATACAGACGGATGCACATCGGCAGGATCCGCGATCCAGGCGTTGGGCTGATCGGTTGGACGATCCACACCATTAGTAAGGTTGTCTGTTCCTGCTGTAAATACCGGTTCCAAAAAATGAAGCGCCAGGTTCTGTCCCTCCGGCCGCCGCTGCGGGCACCAGAATTCAAAGGTATCCACTCCCGATCCTTCCGGAGCCTGTTGCTTTCCGTTATTCGATACGGCTTTGTTGACCCCGTTAAAAACAGACACCAACCCTGTTACCCGCTGGGTCGTGTAGGCAATTTCCACATCTTCATTTTTCAAAAAACAAAGAAACAGGTATTGCGCCTGGTCCACTTCTAAACCGGGATCTACTTCAATAATCGATGCTCCTTCATTTAGGAAAATGCTTTTGTGAAAGAGGACCTGGTCCGGTGTAAACCCACCAACGCGACTGCTGGAGCGGATTTCCACGATCAGTTCGGTAGCCCTGGCCGCCTTTACGGGAAGGCGAAACACCGGCAGTACTCCTGTAGTTACCGGTACCAGTTGCGCTGCCGATATATGGAGCGGTTTGTACAATAACTGCCGTTGATCAAACCCGGTGAAGTTCAGGGAAGAGCTCGCTGTAATCGTGCTGCTGAGCGCGAGATCTTCTTCATCCCGCAATGTTTTGCCAGGAATATACTGACCGGTCTTCATCAGCTCCTTTTGAAGTGTTGCCATATACGGTGCTTTCAACAGTTCCCGAGGGTCTTTCTGCAGCCTTGCACAAAGCACAGCCGCCACAGCCACCGCCTGACCGGTATACGCGCTGGTAGCCATTACCCGGGTAGCGCCAAAAGCCACATGACTGACGCTGATGATGCGCCCGGCCAAAAACAGGTTCTTTATACTCCTGCTGTAGAGACAACGATAAGGAATCTGAAAAAGCCCCTTGCTGTGCCACTGGTTACAGGGAGAACGCTCACTGAATACGCCGTCTGCCGGATGCAGGTCTATCGACCATCCGCCGTAAGCCACCGCATCCGGGTGGGTGCGTTGTTCAATCAAATCTTTTTGAGATAAGATATAGTCCCCTTCAAACCGACGGCTTTCCCGTTTGCCCGGTATCATGCCCACCCATTCCAGCGTATAGGTTGCCGCTTCCGGGAACTCGCCTGAATTTTTGATATAATCCCATACACCATAGATCACTTTCCACAGTTCCCATTTGATCTGTTCCGTATCATGCACCGTATCCAGCCTTCCGCCATACTCTACCCACCAGAGTTTACAGCCATGCTCTTTTGCATTGAAACTTTTGTACCGCGGAATTTCTTTTTGTACATCCATTGCAAAGGAAGGCGCGTGGAATGTTACCGGCTTACCGGTATCCTTTGTATAAAAATAGAGCGAATGCCCCAGCAGCTCCCCGTAACTGATATTGGGAGCCATTTGTTCCTGGAACTCCTCCCGGGTTTCGGCACCCATGCGGAATGCCGCGCCCGAAAGAAAACCCACGATCCCGTCGCCGGAGGCATCGCAAAACAGGGGCGCCCTCAATTCATATTCGGTGGCATTCTGACTGCAAAACGCCTTTAGCCCGGAGATACGATCTACATCGGCTTTGATCACATCATATACAGCCGTATTCAACAACAATGTAATATTCGGTTCCTGCTTTACTTTATCCAGCAGGATCATATCAAGAATAACAGGGTTGCCTTCCGGATTCCGATACGTATTTTCTACCAGTATTTCATCGATCAGTCCGCCTTCCCGGCTCCACCGGTTGTTATTGCCCATATGTGAAGTAGCTCCCAGGATCCACAGCCGCACTTCGCTGGATGCATTGCCTCCCAATACCGGGCGGTCCTGTACCAGCAGCACTTTTAATCCCTGACGTGCCGCCGTTATCGCCCCGCATACGCCCGACATCCCACCTCCTACAATCACCAGATCTTTTTCAATAATATCTTTTTTAAGATCCCGTTTCGTTTCTGCATCTTTAATGATCATGCTATCTATTTTTCACGTTGATTGATATTGTCATTTATTCCCAGTTCATATTCTTTCGTATGAACGATATTTCCATCCACATCCGTCAGCACCAACGAAAACACGATGGGTTGCTGAAGATCTGCCGTTACTGTAAATTCAAACGGATACCCGTTTTTTATAACCGTTACCGGTTCTGATTTTCCTATACGATACTGAAGCTGTACATGGCTCCATTTATTGTCATCGTCTTCCAGGTAAACAAACAACCGGCGGCCATAGCCTCCCAGTTTAAACAACATTGCTTTTGTATGACCCTCAGGTATGGAAAGATAATCGCGACTTTTATCCGTAACCGGCTTTAACAGCAGATCCTGGAATGTTGATTGCAGCGCCACACCCTTCAATACAACAGCGGTCTGACCGTTAGCCGGAACCGTTACCGTGAAACTGCTATCCTTTAAAAATTGCCGGTTTTTTTCGGATTCAAACACCTTTAATATAGTCTTCGAAGTGAAAGCGGCCCAGGCGGGGTTTACCGTAACCGTTGTTTGAACGGACTGTGCGGATTGATTGGCAAAGGCAATAAATAGGGAGTCTTCTTTTCGTGCCGCAATATAATTCAAACCGATATTGCCAATTGTTAACAGGCGCGCCGGCATCCAGAGTTGCACCTGGTCCGAACCCATAAAACGTCCTTTTTTGTGCCCGTAAAATTTATTCTGCAGGTAGGCATATCCTTCGATGTAATCACTGGGAAAGCTGATCTTTCCGCCGCTTTTAATATAGGCATCCGAAACCAGGTAATCCATAAAAAGAGAGGCCATCGGAAGAATATGATTGTAATGAAAAGAGTTTACGCTTTGCTCCTTGTGCTCATGCAACGGAAAGTCCGGCTTTTCATAAGCAGTAGTCCGCTCCGTATTCATATGATACCCGGGAAAGCTGGCAGAACGGCCAACCAGCGCCGCTTTTGCGATCTGAATCAGGAAATAGTCTTTTGTATAATACCCGATACGCAGCATCCAGGGTGCAAAGGTGGACATAAAGATGCCCCGATGCCCGGTTGCGGTTCCTGAAGATTCCGGCGTAAGTCCTACCTCCGATACCCGCCAGGCCGGAACTTTTTCTTCAGGATAATACATTTGCTGATGTCCTTTCGATTTCAGGTACCAGTACATCGGCGCCTTACCGCCTTTGTTTACGGTGATCAAACTGTCGGGAATCCCCGGTGCCATCCAGGTAAACAGGGCATAATGCCGGGCCCCGTCATGTGCTGCTTTTAAATAGCGTTCTTCTTTGGTGAGCTCATACAGTTCCAGCAGGGCGGACCAGTTATTGGTAAACGTAGGCCAGAAAAAATGCGTGCTGATCATCGGATCTCCAAAGGCCTCCATCCGTTTATCTACCCGGTTTTGCAAATATTCATCCGCCATTTTCCGGCTCATATTTAGATAGGCCGTATCTCCGGTCATTTTAAAAAGGAACAGGGCATTGATCCAGTTGGCCCCTTTTTCTTCCACATCCAGGTTGCGCACCCGTGTTTTTTTAAACTCCCTTTTTGCCAGTGTGGTATATAAATAATCATTTCCCGGAAATACACTGTGCAGCACCCCCAACTCGGATAGCGGGGCAATGGGTCCTTTAAGTTTGCGGGAGGGGGATTGTATCTTTTGCGTACTGTCCAGACTGAATAAAAATTTCTCACGCGATAGCATAAACTCCATCAATGGATAGGCCCGTTTCTCAAACAACTCTTTATCATCTCTTATAATGGCCATCTCCAGCGGGTTGAGACTGGATACATTTTTTACAGCTCCCGGAACATCGGTGGAATAGGCAAACCCCTTCAGGCTGTCTACAAACCAGGCATAGTGTGTTTTGGCGTAGTCGATAAGATTGTCCAGCGTCATATTCATCGATACGGTTGCATTGGACCGGTAATCCCTGAAGCCAAAAATATTCCGCGCGATCTCCTCATAGGTATCCGTGATCGTGTGCGGTGTAACCAACAGATAAAAAGAAAAACTAAATGAAGTCCCTGCCTTCATAAAAGAATGCAATCCGCCGGGCAGGGGTGCAAAGACCTGGGGCTGCAATTGTCCTTTTGGATTTAACAGCGCGATCCCAAACTGGCTGTTGTCCAGCAACGGCAATGGTTGAAACGGAAGGTACCGCGGATGAGCCAACACACCTAAAGAATTAACCCCATCGTTTACCAATGTTGTGGGTTCGGTGGCCATAAACGCCGGCGTAAGATAAGGCCGGTCCGGGGTACGCTTCTCTGTCCAGATCAGCGGCTGCCAGGACTCTTTGGAATGCTGTTTTGCAAACGCCGGAGCCCCGGTGTATCCAACACTGTAATACCCTTCTTTTTTGGGGGTCAGTAAAAAGCCAACAGAAGGATAGGGTGCTGTATTCTTCACCAGCCAGGCCTGTAAAGAAAACCCTTCCTGGTCTGCAAAATGAAAATATACCGTGTCTCCCTTTTCCCGGATCTTGTCTGCTTTTATGGTTAAGGACCGGCCGACATGATAAATATTAGCCGTTCTTTCCTCTTTTTTGCTGCGCAGGATCTTATCATCAAACCCATCTCCTGCAACGGATTCATTAACGCGTTGTTGCCGGTAATCGGCTTTTGAAGCGTCTGTTTTCCAGGTGGGCACATTATAAGGAACCTTATCAATCCCGGCAGGCTTAAGGGCCAGTGCCGGATCCGTTTCGCTGTACAAAACCGTAAACTCGGGCGAAAACGGATAGGTCTTTTCACCGGAGTGCACCAGGATCTCGTTGCCACTCAGCTTCACCTGCGCAACAACCGGAAAGATGCCGGTAAAGATGACCAAAAAAGTGATATGTATCCGTTTCGTCATTTATGCTTCTTTAAATTCCTGCCGTTTTCTGTTCCCGGTTTTGCTTCCAGGTAAAGCACCATCCCGCCGGAAGGTTGCAGTGTGATCGTGGTTTTACCCCTCTGTTCCGGATGCACGTCCGCACAAGAAAAGCCATCATCCTGATCATTGAAAAGCGTTCCGTTGTATTGAGAAAGATCCCCGATAAACGACAGGTCCAGCGTTTGTGTAATGGCACGCTCCTGCCCGTTCACAGCCGCCACATACCAGTCGCGGCCATTTCTTTTGGCGATAATGGCCAGCTCCCCGATCCGGCTTTGGGGTAAAACCACCCGTTCATCCCAGGTAACCGGCAGTTTCCGCAACAGCGGAAGTATGGGTGTAAAACGAGGGTCTTTTAAAAGTGTGAGCGGATTTTCTGCAATGCACTGAAGCGGCGATTCCATCAGGTACAGCAATGCCAGCTGATGGGCATTGGTGGTCGGCCCCTTCTTTGAGAACAGTCCCGGGGTATAATCTCCTGGTCCTGTTATGAACCGGGTAAAGGGCAAAGCGGCATTGTGACTTGCCGGTAACGGTTCATTCATGATGTTCAGTTCCATTCCCCGGATCCCTTCTCTTGTTAATTCATTCGGGTAGGTACGGTACTCCCCCGTGGAGGTCTGACATCCGTGAAAATTCACCATCAGTTTTCTTTTTGCAGCCGCCTTTAAAAACCCGGTTTCAAAATCAATCAGCGCTTTGGCTTCGCTGTTCATAAAATCGATCTTGATACCCGCCACGCCCAATTGCTGCAAGGTATCCAGGAACGCGTTCCGGTAATTGCTGTCCCTTAAAAATTTGGAATCCTTCCATACCCATACGCCCACCTTCTTTGTTTTTCCAAAATCGATCAGTTTTTTTAAACCTGGCCATTTATGATCCCATTTTTGTTCCCACCCGTCATCGATCAGCGTATATTCAAATCCCAGTTCCGCCGCTGCGGTGATCAGCTCTTTTTCAAACCCGGGATCCAGGTACCGGTCGTCTTTGGTGATCCAGCTCCATACAGCCCTGCCCGGTCTGATGTAGTTGCGCTCTTTATATAATTCCGGATCGGGAGGCGGATTCAGGGTTGCAATCACCGGATGGTTCACCAGTTCATTCAAATTCTTTGCAAGACCAATCACCCGCCAGGGCGTAAAGGAGGAAAGCGGTTCCTGCACATCGAACCCTTCTGCTTCCTCTGTAAAATCCACTGAAAGCGCATTGCCTCCGGCCCTTAACCGCATGCCGCTATAACCCTGTAACGCCGCTTCGGTAATAAAGAGATAGCTTTTATCCGCTAATTGTAGCACTACCGGCTTGCCCTGTACCGGACCGCCGGGGGAGATTTTGTCCAGACTATCGGACCGGGTCTGCATCCACAACCCGGCATAGGATTTCAGCTTCCAGCTATTGGTGCGCTCAAAAAACCAGGCGCGTTCATCGCCGTTCAAAACAAAGCGGGTCTGCTCTCCGGTAATATGTACTTTCCCCGGTGGCAACTGGTAGCGGAAGGCACAGCCGTTATCAAAAACCGCAAATTCGATTAGGGATTGTCCCATATGAACCGCATATTTTTTATAGCCCACCCGGATTGGTGTATAATTATTTTTGAGTAGCTGAAGGGCGTCCTTTATATCGCTGGTCTTAACCAGCTTCAACGGGCTGGCCGTTTCTATCAACGACTTTCCGGAAATGTCAAGGCCAAGTAAAGACGGTTGTATGAGCGTACGTCCATTTTTTGATACCGAATAAAAGATCCCCTGATTATTTTTAATTACCTGAACAGATACAGCTCCTGAAGGACTTTTGAGCACCAATGGTTGTGCACTGCATTGCCCGGCAAACGGTGCCGGAAGCAACAGGAGCAGCTGCAGTAGGGCGATCAAAGCAATACGGCGCACATGAAAAGTAGCGGCGGTGTATAACAAGCTGCCACTTTTCAGACCGGGTGATATGTTACTTCTTTGTGTCACTCGTTCTTTTTATAATAGCTGAAACGTGATCGTACGGGACGCCAGGGTTCTTCTGCCATCCGGCCGGAAATTATAGGCATAATATAACTGGATCACCTGTCCGCCTTCAACACTGCTGGTTCCAATGATCGATGGATACCAGGCCTTGGGACCGTCTTCCAGTAATAACTTCGGGGTTTCCCATACTTCGGCATTGGCACTGGCAGATATGTACAATTTGCCATCCCACCCATGCCAGATCATCACAAATTTGTTCAGATAGGTATTCCAGTGAACAGAAGGATTTGACCCCGGGTTCATACTCAGCGGAGCAATGGCTGTTTGCTTGCCGCCCAGACCCGGCTCCGAAAATGCATTATTGTACCATTTTTTCCAGGAACCTACATAACCATTGGGATCCGTTGAAGAAGCCATACAGAGGGCGGTGACGCCGGTAGCAGGTGTGTAATAACAATAGTATTTGTTGTTTAAATGATTATAAATAACCGCGCCATCTCCCAATCCAGACCAGCGGGGAGTATCGGGCTTGTTTAACTCATGCTTCAGGATCTGGTAAGGGGCGCCCCAGGATCTGCCACTATCGCTTGAATAGGCTACGCCAATAGATTTGTAGGCATACCAGCCCTGTGTATTGCGGGGATACCAGTGCGTTTCAGCATGGAAAAAGCCGGCCAACCGGCCATCATTTAATTGCCGCACACCAATAAACCACATGCCACCATCATTAAACCCGTTAGACGTTCCGTTATTGGGCTGGTTACCCCCGAATACGGGCGTTGCAGGATCCAGGTGGTTTAAATGATCCTGTAGCAAGGGAGAGCTGGCAACTGTTCTGTAATTGCGGTACCGGCCCCAAAAACCATAGTACTGGTTGCCCAGTTTTAATACAGATACAGCGCCATCTGTATAATAGCCGCTATCACCCGGCGGAAACCCGCTCTGGGAAAGGGTTGAACGTTCTCCCAACGTAAAACTCCATTCGCCGGTGAGCGTTGTTTTTTGTAGTTTAAGATCGTTTGCAACAGGGCGGTCCTGTTTACTACAGGAACTCCAGGAACAAAGGAGTTGAATGCTGAATACAATAAATGAAAGCCTGATCATATGACGTGTTTTTAGCGGTGAAAAAGGGTTTACAAAAAAATTATTATTGTGTTAGTGGGTACGCCGTTTCATTTGACTACTGCTCCTCTTATTAAGATCCTTCCCAGGTAAATAACCGACCGGTTGTATTTCTCCGGATGCTGTTGAATATCCTCCCGTTTATCTTCCGGAAGGATCTGCAGCTTATCTGCTTTTTTTGAAGAAACGGTCACGATTACATCGTGTACACCGGGCTCCAGCTTTACCACATCAAACTGCCCGCGGTAGCGGTTATTGCAGTAGGCGTTGAAGCGGTTCAGCACCTTTTCTGATGCCGTATTGCTCTCCTGATAATAAATAAAACTGCCTTGCTTATCCCTGCTCAGTTTTATGGGTTTGCCATCCACCATAAACTCCAGTTGTCCCACTTCCGGGCCACCGATATCAAAGAGGCCAAACAGATCACCACTGAAACGAAACCGGAAAGCAGCGCCGGGTTTATCTGCCGTAAAAACCGTTGCAAACCAGGGATTAAATTTTCTTAATGCCGGGTCCTGCTCCGTTGAATGAGGCAACCAGCCATTGACTGCGGTGGCCACAACAGAAGGCTGAACCATTGTGGCTTCATCCCAGGCAGCTGTAATCACCGGTGGCGGGAGTTGTTTCTTTTTTATTAGTGCGGGTGTCTTCATTTTTTGAAACGCCCTTGCAATGGCGGCGGCATACAGGTTTCCTCCTGCTGTGGCCGGATGAATACCATCTTCTGAAAACAGGACCTTACCCGGATGGGCGCCCGGGCTTCCTTTCCAGATCAGGTTTCCCGCGGCTTCCATGCTGGCCGCTTCCATACCCAAATGAACAGCGGGTAATCCGTAATAAGCAGCAACCCGCTCCAACCCCTGGATATTAGGTGGTATTTCATTTTTTTGATAGAATGCTGTTTGTCCGTTCTGTATGGTGTACAACAAACAGATATCTGTTGTCGGATCCGATTTTATGGTTTGCCGGATCATGCCCTCCATTGCATCGGGGTAGGCTCCGTTTACAGCAAACTCAATAAAGACCAGGTCGGGTTTATGTTGCAATACCTGTTCTTTGATCCGGAATGCGCCCAGGTCTGTTCCGGTGCCGGAAACACCGGCATTGATCCATTTAAACCGGGCCGATGGATATAACTGTTCCAGGTACCGGGCCGTCTGCAACCGGTAGCAAAGATTGGCCTGGGTGATGCTGCCGCCGATAAACGCCACTACGATTTCTTTTCCCTGTTTTATTTTTTCAAAAAAATCCGGAAGACCCGCACGTACCTGGCATTCCTGCTCATTGTGAAAACGTCCCGGCTCCACTGCAGGCACACCAGTCGCTTGGGCATCAAAATAAAGCGGTGAAGCACCGGCTTGTGATGCCGCTATTTTGTCGTTATCGGTTTCCGATTGACAAAAGCTGATCACCGGTATCCAGAGCAACCCCAGTATTGCTGCTTTTAAAATCTGCTTATTCATTTCCATTAAGTACGATTTTTTTGGATATTGATTTTCCATCGGCACTTTTGAAATCAAGTTCTATTGCAGCGCTTTCTCCCATTCCAATTTTAGTAACGCTCCATTCATAAGGATACTGTTTTACTTCCTGCGTTTGCTGGTTGCAGGTAACGGTTACCGAATACCCGCTTATGGGTGCGGTTTCTGCAAATCCATAAAAGCTATCCCAGCCAAAGGGAGACCGGATGCGGAACAGGAATACGCGTCCCCAGGGTTTACCCAGGTCAATGATCTTCATCCCCTCTTTCAGTGGCGACTGTTTTTTTATTGGCGCAGCCACATTCAGGGGAATGGCAACCGCGCTGAATCCTTTTGCAGGCACAGGTACATCAACTCCTGCGTTCTTTATGGCAACTGTTGCAGACCCGCCATCGTTGGCATAGCAAAGCGCCGCTCCCTCCTGTTTTGCACCCGCATCTTTGCTCCATTTTATGCTTACGGTTTGCGCCTGGTCTGCTTCCGATGAAAGCAGGATCCAGAAATTTTTATCGGAAACCGCGGTTACATAATTGATCTCCGGGTTTTGAATCTGTACCCAGTCCTTATGCATACGCAGCACAGCTTTTGTATCTCCGAAAATGGTTCCGGGCTCCCCGCCATACACCCGGTTATTAAACCACACAAAGCCTTCCTGCTTGCTGTATGGAAATTGAATGTTGCCATTGGATCGCTGTAGGACTTCTGTGATCAGGTAGTCCAGGCTGAACGCAATATGCGGAGGTATATGGTGATAATAAATGGAACTTACATCCGGTCCCTTGTAGGGAAAGTCTGCCGACATGGGCACATCAGTGAAACCGGTACCATAATATCCCGGGTAATTGGCATACCGGCCAATAACGGCATTCCGCGCATAGACTTCATAAATGGGTTGGTGTGCATACTGAAACAAACGCAGCAGGTGTGGCGCCCAGCTGCTCATAAATACCGGGTGCACGGTTTGTCCTTTTACCCGTGTAAAATAAGTACTGGGTTGCTCCAGTCCCAGCCCTACCGGGGATACCAGCCATTCCGGAACCTTCTTTTCCTGTACATCATCTTTTTTTCTCGGGAAGCCTAACCGGTACGGCTGGTTTCCTTTCCACCAGATATGCGTAATGCCCTCATAACGGTTGCCCACATGGATGGTCTGTAACTGATCTTCTACCCTGGGATAACTGCGGATGCCGGCAATGGTAAAATATCCGCCATAGGCTGCAGCCTTCAGGTATGTTGCATCCTTTGTGGTTTCATACAGATCCAGCAGATCCCACCAGGGGGCATAAAAACTGGCATTATAAAAGGGGATATGACTTAGCGGCTTATTGGTGTTTGAATAGATTTTATCCTGTATAAAAAGGTCGGCATCCCTGCGTGCCCGTTGCAGCCATTTTGCCTGTCCCGTCATTTGGTAGGCCCAAAGCGCCTGGTTCCAGGAATGAAAGTCGGTGGAGTATCCTTTCGCAGTCCGGAGGCTATCGCCCGGCAACGCAATATGCATCAGCCAGGGATTCAATCCACCCAGTATGCGGTTCAGTCCTGCATAGTAGGACGTAGTGAACTGTGAAGTAAGCGGATTCAGCTCTAATGTTTTCCGGGTATTGTTGAATGCAGTGGGAACGATGTCGGTTGCCCAGCGGTATCCGCTCCGCGAAAGGGTATACTCTATCGTAGGCAGCGAGCGGCTCAGGTAGTATTGCTCATCATTTTGTAAAACGGAAAGGGCCACATTCACCAGCGGTGTAGCATTCACCACGGTGGGTGCTGTTTTGGGATCCCCTTCAATATCATAAAACCCTTTCAGTTCCTTTGCCCATCCGCCGGCCGAATCATTTTTCGTTAATTCAATCATATTAAACACGGCGTTTGTAAGCGACACCTGTTGTTGCTTCCGGTAATCCTGCACCTGGAAGATATTTCCGGATGCATATGCCAGTGCCGCATCCCAGTTACCCGCAACCAGGCCGATCATAAACCGGCGGTCGATCAGTTGCCCCGCTTCATATTTTGAATCCTTCATTCCCAAAACCGGAGCAAACATTACCGGCTGTACCTGGTTCTGATGATTTTTTAGTGTAAACCCGGCGGGCGCATCGTCTACAGAACCCCAGTCGTTTTTAAGTGTTTCCGGATCCGCAGCCACATAGCTCGAAACCGGCCCCTGGCTTGTTTTTGCAGCAACGATCGCAATGGGTTGCTGCATCATGGAAGTAACCATCATTTGCGGACCGGCAGATACCCGTTTGTATTGAAACATGGGTGCCATCAATACATTTTCCAGTTCCGGGTCTGCAATCGGCTGAAAAGCCGCCACACCCATACTGTAATATCCCGGCTGCGCTGTTTTGCATACCAGGCGCAGTTCAATATGCTGCTGCCCCGTGGGAAGCGACCAAAAACCAGTAATGGACGAGCCGTTCCGGGTAACATAGTGCACTTCGATGGTTTGTTTGTCAATTGCATTTACACTAACAGGAATGGCTTCGCTCAGGTTGCCCGATTGAAAGGGGTTGAACTCATCCCCGGGTTTTTGTACGATGTACTTTTGGCCATCAAAAACAAAATAAGCTCCGGGATTTTTATTATCCCAGGTAGGGTAGTATTTGTTGAACTGGATGGCTGTTGCATCTGCCGTTATCAAAAATACTTTATGGTCTTCCATGTCGCCACCGGCCTGTTTCCACTGCCCCTGTTCCCGGATCTCCGTTTTACAGGCGATCGCTCTTTGATCCGCACCGGCTTTTACAAATTGCAGGCGGACATTTTCATTTTCAATACCGGCTATTATTTTGTCCGTATTGCTTAAGCGCATCAATGGTGCTGTGTTCTTCTTTTCCTCCGCAATTACTGACTGTTCCACCGGAAGCTTTTTCCAGGACAGCAGGGTCTTTGTATCTGTTTTGTTAGGATCAAGGGTGCTGTCCCGGAGCAACAGGATGGCGTCGCAACGGCCATAATTAAAATTGTGAAGACGCAGCAACACTTCCGCCTGTTTCAGCTCTGCAGTGCCCAGCCGTTCCCAAAAGTAGCCGGGCTTTCCATGACCTCCGGCCTTCTTTAATGAAGCATTGCCAATGGAAAGCTGGAATAAGCGGGTTCGGGGATAGGTATCAAAATCCGGCGTACGGATCCAGACCACATAGCTTCCGGGCTGTTCTATTTTGAATACGGTTAACGCATCGGATATTGGATCCTGCTCGCCCTCTAAAAACCGTAAAATAGTGCCACTGATGCTTTCTTTGGCAGGTTCGGTAAACCACTTGCCCTTAAATTGAAAATCGGATCCCAACAGCAGGTATTTGGCTGGCTGTGTAAAAGCATTCCCACAGCAGATCAGCAGCAGGAACATAAACACCAGTCTTTTTATGATGATGGGGCGCATGTTTCGATCGTTTAGTTATAATTAAATGTGTACACCTGCAAGCCATAGGGCGCAATCGTTACACGGTTTGCAGAAGCCCCCTTCATCTGTGCTCCGGTTGCAGAAAAACATGCCGCAGGTTCCGGTTGAAGATGGTATCCGGGAATAAAGCGGGAGCCATCGATCCTGATAGCGCCTTGCTGAACCTCATCATCATTATTAAGGATAAACAGGTAAAACTTCTTTGTTTTCCGGTTCACCGCACACAGGTAATCCATATTGGGATTGCTTAATGTGACCAGGTTTTCCCGGAACAGCAGGTCGCCTTCCTGGTCAAATATTTTTCCCTCCCGGAATCCGAAGGTTTTATGCGGCCCTACCTTGGGTGTAAGAAACCCGGAAGGAAAATCGATCCGGCCCTGCGATCGTAAAGATAATTCGGCCATCAGGTAATCGGTGATCCATCCCACCTGCCACCAGGCATGATGCGGAAAGGGGCCGGCTCCTTTATTCATCGCACTCCAGTAATAAGAAGCGACCCCGGTAGCCGGATCAACAAAAGCATCCTTGCTCAGCGCTGCTGTTCTTGCCATATTAAGATACAGTGAGTCCTTCGTCAATTGAAACAGGCGTACAAACATCCCGGCATGACTTGCCAGCAGGATAGGACCGCTGGGGTTCGCCGAACCCAATGTGCCGCCATGTTCAAAACTTAATCCTACCTGGCTGATCTGCCAGTCTTCCAGCTGGTGGTCACCGCTTTTCCTGCGCTGATGACCCGGTATGGGATGCGAATAAATAGAGGTGGTATAGAACTGTGCCGTTGTAACAGCAGCCTGTTTAAACCGCGGATCTTTGGTAATATCATACAGATCCAGTAACGCCTGTGCACTTTGCCCCGTAGCAAAATCCGGAGCAAACCGTGCGTCGCCGCAAACACCCAAAAAATAGCCTTGCTCTACAGCATTCTTAACATACCAGTTAGCCGATTTTATAGCAGCATCCAAATACTTTTTATCACCCAGTGTTTTGTAAGCAACCACCAGGCCGTAAAAGGTAGGCCGGTAATCCTTCAGATCCCGGAACATCGGTTTCATGGTATGATTATTATGTGCCACTTCCCAATACCCCTCCGGCTTCATACGAGCCAGGAGCCAGTCTGCTGCAAGACGCACCCCTTTTTTAAGGTCTGCATTCCCCGGCTCAAACAAAAAGACATTGCCCATATCCAGCAACATGTAATAAGTGGTTGCAATCGGTTCGGTATAAGGCCCCCACTCTTCTGTGAACCGTTTCGATTCATGCAGGTAATACTGTCCTGCAGCAGCACCATTAAAAAAGCCACCCTCTGTATTTTGCTGCGTCAGTTTAAAATTCAATGCAGCTTTTAAACGCTCGTGTATAAGAATAGAATCCTGCGTAATGGTTGCCAGCATCCACATGGCACCATAATCCGCATTTTTAACAGCATCCTTGTTCGCCCCGTATACGCCTCCCAGATACTCCTGCGCACCAATGATGCGACCCTTATAATCAAAAGTGCGCCAGCGGGAAGTACTGTCATTTCTTACATAATTGAACAACTGCCTTATTCTTTCGGATAAAGACAGGTGCGTTTGCTTCAGATGCAATAATTCATCAAAGCGATAGATGTCATTTACCACATGTTTATAAACAGGATACCAGTTGGAGGCGTTCACGGTATACCGGAAATCAAAAGAAACCGTTTCACCCTTGTTTAAATATGATTTTTTTTGTCCTAACACCGGGTGATAAAGTGTAGGCGTTAGCTGCTCATTGCGATTGATCAATGACAAACCCAGCAGCCAGTCCGACTGGGTAGATTTATCAAATGTCCAGGGATCCCGACCGGTTCCGGGTTCCGCTGTAACCGCAAGTGTAATTCCTTCTTTATTGGTAAGCATAGACGTGAGTGCCGCCGCGGTCCGCTCTCTTACCACAACCGGCTTATCAGGAATTCCATGGCCATAGGCATAGGCATCAATAAAGTTATTGTTGATGCTGTTTCCCTGGAAAAGGCCCGGGATACAGGCCCATTGAAAACGGGATTTATCATTTACAGTTAGCGCCGGACTGGCAATGGAATAATAGCCGGGCTCGTGAGCTGTTAACCGGATGGAAACCCGAAGATCATTTTTGTAAACAGGATCCAGTTGCCAAACGGCGTCAATAGTAGCTACATCTGTCTTTTGCTGAAAGATGATTTTATCTCCGGCTGCTTTATACTGCTGCGGGTAAAACGATAAGGCCCGCCCCTCTTTATTCATAGAAACAGCGGAGGTATTGGCCTTCCAGGTTGGAATGATGTACCGGTATTCGGATTCCGGAAATTGAACGGCCTTTCCATTTTTATCCGTGATGGTTTCCGCATCCATGTTCGGTTGCGCCGCACTGTAAAGTACCGTGTATTGTCCCATCGGAGCCGCCAGAGAACGCCACCCATCCTGTGCCCTCACCCGCAACTGTTTTACTTTATATCCATCGCGGGCATACTCCCAATCCAGGCGTAACACATCATTTTTCAACCCGGCGTTTTTGACCGGCTGACCATAGCCCTTTTCAGCTCCTGCGCCCAGCAGTAACAATCCGCTTAAACAATAAATGACTGCACGATTCATGATATATATTTCTTTATATTCTTATGGCGCCGTAATTGTTAATTCGATTTCTTTTACAACGGATGCAGATGCCTTAACATTCACATTCGTTGCCACAAATACCGCTTTGTATACGCCGGGTTTGTTATATACCCGGGTATACTCATACAATTTTTGTGAAATGTTCTTAATAGCTTCTCCCTTATCGGGCATTGTTTTATTGGGATTGAACTGCTTGGTGATCACCCAGTCGTCATCCAGATCTGTACTGTTCCGAACCGTAAGTAATTGTGCAGAGGTAATACTCCAGTTGGTTGCAGGTCCGCTGAAATTGAAAGACGTCCAGCCGGCCGTTGCCATATTGGCAATCACCGTTTCATCGCCTTGTTGATTGGTACTCTTCAGGTCAAAAGAACGGATCACCCATCGGTTTTGCTGCGCTTCGGGTTTTATAACATTGGTTTTATAGCGCAACGCAATTGCTATATTTTTATTGCCGGCTGCAAAACTGCTCAGGTCAATGTTTCCCGAAGGCGTTTGATCCTGTCCGGTTGATAAAACCGCTTTATCCGTAATGTCTTCCCAGGTTGCGGCCTTTACATTTGTTGAATCGTATTTCCCGCTAAAATCGGTAGACACCAGCAGCTTGATAACCGATTGATCAATGGGCATCAATCCGAATTGTGCGTAGCTTTTAAAATTGAGTGATATAGCGTTCCCTTCTACAGCCGTACGGTTCCTGAATTCATATACATGCCCGGCCTCGCCCGACCAAAACACCAGGTTATCCGGTTTTCCGTTTACAACAAAGCGAATGGGTTCTCCAACTTTATACGTGGCCTTTTCCAACTCAATAGAAAAATTATCAATCGCATCCAGCGCATATCGTTTTTTGCAGGAAGCCAGTGAAAGAAATAATACAGCAGCAATTATTAGCTTATTCATCTGATACAATTTATTTAATTACCAACCGGAATTTTGTCTGATATTGGGGTTAACCGCCAGCTCACTATTGGGGATCGGAAATACAACCGACCGTGCTGTTACCCGCTGGGCCTGTGCTGTTGCAGGATCACGCAACGCCGTCGGCATATTCATTTGGTATTCCCGTGCCTGTACCTGCATAACAGATGGATAAATGCCCCAGCGTATCAGATCATGTTTGCGAAGTCCTTCAAAAGCCAGTTCCCGCAACCGTTCGTTTACGATCAGCTCCTGGAAGTCTTGCTGGGACAGGCCTGCAGGTGCATCGGCCTGGGTATCCGGCGTAAGAACGTCTTTTCCATATCCTCTGCGTCGTACCATATTAATGGCGGTGTACGCTTTTTCTGAAGGTCCGTTATTTAAATAATTATCCGCTTCTGCAAACATCAGCAGCACATCCGCATAGCGCAGCAATGGCCAGTTGGTTCCGGTAAAGTTCTGATTCCTGGGCAAAACGGTTTCATATTCCCTTCTCCATTTTCCATTGCTCCGCTCATAAATCTCGTTAGCCCCCCAGGCGGTGCGTACCACCGTGGTTCCTGTAGTTACAAACCGGAATGGTGCAACGGTCCAGTCTCTTCTCAGATCCCCGTTGGCATAAGCATTATATAATTTCGCCGTAGCATGCACATAATCATACCCATACCCGGTATCAATATTGCCACAGGTAATACCGTTATAACTTCCGATGGTGCCGCCTTCCTGTATTTCACCCTGGCTGGTGCCTTTAAATTCTACTTCCCAAAGATTCTCCCGCGTGTCAAAGACTTCTTTAACATGGTTGATATAGATCTGCTTAAAATCCGGATTCAATCCGTGTAGGCCAGACTGCATCACACTATCAGCATATGCCCGGGCTTCGGTATATTTTGAAACATCCTTTAACGGAGACCCGGCCATTGTTAAACAAACCCGCGCCAGTATGCCCTGTACCGTTGTTTTTGTAATGCGGGTGTTGTATCCATAATCTGAAACCGACCGCACAAGACCTTGCGCTTCTTTCATGTCTTTTAGTATCTGATCATAGATCTCTTTTATTGTACTACCCGGCAGCGGCGCTTCCTCCGGGCTCTTGCTGGATTGCAGCTTTAACGGCACTGCACCAAATTCATCCGTCAATAAAAAGTAATAATAGGCTCTTAAGAACAGCGCCTGCCCCTTTATCTCGTTGCGTTTTGCTTCACTTACCTGCTGCGCCTTATTTATATTTTCCAGCAACATATTGGCCCGCTCAATACCGGTGTACAGTGCTTCCCAATGCCTGTTAATTTCAAGGGTAGACGCGTCTATGATATTGGCGTTGACACCCGATGTTTGGTTTTTCATAAAGAACTCATCACTCACTACCAGGTAGCTGGCCATCCCCTGTGCATAAACCCGGTTATCCCCCAAACGGTCATAAACCCCGGCCAGTGCAGATTCCAGCTCACTTTCCGTATTGTAATAATTTACCGGCGACACAAAATCCTGTGGCGTTGTATCCAGGATCTTATTGCATGAGGAACCCAATAATACCAACGCCGTACAGATATAATAGAAACTCTTTTTCATATGAATATTTTTATGCGTTCTTACCGCTATCGTTAAAAAGTGATGTTCATACCCAATGTAATCGTGCGTGCCCTTGGGTAAGGACTCCAGTCAAAGCCCGGTGTAAGGGCTGTGTTCCGCACGGAAACCTCCGGATCCAAACCGGAATATTTGGTCCAGGTTACCAGGTTCTGCGCAGAGAGGTTCACCCTTGCCGATTGTATCTTCCATCTTTTCATCAGTTCGGGCGAAAGATTATATCCCAGCGATACCGTTTTTAACCGCAGGAACGATCCGTCTTCAATATTCCTGTTCGAATATACATTGGGACCATAACCACCGGCCACCGGCAGCAAACTGTTTTGATTATCCAACGACCAGCGGTTCTCATAGCTTTTAAACATATTCAGGCTCATCCGCGCTTCCGCACCTTCAAAAACGATCCGGTTGGCGTTCAATACATCGTTTCCGTACGACCATTGCAGGAACACATTCAGATCAAATTGTCCGTACCGGAAATTATTCGAAAATCCGCCGATGTGCTTGGGATTGGGATTGCCGATAATGGTTTGATCATTGGCATCCACAACGCCATCTCCGTTGATGTCTTTGTATTTGATATATCCCGGTTTGATCAATGCCCGGTCGCTTCCGTTATTGGGTACATTTGGTTTCAGTTCATAACTGCCATTGGGCAACATGTTGAAATCGCTTACCGGGTATAACCCGTCAAAAACATATCCATAGAACAGGGCTACAGGATGCCCGGGCATTGCAATATAGGGCAGCGAATTATTAAAGTTCGAATTCCAGTTGGTGATCCTGGTAGTAAGACTGGGCTGATCACTGTTCAGTTCTTTTATTTCATTATTGTTGAATGCAATGTTGAAATTAGACGACCAGGTAAATTTTTTGGTGCTTACGTTTACCGTGTTCAGGGTAAACTCGATCCCCTTATTTGCAACGACACCAATATTTTTAAAGGCCGTCAGGTATCCCGTCGATGTGGGCAACGATGCTTCCAGCAAGAGATCGGTGGTTCTTTTATAATAATAATCGGTGGTCAAACTCAGGCGTTCTTTAAACAGGCTGATATCCAGACCCAGGTCCAGGTTGGCCGTGCGTTCCCATTTGAGATTATCATTTCCAATCTGGATGGGCACAGTTCCTTTAATATACGTACCATTAAAATAATACCCGCTCTTAGTGTTGCCTGTATTGGCCGACACTTCCTGATCCAGCACGCTGAGATAGGGAAAATCAGAAACCCGGTTGTTACCGGTAATGCCGTATGATGCTCTTAGCTTGGCAGCAGAAATCGCCTTCACTGGTTTAAGGAATGGCTCATTCCCCAAATTCCACGCAAATGCACCGGAAGGGAAATACCCCCACCTGTTCTGAGGTGCAAACTTGGAAGATCCGTCGCTCCGGAATGAAGCGGTAAAGAGGTATCGCGAATTATAGGTATAGTTCACCCGCCCCAGCATGGACACCAGGGTGGAGTAAGAACCTGATGTTGTTTTTGAAAGTACAGTTCCCTGGTCCAGCCCCTTTATACCCAACACCTCATTCGGTAATAAGATGGATACAAAACCGTTCCCCTGTGTACTGTTGCGCTGCATGGTAAAACCGCCAACGGCATCCACCTTGTGCTTGCTGTTAAATGTGCGGTTGAATGTGAGCAGGTTTTCGTTCAGCAGGCTGCGGACATTCTGATTATCGATGGAGCCATTAATGCCATAAGTGGCCCCGTAAACCGTGCGCGGGTTGCCTGCTGCTGTTTTTGAATTATTAAACCGCTCAAACCGGAGATCGATGTCGGTCAGTCCGCCGTTTACCCGGAATTTAAAATATTTAAGAAACGAATATTCCAGGAACGCATTGGTGAATAACGATTTATTAAAGGCATACATATACATGTTATTGGAATTAACCACCGGGTTTATCCTCAGGTCTGTATTGGATGCTACCTCATCGTCAAAAGGCTGGTCGATAAAATCATCGCTCTCACCTTTTCCTGTAATGGGCCGGTAACCCCAGGTGCTGTAAAGCAGGTACGACGAGGCATTGCCGGCTGAAGTGCTGTTCAGGTTATCACTGGTTAAATTGGCGATCTGGCCGTTCTTTATGGCCTGCGTATAATTCGTATTAATACCCGCCCTGAAGTTTTTGCCAATGCGTTGTTCAATCTGAAACCGTCCCTGGTAGCGTTTATAGCCCCCGTTGATCACAATGCCTTTTTGATCCAGGTAAGATCCGCTTACTGAATACTTGGTAGCAGCGGTTCCTCCTCTTAAAGAAATACTATGGTTTTGCATAAAGGCATTTTGCAACACATAGTCCTGCCAGTTAACGCCTTCCATATCCCTGTAAGATTCCAGTGTTTTGCCATCCTGCAGGTAAAGGCGCTCTGCCGTTGTGCGGTTCAGTTCCAGCTGATATTTTACAAATTCATACGGGCTCATCACCGGCAACTTCTTTATAGGATACTGAATCCCCAGCCAGTTATTGTAAGATACTACGGGCGGCCCGGTTTTGCCCTGCTTTGTTTTAATAATGATAACCCCGTTGGCACCTCTTGCCCCGTAAATGGCGGTGGAAGAAGCATCTTTCAACACTTCGATGGATTCGATATCGTCTGGATTAATGGTGTTGTTATCCGGACTCTCCAGCGGAAATCCATCTACCACATATAACGGTGAATTGGATTGGGTGATGGAATTGCCTCCACGGATCACAATATTGCTGGTGCTTCCCGGCTGACCATCATTGGAACTTACCTGCATACCGGCTATCCTTCCGGCCAATGCATCTTCAAAAGACACCACCGGCGCCTTTTCCATATCCTTCATATTAACGGAGCCCACGGAGCCGGTAAGGTCTTTCCTCTTTACCTCTCCATAACCGATCACCACCACATCATCCAACACCTGGTTGTTTTGAGACAGCCGGATCTTATAATTATTTTCGCCCGAAACAGGAACCGTTTGCGTGGTATACCCTACCATGGAAATGACCATTACATCATTTTCGCGGATGTTGGAAAGATTAAAATTTCCTTTGGCATCGGTAATACCCGACACCGATTTACCCTGTATAATAACAGTGGCCTTTTGCAGGGGAGTTCCGTTTTCATCCGTAACAGTGCCGGTAACATTTTTTACGGTCTGGGCCAAACAGCTGATCGGGAAACCAACGGCAAACAGCAACGGCAAGATTTTACTTCGTTTCATACGCAATATTCGTTATTTTATATAGTCTGGTCTGGACTGGTATATATACAACAAACATAGGGTTTATTTCATTGCTTTCAAATTTTTGCCGACACTTTTTTATAGACTGATTAAAATCAATTCATTATATATACTTTTCGGTTTGTATGACCCGGCTGCTTTTCTTCTGGTTTGGTTTGTTTTGGTTATTACTTACTTTTGCCGGAAAGATTTTCTATGAGCGCAGCCGCGGATGCAGGTATAAAACAGGTTAAAAATGAATTACATGCCAAACTGAAATACGAGCAATTGTCAGAATATATTATTTCGCTTATAGAAAGCGACCAATTGCATATCGGAGATCAGATCCCTTCATTAAAACAACTGCAGGCGCAGCTCCGGATGAGTAAGGAAACGCTGCTGAAAGGACTGAATCACCTCGTGGAAAAAGGTATTGTCGAGTCGGTATACCGCAAAGGTTATTTTGTGCGGAAAAAGGCGATCGATCATAATTTCCGGATCTTCCTGCTGCTGGATAAAATGAACATCATGCGCGAGCAGTTCTACCGGAGCCTGTTTGATCATTTAAAAGAACGTGCGGATATCGACATTTATTTTCATCATCATAACTACCAGGTATTTGAAAAGTTAATCCGGGAAAACCTGGGAAAGTATACGCATTACGTAATTGCTACGTTTCTTAAAGAAGATGTAGCGCCATTATTGAACCTGATCCCGGATCGAAAACGGATCATCATTGATTTGCATGAACAGGGATTAACCGGAAGCTATAACAGCATCTACCAGGATTTTGGATACGATATCTACCATAGTCTGTTGGCACTGGAAAATGAATTATCCAAATACAAACGGCTCATTCTTGTTGCCCACCCGGAAGCTATTCATGCCCGGTTGGTGATCGACGGTTTTTTACGTTACTGTACAGAAACCAAATTTCCATACCTGATCCAATCAGAGATCGATGAAAAAAATTTTCAGAAAGGCAATGCTTATGTAACCTTTAGTCGATACAACACCGATGATGTAGCATTGATAAAGCTGGCCCGGAAAAAGAAACTGACCCTTGGTAAAGAAGTAGGACTGATCTCTTACAATGATACCGATGTAAAAGAAATACTGGAGGGTGGCATCACGGTAATTTCAACTGATTTCGAAGCCATGGGCCGGTCGGTTGCTGAAGTAATTCTTGGCGATCAAACAACAGTAAAACGCAATCCTACCAAACTGATCAAAAGAAAGTCTTTGTAATTTTTGCTTCGGGAAAGATATCAATTTGTTCAAAATAACAGATGGTTATCATTGCTTTGAGGATTTTTCACACGTATTTAACCTAATAATGAACCGGTATCAAAATTATCACAGTAGATATGGCGATGCGCTCTTCATTGTGATCAAGACAGGCTGGAGGCTCGCTAGCTAAGAGAAGTAGCAGCCCCGGTGTTGCTTTCGAAATGGGTCGTGCCGATGGCACTCGATTCCCTGTATCTGGTCCATCACTTCGGAATAAATTCCGAAGTTAGCTCAAGAACACGGCCCCTGGCTTTCTGTAACATTGAGTATAGCATTAAACCAACAGAAACTTCCAGTCAGTGAACTTTGAAGAGGCATAGCCTCGGTTTAATGGGTTAACAAGGAGCTTTAGTTCCTTGTTGAGGGTGCACAACTGAAAGTTAAGCGCCATCGGCGCGATCTATAAGTTGATCCTGCACTAATCCACATCAGTCAATCGGAATCACAACTATTTTAATAAAATTGATCCCGGGTCATTATTAAAAGCTGAACCGGTTTTCTTCATAAATAGTAAGGGCGCTTACAAATGCTTGGACGATAGCTTAATCGTTTAAATTAATTTACCATAAAAGGTTTGGACTGGTCTGTTATAAAAAATATACACAGGGTATTTTATTCCATTTCGTATTCGGTGTCCGCTTTTCACGAAAAATATTACCCTTACTTTTTTAGCGGTTACAGATTGCGTTAATGCAGAAATCTTTTATTGTAAAGACCCTTTGCTGAGACGAATCGACACATTGGTTATCCCCATTATTATATCTGCCGAAACGTCAAAATGCATAGGCAGATAGAAAGCGAATCTTTTATAAACGAATATATTCGTACTTTCTTAATCTGCTACCGGCACATCAATATGCCGGTCATGATCATCTTTTCGATCTAATACGAAGTTCAGCGCCAGGTAGAGGAAATGCAGGTTCCGGTTTCCTGAAGGAGCCAATTCGCGCTGCCACATGTAACCGGTGGAAGCACCAACGGATTTTGTAAACTGATAGCCGAAGCCGGTAAACAGCCGGTTCCGTTTTAAGAGATCTGCTTTCGGTCCGAAAAACAGTTCTTCAAACCCGTTTATAAAAAATGTATTGGGTTCCACTTTTTTGTTATTGATGGGCAAGGTAGCACTAAGCCGGTAACGGAAGCGCTGATCGGTTTTATTATCCCCGGTTTGCGGAAAATAAAAATAGCGCTGTTCTGCCCGGCCCCGGTGGTCCATTTTTAGTTTCCCGATATTATTGGTAAATGTGTACTGCAGCCAGAGGCGCAGCTCACGCTGGTACAATTCATGCTTCCGGAATGTAACATACCGTCCAAAGCCGATAAAGGGTTGGTTCTGCTTATTGATATTATACCCGATTCCGCCCTTGGTTTCAGTATAGTCCAACGGAGTAAAGTTTTCGATGGAGCGCGCCTGCAGTTCGGTATAGGCCATCCATTTAGAATTAAACTTATAGGTAAGCGAAGTCATCAGGAAACCGGAAAGATGTTCCTTATTGTTGGTTTGGGCAATACCTTCGTACCCGGCGATTAAAAATAAAAATGTAATGAGTATGCTACTGCGAAACATAACTGGTTTTACCGCTGAATGAAAAAAATTGTCTGTAACCAGGCCCAGTCCTAAATGACCAGGCAAAGGGCGTTACATTACCGGCCCATATAAACCATCAGGATCTGGATATCGCTGGGCTTGATTCCTGAGATCCGGCTGGCCTGGCCCAGGGTTTGCGGCCGGATGCGATTTAATTTTTCTTTGGCTTCATTGCCCAATGAGCTTAACCGTGTATAATCAAATCCGGAGGGAATCAAAAGGTTTTCCATTTCACTCATCCGGTTTACCAGCTCCCGCTCTTTTTCGATATAAGTTTCATATTTGGTAAGAATCGATGCCTGCTCCAGCTCTTCCCGGGTGTAATTACGCACCTGTTCCTTTAAAAAGGGAACAGCGTCCACCAGGTGATCCAGTTCAATGTCTGGTCGCAACAGGATCTTTTCTGCCTTTTGCTTTTCCTGGATCGGTGACGAATCACGGTCTGATAAGAATCCATTTATTTCTTCAGGTCGAAAAGTGGTTTCTCTTAATATAGTTCTTATATTGGCTATATTTTCATTTTTTTGCCGTATTTTATCCATTCTTTCTTCCGAAGCCAGTCCCAGCTTGTAACTGATCGGCGTAAGCCGGGCATCTGCGTTGTCCTGGCGAAGCAGGGTGCGATACTCCGCACGCGAGGTAAACATGCGGTAAGGTTCCTCGGTGCCTTTATTGATCAGGTCGTCGATCAGTACACCTATATAAGCATCGCTCCTCTTTAAAGTGAACGGATCTTTTTCGTGCACCTTCAGATGAGCATTGATACCCGCTATAATTCCCTGGCAGGCGGCCTCCTCATACCCGGTTGTGCCATTGATCTGACCGGCAAAATACAGATTATATATTAATTTTGTTTCTAATGTGTTTTGAAGCTGTGTGGGTGGAAAATAATCATATTCGATCGCGTACCCTGGGCGGAAAAGGCGGGCATTTTCAAAGCCGGGCACCATTCTTAAAGCTGCATATTGTACGTCTTCAGGAAGTGAGGTAGAAAATCCGTTTACGTAGATCTCAACCGTATTCCATCCTTCCGGTTCTACAAATAGCTGATGCCGTTCCTTGTCGGCAAATCGATTGATCTTGTCCTCAATGCTTGGGCAATAACGGGGACCAACCCCATCAATTCTTCCCGCATACATCGGGCTCCGGTCAAACCCGGTCTTTAACATATCATGTACCTTCTGATCGGTATAAGTGATCCAGCAGCAGCGCTGTTTAGAGGCATCTATTTTTGGTGTATCCGTAAACGAAAAGCCTACGATATCGGTGTCTCCATCCTGTACTTCCATTTTTGAATAGTCCAGGCTTCTGCCATCTACCCTTGGTGGTGTTCCCGTTTTTAACCGGTCGCTTTCAAATCCGAGTGCCACTAACTGCTCGGTAATCCCGCTTGCCGCTTTCTCAGCTACACGTCCACCGCCAAATTGCTTTTCCCCGATGTGAATGATCCCGTTTAAAAAGGTACCATTCGTCAGTACAACAGCCTTACCCCGGATTTCATGCCCCAAACCAGTAATGACTCCTGCTGTCCTGCCATCCTTTACCAATAATCCTTTCACCATATCCTGATAAAAGTCAAGATTTGGTGTTTGTTCCAGCATTTCCCGCCATTTTGCAGCAAACAACATCCGGTCGCTCTGTGCTCTGGGACTCCACATGGCCGGTCCCTTTGATCGGTTCAGCATCCGGAACTGGATCATAGACAGGTCGGTTACAATACCCGAATATCCGCCAAGCGCATCAATCTCCCGTACAATTTGCCCTTTTGCAATACCACCCATTGCTGGGTTACAGCTCATTTGGGCAATGGTTTGCATATTCATGGTGATCAGCAGGGTCTTTGATCCCATATTGGCGGCGGCAGCAGCAGCTTCACAGCCTGCATGACCCGCACCTACAACAATTACATCATATTCTGGAAACATGGGTGCAAAATTACGCCATTCCTTTTATAAGTGTTTCTTATCGGGTTTATAGAAGGCTTTCACCCAAATTTTACTACCATTATACTAAATGTTCCACGTGAAACAACCCATCTTTAAATGAAAGACATTCTATACTCTTGTATCGTTATAAACAATAAAAAAGCAGTCTTCAACTGCTCTTTTAAAACTCATTTACACATTCAACTACATAACTGATACTTCGACAAGCCCTTGTTTCACGTGAAACAAAGCATTATTTCAGATCTGTACATCAAAAAATGAATACAAAGGTGCTTCCATAGCTAACAACCACCAGATTTAAAAAGATAAATCACAAAACCATAACCTCCCGGAAACATTCTTTGCTCGACTCAGAATCGTTATTCTACGTGAAACAATACCACATCTTTCAAAAAAGCCACAATAAATACACGCCCACCCTATTATATACGGTACCCGAAACCTTCTTAAAAACAATTATGCTTAAAAGTCCATCCATATCGCACTCAAATCCGATTCTAATCCGGAATCCTTTCTCTAACCTGTTCAAATTACCAATAGACCTTGCGAACATATGGTAAAGCAGCGTTTTTGAACACAACTACTCCTGTTCCACGTGAAACAACCATATCACAGCTCCCATTATCTTTCGAAGTGGCTAACTAAATGCAGATCAGTTAACAATAAAAACAGGTACAGCAATTGTTTCACGTGAAACAAATCAACAACCTTATAGAAATCACTCAAAATAGAAATAAACCGCAGCCCTGTTCCACGTGAAACAGCTATTTAAATCCATATCTCTGCAGGCATTCGTCCTCTTTTGCTCGCATTAGGTCCTGCTCCCCTTCCGTTTTATCGTTATATCCGCATAAATGCAGCGCCCCATGAAAGATCACCCGGTGCAATTCCTTCGAAACAGGTACATCTAACAAGGCTGCATTTGATCGAACGGTATCTATGCTAATAAAGATATCCGCCACCATTGCCTCTGATGGCTTTTCCCTTAAATCAAATGTGATAATATCTGTATAATAATCGTGATCCAGGTACTGGCGGTTAATCTCCAGTATCTCCTGGTCATCACAAAACACATAATGCAACATATCCAGCGCCTGGTTGTTCTCCTTAAAGATGAAAGCCAGGAACTGCTTCAGGCGATTCCTGTCTTTAAGCGTTACCTTTTTATGAAAGGAAAAAGTGATTTCGGGTAAATGCTTCACGCGTATATTTTTTCAAAATTCGTAAATAAAACACAACCCACAATAGTTAGATTTGCAGCATGGAACAACAAAAGGAACTTCTTCTTTCAGATCTAAAGCCCGGGCAACGGGCCCGCATACAGAAATTTACCACGGAAGAGATCTTCCTGAAACTGATGGAAATGGGTTGCCTTCCCGGCGAAGAGATAGAAATTATTAAAGTAGCACCCTTAAATGACCCAATTTCGATTTCAGTAGCCGGGTATATCCTTAGCCTGAGACTGGATGAAGCGCGATTTATTGTTGTATCCAAGGTAAACTAACGCTTATGCAAATTGGTCTGTTCTTTGGTTCCTTCAATCCCATTCATCACGCACATCTGATTATTGCCAATCATATTCTTAATGAAGAGCTGGTAGAGAAAATATGGTTCGTAGTATCTCCGCATAACCCGCTAAAAGAAACCGCTTCCCTTTTAAATGAAAACCAACGGCTACACCTTACCCGTTTGGCTATTGATGCAGATACCCGGATGCAGGCATCAGATATTGAATTTACCTTACCCAGGCCATCCTATACAGCCGTAACCCTGGCTCACTTAACAGAAAAATATCCGCAGCACGAATTTTCAGTGATCCTGGGTGGTGATAGTTTTCAGAATATACAAAAATGGAAGAATTATAAATATATAATAGAAAATTATAATATATTAATTTATAACAGACCCGGCTTTGAAATAGATACCCATTTGAGCAACAGAATAAAGGTGCTGGATGCCCCTCTGCTTGAGATATCAGCTACAGCCATACGGAAACTGATCAGAGCGAAAAAATCGATCCGCTACCTGCTTCCCGAAACAGTGATTGAAGAGATTGAAAAATCGGGCTACTTCAGGAAATAACCCAGCAGTAAGCAAAGAAATACCAGCACCGGGGCCGGAAGCTTGGTAAAGATCAACACCGCAGAAGTTCCCAGAACAACCAACAGGTTGGTAATTTCTATGGACCCAATATTAAATATTGCAAGATCCTTTACGATGTATACCGTTGAGCCCAGCATAATGCCCGTAACTGAAGCATTGATCCCCTCCAGTGATCGATAGATCACCGAATATTTCTTTAGCATATTCCAGATCGGAAAGAAAAAAAGTACCAGCAATGCACTCGGCAAAAAGATACCAACCATCCCGATAATGGCGCCCAGCACCTGCATAGACGGGCCCATATCCTTTAATGCCAGGCCACCCGTATAAGAAGCAATAGAAAAAACAGGTCCCGGCATGGCGCGCACCATACCAATACCTGTGAGCATCTCCCCTTTATCAATCTTTATGGCATTGGGATTCTTTTCCTTCACCTCATCCGGCCGCACGCTGTATTGCTCATACATGATGGGCATTAACACATTTCCGCCTCCAAAAACCAAACTTCCCATCCGGTAATTATTCTCAAAAAGATTCACCGGCTTCCGGTATTCCCATTCATTCTTACGGGCCAACTCGCTGAAGATACCCGCAAGAATAAAAATAATCGCAAACAACCATATATTCCACCATTGTATCTTTCCCGGTTTTACATCTACCTGCGGGATCCGTTTTTTACTCAGGTTCGTCACTATTCCACCGGCTACAATCAATACCGGAACAATAAAGGGCCGCCCAAAGAAAAAGAATGTAATAAGACCCGATGCCAGTGCAATTACCAGCGTAACGGTATTATTTACAGAAAATGGAAACACCGACACACAGGCATAAATTAAAAACCCGGCCGCCATGGGCACTACAAATTTGAAAATATTCAGACTGTCTTCTCCATTCAGATAATTCACCAAAAATGATAATGCCCCCATAATGGAGCATGCAGGCAGTATCCAAACAAGCAGTGTAAGAATGGCCAACGGTATTCCACCCCTTTTAAAACCAATAAGTGTAAGTGTTTGCGTGGAAGAAGCGCCCGGAAGCAGTTGACAAAAAGCGTTGTACTCCATCAACTCTTTCTCTGTGATATACGGCGTTTGCTTTACAAAGGTTTTCATCATCATCGCCAGGTGCGCCTGAGGACCTCCGAAAGCGGTTAAGCCATGCAGCAATACCAACTTCAAAAAATGTAAATGCCTCAGCAACATCTGTAGATGATTCAATGATTCAGCTCTGAAACTTTCCTGATAAAAATAGACAAAAAGATTTTACTATAAAACTTTCCGCAAAAGTTACTACTTTTAAGTATACGCTCCCCATAAATCATCAACAATGCTTCGCCGCAGCATAACACTCATTTTCCTGGTCCTTTCGCTCACAGGCAATGCCCAGCAAACAGATCAAAGGCTGGCGGGTATCGTTCAAAAAGCGATCAAAGACTTCAACGGAACTATCGGTATTTACATAAAAAATCTGAAAACCGGAAAAACAGTTGCCGTCAATGCAGATACCGTGTTTGCTACAGCCAGCATTGTCAAAGTTCCGATTCTGATTGGTATCATGGATAAGATCCGTAATGGTGTATACCATTATGACTCTTCAATGATTTACTATGACTCGCTTTATTATGCCGGCGAGGATATCTTAGGTGAATTTAAAAATGGAGGAAAGCTTCGTTTGCAAAAACTGATGATGCTGATGCTTACCACCAGTGATAATACAGCCAGCCTCTGGCTGCAAAAGCTGGCCGGCACCGGTACAAGGATCAATGAACTTTTAGACAGTTTGGGTTATCATAATACAAAAATCAATTCAAGAACGCCTGGCAGAAAAACGTTTCAGGCCCAAAACGGATGGGGACAAACAACACCCCGGGAAATGGCACGTATTTTTGAAGACATTTACCGCAACAAAATCTTCTCGCCGGCAGCCTGCGAACGTATGCAACGATGCCTGGGCAGAAACCTCTGGGATATTGACGAGGGCACATCACAGATTCCCCCTTATATAGAAGTATTCAGCAAAAACGGATGTGTAGATGAAAACCGGAATGAAATTCTTTTGGTAAATGCCCCCAACCAACCGTATATATTCAGCATCTTTACAAAGAACAATAAAGACACGAGCTGGAACCATCAAAACGAAGCCTGGGTTTTAACCCGGAAACTTTCAGCAATGCTCTGGCATTATTTTGAGCCAACGGATAAATGGGTAAAGCCGGCAAGCGAAGGCTATTAAATATTTAATCCACCGCAAACACTGATCGTTTGCCCGGTAATATACGATCCCATATCAGAAGCCAGGAACAAAGCCGTATTGGCAATGTCTTCGGCCTTTGCAAATTTTCCCAATGGTATATCTGAAAGATATTTGGCAGATGCATCGCCATCATGTAAATAACTTGTCATATCTGTTTCTACAAAACCCGGCGCTATGGCATTGCAACGGATATTACGGCTTCCGAGCTCTTTTGCCACACTTTTTGTAAATCCTATAATCCCCGCTTTACTGGCTGCATAGCTGGCCTGTCCTGCATTTCCCATTACCCCAATCACCGAGCTCATATTAATGATGCTTCCGCTTTTAGCTTTCATCATTGGTTTAATGATCTGCTTGGTCATATAAAAAACACTGTTAAGGTTTACCTGCAGCACGGTTTCCCATTGCTCCTGTGTCATACGCAGCAGTAAATTGTCTTTAGAAATCCCGGCATTATTTACACAAATATCTACCGTACCAAATTCCTTCAACACCTCCGAAACAAAAAGTTCGCAGGCCGCCATATCCCCTGCATTACTCTGCCAGGCCTTGATCCGTACACCTTTTTCGCTCCATTTGTTTACTATAGCATTTGCCTTTTCAGCACTGCCATCACTTACATAAGAAAACGCTATAGCGGCTCCCTGTTCTGCAAACTTATCCACGATGGCTTCCCCAATTCCGCGCGCCGCACCCGTAACAATGGCAATTTTATTCTCAAGTAATTTCATAACACAAATGGTTTAATAACAGCTGCAAATAAAGTTAATTATTTTGTTACAATAAAGTTTAATAAAGAATCGATAGAACGATCATCGTTTTTCAAAAAAATAAATAACTCCATTCTTATCATCACTGATAAAAAATGCATGTTGATTCCACTGGATGATATCACAGGGCCGTCCATAGCGGGTATTTTCAGTTTTACCCTGCAGGAACCCACTGATCACCTCCCGGTATCCGCCATCTGCTGTCAGTTGTACAATGACATTACCCCGTTGCCGCCATACACTGGTGCTTCCGTGCAAAGCCACCAGGAACGTGTTGTTCAGCAAGGGATCATCAAAATTTGTTACATATTCAAATCCCAAGGGAGCCGAATGAGCTTTAAATGCATAAGGTGCAATAGCCGGTTTTCTTACAAACGAAGGTCTTTTACTTTTTACAAATTGCGTATCTGCAATAATCGTTTTCCGGTACTGGTAATAATAAGGCCATCCGTAAAAACCATTATCCACAACGGTGTGAAATAATTCTTCCGGTTTATCGGGTCCGCGGTTATCCCTGCCCATATGGGTAACCCAAAGTGCATCCTTTACCCACTTCAATCCCACGGCATTGCGGATGCCCCTTGCAAAAATCCGTTGATGGCTTCCATCGGGATCCATTTCCACAACCGTGGCGCGAATGTCTTCTGTTTCCACACAGGCATCACAACTGCTTCCTACACTTACGTAAATCTTATTCCGGTAAAAGGCAATGCTGCGGGTCAGATGCCATCCGCCATATTTATAACTCAATCCGTAATCAGGAAAAGTAGCGATCACCACAGGTTTTCCCGCAGCTACAGAATCTCCCGGGGTATATTTATAATAACTTAATTTTCCCGTTTCTGCAATATAGATATAGGTTTGTCCACCGGAAGTATAAAACGCCACCTGGTTTGGATTATGCAAACCACTTAAAAAGGTGGTAACTTTTCCAAATGATTTTTTCTTTTCATCCCATTGTTCCAAAATCATCACCCGGCCTTTCTTATTATCACTTCGGTCGTGCATATCTGTAACAAATAAGCGCCCATCCGGACTCCGGGAAAAAAAACGAGGCCGCTCCAAACCCTGGGCGGCCACATATAGCTGGTATCCAACTGGAATCTTTAACGGGAACGAGCGACCCTTTTTCAACTCGATTGTTTGTGTTGTCCGCGGCATGGGTTGTTGCGCAAACAATACAAGCGGCAGTAAAGCCAAACAGGCCAGCAAAAAGTGCAATCGCTTTATCATACACTATTACAAAAAGGTGCTGTTACAAACCGGCTGCAGCACTGATCTCCAGCATACGGTCAATGGGTTTCTTGGCGGCCAGCCGCAACGCTTCATCCATAATGATATCGGGCATTTCATATTTCATGCAGAGATACAGTTTCTCAAGCGTGTTCCGTTTCATATGCGGACAATCGTTACAGGCGCAGCTGTTATCGGGTGGTGCAGGAATGAATGTTTTCTCCGGGCTTGCCTTCTCCATTTGGTGAAGAATCCCTGTTTCTGTTGCTACAATGTACGCAGTGGCATCATCTTCCCGTGTATACTTCAGCAAGCCGGTAGTAGATCCGATATAATCTGCCATACGCAATAAAGGTTCCTCACATTCGGGATGTGCAATCAACTTCGCATCCGGATGCTGATGCTTCAGCCGTGTGATCTTTTCCAGGCTGAATATCTCATGTACCATACAGGCTCCGTTCCACAACAACATATCCCTGCCGGTAACTTTATTGATATATGCGCCCAGATTTTTATCCGGCGCAAAAATGATCTTCTGGTCTTTGGGAAAACTTTCAACGATTACCCGTGCGTTACTGCTTGTAACAATCACATCGCTCAATGCCTTAATGCCCGCGCTGCAGTTGATATAACTTACCACCACATGATCCGGATGCTGTTCCTTGAATTTCTGGAACAGCGGCGGCGGACAGCTATCGCTTAAAGAACAACCTGCTTTAAAATCGGGAATCACTACTTTTTTTGTCGGGTTCAGGATCTTAGCCGTTTCCGCCATGAAATGCACGCCGGCAAAAACGATCATATCCGCATTGGTCTTCTGCGCTTCCTGTGCCAACCCCAGGCTGTCGCCGATGTAATCCGCAATGTCCTGGATATCCGGCTCCTGGTAGTAGTGCGCCAGGATCACCGCATTTTTTTCTTTTTTCAATTTTTCAATTTCAACAAACAGATCCAATTTCGGATCCACGGCAATATCCAGAAAACCGTTCCGGTCCAAATTAATTTTTGCTGTTTCCAAAATACCTGCATTCATAATTGAAAAATTTTGTACCTGCAATGATACGACCAAGCCAAATAAAAAATCAAAGTTTTTTCAAATCTCCTTTTTGCCTTTTAATAATATTTATATTAATTATTTATTTAAAAATCTCTATTATTATTATGGCTGTGGATTAGTGGATAACTGCTTTATGCACGCGTTTTATTTTTTTCAGGATCACGGTTACCCACAGCTATTTAACAGTTATTCACATAATAAAGTTACGGATCGTATGGATTACGGTTGCTTATTCACAAAAATGTGAATTACGGAATGTTTACAACGGATGAAAGACATATTAAATTTACACTATGTTAATATTGTTGGTATAAATTGAAGACAGTCCACCAAAAATTCAAAACAGACACCGGCAGGGCAAACTTTCATCCGGTAATACATTTCACATACACGTTTCACGGTGGGTTATGCACATTATTAATACGTAATTCACAGGGTATTGGGGACAAAAAGACCTCAAAAAGGGCGATAAAATCAAGCGCAAGTATTAAAAACGAATGTAAGTAAGTAATTAAATTTATTTTATCTTGCCTGCTTTAATTCTGAAAATGATGACTTTTTTAAAAAAATTTTTCGGCCTGACGGCCGGATTGCTGTGTATGGGGCTGGCAAAAGCCGATGAGGGAATGTGGCTGCCGCAGTTACTGGAAAGCCTGAACGAAAAACGGATGCAGCAGTTGGGTATGAAAATCAGTGCAAAAGATATTTATGATATTCATAAAGGAAGCCTGAAAGATGCCATTGTAAGCTTTGGCGGGTTTTGCACAGGAGAGGTTGTTTCTGAAAAAGGACTGGTGCTGACCAACCATCACTGCGGGTTTGAATCGGTACAGAAACATTCAACACTGGATAAAAATTACATCCGGGACGGTTTTTGGGCACGGAGCGGTGCCGAAGAGTTACCCAACGCGGGTTTGTATGTAACATTTATTGTGCGCATTGATGATGTATCGGAGCAGGTATTAAAAGGCGTGTCCAAACAAATGAAAGAACCGGAACGGCAAAGCATTGTTGACCGGAATATCAGTGCATTGAAAAAAACAACCAAACTGGGTCCTTTCGAAAATGTGCTGATCAGTCCTTTTTTTGAAGGAAATAAGTATTATCTGTTTATAACCGAAACCTATAAAGATGTACGGCTGGTAGGTGCCCCGCCTTCCAGTATCGGAAATTTCGGTCAGGATTCGGATAACTGGATGTGGCCGCGGCATACCGGTGATTTTAGTGTTTTCAGAATTTATGCGGGAAAAGATAACCGGCCGGCGGAATATTCGCCGGAAAACGTGCCCTATGTACCAAAAAAGGCATTGACGATTTCCCTGAACGGTATGCAACAAAATGATTTTACCATGGTTTTTGGCTTCCCGGGCCGCACTACGGAGTATCTTCCCAGTGAGGCGGTAAGACAGATCATGGAAGTGAACGATCCCGCCAAGATTTTGGTAAGAGACAAAACCCTTGGCATTATGAACCGGTATATGCGGGCGGATGAAGCGCTGAAAATAAAATATGCATCCAAGTATGCAGGCATTGCCAATGCCTGGAAGAAATGGCAGGGAGAAGTGCTGGGGTTGACGCGCACCAACGGGTTGCAAAAAAAATTACAGTATGAAGCCGATTTTAAAAAGAAACTGGAAGCCAGCGACGTACTGAATGCTACGTATGGGCATATATTGCCGGACCTAAACAATGCTTACAAAGCCATAGAACCCTATGCCCTTACGCGTGATTATTATCTTGAAATAACGGGGAAGATCGAATTATTCGGCATCATCAAACGGTTGCGGGCGTTGAAAGCGGTAACCGGAAAGCCAACCTATGAAAAGGAGCAGGTGAAACAACTGGAAAGCCTCACGGAGCTTTACAAGAACCTGAGCGTTGAGGTAGATAAAGATATTTTTTCGGCCCTGCTGCCCCTGTATCTGGAAAAACAACAGGCATCTTATGTAGCGCCGGTTGCGCGGCAGCAATTTAAGCAGTATGGGAACGATTATCAACAATGGGCCAATGCACTGTATGCCAACAGTATTTTCCTGGATGCGGCAAGCGTATTAAACGGGGTTAAATCGGATCCTGCCAAACTTTTCCGTGCTTTTGAAACGGACCCGTCAGCAAAGCTGCTGATCGGCATTACCGATTTCTACGACCAGGAAGTAGCCCCGGGGTTAAATGAATTGCAGGCACAAATTAACAGGTTGCAACGGGATTATATGCAGGCACAGACCCTGGTGCTTACCGATAAAAAATTTTACCCGGATGCCAACAGCACGCTTCGTGTAGGCTTTGGAAAGGTAGATGGGTATAATCCTGCGGATGGCGTTACTTACGACTACTATACTTACCTGGAGGGTGTGATGGAAAAATATAAACCCGGCGATTATGAATTTGACGTACCGGAAAAATTGCGCCAGCTGTACCTGAAGAAAGACTATGGCCGTTATGGGGTAAAGAACCCGGCCGGCGGGTACCGGTTGCCGGTATGCTTTATAGCATCCAACCACACAACGGGCGGCAACAGCGGCAGCCCCGTACTGGATGCAAATGGCCACCTCGTAGGCATCAATTTTGACCGGGTATGGGAAGGCACGATGAGTGATATCAGCTATGACGCATCCATTTGCCGGAACATTATGGTAGACATCCGTTATGTATTATTTCTTATTGAAAAATATGCGGGAGCCGGGCATTTGATCCGCGAAATGAAACTGACAGGCACGCCAGCTGCTTCCCGGAAGTAACCGATAAAATTTAGTATATTTAGATATCTATTGATTCACTTTAAATGATTTCTTATGGTAAACAACAAGCACATAGCCACTTTTATTTTGGGAGCGCTGGCAGGACTGGCTGCCGGTAAATACACCAGCATGAGCGATGAGGAAAAAGAGAAAATGATGAACAACCTCAAAGAGAAGGCAAATAAATTAAAGGATGATGCTACGGCCTCTGCAGAGCAGGCACGGGATTATTTTTCGGAGCTGGCAACCAAGGGCATGGACTCTTTGAAAGAACATTTTCCAGGCGCTGAAAAATGGATGCAGGATCTTTTCGGAAACAAAAAGGATGCTGCAGCAAGCACTACAGACACCGGTGCTGCAGATAAGACAACGGATGCCACATCCTGACCGTTTATAAAGCGTAGCAACGGATTTTTTCTTTTCATGACAAGCGCCTCCGGGGTCTGCTTCGGTATGGCCCTGATTTTGTAATTCAGGAAACCTTGTAATAAAAGCCTCCGGCTCCTATAAAATATTGTTGGGATTGGGTACCAGCTTCAGGATCTTATGCAGGTTCTGCTGGTAATTTTTGCGGTCCAGTTTATAAAAATAGGCACCTTTTTTCGACCCTGTTTTATCCTTATCCCGTTGTTTCTGCAACAACCCTGTAGAAAGCATTTTGCGACTGAAGTTGCCTTTATCAAAGCCGGTTTCAAATACATCTTCAAAAAGACTTTGCAACAACGGAAGTGTAAATTTATCGGGAAGCAGTTCAAACAGGATGGCGTGAGAAGTAGCTTTATATTGCAGCCGTTTTTTTGCCATTCTTACCATGTCTTCATGATCAAAGATCAGGTTGGGAAAATCCTTTATAGAAAACCACTCGGCCTGGTAAGCATCGCTGAGGATCTCCCGGTATTTTTTTATATCGATCAGTGAAAAATAGGCTATGGAAACCGTGCGCTCCTGTGTGTCCCTATCGGGATTGGTAAAGGTATAAAACTGCTCCTGGTAAATATCTGTAAGACCGGTAAGTGAGGCCAGGATACGGCTGGCCGCCTGATCGGCACTTTCATTTTTTGCAACAAAACCACCCATTAAGCTCCACCGGCCTTTGAGTGGGGTAAGCGCGCGTTTTATCAGCAGGATCTTCAGGTTCTGTCCATCATACCCAAAAACGATGCAATCCACAGCTACGGCATAACGGGATTGATTACTATACTTTGCTGCCATAAAAAATGCCTGGTTTTTCTAAAGTAGAATTTTCAAAATGACAATTATTCCTGTGAACAAAAGTAATGGTTCTGCCGATGAATAAAACAGCGTTCCCCAATATTTTATTTTTGAGCGGATGAGCAGGTTATATAAAAAAGGATGCGATACCATTGGTATCGCATCCTTGTATAAGTTCAATACAAACCTGTATTTTTAAGAATTCATGCTTGCCAAAAACTCTTCATTGCTTTTGGTTCCTTTCATGCGGCGAAGCAGCTCCGTCATGGCTTCTTCTGTCTTCATATCCGCCAGGTATACCCGCAGTAAATTCATACGTTGTAATACATCTTTATCCAGCAGGAGGTCATCCCTTCTTGTAGAGGACGCCGTAAGATCAATAGCAGGATAAATCCTTTTGTTGGAAAGTCTTCTATCCAATTGCAGTTCCATGTTACCGGTTCCTTTAAACTCTTCAAAGATCACCTCATCCATCTTGCTACCGGTATCAATTAAGGCCGTTGCAAGAATGGTCAGCGATCCGCCGTTTTCAATTTTACGGGCGGCACCAAAGAATTGTTTGGGTTTTTGCATCGCATTTGCTTCCACACCACCGCTCAGTACTTTACCTGATGCAGGAGATACGGTATTGTGCGCGCGGGCCAAACGGGTAATAGAATCCAACAGGATCACCACATCGTGGCCGCATTCTACCAGGCGTTTTGCCTTTTGCAATGCTACCGTGGAAACCTTTACGTGCTTCTCTGCGGGCTCATCGAAGGTAGATGCAATCACTTCTGCTCTTACGCTACGCTCCATATCGGTAACCTCCTCCGGACGCTCGTCCACCAGTACCACCATCAGGTAGCACTCCGGATGGTTTTCTGCAATGGCATTGGCCACGGCTTTCAGCAACATGGTTTTACCGGTTTTCGGTTGTGCCACAATCAGTCCGCGCTGGCCTTTACCAATAGGCGTAAAGAGATCGATGATTCTTGTAGACAGGTCTGAAGGACGGGTAAACAGGTTTAATTTTTCGTAAGGGAACAGCGGGGTCAGGTAATCAAACGGTACCCGGTCTCTTACTTCATCGGGTTTTTTACCATTGATGGTATCCACTTTTAAAAGGGCGAAATATTTTTCACCTTCTTTCGGAGGACGTACCGCACCGTGGATGGTATCACCGGTTTTTAAACCAAATAATTTTATCTGTGAAGGAGATACATAAACATCATCCGGGCTGGAAAGATAGTTGTAGTCGGAAGACCGGAGGAATCCATAACCGTCCGGCATCATTTCAAGCACGCCTTCGCTCAGGATCATTCCGTCGAACTCTACGTTAAACGAAGGGTTCGTATCTTTTTTGGACGCGTATATTTTATTTTCAACAGGATAATCTGTTTCTTCCAATATGGTTGGAACCGGAGCGTCATATTTTTCGGTTGCCTTCAAAGCCTGTAAAATAAAGGCTTCGGTGGCAGCATCGGTTTTAAATACGGTTTCTTCTGCCTCCCCTTCGCTGTTTTCTGCAGTAACAGGTTCTTGTTTTGCAGCAGGCTCATCTTCCTCTTTTTTTGCAGGGGCTTTTTTCTTTTTGCCGGCGGGGGTGGCAGCTGCAGGCGCTGGTTTGGCGGCCGTTTTTTTAGCTGCTGCTTTTTTTGCAGGTGCCTTTACGGTTTTTTCTGCTGGTTCTTCTTCCTTTCCTTCTTCTTCCACAAAAGCTTCTTCTGTACCAATAGAGGTAGTGGCTTTTACAATGCGTTTTCTTTTGGGGCGGTCTTCAGAGGAGGCTTTAGAACCGGTTACAGCCTGGCTGTCCAGTATTTTGTAAACCAGGTCCTGCTTGTTCAATTTTTTGGCGTTAGGAATCTTTAACTGTTCGGCAATGTCTAACAGTTCAGGAACGAGCATATCGTTCAATTGTAAAATATCATACATAAATGTGCGGGATTAATCAAAAGATTAAATCTTAAGTGTGATAATAATTTGGTAAAGAATTCAAGTTTTTTGGATTGACAAATGATAATTGATATTATCATTCAGCAGAGATGATCATATGTTGATAGGGTCATTTCTTGAGCAAAATTACTACCTTTTGGGAAAAATCAAAATTTTTTAACAATTATCTCCCCTTTTTGGGTAATTCTTAACGGGCTTTTGGGAAAGTCTTTCAGGCTCAGCTGCTGCATCTTAACTGCTACCGTTTCAGCCGTATCCAGGCGGGGGGTTTGGTCGTTTCCGGGCAGTTGGATGGTAGAAATGATCCGTCCTCCGGCAAAATCTCCGTTCCTGTTCAGCTGCACCTTCAAAATAGGCGCTATTCCCAGGGCGCCTTTCAGGCTTATGGGTCCGTAGGTGGCATAGTTGCCCAGGCTATAGGCGATCAGCTTATTGCGATATAACTCCAAACCCCGCACCACGTGGGGCCCGCTTCCCAAAACCAGGTCGGCGCCGGCATCCACGCAGGCCCGGGCAAATGTGTGCATATCCCCCCTGTCTTCTCCATGAAACAATTCTTTTTGCTTCAACACCCGGTCCATACCCTCGCCCTCTGCGCCCCCGTGAAAATAAACAATCAACAGGTCAGTGCTGTCTTTTATCTGGCGTATCAGGGCTGTGGTTTGTTCCGGATGACCAATGTGCAGGTGTCTCCAGCCAAAACCGGCCGCGATCACTCCATAACGGATCCCGTTTTTATAAATGATCCTGTGTGCCTGGTGATGTTTGATACCGGCAAAGCCGATGCCGCTTTTTTCAAGCAGGTGCATGGTTTGCACCAGCCCGGCGTTGCCGAAGTCGCCGGAGTGATTGTTGGCAAGGCTTAAAAAGTCGAAGCCGGCTTCTTTAAAGTAATGCTCAGACCCGGGCGGCATGCGGAAGGCATAACAGTTTTTGGGATTGATGCATTTTTTTTCGGGAGCAGGCGCATTGGTAATAACCCCTTCCAGGTTTCCGATCAAAAAATCGCCTGATCTCAGGGAGTCGGCCAACGGTTCCAGGATATTCCTTTTGGGCATTCTCCGCCGATCGGGAAAATCGGATCCCAACATCATATCGCCCACAGCGGTAATGGTTACCCCTTCTGTTGCTTTAACAGGCGGTTCCTTTTGTTCTGTAACCGGTGCGGCGGGCTTTGGCCGGGTGTCATCGCACCCTGTTATCAAAAGGCTAGCGGTAATAATAAAAAGCAGTCGGATCATTAACGCAAAGATAGCCAGAAATACTGGTGTATCGGGTGAAGGCGGGGCGAAGGAACACCTGTTTTTACCGGTGCGGATGGCAATTGCGGGTCGGGCTTCTTTGAAGCGGGATGTACGGGGCGGCCCGGTTTATACCGCTGCTGTCCGGAACCATAAAAGTTACAACGGCATGCTGTATACCATTGATGATTGTGACAGACAATCTGCCGGAAGGCTGCTTCCATACCTCAACGGCGGCAAAAACAGTTCTTGTGACTATCTTTGTCGCTCAAGAAAAAGTAATATGTTTAACAAAAGGATTAAAATTAAAGAACTCCTGCAGCAGGAGCCGGCAGCACAGCAAGTAACCGTAATGGGATGGGTACGTACGTTCAGAAATAACCAGTTTATCGCTTTGAATGACGGATCTACCAATACCAATTTGCAGGTGGTGGCCACTTTGGGGATGTTTGATGAATCCTTGTTAAAGCGGATCACCACCTCGGCATCATTGAAGATAACCGGAACTGTTGTGCCTTCTGTAGGAAAAGGCCAGAAGCTGGAGGTAAAGGCCGATACGATTGAGATACTCGGCGACTCGGATGCAGAGGCCTATCCCCTGCAACCTAAAAAACACTCCCTGGAGTTTTTGAGAGAAAAGGCACATTTGCGTTTCCGGACCAATACATTTGGTGCTGTTTTCCGTGTAAGACATGCCCTGGCATTTGCCGTACACCGTTTTTTTAACGATAAGGGATTTGTATACCTGCACACTCCGATCATTACCGCCAGCGACGCGGAAGGTGCCGGGGAAATGTTCCGGGTAACCACCCTTCCCTTTGAAGATACGCCAAGGAACGAAGATGGATCGGTTAATTTTAAGGAAGATTTTTTTGGAAAATCGACAAATTTAACAGTAAGTGGGCAGTTGGAAGGCGAATTGGGTGCTACCGCCTTTGGCGAGATCTATACCTTTGGCCCCACCTTCCGGGCGGAGAACAGCAATACCGCGCGGCACCTGGCCGAATTCTGGATGATCGAACCGGAGATGGCCTTCTACGATCTTGAAGACAATGCCAACCTTGCCGAGGAATTTATTAAGTATATTATCCGGTATGTATTGGAAAACAACCGGGAAGACCTGGATTTTCTGGCACAGCGCCTGGCAGAGGAAGAAAAGCAGCTGCCGCAGGATAAACGCAGCGAAATGGGATTGATCGAAAAGCTGGAATTTGTATTGAACAACGATTTCCAGCGCCTGTCGTATACCGAAGCCATTGACATTTTAAAGGACAGCAACCATAACAAGAAAAAGAAATTCCAGTACCCGATTACCGGGTGGGGAATGGATCTGCAAAGTGAACATGAGCGGTATCTGGTAGAGAAACATTTTAAAAAGCCGGTGATCCTGATGAACTACCCTGCATCCATTAAAGCATTTTATATGCGGATCAATGAAGACGGGAAAACGGTAGCCGCGATGGACATCCTGGCACCGGGTATTGGCGAAATTGTAGGCGGATCGCAACGGGAAGAAAGGCTGGATGTGTTGCTGGAAAAGATGGAAAAAATGGGTATACCCGAGGAAGAACTTTGGTGGTACCTGGATACCCGCCGTTTTGGAACGGTACCGCATTCCGGGTTCGGCCTGGGCTTTGAGCGGATGATACAGTTTGTAACGGGTATGAGCAATATCCGGGATGTGATCGCTTTTCCCCGTACCCCCAAAAGCGCAGAGTTTTAAACAGGATTATCTACGCAGCATAGCTTCGTGCATTGATCATAGAAAAAGGCAAGTTTTTTTATAACTTGCCTTTTTCTATTAATTATTTGGTCTTTCCGGCAGCCAGGGCATCCGCGGAATTTTTGCCGGAAGCCGGTAATAATTATTCCTCAGAGAATCGTTCCATCCTGCAGGATTTTTATCAAAGCTCTTACTGTTGAAATATACACTGCCCTGTATAGCGGAATTGTTGCGCAATATTTTTATCTGGTCCGGAATCTGGGAGGGTTTTCTCCAGTTGGCATTACTGGCTTCATAATACCGGTACACCCCATGGCCGATGTATACATGCCGGCCGTAGCTATGTTTGGCCCACCAATCTACCATTGTTTCATAAGGGATCAGGTGATCGCCGATTTCCCGGTATAGTTGTGGTGTAACATAATCGATCCATCCCATTCTCAGCCACAGCAGGATATCGGCGTACAGATCGTCATAGTTTGTTAGTCCGGCCTTTGTATTGCTGCCGGCCGGGTCCTGTGAGGCATTTCTCCACACGCCAAACGGGCTGATCCCGAATTTGCACCAGGGTTTTACCCCTTTAATAGCGATGTTCAGGTTCCGGATCATCGAATCTACATTGGCGCGCCTCCAGTCTGCCTTGCTGAGTTTGGTTCCGGATTGTTTATAGGCATAATCATCCGGAAAGGGCTTGTTGCCGATGGGGTATGGATAAAAGTAGTCGTCCATATGAATGCCATCGATATCATAGCGGCGTACGATGTCTTTTACCACATCAATAACAAACTGCTGTACCTGCTTATTGGAAGGATTAAAATAACGTGTGGTACCGTAGGTTACAAACCAGTCCGGACGCTTACGGATCATATTGTCGGAAGCGATAGAAGATTTTCCGATAGAAAACTCCGCCCGGTAAGGGTTTAACCAGGCATGAAACTCCATACCACGTTTGTGGGTTTCCTGGATCATAAAAGCCAGCGGATCATAAAACGGAACGGGTGCCCTGCCCTGTACACCGGTCAGCCACTGGCTCCAGGGTTCATAAGGCGAAGGATAAAAAGCGTCACCACTGGGCCGCACCTGTGCAAGGATGGCATTCATACCATTACGCTTGTGCAGATCCAGCTGGCGGATGAACTCTGCCTTTTGCTGTGCTACACTGGCATTTTGCGGAGGCCAGTCAATACCCAGTACGGTAGCGATCCACACGCCACGAAATTCATACTGAGGTTGCTGGGCAAGACTGGAATGGCTGATAAGTGTTACGATAAGGCCAATAAGAAAAAAGCGGATCAACGTCATAGCTTACAAATGTAGCCTAACAAAACTTAATAAAAAACCAATCAAACATGCAGTTTATCCAGCATGGAGCTGATCTGTTCCGCTTCTTCTTTGCTTACATTATGAAAGAATGTTGCGATCCGGTCTTCGGTTTCATCCAGCAGGGCCAGCTTATCAAGCCCCTCCTGTGTAATTACCACATCTACCAGCCGGTTGTCGATATTGTTTGTGCACTTTGTAACCAGCTGCTTCAGCACCAGCCGGTCTACAATGCGGCTGGTGTCGCTCATTTTGTCGATCATCCGTTCCCGTATCTGTAATGTAGAAAGCGGCTTGGGAAAGCTTCCTCTTAAAATCCGCAGGATATTGTACTGTTGTACCGTAAGATCTTCCTTCTTAAAACCTGCTTTCAGAAAATACTGAAGGCTGCTGGAGGTATAGATCAGATTCAAAGCCAACTTATGGTAGCTGCTTTTGAATTGGCGTTGGTTTATTTTTTCCTCGATGGACATAGTACCCTATTTATTGATTCTGTTTGCACAGGCGCTGTTGCCGGTCAGCACCCATTATACAGAAATTCCCGGTCCTATGGGGAAAATTATAGAAAAAACACAAACAAACAAACACTTGTGATGTGTTTTAAGGAAACTTTACTGTTTATCAAAACTTCCTTTTAAATAAGGATATTGTTTTGGAAATTTGTAGTTATGGAATATCGCAGTTTAGGAAACACCGGATGGGCTGTATCCACGCTTGGTTTTGGATGCATGTCGTTAAGCGGGTCAAAAGAAGAAAGCAAACAACTGATTTCAGAAGCGGTTAACGGGGGTATTAATTTTTTTGATACGGCGGATCTTTATGAGAAAGGTGAAAATGAAAAACTGGTAGGCGAGGCATTAAAACCCTTTCGGAAAGCTGTTTTCCTTGCAACCAAGGCCGGCAATCAGTGGCGGGCAGATGGCTCCGGCTGGGACTGGAATCCAGGCCGCGATTATATTTTACGCTGCGCGGAAGAAAGCCTGAAGCGACTGCAAACAGATTATATCGATCTGTACCAGTTGCATGGCGGAACGATGGAGGACAATATTGATGAAACCATTGAAGCATTTGAACTGCTGAAGCAACAGGGAAAGATCCGGCACTATGGCATCAGCAGCATTCGTCCGAATGTGATCCGGGAATATGTGAAGCGTTCATCGATCGAGTCGGTGATGGTGCAGTATAGCCTGCTGGACCGCAGACCGGAGGAAACCGTGCTCCCGTTATTAAAGGAACACCACAAAGGGGTGTTGGTAAGAGGCGCGCTGGCGCAGGGCTTGCTAATCAACAAGCCTGCTAAGGAATATACAGGACATTCGGCGAAGGCTGTTGAAAAGATACAGGCGCGGGTAAAGCAGCTTGCAGCAGACAACCGAATCACTGCGCAGCAACTGGCATTAAACTATGTGTGGAATAATCCCGCAGTAACAACGATAATAGCCGGTATCCGCACCCGGGAACAGCTGCAGCAGTTAATAGCTATAACACCCACCCCCGGCAGCAATCTTACGGAAGCCCTGCAGGAAGCCGCTCCTGCAACTTTTTATGAACAGCACCGGTAACTGTAGAATGCTGAATGTATGAGCGTCAATGAATAAAACGGGCAGATTTAATAAAAAAAGCGCAAAAAACTTTGCTAAAACCAAAAAGGCCCTTATTTTTGCAACCCTTAATAGCACCATGCTGTTAGGAATAAATTCCTCCTTAGCTCAGTTGGTTAGAGCATCTGACTGTTAATCAGAGGGTCGCTGGTTCAAGTCCAGCAGGGGGAGCAAGATAATCAGGCAGTTACAATTTTGTGACTGCTTTTTTTATGACCTACGTACAAACAATGTGCAAACTTTTTGGGGATCATGTTGAATAAGCTATAAAATGGAAGAGGTCAATCTTTGGTTAGACCAGGGATCATGTTGAATATTTGGGGGATTGCAGGGATTAAGCATAAATATTAGCGAGTCTAAACAGGAAAAAAGCAATATCTCTTACGCCT
>JAGIAT010000019.1 GCA_017744715.1 Niabella sp. | reverse complement strand
ATACTTCCCTTGAAGAACCGATCGGCTCATTCGGCTTTTGTGTCCAGATCTGTTTCTCACTATGCGAGCAGTTAGTCCGGATTGAAAGTTAAGGTATAAAAAATTTCAAAACTGAGTGTCATGGACGCATGGTTGGATGGCAAAATGCCATGGCTTTCTGTCTTTGCACATGACAAATCCCCCCAAATTCTCTACCTTTTGATCATTGGATTATTAAATTATATGGCTCCCAAAGGAATAATCGGCAGGGTCGCCGTGCAACATATCTTTGGGGTAATAGGGACTGTTGATATACCGGCTATCATCTAAATTCATGACTTTTGTAATGGCAGCAGCTTCAAAACTCCAGTATCCATCATATGAATTGTCCATTTTTTTGTGTGTATTGTATCGACGGCTTAGATTCTTCTTTGTATAATAATAATTATCTAAATATTCTTTCATCATTACTTCGGCTACTGATTTTTTACTCTGTGTTATTTTCTTCAAAAATTGGTAAGAAGGATATGAATCAAATATAAGCGGTGAATTGATTGGTGAATTATGGCGCTGCACGTAGTTGAATAAAAAATCGAGTAGATAGTCCCTATAGTTTACTTTGTGTAAAATGTCCATATATATTTTCAACTCCTCATTAGTATTCAAAAGTATGCATATTGAAACGGCAGCCAGATCTTCATTGTAGATACTTTCCCCGCCGTCACTATAGTCTTCGTTCATTTGAATGGATAATGCGTAGTTATGTAGCATCTCTTTTGATGGGGAGAGCAGATCTTTTACTGGAATACCCAAAGAATACGCTCTTTGAATATAACTGTAAAGTCCGTTGGCCAGGCCATAAAATACAATCGGACGCAAGTTTAATTCCCTGGAAATTTTCTTTTTCTCCTTGTCAATATTTTCAAGAATAAACGATGTTGTATTCATGAAATATTGTGTATCCTTGAATTTATCTCTTAACATAATTGAATATTTTTCTGATCAGCCTCCTTGTCGAAATTATGCAAACTTAAGTCATCTCCTCACCGGAAACGATTTTCTTTGGAAATTAATCACAGGCATTTTACTTAACCCTGGTTAAGTAAAGTTGGCAAGGTGGTTGGTAATTGAGAAAATTCTTACAGGAATAATTAAAATACTAGCAATTTTATTACCGGATAGCAATATGACCTGACGTGTTGGGATAATTGTTGGGCTCACCTCAATTATTAACCCACTACGGACCTATAAGCCACTCTCTACTACTGCAGACCGGGCATCAATTGCAATGTCTTCCTTTTGGACCAATTCACAATCGGGGAAGACAAGCTACTTGAAATCGAAGTATTTGAAAAAAACGGAAGCCGTCACCTGGTGCTGGATGTAGAAAACGCTGATCTGATTAGGGCGAGGGTGATAAATAAATTGCATATATGGGGCGGGTGGACGATTGTCCTTTGAGGCCTATCTGCCCAATAGATTTGTTTTGCTATTGAGAGGAGGTGCCAATGTACTTCTTGGAACTTCTTTGCGGCAATGCAGACCAGGTGTTATTTTGTTTTCTCGAGATTTGTTCAACATCGCCTCAGCTGTGCTACAACCAGATAGCGTACATCGGGCGTAACTGGGTATTGAGTGGTTGAGACACCGCCGCCACCGCTCTGCACTTTAGCCGGTCTTCCAGGTTTTGTTTTAAAGCACCAAACTTCAAAAAAAAGGACCAGTTCAAAAGTCTGGTCCTGAAAATAGTAGCTTCCGTATTATTTATTTGATCGTTTTGGCCTGCTTTGCGATATTCGGAGTTGGCCTAACTATTTTGAATCTTAGGTAAACTATGTTATCCGACAGTAACATCTGTCCTTTGCTGATTTCTTACTTGTAAGGCTTTTTTAGCATTGCAGGGTGCACCGGAACTTGGGGTTTTTGAATCGAGATCCCATACAGAAAAGTCAAAACGATCAGATCTTCTTTCCGGTAAATGTTGTAACGCTTGAAGGCGGCACTGTTACAGTATATTTACCACCGACGCCGGGATTTACGGTACTTTGCTGTGCCCAGTGTGCATTAGAGTCTCCGGAGGTAAGATAAGGTATTAACCCGCCGGCGGTTGCATTGCTTAAGCTCAGCGTTATGTTCACGGTATCAGCAGAGTTATTGGTAACCACAATGGCAAACGTTCCGGTTGCAGCATTCTTGTAGGCGGAGGCAAATAATGTACTGTTATTGGTGGTAGTATTCATCCTAATATCTCCGGCTTTTATATACCGTGAATATTGCCCCAGTACATCATACACCTTGCGATATACCAGGTTTCCCGTGGTGCCGTCTACATGCAGTAATGATTCGTTATTGCCGCTGGCCAACATTCCGAGCCAGTAAACAAAGGCATTGGCCTTTGCGGTGGTTAAGAATTGATGGATGCTGGTGGCAAATTGAAGCCCGTCGGCCATGGAAGCGTCGTAATTGCCGGTTTCACAGATCTCGTTCTGCCATACTCGCTTACCCGTTGTATTAGCCAATGTCCAGGCTGTAGGGTTCACATTATAGGTGACCTGGCCGGTGCTTAGATTGGGGTCTGAATATCCATGTCCGGCCAATATATCGTAATTGGCGCTGCCGGCAGCATTTTGCATGTCTCTGTTAAATTTATCTGAACCAGCAATATAAATTCCGGATAACCCGCCTGGTTGTTTCCATTGAGCATCTTCCCCTCCGATGATTTTTGTGCTTAAGCCCGTACGGGTGAATTCAGGTTTCAGATTGTTTTTTATAAACCCGCCCATTTCCGTCCCCGTCCAAACGCAACCATCCCATTCACTGGCGCTGCTGGGTTCGTTGGCTGGACTGATGGCATAATGAGTTACTCCCTTTGCCTGGAAGGCTTTTATAAAACCGGCAATGTAGCGGGCAAAATCATTGTAACGGGTAGTAAGAAGTTTGTTTTTTGGTGAATAAGATACATAGCTAAAGCCGGGGCCCTGACCCGATGCAGTGGGATAAGTTTTCCATGCCACCGGTGGCGTCCATGCAGTTGAGAAAACCGTGGGCACATGGTATTGACTCACCAGTTTTTTTAGTATCCAGAGATACGATACTTCATCCCGTTGATCAGTATTTAATGCCTGATAGGTGGGATCTGCTGCTGTAAGCCCATCTACATTTGCGATAGGGCTGATGGTTACTGAGCCTGTAGCGCTATCAAAGGGATACGTGTGCAGGATCTTTCCTCGCGCTATATTTAACTGGAGTCCTTGAGTTCCCCAGAGCATCGCCATTACGCTGTCTCTCTTTGGTGATTCAAATAACGGCGTTGCCCTGCCAGCAAATGTTCCGAACCCGTCTATGGTTTGCTGCTCTCCGCTCCAGTCCACATTTACTGTAGCGTTTACTACGGCTCTTGCTGTAACATTTGCGTGAGGACCGTCGGTGTTTTCGGCTGATTTTTTTGAACACCCTGCAGCGAGCACTATTGCAAGTGCTAAGATTTGTTTTTGTTTCATTAATGGTTGTTTTGTGGTATTATTAAAAAGAAGTACCTGTTAAGCTTATTCGGTGGTGGAAATATCGATATAATGCCAGACTGACAAACAAATCCAAACATCTGGTTTTAAATATTGGCTGTACTAGGACCGTCTGTTTAGCCGAGTCAACAATGGTTATCGAACACCGTTGCCAACGGTAGGTTTTTCAGCAGGGAGCAATCCTACGAGCAACCTTGTGACTTCAGGATCCAGGTAATGGGTTCAGTATAGGCGTATCAAATAAATGTTCACTATTGGATACCAGTCGGAGCAAAAGGACTTTCAACTTTAAAGGGTCTGTGTATGGGTTTAGTTTTTTTCCTGATAGATTTATGATATAAAAATAGGGAGTATTTCCGGCACTAAATTAGAAAAAAAAGCCGCTAGTGATTTTAACTATTGCCTCAAGTTTATTGAATGATTCATTCATTTATTGTGCTCGGAAGGTATAGTGTTGTAAGTTCGTTGGGGAATTAGTATTTCCTATTCTCGGATCGCTATATTGAAAACAATATTTTTTATAATGAATTTTATTATAACCAGCATCATCCTATAAATCTGGTATTATACAGTGGTCAAAAATGACTGTGTACTGTTGAATTATTTACTCATTATTTTTGAACAATTGGATCGGTTTGCCCTGTTTTGTTTTTGCAAACAATATTAGGTTGTTGCATGATCTACTTCGTTGTCTTCCAGGAACCCGGGCTTGTCCGGATATGTGAAACATATCCTCAAATATGCTTCAACCACATCGTATACACGGGCGTAGCTGTGTACCTGGTGGTTGGACCGCTTCCCGCCGCCATCGCTTCCATCCTCCTGGGGAGCGTTGGCGGCCTCCCCGTGGGTGTTAGCTCACTGGTATCGGCTGTGATCTGAAATTTTTCAGGTTCACAAAGAAACCCCTATACTCAATGTATGTATTGCAAAACAATTCCCACAGCAAATTGCATCCAAATACGGCCATTGCGGAGTTAATGTATAGGTTTTGCCGGGCAAGCGATTCGGCTGTGCTACAGGAGGGGGGGATCCTGATTTGTATTGGCAGCGGCCAATTTGGGGCCGTATTTGTCCACCACCGAAGGTAAAACTGCTGTGGGTTTAAACAGTTTGGAATCCGGTTGCTTTATTATGCCAATGGTAGCCAGTATGCCTTGGCCGTAATTGCGGCCATTGCCCAAGTCTAGCCAGTATTTGGGCGTTAGGTTGGTATTGCTAATTAGTTGGTAGTAGATTAGTTTACCTTCGCAATCGATTCAGAATTCAAAATTTCTGCAGATGAACAGGTTTTGATGTTTATCCAAATGCAATGACATTTGGATATGGTTACTTTATTAGAGGGCGGCAGAAATCTGCTGCCCTTTTTTTCGCAGTTTTATTCTCTGAAATACTTAAAAACCGGTGATAATGATTGTGCAGAAGTTTCTGTTTGTATTTCATAGGAATCTGTTTGGATCTAATATTTTTCTGATTAGCGCTGCTGCTAATTTTGTAGAACTCATTTGTGCAATCCTAATGAGTTGTTTATGAAAATTATAAATCCATCTTTTAACTATGATGAATATGGTCAGGATTATTCTGCCCGACGGCGGCCAGACCCGGAAATTGAAAAGTTGATCTTCAAGGCCATTGGGGATTCCTCTACCATAATAAATATAGGTGCAGGTACTGGATCTTATGAGCCTCATGATCGCTTTGTTGTGGCTGTTGAGCCATCCCCGCCATTGTTAAAAATAGATTTTATAGAGTCGGTAGAAAATATTGAGAAAATTGAAAACCCAACGTTGAATTGAACTATGTTACACCTTAAAATATGCTAAATATCAGCTACATCTGGTTTCGATTTCTTCGCCCAGTTAAGTTATGTCAGCCACCGTCGTCCTACTAAGGGGCATTTATATTGAACGGTTGTTACCGGAGGCCTACCTGTTAATGATTGCTGAAAAATGTGCGGATACCCCGGCGGGAAGTTGTCTTCTGAAACCGGTATTGTTTAACGTTATACAATTCCTTCCAACTGCAGAAAAACAGGCACCAGGGATCGCCCTTTTGCGGTTAAATGGTATTCTATATGTAATGGTTTCTGCTTTATGACTACCTTTTGCAGCAGGCCGATTTCCTCCAGTTCTTTTAATGCAAGCGAAAGGGTTTGTTTATTTGAACCTGGGATCTGGCGCAACAGGCTGCTGAACCGTAAGGCTGATGCAACGGCCAGCCGGAAAATCTCGGGTTTCCATTTACCCGACAACGACTTTAAAAGCCCCTGCGCCGGGCAGGTTTCCGTGTCTTGAGTCAAATTTGTAGTAGTCATAAATTCCTGACTTATTGCCGGTGAATGCGATACGCTGCACCTTTGTGCAAAGATAAAAATAAATTGAACGATGCAACAACAGAACCCGCTTTTGTGTGACCCTGCAGAGGGCGTTTGTGAAATACCCATGGGTGTGGCAGGAAAGGAAGTTCCTGTTCAGGACACTGAAAAACCCGTAACGGTTATTTATTTTACGGATCCGATCTGCTCTTCCTGCTGGGGCATTGAGCCGCAGTTAAGAAAACTGAAACTGGAATATGGGAATGCGATCGACGTGGAATACCGCATGGGCGGTTTGTTGCCCGACTGGAGTTACAACAGCGGAGGCATCAGTAAACCTTCAGACGTAGCCCATCATTGGGATGAAGTAAGCGTTTATTATGATATGCCGATTGATGGAGATATCTGGCTGGAAGATCCGCTGGCTTCCTCGTATCCGCCCTCCATTGCGTTTAAAGCGGCACAAATGCAAAACAAGGAAAACGCCGTACTGTTTTTAAGAATGATCCGGGAAATGGTTTTCCTGCAGAAGAAGAACATCACCCGGCAGGAGCACCTGGAAGCGGCGGCCGAAAAAGCAGGGTTGGATGCGGCACAACTGATCACCGCGATGAGCGGTCATGCAAAAAACCTTTTTGAAGAGGACCTGCGTTTGGCAGGTGCGATGGGCGTGCGGGGATTTCCTACGATGTTCTTTATCGATGCTTCGGGCAATAAGGAGATCGTGTATGGTACAAAACCCTATTCGTTTTATGAAACAGCACTTTTAAAATTGCACCCCCACGCAATAAAAACGGAATACAACAGGAACTGGGAAGCGCTTTTTTCAAAGTATGCATCGTTAACGGCAAAAGAGTTCTCCGTACTTTCGGAATTGCCCCGGGCGGAAAGTGAAACCGTATTGAATGCATTGAGTACAGCGGGACGTTTGGAAATGCAGACTACCAAAAACGGTTCAATCTGGAGCATGAAAACATCCGGATAGGATCCGGATCCCATCCTGCCGGTATATTCCCGATCAACCGCTATGGAATCTGGAATATGCCGGCAGGTTTTTTTTGGGGCTATAGCTATACGTTTGTCTTTAACGTGTCCTTTAAGCCGGAAGTGGCTTTTTCAACAACTTTTTCATTTTGCTGACCGCTGTTGTTTGGATAAGGAGCTTCACCTGCCTGAATCATGAATTGATAATTACCGGCCTCCAAAATCTCAAACCGGATTTCACCTTCCTGACTAACACTTAGGTTGGTCATAGACCCGCCGGGATTTTTGCCACCCTTAACCACAATGCCACCAATAGGAGTTCCGGGAGCAGCCATTTCTGATGCGCTGCGTTTGACTCCTTTTTCACTGATGCTTTTTCCCTGTGGTGCATCCGGCGTTGTAAGGATAAACTGGTAATCGCCCGGTTGCAGATTATACAATTCAAATACGCCCTTTTCATTCGTTATGGCGATCAGGAAGGATCCGCCGGCATTTTTGCCGCCCTTAACCACGATACCGCCAACGGGCTGACCCGGAGCCGCCATGCCCTTAGCTACCTGCTCCCCGAAACTGGCGCCCTGTGTTTGTTTGGGAGTTGCAGGGGGTATGGATAAACGGCCTGCCGCATAAGACGCGGATACGGCTCCGCCGGGTTTTGAAACCCCGCTGACGCTTGAAACCGCGGGTGCCATAACAGGTGCGCCTGCCTGAAGACCACCGGCCACTTTTTCTCCGAAGGTTTTTCCCTGTGTTTGCTTGGTAGTGGTGGGTGTCATGGATAAACGTCCGGCTGCATAGGACGCGGAAACGGCTCCGGACTTTGTAAGTGATCCCTTTACCGAGTCATTGGCGGAAACTATAACTGCTTGTTGGGCAAAACCACGGGTTGCTGTGGTGAACATAAGAACGGCAAACAGAAACTTTTTCATAATCGATTGTTTTGTTGTTAATACTGCTTTACCTGCAGATCAACCCGATGCATGTATTGTTACCCCTACACAAAAAAAAAGATTGGCCGGAGTAGCAGTTGAGTTTCCGCGGGGTGGAGCCGGGAAAAACAGTGGCAAGTTGTTAACAAACCGGCGGTTGGCGGCGTGGGCTGCTCCGGGATGGCAGGGGTTGCGGGGATATTGTATGCAACCAGCCCGGCATATTCCCCAATAGCCGGCTACGGACCGCTGCTAACAGCGTACACGGTCATGTGTCAGCTTTAGGCAGCTATTAGAAGGCGCGGGCCGGCTTTTGTCACTAAAATTCGTGATACGCGCATATTGAAATATTGAATAATTTGCCGCTACAATTGAACAAGATTAAAACTTAGAGTTCCGGCCGGGGTTTTCACCCTGGCTTTTATTATGAACGGAACGTAATTTAAACCGAAGCATAACGGCGCTGCATACGGTAAAGGGAGGCAAAAAAATAAGAGGGAATACAATGATCTGGAAAAACCCTGTAGCCCTCTTAAGCCCTCTAAACCGTAATAAAAGTAATACAGATTGCGGCCTGTTTTTTTATTATTCGATGAAATGCCGCGGATTTTCGCCATTGTGCCATAAAATGAAGCCGAAGCATTGAACGGACCACCACTACAATAATAAAAGCCGCTTCCTGCGTTGTTGGCGGCTAATGGTGCCGGGCGCGTTTTTAAATTTACAATGCTACCCGGCAAAAAGAAACGGGTTTTGTTCTGCCGGGTATACAACGGGGATGGATCTCTTGCGGCGTTGGCAAATTTAAACGGGGCCAAAACGCTTTTACATCGTACATGCGGTTGCCGTGCAGTAAGTGCGGTATTTTGGAATGATTCGACAAAAACTTGAATAAAGCGAACGGAAAATAATTTTTTACTTCGCTTTACAAATGATTCAGGCGATTGCAGCTGCCAGGGCTATTCTTGAAGGACTTGCCGGAGAATCGTTGTGGAGACGATCCGTAATCAACCATTTTATAAAATATTAAACCGCTTTTCAGTATGATGAAGTGTTTCCGTTTTCACGTTGCGAAATTTGTTTACAGTACGATCAGTATTTGTTGTTTGAGTTTTTTTTCGGTTACAGCCGGTGCGCAAAAAGAAAGCATTGAGGCCGTTGTGCAGAGTGTTGCCGATAACATTATGCGGAACACCTCCTATGAATTTACCGATACAAAAACAAAAAAGACCTATACGGGAACGGAACAGGTTCCTTCAGACGCAGCCATCCGTACGCAATCGCTTTACAACAGGTGGGAGTATTCAAATGGCGTAATGATGATTGGAATGCTAAAGGCTGCAAAAGCGTTCAACAAGGAGGCATATGCCGGTTAGGATGGCAGCATAACAGGGAAACATATTTTTTTGTCTGCGTGTATGGTAGCTATTTAAGGCCAACTGATTTTTTCAAAATCAACTCAGCGGCTCTTTTTACCAGCTGATCCTGTTATATAGCAATTTCAGGCAGGAAAGCATTTCTATCGTTTTGAACCCGGTCTATTTTTGTGTTTTCAGGTATGCAATTCCTGACCTGATATAATTCATTAAAAAAATAGTTTATGATTGAAACCTTTAAAGCTACTGCAACAACAGACAATTCAAGATGGTACATGGGGCACCTGTTTACCTGGCTGGTAACGGCAAAACAAACCGGCGGTAAATTTTCTATCCTTGAAGCCACGATCCGCAAGGGGCTGGAGCCGCCTGCACATATTCATGCGCTGGAAAGTGAAACCTATTATATCCGGGAAGGAGTTATGCGGTTTTTTGTTGGCGACCGGGTTTTTAAGGCGCAGGCGGGAGACTGTGTATACCTGCCGGTAAATGTGCAGCATAGTTTTACGCTTGAAACCGAAACGGCAAAATGCATCATCCTGATTGAACCGGGAGGTCTGGAAGATTTCTTTGCCGGATTTAGTATTCCTGCACCGGAATTGCAATTGCCTCCTGTGCCATCGGAGCCACCGGCGCCTGAACTAATCCGGCAATTTGTTGCTGCCCTGGCTACTTACGGTGTTACATCTCCGGCAGAAGCTGTGGAAGCCGGTTAAAAGAATTGCCAAGATTCATTGGGCATTCAGGAACACAAGGGGATGCTCGCTTTAGTAAAACCGGAAGCGGCTTTTTTTATGGAATAAGTGCCATGTACCGGCTATAATGATGTAGAGCCGCTGTATGGGTCCTTTGCCGTAATATCTGCAGGTTTTATTCAGGAACCCGTTGCCTGTTTGAGCTTTATAAAACCGGTATTGCTCCGGTGCGTTCCGGTTTTATATTTTTTTTAGCCCTGGTTTTTAATTATTATGGTAGATTTGTGGGGTATGAGCAGGTGATTATGGACCAGAATTTTTATCAACAGATTTTTGAATCGCAAAAAGGCGTACCCGCCGTGCCTCCCAACCAGGTAATTTCTGCCTGGGCAGATGCGCTGATTTGTTTATTATTTCCCGAACGTGCCGATTGTTTTCCGGTTAGCCCGGAAGAAATACAGCATAAGCTTGATATCCGGCAGAAAGAACTGGAGTCGATCATGGCGGCTACAGATACCTGCCGGCAGATATCGAATAAGGCAACGGGCTTTTTCCGGAAGCTTCCGGAACTGTACCGATTATTAAATACAGATATTGAAGCGATCCTTTCAGGTGATCCGGCGGCCAAGACCCGTTTTGAGGTAATCCGGGCCTACCCGGGCTTTTTTGCCATTGCTTACTACCGCATGGCGAACGCCCTGCTGACATTGCAGGTGCCCCATTTACCACGTATTTTAACGGAGCATGCACACGGCATCACAGGAATCGATATTCATCCCGGTGCCTCCATCGGTGCTTATTTCTGTATCGACCATGGCAGTGGCACCGTAATCGGGGAGTCGACGATTATCGGTGATCATGTAAAGATTTACCAGGGAGTAACGCTGGGCGCTTTAAGTGTAGACAAAAGCCTGATGGATCGTAAGCGGCATCCCACAGTGGAAAGCGGTGTGGTCATCTATTCCAATGCCACCATCCTTGGCGGCGACACCGTGATCGGCAGCAACAGTATTGTGGGGGGAAATGTGTGGCTTACCCGGAGTATTCCTCCTAACTCAAAAGTGTATCACCGGCCGTCCATCGACCTGGTGGAACAGGATGTGCTGGAGTAACTGTCAGCCATCAGTTTTCAGTTACCAGTTATCAGCCGGTCAGTGATCAGTTTTTAGTTGCCGTAGCGAAAACTGATAACTGAAAACTGATAACTGAAAACTGAAAACTCTTTCAGAACTTAACGATATAGAATTTATAAAAACATGGCTTCTTTACTGGAACTGATCGGCCATACGCCGATGGTGGAATTAAAAAAACTCCATAGCAATCCCAACATAAAAATATACGCCAAACTGGAAGGCAATAACCCCGGTGGAAGTGTAAAGGACCGGGCCGCGTTTAATATGATTGCTTCGGCACTGGATCGGGGTGATATCAGGCCCGGTGATAAAATGGTGGAAGCTACCAGCGGCAATACCGGTATTGCCCTGGCCATGATTGCCCGGTTTTATAACCTGGACCTGGAACTGGTAATGCCCGATACCTCAACCCGCGAACGCACGTTGACTATGGAAGCGTTTGGTGCACGGGTGACCCTGCTTACGGGTATGGAAACCTGCCGCGACTATGCAGAAGAAAAAGCAGCAAAAGGAGAAGCCTTTATTTTAAACCAGTTTGCCAATCCAGACAACTGGGGTGCACACTATAAAACCACCGCCCCTGAAATATGGGCGGATACGGCTGGTTCCATCACCCATTTTGTAAGCGCCATGGGAACCACCGGTACAATTATGGGATGCTCCAGGTATCTGAAGGAACAGAATCCCAACGTACAGATCATCGGGTGCCAGCCTACAGAGGAGGCTTCTATACCCGGCATCCGCAGATGGCCCGAAGCCTACCTGCCAAAAATATTTGAGCCACAGCGGGTAGACCACGTAATGGATATTACCGAGCAGGAAGCCATCGATTACACCCGGCGCCTGGCCAGGGAAGAAGGGGTGTTTGCGGGAATGAGCACCGGCGGCGCAGCAGCAGCAGCCTTCCGGATCGCATCCGAGCTGGAACAGGGAACCATTGTTTTTATTGCCTGCGACCGTGGTGACCGGTATTTGAGCAGTACGCTTTTTGGGTAGAGGTTTCAGACTTCAGATTCCAGACTTCAGATTCCAGACTTCAGATATCAGACTTCAGAATTGAGATTTCAGATATCTTGTATCTGGCATCTCAATTCTCAATCTCAAATCTCGTATCTCAACACTGGCATCTCATGTCTCAAATCTGGTATCTCGTATCTGGCGTTTCAATTCTCAACACAAACTAAGAACGGACAGCCAACATCTTAAATATCGTATTTCAACTTTCAATGCGGGCGTCTCAAATCTGATATCTAATATCTCAAATCTCGTATCTCAATCCCCGCAGCTTATTTACGCAATCCGAAAAAAAAATACACGTCTTATTTTTCCCGATCTCGAAACGGGGCAGGCCGCAACTGCAGGTAAATTTGCCTCCTGATTTTAAATAAGACGATATATGATAAAGAAGTTAGTGATAGCGTTGCTTTTTACGGGTAACGCTTTGTTTTTATGTGCGCAACAGGCCGCCATCCACGGAAAGGTAACCACTGCCGACGGGCAGCCGGTATCGCTGATCAGCATTGTACTCAAAGACACCAAATGGGGAACGGTTTCTAATGAGAACGGACTGTTCCAGATAAAAAATATTAAGCCCGGGGAATATACGCTGGAACTTTCTTTTACTGGAGATACCAGGGAACATAAAGCGGTTTCTTTATACCCCGGCACCAATTTAGAACTCAATTTCAGTATCCGCGAAAATTCTAAAGACCTAAGTGAGGTGATCGTGGAAACCAATAAGATCATGAACCGGGCAAGCGTGTACTCGAATAAGATGCCGCTGGCAAACCTGGAAAATGCACAGGTGGTAACAGCGATCCCGGATGTGATCCTGCGGAAGCAGATTGCTATGAGCCTGGAGGATGCCATGAAAAATGCAGCTGGGATCTCGAAGATCTGGGATGCCACCAACCGCCCGGATGGCGGTTCCATTTTTGTAAGCCGGGGCTTTCAAACCACTACCAAGGCCCGCAACGGGTTGCCCAATATTGTAAACACCAATGTTGAAATGGCGAACCTGGATCGCATTGAAGTGCTGAAGGGCCCTTCAGGAACCTTGTTTGGAAGTATTGTAAACTCATATGGTGGGCTGATTAACCGTATTACCAAGCGGCCCTATTTTTATAACGGTGGGTACGTGGATGTGGCCTATGGTTCGTATAATTTTATGCGGGCTTCTGCCGATGCCAACGTGGTACTGAAAAAAGATCAAATGGCTTTCCGGATGAACGTAGCGGGGCAGAACCAGGACAGCTGGCAGGACGCCGGCTTTCAGCAAAACTATATCATAGCACCTTCCTTTATTTACCGGCCCAATGACCGCTTTACCCTGAATGCAGATGCAGAAATTGTGGGTTCCAGGGGCAACAGCAGTGGCGGTAATTTTATGTTCATCCTGCCTCCCAGTACCATCAATGCTGCAATGGCCGGAATGCTGAGCCAAAGCGGTATGCCGGAGGGCACCATTAATGCCATTATGGCCCAGGCGCCAAAAACATTAAAGGAAGCTTATGGAACCGATCAGATCAGCCAGCTGAAACTGGATTATAACCGCTCCTTTATCAGCAACGATGTTTACTCAAAAACGAATACCAACTCATTCTTTGCAGACGCCGGTTACCGGATATCGGACCACTGGACCTCTCAAACCTCGGTTACCTACAGTCTTAGTCATAACAACGGCTATGCCGGTTTCCAATACCTGCTGCCCAATTACCTGGGACATTTCCTGAAATCATTTTTAAGTACCGGAACCCCGGATTTTGGCACACCGGGTACGGATAGTGTGGCCCGTATGGTATGGAAGCCGGTAGGCAGTACCAAAACCTTTGACGTACAGCAGAACTTTGTTGCGGATTATAATTTTGGAAACGTACGGAACCGCACCGTTCTGGGCCTGGATTATCTTTCTTACCGGTCGGATGTGACCTATTATTATTTTTCCGGGATGCTGCACAACGTGGTGCCTTATCCGTACCTGTTTGATGTGGTGGATGCCAGCGGTCGTTCGGCCGCAAACCTTACGTATAATAAATCCAACCTGGATGCAGCCTATCAAAACCGTGGCGGCGTTAATGCCAGTGTGTACAATCAGCATTCCAGTGTATTCAGTGGTTATATCAACAACATCACTAATATTACCGATTACCTGATCCTGTCTGCGGGATTACGGATCGATCATTTCGACAATATGCTGAAAGATGCGGTTGCGGAAGGAGTAAAGCCATCCCAGGTGAAACTGTCTCCCAAATTCGGTCTGATCGTTATGCCGGTAAAAGACCAGTTGTCGTTTTTCGCAAATTACCAGAATGGGTTTACCAACCAGTTTGGACAAAGTAAGAACCATGTAGCCTTCGAGCCGGAGGAGGCCAATCAAAAAGAGATCGGCGTTAAATACGCCCTGTTTGGAAATAAGCTTACCGGTAATATCAGTTATTACGACATCCTGGTAAAAAATGTGATCCGTCAGGATCCCTCAGATACCCGCTTCAGCATCCAGGACGGAGAACAACGCAGTAAGGGCGTGGAGGTAGAAGTGCTGGCCAACCCTTATAAAGGCTGGACCCTGCTCTTTGGGTATGGCTATAACGACAGCAAGATGCAAAAGGCCGATGCCGATGTAAACGGGCTGCGTCCCGTACCGGCAGGCCCTTACAATACCTTTAATTTCTGGACGAACTATACGTTTACCACAACTGCGCTGGATGGGCTGGGCGTGGGTTTTGGCCTGAATCATTCCGGGGCGTCCAATGCGGTAAATAGTAATACCGACGGTAAACTGGTGCTTCCGGCGGCTACCATACTGGGTGCGCACCTGACCTACGATCGAAAACGTTACCGCCTTGGATTAAAAGTGAACAACGTGCGTAACGAAAAATACTGGAAGGGCTGGACCAATTTTATTCCGCAGATGCCCCGGCAGCTGATCGGAACCATTGCCTATAAATTTTAATTGTTAATACCCGCATTTTTTTTGAAAGCAATGTTATGACCGGCAAAAGAAACAGCAAACTAAAATGGGCCGTTCACCAGAAACGCTGGTTTGGAAAATGGCACCTGTACCTGGGTATTATTGCCGGGGCTGTACTCTGTGTGGTGGGCCTTACGGGCAGCATCCTGGTTTTTGCAGACGAGATCGATCAGGCATTGAATAAAGAGCTGTTCCGCTCTATGGAAAGCCAACGGCGGTACTCCATCGGGGAAATCGCTACCCTGGTGCCGCAAAAGTACCCCGGGAAAAAAGTAGACTATGTGTTCTTGCCAAAGGAAGGTGATCCAAACATCAGTTATGTCTGTTACAATTTCACCACAGAAGAACAGTTCTTTATCAATCCTTATACGGCAACGCTAACGGGAAAGCGCTTACATCACAGTTCCTTTATCGGGTTTGTTACCGAGCTGCATACCAACCTGCTGATGCACGGACCGGGGCAGTATATAGTGGGCCTGGCCACACTATGTCTGCTGATCCTTACGGTGAGCGGGTTACGTTTATGGGTACCGCAGCAGTACCGGAAATGGAAACAATGGCGGTCGGTACTTACCGTAAATTTCAGATCAGGATGGAAGCGGCAAAACTACGACTGGCACAATGTGCTGGGGATCTATTCGGCACCAGTGGTGGTAATGCTTTCGCTGACCGGCTTTGCGTTGACCTTCGGCCCGGTGTTCATCGCTTTTTTGTTTATCCTTACCGGCCGGTCGCCACAGTCGGTACAACAGATCTTCGGTCAAAAATCGGAATGGGTAGCCGGCCGGAAAGCCCTTACGCCGGCCAGTGCGGCAACGGTTGCCCGGACGCAATTTCCAAATGCCGTTATCCGGGGGATTGCGTACCCGGCAGACAGTACGGCGGCCTATCGTTTCGATCTGCGATCCAATGGGGTATCGAAGGAAGGAAACCGGATCATGCTAAGCATTGATCAATATACCGGCAAAATATTGCTGAATAGTGAAACAGATTTTCCAAACATCGGGAACAGTTATCTTACCTGGCTGGTGCCGCTGCACCTGGGTACTTTTGGCGGGTTGCCTACCCGCATCCTGGCTTTTTTGGGAGGGCTGGTGCCTTCGTTACTTTTCGTAACGGGCTTTATCGTGTGGTGGCCCCGGTTTAAGAAACAGCAGGGGAAGCCGGGCGCGGTGCCGCCACGTCCGGCCAGGGATGAAGCACGATTGCAGGCCATCCGCGCTTTGCCGGCTGCCGGCTATTTTGGCATTCACTTTAAAAAAGGATTGAAGTACGGATTGCTGTTACTGGGATCGGCATTGGTGGCAGGATTACTGTACGGGCTTATTTCGGGGATCCTGATCCAACCGGCCTTGTTTGCCGTTTTATACACCGGTATCCCGGTAATGGTGAATGCGGTGATTGCGCTGCTGGTATTGATAACCGGAGGTTTTGTGTTGCTACTGTTAAAAAGACCGGTCAAAGGATTGCTGAAATATTTTTCCTTATCGCTGGCCATCCTGCTGGTTTTCCTGCCGTTTGTGCTGGCCATCACGCTGCTTTCGAAAAACCTGTTCTAACAAACGGGCCGCGGCCCCAAACATTTGCTGATGGGTGTTATAAGATGGAATCGCGCTGTTACTGATCCCTGCGGCTCTCAACCGTATATACAAAGGAATCGGCTTTGTAATATCCCAGGTTGTATTCAATAGGGCGCTCGCCCCGGTCATATACAAACCGTTTCCGGAAAAGTACCGGGTCTCCCTGGGGAATCTCCAGTTTCTCCGCAATAAATTTTGAAGCGGGCTTGGCGCTGATTTCTTCCTTGGAAAGATTCACCACAATATGATGATTTTTCTCCAGCATCTCATACAGCGGGGTATTGAAATCTTCTTCACCGGAGAGGCCGATGCGGGGATGAAAAAAAGAAACAAAATACACGAAGGGCGCCTCCGGACGTCCGCGCAAACGTTCCAGTTTCAGGATCTTTTTATCCGGAGCGATCTGGAAGAAATTAGCGATGGCTTCTTCCGGATGTACCCAGCTTACATGTAATTCATAGTTTTTAATCGGAATACCACGGGTTTGCATTTCCTGCGAAAAACTCAGCCAGTTGTTGGATTTTGAGCTTACAGCAGTACCTGCAACACGGGTGCCGATCCCTTTTTTGCGTATCAGCAACCCGTCATACACCAGCTTGTTGAGGGCCTGCCGCAATGTGGTACGGGAAATGGCCAGCTGCTTGGCGAGGTCAACCTCGTTTGGCAATAATTTTCCATTGGCAAACTGGGGATCCTTGATCAGGTTGCGCAGCAATTGTTCGGCCTGTACATGAAGCGGAACATGATTTTTATGATCCAGCGAAAGTTTCATCGTTTTAATTCTTAAAGACAAAAATAGCACTATTTATACATTTACCACCTGCCGTAGTACTATACATATGGCATATACCAGTGGCCGATGAAAGGTACAAAAAAGAACGGCAAATAATTGGTTTTCTGCCATCTTGCAGATTTTAATGCGCCTGTTTTACGGAAAATGGAAGGATTTTGCCTGCGAACAGGGGTTGCCGGGTGGTTTATGTGGTTATGTATGAACAATTAGGTGTCTGGCAGTATTACAGCGGCTCCCAATAAACATACAGGCATTACCGGCAGCGTATGCGGCAACCGTTATGGAAGGATGGGGATAAAGGTGCCGTTATTATTATTTCACCGATTTCATAAATGCATCGTAGGCTTTTTCCTCCCGGTTCATTTTATCGTACCAGTTTTTTTTCAGGATCAACGTGGTGATGCCTAATACCAGGATGGTGCTCATCAGCGACAGATGCTGCTGCAGTACAATGTACATGGGGATGAGGGTTAAGCAGCATTGCCAGATGATGCCCACGGCCACATTCAGCATATCGCGTTTGAAGCCGGTATTGGTTTTCAGATCGGGGTACCGCTCCAGGGCCTTTTGTGCAACCGGTTTCCAGAAGCCCCAGGGACGTACTTTGGTATAAAAATCAATAAGGGTTTCCATATCTGTAGGCCGGGATGTAAGCGTACCGGCAATACAGCCCGCAAAGGATAATACCAGCAGCACAGGAAAATAATAAAGCGGCAGGGTGTGCGGGAAAAATTCCGGAATGATCATCGCCGCAGCAATACCTGTGAGCATCCCCCAGAAAAACCCGTTGCCGTTAAACCGCCACCAGTACCATTTCAGCACGTTGGCAGAAATATATCCGCCATATAACGCCGATACGATCCATTGGAGTACGGTATTGATGTTATGGATGTAAATTCCGATAATGGTGCTGAAAACAACCACTGTCACTGCAATGAGATAGCTGGCACGTATCTGCACTTTTGAAGAAGCTCCCGGGTTAATGTATTTGAGGTATACATCGTTGATGAGGTAGGCCGGCGCTGCATTAACGGTTGATGCAAAAGTAGACATAAAAGCAGACAACAGTGCCGCCAGTAACAAACCGGTGAGTCCAACGCCCAGGAACTGGTGAATAGCCCGGGGGAGGATGGTTTCGAAGTCGATGCCGGTGCCCTGTGCCCTGAAATCGCTGCTGAAGAATACTACTGCCAATACGGTAAAGCCCATAATCATAAGGTATCGCGGTATCAGCAGGAATACGGATACAGAACCGCTCATTAATGCCGCCTCCCGGGGGGTGCGGCAGGCCAGGATCTTCTGCATATCGTAATTTGGAGCAGGGCCTGCCATGCTGAAGCATATACCTTTGAACAGCATCATCATTACAAAAATGGAAAACAGCCCGTACTGGTCTTCTGCTATTTTATGCGTAATGGAAGGCAGCAATAAGCTCCAGTCCAGGTCCAGCGTCCAGCCAAAGAAGGGCGTATCCCAGCCGGCGGGTATATGGGTGGCCAGCAGTTGCGGGCTTACCCGTGTAATCGCCGTTACGGCAATGACGATACCGGCTGTTGTTTTGATCACAAACTGGATTACATCGCCCCACACGATACCCTTCATGCCCCCCAGCATGCCATAAAAAGTAGCAATGGAGGTAAAGAAAATGCCATACACGTGAGGTGCATATCGCGGATCGATCCGGAACGGAATATAGGGCGCCACGGCTTTCCAGGGCAGGAATACCTCTATGAATTTACCGATCCCTACAAAGCCATAGCTCAGGAATCCCACTACACCAATAACCGCGTACAGTACAACAATGGTATGGGAAAGGTTGGCTCCTTTTCCATACCCGAACCGTGTGCGGATCCATTCCGCACCGGTGCGTACGCCGGAGCGGCGCAGCCATATGGAAAGATACACCATCATAAAGATCTGGTTAAACACCGGCCATAGCCACGGGATCCAAAGGCTTTTTAAACCATAGGTAAAGGCCAGGTATACCAGCCACATGGTGCCCGAGATATCAAACATCCCCGAAGAATTGGAAAGTCCCAGCAGGTAAAAAGGCATGGTTTTACCCCCCAGGAAATAGGTGTCCATATTCTTCGATGCCTTTTTTTTGAGCACCAGCCCGATAATGACCATCGTAAGCAGGTATAAGACAATAATCAGGGCATCGATCCATTCAAGCTTCATGCAACATAATTTATCCTTTAATCGTTAGATGCGCAAATATCGGCTTCCCTGAAGAATTTTCATAAAGCAGCTTGCATCCGGACCTGTTGCAGCGTCCGTTGCAGGTGGTCATCCCGTAACATTGGCCTGCATATGCTATGCATATTGTTCCAGGAATGCGTTGTTTTTGTCGATCAGTTCATTGATCCGGCGTACCGATTCCGCGGAGCGGAAGCCGTCGCGCGGGGTATGCAAACAGTAATCCAGCAGCCGGTCTGTGGATGATACCGCCACATGCATCCGGGTATCGCTGGATGCATAGTAAATATACAGGGTGCCATCGTCATCGGCAATCCATCCGTTGGAGAATAAAACATTGGATACATCACCGGTTCGTTCCTCATTTTCAGGCGCCAGCAGGTAACCGCCGGGTTCGGCAATCAGCACGGAAGGATCTTCCAGCGACGTGAGGTATACATACAATACGTAACGCAAACCGGAAGCACAGCTGCGTACACCATGCGCCAGGTGCAGCCAGCCCCCGGATGTTTTAATGGGAGGGGGGCCCTCACCGTTCTTCAGTTCCTTGATGGTGTGATAATGGCGGTTGTTGATGATCGTTTCCGACCGGATCACCGGGTTGCGGATATCGTTTACCAGGGCCCAGCCGATGCCTTCGCCCTTGCCTGCGAGGATAAAATTGTCTTGCGGCCTGGTATAAAATGCATACTGCCCCTGCACAAATTCGGGATGCAATACCACATTGCGTTGCTGGCTGCAGGCCTGTATATTGGGAAGCCGCTCCCAGTGTATAAAGTCTTTGGTGCGTACAATACCGGAGCTGGCAAAGGCAGCAGCCAGGTCGCCCGGTGCCGCATCCGGATGCTGCCGTTCGCTGCAAAAGATGCCGTAAATCCACCCGTCTTCGTGCGCGGTAAGCCGCATGTCGTAGATATTCGTTTCCGAAGGCGAAAGATCCGGCAGTGATACCGGCCGGGGCCAGAAACAGAACTGATCGATGCCGTTGGGACTTTCTGCAATGGCAAAAAACGATTTACGGTCCACACCTTCCACGCGTACCATCAGCAGGTACCGGCCTTTCCATTTGATGGCGCCGGCGTTCAGCGTGGTGTTGATGCCGATGCGTTCCATAAAAAGCGGGTTGGTACGGGGATCCAGGTCATAGCGCCAGGAAATGGGTACGTGCTTCCTGGTAATTACAGGATGCTGGTATCTGCGCACAATACCGTTATAATCGGCAACCGGAACATTGGTTTTTGCAATCAGCAGTTCCTGCTCCCGGATAATGGTTTCCAAACGTTGCTGAAAATGTTCTGTCATAATTACTGTCTTTCTTGCACGAACCTTTTTTTGATCATTATCAGAGCGTATCGGGGTATAGCGGCATGCGGGTTACGCGGTGAAATGCAGTACCACTGGGTGCGGTTATTTCCATCTCAAAGCTTACGGCTTTGGTAACGGGATCTATTTCCACAATCCTTCCGCCGTATCCGCGGGATGTGCGAACACCCAATCCCGGGCAGAACAGGATATGCCCGGTCTGTTTGAGGTACTGCACACCGGATACCGCCTGGGCAAAGCCCTCTGCACCCAGCGCCTGCCCATAGGTCCAAACCTGTTGTACCGTCTTTTTGTTTTCATCGATCTTGTATTCCACCGCGCGGCTATAGTTATCGGAGCGCAGGCTGTTGGGAATCCAGTTGCGGTTATAACCATTGTCAAATACAAGGATGTTATTATTGGGGAGTACCACCGGGGTATGGGGCCCCCACGGCCAGTCGAAATCAGGTGTAGCCGCGTCACCGGCAATCACATCCGGATCTGTAATGGGCTGCCCGTTTTTATCAACCGGATTTAACAGGTAAGGCAGGTATGGAGCGCTCCAGTATTTATGGGGCGAAATGATCCAGCGGACAGCGCCCGAGCGGGTGAAGCTGAAAATGCCCTGGTAACGGGCCGTAGCCAGCAGGTTACCGCCGATTTCCCCGATGGAATTGTTATGTGCCCAGTTATTGGGGGTTTGCGAAAATTCCGGCGGGGTTATACCGTCTGGTTTCTGGTAACGGGAAGAATCCAGCTGCGTAGTCAGATCCCATTCTTTTACAACGGTACCTCCCGCAGGATCGAGTTCGATAATATGATCGTTAACGCGGGGCTGCCCGTTCCTCAGCCTTGCGGCGGACTTGGTTACGGTAATCAGGAAATTACCATTGGTGGCTTCGGTAACTTCATGATGAAACGTGTAACCGAGCTTCTGCAGATCCCACTGGTGCAACAGGTTGCCAAACATATCCAGCTCTACAATCCGCTGTTGTATCTGATCACCGGCAATAAAAGTGCCTTTCTTTGTACGTTTTAACCCGATGGAGGCCGAAAGTTTTTGCAGGTCGGGTGATGATTTCAAAAGCAATAACCATCGTATTTCCCCCTGGTTGTCTAACATGTAGGGAAGGGATACATCGATCTCGCTCATGCCGGGATAGCTAACGAGGTTCATTCCCGGCTCCATTTTCAGAGGGTCGGTCTTTATGACCTGTAATATGGGGAAATCGGTTACAGGAATTGCAGCGGTACGTATGCTGATTTGTGTGGTGCCACGTTCTTTACCGTCCTTATCGGTGAAGGTCAGATCTACCTTATTGTCATAATTGGCATACAAACCAAAAACGGGAATACTCTGTCGCTCCATCTGCTCCTGGAATAAATGAGCAATGGTGCCGGCTTCGCCATTCTTCCCGTGTACCGTCACTTTTACCCGCCCCAATGCGGGCAGCCGCAAATAAACCATTGCCGCCAGCGGGTTGTACCCGGATGGATTGAGTTTTACGTCTTCTATGATAAAATCCAGTGAAGTTCCTTTTGAAGGAATGATCAATGTGGATCCGTCGCTGAAGGTGAGTGTGGTTCTCCAGCGTTCGGGCTCGGCAGCCACTGCTGTAATTTCCTGTTCAGGAACAGATAAAGGGCCTGTTTCAAAATTAAAAACATAGGTGTTGCCCGCTCTGGAAACATCATTTAAAAGATCCCCTTTGTCTGCCCTGGCCTGCAGGGAGGCCCTGGATGCAATTTCAACAGGGGTATCGTTTTTGCGGCTGCAGGAGAACAGCAGGAGCAGCAGCCATAACAGGCCCTGCTGTTGTATGATTTTTCCGAATGCTGTTTTTAACCGGACAGATATGGTCATCATGTATAGGATTTGATCCTGGCCGTTACTTTAGATGGAGAAAGAATAAACCAGGTAATGAGCAACGCAGCTGCTTAAAAACCTCCGGGCGCCTTGCAGCATACCCGGAGGAAAGAGGAAACCTAAGAAGATACATTGAACGCTGCCACTTATGAAATCGTTTAATAAACCGCTTTATAAAACCAGGTTACCGCCATAATGGATGTTGCTGAATAGCGGTATTGGTATTCAGTTCCGATTCTGGAATGGGGAGATAATAGTGTTTGGCCTGGAAGTATTCGGCCCCTTGTTTTTTATTATCGGTAAAGATCTGTTTCATTTGGGCATAGGGATACGTACGTTTCAGGTCGAAGAAGCGGTGCCCCTCGAAGAAGAATTCCAGCTCATTCTGTTTGATAACTTCATTCATCAGGGCATCGGCTCCGTTCCAGGTTTTGTTTTCGTTAAGACCCGCGCGTTTGCGTATGCGCTTCAGATCAGCGATTGCATCGGGCAGATTCCCGTTCCTGATACAGGCTTCTGCATGCAGCAGCAATACTTCTGCAAAACGGAACATCCGGAAATTATTGTTCTGATTGGCCTGGTCGTACATGCTGTTGGCACCGGCTACATTTTTATAAAAGTTGGTGAACTTTTTTATCAGGAACCGGCCGGTTTTACCATCAATAACAGGGTATACGGGCTCGCCGCGCTGACGTTTGCCGGAGGCGTTGGCCCACATTTTGTCAAACGACTGGTTGCCGAACCAGGCACCATCCGCAATCTTATCATTATAATCGGAGTATTTCCAAAAAAAGCTGGTGTACATCCGTTTGTCAAAACGGGTATCGGAGCCTGCGGGGCGTTCTTCGGCAATAAAGTCTCTTACCACCGATGCGCCGGGCATCCATTTAAACCAGGCGCCCGTTTCTGCAGGGCCGGCAAAGTTGGGGATTACAAAGCCTTGTGTACAGGTAGCACATTCGGCACCCCAGCTGCCGGAGCCGTATTTGCCATCATACTGAAGCTCAAAAACCGATTCTTTGTTCAGCTCTGTGGTTTCTTTAAAATTGTCTTCAAAATCTTCGGTAAGGTCGTAGGTATAAGGAGCCCCCAGTAATGCTTTCAGCTCGGTTTCTGCCTCCGGATAATTTTTCATATACACGAGGGTCTTACCCAGGAAGGCGATTGCGGCACCCCTGGTGGCTCTTCCGGCTTCTGCGGCGGGCCTTGTAACCGGCAGGTTGTTCTTAGCGGTTTTAAAATCTTCCGCAACCTGTTTCCATACCTCGGCTTCCGGTGAAGCCGGCTTATTGGAACCATCGGGATCATCCTCGGCAGGAAGCAGGCGCAGGGGCACATCGCCAAAGTTGGATGCCAGCAAAAAATAATAAATGCCGCGCATGAAGCTGGCTTCCCCGATGAGTTGCTTGCGCTTTTCTTCATCCATGGCTACCCGGGAAATGTTTTTCAGGAATACATTGGCCCGGTTTACGCCGGTATATAGCCGGCCAAATTCACTTTCAGCCGTACCGGCAGTGTTGGTGAAGTTGGCATACTCCCAGCTAAATTGCTCTTCTCCGGAAAAGAACCAGATATCATCTGCCCGGTTCATGGTATGCCAGCCGGTGTATCCCCCGTAATAGCCATACATCTGGCCCCGGATGGGCGAATAGATGGTAGCGATGGCAGCCTGGGCATCTGATTCTGTTTTCCAATAGGTTTCTTCAACCGGCAAATTAGGATTTACCCGGTCCAGGAAGCTCGGTTTGCAGCCTCCCAAAGCAAGCAGAAGCGCTGTTGCAACCGACCAGTTTTTTATTGAAGTCTTCATTTATATCGTTTTTAAGAAATAAGAGTTGTTTTGAAAAAGTTCATACCGCCTTAGAAATTTGCCTGGATGCCAAAAATGATGGTGCGGGCCAGCGGAAAACGGCCGTGGTCGGTACCGCCGGTCAATGCACCGGAGCCGCCCGAGTTTTGTCCGTCATTTTGTCCAAGGTCGGGTGTGTATCCTTTGTATTTTGTTGCGGTAAACAAATTGTCGGCCGCCAAATACACCCGTCCCGTTTTCAATGTTGCTTTGCTCAGCCATTGGGCCGGTAATGTATAGCCCAGTTCAATGGTCTTTAAGCGGAAGAACGCTCCATCTTCGATCCAGCGATCGCTTACGCGGCGTTTGTTGTCATTGGGGTCCTGCCGCGTATAGCGGGGGATGTCCGTATTGGTATTGGTCGGCGTCCATGAATTTAGCAGGCTGGTAGAATGGTTGTTCACTTCATTGGTCGATTCGATCCGTGCGCGGGTATAGTTGTAGATCTTGTTACCGTACATGCCATCAAAGAAAAAGCCCAGATCAATGCCTTTGTACAGGACATTACCCCGGATGCCATAGGCCAGTTTGGGGAAGGCGCTGCCTACATACTGACGGTCGTCATTGGTAATGGTGCCGTCTCCGTTGAAATCGATGAATTTGATATCCCCGGCTTTTGCATTCGGCTGGATCACGTTGCCTTTGGCATCTTTGTATGCCTGTACGTCGGCGTCGGACTGAAAGAGGCCGTCTGTTTTGATGACCCAGAACCCGCCGATCGGGTAGCCTACTTTTGCCCAGGTGATGACTCCTTCGCCCTGTGGATTATATCCTTCAAATTGCTGAACATTGCCCACTGTTACGGCTGTTACCTCGTTTTTAACCGTAGAGGCATTGGCGCCGATACTGTAGCTGAGTTCACCGATGGAATTACGGTAATTGGCGGCAAATTCAAAGCCCTTATTGCTGATGTTACCGGCATTCATATAGGGCCGGCCACCAAGCCCTGCAGAAGGTGCCTGGTTAATATACAACAGGATGTTCTTTGTTTCCCGGGTATAGTAATCGGCATTGATGGTGAGTTTGTTTTTCAGGAAGGCCAGGTCCACACCAATATTGCTGGTAACGGTTTCTTCCCAGGTAAGGTTTCTTGGCGAAACCCAGTTAATACCGGTGCTGGCGCCCTGCCACCAGGTACCGCCCTGAATGTAGTTGATGCCATATACAGCAACACTTTGTGTACTGTAGTTGGCAATTTCCTGGTTGCCCAGCTTACCATAGCTGGCGCGGATCTTCAGTTCGTTCACCTTGTCTTTGGCGGCTTCAAAGAATTTTTCATTCATCAGATTCCAGCCAAGGGCGATCGACGGAAATACACCATAGCGGTGTCCGTCCGCAAAGCGTGAAGATCCATCGCGGCGCACGGAGGCGGTAAAGAGGTAGCGGTTGTCATAGCTGTAGATCAACCGGGAGAACTGGGAGATCAGCGCTGCTTCCTGCAGATTTCCGGAAGTTGTTTGCTGGGTGGGAGATCCTGCATCGATAGCGTCGGTTCCTGCAGGCAGATCGGTGCGGCTGGCTCCAAAAGAGCGGATGGCATTTTCCTGGGCAGAGTAACCGGCTAAAAAGGAAATATTGTGTTTGCCAAAATCACGGTCGTAATGCAGGGTGTTTTCGGCTAACCACTGGTTATTGGCGCTGGTACCTTCAGACAGCAACGATTTGTTAAGCGCACTGCCATACACATAGGCCTCACTTTTATTATAACTGCGGCCGTTGGTACGGTTAACCCCTAAGTTGAATTTATATTTTAAACCTTTTAAAAACAGGTCTACTTCGGCATACGCATTTACCAGGATGTCTGTTTGATAATTGTGCCGGTTGTGCAAATTCAGGTAGCCCACGGGGTTTTCGAGATTTTTCATCCATCCGGCGTAGGTGGCATAACCTCCGGTGATGGTTGGATCATATATAGCCAGGAGCGGGTTCTGCCGCAGGATATCGGTGATGGCCATATCCGAAGATTTGAGGTCGCCCGATTTTATAAGGAAGGTATTGCCCAAGCGGAAGTGATTATTGAAAAAACTGAAGGTGTTCTTTGCACGGATGTTAAAGGCTTTATACCCGGTGGTCATCAGGATTCCGTCCTGGTCGAGATAGCCGGCCGAAACACTGTAGGTAGACCGCTCGCCACCGCCGGAAACATCAACATTGATTTTGTTTACCGGTGCTGTGCGAAAGACCTCGTTCTGCCAGTTGGTATTACTGTTAAAATCTGCCGCCTCTGTAGGCAGATAGCCATATTCCTTCTGAAACGCCTTCCATTGCGGCGCGTCCATCAGGTCCAGTTTTTTGGTGATGCTTTGTACGCCTGTATAGGCATTTACGCTGATGGTGGGTGGCGCTGCTTTCTTTCCTCCTTTTGTAGTAATGAGCACCACACCATTAGCGGCGCGTGAACCGTAGATTGCGGCTGCAGAAGCATCTTTTAACACGTTGATGGACTCGATGTCATTCGGGTCTACCATGTTGATATCGCCATAAACACCGTCAATGAGGTATAACGGAGTGTTGGAGCCAAGCGAACTTAATCCGCGGATGTTAACGCTCATACCGGAACCTGGCTGTCCTCCGGCGTTGGATACCGTTACACCGGCAATACGGCCCTGAAGGGCGCCGGCTGCACTCTTGGCCAAATTGGCCTGCAGATCCTTGCCTGTTACGGTAGCAACAGCCCCGGTAAGATCTTTTTTCTTTACAGTACCGTATCCGATCACCACTACTTCATCCATCTGGTTGCTCTCGAGCAGCGATATGGTAATGGCGTTGGTACCGGTAATGGTAGTTGCGGAGGTTTGCATGCCGGCATAAGAAAACTCCAGGGTTTGACCCCTGGCGGCATCTAAAATAAAGTTTCCGTTTTGGTCGGTTACGGTTGCGGTTCCCGTTCCTTTTACGGTTACCGTTGCGCCCGGCAGGGGATTGTTATTCTTATCCCGTACCGTTCCTTTAATCTGTAGTACTTGCTGTGCCCACGTAAGGTGGCTAATGGCTCCTAAAAGCAGTATGAGTAGTATTTTTTTCATACATATGGCTTGTTTGGTAAAAAAATTAGAGGGTAAAACTAACTGAAACGCCCGCAGGAGTATTTCACAATGGCATCAACTTCATTGAACAATGCATTCTTTTTATAAGGATGAACAGGGGGAGGGCTAACCGGATATCGGCCCGGGAAAGCGGTTGTTTTAATGGGGAATAAAGCAATAAGAACAGTAAATTTGTGCTGAATCAGGGACTGGGATTCTTTAGACGGATAGGTGTTTTACGTCTGCTGAAGGAATATTTATTGAACGATTGGTTCATCCGGGTTGAATAATTGGCTCATGTGTGCCCGCAGCGTCCCCTTCGGGAGACGCTGCGGGAAAGGAAGGCACAAAGACACAAAAAGCGATATAGCGCTGCGCTCGCTGCTTCTTTGCGCCGTTGCGTGCGATCCGGAATCACTAAGGCAGAAAGGCACAGGAAGCATAAAGCGATATAGCACGCTGCTTCTTTGCACTGTTGTGTGTCCGCAGCGTCCCCTTCGGGAGACGCCGCGGGAAAGGGCACAAAGACACACAAAGCGATGTAGCGCCGCGCTCGCAGCACCTTTGCGCCGCTGCGTGCAACGGACTCACACGATCACCTGTTGTTTTTTGAAATTGTTACGGAATTCGGCGGGCGTTACACCTTTTGCTTTTTTAAATACGCGGTAAAAATAAGAGATGCTGTTGAACCCACACTGGTCGGCTACATCCTGGATCGTTGCGGTGCCTTTAAGCTTCCGCATGGCAACATTGATCCGGAAATCGAGCAGGTAATCCGTAAAGCTCATGCCGGTTTGGGTTTGCAAAAAACGGGAAAAGGTAGAGCGGCTCATATTCAGCAGGGCAGCGGCATCGGAGAGGCGGATCATGTCGGTGATATGCTGGCTCACATAGTCCTGAAGCCGGTTGAAGCGTTCGGCGCTCCGGGTAATTTCGGGAGGGGCACCGCTGGAAAGCTCGCGGCAATCCTCGGCTTTTGATAACTCGTGCAAAAGGATCAGCAAACGCATAACGGAATAAAAGCCGTCATTTTCCATGGTGATGATGTGCAGCAGCGGCTGGATCCTGTCGATGGTAGCCGCGCCAAAACACAAGCCCTTGGCCGCCCGTTCAAAAAGACGCTGAATGCTCCGGAACTGGTTTTTATTCAGGTACTGCTCAACCAGCTGCGGATGAAACTGTATGGTGATCTCGTGGATATTGGTAAAGCTGCAGCCGCCGTCTTTCCAGGCATGCTTCAGCTCGGGGTTGGCAATCAGCACCAGGTCCTTTTCACCAATGCTTTCTACAGAATCGCCGATGATGCGCTGTGCCCCCGCTGCACCATCTACAAAATTCAGTTCAAATTCAGGATGCACGTGAACAGGAAAGGTAAAACTGGATTTGCGGCGGTCAAATACAACAAAGCAATCTTTTTCAGACAACGGGGATTTTTCGCGATAAATCTCTGGTACTACCATTACAACATTTTTACATTCAGTTACCTGTGCTCAAATGTAATGATTTTTAAGAGTTTCCCTGCTTGTGTTTTCCGCAGGGGATGCTGCGGATAGGAATACAGCTTTCCACGTCCTTTCCGTGAGACGTGGAAAGGAAGGCCGGGTTCACTGTTCCCCGCAGTGTCTCCCGCAGGGACGCTGCGGATAGGAATACAGCTTTCCACATCCCTTCCAGGAGACGTGGAAAGGAAAGTCGAGCTGTAATGTCTTGTAGAAGCGGTTTTACTTTAAATGGTTGGTGTCACTGTTCCCCCGCAGTATCTCCCGCAGGGGATGCTGCGGATAGGAATACAGCGTTCCACGTCCCTTCCAGGAGACGTGGAAAGGAAGGTCGAGCTGTAATGTCTTGTAGAAGCGGTTTTACTTTAAATGGTTGGTGTCACTGTTCCCCGCAGTGTCTCCGCAGGGGATGCTGCGGATAGGAATACAGCTTTCCATGTCCCTTGCAGGAGACGTGGAAAGGAAGGCCGAGCTGTAATGTCTTGTAGAAGCGGTTTTACTTTAAATGGTTGGTGTCACTGTTCCCCGCAGTGTCTCCGCAGGGGATGCTGCGGATAGGAATACAGCTTTCCATGTCCCTTGCAGGAGACGTGGAAAGGAAGGCCGAGCTGTAATGTCTTGTAGAAGCGGTTTTACTTTAAATGGTTGGTGTCACTGTTCCCCGCAGTGTCTCCCGCAGGGGACGCTGCGGATAGGAAAGAGGCCTCATTTAAAAGATTCGGTCTTATTTTCGTAACTATGGGCAGGTGTTGTTTAATAGTATTGTTTTTGTGGCTATCACAGATGGCTGCTGCGCAGTTTAATGATTCGATCCATCATTACCTGAATGCGGGTTTATCGGGTACGCTGAACCAGTCTTCCGGCAGTAAGAATTATCTTTTGAATAACGCATTAAAATACCGGTTCTATAAACGGAAGTCGGAGCTCAATGCAAATGCTGCCTGGATCTATGGACAAAATAAAGAGGGTATCACCAATAATGATGTGGCCACTGCGCTCGATTTTAATATTTACCGGGATACGGCTTCCCGCTTGAATTACTGGGGACTTGCAGCCTATACCAGCAGTTATTCCTTACGGATCAACAGCCAGTTCCAGGCCGGACTGGGAGGGGCGTATAAACTGATCGATAACGGGTTGCTGTATCTGAGGGTCAGTGACGGTATTTTGTTTGAACAAAGCGCTATTGCACCTACCGATAGTACCCGTGAGCGGTACCACACCTTCCGGAACTCGCTGCGCCTGCAGCTGCGGTGGCATCCGTACCATGCGCTTTCTTTTGAAAGCACTTCATTCTGGCAGCCATCGTTAAAGCGCATCGATGATTACATCGTTACCTGCCAGCTGGGGCTGAACCTTAAACTCGTAAAATGGCTTTCTTTATCAACCCGGTTGAATTATAACCGCATTAACCGGACGCGTAAAGAAAACCTGTTGTTTACCTACGGTGTGCTGCTTGAACGTTATTTCTAACAGGAAGTCAATGTATAGAAGAACGCTGTACTGCAGTCTTTTTGCGCTGTTGCGGGAAACCCGTGCCCGCTGTTTAATATTTATTGGTACTGGGGATTAAAAAAGGATTGGCCGGAACCGCCGTCCTGTACCAGGTTGCTGCCGGCAACCGGTTGTTGAAAGTGATAATTTAAAGCGCTGGTGGTACCCACGGTAAGATCGAGGGTGGTTCCGGTGATCCGGGATGCCTTGCCGGAACAAAGAAACACGGCGGCGTCGGCAATATCCTGCATCAGCGGCAATGCTTTTAGCATGGTGTCGTTGCGCATATTGCCCAGTACGGCATCTGATACCGCCGGATACATGGCAGCAAAGTTGCGGAATACCTCCGAATCCGGGGAGCCGGCCGAGCGGATATTGACCACACGGATGCCATAGGGACCCAATTCTGAGGCCAGGTTTCTTGAAAAGCTTTCGATGGCACAGCAGGTGGGGCCAAAACCGCCGGTTAACGGGTAACCGATGCCGCCGGGTGTAGCGGTAAGCGAAAGGATCACCCCGGAACGCTGTTGCTGCATGATCCGGGCGGCAGCTGTTGCTGTGATGAAATGGGAACGCATGGCGCGTTGAATCGGTCGCAGAAAATCTTCCAGGTTCATGGCGCTTAACGGAATATCCTGAGTATCCTCAAGCCCGATGAGGTTCATAGAAATATCTACTGTACCGGCGGTTGCTGCAACCTGTAGCAGGTGCTCATTTACAGACGACTCGTCCAGCCCGTCCACAACGGCCATCGTAGCTTTTCCTCCGGCATTGTTGATCGTGGCAGCTACTGCCTGTACCGGGGCCTCGCGGTGACCGGTTACAAATACATGCGCCCCTTCTTTTGCAAGGGCCTGCGCAATGGCTCCGCCAAGGGAGCCCCCGGCGCCGTAGATAACTGCATTTTTATTTTGTAGCAACATCGTTTCTTTTTTATAGCTATACAAAGCTAAAAAGGTCTGCGCTTTTTAAAGAATGAGAGATCTGACAATATAAGGGGGTAATTACGACATTTAGTAAATAAATACATAGCAATGAATTTTACCGCTAAGCGCGCCAGGAGGAGGAAGGTGATAAGATATCTCTTTTGTACCTTACGAAGTCCCTGCATCTCTTGTTGTTAAGGTGTCGCAAAGAATACGTGGTGAGCAGTATAAATACTATAGCGCCCCTGGCGAAAAAACCTTGCGCCCCCGGCGGTTTAAACTGAACCGCAAAGTACGCAACGAATCTGCAAAGATCGCAACGGGGGTATTGGGGTTAGTTATCTTCGCGAACCTTGCGAAAAACCTTGCGCTCTTGGCGGTTTAAAACTGAACCGCAAAGTACGCTATGGATCCGCAAAGGCCGCAACGAAGGTCGTTATGGTAGTTGTCCTTGCGCACCTTGTGTGTCCCTTGGCTCCCTGCGGTTTTAATTTTTATTGTTAAGCGCGCCAGGAGCATGAAAGTGATAAATATCTTTTTCTTTGCGTTTAAATGTGACTGCAACGATTGAAACAGAAATATTCCAGCCGAAATCCTCGCATTTCCTGCGGTTAAAAGCTGAACGCTGAGCTGCGCATCATTTACCCGGAGGCGTTTAATGTGCATGTCCTTCCGTATTGGTCATTTTTGCCAGCAGGAAGAACGCTCCCTTTACGGCCACTTTTGCATCGGGTGGTATGCTGGCCAGCGGGGTAATTTGTGTATACCCTACATCCGAAACCCCGCAGGCTACAGGGATCATCGTGAAATGCGTTTCCTCCGTATGGCCTTTTTCATGCTGCGCATGTTCGTCGGCCCCGTGTTTGGGTTTATCGGTTGCTACAATGAAAATATAATCCTTACCCTGGAAATTGACCAGTGATGCATCCGGAACGGCCGGGGCGGTACGGGTATTCAGACTGATATTTGCGGTTACGCCCATTCCATCGATCAGCCCGGTTTTTTCACCTGTTACGGATGCATGCACGGGCACCGATTTCGTATCTCCCTCAAACGCAGTTCCGATCGAAAACACTTTTGCATCGTATTCCTTACCCGGGTTGTTGGTCAGCGTAAAATGAATGACCTGTCCCACGCTGATCAGGGGCAGGTCTTTTTCATATACGTTCAGGTCGAGGTGAATCTGGGAATTATTCACAATTTCCGCAATGGGGGCGCTTACCGAAACATTGCTGCCAATTTGTGCCATTACCTTGCTTACCGTACCACTGATGGGCGAGCGCACCGGTAAGGTGGCGGAGAACGAACGGCCGGCGCCCATCGCACTGAGCTGCTGCTCAATACCGGTACGCTGGCTGCGCAGGGTTTTTAATTCGGTACTGGCCCGCTGGTAATTCTTTAGCGGTGCAGCGTTTCCTTTATACAGATCCTGCTGACGGGTTACTTCCAGCTCTGCAAGCTGTATCTGGGCATTGAGCTGCTGGAGCTGTTGTTGCAGGGGGATGAGGTCCGGGTTTACAATGATGGCCAGTACCTGGCCCTTATTTACAAATGCTCCGGGCCGCACGTTGAGGGTGCGCACCGTGCCTCCGGATAAAGGGGTAACAAAGGCCTTGTTCTCATTGGGTACGGTAAGCATGCCCATGGCCTTTACAGTATTGGACAGTTCTTTGTTTTCAATAGGTCCCAATTGTAGCCCGATGGAGCTGATCTGGTCGGCCGTCATGGATACACCATCTTCTGCATGGACTTCTGTTTCGGCGGCTCCCTGTTCTCCGGCTACCGGCTCGGGTTTACCGTTACAGGCTACAAAAAGGCAGGCGGCCAATACTACAGATGATATATAAATTTGTTTTAGCATGTGGTTGGATTATTGATGAATGAAATATAAATACTGGATCACGGCCTGGTTATACCGGTTCAGGGCATCCAGATAATTTTTTTGCATATCCGTTGCCTGGCTCAGGTATTGCGTTAATTCCATAAAACTGATCTCACCGCCTTTATAGCCGATTGTAGCGGCTTTAATAATGGCAGCTGACTGGTGCAAACCGCTGTCTTCATAATATTGCAATAAGGCATCTGCCTGTGCAGTTTCTGTAAGGGCCTGTTGTTTTTGATGCTCCATTTTTTGTGCCTGCCATTCCAGGGTCTTTTGCTGGGCTTCCATTTCAGCCTGCGCTGCAAGCATTTTTTGTTTATTGGCTCCTGCACTAAAAATCGGAATACCTACCGAAACAGAAAATCCTGAATATGGGTTTTTCATCCCATACAGTGCCTGCGAAAAAAAGCGCCCGGAGAACTCCGGTTTTACGGCATTCTTTTGCACCCGGATATTGGAGGCGGCGATGGTTACATTTTGCTGCTGAAGCGTCAGCAACGGATGCGACTGCCCGTTCTCCCCGCCGGGAAGCAGCAGTTTTTGCAACGGAGCATCCAGGGGCAGCAGGAACTGTTCGGTGTTCAACAGCAGCATCAGCTGTTGTTGCTGTACACGCATTTCGTTCTGTACCTCCTTTGCCTGTGCCTGCAGTTCTTTAAACCGCATTTCAGCCGCAATCTTTTCAATGCCGGCGGCTTCTCCCTTTTGGTACCGCAGCGTGGCTGCCTGTAACAATGCACGGTAAGTACTGTCTAGCTGGTTGTATAAATGATAACGGTCCTGCAGGTACCAAAGCTGGTAGTAGGCTTTCCGTACGTCTTTTTTTAATTGTACTGCTATCGCGGCGGTATTCATTTCATAATACCGGGCCTGCTCTTTAAAATACTGCTGGCGGGCTTTGTAAACCCCGGGCCATTCCAGGCTTTGGCTTATGCCGATCTTTAAAACACCGCGGGCATTGCCGAGTTGCAGGTCTTCATTTTCTGCAAAGATACCGGTGTTTGCCAGCCCTTTTGCCGTTCTTGCAAGTGCATTGGCTTTTTTCAGTTCCGCTTTATTTACATCGTACTCAAGATTGGCGCCTGCGGTAGCCAGGGCTTCATCAATGGTGACGCGCTGTGCAGCAACGGGCAGGCTTCCCATGCATAGCAAGCCGAAAGAAAGTATATATGGATGTAGAATCCGTTTCATGATTTTAATTTTCGGGATTAACAGGAAGGGAAGCATCTCCCGGTGTGGTACTGCTTCGTATTTCGCTCCGGTTAAACAAGAGGTAAAGACAGGGAAGCACGATCAATGTAAGCAGGGTTGCGGAGATGAGTCCGCCGATTACCACTGTAGCCAGCGGACGCTGCACCTCGGCACCCGCGCCCTGGCTCAATGCCATGGGTAAAAAACCCAGGGAGGCAACGGCCGCTGTCATGAGAACGGGACGTAAACGCGTCATGGCGCCGGTGATCACACGCCGGTAAATGTCCCGTTCTCCCTCCGTTTTTAACTGGTTAAACGTACCCACCAGCACAATTCCGTTGAGCACGGCTACGCCAAACAGGGCAATAAAGCCTACACCGGCGGAGATGCTGAAGGGCATGCCGCGTAATGCCAGGGCGCAAACGCCACCAATAGCACTTAATGGAATGGCCGTAAAAATCAGCAAGGCCTGTTTTACAGAATGGAACGTAAAATACAATAAGGCAAATATGAGCAGTAAGGCTATCGGAACGGCGATCTGTAAACGGGCGGATGCTTCTTTTAGATTTTGAAACGTACCACCGAAGGTTGTATAATAACCTGCCGGCAGCTGAAACCGGGGTTGCTTCAGCAATTGCTGTATATCTTCCACAACGCTTTCTACATCCCGGTTGCGCACATTGAACCCGATCACGATCCGGCGTTTGGCATCTTCCCGGGTGATCTGTGCCGGTCCTTCTTTAAAGGCAACGGCCGCCAGTTCGGAAAGCGGTACCTGGTGACCGGCCGGCGTTGGAACAAACAGGGACGCCACACTTTCGAGCGAGCTCCGGTAGGCGCTGTCTACACGCACCACAAGGTCAAATTTCCGTTCGTTTTCAAAAATCACACCCGCTGCTGTGCCTGCGAAGGCGGTGGTTACCACACTATTGATGTCGGCAATATTCAACCCATAGCTGGCAATGCGCGCGCGGTCATATTCAATCGTGATCTGGGGCAGTCCGGCGATCCGTTCGATCTGGGGAGATGATACACCCTTTATATTGCTGATGGCCTTTGAAACTTTCTGTGCCTGTTCCAGCAGGGTATCCAGGTTTTCTCCAAAGATCTTCACGGCCACATCCTGCTTAATACCTGTCATCAGTTCATTAAACCGCATTTGAATGGGCTGACTGGGCTCGGCAATAACACCAGGCAATGTTTCCAGCTTCTCCTTCATCAGCGCTGCCATTTTTGTATAGTCCTTTGTAGTGGTCCATTCGCTTTTGTCTTTCATTACTACGATCAGATCCGATGCGTTCATGGGCATGGGGTCTGTTGCTACATCTGCGGATCCGGTTTTGCCCACAACCATTTTTACCTCGGGAAACGAGCGTAGTATTTTTTCGGCCTGGAAAGCCGTTTCAATGGTTTGCGCCAGCGAGGTACCCTGCGGCAGGCCAAACTCTATGGCATAGTCGCCCTCCTCCAGACTGGGAATAAATTCGCCGCCCATACGTGTAAATAAAAACAGGGCACCGGCAAATAATACGAGGGCAATGCCCACCACGCTTTTTTTAACACGAAGTGTTTTTTGCAGTATCGGGTGATAAAAGCGTTGCAACCGTTGCATCATCCGGTCGGAAAAGGTTTCCTTCTGTGCGCCTTTTTTCGAAAGAAACAGCGCGCACATCATGGGAATATAAGTGAGGGAAAGCAGCAGGGCTCCCAGGATGGCAAAACTTACTGTTTGCGCCATAGGACGGAACATTTTCCCTTCAATGCCTACAAGGGTAAGAATGGGCAGATAAACAATAAGAATGATGATTTCTCCAAAAGCCGCACTGCTCCTTATTTTAGAAGCGGCTTGGTATACTTCCGAATCCATTTGTTGCTGGGTCAGCCGCTGCATCCGCTTTTTACTGTAAAGATGATGCAGCGTGGCTTCTACAATGATCACGGCACCGTCCACGATGAGTCCGAAATCGATAGCTCCCAGGCTCATGAGGTTGGCGCTTACCCCAAAGAGGTTCATCATGCCGAGCGCAAACAGGAGGGAGAGGGGAATAGCGGAAGCTACAATAAGCCCGGCACGCAGGTTCCCCAGGAAAAGCAGCAATACAAAAATTACGATCAGGGCACCTTCGATCAGGTTTTTTTCTACCGTACCGATGGCCCGGTTTACCAATGCACTGCGATCCAGAAAAGGTTCCACTTCCACATCTGCGGGTAATGACTGCTGGATGGATACCATCCGCTCTTTTACGCGCTTTACCACGTCATTGCTGTTGGCACCTTTCAGCATCAGCACAATTCCTCCCACCACTTCTTTTTCGCCATTATACGTAAGTGCTCCGTAACGGGGTGGCGATCCAAACTGTACGGTGGCCACATCCCGGATCAGCACCGGAACGCCGTTGGCAGCGGTTTTGATCACCATGTTTTCGATATCCCGGAAATCACGCGCCATGCCGATGCCCCTGATAAAATAGGCATTGGGTTTTTTATCGATATAGGCACCTCCGGTATTCTGGTTGTTTTTTTCAAGGGCTGTCACCACCTCCGGTATCGTAATGTTCATCGCCTGCAGCCGGTCGGGGTTCAAACTGACTTCATACTGTTTGGTAATACCCCCGAAACCGCTGATTTCGGCTACACCTTCAATGCCGGCCAGCTGGCGCGCCACGATCCAGTCCTGTAGCGTACGCAGGTCCATCGGTGTATACTTTTGCTCGCTGCCTTTTCCGGGGTGCAGCACGTACTGATAGATTTCTCCCAAACCGGTGGTTACAGGTGCAATGCCCGGGCTGCCCATACCTTCGGGGATCTGTTTTTCGGCGTCCTTCAGTTTTTCGCCGATGAGCTGCCGGGCAAAATAAATGTCTACATTGTCTTTAAACACGATGGTGATTACGCTCAATCCAAAGCGGGAAAAAGAACGCATCTCTACCACGTTGGGCAGGTTTGCCATCACCCGTTCAATAGGACTGGTTACAAACTGCTCTACCTCCTGGGCCGCCAGGGTGGGAGATTGGGTGATGATCTGCACCTGGTTATTGGTAATGTCCGGAAGCGCATCGATTGGTAGTTTGCTGGCGCTCCAGATACCCCATATGATCAGACCAAGCGTGCATACGGCAATAACGAGCTTATTCTGTATGCTGAAACGTATGATTTTTTCTAACACATGAATAGAATTTAATGATAAAAGACGGGGAGGCCTTTAGGGCATCTTTAAAACAGGGGAAGCGACGGTGCTGCTGCAAACGGCACAAAGGATTGTGCAGTATGCATCCGTATACATATAAACATAACAGGGGCTTACGGGGTAGGTCCGTCACTAAAGGAATCAGCACACAGGTTTGGGCGGCTGCCAGATCCGGGCTTTAAAACCAGCCAGGTACTGGTCTGCGTAAAGGGTGGTCTTAAAACCGGGGGAAATACCGGCTCCGGGCGTAACGGCGGGTGGCAGGGGAATTTTTGCCACAACAGAACTGCAGCAATTGCACAAACAAAGCGGTGTGCAATGTTCGGTGGTATGCGTATGACTGTATGCTGCTGTTTGAAGGGTTGCCACTGCATCGCTGCCATTGCAGGTGTCACCGCCATCCGAACAAGGTACGGCGGTAAGCGATAACAGGTAAAACCCAAAAAGAAACAGGAACCATTTCATTGGTGGCAAAGCTAAATCATCGCAGATTGCCGAACAAATAATCGGCCGGCTTTTAATGTAACCATAGTGCAGAATTGGGAGAGGAGTATTCGTTTTCAGCCATCAGTCTTCAGCTTTCAGCTGATTACGTACGGGGATATAAATTTATCCCACGGTGGGCACGCCAGGAACGCTAAACCTGAAATAACTTCATAGTCCCCCCGTCTGTATGTCCCGCAAGCATAGCCGTAAATAGCCGATAGATCATCGCGTATAAAACGGATCTAATGTGAAACTTTAAACCTTGAACTTGAAACAGCTTTCATCCATCAGTTGATTACGTTCCGGAATAGAGCATTTAGTGCCTGGCATTAGGAGTTTGGCTCCTGTATCCCTTCTCCTCCAAAATCCGAACGGCGTTTTTATAGGCAATCTCCAGCATCTGGGGGATTCCTCTTTTATCAAAAAGGCTGAATTGCGTCATGCCGGGCGGATCAAAGAACAGATCGCAGGCGTGCGCTTTTGAATACACGGATTTACCGATGGCCAGGTGCACCACCCGGTCAAATACTTTGCGGGCACTTATTTTTTGCATGTCATCGTACATCAATGAGTTTACATGCGAACCGATAAGCACATCACATTTGTTATAAATGGGTTCAATGGGAAAGTTATTCAGGATGCCTCCATCCATATATACTTTACTGCCGATCCGGATCGGGGGAAAGATATAAGGAATGCTTGCGGATGCCAGCAGTGCCTGGAAGAGCTTGCCATCGGAAAAATATTCCGTTCTGCCATGGGTGATTTCGGTTGCCGCTACATACAACGGTGTTTTAAGAACGTTAAAATTATCGTCGGGAAACGATTCTTTAAAGAGCCGTTGTAAAAAGACCGTATTGAAGATACCGGTAGTGCCCAGGCGGAACGAAGACCGGGAGAAAAAAGAGGTCCTGATCACGATCTCCTGCATTTGCCGGGGAGAAAAGCCGGCTGCATAAAAGGCTCCGATAATTGCACCTGCGCTGCTTCCGGATATAATGCCCGGTTTAAGGCCAAACTCCTCCAATGCTTTTAATACGCCGATATGTGCTACGCCGCGCATGCCGCCACCGGAAAGCGTGAGGCCGATGACCTTTTGTTTTTTTCTAAATGAGAAGAGGCTCATAATGGATCAAAGAATATAAAATCTAAAATAAGGAATTTAAAATTTTTGCAGCGAAGATGTTTTCAATGAGATGTTGCCGGCAAGGAGTGCGTTCATTCGTTGCGGTTGGAATTTTACCGCTAAGGCCGCAAAGGGGTGCAAAGGTCGTTATAGGAAGATAGCAGAACGTATCTGAATTTCTTTGGATCATTGTGGTTGGGTTTTTACCGCAAAGGACGCTATAGGAAGATAGCGGAACGTATCCGGATTTCTTTGCGATCGTTGCGGTTGGGCTTTTACCGCTAAGGCCGCGAGGGGCGGCAAAGGTCGCTATAGGAAGATGGCGGAACGTATCTGAGTTTCTTCGATTGTTGCGGTTGGGTTTTACCGCTAAGGCTGCAAAGGGGTGCAAAGGTCGTTATAGGAAGATAGCAGAATGTATCCGGATTTCCTCGCGATCGTTGCGGTTGGAATTTTACCGCAAAGGCCGCAAAGGGGTGCAAAGGTCGTTATAGGAAGATAGCAGAACGTATCCGGATTTCCTTGCGATCGTTGCGGTTGGTTTTTTACCGCTAGGGGCGCAAGGGGTCCGCAAAGGACGCTATAGGAGATAGCGGAACGTATCCGGATTTCTTTGCATTCATTGCGGGTTCTTTGCGATCATTGCGGTTGGGTTTTTACCGCTAAGGCCGCAAGGGGGGCAAAGGTCGTTATAGGAAGATAGCAGAACGTATCCGGATTTCTTTGCATTCGTTGCGGTTAAGCTTTTACCGCTAGGGGGCGCTATATCCTGTTCTATAAAGGTTGAAACCGCCGGTTTTATTGTTCAAACAATGCAAAGCCGCCGCCCGTCCAGGTTTTGTCCTTATTAAAACGTACGCCGATCATTTTTCCTTTACTTAACCGTGCCAGGTTATTCACCGGCCGGGGCCGCGGAGCACCTTCCTCCCAAAAATAAAAAATGCGTATTTCCGATTTAGCCGGTTCGTCGGGGGTTTGAATAACGGCCGCATATTCCACCTTCTTCTGGAGGATCCAGTTCTCCGGGTCTTTAATAGCGCTGATATCGCCGGGGGTTACGTCAATCACCACGCCCTGGCCGGCAAAAGAGAACAGCGGTTTTAGTACATAGTGCCCGAGGTCTTCAGGAATTACTTTTACATCATTCAGAAAACGGGTCTCCGGTATATTGGGATGCTGGATCAGGGGGAGGGTGAATTTGCTGATCCGGTAAAACCAGTTGGGGTGTGTAACCCATTCCAGGTCCAGATCTTCAAACAGGACCATTGCTTTTTCCTGTATGGCGGCTTCCTGCTGTTGCAGCTCATCGAAGATCACCCGGTTATAGATCCGTTTGATACGCGTTTCCTTTCCGTCTTTGAGATAAAACAACTGGTTTCCTCTTTTGATCAGTTCGGTAATGCATACCATTTTTATGCCCAGGTAGTCTTCTGTACAGTAAAAATCGATATTGGTTTTTTGCTGCTGCGGAAAGATCTCCAGCAGGATCACGTTTTCCGGGTCTTCCCCGGCCACTACAATCTTCCGGAACAGTTCCAGGTAGGTTTCCCGGTTTAACCCGCCCAGGTAGGAAGAATATCCCGGCGGAATGCCGAAATGTGTATTGAAGACGTCGTCCAGCAATACCTCGTAACCAAACAGGGTGGGGAAGCCCTGCATTTCGATCAGCTGCGGCTCCAGCCCGCCGGAGGCATTCCGGCAAACGCCAAAATCGAAGGCAATAAAATGCGGGTGGGTGTTTTCCCGGGGAACCCGGAAGTTTTCCGGTATCGCCCGTTCCGTTTTTTCCTTAAAATCCGGTTGGGTCAATACATCCACGATCTGCTCGCAGGCATCAATCATTTGCCGGGAAAAACTCCGGGGAACAAAAACAGGCGTTTCGGCAATGCGGAACTGGATCGGAGTGCGATACCTGTTCAATGCCTGTACAAAACCCTGGAATTTTTCATCGGTAAATGCCGCATTATAAGCCTGTCTGAGTTCCGGAACCATAGTAACAATTTGTGTAAACAAGATACTGCTTTAAATTGAGATTTTGGAATCCGGTTTTGAGATACCAGATATCAGGTTTTAGTATTTAGAATTTAGGATTTAGGATTTCGTGCTTGGAATTTGAGTTTTCTTTTACTTTGCATGTATGAAGCACTTAGGCGCGTTGGGAAAATATTTCTGGAAGTATCGGGTACGGTTGGGAGCGGGTATTCTTTTTGTGGCATTGTCCAATTATTTTAATGTGTTGTCACCTCAGCTGATGCGTTTTATTGTGAATTACGTTGATGAGTCGCTAACCCTTACCGAAAGCAGCCATCTTACGGAAACCCGGGGCTATGATGTACTGGTAAAGAAAATGGTGGAATGGATCACGCAATTCGGCAGCATTGCACAGGTGGTATTGGTTGCCAGTATCATCATATTGATCATGGCATTGCTGCGGGGCTTTTTTATGTTCCTTATGCGGCAAACCATTATCGTAATGAGCCGGCATATCGAATACGATCAGAAAAACGAAGTGTATAACCAGTATCAGCGGCTGGACAGTCTTTTCTTTAAACACCACACCACCGGCGACCTCATGAACCGGATTGCTGAAGATGTAAGCCGGGTGCGCATCTTTACCGGGCCGGCCATCATGTATATTGTAAACCTGGTTACGGTAATTGTGCTGAGCGTGTTTTTTATGGTACAAAGCAGCCTGGAGCTTACCATCTATGTGCTTATTCCGCTGCCGGTACTGGCGGTGATCATTTATATTGTAAACAGTAATATTCATAAAAAAAGCGAAAGGATCCAGGCGGCACTGTCGGACCTTACCACCAATGCGCAGGAATCTTATTCCGGGATCCGGGTAATCAAATCCTTTGTTCAGGAACAGGCGATGTTCCGTTTTTTTGCTGCTAACAGTGAGCAGTACCGCAAAAATGCCATTGCGCTGGCACGGGTAGAAGCCATTTATTTTCCGTCGATCCAGCTGCTGATCGGTATCAGCACGCTGTTTACCATCATGATCGGCGGACTTTATTATATCCATCATGAACACAACATCACGCTGGGAACTATTGTAGAGTTTATCGTGTATGTAAACATGCTCACCTTCCCCGTAAGTGCTATCGGGTTAACGGCCAGTATGGTTCAGCGTGCCGCGGCATCACAAAAGCGGCTCAATGAATTCCTCGACATTGTGCCGGAAATAAAAAACGAAACAGGCGCTACACCGGTTGTCCTCGACGGAACCATTGCTTTTAATGATGTGAATTTTACCTACCCCGATACGGGGATCCGGGCGTTACAGCAATTTGACCTGAAAATTAAAAAAGGAGAAAAGATCGCCATAACCGGAAAGACCGGAAGCGGCAAAACAACGATTGCCCAGCTCCTGTTGCGGATGTATGATGTAAACGAAGGATCGATCGTTATGCATAACCGCAATATCAGGGATATGGATGTTTTTACGCTCAGGGAGCAGATCAGCTACGTACCCCAGGATGTGTTTTTATTCAGCGATACGGTGGAAAATAATATCCGGTTTGGTAAGCCCGGCGCTACAAGAGCGGAGGTGGTTGCGGCAGCCGAAATTGCGGGTGTGACCGGAGAAATAAACGGATTCGAAAAAGGATATGATACCATGATCGGCGAACGGGGTGTAACCCTTAGTGGCGGACAAAAACAACGCATCTCCATTGCGCGGGCGCTGATTAAGGAATCGGCACTGGTTATTTTTGATGATTCGCTGAGTGCAGTAGATGCAAAAACCGAAAAGGAGATTATGGGGCGGCTGAATGCCTACCTGAGTGAAAAAACAGCCATCATCATAACCCACCGGGTCTTTTCCCTGCTTTCCTTCGACCGGATCATCGTATTGGATGAGGGCCGCATTGCCGAACAGGGATCGCATGAAGCGCTGATGAAGATCCCCAACGGGTTTTATGCCCGGTTGTATCAACGGCAGCAAATGGGTTTGGGTACGGAAGCAACAGTTTGATCTTTTGTACCGGATGACCGGCCCCAGAGCCAATGAGCAATAGTGGCGGCTGGTTGTGGAAGTGCCTTGTGTTTCCGTATTCCGGTGTTTCAATGGTGTTAAAGGGGGAAATGCACTTTCAGCCCCTGGCAAATGACCGGTAACCGGCCCTATAGATGCCTGATTTTGTGTATATAAAAATTGTTTAAAAAAATATGGTAAAACTTCAATAAATTTAATTTTTATTGAAAACATACATATATTTGTTTGTGTATTAATCTTTATACTTAAAAAAAGAAACACGTGGAGAACGAGCACAACGATCGTAAATTGGAGAGCATCTACAGCAAGAGACTCCGTGCCGGAAAAAGAAGAACCTATTTCTTTGATGTAAGGTCTACGAAAGGAAATGACTATTACCTGACCATTACAGAAAGCCGCAAGCGTTTTGATGACAATGGGTATGACCGTCATAAAGTGTTCCTGTACAAAGAAGATTTTAACAAGTTTCTGAAAGCATTGAACGAGGCGATCGATTATGTAAAAACAGACCTGATGCCCGATTTTAATTTTGATGCATTCAATCATGAAGATTATGATGAAGAGGGCGGGGCGGTAGCCTACCAGCCGGCTGCTGTAGCGGCACCTGCAGCCACACCGGATGTATCCGAAGAAGCGGTGGAGCCCGCGCCGGCAGCGGCACCTGTTGCCAGTGAAAAAAACGAAACGGAGATTAGTACGCCTGCTTCTCAGGACGATGCTCCCGCTTCAGGCAATCATGAGGAAGTAGAAAAATGGTAAGAACTTTTTGGAATAAAGAAAAAGCCGCCTCCGGGTGGCTTTTTTTATTTCCTGTAGTGTTTTGCAGCAGGTGGCGCTTTTGCTAAAGAGACGCCAGGGCACGAAGCAGCATTAAGATTTGATCATTGTTGTAGCCTTCCGGTCTTGGTGGTTGCTATTGCACGCAACGACGCCAAGAGGCAGCGGAGGCAACGCATTACTTCTTCATGTGTCTTCGGGTCTTTGGGCCTTTGTGGTTCGGATTTCACATACTGGTGTAAAGATGCTACGAACGCAGCGCAGGGTGTTTCTTCGTGTTTCTTCGCTTGGTGGTTGCTATTGCACGCAACGACGCAAAGAGGCAGCGTAGGCAACGCATTACTTTTTCATGTGTCTTCGGGTCTTTGGGCCTTTGTGGCTTGGATTTCACATACTGGTGTAAAGATGCTACGAACGCAGCGCAGGATATCCCTTCGTGTTTCTTTGTGCCTTCCGGTCTTCGTGGTTCTTTTTTCAGCGTTTCCTTGCCTTTGACTTTTGTTTTTCCGCAGCCTGTTCCTGGTCCAGCAGGGGATTGCTTACAATGATCGGTTTTGCTTTTACCACACTGTTCTCCGCTTCCAGTTCGATTTCACCGATGATCATACTTTGCGGGCAGATAACGGAGTACAACGACTGGTTCCATAAACGCTGCTGGTCTGCTGCTGCAATAAATCTTCGCAGGCTGCGCATATTGAGATTGGTAAATTTAAAGCCGGTAAGCAGTTCTTCTTTCATTGTCGCCGTATCAACCCGGTACAGGTAGGGCACCTGTCCGTAACTTACATTTACGCCCCGTACAATATAGGCATAGGGAAGCCCCTCTTCCCGGGCGGCTTTTACCAGCTCTTTCTTCATGTTGCTTAATGGTACAACAACATCCGCCGTCAGTTTTAATACGCCTGCACTGTAGCTGTGCTCGCCCGAGGCAAACCCTCCCGGCCCGCGGAATTTTTGAGTAGGTGTGCGTCCGTTCAGCAGGTTCTTTAATACGCCGTTCTGTATCAGTACCAGCGAATCCGGAGGTATTACGCCATCATAATCGATATCAAAGGCTCCGGTGGTATGCCGGCCGTTATAGGTTTTTAAACGGGGTAATGCGGTAAGGGTTAAACCGGAGGCGATCAGTTTCTGCCCAAGTTTGTCTTCATAAAAGGTGGTACTATTATCCGGATAAAGGATCGATTTTCTGTTTACGCCAAGACTATAGCGGAAAAAACCGGAAATAAGATCGGAAAGTGATACGCCTTCAAAGAGCACCGGCCCAAGGTATGAGCCTTCAAACCGGGGCGCATTATCGCGCTCAAGAATTTTCCGGATCAGTGCCCGGGTGGTATCTTCCAGTGTTTTATAATCGGGCAATTCTTCCATCTTGACCACCGATTCGTTATAGGTTTCAAAAATATTGCTGGCCTCTTTTCCCTGCATGGAGGCTGAAATGGTCAGCGTAATTTGTGAAACGGGTTTGCGGATAATGGAACCTTCGCTGGATACCAGGTATTCTTCCCCGTTATTAATGGCCAGGTAACAGGCAGATGATGTGATTTGCGGGTATGCTGTAAAGAGTGCGGAAAGCTTTTCCAGCAACGGTTTCCAGCGCTCTACTCCCGAAATTGCCGGAATAGCGCCATAGTCTTTAACAACCGGTTCTATCTTTGCCAGGTCCGGCAGATCAAGTTCTTTCTGATCTACCGTTACCCTTTTTAAAGCGGCCATGGTTGCATTGTATTGCTGGGCCGTCATTTTATATACCCGGTCGGTTTCGAGCCAGAGCAGCCGCCGGTATTCATCCGTATTGTTTTCATCCGGCAGCAGGATAAAGGACCCATCGTTAAAAAGATAATCAAAATTCCGGTGATAATCGCCCACCAGCAATTTTACCGAAGCGGTCTTTGTTTCTGATGGCCCGTAGTGTACGGTTACGATCCGGCCCCGTTCGGCGCGGATGGTTTGCGAAACGGTATTCCTTAATTTATAGCTGATGAAAAAAGGTTTTCCCAGATCCGGAAGGCGCAACTGCTGTATGTTGCGGTTGAGCTCCTGCGAAAGTGCTTTTACATAAAAGTTATCGCGCAACTCCTGTGCATCCGTTATCAAAAAGAAGAAAAAGGCAGCGGCAGATAATAAAATTTTCTTTAACATCGGATGATTTTAAAAAGACTGAGATGTGGAGGAATGCGCTGCGGTGTCAAGATCGGGCCTGGGCAGCACCGGCAGGCGGTCATTGGATTTGCTTTTTTTCTGGGTCTCGATCACATCCACAAAAATTGCAGGGGAGGAAGCCGAAACCGGTACCCAGCCTGAGGTTGAGCCGCACATGCCATTAAAGGTTTCCAGGGTATTGTCGGCCGCAATGATCCGGCGGAACATAGAAAGCGGGGTTCCGATCAGGTCAACACCCCGTACCAGCTGGTCCGGCCGGCCGTCTGCAAATACCCGGTATACTTCCACCGGCATTACATTGAAGGCATTGGGGGTGGTGCGCCCAACAGTGGTGAAGCCGCCCTGTACATCTTCAAAATAATAACCGTATTCATGCCCTTGTTTTTTGGCCTCCTTGCGGAGCAGCTCTTTTAAGGCGTTGGCCGTTTGGGTTATGGACGCTTTAACGATCAGGTTGCTTTGCCGGCTTTCAGGAATGCCTCCCGGGGCCGTCCGGGCATGCCCGTTAGAGCCGCTGGAACCATTGATGGGGGTGCGGGTCATCAAAAAGCTCCGGAGGATACCGGCCTCAACCACATTCACTTTTTGTGCAGCAACGCCTTCATCGTCATAACGGTAAAATCCGTTCACTTCGGTATTTCCAACCCGTTTGATCGTGGGATCCAGTGCGATGCTCAGGAAATCCGGCAGCACCGGCGACCCGATCTTGTTTTTAAATGTATGGCCATCAAAATCACTTTTCATCCGTTTCCCTTCCAGCCGGTGACCGAAGATCTCATGAAAAAACACACCGGATGCACGTCCGGATAAAATTGCCGGGCCTACAAAGGGATCTGCTACGGGAGCCGACCGGAGTGCGGTGAGCTTGGTGCTCATTGTACGGATGTCTTTTAATACGCTGTCCCTGGAGGGCAGGCCTGAAGGATCATCCGCGTAGTACATTTTAAACAGGGGGAGTTCCATACCGTCCGGTGCTTTGGTGGCGCTATATACCGATTGCCAGGTGCTGGTGCTGTTTTCTATAATAGAAGAGCCATCGGTATCTGCAAAATATTTACGAACGATCTTAAATTCGACCGTTGCCATCCCGGTGAGCAGATCCGGATTGGATTTTAAAACAGCAGAATAGGCCACCAGGTTTTTGGTAAGGGTACCCAGGTCCGGCCGGAGCGCTGCATAACGCAGGGGCGGATCCTGGTACACCACTTTTGGGGCCGGTGAAAAATCGGCGGCTGAATCTTCCTCGGCCACTTTTACTTTTTTATTGGTAAGGATCTGTTCATAAGCCTGCACGGCATTCTTGTAGGCGTTGTCTGTATTTTTCCAGATCGCAAGCCGGATAATCGCCGCATCGTCCACTGCGGGTATCCCCCCGGGAAATTGTCCGAAGCCCACATTATGTGTATTATCCAGCTTGTAACTGCCCAGCCGTACCGAGGGTGAAAACACGCGGTAGCGGGAGGAATCAATACCGGTAACGGCGCCAAACGACGTACGGATATTATAAGTAGTGATATCATCCACCCGGTAGCTCATATAGTACAGCCGGTCATCTGCTTTCTTCAGCTGGTCAAATTCTCTTTGCAGCTCTTTTGAAAGTGTGGTCATAAGCAGATCCTGGGCAAACAGGGTTTGTGTGAGGAAGGTTAGTCCGATTGCAGCGAGCCCCGATCGCAGGTTAAAGATCATATAATGGGTTTAAATAATTGATTTGTTTAAGGATCACATCCACCACGGAAGATACCGATTTTTGTGGTTCTTGAGTAAACAGATCCGTTAAAAAGGCGTAAATCAGCCGGCAACCGCGCTTGTTATCAGCGATGCTAAACAAGGGAAGGGCATAGCCGCATTAACCGGCTGTCAACAATGCTCCGTTTTACCGGGCTGTCAACGAAGGAATGGTGTCGTAATGCAGCGGTCGTTTATAAAATCCCTGATCCCGGATGGAGCTGTCTTTTTGCGGTTTGTTCCATAAATTGGGCATACGATCTGCCTGGTTCATGCCTTTGCCGGTATTGGGCATGGGTTTGCCGGTTCCGTAAGGAAGCAATACTGGCATGCGATCCTGCCGGGCCACGCCTGCATAAAACTTATCGTTAATTTTTTTAATTCTGGCAGTATCAATAATATAGGGATTTGGTGTCAAATACAAGTTCAAATAGGTTGGGGTTTTAAGAGCCTTTGCCTCCTGGCCCCGGGCTGTTGTGGCAAAGCATAACAATGCAATAATAAGATATTTCATGTCCGTTTTCCGGACATGATGCAACCATCCTGTTTTTTGCATAAAAAAAACCGGGAAAAAATCCCGGTTCTTAAAATTATCCTTTTAGTTGTTTGATGGCTTCCGTTAGTTTGGGCACCACCTCAAACAGGTCTCCAACAATTCCATAGTCGGCTGCTTTGAAGAAGGGAGCCTCGGGGTCTTTATTGATCACCACGATCACCTTGCTGCGGTTTACACCCGCCAGGTGCTGAATGGCACCGGAGATGCCTACTGCCAGGTAAAGATTGGGTGCAATGGCACCACCGGTTTGCCCCACATGCTCATTATGCGGGCGCCAGTGGGCGTCTGCCACCGGACGGCTGCAGGCCAGGGCGGCATTCAATGCTTTTGCGAGGTCTTCCAGTATTCCCCAGTTTTCCGGTCCCTTCATGCCACGTCCGCCGCTTACCACGCGTTCGGCTTCGGCCAGCGGAACTTCTGAAGACTGGCGGTTAACGCTAACCGTTTTCACTTTCGGGGCATCAACAGTTACTTCAACCGGAGCAACGGTAGCCGTACCTGTTCCTGCTTCAATGGTAAAGGAATTCGGATTGAGTGTAATGATCTTTACAGGCGTTGCAATCTTTATGTCTGCAAATGCCTTCCCGGAAAATACCGATTTTTTTACGATAAACCCGTTGGCTGTTTCCGGCAATGCAACAGCTCCGGATACCAGGCCCGCTTTCAGGCGTGCAGATAAGCGGGGTGCCAGCGCCTTGCCATCGGTGTTATTGGAAAACAGGATCACCGTTGCTCCTGTTTTTTCAGCTACCTGTGCAATGGCCTTGGTATATACCTGTGCATCAAAATGAGCCAGGGCCTCGTTTTGAACCTGGTGAATGGTTTGAACACCATATTTTCCAAGAGCCGCCAGCTCTTCTTTTACCGGCGCCAGTACCAGGCCTTCTGCCGGCACACCCAGCTGTTGTGCCAACCGGGCTCCGTACGTTAACACTTCAAGCGATGTTTTTTTTACCGCACCTTCCTCATTGATATCGATGAATATTAAAACAGACATAACTAATTTGAAAATTTGAAAATTTGAAAATGGGTCAGGGTGATTTTCAGGAGAAAATGTAGAAATTTAATCGTGAAGCAGCGCATCTTCACATTTCCACACCACCTCATTTTAAACTACTTTTGCTTCTTCGTGTAACAACCGTACCAGTTCCTGTACATTATCCGCATCCACCAGTTTTACGCCGGCCTTTGCGGGCGGAAGACTGAATGCGGCTACTTCCGTAAGCGCGTCCGATGCTGCAGGTTCTACCACTTTAAGGGGCTTTGTACGGGCCGCCATAATACCGCGCATATTGGGGATCCGCTGTTCCGCCATTCCTTTATTGCAGCTTACCACCACGGGCAGGGCTACCTCGCATACTTCTTCGCCACCTTCTATTTCCCGGGTAACTGTAGCCGTTGTTCCGTTCAGCTCAAATTTTGTTGCCAGTGAAATATAGGGCAGGTCCAGCAATTCGGCCACCATGCCGCCCACGGAGCTGCCATTGTAATCGATGGTTTCTTTTCCTAAAAAGACCAGGTCATAATTATTTTCCTTCGCAATCTGAGCGATCTGCGAAGCAATGCCAAAACTGTCCAGGTTTTCCGCATTTACCCGAATCGCCTCATCACCGCCCAGGGCCAGTGCCTTACGGATGATGGCATCGCTGTCTGCGCCGCCTACATTGATCAGGTGAATGACAGCAGCGGGATCGGCCTCCTTCAGCTCAATAGCTCTTACCAGCGCATAGTATTCATCGTTGGGATTAATGATCCACTGTACACCCGCCGCATCAAATTTCGTATTATTATCCGTGAAGGCTATTTTTGCCGTGGTATCAGGCGTCTTACTAATACAAACTAATATCTTCATTATGGTATCACATTTATGTTTGAAAGTTGTTTATGCAACTGTTTATGTAACCAAACAAAGATAACAGTTGTAAGGTAATAATGTATGTGATCGCAAAAAAAAAATCATAATGAGCCGGATTGAAAAATTGGAGGAATTGTTGCGGGAAAACAGCGGGGACGCGTTCCTGAACCATGCGCTGGCATTGGAATATGTAAAGACGGGCGATGATGTAAAAGCGGGCGCAATTTTTAAGATCCTCCTGGAAAAGAACGAAGATTATGTTGGCAGTTATTATCACCTGGGTAAATTGCTGGAGCGCAGCGGGGATGAAGCCGGGGCAATAACCGTGTATAAAAAAGGAATGGAAGTAGCACAACGGCTGGGAGAGCGGCATGCGTATAATGAACTCCGGGCGGCTTGTGAATACCTCGAATTTTAAAAAAAAGGAATGAATTTGTTAACCCGGTTTTTACAGCATATTAATGAGCAGCATCTTTTTACAAAAAACGACCGGCTTTTGCTGGCCGTAAGTGGGGGTGTGGATTCGGTGGTATTGGGCGCACTTTGCAAACAGGCCGGTTTCGATTTTGGAGTGGCGCATTGTAATTTTCAATTAAGAGGCGCCGACAGCGATGCCGACGAGCAATTTGTAAAAACGCTTGCGGAAAACTGGAATGTTCCGTTCTACAACATCCGTTTTAATACCCGTGCTTTTGCCGAAGAAAATAAGCTGTCAACCCAGGAAGCGGCAAGGCTATTACGGTACGAATGGTTTGGGGAGATCCGGAAGCGGGAGGTATTCGACTATGTGCTTACGGCGCATCATATTAACGACAATATAGAAACGGTATTGATGAGCTTTTTCAGGGGTACCGGTATCAACGGACTTACCGGTATCAAAGAGAAAAACGGAGCCGTGGTACGCCCGCTGTTATTTGCCCGGAGAACGGAACTGGAGCAATTCCTGAATGAACAGTCGCTTTCCTTTGTGCAGGACGCTTCGAACCTGAAAGACGATTATACCCGCAACTTTATCCGCAACCGCTTGCTTCCCCAAATAGCAACCGTTTACCCGGAAGTGGAACAGAACCTGGCCGGCAATATTTATCGTTTTCAGGAGATCAACCGGTTATACCAGCAGTCGGTTGCCCAATACCGGAAGAAGCTCGTTACAGAAAAAGGCAATGAGTTGCATATTCCCGTGTTACTGTTACAGAAAACGGTTGCTCCGGCTACGGTGCTGTTTGAAATCGTAAAAGATTATGGCTTTAGTGCCGGGCAGTTGCCGGAGGTTTTTGCGCTTACGGATTCTGAGCCGGGAAAATTCATAGCATCGGCTACCCACCGGGTGATCCGCGACCGGAAACATCTTATTATAGCGCCGCTGGCGGTATCGGCCGGATCGAGGGTACTTATTGAAGCGCCGGGTGATCACTTCTTTGAAGAAGGAATGTTAAAGATCCGGCAAAAGAAAAAAGAAGGCGCAATTCCGGCGGGGGCAGCTATAGCATGGGTCGATGCCCGCCTGCTGGTGTTTCCCCTCACACTCCGGCCCTGGAAAACGGGTGATTATTTTTACCCGCTGGGCATGACCAAAAAAAAGAAAGTGGCCCGCTTCCTGATCGATCTTAAACTGACCGCTACCCAAAAGGAAAAAGTATGGGTACTGGAAATGGGACAAAAGATCGTTTGGGTGGTAGGTTTGCGCATCGACAACCGTTTCCGGGTGACGGACCATACCAGGGAAATCATCGAAATTCAATATCAAAAATAATTACCGCAGCCAGCACATTTCCTGCGCGGATCTGGGCTGCTGAAAAATCTGACTTGTAATCATGGCAAAAAAGAAAAAAAAGGTACCGTATCTCTTGTTGCTGCTGCTTTTGCTGGCAGCTTTTATCCTGTTTAAGTTTCTCGGGCCTGCTACCCATAAAACGGAGAAAGGCTTTTTATATGTAAAAACAGGAACAACGATGGAACAGCTGAAAGCACAGCTGGTGAAGGAACAATTCCTTCCGGGCACTACCTGGTTTAATATGGCGGCAGGTGCACTGGGGTTTAAGACCGTAAAACCCGGTAAGTACAAAGTGGCCGGGGGAACCAGCATTCTTTCGCTGGTACGGATGCTGAAAAATGGCAACCAGGTACCGGTAGACCTGGTGATTACCAAGATCCGCACAAAGGAGGCGCTGGCCGGAAGGATCGGGAAATTGTTTGAATGCGATTCGCTGAAAACGATCGGATTCCTGGACAGCAATGATTCGCTGGCCGGGTACGGGCTGGACAGTAATACCGTAATGGCTGCGGTATTGCCGCTGAGCTATGAAATAAAATGGAACACAACGCCCCGGGCGATCTTCGACCGGTTCTTCGATGCCTATAAAAAGTTTTGGACCGGTGAGCGCACAAAAAAAGCAGCCGCACAGGGGCTTTCGCAGCTGGAGGTGATTACACTGGCCTCAATTATTGACGAGGAAACCAATAAAGCCGTAGACAAGCCTAAAATTGCCAGCACCTACATGAACCGTATTGCAAAAGGGATGCCTTTGCAGGCAGATCCCACGGTAAAGTTTGCCCTAAAGGATTTTGGGATCAAGCGCATTCTTTTTGGACATCTGGCCGTTGTATCGCCCTACAATACCTATAAAAATAAAGGATTGCCACCGGGACCTATTTGTACGCCCCAGCAATCGACCATCGATTCGGTATTGAATGCACCCAAAACAGATTACCTGTATTTTGTGGCCAGCAGCAATTTTGACGGGTCGCATGTTTTTACCAGTAATTATACCGAACATACTAAGTTTGCTAAAATGTACCAGCAGGCCCTGGATGTACAGATCCGGAAAAGGGATAGTATCAACGCAGCACCATGAGCCCGATAAAAAATATCGTTAAACACATCAAAAACTCCCGGAGGGTAGGCTGGCTGCGGCATAAGGGCGAAACGACTGCTATACCGGGCTTTGAGCGTGTTTCGGTATTGGATACATTCCGGGGATTCCGGAGCCAGATCAAAGATGATAATATTATTGAGCGGGCTTCGGCCATTTCGTATAATTTCTTTATGGCCATTCCGCCCACGATGATCTTTTTATTTACGCTGGTACCGGTTATCCTGGGGCTGTTTCCTACCAGTTTTGATTTTAAGACCCAGATCGAGGAACAGATTGAAACATTGATCAAAGGGGTTATTCCTGCGCCTAAAAATTACGAACCGATTCTTGAATTTATTTTTAACATCATTCACCGGCCCCGTACGGACCTTTTATCGGCAGGTATCCTGCTTTCATTGTTCTTTTCGTCAAATGCCATCATGGGGCTGATGCGCTCCTTTGATAAAGACCTGCCCGGTTTTGTTAAACGGAAGGGCCTGCAAAAAAGAGGAAATGCATTGAAAGTAACACTGGTGCTCGATTTCCTGTTCATACTTTGTATGGCATTGCTGGCCGCACAGGGCAATGTACTGGAATGGCTGGGTATAGAGCAGCAATGGCTCATCAGCCTGATCAGCAGTACGCGCTGGATCGTGGTGGTAGGGTTGTTTTGGGTAATTGTTTCCTATATCTACCGGGCGGTTCCTTCCGTGCATAAAAAATGGACATGGATTACACCCGGCTCCGTTCTGGCCGCGGTGCTGATGACGATACTGGCCCTGGGCTTTTCCTGGTGGGTCAGCAGCTTTGGCAATTTTAATAAGTTATATGGTTCCCTCGGAACCGTACTGATCGTGCTGGTGTATATTTTCATCAATTCGCTGATCCTGCTGATCGGTTTTGAGATCAATGTCAGCATCCGGTCCAATGCGTTAAACCGCGACGCCCGCCGGGAAGATCTCTTTGCGGAGGATGTGTTGATATAGGGGAGTTCCAGGTTTAAGGTTTAAGGTTCAACGTTCCAGGTTGGATCCGTGCTGCGCCTGAAGCAGACGTTCAACTCCCGGTTCCTGGAACATCCCGATCGAAGGACAGATCATCAAGCAGTAACGACCTCTCCACTTCTACATTTAATATTCCGCATTTAATATTTTTCATTTTAAATTCCCCGCAGGGGGAAGGGTTCCAGGTTTAAGGTTTAACGTTCCAGGTAGGATCCATTCGGTGCTTGATGAGGATGTTCAACTCCCGGTTCCTGCAACATCCCGATCGAAGGACAGATCATCAAGCCGTAACGACATCTCCACTTTTACATTTAATATTCCGCATTTAATATTTTTCATTTTAAATTCCCCGCAGGGGGAAGGGTTTCAGGTTTAAGGTTTAACGTTCCAGGTTGGATCCATTCGGTGCTTGATGAGGATGTTCAACTCCCGGTTCCTGCAACATCCCAATCGAAGAAAAATCATCAAGCAGTAGCGACGTCTCCACTTTTACATTTAATATTCCACATTTAAGATTTTTCATTTTAAACTCCCGGTCCCCGGCCGGCCTCAACTGAAAACTGAGGACTGAAGACTGATAACTGAAATCTAAGCAATCAACGTACCCCTCAATACTTTTTTATTCCCTTTATTTTTCTTTCTTTCTGTTAAACTTTCTTAATTTTCTACCGTCAAAGGACGAATTGAACCGGTTAACAATGTTTTAATCTACCCCCGGGGTTTGTTAAATTATATTTGACCGGCTTTAAACAATTGCTTCATTTATAAAAAAGATTGAATGGATAACAGACGCGTATTTCTCAAAAAGTCCATGCTGTTGTCGGGCGCAGCGGGTATAAAGGCAGCCGTTCCCGATAGCCTTTTAAAAGCCCTCTCCATCGACCCAAAACCGGGCAGTACCTTTTTAGATGCGGAACATGTGGTGATCCTGATGCAGGAGAACCGCTCTTTTGATCATTGTTTTGGTACGTTGCAGGGTGTGCGCGGTTTTAACGACCCGCGGGCCATTACCCTGCCGGATCAGAAACCGGTTTGGTTTCAGACCAACGAAAAAGGAGAGACCTATGCCCCTTTCCGGCTGAACCTTAAAGAAAGCAAGGCCACCTGGCTGGGTGCGCTGCCCCATTCGCGTCATAGCCAGGTAGATGCATTTAATAACGGCAAGTATGATAAATGGCTGCCCGCAAAAAAAACGGGTAACAAAAAATACGCTGCCATGCCGCTAACCATGGGCTACTACACCCGGGAAGACCTGCCGTTTAACTACGCGCTTGCCGACGCTTTTACGGTTTGTGATCAGAACTTTTGTTCGGCCATGACGAGCACTACGCCCAACCGGTCATTTTTCTGGACCGGAAAAATCCGGGATACGGATGACGGGTACCCAAGGGATAATATCCGCAATGATAACTTTGCGCATGCGAAAATGAGCTGGAAAACATTTCCGGAGTTACTTACGGAAAACAACATCAACTGGAAATTCTATCAGAATGATATCTCATGTGGCGGCGGATACAAAGGCGAAGAGCGTTCCTGGCTGTCGAACTTCGGATGCAACCTGCTGGAATTTTTTAAAGCGTACAATGTAAAATATACCCCCCGTTATGTTGAAGGATTAAAACAACTGGTAGAAACACTGCCGGGAGAGATCAATCATCTGCAGGAGGAAAGTCCTTCCAGCGAAGAGGCTTCAAAGAAAATAAAGGCAGCCCTTGCCAAAAAACAGGCAGCACTGGATAATGCCCGGGCCGAGCTGGAACGCTGGAGCAAGGCCAATTTTGAGAAGCTGACCGATAAGCAAAAGGAACTTTTTTACAGCGCTTTTGTCAATAATCAAAAAGATGCCGGCTATCGCTCGGTTTCACAGCTCAAATATGGCGAAAACGGTGCAGAACGGTTGATGACGGTTCCTTCCGGCGATATCCTGTACCAGTTCCGCAAAGATGTGGATGAAGGCCGTTTGCCCACGGTTTCCTGGCTGGCAGGACCGCAGAATTTTTCAGACCATCCCAGCGCGCCCTGGTATGGGGCCTGGTATGTTTCGGAGATCCTGGACATTCTTACGAAGAATCCCGAGGTTTGGAAAAAGACCATCTTTATCCTTACTTATGATGAAAATGACGGGTATTATGATCATGTGCCGCCTTTTTCAATTGCCGACAATCAAAAACCCGGCACCGGGAAGTGCAGTGAAGGAATCGATACCGAGGTTGAACATGTGCGGATGGAATATGAATTAAAACAGGGCATTCCCGAAAAGCAGGCCCGTGAGGCCCCGATCGGGCTGGGATTCCGGGTGCCAATGGTCATTGCCTCGCCCTGGAGCCGGGGGGGCAAAGTATGCTCGCAGTTATTTGAGCATACGTCAACATTACAGTTCCTGGAAACCTTTCTCAACGAGAAGTACAATAAAAAGATCCGCATTGACAATATCAGTGAATGGCGCAGAACCATCAGCGGTGATCTTACTTCCGCATTCAGTCCGTTTAACGGGGAACCGGTGCGGCAGCTGCCTTTCCTGAAACGGGATGCATTTGTGGAGACCATTTACAACGCACAGTTTCAAAAGGACCCCGGTGGATTTCACCGCCTGTCGGATCATGATCTGAAGCAGGCCGGAAAAGGCGGACAGGAATTTGCCTTTATGCCCCGGCAGGAGCAGGGCACCCGTCCTTCTCCGGCAATTCCGTATGAATGGTATGCGGATGGAAATCTTTCAGAGGATAAGGCATCCCTGCTTGTTTCCTTAAAGACAGGCACCACAGTGTTTGGCCAAAAGGCACAGGGTGCTCCGTTTACCGTTTATGCACCGGTGGCATTTACAGATGAAAAGGGTAATACCGATGTTTGCCGGAACTGGTCGTTTGCGGTAAAGAAAGGAGACAAGCTGAGCTACGAATGGCCGGTGAACGCCTTTGCCGATGGAAACTATCACCTCCGGTTGCACGGGCCCAACGGGTTTTACCGGGAATTCCGGGGCAGCCGCCAGGATCCTGCGTTGAAGGTGCTGTGTACATATGAAATGAACCGGGATCAGCCTACAGGTAATGTGTTGTTACAGTTTAGCAGCGCAGTACCGGTGACCATTGATATTGTTGACAACGCTTACAAAAACAACACGCTCAGCAAAGCCATCAACGGCAATCAGAACCTGGTGCTCAACCTTTCAAAAAGCGGTGGCTGGTACGATTTCAGCATAAAGATCAAAGGGGATAACCGCTTTGAAAAGCGATATGCCGGCCGTGTAGAAACATTGAAAGAGGGGATCACAGATCCGGGTATGGGACGTGTGGTTTAGATAAGCCGGCCCCAGTAAACCTTGGTGGCATAATGAATAATGACCTGGTTGCCGGTTTGGTACTGATCAAACAGTGCTTTAAGATCGGCCACCATTTCCGTGTATCCCGGCCCGTCTTTTACCGGCATATAGGAAGAGGAAAGCAGGCGGCCCTCAAGACCTTCATAGGTAAAAACCTGCTGATTGTTGAGTACGGATAAGGTTACGGTTCCGGGCGCAAAGAAGGCTTCAATAGCAGCAATATCAATATTCCGGTGATCGACCTTCTGGTATTGGTTGCCATGCCGTACAATGAGTTGCTCGTAATCCTTTTCGAAGGGTGTTTCCGTAAGCCGCTCATTCCAGATCAGCGCTATGCCGCCACCGGGTTTCAGGATCCGTTCAAATTCCCGGCGGCATTGCTCCCGGTTGAACCAGTGAAAAGCCTGTCCGGCTACCACCAGCGCCACGCTGTGATCCGGAAGGGTGGTGGCTTCTGCGGTACCGTCGATCGCTTTAAAATACGGGTATAACTGAAGTAATGCCGCACTTTTCTGCCGCATTTCAAGGTTGGGCTCAATGCCCCAAACGGTATAACCTTTTTGTAAAAAAAGTTCGGCCGAGATTCCGGTACCGGAGCCGATATCGGCAACCGGCAGCCCGGGTTTTAACAGGTGCTGTTGTTCCAATAAGGGAATGATGGCCGCGGGATAATGCGGACGGTATTTTACGTAGTCTTCTACACGGTTACTAAAGCGAAGGGTGCTGTTTTGCATGGATACCTTTAGAAAAATAAAATATTAAATCAGGAATGTAAGTAAATGCAAAAGTAGAAGATAGAAATCGCTTTCGGCAAAGGCCGGCAAGTAAACGTTGCTTTAAATACTTTAGCAGGAACTATTTCTGCGGCGCCACCTCCAGGTGCTGCACTATCGCCAGCGACTTGATGCGCTGTATTACCGAAAGAAAATCGCGCAGCCAGGATGCAGACAGGTATTGAAATAATTTTATCTCATGCAAAAAGTACAGATCCGTATTGGTAATGGTGGAAACCGTATGCCCCGAATATACTTTTAACAGGAGATTGACCAGGCCACGTGTAATGCTGTGATCACTGTCTGCTTTAAAATAGATCCGGCCATCTTCCTTATACGCGGTTACCCATATTTTCTTTCTGCATCCAACTACCAGGTTCTCATCATTCTTATCCGCCGCATCCATTGACCCGGTGCCGTTGGAAACCTGTTTTAAGTGCCGGAAATAAGAGAATTTATTAACCGCAGCAGCCAGATGCTCAAACTCTGCGATGATTTTATCCTGCATTCTGTTTATATCCATGTGCTTGGTAGTTTATCGGTATTCCTAATATGTTTTGAACATAAGATAAAACGCAGAAATGACCCAGATTCGTATGTGTGTGAATAAATAATATTTATGCGCATTAAACACATTGGGTATGAATGCGTTCGGAATTGATTATCTTTGGGGATAAGCTATGGATTATAAATATACACTGGACCCTGCAGACAGTTTCCTGGAGCTGCTGAAATCGCATCTGGAAAACCATCAGAAAGTGTCGCTGTTGTCCGATACCGGTGGCTGGGAACGGGCCGAGGGTATGATCCGCGAGATCATTCAGAAGGAAGGCACGTATTACCTGGTGCTGGACAACGGTACAACCCTCGATATTTCAAAAATCATTGCGGTAAACGGAACCTTCAAAACAGATTGTTCCTGCTAACGGCAGATATGCCGCGAAACAAGGATGTTTGTTGAAAAAAAATCAACAGATCAACTTCTTATTAGAAATTCATTAAAGCCTTTAACGGGGTGCTCGGTTCTTATTAATTTTGCACCTCATTTATTTTAAAAACAGTTTTCAGAATGGAAAGAGTCTACAATTTTTCGGCCGGGCCCTGTGCATTACCGGAAGCGGTGTTATTAAGAGCACAGAAAGAGTTATTGAACTACAACAATACCGGAATGTCCGTAATGGAGATGAGTCACCGATCGAAAGATTATATGGCCATTATTGAATCGGCAGAACAATTGTTCCGCGAGCTGATGCAGGTACCGGACAATTACAAAGTATTGTTCCTCCAGGGGGGCGCATCCAGCCAGTTTGCCATGGTTCCCTTAAACCTGATGAACCGGAATAAGAAGGCAGACTATGTTAATACAGGTGTATGGTCCGATAAAGCGATCAAAGAAGCATCCCGTTATGGAACCGTAAATGTAGTGGCCAGTTCAAAGGACAAAATCTTTAACTATATACCCAAGCTGGACCCGGCCACCTTTACGCCGGATGCAGATTATTTTCACATCACCACCAATAATACCATTTACGGAACCCGGTTCAATGAATTACCGGATACAGGCGATGTAACACTGGTGGCCGATATGTCGTCCGATATCCTGTCTAAATATTACGACGTCCGGAAATTTGGTCTGATCTATGCCGGCGCTCAAAAGAATATGGGTGCAGCCGGTGTGTGCGTGGTCATTGTAAGGGAAGACCTTTTGGGCAATGCCATGGAATTTACACCTGCAATGATGAACTATAAAAATCATGCAGATAACGGATCCATGTTCAATACACCGCCCACCTATGGCATTTATTTGTGTAAGCTGGTTTATGAATGGCTGAAGGATCTTGGAGGTGTGGATGCCATCGCCAAAATAAATATTGAAAAAGCGCGCGTGTTGTATGAGTTCCTGGATAATTCGGCATTGTTCAGCGGTACGGCGGCTACAGAAGACCGCTCGATTATGAACGTGCCGTTTATTACAAAGGATCATACGCTGGACGACCAGTTTTTAAAGGAAGCAGCGGCCAGCGGGTTTGTAAACCTGAAGGGGCACCGGACCACCGGTGGCATGCGGGCGAGCATTTATAACGCAACTCCGTTGGAAACCGTACAAAAGCTGGTTGATTTTATGAAACAGTTTGAGTTGGCGAACGCATAAGGTTGCGTACGGCAATATAGAATAAGCGGTTGTATCAAAAGTTTTTAATCTATCATGCCAACACGGTATAAAGAGACTTTTGATACAACCGCTTATTGTTTATCTTTATGCTATGTTGCATCCACTGATCGCTACGGTACGCCGGTTTACAACGTTTCCTGATCCGGAAGCGACTTATTTCCTTTCGCTTTTTTCCGAAAAAAAATATAAAAGGGGTGCCCGGTTGCTGGAAGAAGGGCAGGTGGCCAACGAGGTCTTTTTTATCATGAAAGGCAGCCTTCGCCAATACTTTCTGAATGAAGACGGACAGGAACGCACCTGCAATTTATCGATGGAACAGGAGTTCCTTACCGATCTTGAAAGCTTTTCCCGGAAGTCGCGGTCGGCTTCCAGTATCGCGGCCCTTGAACCCACTACCTGCCTGGTCATTACCTGCAACGACCTGGTAACGGCCCTGCATACATTGCCTGCTGCTGCCGAATGCTTCAGGATCATCGTGGAAAATGTAGCAGCCGAAAATATCCGGCGTACGAAATCGCTGTTGTCACTTTCGCCTGAAAAACAGTTTACAGATCTGCTCCGGGAAAAGCCCCTGCTATTTCAACGGGTGCCACAACGTTATATTGCTCAGTACCTGGGAATTGCCCCGGAAAGTCTGAGCCGCATCCGCAAGCGCATCATGATCCCTCAGAAATCTTAACACAGATCATCGTTTAAGTGAAAGACCGGCGGTAGGTTTGCAGTTATAAAAACAACCCATCATGCAAACAATTTTAGGCGCCGGTGGCGATATCGGAAAATTTCTTGCCACTGCTTTAAGCGCTTATACAAACCGGGTGCGACTGGTAGGACGGCATCCGCAAAAGGTAAATGAAACCGATGAGCTGATCGCCGGAGATCTGCAGGATGCGGCGCTGGTGGAACAGGCCATAGCCGGCAGCGAGGTGGCTTATTTAACCGTTGGGTTGCCGTATAACGCCTCCACTTGGGAAAAACAATGGCCGGTGATCATGCACAATGTAATTGAGGCCTGCATAAAACACCGGTGCAAACTGGTATTTTTTGATAATGTGTATGTGTATGCAAAAACGGCGATCCCGCTGATGCATGAAGAAAGTCCGATCAATCCTCCTTCAAGAAAGGGTAGGGTAAGGGCAAAATTAATTCAAATGCTGGCCGTAGCTGCCGCAACAAGGGGATTGCAATACCTGGTCGCACGCAGTGCCGATTTTTATGGTCCGGCGGCACGCAATGGTATATTGAACCAGCTTGTGTTGGATAACTTCAAAAAAGGACGCCGCGCCAACTGGCAGGCCAATGTGCACAAAGTACATTCCTTCACCTATACACCCGACGCTGCAAGGGCCACGGCGCTGTTGGGCAATACCGGGGCGGCCTATGGCCAGGTATGGCACCTGCCTACATCAGAGGAACGCCTTACCGGGAAACAGTTCATTGAGCTGGCAGCTGCGCAGCTGCAGGTAAAACCCCGCTATTTTGTATTATCTCCACTGCTGCTGGCATTGAGCGGCTTATTTTCCCGTACGATAAAAGAACTCCGGGAAATGCAATATCAGAATAACCAGGATTATTATTTTGACAGCTCAAAATTTATAAAGGCATTCGGGTTTGAGCCTACGAGCTATATGGAAGGCATCCGGCAAACGATGCTGGGGAATGATGTAAGGGGCTAATGCCACTAAGGCACGAAGAAACACAAAGATTTTTATGTTTTCTCTTCGCGGTACACCCGGAGCGTTTTGACGGTTTTGGCAAAAGTTGGAATAGACTGTTACGCTGTAATAACGTGTTTATTTGATGCAGCTGGACGGCGAAGGCCCATCAATGCTTTGTGTTTCTTCATGGCGCGCACTGTTTAAATGATCTTATGTTCTATCGCCAGTTTGATCACGGAGAACATATTGTTGGTCTGGAATTTTTGTATGATGTTCCTGCGGTGGGTTTCTACGGTCAGCTGGCTCAGGAACAGTTTTTCTGCAATATCCGTGCTGGAGAAGCCATCAGAAATGAGCCGCAGGATTTCTTTCTCACGCTTGGTAAGCGATGGAATGCCATTCCAATCGTTGGTTGCAGGGCGGGACATGATCTCCCTTGCTTCGCTGCTTAGCGCCTGCTCACCCCTCATTCCTTTGTCAATGCAATCCAGCAGTTCATCTGCAGATGCATTTTTGAGGAGGTAACCGCTGGCGCCGTTTTGCAGCATTTGCACGATGATGCTTCGTTCGGCCTGGTTGCTGATCGCCAGGATGGTCATATCCGGGTGCTTCTTTTTAAGATCTTTGCAAAGTTCAAGTCCGTTTATGTCTGGCAAAACGATATCCAGCAATACCACATCTGCATCATTTGTTCTGAGGTAATTTAAAAAATCGGCCCCGGTAGTAAAGCTTACGATCTCAAATCCCGTTTCGGAGGACAGCAGGTTCTTCAGTCCTTCAATCACAATAGGATGATCGTCTACAATTGCAATAATCAATTGTTTACTATGCTGCAACATTTAATTCCATATTTATGGTAGTTCCCTCATTGGCAGAAGATACCACATCTATTTTGCCGTTCAGGTACTTTACCCGGTTTTCAATATTTACCAACCCCATTCCTTTCTTTTCCGTTGCCTGGCTGTTAAAGCCGATGCCGTCGTCTTCCACGGTTATATAAAAACGGCTTTCATCCTGGCTGCACTGCACGATAATGTTGTTTGCCTTTGAATGCCGGATCGCATTGGCCAGTGCTTCCTGGATGATGCGATAGATCACCACCTGGGTCGAAAGCTCCATCCGTTCATCAATATCAAAAGCCGTAAAACGGATATGGGTTTCCCGGGTCATGAGAGATTCGCACAAGTCTTTTAAAGCAGTTTGCAGGCCAAAACGGATAAGGCTTTCCGGCATCATGTTCCGCGCGATCCTTCTGAGTTCGGTTACCGAGCGGTCCAGTTGGTCAATGATGGCGGAAAGCTCCGGCTGATCATCCCGCAGCTGGTTCCTTGGGCTGCTTGCATGACTGGATAATTTAAGTTTTATTCCTGCAAGCATTCCCCCCAGTCCGTCGTGAAGATCCCGTGCCACGCGTCTTCTTTCGCGTTCTTCACCCTCCAGCATGGCTTCCGTGGTAACAATCTGGCGCTGTTGCTCCATTTCTTTCAATTGCTGCCGGTAGTTCAGCTCTTTTTGAGCCGCCAGCGTTTTGAAGGTCCGATAGGTGATGGTTACAAAAATCAGCACAACCAGGATTGCAAAACAAATAATAATGAGGATCAGCGTGCTTAACCGGGAATTTCGTGCTTTAAGTGCGGCTTCCTTATTCTCTGCCTGAAGCAACACAATTTCTTTTTCTTTTTCGGCAGTGTTAAATTTTGTTTCCATATCGGAGATCCCGGCTTTCAGGTTCCGCATGTACATGGTATCCCGGAGGATGCTGTATTTTTTTAACCAGTGGTAGGCATGGGGAATATCGTTCAGGTGTGCATAGGTTTCAGACATTTCAAAGGCATGCATTACCTCGTCTTCCATAAATGTATATTGCTTGTTTTTTATAACGGTTTGTAATGCTTCGAGTGCCAACCGGTAGTTTCCCATGGCGGTGTACACCTTGTATACCTGGAATTGAAGGCTGTTTTCCAACCGCTTTTGTTTAAGCTTGCGTGCGAGTGGCAGTGCCCCCTGCAAACTTTTCAATGCGGCAGGAAGATCACCCGTTTTCCGGTAGTAAACGCTTTTGGTGAGTGCATAATCAATATTGTACTCTGCTTCCGGATAAGGCTTTAGCAATGCTCCCATTTCATTCAGCAGGGGGCGTGCATACTGCATGCTATCCATATAACAAAAGTTCTTTGCCCGGTTGTCCAGAGCCAGGATCATCGTTTCCAGTTTGGGAGTTGTTTTTTTCAGCAACGATAAGCTTTTTGCAAAAAACGTTTCCGCCTTAGAATGCATTAGCTGGTTCATATATACCATCCCCACATCATTGTAATAGCTTCCTTCGCGTTCCAGGTCGCCGGCTTTTCGAACAAGGGGAATCGCGTGATCCAGGATCGCTACTACCATTTCCTGTTCATTGTCCTTCCGTTGTTGTAATGTGCCATAGTTTCTCCAGGCCCTTGCCCTGTAAATCAGGGCTTCTTTATAGGGAAACTTCTCAAGCAGTTTTTCGGACTCTTTGTATTTTTTTGCAGCCGCTTCCAGTTGAACATCGTGCAGGAGCAGCGCCTCATAAAACACAAAGAGTGCCTGCAAATAGGAGTGGTCTTTAGCTGCTTTTAACCCTTCCTTCAAATAGAATGAAGCCCTGGCTGTATCTGTGTAACTCCAATAGTCGGAAAGAAAATAATTGAGACGGGCCTTTGTACTGTCGCTTCCGGTGTTTTGAAGCAGCTGCAGCAGACTGTCCGGATAACTGGTATTGCCCAGCATTGGCTGACCCTGGCTTTCCAGGGTGACGATACTCCACACAATGAATAAGAACAGACATCGCATGAGGCAAAATAAAAAATAATTCGATTCTCCGTCAACGGAGCCGGAAATATACCAGAAAACCGGTAGTATATCAATGTCCTGTAAAAAACTCCGCTAAAGGAAATGAATGCATATAAACGAAAGAACCAAAGAGCTGGTTAAACGGCCTGCCTGCTGATACCGTTAAAACCAGTAATGCCTTTCCGGCAAAGCCTGCGCTCTCAGGGAGGCGGCAGGGATCCCATAAACAGGGAAATTTGAGGTGCACAACAATAAGGGCCGCTACTCGGGAGGCAAAAGAAATAAGATCGGCTCTGATTCAGCCTTATTTCTTGGTTGTTTTTTTAGCCGCGGTTTTTTTTGCTGTTGTTTTTTTGGCGGAGGCCTTTTTTGCTGCCGTTTTCTTGGCCGGTTTGCTGAACGCTCCGGGAAGCTCTGCCTCGATCATTTTTTTTACTGTTTCGATATCTAACAGGGCCACTTCTTCGGGCGTATATTTAGTACCGTCTTCCTTTCTTCCGAGTTTCACCATTTTTTTGCCAAAACGGATAAAAGCGCCCCAGCGTCCGTTCTCCAGCGCGATCTTTTCTTCGGGCCATTGCTGTATGTACCGGTTAGACTCCTTCTCCAGCTTTGTTTTGACCAACTCATCAATGTCTTCCTGTGAAAGGTTATCAAAATTATACCGGCGCGGCACATTAATAAACAGATCGTTCCATTTGATATAGGGACCAAAACGGCCCTTGCCTTTTGTAACGGGTTTTTCGTCAAAATACGCGATGGGCGCATCCGCTACCTGCTTTTCGCTGATCAACGCAATGGCACGCTCCATATCAACGGACAGGGGATCTTCTGTGCGGGGGATAGAGATAAAGTCTTCGCCCCATTTTACATAAGGACCAAAACGGCCCACATTTACGGATACTTCTTTGTCTTCATAGGTTCCCAGTGTAACCGGAAGCTTGAACAGGTCCATCGCCTCTTCGAAGGTAATCGTTTCAATACTTTGGCCTTTCCGCAGTGTGGCAAACCGTGGTTTTTCCTCATCATCGGCATTCCCGATCTGGATCATCGGGCCAAAACGGCCCATCCGGGCAATAACCGGTTTGCCGGTTTCCGGGTCCGCACCCAGTTCCCGTTCGCCTTTAATACGCTCAGCGGTTTCAATGGTATTATCAACACCTTCTTTAAAGGGGTGATAAAATTCGTCGATAAGTTTATTCCACGATAATTTACCGTTAGCGATTTCATCAAATTCTTCCTCGATCCGGGCGGTAAAGCCGTAATCCATGATATTCTCAAAGTATTGCTTCAGGAAATCCGTTACCACCAGCCCCAGGTCTGTTGGAAATAATTTGGCTTTTTCGGCTCCGGTAATTTCGGTATGCTCTTTTTTGGAAAGCTGGTTATCCTTTAACGTAATGATCCGGTATTTCCGTTCTATACCTTCTTTATCACGTTTTTCCACATACTCCCGTTTCAGGATGGTTGAAATAGTGGGGGCGTAGGTAGAAGGACGCCCGATGCCCAGTTCTTCCAGTTTTTTTACAAGGGAAGCTTCTGTATAGCGGGGCGAAGGCCGGGTAAACCGTTCGGTGCCGGTCATTTCCACCAGCGGAAGCTGTTGCCCGATGGTTAACGGGGGCAGCATGCCTTCCTGTGCTTCATCTTCCTGGATGTCTTCATCATCCCGGTCTTCCCGGTACAGCTTCAGGAACCCGTCAAATTTTACAACCTCCCCGGTTGCCGACAGGTATTCTTTATTGGTGGAGATCTCTATTTTAGCGGTGGTTTTTTCCAGCTGTGCATCGGCCATCTGGCTGGCCATGGTTCGCTTCCATATAAGATCATAAAGCCGCTTCCAATCTGCATTTTCAACCGTAGTGTTACTCATGTACGTTGGACGGATGGCTTCGTGTGCCTCCTGTGCACTCTCGTTCTTATTTTTAAAACGGCGGAACTGGTGGTATTGCTCGCCGTACATATTCTTAATGGTGTTGGTAAGATCTCCAAGCGCCGTATTGCTCAGGTTCACACTATCTGTACGCATATAGGTAATATGCCCGTTCTCATACAATTGCTGTGCAAGCTGCATGGTGCGGCTTACACTATAGCCAAATTTGCGGCTGGCTTCCTGTTGCAAGGTAGAAGTGGTGAACGGCGGAGCCGGACTGCGTTTTCCCGGTTTTACCTGGATGTCTTTTACGGTATAGTCTGCTTGCTGGCAAGACTGTAAAAAACGTTCAGCATCTGTTGCATTATTGAATTTTGCACCTTCCGCTTTAAACGAGATTTTTTTGCCGGCAATGTCCGTTGCCGTAAAAACAGCTACAATTTTAAAGCTGCTTTGCGGTTCAAATGCATTGATCTCCCGTTCTCTTTCAGCAATCAGCCGTACTGCCACACTCTGTACCCTTCCGGCGCTCAGGTTGTTCTTTACACTTATTTTCCGCCACAGCACCGGGCTCAGTTCAAATCCAACGATGCGATCCAGCACCCGGCGGGCCTGCTGGGCATCCACCAGGTTCATGTCTACATGCCGGGGAGCTGCCACTGCCTGCTGAATGGCCGGTTTGGTAATTTCATTAAAAACAATACGTTTGGTTGTTTTGGGATCCAGGCCCAGCACCTCGCATAAATGCCAGCTGATGGCCTCACCCTCCCGGTCCTCATCCGTTGCCAGCCATACTTCTTCGCTTTTTGAGGCCAGTTGCTTCAGATCGCGCACCACTTTCTCTTTCCCCTCCGAAACCACATAGCGGGGGTGAAACTGCTTCTCAATATCGATACCCATTCCTGCTTTCTCAAGATCACGAATGTGCCCGAAACTGCTCTTAACCTGGAAGTCTTTGCCTAAAAATTTCTCAATGGTTTTTGCCTTTGCCGGGCTCTCCACGATCAGTAGATTCTTCGCCATATGCTTTTCTGAACAACGCTTTTTATTACCAAATTTTGGGCAAGATTAGAATTTTTTTTTTAAATCCGCTTAATTTTTCCCCGGAGGCGGTTCCCGTTTTTACATTTCAGTGGCTGTTTTTCATCGATTTATACCTTATATTATAATTCTGTGATGCCTCCCAAAGCAGGTAACGGCAGGCGTTTAAAGTATCAAACGAATGGTTGTTTGGTGTACTGTGTTAAAGAAAGCCGGCCACTTTTTCCAGTACAGCAGCATCGCGGTAAATTTTGCTATGTCCAAGCCCTTCGGTAAACATAAAATGAATATGGGCAGGGGCCATTTGCTGTATTTCCCAGGCTTCCGCTATGGGGGTGATCGGATCCTGTTTGTCGTGAATCCAAAGGATATCACTTTTAAGCGCGGGCAGGCATCTTTTTATAGTAAACCAGCTGAGGTCTTTGCCGCTGAGCCGGGTTACATTATTAAAAAAGAATTGCTGTATATGCGGGTCCTTAACCGCCATTTGTTTTAAAAAAGTGGCAGCAAGACCGGTGGTGTCGGCCGCAGGGGCAAACAGTACTATTTTTATCGATGCGTTATCGGGCAGCTCCGAAACCGCCAGCGCCACGGCAAGCCCGCCGAAGGAATGCCCGATATAAGCATCAAAAGGACCATATTGCTCCGTTAACCGGGTAACCAGCTGCATATAATCAACGGCGTTGATCCGTTTGCCATCGCTGCGGCCATGGGCCGGGGCATCAAACGCTGTAATTTCGTACCCCTTTTCTATCAGCATAGGAATCAGGTGCTCGAATCGTTGGGTATGCGAACGGAAGCCGTGTGCAATCAGCAGCTTGCGCACACCGCCTTTATTCCAGCGGTAACCCTTAAGATGCCGGCCCTGGTACAAAAGGGAAAGCTGTTCAGCCAACTGCAACTGCGGGCTGAGTGCATAGCCGGCCTTGCCCAACGGCGTACAAAAAAGCCGGAAGGCATAGTTCCCAGCCCGCTCTTTGGATGCCAGTGCCAGCAAACGGATACGGGTTTTGTAAAGCTCCTTTATAAAATTTTGTAATTTCATCCGTTGAATTTTTATTTTTCACCGTTGGTGGATGTTTTAGGGTTGGATGGAACCTGGTTTGAAAATACTCCTGAACGCATCCGGGAGCTTCATAGCCGTTTCATCAGCGAACGCAAAGGTATTTATATTATGAATATTGTTATGATCGGGTCGGGAAATGTGGCAGCGGTGCTGGGCCGCAAATTGCTGAAGGCAGGACATGTGATCCAGCAGATTTATGGACGTAATGCAACAGCGGCTTCGGAGCTCGCGTACGAATGGAATACGGAATCGACCAACTATACCAGCCTTATCGTTAAAACCGCTGATGTATACCTGGTGGCCGTGGCCGATACGGCTATTGCGGCCGTTGCCTCGGACCTGCGGCTGAAACACAAAATTGTGGCGCATACCGCTGCTGCCGTACCCATGGAAGTACTAAAGACCGTTACGGATAATTATGGAGTATTTTACCCGCTGCAGAGCATGCGCAAGCAGCAGGACAATATTCCGGAGTTAACGATTTACACGGAGGCTTCCAATGCGGATACAAAAAAAGTACTGGACCAGTTAGCTGCCTCCATAACCAGCAACCCGGTGCAGCCGGCAGATCTGGATAAACGATCGCGCCTGCATGTGGCTGCTGTATTTGCCAGCAATTTTACCAACTACCTGTTTGACCTGGCAGAATCCTTTTGTAAAAAAGAAGGTATTGCTTTCAGTGAATTGCTGCCGCTGATCCGCAATACGGTGGAGCGCCTGAACAATGAATCGCCGGCCCAGATGCAAACCGGACCTGCCGTGCGAAAAGACCTGGATACGATTCATAAACATCAGGAACTTTTGAACGATTACCCCGAACATCTTGCAGTATATAATTTTTTAACCGAGGCGTTGATGAGGCATTGATGAAATAAACACAAACAAACGCAGGATTTGTTCCATTGCAGTCGTTGGGTGCATTGGTGCTCGCAGTTCAATTAAAACCGCCAGGGGCTTTGCGGTTCAGTTTAAACCGCGAGGGGCGCAAGCTTTTTTTCGCAAGGTTCGCGATGACAACTGACCTAAATAACCCCCTTGCGATCTTCGCGGATCCGTTGCGTACTTTGCGGTTCAGTTTAAACCGCCAGGGGCGCAAGATTTTTTCGCAAGGTGCGCGAAGATAACTGATCCTAATAATCCGCGTTGCGATCTTCGCGGATCCATAGCGTACTTTGCGGTTCAGTTTAAACCGCGAGGGGCGCAGGGTTTTTCGCAAGGTTCGCGGAGATAACTATCCCAAATAATCCACGTTGCGATCTTTGCGGATCCGTTGCGTACTTTGCGGTTCAGTTTAAACCGCCAGGAGCGCAGGGATTTTCGCAAGGTTCGCGATGATAACTGACCTAAATAACCCCCTTGCGATCTTTGCGGATCCATTGCGTACTTTGCGGTTGAATTAAAAACCTCATGCTGCCGGAAAACGCCCTTCCCGTTTCGGCGATTCGCCCGAATCCAATACATTTGCATCACCCTTAATAATAATAAAGAGCACATGAACCTGTTGCAGCGATTTCAGCGAATAAAGGTGTTTATTTTTGACGTAGACGGCGTACTTACCAATGGCGACCTGCTGGTACTGGAAAGCGGCGAAATGGCCCGCGTTATGTCTGTAAAAGACGGGTATGCGCTGCAGCTGGCTATTAAGCAGGGGTATGCGGTCCTTGTTGTTTCCGGATCCGCTCCCTCGGCGGTGCTGGCGCGTTTGAACAAACTGGGCATCCGCGAGGTTTATTTTGAAATCAAAGATAAACAGGCCTTTATCCGGAAATGGATGGAGGAACAGCAGGTGGCTCCTGACACGGTATTGTTTATGGGCGACGATATACCCGATCTGCCGGTATTTGATGTGGTAGGTTTATCCGCTTGCCCTTCGGACGCGGTGAGCGAGATCCTGCATCAGGCCATTTTTATTTCCGGTTATCCCGGCGGCAGGGGGTGTGTGCGCGAGGTGATCGAAAAAGTATTGCGCAGCAACGATCATTGGGGGAATGATGCACAGGTTCCTTCTACTTAAATTTTAAAAACCGGATGAAGAAGATAGCTGCATTTTTCAGGTTGATACGCTACCCCAATCTTATTTTCATTGCGCTCACGCAGGTAATGTTCCAGTATTGCATTTATTATCCTGTTTACCGGGGCCGGATACCTGCCGGTGATCTGACACAATTTATACTGTTGGTGCTGGCATCTGTTTTTATCGCCGCTGCGGGAAATATCATCAATGATTATTTCGATATGAATATCGACCGGATCAATAAGCCGCAGAAAATGGTCATCGGCAAATATATCAACCGCAGGTGGGCCCTGGTATGGCACCTGGGCCTCAGCGTGCTGGGCGTGGCATTAACCGCCGTTGCCGTAAACCCGTTTTCGAGATGGTATCTTGTGGTGGCCAATGTTGCCTGTGTATTATTGCTCTGGTTCTATTCCGTAAAATTTAAAAAAGACATCTTGATCGGCAACGTCGTCATTTCATTACTGACGGCCTGGACGATCATGATTATCTTTCTCTCCAAATTCTCCTTCGCCGATGCTTTTGGGAACGGGCATCCGGGCCAGCTGAAACTGTTTCGTTTTGCGGTATTGTATGCCGGTTTTGCCTTTATTATTTCATTGGTGCGGGAAGCGATAAAGGATGTGGAAGACATCGCCGGCGACCGGAAGTACGGGTGCAATACCATGCCGATTGCCTGGGGGGTAAATGCTACCAAAGTGTATGTGGCCGTATGGCTGACCCTGCTGATTGCCCTGCTGCTGGTAGTACAGTTTTATATCCTGCAACTCGGCTGGTGGCCGGGTGTGGTGTATTGTGTGGCATTGATCCTGCTGCCGGCCGGATACCTGTTCCGGAAGCTGATACCGGCAAGTACTCAGGCAGATTATCATTACCTGAGCAGGGTAACAAAGGGATTAATGTTAACAGGTATTTTGTCGATGGGTATCTTTTATTTTTACTTATAGTTTATGACCGGTAACCAGGTTATTCTTGCCTCTTCATCGCCCCGCCGGAAACAGATCCTGGAATGGGCCGATATTCCATTCGAGATCCGTACAAAGGAAATTGACGAAAGCCTTAATCCCGAACTCGATCTGCCCTCAGCCATTGCAGACGTGGCCCGGCGGAAGGCACAGGCCATTTTGGAAGGTGTAAGCAGCGATACCATTGTGCTGGCAGCGGATACGGTGGTGGTGCTGGACAACCAGGTGATCGGCAAACCCAAAAGCCGGGAAGAGGCCATCGGTACCCTTACCCGGCTGCAGAACCGTACCCACCAGGTCATTACAGGGGTGGCCCTGGTAAAAGGGCCGCAGGAGCTGCTTTTTTCCGACACTACGGAAGTTACATTTCACCCGTTAACACACCGGCAGATCGTTTATTACATAGACCGGTACCAGCCTTTTGATAAAGCCGGCTCCTATGCCATACAGGAATGGATCGGGGTGGCCGGCATCAAAAATATCAACGGGGATTTTTATAATGTAATGGGATTGCCGGTGAGCAGAATATTACAGGAAATGCGTAAATTGCAGTACCGATTCGTGGAAGACGAATAAGTATTTAATAACCTAGAAAAACAATAACCGTATGAACGAACAGCTACTCCAGTATATCTGGCAGTTCCAGTATTTTAATGCCCGGTGTTTGACTACCACAGAAGGACTACCTGTGCAGGTAGTGAATGTAGGCATGCTGAACCGGAACCAGGGACCGGATTTTGAACATGCACGCATCCGTATCGGAGCCACCCTGTGGGCGGGTTCAGTAGAACTGCATCTTAAAACCTCCGATTGGAACCGGCACCTGCATCAATACGACCGCAATTACCGCAAAGTGATCCTTCATGTAGTATATGAAGATGATGAGGCAGACGCTGCGGCACTCCCCGTTGTTGAGTTGAAGACCTTGATTTCAAGAAGCCTGCTGAACCGTTATGAAACCCTGCTGCATGCACAATCCTTTATTCCCTGTGAAAAGATGGTGGCAACGGTGCCGGATATCATTCTTAATGTATGGAAAAGCAGGCTGGTGGCCGAGCGCCTGATACGGAAAGGGGCCGTGATCGAAGATTACCTGGAGATCAATCATCAGCATTGGGAAGAAAGCTTCTGGTGGCTGCTGGCAAAAAATTTCGGTTTGTTCGTTAATTCAGATGCCTTTGAAGCCATAGCCAAAAGCATCCCGGTAACCTTGCTGGCCCGCCATAAGCAACGGATCCAGCAACTGGAGGCATTGCTGCTGGGACAGGCAGGGCTGCTGGATGAGCGTTTTGAAGATCCGTACCCCGTCCTGTTGCAACGGGAATACCGGTTCCTTCAAAAGAAATACGGCCTCAAACCGGTGGCCCACCCGGTACATTTTTTACGGATGCGCCCCGGCAGTTTTCCCACAGTGCGGCTGGCCCAGCTGGCAGCGGTGATCGCTTCTTCGGCACATTTATTCTCAAAGATCATCCGTGAAGATGTATTGGATACGGTGCGGGCCTGGTTTCGCGTGGATGCCAACGATTTCTGGCACTATCATTATACGCTCACCGAATCCAGCCCAATGAAGGTAAAATCGGTTGGCGCTTCAATGATCGATAATATCATTATCAATACCATTGCACCGATGCTTTTTGCCTATGGTAATGTATATGGAAATGACCGGCTAAAAGAGAAGGCCATCCGGTGGCTGGAAGAAACAAAACCAGAGAAAAACAGCGTTACAAAAGGGTTCGAATGCCTGGGGGTGGCCAGCCAGTCGGCAATGGATTCGCAGGCATTGATTGAATTAAAGACCCGTTACTGCGATGGCCGTAAATGTCTGTATTGCGCTGCAGGAAATTACCTGCTTAAACGGGAGAAATAAGATACCCTGAAAACGCGGTATAAAAAAGGGCCGTATCCGCATTCGGATACAGCCCCGGGTATTCCTTCAACAAAAACGGTTAATAACGTCTGTTACCGCCCCGGTCGTGTGCATAATCCCGGTTCCGGTTCACGCGGTCATAGGTACCTCTGTCATGTTTGTTATTATTGCGGTACGCATAATCTCTGATAGACACCTGTGTATGGTCATACCGGTACCGGTTATAACGGTTACGGTGGGCGCTGTTATCCCGCCAGGGATTTGGTGAATTGATCACTACTTTATAGGTGTTATAAAGATTAATATTTGCAAACTGGCGAGGTAACTGGCGTGTGGTTACCCAGCTTCTCCGGTCCTGGTAAATATAGGTGCGGTTATATACGTCATAATATGCATTGATTTCCGGCAAATAATAATAGCGGACCTGGTTATAGCCATGAGGTCCCCATTGTGGCTGGTTTCCGATATTAACATTGATATTTACCTGCGCATATGCAGATGTTACTGCCGCCATTCCGCTTACCAGCATCATTACCATGAATAACTTTTTCATAACGACCTCCTTTGTTTTTTTGATGAATGTTGTTATGTTATATAGACGTGGTTCTAAAGAAAAGGTCTGCACGGGAAGCGTTAATAAATTACTAAGGTTAAACGGTACGGATCCCGGGTTTTTTAACGCAACAGGCGCAAGGCTTTCGCAATGTTCGCTATGCGCAGCGATATAAGTGTTGGCTGTATAGCCATTGCGGACCTGGCGGGTTCTTTGCGGCCTTTGCGTTTAAACTTTTACAAGGGCGAAGGAGGAATTTAATGATATAATGACCTGTTCTCTCATTGAGCGGTGTAAATCCTGCAGATCGCTTTTTTTTTAACGCAACGGGCGCAAGGGTTTCGCAACGTTCGCCAGGCATAGTGATATAAGTGTTGACCGTATTACCATTGCGGCCTTAGCGGTTTCTTTTCTTTGCGCGCATTGCGTTTAAACTTTTACAATTGAAGCCAGAGGAAACGGCAGCGTTTATTACGCAGCTGCAAAACCGCCAGCTTCCCGAACTTTGATGGAACAAGGGCTGCAATGCGGACACCTTGTTGTTATTTTCTCTCGATCAAGCTTTCCAGCTTCTCAATCATTTCCTTTTGCTGTTGCAGCATGCGCTCATACAGCTCAATCATTTTATCAATAGGATTGAAGGAAGGCTGA
>JAGIAT010000018.1 GCA_017744715.1 Niabella sp. | reverse complement strand
CTTCGGCCTCCCTTTTTTTATTTACATACATATTTTTACCGGACACCAGTAACTTTAAACCTGAAACGTTAAACCGTCCCCCCTGCTATCCGCCGCTCTTTTTGGCCTGGGTATAGCCGTTCTTCTGGAACCACTGAAGCAGCTTGTCCCGGTGATCGCCCTGGATGATGATTTCACCATCCTTGGCATTGCCGCCCGTTCCGCAAAATGATTTCAGTTTTTTTGCAAGGTCCTGTAGGTCGTCGTCGGTTCCGGTAAATCCCAGGATCACGCTGGCCGTTTTTCCACCCCGGTGTTTTGTTTCCAGCTGTATCCGCAGCCGTTGCTGCGCCGGTGGCAGGGTTGCCTGGTTACCAGCGTCCTGCTCAAATTTAAAATCGGGATTGGTACTGTATACAAACCCATGCTGATCTGATTTATTCTTTGCCACTTTCTTCTTTTGTTTAAAGTTCCGGGTTCAATGTTTCAAGTTGAGTGCCCGGTTAAAATTGGATATCTATACGCTGCTCCTAATGGCTGATGACTGATAGCGAATTGCTGCCTACTAAATACTGTTTCCGATCTGTTCTATGAGACGTTTAAGATTGTTTAGCTTACACCACATCAATGGCCAACAACATCAAGCAGCATACGTTCAACCTGAAACGTTGAACATTAAACCTGAAACTTATATCACCGCTTTCAAACTCAGGTCAAGACTTTGTGCCTGGTGAATCAATCCGCCCACACTCACAAAATCAACACCGGTAGCTGCATAGGATTCGATCGTATCCAGGTTGATACCGCCGCTGGCCTCTGTTTCAAAAGCTCCGCCGATCATGGAAAGAGCGGCCGTTATCTGTGCAGGTGTAAAGTTATCCAGCATAACCCGGAATACTTTCCCCTGCCCTACATCCATAACCGTTTTTACATCTTCCAAGGTGCGGGTTTCTATTTCGATCTGTATCGGCAACTGGTTTTGCTGCACGTAAGCATGCGCCTTTTCAATAGCGTTCTTAATTCCTCCGGCATAATCAATATGATTATCTTTCAGCATGATCATATCATACAAACCAAACCGGTGATTGACACCTCCGCCGATGCGTACCGCCTCTTTTTCCAGTAACCGGAAATTTGGTGTCGTTTTACGGGTATCCAGCAATCTTGTGCGATAGCCTTGCAACTTGTCGGTGTACTTTTTTGTAAGCGTGGCAATACCGCTCATGCGTTGCATGCAGTTCAGCAGCAACCGCTCACATTGAAGAATGGTATGCTCCAACGCCTCTACTTCAAAGGCAATATCTCCCGGCTTCATGGCAGCGCCATCACTCATAAAACCGGTTACCAAACTGTCCGGCTCTCTGAATTTTAAGATCTTTTCCGCCACCTGCAGTCCGGCCAGTATTCCTTCCTGCTTTACCTTTAATACAGCCTTCCCCTTTGTAGCCGGGTCTATACAACATAATGTAGAATGATCCCCGGATCCGATATCTTCCTGAAGTGCTTCCCGGATCAGGTGTTCAAGTTTTTCCTGAAATGCGTCCATAGCTGTAAAAATAAACAGCCTCTCATTAGGAGAGGCCGTTTTATCACTAAATTTTCACAGAATTCTTATTCAATCAGCTGAAAACGCAGTTCCTTAATCACTTCCCCGCTTTTCTCCTTGCGCATAAAAATGTTTACCCGGTAATTTCCCCCGGCGGTCTGTAAGGTTCCGATGGCGTAGTTACCATTTGGAGAACTTCCTTTGTGTTTCAGCTCAAATCCCTTTACCGCATTTTTGCTGAAAAAGTCTTTTAAAGCCTGCTCTGCCTGCGATTTGTTATAGGTATTGCTTTTATCGGCGATCTTTAATTCCATATTTTCACCAACATTGGCTACCAGCTGGGCAGCATTGCTGGTTTTAAGACTGGTAATCACCCCATCCACGCTCTGTGCGTGCAAACCGGTAATCAGTAAGCTGGTTGCAAAAGCAATTAACGACAATCGTAAAAAATGTTTCATTGTATTCATCATTTTTGTTATGACCCGTTGTTCAAGGTGGTACGAATATATTAAAAAAACATGCTTCGCCACCCTTTCATGAAAATGTATGTAAATAGAACCCTTTTTAGTCACTTATTCTTCAAACATTCTTTTTAATTTTACTGCTTCGGCCGCAGGACCCTGTAGTTTTCTGATCCGCGGCTTCTAATTTTTAACTAAAAGAAAGTTCAATGTCACAAAAAAGAGCAATTTTACTAATAATGGACGGCTGGGGACTCGGGAAAGTTGCATCCGCAGATGCCATCCAGAATGCTAACGTGCCTTTTACCAGATCATTATATAGTAAATACCCCAACACCACGCTTACAACTTTTGGTGAATTGGTAGGATTACCGGAAGGCCAGATGGGCAATTCTGAGGTGGGCCACCTCAACCTGGGAGCCGGACGCATTGTATATCAGGAGCTTCAGCGTATTAACGTGGCCATTAAAACCGGCGAGCTGGCTGCCAATAAAGCATTGCTCCGCGCACTTGCACATGCTAAAGCAAACAGCAAACCCCTGCACCTGTTAGGACTGGTAAGTGACGGCGGCGTGCACTCGCATATTAACCACCTCAAAGCACTAATAAACATTTGTAAGGATAATGGTCTGCAGGAAGTCTATATTCATGCGTTTACAGACGGAAGGGATACGGATCCCAAAAGCGGACTTGGGTTTATTGAAGACCTGCAGCAGCATCTGGATCAGACCGGTGTGGGCCGGATTGCAACCGTAGATGGCCGTTATTACGCCATGGACCGGGATAAACGCTGGGAGCGCGTAGCACTGGCTTACGAAGCAATGGTAAATGGTAAGGGCGAAACCGCTACCTCGGCTATCGCAGCCATTAAAAACAGTTATGCTAACAATATTACGGACGAGTTCATTAAACCTACGGTAATCGTCAACGCGGAGAACCAGCCGGTAGCCACTATTAAAAACGGGGATGTGGTGCTTTGCTTCAACTTCCGTACAGACCGCTGCCGGGAGATCACCGAAGTGCTGACCCAGCAGGATCATCCGGAACAACAGATGCATACACTGGACCTGGACTATACCACTATGACGGTATACGACCACACGTTTAAAAATGTGCATGTCCTGTTTCACAATGAGGATCTTACCCAAACCATCGGCGAGGTGATTGAGGCCAATCATCTCAAGCAGATCCGTATTGCCGAAACGGAAAAATACCCGCACGTGACCTTCTTTTTCAGCGGCGGACGTGAAAAGCCCTTTGAAGGAGAAAGCCGTATCTTAAAGCCTTCACCCAAAGTAGCCACTTACGACCTGCAGCCGGAAATGAGCGCCCGGGAACTTACCGAAGCCATTCTTCCGGAAATTCATAATAAGACGGCCGATTTTATCTGCCTCAATTTTGCAAACGCAGATATGGTGGGCCATACCGGTGTATTTTCCGCTGCCGTAAAAGCGGTAGAAACCGTGGATCAATGCGTGGAACAGATCATCACCGAGGCCCTGAAACAGGATTATGTGATCTTCCTCACCGCCGACCATGGTAACTCGGATTACCTGGTGAATGAAGATGGCAGTCCGAATACCGCACACAGCATGAATCCGGTACCCCTGTTCATTATCGACAACCACTGGAAGGGTACTGTAAAAGAAGGTAAGCTGGGAGATATTGCGCCGACCATTCTTACATTTATGAAATTACCGATCCCGAAAGAAATGACCGGGGATATACTGGTAGATAAAGATTCTGTTCAATAGATGGTTTATCTGATCTCTTAAATATAAATAACTGAAGAACGGGCCGTGTTTGCAGCCCGTTCTTTTATTCCCTGAAAAGCCGCAGATCGGTTAAAAAAGGTTTTTCGTAACTTCGGTAAAACGAAAGATCATGCTTAAGCTACATCCGCAATATATAACAGATACCGCCGGTGAGCAGTTGGTTGTACTTACTAAGGCCGAGTACAACGCCCTGATGGAAGAGCTGGATGAGGCCATGGATGTGTTGCTCTATGACCAGGCAATGCGCGAAGATGACGGTGCCCGTATTTCACTGGAAGAATATTTAAAAAACCGAAAAACCCAAAATGGTTAAATACACCGCCATTTTAACCAGGAAAGTCAGCAAACAGTTAGACAAACTTTCCGATACAGTTGCAGAACCTATTTTTAAAGCCATCCGGGAGTTACAACAAAATCCACGTCCTCCTGGCTATTGCAAGCTCACAGCACGCGATGGTTACAGAATCAGGGTGGGTGACTATCGCATTATTTATAATATAATCGACACTAAACTGATCATCGAAGTAATTGCAATAGGTCATCGAAAAGATATTTACCACTAGCCGGTAACTCATTTTGGCAGAGCCTTCCAATCTTCCGGGACTAAAGATCCGCGGACCGATTTTCCATGATACCGTCGCATTTGCCGCCCCGGCCACCGGGTTGTTTTTACAAAGCATTTTTTAAAATAACATTTACCGGTTAATTTTGTACGTTTCCAAACGCCTTTAACAATAATTGACACAGGAACAATTTTCAAATATTGCCGCCACCATTCCGCACCAGCCGGGCATCTACAAGTACTTTGATGAAACCGGGAAGATCCTTTATGTAGGTAAGGCAAAGGATCTGCGCAAGCGGGTAAGCTCCTACTTTAATAAAACCTTTACTAATTATAAGACCCACGAGCTGGTGCAGCGCATCCATCACCTGGAATTTACAATCGTAAACAGCGAGCCGGATGCCTTCTTCCTGGAAAACTCACTGATCAAACAGTTTCAGCCCAAGTACAACATCAACCTGAAGGATAGTAAATCCTACCCTTATATCGTGATCAAAAACGAACCCTTTCCGCGTATTTACCTCACACGGCAACCGGTAGATGACGGATCGGAATACCTGGGCCCTTATACTTCTGTTTTTAAGGTGCGGGAGCTGCTGGAGTTTATCAAGCGCACCATCCCGATGCGTACCTGCAGTTTAAACCTAACCCAGAAAAATATTGAAAAAGGAAAATTTAAAGTTTGCCTGGAATACCACCTGGGCAACTGTAAGGGGCCCTGCGAGGGATTGCAGACCCGGGCAGACTATGATGAAAATATCGGGCAGATCCGCGACCTGCTAAAAGGTAACCTGCGGCCGGTGATCCGTCATTTTAAAGAAGAAATGAAGATCCATGCCGAAGCCCTGGCATTTGAGAAAGCAGAGCAGGTACGCAAAAAGATCGAATATCTCGAGGATTATTACCAATCCAAATCAGTGATCACGGGTATCAGGGGCGGCGATAAAGATGTGTTTTCCATCATTAAAGACCAATCGATCGCCTATGTTAACTACCTGATGATCCGGAACGGAACCGTGGTGCAAACGCAAACCAACAAGCTGGAAACCCACCTGGACGAACCGGTGGAAGAAATCCTGGTATATGCCATCAGCCAGCTGCGCATGACCTTCAACAGCCATGTGCCGGAGATTGTAGTGCCTTTTGAAATCGATTACCCGGAGGCCAATATTGAAATTGTAGTACCCAGGGCCGGAGACCGCAAAAAGCTACTGGAGCTTTCAGAAAAGAACGCCGGCTATTTCATTGAAGAACTCAAAAATAAAGAACGCATAAAGATCAACCGTAATGTGGACCATGTAAAAGTACTGGAGCAGTTACAGATTGATCTCCAGCTCCAGGAGCTTCCCGTTCATATTGAGTGCTTTGATAACTCGAATTTCCAGGGCAGCTACCCGGTATCTGCAATGGTTTGCTTTAAGAACGGTGTGCCCAGCAAGAAAGATTACCGCCACTTTAATGTAAAGACCGTTGAAGGCATTAATGATTTCGCCAGCATGAAGGAAGCCGTATACCGCCGCTACCGGCGTCTTACGGAAGAGGGCGAACCCCTGCCGCAGTTAGTGATCATTGACGGTGGAAAGGGACAACTGAGCGCCGCACTGGAAGCCATTGAAGCACTGGAACTGCAGGGCAGCATCACATTGGTTGGACTGGCGAAGAATGTAGAAGAGATCTTCTTTGCCGGAGATAAGGATTCCCTGAAACTGCCCTACAACAGCGCCAGCCTGAAACTGATCCGGTTTATCCGCGACCAGGTGCACCGCTTTGGCATTACGTTTCACCGGCAAAAAAGAAGTAAAGGAACGTTTAAAAACGAACTGGAATCTATAAAGGGTATCGGGAAAAACACAGCGGAAGAACTCTTAAAAGCATTCCGTTCGGTAAAAAATGTCAGGGAACGGTCGCTTGACGAACTGACCGCCGTCATCGGCAAGGCAAAGGCGCAACTGGTGATCGATCATTTTGCGTCTTAAACGCTTTCAAATGTGAAAATATGAAAATGTGGGAATATGTAAATAGGCTTGCCTTCAAGCATAAAAACGGATCCGCCCTGAAACTTTAAACATTAAACTTGAAACTTCTCTAATCCTCATCCATTTCTTCCCTCAGCTCTTCACTGATATGCACCAGCACCTTATCAATGCGGTGACCGTCCATATCAACGATCTCAAAATCGAACCCGTTCCAGTCGAGTTTATCCCCGGTTGACGGGATCTGCTTCACCCGGTGCAGGATAAATCCCGCCAGGGTATCAAATTCCTGCTCACCTTCGTTCATCCACTCGGCTTTGTCGAAATAAGAAAGGAAATCATAGAAGGGGATCTGTGCATCTACCAGGAAGGAGTCATCTTCCCTGCGGATAATTTCATAGTCGTCCTGGTTTTCTTCCGGCATATCGCCGATGATGGCTTCCAGGATATCATTGAGGGTGATCATTCCCAGCACACTGCCGTATTCATCCACGATAAAGCAGGAATGCAACTGGGATTCTTTAAACTTTTCCATTACCCGGAACGCCGTATTGTTTTCCGGTACAAAAAGCGCCGGTCGCATCAGTTCTTTAAACGGAACCGTGTCTTTATTGGTATAGAGGTCCTTTAAGGAAATCACCCCTTTAATATTATCAATCTCCTCGTCACAGATCGGATAAATGGAATGCGGCTCTTTCAATATCTTTTCCCGGATCATTTCTTCCGTATCATCTACTTTAAACCATACGATATCGCTGCGGTGTGTCATCAGCGAGGTAATGTTCCGGTCGCTCAGGTGAAATACCCGTTCAATGATCTCCTGCTCGGTTTCTTCCAGTGTACCCTGTTCGGTACCTTCACTGATAATGGCCTTGATCTCTTCCTCCGTAACCTGGTTATTCTCGCTTTTTATATTAAAAAGTTTCCCGATCAATCCGCTCGATTTGGTCAGCAACCAGATAAACGGATAAGTGATCACCGAAACCCATCGCATGGGCTGCGCCACGAACTTGGCTATTTTTTCGGGGCTTGAAAGACCGATACGCTTGGGCACCAGCTCCCCGAAAATGAGTGTAAAGTAGGTAATGATGATCACCACGGTTGTGGTAGCCATTCCTTTGCTGTAGGGAGCAAGGGCCGGAAACTGCTCCAGGAAGGAAGCAATATGCCCGGTGATTTTATCCCCGGAATAGATACCGGTTAAGATACCAATGAGGGTGATACCGATCTGAACGGTAGATAAAAATACATCGGGGTGGTTGGCCAGTTTCAGCGCTGCCTCTGCGCGTTTATCGCCTTTATTTGCCTGTGCTTCTAATCTTGCTTTTCTGGCTGATACGAGAGCTATTTCTGCCATTGAGAATAGTCCATTGAGTAAAATCAATAAGGCTATTATGAATACTTCCATTAATTTATTTCGGTTGATTCCTTATCGAAGATATGAAATCCGATCCTTTTATTAAATAAGTTTGCCCAAAAGAGCCCAATTAAAATTCCCAGGGTTGCCCCCGCCAAAACGTCCAGCGGATAATGCACACCCACATATACCTGCGCCAGACCGATCATACCCGCCCATACCAGTGGAAGCCAGGTATACGGGAAAAAGCGCCGGAATGTGGTAAAAAAGAACATGCTGATTCCGAAATGATTGATGGCGTGGTTAGACACAAAACTAAAGCCACCCGAGCAACGCCCCAGCACCATCCGTACATGGCCTTCCATTTCCGGGTCGTTACAGGGCCGCAGCCGTTCAAAGATATTTTTAAACAAATGTGCACCAATCAGATCGGTACTGGCGGCCGTACAAAGGAACAGCAACAGCCAGATCCACCCCTGCTTTTTAAAGTTGATCAACACAAACGCCACCACAAACAGGTAAAGCGGCCCCCATATATACGGGTTGCGAAAAAGCGGGAACACCGTATCCAGGACCGGACCGGCGCTTTTTATGTTGATCAGCTCAAATAACCAGCGATCGGCTTTTACCAGCCAATCCGGGAACGGGATGTACAAAAATGAGGTCATCGGACAAATGTAGCAAATGTGGGAATTTGAAAATGTGGGAATTTGAAAATTCGGGCGGAACAATATATCATTGGAGTATAAAACAGGATCTGATGTTGAACTTTGAACGCTGGAACCTGAAACTTTTAATTAAGTTTGCAGCTTCATGTTGGCACGGCTAAAAATACCGAAAACGATCCTTTGGGTCATTAACACCGGATTGGTACTTTTTGCCTTATTCTTCATTTTCCGGCTGATTACTTTTTTCGCGTTCAACCCGCCCGGCATCTCTTTTGCAGACTGCCTGCCTTCATTTGTATTGGGCGCGCAGTATGATCTCCGCTGGATTTCCATCTTCCTGCTGCCCGTGATCCTTTTCAGTTATCACCGTTCTTTTTCCCCGTTTTATTCAGCACGCAGCAAACGCATCTGGACCTGGTACCTGGCGGTGATCACGTTTCTGTTATTCCTGTTTTTTATCGCCGATATGGTGAGCTTTTCCTACAACCGCACCCGGCTGGATGCCGGAGCTATGAATTTTGTGGAAGACCCCGGCATCTCCCTGAACATGATCTGGCAAACCTACCCGCTGATCTGGATCCTGGTAGGCCTTATTGCAGCCGTTATCTGCTTTAAATGGGCACTGAACAAAAGCCACTGGCAGGTAATCAATCTTACAGACGGGAAGGCCATTATGCACCGCAAAATGCCTTTTGTGATAACAGCACTACTGCTGGGGCTCTTTATTTACGGCCGGATCGATAACAAGCCCTTAAAATGGAAGGATTCTTTTGCACTGAAGGACAGTTTTAAAACCTACCTGGCCCTGAACCCGTTGCAGAATTTTTTTTCCACGATGCAATTCCGTAAGCCCGTCATTAATGAAAAGGGCGCCCGTGAAGCGTTTCCGCTGATGGCGGAGTTTTTACAGTTTCCGCCCAAAGCACCTTTTGGTTTTAAGCGCACGGTAGCCCCGCACAGTGCCGGTCTTGAAAGCAAGCCGAATGTGGTGCTGGTGATCTGCGAGTCGTACAGTATGTACAAAAGCAGCATGAGCGGTAATGTGCTGAACGCTTCTCCCTATTTTGATTCACTGAGTAAAAAGGGTATTTTTTTTGAGCGCTGCTTCACGCCCCATTTCTCCACAGCCCGCGGACTCTTTGCTATTTTAACAGGAACGCCGGATGTGCAGCTGTTTAAGTTCTCTACCCGCAACCCGGAGGCGATCGATCAAAATACCATTATCAATAATTTCACCGATTACTCCAAACATTATTTCCTGGGCGGGGATCCGGGATTCAATAATTTTGAAGGTTTGCTGATGAACATCAGTAACCTTCAGCTGCATACCGAACAAACCATCGACGCGCCGCGGATCAACGTTTGGGGCATCAGCGACAAAGACCTTTTCCTTGCGGCAAACACGGTTTTTAAAAAGGAGCGGCAGCCTTTTTTTGCGATCATCCAAACCTCCGATAATCACCGCCCTTATACCATACCGGAAACCGACCACGATTTTCATAAGAAGATCGTTTCAAAAGACAGCCTGGAAGCCAATGGCTTCGAATCGCTGGAGGAATACAATACATTCCGCTATGCCGATTATTCCATCCAGAAATTTGTAGAGGCCGCTGCGCGGGAAGACTATTTTCACAATACCATATTTGTATTTATCGGCGATCACGGGGTTGCCGGTAATGCTACCAGTGTATATCCCTCCATATGGACCACGCACCGGCTTTCGGATGAGCATGTCCCCTTTCTGATTTATGCGCCCTATCTTGTTGCGCCGCAGCAACGGAAAGAAACCGTTTCCCAGGTTGACGTGCTGCCCACGATTGCAGGTTTACTGCAACGCCCCTATGACAATTTTACCCTGGGTCGCGATCTGCTGGCACCGGATAAAAAAGGCAACCTTGCATTTATTACCAATACGGCCGGTAAAATCGGCATTGTAGACGACCGGTTCTACTACGTAAAAAGCCTCGATTTTGCGGAAGAGGACCTTGCGCCCATTGATACCACCATCGTCTATCCCCGACGGGTACTGGACTCGGTACGCACAAGAATGAGTGCACTAACGAACGCCTATTACCAAACCGCACAATACCTGCTGCTGAATAATAAAAAAACACCTTAAAACGGCTCGTTTGGGGGTTTTCCGGCCAGATTTCAAGGAATCCCGGCTCTCATCCCTTAAAAACAGATTTTTCCGGCAATGGCCTGGCAGATGGGTACCCGGCAAAGGAACTTTGTTATCAAAAGGATACCCCTGTTTTCCATAAAAGTAATGTTATAACTAAAAGAATGTCGCTGAAGGAGCGTAATTTTGCAAGTTCAAGAAGCACGTTGAAGTGCAACGGAGGTCCTTGAACCCTAACATTTAAACAGCATATTGTGTCGCTTATAAAAAGTATATCCGGAATCCGGGGAACCATTGGTGGAAAGACCGGGGAAACGCTTTCTCCCGTAGATGTGGTAAAATTTACAGCTGCCTATGGCGCTATTCTGAAGCAAACAGCGGCGCCTTCCAGGAAACTCAAAGTAGTTGTAGGCCGGGACGGGCGCATCAGCGGGCCACTGGTTAGCAGCCTGGTTACCGCTACGCTTAGTGCATTAGGGATCGATGTGATCGATCTGGGCCCCAGTACCACCCCAACGGTAGAGATCGCCGTACCAATGGAAAAGGCAGACGGAGGCATTATTCTTACCGCCAGCCATAACCCTAAAGAATGGAACGCGTTGAAGCTGCTGAACAAAGACGGGGAATTTATTTCAGCGGATCTGGGCAAGCAGCTGCTGGATATTGCGGCTGCAGAAAATTTTGAATTTGCTCCGGTGGATAAACTCGGTAAAATTCAGCAGAACGATACCTATATGCAAAAGCATATCGATGCAATCCTGGCGTATCCGCTGGTAGATAAGGAAGTCATCGCAAAGAAAAAATTTAAAGTGGTCGTAGATGCCATTAATTCTACCGGGGCTGTTTTTGTGCCGGCGTTGCTGAAGGCCCTGGGTGTGGAGGATGTGATCGTACTAAACAGCGAAGTAACCGGTAATTTTGCACATAACCCGGAGCCCCTGCCCGACCACCTGTCGGAACTTTCAAGTGTGGTGGTTAAGGAAAAGGCGGATCTTGGTATTGCCGTAGATCCGGATGTAGACCGTCTTTGTTTTGTAAATGAAGATGGCAGCATGTTTGGCGAAGAATATACACTTGTGGCGGTTGCCGATTACATCCTTTCAAAACGCAAGGGCAACGCTGTAAGCAACATGAGCAGCACCAAAGCATTGAAAGAGGTTACGTTAAAACATGGCGGCGCCTATTATCCTTCTGCCGTAGGAGAAGTAAATGTGGTCTCAAAAATGAAGGCGGTTAATGCGGTGATCGGCGGCGAGGGTAACGGAGGCATTATTGTGCCCGACTTTCATTATGGCCGCGATGCGCTGATTGGCATTGCCCTGTTCTTAAGCCATCTCGCACACCACAAAGGAAGCATCAAATCGCTGCGCGGTGTGTACCCGGATTATTTTATCAGCAAGAACAAAATTGAGCTGGATAAAAGCACCGACCTTCCTTCTATTTTTGCCCGCATCAAAGAGAAGTACAGCAAGCTTCCCTTAAATGATGAAGACGGCCTCAAAATAGAATTTGACGAAGATTGGGTGCACTTAAGAATGTCGAATACAGAACCCATTATCCGTATCTATTCCGAAAGTGATTTTGAGGTAAAAGCCAAAAATATCGCGCAGAAACTGATGCAGGATATTAAGGAGAATATGGCTTAAGAGAGGTTTCAGGTTTTACGTTGGGTCTTGTGCAGGTCTTCATATCTTGTTGGCAGAATGCCGGTTCCCGGCAACTAAGAGGAGCTTCCAGGTTTCACGTCAGATCCGTTTGATGCCAGAAGCGCTGTCCCGACGCTCAAATCTCAAGTTTCATGTAGCTTGAACATTGAATGTTAACCCTTAAGCTTAGATCCCCGTAGTCTACAAAATCCATATGCGATTGCTTCATTAACTTTGCGATCATTTTCGCCGGGAGGAGACATACCGGACAAAAAGGGAGAAGCGTTCATGGAAAAAATATATTTAGACAATGCCGCAACCACTTGTCTGGACAAGGAAGTGCTGGATGCGATGTTACCTTATATGACCTCAGGGTTTGGCAACCCCTCTTCTGTGTATTCTTACGGAAGAGAAACCCGCCTGGCCGTGGAAACCGCCCGTAAAACAGTGGCGAAACACCTGAATGTAAAACCAGGTGAGATCTTCTTTACCTCCGGGGGTACCGAAAGCAATAATACGGCAATCAATGCAGCGATCCGGGATCTCGGATGTACACATATCATCACTTCCGGCATCGAGCACCATGCGGTTCTGCATACAGTAGAACATTACAGCAATGGCAATACGGTTACGTTTAGCCTGGTAAAATTACTGGCTAACGGGCATGTTGACCTGAAGGACCTGGAAGAACAGCTGGCGGCACAGGATCGCAAGTGTTTGGTTACCCTGATGCATGCCAATAACGAAATCGGGAACCTGCTGGCCATTAATGCGGTTAGCGCGCTATGCCGGAAATACGGCGCCGTTTTCCATTCAGATTGTGTACAAACTGTTGGGCACTACCCGATCGATCTGCAACGTATTGATATCGATTTTATTTCTGCCTCCGGCCATAAATTTCACGGGCCAAAAGGCTCGGGCATCCTGTATGTGAACAGCAACCTGGAAATTAAACCCTTTATTTTTGGTGGCGGGCAGGAGCGGAATATGCGAGCAGGCACGGAAAATGTGTATGGCATTGTGGGCTTTGCTAGGGCACTGGACCTGGCCATGGCCAACTATGAAAAAGAAGCGGCCTATATCCGCGGGCTTAAGCAATATATGGCGGATCAGCTTCAAAGCAGGATCCCTTCCGTTACCTTTAACGGCGATGCGTTCGGCAGCTGCCTGTACACCGTATTAAGTGCCTCCTTTCCGCAGACGGAGCGCTCGGAAATGCTGCTGTTCAACCTGGACATCCACAACATTTGCGTATCAGGCGGAAGCGCCTGCAGCAGCGGCGCCAGCCAGGGATCTCATGTAATTGCAGCTTTAAACGACAACCCGGACCGGGTACCCATTCGTTTTTCATTCAGTAAATACAATACAAGGGAAGAGATCGACCGCACCATCGATACGCTTAAGGAACTGATCTGAGGTTGCAATCCATGCGCATTATTACGAAGGGCCGGCAGCGGCCCTTTATGTTTTTGCAAAAAGGATAGGATCTTCCTGGTAAGGGCCTTCCGCAAAAAAGCAGCCCAGTTTAAAACGCTCGGCTTTAAACTGGGCTACATGGTAATTTAATAATATACCCGGAGCTTCTATTTACAGGATACGCTTTATTGAAGCACCTGGCAGCATCAATTTACTGCACGGGGCGATCAGCTAAAAACGATGCCTCGGGCCCTCCGATACGAGCACCGTTCGTAGCATGGAACTGCGCAAGGTTATTGGATCTCCACAAATTGTTCGGAACCTCCATCTTCTGAGTAATATACCGAATTGCCATCGCGGGTAAGTTTAATAGTGCCATTACTGTATACGGCCTGTTTAATACCCTTTGCCTCAGTTTGAGGTAATCTTACCGGCGTTTCAGTCCCCCTTTGCAGAATGGCAATCCCTAAAGAGTTATCGGCCTTATAGCCATATACAATCGCCAGCGACTCCGCGCCACCTACAGACTTATATAACACTTTCGTCCGCGCAGAATACGTTGAATCCTTTAAATCGATATCCTTAACGGAAACCGTTGACTTATCCGTTAAGTAAGCTTCCACGATTGTAGAATCCTTCTCCTTGTAATTCTTTTTAATGTCGTCAATAGATTCGATAGGCGTTTCTCCTTCTGTATTTTTATCCTCGTCTTTGCAGGATACAACAGCTACGATAGCAAGCAAACAGATGGGAAACAGTAGTTTAATTCTCATATCTGATTAAATTTTTGCAAAGGTAAAGCAAAATGCAAATAAAAATCCCATACGGTGGTTTTATAACATTTTTATAGTGGTCTGATCCGGCGTCGCCAGATAGCACCTGCACCTATATCCAACTATGTCTTTATAACGCATGCTTACGCAATCATCAAAGCTTCAATTCCTAGCCAAGATTGTTCTTCCTTGCCTCAATGATTATTCTGATTATTCTCGGTCACCTCTGCTTTAAATGTGAGTATATGCCCTGTATGCGGCTTCGTATTTGCGTTTACAAAGATCTGTTTCATATGGGTAGCCGCCGGCTGAACCTCCGTATGAAACACGGCTTTGATCGCGCCCTTTTTGCCCGGCATTACTGGCTCCTTCGGCCATTCTGGAACTGTACAACCGCAACTGGCCTCCACACCCGATATCAGCAACGGCTTATTTCCGGTATTGACAAAACTGAATTTCATTACAGCCGAATCGCCACGTTTTATTTTCTTTAAGTCACGGAATGTGGAATCCTCCCATTGGATTGTAGTAAAGTTCGCCGAGTCCGCCAGCGCCTGGGGTATTTTTGCTGCGTTGCTGTCCGGTTTTTTTTCACCAATAGCCGGCCGCGTGGTATCTGATTCGGTCTTGCTCTTGCAGCTATAGCTGGCTACCGCAAGCAACATTATAAGAGCACATTGTTTGAGTATTCGATTCATATGTATAACCATAAATGACTAAAAGTAAAGAGGCTACCCACGGGTAGCCTCTTTATTATCGATAAAGCAATTGAATTACTTTACTTGTTGACCTTGAGCTTTCATGATGATAGCACCATCATCAGGATTGTTAGACGGGATGGTCTGAATTTTTAATTTCAGTAACACATCGTCTGTTCTCTTGTTCACGTTCGGGATGAACTTACCGCTGAAGTAGAAACCTTCGCAAGCACGGTTCTGGTTGCTCGGCCAAGGACCATCATAGTAGCTTCCGTGAACGGGGTTGCTGCCATTTGGTGCCAGGTATCCTTTAGGACCAGTCCAGCTATACTCATAGTTACCCAGGTAAGGATAGTTCGGGTTGAACGGACCTCTTACTGTAGCACGAGCGGTTGTACCACCATTGTAGATACGATAGTTTACTTTGATGAAACCATTGTACAAATAGATACCATCCCACTGATAAGTTGAAGTATTTGTAGGCTCAGCTACATCATAAGTACCGTAGTTAGGATCTACCACTGTAAAGGTTCTTGTACCGTTGTAGGCAACGAAAGGTCCAAACAGATAAGGAGGAGGAGTCAGGTCATAAGAGCTACCATTTGCTCCATTATCGCGGTTGTAGTCATTTGCTGCACCGCTTCCGTATTGAGAACCAGGGTTAGCACCAGGAGTACCGGAAACGCCGTTATCGTTCAGGCTGAACCAGGTGTTGTACCAGTTCTGGAGGTTCAGTGTAGTGCTTCCACCGGGTTTAGGTTCTGTTGGTCCAGGAATCGGGTTACCAGCGTCACGTGATGTGTAGTAAGTTCTTGCACCTGCGGCACCGTCTACTTCAGAAGGAACAATGATCGGGTGAATGCTGCTCTGAGAAGCACGACCACCAACATTAGCATATCCGCTAGGAGTACCAAACATGTAGTGGAAATCGATAGAACCAGTAGCGCGCGCTGCTCTCCAGGCGGCACCCAGGTTGTTATCAGTAACTTGCTCCAGATCGATTGTTTTCCGCAGTGTGTAATCTTCACCAGTTCCGGTATTCACCTGAGGTGCTTTTTTCCACATTGGCCAGAAATCAACCAGGTCGCCAATGGTCCAGCCGGTTTGCTGACCGCCCGGAGAACGTCCGGCTTCAGCATACTGCCAGTAACAAAGCGGGTTGTTGGTGCTTCCTGTCGGGAAAGAAGACGCGTTCTGAGACAGACGATCGTAATCTTCCTGAGAGAACGTGTAGATATTGGTTGGGCTTACACCAACAGGAGCGATCTGAGGTGCACCTTTACCATATCTTAAACCACCACCAGTTGCTTGCTGACCAGGAAGACCTGCAGGGTTCCAGGGAGCCGGGTTTGTGGAGAATGCACCTGTGAGCGGGTTCGGAGGATTGTTGGTTCCACCGCCCTGAGCGCCTACAGAAACACCTGCAGCAACACCAGCAGCTCTTACAGCAGCTACGAAAGCAGCGTTCTTAGGATCTTTTGTGTAAATGAACTGACGGCCAACAACATTCTGCTGAAGCAGTGCATTTTGCAGATCGGTAGTTCTTGTTGGAATCATGTACAGTTGTTCAGGAGCAGTCAGCGCCGCATCGATGAACATGATTTCACGACCGTTAAAAGTATACCAGTCCGGATATTCAGCAATACGCTGCTCAACATCCACACGGTTCAATGTGTAAGAAGAGTTGATCTTGATGTTTTTGTCAACGATCAACGCAGTATCATGATAAGTGCTGATCTGAGAACCGGTGATCTGTACTTTATCCTTCAAGGTGATATCGATGAAGAATACACGAGGAGTAGCAGTTACGCCAATAGCGATACCGTTTGCAGGCCAAGCACCACCAGCTTTAGGTCCAAACAGTTTAGAATCTGTGGTATTGAACCAGTAGTCTCCGTTTGCACCATTAGCAGCAGTTGGGTTACCAGGACCAGCCAGGAAGTTTGTACCGTTAGCACCAGTTGCGCCTGTAGCACCAGTTGCGCCTGTAGCACCGTTAGCACCGTTAGCACCAGTTGCTCCTGTAGCACCAGTTGCGCCTGTAGCACCGTTCGCGCCGTTTGCACCAGTTGCGCCTTTCAAAGAAACTGAAGCGGCATTTGCCCATGTAGTATTTGATGGTTTAGGTCCCAACAAAACACCGGTAGTTGTGTTAAGATAGAAGTCGTTTTGAACTCCCAGGTTTTCGGCAGGAGCACCCGCGCCAGATAAGATCTTAGTTCCATCGGCACCAGTAGCACCCTTGGTACCAGCAGTACCCGGAGCGCCGTCAGCGCCTTTAGGACCCGCAGGACCCGCAGGACCGGTGTCCCCTTTCTTACAGGAGTCTAAACCTGTAAGCACGGAGGCTAGAACTAGGACGGATAAGAATGTACGTCTCATAAAAGTTTAATTTAATTTTATTTACTAGTTAATGATTAAATAATGCCTACTCTAAAAACTGCTTTTCGGCTTACGCAGGGTTGATTTTTTTATTATGCCACAAGAATACGATGTTCTGTTTTTACTTTTACTAACAAAGGACATAAAGTGATTTTTAAAGGACGAAACAACATCAAAAAACAATACGTCCTTCGTTTTTACGGTTGCTGGAGACGATTTTATATAAGCGGCTCATGCCAATTTTGCTAAGCGATTTGTTAATTTCATTTCCGTTGGTCAATTTTAACTTACACTCTTTATTAAACACATCACTATCAAGGTATACAATTTTTGAAATGTTAATGATGGTGCTTTTATCGATCCGGACCAGCTCCTTCAGATGAATACGCTGGTCAATAAACGTGATGTTTTCATTCACCGTTTTCTGACTGCCATCCTTAAATGTGATTTCGCAAATATTCCGGTTGGATTCCACAAAAAGAATATCACGCTGATTGACATATAACAACGAACGGTTTGCTTTTAGCGTTATAAAATGGTCTTCTATCATATCCCTTGCCTCTTCCTGGAGCAACCCGATCACCCGGCTGATCGATTTCCGGAGGTCATTGGAGTTAATCGGCTTCATGATCAGCGAAGTAACACCTATATCGATGATGTTCTGCAGTTGATTTAGTTGGTTGGAGGAGGCTACAACAATAATTTTAACCCTGAAAACCTTTTGGTTAATAAGGCTTTCAATAATTTCAAATTCTTTGTTTTTCAATAGTTTAAGGTCAAATATCAGGATATCGGGCCGGTGCATAAAAATAGCACCAATGGCTTGTTCCATAGTGGAGCAGTAATCCAGGAATTGCAATTGGCTATCGGTTACGCTTTCTATTTTAAACTTCAGCAAATTCCATGATACCTTGTCCTCATCAACAATCTGAATTTTAAAACTCATAGATAAGTACAGCTTGTTTAATTTGTTAGTTTTTCGCAGTTATGTTTTACAAATGACACGTCAAATCCTCCAGCTCCCCATACCGAAAAAAACGTATTGGTAGGTGCAATATATATTAACTTTTAAAAAAATATTAACTTTTTTTCATTATTTTTTTCCACACTATGTTTTAATCAATTCATAATCAATCAAATACAGAATTGTTTAATAAAAAAATAATTTTGGGGATAGGGGTTTTCATGGCCGCCCTAAAAGGCAACGGTTATTCTGTGCTGCAAACGGGGTTAAGCGGGTGATAAAAACACTCCTTTAAGAAGGAACGGCATCGTAGGCTTCTTTCTTGCGTTCGCCGATCTGCTGCCGCCACATGGCATAATAAAGTCCTTTTTGCTGCAGCAAAGCCGCGTGATCTCCGGTTTCAACAATCTCTCCTTTTTCTAACACATAGATCCTGTCTGCATGCAGTATGGTACTTAACCGGTGAGCGATCAATACCGTGATCTGATTTTTCTTTGAAGAAACCAGCTTGATCGTTTTGGTTATTTCCTCTTCGGTAATGGAATCCAGGGCTGAAGTTGCCTCATCAAAAATTAACAGATGCGGATGCCGCAACAATGCCCGGGCAATGGCAATGCGCTGCTTTTCCCCGCCGCTTAATTTTAAGCCCCCTTCACCGATAACGGTATCCAATCCCTTCTCAGCACGCGCCAGTAAACCGGTACAGCTGGCCTTTTCAAGTGCGTCCTTCAGATCGCCCTCGGTAGCCCCGGGGTTTACAAACAACAGGTTCTCCTTAATGGTGCCGGCAAACAACTGCGTATCCTGCGTTACAAAACCGATCTGCACACGCAGCTGATCAAAATCGATTGCTTCACCATCTACCCCGTCGTAATAAATTGTTCCCTTTGCCGGACGGTAGAGTCCAACGAGTAATTTAACCAAGGTACTTTTCCCGGAGCCGCTGGGGCCCACAAACGCGATCGTTTCACCTTTTTTTACCGTAAAGGAAATATCGTTCAGCGCATTAAAATGTGCCGTTTGATGACGGAAAACGATATTCCGGAACTCCAGCAATTCGATCATCCCGATCTGCCGGGGATTCGCCGGGCGCGGCTCTGCTTTCCGCTGCATGAGCTTATGAAAGTTATTCAGCGAAGCCTCGGCTTCGCGGTAGGAAATGATAATGTTGCCGATCTCCTGCATGGGACCAAAAATAAAGAACCCATAAAACGAAAGGGAAAGATACTGACCGGGTGAAATGGCATCCTTAAAGATCAGCCATAATAAAGTGAAAGCAATCACTTGCTGTAAAAAATTCACCATTGTACCCTGGATAAAACTGAGCGCACGGATGCTTTTTACTTTTTTAAGCTCCAGCCCCAGAATCTTAAAGGTATTGTTATTGAGCCGCTGTACCTCCTGCTCTGTAAGCCCCAGGCTCTTCACAATTTCAATATTCCGCAGGCTTTCGGTGGTGGTACCGGCCAGCGCCGTTGTTTCCTTTACAATATTTTTCTGAATGACCTTGATACGCCTGCTGAGCAAGCTGGTAACAAAGGCAATGGCAAAAATCCCCACCGCATATACCGGCATGATGGACCAGTGCAGCTGGAAGGCATAAATCGACACAAAGACAATACTGACAATAATGACAAAAAACACGTTAATAAAACTGGTAATGAACTTTTCCGTGTCCGTTCGCACTTTAGTCAGGATGGAAAGGGTTTCACCGCTTCGCTGATCCTCAAAATCCTGGTAAGGCAACCGCATAGAGTGCTTCAGCCCGTCGGTGAAAATGGTGGCGCCAAATTTTTGAATCACCACATTTACAAAATAATCCTGGAAGGCCTTGGCAATGCGGCTTACCATTGCCGTACCAATGAGTAACATCAAAAAGAACAGCAGCCCGTGATATCCGCTTCCGCCAAAGAGGTATTCGTGCTCCGAACGGGGTGCGGTTTTGGCATGATCAAAATGATGCGGGTGGGTAGCAAAAAGATCCAGCAGCTTTCCGCTGATCAGCGGGGCAAAAAGTGAAAAGATCTGGTTTACGGCAGCCAGGAACAAAGCCAGCACCACCAACCAGCGATAGGGTTTGATATATCGGAGAAGAATACGCATATGATTACGGTATATTTTTTAAAACGACCTCAAAGTATAAATTTCCTGCTGATCAGGAAATTTTATTTATCCAAACAATTAAAATCAACGATGGTTTTGTGACAAAAATATTTGGTTGTTTGCAGAAGTTTTCTGTATGGAGGAAATCAGCCGGTTACTGCACTTTATGGATTGCCAACGGTAATTAAGCCCTGCGGAAAATAACCGTTTCCTGAAAAACCGTTACATGACTTCATAGAATACCGAACGATGGCCTATTTTTGTAGAATTTTATATAAAACATCGGATTAAACTGCAGTTCTTCATGAGCAAGATGATTGACTATACCCCACTGGAAAAACTATCTGTTGGAAAACCTGTTAACAGGATTCATTATCTAAAACAAGCATGTACCGGTAGAAATGTGCTTGACCTCGGTTGTTATGATGAAACAGCGCTGACGAAGAGCAATTCGGGCTTTTATCTCTTTGATGAAATTTCAAAAGTTTCAAAAATCCATATCGGTGTTGACAATTCTGCAAAGATGCCCGATAAGGGAATTGTATATACAGAAAACATCCGAATGATAAAGGGAGACATTTATCGTCTTGAGCACCTGGATTTCAATCGCGGGGAAATTGACGTCATTATAGCAGGCGAATTAATTGAGCACCTCCCCGACACACTGATGTTTCTGAAACAAATGAAACAGTTATTCCCCGGAAAAAGACTGCTGTGTACCACTCCCAATACGACATCTTTTTTTAACATACTGCTTTCCTTCGTCAAAAGGGAATCAGCACATAAAGACCACCTGCAGGTATATTCGTATAAAACACTGAATACATTATGCAGACTTGCAGGGGTTGAACAGTGGACCATTCTTCCATATCATGTACGATTTACTGAAATGATCCTGGCTACCCGTGGTTTCAAAAAACATTTTGTGCAGTTTTCTGAAAAAATGGTCAATACCATGGAATACCTTTTCCCGTTAACGGGTGGCGGCTACGTTATTGATATCGTGCTTTAATGCATCCTTTTTATGCAAAACAACGCACACACATTTGTAATACCGGCATACAGGGATTCGCCGCATTTGGAGCGCTGCATTCAAAGCCTGCTGGAGCAAACCGTTCCAACCCAAATCCTGATCGCAACCTCCACCCCTTCTGCTTATTTAAAAAACCTGGCGGATCGCTACCAGATTCCTTATTTCGTTTCTGACGCGGCCAGTTCCATTGCAGGCGACTGGAATTTTGCGATGGGGCAGGCCACCACCCGGTATATTACCATTGCCCACCAGGACGATATTTACAGCCCGGATTTTGCAAAGGAAGTACTGGCAAAACTGGAACAGTTCCAAAACAAAAAGACACTGATGGTATTTACGGATTACGGAGACCTGGTTAACGGCCGGGAACGCAAGCGTTCACTCAATGCTTTTGTAAAAAACGCCCTGCTTTTTCCGTTTCGCCTTAAAAGTACCATTCAAAACAAATTCACTAAAAAGGCAGTGCTGGCCCTGGGTAATTCCATTTGCTGTCCCTCGGTAACCCTCGACCGCAAACACATCGGTGGTATGCAGTTCTCCCCGGCGTATACCTGTGTGCTGGATTGGGTGGCCTGGTTAACGCTTGCCAAACAGGAAGGCGCGTTTATCTTTATTAATAAAAAACTGGTGCAGCACCGGATCCATATCGATTCGGAAACCACCAACCAGATCAAAATAGGAAAGCGCCAACAGGAGGAACAGGCAGTTCTACAATCCGTTTGGGGCCCTACATTGGGACGGCTTATTTCCAGGCTCTATAGCAAAGGGCTTACCGATAACGAGGTTTAAGCGCCTACAATTTTTGTTCAATAGCCCATTTTAAATTAGCCGGTGCATTGGGATGCTTGGGGTTCAACTGCAATGCCTTTTGACAGGCCTCCCGCGCTTTATCCCATTGCTTCAGCATATTGTAAGCCGCACAGATATTGTTGTAAGCATCGGAATTGTTCGGATCCAGCGCCAGTGCCTGTTTGCAGGTATTGATGCAGTCTTCATACTTCCCGTTATTATATTGCGCAAGGCTGATGTTGATATAATTCAATACAGAAACGGCATTCGCAATATCTTTCGGAAGCGGTGCTACCGCTTTCCGCTGCTGGGCCGCCTGCAGGTATTGCAGCGCTTTGGGATCTCCGGGATTCAACTGGAGCGCTACGGTGGCCGTTTGTTTTAATGCATCCCACTTGTTCAACCCCTGCAACGCACCCATCAACACTTCATACGCAAGGTAGGACCGGTTATTGATCGCCATTGCCTTTTCGGCCATATTTTTGGCATCTTCAAACCGGTTCTGTTCCAGGAAATAGCGGGCAAAATAACTGTAGCCGACATCATTTCCGGGTGCTAGCAACAATGCGGTTGAAAAATTTTCTATCGCCTTACTGTGCTCCTTTAGTCCTCCATAAGCAATACCCAGATTGATATACACCGTACTATACCCGGTATTCAGATCCCTTGCCTTCGTAAAGATGGCCACCGCCTGTTTGTAATCGCCTTTTTCCATTAGCGTAAGCCCGTAGTTCATCCATCCCCTTCCATTATCAGGGCTCTTTTCGGTTACATCTTTCCATAAGGATTCTTCGGTATCCCAAACCTGGTTGCGCTTATACACACCAAATGCGTTGGCTGCAATAATTAAAAACGCACCTGCGATCAGGTAACGGTAATGTTGCCGTATGGAGAAGAAAGATTCCCGCTTTATGATTAAAAGCCCCAGGGCGGATACTACGCTTAAACTAAGTCCTGCAAAGGCAAAATACATCCGGTGGTCGTTCATTACTTCTGCAAACGGCACAAGGGAAGTAGGCAGCAGGGAAGCGGCAAACCAGATCAGTCCAAAGGCAATAGGCCGGGTTGCACGCTGCCGGGAAGTTTTGAAGATGGTAACGATCAATGCAATAACAAACACAACGCCCACCATAACGCGCCAATCGAAGGGATTGGAGATCACACCCAGATCGGTATCGGCACTGAGGTCGAACGGCAAAAAGAACGAACGGAAATAATGGAACCAAACGTAGGTCTGCGTAAGCCAGCTATAGCCCAGGGGGTTCGACATTCCATGGGAGGCAGAAGCCTGTGACATCCGGGAGAGTGTATATAGCTGGGTGCCCGCTACTGCCACCACCAGCGGCAGCAGGGCCCATATAATCCCCAATACCTTTTTAAAATTGGAGCGTTTGAAAATAGCATACAATGACCATTCTTTTTCAAAAAGCAGTATATAGAAAAACAACAGGATCGGGAGCACCGGAACGGTTTCTTTGGCAAAGACCCCGATCACCGCCAACAAAATATACAACCCGTATTTTCTTTTTTGAGGATAGGCCACGTACATTAAAAAAGAGGCTACAATAAAGAATGTAGATTGTACATCCGATCTTGAAATAATATAATTGACAGTTTCTGCAGCCACCGTATGCAGGCCAAACCATCCGGCTCCCATCAGCGCAATAAACGGTACCCACCGGTGTGTGCTAACCCTGCTGATCAATTGCCGGTACATAAAAAACAACATGATGCAGAGGCCAATATGCCAAAGGAAGGTGGAAAGCTGAAACACAAACGGATGCAAACCTCCAGCTAGCCAGTAGTCAACCGCTAAAGAGGTGGTTACCAACGGACGAAGTCCCCGGTGATTGGTGCTGGCACTGAACATATCCGCATTGGTAAAGAACTCCGGAATATTGCTGAGCTTGCGGATGGCCACGTTTTCCTGGATGGTATGACTGTCGTCAAAATGAAAACCATTGTCAAAATGGTTGGCATACGCCAGTATTAACAGGATCAGCAATACCAGACCTGCGATAATTAAACGTTTATGTTGCTTCATTTTAACCGGATCCTCAATTATTTTGGTCGTAGTCATCTTCTTTTTCCTGCTTTTTACGTTACCTGCACCAGATTAAGTAATGGAGAGACTGAAATTAATGGCGGCAAAATTAACCCAAACGGCACAATCTTGTACAGATCGCCTAATTTTGTATGTAAAATAAAACTAATAGCGGATGTCTTTAAACAGTTCTATATGCGTGGTGATTCCCACATTTAACGAAGCGGGAGCCATCAGGGAAACGCTTAATAGCCTGTTTGCATATGGATACACCATTGTACTTGTAGACGACGGATCATCTGACAATACCCGGGAGATTGTAAAAGGCCTGCCCATCTATTACCTGCGTCATGCAGTAAACCTGGGTCAGGGCGCTGCTCTTCAAACGGGGTTAACCTTTGCACGAACACTTACACATTGCGAATACTTTGTAACTTTTGATGCAGACGGACAGCACCCGGCAGAAAAAATCGGGCCCATGACCGAATTCCTGATCGACGGAAACCTGGATATTGTACTTGGATCGAGGTTTCTTGGAACCAAGGCGCTCAATATGACTAAAACCCGGAGCTTCCTTTTAAAAATAGCCCGGGTTGTTAATTATTTTTTTTCGGGGCTTTTTCTTACCGATGCACATAACGGGTTCCGTGTAATGAACCGGAAGGCTGCTTACTCCATTCATCTCAATGAAAATGGAATGGCCCATGCCACAGAGATCCTGATCCAGATCAAAACGCATAAATTAACCTATGCCGAGTTTCCAGTAGTGATCACTTATACCAGTTATTCGCTTCAAAAAGGACAACAAAACCTGGACAGCGTTAAAGTTCTGCGGCAGATATTGATCAATAAATTCTTTAAATAATGAACAGTATTCAAATCATATTGATCGTTTGCGTTTCGCTGATGACCTTATATATTACCAGTATTTTCAAGCCCAATAAATTACTCATCCTCTTTCTTTTCCTTGCCTGTGTATTCATTATTGTATTTCCGGATGAGCTTACAGGCCTTGCGCACCTGGTGGGTGTAAACCGCGGAGTAGACCTGCTCTTTTACTTTACCTTTCTTTTCCTGTTCCTTACCATTATTGTGTTGTATAAAAAGATCCGGGATCTTCAAAAAAAGATTACCAAACTCATGCGCAATGATGCGGTTGGCAATGCCCGGCAGCTGTCTGAAAACAATCCGCCGGCAGATGAACACCCGCATACAGCGGAGCACTGATTTTTTTTAATCACTATCGATACCCAGTTGCCCCAGCATACCTTCGGGGTTGTTAAGGAAGGCCTTATAAACCGCATAGTGCTCCGTATCCATAAACCTTACCGTTCTTGGCTCAGGCAGCGAAAGCTCGATGATCTTAGCATGGGGATATGCAAGGATAATCGGAGAATGCGTGGCAATGACCAGCTGGCTTTTTGTGCCCACCAGTTCATGCATCCGTACTAAAAACGACAATTGCCGTTGCGGTGAAAGCGCCGCTTCCGGTTCGTCCAGGATATAAAAGCCCCGCCCGGAAAACCGGTGCATAAATAAGGAAAAAAAAGACTCGCCATGTGATTGCTGATGTAATGACTTGTTGCCGTAACGGCGCAGTAACCCCGGCTTTTCTGCTTCCAGATCATCAACATAGGACGCTGCGTTATAAAAAGATTCCGCGCGTAAGAAAAAACCGTCACGGGCTTTTACCCCTCCCCTTCCGATCCGCAACACGTCCGACAAAGGGGAGTGGGTCCTTTTGGTTGCAAAACTAAAATTCCGTGAACCACCTTCGGCATTAAATCCGTATTGGATGGCGAGTGCCTCCAGCAATGTTGACTTGCCCGATCCGTTTTCCCCGATGATAAAGGTCACTTTCGGATGCAGGATCACTTTTTTCAGGCACCGGATCGCCGGGATATTAAAGGGATATACAGATGCATCTGCGATATGCTCCTTAACAATCTCAAAGTAGTTGATATATTGCTGACCGATCATCTGCGCTTTATAACCACATGTTTTTAATCCGTATAGCGAATGATGCTGTTGAAATTACCCGGTATCTCAGCCCGCCCAGTTTTCCCGGTCGAGGCTGCGATATTGAATGGCTTCAGCCAGGAACTCGGGCCGGATTTCCGATACCCCTTCAAGATCCGCTATGGTGCGTGCTACTTTTAAAATGCGGTCATACGCTCTGGCCGAAAGACCAAGTTTCTCCATTGCCCGTTTCAGCAATACCTGTCCTACCTGGTCAATGACACAGATTTCTTTCAGTTGTTTGCTGCTCATTTGTGCATTACAATAAATGCCGGGTGATGCTGCAAAACGGGCCAGCTGAATTTCACGGGCACGGATCACTGCTTCCCGGATGGCCCCGGAAGTTTTTTCACTGCGCGCAGACGACAGCTCACTGAATGCCACCGGCGTTACCTCTACATGCAGATCGATGCGGTCCAGCAAGGGACCGGAAATTTTATTAAGGTATTTTTGTACCGCTCCCGGCGGACAGGTACAGGCCCGCTCTGGATGATTATGAAACCCGCAGGGACAGGGGTTCATCGATGCCACCAGCATAAAACTTGCGGGAAAATCAACCGCTACCCGGGCGCGGGAGATCGTTACCTTCCGTTCCTCTATCGGCTGGCGCATCACTTCCAAAACGGAGCGTTTAAACTCCGGAAGCTCGTCCAGGAATAATACACCATTGTGTGCCAGCGAAATTTCACCCGGTTGCGGTGTACCGCCGCCGCCCACCAGCGCTACGTCCGAGATGGTATGGTGCGGCGACCGGAAGGGTCTTTTTGAGATCAACGTGGCATTCTCCGGTAACTTTCCGGCAACGGAATGAATTTTTGTAGTTTCCAGCGCCTCCGGCAACGTCAATGGCGGAAGAATCGTAGGCAGCCGCTTGGCCAGCATGGTCTTTCCGGCTCCGGGCGGGCCGATGAGCAACGCATTGTGTCCCCCCGCCGCCGCTATTTCCAACGCCCGTTTAATGTTTTCCTGTCCTTTTACATCTGAAAAATCAATATCAAAATCGTATTGTGAATGAAAGAACTCATCCCGGGTATTTACCACAACAGGATCTAAACCCTGTTCCCCGTTTTCAAAAAAATCCACCACTTCCCGTATATGTTCTACACCGTATACATTCAGGTTATTGACCATGCCTGCTTCCCGGGCATTTACTTTAGGAACAATCAGGCCTTTAAAACCCTGCTTACGCGCCTGGATGGCAATCGGCAAAGCGCCCTTCACCGTGCGCAGGGCTCCGTCCAGGCTCAGCTCTCCCATAATTACATAACCGGATAATGCAGCACTATTCTTTAGTTGCTCTGTGGCTGCCAGCAACCCGATGGCAATGGGCAGGTCAAAAGCGGCGCCGCTTTTTTTAATATCCGCAGGCGCCAGGTTTACCACCACCTTCGTACGGGGCATTTCATAGCCGTTGGCCTTGATCGTGCTTTCCACCCGTTGCCAGCTTTCCTTTACAGCATTATCCGGAAGACCAACAATCATAGGATCTTTACCAGAGGGCATCCAGTTAACTTCTATAATGATGGGGATGGCCTCCACTCCATAAACAGCACTGCCATTGATTTTCACCAACATGAAATGAAGTTAGTGCATTTTAGCCTCATTTATGCCACTGATGTACTGAAACAGGAAAGATTTTCCCGGTTGGATTTGCGGCCGGTGCAACCGCAGGAAGATGCATATAGGAGATGTTTTGTGCGCTTTCGTTTGTAACAGATTTACAGCGAGACGGCATGAAATGCCATGCGATTTAAACTAAAAAGGCCGGAGCACCGGCAACCGTTCCGTGCGCAGTGCCCTTCCTTTGCCGGCGGCGGCTATTTACCGGCCGTTTCTTTTTTCAGCTTCATCAGCTCGGCCTTTAACCCTTCAATCTCCTCCTGCTGCTGTTTAATAGAAGCCACCAGCACCGGTATCAGGCCCGCCTCGTCTACCGTGCTAACCCGGGCATCCCGGTATGCATTTTTGCCAAACATATAGGATACCTTTTTTTCTTTTACAAGATGGGGAAAAATCGCTTTTACATTCTCCGCCATAAAACCATATTGCGCGCCTTCATCGAGCTTCAGGTATTTAAAATCCTTCGCTTTATACTCAAACTGCCTGGGTTCCAGTTGTACAATTTTTTGTACAGGGTTTTCAATTTCAGTCACCTTCGTTTTCAGTTCTTTATCGGTTAAAGTTTGTGCCCCGGCAACAAATGCCATAGAAGAAAAAACAAACGCACCCAGTGCCGTTACAACAATTTTGCTGTTCATCATTATTATTAAATTATAAGGAAATAAAAAAATAGACGGGATATGATAACCCGTAAGCATAAAATCAAACCTTAAGCAGTTACCCGCGGAGGCGGTGTAGGAATGCGGTCATAACGCATATGCATATAGGGTTGCCGGAAAGCGGCAAACGTCTTTATAAAAGAAATAGCTGGTTGAAGAAGCAGGAACCCACTGGTGTCTACAAACACCTCCTCGGGCAGCAATTCTTTTACTTCACAGGTCTTTTTCTCCGTGCCCGCATCTGCTGCCAGGGCAATATCTTCCTTATTTACAGATTTTTCATACATCAATGCGATGTGCGGTGAAAAAGCTGCAAACACGATTACCAGCCCTAAAAAGCCGGCAATAATATATCGTATCGGCCCCAACATGCGTGTTGCAAAGATAACAGAACGGGCTATGGCGGGCAAATGATCCGGCAGGAATTAACAAAATCAGAAAACAGCAGGGGCAATGATCCGGAATGCCGAACCCGCTGCAAGCCGGCATTGGAACAGGAACCGGCCTTATCGGCACTTCATCCAAAATATACTAATTTGCGACCATGGAAATTAACATTCGAAGAGCTGTGGCGGCCGACTGTAACCGGATACTGGAACTGGTGCGGGAACTGGCCGATTATGAAAAAGCGCCGCAGGAAGTTACGGTTAGCCTGGAACATTTCAGGGAAAGCGGTTTTGGGCCCAATCCGGTTTGGTGGGCCTTTGTAGCAGAAAATGAAACCGGCATCGTGGCCTTTGCCCTGTATTATATCCGCTTTTCAACCTGGAAAGGGCAGGCCATGTACCTGGAAGACATCCTGGTAACGGAGGCCATGCGCGGCCATAAGATCGGCGCCCGGCTGTTTGACCGGCTGTTTGAAGAGGCTAAGGAAAGAGGCCTGAAACGGATCTGCTGGCAGGTGCTCGACTGGAACGAACCGGCCATTAATTTTTATAAAAAGTACCAGGCGCAATTCGATGGGGCCTGGGTCAATTGCTCCGTAGACATCTAACCCGGGAACGGTATTTTGTTAATAACAGGTTTGAAAAGAGCGGTCCGCACCGCCCTGTTTTTTGATATATTGTGTATCCAAATCATTTTAAACGTTAAACAAACTACTATGTACGAACAACCCGTATTTTCCACAGGCTTTATTGCAGGCTCCCTGATAATTACGGTTATTGCCATCATTGCCATGTGGAAGATCTTCCAAAAGGCAGGCCAGCCGGGATGGGCTGCAATCATCCCCATTTACAATATGTACATATTGCTCAAAATAGTTGGAAAACCTACCTGGTGGCTCCTCCTGCTGTTTATTCCGTTTGTAAATATTGTCATTGGCATCTGGATCACCAATATGCTTTCCAAAAGTTTTGGTAAAGATGAAGCATTTACCGTGGGACTGATTTTACTCGGCTTTGTATTTTATCCGATCCTGGGTTTCGGCAGCGCCGTTTATTTGGGCCCTTATGGTGATCCTGAAGCATTTCGTGCCGCCCGGGAGCTTCATCGTTTTGACTTTGAAAAAGGCGATCAATAACCGCTTCTCTTTGCCTGATACAATATCAAGGATCGGCCCCTGGTTTACCGAAGTATCATTCAAGCAAAAAGCCCCGTTTGCAGCGGGGCTTGGATAACCAGCAGTAATGGTCCCTATCAGAAAGAATATACGGCAGCAAGTAAGAAGGTGCCGGTGCTTTTGGTTCCGTCTCCGGAGTTTTTTGTAAAAATGGGATCCTTTGCACTGTCGATCCGGAATTCAGGAATGATCATCAAACCACTTGCCGGTTTGAAATTGAAGGAAAGCGTGCCCTGAACAACGGAAGTACCCAATAAAGGACTGCCTTCTGCATTGGTGATCACGCCCTTCTTATCATCAAAATATTCACCGCGCAGTGTAATACCAAACTTATCCGTGGGATCCACATTTACATATAATGCAGAACCCCACCAGGACTGAGAAGACACATTGGGCGATTTTACGAATTTTACAGTGCCGTCGTAACCCAGTGAAAACTTATCGGTAATTTTTGCAGTAGCGGTTAAACCCAGCTGGCTGGATGCAATTTCCGCCGTATCCTTACCGCCCACATAGTTTAAGTAAAGGTTCACTTTCTCAGATGTTTTGCTGATCTGCCCGATAACGAATTTCTTGTTCCAGGGGGCTGAAAGATAATCGGTAGGATTGGTAACCCCGGCCATAATGCCAAAGCCGTCTCCCAGCGTAAAATCGGCTTTTAAACCCGTATGCGAAAAAGGTCCGTAAGAAAACATATAGCTCATGCTGTAATTCCGGTTAAGCTGCGGATCCAGCAGTTCGTATCCAACGTGTGTACCCCATTTACCCGCAGATAATTTAACATGCTCCGAGGGGGCATATGTAATGTATGCCTGCTTTATCGCCTGTGTAACGCCGGTTTCGTTATAGGAAAATTCCCTTGCCCGGGTACCAAAGCCAAGATCTACCACCACCCCGGCCTTTCCTTTGGTGTAACTTGCCTTTAAAGATGCCATGCCCAGTTCAAATGAATTGTGAGAGTTGGTGAAACTGGTAAAATTATTCGCCTGCTGAACCGATTTCGCATGATTAAAGTTGAACCGATAGTAAGCATCTACGGACCCGTTGATCTGCAGTTCGCCTTTTTCTTCTGCCTCCGGCGGCGTTGCATCTTGTGCCAGTAATGCACCTGAAATAAAGATCGTTTTTGTGAGCAAAAGCATTTTCCTCATTCAATAAAATTTTAATTTGTTTTAAAGTGGGTTTTATCGTTTTTTCAATAGCAGGTACGTTCCGGTGATTTTCAGGCTTTTTCACAGAAAGAAGTCGTTCGGGCTGCAGCTTAATATTAATATAATTATTTGTTGATATATAATGTTTACAAAAGAAATCAATCATAAATTATATTAAAAACTATTTTAAATTCACATTTTATGAGATAAAAATACAAAATCAAACAAATTTACCTAAATATTTATTATATATTTTTAATAATAATATATAATAACCTGTTTTATTCCGCTCATTTTGTAGGATATTTTTCAGGAAGGCTGTTTGCGAACTTATCTGCAACTGCTATCTTTGCCGCCTCAAAAAAAATTACATGGCAAATACAGCAGACATCAGCCGCGGCATGATCTTAAAGCTCGATGGCAATCTTTACTCAGTAGTAGAATTTGGCGAAAACAAAACTGCACGTGCTGCAGCAAAGGTTTGGGCTAAATTAAAAGGTGTGGATAACACCCGTACGATTGAGAAAACATGGAATTCCGGCGATACGATCTATCCTGTTCGTGTTGAAAAACGCGCCTACCAGTACCTGTACCAGGATGAAACCGGCTACAATTTCATGGACAACGAAACGTTTGAGCAAATGAGCGTTGCCGAAAACCTGATCGACGCACCACAATTCCTGAAAGAAGGACAGGAAGTTGCCATTGCAATCAATACAGAAACGGAACTTCCGGTTAGCGTGGAACTGCCCGATAAAATAGTAATGCTGGTTACCTATACAGAGCCCGGACTGAAAGGCGATACGGCAACCCGTACCCTGAAACCGGCCACTGTTGAAACCGGTGCTACCGTAAGTGTGCCTTTATTTGTAAATGAAGGAGAGCTCATCCGCGTAAACACAAAAACCGGTGAGTATGTAGAACGCGTAAAAGAGTAATACAAGATAACGTTGAAAAATGGCTTAAATCTCCCGATTCTAAGCCATTTTTTCGTATAAATCGTGGCATATTTCTTAAAATATCACGGAATTGCTATTGAATTCTTTACCTTAGCTTTTCACATTTTTATGTCGCTTTTCCGTTAAACAGTTACAAAAAAAACTGACCCAAACTATTTTAAATCTTGAAGAATTATGGACTTTAAACAAATCCAGGAGTTGATCAAAATGATCAACAAATCGAATATTGGCGAACTGAGTATTGAACAAAAAGATTTCAAGATCACCATCCGCCAGAAAGAAGAGCAGGTAACCCAGGTGGTTACGGCAGCACCCGTACAGCTTCAGCAAGCCCAGGTGCCCGCTGCACTGCCTACACAAGCCGCTCCTGCCACTCCTGCAACAGCACCCAAAGCAGCAGAAGTACCATCCAATACGATCACTGTTAAGAGCCCGATGATCGGTACTTTTTACCGCAAACCGGCGCCCGATAAACCCAACTTTGTAGAAGAAGGCGATGTAGTAAGCCCCGGCAAAGTGATCTGCGTGATTGAAGCCATGAAACTCTTCAATGAAATTGAAAGCGAAATAAGCGGTAAAGTGGTTAAAGTGCTGGTAGACGATGCTTCTCCTGTAGAGTTTGACCAACCATTGTTCCTTGTTGAACCCTGATTTAATTTGATAATTAACCAGTTTGTCCGGAGGACGCTCTGAAGGAGCGCTTCGCACCTTTGGAGAAGATTTGAAAACAGGCAGCTGTTTTCAGAACCCTTTTAATTGGTTTTTTATTTTCAGATTGGCCTATTTTCAAATTATCAAATCAGAAACATGTTTAAAAAAATATTAATTGCAAACAGGGGTGAAATTGCCCTGCGTGTTATTCGCACCTGCAGGGAAATGGGTATCCAGACGGTGGCCGTTTATTCTACCGCCGACAGCGAAAGCCTGCACGTAAAATTTGCAGACGAGGCCGTTTGTATCGGAAGACCGGCCAGTGTGGATTCGTATTTAAATGTGCCCAATATTATGGCGGCAGTAGAAATCACCAATGCGGATGCCGTGCATCCGGGTTATGGATTCCTTGCCGAAAATGCTAAGTTTTCCAATATTTGCAACGAAAACGGGATCAAATTTATAGGCCCTACTGCTGAAATGATCAACAAGATGGGCGATAAGGTTACGGCAAAGGAAACCATGATCAAAGCAGGCGTACCCGTAGTTCCGGGCGGCGAAGGGTTGCTGCAAAGCCTCAGCCACGCAAAGGGCGTTGCCAAGGAGATCGGGTACCCGGTGATCCTGAAAGCGACGGCAGGCGGTGGTGGTAAAGGCATGCGCATTGTTTGGGAAGAGGCAGAAATGGAGCGCGCTTATGATACTGCAAAAGCCGAAGCGGCCGCTGCTTTCAAAAATGACGGGATCTATATGGAAAAGTTTGTGGAAGAACCCCGTCACATCGAGATCCAGGTAGCCGGTGACCAGTATGGTACCATTTGCCATTTGAGCGAACGCGACTGTTCCATTCAGCGCCGCCATCAGAAACTGGTAGAGGAATCTCCTTCTCCGTTTATGACGGACGAATTACGCCATGCAATGGGTGAGGCGGCAAAGAAAGCGGCCGGAGCCATTGGTTATGAAAGCGTGGGCACTATCGAATTCCTGGTAGACAAGCACCGGAATTTTTACTTTATGGAGATGAATACCCGTATACAGGTAGAACATTGTGTAACGGAAGAAGTGATCAATTTTGACCTGATCAAAGAACAGATCAAAATAGCGATGGGGGAAAAAGTTTCCGGAGCCGATTATCTTCCCCAAATGCACGCAATCGAGTGCCGTATCAATGCAGAAGACCCGTACAATGATTTCCGTCCCTCACCGGGAAAGATCACCAATCTTCATGTACCCGGTGGCCACGGCGTTCGGGTAGACAGTCATGTATACGCAGGCTATACCATCCCTCCCTATTACGACTCCATGATCGGCAAGCTGATCACGGTGGCCCGTACCCGGGATGAAGCCATCAATACCATGTACCGTGCATTGAGTGAATATGTGATCGAAGGTATTAAAACAACCATTCCCTTCCATTTACAGCTGATGCAAAATGAAGACTTCCGTTCCGGAAACTTCAATACCAAGTTTATGGAAAGTTTTGTAATGAAAAAATAACGGATTCAATCCTGTTGAATACAACCCCGGCCCTGCCGGGGTTTTTTATGCGCATCCCTCCCGCCCGTGCTTGTTACGTCGTTTTATAAAACGTTTGCATTTATAGTTTTTTCTTAAGCAACGTATACCCAACCAACGCCCGCAAAGCGTTTTTAAATTACGCGCTCCCGGCCTTAGCTATCCGCGCGGATCCCTGGCGGCCTTGCGGTTAATCATTCAAAAACATCCATATAAATGCATATAACGAGGTTGGCTCAACGGTATTATGGCCCTCCCGAAGCATCCTGTAAAAGCCCTTCGTCTTCTACTCCGTCAGTCTATCTACAAAAAAGTACAGTTCATACACCAGGCGATATAGTACACTATTTATGTGTGTATTTTTACGCTCAACGAGAAGTTTTTCAACAACCATAAAAAAGTAACATGCGTACATTATTTTTACTGGCTGCTTATGCAACGGCCACTTTATGTTTTTCATGCAACCAGGCTGGCAGTGCCGGCGAACCCGATGCCCGCAAAACCACAACCACCGACTCCGCCGCAATGGTAACACGTGGCGAATACCTGGTAACCATCGCAGGATGTAACGATTGTCATTCACCTAAAAAAATGGGGCCTAACGGACCGGAACCGGTTCCCGAAACCCTGTTATCAGGATATCCGTCCAGCCGGCCGGTCACCAGTTTCGACAGTGCATTGGCGCAGCGGGGCATTGCCCAGTTCAATGAAGATATGACCGCGGCAGCGGGGCCCTGGGGCATCAGTTTTGCATCCAATTTAACCAGTGATGATAGTGGTGCCGGAAGCTGGCCCCTTGAAAACTTTAAGAATGCCCTGAGACATGGAAAGTTTAAAGGCATGGATGCCGCACGCCCCCTGCTGCCCCCGATGCCCTGGTTCAATTTAGCAAAGCTCACAGACGAGGACATTGCCGCAATTCATGCTTATCTTAAAACTACCAGGCCTGTTAAAAACGTAGCACCCGCACCGATGCAGTTTAAAGACATGGCAAAACAACAGGTTGAGCACCGGAAATAATACAACAACAAGGTCCTCGCTAAACAGAACAGGAAATATTCCGGTTACCCCCATACCGGAGAAAATTAAAAGAGCCCGCCCGCTTATACACAGGCGGGCTCTTTTGTTACTCCATAAAACATACGATAGGTGCCGCGTTCTCTCTCATGCGGTCGCCATGGACCCGTTTACCTGAAACCGGCCTTGTTTGTCATTGAGGCGGGCCGCCCTTGTATAGCAGGAAGACCAATTGCAGCAGGTGCAGCAGGAATTGCCGATTTGGCAGCACCGGTTGTATACAGCTCTCATTTTTTTACGGTAGATTTGTTTTTTCAAACCGATTCTTTGATCAAACGACTGTTGTGTTTCATTTTACTGGTTGGGTGCTTTTCAGCAAATGCGCAGCAAAACTACCTGTTCGCGCACCTCGGCCTGCGCGATGGTCTTGCCAGTAATACCGTCAGCAAAGTACAGCAGGACGCCAAAGGTTATATCTGGATGGCCACGCCTACCTGCCTGCAACGTTATGACGGGTTCCGTTTTCTGAATTTTCTTACAGATGGCCGGCAACTGCCCCAGGGAGCGCTGAACGATCTGTATATCGACCGCAAAAACCGTGTTTGGATGATCATTGCGGACTCCGTACTGGGTTACCTCAATACAACAGACTTTAAATGGCATCCCGTAAAGGTGCATCGTCCGGCGCATATCCGGCCCCGGAACGCCCGTTTGTATGCAGACCAGGATGAACACATTTTAATGGTATACCGGCTACAGGGATTTATGACCCTGAATGCAGCAGGCACTGAAGTTAGCGAACGCCACAATTGGTTTCAGCTGCCTGCCGGATGGCTGCCCACCCAGTTTTACCAGGACGCCGACCGCAATTACTGGATCGGCACCGCAAAGGGGTTAATGAAGTATAATCCGGTGCATCGGCGGCTTTCTTACGCCGGTTCCAATGCAGAGCACGATCCGTTTATTGAAGCCTTTGCCAGTTTAAAAATGGTGAACTTTTTTTATGCAGATGCCCAGAAAAGAAAATGGATCGGAGCCTGGCCCGAAACGGGACTGATCATACAGAGCATGGATGCATCCGGGCGCATTGAACGGTGGGATCATATAATTCTGCAGGCGTTAAAAAGCGAATACTTTACGGCATATGGTGTTATCGAAACCGAGGGTGCGCTATGGATGGCGGGCGATAATCTTTTTGCCAAGCTAAACCCGGCAGCCCACCAGGTAGAGCTGATTGAAAAAAACGCCCCCGGTACCTACAGCTTACGGTATGATGTGGTGCATCATGTTTTACAGGACCGGGAAAAAAACATCTGGCTGGCCACCAATAAGGGCCTTTATCATTTTAACCCCCCGCAGCACCTGTTTAACTTTATTCATAACCGCGTAGCGGGCAACGACGCCCCTTTTAAACAGGATGTAACAGACATCCTGGAAACCCGTACCGGGGAGATTCTTGTAAGCACATGGGGACATGGCATTTTTTCCTATAACCAGCAGTTGCAGCCACTGGCACCCGCTTTTTTTCCCGGCAATGCCGGGCTAAAAGAAGGCATGGTATGGTGCCTGGAAGAAACGCCTAAAGGTGATATTGTGTGGGGCCTCCAGGACGGCGGGGTAGGATTTTACAACAGGTCGAAACAAGCCATCTCCCATGTTTATCCCCCGGTTTTTCAGCGCACCACCGTACGGCAGGTAGCGGCGGATCAAAACGGCAATCTTTGGTTTGGCACACAGGGCGGCCATATTGTAAAATACCATCCGGAAATGCAAACCTGGAAGCTGGTTGAAAAAACAAATTCCCCGGTATGCCGCTTGTTTATCAGTAAACAAAATGAAGTATGGGCGGGTACCATCTGGGATGGGTTATACCGGATTGATGCAGCAAAAGAACGCCGCACCAGCCATTATACCCCCAACCTGCCGGATGGAAAGAACATCCTGGGCTTATCGGTGCCCGATATAGCAGCAGCCAACGACAGTACCCTGGTATTTAGTTCAGATGGGCTCAACATCCTGGATCTAAAAACAGGAACGTTCCGGTACCAGAAAAAGAAAGCGTCCCTTGCCAACCTGGCCATTGATCATAACGGGGTTATATGGACCAGCAGCCCCACCGGTATTACGGCCCAGTGGCCGGATAAAAATGCCGGTGAATATGCATTTGATGAGCGCAACGGCCTCGACGACCTCAGCTATAATTATGCGGCAGCAGCGAACCTTAGAGATGGCCGGATCATTTTTGGCACCAACCACGGGATCGTGATCTTTAACCCCGCGGATATCATGCGCCGCATTAAAACCCATACACCGCGGGTACAGCTTGCCGAATTATATATCAATGATGTTGCGGTTCCTGTAGATTCCATCCTGGCCTTAAAAAAGCTTAGGCTCGGTCCGGGACGGATCGATATCAAAGCCCGGTTTACCACCAATACCTTTCATACCGTTTACCCGGTTTATTTTCAGTTTGAAGGCATGGATAAAAACTGGAAGCCAGCCACTGCTACCGGCGAAGTCCTGCTTAATTACCTGCCGTCCGGTAAATATACCCTGAGCACGGCCTTCCGGAATGAGGAACATTCCCTGGCCGGTATGCTTAGCATTCCCATTGAAATAGCCGCACCTTTCTACAAAACGCTCTGGTTTTATACGCTGCTGGCCCTCCTTGTGCTGTTCCTGCTTTATACATTTGACCATTACCGCATGAAACGGCGGGAGGAAATGGAGAAGCTGCGCACCAATATCGGAAGCAGGCTTCATAATGATGTAAGCACTACCCTCGAGAACATCAATATCCTGAGTGAAATGGCGGTGTTAAAACATATGTCGGACCCCAAGAAATCGCAGGAATTCCTGGAACAGATACGGTTCAGAAGCTCGGAGATGATATCGGCTATGCAGGATATGCTTTGGGCCATCTCGCCGGAGAATGATAATACCGAACAATTGCTGCGCCGCCTTCACAAGTATGTAGGTATATTGAATAACCGGTACCGTACCCATATTGACCTGGCGCATGATCCGAAAGTGCAGCTTCTGAAAATGAATGTTCAGCTACGGTACGAAATCCTGCTGCTGTTCAAACGCAGCATTAAGGCATTGCTGAATGCGGGGGCCGAAAACATCTGCATTCATTTTGGCAGTGATAAAAACCGGCTGTTATATACGTTGCAGTTCTCGCACCAGCATTGCGACAAAGAACAACTGCAGCATTTCCTTACCAACCGGGAATTTGTGAGCCGGGTAAAAAATATCAACGGCTGGATCTATTCCTCCATACATACCAACCAGGCCGAAATTGAGTGCCGCATTCAATTATAGTCAACAGTTTTATGCGCATGTATTTAACTACATATCCCCGGAAGCGGTTTAAAACCATTGCACTTATCTGCATGCTCATAACACTGGTGGTAAACAGTATCTACTTCGACCGGTCCTATTACAGCAGCCCGCTTCTTTTTGGCGCAGCTACCGGTTTAACATTCACGGAGCTGATGCTTGTTTCCTTCATCTGTACGTTTATTTTCATGCGGCTCAGGAAGCGGTTTCCGAAAGAGGAACAGGTTATTAAAAAGCTAAGCCTGCTGATCCTTACCTTTATCCTGATCAGTATTTTTTTCAAATACCTGCTTTTCAGAACCTATGCCGCCATTCCTTTTTTTGAAACGGAATTCAATGAAAACCGGTTAGCCTGGATCTATCTTTCCATATCCATTATTACCATTTTTCTTACTTTTCTGATGGAGAGCATTCAACGCTTTCAGGCCTGGAAAACCGCCTTACAGGAAACAGACCAGCTAACCACCGCTTACAAGCAAAGTCAATTGAATGCGTTAAAGAACCAGGTCAGTCCGCACTTTCTTTTCAACTGCCTGAACTCCCTCAGCAGCCTGATTGAAGAAGACGAGGAAAAAGCAGAAGATTTTCTGAATGAGCTAAGCCGGGTGTACCGTTATCTGTTGCGCAACGATCATGAGCAGCTGGTGACCCTGCATACGGAACTTGAATTCTTAAACGCTTATATCCATTTGCTCCGCGAGCGCTTTGGAGAGGGCTTGCAGATCCGTCTTTCAATGGATGAAGGCGATCAAAAAAAGTTATTGCCACCGCTGCTGTTACAGGTACTTATCGAGAATGCCTGCGCGCAGAATATTGTCAGCAAACAACAGCCGCTGATCATCAGCATTGTATCTGCCGGCTACCACGTATTGCAGGCCACGTACAACCTGCAACCCAAAACCTTCCCCAAAGATCCGGATCATGACAGTTCCCTGGACATCATGGTTAAAAAATACAAATTACTGGGTCTGGAACTGATCATTACAAAAAACCGGAAGGGGCAGCAGCTAATCCTGATCCCTTTGATAAGCGATAAAAAAGAGGAGGAACAATGATGCTACTTAAATGGCCCAAACTGCGGTTATATTCATTCCTGTTTTCGATGCCTTTTATTACAGCGATGCTGCACCTCATCATGTTTGAAGACCGCATCTGGAAAGAGCCGCTCATCTGGCTGTTATCTACCCCACTGATCTTTGGGCTGGGAATCGTATCCATGGATGCGCATACCCGCTACGACACCTGGATCGAAAAAAAGTATCCCGCACTCAGCCAAACGCGGCAACGCATCATGGGGAAGGCGCTCGTAACCCTTTTTGTAATGACCCCCTCTGTATATATTATTTTTCTCATCTACCACGGGTTCCATATTTTCAATTACCAGTTGCAAACACCACATCTCTGGCAGGGCGCATTGGTAGGCCTTTGTGTAAACCTGGTATTTGAGCCGCTTTATGAAACCGACTATATTTTCAAAAAATACAAAGAAAGCGCCACCGGAAAGGAAATGCTGCACCAGCTTTCGCTGAAACAGGAATTTAGCGCATTAAAGGACCAGGTAAACCCGCATTTTCTCTTTAACTGCTTCAATACCCTGTCTTCCCTGATCAGCCTTGAAAAAGACCGGGCCATCCGGTTCCTGGATGAGCTGAGCAATGTGTACCGTTACCTTTTAAAAAATAACCGGGAAACACTTAGCACCCTCACCGACGAACTGCAATTCATCCGTTCCTATTTTAAGCTCCTGCAAACCCGGTACGAAAATGCCATTGAACTGCATATCAATATCGACCATCAGTACTATGCGTATTTCATTCCTTCCCTTACCCTTCAGCTAACGGTAGAAAATGCCGTAAAGCACAACACCATCTCCAAAAACAGCCCGCTGGTCATCGAAATTTTTACTGCGGGAGAAAACAAGCTGGTGGTAAACAATAACCTGCAACGGAAAACCACATTCGTTCCCACCAATGGTATCGGCCTCCAAAATATCCGGACCAAATACCAGCTGCTTCAGCAACCGGGATTCCAGGTGCTGGAAGGACACAAAAATTTCACCGTTGTTTTACCGTTGCTTTGGCGGGTATAGGCCATAAATAACGCCGTATAATGGCAGTTCATACGCGTATAAAACAGTTAATACACATAAAAATAGCATTCCCGGGGTATTTATTTAATTTTATTTGTCAAATGTTTTTTTATGAAAGTGCTGATCATCGAAGACGAAGAACTGGCGGTTAAAAAGCTGGAGAAAACCCTGATGGCCGTAGATCCTTCCATTGAAGTAACGGGTGTGGCAGACAGCATTACAAGCGCTGTAGACTGGCTGGAAAGCCATCAGGACCCCGATCTGATATTGATGGATATTGAGCTCAGCGACGGTCAGAGTTTTGAGATCTTTAACCTTACAGCCGTAAAAGTGCCGGTGATCTTCACTACTTCCTATGATGAGTTTGCACTTAAGGCGTTTAAGGTAAACAGTGTTGATTACCTGCTGAAACCGGTTCAGAAAGACGAACTGAAGAAAGCACTGGAAAAATTCCGGCAAAACTTTTCAAAACGGGATGCTCCGCTGGGCTTTGAGCACCTGGTAAAGGAACTTCAGCAAAAACTGCAGGTGAAAGAGTATCGCAAACGTTTCCTTGTAAAAAGCGGCAGCCGGTTAGTAAGCGTAGATATTGACGAGATCGCTTATTTCTACAGCGACGGGCGGCTGATCTTTTTTAAAACAAAAGACCAGCGAAAATTTATTGTGGATTATACCATGGAAGACCTGGAGCGGATGCTCAACCCGGATCAATATTTCCGGATCAGCCGTTCCTTTTTTATATCCATCGGATGTATTGAAAAGATCGATGACTATTTTGGCAACCGGCTGATTTTGCAGTTAACCCCTGCTGTAGACAAGGAGGCACTGGTTAGCCGCGAGCGGGTGGCCGATTTCAAGGTATGGATGGGAAAATAACCCTATTTCTCATAGATCAGGTTCTTTAACAACACATCAATCCGCTTATTGGAAAGCAGGTCCGTCAGGAGTATTCCTTTTTCCCTGTTCGTATCCAGCAGGGTTACATCATGATCATACCCCAATTTAAAGAAAACACGGTCATCGATGATCCAGCCCTGCACCCCGAATTTGTACCCTTTATAGGAAAGCCCTTTCCGGGCCGTTTGCAGGTCCTCATCCAGTACGACGTCCACAATATCGCCATCCTGAAAATTACGGATCCGGCCCAGAACATGCGCCATCACATACTCTTCCCGTACCACGGTTTCTTTTTTGTTGGCATTTTTTGCTACTTCTTTTTCTATTTCCTGCAATACATCCGGATCATTGACCACCTTCAGGTCTTTGGAACCGGGCATATTTTTTGGCCCCGATTTGGGATTGAAAATATTATACCCGAATTTGGAATTATAAAGTTCGGGATACTCAAACAGTTCTTTTACCGCAATGATCTTATACACATACAACGCCGTTTCCGGATTCAGTTTCATGGTAAAGTAATTATAGCCCTGCAGCTTTACCGCCTTTACGATATTGCCAATTCCAAAATTGTAGGCAGCAATGGTCAGGGGCCAATTGGTTTTACCCACAAAACGGATCAGCATATTATAGTTATCTTTTATAAGCGTGCAGGCCAGGCGGGTGGCTTTATCAAAATTCTCCCGCTCATCACGGGTTTCATCAATCACCAACCCGTAACTACGCGCCGTTGCAGGCATGATCTGCCAGATGCCTTTTGCGCCCACGGCTGATTCTTCTTCTGTAAGAAAGCCGCTTTCCACAATCGGAAGGTATTTTAAATCGCGGTGGAGCCCATACGCCGCCAGGTAACGCTCTACCAGCGGAAAGTACGCAAAAGCCCTTCTGCGGAGCGCCGGAAAATTGACCACGTTTACCTGTTTACGGATGGTATTGATCAGCTTATCCTGTATAAACTGCTGATCCATGGGAACAGGTTCTCCGCAAAAGGAAACCACATGCTGGGCATTTCCCCGGATCGATATGAAAGCCAGGAAGATTCCTATAATCCGGTATTTGTTAAACATGTTCAAAGCTCCGGGGTTTACTCGAGTGAGGGGCCATTCGTTTTCCACTGTATTGCTGCCGGTATCTGTTCAGCATTTGTATGGGTTATTTTTTTGAACGTTTTTTTGTACGGGCGTCATTGCCTGTAGCAGGCGCAGCGGGCCTGCCGGGTGCAGAAGATCCCACGTTCACCTGTACGTTCCCCAGCGCCTTATTATACGCGGCCCCGGGAATTACAATACTGGCCGTTCCCTTTTCTTTCCTGCGCTCATCTATAAACAGCACCAGGCTTTCATCGTTTACAACGTTGGGAGAGCGCGTTACAAATACCACATACTGCGTGGTCTTCGGCCGTACAAACGGGAAAAATCCGATATACGTAAGATAGCTTCCTTTTACCATCATCTTTGCCTGTTCGGCGCCATCGTACCAATACATATAGGTGCGGCCCATCAGGAAATCCTCATCGGTATTGTTTTCAATTTTCAGCTTATAATACGTGTGCACATCTTTAAATACGATATTTTCCAGAGCGATCATCACCCCTTTATTTATGGGTTTATCTGCAGCAATATTGAGTTTCCCGGGAACGTCGGTATGAATCAGGGAGTCGGAGATCCGGAAATTTCTCAGGGTATCGCGCACCACATAGAAATCGGAGTTAACCGTAGGCACCTGGTTGCGCGGAAAATTATAAAGGTCAATGCCTTTCTTCCCATACCGCTGCCAGATGCCCCCTTCGGAATAAGCCTTTTCGGCTTCCTTCTTTTTATTCTCGGCTTCCAGCTTCGCCAGCCGTTCCTGGGCTTCCTTCCGCGCCGCTTCTTTGCGGGCCAGTTCATCGGCTGCTTTTTTACGCTGCTCTTCCTCCTGCTTTTTTTTCTGCGCCAATTGTTCCTGCTGCCGCTGCTCTTTTTCAGCAGCCTCTTTTTGCGCACGGGCCAGGGCCGCCGCATCCTGCTTTTCCTTTAATTCCTTTTGTTTTTTTTCATCCTGCTCCTTTTGCAATGCCAGCTGTGCGGCTTCTTTGCGGGCCTGCTCATCAGCCGCTTTTTGGGCCGCCGCTTCTTTTTCAGCGGCCAGCTGCAACTGCCGTTCTTTTTCCTTTGCCTCCTTGCGGGCCAGTTCCAGCTCCGCTTCCTTTTGTTTGCGTTCCGACGCACTTTCCTCCGCCGCACGCGCCGGCGCCTTTGTTACCGCAGCCTCCTCCGACTTTTTCTGCGCAGCCAGTGCTTCCTCCCTGCGGGCGGCTGCTTCCTTTTTTTGCCGTTCTTTTTCTTTAGCCAGTTCATCGCCCGTTGTTGTTTCGGCCGGATCTTTCTGATTTTTTACAAAGACCTTCAGCTCTTTTAAACTGGAATGATCGTACCACAACGGTGGCCGGCTGTCGTCATTAATATCATATGTCGAATCAAAGAGTAACCGGAACATATGGCTGCGCCCGCCTTCATTTACCAGTAACCCGGTAACCGGTCCGCTCGCCTTATCTTTATTAAACTGGATCGAGATGGACCGCTCTTCTCTTCGTTTTGGTATATAGTAATCATATGCCGCCTCATCGGAAAAATTGATGTTTACTACTTTATCGGGGAAATTAATGATCGTGATACTCTCCCGGCCCACAATAATCTTTTCCCCGTTAATATTCTGGGAACTGGCATGGGCATAATAAAACGAACAGCACAGTACGATCAATAAACATTTTTTAAAATAACCGGTTGTATACATATACGGGGTTTGAGATTTAAGAGATCAGGCTTCAGTTACCAGCTTTCAGCTTTCAGTTATCAGTTTTTAGTTTTCAGTTATTAGTTTTCAGTATCAGGAATCGTCATAATCGGTATCCCAGGTTTTACCTTCCTCATTCTTTTGCCCTTCCATTTTGATCAGAAAATTCTTGGCAGGAAAATAGGGCTTCATGTAAATATCCAGGTGGATATTGTCTTTTTTTACAGCATCCTGCTCAAAGCGGCGGATTGTAAAATTTTCAACCAGCTTGCGCGGGCCCGAAATATTATCCAGGAACAGCACAATCTGCGTCATCAGTTCCCTTCTTGTATTGGCATTAAAGTTTTCAAAAGCCCTCCGGTTCAGGAAGTCAATGAGCACCTTGGTTACATAATCAAATACGCGAACCACGGAATAGGTTTGCAAGCCCATGTTATCGCCATTAAACAGGGTTTTGGCGGAAAAGGCCATTACATGTCCCTGGTCCTTTACCATCGGTATCAGGCTCATTTTTTCCAGGTGGGCGATCTCGCTTTTCTTTAATTCAAAAGCCACCCCGTTTACCCCGCGGAGCACTCCAAATTTTTTCCCTGCGGCTACCTGGCTCATCAATGTGGTATAGAGCTTCCCGGCCAGCGCGGCGGAAGGCGGCATAAAAAGCGCTTCCTCTTCCCCTGCTGCTGCATAGTGCCCTCTTGCCACCAGCCAGTTACAGGTCATCATTACGCTGGATAAAAACTTTTCACCGCCGGCGTGCTGTACCCGTTCAAATAATTCCATCACATCATCCGGCGCATCCAGGTGCTCAAAATCAGTTATCAGCATTACCTTATGTTCATGCGCCAGCTTTGCCCAAACTTCAATCACGCTCCGGCTGCCCAGGTATCCGGGAATGGCCAGCAGGCTATAATGATCCCGCAGATCAAGCCGGTCATAGTTCTTTTTAAATTCTTCCCGTACGAAGTCAATAAATTTTGGAGCATCCGTATCCCTGAGCTGTTCCAAACCTGCGTTCAGAAAGGTTACGTTGGGCACACGGTCCTTTTCCGTATTCTCAAAAAAAGCGTGAAGGGAGCGGTACATACATTCCAGCTTCCTGCTGCTTTCCAGTATGGCCTTCAGCTGCTGCTGATAACGGTCCTGTTCTTCAGCGGCGGCGGTTTCGCAATACGCTGCCAGTGCATCGGCATTCAGCTCTTTATCCAGCAAGGCATCCCAGGTACGCAGGCCGTTCAGCAGGCCGGCACGTTCTTCCCGGAAACCGGCTTCGCCGAGAAACAGATCCATTTGCGCCGCCCGCTCCGGATTGAGGTAGTGCACGCCCTCAATAACGGATGCCAGTACCTCAAAAAGCTCCTGCGGAACCGGTTGCGCAGCAGCCACCTCCGGCACAAACAGCGATTCTTCCATATGATCGGTATGCTCTGTCATTTACTCCGGTTTCTGTTCAAATATTAATCGGGAATAAAGGAATTAACGCTTCCTCCGGAGGCATTGTTATTAGCGCCGGCCGACTCACCGGATTTGCTGCCGCCCGAACTGCCGCCCCAGAATTTGGATTTATCAAATACCTCACCGTCGATCTCCATTTTACTGCACGAAATAAGCAGCCCGATGGTCATGGGGTTTTCTCCGGATCCCGTAAAGGTTTCCGAATAGTTCAGGCAGTATCCGTTGGAGAACTGAACCCTTCGCATGGCGGCCTTAGTATCCCGTTTCATAAAGATGATTTCGCCTTCCTGCGTCATGGTTGGAGACAGCATCCATTTAATGAACAGGGTATCCAGGGACGACTCAACAATAAGACTGATCATTCCACCGTCGGTTCCCACCCTGGGTTTACCGTACTGGTCGGTTGACTTCTTAAAATCATATGCAGCGCTTAATACATTGTAGGTCTTGCCGGAAATTTTTAATATCGCATAAAATGACATACAAAAATTTTTAATTCATTTATAAATGTTGTTCCAGTATCGCTATCATTTTTTTTATGGCAGCATGCATATCCGATCGTTTTTCTCCGGATGCCAGCACCTGTCTTAAAGCCGTATTTGATGTTAACATACGGGCGGCGTTCATATAAGCGGCAGCCTGAAACCGGCAGTGCCGGAGCCATTTGCTTTCCCTGCCGATCTGATCCGGTTCAAAATCCCCAAGCTTTCGAAAACGCAGGGTTTCCTGTACCTGACCACCTTCCTTGTTTTCCAGTGCTACGGTAATCTCCGGCTGGTAATGCGCAAATACCATTTCCAGGTTCTGTAAGCCGTACATCGCTACAGGTTTTAAAGGTGCCTGGTCGGTTAATAACCCGGCGATCAGCGTCCGGTTGGGCGCAATATCGGCCACTGTTTCTGTGGGCTGCAGCCTGTTGTTAAAACCTCCTTCCTCCAATTCGTCGGTCATGATTCTTCATTGTTTTTTATGTTATCAATAGCACCACCCTATTACGTCCAGCCCGGCAGGTATACAGACGGCATCGAAAGCACGGTAGTACCGGTGGTGATGTAATCTGCCGCACCGGAAGTCTTTAGCCGTTCCATCGCCTGATGAATACACTGGGTTGGCCGTTGCTCGTTCGGATGCCAGGTATAGGGATCGCGGATCGATACGCGCACCCGGATCAAAAAAACGGTACCCCGCCGGAGCGCGCGCATCAAATAAGCCCGTTCGTCTGTTTCCCGGTTGTCGTAGGGATTATAGTCGCCCTCCAAACGCCAGTGCACTTCATCGATATTCCCGTTGGCATTCAGCCAGTCTTCCGAATCATAATCTTCCTGGCTGATGGGCGGCGGATGTCCGTCATCTACCCCACGTCCGATAAGGCTTCCGGAATCTTCATGAGGCCGGGCCTGCATTTGTCTTCCAATGGCGTCAAATATTTTCGAACGGATCCTCGGATTGGCATTGAACAGATCTGACAGCTGTGGTTCGGCATATTCACTGCCGCCGCCGTGCCGGTAATGCCGCAGGTGCGCCCGGGCATTGGGTTGCGGCGAGATCCAGGTCCAGTAATTCATAATCGAATTATATACCTGCTCATCCGTTGCCCCCGTACAAATGGCCCGGGCCTTTAAATAATCGCCTAACCCGTCGAACATGATTCCCTTTTTTTTAAGACGCCTGCTTCCGGATGGCGGGAACGGCGTCCTGCGACGCCCCCGGCCCACCCTGCATATATTCGTTCTTTTCCAGGTTAAAAAAATGCGATGCCCCGGAGCTGACCATATAATCCAGGTAGCCGGTTTCCTGGTCAATAACATGCAACACCGGACCATATGCTTTTTTCAACATCTGGTTATGACTGTTATAAATAAAATACAAACTGTTTGCATCCTTATGAACCGGGTAATTGTTCCGGTTTAAAAATCCCTTCACGCGCGCAAGCTCCGCATCAAAGTTTTTTATTGAAGTTTTCAGTCCGGGCTCTTCCGCTGTACCTTCGTCAAAATCACCCAGGAAGGTTCCCGTCAGCTTCTGCAAGGGCGCAAAAGCCGCATTGCCCGTCAGCTTTGAAAGAAAACCATTTAAGCCCCCTAGCGGCAGGTACTGCAGCACTTCGGCATAAAACTTTTTCTTGGAAGGCATCATAGGTAATAACAAGGCGGTAACCGCCGTTGCTATACGGGCCCTGTCTTCCCCCGAAATATTGGGATCACCCAGGTCCAGATCCTGTTTACCGGTTATGGCAGCAATGCATTCCCTGCATGTATTGATCATGGCCACCGACTGATCATACACAATAGCTGCTGCAGATTGGGGATCCGGCTCTTTTCCCTCTTTTTTTAATGCGGCCTCTTTCTCCCGGGCTTCCGCTGCCATCCGGGCCACTTTTTCCAGGTATGGATCCACGCCCAGCAATGAAACCGCATCATTCCGCGGCGCCCGGATCTTTTTCACCTCAGCCTGCTTCATCAACCGGTCAACAGCCGCATTGGATGTTTCGGATCCTACAGAAAATAACCGCAGCATGCCGGTAAGCTTGTCTACCAGGGGGCAAAGAAAATTCAAAATCTTTTCCTTCTTAATACGGCCGGTGTCCAGGCTGGTGCCCTGCGCTGCATTTTTAATTTCATCAATAAATTTTTCCAGCCGGTTTACCGATTGTTCCGGTACGGCATCAAAGCCCTGCAGCAGCTGGTCAAACTTTGGAAGATCGCCGGGCTTTACCAGGTCCGGAGCCACATTCACCAGGGTTTTAACCGCATTTACACATTCCTCTATCAGACCGCGGACCTCTTCTTTCGTTTGCTTTAATTTATTCAAATGCCCCTCGTTGTCCTTACCCGTTCCAAAGCCGTCAATACTCAGCAGGTTTCCTAATGCGGCCACCAGCCGCATTTTAATTTTACCCGTAAACACCGAAAGCGGGTTGGCATTGCATTCGGCGATCCGTTTACGCAACGTATCGTTGGGCTCAAAATATTCGATCACCTGCGCCGTTAAATCAAACCGGTTGCCAAAGGCATATTTCCGGCCTTTCCCTTTAAAAGCCGCCGGTTCATCAAACGTATGCTGGTAGCGGTATAAGGGCGTAGCTACATAGATCACCGACTGTACCCACCATTTATTTTTAAACCCGTCATCCTGGCTCAGTTCCCCGATGCATTCATTGGCCACGTTTCCCCCCTGGCCTAAACCTACAAAATGAAAACAGGAGCTATACCCTTTCCAGGCGGCCGTTTTCGTCTTTATTTGTGTGCACAGTTTTTTCCCTTCTTTTTTCCGGCCTTCTGCATCGGTGGCATCAAAATCAAAAACCAGCACGTCATTATCAATATGCAGCTTATTGGAAAGCTCGTTCTTCATTTTCCGCATGTACGCATCCCAGTCCTTATAGTCCTTGTAGTAGGTGTATTCCTTGTCACATTTTTTTTCCGGCTCCGTTTCTTCTTTAAAAAACAGGTTAAGCCCCGGTATGGCAGCCGCAGCCGACTCCAGTTTATCTGCGGCACCCTGTACTTTACCGGCCATACCACCCAGCATCGCATCGGCTGCTACCGCACCGGCAGGCCGGTAACGCACCAGCACCAATAGCTGCCGGATATCGTTCAATTCAAAATCCTGTTTGGTATCGGCTCCTTTTCCCGGCATAAATGCTGTTTATTTCTATTTGAGAAAAGCTATGCTGCAATCGGCAGTTGTATATCCCTGTAAGGGTTCCGTTGTTCCGCCCGCAGATGTTTTGCCTTCATGGATCTTGCCGTCGCTGGTCCGGATTTCATAGCGCCTTCCGGCAACCGCTTTTTGTGCTTCATCCTTCAGCGTAAACCGGGCGGTAAAATCTTCGCGGGTCGTTTTCTCTGCAACGGCGCTGCCCTTTTTTGCCGCTTCTTTTAACGCCTTTGTATTGGCAATGTCCTTTGCGCGGGCGGCACCAACCATTCCTTTTTCCATTAGCCCGCCTCCCATACCAGCGCCTGCTCCTGCGCCGCCGCCACCGGTTTCCCCGATCAGCACCGTAAAACACCCCAACAGGATGCTTCCTCCGTGGGCGGTGGTATCGCCCATCCGCGCCGCGGGTCTTCCGCCGATGAGCACACCGGAGCTGCCCAGCATAATTACATCAGGCGGACCGGTGCATACACACATATCACCCATTGTGGCCGCCGGCATACCGCCAATCAACACATTGGGTACCCCCGCCGGCAGTACCGGGCCACCCACATGCGGCACCAGCCCGTTAACCAGCGGGCATACATGCATGTCTCCGATCCTTGCTGCAGGTTTTCCCATTTATATTATTTATTCAATAAAAAATCTTCTGCGTTTGGGAGGTGTTTCGCTATGAACAGCATCCGGCTGCTCCTCCGGTTTTTCATCCGCTGCCTGCGTTTCTGCTAACGGTGCCGGCCTGTTAACCGGAAATACCGTTGCTTTCTGTACCGGCTCCCTGTTTAACCGGTATCGGGCATCCGGCTTCCAGCAATCGAGCCATGCGTTATCTGCACCCTCCGTATAAAAGCGGTCAAAAAACTCAAAAAAAAGCAGGCGTTCCTTTTCACTCCATGCGGGAAATGCCTCCAGCAACACCCGGGGATCCCATACCCTGAAATAAACAGGCGCCTCCATGGTGCCGGGATATATGAACCGCTGCAAAAACTGCACTACCGCCACCCCGGGCTCATCCGTTTCAAACAGGATGCAATGATCCAGACGTATGAGCCCGCTTTCCTTCCGAAGATCATAGAAATCGGAATCCACTTCAAAAAGATAGGGCGCCGCATCCCAGATCTGCTCATCATCCGTACCGGCAAACAAGGACCAATAACGGGGATACCGCTGCAGGAGCCGGATCAGCGTGTACTCTTCATTTAATGCCGTATCGTAACATAAGAACTGCACCGCATTAATTTATTTTAACAAGCGCTCCCGTCAGGGACGCAATTCCATCGCCTTTCAAATCCAGCATTGCACCCGCCAGTTTTGCCTGGCCCGATCCGTTAAGATCAAGTGAAGCGCTGGCATCCACTTTTATGTCGGCGGCCGAAAGTTCAGCAGCAACCTTGCTTTCCATCGAAAGCTTATCATCGGCCTTGATATTTACATTCATGGCCTTTATATTGATCTCATCCGATTCGAGGTTAAGGGCCTGTTTTGCCTTTATATTGATGGTACCCTCCGAAGTAATATCCATTACCGTTCCGTCTTGCTGCATGTCGATCTTCAGGATCACCGTGCCGCCGCTTTTTATGCCGATGGTAGCGCGGCCGTTCCCCCCGTCCAGGAATATCACCGAAAAATTATCGTCATCATTGCCACTGGAAACCTTGATGATTTTCTGCTCCTTGTTCTTCAGCATATACAGCCGGTTACCGATATCATTATCAAAATCATCTGCCAGCATCATCTCTCCTTTCTCATCATCCATTTCCAGCCGCCTGCCCGTTTTGGTACCGATCCGTTTTATATGATTTCCCTTTTCCGGTATTTTAGGTTTATGCTTTTCGGTATACAACGCACCAATCACATATGGCCGCTCTGCATTGTTATCTGTAAAATGCACCATCACTTCATCGTCTATTTCCGGAAGAAACCGGAATCCCTTGCTATCCCCTGCATGTGGCACTACCAATGGGATCCATGGGCTTTTTTCGTCATCGCTCATCCAGGGAAATTTCACTTTTACCCGGGCCATACCGGCATCGTCTTCATTATCGGTAACAATGCCCACCTGTGAAACGGCCCGGGGAAAAACGGAAGGATTCGCATAAGGAGGAATTTCCGATTCAAAAGGCACCGCTGTAAAGTGGTTGCTGTAGTGATCGGCACGCATGGCGCTGTGATGGATCTGCGTAATGATAAACCGCTTTCCACCCGAATCGTCCTGGTCCTTGATCTGAATGATCCGTCCGATTGCCAACTGGTTATTGCGGGTGCTGCCGGTTATGGCGGCCGAAGCCGTATAGCGGGACTGCTGGTCGATCCGGAAAATATAGTCCATCAGCTCCTGGTCAAAACCCGACGCCACAAAATCATCACCCCGGGTTTCCAATGCCTTCTTTCCGGCGTCCTGGGCCGCTTTCAGCATGGCATTATCAGGAACCGCTTCTTCTTTCGAAGAGCGAAGGGCTTCCCCTTTAAAACTATCCGTACCCACCACGGCTCTGGGGTTTCGCAGCACATGCGCATGAATATTCAGGTTAAATACATCGTCCGGGGCAAACAGCTCAATGGGCTGCCCGTCCGGCTTTTTTCCAAATACAAAATTTTCACCGTCATAATAAGCCCACTCGCCAAAACGCACGGCCAGTGATGTGGTAAAATCAAATAAGGTTTGATTGTATTGAACGGTATAATGCAGGGGACGGGTATACCGGGGATCCTTTTTTACCTGCGACTTGAGCGCCGAGTCCTTATACGCCTTATCGATCACATCAGAAAGCGTTTGTTTATAAAAAGAATGATATTCCGGTATCTTGCTGACCTTACAGAACAGGCCCGAACCGCTAACCTGGAATTCATAATAATGTTCATCAATCAGCGATGAATTCACAGCTTCCACCACTCCTTTGAACCGGTGGCGGGATGCATCGCTGCTGTCCTTAAACTCAATCTGAAGCTCCTTGCCTAAAACCGCCTTCTTAAAATCAATGATCGCATCCAGGGTGGCATGATCATCCGCCGCCCGCATTGAAAAAGAAAACTGGTTAACCTTTACCAGCGCCTCGTCCAGCAGAAGATTGGAAAACAAAACCGGTTGACTGTTTTGATACCCCTGGATGATAATTTCTGTTTTACTTAAAATGGCGTCGTTCGACATGTGTTGTGATTTAAGCCGGCTTTTAAACAGGTGAAACGAACCTTCCACTGTATATAAGGTACATGAAACGGATTGGATACCCGATGCATACCTGTTGTCCTTTCCTAGATTACACCGCTTGCTATTGCCTAGTTTACAGAATAGGTTTTATTCTTCGTAAAAATAGATCATTGCCCTGCTACAAACCATCGCTATTATTAGGTATAGCCGTCCCCCGGCTTTTTTTCTACTTTTGGTTATCCAGATGAAACGGATCTGGGCATGATGTCATAATTAAAACAACATGAGCTCCCGGGGCCACCATATTATGAAACCTCCGTTTCGCGCAGAAGCCATATGCGCGGGGCTGATTGAGTCAGGAGTGGAGCTGGAAAAAATCACCGTTCATGCAAAAGGTGGTTTTAAAAAAAGCTTTAGCAGTGACGTGTCTGAAATGGTCGCAACCGAAACTGACTGTTCATTTGAGATGGTTGTAAACCGGGATGGGATCTATGATAAGCTTCCTGAGGGCCTTTTTCATCAAACCAGGGGAAACAGCCGGATACGCACGGTTCAGGATGCCGTAGACGAGCATAAACGGTTTAAGGAGGAAGAGCGGCAGGCCCGGAGTTTTTTTGCCCCCATTGAGCAGTTACTGTTCCGGTACCAGGTTTTTGTGGAAGCCGAAGAGCGGGATGCGCTGTTCACACTGCAAAGCGGAAGAAGGGATCCGGCGTGGTTCCGGTTTTGGAATTTCAACGAACCACTCCCCGAAGAAGAAGCAGGCCGGATGCTGCAACTGATGCCGTATCTCCAGTTTATTAAAGGCAACCCCGCATCCACGGAAGCTGCGCTGGGGCATATCCTGAATAAGAACGTTGCATTGAGGCAGGAGGAACGTACCGGCAGTATTACCATGCAACACCCGGCGGCGCTGGCTGAAATGCAGATGGGAATCAACAGTGCGCTGGGACAGAACACCCTTGAGCTTTTTCCCTGCTGGATCTTCACCATTGAAGGCGCGTCGGGCGATGAAATGCAGCCATTTGTTAAACAACCCAACAAAACAACCATTCTTCAAAAATTTGAGGACCTCTTTATCCCGTTTGAAATGGACGTGCAGTTTGAATTTAAAATCCGGGAAGAAGCGGCCGGCAAAGACCTTGGTGCGGTATTAGGCTACGGAGCCCATATTTAGCCGGGGACTTATAAACATTTATTTCAAAACTTCAACAATATGGCGTTAAAGTTTTTTATACTCTACGCAGGGATTTTTCTTTTCTCTTCACTGGCCATCATACCCGTTATCCGGCAAATGAGCAGCACCTTCAGCAATATGGGTAAAAAGCCATGGATCTTCAGTTTTATCACCGCGGCCCTTTCATCCGGTATCGCATTTGCCATTACGTATACCACCCAAAACCTGTTCACCGCGTTCTGGTTGCTCAGCGCCGTTTTCCTGCTGCTGGGTATCCTGTTTTTATTACTGGTACATAAAAAATATTTCCGCGCCCGCAGCGACAACCGGAACAAACAATTATTTGCAGAGCTCCTCTTTGGTTTTTCCATCCTGTTCCTGTGTGTGGCCATCTTTTCTTCATTGCAATATTTCCTGAAAGACCGGAATTTTATGTACTTCCCGGTATTGCTTTGCATGCTGTTCTTTTTTATTCCCATTTTGCTGCTGCACACATTTGATGCGGCCACCAGTATTCCTGCGCCGGATTATACCGCCTGGAATTATCCGCAGCAGGAAATTGAAATGCCGGATGAAAAAGCAGGCGAGCACCTGTATGTAATCTGGTTTGAAATTGCAAAAAAAATCACCGGCGATCAGCAGCGTACATTTTTCAGGGGAAAGGCACCGGAGGATATGCTGCTGGGCGATCTGTTCTATCATTTTATTAACGAGTACAACGAAGACCACAGCGAAACCCCCATAGAATATACGAGCCAGGGAAAAGCAGCTGAATGGATGTTTCGCACCCGGCCGAAATGGTACCGCTTTTCCCGGGTGCTGAACGCCCGTACAACAGTGGCTCAGAATCATATAAAAGAAAATACCATTATCATTTGTGAACGCGTTTAATCATTCTTTTCAAAAGCTAAAACATGGACAACGGATTTAATTTTTTACGTGTAAACTGGTCAGATGGCATGAAGCTGAACAAGGAGCTGTTTATTGCGCAGGATAATGCCGCTGCCGCTACGGCCTACCAGCTTCGCGCTACCACACTTTCACCCATCCGGTACGGGTTGATCCCGGATGAAAAAAATTTCAATGTGCGCCTGGCCATCGACAACCAGCATACCCTCAGGGTATCGGTGCTTGCATTAAAAGCGCTTACACGGTCGGGCGTACCTGTTATCATCGATGCGTTTACAGATGCCGCCGCAACAGACGGCGTTCCGGCCGTGTCATTGGAGCTCAACAGCAGCCAGCCCTCCACTGCATGGATTGTACTGCTGGCAAAACCATTTGAACGGAATCCCGCAGGCACCATTGATCCCGATGAAACGCCCGCCCGTTTTCCTTATGTAAAATCTGGGTACAGCGTACAGATCGCCGATGAGCGGAACATCCAGCAATATGATCAGCATCCCCTGGCGATGATCATTGGCAAACTCACCATCAACGGAAATGGCGCGCAAATTGATGAAGAATACATTCCTCCCTGTATGGCGCCTGCAGCCTCACCAGACCTGCTGGGCCTGCATGCCGAACTGGATCAGTTCCTGGCCGGACTTGAGCAATCCTGTTCTGTGATCGTTCAGAAAATCTATAAAAAAAGCCAGCAGAATGCCTTGTCCGAACTGGCCCGCTTCCTTTGCGACCGGATGATGCTCTTTCTGGGCCAGGTGATCACGGAGTACCGCTGGAGCATCATCCACGAGTCACCGGCAAAAATGCTCAGCCAGATTGCCGCACTGGCCAGGGTTATTAAAAACACCATCGACCTGCGTATCGGATCCGGGAAAGATGAACTGATGAGCTACCTGTGCGAATGGTGCGAACTGAACCAGGGAGAACTGGAAGGCCTGCTGAGTGAAATGGCATTACTGCGCTATCATCACCATGATATCAATGAAAATATCCGGCAGATCATACAGTTTGCCAAAGTGATCGGAAAACTCTTCAACACGTTGAGCAACCTGGAATTCATCGGCAAACGAAAGGACTCCGGACTGTTTGTAAAAGAAGAGCAGTCCTTTCCGGTAAATGATACCAATGCCCCCAAACCCAAACGGAGATTTTTCGGCTAGCCGCCGGACCCGTTCAACGACTGACCCTATCATCAACTTAAAAAGAACATTTCATGAAACCCAATAATACCAACGAAAGAAGCAGTGCATTTGCCCGGTTCCTGCTTTTCTTTTTACTGACCGTTGCGCTTATTGTTACTACCATATTTTTCGGTATCCGGATCCCCTATGCGGAGAACGAAAAACTCCGCGAGCAACTGGCCATCATCGAAAAAGAAAACCAGTTCCGCGATCACTTTGCCACGGATATGTTACAAACGCAATCCCTTTTAGACACCGTTAACATGGACCCCGCAAAATCGGGTTTGATCGATGGCCGTATTACGCAAAAGATCCAGGACATGGATGCACAATTGAACAAGAATGAAACCAGTTCAAAAGAAATTTACACACAGATCATTAAAGCGCTGAATAATACGCAAACCGATAAAAAGGGGTTAAGGGCCGCCAGCAGCAAGGATTCTGTAGTGTCGATGTACAACGCGCAGATCCAGGAGCTGAAGAACTCGCTTACAAAATGGCAGGACTCCTATAAACAACTGGAGATGCAGAACCTGCTGCTGCGTCAAAAATAGCCGGATGATCTTAAATCTATTACCGTATGCATTTTGTATATACCAAACAATGGGGCCGGTTGGATTTCAGGGTATGGATCTCCCTGATCATTGTAGCGGCGGTTACGTTGGCCCTGCTGGGTTATAAAGTAGCCACCAATGTTTCCTGCCCCCAATTCCAGCTAAAGACCACCAGTAATATCAACCACATTTCGGAAGGGCCGCACACGTACTTTGTAAATGAGCAGGTACGCTTTTTTGCCACCCGAAACGATGCCAGTCTTATGGTTACCTGGAATTTTGGCGATAAATCGGCTACCCAGATCGGCGCATCGGTAACCCATAGCTTTATCAAAGAAGGAAATTATCTTGTTACCGCCATCATTAACGGGCGCTGCTCCGAATCTATCAACATCCGGGTGATCCAAAACAGCACATTGATCAGCACCAGCAACAGTCCCCAGATCAACCGTATTGTTTCGGATGATGTGGTGGCCACCGGCGATAAAGCCGTATTCAATACCACCGCCGAATCGGCCGGGTATAACTGGAGCATACAAGAGCTGCCGGAAATGGGGCAGCAGGCCACTAAAGCCGCAACATTTATTTTCACAAAAGCCGGCACTTTTACGGTGATCCTGAAGCTGGACCAGGGCGCCTCCTATCAGAAAACCATCCAGGTTACCGATCCGTTGGAAACGGCCGGCAATACAACATCCAGCATCCCGTTGCCACCCGGCCCCGCCGAAGCAGGGCCGCCCCCGCTTCCGGTGGAAGCGCCTGAAAAAAAACCGGAGGAGGCAAAACAGGAAGCACCGAAGCCTGCTGCCCAGGAACCGGCCCCCGCTGCAGCAAAAGTATATGATCAACTGCCCGAACCGGCCATACAGGCAATGCTTGAAGAGGTTGCAGAGGGTAAAAAAACGATCGCAGATTTTAATAATATTCTTTGCAACGGGGCAGGCACCAAGGTAATGGCCAATAACCAATCCACCACCTTTGCCGCACTCTGCAACGAACTGAAGGAAAAAAAGGGGCTGCCATTGTTAAAAAGAAAAAAGCGGATCCAATCCTTTAAGGTAGTAAGAGACCCGGCAAATGGCAATTGCGTAAAAATCATCTACATCTCCTACAAGTAAAAGGTATACACGTGAAAGAGTATTTAAAATTACCGCTGCGGTTCGACCAGTTTTTCGACCGGAAAAAGCTGCCCTCCTGCGGGCTGGTAGATTCGATCTACCGGAACCTGCACCTTATTATTACAACCGCCCAGGGAGAAAACAAAACAGATACGGCATATGGCGCTTCCTTCTGGGAAACCGACTACGATATCCATCTTGATAATGATTCGCGGAAAGAGCTGATCGTGGATAATCTGAAAAAACAGATCGCCCTTTATGAAAAAAGACTGAGCCATGTGGAGGTAAATGTAGAGGTGAAACTTGCCGTGCTTAAAACACAAAGTGCCGATCTGCCAAGAAGAAAAATCGAAATCACGGTCAGCGGCCAGATCCAGAAAACCCTGGAACCGTTCCGTTTTCAAACCGGTTTGTTCATCGGACCGCTCACATTGGATTAATACCCCCCAATACTGTATTTACACCAACCCGATTTAATTATGGAACTCTTAAAAAAAGAACAGATCCGCGACCGGATGATTCGCCTGGCAGCCGCACAGTGGCAGGTGCCGGAGAACGAGATCGAAGCCAATTTTGATCCCCTGCTGATGCTGATCTTCGATGTACTGGCCGGCGAAGTGGAACAGATCGGGTACCAGATCAATGATGTAAAAAGCCGCCTGCTCAATGAACTGTCTACCATTATGCTGCCCCATGCGTTGTTAAGGGCCAAACCGGCTTCCTGTATCCTTTCGGCAACGCCCGCAGAGCCAACTGCCGTGCTGGACCAGGAACATTGTTTTAATACGGTAGCCGTTACACAAACACCCGGAACACCATCCGCCGAAACCGAGCTTTGCTTTACACCCAATGGCACGGTTAAATTGTTCCGGTTAAATGCCCTGTTCCTGAGAACCGGCGGCCGGGTATATAAACTGGGAGATGCCGGGCGCAAATCACTGGTGCATGAAACGGCCCAGGATAAGGGCCCCGTTAACGAAATTCATTTTACTCTGCATACAAAGGACCGGTTTGAAAGCCTGCAGGGGCTGCAGCTCTTTTTCGACCTTAAAGGCCACTCGGAGGCCACCAACTTTTATTTTGCCCTTCAACATGCCCGGTTGTTTATCAATGAGCAGGAAGCACCGTTCACAAAAGGGTATTACAAACAGCAGCAATACGAAACCAGTTTGAAAGACAGCCTGGAAATGGAGGGCCATTACAGCCGCAAGATCCGGAAAGAAGTAGCCGGTATTTATGCCCGGCAGTTCATAACGGTACAGCAGGAATCCCTTGCCCCCACTCCGCCGGACGCCTCCGTTTTGCAGCACCTTCCCGATAAGCTGCAGGAAGAGATCCGCACAAAAGAGGTGATCTACATCACCCTGAAACTAAACCGGTATTTTCAGCAGGAAGTACTGGAGCGGTTACTGGTAGGCGTAAATGCCTTTCCGGCCTTAAACCGGAAACCGGAAAAAATTCATTTTAAAACCGAGAAGTGGATCAATATCATTCCCCTGCCTGTTAAGGGATCGTATCTTGATATTAAAAGCATTGAAGGCTCAAATGGCAGCAGGTATAAGCTACGGCCGGATGCAGGCGAAGATCCGATTCATGAAGGGCAGGCCATTGTACGAACTGCCAAAGTAGGAAAAGAAAGCAGCCGTGACGTGCGCAATACCATCAACAGTTTGCTGGAAAGCATTAGGGATGAAAGTGCCTATTTCAGCAGAACCAGCAATGATCTTATTGCTTCCCAGCTTCATGAGATCTCCAAACTGCTAACACGTTTGCAAGACCGCCTGGCGGTTTCAAAGGACGAAAAGCCGGCCTTCAACTATGTGCTTTTAAGATCGAAGAAAGAACAGGAAACGGTATTTGTAGAATACTGGTCTACCACGCCCACAGCAGCTGCGGCTGTAAAATCGGGGGCCAGCTTCAAACCGGTTATGCATGCCTTAACCGGAGGTACCTGTTTTGCCCTCACCACTGTTAGCGGAGGCGTGGAAACGTACAGCGATTATGCGCAACAACAAATGCTGGTACGCCAGCTCTCTTCCCGGGGCAAAATTATCAGCCAGGAAGACATCCGGCTCCTGTGTTACGAGCTTTTTGGTGCCCGCCTTCAGAAGGTGCTCATTCATAAAATCATGAACGTGCTCCGGGGACCTAAAACCGGCATTTCCCGTACCATCGGGATCGAATTGCATCTGAAAGAAGCCGATTATACCGAAGATGAATTAGCCTATCTTCAAAAACAGCTGCATTACCAGCTGGAGACAAACGCCGCTTTTGCGTTTCCGTTTGAGGTTAGCGTGGTATACAGCGACTAATGCACAAACAGGTCTGCAGCAATCCCATCTGCAAAAAGCCTGCCCTCATTCGTAAGCCGGATATGGGTATCGTCAATGATCAGTAATCCACGGTCCCTGTATATCCCTGCCTGTTTCAGCAGATGTGGCCTTGCGGAGTCATCCAGCTGTGCCAGCGCAATCCCTTCACTTGTACGGAGTGCGATCATCACATATTCATTCTGCCGCTGTGCCGGCGTAAGCACTTCCTCTTCATAGGGAATATGCCCGGAACTGATGGCACGGATGTATTGCTGGTTATGTGCAACATTCCAGCGGCGAAGCATCCCGTTAAAAGAATGGGCCGCCGGTCCAAATCCGTAATAAGGCACCCCTTTCCAGTAAGCACTGTTATGGCGGCTCCGGAACCCGGGCTTTGCAAAATTAGAGATCTCATAATGCTCATAGCCTGCCTGCTGCAGCCAATCCATCAGCAACAAAAATTGCTCCGACTGTATATCACCATTCACATCCTCCTTCAGGTGTTTCCGTACCATTTTGTCAAGCGGGGTCTGCGGTTCCACAGTAAGCGCATAGCAGGACAAATGCGGAATACCTGCCTTCAACGCCGTTTCCACATTTTGTTTCCAACGTTCGTTGCTCAGCCCCGGCACGCCATAAATCAGGTCGATGGTTATATTATCAAAATACTGCACCGCCAATTCCAGGCCTTTGGCAGCCTGGGATGCATTATGGGCCCGGTTCATCCATAAAAGATCCGGTTCATAAAATGACTGCACACCAATGCTCAGGCGGTTAACCCCCGAACGCTTCCAGGCCTCCAGTTTATCGGGCACCAGGTCGTCCGGGTTGGCCTCCAGGGTTATTTCTGCATCCCCTGCAACGGGGTAATGCGTCCTTATTTCGTTCAACAGCAAATCGATGTCTGCTGCCGGCAACAAACTGGGTGTTCCCCCGCCAAAATAAACCGTTTGCACCGGCTCCCGTTCAATAAAATCTGCAGCTGCACTCAACGCCGTTTCCTTTGCAATGGCCTGCACAAGCGCTTCCCGGTAGTGCAGTGAGGTAGAAAAATGAAAATTACAATAATGACAGGCCTGTTTACAAAACGGGATATGAATATAGATGCCAGACAATGAGGATGATTTATTTGTTTACTATTTTTAATTCGTACACAGCGCCCAAACGATACTTCGTTCACGAAAATGGCGTTTATTTGTGTTTCCGAATGGCAAAGGTACAACACCGGTTAACGCTGCTCCTGTTATTTTTGTGGATGGGCTTCCAGGCTGCATCCCAAAACCGGTATGCACTGGTGATTGACGGGGTTGACCGGGACTCCGCTTTTATTACCGGGTCCCTTGGCATTAAAACCGATTTCATCAACCAGGAAGATTGCCGCCAGTATACCGGCCAGCTGCTTCCGCTGTTGCAAACAAAGGGCTATATCACCGCATCTGTTGACTCCCTGAGGCTGGATTCGGTTTCCGCATATATGCAGCTCTTTGTGGGTATGCGGTATACCTGGGAAGTTTTATCCACTACAGAAGAAAGCCGCAAATGGCTGGCGCAGGCAGGCTATGACCCGCACCTGTTTGAAGACCGCCCGCTGGATTACGAGCTTCTTGGAAACATCCAGCAACGTATGCTCAGTTACTTTGAAAATCACGGGCATCCTTTTGCAAAAGTGTATGTAGATTCCCTGGATATCCGTGGTGATAAAGTATCCGGACAATTACAAGTACATCCCGGCCCCCTGTACAGGGTTGACAGTATCCGGATTACGGGCAACGCCAAACTCAGCAACGACTATATCCAGAACTACCTGGATATCCGGAACGGATCCGTTTACAACAAAGAAAAACTGCAACGCATCAGTGCCGAGCTTAAAAAGCTTAATTATATAGAAGAAACCTTTCCTCCCCGGTTTTACTGGGGCAGCACCGGGGGCCTTGTGGAAGTATTCCTGCAGCAGAAAAAAAGCAACCAGGTTAATTTTATCGTTGGCTTTTTACCCAACAGCGACGCCGCTTCATCAAAAAAGCTGCAGATCACCGGGGAAGGATTGCTCAATCTGAAGAATGCCCTTGGCGGCGGAGAAACCATCGGGCTGGTATGGCAAAAACTGCAGGCTGCCGCTCAGCGGCTGGATCTCGCCTTTTTGCAACCCTATTTATTCCGGTCGCGCTTTGGACTCGATTTTGCATTCAACATGCTGAAAAGGGATTCCAGCTATCTCAACTTTGAGTACCGCGCCGGCACACAATACAGCATCAATACCCGGCAAAACCTCAAGCTCTTCTACAACCAGTTTTCTACCATTATCAGTACCATCAATAAAAGCCAGCTGCTCCAAACCCGGCAGTTGCCCCCCGAGGCCGATGTAAAAATTTCCAATATCGGGATCGAATACCAGCTCAATACCACTAATTACATATTCAATCCTGTTTCCGGCTTTGATATAAAATTTATGGGAACAGGCGGCATCAAAAAGATAAAGAAAAACAACCTGGTGCTGGAACTCGAAGATCCGGATGATCCCGCATTTGATTTTGGCAGTCTGTATGATACGGTAAAACTCCGTTCCGTTCAGGTTCGCACAATCTTATCCGCAGCCCGTTATATGCCGCTGTCTGCACGCGGTGCCAGTACCATCAAAGCGGCCGTACAGGGCGGATACCTGGCCGGTGAAAATATTTTCCGCAACGAATTGTTCCAGATCGGCGGATACCGGTTGTTGCGCGGTTTCGACGAACAGAGCCAGTTCCTTTCCCAATATGCCATCGGAACCCTGGAATACCGCTACCTGGTTGGCGAAAATTCGTACCTCAATGCATTTACGGACGGCGGATGGGGCTATGACGGCAGCCGGGGTGTCCGGAAAAATTACACCTTTCTTGGCCTGGGTATCGGCCTTGCATTTGAAACAAAGGCCGGTGTATTTAACCTGGCCTGGGCTGTTGGCAAACGGAACGACACCAATTTCAACCTGCGGCAGTCGAAGATTCACTTTGGGTTCATCAGTTATTTTTAGGATAAGCGGTCGGCCAGCAGTTTTTAGTTTTCAGTCTTCAGTTTTCAGTATCGTACATAAAGTATGAAACCGGACCTGAACCTGAAACTTTAAACCTGGAACCTGGAACAAAGCAAGTACCTTCGCACAAAATTTTTTCACATGAGAAAATTATTCATCATTCTATCCGCATTTTCTATGCTGAAAGCCAATGCACAATCATTACTCAGCCCGGAAGCCCTGCTAAAGCTGGGCAGGGTTAGCGCCGTAGGGATCTCGAAAGACAAACAGTCGCTGATCTATAAAGTATCAACCCCCAATATTTCCGCCAACAAGCTGGATTCAAAAGAATACGCCATTCCGCTTGCAGGAGGACAACCAACGGAACTGACCAGTTCGGAAGGCCTGCTCGATAACAACCGGATATCACCCGACGGAAAATACATCCTCAGCAGCGAGGCCGTAAAACTAAAAAAAGTAATGGGCGCCGACCTTTACCCCGAGCTGGATAAAACATCGGCGCAGGTATACACCTCCCTCAACTACCGTCATTGGGATAAGTGGTTCGATGGCGGTTTTGACCATGTTTTTTTTGCGCCCTATGCCAACGGGCAGGCCGGTGAAAAAAAAGACATCATGCCCAACGAACCCTATTTCTGTCCGCAGCAACCTTTTGGCGGAGATGAAGATTTTATATGGTCGCCCGATAGTAAGCAGATCATTTATGTAACCAAGAAAAAGTTCGGTACCGAATATGCGGTGAGCACGAATACCGATATCTATGCATATGATATTGCCACCGGTGTTACCAGCAACCTTACGGAAAACAATAAAGGATACGATGTGGCCCCCGCTTTTAACAAACAGGGCAAAATGGCCTGGCTGCAGATGAAGACCGACGGTTATGAAGCCGATAAAAATGACCTGGTTGTAATGACGAATGGTACTACCGTAAATCTTACCGGCCACAATGACCAGATCAATGTATCTTCTTTTATCTGGAGCAACGATGGTAAAAGCCTGTTCTTTATAGCGCCTGTAAACGGCACGGAGCAGCTGTTTACGGTAAACGATATCGGCCTTACCCGCATGCTTCCCCGCATTCAGCAAATAACCAGGGGTGACTTTGATATTACGGCCATCGTGGCTCAAACCGGCGATGCGCTTATTGTTGCAAAGGAAGACATCTCCCGGGCCTCGGAGATCTACAAACTCCAGCTCAAAACCGGGGCGCTTACCCAGCTAACGCATGTAAATGATGAAGCCTGTCGGCAGATTGCCCCGGTTAAAACAGAGCGCCGCTGGATCACTACTTCCGACCAGCAAAAAATGATGGAATGGATCGTTTATCCGCCCAACTTTGATCCATCCAAAAAATACCCCACACTCCTGTATTGCCAGGGTGGGCCCCAATCTGCCACCACACAGTTTTATTCGTACCGGTGGAATTTTCACCTGATGGCCTCGCAGGGTTATATTGTTGTAATTCCTTCCAGGCGCGGGATGCCGGGCTTCGGCACGAAATGGAATGCCGATGTAAGCAAAGATTGGGGTGGAAAAGTGATACAGGATTATCTGGATGCCATTGATGATATATCAAAAGAGCCTTATGTGGATAAAGACCGCAGGGCCGCGGTAGGTGCAAGTTTTGGAGGCTATTCTGTTTTTGCGCTGGCGGGCCGGCATCAAAAACGGTTTAAAACCTTTATTGCCCATGATGGTGTTTTTGACTTTACCGCCATGACGGGCACTACAGATGAACTTTGGTTTGAGCAATGGGAAAAAGGCGGTTATTACTGGGAAAAAGAGAATAAAGCCGCACAACGCTCTTATGCGGCGTCTCCGCTCAATGCAGTGGCCAACTGGGATACACCGATCCTGATTGTTCAGGGTGGAAAAGATTACCGGGTACCTATTGAGCAGGGACAGGGTGCTTTTCAGGCGGCACAGCTAAGAGGCATCAAAAGCAAGTTCCTGTTCTTTCCCGACGAAAATCACTGGGTACTGAAACCCCAGAATGCCCTGGTATGGCAGCGCGAATTTTTCGGGTGGCTGAAGGAAACATTGTAACCAGTTGTTTCTTTTTACAGGATTCAATGATTAGAAAGCCGGGATCCGCTCCCGGCTTTTTTGTTCCCGTATTATACCGCTGTCAGCAGGGGTTTTCTCCATCTTTGCTCCATACCGTTGCCATTCAGCCATATACGTTTTAAGTGACTTTCCTGCAATAAAAAAGATATCCGGGAAACAAACGATTTACAACGTTTTCGTAAATCCTTTATACAGTTCTGTGCTTTTTATTCGTTATTTATTCGTTAGATTTGTATTGCTTGAGCATGCGAAATGTAAAAATCGGAATAACGATTGTATTCTTTTTAAAAAAATGATTTATTAAACGCTGGCAGCATACCCTTCGGGCATGTTGACGGTAGGATTGTTGTGCAATTTATTTCCCAAAAATGGTTCTCCAATATTAAACTAAACCAAATTTAAATCATGAACAGCTGTAGAAACTGGATAATTGTGTGTTTGACACTTATCGGCATGTGGAAAGCAGATCCCGCCATGGCGCAGGGCAACCGGTGGACGATCACCGGTGTGGTTACCAACCAGAGTGGCACCCCGATACCCGGCGTTTCGGTCCTGATCAAAGGCTCCAATACGGGAGTGATCACCAATCCAAAAGGCGCATTTACCATCCATGTACCGGAGAAAGCCGGAGCGAAGCTCGAATTTACGTCAACGGGCTATCAGCCACAGGAGCAAGCGGTAACAGGAAACGCGTCCCTGGAGATTGTTATGACCGCAGAAACCATGGGATTGGACGAGGTAGTAGTAATCGGATACGGCACGGCAAAGCGAAAAGATCTTACCGGAGCTGTTGCTTCCGTACAGGCAACAAAACTGGAAAAAGAAGCACCCCGGTCGGTACAGGACCTGCTGCGTGGTAATGCAGCCGGTATCATTATCGGCCAGAGCAATCCGGGAAATACAGCGAAAGGAGACGCCGACATTCTTGTGCGGGGATCAGGAACCCTTAAAGCCGGCAGCAACCCGCTAAACGTAGTTGACGGTGTTATTTTTGACGGAACGTTCGCCGATCTGAATCCGAATGATATTCAATCCATCGACATCCTTAAAGACGCCAGTGCCACCGCTGTTTACGGCGCAAAAGCCGCTAACGGCGTGGTATTGATTACCACTAAAAAAGGAGTTTCCGGAAAACCGAGGATCACTTTTAATGCAAACGTAGGGTTTGTTGAAAAGGCCGGCATGCCGCGGGTAATGAATGGTGAAGAGTTCCTGAAATGGCGCTACGACTACGAGGTGGGAAAAAGAACAGATGCCTTTCTAAACCAGTACCCCGAAATGTTTGTAGACCCGCGTAACCTAACCAATGTAAAAGCGCTGGACTGGTACAACTATGATCAAAAAACGCCGGTAACATCCGTAACCGATGAACAACTGATCCGCGCCTGGTTAACCCGACTCGAGTTAAAAGCACCGGAAATTGATAACTATATAGCAAATAAAGTTACCAATTGGCAGGACCTTGTTTTTCAAAAAGGTTTTCAACAGGATTATACCGCAGCCGTTTCCAATAAAAATGAAAACTCAAACTACTACTTCTCGCTCAACTATGTGGACCGGGAAGGTATTGTGGTGGGGAACCGTTTTACAAATTTCAGAACCCGGTTAAATCTTGAATCAAAGATCACCTCCTTTCTTAAAGTAGGTGCCAATACCAATTTTGCCGTACGGAATGAAGGTTTCCTGCAGGCAGATTGGGGTCAGTCAGCCATTATCTCCCCTTACGGCTCAAACAATCTCGATGATCCCAGCAGCATTTACAGGCGGCTTCCAACTGGAGACGCTACGCCGGTAAACCCGTTTCATGATAATTTATACAGGGACCGGAAAAGCATGTATAATACGCTTAATTCAAGTATTTACGGCATCATAACATTGCCGCTGGGTTTTGAGTTTCAGTCCAATTTCACACCTTCCTTTACCTGGCACGATTATTACAATCACGAATCTTCAAAAAACCCCCAGTGGACGGCCACAGGCGGAAGCACCGAGCGTACCAATGAGAAAACATATAACTGGCAGATCGATAATGTACTAAGGTGGAAGAAACGTTTTGATGACCACAATATCGAGGTAACCCTGCTGCAAAATGCAGAAAAAGGCCAGTTTTGGCAAACCAAGGCCACTACCACCAACTATTATGGCGCCGACATCCTGAGCTGGCATCGCATACAGGCGGGCGCCAACCCTTTTAACGAAAGTGATGATACTTACCGGACAGGTGATGCACTGATGGCCCGGTTATATTATTCTTTTAAGGATAAATACATGCTCACCGCTTCTGTAAGACGGGATGGCTACTCTGCTTTTGGAGCACAAAACCCCCGGGCTACGTTTCCGGCCCTTGCCTTTGCCTGGGATTTTTCAGAAGAAAAGTTCATGAGCCAAACAGCCAGTTGGTTAGACTATGGCAAACTGCGGCTTTCATGGGGAAAAAACGGCAACCGGGATATTGGTCAGTATGAAGCCCTTTCTGACATGACCTCCGGCCTGCATCCTTACATCGACCAGAGCGGAAAAGTGTATCTCTTTCCCCAGCTTTATGTAAACCGCATGGCCAACCTGGGCTTAAAATGGGAAAGCAAGTCTTCCTATAACATAGGATTGGATTTTTCCCTGTTTAAAAGCAGGCTGAGTGGTAGCATTGATGCCTATACCGCTACTACGATTGACCTGTTGGTTGACCGTGCCCTGCCCGAGATCATTGGTTTTAACAGTGTGGCTGCCAACCTGGGACAATTAAATAACAAAGGAATCGAAATTTCACTGAACGGGAATATTATCCAGAAATCGGACTTCAACTGGAACTCCGGTTTTATATTCATGCTGAACCGGAGGAAGATTGTGCATCTCTATGGCGATATCATTAATATTAAAGACGCGAATGGAAATGTGATCGGCCAGAAAGAAGCGGACGACATCAAAAACAAATGGTTTATTGGCAAAGATCCTGATCAGTTCTGGGATTACGAACGTATTGGCGTATGGCAAAAGGGAGAAGAAGCTGTAGCAAACAAATATGGCAACCTTGCACCTGGTGATTTTAAATATAAGGATCAGAACGGGGATAGCGTAATGACGGACGCAGACAAAGTTTTCCTGGGCTACAAGAGTCCCCGTTTCCGCTGGACATGGAGAAATGATTTTGATTACAAAAGATTTACACTTTCCATTTTCATTTATTCCAGCTGGGGTCAAAAGGAGCAGTTTAACCGGGCTGCCAACAACAATAGCTTCCCGGACCGCGCTACCGATTATGTACAACCCCGGTGGACACCGGAAAACCCCATCAACGACTATGCCCGTATCGGCTCAAAAAATATTGGCACCAACTACGTCGAACGGTCCTTTATACGACTGGATAATATCTCATTATCTTACGCATTGCCGCAATCGTTATTAAAAAGGATCAATGTTCAAACAGCGCGCGTTTCGGCGGCAGTAAGAAATGTGGCATTCTGGGCGCCTTACTGGAAATACGGAGATCCGGAATCAGGAGGTTACCGCACCCGGAATTCCGACGGCAACGAATACACACCGGGCCAACCCACACCTCGCACCTATAACCTGAGCCTCAATTTAACTCTTTAATTTTTTCATCATGAAAAGATATCTTTATATAAACATTGTACTGATAATAGTCTTATCAGCCGCGTGCAGCAAGAGCTGGCTAAAGCCGGACCAGTTATCAAAATATGACCCCAATACTACGTTGGTTAATGCCCAGGGTATGTATTTTGCACTGGCCGCCTGCGAACGGAATATGCGCCATGAATATTTTGGGGATGCCGCTCCCATACTTACAGAAATCATCCAGTCGGAAGTAGCAGTAGAGGGAACAACAGATAAAGCCGGCCCTCAAATGAATATGGATGCATCGCTGTTGCCGGATGCCCAGTTGAACCATAACGATTATACCAAGGTAGGCTGGTACTGGTATGAGGGTTATAAAGGCATTAAATATGCAAATACAGTCATCTCCAGGATCGACACTGCCATATTTAAGGACGAAGCTGAAAAGAACGCGGTGTTAGGTTCCGCTTATTTTCACAGAGCCTACCGGTATTTTAAACTGACACACCAGTTTGGGGATGTACCCTTCCTGGAAAAGGAATATAGTGAGCCTAAATACGACTTTTTTACCTACGACCGCTGGAGTATTCTGGCACGTATGAAAAAAGACCTGGAATTTGCCTACCAGTGGGTTCCGGAGAAAGTAGATCGCGGCCGTACCTCAAAAGCCGCTTGTGGGGTACTGCTCATGAAGGTGTGTATGGCCCTTACCGATTTTGACCGTGCAATCGAAGTAGGAAAAGAAATCGTAGCTAACCACCCATTAATGAAAACCCGCTTTACCAGCAACGCCACAAAGCCCAATACCAACCTGATGTTTGACTTACATAGCGTAGAAGCGAAGCTAAGTACATCCAACACCGAGGGCCTGATGTATGTGGTAGCCTACCCCGAAACAGAACTTGCGGAAAGTCCAAATGCACGCATACAGACCATGCGCAATGCGGTTCCCTTCTGGAACAGCGGCAACCTCAAAACACCTGATGGCAGAGCTGGAACAAGTGTTATTATCGATCCGGCTGAAAGTGATCCTGCAATGGATCTGAATAAAACCTACGGACGGGGAATCGGCAGATTGCGCCCCACCTGGTATTATACCAACGAAATATGGCGTACAGATAAAGAGGCCACCGATATGCGGGGCATCTTAAATAAAGACAGTTGGCGCAGGATGGAAGATCTGAAATATAATCACCCCGACTTAAAAAAGATCAATAGCCCCTGGTACGGAAAGAATTTTGTGAAACCGGCAGCTATGAGTGTGGAAGATACCATCCGGCTTTGGTTTTCCTGGCCCCATTATAAAATATTTGTTCCGGATCCGTCGCAGGCTCAATGGGCAGGAGGTGAAACACCCTGGTATATTTACCGTTCGGCAGAAGTATACCTGATGCTGGCCGAATGTTATTACTGGAAGAATGATCTGGGATCAGCCGCTGTTGCGCTGAATGAAGTACGCACACGTGCCGGGGCAACTCCTTTAACTGCTGCCGACGTCAATATCGGTGAGATCCTCGATGAACGCGCCCGCGAACTTTATTACGAAGAAAACCGGCATATCGAACTGGTGCGGATCGCTTATACCTATGCCAAAACCGGCAAGCCCTGCGAGATCTTTGGCGGACAAGTTTATAAACTGGAGAATATCAGCGGGCCCGGCGGCATTAATTCCAATGTAAAGCAAATGGGTATTAACTTCTGGTATGACCGGGTTGTGAGCCGGAGCAATTTTTATAACAAAGGTGTAAAACATAAATGGGCCGAGTATAAAGTGAGTGTGCACCATATATTGTGGCCTGTACCTGCAAACGCCATTAACACCAACTTAAAGGGCGTCATCAATCAGAATATCGGGTATCCCGGTGCTCAAAATAATGTAAAGCCCCTGATTGTCGAATAGTTTTCATCCATCATAAAGTACCTGGAAGTCATTACAAGCAAATACACTTCCTGTGTATCGGGGCCGTTCATTCCTGAACGGCCCCTGTTTTTTTAGCAATGGGATACTGCTTCAATACGCCATAATGAAGCAAAAAAAGCCGGTTCTCAAAACAACAGCAACGCTGTCTTTGGCCACCAGATGAAGGGCCATTCAAACGAAGCGCTGCCGGGCTCAGCCCTATATCGGCCGCAAATCGAAACAGACCACCATGCAGGGTTTGCTGTTCCATAACCGCACCGCGCTTTACAAACAATTTGCTCCACACGCTTCCGTTACGATCGTTGGCAATAACAAGGCGTTCCTTACCGCCGGTAGTGTTGTTTAAAACCATATGGGTTACGCTTTTCATCATTTCTGTTTTTTAACCTGAATCAATGGATGTTACTTGCATAAAGTTGGGAAATTTAGATGCCGGTTTCTTTTTTTGATCCCTCCTGATCCCTCCTGATCTCTCCTGATCCCTTCTGATCCCGCCTGATCCCTCCTGACCTCAAAACGCATGTTTTCTGTATCCTTTCTGTATCCTTTGTATATCGTTTCTGTATCCTGGCTGTATCCTGGCTGTATCCTGGCTGCGGTGTTCGTATATGGTTCCGCTATCCGTTCCCGGGTAAAAATGCTGAAATTTGGGAAACGGATAGAGCGCATGCTGTTGGCCGGACGTAAAATATTGTTAAATTTTGTACGGTTGAATCAGTTGAAAAAGCGTTGCAGCCCACTAAAGCACCAGTGCTGGTGGTTTTATGAAACACTTAAGACATCTGCAATACGAATCCTGTCACAATCCAGTAATTTCAATACAAAAACGCTGTTTCATTGACCATCAATCACCACATCACTGATCTGAATATCTTAACGGAGATATTACCTGTTTTTAACTACACCAATAACCGGTTTTCAGAACAGGTGCTTGCGGAGCTGCTCACCAAACCGCTCCCTTCAATAGCCGCTATCATCGGGCGTCAGCAAGTATTACAGGGCTTTGTAAAAAACTACCGGATCCTGCAGTCTTACAATTATGCAAAAGCGGAGTTTGCCGAAGTACACCAGTTTGTAGAACAGGTGGCGGAACCGGTTCCGAATCACTGGATGGCGCTTTTTACTAATAAAGATGAACTGCAGGTCCTGATCAGCCGGTATGCACAATTTGTGCTTTTCTTTGACCGGCTGTTACAGCAATGGATTGCGGCCATCAACCGTACCATTTTCCCGGAGGTGTATCGTGGCCAACCGGAGGCGATGGAGCAATTGTTAACATTTTTTGATCTGCGGTATTATGCAGAACGTTTAAACGAAAACCGGTTCGGAAGAAAGGAGGTACGGCAGCTTTCCCAAAAAATAGCAGCCCGTAAAAAGGACGGCAGCTGGAGCCTTTTCTGGTCGCGGCTCTTTTTGTTTGAAGCATATACATCCATCAGCATCGCTATTGTGCGGCACAGGTTTACCTTCCCGGTTCCGGGAGCAAAAGCTCTAACGATCCGGGACCTTTATCATCCCCTGGTAAAGGAGCCCGCAAAAAATGATATCCATATAACAAAGCAGGTGTGCTTACTCACAGGCCCGAATATGGCCGGCAAATCGACCTTGCTCAGATCCATCGGTCTTTGTGTTTTTCTGGCCCATACGGGTCTTGCAATACCGGCATCCTTTGCTGAAATTCCCTTCTTTGATCATATTTCCGTCTTCATCAATCACCGGGATGACCTGCAGAACGGCTACAGCCATTTTATGTATGAGATCAAAAACCTGAAGGAAGTGCTGCAGCACACCGCTGCGGGCAGGCGCTGTTTTGCAATTTTTGATGAACTGTTCAAAGGCACGAATCAGGAAGACGCCCTGGCGATTACTACGGCAACCATCGAAGGACTGAGCCGTACGGATACCTCCTGTTTCCTGATATCCACGCATCTGCATGCTCTAAAAGAAACGCCCGCTGTAGCCGGCAATGCAACGCACGTATATCATATAGCCTGTGTTATTGAAAATGGCCGCCCGGGATTCACCTATAAATTGGGAAGCGGCTGGTCCGACCTGAGGATCGGCCGGTTATTATTTGAAGCGGAAGGACTGTTTGAGCTGCTAAACAGGCAACCCACAGGAGCTTAAAGCAGGGCAATGTGTCCGTTTTATGTTTTAGTTGCGGATCCCAAACAATGTACATTGTAGCTTGTGTATACACGGCCGGAACAACGCGAAAACGCCACCTCGGTTTTTTAACTATCTTCACGTGCGATTCAACTCTTTTATATGCCTGGTCAATCCATCACCCCACCTTTCTCCATCCAGCCCGTTCTTGAGCATCCGCATGTAAAGCTCATTCCATTGAAAGCGGAAGATTTTGAACGCCTGTACGCCGTTGCCTCCGACCCGGCCATCTGGCAGATGCACCCGAATAAAGACAGGTACCAGCGAAAAGTATTTGAAACCTTCTTTGAGGGCGCTTTACAAAGCGGCGGCGCTTTTCTTTGCCAGGCGATGCCTGCAGGTGCGGTAGCCGGAAGCACCCGGTTTTATAACTACGACCCAACGGAACACAGCATCTTTATAGGTTATACCTTTTATGCAACCAGGTTCTGGGGCACCGGGCTGAATACTGAAGTAAAGCAGCTGATGCTGGAATATATCTTCCGGTTTGTACGCACCGTTTATTTTCACATAGGGGCTGAAAACTACCGCTCACAAAAAGCCATCGAAAAGCTGGGAGCGGTAAAACTAAGAGAAGAATGGGTGGCCTATTATGGCGAGCCGGACCGGCTTAATTTTGTTTATAGCATACATCGGCCGTAACCGTTGATGAGCCGCCGCAACAGGGCCGGCAACCGCTATGTCATTGTTGTTACAAAGCTGGGGCTTTTGAATACTCCAGCCATAAATCATCTACCGGTTTGCCGGTAATCTCCTTCCAGCTGTCTGCCGTATAGCTGTGATTGCGCAGCGCCGTGTTCAGCGCCTTTACAGCACCCTTTTTTACCCGGGCTTCAATCCATGCAAGAAACCGTGCCGTTACCCGGTATCCGTCTGAATATTTCTGACGGTCTGAATACTCCGGAAGTTTCCAGCCGGCACCTTCGTTATCAATGCCATATTTAAACCGTATATAATCCGCAATGCCTTCAGTGATCCACCAGGGGCCAACACTTCTTCCATAGTCCTGTACAATATGCATCACCTCATGGGTCACCACATCAATATCACCCGGATGCTTTACAAACCATACCGGGTCATACACCACTTTTCCGCCGCCCGTAGCAGCCACGCCATGATAGGCCGTATCTACCTTAAAAAACACTTCCTTTGCCGCCCCGTTGTTAAAATCCTTTATCAGCGCGGGATACACGGTAAAAAAAGCATCCACCATTCTTTTTTTTACAGCATCACTAAACGTGGTTTCATTCGATGTAAAATGCAAAATGAACCCGCCCTTCTCAAAACGGCTGCCCTCATAATTAAATGCAGAATCGCTGTTGCCAACAACCGAAGCATTTGAAGAGCCCAGCATAAAAAGCCCCGCCAGCAATAACCAGTATTTCATAAATAATCTTTTCCAGAAAAATATTACAATTCCCGCAATTGAGCAAATCCACACATACGGTTGCCGCTTCTTATGAAACCGGTGCCGTTACCCACCGGCCAACCCAAAGCAGCCCCGGCCATCTTTTTCAGCAATATTGGGGGCAGCTTGTTATTTTTGCGTTTCAAAGATGCCTTTATTTTGATCCGTTTATTCATCATAGTTTTTCTGAGTTTCTTTTGTATGAGCCATTTATCCGCTCAAAAAAAAGACAGTGCAAAAGAGCAGCCCCGGGCTGCAAATCCTGTGGCCCAGCCGGGTACCAAGCGCAAGACCACCACCCGGCCGGCCGCTAAAAAACCCGCAGCAGCCAAACAAACACAGCCGGCCACAAAGCCGGCCGCTGCTGAAAAAAAAGGAGCACCGGCTCCGGTAACACAAAAACCCGCCGGCAATCCCGTAAAAACAGCGCGTTCTTCCACTCCGTTAATCAATCGGAAACCGGTTGTTCAAAAAGATACCACGCGAAAAAAGAACATCACTGTAAAAACGCCCATTCCGCCACGCGCAAAAAAAGATACGGCTGCGTTAAAGAAAGCCGTGCATCATCCCAGAACGGTTGTACAGAGCGACTCTGTACGAAAAGCAACAACCGCTGCTCCTTTAAAAAAGGATACCGCCAAAACAGCCACCACGTTGCCGCCGGTTGTCATCGATTCTACGCGGATCAGGACGGCTATGGCAGACAGTCTTAAAAAAGAGGCCCGATATGCGGCAAAGGTCCTGCTGTTCAACCGCACCCGGCAGATCCTTGCAGGACATCCCTATTACGCCTTTTCCAAAGCCCCGGTAGTGACCCCCTATAGTAAACGGGTAAAACAACCGGGAGAGGAAATTTACTTTTATACGCTTGCAGGTATCATGCTGCTCTTTGCCGGGTTTAAGACAGCGTTTTCCAAATACTTCAATGACCTGACCACCCTGTTTTTCCGGCGCACACTGAAACAGCGCCAGCTGCAACAACAGCTTAGTCAGAATACACTTCCGTCTTTCCTTTTTAACATTTTATTTGTATTTGTTACGGGGTACTATCTTGCACTTATGGCGGAGCAACTTACGGTGAAAGCATTGCCCTATCCTTTTTGGCAGTTGTTTGGCTTTGCCGTTGCAATTGTATCCGTTGCCTATCTTGCCAAGTTTTTCCTGCTAAAGTTATTTGGCTGGCTTTTTAAACTGCAGCATCTTACCGATGCCTATATCTTCCTTATCTTCCTGGTGAGCAAGATCCTCGTACTATTTCTGCTTCCGGTGATCGTAATCACATCGCTGGGCGGCACGGGTATTAAAACCATTATCTGGACGCTCAGCTGGCTGATCATCGGTGCACTCTTCCTCTATCGTTTTACCGTGGCACTTCAAATGATACAGAAAAGCAATAAGGTGAGCCTCTTTCATTTCTTTATTTACTTTATTGCCTTTGAGCTATTGCCGGCCTTTGTAATCTACAAGTTTATTTTACATTTTTTAACGGGGAATAGCGTACCTTTGCACCCAATTTAGGTGAATTTTAATGTCAAGTAACGTAGCAACAAAACCCGTGGCGAAGCCTGAAGCAGGAAAAATGCAGCATATACTTATCAGCCAGCCAAGACCAAAGAGCGAAAAATCCCCCTATTTCGACCTTGAAAAAAAGCATGGTGTTACCTTGGATTTTGAGACCCTGATCATGCTGGAACCCATCTCCGGAAAAGATTTCAGACGCCAAAAGATCAGCATCCCTACGTATACAGGGGTTATTTTTACCAGCCGGAATGCCATTGATCATTTTTTCAGAACCTGTGAGGAAATGAAGATCAATGTATCACAGGATACGAAATACTTCTGTATCACAGAAGCCGTAGCACTGTATCTTCAAAAATTCATCCTTTATCGTAAAAGAAAAGTATTTTACGGCACAGACGGCAGCAATAAAAGCCTGCTGGATGTGATCAATAAACATAAAGAAAATCTCAACTTCCTTTATGTATGTTCTGAGAACCAGCAGGATAACGAAATTATCAGCTGGCTCAAACAACATGATTGTTCGTTTGACCTGGCGTTTATGTACCGGACAAAGAGCAATGATGTAAAAAAATCGCTGGGCAATAAGAAGTTTGATGTGCTTTGTTTTTTTACACCCAGTGGCGTAAAGAGCTGGTTCGACAATTTTCCCGACTTTGAGCAAAACGAAACCGTGATCGGTACCTTTGGCGACAATACAAAGGAAGCGGCTATCAAGGCGGGCTTAAAGCCTCAAATTGTGGCGCCTTTACCCAAAACGCCCAGCATGATTACCGCCCTGGATCAGTTTTTGGCCAGCAATTCCAATAAATAAGCCAACAAACATCTCTTTATCAAAAGCTTAACGCCTCATTTTTTGGGTAGCTAAGGTTTTTATGAATATTTGCAGGGTTATAGTTAACTTTGCAAACTTTATGAGGTTTTTCGTCATTATTTCCGCCTTGTTTTTAATGTCGTCCTGCGGGCCGGGCATGAATAAGATTTTAAAAAGTAAGGATGCTGCCTACAAACTGAAGATGGCAGACGCTTTTTATGCTAAAAAGAAATACAATAAGGCGCAGCTGATCTACGAAGACATTTTACCGTATTACAAAACCACCCCCCAGTTTCAGGACATTTACTATAAATATGCATATTCCGCTTATTATCAACGCGATTATGCGATGGCCGAGAACTATTTCAAGACCTTTATGGAAAGTTTTCCCAATAGTCCGAAATTTGAGGAAATGGAATACATGCGGGCTTATAACTTTTATAAACAATCGCCCAAACCGGAACTGGATCAAAGCAATACCTTTAAGGCCATTGGTGCGATGCAGACCTTTATCAATACGCACCCCAGCTCGGTGCGGCTGCCTGAAGCCAACCGGATCCTGGATGAGCTGAGAAGCAAGCTGGAAATAAAAGACTATAAAAGCGCAAAGCTGTATTACGACATGGGCTACTACCGGGCAGCCGGTGTAAGTTTTGCCGCCCTTCTGGAAAACTTTCCGGAGTCGCAGTTAGCGGATCAATATAAAATGATGTCGGTAAAATCCTACTATCTTTTTGCCGAAAACAGCGTCATTGATAAGAAACCGGAGCGTTTCCGGGAGGTAATGGATGAATGCAAGGAGTTCATCGATCGTTTCCCAGAAAGTAAATATAAAGCCGATATTGAAAAATATATGGCAATGTCACAATCTCAAATTCAAAAATTTAGTAATAATGAGCAAATTAAGAAGGCATCTTAGTGTTGGTACTCCCAGTAGCGTAGAAACCAAAAGCCTGCAGGAGATTAAAAACAAAACCGGCAATATATATGAATCTATTGCCATTGTTAGCAAAAGAGCCAACCAGATCAATATTTCGATAAAGGAAGAATTGCATAACAAACTGGATGAATTTGCCAGCCATACCGATACGCTGGAAGAGATCCATGAAAATAAAGAGCAGATCGAGATCTCCAAGGCATACGAAAGAATGCCGAACCCGGCCCTGCTGGCTACCCAGGAATTCCTTGATGATAAAATTTACTACCGCAAGGCTGAAGACGAATTGTTCAGCTAAGGTTTGATTCTATTTTGAAATACAGCCGCAGTGGATGCCGTTATCCGTTGCGGCTGTTTTCATGCTCCGCCGGCGGGATCGGAATTCTATTTTCCTCAGGATGGCCTTCTCTGCATATCCAGGCTACGATTGTCTTTTGCATACCGCACCAACTGCAACGCCACTCTTATCATTTTATTACATCTGTATTCCGCCCCGATGACTTATTTTTGATGCATGTTAGAAGGGAAGAAAATAGTCATTGGAATCAGCGGCAGCATTGCTGCGTACAAGATCGTACACCTTGTACGCCTGCTGGTAAAACAAAAGGCTGTTGTAAAAGTGATCATGACACCGGCCGCCCGCGATTTTGTAGCTCCGCTTACGTTATCTACCCTCTCAAAAAATGAAGTGCTTATCGACATCGCATCCGGCAATACCTGGGCCAACCATGTAGAGCTGGGTCGCTGGGCCGATCTGCTGTTGATAGCGCCCCTCAGTTGCAATACACTGGCAAAAATGGCACAGGGGCATTGCGATAACCTGTTGCTTTCGGTATACCTGTCGGCCACCTGCCCGGTAATGGTTTCCCCCGCAATGGATGACGATATGTGGCGTCATCCTGCCACGCAGAAAAATATTCAGCAGCTGAAAGCATTCGGCCATACCGTGCTTACACCCCGCTACGGCGAACTGGCCAGCGGACTGATCGGTGAGGGCCGCATGGAAGAACCGGAAGCAATCCTGACAGCAATAGACACTTTTTTTAAACAGGCCCCGGGTACGGATCTGAAAGGCAAAAAAGTACTGGTAACCGCCGGGCCCACACAGGAGGCGCTGGACCCCGTGCGTTTTATTGGCAATCACTCTTCCGGAAAAATGGGGTATGCCCTGGCAAAAGAATGTCAGCGGCGTGGTGCAGATGTAGTACTGGTACTGGGTCCTGCTCCTGCGGTTTTGCAGCAGGATCTTTCGGGCATCACACTTGTAAAAGTAGTATCCGCAGAAGAAATGTACCAGGCCTGTATGGATCATTTTCCTTCGGCCGATATAGCATTAATGGCGGCTGCAGTGGCAGATTACAGACCGGCAACGGTAAGCGATACCAAAATAAAAAAACAGGAAACAGACCTGGAAATAACCCTGGTAAAAACCAGGGACATCCTGGCTTCCCTGGGTGCTGTAAAAACCAGTAACCAGCTACTCCTGGGCTTTGCCCTTGAAACGAATGATGAAGAAGTACACGCGCTTGAAAAACTGCATAAAAAGCAGGCCGACTACATTGTGCTGAATTCGTTAAACGATGGGGCCGCGTTTGGTGCAGATACCAATAAAATAACCATTTACTCAAAAACAGGTGAAAAGATCGGCTTTACGTCCAAATCAAAAACGGCCGTAGCACAGGATATCATAGACACTATTGTAAAAACGGGCACTACAACAATATGAAAAAATTATTACCGATCCTGGTATGGAGTGTAACTTTTGCCGCCTGCGGATTGGGGCGGCCCAAAGACGTTTTGCCACAGGATAAAATGCAGGCTGTTTTATGGGACATTGCCCAGGGCAGCGAATTTGTAAACGGCTACGTGTACAACCGCTACCCGGATCTGAACCGGGCGGTTGTAAACCAGCAGGCATTGAAACAGATCTTCACCTTGCATAAGATCTCAAAAAAAGAGTTTGAGAAGAGCCTCGAATATTACCAGCGCAAGCCCGACATTTTTGTAGCCATGCTGGATTCGATCAATGCACAGCAAAAAAGAGCCAAAAAAACGGAAACCCCGGGTGCAGCCGATACCACCCGCGCTCAATCGCCCGCAGCGGAGCCGGCTTCAAAAAGAGCTCCCGCACCCTGATAAATGCACCGCTGCTGCGGTTTCGATATACTGATGATTCGTTATATATGTTCCAACGGCGTTTTTGCAGATGCGGCATTACCCGCTATTGATGCCGCCAATAAAAGTTACCGCTACGGAGACGGTTTCTTTGAAACCATACGGGTACACCATGCGCAGGTACCACTCTGGGAGCTGCACCGGGAGCGGATCCTCCGCAGTATATCCCTTTTAGAGTATGTCTTTGCAGCAGGGGTAACCATCGAACAGCTTTATGATCAGCTGCTGGACCTCTGTGCACGCAATCAATGTGCCGCGCAGGCACGGGTACGTATTTCCTTCTCAAACGGCAATGGCGGGCTCTTTGACCCATCCAGAGTGCACTACCTGATAGAAGCGCACCCGTTTACAACGCCGGCGGCTGACGAAGGCCTGTCTCTTGGCATTTATAATGAACTGCAAAAAGACGCCCATCGTTTCTCGCCGTTAAAACTGTCCAACGGTTTTATCTACAGCCGTGCGGCGCAGTTTTGCAACCGGTACCACTGGGACGACTGTGTGATTCAAAATAAAGAAGGTGCGGCCATCGAAACCGTCATCTCCAACCTCTTCTGGATCAAAAACGGGGAAATTTTCACGCCGCCTGTTACGGACGGCTGCGTAGCGGGCGTATTCCGGTCGTACCTGCTGGCTGCAGCGCCGGAAATTACCGAGCGCTCCTGTACCCTGAACGCATTAAAAGAGGCCGACGAACTGTTTTTAACCAATGCACTCCGGGGCATCCGGAAAGTGAGAACGTTTAACGGGAACACCTATGCCAGCGATCGGACTGCTGCCCTGATTTCCCGCCATCAGCAACAGCTTTTCCCATAGAACAGCAGCCTTATTTGGAGCAGGCGCTTCATCAACCTGTTAGTCAGGCCCGGCAAATAGCGCATCTACCGGTGATATGCGCTGCGGGTATTTGGTAAAGGTCAGCGATCCCGCGCACCTGCTCAGGCATGGGTATGCAGCCGGCTATAAACCTCCGATAACGTAGCTACGGCAGCCCGGCCTTCGCTGCCCAGGTCTAAGCTATAGTTATTTACATACAGGTCGATATGCTTACGCATTACCTCCTCACTCATCGCCTGCGCATGTTCTTTTACATAAGCCGACACTTCCGGATACCGGTCAAAGGCATATTGAAGACTTTTACGGATCAGCGCATCCACCTGGTTGAAAACGGCATCACCCAGCGATTTTTTTATTACAATGCCCCCCAGGGGGATGGGTACATTCATAGCCCGCTCCCAGTATTCGCCCAGGTCGGTAACCTTTACCAGGCCTTTATCCTGGTAAGTAAACCGGTTTTCATGAATGATTACACCCAGGGCTGCCCTGCCTTCCACAACAGCTTCTTCAATTTCATGAAACACACCAAACGATTTATGATGCGCCTCCGGATAAGCAAAACTAAAAAGTAAATGTGCCGTGGTATTGACTCCGGGTAATACAACGGTGGCGTCATTGATCGCTGTTTCCGGAAAAGGCTGTTGCCCGCGACTGATCAATAGCGGCCCTACCCCTTTTCCCAAAGCACTGCCGGAGTTTAATAATGCATACTGCTCTTTTGTTTTAAAATAAGCAGGAAAGCTCAGCTTGGTTACATCCAGCTTTCCTTCCAGTGCCCAGCGGTTCAGTGTTTCCACATCTTCCAGCACAGCTTCAAACGCAATGCCCCCGGTATCGATCTTTCCGTTGACCAGTGCATCAAAAATAAATGTATCGTTCGGACAGGGCGAAAATCCCAGCTTTAGTTTCATATATACTTCTTATGCATTTAATAAACAGGAACCGGTAAAAAATGTTTACCGGTTATGAGGTAAACAATGTTAACAACCGCTCCGTATGTTCGGCAAGATTGGCAATCGCCGCTTTCATCTCCCACTTCGCTTTATCTCGTTCACCCACGTAATTAGACACCGCTCTTACCTGCAGAAAAGGCTGGTTTTCCAGCAGGCTCACGTAATGCAATGCAGCGCCTTCCATCGATTCTATTTCCGCCCCCAGGCTGTCTTTAAAATGCCGGATGGTATCCGCCGCCGTTGTAATTTCATTAATTGTAACCCCGTTTGCCGGTTCCAGCCCGGTAAGCGCCATTAGCCGGCTGTGGGTATTATAAAGCCGCCCTCCTGTAAACGGAGCAGCGTCTGCATCGGCCAGTTGCAGGTCAAAAACCGATTTCCGCCCGCCGGCTTCCACCACACCCAGGTCACCAAAACATTCGCTGCGGATCACCACCACGGCGCCAGGAGCATACCGGTGCACAAAACTGCCGCCAATACCGGCCTGCAATACCAGGTCATACCGTTGCCGGGCCAGCTGCCGGGTGAGTGCGTATGCAGTGCTAATACCGCCAATACCCCCAATAAGTACCTCCACGTGCTCCCGGGCTTCCAGAAAGGACTTTAACGGCTTTATTTCCAGCTCAGTGGCTGCCAACAATAATATTTTTTTCTGCATATGTCTGTTACCGATTGCTTTACTGCCCCGTTTTAACAGCATTCGCTGCCTGATACCGGCAAAAATGTTCGGCGCCGCTAAGTTCGGGCATTTTTATAATTGGGGGAAATGTTACCTTTGCAGTCTGTTTTTTTTGAAGCCGGTATTTTTTTTACGCAGCACCCGCTTCAAAGCCGGAAAAAACCGGCTTACTTATTTATGATATATGGTATATCTCACAAGAATTGAACACTTTAATGCCGCGCACAAGCTTTTTAACCCTGCATGGACCGAGGCGCAGAATGAGCAGGTTTTTGGCAAATGTGCCAACAGGAACTGGCATGGGCATAACTACGAATTATACATCACCGTAAAGGGTGACCCTGATCCGGACACCGGTTTTGTGTATGATGTAAAAAAATTGAGCGAGATCATTAAAGATCATATTATTGAAAAACTGGATCACCGCAATCTGAATGAAGACGTTGATTTTATGAAGGGAAAATTGTGCAGTACGGAAAACCTGGCTATTGCGATCTGGAATGAGCTGATGCCTCATTTACCCGCCGGCGTATTCCTGCATTGCATAAAACTGTATGAAACCCCACGGATTTATGTGGAGTATTTTGGTTAAGTTTGTACGTACCATTCGTCCAGTATGAAAGTATCCGTTTTCAGGAAGGAGCATTTTAACGCAGCACACCGGCTCTTTAACCCGGCCTGGGATGACGCTACCAATGAACGCATTTTTGGCAAGTGTTCCATGCCGCATTATCACGGTCATAATTATGAGCTGGAAATAAAGATAACCGGGGAAGTGGATCCCCAAACCGGCTTTGTAATGGACCTGAAAGTGCTGAGCGAGCTGGTTGCAAAAAATGTGATTGAGAAATTCGATCACCGGAACCTGAACCTGGATACCGATGAATTTAAACATACGAACCCAACTGCAGAGAATATTGCAATTGCGATTTACAACATCCTCCGGCCACATATACAAAGTGATCATGATCTGATGATCCGCCTGTATGAAACGCCGCGGAATTTTGTAGAGTATCCATCATCTTAAACTGACCGGAGACTATGGCTTATAAAAAAGAAGATATATATGATGAACCTGTAACAGGTGCCCTCATACAGCATTATAAACAAGTGATTGAGCAGCTGGGAGAAGATCCGGAGCGGGAAGGCCTGGTAAAAACACCCGAGCGGGTGGCCAAGGCCATGCAGGTGTTAACACAGGGTTATCATATGGATGCGCACGAGATCATTAACTCGGCCAAATTTCATGAAGATGTAAGCGAAATGATCATTGTAAAGGATATTGAGCTGTACAGTCTTTGTGAACATCACATGCTTCCTTTTTTCGGAAGGGCACATGTGGCCTATATACCCAATGGCTGGATCACCGGCCTCAGCAAGATCGCCCGGGTAGTAGATGTTTATTCGCATCGGCTGCAGGTACAGGAACGCCTTACCGTACAGATCATGAATGCGATCAAGGAAACGTTAAACCCGTTGGGTGTTGCTGTAGTCATTGAGGCAAAGCACCTCTGCATGATGATGCGGGGTGTTCAGAAACAAAACTCTGAAACCACAACCTCTGCATTTGACGGCGAATTTCAAAAGAATTCAACGCGGAGCGAGTTTTTAAAACTCATCAGCGCACGATTAAGTTAAAGAAAACGAACCAAAATAAATAAGTGAATATGAAACAGGCAGTGGTATTTCCCGGACAGGGATCGCAATTTACCGGGATGGGAAAAGAGCATTATGAAAACAATGCATTTGCAAAGAAATTGTTTGAGCAGGGCAATGAAATCCTGGGGTTCCGTCTTTCCGATATCATGTTTACAGGAACTGCAGATGAACTGAAGGAAACAAAGGTTACCCAACCCGCTGTTTTTTTACATTCCATTGTAGCCTATAAGGTAATGGAGAACAACCGGCCCGATATGGTTGCCGGCCACTCCCTGGGTGAATTTTCGGCATTGGTAGCCAATAACGTGCTGGCATTTGAAGATGCGCTGCAACTGGTAGCGGTAAGAGCCAATGCGATGCAGCATGCCTGTGAACTGCAACCCTCCACTATGGCCGCGGTATTGAATCTTCCGGATGAAAAAGTGGAAGAAATCTGCAAGGCCATCCAGGATGAAACCGGGGAAATTGTTGTGGCAGCAAATTACAACTGCCCCGGGCAGCTGGTGATCAGCGGAACGATTAAAGGCATTGAAATTGCCGTTGAGCGTATGAAAGCAGCCGGGGCCAAACGCGCATTGGTGCTGCCCGTAGGCGGTGCATTTCATTCACCCCTGATGGAGCCGGCAAGAAAAGAGCTGCAGGAAGCCATTGAAAAAACAGCCTTTCACCAACCGGTTTGTCCCATCTACCAGAATGTAGTAGCCAAACCGGTGATGGACAAAGAAGAGATCAAAGAAAACCTGATCGCCCAGCTTACCGGTGCCGTTCGGTGGACGCAGAGCATACAATCAATGATTGCCAACGGCGCCACCCGGTTTACGGAAGCCGGTCCCGGCAAAGTATTACAGGGCCTGATCCAGAAGATCAATAAAGAAGTAGAAGTAAATGGGGTTAGCTAACCCCATTTTTTTTGTATATATCAACGGGGTTGTCTCAAAAATCCTTCATTTGTCATGCCGGGGTTTCCATTTGCGTTTCAAAAACAATGGAGCTATGACAATACCTGCTTATGGTCATCCTGAACTTGTTTCAGGATCTGCAGGAATCACGCACAGATGTTGAATAGAAGCTGAAACAATCCCGATCTATCGGGACAGCTTGACAAAAGTATAATTGATCTTCAATGCATAACGTAATCTGTCATTGGCAACTAACTGGTTTCGGCATTTAATAATAATTATCTATCAATAGATGCTGATCCGCCGCGGCGGACAGAATGACAACACGCTATAAAGTGACTTTTGAGACAGCTCTGTTTTTTTTATATATCAACCGGCAGGAAGGCCCGCCGCCGATCAATCGACAACCCTCCCTAAACGATTTCTTCCTACCTTCGGAATATTCGTTCACGGATTTTTTTTCAATGACCATACTTGCATTTACATTGATCATGTTGCTGGGTGCCTTTATGGCCGGGTTGATCGGTTCGTTATCCGGTCTTGGCGGAGGCATCGTTATCATTCCGTTACTTACGATAGGGCTGGGTGTTAACATTCATTATGCGGTTGGTGCTGCCCTGGTTTCGGTGATTGCCACTTCTTCCGGATCGGCGGCAGCCTATGTACGGGAGGGCATCACCAATATGCGCCTGGGCATCTTCCTGGAAATTGCCACTACCACCGGCGCGGTTTGCGGAGCCCTTATTTCCACCATCGCCCCCGGCTCATTTATTGCCGTGCTGTTCGGACTAACGCTGATCTTTTCATCGATCAACTCCCTGCGGAAAAAGGAAGAGCAGGTGCTGGAACAAAGCAGTCCGCTTGCCCGGAAGTTAAAGCTGGACGGCAGCTACCCCGATACCAACGGCCGCCCAATCCGGTATGGCGCCAAAAATGTATTGGGCGGTTTTGGTATGATGGGAATTGCAGGCATGATGTCGGGCCTCCTGGGTATCGGATCTGGCGCCTTTAAAGTAATTGCGATGGACAACATCATGCGCATCCCGTTTAAGGTGTCTACCACTACCAGCAATTTTATGATGGGTGTAACAGCCATTGCAAGTACGGTGATCTATCTACAAAAAGGTTATGTGCAGCCCGGTATTTGTATGCCCACCATGATTGGCGTACTCTTCGGTTCCATCGCGGGGTCCAGGATCCTCATCCGGTCTAACCCCAAAAAACTTCGCCTGTTCTTTGCGGTGATCATCCTGTTACTAGCCATCAATATGATCTATCATGGCATTGCCGGAAAAATTTAAACCTATGGAACAGAAAAACCGGTTTTCCGATAAAACCTTGCAGACCATTGTAGGTAACCTGCTTCGCTACGGTGTGTGGCTGGCGCTGAGCGTAGGCGCTATCGGTGGCACCGTTTACCTGGTAAAACACGGGCACGAAAGCATTCACTACAGTAGTTTTACAGAAAGCGATAAAAGTATCGGCCAGCTGGTGCGGGAAACGATCGCCGGGCTGAAAGAAGGCAGTGGCAGCGCCATTATATTTTTGGGCATTATCCTGCTTTTTCTAACACCGGCGCTGCGCCTGGTGTTGTCATTTTTTTCGTTTCTTATTGAAAAAGATTATCGCTATGTGCTCATTACGCTCATTGTAATGTTGATCATCGGCATCAGCATTTCGTTGGGATATAGTCACTAGCAGGATGCCGCAAAAACTCAGGAGCGCACAATCCATACGTGAAGACAAATATCCTCAGCCCTGGTGCAGCTGACCATATTAGTGGCCATTCCCCGCGAAGACAACAACGCTTTTTGCCTCCTGTCTTTTATACCATGCTTCACCGTACAGTTTTATTAGTTAGTACGATCCCCTTTTCACCACCGGCACAACAACAACATAACACACCCATAAGAAGTGCTTCATGCTTATTTAGTATTTTCGCAGAAACAGACATCTCCCTTATGCCTGCACATACAAACACAGCGTCTTTCTTTTCTTCCGGCGGCACGGAACTTACCCGGTCAACGGGCAGCGAAAACAGGCTGCTGGCGGGTTTTATGCTCCTGTGGTTTATCATCAACAGCCTGCAGGCAATCTTTCTTGGTATCGATGGGGATGAGGCCTATTACTGGATGTTGTCGCAACACCTGCAATGGGGCTATTTTGATCATCCGCCGGTGGTTACTATTTTTATCCGGCTGGGAGAATCGCTGGGCCATGGCCCCTTCTTTACCCGGCTTGGAACGATCCTGTTATCCACCTTTTCCATTCCGCTCATCTACAAAGGCCTGCCGGAACCGCTTCAAAAGATCCGCTGGTTTATCCTGCTTTATGCGGCAACCCTGGTATTGAATGTATATGCATTTATCACTACGCCCGATGCGGCCCTCTTCTTTTTTGCCGCTTTGTTCTTCCTGAAGTATAAACATTTTCTGAATCAGCACAATTTTAGCAATAGCCTCTGGCTGGCCATTGCCATCACCGGAATGTTTTACAGCAAATATCATGGCATCCTGCTGGTAGGATTTGTAGTCCTGTCCAATCTGAAGCTGCTGGGTAATAAATATTTCTGGCTGATCGTGCTGATGGTTTCACTGTTTTTCCTGCCTCATCTTTACTGGCAATACATGAACGACTGGCCTACCGTTCGTTTCCACCTGATTGAACGCATCGCCAAAAAATACCGGGTCAGTTATACCACCGATTACCTGCTGGGACAAATCCTGATCTGGGGGCCCCTGATCTCACTGCTGTTTTACGCTACAATCTTTAAACTAAAGATCAGGGATGCATTGATGCGCGGCCATCTTTTTATGTTTGCCGGCACCCTTGGTTTCTTCCTGTTCTCTTCATTCAAAAACACGGTGGAACCGCACTGGACGATGATTGCGGGCATTTCGTATATAGCCCTTTTCCTATCACTGATCAACAACGGAAGCGAAAAATTCCGGCGCCTGTTCTTAAAAACAGCTTATTGCAATATCGGGCTCATCCTGCTGGCACGTATCCTGTTCCTGATTCCAAACGGACCGGCCAACCAGATTAAACACTTCCGGTCGTTTTCTTACGCCCGGCTCTGGGCCGACACGGTTTATCAAAAGGCAAACGGCACACCCGTCGTGTTCTCCAATTCCTATGCGTTGCCTTCGCTTTATAAATTCTACCATCCCGATGTGCAAACAACCGGCTATAATGACAAGGGCTACCGAAAAACCAATTTTAATATTTCAGACGACCAGTTTTTAAATGGCCGGGATGTATACTATTATACGCAGAACCCGGATCTGAAACCGGGAACGGGCATTGAGGTTTCAACCGCTTATAATACGGGAAGACTATTGCCGCTGCTGAAATACCATAGTTTGAACGGACTGCGCATCTCCGTTCCGCACCCTACCAAAGAAATGAAAGCCGGAAGCCTGCAACAGGTATCCCTGGCCATTACCAATAAAAGCAGCCGGCCCCAGGAGCTGGAATCAAAGCTGCGGCTGGATTATGCGTTTTTAATTGAGAAATATAATTTTATTAATGCGGATACCAGTTTTATACTTCCGCAACAAACCCTGCAACCCGGCGAAAGCATTCAGCTGACCATTCCCGTTAAGGCGCCTCAGCAGGCCGGGAAATACCGGTTGCTGTTTTCATTTGTAAACGATTATATCACCGGAAATTTTGCCAGCAATTTTTATCAGATCACGGTTCATGGGGAATAATTTGAGAATGTGGAAATGTGAGAATTTGAAAATGTGAAAATGTGAAAATGACGATCCGTTACTGCTTCGTGAGCTTTCGTTCGATCGGTATTCTATAGACGTCAGGTTATTAGTTATTAGTTATCAGTCTTCAGTTATCAGTTATCAGTTGATACAACTGGAATTGGAGATGGGATATCAGGTATGGGCCCGGAGCCCGGCTTTAAACATTGAACATTACATTTGAAACAGCCTTTAGCGCTCAGCTTGTTCATCTTCAGCTGTCAGTCCTCAGTCCCCCCAGTCTATATGTCCCCAAAGTAAGGGCAATACTATAGTGATAAATCATCAGGCATAAAAACGGAATGTGCGTGCCTAAAATAAGTTGAC
>JAGIAT010000017.1 GCA_017744715.1 Niabella sp. | reverse complement strand
CTCCCTTCAAAATCAACCCTTATCCCTTCAACTAAAAGTTTTACCGGACAACAATGGTTATCAGTTTTCAGTTTTTAGTATCGTACATCAAGTATGAAACGAATCTAACCTGAAACCTTGAACCTTAAACGTGAAACATGCGTTTAGCTTTTAGCGTTCAGCCATCAGCCGTCAGTATCATAAAACTAAATACGGCTTATTGTTCAAACGAATAAAACGGCTTTACCTCCACCCATTTCTGGCCCGGCGCCGTGCCGGGCACGCCAAGCTGATAGGTATCCATCAGGCGGTTCCATGCTGCGCAGCGCTTGTCATAGGATTCTGCTACTTTACTCATACTGTCGAGGCTTGCACCACGGGGCACAAGGATCGACATAACCACGAGGTGATCAAAGCGCGACAGGCTGATCTTTTTATAGCCGGCTTTTTTAAATCCGGCTTCCACCTCCGGCCAGATATGCTGATGATGGTCCAGGTATTCCCGGATCTTTTCATCACCGGGAGCGATCGTTACCACAAAGAGCCGTTCTTCCAGGTCGCCGGCCGTTTTTGGCCGTTTACAAGATGCTGTTCCGGCAAACAATCCTGCCAGTAAAAACAGGTATAAACAGCTTTTTATTTTTGTATGCATGTTCTTTGTTTTATGCTTTGATCCTATATGATAACGCCGCAACGGAACCGGATCCTTTTTTATAAGGCATTACCGGAATAACCAATAAATGGTGCCCATCACTACCATAAGCAATGCCCAGCCCAGCCACACCGTTCGCAGATCGCTTCCTCTTCGTTTATCGGTTTCCAGCAGCGACGGAAGCTGCGGCGTATCGCGAATAAGCGTTGGCAACAACGAAATAATGATGCCCACTGCCAGCAACCCGATAAAAAGGTATACCGACAGGATGAGAAAATGTGGCCAGAAACCGGCGTAGGGAACATTGAGCACATTACAGATACCCACAGCCAGGCAAATCACGCCACCGCCATACAACACCACCTCGGCCGCCAGCCGGCTCATCCGTTTCCAGAGGATGCCGGTAAGAAAAACAACCGATAACGGCGGAGCCAGTATGGATACCATTCCCTGGCTCAGTTCAAAAAATCCCTTCCCGGAACGGGAAAACAGCAGGGCCACGCCAATAGCCAAAACACCGGCAATAAGTGTTACCCATTTTCCCATACGGCGTTTTGCCGCGTCATCCATCTCCCGGAAGCGCCCGGCCACATCCAGGGTAAACACAGTGCTGAACGAATTCAGGCCGGACGATACCGTATCGATCAATGCTGCGATCAATGCCGCAAGGCATAGCCCAAGCAGTCCGTGTGGCATCAGCTCCGTTACCAGCGTAATATACGCATTATCTGCCTGTGCGGTGTCCTTAAACAATACATAGCACATCATGCCCGGGAAGATAAAGATCAGCGGCATAATGATCTTTAAAACTGCCAGGAACAAGGCACCGTATTGTCCTTCTTTCAGATCGCGGGCTGCCAGTACCTTTTGTACGATCGTTTGATCGGCACACCAGTAATATACCGCCACTACCGGGTATCCTGCAAGGATGGCGATCCACGAATACTCCGGATCGGAAGCGGGCCGGAACAGCTTCCAGTATTGATCCGGGAGCGCATGCACAAAAGCGGATACACCGCCGATCCGTTTTAAGGCCAGCCAGGCCAGCACTACAGATGAAAAAATAATGATGACTGATTGAAAAATGCCGGTACGCACCACCGCTTTTAATCCTCCTGCAGCAGTAAAGCTGGTGGCAATAACGGTAACCAGTACCACCGAAAATGTAAGCGGCCAGCGGAACACCTGCGATATAATCAGGCCACCTGCATACAATGCGCTTCCGAGCCATACCAGCAAAATGGAAATAAGACTGTAAAGCACCAGGAAATAATAGGCCCGGTTGCCGAAGCGTAGTTTCAGGAACTGCGGCATGGTGCTGACCCTCGTGGCCATGTAGTGTGGCAGGAAACACATCGCCAGTAACAAAAGAAAGATCCAGGCCAGCCATTCAAAGTTGCTGCCTACCACTCCCTGCGAAAACCCGATCCCTGCAAAACCTACCAGCATCATCGGTCCGGCATTGGCGCTAAATAAACTAAAACCGATCTGCCACCAACGAAGTGTTCTGCCACCGAGGAATATATCTGAATGGCCGCCAGCAGACCGTTTATTCAGATAAAACCCGATCGCCAGCAGCAGGGCGATGTATGTTAGTAACACCACATAATCTGCAATTCCAAGCGTTATATTCATTAATGCGCTTTTTATATGGCTACATGTTTACCGCCGGCTCATATTTTTTTACATCCTCTTTTGTCCAGGTGCGGTGCATGATAATCTTTTGCTTTTGTTTCCAGTAGTCCCAGTCGATCCGCAACGGAAGCCCCTCAATACCGGGCAATATAAACCGGCCGTTTTTCCACTGCGGGTATACCATAAAATATTGCTCCAGTCCATGCATGATGGCATATAAATATTCCACGGCCCGTTCTTCCGGTGCCGTTGTCATCAAACAGGCCGTATAAAGCGAATGTCCGCCCGATGAAAAATCGACCCCGTGCGTTTCCGCAAGATCCCTTACCTCCTGCCATTCCTGTACACCTCCCAGTTGCGTGGGTACCGGCTGTAAATGCGCCACACCGGCATTTACCAGTGCGGGAAACATTTTGGCGGTACGTTCCGATTCTCCATACGCTATTTTAATGGGAGACCTTGTACAAAGCTTTTCAATTTCGGCATAGGCCGCCGAATGAATGGGCTCCTCCAGCCAGGCAATATCCAGGCCGGCTACCTTATCCACAAAATCCAGCGTTTGCTCCAGTGTCCAGATCTGGTTGGCATCTACAGCAAGCCGGGTATCGTTTCCAATGAGTTGCCGTACAAACCGCACCCGTTCAATATCTTCAGCCATCCGGGTGCCATAATCCCTGCCGATCTTAATTTTGACACAGTCTGCACCGGCATCCAGGAAGCCTCCGATTTCTTTTTCCAGTTCCTGTAAACTGTAATTGGTACCACCACCGCTTCCGTACATACGGGTCCAGTTCCGCGTGGCATTGAGGTAGCGGTGCAACGGCTGACCGCTTCTCCGGGCCGCCAGATCGTGCAGGGCCATATCCAGCTGCCCCAGCAATGCTGCCGCCTGCCCCCGGAAACCCTCATTGCGGATAGACCAGTATAACAGGTTGTAGAGTTGTTTATACGGCAGATTAACGGAGTGAAAAAGTATGGGGAAAAAACATTTCTCCAGGATGTTCATATAGGTATTGAATACCGGTGCTTCGCCCGTATTGCCGTCCGCATCCTCAATAGTGAGAATGGAAAGGCCAAATGCATTGAAGGGCCCCATAGTGGCATCCTGAAATGGGGTAACTGTGGGAACGGGCTCCAATACCCTGATTTGAGCGCGAATGATCCGGAACACCTCGTTATCGATCTGGTACATTGTAATGACTTAATACTGTTCTTTTATATATCCAATGATCTCATTGTACAGGTTGTTTTCAAGCGGTCCTTCTAAAATCGCCGCCAGGCTTTCGTGAAGCTCCTGTAAACCTGCCGGCCCGATAACCACGCGGAACGGCCAGGGAATATTCTGCAAAAACCGTAGTGCCAGTGCAGGCAGGGATAGCTGTTTTTCGACGGCCATTTTATGGACTCCGGAGGCGGTGTGGAGGCGGCTTTGCTCCAGCCATTGTGGCCTGTTGCGGGTAAACGATTCAAAGCGGCTGCCCAATAATCCCATATGCAACGGGCTGGCAGCCCAATAGGCAATATTGCGGCGGCTGCATTGGGGCAGGGACGTATCCAGCGCGTCGATGCTGCAGGCATTAAGCCGGTTGTATTCCATTACCACGTCAAAAACACCGGCATCGAGGTATGGAAGAAAAGCAGCAGGATAGTTTCCGCCCAATCCGATTTGCGTGGTATAGCCCTGCTGCTTCAGCGCCATCATCTTTAAAACAGCCGGTTCTATTTCCGTATCCGGAATGGCTTCGGGTTCATGCAGGAATAATACGTCTACACGCGATAAACCCAGCGCACTGAGGCTACGGTCCACACTCCCGGCCATGCCATCCGGTGTATAATCATAAATACCCTGATCCGAAGCATAGCTTTTCAGGCGTCCTACTTTTGTGCTTACCAGCGGGCGTGCGCCCTTCCACTGCTGCAGGGCCCGGCCCACAAATGCCTCTCCATCTCCGTATGCCGGGGCCGTATCAATTGCTAAAATGCCCCGTTCCAGTGCATGGAGGATACTATTAACGGATGCTTCCGGATCCACTGCGCCCCAAACACCTCCCAGGCCGGCTGTTCCCAGCACATAGCGCTGCAGGTTTGGGGCATCATTGATCCGGTCATTCATATGACATCGTTTTGTTTATCCGTGTAAAGCTATTTCATTTTACAGGATCGCCCCATCACTATATTGCTTATTTCTTATGTTATTTTGCTTTTCGTTTGATCACGTTTTTCAGGCTTATATTTTTGTGTTATACATGAGCCGTTCCGGTACATGTATTTGTTTGACTGCATTTTTAAAATGAATCAGCTGGTGTATCAACCGCTTGACCATAACAGCATCGTTCCGCTTCACCAACAGGCAGAAGAATGGCTGCGTCAACTGATCCGCGGGGAAGCGTACCAGAAGGGTCACCCCATTCCTCCCGAAGTACGGCTGGCGCAGCAGCTCTGTATATCCCGCAGCACGTTGCGGCAGGCCATCAGCAAGCTGGTGTTTGAGGGTGTGCTGGTGCGAAAAAAAAGAAAGGGCACCTGTGTATCCGGAAGCAAACCGGTACCTGCTACTGCACTGCAGGTGGCCATCCAGGCAACGGAGCCGGATACCGGTCATCACCATTTTGAGCTGCACGTGTCTTATACCATTGTATCCAATGAGGGTCTGCGCTTTTTTGGGATCGGTACGCCCGTTAAAGTGGTGCGGCGGGAACGGCTGAATGGTACAATGGAATCGCCGCTTGAATATACCATTACCGAATTCAACCCGGCGCTACCGGTTTCTGCTTCGGAGAATTTTAACCTGCCGCTTTCGGAGATCCTTGAAAAAGGCTGCGGGCTGCGTATCGAAAAAATACAGGAAACGCCGCATGCGGTTGTTGCCGATCTTTTCCTGGCCGCAAAGCTGGAAACGGTACCCGGCTCACCGCTCCTGGTGCGCAAACGTTATATTTACGGAGCGGATGGGTTCCCTGCTGCACTCATAACGGCATATAATAAGGCAGATGCTCCAACCTATACCATTGAACACCGGTATCTGTAAAGGGTGCTGCCGGTGATCGTTCCTTCCTCCGGCGCTGCCCTGCAGGTGTCAATATCTGTTCATACCCGAGTGGGCATTCTTAGTGTTCTTTCGAAAGGATGGCAGCTGCTTCTTTATCTGCATAAGTTGTTATCAGTTGATCTAACTGCTGCCGGAGCTGCTGCCGGACATCGGCATAAGAAGGATCATCGATCCGGTTGTGCATCTCTTTGGGATCCTTTTCAAGATCGTACAGTTCCCATTTATCGGCGAGCTGGTAAAAACGGATGAGCTTGTATCGTTGGGTACGCACGCCAAAATGCGGGATCACCGAATGCTCCCCGGCTTCGTAATAATGGTAATAAACGGCATCCCTCGGATGTTGCGCTTTATTTTTAAACAACGGCAGCATCGATATTCCCTGTATTTCTTTTGGAGCCTTCAACCCGGCCAGTTCCAGGGCCGTTGGGGCGATGTCGATATTCATCACCATATCCTTATACACCGTTCCGGGTTTTATAACCCCGGGGAAACGCGCCAGCATCGGTGTTTTCATCGACTCTTCATACATAAACCGCTTATCAAACCAGCCATGTTCTCCCATATAAAACCCCTGGTCCGACAAATAGATCACCAGCGTATTTTGCGCCTGGCCTGTTTTGTCTAAATAATCCAGCAACGCTCCTATATTACGGTCGAGGGAAGCCGCCGTGCTTAGGTAATCGCGCATATACCGTTGAAACTTCCATTCTGTAAGTGCTTTCCCCGATAAATTTTTTGATATAAATTCCTTTTCGATTTTCTTATAATAGTCGCTGTATACCTTTTTTTGTGCTTCATTCATCCGGTTATAATTCTCAGCCCCCATAATATCGCTGGTTTGCATCACCTTCAAATCGTACCCCAGGCGCAATGTTTTTTCAATGCTCATATCCTGATGTGCAGCGGCATAACGGTTTTCGTAGTTGTCGTAAAAATTATCCGGCAACGGAAAGGTTGTTTTATCAAACCGGCCTAGGTCCTGCAGATCGGGCATCCATACCCGGTGGGTGGCTTTATGTCCTACCACAAGGCAGAACGGCTTTGATGCATCCCTGGAAGCCAGCCATTGCTCGGCCAGTTCGGTAGTAATATTGGTAACATATCCCGTACGCCGTACCGTTTCACCCGTCATGGTAATAAAATCCGGGTTATAATAATGCCCCTGACCGGGAAGAATTTCCCAGTAATCAAATCCCTGGGGTTTGGTATCCAGGTGCATTTTACCGATCCATGCCGTTTGATAGCCCGCCTTTTGCAACCGCTTCACAAACAGATCCTGGCTGGCGTCAAACTTGCTCTGGTTGTCTTTAAACCCGTTTATATGACTGTATTTGCCGGTTAAAATGCAGGCACGGCTGGGGCCGCAAATAGAGTTGGTAACAAAGGCATTGCTAAAAACCGCACCTTCTTTTGCCAGCCGGTCGATGCCCGGTGTTTCCATCATCTTGCTTCCATAAGCGCCAATGGCCTGGTATGCATGATCGTCGGAAACAATGATGAGGATATTGGGTTGCCCTGGTTTCCGGTTCTTTTGTGCAAAACCCGTACCCGTTAGCAATAGCATGCCGCTGATCAAAAATATTTTCTTAAAACAATTCATCTTATATTATTATTGGAATTATCTACGGTTGTGAAATTTTGGCCGGAAGGCTATGCCTGTTATTCCTTTCCTGCTGGTATTTTTCCGGGTTCCCTGCATGCTGTACAGGGCGTTTTGGTAAGATCATCTCCCAGGGTTTTGCGATACTTTTCTGCAACCTCCAGTAATGCTTTTACGGTTTCGGGATGCGCTTTTTGCACATCCTGTGTTTCACCCGGATCATGCGCCAGATCATATAAAGCCTGGGGAACCGGTACATCTGCATAACCGCCGGGAAAACCATTCGTTCCGGGCATATAGGTTTTATAGGTTTGCCCGCGGTGCGGCAGCACCAGTTTCCAGCTTCCTTTACGAACCGCTTCCAGGTTATTACGCCCGTAATAATAGGCCAGCTCGTTCCGCGGATTGACACCTTCTTTCATAAACAAGAGGGATGAAATATCCACTCCGTCAATTTCATGGCGGGGTAACGGAGCACCTGCCAAACCGGCAAACGTTGGCAACAGATCAATCGTGGCCGAAAGATTATTGCATACAGTTCCTGCCGGAATCATTGCCGGCCAGCGGATGATGCAGGGCTCGCGCTGGCCGCCTTCCCAGCTGGAACCTTTTCCTTCACGCAGTCCGCCGGTATTGCCGGCATGATCTCCAAACGTAAGCCAGGGACCGTTATCGCTGGTAAATACCACCAGGGTATTCCGGTCGATCCCCTGCGCTTTCAGGGTACTCATAATTTCTGCCACCGACCAGTCTATCTCCATCATAACATCGCCAAACAACCCGGCACCGCTCTTTCCCAAAAAACGGGGCGACGCAGCAATGGGCACATGCACCATGGAATGTGCGAGGTATAAGAAGAACGGATTTTTTTTATTCCGCTTAATGAAGTCGCAGGCACGTTCGGTATAAGTTGCAGTGAGGGTACCCTGGTCTTCCAGTGTTTTAATAAAGCGTATTGGCCGGTCGCCCTCAAGCAAGGGCAAGGGCGGGTATTTGAATTTGCGGTCTGTAGTGTCCGTAACCGGCCTGCCGTCATAACCTACCGGCCACATATCGTTGGAATAAGGCAGGCCCAGGTATTCGTCGAAGCCATAATGAACCGGCAAAAACGGCGCTTTGGCACCCAGGTGCCATTTGCCAACCATAGCCGTGCGGTATCCAGCTTTCTTTAACGTAGAAGCAATGGTTTCTTCCTCAGGATTTAGGGCAAGCGTAGCCCAGGGCATCAGGGCACCGTGCATACCGATCCTGTTGGGATAACAACCGGTAAGCAAACCGGCCCGTGAAGCACTGCATACGGCCTGCGCCGCATAAAAATTGGTAAACCGCATGCCTTCTGCGGCCAGCTTGTTAATGGCGGGCGTTTTATACGGCGTGCCTGCATAACACTCGGGGTCGCCATAGCCCATATCATCCATAAAGATTACTATGATATTGGGACGGGGCGGTTGCTGCTGCCGGTTTTGCGCGCTTACACGGGTTGTAAGAGATGTAAACAATAATGTAGCCAGCAAACAGATGTTGTATAATTTCATTTTTACTTGTTTGTATTGAAGCGATGGCGTCAAATTTAAATAAAGAAAACGGTTATTACCAGCCTTCTGTTTGTTTCAGGGCCGGGTTGGTTACCATCTCCTGTGTGGGCACCGGTTCCAGGTAAAACTTGTCACTCCATCCGGCCGTTGCCGCAAACAAGGATTTTACATTCCGGTAGGTCGTTCCCGTACCGGCATCGAAGGTTACGCCACTGGGGTAATCTGCTACACGCATCCGCGCTCCCAGCACCACTTTGTTCATATAGGCCCCCTTTGCCCAGCGTTTAATATCATTGAACCGGAACCCATCGCCCATCAGCTCTACCCTGCGTTCTCTTCGTATTTCCCATAGAACGGCATCCACATCCGGATCCCGTTTGATATCAAAAGCACCGTTGATCTGCGCCACATTCATATTGGGCAGCCCCGCTCTCGGACGAAGTTTATTGATCGTTGCGTCTGCAATGCCCTGGTTAAACTGTCCCAATTCAAACATGGCTTCCGCATAGTTAAGCCAAACTTCTTCGATCCGGAAGATGGGACAGTCGTTACTGCCGCCATTGGAAGCATCCAGCGCCAACCGGTTGTATAATTTCCAGTCCTTGTATCCCAGTATATTACCTGCCTGCCCGGAAACACCATTGGCGCCGTTGTCATAGACCAGGTTGTTCAAACTCTTTATGTATCCAGCAAAATGGGGTATCTGCGGAATCACGTTACCGGGCGCGGGTGCCCAGGATACCAGCGGAAGTGTTTTAGCCTTGCTGGCGGTGCCCGCGGCCAGTCCGTTCATCAGCCGGATAAATTCGTTGTAATTTGAAGACGGCGTACGGCTTGTATCGAAGGTTACCCAGGGTTGGGCCCATCCATAAGCGGGGTTTACCGTCATGGTAACCCGGTAAGGCGGACAAACCGTAAAATACAACCGGCGGTCCCTGTTCCGGAAGGCGCTATAAACGGAATCGCCGTGATAGCCGGTGCTTGTAGATACCGGCAATCCGTCGGAGCATAAATAACTTTCCACCATGTCATTGGTAGGACAGGCAATGCTGGCTGAATTACCGGTGGTAATAAAACGTGCCGTGTGATGCGTGGTGGCTGTAGCGGTATTGATCAACATCCCGGACACATACTGCTTAAATAAAATAATTCCGGGCTTTTTCATCAGGTCTTCGCTGTTATATACATCATCATAAGACGGCAGGATGCTGGTAAAATCAGTCATCAGTTTTTGAGAATAGGTAGCACATGCCTGCAGGTATATATCCGCTCCGGCCAGGTTATGGTATTTTCGCCAGGTACCTTCAAACAATCCGAAACGCGACAGTAATGCCCGTACGCAATGTACATTGATCGTGTTGGGGCCGTCTCCATCCGTTTTTATATGGGCCTCGGCCCAAACCAAGTCGCTCAGGATGTGCTGCGCAACGGAATCCCGTGAAGTACGGGGTGCATACAGCACAGTGCTGTCGTTGATATTGATTGCATGTTCCAGCCAGGGCACATCACCAAACGCCGCCAGCAGGTCATAATAACGCAACGCCCTGAAGAAGTATCCCACACTTCGCCAGTGGTCTTTATCCGACTGGGTCATCGACGACTGATCGATATGATCCAGCATTACGTTTACCCCACGGAGGTAGGAAAAATTCCAGGTGGCGATCTGCATTGCGCTGGTAGCCGCTCCTGCCTGCACCGGGATGGCCTTGGTTCCCGTAATATACAACGAGTTGGTACCGGCAGATACCTGGTAATTATCGGAGTTCAATTCCTGGGAGCTAAAATACGGAGGCAGAGCGGCACCGGTTCCGCCGTATCCTGAAAAATAATCATACAAGCTCCAGCTATAGGTCTGAAAATTTGCATACGAAATAAAAGCCGTGGCATCCGTAACTGCATCCACCGGGCGTCTGTTTAAAAAGTCTTTGCTGCAGGCCGCTGCAAGCGTTACTATTAACAGCAGTCCTGATATAGATCGTTTCATTTGTATTCTTTTAAACTTTTATGTATTACTACGAAGTAGCGCTGTGATCACTAAAAACCAAGATTAATACCCACCGAAGACTTTCGCAACAAGGGGTAGCCCAGCCCGGCACCCAGGTTGTTGATATCCGGGTACATTCCATTGGGCATATGATCCAATATGAATGGATTTTCTATGCTGTATGCCAACGATAGTTTGGAAAAGAATGGTTGTTTAAAAATCCGGGATGGAACATTATACCGTAATGTAAGATTCTGTACCCGCAGGTAGGCGCCATTTAATATAAACCGCGACTGCACCAGCTCGTTATAGGTTTGCGGTATACCATTGGGGGTGGTTGTATAAATACGCCCGAAATAAGCATCGGGATTATCAGGTGTCCAGTAGTTAAGCTGGTTCTCGTACAAAGCGCCATACACCTGCCAGTTATTCGGGAAAAACAGATAAGAATTACTAAACTGGTTGTTTTTAAGCACACCGGCGATAACGAAGGAAAAATCAAAATTATAGCAGGACAGTCCGCCCCTGATACCGAACTGGTATCTCAGGGAGTTGTTCCCGATAACCCGGCGGTCTCCGGGGTTGGCCAGCGTGTTGAGCCCCTGGTTAATAATTCCGTTACCGGCGCCTGCCGTATCCAGGTCCTTATACATAATGTCGCCGGGGTTGGGCGATTGGTTAGCCAGCCGCGGAATGCCTGCTTTTAATTTTCCATTCTTCAAGGTCGCATCCAGCGATCCCGGCTCAAAATCATCCGCCGTATAGAACCGGTCTGTTACATAGCCCCATATATCGCCCATTTTTTGTCCTACATACAATTGACTGAGCAGGTTATTGGGATTGTTCACCTTCGTCACTTTGGAAGTAAAATCGTACAGGTTCGCCGAAAGATAATAAGCAACCTTCCCGATCTTATCCCGCCAGCTTACGGCTATTTCGAATCCATTTGTTTTTAAAGAAGCCGAGTTGATCAGCGGAGCGCTGGTGCCCAGCACGGCCGGAACGGGTGTATTATTGGTACTTAGTATACCTTTTGTATGGCGGGTATACAGATCAAAATCAGCCGTCAGCTTATTCCTTATAGCAGCGAGGGTAACCCCGTAATTGAGGGAGGTTACCGTTTCCCAGGTATAATCGGGGCTTATCAGACCCGGTGTGCTTAAAGAAACAACCTTGTTGCCGTTATTGATCCAGGAAGGGTTGTTGGGATTCATAGATGCCATAAACTGGTATTCACCAATATTCTGATTGGCTACGGTACCATAGGTGGCCCGCAGTTTCAGATCATTGATCACCGGCTTTATAAATTGCATAAAGGACTCGCCGGTTACCCTCCAGCCTAAAGATGCCGAGGGTGCAAAGGTCCAGCGGCGCCCCTCCGGGAACCGCGAAGAACCATCATAGCGCCCGTTCAGTTCCAGCAGGTATTTATTGTCGTAATCGTAATTCAGACGGCTAAAGAAACCGCGTGTTGCAAACTGTGAATAATTGTCCGTACCCGACACATCACCCGTGGATGTGGATATAGAAGGAATATCCTGGTTGATGGGTTGTGTTTTAGAAGTAATCTCCTGCTCGTAATTCTTAAATTCCTGGTTGAAGCCTGCCATCAGCGTAGCTGTGTGTTTTTGAATCACTTTGGAATAGGTAGCAAAAACGTTGGTGGTGATATAATCTTTTGCTTCGTTATTCTTAGTAACCATATCATTGCCAAAAGGCTGGTTCGACCATCCGTAAGGGTCTCTTAAATAAACGAGCTTATTGTAGGAGCTGGTTAACGCATGATAATTATCATAACTGGCCTCACCGGTAACGGAAAGTCCGGCAGCAGGCTTTAATACGATCCGGCCGATCATCCGCAACTGATCATACCGGAAATTGGTGGGATAGGTATTGGATACCAGGTTTTTTCCCGTGGCCATCTGGCCTGCATAACCGGGGATCGAATCTTCGGCAAGGAAGCTGGGAATCCTTACAGCATAGGTATAAGGATCTGCATAACCCGGTCGCCGGGTATTGGCATAGATATAACTGGCATCCAATTGTACATTCATCCACTTTGTTACATCGGTTGTAACTGCTGAGCGGATATTGTAGCGTTTGAAGTTATCTGCGTTGGCCGAAGGCACCAGGATGCCCTTTTCATTGGTTGTACCCAACGCAATACGATAGGTCGTTTTGTCGCTGCCGCCGCTTATCGAAAGATTATTCATAAACTGCCGGGAAGCGTTGCCAAGAATATCTCCCACTGCATCATTCCCTTTCAGGTTATAGAAAATACCGTTATCCATGGTATATCCACCGGGAAATTTCTGCGGATCAGAACGATAGTCATTGATGAAGCCGATCCATTTTTTCAGATCCTGACCCTGCCCTACCGCGTAGTTTGCCAGACCTCCGTCGATCAATGCCTGAAGACTTCGTTCCGGCGTTGCCTTCCGGGGCAGCGCATCCGGTGTTGCAAACACGATATTATTGCTGTAATTGAATTGCGTTTTTTGATTTTTCTTTCCTTTTTTTGTTGTAATGAGTACAACGCCATATGCCGACCTTGAACCATAAATAGCAGCGGATCCTGCGTCTTTCAGCACTGTTACGGTTTCGATATCGTTCGGGTCAATTAAATTGAGCGGGCCATCAAATACGGTGTTATCTACCAGGATCAGCGGTGCATCGGTATTGATGGAGGAGGTAAGTGCGGTTCCAAAATCGGTGCCCCCCCGTATATTAATCGATGCGCCCTCGCCCGGTCTTCCTGATGGAATGGTTACCTGCAAACCCGGCACTACACCCTGCAACAGTGTTGCGGTTGTACTTACCGGACGCTCGCCTAGTACATCATCCATTTTTACAACAGCCACGGCTCCTGTAATTTTAGCCCGGCTCTGTGTACCATAGCCAACCACCACTACATCGGTCAGGGCTTTTACGTCCGTTTTCAAAACGATTTCCACCTCCTGCTTACCCGTAACATCCATTTCCAATGTTTCATATCCTACCCCTGAAACAAGCAGCACCGGCAACCCACTCAGCCGGATCGAAAACCGGCCTTGTTCATTTGACACAGTGGCCGGACTTCCGTCTTTACCTGAAATGGTAATTCCTCCCAGCGGCTGGTCTTTTTCATTTTTGACAATGCCTTTTATCATTTGCTCGTCCCTGTCCTGGGCGAAAGCTGCTGTAGCCATTAACAGCATAAAAAGCATCAGCCAATGTTTTGTTGTCACTCTCATAATAAATACTTCTTTGTTTTAGTAGATCATTCAAAATCGTGCGCAATTGTTATACAAAGCCCTCCACAGATCCCGGGCAGGCAGCCATATCTTTCCCATCAGCTGCAAGGTGCATAGTGCCATGCAGCAGGAATAAACATCTCATTACAATAAGGGGCTAGCGGGCTTTGAGTTTAAATCCTATAGCAAAACTGTTCTGGTCAAAACGGAGTACCTGCTCCGTATCCCGGCCCGGTTCTTTTATAGTAGCCGCGGCAAATAATACCCGCGGGTTCCCGTTCCTGTCAAACAACAGGAAGGGCCGCTCCAGATGTGCCAGCTCCGTAACCGGCCGTCCTTTAACCCGAAGCTTGCGTAATGATACAACGGAATGCGCCGCAGGCTTCCATTGAAGACCATTTTCCGATGTAATCAGCGCCAATGCGCCAAACTGGGGAGCCAGCAAACCGCTCGCGGAATAATTTTTAACAATCGCATAAAACCGCTTTCGCTGTTTATCATACCATAGGAACGGATCTTCACAGGCCATTTCCGCTTTTGTAAACACTTCGCCCAGCAACCTGAACGGTGCATCCGGCCGGTCGCTTACCGCCATCCAAAGCGTCATATTTCCTACGTTGGGTTTGCGCGACTTATACATCATATAATACTTTCCATCTGGCCCCTGCGTAACACTGGGGTTGGTGGTTACTTCAAACGTGCGGACGCCGTCCGGCTGCATTACCGGCATTTCCGGTTTTTCATACCGTCCTTCTGTCAATGCCTGTATACTGGCGGCTTTCAGCACACCTATTTTTTGTGTACAATTGTATCGCAGCCAATGCAACCAGTCATTACTCACTTTCCTGTTATCGGAAAACCGGAATGCGGGATCAAAAGAATTGCTGATATAGTACAGGTAATAACTGGATCCAAATTTCCGGATCTGGGGATTGTGCATCGTATACCGGTCCCAGCTTCCGGCGTTTCCGCTTCCTCTCAGGATCGTTTTTACATAACGATACGGGCCTGCAGCGTTATCTGAAACGGCATAAGCAATTTCTGAATATTTCAGCCAGCCGCTGAAGCCGTTAAAAATATAATTGAGCGAATCATCGCTTTCTGTCCGTTTGCCATGTGGCCATCTCGAATAAAACATATGATAACGGCCATCCTCGCCCTTTATTACGCTGTTGCACCAGGTATAAAAAGAATCTGATACAAATAGCTGCGTTGTGCTTACCGCTTCGGGCATCCGGCTTTGCAGATCCAGGTTGTCCTGCGCAACGAGTACGGATTGCCACCATAACAGCAGCGTAAAAACATAAAATCGCTTTTTCATGTGCTTTTTTATTGTATGCTGATCCCGGAACAGTTTATGTTCCGCCCATCTATTGTAAAAAAGTTCCATGCAGTTGTTGCGGCCGGTATCAACCGGTGCATGCAGCATCGTTATCCGTTACAAAGAAACTACATCTTTCCTATTCAACCATTTCAGATATGTGCCAACACCTGCACTATTTTAACATACATATTATACTACAGCATAAAAACCGGATAAATAAAGCCATCCTGTATGGGTAATGATCCGGTTATTTTTTAATGAGCGGTATCTGCTCCGTATTTTTATCCATTTCCAATACCAGCACCGAATCGTTCTCATCGGGTAACTGGTCCGGCAGCAAACAGATCAGCGTTCCCGCTTCCAGCCGGAAGGGTACGTTGCGGCCCTGCATAAAATAGGCTTTCTTTACCTGGAAGCCCTGTATGGCCGGCAGTTTGAGCGATCCGGATGGCTTTTGAAAAAGATGGATATAGATCTTATTGCCGCCGCGGGTAGCTGCAAAAATACTGTCGGGTAAAAAAGGACCGCCCTTTGTGCCATAGATCGCCGCCCCATATTTCTTCAGCCAGTTGCCCATTTCACGTAAGCGGGCCACCTGCCGGTCTTCGATTCGGCCATCCGGCATTGGGCCGATATTCAACAACAGGTTGCCGTTTCCGCCTGCTGTGCTGGCCAGCGTGCGGATGCATTCTTTCAATGATTTCATAACATCGTTGGGTTTCCAGGCCCATTGGGTACAAAGGGTAATACAGGATTCCCAAGGATCCGTCATATTGATACCGCCGATTTTTTGTTCCGGTGTGGCATAATCCCCGGTTGTTGCACCAGTCAGCGCTTCATGGGTGCCCTTTCCAAGCCGGTTGTTGATGATCACTTCCGGATCCAGTTTCCGTAGAAAATCATAGATCTCCCGGCCATGTTCGGCCGTCCAGGGCGCTTCCCAGTTGCCGTCGAACCAGAGCATATAGGGATGATAGCTGGTAACCAGCTCGGTTAGCTGGTTCTTCATGTATTGCACAAATTGCTGCATGTTTGCCTTTGGATCCGGCACCTTGCTGCCATCATTGTGCAGGGGATAACGCCGGTCATACCAATCCAGCACGGTATAATAGATGCAGAATTTGATCTGGTATTTTTTACAGGCTTTTGCCAGTGCGCCAACCACATCTTTTTTATAGGGCGTATTCATAATGTTATAGGACGTATAAGCCGTAGGCCAGAGGCAAAAGCCGTCGTGGTGTTTGGCCGTAATGGTCAGGTATTTCATCCCAGCGTCGCGTGCGGTTCTTACCCATGCATCCGCATCAAACAACAGCGGGTCAAATTTCTTATACAAACTGTCATAATCGTTTTGCGCCACACCATGGTTGCGCGACCAGCCGATCTCTGTTCCCCGCAGCGTTACCGGGCCCCAATGGATAAACATTCCGAACCGCTTATCCATAAAGCCTTCCATGGTCTTTTTGCTGATGGTACTGTAAGGCGCCTGTTGCTGCGCCATCAAAAGGCTGCCGCTTACCAGGATCAGCAACCCGATCATTTGTATCTGCTTCATCATTTTATTCCGTTTTAAATTATATCAATTGCCATTAGCAGGCGTTATTTTCGTACCGGCACCCGGTGTCCTTTTATTGCAAAATACAGCACGTATATATAGCAGATAGCCGGAAAAATAAATGCCCAGCCAATACCCGCCCTGTCCGAGACCAGGCCCATCGCCGGCGGGATCAGGGCACCGCCTACAACGCCCATGATCAATAAGGAGGAAGCCTTTTTTGTATGACTACCCAACCCGTCGATGCTTAGGGTAAAAATAACCGGGTACATAATGGAAGTCAGCAATCCCACCATGGACAACAGGAACAAAGAACCGTACCCGTTCATCAGCATGGCAGATACCACCAGCACAAAGGCGCCCCCCGCAGAAACAATCAGCATCCGCGGTGCAGCCGCTTTACGCAGTATATAAGCGCCGCCCAGGCGGCCCGCCAACACCAGGACCATAAACAATGAAATAAACAACGCCGCTTTCTGTTGTGTAAGACCGGGCAGTTTGAGCGACTGTGCATACCGGATCAAAAAACTCACGATTCCCACCTCGGCACCTACATAACAAAATACGGCTCCCACGCCCAGCAATAAGTGCGGATACTTCAGCACCGCTTTAAACGAATGTGCACCTGTTGCTTCGTCCCGGATCGGTGGCAGTTTTATAAATAACAGCAGCACCGCCATTACCAGAAACAACAATGCCAGTGAAACATAGGGCAACTTTACCAGGTTGGCCTCAGAAGCTAAAAAGGCCTGTAACTGGCCGTTCGAATAGGTCCGGATCACCGTTTCCGGGATGTCTTCTTTATGCAGCAGCAGCAGCGCCCCGATATAGGGCGCTACGGTGGCGCCCACGGAGCCCATTGCTGCAGACAAACTTAGCCGGCTGGATGCTTCCGAAGGATCGCCCAGTTTGGAGATATAAGGCGTAGCCGTTACTTCCAGAAATGTAAACCCTGCGGCCATAATGAACAGTGCCCCCAGGAATAACGGATAATACCGGATTTCTGCAGCCGGGTAAAACAACGCCGCTCCGGCCGCTGCAATCAGCAGCCCCGTAACCATGCCTGCCTTGTACCCTTTACGGTGAATATATATACCTGCGGGAATGGCCAGCAGGAAATAGGCACCAAAAAAAGCAGACTGTACCAATGAGGACTGGAAATCGGTCAGCTGGCAGGCACGTTTTAAATGCGGGATCAGTATATCATTGATGTTGCGGCTCATGTTCCAAAAGAACATCAGGCTCATTACAATACACAGTGGCACCAGGAAACGGGCCGGTTTTGATATGGACGATGTAGACACGCGCATCAATTATAAAGCTTAAAAATCTGTTTCATTTCCACCCAATGCTCCTGCGGTTTTGCAAAAGGCAGTTTTTGCTGGAACGCAAGCATCAGCCGGGCCCATTCTTCCTGCCTTGGCAATGCGGCCATTTCCCGGAAGCCGGTTTCCAGGTCGAAGTCAACTGCCGTTTCCAGGATCATCACCAACCGGTTTCCCGCCCGGTAAATATCCATGGTATGAATACCGCAACTCCGGATGCCGCTGATAATTTCCGGCCAAATGTTATCCGGCCGGTGAAAGGCTTCATAGCGGGCGATCAGTTCCGGGTCATTTATCAGATCCAATGTTAAACAAAAACGTTTCATCTTCCTTCATTTTATGGTTCCACCAGCGCACAGGAACTACCCGGCTCCTGTGGCGTTTTGTATTTTCCGTTCTCGATCTTTACGGGATGCACAAATTGTTTTTTTAAATGTGGAATATGCTCCAGGAACAACGCCTCATGCCCCAGTTTAATATGATTGAACAATACCAGGTGCTGATGCAGCTGCCCCATATCCCCTACATGCGGCACTACCGGGATCCCGTATTTACGGCAGAGCAGACTTACCGTAATGAACTCGCTTACGCCCCCCAGTCTTACCGCGTCGGCCTGGATAAATCCGGCGCATTCAGCCTGCAGGTAGTTTTTAAAAATCACCCGGTTGGGCACATGTTCGCCAATTGCCAGCGGCACCGGTGCAATCGCTGCTGCCAGCACGCGGTGTGCGGCAATATCATCCGGATGGGTGGGTTCTTCGATCCAGTAAGGCTTTATTGCGCTCAATGCGCTGCAGATCTGCAAAGCCCGGGGAAGGGTCCATTGCTGGTTGGCATCCAGCATTACTTTTACCGCATCACCTGCAGTTTCTCTTACAATATGGGCCCTCCTTATATCGCGTTCCGCATCTGCAGAACCTACTTTTAACTTTAGCGCGGCAAACCCGTCGCCAATGGCTTTGCGGCAGTTTTCACGTATCTTTTCATCATCATAATTAAACCACCCTACAGACGTATCATAACCGGGGTATCCTGTTTCCAGGATGGATTCCCGCAGGGCGCTTGTTGCCTCCTGGCCCCGGATGAGGGCAATGGCTTCATCCCGGTTCAAAACATCTTCCAGGTAGCTCAGGTCCAGGGTAGCTGCCAGTTGTTCGGCACTCAGATCGATCAGCAGTTTCCAAAGGGGCACGCCTCTTTTCTGTGCCCAAAGATCGTAACAGGCATTGGTTACTGATGCCAGGGCCAGGTGTACGATGCCCTTATGCGGCCCCAGCCAACGGAACTGTTGTTCGTTTGACAACCGGTTGAACCAATGGCCAAAGTCCGACATAACGGCTTCGATATCCATCCCTTTTAACGCAGCCGCATAAAATGCAGCCGCTTTGCATACCAGGTCGTTCCCTTCCCCCAGTGTAAAAGCGAAACCCGTTCCCCTGATGCCACTGTCGTCTACCAGTTCTGTAACCGCGTACGAATAAACCGGATCCCGGTGCACGGCATCGCTGCCCGCTCCTCCGGATAATGAAAATCTACGGTCCCTGATCACTATTTCCCGAATCATATCTTATTCCTGTCAATGTTTTAATAAAAACAGCAGCCTTCAGAGCCCTGCTTAATATGTTTTTTTTACACTATATTTTTCATCGTCTATAACCCAGTTCCGCACCACCACCCACCGGCAGGATACATCCCGTTATAAACCGCGCTTTTTCAGAAACCAGGTAAACACAGGCGTCTGCAATTACATCACCTCCGGGACAATACCCCAGGGCATGGATCCCATCCAGATAGGATTCAATATGCGCCGTATCCGGTTGTTCGTTTGCCCAGGCCCGCAGCAACGGCGTCCATACGCCCGCCGGAGCCACGGCATTTACCCGGATCCCAAGGGGCGCATAATCCAGCGCCATCGATTTTGTAAGCGCATCCACCGCGCCTTTGGTGGCGGTATAGGCCGCATGATTTGCCTGGCCAATGCTGCCTGCCATGCTGCTTGTATTTAAGATGCATCCTTTCGATTGTTGCAAGGCCGGCAGTCCATACCGCGTTGTTAAATAAATGCTGAATACATTTACCTGCATCAGGTCCTGCCACTCGCGAACCGAGGTTTCATGCAATGGTTTGGCCGGTGCGGCAATGCCTGCATTGTTATGCAAACAATCGATCCTTCCGTAGTGGTGTTCAATGTGTGCGATTGCCGCTTTTACCTGTGCCTCGTCGGATACATCGCATTGCATACAAAGATGCACGCTGCCTATTTCCTTCCTGAGCCGGTCAATGGCCTCCTGCTGTATATCCAGTGCTGCCACCCGCGCACCGCCCTTTATATAGGCCTTTACACATTCGTAACCAATTCCGCTGGCTCCTCCTGTAATGACAATAACTTTATCTGATAGTATCATGGCAACATTCGTTTCTGCGCAACAAAGAAATAACATAACCGGCAGCAAAGGCCGCATTCTATGTGCCAATACCTATATTATTTTATCATAAATGGCCTATTTTTGAATTTCAAAGGAATATTTCAGAAATATGAAACCCATTCTTCTTAAAATTACATCTGGTCCGGCGATCTCGTTCAGTGCAAGATCCGACAGTAAATCTTACAAGAACAATAGCTGGCATTACCACCCGGAGTTTGAACTCATTCATGTAGTAAAAGGAGGCGGCACGTTGTTTGCCGGGGATGGCATTCATCATTTTAAAAGCGGGGACCTGGTGTTTATTGGCAGTTATCTGCCGCACTACTGGAAGTTTGACAGTTTATATACCGCTGAGGCCCCTGTAAAATCTTATATAGAACTAACGCAGTTCCGCGAAGATTTCTGGGGAAAGGATTTTTTAGCGATACCGGAAAATCAAAAGATAGCAGCACTCCTGGATAAGAGTAAGAAAGGACTGGTGCTCAGAGGTGCAAAGGCTGAAGCGGCCAAAGGGCTCCTTACCGAGCTGATTGCAGCAACAGATGCCAGGCGGGTCGTTTTGCTGCTGGAATTGCTGATCTGTCTTTCGGAATGTAAAAAAGCATTGACCATCTCTACGGCCTATCAAAGCAATAATCCATTCACCCAATCGGACCGGATCAACAAGATTTATAACTATACCCTCCAGCATTTCAAATCCACCATTTATATTAAAGAGGTTGCGGCCCTTGCCAACCTTACCGTTAACTCTTTTTGCCGGTATTTTAAGTCCTGCACCCGCAAAAGCTATACCCAGTTCATCGCAGAACTGCGGATAGGGCATGCCTGTAAACTACTATCGGAAGGTCAGAAAAGCATTAAGGAAATCTGCTATGAAAGCGGGTTTAACAATATCACCCATTTTAACCGGCAGTTTAAAAAAATGAAACATATCCAGCCGAACGAATACCGGAAACTTATTCATACCTAGGAATAGCCGACCTTTGCCAATCCGCTGCTTTTATTGCCACAGATGAACAGGTTGTACCTAATAGTATGCGCTTGTCGTCATTGTCTTTGAAGCTTGAAGCCTGCAGGCGCATTTGCTTTGAAAGCCATAAAACAGCAATTTTTCACCGGCTGTACAGCCAGAAGCTTTCGCTATTTTTGAAAATTTTCCGGTGCTAAAAGTCACCAAATCTGTGCATCTGGGCTATGATTATCATCTCACCAGCAAAATGCCAGCTGTTTTCTTTTTAAAAACGCAAGATTTCCACCTTTTGTCCCCAGGAAATTTGCCGGGCACCCCGGGTTGTTTTTTGTGCAGGATATTTTGATACTTTTATGTGGAGTATTTAACAGATACCGGGCACTAAAGCCTGGTTAAATAGTTTTATATATGAACATTGCTGCTTTATTTCCGGAATTTGAATACGGCCATGCACAGCTGAACAAATTTGTGGAATCATCGGGATTCTTTACCATCCTCCTGAAATCGGGAGAGATCATTCATTTCTCGCCGGAACGCCCGGAAGAGTTTCGCGAATGGCTGAATATTCATAAGATCTCCGCTTTCAACGCCGGCAATTAATACCTCTGAAATACAGGCATTCTGTAGTAAAAGTTTAAACGCAATGTGCGCAAAGAAGCCGCTAAGGCCGCAATGGCAATACGGGCCAACTCTTATATCGCTGCACATAGCGAACATTGCGAAACCCTTGCGTCCCTCGCGTTAAAAAGCAGATCCGCAAGCTGCGAAGAACAGGATCATCATATTACTAAATCTACCCTTCATCCTTCTGTAGTAAAAAGCTTAAACGCAATGTGCGCAAAGAAGCCGCTAAGGCCGCAATGGCAATACGGCCAACACTTATATCGCTGTGCCTGGCGAACGTTGCGAAAGCCTTGCGCCCGTTGCTGTTCTGTAGTAAAAGTTTAAACGCAATGTGCGCAAAGAATCCGCTAAGGCCGCAATGGCGATACGGCCAACACGTATATCGCTGCCCATGGCGAACGTTGCGAAAGCCTTGCGAACGTTGCGTTAAAAAAACCGCGATCTGCAGCGAAGACAATCTGTGTCAGCCCCCGGCGTGTCATTTTTCTACTGACACTATTTTGATTGACACAAATTTGTGTCAACCCGTTTTGTGTCATCGTAAAGCTGACACTGTTTTGTTTGACACAACTTTTTCTGCAATTTCCATCGATGAGGGTTACGGATGCCGGTGGCCGGCGGTTTTGCAGCCAGGTTATAAACGCTTGCGTTTCCTCCGGCTTTAATTATAAAAGCTTAAACGCAACGATCGCAAAGAACCCGCAATGAATGCAAAGAAATCCGGATACGTCCCGCTATCTCCTATAACGACCGTTGCCGCCCCTTGCGGCCTTAGCGGTAAAAACCCAACCGCAACGATCCTTTAGATCAAAGTTCTTCTTTGTGGCTTCCTGTCTTATTGGCAACACGCCTATACGACCCCATCTGTGATCATATCATACACCACCACCCGTTCCCAGAGATGACTGTATTTTTCCACGAAGGCTTTATGCAGCGGATGTACCTGGTAATCGTCCTGGTCCCGGGTATTGTTAAAATACATCAGCTCCGAAACCTGGAAACTGTTATCCACTACATCCCGCTTTACGGTGGAGGCCGGGGTACCGATGAGCAACTGCCGAACCTGCGGAATCGCCTTCAGCGTTTTCAATCCTGCAATCAGCTCCTTTTTGTCTGCCGCAGCATCGGGGTTCTTTAACCAAAAAAATACATGATGGATTACCTGCTGCCGGGGCGCTTCCGGACGCTGACCGATCACTGTGGATGACGCGGCCAGCACAGCTGCATTCTTTATGAATCGTCTCCGGGTATGTGTTCGCTTGTTCTTGTGCTGCATATACTGTGTTTAAAATACTCAACCGTGTTATTGCATAAAGATACGGAAAGCCGGTACAATGATCACTCCACTATGCCTTGTTTGCGTTGTAAAAACAGGGTGCCCTTATAAACAGCTTCCTTTGTGCCCTGTAGTGTCAGCTACTTAAAAGCCGGGCAACTATGATCGTTCCGTTCAATATGGTGCTCATAAACTTTAGCCGGCCTCCGGTTTATAATATTTATACAGCTCGCGGTGCACACCTCTTATACAGGCAATACGGGCGAGGATCCCAAAGATTCCCTTTTGAATCACCAGCGGTACTCCCGGGAGATAACTTTCTCCTTTTTGAAACAGGATGGCCAGATGCCAGATATGCGGCAATCCCTTTTTGTTGATTTTACCGTCTACCGCCAACCCGTAGGCAATACGCAGCATCACTTCAAAATGCCGCGCCGGCTGAATGGTTACCCTGAATTTTACAGGGTGCCGGGGATCCCTGTTAAAAAAACGATGCACCACTTTTTTGGGCACGGTTAATGTATCACCCGGGTTCAGATAGTGCTCCGTTTTGCCGTACTGTATACCCAACACGCCTTCCAGCACTTCAAATACTTCGATATAATCTACATGATAATGAAGATCGTTGCCCCCTCCGGGTAGCAGTACAACTTCTACAAGCGTGTAGGCGCCGTTTGTTTCATCCGCCGTTTTCAGAAAAGTGACCGTATCCCCGATCAGCGGATGGGTAATGGTTTGGGGTAATGTTTGCATGCTGATTGTTTGTTGAATTATTTGTACTACCGGTAACGAACGGGGCTTACGAAAGATACTTTCTGGTCCCCCTCAAAAACTATGATACTACTCATTTGTTTTGATCGCCCGGATCTTTAAGGTGATCCCTACTTCCGGCAAAATATACAGGGGCTGCTCCGGATCGCTGAAACTGCTCATTCCCCAGATCAGCCGGTTCAAATTGAAGGAAGCTTCAGTTTGGATCCGGTCACCACTCATGGTAACCTTCGCCGGAAAACGCAGCTGGTGTGTTTGGCCCATCAATGTAAAATCTCCGGTTATCAGCATATTAGCGCCATCCAAAGCCGCAGGCTCTTTTTGATGATACGGCTGTACTTCCGTAATTTGAAAACGGGCTTCGGGATATACCGGCAGGTTAAAAAAATCAGCGCTTTTTAAATGGGTCAGCAACTGCTCTTTCAGCGGATCTTCCAGATCGAAATCCCGGATGCTGGCAATCGGGATCCGGAATGTTCCGCTTTTTATCCGGCCATAACGATCGGCCGTTAAAGCGCCGGTTACATCGAAAGCGCCAATGTGAAAATGATCGGGTGCAGAACCCTTCCATTCTACGGAAGACGAAGCTGCGTCTACTTCAAAAGTATTGCGGAGAACGGCTCCGTTGCGGGAGCAGGAAAACAGGAGACTTGCCATTGCGGCCAAAAGAACAGATTTGATTTTCATTTTTTTGATAATTGTTTGGTGATAAAATTTATACGGAACCAATTGCCGAATTTGTTGTACCGCTAAAGCGTCTTATGATGGCTTATATATTAAGTCGTACAACACGTTAGCGTTAAGGATGCAAAAGACAACCCGGCGCTCAGATAGATCAGCACATCTTTACAGGAACACCGGGTTTTAAGCCATGCTTTATTTAAGCGAACGGAAGTATTGATATAAAGAAGCCAGTTCTTTATCTGTATACCGTGCCGTCATCTGCCAGGGCATATCTTCATTTTTCATCGTATGGCCGGAAGGCGTGGTACCGGTGCGGAGCGTATGTATAAATTGTTCCCTTGTCCATTTGCCAGGATTACCGCCGGCGCTGAGATCCGGCGCGGGGAGCATGCCAGGCAGCAGCGCGTCACCGCCTTTCAGGTTTGCACCATGACATCCGGAGCACGAGGCCGCCAGGTATTTTCCCTGTCCGATTCCTTCCAGGGTATCGGCAACCCTATCCGGTTTCCTGAAATGATCGATCTTTTCTACAGGCAACAACGGAATTTTGTCAAAAAAAGCCAGTATACGTGCAGCAGGACCAACGCTTATAGGCGGGAGTTGATTATCAACGGGCGGCAGCCGGTTACAATACGCAATGATGGCAGCGATATCACTTTCAGCCATCAGCGTTGTTTCCTGTGACGGCATCAGCACCAGCGGGCGGCCATCTTTTCCGATACCGTGCTGTAGCGCCCGGAACCAGTCTTCGGATGTATAATCCGCAGGTAGTCCGCCCCTGCCCCTGGTAAGATTTGCCGCACTAACCCTTCCGATCATGCCGTCATCGGCAATGATCTTACCGGACATCTGTGTGCCATGGCATTCGTAGCAACCTTTTATCGCCAGCAGATGTGCGCCTCTCAGAAGACTGGCACTGTCGGAGGGAACGGCAACGGGTGCAACGGTATAGGTATACCGTTCCTTCATCCGGTTATGAACATTCAGCGAAATACCGGCATACGCCACCAATGTTAATACGAGCAATGCGGCCAGAACAATACCGCTCCATTTGAATATTTTTCCAAGCATGATAAAATGGTTTATTTTTACGCAAATTTCAACTGCACTCCGTAACTGCAGGATACGTTAAACGGATTGATCATTACGCCAAACGGATTTATGGCTTTTAAATTATTGAATACAGACATCCTCGATTTCGAGCTGCTTTCCAACCTGGAGCCGGGAGCCCCCAATCCGTTGCCCGAGCCGGTTACAAGTCTGCACCCACGCGCAGGAGCGCTGCAGCTGCATACAGACACCTTTCCGCACATTCATTTGTCGCAGATCCGATGGCACACAGCTGAAGAACTGGAAATGCACGGAGCTACCAGCAGTGATACCATTAATATCAATTTCCAGCTGGGCGGGCATATGTACTCCCGGTTTACGGGGATCGAACACCCGATGGATATGCAAACAAACCGCCACAACCTGGTATACGCACCGGAGGCCGGCGATCATCACCGTATCGCCGGCAACCATTCACTATCGTTGTTACATATCATTATTGACAGGTATTTTTTTACAGCTTCAATCGGCTGTAACGACCGCTGGAGCGAACAGGTGCAGCGCAACCTTGAAGCACAGCGCCCTTTTTCCGGAGCGCCCGAAGCCCGGTCTGTTTCCAGCAAAATGCAGTTGTTACTGGGCAGTATCCTGAATTGCGCAGAAACCGGAACCATGCGAAGCCTTTTACTGCAATCCCGTATACTGGAACTGATTGCACTTGAGATCGAACAGTTTTCTGCTCCGGCATTTACCACCACCATCCCCTGGAAGGAACAGGAGCGGTTGCATCAGTTAAAAGCATATATCGATATCCATTACCTGTCCGATCTTAGTCTTCACCAACTCAGCCGGGTAAGCCTGCTGAATGAATTCAAATTAAAAAAAGGGTTTAAGCAGCTTTTTGAAGAAACCCTGTTCACTTATATCCATCGCCTGCGCATGGAGCATGCCGCCCTGTTATTGCGGGACACGAAGGCCACTATTGATGAAATTGCATTGGTGGTGGGCTATGCCTATGCACATCATTTTTCCACGGCATTTAAGAAGCGTTTTAAGGTAAGCCCCCTGAAATACCGCACCGGCTGACCGCTTTCCTTTCCACGTCTCCTGAAAGGGATGTGGAAAGCGATATCCACCATGGTACTCATCCGCAGCGTCCTCTTCGAGAGACACTGCGGGGAACAGGACCGCCTTCCTTTCCATGTCTCCTGGAAGGGACGTGGAAAGCAACAGCACTCATCCGCAGCGTCCTATTCGGGAGACACTGCGGGAAACGGGACCACCTTCCTTTCCATGTCTCCTGAAAGGGACGTGGAAAGCTCCAACACTCATCCGCAGCGTCCTATTCGAGAGACACTGCGGGAACGGGACCATCTTCCTTTCCATGTCTCCTGGAAGGGACGTGGAAAGCACCAACACTCATCCGCAGCGTCCTATTCGAGAGACACTGCGGGGAACGGGACCATCTTCCTTTCCATGTCTCCTGGAAAGGACGTGGAAAGCAACAACACTCATCCGCAGCGTTCTCTTCGGGAGACACTGCGGGGAACAGGACCATCTTCCTTTCCATGTCTCCTGAAAGGGACGTGGAAAGCAACAGCACTCATCCGCAGCGTCCTCTTCGAGAGACACTGCGGGGAACAGGACCGCCTTCCTTTCCATGTCTCCTGAAAGGGACGTGGAAAGCACCAACACTCATCCGCAGCGTCCTCTTCGGGAGACACCGCGGGGAACGGGATCACCTTCCTTCCCATGTCTCCCGGAAGGGACGTGGAAAGCACCAACACCCATCCGCAGCGTCCTCTTCGGGAGACACTGCGGGGAACAGGATCATAGTGGACGTGTCAGGTCGATATCTGCAAGTTTGCAATAATGATAAATATCATAAACGCCCTGCAGCCCGTAAATATAATATTGGGCAGAACTATGCATATAATCTATGGGAGCGGATGCAAGCATCCATCTGCCCTTGCAGGGATTATCATGTATATAATTCAATTTTTGAAGCATGAAGGCATTTGTTCGGCATTCTTTCCAATCGAACGAACGTTCCCATACTTCATGCATTTTATGTTTCATTTGACCGCTTTTGTCAACCGCGGATGATAATTGTGCCAACAGCTGGCTTGCGCCGTCTCTTTTCAGACGGTCGATAATACCATACGCGATAAAACGCTTCCCATTCCCTACAATCGTATTAATCAATTGGCCGGAATTCCGGAATGCGATTAATGCATGAACATGATTGGGCATAATCACATACCCGCAGATGTAGTGGCCTTTACATTTTAAATGATCAAACCATTTGTAAATGATATCATATGCATCCGTAATAGCGATCAATCGCATCCATCGATAGCAGGTAAACGTTATAAAATATACGCCTTCGGTTGCTGTTATGGTGTGTTTCACAGGCATAAGCGAATTTAACAATTTTTCCGTTCCTTTTCCATATCTCCCGAAAGAAACGAGGAAAGCCATCACTATGCATCCGCAGCGTATATAGCAGCATTTCTCCGCAGCGTCCTCTTCGAGAGACACTGCGGCGAACAGGACCATCTTCCTTTCCATGTCTCCTGGAAGGGACGTGGAAAGCACCAACACTCATCCGCAGCGTTCTCTTCGAGAGACACTGCGGGAAACAGAACCACCTTCCTTTCCATGTCTCCTGAAAGGGACGTGGAAAGCCGTCATCTCTCATCCGCAGCGTCCCCTACGGGAGACACTGCGGGGAACGGGACCATCTTCCTTTCCATGTCTCCTGGAAGGGACGTGGAAAGCAACAACACTCACCCGCAGCGTCCTCTTCTGGAGACACTGCGGGGAACAGGACCGCCTTCCTTTCCACGTCTCCTGAAAGGGACGTGGAAAGCGATATCCACCATGGTACTCATCCTCAGCGTCCTCTTCGGGAGACACTGCGGGGAACAGGACCGCCTTCCTTTCCACGTCTCCTGGAAGGGACGTGGAAAGCACAGCACTCATCCGCAGCGTCCTCTTCGGGAGACACCGCGGGGAACAGGACCATCTTCCTTTCCATATCTCCGGAGGGATTTAGTACAGGCAACTGCATCCGGTTATTGAATGAATCGGTTAGCGTTCGGCGTTCAGCATTTAGCATTTAGCGTTTAGCTATTAAATCTGATCAAACTAAGAAGCCTTTTTCATCTGCTTCTGCAGTTCCTTAATGGTCATATTGTACATAATGCTATGCCGGTTATTTACCCGCTGCGCCAGGTGCACATGGGCAATATAATCCTGTACGATCTGGATCTTATCACTGGGGGTTACCACCAGTAACTGCAGGTGTAACTGTTTACACAACTCCATCAGGTAGGTGGCTTTATCCTCATCCTGGTTGCTGAAGCTTTCATCTACCGCTATAAACCGCAGGCTGCGACTGTTCTTTCCCTCACGGGTAATACCAAACTGGTAAGCAATGGCGCTGCAAAGGATGGTATAGGTAAGCTGCGCCTTTTCTCCGCCGGATAGTTGCCCCATCTGGCGATAGGTCTTTTTCAATTCACCGGTATTCCGGTATTTCTCATCTGCCCAAAATTCAAACCAGTTCCGTACATCCATCACCCTTGCGCGATAGGTTTCGCTTTCATCCAGACTGTCGATCAACGGCTGCACTTTCTGGCGGAAATGCGTGGCTTTATCTTCAAAACTACTCTGCTGCCAGTTGGCTGCCTGGGGTAAGGCGTCCAGCAGGGCATTGCGGAACGCATTTACGGTAGCATCCTGTACCTTCCGTTTACCCAACTGAATGTATGTATCGGGAAGCTTGTTAAAGTTGATGCCGCCCAATGACTGGTTTAGCTTATTTACACTGTTATTGATTTCCCGCTCCCATTTTTCCATCTCCTCATTCAGACCACCGATCTTATACGTGATCGTGTCGTTCACAAAGTTTTCAAAATCTCTTCGATAACGGGGAAGATTCTCACTGGTGAGCTTATCAAGCCACTCCTTAAATTCCTCCGCATGCGCAGCTTCCTCCGGCAGAAACTGTACATCACTGTACCAGTCGGGAAAACGCTGTAACAATGCCGGGGATGGGTTCTTGATCTGGCTGATACTCCGGTTCAGATAGGTTTCTTCCTTATGCAATAACCGCTGTACTTCCTGCGCTTCGTTCTCCAGTTGTGTTTTAAACTGCGCATATACCGTTTCCACATTCTCCAGTGTTACAGCCGCCAACACCAGGGCGTGCTGCTGTTGAAACTGCAACAGTTCTTCCTTATCCGTTTCCGTAATATGCTGCAACAGTAATTGCAGTTGTTCCCGCTGCAGCTCCATCGCCGAGGCGCTGTTTTGCAGGGTTGTTTTTTCCTGTGCGGCGCGCTCCCAGTTCCTTTCTGCTTCCTGCCGTTGCCGCAGGATCTCTTCCAGCTGGGCGGTAAGCTCCTGCAACTGGTTGTTGCTTTTGCTCAGTGCACTGATCTGTTCTTCTGTTTTATGTATGCTGCGCTGGATACCCGCTACATCCAGCAATGCAAAGCCGCCATGTTCCTGCAGGCGGTTCAAGGCATAGAATTGCTTTTGCAACCGGGCGGCCCGGTTGCGGCACCGTTCAATGACCTCGGCGGCATTGGAAAGTTCATCGGCCAGCCGGTTCCGGTCCCTGATCAGCGCTTCCTTCTTGTTTTCGTTATTCCATCCCATCACATAACGTCCTGCATCGTTGCTGCCCGGCCGGTCGTCTTTTTCATGCCGGTCGCGGTTCTTGATCAGTCCGTTTACGGTAATGGCCTTATCATAACGCTCCATCGCCTTTTCATCTTCCAGGCAGGTATAGGAAAACTGTTGTACAACCTGTTGTTCTACCCAACCGGAAAGGGGATGTTCCGGATGAAAATCCAGCTTATGATAAACCGTGCCATCTTCTGCCAGTGAATGAAACGTATCCAGTACCCGGTAATACACCAGGCGGGTGCCCATATTGGTTTGGTTAATATACCGCGTTACTTTTTTATAATATTGATCCGGTATCAGCAACCGGAGTGAAAAACCATACAGTAATTTTTCAATCGCCGGCTGCCAGCGCTGCTCCTCCGGTTTCACCTGCATCAGTTCACCGGCAAAGGGCAGGTCTGCCGTGTCCAGCTTCAGCGCTGCACATAATTGTTTACGCACCTGCACCAGGTGGGCGGGAATATTGCTTTTGCTGTGGAGCAATATGTTCAGTTCTTCTTCCAGCTTATTCTTTGCTTCGCCTGCTTTTTTGTGCTGATTCTTGGCATCAAAATCATCGGCCTCATTCAGCCGGTTTTCTTTTTCCAGCCTTTGCGCCGATTGTGCGGTTTCTTTCAGTATCCTTTTGTATGCATCTTCATCAGAAGCGCTTTTATCTTCCAGGTTCAGGGTACTGCACCAATCCGTAAATAATGCCAGGTTATTTTCTGCCTCTGCCCTTTTTAGTTTCAGCGCCTGCAGGTCCTGCTCCAGCTGTTTCAGGCGTTGTCCTGCCTGGTTTTGATCGATCTGGTTACGGGTCATGCGCTCTTCTTCATGCAGGGCGTCAATGCCGGCTCTTGCGGCCGTTGTTTTTTCTTCCAGTTCTTTTATACCGGCACGGGCCGCTTCCAGCGCCTGCTGTAACAACCGGTCCTGGGTATAGCCCTTCCATGCAGCGGCCGTATGCAGCGCCTTTTGTACCTCCTGCTGCCGTACCTGCAATCCCTTAAATCCTACGTAATGCTCCTGCACGGGCTGCAACAAGCGGATCTGCTCTTCTGCTTTTTCAATATTGCGCTGGGCATCCAGCAGTGTGGCCAGGTGTTTTTTCAGCTCCTGGAACAACTGCTCCATATCCCGCGGTTCCAGCATGTGGGTGCGGATAAAATCATCCAGGTTTCCCAGTACTTTGATCCCTACGGTTTGATTAAAAAGGGTCAGGGCCTGTATGCTCTGCATACCCAGCACATCTACCAGCCGGTAAGCGTATTTACTGGCAGCATCAAACCACTCCACCTGTTTCCGGTTCCCTTTATTGTACTGCTGATCTAACCGGCGTTTCCAGGCATTCCCCAGGTCAAAGGGTTTAAAGTCTTCTTCAATGTGCAGGCTTTTATGGGCTACGCCAAACACCCGTTTCATGTCTCCGTTATTAAAGTAACGAACCTGAAACAAGGTTACTTCCTGCATTGCCTCATTGGTAAAATTAGCCAGCAGGATGCTGTAAGCTTCTTCCCGGTTCTCCCGCAGGTACAGTGCTTTGGTTACGCCATTTTCACTATTAATGGTGCCATAGCCGCCCAGTACATAGGTTTCCTCTGTACGGTCGCCTTTTTTTTCGCTGCCGCTGCTCTGGTTATAGAACCGGTACTTTTTTTCCGGTACAATAAGGGTTAACAGGGCATCTACGAAAGTGGTTTTCCCGCTTCCGTTGGAGCCGGTAAGCAAGCTGGTTTCGCCACCGGGAATGATGGTGTGGATCTGTTCATCGAAGGTACCCCAGTTAAATACCTCCATATATTGCAGGCGGAAGCCGCTCTTTTCATTATCCGTGCTGAATACGCTTAGCTGCATTTGCTGTTAATTGCTGTTTAAAATCTTCTAAAACTTCACTGTCTACCCGGGCTTTGATCAGTTTCTTGATCCGGAACTTCTGTTCATCGGGCACCTCATGTGTGCCGGAACGCTCCAGGAATCCGTTCTCCACGGCCCGCTCAATAAGCCGGTCGATATCCTTCAACATCTTTACGCGGCTGGCATTTTCTTTAAAAAACAACTCGGCATATTCTTTTATCTCCCGCCGTTTCTTGATCAACTCCCGCTGCGTGGCTTCTCCCACTTCAAATTCTGCCATCATATCGCGCAGCAATACCAGCATCACGCTTTCATCATAGGCCAGTGCCCGGCGCTGCACCCAGCTTACACTGGCAGCGTCTTCTTCAGATATGGTATGCTTTACATAGGCATAGCCATCCTGTTCATCCAATACCAGGGTAAGGCCGAGCCGCTGTAAAAAAGCGGTAAGCTCCGCTTTATACTGCAGCAGTTTTTCCCAGGTACTTTTTTCAAGATACTCTACCGGGCCTTTCAGCAGTTTTATAAATACGGGGGTAAACGAGTGTATTTTTTCAGCCATCCGATTCCTTCTATTTACTAAATAACAAATAAGGTACTTCCACAAACTTGTCGGCATTGCCGTTCAGCGGGATCAATTCTACCGCATTGCCTACCACCTGTACCTTTTTTGATTTTTCTTTTAAAAAACTATAATAACTGATCACTTCCGCCAGGCCATGCTCCAGCTTTGTGGCTTCAATGATCTCCTTTAAGGTTGCCGTTTGCTTGTGTTCCAGCACCTGCTCTACTTTTTTCCAAAGCTGCTTTTTGTCGATAAAACTGGTATTCAGCAGCCGGTTAAACCGGTCGATATCGGCGATCTTTTCCACGGCAGCAGCCGGCTGTTTTAAAGCCCCGGCTGTTTTTTTTGCTTCCAGCGTCAGGGAGCGATCCATGACCATCCGGATATCGGAGGGCTCATCCAGTACCAGTCCGGCAGCTACAGGCTCCTCTTCCATCAGCTCAAAAATGAGTTCTTTAATACCACCGATCTGCTGGCGTAATCTCCGGTGCCGTGCAATTTCCTTTTCGGTAATGATGCGGCTGAGCTTCTCTGCCATCCGGTCGTTGGCATCATAAACAGACCGTCCCTGTTCCAGCAGGAACGATTTAATGTTCTGCAGAAAATCGGTGTCGGCTTCCAGCTGACGATCGTCGAGCAATGACAATAATTGCTCGGTCAGTTGCCGCCATTCTTCCTGTCCGCTACGGGAAATAAGAAAGTCCCAGAAGGCATAAAAGCTTTTTCCCTGGTTGCTGCTGCGCAGTGCATCGTACGATTCAAAGGCAAAGCCCACAATGGCGCCCTTATTTTGTTCCGCACGGGTATGTTGCTCCACAATACTGCGGTGGATCTGTTTAAAATTATCTTCCACTTCTCTGAAATCCCCGATCAGCTCATAACATAACTTAATAAATAAGTCCAATCGTTCCTGCACCTGCGCGTTATTGTACCGCTGAGGAGCTACCCCCAGTTCCAGGGCCTTGATCTCCTTATCGATCTCCGCTTTCCGGTCTTTCAGGATCTGCAGCTTGCGTTCGCGGTCATCTTCTGTATTTTCAACCATATCACGCAGGGATGAAAACAGCATTTTAAACCGGCTTTCCGTTCCCACATGATGCTGCCCCAGCTGCAGGTTCTGCATCCATTGAAATACTTTTTCCGTATGTGCACTCAATTGGTAATTGGTGTTTCCCTCGGTGTCCGGAAAATCCTGCAGGATCCTTTTTTGTACCCAGCTCAACAGGTATTTACGGCTGCGGCTCTCTTCATCTTCTCCAAAATCGATCCGGGCCTCTTCCCAGTCTTCGGTACCATCTGCATGCGCCCCCAGGGTTTCGGCCAGCAGGGGCACCAGTTGATCCTCGCGGATCACCATCCTGCGGTTTTCCTTAAAAACGCTGTATAAAAATGGCAGCACCCAGCCGGCGTTACGCAGCCGTAACATTTGCAGCGCCGGTGAAGCATTAATTAAAAACGCAATTTGCTCGCTTGTCATACCTCTACAAAACCACCTCTTTACAATGGGAAGCCTGCAAAATAAGATAATCTGCCGAGATTTTACAGCAGAACATTTAGGTGCGGGGCCTGGCTGCGGGCATATAAAAGAGGATTACGATAACAACAACCGGTTTGTCTGATAAACCGGATCATTAGCTACCGCTTCTCAAGACGATTCTATATCAATCAAAAATAAATAAAATATACTTATTAAATTGCAAATCAATTTTTTGAAAATTTTATATAAAATAAAAACGCATGCTTATTTTTAGCGACGGCCGTCCTTTTAACCAGATCCTCCGGTTATCATATTGACTATTTACTAACCGCGCTGCTGTCGCTGGATTGCAATGCTCTTCTTAAAACCGACCGTACCACTCCCGGCCGCGTGTCCTTGATCTGCCGCCCGTTCAGAAAAACGGCGGGAGTTCCTTCGATACCCAGCGCGGCGCCCGCCGCAATATTCGCCTGAAGGATCTCCGTTGCTTCCGGGCTTCTACGAAAGGCCTCAAACGCCGGCAGGTTAATCCCGCATCGCTGCGCCGCCGCCACGAGTTTTTCCACCCGAATATCGTTCGTAAATAATGCATGGTGATATTCCATAAACTTTCCCTGCTGTGCCGCAGCAAGCGCTGCCCGGGCTGCTTCACAGGCACCGGCATGCATATTTTTATTAATGGTAGGATTACAATCGGTACTTAACGGAAACTGTTTAAATACGATCCGGCAGGTACTGCTGAAGTTTTTTACAATGGAATCGGTTTCTGGTGCAAACATCCGGCAGGCCGGACAATAAAAATCGGTAAAGATCACGAGTGTCATCGGCGCGGAGGGATTGCCGGCGATGGCATCTTTCTGGCCAATGGGAATCTGCCGTACCGGCTGGCGGTCATAATCTGTAAATACCTTTTTCAGGTTTACGCGCTGCCCGGCCGTTACAGAAAGCGCCAGCGCTTTTAACCCGAAAAATGCCGACACTATGAATAATCCTGCTACCAGAAACCCGAACATTTTCCAGAAACCGGCGGTTGCTGCCTGCTGCCGGGGCGCTGTCCGCATCCGGAGGCTCGTAAAAAATTGCGGGAATCCATACCCGTTTATTTTTATAAGCAGGAAGAACAACAGGAAATTGATGCCATGGATGATGGTACACAACGGGCAAAAAAGACCGGGATGTACCAGCATTACGCCTATGAGGTATATGCCGGCTGCAACACTGCAACAACCAAGCAGGAAGATAAAAAGGCGACTGCCTTGTAAGAATGCCTTCCCGAAAATCTGCGGGATCAGAAAAAATAAGACCAGCACAAAGTAATACAGTACGCCCCAGCCTCCCAGGGGCAGGCCCAGTACTTCGGCATAGGGGCCGGTGAGCGCCCCCTTGCAGCTGCTGCCAAAAACGGCCGAGCAAACATCGGGCCCGCCGGCATGCAGATGCTTGTAAAATAAATAAAAGGAAAGGACAACGGCCAATACGATCAGCACCGCAGCCGCTACCCGGGTTGCAATAGTTTTCATACGTATACGGATTAAACAGACCCAAAAAAGCGCCACGGCATAGGGTCGTGGCGCTGAAGAATTGTTTATATGTGCTTTTCTTAATTATTAGCTTTAAAGCGGCAGGTAAGTGTAGCCTGACCAGAAGCGCTTACTACAAAAGTGTAATCGGCCCATTGACCGGGAAATGAGTAAGACCAGCAACCGGCTTCGCCTTTTTGTACGTACGCTTTTCCCGTTGAGTTGGAAAAACCGTCGAACTTGCAGGACATGATCCCCGATGCATTTTTTGTAATTACTGCCTTGGCGGAATTTATCTGATGAAAATTTCCATCAGGATCATACACACCGCACCATTCGTCATTGATGACAACGGCGCCGTTGTTCATAGCAGTCCAGCTGGCCATTAACGTCATTGCAGCAAAAGCCGCAGCAAAAAGAATGCTTACTTTTTTCATTGTAATTTTTTTGAATTGTGAAAAGAAGGATGTACGAAATACGGACGTATACGTTTTGGTTACATATTTAAATTTCTGACGCCAACAGCTATCTGCCGGTGCCTGGTACGAATTATTGAATCACGGATATCCACTACGAAGGTAACCTGTGCGCCTGCCGGTTTCCAAATTTTAGGTATCGCCAATTATGGTGAGGTTATAAAAACAGCTTCCTGGTAAGATGTAGCAACCACCGGTCAACGGAAAATGCCGATTACTTCGGCAAGGTGCATAAAAAAAGAGTGCATGCCGTAATGGCCAGCACTCCCCTTCACGGTTCCGGCATGTTATTTTTCCACAGAAACCGTTGTATATTCCCTGGAAATACGGTCTCCTGTTTTACTTTCAATTGCTTCAACCCGTGTGGTCATATCTACAATCATAAACCGGCTTTCGTTGATGAGCTGTTCCATTTTTTCATTATCGTAAAGCGTAAAGCCATGCTTTGTAAAGGGAAGCGTTTCCATAAAACGTTTTTGAGCAAATGCGATGTTCAGCCTTCCGCCCGGCTTCAATACCCGGTATAACTCCGATAACAGAAGCGCCGGATCCTGCCAGAAATAAATGGTGTTTACTGTAAAAGCCCGGTCAAGATAGTTATCGGCAAACGGAATATGGCGGCCGTCGTATAGCTGGAAAACAGCCTGTTTTTTTTCTACAAAAACCTGGTTTGCGGCTGCTGCTTCCCGGTTCATCGTTTTGGATATCTCCAACCCGTAGTAGATGAGTCCTTCTTTCTGCTGCAGCAGGTACGGAAGATGTTTCCCGTTGCCGTGGCCCAGTTCCAGGATACGGCAATCTTCCACAATAGAAAGGCGGTCTATCGCAGCTACCGTCATCCCGATATTGGTTGCATGCATCATATCGGCCACTTCCATTCCCATAGGTCCGTCCGGTTGCCGCAGCTGGGCGGCCAGTGTTTCTAAATCGTTATCATTCATATGTTGTCGGATGCGTTGTTGGCCGCTGACACCGGGATGATACCCGGTTATACGCCGGTCTTAGTTAAATAATTCTTTTAGTTTGGTTTGCAGTTCATCACCGGAGATATTTTTGGCAATGATCTTTCCGTTGGGATCAATCAGCAGGTTTTGCGGGATGGCCTCTATACCATATTGCCTGGCCACGGCATTGTCCCAGAATTTAAGGTCACTTACATGCGTCCAGGTTAACCCGTCTTTATGAATGGCAGCCATCCATTTTTCCTTTCCATCGGCGCGGTCCAGCGATACACCCAATACGGTAAAATTCATATCCTTATACTGCTGAAATGCTTTTACTACATTGGGATTCTCTGCCCGGCAGGGTCCGCACCAGCTGGCCCAGAAGTCGAGCAGCACATATTTCCCCTTAAACGAAGTAAGGCTCACCGGATGTCCCAGTGTATCATTTTGGATAAAATTGAGCGCAAAATTACCTACCGAGGTTGCTTTTGCCTTTTCGATCTTTTCTTTCATCAGCACCCCGGAGGGAGATGTTTTTGCGGATGCCGGCAATTTTTTAAACAGCGGCTCTACTTTATTCGGATCGATGTCGTACCCGGCGTATTCCCGTAATATATGCAAGGCAATGGGTGACTGCAGGTGTGCTGCAAGATAAGGTGCCGCTACGTTTTCCTTTTTGTAATGCGCTACGCTATCCATCTGGGATTCGACCTGCTTCATTCCGGCCTCATTCTTTTCCTCGCGGTAGGCGATATAGCGTTGCCGCAGGTTCGTCAGCGCATCATTATATGGTTTTTGCAAGGCGGTATACCGTTCAAATTCCTTGTGGGCTGCAGAGCCTGTTACGGTAGCCAGCTTCACAGAATCGCGGATGGTTACCGTGGTTATACCCGGCTGTAAGAACAGCGGCAGCAACTCAAAACGGTATTTACTCTTGTCCTCATCCGGGTTTTCAAACTTTGCTCTTAAGTATCCCATGGAGGGTTCTTGTATAGCCGGGCTAAATTGAAATTGTCCGTTCACCACCTCGGTACTATCGGTTATTGTTTTTTTTGCCGTATAATCGTAAAAAGCAAGGTAAAGCATTTTAGCCGGTGCGGGTGTGTTGATTTGTCCCTTTATAACTGCCGGTTTTCCCTTTTGGGCAAACACATATACCGGCAGCGCGGCAAGCAGCAAAAAAAATTGTTTCATGTATAGATCTTTATCTGTTTATAAATATACGTTACAGAATGATTTCCGGCGATGGTTTATTTTCACCGGTCTCAGAAAGTTTCGCTACCCCCCGGCCCGCGTTTTATAAAATGCGTATTTATGTATTTATCTGCACCGGGTTTTGAAGTGTGGGCGCATCCGCCGGCCGGTGACCTAAAAACGGCATACCATAAGCGTACCGGTTACCTGCATAAGCAGCCGTTTCACAGCGGATCCATCTGCAGCCATCCATTCTTTCCTGGTTGGCGGCATGCCTTGTAAAACGGAAACAGTTCAGCCCTGTATTTTGGGTAATGAGAAATAGAAAGCGGCTCCTTCGCCCGGTGTTCCTTCGGCCCATACCCGGCCCTTGTAACGGCCAATGATCTGTTCTACCAGCGACAGGCCAATGCCATTGCCATCAAATTCCTGGTCGCTATGCAGCCGTTGAAAAGCGCTGAACAATTTATCATATTGTGCCATATCAAAACCGCTGCCCTTATCCTTTACAATGTAAATGATGTCCTGCGGTGTTTCCAGGAACCCTACATCGATCACTGTTTTATCCTTTTTGCGGCTGTATTTGATCGCATTTCCCAAAAGGTTAAGCCAAACCTGCTTTATCAGGGCAGCATCAACCTGTGCATGCGGCAGATCGCTGATGGAAAACTCAAAGGAGCGCTCAATGGGTTCCTGTTTCTTAAGTATATTAAAATATTCAATGGCCATTTCCTTCATGGCCACATCCACACTATTGAGCTCTTTTTTGGAAGTGGTAAAAAACACCAGCAGGTTATCAATCAGGTGGGCCATATTCATAACACTTTGCTCGATCAGGTCGGTGAGCTCCTTCCCATCCGCATCCAGCTGAACGCCGTACTCTTCCTGTAATACTTGCACCAGTCCCATTATTCCGGCCAGCGGGCTTCTTAAATCATGTGATACCGAGTATGAAAAGGCCTCCAGCTGTTTATTGGCCACTTCCAGTTCGGCCGTGCGCAGCTTTACCCGTTCCTCCAGTTCTCCATAGATCTGCACATTTTCCAGTGTTACGGCTGTGATATCTGCCAGCGACTGTAAGATCTGGGCTTCATCCTCCGTAGCATGATGGTGTGTTGCCCAGTAATTACCAATGGCCCCGATAGGATCCATGGTACGGATGGGCACCATTACCAGGCTTTTTACAAAAGTGGGCCGGTACGCTTCGGCAGGAATACGATCGTCCTGGTAAATATCCGGTATGATCACAGACCGGCGGTTCAACATCGCCCAGCCGCTGACGCAGGTTTCTATCGGAAACCGGCTGCCCTTCCATAGCGGACTTATCGCATCCTCATCTACATAAAAACATTTATCCTTATCCCTCAACACGAATGTTGCGCCATCGGCTCCGGTAAGCTCTCTGGCAGCGGTACGTACGATACGGGTTACGGTTTCCAGGTTCCTTGCCAGCGATAATTCCTGTACCACGCGCACCAATCGGTGCAGTCTTTTATCCGGGGTGCTTTCCATAATAAGTGGATCGGAGTTCATTGAAGGCGAATTTATAAACGAATATAGAGAAATCTGTCCGAATAAAGCGGAACGCCGTACCTTTGGCCCCTTCAGCGATCATTTAAAAACATGCGGAATTATGCTTGCAACAACGAAATCCTCTAAGGCGGTTTCACGCCGGTATTTTTTGAAAAAGAGCGGTTTGGCTTCTATGGCTTTTTTTACAGCTCCCTCCCTTTTGAAACCCGGGAGCCTCTTTAGCGGACCCGGTTCAAAAATTGCAGGTGTACAGATCGGTGTTATCACTTATTCTTACCGCAGTATGCCCGGTAGTCTTCAGGAAGTATTGGCACACACATTAAACAGCGGTATCAGCGCAGTGGAACTGATGGGTGATGCCGTGGAGCAATATGCCGGCTGTCCTTCCGATAAAGAACGGGTAGCCGATTGGCGTGCCACCGTTTCAATGGACAAGTTTAAAGCGGTGAAAAAACTGTTTAACAAGGCCGGGGTAACGATTTATGCTTATAAGCCCAATGCGTTGGGTGCTCAAAATACGGATGCCGAAATTGAATATGCCCTCCGCGCTGCAAAAGCACTGGGCGCAACGGCCGTTACCGTGGAACTGCCCAGGGATCCGCAACAAACGGAGCGCCTGGGAAAGCTGGGCGCCAAGCACAAGGTATACATCGGGCACCATGCCCACACGCAGGCTACCGATACATTATGGGATACGGCATTGGAACAATCGCCTTATAACTCTATGAACCTGGACTGCGGTCATTATATTGCGGCCAGGGGGCATAGTACCCAATCCCTGCTGGCGCTGATTCAAAAACGGCATAACCGGATCACTTCCATGCACATGAAAGACCGGCAAAGCGCGGCCAATGGAGGTGCCAACCTGCCCTGGGGAGAAGGAGATACGCCTATCAAAGAAATTTTATCGCTCCTTAAAACCAGCAAATATCCAATTCCCGTTACCATTGAACTGGAATATAAAATCCCCGAAGGATCGGATGCGGTACAGGAGGTAAAAAAATGCCTGGCATACGCTAAAAATGCATTGGGTAGCTGAGCGTGGAGATCATGGCAACTAATACCGGATGCCTGACCGGAACCTACCATATTCCTGGCAACAATTCAGCAGATCTTCCTATTCCCCAATGGGTACAGGAAGATCTGTTCCTGTTTTTACCGGAACACCAAAGTTAGGCGTGCCGTCTGCATTCCAGCTAAACGATTGCATACGCGCAGTGCGTGTACCGCCGGGCGTATTGGCCGTGCTGCGGGCATGGTAAACAAGCCAGTTATCGGTGTGAACAATATTATTAGGATCTGTATAGCTGCTGGTAAAAAAACCATTATGACCGGGCCCGTAAACGGAGTTGGCCGTACTCTTAACGAATACCTGCTTTTTATTGGTCCAGCTGGAGGCCAGTTTCGGGTCTGCACCCGGCGTTAACTGAATTTGTGCCAGGCAATAATTATCACTGTTATACCTGCTGGCAGAAAAAATAAGGCAAACCGGACTGGAGGCGTCTTTTCTTAAAATAATGGGGCCTTCGTTTACACCCAGTCCCAGCGATCCATCGCCCTCGTATTTCTCCCAGTTATTGGTAGGCGAAGATATTTTAACCCTGGCACCGGTAATGGTCCAGGGGTTAGACATGCTGGCGATATAAATATACTGTTTGAATTTTGTGGCCAGGTTCTCCCAGCCAGACCACACGAACCATCTTGAGCTGCCAATGGTCAGCACCGTACCATCAATGGCCCATTGGTCCGAAGCATCCGTGATCTTTCCTTTTACCACCCAGGTGCCGGTGGTGGGATCTGCATTGGCATTTTCAAGCACAAACATGCGGTGGTTATCGTCGGCGCCATCATCTGCTGCAAAATAGATATACCACTTGCCATCCAGGAAATGCAGTTCCGGCGCCCATATATGGGAGGAATAAGCCGTTCCGGTAGGTGGCGTCCAAACGGTAATCTCCGGCATGGCATTTAATAAAGACATATCCGGGGTCTTAATAATGGTAATGCGGTTTCCCTTGGTACTTAAAAAATAATAGTAGCCGTTACGCTCTGCCACATAGGGATCCGGGCGCCCGCCGTTGATAACCGGGTTTTTAAAATACAGGTTATGAAACTCAAAACGGTCTGCAGTGCCCGTTACGCTGGCTGTTTGCCGGATCTTACGCCCCGGAACGCTGTCATCCGTGCCCAGTACGGCTTTCATGCCGGTGGCCTTATTTGTAAGGGTATAAAAATTATCACCGGTATGGTCAATCCTCCATCGCTGAAGATCTGTTCCATCGTCTGTTCCCTGTTGCAATATCGCCCATTCACTGGCGGAGGGTGCTTCAAGACATTTGGCACTGGTGAGATTTACCAGTTTCCAGTAGGTGGTATCTACTTTTACCAGTTTCCATTTTTGTCCGTTGTTCGGAAACCAGGACCATTGCTGTATCTGCGCCCCTTCGGTCGTTGTATTACCGGTAACTTCCACCACCGGTCCGGCGGGTTGACATGCCAGGGCACGGATACGGTAGATGCCGCTATCGGTTAGCGTACCAGTTGGCGATGCTGCGGCAAGGCTGAAACCGGAGGCAGCGGATGCGTCTGTTGGGAGTGATGGAATGGAAGCCTTTTTGCAGGCATAAAATGAAAATGATGTGAGCAGTAAAAACAGAAAGGATTTCATGGCGCAGATTTTTTTGTTTAAAAAGGTACTTAAAAATAACGCTTATTTAACAAGAACAGAACACCGGGCATTATTTCTTTTTAAGTTATCTGCCGCACCGGTAACAGGTAATACCGGCATCATCACCTTTACATTTAATACCTGCCCGCCGGCAGGCTGGTTTCTCATTGGTTATTTTATATACCCCGAAGGGAGAAAGGTTGCGGATTTCGGGTCTCAGGTCAGATCCGCTCTATGCCTGATGACCTTTGCTGCTACCTACCGGCTACCAGCCATTCCCCACTATCTGGGGGTTACGGGAAACAGGTCCCCCGTTACGGGGCTTTATTCCGCTTCTGTTCTGTGTTACAAATAATAAAGCCGTTACAGGCTGCACTGTAACGGCAAAATAACTCCTATCGTGAAATTGACACCCAACAGCAGATTTATCCGCTTTATGCCGGATGTACTTTCAGAGGTTTAAGATTCCACGTTTAACGTTCAAAGCCGGATCCGTTTTTGTACTCGCTGATCCATTCACTATTGGCCGTTTGAAGTTTGCGGTGTCAGGTTGAGTCGGTTTTTGTGCTTCATTTCTTCTTACCCGCTATGCTCTATTACCCTGCAAGATACCGACCGGTGAAAGATCACAGGGCCGTAACAGCCTCCCCATTCCCCTACTCTCAGATCTCCACATTCTCAAATCCCCTAATATTCCACTTTATAATCCTTCTTAACCGGTTGCCCGCTCCAGGCTTTTTTGCTCGTCCAGTCTGCAGGCGGGTCGGTCCAGAATTTATTGTTTGCCGGTAATCCAAGCGGCAGAAAGCCCAGTGTAGCCATATATAAACTTCCGGTGGAGGTATATACATCGGCCATCATTGGCTGGTGCCCGTTAAAGCCCAGTACCAGCCATCCGTTGGCATCAAAATTCTGGTTGCCTTCATACATATTGGAAAACACCTTGGTGAGCGCGCAACGTACCTGCGCAGGCTGGATGTGCTCCGGCAATTTTTCCATTAATGCCACCTGGCCCAATACCTGGAAGGCGGCAGTACGATACGTTACCGATCTTCCGAAAGCGGGATAGGTGCCGTCCGGCGCAATGATGCGCTCCAGGAATTCTGCATGCCGCACCATCCGGCGCAAAGCCGTTTCGTAGTCGGCAGCCGTCACATGCACTTTCCCCGGCCGTTTTTCCAGTAATGTGCCGATGAGGTCCGTCAGCATCGGATGGATCACATACGAGTTATAGTAGTCCATGCTGAACAGGTCGCCATCCTTATACCAACTGTCACCGGTGTACCAATCCTTCATTTTGTTCAGGGCATAATCGATGCGCACCGGGTCATAGTCTTCCCCGATATACCGTAAAAAGCCCTCGGTAAGGGCCGCAAATACCAGCCAGTTATTATAGGCCCCGCTTCGGGTGCGTAACGACTTAAACGCATCGATATAGCGGCGCTTGGTAACCGTATCCAGCGGCTGCCATAAGGCCCTGGGGGCCCGCAGGAACGCATGCGACAGGTAAGCAGCGTCTACAATCGGCTGACTTTGTTTTTTAAAATTCAGGCAATCTGGGTTTGCCGGATCTACGGCATTCTTAAGCCCCTGCAACAATTCCTTACGCATTTTTGCGCGCAACAGCCCCTCTTCCGTCTGATCATCCGGCAGTTCCAGCCAGGGTGCGATCCCCGCAACGGTCCGGCCCACGGCCTCAAGATACGTTACATCCTTTACCACCAGGTTATACGAAGGCCCCTGTTCCAGTGGTAAGTTCTTTTTTAACGTGCCCCCGGCAAGATTATGTACAACGGGGTATGCAATTTTATACAGGCTCTTTACCCACTGGGCGCGGTCCTGCGCCCCGGTAGTTCCGGCGGGAGTGGCCAGCTTTATTTTGGGATTGCGCCCCGGCTGACCGCTGCCCGTAGCAGATACCAGTAACAAAACGATCCCCAATAACCCGATTTTCTTTTGTATATGTGTCATGCGTAAAGCAGTTTAATACAGCAAATATGTTGTTTTTATCAATGAGGTTCGTGGTTATTCTTCAAACAATTTTTCGTTACGGGCTATTTTCCGGTACCGAAGCAATGCTTCCAGGAAATAATAGTCTGCATACACCAGGGGCACATCAATTTCATTGTTGTGCGGAATACTGCCCACACTGTGCATGAGGATAAAGTTTGCGTTGGTATGTTCTTTTGCACGGTACTGCGGTTCTGCCAACGACTGCAGGGTTGCAACTGAAAACTGCCTGTATTGGCCGGCTTTCGGCGCCGGTACATAGCCGCTCAATTCCAGCAATGCCGATGCGGTGATTGCTGCCGCTGAGGCATCCCGGTACGGGGGTTTTACGTTCCGTGCATTAGATTTAACACCCGGTGTATAGCCCGGCTGACCGATATTAAAGTCCCAGTACGGGATCTTATCTGCCGGCAGGTTCTTATTGTTGATATAATAATCCGCCAATCCTTCAGCGGTTTTCAGGAACTGCGGATCCTTTGTAAAACGGTAAATCATGGTAAAACCATAAATGGCCCAGGCCTGTCCCCTGGCCCAGGTAGAATTATCGGCGTATCCCTGTGCGGTTTCCCGGCCCACCACCCGGCTCGATGCCGTGTCGTAGGCTACCACATGATAGATGCTGTAATCCGGCCGCACCTGGTTCTTCATCGCGTTCAGTGCATGGGTGATGGCAATATTTTTAAACAAGGGATCGCCCGATGCTTCGGAGGCAAAGAACAACAGCTCCAGGTTCATCAGGTTGTCTACAATAACCGGATAATAATAGGTTTTATCTCCATGCCAGGAAGCAAACCGGTTCCAGGATTTAATGCTGCCCACTTTAGGATCAAAACGGGTGGCCAGTGAGCGCGCAGACTGTACGAGGATCTCTTTATATGCTGCATTATGCGTAAGCCGGTAGGCGTTGCCGTAGCTGCAATACATCATAAATCCCAGATCATGATGCTCCGTGAAATTTTTAAGCGGTTCCATTTTCTCCGTCCAGCGAAGTGCTTCTTTTTTCAGCGCCTCGTCCTTTGAATATTCGTAAGCATACCAAAGATTGCCGGGAAAAAAGCCCGGTGTCCAGTCATACATTGAAGTGGTGACCAGCTTTCCCTTCTTATCCGCGGTACGGGGATAGGCACCTTGGGGTGTTGAAAATTTTTGGTTGGCATCTGCCAGTTGCAGCTTCAGCATCACACCAGCATATTCCATATTGTCTTTAACAAACCGATCGGGAACATCCTGAGGCAAGGATTGTACTTGTTTTCCAGATGTGCAGGAAAGCAAGAGTAGAAACAAACCAAAAGCAAACGTAATTTTCTTCTTTTGATACATGTTTTTTATGGTTAATATTTAAAATTTCGGTAACGGGAAATATACGTTACATGCAAGAACTTTTCATTATATATACGGATGCAAAGACGTATACTATCCTGCTGATGGTAGGGTAGCTTGCCTTTGCATCCGTATTGGTCAGCCACCTCACTACCAATTGGGATTCTGGGTGAGCGTATTATTGCTTAATCCAATCTGATTGGATGGCAGCGGCCATAAATAGTCGCGCTGCGGGTTAAACTTTCTTTTATCTGCGGCCTGCATAAGCACATATCCATTCAGCATGGTTGGTTTTGTACTACCCCCATAATCCAGTCCCTCAAAATACTTACGTTCAAGAAGAGGCTTCACCAATTCTGTTTCCGCAGTTTTCCATCTTATCAGATCCCAATATCGGAATCCCTCGTAAGCCAGTTCAACAGAACGTTCTCTCCGGATCTCATCGCGCATATTGAGCCCGTTGGCAGTAACGAATGCATTGGTTAATAAGGGTAGCTTTGAGTTATCATTATTTGTAGCCCTTTTCCGAAGCAGGTTAATGGTTTTATCCAGATCGACATCCGATATGTTATTGCCCAATTCGTAAACCGCCTCCGCATAGTTCAATAATACTTCGGCATAACGAATTGCTATGAAATCTAAAAACAGATTAGGGCTTGCCAAAAAATCAGCCTGACCGGTCCAATATTTTTGTTGATGGTAATAGTAAGTATTACGGTATACAGGATTACCGCCCGCAATGGATGCATAAGGATCTCCTACTTTAAACAAAGTTTGCACCATCCGGGGGTCTTTATTCTGATAATCGGTCAGTAATCCGGTTTCTTTCCCATTAGAATCCAATGGAGATTTCCCGGCAGGCAGTCCGTCTGAATAAAGCGCTGTTAATACAAACGCCCGGGTAGCCGCATTACGGCCATCTGTCAAATAAGGCCGCATATATCCCCCGTTATTGGATACATTGTTTGCGATATCCTTTCCATACAACCGTGCCAGTATATTTTCCTTATTGTTGGCATACGTTTCCCCCGGGTACCGGAAAAGATTTTGAAAACTCAATGTGCCACCCGCTGTATACAAGCCGTGTTTTCCTTCGTTCATTACCGTTAATGCGGCGTCCCTTGCAATGGTGAAATGTTTTACAGGATCTTTGTCTCCCTGTAACTCCGGCGCGCCATGAAATTTCTGCCAGCTGCCCTCATTCAATGCTACACGGGACTTAAATGCCAGGGCTGCACTTCGGGTAATACGGCCATACTCCCTACCGGCCGCTCCGGAAACAGAAGTACTGGCCGGCAACTCATCTGCCTGCGGGCAATTTGCTGCTGCAAAATCAAGATCCGCATATATAGAGTCGATAACAGCTCTTCGGTCTGTTCTGGGTGTATATAGTGCCTCATCTTCACGTCCCGTGATTGTTCTTCCAATATACGGAACATCTCCGTAAGCTCGTACTAACCGGAAGTAATTCAATGCACGGAAAAAACGTGCCTGCGCAATACAATAGGTTTTCATTGAGCTGGCCGCAATTCCTGCTGATTTCTCAATTACATTATTGGCAGCTCTTATATAGGAGTAAGAGTTCGTCCATACTCCATCATTCGATGGCACTGTTCTTGAACCATCGCTGATGGTATTCAGCGACCCGCCAAACACATCTACCGAGAAATCGCTGTATAAATCCTCTAAAGGTGTGTCAAAATTGGGCAAACTGGCGTAGAGGTAGTTCGTTCCGCCTATCAGATCACTTTCCGTTTTCCAGAAAACGGGGTCTGTGATCACTGTTTGTGTATTTTGATCGAGCATTTTTGTACAACTGCTTGTCATAGCAATTGCACCTGTTAAGATTGCAACGATAAATAAATCGTTTTTATTAAAATGTATTGCCATTGTTTGTGTCTTGTTAATCGATTTACAATTATTTAACTTCGGCGTCTTAAAAACTAATGTTTAATCCTGCCGCATAACTCCGCCACAGCGGATAACCAAACGTTACCCTATCTGTATTTTCGGGGTCAAAGTAGTTAAACCACATCCCCGTTTTTTCCCACAGATCCTGGCCGGAAAAGTAAACACGTATATCTCCTACAGCTTTTATATGGTGTACACGTTTTGCCAGGGTATATCCTACTTGTAAATTTTTGAGGCGTATATAGCTGGCGTCCTGAACCCAATGAGAAGACACCACATCGTTTACCCGGTCACTCATGCGTATCGCCGGAAACTTTGCATTTGGATTGTCAGGAGTCCAGTAATCTTCATGGATCGCCCATGGCATTCTCCAGCCGTCGTAGAAGGCAATGGTTGCATAAGGCTCTAATAAGAGGCTTCTTTTACCCACCCCATTAAACAATACAGAAAAGTCAAATCCCTTCCAATTTACGCCTGCATTAAAACCAAAAACATAGCGGGAGTTTGTATTGCCCAGGTATACCAGGTCTCCGTGATTTGCAGCCGTGTTAATCCCTTGATTAATAAACCCATCGTTATTAACATCTACTAATTTAATATCACCAACTCCGGTGCTGGTTGTTCTAACCGGAACACTTTTCAGTTCATCCGGTGTGTCGAAATATCCATCTGCTTTGTAGCCAAAGATCGAATTGGTCGACATTCCAGGAATTGCGGCGTTGATACCAGAATTATAGGATACAGAACCATCGTATCGGACAACTTTATTTTTATCGTCGCTGAGGTTTGCGGATATAAAATAGCTCCCGTTGTTAAACTTATCATTCCAGTTAACCGTTACTCCCCAGCCTTTCACCTGTACTGCTGCCAGGTTTGCCTGATTAGGTGTTACACCTAAAAGTGCAGGAAGCTGCTGCCCAACAAATACGTTGTTATTCTTTTTAATAAAGTAATCGTAATGAATGGTTAGTCTTCTTCTTAATACTTCGAGGTCAAATCCAAAATTTGCGGTTGAAATCACTTCCCAGGCTTTACTTTCAGACGGAAGGCCTCCCTGGAAAAAATAAGCCGTTCGTGAATCATTGAAAGGATAATATCCTCTGGAAAGCGGACTTTGGAAATCGTAATTGTTCAGGTTAGGATCTGCAGTTTGCGCACCGCCGGCTGTACCGTAGGAAACAGCAAGCTTTAATTCATTCACCCAGGGCAATGCATTCTTAAACCAGTTTTCCTGTGCTACCCGCCAAAATGCATTACCGGCATAAAATGTCTGGAACTTGTGGCCGGGCGCCAGTCGGGAGCTTCCATCCTGCCTTAACGTACCTTCAAAATAATACTTATTTGCAAAGTTATAAGACAGCCTTCCGAAATAAGAGAGCCATGTGTTTACCTGCATGTTGTCTCCCACATTCCCTACATCAGCTGTGGCCAGCGTGGTATAATTCAATGTTGGGAAATCGTTTAACAGCAAGGCCCGTTGTATGGCCTGTATCCAATCATACTTATAGGATTTAAATTCGTAACCGCCCAGCAGATGAAAGCTATGCTGATCAACTTTATAATCATAATCGGCCGTTGCATAAAAGTTCTGAGAAATTGTAAACGGCCTCGTCTTACTTAGTGAATTCACCTGGTTAATAGGCGTACCCGCCACCGGATTCATGTCTTTATCGATCGTATAACGTGGCACGGTCCGGTTAAAAATAGTTCGGTTTGATAAGACCATTCCTGGGCTATACACAGCTTTCAGATCAAGTCCTCTTAACAGCTGTTTTGCAGATAAACTAAATACTCCGCTCAGGTTATATTTATCTTCACGGTCATACCCCCCGTCTTTCAATATCGGATAAGCTGTAGAGATGGTTCCGATATAGGCATATTTGGACTCGTTAGTACCCGGTGTGAATATTGGGTTACGTGCCGCCCGGATCGAATATACACCATACATGAGCCCCTCTCCTGTTACTCCGGTCGGAGGAGCATCAATATTTTCCCTCGCGAATGACAGTCTTGAATCTAAACTAAAGATCTTAGACAACTTTGTGTTATAGTTCAAACGGGCATTAAACCTGTTATAACTATCGGGGCCGAATTTAAACACCCCCTGTTGATCCATGTACCCCAGAGAAAACAGGAAAGTAGATTTATCTCCGCCACCGCTGGCCGTGAGATTGATGTTACGCTGCGGACTCTGTTTACGCATTAAAATATCTTCCAGGTTGTAATTGTAATAGTAATCCCAGGAGTTTGTGTTGGTATTCCATACATCATTTATCTTGGGATCATCCAACCAACTCAGTTGCTCGTCTGTAAAATCCGGATTCTGATTCGCATATTTTCTTGCAGCATTTTGCAGTTCTGCCTGTTTTCTGGAGCTGATCAATTCAGGACGGGCATAGGGCGTTCTCCAGGTGTACATAGAAGTAATATCCACCTGCGTTCTTTGATTAGCACGCCCGCCTTTTGTAGTTACCAATATTACACCACCGCCGGCCTTTGCTCCATATATAGAGGCCGATGCCGCATCTTCCAAAACTGATATAGATTGTATATCATTAGGATTCAGCGAATTAATATCGCCCTCGATTCCATCAATAATTACAAGTGGTGAGTTTCCTGCACCAAGTGAAGTAATCCCTCTTATGCGCGCCGATAAACCTTCCCGCCCCGGCTGGCCATTCGTACGGGTAATAACAAGCCCTGGAGCTGTTCCCTGAAGCGCAGCAAGCGTATTGGTTACCGGTCTGTCTTTCAATACTTTCTGATCAACCGACAGAACGGCTCCACCTACATCCCGCTTGCTTTTAGACCCGTAACCTACCACTACCACATCTTCAAGGCTTGCCGAAACAGTGTTTAATTTAATAGTAAGCGATGTTTGCGTTCCCACGGTAACCGTTGTTGTTTCATAGCTAATAGCAGAAACCTCCAGCCCATCGTTCTCGGATGCGTTGATCTTAAACCGGCCTTCGGTATTGGATGCCACACCCAGTCCCGTGGTTTTATTTATAACAGATGCATTTGGTACCGGGATATTGTTCGCATCCGTTACAATACCCTGAATTTGCTTTGACTGCGCATGCAGCAGCGAAGGCAGCAATAAAAATAGTACGGCAATCAGCCAGCAACTACGCTGACGAAGCCCATGGCCCGAATCCTTAAATGGCATAAGCACAAACTTTTAAAATGATAAATGATAGCAGATGTAATGATTGACAGCAATTGTGACAAGCATTTCTCCCATGTACAATCTCCTGACTGCAATATCAGCCGGCGACGCTCCTCCCCGGGATGAAAATCCTAAAAGAATGGGGGTGTTTTTTTTAACAGTTATTTAATGCACTGAAAATCAATAAAATATTTTTATTTATATAAAGCCGTTTCTCCTTCTTATCTTTAACTGTTTTAAATTTCATGAGGCGTGTTAAAAAGAGCTTCCGCAATGTGCTGTAGGTTTTCCGGTCGTAAAGTCCAGTTTCTATATATAATTAAGGCGTGGATCATTACAGGCCTTTGCTCACTAACAACCATTTGTCATTCTCAAAATATCAGCTTTAATCATCTCACATCCGAGAATGGCCTGTCTAATAACTCTGTACTTTCCATCGCCCAGGGCGCGCAAGGCTTTATATGGCTGGGTACTACGAACGGACTTAACCGGTACGACGGCTCGCAGATCAGGATCTACACCGCCGGTGGTACCCAGGAATCCGGTCTGCTTTCAAATAATATTCTTTCGCTTTTCCGTGATTCCCGGCGTCGGCTTTGGGTGGGTTCCGGTGGCGGATTGAACTACTATAATGATGAAAAAGACCGTTTTGAGAAAATTACCCTGCCCGTTAGCGGCCCCATAGCCGTTAACTGTATTTTTGAAGACCGGCAGCAGCGGCTGTGGATCGGAACCTCAAAAGGCGCTTTTGCCCTTTCAGCCACGCGGGACCGTATCACCTGTTTTATAACCACCGGAAAACAGCATCTGGCGGGAACCGTGGTAAAAAGTATTTTCCAGGACAGAGCGGGCCATATCTGGATCGGTACTATCACCGGCCTCGTGCGGATATGGGAAACCGGCAGCCGCTATTATTATGAATCGTTCATCCACGACTCCGCAAATACCAAAAGCCTGAGCAGCGATAATATCTCAGCCATCTGCGAAGACCGCTCGCAACACCTTTGGATCGGTACCCAAAACGCAGGCCTCAATCTTTACGAACCCGCAACAAAAACGTTTATACGCTTTGCCAAAGGCAACGGGCCGCAGGGGCTTATTCATAACAATATCCGGACCCTGATGGCACAAAATGACAGTTCTCTCTGGATTGGTACGCAGGAGGGATTGAGCATCCTGAACACCCGCACCCGGCAAACCGTTTCTTTTCAAAACGAAGGCGGCGATCCGAAAAGTCTTAGTCAGAATTCCATTTACAGTTTATATAAAGATGCAAATGGCTCGGTTTGGATCGGCACCTATTTCGGCGGCGTTAACCGCGTGGATGCATTTACCACCGGGTTCCGGGTCATGCATAACGACGGCAGTCCGAATGCCATTCCCAATAACGTGGTCAGCAGCATCCTCGAATACCGCAATACGGACCTCTGGATCGGTACCGAAGGTGGTGGCCTGGTATTGTATAACCGCCGGAACGGGCAATTTAGCGTGTTTAAAAATAATGGGAATGACCCGGGAAGCATTGGCTCCAATCTCGTAAAAGTTGTATATATCGACAAACAGGGGTATATCTGGTGTGGAACACATGGCGGCGGGCTGAATGTACTGGATCCGGCTACCCGCACTTTCCGGCATTACTTATATAAACCGGAGGATGCAGAGAGTGCTGGTCTGGAAATTACCTCACTGGAAGAAGACGACCAGGGAAGATTCTGGCTTGCCACCAATGCCGGTATCCGTATTTTCAAAAAATCGGGCCTCCAGCTGGAGCCGGTGCCGGTTGACCTTATCGATAAAAAGCTAAGCGGTTTTTCTGTTAACAAGATCTATAAGGACCGCGATGGATGGATCTGGATGGGAGGTCTTTCCGGTCTTTTTGCCATACAGGGTAACCAGCTTCATACCATTAGCGACGCTCTTTCTGTAAATACCTTCCTGGAAGATGCATCCGGCAATATATGGGCCGGTGCGCGGAATGGCACGCTTATTTTTTATAGCAAAAAAAAGCGGTCATTATCGCCATTTACAATACTTTCCGGGCAATCTAAAAACATCGTCGGCATCCTGCAGGACCAACATGGATTCTTATGGCTGAGTACGGATGAAGGGCTTGTACGGTTTGATCCTGTAACAAAGGCGGTGCTTTCTTATACGGTTGCCGATGGCCTTGCCGGCAGGGAATTCAATTATAACTCCTATTTAAAAGACAGCAAGGGCACATTTTACTTTGGCGGATACCGGGGTATTACCTATTTCTTTCCGGACCAGATTGAAGTGAACCGTTATCAGGCTCCTCTTGTGTTTACCAACCTGCGCCTCAACAATACCGATGTGCGCATCGGCGCTTCCGATGAACTGCTGCAGCGCAATATCAGCCACACCGCCGCTATTTCGTTTCATCACGATCAAAACCTGTTTACCCTGAATTTTGCTCTCCTGAACTTCATAAAAAGCAATAAGAACCGTTATTCGTATAAACTGGCAGGATTTGATAAAGACTGGAAACAGGTACGCGCCCCTTCTGCCACGTATACCAATCTCCCCCCCGGGGATTATACCTTTTCGGTACGGGGTGCCAATAACGACGGGCTGTGGACGGATCCGATCCATATGAAGATCACGGTGCGGCCTCCTTTCTGGCGCACCTGGTGGGCCTATACGATTTACCTGCTGCTCATTATCGGGATCCTCTTCCTGATGATGCGCTTCCTGTTTTTAAGAGCCTTACTGAAAAAGGAAGACGAACTGCACCAGGTAAAGCTCAACTTCTTCACCAATGTTTCACATGAACTCCGGACACACTTATCGCTGATTATGGCACCGGTTGAAAAGCTGCTGGAGATGAACCGATCGGATCAGTTCACCCAACAGCAGATCGTCCAGATCAAAAACAATTCCAACCGGCTCCTGAAACTGGTAAGTGAATTGATGGACTTCCGGAAGGCCGAGTCGGATCATCTGAAACTGGAGGTGAAAGAACAGGACCTGATCTCCTTTCTACAGGAGATCTATTCAAGCTTCAGCGAACTATCGCTGGCAAAGAATATACAGATCTCTTTTAGCCATGATACAGAAACGGCATTGCTGTATTTTGACGAAAAGCAACTGGAAAAGGTATTTTTTAACCTGCTGGCGAATGCGTTCAAGTTTACGCCGGAAGGTGGTCGCATTACGGTATCCGTTCATCACAAAGAAACCAGCATGGAAATACAGGTGGCCGATACCGGAAGAGGGATCGCGGCACCTTACTTAAACAAACTGTTTACCAATTACTACCAGGTGGCCGATCATGGCATGCAGAATACCGGGTACGGGATTGGCCTGGCACTTTCAAAGAAGATCACCGAGCTGCATGGAGGCACCATCCGCGTGGAGAGTACTCCGGCTGCAGCAGGCCACAACGGGTATACCTGTTTTTTTGTAACACTGCTGCAAGGTAAAAAGCATTTTGAAAATGACCCGCATATTTCGATCCTGGAACAACAGGCGCCGGCCGTATTACGCAGTAATGAACCGTTGCCCGTGGCGGATGCAATGATGACCAATCCCCTGCTTCCTGCAAACCGGCAGCATACGGTGCTTGTGGTAGAAGATAATCCCGAATTGCGTGCGCTCATCCATCAGCAACTGGAACCCGGTTATTATGTACAGCAGGCTGCAGATGGATTGCAGGGTTGGGAAATGGCTACGGTAAATATACCGGACCTGATCATCAGCGATGTGATGATGCCTGGCCTTAACGGCATCGAATTCTGTAAGCGGCTGAAGACCGATCCCCGTACCAGCCATATTCCCGTGATCCTGCTGACGGCCAAAAGTACGCAGGCCGACCAGGTGACCGGCCTGGAACACGGCGCGGATATTTACATTACCAAACCCTTCAGCACAAAGATCCTGGAATTGCATATCCGTAACCTGCTGGAAGCGCGCAGGAAGTTGCAGCAGCGGACCATACGTGAATTTACCCTGCGTGCAGCCCAGGTGCAGCCACCGGAAGAACCCGGCACCGTAAGAAACAGGATCGATTCCGATTTTTTAAATACGATCATTGGTATTATTGACAGCCACCTGGAAGATGCCGATTTCGGCGTTGAAAAACTATCCCGGAAAGTGGGCATGAGTGCGCCCATCCTTTATAAAAAACTGCGGGCGCTTACCAATATGTCTGTAAATGAATTTATCAAAACACGCCGGTTCAAAAAAGCAGCAGAACTGATCCTTCAAAAGGACCTAACCATTAATGAAGTGTCTTATGCGGTAGGATATGAAGACCGGAAATACTTCAGCCGGGAGTTTAAAAAATACTTCGGTGTAGCCCCCAGTGATTTTACGCAGCAAATCCTGCAACAGCATCAGGCAGATAAAAGCGAAGAAACAACGGATGGTTGACGCACCGCAGTAAGCTGCCCTGAAGCTGCACTTGTTTCTTGCGGTTATTTTTTTTACCGCCAGGCACGCAACGCATTCGCAAAGACCGCAATCGATATCCACCAGTCAACCACGTACTTCACAGCTAACGGTTTAAGTCCGTACCGCTATAGATACATATTTGCAACACATCTAATAAAACACAACGATCAATTTCTTTGCGAACTCCGAGAAACGCTTGCGCGCTTTGCGGTTTATTTTTTTACCGCCAGGCACGCAACGCATCCGCAAAGACCGCAATTGATACCCACTCGTCAACCACGTACTTCACAGCTGACGGTTAAAGCCCGTACCGCTATAGATACACATTTGTAACACATCTAATAAAACGCAACGATCAATTTCTTTGCGAACTCCGCGAAATTCTTGCGCGCTTTGCGGTTACTTTTTTACCGCCAGGTACGCAAAGCATTCGCAAACACCGCAATCGATACCCACCAGTCAATCATGTACTTCACAACCAGCGGTTAAAGCCCCTACCGCTATAGATACATATTTGCAACACATCTAATAAAACACAACGATCAATTTCTTTGCGAACTCCGCGAAATCCTTGCGCGCTTTGCGGTTATTTTTTTACCGCCAGGCATGCAAAGCTTTCGCAAAGACCGCAATCGATACCCACCAGTCAACCACCTGCATCACAGCTGGCGGTTAAAGCCCGTACCGCTATAGATACACATTTGCAACACATGTAATAAAACACAACGATCAATTTCTTTGCGAACTCCGCGAAATCCTTGCGCGCTTTGCGGTTTATTTTTTACCGCCAGGCACGCAAAGCATCCGCAAAGACCGCAATCGATACCCACCAGTCAACCACCTGCATTACAACCAGCGGTTAAAGTCCGTACCGCTATAGATACATATTTGTAACACATGTAATAAAACACAACGATCAATTTCTTTGCGAACCCCGCGAAATCCTTGGCGCTTTGCGGTTATTTTTTTACCGCCAGGCACGGCAGCACTTCGCGGTAATAGCTCAACAGTAAGGATCCTGACTTCGATAGGAATCAAAAAAACAGGGGCCGGTTGTCCGGCCCCTTTCATCAAAACATAATCGAAAAGATCTTCCTTTCTATTTTTTAATATCTTCTACAATTTCTTTTGTTTTGTCGCCCACTTTCTGTGCACCCTTCTTAATGGCCTCTCCGGTTTTATGTGCCGCGTCCTTCGTAGCCTCTACTCCTTTTTCAACCCCTTCTTTTGTTGCACTGGCTGCTTTCTGTGCCGCATCCTTGGTAGCTTCGGCGCCTTTGGTTACGCCTTCTTTGGTTTTATCCCAGGCATTTTCAATGGCATTACCTGTACGATCAAAGAAATTACCGGATTTGTTCACATATGCCCCTTCTTCCAACACCACTACTTTGCCGTCCTTGCTTTTTACCTCACCATTTGGGGCGATAACAATTCCGTTATCCAGCTTGATTTCTTTTTCTGCAACCACCCAGTTTCCATTGGTATACACATAGGTCTTTCCCTCCTTCAGCATTACATCACCTTCTGTATACTGAACAGTTACAGGTGGTGCTACCACATTGGTGTCCACGGTTACCACAGCACTGCCCGATGAATCCGTTGTAACTTCGGCAGATTGATTTTCAGAACTGTTACAGGCGGCCAGCAGGGCAACGCCCAATACGATCCCTAATGTTTTTTTCATAATTAAAGGTATTAAATTTTAAATCATTTGTATAAAACAAATCTTTTACAAAGATGCTCTTCCGTTATTAAAAAACGGCCCGATATTACCGGACCGTTATGCTATTTTGTTACGCTGTTAATAGCCGTCGCGCTGGCGTTGTTTCTTGTCTACAATGGCACCTACACCTGCACCGGTAGCAGCACCAATAACACCACCAACCACACCACCGCCCAGGCGGTTTTTCCGGTTCGCTACAGCACCGATTATGGCACCGGAAGCGGCTCCCACTATGGCTCCTTTAGCCGTATGGCTCATTCCTTTCTTTCTTTGAGGAGCCGGAGCCTGGGCTACTGTACCGGAAGAGCCGGAAGAATAATCTCCCCCGTTACCGCCACTCCGGTAAGTGGTACCTCTGCTACTGCTGCTTCTGGAACTGCTCCGGGAGGAGGAAGCAGAAGAACGTGAGGTTGCTGCAGGGGCTACGGCACCAGCATTTTCCAGTTGCTGTTCCTGCTGCAAGCGGTTCCGTACTTCATTTTCCATTTTCCACTTTTGGTATTCTGCTAATCCCAACGTGTCCTGCACCGGTATCGCGCCGGCATTGTCTTCTTTCTTCGTATTGCGGCATGCAACAACCAAAATCATGATTGCAATTACAGCAAAAGGCATTATTCTTTTCATCATAATAGATACGTTTTAAAAGTCCGAATTAAAAATCTATTTTGATTATATAGAAAACTGTGCCAAACTCTGATAAAGAAGCCTAAAAACAACATTCAACATGCTAAAAATGCGCAGTTTAGCATTCTTTTTAGTGCTCACCTTCCAGCCGGTATCGGCGCCGCTCGTGCTGGCAGGCCTTGCTTCAAAAAAAAAGTCCCGCACCGGATGACCGGGCGGGACAAAATCATATAGATAATTAAAATTATTTTTTCTTTTATGCGTTATGTGTGGGTTTATGCAATCATTTTTTCTTTACGCCGTTTTACCTGGTTAACCAGGGAATCAAACGCATTTTCAAACGATTCTTCAAAAGATTTACTGGTGGTTTTTACAAAAAAACTATGCCTGGGTACCTGCACCCTGATTTCTACTATCTTATCCTTGATATTGTGCACGATATTGTCCAGTTTCAGGTAGACGTCTGTACCAATGATGCGATCGTGAAAGGTAGCTAATTTGTCCATTTTGTGATTGATAGCCTCAATCAACTTCCTGTCTGCGTTAAAATTAACTGTTTGAATGTTCACATTCATGATAGTTGAATTTAAAAGTGAATAATCGATATTTCCTATTTCAAAGACCTTCTGTCCTTCAGTCTAAAGTTAAATAAAAAACAACTCGATTCCCAAAATTAAATGCTAATTTTTAGGAGAATTTACATAACGATTACCATCTGTTTTACCGGGCCTTGGGATGGGCTTTACGGTATTCGTCCTTTAGTTTTTCAATAGAATTATGCGTGTACACCTGGGTAGCGGCAAGACTCGCATGCCCCAGCAGTTCCTTTACAGCGTTAATTTCGGCGCCGTTGTTCATAAGATGCGTAGCAAAACTGTGCCGGAGCACGTGCGGGCTTTTTTTGTCGAGCGTTGGGATGGCAGACAGGTATTGTTTTACCAGGAGGTAGGCATATTTCGGATAGAGTTTTTTGCCTTTTTCTGTAACCAGCAGTTCATCCGGCAGGCTTGTAAATTGCTCCCGCTTCAGCGCTTCATATTCCTGTACCAGGTCTATCAATGCCGGGCTCAGCGGCAGCACCCGTTCTTTATTTCCCTTTCCCAGTACCTTTACCTGTTTCCGGGACCGGTCAACCTGCGCTCCCTTCAGCTGGATCAGTTCGCTTAACCGCATCCCGGTACCATAAAAAAGCCCGATCAGCATCTTTGCGTTCAAACTTTTCCAGTCTTCCGTAGATTGAGCAAGTGTCGTATGCAGCTCCTTCATATCGGCTTCATTTACAAAGGCCGGAAGCCGTTTACTGGCTTTGGGAGCAATTACCTTGAACATCGGATTCTCCCCGATGGTTTCCATTTTGATATGATACTTAAAAAACGACTTCAGGGTGGAGATCTTACGGTTGATGCTCCGGGCACTGATCCCCTGCTCCATCAGCCGGGCCAGCCAGCTGCGGATAAACGTATACGATACGTCGCACAGCGATGCATTGCCGTAAAGGGTTTCAATAAAATCGCAAAACTCCTGCAGATCCGTTGTATAGGCTGTTATCGTATGTTGGGAATACCTTTTTTCAAATCTCAGGTAGCTGACAAAGGGCTCAATATGATCAACGATACGTTCAGGCATAAAAAAACCTCAAGTAAGTACTTGAGGTTACAATATTATATAAAATATAAAATATTTTATAATTCTATTTTACCACTTGCGATCTGCTGCTTGTAAATTGCTTTCAAACGTTGTCCGCGGCTCTTCACCGAAGGCTTCGTAAAATGCTGACGCTCACGCAATTGCAACAATGTTTTAGACTTTTCAAATTTCTTCTTATACTTCTTTAAAGCCTTGTCAATGTTTTCGCAGTCTTTAGAATCAATGATTAACATAAATATTTTATACCTCCTTTGGCAATTTTTAATTCCGACCTTAATTATCGGGATGCAAAGATAAACAAAAAAAATAAAATACCAAATTTCAAACACCAAATACCTGAATTTTCAATTTCTTACCGGAAATTTGATGCATGTTTACAGGGATTATAGAAGCAATGGGAACGGTAATTTCCCGGCAGGAAGCAGGCTCCAACATCACGTTTTGGGTAGAAAGTCCGGTTTCGAAGGAACTAAAAGAGGATCAAAGTATCAGTCATAATGGTGTTTGCTTAACCGTGGAAGCCATTCAGGAAAACCGGCACCAGGTAACGGCTATAGCTGAAACACTGGACGTAAGCAATCTGGGCAGCTGGCAGCCCGGAACATTGGTAAACCTCGAACGCTGCATGGTGATGAATGGCCGGTTAGACGGGCATATTGTGCAGGGACACGTAGACGGAACGGCGGTTTGCCAAAAAATCGTTTCAAAAGAAGGCAGTACCGAATATACATTTGCATTCGATCCGAAATTTGCGCCGTTGGTGATTGAAAAAGGATCCATCAGTTTAAACGGCATCAGCCTGACCGTTTTTGATGTAACCGAAACGGCATTTACAGTAGCCATCATCCCCTACACCATCAGCCATACCAATATGCGCCAGATTGAAACCGGCAGCATCGTTAACCTGGAATTTGATGTGATCGGGAAATATGTTTTAAGACAGTTAGGCCCGGCGGCATTACGAAACAAGATACCGCAGCTTTAAAAACCGCTTCTCCAGGCAATGCCAGGAAAGATATGCCAGCGGCGTACAAATGACCAGGGTGCTTACAAACAATACAGGTGGCTGGATGCGGTTCTCGGACAGGTGAATCAGCATTTGCTGAACGGGAAAAGATAACACGTATAACCCGTACGTGATATCGCCCTTTTTGGCCGTTCCGGAAAATACCGTTTTCCGGCTTCCGATCAGCAGGATGAGGAAAGGCAATATAAATAATGTAGCAACGATGGTATAGCGGAAAAGAAAGTACACAATGGCAACAGCCAACACCGTTATCCAGTTATTGATCCGGCCGAATGGGATCTTCAGAAAATAACATAAGGCCCCGTTAAAAAAGAGCAGATAGTACTGCGTGGCATAGTTATCCAATACGTTCAGTTGGAGGCCCGCTACCCTGTAATAATTGAGCAGGTACAGGAGGTTTAACACCGCCACAAATCCAACGAGCCACTGTTTCCGGCTGCGCTGCACCAGAAACAACAATCCCATAGCAAGATAAACCCGCTCTTCAATGATCAGCGTCCATAACGAACCGTTTACCCCCCGCTCCCCGATGTTATGCTGAAAAACACCGGGTAAATAAAACTGTATTCCAAATACGGGCAAAATGGTTCGCAGATACGACCAGGAGTTTCCGCTTTTAAAATAATCCCTTACCGGCCATTCGGTAAACAGCGGGCCAATCACCAGCACCGACAAAAAACATACAACAGCTAAGAGCGGCTGAATTCGAAGCAACCGCTTCCATAAATATTTTTTTAAAGAGCTCGATTTTTCTGCGCTTCCGGCAATAAAATAACCGCTTACCGTAAAAAAAATGGCAAGTATGACAACCGTTATCTCCAGCTTATCCTTGCGCAACAGATCATAAGAATGCACATAAATGATTCCAATTGCGCCTAATAACCTCAAAAAATCGAATGAATTGGCAAACCGGTTTTCAGAGATTTCCATCCAGGCAAACTTTATAAACACATTTCCACACCATGGTATAGTCGTTTATCGCATCAGGTACATCTTGCCGTATCCTTTATTAAAGTATTTATCCGTGTTATCATCCTTGGCCTTGTACTTTTCCAGCGATTTTCCATTAAGATTGGTAATTACCCGGTAAAGATACACACCATTACCCAGCTTTTGGCCATACTGATCAGTACCATCCCAGCGGAATTCGGTTATATTTCTCCCGATGCGCAAGGGGCCCAACTCAGCCGTTGTGATCTCCCGAACGATTTTGCCGGTTATTGTCAGGATCTGTATGCGGATGTTTTGCGGAACCTCGGATCCCGTTAAAGTAAATACAAAGGCGGTGGCGGTAGTAAACGGATTGGGATAGTTGAGCATATTGGAGATCATCGGCTTGTTGATCACCTGGAATGCGATCTTGTAGTTGATCTGGCTTACATCATTGCCGCTCTTATCTTTTGCAGTTACCTGCAGCTCATAGTCGCCATCGTCCAGGCGCGGCCTGAAGTTCATTGTGGCCGTGTTGCCGCTTCCCTGGCCTGCGGGTGTAAACTGCAGCGTATCGGTACCCGCCTTGTAACTATACGTCTTATTGCGGGTCTTATCAAACAGTTGTACCTGGATCAGACCAGGGTCATCTAACATCAGCCATTTGGCATCGTCCGTCAGTTTCACCAATACATCAGGCTTGCTGGATACAATATCCTTATTCAGGATATGCACCCCGTCAAACGTCACATCCATATACGGACTGGTAGAATCACCTTTAACAAAGAAATTCTTATACAGGAAATTGTTGAACGGGTATTGCTCCGGCTGCAGCGGCCCGGGATTAAAGTCTACAAATAAGGTGTTGCTGCCTCTGAAGTTCTTAGTAGGCAGCGGAACCGATAATTTAATGGTATCTCCGGCTAATAAGGCTTTTTGATTGGGAACAGGAATGATCGTTTCCACATTGTTTTTATCCCGTATGGTCAGTTTTACCGCCACGCTGTCGAACTTACTGTTGCTGATATTTTTAAAGGCTACAGCAAAGTTTAAGGGTTCTCCAATTTCCAGCGTGTCTTTCACATTGAGAAAGAGATTAGGGGCAATGGCACCTTCAGGTACAGGCGTATATAATAACCGGAGTAACTTCAGTTGATATGGCGTGTAATCGACGGTATCAGCCATCGTTGCCTTTAACCGGAGCTTTGCGTATTGCCGGGCATCTATATCTGAAATATCCGCTGTTTTATTGGAAGCAATCCCGTTTACTGTTTTCAATAACACTTCAGAGCCCGAGTTGGTAACACCATATATATCAAACGACAACTGATCCTTGGATCCGGTTTCAGAACTGCTGCCATCCCATATCAGCTTATCCCAGGCTTTTGCAACACCCAATACCGGGGTTTCTAAACTCCCCTCGTGAAACAGGGTTTTTACCGAAACGGATTCAACCAGCTTATCTTCTTTTGCAGCCCCTACTGCCTGTTTCAGTGCACGACCGGAACCCTTCTGCAGGAAAATAATAAACGGAGCATCGGTTTTTATCTGATCCAGCACCGTAACGCCCTCTTTCACCAGCTTATTATATAATGTATTGCCGGCTCCGTATACCGATTCATCGGCCAGCCATTCAGAAGGTAAGACATTCGGAAGCATCGGGCTGCTGGTGATTACGATATAAAAGTTTTTCGGGATCAGGTCAATAAAATCCATCACATTTTTCCGTTCCTGTGCCGTACGCACTTTAAACTGGAAGAACGTAGGGATGGTATTGCTTTGGGCTGGCGTGGGCCTTACACTTCCATACATACCGGATGTGCCCAGGTCTACATTTTCCCACACCTTCATTTTCCGGTTGTCGATCACATAAAAGCGCAGGGTATAATCATTCACATTTTCGCTACCGCTAAAAGGGCTTAACAACCACCGCTGTACTGCAAAATCATTGATCCGCATTTCCATGTCGGTAGCCGCGCTGGCATAAGGGAAAAAGCCCATTGTAGTGGTAAGACCGGCTACGGTTGAATCAAAATGCAAAGCACGATCATTTTCCTTTATCATCAGCTGAGAAAAATCGGAATTCAGCATCTGGTAATAATGGGATTGATTGATACCGGAAGGGCCTCCGTTTAGATACAGGAATGAAGAATTGTTCCAATGCGGTTGATCGCTGTTATCCGGTTTGGCGGCTACCCGCCAGTAATATACCGTATTATTCTGTAAACTTCCCCCGGGTACAAACTCTACAACACCGCCAGCAGAGGTTTGCGTTTGAGCAACCTTAACCGGGGAGTTGAACAATGCTGTAGTATCCAGCTCCATAAGGTAAGCTCTGGATGCAGTAAGCGCATTGGCGGTGGACGCTGTTAATTTAAAATTGGCTTGGTTCACAATCGCATAGTCATAAGGATACACCGGGCGCAACTCGTCCTCGTAGATATAAATATCTTTTGTTACAGCATTATTCCCTTCATTGAGTTCTTCGATCGTATTTTCCGGGTCTACCGTAACGGTGATCTTTGACGCGCCCTTGTCTCGTAGCGGATCAATGGGCAAGGTATAGTTTATGGAATCCGCATACCGGATCAAGTCCAGCGTATCTCTTCTGAAAACCTGAACAGACTGGTTGGGGAATGTTCGCTTCAGCTCAACGATCACTTTACGATCCACCGCTTTTCCAAGGTTATTGATCTTTGCCTTTATCCTAAATTCGGGTTCCGCAACCGAAATAAAGCTGGGTGCAGCCACCACCGAAGCGTCTTCAATGGCGTAATCGGGTTTATCGAACTGGTAGAGCCGGATTGCCGGATCGCCATTCAGCGTGTATTCTTCACATTGCGCGCGCTGGAGAAATTCATTTTCACCGGTGGGTCGCTTATATACCTCTTTAATGGTATTCAGCATCAACTCCCCGATCGTTTTGCCATAGTCCTTTCCGGAAAGGATCGTATACAGTAAGGTGTTGTATACATCCAGGGTAGATACATACCCCACACTGGTACCGGCCATCATACCGATGCTGCCTCCATCCTTTGCCAGCAGGTATTTCTCAGAAATGGTTTCCACCCCGGTTAAACGGGCGGTACTGTATCCGAAAATATCCCCTACGTTACACCCCATCATATTGAAAAGCGGATACCTGCCCTTATTTGTATAATTGGAAGGATTCTCCAGGTTGTAATCCAATGAAGTAGAGGATGAATGCCCAAAATAGGTCAGCATCCCTATACCATTATTTATTAAACTCCGCAAGCGGTCATTATTTGCATTTTGAATGGTACCGGAAGTACTCTTTACAAAATCAGATACATTCGCGCCAAACAGCGGCCCCTGGATGATGGTTTTCTGCTTTTGGAGTAATTCATCCAGCAAACTGATGGTTGCATCATCGCTGGCTCCAACAAGATGGGCTACGTTCTTTTTCCAGGCGCTTTCGCGGATACCCGGTGCAGCAGTGGCCAGTTGCTGTTCATACTCTTTCAGTTTTCCCAGGTAAAGGGTGATTTCATCTCCATTGATAACTGATAACCTTCCAATGGGTGTTAACGGCTGTGAGCTGCTTCCTTCTGCACTTAACAGTACATCCGAAGAAGGGCTTCCAAAAGTAGGTATCAGGTTGAGTTGCGGCAACTGCGGAGCCAGATCATAAGAGGGGTAGCTTCTTGACGCAATATACGAAACGCCCTTACCGATCAGAAATGCCTGCCGGGGCAGTGAAGCAAACCGGGCTCTTGCAAATCTCAGGAAATTCCTAACGCTGAGGGAATGATATTGAATGCCGTAGGCAAACTGATCGGTCAGCTGATCGATCAGGTAGATCCGGGCATTGTATCCCCCACCGGCGGCTGAAGCCCGGTAATTGCGGTAATCGTTTACCGGCTGCGTCCCGTTACTGCCCGTCAAAAGCGATTTATCAGTGATCATAAGATAATCACCCTGGTTGGCCGTAGCCGCATAGTTTACAAAGGTCCGTATTTCCAGCGGCGGCACCAGCCGCACATTTGCCGCCGCCTGGCTGGTTAATACCAGGTCCTGCGTTGCCGACGTACCTGGTAAAAATACTTTCAGCAGGGCGGGGTTGGTTGCATCTACCACATAGCGTTTTCCATTTGCCAGGTCATACAACACCGGTGCACCTCCGGAGAAACTAAAATTGGATATTTCCAGGTAGTAGCCGGTACTGCGGGCGGGAAGACTGAAACGGAAATTGCTGGCGCCGCCGAAATTGAATTGCCGGGCATAGGTCACTGCTAGGGAAGCCAGCCGCATCCGGCTGGGAACGGTTGCCGTATTGGTAACCGAAAATGCTTCACTTCCTCCGTTCAATATACTGGCAGGAAGTGTTTTCGACAGTTTCAGAAACCCGAAATTGGGCAGCACCTGGTCAAAAACGGTATTGCTGTTTACCGTTAGCTGGGCTCTACGGGTTGCAACATTGCTGCCCATTACGTTCATTTGTATCATCACATCCGGCGCGCCTGAACCGGTATACGGATACAGATTTTTCTGGTAGCTCCTGGACTGGCCTTCGCTGATCTCCGTAGAAGCCCATCCTTCCCCGTCTTCAAAAGATGCCATATATAACGTACCAACACCCGTGCCCTCCGACGCACCGTAGTGAAACTGTTCCGCAAACGCCGTATCGGACCTGTAAATAAAATAAGGTTCCGGTGTGGCCCCACCCGGGAGGTTATTGGGAGCATTGGTTAACCGCTTATTTCCGCCTGCGGTATTTACTGTTAAAAAATAAGCCGAAGAATCTGTAAATAAACTTTTTGCATCCAAAAGCTGCTGATCCGGTGTACGGTACAGCGGATTATCGGGCTTTCCATCATTCTTCTGTCCCCAGAATTCGATATAGTCGCCAGCGCCCAACGGCCCGGAGCTCACCGATATATAAAGCGGTACTTCTACCCCATTGTTCCATAATTGAAAATGCGCCGCATCAACCGCGGCCAGGTTGGCTGCTGAAAGTGCTGCCGCAGGGATCCGGTACAAACCGGTGACTGCCACTTTAAATTTATAATAGGTTTTGTTATAATCGATCCATTCATTGCCGAATTGCTGAGCATGGGCTGCAATGGAAAAAATCAGTAATCCTATCGTAAGCAGTTTTTTCATTCGTCGCTACTTATTGATGATCGTTTCTTTTTCTCCGGAAATCCATTTTCAAAGAGAACACATGGGTAAAAAGCGGGTTCGACTGGTTTGCCAGGTTGGTGAATGCATAGTCGATCATAAAGGATTGGATCCGGAAGCCTACCCCAACACTTGGTTGAAAGATCCATACCTTTTTCAGGTTCAGGGTATCTCCGTCTGCAAGCCCTTTTTGAAAATTGTTAACCCCTCCTCTTATAAAAACCACATCCTTGTAATTGTATTCCAGTCCCAGCTTGGGATCGATGCTTACCGGGTCGCCGCTTACGACCGTATTCCGTTTCCCGTCAAAAGTAAGATCGAGGTTTGCCTCTGCCATTAGCCCCGATTTTTTCCCCACCGGAAATATGCGGGCGCCTCCCAGTATCAGGCGGGGCGATGTTAATTCGGTTGATTTTACGGGAATATCATTCTTGGCCAGGTACAATGCCTCTTTTTCCTGCTCGGTAAAGCTAAAAGCCCAGCTGTTGAAGGTGGTGGTCAAATCCCGGCCCACAATACCAAAACGCCATTTATCCTGCATAAACTGTAACCCCGCATCCAGACCAAATCCCCAGGCCTTGGCAAAACTGCCCACGCTGCGATGGATCACCTTTGCATTCACCCCAAAATTTATATGCTTATTTTCCGTACGCTTCAGGCTTTGCGCATACGACAACAGGAAGCCGTAGTCTGCTGAAGAAAATGATTTTATATTGTTATAGTTCAATGACCCGTCCGGCTCTACCAGGAACAGGGTGTTCATGATATCATCCACCGCAAACCGCAGCGCCGTAATCGCCAGTGTACGTTTGGTGCTGGTAGTAGGCAGGGTTACGTTCAGGTAATCGTATTTACCAATACCTGCAAAATACTCGGCATGCATAAGATTTACCTGTACATTATCCTGAACATTTACCAGACCCGCCGGATTCCAGTAGCCTGCTGTACCATCGGTTACGCTGGCCACCTGGGCGCTCCCCATACCCAATCCACGGGCGCCGGCACCGATATTCAGAAACTCATTGGAATATTTCCGGAACTGGGCGCTTGTGCTGATGCCAACCAGTACAAGCAGCAGTAAAAAGCATGGCTTCAATGCTTTCATTTACAATTCGATTTAGTTAGGGTCCACAATTTTCTGATAAGTATATTTTGCCTGCAACGAAATTAGGCATAAAGCATTTAAAAATAGCGCTTTTTAGACCAGATACCCTATTTATTCGCTCAACCGTATAAAACCATATTCGAAGATTCGTTCTTAAGCCCGGATGGCGTACCTTTGCAGCCCGATTAAAGAACTATAAAATTATGAATATCATAAAGGAACTGAGATGGAGGGGTATGATCCAGGATATCATACCAGGTACAGAAGAACAGCTGGGCAAGGAAATGACAACGGGTTATATCGGGTTTGATCCCACGGCAACCAGTCTGCATATTGGCAGCCTGGTACCCATTTTGTTACTGGTACACCTTCAGCGGGCCGGCCATCGCCCGGTAGCCCTTGTGGGCGGCGCTACGGGTATGATCGGCGATCCCAGCGGCAAAAGCGAAGAGCGCAACCTGCTGAATGAAGAAACCCTGGCCGCAAATATTGCCGGTATAAAGAGCCAGCTGGAAAAATACCTCGACTTTTCTCCCGCCAACCCGAACGCGGCCATTATGGTAAATAACTACGACTGGTTCAAAAGCATCAGCTTCCTCGAATTTTTAAGGGATGCCGGAAAACACATCACGGTAAACTACATGATGGCCAAAGACAGCGTAAAAAAGCGCTTTGAAGGGGAAGTGGGCATCAGCTACACGGAGTTTGCTTACCAGCTGATGCAGGGATATGATTTCTTTCACTTGTATACCACCGCAGATGTAAAGCTGCAGATGGGTGGCAGCGATCAATGGGGCAATATCACCACCGGCACCGAATTCATCCGCCGTAAAGCGGGAAAAGAGGCGTTTGCCTTTACCTGCCCGCTGATCCGGAAAGCGGATGGCACCAAGTTTGGAAAAACCGAGAAAGGGAATATATGGCTGGACCCGGAAAAAACCTCGCCATACCAGTTTTACCAGTTCTGGCTAAACACCAGTGATGAAGATGCCGCAACCTGGATCAAAATCTTCACGTTCCTGGATGAACCGGCGATTCAGCATCTGACTGTGGAACATCAGCAAAACCCCGCCGCACGCCTGCTTCAAAAAACACTGGCTAAGGAGATCACCTGCTTCGTGCATGGCGCAGAAGAGTATGAAAAAGCCATTGTTACTACAGAAAAACTGTTTGCAAATCAAAGCAGGCCGGCCGCTGAAATGAGTATTGAAGATCTGGAAGGGCTTGAAGGCGTGGTAAAAGCGGCCATTTCAAAAGCCCACCTGGAACAGGGTATCGATATTGTATCCTTACTGGCGGAAACGAAGATAGCACCTAGTAAAGGCGAAGCCCGGAAGCTGGTACAGGGCGGCGGGATCAGTCTTAACCGTGAAAAAGTGGGCGACGTTCAGTTCATCGTTACCGGCGCACATCTTTTACACAACCGTTATATCCTGCTGCAAAAAGGAAAAAAGAATTATTACCTGGCAGAGGTAGCGATCTAGAATGTAAAATATAAAATATCCAATTATAAATATTGAAGTGGATCGCGCTCCTGCGTCCGGACGGGATTCCCGAACTTTTACACTTTAAATTTTCCATTTGCTTATTTCACATTCCCTGAAGCTCACTTCAGGGTTTTGATCACCTTCCACATAGCGTCGGCCACCAATTGGTTGCCTTTATCGTTCAGATGCACCCGATCCCGTGTAAGGATGTCCTTTTCCTTGTTCTCCGGGTTGTTTGTTTTCAGGTAATCCAGGAACAGTTTGCGGAGGTCTACCAGCGGTACTGCATTTTTAGCGGCGTACTCACGGATCCATTTTGCATAAAGGTTCAGATCACCATCCTGCTGATTGGTGAAATCATTCCGCTCGCCAATAACCGAAGGAGTACATACTACCGGCTGGATCCCCCGTGTTTTCAGCGTGGAAATAATGGCATCATAAAACTTGCCGAACTTATCGAAATCGGTGCCGGTACCCGCGGATGTTTTATGCCACACATCATTGATACCTACATAAACAAAAACAATATCCGGTTGCTGATCCAGCACATCGGGCTGAAACCTCAGGAACAGATCATACACTTTATTTCCCCCGATGCCCTTTCCTACAAATTCAAACTGATCCGCCAGTTTCTCCACCTTGCTCATGCTGTCGATCCGCATGATATATCCACCGGGGCCAGCGCCCTGCTGGGTGATAGAATCGCCAAAGAAGATCACTTTCTTTTTCTTAACCGGCTGAAAGGCAAACATCATCAATACAAAAGGCAACAGCAATGCCGTTTTTTTCATCATCGTTAATGTATTTTAATTTTTAATATAAAGGGTGCTTAAAATACTGCAGGAACCGGGAAATGATACCGGCCATTTTCTGTACCATTCAACGCACGGGTGCAAAAATAATAACATCCGGTTAGCTGGCCTGATCAAACTGGATGATTTTAGAAGGATATCTTTTGGCGTATGCAAACAGCATATTGGTAATGGTGCTGTTTTCTTTGTAGGGCGTTACGTATTCCCGCAGCTGCTCGGGCCGTTCGATCTGTACCTCCTCCGAAATAAATCCCATGCCATAAAAGCTGCCCCGCCAAACCAGGATACAGGACCGTTCATCATGATGAATGCCGCGGTCTACAATCGCAAAGGACGGAAGATTTTCCAGGTGCTGCACCGCCTCCAAAACCCGCCGGTTGTAGCTTTCCGGCGTCTCCTTTTTTTCACAGGCGCCTCCGCAAAGCAACCGGTGCAGTTTTTCATCAACCAGCTGTTCGCTAATAAAACATAAACGGGGACATAACTGATGATCCTGTACCAGCTGCCGTAACGAAGCTTTGGCGCCTTCGAGGTGATGAAAAGAGTTAAGCACCTGCTTGCCGCGGACCATTTTGTCTACACCCAGCCGCAAATACCCGTTCTGATCTTCGTAAGAAATAATGCCGTACAGGTCTTCCCGCTTTTTCTGAGAAGCGTTAAAACGCGGCCAGAGCCGTTTAATTTCGGTGGATTCCTTTACCGCCGCCATCAGTTCTGTTCCACATTCCTCATAGCTGATATGATATACGTACCGCATAAAGTGCTGCCGTTGTCTTCCCGTAGAGTTATTGCTAAAATGACTGCTTACGCGATACCGGATATTTTTGGCCTTACCCACGTATACCACTTTGCCTTTATCGTCGTGAAAATAATATACACCCGGTGTATACGGCAACTGGTCAAAATCGGACTTGGGCACATTTGGCGGCAGGGCCTGTTCCCTGGATGTTTTTTTCAGGCTCTTTGTAATATATCCCTCGGTATCCTTTTGCAATAACAGCTGAAACAGAGCCACCGTTGCATCCGTATCCCCTCCTGCCCGGTGTTTATTATAATGCCCGATGCCCAATGCTTCGCAAAGCCGGCCAAGACTGTAAGATACATACCCCGGCAACAGTTTGCGGCTCAGGCGCACCGTACAAAGCTTATTTGCGTTCAGTTCATACCCGCAGGCCAACAGCTGGCTTTTTACAAATGAGTAATCAAAATTGACGCTATGTGCCACAAACACCTTATCATGCAGCAATGCATATATCTTTTCTGCAACTGCTTCAAACAAAGGGGCTTTCGCTACCATTTCATTGCTGATGCCTGTAAGCGCCTGGATATACCCCGGGATCTGGTGTACCGGGTTTACCAGGGTTTCAAAACGTTCCTGCACCACGCCTCCGGCATCCAGCACCTGAACGCTGATTTCCGTAATACCGCTTGCTGCTGCATAAGAGCCGGTCGTTTCAATATCAACAATTGCGTATTGCATTCCTGTAAAAGGCTAATTTCGCAAAAAAAACAAACTTGAACGAAGAAAAGTTTATCATGTTCCGCAACCGGCTAACCAAGGTTTACCGGCATCTTTCAAAACAGGCGCAGAAACAAGGGATTACCTGCTACCGGGTATATGATCACGATCTTCCTGAATTTCCGCTTTCTATTGAGTTATACGAGGGGCATGTTTATGTAGCCGAATACAAACGCCGGCATCATTTGGATGAGGCAGCGCATTATAAATGGATGCAGCAAACAATGGAAAGCATATCGGCCATTACCGGTATTGCAACAGCCCAAATTCATACCAAGCTGCGGCAACGGAAAGCGGGGCGACAGGGGCAGTATCAAAAAACGGACTCAAAAAAAAATGAGCTTATTGTACAGGAGCAGGGATTAAAATTTATTGTAAACCTGGAAGACTACCTGGATACCGGCCTCTTCCTGGACCACCGGTTAACCCGGAAAATGGTAATGGCGGAAAGCGGTGGCCGGCGGGTATTGAATCTTTTTGCCTATACCGGTTCCTTCTCCGTGTACGCAGCGGCGGGCAAAGCAGCGGCCATTACAACCGTTGATCTTTCCAATACCTACACCCGGTGGGCCGAAAGAAACATGCAGCTGAATGGCCTGGACCAACCCGGTTATACGTTTTTACAGGCCGATGTGCTCCGCTACATCAAAGAGATTCCTTCCGGGGCATACGACCTGATTGTAATGGATCCGCCCACCTTCAGCAACAGCAAACGGATGCATGATATCCTGGATATCCAGCGTGACCATGTATCCCTGATTAATGATTGCCTGCGTATACTGGCGCCGGGCGGCATCCTCTATTTCAGCACCAATGCCCGCACATTTGTACTGGAAGCGGATAAGCTGCAAACAGACAAAATAAAGGATATTACCCGGGCTACCACGCCCTTCGACTTTGAAGGCAAGCTGTACCGCTGGTGTTATAAAATAGAAAAATAGCAGGAGGAGTATCCTGCGCTACTTTCCATATTGCTTTTGCAACAAATAGAGATACGGTGCAAAATGGTGATGCGCAAACTTGTCGGCAGCATCTTTTCCATATTTTTCATAGTACGCAGCATCCGGCATCAGGATCACCGGAACGCCGGCGCGCATATAGTTCATCGAAGGTCCATATTCCGGTTCTTTCAGATCGGGTAATGCTTTTTTGATCGCAAGTTTATACAGTTTATGCCCGAGGATTTTGGTATACGTTCTTTGTGCTTTCCTGGTTTTCCGGTCCAACTTTCCATAATACATATTTCCTACCAGGCGCAGCAGGAACTTTTGTTTTTTCAATGTTCCGGGAATATCAACGATTGGATTTACCGTATTCATATCCGAAACCCGCTGAATACTGTAAGGGGTTTCCGGCACCCAGTCCGCAGCGTTCACTACAGCATACGCCCAGCCACCTTTATGGATAAAATCAAAATCGTATGCATATTGCATATTGCCCGGCTTGGGTGCGGCGCTGGCATAGGTCTTAAACCGGATGTTGCCAGGCAGCACCCCGGCCTGCCGCTGGTAATAAAGATAAGAGCTCACCAGGTAACTTAGCGCCCCACCCTGGCTATGTCCGAAAATAAAAAAATCGCGTACGCCTTTTTGATACAGTTCTTTGATCTTCGGCATCATATCGGTTACCAGGTAGGCCATGCCGATGGTCCAGCCGGCATGCACATATGCTTCCTTGCTTTCTGCCAGTTTATAATCAAATTTTGTGGTTGCATTCAGTTGCAAGGAGCCTGTTGCAGGAATCATCGGGCAATAATAATTCTCCATCCAGCTAACCATATCGCCCACCGTTCCGCGGATCACGATCACCGCCTGGTTTTGTGCATTGGTATACAACCACCAGCGATTTTTCATACCTATTTCCGGTGATTTATAAACCAACTGGTAGGGATCACGTTGTTTTTCGCGCTGTGCTTTATCGGGAATACTGCTTTCATAATGCGCCATAGATAAAAAGTCTGCATATTCTTTTACATTAAATACCGGTTCAAACTGCTGGGCAAACGTCAGCTGGGCAACCAGCAATAAAAGGGTAAAAAACCGTATCCGTAAGTGCATCATATTCGCTTTAGTTGAAGCAAAATTAACCATTCAAACCATAAAAAGTCCGGAATTACACCGCAACCGCGGCCATCCGCTGAAAGCTTTTTAACCCGGACGCCCGACCCAAGCAGTACTATACGTGCATCCGTTAACAAAAGATCCCGGTCTTTTCAGCCGGGATCTCCATCTTATAAAATACTATTAAAGCGTTTTCAATACGTCGTTCATGCTGCGAACGGCATCGGCACTTTTATTAAAGGCGGCCTGTTCTTCATCCGATAATTTAAAATCGAGGATCCGCTCCCACCCATTACGGCCAAGGATCACCGGCACCACCAGCGAAATATCGTTTTGACCATATTCGCCTTCCAGGGCCACCCCGCAGGAGATCAGCTTTTTCTCATCCCGTAAAATACTTTCAACCATGGCGGCAGTTCCTGCGCCGGGTGCGTACCAGGCAGAAGTACCGATGAGCTTGGTAAGTGTAGCGCCTCCCACCATGGTGTCTGCTACAATTTTATCCTGCTGCTCCTTTGTTAAAAAGTTAGTAACCGGCGTGCTGCCCCAGGTAGCATGACGGATCAGCGGGATCATTGTGGTATCACCATGTCCGCCGATCACTACGGCATTCAGGTCGCCGGGCGAACAGCCCAGTTCCTGGCTCAGGTAGTACCGGAACCGCGCAGAATCCAGCGCTCCGCCCATTCCCAGCACACGGTGTTTGGGTAACCCCGATGTTTGAAGTGTGAGGTAATTCATCGTATCCATCGGATTGGATACTACGATGATAATGGTATCCGGAGAGTATTTTAAAATATTTTCGGTAACACTTTTTACAATTCCGGCGTTTACACCAATCAGTTCCTCACGTGTCATGCCCGGTTTACGGGGAAGTCCGGAGGTGATCACCACCACGTCCGACTGTTCGGTAGCTACATAGTCATTGGTCACCCCCTTGATCTTGGTATCAAATCCCAGCAATGCGGCTGTTTGCATCATATCGATGGCTTTCCCCTCGGCCACCCCCTCTTTAATGTCAAGCAGCACCAGTTCCGATGCTAATTCTTTTCTGGCAATGTTGTCGGCACAGGTAGCACCTACAGCTCCGGCACCTACTACAGTAACTTTCATATAATCGTTTTAAAGATGAATTGAATAGAAACAAATTTAACTGATTACATTTCAATAAACCAACGCCGTTATAAAATCCCTCAAGAAATAAAAAAATCAAAAAAAATATTGCAGAACATGTTGTTACAATCGTTTGATTTCCTATATTTGCAATCCCAAATCTGACGCATGTCAGCATAAAGGTCGGATTGATCCATGGTGTAACGGTAGCACTACTGATTTTGGTTCAGTCAGTTAAGGTTCGAATCCTTATGGATCAACAAGCGGTACTAAAATTTAGTACCGCTTTTTTTATGGATACAGCCCTGACCCTGTACCTGGTCTTTTAAAATTATTGCACCGGCAGCACCTGCATTATTATAGATACATCGTATTCAATTATCTTTGAACGCACAAATTCACATATGTTAAAAATTGGGATTGTTGGTGTAGGCCATCTGGGAAAATTTCATCTGAATAACTGGCTGGAAATTGAAGGCGTGGAAGTGATTGGCTTCTACGATCCGAATGAGGAAACAGCCCGGGAAGTCATTGAAAAATATAACATCAAACGTTTTTTTGATGTGGATGCTTTTTTGGAGCTTTGCGATGCGATCGACATTGTAACGCCCACCACCTTTCATTACCTGTGGTGCGAAAAAGCCATTAAGCTGGGGCGTCATGTATTTGTAGAGAAGCCGTTTGCCGATACCATGGATGAAGCCCGGGAACTGGTAAAACTGGCAAAAGAATCCAACATAAAATTGCAGGTTGGGCATGTAGAGCGTTTTAACCCCGCCTTCCTGGCTTTGAAACACGTGCCGCTGAAACCCATGTTTATTGAAGTACACCGGCTGGCGCAGTTCAACCCCAGGGGAACAGAGGTAAGTGTAATCCTCGATCTGATGATTCATGATATCGACATCATCCTGAGCATTGTAAAAAGCGATGTAAAGCGGATCTCTGCCAGCGGGGTGGCCGTACTTACAGAAACGCCGGATATTGCCAATGTACGGATCGAATTTGATAATGGTTGTGTGGCCAACCTTACTTCCAGTCGCATCTCTATGAAGAAAATGCGAAAGATGCGCCTGTTTCAGAAAGATGCCTATATCGGTATCGATTTTCTCAATAAAAAAACAGAGATCATTAAACTGAAAGAGGCTTCGGATGCCAATGTATTTGCATTCGACATCGATACACCGGGCGGCAAAAAAACCATTGCGATGGCCAATCCTGCAGTACCGGAAGTAAACGCTATAAAAAAAGAACTGGAAGAATTCCGGGATGCTATTATAAACAATACCCAAACCGTTGTTTCGGAGATCGATGGTTTAAAAGCGATGGATGTGGCACACCAGATCCTGGAGAAAATCGGCAATAACACAATTAAACATTAGTGGAAAATCCTAAAAGCATTTCCGCTTCCTGGTACCTGGTAGCCGACTACCTGGGGGCTGCATTATCCTGGCTGATTTTTATCAGCCTGTTGCGCAGAGGTATCGGAAACCTGGAGCCCACCGATTGGCTGGTAACGCTTTTTATTGTTCCGGTATTGTGGCTGTTATTATTTACGCTGGCCGGCAGTTATGGCAACCTGTATAAGAAATCAAGGGTGGAAGAATTCCTTGTTACCCTGGTTTGCTCTATTATCGGGAGTGCGTTCCTGATTTTTATTTTCCCTGAATTAAAATACCACTTGTACATTGGTATCCTTCATTTGCTGTTCCGGTTGATCTTTTTGCATTGCATCATTACCTGTGTTTTCCGGGGCATCATCCTGACGATCGTAAAGCTGCAGATCAAAAACAGATCCGTTGTTTTTAATACCCTGCTGCTTAGCGATGGCGCATCTGTGAACACGATTGTAGCAAACACAGGAAAGGGGTTATCGGAGGCTGCATTTCATTATATAGGTTATATAGAGCCGGTTGCGACCTCGCAAACGACCACTGCTTCCATTCCACGGCTGGGCGCATTGCCGGAGCTGGAAAACATTATCGCACGGTATAATGTAAAAATGGTGATCATTAACAATAACGGTTCTGCTGCTGTGCTGCCGGTTGAAGACCTCGTAACGCGGCTAAGCGAAAAAGATGTGGAAATAAACCTGGTTCCGAAAACAATCGATATCCTTTCCGGCTCTGTAAAAATCGGCAGTTTACTTGGCGGTGGTCTTGTAAATATCCCCAATACCCTGCTCAGCAACTGGCAGTCGAATGTTAAACGCTTGCTGGATGTGGCCTGCGCTTTCTGGGGACTGATCTTTTTAGCACCGCTTTATCTTTTTGTAGCCCTTCGTGTAAAGCTCAGCAGCCCTGGCCCTATTATTTATAAGCAGGAGCGGATCGGATATAAAGGAAAGCCCTTCATACTGTATAAATTCCGCTCCATGTATATTCACGCAGAAACCGGTACGCCCCTGCTCTCCTCAAAGGAAGACCCGCGTATTACCCGCTGGGGCAGAATCATGCGCAAATGGCGGCTGGATGAGCTTCCCCAACTCTGGAATATTTTAAAAGGAGATATGAGCCTGGTTGGTCCCCGGCCGGAGCGGGCTTATTTTATCGACCAGATCGTAAAACAGTTCCCATCTTACAAATATGCACTCAAGGCCCGGCCCGGGCTTACCAGCTGGGGAATGGTGCAATTTGGCTATGCCGAGAACCTCGAAGAAATGATTGAACGCAACCACTATGACCTGATCTATATCGAAAACATCTCCCTCCTGTTGGACCTTAAAATTTTATTGCATACTTTTCGGATTCTTTTACAGGGAAAAGGAAAATAATGGAGCCCAACCATCCGATCCGGTTTTATAACAGGGAGGCGATCGACACCGATCGCTGGGATACGTTCGTAAAAAAAAGCAGCCAGTTCCGGATCTATGCCCTCAGCACCTGGCTGGATCATTTTACACCCGGCTGGGGAGCGTTGATCGATGACGGGTATTCGATGCTAATGCCCTTGCCCTGCAAACGGAAATACGGGATCCGCTACCTGGCGCAACCGCGGTTTACCCAGCAACTGGGGTTTTATACACAGTACCCGCAGCCAACCAAAATAAAAGAAGCATTTCTTCAGCAGGCAATGCGCTTGTTCCCATTTGGTGAAGTTTGGCTGAATACACCGGTTGAAAACGTATCTTGCTCTGAACGGAAGAATTATGTGTTGTCATTAAATCCTTCCTATGCTGAAATTCATCGGCAGTACTCCAAAAGCCTGATACAAAACAGCCTGAAACCTGCGTTAAAACAGCGGTTGATATATGACGTTGATCAGGACATCGGTAATGCTGTTACCGCCTACCAGCAAGGGTATCAGCGCCGCATGCAGTTGGCAAACCGCGACTATATACAACTAAGCAATCTGGCCGTTGCCTGGAGCGCCTCGGGGCATTGCTTTACCCGGGCAGTAAAAGATGAAAGCGGTGAGCGCCTTGCCATCAGTCTGTTTTTTTGTGATGGTTTGCGGATCTACAACCTCTGTTCCACCACCACACAAAACGGCCGGAAACGGAATGCCAACTATTTTTTATATGATCAGCTGATCCGGGAATTTTCCGGGTCGGGGCTGATTCTCGATTTTGAAGGGAGCAGCATTCCGGGTATTGCCGCTTTTTATAAAAAATTTGGTGCGGTTCCCGAACCTTATTATGCGGTAAAATGGAATCATCTCCGGTGGCCTTATACGATTTTTAAAAAATAATGTTCAGCAATTGTCCAATTTCATAACAGCCGGTTGTTATAGGGTATAAACATTTAATAACCGTCCCGCACAGCGGGAAAAAAATTGAAACCATGGAACAAAGAATCAAATTTACAGAAACCGGAAAAGATGCATTGGCCGCCTTATACCCTATTGGCAGGTATCTGAAGCAAACAACGCTCGATCAGCAACTGCTGCACCTGATCTATTTCCGGGTATCGCAGATCAATGGCTGTGCCTTTTGCCTGGATATGCATGCGAAGGACCTGAGAGCCGGTGGGGAAACCGAGCAGCGCCTGTACGTACTGGATGCCTGGGAAGAAGCTCCTTTTTATAGTGATAAAGAACGGGCTGCGCTGGCCTGGGCAGAAGCATTGACCAAACTCAGCAGCACGCTGGTACCGGACGATGTATATCAAAAAGCAAAAGCCCATTTTACCGAAAAGGAGTTGGTTGATCTGACACTGGCCGTAACCACCATCAACACCTACAACCGCTTCAACATTGCATTTGGTGCACCGGTAGGCACTTACAAAGTAGGCCAGTTTGCATAACCTTATTTAATATTATAAAAATACATTTTATGAAAGATTTTTTATTTCTGTTTCGTGCCGATTACGTGGAATACGCCAAACGCTCCCCGGAAGAGTTACAGTCTATGACCAAAAAATGGATGGACTGGATCGGCGGTATTGCTGCACAAAACAAACTGGCCGACCGCGGTAACCGGCTGGAAACCGGCGGACTGGTGATCCGGCCCGGCAACCTGATCACAGACGGACCTTTTTGCGAAATAAAGGAGAGCCTTGGAGGATATATCGTTGTAAAAACCGCTACAATGGATGAGGCTACAGAAATCGCGCAGGGATGCCCCGTATATGAAATCGGAGGGTCTTTGGAAATCCGTGAAATCAGTGTAATGTAAGATTATGGAAGAAGCCGGTTTACTTCCCCACTTATTCCGTACAGAGTACAGCAAAATCATTGCTGTACTCTGTAATCATTTCGGCACGGATTATATAGAAGTAGCGGAAGACATCGTAAGCGATACCTTTCTAACAGCAGCCGAGCTTTGGGGAATGAAGGGTGTTCCGGAAAACCCGGTGGCCTGGTTATATACCGTTGCCAAAAACAAAACCCGCAACCATTTAAAACGCCATCATCTTTTTGAAAAAAAGATCGCGCCGGACCTCCGGTATCCGTCTGCAGATACCGGAACAGACATCGATCTTTCCACCACGGCCATTGCAGACAGTCAGCTGGCAATGATCTTTACCGTATGCCATTCCTCCGTTTCAGAAGAAGCACAGATCGCCCTGGCACTAAACCTGCTTTGTGGTTTTGGCGTACAGGAAATAGCCGATGCTTTTTTAACCAATAAAGAAACGGTTTATAAACGGCTGAAACGTGCCAAGGAAAAACTGCGGGAAGAAAAAATTGCTATTACCCCACCCACGGTACAAATGGTAACAGAACGGATGGAAACGGTATTAACCACCCTTTACCTGCTGTTCAATGAAGGTTATTATTCCGTTTCCGGACACCACCCGCTGAAAAAGGAATGCTGTATGGAAGCCATGCGCCTTTGTCTTTTATTACTGGAGAACCCGCTTACCCACACACCGGCGGCAAATGCACTGATGGCGCTTATGTGCTTTCATGCCTCCCGCTTTGAGGCTCGTACAAACAGCAGGGGCGAGATCATTCTTTACGAAGACCAGGACACGTTGCTTTGGAACAAAGACCTGGTTGAAAAAGGCATTTTTTATCTCAACAGTTCTGCATCCGGCAACCAGTTAAGTAAATTTCACCTGGAAGCCGGCATCGCATACTGGCATACCCACCCTGAAGACACCCGGGAAAAATGGGAAGCCATCCTGCAATTGTACAACAAACTACTGATGCTGGAGTACACACCCGTTGCAGCACTCAACCGGACCTATGCCCTGGCAAAAGCCAACAATACTGAAGCGGCCATTAAGGAGGCGGAAAAACTAAACCTGACGGACAATCAGTTTTATTTCGTGCTCCTGAGTAAACTTTATGAGCCTTTTGATCCTGCAAAAGCCCAAACGCTTTTACAAACGGCAAAGGAAATCGCACATTCTGAAAGCGACCGCCAGCTGATCCAGAAAAAAATAACAGAACTCGAAGAGAAGCGCTAACTTAGGGGAAGTTTCAATTATATACCACTTCATAGTATGGCGTACAAGGCTGCGCTGGCTGGAAAAACAAGGGCCCGCTTCTTCATCTTTCCGGACATTGAGGAGCAACCGGCCTCAATACCGGATCGGATTGGCCAGGGCCTGTAAAGAATAGCCAAGGCATCAAAAAGTAAAAAGTAAACAAATAAACAACGGATGAAAGCGATCGTTCTTGAACAATTCGGAAGCATCGATAACCTGCTATTTAACGAGGTGCCGGTTCCGCAGCCACAGGCAGGAGAAATTTTAATTAAAGTGGTCTTTGCCGCTGTAAACCCCTACGACCGTAAAGTGATAGAAGTATATGGAAAAGAAGTGGGTGTTCAGGTGCCGGTAATACCGGGTTCAGAGCTTTCGGGTATCGTGGAAGCCACGGGAGCAGGTGTAACCGGTTTTGTACCGGGCGATGCGGTTTGTGGCAACCTGGGCACCTTTGGTGGTTGCTATGCCGAGTATGCAGTAGTAAAAGCCACAGATATCGTCAAAAAACCGGATTCGGTTTCTTTTGAAGCCGCAGCCGCCATCCCCGTAGCTGCACTTACTGCATCCAGGGCCATCCAGGATGAAGGCAAACTGAAAGCCGGCGAAAAGATCCTTATTCATGGAGCATCCGGAGCAATTGGTGCGATGGCAGTGCAACTTGCAAAAGCGGCCGGGGCCTATGTGATAGCCACCGCTTCGGGAAAAAATGAACAGCGCATCAGAGACCTGGGCGCCGATCTTTTTATTGATTATACCACACAGGATTTTACCACGCACGCAAAAGAAATAGACCTGGTACTGGATACGATTGGCGGTAAAACCCAGGAAGACTCTTTTACCGTACTTAAACCGGGCGGCCGGCTCATCAGCCTGGTACAGCCGCCTTCGGAGGAAAAAGCAGCACAACACCAGGTACTGGCTAAAATGATCTTTGGCGGTCCGAACGCCGCCCGGCTGACGCAAATTATGCAACAGCTAGCCAACGGTGTTTTAAGCGTAACGGTAGAAAAAGTATATGTACTGTCAGACGCCAAAGAAGCGCTCCGCGCAATCAAGACCGGACACCGCACCGGCAAACTATTGTTAAACCCATAATTTTTGGCGGCATAACACAAAAAAACAACCTGCATGTACCCAGGTCTTACCGGTATGTGCGGCAATGGATGTATACTGCGCAACCGGGAGCCCGCGCGCTTCCTACAATCTAAAAAAAACATTCAAAAAAGTGTGGCATGGAGGCATTATTAAAACGGATCAGCTTCTTCTTCCTGTTATTGATCCACGGGTATAGCACAGCCCAAACAACGGTGTCTCTCCGATCAGCGGAAGCCGCAGCAGACAGCCTGTTCCGGCTTAAAAATTATACCGGGGCCGCTGTCGGATATGCAACGGCAATTGATCTTGCCGGTACAGCAACTGGATCGCAAATTCCAAAACATCTTCTCCGGACAATCCGCCGGATCAGGGTTACTGGATCGGTTACCAGATCTGCAAATCATATTATAAAAAAGCAGGCGACAAAAAAAAGGCCGTTTATGATATGCTGCATATCAGAGACTACCGGCAATTCCTGAAGCAGAGCGGCTGGGAGCAGAAAGTGGCCGGCATGTAAATTTCCATAATTTCATGTCGTATCAAACAGGCCGGTAAATCATGCCGGGCATCCGGTTCCTGATCACCACCGGTATCTTTTCCCTGATATTATTTATGGGGTTTTATCTGTATCGGTAGATCAATTAAACATTACCGGCCCATGAACCCGGGCATAGGGCACTGGCTTCGGTTGCCGTTATCTGCAGGTATTGCAGCTATCCTATCCGCAAATTTTTTACTGATAGACATGCTGCACCCGTTTTAACCGGAATTAAGCCTCATCCAATAATTGCGCGGCAATCATCAGATCCACCGGATGTGTAATCTTAATATTGTTCTTTTCGCCTGCTACCAGCGATACCTTCATGCCAAAAGCTTCCACCACCGATGCTTCATCGGTGAATTTCTCTTTCTGTTCAATCGAAAAAGCGGGGATCAGCAGTTTGCTGTGAAATACCTGGGGGGTTTGTACCAGCACTACCTTCTCGCGGTCCAGAGCATCGCTGCCATCTTCGGTAAGCAGTCGAACACTATCGCTGGCGGCAATTACCGGGATCGCGCTTCCGGTTTCAACCGCCTGTTCATAACAACGCCGGATCAATTCCGGTGAAACCAGGCACCGTACCGCATCGTGTACAAAAATAATGGCTTCCCCTTCTACCAACTGCAGGCCGTATTTAACCGATTCAAATCGGGTGGCACCGCCAATGGTAATGCGTACCCGGTCTTTATCAAAATATGCGTCGATGATTTCCTGACCCATATCGGTATAGGCTTCGGGCAGTACCAATACAATATCGAGGTCTTCATAGGTCTTTAAAAACGTATCAATCGTATAATACAAAAGGGGCCTGTTCTTCAGTAGTAAAAACTGTTTGGGCAACTCAGCTCCCATTCTCATTCCCGCACCCCCTGCTACAATAACCGCAGTCTTCTTCATTCCTGTTCCTATTTTTTAATACCAATGCCCGTTCTTAAAACAGGCCATCGATATTTAAAGACATTTTTGATTTTTGAGTCATCGGCTGTCAGCTTTTAATCTTCAGACCTTGCATCTTAATACCGGCTAATAACTGAAAACTGATTACTGACGGCTGATAACTGACTGCCAGTCTAATCATCCAGCTTCAACACCGCCAGGAATGCTTCCTGCGGAACCTCCACGTTGCCGATCTGGCGCATCCGCTTCTTTCCTTCTTTTTGCTTTTCCAGCAGTTTCCGTTTCCGGCTGATATCACCACCATAACATTTGGCAGTAACATCTTTCCGCATGGCGGAGATATTTTCCCGGGCCACAATCTTGGCACCGATGGCTGCCTGTATGGCGATCTGGAATTGCTGGCGGGGCAGTAACTCCTTCAGCTTTTCACAAAGCTTTCTGCCAAAGTCATGGGCACGGCTGCGGTGGATCAATGCACTCAAGGCATCCACTTTATCGCTGTTCAACAAAATATCCATTTTTACAATATCGCTTTCACGGTATCCCAGCGGGTGATAATCAAACGAAGCATAGCCCCGGGTTTGTGATTTCAGTTTATCATAAAAATCAAATACAATTTCGGTCAGGGGCATTTCGAAGATCAGCTCCACCCGCGTTGTGGTCAGGTAGCTCTGATTGATCAGGATCCCCCGCTTACCCAAACAAAGGGTCATGATATTCCCGATATAGTCCGGCTTGGTAATGATCTGTGCCTTAATATAAGGTTCCTCAATCCGGTCTGTTTTTACCGGATCCGGAAATTCGGTAGGATTGTTTACAATAATGGTTTCGCCCTTGGTCGTGTGTGCAATAAAGCTTACGTTAGGTACGGTAGTAATTACGGTTTGATTAAACTCCCGTTCCAGCCGTTCCTGTATGATCTCCATGTGCAGCATTCCCAGGAAACCGCACCGGAAACCAAATCCCAGGGCCTGAGAAGTTTCGAGCTCAAAGGTCAGTGAGGCGTCATTCAGCTGGAGCTTCTCCATACAATCCCGCAGTTCTTCAAATTCATCCGTATTTACCGGGTAAATACCGGCAAATACCATCGGCTTTACTTCTTCAAATCCCTTAATGGCAACGGGATTTGTATTGCCTGCCAGCGTGATGGTATCCCCTACCTTTACCTCTTTTGCATTTTTAATACCGGTGATGATATAACCCACATCGCCAGCACGCACCTCATTCCGTTCGGTCATTTTCAGTTTCAGGATACCGATCTCATCCGCTGCGTATTCCTGCCCGGTACTTACAAATTTTACTTTATCTCCTTTTTTCAATGAGCCGTTCAGAATCCGGTAGTAAACGATAATACCGCGGAAGCTGTTAAAAACACTGTCAAAGATCAGCGCCTGCAGCGGTGCCTCAGGGTCGCCCTTCGGAGCCGGAATTTTTTCTACGATCGCTTCCAGTACCGCATCAATCCCCAATCCCGTTCTTCCGCTGGCCAGCAAAATATCTTCGGGCTTGCAGCCGATCAGGTCAATGATCTGGTCTTTTACTTCATCGATCATTGCCCCGTCCATATCAATTTTATTGATCACCGGAATAATTTCCAGGTCGTTATCAATTGCCAGGTACAGGTTACTGATGGTTTGTGCCTGTATTCCCTGGGTGGCATCTACCAGGAGGAGGGCACCTTCGCAGGCGGCCAGGGCCCGGCTCACCTCGTAGCTGAAATCTACGTGTCCCGGAGTGTCGATAAGGTTCAGCACGTAATCTTCACCGGCTTTAGACCGGTAGTTGATCTGGATGGCATGACTTTTAATGGTAATACCTTTTTCCCGTTCCAGGTCCATATCATCCAGTACCTGATCCTTCATTTCTCGGTCGCTGATGGTATTGGTACTCTGTAACAGACGGTCTGCCAGGGTGCTTTTGCCGTGATCGATATGTGCTATAATACAAAAATTCCGTATATTCTTCATGCTGATACCCTCGTTTTCAAGGGCTGCAAAGGTACATCTTTTAGAGGAAACTCCGGGGAATTTCGGTTGGGTGCCTATTAAAAAACTACCAGTCGTTAGTATACTCCAAAAAAAATGGATTGAGCCGGTCAGACGATTGCAGGAAAAGGATCGTGATCCATGGGTTCCGCTCAATAAAAAAGCCGTTCCATAACGGAGCGGTTAATATCCTGTGTCCGCTGAATTTATTTTTTCTCTTTCAATGATGCTTTTATCTTTTTTACAAAAGGCTCAGTAACGCCAGCAAGTGCTGCAATTTTGGCTATGTCGAAATCGGTGGCGGATAATAGATTGTACACAACCTCATAGCTCTTCTGTTCGGCGCCTTTCTCCAGACCCATTTCCAAACCTTTTTCTTCCGCCGTTTTTAATACGGAATACTCCGTCCATTTATCCAAAACAGCTTTTTGATATAACATATACTCCTCCTTTTTTAAATTAGCAACTTCAGCTATTTTAAACAGCTGCTGAAATGTTTTCTGACATAAAGTTACCGGAATTTTCTCCAATTTAGCCATATTCTTTAATGCATACATCCAGTACTCCAGGTCGGTTTTCAGCGTTTCTTCTTCCAGGTTAAAATTGGGTAACTCTAAAAATATAAATTCCAGCTTCTTATAAAAAGCTTCACCCGTTTCCTCATCAACCAGTCGCGCATAGTGCAGGTATTTTTCGGGGCGGGTATGATTAACCTTAAAATCGATCAGACCAATAAAATACACTTCTTTTAGTTCAAAGCTCCAATGCTTGTTACCCTTTGGCCCCTGCGCATATAATTTGCTGGCCGCATAAAAAATGGCCCGGTCTGTAAAAAAACGCTGATCCGCCCGCTGCATTTCAATAATAAAGGTCTCGCCTTCCATGCCCTTGCAGGTAAGATCAAAAATGGTTTTACGATAATGCTTTGCCGGGCCGTCGCTCTCCTGTGGGTTATACACCAGGTCGCGGATCACTTTACGGCCGTTAAATAACGCGTTTAAAAATGCGATCAGCAGGTCCTTATGAGGTTCCGAGCCAAAGATCCGTTTAAATCCAAAATCAGTTAGCGGGTCGATATACCGGCCTATCGGGGCCATCGACAGGTTTTTCATAGTAGCCATACCTAAAGATACGGATTTATAAAACATATATTTATTTTAAAATATGAACTTCAGGGCATGAACCCACATCCGGATGGCTGTAGCAGGAGCAGGCTGTTCATTCTGTTAAAATTGCGCGTGTTCCTGGCAAAATCTCAAATTTCATTCACTGTTTAAAATAAAATGATTAGTTTAGAAGGACTAAACGATTTGAATTTTATAATTTTTAAACCGCCATCATGAGTACAACAAACGCGAAAAATACCCCTCTGGCCAGTCTTGACGAATGGGAAGATGATCTGCTGCGCCGATACCCCGATCCTGAAACCATTGCCACATCAAAGGGCACCGAAGAATACCGCAATTATGAAGATCCTCAACGGGAAACTGTAAAAGAATTTTACCGTTTAAACCATACCTTTCAGACCCACGATTTCGTGATGAAAAAAAGGGCCGATTTCCTCAAATTCAACCGGAAGGAAATGACGGTTTGGGATGCATTTGACTTTTTAAACGAGCTGGTGGACGACTCCGACCCCGATACCGACCTGGACCAGTTTCAGCACCTGTTGCAAACTTCAGAAGCCATCCGCAGAGACGGGCACCCGGATTGGATGGTACTAACCGGGCTCATGCACGATATGGGTAAAGTGCTTTGCCTTTTTGGCGAGCCGCAGTGGGCCGTTGTAGGCGACACCTTCCCGGTGGGATGCGCCTATTCGGATAAAATTGTTTATCCCGAATTCTTTAAAGAAAATCCTGATTATGATAATCCCCGGTACAGCACCAAGCTGGGCGTGTATGAAGCCGGATGCGGATTACGCAATGTAACCATGTCCTGGGGACATGATGAATACATTTACCAGATTATGAAGGATCATTTGCCGGAGGAAGGGCTGTACATGCTGCGCTATCATTCTTTTTATGCCTGGCACCGGGAAGGCGCCTACGAATATTTAACCGATGATCATGATAAGAAAATGCTGAAATGGGTAAAAATGTTCAACCCTTATGATCTGTATTCGAAAAATCCGGAACCGCCGGATTGGAAAAAATTACAGCCTTATTATGAAAACCTGGTAAAGAGCTATCTTCCTTCTACATTAAAATTCTGACGGATGATCCGGATCCGCTGGTTCCGGAAGCCGGCGGATCTGCCTTTTTCTTCCGGGGATGTAAACTACTTCCAACAGCCATCATGAAACGCTCCTGGTCGCCGAACACTGGTAAACCCTGCCTGTGACAGGATCACTACTGGTATTTTACTGTTGTTTTAAAAAGCTTTTTCCAATTCCGTTACGCCAAACGATCGCTGATGCATCAATTACAACCACTGGATTATTTTGTGTTCCTGATCTATTTTGTAGCCGTATCTGCTTATGGTTATTATGTATACCGGCGTAAAAAATCAGCCACTACCAGTTCAAAAGACTTTTTTCTTGCCGAAGGATCACTAACCTGGTGGGCCATCGGTGCATCGCTGATTGCATCGAATATATCGGCTGAACATTTTATCGGCATGAGCGGCTCCGGCTTCGCGCTGGGGCTGGCCATCTCGTCTTACGAATGGATGGCCGCGGCCACCCTGATCATTGTAGCCATTTTCATCATACCGGTATACTTGAAGAATAAGATCTTCACCATGCCGCAGTTTCTTTCGGTACGCTACAACGATAAAGTAAGTACCATCATGGCCATCTTCTGGTTGCTGGTATACGTTTTTGTAAATCTTACCTCCATCATTTACCTGGGCGCCCTGGCCATTTCCTCTATCAGTAACCTGAGTTTTGAAGCAGCCATCATTGGGTTGAGTATATTTTCCGTACTGGTAACCCTGGGCGGCATGAAAGTGATCGGCTATACAGACGTGGTGCAGGTAGTTGTGCTGATCGTTGGGGGACTCATTACCACTTACCTGGCACTTTCCCTGCTGGCCGACCGGTTTGGTTTTGATGGCAGCATCTGGAAGGCACTGGGCATTTTACGTAAAGAAGCTCCCGCCCATTTTCACATGATCTTTAAAAAGGACGATCCGCATTATTATGAATTGCCGGGGATGTCGGTACTTATTGGCGGGATGCTGATCAACAACCTGGCCTATTGGGGCTGCAACCAGTACATTGTACAACGGGCATTGGGTGCCGATCTCAAAACGGCGCGGAAGGGGATTCTATTTGCAGCCTTCCTGAAACTGCTTATACCGGTTATTGCGGTATTACCCGGCATTACCATGTTTGTATTGTACAAAAATGGAATGTTCCAGTCTGAAATGGCGGATGCAACAGGCGCTGTAAAACCAGACCATGCCTACCCCACTCTCATGAACCTTTTGCCGGAGGGGTTAAAAGGTGTGGCATTTGCGGCCCTTACAGCGGCCATTGTGGCATCCCTGGCCGGAAAAGCCAACAGCATTTCCACTATTTTTTCGCTGGATATCTATAAAAAATTCTTTAATAAGGAAGCCTCCGAGCGAAAACTTGTACGTGTAGGCCGCTGGGCCGTTATCATAGCAATGCTACTGGCCGCCCTGGTAACACCAGCCCTGAAATCGCTTGACCAGGCCTACCAGTTCATCCAGGAATATGTTGGATTTTTCTCTCCCGGGGTATTAGCTATATTTTTGCTGGGCATGTTCTGGAAACGCACCACTGCCGGCGCTGCCCTGGCCGGGGCGGTACTCACCATTCCGGTTTCTACCGTGCTCAAATTCCTTCCGGTTTGGACCCGGGGCGCGTTTCCCGATTACCCTTTTCTCGACCGGATGACCATTACCTTTTTCTGTGTGGTATTGCTTATGGTGGCCATCAGCCTCGCCACTACACGAAAAAACACGGCCGGGCCATCCATTGAACTGGATAAACAGCTTTTCCGGGTTTCACCAGGGTTCCTCATGGGCTCGGTACTTATTTGTGGCATTCTTGCCGCTTTATATACGGTATTCTGGTAACCGGCTCCTTGCAGAAGCCCTGCCGGATTTTAATACTTGATCCGGAACAAGTATTGCCCTTTTTCAGGGCTATTTCCCCTCACTGAGCAGTTTTTTCCTGTTTTGATGTTGCGTTTTTTTCCATTATTGCGTTACCTCTAACAGAACAATATTTGTATTCCTCAAAATATGAAAATGATGAAAAAAGTTTCGCTGGCTGGTCTTTTATTACTATCCGTTGTATTGCTCGGTTCCTGCTTAAAGCACAAGGATAGCTACTACGACAGCCCTGAATTTCAAAATGCAGCAGCGGTAAGCATTATCAATGGCGCCCCGCTGGGTATGCCGCTGGATATCCAGTTTGATGGCACCCAGCGCTGGTTGCTGAACGAGTTTAATTATACGTACCGGACAAATTACACCCGTGTGTACTCCGGCGACCGCAAACTTTACGTGTTTAACCGGGGAGATTCCAAGGCCCTGATTTCGAAGAACATGACCTTTGAGCCCCGCAAACGCTATTCTGTATTTATTGTAGATACCCTAAGTAAAATGGATGCGGTGCTGGTGCGCGATAGCGTAATGGAACCCAAGGGTGATTCTGTTTTACTGCGTTTTGCCAATATGAGCCCGGATGCCGGATCGATTGACCTTTATATACAGGGAAACACAAAGCCCGTTGCCCAAAACATCGGATATAAAAATGTAAGTACCTTTGTTAGCTTCAAATCCGACAGGGATATCAAATTTGAGGCAAGGGCCGCTGGCACGAACACGGTACTGGCAACTTCGGATGTAAAGAATTTATTTAATGGAAATCAATATACTATCTGGACAACAGGATTTAAGTCAATGAACACTACCAACGGGAAGCTTATCGTAGAGTTAATGGCGCATTATTACTAGTATATCCCATATATTTCCATAAAAAATCAGTCCGCCGTTGTTAAAAAAGGCTGACTGATTTTTGCTATATTTAAAAGAAGAGTGTAAAACATAAACAGGGAATTGGGAATACAGGACGCCGAACTGGAACTGGTGCTGAAAAAATGTGAGCAGGACTCAGTACCGCATAAAGAAGCGCTTTATAAAGGCTATTATGGCTTTATAAAAGGCGTGGTGAGGCGTTATGTAAATGATTACCATGTAATGGAAGAGCTTGTAAACGACTCTTTTGTAAAGATTTTTAACAACCTCAATACATTTAAAGCACCAGGGTTTTCGTCGGATATCGAACAATCGTTTAAAGGCTGGGTGGCCAAGATCGCATCCAGAACCGCAATCGATTTTTTGAGAAAGAAGAAAATGAATTTTTTACAGGAGGAGCCGTCCGAAAACCATTTTCCGGAGCAACAGCCCTCCGGGGTGCATGCCAGCGAGGTCAAAGACATTATGTCCTTGCTGAATCAATTACCTGAAATTCAAAAAACCGTTTTTAATTTATACGAGATCGAAGGATTTAGCCACGAAGAAATAGCCCGTTTACTGCAGATTTCAGAAAATGTTTGCCGGGTATACCTTTCGAGGGCAAAAAATAAATTAAAGGCGCTTTATATAAAACATTTTTAATAAAAAGTCATGGAAGACCATCAGGATGATTTTTTAAAACATATTAAAGGCGTGCTCCGGGATCATGAGGAGGAGTACCGGCCAGGTGCCTGGGAGCAGTTTTCCCGGCAGCACCTGCAGGCCGCTCCGGCCAAACCGGCGCGGGTTATTCCTTTATGGAAAAGGGCTGCCGTTGCGGCGGCGGTACTTGTAGGTGTATTTCTGATCGCCAACTATTTTATTACCAGTCATAACCCTTTACCTGGGAATATTGCAAAAGAGGGTCCGCATCCGGGCAAAAGGGATACCGGCTCGCAAAACAGCACCAGCCCGTCCCGGCCGGATGTTACCCCATCCGTTGATCCATCATCCGAAAATCAGGATGCAGCCCGCCAAAAAGAACCGGGTATGGTTACGCCTTTTGATCCTGCAGGTGAGCAGGAACAGATCGCGCAGCATGACCCGTTAAACGCATCTCCCGCAATTCCGGACAATCCGCCCTCCGTTGCGGTACCCCCCGCCGGACAGGAACCGGTAAAACAAACCCCGGCGGTCAATAATCCACCGGCTCAGCATCCCGTTCAACCCGCCAGGCCCGCGCCTTACGAAGTAACAAGCCGCCCCAACAATACGACACCGATGACGGCGCTGTTCCCCGAACCTTCCCGGGATCGCGACCGTTCGAGAAAATGGGTTCCCAGCCTTTACATTTCTCCCATGTTTGGAGAAACGGATGTGAATGTAGGCTATGGAATTTCACTGGGCTATGCGGTTAACGATCGTATAAAAGTCAGTGCCGGGGTTGCTCATAACAAATTAACGGCATCCAGGGATTTTGACGTAACGGCCCCACCCTCCAATGCTTCATTAAGTAATTCGGGGAACAACGCGCTTTTTGCTGCCAGAAGTCTGGTGAATGCAGATGCTGCCCCTTCTCAGCCACAGCTGGAAACGGTAAGAGCGGCAGTGAGCGGATTCGACATCCCGGTAGACATCAGCTATAATATTTCTAAAAATCTTTATGCCAGTGCCGGTGTTTCGGGCCTGGTAGTGGTAAAGGACAATACACAGTACACCTATGTTACCAGCACCAACACGCGGATTTCGGTAGAAAACAATGAAGGCATTCTCCAGGAAGATAAAAATCTGCGGATGATGGAATATGCCACTTCCAATGCCGCACCGGAAGCATCTCAAAAGGAGCGCACCCCTTTTATAGGGTTTTATAACCTTTCCATGGGGTATAAACAAAGGATCACTTCAAAGAACAACGTAGCCATCGAGCCCTTTTTGAAGGTGCCGATGAAAACCGTTTCAGACCAGAAACTCAACTACACAGGTATGGGAATCCGGCTGAAATTTGATTTTTAGGATCTTGTTTTTTAGTTATAATGATGAATGCGGGGTTGATTTGCCCCGCATTTTTATTTTAAAGATTCCTATCTTTAGAACCAGCCATGAAATTACTGAATGCAGCACAGGTACGGCAATGGGATGCCTTTACAATGGAACACGAGCCCGTCGTTTCGTTGGAACTGATGGAGCGGGCCGCTAATGCCTGCACCCGCTGGCTGCTGCAGCATACGCTGGCGGATGTTTATTATATTTTTTGCGGAAAGGGAAACAACGGCGGCGACGGCCTGGCCATTGCCCGTTTGCTTTATAACTCCGGAAAAACGGCCAGGGTCTTTATCCTCGAATCGGATGCAAAGGGTTCTGAAGACTATATCTCCAATTACAATATCCTGCATCATTTGTCGGCTATTCCCATTTACCAGCTCCGGTCGGAACAAGACTTCCCTGTGCTCCCCGAATCCTGCATCATTGTGGATGCGCTTTTTGGCACCGGGCTAAACCGGGGGTTGACCGGCCTGGCCGCCCAACTGGTTCACCATCTGAACAATGCCCCGGCCCCCATCATCGCTATCGACATTCCCAGCGGGTTATTCTGTGATCGGTCTTCCCGAAACCAAAGCATTATCAGGGCGCGGCATACGCTTACCTTCCAGGTGCTCAAAATGGCCTTCCTGGTTGCCGAAAATGAGCCTTTTTTCGGACTGGTACACCTGATGGATATCAATCTGCATCCCGCTTTCCCCGACCTGGTAAGTACGCCCTTCTATATCATCAACCAGTCGCTGGTGCAGCGGATTTACCGGCCACGCGCCGCATTTGCGCATAAAGGCAATTTCGGCCATGCCCTTATTATTGCCGGCAGTTACGGTAAAACCGGGGCTGCACTCCTCAGTACCCGTTCCTGCCTGAGATCTGGCACCGGCCTTGTAAGCGTACATGTACCGGAAAAAAGTGTACCCATCCTGCAGACCGCCGCACCCGAGGCCATGGTACTGCCGGATGCAGACGGCGCCGCTATCACCCGGCTCGGTTATACGCCGGAGCCGTTTTCAGCCATCGGGGTTGGACCAGGCATCGGAACCGATATTAAGACCCGGTTCTTCTTACGGGAGTTACTGGAGCGGGAAACCGGCCGTCTTGTGCTGGATGCCGATGCGCTAAACATTATTGCTGAAAATCCGGAACTTTTAAACCTCCTGCGGCCGGGCAGCATCCTTACCCCTCACCCAAAAGAGTTTTCCCGCTTGTTTGGAGCACAGGAAAATGACTTTAAAAAAATTGAGGTAGCCATATCTAAAGCAATGGAATTGAATATTGTAATTGTATTAAAAGGACATCGTACCCTCGTAGCCCTGCCCGACGGTACGGGCTTTTTTAATATTTCGGGAAATGCAGGTATGGCCAAGGGTGGCAGTGGCGATGTACTTACAGGAATGCTGACCAGTTTAATAGCACAAGGCTACTCCTCAAAAGATGCCGCCATCATGGGTGTTTTTTTACATGGACTGGCAGGCGATTTTGCCGCTACGGCCCGCGGAATGGATGCTATGATTGCCACTGACATCATTGAACATATCGGAAAAGCCTTTGAACAACTGCTTTAAAAAATACTGCCGGAACTTCTTTTTTTCATGGCCGTTTCAGGGCATCGCCGGAGCGCTAATGATCCGGAATAAGCTTCCTTCTTGCTTCTGTTTCAAAGCTTTCAAAAAAGATTTATAAATGATTTAAAAGTTTAAATAAAAACGGTTACTCACTCAAAAAACGCCTAATTGCCCATTAAAAATAAGATTTCACTTATTGAATGCAACACTTATATTTGCAACCTTGCTTATGCCTTATATAATATATTAATGTAGAAAATTTATATGCAACATCTGATCTATTTAGTACCTCTAATGGCTGTCATCGGCCTCATTTACACTTTATTAAAATTTCGATGGGTTGTTAAACAAGATGCAGGAACACCAAGAATGAAAGAGATCAGCAACCACATTGCTGAGGGCGCTATGGCCTTTTTAAAATCCGAATGGAAGATCCTCGGCTATTTTGTGGTGATCGTTGCAATTTTACTGGGCGTACTGGCCAATGCCAATCCGCACTCCCACTGGATGATATCCATATCCTTTGTTATAGGAGCTGTGTTGAGCGCAGTAGCCGGTTATATCGGCATGCGCGCGGCTACTTTTGCCAACGTGCGTACGGCCAATGCTGCCAGAACCAGTCTTCGTAAAGCCCTGAATGTTTCTTTTGGCGGCGGAGCGGTGATGGGCGTTGGTGTAGCCGGACTTGCGGTACTGGGTCTGGGTGGTTTGTACATCATTTTAAAACACTTTTTTGCGCCGGAGGCCGACCTGAATTCCTCGGAAATGCTAACGACGATTGAAGTACTCACCGGTTTTTCGCTGGGGGCAGAATCCATTGCGTTGTTTGCCCGTGTGGGCGGCGGTATTTATACCAAGGCGGCCGATGTGGGTGCCGACCTGGTAGGTAAAGTAGAAAAAGGCATCCCGGAAGATGATCCCCGTAACCCCGCCACCATTGCAGACAACGTAGGTGATAACGTGGGTGATGTAGCCGGCATGGGTGCCGACCTGTTTGGTTCTTATGTGGCCACGGTACTTGCTACCATCGTTTTGGGACAGCAGATCGATGTAGCCGACGGAGCTGATTTCCTGGGTGGCTACTCTCCGGTGGTACTGCCGATGTTGATTGCCGGCATTGGCATTTTATTTTCCATTATCGGAACCTTCTTTGTTAAGATCAGTGAAAACGCGGGCATCAATACCAAAACGGTTCAGAAAGCATTGAACATGGGTAACTGGGGCTCTATTATATTAACTGCTGTAGCATCTGCCGGATTGGTTTACTGGATTCTGCCGGAGCAAATGGTATTGCGTGGTTTTGAATTTACTAAAAACGGGGTAATGGGCGCCATTGTGGTAGGACTTGCCGTAGGTGCATTAATGACCATTATTACCGAATATTATACAGCGATGGACAAGCGTCCGGTGAACTCGATCATTAAAAAATCGTCTACCGGGCATGCCACCAATGTAATCGGCGGTCTGGCAGTAGGTATGGAATCGACCTTTTTACCCATCCTGGTTTTAGCCGCGGGCATTGTAGCATCTTACAAATGCGCCGGTTTATATGGTGTATCCATAGCCGCTGCCGCTATGATGGCCACTACTGCTATGCAGCTGGCTATCGATGCCTTTGGGCCTATTGCAGACAATGCGGGAGGTATTGCCGAAATGAGTGAGCTTCCCAAAGAGGTACGCGAAAAAACCGATGTGCTGGATGCCGTTGGAAATACCACCGCAGCTACCGGTAAAGGATTTGCCATTGCCTCTGCAGCATTAACCGCCCTGGCATTATTTGCGGCCTTTGTTGGTGTAGCCGGTATTAAGGGGATCGATATTTACAAGGCCAATGTGTTAGCCAGCCTTTTCCTGGGGGCCATGATTCCTTTTATCTTCTCTGCACTGGCCATCCGTGCGGTAGGTGAAGCGGCTATGGCCATGGTAGAAGAAGTACGGCGGCAGTTCCGTACTATCCCCGGCATCATGGAAGGTACGGCAACTCCCGAATACGATAAATGTGTAGCCATCTCTACGGAAGCTTCGCTTAAAAAGATGATCGTACCCGGTGCCATTGCCATCATCTCTCCCATCATCATCGGGTTTTTGCCGGGCTTTGGCGCGGAAGCCCTGGGTGGATTTCTGGCCGGTGCTACCGTATCCGGTGTATTACTGGGTATGTTTCAGAATAACTCCGGCGGTGCCTGGGATAACGCCAAAAAATCATTTGAAAAGGGTGTGGAAATCAACGGTGAAATGTTCCATAAAAAATCGGATCCACATAAAGCATCCGTAACCGGTGATACCGTAGGAGATCCGTTCAAAGATACTTCCGGTCCGTCTATGAACATCCTGATCAAACTCATGTCGATCGTATCGCTGGTAATAGCACCTACACTGGCGCAGGTAGAAGGAAATGTAGCCAAACATCCGGCACCGGTGAAACAGGAGATGACCAAAAGCACTCCGGTGGCTTCCGGTAAGATCGCTGCAAATTTCAGCAATATTTCCAAATAACGCAATCGTTAATAAATAGATTCAGGTTGTTTCTTTAAAGAAGCAACCTTTTTTATTGGGAGGAGTGCCACTGCGACACAGAATCTCTGAAGTTCTTTTCGCGCTACAGCCGGCTGCCCAGGGTTTGCATCCTCCTGAACTCAAAAGCCTTGTACACCCGCGTTTGCGATTCTGTGAATATCCCTGACATACAGCAACCATCTGCCATATGTGCTGAAAAAAAATCTGTGTTTCAGCACCTCTGTGGCCAATTCATTTGATATCCGCAAACACAAAATATACAGCGCCAATCATCAATAAAAAGCTCACCAGGTATTTCCAGTGAAATGCGTTATTTGCAAAGGCCACGGCATAAATCGTAAATACACCCAGGGTGATCACTTCCTGGGTGATCTTTAACTGGAACAGGTTGATGCCCGCTTTTTGCCCGATCCGGTTGGCCGGCACCGCCAGGCAATATTCAAAGAATGCGATCAGCCAGCTTAACAGGATCGCTTTCCACAATGGCCAGTTTTCATTCTTCAAATGATGATACCAGGCCAGTGTCATAAAAACATTAGAGCAGATCAGCAAAAGGATGGTTCTGTAAAACATGAACGGAAGATGGGTTTTAAATTAATTCAATGCCTTTTTAAAAGCGGCAACGGCCATGGGATCAATACCGGAATGGCCAATACTTTCCGCATCATTCGCAAAAGCAGGTGTATTGAATTTCATTTTCGAGGGAATCATCTCCCGGAGCGAACTGTGAAACTGGGTGCAGCCGGTGCTGGCCGCCAATGTTTTTACATTGTCTGCACGAACCCCGCTGCCGGGCATAATAATGATCCGTCCGGCGGCCTGCTCATTCAGCTGACGGATCAATGGAGCCCCCGCAATGGCTGTTAATTCCTGTCCGCTGGTGAGGATCCGCTCACAACCCGTTTGAATGATCTGTTCCAGGGCTTCCAGCGGATCTTTACAACGGTCAAATGCCCGGTGAAAGGTAACACCCAGCGGATAAACGGCCTCTACGATCCGGGCGGTACGATCCATATCAATAGTGCCATTGGCTTTTAGAAACCCGATCACCACCCCATCACAATCCAGGTGTTTGCAGTTGACCGCATCCGCCAGCATGCATTCAAATTCATCATCGGTATACAAAAAATCACCGCCCCTTACCCGGATAATGGGATAAATAGGCACCTCAAATTTTTCCCTGCAGGTTTTAATCACTCCGTACGACTGGGTGGTACCGCCTTCCCCCAGGTTTGCACAAAGCTCTATACGATCCGCACCGCCGGCAACGGCATTCCTGGTCGATTCAAAATCGGTGGTCGCTATCTCAATAGTAAAGTCATTATATATATGGGGCATGTGGGTTTGGGTAAGATGTTGTTGGTGAAATGTTAGTGAGATGTTGTTAGTGAAATGTTGTTAGTGAGATGTTATTTGTTATTGGCAATTTAAGTTTTGCGCTGTTATTTGCCGTTGGTGAAATAATAATTCGCATCTACCAGGGTTTCTTTGGTTTTGGTTTTAATAGCATAGCTAAATCCTTTGTGTATGGCATACGCACCTACAACCCCGTTCTTATTGATTGCAATAAATGCCACCTGTATTTTTTGTGCATCCGCTTTTTTGATCTTTACAATGCGTTCGATTATTTTCCGGCAGGCCACTTCCGGTCCATACCCCTGTCGCATCATTTCTACCACACTGTGCGAGCCTGCCACGCGGATCACATCTTCGCCCTGGCCAGTAGCAACACAAGCGCCTACTTCATTATCTACAAACAACCCGGCACCGATGATGGGTGAATCGCCCAGCCGGCCGCGCATTTTAAAGCCCATCCCGCTGGTGGTACAGCTGCCGCTGAGGTTGCCCGTTGCATCCATGGCCAGCATCCCGATGGTATCGTGGTTCCATTCGCCATTATCAAACCGTTCCGGGGCAAACGGGCCATGCCCTTTGTTTTCGCGGTTAATGGCCGGCTCGTATTTTGAGTTTTCCAGCCATTTCTTATACGCTTTCTGTGCATCTTCCGATAGCTCCTGCGGCTCCAGCGGAAATCCTTCTGCTACGGCAAACTGCTGTGCCCCGCTTCCTACCAGCATTACATGCGGCGTTTTTTCCATTACCCGGCGGGCTACAGAAATGGGATGCTTGATCCGCTCTAAAAAGCCCACACTACCGCAATTAAACTGGTGATCCATAATACTGGCATCCAGCGTAACAATACCATCCCTGTCAGGGTTGGCGCCCAAACCCACACAACAGTTTTGCGAGGCCTCCGTTATTTTTACACCGTTCTCCACCGCATCCAGCGCACTTCCTCCTTTTGAAAGGATCTCCCAGGCTCCTTTATTGGCCGCCAGTCCTGCATCCCATGTGGATATTACCACCGGTCCGTTTTGAGCAACTACCTGCCCGCGGCTATTTTTCAATAATAACGAGGTAACTCCGGAAAGGAGCCCGAGCTGAAGAAAACGCTTCCTGTTGATCATACACCTGATTTTTTTTCGAAATTAATCATTCCCCTGCATTCTCACCACAAATCCCTGCTGCTTGTGTTCCTGTAACGTCTCCCGGAGTGTATGCCTATGTAAACATATTCTCCGGGTCCCTTTCAGGAGACCCGGAGAAGAAATATCCTAAAGCTAACGGCTATGATAAAACGAACAGGACCGGCCAGCAATTATGGTTTGCTGTTTAAATATTGTATCAGCCGCTGCCGGTATTCCCTTTGTACCCGGCGTTTCATAAAATTGAGCCATCCGAAAAGCTGCCCTTTCCACCCATAGGCCTGGGCAATCCATTTGGTCAAACTAAAGCCATCGCTGTGCTCGATGATCCGGTTGCCGGAAAACCGCATGAACGATTTGGCCTCAAAAATGATTTGCTTTTTTGAACGGGAACAGTTCCAGGTGGCCTTCCACCGGCAGGTGGCATACTCATGATCAATTTCCTCCGTTTTGATGACCGTAAGGTGAAAATCCCGGATATCCTGGAAAAGCAGTTCCCATCTACCCTTTACTGCTTCCCCCTCCAGCATTCCGAAAAGCGGATCACTGTAAACAATATCATCACTGTACAAGGCATTCATGGCCTGATGGTTCAGGTTTTTAAACGCCGTAAAAAACAAATCAATTATTTCAATATTCGTCATCCTCTGTAAAAACTCCTTAAATTATAGGATTTATAAAAACCAGGCAAAACGCGAAAATAAGACAATCGTTTGCATTGCACCTTCTTAATTTCTAACTCAAAAAATCCTTAACTTGGCGCACAAAACTCAATCTCTTTATATGCGTGTCATTTTATGTATTGTTGCTTGTTTCAGCCTGCTTTGCCTCAGGGCACAGGAAGTAAACATCATTCCCCAACCCAAGTCCGTTGTTCTTAAAAACGGCAGCTTTATCCTCAGCCGCGCTACTCCTATTGTGGCCCCTTCAAAAGACGACAAGAATATTGCAGCACTTTTTAATACCTATCTGAAATCTTATTACGGATTCAGCCTGCCGGTAGTTTCCAAAGGGACCAAAGGCATCCTGTTAACCACAAAATCTGCCTCGGGCGACGGATATACAATGGATGCAGACAATGCCGCCATCCGGATCACCGGTAACTCGGCAGCAGGTACCTTTTACGGAACACAGTCCTTAATTCAGCTGCTTCCGGTTGAAAAAGGAAGCAGCCTTTCCATTCCTACCGTATCCATTACCGATGCGCCGGACGTAGCATACCGGGGTTTGATGCTGGATGTGGGACGCCACTACTTCCCCGTGGCCTTCGTAAAAAAGTACATCGATTATATTGCCCTGCATAAAATGAACTATTTCCACTGGCATCTTACAGAAGACCAGGGATGGAGAATTGAGATCAAAAAATATCCGAAGCTAACATCTGTTGGTGCCTGGCGCAACGGCACTATTATTGGTAACTTCCCGGGCAAAGGAAATGACAACAAAAAATATGGCGGTTTTTATACCCAGGCCGAGGTAAAAGACATCGTTGCCTATGCCGCCAAACGATATATAACCGTGATCCCTGAAATTGAAATGCCGGGCCATGGTGGTGGTGCTATTGCAGCCTACCCTTATTTAAGCTGCTTTCCGGACAAACCCACATTTGACTACTTCCCGAAACAAAGCACATGGTCTGGTGATAAATCCGGCAAACAGGTGCAGCAGGCCTGGGGTGTATATGAAGACGTATTCTGCGCCGGAAAAGAGAGCACGTTTAAATTTTTGGAAGATGTGCTGAACGAAGTATTGCCGCTGTTCCCTTCAAAATATGTACATATCGGCGGTGATGAATGTCCTAAAAAGAACTGGGAGAAATGCCCCTTATGCCAGAAAAGGATTAAAGAACTGGGTATAAAAGGCGACAACCAACACAGCCCGGAACATTACCTGCAAAGCTATTTCATTCAGCGGATGGAAAAATTCATCAATGCAAAAGGTAAGCATATCATTGGCTGGGATGAGATCCTGGAAGGCGGTTTGGCGCCCAATGCAACGGTTATGAGCTGGAGAGGCGAAAAAGGCGGTATCACTGCAGCGCGCCAGAAACACCAGGTGATCATGACGCCGAATAATTATGTGTATTTCGACTATCAGCAATCACCCAAAGAAGATTCCGTTACCATTACCAACAACCGCAATTCCCTGCCCATTGAGAAAGTGTATAACTGGAAAGTGGTTCCGGACAGCTTAACCGCGGAAGAACGGCCATTGATCTGGGGCGGACAGGCCAATTTGTGGACCGAATACATCAGCAACCCCAAAAAAGCGGAATATATGTTGTTTCCGAGGATGAGCGCATTAAGCGAAGCATTGTGGAAACCAAAAGCAGACCGTAACTTTGACGATTTTAAAAAGCGGCTGGAGGTTCAAAAGAAACGGTACGACCTTTGGGGAGCCAACTATTTTGGCAAATAGGGTCCGGCTGTTTCATCCAATTCATCAATCAATATAAAATAATATAAAATGCCTAAGTCACAAACTGCTAAGCAAAATCATTTGGATACGCTGGAAAAGGTAGACGTGCAGATCTTCCCGGATCTGAAAGCTGGTTCCCTGGCCATTGCGAAGACCATCGCCAGCCTGATCCGCGAGAAACAGAAGTTGAAACAAAAATGTGTGCTTGGTTTGGCCACCGGTTCCAGTCCCAAAACCCTGTATGCAGAACTGGTACGGATGCACAAAGAAGAAAAGCTGAGTTTTAAAAACGTGGTTACGTTCAACCTGGACGAATACTATCCCATCAGCAAAGAAGCGATCCAAAGCTACAACCGCTTTATGCAGACGCATTTGTTTGATCATGTAGATATCAATCCCAAGAATATTCATATCCCCAATGGTGAAGTAAAAAAAGAGGATATAAAAGCAGCCTGTTCGGCCTATGAGCAGCTGATCGAAAAAGCCGGTGGGATCGATTTACAGATCCTGGGCATCGGTAATAACGGACATATCGGTTTTAACGAACCCGGATCCGGTATTTATACAAAAACACGTCTTATTAATCTCGACAACTCTACCCGGATCGCCAATTCCTATGAGTTTGCCAATATTTCTGAAGTACCGCGGATGGCCGTTACCATGGGTATCAGCACCATCTTAAAATCAAAACAGATCATCCTGATGGCCTGGGGCGCCGGAAAGGCCAAAGCCGTAAAAGCCGCTGTGGAAGAGGATGAAACCGAACATGTACCCGCATCGCTTTTACAAAGCCATGCCAATGTTACCTTTATTGTAGACGAGCCGGCAGCATCTGAGCTGACCCGTTTGAAATCGCCCTGGCTGACCGGGGAAGTGGAGTGGACACCCAAAATGATCAAAAAAGCGGTGATCCATATGGCCCTGCAATTGAAGAAACCCGTGCTTTCCCTTACCAATGAAGATTATAATGAGTATGGCCTGAGCGACCTGCTGGTGGAAAAAGGCAATGCTTATGAAATTAACCTGGAGGTATATTATATGCTGCGCGACAGCATTACCGGCTGGCCGGGTGGTAAACCCAATGCGGTAATTCCTTCGCACCCCGAACGGTCCACTCCTTATCCTAAAACCGTGCTGATCTTTTCCCCGCACCCCGATGATGACATCATCAGCATGGGTGGTACGTTTCAACGCCTGCACGACCAGGGACATGATGTGCATGTAGGATACCAAACCTCCGGTAACATTGCCGTAACCGATGAGTTTGTTACCCGTTTCCTCGATTTTGCTGTAGGTTTTAACAGCATCGCGAAGATCGACTCTGATAAACCGGCCAAGATCCTTTCGCAAACCCGCAAATATGTGGCAGGAAAAAAACCCAACCAGATCGATACGCCTACGATCCGCGAGATCAAAGGATTGATCCGCCGCGGAGAGGCCAGCGCTACCTGCCGCTACGTGGGCATCCCAGACAGCAATATCCATTTTATGAACCTGCCGTTTTATGAAACAGGTACCATAGAAAAGAAACCCCTCGGTGAAAAAGACGTTAAGATCACCATGGAGTTACTGCGCAAAATAAAACCCCAGCAGATCTATTGCGCGGGCGACTTTGCCGATCCGCATGGCACGCACCTGGTGTGCTTTAACGCGGTTGTAGCTGCATTACAGCGGCTCCGCGAAGAAGGCGATGAATGGATCAACGACTGCTGGCTGTGGCTGTATAAGGGTGCATGGCAGGAATGGAATATCGAAGACATTGAAATGGCCATCCCGATGAGTCCGGAGCAGGTACTGAAAAAAAGGTTCGGTATCTTTATTCACCAGTCGCAAAAAGACATGGTGCCCTTCCAGGGATCCGATAACCGCGAGTTCTGGCAGCGTGCAGAAGAGCGGAATGCCAATACGGCTACAATTTATGCAGACCTTGGGCTTACGCACTACGCGGCAATGGAAGCCTTTGTACGCTGGCATTATTAGGTTAGCGATAAGCAGGGCCTGCTTAAAGCGCGTTCTATAACAGTAATGCGCCAATCTCCGGATTGGCGCATTTTTTATGCGGCGGGATATTATTATATGTAGTTGAACCGCAGCCATACTGCAGGTTTTGATTTTTAAACGAGACAACCGGCCGTAACGCATTCCAGCCACTTTCAAAAGCAGCCCCTTTCCTACCGGCCCCAGCTAACGGACACCTGTACCGATGGAGAAACATTTTTGAGTAAATCATTAAAGTACATCGAAGGCCGCAGGGTCATGGCCCCATACTTAATGCCCCCGATCCCAAAATCAAAGGTGTTCTTTTCAAAAAAATCGCCACGCCTTCTTACCAGGTAGGCAATGGAGATGGGCGCATAAAATCCCAGCCGGTGATTATCGCCGCCCCGGCGGTATTCATAAATTATCCCGGCAAAATCGTTGCGAAAGGTTTGCAGCTTTCCACCCGCATCTTTGTCAAAGAGAAACACCGGTTCCCAGTAAGCACCAAACCGGAGATATTCACCTTTTGTACTTCCTTGCCGGTAAAAATCAATACTGGTATTAAAGGCAGGAGTCATGTAATTTTTAAAATTCTGCAGGGATGCTGCTACAGACAGGGACAGGTTGCTTTTATGTGCGGCAACGGGTTCCAGCTTGCCTTCCACCGATCCATTCTTCAAGATATAGGTGCCAGAAAACCGCGACCTGAAATTGAATGTATGAAAATTTGCGCCCCTTACCGCCGGTTTTAAATTTTTCCCCTGCGCATGAATGGCTGTATTTACTGCCGCAATAAAATCATTAATGATGGTTGATGTAAGATACAGCCGCAGGTCCTCTACCCGGTTTACGGTAAAGGAAAAAACAGAAGACGTGTGTTGCCCGGCGTTCCTGGGATAGATGTTTACCGTATCTTTTCCCGTTTTCATTACGGAAGGACTTCCGTCTACTACCACATATTGTTGCTGCCAGACCTTTCCGGGAATAATGGTTAGACCATTTTTTCCACCGGGATTATAAAAGAAATGCAATTTGTTCGACAGTGCTTCGTTTACACTGTCGCGCACAACATCATAATTCAAAAAGAAGGCTTTCAGTATCTCCCGGAAATCCATTCCATTCCCGATGGTGATGCCGTTATTGGTATAAACGGTTAATTTGTTGCCACCGCCAAGTTCCAGATTAATTCCCTTATGCTGTGCCGCATTTTCAAAGATATCGGCCGATACCTCCCAATAAGTCTTTTGGGCATTTACATAATTCAGGCATATGAGCAACACTGCACCCAATAAAATTCCCTTTTTCATTCAATTAAAATTTAACGATGGTTGTTGATGATGAAAGCTTTTCTCCCGTATAGTCCGTCTGCCGGGCTCTTGCAGCCAGGTATTTTAAAAACCGGTTTTCTTTTTTACGCCGGGGTGCTTCCAGGTTCACAACGGCTTCAAATGCTTCTTCTGCCAAAACAGGCAACTGAGCGGATGATTTATCCACAGGTGCTGCCGGCTTTACTGCGGCAATCTCCGGCAGCGGGTCATGCGGATAGGGCCCTGCGTTACCCGGTGTAAGCTCCGCAGGCAACGGAGCCGGGGTTTCAACAACCGGTTGTGCCCTGGCAAATGACCGCGCTGCAACCGGGGCGTGGCGCTGCAACAACTGCTGAATAATCGTTTTCCCCGGAAGAGCCGGTAGCCGTATGATCCTGTCATTGATCACTATTGGCAGGGTTTTGTCCATTAGCCGCACACCGGCCAGGCCCGTATTACCCGCTGTTTTGGCGGAATGATTGCGGTAAAGAAACGCTCCGGCTACACCTGCGATCAGACAGGCTGCTGCTGCGTACCTCCAGTTTAAGGTCCTTTTTTTACGGGGATACAACCGTTTTTCCAGCTGTGCCCAGCCCGCCTCCGGATCATAATCCCCGATGCGGTGTGCGTTTATCTTATCGCTTATTTGCAGATCCTTATTTTTCATGTGCCGTTATCATTTTTTGTAGCAACGCCCGGGCCTTGCTCAGCTGCGACTTTGATGTACCCTCTGTAATACCCAGTAACTGCGCAATTTCTTTATGACTCAGGTCCTCCACTACAAAGAGATTAAATACGGTAGCATACCCTTCCGGTAGTTTTAAAATCAGCTCAAAAATTTCTTTGGATGAAAGGCGCTCAACCGGCGTTTCATCCTGTGTTACCACCAGACTCCGATCATCGATCTCCTCAAAAACAATTTTCCGCTTTCGCAGCAGCATCAGGCATTCATTCACCATAATCCGTTTCAGGTAGCCGGCAAACGCGGCCTCACCCTGGAACGTAAAGGAATGGATCTGTGTAAAGAACTTTTCAAACCCCTGCAACATGAGTTCCTCGGCATCTTCTTTCCGCTTCACATAACGGATGCACACGGCCAGCATCCGGGATGCATAGGTATGAAACAGCTGCCGTTGGGCATTGCGCTCCCTCCTTCTGCAACCCTCTAGTATGTGTGCCAGACTCAAATCAGTAGTACTTGTATCATAAAATGCAAATCTAACAGAGGCGGTTGCCCCGGGGTAGAAAAATTACTGTAAGAGCCGCTTTCCAATACGGCAACCGGAGCCTCCGCGATAAATGTTTTGGCGTAAACCGGAGCTCATATCCGGTAAATTTTAAATGCATATTTCATTCTACCTTCCAGCCACACTTTTGCAATTTTTTAAAATAAGTAACCATAGTATACTAATAATTTTTATCAAACAAGCTTCTTCATTAAAAAGATACAAAAAAACAACGTTGATTATTTTAGTTATTTATTTGCCAGGCTTATCTTTAACCAGCATTAACGGTTTACTAACTTCTTAAAGCCATTAAACATTCATATGAATCGCAGAAAATTTATTAAGAACAGTGCTGCTTCATTTGCGGCATTTACCATCGTGCCGTCCTATGTACTGGGAGGTCCCCGGCATATTGCGCCCAGCGACCAGCTGACAAAGGCCATCATCGGTGTAGGAGCAATGGGGCAAGGTCATATTGGTTATCCCGGCGCACGCCTGGTAGCCATTTGCGATGTTGACAAAAAGCACCTGAACGATGCGTTGGGCAAGTCGCCCAAGGGAACCAAAACCTACCACGATTACCGCGAGCTGCTGCAGGATCCTGCTATTGACATTGTACACATTGCCACTCCCCCGCACTGGCACGGTATCATGAGTGTGGACGCAGCCAACGCCGGCAAAGATGTATGGTGCGAAAAGCCCATGACCCGCACTATTGGTGAGGGCAAACGGGTTCGGGAAGTGATCCAGCAGAACGAACGCATGTTCCGGCTCAATACCTGGTTCCGTTTTAAAGATAATTTCTACGGGATGAATACGACCGTAAAACCCATCAAAAAGCTTGTGGAGAGCGGTTTGCTGGGATGGCCGCTGAAAGTAACCGTAAATGCCGCTACCGGGTTTAACTGGAAGTTTTTCTGGGTGGGGAAAACCGTGCTCGATGTACAACCCGTACCGCAGGAACTGGATTACGATTTCTGGCTGGGGCCCGCTCCTTACAAGCCGTACAACCCGCACCGCGTACATCAAACCTTCCGTGGCTATTGGGATTATGATGGCGGCGGACTGGGTGATATGGGACAACATTATCTGGACCCGGTGCAATACTTTTTAGGAAAAGATCATACCAGTCCGGTAAGAATTGATGTAGATGCTCCGGAGCAGGACCCGGATGCTGCAGGTACCTGGAAGCGTATCGAGCTTACCTATGAAGACGGCTGCAAGATCATCCTGGACGGAGAAAACCGCGATACGAATGCGGCCTATATTGAAGGGCCCAAGGGAAAAGTGTTTAACGGCTTCCGCACCACCATCCCCGACCTTGATAAAAAGCTGGCGGCGATGCCCGATCCGGAGCCACAGCTGACCGACTTTGCGCAAGCGGTAAAAACCCGCCAGAAATTTGCATTGAATGAAGACAACGGTTTCCGCTCTGCCACGCTGGTGAACCTGGCGATCATCGCGGTACGCCTGGGACGCTCGTTGGAATTTGACCCGGTGAAACTGGAATTCATAAACGACGCCGCAGCCAATGCACTCATTAATCAACCCATGCGCGGACCTTGGTCTATTTGATGATCCTAAAAATCCAGATGATGAAAAAATTTACTATACTAACTTTTATATTTCTACTGCTGGCCGGGATCGCTCCTGCGCAGCAAAAAACAGATGTACGAACCACCGAAACAAAAGTGGCCGATCTTTTAATGAAATTGCCGACGCAAAACTCGGCAGCACTGGATGCCGCCATGAAGGAACTGGTGAGCATCGGAGAACCTGGTTACCGGAAAATTATCGCCGCCGTTCAACCTCCGGGCAAACGTACCGATGAAGCAGCCCGCTACGCCATTGGCGGACTGTCGAAATATCTTGGAAAAGGAACCGACCGTGTGGCCAAACGTACGGCAGCACTGGCCCTGACGAACGGCATCAAAGCCGCCAAAAGCGATGAAGTAAAAGACTTCCTGCTGCAGGAACTGCAGTATGTAGCCGGCGATGAAGCGGTACCTGTTGTAAAAGGATACCTGCTCAACAAACGCCTCAGCGATCCGGCTGCGCGGGTATTGGTGCGGGTAAATACGACTACTGCAGCCAATGCCTTGCTATATGCATTAACCACAGCAAAAGGCAGCCAGCAGATCACGTTGATCAAAGCCCTGGGCGACATGGGTTATGCGCCTGCGGCAAAAAAACTACAACAATTATATGCCGGTGCCCAGGATGTAAGTACACAAAAAGTGTTGTTATATTCCCTGGCTACGATCGGCGACCCGCAATCGGCCGCTACGTTGAAAGTAGCAGCACAAAAGGTCGGCTACAAGGCCGAGGCGTCCAACACCATGAACTCCTACCTGCGTTATCTTTCTAAAACAGCAGCAGGATCCGGAAAAGCAAATGCAGCAACAACCGCCCGTACATTGCTGGCTATGAACGGCCTGCCTGCGCAATTCAAAAATGCAGCCCTGGCCCTGCTTTATCAAACAGCCGGTGAAAATGCCCGTCCGGAGCTGCTTTCAGCACTTTCATCACCGGATAAACAATACCGCGCGGCAGCGGTGGCATTGCTGGAGCAATCCTACGATGCACAAACAGCTGCCCAGTTACAGGACGCTGTAAAAAAAGCAAGCGATCCCGATCAGCAGGCAGACCTTCTCTATGTATTTGGTGCACATAAAGACCAGTCCGCGTTACCACTGCTTACCGGCTTGCTGGGCTCGAATAACAAACAGGTGCAGCTGGCAGCTATTGCCGCTATTGCACGTGCCGGTGAAGATAAAGCCATTGCCCCCTTGCTCAATCTCATAAAAACCGGGGATGCTACTGTTGCCGGTGCTGCTAAAAATGCATTACTGACCATCAAAGGTGCCGATGTAGCCAGCCAGGCCGCTACCCTGATGCCTCAAACTTCCGGTACCGCACGTACCATGCTGATGGATATTGTGGCCCGTCGCGGTGGCGAAAAATATGCCCCCGCTGTTTTTGCGGATGTTACCAACAGTGATGCCGCCGTGCGGCTTGCTGCCATAAAGGCGCTGCCTTATGTGGCGTCACCGGGCGATGAAGCAAAGATCGCCGGCCTGCTGAACCAAACATCCAATGCAGAGGAAACCGACGCCCTGCAACAGTCGTTATTTGCAGCTATTAAAGAAAAGAAAACAAAGGCCGACCAGGTTGCAGCGGTAAAAGATCTCATGAATGGTACGGGTGCCAACAAAAGCCATTACTATTCCGTGCTGGGTGACATCGGTGGTAAAGAAGCCCTGGCTGTGGTACGGAACGACTTCAATACCGGCGGCCAGGATCAGAAAGCAGCGGCGCTGAAAGCCCTTGCATCCTGGAGTGATTTTACAGCGTTGGATGCACTTTATGATATTGCAAAAGACCCGGCCAATGCTACTTTTAAAAATGAGGCCCTCAACAGTTTCATCGCGGGTATCAACCAGTCTAAAAACCCGGTGGATCAGAAAATACTGATGTTCCGTAAGGCTATGGACCTGGCTTCCGGCAACGACCAGAAAACAAATATCCTCCGGGGCATCTCCAGCAACAGCTCTTTATTATCCCTGGTATTTGTTTCCAAATACTTAGATGATCCGGCATTGCAGCAAGCCGCCGTACAGGCGGTACTGGCAATCGTTACCGATCATACCGATCTTTACGGGCCGTTGGTAGAAGGTATTGTAAACAAAGCAATCTCCCTGAACAAAGATGGCGAGGCCGCTTATCAGAAAGCTGCATGGGTAAAACAGCTGGCCGGCCTTCCAAAGGAGCCCGGCTATGTTTCCATGTTCAACGGTAAAGACCTCTCCGGCTGGAAAGGCCTGGTAGGCAATCCGCTGACGCGGGCAAAAATGACCGCCCAGCAATTAGCCGAAGCCCAACAAAAAGCCGATGCGCAAATGCGCAGGGACTGGCGGGTAGAGAACGGCGTGCTGGTATTCGACGGCAAGGGATTCGACAACCTGGTGTCTGCCAAAATGTATGAGGATTTTGAATTGTTTGTGGATTGGAGGATGGAAGCAAAAGGTGATGGCGGTGTGTACTTAAGAGGATCGCCACAGGTGCAAACCTGGGATTCTTCGCGTACCGATGTTGGTGCGCAGGTAGGCTCCGGCGGACTGTACAACAACAAGAAAAACCGGAGTACCCCCCTGGTTTTTGCCGATAATCCGATCAACGAATGGAATACCTTCCGCATTAAAATGGTTGGCAACAAAGTAACCGTTTACCTGAACGGCCAGCTGGTTACCAACAACACCATACTGGAAAATTACTGGGATCGCAATATCCCCATCTTTTCCAAAGAGGCGATTGAACTGCAAGCCCATGGTACCCGGCTCGAATTCCGTGATGTATATGTACGCGAAATTCCCCGTCCGCAACCCTACGTACTGAGCGAACAGGAAAAGAAAGAAGGATTCGTTCCTATGTTTAACGGCGTAGATATGAAGGGCTGGACCGGCAATACCGAGGGGTATTTTGCGCAAGACGGAAATATCATTTGCGACCCCACTATTGCCGTTCCGGAAGGTGCCAACCGGAATGTGTATACAGAAAAAGAATACAGTGATTTTGTAATGCGTTTCGAATTCCAGTTAACACCAGGTGCCAACAACGGCCTGGGCATCCGTGCTCCGTTAACCGGTGATGCTGCTTACGAAGGCATGGAATTGCAGATCCTGGATAATGAAGCACCCATCTACAAAGAACTGCAACCTTACCAGTACCATGGCTCCGTTTACGGAATCATTCCTGCCCTGCGGGGATATTTAAAACCGGTGGGCGAATGGAATTACCAGGAGGTAAGAGCGGTAGGCAACCACATTACCGTGATCCTGAACGGCAAGACCATCGTAGACGGCGATATCGCCAAGGCGAGTAAAAATAATACCGATACACCGGATCATAAGAAACATCCGGGGTTGCTGAATAAAGCAGGCCATATCGGGTTCCTGGGACATGGTTCCTATGTAAAATTCCGGAACCTGCGGATCAAAGACCTGGGTGAGAAATAATAGTGAGAAGTTTTATAGTGAAAAGTTTTATAGTAAAAGTTTTACAGTAAAAGTTTTACAGTGAACAGACGATCACTGAAGCGATAACGGAAAAGGGGCTGTTCCAAAAACGGGCAGCCTCTTTTTATTCAGCAAAGGCCTCCGGCGCTTTATCTGGCAACAGAAAAAATGATGCGTAGATGCCGTTTTCTGGTCATTGTTTTCATTACTGTTTCTATGAAAAATAACACCGCCATCACCACCGTTGTTCCGCTGCCAGGTATTGTTCAACTGCTCACATACCGGTACAATGAGCGGGCTGAAATAAGAGAAGTGAACAGGCATGCCTGAACCATTCTCAGCTTATACAAAAACGTATTTCCCACACAAAATGCCCGGCTCAGGACTTCCCTCTTCCTGCTTGCTACCATTCATTCTTACGTCCACCGGTATACGTTCTGCCCCCGCCGTCTGCGGCTTCCTGCCTTTTTAGTCCTTTTTCGCTGATATTTTTGGCATTGGGATGTGCCTTTTTGCAATCAACCTGGTGGTCCAGCATCTGCTCATCCGTTTCAAACAGTTCACCGCAATAGTCGCATTTGTAAAGTCTATTGCCGGTTCTAACATTAGCAGCGCCGGCCGCCTGCATACCCTGGCTTACTTTTTCACCAAAAGTCACACCCTGTGTTTGCCTTGTTGTGGTCGGCGTCATGGATAATCGTGCAGGCATTGATGACATAGTGCTGCCGATAGCAGCCGCGGTATTAACAACAGACTTTTGCGCAAACACAGTTATAGTGCCCGGAAGCAGCAGCATTGAAAAGAACAGCTTTTTCATGATATACGAATTTTGATTGATGAATTGCATTTTCATCCGTATATCAACCGGGTCACCGTTTTGTTACCTGCAGAAGGTTGTGTTGCTATAAAAAAACCACCTGCCCGGTTTTCACCGATTCGTCGCAGGCAAATGCGATCCGCAGGCTGTTTACCGCATCATTCATATGATCGGTAAGGTTGGCATCTGTTACAATAGCATCGTAAAAATAACGTTGCTGCCGGTTGCACAATTCCTGGTGATCCGGCTCATCCTGCATATCGATCCATTCATCTTTTTTTGTAAACCGGTCGCCGGCATCGATATCCGCGTGATGCCATAATATAGACTCTGTTTTCGTATGCGCATCAATATTGGAAGAGGCCCCCGCTCCGCCTGCGTTCCTGGCAACGATGGAAACCGAACCCTTCGGACCGATCACATCTTTTACAAAAAAAGCCGTTTCACTGATCATGGGCCCCCAGCCCGCTTCATACCAGCCTACGGAACCATCTTCAAACCGGAGCTGCAGCTGGCCATAGTTGTAATTATCTTCCGGAACAGCATCCGAAAGCCGCGCGCCGATGGCGGTTACCTGCACCGGTTTAGACCGTGTCATCTGGCACATAACGTCGATATAATGCACACCGCAATCCACGATAGGACTCATATTGGACAGGAATTTTTTATGCACCTGCCATGCATGACCGCTGCTTTGCTGGTTCAGGTTCATCCGCATTACCAGCGGCCGGCCCAGCCCCGAGGCCAGCTCAATAAATTTCTTCCAGGAAGGATGATGCCTCAGGATATAACCAATCACCAGTTTCCGCTGGTGCTTTTTGGCCGCCGCTACCACCCGTTCGGCGCCGGCAACAGAATCTGCCAGCGGTTTTTCAATGAATACATGAGCTCCGGCTTCCAGCGCTTTTATGGCGTAGGCCTCATGAGTATCCTGGTAGGTAGCAATGCAAACCGCATCTGGCTTCGTTTCCGCAAGCGCTTCGTAATAATCCGGATAAAGCGGATAGCGGGTTCCCAGTTTTTCATTGAGTTCCTGGTTGCTATTGCCCCTGGATACCAGCCCGCAGATCTCAAATGCTTCCATCTGATGATAGGCCGCTGCATGCGAGCTGCCCATATTTCCGCAACCGGCCACCAATATCCGTATACGTTTTTCACTCATATGACTTCATTGATTTTATGTTCAGTAGATACGTCAAACTTACAGGAAATCAACGGAAAATCATCACCGGTTGTTGCTTCTTTTATGCCACAGAAACACTGAAACCCAGAAATAATATACGGCTTCAACGCCTGTTTGCTCATTCCCGTTCGAACCGCAATCCTGTAACAAATACAGATAACGAGTCACGTAATGATGCAACGGCTTTCATTTTTTGCAATTAAAACAGGAAAAAACAACGGGATCAATAACCGGTAGCCCCCTTACAAAAATCATCGAACACCCGGGTACTAAAAAACTTCAGCGGTTCTGTGCTTCTGTGGCAAATGACTCCCGTTTATTTTTCGTAAATTCCCCGATCAAAATCACAACTATGGATTTTTTAAAAACACTGGGCATTGAAAAAAACAACCAGGGCACCAGTACCGGCAGCACCTGGCTGGGGCCGCTATCTGACGATATCATCTCCTGCTCACCGGTTGACGGCCGGCAGATCGGCGTTGTGGCGGCTACCACGCCTGCCGGTTATAGCGAAGTGGTAGCAACGGCACAGCTGGCTTTTACGGAATGGCGCAGCTGGCCTGCACCGCGGCGCGGCGATGTAGTACGCCAGATCGGCGATGCCCTGCGGGTACACAAAGATGCACTGGGCAGGCTGGTATCTTATGAAATGGGCAAAAGCCTCCAGGAAGGTTGGGGTGAGGTACAGGAAATGATCGATATCTGCGATTTTGCAGTGGGGCTCAGCCGGCAGCTTTATGGCCTTACCATGCACAGCGAACGGCCGGGACACCGGATGTACGAGCAATACCATCCCCTGGGCGTAGTAGGCATTATTTCTGCCTTCAATTTCCCCGTAGCTGTTTGGAGCTGGAATGCCATGCTTGCCTTGGTTTGTGGCAATACCTGCATCTGGAAACCCTCAGAAAAAACACCCTTATGTGCGGTGGCCTGTCAGAAAATTGTAGCTAATATATTCAAAGCCAATAACGTTCCCGAGGGTGTCTGCAATTTAATTTCCGGAGGAAGCTCCGCCGGCGAATGGCTGGCCCGGGATACCCAGGTAGCGCTTATTTCCGCAACGGGTTCTACCCGCATGGGTAAGGCTGTTGCGGCCACGGTAGCCGCACGGCTGGGCCGCTCTCTCCTGGAACTCGGCGGCAACAATGCCATTATCATTTCAAAGGACGCCGACCTTAATATTGCGATCACCGGGGCATTATTTGGTGCGGTGGGTACCGCCGGGCAGCGCTGCACCACTACCCGGCGGCTCATTATCCATGAAGCTGTTTATGAAACCGTAAAAGAGAAATTAAGGCAGGCTTACGCACAATTAAAGATCGGCGATCCCCTGGATCCGGCAAACCATGTTGGTCCGCTTATCGATACCGGGGCTGTAACACAATACCTGAATGCCATTGATCAATGCCGCGCAGAGGGTGGAACCTTCCTGGTGGAGGGCGGTGTGCTGGAAGGTGCGGCCTATGAAAGCGGATGTTACGTAAAACCCTGTGTAGCAGAAGCCGAACCTCATTTTTCCATCATTAAACAGGAAACCTTCGCTCCCATTTTATACCTGCTGAAATACCAGACACTGGATGAAGCCATCACCCTGCAGAATGCGGTTCCGCAGGGCCTTTCGTCTGCCATTATGACCCTTAACCTGAGGGAAGCGGAGCAATTTCTTTCCGCTGCGGGCAGCGATTGCGGTATTGCCAATGTAAACATCGGTACTTCCGGCGCCGAAATCGGCGGAGCTTTTGGGGGTGAAAAAGAAACCGGTGGCGGAAGGGAAAGCGGCAGCGATGCCTGGAAAAATTACATGCGGCGGCAGACCAATACCATCAACTACAGTACCGCCCTGCCGCTGGCGCAGGGAATCCGGTTCGACCTGTAACTGATAAATATTACTTAAAGAAATACAAAAGTGCAACGGATCCATTCTATACCACATCGTACATGATAAGGATTGATCCGGCGTTAAAGAGGACTCTTTTAAGATAATCTTTAAACATGATCCGTTAAATTTGCAGCTTTTGCATTCGAAAACTCAATCTAGATAATACATGATGAAATCGTTGAAAAAAACCGGTTTGGCCCTGTTGGCAAGCACATTGCTGATGACAGGTTATGCGCAATCCGAGGTTCCGAAAGGATGGCACCTGAAAGATCTGAAAACCGATGGCTATTATGGCATCAGCCTTGATAAAGCCTATGATTTCCTGAAATCGAAGAACAAAAAAAGCACACCGGTAATTGCCGGCATTGTAGATTCGGGTATCGATACCGCGCACGAAGACCTTCGCCCGGTGTTATGGACCAATAAGGGCGAAATTCCCGGTAACGGGATCGATGACGATAAAAACGGGTATATTGATGATGTGCACGGCTGGAATTTTATCGGCAGTCGCGATGGAAAAGCCAATGTGACCAAGGATTCTTATGAAGCCGCCCGGGTTTACTGGAGTTTAAAGAGCAAATACGACGGCAAAACTGCCGACCAGGTTCCCGCTACTGAACAAGAGGCCTATAAAACCTGGTTGCGCGCGAAGGACGACGTATTTAAACCCGACGAAAGCGGATCTGATGATGTGTTCCTGGAGCGGGCGCTCAAAATGATGAAAACCGGTGATGAGATCATCCGCATTGATCTGAAAAAAGAAAAATATACGGTAAAAGATCTCTCCGGCTACCGGGCAACCACTGTTAATGCCAACCAGTTCAAAGCCTTCCTGACCGCTTTCAGCAAAGATAACAACAGCGAGGATCTTACCAATAAGGACCTGATCGAAGTGGTGGAAAGGGATGTAGAGAAAATGAACAACAAGAAGCAGGCGCCGGCCGCATACCGCAATGAAGTGGTAAAAGACAACTATAACGACATCAATGACCGGTATTACGGGAATAATAATCTTACCGTAGATGATGAATCGGCCATGCATGGTACACATGTGGCGGGTATTGTAGGTGCGGCAAGAATGAATAATCTTGGTATGGATGGCGTGGCCGATAATGTGCAGATTATGGCCGTACGCGCTGTACCCAATGGTGACGAGCACGACAAAGATATCGCATTGGCCATCCGCTATGCGGTGGATAACGGTGCCCGTGTGATCAATATGAGCTTTGGTAAAGGCTTCTCTCCCGAAAAAAAATGGGTGGATGATGCGGTTAAATATGCCGTTGAGAAAGGGGTGCTGTTAATCCATGCTGCAGGAAACGATAAGCAGAACAATGACACCACCTTCAATTTTCCTTCGGCCTACTACCTGGATAAAAGCAGGCCTGCATCCTGGATCACTGTTGGAGCCAGCGGGCCGGATGCCAAAAGCGGGCTGGTGGCCAATTTCTCCAATTACGGAAAGAAAGAAGTAGATGTTTTTGCGCCGGGCGTACAGATCTATTCCACGCTGCCGGGCGGTACGGTTTACGGCAACCAACAGGGTACCAGTATGGCGGCCCCGGTGGTTACCGGGTTGGCCGCGTTGATCATGAGCTATTATCCGGAACTCAGCGCCGTACAGGTAAAAGAGATCATCGAACGGTCCGTGGTAAAACCAGCCGAAAAAGTAACCAATCCGGAAAACGGAGCCTTGGTTTCCCTTTCTGAATTGTCTACAACCGGCGGCATTATAAATGCCTACGAAGCCGTTAAACTTGCCGATACCTACCAAAAAAAGGGCGGCACATCTCAAAAACCAGCAGTTAAAAAGCGCAAATAAAGATTTTTGCTATCGCTAAGAGGCTGTTTCCATATATTTGGGGGCAGCCTCTTTTATTGGAAGCCGTTAAATTGTTAATTCTGTAAAGCAAAAAGGCACAATCTGCCCCCTTTACAATAAATTTGTTGATTAAAAAAGTTTGAACCGATGCCACTGTACCATTTATTTATTGTCTATCTGATCAGCACCCTTTTGGTCTTTCTTCCCTCCTTTGGTTTGGCTCCGCTGTTTAAGAAAGCAGGACAGGCATCCTGGAAAGCGTATATTCCCTTCTATAATACCTGGGTGATGCAGGAAATTACGGGGCGGCCCAAACACTGGGTATTCTGGCAGTTTATTCCGGTTGTGGGCTGGTTTATCACTCCGGGTATCTTTATCGAATTTGCAAAAGTGTTCTGTCGCTTTTCCTTTGCCGATCATTTCTTTGCCGCCTTATTTGCTCCTTTTTATTTTCCCTGGCTCGCACGCAATAAAGATGCCCGCTTTATTAAGGCCGAAGGCGTTAAACACCACCAGAAACCCGGATGGAGGGAATGGGTGGACGCCGCGATCTTTGCCGTTGTAGCCGCAACCCTCATCCGCATCTTTATTTTTGAAGCATACGTGATTCCATCCAGCTCAATGGAAAAAACACTGCTGATCAACGATTATCTTTTTGTAAGTAAATTCAGTTACGGACCGCGGATCCCCAATACCCCGCTTTCTGTTCCTTTTGTACATAATTACCTCCCCGGAAGCAGTGCCAAATCCTATACCACGCTGGTACAGCTTCCGTATATTCGCTGGTTTGCATCACCGGTAAAAAGAAACGATTGTGTGGTGTTCAATTTCCCTGAGGGAGACACGGTCGTGAACAAGGAAGGCTACCAGTCTTTCCAGCCTTATTCCACCCTTGTAAGACTTTATGGCCGCGAGCAGGTATTGAACAATCCGGAGTTTCAGCCGCTGGCCGTACACCCGGTTGATAAAACCGACAACTATATCAAACGCTGTATCGGAGTGGCCGGTGATTCATTAAAGATCGTAGACGGTATTGTATATATCAACAATGAGCCGGGGTATGTGCCGCCTACATCTGCTACTTTTTATTTCTTCCGCACCAAAAATAATGCGCCCATTGATGACGACTTCCTGCGGGAATCGGGTATAAGGCTGAATATGGAAGGCACGGGGCCTGATTTTGGCATGATGAGCGGCGGCAACTATATGATCAACCTCACGCTCCCGGAACTTGACATCCTGAGAAAACTTTCGGTGGTGGATCCGAATAGCATTGCCAAAGACACCTACCCGGCGCATTATGCGGAGCAGGGTACCTTCCCCTTTGATACGGTACATTTCAAATGGAACCGGGATAATTTCGGAGCCATCTGGATCCCCAAAAAGGGCGCAACCGTTACCCTCACCCCCGAAAATATAGCGCTGTACCGCCGGGCCATACAGGTGTATGAAAAGAACAGTCTGGTTGAAAATCCAAACGGCAGTTTTGTGATCAATGGTGTGGCCACCAATAAATATACTTTTAAAATGGACTATTACTGGATGATGGGCGACAACCGTCATAAGTCGCAGGATAGCCGTTACTGGGGGTTTGTACCCGAAGATCATGTAGTAGGAAAAGCGGCAATGATCTGGTTCAGTTATGAAAACGGTCCCCGCTGGAAGCGGTTTTTCAAGATCATTAAATAAACAAGCTGTATAAAACCGTCTTCAAAGGTGCATGATGCGTACTTTTGAAGACGGCTTTTTTTTGCCCGCACCGGTATGTTTGCGCAACCTGCGGATGTATGATGTATGCTTCGCACACCTGCTTACACGATGTTCCTGACCTGCCGGAGTGAGCATCCCGAAACCGTAAGGGACTGCTGCGAACAACCCGTTGCATAAACCTTTTAATAGCCGTGTGGTTATATAACTGACGGCGAAGCATACCCGTTAAAGAACCCTGTACAATGGAAACAATAACAATAAAAAAAGCTGCTCCGGATGATGTACTGCTGTTGCAGCGGATCGGCCGGCAAACATTCTCAGAGACTTTTGCAGCTTCAAATACAGAAGCAAACATGTTGAAATACCTGGAGGAAGGTTTTTCGGCGGCAAAACTTACAAGCGAACTGGAGAACGGGCATTCCGAATTTTATTTTGCGCTGTTGGGTCAGGAGGTTGTCGGCTACTTAAAATTAAATACGGGCAGTGCCCAAACGGAGATAAAGGACAACCGGTCGCTTGAAATAGAGCGGATCTATGTACTCCAGTCATTTCAGGGTAAGAAGGTAGGACAACTGCTTTATGACAAAGCGCTTCAGGTGGCAAGGGATAAAGGCCTCGAATACCTTTGGCTGGGTGTTTGGGAAGAAAACCAAAAAGCGATCCGCTTTTACAAAAAGAATGGGTTTGCGGCGTTTGATAAACACATTTTTAAACTGGGCGATGAAGAACAAACAGATATTATGATGAAGAAGGTATTAGCCGGTGCGTTTTAGTTATCAGATATCAGTTTTCAGATATCCAGTTTTCAGATATCAGTTATCAGTTTTCAGTTTTTCTAAACTAAGAATCCGGCTCCGAGCATCAAACGGAAGCTAACGTTGAACTTTAAACCTGAAACATTAAACCTGCCTTTCAGTTTTCAGATATCAGTTTTCAGTTTTCAGATATCAGTTTTCAGTTTTCAGATTCCTAAACTAAGAATCCTGCTCCGAGCATCAACGGAAGCAAACGTTGAACTTTAAACTACTGGTGTCCGGTAAAAATATGTATGTAAATAAAAAAAGGGAGGCCGA
>JAGIAT010000016.1 GCA_017744715.1 Niabella sp. | reverse complement strand
ACCCGGGTAGCAATAAGTTATTAAAAGTAAAAGATGCTCAAACGACGCAATACAACCTGGGTGATTTTCATGACGGCATTAGCGGGGAGAATAACGACTACTTCTATGACGCCAACGGAAACCTTACCCAGGACCTGAACAAAAACATCAGCATGATCAGCTATAATATGCTAAATTTACCGGAGCTGATCTATGTGGATGATAAAGGCGGTATTGCCTACCAGTATGATGCGGCGGGTAACAAGGTGAGTAAAACCGTCTATGATGCCGTTCAGGGGCAAAAGACAACGACCTATCTGGGGGGAATGATCTTTGAAAATGATGTATTACAGCATGTAGCGATGGAGGAGGGCCGGTTCCGTCCGAATGGTACAGCCTTTACGGCAGACTACTTCCTGAAGGATCATTTGGGCAATGTGCGGTCGATGATCAATGAAAACAAGACCCTGCTGGAAGAGACACATTATTATCCGTTCGGATTGACGATGAAGAATATTGGTTATCAGAATGCGGGAACTGTAGAAAATAAATATAAATTTAACGGGATAGAGCAAACAAAAGAGTTAGGGTTAAACCAATATGATGCTTTTTATCGAAATTTAGACCCCCAAATAGGGCGGTTTTGGCAACCTGACCCCAAAGTAGTGCAATTTGAAAGTCAATATGTTGCAATGAGCAATAATCCTATTTTAAATACTGATTTTTTAGGTGATACTACAGTATATTATGGCATGAACGGGGAGGAAATCGGTGTAATAAATAATGCTGGTGCTGTAACGAGAATGATGGTCGATGAAATAGCGTACAATAATTACATGAATACAAATTATAGCGAGGCTGACTTTGATAATCAGGCGATAGCGAATGGATTTGTAAGCGGAGTGACAAAATACTTAGATAATTTGGAAGCATCTACTAAAACAGATATGATTGCTAGAGAACAGAGTTTATCATTAGACTTTGTGGGCGAAGCTAAAGATGTTACCACTGACGGTAAAATTCGCCAAATGGGAGAGGGATACGTGAATGTTTATTCTAAGTTTGATAATGGAAGAAGCGCGCAAATTGCTTCATATGAAGCCTTGAGTGGTCCAATGTATAATGGATTGCTTCCCAATGGTCAGTATACCGCTTTAAAGCCCCAAATTGGAAATCAATTCAGTGATGAAAAGGGATTTGGATTTAAAATGGTACTTGACCCCAATAGGTCAATTGGCATTTCTGGTAGAGGAGATTTTAGAATTCATCCCGTTCAACGAATTAACTATGGGACAAGAGTTGTGAAAACCAGTACTGAAGGATGTGTTGGATTATCAGGAGGGCACAATCAGGTCATTGGATTTTATAATACCATGTCGGCGTATTTTCAAAATCATAAATCAATTAATTTAAACGTAAATATTAAAAACAATGCCAATGTAAAGTCACAGCTTGGCAGTAAAACACATTATTAATGCGATTGCTTATATTCGGTTTATTGGTTTTTTCCCTGGAGGCGCTATCAAGCTTTTTTACTAATCGTACAAGAACTGTATACAGACCTGAAGTCAGAAAGTTTGAACGAGATTCTATTTTAAACGCGAAGATTGCGTATGATTCTGTTCAAAGTATTAAAAACACATTTGGTAGTAGCTTTGGCAAAAAATTGCGACTAGACTTTGAGGCAGATTACCCATCTGTTTATTATACTACGAAAACAAGGAAAGAGTATTTGCGGTGCATGGTATTCCCGGGAAATGCTTGCTGTCAGTTTTTTGAAGTAGGATATTTAAGCGATATCAATAATGTGAGCAGAAAAAAATATCCCTCCTCCTTCGATTATTTTTATACGAATAATCACATCCGGTTGGGTATAGCTTTGAAAGATTTTTTTCAGCTGATCCCCGAACGTTTACTGACAAAAAAGACAGTAGATGAATATGATGTATACGAATTGAAACAAGGTGTATATAATGAAGAGTCTTTTCCCGGTTTAAGTGCTTACTTGGCGAGATATAAATTTAGAAAAGGAATTCTTATTGCGTTTGGATTCGGAAGAAACTTTCCTAACTTTAATCCGCTTATAGACAACTAAGACGATTGGGAGGTTAAAAATCAGAGTGCGGTATAAAAGCAAGCAAATCCAATGAAATATAAAGACTGTGTCGCTCGCTTCATTCTTTGGAATAATGCGCATGGTATTAAGGATGTAAAAGCATTGACTACTTTAGAAGACCTGGTTTTTGATTTTGACCGGTATCCTGAAGTGAAGCTGTTGATGCCCATTTAGTGCAAGTCTGTAGCGAAGTTTAGAGCGATAGCTGACCTGTGCGGTATCGTTATTGAGTAGTCTGCCTGTGTGGTACTACCGTCTTTTTGCGTAGCATCAGAATTAAATATGAGCCGGGCTGGTAAAAATGGAAGCCGGTTTCCTTATGACCGGTTTTTAGACCGTTAGCATCGTTAGGAAAAGTATATAATGATAGACCAGGTTGTTGAGGATGGCTGCTTTAACGAGCCCGATATTATTCCGTACGTTCAACTTTTTCATTAAATTCTGTCGGTGCGTGTCAACGGTTCTTTTGCTGAGAAATAATTCGGATGCGATTTCCTTGGTCGTTAGCTCCTCGCTAATTAACCGTATGACTTCGAGTTCTCTCTTTGACAGTGTAACGATTTTCCCGGAACGGGCTGTATTTTTATATACATGAAGAATGGTTTTTGAGATGAATAAATTCTCCGTGAAACAAGCTTTTGAGGCTGTTTCCAATACCTGGGCTGTTAAATCATCGGAATCGATAAAACACAGGAGGTTGTATTGAAGTAACCGACGTATGGATATGGGGGATAGTTTGTCAACAATCAAAATGGTCCTGCTATTTGCAATAGCAGGCATTTCTGATACCAGTTTGATCGGATCACCGCCATTTTTTGAAATGATAACGGTAATGCCGTCGAAAATCAGGACCCTGATTGTGGAGTGTTTTTTAATAGCGACTGGTTCTCCAAATGTTTTGCATAAAAAGGCAGTGCATTCCGGTGGCAGGTTGTAGAGGGGTGTTAAGCTGTTCATAATTTAGTGAGGCATTGTGCCGGTTTTAAAAATAACGTGTTTTACAGATAGCTTTTGTTGGCAATGCGTTGCTGATGACAGCACTTTTTAAAGGGTTTTGTTTGGTATATAATTTTACTACAATATAGTAAATAGAATTGAAAAAAACAGGCATGCCTGTTTTTTTGTTGCCAGTCTGTTTAATAGGAAGCATTTGCCGGTGGCTGTCTTTAAATTGATTTTGTCATTCTCGCGCAGGTCTGTAGCATGGCCAGGTGCGATCGCTGACCTGTGCTGGTTTTTTACTTGTTAGCTGCTTAGTATAACGTATTCGTCTTATGCACGGTTATTATAACCCTTCTAGCGCAGGTCTGCGGCAAAAAGTAAGTGTGACAGCCGACCTGTGCTAATCTGTTATTGTTAGCTACGTATCTTATTGCCCTCGCTTCATATGCTATGCATAGTCGTTGCAATGTCTTTTGATGAACTTTTGATAAATGAAGGATGGACAAGTGACAAAGCCCACTCAGTCAGCTGATCTTGGTAGAAAAGCCCCTTCTGGCGCAGGTCTGTAGTCTATGGCGGGTCGTGCCTAGCTGATCTGTGCTATGCTGTTACTTGTATTGTCGCCACGGCAATGATTCGTGTCCCATTCTCGTCCAGATCAGCCGCCAGGAAAGTAAAAAACTGCCCTACGCAATAGCCGTTACTTTTTATTGTGTTAGGCTTTTGTTTCAATGCAGACTGTATAGCGCCCGTCTCGGCTACGCTTAAGTAACGGCGGACTGTGCACGGATGTTACTTGGTTTTACTCCTTTTATTGCGTGCTTCATGGAATCATTTCCTCACGAAACTTCTCATCCTGATATATATATAATTCCCCCGGGTATCACCCCCCATATAACTACAACAGCGACTTCGGTTCCTTCTCCCTCGAAAACAGGTTCTTATCATTGCGGTAAATGTGGAAGTCCTCTTTGTTCAGACTTACCACATGGATGGCCTTATCCACCCCGATCCGGGCAAAAACGGATTCCTGGAAGGTTACGGCCTTCTCCATTTCAAACTCATACTGGTTGATGGTGGTTTCTTTCCGGATGATCTGCTCATCGTAATCAACGATCTCCTGGGCCACCAGGTCGGTAAGCGCACGATCGGCCGGTTGCAGCAACTGATCCCTGTTGGCTCTTAACTGTGCCACCTCATCCTCCATCTGGTTGATGTCGGCCCTTAACTTTTCGTATTCAAGAAACGCGGTGGCAATCCGGGTGGTTTGGGTTTTTGCGGGCATCACAACAATGTTTTATTAAAATTAAAAAGGATTTACGGGATCGCCAAACAGGGTCCGTTGCAGGAGGCACCAACGCAAGCGCGCATGCTCGGCTCCGCCCCTTCCCCGCATGGCGGTACGATACTGTTCTGTATGAAGAAGGCCGGCAGACCCGGTCACTCCTACCGCGGCCGTTTATTAATCCGCCCTTTAAACCGGCTTACGCCATTCATAAAAGCCTCTACCACAATTCTTCCGGCCGGAAGATGGGTAAGGTCGTAATTAAAAACAGCATTTTTAACAGCCTTGTATTCATGCCGCTGCCAAACCACGCCATCAACGGTAATTACAACGGTCATATCACTTAACTTGTTAGATACCACGCTGAGCTGGGTTTGGTCGGTTACCGATCTTGGGTAAAGCGAAAAGGCATGTTTTGCAACAGTGGTATCCGGAACAAAACCGGGGATGGCTTTAAAGCTGAGGATTTCGCCATTGCCGCAATCGCTTTCAAATGAATGAATGAGGTTCCCCTTCATATCAAACAGACGCAGGTATCCGTCGCCATTCCGGGGCTCTGCCCAAAACTCCAGTCCGTCACCGGCGCTGTCGGTAAGCCCCAGGGTATATTTACCGGCAGCGAGGCGTACCGTGTCGGTGTAGAGGGTTTTTGCCTCCAGCTGTGCCGGTGTTTTCTGAAAAAGGGTATCCTGTTTGTTATTTACCAGGTAAACCCTGTTATCCTTAGGTTTATTATTGGTAAGCAGCTGTATAACGAAGTCTGAAGGTAATTTTACCGGGGCCGTAAACGCAGCGCTCCGGGTATTATCGCCGGTCCAGGCATCTTTTTTCCCGTTGGGGTTGGTCAGCTCCACGCTAAAGGTGTTGACTCCGTCTTTTTCCGAGATCTCTCCGGGCAATAAGATCTCTTCGGTTTTATTGAACGGAAGCAGCCCTTTCCATCGAAACGTTTTTTTCTCAAAGCCCTCCGTTCCGTATATGATCGTAAGCGAACGCAGGGGATCTGCGCCAAGGTTCCGTATGGATATACGCGGCGTAAAGCTTGCCGGATTCAGCCGGAAAAACCGCTGTTCATCGCTGGGCACCATAATGGATTCAAGCGCCACATCGGTTTTTTGATGCGGTGCGGAATACTGGAACAAATAGGCTGAAATATTTTCCACGGCCTGTATATTGCCGGTGGCGGTATAGGGCTCCATCTGCAGCGCGGCCTCATGCCGGCCGGGTTTTACCGGTACGTCGATCACATCCGGTTCCTGGAGATCGCCGGGGCACCAGTACGCCCGGTCGTAGATCCAGGTGCCGCCCTGCGGGTACAGGGGATTGCCGCCGCAGTCCTTCCACATATTGCGGTGATCGATGATATGGCCGTCCAGCTTCAAGTCCCGCCAGCGACTGCAAAACTCGCTGCATCCGCAGGGCCGGTCCATTCCATGCCCCGTGTGCTGAATACGGATACGGTTGATGCCGGCTCCGGGAGCGGCGGTATAGCTAACGGGCAGCAGGTGGTCTTCGATTTTTTCCGTAGAGTCGCCGTATTTATATCCTTTATTCCAGAGGGGTACAATGCCCAGAGGCGTCATCACCGGCGGGCCGGAGACGATCTCAAAATCGATGGTCAGCGCCCAGCCTACCGTATTGTTTTCATAGCCGGTATGTGTGTACACGATCTCCACACTATCGCGCAGCCAGGATGAAAAATCGGTAACATCTACCTGCCATTTCCAGCTCCAACCCTTGTTGTATACACTACCGTAAGGGGTAAGCATCCTGCCCAGTTCATAATCCAACCGGGGTCCATCCGTTCCGCCCTTCCGGCGCAGCACAATATGATCCAGGTAATCCCAGTGGGCGGTAAGTAAACTGTCCGGACTGCCCAGGGTAAGGTGCATGGTTACTTTACGCACCGGAACGTTTTCCGCGGGAAAAACACCCCAGGCGGGATAGGCTTTTTCGCCCTTTGACGGATCACAGATGATGGTAGCGCGGTTATGCGTAAGCACATGATGTACGACGGCCTTTTGCGCCGCGGTTGCCATTGATGCGATGATCAGCAGCAGGAAGAATACCAGTTTCGATTTCATAAGCGGGTAGAAGATTCATTTCATGATACGGACCGAAGATAAAATAATCCGGCCATTTTTACGAGGGATGGCGAGCTGCCGGAGCCCAAAGGGTGTTCAACAGGTGCGCAGTCAGAACCATGGGTGCCCGCCTTACCGGTAGCCGCTTGCCGGAACCATTTATTTTGATACATTACAATAAAATTTCCTTTGTGGAGCAGTAAACCGTTAACAGCAATGATCAGAGAAGCCATAACCAGTGATATTCCGCAAATACAGGTTGTTCGCAATGCGGTGAAAGAAAATACACTTTCCAATCCCAGCCTGGTAACGGACCAGGACTGTGCGGAATTTTTAACACAACGGGGAAAAGGTTGGGTTTATGAAACGAGCGGCCGGGTGGTGGGATTTTCAATCGCTGATCTGAAAGCACATAATATATGGGCCCTGTTTGTACATCCGGAATACGAAAAGAAAGGGATTGGAAAACAATTGCATGATGTTATGCTGAACTGGTATTTTATGCAGACAGCACAAACCGTTTGGCTGGGTACTGCACCCGGCACCAGGGCCGAGGCTTTTTACCGGAAAGCCGGCTGGACGGCAACCGGCTCACACGGAAAAGGTGAAATCCGGTTTGAAATGACTGCTGAAAAGTGGAATACTTTGAACAACCAATAACCCGGTCCCACATTAAGCAATATAAAAAGAAGCGACCCCGGTTTGTAACCAGTTACCGCTTCTTTTACAGGGAAGATTTTTAGACACTGGCTCCTATGGTTCGGAACGGGTATATTTTTTTGAGGAAATCACCTCGCCGTTCAGATCGGCCAGTACAACAAACAAATGCCGGTCATTGCGCAGCGAAAAGGTGTATGTAAGGGCATCTTTTGTATACAGCTCTGTTACGCCGTAGATCTCGCAGCCTTTGTATTGCTTCCGGATCCGTTGCCGCACAAATACCGGTAACCCCTCTTCTTTATAATAGCGGATGGTTTGAATGAGGTTACCGGCATTGTCGAACCGGGCTTTCATCAGTTTACCCTCTGCTTTGAATGAGACATCGCTGTATTCTTTGCCCGAGATCCAAACTACATTTTGTACATTGCTGAACAAGGCATGAAAAGATTTCAGCGCCCGCTCTCCCACAATGGGATTTGCTGCAAAGGCTCCGGAGGCCAGGCAGCAGAGAAGCATAAAAAAAGTAAGCCGTTTCATGGTATTTGTTTTAATTTTTTTTGACAAGATGGTTCATCCGTTTTCCTGTATAAAAGTATTGCCATCTCAAAAAAAAAATATCCCCCGTTAAACGTGATTTTTGCTGCACGGGCGTGTATGAAATGTTAAAATACCATCCGGGTATAGCGGTTCAAAATGCAAAAAAATCCCCCAGAAGGGGAATGGAAAAAAGCGGTCTTCTGATCTGGTTGCCTTCAGTGAAGGGTTAAATATACCGGTCTTTACGGGCCACCTTAATGGCTTCATCGCGGGAGTTCACATCCAGTTTGTGATAAATATTTTTAATGTGCGACTTTACGGTTTCAAGGTCGATAAATAACTGCGCTGCAATTTTCGACCGGCTTTTTCCATCGGCGATGCATTCCAGGATCTCGGTTTCTCTTTTGGTTAACGGAGTGTTCAGGTTTTTTTGAAAGTGCCGCATTACCTGCATGGCAATGCCGGCGCTCATGGCACCGCCTCCCTTCACCACTTCCCGGATATGGTCTTTTATTTTGCTGAACGGTGTGTTTTTGGTAAGATAACCCGATGCCCCGTTCTTTAATGCTGTAAAAATGAGGTCTTCGGTTTCATGAACGGTAAGCATGATGATCTGTACATGAGGTAGGATCTTTTTTATTGCCGGAAGGACGTCCACGCCATTGATCCCCGGCAGCTGGATATCCAGGAGGATCACATCCGGCTGGTCTTCCGCCAGGTGCTTCAGCGCTTCCTCCGCAGCAGCATATGCGCCTGATGTAAAAAAGCCTTCATCCGACTGCAACAGGCTGATATATCCTGTGCGGATGACCTCATCATCTTCAATAATACAAACGTTAATGATTGCAGCTGTGTCAGACGTAAATGGTTTATCGGTGTACATAATTTCGTTATTATTCGTTTACTTTTTTAAACTAAAAATCAACCTGCAGGAGGTTCCCGCGTTCGGGGCGGATTGGAGCTGCAGGTGCCCCCCGATTTTTGCGGCTCTCCGCTGGATATTGTTCAAACCATTTCCCCGCGTATGCGCCTTGTTAAAACCGATACCATTATCCGTAAAGCAGATGCCGAAGGTATCCGGCCCTTCTTTCCGGCAGGCGATCATCACCCGCGTGGCGCCTGCATGCCGCATACTGTTGCTCAGCAGCTCTTTAAATATCATAATGATGTGGCGATTGTAACCCGGAGGTATTTTTATGGCGGCGTCTGTATCCGGAAGCCCGGTAAATACAAACCGGACTGCTGTGTCGCTGAAGAGCTCCACCCCTGTTTGCCGGATCGTCAGGAGCACTTCGTTCAGGCTATCGCTTTCTTTGGATAGGGACCAGATGATTTCCTTCGTACCGGCGTAAAGCCCGAGGGCATTGGTTTTTATCTGCCGGATGATCTTGTTTTTTTCTTCATCTGCCGGATCCGTTTTATGCTGAAGTACATCCGCAAGTATGGAGATCCGGGTTAATTTATTTCCCAGTTCATCATGAAAATCAGCAGCCGTTTGTTCCCGTATCCTTTGTTGCTCCTGCTCCTGGATTTTCCGGATCTCTTTACGTCGCCTGCGCTTTTGATTGGTATAAATAAGCTGTGTAACCCACCCGATGCCGATCAGGGCCAATACCAGCAATCCTTTGAACCAGGTGGTTTTGTAATAAGGGGTAATGATCGTAAACGGATATTCGGCGGTATTGGCGGCAGCAATGCCGTCGTTGGTTACCGCTTTTACTTTAAAAACATACCGGCCGGGGGGCAGTCCCATATAATTTAAAGAGGTTTCGTGCTGAAGCCGGGAGAACGCGGTATCGTAGCCTTCCAGTTTATACGTGTACAGGAGCGATGCCGGATCGCGCAGATAGATGCCCTTAAAACTAAAAGCAATGCTGTTATTGGCAAAAGCTATTTTGGGCTGCAGCGGTAAATGCTCCCATGCAGAAAACTCCTGCCCCGTTGTATCTCCCGCTCCGGGATAATCAACCGATTCTATTACGGTAGCGGGTGCTCCGGCCGTTCTTTTCCGGTCGGCAGCAGGATCATAAATGAACGCACCTTTCGTGGTGCCGATCCATATGGAATGATCACGGCCTTCGATCATGGCATTCAGGTTGGTTTCGGAAGGTTCATAACCGTCTGCTATATTAAACTGCCGGATGGTGATATGACCGGTAAGATTATCCAGCTGTACCTGCTGTACGCCCGAACTGGTGCCCACCCACAGGTTGCCTCTGAAATCCTTCATCATGGCAAAAACGTTATTGTCTGTAAGGCCATTATCCCTGTTATACGTGCGCACCCGGTTACGGGCACGGTCCCAGAAGAAAAGCCCTTCATCAAAACTGCCGATAACAATATACGCGCCCAGTTGTTCAAAACAGGAAATATTTACATCCTCCAATCCCGGGATGTGCACCGGTTTTGCAGCGCTTTTGTAAGAATAGGTAACGCATCCTTTACTGCCTCCTGCCAGTATTTCGTTGCCGTTTAGCGCAATGGAGTTTACCACTCCACCCGTTCCTTCGATCTTCTGCGCCCGGTTTCCTTCAACCCAGTAACTGCCCATCGTTGTATGCACACATACACGGTTGTCATAAGACCTGATCGTATAAATGCCGGGCCGGTATTCCTTTTCGAGGGGCAATTCAGATAAATGGCCGTCATAGATCTTTAACAGGCGGTTGTCCATCGTGCCGATATAGATATTTCCCTGGGGATCCGAGCCGATACAGTTTACACCGTTGATTGCCTTTTTTAACGGGGCGCTTGCCTGGAACGTTTTTTTTGCAGCATTGTATTTCAGCAGCGTTCCCTCCCGTGTACCGGCAAACAGATCCCCGTTTTTGTCCTTTGCAAACCCCATCACTACATTGCCAATAAGCCCGTTGTTTTTGTCATATCTTATAAATGGGCCGCCGGAATACTTGAACAGGCCATCTCCGTCGGTACCGATCCAGAAATTATGGCCGGCATCTTTGAAAATAATATTGACCATGTTATCCGAAAGCCCGGTTTGGGCATTCAGCTCCTGCTTCAGCAACAGCGTGCCGCTGTCAATCAACAGCGCTCCACGTGCCGTTGCAACCCAAAGATTATGGTCGGCATCAATGTTGATCGATCTGAAATTGCCCTTATATTGTTTACGCTGAATGACGCTCCCTTCCTGTATCTTTAAAAGCGTTCCCTTATTGGTAATTGCATAGTAAGTGCTGTTGCTTTCGGTCATTGATCGTACGAACTCCCGGGGCATTAACCCCGGGATGGTAAGCGTTTTTGTCCAGGCGCCGTTCAACAGTACATAAAATCCCTGCTCGTAAATATATACCCAAAGTCTTTTTGTCTGATCCCGGTAAGAGCAGGTCGCGCTCTTTCCTTCCGGGGGAAGCGGCACCTTTGCGATGGTGTTTCCTTTTACAGCAAATAACCCGTTCCAGTAATCATAGGCGTAAATGTTTCCATTGGCATCTTCGGTGATGACACTGAAATCAAAGCTCATTTTTTGCCCGGGCATTTTGAGGTGCTCGAAACGGTAGCCATTGTACCGGCATAAACCTTTTGCGGTACTGATCCATACATCTCCATTGGACGCGCCATACAGCGCCATGATCACATTGGACAGAATTCCGTCTTTCTTTGAAAAGGTTTTAAAACGAACCCCGTCAAAACGGTTCAGACCGGCAATGGTGCCTACCCATAAATAGTTGCGTACATCCTGTGTGATACTGGTAACCTGCGACTGGCTTAACCCCTTGTCTACATTAAAATTTTCAATGGGAAGGCGCTGCGCTTGTATTGTTTGACTAACAAGGCAAAAGAAGAGAATGAAACAGACACGCTTCAGCAATTTTATCATTTGAACCCATTCCCTATAAATATAAATCACGAACTCCTGACTTAAGTGTTAATTTTTACATATATTTATACAGCAAAAAGGGCAGGTAGTAAAAACCACCTGCGTTGCAGATAACAAAAATCTACATGAGAAAATTCTTCGTTTATATCTTTTATGCAAACGATGCGCCTGGTTCATTACCTGTTGAGCATTGCCGCAATCAATCATATTCACGCTCAAATGTAAACCCGTTTAAAGAAAAATGAATCCCCCGTAAAGGGGGATTATTTGTACATGTGCCTCGGACCGGTCAAAAGTAGCGGTAATCGCAGGATCCCATTGCAATGCCGGCGCCCGGTTTTTTACAGAAGGCTATGCCCTGGACATAGGGAAAATTATACGGCCGGATTTTTATGCTTACGCATACTTTTCTTAATGGTTTCCCGGTGCATCCTGCCCCAGGAGGAAAGTGCATCCAACACTTCTCCCAGTGTTCCGGAATATGCTGTTAACTCATAGCTGATCACTACGGGCGTACCGGTAAATACCCGGCGATGTACAAACCCATTCAATTCAAGGTCCTTCAATTCGGCAGCAAGCGCTTTGGCAGAAATGCCTTCAATAGACCGCTGCAGTTCATTAAAACGTTTGCTGCCGGTTTTTAAAGCTACAATGATCCGTAGTTTCCATTTTCCGCCAATGGCATATAACGCATCTCCAACAGCCATTAAATTGGCACTGCATGCTTCGGGCGAAAGAAGTTCCGTGCAGTTATTTATTTTAGCCATGATCCGATTGTTTTAGAAGTACAAAGATACCCACTTACATCTTGTATAGTGCTTACCTTTTGTTAAGTACTTACTTTTTGAAAGCAGATCGAAATACCTTTGTGTTCTTAAACAAAAAAATAAGTTATGGCACAAACAAAATGGGTATCGGATCTTACACATAGTGAACTGGGTTTTAAGATCCGGCATTTAATGATCAGTAATGTAACCGGTTCTTTCCGGGATTTTCAGGTAGCAGTAGATGTACCCGGAGACGATTTTAGTGAGGCTCAGATAAAACTTACAGCCCGCATGGATTCCGTATCTACCAATAATGAGCAGCGGGATGTTCATCTGCGCAATTCCGACTTTTTTGAAGTTGAAAAATATCCCGAACTGGAATTTGTATCCACCGGTATCACACGCAAAGATGCGGATACTTTTGATTTACAGGGCAACCTGACCTTAAAAGGCGTTACGCATCCGGTACAGCTGAAGGTAGAATACAATGGCACCACAAAAGATCCCTGGGGCAATGAGCGGGCCGGTTTTTTTGTAACGGGCAAAATAGAACGCAGCCTCTGGGGCATCAGTTTTAACTCTGTATTGGAAACCGGCGGTATAGCACTGGGTGAGGAAGTGAAGATCCAGAGCGAGCTGGAGCTGGTAAAGCAGGCAGCGGCTGTTCCTGCATAAAAAGCCCGGTTATGAAAACTGAAAGAAAGATCATAAGAGTTGAAACCCCGGAGGCCCGCCCGGGGTTTCTGGGTGCCGGCCATATGGCCCGCCAGCTGGTGGGTGCCGATTTTACGGCTTCCGATCCGTTTATCTTCCTGATGGATGATGTGCTGGATAAAAAAGATTTTCAACCTGCGGGTGGTGCGCATCCGCATGCCGGCTTTGAAACCGTGTCGTTGCTCCTGGAAGGCGAGATCGGCGATGACGCCTATAAAATGCAGCCCGGCGATTTTCAGCGGATGACTGCCGGCAGTGGTGTGGTGCACACGGAAACCATCGACCGGCCTATGCGGTTAAGGTTGTTGCAACTGTGGCTGAATCTTCCCCGCAAAAGCAGGAATGCCACGCCCAGGGTTCAGGACCTGCCCTTGGCGCATGCTCCGGTACTGAATAAGGAAGGCGTACAAATCCGGTTATATAGCGGCTCGCTAAACGGATTGACCGCACCGGTGCTCCATTATGTGCCGCTGATCGTTGCGGATATTTCAATGGAAGCGGGCACAACAGCCTTGCTGGATCTTCCGGCATCATACAATGCCTTTTTATATATACTGAAGGGAAGTATTACTGCGGGGAAAGATGCACAACTGCTAAATAAGGAACAGGTAGGGTGGCTGGATCTGTTTGAAGCGGCGGAGCCAAGTACATTAAACGTTACTGCAAAGGAGGAAAGCGCCCGGCTGGTACTTTATGCCGGCGCACCGCAGCACGAAAAGATCGTGGCGCATGGTCCCTTTATTGCAGATAGTGCGGATGCAATCCCGGATCTGTACCAGCGATACCGGTCTGGCCGGATGCCGCACATCGCAACCGTTCCGGCGGATCAGCGGATCCTGCTGTAAGAGGCGCCGGTGGCCGGGCCCGGCGTTGCCCCATTTTCGGAACAATCATACCGGAAATAACCTGCTGGGGACGGTGGCCCGGGCAGCGATGCTATACCTGGGTTTTTACCACATCTTTTAAACCATTGGAAGGGTTCCCTGCCGGATCCTTTTTTGCATCTTTTTTTGTTGGCCCTTCCCGGGAGGGTACCGGCGTTGCCCTGTGTGAGGATTCAAACAACGGGTTTTGTCCGGTAGTGCCCCCCTGCCCGTATAAAGGATTGCGGGAAGTATCGGCGGGCGCGATCCGTTGTTGTTTGGGTATGGTTACATTCATGGGGATCCGTGACGGCATGCCGGAACGGGCAATGATCCGGGAGCTGTTGTCCTGTGTAAACCCGGTATGTACGCATACCAGGATAATATAAAGTGTAAGCGCAGTTTTCATTGTTTTTATATTTTGATATTATACCGGTATATCAACCGGGGTATTATTTGTTACCCTGCAGGAGGTCCTTTGTCTGAAAAGGGGGTAAAAAATTTAGCAAACTATTACTAAACATATTAGCAATAGTTTGTACCTTAGCACTGGCTGCTGGCAGCCCGTTTATATGGCAAAGGCGCTGTTTCATACCACTCTTTTTCAGCAACTGCAGCAGGAGCTGCTGTTATTGCAGGGGCTGCGGGCTCCTCTCGATACGGAGCTGCAGGATCCGGGGCTGGGTATTATTAACCAATCGTTTCCGCACCGGTCATTCCCGGTAGGTGCCGTGCATGAGTGGATCAGCAGCAATGCGGAAGATGCCGCAGCTACCACCGGTTTTATGGCGGGCATACTGGGTACACTTATGCGCAAAGGCGCCTGTCTTTGGGTAAGCAGGCACCGGAATCTTTTTCCGCCTGCTCTGAATATTTTTGGAATTACACCGGACCAGGTCCTTTTTGTGCAGGCCCCGGATCCCAAGCAGGCGCTCTGGGCCATTGAAGAAGGACTTAAATGTGAAACCCTTGCGGCCGTAGTAGGAGAAGTACCGGAGCTTGGTTTTACTGCATCCCGGCGGTTGCAGCTGGCCGTAGAAAAAAGCCGTGTAACGGGTTTTATCCATCATCGAACGGATCGGGTTGCAGAACACGGGGCCTGTGTTTCCCGCTGGCGGATCAAACCCATTGCCAGTACACTGCCCGGAGGAATGCCGGGTGTGGGTTTTCCAAGCTGGAACGTAGAGTTGTGTAAGATCCGCAACGGCCGTCCGGGTAGCTGGAAGGTGCAATGGACCCCGCAGGGCTTTTCCGTGCTGCCGGAAAAGATGACTGCGCAGGAACGGGTTATAAAAAAAGCGGGATAGTATGCGCCGGTATTTATCCATATGGTTTCCTGCGCTTCTGGCAGACCGGGCATTGCGCCTCCGGCCAGAGCTGAAGGACACCCCTTTTATCATTGCGGCATCGCAACGGGGCCGGCTGATGGTAAAAGCTGCTAGTTCCCTGGCTGTACACAAAGGGATTGTACAGGGTATGGCGGTGGCCGATGCAAAAGCATTGCTTCCGGAGTTAACGCTGTTTCATTATAAGGCCGGCGCAGAAGAAAAATTATTAAACCGGCTGGCAACGTGGTGCTTTCGTTTTACGCCTGTGGTGGCGGCGGATCTGCCGGATGGTATTTTACTGGACATCAGCGGTTGCGCCCATCTTTGGGGCGGCGAACCGTCCTACCGGGATACGATCATCCGTAACTTAACGGCTTCCGGATACCAGGTAAGGGCCGGCATTGCAGATACGGTGGGTGCCGCATGGGCCATCGCCCGTTTTGAGGCAACACATTTTATTGTAGCTCCCGGGCAACAGGAAGCAGCGCTAAGCGCCTTACCCCCTGCTGCGTTGCGCCTGGAACCACCCGTATTGGAACGGTTGCAGAAACTGGGGTTTGCACATACCGGAAGCTTTATTACCATGCCCGCAACGGTATTGCGCCGGCGTTTCGGGCAGCAACTGTTAACCCGTATTGGACAGGCCCTGGGCCATTTGCCGGAAGCGCCGGTACCCTTACAGCCCGCGGCTGTGTTCCGGGAACAGCTGTCCTGTACAGAGCCGGTGCATACACGGGTGGCCATTGATATAGCCCTGGAAACATTATTGGAGCGGCTTTGCAACAGCCTTCAGCAAGCCGGCCGGGGATTGCGTTCTGCTATTTTTAAGATCGATACGGTGGATGGCGGATCCCAGCAGATTTTTATTGGAACCAACCGGCCCGTGCGCAATGGCGGTCACCTGCTGAAACTGTTTGAACCAAAGATCGCAACAATTGCACCGGGGATGGGCATTGAGGTGTTTACACTGGAAGCCCCGGCTGTGGAAGCACTTTCGGGCCGGCAGGAAGCCCTCTGGAATACGCTGGGTGGTGCAGATACCGGTACGGAACTGGCGGGCTTGCTGGACCGGATCGCCGGCCGGATGGGGGATGCGGCCATAAAGCGGTACCTGCCGGCCGAACATTACTGGCCGGAACGCTCCGTGGTTCCGGGCGGTTTATTTGAGCAACCCGGATCCGCCTGGCGCAGCAACCGGCCGCGGCCCGTTTACCTGCTGTCCAAACCCGAACCGGTGATTGTTGCAGCCCCGGTACCGGATTATCCCCCCATGCTTTTCCGGTACCGCGGTAAAGTGCATAAAATAGCAAAGGCAGATGGCCCGGAACGTATTGAACAGGAATGGTGGCTGGAGCAAAGCCAGGTACGCGACTATTACGTGGTGGAAGATGAGGAAGGTGCCCGGTACTGGCTGTTCCGGTCTGGCCATTACGGAGCAGAAAAACCGCAATGGTTCCTTCATGGATTCTTTGCATAAAGGAGGTATCGATGCACTACACAGAATTACAGGTAACCACCAATTTTACATTTTTACGGGGCGGCTCGCACCCCGAGGAGCTGGTACAGGAGGCCCTAAGGCTGAAGTATACGGCGCTTGCTATTACCGACCGCAATACCCTGGCGGGTGTGGTACGTGCGTATGCTGCAGCAAAGGGTACGGCCCTGCGGATCATACCTGCCTGCCGGCTGGATCTGGCAGATGGTCCCAGCCTGCTGATTTATCCAACCAACAAAAAGGCCTATAGCCGGTTATCGGCTTTATTAACCGAAGGGAACCTGCGTACAGAAAAGGGAAAATGTGTGCTGTACAAAGAAGATGTGTACCGGTATGCAGCGGGCATGAAGTTTATTGTGGTGCCTCCGCCGGAATTAAACGCCGCCTTTGACCTGGACCAGGCGTTTAAGGATGCGGTAAAGGAATATAAAAAGATGCTGGGGAAACAGCTATACCTGGGCGCGGTATGTACCTACCAGGGGAATGATGCGAAGATGTTATTCCGGCTGGCCCAACTGGCGGAACTGTACGATGCGCCGCTTGTTGCCACCAATGATGTGCACTATCATGCGGCAGCAAGAAGGGAGCTGCAGGATGTGCTTACCTGCATCCGGGAGAAATGCACCATACATACGGCGGGCTACCGGCTCTGCCAGAATGCAGAACGGCATTTAAAAGATGAAAAAGAAATGCTGCGTTTATTTCGTTTGTACCCGGATGCTATTGCCCGTACACAGGAAATTGCGGAAGCCTGCCAGTTCTCCCTGAAAATGCTGAACTATGTATACCCGGAGGAGCTTACCACGGAAGGACGTACGCCGCAGCAGGAACTGGAATACCTGGCATGGAAGGGTGCGGAGGAAAAATTTGATAAAGCTGAAATGAAGCCAGGGAAATGGGAAGAGATTAACACTGCTATCAGGGAGGAGCTGGCATTTATGGAGCGTAAAAATTATGCTTCCTATTTCCTGACGGTTTATGACCTGGTGCGTTTTGCGCGCAGCAGGGAGATCCTCTGCCAGGGACGGGGCTCTGCTGCCAACTCGGTGGTTTGTTATTGCCTGGGCATTACCTCGGTAAACCCGGTAGAAATTAAGCTGCTCTTTGCCCGCTTTATGTCGGATGACCGGGATGAACCACCCGATATTGATGTGGATTTTGAGCATGAGCGGCGTGAAGAGGTGATGCAATATATTTATGAGAAATATGGCCGGGACCGGGCCGGCATTGTGGCTACGGTAACCCAGGTGCACTGGAAAGGTGCCGTACGGGATGTGGCCAAGATAATGGGCCTGTCGGCCGATGCCGTGGATCACCTGGCAAAATCGGAATATGAATTTACACAGGATTGGGCAGCGGGAAAATCAAAAACGAGCGGAGGCTTTATGGCCCATGATCCGCATCTGTTGAAAACACTGGAACTTACCCGCCAATATATCGGTTTTCCCCGCCAGCTGGGACAACACACCGGTGGCTTTGTGATCACCCGGAACAAATTGTCTGACCTCTGCCCCATCCTGAATGCGCGTATGGAAAACCGTACCTGCATTGAGTGGAATAAGGATGACATTGAAGCCCTGGGATTTTTAAAAGTGGATGTGCTGGCCCTGGGTATGCTCACCTGTATCCGCAAGGCATTTGATCTGATCAAAAACCATCACGGGCGTGCGCTGACGCTGGCTACCGTACCACAGGATGAAAAAGAGGTATACGATATGATCAGCCGGGCCGATACGATTGGCGTGTTCCAGATCGAAAGCCGGGCGCAGATGTCGATGCTGCCCCGGTTGCGCCCCAAAGAGTTTTACGACCTGGTGATTGAAGTGGCCATCGTGCGCCCCGGGCCCATACAGGGCGATATGGTGCATCCCTACCTGCGCCGGCGGAATGGGGAAGAAGAAGCAGTCTATCCTTCGGAGGAATTAAAGGAGATACTGGGACGGACAAAAGGGGTGCCCCTCTTCCAGGAACAGGCCATGGAGATCGCCATCGTTGCAGCAGACTTTACACCTGCGGAAGCGGATGGCCTGCGCCGCAGCATGGCCACGTTTAAAGCCCCCGGCCAGGTTACAAAATGGCGTACCAAGCTGGTGGATGGCATGATTAAGAAGGGATATGAAAAGGATTTTGCCGAGCGGGTATTTAAACAGCTGGAAGGTTTTGGAAGCTATGGTTTCCCGGAAAGTCATGCCGCTAGTTTTGCCCTGCTGGTGTATATCTCTTCCTGGATCAAATACCATTATCCCGATGTGTTTTGCTGCGCCTTGCTCAACAGTCAGCCCATGGGCTTTTACCGTCCGGCACAGATCGTAATCGATGCCCGAAAACACGGTGTGGAAGTGTTGCCTGCGGATGTGAACCATTCCTGCTGGGACAATACGCTTGAAGAAAAAAACGGAGCTTATTGCCCGGTGCGCCTGGGCTTCCGGCAGGTAAAGGGACTGAAGGAAGATGAAATGCAGGTATTGACCGGAAAAAGAACACAACCCTATCGCAGTATTGTACAGTTGTCAGATGCCGGAATTTCCCAGACAGCCCTGGAGCATCTTGCCGATGCCGATGCGTTCCGTTCCCTGGGACTGGACCGCCGGCAGGCACTTTGGGAAGTGGCGGCGCTGGCCGACAAACCTTCCGGCGTATTTGAAGGACAACCTTCTGAAAGTATTGCAGAGCCTGCGGTTCAATTACCGGTGCTGAGTACGGCCGCACATGTGCTACAGGATTATAACAGTACTTCCCTGTCGCTAAAAGCCCATCCCGTAAGTTTTGCACGTTCCCGGCTTCAGCAGCGGAATATTGCACCTACGCGTATGCTGGAACAATGGCCGGATGGTGCTTTTGTCCGGATCGCCGGCCTGGTACTGGTGCGCCAGCGGCCACAAACCGCAACCGGGGTTTGCTTTATCACGATTGAAGATGAAACCGGCATTGCCAACCTGGTGGTATTTCATAAAGTATTTGAAAAATACCGGCGGGAGATTTTACAATCGAAACTGCTGATGGTTTCGGGAAAAATACAAAAAGAAGGTGAAGTGATCCATGTGGTGGTGCGCCGTTGTTACAATATGAATGCCCTCCTGCAGGACATGGCAGCGCCGGGCACGGAAGCCCTCCGGCTACCCGTAACTTCCTATATGGGCGAAACCGATCCCTCCGGTAAGAAAAAAGATATCGGGCAAAAAGCAGTGCAGGGCGAGCTGTTTCCGTCGAGGAATTTTAAATAAACAGCGGATTGTCTTTGGACGGATCCTTTTTTTTGAGCCAACCATGGGGCTCGAACCCACGACCTGCTATTTACGAAACAGCTGCTCTACCAACTGAGCTAGGATGGCATGCCCTTCGGTGGGTAAAATGTCTAATGCAAAATATCAAATTTAGAAGTAAATGTTCCTGTTACTGCCTGAAATCTTCTTTCTCATCGAAAGTTCTTCACTTGCTCGTTCTGTATTTAATAGTTCTTATGCTACATTTTCTTACCCGTATCCCGGAAATGTAAAATAACGAATAAAAAATGTAAAATAAAAAGATGAAGAACAGCTGTTGGAGCTTGCAGGTTTTCATAAATGAAAGGGAGATCATCCCTCTGCTTATTCAGGGTGCTTTACCCCCGGCCTGGAAAAACGCTTTTTTTCAAGATCAGAAATCCAGCCTTCTGTTTATTACGTATATTGTATTTCTGATGCCTGTAATACTTGAATAAGGAACATACATACCGTGAGGATGAGCTGGTGCTGCTTTTAAAACAACGGGATGCCCAGGCGTTCGGGTACCTGTATGATCATTATGCGGCGTCATTGAACGGGATCATCTGTAGCTTTGTAGCAGACGAACAGCATGCCCTGGATGCATTACAGGAGTGTTTTGTAAAAATTTGGAACCAGGTGCAGGCCTATGATGCTTCCAAAGGCCGCCTGTTTACATGGCTGTCTGCTGTGGCACGGAATACCGCAATTGACATGCTGCGCAGCCGGAACTGGAAAAATACGCAGCAGCACAGGGAGCTTTCAAAAGAGGTGCATACAATTCCCGCAACATCCGGGTGGAATATGGATACCATCGGCTTAAGGGGTGCGGTAAAAAATCTCCGGGAAGAACACCGCCAGGTGATTGAATTGGCGTATTTTGAAGGTATGAGCCACGGTGATATTGCTGCCGAAACCGGTATGCCGGTAGGCACCGTAAAAACAAGGCTGCGGGCAGCGTTGATCGAGTTAAGAAAATTTATTAAATAAAAGGTGGATATTCAGGAATACATAAAGAGTGGTATTATCGAGAGCTACGTGCTGGGCCTCGCGGATCCGGAAGAAAGGGCTACGCTGGAGCGTATGCGTGCTCTATATCCTGAGCTGAATGCCGCAATCCTGAACTTTGAACAGGAACTGGAAGCAGCCGCCCTGAAAAATGCGGTGCCTGTAGACGGCGGAGTCAAAGAACAACTGTTTAAAAAGCTGGCTCCCGGTCAGCAACCGGCCGTTGCCGCTGATACGGCTGGCAACAAAAAAGTAATTCGGTTTTCAAAACCGCTGGCAGCGGCAGCAGCAGTACTGATCATTGCCAGCGTGGGATACAATATTTACGCCTATCAACGGGTCAAAATGCTGGAACGGGAAAACAAGGATCTTGCAATGGAGCGCAGCCAGCTGTATACACAGAATGCCACACTCCGTACAAAGGCCGAAGAACTGAATACCGGATTGCAACTTTTTTCCGATCCGGCGGCATTTAAAATAGCATTAACCGGTATTAAGGAAACCACCGCTACCAAAGCCGTGGTGATATGGAATAAGACCAATAAAGAAGTGCACCTGATGATAAAGGGCCTGCCCGCGCCTCCACGTGATAAGCAATACCAGCTTTGGGCCCTGGTAAACGGAACTCCGGTAGATGCCGGCGTTATCGGTGATTGTGCCACATTTTGCTTGCTAAAACCTGTTGACAATGCACAGGCCTTTGCCATTACGTTGGAAAAAGCGGGCGGCAATCCCACGCCATCCCTCGATCAGCTACAGGCAATGGGAAAGGTTCCCGGATAAAATTGTGGCAGTATAAAACCAAATGCTTTCCGGGTACGTATCTATGAGCGTTATATTCAAGTAACATATATTCAGAAAAGGAGCTGTAGTAATACGGCTCTTTTTTTTATGGAGATTATTTGCCATCTGTTCAGCATCCTCACAAAAAAATAGTTGTATTGCGCAATCCGGTTATCAAAAGTATGCGTATATATCTGTATTAAACCGTTCCACACAACAATTAAAAATATACAGATATGAAAAATGATTCCATCCGTTTACAGCCGGAACTTCCAGGAGAGGAAGCTGCATACAACAAAACTGTAAGCCGGAAAAAATTTCTTTCCGCGCTGGGTATCGGCAGTCTGAGCCTTGCCGCCATTGTTTCCTGCAACAAGGATGATGATGGTATGGGCAGCACGGTACCTCCGGGCAGTATTGATCTTGGAAAAGGAGATACCGGCATCCTGAACTACGCCTATGCACTGGAACAGCTGGAAGCCGCTTTTTATACAAAGGTTGTCCAGTCGCCATATTCAGGAATTACAGCCGCTGAAACAGCGTTACTTACAGATATCCGGGATCATGAAGTGGCGCACCGGGAGTTCTTTAAAAAAGCACTTGGTGCAGCTGCCATTCCTGCATTAAATGTAAATTTCTCCGGGATCGATTTTAGCAAAAGGGATGCAGTGCTGGCTACTGCAAAAGCATTTGAAGACCTGGGCGTATCGGCCTATAACGGTGCCGGCGCACTCATTGATGATAAAAATTATTTATTGCTGGCAGGAAAGATCGTTTCCGTTGAAGCCCGTCATGCAGCCTGTATACGCGATCTTATCAGCAATGGTTCATTTGCAGACAATACCATTATCGATGCCAATGGTATGGACCAGGCGAAAGCGCCGGCAGCTGTATTAATGATCGCACAGTCGTTCCTTACTTCCAAACTATGGGGCGGCAATTTACCCAAATCCTGATCGTTCATTTTTTAAAACAAATCGTATGAACCTGTATCAATTATTCAGCAACATGGAAAAGATAGATCCGGATATCTATGGCCGGATCGACTCCCGCCGGAAAGCGATCCGCAATTTTGCCGGCATCGGGGGAAGGCTTACTCTGGCAGCAGTACCACTGGCCCTGGGAGGGCTTTTGAATACGGCTTACAGCCAGTCGGCTCCGGCGGATATAACCGGCGTGTTGCAGTATGCCCTTACCCTGGAATACCTGGAAGCGGAATTCTATACCAGGGCAGTAGCTTCGGGGATCATACCGGCCGGGGCTCCTACGGGCGCATTGACCACCATCCGCGACCATGAGAACCAACACGTGGCTTTTTTAACAGCAGTGATCAGGCAGCTGGGTGCAACACCTGTATCTAAACCTACCTTCGATTTTACCGCAGGCGGACATTTTGCAACAGTATTTACAAACTACGACGTATTGCTGGCCGTGGCCCAAACCTTTGAAGATACCGGGGTGCGCGCCTACAAGGGACAGGCAGGAGTACTCATGAGCAATAATACCGTACTTACCGCCGCACTGAATATCCATTCGGTGGAAGCCCGTCATGCATCACATATACGCCAGATGCGGCGTGCGCGCACCAATGATGCAACCATTAAACCCTGGATTACCGGGAAGAACCCGGGCGGAATCGATGATGACGCGGTACAGAAAAGCTATAACGGGGAGGAACTTACGACCCAGGCGGGCATTGATCTCACCGGCTTTGTAAGCGCCAATGCGGCCTCTGAAAGTTTTGATGAACCGCTGACGTACGACCAGGTGATCGCTATTGTGCAACCATTTATCAAACAATAAGGTATTATAAACTTTAAAAACAGAAATATGAAAAAAGTAATACTGATTGCTGCCTGTTTTCTGCTAAACAGTGTATGGATCAACGATCTGAATGCAGGTAATGCAGCTTCTTCGGCATGCAGCTCAAAAAAGGCTGAATGGAAAAAAGTAACGGACCAGTCCTGGCCGGGTATAAAGGACGGAACAACCTACTGGTATAAGATCGATAAGATGGCCAAGCTGTGGTGGAGCACGGATGGTAAGCAATGGGCCGCTGTGGAAGGCGGCGCCTGGATGGATAAGGACGGCAAATGGCTGAAGATCCATAAAGGTAAACTGGTGTGGAGTACGGACGGTAAAAAATGGGAAGCCGTTCCCGAATGGAAATGGCAGGGCTCCGATGGTAAATGGTATAAGTTCGATCAGCACTGGGCATTGTGGGTAAACGAATAAAACGGGAATAAAAAAAGAGGCAGCTGCCTCTTTTTTTTTATGATACAGGCATCATAAAATCTTCCTGTGAAAGTTCATGGTTGGCCATAGCGCCTGCAAGATTTCCTCCTGCCACGGCGCTGGCCACAGAACGCATGGGCGATACCGCATCACCACAGGCAAATACCCCGGGCACCAAGGTCTTTTGCATGCTGTCTACCAGTATATGCCCCTGTTCTGTAAAAGAACAGCCCAGTGCTGCCGGCAATGATGTTTGCTGTTCAAACGGTACGCGGGCATATAGCGCCTTCAGGGGTATGGCGGCGCCATCTGTAAGTACCACCTGCTGCAGTTGCCCATTGGACTGCTGCAGTTCCCTGATCTCCGTTTGTACAATGGCAATATCGCGTTGCTGCAACCGTTGCTGTTCTTCAGCTGTAAAGAATGATGCGCCGTTTGTAAACAGGGTTAGGTTACCCGTAAGATTGTGCACCAATGTTGCCAGGTGCAGTGCAACGGATCCGTTTGCAAGGATGCCCGTTTTTTCGTTGCGGTATTCATAACCGTGGCAATATGGGCAATGAATCACCGATTTTCCCCAGCACTCGGCAAAACCTTTTATAGCGGGAAGCAGGTCTTTGATCCCTGTTGCAAAGATCAGTTTCCTGCTTTGAAACCTGTGCCCCGATTGTGTTGTTACCGTAAAATGATGGCCGGACAGGGTTGCCCCCGTTGCGGGATCGGTACGAAACTGTACCGTATCGTACCGGGCCACCTGTTGCCGGGCAAGCGCTGCTATTTCAGCCGGTGTGCTGCCATCCTGCGTAAGAAAATTGTGTGAATGGGGCGTAACCGCATTGCAGGGAGTTTCGCTATCCAGTACCAATACCTTCTTTAGCGACCGGCCCAGGGCCATCGCCGCAGAAAGACCGGCATAGCTGCCTCCGATGACCACTACATCAAAATTGTCGTTTGCTTCCATAAAAAATAGTTTAAGCGATTGATTGGAGAGCAAACCTTGTTACCGCACAAAGCCGTTCTCCGTTCCAAAAAGGCAAAGCTAGTATTTATTTTTTATTTGCAACTATGTTGCATAAACAAAAATGAAGGGAAGCTGAATAGCGAACTTAGCGTAACCCCGGCGCCCTTTGCGGTTAAAAAAACGCTAAGTAGCAAAGCCGCCGCGAAATCCGTAATGGAACCGCACCAGCTCATCGTTTTAAATCCCTTGCGAACTTAGCGTAACCCCGGCGCCTTTGCGGTTAAAAAAACGCTAAGTAGCAAAGCCGCCGCGAAATCCGTAATGGAACCGCACCAGCGCATCGTTTTAAATCCCTTGCGAACTTAGCGCAACCCCGGCGCCCTTTGCGGTAAAAAAAAATCGCTAAGTAACAAGGCTGCCGCGAAATCCATAATGGAACCGCACCAGCTCATCGTTTTAAATCCCTTGTGAACTTAGCGTAACCCCGGCGCCCTTTGCGGTAAAAAAATCGCTAAGTACCAAAGCCGCCGTAAAATCCGTAATGGAACCGCGCCGGATCATCGTTTTAAATCCCTTGCGAACTTAGCGTAACCCTGGCGCCTTTGCGGTTAAACAGAACTGCTATATATGCAACCCCCTGTAAAGGCGTAACGGAACACGCGCTGTTATTACCGGTACTAAAAAAAGCAAGACCCCCGGTAATCGCTTACACGGGGGCCTTGCTTGTATCAGGCGGTTGGTCTATTGCCGGTGCACGGAATGTGCCGGCAGTAAACCGGTATGCATTATTCCTGTACGGCTTGTATTACTTTACTGTAGCTATACCCGCCATCTTTATCTACCTGTTTGATGCGGATGAACAGCTTGGTATTATTATCGATGGATGTTGCTTCCTGCTTTTTACAGGAGGTAGCGCCAAAGATACCGGTGCCCAGCATTACGGCAAGCATCAGCATCCATTTGTTCCGGCGGTTTACCAGCAGCGCCGCAAAGGCCAGTACAGCAACAGACATGCCCAGCAATCCGGTAGCGGCGCTCTGGCTCATGTTAAAGTTGTAGCTGATCGGCATATTGGAGCTTCCGTTGATCGCCGTGCTTTTTACTTCACCAATTTTCACAAATTCTTTACCGTCTTTTGAAGCTTCAATTTCAAAATGGCTGTTGTTCTGTTCTGTAAGTGTAGTAAAGTTTACCTGGAGCTGACTTCCCTGGATGCTTGCACTTACTTTATCAAACGTTGCCGGTAAAAAGATATCCTCAGCTTTGATCGTGATCTCAGAAGAAGTGGTACCGCAATCGCCGGTAGCGGTATACGTTACTTTAATACCTGCATTCTTGCCTGTAATGGTCAGCAACCCGGTTTGTGTAATGGTTGCAGGCCCTGTTACGGTAAAGGTTCCGCCGGCCGGTGAGTAGTCCAGTTGAAACTGGTCGCCGATATGTACAGTACCCTGGGGCGGGAACAAGGTGGTGGCTCCGGAGCTGGCTCCGCAGATATCCATTACCGCCGTTGCAGAGAAATTGTAGGTAGTTTCATTTTCATTGGCGTCAGAACCATCGGCCATGCTGCCATGTACCCGGTGACCTACATAACCATAACGTCCGCTACATTTTTTTACAACCATGGATGTATGTCCACCGGTTTCTACTGCCACAATCTGGTCCGAACCGCTAAGTCCTCCGGGAGGTGTGGTAGGATTATAAGTGCTATTGGCATCTCCCAGTCCCAGCATATTCCGCTCATTGCTTCCCCAGGCCCATACGGCTCCTGTATTGGTAATGGCATTCACGGCGCTTACACCATAGTTATCATGCTCGTTGGGGCTGATCCAGGCAACGTTGGCAAGGTCGGTATTGCTACCCGATTTTACGCGTACCCAGGATTTTCTTTCAGTAGTGCTGCGGTCGCCCAGCTGCCGGTAACTGTTTTCTCCCAGGCTGTAAATATAGCCGTCCGTACCCAGTATATAATGGCTGCTTCTGCCGGTAGTACCGGTCATCCCGATCATTTTGGGCGTGAAGGTATTTCCGGAGTAGGTAAGGGTCATTTTTGTAGCACGGTTGCGGCTATTAACGTCGGTTGCGTTACCCAGGTATACGTCCCGTCCCCAGGTCCATACAGTACCGTCACCTTTCTGAGCCATTAAACCACCGGGCGCACCTCTTACAGCCACCACATTGCTCAGAACCGGGTTTCCGCTTCCGGATTCAGTTACCTGGGACCAGGTGGATGATGAGCTGGCGCTGTTGCCAACTCCACGCATATCGCTGTTTTGCGATAATACCCATACATTACCCGAGCAGGTAAGAAGGGCCAGGGTCTGGTAGGTTCCAAACAGCATCTTCACATCTGCAGGATTTACGCCGGAAGGCAGGCCGTTGTTTACTTTTGCAAAGCTGGTTCCGCTTTTAAAGGAGCTGCTTACAAGCACGCCTTCATCACCCCAGATAAAAAGGCCTGTGGTGGTTAAAACGGCAAACTGCGCATAGTTCTGACTATTACTACCGCCGGCAATTTTTAAAATATCTCCTGTAAGTCCTGAATAGTTGGCGCTGTTCAATTCGGCGGGTACCAGGTTGCTGCCGGAGCCGTTGCTCTTCGTACGTTCGCCCCAAACCAAAACCTTGCCGCTGGCTTGCTTGGTAAGGGTGCTGTGAAACAGGCTTACCATGTTATCATATTCAATGGAGCTGATATCTGTAACGTTCAGATAAGAGTTGCCGCAATTGGTGCATTGCGCTTTGGCCGGGGAGCTGTAGAAGCCCGAAAGCAATACACAGAGCAGTGCGGATAATGCTGTTGTTGTAATTTTTCTTCGTGTCATTTTCAAATTCAGTTTTATTTTTAAATCTATGTGAACCAGGTGATGACGGGCAAGACAGGGCGCAATAATCAGGCGGAGCTGTATATGCCAATCCGTGTAAACTTTTTACAATGGCATTCAGCGCACACTCAAAGCCATTGCTACTCCATCTGTTCCCGCAACAGTGAACCATTGTTCCTGTTTCAGGATGCAGACAGTGCCTTATGTTTGATTAAAGGCGGTAAGTTTTCAAGAGAGCCTGCCTTTAACCCAATTTAAGCGCTCGGGTACGGTATTGCGATACGGCGATCGCATAGGGTGCCTGTTCATAGTTGCGCTATGATCCATACCGGATCCAAAGCTTGCTTGGAGGGTATAAGCCGGGCAGATATCCCATGGGTCACAATTGGCCGGATTGATCGTCCATAAAGATGTCTATAACAGATCAAAAAGGTATAAGGAGCACCAGCGTCCTGATGTTGGTTCCTTGCGTCAAAGCATTGATTTTAGCGCTTCTCCGGGGTTATTTTATCAACGTTGTTCGTGCTACAATGCTGATCGTGTTTCCGGTTACTGTTAATTCATATAAAACAGTTCCAGGCTAAAACTTCCTGTTTGATGTTAATCGGATGCGAAAATAAACGGATTGTAATTCTGGTGCAAGAGAATTCGATGAGTGCCATTGTTTATTCGATAAGTCCGATTAATTATTGGATGACTCATTATCAGCGTTGAAAAAAATAACACGCTGTGTTTTTATGAAATCCACTGAAATGCAGGTGGAGTAAGGCTTTCATGCGTTTTCTGCGAACGGGGATAGAATTTTTAATATCTTTTGTTGCAGGACCGATGTGCAACGTATGCAAAAGCATACCTGTATTACCGTTCGTTATTGTTGGCGCAGAACCTATGCCGTTAAGCGGTGCTGCGGGTTTGCATCGTTTGGGACGATCCCTTTTACATTTCGATACCTCTGAGTTTGCGGTATAACTTTAATGCATATACATCCGTCATGCCGGAAATAAAATCAAGGATATGCATCACCTTGGTATAGGGGCTGCCGGCTTCATCAAAAGTGTATTGGGTAGGTAACAGCTCCAGTATTTTCTGATGTTCTTTTTCCCGGAGTACGGCCGGCGTTAAGGCTGCTGTAACAAAGTCTTCAACCAGGCCAGACATGATGCGGAAACCAGCAATTTCCAGTTCCACTACCTTGCGGGCGTTATAGATCTTTTTCCGGGAAATTGCCGCAATTTTTTGCAGGGGCTGTTCCAGTTCCGGGATGGCATCGATCAGGCTTTTTTCAAAAGTTCCGGCCAGGATGGTATCCCGGTTTTGCCAGAACACGCCGGTACATTTATAAATCAGCGTTCCGATGGATTTTGCCCGTAAATAGGCAATGGATTCGTTGGGATCGCCACGCAGATCATCCGCTACCCTTTTTACCGAATCCATCTTCGCCCCGGGGTCTGCTGCAATAATGGATAAGAACTGGTCCCGGACCTCATCATAGCTCAGGATGCCTAAACGGTGGGCATCTTCAAAATCAATGATATTATAGCAAATATCATCTGCGGCTTCAACAAGAAATACAAAGGGGTGGCGTTTATACGTTACTTCCGCACCTGCTTCAGCGTCGCGGATCATATGCAGCTCCTGTACAATTTCAAGAAATACGTCTTCATCAATTTTGAAGTATCCGTATTTTTTCCGGTGCGTAATGCCTTTTACAGAAGCCCGCGATTCACAGGGATACTTGATAATGGAACCGAGGGTGCTGTAGGTGAGCCGGAAACCGCCCTTCATACGGCCGCTTTGTTTCATGGTAAGAATACGGAGTGCATTTGCATTGCCCTCGAAGGTAATGAGGTCTTTCCACTCGGCCGGACTGAACAATTGCTTAAAGGCGATATCATCGGGCTGATGAGACCGGTCTCTTTTTTTGAAGTATTTGGAAATGGCATCTTCTCCCGAATGTCCGAAGGCGGGATTGCCCATATCGTGTGCCAGGCAGGCTGCAGCAATCACGTATTTGAGATCGCTTGTATAAAAGGTGGCGGCATGCGGATCCTTTTCCACATCCGGCAATGTAGCGATCTTTTCGCCGATCAATCCTCCCAGCGAACGGCCAACGCTGGCTACTTCCAGCGAATGGGTAAGCCGGTTATGTACAAAAATTTCTTCCGGCAGGGGAAAGACCTGTGTTTTATTCTGCAGCCTTCTGAAAGGACTGGAAAAAATAATGCGATCCCAATCGCGCTCAAAATCGCTCCGGATATCCTGGGTTGCCTTATCGATCCCATATCGTTTTGAAGAAAAACAATTATTCCATGTCATTGCCATAATCGCAAATTTAAGTCTTGTTGCGATAATCCTCTTTGACTGTAAAAACACGACGGACGGTTTTCCGGGCTTCGGGCCGCTGTGGCTCTGTGCCGGTACTTTTTTTTCATATCCGGCAGAAACAGTATGTAAAGACAAAAGCTGCATTCAGCAACGCGGGTGCAATAAAAAAGCATGACGCGCCGCCATGCTTTTTAAAAAAGGAACCAGCTGTATTAAACAACAGGCAGGTATGTTGATACTTTTAAATTTGGATACCGCTCGCCCAGCTTGTTTAAAAAGTAATTGCCCACCACAAATTCCTGTACCTGTTTGTTGGCATTCATAGACAGGAAGGCGGCATTGTTGGGGCTTACGTTTACAAGGCCGCTATATAGCAGCAGGGTTACCGGTTGCTGATCGGTATTCAGTTCCAGTTTATAGGACCGGAGTGCATAGTCGCCGTATTTTATATGCTTCCAGGAGCTGCCGGACAGCGGTATTTCGGTGAGCGTGGAATGTTGCAGGCGCAAGCGATCAAAAACCAGGTGTTTGTCGATATCGCCGTCCTTGTTGGTATCAAATAAATGTAATTCGTCTCCGCTCAGTGCAAGGTATTTGGGTGTTGTTACGGTGGTGAACTTTACCGTACCCAGGGTGGCCAGACTTTTCAGGGCATCTTTGCCCAGGTCTTTTGCACGGTCGGTTGCCGTGTATTCGCTGGCGGCCGTGGTAAAAGCCTCAATGGGCGCTGTGTTCATCTGCTTTTTCAGAAAGGCATAATCACCGTTCATCAGTTCCTGCTGGTATTGCGGGGCACTGCGGGCTTCGCGGGAAAGATCCAGGTTGGCAAAGGCATTCTTCGATTTGTTGCGTTGCGATCTCCACCAGAAGATGGCCACGGCATAAAAAATAACGAAAAAAATAACTACGTAGATGATGGTTGACATGGTATGTTGTTTTAGTGAATAGAATTAAACGCGTTGGGGTGCGATCGTCTTTGGTTTGGATGGCAGGAATCCATAAATGATCAGCGAAAGCAGCAGCAGCCCTACCAGCTTTCCCCCGTAACGGGTGTAAAAGCCCAGGCGCAGCAACTTTTTTTCTTCCAGCCTGTTTTCCGATAAGATTTCCCGGAGCTGTTCGCCGGTCAGCTCATAAAAGGTATCGTTCTGTTTGTCATAACCTACCAGCCGCGGTTCTTTGGTGATCCATAACGGGAGGATATAGGCGATATTAAATTCCTCGTGCAGCACACCCAGGTCCAGGTGGTGTTTATTGTCCGGCAAAGCATAGGCCTCTGTATCCGGTAAATCGGCGGCGGTTTGCAGTACTTCCCTGTTTCCGAACGGAATTTTAAGGCGGGCCCGGGCAGGGTGTGTGTTCAGTATAAAAAAAGCAGCGAGAAAAAAAGGTGCAAGGCGTTTGATGAATTGCATCGGTGTCGTTTATTCCTTTCAAAGGAATAGAAAAGGGCGGAGCTGTCCAAAAAAATATACAGATCCGCCCGAGGGTATTTAAAAAAAATAACCGGGGTTAAGCGGTGGCTATATTTTGGGTAGCTGGTAGCCATTATGATAAGGCGCCATAAAATAAGATGCGTTCAGCTTGCTGTCTGTAAAACGGCTGGTGGTCTTATCCCAGGTAACCTTCGATTGACTACGGAAGGCAATATTTCCCATCTGGCAAACGGTGGCAATATGGGCACCGGTTTGGATCGGGCAATTAAGGTCGGTCAGTTTACGCGAGCGCATTACATTGATAAAATTCTGGGTATGCTTGTCCAAACCGTTATCAGAAGGGCCTTTCCGCTGCACGCTTACCTTTTTATTGCTGCGTTTTTCCTCCAATACTTCCCATCCGCCGCGGTCCAGCTCCAGGGTGGCATTGTTACCAATAAAGGCAATGCCATGGTCCTTTCCATACAGCCCGTTATCGATGCCCATGGCATGATCCCAGATCAGGTTAAAATTATCGAACTGGTAAAGCGCGGCCAATGTATCCGGCGTTTCCTGGTAAAGATCCGGGTAAGCAAAGTCACCGCCGAGGGCAGAAACGGTTTTAGGCACCGGGGCATCCATTCCAAAGATGGCATAGTCCATCAGGTGCACTCCCCAATCGGTCATGAGGCCGCCGGCATAATCCCAAAACCAGCGGAAGTTAAAATGAAACCGGCTCGAATTAAAGTTCCTTGTTTTGGCCGGTCCCAGCCATAGTTTATAATCCACACCGGCGGGAGGGGCACTATCCGCAACCCTGGGGCCGGGTTTCATCCACCCCTGGTAACACCATACTTTTACGGTACGGATGTTTCCCAGCTGACCGGAGCGGATAAAATCCACCGCATCCCGGAAATGCTGCTGGCTGCGCTGCCATTGTCCGGCCTGTACCACCTTATTATATTTTTCCTGTGCGGCCACCATGGCCCGGCATTCTGCAATGGAGTTGCCTACCGGCTTTTCCACGTATACGTCCTTGCCGGCCTGTACTGCGTGTATCATAATGAGGGCATGCCAGTGGTCCGGAGTACCGATAATGACCGCGTCGATATCCTTACGGTCCAGCAACGAGCGGTAGTCGTTATAGGTTTTGATACCAGAGGTATCGATGTTCATTTTTGCAAGTTCACCCATCCGGTTATCCAGCACATTTTTATCTACATCGCAAAGTGCCGCAAGCGTTACCCCCGGGTTTTTAAGCATGGAAAGGGTGTCGGCCCATCCCATCCCGTTGATACCGATGGCCCCGATCCGGATCTGGTCGGCAGCGGTTTTATGAACGAGGGAGAAATTTTTTGTATTAAATGACTGCAGGGCCAGGCCTCCCAGGGCTAACGCCGAGGAGTGAGCTATGAATTTTCTTCTTGAATGCATGGCAAACGTTTTTTTATTAACCAAATATACAAATAAATGTAATCGATTACAATTGTCTTTCTTTCCGGCGGCCACGTCGGAGATCAATGCATAAAGGTCTTATTCAAGTCCGTTCGGACCGTTTTCAAAGCGGGATTCGAAAAACAACGGAAAATGCTGTTGTTTTGTTGTAAGATTGAAGACATGTTAAAAGGGATTCATTTTTTTATTTTTCTGACGGTATTTGCCATAAGTTCCACGGGACAAATTGTGAATATTGACTCTGTTCATCCGCTGTTCAGAGGAAAGCTAAACGGCGACAAAATAAGAAGTCAGTTTGAAACCTTTGAACTGCCGAAGCCTTCTGGAACGAAACATAAAGGGCCCTATAATAATATTATTTTATCTGTTTTTCACTCCAATGCGCTGTATGTAGGAACCGCCTTAAACCTCAGGGAAAAATTAAAAGAGCTTAACGACTTTAAATATACAAATCCAATTAATGGAGGTTTTGAAAGCCGTGGCGGGTTTTATAATGTAACGGCTGTACCGCTATATGATTCTATGCCAATGCTGGTGGCAGCGTATGGCATTAATCCTTCCAATAAATCCCTGTATCAGTTTAGAGTAATACAAGATAAAAATAAGGTGGTGCTGCCCTGGCAGGAGATCCGGCTTTTTTCACGGGTGATGACCTATTATCGCTATAATGCCGATGGTACAGAACAAAAGGAAATGGCCTTGCTTGGAGAATTTGTTGCACCTGTTGGCAGCTGCTTAACGGTTGAAGTCCGTAATATAAAGATACCAGATACGGCCTACGCCATTTCTGCTGTATGGATAAAACGCAGCCCATCCGTTATTTCCGTTTTTACCTCTGGAACTATTAAAGAATTTCTTGAAGTGTATAAATATCAATGGAAGCATGATTTTTATAAGCCCAATCAGTTAACCTACTACGGGGATATTAAAATGAATCCGGTAGACAGCCTGCTAAAAAAGCCAGGCGTTTTTAAGCACCAGGAAAATACGCTCTTTTTTTATCTAAAAGACAAGGTGAAATATGATAGTTTGGTGGAGTATAATTTGGTAAAAGGAGCGGATAGCGCAGGCTGGAAGGGTAACCGCTTTGATCCGAGTGTCATCCGCTTTCAGCAACTTTCACCTGGCAGATATACACTGCTGCTTCGCTATGCATTTCAACGGCAAAGTATTTCCAGCTACCCGTTTACCATTCTTCCGGCATGGTACCAGACGCTGTGGTTTAAAATAGTTACCGGGATCATAGGAATGATCATGGTGGCGTTTTTGATCATTCTTTATATCAACCGGGTTCAGCGCAAAAAATTGAAAGCGGCTGCTTTACAAAAACAACGGGTTTCTACGGAATTGAAATCCATCCGGTCACAGTTTAACCCGCACTTTGTGTTTAACGCCCTGAATTCCATACAGGGCCTGATCACCAAAAATGATACGGCAGGCGCGCATCAATACCTGTCGGAATTCAGTACCCTGATGCGCGAATCGTTAAATGGAAGCGACCGGGAAATGATCAGCATTGCGCATGAAACGGCGATCCTGCAAAAGTACCTGAACCTGGAACAACTGCGTTTTGGATTTACGTATCATATAAACGTGGATGATACGATAGATCGCAACGCGGTGGAAGTGCCCGCACTACTGCTGCAGCCACTGGTAGAAAATGCCGTTAAACACGGTATTGCCGGGCTGCAGGAAAAAGGCATCCTGCACGTTGATTTTAAAAGGGCAGCAGATGTACTGGTTGCAACGGTAACCGATAATGGAAAAGGCTTTGATCCGGCGAAAGAAACAGCAGGCTTTGGCCTTCGACTGACCAGGGAGCGTATAACACTGCTGAATGAAACCCTGCACCAGCAACAGATCCGGCTTTCATTTAACAGCGGGGAAAAAGGAACAACGGTCACCATTTATTTTAAAAACTGGCTACTATGATACAGGCAGTCATTATAGACGATGAACGGAATAATATTGATAACCTGGAAGGGTTGCTGCTTCAATATTGCCCGCAGGTACATATTGCGGGCGTTGCAATGCATGCGGATGACGGCGCAGCACTGATCAGAAACCTGAAACCGGACCTTGTTTTCCTGGATATACAGATGCCGGGTAAGAACGGGTTCCAGATGCTGCAGGAACTGCCTACCCATGCTTTCGAGATCATACTGATCACCGCTTATGACCAGTATGGAATCCTGGCAATTAAATTTTCGGCAGTGGATTACTTGCTAAAGCCGCTGAATATAGAAGAACTGAAAACCGCCGTACAAAAAGCAGCGCAACGCATCAGCGAAAAAAGACAGAACCGCGAACTGGAAAACCTGTTGCAACTGATCCGCAACCGCGAGGAACGGTCTACGCACAAACTGGCATTGCCCACGGCTAAAGAAACCCGGTTTGTACATCCAAAAGAGATTGTCCGTTGCGAATCGTCCAATGTATATACCAGCTTTTACCTTTCCAATAAGGAAAAAATAATGGTCTCCCGGCCCATTTATGAGTATGAAGAGCTCTTGTCCGGCTTTGGCTTTTTGCGTTGCCACCAATCGCACCTGGTAAATAAAGCCTATATAAAAAGCTGGGTAAAAGATGATGGGGGCTACCTGGTGCTGGATAACGGGGAGGAAGTACCGGTAGCAAGAAGCAAGAAAGAAAGCCTGGCAAGCGTACTGATTCACCTTAAATAAAACAATGTTATGAAAATCCTGACTACGTTGGCGGTATGGACAATATCCCTATCGTTATTTGCGCAAAAAGGCCCGCGGCCGCTGCCTGTTGAAGATGCACGGATGGATCATTACCTCCGGGCGAGAAAAATTCCGGAATTGAAGATCAGCATTACCAATGCTGCCAAGCCGTTAAGCGGCACTAAAGTAAAATATACCGCGGTGCATTTGGGCACCGCAACACAAACAACTTATTATACTACGCTTGATGATAAAGGGAAGGCGGTTATAAAAATGAATGAAAACCTGCCCTATCAACAGGTTTGGCTGAGTATCGAAGGATATCTGTACACCGGCGTTCTGGTAAATACCGACCTTGAAATCGCAATTGATGCCGGCGCGCTTAAAGGAGAAGCCTATATATACAGGAACGGTATATTATTTAAAGGAACAGACGCTGCGCTGAATGAAGCGCTGTGTAAAAAAGTGTTGTTCAGGAAAAAGGAATCCGACGAACTGGCGTCCCGGCTGGTACAGGTTTGCCTGGACGCAGCGAATAACGTAATTTCCCAGCCGTTGTTCCTGAAAGCAGCCGATTCCATTTACACGGCTATGCAACAGCTCGATAATGCCTATATAAAGGATCAGCCGGCGTATGAATGGGCCATACGGAATGAAACCGATTCCCGGTTTTACTGCTGGACGATCGTAGGTTTAAAAAGACGCGACAGCTCGTCGCAGCATCTGTACCAGAAAGCCATTGCACACAAGCCTTATTTTATGAGTAATGAAGGAACGGGTTTCTACAGAAGTCTTTCCCGGTGCTATGCTTTTTCGGATGATAAAACATTGCCGGGTTTACAGGACCTGCTTTACCTGAAATACCCAACGTATAACAGCGCACAAAAGGCGGTTTTGGATTCCATAAAGGAATGGGAGTCCTCCACGGCAGATAACAAAAGAGCAACACTTAAAAGTTTATATGTACGCCGGTACCAGCTGCTGAAAAACGAGGTGCAGGCGGCTGATTTTGAACAGTTCGTTCAGCGGGTGGAAAAGAATAGTGTTCAGCCGCGAACCGATATTTTAAAACTATCGTTGATGGAACTGGGGAAAGATTATTTCAGTATCGCCTTCCCACGGCTGCTAAATGCTATGCAAACAACCTGGACAAAGCAAGCGGTTCAGAACGAATTGAAAACAGTTGCCTCCAGTCAAAAAGAAATGCAGCAATTGTTTGAATCCGCTGGTCCGGCCAACGCGGATGGTTATTTTATCGGCAAACCGGTTGCCAGCCTTTCCTTTGGTGCGCAGTTATACCGGCTGGACAGTATTGCAAGTATCGACGGCTTGATTACGAACCTGAGATCGAAATTTAGCGGCAAGGCATTGGTGCTCGATATCTGGGCCACCTGGTGTGGGCCCTGTATCGCCGATATGACCAATAGTAAAAAACTACATGAAGACGCCAGGGACCTCCCGGTGGAATATATTTATTTGTGTACAACCTCGGGTTCCGATGAAGAAACCTGGAAAAAAAGAATCGCAACATTAAAGCCTGCCGGTACGCATATTTTTATCAATGAAGAGCTGGAAAATGCGCTTCGCAAAAAACTGAATGCAAACGGGGGCTACCCTACGTATATTGTCATTGATCAAAAAGGCAATATCAGCTCCGATAAGATCGCCTTTATGCAGGAACTGAACCGTGAAAAATTTGCAGCGGCAATCGGGGTAAAGTAGCAGGCCTGGTTTGGAATTGTGGGAAAATTCCGCTCGTACAAATTAAATGGAATCGCTTTGAGCCGGCTCACCGGAAGTATTTAATGCGCTGCTTTGTGGTCGTAACTTACTACCCGCTTCAGCTTCCAGGTATTGTTTTCCAGGAGCCATAAATGAGAGAACCGGGCCACGCCAACCTTTTGCCACTGCTGCTGCTCAAACACATGAAAGGTATGCAGGCCCTCCTGCAGCACGCCATACAAGGTTCCTTTTTTAAAAAGCGGATAAACGGTCAGGCTTCCCGGAACCAGCGCGCGTTTTATTTTGTTGGGGCTGCCGCAGATATTGTTTTTTACAGATGTTATAAACGCTGTTTTTCCCCTGGTAATGCCGGACAGGTCATGATAAAACTCCAGATCTTCGGCAACAAGGCTGTCATAGGACGAAAGATCGCAATGATTAAAGCCCCGTTCAAAAAGCAGGCTATCATATTGCTGAAACTGTAAGAACAAAGGCGATTGCGCGGCTTCCTGCGCGGTTGTTACACCCGTGCAGAGGACCATGGTCAGTACTAAAACAATTTTTTTCATTGTATGCGATTTTTTAATTGGCTACATCATTGTTGTTAATACCCCGTTTGCCTCGTTTGATATCCTGCTTCAGCTTGCCGAATTTGTAGTTAATGCTGATGCCGGCTTTACGGAAATATGCTTCGGTAAAGTCGGCTTGTGTAAAGTTAAAACCGGATATTTCTGTGCGGCTGCTGCGGTATTTGGTAAAAGGATTGTTAATATAGGCGGAGAGCGCCAGCTTATGATTCAGCATGCTTTTACTGAGGCTGAAGCTGGTAGCAATAAAACCGTTCACCGTGCCCTGCACCTGTGCGGGTGCAATGTTTTTACCATAAACATCGGCAGCGGCGCCGGCAACCCAGTTTTTGGAAAAGGTATAGGTATTATTGAGGGAAGCGGAATAGATAAAGCGGGTGAGCTTTTGGGGCTGGGCATCGGCGTCGGATTCGATCCAGAAATGTGCCAGGTTTCCGTTAATTACAGTTTTCAGTGCCTTGGTAACGGCCAGGTTCAGGTTCAGATTCAGCACCAGTGCTGAAATATTACCGGAATTGGAATAATTGATATAGGTGATGCGGGTGGCCGGGTCATACCGGGAATACCGCAGATCAAAATTGCGTGCAAAGGCGTAACTGAGTCCGATATTGACCGACTGTTTCCGGTTAAAGCCATAGCCCAGGTCGAAATTATGCAGCAGGGTGGCTTTCAGATCAGGATTGCCGCTTTCTTCAAAATCGGGATTGGAGCGGTTTACAAAAGGGTTCATACGATTGATACCGGGCCGTTTAAGGCGCTGGCTGTATCCCAGATTGAAGTAGCTGCCATCGGTATTGTTGCGGTTGATTACAAGCGTTGGAACCAGGTTGAAATACGTTTTGTTTACCTGCGTACGGGTAGACCGGAAGTTGATCTGGTTGACCGTTTGCTCCAGCCTTGCGCCGGCTTTAAAACTCCATTGTTTTAACGCCAGTTGATAGGAGTTGTATGCAGAAAGCACCGTTTGATCATTGGTAAACACATTTTGCTGATCCGGGTCTTCCTGGAAAGCGTTGTTTACATATTGCAGGGTGCGGAAATCACTTCCGTTCTGCCGGAAAATAGCTTTTACGCCTGCTTCCAGTTTTATTTTTTTCAGGGTTTGAATATAATCGGCCTGGCCGGTGTGTTCCTGTGTGGAAGTGTTGTTCAGCTGGTTAAAATCAAAGATATCATATTGCACCCGGTCGCTGAATATATTTTCGGAGTGGTTTTCTGTTTGATACTGCATAAAGCGGTAAGAAGCGGTAAATATTTTCGATAGATCTTTTTTAGAACCCAGCTGGTAATTGAGCGCCCCGTCAAAGCCGTTGTTCCGCCCGCCGGCGGTACTTTGCTGGCGGAATTGCTGCAACAGTGAAGACGTACCTTCCAGCATGGAAAGCCGTGAAACGGATCCGCTGGAATTGAAACCATTGAGGTTAAGCTGGGCGGTAAGTAACTGCAGAGAATCGATCTCATAACTGAACTGTGAACCGATATAACGCCCGCCATTATTACTTTTATTAGTACCTGAAACAGTCAGTGCTGTAGGAACGTCACCGGTGGTGCTGCGGCTGGTACCTGCATGCACTGATGGATTGCGGGATGCATTGGCACCGCCATACAGTTCTACCCCAAATTTCTCATGTGTGGCTGTAAACGAGAAACCGCCGCCGGGCCCGCCGGTTGGAACACTTTCATTGAGGTTAAGGGTGCCCTTATAGCCCGCTCCTATTTTACGGGTGGTAATGATATTAATGATGCCTGAAAGTCCTTCTGCATCATATTTTGAAGGCGGCGTTGTATACACTTCAATACGTTGGATGGTAGATGCCGGCAGGCTTTTCAATATTTCCATAGCATTGTGGTCCATCATACCGGAGGGCTTTCCATTGACCAGGATCCGGTAGCCGGCCTGCCCTTTCAATAGTAAATTGCCCTGAGCGTCCAAAGAAAGATAGGGTACTTTTTTCAGAATCTCCAGTGTGCTGCGGAACTTGCTTTCGGGGTCGGCTTCGGTATTATAGATGAGTTTGTCTACTTCACGCCGGATCAGTGGCTGGGCGGCCGACACCGTTACCGTTTTCAGCTCCTGCGATTGCGGTTTCAGAAAAATGACATATCCGGGAAATAACAACACGGTGTCTGCTGCAACGGTTTTTTGATGATAGCCCGTTGCGGTAACAACAAGCCGTTGGGCGGCAGTCCGCGGCACGTTAAAAAAGCCCCGCTCATCGCAATGGAATGTGGTGTCTGGAACCGGGGCATTCGAAAAAACGGAAATGGTGGCAAATGCCAGGGGATCTTTGGAAAGGCTGTCTTTTACAACGCCCGAGAGGGTTAAGGGTTTTTGGGCTTCCACAAATGCGGGAAGCGAGGTGGCTGTAGCCAGGAGTAGGATCGTAAGATGGCGGGTGGCAAGGTTCATGTTTGTAATGGCCGGGCAATAGGCTTCCCTTACGGGGCCTGCCCGTTTTTTTTAAGCAGCAGCCTGATAGCCACTGCTGGTATATGAATAAATTGGATTTTAACAGTGCCGAAAAAACAGGTGCCGGCGCTTTTTATATTTATGGTTTTATCTGTTTGCGCAGTGCTTCAAGTTCTTTTTCTTTTTGCTGTAGCAGGCGGTTTAATTCTTCCTTGGAAAGGTTCACCGGTTTATCCGTGCCGCCGTTATACCGGTAGGTTCCTGAATCGGGTGTAGCGGTTGCCGATGGATAGCGGTAGGTTCCGGATGCCGGTTCTTTTGTTGCCGTATCGGTACGCACCGCAGGCTCCCGCCACCGGTAGGCCGTGTCCGTTCCTTCCGGAGTGCTGGTTTCAACAGGGCCGTTTTCGCTTTTAAGATTGCCGTCATCCATCATGGTATACGCGGTGTTGGGACTGTAAAAACGGTAATTTCTTCTTTCATGTGACCGGTGTACCCGGCCTTTCCCGGATTCTATTTCGATATCGAGCGTATTCAGCTTTTCATTTACAGAGGGGTCCAGCTGTATTTTTTTGCCCACTGGTACCTGTACCACTACCTGTACCCGCTGCAGCCGGTATTTGCTGGTTTTATCTACGGAAAAACCGCTGGCCAGGTCCAGTATGCTGTCTGAAGATTGAACGGTATATTGGATCCTGTTCAACCGGGCAAGTGCCTCTTCGTCGGTTTTACCAAAGCTCTGGCGTATCACAGTAACGTGGTACAGTGAATCGGTGCTTTTATCAAACCGGACGGAAATATCGGACAGTTTTAAGGTGTCTTTATTCAGGCTGAAGCCCGAAACCCGGTCGCCGCGATCCTGCAGCCAGGTAAAATCTCCGTTAAACTCCAGTTCGGGCTGGGAAACGGTAAGGATCAGTTTATCGGTTTTAGGTTGTGTAATTGCCACCGGCACTTCGGTTGTTTGCGCTCTTTTAAAATCTTTTGAAATACTGCTGATAAACAACACCAGGAAAACCCATCCAAAGGCCCAAAGCCCGCCAAACAACCAGTTCAGGTAATTACCGGGAGTGGTCACATTCAGGATCATGCGGAAGAGCCAGATTACGGCGCCAACGATTGGTGCACCAATAAAAAGCAATACCGTGGCCCAGGCCAGGAACTGCTGATTCTCGCTGGTCCACAGGAAATTATTAAAGGGAGCAAATACATACCCGCTGAACAGCAAGGCCATTAACCCGATAAAAAGCGAAAAAATAATGGTTCCGAAAACGATCAGGAAGAAAGCCTTGATCACTACTGCAATTCCATGGCCCACACCCCGGGCTCCTTTTCCTGCGGCATTCCCAAACTCCCGGCCGAAATTACGGCCATAGGTTTTACTGGAGTTTCCCAAGCGTTCCGCCGACTCCTGTACTTCCTTTCCCCAGTTTTTTAAACGGCTGGAAACATCGCCCATCGAATTCTGTACATTGTTCTTAATCGAATTAAGATCGACCGGCTGGCCATGCATTTCCATTTTTTCATAAGGACTGATCGCTTCCGGCAATACGATCCAGAGGATAATATATACGGTCAGGAAGGTTCCGCTCAGCGAGCTGAAGAACACGCCACGGAAGGGGTCAAAATCTCCATGGCTGAAAATGCCGTTAATGATACTCAGGATGAACGGAAGCACAAATATCAGGCGTACGGTATTGGCCTCTTTTCCGAAATAGGCGGCAATACCGCTGGCCACGCCACCGATCTTTTTATCATCCGGGTTACGAAACAGGCGTTTGCCTTTATAACCCTCCAGGTTCCGGGAAGGTAAAAAGATCCACAGCAGGATATAGATCAGGAAGCCGGCGCCAAACCCCCCAAAAGCAATGATCGCAAACAACACCCGTACAATGGAGGGGTCGATATTGATCCAGTTGGCCACGCCACTACATACACCACCCAGCACTTTGTTGTTGGCATCCCGGTACAGCTTCCGGCTGCCCGCGGCAAACGGGCCATAGCCTGCATGGGAACCGGTTGTTCCCGCGTCGTCTGCAAAATCCTCCGGCCGGCCCATGGTAGCAATCATTTCATCCACATCCTCGTCGGTAATATGCGGCGCACCCTTCCGGAGCTTTTCAAACATCAGTTCGGAAAAACGGGCTTCAATATCGGAAATGATCTCCTCCTTACCCGGTTCTTTCGAAAAATGAAGCCGCAGGCTTTCCAGGTACTGTTGCACCTTTTGCGCCGCCGCATCTTCAATAGCAATACTGCGGCCGCCCAGTTGTATGTTGATGATCTGTTTCATTATCGTTGTTTTGTAGTTATAGGGGTTTTGTACTTATGGTATTTACTGCGTTTGATAATTCGTTCCAGGTTTGTTCCAGCTCTTTATAAAAATCTTCGCCTTTACCGGTCAGCGAAAAATATTTCCGGGGCGGTCCGCTGTTACTTTCCTCCCAGCGGTACGTAACCATTTCCGCATTCTTCAGGCGGGTAAGCAGGGGATAAAGGGTTCCTTCCAGGATCTGTAAACCAGCTGCCCGCATCTCTTCGATAATATCGCTCGGATATACTTCACCTCTTTTAATAACAGAAAGGATGCAAAATTCCAGGATCCCTTTCCGCATCTGGCTCTGTGTATTATCGATATTCATTTTTAGGAGTTATTGCACAAAGGTATTGGCAAAATTTAGTATTTGGCAATGCATAGTACCTTGTTTGGTGCTTTTTGCCGGTTGAAGAAGGTAAAATGTCGGTGAATAGCAGTAGCTTCGTTGAGGGCAATCGTGAATAGGCAACAGTCAATAGTGAATGGAGATGCCCAAATTTTCAACCCTCATATATGAACGTATTCATCACCAAACAGATACCCCAGGCAGGGCTGGAGCTTTTACAGGAGGCCGGCATCGCTTATACCATTGCTGAAAAAACATTGCCGCAGGAAGAACTCATCGCGCAGGTAAAACAATATGATGCGCTGCTGAGCGCCGGCTTTGTAAAAGCAGATGCGGCCTTTCTTGAGGCCTGTGGGCACCTGAAGGTATTATCCCTGTTTTCCGTTGGATATGATAATGTGGATATTGCCGCTGCCACCCGTTTGGGGATCCCGGTTGGCAACACGCCCGGTGTGCTGAGCAGGGCTACGGCAGACACCGCCTTTTTGCTCATGCTGGCCCTATCCCGCAAAGCTTTTTACAATTATCATAAAATTTTAGATGGAAAATGGCAGGAATTTGAGCCGGTTGCCGATTTGGGGATTGAACTGTATGGAAAAACCCTGGGCGTGTTTGGGCTGGGAAAGATCGGGTATGAAATGGCGAAGAAGTGCCGGGCCGCTTTTGATATGCAGGTGATCTACCACAACCGGAAGGCCAACCCCGAAGCGGAGGAGGCTCTAGATGCCCGGTATGTTTCTTTTGAGGACCTGCTGCAGCAAAGCGATGTGCTTTCCGTACATGCAAACTTTTCGCCGGAAACAAAGGGCCTTTTTAATAAGGATGCTTTTGGAAGGATGAAACCCGGCTCCATCTTTATAAACACCGCAAGGGGTGGCCTGCATAACGAGGCCGACCTTAAGGCGGCGCTGGACAACCAAACGATCTGGGGCGCGGGCCTGGATGTAACCAACCCCGAACCCATGGACCCCGGTAATCCCCTGCTCAAAATGCCCAATGTATGTGTGTTGCCACATATCGGCTCGGCTACGGTGGAAACCCGCGATGCCATGGCCGTAATGGCGGCAAAAAATGTGATTGCGGGGTTAAGGGGTGAGCGGCTGCCAACGATTGTAAATACGGAAATATACCCGTAATCCTCAACGTCGTCCGGAACGGTTGTGCTGCGGGCTGCATACAAATGAAAACGTTGATGCAGTCGCTCCTATATTATTATTATAAGGAGCTGTCTCATCACCTCATATTTTACTAAAACCAATTTTTACGATTCGTCTGCCGCGTTTATTTAAGCACCGGTTATTTTTATCATATTTCTGTTAAGAAAAGGCATCTTTTATTAATAACTGTCTAAAGCCGACCTGGTTATGGTTCCTTGCCGGACAAAGCCCGGGAAAAACTTGCAAACATTTGTTGTATGTTTGAACGCTTGTTTACAAGACAATAATGTCTATTTACGTATTAAAAAAAGAATGATCGAATGAAAAAAAGTTTTCTGTTGCTGCTGGTTTTGGTTACCGCAGTATTCCGTTCCTATGCGGATGAAGGCATGTGGTTGCCGCAGCTACTGGGCCAGCAGGTGTATAACGACATGGTAAAAAAAGGCCTGAAGTTAAGCAAGGAGCAATTGTACAGCATTAATAAAAACTCGCTGAAAGATGCCATTATCATTTTTGGCGGCGGATGTACGGGCGAAATTGTAAGTTCCGAGGGACTGATCTTTACCAACCACCACTGCGGGTACGATGCCATTGCCAGTGCAAGCACCGTTGACCATAACTACCTGCGCGATGGCTTTTATGCACGCAATAAAGGCGAAGAAATAAAAACCAAATTGAGTGTACAGTTTCTGTTACGCATTGAAGATGTTACGAAAGAAGTAACCGATGCCCTGGGTTCTTTGAGCGGAAAAGCCCGGGCGGATAAGCAAACCGAGGTGCTGGCAGCAATCAACAAACGCATGAGTGATGCCGCTGCAAGCATTGAAACCCGGGTAAGCCCATTGTTTAAGGGCAACCAGTACCTGGCGTTTGTGTATGAACGCTACAGCGATATCCGCCTGGTAGGAACACCTCCTGAAGCCGTTGGTAAATTTGGCGGTGATACGGATAACTGGGAATGGCCGCGCCATACCGGTGATTTTTCCGTGTTCCGTGTGTATGCCAATAAACAAAACAAACCGGCGGCCTATGATCCGGCCAATGTGCCTTTAAAACCCAAGTGGTTCCTGCCGGTTTCTTTAAAGGGCGTTAAGGAAGGCGATTTTGCCATGATCTGGGGATATCCCGGGGGAACAAACCGGTATGAATCTTCCTACGGGATCAAACTGTCAACCGATGTAAACAATCCTACTCTTGTGGAATTAAGGGATGTGCGATTGAAATATATGTTTGAGCAGATGAAAAAGGACCCGGCCATAAAATTGAAGCTGGCATCCAGCTATGCCGGTATTGCCAACTACTGGAAATTTTTCGACGGGGAAACCAAGCAGCTGCTGAAATATGATGTGTACGGGCAAAAGAAAGCAGCGGAAGACCGGTTCAACGCCTGGGCAAAAGGAAAACCGGAATACCAGGATATTTTTTCAGACTGGAGCAGGGCCTATGAAGACTGGAAGCCTTATGCAAAGGCAAGGGTGTACCTGAATGAAGGTATCATGGGTTCTCCGCTGATCGGCTTTGCTGCATCGCTTACCGCATTAAGAAATGCACTGGCATCCGGTGCGCCTAAAGCAGATGTTGCTAAAATTGCAGCCGGTTTATCAGATGCGCGGGACGAATTCTTAAAGGAAGAAGACAAGCCGTCTGACCAGAATATCCTGGCAGCCGTAACCCAGATGTATTATGAGCATGTAGATAAAAGCCAGCAGCCGGAAACGTTTTACAATGAACTGCAGGCAAAATATGGAAATCTTGCGGATGCCGCAACCTATAAAAAATACGCGGCCGATGTATTTGCCAACACCTTTGTATTTGACGATGCAAAATGGAAGGCATTTGCAGAAAACCCGGAGCTGAAAACACTGGAAGCAGATCCGGCATTTGCACAGGCGGGGGCATTTATCCGGAACTATCAGCAGGGAGTGGGTCCCAAATACCAGGAATTTACGGCAAAGAATAATGATTATGGCCGTTTATACCTGAAAGGTGTAATGGCAATGAACCCCGCAACAGCAAAAATGATGTACCCGGATGCTACCTTTACCATGCGGGTAAGCTACGGGCAGGTAAAAGCGTACAAGCCCCGTGATGCCGTATTTTATGATTATGTAACCACATCAAAAGGAATCCTGGAGAAATATAAACCCGGCGATTATGAATATGACCTTCCGGCCAAACAGATCGAGCTATTGAAAAAAAGGGATTTTGGTCAATATGCCGACCCTGTGCGGAAAGACCTGGTGGTGGGCTTTATTACTACCAACGACATCACCGGCGGTAACTCCGGATCCCCGGTAATCAACGGCAAAGGGGAGCTGCTGGGCCTGGCCTTTGATGGCAACTACGAAGCCCTAAGTCACAAACTGGCGTTTGACAAAGATCTGAACCGGACCATTAATGTGGATATCCGTTATGTATTGTGGTGTATTGATAAACTGGGCGGAGCAACGAATATTATTAATGAGTTGAAGCTGGTGCGGTAACCCAATAAAGCCTTTTGAACGGTATCGATATATTGAAAAGCGGCGCATAAGCGTCGCTTTTTGTATTTTTAGCACATGCAATCAATCGTCATTACAAAGATCGACCGCTACAAACTGTTCATTCCCTTAAAGGAACCCTTTATCATTTCCCTGGGGCCGCTGTACAATGCGGAAAGTGTTATTGTAAAAATAGAAACCAGTGCCGGCATTACCGGATGGGGTGAGTGCAGTCCGTTTATGAGCATCAATGGCGAATCGGCAGATACCGGGTTGGTGGTGGGGCGGTACTTTGAACAGGCATTACTGGGCAAAGATCCCCTGGCCATTGGCGACCGCATCGCGGATATGGACCGGGTCATTTATGGAAATAAAAGCATTAAAAGCGCCTTTGATATGGCGCTGTATGATATTGCGGCAAAACATGCGGGGCAGCCGCTTTATCAATTCCTGGGAGGGAAAAAGGACAAAGAGATTGCCACCGATTATACCGTAAGTGTGGGGGCCCCGGAAAAAATGGCGGCGGATGCCTTGAAAATAAAGGAACAGGGATTTCCGGTAATTAAGGTGAAGATCGGGAAGGGCGGTGCACAGGATGTGGAGCGCATCCGGGCAATACGGGAGGCCGTGGGCAATGAAATCCCGTTGCGGGTAGATGCCAACCAGGGCTGGAGCAAGGATGAGGCCATTGAAACCCTGAAAGCACTGGAACCTTTTAATATCCAGCATTGCGAAGAACCCATTCCCCGCTGGGAGTTTATGGAGCTGCCCTACATAAAGGCGCAAAGTCCCATTCTTATGATGGCGGATGAAAGCTGTTGTGATCAGCACGATGTAAAACGACTGATTGCAATGAACGCCTGTGACCGCATCAACATCAAACTGGGAAAAAGCGGCGGTATTTATAATGCCCTCGAAATGATCCGGCTGGCAGAAGCGGCCGGTATGGAAATTCAGATTGGCGCCTTCCTGGAATCGCGGCTGGCCATGACGGCCTTTGCACACCTGGCGCTTTGCAGCCCGAATATCGTGTATTTTGATTTTGACACCGCGCTGATGTTTAGCGAAGATCCTGTGGATGGCGGTATGGTATATAAAGAAAAAGGAGTAATAGAAGTGCCGGATGCCCCGGGAATTGGAGCGGTAATAAAGGAAGACTTCCTTAAGCCGGCATCATAACTATAAGCGATCAGCATTTAGCCATCAGCGTCTCAAATCTCAAATCTGAATTCTGGATTCTGAAAGCTAAATGCTGATAGCTGTTATTACCGCGGCGCTTTGGCCAGCTTCTGCTCCCACTCCCAGGCGGTACGCATCATATCATCCAGCCCGTATTTGATATCCCAGCCCAGGCTTTTTACCGCATGGTCGTTATTGGCATAGATGGCGATTACATCTCCCGGGCGGCGGGGCCCGATTTCATAATTCAGTTTGGTGCCGCTTACCTTTTCAAAAGACCGGATGGCTTCTAAAACCGTAACCCCGTTTCCGGTGCCCAGGTTGAAGATCTCGTAATTGCTTTTATTTTTTATTGCTTCCAGGTATTTTATGGCCAGGGTATGTGCATGGGCAATATCGCTTACATGAATAAAATCGCGCAGGCAGGAACCATCCCGGGTATCATAATCGGCACCATGCACCGTCATTTTGGGCAGTTTGCCAATGGCGGTTTGCGTAATGGCCGGAACCAGGTTCTGCGGCCGGCCGATGGGCAGTTCCCCGATCTGGATAGAGGGGTGCGCCCCTACCGGGTTAAAATACCGCAGCGCAATTACATTGGTATCAAACACTTTTGCAAAATCAGTCAGGATCTGTTCGCCCATTTGCTTGGTAGCGCCGTAAGGAGACTCCGCAGGTTTGGTTGGCGTGGTTTCCACTACCGGAATGGAATCCGGGTTGCCGTAAACCGTACAGGAAGAGGAAAAAACGAAATAAGGCGTAGCAAAATCCCGTGCACATTTTAGGATGTTGATCAGGGAATTCAGGTTGTTTTCGTAATAAACCAGGGGCATTTCCACTGATTCGCCCACCGCTTTATAGGCGGCAAAATGGATGATGCCGGTAATGTCCGGGTTTTCTTCAAAAATAGCATGGGTATCGTCAAAATTGCAAAGATCTACCTTGTAGTTCTTTACATTTTTGCCGGTAATTTTTCCAACATTTTCCAGCACAAAGGGCTGGGAACGACTGTTGTTATCTACTGAAATGACCTCATACCCGTTTTCAATTAAATCAACGATCGTATGCGACCCGATATAGCCGCAACCACCTGTCACCAAAATCTTACTCATATAAATCTTATTGAGTTACAAAGGTGGGGATTTTTTCAATAGGTTCAGAGTGCCGGCCCGATTCCGGATGCCTGTTTCTGTACATTCGATTCTCAATTCTCAATTCTGGATTCTCAATTCTGTACTCCCGATTTCAGCGCCCGGATCTGTTCAGGAAGCAAAAAGTATCCGGATCGCGGATACTTTTTGCTTATTGGTTGATATGTATGCTTTTTTTCTATTGAATTCCCGGCACCACCAGTTTCATAATGAAATAAACAATGCTGGCCAGTACCGCGCTTACCGGAATGGTAAGGATCCACGCCCAGATGAGGTTGATGGTTACCCCCCAGCGTACGGCGGACAGGCGTTTGGTGGCACCTACACCCATAATGGAACCCGTAATGGTATGCGTGGTACTTACGGGAATCTTCATCGCTTCGGTTGCAAACAGGGTCAGCGCACCGGCCGTTTCTGCAGCTACTCCTTCAAAAGGCGTTACCTTGGTAATTTTGGTACCCATGGTTTTTACAATCTTCCAGCCCCCGCTCATGGTGCCCAGGGCAATGGCTGTATAACAGGCCAGGGGTACCCACACCACCATATGGTTCAGATTGTACGAGTTGGGGTCATAGGCCACCAGGGCTACCATAATGATCCCCATTACCTTCTGCGCATCATTTCCACCATGCCCAACACTGAAAATAGCCGAAGAAACCAGTTGCAGCCGTTTAAACCAGATATTGGCACGGTGTGCATTCAGGCCGCTCAGAAACAGGGAGAAAACAGCCATAATGATCAGGATCAGCCCCAGCAGGATGTACTTGAAATTATGGGAATAGAAGATGACTTTCAGAAAATACGACTCATAATGAGATTTCAGTTTTTCCGGATCGGTTTCCAGCACAAAGCTTAAAAACACAAATACCGCGGCAATGACCAGGAAGGAAAAGAGCTTTATCCGCCACCCCTTTTTAAACGAATTCATAAACCAGATCGAAAAAAGAAAGGCCATGATCATACCGATAATGGGTGCCAGGAATATAAATGCCGCAATGGTCAGGATCACACCGGAGTTTACAGCGGTAAAGGGATTGCTTTCACCCATTCCGATGGCATGGGAGATGCCGGCTCCGGCAAAGCCGCCGATAAGGGTATGCGAAGATGAAGACGGAATACCCCGCCACCAGGTAAACAGGTTCCAGATAATGGCGGCCATAAGCCCGGCAAAGATCACATTAAGATCAATAAAATGCTCCTTAACGGTTTTGGCAATGGTATTGGCCACCCCGTGGTCTTTAAAGATAAAATAAGCTACAAAATTGAACAGGGCTGCCCAGATCACCGCCTGGAAAGGGGTTAGTACTTTTGTGGATACAACGGTAGCGATGGAATTGGCTGCATCATGAAACCCGTTAATATAATCAAAGATCAATGCCAGGGCTATGATAACAACGAGGTAAGTAAACATAGTTAATGGAATGTGCTGATTTGATAATAAGCCAGTGGTGGGGCGTTATATAAATATATTAAAGGAACCACCGGTGATGACCTATGAACCTTCTTATGCATATTTAATAATAATGGACTCAATTACGTTACCTACGTCCTCACATTTATCGGTAACAACCTCCATTGCCTGGTATACCTCTCTTTTTTTAATCACTTCCTTTGCGTCGGCTTCCGTATCAAATAAATATTCGATACTTAAGTCAAAAACATCGTCTGCCTGGTTCTCGATGCTGTTTATTTTTACCAGCGCTTCTGTGATATTGCGTACTTTTTTCATATCCCGCAGCTCCATCACCGCCGCCTGTACCTGCTCGGCCGCCTGTACGATCAGTTCCGCCATTTTCTGTATCCCGGTTTCATTCGGGTTTACCCGGTAGGTGGTGATCTTTTTAGCGGTGGCGTAAATATAGTCGGCAATATCATCCAGCGAAGTGGCCAGGTAATGGATGTCTTCACGATCGAATGGGGTGATAAAATTGCGGCCCAGCTCTGTAAATACGCTGTGGGTCAGCTCGTCATTACCATGTTCCATATCAATAATCGACTGGGAAAGGGAATTCCGTTTATTGATATCGGTTTCATTGACCATCTGCTTTAAAAGTTTCCCCATAGAAGTCACATTGGCTGCTATTTTTTCAAACAATTCAAAAAAAACGGTATTGCTGGGGGTAAAGATTTTCAGAAATGAGTTAAGTCCCATGGTATGTTTTTAAAATTGGTGGCAAAATTATCCCGTTCGTTGAAGTATCACCATAAAATTACAGGAATTAATAATTCCTTAATATAGGAATTGCGGTTTCATTTGGTTTTTAATGTACAAAAACAGGATTTATAGCCGGAAACGGGCAGGGTTTTCAACAGGAAATGCATAGCCGGGCTGCGGCTTAACATTAACGTAATGTTGCGGTGATGATTTGGTAACATCAGGGTAACGGTGAGATAACAATGCGATTTGACTTTTGCAGCAAATATTCTATATGCAAATTAGGCTGCTGTTCGTTATGCTCTTCGCTTCTGTTTCTCCTATCGCTTTTTCGCAGGCAAAGCTTTCCGGAAAAATCACAGATGGAGAAACTGGTTCTCCCATTGTGGGCGCATCCGTAGCAATAACAGGTGAACAAAAGGGCGTAACAACAGACGTTGATGGCGGATTCTATATCTCAGTAAAGAAAAATGTAAAATACAGCCTTACCGTTTCAAGTATCGGATATCAAACCAAAGAAGTGAGTGATATTCAGGTTACCGATACGGAAGTTCCGGTTGTTAATATTACGTTGGATAAGTTGAACCAGCAGTTACAGGAGGTGGTTGTAAAATCAAGTGCTAAAAGAGAATCGGTTGCGTCTCTTTATAATGTACAAAAATTGAGTGCCTCTATTTCCGATGGTATTTCGGCGGATATTATTAAAAAGTCTCCGGACCGTAATACCGGGGATGTATTGAAACGGGTAAGCGGGGCCTCTATACAGGATGACAAGTTTGTTATTATAAGAGGATTGAGTGAACGTTATAATACCGCATTATTAAATAACGCGATTTTGCCAAGTACGGAGCCGGATAAAAAAGCCTTCGCGTTTAACATTCTGCCCTCTTCTATAGTAGATAATATTGTTGTTTATAAATCGGCCACTCCCGATCTTCCGGGTGATTTTGCAGGAGGAGCTATAAAAATAACGACCAAACAATATCCTACAACAAAATTAAGCGAGCTTTCGCTGTCGATAGGTTATAATACGCTAACCACATTTAAGGAAACGAAAACCTCTGAACCTAAAGGTAAACTGGACTTTCTCGGGTTTTTCGATTATTCCAGGGACCTTCCGAACTCATACTATAAATACCGGAACAGTTTTATAGGGCTCCCCAACGACTATAAAATAGCAGCCACTAAGCTGTTCTCTAATAGTTACGGATACAAAAATGGTCCGAATGCACTTCCCAACTTGAGTCTGAATTATACCGGAGGTAATTCTAAATTGTTTTCGGGCGAAAAAAAGCTGGGGTACATTTATTCTATAGGCTATGGAATCGGGCAGCAATTTAAACCTTCCGAATTGTTTGAGTATGATATCGCTAAAACGGAGCTGTTTAACTATAACACAGACGCTCATATTCAAAAAAAGAACCTGAATGCATTACTGAATTTGACATACGCTTATAACAACAATAACACCATTTCCTGGAAAAACCTGTTTAATAATGATTTTTCCGTTACAACAGCTGCAAGATCGGGTGTCAATACTTCCAACGGTCAAAATAATACCATCTATTTTAAAAGTTCGCAAAATGAGGCGCGGCAGGACGGAATTTTTAATTCGGTTTTTGAAGGCAAGCATAAGTTAAACAGCAGTGTGATAGACTGGAATGCTTCTTATTCGATGACGTACAGAAACGAACCGGATCAGCGGATTCTGACCTTTACTTCAATGGATAACCAAAACTTCGTGCGCAAGGTTTCTAATGAAAATTCACCTTCGATACAAAATGCCGGACGTGTTTACTCTAATTTAAAAGAGAACATTTTTGGAGCCAACTTAAATTATCAGTATCCGTTTCAGCTGTTTGACAACGAACAAAAGTTTAAAGCGGGCTATGCCGGATATTTCAGGCTAAAAGATGTAGAAGTGAATGCATTGGGATATGCTTCCTTATATGCGGGAGGCGCCGAAATTCCTGCCGCTTCCGGAAGTAACCCGTTTAGCATTTTCTCTCGGGAGAACATCGATGAGTATCAACTTACAGTAGCCAATATTGGTAATAATTCAACCAACTACCAGGGTAAGGGCTACCTGAATGCGGGATATCTGATGTTGAATAACCGTTTTTCCAATAAATTAAAATTGGACTGGGGGGTACGTGTGGAAAATTACGACCAGCAGCTGATACCGGTTAGCGGTAGCTTAAAAGTAAAAAAGCAGGACCTGGATTTTCTTCCTTCCGGTAACTTTACTTACGAAGTAACGCCCAAATCCAATATCAGGTTAGCAGGCTCGCAATCTGTAAACCGGCCGGAATTCAGAGAGATCGCTTCTTATAGTTTATATGATTATACTACGGATTTTATTTACCGCGGTAATCCAGATCTTGTAAGGAGTAAAAATACGAATGGAGACCTGCGGTACGAGCTTTTCCCAGCTGCCGGAGAAATTATATCGGTTACCGGGTTCTATAAATATTTTAAAAACCCTATTGAACAGGTAAACCAGGGTAATTCAATACTCTCCTATCAAAACGCCGAGCACGCAAAAGTATATGGCGCTGAAATGGAAGTTCGAAAAAAACTGAGCTTTATTGGCGGCAACTTTTTTGATGCCTTAACTTTTTACACCAATCTCTCCTATATCAAAGGCTCAATAAAACTGCAAAACTCCAATATTAATAACGGGCTTATGCAGGGGTTATCGCCCTACCTGATCAACGGGGGTCTAAATTATGCAAATAATGATTTTTCTGTTAACGTGCTGTTCAACCGGATCGGCCCCAGGCTGGCATTCAGAGGCCAGGGTGATGCAGGTGTAGATATTTATGAAAAGCCAAGAAGTGTGCTTGATGCACAGGTTAGTAAAAAGTTCGCCAAAAACAAACTGGAACTTAAAGCAACAGTAAGTGATATCCTGGCGCAGCCGTTTGTTATGTACTATCGATTTGATAAATCAAGAACAAGTCCTGAATACGATAGTGACGGCGACCGCGTTACACGGCGCTATAAGCTGGGAACATCCGCTAATTTATCTCTGAAGTATAATTTTTAAAACAAAAAAAGCAAAATATGAAAAATTTAAAGATGATGTCCGTAATTGCTCTTGCAGCAGTTGTATATTCATCATGCGGCAGTAAAGGAGAAGATCTTCCTCCTCCTGTAACACCACCCGGCCAATCAGGAACCGTAGATATTCGGGGAAGCATTTCTGCTAGCCAAACCTGGACAAAAGACAAAAAATATCGTTTAAGAGGATATGTTTATGTGGAAAGTGGCGCTACACTAACGATTGAGCCGGGAACACAAATTATATCCAACAGGGACTCCGCAGGGGTATTGGTTGTTTATAAAGGTGCAAGAATAAATGCTGTTGGTAAAAATAATGATCCTATCGTATTTACATCGGCTGAAACAACTCCCACTCCCGGAGATTTGGGAGGAGTTGTATTAGTAGGTAATGCTACAGGCAATATGAACCACAAGGAAATCGAAGGTGGTGTTGACGCTGCACATAAGGCTTTCGGAGGAACCAACGATGCAGATAACAGCGGCACATTGCAGTATGTACGGATCGAGTATGCCGGAAAGGCGGTAAATCCTGGTGACGAAGTGAATGGTCTTTCTTTATATGCTGTGGGAAATGGCACAACCATTGATCACATTCAGGTGGTAAACGGGTTGGATGATGCATATGAGTTTTTTGGCGGAACGGTAAACTGCAAATACCTGATTGCCTATAACAGTGCTGACGACGATTTCGATATGGATGACGGATACCGTGGTAAGATCCAGTTTGCTGTTTCGGTAAAGGCGCCCGGTTTTACCGATGATAAAGGAACCTCAGGGGATGTTTCAAACAATTTTGAAGTCGATAACACAAACGGGAAAATCCCTTATACAACAACACCGATCACCCATCCGGTTCTCTCAAACTTTACCGCTATTGGCCCGAATAATGCTACAGGTACGTCAACTGACTATGGCTATGGCATGCGTTTCAGAAGAGGAAGCCAGGTTGTGTTGGCAAATTCAATAGTAATTGGAGGCCAGAAAGCCGGGCTGGTAGTTGAAAATGCAGAAACCCAGCAAGCGTTTGTTGATGGTAATGGCATGTTCTACAACAGTCTGCTGCATTCGGTAACACAACCGTTCTTTGCCAAAGATGCTACAATCCTTACAGACGTTTCGTTGCAAACCCTTGTTTTGGGAACGTATGCAGGCAAGCTACTGGCATCCGGAACAGATGCAGGATTAACGGATCCGTTTAATGCTGCAACACCTAACCTGCAACCCAAATCCGGAACATTGGCGTTAACAACGGCCGGCAAGTTTGATAAATCGGACCTGAATGATGCCTTCTTTGTGAAGACGAACTATGTTGGTGCATTTGATGGAACGAATGACTGGACGCAGGGATGGACTGTGTGGGGTGCAAAATATAATATTACAAAAAAGTAATTAAATAAAGAGCTCCTTAGTATACAGAAAGCGCTTCTTCGGAGGCGCTTTTTTATATCAGTATCCTTCAATTACCGGTCAATCAACCGGGTTTTTACAAATTCATCAAAGAAAAATGCCCGGTAAGCATCGCCGATGGGGATCTCGTGTTCGCGGATCCGGATGCTGTTGTTGCTGAAGGAAGCGATGTGCTCCACGTTGATGAGATAGGATTTGCTGATGCGCACAAAAATCTGCGGCGGCAATTGCTCGTGGATGGTTTTTATATTCATAGCGGTAATGAGCTTCCTGTTTTCCAGGTAAAGCACCACATAATCCTTTAGCCCCTCAATAAACAGCACCTCCCGGAAGAAAACCTTATAATACTTCCGCTCCGACTTTACAAACATATAATCGGCGGCAACCGATGTAATGGTATCATTTTCGGGCCGGTGCAGCAACCCATGATAAGCGATGGCTTTTTGTACCGCCTTCAAAAACCGGTCGTGATGGATGGGCTTTACCAGGTAGTCGATGGCCGACAGCTCATAACTGTCGATGGCATACGCCGTATGGGCTGTAATGAAGATCACCAGGGTTTTACCGGAAAGCACCGCCGCCAGCTCCAGCCCGCTCATGCCGGGCATTTCAATGTCCAGAAAAACCAGGTCTGCAGGATGCTGTTGCAGGAACCGGAGCGCCGATGCCGCATTATTAAAACTACCCGTAAGCCGTAACTCCGGTATACCGGCCACCAGTAGTTGCACACCCTCACGTGCCAGCGGCTCATCATCGATAATAATGCAGTTCATAATGGTAAAGTTAATACAACCTGGTAATGATCCGGGGCTTCGTCTATTTGAAGATGATGCCGGCCCTGGTACAGCAGCTCCAGCCGGCGGATCACATTTGCCAGGCCCAGTCCGCCCTCTTTAGGAGCGGCACCCGGCGTTAGGGGCCGGGAATTTTTGCAGGAAAAATAAAGATGGGCATCCGTGGTTTTGAATAAAAGATGCACTTCCGATTTTCCGGCCGGGTCTGCACTGTGTTTAACGGCGTTTTCAACAAAGCTGATGAATAAAAAAGGCGGCACCATCCGGTTTTCGGAAAGCTGTGCTGTTGTGATGGTGAATGTAAACTGATCCCGCCGGAGCTGCTCCAGTTCCAGGAAATCGTTGAGAAAGCGGATCTCTGCCGCCAGCAGAACCGTAGGCCGGGAGCTGTCGTACAACTGGTAGCGCAGCAGGTCGGAAAGCTTTACCACAACCGTTGCTGCCAATACCGGGTCTTTCTGAATAAGAATATGGGTATTATTCAGGGTATTGAATAAGAAATGCGGGTTTACCTGGCTTTTGAGCTGGTTCAGTTCAGACTGGAGCCTTGCTACTTCCAGTTGCCGGAACCGGTAAGAGTCCTCAATCCAGCGCTGGAGTAATTTGATACTGGTAGATGCTGCCAGCAATACACAAAGGGCAAAGAGAAAGGAAAACACCGTATCCAGGGTAATGGTTTCATCCTTCGGCGGCAGGAGCCGGTACGGTGCAATGAGTTGCCGGCCGCCTTCAAAAATGAGAAAAAAGCAGGCAGTAGCAGTAAAGAGCACCAGCAAAAAATAGCTGAAGTACCGGCGCCGGAATAAAAAACGGGGCACAAAATAGTACATGTTCAAATAAGGGAGCCCTGTAAGCCATACCAGCAACACGGCTTTCATAATGATTTCCCCGGTAACACTGTACTCGTCATTATTGCCTTTTAAAACCAGCAGGCCGATCAGTAAAATACAAAACAGGTGCCGCCAGGGACGCCATCGCGGGCTCATAAAAAAACGCAGCCAGAGGTTGTTACTCCGGTCCTGAGCCAGCTCGGTATAAGGTGTTGCCATAGTTGCAAATTAGGATTTTTAAACGGATTGAAGGAAGACGCCTGGAGAGCCGTGCCGTGCTTTTTAACACGTATAACCACCGGGAGGATTGGTATAAAAAGCAGGCCGGTTGGTATAAAAGCAGGCAGTTGCATAACCGCCGCCGATACATTTGCCTTTTATAATGCGACAGTCTTTTATTTTTCCATGATGCAGCAATTCCGGAAGTGTATATGCCTGGGGGCTTTATTGTTTATAACGGTCTGGGCCCAGGCATACAGTTATGGAGAGCATAAAGCGATCGGGGATCAGGCATTTATATTGTTCCTGAAGCAGTACGGTTTTCAACCGGACGATTCGCTCCTGCGCTATTACTGGGGCGTTGCAGCCGATAATAAAAACGGGTTCTTTTTCCCGGAATTATCCGGCGGTGATGCGCTCCAGGTGACCTATGGTATGTTGAACGCATTGAGCGGCGATCATGAAAGCGACCCGTTGTTGCTGGAAGAACAGCTGCGCAGCCAACATTCGGTGATCCGCAAAATTGCCGCCCTGCACCAGCAATACCTTTCTATGGGGTATGCGGCGGCTCCCGATGGAAAGCTTACCCGCGTAGACCTGCACTATGCCTTGCTGGCAGCGGTGAATCTTTCCCATTTTTATGAGTACCGGAAAACCTTCCAGCAACAGTTCCGGCATTTTAGTAAAACATTTATCCGCGATTGCCAGGATCCGGCAGCAGTGCCGGCCGCATTTAAAAAGCTGGGGAAAACCAATGCGCTTACCATGTATGTATCCCTGCATATACTGGCGATGGACCTGGCGGAACAGGGCGGGCGGCTGGCCCGGGAAGGAAACGGGGACGGCGCACAGAAAATATTGTTATATGCGCTGCTTTTTAACGGGTTTGCAGATCATTTCCTGGAAGATGCGTTTGCCGCCGGGCACCTGGTTGTAAACCGGAGCGTACTGGCCACCATTACGAATAACAAGGCCCTGCATGATTTTTATTCGGAGCATGGCTGTATGGTTGTAAACAGCCGGGGAGAACGGTGGCAGGCCTACGGCGATGGCCAGTTTAACCGCAACCATCACCACTGGCAAAACCAGTCAACCCTGGGTGCCATCCGCTATGAGTCCTATACCCCGGAAGCGCGTCGCGTTATTGAAGCGGTGCGCCTTTCATTAAATGATGTAGCCAGCGCTTTTTATGCGGCGTTTCACAATGAAACATTTCAACCATTCCTCCTGGCGATCCCCGATGAACCAGGGGCGCAACCGGCCTTTTTCCTGGAACACCTGCCTGCGCTCCGGCTGGTGCCCCTTCCCTTCGGATCTGATCTTGCTACATTACCTGAAGCCGCTTCGCTGCTAACCCCCGAAAACAAACGGGCCATACAACCGCTGCAGCACCGTAATTTTATCCGGAACCGGGTTGCCAATTCGTTTATTATTACCACCACAGGGGCTTTTGCAGATCATCAGCTAAAAGGGGTAGGCTTCCGGTTCAATGCGGTCAACTTCAGCCGGAAATTTGAATACAATACCAGCGGTACAAAAAAAGGTATGCTGGATCAATGGCATGGGTATACCGTTAGTTACGACCTGCTGGATATAAAACCGGTACCGGAATCATCCGTTTTTCAGCGGGCACAACTGCTAAAGGCGGGTATCCGCAGCAATGCTGATTACTGGGTCAGCAACCGGAAATTTATCGGCTTGTACAGTTATATGGAAGCGGGCCTGAAATTTTCCGGAGGCAGTACCTCTTTTGTGTTTGTTCCTTCCGCCGGCATCCAATTTGCATCGCTGGTTAATCTGAATTATTACAATATGCCGGTTTGGGCAAGGCTGCCGTTACAATACCTGTTGCCGCTCAAGTTCAGAACCGGCAGCATCATTGCTCCGCATAACAAACCCCGCTTTTTCTCCTCCCTGGATCTTGACCTGTTTTTTTGAGTGCAGTCCTGCGAGGGCTACAAGGTATTCTGGCAAACTTCCGAGACTGTAGATTTCTGTAATAAAAAATCTGTAATAAAATTTCGAATTACAAAAATCTTATTACAAATCTGTAATAAGGATTTTGTAATAATAAAAAATATTACAAATATTTTATTACAAGCGCTGCGTAAATTTGAACGGCTAAAACATAACATATGAAATACTTCAGAGCACAACTGCATCTTACCCAACAGGAACTGGCTGTCTTTTTAGGCGTTTCACAAACCCTTTTGAGTATGTACGAAAAAAACCTGCGCGAACTGCCCACACAGGCTTCGCTAAAGCTGGCCCGGTTAGAACTGGAACTGCATCAGTTTCAGCAGCAAAAAGCCGTACCGGATTCCAAAGAAGCGTTGCAGGGCCAAAAAAGAATGCAGCAACTGGAAAGGCTGCTGGACCGGCAGGCCCGCAAAGCGGAGGTTGACCTGCTGCGTTTGGATGCGGCGCTGGATAACATGAGGCAGCAGCAAAAACAACTCGACCTGAAACTGGCGTTTATCAAAAGACTGATGACGCCGGGAAGCCCCTGGCTGGAAGATAAGCCCTTGTTGCAAAACATGGAGCTTGATGCGGAAGCTGCTCTGAATAGTTGCGACCTGGCCTGCCAGCAACGGATGGCCTATAAGTTGTTGTTGCTAAAAGCCCGGGCAAAAGCGGCGCGGCAGGTACAGCAAACAGTAACGCAATCGCTGAGGCATTGGGTAAGCGGTGAGGGCTGATAACCGCTCGGGATTTTACGGTTTACGTACAATAAAAGCATTAAATAAGATATAAAAATGAGTACCATTAAATTTTATAAAGTAAATGAGCCTTACGGATTCTTTTCAAATTTTGCACCCTATCCAATTGTCATTAAGCATGAAATATGGAAGACGGTTGAACATTATTTTCAGGCAAGCAAATTTGAAGATGAGCGCATAAAGTTGAAGATCGGAGAAATGAATTCGCCGATGGACGTGGCCAAAGAAGGACGAAAAAGAACGAATGAGATTCGGACCGACTGGGAAAATGTAAAGGATGCAATCATGCATGAAGCATTATTGTGCAAGTTTTCACAACATCCTAAGCTTCGGAAAGCGCTTGTTTTAACAGCCGACAGTGTGTTAATAGAACACACCAAAAATGATTTTTACTGGGCTGATGGAGGAGACGGCACCGGAAAGAACAGGCTAGGAATGCTTTTGATGAATGTTAGAGACGAACTTCAGAAATACTCAAAGGATCCGGATCTTGTGTTGCCTCCCTGGATTGCGTTCCCCCATGTTGAGCAGCACGATTTATTTTGGGGAATGGGATTTGGAGAAGATTATTTTACGCAGTGGGCCACCTTTTATTTAAAAACAGATAAAAACCAGTACCGGCAGCTGTTCCCGGAGAACAAAGACTGGGAAGGTGTTTATGATTGATATATTAGTGCTTTATCCGGAGGTCTGTGACTCATATCGGAAGATGATAAACTATTATTGAAGAAACAATCGGCGCATTTGTAGAGGCTGAAGAGTGCTGCGGCTGGTTGGAGGTCGCTTATTTTGGTAGCAAATCCGCTGCAGAAACTGTATATGACAAAACTGGGAGCAAATGGATTTGCCATGGATGCTAATTAAATATAAACCATGCACGAAAATATACAAGGGATTTATTATTACTATTCACCTGATGATTACTATGATTTAAAGGTCCTTTTCGATTTGCGAACCCGAAAATTATTATTTGATAGTGTAAAATTTGTATATCTAAAAGATATGCCCGCTCATATACAATGGATCAAAGTTGATTATGATACGTCTGGTATTTTTATTAAGACGATACGAGAAGATGAGTCGACGGCCTATTTTGTTGAATTCTCAAATCGGGATATTCTCCATATTTACCAAAGAATGACAGGACTGGAGTTGTTGATAATTGAATTTGAAATAGAAAAATTTGGTTCTGAAAACTATGATCATGTGATTCTGCATATGAATGAAAGCTGGGTGGAAGATGTTATCCCTGATTTTTTGTAGTCGATCTACTTTGCGTGTGATAACAATAGTGAACATTTCTTTCTTTGTGTAAGAAAAGACGCACTTATGGCGACCTTGGGTTTATTATTAGCTCATGCGGTTAAAAATAATTCCATGCTTTTACTTTACGGATGATAGGCGTATGCTACTTCGTAGCGCATATTTTTCAGCTGGGGCAGCAGCCGTCCCATCGGCAGATCATCCTTCTGCGGTGTGGGTTCGCAAACGGAGTACTGTTCCCCGTTAAAAAGAATGGAAGTGCCTACCGGTTTTTCCAGCTTTACGGCGATGGTTACATGCTGCGGGTATACCAGCACAATCATGGGCCGGTTATAGAGCTCTTTTACCAGGTAGAAAAAGAACAATACCCGGTCTTCGCAATCACTGCCCTCGTATAACAGGGTTTGCTCCGGGGTTAACCGTTTTTCCCGGCCAAACTGGCGGGTATCTTCTTCAAAAGGAAATGCATACCGTGTAAAGCGCATCAGGTAATCGATGCCATCTTTTACAGAGCGACCCTTCAGTTCTTTTTTCAGCATGGGAATGAGCGATGCATGGGTGGCATTGCTTACCGGTATGGAAAAATAGGTACTGTAATCTACGGTAGGATAATTGGCAAACAGGGTTTTGATCTTGGGATTTACCTTTACCTGGTAGTCATAATCCTGGTTATAAACCGTAAACTTAAGATCGCGGGTAATATAATCCCCGGTTTCAAAACGGGGAAGCCGGGTTACTTTGTAGGAAAAGGACCGTTGATGTGCAGTAACTGGGAGCACCACTTCTTTAAAGGGCGTTTTTTCAAAATCAATATTGCTGCCATAGTCATGATAGTTCAGGCATACATATTGTTTGCCCTGCTTCATCCGGTAGGGAATATTGTAAATGTTTTCATCGCTCTGGATATAAAAGAGGAGTTGCCGGTCGTGCAGGCTCAGCATCGGGTCGAAGCCGGATTGCTGCATAAAATACCACTTATACAGGGTATAGCGGATATAGTTTTGCTCTTTCGGGCTGATCTGCTGTACTACGGCGCGCACCAGCTGGTAATACAACCAGTCGTCCGCACCTTCTTCCGTTTCGTATTTTTTTAACACAGCAAGCACGCCGGAATAATCTTTTTGCCGGATGGTGGTGTAAAAATTAAGAATGCTGGAATCGGAGAGCGTGTTTTCATCAATATCCACACGTTGTGTTTCGTTGCAAACAAATTGAATACTGTCGCCGTAAAACAGGAATTGCACTGTTTTAGGGTCGCCACCTGCATATATTTTTGAAATCACCAGGATACAGCACCATATAAGCAACACTTTTTTCATCGCTCCGGAATCTATCCAAGTTACAAAATTTAATGATTATTTAATATTAAATTTTGGAAGATCCCGTGCAAACAAATAAAGGCGTGTATCCGGATTCCGGCCATACTCCTTCCTCCCCGTGTCTCCGGAGGGACGCGGGGAACAGGGCGCTTGTACCGCCATAAGAAAGCGGGGGGCCTCTTCAAAAGACCCCGCTGGGAAAAAGGAGTAAAATGCTTTAATACCCGGGATTTTGTACCAGTGCCGTATTCTTATTCATCTCGTCCCTGTTGATAGGCGCATAATACATTTTATTGACCCATTTCCGGTTTTCGTGGGCTTCATTCACCACCGGCGTATAGGTATAATTATAAATGGTTTCATCATGCCGGTAAATATCGGCCAGTTGCTTTCCCGGCTGAAAGGTTCCCACCACGTTAATAAATGTAAGTTTACGGCCCACGGTTTCCTGGGGAATCATCCAGCGCCGCACATCAAAATAGCGTTGTTCCTCAAAAACCATCTCAACCCGTTTTTCGTTCCGGTACCGGTTCTTAAGGGCGGCTCCGGCATCGGTAACGGCAGGCATCCCGGAGCGGAAACGGATCCGGTTGAGCCATAAACGGGCTTCCGGTTCTTCACCCAGCTCTATACAGGCTTCTATATAATTAAACACCGCTTCCGTGTACCGGAAGAAGGGCCAGGGTACCAGCTGCTTGGTATTGGCATCTACAATTTTGGGATCCGGGTCGGTAAACTTACGCATATAATAACCGGTGCGGCTGCCGTTCCAGTCTTCAATAGCACTGCTGCGGGTGTCCAGCCCGTTAAACGTGATCTTTTTACCACCCACTACCAGGTCGTATTGCCCGGTCTGTATCTGGTTGGCGGGGTCTACATTCCCGGAAATCAGGTCCCGGGGCTTCCAGGAGGCACCGTCATAGAGGATGGTAGCATAAAACCGGGGATCACGGCCAACATAAGGCTTTGCCTTTTGTGCCGGGTTGCTCCAGCTGAACGGTGTGCCATCGGCCATTTCATAGTCGTCTGCCAGCAAACCGATGGGGGTATTGCCTGCCCAGTTATGATACCCGTTGGGGCCGTTGTACAGGTTAATGCTTACACCCGCGCCGGTATTTACATTGAGGTTATAGTAGCGGCCAAAGATCACTTCCGATCCGGCATTGGCGTCCATACCCAGCGCCTTGCTGTAGCCGCTCATGGCAATGGACATATAGTTGGTTTTGCCTTCCGTGGCCGAAACCGGCGCACCCAGGCTGAGCTTGTACCCGGCCCCGAGATCCATAACGGCCCTGGCAGCGGCTTTTGCCGCCGCCCAGCGTGCCTTCCGGTCGCCACCGGCATAACCAAACAGCTCCGGTTTGGGATGGCTGGCCAGCTCGGGGATTTTTGTTTTGGCCAGCGGCAGGTAATTCAGATCACTGGCGGCATATAAGAGCACCCGCGATTTCAGCGCCAGCGCTGCCAGTACACTGCCCCGCCCCTTATCCATGGTGCTGGTATTAATGAGCCAGATAGCGCTGTCACAATCTGCAGTGATAAAATTGACGCATGCTTCAAAATTGTTCCGGGACACATTGTAATCCTGGTTTAAATCATACACCCGCGTAATAATGGGAACGCCGCCATAATAACGCAGCAACTGGTGGTAAAAATAAGCTCTCAGGAAATGTGCTTCTCCCTTCAGCCGGTTGGCCAGAACGGTATCGATCTTCGGAGCAGCCAGTTTTTCCAGTGTGAGATTGGCCGCACGGATATTGTCGTACAGGTTCTTCCAGCTGTAGCTTTCGGGGATCCAACCCACACCGCTGGGGCTGGCGCTGCCTTCCATCACCGTATTGATGTTGCGCCCTGTGTGGGTAAACGTGGCTTCATCGGTAAGGGAGGCCAGCATCTGCTCATCAAAGCCGCCTACCCCCAACCCGTATACGCCTGTACCCCCGCTGTAAATGCCGGTAACAAAGGCCTGGGCCAGTGCGGGGTCCTGCCAGGCGGTTTCTTCCGGTACCTGTCCTGTGGGATCGATGTTCAGGAACTCCTTACTGCAACTGGTAACTGCACATGAAATGACCATAAGGATCAAAAATGGCCGGTATATATATGTTTTCATTTTCGTTGAAATTAAAGGATGAGGTTAAAAACTTACAGTAGCGCCAATGTTAAGGATGCGCGATTGGGGGTAATACTGCCCGTTGCCGCTGGTAGATTCCGGGTCCCAGATCTTCATTTTATCCCAGGTAACCAGGTTTTGGCCGTTGGCAAAAATGCGGATGTTGCTGATAATATCCCGTACCCGTTCCGGCATGGCCAGGTTGTAGCCGATCTCTACATTCTTCAGCCGCAGGTAATCGCTGCTCCGCAGGAAATAAGTGTTAAAACGGGCCGCGCCCCCGGTATAATAGGTATTGCCCCTGCTGGCAATACGGGGGTCCACGCTGCTGGGGTTATCAATGGTCCACCGGTTATCAAATGAATACTGGAGATAGTTACCGATATCGCCGGACTCGGTGCCAAAAAACAGCAATCCGCCCACAGCGCCCTGGAACATAAAGCTGAGGTCAAAATTCTTATACCCCAGGCTGCCGTTAAAACCACCGGTGAAATAGGGGTCGCGGGTTTTGTCGAGCGCCACCATATCATCGCCGTTAATTTTGTTATCGCCGTTGTAATCCTTTATTTTCATATCACCGGGCCGGAGTGCGCTGGTAAGGGCGCTGTAATCCACTTTATTGGCATCAATTTCTGCCTGGTCTCTGAATACCCCATCGTACTGGTAGGCCACAATGGTAAACCCGTTGGTGCCGTAAGGTTTGCCGGTGGTACGCTGCCATTCGGGCACGCCCGCCGGTTCGCTGGAGTAGAGCACTTTGTTCTTGGCATAGCCGCCGTTCAGGCCGAGGGAATAACTTACCTGGCCAATATCATCACGCCAGCCGATCTTAAATTCACCACCGCGGTTCAGCATCTTTCCTTTGTTCACCGGCGGCAGTTTCCCGGAAATACCGCTGCTTTGCGGTACCAGTCCGGTTTCTGCAATCAGCGCTTTATCCCGCAGGTTGCGGAAATAATCCAGTTCCAGTGTGAGGCGGCTGTTTAAAAAGGAGGCATCTAACCCGATGTTCATATTATTACCTACCTCCCAGGTGAAGTTCTGATTGGCCACGCGGTTTTCGATGAGGGTTTGCACCACGGCATCATTCAGCACATAAGTACTAAATGGATAGGCCGGGATGAACTGGTATTCGGCCAGTATACCTCCAAAATAGGGCTCAGCTCCCATCTGCCCCCAGGAGCCACGCAGCTTCAGGTTGTTTACAAAAGAAACATTGTTCTTGAAGAAGGGCTCTTCAGACACCCGCCAGCCGGCAGTGATTCCCGGGAAAAAGCCAAACCGTTTGGTGGGCGGAAAAATATAGGAGCCATCATACCGCCATAAAAACTCGAACAGGTATTTTTCGGCATAGTTATATCCAACACGGCCAAAATAGCTCAGGCGCGCCCGCCGGTAAGATCCGCCGCCATTGTTCTTTTCGAGGTCGCCGCCCACATCCAGCACATCCAGGGCATTGGAAAGATAATACCGCCGGAAGGCACGGAACCCTTCATAGTCTTCGGTTTCGCGTTGCACCCCTGCCAGGAAGGCAACCGTATGTGCGCCAAATTTTTTATCATAGTTCAGCAACCCGGAAAGGTTGATGTTCAGCGTGTTTTCCGTCCATTGGTTCAGCCTCGGGTCGGTAAAGGTGGAACGCAGTTCCCGGGTCAATTTGGGCGTAACGCCATCCGCTTCATAAGAACTGCGGTCCCAGGAGTAGAGGTACCAGGGCGTTTCGAACCGCTTTTGATTTTTGATGTATTTATCGATGGCTGCCGTACCGGTAATTTTTAACCCTTCCACACCGGGGATGAGGATCTCCAGTTTTCCATTGGTTTGTATATAATCCCGTTTGTCCCGGTCGTAGCCCGTTTGGTTGGTGGCGATCACCACCGGATTTTGCCCGTATTCGATATCCCGGCCCGGCAAACCATTAGGCCAGATGGCCGGTTCATTAGGCTTGCCGCGCATCAGCATGCGGAAAATTTCCCCGGCGGTTTCGGTGGGAAAGAACCGGTATTCTTCCCGGGCGGCAATGCCCATGGTAAGGTTCATATACTGGTTCAGCTTGGCATCCAGGTTTAAACGGAGGTCGTATTGCTTGTAGCCGGTAGCCGAGTTTTTATAATAGGCATCCTGGTTCTGATAGCCGATGGAGCCCAGGTAACGGATATTTTCCGATCCTCCTGTAAGCTGGATATTGTGCCGCACCTGGGGCGACCATTTTTTAAAAGTGGCGCCGAACCAATCGGTATTGGGGTGGCCCCAGGGATCGGATCCGTCGCGGTACTGCTGCATATCGTCCGGGAAAAAGCCAACGGGCGAACTTACGGTGGCGCCATTGTCGGTACGCTTATAAGTACCGGTGGTGGTGAGCGCCTCCCATGCGGCCGTCCATTGATTTACCGGTACGTTTTCATAAACGGCCAGTTCATTCCGGAGGGTACCGTACTCCACGGCATCAGACATTTTTGGAATACGCGTAGGCTGGGCCCAACCCTGGTTAAAGGTATAGGACAACAACGGTTTACCGCTTTTTCCTCTTTTGGTGGTGATGAGGATCACCCCGTTGGCGGCGCGCGACCCGTAAATGGCGGCAGACGCATCTTTTAATACCGATATGCTTTCAATATCGTTCGGGTTCAGGCGTTCCATGCCTCCCTCCCTGTCCGGCACCCCATCGATTACTACCAGTGCACTGGAGTTGCCCAGGGAGTTGGTACCGCGGATGCGGATCGTGGAGCCATCGTAACCGGGCTCGCCGCCGGTATTAATGGCGGTAATACCCGGAAGCCGGCCGGCCAGGGTATTGGTGAGGTTCACCGTAGGTGTTTTGGCCAGTTCGGTGCCTTTTACATCTGCTACGGCACCGGTAAGCGTTACTTTCTTTTGGGTGCCATAGCCCACTACCACCACATCGGTCAGTTGTTCGGTGGCGTTGCTTTTGAGCGTTACCCGGATGGTTGTTTGATCGCCGATCACTACTTCCCGGGGCTGATAACCTACATGGGAAATGACCAGCGTGCCCCCGGTGTTGGGTACCTTTATGGTAAAGTTACCGGATGTGTCGGTGGCAACGCCGGTGGAGGATCCTTTTAGTAAAACGGATGCTCCGCTAACGGGTGCGCCGGTTTCATCGGTGATGTTGCCGGTAATGATCTTTTCCGGAGGCGTGGCCCCGGTGTTGCCCGCTGCGCTTTCATACAAAGCGGGCATTAAAAAAACAATCAGGAACAGGAACAGGCGTTTGAGCGGAGGGCGCTCAAACAGGAATGCATAGCCGGCATGGCTACGCAATTGCTGCGTGTACATAGCATTTCTGGTTTAGAGGTTTACATTAAAAAACGGTTGATGGCAAAGACATGGGGTTTACATCGTTACAGGCTTTGATCAACGGTTACATTTCTCAACCTCTAAAAAACGAAAAAAACGGGAAATAATTGTAGAAAATACAAAATAAAAATCCCCCGGTGGGGGGATTCAATGCGTTAGCTGTATACGGATTGGAGCAGGGCGCGCTGCCGGCTATTTCTTTTTAGCAAACATCAGTTCTTTAACCTTCTCTTTATCTTCTTTCTCTTTCTTCAGGTCGAACATGGTACCAAACACATGATCCCAGATGGTGCTGCTTACGCCAAAGCCTTTATGCTCATCCTTGTAGTGGTGCAAATGATGATTTCGCCATAATCCTTTCATCCACTTGAAGGGCGGATTCCAGGCATGGATGGCGTAATGCATGGTACCATACATCAGGTAGCCAAGCATAAAGCCGGGGAAAAACATCAGGGCCAGCCGTCCCAGGATCAGGTAAAAAATACCCAGTAATACAGAAGCAATAATGATGCTGGGAACCGGGGGCATAAACAGGCGTTGCCGGTCTCTTGGGTAATGATGGTGGTTGCCATGCATGACATAGGCAATCTTTTTTGCGGCCGGGTTATCGCTTACCCAGTGAAAGATAAAACGGTGGGCAATGTATTCAAAAAAACTCCAGAAAAAGATACCTGTAAAAAAGATCAGCAGCACATAGGCTACAGAATAATTATAGGCAGCATGGCTATAATACAACATATAAATAATAACCGGAATATACATACCCCAGATGACCAGCGGGTGTGTCTTTGTCAGCATTTCCAGATAATCGCTCTTAAAAAGTCTTGCCTGCCCCTTGTTGTGTATTTTATCAAACTGCATAGTGCAAAATTAAATCAAAAAAAACAGATACCTCTCTTAATACAGTCAATTGGCAAATAACCCCTATGGTTTGTTGAATTAATTGATTAAAATGTTGCTTTCGATCAATGCGTATATACCAACACATTGGATCATTGAATGGTTTTAGAGGTAACAAAATAAATTTACAAACAAATGTTTGTGTTATTTATACATCAGTTTCCACCGGCTCAGGTCCGGGATCACTGCTTTCTTTTTGTTTCGTTCATAATTATAAATCGTTTGTCCCACTTCTTTAAAGAACGGATATCCGGTTTCCTCATATTCATATTTATTGTCATTCAGTATACCGTCTTTATTTACATAGATCGTGGCGCTGAGCATAAACTCGATGTTGTTTTTAAAATCAACCACATAACAATAGTCGGTTAAAAAGCCATAACTCCAGCCGGCTTTATTAAATACCCGTATATGATCCGGAACGGGTTCTTTGCCTGCCCGGAAAAAGAAGAACTTGGTGTAGCTGTTAAAAAACTCCGATGTATCATAAGCGGGAAAACGGCTTTCATAAGGTAGTTCCGACATATAGGTATACAGCATCCGGTAGTTATCTTCCGTTAAATGAAACCGCTGTACGGCCGGTACCGATTCCGGAAACAAAACACTGCGCAACAGCATATGCCCATCTTCCAGCGGCAGGTTGTTATGTTCTGTAAAGTCCATGGGCTCGTTGATCAGGCTGTCGTTTTTATCCCAATGGCCCTTGCCCACCAGTATTTTAGTGGCCGGGAAGCGGAATTGAAGATCGCTGTAAGCCGCCGGTTGTGTATACAGGGTTTTTCCGTCCTTTACAAACCGTATGGGGTTGGTGTGCCGGTTTTCTTCGGAAGTCATCGGCACAAAGCGACGGGTAATGCGGATATCCTTGTATCCCTTTTTCCAAAGAGCTGTATTCAATGTTTTTTGTCCCACAAACTCATACAGCCGGTTATAGGCGTCGTTATCACTTACAAGAAAAATCTTCTTAATATAATGTTCAATGGAAGGCAAACCGTTTTCGGCAGTTGCATCTTTTGTTACGGCGGTTTGTCCGCTGAAGGCGCTGTCCGTAAGCATGGCTGTTTGAGCGGTAACCGTTTTTCCCATGCGGTTCAGTTTTTCCAGTGCAGCAAAGGCCACCGGCATTTTTACCGTAGAGGCGGGGTTAAAATAGCGGTTGCGGTCTACATTCAGGTAGTGATTGATAAAGCTTGGGCGCTGATGCGCATCCCGCTTTATTTCCGTGTAAATCAACTGGTACTGATATGTTTCGGGTTGCTCCAGCACCGATTTTAGCAGGGGCGAGGCATGCTGCTCCAGCAGTTCCTTCAGCCAGCGGTCGGTTTTTATCTGTGCGTTTGAAATAGCGGCGGTCATCGTACCTAAAAGTAAGAGGAAAATTGGTTTCATACAGGTAAGATAGGATTTTTTACTTTTCGATAAACAGCGGTAATGAACGGATCGTTGCTGTTTTATACGTACCCGTTTTATATTTTATGTTTTTCTCCGCGCCTCCCGTAAATTTGCAGCCAAAATTTTGTATATATGAAGGAGACTCCTTTTACGAAAAAACACCTGGCGCTTGGGGCCAAAATGGCTGAATTTGCAGGGTATAATATGCCGATCAGCTATTCGGGGATCAATGAAGAGCATCAAACGGTAAGAAAGAATGCCGGTGTGTTTGATGTAAGCCATATGGGGGAGTTCATCCTGAAAGGGCCAAAAGCGCTGGACCTGATACAGCGGGTTACCACCAACGACGCTTCCAAACTAAAGAACAATCATGCGCAATACAGCTGCTTTACCAATGAGCAGGGCGGTATTGTGGATGACCTGATCATTTATTGCATTGAAGAGAACAATGTTTACATGATCGTGGTGAATGCGGCCAATATAGACAAGGACTGGAAATGGCTGAGCGACCATAATACTGAGGGCGTTGAAATGCACAATATTTCCGATAAAACGGCCCTGCTGGCCATCCAGGGGCCCAATGCCACGGCCATATTGCAGCCTTTAACTGATACCGATATCCTGAATTTAAAATACTATACGTTCGAAAAAGGCCGGTTTGCCGGTGTGGATAATGTACTGATCAGTGCTACCGGGTATACCGGTTCCGGCGGGGTGGAGATCTATTTTGAGGACAAGGACGGCGCCGCGGATAAGATCTGGGATGCCATTTTTGCGGAAGGTGGCCCCAAAGGGCTAAAGCCGATCGGTTTGGCTGCAAGGGATACCCTGCGCCTGGAAATGGGATATTGCTTATATGGCAATGATCTTAATGATACCACCACGCCGCTGGAAGGGGGCCTGGGCTGGATCACCAAGTTTACCAAGGAATTTACAGCAAGCGAACTGCTTAAAAAACAAAAGGAAGCCGGTGTTACACAGAAGCTGGTGGGCTTTGAACTGGAGGATAAAGGTATTCCGCGCAACGGGTACGAGATCTGCGATGAAAACGGCAACCGGATCGGCACGGTTACTTCAGGTACCCAATCTCCCTCGCTGGGAAAAGCCATCGGGCTGGGGTATGTGCAAACCGGTTTTGCAGCGTTTGAAACCCCCGTTTTTATTAAGGTGCGGGATAAATTATTAAAAGCCAAGGTGGTGAAACTGCCCTTTGCCTGATTTTTCGGGTAACATCGATCGCCGGTTAGGCATACAATATGCAGCCACTGGTTCTTTAAAAATGACAAAATTGTTGCCGGGGTGATTGTCAGCCAAAGCCTGACGGAGGGCTGACAATCACCCTGTATTGTTTTATTTTTATCAAATGAGTAATCAACCCACACTTTATACATCTTTATCTCCGGCACTGATTCATCTTTACGACCTCAACAATACCGTTGTGGTGGTAATTGATGTGTTCAGAGCCACTTCAACCATTGCAGCTGCCCTGTACAACGGGGCACGGTACATTATCCCTGTTGATTCGGTACCCAAGGCCATTGAGATCAGCAAATCGGTAAAAGGAATTGCTGCCGGTGAGCGCGACGGGAAACTGGCCGATGGCCTTAGCCATGGAAATTCGCCCATGGAATATAAACGCAACTTTATTGAAGACCAGGTGCTGGTGCTAACCACCACCAACGGAACACGCTTATTGCATATGGCCCTGGAGCAGGGGGCGGATGATATCATTACAGGGTCCTTCCCCAATCTTTCATCCGTATGCAATTATCTAATTGCCCAGGGTAAAAATGTGGTGCTGGCCTGTGCGGGGTGGAAAGATAAATTCAACCTGGAGGACACATTGTTTGCAGGAGCGGTCATCAGCCAGGTAAGGGCTCATTTTTCCATTCATTGCGACAGCTCGTTTATGGCGGAATACATGTACCAGCACAATAAACAGGACCTTTTGGGTTTTGCAAAACAACTGACGCATTACCACCGCCTGGTAGACCGGTTTGGATATATCGATGACATTGCGTTCTGTTTGCAGGAAAATGTAGCAGATGTATTACCGCTTTACAGGGAAGGCCGGCTGATCCGGCAGGCGTAACCTATAAAAATAGCACATTTTTAATAAACAACAGAATATAAATTTTCTCAAAATCTTGGGCAAATACTAGGAAAAGCGGATAAGATTCTTTTATTTTTGCCGATTGTCCTTTTTGTAGCCCAACCGGCAATACAGGGGCTTCTGCAGTCGTAAAATACCGGCAATGGATGGCCTGGAACAATACCCGGGGCCCGGCACAGGCAGGTGTACAGAAGGATGATGATGAGAAAGTATTAATTAAGTATAATAACAGCAGCGGTTTGGCATTACCACATTTATTAAAACACGTTTATACCTTCGGTACTGATGAAGTGATCCGCCGGGGTAAAAAAACATTTGCGCTCGGATTTGTAGAACTGATCGAATATGATAAACTGACCGGAAGCATCTATTTCAGGGTAAAGGACGATTCTTACAGCACGTTTTACAAAGTACATATTCAAAAATTCAATGATCCGAAAAACCTGGCGTTGAAATGCAACTGCCCGTATAACCTCGGTGATGTTTGTAAGCACGAGGTGGCGGCATTGTTCCAGTTGCAGGAGCTGATGGATAAAGGGCAGCTTGAAGATGAGGAAGTGTATTACGATCAGCGGCATACCGTGGTAAAGATCCGCAACCTGGATATACGTTCGATCCGGCACCTTTGTGCGCCGGAAACCTTTAATGAAGCAGAGAAGTTTCTGCAGAAAAAAAAGGCGAAAATCGTTTACGCACAGGATGAAACCGTAAGGGCCGTTGTAACGCTTGACGGTAAAGAATATAAAGTTGCCATCAAAAAGAATGAAGAGCGCAACTTTGATACCAGCTGCGATTATGAGGATACGGATCATCCGCTTTGTTTGCCCAAAGTGATCGTTTTCCTGCAGCTGATTAAACAGCATGGTGCGTTTTATTTTGATACCATCCGTAACCGTGATGTAGAAAAGAATAAATTACTGGAAGCCTACGGTTACTCGCTGAATGATGATCTGAAGGGAAAATTTGAGTTTGTATTTAAGGACGGCAAACCGTTTTTACGGGTGCTGGATCCGAAGATCAAACGCATCAATACCCTGAGCACTGCTGAAAAACCGGCGGCATCCGCCATTAAGCAGCAGGCACAAACCGTTGAAAAGGAGGAATCCGTTGCGGTAGAAGAACAACCGGCAAGAAAGCTGGGTATTGTCTTCGATTTTAATAAAGCAGCCTATCCTTATTTCCAGGTGCATGTGGTATCCGGGGAAATGAATGAAAGCGGATCCGGCTTTGCCGGGAAGGCAGCGGCCCTCGATATCAGTCATTTTATCGATACGGCCGATTTCAGCGAGGAAGATATCAGCCTGCTGAATACCGTTCGGAAATTGCAGGATGCGGAAATCAATAAGTATGTAAACCGGAATACGCCCTTTAATAACCTTTGGGAACAGGAGGAAACGGCACCGGCTATAGAAATGAATGCCGAAACCCGGCAACTGGTAAACGAGTATATGTTGCCCCGGCTCCGGAAACTGCTTGTGGATGCGGGCGAAGAAGGGCTGGCCTTTATCCTGCCCCAGGGCAAGTCCTTTATTACCGACCATCTGGAACAGATCGACATTTTTACAGAGCCGGCGGTTACCGAGTTCTTTGTAGACAAAGAAGATGATGAGCGCTTCAGCTGCGACTGCCTGGTGCGGTTGCGGGGCATGGTGCATGGCGTGGAGCAAAATGAAAGTCCCTGCCCGCTGTTGTTCCTGTACAATCATCAGTTGTTCCTGTTCAGCAATGCAGAAAGCATCAGCCTCATCGAAAAATTCCTTCCTGCGGGGAAAATGATCATCGCCCCCGATCAATGGGCCGAAACCCTGCATGAGTTTATATTACCGCTGGCGCGGGAGTATAAGGTAGACTTTGATGCTTCCATGCTGCATGTAATGAAGAACATCGTACCGGAAGCAAAACTGCTGTTGATTGAAAAGGGTGACCACCTTATTTTTAAACCGCAGTTTTCCTATAAGGGATACGAAACAGACCTGCTGGGAAAAGAAATTTTCCTCATTCCCGAAGGAGACAAGATCCTGTCGATACACCGGAATAAAGAAAAAGAAAATGCGTTTGTAGACCGGCTGAAGAACCTGCATTCGAACCTGGTGATGAACGAAGAAAACGGAACGCTGTCCCTGAAAGGCGCAGAGATCCTCAAGGATAACTGGTTTTTCCTGTTTGTAGATGCCATGAAGGAAATGCAGGTACCCGTATTTGGCTACGATGCATTGCGGAACTTCCGCTTCAATACCGCCAAACCGCAGACAAAGATCTTTATTTCCAGTAATACAGATTGGTTTGATGCCAAGGTAGATATTGTTTTTGGCGATCAGCAGGTTTCCATTGCTGATGTAAAGCGCGCACTGGCAAACAAACAGATGTATGTGCAGCTGGGCGATGGCACCCTGGGGGTATTGCCGGAGGAGTGGCTGAAAAAGTATGCCCTCCTGTTCCGGGTGGGAGAAGGAGCCAATAACAACCTGAAGCTTTCCAAATATCACAAAAGTGTGGTAGATGAGTTGTTTGAGCTGAAGAATGAAGAAGAGCTGGTATTTGAGCTGGAAGAAAAATACAACCGGTTAAGAGATTTTGATAAGATCCACGAAATTGAACCGCCGGCGCACCTGCGGCCGATTCTGCGGCCCTACCAGGAAGCGGGGTTCCAGTGGATCAACTATTTAAAAAATGTAAACTGGGGCGGTATCCTTGCGGATGACATGGGTTTGGGTAAAACCGTTCAGGCACTGTCGTACCTGGAGCACCATAAAACCCAGAATCCCGAAGCACGGATCCTGGTTATTTGTCCCACCACGCTGATCTATAACTGGGAAAATGAGATCAAGAAGTTTACACCGTCCTTAACCTACCGGATCCACCATGGACCTTCGCGGACCCGTAATACTGAAGATATTTTAAAACAGGATGTAACCATTACCACGTATGGTACCCTGCGCAGCGATATAAAATTATTTGTAGGGGTTCCTTTTGATTATGCGGTGCTGGATGAAAGCCAGGCCATCAAGAATCCTTCCAGTAAGGTTACCAAGGCGGCTTACCTGATCAATGCAAAGCACCGGCTTTGTATGAGTGGTACGCCGCTGCAGAACAATACGTTTGATATTTATGCGCAAATGAACTTTTTGAATCCCGGCATGCTGGGAAGCATTGAGTTTTTCCGGCAGGAATTTGCCATTCCCATCGATAAGCTGGGAGAGGCTGACCGGAAAGAACATTTGCGGAAACTGCTGTATCCGTTTATCCTGCGCCGCACGAAAGAGCAGGTGGCCAAGGATCTTCCGGAAAAGCAGGAAATGATCCTCTGGTGCGAAATGGAAAGCGAGCAGCGTTCCATTTACGATGCCTACCGGAATGATTACCGGGATAAGATCCTTGGTAATATTGAGTCGCAGGGTATCGGTCGTTCACAGATGACGATTTTGCAGGGCTTGATGAAGCTGCGGCAGATCTGCGATTCGCCGGCCATCCTGAATGAGGAAGAAGCTTTTGAGAATCATTCTATAAAAATTGAAGAACTGGTGCGGGAGATCACTGAAAACATGAGTGATCACAAGGCGCTGATCTTTTCGCAGTTCCTGGGAATGCTGGGTCTTATCCGGCAGAAACTGGAAGCCCTGGGTATTAAATACGAATATTTTGATGGAAGTACTTCGGCCCCGGATCGTGAAAAAGCCATCCAGAGCTTTCAGAAAAATGAAGAGGTACGGGTATTCCTCATCTCTTTAAAAGCCGGGGGTGTGGGTTTGAACCTTACTGCAGCAGATTATGTGTACATTGTAGATCCCTGGTGGAACCCCGCAGTGGAGCAGCAGGCTATCGACCGTACGCACCGTATCGGGCAAACCAAAAGCATTTTTGCCTACCGCATGATCTGTAAGGATACGATCGAAGATAAGATCCTCAAGCTGCAGGAAAAAAAGAAGGCACTGGCAAAAGACCTTATTTCGGACGAAGCCGGATTTGTAAAATCGCTGACAAAAGAAGATGTGGAATACCTGTTTAGTTAATCGTAAAAAAGGGAGTAGCAACGGTTCCTGCTTGCTACTCCCCATTCCCCATTCGCTGTTCCTACAAATAATTTAAATATGAAATTCAGAAGGGGTATTTTATTGTTCATCATTGGCGTGATCCTGGTAGCTTATTTTACCAAACCCTCCAAAGATGGTTTTATCAAATGGATGCAGCCCGTGGTTAGTCGTACGCACAACCCTCCTGTAGTGGATTATCAGGATAAGTTCCTTTATGCGCTGGTAACCGCAACCTATGTGGATGCCGCCAACCCGGTTAAAGAAAACAACCGGGTGGTAGCGCCTTCCAGTAAAGAAACCTATATTGGTGTGTTTGGCCGGTACTGGAAGCAGTAGGCTTGCAGGAATGTAAAATAATCAATGAGGAATATTGAATGTAAAAGTCAGGATTCCGTTACTGGTTATCAGTGATCAGCAATCAGTTTTCAGTAGATTACGTACGGGATCGGAGATCTGGCATCCCGAATGAAGATGTTACAACAAGCATCAAGCGAAATCCAACCTGAAACGTTGAACCTGGAACCTCCCTTTGGGAATGTAAAATAACCAATGAGGAATATTGAATGTAAAAGTCAGGATTCCGTTACTGGTTATCAGTGATCAGCAATCAGTTTTCAGTAGATTACGTACGGGATCGGGGAACTGGCATCCCGAATGAAGATCTTACAACAAGCATCCAACGAAATCCAACCTGGAACGTTAAACCTTGAACCTGTAACTTCCCTTCGGGGAATGTAAAAGTAAAGATTCCAAAGTTGCGCGGTAACCTTCATAGCAGCGTGTCAGCGCTCCTTCTACATTTTAAATTGGGTATTTACTATTTTACATTCTATCAGGATCTGGGATGCCGTTCCCGGTAATGTTTGGGCGACTGGCCGAACTTCTTTTTAAAAATGCGGGAAAAATAAAAAAGCGTATCAAAGCCCGTTTGATCGGCAATCTCCCGCACGGGCAGGCTGGTGGCCCGCAGCAGTTCGCTGGCTTTACCCAGCCGCAGTTCCAGGTGATACTGGTTGGGCGACAACCCTGTTACCGCTTTAAAATCTTTTCTGAATTTGGAATAGCTAACGGCGAGTTGCCGGGCTACATGCGTCATGCTCACATCGCTTTCCAGGGCTTCCTGCAACAGGAACTTTGCTTTGGAAATGTATTGAAACGCATCGCCGGTATTTTCTTTTTTGTAAACGGATGCGTTATAAACCAGCGACAGCAGCTGTACTACAAAGCCGGCGATAAGCTGGTGGTATCCCGGGGTGGCATTTTTGATCGTATGGATCAGGTTGTGAAATGTGGCCAGCAGTTCTTCATGCAACCCTACGTGGATCACGGGGTTTTTTTTGCTGAAAAAGCCTGATTTCATCAGCCGTTGCGGGTAATAGCCGTTAAAACCGATCCAGTATTCTTCCCACCCGATTTTGGAGATGGGTTTATAACGGTGCCAGGTGCCCGGAAACAACAGGAAGCAGCTGCCCTCCTGTACCATACTGGAAGCCTGGTACGCCGTTTCAAAAACACCGCTTCCCTGCGAGATGAATACAATGTAGTAATCATTCAGGATGCGTCCTTTGTTCCAGGTAAAGCGATGGGTGCTGGGATGTTCGCGGCTCAGCGGATAAGGCTGGTGTTGCCCGATCTTGGTATAGCCCACTGTGGTAACATACAGTCCCCAGTTGTCCTCGATCGTTGTTTTTGCGAGATATTTATGAAAATTCTTCACTTCTTAAATATACATGAAATATCAGAAAGTGTAAATTAAAAGCGGGATAGTGTATGTGTTTTCAGCTTAAGCAGATGTACATTTGAGACAGAAGCCGATGGTGAAAAGCAGGATTTGGCGACACTTCGGCGATGATGATTGCTTTATTAACAAAAGGTAACGATTGACAATTTTGGGTAATAGTAGCCGGGGTCGGCGTTGTTAAATGATCCCGGGGCCGGTACAAAATACGTTCAAGGGATCCGGTATTAGAAATATCTTTTTTGATCAAATCAGAAAATGTAAATTTAGTGCTCGGTAATTGCCATTGAAAAAATGCACTGGTAGCCCATTCAATATTTAAACAAGCCAATTATGATGATGCTCAAACTGCTAAAAAGATCGCTGCTGCTCCGGCAGGGCGCACTGTTTTTGTTGCTGCTTTTATTTCAGGAGGCGGCAACCGCCCAGGGAACGGAATCAACTATCCGGGGGGTGGTAACCCTTAGCCGCTCCGGCGACGACCCGGCGGGAACTTCTATTAATGTAAAAGGAAAGATAGAAGCCACGGCCACCGATAAAAATGGAAAATTCAGTTTAAAACTCCGGCTGCCGGCCACCCTGATCATTTCACGGGTCGGCTACGGTACAGTGGAAATACCGGTAGTGTCGGACGACCCGGTAACCGCGTTGCTTACGGAAACCAGCAATAATATGAACGAAGTGGTGGTGGTAAGTTATGGTACCCGGCTGGCAAAAGATATTACCAGTGCGGTAAGTACGCTGAATGCCGCCAAAGCGCAGGATATTCCGGCTGCTGAATTTGGTCAAAAGCTGCAGGGACGCGTCTCCGGCGTACAAATTAATATGGCCAACGGTCGTCCGGGCCAGGGTATCGATATGCGTATCCGGGGAGCGGCATCCTTAAGCGGAGGGTATCAGCCGTTAATTGTGGTAGACGGGCAGATCTTGTCCGGAACCGACACGAGAAATGGCGATATGAGCCTGATCAACCCGGACGATATTGAAACTTTTTCTGTTTTGAAAGATGCCGCTGCTGCGGCGCTCTACGGCTCCCGTGCGGGAAACGGGGTGATTTTGATTACTACCAAGCAGGCAAAGGCGGGTCGTACCAATGTAAGCTTTAATACCTACTATGGCTGGCAAACGGTACCGCAGCAGGGCCGGCCAAAGATGATGGACGCGCATGAATTTGCCATGTACATGAAGGGCGTTTACGAGGATCGTATAAAATACGAGGGATATGCAAAAGGCATGCCCAGTGATTATGCGAACCCGGATCAGTATGGCAAAGGTACCAACTGGTATGATGCATTGTTAAGAACGGCTCCGATGCAGAATTATTCCGTAAACCTGTCTTCAGGCACTGAGAAACTTTCATCTTCTTCAACGATGTCCTATTTCGATCAGGATGGTGTGCTGCTGAATACAAACCTCAAGCGCTTTTCGTTCCGGTCGAATACGGAATACCGGCCCGGAGAACGCTTTAAGATCGGTCTGAACCTGGCACCCACCTATCAGCTGGAGAAAAACACCCGGAGCTATACAGACGGGAACCGGCAGATCATTGCAAATGCCACAGCCGCATCGCCCTTGAAGCCGATTTATAATGCAGACGGCACCTTTAACAGCAATGTGAGCTCTTTCGGGATGCTCAACATGAACAACCCGGTGCAACAGCTGATGCTGGCAGATGGACGCGTTAAGTCGCTGCGTCTGTTGGGAAATGCCTATCTTGATGTGGCGCTTTTAAAAAATCTTCATTTCAAAACGACCATTAACGGCGACCTGGGCACCTACCAGCAGGACAGTTACCAGGGAACGATGTATGGTATTGGATTGGGCGCTTCGGCATTACCCCGGCCTACATCCAGTTCTACGGCAGCCCATGCCTCTCATAATTATGTATCCTGGTTAAATGAAAATACCCTTAACTACAATGTACAGTTCAATGAGCATCATCTAGATCTGATGGCCGGCTACAGTTCTCAGAAGTGGAACCGGGAATTCCGGAGCATCAGCGGATCCAATTTTGCCAATGATCAGATATATTGGATCTCAGGCGCTGCGGTTACCAGTGGAACAACCAATAAAGAAGCCTGGTCGATGGCTTCCTCTTTTGGTCGCTTAAATTATGATTTCAAAGGCAAATATTTACTGAGTGCAACCTTTCGGAGAGATGGCTCTTCCCGCTTTGGCCCGTCTAAAAAGTATATAAACTTCCCTTCTGTTTCCGGTGGATGGATTATCAGCGATGAAGGTTTTTTTAAGAAAAATGATGTAGTGTCTTTCTTAAAATTAAGGGCCAGTTACGGAAAAACAGGGAACTTTAATATTCCCAATTACACCATGTACTCTAACATCGTTGGGTCCAATTATGTCTTTGGGGGAACCCTTACACCGGGGTTTGTATTTGGTCCGGTTACGACCCCGCAACTGGGCAACCCGGATGTTACCTGGGAAGCCACCACTCAAACAGACGTAGGCGCCGATATCAATTTCCTGAAGAACCGGATCGTTTTCTCCTATGACTATTATAATAAAATGACTTCCGGGATGCTTTACACAGTAAATCTGCCCTATCAGTCGGGGTTTAACAGCATTCAGATGAACGTTGGTAAACTGAGGATATGGGGGCATGAGTTTTCGATCAGTTCCCGCAACCTGGTAGGGGCTTTTGAGTGGACTACGGATTTCAACCTTTCTTTAATGAGAAATAAGTTGCTTGAATTGCCACCCAACACGAAGTTTATTGGTAACAACACCACCTACGCCGGTTACAACCGTACCGTGCTGGGAGGGCCGATCGGCCAGTTTTACGGGTATGTATTCGACGGGGTTTATAAGACGCAGGCAGAGTTGGATGGCCAGCCGAAACACGTAACCTCAACAGTGGGTTCTGCCCGCATGAAAGATATTTCCGGGCCCAACGGTGTTCCCGACGGGTTGATAGATGCCAACGACCGTACCCTGATCGGTGACCCCAACCCGAAGTATAATTATGGAATTACCAACACCTTCCGGTACAAAAATTTTGATCTTAACATCGTGGCTTATGGCCAGGGGGGAAATCAGATCTTAAATGCCAACCGGGCAGACTGGACCAACCTGGACGGGGTAATGAATGTGGCTTCCGATATGATGAACCGATGGAGATCGGAAGACAACCCCGGCGATGGGAAAGTACCCAGCACGCGCAGCGGAAGCACCGAATTGTACCGCCTGGCGAATTCAACCTGGGTAGAAAGCGGTAATTTCTTTACAATCAAGAATATCGCATTGGGCTATACATTCCGGCAAAACATATTGAAATATGTACGTTCCGCCCGCATCTATGCCAGCGTACAACAGGCTTTTGTTTTTACGCATTATTCAGGCATGAACCCCGAAGCAAATTCTACAAAGGACAATATTACGGGCACGTACGGACAGGATCTGAGTACCTTCCCGATTCCCCGCACATTTATGATTGGAGCCAACTTTAGTTTTTAAAACGCATAATTAAAAAAATCATGAAAAGATTTAAATATATAACTGCAGGTTGCCTGGTTACAATAACGGTTTTGTCTTCCTGTAGCAAAGATTTTCTGACACTTTATCCGGAGGGCAATTTGAATGAAGGAGTTTTTTATAAAACGGATGCGGATTATCAGCAGGCAATCGTTGGGTCCTATGTACCGTTGCGGGATATCGCCAATAATGCCTTCTGGATGGATGAAATGCGCTCTGATAATGCAACTTACGATTATTACGCAAAAGACCGGGGAAGTGCTGCCCGTGAAAATCTTTCTACCTTTCTGGATGATGCTACAAATGGCGTAACCCAGGTTCGTTACCAGGCGGCCTACATAGGCATTAACAGGTTGAATGCGATCCTGGACCATTTAGCCAAGAATACCACCATGTCAGATTCTTTAAAGAACCTGATTACCGGGGAGGCAAAAGCATTAAGAGGGCATTATTATTTTGACCTGGTGCGCAATTTTGGGGGTGTTCCGTTGCATCTGCATGAAACGGTTAGTTATGGAGATGCATTTCTTCCAAGGGCTACAGCCGAAGAGGTATATAGCCAGGTGATCAGCGATCTGAAAGATGCAAAGGATCTTTTGCCCCCGCCTTCCTTTGTGGATGGACAGACCGGCCGGATGAATAAAGGCGTGGTATCCACAGAACTGGCCGCCGTATATATGCAGCGTAAAGACTATGCAAGCGCGCTTCCGCTGTTGCAGGATGTTACAAAAATGGGCTATACACTGTTAACAAACTTCAGCGCTATTTTCGATCCGGCAAATAAAGTAGCCAGTAAAAATAAAGAACTGATCTTTGATGTACAATATCAATCGGGTACTACAGGACAGTCCAGCGCCTTTATCTATCGCTTTATTCCCAACATGCCCTCTACAACGGTTTTGTTAGGCGTCAATTTTAACGTAAACGGCTATGGAGGCTGGAATACGCCTACAGATAACCTGATTGCTGCTTTTGAACCGGGGGATACGAGATTTACTGCATCTGTAGGTGTAGTGGAAGGAACCATTAATGCCAACCAGGATTTTGTTCCGACAAAAGTTGTGAGCGCGGTAAATTATACCCCACCGGCAGGGGTTACAGCAAAATATTTTTGCAGGAAATTTTATTTTGCCCCCTACCCGAACACCAATCAGAACACCGACCAGAACTGGCCCCTCTATCGTTATGGAGATGTGTTGCTGATGCTGGCGGACTGTCTAAATGAAACCGGTAAACCGGGTGATGCGCTGCCTTTTCTGAACCAGGTGAGGGCCCGTGCGTTTGGGGATGCCAACCACAATATCAATACGGCCGACCAGGGACAGTTGCGTACCGCTATTGCATTGGAACGGAGACGGGAGCTGGCGTTTGAAAATAAAAGATGGCAGGACCTTATCCGGACCGACCAGGCGATTCCGGTAATGACCGCCTATGGCATTACGGCAAAACAAAAATATCCCTATATGTTGCCACAGTCCTTTACAGTAACGCAAAACAGATTGCTATACCCGATTCCACAAACCGAGATGAATCTAAACAGCCAGTTAACTCAGAACCCCGGGTATTAATCCCCTTAAACATATACGAATGAAAAATGAACTCTCACAGGAACAGATCGGTTACTACCAGGAAAACGGATTTGTAGTAATTGATGATTTTTTGTCGCCCGAAGAATTACAGGAATGGCGGGAAGCGGTGACGGAAGCGATTGCAGAACGGAACGGGATCAAGATCCCCGGCCAGGATATTAAAGTAGGCATGGATGATGGCATCAACGAAGATGCCGAATATTTCTCCAAGGTATTTGACCAGCTGCTGAACCTCTGGCAAACCAATGAAAAGGTTAAAAAGATCATGATGGACGAACGCATTGGTAAAATGGCGGCGGAACTGGCGGGCGTAGATGGTATCCGGATCTGGCATGACCAGGCCCTGTTTAAAAAACCCTGGGCCAATCCTACTTCCTGGCACCTGGATACACCCTTCTGGTCTTTTTCCGACCGGAAAGCGCTTTCTATCTGGGTAGCCCTGGATGATGCCACGCTGGAGAACGGCTGCCTGTATTTTATACCGGGATCATTTAAGGAAACCACCTTCGAGAATAAAGGCATCGGTAAAAATATGGACGGCATCTTTGATGTATACCCGCAGTTTAAAAAAGTAAATTCCGTTGCTGCAAAAATGAAAGCGGGCAGCTGCTCCTTTCATAACGGACTTACCATTCATGGTGCCGGAGCCAATATGACAAGCGGTTACCGCCGGGCCATGACCTGCGCTTATATGCCGGAGGGGAACGTATTTAACGGGCAGGCGAATATTTTACCGGATGCCTACCTCAAAACACTAACGATCGGCGATCCGCTGAACAGCGATGAGCAGAACCCTTTGATCTATCATAAATAAACAGTCTTGAATATACGATTTCTTTGCCCGCGCTGGGGCGCGGAACAGGTGGATTGGGCCTCCTTTCTAAAGGCGGTAAAAAAGGCCGGCTATACTGGAATTGAGTGGTTCCCTTTCGGGGAGCCGGGCGATCCGGTAGCTGTACTGCCACTGCTGGAGGAGCTGGAGCTTGACTTTGCCATCGTTATGCAGGTAACCAGCGCGTATTCCGGTTTTGAAACGTATATCACAGCATTAAGGAACGACCTGCATAAACTGGCCGCGCTGCGTACAGCGCAAAAACAACCGCTGTTCATCAGCGTGCAATGCGGCCGCGAATATTTTACCAACGCACAGATCCGGGCATGCCTGGAGGTTTGCACAGAAGTAGCAAACGCAACCGGCACGGCGATTTACCAGGAAACCCATCGGAATAAGTGGTCCTATGGTGCACATACGGTATACCCGCTGCTGCAACAAAAACCGGACTTGGAACTTACGCTGGACGTGTCGCACTGGTTCTGCGTTTCCGAAAGCTACCTGGAAGATCAGCAGGCGGCGGTACAGGCAGCCATCCGGCAAACCTTTCATGTGCATGCACGGGTAGGGCATACAGAAGGGCCCCAGGTGTTTGACCCAGCCCTGCCCGAATATACGCTGGCCCTGAACGAGCATCTCAAGATCTGGGATCAGTGGGTGGCGTACCGGCGGCAGCAGGGATTTACGGAAAGCACGATGACACCCGAGTTTGGTCCCCCGCCCTATCTGGCACGCGCCAACCGGGATATAGATCTGCAGCAGGAGCAATGGCGGCTGAACTTATGGATGAAAAATCTTTTGAACGAACGGTATAATAAAACGGAACATGAAGCGTAGAACCTTTCTCGAGCGCGGCAGCCTGCTGACGGTGGGTGCCCTGATGTATGAAAATATAGCATGGGCCTTGCAGAACAACCGGGTGCAGGTAGCGGCAAAAGACCAGCTGTATGAATTATTTAAAGCACCGCAGGCGGTTTACCGGCCCTTTGTACGCTGGTGGTGGAACGGGGATAAAGTAGAAAAAGAAGAACTGCTGCGGGAGCTGAAGCTGCTGAAGGACGCCGGCATTGGCGGTGTGGAGATCAATCCCATTAAATTTCCGCAGCGCACAGAGGATATGGGCATCCGTTCGCTGACCTGGCTCAGTGATGAGTGGGTAGATGTGCTGGACTTTACATTAACGGAAGCAAAGAAGCTGGGCCTGACCTGCGATCTGATCGTGGGCTCCGGTTGGCCCTTTGGCGCCGAATACCTCCAGGGAGATGAATGTGCGGATATCATGACCATTGGTGTTAAGAAGGTGACCGGGTTAATGGATTTCGAAGCACCGATACTGGACTTTATCAAAGAGGCCGACCCGGCAACCACAAGCCCCTATGCCCACCGGAAGCTGGAAATGCAAAAGGTATTTATGGTTCCGGATCCTATGAAATCATTGGATGAAGTGGTAGATCTTTCCGATCAGATCGCTTCAGGTTTTATTAAAGCAAAAGTTCCCCAGGGGAATTATGCGATCTACGCCCTCCTGAAAACACGGGCGTTCCTGGAAGTGATCAACGGCGCTCCGGGTGCAAACGGACAGGTACTGAACCACTTTAACAAGGCGGCAGTGGAAAAATACCTGAATCATATGAGCGATGCGATCCAGAAGCGGATCGGCCCGTTAAAAAACCGGGTACGTGCACTGTTTGTAGACAGCATGGAGCTGGAAGGCGCCAACTGGACGGGTGATATGGCCGAAGAATTTAAAAAACGCAGGGGCTACGATATTATGCCCTATCTCCCGCTGATCTTCTCCAGGATCGGAGCCATGGGAAATATATACGACTATAATTATGGTACCCGCTTTACACCGGAGTTCCAGGATATCATCGAACGGGTGCGCTGCGACTTCGACCGCACAAAAATAGAGCTCTTAAAAGAACGTTTTGTAGAGCCCTTTCAGCAATGGTGCAAAAGCAACGGCATGTTGTCGCGGGCACAGGCTTACGGGCGGGGCTACCATCCGCTGGAAGCCAGTATGGGCATGGATCTGCCGGAGGGCGAAACCTGGATCAAATACGGCATCGGGGAAGAGATGCCGGAAACGGATTACCGCATCGGACGGGGTTATACCATGGTTAACAAGTTTGTTTCTTCAGGCGCGCATCTTGCCGGAAAGCGGGTGATCTCCTGCGAGGAAGCAACCAATACCGATATGGTGTTCAATGCATCCCTGCAAACTCTGAAGCTGGCCTCGGACCAAAGTCTGATTACAGGGATCACACACTCCGTTTATCACGGGTTTAATTATTCGCCCAAAAATGCACCCTTCCCCGGCTGGATCCGGTATGGGAATTTTATGAACGAGCGCAATACGTACTGGCCGTTCTTTAAACGGATCAACGACTATAAGGCGCGTGTTTCTGCGCTCCTGCAGCATGCGGACATGTTTGCGGATATTGCCATACTGCCGCCGTTGTTTGATGCCTGGGGCAAATTCGGGGCACCGAATGAACCCTTTCCCTCACTTACCTACCCAGCCAACCTGTCCCTGATCTGGGAAGCCATTCAACAGCATGGGCACGGATGCGATTATGTATCGGATGCCATCATTAATAAAGCGGTTGTAAAAGAGGGATTCCTGGAGTATGGCCCCCGTAAATACCACACTCTGTTCCTGGTGCACGTGCAAAGCCTGGAGCCTGTTACCGCCCGTAAACTGCTGCAGTTTGTGCAATCCGGCGGAAAAGTGATCTGTGTACAGAATATGCCGGATAAATCGGTAGGGCTGCTCAATGCAGAAGAGCAAACCAAACTGGTCCGTAGTATTCTTGAGGAGCTGAAAACCTTTAAAGACCGGTTTATTTTCACAGAACATCCGGAAGAAAATTACCCGGCCTGGTATAAAGCCCTGCAGCAAAAATACCAGCTAAAACCCTATGTAACCATTACGGATGGCAACCCCTTTATTCAGCAGGTGCGGTACACCAATGATACGGTAGATATGCTGCTGGTGTTCAATTCCAGCGCCAACTATCCCTTTAAAGTAACCTTCCGGCCGGATGCAGCCATTTACGAGGGAAGGTTCGGGCATTACTGGGATGCGGTTACGGGGGATTGTTACCGCCTGGAGAACGACCGGGAGATTACGGTGACCCTTTATCCGGCAGACATGCGGATCTTTGTTTTTGAAAAAGAGCAGCGGAAAAAACTTCCCCTGTATAAAGAAGTGCCCGAGTCGGAAGGTCAATACCCGGAGATCTCCACGCCCTGGACCGCTGAATTCCGCCATATAGACGGATCCGTAAAAACAGCAAGCCTTACCGGCTTAAAAGACCTGAAGGATATGCCCGGGTACCAGTATTTTGCAGGCACCGTTATTTACCGGAATACGTTTTTAAAAACCGCAAACGGTCCGTCTTACATCGACCTGGGTACGGTACAGGGTATTACACAATTAACGTTAAATGGAAAAGACCTGGGCGTACGGTGGTTTGGCCGTTACCTGTACCATGTGCAGCCATGGATGCGTGCGGGTGAAAATACCATCGAGATAGCGGTTACCACCACCATGGGCAATTACATGAAGTCGCTTACGGACAACCCGGTAGCGCAGTACTGGACAAACGGAAAAAGAAAGCCGCAACCCATGCGTTCTATGGGCTTGCTGGGACCTGTTACTGTATTTTAAAAATTGAATGATGCGAAGAAAGAATGTTTTTTTAGCCATGCTCCTTTCCGGTCTTTCACTGATGACCGCGGCAAAAGATTATAGTGCCGTTAGTTTTGGAGCAAAAAAGGACGGCGTAAGCCTGAACAGTGCCATTATACAGGGCGCCATTGACTACATTCATGAGCAGGGTGGTGGCCGGCTGGTGTTTGACGAAGGAAAATATCTTACCGGTACGATCTTCCTGAAGTCGAATGTGACCCTTCATCTTAAAAAGGGCGCTGTGCTGCTGGGCTCTGTAAATCCTTTCGACTATGAAAAAAATAAATACATCGGATGGACGTCGATGATCTTTGCCATAAAGCAGGACAATATCGGCATTACCGGCGAAGGCATGATTGACGGACGCGGCTTTTTAACTGCGGTCAATATGGTAGCCAATATCCAGAAGGGACTGGTAACAGACCCGCTGAAATACGACCGGCCCAATGAAACCAACCGCCCTCAGAACATCTATTTCCGTGAATGTTCCAATGTGCGTATTACGGGCGTAACGCTGAAAGACCCGGCCAGCTGGAACCAAACCTACGATCAGTGCCGGAACCTGTATGTTGACAGTATTCATGTAGATAGCAAGAGTTACTGGAACAATGATGGCATTGATGTGGTAGACTGCGACAGTGTGGTGATCAAAAACTCTTATTTTGATGCAGCGGATGATGTGATCTGCTTCAAATCGCACGACGCCACAAAGATCTGTCAGAATGTGATCGTGGATAACTGTACCGGAAGATCCAGTGCCAACGGACTGAAATTCGGAACGGTTTCCCGGGGAGGATTCCGGAATTTTAAAGTGACCAACCTGAAGATCTTTGATACCTACCGTTCGGCCATTACGTTTGCGGCGGTAGATGGCGGACTGGTAGAAAACATCGAGGTGGATGGAGTACGGTCGATCAATACCGGCAATGTGATTTACCTCCGTATTGGTGACCGCTGGAGCAATGGTAAACAACCGTACATGAAGAACGTTCGCATTTCCAATGTGTATGCGGAAGTGCCGGTTAACAAACCGGATGCCGGGTACAGTTATGAAGGCCCCATTGAAGATTTGCCCCGGAACATTTCGCCTGCCAGTATTGTTGGGTTGCCGCAATATAAAATTCAGGATGTAACACTCAAAAACATCGAAATCGTTTATCCCGGCGGAGGCAATCCGCACTACGCCCGGCGCGGGTTAAGCAAGGCGGAACTGGAAAGCATTCCGGAGATGCCCACCGCCTACCCGGAGTTTTCGCAGTTTAAGGAATTGCCCGCCTGGGGATTTTATGTGCGGCATGCCACCGGCATCCGCTTTGAAAACATCACGTTAAGAGCAACGAAAAGCGATTACCGGCCGGCCATCGTATTTGATGATGTACAGAAGGCTTCCTTTGACAAAGTGAATGTAGTGGAACCGGCTGCCAAAGGCAAAAAGCAGGTGTTCCTGCACAACACCACCCAATCCAAATAATTTCATTTTTAAAGTTGTTACAAAATGCGCGTGTTAAAACTGATCCTGTTAACGGTATTATTACCGGTATTTGCAGCCGCAAAAGAATATAAAGCATCCCTGTTCGGCATCCTGTCGGATGGCGTTACCAACAACACCCGTTCGATACAAAAAGCCATTGACTTCATTCATGAGCAGGGCGGCGGTCAGCTGGTGTTCTATGTAGGGCGCTATGTAACCGGCGGCGTGCAGCTCAAATCCAATGTAACCATAAAACTGGAAGAAGGTGCGGTGCTGGTAGGTGCGGCATCTATCTATGATTATAACAGCTCCGGCAGTATCAGGGCTATTATCAGCGCCGACGGGCAGCAAAATATTGGAATTTCCGGAAAAGGGGTAATTGAGGGCAATGCGTCCACCTTATTGTCAAATGTTGCAGCGTTGCAGCAGAACGGCTATCTGCGCTCACAGGATTTTGTTCGGCCGGCGCTCATGGGATTTACCAATTGTTCCAATATTAAGATCGATTCGGTAAACCTCTGGAATAGCAGCGGAAAAGCCCAGGTATTTGACGCCTGTAATGATGTGGTGGTGGAAACGGTAAACATCAGCAGCAAACAGGTTGCCGGTAGCGGAGGTATCCGGTTATCGGCATCAAAAAATGTATTGATAAAAGATACGTTCATTGATGTGGCGCTGCAGCCATATATTGAAGGATCAAAAAACAATCAATCCATCCGGGTTGACCGTTCGATTGATCCCGCCGGGAAACTGCTCAGTGTTTCGGAGTGAGCCGCACTCCCGCGCGGATTCGCTTTAATCCAGTTTCTTTAAAAGCCGCGCCGCATTTTTATGGTACAGGTTGTTGGATGGAACGACGGTTGCATATTTTTTAGCCAGCTCCTGGTTGCCGGTTTTGTAAGCGCACAGCGCCGCAAAAAAGTAGCTGTCTTCCTGGTAGGCAGAACTGCTTTGTACCAGCTTTTCAAAAACGGGCAGCGCGGCTCCGGGCTGTTCTGTTTTTAGCAGGCAAACCCCATAATAAAAGGCGGCCATTACATCCTCGGGGTTGGCTGCAGCAGCAGCTTTTAAATGCGGCAGGGCTGCCTGGTATTGCTGGTCATTAAACAATTGCCCGCCTTCCTTACCATGATCGGTGGCGCCTCTTACCACAACATTGGGCATCGGGGTTACCGGGTATCGGTCAATACTGGCCGGTGTCAATACAAATAGCAACAGTACGGCGGCTACCGCTACGGCAGCAAATACCAGTTTACGCACGCGGCCCGTGCGGACTACGGTGGCGGTCTTTTCACGGAAATGCTCCCTGGTAAGCGGCTCCAATACAGCTCTCAGTTGGGCGGCGCCTGCTGCAGCGGCCTCATGTTTCTGAACAACAGCCTCCGTATACAGCCAGTCTTCATAAGCCTTTTTTACTGCTGGTTCCTGTGCCAGCCGGCGCTCAAAAGCACTGCGTTCTTCCGGTGACAGCGTCTCTGAAATATATGCTTCTATTTGTTCGTAAAGATTCATGACTGGTGACGGTTGTGATTGACTAATTCGATTAATTCAGACATACAGATGGATTTCTTTTTCCGCAGGTAGGCATAGCTTACGCCCAGCTGCTCGGCCAGTTTCTGTTGCGAGTCGCTGAGGTAGGATGCCCGGATGATTTCCCTGCAACGCTCACTGAGCTGTTCCAGCAGTTCCATTACCAGGGCTTCCTGCTCCATTTGCTGCGCATGCGCCGATGCTTCCGCGTCTGTGTTGTCCTTCAGGTATGGATATCCATCATCCAGACTTTTTGTTACCCCCGACCGGGATTTTTTCTTCAGCAGGTTGATCCATTTCCGTTTGCATATCAGCAACAGAAAGGCTTCAAACGGGCAGGTCAGCACAAATTTTCCATCGGCGGCCAGCTTAAAAATATCGATCAGCGATTCCTGGAAAATATCGCCGCACTCTTCGGTATCGGCCCCTTTCGATTTCAGGTAGGCGGTAATGGAAGGGGCATATTTGCGGTAGATCTCAGAAAGCAGCACAGAATCATTATTCCGTAAAGCTTCAATATATCGTTGGTCTGTATGCAATCTTATAAAAATTAAATAGAATAAACGGTACCTCTTGCAACAGCAGCGTCACCATCAGTGGTTACCGCTCCTGAATCTCAAAAATATTGAATATATTTACCATAGCGAACATTTTGGATGTATAACATAAGATGCGGGCCTAGATCCATTCCAATGCATGCCGCTTTGCCTTATAAATCAACAATACGGGCATGGCAATGGAATAGCCCCGTATTTTCAGGTAACAATTTTTGCAACCGGCTGATCTGCATATATGAGACAATTAAAACGGAGGCCACTATTTTTTTTAACAGGGTTACTGCTTGCAACAGTCGGGGTGCATGCCCAGGCAGAAAAGGCAGCGTTGGCAGACAGTACGATACAGGTTGTTACGGACAGCGGCGGACTTCGTTTTTCGGCACCGCTGCCGGCGCTTACGCAGATCCCCGGTGCCCCGGAACCCTTTTATACCCATTTATGGGATTTTGGCGACGGGCATTTTAGTACCGAAGCGGCTCCTGTACATCGCTATACAGCGGAAAAGGATTACGATGTATACCTGTATGCGGTAAATAACTATGATGACGGCAAAAAGCCCGAACGGAAGAAAATAAAAGTTGCTGCAAAGGGCAATAACAATAATGTGGCATCGGTATCAACCGCGGAAAAAGACTTTTTTAAAGCAAATGGTGTTTTTGAGCTAAAGTATAACTGCATGGCCAAGCCCAATGATACCATGGTATTGCTGGTGGGCTGGAAAAATACCGGTACACAGGATGATCAGGGTAAGCTGTACCTGTTTTTAAACGAGAAGATTTTTGATCAGACCTGCTTTGAAAGCGCGGGCGACCATAAAGGGTTCCGCTTTTTTAACAATGGAGATAGCCTGGTTGCCGGCTCCCCGGCTTTGATGGCCGGTTTGGAACCGGGAAAACAACTGAAAATTACGGAAAGCGGTAGTCCGCCATCCTCGGTGGTACAGGTGTTGAACGATGCGGAGGCCGCCAATACCTTTTCGGGCACCATGATGCTGTATAAAAACAGTTTTATGATTGAGCTGGGAAATACGGCACCGGGCGCTGCCCATTTTGCCCTGGCCGAGTTAAAGGTAACGCCGGAAATGATCAAAGACACCAATGCCACCGTAACGGTTACCGGCGTATATGTTCCAAAAAAAGGGAACCCCGTTCTGCACCGTCTCAATATACCAGTGGTGAATTCGCACGATCCGAATAAAATGAATTTAAAGGGCGGCAGGCTAAGCTACCGCTTTTTAGGCAAGCATAAGGAGCTCACCTATAAGATCCGTTTTCAGAATACGGGTAAGGGGCCTGCGCGCAGGATTGCGCTGGACGTTACAACACCGGGGTCCCTCGATCCGGAAACCGTACAGATCAAAGATCTGTCACCATTTTGTGCGCCCTGCCAGGTGGGGGCAGAGAAGCGGGGTTGCTGGGAGCTGGAAAAAAAAGAAAGCGGACTGTTGTTTACGCTTCACGGGATCTATTTGCCCGGTACCAACCAGAAAGGTGTGGATGATAAAGACAGCACCAAGGGTTTTATGGAGTTTTCTATCGTAACCCGGAAAAAGCTGGATCCCGTTCCGTTTAAAGCGCAAACCGCCATTTATTTTGATAAAAATGAACCCATATACACCAATAACGCTACGGGCCGGTTTAAAAAAAGCATCTCGCCCATCGTAATGGCCGGCTTTGAAAAAGCTACGGGTAAGGGAATGGTCAGCGATGGAATTGTAACCGGTGTTGGTATCGCTCCGCTGGCACCCTACCACCCTTTCTTCCAGTTTGAGCTGTATTATAAGCAAGGGCTCAAAACCAGTGCAGGCAATTATACGGTAGAGCGGAATGGCTTTATCTCTATTGACGGACGAAAAGAGGTTCCTTACAACAAAATGGATTCTTCCGTAGCCCATACCGTTTCACAGATAAAGCTGATCCCGCTCCAGCTGCGGCATAATTTCGGAAATTATTTTTCAGCAGGCGCGGGCGTCAGTGTTACGGCCAACCTGGGCGGCAGTACGGAAACCGTGTTAACCTATCACGGGGTTTCCGCCAATGGGGTGGCCGGACAGGTCTATGAACAACCGCTGTCAGAAAAGATAAAGGCCTTTTCCGGCATACGCATACAACCCTTCATTGATATCCAGTTAGGAAAAGTAAAGCTGGGCCCCCAATTGGGCATCCGGTATTATTATAACGAAAAAAAGAATGGATATACATTCCTTTATGCGGGATGGAGGTTTTAAGCAAACAAAGATCCCGGGAACAGACCCTGTTCCGTAGCCATACAGGGCCGGCCGTTGCTGTGGCCGGTAACCGGAGGAAAACCGTCCGGCGTAAAAAAAAGCCGTCCGGTACCGGTCTTTTGCGGGTATTGCTGATGGCAGTGGCAACCCTTACCTTTTTTTCGGGCACCCCCCCGGCAGACCCGCTGGAAAGCCGGTACCGGCACATGAAACAGGAAGATTCCCTGGAAGCCTGGGCCGGTTTTCTTTTTGACCAGCTCGATCTGGATCCGGGGCTGGCCGTAAACCGGGAAGAATTTCTGAAAAAAGCCTTATGGAGGACGCCCCGCACCAGGGCAGAAAAGCTGGCCTGTTTTCAGTTTTTTATCAATACCGGCTGGCATTTACTTACGCAGCGGCAGGTACCGGCCTCTATTGCCTGGTACGAGCAGGCGTATGCGTTTTATGAGAGCAACAAACAGGATGCAGAGCTAAAGCAGGCAATGGATTTTGAGGAATATATTGCCAAGCCACTGGGAAATAATTACACAAGGGTGGGCGATTTTTCCAAGGCGGTGTACATCCAGCGGCGGGCTATTGACGAGGCACTGGCCGCGCACCGGAATGCCATAATTCCCGGCTTGTATTTAAACCTGGCCACCACATATTTCCGCATGCATGATGACGCGGCACTTCGCAACACAATCGCGCTCGGACTTCAGCGCGCCAGGCCCGGAAGCGCTGATGCGCTGCCGCTGTATAATTTAAAAGCAGAAGCATATCTGGAAGCCGGAAACACCGACAGTGCCGCTATCTGGAATCAGCGGGCGCTGCAGCTGGGCCGGCAACTTACCGGTGCGTCCGGTGCCGTACAAACCACCCTTTTAGCCCGCGCCCGGATCCTGAACCTCTCCGGAAAACACCAGGAATCCCTCTATTATCTTGAAGAGATCCGGAAGCAGGTTGCTGCAGACAATATTGAACTGAAGGTGGAAACAGCTATTGAGGCGGGGAATGCCTACCTGCTAATGCGGCAGCCAGACAGTGCGGCTGCCTGGCATCAACGGGCATTGGCGTTTTTCAGGAGAGATGCGCAGGGCCTGTTCCCCGATTTTAAAGTAACCACTGCACTCTTTGGTGTGGCCACTGCGCTGTTATATAAAGATCCGGTAGCCGCAGCCCAATGGTTTGAAAAAGCCGTGCTGAACGATTATTATACGGAGCAATTATTACCGGCATCCCTCAACAGCAGTACGGCGGCCTATGCCAACAAAAAATATTCGGAAACGGCCATAGCATTGTATCACCAGTTATTTGATCAGCATCAGGATCCGGAATACCTTCTGAAAGCACTTTGGCTAACGGAATTATCCAAGGGCCGGGTATTGATCAACGAGCAACGGAGAACAGCTACCTGGAAACAGGATGCGCTGCTTTCCAGCAACAAAAAATGGGTCGATCAGCTGCGCTCGCTGTATGTGCTTCTGGCCGAAACACCGGAGGGAACCTATCGGCAGCAGATCCGGCAAAACATCCAGCGGCTGGAATTTGAGCTGAACCTGAAAGAGCGGGAAAGCGTAGCCCTGCTCAGGCTGCCGTCCTATGAAGTGTTTCGAAAATGGGTGCAGGCTGCCGGCAGGAATAAGGTGCTGCTTAGTTATTACCTGGGAGACAGTTATGCCTATGTCATCCAGGTGCAGAACGGGGTATTCCGGCACCGGCTGGATACGGCTACGGCGGCCCGTGTGCAGGAGATCGGTGATTTTATGCACCGGTATTTTTATGCAGGACCGGCTGCCTTTAACAGGGATCCGCGGGCATACTATGCACGCGCAGCCAAACTGCTGCAAACCTGGAATCCCTGGTTTTCCGGGCTGGCAGCGGCGGTATTGATCTCACCCGACCGCGAATTGCATAACCTGCCGTTTGAGGCGCTTTGCACCGCCGCCGATGCCCCGGCATATTGGGGCGCCGGTACATCCATCGGGTATAGCTTTACCTTTTTACAAAATGCGTTTACCGGAACCGGTAACAATAGTGCCCGGCCCGTAACGGTTTTCAGTTTTGAAAAACCACACCTGGGTTTCCCGGGGCTTCCGCAATCTCTAAAAGAAGGATCCTTTCTTGCAAAGCATTTTGTAACGCAGCAATATTCAGCTGCAGGTACGTCCGATTCTGCTTTTATGGCGGCGCTCAATACCGGTAATATCATTCACCTGGCATCGCACGCCGTTGCAGATCCCACAGAAAAACAGCCCTACCTGGTTTTAAAAAATAAATTGTACCTGGGTGAGCTTCAATATATCACTACGCGGTCGCCACTGGTAGTGCTGGCCGCCTGCGAAACCGGATCCGGCCTCCTGCAGCAGGGAGAAGGCCTGCAGAGCCTGGGCCGTATCCTGCTGAGCAAGGGGGTAGACGGGGTACTATCCTCCCGTTGGGAGATTGATGACGCAGCCTCCGGTGAACTGATCCGGGAATTCTACCAGGCATTGGCTACAGACCCCGACCCTGCTTCCGCATTAAAAAAAGCGAGGGTAGCCTATTTGAAAAAACATCAGACTGCAGCCGCACAAAATCCGTTGTTCTGGGCCGCCTATTTTTACCAGGGCAACGATACGCCGCTGTGGATCCGGCAAAAGCGTTCTTCTGCGCTACTGCTTTCCCTCCTGTGCATTACCGGCGCTGTGCTGGTTACCACCCTGTTCTTCCGGTATAAGAAATTACTGTAACCGGCATATTTGCTCCCCTGTACAAACCATGCACGATACCTGTGGAGCTAAGGAATGCTCCAGTCAATGCATTCATAATCGGCAACGCGTCGCCATTAATTCCCGCCCTCTATCGCTGAAAGTTGAAAGGCTTTCTGAATGGGCGGAAAGACAATAACCAAATCCCTGCACCAATCCGGCCGCCCTTATTTTTTTACATTTTTTTTCCTAACCGGGTAACAAACCATTCCTGCCGTTGATATACCGGTAGAATCCTTTTTGTAAAATTTAAAAACAATGTTTATGAAAAAGAATATGTTACTCCAAACCCTTGCGGTATTATCATTAGCCACGGTTTTTTATGCGTGCAAAAAAGACAATACCCCCATCGATCCGCGAAGCGCATATCAGAAAGATGTCGAAAAAATGATCCGTTTTTTTAAGGAGCATGAACCAGCTGTTGAAAAATTTACGGTCGATGCCGCTGCAGGCAGCACCATTACATTGCAGAATGGCACAAAGATCACGTTTGGTCCCAATGCATTTGTAAAGCCCGGCGGAGCCGTAGTTACCGGTAATGTAAACGTATCGGCCCGGGTTTTTATCAAGGCGAGTGAAATGATCCTGGGCGATAAGCCTACATTAACCAGCGACGGAAAGATCCTCGAAACCTTTGGGGAAGCAATGGTTACGGCCGAACAGAACGGACAGCAACTGGCACTGAATCCCCAGCAAAAACCTCCGGGTGTTGTAGCTCCCGTAGGAGCGGCCAATGCCAATGGCGCCAATCGTGATATTGCCATGTGGGACGGTGATACAACGGTGCACACCGAAACCAGCGGATACAATCACGAAAATGTGCTGACCACCATCACCGAATCCTATACCATTAAAAAAGGCATGCAATGGACGCAGATTCCGGGTTCTTTTGGTTCTGCGGGCGCAGCTACCACCTACTTTCCGCTGGATAACCTCGGCGATTGGCGAAACTGTGATGCACTTTATGGCATTGCGGCACCCAAAACCACGGTGCTGGGTTATTTTGGAGATAAGTTCAATATTCAGACCGGTAACAATTATTCCGGCCAGGATCCCACAGAATTGTTCTTTAAAGTAGCCGGCGTAAATACCATGGTGAAGCTGTATAATCCTATTTTTCATCCCATCGCCGGAAAAGAAGGATTGCTAAGCTACCAGAACAGTATACCCGTTGGTGCAAACGGAACCTTCCTGGCCATGAGTACCCTGAATGGTAAATTTTATGCAGAAATGCGGGATGTAACCATTGCCCCTGATGCAGGAAAGAATTTTATGGGCATCACATTCAATCTGCAAGAAGTTTCCGAGGCCCAATTGCTGCAGCTGATCCAGCAAATGAATACCAAATAAAAAAACAGCTAAGCGTAATTTTTGGCAACCATTTTTATAAATATCTCAATCCTTTCCGGGAGCTGTATATACAGTTCCCGGTTTTTATTTCAGTCTAAATGCATAAGAACTGAATTTAGACAAAAAGTTTCAGGAAAAATGGGTAAATCAGCTGCAGGTGAGATGTATTAAGCCAAAAAAAAAGGTCTTTCTGTAGAAACAGACCGACCTCTAACGATTGCTTGCCATATGAAAAAGTTAATGAATAACTTCTGATACAAAGATAGTCATAATTCATGCCACTTTGATATAGTGTCATTTTTACAGAAATTCATTTAAACCAAAATGTTTAATGAACGCTGTAGTTTAATTCGGAAATCATTGATGCTTAACAATCAGCATTGAAAATAAATTAATAAAAAGGCAAAAAATTTTCAATTTTTGAAAAAAACAGTTGTTAGTTAATTTATTGTTAAGAGAATCCCTTATTTTAGTGTCCGGTAACCGTTGAAACAAACTATTATGACCTCTAACGATTGTCTTTGCCAGAAATGAACAAAAGCGGATTTTATAAATTCGCTTTTTTATTGCCCGTACCCGAAGGGTACTGAAACAAAAAAGGTCCTTCCGTAGAAACGGACTGACCTCTAACGATTGCTTGCCATATGAAAAAACTTAAAAAACTTCTTCGGTTCGCTGCCTACAGCTTTTGTCTCACTTTTCTTATCCCCTCATTTGTTACACAAAGTTAAATAGCTTTTACGCACTACAAAACACAATGTACCAGCCATTCTATCATATTCAATAGGCGTTTTATCCGCTGAAAGGCCTGTAAATACTGGCTTTCACAAAAAAATATGCCGGATATCCAACGCCTAAAATGAGAACGAAAAAACATTGAAAATTGTATAAATAAAAGCCCAAAGAATGGAAAAAATCAAAAAGTTTAAAAAAATGTTGACAAAAAGAAGTTTCAATTCAGAAAATACTGTTATTTTAGTTGCCTGTAGTCAATTAACTTTTTATTAACCGGTAGAAAGGGGTTGGTTACAGAGGTAAATAAAGTTTGTTTTATTTACATGAAGATGACCTCTAAGTTTGATTGCCTCTGACGGTTGCTTTCTTTTTTTCTCCGATGAATACACCCAATAGCCCGCATTATAGATTGTAAAAAATTGGCCGCAGCTTGCCGTGGTTTGTAAAGTACTGGAAACAAAAAAGGTCCTTCCGTAGAAACGGACTGACCTCTAACGATTGCTTGCCATATGAAAAAACTTAAAAACTTCTTCGGTTTGCTGCCTACAGCTTTTGTCTCACTTTCCCTATTCCCTCATTTGTTACACAAAGATAGCCTGTTTTTACAGGGCACTCCAAACCAACTATTGATGGGATATGGTATGTCTAAGCTGTTATAAAAACTTTAAAATGCCCGTCGTTACTGGATTACAGCGTATTTTCGCGGAGATGTCCAAGGGTATTTTGGGCGTTTTTATGTTTTTGAAGAGATAGCATTTAACTTTGTAACCTATGCCGAATAAGCCGGGAGATATACTGTTTCAGTTGATAAAATCGTTGGAAAAGTCTGAGAAACGACATTTTAAGCTTTACATTACACGCAGTTCCGGTAATGAAGATCTTAAGGTGATCAAATTATTTGATGCATTGGATAAGCTTCAGCAGTACGACGAGAAGCTGGTACTGAAAAAATTAAAGGATGTAACCAAACCCCAGCTGTCTAACTTAAAATCGCACTTATACAAGGAAATCCTTGCCGGGCTGCGACTGCTGAAAAGTAGCGAAAGTCTTGATCTTCAATTGAATGAGTTGTTCGATTCGGCACATATCCTGTATAAAAAGGGCTTGTTTTACCAGAGTCTGCGGGTGATTGACAAGGCCAAGGAAGTGGCCAAACTCAACCAGAAATTCTTCTTTTTACCACAGTTGTTATCACTGGAAAAGCGCATTGAGGCCCTCAATGTTACAGATAGTTTTGTAAGCCGGATGGATGAACTGGCAGAGGAGTCGAACGAGGTGAACACCAAACTGAATATGATCACGCGGCTGTCCAACCTCTCATTACAGGTATATGGATTTTATATTGCCAACGGGCATGCCCGGAATGAGGCGGAGGAAGACAAGGTGAAGAAGTTTTTCAAGCAAAACCTGCCCTCCGGTTCTGCCCAGCAGGAAGGATTTTATGAACGGCTTTATTACTATCAAAGCTATACCTGGTTTGCTTTTATACGCCAGGATTTTCTTTTATACTACCGCTATGTGCAAAAATGGGTAGATCTTTTTTATGAAAAGCCCAATATGCAGCGTGCGGAAACCGGGCATTTTATTAAGGGCTACCATAACCTGCTGAATGCGCATTTTGACCTGCGGAACTACGAGCAATTCAGCATCGATCTGCAAAAATTTGAGGAATTCAGCCATAGCAAACGGGTTCAGAGCAATGAGAACTTCCGCGTGCAATCGTTTATATACATTGCCAGCGCTAAAATCAATTACTTTACCATTACCGGGCAAACCACCGCCGGGTTAAAAGAAGTGCCGTTTATCGAGGAAAAACTGGCTGAATATGCCTTGTTCCTGGACCGGCATCGGGTGATGGTGATCACCTATAAGATTGCGATGCTGTATTTCCTTTCGGGCGACTACAGCACCTGTATCGATTATCTTCAGAAGATCATTAATGATTCATCCGGTTTAAGAACCGACCTGCAATGTTATGCGCGTCTGGTGCATTTGCTGGCACATTATGAACTGGGCAACCTGGAATTGATGGATTCGCTTACGCGTTCGGTATTCCGCTATATGTCGAAAATGAAGAATTTAACCGTGATCGAACAGGAAATATTCCGGTTCTTCCGCGGATCCTTCCGTTTTACCAGCAGGGAGCTGATCCCGGAATTTGAGCGCTTCCTGGAAAAAGTAAAGCACCTGGAGAAAAACCGGTTCGAGACCCGCTCCTTTGCTTACCTGGATATTATATCCTGGCTGGAAAGCAAAGTAGAGCGTAAACCCATGCGGGTGATCATCGAACAAAAATTTCTTCAAAGCAAACGCAGCCGGAACGTGGTTCCGGTGCTTGCTGATCAATAAAACGATTGGGTTAAACCAGGGCGATTACCCGCCGTTCGCGGCTGCTTTCCAGTGCCGCATCAATCACTTTCATGGTAAGGATGGCATCTGAAGCCGGTACCGGGTTGGGCTGGCCGTTCCGGATGGCATTGTAAACATCTTCGTAATAGTCCATATAATTGCCCATCTCCGAGCGGGTTTGTTTCTTAACATCTTCCCCGTTGATAGTCGTATGTAATACTCCATCAAATCCTTCCGGCGTTGGTATCCAGCTTTCGATGGATGGTACTACACCTTCCAGCAGCTTTGTTTCCTGCAGGTCGGAACGTTGTTGCAGGAAGGTGCCGTTCTCTCCCTGTAAGATAAAGGGGTAGGAAGATTCTTTTGCAAAAACAGTGCCCTTGATCCGTACCCGGAACGGCCGGGGATAATACAACAGTACTTCAAAGTAATCGTTTGCTTCCATGTTCTTACGCATGGTAAATACATCGGCAAAAACGGCCTCGGGAAATCCGAACAACTGAATGGCCTGGTCGATCAGGTGGGCCCCCAGATCATGCAGGTTGCCGGCTCCCGGCTTGTTGCCTTCTTTATGATCCTTGCCGCTGTGCCCGGTGCGGTAGCGGTCGTAACGCAGTTCTACTTCTTTTAACTCCCCCAGCATGTTTTCTGCAACCACATCCCGGATGGCGCGGAAATCGCCGTCGTACCGGCGGTTCTGGTAAACGCACAGGAACCGGTTCTTTTCTTTGGCCAGGCGGTCCACCGCTTCTGCCTCTGCCGCATTCACCATAAACGGTTTCTCCACTACAATATCTTTACCCGCTTCCAGCGCTTTAACCGCATATTCAAAGTGGGTTTGAACCGGGGTATTTACGATCACCAGTTCAATTTCCGGATCGGCGATCAGTTCTTCAAATGAACGATACAGTTTGGAATCGGGGTAGCGTTCCCGGGAGTCCTCTTTATGCCGCTCTACAATAGCTCTAAGCTCATAATGCGGGTTGGCATTAATAAACGGGGCATGAAACAGTTTGCCGCTCATGCCAAACGATGCGATTCCCGTGATAATTGGTTGACTCATTGTTTTTGATTTTGTTGCGATACTAGTTTTTTTGTATATACACTTGTTTCAATTTATTGTTGAACCAATACGATACAAGCATTTTACCATTGGTACAGGGCATTGCCGATTCAAACGAGGGTTCAATTACCCAATGTCCCTGTTTGTTGATATAACCATACAGCGTTGCTCTTTTATTGTTTTTCAGGGTGTCAACTGCTGCGGCAGCCACTCCCTCCGAAAAATCACCGGCATCTTTAAACCGGAAACCGATCACCAGGTCGCCTTTTTTATTAATGAACCCTGTTTTATGTTCCTGGTTTACCACATAGGCCAGTCCTTCATGAAAGTCGCCTGCATATTCATAACCGGCCGGCACTATTTCTTTGCCCTCTAAATTAATAAATCCCCATTGATTGCTTTTTTCCGTTTGAAAAGCACACATGCCTTCGTGTACGTCGCTCAATACTTCATACTGTGGTGGTACTATAAATTTTCCTGTTTTATTGATGATACCCACGCCTCCGTTCCGTTCCCGGCCGGCAATGGCATAGCCTTCATTAAATTCGGCAATGCGGTCAAACTCAAGCGGAACCACTAACGCGCCCTTTTTGTTAATAACCCCAAAATGCATGTCATCCGAAAGGGTGCGGCCGGTATTGTACACCACTGCTACCCCGTTCTTAAAAGGCGTAAGGATATCGTATTTGTCCGCAAAAGATAAGACTTCTTTTCCTTCAATGTTGATATAGCCCCAAAAACCGTTCCGTCGTACCACGGCCAGCGAATCGGAAAAGGGCCGGGCATCGGTGTAAACGGTATCAATCACCAGCAACCCTTCCCGGTCAATATATCCGTATTTCCCGGAGGGCGTATAAATCAGCGCTCTTCCGTTCTCAAAAAAACCGGGATGTTCTGATGTACGCCTGAATTGAAAGGGGAGTAATGTACCCTTATCGGTAAGGTACTGGTAACGGTCGCCCATCACTACCAGGGCTCTTTGCTCATGAAATGGATAGGCGGTCTCCAATTCAAACGTACTGAAAAGAACGGTATACGGTGCGCCATTTTGTGAAAAGAGCCCGCAAGGAAGAAAAACGCAAAGCCATAATGTATAACGAAGTATGGATAACATGCTTTGATCACCGTGTTATCGTTGCTGAGCCCGGAACCAGCGGTCGGGAATTTCATCCTGAGAGGCCAGCAGGTAGTCTTTATAGCTGCAGGGCACCAGCTGGTTGCCGGGAAGCTGCATCCACCAGCGCCCGGTTTTTTTACTTTGATAGAACGTTGTTTCTATTTCTGAAAAGATCATCTGGTATTCATTAAAGGCCTCTTTGTCGGTAAGCTCGGCTTCTTTTTTCCGGCGGTAGATGCCATCCAATGCGTACCATAACATGTGGCTGATCTGTTTGGCGGTTAATTCATCCCGGTCTTTTTTTACATCGTAACCGTAAATGCCGATGGTATTTACCGCCGTACTCATACCCGCATACTGCATCAGGATACAGGCTTCTTCCCCGTTAAAGCCATTGGGTGTAAGCTGGTTGGCAGGGGCATAAGCGTTCGCAATCGCGTTGATATCGAAGGAGAACAGCTGGCTGCTCCGGATAGCCGGTTCAATCTGTTCCATATCTTCTTTTACATGTCCTACCCGGTAGAAATCAAATTTTAGCTTATCCAGGGTTTGCAGCATTCCCGGGTGTACCAGGTAGCTTTGAAAGCCGATATGGTTGTAGTGCCGGATATAATTGGGCTCGCCGGTAAGCATCTCCATTAAAAAATGATCATTGGCGAAAGGTGATTCCATGTCCAGGTCAATTACCGCATCAACAATGGAAGCCTCAATGAGGGTTTGCTGCGTGGCATAAGCGCCGTATTGCGCCATGGTAAGATCGTGCGACCCGCCCAGGATGATGACGGTTTTTCCTTCTTCGATCAGGGCGGCAATAACGGTTCTCAAAGCTGCCACCGTATCTGTATACGAAGCACCCTGCCGGATATCGCCAATGTCTGCCATCCGGATGCCTTCATGCCAGAAGAAGAGGGAATAAAAATGCCTGCGGATAGCGTCCGGCGCTGCGCTGGGAGCACCCAGGATGCCGTTGCCACGTTGTTCACCACAGCCGATCAGCACTACATCTGCCTGTTCCAGATCCGGAAAAAATTCTTCATGAAGATCGATGCTGCTACCCATCTGGTTGGGCTTATAACTTTCATCGCCGGCGATTTCCCGGAGGTTAACCGGTAATAAGAATGCTTCAATATTCATGTGGTCTGACATGCCTGCAAGATAGTATAAACAGGGAAAGATCCGAAGTACCGCTTATAAAGTTTTTGGGCGGTTTGAAGAAGATGCCTGCATGAGTTGGCGCCATAATAAAAAAGGAACGCTTATTTTTGGGGGCAAAATCAATCACTATGAGGAAACTTTTATGGATGGCCCTGCTTTTAAACGCCGGGCTCTGCTTGCACGCACAAGATCAAACTGTAAAAAAACTGCAATCAGATTCCGACCGGAAAATTGCCAAGGATGCTAATGATACGGCACAGATGACCTGGAAAACAGGTGGCGTGTTTAATTTGAATGTGGCGCAGGGATCGTTGAGCAACTGGTCGGCAGGGGGTGATAAATTTTCGCTGGCACTAAACTCATTGCTGAGCACTTATGCATTTTATCAAAAAGGAAAGCACCACTGGGACAATACGCTGGATCTTAACCTGGGATATATGAATACCACGTCGCTTGGAACGCGGAAGAATGATGACCGGATCGACCTGGTATCTAAATATGCCTATGACCTGGGCAAGAAATGGGATGTTGGTGTGTTGTTCAATTTCCGCTCGCAGATGCTGAAGGGATATGATTATACCGACTCTTCAAAAACGCTTACCTCCCAGTTCCTGTCGCCGGCCTACGTATTACTGAGCCCGGGTGCCACCTACAAACCTACAAAGAGTTTCTCCATATTTGTTTCACCGGTAACAACACGCTGGACCGTTGTAATGAATGATTCGCTTTCCGCCCGGGGCGCATATGGGGTGGATACCGGAAAACATGTAAAAACGGAGTTTGGTGCGTTTGCCACCGTAAACTTTTTCAAAGAGTTTTCTAAATCGATCTCTTTTAAAAGCCGTGCCGACTTTTACTCCAACTACCTCAGCAATCCGCAGAATATTGATGTATACTGGACCAACCTGCTGAGCATGAAGCTGGGCAAACTCTTTGCCATCAACTATGCGTTTGATCTTATTTACGATGATGATGTTCGTCTTTTTGGCCCCAATGGTAAATCGGCACGGCCGCAGATACGATCGATGTTAGGAGTGGGACTTTCTTATCGCTTTAGCAACAGATAATGGCACAAAAAAAACTGGTACGTTTTGCAGAATTGGACACATTTAAAAATGTGTTGCAGTTTCCCCAGGATATAAAGGGGAAATGGAAGGATTATTTCAAAAATGAACAACCCATTACCCTGGAACTTGCCTGTGGAAAAGGTGAATATGCCTTAGGGCTGGGGCGCCTGCATCCTGACCGGAATTTTATCGGTGTGGATATTAAGGGCAACCGGCTATGGGCGGGAGCAAAAAAGGCGATCCGGGAAAACCTGGATAATGTGGCTTTTTTGCGGGTGCAGATCGAACAGTTGCATCAATACTTTGCCCCGGGGGAGGTAAGCGAGATCTGGATCACGTTTCCCGATCCGCAGCTACGGTTTTCAAAAGCCAAAAAACGGCTTACGCATCCGCGTTTCTTACGGATCTACCAGCAGGTGCTGAAGCCGGATGGCATCATTCATCTGAAAACGGATAGTCCTAACCTGCACCGGTTCACCAAAGAAGTGCTGGGCCTGTATCAGTGCTCCACTTTAAAAGATACCGATGATCTTTATAAAGAAGCGGATCTTTCCGAAGAGCTGAACATAAAAACCTATTACGAGAGCCTGGATATTGCCGAGAGCAACCGGATCCATTACCTGGCTTTTCAGTTACCACCGGTACTGGCCGGCGAAGAAAAGGACCGGGAACTAAAGGAGGCGATCCGGTATGAGCTTGATTGAAGGGGAAGACTATTATGTAAATGAAGAGGGCAAGATGGTGCTTACAGAGCAATATCATTTACAACGGGGATATTGCTGCAGCAATGGCTGCCGGCATTGTCCGTATGATTATGAAAATGTTCCTGAACCTAAAAAAACGCAATTATTAAATGAGCGTAAAAAAAGGCAGCAGCAACCCGGAAGCACTGAAAACGGTGCGCCCCTCGGGTAAAACGGATGACAGCATATTTGACCTGATCTATGCAATCGCCCGGCAGATTCCCAGGGGAAGGGTGACCTCTTACGGTGCGATTGCAAAAGCCATCGGCTCCGGTAAATCGGCCAGGCTGGTGGGCTGGGCCATGAGCGCTGCCGGAAAGGTAAAGCCCAAAGTGCCGGCGCACCGGGTGGTAAACAGTACCGGTTTGCTTTCCGGAAAACATGCTTTCAAAACGCCCACCCAAATGCAGGAATTGCTGGAAAAAGAAGGCATAAAAATAAAAAATGATAAAGTAGCAGATTTTAAGACCCGGTTCTGGGATCCGGCATCCGAGCTGATTTAGAAAGTATACGATATTTTTTGCAAAATACCAGCGGAGAAAAGACACCTGCTAAATTTGTATATTTGTATAAACACTTTTTATGGGGGTGATATACGCAGATATCGAATTGATAAATGCCGGAGATCTTGAAATGGCGCGCCGTCATATTATTGGAGAAGATGAAGTAAAGCGCATGCCGGTTACCATGCTGGTTGATACTGGCAGCGAATATATGTGCATTAATGATACAGTTCGGGAACAACTGGATTTGCCTTTTCGCGAAAAGCGAAAAGGACAGTTGGCAAATGGCGATGTGGTGGAATATGATGTTGTTGGACCCATTGAAATAAGGTTTAAAAATAGGATGTGTGTTACCACCGCCATGGTGATACCCGGTGCAAATGAAATGCTACTGGGAGCCATACCGATGGAAGATATGGATGTACTGATCCACCCTCAACGCCGCGAATTGGTAGTGAATCCTGAGCATCCTTATTATGCTCAAATGAAATTAAAAGGAATCCGTCGCTAATCCGATATAAATTCAACTAAAACGATTTCGATATCTTCGGGATCGGGGAAAGCGAAAATACATAAATTCGCTGCTACCTAAAACGTGCAGAAGAACGGCTGTTATTGCTTCAATGACGGCTGCTTATTTTAACGGATTGTTTGACAAATTAATTTTCAGGAATGGCTACAACAAGAAGAGCTTTTATACAGCAAACCACATTGGCGACAACCGGCGTGGCGCTGAGTGGATTATTTACAAAAGTAAATGCATCCAGTTACAATCGTATTATCGGGGCAAACGGTAAGGTAAACCTGGCGCATATCGGTATCGGTAACCGGGGGGCAGAAATCATCGGTGATTTTGCAAAGACCGAACTGGCCAATGTGGTAGCGCTATGCGATGTAGACATGGGCGCCAAACATACACAGGCTACAATTGCTAAATTTCCAAATGCTACCCAGTTCCAGGATTTCCGGAAGATGTATGATAAAATGGCAAAATCCATCGATGCGGTAACCATTGCGGTGCCGGATTTTGCGCATTTTCCCATAACCATGCATTCGATGGCATTGGGCAAACATGTATATGTGGAAAAGCCGATGGCGCGTACTTTTAACGAGGTAGAATTGATGATCCGGGCCGCAAAAAAGTATCCGAATGTGGTTACGCAAATGGGCAACCAGGGACATTCGGAAGCCAATTATTTCCAGTTTAAAACCTGGGTGGAAGCGGGGATCATTAAAGATGTTACCGCCATTACCGCCCATATGAACAGTCCGCGGCGCTGGCATGGCTGGGATCCGAACATAAAAAAATTTCCTGTTGCAGAACCGGTTCCTGAAACGCTGGATTGGGATACCTGGCTTTCGGCGCAGATGTTTCACGACTTTAATAAGGATTTTCACTACGGGCAGTGGCGCTGCTGGTACGACTTTGGTATGGGTGCACTCGGCGACTGGGGCGCACATATCCTGGATACGGCGCACCAGTTCTTAGATCTTGGCTTGCCGGAAGAAGTAAACCCGCTGAAGCTGGAAGGACATAATGATTATTTTTACCCGATGTCCAGCACCATTGAATTTAAATTTCCCAAACGGAAAAAAATGCCGCCGGTCGTGATTACCTGGTACGATGGGCTCAATAACCAACCCAAGCTTCCGGCAGGATTCGGAACATCAGAACTGGATTCCAGCATTCCTACTGTAAATGGTCAAAAAGCCCAGGCAGTAAAGCTAAATCCCGGTAAAGAAATCTATAGCAAAACGCTCACCTTTAAAGGCGGGTCGCATGCCAGTACCCTTAGCATCATTCCTTCTGAAAAGGCCAAGGAAATGGAATCCAAACTTCCGGAAGTGCCCAAGAGCCCGTCCAACCACTTTGCTAATTTTTTACGGGCTTGCCAGGGAATCGAAAAAACGCGTTCACCGTTTGAAATTGCAGGTCCGTTGAGCCAGGTATTTTGTTTGGGCGTAATGGCCCAGCGGCTGAATCAGCCGATCAAATTTGACCGGGCTACAAAAAGGATCACCAACAACGCATTTGCGGATGCCTTTTTAACCGGGGCACCGCCACGCAAAGGATGGGAAGATTATTATAAGATATAGCAAATCGGGGGACCACAGGTCCCCCGAAGCATTAAGGCGCATCTGGCACCTGTTACACATGCGGTACGAGTAAAAGAAACCGTACTTTTACAGATGCAATTTCAGAAAATGACAGGAAAACCGTTTCTGATACTGGCCTTTGTAATGTGCTGCAGTCTTTCGGCTGCGGGGCAGGTAACCAATACGGGCACCGTTATAAAAAAAGACAGTGCATTTAACCGCGCTCCGGTACTGCCAAAAACAGGTAGTTTTTCTGTGAGGCCGGTGGCGCTTCACACGGCGTATTATAACCACCTCGGCTTTATGTGCCGGCAGGAGCTCAAACTGGAAAAAGCTACCAAAACAAGTTTGCGGTTCCGGCTGGGCAGCGTGGAATATACAGACCAGATGGAGGGGAAAGTGAGGCCTGTGATACGGTAATGCCCGGAATTTTTGCGGTGGGGGATCACATTGATATGGCGCAGATGCGCAGATGTTTTGATATCAAACATCTTGATGCGTTTATTTACGTACCCATGAACGTAGTAGCTGCATGTTTTGAGCGCTGCTCGGCGTTTCCGTGGTACCACCTGTTTATTGGTTTAGGATACCGTTACCTGGTCCACAGCTGTTTTTAGCGTCTGTAATACAGCGGTTGTTTCTGCAGCCGTAAAGTTTCCAAACCCCAGCCGCATGGCACTTAGTTCACGGGTTTGATACAGTAAGAACCGGGGAAGCTGTAACCCCTGCGCTGTGCAGGCTTTTCCGATCCTTAATAAATTCATTCCCTGCTTCCACTGCGTCCATACAGCAAGCCCTCCGGGTGGCGTGGTAAAGGAAACGCGGTCTCCCAGCTCGCTACCCAGCATTTTACAGAAATGATTGCGCCGTTCATGGTAGATCTTTTGCACTTTCTTTAAATGACGGTGGATTTCGCCTTCGGCGATCAGTTCTCCCAAAACCTGTTCCATGATCGTATCGCCCTGGCGGTCGATGATGGCCTGCACTTTTTGCATTTCGTCGATCAGGCTGGCAGGTGCTACTAAAAAGCCGGCCCTAAAACCGGGGGCAAGCGTTTTCCCAAATGAGCCCAGGTATACCACCATACCCTCCGTATCGGCGCTGGCCAGCGGAAGAATGGGGCTGCTTTGATAATGAAAATCGTATTCGTAATCGTCTTCCAGGATGATAAAGCCATAACTGGCCGACAACTTTAACAGGGCAACCCGGCGCTGGGCGCTTAATGTAGCGGTAGTGGGGTAATGATGGTGTGGGGTAAGATACAGCATCCGAACGGGTTGTTTTTTGCAGATGCGTTCCACCGCTTCCACGCTGATGCCCTCCTGGTCTACCGGGATGGTCTTTAACCGTGCCCCCGATTGCTGAAAGGTCATATTAGCGGTATAGTAACCCGGGGTACCCACCAGTATGGTATCACCGGGGCTGATGAGGGTGCGCGCAGAAACGTACATCCCCATTTCCACACCCCGGGTTACCAGGATGTTCCGGGGCGTAATATGCAACCCGCGTGTGCTGTTGAGGAAGTTCGAAAGCTGGGTTTTAAAAAAAGTATTACCCGGCAGGGTATTATATCCCAGGTGCTTCCGGTTTACTTTTCGCCTTAAAGCTGCGGTGTAATAGCGCGCCAGCTGGTCGGTGGGCGATAGGCGGTAGTCTGGCTGCCCGTCTGTAACCCTTAGCGGCAATCCGGGTAGTTCCTCTGGCACATCCAGGATGTTGCTCCTGTTAAAATGGAAGCCGGTGGTTGCCGGGTACTCCGTCAGCTGTTGCATATCCAGCTTTTTTTTCCCGCGGTCGGGCTGCGCAATCTTTATAAAACTGCCCTTGTTGGGGAGGCTGGTGATCCATCCCTGGGCGTCCAGCTCTTCATATGCAGCCACCACGGTTTTACGGTGTACGTTCAGTAGCAGGCTCATGGCGCGGGTTCCGGGCAATTGCTGTCCGCCGGAGAGGAATCCCCGCTGGATGGCATTAATCACGTGATGCACGATCTGCAGGTAAACCGCCGTGGCGCTTTGCCGGTCGATGGGCAGGATGGTTTTATATGGTAATTGAACCGGACTACTCATTATATATAAACCGGACTATCCGGATGATCCGGCAAGGTAATAGTTTTGGCGGAAATCAGGAAGAAATGCCGGGCCTTAAAGGTTCCGGCATTCAGGATCTACAAATATGAAGTTTAAGAAAATGAGAAAGGAAATGAAGCCAGAACGAGCTACTGGAACAAAAAGAAGGTTTATATGGTTTGCAATGGCTGGTATGGCCCTTACGCTGGGTAGCGCAAAGCGGGTACAGGCACAGGATACGCTGCTGGACCCCGTTACGGTAACCTCCTCTGTAATTGAAAAAAGAAGTTCGGAAACCGGGCGGAATATTACGATCATCAGTGGCGCGGCCATTGCCGGGCTGCCGGTACATTCGGTGGATGAGCTGTTGAAGTATATTCCGGGAGTAGAGGCGCAAATGCGGGGGCCGCAGGGCGCGCAAACGGATATTTCGATACGGGGCGGTACCTTTCAGCAGGTGTTGGTTATTTTGGACGGATTGCGGCTGAATGATCCGAATACCGGGCATTTTACGGGCTATATTCCCATCAGCCCGGCAGAGATCGACCGGATCGAAGTACTCAAGGGGGCCTCGTCGGCCGTTTATGGCTCCGATGCGGTGGGTGGAGTAATCAATATCATTACCAAGGCGTTTAATAAAAACCAGCAGGCCCGGCAAAAACAGGCAGCTGCCATGATTAGCGCCGGTGAATATGGTTTGCTCAATGCCAGTGCCGGCGGGTTTTATCAGCATGAAAAAATAAATATAGGTGCCGGGTTTTTAACCAACAATGCCGGCGGGGTACAGCAGCGCGGTATCCGGGGCTATTTTCACAATACGGCGGCTTCTGCGGGGCTGATGGTAAAATTCAATCCGTACTGGAACCTGGCATTGCGCACGGCTTATGACAACCGCGATTTTGCCGCACAGAATTTTTATACCACATATGCCTCGGATACGGCATCGGAAACCATCCGCTCCTGGTGGAACCAGGCAAGGCTGCAATACCAGAAAGGAACTACACAGGTAAGTGTAGATGCGGGATATAAAAGCATGGAAGACCGGTATGCATTCAATCCTTCGTCCATCGCCAATAACAACCGGTCACATTTGTTCCAGGCGCAGGCGGTGTTACAACAGCAGTTTTCGGAGCAAACCAGCCTGGTAGCGGGACTAAATTTTCAGAACCGGGATATCCGTTCCAACGACCGGGGCAATCATGATTTGAACACCGCAGCACCCTTTGTATCGGTTATTCAGAAATTCGGACCCCATTTTATGATCAATCCGTCTTTACGGATGGAAGTTTACGGAGCCCTGCCGGCCGAATGGGTGCCCCAGCTGACGGCATCCTATAAAACGGGTAATATCCAGCTGCGTGCCAGCGGCGGTAAAACCATACGGAACGCCGATTTTACAGAACTGTACAACAACTATAACAAAGCAACGGTAAAAAGCGGAAGCGTGGGCAACCCGGGTCTGGCGGCGGAACGGTCCTGGACCTATGAAGCGGGGCTGGACTGGTTTTGCAGGTCGAACCTGAAACTATCCACCGGCTTTTTCCAGCGGTTTCACAGCCAGCTGATCGACTGGGTGAATACACCTTATGCGGATATGCCACGCAAAGATAACCTGGTGGCAGGCGGCAATTATGCACTGGCCAAGAACGTGGCAGAAGTGACCACCACCGGGTGGGAAACGGATGCCGCTTATACGCAGCATTTTAGCAGGCGGCAATCGGTAATGATGAACGGGGGCTTCATTTGGCTGTATAGTAAAAGCAGTGAGCCAAACCCTTCTTTTTATATCTTGTCCCATGCGCGGTTCCTGGCCAATGCAACTGTTACCTATCGCCAGGGACCGGTATCCTTGGGTTTGACAGGGATCTACAAAACACGTAACCCTCAAACGGCACCCGGAATCAACGCAGTGATTACAAAGGATTATTTTTTATTGAACGGGAAACTGTCTTATGGGTTCTTAAAGAACAGGCTGGGTATTTTTGTACAGGTGGATAATATCCTTAACCGGCAGTACAGCGACCTGCTGGGCGCGCCCATGCCGGGCCGGTGGGCACAGGGAGGATTGAGTTTAAGTCTATGAGGTTTTAAAGGCCTCATAGCTCTTGCAGGCGCTTTGGATCGTTTCCTCCAACGGGCGGTATTCAAAGCCCGGCAAGGCCTTTGCCAGTTTTGAGCCATCAAAAAGCGTTTCGCTATTGGCCACCTTGGCACTTTCCTTTGTAATAAGTGGTTTGGCTCCGGTGAAGAAGGATTTCACACGCTCCAGCCGCCAGGCTAAACCGGAGATGAACGGAGCGGCTTCCCTGCCGGGCTGTTTTTTACCAAAGGCGTCTGCTATGGTATTTAATAACTTCCGGAAGCGCCAGTTGTCGTTGCATACAATAAACCGTTCTTCGGTAATGGGGGCGTTTGCGAGCAGCACCGCGGCTTTGGCCACGTCTTCCACATCTGTAAAGCCGTTGATGCCGTTGGTATACCATCCAAACTCTTTGTAAACATTTTTAAAGATGGCACAGCTGCCCTCGTTCCAGTTGCCGTAACCCAGGATGGTGGCGGGGTTCAGCACTACGCCCTCAAGGCCTTCCGCAAATCCGCGCCATACCTCAAGCTCTGCCCTGAATTTGCTGATGGCATAATGGGTATTGTTTTTATTATCTTCCCATTTTGCGGTTTCATCTACCGTGCTGCTTTCTTTTTTGCGGCCAAGGGCTGCCACCGAACTGATATGAACCAACCGCCGGACGCCGGTTTGCAGGGCCATGTTTACCACATTGGCCGTACCTTCCACATTTACCTGGTACATCTGCCGGCGTTCTTTTTTTGCAAAGGAAACAATTGCGGCACTGTGAATCACCGTGTCAATGCCTTCCATAGCTTCTTCCAGCGACAGCACATCCAGGATGTCGCCTTCTATCCATTCTACCTGGTTAAGTATCCCGGGATCAATAAAGGCCAGCAGTGTTGAGTTGGACCGCCGGATTGCTCTTACGGGTATACCCTGCAACACCAGGGCTTTGAGGATATAAGCGCCCAAAAAGCCGGTGCCTCCGGTAACCAGTATATCTGCCGTTTTTTGTTTAATGTCCTTGACGTTTTGGCGAAAATAGCTATTTATTTTTCAAGAATCCAATTTGCAGCGGCTTCCATATCAGCATCCTTATCTTTTGATTGAGGAACGGGCTCCTGTGGTGTAATGCTGCCGATATGATGCTTTTTTTTACGGTCGGCAGCATAGGTCGTTGCCAGTAACAGGGAAGACCCATCCGAAAGCCGGTACATGGAATTAGCGGTGGTATAGCCAGCCGTGGGCTGCCCAAACAACCGGGTATTAGACTGACCGATAAAAGAGATGGTCGTAAATTCTCCGCTGCTGGCGGTCATGGGGCCTATTAACAGTGCAATCTTATTTTTCCGTTGCTTTACGGTGTATGCGTCTGATACAACGGCACCTCCGCTCCACATTTTATTTTCTCTTCCGTAAAGCGACCAGGCATTTTTGCTCCGGCCCCGTACAAAATACCCCAGGGTACCCTTATCTAAAAACGAGCCCAGTCCAACGATCATGGGGTACATATTGCCACCGGTGTTTTTGCGCAGATCAATGATCCATCCCCGTATCGTATGTTCTGTATCCAGCTTTTTTACCAGGTTCTGGATGTTTTGTGCAAATACCTTCATGGCAGAATCATTCGTGGAACCGAATCCAGGAACAGCTATATAACCAATGTCTCCAGGAAGCAAGCGGCTGGTAGCATCTTCCAGTTTTGCAGCCGGTTGGCTATAATTTTTGGATGCGGTTGCTGACATATGAAAGGAGTGATGATCGCCTGCTTTCCGTAGCTGCCCCAGCAGGTAGTTGATCACCGGTTTGGCATCCTCCGTGGTTTTTAATCCGCCGGAGATCACCGCAACGGTTTCATCGATCTGTTTCCAGTTCAGCGAATCGGAGTAAAGGGCATGTTTCCGGATAACATTTTTTACCTCATTTATGAAATCGGCAGCTGGCTTTTCTGCAGGTGTGGAAGGAAAATCGACTTCTTTTATTGAAAAATCGTCAAACCAAACAGTTCCTGTGCCCGACAATAATCCGCCCAGGATGAGTTTTTTTGTATCAGGCTGAACGGTAAAGCTGAGGGAATAGGTTTTCCAGTCACTGGTACCGTTCACCTGCTGCCCTTGCATAGCGAGATTGGAAAAATCAATTTGTTTGGTATCGTTCCAAACCTGGCACCATATAGAAGCGTTGGAACTTACCTGGTCTGTTTTAAGCAAGCCGGTAATGACTATTTTTTTTACGCCGTTGATGTTGACCGGTACCGGTTGCGAAAAAGACAGGAAGGCATTTTTTTCTGTTTCGCTGGAGATTTTGAACGACTGGCTTCCGGAATAATGGATGGAGGTGTCCATGGTAACAGTAAAGCCTGTCCGGGGCTGAAAAAACCAGTTGGCTGGTTTGTTGTGCTGCTGGTTTTCAAATCCTCCGTTTTGAACCTGGCAAAAAGATGAAGCTGCACTTACAGCAACAAGCAGTGTAATGATTATGTGTTTCATGATATTATGGATTTATATCGATGATATCGCCTGGCTTGCAATCCAGCGCTTTGCAAATGGCTTCCAGGGTATCAAAGCGTACGCCTTTGGCCTTTCCTGTTTTCAGAATGGAAAGGTTTACGATGGTAACGCCTACTTTTTCCGACAATTCGGTCAGCGACATTTTACGTTTCGCCAGCATTACATCCAGGTTTATAACAATAGGCATGGTTAAATAAAGAACTCGTTTTCTTTTTTGATAGGATATGTATAGCGCAGCAGATCGGTTAACAGCACCATACAAAGTACCAGCACCCAGGTACCGGGCTGAAATACTAAATTGAATAATGTGTTTTTGGCATAATACGCACCTGTAACCATGTTCCAGAACAGCGGACATCCTATGGCTGAAGGCTTTTTCAAAAAATCATTTGCGATGAGCGTTCCCATTTCCGATAAATAAAAACCGAACACTATAAAAACACAGCAAATTCGCACCTTCCATGCATGTTTGCTGGTCCATTGTTTTTCTTTTAAAATGTTCATGAAAAGAAAATAAAGAGTACAGGCTGCGCCTAAAATGATCAACAAGGACAGGCAATTTAAAAGAAGTACCCCAGTTTTTATACCCGGACAATTATTCTGACGGTAGAAAACGGGACGCTTAAGAAAAAACAGGTCGGCCATTGTAAATCCCACCTGTACCAAAACCATAAGTCCCAGTACCCAGAGGCTGCCGGAAGCAAAGCGGCTGATATTGAATTTTGTTTTCATATGCTGTTTCGATTGGATGACCGAATTAAATGATGGAATCGTTTTCCATTTTTACTTCACTGGTGTATTGCAGTACGTCGGCGATCAGGAAAATACAAAGGATCAGGAACCAGGATAGCGGGGTATTAAAAAGCGCAGTGAGCAGGGCGTTCTGATAAAGATTGTGGTCCGCCAGATGATTCATAATGGAATCCTGCTTTGATAAAACAGACTCCTGCCAGGTGGACGCTGCGGCATCCATCAGCAGCACCAGCACATTGAGCCAGCCGATCCATTTGATCTTTTTATAATAACCCATATTCCATTTTACACGACTCATTACATTCCGGATAATACGGAACAGCAAATATCCCATGATCAGCAATACCGCGGATTTAACAAATTCAAGCACATTCAATGGCAAAACCCGGTTCCGGTATTCCTGGATGGATGCAATAGTGGAAGAAAGGGAATTGGTGATCAATATGACCAGGTTTACAACAAAAGCAATGCAAAGAAAGCCAAGCGCCATCAGGCTGCTGCCGGTAATTTTAAATTTTGGAGGCATATGTATTTAATTGTTTTTATTCAGATAAACGATTCATTTTCCCGTTGCACATCTGTGCCGGCTTTAAAAACCAGCGAAAATACGATGATCATCACCCCAAAAACAGTTTCGTGAGCTACCAGTCTGAAAGAATAGCTGAAAGCATAGCCGGAGTCGTTTAAGTTCAGACTGTTAACGGCTTTAATAAAAAGGACATTTTGAATGCTTTTGATGAGTGGAATCAGCATAAAGAGCAAACCGGTTATGAATAGTTTCCGGGTATTCCTTTTTGTAAAGACCTCGTTCCTGGACAGGTTGCCAAAAAACATTTTTAACTGGAATGCCGCCAGTACAATAATGATATAGTAGCTGTAATACGCCAGTTGAAACAAAAGTGCGGCGGGGTTTAGCAGCTCTTTATACGTTTTGAACCGCAGATGCACCAATGCCTTGTTGTGTGGTTGTACCACGGTTGTTTTTTTAAACCATTGATCCAGGGTTTTATTGGGGTCATGATGGGTTGTGTCCGGAGCCACCTGCCGTGTTACATATATATCGTTGACCTCATAGCCCTTGATGCTATTACTAAGAGCCGGAGCACCGGAAGAGCAGATCTTTATAAGAAGTACCAGTAAGGCGAACAAAAAAACAGCCCCGGATACCCGGTCCAGTATTTTTATAATTCTTGAATCCGCTATTTTCATATGTTGTGTTTTGGAACACAAACATACGTAGTGTTTTAAAATAAAACAAAAAATATTTATCGTTTTATTTTAAATAATTAATGTTTTATTTGTTGGTCTACAAAACGCATCTTTGCAGCAGCAAGCAGAACCTGCGGCCGGCAACGATTTTTGCCCGGAGAATAGGGATCTCAGATCAATCGTTTCTGCTTCATGCCCAGCCAGGTTGCCAGTTGTAAAACGGCAATGATAATGAGTACGGGAATCAGGTTCCGGAAGATATCGCCCAGCCGGCCACCTTCAAGGAACAGACCGTAAAAGGCTTCCAGGCACCAGTAAAGCGGAGAGATCCGCATCACGCCCTGGAAAGAGGACGGCATGGCAAAGGAGGGCACCAGCAGTCCGCCGATGGCAGCAAACAATACGATACTGATGGCGCCAATACCATTGCTTTGTTCCTGTGTATTGGCAAAAGTGCCGATACAGATGGCAAAGCTGGTGGCACACCATCCGCAGAGAAAGGTTACCAACAGCAAACCGGCCTTATCTGCCGGAATATTTAAGGCCGGTAATCCAATCACCGGGAATAGCCAGCGGCCGATACTGAAGATCACCGCAGCCTGCAGCATGGTAATGAGGATATAGGTAATCTGCTTGGATATAATGGAAACCGACAGGGATGTGGGCATGGTTTTCAGTCGTAAAAAGCTGCCGCTTGTTTTTTCCCGTACCAGGCTGCTTCCTAAAGAGATCACAATAAAGAACATCGCAAAAAGGGTCCATGCCGGTATATTATGCTGGGTGGCGTTGGGTACGGGTAAACTATTGTCTCTGGAGGCGGCCAGCTGGTTTACAGGGGTTTCGTTGGAAAGGATCTGCTGTTCCAGCGACTGCGGAATGCTGGGCTCATTATTGATGCTGCTGTATAATGCCCGTACAATGTACTTGCTTTGCACGATCTGCAGCACGCTGTTGAGCGCCCCGTCGATACCCTGGCGAAACGATTTCTGAAGTACCGGGTGGTAATACAACGTAAGCGGACTTGCTTTTACCGTTGAGGAATCGGTGGCGGTGCTGTCAACCGCAATGGTTTTCAGCGCTTCACCGGATACCCGTTCTGCTTTGGAAAGCACATCCTGTGTGTATTGCGGCGGAATAATGAGGGCCAGTAAGGCATCCTTATCCTCCATTTTATTTTTGATATCGTCGGCTGTTGCGGTAGCGGGCAGCTTCTTAAGGGTGAACATGCCGCCTTTTTCCAAAGAAGCAATCAATTCTTTTGAGGCTTCCCCGGTATCCCTGCTTAAAATAAGCAGCGGTACCTTCTTATCGTTCACCAGCTCAAACGTGCTGTTTTGTACGGAGGCGATGATGATGGCCAGAATGATGGGCATAAGGAACATCAGCGCCAGCCCCACTTTATCCCGCAACAGGATGCGGCCATCTTTTTTTATGCTTGCCCAAAGTTTGTACATGTTTCTGGTTTGAGGTTTATTGTTCCTGGTTCAAATCATAAACGATAAACAAAAAACAATAAATTACTCCACACTCCAGCTGATATTGCCGTCTTTTTCGTCTTTTAAAAGAATACCGATGCCTGCCAGTTGATTGCGGATCTTGTCGGAGGTTACAAAGTCCTTCCGGCTGCGCGCTTCCTTGCGGATCTCGATCAGCAACTGCATTACATCCTGCAGCTTTTCATTATCGGCGGCGGAAACGGAGGTTAATCCTAAAATGGTTTCCAGGTAGGTATGAAATTGTTGCTGCAGCCATTCAAACGTTGCTTTTGAAATGCTGTTCAGCGGAATGGTTTTGTCTTTAAAGCTATTGATCACCGGCGCCAGTTCAAACATATTGGCCAGCACCTTTGCAGTATTGAAATCATCGTTCATGAATTCCTCAAACTCCGTTACCAGCTTGTGAACACGTGCATCCAGCTCGGGGTCCGCGGCAATGTCCTGCGGTTCGTTGCCCCGGTCCTTCAGGCGGTTTAAATTTTCATAGGCTTCCCAAAGACGCTTCAGCCCTTTTTCGGAAGCCTGCAGGGCCTCATTGCTAAAGTCGAGTGTGCTGCGGTAATGGCTTTGCAGGATAAAAAACCGCACGACCATCGGGTGGTAGGCCTGGGTTAACAGGGGATGATCTCCGCTGAACAATTCTGTTAATTTGATCACATTGTTGTAGCTCTTGCCCATCTTCCGGCCGTTGATGGTGATCATATTGTTGTGCATCCAGTACTTTACCGGCGCATGACCGTTGCAGATGGTACTTTGGGCAATTTCACTTTCGTGGTGCGGAAACTGGAGATCCATACCTCCCCCGTGAATATCAAAATGGTCGCCTAAGTACTTAGTGGCCATGGCAGAGCACTCAATATGCCAGCCGGGGAATCCTTCACCCCAGGGGCTGTTCCAGCGCATGATATGTTTGGGCGGTGCCGCTTTCCATAAGGCAAAATCTGCAGCATCCCGTTTCTCTTCCTGTCCTTCCAGGTCGCGGGTGGCTTCCAGCAGGTCGTCTATTTTCCGGCCGCTGAGTTTTCCGTAATCATGCCCGGCTGCGTATTTTTTTACATCAAAATATACAGAGCCATTCTTTTCATAAGCATAACCGTCTGCGATGATCTTTTTGATCATTTCGATCTGTTCCACAATATGGCCGGTAGCTGTAGGTTCAATGGAAGGCGGAATGGTATTGAAAAGATTCATGGCCCAGTGAAACAGGTTGGTATATTTCTGCACCAGTTCCATCGGCTCCAGTTTTTCCAGCACGGCCTTACTGGAAATTTTATCCTCGGCTTCACGGCCTTCTTCTTCAAAATGCCCGGCATCGGTAATATTGCGTACATAGCGTACTTTATAACCCAGGTATTGCAGGTAACGGAATACCACATCAAATGTAATATAAGGGCGGGCATGCCCCAGGTGACTTTCGCCGCTTACCGTTGGCCCGCAAACATACATTCCTACATAGCCCGGCGTAATCGGTTCAAACACTTCTTTCTGGCGCGAATAGGAATTATGTATTTTAAGTGTACTCATACCATCTTTTTGTAAGATTACAAATATAAAGGAGGTCGCTGGTATTTAGCCGGGGATGGATAAAAAGAAAAATGCATATACCACCGGTAGCTGATCTGTTAAACCGGCGCTAAATCGATTATAATGTGCCATTTAAATGGTAATCTTATCGTCTTAAACAGATATCAAAACCCTTTTTATGAAATACCGTTTACTGCTAGTGCTGTTCGTTTTACAATTATCAAAAAGCAATGCACAGTTTTTGCTGAAGCCGGAGGGATTTGTTACAGCCGGGGGAAAAGGATACTACGTAGTTGAAATGCCCGGGGCCACGCAGCAGCAATTGTTTGAGGCTGTTGAACGCCGGGTACAAACCAGCTTTGGCTCCTGCCGGGATCGGATCGCCACCGATTTCAACAAGGAAATTATATTTCAGGCTACAGACCGGCAGGCGTTGAACTATTCCGGCAGGAGCTACGATGTTACGTTCCAGGCCGGGTTTGAGTTTAAAGACGGGAAAATAAAAGTAAATGCACCGGTGATCAAAAGTATCCGCAGTTTTAATCCGCCGGTCGATTCTGTTGTTTTCGTGCTGGGGATAAAAAGCCAGGAGGCGTTAATTTTTCAGCCGTGGGGTTCTTTTGTGTATGATAAAAAAGATAAATTGAGAAACCGCCAGCTAAAGGAAACACTGGAATCGTTTGTTAATAAAAGAATGCTGGCTCCTCTGCTTGCTGTTGGTTCCAGCGAAGCATGGTAATTAGTCGGAAGCGGGGGTTAACTGCATATCGCAAACCATCATATAATGATCCGAGTAGTTGGTGGTTACCCGTTTGATCTGATCGATCCTGAACCGGTCGTCGGTAAATATATAGTCAATCCGGAGTGTAGGGGAAAGGGAATTATAGGTTCTGCCGATCCCCAACCCCTTTTTCAGGAATGCGTCGTGCATATTGCCCTTAACGGTGTGGTAGGTATAGGAATTGGGCACATCGTTAAGGTCTCCGCAAAAGATGGTAGGATTGGGACTGTTCTTTAATATTTCGGGCATCATATCGGCCTGTATGCTCCGGTGCTGGATGGCAGTCCGCAGCTTCGTAAAGATATAAAACGCATTGCTGATAATGTTTCCCCTGGCTTTTTTGAGGGCTTCGATCTTGGAAATATCCTCTTTCCGGAACTGGTTCGATTGAAGATGAGTGGTGTACACCCGGAACAACTGCGTTCCCTTTTTTATATCAACAAATAACAGAGCTTCGGGCAATGTAGGCCGGGGATAGCGGATAATGCCGGTGTCGATGATGGGAAAGCGGCTGAAAATAACGTTGCCGTTGAATAAGCGGTCTCCATCCCAATCGTGCGAATAATAAAAGTAAGGATAGCCGAGCCCCTTGCTTACGGCCACAATATTATTATACCAGTCTGGGTTGATAGAAGAACTGAATTCCTGGAAACACAAGATATCCGCGTTCGTAGATTTGATCTGTTGCAGCATTTTATAGCGTGTTTGGCTGCCTTTGTTGTTGTTGATCACCATTTCTACAAAGCGTGCCACGTTCCAGGTAACGATGCGGATATGGTCTGCTTTCTTTTCCTGCTGGAAAGGCTTTTTAAGATTAAAGGCAAAAAAATTGGTAATGGCGCCTCCTCCCAGTATCAATGCTGCTGCGGAGATCAATGCCCATTGCTTTTTTACAAAGAGCCACCAGCCTAAAAAGGCAAGCACCAGTAGCAGCAAAAAAGGAAAACCCAGGCTAAAAAGATAAAGCACCGGCCAGTCCATAGGACTGATATAGGCCGCCAGACAAGCCAACAGGAAAAAGAGGACCACCAGAATATTGATGCCCAGTAAAACCTTATTGCTGATTTTTGCAAAAACGCTCATCTACGGATTCTTTCAACCCGAAAGATAATTAAGTTATCTCCAAACTGGTAAAAACCCGCGAACGATTTTACCTATTTGCTTCTAAAATCTTCCTGGCTGGCACGGTTTAGAAAATCTTTTTCTTCCTGTGTAAGCATTTCATAACCACCGGATTGATTCATTTTGTCTAAAATAGCGTCCAGGCGCTGCTGGGTGAGCCGGGCTGTTTTTGTAAAGGGCTCTGCGGATGTTTTATAAAAGTAAGTATCCTTTATTTTTTTCCGGTTTTCCGACTTTTCGGGGTTAAACAGGTTGATGAACCAGTCGTACAGGCGGTTCATCCACTCGCTTCCGTCGTAGCCCTTCCTTAAAAGATAGATGAACAAAAAACCTGTGAGGGCTCCGGTAAGCTGGGAAAAATAAAGCGCGGGTACGCCGGGAGGAATGGTTGCGAAGTCGATGACTGTATAAATGAGCGTGATGATCCACAGGGAGATTCCTCCATTCAGCATCGGCAGCAACTTATAATTGGGCGAAATGGTTGTTGCGGCCGCTGCAATTGCAAGGATACAGGCCCCGGATCCGCTGAAATAGGGAAATGCGTGTGTTTCGGGATGCATGGATTTGCAAACAAGAACGTATACGAGGCCGGATAATACCGTGGAATAGATAAACAGGGGGATCAGCTTTTTATTACCGGTAATGTCAATGAATATAAACCCAAAGCACCACAGCCACAGCATATTTGCAATGAGGTCCCAAACATTTACCTGTACAAACGAATAGGTGAGGAAGGTCCAGGTTTTAGCCAGGGCGGTGCTTAGTTTTGGCGATAAGGCAATGGTACTCAGGATGTGCTCATTAAAATAGCCGGCTACATCCGCACCTTCTTCAAAACGCAGGTAGGTAAGCGCTCTGAAAAAAGCAAGTATTACAAACAGGATCATGCTGATCGCAATGAGTATGACCAGTGGATTTACCCGCGTTCCAAAAGACAATCGGTTGTCATAGTTTCTGTCAGAAATACCCATATCAAATACCCAACAAAATTAAAGGGTTAAAAGTTGATTCTTTTTCAACGATAAATTTAGTAAAAATTACGCCGGTTTGTTTTGTTCCAGATTTTCAGGAGAATAAAACCGGTAATGGCGCCGCCCAGATGCGCATAATGTGCAATGGTATCACCGGAGGCACTGTATAAGCCGAAAAACAGGTCAATGGCAATCAGCCCCAGAATGGCCCATTTTGCCTTTACCGGCACGGGGATGAACATGATATACAGCTCTGTATTGGGAAAGGTCATGGCAAATGCTACCAGTACGCCCATTACGGCGCCGGAAGCGCCTACGGCCATGCTGCCGGTTTGGGTGTAATACTGCACGGCCAGGTGTAATGCTGCCGAGCCCAGTCCGCAAATAAAATAAAAGATCAGGAACCGTTTGGAACCCCAAACATTTTCCAGGATGCGCCCGAACATCCAGAGTGTAAACATATTAAAGAGAATATGGAAAAACATCTGCGGACCGGAAGCTGCGTGGGCAAACATATGCGTGATCAGCTGGTAGGGTTTAAAACCTTCACCGATGGGCCAGAGACCGAGTTTGCCGGTAAGAAAGCCTACCTGGTCCATTGCCCCGCCGATCAGGATCACCGACTGGCCGTATTTATGATCGAAGATCAGTTGCGCCACCCAAACCACCACATTGATGGCGATGAGGTATTTAATAGCGGGGGGAAATTTTTCGGCGGGTCTTGTAAAATATGAACTCATGAATAATATTGTATTTAAGTGGGCCTCAGGACCGGAGTTTCAGTTGTACTACGTTCTCAATATGCAGGGTGTGCGGAAACATATCTACCGGCTGAATTTTTGTAACCTCATATTTTTCGTTCAATAATGCCAGATCTCTTGCCTGGGTTGCCGGGTTGCAGCTTACATACACCACAATGGGCGCGGCCATTTCATTGATCTTCTGCACCAGCTTCTCATGCATGCCCGCCCTTGGCGGATCGGTTACTATAACATCCGGGCGCCCATGTTGTTCAAAAAATGCATCCGAGCAGATGTCGATCACATCGCCCGCATAAAAATGGGTCTTGTCAAGGCCATTCAATGCGGTATTTTCCTTAGCATCCTCAATGGCGGCTTCAATGACTTCCACGCCGATCACCTTGCCGGCCTTCTGGCTGCAGAAAATACCAATGCTTCCGGTACCGCAATATAAGTCGTACAGGGTTTCATTACCGGTAAGTTCCGCAAACTCCCGGGTTATCCGGTACAGTTCGGTGGCCTGGGCCGTATTGGTTTGAAAGAAGGACTTAGGGCCAATCTTAAACCGGTACTGGTCCAGTTGCTCGGTTACATAGCCCGGTCCGTACCAGGCCACGGGCTCCAGGTCATGCAGGCTGTCATTCCTTTTGGTATTAATGGTATACAGCAACGTGGTGATCTGCGGAAATTGTGCCCGGAGGTGGTTTAGAATCTTCTCCCGCTTTTCAGGATCATCTTCCCCCATTACCAGGTTTACCATCAGTTCGCCGGTTTCACAAAGGCGCACCTGCATGGTACGTAAAAAGCCCGTGTGCTGCCGGAGGTCATAGAAAGAATAGCCATGTTCCTGTGCAAATGCCTTTATAGCCAGGCGGATGGCATTGGTGGGTTCTTCCTGTAAGTGGCAGGTATGTATGTCTACGATCTTATCCCAGAAACCCTTGGCATGAAAACCGGCAACGCCCTGTTTGCCGTATTCATGCGGGTTAATGCCTTGTTCCTTCAAGGCATTGAACTGCTCTTTGGGCATAAACAGTTCGGTACCGAAGGTATATTCAATTTTATTGCGGTACCGCCGGGTTTTAGCGGCGCCAAGTATGGGCTGAATTTCCGGGAGCGGAATCTTCCCGATGCGTTGCAGGTTGTCTTTTACCTGCTGGTGCTTGTACTGTTGTTGTTTTTCGTAAGGCAGCATCTGCCACTGGCAGCCGCCGCAAACTCCAAAATGTGCACAAAAAGGTTCGGTGCGCTCCGGTGAATAGGATCTGAAGGCGATGGGTTGCCCTTCTGCCCAGTCCTTTTTGTTTTTACCTAACCGGATATCAACTACATCACCGGGAACCACCTGTTCCACAAAGATCACCTTCCCATCCACCCGGGCAATAGACCGTCCTTCGGCGGCATAGTCCTCGATCCGGATGTTTTCAAGAACAATATTTTTCTTCTTTTTACGCGCCATTTTATAGTTGTTTTCCCTGAATGAGAACAGCCGACCGGATGGATTGTTCCTTTAAATATAAAAATTCTTTTCTTTCTTCATCTTCCAGGAAACGCCTGAAATCCTCCTCGGTTTCAAAGGAAACCAGGTGTATTTCATAAGGCGGTTCCGTATTTATTTCAACAAAATCCGTTTTTTGCGGACGCAAGCGGAACAAAAGACGGCCATTGTATTTTTTTATTAATGGAATAGCCAGCTGCTCAAAATCATGGAAAACGGCCTCGCTTCCTTCATTGATATAAATGAGTTGTGTAATAAAGATCATCCGGACCATTCAAAAATCGCTTGTTTCCGCAGCTTTCTGGTTGTTTTCCCGCGGGAATATTACAGCTCCTTTACCACGTTGCTGATGATCTGCGGCCGGCCCAGCGTATAATAATGCAGTACCGGTACTCCATTCTTTTTCAGATCCCTTGATTGCATCAGCAGCCATTCCGTGCCTACACGCTCCACATCCTCGTTGGTTTTACATTTCATCATTTCCTTTGACAGATCTGTGGGCAGGTCGATATGAAAGGTTTTGGGAAGTACGTTTAGCTGTTTGAGCGTATAAACGGGTTTTAACCCCGGTATAATCGGAATGGTGATCCCCGCTTTACGGCAGGCATCTACAAATGCATAAAACTTGCTGTTGTCAAAAAACATCTGTGTTACAATATAATCGGCACCCGCATCCACCTTCGCCTTCAGGTAGGCCATATCGGTTTCCATATTAGGCGCCTCAAAATGCTTTTCGGGATAGGCGGCCACGCCGATGCAGAAATCTGTTTTCTGCGAATTTTTCAGGTCCTCCTCCAGGTACATGCCGTTATTGAGGTCCACCACCTGCTTTAAAAGATCAATGGCATACGCATGACCGTCTGCCTGCGGAATAAAGGCCGTTTCATTTTTGGCGGCATCACCGCGCAGCACCAGCACATTGTCGATACCCAGGTAATTCAGATTGATGAGCGCATCTTCTGTTTCATTGACGCTGAACCCTCCGCAGATCAGGTGCGGAACCGTATCTACATTATATTTATTCATGATGGCGGCGCAAATGCTTTCGGTTCCCGGCCGCTTACGTACCACTACTTTTTTAAAACTGCCATCGGGGTTCTTTTTAAAGATATGTTCGCTCCGGTGGTAGGTAACATTAATAAAAGCGGGTTTGTATTCCATTAACGGATCCAAATGGTCGTAAAGCGCTTCAATGCCCTTTCCTTTCAACGGGGGCAGTATTTCAAAAGAAATCAGTGTGTCCTTTGCATTCCTGATATGATCGATCACCTTCATAGGCTGCAAAACTAATGGAAAGATACCAGTAATGCGGTTCCAGGTTTCATGTTTCAAGTTACTGGTGTCCGGTAAAAATATGTATGTAAATAAAAAAAGGGAGGCCGAAGCC
>JAGIAT010000015.1 GCA_017744715.1 Niabella sp. | reverse complement strand
GTAGGTAGCTGCCATTCTTATTGAGAGCCTCACAGTAATGTGAGGCTTTTTTTTTGCGTGTACGTATAGGTATAGGTGGCCGCCCCCCAGGACAGACATAAAAAACAGCGAAAATGTGCAGGGGACCGGATGATATGATAGGGCCCGCAGGTTTTACAGGCCATCCACGCCGCCAAAGCTGCCGCCATCAGCTGGCCGCAAATAATATTGAATAATAGTCCAACAACAGATTGCCGGTATGTTATCTGCGAAATACAACGCGACCGGCACAGGAGCAACCGCTGTTATTTATTTTGAAACCGCATTATAGCATATGTTTATATAATATATTTGCGGCACAGACTGACTACTTTGATTTAGAACCAACGGCATTATGAAAAAGTACCTTAACGCAACCGTTTTATTGCTCGTGTTAATAATGGCTGGCGCCTGCTCCAAGAAGGTTCGTGAAAAAACGGAAACCAGCAACACCTTTGCATCCATAAAAGATATACCGGACAACCTGTTTACGGGTGGAGAACTTTATGGGATCTGGAAGATAGATTCGTTAAAAACCTTAAGCGGTCATTATTATAAAGGAGAAGGAACGGTGCAATTAGCCTTTACCAATGATGGTAACATGATGGTGGAAAACCCCGGTCAGATAGCATTGAAACATGTTGAATCGTTTGCTCCGGACTGGAAGATACATCCCTGGTATTTTATGTCGGGAATACAGCGGTATGAAATGAAGTGGCTTCAGCCCGGCAACGAAATTGCTGTTGAGGAGGGATACCCCTATACTGCCGCTTTTGCTTTTGCCGGGAACCGTGAGCAATGGACAGGCCATTTTTCAGGTAAAAAAATATGGCTGTATCAATGGGCATCGGGAAATGCCCAGGTGCATATCTGGGCTAAAAAAATAGAGTAAGCCCTGCTGGTTTTCCGGGTAAGGATGCCCCGGCTTTTGTCTGCAAACCAGAACACGTTTGGGCCCGGCTTGCAGCATTGGTTATCCGTTAGTTTAGGGTTTCCCGGGGCAGATCCTGAAAATAGTGCCGCCTTGCATAAAAACTATTGCATTCCCCGATCAATTGATGCCCCTGCATATATATTGACCAGAATTAGCGATGCCGCAAACTGGCATGATCCGGTATATTTGTTAGTGCAGGATAATTTATCCCTTACCGGTTAGCTGAAAAGAGGAAACGGGCACATTTCCCGGATATGCGGCGGGCATCGGAAACCACCCGGTTCCTTTATGCCGTATTGATTTTTCGTAGTAGTAGAACCTTGAATTAATACGGGCTGCTTGGTGAACGTGATCAATCTATACGTTGAGGGAGGCCTGTGTTCGTATCTCCTTATGAGGATCCTCGAAAATAACAGGTTTAACGATGATGATGTATATCATTATGGCCTTGATCGCGACGCTTCTGCTTTGGAAAACGATCCGCTTTGTGCTGCAGGAGGAAAAGACCCGGAAGAATAGGGTTTCCACTTCGGGCGTTGTGATCCATATCCATAGAACACGATACCAGAGCAGATTGGCAACAGGCCGGGTGTATACGCGGTAGAATGGTATTGTACCGGGCATGAAAAATTTAGAGGCGGATCATAAGTAGTCAGCCGGGCGCATTGCTATGAAAACGGTAGGCTTGTAAAACGAACGGCTTATGGACAAGTATAAAAATCTGTACCGCTGGATGCTCATCCCGATGCTCTTTATGCAATTCGGAATTTTCAGAGATTACTGGGGCGATTTTTCAGAGAATGCCTGGGCGGTACACGTGCATTACTGGACGGGTACGGTCTGGTACCTGTACCTGATCATTCAGCCGTACTATGCTACCCACGGGCAACTGGCAACGCACAGAACCAATGGCATCATCGGAATATTTATTGCCGGCGGTGTATGCTTAACGGCATTTAGCATGATGCACCGGGACATTGCCACTACAGAGAGGGCGCGGGCGGTACCGGAACAGTTCGGGCCTTTTCAGCCTTGGTTTTTCTTTGGCGTAGCGGCTGTTGAAATCGTGATGATCATTGCCTTTGGGTTTGCAGTTATCAAAAGTATCATTCATCGCAGGCAACTGGAAAATCATGCGTGGTGGCTGGTATCAACCGTATTCATCATTATGATGCCGGCATTGGGGCGTGGTGTACAGAATGTGCATGTAGCGCTTCAAAGCAGTAAATGGCCAAACGTGGAGATTATGCCGTCTCTTTACATTTCAGAAGGGATCATACTGGCCCTGTTGCTGTTGGGCGCATGGCGCTATCAAAAACTGAAACATCCGGCTACCTGGCTGGCAGTGGCTGTAAATGTGTTCAATTTATTTTTGGAGCCTATCGGAAGATCGGTGATTGTACAGGAATTTTTAAAGGCAACGATAAAAGGATGAACGCGTACAGATTTCATGTTATAAAACCCGGATATGAATAGCGTACTTAAAAAAAAGCCTTCTTATTTTTTTGTATTTTCCATAATCGGAGTGCTGGCCGCGTTTATTGGTTTTGCAAAGACATTCTTTTTGCCCCTGTCGGCCGGGCATTTTAAAGCGCCGGCCGTAGTGCATATACACGGTATATTTACATTCGCCTGGGTTATTTTGTTTTTTGTTCAAAATGTATGGATCTACCAGAACCGTTACCCGCTGCATAAACTGCTTGGCCTTGGGGGTATTCCTGTTGCCCTGGGTGTGTTTATTACGCTGTTTTTTGTTGGCCGTTATACCGTAGATAAGCAGCTGGCAAACGGAGTGGATCCCTCGGATTATAACGACCTGCCGGGAGTAATAACCGGTGCTGTATTATTTTTTGTATTGGTTTGTGCCGGCATCATCAGCCGGAAAAGAGGCTCTTGTCACAAACGTTATTTGTTACTGGCTACTATTGTGGTGCTATGGCCGGCCTGGTTCCGTTTTCGTCATTATTTTCCCCATGTTCCTTACCCGGAATATTGGTTTGCGTTGGTGCTGCCCTACAGCCTGATCGTGCTTGCATGGATTTGGGAATACTATAAATACCGAACGATACATCCGGTGCTCAAATGGATAGGTGTATGTATCATTGCCGAGCAAACACTGGAACAATTAGCTTATGATACGCCTATCTGGCGGTCGCTATCTAAAGGGCTCTATGACATGCTTTATACGGCCGGATCTGTTTGAGCCGGGTTCAGGGCACGCTGTTTCCGTTGTAAGTACCAAGAAAAACACCCCCGCAGCGCAGTTTGAGGGCAAATAACCCCCATCAATACGTCAAAGCCAGTATCTTTGCAACCTAATTTTTTAATTCCCAGGAAGTGAAGTTTACAGAATTTGGATTTGATGAGCGCCTGATGGAAGGCATTGATGCCTCCAACTATCAACAGGCAACCCCCGTGCAGGAGCAGGTAATACCGCATATCCTCGAAGGGAAGGATGTATTGGCCTTTGCACAGACAGGTACCGGTAAAACCGCAGCCTTTTTGCTGCCATTGATCAACCGGCTGTTAACCGGCCCGTCAGCAGGTACGGATGGTATTAAAGCCATCGTGATTGTACCCACCCGCGAGCTGGCGGTACAGATCGCGCAGCACCTGGACGGCCTTTCTTATTTTACAGATGTGAGTTCGGTTGCCGTATATGGCGGTGGTGATGGTAATAATTTTATACAGGAGAAACGGGCGCTGACGGCCGGGGCCGACATCGTGATCTGTACCCCGGGTAAAATGATGGCGCATTTAAAAATGGGCTATGTAAAGCTCAACAGCTTGCAATGCCTGGTATTGGATGAGGCAGACCGGATGCTGGATATGGGCTTTTACGGCGATATCATGTTCATCGTAAACCATCTCCCAAAGCAACGTCAGAACCTGCTGTTTTCGGCTACTATGCCGCCGGAAATAAAAAAAATGGCGCAGAATATTTTACACAACCCGGTTGAAATAAGCATCGCCATGAGTAAACCGCCCGCGAAGATCGTACAGCAGGCCTACATGGTTTACGATGAGCAAAAAATACCGCTGATCCAGCACCTGCTTGCGGCAAAAAAATATAAGGCGGTGCTGATCTTCTGCAGCAGCAAACTCAATGTAAAACAATTAACCCGCGACCTCCGGCGCAAAGGGATCAAGGCGGGTGAAATACATAGCGATCTTGAACAGGAGCAACGGGATGAAGTGCTGATACAGTATAAAAGCGGTCGCCTGCCGGTGCTGGTGGCAACCGATATTTTAAGCCGGGGAATTGACATTGACCATATTGACCTGATCATCAACTTTGACGTGCCCCGTGCAGGCGAGGATTATGTACACCGTATTGGCCGTACAGCCCGGGCAGAAGCCGAAGGAAGTGCGTTTACACTGATCAATCAAAAGGATCAGCGTAAATTTATGGCCATTGAACGGCTCATCGGCCGTGAGGTAGACAAAATGACCCTGCCGGAACACCTGGGTAAACAACCGGTATATAACACGGCCAGACCCAACCGTGCCGGAGGCCCGAAGAAAAAATATTATAAGAAGAAAGGCGACCGGCATCAATAAGCAATTTATTTTTTACAGCCCTTGTTTTACAGGGGCTTTTTTATTGAGACTATTTAAATAGGGTATTAAACCTGGAAGAGTTTCTGTCGGATGATCTGCGGTTGAAGTTATAAGGCAATACACCATTTTGCCGGTTTAGCCAAAAACGTGTTTCTTATACATTTGGAATGCGGATGCTGTTTTTCACTTAGCAGTGTCGTTCTGTTTTTCGTAATCGGTTAGCATCACACAAAAAAATAGTCCCCTGTGGAAACAGGGGACGCAACCAAAACTAACTGCTTATGAGAAAATTGACTAACTTAATTCACTTTTAAAAGGGAGTGCTCAATCATTTCACAATTCCAATTCATCTTCTGTTTAAGCGATTAACTATATGCAAGGATGATGCCAAAAACATTGGTTTTATTCAGTAAAATGAGCGTTTTATCCATTTTGCTGGGTAATAGATGTTTAAACATGCATATATAAGTATATCAATAAAAATTGGTATCTTTAGTATCCCCTTCAACCTCTAAATTGATCTTTATGGATCCTTCTATTCTCCGAAACGAATACAACCTGTTAACGTATGCCGCCTATACGCGATTAAAAAAAATAGGTACGGATCGCTGGTCGCTTCTTTCAAATGAAGACCAGGAGCTAGCCGCATTATGGATACTGGAAAGAGACATGCACAATGGTGGCTTTCTCCGATTTATTGGAGATGCGGGCGATCAATGTATTTCCTATGCCATGCGGGCCTTAAGAAAAGTGGAGGCCAACGAATGCCTGAAAGCATTAACCAAACTAAGCAGAGTGATTGCATCGCTAAAGGATCTCTTTTTTCATGTTCGCGCCGCCGACATCGCATCTTATCTTACGGATGAAGAAAGGGCTTCCATCGACTCTCAGAATTTGAATTACCGCATCCATTCAGACCGGTTAAATGAAAAGATCTTCCGCAAATACGGAGCGCACAATAATTAATAGCCGTCAAAAAAAACACGTATCTCCCGTTGTGTATAATACACACTTATGAAAAGGTGCTTTATAAAGCGCGCCTTTTCTATTGGCAATGCGGCATTATATTTGGACTACGGTACCTGGAAAGAAAATGACGGATTCCCGGTTTGGTAAATGATTTTTTAACCAGTAAAATCGTTCAATATGAGAAGTATATTATGGTTAATTGCCGTTGTCTGTATTGTAGTGTGGATATTAGGATTGATAGGCGTTGGCGGAGGAATGGGATTGGGAAACCTGATACATGTACTACTTGTAATTGCAATCATTGTTGTATTGTATAATATCATTTCCGGACGTAACCCAGTTGATTAAATTACAGGCCCTCATAACCGCGTTCTAAAAGCGCTACACAATGTAGAAAAGCCTCCCCGGTTTTTGTAGCTGGAATGCATGCTGTGGTTTTGAAACTGCTGTTTTGTATTCCGTAATTCTATAGTGCCTGTATGAATATGAATGGTATTGAGTAAAGCGATGGGATGTTTCCTGTAATAAAGGATGGTATCCGTAAGTGTAATAATCATAATAGCGCACGGCAGCCATCCGGGCATTGCAGGCCGCATGCAGGAGGGCTGTTTTCAAAATGGATAAACAATGAACATTCTCAGTGTTGCCGCTCATCCGGATGATACGGAAATACTTTGTGCGGGCACGCTTATCCGCTATGCCCGGGAAGGACACCGGGTACTTATTGCCGTGTTTACCGATGGCAGTGTAGGCGATCTGGTCGTTCCACCGGGGAAGATGGGTGCTATCCGTAAAAAGGAAGCACAGGCTGCTGCAGATCTGATCGGCGCGGAATTGATCTGGCCGGCCATTGCGGATGAGCATGTTTTTCCAGACCAGCACCAGCGGATGATCATGGTAGATATATTACGACAGGCCGATCCGGATGTGATTTTTACCCATGCTCCGAACGACTATCATCCGGATCACCGGTATGTAAGTCAGCTGGTATTTGATGCCTATTCTCAGAAAGGATTGCCGTATATCGATCATCAATCGCTGCCGCCCTGCCGGCTGGAAGAATCACAGATCTATTATATGGATACCGTTTGCGGGATCGATTTTATGCCTACCGAATATGTGGATATCACCGAAGTGTTTGAAATGAAGAAAAAAATGCTGCGTTGTCACAAGAGCCAGATCCGGGATATGAAGGAACAGGCTCATACGGATATGCTGGGTATGATGGAAACACAATCGAAATTCAGGGGGCTGGCCGCCGGCTGTAAATACGCAGAAGGATTTAAGCGGCTGGAGGCTTACCAACGGGGATTAACACGGCGGATATTGCCTTAGCATTGCGGGTTAAGGCCTATATGTGGCATAGCATGATTAAACGCCTTGCTCCATATGCCAGGCCGGTGTTGGGGCATTGCTGCCGCGAAATATTTTATCCGGATATGGGTGTTAATCGTTTAATAAATATCTTTATCGGGGTTCAGGTAGAAGTCCGTGAAGATGTCTCTAAGGTCCAGTGCCATATCAAACGATTTTGAAGACCTGTTTAAGCAATGGAGCCGGCAGGTGTACGCGTATGCCTGGGCATTTACAAAATCTGCTTATCTGGCGGAGGAAACCGTGCAGCGTGTATTTTTAAAACTGTGGAAGAACCATCAGGCCGGCAAAACCGGTATTCCTGCGGCAGCGCAGATCCGCTGCATCAGCAGATCGGTGATCATCGACCTCCTGCGCGAACAAAGCCGGCGGCGCAACCTGCAAACGCTTGCACCCGGCGGGGAAACCACGGCCAATGCTACCGAAGAATCCTTCAGTGCCAAAGAACTGCTGGGGCGTATCGAAGCCCAGGTGGCCGCCATGCCTGAAATGCGCAGGAAGGTGTTTACTATGAGCCGGTTTGAAGAACTCTCGCACCGGGAAATTGCAGAACGGCTTTCACTTTCCGTCAAAACCGTGGAGAATCACCTGACAATCGCCCTGAAAACATTAAGAAAAGCACTTACTGCTTTTTTAATTATTTTTTTCACCGGACTAGGGGGTAGGGAATTTTCATTCGTATTGTATAGGAATGGAAATTTCAAAAGACCTGTTACAACGCTTTTTTGCGGGGAGCTGTACCCCCGGGGAGCAACGTTTGATCCGGCAACTGCTGCGCCGGGATCCGGAAAAGATTGAAGCCCTGCTGGATGCTTTCCGGTGGGAGGAAATAACGTCCGATACCGCAGCACCCGGTTATCATGAAAAGCAGTTGTATGCTTCATTGCTTCGGCAAATAACCCGTTACGAACGCCGGCGCCGTAATACCCGTTACCTGCTTTATGGTGCCGCTGCTGCAGCCATTATCGGTGTGGTCTTTTTTACCCGGCTCTTTACCGGTTCAAACCCCGTAAGGCAACCAATGCAGGCACAAAAGGAACCGCAGGCTGCTCCTCCTTCGCAAATGCGGTATTACAGGAACATCAGCCCGGATGTGCTGCCAATAAAAGTGACGGATGGTTCCGAGGTACGGTTATATCCCGGTTCCGAAATCCGTTTCCCCGCAAGCTTCAAGGGCCGGAACAGCCGCGATTTCTGGTTAAAAGGCAAGGCACAGTTTACGGTGGCAAAAAATAAAGCACTGCCGTTTAATGTGTATTCAAAAAACCTGGTTACTACCGCGCTGGGCACGGTGTTTATTGTAGATGAATTACCGGGCAATACCCGTACCCGGATCCGGTTGCTGGAGGGAAAGATTAAGATAACAGGCGGTGAAAAGACAATTGAAAAACCGGTGCACCTGGAGCTTACACCCAACAGGGAAATAGAGATCAACCCGGTTAGCCTGCAGATTGTATCGGAGTCGAAAGACCGCCAGACGGATTTTGATCGTGGAGAGTTGTTCCGGGACGATGGCACAACCCTTACGTTTAAAAATATGGCCCTGGAAAAAGTGGTACAGATCCTGGAAAATAACTATCATTTACGCCTGCAGGTGCCGGCAGACCAACTGACCAACCGCTTTTACAGCGGCACTTTTAAAAAGTCGGACCGGGTTTATGAAAACATGATCCGGGAGATAAATTATGTACACAAAATAAATATCCTGATATCTAAACAATAAAATCCATCAATTGAAATTTCGAGTTATGAGAAAATTATCAGCAAAGGATCGGCTATTGCGGCCCATATTACTGTTTAAGGCAAGCGATAACGGGCTTGCCGTTGTAGCACGTATTTCCGGAGTGTTGCTGCTTCTGTGTATCAACCTTGCGTTGTTTGCCCAGAACACGGCAACGATCAACGGTGTGGTAAGAGATGAAGCCAATCAGCCGTTGCAGGGTGTAACCGTTGTGTTATCGAATGGCGCCAATGGTTTTAATAAATCTACGGCTACGGATGCCGGCGGTAATTTTTTAATTACGGCTGTTCCGCAGGGTACGGGGTACAGCATCAACTTCAGTTCTGTGGGGTTCAAACCCAAACAACTCACCAGCTATAATGTAGCGGCAAATGACCGGCTGGCGCTTACCGTGTCTCTGGAAACCGAAAGGGCGCAATTGAGCGAGGTAGTGGTAACCGCCCTGGGCATAAAGCGGGAAAAGCGCGCATTGGGATACACCGTGGCAGAATTAAAAGGCGATGAACTGACCCAGGGAAAAGAAGCCAATGTGTCTAATGCGTTATCGGGTAAGGTATCCGGGGTACAGGTTTCCCGGGCTGCATCCGGTGCGGGTGGTTCGGCTAAAGTGGTTATCCGTGGTAATAATTCGCTCATCGGCAACAGTCAGCCCCTGTACGTAGTGGATGGTGTGCCGATCGACAATCAGAATATCGGTGCTGCCAGCCAAACGGGAGGAACCGATTATGGCGACGGGATCGGGAATATTAACCCGGATGATATCGAAACCATGTCGGTACTGAAGGGGCCCAACGCTGCAGCGCTATATGGCCAGCGGGGAAGCAATGGCGTTATTTTAATTACCACGAAATCCGGTAAGGCCGGTAAGATCAATGTGAACTATAATGTGGACTATTCCGTTGGCAATGCCCTGGTGTTGCCCGATTTTCAGAACGAATATGCGCAGGGGCTCAATGGCGATTTTACCCATTTCCGCAAGTCGGATGGTACCATTGTTTCCATGGCCGATGCCCGGGCCAATAATTACCAGGGGATGCCCAAAATGAGTGCAGGGCGCGACCGGACCACCCGGGCCTCCTGGGGCGCCAGGATGGACGGGCAGACCTATGAGGATCAATACGGCCATGTGCTTCAGCTGACACCGGAGCCGGATACCTACGGCAGTTTTTTCCAGCCCGAAAAACAAGTGGTCAATAACCTGAGTGTGGACGGCGGCAGCGAGAAGATCAATTACCGGTTTTCCTATGCCAATACCAATGTAAAAGGTTACATTCCTACCAATGATCTCAACCGGAATAATTTTGGACTCAGAACACAAGCCAAGCTTTGGCCGGGGGTAACCCTTGATGGTAAAGTGAATTATATCATGCAGAAGGCACAAAACCGGCCCACGCTTTCAGATGCTGCAGATAACCCCGCTTACCTGCTGATCAGTCAGCCGAGAAGCCTGGGAAATTCCATTATGTCCAGCTATAAATGGACCGATGAGGAAGTAGCAAAACAACTGGGTTTTTCAGGAGTATATGCGGGGCTGGAAAAAACCTATGCCACCAACAGTTCTACCGGTAACCCTTTCTGGACCATCAATGAAAATCATAACGAAGATCGCAGGGACCGTATCATCGGTATGTTAAGACTAACGTATGAAGTACTGCCCTGGCTGAAATTAATGGCCACCGGAGGTACGGATTTTTATACCGACCAGCGCTTCCGTTACCGGCCCATCAATACGTACCAGAGTCTGAATAAAAAAGGAGATATGCGGGAGGAAGTGATCCGCGTACGGGAAAATAATTTCGATTTCCTGGCCAGTTCCAGTTTCTCATTGGGAAAAGACATGAACCTGGGTGTGAACCTGGGCGCCAGTCACCAGAGCCGTTACCTGCGGCTTACCGGCAATACCGGTAACACGTTTATCGTACCCAATCTGTACGTAATCAACAATACCTCCATTAATTCCTACCTGTTCGATTTAAGCCAATCCCAGATCAATTCGGCCTATATGTCGGGTCAGTTCGGATTCCGGAATTACTGGTTTATTGATTTTTCTGCGCGTAACGACTGGTCTTCTACCTTATCCAAAGACAACAATTCGTTTTTCTATCCTTCCATCAGTTCCAGTTTGATCCTATCAGACCTGGCAAATATTAAATCGGATGCACTTTCCTATGTAAAACTAAGAGCTTCCTGGGCACAGGCAGGCAGCTCGGGCAATCCGTATCAGTTAACGGGTACCTATAGTCTCAACCAGTATACACACGGAGGCGTACCCATGGCCTCCTATACGGATGTGATCCCGGATCCGAACCTCAAGAACGAGTTGACCACGTCCATAGAAGCGGGTGCCGATCTGCGTTTTCTCAAAAACAGGCTGGGATTGTCCTTTACCTATTATCAGGCAAGTACCAAGAACCAGATCCTGGATGTACCCATTGCGCCTTCCAGTTTGTATACGAAGAACCGCATCAATGCGGGGGAGATCAGTAATAAAGGCATCGAGTTTGTGTTAACTGCCACGCCTGTTCGCAGCGCTTCCGGATTTGAATGGAATACGGTCTTTAATTTCAACCGGAACCAGAACAAAGTAGAATCCCTGTATCCGGGAGTAGAAACCTTCTTACTGGCAACGGACCGCGGCATTAATGTGGTAGCCGAAGTGGGCAAACCGTTTGGACAACTGATCGGTACGCAGTTCGCATGGATCAAGGATGCCAATGGCAATCGCCTGATTGATCCGGCAACCGGGTTACCGCTGCGTACCAGCGGCCGTGTGGAAACGGAGCTGGGCAATGCACAGCCCGAGTGGCTGGGCGGATTTGGCAATACCTGGAAGTACAAGGGTTTTAGCCTGTATGCACTGGTGGATATCCGCCAGGGCGGCGTTATTTTTTCACAGTCGAACCGGGAAGAGATCATCTACGGGGTTACCAATAAAACCGTTCCGGGAAGGGACGGATCCTATATTGCGGATGGATATATTGCTGAAAAGGACGGCAATGGAAATTGGGTAAGCAGCGGGCAAAAAAATAATATTGCTGTAAAGGCGCAGGATTACTGGAACATGGTGGCCAGCGACAAAGAAGTAATGGTGTCGGAAGAAATGATCAATGATATGAGTTATGTAGCGATGCGTGAGATCAGCCTTGCATACCAGTTGCCCAAAAACTGGTTGCCCGCCGGGGTGATCAAATCGGCGAAGCTGGGTGTTTACGGCCGTAACCTGTTTTACTTTCAACGGAAGACGGATGGCTTTTCCCCGGAAACCGCTGCCTTTAACGTAAACAATTCGTCCATTGGTATTGAATCTACATCACTGCCGATGATGCGCAATCTTGGTATTAACTTATCCCTTGCATTTTAAATTCTGATCAGTCATGAAAAAACAATTATTATACATACACATCATCACAGGTCTTGCATTGGCTGTAACCATGGGTGCCTGTACAAAGGATTTTGAAAAGATCAATACACCTCCAACCTCTGTGGTTTCTGTAGATCCGGGATTGCTTTTTGCCCGTATCTTACGGGACGGAACCTTCCAGGAATCGGGTGAGCTGCCTAATACCAAAATGGGCTCCTGGGTGCAGCATTGGGCGGGAGGCCCCGTGGTGCCGGTTTCCAGGTATTTTGAAGGTCCGGAAGACCTGATCTGGTCACAACACTATACTTTGTTGCGTAATATCATCCGCATTAAAGAAGAACTGGCCGGCCTGGAAAATGATCCCGCCGGGCGCTCGAAATGGGCAATTGCAGAGCTTTATGAAGTATACCTGTACCAGCGCCTGACAGACCTGTTTGGAGATGTGCCTTTTTCGGAAGTAACAACATCCGACGAGGCCATTAACCGGACGCCGAAGTTTGACAAACAGGAGGATATTTACCCGCTCCTGATTCAGCGTGTGGATGCCGCCCTGGCAAAACTTACCACCGGAGACCAGTCTTACGGCACTGCTGATTTCTTTTATAGCGGAAATATTGATAAGTGGAAAAAATTTGGTAATTCATTAAAGCTAAGACTGGGTTTGCGCATCCGTTATGCGAATGCCACACTGGCGCAGCAAACGGTGCAGGCGGCCATGACCTCTTCCCTGGGACTCCTCGGTAGCAATGCCGATAATGCCGCCGTGCCCACCTACAACAATGCCCAGGCCGAAAATTATAATCCTATTTTACGGCAGTTTGTAACCGGCTCTGCCGACCTGCGTTACCTGGCCAATACGCTGATTGATAAACTGAAAAGTTTTAATGATCCCCGGCTGCCGCTATTGGCCCAGCCCGTTACCATCAATGGCAACCAGGTATACCAGGGTATTGGTGTAGCGCTTACGGATAACCAGTTATCACAATTGATCCGGGCCAATTACTCAACCGCTAGCCGCAATACCTATTTCAGTCAGACCTTTGCGCCCATACCCAGCTATGCGTTCACGTATTCCGATATCTGTTTTTACAAAGCCGAAGCTGCTTTATTGGGCTGGGGTGCCAACAATGCGGATGCCTATAATTTCTTTTATGAAGGAGTAAAGGCAGCCTTTGCACTTGCGCCGTATAACCTCAATACCGTACCTGCTGATTATGTTAATACCGTATTGAGTTTCGACGGGCTTACCGATGCACAGAAAATGGAAAAAATTGCCACGCAAAAATGGATTCACCTGTTTGGCCGGAATATGGAGGCTTTTGCAGAATGGCGGCGTACCGGGTATCCCACGCTTACGCCGGGCCCCAATCCTGGTTCAACCAACGGGCAAATTCCCCGCCGGGGTATTTATTCATCTGATGAGGCGCAATTGAACAATGCGCATTATAAAGAAGCCGTGGCCCGGATGCAGAATGGCGATTCTTTTTTATCCAGGGTTTGGTGGGATAAAAAACCCTAGGGGTATTTGATAAAGCGATTTCCATAGTTCATTATAACCGGCTTCCGTATGTTTTCATGCAGGAGCCGGTTGTTTTTTGCATCTCATGGACTGTGCCTGTAGGAAAAAGGAAACCGGGAATAGTGAAAGAATATTGCTCACAAATTACACGGATGTCCACAGAGAAATTTTGAAATCTGTGCAAATCTGTGCAATCCGTGAGAAAAAGGAAACCGGGAATAGTGAAAGTAGTATTGCTCACAGATTACACGGATGTCCGCAGAAAAATTTTAGAAATCTGTGCAAATCTGTGTAATCCGTGAGAAAAAGGAAACCGGGAATAGTGAAAGTAGTGTTGCTCACAGATTACACGGATGCCCACAGAGAAATTTAGAAATCTGTGCAAATCTGTGTAATCCGTGAGAAAGAGGAAACCGGGAATAGTGAAAGTAATATTGCTCACAGATTACACGGATGTCCACAGAAAAACTTTGAAATCTGCGCAAATCTGTACAATCCGTGAGAAAAAAAGAAACCCGGTAAATTATGACCTGGAAGAACTGTTTTTAAACAGGTATCAGGATTTTCCGATATTTGTTCCTGTTTGGCGGAAATAATTATCTTTACCCCAATGATCCTAAATGCCAATGATGAATTTGCCAGACTCGGATTTACTCGTGCAATTAAAGGAAGGTGACCATACTGCCTTTTCCCGGCTTTATTTCCGGTATGCCACCATTGTATACCGGCGCATACAAAGCCTGGTAAAAGTGCACGAACATTGCGAAGAGCTGGTGCAGGAAGTATTTCTGCAGCTTTGGCAAAACCGGCATACCATCAGTCCGGAAGTACCCGTACAGGCCGTATTGCTCCGCATCGCTAAAAGCACCACCATTAATTTTTATCGCAGGGCCATCCGCGAGCAGCGCTATAAGCAATTGCTGGTGCGCTCCGCCACCGCCGGTTACGACCCGGTAGGTGAACATATGAGCTTTTTGGAAACCAGCAGCATCCTGAACGAGATCATCGATAAATTGCCGCCGCAGCGCAAAAAAGTGTTCCTGCTGATTAAAATGGAAGGCAAAACCTATGAGGAAGCGGCACAGGAAACCAATGTCGCCCTGGGCACCATTAAAGATCATATGGCCAAATCCATGCGCACCATCCGCCAGGAACTCACCAACTATAAAACCATTCCCCCGCTTTGCCTGTTGCTGGTAACCATCTGGTGCGAATAAATATAGTTATATCGGCAAAAATTTTTTTTCAGCCGGGCATAGACTTTTTTCTTTTCAATTGAATATATAATAAACAGATCGTAGTGAACGCGGAAATCGAACAACTCTACCAACGGTTCCTCGGGGGCAAATGTTCCCGTGAAGAGGCGGAATTGCTGCTGAGTTATTTTGAAACCAGCGAAGGGGATGCGGTGCTGCAGGAACTGATCTCGGAGCATTTTGACCAGCCGGTAACGGCAGCGGATGCAGAGACAGAGCATGCCTTTGATGCAGACAAAGTGCACCGTCGGCTGTTACAGCAGGTGCATCGGCCACGCATGGTGCGTTTAAGAAGGATAGCGGTGGCTGCTTCGGTACTGCTGGCAGTGCTTAGCGGGTTCTTTTTAATGCGCGCCTACCGTCATCAAAACAACCCGGCACTGGTGGCCCGGCAGGCCGGTATTGCTCCCGGAGGCAACAAGGCCACCCTGGTATTGTCTACCGGTAAAAGCCTTGCCCTGAGCGAAAAACAAACCGGGATTCGCGTAGATACTACCGGGGTGCAATATGAAGACGGGGAGGCACTGGCTCCCAGGGGCAGCGCTTCCTTTGCCACCCTTCAAACACCCCGGGGCGGACAATACCGTATTGTATTGCCGGATGGAACAAAGGTTTGGCTGAATGCGGAGTCGGCGCTTATCTATCCCATGCAGTTTGATGAAAAGGAACGGCACGTGGAATTGAAAGGAGAGGCCTATTTTGAAGTGGCGAAGAATGCCGGGTGGCCCTTTGTGGTAAAACTGCAAACAGGCGATGTAACGGTAAAGGGAACCCGGTTCAATGTGCAGGCCTATGCACAGGATCCGGGGGCGAAGATCACCCTGGCGGAAGGTGCAGTAGAAGTGGCCGGTACCGCTGACAAGCGCCTGTTACGGCCTAATCAGGAGGCATCGCTGCAACAGGGCGCCGCCATAAAGGTGAGGGCGGTAAATGCGGAGCAGGCCCTGGCATGGGTAGACGGTTATTTTTTGTTTGATAATATGAACCTGCGGCAGATGCTGCAACACATCAGCAGATGGTACGATGTAGATGTGCGCATACAGGCCCACCTGAGCGATCAGGCATTTTGGGTACGCTATACCCGGTCCAAAGGGTTGCAGGAGTTGCTTGATTATTTGAAGGAGTTTGAACATTTCAACTACAGTATAAAGGGAAGAACGTTGCTGATAACGGATTAGCAGGGCTGTTGTTTTGCTACGGGTACAGCATAAAAAAAAATGCCAGCAATGGCAGAGGGGATACGTTTGCTTATTCATAAACCAACGATAAAAAATGCGTATTAGAAAAATGGGCGGCCCGGGTCGTAAACGATGGGCGCCAACGATTGTTTTCCGGGGACTTCCGGTGGTATGGATGTGGATGCTGCTGCTGGTGTACAGCCCGGGTAATGCACAAACGGTATCGGTAAAGGGGCGCAACCTGCTGCTTACGGAAGTGTTTTACACGCTGCAGAAACAAAGCAATGCCGATTTTATTTACCGGGTAGAGGATGTACGTGGGCTGAAAGTGGCCGAAGCCAATATCCAGGGGCTGTCGCTGGAAGCAGCGTTAAAAGAACTGCTTACCGGGCTGCCGCTGACCTACCAGCTCAAGAACAAAATGGTGATCATTAAAAAGAAGCCTGCCGGTACCGCCCCGCCGGTTGCACCGGCCACACCTTCCGTCCGGAGCGAGATCAGCGGGCGGGTTACAGATTCATTGCAAAAAGGATTGGCCAATGTAACGGTGCAGGTGTTGAACGGGGAAGGGAGCTCTACAATGACCGATGCTGAGGGACAGTTCCGGCTCAATGCCAAAAGGCTGCCGGTAACCATCCGCGTGTCTGCAATAGGATACCTGGCACAGGAACTCCGGGTAGAGAATGTGCAGGCGCTTAGCGTTGTGCTGCAACTTGCAGAAACAGCCATGGGCGAAGTGGTGGTAATGGCCTACGGACAGAAACAAACCCGGCAAAGCGTTACCGGCGCTGTATCCAGCATTCAGACAAAGGAACTGAAACAGAGTCCTGTGGCCAATCTTACCAATGCACTGGCCGGACGGTTGCCTGGGCTCATCACCGTACAACGGTCGGGTCGCCCGGGCGATGACTATTCACAATTGTTCATAAGGGGCATTAACACCATTGGAGCAACCAATCCGTTGATCGTAATTGATGGATTGCCCCGCGGCGATGCCAACCTGGGGCAGCTGGACGCCAACGAAATCGAATCCGTATCCATCCTGAAGGATGCCTCTTCTACCGCGCTTTACGGTATCCAGGGAGCTAATGGCATCATCCTTGTAACCACGCGGCGGGGCATTAACGGACCGCCCAACATACAGGCCAATTTCCAGTATGCCCAGCAGCAGCCCACCAATTTTCCGCGTTTCCTCAATTCGTATGAAACCGGGAAACTTCAGAACGAGGCAGCCCGCAACGACGGCCTGCTGCCGGTATGGACGGAGCAGGAACTGGAGTATTTCCGTACCGGGCTGAAACCCTATGACTATCCGGATGTGGACTGGTATAAGGTACTCATCCGCGATCGTTCGCCGCAAAAAACGGCCAATTTCAATATCAGCGGCGGATCGCCTTATGTAAAATATTTTGTATCGGGTTCCTACCTGCGGCAGGAGCCGCTGTACAACCGGGCAGATGAAAATACTTACGGAGTAAAATATAAATACGACCGTTTTAATTTCCGGTCGAATGTAGATGTAACACTGGATAAACATACCGACCTCCAGGTAGACCTGGCTTCGCGGCTGGAGAACCGCACTACGCCTTCGCAGGACCGGGCCAATTTTGAGTTCTTCTGGGTATTGCTGTCGCAGATGACCAATAATCTTACCCCGGTACTCAATCCAAACGGCAGCATTGCTTCCGGTAATATGCGGGAGGATTTTTCCAATCCTTACGGAATCCTTACACATAATGGTTACCTGGATGCGTACTGGCACAGTACCAACGGAAGTGTGGCCCTCTCGCGCAAGCTGGACTTTATTACCCCGGGGCTGAAAATAAAAGGGCTGTTTACCTTTGAAAATTATGGCGACATCAATTTTGCACTGGACCAGAACTTTGATTCGTACCGCTATAAAAGTATACCCGGTACCGGTACGGGTACTTATACGCAGCATCGCATTGCCACCAGTTTACAACGGTCTGGTTTTGCCAGCGGGCAGCGGTATTATTATTACGATGTAAAACTGATGTACGACCGTGATTTTGGAAAACACAGCTGGAGCAGCCTGCTGCTGTTCAACCGCAATTACCGTTCGCAACTGGGTGATCTGCCGCGTGTATACCAGGGCTATGTGGGCCGGGTGGCGTATAACTATGATAAAAAATATTACCTCGAATTTAATGCCGGGTATAACGGATCGGAGAACTTTCCTCCCGGCAAACGGTATGGGTTTTTTCCTGCGCTGTCCGGAGCCTGGGTCATCAGTAATGAGCCGTTCATGCACGGAGGGGCCCTCAGTTTTTTGAAGATGCGTTTCTCGCATGGTTATGTGGGCAACGATATGGTGGGAAGCGGACGCTGGCTTTATATCTCTGACTACGCCCGGGGCGGCGGCTTTACTTTCGGCAATCCCGGCAGCTGGAATGAAGGTTATGTAGAGAACCGGATCGGCAACACGGCGATCACCTGGGAAAAGGCAGCCAAGACCAACCTGGGATTTGAAACCGGTTTTTTTAAAGACCGGCTGAAGATCAACGCAGACCTGTTCCGGGAAATGCGCACCGACATCCTTACCTATGCCGGATCCGTACCTTCTTACCTGGGTATTACCGCGGCCCTGAACCGCAACCTGGGGCGTATTGTGAACCGGGGATTTGAAGTGGAAGCCAACCTGAACACACGCATCGGCGGAGTAGGTGCTTTTACAAAGATCAATTATCAATATGTAAAAAATAAGATACTCGAAATGGATGAGCCCAAGCTGGCATATCCGTATCAAAGCATCGTAGGGCGCCCCATCGGGTACGACCTGGGATATATTGCAGAAGGCCTGTTTCAAAGCAGGGAGGAAATAGCCAACAGCCCGGTACAGAATTTTGCCCCGGTTATTCCCGGCGATATTAAATATAAAGACATCGACGGCAATAATATTATCAATGAGGCCGACCGGGTGATGATTCCCATGCTCAATGTGCCGACTAGTTATTTTGGTGCCAGTTTCGGGATCAATTATAAGGGCTTCGATATTAGCGTACTGTTCCAGGGCGCACTGGGTGGCCGGCAGATGTATTCCTCCCAGCTGATCTTTAATTACCGAGGCAGTTACCGGCCCATTCACCTCGACCGCTGGACGCCGGAAAACGCCGCCAATGCTACGTTTCCCGCCCTGCACCTGTCGGAAAGCAATATGGCCAATAACTTTATCAGTTCCACTTACTGGGTGCGTAAAACCGATTACATAAAACTAAAGAATATGGAAATCGGTTACCAGCTGCCGCGGTACTGGCTGAGCCACGTAGGGATCAAAACAGCCCGTATCTATGTAAACGGCATGAACCTCATCTCCTGGGATAATGTAAAAGACCTGGGTATTGATCCGGAATCGAATACCGGCGGCCGCTGGGGCTGGCAGCCGTATCCCATAATGCGCATCTACAATGCGGGTGTTACCATCAATTTTTAATTCCTGAGTTAATTGATAACAATGAAAATGACATTCATAAAAACCATCTTTTTGTTCACGGTGTTGTTGCTGGGCGAAGCCTGCAGCAAAAATTACCTGGATCGAAAACCCAGCGACCTCATCACCGGCAAAGAGGTATTCAACAATATTGAAAATGCAGAGAAGTTTGTAAACGTGATTTACGACAACCTGCCCAATATTTTTAAACCGGCATCCCCCTGGATGCTGAGCAGTGCTACTGATGAAACCAACCAGGCGGCCGACAATTCGGTTTCCTATCCGGATGCCGGCAATTTTAATACCGGGGCCATGAGCCCTTCTAATTTTCCGCTGGCGGATCAGTGGAGCGGCTTTTACGCCAAGATACGGGCCTGCAATATCTTCCTGGGAAATTTTGAGCTGGTGCCGGAGGATGTAAACTATCCCGAACGCCGTAACCGTCTCCGCGGCGAGGCACTGGCGCTGCGTGCCTTTTATTATTTTGAACTGATGATCCGCTGGGGTGGTGTACCGCTGATCCTGAAAGAAGAGAACCCGTTTGAAAATCCCGATAATATTTTTTACAAACGCAATACGATCGATGAGGTTACCGCCAGCATCCTCAAAGACCTGCAGGAAGCCGAAAACCTGTTGCCGCTTACCTACGCAGAGCGGCCGGCAAACTGGGGCCGTGTTTCAAAGATGGTGGTGCTGGCCCTGCGAAGCCGGGTATTGTTGTTTTATGCAAGCCCGCTGTTTAACCCCACCGGCGACCGCAACCGCTGGACGCAGGCGGCACAGGCCGGAAAAGTGGCCCTGGACTCTGCACTTAACAACGGGTACACATTGCACAGCAACTACGGCGAAATCTTTACCCAATACCTCAATAAGGAAGTGATCTGGAGCCGTCCCGCTCCCGGTGCTTACCGCGATGGCGGCATCGACCAGGAAATGAATCCCCGGGGATCGAACGGATATGGCAATATCAACCCGCTGCAGGAATTAGTAGATGATTATGAAATGAAGCAGACGGGCTTATCTATTAAGGATGCCGCTTCAGGATATAATCCGCAAAAACCGTATGAAGGCCGGGACTCCCGCTTTTATGCCACCATCCTGTATCCGGGAGCCACCTGGAAAGGACGCACGCTGGATCCGAACGGAGCTGATGTACCCCGGTCCGGACAAATTTCTGCCAACTACTGGCCGCGCAAATTCCTGCTGGAATCGGTGAACCTGTTTACCAATACCGGTGCGGCAGACCGCAAATGGGTATTGATCCGTACGGCCGAGCTGTACCTGAACTATGCCGAAGCGCTCAATGAAGCCGGCGGCGCTACCGTGGAAAGCCGCAATGCGCTCAATGCCGTACGCCGCCGGGTGGGCTTACCCGATTATAATGGCAGCGCACAGGACGCATTGCGTGGAGCCATCCGGCATGAGCGCAGGATTGAACTGGCCCTGGAAGACCACCGGTTCTGGGATGTACGCCGCTGGAAGATCGCGGAAATAACCGATAACAAGGAGGTACATGGAGTGGCGGTAAGCGGTTCCGGAAATACAGCGTATACCTACCCGGTGCTTGAAAAACGGGTATTTGACCCCGGTAAAAATTACTGGCTGCCCATACCGCAGGCCGAAATTGATAAAGTAAGCGGGCGTAATCCTGAATTTAAGCAAAACCCCGGCTGGTAATCCTTATTTGAACCAAAAACAATAAATATGAAACCGATCATAAAAGGCCTGGTAGTGTGGCTGATCATAATGACTACCGCCTGCAAGAAAGAAAAAATATTTGAGCACAACGGCAATACGCCCATTACCGTAGATCAGTTTACGCCCGCATCCGGAGGTGCCGGTACGGAGGTGTTGCTTTACGGAACCAATTTTAGTAAGCGGCTGGATGAGGTAAGCGTAACGGTAAACGGTGTAAAGGCTTATGTGGAGGGCGTTGTAGAAGACCGTATCCTCATTGTGATTCCGCAGAAAGCCGGCAGTGGAAAAATAGAAGTAACCATCAATGGCCGCTCGGTGGCCAGTAAAACGGCATTTAATTACCTGCCTTCTTCGGTGGTATCAACCCTGGCGGGCACCGGTACCGCCGGGTTTGCAGATGGTAAGGGCAAACTGGCTTCCTTTAATTTTAATGCACGCTGCGGGCTGGATGTGGATACGGACGGGAACCTGTTTGTAGCGGATGCCGGTAACCGGCGTGTGCGCAAAATTGCCCCGGATGGAACGGTTACATCCATCGCAGGCAATGGTAATTATGGATACAAGGAGGGGAAGGGTGAGGAAGCCGAGTTCTATATGCCGTTTGACGTGGTTACCGATCCTACTACCGGTAATATTTATGTATCCGATCCGGAGGCCTGGACGGTGCGCCGGATAACACCGGATGGAACTACTTCAAGAGTATGCTGGGGAGAGGCCTGGGGACTGGGCATTGATAAGCGCAATGGCATGGTATATTATGCCAATACATCTTCCGGGGCCATTGTGCAGGTAAAACCCGATGGAAGCACAAAAGATATTGCCACCGGGTTCAACTATCCTTCGGATGTAACGGTTGATCTGCAGGGCAATCTTTACGTGGTAGAACATGGAAAATCGGTGATCTGGAAGCTGAAAGCGGATACCTGGCAACCCACGCTGATCGCCGGCCAGCCGGGTGTTACAGGCCTGGTGAACGGAGCGGGCACCGCTGCAAAATTCGAGCTTCCCTGGGCCATTACGGTAGATAAAGCTAATAATCTTTATATAGCCGGCAATGGTACCTGGGATGGATCGGGCAGCAATAGCAACCAATGTATCCGCCGTATAGCAGCGGGTACCTGGGAGGTGAGTACCTATATCGGCGGAGGTACCGCCGGTTTTGCCGACGGCACCGGCAGTGCCGCATTGTTCTATGCACCTACGGGTGTGGCCGTTGATAAAAATGATATCATGTATGTACTGGATCGCAATAACCAGCGGGTGCGAAAAATTATAACAGAGTAAGGAATCGTGATGAAGAAAATAAAAAGAGTGTTGCTGGTGGCCTGCATCCTGAATGCAGTCCTGTTTTCAGGACGCAGGGCCGCGGCTCAAACGTATAAGGATTTTCCCTGGAAGCAACTGCCGGTAAGAGGATTAATGCTGAATATACCGCAGCGGGCGGATGTGGAAATGCTCTGCCGTTTTATAAAGGAGGCCCTGCCCGCGGAAGGTGTCAATACCCTGGCATTGCGGATAGAATGGTGGTACCAGTTTGAATCGCATCCGGAGCTGGCTGCAACGGGTGCGCTGTCCAAAGCCGAAATGCAGCAGATCGTTCGTGCCTGTAAAGAAGCGGGCATCCGGCTGGTGCCGATGATGAACCTGCTGGGGCATCAGTCGGAACAAACCGAACTGTTGCCGTTGCTGGCAAAATATCCGCAGTTTGATGAATCGCCGGACCTGAATCCACCGGTACCCTGGAAATACGGGAACTGGTACGACTTTTATCATAAGAGCCTTTGCCCGGCACATCCGGATCTGTTAAAGATTATTTTTCCGCTGATGGATGAATTGATTGAAGTATGCGGTGCCGCTGACTTTCATGTGGGGCTGGATGAAGCCTGGATCATTGGTTATGAAAAATGTCCCCGCTGCGGCGGCCGGGATAAGGCCGAGATCCTGGCGGAATACATCCGGAAATTACATGCCCACCTGCAGGAAAAAAAATGCCGCATGTGGATGTGGGGTGATCGCCTGATCGATGGAAAAACCACCAACCTGCTGGGATGGCAGGCCAGTATGAACAATACGCACCGGGCGATCGACATGATTCCCAAAGACATTATGATCACCGATTGGAAGTATGAAAATGCCCCGCCCACGCCGGCATATTTTGCCATCAAAGGCTTTGATGTGCTGGCCAGCGCCTGCGCAGATACGGCGTCGGCCCTGGCCCAGCTGGAGCAGATCTATGCAGCCCGTAAAGATGGCACGCGGGCGGAATTTGCCCAAACGCTTGCAGGCCGGATGCAGGGGGTGCTGGAAACAACATGGATCAGCACCGGTGAGTTTATCCGGGCCTATTATGGGCGTCAGCCGTATACTGCAGGTGCTGCTGCTAATATAACAACGTTTAAAAACCTCTTCCGGGTTATTCGTCAAACAGGCAGGTAGCGATTCGTTTTAGCTGTGTGCAGGCCGCATGCATAGGGGCTTTGTCTTATTGCAGCCATACCGGCTGTGTAAAGGCACCGTTGGCGGCCACATCCCATACTTCCACGCGCACCCATTTCCGGTTTTCAAGTTGTACCGGCCATCGGAAGGTTTGTTTGCCAAAGGGCAGGGTATGGTTTAAAGGCACAGGAGTGCGAAAAACCTGTTTCCCATCTCCTGACACGATTTCCGCGTGCCGGAGCGGGAAGGTCCAGCGAAGCTGAATCGTAATCGTTGCCTTACCCGATACTGCCGGTTTTAACGTATCACCGGCTTCTTTTCCATTAATATTAAAAGCCGGAATGAGCACTTCACCGGTAGATACAAAAAAGCGCCCGTTGCGCAATACATCCAGCACCGGCTGCCAGCCCTCATCATACCGGGGAAGTTTTTTTAGTTGAAGATAATTGACATTCAGATGTGCATACATCTCGTTTTGCCGGGTGATGGTAAAAATGTCCGACTCGCCCAGCACATATTTTTTCAATCCCCAGTTGGCCATGTCATCCATAAGATGCAGTACCCGTTTGCTGAGGGTTGTCCATGAAAGATCGGCAGGTATTGCCTTCCAGGCTGCGCCCAGGTAAGTGCCTGATTTAAAAAAGTCTGCTGCACGATATTGATCCGGGTAGCCGGTTGATGCTTTTGTACGGGCATGGGCTACCCAGGCAAGGCCCTGCTCCTGCTCCAGCAGCCGCAGCATTTCTTCCTTGCTGCCCACATGGTATACGTTGCCATATAACGGGTCTTTGGAAAGAAAAGGCGTACCGTTTTTTTTCGACATAACCCAGTACACCGGTTTGGGAAATAATGCCAGCCAGTGACCACCGTAAAAATTATTGACCTCTTCACCCGGCAGCAGCAGGAAACCGGTATCTGAAAGCCGCTTTGTTTGTGTAAACAATGCCTGCAGTTCCTTTAGCCGCACGGAATCCGGCCCTTTGGGATGACCTACACCATGAAATTCGGCCAGCTTTACAATGTCGATTCCTGCGCCTTTCAATACTGTTTTGAATTCAGGCTTTTCCGGAACGGGATTTCCGCTCAAAGCCACCTGTGTAATGAACTCGTTGTGAAAATGACTGGCCATTGTTTTATAGCCGGGCAGTGCAACAAAATGATCATTATTTGTAAACTTCTTTACAGCATCCAACGTAGCTGCGGGACGGTTTGCGCTTACCAGGCAAAAAAAGTTGAGCCGCTGAGCAGTACCGGGCGGTGCATTAAACCAGGGCACGTAACGCCGGTCGCCCAACGGATCCTGCCGGATGCCGATCCCGAAACCCCGGACCATGTTCAAATAGTTGCGGCCCTGCCAGGCAAATTTTAAATTAAAGGCTTCATCAAGCGGATAAAAATATTGATGCGGTGCAGGAAATATGGCACAACTGCCGTTAGCCGTGTAACCCATAATGGTCCGGTATTTTACCTCCATGTTTTGCGCGGTGTCCTGCAGACCGGTTTCCTGGTATTGCATCCGGTCATTTACATCGGCCCAGGCAACGGCCTTCCAGGTATCCTTTTTATGAACCAGACCCGCGTCATATAAAATGGCGGTTGAATCCTTTGCCGTTGAAAGCACGGCGGCAATATTAAACAGCGGGCTTCCGTTGTAAATAGTGATCTCTAAATGACCGGAAAAGGAAGCCGCTTTTAATGTGCCGATCTTTACTATGGTCCGTGATCCGTCGCTGGATACCGATCCATTGCGGTTGCTGAAGGCCACCAGGTTCGTGGTATATGGCCGGGAAGGCACTTTGTCAAAAAAAACATCCCAGCCGCCGCTGGAAGGGCTCAGCGTTCTCTTGCCCTCCCGCAGGATAAATACAGGATCCAGCTCCTTCACCACTTCTTTAAAGTTGTTCGCCGTACCTACCTGTATGCTGTTGAAGAGGGGGCGTGCAGTGTCGCGTGACAGGATCATTTTTACCATACCGGATTTTCCCGCCGGCCACCGGATGATAATGTGGCTGTTGTTGGTATGCACCTGTGCACCGTTTTTCTTAAGACCGCTCAGATCAATGTCCGGCTGCGCTGCCAGTGCAAATGTGTAAAAGAGCAGCACCAGGAGCATGGTTTTATGTAAGGCTCGTTGCATTATTTTATCGGCTATGTTCAGGGTGACAAATGCTTCAACCGTATCGTTATGAACCACGAAGGTACCACAAAGAAAGTACTTGGAGGCCTGCAAATTGGACGGGCCTCCAGCGGGTAATCACAATATCCGGGGAACCATACAGCCCTTGTTGATGTTGCTGAACTGTTCATCTGCAGTACCCCCGGTGTGATGGCTTTTTGCAGGCTGTTCCTAGGAAGTTCGATCTGTTTTTTATAAGTAAATTTCTTTATATTTGTTGTTTGAATCTATAAAATACTAAAACGAAACACTGTATGAAACAAATCGCCCTGGCCTTATTAGGCCTGTGTTTTTTCTTAACTTCTTGCTCGAAGTCGGATACCCAACCTGACAAGGAAGATACGAAACCGGAGATGAACATACCGGGCAAACTGAGCATGATCGATTCCTTTAAAACGGATTTGCCCGGCAACTGGGCCATTGCAGCCGTTTCCGGATTGTCTGAAGCGGAATTGAACAAACTAAAAAAATATGATAGCGCAGCTAAGAGATACTATCCTGTTTTAACGATCGGCGATGTAAAGCCGTTGCATACCGTGCCCGAAACAAATACATTGGGTAAATCGGGAATTTCGGTTGGATGCAACTTCTTTTCTTTTCATGCAACCGCCGGTAATGAAAATAAGATCGCATTCGCATACTCAAATGTCACAGGGATGAATTGCCCCGCTTATCACAAATCTGAAACCATTGTTTCGGATGCGCTGGTAAAAGCCCGGTCTTACACGCTCGACAAGGGATTGAAACTTTTTGATGAGCATCATCAGCTGTTATTAGCTGCATACGCATTAAAACCGTCTGCCGTCAAATAATTTTTTTTTATAGAACAAGAGAAACCGTAAAAAGACCGTGTTCAACAATCATCGCCTTGCCTTCTCCCGCAGAGATCAGTTATGATGTTGGAACACGGCTTTTGATGGATGTTTTGCAGGTAGGTAGCTGTTGTGGAAGGTCATTGCCGATACGATGGAACAACCTCCGGGGTGGTTCATTGTAATACCATTACAGAGCAGGAAGCGCACTGGAATCCTGCGTTGCTTGTTACAATGGCGCCACCCGTTTTGTGCGGAAATAGCCTTCTATTTTAACGGGTGTCCAGGTGGCGCTGGTACCCGTCAGCACACGTTTTCCGGCTCTTTCGAGGGTGAAGCTGCCTGCAATGATACCTCCCGGCGTTTCCGTATACCTGCTGAAATCAACGCCCCCGGCACTGGGTGTAATGACCTTGCCGGCCACAATAAACTGCTGGTAAGCCGTATTGCCCGGAGGCTGGTAAAGGAACCAGGGTATAGAATCACCCCAGTTGAGATGACCACCGGGTGGGTACCCCCGCCATTTCAAACTAAAGGCCGCATCTGCCGGACCATTGCTGCCGGAAGATACAACGGCGGCATCCAGGTTGTGTATGCCCTGCGCCAATACAACACCCAGGGGAATCGTGCCGTGTAGCCAGGGGCCGTTGTCAATCCGGAAGGTTACCCCTTCGGGGCCGACATAAATATTGGATACCAGCAGGTACTGTGCTGCATCCGGACCCTTCAGCGCTACAGATACGGCCACCGGGTTACGTGCCGGCATGCTTGCGGGTGCTGTATAAACGGCTTCTGAACCGCCCGGTGTCAGCGTGCCGGCGCCGCCCAGTTTCCACTCTTTAATATACTGTGCGGTTACATCCTGCTGCGGCCCGATAGGGCGAAGTGTACCAGGAACGGGAGGCACCGCGAGTTCATCCGACATGTTATTGTATACATTCAGGTCCAGTGTTTGAGCCAGGTTTACCGCGCCGGATGCCGGGTAAAGTGTAAAGGCCTGAAACAGGCTCCAGTCGCTGAAATGAGTGGTGCTAACGGATAATGTTTTTGCTACTGCATCTTTTACAGCGCCCTGTCCCCACCAGATGCCTTTTTCATCCTGGTAGGCAATACCAACGGCTTCCGGTGCGGTGCCTTCAAAAAGAAGCGTGTCATATACAAATGAAAGTGTAACCGGTTTTGAAAATTGAGTACCGTGTGGCAGCAGGCGATAGGCCGCACCGGTACCGGCAATATTGGTATTGGTGATCTGCTGGATACTGAATACCTTATCTGAAGTAACGGCTCCTGCGGGTATGGTAATGCGCAGCTCGTTGTCTGCAGACTGAAGGGTTCCACCGGAAGGCCCGATCGTAGCGGTTACGGCTGTTTCCAGCACTGTTCCTACGGGAGTGATCTGCCCGCTGTTGGTGCCCGTTTCGGGGATATAAGGATCCTCGTCGGGATTCAGGGATGTTTTTTTACAGGAGACCGCAATGAAGAGTATAAACCCCAGCAGCAGCAACAGGATCCGCAGACGTTCGGAAGAATAAATTCTTTTCATTTGTTTTGATTTTTATAATAAGACCGGGTTGATGGAGGTGGCGTTAGAATTTCAGCAGGAATGAAAGCGCGTCGGCCGTGCCATTCATTTTAAGACGAATGTGCCTGGTGCCATTGGGCTCGGTGCCCGGCTCATACGCGTATTGCGTTACCCTGGTGATCTCTTTGTCTGTAAGGTCGCGGTTCTCCGTGGTCTGCCCGTTTTTGGTTTGTTTATAATGTGCCGAGTGCGCGTGTGTGGTCAGGGTTTTATTGGCTTCGTTTATTTCCACCGTTCCTTTGGTAACCGACTGGTGGTAAGTGGCTACACCACCTGATACAGTTTTGGAAGTGAAATACTGCTCATAGGTGCCGTTGGCGTTGAATTTAAAGGCTATGGCTAATTCAAAACCGTTGCCGATATACTCGGCCGGATTCTGATTCCAGTACTCCGTAGTGGAAAAGTAGCCGTACATCCAGCCGCCCTGTAATGCAGCAGGAACGGGCATTCTGGGGCCGTCGCCATAAGCGTCGGGGGTATTGGTTTTGTCTTTTTCGCAGGCGCCCAATAAACTTGAAAAGGTCATAAGCGTAAATAAAAATAGTTTATACATGTTCAATTGTTTTAGAACACAAAACTATTCCGACTTCAAAAAATGCAGATTGTGGTTTGCACTGAATTGATGATTTAACGTAATGAATTGCTGTGAGCGCTTTTCCTGCCGCGTGTATAATATTGTCATACCGCTGCATCAATCACCAGGGGCTTCAGTCCTTTTGGTCTGTTAGATCTGCGTTCAAATCAGCGAAGATCTGCGGGGCGTAAATGGCAAAGGATCCGGAATGTTGCACGGTGTTTTTCCCGGTTATACAAAAACAACCGGTTTAAATGGACCGGCATCCATTAAATGTAAAACGTTTCAACAGCTGTATGAGCTGTTGTTTCAAGTCTTTATCATTTGTATAAATAATCTGAAAATCGCTGATACCTGCAACTGTACTTGAGTGTGCTGCATCTTTATGCCTTAGGTAAATGACCGGCTTGCCTTTCGCCTTTGCAAAGCCGGCTTCAACGCCAACGCCGATGGCTTTGTCTGAAGTTTCCGCAATAAACAGGTCGCTGCGTTCAATATCCTTCATGGCCTGGCGCATCATTGGGCGTTCCTGGGAGGCGTCAAATGTATAGTGGTCGACAAATACGAAGGGTGTAATCCCGGAGCTGGCCAGCGCTTCAGCAATGGCTGCCAAAGCCTGCGTATACAGCGGGCGATTGCGAAAGCTGACAGAAATATATGCGGTCTTCATGGCATCAAAAGATTAGTTCTTAAAAAAAAGGCGGCTGGGCCTGGGTTTAAATGACGCAATATCCTGTGTCAACCCCTGTACAAAGAGTGGCGGTATCAAAAGACTTTCACTGATGACACGCTATGCTTTCGTCACCTTGAGCGCAGCGCAGCGAAGTCGAAAGGTCTCCCTATTTTCGGACAGTCTGTAATCTCAGGGATGCTTCGGCTGCGCTCAGGGTGACGAAAGCAGGATTTGCTTTCATTACTATCATCAGATGACATAAACCCCGTTTCGTCACCCTGAGCGCAACAAAGTGGAGCCGAAGGGTCTCTCAATTTTCAGGCAATCCGTTAATTTCAGGGATGCTTCGGCTTCGCTGTATGACGGAAGTATGATTGTTCTTTAATGATCCATGACAGAGAACAAAACACACGCTCCATCATCAGCCTGGTAATACAACACTGTACTGCGCTGCCTTATCCCGTCCACTCCTTCAACAATTTTTCAAATGCTTCTTTTAATGCCGCCAATTCCTGTTCCACTACATGTAAGCGTTCTTCGATCTGACTGTTAGCAGCTGCCGTTGATGGGGTACTGGCCGATTCTGTGGTGTAGAATTCCAACACATCCTCCTGCGCAAACAAGTGCATATAACGCGCTTCCTTTTGTCCGGGTTGCCGGGAAAGTTGTTGTACATAAGGCGTAGGGGCCTTTGATAGTTTTTCTAACACCGATTGTACTTCCGTAAGATCGTCAAACTCATACAACCGGCCGGAGCTGCTATTGATCTCTCCGGGCGTGAGCGGTCCTCTCAGGAAGAGCAGGCATAATACCGCCAGTTCGTCCGGCGTAAACTGGTAGTTGAGTGCAATCGTATGCCGGTACTTGATCACCCGGCTGCTGCCCCCGGTAACGGTTGCTGCCAGGTTTTTGCGTTTCAACCGGTCCAGGATCAGGTTTACGGTTTGTTCATCATAATTCACTACCGGGTAACGCGCCGTTTTCTGGTTACAGGCTGCCGTCAGACCGTTTAAGGTCATGGGATAATACTCCGGCGTTGCCTTTGATTTTTCCATCAGGGCACCCAGCACACGGATCTCTTCACTATCCAGTACCGGCAAAGATTTCGATTCAGTTAATTCGTTGCTCATAGGGGTAAAAATACGATAACACCGGCGAGTTTCCGATCAATTGATACAAAATGTTGTACAGGTGTTTATGCAGATACCGGGGCCTGCGGTTCTTCCGGTTTCAAACGCTGAAAAAATTCTATATTTATAAGAGCGCCGGATAAAAGCGCATCGAAGAAGGCGGAACCCTGCAGCATTTGTCAATGACCGTTTCTTTTGTAACCTTTTGATGAGGTATTGACTCTAATAAGGTAAACAACAAAAAACAAGGAAATGGAAACAACAAATGCAGTACAGTCGTTAAAACAGGTCTTCGAACTGTTGCGATTGACATTCGGTATCGTTCCTGTTGTTGCAGGACTCGATAAGTTTACCAACGTGCTTACCAACTGGGAGCATTACATCAACCCGTTCTTAGCACAGGTGCTGCCACTGCCGGCCCCGGTCTTTATGAAGATCATAGGCGTTATCGAAATCGTTGCGGGTATTATTGTGTTTCGAAAAGCAGCGGTGGGCGGGTATATTGTTGCGGCCTGGCTTACTGCAATAGCCGTAACATTACTGGTGGGGTTTTATTACCCGGACGTGGCCGTTCGGGACCTGGTAATGGCAATCGGAGCGTTCTCAATGGCCAAAATGGCCGGTATCTTTTCAACGCGTAAACAATAATATGACTTCATTTGAGCGGTTCACGGATCTGGAAATCATCGGGCGGGTTTTGAAAGGCGAAACGGCGCTGTACGAGATCCTGATCCGGCGGTACAATCCCTATCTCTATAAAACCGGGCGGTCCTATAACTATCATCATGAAGATACACAGGACCTGATGCAGGAAACGTTTATTGATGCGTATAAAAACCTAGCGCAGTTTGAAGGCCGGTCGGATTTTAAAACCTGGATCATGCGCATCATGCTGAATAACTGTTACCGGAAGAAAAACAAAGCCGGTTTTAAAAATGAGATCGTAACGAATATAAAGGACAATTCAATACCTATGTTTACAGGCTCCGATAATGAAACGGAAAACATTGTTCAAACCAGGGAACTGGGAAAGATCATTGAAGCAGCCCTTCAGAACATCCCCTTCGATTACCGGATGGTGTTTTCGCTGCGCGAGATAAACGGTTTAACCGTATCAGAAACGGGACGTTTACTGGATATCAGCGAAGCCAATGTAAAGGTGCGGCTGAGCCGGGCAAAGGCAATGCTGCGGAACGAAATCGAAAAGCGGTATGCACCCTCCGAAATTTTTGAGTTTAACCTCGTTTACTGCGATGCCATCGTTGCAGGAGTTATGAAAGCAATCAACACATTTAATGGAACCACATATAATGGAAGCGCTTATTAGCCGCGATGCGGAAACGTTTTTTCCAGATACACCGCTTCGCCCGGATGCCTTTGAAAAAAATGACGCAGAAAAGATCCGTGCTATTGAATACCATTTTGCACAGATCCTGCAAACACTTGGCTTGGATCTTAATGATGACAGCCTGAGCGCAACCCCGGCACGGGTGGCAAAGATGTTTGTGAAGGAACTCTTCAGCGGCCTCAATCCCGCAAACCGGCCCTGTGTCAGCCTTTTTGAAAATAAATACGGGTACCACCGGATGCTCATTGAAAAGGATATTACCCTGTATTCCTGTTGTGAGCATCATTTTGTACCGATCATCGGAAAGGCACATGTAGCCTACATCCCCGGCACGCAGGTGATCGGGCTTTCCAAGATCAATCGCCTGGTACAGTATTATGCCAAACGGCCCCAGGTGCAGGAACGGCTCACCATCCAGATCGCAAACGGGTTAAAGGCAGCACTGGGGCACAACGATGTAGCCGTTGTTGTGGAAGCAGATCATTTATGCGTAGCGGCAAGAGGTATAAAGGATGTGCAGAGCAATACGGTTACCTCAAGCTATTCCGGGAAATTCCAGAATGAAAATACCCGGGCAGAGTTCCTGGCATTTATACGAACGGGAAAATAACCCCGATAAGCACCGGAGAGCTGTTGAAATTGTCCGGATCTCCCGGGAACAAAGTCTGATTTACACCCTTTGGTTACCGGTTTGTGACAATACCTTTGTGCTTCAACAAAGCCGTCAATAATGAAAAGTATCTATCACCGGCTGTTAATAGCCGCACCGGCAGAAAAGGTTTACGAAGCACTTACCACAGAGGAGGGATTGGCCGGCTGGTGGACGCCGGATACCAGGGCAACACCGGAAACCGGCAGTATCGCGCGGTTTGCCTTTGGTCCCAGTTATTTTAAGGAAATGGAAGTAACGGAACTAACGCCCTTCAGCAGCGTACAATGGCGTTGTTTAAAAGGCCATGAAGACTGGATCGGTACCACACTTAGTTTTAAGTTGCAGCCCCACGCTAAAGGAACGGTATTGCTCTTTCATCATGATGGATGGAAGGCCTACACACCGGAGTTTGCTTCCTGCAGCTATGATTGGGCACTTTTTTTCAGGAGCCTGAAATTTCTTTGTGAAACCGGCAAGGGGTTCCCTTACCCGGATTTTAATAAATGATTGTATATGTAATTCCGGTTTGGGATGTATGCGTTGTTGCTATGGAGCGGGGCTACAGCCGCAGTTCGGTTCATTGAAACCTAATCAAAATTCTTTCAGATTTGCCAAAAGCGGTTTAATTTAGCAGGGGTGTGGTAAAAAAGCGCCGCTTGTTTCGTTTAATACTGCTGTAATGAAGGCAAGATCCGTTTTAATATTCCTGTTATTCGTTACCCTTTCCGGTTTTGGCCGGCCGGTATATACGCTTTCCAAAAAAGACTTTATACTCCAGTTTACGGGTATTGCCCAATTAAAGCGGTTGTACTGCTTTAACGAAGCAGGAGTAAAGGTGTGGCTGATGTTTAATGAAAACACGCAGCTAACCGTACAGTTGCGCAATACCAGGACCAGGGTATTCCTGCTGCATACAGTGCGCTACCAGGATGATACCATCGATGCGGTGGAATACAATGTATGGTGGCCTACAAAAAAACGAAGTCTGCTGCCCATGGATGCCGTTGTTTCGTTTACCATTGAGCGCCGGTTTGGGGAATCGGGGATGCCCTATTTTAATATCGATAGTGCCCGGGCACTGTCCCGGCAAAAGAATGATTCCCTCAATCGTGTATATACCGGCGGAAGCGAGCAGGTCCTTTATTGGTTTCCAAAAAATGCTGCCGGTGGCGATACCATAGCCATGCGGGAAAATGCCTGTTACAGTCTGGTACTTAAAAACGGGAACCGGACTGAATTTGGCGTGGTTCAAAAAATCACCGGCGATTCGGTATATATTTCAAACCTGTTTAACGCCCGTATGGCTGCCGCCGGCAAAAAAGCCTATATGGTATATCCCTGTTTGATCCGCGACATCGCGGAGTTCAGGTTGCTACGATCGGGTGGTTTCTCCTACAGGACGATCAGCCTGGATGGTTATGCGGCACTTGTAAAAAACACGACCGGGCAATTACTGCGCCTGCCCTGCTGGTTTGCTATGGACCCCACTACCGGGGACGTTTCCTTTTACCGGTCCTGGCTAACGGATCGCGGGTTTGTGGGCATTACCGAAAAAGATGGCAAGGCCATCTGGTATGAAGGGGAATCCACGGAATAAACATTCATCACTTATATGGAACGGGTGCTGTTTTTATAATAAGGGCAATGCCCTCGTTTCAGTACCTGCCGCTGTTGCTGCTTTCATGCAGACGTATCATTTACTTTGTTGCAGGATAGCTGCATTCCTAAGTTTCTATAGATTTTAATGAAAAACCGTACTGTCTGGTTATCGCGTACATCAAAAATAAATTTGTGTAGTTAAATGACTACATGTATATTTGTAGTCAAATAGCTACACAATGAATTTAAGACGTGATGTTTTTCAGGCTATAGCCGATCCTACCAGAAGGACGATCCTGTTGCTGGTAGCAGCACAATCGATGACGGCCGGCGCTATCGCCGCCAATTTTGATACAGCGCGACCTACGGTATCCAAGCACCTGCAGATCCTTACGGAGTGCGACTTGTTGCAACAGGAGCAGCAGGGGCGCGAAATTTATTACCACTTTAACCCTCAAAAAATGAAAGAAGTAGCAGATTTTATCGAACCCTTCCGCAAGATGTGGGACGACCGCTTTAACAAACTGGAAGCAATCATGAAAAAATACAAAACAAAAAAATAAACGATATGGAACGGAAAACAAAAATCAACGCCGAAGACGGCCGCCAGGATCTGGTGATTACAAGGGAATTTGACTTGCCGGTAGACCTGTTGTTCAGGGCCTATACAGAGCCCGGGATCGTAGAACAATGGATGGGTACCAAAGTGCTGAAGCTGGAGAACAGGCAGCATGGCGGTTACCAGTTTGAAACCAGTAATGCAGAGGGAACCGTAGTATTCCGTGCCAACGGCTGCATCCATGAGTTTGTGCCGGAAAAACGCATCACCCGAACTTTTGAAATGGAAAATGCGCCGCTGGGCATCCAGCTGGAATTCCTGGAATTTGAACCTTTGTCGGAAGACACCAGCCGGTTGATCATGCAGGTTGTATACCGGTCTGAAAAACACCGGGCCGAACAATTGAAACTGCCGTTCTCTTACGGGGTCAATATGGCACACGACCGCCTGGAGCAAATCGTAAGTAAGTTAAAATAACCTGCGGTATACCGCTTATATAATGCAATCCACAAGTATGAAAAAAAGAGACAAAATAATCTATTGGATCGCTACGGCCTGGCTGGCCCTGGGCATGCTGTCTACCGGCATTGTGCAACTGATTCAAACAAAGGAAGAAACCGCCCTGATGGCGCACCTGGGCTATCCCGTTTACCTGCTCACCTTGCTGGCCATCTGGAAAATACTGGGTGTAATAGCGGTGCTCATTCCAAAATTTCCGTTACTGAAGGAGTGGGCCTATGCCGGTTTTTTCTTTGCCATGAGCGGCGCTATTGTTTCGCACCTGGTTATTGGAGACGGAGGTAAGGATCTTTTCGGCCCTTCATTATTGCTGGTGCTTACCATTGTTTCCTGGTATTTCCGGCCGGCAAGCCGTAAAGTCAACGGGGTATAAATGCATAGTGAACAACGCATTGTTTAACTGCAATATTTAAAATATCTTTATAAAGATTTGTAAATTACGTTTGGTAGCATGCGATGAATTTGAATCGATGTGAAGTATCCTGTTGATGAGTGTATGGCAAAAAAAATAGGAAAAACAAAAGCGAGTGATGGCTTACTTGGCGCGATACGAGCGGTGATTATCACTGCACGCGCCAATTCGTATCGGGCGGTAAATACGTTTTTGTTAGATAGCTATTGGCATATTGGACGATTGATTGTGGAGGATGAGCAAAAAGGAGCCTCACGGGCGGCCTATGGAAAGGGCGTTTTAAAGCAACTTTCCTTGCAACTTACGCTGGAATTCGGAAAGGGGTTTGATGAAAGTAATCTGCGCAATATGCGGGCCTTCTATCTGGCATTGCCAATTCGTGACGCATTGCGTCACGAATTAAGCTGGACGCATTACCGGATTATTGCCCGATTAGAAACGCGAAAGAAAAAGGACTATTATATGCAGCAGGCCGCGGATAATGGCTGGAATAGTCGGGAATTGGAACGTAATATCCATACGCTGTATTATGAGCGTAGTGGCTCAAAAAAACGCGGGAAAGCGATTCCCGATTCAGATAATCAACTGGTAAAGGATCCCTATATTTTTGAGTTTTTGGGAATGGATGCCGGTGAATCCTTTTCGGAGAAGAATATTGAGTCTGCCTTATTAGCTCACCTGCAAAAGTTTTTGCCGGAGTTGGGAAAAGGCTTTGCTTTTGTAGCCCGGCAACAGCATATAGCTACAGAGACATCTGATTTTTATATTGACCTTGTATTTTATAACTATCACCTGAAATGTTTTGTATTGATAGATTTGAAAGCGGGTAAGCTTACGCACCAGGATATTGGTCAAATGGACATGTATCTTCGCATGTATAAAGACCTCAAAACAGCGCCGGATGATAACCCTACAATCGGGATTATCCTTTGTGCAGAAAAAGATGAAGCTGTGGTAAAATACTCGGTGCTGTCTGAAAATAAAAAATTGTTTGCTTCAAAATACCTGATGTACCTACCCAAAGAAGAAGAACTCAGGCGGCTGATAGAAAATGATCAGGAAAGGTTAGAAAATGTAAATAATGCTGTGCGGTCTAAAGCGGGCAGGCAACGGTAAATTGAGAGAAGGCGGTTACCTGTAAAACAATTTATTCTATTTACTAAGAAAGCAATTACTTTATGAACCCTAAAACCGATTTCTACTTCAGTAAAGGAAAATGGCAGGAGGAAACAAAACTCCTGAGAACGATCGTACTCGATTGCGGTCTTACAGAAGAACTGAAATGGGGCTGTCCCTGTTATGTATTTGAAGGACGTAATATTGTACTGATCCATGTGTTTAAAGAGTATTGTGCCTTGTTGCTTTTTAAAGGCGCCCTGTTACAGGACCCTGCCGGCATCCTGATCCAGCAAACAGAAAATGTACAATCGGCCCGCCAGATCCGCTTTACCGGTCTGAAAGAAATAAAGGACCAGGCAGCGGTCATTAAATCCTATATTTATGAAGCAATCGAAGTAGAGCGGGCAGGTTTAAAAGTGCCGTTGAAGAAGACAAAGGACTACACCGTTCCCGAAGAGTTTCAGCAACAGCTGGATCGGCAGCCCGCACTAAAGAAAGCATTCGCAGCGCTTACACCCGGCCGGCAGCGGGCTTACCTGTTCTATTTTTCGCAGGCCAAACAATCCAAAACCCGGGCGGCAAGGGTAGAAAAATATATACCGAATATCCTGGCGGGAAAAGGACCGGAGGATTAAGCTGATACACAAACAACCTGCAAATGATAACGCACGCCATTTTACAGGATCTGGGTCATTTTTCCGGGCGCGATCTGCAGCTTTTCGATCAGATTACCGTGCAAAGAAAGGTGAACAAAAACGAGTACTTGCTGGAAGCAGGTGCGGTTTGTCAGTCTGTATTCTATATTTTATCCGGCGCGTTTTTTCAATATCAAACCCGGGAGACGGAAGATACGGTGGTGGACCTGCACCTGGAACATGAATGGATGTTCAATAATAGCAGTCTGACCACCCAGCAGCCTTCGGCTACGGCTATTAAAGCCTTTATAAAATCGGAGGTGATTGAATTACGGCTGGAGGGCCTGCATGCGCTGATTGCAGCATCCAACGCCTTTTTACAAATGGGCAGGCTCTTTAACCAGGGACATAACAGGACCCATTTGTTCGACCATCATCTGGATCCGGCGCAGAAGTATGCGTATCTGCAGGACGCAAAACCGGGCATATCGAAGGTGTTTCCGGTTAAAATGATTGCCTCATACCTGAAAATAGCTCCGGAAACCTTAAGCAGGGTACGGGCGATGCGCCGGATTTCCTGATTTCGATCAGGCCGGTTTCCTGTAGAATACTGCAATTTTGAAAAAAAAAATATGCTTACAGATATTCATCCCAAACTGCCCATGCGCAATAAGGCGCTTACAAAGGCTTTCTATATGGATCAGCTGGGCTTTCAGCAATACGGTAACGATTTTGAAGGATACCTCATGATCCAAAAGGATCATATTCAAATTCATTTTTTTGAGTTTAAGGAGCTGGATCCGGCAGAAAACTACGGGCAGGTGTATATCCGCACCAATGCAATTGACCGGTTGTACCAGTCCCTGCTGGATCGGGCCGTTGCCATACATCCCGCAGGGCATTTACAGGTAAAACCCTGGGGCCAAAAAGAATTTGCCTTGCTGGATCCGGATAACAATTTGCTTACGTTTGGGCAGCCGGTCTGAACAGCGGGTATACATTCCATGCCGGCGGGGCAAAATACCCGGCATCGATGCGCCTCCTGCAGAAAACCGTGGCATTCCAACGGCGGGAACAATGGTGCAATATTTGTGCTAAAATGCAGGATAGTACAGCAACGAGAATCTTTAAAAAAGCAGCGCTATGGAGCAAACAACCATCGAACGATCGGTTATCATCCACGCACCTGTGCAGCAGGTTTGGCGGGTTTTTACGGATCCTGCCGTTACCCGGGAAATGGGAGGGTATTATGAAACGGACTGGAAGCCCGGCAGTGCTTTTGCGTTCCTGGATACAGCGGGCCGTAAACTAACAAGGGGTGTATTACTGGCATATGAGCCGCAGCAGCTGATCCGGCATAATTTGCTGGAACCGGATAACGAAACCATCCAGTCGGTGATCACCTATACGTTCCGGGAAGAAGGCGGGCGCACGGTGCTAACAGGCCGGGAGGTAATGACGCATCCTCCGGATCCTGCTGCCTTTGAGGATGCGGCCGCCGGCTGGGAGTTTGCCCTGAAGGCGGTAAAAGATCTGGCTGAAAAGCTCTAATATTGCAGCATTCTAAACACACGATATGAAAGGCGGTAAAAAACTATTGCCCGCATCGCAGGCAGCAACATTACTAAGCATATTAAAAGCCCGTTTTGAGAAGAACAAAGGCCGGCATAAGGGCCTGGAATGGGCCGCCGTACAGGCAAAGCTGGAGGCCCATCCGGAAAAACTCTGGTCGTTGGAGGAAATGGAACGTACCGGGGGCGAACCGGATGTAACGGGGTATGATAAAAAAGCAGGCGCTTATCTTTTTGTGGATTGTGCTGCCGAAAGCCCCAAGGGGCGCAGGAGCCTTTGTTTCGACGGAGATGCACTGGCTTCAAGGAAGGAGCACAAGCCGGCAGACAGTGCTGTGGAAATGGCCAAGGCCATGGGTATTGAACTGCTTACAGAAGCGCAGTACCGGGCCTTACAGGAGCTGGGGGCTTTTGATTTGAAAACTTCCAGCTGGGTACAAACACCGGCGGCCATCAGGAAGCTGGGCGGCGCGCTTTTTTGCGACCGGCGTTATGATCATGTATTTACCTATCATAACGGGGCAGAGTCGTACTATGCCGCGCGCGGGTTCAGAGGATTGTTGATGGTATAACCCGATGCGGCCTGAAACCATCCCTTTTAATAGAGCACTCTTGTTTTAATGGTATGTTCTATTTTTTTTAATTCCTTCAGCAATTGTTTATCGTAGTTTTTATCGATGTCGATGATGGCATAACCCGCCATATCATTGGTCATTAAAAACTGGGCGCTGATATTGATCTGGTGCCGCGCCAGCAGCAGGTTTACCTGGGCAATAACGCCGGGCACATTTTTATGAATATGAATGATGCGGTGCGTGTTGTTTACCGCAGGTAGCTGTAGCCGGGGAAAATTAGCACTGTCACTAATGGAGCCCTTATTCATAAAATCGATCATGCGCCGGGCCGGTTGCAGGTTTGTCCGGGCGCTGCCAAATACCACGATGCCCATTTCGGTGCAGAGCGGCAGCGGAATACCGGCCTTTATCCTTCCAACCACACCGATTGCTTTTAAGCGGGTAGCTTTTTTTAATTTTTTGGGGTCCAGTACCACATCCGGGGTCAGCAGCAGCATGCTGGCCTGTTGCAGGGCTTTTTCATCGGCTTCCGGTTCATATACCAGGGTAAATCCTTCCTGCACCAGGGGCTGCAGGTCTTTTTCCGGTACCGCGCCCATCACCAGGCAATGGATGCGGTTTTTGGGGTAGGAGATAGACCCAGGCAATTTGTTCAGGTACAGGAACTCATCAAAACTGGGTGTTACATGATCGGCTTTTGCCGTTACGCTTTTCCGTGCAATATTTTCGGTATAGGCAAAAAACTTTTTAATCAGTCCGCTTTCCCTCAGCTGGAAATCGGAGTAGCCGTCGCCAATACCATAAAGTTCGCCCTGTAAATTCAGCTCGCGGATCAGGATCACCTTCCCGCCTTCCTTGCTCAGCGGGTTCTGGTCGTCGTAACCAATGATCTTCCCCGCAGCATCAAACACAAACGTGTTGGCGTAAATATTTTCTTTTTTGATATGGAATTTTTTAACCACCGGCGTAATAAATTCCTTGAAGCCACCGGAAACGATCAATACCTCATCCGCATGTTTTTTAAAGAACGCTGCGTTGCGTGAAAAAGACCGGGATACCTTTTTTTTCAGGTGAACGACCAGCTTTTTCAGGTGCGATTTATCGGCCTCCAGCAATTTTACGCGTGCCGCCAGGCTTTCCGAAAAGGACATGGTGCCGTTCATGGCCTGGTTGGTAAAATCTTCGATCTTTTTGTAAACCGCCTCCCTTTTGGGGTTGTCCTTTAAAGAGATGCGCACCAGTTCATCCAGGGCTTCTACCTGTGTAAACGTGCTGTCGAAGTCGATGATGTAGTAATTTTTTTGTTTCATTTCCTAGTCAATGTCAATCTCTGTGTATTTGCGGTGCAAAAGTAGGGGCTAATGCCAGGAGAAGGCGTTTTAACGGCCGGTTTTTTTCCGCCGGTTACAGGCCCGCTTACCCGTTGTACCATGTGCCGTTGCACCCGCCTTTATATATCGGCTGCCCGAAAACGTTGTAGCAACTTCTTCGGGTTATGGATGTACTTGTTTATAGATTTATACAAATGTTTGTTTGCTTATCTGTACAAGCGCTTGTTATTTGAAATTTAATAAACCCTAAAACTAAAAAACGATGAAAAAAAGAACAACCGTTGTCCTCCTGGGCGTTGCCTGTGCCCTAACCCTTACCCAATGTAAAAAAGCTGCTGACACCGCATCCGCACCCGCGGTACAGGCCCGTGCGGTTACCTCCCTGCTGTTCGACGGTGCCGCCTCCCGGGGTTCATCGAACGTATGGAAGGACATCAACATAGAAGGCACCGGAACGGTTACCACCATCAATGATGAAACCAGTACTCTTTGCTGGAAATTTTTAAAACCTTCCGGCAGTCACCGTACGGAAGGGCATGGCGCCAAAAACTACCAGGCCCAGGATGGGGACGAGATCTACATCGGCTGGACAAGCAAGCTCTATATGCCCTCTACCTTGCAGACCGATGCAGTGTTCCAGTGGAAATCTTATCCCACCGGTACCACGGCCAACCATCCCATTATGCTGCGTACCAAGAACGGTAAGCTCGATCTGCAGTACTTCGACATCAACCATGTAGCTTCTGTGCCCTGGTCTGTAACCCTTTCCACCAGCAGCTGGCTGAAGTTTGTGCTGCGCATGAAGTTATCGTACAGTGCGTCTACGGGTTATATTGAGCTGTGGTACAACGGCACCAAGCAAACCTTTTCCAACGGCAGCCAGCGGTATTATTGCCGCACCATGGACGCCGATTACTGCGATCCGAAATGGGGCGTGTATGGCGGTGACGAAGCCCAGGTAACCAATATCGTTAAAGGCATCCGCATTGGTACCAGCTACGCCGATGTAGCGCAATAGCAGCAAATTGAAGACGGGGCTGCTGTTTCAAATCGTTTAATTGCAGTTATGTGGAATGTTCCTGCCTTAAAGCAGGAACATTTTTGGGTTTTACTAACCCCCTGTCGCATCTTTTTTGCACCTGGACCACCTATCTTTAACACCATGACCTACCTGCAAAAAATACAAAGGCTCTACCAGCTGCCATCCAATGAGTCTTTTGGTTTTACCGAAGCGGAGCTTGCCACGCTGGAGCAGCAACTGGGTATAACCTTGCCCGTCTGTTTTAAAGATTATTATACTTTCCTGGGCAGGCAGGCGCAGGTGAACCATAGCTATAACCGGCTTTTAAAACCCGGTAAGGAAATAAATTTTTCGGCGGATGGATACCTGGTGTTTTATGAGGAAAACCAGGTAGTTTGCTATTGGGGTATTCAAAAGGAAGACCTGGAGACTGATAATCCGCCCGTTTGGGGAAACTATGGTACGGATGCTGCGCCGGACTGGCACCGGGAGGCCGCCACCACCGAAGATTTTTTCCTGCTGATGGCGGTGTATAACGGCACCATGGGCGGGCTGCGGTACAACGCCAACTACCTGGGTACCGTAAAACCCGAAACGGTACGGTTTATAGAAGCACACTACACATTGGTTCCGGAAATCAGCTGGGAGCGGCAGCGGGTATATACCGATGCTTTTTACGAGGTGCTCAGCCTGTCCTTTGATGAGGCCGGCCATTGTAATGCCCTCTTTGCCGGCACCAGCGATGCCAAACGGTTTAACCGGTTGCTGGATGCCATCGATGTGGAGTGGTCTTATATTGCGGATGAAGAGGAGGGATAATTAACGTTTTACCTGTTATAAAAGCAACATCTTGGTTTGAGATGAAAACGCAGTTTTTATTGTACTATTAGCCCTGGTTGTTTAGAAGTTGAGGGAGTTGATGTAAGTAGTGCACAAAAGATATCAGTTGTCCAAATCGATGCATGGAAGCTTGAGGCAATGAAAGACATGGGATATACAAAAGAAAGTTTTAAGGCAGCAGGTAAAACAATGAGCAAGGAGGCATTCCGCGCGCTGAATAACGAGTTAAATGGAAGGCTATATTCAAAAGTCGGAGAGTATATGAATAGTGCGAAGCAGGCAGCGTATTTTCTTGAAAAAGATGGGACCTATGCTGTCTCTGATGCTTTGGCAAATTCTGGGACGATAAAAACTATTAGTGGATCTTCTTCATCTGTTAGCGCTTTAAATGGACTGAAGTGGGCAGGCAGAATATTGATGGTAGTAGCTCCTGCGAAAGATTTGTATGATATTTATAATAGCGGTTTTGAACCTCGAACAATCGTAAAGAAAGCTGCATTTTGGGCTGGAGCATGGGCTGGAGGAGCTGCTGCTGGTGCCGGATATGCCGCAACAGGAATTGGATTTGGCGGGCCCGTGGGGTTGGGTAGGCCACGCGGGAACAACTTTAGTTGGAGGTATAATAGATGGATTCACAGGAGAGAAAATAACAGAAACTGTTTATGATTATGTAACGCAACCGGGAGCAAAACCTGGGATGAAATAATTGAATGATGTTACCACAAAATATATATACAAGTTATGATGTTTATGGCAATTTGCAATTGATTTTATATAATGATTTGAATAATGAATCATTATTCTTTGATGGGAGCAGTTTTTTGTATAAATCGTCAACGACCATCCCTTCTTCAAATTTTAAAGAGATGAATGAAAAGGATGCTTCTGTAAGTCCGTACTATGAAATTGAGACAGTTAAACAATCGGATGATGCTACGTTTATTAAGTTCTCAAATGGCGACCTTTTTCAAATACACACTATGCCGGATGGTAACGATGGATTTAAGCAAGTGCTATCTATTTATAAAAAAACGAAAGAGAGTCTTATAAGTACACCATTGGGAATTAATTCTTACGAGGCTGTCTTATTAAGAATGAGTAGAGCAGGAGATTGTGAAATAAGCATCGAATAGTAGGCAAAAAATGACATGAAATGACAAGCCGTTCTACTTGCTGGTACTAAAGGAGATAGTATAATGTAAAAGAAGTAATTATTCAAGGTGGAAAAAGAACAACGGGAAAATATGTAGAGCGAGTTCCTACACAGATAACAATCAAAGTAGATTAAAATATGGCAACAATTATATTGGATAGTTGGAGAGAGGGGCTTGAGAAGATCTCCCTAACAAGGCTCCAGGTTGATATGCTTGGGAAATCTTTGAGAGCATCTAAAATGAATGTCGACGCTCTATTGGATGATAAGAAGGTGACGATAGAAATTGATGACATAGACTTGGCAAATGAGTTTTTGAAAGCGGCCGAGGAAATTGGAGTGAACTGCAAGTTGCTTATAGATTAATGATGCAGTAGAATGCTCAATAGAATGGAACTATAGGAGCGACGACGAATCACCAATCAGCAACATTAAAGACATTATTATATCTATAATCGCGACCAAGTCAGGTATAGTTAAAGCCCTTTGTCAATTGTCCAGCTGGGCCAACTGCATGAATCAAATTTGTCGGAGCAAGTAACGGGCACTCCAGTTGACAAAATGACTTATATCCGTACTGGCGAGATAAACTTGCAGCTATGGCAACAATTATTTCGGAGTCTATTTAAGTCCTCGTCCTCAACAGCGTTATATACACATCGATCTCCGCTTCAACTACCGCATCAAATACGGCTTCGAATTGCGCGAGGCCGTAGTCCCAGTGATAAATTGAATAACGGGTCTGCAAGCGCCCGCACGGGACGGGCTTGTTGCAGTATTAATAGTACGCTCAGTTTTTGCAACAAAACTGTTGCAAAATTTTTTGTTGCAATTTTTTTTGCAACGAAACCGGTTGCAACAAAGCAAGGACGTTGGCCGTATCCGTTTGTCTTCCAGCCGGTGCAGGCTGCGTTCGAATATTAAAATAAGGCGCTTGTGCCGGCCGGCTTATGCTCCGGTCTGGTTTGAGGATCGCTGATGATATGGGGCCGGCGGTTTGCCTTAACGCTGCCGGCAGGGCTTATGTTTTTTTGAATAAGATTGCCGGTTTTATAACAACTGCTTCTTAAAAAAATCAATCGTCCGTTGCCAGGCCAGATCTGCCGCTGCTTTATCAAAGCGCGGGGTGGTATTATTATGAAATCCATGATTGGCATTGGGATAGATATACGCGGTATACTTTTTATGATGGCTTTTTAGTGCTGCTTCATATGCAGGCCATCCTTCATTAACACGGGTATCCAGGGCTCCGTAATGCAATAACAGGGGGGCTTTTATCGTTGAAACATCATCCGCAGCAGGCTGCGTGCCATAGAAGGGAACGGAGGCCGATAAGCCGGGCATCCGTACCGCCATCATATTGGCTACCCATCCGCCAAAACAAAAACCCACTACTCCCACTTTCCCATTGCAATTGGGTTGGGTTTTCAAATACTCCGCAGCCGCAATAAAATCTTCCAGCATTTCGTTCTTGTCGCGCTTGGCCTGGAGGTCTCGCCCGGCATCATCATTGCCGGGGTAGCCTCCTAGTGGCGTTAATGCATCGGGGGCAAGTGCAACAAATCCTGCAAGCGCCACCCTTCTTGCTACATCTTCTATATAGGGGTTCAACCCGCGGTTTTCGTGTACCACAACCACACCGCCGGTTTTCTTTTTCAATCCTTCCGGCCATGCCAGCAAGGCCTTAATAGATCCGCCGCCCTTTGGCGAATCGTAATGGATATATGTTGTTTTTACCCGGGTATCCCCGGGGTTTACCTGCGCGGTGGTTGCATAATCCGGCATTAAAAAACTCATGAGTGCCGGAACCGTAAGCCCGCCGATGGCATAGGTGGAAAGCCGTTGCACGAAGCTTCTCCGGTCGATCCGGTTATGCGCATAATCATCATAAAGATCAAATACTTCCTGGCGGATATCTTCTTTTTTGATGGGATTCATATTGCTGTTTTTTAAGTGGAAAAATGAATGCTGCAGATGCGGGCGCTGCTCAAATTTAAACGTTTTTTTTATACACTCCATGCAGGACATTCTATTTTTAAGCCGTGGTTGCCGCAAACGCATCAATGACCCGGTATTGTTCATTTCCGAAAATAGGCTGCTCTATATGCAGGTCTTCCGCTGATTTTTTTTAACTTGACCCCTATGAAATACCACATCCTTCTTGTATGGTTGTTTTTAAAAACATCGCTGGTGCTGTATGCACAATCGAATGGATTGAGCGGCGCTCAGCAAACGGTGGTACATAAATTGATCCGGGCCGCAAGCTCCGGTGACGAACGGCAGATTGCCGCCATGGTCGTTTATCCCTTAAGAAGAACCTATCCGCTGCCCGACGTAAAAAATAAGGCGGAAATGCTTACCCGTTTTAATACGGTTTTTGACGGGGAATTGCTGCGCCGGATCGCCGGGTCAAAAACGGATGATTGGTCGGCCGTGGGTTGGAGAGGCCTGATGCTGGATAATGGTGTGCTCTGGATGAACGATGCAGGCGGCATAACGGCCGTTAACTACCAGTCGGAAAAAGAAAAGATACTCCTGGAAAGCGCCATACAAAAAGATAAACAGCAGCTTCCGCCTTCGCTGCAACAATTTGCCGCCCCCCTGTATAAGATCGTTACCAAACGCTACCGGGTACGGATCGATGAGCTGGCCGGAGGTCAATGGCGTTATGCATGCTGGAATTTGAAGAGCCGGAAGCAGGAACCGGAACTGGTATTGTATAACGGTGTTTTTGAAGCACAGGGATCGGGCGGAAATCATACCATTACGTTTACAAACGACCTGTACCGGTATGTGATTGCTATAAACCGGCTGGGAACCCGCGAAACCCCGGAAGCCGTACTAACCGTATATAAGGCGGCAACGCGTCTGTTGAATGATCCCGGAAAAATAATAAGGAATTAACAGGGTAGCAAGATCCTACATCATTATAGTCGAATTCTACAGCTGTTCTTACAGAAAAAATCGAATCTTTAGGGTTGGTTAAGAAACGGTGTATGAAAGCGATTGCTGCAACCCGGATTTTTTTTACAGCAACCGTGTCCATGCAGACGCGATGTGGCAATTATAATGATGCAGGAGACAACAGGATGGTTAAACAGCGGATTCCGGTTAAATTTACCCGTTCCGGCAATTGGAACGGAAAGGGCCCGGTCGTATCCGGCATCAACATCCAGTAAAACGATTGACACATGAAAAAATGGTTTGTTTTTAGTTGGCTTCTTTTAACCGGTCTTTTGGGCAACGCCCAGTTAGGAGCGGGATACCTTCGTTGTGAATACCTGCAGAATCCGCTGGGAGTGGAAGACCCGCATCCCCGGCTGAGCTGGGAGTTGAACAGTGTGCAACAAAATGCGCGCCAGTCGGCCTACCGCATCCTGGTGGCCGATGACCCGGTGCTGCTGAAAAAAGATATGGGCAATGTATGGGATTCCCGGAAGGTGTATTCAGATGCGTCCATCCAGATCCGGTACGCCGGTAAGCCGCTTGTTGCCGGCAAAAAATATTATTGGAAGGTGATGACCTGGGATGCAAACGGGCGGGCTTCTTCCTTCAGCAAACCGGCACAGTGGCAGATGGGGTTACTGAATATTGCAGACTGGTCCGGTGCGCAATGGATCGCGCGGGATGTAGTGGCCGACTCCGGCATCATGGTGCCCTTTGCACATGGCAATGGTAAGAAAGAATGGGGCAAACGCCCGGATGTATTACCATTGCTGCGCAAAAGCTTCAGTGTAACCAAACCCGTAAAACAGGCTACCGCTTTTATCAGCGGACTGGGACATTTTGAACTGTATGTGAACGGCAAAAAAACAGGGGATCATTTCCTGGATCCCGGATGGACGCAGTATACAAAGCATGCACAGTATGTAACCTTCGATATTACCGCTCAGTTGCAAAAGGGCGGCAACGCGGTAGGCGTGATGCTGGGCAATGGATTTTATTATATTCCCGGTGAGCGCTACCGGAAGCTGACAGGAGCATATGGGTTCCCGAAGATGATCGCGAAATTACTGATCGAATATAAAGACGGCTCTATTGCGATTGTTGTTTCCGACAACAGCTGGAAAACCGCAGAGTCGCCCATTTACTTTTCCAGCATCTATGGCGGGGAAGATTATGATGCCAACCGGGAAAAGACTGGCTGGGACCGCCCGCAGTTTAATGACACCGGCTGGACGGAAGCTATGGTAACCAGCGGTCCGCCACAGTTGCAGGCACAGCCGGCAGAACCGGTGCGGATCCTGCAGACATTTAGGCCGGTTTCCCAAAAACAAATAGCGGCCGATACCTGCGTGTATGATCTGGGACAGAATTTTTCAGGCGTTCCGGCAATAAAAGTTACCGGTAAAAAAGGCGATACCATCCGGCTGCGGCCGGCAGAACTGATCAATAAAGACGGCACGGCGAATCAAAAAGCCACCGGGTCGCCGCATCTATACACCTATGTGCTTAAAGGAGATGGCGTAGAAGAATGGCAGCCCCGTTTTACCTATTATGGATTTCGCTATGTGCAGGTGGAAGGTGCCGCGCCGGCGGAGAATGCTTCCGGGCTGCCTGTAATGAAAGAGCTGAAAGGATTGCACATCCGGAACAGCGCTCCCGAAATCGGCACGTTCAATAGTTCCAACACGTTGTTCAATAAAACAAATGACCTGATCCGCTGGGCGATCCGCAGCAATATGGTAAGCGTATTTACGGATTGTCCGCATCGCGAAAAACTCGGCTGGCTGGAAGAAACACACCTGATGGGCAGTTCCGTACAATACAATTACGACATTGCGGCGCTTTGTAAAAAAGTGGTGAGGGATATGATCAACGCCCAAACGGAAGAAGGGCTGATCCCCGACATTGCGCCCGAATATGTACAGTTTGACGGTGGTTTCCGTGATTCACCGGAATGGGGGAGCGCGGGTGTGATCTTTACCTGGTATGCCTTTCAGTGGTACGGTGATACGGCGCTGCTGAAGGAGGCCTACCCGATGATGAAGAAATATGTGACATATCTGAAAGCAAAATCTAAAAATCATATCCTCGCATTCGGTCTCAGCGACTGGTATGATATCGGTCCGGAACATCCCGGCGTTTCGCAGCTGACACCGATGGGCGTTACGGCCACCGCCACCTACTACTACAACCTGACCATCCTTTCAAAAGTGGCGGCATTGCTGGGAATCGACACCGATGTGCCGTTATTTGAAAACTGGGCCAACGAAGTAAAGACGGCCTTCAACGAGAAATACTTTAACCGGCAAACCAGCCAATATGCTACCGGCAGCCAGGCCGCTAATGCCATGGCCCTGTATATGAACCTGGTGGAGCCGCAATACCGGGATGCCGTGGTGCAGAACCTGGTAAAGGACATCCGCGGCCGCAACAACGCCCTTACCGGTGGAGATGTGGGCTACCGCTATGTATTGCGTGCCCTGGAAGACGCGGGCTACAGTAATGTGATCTATGATATGAACAACCGCAGTGATGTACCGGGGTACGGTTACCAGCTGGCGCATGGGGCTACTGCGCTTACGGAGTCCTGGGCCGCGCTGTCTTCGGTATCCAATAATCACTTTATGCTGGGGCACCTGATGGAATGGTTTTATTCCGGTCTTTGCGGCATCCGGCAGGCCGAAGGTTCTGTAGGATTTAAAGACATTGAAATAAAACCGCATCCGGTGGGCACCATTGATCATGCCGAAGCCAGCTATCATTCCGTACGCGGGTTGATAAAGGTGCGCTGGGAGAAGGAAGGAGACCAGCTCACCATCCATGTGGTCATTCCTGCCAATACCACGGCTACGGTTTATTTTCCACCGGAATATGATAAAGCTCCTGTAAAAACAGGATCGGGCAGTTATCGTTTCACCGCAACGAAAAAATAATGAAAGCATTTATACTCATTGGATGTATTTTATTAAGCGCTATTGCCGGTGCGCAGCAAAGGAACGTGCCGCAGGCCGTAATGCAACAGGTATACGAGGCCGTAAAAACGCCCTATAAATACGGGTTGGTACTGGCCCCCGGTAATCCGTCAAAAAAGCTGGACTGTCCTACCGTGTTCCGCAAAAACGGGAAATGGTATATGTCCTATATCGAGTTTGATGGCGATGGGTACGAGACCTTACTGGCCCAAAGCAGTGATTTGCTGCACTGGACAGCCCTTGGAAAAATGTTGTCCAAAGCAGGTGATTCCTTAAAATGGGATGGCTATCAGAAAGCGGGTTATGTGTCGCTGATTGATCCCACCTGGGGGGGCAGTTATAATGCAGAAAAATACAATGGAAATTATTGGATGAGTTATATCGGCGGACACACACCGGGCTATGAGGCCGGAGCACTGTCTGTTGGTATGGCCTATACCGCGAAGGATATCGCCCGGCCGCATGAATGGAGTACGCTTGAAGAACCGGTATTAAAACCTACGGATCCGGATGTGCGCTGGTGGGAAAATGTAAAGTTGTACAAGAGCTCGGTGATATGGGACAAAAAGAAAAGCCTGGGCTATCCCTTTGTGATGTATTACAATGCCAATGGCGATACCAGCCACAATACGCCCAAATGGCGCTGGTTTGAGCGTATTGGTATGGCGGTGTCGAACGATATGGTGCACTGGAAACGCTATCTGGTCGACCCCGTGGTACATCACCGCATCGGTATTACGGGAGATGGGGTACTGCAGAAAATGGGCGACCTCTGGGTGCTGTTTTACTTCGGCGCGTTCTGGGAGGGCCGGAAGAATGAAACCTTTAACCGGTTCGCCTGTTCGTACGACCTGGTACACTGGACAGATTGGGAAGGGGAGGACCTGATCCGTTCTACGGAACCTTTTGATCAGAAATATGCGCACAAGTCCTGTGTGGTAAAATATAAGGGCGTGGTCTATCATTTTTACTGCGCGGTAGACCATAAGGATCAGCGGGGTATTGCGGTGGCTACTTCGGCGGATAAAGGAAAAAGTGCGGTGCGTTTTGCAAACGAATAGACCTGTGAGGTTTTTAAAAAAGAAAATGAAGTACCTGTTATCATTAAGTATTGGCTTGTTGTGGATCACCGTTGCCGCTGCGCAGCAGGCCCCCCGCGGGGTCATTGATTTTAATAAAGGCTGGCGTTTTCGTTTGGGCGATGCAGCCTCCTGGAAAGAACCGGCATTCAATGACAGTGCATGGCGGCAGCTGAACCTTCCCCATGACTGGAGTATTGAGGGCCGGTTTGATTCTACCCATCCCGCAGGAAATGCCGGTGGTGCATTGCCCGGAGGAACCGGCTGGTACCGGAAAACGTTTACCTTGGATGGGGTTACGGCCGGAAACAATATCCGGATTGAGTTTGACGGTGTTTACCGGGATGCCGAAGTGTGGATCAACGGACATTACCTGGGGAAATGGCCGTATGGGTATACTTCCTTTGATTATGATCTGACACCTTATATCCGGCGGGGGGGACAAAAAAATACCGTTGCTGTAAGAGTCGATAACAGCCGGCAGCCTAATTCAAGGTGGTATACGGGTTCCGGTATTTACAGGAACACCCGCCTGGTGATCACCGGAAAGATCGCTTTTGAACGTTGGGGAACCTTTGTATATACTACCCGGGATGACAGGGGGCAGGTGGAATTCAATGCCACATCAGCAGTGTTGAACCTTGCGGCCCGTAAATCAGCAATAAAAGTAACCTGCTTGCTTTTTGATCCTTCCGGCAGGCAGATTGCAGTGGTCAACGGTACGCCCGAGGCGGCAACCGGTGGTTTCCGGTTTAAAACGGCGTTGAAGGACCCCGCATTATGGTCCGTAACAACTCCCAGGCTTTATAAAGCGGTGTTCAAAATATTCGATGGTATACAGCAAACAGATGAGTGGAGCACCACTTTCGGAGTGCGCTATTTTGCCTTCGATGCGCAAAAGGGTTTTTCACTGAACGGGATACCCATGAAGATAAAGGGCGTTTGCATGCACCATGATCTTGGGGCATTGGGTGCGGCCTTTAACCGGTCGGCGGCGCGCCGGCAACTGCGTATTATGCAGGAGATGGGGGTAAATGCCATCCGCACTGCGCACAACCCGCCGGATCCGCAGTTTCTGGATCTTTGCGATGAGATGGGGTTCCTGGTGATGGATGAATCCTTTGACATGTGGGCTAAGAAGAAAAACAAGTACGATTATTACAGCGATTTTCCGCAATGGCACCGGCGCGATCTGGAGCATATGGTAAAGCGAGACCGTAATCATCCCAGCGTGTTTATGTGGAGTATTGGTAACGAAATAAGAGAGCAGTTCGATGCTACGGGCATCACCCTTGCAAAAGAACTAGTCGATATTGTAAAAACGCTGGATACCACAAGGCCGGTTACCTGTGCATTGAGCGAGAACCGGCCCGATAAAAATTTTATTTATCAATCAGGAGCATTAGATGTGATTGGCCTGAATTATCACATCGAAGCCTATGAAGATTTTCCCAAAAACTATCCCGGCGAAAAGTTCATCGCAACAGAAAATGTATCCGGCCTGGCTACCCGCGGATATTACGATGGGCCTGCCGATTCACTGAGGCTCTGGCCTTCGAGCTCGAAATTTAAATTTGTTGAAAACGGAAACGCCGATTACACGGTTTCTGCCTATGACAATGTAGCCGCTTACTGGGGCTCTACACACGAACAAACCTGGCGCATCATCAAAAAGCATGATTATTTATCGGGCCTGTTCGTTTGGTCGGGATTCGATTTCCTGGGCGAGCCGGTACCGTATCCTTATCCCGCCCGGAGTTCTTATTATGGTATTGTGGACCTTGCCGGCTTTCCGAAGGATGTTTATTATATGTACCAAAGCGAGTGGACCAATAAGCCCGTGCTGCATATAGCGCCGCATTGGAACTGGAAGAGCGGACAAACAGTGGATGTAAAAGTATATTACAGTCAGGCCGACGAGGCCGAGTTATTTCTGAACGGCCGTTCCCTGGGCGTACAACACAAGAGCGATACGGCCTTTCATGTGCTATGGCGGGTACCCTTCGAACCCGGGGAATTGAAAGTGGTCTCCCGCAGGAACGGAAAAATCTTCCGGGAACGCTATGTACGCACTGCAGGAGCCCCGGCTCAAATCGCACTGGAAATAGAAAACAGGGTGTTGCAATTCAATAAAGACGATTATGCATTTGTAACCATCCGTATTTTAGATAAGGATGGCAACCTGGTTCCGGATGCGCAGAATGAAGTGCGGGTGGCCACAACCCCCGTAACAAAAGTGGTGGCAATGGACAATGGCTATCAGGCAGATCTGCGGCCCTTTCAAACCGACCGGCGCGGGGTATATAATGGGTTGGGACTGGCGGTATTAAAAGGACTAAAAAAAGGCCGCTCTGTTATTACCGTAACATCTCCCGGGCTGAAGCCGGCCACGGTGCAGGTGCTGGTAAAATAAGCCTCCCGGAATTTAAAGGAACAGGTGCAGCGGCCCGGTATGTTCCGGGGGCTCTTCTGTTTTGACCATGCTGTTTGCATGATTACCCATTACGCAAACCGTTGCGGAGAATAGGAATATTTTCCATTTTATTAGTGAAACCGTACATTGCACAGCGGCTTCCGGCGTTTTACTTTTAATGTCAGATTTTTAGATAAGGATTTCAGCCAAATAGCGATTGTCATGACGTATTTTTTTTACAGAAAAAAAAGCAGGGGTATTTTTACGAAAAGTGCATTAATTGTTGTTTTTACAATTTTTAGTTTGTCGGTTTTATATGCACAGAATGCCGGTGGAGACAGGGCTTACCGGCAGGCAATTGAACAACGGGCGTATAAGATTGTGGCAGCGCTGGGGCTGAAAGATTCGGCCCTGTTTTATAAGGCACAGGCAACGGTTGCGGCACAGTATATTGAGTTAAGTAAGCTTGATGAAAAACAGGAAGCGGCGATCCGGAGTATTAAGGAAACTAAAACTGATAAGGAGGCGGTTACAAAAAAAATAAATGAAGCAACTGCTGAAACAGAAGAAGCCCGCCGTCAGCTACATCAGCATTATATGCAAAATCTTACTTCCATGCTCACAACAGCGCAGATCGATGGTATAAAGAACGGGATGACTTATAATGTGCTGCCTATTACTTATAAAGGGTATCTGGATATGATTTCCCGGCTTACAACCGAGGAGCAAAAATTTATTATGGAGGCACTTGCTGAGGCAAGGGAGCATGCCATGGATGCCGGATCCTCAGAAAAAAAACACGCCTGGTTCGGTAAATATAAGGGGCGTATCAATAACTATCTTTCTTCCAGGGGCTACGATGTAAATAAAGAAAGCAAAGCCTGGCAGGAACGGATAAAGACCCGTCAAAAGCAATAAACAGCAACCAGAACCATAAAATAAAAACAGCAAAGCCATATGTTTTATCAGACTATTTTAAGAGTCGTATTTGTATTAACGATTAGTTGTTGGGGGCTATATGCCGGCGCTCAAACAAAAACGATAACCGGCCAGGTGGTAGATGATTCTACCCGTGAAGCAGTGGTGGGGGTAACTATAAAGGTGAAGAATGGGCCACAGTCTGCCGTATCCAACAGCCAGGGCAGCTTTACCATGAACATACCTGCGGGCGGTGCAACCTTGCAGTATTCGCATGTTGGCTATGACTATGGAGAGCTTTATGTAGATCCTTCAACGCAGGCACCCGTGAAAATTCTTTTGCAAAGACAGGAGAATAAACTGGATGAAGTAGTGGTGATCGGGTATGGAAGTCAAAAGCGGGAGAACCTTACCGGATCTGTGGCTACTGTTGACATGGGAAAAATTTCAGATTTCCCCGTAAGCAGTATTGCTGAAGCACTCAAGGGGCAGATCCCGGGGTTGAACGTAACCGGTGGCAGTCAGCGGCCGGGAGAGAATGCAACACTGAGTATCCGGCAGAATTTTGGCTTCAGCAAGGACGGCAACAGCCCGGTGCCACTGGTGATCATTGACGATATCATCCAGCTGGATCCCAATACCGGTTTGCCAACCCTCGATCAGTTTAACAACCTCGATCCCTCCCAGGTAGAAAGCATTACCGTGTTGCGGGATGCAGCGGCCTCTATTTATGGTTCAAGGGCTTCACAGGGGGCCATCCTGGTGAAGACAAAAAGAGGGAAGATCGGTGCGCCGAAAATATCTTATGCAGGTAAATTTGAATACAATGATGCTGTAAGTTTTGGTAAAACAATGAGTGCGTATGAATACGGCATCTTCGCCAACCGGTTTGGCCGTTCTGCGGGATGGGCACCAAATAATTTTTTCGATCCGTCTGAGCTGGAAGAGCTTAAAACGCTGAATTACGATTGGCTGAAACAGGCCTGGAAAGCGGGCGGGGCAATGCAGCATTCCGTTGATGTAAGCGGAGGTTCAGAAAGGGCTACATATTTTGCCGGAGCAAGCTATTATACACAGCAGCCGAATTTAGGCAGCCAGGATTATAATAAATGGTCCTTTAGAACGGGGGTAGACGTTAAGGTAGCAAATAACCTGAAGTTGTCAGCAACCGTGTCTGCGAACAGCGCAGTGGTAGAAAAATCATTTACAAAGATCAGCATCAACGATGGTGCTTACACGTCGGGAGCGGAGCAAACGGATTATGCCGTTTTAGCGCATATGCCTAAATACATTCCCTGGGAATACAGCGTTGGCGGGCAAAACTATTTTGTTTCCCCGGCCCTGGGTCCTGCAAAAGCATCTTCCACACCGGTAGGGCAGAATAATATTTCGGGCTGGAACTATTTTGCGATGCTGGATAATGGCTCCTTTACGAAGGATGATAACCAGTCGTATGCAGCTAATTTTTCGTTGCAATATGATGTGCCCTTTATTAAAGGCCTGTCGCTGAAAGGAACGTATGGTCTCAACTATTCTACGTATAATAATGACCAGGCAATGCTGGGATTATTGCTGGGGCTGCAGAAAAATACAGACAAGGCCGGAACACATTTGTACCGGGATTCGGCTGCAAACTGGATGAGCGGGATTAATAACAACCGTTCTACGGTCCGCTATTCTGATGTAATCGGTAAAGTACAGCAGGCGAATTTCTTTATTAACTACGACCGGAAATTTGGAAAGCATAGCATTTCGGCAATGGTGTCTGCAGAAAAAGGGGTACAGAACTATGTAAAGAAGTTTATGATTTATGATGTACCCATTTATGGTGCATATAACGGCTCGTCGCCCTCTGCAGGCACACTGAATATTTCGAACAGCTATGTATACAAAACGGATCTGGGAAGCCTGGGGTATTTAGGGCGCCTGAATTATGATTATGATAACAAGTATTTACTGCAGTTTGCATTCCGGCAGGATGCTTCTGTGAAATTTGCTCCGGAGAATTACTGGGCCTTTTTTCCCAGCGCGTCCGCCGGCTGGATCGTGTCGCGCGAGAACTGGTTTGCTGATGCGGTTCGCTGGATCGATTTTTTGAAGATCCGGGGCTCCATCGGTAAGTCTGGAAAGGATAACCTGAAAGCCTGGCGCTGGATGCAAACATTTACCTATGCATCTGATAAGGGAATGGTATTTGGTTCGAATGGCGGTACGTTAACCAACGGGTTAACACCGGATGCCACGCCAAACAGGGATGTGAGATGGGATGGCGATATCAAAAAGAACATCGGGGTTGATGTGAATGTGCTTAAAAACCGGTTGTCGCTGTCCTATGACCGCTACTGGGATTATAACTACGACCTGCTGATGTCCATGGCCGGAATGGTGGGAGTACCCATTTCAGTAGGTGGGGGTTTTGCAGAACAGAATTATGGGATTATAAAATCGTGGGGATCTGAACTGAGCGCAACATGGAAGGACCACGTTGGAGACTTTGGCTATTCGATTGGTATCAATTTCGGAACCAGTGATAATAAAATAAAGAAATGGACCCCGGTCGCTTTTGGCTACCCGGCTAATATAACGAACATAGAGGGCGGATCTACGATACTTCCTTCCTGGGGATACCTGGTTTGGAAAGGTACATCCGCCGGAGACGGGCTGCTACGTACCGATGGTGACATCGATGCTTACTGGCAATACCTCACCGATCGTGCAACTGCAGCAGGCACTACGCCGGCTTATTTTGACATCATTACAAAATCCGGTCTGAAAAAAGGAATGCTCGCATATCAGGATTTGGGCGGTGCCTTGGATGCCAATAGCCAAACAATAGCCGGACCAAACGGCCAGATCAAGGATGATGGGCAGGATAAAACAAAACTGGTAAATAGGAACAGAACACAGGGATTTGTTGCAAACCTGAGTTTTTCATGGAAGGACCTTACATTAAGTACGCAGATTGCTACTTCCTGGGGAGGCTATAACAGCATTGATTACATAAAACAACCCACCAGTTCCGGACAGGTGTTTTGGGCAAAGGAGTCTTATCTGAACAATATGTACGACAGTACCGATAATGCCAATGGCAGATGGCCAAACGTAGCCTACTATAGCTATAACGGCTTCCAGTCTGATTTTTGGCAGATTTCCAACTTCCGGAGCTTTGTACGCAGCCTGGTGGTGGGGTATACACTTCCGAGAGACTTTGCACGGAAGCTCAAAATGAGTTCGCTCCGGGTAAGCCTGGCAGGGTTTAACCTTTGGGATTTTTATAACCCGTACCCCGACAAATACCGCAATATGTATGATGATCCCAAAGTTTCATATCCTACATTGCGCACCTGGTCGTTTGGAATTAATGCCTCCTTTTAACAGACAATATTCACTTTAGATTTAATAAGATCATGAAAAGTATAAAAATCTTCTGTTTCCTAATCGCAGCTTTTGTGCTTGCCGCAGGTTGCAAGAAAAGCTTCCTGGAAGACATGAAAAGCTATGATAAATATGATGAAAATATTTTTGCCAACGAAACATTAACAGGGTGGTATATCGACCGGCTTTATTATGATTTCTTCTCGGCCTACAAATCGCCGGTACTCAGTGTGGTGGGGTTATATAACGACACCCGGACACGGTCTACCGAAGAAATGGGTGGAACCGTAACCGATTATACAAATCCTCAGAAGCAGCTGACAGATGCGTCGCAGGCCGATGCGTATTATGGAACGCAGCTGGGCGTGAATCCGGCAAACGTGCCCTATACCCGTATTAAGAACGCCAATTTCCTGTTGGAGAAGATCGGCGAAAAGGGGCAGGCCTTATCCGATGATTTTAAAAAGAAGGCGAGAGGCCAGATGCTCTTTTTAAGAGGGCTGCAGTACTTTGATCTGATGCGTGTGTATGGCGGAGTACCGATTGTAACAACTACAGAAAATGCGTCGGCGCTGGATTCATCCATAAAACATCCCCGGGCCACCACCTCCGAACTGGTAACGCAGATCATCTCCGATTTTGATTCTGCCGCGGCGTTGTTGCCTGCTGCATGGGGCGCCGCCGATTATGGACGTTTTACAAGTGGCGCGGCCCTTGCCATGAAGAGCCGGGTGCTGCTGGCCTATGCCAGCCCGTTATTTAATAAGGATTGGGATAATGCTGGTAATGAGCGCTGGCAGAAGGCATTGGATGCGGGGCTTGTAGCTGAAACTGCTTTAACCGCAGCAGGTAAAGGTTTATATGGAAAAACGGCTAAGGAGTGGAGTGATATGTGGTATATTAATGATACAAAACTGAACGATAAGGAAGCCATTATCATCCGGTTGCTTTCCAATTCGGTGGCTTCATCGGGTGTGGAAAATAACGGTTGGGAGCGGAGTATCCGTGTTGTTAAACAAACCGGTGCCGGTGGTATTTCGGCTCCAAAAGAAATGATCGATCTGTTCCCGTTGGCAGATGGTTCGCGCCCGACGATAGCAAATGGGTATGACTCTTTACATTTCTTCCTGAACCGGGATCCCCGTTTTTACCGGACGTTTGCATTTTCAGGCAGCCGGTGGCCGTTAAAAGAGGCCGGTAATGATACGATCTGGTTGTATCGGTGGCTGTCTGCCGGAAATAAACAAACCTATAGCGATGGCAACCAGGTATCCAGTCCGGCAATCGTTCGGAAAATGTCGAATCTTACCGGAGCAAGTACCGCAGCAGGGTTGGCATATTCCGGTACGGATATTTTTGAATACCGGTATGCAGAGTTATTGCTCAACATTGCTGAATGTTATGCTGCAAAGGGCGATATCGGCAATGCGGTTGTCTATTTAAGTAAAATAAGGGAGCGGGTGGGTATCTCTCCGGCAAATAACTTTGGGTTAGGCACGCCCGGCAGTAAATATGCTGCTATTGAAGCCTGTTTGTATGAGCGCAGGGTAGAACTGGCCTATGAAGGCAAACGCTTCTGGGATGCGCAGCGTTGGTTGCTGTATGATGGTGGTACATCGCTGGGCGAAAATACCTGTGCCAAGCTGGGCGTTAATCCTGTTAACGGAACGGCGCGTACCGGTAGGCTGTGGCAGTATAAGACCGTATTATCCAATACGGCAGACCCCTTACTGGCAACCCGTACTACGATACTTTGTGATCCGGATGCGTCCAATTTTACAACACAGTTAAACAATTTGAAAACGTTTTTTGATAACAATCTGCAGGTGGTTAGTACCGATCAGCCCATGGATAAAGACGCTTCCAATAACCCGTTGTCTATTAATTTCCGGTCCAATTATTATGTATCCGGCTTAACGGCAACTATTTTAAGCAATAACCCCTGGCTGAAACAAACTGTTGGCTGGAAGGATTATAACAATGCCGCCGGAACATTTGATTACAGAGAGTAAAACAAAAGCGGCTTTGCAGGCCCGGGATCTGTTTGGAATGGTGGTGTGCTACACGCGATACACGTTGAGCAGACTGTTATATTTTAAAATGTATTTTAGATAATTATTTAAAAAATTCCATAGGTGTTGTTATAAAAAAGCGTCTGATAAAGAAATAATCGATAACCAGGATATTAAAAGCAGGAGGATGAAATTTATAAATTTAGCAAGTGTGTTGGTGGCCTGTTGCATGGCTTCCGTAACCTATGCCCAATACCCCAAAATACCACAAGAAGACCAGGCCCGTTCCAAAGCATTGCTCGAAGCCGCCGAAAAACATTCGGACTCTATGTGGGCTATTGCTTACCCGATCATTGACAAGGAAGCACGAGAAGGCCGCCCCTATATTCCCTGGGCATCGCGCTATGATGAGCTGCCGTATGCCGATATTCCGGCCTTTCCCGGAGCGGAGGGCGGTGGTAAGTTTGTAAGAGGCGGTCGTGGCGGACGTGTAATTGTTGTTACAAATTTAAATGACGACGGACCCGGAAGCTTTCGCTGGGCCTGTGAGCAGGGCGGCGCCCGGGTGGTGGTATTCAATGTGGCGGGGATCATCCGGCTGAAATCGCCGGTGATTGTAAGAGCACCGTATATTACGATAGCGGGACAAACCGCACCGGGTGATGGCATTTGTATTGCGGGAGAAACCGTGTGGATCAATACCCATGATGTGATCATCCGGTATATGCGTTTCCGCCGCGGCGAAACCTGGGTGGGCAGAAGAGATGATGCCATCGGTGGTAACCCCATTGGCAATATCATGATCGATCACGTGTCCGCTACCTGGGGACTGGATGAGAACATGAGCATGTACCGCCACATGTACAATGATAGTACAGGAAAAATTGAGGATAAATTCGGAACGGTGAATATCACGATCCAGAATTCTATCTTTGGAGAATCGCTGGATACCTGGAATCATGCGTTTGGCAGCACATTGGGAGGGGAAAACTGTAGTTTTATGCGAAACCTCTGGGCCAATAATACGGGCCGTAACCCTTCAGTAGGTTGGAATGGTATCTTCAATTTTGTGAACAACGTCGTATTTAACTGGGTACACCGTTCTATCGATGGCGGCGATTACCGTGCACAGTTCAATATCATCAACAACTATTTTAAACCGGGCCCCGCAACGCCAAAGGATAATAACGTAGGGCACCGGATCTTAAAGCCGGAAAGCGGGCGCAGCAAATTAAAATACAAGGTATATGGCCGGGCCTATGTAAACGGCAATGTGATGGAAGGGTATCCGGAAGTGACCAAAGATAACTGGAATGGTGGGGTGCAGGTGGAAGAAGAAAAAAATGCCGGTGAGTACACCGACTATATCCGTCAATCAAAACCGCTGATCATGCCGGCGCTGACGATCCTTGATGCACAGACGGCCAAAGGCTATGTGCTGGCAAATGCTGGCGCTACACTCCCCAAACGCGATGCAGTGGATGCGCGTATTGTAAAACAGGTTGAAACGGGAAAAATAAATAATGTACCGGCTTGCCCGCTACCCAAAACACAGTTTGAGCACCGGCGGCTTCCGATCGATTCCTATAAAATAGGTATCATCACCGATCCCTGTCAGGCCGGCGGCTACCCGGATTATAAAGGAACACCTTACAAAGATTCCGATAATGACGGCATGCCGGATGATTATGAAAGAAAGGCAGGATTAAATCCCAATAACGCTTCCGATGCGCAGCTTATTGCAAAGAACGGTTACAGTAATATCGAGAATTACCTGAACAGCGTGGTGAATATCAAAAACGTGGTGCCTTCAAAATGACGTTGTTGGAAGGAGTGATTATTGGTAAGAAGTAAAGATAAAATCGATGTGCGATGTTGCAAGAGGCATCGCCTCGATCGTATGTTTCAGCAATGAACTTCAGTTCGTTGCTGAAAAGTTGACAACGGAGATGGAGAGCCCGCGGCTCGCCGCATATGCTAATGGTCAAGCTCTAAAAAAACGAATAATTACATGCAAAGAAAGTGGTTCTGTCTTTTTAGTTTTATAAGCCTGCTGGGTTTACAACAACAGGCTACTGCCCAATACCCGGTGATACCCAAATCCGTTGAAGATTCTGCCGATGCCGTAATAGCCGGTTACCGCAAATTATCCGATGCCGCCTGGGAAAAAGCATTACCGGCTGTTGAAGCCGATGCAAAGCAAGGCAGGCCCTTTGCACCCTGGGCTTCCAAACCAACGGATCTGATAAAAGCAACACTACCCGCCTTTCCCGGCGCTGAAGGCGGCGGGGCCTATACGCCGGGCGGGAGGGGCGGAAACGTATTGGTGGTGACGAATCTGAACGACAGTGGTCCCGGTAGTTTCCGCTGGGCCTGCGAGCAGGGCGGGGCGCGGATCATTGTTTTTAATGTAGCGGGCATCATCCGGTTAAAAAGTCCGGTAAGCATCCGTGCTCCGTATATCACCATTATGGGACAAAGCGCACCGGGTGATGGCGTGTGTATTGCCGGTGAATCGGTGCTCATCGATACGCATGATGTCATCATCCGCTTTATGCGATTCCGGCGCGGTGCCACAGAAGTGACCCGGCGGGATGATGGCCTGGGCGGTAATCCCGTGGGGAATATTATCATTGATCATGTATCTGCCAGCTGGGGACTGGATGAGAACATGAGCATCTACCGCCATGTATACGACCGCAAGGCAGACGGCAAAGGAGAGAAGTTGCCCACCGTAAATGTGACCATCCAGAACTCCATTTTTTCAGAAGCACTGGATACGTATAACCATGCTTTCGGCAGCACTATTGGCGGTCGTAACAGTACCTTTATGCGCAACCTCTGGGCAAACAATATTGCCAGGAATCCCTCAGTAGGTATGGATGGCGATTTTGGGTTTGTGAATAACGTGATCTTTAACTGGTGGAACCGTAGTGCGGACGGCGGTGATAATAAATCGCTGTATAACTTTATCAACAACTATTACAAACCGGGGCCCATTACACCCAAAGACCGGCCGATCGGCTACCGTATTTTAAAGCCGGAATCCGGCAGGGCATTTAAGGACAGCCTGGTGTTTGGAAAAGCTTATGTGAACGGGAATATTGTAGAAGGGAACGGGCGCGTAACAAAGGATAACTGGGATGGCGGGGTACAACTGGAAGATGTAAAAGATGCTGCAACATACCTGCAGCAGATACGGGTTGACCAGCCGTTTCCCATAGCGGCCTTTCCGGTGTTGTCTGCGGCTGATGCATACGGTTACGTACTGCAAAATGCAGGAGCGTTGTTACCGGTACGAGATGCGGTAGACAAACGGATCGTGGAAGATGTACGGACGGGAACAATCACGTATAGTCCGGACGCACACACTGCGCCGGTATCAAAATTCCTGAAACGCCGGTTGCGGGCCGATTCTTATAAGAACGGTATCATCTCCGATATCGCCCAGGTAGGCGGTTACCCGGATTATAAAGGCACGCCTTATAAGGATTCAGATAATGATGGCATACCGGATGCTGTTGAAAAGAAGATGGGACTGAATCCCAATAAGGCATCCGATGCTGCGGCTATTGCTAAAAACGGCTATAGCAATATCGAAAATTATCTGAATGGGTTAGTGGTATTGAAGACCGTAACGCCGGAAAATGGGAAGCCCTTGTCGTCGTTTAAATAGACGCATGGGTTTAAATCAGCAACAACGGGACTTGTAACGATTATAAGCTGATGGCTGAAAACTGCGCTTCTTTTTCCGTCACCCTGAGCGCAACGTAGTGGAGCCGAAGGGTCTCAATAATTGAAGAGAGATGTTTCGGTTTCTCACGCCACGGTTCGTGTCCTCACAAACCGGTTATCAGTGAAAAAGCATTTTGCCTGTGTGATAAATAGTAGCTTTGTCAGGCATTGATAAATGATCAGCGATGAAATTTTTCTTATCTCTTCTATTGAGTTTCGTGTTTGTTGCAGCAAACGGACAAAAACCGAAGCCGACAAAACCTATATTACCCGTTTCCGTTGAAAAAGGGCAGCTCATTTATAATGCAGATTCCATAACGGGGGACCGTATCCCGGATTATTCTTATTGTGGCTACAAAGCATCTGAAGCAGCGATACCATTGGTGCCGGTAAAGGCCGTAGTACCTGTTAAGGCTGGAGACGCTACGGCAAGTATCCAGGCGGCCATTGATTATGTAGCTGCGCTTCGCCCGGATAATGATGGGTTCCGCGGTGCGGTGTTGCTTCAAAAAGGAATCTATGCAATAAGCGGCCAGCTGGTCATCCGCCAATCGGGTATTGTACTGCGTGGGTCCGGCGCTGCCGGTGAAACGGTGGTGCTGGGAATGGGCGTCGGCCGAGATGCGCTGATACGAATAGTGGGAAAGAATGATAAAATAGTTGGTGCTAAAACGGAGGTTACACAGGATTATGTACCGCTAAATGCTATGGCATTAACGGTTGCCAATGGAAATAATTTTAAACCCGGCGATCGAGTGGAGATCCGGCGTCCGTCCACCGCGGAATGGATCGATGTGCTGGGTACCCGCAGCTTTGGTGGCAGTTTATCGGCCCTGGGGTGGAAGCCGGGCGATGCCGACCTGGTTTTTGAACGGACCATTGCCGCCGTTAAAGGAAATACACTTACCATTGACGTGCCCCTCACCAATTCACTGGATAAAAAATACGGAGCCGGTACGGTAACCGCTTTTTCCTGGCCGGGGAGGATCGGTAATATCGGGATCGAGCACCTGTCGCTGGTTTCCGAATTTGATACAAAGAATCCCAAAGATGAAGACCATCGCTGGATGGCCATCACCATGGAAAATGTGGAAGATGCCTGGGTACGCCAGCTGTCCTTCAAACATTTTGCCGGTTCTGCAGTGCACCTGCTGGAAACAACAAGACGCGTAACGGTGGAGGATTGCATCTCAACAGAACCTGTCTCCGAGATCGGCGGGCAGCGGCGGTATACTTTTTTTACACGCGGCCAGCAAACCCTGTTCCAGCGCTGTTATGCGGCCAATGGGTATCATGATTTTTCGGTAGGACATACAGCTGCCGGTCCCAATGCCTTTGTACAGTGCGTTTCAGAGCGGCCCTATAATTTTTCCGGGGCTATTGACAAATGGGCTTCCGGGGTTTTGTTTGATGTAGTATCGGTGGATGGGAACGCGATCCGTTTTGGTAACCGGGGCCAGGATGGTCAGGGTGCCGGCTGGGCCGCAGCCAATAGTTTGTTATGGAACTGTTCAGCGGCGCGCATCGATTGTTATAAACCGCCAACAGCACAAAACTGGGCATTGGGCTCCTGGAGCCAGTTTGCGGGCGATGGTTACTGGGGCGAATCGAATAATCATCTTACCCCAAGAAGTTTTTATTATACACAATTACAGCAACGATTGGGCAAGCCCAGCCCACAACAGTCGTTTATTTTAGAGATGAGCACCGAGGCTTCCAGCAGTCCGTCGGTTGAAGTGGCACAGCAGCTCACAAAGGAGGCCATACAGCCAAAGGTGCAACTGATCGACTGGATAAGCCAGGCGTCAGCTCACAATCCGATTTCCGTGGATGCCAAGGGCGCAAAGATCATCGACAAGGCGTCAGCAGGAGGCTGGACAGTGAGTCCACCCGCTCTTCAGGTAAAAAATGGCTGGCTGGTAGGAGGTGCTGGTAATATACTTACGGGCGCTGTACAGGAAGTGCCCTGGTGGAATGGTGGTGTGGAAGGTAAAGACCTGGAACAGGCTGCAAAAAAACTGGCGATCACCCGTTTTGTGCCGGGGCGCGTGGGGCCGGGTCTTACAGACGATCTCGAAGCCGTGGTAGATTCGATGAAAGCCGATAATATCGTGGGTTTAAACCAGCATTACGGTTTGTGGTACGAGCGGCGCCGGGATGATCATGAGCGCATCCGCAGGATGGATGGTGAAGTATGGCCGCCGTTTTACGAACTGCCGTTTGCACGGAGTGGTCGGGATACGGCATGGGATGGCCTGAGTAAATATGATCTTACAAAGTACAATCCCTGGTACTGGAACCGGTTACGCCTGTTTGCCACATTGGCCGGTTTAAAGGAGATGGTGTTGATCCATCAGCATTATTTTCAGCATAATATTATAGAAGCAGGTGCTCACTATGCCGATTTTCCCTGGCGCACGGCCAATAACATCAACAATACCGGCTTTAATGAGCCTGTAAATTTTGCTGGCGATAAACGTATCTTTTATGCAGAGCAGTTTTATGATCTGTCGAACCCGGTACGCAAAGAACTGCACAAACGCTACGTCCAGCAATGCTTCCGGAACTTTTCAGATAATGCGAATGTGATCCAGTTTATAGGCGAGGAATTTACAGGTCCCTTACATTTTGTAAAATTCTGGCTGGACTGCATAAAAGAAATGCCCGACAAAAAGTTCAATCCTAATAAGGTGGGTCTGAGCACTACAAAAGATGTACAGGACGCGATCTTAAAGGATCCCCAATATGCATCGGCAATAGATGTGATCGATATTAAATACTGGCATTACCAGGCCGATGGCTCCGTATATGCACCGGAGGGTGGAAAGAACCTGGCACCGCGTCAGTGGGCGCGGCTGTTGAAACCGAAAGCCAGTTCTTTTGAGCAGGTGTACCGCGCGGTAAAAGAATACCGGCTTAACTATCCGGATAAAGCGGTAATGTATTCTGCCGATGGGGCGGATAAATTTGGCTGGGCGGTGTTGATGGCCGGTGGATCGCTGCCGGTACTGCCCGCAACGGTTGATAAAGAACTGCTGAAGGCTGCGACAGAAATGCGTCCGGCAACTTCAGATGGGATCGTGTTGCAGGGCACAAAAGGCATGATGGTTTACGCCTTACAGGGCAGCAAAGTTCAGGCAGACCTAAAGGCCTTTACCGGAAAAGTGAAGATGCATTATATCAGTGCAAAGACCGGGAAAATAATAAAGACGGAGTTTCTTACTTCTACTGGTGCGATTAAAGCGGTTGATCTTCCGGAGGATGCTGCGTTGGTGTGGATCAGTAAGTGATCCGGACAAAGCAGATCGAAGTTATCTATCATTTTGTGCGACTGGGCGACTGGTGGGACATGGCGTTCCCCGCTGTATAAGTATATTCAACCTGGTTTGTAAGACCATCGGCCTGGTCCTTCTTACAACCTCGGCTGGCGCAGGTCTCTGACCTGTGTCTGAGTGTTACTTAGTACTGTAAGTTCATTGTATGTTCGTTTTGTGTGACCTAAGTGGGAGTGGCGCATCTTTTAGATAATTACGCCTTATGAAAGGCGATGGGCCTGTGCATTCTTACAACTCCGGAATTTATTCCGGAGGCAGAACATGCTACAGAGAGCGGGAGTGCCGTAGGCACGGTTCATAGGGCTACGTCCGTCCGGTTACTGAGATGGGCCGAGCCGCTGGCTCTCTGTCTTCTCATGGATGCCACTTATCAACAAATTGAAGTCTGTTGTTGGGAGATAGAACGAGGCGCTGCCTCTTTTTTTTATAAGCTGCGGGGTTTTGTTTATGGTTTGTTTTAAAAGTATGCCACCTTTAGCATTATAGAGAAGAAGGCCATCGGCCTGATCCTTCTTACAACTCCGGAATTTATTCCGGAGGCAGCACCCGCTAAAGGAGTGCTGAGTGCCATAGGCACGGTTCATAAGGCTCCTACAGTTGGCCCTCCGGCGTTCTGCCGCCTTCTTACGGAAGTCAAACCATCAGGAAATACATCTAAATTGTGTAGGAGCTGAACAAGCTGTTTTTGAGGACGCAGCGTTTGATAAGGGCGCCATTTGGCCGCGTAACTTTGATGTAGAAGAGTGGGGTGCAAAAAATGGTAAAAATAAAGTTGCGACGCTGGTAACAGTTGTTTCGGACTACTATTTTGATGGTGTACTATTCCCCTTTGATAACAGCGTTATATGCGCATCAATCTCTGCTTCGGTTACCGCATCAAATACGGCCCCGAATTGCGCAAAGCTGTAGCCCAGTGCACCCAGCAGGCGATAGAGCGTAGAACCCTTGATATCTGTTTTAGCGGTTATGGTGTCAGAAATTGTGCCTTTACGGATCCCCGTGCTGCTTGATAGTTTGCCATAGCTGTCATCTGCCCCGGGGTGCGGTGTATTGCCGGACGCACGGTTCAATTTCTTATTCGCCTGAATAAGCTTTTGCAGCGCTACGGCATACCTGCACTTGATCCGGTACACTCCATCATCAATCATACGGAAAAAAACACCTTTTAAAAATATTTTTTGTTACGGTGTAGCGTAATGGTTTAATTTTATATATATTTACATCAGAAAAGAAGGGATCTTGTCTCGTTATGTGTTTGCTGGGAGTCTTATGTTTGGCTACAACGTTCGTGATGCCTTCGCTAGCTCTTCTTATTATGGGCTTTCAGTGCCTGCTGTTTTTTTTGATATTCAATAAATTTTTTTTCGTCGGCCTTGGTAACACCATCGAAATAAGCAGCCAGTTGCGTATAGGAAATTCCTAAACCATCAGCAATTGCAATTTGAGAGGATAGTGTAAGATTCTTTTTACCATTTGCAATAAGCTGCATATGTGATTTTTCCATTCCAATTTCTAAGGCTAGTTTTGTGGGATTGAAATTGGTATCTTCCATTACCTTATACAGTGCCACAGCAAACTGAAACGTAATCTCTTTTTTTTCTTTCTTTTCGTGCGCTTTCATTAAAAGCAATCTGAAAGAAATTTTAAAAAAATTAGACGTATTATAATACGTCAATATGATTTTTTATTTACATTTGTGTGAAGAAATATAAATTTGCGACTACTTCATAAAAATATTTGAAGCATTCGCTTTGAGTCTTGAATAGAAACCTGAGAAATTTCTAATTGGAACGAGACGATAAGACGAATAGCTCACGACCCGGGCGTGGGCTCTCTTATCCGTTCCAAGGCTTCTCAGGGCCTCTATTCGGTAAGTTGAGCGCCGCGCCTATTTTTTGCACTCCGGCTTACCGTGAAAGAGGGGAAAAGACTCATCAATGCTGTTATAAGATGAGTGAAATGCTGTTATATTATTTATACTTCCAAACGCGTGTTTCCCATTCCGGAGGCTTGGATCATGCCTTGTATAATGCACGGTTTGCCAGTAAACCCAAGAACCCGGTGTAACGTATTGCCGGGCGGGAGGCGGTATTTTCATGTTAAGCCTCCCGGTACCCGGCTACCGGCATAAACATACTGCATCATGCTAATCTGTTATTATGCCTGTTTGATAACCTGAATAATATTGCTCTACTGCTTAAACACTTGTATATGAAAGGAACAACGCTCTTCGACGTTACGGTGCCTTTATGCCAGACGCTAGCCGCCTACAAAAAACGTTCCGTCTCTACTACTACAGGCAGACCTGTGCCATCGATTGAATGCAGGACCGTATTTGAAATTGCTGCCGTTAAATGTAGAACAATGCGCAGATAAAAGACATGAATTAAGGACCATCCAAAATTAGGCAAACTATGAAGCAGCATATTGTAATTGCAGCCGCTTGTATGGTTGCGGTACTGCTTGTGTACATGTGGGTGCATGCGATTGGAGCACCGGTTAATGATTGCATAAAGGATCGGGTAATGTTGCAAGCGTTAAAGGATCGCGAAGATCAATCGGAACAGATATTTGTGAATGCCGGTTGTTGGAAACACAAGGGTTTTGCAATGAACCGTTCGGTTGCAGGTATTAATAAATAAGATATCAGCCAGGCAGATCGGGACGATTATTTTACAATAGTGGGGGGTATCAACAACAACATCGTTTTCCCGCAGTTTTTTGGGTATGGACACGGTTTGAATAAGATTTATATATGATAGCCATTAGCTAAACAATATTGCTTTACTTTTTAATGCTTTTATATGAAGAAAATAACGCTGGCAAGCGTGCTGGCAGTCCTATGCCTGTATACTGTAGCCCAGGAAAACATCAAACAAGCAATCATTAAACCGTTGCAAATAGGGGATACCATGCCTGGTATCAACATACAAAACGTGGCCAATCATTATGCGCCAACAATATCCATGGCTGCATTGCGGGGACGGCCGGTTATTATTGATTTTTGGGGAGGCCGTTGTGTGCCCTGTGTTGCCACACTGCACCTGCTGGACAGCCTGCGCAGTGCCTCCGGCAACGCTTTTGAGGTAATAACCGTTTCTGATTTTGCAACTGCTGTCGCTTTACAACAAGCATTGCGCCGCTATCCCGCTCTGCAAAAACTGCAATTGCCGGTGGTATTGGGTAACGAGCGGTTAAAGAACTATTTTCCGCACAAAATAATATCGCATCTGGTTTGGATCGGTGCAAACGGAGTGGTACAGGCCATTACAGACGGAGACCAGATAACGCCCGCCCATATAAAGGCTTTTGTGGCAGGTACCCCCTTACATTTACCGCTTAAGGCGGATGCGCTTGAATTTAACCTGCATACACCGTTGCTGCAATACAACAGTAGCGTTCAAAGTGCGCCCGCCCAAATGTTTTATTCCGCCTTTTTTACACACCTGGAGGGAGTAAACACAGCAAACTGGTACCCGGTAAAGGATACGGTAAACGGTACGCAAACTATTTCGGCCTTTAACCAGCCGTTGCTGGACTATTGCCGGCTGGTATGGGCTGATGGCAACAGCGTAGTTGGTGCAAACATAGTACTGAACGTAAAAGACTCCGCCCGCTTTGTACAACCCGCCGGTCAAACCAGCCTGGCATGGCGCCGGCAATATACCTATTGCTATACTATTCGTATACCGTTGAGCATTAAGGAAACAGAGCGGATGCAGCTGATACGGGAGGATGTGGCTCAGTGGCTGCGCCGTATGGGCATTCGCATACAGCAGCTGAATGAAGGTGCACAACCCAAATACCTGGTAACCGATTTATAAAACACCATAAAACCAAAATATATGCGATTACTATACCTGATTCTTGCAGGAGTGCTGTTGCCTGTAAGTATAATGGCTCAGAGCGTCATAAAAAAAGGAGTAGTGCTTACTCCGGATCATAACCCTGTAAAAGGCGCTACGATAAGGGCGGTAAAGAAACAGGAGGCAACAATATCTGATGCCTACGGTATTTTTATCTTACAGGGCATAAGCAATGATGATACATTGGAGGTTTCGCACATTGGATTTAAAACCCAGGTGCTGCGGGTGGGGGATGCGAAAGCGCTCACCATTGTACTGGAAACAAACGGGCAAACCCTGGAAGAGGTAACCGTAGCCAATACCGGTTTTCAAAAAATAAAACCTAACGAGGTTACCGGTTCCCTTACGGTAATTGACAATGCCCTGTACAACCAGCAAACGGGATACAGTGTTTTGGAACGTATTAAAACAATCACCAATGGTATTGCGGCCTTTCCATCGCGGGTGGGGGTAGGGCCGGCTTCCGATATTGTGGTAAGAGGTATCAGCACGCTTACCATGAGTATTCAAAAGCCCCTGATCATATTGGATGATTTTGAGTACCAGGGTGATCTGGAAAATATCAACCCCAATGACGTAGAAAATATTACGGTACTTAAGGATGCTGCAGCTTCGGCCATTTGGGGTGCTCGTGCAGCAAACGGGGTAATTGTAATTACGACCAAAAAATCTGCATTTAACCGCAGAACGGCCATTGCGTTTAATGCAAATATCACGGTTGGGTTACAACCGGATTTAAAAAAGATCAAAGAAATTTCGCCGGCGGACCTTGTAGACCTGGAGCAGTTCCTGTTTGATCAGAAATACCGCTTTGCAGATACCGCAATGCCGCAAAACAGTGCTTTTACACCGGTGTACGAACTGCTGTTTAGCAGGCAAAAGGGAACCATAACGGCTGAAGAAGCCGACCGGCAGCTAAATTTATTACGGCAACATGATGTGCGGGATGATTTTAAGAAATTGTTTTATCGTAATGCCGTTAACAGGCAGTATGCATTATCCGTTAACGGCGGAGCGCAAAATGTATCCTGGGGGCTTTCGCTTGGAGTTGACCAAAACATAGGCAACCGTTCTGAGGCAACAGACCGGTATACAGTTTCGTTTAATAACATTTACAAGCCGTTGAAAAAGCTGGATGTGGGTGTTTCTGTTCTATATGCACAAACACAAACGAACAGTGGTGCCCCCGGCTATGGCACTATCCGCGGGGCAAACAGTGCCTTGCCGGTTTATACACAGCTGGTAGATGCTCATAATAACCCGCTGCCCTTATACAATAAATACAGGAGCACCTATATTGATACACTGGGCGGCGGGCGGTTGCTTGACTGGCATTATTATCCGGCAACGGACTACAGGTATAATACAATTACCCAGCGGGGGCGGGGGCTGAGCGCCGGCATTAACATGGATTACCGGCTTACCAAATGGCTTACAATAAAGGGCAACTACCGCTACCAGGTACAGGACGAACGTACGGCAAACCTTTACGCGGCTAATAGTTTTTATACAAGAGACCTGGTAAATAACTACACCCAGTTGGGCAGCGCCATAAAATACCCGGTTCCGGCGGGTGATATTTTGGATGAAAGTACATCCAATACAACTGCGCAAAACCTGAGAGGACAGCTGTTGGTGGATAAACGTTGGACGCAACATTACCTTTCTTTTATTGGCGGTGCCGAAATAAGCGATGCAAAAACAACCGGCCGAAGCGATCGTACTTACGGGTACAGTGCGGATATCCTTACGTATACAAGCGTAGACTACGCCAACCTTTACCCCATGCTGATGGGAGGGAGCTCTAATATACCGTCGGGTAAAAGTTTTACCGGTACCACTACCCGTTTCGCATCGTTCTTCACCAATGGATTATATGTGTATAAGGACAAATACTCCCTATCTGCCAGTGCCCGGCGTGACGCTTCCAATACCTTTGGCGTAGCTACCAATGACCGGTGGAAGCCGCTTTGGTCTGCAGGGCTGGCCTGGGAACTTTCTAAAGAAAAGTTTTACTGCTTAGCCGCCATGCCCTATTTAAAGCTAAGGACCTCGTATGGCTATCAGGGCAATGTAGATCCATCAAAGGTAGCGGTGATGGTGATGGCCTACAGCGGCACTAACTCACTTACCAGCCGCCCCTATGCAGAAATCGTAAATTTTCCCAATCCGGATCTGCGTTGGGAACAAACTGCAATCCTGAACCTGGCGCTGGATTATCGTTTGGCCGGAGACCGCATATCCGGCAGCATTGAATATTATCATAAGGCGATCACCGATCTGTATGGCGAAGCGCCGGTTGACCCTACTACCGGAACCGGGGTTACGTCCATTGCAAAAAATATGGGCAATGCGAAAGGGCATGGCTGGGATTTGTCTGTAAACACCGTAAATACAAAGGGCCTTCTTTTATGGAATACACGTTTTTTTCTGAATACGTATAAAATGAAAGTGACAAAGTACAGGGATGTGCCCTTACTGGCCACATCAATTGTAGGAAGCGGCTTTACGCCCGTAAACGGTTATTCCCCCTATTCTTATTTTGCTTTTGCCTGGGCGGGGCTTGATCCCCAAACCGGAGACCCTCAGGGTTATAAAGAGGGGCAGGTAAGTAAAGATTATAATTATTTCTTAAACCTGAGTGCATTTTCATCGCTGAAATATATAGGATCCTTTATACCAACAGTAACCGGGGGGCTGGCCAATGACCTCCATTGGAAAAACCTGTCCATATCGGTGAGTATGAACTATAAGCTGGGGTACTACGTAATGCGCTCTTCTGTAGATTATGCTTCCCTGGTTTTTCAGCAAACCGGGCATAGCGACTATGAAAAAAGATGGCGGGCTCCGGGGGATGAAAGCCACACCCAGGTGCCTTCTTTTATTTACCCCATCAACGGACAACGGGATGCCTTTTACAAATCGGCCGAAGTGCTGGCGGCCAGGGGCGATCATTTAAGGATCAGCTATATCAACCTGGGCTACGATCTCAAAAAGCCGGAACAGCTGAAGGGCATCAGGAATGTACGGGCCTATGTTGTTGCCAACAACCTGGGAATCTTATGGAGGGCGGATAAGGCAGTGAATGATCCTGATTATGACGACCGGTCCATTCCCCCGGCGAAGTCCATTTCCTTTGGAGTCAACCTTGGCTTTTAACAGATCTTGTAACAAAAACATTGCTATGAAACGGATTTATTTTCCCTTTTTGATAACCCTGATCTTTTTTGCACCCGCTTGCAAAAAGTTTCTGGATAAAAAAAACAATCAGAAACAGGTGGTGCCTACTTCTGTGCGGGACTTTCAGGCGCTGATCGAAGAGACCAGAGCCACAAATTATGCCTATTCCTTTTCGGCAGAGGTAGGGGCGGGTGATTATTATTTGCCGGATGCTACATTAAAGGATCTGGATGAAAGCACACGCAATATGTATGTGTGGAATAAAGACAACTTGTTTTCCGGCACCAATATCGAATGGGGCAACCTGTATAAGTTGATTTATAAGTGCAATATCATTTTAAACGATATTGATGCAATAGAACGGCTGCCGGGCGAGGAAGAGGAGTGGAAAGCCGTTAAAGGAAGCGCTTTTTTCTTAAGAGGAAATTGCTACAGCCAACTGGTGTGGTTGTGGAGCCTGGCTTACGATCCGGCTACTGCTGAGCATGATTTAGGTGCTGCATTGCGGCTGAAACCGGATTTTAACGAAGTTTCCAGGAGAGTAAGTGTGCAGGAATCATACCGGCAAATCATCAGTGACCTTGAGCAGGCGGCCGGTCTGCTGCCTGTAACCAGCGCGCATGTGGTAATCCCATCCCGCCCCGCGGCCTATGCGCTCCTTTCCAGGATCTATCTTTCCATGCGTAACTATGATAAAGCCCTTGTATATGCAGATTCCTGTTTGCAGATGCGGGATTATCTTATGGACTACAATACAGATCCCAACATAACTCCTGCGGTCAGCTATCCATTTAAACGGTTTAACCCGGAGATGCTTTATTTGTGCGGGGCTCTTACAACCAGTGCATTTTTCAAGGGCATAGCAGATACTGCGCTCTACAATATGTATGCGGAAGATGACCTGAGAAAAAAAATGTTTTTTAATGGTAATAAGGGAACATTGAACCGCTTTAAGGGCAACTATGAAGGAAATAATATACAGGCTGTTTTATTTACCGGACCGGCTACGGATGAAATGATGCTGGTGCGTGCGGAGTGCCTGGCCCGGAAGGGTGATGTTGCTCTTGCGTTGAATAACCTGAACACGCTGTTGCGAAAACGCTACAAAACCGGCCGGTTTACAGATTATGCCAGTCTTTCAGATGCAGATGCGCTGCAGTTGATCCTTGATGAACGAAGAAAGGAGTTGGTGTTTAGGGGGCTTCGCTGGATGGATATAAAAAGGCTGAATAAAGAAGGCGCAAATATTTCTTTAAAGCGCATGGTGAATGGGAGCATTATTACGCTTGAACCAAACAGTTTGCGTTATGCATTGCCAATTCCGGATAACGTTATTCAATTGTCTGGTATGCAACAAAACCCGCGGTAAGGGCGGGCTTTGTTGAAGGGTAAGCAGCTAACGATGACGGCTAAGGATTGGACAGCGGTTTTTTTGAAATGTCATTTCCGGAGGCATTTACATAGGTTGCTGCGGAGGTTTGGGCTATAAGATGATTCTCCAGCTTTTCCTCCAAAGTGCTGCCAGCTCTTGTGTCTATCGAAGTCTTAGGGACTCTTAACACGCATACAAAGTCAGAACCTTCAGGGCAGGGTATCTCCGGATTGTCCACGTCGAAACCAGCAAGCCGGCTCCAGTTGGCATCATTTTCATAATCCGATTCCGCAGGCATTGTGGAAGATTGTGGAATGTATTCAAAGTAGTAATTGTTATCGTCAATCGGCTTACTATTTGTAAAACTGAAAAGCGCAATGGTCAGCATTGCAAGCGCCAGCAACGGCAAAACGAATTTTATAGTCCGTGGACTTTTTAAAGTAGACATAAATTTTAGTTTAATAAAGTAGTTAAAAATAAATGGTAGTTCCGGCTTATTATACTGCGCAGTAGATAAAAGCTGTTGGCTTGCTGCATTCAGGTTTATGCAGTAAACCGGTTAAAGGATAGTTGCCTACTATTTTTTGCAGGTGTTCGGCACTGCCTGTTGAACTGTGCAGTGGCGGTTAAGGGCCGCTGATCTTAGTTCTTTGATGTTTCTGTTTCAAAGATGCGATGCAGAAGCGCCGGTATTGTTATCCAATCGTGGTTTTTTATTTGCGGAAGTAACTGGGTGTAAAATGGTACAGCTTTTTAAAAGCCTTTGAAAAATTGGATACGGCAGAAAAACCCATATCCAGTGCAATATCTGTAAGGGGGTCATTGGTATGTACTACCCGGGTAAAGGCTTCATGCATCCGGTGCTTCTGCCAGTAGCTGTAGGGGGGCTTATGAAACCGCTTGGCAAACAGCTTTTTCAGATAAGTTTCATCCATGCCGGCCTGTTGAGATAACAGCCGGAAGTTGGGCTCTTCTGTAAGGTCTTTCAGCAGTGCGGTGCTGATGCGGTTAATCTGGCTGATCCTGCTTAAGGAAACAATGCGGCCGCCGAGTTCAAAAGCCGTTTTGCATTCCAGCGCAGAACAAAGCAACTCTTGCACGGTAAGTTCCAGCGCCAGTACATCCACGCCGGGTTGCCGTAACAACCATAAGATCCTGCGGGCCAGGTTTACCATTTCCTGGGTGGCAAACATATGGTGTGGAAATATTTTTGAGGGGGTGTGGCCTGCGGCGATAGCATCCAGAAACGGTTGCAATATTTCGGGGTAATAAGGCTGCAGCCGTTGCAGGAAGCCGGTTGTACAATGTACATCCAGTGTAGTATACTGAAGACCGGGTTCAAATTGTACCTGGTCTTCCACATACGGAAGATAAAAAATATTGAACTGTGTTTCCTCTACCCAATTATCGTAAGGCGTATGTATGCGCTGCACGATGCTGTTGTGGATAAGGAAACTGAATTCAATAACGGGGGTGTCGGCTCTAACCTTAAACCGTCGTCGCTGCTTTACATGGTAACTGCTGAACCAGATTTCAAATGCTTCCATCCGTTTGTGCTGGAACAGCATATGGCCCCAGCCTCCGGATAAGGCAAGGCTGTTCATGGATGGGATGACCAGTGATTGATGCAGATGCGGTACAGGCTCAGACCAAAAGAATGCATCATTGTCGGCGGAAGAGATTTCAAATAGGTTACTCATAAAATCAAAGGTTGGTTTAAAGATCTCATCCCGGAGGCATAGGCCGGGATGGTATACAATAAAACTCATATAAATATAAAAATAAATATAAAAATAAATATGAATAAAAACAATAAAAAATTAATAGTTCCCGGTTTTTCGATAAGGCCGGAAGAAGGGGAGCTTTACCGCGAGCGACTCAGCGGAGATCGGCTCGAGCTGGGTATTCGTAAGGCTGATTTGCGCAAAGACCTGGCCCTTATGTACCGGTGGGTAAATCAACCCTATGCATATCGCTTTTGGGGGATGCAGGGAACGCTTAAGGCGCTTTATATGTTTTATAGCCCGAAGCTGGAAGAAGGGCATTTGCAGTTGTTTTTTGCCTGCATCGGGGCTACACCGGTTGCCCTTGTTGAGGTGTACCCGGTGCTCCATTCGGAACTGGCCGGTGCATTGGACTTTACAGAAGCAGACTATGGCATTCATCTGTTGATGGCTCCGTACCGGGAAGTGAAAGCGGCGGTTCGGGTAAATATCGAAGGACTGTCGGTATGGGTGCTAAAGGCCATGCAACGCATGTTGTTCGGCTTTTCTGCCGTGCAGCGTATTGTGGCCGAACCGGACACACAAAACATGCACGCCTGCCGGTTGGCAGAAAAAGCCGGGTTCCGTTATATCAAAACGCTGCCGTTGGAAGGTAAAGTAGCACGATTGTATACGGTTGCCCGGCATGAAATCTAAAAAACATTTCCTGTTTATTCTTAAATCTTTTAAATCGATTTTATATGCTAACGCCATACCAACGACAAGGTTTTTCACTGGCCCGGGGTTTTGTGGTGCTGGTAATGCCGGCGATCCACACCGTACTGTTATATAGCCTGCCCGCCGTAAAACAGGGCCCGGTAGGTTTTATACTGGGTTTTCTGGCGGAAACTTCTGGAGCGCCTTTATTCATGCTGTTGATGGGCCTGTTTATTGCTCTGGGACGTGAAAAAACGACCGGATATATTTTAAAGCGCATGTTGATCTTACTCATCGCGGGGTATTTACTTAATATATTCAAATTACTCTTACCGTATTACTGGGGATGGATCCCTCAACAGTTCCTGGAAGATAACGGGGTAACAGACCGGGTGGCCATGCATTTGTTCTTAACCGGCGATATTCTTCAGTTTGCAGCCATCGCCTATGCCTGTTGCGCATTTTTGAAAAAGCTTACGTCCAATATGGTGTGGTATGCCATTGTATTTCTGGTAGTATTGCTGATGATGCCGCTTACCTGGACCTTGCGGGATGCCGGACTGTTTACCATACCGTTGGCCCTGGTAAACGGAAAGCCGCCCTATACCTTCTTCCCATTATTTCCCTGGTTGTTATACCCGCTGGCTGGTTTGTTAACAGGGAACTTATTGCAAAAGATAACGATCATGCGTTTTAACAGATTACTGGCAGTGCTGACACTGGGGTTTATGTTAACCGGGTATCTGTTATCATTAACGGAGCCGGCTGAATGGCAGGCCGAGTTCTACAGGTTGGGAAGGGGCGCAACATTGTTCCATATTGGGTTGGCCATAGGATGGGTGTTATTATTTGTAGGGCTGGCAGAGAAAGTTCCGGATAATCATCTGTTCCGCTTACTTCAATGGCTGAGCGATCACGTTATGCTTGCATACATCCTGCAATGGATTGTTATTTTCTGGTGTTTTCCGTTGTTTGGTTATAATCATCTGGGAACGATTCCTTCGCTGCTGGTAGTATGTGTTACTACCGGTATGAGCTTCCTGGTATTGGCGGTGGTATTGAAAGGGATTAAAAACATAAAAGCGATCCGTCATGGAGGACAATAGTATGTACGATATTGCCGGCATCGGCATCGGGCCGTTCAACCTGGGGCTGGCAGCATTGTGTGCGCCTATACAATCCCTGAAGACCATATTCCTGGAAGCGCAGCCGGAGTTTAACTGGCATGCAGGAATGCTTTTGCCCGGCAGCACGCTGCAGGTATCCTACCTGGCAGACCTGGTAACACTGGCCGATCCATGCAGCGCATTCATGTATCTTAATTTTTTAAGAAAACAGGGCCGTTTATTACAATTTGGCATTCATGAAAACAATGTCATTACCCGTCGTGAATACAACCGGTATTGCCGGTGGGTATGTGATCAGTTATCCAATCTGCAGTTTAACTGGCACGTTACGGATGTGGGGTATGGGGAAGACGGGCCATATTATCGCATAACCGGTGTGCATCCGTTTACCGGTGCTTCCAGAAGCATCAGGGCCCGGCACGTGGTAATTGGAATAGGTACGCAACCAAGCATTCCTGGTTTTGCAGCATCCTTGCTGGGTGACCAGGTCCTGCATTCTTCGCAATACCTGAAGTATCGGGCTGCAGTATCACATTCAAAAAGAATAGTGGTAGTCGGCTCCGGACAAAGTGCTGCCGAAATTTTTTATGATCTGTTACAGAATGGCGCGGTGCCGGGTCAACATTTGTCATGGATGACACGGTCGCCTCGGTTTTATGCAATGGAACATACAAAGCTGAGTTTTGAAATGGCAACACCGGCCTACATCGATCATTTCTATCAGTTATCCCAAACGCGCAAACCCGTTACCATACAGCAGCAGGATACGTTATACAAGGGCGTCAATTATCAATTAATCAATGCGATCTACGACCGGCTGTATGAATTGATGACCGAGGGTATGCCTGTTCCGGTAACCTTAATGACCAATGTATCATTGAAAGAAATGCGTCCTTCAAAAACGAAGGGCTGGGTACTGCAGTTTCATCATGAAGAACAGGAGCAATGCTTTGAGCTGGAAGCGGAGCATATCATACTGGCAACCGGATATAAAACAATAGCTCCTCCGTTCCTGAAATCAATCAAACACCTGATCCGCTATGATGCGCAGGGGCATTTTAATATTACCCGTAAGTATGCCATTGACGAAAAGGATACGTTGTTTGTTCAAAATGCAGAAATGCATACGCATGGTTTTACCGCTCCGGAATTAGGATTGGGGCCTTACCGCAATGCTGTCATCATTAATACCATACTCGGTACCACGTATTATCCCGTAGATGAACAGACGGTTTTTCAGCAATTTGGTGTGCCATTGCAATAATCAGCCGGTGGTTTCACCGGATACCGGCCGTCGTTGATGTGCTGCATGCCGCCTGGTAACGATAAGATAACCGGGCTTTCCGGTGCCAACAATCCGCAAAACCGGTTGTTATATCCCTGTAAACCGGCGGTTTAGGGCCCTTGCGGGCAAATTATCCCCCGGTGGGTGCGGAGCCCGGCAGTGCAGGCGCCGCGGGGCGGAGGCCTTCCGGTACCGGGGTTATCCACAGCTTTTCCACGTTTTTGCCCTGTTTTCCACCCATTGGTGTGCAAAAACAGGCTTTAGCATTGGGGCCGGAACCGTTATTTTCGCCTATACAATAAAACGGAAAAATACTGTGCGTTTAAAAAGTCTTGAAATAAAGGGGTTTAAGAGTTTTGCCGATAAAACGGTCGTTAATTTCGACGACAATATTACCGGCATTGTAGGGCCGAACGGGTGTGGAAAATCCAATATTGTGGACAGCATCCGCTGGGTAATTGGCGAACAAAAAATCAGCGCCCTCCGGAGCGAGAACCTGGATGCGCTGGTATTTAACGGGTCAAAAACCCGCTCCGCCAGCGGCCTGGCAGAGGTAAGCCTTACGTTTGAAAATACCAAGAACCTCCTGCCCACGGAGTTTAGCACGGTGCGCATTACCCGCAAGTTTTATAAAAGCGGGGAAAGCGAATACCGTCTCAATGATGTGCAGTGCCGCCTGAAAGATATCCAGAACCTGTTTATGGATACGGGGATCAGCACCGATTCCTATGCCATTATTGCGCTGGACATGGTGGATGACCTGATTAAGGACAAGGACAACAGCCGCCGCCGCATGCTGGAGCAGGCCGCCGGTATTTCCATTTATAAAACCCGTAAAAAAGAAGCCAAACAAAAGCTGGATGCTACGGAGCAGGACCTGAACCGGATTGAAGACCTGCTGTTTGAAATTAACAACCAGCTGAAGGCCCTGGAAAGCCAGGCGAAGAAGGCGGAAAAATACCACGAGATCAAAAAAGAATACCGCGAGGTAAGCATTGAGCTGGCCAAAGCGGCCCTGGAGGGGTTTAACCTTACCTATAAAGAACTGAATGAACAGCAGCAGGCCGAAACCGATAAGTCCATAAAACTGGAAGCGGAAATTGCTACGGCCGAAGCACATATTGAGCAGGAAAAGCTGGTGTTTATTGAAAAAGAACGGGCTCTGCAAAGCAGGCAGGCGGCCTATAACGAGCTGGTACAGCAGGTACGCACCAAAGAGGGCGATAAAAACCTGGCGGTACAGCGCCTGCAATACCTGAAGGAACGCGAAACCGGTTTGCAGGAATTTTTATCCAAATCCGATGCCCAGCTAAAGGGCATTGAAGAAAGCATTGCCTTTACCCAGCAACAGGTGGGCGATGAGGAAAAAGCGCATGAAGGGCTGAGCGAACAACTGGAAAACTTCAGGGATGAAGTAACCCGCCGGCGCAACATACTGGATGAGCAGCGCCACGGGGTAGATACCCTGCGGATGGAATACCAGCAGGTACAGCGCGAGCAGTTTGAGGCGGAAAAGAAAGTAGCCGTAGCCGATACCTCCGTACAAAACCTGCAGCGCGCCATGCAGCAGATCGAAGATGAATCGGCCCAGCGGGAAGAACACCTGCAAAAAGTACAGGCCGATCACCAGCTGAAAGTGCGCGAACTGGAAGAAAAGAACGCCTCGCTGGAGCAGCTGCAGGCCCACCATGATCATACCAAGGAACAGATCCTGCAAACGCAGGGCATTGTAGAGGAACTGCGCAACCGCCTGGCCGACGAAAACCGGGTGCTGGATGCCAAACGCAACGAGCACGACCTGCTGAAGAGCATGATCGACTCTATGGAAGGGTACCCGGAAAGCGTAAAGTTCCTGCACAATAATAAAGACTGGAACACGCAGGCGCCCATCCTTTCCGATATCCTGTATGTAAAAGAAGAATACCGTACGGCGCTGGAAAACGTGCTGGAGCCCTACCTGAACTATTATGTGGTAGAAGACCTGCAGCAGGGCTTACAGGCGGTGCATTTGCTGAGCGACCAGAAAAAAGGGAAGGCCAATTTCTTTTTGCTCAATAAAATTGAAGCAGCGGCGGATAACGGCGGCCATAGCCTGGCGGGCGCGCTGCCGGCACTGGACGTAATAGAGGTAGAAGCCAAATACCGCAAACTGGCAGAACACCTGCTGGGCAATGTATTTATTGCCGAGGGGGAAGCAGCCCTGGAAAACAGCAACGGCGCTGTAGTGATTGAAAAGCAGGGTAAGTTTGTAAAAGGCAAGTTTACGCTTACCGGTGGCAGCGTGGGCCTCATTGAAGGAAAGAAGATTGGCCGGGTAAAGAACCTGGAAAAACTGCAGGAGGATATTGCGGCACAGGATGAAGTGGTGCAACACCTGCGGGCACAGATACAGGCCCGGCACAATGAAGTTATTGCCTTTAACGAGGACCTGCGGGAAAATGCCATTAAGGAAACCCAAAAGGAAATACAGGAGCTCACCAACGCCGTTTTTGCCCTGCAGAACCGTTCGGAAAACCTGCAAAGCCAGCAAAGCGCGGCCAGGAACCGGCTGGAAGAATTAACGGAACAACTACAGCATACCCAAAGCTCCATATCCGGTGTACGCCAGTCGCTGGAGGAGTTTACCGAAATATTGCAGCAGAATGCCAATAAACTGGCAGAAGCGGAAGATACCTTTAAACAGGCCGAAGGCAGCTACCAGGAGGCCACGGCACAGTTTAATGAATTTAACCTGAACGTAACCCGCCAGCAGAGCAAGGTAACGGCGTTGAAACAGGAACTGAATTTTAAAACCAACCAGCTGGGCGAGCTGAAACGCCAGATTGAGCAAAGCACGGTACAGTTGTCCGATACCGGCGGGGAAATCGTAAGCTCGGAAGCGGCCCTGAAAGAAATTGAAGAAACCCTGCTGAACCTGGTACGCAGCCGCGAGCAGGACCAGCAGATCCTGAACGAGGCAGACCAGTCGTATTACAATATGCGGAACCTGCTGAATGAAAAGGAAAGCGAGCTGCGGCATAAGATTCGCGAAAAGGAACAGGTAGAGCACCTGCTGGCCGCCATAAAAGATAAACTGAATGAGCTGAAGCTGCAGCTGGCCGGTACCCGCGAACGGCTGAACGTGGAGTTCAAGATCCAGATTGAAGACATACTGGATGACCCCCGCAGCAGCGAAACGGCGGTGGAAGATTTACAGGAAAAGGCCGACCGGATGAAGAAGCGCCTGGAGAACCTGGGCGAGGTGAACCCTACCGCTATTGAAGCTTTTACCGAAATGAAAAAGCGCTACGAATTTATTGTAGAGCAGAAGAATGACCTGGTAGATGCCAAGGAAAGCCTGTTGAAAACGATTGAAGAGGTAGAAACCACGGCCAACCAGAAGTTCCTGGATACCTTTAACCAGGTACGGGAAAACTTTCAGAAAGTATTTAAATCGTTGTTTACCGAAGACGACCAGTGCGACCTGGTACTGGAAGACCCGGAAAACCTTGCGGATACCGGTATTGATGTAGTGGCGCGGCCCAAAGGAAAACGGCCTACCTCCCTTACCCAGCTGAGCGGGGGTGAGCGTACCTTAACGGCAACCGCCCTGCTGTTTGCCATTTACCTGATTAAACCCGCGCCCTTCTGTATCCTGGATGAGGTAGACGCGCCGCTGGATGATGCCAACGTAGGTAAGTTTACCAATATGATCCGCCAGTTTAGCGAAAACTCGCAGTTCATTATTGTAACGCACAATAAAACCACCATGAGCACGGTGGACGTTATTTACGGGGTAACCATGCAGGAGCCGGGGGTAAGCAAACTGGTAAGCGTAGACTTCCGCAGCCTGGCCGCACAGAATTAGGTTTTTAGTTGTTATTATTTTAATAGGGCCACCTGTTTTACGGGTGGCTTTTTTTATAGGCCTGCTTTTTATGGCCACCGGTGCAGGGAGAAACGTTGCCGGCAGCGAAGACAAAAAAGCGGTATTCGGGTATGCGTTCTGTTTGCCCCCGAAGCGCTGAAATACAGATGGGCGCCGGCTTCTGTTCCTGAATACCCGTTGTGATGGATGCGGGGAAATGAGCTTAAAAAAATCGGTGCGCATGTGTACCAGCGGCAACCAATCGGGTGCTGAAAAAAATTATGCTGCAACCTGATCTTCATCAGTCTTCAATCGCAAGCTGTTCGTAATTTTGCAGCGCTTAAAACATCCATCATTTTTCAAACCCTGCATCATGTTTAACGAACGCATACGGCTGGAGCGGTTAAAAAGTAAAATAACCACCGCAGAAGAGGCCGTAAAATTATTTAAGGACGGCATGACGGTGGGCGCCAGCGGCTTTACCAAGGCGGGAGACAGCAAGGTAGTGCTGCCGGCACTGGCCACACGCGCACAGCAGGAGCCGTTGCAGATTAACCTGGTTACGGGTGCTTCCTTAGGCCATGGTACCGATGGAAAACTGGCTGCGGCCCATGCGTTAAAAAAGCGGATGCCCTTTCAGGTGGATACGGTTTTAAGGGATAAGATTAACCGGGGCGAGGTGCTGTTCATTGACCAGCACCTGAGTGAAAGCGCGGAACAGATCCACAACAGGATCATCGGCCCGCTGGACATCGCCGTTATTGAAGTGGCTTTTATTGAGCGGGACGGCAGCCTGGTGCCCACCACCTCGGTTGGTAATTCCGTAACCTTTGCCGCGTTTGCCAAACAGGTGATCATAGAGATCAATACCACCATACCTATGGAAGTATACGGCATCCATGATATTTACCAGGCGGAGGATTACCCGCACCGAAACGTGATACCCATTGTGGCCCCCTGGAATAAGATCGGCCGTAAATCCATACCGGTAGACCCTGATAAAATAGCCGCCATCGTATTTACGGATATACCGGACAGCCCCGCGGATATGGCACCGCCGGATGAAAAAACGGCGGCCATGGCTGCGCATATCCTCAGCTTTTTTGAGGCAGAAGTGCGGCTGGGCCATCTTACAGACCGGTTGCTGCCCCTGCAGGCCGGCATTGGGCGCGTGGCGAATGCTGTGCTGGCGGAATTCCGGCAAAGCAATTTTTATGACCTCACCATGTTTTCCGAAGTACTGCAGGATAGCACTTTTGAACTGATGGATGCCGGTATCCTTTCCTTTGCCTCTGCCTCCTCCCTGGCCGTATCGGAAGAATGGCACCGGCGGTTATTTGAAAACCTGCAGCAGTACAAGGAAAAATTTGTGTTGCGGCCACAAAATATTTCCAATACACCGGGCCTCATCCGCCGGCTGGGGATTATTGCCATAAATACCGCCATTGAGTTTGACCTGTACGGCAATGTAAACTCTACCCATATTGGCGGTACACAAATCATGAACGGCATTGGCGGCTCCGGCGATTTTGCCCGCAATGCCTACCTGAGCATTTTTGTAACACAGGCGGCATCCAAATCGGATACCATTTCCCATATTGTGCCCATGGTATCACACGTAGACCATACGGAGCATGATGTAGACATACTGGTTACGGAGATGGGGATCGCCGACCTGCGGGGACTGGCGCCCCGGGAGCGGGCACAAACCATTATTGATCATTGTGTGCACCCGGATTACAGGCCGGCCCTGCAATCTTATTTTGACCGGGCCTGTAAACGCGGCGGTCATACCCCGCATTTACTGGAAGAAGCCCTTGGCTGGCATACCCGTTTCCGGGAAACCGGATCAATGAAACCCATACCAGAACAACTTTAAACAACAACGCGTTAAGCACCGTTATGCCTGTATTCAATAAGCCGAGAGGCTATGTGGTAAAGCTGATCATGTTAGGCGTATTTGCACTGATTGTAGCCCAGCTGGCAAACCTGCAGCTGGTAAACCGCAAATACCTGGAACTGGCAAAAGACAATGCCGTTTTTCAAAAGATCATTTACCCGGAGCGGGGCATTATTTATGACCGCAGGGGAAGATCCGTTTTAAACAACACCATTATGTTTGACCTGGTGGTAACACCGGCCGAAGTAAAGCACCTGGATACGACCGAGCTCTGCAAATTGGTAGGTATTGATACTGCGGAGTTCAGAACCCGTATCATCAATGCCATTGTTAAAAACAGCCGGGCGCGCCCATCGGTATTTCAATCGTTGCTGACGCCGGAAGTGCAGGCCCGCTTTGAAGAGAGCAGCTGGCGCTTTCCGGGTTTTGCCTTACAACAACGCCCGGTGCGTACCTATCCCTACAATGTAGGTGCGCACTTCCTGGGATATATTGGGGAAGTGGATGAAAAGGATATCCAACGGTCTGGTAATTTTTACCACATGGGCGATTACAGGGGTAAGAGCGGGCTGGAATACCAGTATGAAAACGTACTGATGGGGCGGCGGGGCGTGCAGTATATGATCAAAGACCATAAGAACCGCCTGGTGGGGCATTATGAAAACGGCAGCTTTGATACCACGGCCATTGCGGGCCGGGGATTAAAAACCTTCCTGGATGTACGCCTGCAGATGCTGGCCGAAAAGCTGATGGCCAATAAAGTGGGGGCGGTGGTAGCACTGGACCCTAAAACCGGGGGCATCCTGGCGATGGCTTCTGCCCCGTTATTTAACCCCAATGATCTTACAGGCCCTCAAAAAAATGCGAACTATGCCAAAATGGTATTGAATGTAAGGCGGCCGTTGTTAAACAGGGGCATTAAAGGACGGTATCCGCCGGGCTCTACCTTTAAACCGTTGGGCGGACTGGTAGCGCTGGATGAAGGCGTAATTACCCCGGCTTCCGGTTACCCTTGCCGCGGCGGATATGATGCCTGCGGCAGAAGGGTGCGCTGCCTGGAGTCCTGGGCCGGCCATGCAGATAACCTGCGCCTGGCCATTGCACATTCCTGTAATTCCTTTTTCATAAACACCTACCGGCTTACGGTAGATAACCCCCGGTATGGGAATATAAAAGAGGGGTATAAAAAATGGGAGGAGTATATGCACAAGCTGGGGCTGGGTGTGCGCCTGGGGGTAGACCTGCCCAGTGAGGATAAGGGCAATATACCAACCGTTGGGGATTATGATGAAGACTATAAAGGCAACTGGAGCTCCTGTACCAATCTGACCCTGGGCATGGGGCAGGACAAAATGCTGGCAACGCCCCTGCAGCTGGCCAATGCCGCCTGTATTATTGCAAACCGGGGGTATTATTATATTCCGCATTTTATTGACAGCATTGAACGGGAAACACCGGCAGATGCCCCGCTGCTGCAAAAATACCGGCAGCGGCAGGAAGCCTTAACGCATATCTCCGCTGTGGCTTATGATGCCATCATTAACGGGATGCAGGATGTGGTAACACAGGGTACTGCAAAAGTAGCCGCCATACCCGGTATAGACGTATGTGCCAAAACCGGTACGGCGGAAAATGCTACGGTATTGGATGGAAGGCGTATACAGCTGGAGGATAACTCCATGTTCATTTGCTTTGCGCCGAAAAACAATCCAAAAATTGCCATTGCGGTGGTGGTGGAAAATGCGGGTTTTGGGGGGACCTGGGCCGGACCGATTGCACGCATCCTGATGGAGCAATACCTGCTGGACAGTTTGACCAATAGAAGCAAAGCCGACCTGGAACGGATTGCGAATGCCAACCTGGTACCCTGGTATTTTGACCGGCTGCAATATAAAACCGATTCTGTAAGGGCCGAGCAATGGACCAAACAGACGAAGGACAGTACCCGGTTGCGCCGGTTCTTAAAACCTGCAGCACGCCCCACAGCAAAAACTACCGGCAGTGCCGCAGTTGTGGTAAAACCCGCAGAGGGGGCCGGCCATACAACGCAACCGGTGCAAAAGCAAAGAACGCCTGAGCCGGTATGGGCCGGCGCTGAACCTATGAATGCCCGGCGCTATTTCCGGACTTCTTTGCAGGGAAACTGAACCGCTACGGGAATAAGGTGTTGCGTTTCCAATGTGCGCGTAAACATGCCGGATGCTTGTTGGCTGTTTTTGCAGTGCCGGCTTCGGTTACCCTAAATGTTTTCTACTGTGAACACCCATCGATGAGGGATGACAAAACACGCCTGTGGTAACCCTGAAGACATGATCCCGGGCATGCTCCGGCATCCATTTCCGGGCAGCGCATCCGGCATTTCGAAGACGTATTTTATCTGCTTAAAATAAAAAAAATGCTGCTGACATAAGGCTGTCATACCGCCATAATAGCTTTGTATTATTGAATCACTTAAACGTGAATGATATGACAACAACAGCACAATGGCCCGCAGATCGTTTGCAAACCGTCCTTTACCGGTTGCTGGTACATAAAGATGCGGCCCGGGAACCGGGTACCGACTATAGTGAAGGAAAAGGGCATTTTGAAACAGCGTTGATCGTAGACCCCTTTGGTGCCATTTTTAGCATGATGGCCGGTAAATATACCGCAGCTGTATTGGATCAAAAACCTGTAACCCCTTAACCATGGAAATAAAAGATGGAAAAATGGCCGTGTATGCCAAAACCCGGCGGCAGTGGCGCACCTGGCTTCAAAAGCATGCGGCCAAACAGGAGCCCGTTTGGTTGATCCTTTTTCATAAGGGCTGTAAAACGCCTTCGGTAGACCGCATTGCAGCTACGGAGGAAGCGCTTTGCTTTGGCTGGATCGATAGCTTGTGCAAGAAACGGGATGCGGAAAGCTATTACCTTACGTTTTCGCCCCGCAACCCGCGAAAGAGCAACTGGAGCCTCCCTAATATTGAACGGGCTAACCGTATGATTGCGGATGGAAAAATGACTGCGCAAGGGCTACGGCTGATCGAAATTGCGAAAGCCAAAGGAGCCTGGCAGGAGGTATAAACAAGCCGGGTTTCACTGGTCTTATGCCAGCGCCATTTCCGGGATATCGCCTTTTATTACCAGCCGGCCCTCGGTTGCCTTTTTTATATCCTCAACCGATACGCCGGGGGCGCGTTCCAGTAATACAAACCCTTCATCGGTAACATCAAGTACGGCAAGATCGCTCACAATTTTTTTTATGCATTTTACACCGGTAAGCGGCAGGGTACATTGTGTTAACAGTTTCGATTGCCCGTCTTTGCTGGTATGCTGCATGGCTACAATAATGTTTTTAGCTGCCGCTACCAGGTCCATGGCGCCGCCCATACCTTTTACCATTTTACCGGGGATCTTCCAGCTGGCAATATCGCCGGTATCGCTTACTTCAAAAGCGCCCAGTACGGTAAGGTCTATATGACCGCCGCGGATCATGGCGAAGCTGGTGGCCGAGTCAAAGAAAGCGCCACCGGGCCGGATCGTAACGGTTTGTTTGCCGGCATTAATGAGGTCCGGATCGGCCGTTCCCTTCTTGGGGAAAGCACCCATGCCCAGCATGCCGTTTTCCGATTGCAGCACCACTTCTATACCTTCCGGAATATAATTGGCCACTAGGGTGGGAATACCGATGCCCAGGTTTACATAGTACCCGTCTTTTAATTCCTGTGCAATGCGTTGTGCTATTTGTTGTTTTGTGAGGCTCATGTTGTTAATTTGAAAATTAGCAGATTTGAAGATTTGAAAATGAAAGACGCGGCATTTTCAAATTGCCACATCTTCACATTTTCAAATTATTGTTCCGTCAATTGCTCAATCCTTTTTTCATAGTCTACCCCCTGGAAGATCCGCTGTATATAAACACCAGGGGTATGAATTTGCATGGGATGTAATTGCCCGGCCGGTACCAGCTCTTCCACTTCTGCAATGGTAATGGTTCCGGCGGTGGCCATCGGATGGTTGAAATTGCCGGCGGTTTCTTTGTAGATGAGGTTACCATGGGTATCGCCCTTCCAGGCCTTTACAATGGCAAAATCGGCCGTTAATGCGTGTTCCAGTAAATGGGGCTTGCCGTTAAACGCCCGCACCTCCTTGCCTTCGGCCACTTCGGTGCCATACCCGGCCGGTACATAAAAAGCCGGGATGCCCGCGCCGCCCGCACGGCAGCGCTCGGCCAGGGTGCCCTGGGGGATCAGTTCCACTTCCAGCTCCCCGTGTAACAGCTGTCGCTCAAACTCGGCGTTTTCACCAACATAGGAGGAGATCATTTTTTTGATCTGCTTTTTTTGCAACAGCAGCCCCAGCCCGAAATCATCCACACCGGCATTGTTGGAAATACAGGTAAGATCTTTCAGATCCGTTTCTGTAAGGGCCCGGATGCAGTTTTCCGGGATGCCGCAAAGCCCGAAGCCTCCAACCATTAATGTCATGCCGCTTTGAATACCGGCAATGGCTTCCTTAGCGTTCTGTACAACTTTGTTCATACTCTTTGTTTTTTGTTATCGGCTACAAGGCCACTAAATCTCAAAATAGCACTACAATTGTAGTTCGTTGTGATGCTCATTTTTTTTTCCCTTTAATGGTTGTGTTCTTTTTTATTGCAAAGACACCGGCCTTGCCTGAATTGCAGCGTTATATTTGTGCTTCTTTCTGTCTTCGGGCCTTTGCGGCTCAAGACGCTAAAATTGATAAACCATACCAACGCCGTTTTCCGTAACCGCAAATTCAGGTGCTGCCTGCTTCCAGTACCGGTTTTGTTTTTGATGGCTCAGGTACATGGTTACATCAAATAAAAGCAGCCCCGCACCCTGAATGATCAGTGAATGTCCGTAGCCTTTATTCCTTGATGGGTTGTTGGCATGAGTTGCCCGGGCGGCCAGGAGTGCGCCCGTACCCATATACAGCAGGTCAAGCCCTCCATTGATGGCATATAATTTTTTTGCGTTTTTGTAAGCCTTGTATTTGCCGGTGTCTGAAAAAGACAATCCCTTTTCTTTTTTAGCACGCATCAATCCCAATACACCGATGCCGGTATTCACCACGCCCCACAATGCATTCATGGTATGGAAGGCCTTTACTTCTGTGTTTGTGGTGCTCAGCGCTCCAATGATGCCGCTGCCCATATTGGCCAGGCCCCAGCCGGATAATACCCACATGCCGTTCCGGTTTGTTTCAATCCGTTGCCGGTGCAGTGCATCAATATGCAACAGGTTGTTTTCCTGTGCCTGTAAACAACAGCACAAACAACAAAGGAGGATAACAGATAGCCATTTCATAGCTGTAGTTTTTATGTAAGTTACACCATCCTGTTTAAGATTGCAACCGGTTAAAATCGGGGTAGGCCGCGGCGATTTTTTCGATACGGGCTTCGTTCAGCCCGGTTGCGATATTGTGATTCCGGCAATATTGCAGCAATGAAAGCGTATTTACATTGCCCAATAATTCATAACCGGTAAGCGGGCATCCACCCAATCCGTTAATGACCCCGTCAAAGCTGCGGCAGCCTGCCTTCCAGGCCGCATCGATCTTTTCCATGGCCTGCTCCGGAAGCGTGTGCAAATGCAGGCCCAGCTCTACATTTGGAAAACGGGGAATCAGCGTTTTAAAAAGCCGGTAAATCACTTCCGGGGTGCCCAATCCCGTTGTATCGGATAAGGTAATGGTCTGCACGCCCTTTCCGGCCAGTAAATAAACGGCGTCCTGTACGATAAACTCGGACCATTCATCTCCATAGGGATTTCCGAATGCCATACTGATATATACCCGGATTTCCTTCCCGGAACTTTGGCCGATATCGGTAAGTTCATTTAATGCGTGCAACACTTTGGATGAATCGGAATGGATATTCCGTTCGAGAAAAGTATTTGAAATCGAGTAGGGAAATCCTAAAATATTCACTTTTTGTTGCGCAGCAGCTTCTGTAGCACCCCGCGCGTTACCAATAATAGCCAGCAGTTTGGTGGCCGAGCTCTCTTTATTGATCCCTTCCAGCACTGCTGCCGATTCCGCCATTTGTGGCACGGCCTTCGGTGATACAAAGCTTCCGAAATCGATCACTTCAAAACCAACCTGCATCAGTTCGTTGATATACGCTGCCCGTTTCTCCGGCGGAATGGTATAGGGAAGGCCCTGCTGTGCATCGCGGGGGCACTCTGTGAGGCGGATGCGGTCTGAATTGTTCATATCAATGGCTTTTGGTACTGTATTTAAATAGTCCTTCTTTGAGATCTCTTGTTCTATGTTTCAGATCCAACCTGGAACTTTAAACCTGCCCGTCCGGTCAGGCGGGTGTTAAACCTGGAACTTTAAAGCCCCAACTGTTTTGCGATCACGATCCGTTGAATCTCCGATGTTCCTTCACCGATCTGCAGCAGGCGCTGATCGCGGTAAAAGCGCTCTACATTGTATTCCTTCATTAATCCATAGCCGCCATGTAACTGTACAGCTGCATCAGCAACCTCTTTTGCGATCTCTGAACAATAAAGTTTTGCCATGGCGGCTTCTTTTGTAAAAGGCTGATGGGTATCTTTCAGCCAGCAGGCTTTGTATAAAAAGGTACGCGCCAGTTCTATTTTTAACGCCATATCGGCCAGCTTGAACTGGTTCACCTGGAAGGAGGCAATGCTGTTACCAAACTGGCGGCGCTCCTGCGCATAGCTTAAAGCCATTTCAAAGGCGCCCTGCGCACAACCCAGTCCCATGGCGGCAATGCTCAGCCGGCCGGCATCCAGGGTGCGCAGCATAATTTTTGAGCCTTCACCCACGGGCCCCAGTGTATGCGATTTTGGTACGCGGCAATCATCAAAGAACAATTGGGCCGTATCGCTGGCGCGCCACATCATTTTACCATGCATGGCCTGCTGCGAAAAACCCAGGGTGTCCCGGTCTACAATGATCGTGGTAAACTCTTTTTTGCCATTTGCTTCGTTTGTAACGGCTTGCACCGTTGTGCCGCGGTTAAGGGAAACGGATCCGTTGGTGATGAAGATCTTATTGCCATTGATCACCCAATGATCGCCGTCTGAGGCGGCCGTGGTTTTGGAAGCGCGCGAATCACTGCCGGCGCCCGGTTCGGTTAATCCAAACGACCACAGGGCCTTACCTGTGCAAAGCTGGGGCAGGTATTGCTGTTTTTGCTCCTCCGTTCCATAATTATAAATGGGGCCGATGCCCAGGGAATTATGGGCTGCCAGTGTGGCTGCCTGAGATCCGTCTACCCGGGCAATTTCTTCCACGGCAATGATATAAGCCAGGTAGTCCATACCGGCGCCGCCGTACTTTTCCGGAAGATAGATGCCCATCAGGCCCAGTTCGCCCATTTGCCGGGTGAGCTCCGGTGAAAATTTTTCCCGTTCATCCAATTCCTGGGCCTGCGGTTTAATATTTTTTTCCGCAAATGTCCGTACCATGTTACGGACCGACTGGTGCTCCTCGCTTAATGAATAGTCCATATTCAATTTATTTTTTATTCCGGTTCGTGGGGACACGAATCCTGGCTTTCGTATACGATTTCTTGCCCTGGTGTGTGCCCTCACGAACCCGTTCGATCCTCTATATGAATCAATGTTGTTGTTGTGTCCACTTTATCGCCTTCGGCAACGCCGATAACGGTTACCACTCCGTCCTTTGGACTGAGGATATTGTTTTCCATTTTCATAGCCTCCACAATTAATAACAGGTCGCCAGCGCGCACAACGGATCCGGGCTCCACTGCTATTTTGATCACTTTGCCTGGCATGGGCGCGGAAACGGTTCCGGCTGTAACGGCCGCTGCCGGTGAAGGCGGCACCGTGTTGGCTGCTGTATGCAGCATATCGTTTCGCTTTATCGTATAATCAAATCCGTTACAGCGTACGATAAACACGCCGGGAGCGGTTTCAACAATGTGTACCGGGTACGGTTGCTGATCCAGGAGCAAATTGAACTGCCGGGTTCCGGCTGGGGTTAACGTTGCGCGGATAAGCGTGTTATGATATTCAAAATCGATTGCAGGAATGGCCTGCCGGCGAAGCATTACCGGAACGGCTTTTTCCTCCACGCTCAATATGATCTGTTGAACCGGCCGCCAGTAACCGATGGCTTCCCAGGTAGATAACGGTTTTTTTTCTTTGGGAAGCAAACTGCACACCAGCGCCGCTGCCAGCGGAATCTGTATAGCTGCTGTTTTTTTACGCGCCTCAAACTGCTGCAACAGATCGTTCAGGTGCGTGTCAATATATTTTGTAGAGATCCTGTTACCGGTAAAATCTGCGTGGTGCAGCAGCCCCAGGAGGAAGGCGATATTATTTTTGATTCCATAGATGAAATACTGCTGCAGTGCCTCGATCATTTTTAACCGGGCCGCTTCCCGGTTGGCCCCCCAGGTGATCAGTTTGGCGATCATGGGATCAAAATCGCCTGTAACCGTAGCGCCTTGCTGCAGCTGCATGCCATCAATGCGGATGTGCTCACCATAGGGTTCTTTATAAAAAAGCAGGGTGCCGGGGGCTGGTAAGAATTGCTGTTCCGGATCCTCTGCATAAATACGGCATTCGATGGCATGGCCTTTTTGGCGAATATCTTTTTGCTGAAGATCCAGCGCCTCCCCGCGGGCAATGCGGATCTGCTGCTCCACAATGTCGATGCCGGTGGTCAGTTCGGTAACCGGGTGCTCTACCTGTATCCGGGTATTCATTTCAAGGAAATAAAAACGCAGATCGGGGCCCACTAAAAATTCAAGCGTGCCGGCACTTTGGTAACCGATGGCCGCTGCAAGCTGTACCGCTGCATGGCATATCTGCGCCCGTACCTCCGGTGTTAACGTAGGCGAGGGCGCCTCCTCAATGATCTTCTGGTGGCGGCGCTGCAACGAGCATTCCCGCTCATACAGGTGAATGATATGCCCGTGCTGGTCGCCCAGTACCTGCACTTCCACGTGCCGGGGGGCGTCAATATATTTTTCAATATAAACGGTATCGTCGCCAAAATAATTGCGCGCTTCTCTTGCCGTTGCTTCCAGGGCCTCCTTTAATTCCGTTTCCTGCTGCACTACCCGCATGCCCTTACCGCCACCGCCGGCTGCAGCTTTTATCAGCAGCGGAAAGCCAACGGTGGTATATTGTGCCAGCAACTTAGGTACCGTACCGGTAATGCCCGGCGTAACCGGTACCCCTGCTGCCAGGGCCGTTTGCCGTGCGGCAATTTTGTTACCCATCGCTTCCATGGCCTCCGGCGTGGGGCCAATAAAAATAATGCCTTCCTGCCTGCAGGCATTTGCAAATGCGGCATTTTCAGAAAGAAATCCATAGCCGGGATGAATGGCATCTGCGCTGGCAGCCTTTGCGGCAGCTATAATCCGATGGATGTTCAGGTAGGTTTCGCCAAGTGATGATCCTTCCAGCAATACGGTTTCGTCTGCTTCATTCAGATAGGCGGCACCGGCATCCTGCGGAGCATAGACCAGCACGGTAGCGATCCGCATTTTTTTTGCAGTCCGGATAATACGCAGGGCAATTTCGCCACGGTTTGCTATGAGGATTTTGTTCATTGAGTAACAGGTAGGATATTTTATAGTGATACGTTTGCAACGTGCAAGAAGCATTTACGGTCTCCAGTTGGGTTTTCGTTTTTCAAAAAAGGCCTGCATGCCTTCCTGCCCTTCGGCAGAACTACGGGCCCTGGCAATGGCTTCTGCAGTGTAGGGAATGCATGCTTCCAGCTCCATGTCCGCAATGTGATGCAGGAGCTGCTTCGATGCGGCAATGGATGCGGGGCCGCCCTGCAACAGTTCCTGTATGAGCTCGGCTACCTTGCTTTCCAGCTCTATTTCCTGCAGCACCTGGTTAAGGAGGCCTGCATGCGCCGCTTCCCTTGCATGAAATTGCCGGCCCGTAAGAATGAGCTCCTTGGCCTTTGCTTCGCCGATCTTTTTTAAGATATAAGGTGCAATCGTGGCGGGCACCAGTCCCAGTCGCACTTCAGAAAAAGCAAACAGAGTATCGTTACCGGCATAGGCAAAATCGCAGGCTGCGATGAAGCCATTGGCGCCACCCATTGCTGCTCCATGTACCACGGCGATGGTAGGCTTGGGCGTATGATAAACGGTCTGAAAGCACCGCGCCAGCTGCCGGTTCTCTTCCAGGCTTTCTTCATAGCCGGATGTGGCGGTAGCCTTCATCCATTTAAGATCGGCACCGGCACAAAAAACCCTACCGCGCCCCCGGAGGGTGATCACCCGCACATCCGCATCGGTACCCAGGGTTTCAAATGCATGAATCAATTCGGCGATCATCGTACCGTTGAGCGCATTCCGCACTTCCGGCCGGTTCAGCCACACCGTGGCGATGTGATAATGTTGTTCGATTTCGATGGTTGTGTACATAAGTCAATAATGAATCGTCAATCAATGCTGTTTCCTTAAGCGATTTTTATGATTGCCACAGATACGCTGATTGCGCCTGCGGCGCTTTTCTGCGACATTGTTGTAATTAAAGACGATACCAATTTGCGCAACTTGTCACGCCCGGGCGTGATCTGCGGCTTTAAGTAAACGACATTGAATCGTCAATAGTGCATGGATGCTGAGCAGGATGGTGATGCGATCAACCATCGGCTCTGAGCCATGCTCCGTTTACATCCGGAATACGCCATTTTTTGTTTCCTCCCACTTTCTGTTTAAAGAAACCGCAATCCCCAATGCAATGATCTTCCGGGTTTCGGCCGGGTCGATGATGCCGTCGTCCCATAACCGGGCCGTGCTGTAATAGGCGGATCCTTCGGTTTCGTATTTTTTCAAGATCGACTGGCGTAAGGCTTCCTTTTCTGCTTCCGGAAATTCATTGCCTGCTGCTTTTAACTGTTCTTCTTTTACCGTGGTAAGCACGCCTGCTGCCTGCTCGCCGCCCATTACCGATATTTTGGAATGCGGCCACATAAATAAAAAGCGCGGATCGTAGGCCCGGCCGCACATGGCATAGTTGCCCGCCCCAAAGGAACCGCCAAACACCACGGTGAATTTGGGCACATTGGCATTGGCCACAGCATGTACCATCTTGGCGCCATCGCGCGCGATGCCCTTGTGTTCATATTCCTTTCCTACAATAAAACCGGTTATATTCTGCAGGAATAAAATGGGCGTTTTCCGGGCGGTGCAGAGTTCTACAAAATGTGCGCCCTTTAAGGCCGATTCTCCGAATAGTACCCCGTTGTTGGCAATGATCCCCACCGGGTAGCCCATGATATGCGCAAAGCCGGTAACCAGGGTAGGTGCATAGCCGGCTTTGAATTCATGAAAGCGGCTGCCATCCACCAGTCGTGCAATGATCTCTTTGGCATCCACCTGCTTTTTCAGATCCGTTTGCAGCAGCCCGTACAATTCCTGCGGATCATACAAGGGGTCTTCGGCCGGAACGCGCTCCAATGGCTGCGCTTCCGGTTGTTTAAAGGTTTGTATGATATTCCTGCAAAGGACCAATGCGTGTTGGTCATTCTCCGCAATATGATCCGCCACCCCCGAAATTGAAGTGTGCACCACCGCACCGCCCAGTTCTTCGGCGCTTACTTCTTCGCCGGTAGCTGCTTTTACTAATGGCGGTCCGCCGATAAAAATAGTACCCTGGTTTCGTACGATGATGGTTTCATCACTCATAGCCGGCACATAGGCTCCGCCTGCGGTGCAGGAACCCATCACAATAGCGATCTGTGGTATGCCGGCGGCCGACATCCGGGCCTGGTTATAAAAGAAACGGCCAAAGTCATGACGGTCTGGAAATACCTTATCCTGCTCCGGCAGAAAAGCCCCGCCGGAGTCCACCATATAAATACAGGGGAGCTTGTTTTCCAGCGCAATTTCCTGTGCCCGCACATGCTTCTTTATGGTGAGCTCCATATAGGTGCCGCCTTTTACGGTGGCATCATTGGCCACGATCATTACCATTTGTCCGTGTACAGTACCGATGCCCGTAATGATCCCTGCCGAAGGAAACTGATCCGCATACATGCCAAAAGCCGCCAGGGGCGAGAGTTCCAGGAAGGGGGTGTTGGGGTCCAGCAGGTTATCTACCCGCTCCCGGGCCAGCAGCTTCCCTCTCTTTTTATGCTTCTGTACTGCTGGCTGCTCCTCGTTATGGAGCACCGCTTTCATCCGCTGGTAATACTGCTCCAGCAGCTGCAGATAAGCATTTTTATTTTTCTGAAACGCAGGGGAATGGGTATCAACCGCCGATTGAATCTGGTACACAGGTCTGAAATTTTTGTTCCGTTAAAGTTATACGAAGTAAGGGAAAATTTTGCATATTAACTAACAATTGTTAGTATTTTATTCAGGGCCTTCTGTAAACGGACCTGTAAGCGGATGGGTGGTGAGGGGATGGGCTGCAGCACTGCTATCAGCTTCTTGTGCCGGTTCGCCCGGGGCAGATCATTCGCCTGTGCGCAGTACGTACAGCGGCATGCGGAGTGTAAAAGCTGTCAGCCGGTTTACCTGCAGTTGAAAACGGAAGGCATGGTGTGCTGACCAACGGGCTGTTTTATTAAGCTGCAATGCAGGCAACATAGCCCCGGTCAGTTACCGGGCTGATCAAAAAGGATGCTATTGTTACGCTGTACCTGTTCCAACAGCTGAAAAAGGAATGCCTGTCAGCCGGTTCTGAAACAGGTTCAGAACGACAACCTGCTATAAGCAGTCTTTCAGGCATCCTTAATTCTATAGGTGCTCAATGATAAGAATGGAAAGCCATCGGATCATTTCATTTTATAAAACACCGCCACCGATCATCAGCCGGAAAATGCCCACCAGGATCACGATAATGCTAAGTGTTTTACCGGTGGAGGAGCCCCCGATAACCGAAACGATCAGTGAAAGAATACCGATGGGAATAACAACCCAGTACAGCCAGCCCAGCAAGGGAATAAACGCAACAACGGCCAGTATACTGGCGATAAGGGCAAATAAAACACAGATTATTTTCATCGTTTTTATATTGATTAAGAATACAAAGATGAAACCTTTGCAAGCGAACCACCAGCATCAATCGGTAAAACAAATGCAGCTGCCGGTAAAAAGGCATACGGGCCCCTTTAGTAAAATGTTCCAGTACATTAGTGATTACAGGCATCTGCTTTGATGGGGTTTCCAGTACATTTATCTTCTTGTACAGGGATATAGAAAACGGTAAAATAAGGCCATTGTGAAACGGTTCTGCATTGCTTTGATTACAGGGATTTTTGCTTCATTGGCCAGTGGGGCGCAGGTGTATATTGCGCCCGGTGGCAGCGATGGCAACCCGGGTACGGTGGATGCGCCCAAGGCCACACTGAACGCGGCCATTCGCCAGGTGCGGGAACAACGGCGGCTGAATCAGGTGGGCGAAAGCAGCATCCTGCTAAAAGGTGGCAGTTATCATTTAACCGAACCGGTTTTTATACGACCTGAAGACAGCGGTACACCGGGCAATCCGCTGATGATTGCTGCCGCACCCGGGGCAACACCGGTGCTGAGCGGCGGCATTTTGATCAACGACTGGAGGAAACCTGCGGAGCCATTGAGGGGATTGCCGGAAGCTGCTCAGGGTAAGATCTGGATGGCGGACGTACCCCCGGAAGCCGGTAGTATCCCATTCCGCCAGTTTTGGGTAAATGATAAAAAAGCGGTCAGGGCCCGGAGTACTTCGGGCAACCATATGCAACGGATCCTGAACTGGGATAAAAAAACAGCTACGGCAATCATCCCATTGCATCCCTTTGAAAACCTGGAAGTGACACCGGGCCTGGAGTTTTTTATGCATCAGTGGTGGGAAGTGGCCAGCCTGCGCATCCGCAAACTGGAGAAAGCAGGCGATAGCTGCCGGGTTTATTTTTATGAACCGGAAAGCCGTATTCAGAACGAGCATCCCTGGCCTGCGCCCTGGCTTTCTGCCGAAACCGGGAACTCCGCCTTTTACCTGGATAATGCGCTTGCATTGCTGGATGAACCTGGAGAATGGTATGCTGATGCGACATTGAGAAAGATCTATTACTATCCGCGGCCGGGAGAAGATATGGCCGTTGCGGAAACGGTGCTTCCTGTTTTGGAAAATATTTTTGTCATTCATGGAACGCCTGAGCAGCCGGTAGAAAATGTAGTGATCAAAGGGCTGCGCTTTCAGTACAGCGCCTGGCATCGTCCGTCATTGCAGGGACATGTGCCGCATCAGGCGGGCCTTTATATGACAGACGCCTATAAACTCAAACCTGCAGGTACTTTGCAAAAGCCATCGCTGGACAACCAGGCCTGGGTGGGCCGGCCGGAAGCAGCAGTGGGTCTGTCTTATGCAAACCATATCCGTTTTGAAGACAATCGCTTTGAACACCTGGCCGCAACGGGTTTGGATTTTAAGATCGGTGTAAAGTCGTTGGCAGTTACCGGAAACCTTTTTAAAGATATCGGCGGTACGGCCATACAGGGCGGTTATTTTGGAGACGACGGTGCCGAGATTCACAAACCCTATAACCCCACAGATCCGCGCGTGATCTGCGAAAATATTACCGTTGCCAATAACCTGATCACCGATGCGGGGAATGAAGACTGGGGCTGTGTGGGCATCGGGATGGGATTTTCGAGGATGGTTACGATTGAAAACAATGAAATTGAGAACATACCCTATTCCGGCATCAGCATGGGCTGGGGCTGGACGCCGTTGAAAAATATAATGACCGGCAACCGCATCCGGCAGAACAGGATCCATCATTACGGGCGTACCAATTACGACTGTGCGGGCATCTATACCTTAAGCGCACAACCGGGAACGGTAATTGAAGAAAATTACATCGATAGCATTTATAAAGCGCCCTATGCGCACCTGCCTACGCATTGGTTTTACCTGTATACGGATGAGGGCTCGTCTGGTATTACGATACGTAATAACTGGACGCCCGCACAAAAATATTTGCAGAATAACAATGGTCCCGGAAATCATTGGGAAAACAACGGCCCGCAGGTGGCAGCAACGATAAAAGCCAATGCCGGTTTAGAGTACCGGTATGACGCATTACGAAAGGAACGGACAAGCGGAAATGTGCATCAGGACATTAACAAACAACGAAAAGAACTGGTTGAGCTGGTAAGTGACAACAGTAAGCGGATCGATATCACTAAACTGAAAGTCTTTCTACGCGAAAAAAAGGTGGAGCAGGCAACCGTTGAACAATGGCAGAATCACACGGTTCTCTATGGTTTGATACCGGATGTGAATGTGCTGCGCGGACAATTACAAAAAGCATTCCGGGGTATAACCATTAAGGTCTACCACGATATGGTATATGAATTTGACCGGGCCACCCGCTGTTCTGCTGCGGATGTTGCAAAAGATTGGACGGATATCATCATGACCGCCAATTTGGTGAATGATCCCAGGAAACAACAGGAATACCTCGATTATCATGCAACGCAATTTGAAAAATGGCCCGAGGTTGCCAACGGGTTTTGCAAAGCCGGTTTCCAGCAGCTGCGGGTATTCAAAAACAGGAGGCAGCTGATGCTGGTGATCAGTATTCCCAAAGGAAAAAAACTGTACGAATTAAATCCAAAAACAATGGAAAATAATCCGCGTGTAAATGATTGGAATAAGATAATGAGCGGCTACCAGGAAGGCATTGAAGGAACCCCCAAAGGAGAGACCTGGGTGATGTTTGAGTGAATGGTGAACAGGAAATAGGGAATAGCGGGTAGCAAGTGGGAGGTAACGGATATATTGATAACCCTCGCTCGCCGGGAGCGATCGGTTGGCAGGATAACGATACCGTGATGTTCCGGCTCCGTAGGAGCGCTCTGTCGGTAGAACGACGAAATAAATTGATGTTCCAGCTCCGTAGGAGCGGCATATTTGTAGCCCCGTTGGGGCACGGGGTGATAAAAAAATAAACGCATGTTGAATATAGGAATTGTAGGATTGGGGGAAGGCCGCAGCACCATGTCGGCCGCATTGCAAAGCAAAAAATTGCAGTTAAAGATGATCTGTGATGCCAACGAGGAATTGTGCCGGCAACGCAGTAAAGAGTTCCGGTTTGAGCCATATACCACGCAGTATGAAGCATTGCTGAACAATCCGGATATTGACATCATTGCTATTTATACACCAGACCATCTGCATGCGCAGCATGTACGGCTGGCGTTACAGCATGGCAAACATGTAGTTTGTACCAAGCCCTTCATCGACAACCTGGCGGATGCGGGGACATTGCTGAAGCTGCAGCAAAAAAGCGGGAAAAAAGTGTTTGTGGGACAAAGTTCCCGTTTCTTTGAACCCTATAAACGGCAGCGGGCAGATTTTGAAAAAGGTTTGATCGGCGAGCTGATAACGGTGGAAAGTCATTATAATGCCGATCACCGCTGGTTTTTAAAAAAGAAATGGGCGCTGGAAAAATCGTTTAAATGGTTGTACGGCGGACTGAGCCATCCGGTTGATTTCATCCGCTGGTACCTGCCGGATATTGAAGAAGTGATGGGTTATGGTATGATCAGTGCCAATGGAAAAAAAGCCGGGTTGAAAAATGAAGACACCATGCATTTTATCTTCCGCAGTAAGGATGGCCGTATTGCCCGGGTGAGCGGCGCGTATACCGGTCCGGTGCAGCCCACCTATCGCGAAAGTGAGATGAGCTGCATCCTGCGTGGAACCGGAGGTGCCAGCCAGGCCGATTATCATGAACTGCGTTATGCCATTACCAATAAAAAAGGTGAACAACAGCTGATTACCTGGGGAGATACGCAGCTGAATCATTATTTTCGCTTTGAAGGCCAGAGCCATCATGCCGGTGAGTACCAGAACTACCTGGAGTATTTTGCGGATAGCATCGCCAACGATACCATTGCCTACCCGGATATGCGTGAGGGAATCGGAACGGTAGCATTGTTGCAGGCCATGGACCGGAGTTTAACAACAAGACAGCCGGTTAGGATAAAGGCATTGTTGAAGGAGTATGGGTTGAGGGGGTTTTGATGGATAGTGAGAAGTGGATAGTGAGAAGTGAATGGTGAGAAGTGGATAGTCAATGGCAGTGTTGAATGAATGGTGAATAGGGCAGCTCCGTAGGAGCGTAACATTTATAGCCGGTAACAGCACCACAGCCCAAGTGTGCGACGCAAGAAAGATGATAGAAGCACAACGGCCCGGACAAAAACAAAAGATAACGAATCAATGAACCATCTTGTTTCCAGATTGCAGCCGGTCGATTATGCCATTGTAGTGGTGTACCTTGTGGTGCTGCTGGTTATTGGCTATCGTGCCAGCTTCGGTAAAAAGAAAAAAGATGAAACCCTGTTCCTGGCCGGCAAATCGCTGAACTGGTACAGCATCGGGTTTAATATGTGGGGCACCAATGTGGGACCCTCCATGTTGCTGGCATTTGCCAGCATCGGTTATGCCACGGGTATTGTAGCCGGCAATTTTGAATGGTATGCCTTTGTGTTCCTGATGCTGCTGGCCATGGTGTTTGCGCCCAGGTACCTGGCCAGTAAGGTAACCACCATGCCCGAGTTTATGGGACAACGGTATGGGGAAGACACCCGGAACATACTGGCCTGGTATGCGCTGATAAAAATACTGATCTCCTGGTTGTCGCTCGGTTTATTTGCAGGCGGCTTTCTCGTACGCCAGATCCTGGGCATCCCCATGTGGCAATCGGTGATTGTGCTTGTATTATTTGCCGCTTTGTTTGCAGTGGCCGGAGGACTAAAAGCCATTGCACGGGTGAATGTATTCCAGATGATCCTGCTGATCATTGTGTCCTGTATCCTTTGTGTGCTGGGCGTTCAGAAAGTGGGCGGACTTTCCGCGCTGTTTGCAAAAACGCCGGAATCCTACTGGAGCCTGGTTAAACCCGCAACGGATCCTGCGTATCCCTGGCCGGCCATCTTATTGGGCTACCCCGTATCTGCGGTTGCATTCTTTTGTACGGATCAGGCCATGGTACAATCCGTGCTGGGGGCGCGCAATCTGGAACAGGGACAACTGGGTATCAGTTTTATCGGCTGGCTGAAGATCCTTTCCATTCCGCTTTTTATTATCCCGGGCGTTGCCTGTTCGGTATTGTACCCGCAACTGGCCAGTCCGGATGAAGCCTATATGACCATGGTCACCAACCTGTTCCCGGCCGGACTGAATGGCCTGGTGATTGTAGTACTGATCGCCGTACTGGTGGGTACGATCGGTTCTTCCTTAAATGCATTGAGCACGGTATTTACAACAGATATTTATGTAAAGAAAATAAATCCCGCTGCCACCAACCGGCAGATCATTAAAGTAGGCCGGCTAACGGTGCTGGCGGGGTGCGGATTTGCGATCTTAATGGCCATTGCTGTAGACAGCATCAAGGGCCTCAATTTGTTTGATGTGTTTCAGGCGGTGCTGGGCTTTATTGCGCCGCCGCTGTCGGCCGTGTTCCTGCTGGCGGTGTTCTGGAAAAGGACCACCCGCAGGGCGGTGAACGTTGTGCTTTCCTGGGGATCGGCCATCAGTTTGGCCATCGGCGTGGTTTATTTATGGGTATTGCCGGCAAAGGAGTATACATTCTGGCCGCACTATTTGCTGCTGTCGTTCTTTATCTTCCTGCTGCTGGTGATCATTGCAGTACTGATGGCCATTACCGATCCGCATCCCGTGCGCACGGCAGTACCCACACAGGCACTGGCCAAACCCACCCGGAGGGTAAAAATTGTTTGGGGAGCGTTGTGTGCGGTAATGATTGTTTTGTATTTAATATTTAGTTAGTAATATGATAAAGGAAAATAATGTACCCGGCAGTAGTGCTGCTATGTTGCTTTACTTGCGTCGCACACTTGTACAGCAGTGCAGGGCCCGGCTTTTGAAACCTTTTGTGTGTCTTTGTGCCTTCGTGTCTTTGTGGCACACTGCATCCGCCCAAACCTGGATCTGGTATCCCGGCGACTATGAAATATGGCTGTCTAACGAAATGCAGAACCGCCGCACGGAACGCGGAACGTTTTACCCGGTGTTCTGGAAGGTAGATAGTCATTACCCGCTGGTGGATTTTCATAAGGAATTTGATCTTACCCGGCCGGAAACCGTAACCATTCATGCCGAAGGAAGATACAGTGTTAAGCTGGATGGTAAAGCATTCCCGGGCACCCCGCAGGCCATAGAGGTACCGGCTGGCAAACATAAGATCAATATTAAAGTATTTAACCAGGCTACACCACCGGCGGTGTTTGTAAAGGGGGCAACGATTGTATCCGACAGCAGCTGGCAGGTAACCTTTGAAGACAAGGAATGGATCGATGAAACAGGGAAGGCATCCGATCTGTCGGCCACGGTTTTCAGGCATGCCGGCAGTTGGAATTTTAATGACGCAGCCGGTGTTCCATCGGCTTATAAATTACCGGTAACGCCCGTAGCGGCGGTATCTACAGAAAAGATAAACAAGGGCCTGCTGATAGATTTCGGAAAAGAGACCTTTGGCTTTGTAAAACTGCATGGTGTAAAAGGAAAGGGAGCTGTGTTGTTGTATTACGGTGAAAGCCGGGAGGAGGCGCTGGATACCGCGGCTTCGGAAACTTTTGACCGCATCACCATCGATCAGTTAAATGCTGCAGATACCATTAACCCGCATTCAAAGGCATTGCGGTATGTATATATCGTTACAAACAATGCGATACAACTGGATGGCGCATCTCTTTTGTATGAGTATGCTCCGTTAGAAGACAAAGGCACTTTCCGGTGTAACGATGCGGAGCTTAACCGGATTTACGATGTGGCCAGATATACCTTACATCTGAGCACGCGGGAGTTTTTCATCGATGGCATCAAGCGCGACCGGTGGATCTGGAGCGGGGATGCCTATCAGAGCTACCTGATGAACTATTACCTGATGAACGACAATGAAACGGTAAAACGGACTACCTACGCATTGCGTGGAAAGGATCCGGTGACCGGCCATATCAATACCATTATGGATTACACCTTCTACTGGTTTATGGGCGTTTATGATTATTACCTGTATAGCGGCGATAAAAACTTCCTGGTACAGAATTACGGGCGTATGAAATCGCTGATGGATTTTGTATGGAAGCGGCGGAATCAAAACGGTTTGCTGGAAGGGCTGCCCGGCGACTGGATCTTTATCGACTGGGCAAACGGGCTCAGTAAAGAAGGGGCAGTAAGCTTTGAGCAGTTGCTTTTTGCCCGGGCGCTGGAAACGATGGCGCTTTGTGCAGCACTGGCCGGTAGGGCAGAAGATGCGGCACAATACAAGACGGCCGCTGCAGAACTAAAACAAAAATTATTCTCCATTTACTGGAGCGATAAGGCGCAGGCGCTGGTGCATAGCCAGGTGAACGGGCGGCCTACGGAAAACGTGACCCGTTACGCCAATATGTTCGCGATTTTTTTCAACTACTTTAATGAGCAGCAGCGGCAGGCCGTAAAAAAGTCGGTGTTGCTGAATAAAAACGTGCCGGAGATCACCACGCCCTATATGCGTTTTTATGAACTGGAGGCGCTTTGTGCCCTGGGCGAGCAAAAATATGTGTTGCAGGAAATGAAAAATTATTGGGGGGGCATGCTAAAACTGGGGGCTACTTCTTTCTGGGAAGAGTACGACCCGTCAAAAAAAGGTGCGGAGCATTATGCCATGTATGGGCGCAAATACGGTAAAAGCCTCTGCCATGCCTGGGGTGCCAGCCCGTTATACCTGCTGGGTAAGTATTACCTGGGCGTAAGCCCAACGGCCCCGGGATACGCGGAGTATGAAGTAAAACCTGCACTGGGTGGCTTAAAATGGATGGAAGGGAACGTGCCTACGCCTGCAGGCAATATTGAATTGTATTGCAGTGATAAGGAAATTAAAATTGTTTCACCGGCGGGCACCGGAAAGCTGATGATTTCCAGTAAAACAAAGCCGGTATGCAAAGAAGGGGAAGTGGTAAGCAAAGGAAATAGCGTGTATGAATTAATGATCGAAAAGGACAGGAAATATACGGTCCGGTACCAGGCGATGTAATTTATGTTTTAAGAACCGGGTTATAGTAGGGGCAGATGCTCTTTTCGGTTGGTGACGGGGTTGTAGCCGTCAATTTATGGCCCGGGCCTCTGGCGCTCAGCTCCCTGTTATCTTTTAGTACCGCGAACTGAAGTTCGCAGTTGCTGGTTGGTCGAGGCGATGCCTCTTGTTCTTAACATGGATTACAGAAGGCAGTTGGCCTGATCCTTCTTTCAACTCCGGATCCGGACGTCCGGATCCGGAATATTGCAGGAGGCATCGCCCCGTCTTTGTGTTTCAGCAACGAACCCAGGTTCGTTGCTGAACGTTCGTAAAGGAGGAAAGAGCCATAGGTTCGGACCAGAACCATGTTGCAGAAATAAACCAGGTAATGGAAGGAGTAGAACGTGTTTTATAATATAAAGCGATTTGACTTCAGATCAGAAAGCAATATCAGTGAAGTGTATAATTCAATGAGCCGTTGAAATGAAAAAGTATTTTTTAATAGTGTATAGTATCCTGTGTAATACAGATCCTGCCATTTACGGCCAGCAGGGTTTGGTGAATACCGGGAAAAGTCCCTACGCGGCCTTGTCAACAGTCGGTTTAGGAGAAGTACATTTTACCAATGGCTTCTGGGCGGAGCGCTTTGCGGTTTGCCGGAGTGAAATGGTGCCCACGCTTTGGAAGACCTATACCAGCGATACCATCTGTTATGCATTTCAGAATTTCAGGATTGCGGCAGGATTGGATACCGGAGCGTTCAGGGGGCCTTCTTTTCATGACGGCGATTTTTATAAAACACTGGAAGCACTGGCCGCTATGTATGCGGTTACAAAAGACCCGCAGCTGGATCAGTGGCTGGAGAAGGCGATCGCCGTGATCGGTAAAGCGCAAAGGGCCGATGGCTATATCTATACAAAGAATATTATTGACCAGCAGCATACCGGCGCACAAAAGCTATTTGATGATAAGCTTAGTTTTGAAGCCTATAACTTCGGGCACCTGATGACGGCGGCATGCGTGCATTACCGGGCTACGGGTAAAAACAATCTGCTGCAGATTGCCACAAGGGCCGCGGATTTCCTGATCGGGTTTTACCATACCGCCACACCGGAGCAGGCACGCAATGCCATCTGCCCCTCGCACTATATGGGACTGGCGGAGTTATACCGCACCACCCGTCAGGAAAAGTTTCTGAGCCTGCTCAAAAAGCTGATCGATATCCGGGGCATGGTGGAAGGCACGGATGATAACAGCGACCGGGCGCCTTTTCGGGAAATGCGGAAGATTGTCGGTCATGCCGTAAGAGCCAACTACCTTATGGCCGGGGTGGCGGACCTGTACGCGGAAAACGGTGACCCAACATTGAAGCAAACACTGGATCAGCTGTGGACCAATGTCATTACTACCAAAATGTATATTACCGGTGGCTGTGGCGCTTTATATGATGGTGTTTCCGTAGATGGTATTTCTTATAATCCAGACACCGTGCAAAAAGTACATCAGTCTTATGGAAGAGATTACCAGCTGCCGAATTTAAGTGCGCACAATGAAACCTGCGCCAATATCGGCAATGTGCTCTGGAACTGGCGTATGTTTTTATTAACCGGGGAGGAGCGGTACATGAACATCGTGGAGCTGGCATTGTATAACAGCGTGCTGAGCGGGGTAAGCCTGGATGGAAAGGATTATTTTTATACCAACCCGCTGGCCGCAACAAAAAATTATCCCTACCAGCTGCGGTGGAGCGGCGGAAGGCAACCCTATATCAGCTTGTCTAATTGCTGTCCGCCCAACCTGGTACGCACCCTTGCGGAAGTGGGCGATTATATGTATAGCATCGGCAAGAACGGTTTGTACATTAATACCTATAGCGGCAACCGGCTAAAAACAAAATGGGAGGGTGGCGAAGTACAACTGACACAGCAAAGCAATTATCCCTGGGAAGGACGTATCACCATCTCCCTTCAAAAAGCCCCGGCCGCAATGCCCATTTACCTGCGTATTCCCGGTTGGTGTAAAAGTGCTGCAATCACATACAGGGGAAGGGTAAAAAAGGTTAAAGGCGGCCAATATATACCCTTAAATAATAACTGGAAGCCGGGCGATCAAATAGAATTGCTCCTGGATATGCCGGTGCAGCTGATGGAGAGTAACCCGCTGGTGGAAGAAACCCGTAACCAGGTAGCGGTAAAAAGAGGCCCCATCGTATACTGCCTGGAGTCGCCGGATTATAAAGGGAACAACATAACCGACGTACGGATTCCTGCAGATATACAGCTGGACCCGGTACCGGCAAACCTGGATCATACAAGGCTGATGACATTAACGGGAACCGCAAAGGCGGTAGCCGGAGAAAACTGGGATCAGGTACTTTACCGGGAAATAAAAAAGGAGCTGCAGCCGGCACGGATAACCCTGATTCCTTATTATGCCTGGGCCAACCGGGGCGCATCTGATATGCGTGTATGGTTGCCCTTGGTACGATGAATATTTTTGATCAATCATTAAGATATATGTATCCGGAATGATAAAAAAACAATTGGTACAATGGGTGATGCGGCAACTGCTCTTTGGGTGGTTGCTTTTGGGTAGCGGTACGTTCGTGTTGGCCCAACATACAGATGGGGATGTAAAAGCTGTTTTTGCAACACCTCCTGAGCAGGCCCGCCCCTGGGTGTTCTGGTATTGGATGCACGCTGCTGTTTCAAAGAAGGGTATTACAGCAGATCTGGAAGCAATGCATAACGCAGGCATCGGCGGGGCCTACCTGATGCCGATTGGTGATACATCAGTGAAAGTACCGTTTAATCATCCGGTACGGCAGCTGACGCCGGAATGGTGGAGTATGATCAATTATGCCATGAAAGAAGCAAAACGGCTCAATTTAAAACTGGCCATGCATTTCAGTGATGGCTTTGCGCTGGGCGGTGGCCCCTGGATCACACCGGAACGGTCCATGCAAAAAATAACCTGGAGCAAGCGGTACATCAGGTCCGGATCCAACAGTTCCATAAAGCTGGATCAGCCCGAAACGAACGAGGGGTATTACCGGGATATTGGGGTATTTGCATATCCTGCTAAAGGCAGTGCGGCCTTTGCCGGCGAAGCGATGCAACCACTTGTAACTACAAGTACCGGGGCAACGGCCGATTTCCTGGCATTGCCGGATATAAATAACAAACAAAGTTTTAAAACCGATTCCGCTGCCTGGATCCGTTACGCATACCCGCGGCCTTTTACCGCAAGATCGGTACGCATCCATATTGGCGGCAATAACTACCAGGCCCTGCGGCTGATCGTGCAAAGCAGCAATGATGGGGTGCACTTTAAAACGGTTACCCGGTTAGAGCCGCCCCGGCATGGCTGGCAGGATACGGATGAAGATTATACCTTCTCAATACCGGCTGCTACTGCCAGGTATTTCCGTTTTGTTTATGACAGAACGGGATCAGAACCAGGGGCAGAAGACCTGGATGCTGCAAAATGGAAACCCTCATTAAAGGTGATGGGCATTTATATAGGCGATGAGCCGGTCATTCATCAATACGAAGCGAAGAATGGCAGTATATGGCGGGTGGCCGCAAATACAACAGCAGCGCAGGTTGCGGACCACGATGCAGTAGCGTTAAAAAGCATTATTGATCTTACCGGTAAGATGAACGGGGATGGCACATTAAACTGGACGCCTCCTGCCGGCAACTGGGTGATCGTTCGCATGGGGCATACCAGTACCGGGCATGTAAACGCCACCGGTGGAGCAGGGAAGGGACTGGAATGCGATAAGTTTGACCCGGAAGCGATAAAACTGCAATTCAATAACTGGTTTGCAAAAGCTTTTGAAAAAACGGAGCCCGGCCTGGCAGCGGCAGTGCTGAAGGTTTTTCATGTAGATAGCTGGGAATGCGGCAGCCAGAACTGGAACCGGAATTTTCTTGCTGAGTTTCAAAAGCGGCGGGGATACGATCTGAAGCCCTGGCTGCTGGTGATGACCGGTGTGCCGTTGGAAAGCGCAGCGGCATCGGAAAAAGTATTGCATGATATACGCAGCACCATCGCCGAACTGATCCACGATGTTTTTTATGCAACGCTGCAAACACTTGCACATGAAAAGGGCGCAACCTTCAGTGCAGAAAGTGTGGCACCCACGATGGTAAGTGACGGGTTACTGCATTACCGGTCGGTAGATATTCCAATGGGTGAATTCTGGCTCAACAGCCCCACGCACGATAAACCCAATGATATGCTGGATGCAATCAGCGGTGCTCATATCTATGGCAAAAATATCATACAGGCGGAAGCCTTTACCACCTTGCGGATGGATTGGAGCGAACATCCCGGCAGCATTAAAGTGCTAGGCGATCGCAATTTTGCAATGGGCATTAATAAAATGGTATTGCATGTGTTTGCCCATAACCCGTTCCCGGATAAAAAACCGGGCGTAACGCTTGACGGCGTTGGTTTATATTTTCAGCGGGATCAAACCTGGATGAAACCAGGTAAGGCCTGGATCGATTACCTGGCACGAACTTCCGCGTTGTTGCAGCTGGGGAAACCGGTTACAGACATTGCAGTATTTACAGGGGAGGAGCTGCCCCGGCGCTCGATACTGCCCGACCGGTTGTCCGGAACGCTTCCCGGTCTTTTTGGAGCGGCTGCCATCGCGTTTGAAAAAAAACGCATGGAAAATGAGGGGCAGCCCATGACTACGCGGCCCTCTGGTGTATTACATGCAGCCAATATTGCAGATCCCGGCAATTATGTAAATGCGCTGCATGGTTATAAATACGATTGCTTTAACCCGGATGTATTGTTACGCATGCGTGTAGAAAAAGGACGGGTCGTAACTCCGGGTGGTGCATCCTATGCCGTACTGGTGATTCCTGGTAAACAGGCCATGAATCCTGGTGGCCGGTTACTTTCCGGTGCCACTGAAAAGAAGATAAAGGAGCTGGTACAGGAAGGCGCAACGGTGATCATAGACAAAGGATTTCAGGCCGCCTTCGGTTTTAAAGAAAATGGGGCAACCTTAAACAGGGGCAAGGGAAAATTGATCGCCGCACCTTTCCGGCAACCCAATTTCCTTGGACTGGGATTGGAAAAAGATGTGGAGGTACTGAAAGGCGGAGATACGATCGCATGGACGCATCGCCGGTTGACCGATGGGGAGCTTTATTTTATTTCCAATCCGTTTGAACGGAAGCGAAGGATCGAAGTGGCGTTTCGGGTAAAGGATGGGATACCGGAATTGTTAGATGCGGTATCCGGTATGGTAACGCATGCTGAGAACTGGCATCGGAAAGGTGCACGTACTGTTGTTGACATGGAATTAGAGCCCAATGCATCGGTATTTGTGCATTTTAAGAAAACGCCTGCGTCGCAATCGTCCCCGGAAAAACAATCACTACCGGTAACGAACGTACCGGCAATACTGACCGATGGCTGGAAGGTACAATTTGATCCTGCTTTTGGTGGTCCTGCAAAGGAAATTAGTATGGGTACATTAAGGCTTTGGAATACATTTGATGAGCCGGGCATAAAATATTATTCCGGCACAGCAGTGTATAAAAATCAATTTGTGTGGAACGAGGCTTCATCGGACAAACCCGTATGGCTGAAGCTGGATAGCCTGTATAACCTGGCATCCGTAACGGTTAACGGGGTGCCCTGCGGTGCCATCTGGACCCATCCTTTCCGGGTGGATATTTCAAAAGCGGTTAAAAAGGGAAGCAACACACTGGAAATAGCGGTAACCAACACCTGGGCTAACCGGCTGGCCGGCGATCAGCAGCTGCCGGAAGGCAGGCGCATAACCTGGACCACAGCCCCCATTCGTTTACAGGACAAACCCTTGCTGCCGGCAGGTTTGAAAGGATCGGTACAGATCATTCAATAGCAAGGGAAATTGCAAAGCTTTATATTTTATGAACCCGGGCTTACCGTTTGGGACGTATAAATTCTTTGTAGTGATCGTTGATATAAGCGATCATATCTGCATGATCCAGCGTGCGGGCCAATTGATAGGATGGGCGGTACTGGTACATAAACTGGCGCAGCGAATCATTTTTTAAACCGGTAAGCTTGCTTACCCAAACAGGTGAAAAAACATAATCGATATACGCCTCTTCCTCATTTTTCAGGAGCTGTTTCCGGAACTTCCGCTGCTCACGCGATTTTTTTGAAAAATGACTGATGGGGCTTAATGAAATGCCAACCCCGTCCGGCGGGCGGTTGCCGCCGGTGATACCGGGCCCTTTTTCAAAATACCGGCCGTACTGTTCCCGGCGCCTTAAAGAGTCCAGCTGGTAGTTGCTGGTAACAGTTACATTCTTTAGCGTATACGGGTCTTCTTTAAGTCCTACATCATAGCCGGTCTTCAACAGTTGCTCTTCCACTTTAACGGTGTCGCTGGTAAGACCCGTAAAAGAAAAGACCACCATATCTTTATTCCGCGCTTCAATAACATATGTGCCGGCAGGCGTAGCCAGTATGGTTTTACCGGTAGTAAGATTGGTAACGGATGCCCCCGGTACGGGTGTGTCGTTCGTGTACATGAAAATATTTCCCCGCAGGTAGGTTTGGCTGAAGCCTATGGCCGGCAGGGCCAGCAGGATGAGCGGCAGTATAAAAAATCTGATTGGCATGTATGTTAAAATTAAGCAGGCTTTCTCTTCGGGCGTCTGCGGTGTACTCCAATGTTTTGTTAAACCGTCTTAACGGTATCGTAAATTACTGGGCCTTGCTGTAACCAAGTGGGTTAAAGGTGTAGGTTTTAAGAATATCTCCTGAACTTTTTTTCGTTACCGTCCATAAGGCATCATTGAAAATATTGGAGGGATCTTTCCCGCAATCGGGCATGGGAGTGCCGGATGGAGTAGCGTTGCAATTGATCACTGTTTGTTGCCAGTCTCCGATAGTGATGCGGGCCATATTGAGCACCGGTGGTGTAAGCTGCGGAGCACAATCTTTTAAACAAACGGTTTCTACAACCTGCGTACTGGAATTGGCATCAATAAGGATCTTTTGCCCCGAGAAAAGAATTATAGTATCACCCTTCGGGCTGATCCGGGCATTAAAATACTGTACGGTGACCGGCTCGGGTAAAGGATTTTCAAAAATGGTAGTGCGGATATAGCCATCAGGCGTAGAATCGCCGTTCTTCTGGCAACCGGTAATGATTCCGGCAATACCAAGAGCAAGCAGCCATTTTATGTACCTGAAACCATTCATTTCCTGTTTTTAACAAAAGACGCATAGGTATTAAGAAATAGAACAGGTAGCTTCTAATCATAACAATACAACAGAACCCGGCAGCCTGAAATCCGATAACCCACCGTCGGATACAAATTTCCGAAAAATTAAACTAATTTGCCCGGAAATTTTCAAAGCATATTATAATGGCGTTGTTTATGAAGAAATGTTTACTGTTAACCGGGCTGCTGTATATAGGACTGGGATTAACTGCCCAGCAAAAAAAGATAGTTACCACAGCAGATTATGACCAGGCGGTGCGGGTAATGAGCGGCGGCAGTGCGGCAAAGGCGTACAATAGCCAGGCCGTAAATCCCCAGTGGCAGCCGGACGGAAAACTTTGGTACCAGTTGCCTTCCACCAAACAGTATGTGATCATTGATCCTGCCGTAAAGAAGGGAGGACAGGTAATGACCAGCCAATCTCCGGAAGCGGGCAAACTGGCCGCCAGAAGAAAGGCCGCTGTTCCGGGAGTGGTATCGCCCGATGGAAAGAAGGAAGTGTACATAAAAGACTGGAATCTTTGGGTAAAAGATCTGGCATCGGGGAAAGAGCAGCCGTTGACCATCGACGGAATAAAAGATTTTGGCTATGCCACGGATAATGCGGGGTGGACGCATTCGGACCGCCCGATTGTTTTGTGGTCGCCGGACAGCCGGAAAATTGCCACGTTTCAACAGGATCAGCGCCATGTAAAAGATATGTACCTGGTGCGCACAAAAGTTGGCGCACCGGAGCTGGAGCAGTGGAAGTACCCTTTGCCCGGCGACAGTGCCATTATAAAAATACACCGGCTGGTGATTGACGTGGAAACAGCCGCCATAACCCGTTTTAAGATGCAGCCGGACGATCGCCGGGGAACGCTTTGCGATGACATTGCCTGTGACGGCGATTTTGGTGATAATGAATGGAGCGCCGATGGTAAACAACTGGCCTTTGTATCGGTAAGCCGGGATCATAAGATAGCACAGTTCCGGATCGCTGATATCGCTACCGGAGCCATACGCACTGTATTTGAGGAGCAGGTGCCCACACAATATGAATCCGGCCAGGGAATGGCGAACTGGAAATTTCTTTCCGGCACAAATGAAGCAATCTGGTACTCCGAACGGAGCGGATGGGGCCATCTTTATTTGTATGACCTGGCAACCGGAGCCGTAAAACAGCAAATTACCAAAGGCGATTTTGTGGTGACCCGGATGCTGGAGGTAGATGCAAAAAAACGGCAGATCCTTTTTGAAGCAAAGGGAAAAGAGCCGGGTGAAAATCCCTATTTCAGCCATTTTTACAAAACAGACTTTAATGGTAAAACAGTGGTGGCGCTTACGCCGGAACCGGGCAATCATACGATCACCCTTTCTCCGGATAAAAATTATTTCATCGATAAATATTCCACACCCGTGGTGCCGCCGGTAACCAGGCTGAAAGATTTGTCCGGAAAGACGCTCCGGGAATTGGGGGCAGTTGATCTTGCAGCACTGAAACAGGCCGGCTGGCTGGCGCCGGAAGTCTTTACGGTAAAATCGGCCAACCAGCAATTTGATCTTTATGGCTTGCTCTATAAACCGGGCAACCTGGATCCCTCGAAGAAGTATCCGGTGGTGGTGTATATCTATCCCGGCCCGCAGGGCGGAAGTGTAGGCAACTGGTCATTTAATGCGGCTGCCGGAGATTTCCAGGCCCTGGCCGAACTGGGATTTATTGTTGTACGGCTGGAAGGCAGTTGCAATCCCAACCGGTCCAAAGCATTTCATGATGCCTGCTATGGGCATATGGGCGAAAATACATTGCCGGACCAGATAGCCGGTCTGCGGCAACTGGCTGCCCGGAACAGCTTTATGGACCTGGATCGGGTGGGTATCTGGGGCCATTCCGGTGGTGGTTTTGCAACGGCGTCGGCAATGTTTAAATATCCGGAGATCTTTAAAGTGGGGATCGCGGAATCCGGTAATCATGATAACCGCAATTATGAAGACGACTGGGGCGAGCGGTATATCGGTTTGCTGCAGGGCGATAATTATGAGCAACAGGCCAACCAGCTTTATGCAAAAAACCTGCAGGGAAAATTAATGCTGGTAACGGGGGGCATGGATGATAATGTACCGCCCTATAATACCTACCTGGTGGCCGATGCACTGATCAAGGCGAATAAATCCTTCGACCTCGTGGTCATTCCGAATGCACGGCATGGTTACGGAACGGATTCTTATTATATGATGCGGCGCCGCTGGGATTATTTTGTGGAGCACCTGCTGGGAGCTACACCGCCCAAAGATTATAAAATCAATACACAATAACCAAAAAAGAAAATCGGTCCGGGTAATGCGGACCGATTTTCTTTGAATGCGTTGGATACGATCCGGGAACGCTTTAACGTTGCTTCATTTGAATGTTTGTTTCCACGGTGGCTTCCATGGGTACTTCCATCCCCTGCACTTTCATGGTGCCCTTAAGCTGCTGAACCAGGTTGGAGGTATCGGTGATGCCGGTGGCATTATCCAGAGATATGGTACCGCTAACCGTACCATCCAGGTTTACTTCCACATCCATGCCCTGCTGCTCCATTTTTGTAACGCCATTGGTACCTACTTTACCGTCGATGCTGATCAGGCTTTTACCACCCTCGATCTTTTTCAGGGTATATTGATTGTGCATGGTCAGTTTGTACGGCTTTTCAATCCGGATAACAGATGCCCAGGTACTTCCGGCCGATACCGGTTTTTCGGGATACATTTTAAAACCCTGTTCCAGCAAACTTTTTATAGTGGCCTCGGAGAACAATTCGCCGGCGATGGCCCGGGATTCCTGGTCGGTGCCCAGCGCACCTGTTAATTGCTCCCAGCCTTCCATCTTTTTTACCGTACCGTCTGCGGCGATGAAGGCTTTTACCTTTTTGCCGCGGATGGACCGGAATATTTTGTTGGCGGCATTGGCCGTATCGGGGCTCTCGCTGTCAATATGCAATTCCTGGCCTGCAAAGTTGATCGCTGTTTTTACAGGGCCATAGCTAATCACTACAACCTTCTCTGCACCCGCATCTGCCAGTTCATAGCGCATGTTTGCTGTGGTACTGAAGTCCATATTCATTACCTGACCCATCAACGTTTGTTTCATACGGAGGGTATTGGTATTAATAACGTCGTACCGGCTGCCATTTGCAGGGTTGAACTTCAGTGTAACGGTTTGCGCATGCAACAGGGAAACGGCGGATGCGGCGAACGCGAAGAGTGCCAGGGCTATTTTTTTCATGATGATGTTTTTAGGTGCAAATGATTACAGGGTTGCGATCAGTTTTTGATTGTTGCGTACATAATCATCGTTGTTGTTTTCTTTGGCCAGCTGCATGGATGCTTCTGCTGCAGCCCGGGCATCCTTTTTCCGTCCGGCCTTTGCCAGTGCCTTTGCATATTGATACTGGATCCAGTACGCCTTGGGCTGGGCCGCGGCTGCTTTTGAAAACCATTCAATCGCCTTGTTGAGGTCCTTGTTATTTTCAAGATAGTATGTTGCTGCCTGAAAATAGGCCGGCTTGTCTGATTGCAGGGATGCATCAATGGATGCCATGATCCGGGCATCGATCTCGGTTTTTACCGGAACCGGAACCAGTACATTCCCCCAGGAAAGCTGTAACTCCGCCGTTGTTGGGGTGATATTTGCCAGCTGGATGGTAAAGGTTTCCGTATTGTTTTTTGTAGTTACCGGTGCTACCGATACCCTTACCACATCATCGGATGTTTTATAGGCCGTGGGATCACTGGTTACATCGGTTTGTTTGGTGAGAATAACGGTCCAGGATTTACGGTCCGGAATCGTAAGCAATCCGTACTTACCGGCAGGAATGGTTTTGCCTCCGATAATGACCTCATCGCTGATGGTTAGGGTAGTAGACCCGTTGGCCCCCGTACGCCAGAGCTTTCCAGCCGGGGCAAGATCGGTGTACAACTGGCGGCCCTTCAGGCTGGGACGGCTGTAAGACCATTCAATAGTGCCCAAACCGAAATCCTGTTTGGTGGTTTGCGCCGGACTGGCTGCGGGAACCTTTACCTGTGCCTGAACCGAGCACAAAGCTCCTGCTAAAAAAAATGATAAAAAGATTCGTTTCATTGATGATTGTTTTTGGTACTTGCGAAAATAGAAGAATATTATAAGTTGCCCTTGCCTATTTGATGTACGTCCGGAAATTTTTTGCGTAACCACTCCCATGCATTCTCCTTTTGAGGTTCGCCCTTGGGCAAAACGGGCTGATAAACCGGGGTTACCAGCCGTGTTACGGCAGCCCGGGGCCTGCGGAAAATGGAGCGGTATGCATTCCGATAAAACACGTATTGATTCGGCATCCTGCAACCTAACAATGTTCAGCTGTTTTTGTTGAAAAGCGGGTGAAACTGATCCAGTGTTTTCCGGAGGAATTCCCGGTCGAGGTGGGTGTAAATTTCAGTGGTGGTAATACTTTCATGCCCCAGCATTTCCTGCACTGCGCGCAAATTGGCACCACCTTCAATCAAATGGGTGGCAAAGGAATGGCGGAAGGTATGTGGTGAAATGGTCTTTTGAATCCGGGCCTTTGCGGCGAGGTCCTTTATAACCAGGAAGATCATTACCCGGGTAAGCAATGTGCCCCGCTTGTTTAAAAAAACAATATCCTCGTTACCCGGTTTTACAGCCAGTTGCGGGCGAATTTCCTGCAGGTATATTTTTATATGTTTGACGGCCGTGCCGCCGATGGGCACCAGCCGCTCCTTATCGCCCTTGCCAATAACCCGGATATATCCAACATCCAGGTAGAGCTGCGAGATCCGTAACTGTACCACTTCACTCACCCGCAATCCACAACTGTACATGGTTTCTATAATCGCTTTATTGCGGGTACCTTCCGGTTTGCTAAGGTCAATCGCCGAAAGGATCTGCTCAATTTCTTCAAAGCTCAGCACGTCCGGGAGGATGCGCCGGGTTTTTGGAGCTTCTACCAACAGGGTGGGGTCCTGTTGTACGATGTTTTCCAGCAGGCAGAACCGGTAAAAGGCGCGGATACCCGAAATGATCCTTGCCTGGGAGGCGGGTTGTATACCCAGTTCTGAAATCCACTCCAGGAATGCCTGGAGGTGTTTTAATGTAACATCTGCCGGTGCCAGCGCCAGCGATTGCAATTGCAGGTAGGCGGTCAGCTTATCGATATCTCTCAGGTAGGCTTCCGTAGAATTGCCGGAAAGTGATTTCTCCAGTTTTAAATAGGCCTGGAAACTTTTCTTATAGGATTCCCACATAAAAATAAAAGGAGGCTGTATTAAAAAACGTTACCGGCTAAACTTGTTCCGGCCTGTAAAAATGATAACCCGTCAACAGATAATAAATACTGGATGACCGTATATCGTAAAGCGACTTTTGATACAACCTCCTTTCCGGATTTTGTTTAATTATTTAAAAGAAAGGGGCACATCATGCACGATGTCTTTCCCTTCATATTTGATTTTAGCATACAGGTGATCTTTCCCGATATTTACAGAATCCAGGAAGGAATGCACATTGTCATGATCCACCCCTTTTACACCCGTATCGGTCAGCAAGGTTTTTGCAACTTTACCGGTTTGTATATCTTCCACATACAGGAAGGTATTGTCGTAATAGGATACCAGTCCGTCAGCAACCCTGAATTTGGGATCGAAGCTGTTCACCGCACTGAAATATTTCATAGGGCTAACGCCTTTGGCTGCGGGTACTTTAATAAGGTAACCGCGCCCGGTGGCACAGTCGTTGAACTTTAGCCATGCGGCTTGCCCGTCGCCAAATGCATACCCGAAAAGTGATTTACTGGCTTTAACCGTACGACCCCCGAAGAAATCTGCAAAGCCGATCTTGGCATTGCCTACTTTCCCGTTGTCAAAAACAATAGAGTCGATCTGACAGTCTTTAAAACTTATGGTTACGGAAGGTTTATCTGGCGTAGGACTGCCCAAGCGGATGGGGTCTTTAATACAGGCAGAATCGGTACAAAAAGAAGTAGCCGTTGTTTCGGTTGGTCCTTCAGCGCCGCCGCCACCACAGGAGGCAAGCAGGGTAGCCAGCGCAACAGCACTTAATGAAAAGGTTTTTAGTCTCATTCCTTGTTGTTTAGATCGTTATAAAATAAATGCAGATCGCTAATTTACAAAGAAGCATTGAGAATTGAGAAAGGAGATTTCAGACAGGACCATCTCAAATCTCAACTCTCGAATCTGAACTCTCAAATCTGGAATCTCAAATCTCAACCCTCACAAAAAAAAATCCTCGATCAAAAAAAACTCGGGCTGCCCGGCGCGGAAGGTAATTGACAAAATATCGTACTGGATCCGGTAATGCCCGGGATGCTGGTACAGGAATTCGTCCGCCGCCTGTTGTAAATAGCGGAACTTCTTTTTGGTAACACTTTCTTCGGGGTAGCCAAATTGGTTGCTGCTCCGGGTTTTTACTTCTACAAAGTGCAATTTGTTGTTTTTGGTGGCAATAATGTCAATTTCATAATGAGAATAGCGCCAGTTTTGGAAAAGGATAGTATAACCGCTTTGGATCAGGTAGGCCGCTGCAAGGTCTTCGCCGTGTTTTCCTAATTGATTATGTGTGGCCATTCAGTTATCTTTACCCCCAAGTTAATCCAATTTTTAATATGCAAAAACTGGCGTTACTCAAAGGAGATGTAAAGCATTACGACTGGGGAGGCGTTTCGTTTATTCCGGCCCTGCTTCAGGTAGAAAATCCACAGATGAAACCCTTTGCAGAATACTGGATGGGTGTGCATCCGGGGGCCAATTGTACCCTCACACTAAACAACGGCCGGGAAGTGTTGCTGCGGGAGTATATCCGGATGAACCCGGATGCATTGCTGGGAGCCACTGTAAACGGAGCGTTTGGCCAGATGCCTTATTTATTAAAAGTACTGGATGTAAAGGATATGCTTTCTATTCAGGTGCATCCTTCAAAAGTGCAGGCTGCATTGGATTTTGAGGCGGAAAATCAAAAAGGCACGGCTTTAAATGCACCCGACCGGAATTATAAAGATGCCAATCATAAGCCGGAGCTGATGGTGGCCTTAAGCGGTTTTTACCTGCTGCATGGCTTTAAACCGGAAAAGCAATTGCTTCAAACGCTGGAGGCGGTACCGGAATTGCATGTATTTATACCGGTATTTAAAACCGAAGGTTACCGGGGCCTGTATAAAATGGCCATGGAGCTGCCACAGGAAGAGGTGAATGAATTATTGCAGCCGCTGATCAATCGCATCATTCCACTGTACCTGCAGGAAAAGCTGAACCGGTCTTCCGAGGACTTCTGGGCGGCCCGTGCGGCGCAAACCTTTATACAGCCCGGATCCATTGACCGGGGTATTTTTTCGATCTATTTTTTTAATATCGTACACCTGAACGCCGGGGAAGCCATTTTCCAGGACGCGGGAGTACCACATGCTTACCTGGAAGGATACAACGTAGAGATTATGGCCAGCTCGGATAATGTGCTGCGCGGCGGACTCACCTCCAAGCATATCGATACCGTTGAACTGCTGAAACATACCAAATGCGAAGCAACGCATCCTCAGGTCATCCCCGCAAGGGCCGATAAAAAGGAAAAAATATACCCTGCGCCGGTGCCGGATTTTGAGCTGCATTCATACGACCTGAGAACAGGGGATGAGCTGGTACTGGAACCGGTAACAGCCGAACTTTTCCTGTTAACGGAGGGCGAAGCCGAACTATCGGCCGATGATACCCGTATTGTTTTAAAAGCCGGATCTATAGCGGCAGCGGGCTTCCCGGGTGCTGTTATAAAAATACTGGCCGGGGCTCCTTCCCGGATATTCAGGGCCACGGTTCCCCTATAATTTAAGAAGATTTAAAAACGGATAGATACATGACGCGCGAACAATTAGTGGCACAGATATATGCTAAAAGATCCTATTTATGTGTAGGACTGGATACGGACATTACAAAAATCCCGGTTCACCTGTCCGGGAACCCGGATGCCATATTCCTTTTTAATAAGGCCATTATTGATGCCACAAGGGAAACCTGTGTAGCCTATAAAATCAATACGGCTTTTTATGAAGCCCTGGGAACAAAGGGCTGGGATGCTATGGAAAAGACCGTGCATTATATTGGCGCCGGTCATTTTAAGATCGCAGATGCCAAACGGGGGGATATCGGCAATACCAGCGATCAGTATGCCAAGGCATTTTTTGAAACCCTGCCTTTTGATGCAGTTACCGTAGCTCCTTATATGGGCGAAGACAGCGTACGGCCCTTCCTGGAATACGAAGGCAAATGGGCCATTGTACTGGGACTTACCTCTAATAAGGGCGCGCGGGATTTTGAGCTGCAGGCCAGCGGTGACGGACTGCTGTATGAAAAAGTATTAAAAACCGTGTCGTCCTGGGGCACCGGCCAAAACCTGATGTTTGTGGTGGGAGCCACGCAGGCGGAAGCTTTTACCCGGATCCGGGAGTTGATTCCCGGTCATTTTCTCCTGGTACCAGGGGTGGGCGCGCAGGGTGGAAGCCTGCAGGAGATCTCTGAAAAAGCGATGACCAACGATTGCGGTCTTTTGGTAAACGCAAGCCGGGCTGTCATTTACGCTTCAGGGCAGGAAGATTTCAGCAGCGCAGCGGCCGCAGTAGCCAAACAATACCAGGAAGAAATGGGAACCTATCTGTAAAAAGGCAAATCGGGAACCATAAGATTGGCAACGCAACAAAACCAGGGGCTGGTACTATGTTTAGAGGCGTGTTATTACCGGGAGGGCATATCGGCCTGCAACCAGATGGTTAGCAGTCCGTCATCTGTACCAAGCACCGGATCTGTTTCCGGGATTGGAATATCAGCCACATGGCCGGGATCTTTTGAATGACCGGAGGTTTCCTTCCGGATCTTTGGTACCACATTAAGAGCGGATGCACCGGTGATCTTAAAATCGACGCTCGATTCAAGATGCTGCAGGGCTACCCCGGCCGGAATTACCAGCACATCTCCTTTTTCAACAACCATGGTCAGGCCCAGTGTGCCGCCAAGCTGCCATTTGGCCACCCCGGCGCAAACGCCCAGCACCACATGTGTATTGATATAATAAAAGATCGCATCAAAGGGTGGTACACCTGCAAACGGAAACCAATGATGAGCGGCGAACTTCTTTTTCAGCCAGTTTTCGCAGGCCTCACCTTCTTTGTTAAAGAAGTTTCTGTAAACAAGCAGCGGGTGCGGACTGTTGGGAATAAGATGGTCTTTTCTGAAGTAAAAGATATCCGGATTGCTTCGTCGCTGTGCCCAGGGCACCCATTCACGGAGTTTGTTTTTTTTAAGCATGCTTTTATTATTACAAGTCATATGCCAGTAACCGGCACTCTATCCTTTGTTTTAGAAGATGGCCGGCAGCACCAGGTTCAGCATATTTGAAGATCAGGCGCGGCGGCTTCAGTAACAGGAAAATAAAAAACCGTTTCAAAGCAGAAACGGTTTTTGTTATTTGGAAGGTTAATGGTTCTTGTTCTTGGAAAAATTATTGTCGTTGGAAATTGTAAACGATGTAAATGGTCTTCCCTTCAAAGGAAATGGGCGACTGGGCAATAAAATGACCATCTCCGGAAGACGTTACTTCCATCGAATATCCCTCTGCAACGTTTTTAGATTGATTTTTCTTTAATCCGTCTACACGTTTGAAATTGAGGTGGGTAACACCGTTGCTGTTGCGGGTAGACCATAAGATCTGGCGTGCACCGCCTGAGCAGTCCTGCCCGTTGATCGTATAGCTGCCGTAGCCATTATTAGGAAATACCCATACGCTGCCTTCAAAACATTTCAACGCCACATCATCAAAAGCTTCCACCTTCAGGTTCTTTGTATCGGTACCTTCCACGCTGGTGCCGGTTACCACCCAGGTGCCTTTAAAATCCTGGCGGGGAACGGTAGTGGAAGCGCTTTTTTTACTATTGGAGCAGGCCGTGCCTATAATGGTAACGGTAATCAGAAGCAGGGCGATTTGTGAAATTCTTTTCATAATCAATGTTTTTATGCTTTATGCAATTGAAATGCCAAATTTTGAGAGATAGACGGCAGACTTCAAAGAAAGGTTTGATGCGGGCTGTTAAAAAACAAAACAACCGGGGACCGGCCGGCATTACTTAATCAGGATCAATCACATCTTGAAAATGGATTGGGCCGGAATCCACTTTTCGCCCGGGTTTGCAGTGGGCAATGCCTGCTGGTACTTCCACATGAGCGTTTCCCATTCCTGCACCTTTTCATTTTGTGCATCGGCAGCCTGCTTTTTCTCAAAAGAAAATGCCGGTCCGGCCTCTATGATCATAAACAAGCGGTTCTCTACCCGGAAAATTTCCATATGCCGGATGTCCGAATCGCGGATGCTTTGCAGGATCTCCGGCCATACCGCCTGATGATAGGCTTCATATTCAGCGATGAGTACCGGATCGTTCTTTAAATCCAGGGCAAGGCAATATCTATTTAATGTTTCCATTTTCTAATTTCTGATTTCTGACCAACTTACTAAGATACAAAAGCCCCGTTAATGGCCGAACCGGGAACTTTAAGCTTTAAACCTGAAACGAAAAATTACTCCCGCATCATATCAATCAGCACGGCTGCAATTTCCTCCGCATTGGGTTTGCTGAAGTAGTCGCCGTCGCTTCCGTAACCCGGGCGGTGCTCCTTTGCGGTGATCGTGCGCGGAGCCACATCCAGGTAGCGGTATCCCCCCTGTTCTTCCATTACTTTGTTAAACATATAGGCTGCTGCACCTCCCGGTACATCCTCATCAATAAAAAGAATGCGGTTGGTTTTTTTCAGGGAATCTAAAATCCGGTGATGAATGTCAAACGGCAACAGTGTTTGCACATCAATCAGCTCACAGCGGATGCCCAGCGGGGCAATTTTCTGCAGTGCATCCTGAATGATCCGCAGGGTAGAGCCATAGCTGACGATCGTGATATCGGTGCCCTCCTGCAGTATTTCAGGTATGCCCAGCGGAACGGTCATCGTGTCCAGGTTTTCCGGCAGCCGCTCTTTTAACCGGTAGCCATTCAAACTTTCTACGATGAGGCCGGGATCGTTGCTTTGCAGCAGTGTATTGTACATACCGGCCGCCTGCACCATATTGCGGGGTACGCAAATATGTATGCCGCGCAATGAATTAATGATCATGCCCATTGGAGACCCGCTGTGCCAGATGCCTTCCAGCCGGTGGCCCCGGCTGCGGATAATGATCGGACAAAACTGTTGTCCGCCGGTGCGGTACTGAAGGGAAGCTACGTCATCCGTCAGCGGCTGCAGGCCGTAAACCAGGTAGTCGAGATACTGGATTTCGGCAATGGGTCTTAATCCCCTTAAGGCAAGCCCGATCCCGCGTCCCATAATGCTCAGTTCGTGAATACCGGTATCCGAGATCCGCTCCACACCGTGTTTTTTTTGCAAGCCGGCAAATCCCTGGTTTACATCCCCGATCTGCCCCAGGTCTTCTCCAAATGCCAGTACTTTGGGATTGTTGGCAAAAAGCTGGTCAAAATAATGGTTCAGGATCTCATACCCGTTGATAAGCGGCGAATCTTCGGTGATTACAGGAGCTACCGCCGGCACCTTTAAAGCGCTTTTGGCTCCCTCGTTATATAAATTTGAGTTGTAAATAGCCGCATTCTCCTTGCACAACGCATCGTAATATGCCTGTACACGGCCGGCTTTATCGCCGCAGATAAGAATGGCTTTGTACAAAGTTTGTAATACATTTTTGCGGAGCGGTTCCCGGTTGGTAACCAGATCGGGGATCAGCTTTTTTAGTTCGGCACCTTTTTCGGGTACTTCCTGGATCAGCTGATTCAGCAGGTTCCTGGTTTGCTCCACCTGGTCCTTAATCGGTTTCAGGTAATCCTTCCAGGCATTGTCGCGGCCCTCTTTTACATTTTTCCGGGCATCCGCTTCTATTTTTTCAAGTGTTGCTTCGTCTGTAAGCCCGTTTTTCAGGACCCATTCCTTCATTTTTTTCAGGCAATCGCGCTCCCGTTCCCATTCCAGGCGTTCGGTAGATTTATACCGCTCATGGCTTCCTGAGGTACTGTGTCCCTGCGGTTGTGTAAGCTCATCTACATGAAACAGCACCGGGGTATGGGTTTCGCGTGCCAGGGCAATGCCTTCTTCAAAGGCCTCGATCATGCCCATATAATCCCAGCCCTGCACTTTTGAAATATAAAATCCGTTGGTGCCTTCTTCTTTCTCAAACCCTTTCAGGGCTGCGGAAATGGAGCCTTTTGTGGTCTGCATTTCACGCGGTACCGAGATCCCGTACCCGTCATCCCAAACAAAAATAACAAGCGGCACCTGCGCCACACCCGCTGCATTTACGGTTTCCCAAAAATGGCCTTCGCTGGTAGAGGCATCCCCAATGGTGCAAAAGCAAACCTCGTTACCGTTATTGGATAAATTTTTAAACTGTTGCAGTTCCGGTACTTCCCGGAAACTTTTAGATGCGTATGCCAGGCCAAAGGACCGGGGCATCTGGGCGGCGGTAGGGGCCATATCCGTGGCTGTGTTCTTGATCGCTGCCAGGTTCAGCCAGTTGCCTTCCGCATCCACATTCCGGCTGGTATAATGACTGTTCATTTGCCGTCCCATGCTGAACGGTTCATTGTGCGGATCCGGATCTGCATATAATTGTGCGAAATATTGTTGCGGGGTGCCCACTCCAATGGCAAACATAAAGGTCTGATCGCGGTAATACCCGCTGCGCCAGTCACCCGGTTTAAAAAATTTAGCCATCGCTACCTGGGCAACTTCCTTTCCGTCTCCGAAAATGCCAAATTTTGCTTTGCCGGTCAGTACCTCTCTACGTCCCAGCAAGCTGGTTTCTCGACTCAGGCAGGCAATATAATAGTCATGAAGAACGCCATCTTTGAACCGATCAAAAGAAAGCATTTCACCCGGGGTAGTAAGGTTGGAAGTCTTATTCTCCATATTGGCAAAAATAGGGATATCACAATATACTCATTGCTGAATAATTTTTCAAAGAACCGTGCAACTTTTGCAAACTGTTGAACATCTATATCGTAATTTTGTTGTTTTTACATCAGTCATCACAAAAAATAGGAATATGAAGCATTTTTATCTTTTAGCGGTTTTGTTTTTGGTGGGTTTTGCAGTTACAGCACAGGCGCAGGAAGCAACACCTGCAGACCAGGTGATTAAAATGGCAAAAGAAAAATATGATCTTGGTAAAATCAAGTATAAAGAAGCCACAACTTTTTTTATGGAATTTACCAATATCAGCAAAAAACCGGTAATTGTGGAAAATGTAGTGGTGGGTTGCGGTTGTACGGTTGCTGAAAAACCTGCGGCACCCATTATGCCGGGTAAAGTGGGCAAAATAAAAGTTGGTTATGATGCTACCGCTCCGGCTGGTCAGCCTTTTAATAAAGATGTTACCATAAAAATTAAAGGCGTTCAGCCCAAAACGGTGTATTTTACCGGTGAGATCATCTAAAGAGTTTAGTTTTTTTTAGTTTTATTGAACAGTTTCAACTTATTCCATCTGTAAAGATGGAATTTTTTTATTTTTGCCCTCTTATTTTTCAGTATGCTTAGAATTTCTCAAAGAGGAGTAGATATGCCGGCTTCACCCATCCGGAAGCTGGTGCCTTATGCCGAGGCAGCAAAACGAAGAGGGATGACGGTCTATCACCTCAATATCGGTCAGCCCGATATCGAAACCCCTCCGGCCATTATGCAGGCGGTAAGGGATGTGCAAATGCCGGTACTGGAATACAGCCACAGCGCGGGCAATGAAAGTTACCGCCGGAAGCTGGTGCAATATTATCAGCGGATCGGGATCCATGTTACACATGAGCAGATCATGGTAACCACGGGTGGGAGTGAAGCTATATTATTCGCATTCTTCAGTTGCCTGAACCCGGGCGATGAAGTCATTGTACCTGAACCATTCTACGCAAATTATAATGGGTTTGCCTGCACCGCCGGTGTAAAAGTTGTACCCATACCATCGGCCATCGATACCGGCTTCGCGCTGCCTCCCGTACCGGAATTTGAACGGGTGATCTCCGACAGGACCCGGGCGATACTGATCTGTAACCCCAATAATCCTACCGGTTATCTTTACAGCCGGCAGGAGGTGGAAGCGCTGGGTGTTATTTGCAAAAAATACCAGTTATACCTTTTTTCAGACGAGGCTTACCGGGAATTCCGTTATGCCGATACCGAATATATCAGCGCACTTCAGCTGGAAGGACTGGATGAAAATGTAGTACTGCTGGATACCATCAGCAAGCGTTACAGCGCCTGTGGTGCGCGGATCGGCGCACTGGTTACCCGCAATGCGGCTATCTATAGTACGGCGCTGAAATTTGCGCAGGCGCGCCTGAGCCCGCCCGGACTGGCTCAGATTATGGGCGAAGCGGCCGTAGACCTTCCCGAAGATTATTTTGATGGCACCAGGGAAGAATACGAACACCGCCGCGATTTGCTCGTGCGCCGGCTGAATGCCATGGAAGGCGTGTTTTGCCCCAACCCCGGAGGCGCTTTTTATGCAATGGCCCGGTTACCGATCGATGATTGTGACCGGTTCTGCCAATGGTTGCTGGAATCGTTTAACTATCACAACCAAACCTTGATGCTGGCGCCTGCAACCGGTTTTTATGCTACCCCGGGATTGGGTATTAACGAAGTCCGGTTAGCCTATGTACTCAATACAGATGCTATTAACGCTGCTATGGATTGCCTGGAGCAGGCGTTAAAAGAATATCCGGGTAAAAACTGAATAGCCCGTTAAGTAATATTCAAGCCCTGGCAACAGGGCTTTTTTTATGTCCCTGGGGGAAGAAATCCACGCTGTATTAAATAGTGTAATAAATTTTAATGTGTTTATTGAAGCGTTAAAAGCCCAATAAATAGCGGAAAATTGCATCTTTTAAATATTATAAATAAAATTATATGAATAATTTGATTATATTTTTTACTTATTTTAATTTTTCATGCATATTTTTGGTGAACAAACAGTCTGTTTTTATTCCTACTTACATTTTTCGATTGATAATCTTAAATACTAAATATATATAATATGTCAATGACTCGAAAACTAGCTATCATCCCCTTTGCATTGTTGATCCTGATTGTAATCCTCAGTTTGTTGTTTGGCCATAATCCCACAGAAATAAAACAATTTGCGGAGATCAATTCCGGCGACACCGCCTGGATGCTGACCTCGGCTGCCCTTGTTTTAATCATGACGCCCGGCCTTGCCTTCTTTTACGGCGGTATGGTAAAAAAGAAGAATGTGATTTCTACGATGTTGCAAAGCTTTATTTGCATGGCGATTGTTTCGATCATTTGGGTGGTTTTCGGATTTAGCCTGGCCTTTGGTGATTCCATCGGCGGTTTTATCGGTAACCCGGGTACTTTTTTCCTGATGAACGGCGTGCTGGAACATAAGCCCTGGACGCTGGCACCCACAGTACCGCTGGTGGTGTTTGCCTTCTTCCAGTTAAAATTTGCGATTATAACTCCGGCGCTCGTAACCGGAGCCTTTTCAGAACGCATCCGCTTTACCTCCTATATATTCTTTATATGCCTGTTTATTATTTTTATTTATTGCCCGCTGGCGCATGCTACCTGGCATCCGGACGGCTTTTTGTTTAAATTAGGTGTGTTGGATTTTGCGGGAGGTACAGTGGTACATATGAGTGCGGGGCTTGCTGCACTGGCCGGCGCCATTTACCTTAAAAAAAGAACCGATACCGGCGAAAACAAACCGGCCCGGATTACCTATGTACTGCTGGGTACCGGCTTGCTGTGGTTTGGCTGGTTTGGATTTAACGGCGGATCTGCCATGGCGGCCAATGCACTGGCTGCCTCTGCGCTGGCTACTACTGCCGTGGCTTCCGGAGCTGCCGCATTTGCCTGGGTTATTTTTGACGCACTGAGAGGTAAAAAACCGTCTGCAATGGGTACAAGCATCGGAGCTGTTGTAGGCCTGGTGGCCATTACCCCTGCGGCGGGCTTTGTAAGTTTGCCACATGCCCTGGTAATAGGCGTGGTTGCGGCCATCATCAGCAATATGATGGTAGAATGGAGAACGAAAACCGGTATCGATGATACATTGGATGTATTTCCCTGTCATGGTGTGGGCGGAATGGTAGGCATGCTGCTGACCGGTGTTTTTGCAAATAAAGCCATCAATACAGCCAACACCACCGGTAATGGTTTGCTCTTTGGTGAAACCAAATTGTTTACCACCCATGTACTGGTGCTGCTGGGAGTGATTGTATTTGTGCTAGTGACTTCGTTCATCCTTTTAAAAATAACCGACCTCATCACGCCGCTGCGCGCCAGCGAAGATGAAGAGCTGGAGGGCCTGGACCGGTCGCAACACGGAGAAAGCTTATAAACGCCATATATAAGGCTGCCCGTACACGGCAGTATTGTGGGAGACCCGCCGGTCTCCCACAATTTTTTAGTACCCCAGCCAGGAAGTACAAAACCACAGACCGGCTGCAAAACGGATCACCACCCGTAGGAGCGGCTGCCTGGTACGATCCGTTCCGGAGCGCTCATTAGGCACGGCGGGAATCCGTTTCCTAATTAGGAGTTGCAAGACTGCTGGTATACCTGCGGTTGCGGGATATACATTATCTGCAGCTGGTTTTCAAATGAAACTGCAGAAACGGATTATTTTTCCTATTTTCCTGAAAATTTCTTTGCGAATGAAAAAATTGCTACTGCTGCCGGTGAGTTGGCTGCTGACCCTGGCAGCTAATGCCCAAACAACCTTCCCGGTCAATGGTGTTGCGGATCCACGGTCCGGATGTTATGCTTTTATAAATGCCACCATTATTAAGGATCCGGCAACGACACTGCAAAAGGCCACGTTGCTTATAAAGGAGGGAAAGGTGGTCAGTGTAGGTAACGGCACTCCTCCTGCAGATGCCGTAGTAATCGACTGTAAAGGCAGGTTTATATATCCCTCCCTGATTGATATATATAGTGATTATGGGATATCTGCACCGCAGCGCTCATCAGACGCTTTCGACTATACAGCACCCCAGCAATTCAGCAGCGCCACAAAAGGGGCTTATAACTGGAACCAGGCTATTAAAAGTGAAACCAATGCGGCGGACCTGTTCAGCACCGATGATGGAAAGGCGCAGCCCTTACGGGAGATGGGCTTTGGAACCGTACTGTCGCATTATAAGGATGGCATTGCAAGGGGTACCGGTGTGGTAGCCACGTTGTCTGCAAAGAAAGAAAACCTGGTCATTATAAAAGAAAGAGCCGCCGCCTTCTATTCATTTAGCAAGGGCTCCTCCAGGCAAAGCTATCCTTCCAGCACGATGGGCGCGGTAGCACTGCTGCGGCAAAATTACCTGGACGCGCAATGGTACAAAACCCGGCCGGCGAAAGAAGGGATCAATAAAACACTGGAGGCCTGGAACGAACAGCAGGCGCTGCCGCAGATCTTTGAAACAACCGATAAATGGGCCGGTTTACGGGCAGACCAGGTGGGCGATGAGTTTGGAGTGCAGTATATCATCAAAGGAGGGGGAAATGAATACCAGCGCATACATGAAATAGCGGCTACGAAAGCGCCATATATCCTTTCGCTGAATTTTCCGGATGCTCAAAAGGTAGAGGACCCGGCAGATGCCCGGTTTATTGCCTGGAAAGATCTGGCCCACTGGGAGCTGGCACCTACCAACCCGGCAACTTTTGAAAAGCAAAAAATCCCGTTTGCGTTAACCGCTGCAGACCTGAAGGATCCGAAAACCTTCTGGCCGAATCTGCGAAAGGCTATTCTGGCGGGACTTTCGGCAAAAACCGCGCTGGAGGCATTAACGACCACTCCGGCCACATTTTTAAAAATAGCCGATCGGGTAGGCCGCCTGGAGCCGGGTTACCTGGCAAATTTCCTGATCACAAACGGAGAGCTGTTTGCAGAAAAAACAACCTTACTGGAAAATTGGATCCAGGGCGAGCGCTACGATATTAATGCAAAGAACAGTACCGGGTTAACAGGACAATACGCATTACGGATCACCGGGGCGGGGGGCGTAACGGAATACCAGCTGGAAGTTAAAAACAACAGCCTGGCCACCGTGAAAACAAATGAAGCATTAACCACCAAATTCAGCTCAGACGGCAACCTGGTATCAATCAGTTTTTCGTTAAAACCTACTACCAAAGTCATCGGAACCGGGCAAAAGGATTCTGTTTTTGAAAACAAACAGGCAGGTGCACTGATCCGGCTGAGTGGGGTCAATTATGGTGATAGCTGGCAGGGTGTGGGCGCCAATGAAAAAGGATTACCGGTAAGCTGGGTGGCTACCCTTACAAAGACAACGGCTGCCGGCAAGGATTCGGCGCGCCAGGTTTGGGAACAGCCCGAAGCCCGTGTGGTATATCCCTTCAGCAGCTATGGAAATACAAGGTTGCCGGAGCAGGAAACCATCCTGATAAAAAGTGCTACCGTATGGACCAATGAAACCGGCGGCAAACAGGAGCAAACAGATGTGCTGGTAAAGAACGGTAAGATTGCACAGATCGGAAAGGGAATAGCTGCCGCCGGAGCGCGGGTGATTGATGGTGCCGGTAAACATCTTACACCAGGTATCATCGATGAACATTCACATATAGCGGTGTTTTCGATAAACGAGGGCGCACAGTCTGTTACCTCGGAAGTAAGGATCGGTGACAATCTGAACCCGGATGATATTAATATTTACCGCCAGCTGAGCGGTGGGGTAACTACTTCCCAGATCCTGCATGGGTCTGCCAACACGATTGGCGGACAAAGCCAGCTGATCAAACTGCGCTGGGGCGCAGATGCCGAAGGGCTTAAGTTTAAAGGAGCCGATCCGTTTATAAAATTTGCATTGGGCGAAAATGTAAAACGTACTACCGTTACACAGGGAAATAACCGGTACCCGGATACGCGCATGGGCGTATATGAAGTGCTGAACGATGCCTTCCAGCGTGCCCGCGATTATGAAAAGGCACTGAAATCGGGCGATAAAACCATTCGGCGCGACCTGGAGCTGGATGCGCTGGTGGAGATCCTGAATCACAAGCGGTTCATTACCTGTCACAGTTATGTGCAAAGTGAAATTTTGGGCCTGATTCATATAGCAGAGAAGTACGGTTTTAAGGTCAATACCTTTACCCATATACTTGAAGGGTACAAGGTGGCCGACCGTATCCGACAGCACGGAGCAAACGTATCCACGTTTTCAGACTGGTGGGCCTATAAGACCGAGGTGCAGGACGCCATTCCTTACAATGCGGCACTCATGCAGCAGCTTGGACTGAATGTATGCATTAACAGTGATGATGCGGAAATGGCAAGAAGACTGAACCAGGAAGCCGCAAAAACAATCAAATACGGAGGCGTGTCTGAAGAGGATGCATTAAAAATGGTGACACTCAATCCTGCAAAGGCCCTGCACATCGATAACCGCGTAGGAAGTATTAAAGTGGGGAAGGATGCAGACCTGGTGCTGTGGAGCGATCATCCCCTGAGTATTTATGCGCGTGCGATGTATACCCTGGTAGACGGGGCCATCTACTTTAACCGGGAGCAGGACCGGGAAGGCCGGGTGCAGGCAGCAACCGAACGCAACCGGCTGTTGCAGAAAATGCTGTCTGCCGGTAAAAACGGGGCAGCCACGGTGCCTGCTAAACCCACGGCACAGGTGGTGCTGCATTGCGAGGAACATGAACAGTCCGCCGGTGTGCTGGATGTGGATGCATTTGATCTTTAATCATAAAATAATATTCCATGAAGCGCTTCATATACATTTTTTTATTGTTTTTAGCCGTTCCTGCAATGGCGCAGGATGATATTTATCCGGCAAAAAAACAAACGGGAACGATCATTATTCATAACGGCACCATTCATACCGGCACGGGTCTGGTAATACCGCAGGGAACCGTGATTGTTAAGGATGGTAAGATTCAGAAGGTGGGCGACCGGCCGGAGAACATTGCCGGAGCCACGGTGATCGATGCTGCGGGAAAACACGTTTACCCCGGGCTGATACTGACCAGTACAGATCTTGGATTGCGGGAAATACTCAGCGGTGTAAGAGGCAGTAACGATTATTACGAGCTGGGTGACTATAACCCGGATGTGCGGTCTGTGGTAGCCTACAACGCCGATTCAAAGGTGATCAACACACTCCGGTCCAACGGAATCCTGCTGGCGAATGTTGCGCCGTCCGGGCGCTTCCTAACCGGAACGTCATCCGTGGTACAGCTGGATGCCTGGAGCTGGGAAGACGCCTTGTATACCGCAGATATCGGTATGTTTCTCAACCTGCCGGCATTGTTTCGCTCACCGCGGTCCTCCGGTTCGGACCCGGTAAAGGAGGACATGAAAAAGATTGAAGCGTTAAAAGCCTTCTTCGGGGAGGCAAAGGCCTACCTGAAAGGGACAGAACGGCGGGAAACCAACCTCAAATTTGAAGCCATGCGGCCGCTGTTTGAGCAAAAGCAACAACTGTTTATTAACGCCGATATCTCCAGACAGATCTTAATGGCCATCGATCTTGCAAAAACCTTTGGTATCCGGGTAGTGATTGTGGGCGGCAGCGACAGTTACCTGCTGGCAGACCTGCTGAAACAGAATCATATTCCTGTGATCCTTAACTCGATTCATGCCCTGCCTACGATGGAAGATGACGACGTGGATCAACCCTTTAAAACACCGGCGATATTGCAGAAGGCCGGCGTGCTTTTCGCGCTCAACGACAATGAAGGATCGAGCCGTTACCGTAACCTGGCGTTCTTTGCAGGCACTGCTACTGCTTACGGACTTTCAAAAGAGGAAGCCTTGCAGGCTGTAACCCTCAATGCGGCACGGATCCTGGGTATTGAAAACCAGACCGGCTCGCTGGAAGCCGGTAAGGATGCGAATATTGTCATTGCCACCGGCGATATCCTGGATATGAAAAGCAGCGTGGTAACCGATGCGCTGATTCAGGGGCGGAGGATCGACCTGAATAACAAACATAAACAACTGTACGAACGGTACCGGCATAAATACCAGTTGCAATAATCCATTTATTTCGAAAGCGCAAAGCATTTACAGCGGCCGGGTAACACCGGTCTTCGCCGCTTCGTGTGGCTATGGGAATAATGAGGAACGCAATTGCCGTTGCCGGCGGGGCTTTTTGTGGTAACCCAAACGCCGGTAGCCGGCGCCGTTTTCCCCGGTTTTTAGCTGCCGTTTCGAAATTTACGGAACCGGCGATATGCATGATCTCCAAACGCCGGAGTGAAGGTGTGCAGATTTGTAATTCAATGAAATAGCACCAAAGATGCTTTTATGGCCAAGCTGGATTTATCCGTAAACGGCTGATACTCACGACTTGATGTGGGTTAATTTTTCACCCGGTTTACAGAAAATTAAACAAGTGTTTGAATTTTTAAACAAGTGTTTAATATCTTTGTGGTGGAAATTTTTAAAAGTGTCAGCAACATTTACACAAAAGCAACTGGAAATTATGGAGGCGGCGGTGAAGCTCTTTGCAGGCAAAGGGTTCGACAATACCTCTGTTCGTGATATAGCAAAGGCTGCCGACGTAAATGTAGCCATGATCTCTTATTATTTTGGTTCGAAGGAAAAGCTGCTGGAGGCTATATTTATAAAATATGTAACCACCATGCGGGGCAAACTGGAGGAGATCGTTTTTGCCCACGACGTAACGCCGGCCGAAAAGATCGACCGGATCATTGAAACCTATATTGATACCATTGCCGACAACCGGCATTTCCATTTACTAATGGTGCGGGAGCAGGGGGTGATGAAGAATAAAGTGATGTATGACGGGGTCAAAAGCCTGAAACTGAAAAATACCTCCCTGATCAAAAGTGCCATAAAGGCCGGGGCCAAGGCCGGGATCTTTAAGAAGAATGTAGACATCACCATCCTGGCCTTAACGGTATTTGGTACCATTAACCAGGCCTTTAACACACAACGGTTTTTATGTGAGCAATACCGGATCGATCCGGATAATGAAGCCGAGTTTTTAAAAGTGATCATTCCCCGGCTGAAAATACATTTGAAAGCCGTTGTTAGAAGTTACCTGCTGGTATCAGATAAATAGATAGAAGAACGTATAACTTGTAAAAGCTGATTTTAGTATATGAATAAAAAAATAACAGCCATTGCAGCCTTCTTTCTGGCGTTTATGGTGTTGGGCAATCATCTTGCTGCGCAGGAAGTAAAACGGCTTTCAATAAAGGAAGCGGTGGAGCTGGGTTTGCAAAGCAGCAAGCATTTAAAGATCGACCAGGCAAAAATACTGGAGGCCACAGCGGCGCTGGAGGAAGCAAAAGATCGCCAGTTGCCAGACTTTAAAATAAGCGGATCCTATCTGCGTTTAACAACGGCCAAAATTGATCTGAAAACGGCGCAAAAACAGGAATCCTCATCCGAGGGTGGTGCCGGTGGTGGAATGCCGAAGATCTCGCAGGCCATGTATGGGATGGCCAGCCTTTCGCTTCCGATATATGCAGGCGGTAAGATTAAATATGGCATCCAGTCTGCCAAATACCTGCTGGAAGCAGAAAAGCTAAGCGCGGGCAGCGATCAGAATGCGATCGTGTATAACCTCATTGAAGCCTATGCCAATCTTTTTAAGGCTGCGCAGGTGATCAACGTAATTAAAGAGAACCTGGCCGCTTCTCAAAGCCGGGATTCGAATTTTATACGGCTGGAGAATAACGGGCTGATGGCCCGCAACGACCGGTTAAAAGCACAACTGCAAACCTCCGATATTGAATTGCGGCTGCTGGAAGCGCAAAGTAACTATAATATTGCCAATGTTAATATGGACCTGTTGCTGGGCTTACCCGAAAGCACCGTGATCGAAGTAGATCCGGAGTTCATCAACCAGGTGCAGGAAGAGCATTCGTATACTTACTATGAAGAGCAGGCGATAGCACACCGCAAGGATATGAAAGCATTGGCCTACCAGCAAAAAGCAGCGGACCTGGGAATAAAAGCAGCAAAGGCGAATTACCTGCCTTCGCTGGCATTAACCGGCGGTTATGTGGCGGTAAACGTTCCTAAATTTCTTACAGTAACCAATGCCGTAAATGGGGGAATTGGTGTTCAGTATAACCTGTCCAGTCTTTGGAAAACGGGTGCTTCCATTAAAAAAGCAAAAGCACAGGCGCAGCAATTATCAGCTTCGCAGGAAATGCTTTCCGATAATATCCGCCTGCAAATCAACAGAGACTACCAGAATGCGTTGCTGGCAAAGAAAAAGATCGAAGTGCATGATAAATCCCTGGTACAGGCAGCAGAAAATTACCGCATCACAAAAAATAAATATGACAACAGCCTGGTTACCATCACCGACCTGCTGGATGCCAATGTAGCATTGTTGTCTTCAAAGATTAATGTATTGAACGCAAAGGCCGATGCCGCCCTGGCCTATCAGAAATTGCTGGAAAGCGCGGGCGCATTAGCAGAGTAAATTAAACAGCTTATTATAAATCGTTATACCATGGCAAACGGACAAGTTCAGGACCAATCAAACGAAACAAATCAAAAGAAAAAAAGAAGCCCTGTATTCTTTATCATACTTGCAATACTGGTATTGGGTGGTGGTTATTTTGGGATCACATCGTATATCCACAGCAAGCACCATGAAGATACAGACGACGCCCAGGTGGCGGCCAATGTAAATCCGGTTATTTCAAAGATCTCCGGGTACATCGCTGAAGTGCGCGTAAAAGATAACCAGTTTGTACACAAGGGCGATACCCTGGTGTTGCTGGATACAAGAGATTTGAAAATGGCGCTGGAGCAGGCGGAAGCCGCCCTGGCTACTGCACGGAGCAATGTAGATGCCGCCCGGGCGGGAACAGAAGCGGCTCATAAAAGCATCAGTACGGCCAATGCGGCCGTTGCTACCGCCGATGCGCAGATAGAGGCGGCTAAAGTAAATGTATGGCGCACTACGGAAGATCTGAAACGCTATGAGAACCTGATCAAAGATCATTCCATTACCCAGCAACAATATGAACAGGCCCTTGCGGCAAAGCAAACTGCCGACCGGCAGCTTGCGATCCTGAAGGAGCAGCGGGGACAGGCAACCGCACAAACCGGGGCAGTGAGCTCTCAGACAAACGCCACTTCCAAGGAAATTGGCGTTACATCCGCAACCGCACACCAGCGGGAAGTAGATGTTGAAAATGCGAAGCTTAACCTGAGCTATGCCGCGATCATAGCACATGAAGATGGCGTGGTGTCTAAAGTTCCGGTACAAACCGGCCAGTTTATCCAGGCCGGAGCGCAGCTGTTCAGTATCATCCTGAACAATGACAAATGGGTGGTGGCGAACTTTAAGGAAACCCAGTTGTCGAGGATGGTAACCGGACAGAAAGTTGAAGTCAGTGTGGATGCATTTCCGAAGCACCCGTTTGAAGGCGTAGTGAGCTCATTTGCACCGGCAACCGGATCTGTTTCCGCATTACTGCCGGCAGATAACGCCAGCGGCAACTTTGTAAAAGTGGTACAGCGGGTACCGGTAAGAATAGAGTTTGTGAATAAAAATGATTCCCTGATCCAAAAACTGCGTGCCGGTATGAATGTGCTGGTAGATGTTCATCTTAATTAGTAAGCAATGAATAGGTTAATGGGCAATAGTCGATAAGGAGCGTAAGATAAATGGGAAATGACAGCTGGAACAAACCGAGTATTGCTTTGTCTTTCGCCATTGGTATTCACCTCTTAGAGGAAAAGCAGTGACCAGGAAGTATAGGGGATGAATGGAATACACAACTTTTACTATTGACATCTCGCTAGCTTACCATTCACTATAAACAGATATCGAAATTATGCAACAGGATTCCCTTGTAGAATATGGCGCCCGGCGTGTGATCGTTACGGTTACGGCCATTATTTGCGCATTGCTGGAAATTGTAGACAGCACGATTGTGAACGTGGCGTTGAACGACATGAAGGGAAACCTTGGTGCCACGCTGTCTGAAGTGGGATGGGTGATTACGGCTTATGCCATCGGAAACGTGATCATTGTTCCGATGACCAGCTGGCTCTCGCAGCAGTTTGGACGAAGAAACTATTTTGCCGTATCCATTGTATTGTTTACTGTTTGTTCCTTTTTATGTGGAAATGCCTCCAATATCTGGGAGCTGGTAGCTTTCCGTTTTTTACAGGGTGTGGGCGGCGGTGCTTTGCTGGTAACGTCTCAAACGATCATTACCGAATCTTATCCTGTAGAAAAGCGGGGTATGGCTCAGGCAATTTATGGATTGGGCGTTATTGCCGGTCCAACACTGGGCCCGCCCCTTGGTGGCTATATCGTTGATAATTTCAGCTGGCCGTATATCTTTTATATCAACATACCCCTCGGCATTATCGCTACCCTGTTAACCCTGCAGTTTGTGCGCAGTCCGAAATATGCAGAAAAAAAAGCCGCACATGAAATTGACTGGCTGGGTATCTTTTTATTGAGTGCTACTGTTGGATCATTGCAATACATTCTTGAAAGAGGGCATGAGGACGACTGGTTTTCCAGTAAGGTGATTGTGGTGCTGACGATTACAGCGGTTTTGGGATTGTTCTTTTTTATCTGGCGCGAGCTTACGTATAAGAATCCTATTGTAGAGTTACGGGTGTTAAAGAACGGGAACCTGCGGATTGGTACGGTAATGTCCTTTATACTGGGCTTTGGCTTGTATGGCTCTACGTTTATTGTACCGCTGTATACCCAAAGTATCCTGGGGTGGACGGCGCTACAGGCGGGGATGCTGATGATACCCGCCACCCTGGCCACGGCATTTATGATGCCCTTTATCGGTCGGATGATCGCTAAAGGCATTCCCCAGCAGTACCTGGTAGCTACGGGATTGTTCCTCTTCTTTGTATATAGTTTCTGGGGATACCGGATCATTACACCGGATACCGGGAAAGACGCGTTTTTCTGGATGCTGATTGTGCGCGGGGTAGGGCTGGGATTGTTGTTCATTCCCATTACCACGCTGGCATTGTCTACCCTTAAAGGTCAGGAAATTGGCCAGGGCGCAGCGTTTACAGGAATGATGCGGCAGCTCGGAGGCTCTTTCGGGGTGGCGGCGATTACTACGTTTATTGCCAACCGGAATATGCTTTACCGCAACGACCTGGTATCGAAACTGGATGTGAACGACCTGAATGTACAGCAACGTGTAAGCGCCCTGCAACACAGTTTTACCGCAAAAGGAATGACGCCGGATGCGGCCCTGGAGTCGGCGCATAAGATCCTCGATTTTACCGTAACCAAGCAGGCTACCGTACTTTCTTATATGGACGTATTCCTTTACCTCGGGCTGATGTTCCTGATCTGTATTCCTTTTATCCTCTTCATTAAAAAGAAAAGAGGAAAGCAGGAAAAAATGGATATGGGAGAGATGATGCATTAACGAGGGCAGTTCCAGGTTTAAGGTTTCAGGTTACTGGTGTCCGGTAAAAATATGTATGTAAATAAAAAAAGGGAGGCCGAAGCCTC
>JAGIAT010000014.1 GCA_017744715.1 Niabella sp. | reverse complement strand
GTTTAATGCCCAGCATTTCGCGGAAACGCTTTACATTACGGCCTTCATGTATCTTCTTTTCCATAACAGCTAAAAATTGTATTTATCAAAGGTTCAAATTTAGGCTTTTACGTCAATAAGCCATTGGTATAAAGATAGCTAAAAGATCCGGCAAATGGTATAAAATATACCTGACGGAACCCGTATGGTATATTGTCAATAATTATTACAAAGGGAAGCGGTTTTCTAAAGTCGCGGTTTGCAGTACTAACCAATTGAATCATGGCATCCGTAAAAACAAAAAAGGTTGCAAGTTTATTACTTACAACCTTTTTGTGCCCGAGACTGGATTCGAACCAGCACGCCGAGTTACCAGCGCCACCACCTCAAGGTGGTGCGTCTACCAATTTCGCCACCCGGGCATAAATACAAGAAAACATATAAAATGCGTCCCTGTTTTATTGTAAAGAACTTCCCTAATGACCGGCGTTTACCGTTTAAGGATTGCGAAAATAGGTAAAAGACTTCACTTATTGAATAAATATCCACGGGTATTTTTTAATCAGCTAAAAATATGAACAGCAGGGTTTAAGCAACCGGGCTGCGTATCTTTGTGTTTTTAATTATGACATATCAGCAAACGCTGGACTATATTTACGCCCAACTTCCCATGTTTAGTCGCGTGGGTGCCGCCGCCATTAAAACCGGGTTTGAAAATATAAATGCGCTCTGCTCTTTTTTGGGAGCACCGCAAACCAAATTAAGGTGCATTCATATTGCCGGTACCAATGGCAAGGGCTCGGTAAGCCATATGCTGGCTTCCATATTACAAAGCCAGGGTTATAAAACCGGTTTGTATACCTCTCCACATCTCACTGATTTCCGCGAGCGGGTTAAGGTTAACGGGAAAATGATCAGCGAGCAGGATGTAGTGGCCTTCATCGAAAAAATACAGCCGGAGATCGAACGGCTGGCCCCCAGTTTTTTTGAGATCACCGTGGCGCTGGCCTTTGACCATTTTGTAAAGGAGGGGGTTGATTTTGCGGTGATCGAAACCGGGCTGGGCGGGCGGCTGGACAGTACCAATATCATCCGGCCGGTGATTTCGGTGATCACCAATATCGGGTTGGATCATGTACAGCTGCTGGGTGATACGCTTCCAAAGATCGCCGGTGAAAAAGCGGGCATTATTAAGGAAAAGGTTCCGGTTGTAATTGGAGAAACCCATCCGGAAACGGCACCGGTATTTATCGAAAAGGCGCAGCAGCTCAATGCGCCCATTTACTTTGCAGACCAGGTATACCATGCGGAAAACTGGTACTACAAAGAGGATACATTGATAGCCGAGGTTTCGAGGCCGGATACAGTGGATCATCTCCGGTATTCAATCGAGCTTTCGGGTGCCTACCAGGTAAAGAACCTGCTGACGGTTTTGGAAACCTGCCGGCAGCTGCGCCGCATGGAGATCGCGCTGGACGAAGCAGCCATTGTAAAAGGGATCGCACACACCAAAAAATTAAGCGGACTGCATGGCCGCTGGGAAACCATTCATAAAAACCCACGGGTCATACTGGACGTAGCGCACAACGAAGACGGGATGCGGCAGGTGCTAAACCAGCTGGAGCTGACGCCGTACCGGAAGCTGCACCTGGTATTGGGCATGGTGAAAGATAAAGACGTGGATAAAGTGTTGTCGCTATTGCCGGCCACCGCCCTGTATTATTTTACCCAGGCCCACCTGCCAAGGGCATTGCCGGCGGGCGAGCTGGCGGAAAAAGCAGCCACATTCCAGTTAAGGGGCGCCGTTTGGCCGGACGTGAATGCAGCGCTGGATGCTGCTAAAGCACAGGCGCATGCGGATGATTTGATCCTGGTTTGCGGCAGTATCTTTTTAGTGGGGGAGGTTAGGGGGCATTAGTTTGCCACTGAAACACTGAATTTTAATACGATGAGGCATCTGCCGGCACATTAATTTTCTATGGGTATGTTTGCGGCATTAAAGGGTGATGGTGTTTTTTGTGTTTAAGCGCCTATAAAACCCAAAGCTGATTTTTTCTATTTGTATCGGCGAAACCTGCGGGAATGATTGCTATATAAAAAAACCGTTCCGGTTAGGGAACGGTTTAAGAAGATCTGAAACGCCGGGCTTATGCAACGGGCTCCAGGTATTGTGAATAGGCATACCCTTCGGTACCGTCATCGGTACGTACGGATGACCACTGGTCATTTGCCTGGCTGATCAAAGTAATGATCTCATCTTTCTGTGCCTTGCCAACAATTGGCTGATCGGTGCCCGGGCCTTTGCGGATGTTGAGCGCGGTTTCCTGGGTAGCTACCCGTACTTTAGAGCCGGCTTCCGCTTTGGCATTCACGTTCAGGATCAGATCGCCGCTGGTATAGTTGGGATCGATCTGGTCATAGATGCTCCAGAGCTGGTCTTTAACCGCTCCGCTGGGCGCATCGCCATCAATATATAAAACGCCGTCCTGCTCTCTTACAGCAAGGTTTGCAACACCTGCAGTATGGGCGGCATCAATCAATGCTTTGTATTTTTCTTCCAGTGCCATAGTTGGGTCCTCCTTTTATTTTACGGTTAATTTTTGTTCCACTTTTTTAGGGTGAATTGCATTTACTTTTTGCATCAGGGTAGCCAGGTCGGCTTTTTTAATTTCACCGGTCAGTGTTACCACGCCGTCTTTTACTTCGGCTTTAACACCTGCGTGATCTTTGATGGCATCCTTAATAGCTGTGTTCAGCAGGTCGTCCGGATTGATGGTAGGTGGTGGAGGAGGGGGCGGTACGCTTGCATTGTTCACAACGGATTTTACACCTTTTACTTCCTTAACGGCCGGATCTACGGCGGTTTTGGTGGCATCGTCTTTTACGGTACCGGAAATGGTAACAGCTCCATCTTTAACGTCGGAACTGAGCTGCGCAAAATCAGGGTTGGTTGCTAATTTCGCATCTACTTCCGTTTTGATGTCTGCATCGCTTTTTCCCTTACAGGATGGCAGCGCAAAAGCAAACGCAGCAATGGCAATCATGGCCAGAACTTTTTTCATTTGATTCGGGTTTTAGTGAAGAAATTTAATTACAAACGAATATAAGTTAATTCCGATACAAAAAAATTAGGGACAGATTTTTTATTTCTTAAATTTTTAGCGGGCGTTAAAACGGCGGGAACCATCTTCCCTGGCCGGGATGGCTTCCGGTATCATACGCGGTACAGGCTGTTTTACAGGATGGGATCCTGTTGCACATGACGTTGGGATAAGCTGCCGGGCGCTTTTTTAAAGATCAATAAACTGACGACCGCCAGTACCAAAACACCGGCGCCTCCATATAAAAAGATCTGGCTGAAACCCTGTTCCAGCGCTTTACCGAATGCCCCCGGTTGCAACAGGCCCATGGCCGTTTCCCGGTGCGCGATCTCCTCTGCCGTCAGGCTTGCGGCCACCAGCTGTTTAGACAGCTCAAACAACTCCGTAGTGCCGGCAGCGGGAAACGTATTTTTCAGGTGTGAGAAGGTGCCCTGCAACAGCAGGAAGCCCATCAGGGCAATATTGATCGCAAGCGTGATCAGCCGGCTGCTTACATCGATCCCGGAAGCCATACCGGAACGGTTGCCGGGCACCGCAGCCGTAGCGGTATTGGTAACCGGTGTATTGACCATGCCCAGGCCACTGCCGGCCAGTATGCAACCCGGCAGAAAGGACGGCCAGCCGGAGCCGCCTGTACCACCGCTTGCATAAAGGAGCAGGAAGCCGGCTCCGATCAGCAACAATCCGGAGGGAATGACGCGCTCCGCGCCATACCGTATCGACAGGCGCTCACCCAGGGGAGGAAACACCAGCGTGGGTAATGTATAGGCCAGCAGGTATATGCCCGTGGTAAGCGGGTCGTAATGCAGTACGGCCTGGAAGTACAGGGGTAGAAAAACCATTAGGGGCCAGAAGGAAAAATTCATCCCGATGCATCCCATGATGGCGCCCGTAAACCGGGGCGCCCTGAATACGCGGAAGTCGATCATCGGATAGGGCTGCCGCCGTTCTACCATTATAAATACAATGATCAGTACCACGGCGGCCAGCAATACCAGCAGGGAAGCCATCCCGGTGAAACCGGCTTCCGGCCCCTGCGTAATATAATAGGTAAGCGCAAATACGGCGGCCGACAGGGTCAGTATCCCCGCCAGGTCTAGCCGGCCGGCATGCGGATCTTTTGATTCGGAGATGGATGGTTTAACCAGCAACAGGGTGCCTAGCGCCAGCCCGCCATGGATCAGGAATACCCATCTCCAGTTAAGGGCGGCGCTGATCATGCTGCCGATAACGGGTCCAAACCCCAGCCCGATACCTGCAATAATGCCCCAGGCAGCAAATGCTTTACTGCGCTGCGGCCCGTCCGGAAACCGGTGCGAAAGCAGGGCGATGGTACAAATGAACATCGCACCGCCGGTCATACCCTGAAAAAAACGAGCCGCAATCAGCAGCTCCGTGGTACCGGCGCCGCCACAAACCAGGGAGGTGATTCCAAACCCGGCCACATTGATCATAAATACTTTTTTACGCCCGAAACGGTCGGCCAAGGTACCGGTGGCCATCAGCACCATGGTACAGGCAATGGTATAGGCGTTCATGATCCACTGCAACTGGCTGAAGTGGCTGCCCAGCGCTTTTTCAAGGGTTGGAAGGATAACGGGTACGCTGGTAATTTCCAGTCCAAACATCAGCGCGGCCAGGCAGATCGCTACCAGTGCCCGGCGGTCTGCCCCTTTTTCTTTTTGTTGATTCATGAATGGTTGTTTAATGAGGTTGCTAAAGTATACCGGTAATAGTCAAAAAAACGGTATACTTTTTATAAAAAGGAGTACTTTTAACAGATGGTAAAACGCATGATGCATACACCGCTTGAAGTGGTGTGCCAGCATATGGAAGCCGGATCTACAGTAGATTTTCAGAATCACTTTTTCCAGATCTGCGTTGTGGTGAGCGGACAGGGCTGCCTGGGGATAGGGGCCCACCGTACGGCGTTCAGACCGGGAAGCGTGATCCTGCTGACGCCGGATGATGTACATCATTTTGAACTGGAACAGCCCACGGCATTCCTGATGGTGCGCTTCAGCAGCAGCTATATCCGGTCTTTTGAGTGGAAAAAGATGAACCAGATGGAGTGCATTCTTTATTATGCCCGTCATCTTACCGGCTGTATTATGAGAACGCCGGCCGATAATGTGCTGGTTACTTCCATTGCCACATCGCTGTTACATACGCTGGAGCATCCCGATCTTTACCAGGAAGATGTGGTAAAGCATTTTGTCAATGCCCTGATCGTGATCGCTGCGCGCAATATTGAAAAAGCAGGACCGCCGGCCGCATCGGAAAATGTAGACAAAAAACTGCTGGATATCATTCATTATATTGAAGACCATATTTTTGACCCGGTGCAATTAAAGGCTGCAACCATCGGGGAGGCCTTTGGTGTTTCTGCCGGCTATATCGGGCAGTACTTCCAGCGCCGGTCTGGGGAAACGCTGCAGCATTTTATTACGCAATATAAACTGCGCCTGATTGAGCACCGGCTAAAATTCAGTGATATGCGGGTGAATGAAATAGCAACGGAATTCGGCTTTACCGACGAAAGTCATTTGAACAAATATTTTAAAAAGCAAAAGGGTGTAGCATTGACCCGGTTCCGGAAAGAACATGCTGCAAAAACGGCGTTTACGCAAGTGAACGCTTCATAAATCGGCTCACCGAAAGACCCCGGAACAGATGTACGCCCAGGCGCCTCTTTATATTTCTTTATCAAACCGCTTTTTAGCCGCATCCGACACCGGTGTAAAGAAATTAACCAGGTTGCCATCCGGATCCCTGAACAGTAACGATCTGTTGCCCCAGGGCATGGTGGTAGGCGCCTGTACAATTTCGTTGTAGGACATATCCGTTAACCGCTGGTATCGCTCATCCACATCATTTACATAAAACTCAATAATAACAGACCGGTTACTGGCTGCTGCCGCTACTGCCTGTGCGCCAAATAGCTCCAGCGTACGGGTACTTCCAATAGCCAATGTGGCTGCTGCGGTGCTCAGTTCTGCAAAATCGTCTGTATAAAAGGTGAACGTCCCCCCGGTAACTGCTTCATAAAATTCAACCAGCGGTTTCACCCGGGTAGTAATGATCCGGGTAGATGCAAGATTCATAATGTATGCTTTTATGCAAAGGGAAGGCAGGGGAGTGACAAGAGTATGTCAGCAGCCCTGTTTTTTAAAAAAGCACAGGATTGTTCTGGTTATTTTGAAAGCCGCTCTTTGCAATGATTTCGAAAAACGGCAGGAAGCTCAAACCGGTAAACTCGGTGTCTTAGGGTTAGCGCATCCTTAGCTCCCGCTCCAATTGATCGGCAAGTTGTGTGGCGGCCGGCGTGTTTTGCAACCGTAACGCTGCAATTATTTGTTGCTGTTGTTCCTTATCAACCGCCTCTTCTTTGGTGTGCTTATGTGCCTGATCGAAGAGTGCGCGCAGCCAATCATTTACCAGGCAATCGATCACCAGGTGCACCCGGTCTGTGTTACCCTTGTTGCTTACCTGGTGTGTAAGGTTGGCGTTAATATACCAGCATTCTCCCGGCTGCATATTGAGGCGTATATCCTCCACGTAAAACGCTACGTCCGGGTTGGTAACAATCGGAAAGTGGAGCCTTGCTTCCCCCATTTCAAATGCCAGTTCCCGATCGCGATGCGGCCTGATCTCGGCGCCTGCTTTTAAATTCAGAAAACGTACGGATTGTACGGGGCAATCCAGGGAGCGGATCAGCAGGTCAACAGACGGAAAATGCTGCATATGTGTTGTACTCGCATAGGTTTGCTCACCCATCAGATCCGGCACAATGCTATCCTTTCCCGCTGGTGTGCGTAGTGGTAATACGGTCCATTCTCCCTGGTAATGCAGGGTATTGAAGTGCGCCTGCCAGTTAGATGGATAGCTGGCCAGCTCTGTTGCGATGGAGCCGGGCAATACAAGTGGTATTTTGGCAAAGCAGATCATCGCATCAAATTTACAGCTTTTCAGGAGAATGAAGATGGCAGGGAACGGGCGTTACTTAATAAAAAAAGCGCACCGTAGTGCGCTTTTGTGACCCCGCTGAGGCTCGAACTCAGGGCCCACAGATTAAGAGTCTGTTGCTCTACCAACTGAGCTACGGAGTCTGGAATATTGCTACCCGATCATGAATCGGGGCAGCAAATATAAGTGATTTATTTTGTTTGTGTAGAATCGGATTTCGTAAAATCGATGATCATTTTATTTTCACCGCAATTGATCATTGTTTTACCAAACTTGGGGTCCTTATTTCCCAGGTAAGGGTTTACTACTTCGTTCTTACCGCTGAGCCAGTTACCCGGCTGCCCCTCACCAAAGGCCATCGGACATTCCTGCCAGTAGGCCGGGGCCTGATCATATTTAACGGTCAGCAGCAACATCCGCAGCGCATCCGACAGGTCATTCAGCGCATGTCGTTTTTCCGTCCAGTCCTGTGCACCGGCAATAATGCCGGCATTTGTTTTGGCCGTTTCCAGCGGATACTGGGCGGTTTGGTAAATAGCGCTGTCTTTCTTTAATTCATCCACCTTAAAATCTGCCAGGGCGGCCTGGAGGGATTGTACGCCTTTTCCAACAGCGGCGCTGTCCCAGTTTACAAAGCCATCGGTCATTCCGTAATAAGCCGTCAGCACGATTTCCATGGAGCGGTTAAACACGTTGCTGTGTTTGCTTACCGCAATGGGAACGGGCTCTGCCCTGGGCGGTTTGTCTTTTTTTAATAACTTATAAACAAGAAAAGCAGCTACAAAAACTGCAAGAACGATCAAAAGCTTTTTCATATCACGTATAGTATCATTTACTCGTCTGTATTGACTAAATTTGCAGATTCCAGAAAAACAAAAATACTGATAAACAATCAATTATTTTAACAGAGGGGTAAAAATCAGGGGAAGATATGTTAATCGGCTTACAGAATGTTACGTTTGAATTTGGTGCACGCATCATCGTAGAAGATGCCACCTGGCATATACAGCCCAATGAGCGCATCGGGCTGATCGGTTATAACGGTACGGGTAAATCTACCCTGCTGAAATTATTTGTAAATCAATACACGCCTTCAGCGGGAACCGTGGAGCGCAGCAAGGAAACCACAATTGGTTACCTGCACCAGGACCTGCTGAGCTTTGATACCAACGATTCTATTTTACAGGTGGCGATGAGCGCTTTTGAAAAAGTGCTCCGGCTTGAAAAGGAAATTGAGATGCTGGGTGCCGAACTGGAAAAGACCGGTGATGAAAAGACCTTGCTTGAATACACGGACAAGCTACACGAAATGGAGCTGTTGGGTGGCTATAACATCCAGCATAAAACCGAGGAAGTGCTGCAGGGACTGGGTTTTTCCAATGCCGACCTGAACCGTCCGTATAAAGAGTTCAGCGGGGGATGGCGGATGCGGGTATTGCTAGCCAAGATGATCCTGGCCAAGCCAGACCTGCTGTTGCTGGATGAGCCCACCAACCACCTGGATCTTCCTTCCATTGAATGGCTGGAAAAATACCTGCAACATTACCAGGGTGCTGTGGTGATCGTGAGCCACGATAAATTTTTTCTCAACCGGATGGTGACCAAGATCGTGGAGCTGTACCAGCGGGAGCTGCATTTCTATAATGGCAATTACGAGTTTTATGAAAAAGAAAAAGCCGTGCGTATCGAAATGCAGCAAAAGGCCTATGAGAACCAGCAGGATTATATCCGCCAGAACGAACGCCTGGTAGAACGGTTCCGTGCTAAGGCAAGTAAGGCCGCCATGGCGCAGAGCATTATGAAGAAACTGGATAAACTGGAACGTATTGAGGATGTGGCCATTGAGCGTCCCGACCTCCGGATCAACTTCAGGGTAGATAAAGTACCCGGACGGGTGCTGGTGGAACTGGATCATTTGTCAAAAGCATTTGGCGACAATGTGATCCTGAAGGACGCTAAAGCAGAGATCGACCGGGGGGATAAGATTGCGCTGATCGGGGCAAACGGTAAGGGGAAGTCTACTTTGTTGCGGATTATTGCTGATGCTGAATCGTATACCGGTAACCGGAAATGGGGCCATAACGTGGAAGAAAGCTTTTATGCACAGCATCAGCTGGAAGCCCTGAGCCTGGACAATACCATCCTGGATGAAATGCGGGGCTGCGGCAGCCAGATGACCGACCTGGAACTGCGGGCGCTGCTGGGTTGCTTTTTATTCAGCGGAGATGATGCCGATAAAAAGATCCGGATCCTGAGCGGGGGCGAGAAAGCCCGGGTGGCCCTGGCAAAGACCATTGTGAGCAAGGCCAATTTCCTGATGCTGGATGAGCCCACGAACCACCTGGATATGCACAGTGTGGATCTGCTGATCAATGCACTTAACCGATACGAAGGCACGATGATCCTGGTAAGTCACGACCGGCACTTTATTTCAAAGGCCGCCAACAAGATCTGGGAAATTGTAGACGGCAAGATCAAGGAATTTAAAGGTCCTTACGATGAATGGGTGGCCTGGAACGAGCGGATGCGGAAGCAGGCGGATGCTGAAAAGCGGGAGGCCAATGCGCAGAGGTCAAAACCCGCAGCAGTAGCGGCGCCGGTACCCACTCCGGCTCCGGTAAGCAATGCCCCCATTAATAAAGAACTGAAAAAGGAGCTCCAGCGGCAGCAAAAGTTATTTGAACAAACAGAGGCCGCGTTGAGCAAAAATAAAGCGCTGATGGCGCAGCTGGAAAAAGACCTGGGCGATCCGCAGATCTATTCCGACCGGAACCGGTTTGTAAAAGCCGAGCAGGATTATGCTGCGGCCACCAAAGAGAACCAGCGGCTGGAAAAGGATTATGAAACCATCTTTACAAAATTGATGGAACTGGAGGAAAAGCAATAGCTGCTGGAATAAAGTATTGTGGAAGAAGATTGATCTTTTATTAAATAGAATGTAAAATTATTTATAATTCTGAATTATAAATAATTGCGTATTTTATTTGACAATTTAAATAATATCGAAAGTCTGTGAGGTCATCCCGGAAGCTATTCTTATTTCAGGATCTGTACGAATTATCATGTGCACAGATGTTGAAACAAGTTGCCAATGACAACATCCCATTCCTCAGATAAGAAAGAGCATCCGTCACCTCGACCGCAGTGGAGAGGTCTCTACGAAAATATCCAAACAGAGAAGGTAAGGTGTTTGTTTGCCGATGAGATGCAGCGATTTCTCAATTGCGCCCGAAATGCCGGCGATACTTTTTTATACAATACCTGCCTGGGGTGAAAAAGCCTTGTTGCCCGGTCTACAACACCGCCAAACTATCCACCTTATCCTGGTCGATCTGTTTCACCAGCGCCTCCAGCGAATCGAAACGGACTTCTTCCCGCAGGAATTGTTTTACGTACACCCGCAGGGTTTGCCCGTAAATGGAGGCATCAAAGTCAAAAATATTCACCTCTACGGTTCGCCTGGTACCATTCACGGTAGGGCGCAGGCCAATGCTCATCATGCCCTTAAAAAGGTTGGGATCCCCGGCCAGGGTAACATAAACGGCATAAATGCCATTACCCGGGATGATCTTCTCCTCATCGGTGATCTTCAGGTTGGCGGTAGGGTAGCCCAGTTCACGCCCCAGTTTATCGCCATGGACCACTTCGCCCTCAAAAAAGAAATCGTATCCCAGTAAATGATTGGTAGTGGTGGTATCGCCCTTCAGGATAGCTTCCCGTATCTTGGTAGAGCTGATGGAAATATTATCCAGGATATGTTTGGGGATCTCCTGTAATTCGTAATGGTATTTTTCCTGCAGCTGTTCCAGCAGCTTATAATCGCCCATACGATCGCGCCCAAAGCGGTGATCGTACCCGATGATAATGGTATGCGGCCGGAATTTTTCAATCAGGAAATCGCAGAGGTAATCCTCCGGGAGCTGGTTGGCAAATACCTCGGTAAAGGGGATGATTACCAGGTGATCGATTTCCAGGGACTCCAGCAATTCGATCCGTTCCGCCAGCGTATTGATCAGGCGAAGCCCCAGGATGGAGGAGTTCACCACTTTACGGGGATGGGGATGAAAGGTAATGATCACCGACTCGCCGTTTACGGCCCGGGCCTGGGTGGTAAGCTGGCGGATCACTTTGCGATGGCCCTCGTGCACCCCGTCGAAGGTGCCGATGGTAATAACGGCATTTTTAAATGCAGGCAGCGCCTCAATATTCCTGTGAATGTGCATCAGGCGCAAAATTAGCGGCGAAACTTCAAACTTCAAACCTCAAATAGCAAAACCTGTCTTATCTTAGCGGCCTTAACAAAATAAGATCAATCGATGTCGTTGTATTCCAAAAGAGGGGTTTCTGCACAAAAGGAAGAAGTACATGCTGCTACACAAAAACTGGACAAAGGGCTTTATGAAAAGGCTTTTTGTAAAATTTACCCCGATGTACTGGTGGGCGATGCCGATTGGGCGAATGTAATGCATGCCGATGGCGCCGGTACCAAAAGTATCCTGGCCTATCTCTATTGGAAGGAAACCGGGGATGCCAGCGTATGGCGGGGCATTGCACAGGATGCCATCGTAATGAACCTGGACGATCTTTTGTGTGTGGGCATCTACGATCAATTGGCCTTTTCCTCCACGATCGACCGGAATAAAACGGTGATTCCCGCGGAAGTACTGTCAGAAGTGATCAATGGCAGCCAGGAATTTTTTGATACCATGCGGAAGTTTGGTATTGATATTACTTATATGGGTGGTGAAACGGCCGATGTAGGCGATGTGGTGCGCACGATTGCAGTAAATGGTACCATGACGGCCCGCTGGCCCCGGAAAAAACTCATCACCAATGAGAAGATCCGGCCGGGAAATGTAATTGTAGGGCTGGCATCTTTTGGAAAAACAAACTACGAAAGCGCATATAACAGCGGACTGGCCAGCAACGGCCTCACCAGCGCCCGTCATGATGTGCTGAAAAAAGAATACGGCAAAAAATACCCCGAAACCTTTGAACCCGGTCTGCCGGAGGAAGTGGTATATATCGGTCCCCATGGCATGACCGATGTAATCGACGTTGACGGTGGCCAAACCACCATTGGCAAATTATTGCTGAGTCCCACCCGTACCTTTGCCCCGGTAATGAAAGTATTGCTGGAGGAGCATTTTGAGGCCATCAACGGGCTTATTCATTGCAGCGGGGGCGGACAAACCAAGTGTATGAAATATGTACCGGAGCAGGTGAAGATCGTAAAAGACAACCTGTTTACCCCGCCGGTAATTTTCGACATCATTCAAAAAGCCAGCGGTGCCGATGCCCGGGAAATGTACCAGGTATTTAATATGGGTACCCGGCTGGAAATTTACACCAACGAAAAAGATGCTGCTGCCATTATTGGCGTGGCAACCGCATTGGGTGTAGATGCACAGGTGATTGGCAGGGTAGAAGCCAGCGAAAAACAGGCGCTTGAAATTCATACCGCCAGCGAAACGATTTTGTTTTAGTGAAGATAGAGGAAGCATTTTCCAATAAGAGCAGTCACCTTTGTATTTTGCAGGTAATCGCTCTTACTGTGCCCTTTACAATTAAGTCAGTCTATTATTATCTAGCCTATGTCGCCCCAGTCTTCCTGTCCCCTTCATCTAACACAAAACCACTACTCCTTATTTCGCTTTTGCAACCGGGCCTGCGTCATACGCTCACGCAGGCCACCTTCAAAGATAAATGCTTGTTCCAAAGCAGTTACCTGTTGCCCCAGCAGGTAAATGGCTATTTTTACCAGGCACCTTAATACATTGGCGCTTATTTCCGGTTCTTCGTGTTCAATGGCCTTTTTAAAAGTATCATAATTGGCATCCGGTGTTTGATTGAGCTGATCAAAGCGCCGGGAAAGGGAATGACTGCGATCCCATTGGGGCAGCTTATGCGTGCGTAAAAAATCTTCATAATCCAGTAACAGCTCTTCCAGGCTTGCACGGGCTACATTGGTTAGTTTCAGTTCCGTTTCCTTCGAAGTGGCGGACGCAATGCTAGCCTCCGCAATATTCTGCTTTCCGGAGCGGGCAGCCTGCACCATTTGGTCAATGGTACGGTCATATTTCTTAAAATAGCGGCCGGTAAAAAATATGGTACCATCATAAATGATTTCTGCTTTCTTGAAGGTGATCAGTTTTCGGTAACCTCCATGCACAGGAATAAATCCACGAGGGTGTTTTTCAGTGGTCATAGGTGTTGTTTAGTTTAAAGTTACGAAGTTTTTCAAAGGAATGCATATTTTTGGGGACGTGCCTTAGTTTCAGAGACTAGGGCGACAAGTGCGACGCAGAAACAAGCCTCAATGTCCCACCAGTCCCCTTTGTCCCCCAAAACCTTTTTTCAAATTAAAAATATTTAGTATATTGCTTACAAGTGCGATAGCACTGCTAAAGACAAAAAATGAAAAACATCCCCAATTGCACCCGCAATCTTTTACCGCTCACCGGAAAACCATAAATTTAGCCTTTTAAAACAGCACAGTGACAAACCCCATTCCCTTAAATATCACCAATACTGATATCCTCAAAGCCGTGCGGGACATCAATCCTTCTGCCATACCCCCAAGGCGGTTCTATACCAAGTATTACCTGGTGGTAGACGGCCACAAGTACCCGCCCAAGTATGTACTCAGCAACGCCAATCAGTATGCCAACGGACAGGCGCTGGCCCTGGATCTGTTCACGGCCCGGCAGGCGGTGGATTACTTCAACAAACTGGGTTTCCAGGTGGAAAAAAGAGAAGAAGTGCCCAGCTACTTTGATGAGCTCAACCGCTTCCTGGAGCAGACAAAAACAGATGATCTCAAATACAGCAGCTACCAGAAGAATTTTATCAACCTGGAAGTGCATGTAGGTTTTGGACGGGCCAATAAAGCAAAAGTGCCGCGGGTCGCGTTTTTCAATGAAGCCAATAGTGTGAACGAATTTATTTTCCCGGCCTATTTTTTCTATAAGGACCTGGGACTGCTGATACTGGCCTATGGCGAACCGGATACCGGCAAACCAAAGAATAACTGGAAGCTGCACACCCCCACCAGCATCTCCAAGTATTTTGCGGAGCATCACCTGGGCAGGCCCCGCAACTATGGCAGCTCTTATGTGTATAAAGTATACAACACCAACAACCCCTTAAACCGGGATGAAATTGAGGAGGACTTGCTCGATATTATTGATATTTATAACGAAATGCAGGAGGATACCCACATGCCTACTACCAACACCAACGCAACCGCACAACAGGAATTCCGGCTACCCGCTTTTATAGAAGCACTCAACGCCACCGGGCTCAGCTTTCATCCTGCGCTGGTCACAAGGTTTGTAGGGTCGCTGTTGGCCAAACCTTTTGTGATCCTTACCGGGCTTTCCGGCTCTGGTAAGACCAAACTGGCACAGGCTTTTGTACAGTGGATCTGTAAGGATGCGCAGCAATACAGCGTGGTGCCGGTGGGGGCCGACTGGACGAACCGGGAACCGCTGCTGGGCTATCCCAACGCACTGGATCCGCAGGACTATGTAAAGCCGGATAATGGCGCGCTGGACCTGCTCCTGAATGCCAATGCGCATCCCGCCCGGCCTTATTTCCTGATCCTGGATGAAATGAACCTCAGCCATGTGGAGCGCTACTTTGCCGACTTTCTCAGTGTGAGGGATAGCAGCGAATACCCCGCTGAAGGTTTTGTGTGATGGTGTTGTGGCGGAGTAGCAGCGCATAGCCCGACCACTGCTGTGCGTAGACTTAGCGGCGCTGGCAGGGCAGGGGGCACGCCCAAATAAAGAATTATTTTGAGGAAATTAGTTTTTTTAACTCGGCCATCATCTCATCTTTTTCCCTTAACATTCTTTCATACAATGCAATCTTTTCATCATGCAGTTGAATCAGCTTATCAATTGGATTTACGTTAAAGGTAGGAGTATGGCCTGTATTCAAAAATGATCCTTCGTTAAATGTATTGGAAATAATATTGATCGCCTGTTCCTCATCAAAATTCTGAAAGGCTTCCACCGGTATTTTTAATGCAGCAGAGATCTGTTGTAGCAAGGGCAAATCAATGGTTTCCTTTTGCTCCAGTACAGATATTTTCCTTTGGCTCCAATCATCACCCAGGTCATAAGCTAAAGCCTCCTGTTTAATGCCCAGCATTTCGCGGAAACGCTTTACATTGCGGCCTTCATGTATCTTTTTCTCCATAGTAGTCGCATTTATCATAGGTTCAAATTTAAAGATTAATCATTAACAATTTCTCTTATAAAGATACATAAAATAATATGGTAAATTACCGTGCAGCCGGTATTTTATCCTGCCCTGATGCAAAAGTTATTGCCCAAGCTGCACGGATCGCGCCGCAAGCTAACGCCCGTGCTCAGCACTTTAGGGTCGCTTTGTTTTAACGGGAACGGAAATATTGAACACGAAGTTTTTGAGGCGGCCGGTTTTGATTTTGAAACGGACGACCGGGTATTGTACCCACTGTCGCTGGAAAAAATAACCCGCATGTACAAAGGCGCTATCGATAACGGGTTCACCAGTTTTGCCGAAGCATAGGAAAACACATGAAGGCCGAAACCTCCATAGAGTTCAATCTGGATGCCACCGCAGCAGGCTTGCGCCTGTACATCGATGCCCGCAAGCCGCATACCTTGTTTGATGCGGAGGAAAGCGCTGCGGAAAACAACGAGGCAAGATATCAGCTGGTGGAAGGCGCTTTTTATGATTATACGTTCAATAACCCGGATTACCAGTTGGGCGATGTGGGGGAGAACATCATCACCCCGCATAAAAGAAACCCGCACACCGGTACCCTGGCGCCCAATATCTTTACCGGCACCCTGACCATCCCTGTATTGCACACGCACCACCCCGAGCCGCTTACCCGTATTGAGCTGGAAGTGCAATCCGTAAAAACCAGCTACCGTACGGATTACCGGGATATGCTGGAGTTTATTACGGAAAAATGTACGGACCTTATCTTGCAATCCAACGCACCGGTAGCGCATTCGTTGGAGGTGGACTATTCAACCGACAGTCATACCCTTTACCAGCAATTTGCCTTTATACAATCCGTAATTGGGTCGGACGATTTTGCGGAGGCCATTCACCGCATTGTTACCGCGCCCGTTACCCAATGGGCGGATGCATTGGAGCAAAAGGATGTACGCCGGGTACGTCGCTTTTCCAATGCGCAGGTACAGGAGCTGTTAAAAAGCGGCAACCGCACGGAGCTTCCGGCAGCGCATGCACTGCGTAAAGCAGGCCTCACCACTGTACCTCAAAAAATTACCGCAGTCGCTAAAACCGATACCGTGGATACACCGGAGAACCGTTTTGTAAAACATGCGCTGGAAGTGTTTTTAAAATTTTGTACGGAGGTGCACAACGCGGCCGGCGCGCAAAGCAAGCTGTATAAAGAATCACTATTGCTCATCCGCACGCTGGAAGGTTTTTTGCACCACAGCATATTTGCCGCTATTACTCCGCCCACCACGCTCAGGCTCAATAGCCCGGTATTGCAGCGCAAGGAGGGCTATAGGGAGGTGCTGCGCACCTGGCTACAGTTCCAGGTAGCGGCCAAACTGGTATGGCAGGGTGGGGATGATGTGTACCGCGGTGGTAAAAAAGATGTAGCCACGTTATACGAGTATTGGTTATTCTTTAAGCTGCTATCCCTCTTTCAATCGGTATTTAAATTAAACACGGAGGATATCAGCCAGCTTATAGAAAAAACGGAGGACGGGTTAAACCTGCGGCTCAAACAAGGGCGGCATTATCCCATCCAGGGCGTGTACGATGCCGGTTCCCGCAAGCTGTCCATCCGCTTTAGCTACAACCGCACTTTTAGCGGGGTAAAAGATTATCCCCGTGCCGGCAGCTGGACCTCCCTCATGCGGCCGGATTATACGCTTTCCTTCTGGCCCGCAGGCATTACCGAAGCGGAGGCGGAGCAGCAGGAGCTCATCACCCATATTCATTTTGATGCCAAGTATAAAATTGATCACCTCAATAAATTTTTAGAGCCTTCTTCAGCCGCCGCCCTTATGCAGGAAAAAAAGGAGAACAACAAGGGCATCTATAAAAATGCGGACCTGCTCAAAATGCATGCGTATAAGGATGCCATCCGGCGTACCGGCGGGGCCTATGTGCTGTACCCCGGTCATACCGCTTTAAGCCGGCAGGGCTTTCATGAAATTATACCCGGGCTGGGTGCCTTCCCGGTGCGACCTTCCAAAACAGACGATGGCACCGGCGCCTTAAAAGCCTTTATCCTGGCTATTATCGATCATTTTATCAACCGTAGTTCTCAACGGGAAAAGCTGGCCTATCATACGTTTGATATTTTTAAAGACAAGCCCGGGGACGACAATATATTACCGGAGCCCTTGCCGGAACCTTATGGCCCCAACCGGGATCTGTTGCCGGACGATAGTTTCGTGCTCATCGGTTATTATAAATCGGCGGAGCAACTGGAGTGGATCCAAAAACACCGGCTGTATAATTTCAGAACCGGCAGCGGGGCAGGGGCCCTGGTGCTGGATCGGGAAACCGTAAGCGCCCGGTACCTGCTGTTGCATACCGCGGGGCAGCAGCACTCCGGCCAGTTGTGGAAGATCGTCAGCAAGGGTCCCCGCATTTTTTCAAGGCAGGAGCTGGTGGACCGGGATTATCCTTCCCCCACGCAGGCGCATTACCTGGTTATACAGCTGCAGCCCGTTACGGATCCGGAGTTCCACGCCCTGCAATGGAATTTTAAAGAGCTGCCCAACTATGCCACCGGCCGGCCCTCCGCTTTTCCCTTTACCGCCACCCTGGCACAGCTCATGAAGGTGATCCACCGCGGTAAGGACTAGCCTTCGATAATTATCGAGGTGATCGTATGCTGTTTTTGGGCGTGCCCCCAGCCCGCGGGCGCACCGGGACCTGCACACGGCTGGGGTCGGGCTATGCAGGGGTTCCGTGCTGCGCACCGGCCGCTGTTGCGGCCGCCCTTTCTATCCCTCACGCGGGCATCCGTACTATAAACCCAATAAACGTTTAAAGAAGAATAGTCATATCCTCACCGTCATTTCGACCGACCCCGCCATAAGCGGGGGAGCGGAGAAATCTCTACGAATCACAAAGCAATGACATACCCTGCCACTGTCATCCTGAGCGCATCCCGACGAAAGTCGGGAAATAACCTTCTGGAGCCGGTTTTCGGTCACCTCCGGCAGCACAATAGCGGTAAATAATTATATTCGTGTTACCATGACCAACAACGAATTCATCCATCACTTTGTAAGCACCCATCTTGCGTTTAAAACAGGAAAACCATGCCCGCAAATACCCGGGTATGATAAGATGGAAGATCGCTGGCTGGCCCTGCACGGATTGGGAAAGCACGAAACCTTTAGCTACCTGTTGTACAGCGAATGCCGCTCGGAAGCAGATTTTATACAATGGCTGCACGATACCAGGGGCGCCGAAACTGCAGCAGCAGCCGGTAAGCTGTTCGACGGAGCCGTAACGAATGAAACAGTCCCCGGGTCTTTGCCCATCCTTACCCCGGAGCAATGGCAGCACTGGCAGGAGCAGGGTTACCTGAAGATTGGCGGCCTGGTACCCCTTGCGTATTGTGCGCGTGTTAAACAATTCATCTGCAAATACCAGGGAATAGACCTGAGCAACCCCGCTACCTGGTATCCCACACATGAGCATTGGCATGGGCTTATGCTGCAGGTATACCAGCAGCCCGATATGGAAGCCATCAGGCGGCAACCTGCCGTAAAGCAGTTGTTTGCAGCGCTGTATCAAACCCAACAAATAGCAGCGAACACGGACAAGGTAAGTTACAACCCGCCCGAAACGGAGCATTGGCAGTTCCGGCACCACCGCCTGCATTGGGATATTGATCACCGCCGTCCGCCGGAATATTATATACAAGGCCTTATTTACCTCGATGATACGCCCGAAGACCGCGGGCCGCTACGCCTCATTCCCGGTTTTCATCACCGGTACCAGGCCTACCTTAAACAGTTCAACGACCCGGTAGCCGCGCAGCAGGCCATTGAGTGCGAAGCCGGCGCCATACCGGTGCCCAGCCGGCAGGGCGATATTGTAGTGTGGCTGCAAACCTTACCCCATGCCGCCAGCGTAAATCGTTCCAACAGGCCGCGGTTTGTACAGTACCTGAGCTTTACAAAGCTGGATTGATTGCAGTACGGAGCCATAAGGGGATAGCCCGGCCACCCGTCATCCGGAATTTTTTATTCGCTGTACAAAAGCAATAAAGCCATGACATTACATCCTTTCGTCACCTTGAGCGCAACGTAGTGGAGTCGAAAGGTCTCTCCATCATCGGACTGCCCGGTATTACAGAGATGTTTCGACTCCGTTGCACTCCGCTCAACATGACGTAGAAGAATAATCTGTCGCTGCTATAAAGCCCTATCAACCCTCTGCTACCGTCATCCTGAATTTTTCATTCGCTGTGCAAAAGCAATAAAGCCATGACATTATATCCTTTCGCCACCTTGAGTGCAACGTAGTGGAGTCGAAAGGTCTCTCCATCATCGAACTGCCCGGTATTACAGGGATGTTTCGACTCCGTTGCACTCCGCTCAACATAACGCTGAGAGTGATCTGTCACTGCTATGAAATCATATCAAACTTACCACTGTAATCCTGAGCGCATCCCGGCGAAAGTCCGGAGAAGTCGAAGGATCTCTCCATCATCGGACTGCTGGCATTACAGGGATGTTTCGGCTCCGTTGCACTTCGTTCAACATGACGCTGAAGCGTGATCTGTCGCTGCTATGCAGCCATAACCCATCCTGCTACCGTCATCCTGAGCGTAACGCAGTGTAGCCGAAGGATCCCTCAATTATCGGACTGTCTAATATTACAGCGATGTTTCGACGACGCATTACTCCGTTGTTATTGTCAGGTACGCTATCGTATCGAAAACCAAGTGTCACCCTGAGCCTGACAAAGGGTGATTTATAGGATCAACAGATCCTGCAGTTGTTGTTTTTTTCCAATTTCCAAATTGGACGTATATTTAAAAATAAAAAACAAGCTGTCAGAGATATTTCCTTTGAAACCCACGCAGAACATGAAAAATTATAAACTATTGCTTATCCTTATTTTATTATGCACTAAAGCCTTTTCGCAGGAAAATTTGCTAGAGGAATATTATATTGTTGATAGCATTATCCTTAAAAACAGGGTTAAACAGCAAATGGATACACTAAGCGCCCCACCAAAGCAAAACGAGATTATTGAATTTGATACGTTGGGCAGAAGAGTTTTATCGTATCACATAAATAGCGACTTCAAATATAAATACGAGTATAAAAATTACGGAGATACGGTATTATGTTTTTTGAGTATTGTTTCCGATAAAAACCCGGGTGGCCGGCTTATAGAAATACAGAAATATTTGTATAACCTGCAGGGAAAGGTTGTCCTTTATTCCGATTGCTATGAAAATACAAATCACATTTCGGCGCAGTTAACAAAGTTTTATTATGATTCATCAAATAAAATGACTGCCAAGCACTTTTATTATGCGCACAATTTTTCAAAAAAGCTGGATGCTTATTATACAACAGATGTGGCTGCCTATGAATTGAATAGCGCTGAAAATTATTTTTACGATAACAAGGACAGAATGGTTTCCGTTAAACAAATGACCGGACCAAAAGACGAGCGCTTTACTGAGACGTTGCAGTATGACGAGCGAGGAAGAGTAAAAACAATAGCCCGGTTTCAAAAATATGGGGCAATGGGTGAATTAAGGCTAATGAACATTCACCAAAGAACTAAATATGTTTATACAGATAGTAGTTGGATAAAATATAAGTTTATTTTTTCCGGTGATAAAGTAGGAAAAAATGAGGCGGGGCAATATCATCCCACAACCGAAAAAGTCTTTACTCCAGGGGGCTTAATAAGTAAAGAATACCTGGGCGGAGGGAAGGATAAAACACTATATAAAAAATATGAGTATGTTTATTTTTAGTAAAAATGGCACCGGGCGCCGAAAAAGGTGTATGAAACAACTATATTATCTGTTGGCATCTTTAGTTTTTCTGACGAGTTGCGGAAATGCTCAACCTGGAAATTTACAGAAACTGACCGGGAACATTCCGTCCGATTTGAAAGCGCTACTTCCAAACCGAACCGTTAAGGCTGATATTATGGACGGTGTTGTACAAAGTTCAAGACAAGTAGCACTAGCAAAAAAACTGCAATCAGCAATTAAGGCAAATTATGATTGGTTTTTAGAATATATGAAATCCGTACCGGAAGGAGCGCCGATGCCTTATGATCAAAAATTGGGTTTAACAAAAGAAGAATATGAGGAATTGATTGGTTTTATGGATAATATGGAAGTGGTTTCAACAGGTAAAGAAGATATGGCTATTGTAGTTAAAAATGACTCAATCCGTTTTCAATCGCACAACAAATTGGCAGGCCTTGATTCCCTGATCATTGACCTGAAAAACAATATGGTGACTTTTGGAAAATATAAATTAGCATTTTCAGATACACTAAACATTACAACAGATAAAAATGCACTAAAAAGCAAGTGGAAAGGGTATAGCTGGGTATTTGAAGATCCAAAAGAGCCTGATGTAAATGCATTTAAAGATCTGGACAACCTAAAAATGAAACAATATAAATTTACCATAGGGCGGCTCGAAAAAATGGCAAAACCTATATGAGTTTGAAAGGCAGGGAAGTGGAGGACGGTACTAAAATGGTTGACTTTGAATTGCCCATTCAATTTTGAAGAAGCGATGATTTTTAGTGCATCAGGCAAATGGTGCCTGATCACTAAAAAGGATGACTGAACAACTTTTTATACCAAATCTTGTTCAGTCATCCTGAGCGCATCCCGGCGAAAGTCGGGAGAAGCCGAAGGATCTCTCAATTATCGGACTGCTCGACATTACAGAGATGTTTCGGCTCCGTTGCACTTCGCGCAACATGACGTAGAAGAATAATCTGTCGCTGCTATGCAGCCCTGCCAACCCTCTGCTACCATCATCCGGAATTTTTTATTCGCTGTGAAAAGCAATAAAGCCATGACATTATATCTTTCGTCATCCTGAGCGTAACGTAGTGGAGCCGAAGGATCCCTCAATTATCGGACTGTTTGGTATTACAGGGATGTTTCGACTCCGTTACACTTCGCTCAACATGACGGTGAGAGTAATCTGTCGCTGCTATGAAGTCATATCAAACCCCACTACCGTCATCCTGTCCCGATAGCTATCGGGAGCAACGTAGTAAAGCCGAAGGATCTCCATAACATTGCATAAAAGAAACGGAAAACCCTTGTCATGGTGAGTTTGGCGAACAACAAACCATGATCACTCAGCTCACTAAATAGGTTCTTCGTTTTAGAGAGGGAATTTTTTTAAAAACCAGGATGATTTATGAATATAAAATTTAGGAAATTTCTTTTCCAATAATCTTGTGTCGTCTGTAATAATAAACGCGCAATTATTTTGTACGGCAAGATCAAGGAGGTAATTATCTTCAGCATCAGGACTCAGCTGGTAAGTAGCTCTTTCTGCAGTTACAATAGAAATTTTTGAAATAAAAGTAATTACCTTGCTGGCGTCTGCTGCATGCATCCAATTATTATCCACCAATGCTTCAAATATTTCTGCCAGTAAATAACTGTTAACAACCGGTTGCAAGCGGTAAATTATAAGTCGTCTAAGAAGCGGTGCAATATCTTTAGTTCTGGCATATTTGATCCATACGTTAGCGTCAATAATGATTTTATACATGGTTCTTATACCGGTTTGCCATGATGGTAGCAACAATCACTTCTTCCGAAACACCTTCCATATCTACATCTTTGGTAATAGTCTTCCATTCATTTTCCAGTTCTTCCTGAAAAAAGATCAGATATAATTGCTTTAATTCCTCCTCACTTTTAAATCGCAGCTTATCTACCATTTCTGCAAATGTGGATGTTTGCTGTACCATTGCCATAAAATCTATTTGTACAAATTTACTAATTTTTAGTAAGAAATTTATTACTAAAAGTTGCTAATATGTAAATCAGTATCAATGCCTTATGAGTGCCTTGATCTTCTGGGCTTTGCCTGGCCGGTTTTATGTTCGCGTGGCGGAAGTGTGCATTTGCTGTCACGGTGAGCCTGTCATGGTGAGCTTGACGAACTACGAACCGTTGACCAGCGGGGTGGTGGTTTTCTTTTTAACGCAACGTTCGCCAGGCACAGCGATATAGGTGTATAGCCATTGCGGCCTTAGCGGATTCTTTGCGCGCATTGCGTTAAAGCTGTATTACAGAACTGCAAAGGAGGCTTTAATGATCTTATTGCCGAACGGTGTAGAGCCCGCAGATCCGGATTCCTTTTTTTAACGCAACGGGCGCAAGGCTTTCGCAAGGTTCGCCATGCACAGCGATATAAATGTTGGCCGTATTACCATTGCGGCCTTAGCGGATTCTTTGCGCACATTGCGTTTAAACTTTTACTACAGAAGTGCGAAGGGCATTTTGCTGCAAACGGTTTTACCGGGTTCTGAATGTTACGGTATATTTTTCGGCTTTTAGCGGGTAGCCCTCTTTTGATCTGAAACTTTTGTCCGTTATAATAAACCCGTATTCCCTGCCCGGCAGCAATGCAACGCTAAGCACACAGGTTTTGTTATTATTTTCAAAACCGATTACCTTTTTTATGGGGAAATAGTCTTTCCCTTTTTCCGGGTAGTCGAAGGAATAGTAGTTGCCCGGCATCATTTCTTTGGAAAACGTTATCCGCAGTTCGGTTGTTTTAGGGTCAGCATTGGTAGCACCATTTTTAAACGGTTCCATTTTTACAAAGTAGGGCAACTTTTTTTTGTATTCCCTAACCAATTGCTCCTTATTTACCTTTTTGTAAAATTTTGATCGGGTAAGAAATTGTTCTACCGCCTTGTTGTTGCTATAGTCCAGTTCAATAATGGTTTTTATCGCCCGCTTTTTATCCGTTGCCTGCCGGTAGTAAGATTTACAAATTTCATAACCGATGAAATACCCCAGGTCTGCCGTATCGCCTTTTTGCGCGCCATTGTACAGCCAGTTGGCATCGTAGCCCATAAACATGTCCTTTTTAAACTGCTCTTTTATTTTGGCCCTGTGCAGGTTGCCATATAATATATAGGGCCGTTGCAGGGGCTGACCAAGCACCAGCTCCGCCATAAAATCGCAAGCGCCTTCCTTAATGGATTTATTAAGCAACTGATAACTGTAATTTGCTTTTTGCTGGGTATGGATGTATTCGTGTATGTTAAAATACAGGAGGTCTTCGGCAGACTGCCTGGCAAACGTGTTCTTCAGCCATTGCCAGTCGGTATTAAATTCAGACAGATCAACATCAGGCGTACCGGCCGCTATTTCCGCACCCACCAGCACCTTGTCGTTAAGCGTGGTTCCCCCGGCCCGCAGCCCGCCAATGGTAAAATACATTTTGGCATCTTTTAAGTCGGGATAAAGGCTTTTAAGGGTTTCTACTCCTTTATTCAGCGCAGCAGTCTTGTTCTTTATAGCTAAGGTGTGTGGCCTTATCGCGTTCCAAAACCGGGGATAGGCATCAATAAGTTTTACATATCCCGTATCGGTATAGTTTTCAATTTTTATAAAGGCCTTCAGGCCATCGGTGCCTTTTTCGATATACAGTTTGTTTATAAAGTATATTTTTTTAGCATAATCGTTGGTGTGCCGGATGCTGTCAAAAGCGATCCAAAAGTTATCAATATCTGCAGTAACTACTTTATTGACAGGTTGAGCGTATGCACCGGCAGTGGCTAGTATCAAAAAGGCGGTTACTGCTTTTTTCATATTTTTTACGTTAACGGGGCAAATGATCACCCCCTCAAATATATGCGAAAGTTTTCGTATTCTATTGCCGGGTGCATTCCAAATGTCGCTGTCATGCTGTCCCGAAGGTTCGGGATTATTTCAGCATCTATGCATTTTGTCGTTCAATAGACCCTGAAACAAGTTCAGGGTGACATTACGTTTATGGGAGCGCGACAATTTGGAATGCACCCCCATTACCCGGCAGCATTACCCCAGGAGGTAAAAAATACAACCCCGGGGTTAGCAGCACCGGAGGTGCGGAGCGTAAGGTAAAAAGCGCTGGAAGACCCCCTGCATCCCGGGGCAAAGCTTTACGCGCTGCCCCGCAAAACAATCACACACCATTGCCTCTATGGCTTACCAAAGCTGCAAACAACCCGTTAAAGTGAGGAATTGAATACAACAAGTAATAAAATGCACAAACGATAGCCACGCTTAAGCGCTGCTGTTATAATAAATTAGCAAAGTGATGTGGCGGCCCCCTTAGCAGCTGCCGCCGCGCACGGGTACAACGCTTATTTATTTAAAACAAAACTGTTATGAAACAATGCTTACACCTGGCAGCATGGCCGCCTGCCACCGGCATCAGTAGCCCCCATCGATGGAAATTGCAGAAAAACTTGTGTCAAACAAAACAGTGTCAGCATTGCGATGACACAAAACGGGTTGACACCATTTTGTGTCCACCAAAATAGTGTCAGCAAAAAAAGGACACGCCGGGGACGGATACAGGTCATCTTTTAAAAAACACAACCAATGAAGTTATTAAGGATCCAGTTACAGCTAAGCCAGCGGGAGCTGGCAGACCTTATAAATGTATCGCGCAGCACCATTACCATGTACGAAAAGGGCTGGCGCAACCTGCCTTCCGAGGCTATGATAAAGCTCCTCCAGCTGGAGGCCCTGCACCAGCAGCTGGCACTAAAAAAAACAACATCCAGCCGGCAATTGCAAACCTTTTTGCAACCCCGCATGCAAAAGGTAGAAAAAGCGCTGAACGCGCATGCACAGCGGGCTGCGGCCGATGCAACAAGGGTAGCTTATAAGCTAACCCAAATGCAGCAGCAGTATGCACAGCTGCACCAAAAGCTGGCCTTTGTACACCACCTTATGGAGGCGGCGGCGCCCGGCAGCAGGCAACTGAGCCGCCTGCAGGATATGGAGGAGAACGTGCTGGACGCTATGAGCAGTTGCAGCCCGGACAGGCAGCTGGTAGTGCAGTATAAATTATCCCTCCTAAAAGCCCGGCAGCAGGCCGCCCTGCGCATAAAGGATGCTGCCCGGCAGGGCGGGGCGGATGTTAAACTATCTTAAATACAATGCAGGGCTATTGCGCCGGTGTAAAGGGCGGGGTAGGTTTGGGTATTCATTCACCCTTTAAATGTAGAGAAAATGGCTAATTATTCATTTGATCAGCTCCTCACTGCTGCCGATTTTGATGCGGTACTCAGCATTGCCCGCAAGGAACAAAAGGACCTCGACTGGAGAAAACTGTCCCTGGAGCGCCAAAAACAACAGTATGCGGAAAACGCCGTGGAGATCAGCACCGAGCTGGCGGCCAAGCAGGCAGAACTGGCCGCGCTGGACGGTATTATTGCCGGCCTGCCGGAGGGCGACCTTAAGAGGGAGCACGAAAAAAGACGGCGGCGTACGGAGTACAGCATTTCCCTGCTTACGGACCGTAAAACCAACTACGGCGCCGTAGCCCTGCTGGAAAAGGAGTACGACCTGGAGCGGGTGCTGCGGGAGCTGGAGGAAACGGCAGCGTTTATTACCGAGCTGCAAAACCGCCGGCCTGGGGAGCTTTAGCCAGGCACAAGGGCCGCCCACGGGGGCGGCTTTTTTTATGTAGCTTTAAAAAGGGCCATTGGTGGGGTAGTGGTTTTCTTTTTTTGGGCGTGCCCCCGGCCTGCCCTGGCACTAAGGCCCATGCCCAGGGCCGGGGTCGGGCTATGCAGGGGTGCCGTGCTGCGCACCGGCCCCGCCACGGCGGGGCCGCCCTTTCTATCCCTCACGCGGGCATCCGTTAATAAAAGGAGCCCCGTTCATAAAGCAAAACCCTGCAACCGGATATGCAACTGTACTTCTGCAATGATGGGGATGCGCTTCGTTAATACAAAACTGGAACCAACCCATTCCGGGTTCGCTTTTTTATTTTATAATGTTAGGCTAAGCACTTCATTTATTTTCAATATTTTATAACAATTATTGGCATTTAAATTAATTTTACGTTTACGGAATACCGTACGGGTTTCTCTCTTTGAAAATCGTATTTTTGAGTTATTGACATAATGAGAGATCAGATTATATATTTAGATAATAACGCTACAACACCTATTGACCCAAGAGTGCTGGATGTTATGATGCCTTTTCTGACTGATAATTTTGCAAATGCTAGCAGTATTCATCAAAGCGGTCTTAAGGCAAAAGATGCTGTTAAAGCTGCTCGAGAAGATGTTTGTAAACTTATTGGTGCCGAACAAAACGAAGTCATTTTTACCAGCGGCGCTACTGAAGCAATAAATTTAGCTATAAAAGGAGTCGCTGAGCAATATCAATCTAGAGGCAATCATATTATTACAGTTTCTACGGAGCATTCAGCAGTTTTAGATACTTGTGCATATTTAGAAACTAAAGGATTTCAGATTACTTATTTGCCCGTGCAACCAGATGGATTGATTGACCTGATAGAATTGCGATCTGCCTTAACTGACGATACGATTTTGGTATCTGTAATGTATGTAAATAATGAAACGGGTGTTACCCAACCCATTAAAGAAATTGCCGCTTTAGCACATGAAGCTGGAGCATTATTTATGAGTGATGGCACGCAGGCTGTAGGTAAAATTCCGATTGATGTAGCAGATTTAGGTGTTGATCTACTATCTTTTAGTGGGCATAAGTTTTATGCACCTAAAGGAATTGGTGGTTTATATGTGCGAAATGGCATAAAACTTCCCGCTTTACTACATGGTGGAGGGCATGAAAGGGGATTAAGAAGCGGCACTTTAAATGTGCCGGGTATTGTAGCCTTGGGAGCGGCAAGCCGCATTGCACAAAAAGAAATGCTGCAAGATGCAGAACGTATTGTAAACTTGCGAGATGAGTTAGAACTAAGTTTATTGAAAATCCCTGGAGCCTTTGTAAATGGTAATACATCAAATAGGTTATACAATGTAACCAATATTTGTTTTCCTGGCCACGACGCTAATGTTATTATAGGCCGGCTTAAAAATATAGCTTTATCTAACGGCTCTGCCTGTACTGCTGCGGTGGTAGAACCATCGCATGTTCTGCAAGCTATGGGTGTAAGCAATGACGATGCTTTTTCAGCTATTCGATTTTCATTGGGCCGGTTTAACACAAGAGACGATATTACTGCAACAATAAAAGCGTTGAATGCTATTACCATATTATACCCTAACTAATTAATACAATACGATGCCATATGAATAGTAGAGCACTATTTGAGCAACTATACGCTGCAGCCACCGAAGCTGATGTTGAAAAAATTATTCAAGCTAATCCGGCAATTTTTAAGCAGGAAAACTGGTTTCCTCTTGGACAGAACGAATCCAATTTCGGTATTATTGAAAACCAGCAATCTAATCCGATTGCAGCCTTGGTGGAAAAAGTAACTAACTCCATTGACGCAATTTTGATGAAGCGATGCTATGAGGAGGGGGTTGATCCTAAATCGAAGCATGCACCCAGAACAATGGATGAGGCCATTGAACAATTTTTTCCTAAGTATAAAAATTGGGATTTGCCTACGTATCGAAGAGAGCAGGCCCATGATATTCAAATATTAGCCGATGGCCCGCCACGGGATACCTCTGTAATCATTTACGACAATGGGGAAGGCCAACATCCTGAAGACTTTGAAAAATCATTTCTTTCCCTCATGCGTGGTAATAAAAATGAAATTCATTTTGTACAGGGCAAATATAATATGGGCGGTAGTGGGGCAATTGTTTTCTGCGGGAAAAAAGGTTACCAGCTTATAGCTTCAAAAAAGTATGATGGCTCCGGTAAGATTGGTTTTACCCTAACCAGAGAACACCCACTGACTAAAGGGGAACATGAAACAAAAAAGAACACTTGGTATGAATACCTGAAAATTGGCGAAACAATTCCTTCTTTTGATGCTTCAGACTTGGATTTAAAATTGTTAGGGCGTAATTTCAGGACAGGAACAGTTATAAAAATGTATTCCTACCAAATGAAGGGGATATCCGGTTTTGCACAAGACTTAAACCAAAGTCTGAATGAGTTTTTATTTAAACCAGTACTTCCCATTTTTACGATTGATAAAAAGGAACGCTATCCTAATAATAAAATCTTGGATAGCGTAGTTTTTGGATTGCAACGACGTTTAGAAGATGAGAAGGATTATGTGGAAGATTGGTTTTCCGAAGAGTACGAAGATGCTCTATTTGGTACAATGAAAGTTACCTGTTATGTTTTTAAAGCACGGCAGGAAGGTAAGACTGCTAAGGACTCAAAAGCTGATATTCAACGAAGGTTTTTTAAAAATAATATGTCTGTACTCTTCTCTATGAATGGGCAGGTGCACGGACACTACACTTCCGAATTTATTACTAGAAGTCTTAAATACAATTTACTTAAAGATTATTTACTTATAAATGTAGATTGCTCCCGGATGAAATACGAATTCAGGAAGGAGCTTTTTATGGCCTCCAGAGACCGATTGAAAAACGGGGCTGAAGCCGAGGAGCTGCGGGATTATCTTCGTAAGAAGCTTGCCAAGTCGAAGCTGGATGAAATCAATAAACGAAGAAAGGATGCTATCGGTTTAGAAAGTGAGGATACTGTTGAACTGATCAAAAGTTTTGCAAAAAACCTATCGAAAGATAGCGAGCTTTTCAAACTGCTGCAAAACACCTTGAAGTTGGAGGAAAAAACTAAGGAGAAGCCAGAAAAGAAAGCGAGCAGAGAAAAAGCAGAGCGAGAATCAAAACCGTTTAAACCGGAGCGTTTTCCCAGTTTTTTCAAATTGCAACATAAGGCAAATAATCCAATTCCTGTGCCGATTGGGGGAGAAAAAACACTACGTTTTGAGACGGATGTGGAAGATCACTATTTTGATCGAACCGATGAGCCGGGGGATTTGGAAGTTGCTATCTTAAAAGTAAAAAGAACAAAAGCGAATGATGGCAATACTCAGGGCACTAGTAAGGAACCCGGCGAGCTGATGAATATAATCAAATCGAGCCCGGATAAAGGAACTATTAAAATTACTTTTAACCCAGATACGGAATTAAGGCAAGGTGACGAAGTAGAAATCTCAGCAGCATTGAAAGGTGCTGGCGAGGATTATTTTAAAGAGATCGTTTTTCTGAAAATAGTGGACCAAGAGCAAAAAAAGGAAACGGCGCCTAAGCAAGAGGAGGATTACGATAATATTGGACTTCCTGAACTGATAAAAATAAATAAAGAACAATGGGATGGACTGGAAGAACACGGAATTTCCATGAACTATGATACGGTGATGGCCCCTGTTGCCTCTGGCGATACTCTTGAAAAAATCTATGTAAATCTAGATAGCAATGTGTACCTAAATCATCGGAAGAAGCTGAAAAATGAGGAACAAATTATGATAGCTCAAAAACGATATATTGCCTCTGTGTATTTTCATTCTTTGTTCTTATATATGATTACCAAAAAGAAAAATTATAAATTGGCATTGTTGAAAGAAAATGGAGAAGATGAAATAACAATTGACGACTATATTAGAGATGTGTTTGATAGCTATTATTCTGATTTTCTTTTAAATTTTGGTATGGAGCAATTAATGGGGGCGCTAGAGGATTAGTTTTGAATAGCTACTACTTTTCGACAAACTTAATGTAGTCCTTAGCTTTCAAGACTTTTGGAAACAGTGGTATTAAATCTTGATTTTTTGAAAGTCGTGTTTCGATATCATCTCGATTCCACCATTGTGTCCATATTCCTTTAGCTTGTAAGTCTTCTAACTTAGCTGTTAATGCTTCTGCTATTTGGGTACTAACAGCTAGAAAATATCCCTGAGCATTATGGGTTTCTACCGTATCTCTAATGTCTAAAACTTTATGTTTTCCAATTGTTTTATTGGAAGCTTTACATTGACCGACCACCTTTGTTAATGAAGTAGGTGGGGTTTCTTCGGATATTACATACGGATTGATTACGTTCCAATCAATTAATAAATCTCTTCCCTTATCTCCTTGGTTTATCGGTGCCGGCTTACGTACCATTTTTACATTTGGCTCCCGCTCCAGGAGTGCTTTGATTAATCCTTCGAATTGGTCAGGGCAAACTTCGTCTTCCCATTCAAAGGCAGAAATCGGAAATAAGAGTTGGGATTCCCTATTATGACGATTTCTTGTATTTTCTCGTTCAACCCTAAATTCATAAATACCACATAATCTTCCTATAGCAATGATGTAGGGGCTTGAAACAGCAAGTATCATATTTTCCAAAACAAGTGGTGCGCAGTTGACCTGCTTTGTACTCTTTTCGATACCCTTTATAAGTTTTCTCAGCTTTTTAATGTCTTTGTGAGCTAAGAAGTTTTTCAAATCACCATTTAATAATAAGGAACCATTAATACCTTCTACATACTCCTCTTTTGCAGTATTCACTATTTGAAGAGCCTCAAAGTATTGGGAAAGTTCCAGGGATTTAATTAATGTTATCTCTTCTGATATATTGTAGAAGTAGTCCCAGTTCGGCCAAATACGACGACTATAATTGTAGTTTTTGGGATGTTTAAAAAGTTGCTCTTTTAGCCCTGATAATTCTTCTGTTATATCATGTTGCACAGAAAATTCGATACTCCTTGCTTTTAGACATTTTTCACAAGGGCAACCCATAATATTCCAAAACATAGTTCTCCAACTAGCTATGGAAGAAACTATTTCTAAAACGGCATTCTGTTGATATTCGTGAATGGAACTTCCTAAAAAGGATGGAGATTGCTGTGGCATTAAATATCTACCCCAAATTTCGTCTTGCACCGCAGGATGAGGGATGTCGAATAACAAACAGGATATTCCAAAATTAGTTTTAAGAAAGCTAGCAAACATTAAACTGAGAACAACATGCGCATCTGATCTATCACCACAATAAACGACATCATGAGTTCTAAGTAAAAAATAAAATGAAATATTTTTGTTTTCTTCAATTTCTAAAAAGGCAGTAATTCCAGATGCCTCTTCAGTATAAATTCTAAATTTCCCTTGATTAATCCCTAACAGAATTAGTGAATGGGTTTCGCAGGTTTTTCTAATAAATTGTTCTATTTGCGAAATATCAGACATAATGTAAATTATTTCCTCCTTTCAATTACTTACTTCAACATTTCCATCATCTCATCCTTATCCTTCAGCATTCTTTCATACAGCGCCATCTTTTCTTCGTGTAACTTCCTTATTTCTTCTATGGGCTAGAATGTAGGATTATGCTTAATTGCGTTGAATATTGAGCTATCATAAAACGTATTAGCAATGATATTTACTGCTTACTTCTCATCAATTCTGAAAAGCTTCAACCTCTATAAGACAAATTTGAGTTTTTTGCATTCTATAAGGACTTACATAAGGTAGACAAAAAAAGTCCCATCATAATTATCTAAACAGCATATTTTAGCATTAGAGGTTGTAATAATGTTTCTAATTGAGCCATATCAGGGCGTCGCTGTTTGTCATATTGAAGCATTAGTCGTAAAACGGCAAAAATATCGTCTTCAAAGTGATGGTCGTTATCTAGCTGTCCAATAGGCAAATTTGCCTGAAAGATGTACCAAAATAATTTGCCTAATTGAAATATATCTGACTTGTAGTTAATATCGCAATCATAAATATGGCCTACTTTTTTCTTGAAAGTAAGCATTTTATTTGTTGCTTCCGGAGATAGCCACCCGAAAGGACCGACTTTCTCATTATCCTTATCAATTGAAAAGTCTTCATTTTGAAATCTGACTAAGCCCAAATCACCAACTTTGAATTCATTTCCTATTCTTAAAATATTATCATGCTTAATATCCCTATGGTAAATATTAAGGGAATGTAACTGCTTAATTCCGTTAAGTATATTTACGCAAAAAGATAGTTTTTGATTAAGCGAGAAATTGAATTGATTTGCTTCCATATAAGAAGCCAGATCTTCATCTGCCTTTTCCATTACAATATAAAGAAAATTATACCCAGCTATCTCAACTTCACCAGAACCGTGGTATTCAATTACATTTCTCAACGCTTTACTTTTAGCAATTTTAAAAGCTCTTATTTCTCTTTTAAATCTAACAATTCTCTTATTATTGCCCAACTCTAAAGGGGACTTACAGATTTTTATTACCCTATCTGGATATTCATCTTCCGGGTCAATTAATACAAATAGATTAGAGCTAGCACCTTTGCTAGTTTCATATCCCGGCAAGTTTTCAAGCTTAAAATCAATATTGTCTAGCTGAATGTAATTTTGCTCTGGGTCAAATCTGTCAAGTAAGATGTTATCAAATTTATATTCGATCATAACTCAAATTCGATATTGGGCTTTTTATTAGACAGCTTTTCTACACTAATAGAGATGTACTTCTCTACTTTTACGATAGAAGTTTTAGGCAAGTCGTAGAATTGCAATATTTCATTTTGAACTTGATTAGCTTTAGTTCCGGTATTAAGAAATAGATTCTTGAAGAAAGATATGCGATTTTCTCTGGCGGCTTTTGAATTTGATTGAGTTACACAATTTCTCGCATATTCTTTTAATGGTTCACAAGCATCTTGAGTAGGTTTTATATCCTTACCAATTAGTACAAGTATTTTATAAAAGTATTTAAGCGAATCTAATTCAATTGAACTATTCAGAATAAAATCAAATAAAGTATAAAAATCATTCTTTTGTTTGTACCTCGTATTTCTCAACAAATAAATTTGATCCACGATATTGAGTTTAGTTAAGACCAAATTGATCTTGCTTTTTATGTCTGCGCACTGCTTCTCGCTAAGATCTTTTTTAAAATATTGATCCATATTCTCCTTTTTATCAACATGCCCATCTTTTACAAGAATGACTAATTCTGCAACGAACTCTATATCGTTCATCCTTTTAAGCGAGGCATCTGTAAATACCTTCAGTTTATTAAACAGCCTAGATTGTGTTATTTCTGTTACAAGTTTTAGATAGTTTGTGTCATAAAAATCGGCCTTTCTTACTTCGGGTTTGTTTAAGTGTACTCCCGTCTTATTTACTACAGCATAGAATTTTTCAATTGCAGCGCCTTTTGTGTCTGTAATTATTACAACAGGAAAGCTATAACTAAGAAAATCTGTATCTCTTTTTTTGTCGAATTTACGATTCAACAGATCGGGAAATTGTCCATCAATGTAGCTAATAATTGTCCTTGATCTTTGTTGTCCATCAACCATCTCAAACTCTCCACTTTTTTGTAAAAGAAAGAAGTTGGGAATTGGATGATTCTTTTGGATAGAATCAATCAGATATTGTTGATCAGATATAGACCAAATAAAATTTCGCTGATACGGTGGACTCAAGTTTATTAATCCTTTTTTATAGGTATCATAGAGCTTTTTAATGGTCCACTTAGTAATAGAGAATTCCATATTTTTCTTATCTTGGTAAATATAACTAACTTTATAAAAAACAACTAATACATCCCTCTACCTCATCATTCAGCTTATCAACAAGGTAGAGTGATTTTTTATTATTTTTCGCTCTTTCGAGCCTTTTTATTTGATCTTCTTTAATTTGTTCCATACGTTCGGGCTGTATCAAATCTTCCAATCGCTCATCTTGCATCCAGGTATAGCCATCTTTTTCGTACTCCATAGCCAACTTAAATTTATCAGGGTGCTGTTCATACAACCAAATCCATTCTATTTTTTGCTGGAAAAAACAGAAGTAACAGCCGGAACGGCTACGGGCATAAGTGCCTTTTTTACCATTCACCTCAAACGTAATCTCCTCATAATATTGAGGCACCCCTACACCGCTTCTTTTCAATATGTCATAAATGTCATCTTTTTTCAACACCTCATCGTTGTCCAACAAAGGAAAATTAGCCTCGCCAGAAAGCGGGTAATGGGTTGTTTTTAAAAAAGCAAATACGACTTGGTTAAATGCAGGGGTGTCCAAGTCTAATAAAGCATCCAACTTGTCTTTTTGTACAAACTTACTTGATAAAGGTTCTTTCACAATCTCTAATAGTCGCTCTACATGGTACGAACCGGTTTGTTGATACCAATCTGCCATTTGATCGATGAGATTATTTTTAAACAATTTACTTATCACGTCTTCGCTCCACATGTTTTTTCGGAATGGAAAAATAGATTGAATGTTGGGTTTTTTAGAAATATAGCCCTCTCTATTTTCATCACCACGAATACCTACATAGGAAATGACAGGATCATCCCCGACCCATTTTTCAAAAGGCTCCAATTTGAGTTTTCTAGTACACCAACGGCTAGTAGAGGAGGGAAGATAGCCCCCATATAATTTTAAAAAATGATCAAAAGGATCTTCATGGCTCTTAGCAGCAGCTTCAAGTAAGGTAAGTTTTTTCCCAAAATAAATTTCCAAGTTACGGATAAGTTGGTAGGTGGCTTCAAGCTCCTTGCCAGTATCACAGGTATAATACTCAATATTGATATCAGGATACTTCTCAAACATATAAATGGCCAGTGCTGCACTGTCCTTACCTCCCGATATACCTAACACATGTCTTACTTTATTTTTCATCTCGTATTAGTTCTTCTAACAATTGCGCCAACATAGCAATATTCAACTGCCGATCATCACTAAGCTTTGCTTTAACCACGCTTTGCAATTGGATTAATTCTTTATTCTTTGTTTTGGGCAAACGCACTAAATTTCGTTGTAGACCCTTCACAAAAGATGTTACCTCAAATTTAACAGCTATTTCTTTATTTTCATCAAAGCCACTTTTTGAAATATCCGATAGATTGTCTAATTCGTGAACAGTGTCTTTAAATTTTTCTACCAATAATGGCCACTCTTCGTCGGTCATCATTTCAAGCGATTTGCCAATACAAGCCTGCGCTAATGAGTTGAGCCATGCTTTACGATCGTCCAATTCAGATTGTATGCGCTGTACAAAAACTCGTTGATGGGGCAACAGTAAATGCCGTTTAAGACCAGAAAAACGTTGCTGTAGATTGTCTTTGTATCGAGGAAACCCTAGTTTATTGCCAAGTATGTCTTCTTGTATAAAGGTCTCAAAGTTGTTGACCAATTCATCAAAACATGTGCGTATTTCTCGTATGCTTTGTTGTAATTGGCTTACAAAGGCCACTAGTTCCCTTTCTCCTTTTTGGAGTTGGGGGATGGTAAAACCTAGAGCCTTTGGGAACTGCTCAAAAAAAGTTTCTTCCGGGTTTTTCGAATAGGCTATTGCTTCTCTGAGCGCCAACGTTTTTTTTCCTAGGCTTTTGGTGTTTTTAGCGTAGTTTGGCAAATCTCTATAAAAGACAAGGAAGGGCTTAATAGTTTCAATAAAGGTTTGATTAGTGGGCCGCTCTTGCTCTGATTGATTGAGTAAAGCACGGTAACGATTAAAAATATTGAGTTTTACTCCTTCGATGTCAAAAGCTTTTAGATCATAGCCAACAGGGTCGCGGCTTATCAGTTCCAAAGTATCATCAGTAAGTGTAGGAATATATCCATCCGCGCCAAATAATGCAAAATCGTCACGCCGGGTAAAAAGGAAAATAGGTACCCAAAAATCAATGAATCCTTTCTTTAGTTTAAAGGGACGAGCTAGCAATATATCAACAAACTCTTTTAAACTTCTCTTGCCCGTACGTGTACTTTCCAAAAAGTGAATGCTTGTATGCCACAACTGATAAAAAGTTGCATCGGTAGGTTCTGTTAAAACAACCCCTTCTTTGTAATGTTGATGAATGCCTGTATTGCGTAATAATGAAAGATACACTGTTTTTTCAGGAGGGAACTTAGTGGTGTCGAACCCTAATTCATTATGATTCCAATACTCCGTTAGATTTTTAAGCAAGTTTTTCTTTGCAACAGAAAGCGCCCCAGACAGCTTTGTTTTATTTACCATTTCATTTTTAAAGACCGGGGTGTCTGGATATACTTCATTGCAGATTCTTGAGAGTAGTTGGTTAAAGGATTTTTCATCGGAGATAATTTGTTTTTTCCCTTTAAAAAACCATACAATAGAAGACTCGACACCTGCATAAATATTGGCTAAAACATAATGATTAAGTAGCTTAACTTGGTGCTGCAAAATACTGTTCAATTCACGGAGTGCTACGCGATCTTCATTATTAGCCTCCTTAACCTTTTCTATCTTTTCTATTTCGAACAATAGATTCTTGATTTCATCTGTATTTTTATACAACCCATATAATATAGCTTCTTCATTATTTTCGGAAATGGATCTAATGTCTTTGTCCTTAAGTTTGTCTGAAAAAATCAGGTTAATAATACCATCAATTTCATTTTCTGGGGCTTGTATCAAAGGCTCTTCACTTAAACGAAAGGTGAAAAGTCTAGGCGTTCCCTTTTCATAGTAAGCAGCCTTAGCAGAGATAAAAGGAAAATCGAAATACTTGTTTAAATGATGAACGGTATTGACCACCCGTTCCACCAAATTACCTGCTTCATTTATTGCCAACTCAATATCTAGGTCGGTGCCTTCAAAAAGAATAAACTTATTGCTATGATTGACGAAGCGAATGATTTTTAATTTTTCTAGCTTAGTAATAATTGTCTCGGGTTGTTTTATCCCCAAACTATATTTACCATACTCAATTAAGAAAGCGCGATTAATACTAGCAGCTGCCGTTGTAAATATGTTGAGTAAGCCAATCGCTTTTACCAATTTTAATGCATCAGATACTTGATCTTCTAATAGCCCCTCTGTTCTTTCGATAGCAATACGCATAGCGGCCCATTGCGTATAATGAGGGTTGAATTTAGTTGTAAGTAAAGAGTGAAAGTTATAAACTAAATAATCATAAAGGCTAGCTAAATTGTAATAAGGAGTTTGATTATTATGGTATTCCCGAATGCCTAAATGATCATTAGATTCGATGAAAGAAAATAAGGATCGCTCATTTTGCCCATACTTTTGCAAGCTTAATGTAAGTACTGCGGCCGTCAATATATCGAAAGGCAGCAGCTTTTCGGCAAAACTTTCGATGAAATAATCTTTGAGCGGAAAAACTTTTGCGGTTTCGATGCTTTTAAATAGTTTCGAAAATTGTTTGTCTTTTTGTCCCAGTTTTAGTTCAGCCAATCGCTCTGATGCCAGAAATAATAATTGCTCAACAGGCTCGTTGAAGGTAACTTCTTTAAGACGCCCTTTTACCTTGTCCCACTCATTTTGCTGACTTTTTGTAAGTGCGCGTGCGTACCCATTAAAGTCTTGGTGAAGTGTAGTAATAAAGAAAATATTCTTTTTTGTGTCATTGACATATTCGGCCAATTGCTGGATAAAGTACAATTCGTCTTCCGGATTATTTTTAGCAGCATATTCTAAAAATTTACCAAATTCGTCTACTGCAATTACTAATCCTTTATTAGATTTAGATAAAGCCTTGTAACGTTTATCTAGTGCATTTAATAATGTATTTGTTGTAAATTCTTTTGAGCTAATACCTATTTGATTGGCCAGTTCATTTTTTAAAGAATTATATTGGCCAACGATACGTAAAAAATCAAATTCTTTGGCTAACATGTTACTGCTCAGCTTGGAGAAAAAATGCTGCTGATGATTAATGTTTTTTTCAAAAGCCCAGAGAAATGCCGATTTTCCAATGCCATAGGCCCCTACAATTGTAAACGAACGAATACCAACCTGGTAATCGTTTATTAATTGAGTAAAAACTTGTTTAGAGTTGGTCGTCGGAATATAGTGCAACATACTATCAGCATCCCGTACGATGTTTACGGAGGGAGAAAAGCTTTTATGCTCTTGCTTTTTCTTATTGTTAGCTATAGTAGTCATTTAAAATATCGTATTTATTAATTGTTTTTTTAATTTGTAAAACCTCATTACCTGCCGTTTCAGTATACACCACCTGCCGGTTATACTTCTCCGAAATTTCGTTCAACTTGTTGTACAATCCGTCCGGATTTAAAGCAAATACGGTCCCCGGAGCATTTAATCCTGTAAGCAACTCTCTGAACGTAATGGTCTGTTGATCTTGATAGTTATCCAAAATACTGAACAAAACAATTTCACAAGGTAAATCTATTCGTTCCTCTGATTCAATTTTGTACCAGTCTACAAGCTTATGATCTAAGTCTCGTTGTTTAAACCGCTTCAGCAGATCAAGATCGATTAATACACCAGTAAAGTCATCTTCAATATCAATGTGATCACCCTTTTGTGGCTTAGAATACATGCGAATTAATACATTTGCATCACGTTCAATTGTATTTAAGTTATCTGTATTTGCCTCATATTCTCGTGCTTTGCGAAGTATAAAATTGACAAGTTGCTCTTTGGTAAACTCTATCCGCTCCTTTCTTAATTCGTTAAAAAGCAAAGAAGCAATTGAAAAACGATTGGTTTTTAATAATGAATAATGTAAGAGCCATAAAGTAGCAAAGTCTTCTAAATATAAATCCCTTCCGTTTGTTCCAAAAAGATAATTAGCCAAAGCTGTAGGAGCATCATTTTCATCTAAAATGCCAAAAGCCTTACCCCAGTATCGAAGCGAAGTCACCATGTTTTTACCTACGCCTAAATCTACCACTGCTGTATCTTCATTAAAACTTTTGCCGGCTTGAGAAAAATCAAAGGTTTTTTTTAGCCAGAACTGCTTGCAAATGAATGACTCATGGCCGGAAAAGTAAATTTTTTGCTGTATCATATTTCTAACTTACGAAGGTAACTTTTTCCTTTTGTACCTGCTAAAATAGAAACGCACGAGTGTTGAAAACTATTTGCCTCAATTTTGGTAGAATTTAAGTAGGTTTTTGTATTCAATTTGTCATTTTTACCCCGCGTGAGGGATAGCAGCGGCATCCTTTTGTGAAGCCCTTCGGCAGGGCTCAGAGCAGGCTGGGCGGAACAAAAGATATAGCGTATAGCCCGACCCCGGCCGTGTGCTGGCCCCCGCAGCGCTGGCAGGGCCGGGGGCACGCCCTAATAAAAAATTACTTTGCCGGTATTAGCTTTTTTAGCTCAGCCATCATTTCATCTTTTTCTTTTAGCATTCGTTCATATAAAGCGATCTTTTCCTCGTGCAGTTGAATGATTTTTTCCACGGGATGAAAATGCATCGTGCCATGATTAAAAGAATTTCCAAAAGCATTGTCACCAAATGTATTTGCAATCACATTCACGGCCTGTTCCTCATCAAAATTTTGAAAGGCTTCTACCGGTATTTTAAGCGCATCGGATATCTGTTGCAGCAGGGGCACATCAATGGTTTCTTTTTGCTCCAGTACGGATATTTTCTTTTGGTTCCAATCATCACCCAGCTCATAAGCCAGGGCCTCCTGTTTAATGCCCAGCATTTCGCGGAAACGCTTTACATTACGGCCTTCGTGTATCTTTTTCTCCATAGTAGTTGTATTTATCACAGGTTCAAATTTAAGATTTTATTGCTCAATAAGCACGCTTATAAAGATACGTAAAATATACGGCAAATGGTATATAATATGCGCCCGGGGATTTAAATACAGCGTAGGCTATGCGTTGTTTTGCCCTACAAAAACACCCTGATTATGACTATGGAAAACAACAAACGCAAACTGAAAGTGTATGAAAAAGCCATAAGCTACCACATGGGCTGTGCATATAGTACTACGGCCTACTTTCCTGAAATTCGCCTGATGGGCAAATGGCTTACCGACTATGGGTTTAAGCCCGGGGACTATGTGGAAGTAACGGCCCGCCCCAATGGCCTTATTATAACACTTTGCAAACCCCATTGCAAAGAACCGGACCTTACGCTAACCCGGTATGAAAAACAAAAGGCGGCTAAAATAAAAGCAATGGTAGAAAGCGCACGCGGCCAGGCGGGGGGGTAAACCATGACCTGTGCCGTTTGCTAACGCGCTGCCTTGCTTTTTTGATGAAAAACACCATACCCGGTAACAAACTATGCGGTTACCGGGTTATTTAAGCCTTTTAATAGCCCTGTTTTGGATGAGCGATTTCATTTGCGTGATGGCCACCTGGTTAAGCTGCAGCAGCCTTTTGCCCTGGGGCAATGCTTGTTTTATGAGCAAAGCATTGATACTTTCCATATTGCTTAGAACCACTAACTGCTCCAGTGTAGCATAGTCCCGTATGTTACCGGGTTTGCCGGGGTTGGCATGGCGCCATTCGTTGGCCGTAATGCCAAAGAGGGCCACATTCAGCAGATCCGCCTCGTTGGCATATACATAACCGGCTTGCTGGCTGGTAATGGCCTTTGGCACCAGGTTTTCTTTAATGGCATCGGTATGTATGTGGTAATTGATTTTAGAAATGGTACGCTGCAGGTCCCAGTCCAGCTGCAGGCGGTTGTTTTCCTCGTCTTTGAGGCGCTGGAATTCTTTGATCAGGTATAATTTGAAACTTGCCGAAATCCAGGATGCAAATTCAAAAGCTATATCTCTATGGGCAAAGGTGCCTCCGCCATATCTGCCTGTTTTTGATATAATTCCAATGGCATTTGTTTTGGTAATCCACTGTTTTGAAGACAAAACATAGCCATTACTCCCGGCTTCGCTTTTAATGTTACTGAATTCAGTAACATTAAAATTGGGATTATGAATTTGCTCCCATAAACCCATAAACTCTACCGTGTATCTTGTACTCAACCAATGTGAGATGACCAGGCCTGTTGCTTCTTCATTTTTGTGCTTTGCAATATCTGTCAGCGAAATAAAATCATCTGACCTGTCGGAAATAATGGCTATTTCACGCCCTTCTACTTCTATTATCTTACTCTTTGTCATACTTTTAGCTTTTTATAGATGTACAAAACTGTTGAGCCCAGCCTGTTTTCTAAACCCGTCGAATTCGACGGGTTTAAAACCGGGATTGTAAATTGTTTCCCAAAATCCCAGCAGCTCGATGGTATTCCGGTTCCTCATCCAGTTCTGAATGATGGTGTCCGTATGCTCCGCATCTTTGTGCCGGGCTATATCTGTGAGAGAGATAAAGTCCCATTGATTGTCTTCATACAAAACAATCTCAAGGCCCTCAACCTGTATTTTTTTATTTTTAGCCATATTGTTTTATTTATTCTTCGTCAAAATGCAATAGCTTTTACACGGGGTATTTTCCGCGCAGTGGATATTTGTTGGGGTGGGGGTGTAGCAATGGTCTCCGTGGTATCCGGTATGGGTGTTTTTGCAGGTGTCATAGGTTTAAATTTTAGTTTTTATTGCTTTGATAAAGCTTCTCTAAAGATAATAAATATACCCTAAATGATATATAATATCCATGCCGGCATTGGGTTACTTCGTGGCCGTTGAATAACCGGATAAAAAATGCCGTAATGAACATTAAACTACCCAAAGACCGTTTGATATGGAAGTGCCGGAGCGGCGGCCCTCAAGCCTTTGTTGTTCCGGTTTTGCTATAGCTGGTCTTTATCAGTTGGGGCATATTCTACCATCCATTCAATACCATATTTATCCCTGAACATGCCAAAGTAGGAACCCCAGGGACTATCGGCAATAGGCATTTCAACTTGTCCGCCGGCTGAAAGTCCGTTAAATAACCGGTCGGCCTCTTCCTTGCTTGCTGCACTGATTGAAATTTTACTCCTGTTTTCATTTTCGTTGGTTCGTCCTAAAATTTCGGGCACATCATTCGCCATCAACATGTTTTGGCCAATGGGCAAGGCAATATGCATGATCTTATCCGCCTCATGTTCCGCCACAGGAAATTCGGCGTTTGACAGGTCTTTAAAACGGATCACTTTTGCGAATGTACCGCCAAATACGGATTTGTAAAAGTTAAATGCTTCTTCAGCATTTCCGTTGAAATTAATGTGCGGATTGATCACTGCCATAATTGATATTTTTTTAAGCGGTTATTTTATTCCAACGACTCAGGCGCCGTAATGATTTCTTTCTGCCTTACCCCGGCACCCGTATTGCGCATCGGTTCAAATTTAAGTTTTTTATAGAAAGGCCCGGGCCCTTTTTTCTGACTTGCGAATATTCAATTGCTGCGCTGTGTTCCGGTCATATATCCCACGTCGTTCCGACCGCAGCGGAGGAACCTTTACGCGTGCATTGTCGTAAAACGGGGATAAAAAAATCTGACGAACAGAGCAGCATCTCGTAGAGATGTCTCCACAACGGTCGACGTGACGGTGATTTTTGCACTGTCGTTCCGACCGCAGCGGAGGAACCTATATGGGTGCATTGTAGTAAGGGGGAATTAAAAGATCTGACGAACAGAGCGGCATTTCGTAGAGACGTCTCCACTACGGTCGACGTGACGGTATTTTTTTCCCTGTCGTTCGGGCCGAAGCGGACGAATCGCTAAGGGTGTATTGTCGTAAAACGGGATTAAAGGATCTGATTAACAAAAAGGCATTCGCAGAGACGTCTCCCCGCCACAGTCGGGCAGGCACTACGGTCGACGTAGCGGGCCGAATGCCATGGGGCTAATGGGTTCCCAATCCCGAAAAACATCGTAACTTGAATAGATGGAAACAGGAGCAATAGTTATGTATCAAACTGAAGACGGACAAACATCTATTGATGTAAAGCTGGAGCAGGAGACTATCTGGCTCACGCAGAAGGATATCGCTAAACTATTTGACACTCAACGACCTGCGATTACGAAACACCTTTCAAATATTTTTAAATCTGGCGAGCTTGACCCGGATTCAGTTAGTTCCATTTTGGAACATACTGCCTTAGACGGTAAAAATTATAAAACAAAATTTTATAATTTAGACGTCATATTATCAGTAGGATACCGGGTAAATTCAAAAAACGCAACTCAATTCCGTATTTGGGCCAATAAGATCCTGAAGGAATACCTGGTAAAAGGCTATACGATTAATGAAAAGCGATTAAAAGAGCAAACCGCTCAGCTGGAGGAGCTGAAGCAAACCGTAAAATTGCTGGATAATGTATTACAATCGCAGTCTCTTAATTCCAATGAAGCCACCGGCCTGTTAAAAGTAATTACCGATTATACCTACGCCCTGGATGTGCTGGATCAATACGATCATCAGGTGCTTAAAGCCGGACCCGTAACAAAGAAAGCAGGATTTAAAATCACATACAAAGAAGCAATAAAAGCGATTGGAGAGCTGAAGAATAAATTTGGTGGCAGTGCATTATTTGGCAATGAAAAAGACGAATCTTTTAAAAGCTCCCTTGGGGCCATCGATCAAACTTTTGATGGAAAGAGCTTTACCCGGGAGTGGAAGAAAAAGCAGCGCACCTGTTATACTTTGTAGTAAAAAATCATTCTTTTTCTGATGGAAACAAGCGTATAGCCGCTTTTTTATTTGTGTGGTTCCTGGAGCGGAACAAGCTGCTGTACAAGGAGGACGGCACCCGCAGGCTGGCTGATAACGCCCTGGTAGCGCTTACCCTGATGATTGCCGAAAGTAAACCGGAAGAGATGAGCACGATGGTGAAGGTGGTTGTTAATCTCATTAATCGGAATAACTGATTTTATAGGCGTGATATTAATATCCCCGGTCAGTTCCTCACTGATCGAAAACTGAAATAATTCAGGGCATATACAATAACAGTTTTCTTTTGAATAAACAAAAGTTGCCGAAACAGTCCACTGCGGTGTCCGTGACAACTCCTTTTCTATTGATCATTAAACAGATCCAACTGTCGGTTTTGAGGAGGCCGGGCTTTACCAAAAACAGTCCTGCCGCCATATTTCCAGGAGTTGGTCCGTTCATGGGCAATGTATTCGTCGAGACTGCCATCCGGTACAAAATCTTCCGCCAGCCGGTCCGCTACTTTTGAAAGCGATTGGATGGCCTGTATCTTATCCTGCCGGCCCAGCTTTGACCTTTGTATGGCTTGTTGCAAGGTGTCGATCGTTTCATCATAAACCTGGGTGGGTACGGGGAAGGGATGGCCATCCTTACCACCATGTGCAAAGGAAAAACGGGCCGGGTCTTTAAACTGTGCCGGCTGCCCGTAAATGACCTCGCTTACCAGGGCCAGGGACTGCAGGGTTCGGGGGCCTAAACCGTCCAGTAGCAACAGCTCTTCAAAATTACTTACGTTCTTTTCCTGTGCCAGCCATAACACCGCGCCCAGGCGCTTTAGATCCACATCTTTTGCCTTTACATCATGATGCCCGGGTAGTACCAGGTGCCTGCTGATCCTTGAGATCTCGGGCAACATCTTATCCGGGTTTTCTGAAGCCACCTCCAGCATGGCTGCTTTTAAAGGCTGCGCCTTTTTATCGGTAAGATTGAGAATCGAACCTTGATTTGCTCCGTAGATGCTGGTATGCGGCGTTTCGGTAAACGATTTTACGGTGGGAGAGTGCCAATGGTAACGGCGGGCGGTGGCGCTGCTATCGCGCATGCCTTGCTGGATAACCGCCCATTCCCCTTCATCACTCACAATAAAATGATGCTGGTACAATTGAAACCCATCCTGAACGGCCGTATTGTCCACCTTTGCGCTCAGCTTACTGCTCCGCACCAGGTCCTGCGCCGGCAGCCCGGTGGTCTCCGCAAACCGCAGGATCTCGTTGGGGGTATTCCTGGATTGGTTGCCCTTGCCACCACAGATGATGATGCCAAACTCTTTGGTCAGCGGGTTGATGCTTCTTCGTAAAGCACCCATTACGGAGGTGGTGATGCCGGAAGAATGCCAGTCCATACCCATTACGGCGCCCAGGCTCTGGAACCAGAAGGGATCACTTAATTTGGACAGTAAGGCATTTTTACCCTGACCGGCAATAATTTCCTCTACAATGGCCTTACCCAATGTAGCCATACGCGTGGCCAGCCAGGGCGGTACCTGGCCATAGTGTAGGGGTAAATCTGCGCTGCCGGATCTTTTCATGAATTGCTAACAAAATTAGCAAATAAGAGATTGTTTATAAAATTTATTATGCAAGCGCATATCCGGACAGAGAATAGGTAAATGGTTTGCTTATTCGGTTAGCCGGTTCCTTAAATCCATGCTTTCATGAAGCACTCTTACCACTTCAATTACTTTATCTTTTAGTGTCCGGTAAAAAATAATGTGTCTGCCTGTTTTAAATCCGTGGATGTCTTTTAAGATGGCTTCATAGTTTTTTCCCAGCGTTGGGTTTTCTGCAAGTTTCCGGAAGGCTTCGATAAGTAATTCATAATATTTATCAGCCTGATGCTCTGACCATGCTTCATAGGTATACGCCCAAATATCCGAAAGATCTTCAACTGCTTTATGGGTGAGCGTATAGTTAGCCATTTTTCTTTTTTCCGGCTTTTAAACCAGCCAAATGTTTTTGCGGGTTGAAATTTTTAGCCGTTCCGCTATCAATGCCTTCCTGGATGGCATTTTTTAGTGCCTTTACTTTATTTTCTTCTTCTTCCAGGAGCCGGAGCCCGGCGCGGATCACTTCACTTGCATTTTTATAACGTCCTTTGGAGATGCTGTGCTCTACAAAATCTTCAAAATAATCTCCCAGCGATACAGATGTATTCCGTCTCATAGTATCTTGTTTTTGTAAAGTTACCAAAATTTGGTAACTTTTTTAAAGTTGTGGCATACCGGCTCAGGTGGAGGTGCCTTTATGGGACATTCTCCTAAACCGGTGTAAAAGATCTGGATAATCAAGGGGTATTTCGTAGAGACGTCTCCGCTTCGGTCGACGTGACGATGTTCTTTTTGGTCTGCGCGACGGTGTGTTCTCTCAACAAGTGATTGACGACATTACGCATGCTATTAATCCGGCTGCACCCCCACGCAACTCCAGCCGCCGTCAATAACAATATGTTGCCCGTTTATATGTCGGGATTTTTCATGAACGAGGAACAAGGCCGTGCGGGCAATATCATCCACCGTTGCGGGCCGGCCTCCGGGTGTGATCTTTTCCCACTTGGCCGCATATTCCGGGTCGGCCTGCGTACGCTCCGTAAGCGTGGCGCCGGGTGCAATGGCGTTGATGTTAATGCCATAGCCGGAAAGTTCGATCACCAGGTTGCGGGCCAGCATTTCCAGCGCTGCCTTGGTCATGCCATAAGCTACCAGCCCCTTATGCGCCAGGTGCCCGGTTACGGAAGACATAAACAGGATAGACCCCCCGGAATTCTGGGCCTTCATTTGTTGCGCCGCCGCCTGCGCCAAAAAGAAAGAACCGCCCAGGTTTACCTGCAATACCTTGTAAAACGCCTCCGGACTATAATCCAGGAAATCGCCAAACAAGGTGATCCCCGCATTGGCGATGGCAATATCCAGTCTGCCGTATTGGTTAACGGCAGCCTGTACCAGTTGCCGGATCACCTCGAGGTTGCTGCAATCGCCTCCAACGGCATAAACCCTTCCGGGAAACTGCGTATTGATCGTTGTTGCTGCCGTTTGGGCCAGTGCAGGGTCCAGATCGTTCAGGATCACACCCGCACCGCCGGCGGCCAGCTGCCGGCACAATTCAAAACCAATGCCCTGTGCGGCACCGGTTACTATGGCTGTTTTGTTAGCGAACTCCATTCGTAATATATAAGGTTTAATGAGAATCTTTACTTACTTCCGCACCGCTGCTGCCTGTTAAAAAATCAAGATCAGCACCCAGGTGTGCCTGCAATACCCGCTGGGTATACAGTTGCACATACCCCCTGGAAGCCGGTGGGGGCGGTGGCTGCCAGGCGTTCCTGCGCCGGGCCAGTTCCTCCTCGCTAAGCTGCACGTCGAGGGTGCGGCGCTCTACATCCAGGCTGATCATATCCCCGGTTTGCAGTACGCTGAAATTGCCACCCAGGGCGGCTTCCGGCGATACATGCAGGATAACAGTACCAAAGCCGGTACCGCTCATGCGACCGTCGGAGATGCGCACCATATCGGTAATGCCCTGTTGCAGTAATTTTTTTGGCAGGGTCATATTGCCCACCTCCGGCATACCAGGATAGCCCTTAGGCCCTACGTTCTTTAATACAAGGATGGTGTTAGCGTCCACCTCCAGGTCGTCATCATTGATCCGGGCTTTGTAATCATCGATCGATTCAAACACCAGGGCCGGACCCGTATGCTGCATCAGGTGTGCGCTGGCAGCCGAAGGCTTGATGACCGCACCGTCCGGACAAATATTTCCTTTTAATACGGCCAGACCGGTAGCGGTATTGACGGGTGCAGCCGCCGTGGCAATTACCTCCCGGTTATAGCAACCGGCATTACGGTTGTTTTCCCCGATGGTTTTGCCGTTTACCGTAAGCGCATCCGCGTGCAGCAGGCCTTCCAGCTCTTTGAGCACCGCGGGCAAGCCGCCGGCATAATAAAGGTCTTCCATAAAAAAAGCACCGGAGGGCTGCAGGTTTACCAGCAGCGGAATATTTTTAGAAAGCGCATCAAAGTCCTGCAGGTGGAGCGGTACACCGATGCGACCGGCGATGGCCAGCAGGTGGATGACAAAATTGGTGGAACCGCCAATGGCGGCATTGGTGATGATGGCATTTTCAAAAGCCTGCCGGGTAAGGATATCGGACAAACACAATTGTTCCTGCACCATTTCCACGATACGGCTGCCGGAATATTGGGCCAGCACTTTCCGGCGGGCATCCACCGCGGGAATGGCAGCATTACCGGGAAGGGAAAGGCCCAGGGCTTCCACCATACAGGCCATGGTAGAAGCGGTGCCCATTACGGCACAATGCCCCTGGCTGCGGCAAAGCGCGCCTTCCATATCGTTAAGCTGTGCCTCATTTACCGCGCCGGTTTCCAGTCCGGCTGCCAGTCGCCACACATCACTGGTGCCGATGTTGTTTCCTTTATATTTTCCCGTAAGCATGGGACCGCCCGATACAATGAGGGTGGGCAGGTTCACACTGCAGGCGCCCATCAGCAGGGAAGGGGTGGTTTTATCGCAACCGCAGAGCAGTACCACACCATCCAGCGGGTTGGCCCGGATGCTTTCTTCTACATCCATGCTGGCTAAGTTGCGAAACAGCATGGCGGTGGGCTTCATCAGGGTTTCACCCAGGCTCATCACCGGAAACTCCAGGGGAAGGCCGCCTGCTTCCAGCACACCGCGTTTTACAGAAGCCGCCAGCTCCCGGAAATGCGCATTACAGGGTGTAAGCTCACTCCATGTATTACAGATCCCGATGACGGGTTTCTTAAATTCATGATCCGGAATGCCGCTGTTTTTCATCCACGAGCGGTAAATAAAACCATCCTTGCCGGAGCGGCCAAACCAGTTGCTGCTTCTGAGTTGTTCCTCTTTCATAATGAAGATATCGTTATGCTGCAATCTACTATTAATTTTTGAGGTATGCGATCAATGTCGTTTCCTTAAAGCCGCAGATCACGCCCTGGGCCTGACAGGTTGCGCAGATTGGGCATCCGCTTTAACAGCAACCATGTCGCAGAAAAGCGCCGCAGGCGCAATCTGTGACCATAAAATCATTAAGGAAACGCCCTTCCATCTGAAAAATTAAACTATAAGGAAGCGGATTATTTTATAGTTTTAAAGACGATGAAAACATTTGCAGACAAGGTGATTGATTTTAACCGGCATTTACACTATACCGGGAAACTGCCCGATGGATTCCAGGTGATGAATCCCTACCTGGATAACCCAGAAACCATGCAGGTAATGCGGGCCTTTTATTATAAGTATTACAAGGATACCCGGCAACGGAAATTTTTGATCGGTATTAATCCCAGCCGTCATGGGGCCGGTGTAACGGGCGTACCCTTTACCGATACCAAGCGGCTGGAGCAGGTTTGCGGCATCCGCATGCAATCGGCCTATACACATGAAGTATCTTCTGTATTTATGTATGCTATGATTGAAGCCTGGGGTGGGGCGGCTTCTTTTTACAGGGAATTTTATATCAACTCCCCGTTTCCGCTGACCATTGTACGCAACACAAAAGATGGAAAATGGGTAAATGCAAACTACTATGATGATCCGCAGCTTTTTGAAATGGTGGCGCCGTTTATGATTGCATCGCTCAAAAAGCATATCAGCCTGGGACTGGATACATCGGAGGTGTTTATTTTAGGAAAGAAAAACGCCACGTTCATTCATAAGCTCAATGACAAAGCCGGGCTATTTGAACGGGCAACAGTTTTGGAGCATCCCCGTTATATTGAGCAATACCGGTCAAGAGACAAGCAGCTGTATATTGATAAATATATCCGGGAGCTGGGGAAAGTTGTAACAAAAAGGAAGATTCATGAATAAGAAGCTACTTCTCCATTGTACGGGGTATTATAGGCGGTTGCGATTTCGGTATGCACTGATACGCCAAAGGCAATTTTTACGCAGTTATTGCCGCAACAGGTATTGGACGTTCTTTTTTTGCTGGAGCCTTTTATCTTGCCATTATATGGATCCCCAACCGGCCGCCGTTGCAAAGGACGACACACTTGCAATAGCACGGGATGAAAACTACACCATTCATCTGGAGGAAATCCTGAAGGACTACGACAGGTGGTATGCGTATACTTATGACCAGGTGCAGCTATCGCAGGATTTTATCGGTCTGGATGCAGATTCCAATCGCATTGATAAACGAACATTCCTGCACCGGTTAATGACGGAAGATGTAATTGCCTTCAGGATCCGGCTCGTTCAGGGGATGCCGGTATACAAATTGTACAAACCTGCCGGGCACCTTGATAATATCCGGTCAACCGCAGCACAACTGGCTTCTATTGAGATGAAAAATTTTCAGATGGAAGGAACGCCGTTACCGGAATTTCGTTTTACCGATCTGAACGGACAACCTTATACAATGGAATCTGTAAAGGGGAAGCTGCTTGTATTAAAGTGCTGGTTTATCCATTGCGTATCCTGCGTGCAGGAGTTCCCCGATTGTAATGCCCTGGTGGATGCATATAAGGACCGGAAAGATGTACTGTTTGTAAGCCTGGCAATTGACAAAAAAAAGGATCTTGAAGCCTTTTTAAAAACACGTGCGCTTCAGTATGCAGTTATTCCGGAGGCGGGGCCGTTTATGGCGGATAAACTGCATATTAATTCATATCCAACCCATATCCTTGTTGGCCCGGATGGAAAAATTTTAAAAGTAGTGCATTCGATTGACCAATTAAAGCCGTTTTTGAAGCGCGCTGCCGATCGTTTGCCGGATCATTTATAAAAAAAACCATCCGCTATTGCTGCGGATGGCTATATCTGCGATAAAAGCAGATCATTCCTTTTTTATGCTTCCAGCGCTTTTACAATGCGGTTGTATAAATCCGCATCGCTTACCGGCTCCGGCTGAAATGCAGTACCGATCACTTTTTCGTACAACTCAATGTAGCGGTTGGAAATGGTTTGGATCCATTCGTCGCTCATCTCCGGAACGGTTTGTCCTTCCTTGCCCATAAAATTATTGGCGATCAGCCATTCCCGTACAAATTCCTTGCTCAGCTGTTTTTGCTTTTCGCCGGCAGCTAGACGCTCTTCAAAACCATCGGCATAAAAATACCGGGAGCTATCCGGGGTATGGATCTCATCCATCAGGATAATGGCCCCGTCCTTTTTACCAAATTCATATTTCGTATCTACCAGGATCAATCCCTGTTTGGAGGCCAGTTCCTGTCCGCGCTTGAAAAGGCCCAACGCCAGGCGCTCCAGTTCTGCCCATTCGCTTTCCGAAGCCAGTCCCTGGCGGATGATTTCTGCCTTGCTGATGTCTTCATCGTGCCCCTCATCGGCCTTGGTGCTGGGGGTGATGATGGGCGCGGGAAACGCTTCATTTTCACGCATGCCTTCGGGCAGCGGCACGCCGCATAATTCCCGTTTCCCGGATTCGTAGGTTCTCCAGGCATGGCCGGTTAAATGCCCGCGTACCACCATTTCAATTTTAAAGGGAATGCATTTGATCCCTATGGAAGCATTGGGGGCCGGCACCTGCTGCAACCAGTTTTCACAAATATCGCGGGTGGCATGGAGCATATACGCTGCAATCTGGTTCAGCACCTGTCCCTTAAAAGGAATAGGGCGGGGCAGAATCACATCAAAAGCAGAAATACGGTCGGAAGCGATCATCACCAACCGGTTGTCGTTGATGGTATACACATCCCGTACTTTACCCTTATAAAAAGCGGTTTGGCCTGGAAAATTAAAGTTTGACATGCTGCGAAAATAATCAGCCTTTGAATATGAATGGCTTCTGATCCTAAAAAATTTCCGGGGAGCGCTTTTACCGTGAAAATTAAATTTTTATATTTAACTAACAAGTGTTATTTTAACATTCAAAATCACTAAACCTCTTAATATTTATGAGACGCGCGCTTTGCTTATTAACCTTTGTTTGCCTGTTTAGCTTATACCATGCTGTTGCTTTTGCCCAGGCGGGAACCATTACAGGCTCCGTCAAGAACAGCGAAACCGGGGAAGGGATCAATGCCGCCTCCGTAATTGTTGCAGGAAGTGTGTCCGGTACGTATACCAACACGACCGGCAATTTTTCCATCCGGGTATCATCGCTGCCGGCAAAACTGATCGTGAGCTCCGTGGGGTTTGCTACACAAGAGCTTACGGTAAACTCCTATGACCCGGTGACTGTTTCCCTGGTGTTGGGAACTGCTCTCGGACAGGAAGTGGTGGTTTCTGCCAGTCGCACGGCAGAACGGCTTATTGAGTCGCCTGTTACCATCGAACGGGTAAGTGCAGCGGCAATCAAGAATACGCCGGCGGCCAGTTACTACGATATTATTTCCAAGTTAAAAGGAGTGGATGTGGTCAATGCATCGCTTACGTTTACCTCACCCACTACAAGAGGATTTGGGGGTAGTGGTAACACCCGTTTTAACCAGCAGGTGGATGGCATCGATAACCAGGCGCCCGCGCTTAACTTTTCGGTAGGCAGTGTGGTAGGGCTGAGCGAACTTGACGTGGAAAGTATGGAGCTGTTGCCCGGTGCATCGTCCGCATTGTATGGCTCCGGGGGTATGAACGGTACCTTGCTGGTAAACAGTAAGAACCCGTTCAATTATACCGGGCTTTCTTTTCAGGCCAAAACAGGTGTGATGAACCTGGATAACAAATGGCGGGGCGCATCGCCCTATTACAATCTATCACTGCGATGGGCGCAGAAGGTATCCGAGAAATTTGCGTATAAGATCACTTCCGAATATATTCATGCCAAGGACTGGCTGGCGCGGGATTACCGCAACTACGGGCGTGTAGGTACCAACGGGGCCATTAAAGATGGTACCCGTGAAACCGATCCCAATTATGACGGGGTGAACGTATACGGAGATGAAACGACCATTAATTTACGGTCGCTGGTGCTGAATGCCATCGGAGCCCAGGTGCCGTTCTGGCAATCCTATATCAACCAGCTGCCGGGTAATATTCCCGTTTCGAGAACGGGATATACCGAAGATGAGCTGGCTGATCCCAATACCATCAACTATAAGCTGGCAGGAGCCCTGCATTATAAGATTACCCCAAGAGTGGAGGCGATCCTGATGGGACAGTTTGGAACCGGAAATACCATCTATACCGGCAGCGACCGGTATTCGTTAAAAGATCTGAAGATTGCGCAGTATAAGTTTGAACTGCGGTCCGACAACTGGTTTGCACGGGCGTATACCACGCAGGAAAACGCCGGTGAATCCCACAACCTTACCGCCACTGCGCGCCAGTTTAACGAGCTGTGGAAGCCCAGTACCCAATGGTACCAGGAGTATGGCTTTGCTTACCTGAATGCAAAAATGGCGGGTATGGGTGACCTGGATGCACATAACCAGGCCCGTTCGGTTGCCGATGCGGGTCGGCCGGAAGCTGGTTCTGCAGAATTCCAGAGGATGTGGGATTCTGTGCGCTTAAAACCCATTTATAAGAACGGAGGGTTGTTCCTGGACAAATCGGACCTGTATGTAGCCGAAGGACAGTACAACTTTTCATCCCTGCTGAATCATGTGGTGGATGTACTGGTGGGCGGTAACTGGCGGCAGTTTGTATTGAACAGCGAAAAGACCCTGTTTCATGAAGTGAATGGCCCCATTAAGATCAATGAGCTGGGGGCTTATATGCAGATTGGAAAGGAGGTTATTAAAGACCGCTTAAAATTAACCGCGTCGGGCCGGTACGATAAAAATGAATATTTCAAAGGCAAATTTACGCCCCGCATTACCGCAGTGATCCAGCCGGCAAAGGATCACAACATCCGTTTATCATACCAGACGGCCTACCGGTTCCCCAGTACCCAGCAACAATGGATCGACCTTACCGTGGGTAGCGGTACATTGATTGGCGGAAATAAAGTGATATGGGAGGCCTACGACCTCATCAACAACCCCGGGTATTCGGCGCCGGAGTTTATTGCGAACCCCGCCAACAGGATACCGGTAACCTATAAGGAAATCAAACCGGAAAGTGTGGCCAGTTATGAACTGGGCTATAAAGCGCTGATCAAAAACAAAGTGTTGCTGGATGCCTATGTATACACCGGGCAGTATGAAAACTTTATCGGAAGAAGGGATGTGGTGCAATTCTATGATCAAAGCGATCCTGCCAAATACCGGGGCATTTCCGTAGTGGTGAACTCCGATGTAAAAGTAAAAACCTTTGGCTGGGGTATGAGCATCGACTGGAGACTGCCGTCGAATTTTGCGGTGAACGGAAATATTTCTTCCGACGAGATCAAAGACGTGCCCGATAATTTCAGGGCCTCGTTCAATTCACCCAAATACAGGGCCCTGCTGGGATTGAGCAACTCCGGCTTTGGGCCAAAAGACCTGTTTGGCTTTAATGTAAGCTGGCGCTGGCAGGATAAGATCGATTTTGAAGGCGATTTTGCTTCCGGGAGGATCAACCCCACGCATATTGTGGATGCAGCGCTGATGTACCGGCTGCCCGCCATTAAATCGCAGCTGAAGCTGGGCGCCAACAACCTGCTGAACCAGTATTATATCAATGCCATTGGTAACCCCAGCATCGGTGGGCTCTATTATCTTGCGTTTACCTATAATTTACAGTAACCACATTGCTTACATTAAACATTACTTTATATGCGCTTTAACCATACATTTTTTAAGAGAACCGGATGCGTGCTGTTTGCTGCAGGATTGCTCCTGCAGGCTTGTAATAAAGACCTGCCGGAGGCTGTTCCGCTTACACCGGAAAAATCAACAGCTACAGAAACCCTGCTGCAGAAGCTGAATGCGCCAGAGTTTTCTATTCTAAAAACAGCCATTGAAAAAGCAAGTACATTTGCCAGTACCACCGGAAAATTAACGGATCTGCTGGCCAATGAAAAGGACGAGTTTACGTTTTTTGCGCCTGATAATACCGCAATTCTTACCTCCTTTAGCCTGCTGGGATTACCCGCAGATGCAAATTCATTAAATTTCTTCCGCGCCGGCCAACTGGATTCGATGTTAAAATACCACCTCATTGGGGGTACCCGGCTTACCGGCAATCGTATCAGCAGTGCGGCACCCGCGCTGAATATGTATTTACAGAGTATGCTGGTACTGGCAGCGCCCTCCGCAAATTTGCCCCCGGGTTACCGGATGCCTATTTTCCTGGGCAAACAGGGCACCGCTGTTTTTGTAAACAACGTTCCGGTTAAAACGCCCGATATTATGGCCTCAAACGGCGTAATGCATAAAGTGGCGGTTGCCCTGCTGCCACCGGATAAAGTACTGTGGCAAACCATTGCCGCCAATGCCGGCGGAAGCTATACGTATTTTAAAGCCGCTGTGATACGGGCCGACGGGGGCGAGAGTGCCACCGGCCAGTTCCAAAGTGCGTTAAGTACGGCCAACGCCAATTTTACCGCTTTAATACCTACCAATACCGCATTTGAACAATTGCTTGTTGGGCAAATTACCAAGGCGCTGATGGAAAAGGGAATGCCACAACCTGCTGCGGGCACGGCTGCCGCAACACTGGTGGCGGGTTATGGCGTAACGCTTATTTCAAACCCGGCCTCAGTACCGGGTTACGGGCCGGATCTGGCGGCGGTGATCACGCCCCAGCTGTTACAGGGCCTGGTGGCCTATCATTTGCTGGCCAAGCCGGGAACCACCGTTTTGGGATACCGGGATTTTACCGTGAACTTTCCGGCAGACAATGCTGTAAATGTGCCTACGCTGGTTAATGCTTCCGTGCCTGCACATCCCGGCGTAAGCCTGAAAGCAACGTTTTCGGGTGCCACGCTTACCGGAGCCACAGCCAAAGGCCTGGGTAACGCAACAGCGTCCAATATTATTCTTAGTGCACCGCCCAGCGGCACCAATGACCTCAACCATATAAACGGGGTCATTCAACGGATCGACCAGGTACTGTTGCCACAGTAGCATCAAAAAAAGGCTCCAGAATTCAAGGCATTGTTTTTGCAGCAATTCTTTTAATGGCTGGAGACGGATATGAAAACGAAAAGCAGCACGGGTTGATGTGCTGCTTTTTTGTGCATCCTTGCGGTTGCTGTTTATGATGGAGTTAGTAGTGTAGGTTGGGACGGTACCTGCTCCTGCTCCGGCCGGGGCCGGTAAATGCCGGCGGCGATACGCTCGGTAACTATTTTTGGAAAAAACTTTGGCAGTATGGCGTTCAGCCGGTTGGTAAACCCCGGAATGATTTCCGCCTTTCCTTTAAACATTCCCCTAACGGCGATGCGGGCTACCTGTTGCGGCGTCATGTTAAAACGATCAGCAATCTTCCTTGTATGAGCGGCCATGCCTGCCCGGTTTACAAAGTCGGTATCGGTGCTTCCGGGACTCAGACAGCTTACGGAAACCGAAGACCCTTTTAATTCCTGCCGCAGGCTTCTTGTAAACGACAACACAAAGGCTTTGGAAGCCGCATAGATCGACAGGAAGGGCACGGATTGGTAGCTGGTGGTACTGCCTACGTTTAACAGGTAGGCATTGGGAATTTGTTTTAGAACCGGTATGAACAGGTGTGCGATCCGCAGTTGAGCCTTTATATTCACATCGATGATATTCAGCTGTTGTTCCAGTCCAAGGCGTTCAAACGCGCCGTTGAGCCCATAGCCTGCGTTATTGATAACGATCTGCAATTTGGCATGATAAAGCACGGTTTGCCGGAAGATATAAGTGGCCGCATGCGGATCCGAAAGATCGAGCGGAATAGACTTAACGGAAACTTCATATGTTGTTTGCAGGAAGCCGGCTGTTTTTGCCAGGTGCTCTTTGTCAACATCTACCAGAATCAGCTGGTAGTTTCTTGCCGCCAGGGCCTCTGCAATAGCGCGGCCGATACCTTTTGCAGCGCCGGTGATTAATGCGTATGACATGGTTTTTGAATGCGTCGGTTTAAAATTCGTTTGCGTATAAAAATGTAAAGAAGGACCCAGATCATGTTATCAGGTATTGAGTTCGGGTAATAAAGGAAGTGCCGGTTGCGGCTCCTGTTTTTGCTTTCTTTTAAACGGCAAACCGCTTCGTTTAATGCCGGCCAGCTGGTGATAAAAAGGCGTAGTGCTGTTGGCATCTTTGGGTTGGTAGTTGCCGGTAATTACCGGGATATACATTACCCGCCTGCGGCTTTTTTCACCGGTAAACGGCGATTGCTGCACACGATGCCAAAGCCTTCCGTCGTGGATGGTAAGGTCGCCGGCTTCGATGGAAAACCCCGTTTCATTTTTATCCGGTGTGTGATCGATAAAATATTTCTTCTTAAAGAAAAGCGTCCATAAACCCTGGTTATGTGTGCCGGGCAATACCCGGAGCCCGCCATTTTCATAAGGGCAGTCATCAAGGTGCAATCCTACATTCAGCATGGGCTTTATACGCGAACCGAGAAACAGGTCTCTCGGGCTGTCGGTGTGCCAGCCCAGGCGCGTAAAACTGCTATCCCCGGAATTGATATAATGGTTCACTACAAGACCATCCTTCTCGTCTTCGCCGATGCGGCCCCGGTAGGGCGCCAGCAAGGCTGTAAGGGCACCCAGTGCTTCACTGTTTAAGAAACGGTGCAGGGTATTGCTGTACTTGGATGCAAAGGCGATGCGCTGGATGATTGGCCGGCCATCGACACCCGTTCCGTATTTAAGCGGGATGCCGTTCACTTTTGTAATGTGCCGGGCAATAAGGTATTGCTCAATGTTTCCGATCTCCGCCAGGAAACCGGCAACGGTGCTTTGGGAAACGAATTGTTTAAAATGCAGCACACCGTGCTTTTTCAAATAGGCTTGGTGAACCGGCTCAATCCGGCCATTAAAGGTAAAACTTTGCAAATGATGATTCATGGAACTGTATTTTTTGATGATTGAATGTAACGATGACAGTATGCCGTAAACGGCGCACGGAGAGGAACTTCCGGAAAAAGGGAATTAACAACAACACATTCGGCAGCTGGCCGGCAAAAGACCCGGGCGGGTGCAGAACGCCGGATGGCAGAAAACCTGGTATGATGAATGTGTTTGCACTGTTGTTTTATTAGTCTACTTGTTTTGTAGACTACAAAAATAGTATGTTTCTTCACACAACCAAATTTTTTTTAAGCGCCGGCAAAAAAAACTTCAGACCGTTGGTGTATGACAATAAGGTTGCGGAGTGGGTGATGGGCATCGATTGGGGCTCAGCCGGCACCCATAAAAATGACTTAGTTAGGAAATTTGTAAGTTTTATCAGGATTCGTATAATTTATTCAGATTGCTCCGGGATATCTTTGAGCTCTCGTTTGAACAAATATGTTAGGTTGAAAATGAAAGAACGGGAACTGGAAATTGCGCACAACACAAAACCAATACTAACCTTGAAGAACGCCCCATTTAAGTTAAGAGGTAGATGGACACAAGGCTCCCATTTGGGAGCTTTTTTTATGGAAAGCGCGTTGCTTCGGCTATCATCCGGATGGTGGCTGCATTTGGTGAAAGATTTCAAAGGTTCACCAGGGGCGGTTATAAAAAACTTACCAATAACGGGCGCAGTGCAGCCGCCGGCGATACGGTACAATAAAAAAGCTGTTCAGGAACTGAACAGCTTTTCATGATCATGATCGGTTTTTATGTTTAACCAAAGATTCCTTTTCTCAGGTTACGGATTCCTTCACCGATTTTAAATCCGTTATGATATACTTCAATTTTGTAATCTCCGTGCGTAAATCCATCAGGGTTACGGATGGGGAAAGACACGCCTTTACGCGTTCCCTGCTCATATTCAACGGGTACTTTTGCGGTGAAATTGCGGTCGCCATCCTGACGGGTGGTCATAGAACCCGAAGATAATTGTGCATTTTGAACTACCTGTCCTTTAGGGTCGGTAACCACTACATAAAGATCTGCGGGGCCGGAAGTGGTGATCCGGTTCTCTACATTAAAAGCAATACGTAACATATCTACCCGGCGTGCAAAATTGGTTTCCTTTTCCTTGCCATTGCGTTTTTCCTTTAAAGGAGTAATGGACATACCGGAAGCGGATAAGGTGCTACCTACATCTACCGTGCTGGCCAGTTCATCGTTCTCTTTGGTACGGGTATCCAGGTTTTGACTCAGGATATCTTTTTCAGCTGTTAAATGCGTATTCTTTGCGGTCAGCTCCATGTTCTCGCCTTTCAGCTGGGCTACCTGGGCTTCCAGGCGGCCGATCTGGCCATTCAATTCGCCAATCAGGTGACGGGCCCGCTGAAGATCGGATGATGTAGCGTTTTTATCGTTAAGGATCTTATTGATCTCGGTCTTGCGATCGTCGATCTCTTTTTGAAGCGCGGTTTTTTCACCCTGCAAACTGTTATTGGCGCCGGTTATAGAATCCAGCCGCATTTCCGCAAGGTTAAACATTTGTCTTAGCGAATCGGATTCAGACATCACAGTAGCTACCTCTGTACTGGTGCCCTGGGAAGTACCTGCACTACCGGGTGCGTTTTTGCTCCATAAGATATAACCCCAGGTTCCCAGCAGGGCGGCTACCAGTAAACCGATCAGAACATTCCGGCCGGTATTGTTGCTGTTGGAATTGCCAGAAGGAGAACCTGTAGTTTGTGAAGAAGCGGAAGGGTAATTCGTATTTGCCATAATCTTCAAAATTTAATTTAATCGTTTTTTATCGTGTATGAATTTTTAATTGTTCCGAGATATATAGTTTAATATGGATATGTACCGGATACTAATTATGATTGTAAACAGAAATTATGCCAAAGCACTTTTTTGCGATAAACATATGCGTATTTATATAATATTTATAAATTGTTAAAAACGCTATCTTGCAGGTTATGAGCGTGGAAAAAATTCTCAGTGAATGGAAGAAGGGCAGTTATAAACCAGTTTATTGGCTCGAAGGCGAGGAGGATTACTATATTGATCAGCTGGTTAATTATGCAGAAACACATATTCTTACAGAAAGCGAGGCTTCTTTTAACCTGACCATTTTTTACGGGAGGGATGCCGCCTGGCCGGATATTGTAAATGCCTGCCGGAAATACCCGATGTTTTCCGATAAACAGGTGGTGATCCTTAAAGAGGCACAGCAGCTAAGGGAAATAGAAAAACTGGAGGCCTATCTGAACCAGCCGCTGAGCTCCACGATTTTTATAGTGGCGTATAAAGAAAAAAAGCTGGATGCCCGCACAAAATTTGCAAAACTGGTAAAGGAACGTGCCGAGTTCCTGAGCACGAAAAAGATCTATGACAGCGCCCTGCCGGAATGGGTAAACGCCTATGTGGCCCAGCTGCAGTATACCATTTCGCCCAAGGCTACAATGTTGCTGGTAGATCATATCGGCAATGACCTGGCGCGCATTGAGAATGAAATTCAAAAGATCCTCATCAATCTCAAAACACGCACGGCCATTACAGAGGAAGATGTAGAAAACTTTGTAGGCATCAGCAAGGACTTCAATATTTTTGAATTGCAAACCGCGGTAGCAAACCGCGATCTGGCAAAAGCCATGCGGGTGATCCGGTATTTTGGCGATAATCCAAAGGCGGCGCCCATTCAACTGGTATTGCCTTCCCTTTATGCGTTTTTCAGCAAGGTGTTTATGATTTTTGGAGCCTCGGGCGCTGAAGATGCCATTGCCAAACAGATAGGGGTGAACGGGTTCTTTTTTAAAAGCTACTCCCAGGCTTCCCGTACTTACGGGTATGAAGGGGTTGAAAAAATACTGCTCCTGTTGCACCAGTATAACCTGCGAAGCATCGGTATCAATGCCACAAGGATCGAAGATGCATCCCTGTTAAAGGAAATGGTGGTGAAGATGATGATGTAGGCTTCCTGCGGAATGTGAAATATGGAATGCGGAATTTTAAATGTAAAAGTGAAGATGCTGTTACTGCTTCCGGGTCTTTCCTTTGGTGTAAACGTAAACATCCACGCCTTATAATCAGAACCGTCATCAAGCACCAAACGCCCCTGACCTGAAACTTTAAACGTCAAACCTGAAACCGCCCCTGCGGGGAATGTGAAATATGAAATGAGGAATTTTAAATGTAAAAGTGATGATGCCGTTACTGCTTCGAACGCCTTCACTTGGAAGGAACGTACACCTCTGGTCTTGAAAACCAGGATCGAAGCGTTCGTCATCAAGCAACCAACGAACACTAACCTTAAACATTGAATATTAAACCTGAAACAAGCCTACGCCTTCTCCAACGCCTGCTCAATATCATAAATGATATCATCCACATATTCCAGTCCTACAGAGATCCGGATCAGTCCGGGTGTGATGCCCACAGCCAGCTGATCCGCCGGCGGCACTTTGGAGTGGGTGGTGCTGGCCGGATGAGAGGCAATGCTCCGGGAGTCGCCCAGGTTGGGTGTCAGCGATAACAGTTCCAGCGCGTCCATAAAACGACGGCCGCTTTCCAGTCCGCCATTGAGTTCAAAACAAACAATACCGCCACCGGCTTTCATTTGTTTTTTAGCAACCTCATATTGCGGATGGGAGGACAGGAACGGATATTTTACCCACGTTAATTTGGGATGATGCTCAAAATGCCTGGCCACCGCCAGTGCATTTTCCGAATGCCGCTGGATGCGCACATCCAGGGTTTCCAGGCTTTTGGAAAGCACCCAGGAATTAAAGGGGGAGAGTGCCGGTCCCATATTGCGGCAAAAAAGATAAATATCGTGGATCAGTTCTTTTTTGCCCACTACTACGCCGCCTAATACACGGCCCTGCCCATCCAGCCATTTGGTAGCAGAATGAATGACCAGGTCGGCCCCAAAATCAACAGGTGTTTGCAATACCGGCGTGGCAAAACAATTGTCTACATTATAAATGATGCCATGCTTGCGGGCCAGCTGGCCTACGGCTTCCAGGTCAATCAGCTCCAGCTGGGGGTTGGTGGGGGTTTCCAGGTAAATCATTTTGGTATTCGGCTTAATGGCCGCTTCCCAGGCTGTAATATCGTCTGCAGGAACAAGGGTATATTCAATACCAAAACGGGGCAGGAATTTGGTTACCACCGTATTGGTACCGCCAAACATCGAGCGGCTGCAAAGCAGGTGATCCCCCGCTTTTAACAGTCCGAAGAACGACATAGAAACAGCCGCCATGCCGCTTGCCACTGCAAAACCGGCTTCGGCTTTTTCGAGCAGCGCCATCTTGTTGGCAAACTCATCTACGTTAGGGTTACTATAGCGGCTGTAAATATTGGCGTCGATCTCATCTGCAAAAGCGGCCCGCATATCTTCCGCCGAATTAAAGGCAAAACTGCTGGTAAGATAAAGAGGGGCGGAGTGTTCCATTTGTGCTGTGCGCTGCATCTGTGCGCGAACCGCCAGTGTAGAGGGATGTAATTGTCTGTTGCTCATTACGAAGAATAGTGAATAGTAAATGGGAAAAAATTAAACACCGGGATGAACGATCACCTGGGTGCGGATCGTTGCGCCGGCCTTTGTAAGCGTTACGGCCACCGAACAGTATTTGTTCATGGAGATGTCTACTGCCCGCTGGGCCTTGCCTTCATCCACATTGCCGGTTATTTCAAACACGAGGTCGATCTCTTTCCATAACGAAGGCTCCACACCGGCTTCCCGCTCACCGGTAACGGTTACTGAATAATCTTTTATTTCCTGGCGTTGCTTTTTCAGGATGCTGATCACATCAATGCTGGCGCATCCGGCAAGCGCATTTAATAAAACCTGCATAGGACGGGCGCCATATTCGGTGCCACCCATTTCCGGGTTGCTGTCCAGTTTTACCACGGTACCGTTCTCATTAACGGTATCAAAACCATAATCACCGCTCACTCTTTTTAATACAACTTTTGCCATGTGCTCGTTTGTTTAGGCCGCAAAATTATTTGAAAATGTGGAAACTTAAGAATTTGAAAATCTTAAAATACGAAAATGTGACAATAAAGGACCTGCATGGGCATAAAACGGGGCCCTGCGGGAATGAAAAATGTGGAATACAGAATTTTAAATGTAGAAGTAATGATGCGTTACTGCTTCCGGAGCTTTCCTTTGGTGGGAATGTAAACATCCTGGCTACAGAACCAGGGTCATCATCAAGCATCAAACGCCCCTGACCTGAAACGGGTTCCTACGGGAATGGAAAATGTGGAATGCAGCATTTTAAATGTAAAAGTTGAGATGCCGTTGCTGCAATGACCTTTTCTTCGATCAGGATATTCCAGGAGCCGGGAGTTGAGCATCCCGCATCAAGCAGCAACGCATCCAACCTGGAACTTTAAACCTTAAACCTGAAACTTTCTCCTTCGGGAATTTAAAATATCCAATGTAAAATAACAAATGCAGAAGTGAAAATGCCGTTGCTGCTCAATGACCTTTTCTTCGATCAGGATGTTACAGGAACCGGGAGTTGAGCATCCCGCATCAAGCAGGAACGGATCCAACCTGGAACTTTAAACCTCAAACCTGAAACTTAACCCCGTCCGGCATAGAGCTCCATATTATCAATCAGCCGTACCGGACCCAGGAAGGCGGCTATTAAACCCGTTACCGGTGTGCTGCCATCCCAGTAGGCACATTCCTCCAGGCTATCGGTATGGGCAATTGATATATAATCCGGGCGGAAGCCTTCGGAGATGAGCTGCTGCCGGGCATCGTTGAGCAAAGGGCTAAGATCACCCGGTGCCAGCCGGGCTTTCAGGTAATTTAATGTTTGATAAATAGCCGGCGCTTTTTGAAGCTCCCCGGGGCTCAGCCGGGTATTCCGGCTGCTCATGGCTAAACCGTCCGCTTGGCGCAGGGTGGGCACCGTATGCATGCGGATGCGATTAAAATCGGGGTTTAATGCAATCAGCTGTTCAATCACCTTACATTGCTGCAGGTCTTTCCGGCCAAAAAAAACATGGTCGGGATCAACCGTATAAAAGAGACGGCTAACCACATCGGCCACGCCCTGGAAATGCCCGGGCCGGTATTTGCCTTCCAGTATAAACTCCAGGCGGCCCAGATCATAATGGGAAGGGTGGTTGGTGCCGGAAGGATAAACCTCGGCTACATCCGGGTAAAAAACAGCGTCGCAGCCCTGTTGCTCCAGCAACTGCAGGTCTTTTTCAATAGTACGCGGATATTTTTCAAGATCCCTGGGATCATTGAACTGAGTAGGGTTTACAAAGATGCTGCATACCGTAAAATCCGACTGTTGCCGGGCTTCCTGCACCAGGCTGATATGGCCGGCATGCAGGGCCCCCATCGTGGGAACAAAGCCAATTTCCTGTTTTTTATCGTGTAAATCAGTAATAAAACCCTGAATATCACGCTTCTTTTTGAATAAACGCATCCTGCAAAATAGAATATTCGCACCAATTTTGGCTATAATAATGTACCTTTGCAGCCTTTAAAGTTTGTAAAACATGTCAGCAAAGAAAAGAATTTTATTTATAGCCAATGAAATGTCACCCTATCTTGAATTGACAGAATTCTCCGAAACAGTTAACAAACTTGCCATAAAAGCCAACGATAACGGATTTGAAGTGCGGTGCATTATGCCCCGGTTCGGCAGTATTAATGAGCGCCGGCACCGGTTGCATGAAGTGGTTCGGCTTTCGGGGATCAATGTTACGGTAGATAATGATGACATGCCTTTGCAGATAAAGGTAGCTTCTTTGCCCAGCGCGCGCCTGCAGGTGTATTTCCTGGAAAATGAGGAGCTGTTCAAACGCAAAACGCTTTTTCATGATGAGAACGACCAGTGGTTTGAGGACAATGACCTGAGAACGGTTTTTTATTGTAAAGGAGCCCTGGAAACGGTAAAGAAATTCGGCTGGTCGCCGGATATCATTCATTGCAGCGGCTGGATGACCGGACTGATTCCTGCTTACCTGAAAACGGTTTACAAAAAAGAACCCGTTTTTGCGCACAGTAAGATCGTATATACCATCGGTGAAAGCACCTTTAAAGAAAAACTGGGAAAAGACTTCATACAAAAAGCACTGATCCATCCGTCTTTAAAGGAAAAGGACCTGGATGTATACAAGGAGGGAACGAATGTTGCCCTGATGCGGGGAGGTGCCACCTTTTCCGATGCGATCAGCTTTGGCTCTGCAGATGTAGATAAAAAACTGGTGACAGAGTTCTCAAAAGTGCGGGGGAAAAAGACCCTGCCGTTTAAAGAAGACTCTGATTTAACAGAGTATTTACAACTGTATCACGATCTTGCGAGCTGATGAATCTTTTACGCTTATTAAATTCAATATTTTTTGTGAAAAAAAGGCATTTTATTGCACTCGGTCTTTTCATCCTGGCTACCGGGTTTATTGTTTCCTGCAGCAAGATAAACCTGGCCACCGAACTGGGGCAGGGACTTATTCCGGAGGTAGACAATATCCATACGTTTGATACAACACTGGATGTAGAAACATTCAATAAATTATTTACACCGGCGAACGACACTTTTAAAACCCTTTGGAGCGACCGGCAGTTCCTGGGTGTCATCAGCAACGACCCCGTTTTTGGTAAAACAGATGCCCGGATGTATTTTCAACTGCTTCCCTTTAGCGGTAAAAATACATTGAAGGGAGCGTTGGGTAAACGTTATCTGGACTCCATTGTGCTGAGCGTGCGGTATGCCGGAACCTATGGAGATACCGCACTGACTCAAACCATACAGGTTTCTGAAATTGCTCAATCAACACCGTTTCATCTTTATAATACCCGCGATACGGCGGTTGCCTACTCTGTTAGAGACAACAGCTGGTTAACCACCGCAGGGATTCTTGGCTCCGCAAACGTGGTACCTTTCCGCTTGAAAGATTCCACTACCGACATCCGCGTAAGGGATACGGTAAAGATCGCCAATCAGCTGAGGGTACGGCTGGATAACAGTTTTGGACAGCGTTTGCTGGGGTATGATACAACCGGTGCAAATGATGCCTATTCTTCTGATTCTGTTTTCAAAACCAAGGTGAACGGATTTGCCCTGCAATCGGTTGGCGGGGGAAATGCATTACTGGGGTTTGCGCTGGCCGATACGGCCAATACCCGGATCACGGTTTATTACCGGTTTGAAAAAACCGATACTCCGGGTGATATCGATACGGCCGTTGCTGTATTGAATTTTGCCAACCAGTCTGCCGCCGCCAATTATATCGGCCGCGACTATAACGGAACCCAGATCATTGCGGCTACTTCGGATGATATCGCCGATAACATCCTGTATATCCAGAACACACCGGGCTCTTACGCTAATTTGAAGATTCCCGGGCTGAAGACCTTCCCCAAGTACATCATTCATCTGGCAGAATTGCAGATGGAGTCGATATATGATGTTTCCGACACGATGTTCAATGCGCCTGGTAATATGTTCCTGGATGTGTATGATTCTACCAAGAGCAAGTATAAGCTGATGCCGTATGCATTCCAGATCAATACATCGGGCGGCCTGTCCGGGTACGATCCCTTCTTCAGCGCCAGAACGCAGGGGCAAACTTACTATTATAAAAAAGATCCGTTAAGCAATAACAGTGTAAAGCAATGGCGTTTTAATCTTACGCCCTATGTGCAAAAACTGGTAACGGGGGCCGTTCCGCTTTATACGATGCGCCTTTATGCACCAGCCTATAGCCGCCTGTCGTTGGGAGATCCGGGCATCAGCGCGGACCTGGAAGCGATCAAGTTTGTGATTCCGCCGGCAGCGGCTACTTCCGCTATTCCGGGAGTGGGCCGGGTACGGATCGGCGGCGGACAGCACCCTACCCAGAAAATGAAATTGCGGATCGTTTACTCAAAGCTGTGATCCAAAACTGATATTATTTTATTTAAATAACAACGGGTGCTATATTTGCACCCGTAAATTTTTAATTATTTCTTAATAACCCATCGTTTATGCCGTATTTATTTACTTCTGAAAGTGTTTCTGAAGGACACCCGGATAAAGTAGCCGACCAGATATCGGATGCACTTATTGATAACTTTTTAGCCTTTGACCCGCAGTCGAAAGTGGCTTGTGAAACACTGGTAACTACCGGTCAGGTGGTTTTAGCCGGAGAAGTAAAGTCCCGGGCATACCTCGATGTACAGGAAATTGCCCGGAGCGTGGTAAGCCGGATCGGTTATACCAAGAGTGAGTATATGTTTGAAGCCCGTTCCTGCGGTGTATTATCGGCCATTCATGAACAATCATCCGATATTAACCAGGGGGTAGAGCGTAAGAAAAAGGAAGACCAGGGTGCCGGCGACCAGGGAATGATGTTTGGATATGCCACCAATGAAACGGCCAACTATATGCCGCTGGCACTGGACCTGGCACATACGTTACTGATTGAGCTGGCTGCCCTTCGCCGTGAAAATAAGAAGATCCAGTACCTGCGCCCCGATTCAAAAAGCCAGGTAACCCTGGAGTACGACGACAACAATAAGCCTGTTCGGATCGAAGCCATTGTGATCTCTACCCAGCACGACGATTTTGATAAAGAAGCAAAAATGCAGGAAAAGATCAGCAAGGACATGAAAGAGATCCTGATCCCCCGCGTAATCAAAAAGTATCCGCAATACAAGCACCTGTTCAATAATAAGATCAAGTATCACATTAACCCCACAGGAAACTTTGTGATTGGTGGTCCGCACGGCGATACCGGTCTTACCGGAAGAAAGATCATTGTAGATACCTATGGTGGTAAAGGTGCCCATGGTGGCGGTGCTTTTAGTGGTAAAGATCCCAGCAAGGTAGACCGTTCCGCAGCCTATGCTACGCGTCATATTGCAAAGAACCTGGTAGCTGCCGGGCTTTGTGATGAAGTGCTGGTGCAGGTTTCTTATGCCATTGGTGTGGCAGAACCTACCAGTATCAACGTAAATACTTATGGTACGGCTAAAGTAGATCTGCCCGACGGCCAGATCAGCCAGATGGTAGCGCAGCTCTTCGACATGCGCCCTTACTTTATTGAGCAGCGTTTGAAGCTCCGCAACCCGATCTATAGCGAAACGGCTGCTTACGGTCATATGGGCCGGGAGAACAGCGTGGTGGAAAAGGTATTTGTAGCGCCTGATGGTAAAAAAGTAACCAAGAAGGTAGAGCTGTTTACCTGGGAAAAGCTGGATTACGTATCCAAGGTGAAAAAAGCATTCGGTCTGAAATAACCGCATTATAAATGTTGTAAAAGCTGCTCCTGGGGGCAGCTTTTTGCTTTTGGAGATCTGTATTTCGCTGCCAGGTGTTACCAACAGGTATAAACCTTAAACCAGGGGGTAAAAGGGCGTAAAAAGTGGATAATTCCCGCCAAAAAACAAGCCCCTGAACGCATAAATACGGCTCGGAAAAGTTAAATTTGCACATAGTGCATTTTGCAACATTCAGAATGATTTAGAATATATTAGATGGAAGAAAATTTAGATCCGCAGGCAACACAGGACAACAATCGCATCATCCCCGTAAATATTGAAGAGCAGATGAAAACGGCCTATATCGATTATTCGATGTCGGTAATCGTTGGTCGTGCCTTACCCGATGTGCGGGACGGTTTAAAACCCGTTCACCGCCGCATCCTTTACGCCATGAATGAATTGAACCTGAGATCAAACCGCCCGCACCGGAAGTCGGCGTTGGTAGTAGGTGAGGTACTGGGTAAATATCACCCGCATGGGGATAGCTCGGTGTATGATGCGATGGTGCGTATGGCCCAGGACTGGAGTATGCGGTACACCATGGTAAATGGCCAGGGTAACTTTGGTACCCAGGACGGGGATGGTCCGGCGGCCATGCGTTATACGGAGGTAAAGCTGGAGAGTATTGCAGAGCATACCCTGCTGGATATTGAAAAAGAAACGGTAGACTTTCAACCGAACTATGACGATTCCAGGGAGGAGCCCGTGGTACTGCCTACCCGTATCCCGCAGCTGCTGGTAAACGGATCCAGCGGTATTGCCGTGGGTATGGCTACGAATGTAATGCCGCACAACCTTTCCGAGGTCATTGACGGATGTGTGGCATATATCAACAACAGGGAGATCACAGTGGAAGAACTGATGTTACACGTAAAGGCGCCCGATTTCCCAACCGGAGGCATCATTTATGGTATTGAAGGCATCCGGGCCGGAATGCATACCGGCCGCGGACGTGTGGTATTGCGCGGAAGGGTACGGGTAGATACCAAACCCAGCGGAAGGGAGCAGATCGTAATTTCGGAAGTACCGTACCAGGTAAACCGGGATGCGTTAACAAGCCGTATTGGCGACCTGGTGAACAACAAGATCATCGATGGCATTGCCCACGTAAACAACGAATCGAATAAAAAAGAAGGTACCCGTATCGTGATCGATTTAAAACGGGATGCCATCGCCAACGTGGTCATCAACCAGTTGTACAAGAATACGGATCTGCAAACGTCCTACGGTATCAATAACGTAGCCATTACCCAGGGGCGTCCGAAGATCCTGAATCTGAAAGACCTCATCAGTGAGTTTGTGGCGTTCCGGCATGAAGTGGTGGTGCGTCGTACAAAATTTGAATTAAAGGAAGCAGAGAAGCGGGCCCATATTTTACAGGGTTACCTGATTGCCCTGGATCACCTGGATGAAGTGATCCGCCTGATCCGTAATTCGCCCACGCCGGAAGTGGCAAAAGACAACCTGATCAATGCCGGCTGGGGATTGGATGAGATCCAGGCAAAAGCCATCCTGGAGCTGCGTTTACAGCGGCTTACCGGAATGGAGCGTGAGAAGATCAAGGAAGAGTTTGATGAGTTGATGAAACTGATCACTCATCTGAAAGAAGTACTGGCCAATGAAGGCATGCGGTACGATATTATTACTACAGAGTTACTGGAGATAAAGGAGAAATTTGGTGATGCCCGTAAAACAGAGATCACTTATCTGAATGATGAGGTTTCCATAAAAGACCTGATCAAGGAAGAAGATGTGGTGATCACGATCTCGCACCTGGGTTATATCAAGCGTACGCCGGTTGATGAATTCCGGGCACAGCGCAGAGGCGGAAGAGGTGTAATGGGCGGAAAAACGCGGGACGAAGATTTTATTGAGCACCTGTTTGTGGCGTCTACCCACCATACCTTATTGTTTTTTACGGAAAAGGGCAGATGTTACTGGCTGAACGTATATGAGATCCCTGAAGGAGAAAAAACCGGGAAGGGAAGAGCGATCCAGAACCTGATGCAGTTGCCCCAGGATGATAAGATCCGTGCCATCATTGACGTGCAGGACCTGAAGAACGAAGAATTTGTTAATAGCCATAATATCGTTTTGTGCACCAAGAAAGGGATCATTAAAAAAACCGCGCTGGAAGACTTCAGCCGCCCGCGTCAGACCGGTGTGAATGCGATTACTATCAATGAAGGCGACCAGTTACTGGAAGCACGTTTAACCGATGGTAAGTCTGAGATCATGATGGCCGTTAAAAGCGGCCGGGCCATTCGTTTTTCAGAAGATAAGGTACGCCCAACCGGGCGTGGGGCCATCGGTGTGGGAGGAATTGAGGTGGATGATGAAAATGATGAAGTGATCGGCATGATCTGCCTGTATGCCGAAACCTCCAAATCGGTACTGGTTGTAAGCGAGAAGGGATACGGAAAGCGGACGAAGATCGATGAATACCGCTTTACAAACCGGGGCGGAAAAGGCGTTAAAACGATCAGTGTAACGGATAAAACCGGGTCGCTGGTAGGGTTGCTGGATGTAGATGAAACACAGGACCTGTTAATCACCTGCAAAAGCGGCATTACCATCCGGATGCGCGTAAAAGACATCAGTGAGCTGGGCCGTGCCACGCAGGGCGTAAAACTGATCCGTTTGGAGGAAGATGATGAGATTGCTGCTATCAGCCAGGTGGATGAACAGGAAATTGCCGGGGAAAGTGAAACCACGGCAGACGCAACGGATACCACATCTGAAACGTCAACCGGAGAAAATGATGTAACTTCCGACGAAGATTCTGGTGAGGAAAAAAATAATGAAACAGAAACATCAGAAAATTAACGGTTTTGCGTTATAAGTTCGGAACGAAAATTGCCGTTATGACGGACGGCCGTGTTGTTAAAGCCTTGAACAATTTAGAACTTAAAAACTTAAAAAGAATATGAAGAAGAAAATTACGCTTTTTGCGTCTATACTGCTGGCAGGATCGGCAGTGTATGCACAAAAATACGATCCGATCAAAGGCGCTTTGTTAACAAATAATATAACAGAAGCGCGCAAGCTCTATGACAAAGAGTCTGCCAATGAAAAGTTCTTTTCAAAACCAGAGGGGTATATTATCAAGTCTTATATTCTTGCTTTTGATGCGTTGGACAGCGCCAAAGCAGCTGATGCGGAAAAGAACCGGGAAGCAGGGCTTGAAGCCTTTAATAAATATAAGGAGCTGGATCCTACGATGAAGGACCTGGATGCTTATAAAAATGCACCCTACCAGCTGTATGCATCTTATTTTAACAGCGGTGTAGCCGATATCAATACAAAAAACTACGAGGCGGCCTACAAAAAGTTTAAAAATGTAGTAGACCTGTCGGACCTGCTGATTGCAAAAAAGATCAACCTTCCCGGCCCTATTGATACCAATGCGGTGTACTACGCCGGTGTACTGGCCGAGACCAATAAACATATGGAAGATGCGGTAAAATACAATACCCGTTTGGCAGACCTTAAAATTACCGGCCCGAATTATGAGCAGGTGTACCAGAGCCTGGTACGGTACTATGCCGGTAAAAATGACGATGCCAATTTTGAAAAATACCGCAAGCTAGGAAAAGAGCTGTACCCGCAAAGCGAGTTCTTTAATTATAACAAGCTGGACTTTGCCATAGGCGGCAGTAATAGTTTTGAGGAAAAAGTGGCCAATCTTGAAAAGATTGTAACGGCTACTCCTGAAGATTATAAAGCCAACCTGGCATTGGGAGAGGCCATTTTTGAAAAATTAAACCGGGCAAAAGAAGGCGAGGCAAAACCCGCAAATGCAGCAGAACTGGAAACAAAAATGCTGAATGCCTTAAAGAAGGCAAACGCTATTAATGGCAGCGAACTGCAGCCGATTTTATTGATGGGTGATCATTTTATGACCAAGGCCAGCGCACGGGAAGAAGACATGCGGAATGCAGAAAAAGAAGTAGACAATAAAGGTGCGAAGGCTACAGCAGCAGATAAACAAAAATTTGCAGAGGCGAAGAAAGCATATGTTGCAGAATATGCCCAGGCCGCCGAAAATTTTGAAAAAGCGGCTGATATGCTGGGAAAAGTAGCGCAGCTGGATAACGTACAGAAGCGTCAATACCGGGTTATTGCCGGAAACCTGGCTCAGTACTATTTCTTTATCGGTCAGGATGCAACAGGTGCTAATAAAACAAAATACAGTGCCCTGGAGAAAAAATACGATACGCTTTACAAGAGCATGAAATAACGGTAAAAGTATCAATACTTAAAGGCGGGGATGTGCATACATCTCCGCTTTTTTTATGTACTGAACCGCCAGCATCACCCTTAAGGCAGCAAATGCCTGTGAGCACCGTGCGTTGCTACTATTGAGAACCGGCAGCAACTGGACATAAAAAAACCGTTCCGATAAGATCGGAACGGCATTCAATAACCTTTATTAAAGGGTATCTAAATAACTACTTAATTATTTTTTAGTAGAATCAGCAGCAGGAGCTTTAGCAGCTGAATCTGTAGCAGGAGCTACTGTTGCAGAATCCGGAGCAGGAGTAGGAGCAGGAGTTACAACTGTAGTAGAATCAACAGCAGGAGTTTCTTCTGTTTTAGTTTCAGAACTGTTACAAGCTGCGAAAGAAACCGCGATCAGAGCAATTGCAAATAATTTTTTCATTGTTTGTTTTTTAATATTAAAATTATAATTTGATATTAATACCGGTTTTTAAAAAAGGTAACCGGTTTTTGAAAAAAAATATTTTGAAATTAGCTGCTGATTTATAATGTTTTATGTATTTATATAGAAAAAATATAAAAAAGTGTTGAGAAACATTAGAGTACCGGGTTCTGGCGTACGAGGCTGTTGAATTTTACAGCAGAAGCTTCTTCTTTGCCAATCAGATCCGCTAAGGTAATCTGTACCAGTAGTTTATCGATTGTTAGCTGAAGTATTTGCCACAAGGAGCGGGCAGAACAATCTACGGAGTTGGTGCAAAAGCGCATATTGCCTGTATGAGCGCCGCAAAAGCTGGTGTCAAATAACACGCCGCCCAGCGCTTCCAGCACGTCTTTAATAACAATGTCTCCTGCAGGCCGGGCAAGCATATAGCCGCCCTTATTGCCGGGCGTGCTGCGTATAAAATTGGCCATACGCAATGTGCGTGCAAATTTTGCAACATAATGCGTGGTCAGCCCCTCTGCTTCACTGAGCTGGGGAATACTCAGGCCTTCCTCATCCTTGCATGCAGCCAGGCGGATCAGGATCCTTAAACCATACTCTTCCTGTGCGGTAATTTTCATTATTTTGATTTCTCCCGGATTTTCTGTTCCTGTTTTAAATACTGTTTCATAAAAATCCCAACTCCAGCTGCGCCGCTTCGCTCATCATGCTTTTGTTCCATGGCGGATCCCAGGTAATGGTTACCTCCACATCACTTACGCCATCGATGGCGCGGATCTTTTGATCCACTTCTACAGGAAGCGATTGTGCCGCAGGGCAGGAGGGGGCCGTAAGCGTCATGAGCACTTTTACATAATTATTATCGAGTACTTCTATTTTATAGATCAGCCCCAATTCAAAAATGTTTACCGGCAATTCGGGGTCAAAAACTGTTTGCAGTTCTTTAATGACCTTTTCTTCAATTGTATCAGGTTCCATATTTTTTGTTTCAGGTTCCAGGTTTAAAATCTCAGGTTTCGCCCGGAGTGTTGAACGTTAAACCTTAAACGTCAAACTTCAAACTTTTAAATGCCAGCGCATAATGCTTCATTTGTTTTACCATGGCCCGTAATCCGTTTGATCGGGTTTGCGCCAGGTGGCTGGTCATACCGATCTTATTGATAAAATCCATATCCGCATTCAGTATTTCATCGGGTGTGTGATTGGAAAGTACGCGGATGAGCATGCTGATCAATCCTTTCACAATCACAGCATCGCTTTCGGCTTTATAAATCACCCGGCCATCCTGATAGTCTGCCACCAGCCACACCGTCGATTGACAGCCCTTTACCTTATTTTCATCTTTTTTAAAAACCTCATCCAACGGTTGCAATTTTTTTCCCAGGTCGATGATGTATTCATATTTATCATCCCAGGAATCAAAAAGCGAAAACTCATCTACAATTTCTTCTTCTATTTCCTCGATGCTTTTATGCGCTGCCATTGTACGTATTATTTATCAGTTCTTTACTTCCTTTTATGCGATCCCAGGCAGTAGTTTATCGTAATAACCGGATGGCTTTCTTTAAACCGTCCGCCAGTTTATCCACTTCTTCCAGGGTATTATATACGGCAAATGACGCCCGGATCGTTCCCGGGATACAAAAGCGGTTCATCAGCGGCTCGGCGCAATGATGGCCGGTACGTACAGCGATACCCTTATTATCCAATAAAATTCCGATATCCTGCGGATGAACGCCATCGATCACAAAAGAAAGCACGCTTGCTTTTTCCGCCGCTTCACCAATGATACGGATGCCGTCCAGCTCCTTTACTTTTTCAGTTGCATACGTGAGCAACGCATCCTCATGTTTGCGGATGTTTGCCTTTCCAAGATTATTGATATATTCTATAGCCGGCTTAAATGCTACAAAGTCTGCAATATTCGGGGTGCCCGCCTCAAATTTATACGGCAGCTCATTATAGGTGGTTTTTTCAAAGGTTACTTCCTTGATCATTTCACCGCCGCCATTAAATACCGGCATTGCCTCCAGGATATGCTTTTTGCCATATAACGCACCGGCACCGGTAGGGCCGAACATTTTGTGCGCAGATAACGCAAAAAAATCGCAATCCAGGTCCTGCACATCTATATCCAGGTGCATCGACGATTGTGCACCATCAATCAATACCAGTGCGCCTTTTGCATGTGCTTTATCGATGATAGTTTTTACCGGGTTGATGGTTCCCATCGCATTGGAAACATGCACAACCGAAACCAGCTTTGTACGCTCTGAAAGCAACTGGTCGTATGCATCAAGGATCAGTTCGCCCTTTTCGTTTACCGGGATTACTTTCAGCACCGCTTTCTTTTCTTCGCATACAATCTGCCAGGGAACGATATTGGAATGGTGCTCCATCCCGGATATGATCACCTCGTCGCCTTCCTGCAGGTTTTGTCTGCCCCAGGTATAGGCAACCAGGTTAATGCCCTCGGTGGTTCCCTTCGTATAAATGATCTCTTCCCGGTGTGCTGCGTTGATGAACTGCCGGATCGCATCCCGGGTTGCTTCAAAAGCGGCCGTGGCCTCTTCCGCCAGCGTATGGATGCCGCGGTGCACATTCGCATTCAGCTGGGTATAATAGTATACCAATGCATCGATCACTGCCGCCGGTTTCTGCGAAGTGGCCGCATTATCAAAATATACCAGCGGATGTCCTTTTACCAACCGGTTGAGTATCGGAAAATCATTCCGGATCGCTTCAATATCCAACACCTTGGTTCCTGCTGCCGTCTCCGCTATTGTTTCATTACTCATCACCTGTATTTTTAATGGATTTGGATCTTTTTAACGGTACCGTTGCTGTTCACCTGCTGCTTTTGCAGCATTAGCCCAGGTTCAGACTGGCGGTTACCAGCTTGTTCACATATTGGCGTACGTCCTCAGAGCCGATCTTTTCCAGTACATCCAATGCAAACCCGTGTAACAGCAGCGAGCGTGCAGTGGCTTCAGAAATACCACGCGCTTTCAGATAGAACAACGCCTCTTCATCCAAACGACCTACGGTACAACCATGGGAGCATTTTACATCATCCGCAAAGATTTCCAGCTGTGGCTTTGTATTTACCGTTGCGTTGCCGGAGAGCAAAATGTTTTTATTGGTCTGGTAGGCGTTTGTTTTCTGTGCGATCTGGCGCACAAATATTTTTCCGTTGAATACTCCGGTAGCGTGGCCGTTCATAATGCCTTTGTACAATTCGTTACTAAGGCAATTGGGCTGCCGGTTATCCACCACAGTATGATTGTCTACATGCGTATGCCCGCTCTGCAGGTATAAGCCGGAAAGATTGGCTTCGCAGTAGGGGGCAGACATTACCATATTGAGGTTGTTACGTACCAGGCCGCCGCTTAAGGAAATGGTAACCACGTTGGCCACGCTTTTGCCTACCTGGTGTACATGCGTGGTACTAACAATGGTAGAATTAGCGGCATCATTCTGGATCTTGTACAGGCTGAGCACGGCATTTTCTTCCACGGCAATTTCAAACACCTGGTTGGTAAAGCTTTCATCAGCGCCAATGGTGGCAAACGTTTCCAGGATTTCCACCTGTGCATTTTCGCCTACATGCACCAGTGCTCTTGGCTGCGCAAAAATATTTCCGGAACGGGCATCGGTTACATTATAAATATAAACCGGGTGGTTCACCGTTTTGCCTTTCTGGATATGGATGAATACACCTTCCTGTATAAAAGCCGTATTGAGGGCGTTAATGCCATCCTTATGATAATCGGCACTGTGGCCCAGGTGCGTTTCTACAATACCGGCATATTGATTATGCGCGGCCGCTTCCAGGGAAATGATCTCCAGTTCTTCCGAACGTAATACCGAATGCTCGGCATGATAATGTCCGTTTACAAAAACAATGATATTGGCATTTTCATGACCCGGCAACAGGAAGGGCTGTAGTTCGGTTGCCCGGAATTGCTGTTCCTGCAGATCCGTAGTAAAATGATAATCCTTGCTGAAAAAATCACTGATCCTTGTATATTTCCACTCCTCGTGTTTTACCGTAGGAATGCCTGTTTGTTCAAATGCGCTAAAGGCACCATCCCGTAACGATTTCAGGCGGGAATCGAGCTGTTGTTCCTGCAGCTTTTCAAAACGATCTTTAAAATATGTTATTGTATCCATTATTTAATTTGAGAATTAGGAAATGTGAGAATATGGAAATATGTAAATGTGAGAATGTGTAAATGTGCTTAGATGATCATCCATTTTGGCTAATGAATTTTACATCAGCGATGCCTCAATTTTCAAATTTTCAAATTCCCTCATTATCACATTATTTACGCCAGCTCGCTCTTTATAAAATCATATCCTCTTTCTTCCAGTTCGTAGGCCAGTTCCTTGGTACCGGATTTTACAATACGCCCGTTATACAGCACGTGTACAAAATCGGGGACGATGTAATCCAGCAGGCGTTGGTAGTGGGTGATCACCAGGATACCATTTTCGGGGGTACGCAGTTTATTCACGCCATTGGCTACAATACGGATGGCATCGATATCCAGACCGGAATCGGTTTCATCCAGGATCGCCAGTTTGGGTTCCAGCATCGCCATCTGGAATATTTCATTCCGTTTTTTCTCACCACCGGAAAAGCCTTCATTCAGTGAACGGCTCAGCATAGACTGGTCAATTTCTACAAGGGCCATTTTCTCTTTCATTTTCTTTAAGAAAGAAACGGCATCCAGTTCATCCTGTCCGCGGTATTTGCGGATCTCATTCACCGCTGTTTTCATAAAGTTGGTGGTGCTTAATCCGGGTATTTCAACTGGGTACTGAAAACTCAGGAAAATTCCTTCGCCGGCTCTTTCTTCGGGTGCCAGTTCCAGCAGGTCCTTTCCTTCAAACGTTACCGATCCGCCGGTTACTTCATAATCCTGTTTACCGGCCAGTACCGATGCCAGGGTGCTTTTACCCGAGCCGTTGGGCCCCATAATAGCATGTACTTCGCCTGGTTTAATATCCAGGTTAATTCCCTTTAAGATTTCCCGTTCTTCGATACCTGCGCGGAGGTCTTTAATGCTTAACATTTTTTATTCCTAGTTTTTCGTTTTTATTTTAAGTTTCAGGTTTCAGGTCTAAAGTTCCAGGTTAGATCCCGGATCTGAATTTATTACCCTGGAAACTACTTTTATTCAGGTAGGTGATAAAGTTTTTGATTTTACCACTTAGTTGTTCCAATTCATTTTTAAGGTGTAAGAATCGCTGTTCATCTATATAACCACAATCAAAAATGCGGTATAGTTGCGATCTTGCTTCTCCGGCAGAACCTTTCGCAATGGAAAGAAATTGCCTGAATTCTATATTACCGTCTCTTTCGAATCCTTCAGCTATATTGTCCATAATCGATCCCCAAGCACCTTTGACCTGTCCTGATAATTTGAAATCATTCTTTAAACTTGTTTCCACTATTATCTCATGAATCTCCTTGCAAAGTGCTCTCGCATCCTTCCAGATCTCCAGGTCTTCAAAACGTTTTATGGTCATAGGTTAGCCGTTTATTTCGAAGTATTGTAGGCTTCCAGGATCCTGTTATTCAATTTTCAGAAATATTGTTTTTAATAACTTGAAACATTAAACCTGAAACTTGAAATAACTACCCCACAGATCCTTCCAAACTGATCGCCAGCAGCTTTTGTGCTTCTACCGCAAATTCCATCGGAAGCTGGTTCATCACCTCTTTTGCAAAACCATTGATGATAAGGGCTACCGCTTTTTCGGTATCGATGCCCCGCTGGTTGCAATAAAAGATCTGGTCTTCGCCTATTTTTGAAGTGGTGGCTTCATGTTCTACCACGCCTGTATTGTTTTTTACTTCAATATAGGGGAAGGTATGCGCTCCGCATTTATCACCTAACAATAAAGAATCACACTGGGAAAAATTCCGCGCATTGGCCGCATTTTTACCTACACGCACCAGTCCGCGATAACTGTTCTGGCTCTGCCCGGCGGAAATTCCTTTGGATACGATGCGGCTTTTGGTATTTTTACCGATGTGCAGCATCTTGGTACCGGTATCGGCCTGCTGGAAATTGTTGGTTACGGCCACGGAGTAAAACTCGCCGGTGGAGTGATCGCCCTGTAAAATTACGCTGGGATATTTCCAGGTGATGGAAGAGCCCGTTTCTACCTGTGTCCAGGAGATCTTGGAGTGTACGCCCTTACAGATTCCTCTTTTGGTAACAAAGTTATAAATACCACCTTTGCCTTCCTTATCACCCGGATACCAGTTCTGTACCGTGGAATATTTCACCTCCGCATGGTCCATTGCAACGATCTCCACAATGGCCGCGTGCAGCTGGTTTTCGTCACGCATGGGAGCGGTGCAGCCCTCCAGGTAACTTACATAGGAACCTTCTTCGGCAACGATCAGCGTACGTTCAAACTGGCCGGTATTTTCGGCATTGATCCGGAAATAGGTCGAAAGTTCCATGGGGCAACGCACCCCCTTGGGAATATAGCAGAAAGAACCGTCGCTGAATACGGCAGAGTTCAATGCGGCGTAAAAATTATCGGTAACGGGTACCACGGAAGCCAGGTACTGACGCACCAGTTCCGGATGTTCCTGGATGGCTTCGCTGATGGAGCAGAAAATGATCCCCAGTTCGGCCAGTTGTTCTTTAAAAGAGGTACCGATGGAAACACTATCGATCACCGCATCTACGGCAACACCGGTCAGGCGTTTTTGCTCATCCAGTGAAATACCCAGCTTCTCAAATGTTTTGATCAGTTCGGGATCCACTTCATCCAGGCTGTTGGGCTTTATTTTTTGCTTGGGTGCCGCGTAATAAATAATATCCTGGAAATCGATATCGGGGTAGGTCAGATTGGCCCAATGCGGCGGCTTCATTTTCTGCCATTGGGCAAAAGCCTTTAACCGCCATTCCAGCATCCACTCCGGTTCATTTTTCTTGGCTGAAATAAAACGAATGGTATTTTCATCTAGACCTTTTGGGGCCGATTCCATCTCAATATCCGTAACAAAACCGTACTTGTACTCGCTATTTACATGATTTTCAATAACATCCGATTCTGCTGCTGTATTGTTATGCACTAATTGATCAGTTTCCATATTCATTTTGCAAAGGTACGTTTTTTATTTGTACAAAAAAGTATAAATGAGGTGAAAATGCGGCCGGGCGGTCTGAATTGCGCGGTGTTATGCCCAACGCCGGCAACAAATCAGTGGCGTCAAAAAAAAAGGCCGTACTTACTATAAGTACGGCCCGTAAGTAATAAGGGGTAAGTTTTAGAATGTATACCGGGCAGAAACACCGGCATTGGGATAAAAACTGTGGTGGTAGTCTACCGCCTTAACCACGTGAATGGTAGGACGTACATCAGCAGAAACGGCCAGCGGAATTTTTGAAAATTTGTAGTCGGCACCTGCAGTAGGGAACAGCCCTACGCTAAATCCACGATGATCATCATTGCTGGAAAAGGAATTGGCAATCATCACACCGCCGCCCACAAACCATTTCAATCCATCAACCGGTTTAATCGGGAAATGGTGCTGGTAGCTCACCGATGCGGAGGCATTTACCCACCGGTATCCGGTTACGCCATAGGGGTGAAAACCGGCATTTACTTCCAAAGCGCCTGCTTCGTTTAAAAAGGTTTTGTAGGCTGCAGAAACCACATCATAATAGCCGCTTCCAAACCGTAAACCGATCGATTGTTTGTAGTCGCTTTGGGCAAATAAAGCAGTTGCAGTAAAGGCAAGTGCAACACATAAGGTCATTTTCAATTTCATAATGGAAAAAATTTTTGCAAAAGTAAGGGCCCTGCGCACTAAAAAAATACCTGTTTTTAGGTAGTTTTTAAAAAAACGTGCCTGTATGGTTTTTCCATAGTTACCAGCCGTTTGAAGTTCGTATCAGCAGCAGATGTTTTATGCATGCAGGTGTTAACAACAACACCATACGGCAGCGATCGCCCGGTTGCATTGCGGGAACCTGAGGTGTTCTTTTTTTGCGGGGACTATTGGAAAACCCCTGAACTTGGATATATTTGTAGGAAGCATCATTACTGCTATTGACGAATGATTAAACAAACGCTGTACCTAATCTATCTACAATATGAATGCATTTTTTGAGGGGATGCCCTCATTGCTCCAGGGATTCTGGTGGGTAGCCATTATCACCAGTGTGATCTTTTTGATCCAAACCGTACTCACTTTTGCCGGCGGCCACGGTGCGGATGGGATCAATGCTGATTTCGACGGGGACCTTACCGGCGCGGATGCGCCTTTCCAGATGTTTTCCCTGAGAAACCTGATTAATTTCCTGATGGGATTTGGCTGGACCGGCGTGGCCTTTTACCGTTCCATTGAAAGTAAAGCCCTGCTGACGGCCCTGGCCGTAGTGGTTGGGATCTTTTTTGTGCTGCTGTTCTTCTTTGTGATCCGCCAGCTGATGAAACTGACGGAAGACAATACTTTTAAAGCAGAACGCCTTATTGGCAAGTCGGGCTCGGTTTATTTAACCATCCCGGAACAACGGAGCGGCGTAGGCAAGATCCAGATCAGTTATAACAATACCAGCTACGAACTGTTGGCCGTTACCGACGGAGAACGCCTGGCATCCGGTGCCCGGGTTAAGGTGCTGGATGTTGAAGACCGTGTACTCATTGTAACCAAACTTTAATAAAAAACAACCCACTATGAATTTCGACGGACCATTTATCCTGATCCTTGTAGGAGCCCTGATCCTGTTTGTTACCATTGTATCGCTGATTTCGCGTTACAAACGCTGCCCTTCTGATAAGATCCTTGTGATCTACGGTAAAACAGGAGGCAGTTCCGCCCGTTGCGTACATGGAGGCGGTGCCTTTATCTGGCCCGTGATCCAGGACTTTGCGTACCTCGATCTGAAGCCTATTTCCATTGAGGCCAATTTGACCAATGCATTATCCCGCCAGAACATCCGGGTAGATGTGCCCTGCCGCTTTACCATTGCTATTTCTACCGAACCGGAAAGTATGGGAAATGCGGCGGAACGCTTACTGGGATTGAGCCCGGAGCAGATTCAGGAACTTTCCAAAGACATCCTGTTCGGACAGCTCCGCCTGGTGATTGCAACCATGACCATTGAAGAGATCAACTCCGACCGGGATAAATTTTTAGACAATATCTCAAAGAACGTTGATACCGAACTGAAAAAGATCGGTTTGAAGCTGATTAACGTGAACGTTACCGATATCCGGGACGAATCCGGCTATATTGAGGCGCTGGGTAAAGAAGCAGCTGCCAAAGCGATCAATGAAGCTATTGTGAGTGTGGCGGAGCAAACAAAGATCGGTGAAACGGGGAAGGCCATCGCCGACCGGGAAAAGGATACGCAGATCGCAGAGACCAATCGCGACCGGGATGTAAAGATCGCCATCACTCAGAAAGATAAGGAAATCAGTATCGCGGCCGCCGGTAAAGACGAAGCCATCGGTAAGGCTGAGGCCGAGCGGGACGCGCGTATTGCTACTTCCGAGGCCAATTCACTGGCGGTAAAAGGGGAGAATGATGCAAAGATCACCATTGCCAATTCAGATGCATTGCGCCGGGAAAAAGAAGCAGAGGCACTGAAGATAGCAGTAACCGCCGAAAAAGTACAATCGGCCAGGGCATTGGAGGAATCCTATCTTGCAGAACAAAAGGCCGAACAGGCCCGTGCCGAGCGGGAACGGTCTACACAGAATGCAAACGTGGTAATACCCGCGCAGATCGCCAAACAAAAAGCCATTATTGATGCAGAAGCCGAGGCCGAGCGGATCCGTTTAAGAGCCAAAGGGGAGGCCGACGCCATCTTTGCAAAAATGGAAGCTGAAGCAAAGGGTTTATTTGAGATCCTGACCAAACAGGCCGACGGGTATGATAAGGTAGTGAAGGCTGCCGGCGGCGATTCTACCAATGCATTCCAACTGTTGTTACTGGAAAAACTACCAGAGTTGGTACGTACACAGGTTGAAGCGGTGAAAAATATCAAGATTGATAAAGTAACCGTATGGGATGGCGGAAACGGTGAAAACGGTAACGGTTCCACCGCTAATTTTGTACAGGGGCTCATGAAGTCGGTGCCGCCGCTGAATGATCTCTTTAATATGGCGGGCCTGAACCTGCCCAGTTATTTAAAAGGTACCGACCCCAAAGAAACGCAAAAGTCTTCAACGGATATTGCTACGGATCCGAAAGAATAAGCCGATGGTGAAAGCGCTTCTTTTTGGGGCGCTTTTTTTACTGATTGCCCAATAACGATTCAATTATTTGTCCTATTAACTATTGCTATTATCATGTACAACCGTAAAAAATTTATCCGCAACGCGTTCATGGGTACCGTTGCCGTTGCTGCGCTTCCGAAGTTGTCCGGGGGAACCGGAATAAAAAAATATCCGCAAAAGAAAGACCTTGTGCGGCTGGCCGTTATCGGCAAGGGGCGTATGGGCTCCAGCGATCTGCGTACCGCCTTATCAACCGGTATGGCTACCCTGGCCGGCGTTTGCGATATCTATGATAAAAACCTGGACGCTTTACGGCAACAGTCGGGAAAAGAGGTGGTGTTTACACGGGAATACCGGGATATTCTGAACCGGAAAGATATTGATGCCGTCATCATTGGCACCCCGGATCACTGGCATCAGAAGATTGCCATAGAAGCCATGCAGGCCGGCAAGGATGTGTATTGTGAAAAGCCGGTGATTCATTCGTTGCAGGAAGGCCATGCGCTGATTGCAGCACAGGAAAAGACCGGGCGTATTTTCCAGATGGGCAGTCAGGGCATGTCGTCCTGGGGCAACCAGCTTGCAAAACGCATTGTGGAGGCGGGGCTCATCGGACAGGTAACCCAGGTTGAGGGACAGTTTACGTCGCCTCCCCAGGTTTTAAGGCCATTTGCGGCGCCCGATGATGCAACAGCGCAACACATTTGGTGGGATCGTTTTTTGGGCAATGCACCAAAGCGCGCTTTTGATGCACAACGTTTTTTGAACTGGCGGAACTGGAGCGACTATGGTACCGGGGTGGCCGGCGATCTTTTTGTGCATGTAATTGCAAGCACGCATTTTATTATGGGCGCGGGCAAACCGGAAAACGTATATAGCACGGGAGGCATCCGTTATTATACGGATGGATCCAGGGATACGCCCGATGTATTGCTGGGCTACCTGGATTATCCGGATGTGCAGAAAAAAGGTGCATTTACGTTATCGCTTTCTGCCAACCAGGCCGATGGGGTTTCGAAAAAATGGGGAAGCACCGATTTTACCATCAAAGGCACCCGGGGCCTGTTGAATGTAGGTTGGGATCAGCTGACATTGAAAACGCCCGGTAAAACCGATATTGCAGCATTCAGCCCGCTAAAGGAATGGTCTGGCGACCCGGTGAAAGTATCCGATAACGAATACCTGTTTAACGGCCCCAAAGGATCCAAGGGGGCGCATCATGACCACTTTGTAAGCTTTTTTAATGCGGTAAGGGGAGATGGCAAAAACCTTGCCGATACACATTTTGGAGTGGGGGCGTCAACAGCGGCGCTGCTGTGTCATGAAAGCTACCGCAAGCGGAAGATGCTGAACGGAAATTCAGGCAAAGGATAAGCCGGTATATTTAAAAAAGGAATTTCTGTTTCAACCGGGCGTAGCATCCAGGTAACGCCAAAGGTGCAGGCTCGCGTACGTGCGGTAGGGTTTCCAGCGCTCGGTAACGGAAAGAATGCGTATTTCAAATTCCTTCTTATTGGTATAGGTAATATCATAAAGTTCGGCTACCGCCTTCTGAAGTCCCAGGTCCCCGATCGAAAAGATGTCTTCCCGGCCCAGGGAAAACATCAGCAGCATTTCCGCCGTCCATTTTCCCACGCCTTTTATCCGGGTAATGAGGTCGATGAATTCGGCGTCTGTTAAACGGTGGATTTTAGCATCCGTTAGTTTATGCTCTATGAAAAAATAGCAAACGTTTTTTATATAGAGGGCTTTTGCGTTGGATAAACCAATAGCGCGCAAGGTTTCATGCGGCATGGCCAGGATCTTTTGTGCGGTTGGTTTTTTACCTTTAAACAATTCCATGAACCGGTTGCGTATAACGGCGGCCACTTTTGTGCTCAATTGTTGTCCCATAATAGAACCACATAAACGGAGCAGGATGTTTTGCTGCAGCTGCAGGGAATGCAACCCCTGTTCTTTGATCAGCTTTTTTAATACCTTGTCTTTTGACAAATGTTGATGATACGCCATCCTGTAAAATTAGATAAAATTTTTCACCGGTTCCTGATCAATCGCATCCGGTTAATGGAAGGGCCGGGAAGCGCGCCATGAACGACGCCGGACCGTTTCTCTATTTCACAATAGCCGCTGATCATGATCCTGTATTTTAATGATGATTTTTCTTTTCTCTTTAAACAGGAATCAATAGTTTTGTGCAAAATTTCCTCCTTGTTTAAAAAAATCATGGCTTTATTTTTTTTGATGACGTTTACCATGCAAACGTTCAGCAAAACAATCATGATGATTGACTACAGGGTAAACCAGCAGGCATATGCAAAAAACTGCGTAAATAAATTCCGCCCCAAAATGCATTGTAACGGGCATTGCCAGCTGATGAAACAAATGGAGGAGGACGAAAAAAAGAGTCAGCAGAACCCGGAGCGGAAGATGGAATTCAAAAATGAGATCACGCTCTCCTCTAAATCATTTTTTCCCGAACTTACTTTTATCACACATAGCCAGCCTTCTGTTTATGCTCATATCATCATAGGCATGGAGATCAAAAGACCCCGTTCGGTCTTTCATCCTCCCGCTTTACGCCCCGATGATATTGTCTGATTGTCGAAAATAACTGTTCGCTATTTCTTTATGATACATGCGGTGTTGCCATGCATAGCACGAGATTCAGCAGGCATGAATCATCGCTAAAGCAGCGCTTTTTTCTGATAGTTCAGGACAATCACTTTACGAAATTCAGTACTGTTTATGCTTCCCCGGGAAGCTGCCGAAAATCAGGCTTAACAGCAATTGCAGCAGCGTTCAGGAAGCATTATTTAACCAGTGTTGGAGATACATGCCTCAAAGCTTCTTTCCCGGATAATACGCTGCGGCCGGTTTCCGGAAGAGGGAAAAGAACTGCATGATGCCGAGCGATCCCGGTTTGTGACCGGGGCAGCCCCGATCGTGTACGGTTAATCCTTTCAGGTGCTATCTCCCGGCACATTATTATCTTTTTCAACATGAAATCATTACACGTTTTTTTTAGTATGTTCCTGCTTTCCGGGATCATTTTGCTGACCGCCTGTTCTAAAACCCCGGTAGAACCCAATTATGACCAGCACGCACTGGCGCCGCTTTCGGTAGAATTCGACAACATTGTTGGCGGGCAAAAGCTGGTATTAAATACAGGTACCTATACCAATGCACTGGGCCAACCGTATACGATACAGTTGTTGCAGTATTTTATCAGCAACATACAGGTTAAGAAAGCCGATGGGACCACGTATGCGGTAAACCCGGACAGCAGCTATTTTCTGATCCGCCAGGATGATCCTGCAAGCAAGTTTGCCCGTGTAAAAGTTCCGGAAGGTAATTACACTTCGCTTACGTTTACGGTAGGCGTTGACAGTTTGCGGAGCACTATGGATATCAGCAAGCGTACCGGAGTACTGGATCCGGGGGCCGGCGGCCACGATGGTATGTACTGGGGCTGGAACAGCGGATACATCTTTTTTAAAATGGAAGGAACCGCGCCGGATGCTCCGGCAGATCCAACCGGCCAGCATAAGTTCCGGTATCATATCGGCGGTTTCGGTGGGTATAATGCACCAACGATTAATAATATAAAGGTGATCACCGTTGATCTTACGGCCCGTGGAATGGCGCAGGTGCGCAAAGACCGTGCTGCCAATATTCACCTGATGGTGGATGTTTCGAAAGCATTAAACGGTACCACCAATGTGAATTTTGCCACCAATCCACAGGTAATGTTCAGCGACTATAGTATGAACATTGCCAACAACTATGCAACGATGTTTGTACACGATCATACCGAAAATTAAAATAATGAACCGGAAATATATTGCAGTGACCGGCACCCTGATGGTGCTGGTATTTGCCTGTTCAAGGAAACTTCCGGGTGATAATGTTCAAACGGATGCAGGAATATTTGCCGGGTTTCAGCAGCCCGGCAACTTTCCGGTTCCTGTGTATCATTTTGAAACCAACCCGGTTACAAAAGAAGGATTTGAACTGGGACGAAAGCTCTTCTATGAGCCCCGTTTGTCCCGGAACAGCACCATCAGTTGCGGAAGCTGTCACATCCAGTCTTCGGCCTTTACCCAGCACGGGCATGATGTAAGTCATGGTATCGACGACCGGCTGGGAAGCCGGAATGCACCGCCCATTATGAACCTGGCCTGGAGCCCGCTCCTGATGTGGGATGGCGGGATTTTCGACCTGGATCTGCAGCCGGTTGCACCCATTACCAGTCATGAGGAAATGGATGAAACCGTAGCCAATGTCGTCAGCAAATTACAGGCGTTACCGCAGTACCGGGTACTTTTCAAAAAAGCATTTGGAACGGAACAGATCAACACCGGCAACCTGATGAAAGCCTTATCACAATTTATGGTGATGTGTGTTTCGAGCCGCGCAAAATATGATAGCGTGATGCGTAAGGAAGGCAATGCCGCTTTTACACCCGAAGAAGCAGCAGGGCGCAAACTGGTATCGGAAAAATGTGGCGGCTGTCACCGGGAACCGTTGTTTACCGATGGCACATTCCGCAACAATGGCATCGGTATTGGTGCCAATGATGACCAGGGCCGTTTTGCCGTAACCCTCCGGCCGGAAGACCGGTATCTTTTCAAAGTGCCCAGTCTGCGTAACCTGGCCTACACCGCGCCTTACATGCACGACGGCCGGTTTTATACGCTGGAGGCAGTACTGGATCATTATAGCACCGGCATAAAGGACACGCCAAACCTCGATCCGCTGCTGCCCGCGGGAGGGATTGCACTAACAGCCGGCGAGCGGAAAGAGATCCTGGCCTTTCTGAATACGTTGAACGACCGGGCATTTATTACCGATAAACGTTTAGCGGAGCAGTAACGCCGGGTACGTTTCACCTGCATGTATGTAAACAAGCGAAAGAAAGAGCAATACCGCATTGTTCAACACACAAAAAAATATACAATGAAAAAACAATGGATAAAAACCCTGCTTTTCTTTTTAATTGCCGCCGGCGCATTTTCAAAACCGGCTGCCGCCTGTGATATTTGCGGCTGCGGAGTGGGGAATGATTATATCGGCATCCTTCCGGATTTTCACCGGCATATTTTCGGACTGCGCTACCGTCATAATGCGCTTTTAAGCCACCTGGGCGTGGGCGGGCAACAAACGTATCTCACTACCTCGGAGCAGTATCGTACCCTGGAAGCCTGGGGCGGATGGAACATTTCTGAAAAGTTACGGGTAATGGCTGTGATTCCCTACAGCAGCAACCGGCGTAGTAACCAGGATGAAAACCTTACAAAGAGCGGTGCCGGTGATGTAACCGTATCGGCATTTTACCAGCTGATCAATAAACGGGAACCGGTGGGGAACAAGCTCCTGGTGCAAAGTCTTTGGTTAGGCGGAGGCATAAAGCTGGCCACCGGAAAATATAATCCTGCGGATAAAAGCGCGGCAGGAGAAAGCGCCAATCTTTTTCAGCTGGGTTCCGGAAGTACCGATTTTTCCCTGAATGGAATGTACGATCTGCGGGTACAGGATGCCGGCATTAACCTGAATGCGCACTACAAGATCAACACGAATAACCGGTATGATTACCGTTATGGAAACAAGCTCAATCTGAATGCACAGGCCTACTATAAAATCAGGATCGCCGGGGAACTGATGATTGCCCCCAATGCCGGTGTACAATATGAAAAAGGACAGACCGACGTGGATAATGATGTACTGGTTACGGTATCAGGAGGAAATCTTTTGATGGGAACTGCCGGGTTGGAAACGGCCTATAAAAAAATTGCGATCGGTGCCAATGTTCAAACACCGCTTTCGCAGAACCTGGCCAACGGTATTGTTAAGGCCAATAACCGGGTAATGGTGCATGTGTCGTTGGCACTGTGAGGAAGTTGTAATTTGAAAATTTGAGAATGTGGGAATGGCGTATCGGCTGCCTGTTCTTTATATGAACAGGGTACTGGAGATCGTGAACCAATGCCGTTGCCTTAGCGATTTTTTATAGTTGCCACAGGTGCACTGATTGCGCTATTTTTGATCCCTGTTAAAGCTGCCGCCGGATCTGCTCAACTTGTCACGCCCCGGGCATGATCTACGGTTTTGCGTAAATTCCTTTATGAAATAAGTATCAGAAGATCACAATGAGGGCCGTAATCGTAAATTCCGGATATTTGCGGAATGGACTTTATGGCCCCCATACAGATGGAACCCCTGTTGCCACCGATCCGGTATACGGATGATATCTTGCTGATCGGCTCCTGTTTTACAGAGCATATCGGCAATGCGTTGGCCGAGCACAAGTTTAAAACGCTTCAGAATCCGCACGGGATCCTGTTTGACCCGGCCAGTGTATACCACAGCCTGATCCGTTATATAGAAAATAAGCCCTATAGGGAAGCGGATCTCTTTTACCTGAATGAAGTATGGCAATCCTGGCATCATCATTCCCGCTTCTCCGGTACGGATAGGGAAACGGTATTGCGCCAGATGAACGAGGCACTGGAAACGGCACACCGGTTCTTAAAACAAGCGGGGTGGATTATTATTACCCTGGGATCTTCTTTTTCCTACCGGCTCAACGCCAATAATCCGCAGGCGGAATTATGCGGACTAAAAGTGGCCAATTGTCACCGGGCACCCGGACAATGGTTTGATAAGAAAATGCTGGAGATCGAGGAAACCGTTTCCCTGCTGGATAACCTTTACCACCGGATCCGCATCTTTAATCCCGGTGCCAAACTGCTGTTTACCATCAGCCCGGTGCGCCATCTCCGGGATGGTGTGGTGGCCAATAACCGGAGCAAGGCCCGGCTGATTGAAGCCGTACACCATATGGTGCATAAATTTGAAGGACTGCATTACTTCCCGGCCTATGAACTGGTAATCGATGTACTGCGGGATTACCGGTTTTACGACGTGGATCTGACACATCCCAACTATCCTGCTACGGAATTTGTGCTGGAAAAATTTACAGAAAGCTGCATCGACGAAACGTCCCGGCAGCTCATGAAGGCGATCCGCCCCCTGATGATCGCCAGAAGGCACAAACCTTTTCATCCCCAAACAAAGGCGCATCAGCAGTTTTTGAAAGCACAGTATGAAAAAGCCCGGAGCCTGACAGAGCAATACCCCTTCCTGGATCTGAAAGAGGAAATGGACTATTTTAGTCAATAGAGCAAGCTAAAAAAATTACAGACCCCGTGCTCCTGTGGCCGCAAATTTTCCCCCATGGCAACGATCAGCATCCGAATTCCCGTTACCTTTATATACTGAAAATTGAGATGGTAGAACCGGCGCCCGAAACTTCAGGCCGTCCCGGAATTTAATAAGTAGCAACACAAACGTCTCACTAAAAACTTCTCACTATAAACAAAAGACATCTCACTAAAAAACAAACAATGATAAACGCAAAAGGATACGCCGCCCACAGTAAAACAGATGCTTTACAACCCTGGGATTTTGAACGCCGGGAATTGAGTGCAGATGATGTGCTGATTGATATTCTATATTGCGGCATCTGCCATTCAGATATTCACCAGGTGCGCAGTGAGTGGGGCCCTGCCATTTACCCGATTGTACCAGGACATGAAATCGTTGGCCGGATTACTGCGGTTGGCGCAAACGTATCTAAGTTTAAGGTAGGCGAACTGGCCGGTATCGGCTGTATGGTTAACGCATGCCAGCATTGCGATAGCTGTAACCATGGACAGGAGCAGTTCTGCGATAATAAACAGACCGTATGGACCTATAACTCGCGGGATAAAGACGGGTCGGTTACCTACGGCGGATATTCCGATAAGATCGTTTGTGATCAGCATTTTGTACTGCATGTGTCGGATAAACTGGACCTGAAGGGAGTGGCCCCGCTGCTTTGTGCGGGGATCACCACCTATTCACCGTTGCGTAAGTGGAAGGTAGGAAAGGGGCATAGGGTAGGTGTATTGGGCCTGGGCGGACTGGGACATATGGCGGTGAAATTTGCGGTTTCTTTTGGCGCGGAGGTAACCATGCTCAGCACGTCTCCTTCCAAGGAAGCCGATGCCAAACGTTTGGGCGCGCATAAATTTGTGCTTACCAAAGATCCTGTACAGGTAAAAAACCTCGACCGTTATTTTGATTTTATTATCGATACGGTTTCCGCTCCCCATGATTACAATATGTACCTGCAGATGCTCAAAACAAACGGTGTACAGATCTGTGTTGGATTACCTCCTGAACCGCTGAGCATTGCCGGCGGCAGTTTAATGCGGGGCAACCGGGTGTTAACGGCATCTTCCATTGGCGGCATTCCGGAAACGCAGGAAATGCTCGACTATTGTGCGGAACATAACATCGTAAGCGACATCGAGCTCATCGATATCAAAGATGTAAATGCGGCTTACGAACGCGTGTTAAAAAGTGATGTAAAGTACCGGTTTGTAATTGACCTGGCTACGATTTAGTCTTCAGTCATCAGCCATTAGCTCTCAGTATTGATCAACTGAAGACTGATAACTGAAGACTGATAACTGAAAACTAAAAACTATTGCTTTTCCTTCTCCGTAAGCCGGTACGTCGTCTTTGTCTGGTATACTTCACCCGGACGTAACACTGTATTGGGGAAGGAGGGGATATTAATCGCGTTGGGATGCACCTGGGTTTCAAAACAGAAAGCAGAGAAGGCCGTGTATGGTTGCCCGTTCTTTCCTTTGATCTCCGGTGAACCATAGCTATTGTAAAGATGTACCAGTGGTTCGGTAGTATATACTTCTAACTTTATCGCTTCCTCATCGCACCATGCCTCGGCTGCAACCTGGTGTATGCCCGGGTTATCCAGCGGGTAACTGATATCGATACCCAGCTCCGGGTTTTCTATATTGCCGGTTTCATTCCAGTTGCTGAAATCGTTCCGGGTGCCTTTTACAGGGAGCACATTTCCGGTAGTGCAATAGTTGGCGTCCTGTTCCAGGTAATTCGAAGCATGAATGCGTAGGTGCTGCTGGTCGATGCGGCCCTTACCGTTGTTCAGGTTAAAATAACTGTGGTGGGTAATGTTCACGGCTGTAGGCTGATCGGTTGTTGCCCGGTATTCGTAGCTGAATTCATTGTCTTCGTTCAGGGAGAAAATGATCTGCACCGTAAGATTGCCGGGATAGCCTTCTTCACCGTCCGGGCTTACGTATTGCAATACCACATGGCCATCGGTTGCAGAAACCTTATCCCAAACTTTTTTATCAAAGCCTTCCACGCCACCGTGCAGCTGGTAACCAGGACTGGCGCTGTTTAAGCGATATTCCCTGCCATCAATAGTGATTGCTGCATGGTTAACCCGGTTGGCATAACGTCCGATAGCGGCGCCGTAGTAGGGATAATTTTTAAAGTATGCTTCCGACCAGTATTCCTGTGGGGTATCAAATCCTAAAACAATATCATTAAAAGTTCCATCCGTTTTCCGTACTTTTATCGACATGATAATGGCTCCGTAATTTGTAACCGTTGCTTCTGTACCGGAACCGTTTTTGAGGGTGAACACATACACATCTTTTCCGTTGGGATGCTGCGTAGCAAGCTGCTCAGTTATTTCAATCATGAACGTTTAATTTTGATAAAAATAATATAATTGTTATGACCATTGGAGATTTGCAAAAAGAATTTGAAAAAATTTACCATAAACCGGCAGCACATATTTTCTTTTGCCCGGGCCGTGTAAACCTGATCGGGGAACATATTGATTATAATGGAGGACAGGTAATGCCCTGTGCCATTTCGCTGGGGACCACGTTACTGGTGGCGAAAAATGAAGACCGGCAATTCCGTTTTCACGCGCTGGATTTTCCGGAGTCGGCCGAGATCGCGTTTAGCCAGGATGGGTACAGTAAGCAGGGCCCGGAATGGTTTAACTATCCCCTGGGTGTGATCCATGAGTTTCAGCAAAAAGGAAAGGAGATCACCGGGCTCGATTTCCTGTTTTCGGGCAATCTTCCCATTGGATCCGGACTGTCATCCAGCGCATCTATTGAAGTGCTGACCGCATTTGCATTGAATGAATTGTTTAGCGGCGGACTTTCAAAAGTAGACCTGGCCCTGTTGGGTAAACGGGTGGAGAATGATTTTATGGGACTCAACAGCGGTATTATGGATCAGTTTGCCGTGGCCGTAGGAAAGGAAGCACATGCCGTTTTATTAAATACGGATACGCTGGAATATGAATACCTGCCTTTTGAGATCGGTGATTATGTACTGGCGATCATCAATAGCAATAAACCCCGCAAGCTGGTAGAATCTAAGTACAACGAACGTTTCAGCGAATGCCGCGAAGCATTGAAACGGCTTCAGGATAAATTTTCGGTACAGCATCTTGTAGAGATCAGCGTAGAAGATTTTGAACAGCACAAAGCACTGCTCAATGATCCGGTACTGGAAAAGCGGGCCTTGCATGTGATCACAGAGAATGAGCGCGTAAAAAAGGCAAAGGATGCATTGACCGGTGGTGATATCGAAACGTTTGGAAAACTAATGTATGCTTCGCATGATTCCCTTCAGCAGTTGTACGAGGTATCCGGGATCGAGCTGGATACCATTGTTGATTTTTGCAGAACCTATGAAGACTGTATTGGTGCAAGGATGACCGGCGCCGGTTTTGGCGGCTGTGCCATCGCCCTCATCAAACAGGAAAGCTTTGATGATTTTGCGGAAAAGGTAACAGCAGCGTATGAAGAAAAGATCGGTTACAAACCAGGTGTATTCTCTTCCGTGATTGCAGAAGGTGTACGTACGTTAGTATAAAATGAAGAAGCTATAAAAAAGATCCCGGTTACAAAGTAGCCGGGATCTTTTTTATTATATACGAACGGATGACCGGGGCTATATAGTATGCCTATTTCAGCGCCCATTCCTTATACCGGGCCAAGGCCTCCATATAATAATAATCTGCATAGGACAGGGATACATTTACTTCCGATTTCCCCGGCAAATGTCCAACACTCTGTGTAAGGATAAATCCCTTGCTGCCTCCCGGTTTGGATTTATAGGTGGCAGACATCGACCGGATCATGGTAGTGGCGTCGGCAATATACCTGGCTTTTTGTTTTGGATTGCTGTATTGTGCCAGCTCCAGCAGGGCTGAAGCCATTACCGCTGCGGCCGATACATCCCGGGGAGCATTTGGGATATCCGGTGCATTGAAATCCCAGTAGGGTACTTTATCCTTCGGCAGGTTGGGATGATTCAGGATAAACGCAGCGATCTTATGCGCGTGCGCCAGGTATTCCGGTTTTTTGGTAAAACGGTACATCATGGTATAACCGTAAAGTCCCCATGCCTGTCCGCGTGCCCATGCCGATTCATCAGCGTATCCCTGGTGCGTTACCTTTTTTAAAACGGCTCCGGTAGCGGTATCATAGTCTACTGCATGATAGCTGCTGCCATCCGGGCGGAAATGATTTTTCAACGTTGTGTTGGCGTGGTTTTCCGCGATTTCGGCCAATCGCTTGCTGCCGCCGTTGCGGGAAGCCCATTCCAGCATTTCGAGGTTCATCATATTGTCGATGATTACCGGGGCGTTGAACTTTTTACTTTTGTTCCACGACTGGATGGCCTTCATTCCTGGTTTGTACCGTTTGGTAGCTGTTTCCGCAGCGGTAAGGATCACCGCTTTATAATGCGGATCTTTTGTGATGGCATAAGCATTGCCAAAGCTGCAAAAGATCATAAAACCAATATCATGATTCCCTGTGTAGTATTTCATAGGCTCCTCCAATACCAGCCGTTGCTTTGCTTCGGCCAGAATCTGCGGATCCCTGGTCGCTTTATAGATCAGCCATAAGGTACCGGGATAAAAACCACTGGTCCACCAATCGATGCTGGATGTTACCAGTTTGTCTTTGGCCGGATCGTAGTTCTGGGGCATTTTATCGGCCGGTATATTTTTCATCAACAGTTTGTACTGGCTGGCTGCAAAAGCTTCATCTTTTTTAATGAGCGCCCGCATATCTTTTTGAGCACTTACATTTAAAAAACAACACATCAGCCCGGCAGCAATGCCCAGTTTAAGAAAGCATTTCATTAACGGAAGTTTAAAATTTAAAAGATCAACGGGCAAAATAATAAAAAATACAAGGTTCTGGTAATAATCCTGATTACTTAAGTATTTTTAGTCCCAAATTTGAGTTATGAAACCGATTGCGCACATGATTTGCTGGTTGTTGCTTTTATTAAGTACCCCTGTATTTTCACAGGAAAAGATTACGGATGGAGTATCGGGTAAAGCACATCCGCGGCTGCTGCTTATGAAAGGCGAAGAAGCGCAGGTAAAGCGGGCGATTGATCAGAACCCGGATCTGAAACGCGTGCACAATCTGCTATTGGAAGCATCTGACCGCATCTGTACAGCGCCGCCGCTGGAGCATAAAAAAATCGGGAAGCGACTGCTTTCGGTTTCCCGTGAGGCGATCCGCAGGATCTTTTTTCTTTCGTATGCCTGGCGAATGACGGGGAATAAAACCTACCGGGATGCAGCAACCCAACAATTATTAACGATCAGTTCCTTTGCAGATTGGAATCCCACACATTACCTGGATGTTGCAGAGATGACCATGGCAGCGGCCATTGGTTACGACTGGTTGTACAATGATCTCTCCCCTGATTCAAGAAAGAAGATCGAAGACGCGATCCTGGAGAAAGGGATCCGCACTTCCTTTGATTCAAAATACAACTACTGGCTCAAGGTAGAAAACAACTGGAACCAGGTTTGCAATACCGGGCTGGCGTATGGCGCCTGGGCTATTTATGAATCGGATCCGCAGCAATGCAGCCAGGTAGTCCGCCGTGCTATTGAATCGATAAAGATCCCGATGAAACAATATGCACCGGATGGCGCTTATCCTGAAGGTTATGGTTACTGGAGTTACGGCACTACCTACAATGTATTCTTCCTGGATGCGCTGGAACAATTAACCGGAAGCGATGAAGGACTGAGCGCCTTGCCGGGGTTTCTTAAAACAGCTGATTATTTTCAGCATATGATCGCTCCCAGCGGACTTCCGTTTAACTATGCCGATTCTGGTCCGGGTGCCGAATCCAACGGGGCGATGTTGTGGTTTGCGAAAAAATTAAAACGGTCTTCGCTGGCCTGGAACGAGCTTCAATACCTTCGCAATGAGAAAAACAAAAAGGCGCTGGAAGGTGATCGTTTTTTACCAACGCTCCTGGTTTGGGGAAAACAACTGACGCAAGCGAACGTTGCGCCGCCGGAGAAAACATTCTGGGAGGGGGACGGTGCCAGCCCGGTAGTTATGATGCGTACCAGCTGGACCAACCCGGATGCATTGTTCCTGGGCTTTAAAGCGGGTTCTCCCTTTGTGAACCACGCCCATATGGATGAAGGCTCCTTTGTGTTTGAGGCGGATGGTGTGCGTTGGGGAATGGATTTTGGTATGCAGAACTATGAGTCACTGGAATCAAAAGGCCTGAATATCTGGCAACGCACACAAAACTCCCAGCGCTGGACCGTTTTCCGGTATACCAATTATGCACACAGTACGCTTACGTTTGATGACAGTTTGCAGCGTATGGAAGGCGTTACGGCTATTACACGTTATGGCAGCCATCCGGAGTTCAGTTTTGCCCAATCGGATCTGTCACCCGTGTATAAAGGACAGGTAAAACAAGCGATAAGGGGTGTGGCTCTGAAGGATAAGGCGTATGGGGTGATACAGGATGAGATCGAAACCGGCAATCATCCCGTAACAATGCAGTGGCGCATGCTCACTTCCGCAAATGTGGAAATAAAATCATCCAGTGAAGTGGTATTAAAAAAGAACGGCAAAACGCTCCGGATGCAGATCCTGGCCGATCAGCCGGTGACCGTAAAGACCTGGAGCACGGCACCCCTTAATGACTATGATGCCCCCAACCCCGGCACCCTGCTGGTGGGTTTTGAAACGAAACTGCCGGCAAGCAGTAGCAAACGCTTTGTTGTGCGGTTGGTTCCGGAAAAGAATGTATCGAAGGTAGATGCAACGATTGTTCCGCTTAAGGATTGGAAGTAAAAATCGGCTCCGCCATATACAGAAGCTTACCCCGCTTTTAACGGTGGACCCACTACTTTCATTTCATGATCTGCAAAAGCGCCGGCGATGGCTTCCCTGGTAGGTGCAGTTGTCCACTGGCTGGTTACCGCAAAGAAATCCTCCATACGGCCGGCGGGGCAGTAGGAAACAATGACCCTGGCTTTTTCAGTAAGCTGGATAAAAGCATGAGGCACCTGGCGGGGCAAAAAAATGGTATCGCCCGCATTCATATCGTATAGATCGTCACCCACCTGGAACCGGTATTTCCCTTCCAATACATAAAACCATTCATCCTGGTTCAGGTGTATATGCAGAGGCGGGCCGCCTTTGTAAGTTAAACTGGTTTGCTCAAAAACAGCCAATCCGCCGCCGGTGTCTCTGCCCGATATTTTAATATCAAGCATGTTGAGGGTTACTCCCTTCATTTTATAATGGATCCCAAACCGGGCCTGTCCGGAAGACACTTTAAACCCCTTTATAGTTTGCAGGATTGTTGCTGTTTTTGCATTCATCCACGCAAACAGGGGAACGGTGGCCAGTACCGCAGAAATGAAATGATTGCGTTTCATATTGCCGTGCTTTGAAGGGTATAATAGAAATTGTTCAGGAATACGACTGCCGCAGTTATAAATTTACGAAAATTTTAATGCATATACAAGCCCTGTATCTGAGTAGAAACCGGATGATCTTTTATCAACGTCAGCGGTGGGGTAGAAGCATCATTACGGAGCGCAATGATAAAATCGGTTTAAAAGGGCGGGTATCGGCTACCGGGATAAAAATTTGGGTGATCTTTTTATGAATGCAGTCATTCGCCTATTTTTGAGTCATCAACGATATAAAACCTCCTGCTCATGACAAATACCGGAATTATTGGACTCCTGCTGATCCTGCTGAACCTTCTTTTTTCTTATAAAGGGTTTACCAACCCGTTATTTTTCAACAAATATCAGTTTGAGGTAGATAAGATATTGGTCAATAAAGAATACAAACGCCTGGTTACATCCGGATTCCTGCATATTGGCTGGGTGCACCTCATCTTTAATATGATCAGTCTGTATGCTTTTAGCGGGATGATCGAATACAACCTGGGTGAGCTGCAATTTTTGGTCATTTATTTTTCCGGACTGATTGGTGGCGGATTACTTTCGCTCCTGATTCACCGGCACCATGGTGGCTATAGCTCGGCAGGCGCTTCCGGAGCCATTTGCGGAATCATTTTTGCATCGATTGCTCTTTTTCCGGGTATGGGAGTTGGTTTTTTCGGACTTCCGTTTTCTATTCCCGGTTGGCTGTACGGGATTTTATATGTACTGTTTTCCATTTATGGAATCCGGTCGGTGAGGAATAATGTAGGACATGATGCGCACCTGGGCGGTGCCCTGGTGGGTATGCTTGCAGCTTTAATATTGGAACCGGCGGCAGCGATTCAAAACTATATCACCATCCTGGTCATCATGGTTCCGGTAATAGCGTTTATCTGGATGATCATCAAACATCCGCATACGCTGATCATCGACAATCTTTGGTTTAAAACACATCATAAGAATTACTCGATCGAGGACCGTTACAACGAAGAAAAAAATAACACCCAGAAGGAGATCGACCGGATCCTGGATAAGATCCATAAAAAAGGAATGGACAGTTTGAGCAGGAGTGAACTGGAGCTATTGAAGGAACATTCAAAAAACATGCGTTAGGAGCAGCCCTTTCAAACGTTTAATGATCTTGTGTACGATTATGATGGCCGGTGACGGCGGCCAGTTTCCTATGCCGGATGGATCATCAGGAAGCGAAGCCCGTATAAGGCGGTCGTTATCCGCCTCCTAAAAATTATCTTTACATTTGAACAAACCATAATACTATGATAAGCAGGAGCGAAACGGAAATGATGGAATTAATACTGGAGGTGGCAACGGATCCCCGGATACTGGCGGTATTACAGGATGGATCGCGCTCCAATCCGAATGTAACGCCGGATATTTTCCAGGATTTTGACATCATTTATGTAGTAGCAGAATTGTCTTCTTTTCTGAAAGACCACAGTTGGATAGATGTATTTGGTGAACGGATGATCATGCAGCTGCCGGAAGCGATGGAACTGTATCCGCCGTCACCCGAACTGGAGGGCGCTTTTTCTTACCTGTTACAGTTTAAAGACGGCAACCGCATCGACCTCACTATGGTACCCTTTGAACGGCTGAAGCAATTTACCAGCGACAGTCTTTGTAAGGTGCTATGGGATAAAACGGGACTCTTTAAGAACATCCCCCTTCCGCCCGCCAGTGATGCCGGCTATGTAGTACAAATGCCCACAGAACGCTCTTTCATCGATTGCTGCAATGAGTTCTGGTATACCAATGCCGGTTTGGCAAAAGGCCTGTGGAGGGAAGAGGTGATCCTGGCCCAGGAGCTCATCAACCAGGTAATCCGCGGTGCGTTGCTGCAAATGATGGACTGGTACGTGGGTTGCCGGTACAACTTCAATGTAAACACCGGCAAATTTGGAAAGTATTACCAGCGCTACCTTGAACCAGCCATGTATGAAAAGCTGCAGGCCACTTACCCGGTTGCTGATCTGCAACAGATCTGGCAGGCTGTATACACGATGCAGGATCTTTTTAGAACTTCAGCGCAATCAGTGGCTACAAAATTGGGCTATACTTATCCGGCAGACTGGGATAAAAATGTGACAGCCTATATGCAGCATGTACAGCAGCTGCCGAAAGATGCGGAAAGGATCTACTAAATGGGAGTGGTTTTCCCCCAGGCGGCGCACGGCCTTCTTAATTAATAATTTCCCCTTTGTTATTCGCCAGCTTTTCCCGCCACTGGCGCAGCTGCTCCGGTGTAAGCCGGTCCCATTCGGTTACCTCGCCAACGATCCTCAGCGGTGCCGTGCTGCGGTAGGAACGGGTGGGGTTACCCGGGAACTTTTTGTCCGTTACATTGGGATCATTTTCAAAGCTGCCCGTAGGCTCCACGATATACACCCGCTCGCGTCCACCGCTATTGGCCAGCGCAGCCGCCAGCCCCGCACCATGGACCAGGGCGGTAAAGTAAATATGGTTCATGACCACATCGCTCTGGTAATTGGATACGCCGCCCGCTACCAACAGGTCGCCCACCTGCAGGTCGGCCCGGGTACCATGATAAAAAGGTCCTTTGTCCGGCAATTGCTCAACAGCCGATGCGGCCAGCCCGAGGTATTTTTTTTCATTATCTGCATCGTTCAGGGCTGCATAGCACTGCGCCATATTGGTATACAGGGAGGGCAGTGCGCTCTTCACCGCATCGCTGTTAACGCTTAATCCATGCTGCAAAGCGGCTTGCAGCCAGGTTAATTTGTCGCGCGTATCCTGCTGGTACCGCGCCATGAAATGTGCGGCAATAAATTTTTCAAAATCGTTGCCGGCCTCATTCCATGCCTGCAGGAATGCCGGGGCTGCTGCTTCGGGCTGACCTTTTTCTGCCAGGTCCAGGCCCTGCATACAGCGTTGGATAACGGGGTTGTTGGGGTTAAATTCCATCGGATTATTTTTGATTGAGTTGATCTGTTTTATGCTGCATCATGTCGATCGCTTTTGCAAAGTACGTTTCCAGAGTCTTCAGCCCGGCGGCAGAAAAGGAGGCGAAAAGCCGGTCGGTATCATCCTGGAAGTCCTGGTACAGGGGCTGCAGCAAGGTCCTTATTTTATCGGCGTTGGGTACGATGATGATCCTGCGCCGGTCCGCCTTATCCGGTTGCCGCTTCAGCAGCTTTTTCTTTTCAAACCGGTCTACCAGGCCCGTCACCGCGCCGGTGGTAAGGCCCGTAATTTCCGCCAGCTCGCCCGCCGTCATAGGGCCTTTCTGCAGCAGGAAGCCGAGATACTTGTGGTCGGTGCCCGACAGCCCGGCCTTGCGCCCCACGGCCTCGTGCATACGGATGGAGGTATAGGCGTAAGCCTGGCTGAGCTTTCTTAGCTGTATAACCTTGTCTGTCATTTTTATCTTCTTAACTGATTATCTTAGTTACAAAGATAAAATAATTTTTCGGAAAGCGGGCAAAAAAAGCGATGCGGAAGCCGTACTAACAGGAAGCTGCCATAAATGAATAGGAGGTTATGAGATTTTTTTTTGGGGGCGTGTCCCCCGGTAAGGGGTGTGTCAAACAAAACTGTGTCAGCTTTACGATGACACAAAACGGGTTGACACAACTTTGTGTCACCCAAAATAGTGTCAGCAGAAAAATGACACGCGGGGGGTGGACACAGGTCATCTTCGCTGCAGATCGCGGTTCTTTTTTAACGCGAGGGGCGCAAGGGTTTCGCAACGTTCGCTATGCGCAGCGATATAAGTGTTAGCCGTATAGCCATTGCGGCCTTAGCGGATTCTTTGCGGCCTTTGCGTTTAAGCTTTTGCTACAAAACAGCAAAGGGCGCAAGGCTTTCGCAATGTTCGCCAGGCGCAGCGATATAAGTGTTGGCTGTATAACCATTGTGACCTTAGCGGATTCTTTGCGCGCATTGCGTTAAAGCTGTATTACAGAACTGCAAAGGAGGCTTTAATGATCTTATTTCCTGCAGTTCTTTGAACGGTATACAGCCCGCAGATCCGGGTCCCTTTTTTAACGCAACGGGCGCAAGGGTTTCGCAATGTTCGCCAGGCGCAGCGATATAGCGTTGGTTGTATCGCCATTGCGACCCTAGCGGATTCTTTGCGCGCATTGCGTTAAAGCTGTATTACAGAACTGCAAAGAAGGCTTTAATGATCTTATTTCCTTCAGTTCTTTGAACGGTGTACAGCCCGCAGATCCGGGTTCCTTTTTTAACGCAACGGGGGCAAGGGTTTCGCAATGTTCGCCAGGCGCAGCGATATAAGTGTTGGCTGTATAACCATTGTGGCCTTAGCGGATCCTTTGCGCAGCGCTGGTCCCGATAGCTATCGGGAGGGGTACGCCCTGAAAAATGGGCGCCTCAGCAATAAAACAGTGGCATTAAAACAGCCTTCATCCCAGGCATGATGCCAGTGTCCCCGGCTTGAAAAACGGTGCTTCGCTTTTCTTTACCGGGGACTTGCTGTAAAAGATTGGCTCAGCTACAGGCTGTAGAAAAAGCTGCGCAGCTCGCCAGTCCAGTCTTCCGGTACTTCCAATGCGGCGAAGTGGCCGCCCTTAGCCATTTTATGAAACCGCTGCACGTTGACCATACGCTGCGCCCATTCTACCGGCATGGGTGCCTCGGCCGGGAAAATGCTTACTCCTGCAGGCGTCTTCACATATTGCGCCGATGGTGATGGAGTGCCGGACCAGGCAGCACGTGCATTTTCCAGGTAGCTGCGTACCGAAGTATTGATGGTCTCGCTGACCCAGTAAATCATGATATTGGTAAGCAGCTCATCTTTGGTAAAGCAGGATTCGATATTGCCGCCATTGTCGCTCCAGCTGTAAAATTTTTCCAGTATCCAGGCAGCAAGTCCCACGGGCGAATCATTAAGGCCATAGCCCAGGGTCTGCGGCTTGGTAGACTGGATCATGTTATAAGCGCCTTCGGTGTACCACCACTGCTGTATGTAGCGGCCAAATTCCTGCTCCGGCGCCGACATGGTGGCCCAGTCTTCCTGACCCGTGGGGTAACCTACATCGGTAAGGTGTATGGCGCTTACACGATCCGGCTGCTGGTTGGCCAGCGATTTGGTAACGATGGCGCCTATATCGCCACCGGCCGCTACGTATTGCTCATAGCCCAGCACACCGGTCATAAGCTTTGTCCAAAGCGTCGCAACCTGGTCAGTATTGAGCGCCACCTTATCCGAAAAGCCAAAGCCGGGTAAAGAGGGAATAATGACATCAAAAGACTGGTCTGCGCTGCCGCCAAAGCGGGCAGGGTCGGTGAGCATGGGGATCACTTTATAAAAGCGTAAAAAGCTGTCGGGCCAGCCGTGGGTCAGGAGCAGGGGCTTAGGATCGGGACCTTTGCCTTTTACATGGATGAAATGGATGCCGGTGCCATCGATCTCCGTCTTAAAATGGGGCAGCGTATTGATCATAGCCTCGTGGCGGCGCCAGTCGTAATCTTTTTGCCAGTAGGTCACCAGCTCCCTGAGATAAGCGGGATTGGTACCATAGTTCCAGCCGGCATCGGCGGGCTCGTCGGTCCAGCGTGTTTTTTGCAGGCGATCCTGCAGATCGTCCAGTACGGATTGGCTTACTTCGATGCGGAAAGTGTTTGCTGTGCTCATATTTTTTTGTTGATTGTTTTTAAAGGATCAACACTGCAAAGATGCATCCGGTAAGGCCATGCGGACAGGTGCAAAGGGCGGGTAAAATGGTCATTTTTTCGGTTTCTGCGGGCAAATATTACTTACAGCTTTTTATAGGCGGCAGGGGTGAGTCCTTCCCATTTTCTAAAGGCTTTGGCAAAATAAGAGCCGTCTTCATAACCCAGGGTATAGGCTATTTCCTGTACCGACATAGTGGTTTGCCGCAGCAGGCTTTTGGCTTCCATAGCAATGTATTCGTCTATAAGCGTCTTGGCGGGCTTACCCAGCTGGGCCAGCAAAACCTCGCTCAGGTATTTGGGAGTAATATGGAGCTGCGCTGCATAAAAGCCGACATCTTTCTGCGTGGCAAAATGCTGTGCCAGCAGCTGGCGAAAACGGGCGGCCAGCTGCTCCTGGTGCGAGCCGCCGGCCTGCGCCTCGCCATGCTGCAGGTTATGGTATTTTTTAACGAGCATCAGCAGGGCATATACCAGGCCGGCGATCACCTCCTTATCCTTATTAAAGGTTTTGATGGTACCAAACAGGGTGGCCAGCTCCGCTACCTGCCCGGGAGGCAATGCAATAACGTGATTGCCACCGGGCATAAAAAAGGGCAGCGATTTAAGAAAGGATACCCGGAGCGTATCGGAAAACAATTCTTCGGTAAAATAAACCGTGTCGTGTACCGCGGTATAATCGCCCATCCAGTGGGATACGATACCGGGGCCGATGGTGGTGAGGCTGCCGGCTTTGACCTCGTAATCCATACTGCCGATCCGGAATTGATCGCCGCCGCCGGAATAAGTGATGCCGATGCCATAGGTAAAAGTGCGGAAGGGAAAGCGCACGCGGGCATCACGGTAGGTGTCTTTGTCGGCCAGCAGGTACGGTACGCTCATGTATTGCCGCTGCTGCTCTTTGAGATAATCGAAGAGATTGAAGGTTTTAAGATTGAGGTTCTTGAGCATAAACTTGAAATCAGGCGATTGGTGATGCGGTATACAACTCAAATGTAGGACAAATACGCTTCATGCTATCTTCCGCCTTCACCAGAAATTACGGGTATATGGATACCCGGGCTGTCCCTTTTCTCCACCCTTTTAAGACCTACCGTTGTCAGTTCTTTCCATCAGCCGTTGAGCCATGACCATCTATAGTTACCGGTAAAGGGATCTGCTTCTGTGCCGGAACAAAACGGGGATGGTAAGTAATACAAAACTTAGTATACTGGTAAGGGTTCTGAAAAAGTGAAATTCTTTCCAGGTTGCCCGTAGTGCCATCCAGTTGCCGGGAATGGTGGTTGCTGTCCAGGTTTTGATCTGGTTATCGATGGGCACTTCTACGATCAGGGTAATCAGCAGGGAAATGATCATAAAAATAAAAGAGGCTGCAAAGAAATAGAGAGCCGGTTTCTGTTTCCAAAAGCCCAAACAAAGCAGCAACTGTACCAGCAGGGTAGCGGGCATCAGGATCCGCATGGGTACAGCCACATTATCGATGATCGTTTTCCCGATCCGTATAAATTGATCGGGAGGGAAGGTTTCCAGGCTGCGTGTAAGCGTGAACCAAGTACCCCAGAATACGCCGGCAACCAACATAACCAGGATCAGACTGCTGCACCACCAGAATTTTTTCATGGCTTATTTTTTTGAATGCGTTAGGCAACACGTTATTCCAAACACTAAAGTTATTGCATTTTGCCAGAAAATCCATGACCGCTCTTGAACGTGATTGCTCAGCGGTGTTTTCCAACCTTAGGCTGGGATCACCTTTATCGCTTAGTGCTTATTTCCTCAGGATCTTCTCCATCGCCTTGCCTTTGGCCAGCTCGTCGATCAGCTTGTCCAGGTAACGAATCTTTTGCATCAGCGGTGCTTCTATATCTTCTACGCGGTAACCGCAGATGACACCGGTGATCTTTGAAGCATTCGGGTTAATCTGTGGTGCTTCTGCAAAAAAGGTCTCAAAACTGGTTTTATGATCAATCTGGCGTTGCAATGTTTGCCGGTCATATCCGGTCAGCCAGCAAATAATGGTATCCACTTCTTCCTTTGTCCGGCCTTTCTTTTCTACTTTTTGAATGTAAAGCGGATAAACACCGGCAAAGGACATTTTATAAACCCGCTCAATATTTGCATTGTTCATGTTGTTGAATATTGATGATGAAGATATCTATTTCTGACTGCAGAAATGGCAATGGATCGGTTTATTTACTGGTTGATAAAGTTACACAAAAAAGGTGATCACCTGTTACAGCCCCAAATCAATGAATGTGATTTACATCAGCTGACAAATTTTTGCTGTGTTTCCCCGGCCCGAAAATACATGATCGAGATGGAGTAAAGAGTATAGGCATGGAAATAAAGTGTTTTAAAACCCAAAAGCACGAATCAGCTTCAGCACCTCATCGAAGTTGGTTTCCAACAGCATGTGTCCTCCTTTAAGGATATGCACCTGTGCATCCGGCAGATCCCTTTTATAACAGGCAGCTTCTTCCACACAAAAAAAGGCATCGTATTGACCCCATATAACAAGGGCAGGGGGGATATGTGTGCGGAAATATGCCTGGTATACCGGAAATAACGCTATATGGTTTCTGTAATCACAGTTTAATGCAAACTGCATATCGATATTGCCAGGCCGGCTCATCCGCTCCCAGTCGAGGGTCCAGGTTTCAGGTCCGATGCGGGGAAGCAGTTCCTGAGGAAGTCCGGCTGTATATTGTTCCTTTGTGCCTTCCAGGCTCAGGAATGCAGCTACTTTTTTCTTTCTTTCCTCAGTAGGATGTTCCCAGTAATCCCGGGTTTCATCCCATTGCGGCCCGATGCCTTCCATATAGGTATTGCCATTTTGAACAATGATACCCTGGATCTTCCCGGGATTGTTCAGGCATAGCTGCAGCCCGATGGGGCAGCCATAGTCATGCAGGTATATAATAAACCGGTGGAGGTTGATCCGTTCTGTAAACCGGTTGATACAGGCCGACAGGTTTTTGAATGTATATTCAAAATGATCTATGCCGGGAAAGGCGCTGAATCCAAAACCGGGATAATCAGGAGCTACCAGGTGAAATTGATCAGCGAGCGCGATCATAAGATTTTTGAACATGACCGATGAAGAAGGAAAGCCATGCAGCAGCAGGAGCGACGGATGATTCCGGTCTCCGGCTTCGCGGTAAAAAATATCCACACCATCCACCGCTACCGTTCTGCAAAAAACCTGTTTGAACATTGTTTTTTTATCGGTGTTGCTCCGGGGAGTTCCGGATCAAAGCCCTTCCATATAAAACACATTGAATTTGTGCCCATCCGGATCAGCGAAGACAAACCCATAATATCCGTTGCCAAATGCCTCCGGGGCAGATACCAGTTTTCCTCCGGCCTGTGCTACTTCAGCGGCCCATGCATCTACCTGGTTCCTGCTGCCGGCAGCAAGTGTGAATATGATCTCGTTTGAGGTTTGGCTGTCTGCTATTTCACCTTTCATTCCGGGCTTGAGCGCCTCTTTTAAGAAAAAATGTATAATAAACCCATCTTCTCCAACAAGAAAGCTGGTCAACTCTTTATTGGGAGTACCATTGGATTTAAATCCCAACCGGGTATAAAACGCTGTAGTCCGCTCCAGGTTGTCTACGGCCATATTGGCCCATATCTTTTTAGGATTCATATGTTCTAAATTTTAAAGGCTTGCCGATGCGCTGTACATCCGGCAATCCTGGATTAAATTGCCCGTTGCTTTTACAAAGCTACTTCAATGTGTGGAACCTGAAGCAGTGTAAAAACGGCATTTGCACGGGGTGTTTAAGACAGGCACTATCAGGGGCTGCTCAATGGCGAAAAAAGTATCGGACAACCACAAACAAGAGATATGCATATAAAGCAATTACAGGCAACGCATAATACCATTTGCCCGGTAATTCTTGTTTCGCATCGATCTTCGCCCGGATTTCGTTAATCAGATCCGGCGGTATTAGTTTAAGGGTTATCCGGATGAGTACCGGTACAAGGATCAGATCATCCAGCAGGCCCAGCACAGGGATAAAATCAGGAATAAGATCAATGGGACTTAACACGTAAGTAACGGTTAGTGCCGCCAACAGCTTTGCAATAAGCGGCGTACGCTTGTCGTGCAGGGCATAGTAAACCGGAACGATCTCCCGTTTTAGCTTTTTTACTTTTTCTTTCAGTTTGTTGAACATGCTCTTTTTTTTGCCACTGAGGCGCAGAAAACAGCGAGGTCTTTATTGTTCTTATGGGTTGCGGCAGTGCTAAAATATCTCAAATTCTCGAAGCAATGTTCAATTGTGGCAATGTACACAACTAATCGATTTTTCCAAAAGCCGTAAACGGATGTTTGTGCTCATAATAATTCCAGATAATATTCGCCAGCTTCCGGGTCAACACTTCGGCTTCATTGGTATCCGTCCAGCTTTTGTCTTTATTGTTTTTGGTCAGGATGCAAAAAACAATGTCGCCGCCGGGTGCGTTTACCAGCACCACTTCTCCGCGCGCATCATCTACAGAACCGGTTTTGCAAATTGTGCTTACCGTAGCCGGAAGCTGCGATAAGGAGCGGCCGTTATAGAACTGGTTTTTTAAATAGCGGTACATTTTATCCGAATGCCGGGCATCCACCACCTTGCCCTGCCGGATCAGGGTAAAAAGCTGCGCCATTTCTTTGGGTGTGGTTTGCCCCCAGCCGTATTGCTTCCAGATGTCCTGGCGGCCTGCTGTCCGGGAGTTTACCTTGGTATTGGGCAGTCCCAGTTGATCCATGATGGTATTGATGGCAGCGCCACCGCCTGCCAGTTCCTGCAGCCAGATGGAAGCTACATTATCGCTGTAGGTAAGCATCAGGGAGATCATGGTAGACAAATCTGTACGGGCGCTGTCTTTATAAAACTGCATGAGCCCCGAGCCGCCATATACCCGTTTGGCATCGTATACAAACTCCTGCGAGAGTTTTAATTCCTTTTGCGCGATCTTGGTAAACACACCCGCCAGGATGGGCACTTTTACAATGCTGGCCGTGGGAAAAACGGTATCCGCATTCACCGCCACTGCTTTATTTTTTTTCAGATGGTACACGTACACCCCAATATCCCCATGAAAATCGCTGACTGCTTTTTCAATCAATCCTTTTAATTTTTTATCTTCTTTTTGGGCAATCCCTGATGTGTATATAAAAAGCAGGCTTGCAAGCAGGATGTATTTTGTCATTGATAAACCGGTTTTGACAAATATAAGAAAAGTACGTTCCATGCCGGAAGCGCAGAACGTACTTTATTTTAAAACTGACCGTAGAAGACCTGAAAGCAGGGGAGCTGCAGCTCCTTCCTCCACATATCCACCACCTGATCCCGGTCATCAAGAACCAGGGAAATATAATACCTGCCTTCAATTTGTTGTTTAAACAGTTCTTTTTTTAACAGGCTGTCTTTAATATAATTTCCGGAAGGACGCATCCACAGGGCATCGAAATGGATCGCATGCATTTCCAAAAAACGCAGTGTTTGCTGTTGGTACTTATCTTCTCTTCCCGAAACCAATAGAATATGGTGGCCGTTCTGTTGATAAAAAGCCAGGGTGTCGGCCACTGCTTTGTTCAACCGGTCTTTCTCACAATCTGAAGCATCAAAAGGATCCCGGTCATCCATTAAAGCCAGGGTTCCATCCAGGTCACAAATAACCGCCCTGGGCAGATTTATGTCCTGCTCCATAACAGTATTACATATCCGCTGGTGGGATCTTGCAGAAAGATCAAAATCGGCTTTTAATTTCTCCAGCGCACTTGCATGATGAGTAATCGCCTTTGGCGGTATCCATTTTCCGGTGGCAGCTTCCCGCTTTTCACAGCGATACATAAGCTCCGCCTTAGGAACGTCAAAAACCTTGAACGAGATATCGGCCAAATGTCTAAAAGCTACTATATATTGCTCCAGGTACTCCGCCTTGGTATGCGTAGCATCCACAATCACGTTCATTTTCTTTAACAGCATTTTTTCAACAGCCGCAACGATCATCGCTGTAACCGCCGCTTCCATTTCATCAGATAGAAATGCTTGTGAAAATTGCATGGCCCGGAAATCATCTCTGCAGACACGAACCCAGTTTATATGTGTACGTATGTGGTATTTTGCGAAAGTGGTCTTACCGCTGCCGGGTGCGCCTATGAGTATTAATAATTGAGGGTTTTTATTTTTCATTCTAAAAAATTAAAGGATTTTTACAAAGCTGGGTCCAGCCGGCTTTCCGTTTCTTCTTCCATGATCCGGTCAAGCATCAGGTTTTTATAATGATAATTTTCCGGGTTAATTTCCCGGTATGGGATCGACAACAATTGATGATTGATGGCCCAGTCATTAATAGAGCAGGCTAATTTGCCACGAATATTCCGCTTTTTGATCTGGCGTTCCAGCTCATGCTGAAAATGGATGCCGTAAATCATGGTCAGGTAATTGTTGTTTCGTACTTTGAAAGCCGGAGGTAACCCCTTAACAAATGCTTTAACGGGCTTTATCACAATTCCTTCTTCCATTTCCTGCCTCAGGGAAGCAAACCATTCATAAATACAGGCCGCTTTTTCTGCTATTTCCTGCTCTGAATTTATTTGCACCATCATCATTTCATCATCATTAATCAGCTGGTAAGTTCTATTGTCGTTGGGGATTTCTTCCAGTCCATTGGTATATATTTTTTTCAGTATATTGAACGGTTTAAAATACAGCGCTGCTTCCTTTCCGTAATGGGCGATCTGGTTGTCAAAAATGCTGATACCTTCGGTATATTGTGCCATATCAGGTAGGTTAATATCACGTAACGCATTGTACTGGCGAACAATATGTGCCGGATATTTCATTTTAAAGCCTGCTGTATTCAATTCCTTCCGGTCCTTTTCAAATGTCGTATATGCAACGCCCGATCTCACTTTTAAAATTTTATCCATTAGACTGGATTCATGTAAAAATGCCATGCGTTCTTTATGTGCATTTAAATACCCTTCGAATTCTTTTTCAATCAATCCCTTTCCCAGTACATTCCAGGGAAGCAATTCCGCTTGTATAATGACAATTTCCAGATCTGTCCAGTCGAACCGGTCATACAATGCTTCGCATGCCATTTTTGCTTCAGTAAGATTGATGTGCTCTATTTTATGCCCGTTCCGGCTTACAAAATAGGTATCATCTGCATTTTTGTGTAAATAGATGTCGCAATAAGAGCCCATATATTTTCTTTGTACTATGATATCCTGTACCCCATTCCGTACATAATAGCGAAGCCCTTCATAAATACTTTCGATCTCCTTGCGTTCAACCGATTTTGGTGCAGGGGCGATGGTGGGAGAGAAGGTGTTGATCTTATGCTGTGCCATCCAGTCAATTCTTGATCTTATTTTTCTGAGTTCCTGAATTTTATCATTATTTTTCATGCTGTTTCTGTTTTTTTATAATGGCCAATTGTGTAGGGCAAACGCCGTTTAATTCATCGCCCACCTGTGTGTAGGTAATCTGAATATCGTTGCTGTTCTCCGTACACGATTCGATAAACAAGCGGAATTCTTCGCCGGTGAACTCAAAATGGTGGTCCTCATGGCGAAATCCGCTCTCAAAATAGAATTGATTAAATACGGCGTTGGGCGTAGAGATAATGATCTTATTGAAATCGAACGACAACGCTTTTTTTATTAATATGGCCGACACTTCCGGAGGATTATGTTCTATTACCTCCGTTATTATGATATTTACCCGTTCTTTTACATACGCTTCATCAATACTGGTATAAAACGAAAGGTTATCAGTATCCATACGATTCATAATGTTCGCTCCCAGGCGCCGCAGGTTTTCATCCCGGTCAACCGCATAGTAGCGATGCTCAAGGCCTTTATTCATGAGCCGCTTATAGTAAGCAAATTCGCCACATCCGATATCCAGTATCGCATAATCAATACCGATTTCCTCTGTAATAAATCCAAGTCTTGACCGTTGCGTATCCGCATTGGTAAGATTGGCGCTTATTCCATATTGTGCCAGGTAGGCTTCTAACACAGGCTTTACCAGTGCAAATTGGGATTGGTTCTTTACAGCTCGCTTTATAAACAGATACAATACAAAGTAAGGAACGTGCTCCAGGTTGGTAAGCACCCGCAAATATTTTTGCGCAAAAGAATCGTCAATAAATGTATTAAACGCATCTACATTGGTCAGGTGGGTAAACAATGCCACAAGATTTAGCAGGTTCATTGCTTCAAACAGGCTGGCGCCGCTTATAATAAGGCTGAAATTGTTGCCCACGATCTGTTTTACCTCGATGCCTTTAAAATATCTTTCTAAAAGGAAAATACCATTGCGGTACCAGCTCGAATTGATATAAAATACCGGAACCTGGATGGTACAGGGCCGCGTATCTACCTGACCTCTTGTTAATCCGTTCAGCCATTTCATTTCCTGAGCCTCATACTCCGTTTTTTCCTTCAGCACGTGACCGAATAATTCCGTGCAGCTGTTTAAAACGATCAGTGGATTGCATAGACTCTGAAAATCCAGTTGGTTTCCGGTTTCTTCTGTGAAACTGTTACCCATATCCTGGAACAAAACTTCATACTGATGCGCAGAAACCACATTGCCGATCACAATACCCGATTTCAGAGATTTGGCATATAAACCTTCGTCTGTTTGTGGATTTTTATGAAGGATATCAGCCAGGTGATCATTCTTGCTATGAATTTTTAATATCATACCCCTTTTTATTTTGTTGAAACAAAGATGCCAGCGCCACTACGCAATCTATTTGCGTAGTAAAAAATATTTTCCGATTTTTATGAAAAAGTTTAAAAAAATTATGGCGATCAATAAACTGGCATTAATTCGTTACAAGATCATTGATGACTGTTTACGCAACAAAATGCGGAAATGGACATTGGAGGCGCTGATCGATGCGGTGTCTGAGAAGTTATATGATCTGGAGGGAGTTGAAAACGGGGTTAGTAAAAGAACCATCCAGGGTGATATCCAGATTATGCGCAGCGATAAGCTTGGCTACAACGCACCCATTGAAGTGGCTGAGCGTAAATACTATTATTATGCCGATGAGGACTATAGTATTACAAAAGCACCCATGAACGAAGCGGACATGACCCGGCTAAAGGACGTGATTGAGCTTTTAAAACAGTTTAACGCCTTTCAATACCTTGAAGATATGGGAGAGGTGGTGGCCCGCCTGGAAGACCGGCTTTATAGTTCTGCAGGACAAACTGCCAGTTATATTCAATTTGAGGCGAACGCCCTTTTGAAAGGGCTGCATTTTATCACGCCACTTTATCAATCGATCCGGAACAAAAAGGCACTGGCTATCACCTATCAGTCATTTAAAGCACTACAACCGGCAACAACCGTATATTATCCCTATCTGCTAAAAGAGTACCGCAACCGGTGGTTTCTTATTTGCTGGAGTAAACAGGCAAACAAACTATTAAACCTTGCACTGGACCGGATTATTGTACTGTCCGATATACCGGGAGAACCTTTTTTGGAGTATACCGGCGTCGATTGGGATCGTTATTATAGCGATCTGCTTGGTGTAACAAAAAACCACAACGATCGTGCTCATAAAGTTATCATCCGGGTAAATAAGGCTCATGCGCCGTATATATTAACAAAGCCATTACACCATTCGCAACAGTTACTGGAGGAAAATGAGGACAACATTGTAATCCGGATCGATGTGATTTTGAACTTTGAACTGGAACGGGAGCTGATTAGCTTTGGAGAAACCATTAAAGTGCTGGCACCGCGCTTACTGGCTGGCCGTATAGCAAAGCGTTTAGCAATGGCGACAAAGCTTTATGAAGGGTCATAACTTTTAATAACGAAATCGACTATGACTAATAAAGCGTTCTATGTTTTATCCGCTGCTACTTATCCTGGCATGCCAGCACTTCACCAATGGTGTTGAGTTCCATAAATCGAGGATGTTGCAGGGTATGGTCGTGCTGCTCATGCATCCAGGTAATATGATAGGGAATATGTGCCGCAAAGCCGCCCAGCTCCAATACCGGCAGCACATCCGATTTGATGGAATTGCCCAGCATCAGGAAGTTTTCGGGGCGGCAATCCAGGCGTTTTAGCAGCTTTGCATAATCTTGCTGTTTTTTGTCGCTCATGATTTCGATGTGGTGAAAAAACGGTTCCAGGCCGGATTTCTTAAGTTTTCGCTCCTGATCCAACAGGTCGCCCTTCGTTGCCATTACCAGGCGGTACCGGCCTTTGAGGCATTCCAGGGTTTCTTTAACACCGGGCAGCAGTTCAACAGGCTGCTGCAACAATTCTTGCCCCAATGCAATGGCTTTGTTTACCAATTGCAGGGGCGCTGTTCCTTCAGATACCCTGCCGATGGTTTCAATCATACAAAGTATAAATCCTTTTACGCCATAGCCGTAAAGCTGCAGGTTTTGCATTTCGGTTTTAAACAGCTCCTGCGATACCGCATGCCGGGGCAAATAATCTTCCAGCAGCATACAAAATTGCTGTTCAGCTTCCTGGAAGTAGGGTTCGTTTATCCATAAGGTATCATCTGCATCAAACGCGATGGTGGTAATTCCTGAATTCATTTTACTTTTGTATTTAAAAAAAGCAAATTTCGTTGCCGTACATGAGGCCGGCAAGGACATTTGTCCCGGAGCAATATGTTACGTACCAACCAGTCCTTTTTGGCCTACATACAGCACCTGTACGAAGCTCAGCCACGTAAAGAGGATATCATCCAAAAGACCTTTACCGGTGGTAAAAAACTGCTGACGCAACACGGCAACGTATCCAGGGTAATGTTCATCAGGGAAGGTATTGCCAAGTGCTTTTTTACAGAGGAGAATGATAAGGATTATATCGTAGAGTTCCTGGGCAGGGGAGAGGTCATAGGGGAAATCGAAAGTATTCGTGGTACGCCCTGCCTGTGCACCATTGAAGCAATCACTACAGTAGATGTGTATGCACTTTCCCTGCCTTATTTTTCCGCGCTTATCAAAAAAGATCTTACACTCAATAACCTGTTGCTGGATGTTTTTGCGCAGCGCATTGTACACACTTCCAGCCGGGCATCCTATCAGCAGCTTTATACCATTGAACATTCGCTTTCCCGGCTCCTGGCTTTGCAAAAACAGCAGGGCATTGAAATTTCAAAGGAAGATATGGCGGCTTACCTGGGGGTTACTATCCGGAGTTTAAACAGGGCACTGAAGGCATTGAAATGAAAGGCTCCGTTAAAGCTTTAACTATTTCGCCGGCTTAACCAAAATGGCTGGATGGCAATACACTGTTTTAAAACAGCCCGCCGCCTTCATTAAACGTATTCAATATGCAGATGCCCGTGCGGGGATTATCTGCTTTTTCTACCGCGGGCGCTTAAATTTATAGTAGAGAACGAAACAAAGTACTCTTATTGCATCGGTTGTTGATCTAATAAAACCTGTGCCTTTATGGTTGTCCGTTACATCTTGTCTTTTCTAATTGTGCATCGGTTCAGCCAGGCCAAAAAAATCGCCCTGTGTCCTATCCAGGGCATTGGAAAGCGTTCTGAAATTTTCGGGAGTAGGGGCCAGATCAATGTATTTGTCTACAATGCGCCGGTGTTTATAAATGATGAATGTGTTTGCAGCGTCGGGGTTTATTTTATTTAAATGGATCTCGGTCTTCTTGTCGTAAAAGGATGGTACAAAGGTCAGCGCTGTGTGTTTGATCTTCAGTGCATGTCCCAGTTTTTCCAATTGCAGTTGCCGTTCCGGTTTATTATAGCGTTTGCTGTTGCCATATACAAAGTAGACTTTCAGGTATTTTTGACGTTTTTCGCTTTCCTGTTCCAAAAACTGCAGCCAGTTTCTTATGGCCATCCAATCAGGATGATTTCCCACAAAATAAACAATACCGTGGTAGCGCCCATATTTACAAACCGGGCAGGTTTGCGTACCCTTGTCGGGCCCATATGCGTGAAAGGGTGTAAAGGAAGGCTGGTCTTCGCCAATGCTCAAACCAGACTGCATTTTATCCGTTATTTTCCTCGGGTAGTTGGGAATGTTCAGCCCCAGGATGATGTCGTGCCCGGCAACCTGCAGGCTGTCTTTAAGCAGCACGCGTACAATACCGCTTCCGCCACGGTTTTCCTGCGGGTATTTTTTGAAATGGGGGATCAGTAATGGGTCATCGTCAAAATTGATCTCATCGGTGTAATATTCGTTGGAAACATCCGGCTCCCTAATGGACAAATGTATATGTGCCGGCAAAACGTCCTTGGGGTAGTGTGCGGGGCGGGTAGTCCGGATGGCATATTTCCCATCATCACCGGTTTGCACCCAGCCGCGGATATGGCCGTGGCGCTTTACCCGTTGATCCATTCCTGGTGCCGGCGTATAATACCCGTTGTTGTCGGTTTGCCAGTAATAAATGATCACGTTCGGGGCGGGTGTTTTTCCGTCCAATTGAAAAACAGTTCCGGTAACCAGCAGCTTTTGCCCTTTTTCGTTCCAGCCGGGACTGGTATCAACGGCATGCAGCTCTTTGGGCATCCCGATATACATCAGTTCGCAGCCGTCGCAACCACCGCCAACGGCCGGGTTCGCCGCGTTGTGCGATTTTTCGTTGATTTGCCCGTTACAACTTGCAAACACCAGGCACAGCAGCGTGAGTTTAGCAGTCATCCATTTTTTCATCGTCCAATCTTTTTTCGCAAAAATGGCGATGGGAACGGCTGATTTTCAACTAAAATAGGCCAAGCGGAGTTTATTTTGGGGTAAGCTGATGATATGCTGAAAACCGGAGTTTGAACTGCTTGGCATAATTGCGGCTCACGCGCAAAACCGTATGGTTCCGGAGTGTAATATCGTAATCTCCGTTTTGCCGCGATTGCATGGATGCAATTTGATGGATATTGACAATATGCGATTTGTGAATGCGTACAAACTGGCGACCATCCAATTGGGTTTCCAAAGACTTCAGGGTGCCGGTATGCAGGTATTTTTTGGAACGATGATAAATGTTCACGTAAGGAGGGTTGGCCGAAAAATAAAAGACGTCCTTTACTGCCAGTACCGATTTTGTGTTATTGCTGTTGATAATTAAAATGGAATCGATGAAATAGCTTCCCCCGGTTTTTTCTGTCGCTGCTCCTGATCTCAATGCCGGTTGATTTTTTCGATCCACAAGCGGATAAGCGGCCCATAAGAACCCATAAATGAGCACGGTTTTTATGAAATAAGCCGATAAACCGAAATGAAAGGTCTGCCCATAATCAAACGTATGTGTATAAAATGCTTTTGAAAGCACCCAGATCAACGCGGGATATAGCAGCAAATGCACTACAGTTGCTGCGCTGGCAAGCAGCAGCCTGGATGTAGCCTTATCTGTTTTCCGCATTAGCTTTAACGCCAATGCCGGCAACGGAAGAAACAACACCCAGTAGGAACTGAAGAGCAGCGATTCCGAAAAATAGAAGGCACTGTTTTGAAACCGGGTAAATATATAATCCAGCACCACGTTGGCGGTCATAAACAATCCCATGCAGGCCAATAAAATATAGCGCAGCTTCAGCTTGCTTTGGAACGGAAAATATACTGTCAATTGATTCCTTTTATATCGTACAAGATAACTTAAAAACGGGCAATGCATCATTTTTATGGGATAGATTTTCTTCAGGCGATGATGGTGTGTATTTACATCTTAATATAAGTGCTGACAACAGGAGTGTATTACATTATGTTAAATAGTAAAAAATAGGCGCTCCGGTGATCAGCACGCGGAAAGCGCCCATTTTTTTGTAATATTTAATTTTCTTTTCCCTGCATTCATAAAAGGATATCAGTGCATTATATAATTTTTAAAGACAGAGTGCGGACGCTTCAGCCTATACTTTAAATAAGGCCGACAGGCCGCTTATGGGGCCAGTTGTTCATGTGCATGGTCAGCCAAAATGCGGACCATGCGCTGTCCTTGGTTGCCCGCTGTTGATTCGTATTGCTGGAAGTAAAAGGACAGATAAAAAAACACAATGATCAATAATTCAGTAAAATGCAGGATCAATTCTGGCGGCAGCGGCTATGGAGGCGCTGTGCGAAACGAATCTCCGGGATTTTGCGTGTAAGATAGCTATTCAAACGACTGTTGGTCAGGAACTGGATTTATTCAAAATTTTTCACGAATTGTATATGGCTACGCTATTGTGAAATATTTCTTTGTAAACGTCAAAAAAAAAAATCGCAAACAATCTATTCGCAGAGTTGTGATTTTTTTTAAAAGAACGCAATCCGTAAAATTTCGTTCACAGCATTTCACGCACACAAATTAAAAAATAAATCAGCGCCATATGGAAATACAGCGCTGTCGTTTTTAAATGTAAACCCTAACTAATGCAGGCATAAGTATCCGGCCGGCAAACCGGCCACGTGTTTTATACATGCGTCTGCAAAGATACAGCAATTATTTGTTTCCTATAATTTATATTATGTTAAATATATAAAATGATCCTCTCCCTGCCATTCCTGGTGTACACTCCTTTTAGGTTGTTTTTTAAACGCAAAGAACGCCAGGGTTTCGCGAAGAACGCAATAGTATTTAGCCACCGGGTACTTTGCGCTTATTCCTGGTACCCAAGTCATGAATGGCGCTTGTTTTTATAAAAGGGCCAACACCAAACGGTATTTAGCTTTCCAGACGCCGGGTTAAAATAAAAACCCGGCATGCGGGAATACAACATGCCGAGTAATGATCAGTGTCAATCAGGAACCCGTCCTATTTAAAATGAGTAAGCAATAAACACGGAGTTTATTCCTGTACTACCTGGATAATTTTTGACACACGTTCTGTACCGTCTTTATCTACCTGCACCAGGCGTGCGTACAATGTGCCGGTTTCAGCACTTTCAATCCTATCATTTTTCCTGCAGGCAAATATTAGGAAGCAAACCAGGAATGCGGCCACTGCCAGTGCCCGCCTGCGACAGTTGGATGCAACAACGCCCAGCAGCAGGAACCCGGCGCTTAGGCCGAGTGTGGCCAATGGTATCGCAACCGCATATTCCAATGCTGCATGGCTGTTGCCGGCCATCGCTTTGCTTTGGACGGTTTGCACGGTCTTCCAGTTTGCTCCATCAGCAGAAACCTGTACTAAAAAATGATCATTATTGGTTTCCGTTTCTGTACTCCAATGAAATACCAGCTGCTCGTTTTTAAGTGTTGCGCGGAAGCTGCCAAATGATACCGGAAGAGCAGTTTGGGATTCAAAGGCGCCCATATCAATGGCATTGCCTACCAGGCGCGCTGCACCCGCAAGGTCGAGCGCCGTTTCCCCGATATTACTGGCATTCCATAGTTGGTTGCTGCCAGTATTAATGGCAGGGCTGCCGTTCATTAATGTATAGTTACCGCTACCTGCATTGGTAAAAAGCGGGTTTGCATTGGAGTTGCCTGTGCCGGACGGCGGCGCAGCGCCCTGTACAATACTATGCGTAACTTTCATAGGAATGCCTCCTGCGTTTTGGATCATGCTAATAGCACCGGGTTGCTGGTTCCAGAGAATGCTATTGATCAATACAGGGTTCCTGAAGGGGTCCCCCATGCCGGGATCCGACACATCACTAAAGACACCACTACCCGCCAATGTGGCTACATTATCCGCGATGGTTGTATTGACCAGTATCAGCGAATCTGCCCGGTTGTAAATAGCCGCCCCGTTTTTTGCCGTATTCCCGGTAAAAAGTGCATTGAGAACTATCGGATTAACACGGGGATCTGTAAAAAAAAGCCCGCCCCCTCTTTCGGTGGCTACGTTGTTGCGAACTGTAATATTAAAGAATACCGGGGCTCCAAAAATATACCCCGCTCCAGCATACGCTGCCGTATTTCCGCTGATCTCCATATTGCTGAGCCGTAAAGAATGATTGCCCGATAAAAGCGAGCCGGCCCCCGTATTTCTGATGTAGGTGATATCATTCCCTGGTATACGTACCCCAGGTGTCTGATGGGTGGCATTGGCATTGCCGCCGGTTATTTTTAACCCATCCAGGTGCACGTTACCACTCCCCATACTGATGAGCACATGATAAACATTATCCGAGGGGTCGTTTGGGATACCGATATCACCGCTCAATGTGGTAATATGCGTTTTCCAGTTGCGCTGGCCCATACCGGGGTTTCCGGTAGATGGAAATCCGCCATACAAATGTACCCGATTTATTATTACAAAGGCATTGTCCCGGCCCCCGTCATTCTGGTAACGGCCGTTATCGGCGTCATACAAAGGCTTATAGGTTCCTTCGGCAATATATATCCGTAATGAATCGCCCGCAAGCCAGTTGTTATTGGCATCATACTGTGCTCTTGCCCATTTGAGTGCATCCGCAAGTTCCGGAATGGCATTAGCCCATGAAGAGCCGTTACCATTTCCGCCGGATACTGCTTTATTGACGTAAAGGATATGATCATTTGTGGGAGTAATCTGCGCCGGAAGCACGCCTGCGCAACACATGCTTAAGAGGAAGAATAGTGCGTACGTTTTTTTCATTTTTGCGTTATTGGTTACTATGATTTATTTACATAAGTGTATGGTACAAACACATTGTCGACCAGTTATCCTACACCAGAAAATAAAAACGGGGTTGCAGCTGCAAATAATAAACAACAAAGATCTTTGCATCGCCCTTATAAAGGCAACATCGCATTTTGAAGGCTGGCCAATTATTTCATACAGACTTTACCGTTAGCGCCAATTTGTATTAACTGAAGTTAGAATAAGAGGTTCATTAATGGATTGAATGTTATTTGTTTTTAATAGTTTAAAAGCGAAAGCTGCAATATAGGTATAAAAATCAATATCGCTGTTTAAGACAGGAATGGAGTTTTTACAATACATGCCTCCCCTGCGGGTTTTGAACCGGTAATGCCATCAACAATGGTAGTTGATATTATTCCACCGAACACTTGTTAAGGGTTAGCTGGGGATCTGGATATTGTGTATTTTCACGTCTTATAAATAGTACCCATAAAAACAGCACGGAGTTAATAGTAGCATGAGCCTGACCATCATTTCAATTCTTACCATTAGTTTTATTGCCGCACTCGTACGATCAACCCTGGGCTTTGGCGAATCATTGATAGCAGTTCCGCTTTTCCTTTTTTTTCTGCCGGCAACAACGGCGGTGCCTTTATCGGTCATGCTGTCCATCATTATTGCGCTTATCATAGTGATCCAGGACCACCGGAAGATTCACTTTTATAGCGCCAAATGGCTGATTATTTATGCCATTCCCGGCATTCCGCTGGGTTTGCTGATCCTTGTATATGGCAATGAGATCCTTGTAAAAACGGTGCTTGGGTTGCTCATTATCGGCTATGCCTTGTATACCCTTGTTGCTAAAACCACAAAACGTTTGACAAGGGATAGCCATTGGTGGCTTTTTATCTGCGGTTTTTTATCGGGTGTGTTCGGCGGCGCGTATGGAGTGAACGGGCCGCCCCTGGTGGTTTACGGCAATCTCAGAAACTGGTCGGCCGCTCATTTCCGTGCCACGCTGCAGGCCTATTTTTTACCGGTAAGTCTGCTTGGCTTTGGGGGGTATGCTGCCAAGGGATTGGTAACAGCTGAGGTGAATGATTATTTCCTGATAGCGCTGACCACTTCCATCCCGGCTACATTTTTAGGCAGATGGCTGAATGGTAAATTAAACAGCCGGTCCTTTCTCCGGTATGTTCTTTACGGATTGATGATCATCGGCGTTATCCTGATACTGATGGCCTTGTATCAGGATCCGGCTGCAACCATATAGTTTATTTATCCGTTCCGGCGGATGGCGCTTTGATCCGTACGTATTTTTCGATATTGTACCGGTTTACATTACTGCCGGCAATTTTTTCTACGCCTTGCTGTACCAGGGTGTCATTGTGGATGGAAACGGTAAAGCTGAAATCATGCCCCTCCCAATCGCGGGCATTGCAATATTCCAGATGCTCTGTGTATACACTGTCTTTAAGGGTATAGGTTCCGCCGCCTGCAGAAAATACCGCCGAATCCTTTCCGGTTCTAAATCCATGATGCAGGAATGCAAAATGACTGTCGTTGATGATCTTTATAAACGACCGGTCTTTTGTATAATCGGTAATCGTTGTATCGCCGTTTTCAATAAGCGTTCCGCTTAAAAGCTTCCAGGTACCGGTCATCGGTAGTTTGATGCGGTCGTTCTTTTCTTCCGTTTCCCGGGCACAGGATATGGCAAGCAGGCATATAAAAGCGGCCACAATTTTTGATTTCATAGAATATCTGTTTGCTGTTTATTTAATGAAGATAGGAAAAACGATTCCGGATTGTTTAAAAAAATCCGGCCATCCTCATCGCGAACGTTGCGCATGCCTTGCGCGCTTGGCGGCAAATATTGAAACCGCAAAGAAAGACAAAGACCTGAAATAAAAAGTGCATAGCCAGGCTTGGTGTACACTCCTTTTCTGTGGGTTATTTTTAAACGCAAGGAACGCCAGGGTTTCGCAAAGGACGCAACAGCATTTAGCCGCCGGTATTCATCGTGAACGTTGCGCATGCCTTGCGCGCTTGGCGGTAGATATTGAAACCGCAAAGAAGGACAAAGACCTGAAATAAGAAGTGCATAGCCAGGCTTGGTATACACTCCTTTTCTGTGGGTTATTTTTAAACGCAAGGAACGCCAGCGTTCCGCGAAGGACGCAACAGCATTTAGCCGCCGGTATTCATCGCGAACGTTGCACATGCCTTGCGCGCTTTGCGGTAAATATTAAAACCGCAAAGAAGGACAAAGACCTGGAATAAGAAATGCACAGCCAGGCTTGGTGTACACTCCTTGTCGTGGGTTATTTTTAAACGCAAGGAACGCCAGCGTTCCGCGAAGGGCGCAACAGCATTTAGCCGCCGGTATTCATCGCGAACGTTGCGCATGCCTTGCGCGCTTGGCGGAAGATATTGAAACCGCAAATAAGGACAAAGACCTGGAATAAAAAGTGCACAACTAGGCTTGGTGTACCTCTTTCTGTGAGATGTTTCTTAAACGCAAGGAATACGCCAGGGTCTGTCTTAAAAAGCGGCATAGTTTTAGATCCCTGTATACTGATGCGCTTACCTGCGCACTTTTATCACTCTAAAACCAATCAATAATGAGCCAGGAAAATTTGTCATACACGGAAGCTATTGAAAAGCTTCAGCACCTTGTAAATAAAATTGATGTTTGTATGTTTTGCTCCGCAATCCGGGACGGCAGCCTGCATGCTGTGCCGATGAGCCGGCAGGAAATTGATGATTCCGGTGCAATCTGGTTTCTGCTTTCTGCGGAAAGCGATACCTGTAAAAATGTACAGAAAGACCCACGTGTTCAGCTGTTGTACGCACAGGTGAGCGATTATAATTTTATGGCTGTTACCGGCAGGGCTGTTATCAGTCGGGATCCAGAGCGTATTGAAAAGTACTGGAACAAATTTACCGAAGCCTGGTTTGAAAAAGGGAAAGAAGATCCCAATATCCGCATTATGAAAGTGACGGTGGAAGATGCGCACTACTGGGACAATAAAGCCAATAAACTGGTCACTTTTCTGAAACTGGCAGCCAGCGCGGTTACCGGAAGCAAGCTGGATATGGGCCGTGAAGGCGATATTAACATCCCCGGTAATTCCTGATCAGGCCGTTAGTTTTCCAGGACATTCGTTTAGCCGGTAATACGTTGCAGGCTGATGGCAGCTGTATATATGTCATCATTTTTAAACAGAAGCCATTTCTACTCCTGTATTATGATGCAGCGGCTCAGTCAGGCTGCTTTTCAGTTAAATGCCGCCAATAACGTTTCGGAACATGCCGGATGTGCAATTTGGTATTTTTGCGTTCTTTAATATGGGTGCTTTTAAAATAGTCTTTCCAGAGTGTACTATACAGCGCTTCGGAAGCATCCGGCAGTATTTCTGCTGCATGAACGATCGCACCGGGTGCTGCAGCTTCAATCTGCACTTCATGGATCGTCTGTAAGTCATAGTAGATCCCGTACTTTCTTTTACCGTCGTAGATCATCCATTGCTGATCGGCATACCGGTCTTTAAAATGCTTACAGATCAGGGGCAGTACATTATAATCGGGTTCAACGGCAGATACATATAAGCCGGCTGCTGTTTTTTGAAACCGTACAAAGGCCGTCATGCGGTGCCGTTCCCGGCTTACTTTTTGAGCCATCTGCTGAACGGCCATTACAGCAGGGTGTCCATAGTTGGCAGCAGCACCGGCAGCATGATCAAACACATAGCGGGCGTAATTGAACAACTGCTGTATAATGACCGTGTCTTCTGCAAGAAAAGCGCTGTAATATTGCACCTGTTGTGCGGTAGTGAGTTTCTTTTTCAAACCGTTCCACACCCGCAGCGCTTTTTCAGGTGCAGTAGTGATGATGATCACCGGGTCAAAAAAATTATTTCGTACCTTATCCTGTTCAAACAGCGTAACAATGTCATGCCGGGCTGCATAGCTTTCAAACACCGCTGTTAAAAGCCCGGGAAAGCTTCCGTCAAATACATACTGAACAACCGTATGATGGGTAATAATCGGTGGCATGATTAAAATAAAGGTAACTGAGGAGCCAATAAGGCTGTATACTTGCTTTGCCCGGTCTTCAAAATGAGTGCCCGCATATGCTGCGGATCTTTATCGGTATACCGGTTCAATGCATCTGTACAGGTAACAAAATATTGCGCCCGGTTATAGGCGATCCCCATTTTTTTCAGCTGGTGTACATAGATTTTCCCAAACTGCCGTGTTGCAATGATCTTTTGGGCCGACTGACGGCCGATGCCCGGCACGCGGATCATCGTTTTAAAATCGGCCCTGTTCAGGTCTACGGGAAAGAATTGCGGATGACGCAACGCCCAGCTCAACTTGGGATCCACTTCCAGTTCCAGGTGAGGTTGCGTCGCATTTACGATTTCATCCGCGGCAAACCCATAAAAACGCATCAACCAGTCGGCCTGGTATAAACGGTGCTCCCGCATCAGCGGTGGCTGGCTGTTCAGCATTGGTACGCGCTCATCTGTATTTATCGGAATATACCCGCTGTAATATACCCGTTTCAATGCATACGTATTGTAAAATTCGGCTGCAGTATGCAGTACCTGCCAGTCTGTTTCCGGCGTAGCCCCTACCACCATCTGTGTGCTTTGCCCCGCCGGAACAAATTTTGGAACGCTGCGGATGATGCGGCGCTCATCATCGAACCGGACCAGCTGATGATTGACTGTTGCAAGTTGCCTGCGTACTTCTGTATGCGACTTTTCCGGGGCTACGGCCTTTAGTCCTGCTTCAGTTGGCATTTCCAGGTTGATGCTCATCCGGTCTGCATATAAGCCGGCCTCCGCTACCAGCTCCTGGCTGGCACCGGGAATGGTTTTTAAATGGATATACCCATTATAGTTTTCCTCCAGCCGCAGCTTTTTTACAATGGCCAGCATGCGCTCCATGGTATAGTCTGCATTCTTAAAGATACCCGAGCTCAGGAATAAACCTTCAATATAGTTCCGCCGGTAAAAATTCATCGTAAGGTCCACTACTTCCTTTACTGTAAAAGCCGCCCGCTTTATCTGATTACTTTTTCTCGAAATGCAAAAAGCACAATCATAGATGCAAAAATTGGTGAGCAGGATCTTTAAAAGTGATACACAGCGTCCGTCTTCGGCATAGGAATGGCAAATACCGGATCCCGTATCTCCTACTCCCCCTTTGGTATTCTTCCTGTTGCTTCCGCTGGATGCACAGGACACGTCGTATTTGGCAGCATCTGCCAGGATGGTGAGTTTTTCTCGGATTCGCTCCATGCCTGTTTTTATCGCAAAATACTAAAAATATTAGTATTTTGTTCAGAGGATGTACAACAAAAAATTTTGAATATGTAAGAGGCAAATACTAAGCCGGCTGCTTGGGCTTTAGGAATCGAACAGTCCCGCATCGAAGTAAAAAACATGATTCCCAACCACTCTTGCCGGAGCGGTATATGGATGTTCTTCCGCTTTTCCGGTAGCCATAATATGCAACACCTTCCAACCCTTTGCTTTCAGGTAATCGGCTACCAATGAGCGGTGACAGCGCCACCATACGGCCTCCGAACACATACAGGCAGTAGGCTGTTTTAGCGCAAAGGCTTCCAGTGCTGCTATACCCGCTTTAAACTCCGGCGTTTCCATATAATCCGCATATCCCCTGAAGGATGCATTGCGCCAGCGATCGTTCCTGGAATGCTCCTGCACTTTTCTTCTTCCGCCCAGCGCTTCCAGATGTACATATCCAATGCCGTTGCTTTTCAGCATTGCTTCCAGCGCTTCGCTGTTAAACTGCGGAAATTTCCTTGAACCCGGAAACCGCCGGATATCTGCCAGCATGCGGATATTGAATGATTGCAACATACGGATGAAATCTTCGATGCTGTGGGTAGAATGGCCTATGGTATAGAGTGTATGCAATGCCGGTGTATCATTCTTTTACTTATCTGCAAGATACAAATTCCTGCCGGTTAGGGGAACAAGAACCCTTCAGCCCGGAGCTGCGACGTAATACAGTTCTCCGTTTACAAAATTCCGTTATTGAGCCGAAAGCCGCTTCGCCTCCCGCAATAGCAGTGGAAACGCCGGTTGCGCCATACCTCCATGATCATACCCCTGCAGCTCATAAAGTTGCACCCGGGTATTTCCGGTCAGTTTCAGCATTCGCAGCAGGTAGGCGTTTTCTTCATAGCGGCCATAGAGCTCCTGCTCCCGATCGCCGGTAATCAGCAGGATCGCCGGACTGGTTTTGCGAACATGGTATAACGGTGCCAGTGTATCGATGCGGGGTTGTAAAGGGGTTAGTCCCTGTTCTTCCCGAACCGTAAAATGCGTAATGCACTGCGCACTAAACGGCACGACCCCCAGAAGACTGTCGGCATCAATACTGTACCGCTTTAAATATTTTTTGTTAAGCGTCAGCATCAGATCCAGGTAACCGCCTGCAGAATGCCCGGATAGCACAATCCGGGAAGGAGTGCCGCCAAATTGTTCGATGTGCTGAAATGCCCAGGCCACCGCCGCGGCAGCATCTTCAATATATTGTGGTGCTTTAACCGTTGGTGAAAAACGATAGCCCACTCCTATCACAATATATCCCTTATTCATCAGGGCTTCTGGAACTTCCTTTTTCCCCGCTTTAAGCCCCCCTCCGTGAAACCAGATAATGGTGGTGGTATTCCTTTTGTTTTTGGGATAATAAATATCCAGCCGGCACTGGCTTTGCTGGTATGCATCCTGTTTTACGGATACCGGATAGTAGGGAATATCTTTTTGCCAGTCATAATCGTTTTGTGCTTTTGCCTGTAGTACAAAGCACAGCATTATAAAAACAAATAATCGCTTCATATCAGATCCTTTTAAATCCTGATCAGCAAGATACGCCTTTCTGCCAGACCGGGATGGTGCCGGCATTTAGGTATCACTCACATCAACGTTGATCGCAGATTTAGCTATGCGGTTTGTAATGGGCTTTTTTATAGATGGATTCCAGGGTTACCGGAAGGCCGTTTCGCTTTTTGCTTTCGTCGGCCGCTTCCATAAAAGCCAGGATATCCAGCGTTTCATCTGCAGCCACCGGAGCCTTACCTGTTTCAAAAAAACGGATGATCTCTTTTAATAAAGGATCGTATCCCTTAAAACTACCCAGGGTTATGGTCTTCTTTTCCGTAAAGACGGTACCGCCGTATTCGGATTGCCCGCTGCGTGTGCCACGGAAGCTGCCGATGCGCTCATCGTTCCAGATACCGGTTACTACATCGGCTTCCGGCGTATGCATCCGTATCACCGACCGGCAGCCCGGTCCCATTGCTGTAAACAGCATTTCTACTCCGTGAATGCCATACCAGAACAGATCCGGGTGTGTTTTTTCCAGCGGCGCGGGACTATAGGTTTGAGCCCCGATCACTTTTCCGTAACTGCCTTTAAGAATTTCGTCCATACCGGTAATGTACCGGAGTGAGGAACTGGAGAATACCGGTACCTTATATTGGGCTGCAGCTTTAAAAATCGCAACTGCATCTTTCAGCGAGGCAGTGATGGGTTTATCAATAAAAAGTGGCTTACCGGCCTTTAATACCGGCAACGCCTGCTCCAGGTGCAGCCGGCCATCATTGGTTTCCAGGCAAACAGCATCTACTTTCAACAGCAATTCAGCAATGGAAGTGGTAATAGCCACTCCGTATTGCTGCACTTCGGCGGTAAAGCCGGGAATGCGTTCCACACTGCTTGGGATGTCTTTGCTACCCCGGGGGTAAGCTGCTACAACACGGTAGCCCATAAACGCCGGATCGGGATTGCTCCCGTTCAGTGATTTTACAAAAGCTACGGCGTGCGAGGTATCCAGCCCGATGATTCCGATTCTTTTTCTTGGTGCGAATGGTTGGGTGCCTGTTGCGGAGGCATTGCTGCGGATACTGAACCCGATACCGGCAAGTGCAGAAAGACGCAGAAATTGCTTCCGGTGCATCGTTTGTTGTTTAAGTATGTTATCGTTTGTTGAGAATGCTCGTTATATGGCCGAATATTCCGGCAGCCATCGTTGCAACTGGCCGGTTTCTGCAGCCGTATTGCCCATATGCACCGCAATCGCTACATCTTTTCCCGTATGTATATTACTGGCTACCGGTGTACCATTGATAATGGAATCGGCAAATCCGCTAAGCGCAAAAAAGGTAGGCTCTATTTTTTTCTCGTCCTTGTATACATAAATACCCTTGCCTTCCTGCAGGGCCTCCTTGGTAGCGCCGGTTACGCCGTCTACCGTAGCGTAGGTTCGTACCCGGTTCTCGGTATAGAACATGGCTGTATCCCGCCCCAGTTCAAAGGTACCTTTAGAACCAAAGATCAGCATCCGGTAGCCCACAAATTCATTACTAAGCCGCGAACCTACCAGTGAACGCACACCGTTGGGATATTGATAAACAGCCTGAATATTATCATACGTGGTACGTCCGTCTTTCCAGAAGTCGATGCCCCCCATGGCCACCGCGCTTTGCGGAGCGGCACCTGCCAGCCAGTTTACCAGGTCGATCTGGTGGGCTGCCAGCTCCGCAAGCAGTCCGCCGGAATATTCTTTATACATCCGCCAGTTAACGGCCTTTTCGCTGCGCCCTCCTTCTACCGGCCGGCGCCAGTTGTTATTGCGGTTGTACTGCGACTCAAAATGGGTAACGGTTCCGATCATACCTTCTGCCAGCAGCTTTTTGATCTTTGCATACATTTCATAGTAGCGGTATTGATGCCCTACCTGTAATACCTGCCTGGGATACTGCTTCATCATGCGGGCCAGCGATAATGCCTGTTCGATATTATAGGTCATGGTCTTTTCCACATATAAGTGCTTGCCCGCGCTGATGGCATCCATTGCTATCGGATGATGCAAAAACAACGGCGTGGCAATGATTACGGCTTCTACATTTTTATCTGCCAGCAGTGCTTTATAATCTTTATAAGACCGGGCACCGGGTGCCGCCAGTTTCATGCCGGACTGCAGATGAGCTTCATCAATATCGCAGCAGGCTACCAGTTGCACGGTTTTTATTTTTTGGAGCGTTGTGGCAAGTCCTAATCCGCGCTGGCCTACCCCGATCAATCCTACCCGGACAAATGTTTTATTGATAAGCGGAGTAAAAGCCGCGGCCCCAACAGAATAACCAGCCACAGCTACCGAACTTTGTTTAAGGAAGTCACGGCGTGAAAATCGTTTATTCATTTTATTTGTTTGTTCTGCGAATATATTTAAGAATTTCAGCGATACAACAACCATTCATCAAACAGCAGTCTTATTGCTGAACAATCGTTGATACACTAAGCCCTATAAAGATATTTAATTCTGTGCATGCGCCCGATAATATTTCCGGTTACGTTACCGAAAATATTTAAAAAACGGAAGGGCGGCAAAAAACGTGTAAAAGGAGCGCTGATCGTTTAAGGTACAATTTTTATCTTGATCCGGTAATAGCTGAATTGCCTGCCGGCCTTTTCATATTCGCTATGTACCATATTGGTGGCGTAATAATACAACCAATAGGTATTTTTCCCCGCAGGGATCAAACCGGGACTTACGATGGCCCAGTTGTTTTTACTTTTTTCCAGCAGCGCTTCTGTCAGATCCATATCCGTGTAAAAGGCCTGATCACGGAACATATACAATACACCAATGCGAATGCGGTTGGTGGCTTCGTTAAAGTAGGTGGGAAAAAGCAGGTCCAGTTCGGAGGTAATTTTACTGGCGGCCGGGTTATATAAATGTGGAAAATCACTACCGGGATCCGCAGCAAAAACAGTTACCGGCTCCTCAATCGTGTTCCAGTACTGGTCTGTGATTGCGCGGCCGATTGTCCGGTATCGGACCTTATTTACCAGGGTCCAGTAACGCAGATAAATATAAAAACGGTTGCCTTTTTGTATGACCGAGAACTGGGAGTCGTGTTTGCGGTTCCACAATACTTTTGAAGGCCTCCATTGGATACCATCTGCAGATTCGGTGATAAATGTCTTCTCCTTATTTCCGTCTCCGGAATCTCTGGCGGTGTAAATCATTTTGTATGGATAAGGTGTGCCCCTGACGATGAAGACATCCTGCTCAACCCCGCCATCCCGCTTTGGATGCCCGGTACCCATCAGGATATTTTTAACATTCCCCGGCAGCTGTTTCTGCCAGGTACGGCCGTCTTTTGAAGCGGCATATAAAAGATAGCCGGAATAATCGTCTTTGCGATGATTATCCCAGCCGGAGTACCACATCTGCCAGTAACCGGGCCTTGGTTCAAGTACCTTGAAATATCCCATCATTTGTTCCTCCCAGGGCAGTGTTTGCTGCAGCACCACTTCCCTGCTACCGGCAATCACGCTAAGGGTAAAGGGCGGTTTGGGTTGTTGGGCGGTGCTGTGCGGCTGAACAGCACAACCGGTAGTTACCGCAAAGATTACGGCAATGAGGGTGAACAATCCCAATGGCGGGCAATGAAGCATGGCGTCGTTTTTATAAATCATATCTACAGGATCAACCGGCAGCAACAGCCGCCGGGATGCTCCTCGTTTTTAGAAACGGGAAGAACATTCCCTGCAATATAATAAACATGTACGACATATTTCTTTTTATGTAGCTATTTTTGGAAGGCAACCGATTGCACAACGACGCCCGCCTCCGGCTTTTGCCAGGTGCGGGCGTTGTTTATTTCCGTGAAGCTGGTCTGTTCCTACATCGTGATCTTTGAGGCAACCGATTGTGGCACGGCCTTTTTATTCACCAGGATGCTGGTGGTTTTAAACTGCACATATGCTTTGGTTACGTGCAGGTAGCCCTTATAATCATTTCCAGTGCCCCAGGAATTTTTAACAATGTAATATTCCTTGCCGTTCTGGTCTTTCGATAATCCAACAATATGCATCCCATGGTCGTCCGATGTCTGGCCATTTTCAATACCCAGCTGACGCAGTTCTGCCGTGATCTCCGGTTCGGATTTAGGGCCACTGAACAATTCCTTTTTCTGGGCAGCATTGATGTTCTTTACGTACGTCATCGGGTTTTGCGGCACAAATACCACCCCATTGGGCCAGCTGAAGTAGGGCTCAGAAACATCGGTACCCCAGGCTACGGTATACCCGTTCTTCAGTGCATGATCAATAACTTCGGTAATCATCGCCGGCGGAATATTATAATCCCATTGGAACGCCCAGTTGTCCGGCACCATCATCATGGCTTTCTGCCAGTAGGGCGTATTATTTTGGGAAATAAACTCGATGTACTGATTGGGATCGAGTCCTACTACTTCTTTTGCAAAACTCTGTGGTGTATAGCTTTTATTCTGATAGGTGAACATGGGCGGTACAGGTCCCAGGTAAGCATCCAGGGTGGCCGAAAAGGCTTTCTTCCAACGGGGAGAAAGCACGCCGGCAGGGTTTTTAATAACGGCGTCCAGCATCGCTTTCAGGATGGCCTGCATTTCGCTGAAGTTATTAATGGTAGCCCCGTTCAGCAAACCCGTATATACTTCCTCAGGTACTGCACCGTATTTGGCATACATATTAATTACATCATGCGGTTCGCCGCCGTCGCCCCAGCTTACGGCGCCGTTCATTTTTACATAATTTTCGGCCTTATCCTCATAAGACTTCCGGGCGGTATAGATCTTTGCCAGCGGCACCGGCTTCCGCCCGGCCTTAATCATTTCAGCTTCTAAAAAAGAGTTGGCGGAATAGCTCCAGCAGGTGCCGGAGGAGCCCTGGTTTTCTACCGGCGTAACGGCCAGGTTGATTACATCGGTAAACCGGAAACCGGTACTGTCACTGCTGTTACCGCTGATCTTCTTGATCAGGTCGTCCTGGGCGTGCAGCCAGCTGCTGCCGGCAACCGTTACCGATAGCACAGCAGTGAAGAAAAACTTTCTACGCATTTTATTCAAAATTTATCAGTTGTTTGTAAGCGGACCCCCGCCAAAGCAATACTTAATCCGCAAAGAAAAGATTGTTGGCGCAAATAAAACGGGAAAATTTTATGAGTGGCGGGTACAGCTACTCCGGACAGCCGCCCTGCGGCACCGGCAGTGTACTTACACCATTATTTCAAACAGACAGCAATGCGGCTCCTGCTGGTAATGCAGCGGTAACTGATGCGTGTCCGTCAGCATTACCATTCCCAGAAAGATAAAGCCTGCAGTGGTATAGTGACGGATCAGTTTTTGATTGTTGCCCAGGGTATCAAGGCGCACATACTGTCGCCCTTGCTGTACCGCATGCGCTTTAGCCCAGGTGATAATGGCATCAATATACCTGTTGCCCCGGTAGGACGGATGGGTGCAGATCCGGTGAATGAATACCGAATTTTCTTTATCCTTTTCTCCCCAGATTGCTTTGTCGGAATAGCTTACAGCCCAGTTGCACACAATAATGCCATTGGAAACGATCTTCCATTGCCGCTTTTCTGCGATTTCATTTTCCAAAAAGTCATTGTCAAACGCGGGCCACACCACCATTGCCCGTTCCGTCTGCAGGTTTCTTGCGGCAGTGTATAATTCCTGAATGGCCCCCAGGTCTTTTGGGGTACAATTGGTTATTTTCATTTTATTGATTTCCGCCAAAGATCTGGCCTCCCGGATCGTTATAAAACCCGGAATTTGCTGTTTTCAGATAATAAAAAACGGAGCGCCGGCTCCGTTCTTATTATAAATTATATATAAATTACAAGTCTGTTCCTTTAGGCGTACATTTCATCCCGCAGCGCCTTTACACGCTCATCTTCCAGGTACTCATCAAAGGTGCTCAAACGGTCGATAATCCCTTTGGGTGTTAGTTCGATGATCCGGTTGGCTACGGTTTGCATAAAGGTATGGTCATGACTGGTCAGCAGTACAATGCCGCTGTAAACCGTACATTGTTCGTTAAAGCTCTGGATACTTTCCAGGTCCAGGTGGTTGGTGGGTTGGTCAAGAATTACCACGTTGGGATTTTGCAGCATCATTTTGCTCACCATACACCGTACTTTTTCACCACCGCTTAATACATTAGTCTTTTTAAGTACTTCTTCCCCGCTGAACAGCATTTTACCCAAAAATCCACGCAGGAAGGGCTCATCCACATCCGTAACATGGGGCGGTACAAACTGACGCAGCCAGTCCATTAAATTCAGGTCAGACTGGAAGAATTTGCTGTTTTCAATGGGCAGGTACGCCGGGGTAACCGTAGTCCCCCACTCAAAGCTGCCTGAATTTGCTTTTGCTTCGCCATTAACAATTTCAAAGAACTGCGTCACGGCCAGCGGATCCCTGGAAATAAAGGCGATCTTGTCTCCTTTATTAACACTGAATGTTACATTATCGAAAAGCACCCGGTCTTCGGTCGCTGATTTTAATTTTTCAACATTCAGGATCTGGTTGCCTACCTCCCGCAGCGGCTGAAAGATAATCCCCGGGTATTTCCGGTAGCTCGGTTCAATTTCCTGGAAGTCCAGCTTTTCCAATGCCTTTTTACGGCTGGTAGCCTGTTTACTTTTGGAGGCGTTGGCACTAAAGCGGGCAATAAAATCCAACAGTTCCTTTTTCTTCTCCTCCAGTTTCTTATTCTTATCGCTGATCTGGCGCGCCATTAATTGCGAACTTTCATACCAGAAGGAATAGTTACCGGTAAATACCTTGATCTTCTGACGGTCTACATCAGCCACATGGGTACATACTGCATCCAGGAAGTGACGGTCGTGGCTCACCACTAATACGATGTTTTCATAATCGGCCAGGAAGTTTTCCAGCCAGCCGATGGTTTCAATGTCCAAACCGTTGGTAGGCTCATCCAATAGTAAGATGTCCGGATTTCCAAACAGCGCCTGGGCCAATAATACCCGCACTTTCATGTTGGAGGGAATATCCTTCATCAGCATCTGGTGTTGGTCATCTTTTACACCCAGCCCATTTAAAAAAGCAGCAGCATCGCTCTCTGATTCATAACCTCCCATTTCACCATATTCTGCCTCCAGCTCAGATGCCTTCATATAATCGTCTTCCGTTGCATCCGGGTTGGCATAAATCGCATCCCGGCGCAACATCGTATCCCACATTTTTTTATGCCCCATCAGCACGGTATTCAGCACGGTCTGGTCGTCAAACTCAAACTGATTTTGTTTCAAAACCGCCATGCGTTCTCCCGGGGTGATGGATACGGTACCCTTGTTTGCCTCGATCTCCCCGCTTAAAATTTTCAGAAAAGTCGATTTTCCGGCGCCATTGGCTCCAATAACGCCATAGCAGTTCCCCTTTGTGAAGTTTACGTTCACATCTTCAAACAATACCCGCTTGCCATAGGCCAGTTTCAGATCTTTAACACTAATCATGAGTCCTTCTTTATTTATCTGTTTTCAAAAAGTGGTGCAAAGGTAACGCAAAGTTGACAGGTGGCGAAGTTTGGCCGTTTAAAAGTTACCCGGCGACGCCTCTTTTAGTCTGCTTTCCTGTTATTCAGGCCGGTAGATCATCAGGCGCCGGTGATGATCTTTAAATCCACTGGCCTCATATAACCCGCCGGCCCGTTCGTTATGATGCTCTACTTCCAGGAAAATGGCTTTCAGGTTATTATTGGCCGCATACTCCTTTACAAAGTTCACCGCGTATTTGCCATACCCTTTTCCGCGGGCCTTATCGCCCAGGTACAGTTCATCTAAAAAAGCGATGCGGCCGCCAAATTCAAAGCTGAACATAAAGGCCAGGATCAGGAAGCCGATCGGGGTTTCGGTTTCATCAAAGATCATAAAGACCGCCCCGGCTTCCGGATGCGCCAGAAAATAGCCGGTGTTTTCCCGCATAAGGGCATCATCAAACGGGTACCCGTCAATGGCGAAGAAGTCGCGCTTCATATCGATAAAGGCGTTCAGATAAGCGGGAGTCAGTGGCCGGATGATTTCATGATTCATATATTGTAATTTTAAAGCGTTTATTCCTGCAAAAATAAAACCGCCCCGGCAATCCGGGGCGGTTCCTGTATGCTTTAAGCATGTAATTAGTAGCCCATGCCACCCATATCCGGACCACCTGGCATTGCAGGAGCCGCAGCTTTAGGCTCGGGTTTGTCTGCGATTACACACTCAGTTGTCAGTAACATCCCTGCAATAGAAGCAGCGTTTTCCAATGCAACGCGGCTTACTTTTGTAGGATCGATTACACCTGCTTTGAACAGATTCTCGTAGTTCTCTGTTCTGGCGTTGAAACCAAAGTCAGCTTTACCTTCTTTGATCTTCTGTACAACGATTGAACCGTCGATACCGGCGTTGTCAGTAAGAGTACGTACCGGAGCTTCCAGTGCGCGCTTAACAATTGCCATACCGGTAGCTTCGTCTTCGATCTGGCCTTTTACTTTTACGTCCAGGCTGTCGATCGCACGGATGTAAGCTACACCACCGCCAGGAACGATACCTTCTTCAACGGCAGCTCTTGTGGCATGTAATGCATCATCTACACGGTCTTTCTTTTCTTTCATTTCCACTTCAGTAGCCGCACCTACATACAATACAGCCACACCACCGCTTAATTTAGCCAGGCGCTCCTGTAATTTTTCACGATCGTAATCGGAAGTCGTATTTTCAATTTGTGCCTTGATCTGGTTTACACGGCCTGTAATGTCTGCTTTTTTACCTTTACCACCTACCACAATCGTGTTGTCTTTATCGATGGTAATAGAAGAAGCCTGTCCCAGGGCTGCCAGGTCTGCACCTTCCAGTTTATGACCCAGATCTTCAGAGATTACGGTACCACCGGTTAAGATTGCGATATCAGTCAGCATTTCTTTTCTTCTGTCGCCAAAGCCCGGAGCTTTAACAGCAGCCACTTTCAGCGTGCCACGCAGTTTGTTTACAACCAGGGTAGCCAGAGCTTCACCTTCCAGGTCTTCTGCAATGATCACCAGCGGACGACCGCTTTGTGCCACTTTTTCCAGGATGCCCAGGATGTCCTTCATGGTGCTGATCTTTTTATCATAGATCAATACATAAGGATTCTGCAATTCTGCTTCCATTTTTTCGCTGTTGGTAACGAAGTATGGAGAAATATAACCGCGGTCAAACTGCATACCTTCTACCACGTCAACCGTTGTATCGGTACCTTTTGCTTCTTCTACGGTAATTACGCCTTCTTTACCCACTTTGCCAAACGCCTGGGCAATCAGTTCACCGATCTGCTCATCGTTATTAGCAGAAATGGTAGCCACCTGTTTGATCTTTTTGCTGTCGTTTCCAACGGTCTGGCTTTGTGCCTTCAGGCTCGCTACTACCAACGCAACCGCCTTGTCAATACCGCGCTTCAGGTCCATCGGGTTGGCGCCGGCTGCTACCATACGCAGTCCTTCGCCAATGATCGCCTGTGCTAAAACAGTAGCGGTAGTGGTACCGTCTCCTGCAATATCTGCGGTTTTAGAAGCTACTTCTTTCACCATTTGAGCACCCATGTTCTCTACCACATCTTCCAGCTCAATTTCTTTTGCTACGGTAACACCATCTTTCGTAATTGCAGGTGCACCAAATTTTTTCTCAATAACTACATTACGTCCTTTAGGTCCTAATGTAACTTTTACAGCGTTGGCTAAAGAATCAACGCCTTTTTTCATTTTATTTCTTGCTTCAATATTGAAGAAAAGTTGTTTTGCCATTTTTATTCTGATTTGAAAATTTGAGGATTTGAAAATTTGAGAATCAATTTGAATTTCATTTGAAAGGGCCAATCATTTTCATATTGGCACATTTTCAAATTTTCAAATTAAACAATCGCCAGGATATCGCTTTCTCTCATAATTAAAAGATCTTCGCCGCCGATCTGGATTTCTGTACCGGCATATTTTCCGTATAATACGGTATCTCCGGGTTTTACTGTTACGGGTTCGTCTTTTTTACCAGGGCCCGCTGCTACTACCGTACCACGCTGGGGTTTTTCTTTAGCGGTGTCAGGAATGATAATACCACCTGCCGTTTTTTCTTCTGCTGCTGCTGGTTTTACAATTACCCGGTCGTGCAAAGGGGTAACAGTTGTTTTTTTAGCCATAATCGTATTGTTTTTTTAAATTTTAATTTATAGTGCCAAAATGTAAATTTTGGGCTGCTAAAGTAGCATAAATAGTATGCCATCCCGCTGTAAAGTGAAATTTTTTCAGTTTCACCCCCTTTCCCGGAAGAAATCCGCATCTGCTTATTTGCATTCCTGTCAAAATTGCACTTTTGCCGGACAAATGCATAAGTGATTTGAAGTGTGCTATATAGCGTTAGTTACATTTGGCTGCCAGGAACGGATCACACTGGCCGGTTCTTCTTATATATGAGGGTTCCGGAAGGTATTTCAGGTCTGCTCACTGGCTGCCGCAGTGTTCGGGCTGGATATCCTCCGGTATTTTCCCTGGTTTTTTCTTTATTCAGGTACAAATCAACTATCTTCGCAGCCGCAAAAGAGTTCATTCAATCAATGATTAGCAGAAGAAATATCAGGGTTAAGGTGATGCAAACCCTCTACGCATGCAGCACGGAAGCCGAACAAAACAGTAAAGTACCCAGTCCCTCCAAAATTTTAGACCAGCATTTTAATCAAACCCGCAGCCTGTTTGTTTACCTGATCTATTTTTTAACGCAGATCGCCCGTTATGCCGAAAAAGATGCACATAAGCGTGCCAGTAAATTCATCCCTTCTGCAAATGATCTGAATGTAAATACCAAACTTGCGGGCAGCAGCCTGCTTTGGCAGATCCTGGAAGACAAGCAACTGGAAGAGCAGTTAAAAAAGGACAAACCCGAAAATCTTATTGACGAAGAGCTGGTAAAGAAAATTTACAATCAACTGGTAAAAACATCTGAATATCAGCAATATATTTCAGTTAGTCAACAAAACAAACAGGAAGACCGAAAGATCTTCGAGTTTATTCTCAATGATTATTTGCTGGGCAACGAGGAGTTTATCAATCATATTGAAGAACTGTTTTCCAACTGGAGCGATGATGGTGAAATGGTGGTACAACTGCTGCAAACCTACCTGCACAAACCGGGATCGATCAAGTTCCAGGAGCTGATCAGCCCGGATAAAGCTCGTTTTGCACAGAACCTGCTGACAACGGTTCTTGATAAGAACGACTACCTGCTGGAGTTTATAACGCCCAAACTGAAAAACTGGGATCCCGAGCGGATCGCCCTGCTGGATATGGTGATCATGAAAATGGGTGTAGCGGAATTCCTGTATTTTGAAACCATCCCGCCAAAAGTGACCATCAACGAGTATATTGATCTTGCCAAAGAATACAGCACGGCCCAGAGCGGACATTTTGTAAATGGTATCCTGGATAATATTCATAAAGAGCTGGTACAGGAAGGCCGGTTAAAAAAAACAGATTATAAGAAAGCCTGATCGCTTTATAAGATAAATTGGGCGCATGTTGTTTTCATAACGGCTTTGGCAATGCCTCAGGAAAAGAAAAAAGGTGATGGTCCCCTGCCGATTTTGAACTAAGTTTGCAGTCTTAATAAGGAATTCATTGAAACAAAGCCGGATATACTGACGGATATCAGTATTTTCGTAGGATGGCATGATTATTTTTCGGAACCTTCCGGTTATACCCGGAGCGACCATTAAACATAAAAAATAAACTGATGAAAAAGGGGTTACTCATTATTGTTGCAGCAGCAACGCTTATTGCTTGTAAGAACTCATCCGGAAAAACTGGAGGCGCTGCTGAAGACAGCATTAGCGCTGCGCAAAAGCAAAATGCATTAACTGATTCTGCTAATTTTACAACTGCCGTTTGGGTAGATTCTACCTTTAAAGATATCGGCAAGGTAAAAAAAGGACAGATCGTTGAGATTCCCTTTACGATCAAGAACACAGGCGACAAACCGCTGGTGATTGTTTCTGTAAGTCCGGGTTGCGGATGTACCGTTGGCGAAAAGCCGGAGAAACCTATTATGCCAGGTGAAGAAGGAAAAGTGGTGGCCAAATTCAACAGTGAAGGACAGGCAGAGGGCGCCCATAACAAGAATATGGTGGTGCGTGCCAATACAAAGCCCTTTACGGAGACCGTTTTAAATTTTAAAGTAGAAGTAGTTAAATAATCAAAGCGTAAATAGAAATGACAAATGTATTATTGCAGGCCCAGGGTGCGCCCGGACCTTTCGGATCGATGACCACCATGATCTTCATGTTTGGGATGATCATTGTTTTCTGGTTGTTTTTTATCCGTCCGCAGGCAAAAAGAGCAAAGAACCAGAAAAAGTTCATCGAGGATCTTCAGAAAGGCGATAAAATTGTAACCATTGCCGGTATCCACGGCAAGATCAACCAGGTAAATGAAGATGGAACCCTGAGTATTGAAGTAAGTCCTGGTAACTATATCAAGATTGAAAAGTCGGCGATCAGCATGGATTGGACGAACCAGCTGAATAAAGGCACGGCGGCTCCGGCGAAATAGTCATGTGCTGTCAGCTTTTAGCTTTCAGTTATCAGAGCAGATCACAGAATGAATTATTGAAACACGGCAAAGATGTATTTTTGCCGTGTTTTTTATTATCCTGTTTTACAGCCACAGAGGCACTGAGACACTGAAGTTTTTTAAGACTGTTTGAGGTTGATGGATACAGGTGTCCGGCAGGATATAAAAAGATCTGTGTTTCTGAGTTTCAGTGGCAAATTAGAAAAAACAAACTTCATGCTCAAAGTAGGTATAACAGGGGGCATCGGAAGCGGTAAAACGCTGGTGGCATCTATATTTCATACGCTGGGTATACCGGTATACGATGCCGATGCTGCAGCAAAAAGGCTGATGAATACCAGTGCGGAGATCCGGGAGCAGATCGTTCGCTTATTCGGCGAAGATACCTATAAAGAACAGCAGCTCGATCGCGCCTTGCTGGCCTCAAAAGTATTTGGCGATCCGGACAAGTTAAAACAACTGAACCAGGTTGTACACCCGGTTACCATCCGCAACAGCCAGGAATGGTTTGCAAAACAAACCGGCCCCTATGCCATTAAAGAAGCTGCCATTTTTTTCGAAAGCGGCAGCGACCGGTATGTAGATTATATGATCGGCGTTACGGCACCAGAGCCATTGCGCATCCGCCGCACCATGGAACGCAGCCATATAACGGAAGCCCAGGTTCGGGAGCGTATGCAACAACAAATGGACGAGGCCGAAAAAATGCGCCGCTGTCATTTTGTAATTGATAACGGAGAAACAATGTCACTGATCGCACAGGTGATGGATCTGCATCAGCAGTTGCTGCAACGCGTAAGGTAACCGGTGTTGACGGCAAAGACCGGTGATCTTGGGCCCCCACCGCATATTTTATATAAAAACAAAAAAGGCAAAGAAGCCGAAACCATAAAACAGGATCATATGAACTTCAATAAATGGATGCACCTATTTATAATAGCAGCAGCAAGCTGCTTTTTTACAGGCTGTGGCCAGCAGCAACCCATACCCCAACAAACCATCATGGCCGACAGCTCGGGTGGAAAAGAAACCGTGGCAGCCGCCAATAAAAAGCGGGTCCTGGATTTTTACCAGAAAATGTTTGGCGACAAAGACCTGACCGCTGTGGACGAGTATATTGCCCACGATTATATCCAGCATAACCCCAATGTGGCAGACGGTGCCGAAGCCTTTAAAAAAGCGGCTGCCGGGTGGTTTAAGAATGCGCCCAAAACGATCATTGATGTGCAGCACGTAGCAGCTGAAGGCGACCTGGTATTCCTGCATTTAAAGAATAAAAATCCGGATGGCCGTGTTACCTCCACCATCGACATTTTCCGGCTGGAGAACGGTAAGATCGCAGAGCACTGGGATGTGCACCAGGATGTACCCCCAAAAGCCGCCAACGCACACCCGATGTTTTAATCCGTTTGCATGATCGCATTCAGTCCGCCGGATCAAAGATCTGCGGGGCAACATGCCCGCTGATTTACACCGATCCAATGACGAATAAATACCGGCAGAAAGATCAGCAAAGATCTGCGGGAGAAAACCATCAATGGCACCGGCATAAAAAAATGACCGTATCTTTGAACCTTTTATTCTCCTTTTTGTTCAAAGGGGTGTTTACAACTGTGTTACGGAAACTGACCATATTACTTGTTTTTGTTTTTTACAGCCTGACTTCCTTCGGGATCAGTCTTCATTTTTTCTATTGCTGTGGCAAATTAAAATCGGTTTCCTTAACGGCTCATGTTTCGGAAAACAAGGATTGCCCTGTACAAAAAGGGAAAAATTGCTGCGAAAACAAAACGGTCGATGCCAAGGTTTCGATCGATCAAAAAACCACCGGCACACCTGTTTTAGCGCTGGCGCAGCCCGGAGCATTTTTCGTTACTCCTCCTGCCCTGTTTGGCAATATACCCGAACCGCCTTTCACCTACTTTTTGCCCCGGCCCCCAGCCGGTTCTCCGGATTCTCAGCCGGAAGACCGTTCCGTCCTTTACGCTGTTTTTAGAATTTAGAACAAACAACTTTTTTGTCTGCAGACCGGTACCATTGCCGGTGCTGCCCTGTTGTTACTGTACTTTTCTAAAAATAAATGCATGAATCACAAATATCTCTTCCTTCTGTTTCTACTGATCACAAAGATTGGTTTTGCTCAAAAAAATACAGAGACTGTCACCCTTAAAGTGTTGGGATCCTGCGAAATGTGTAAAGAGCGCATTGAGTCAACCGTGCTCGACCATAAGGCCAAATCCGCAAAATGGGATGCCATTTCCCAAATGCTTACCGTAAGCTATGACCCGGCGAAAACCACCGATGAAAAGATCCTGAAAGCCGTGTCCGAAGCCGGTCATGATAATGAACGTTTCAAGGCCCCGGATGCTGTTTACCAGGCCCTACCCGCCTGCTGTCATTATCACCGGGATACTGATTCAGCCGCTCCTAAACAAAAACAGCTGATTACCGGGGTGGTACTGGAAGAAACCGCTAAGGGAAAGATCAACCCTATCGCCAATGCCACGGTAAAAAGTTTGCATTCGAACCAGTACTTTGTTACCGACAGCACCGGCGTTTTCCGGCTGGAGACGGACCTTCCCACGCATATCGCCATCAGTTATGTAGGTTTTCAATCGGATACCATCAGCGTCAAAAACCAGGAGATGCTCACCATCATTCTGAAAAATTCATCTACCGGTGATCTGAAGGAAGTGATCATCAGTTCGAAGAATCCTTCTACGTTTGTGTCTACCATGAGCATCCTGAATACGCTGAATATGGGTGCAAAAGAGCTTACAAAGGCGGCCTGCTGTAACCTTTCCGAGAGTTTTGAAACCAGTCCGTCGGTGGATGTAAGCTACAGCGATGCCGTTACCGGTGTAAAGCAAATCCAGTTACTGGGATTATCGGGCAATTATACACAGCTGTTAACTGAAAATGTTCCGGAGATCAGGGGCCTTACGGCACATTACGGGCTTACTTATATTCCCGGTCCCTGGATCGAAGGCATCCAGCTTACCAAAGGAACCGGCTCTGTTGTGAATGGCTATGAAAGTATTGCCGGACAGATCAACGTAGAGGAAAAAAAGCCGGACAATTCCGAGCAGCTGTTTGTAAATACCTATGTGAACAGTATGGGGCGCCTGGAAGCCAATATCAACACCGCTCAAAAATTGAACGACAAATGGAGCACGGCCCTGCTTACACATGGCAATTACAGCAATAAAAAGATCGATCATAATATGGACGGGTTTAAGGACCTGCCTACCGGATCGCAGTGGAATGTAATCAACCGCTGGAAGTATATGGATAATAATGGCTGGGTTGTTCAGCTGGCGTTAAAGGCACTGAACGATAAACGGTATGCCGGTCAAATGGATTTTGACCGGGATCATGACCGGTATACCACGGATCATTATGGTGTGGGTATTGATGCGGAGCAATATGGGTTTACCGGTAAAGTAGGCTATGTGTTTCCGCAACATAAATACAAAAGCCTGGGGCTGATCCTGTCTGCCAACCAATACACCAATCATGCATATTACGGCTTAACGGAATACAGCGGCAAACAAAAACACCTTTATGGTAATCTTATTTATCAGTCCATCATCGGTACCACCGATCACAAGTTCCGGACCGGCCTCAGCTTCTCCAACGAAAATTATAACGAGCGGTTAAACCAGCGCATATTTCAACGCAACGAAATCGTTCCGGGCGCATTTTTTGAATATACCTACACCGCTTCGGAGAAACTTACGGCCATTGCAGGACTACGGCTGGATCATCACAATCAATTCGGGTTGATCACCACTCCGCGGTTACATCTGAAGTATGATTTCACGCCTAAAACCAACCTGCGGTTATCCGGCGGGTCCGGTTTCCGGGTGAGCAATATTTTTGCGGAGAACATCGGCGTTTTTGTAAGCGCCCGGCAATACGAGATCCAGCATCCCGGCCCGAACTATGGCTATGGACTGGATCCGGAAAAAGCCTGGAATTACGGGCTCAATTTTATACACCAGTTTAACCTGGGTAACCGCAAAGGATCCATTGCCCTGGATGCTTACCAGACCCGTTTCCGGAATCAAACGGTGGCCGACCTGGACGCCGATCCCCGGGCCATCCTGTTTTACAATTTGAACGGCAAATCCGTTTCCAGCAGCATTCAGGCCGAACTGAATTATGAACTGCTGCGCAAACTGGAGCTGCGCATGGCTTACCGCTGGCTGGAGGTACAGACGCAATACAACCAGGGATTGCTGGATAAGCCGTTTACAGCAAAACACCGCGCTTTTGTCAACCTGGCATATGAAACGCGGAGCAAATGGAAGTTTGATTATACCACGCAATGGCTGAGCCGGAAACGCATTCCCAATACCAGTTCTAATCCTGCGGGCAAACAAATGGACACCTGGTCGCCTTCTTTCTTCCAGATGGCCGCGCAGGTAAGTAAGCAATTCAATAAACAATGGGAAGTATATGTGGGTGGAGAAAACCTTACCAATTATGTACAGGAGTACCGGATCATTGACGCACAGGCGCCGTTCAGCCCGTATTTTGATGGCTCATTGATCTGGGGACCGGTTACAGGCCGGATGGTGTACGCCGGTATGCGGTTCCGGATTCCGTAGGGGCAGGTTTAAAGTTTAGGTTCAATGTTCCAGGTTGAGGTCCGTTGGTACTTGATGATGACACTTCAATCCGAGTGGTTAATTTTAAAGATAAAAGCCTTTTTCGTTCCCAAGGAGAAAACTCCGAAGCAGAAACGGCATCATTACTTCAACATTTAAAATTCTTCATTCCATATTCTACATTCCTGAAGGGCAGGTTTCAGGTTTAAGGTTCAATGTTCCAGGTCCGGTTCCGTTTGGTACCTGATGATGGGGTTCAATCCTGGTTCCCGGTTCTCAAAACAAAGTATTTACTTCTCCTCCAAGGGAAGAATCCGAAGCAGCAACGGCAGCATCTCTTTAACATTTAATATTTCGCATTCCACATTTTACATTTCCGCCAGGGAATTGGCACGGGATTGGCATTTAAAGAGCTGCGGCCACTTTATTGTATCACTTTTAAAAACAACGATTATGGAAGAAAACAAAGCGTCGTTTTTCGACAAAGCCAAAGAAACCCTGTCTGACCTGAAAGAGAAAGCCGGTGAAGCCTGGGACAAAACCAAAGATACGCTGGAAGACGCCTGGGATGCCACTAAGGACAAAGCGGAAGAACTAAAAGACTCGATCAGTGAAAAAATAGATGAAGTCCGGGGTAAGGACGATCAATCCGCTGCAGCAAAGGCACAGGAAAAGGTGGCCGAAACAGAAGCATTTGTTAAAGAAAAGCTGGAGGAAACCAAAGACGGCGCTGAACGTTTGGCAGATAAGGCGGAAGAAAAACTGGAAGGATTAAAAGATAACGAATAACTATAAATCCATTCGCTTCTAAGCCGCCTGTTAAGGCGGCTTTTTTTGTGCGTATAACAGTGTTCACCGGCCGCTACCGAAAGCCGGAGCCTTTGCATTTTAAAATTTGATATTTCTCATTGGTTATTTTAAATTGCCCTATGGATACTTCACTGATTGATGAACTGAACGACAAACCGTCCCGGAAAAAATTGCTGTACCCGGTAAATCCGGAACTTTCGGCCTATCTGAAGCACCAGGGACGGGAAGTGAAGTTGCCCGTATCGCACCGGGATCTGCTCAATTTTACCTGGTCCATTCCGATAAAGGATAAGGATGGTAATTATACTCATTGGGAAAAGGCGATTTACGACAAACGCGACTGGGATTTTTTAAAAGAAGGGCTGGTAAAGATCTATGCCATTTTAAAAACAGAAGGAGATATGAGCTTTGCCGACCAGCTGGATGTGGCCCGCATCGACTATTGCAATTTTGGTAACTCCCTGCCCTTCCGCATCCGCATCATCAATAAGTTCAATGCCAATTTTGATCATTACTATATGAAGATCACGGATGCTTCCCGCATCTATGGGCTGGAGATGGAGCATATCCTCTCTCCTAACCGGATCACATTTTACACCGATGGCGGTACACTGGTAGAAGAGCATATTCCCGGTATACCAGGAGATGTATTCCTGAGCCAGTACCTCGACCTGCCCGAAACCAACAAGACGCGCTTTGCCAAGGAATTTGTAAAGTTCAATGAACGTTGTTTTGTGCGCCTCCTGGGTGATATGCGGAGTTACAATTTTGTGATCGTAAGCACCCCGGATATCGAAGGATATCAATACCGCATCCGGGCGATCGATTTTGACCAGCAAAGCTATGAGGGCCGCAAAAGCCTGTACATGCCCCAGTTCTTTAAAGAAAACAACCGGTTTGTACAAACCGTACTAAGTCATCTCAATAAAGAATCTATAGAACAGTATAAGGCCGAAGAGCGGTCGTCCATGGCCTTTCGGGTGGCCGCCGGCCGTTTCCGGCTGATGGAATTGCTGAATATTATGTCGCAGGACACCATCTCCCCCATTGCTAAACAAAAACAACTGGCCGAACAGCTAAACCAGCATTTTCATACGGCCGCCTTTAACCGTTGTAATTCTATGGGACAGATCCTGAAACTGCACCTGAAATATATGCTCCGCGAAAACCTGAAGCTGATCCAGGAGAAGACGCGGTCGCTCAAGAAACCGGTTTTCCAGCCGTTTTCGCGAAATGCCGGGAAATAAATCAGGTTTTGTGTAAAAAATACACATTCCCGCGCCCAAAACCGCAGCCGGATTATTAAAAATTCATATTTCGATAAAGAAGTTTGAACAACTTCAATATATTCATCGAAATGACAGATAATTTCTCAGGAATGGTTAACTTAGCGCCTCGTAAAACGAAAAATACAGTTGTTTTAAAAATTTTAATGAATGAGTAAATACAGAGCCGGGGTTTTATTTGGCAAAGAGCTGGAAGACCTCTACAACGACGCAAAAGACAATAAGTTTGCATTACCTGCAGTAAACGTAGTGGGAACCGACAGTGTAAATGCTGTTTTAGAAACCGCAGCAAAAGTAAACTCCCCTGTAATGATTCAGTTCAGTAACGGCGGAGCTCAGTTCTTTGCCGGTAAGGGAATGCCGAACGACAAATTGCAGGCGAATATTTCCGGTGCTATCAGCGGTGCCTTGCACGTGCATAATGTAGCCCAATACTACGGGGTTCCGGTAGTACTGCATACCGACCACGCTGCTAAAAAATGGTTACCCTGGATCAGCGCTTTGATCGATGCCGGCGAACAATATCACAAAGAAAAAGGCCAGCCCCTGTACAGCTCACATATGCTGGATCTGAGCGAAGAGCCGATCAACGAAAATATCGAGATCTCTGTTGAATATTTCAAACGCATGGCGCCCCTGGGCATGAGCATCGAAATCGAACTGGGTGTTACCGGTGGTGAGGAAGATGGCGTGGATAACACCGACGTAGACAACTCCAAATTATATACACAGCCCGAAGACGTGGCACAGGCATACGAAGCTTTAAGCAAAGTTGGCAACCTGTTTACAGTAGCTGCAGCATTTGGTAACGTGCATGGTGTATACAAACCCGGTAATGTAGTGCTGACGCCTACCATCCTGGATAACAGCCAGAAGTTCATTCAGCAAAAATTCGGCACCGCTTCCGATAAACCGGTTTACTTCGTATTCCACGGTGGCAGCGGTTCTGAAAAAGCAAAGATCACCGAAGCCATTGGTTACGGCGCCATCAAAATGAACCTGGATACCGATATGCAGTGGGCATTTGCGGAAGGCGTGTTCGATTACTACAAAAAGAACGAGGCCTACCTGCAAGGTCAGCTGGGTAACCCGGAAGGTGAAGACAAACCCAACAAAAAGTACTACGATCCCCGCGTATGGTTGCGCAAGGGTGAAGAAACATTTGTTAAGCGTTTGGAAGAAGCCTTTACCGATCTGAACTGTATCGGCAGAAATGCGTAAGACATATCTTAGTTTTTATAACGTCCCTGTTCCTTACGGAGCGGGGATTTTTTTTAATAGCCACAAAGGCACCAAGGCGCTAAGACACTCAAAGGCCTGATACAAAATTCTCAGTGCTTCTGTGACGCTGTGGCTTTGTTTTCGCAAAAGCGGATCGCTACAAAATTTTGAGGAGTTCGTTTTTTGACAGGGTTTTAAAGAAGGACGCTTCTGTTTTTATCAATCCCTGCGCCAGCTTTTTTTTCTTTTGCTGAAGGCGTACAATCTTTTCTTCGATGGTGTTGGCGCAGATCAGTCGTACCGCAACGATGTTCTTCTGCTGCCCGATCCGGTGACTCCGGTCAATGGCCTGATCCTCTGCCGCAGGATTCCACCACGGATCCACCAGGTACACATAATCGGCAGCTGTAAGATTTAGGCCTACCCCGCCGGCCTTCAGACTGATCAGAAACACGCGTACCTGTTCGCTTGCCTGAAAGTGATGCACTTTTGCGCCCCGGTCTTTCGTTTGCCCGGTCAGGTATTCGAACGGAATATTGCGGCGTTCCAGCTCCGCTTTAATAAGATCAAGCATACCCACAAACTGCGAAAACACCAATATCTTATGTTCGTTGGATTTGTTTTCGATTTGCTCCGTAAGCACTTCAATTTTAACGGCATGTTCCCCGGAATAGCCTTCTTTCAGCAAAACAGGCGCATTACAGATCTGGCGCAATTTGGTTAACCCGGTCAATACGTGCATGCTGTTTTTATGAATGGCTTCTTCATCCGTGGCCGAAATCAATTCACGTAGTTCACGTTCGTAGCGGTCGTATATTTTACGTTGTGCGGCATTCATTTCGCAATAGATCACCATTTCGGTTTTTGCGGGCAACTGCCTTGCTACCTGCTTTTTGGTTCGTCGTAAAATAAAGGGCCGGACCTTTTCCTGCAGTTCAGCAGCACGCTTATCGTACTCAAATTTGTCAATCGGTATCGCATAAATATCCCTGAAGTGCTGCCTGCTTCCCAATAATCCGGGGCAGGCAAAGGAAAGCTGTCCATACAGGTCAAAGGTGTTGTTTTCAACAGGAGTACCCGTTAACACGATTTTATTCTTCGATTGCAAAAGCCGGGCGGCTTTATATCGTTCCGAAGCCGGGTTCTTGATCGCCTGTGATTCATCCAGGAAAATATAATTAAACCGGAAGGTTTTTAAAAACCGGATATCTGAAACCATCATTCCATAACTGGTCAGCACCACTTCATAATGTTTCAGGGTATCAGTATCCCGCTGCCGGCCTGCGCCGTAATGCAGCAATACACGTACGGAAGGTGCAAACTTTTGCAGTTCCTCCTGCCAGTTAAACAGCAAGGAAGTGGGTACCACCACCAGGTTGGTCTGGTGGCCATATTTTTCCCGCTGCCATAAAATGAATGCGATGATCTGCAGCGTTTTTCCCAGCCCCATATCATCGGCCAAACATCCGCCAAAATTAAACCGGTCCAACAGACAGAGCCAATTGAGGCCTTCATGCTGATAATCCCTCAATTCAGCATTTAAAGTTGCCGGAACCGGCATATGCGGAAGCTTCCGGATGCCGGAAAAGCCATCGGCATAGGCCTCAATTTCCTTTTCAATCGCTTTTCCCAATACTTCCGGTTCAAATAAACCGGGCAGTTCGCCAAAATTGGTCTTTGGAATTTTCAACAGGTCTCCATCGATGTCTGCTGCGTTAAAATAGCAACGGATCCGCCCGATCCATGCATCCGGTAACAGGCCCTGCGTTCCGTCATCCAGTTGTACAAACGTTCTTTTATTGCGGATAGCACTGTGTAATTGCTTTAACGAAGCCTGCTGTGCTCCAAACGATACGGTCAGCCGGGCGTTGAACCAGTCCGTTCCGCTGTTGACCTCAATATTGATTTTTGCCCGATGGGCATTCCGCTTATTATTTTTTATTTCATTAAAACCAAGAATAGAAATCCCTTCATTGCGCCAGGCTTCAAAAGCATTCAGAAACCACTGTTCATCTAAAAACTGATCTTTATGGAGGTAAAAATATTCATGTGCGTCTATTTGCTTTGCAAAATCGGCATGTTGCTCCATCACTAAGGCCGTGAAACGGATCTCCGCCTCCTGGTCCCGTTCTATTTTGAAAACATTTCCATTTTGATCCGTGTCAAATAGCTGCTTGCGGGAATACACCGGTATCTCTACCAGGCCATATTTCATCACCGGGGTTATGGAAACAAAATGCCCCTCCTGCTGCAGGTACAGGATCCTGGCTGTATGAAAGGACCTTTCTGCCAGTTGTGCCGGTGTAGCCGGATAGATATAACTATAATTGATTTGCACCCGGTGCTCCAGCGGAGCCAGTACGGTTTGAACAAACGCCTCGTATTTTGATGCATGAATCAGCAGCAACGCATGATGGGACTTGAAAAACTGCACGACGCGATGCAGAGCGGGGTCCGCGATCAGGTTCCATTTACCCTGGTGGCGTAAGAAATATTCATGGCTGATCATCGCCTGCTTCAATGGCAGTGCACTGTCATGGAAGAGCAGTTCTCCACTGATCTCATAAAAAGGTTCTTTCCGGAATACCGTAAGCTGTATTTCCGCATCCAGTATATCCAGTTGAACCGGCTGCAGGGATTTTGCATTGATGGTTTCAGAAAGTTCCCGGTCATGATAGTACACCTTCAGCTCCATCGGGTTTTGAACGATCTGCTTCAGTGCTTCCAATTCCATAGTGCTGTCGAGCTCCGCGTATTTATTCTGGAACGTGGTAATGGCCGTATAGAATTTGATTTCGGAAGCATCCTCCGTTTTCCAGATGCATTGCAGCGGATCTAGACTCGTTACCGGATTTTTGATCTTCCCCGCTTGCGTCAGGCCGGCTTCCATCAGCAGCAGGTTCAGCTGATTGGAGTAGCGGTGCTGACTGATTACCAGTACCGGCTTTTCACGCGCATCGCCTGCCGCCCGGTCTTTTATAACGGATACCCGCTGCGGCAACAGGGCTTTTTTAAAGACCGTTTCATCTGCAGGAAGCAGCTCTTTAATGCGGGGTTCAATGTGAAGCTTCCCTTCCAGCAAGGTCAGGCGAAAGTAGCGGTCCAGATCCGGTTCCGTTTCTAAACCATACCGCCTGGCCGCAGGCAATAGAACCTCGCGCCGCAATGCTGTATCAAAAAAGACACGGTAATTTTTTTGTTCCAGGATACAATGCATCACCGTTGCCTGGTGCACACATAACCGGGCAGTATCGTTATTGCAGGAGCAGGACAGCACCAGTGAAGTATCGGTTTGGCTAACGGCAACCCTGGGAAAATCGATTGCCGGAGTGCTTTTCGTAAATACGCCGGTATTCAGTTCAAGCGTAAGCGGGTAAATATCCCGGAGGTTTTCTGCTTCCATAAAGCCGGTAGCAGCAGTATGTTTCAACACATCATACACGGAAAGCGTGCTGAGGGTTGTATGAGGCAGCATGTAAACGCCTGGTATTGCCATATTGTTCCAATCTGAATTTCCGGATTGGTAAAAATAAAAAAAATCCGCTGATCAATAGGGGAAATCGCTTTTTATGCGATCCGTTAATGAAAATGAAAAAACCGCCCCGGAAAGGAGCGGTTTACCATTATAAAAATTTCAACCCTTATAGTGTTTTATCATCGTTATCCGGTTCCTTACCGTCTAGTACATAAACTTTTACAGGAACTACGCCCGAGTTAACGGAAGCTATTTTCTGGAAGGCGGATCGGCTAAGATCTACCCTGCCTTTCATATGAGGAGCCATTCGGTCATTTACCACTACCTCTACTTTTTTGCCGGTGCTCTTGTTTACCACAAGTAAACGGGTGCCCAGCTTATAAATATTGGAAGCGGCGGTTAAAAGATGATCCCAGTATGTTTCTCCGGTCGCGGTTTTACGTCCATTAAAACTTTTACTGTAAAATGATGCTTTTGCAGAGGTTCCATTCCCGCTTTGGGAAAAACCGGCCAGGGAAATGGCCATTGCGGTTACAAAGATTATAACTCTCTTCATGTAACAGGTTTAAGTTAAACAATAGCTTCCAAGGAATTTGTTTCAGTGGAAGTTTGAACGCAGTGTCTTTGCAGAAACTGTGAACTTTTTTAGAACAGCCCTTCCGGTCTGTTTTACTGAATTACACGAACTGGTTGCCAAACCAGAAACGCAAGAAAGATGCAAAGGTAATACATCCGAACGGAAATTCCAAGGAAAGATGCTAACATCTGTTCACAAATAGTTCACATCTGGAGCTATTTTTAACAGTATAAACCGGGCCCGGCTTTTTATTTTACCTGATGTTTCAAATATTAATCAGCTCACAACCAACATGTTAAAAAATACACATACAGTAAGCTTGCAAGTAAATTACCAAAGAGTACGGGCCTCAACGTTAACGATTCTTTTTACGTAACTGCTAGTGTTTCTGCCGGGTAAGGTGCTTAAACCGGCTAAAGGTTTCCGGTTTGATGTTTAAATAAGAGGCCAGGTATTTTTGGGGAACCCGTTGCAGTATTTCCGGGTACTTATCTACAAAACTCAAAAATCGCTCCCGGGGGGTTTGACGAATCAGGCTGAATTGCCACTTATCCTTCAATACCATGGTATGCTCCGTTACCAGCCGGCCCAGGCGTTCCAGGTTATGGCTCGATGCAAATACTTTTTCGAGGGCATCATATTGCATACTTAAAACAGTGGTGGGTTCCACCGCATCGATAAAATATTCGGAGGGCGTGCGGGTATAAAAAGATTCCTGACTGGAGATCAGGTGCCCTTCGATCGATATCTGTACAATGATCTCATCTTTGTCCTGCACGTAGTATTTACGCAGGGTACCTTTCTTGATAAAATTCATATACTCCTCTACCTCGCCTGCACGGGTAACAATGTCGCGCTTATTAAACGCCCGAACCTGGATTGCCGGAAGCAATATCGTTTTCACCTCTTCCAGCGAAAGTGTTACAAACTGGCGTAGAAACGTTATAAATTCGTCAATATCGGCTAGGGTCGCATTCATACGCAAATGTAAGCGAAAAAAAAGACGCCCTGCTAAATGTATTGTGAATTCTGATGAGAAATATTCTATGAAATCGCTAGATTTGCGACTATCACTTTTTTATTATTAAATCAAAATAAGATCATGGCCCAGAAAATTAAAGTAGCCAACCCGGTTGTAGAACTGGACGGAGATGAGATGACAAGGATCATTTGGAAATTTATTAAGGATAAACTGATCCTCCCCTATATCGATGTAGATATTAAATACTATGATCTTGGGGTGGAGCACCGGGATGCTACGGATGACCAGGTTACGATTGACGCTGCAAATGCTATTAAAGAATACGGTGTGGGTATCAAATGTGCTACCATCACACCAGATGAAGCCCGTGTAACTGAATTTAACCTGAAACAAATGTGGAAGAGCCCCAACGGAACGATCCGGAACATCCTGGATGGTACCGTATTTCGCGAGCCCATTGTGATCAGCAATATACCCCGTTTGGTTACCAACTGGACGGCGCCCATTATTGTAGGACGTCATGCCTTTGGCGACCAGTACCGCGCTACCGACACCGTGATCAAAGGAAAAGGCAAACTGACCATGACCTTTACGCCTGAAGACGGTGGTGAACCGCAGGTTTTTGATGTGTACAATTTCAAAGGTGACGGCGTGGCAATGACCATGTATAATACCGACGAGAGCATTAAAGGTTTTGCAAGAAGCTGTTTCAATATGGCCCTGAGCAAAAAATGGCCTTTATACCTTTCTACCAAGAATACCATCCTGAAAAAATACGATGGCCGCTTTAAGGATATATTCCAGGAGATCTACGAAAATGAATTCAAAGCCGAATTTGATAAAGCCGGCATTACTTACGAACACCGCCTGATCGATGACATGGTGGCCAGTGCGTTAAAATGGAATGGCAACTTTGTATGGGCCTGCAAAAACTATGACGGCGATGTGCAAAGCGATACCGTAGCTCAGGGCTTTGGTTCGTTGGGACTAATGACTTCTGTACTGGTAACACCTGATGGTAAAACACTGGAAGCAGAAGCGGCACACGGTACCGTAACCCGCCATTACCGGGATCACCAGCAGGGCAAGCCAACCAGCACCAACCCGATCGCCAGCATTTTTGCCTGGACCAGGGGGCTGGCCTTCCGTGGTAAACTGGATGGCAACCAGGAGCTGATCGATTTTGCCAATGCACTGGAAGCGGTTTGTATTGAAACCGTGGAGCAGGGCAAAATGACCAAGGACCTGGCCGTTTGTATCCATGGTTCCAAGGTTCAGCACGGCGAACATTACCTGTATACCGAAGAGTTCCTGGAAGCTATTGACGAAAACCTCAAGAAGAAACTGAACTAAACCGGTTTATAAATGATCAACAGAAAGCGCGCTGTTACAGGCGTGCTTTTTTTGTGGGTTATGTTTTCTGCAGATACCGCTGATTAGATTGCGGCAAATGACCGGGGGCGCACGGATGCTTCTTTTTATTTTTCTCACAGATGACACGGATGTGCACAGATTTTTTCAGTTGGTTCTACAGGGGGGATTGTGATGCGCTTTTTCTTTGTGTTACCTGCGGTGCGTTGTGGCTGGATTTTCCCGCAGATATGCACGGATTGTTTCGCTGATAACCGCTGATTGGGTTTATGGCAATGACCGGGGGCGCACTGATCTTTGTTTTTATTTTTCTCACAGATGACACGGATGTGCACAGATTTTTTCGGTTGGTTCTACAGGGGGGGATTGTGATGCGCTTTTTCTTTGTATTACCTGCGGTGCGCTGTGGCTAATGTTCCCCGCGGATATGCGCGAATTGTTTCGCTGATAATCGCTGATCGGGTTTATGGCAAATGACCAGGGGGGCGCATTGATGCTTGTTTTTCTTTTTCTCACAGATGACACGGATGTGCACCGATTTTTTTCGGTTGGTTTTGCAGGGGGGATTGTGATGCGCTTTTTCTTTGTGCTACCTGCGGTGCGCTGTGATTAAATGTTCCCGCGGATATGCGCGGATTGTTTTGCTGATAATCGCTGATTGGGTTTATGGCAAATGACTGGTGTTCTCATGCTTGTTTTTATTTTTCTCACAGATGACACGGATGTGCACCGGTTTTTTCGGTTGGTTTTGCAGATGGGATTGTGATGCGTTTTTTCTTTGTGTTACCTGCGGTGCTCTGTGATTAAATGTTCCCGCAGATATGCGCGAATTGTTTCGCTGATAATCGCTGATCGGGTTTATGGCAAATGACCAGGGGGGCGCATTGATGCTTGTTTTTCTTTTTCTCACAGATGACACGGATGTGCACCGATTTTTTTCGGTTGGTTTTGCAGGGGGGATTGTGATGCGCTTTTTCTTTGTGCTACCTGCGGTGCGCTGTGATTAAATGTTCCCGCGGATATGCGCGGATTGTTTTGCTGATAATCGCTGATTGGGTTTATGGCAAATAACTGGTGTTCTCATGCTTGTTTTTATTTTTCTCACAGATGACACGGATGTGCACCGGTTTTTTCGGTTGGTTTTGCAGATGGGATTGTGATGCGTTTTTTCTTTGTGTTACCTGCGGTGCTCTGTGATTAAATGTTCCCGCAGATATGCGCGGATTGTTTCGCTGATAATCGCTGATTGAGTTTATGGCAAATGACCAGGGAGGCGCACTGATGTTTGTTTTTTTTTCTCACAGATGGCACGGATGTGCACAGATTTTTTTTGGCTGGTTCTACATGTTGATCATCTGCCGGTATAACCCTCCTGCCCTGATCTATTCGCTAAATAAGGGTTACCGGCTTGCCGGTGTGTTGTTCAAAGAGCCGTACAGAACCCAGCAAATGGCGGGATGGCTTTCCGGGGTGTTGGGGCAGGAAGTTAAAGTCTAATTCAATCCCCTGCTTTTTCTCGGTCCGCTTCCAGATACCGGTCAGTTTTTGCTTTTCCATCATTACCGGCCGGAAGATTCCGTTGCCTACCAATGCGCCATCCCCATCAAAAAGCAATCCGCGGCTTTCGGAATAGCTTACCGTAAGCTCATCATAGGGCGGCAATAAAAAGGAATGCGGCATTGCGGTAAGTGCCGGCACCTTTTGATCAAACATCCAGTAAGTCATTCCATTTACCGTAATACCTACCAGTTGCTTTTCAATCGCCTTCCATCCTTTTGTGGCGTCGGTAACCGGAAGTCCGCTCCACCAGGCAAAGTCTTTTAATGTGGCGGGGCCCCTGGTTTTAAAGTAAAGCAGGGCCAGTTTCGCCAGGGCTTCTTCCCTGCTGATAACGGCAGCCGCCGGTACCCGTTTATCAAATAGCGTATAGGTAAAGCGGCGGCCTTTCCGTTTGCCGCTGCAAATGATCATTTCCGTTTCTGCGCGGATCAGCAGCTGGGTGGCCAGCAGGTTATCTACCTTTATTCCCCGCAGTGCCAGCCGGTCCATCAGCTCCTCTTTGGTCAGGTCTTCTCCTTCCAGTTCTTTTTCCAGCACCTTACGCGCCTTTGTATAGATGGCAGTGGTAAGCCCGGTTTGCTGATCGATATACCGGGCCGCTTTTTGTATATACGGCGCCGACAACTGCATCATCCAGCGTACATTTTCCATAGTTACAAAATGCCAGGTCGGGCGCACTACATGCAGCCGGATAATTCCGCCGTTATTAATGGCGTCTTCGATGGGCTGTTCGCCGGGGTCCTGCATCCGCAGGCCGATGGCCCATTTAGCCATGGCATAATCCTGCGCCTGTATGGCTCCCATATGGGCTACCAGGGCTTCCGGACTATACGCTTCCGGCCGGTGTAACTGCTGGTTGCAGATGCGATGTTGTAGTAATTCCTTTAGGATCATAATACGGCATTGAAGTGCCTGCTCAAAAATAGAACAGATCGGGTAATTTTCCGCAGAACCGGCGCCGCAGGGTACAGATTTTGAGATGGGTGTGCCGACTGAAGGAACTACTATCCTCCGGCAGAAATTCCGTCCCAGATATTTTCCGGCCGGTTAGCCCGCCGTTACACCCGTTGCCTGTAACATCAGCTGGTGCAGATCGGTATTTTTTACAAAGGATTTTAAAAGCGCTTTTCCCGGACCGAACATTGCCAGCTCTACATAATCGCCGGAATGCTCCATTGATCCCCAGCCGATAGAAGTATAGGATTGCTGAAGTGCAGCCAGGGTTTTAAAGGGCAAATGCCCGGCATTGTACACCCCCTCTTCATTCAGCTGCGTGTAGCTTTTTAAAAGAAGGGCCGCGTCTTCTTTTTTTAACGCAAAGCCCTGCGCTGCTTCCATACGCTCCAGCACCTGTGCTTCTGTAAAACTTTTATTGATACCATTGAGGAGCCAGTCATTGGTATGCTTAAACTGGTGCAACCGGTCAAAATTCCGGTTGGCATCGTTGCTGTAAAACAAACCGGGATTGGCATTTCCATGATCAGTGGTGATAATGACCAGTGTATTCCCGTCTTTTTCTGCAAAATCAATTACAGCTCCAATGGTTTCATCAAAAGCGATCTGGTCATACAGCATTGCGGCCGCATCATTTGCATGAGCCCCCCAATCTACCTTACCGCCTTCTACCTGCATTACAAATCCGTTTGGATTTTTATTTAATTTTTCGATGGCTTTTTTTGTCATCTCAGCAAGGGTTGGCGTTTGCTGTTGTAAGGTAATATCATGTTCCCGGTCCAGTGCATACGGCAGGGCACCGTTGTGAAAGACACCCAGCAGCGGCGCGCCGGTTACCGGTTGGCGTAGTAAAGCATCCCGGTCTGTAACCACCGTATATCCCTTTTGTTTATATTGCTGCAACAGGTCGGTTTTGTCCTTCCGGGTAGCGGCTTTAAAATTATCGGCCCCTCCTCCCAGCATAACGTCGAACCTCAGGCTGAGGTACTGCCGGCAAATTTCATCCATGTCGCCGCGGCTGTCATTGTTGATGCAAAAGCCTGCAGGAGTGGCATGTCCGATGGGTACCGTTGTAACACAGCCAACGGCCTTACCTGCTGCCTTAAACTTTTGAAGGATGGGCATGTAATGCTCGCCATTTGCCCCTACATTCAATTTGCCGTTGGGTACCCGCACACCACCGCCCCAGGACGAACTGCCGGCCGCCGAATCGGTGACCAGGGAACTGGCAGAAGCGGTATCCATGAAGGCCCGCACGGCCCGCTGTTCATCATACAAGCGCAGCCAGCTGCTTCGCCGGCCATATTTCCGCTGCATCAGCAGGTCTGCCATATTTAAGGTACCCGTACTCATACCATCGCTCACCATAAAAATGATGTTCTTAGTGCCCCCTGTGGCACGGTTTGCGCGGGTTACGGATGTTTGCCCCAGCAGGTTCCCTGACAATACCGTTCCGGTCAATGCCAGTGCGCTGTTCTTAAAGAAATGTTTGCGGTTCATCGGTTCCGTTTATTTGATTGTGATGGATTTTCATCGCTTTCAGATGCGCCGCAAAATAACCGTTCTTCTGCTGGTGTGTTTGTTCCGCCCAGGAAACTTATCCTCGTTTCCTGTTATCAAATTGTATCCGTTATTTTTAAATAGCGCCCGATGTTCATTGAAAAACGGGCGGGTATTCCGGTCAGTACCGGCAGCCTATTGGATGCGGATCAGCGATGGCCTTGCTGCTATATTCAATTATGTACAGCCTGTACTCCATTCTATGGCGGGCTACGATCAAAACCGTAACTTGCGGTCTTCATATCTATTATTAACGATGCGTATAAACAAAGCTATTATTGCAAAAAGAGATATTTATTCAGTACTCTTTTTTATGCTGGTTGGGGTACAACCGGTGCGGAGCCAGCCGTTGCCGGTTTGGACCGCAGGTAACGCTCTATTTTCCGGCGGTGACTGGCTGGTAACACCCGTTACGGCAAAGGCAACGGTGTACAAAACTGCGGATGAAAAAGAGCTCATTCTCGACAACGGCCTTGTGCAGCGCCGGTTCCGGCTGCAGCCCAACCTTGTATGTATTGACTATAAAAACAAGATCAACAATCAGCAGTTACTCCGGTCGGTGAAAGCAGAAGCCCGTGTAACGATCAATGGTCAGGCTTACAATGTAGGCGGACTTTACGGGCAAAGAGAAAATGCCTACCTGCTGCCGGAATGGGTAAATCAGCTGAAGAAGGGAACCAGGGATTTTGAATTTGTATCCTACGCAGTAACCGGGCTGTCATCCTATCTGAATCCGCGGTCTGCCTTTTGGGCCACCCATAAACAGGCTGCTACAGGGAAACGCTTAAGCTTCCTGTTCCGTTCGCCCCTGCCGGAATTAAAAAACATCAACATAGAGATCAATTATGAACTCTATGACGGGTTGCCGCTGATCGTAAAATGGCTGCGCATTGTTAACCAGTCGCAACAAACGGTGCACCTGGATAAGGTGGTACATGAGATCCTGGGAATGGTGGAGGAAGAAAGCGCTGTGGTGGGCAGTCCGTCGCAAATGAAAAAACCTGCGGGATTATACATCGAATCCAACTATGCATTTAACAATGCCATGCGCTATGATATAAGTGATCAGACCACCCATTGGAAAACCGACAGTGCCTACACATCGCAGGTGAATTATAATTATGAAACGCCCTGCTTGCTGGAAGTATATCCTGAGCACGGACCGGGGATCGACCTCGCGCCACGCGACTCGTTTACCTCGGTGCGCACCTATGAACTGGCTATGGACAGTTACGACCGCCAGCGCCGGGGTATGGCGATCCAGAAAATGTACCGTACGGTTGCCCCCTGGACAACGGCCAATCCCATTTTTATGCACCTGGTCAGCAAAAACGATGAAGAAGTAAAACACGCCATCGATCAGTGTGTACAAACCGGGTATGAAGCCCTGATCCTGAGTTTTGGAAGCCACATCCATATGGAAGATAACAGGGAGGCCAACCTTGCGCGTTGTAAGGCTCTGGCAGATTATGCGCATCAAAAGGGCATAAAGATCGGTGTGTATTCCCTTTTCAGTTCACGGAAGATCAGCGAAGCCGATGATGTGATCAACCCCTTAACGGGCAAGACCGGTGGCGCTTTCTTTGGAAATGCGCCCTGTTTCGGCAGCAAGTGGGGTTTGGCCTATCGCGATAAAATTCAGCAATTTTTTACCGTTACCGGGTTTGATATCTGGGAGAATGACGGGCCTTATCCGGGAGACCGCTGTGCGTCTACCACGCATCCCGGGCATAAGGGGCTGGATGACAGCCAGTGGCGGCAGATGGAGATCCAGAAGGGATTGTATCACTGGCTAAACAACCGGGGTATCTATATCAACGCACCCGATTGGTATTTCCTGGATGGCACCAATAAAATTGCACTGGGTTACCGGGAAGTAAATTTTTCACTGCCCCGTGAACAGCAGAAAATATTGAACCGCCAGAATATATTTGATGGTACCTGGGAAAAAACACCCTCTATGGGATGGGGCTTTGTTCCGCTGACCCGTTACCAGGGAGGTGGGCCGGAAGCTGTACTGGAGCCGCTTTCGGATCATCTGAAGGACTACGAACAGCTGATGATGCAGTACTATGGCGCGGGTGTTCAGGCCTGTTACCGCGGACCCCGCCTCTACGACACGGAAGCTACCCGGCAAACGGTTGCGAACGTAGTGGGCTGGTATAAAAAATATCGAGCCATCCTGAATGCTGATCTGATCCACTTACGGCGTGCCGACGGGCGCGACTGGGATGGCTGGCTGCATGTAAATGCAGCATTAAAACAAAAAGGATTGCTGATGGTATTTAATCCTACCAATCAGCCCATAAAACGCCAGATCACCGTTCCGCTTTACTACACAGGTTTAACGCAAACGGCCCGCATCCGGGAAAAAGAAGGTGCGGCTAAAAGTTATGCGCTCAACCGCAATTACGAAGTAACCTTATCTGTTACACTTCCACCGGATTCGTATTCATGGTGGGTGATTGAGTCCCCTTCGGGAATTTGAAAATTTGAAGATGTGGAAATGTGAAAATGAAGATGCCGTTACTCCTCATGGGTCTTCTTCCATTCTATATTTTGGAGGAACAGGTATTGAAAAGGTATCGTCAAGTAACAAACGGAATGTGCGTGCCTAAAATAAGTTGACATT
>JAGIAT010000013.1 GCA_017744715.1 Niabella sp. | reverse complement strand
TTAAACCACATGCTCCACCGCTTGTGCGGACCCCCGTCAATTCCTTTGAGTTTCAACCTTGCGGTCGTACTTCCCAGGTGGATTACTTAATGCTTTCGCTCAGACACACACCGTATATCGCGTATGTCGAGTAATCATCGTTTAGGGCGTGGACTACCAGGGTATCTAATCCTGTTTGATCCCCACGCTTTCGTGCCTCAGCGTCAATATTTGTGTAGCCAGCTGCCTTCGCAATTGGTGTTCTATGTCATATCTATGCATTTCACCGCTACATGACATATTCCGCTAACCTCCACAACATTCAAGACATATAGTATCCATGGCAGTTTCCGAGTTAAGCTCGGAGATTTCACCACGGACTTAAATGTCCGCCTACGCACCCTTTAAACCCAGTGAATCCGGATAACGCTTGCACCCTCCGTATTACCGCGGCTGCTGGCACGGAGTTAGCCGGTGCTTATTCACCTGGTACCGTCAAGCTCTTTAGAAAAAGAGTGTTTCGTCCCAGATAAAAGAAGTTTACAACCCAGAGGGCCTTCATCCTCCACGCGGCATGGCTGGTTCAGACTTGCGTCCATTGACCAATATTCCTTACTGCTGCCTCCCGTAGGAGTCGGGCCCGTGTCTCAGTGCCCGTGTGACTGGTCGCGCTCTCACGCCAGTTACTGATCGTAGGCTTGGTGAGCCGTTACCTCACCAACTACCTAATCAGACGCACGCCCATCTTCAAGCGCATCGCTGCTATAATAACAATGAGATGCCTCATCATCATCTTATGGGGTATTAATCCGGATTTCTCCGGGCTATTCCCCGCTTGAAGGAAGGTTGCGTACGTGTTCCGCACCCGTTTGCCGGTCTCAAGAAGTGCAAGCACCTCTCTACCCCACGACTTGCATGTATTAAGCCTGCCGCTAGCGTTCATCCTGAGCCAGGATCAAACTCTCCGTTGTAAATGAGTTTGACTTACTGACTGTTTCAAAGTTATCTGAAGTCCTAAAACTCCAAATACAAATTAACGTGTCAAAAATCTAATGTTATTTGCTTTTTGACTTACCTTTTCGTTGTCACAAATTAATGTGACTGAATTGTGCTATTGCTTCCAAACTTTCAAAGATCTTTCTGTAACCAATGCCTCCTAAAAGACATCCCTACAAACTTGTTAATACCACCGGACTTGAACCGGCATCGCGCCTTATCGCTGTATCATCTATTTAATTTTGAAGAACTTGTGATCTCATTTTTTCAACTTTCGATCACCATTTGGGGTTGCAAAGTTAAAAACTTATTTTCAAACCGCCAAATTTATTTTTTCTTTTTCTTCAACTCTTTTTTAAGAACTATCCCGTTTTTCAATCGGGTTGCAAAGATACAATTCCTTTTCAAACTGCCAAAAAAAATTGAAAATTTATTTTAAACTTTTTTCGATCTAACTAATTGTATTCTAAGAACTTACCGGTAGTTTTGAAGTACCGTTTGATTTGGGAGTGCAAAGATAGGGAGGATTTTGAAACAGGCAAATTTATTTTAGTTTTTTTTCAAATCTTTTTCTTCCGGTGTGTTCAAATGCAGCTGCCCCTCCCCTGTATTCATCCGTGCTGCCACCCAGGAATGTACATAGCATATAGCTGCCGGAAAAGGAACCGTTGGCAGCAATATCGCGCACCGGTTGCACGGGTTTTCACAGAATGGCTTTACCAACAGGTTAAACCAATGACGCACTCAACGGACCGTATCTGTTTAAACAAATTCCGGGGTCAACAAACCCCACTATTGCTTGCACAGGTCACGATCAAACGCCCATCCCGCCATAACAGCTTTCGTTCCGCTACGGCACCATACATGCTCCTTCTCGAGAACGGTTATCTTTGAACCATATATATACAGCATGCAGATCGAAATAGTTCCTTACAATCCCAGGTGGACAACGGACTTTGAAGCGCTGAAAAAAGAACTCGCGGGTGTCACCGGGTTATGGGCGCCCCAAATTGAACATATCGGCAGCACCTCTGTGGAAGGATTGGCAGCAAAGCCCGTCATCGATATATTGATCGGTGTAATGCACCCAAACGATCTTGACCAGGTACCGCAGGCATTGATGGCACGGGGTTATATCTATTATGAAAAGTACAACCGGGAAATGCCCTATCGGCGCTTTTTTGTGAAATTGCATACCGATCCTTCAACCCTATCACTTCCCATCCGGATCGGGGAAGCTGACGCCATTCCCGCTGCGCTTAATAACCACCATCACCGGCGGGCACATATTCATGTGCTGCCTCTTCAATCAGAACATTGGGTACGGCATATCGCATTCAGAAATTACCTGCGTGCACATCCGGATGTAAAAACGGCTTATCAACAGTTGAAGGAAGACCTGGGCATCCTTGACTGGGCCGATGGCAATGCCTACAACGAGGCCAAGGATGCGTTCCTTAAAACAGCAGAACGCAATGCGGTAACCTGGTACCATCGACACACACCCGCTTTGTAACAGGTGGATCGGCTACGCCCCTTTCCAACTTCAAATACAACGAATATGGATACATCAACCCTTAAACAAATAGCCCGCAGCATTACGGGCGAAAAACAGCTTAATGATTTTATAACGGTTGCAGGTGTAGGTGCAGCACTGGAAACGGAAGCCGGCAATATCTATACCGGCATCAGTATTGATACGGCCTGTTCCATGGGCTTCTGCGCAGAACACAGCGCCATCGCCGAGATGCTGAAGCATGGTGAATATAAGATCAAGGCAATCGTTGCCGTAAACGGCAACGGCGAGGCCGTGCCACCCTGCGGCAGATGCCGGGAACTGATCAGCCAGTTGTCCCGCTCCAATTTGCAAACGCTTGTTGAGGTAAGGGATGGCCTGCAGGTTCCGCTTTCCGAGATCCTGCCTTACGATTGGAAAGAAACTGCCGGCTATATATGGTAGCCTGCCGCTCACCGGTTTATGCCTGCGCTTACCGTTTGGTTTTGTGCCGTTACCTGAAACAACTTCAGCCAATCTTCATTGCCTGTTAGTTTTGTTAAAAAAATGACGATCGAATCAATCATTAAAGACAAGCTGGGTAAAATGGAAGCATTGTTTCAGCACCCTACCCGTGCACTATTCAATGATCTTTTTACAGAAGATTGCGATTATATCACTTTTAACGGGCAGCACCTCAAAGGCATCGAGGAAAATCTTCTTGTGCATCAACGCCTCTCCGAAATGAAGCTGTTTCGCGGAGCAACGTTGCAGTACAGATCCGTACAGATTAAACCCACCGGCCCCGATACGGCTGTTGCCATTGCAACGGGCGGAATAAAATTCCGTTGGCAAAAAAAATTACCGCAGAGCCGGCTATCCATCAATACCAGTGTATTCATCCGCCAGCACAACGGCGACTGGAAGATCGCATCTTTCCAAAACAGCAGGATCCGCAAACCGGGATTATTGCAACGGCTGCTGACAAAATAAGCATCCCCTTAAAATGACCTGCCTGATGTTTCGCTTTCAGCCACCCGTTTTATTTTTAACAAGGTTCCGTTCCAGTAAAAAGCCAGGTGTTTGTAAATAGTATCCGCAGGAAACTGTGTAATGGTAAGCGATAACCGGGTTTGTGCGCCATCCGGGGTCAGGAGAAATTCAAATATTGAATAATTACGTTCCGTTTCTTCAAGCCGCGACAGCGAACTCAGCTGACTGTATTGAAGCCGGTGCCCGGGCTCGGCGGCCAGCACGATGCCCTTGTTTTCAAACGGCAGGTGATGTACGCCTTTAATAACCAGGGGCTGCCCCGTCTTCCATTGGGTATGAACCTCCAGCTTCATTTCCGGATCGCCCATCCACTGCAGCATGAGCGAGGGTACAGTAAGCACCTTCCAGATGCATTCCCTGCCGGCGTTTATACAGATGCTTTTTTCTATAATGCGCTCTTCCATCGCTGACACCACTTATTGTTTCCGGTTACTTTGCCGGGTTATTTTTGCAGAATGCCCTTTTCAAGATTTTGTTGCAGCAGTTCTTCCGCAAATGCCCATAGCTGTTCAGAGCCCCGGGCAATCACTTTCTTTTTCATTACTACCTGATCGTAACGTACATCAAACTCCTTCCAGGTACCTCCGTCATTGGACGTGTTCTGAAGCAGTGGTTCCAGCCGGTCCAACGCCCTTGCAAATTTTGCCTCGGCCGTTTGCCCGGCCTCAAATTCTTCCCATATTTCAATGAGCGCTTCCGCCTGCGCTTGCGGCAGCATTCCGAAGATCCTGCGGGCCGCCTTCAATTCTTCCTCCGTATTGGTGTGATTTTGCGTTGTATCGTATATGAATACATCCCCCGAATCAATTTCCACGATGTCATGCATCAGCACCATTTTCAATACCTTCAGCAGGTTTACCGGCTCATTGGCATATTCCGCAAGTATAATGGCCATCATTGCCAGATGCCAGCTATGCTCGGCATCATTTTCCCTGCGGTTGCTGTGAAGCAGGCAGGTGCGACGCAGCACATATTTGAGCTTGTCGATCTCTTTAATAAATTCGATTTGTTTTATGAGTTGTTCCATCATTCACCAAAGGTACTAACTCCGGACGCTGCAGCGCTGACCGGCACCGTTTTTCTATCCATAACAGCGCCCCATCGATCCCCGTATGCGACCGCAGGTTTTATGAACCGGCGCTTAACGCCCCGTTTCCGGGAATCACGGCGCTGGTATAAGGAGATAGCAGTTTCCAGCCCAGGGTTTCATAAAGCGCCCGGCCCTCGCCCGTGGCCACCAGCAGCCCCTTTGCAATACCACGGGAACAGGCAATAGCGGTAAGATGCTTCATCACTGCAGTGGCCAATCCTTTACGCCGGTGTTCGGGTGCTGTAACGATACGGTCATAAACAGCCGCATCATCTGCCAGGGCGATCCGCCCGCTGGCTGCAATACCGCCGTTATCCGTCAATATATGCACCACTGTTGCCGGGACCTGCCGTTCTACCTTCAAATGGTACCCGTGTGTAAGCGGAACCGCTCCTTCCGGAACAAAACCGGTCTGCATCATCAGGTATCCCGGAGATTGAATTTCCCAGTGTACCGGCAGTACAGCTCTTACGCTATCGGGATGCGCACAAACCTTCAGAAAGATCCAGGGTTCGGTGATGGTATTGCCCAGGCTTGTAAAAGCAGGCATCATCCCCGGAAAAACATAGCGTTCTTTTTGTTCCGGCCATCCTACATCAACCCGGAAGCCACCCGGTATGGTAACCGGTGCCGTAACTCCGCGGGCCAGCGCCCAGCCTTTGATCCATGTAGCTACAACAGACCGTTTTGCAGACATAAAAATTATCAGGAGGTCACAAGTTCTTTAAAAGCGCCGGTAAACTGTTCAAATGCCTTTTCCGTTGCGGCATCCGTAATTTGTCCTTCCCCGTTCACCTTGCCCTTCACACCCTGGATCAGCAAGGTAGTGCTGTCTGTAAAGAATGCGCCAACGGTTCGCATGATCATCTTCAGCTCTTCATGTCCTTTTACCCCACTAGCCGATGCGGTGACCAGGCCAACCGGCTTTTCTGAAAAGACCGTTGTGGCAACGCACCATTCGATGGCATTTTTCAAACCACTGGGAATGCTGAAAATATATTCGGGGGTACAGATCAATACACCATCGGCCTGCCCGATCTCCTCACGAAGGGCAACAACCGCTTCCGGCGGGTTAACAACCGCAAGTTCAGGATCAAAATGAGGCAGGGTCTTTAGTACATTATACACCGTGATCGTGAAAACGGTTTCCGTTTGCCGGGCAAAATTCAGCGCCAGCTTTTCGCTGCTGGAACCGGCGCTTGCACTGCCAATGATCACTAAAATATGTTTCCGGTTTTCCATCTTGTTTTTTTTGCAGCAGTAACTGCTATTGTTTTAATCGAATTTAATAAACATCCTGTCAAAATTCAGGGTCATCTTTTTAAATTTCCGGATCAGGTCCTGACCGATATTCCCATAAACGGTTTCATTACCGATCGGCTCCTTTAATACAGAAATGCTGTCTAACTGCACGTTCCTGCCCAGGATATTGAATGTATGGCGGATCTTATATCCCTCGTATTCTTTTTTTCCGCCGGCACCCCCTAAACCAATCTTAACGGGTTTCCAGGTTCGGATAACCTGCGGTTGTTGTTCCAAAAAGAAGGACCGGTACAGGATCGTGTGATCGGCGCCGGTATCAAATGTAAAATGCCGGCCATCGATCTGGATCAGCGGCGACAGGCCATCGATAGCCATATTGGACGCGGTATGGATATCGGTTTCTTTTTCCGGCACGATAAAGTATCCGTCCTGTGTTACCTGTACCTCCCGGAGTGCTTCAATAACGGGGAAGCCAAGGATCCCGTAAATCTGGTACCCGATCTGCGGAAATGCCAGTGCCGCATCCGGCAATACCAGAAAAACAACGTTCTCGATGACATTGTTGCCAATGCGCATTTTTTTACAAATGCCAAGGTCTGCTTTTACGGTAGTACCGGTAAGCGCGTCTACATCAATGCCGGCAGGAATCACCTGCAGTTTTAAACGTTGGGCTGCGGACCGGGTAATGGTACACAGATTGGCGCCGGTATCAAAAATGCAACTCAGCGTATCGCTTTCGGTAACCATATCCAGGTTATTCAAACCGGCCTTATCTTTTTCCATTTTTATGCGGCTGCTCCCCGGCTGAACCCGCTGCAGCGGCACCGCTTCCAGTGCTGTCCATAACTTTAAATTATTCTGCAGGTCGCTTTTTTCATCTTCTTTCAACATCGTTCCATACCTGTTTAATAATTCCTGCACGGCGGTCTTTGCTGCCTTATACTGATGCAGCTTTACATAGTTATCTTCCCGGATCCGGTATAACCGGAGTTGTAATGAATCCGGCAAACCGGCTCCTGCTTTTAGTAGCGGACCGATCTTTTGATTCGATGCCTGCGGCCGGTTAAAGGCGTTGGACAGCACGGCTTCAATAAATTTCTGATGCACGGCGGATAGTTGCCCCTGGCCGGCATTGTAGAGCGTTCGGGCTTTAAAAAAATCCTTTTGCTCAATGGCTGCGCAGATCATTTTAAACGGAGTGCTTTCCATTTGTGCTCCGCAAAGCCCGGAAATGCCTACCATCAGGCACAATAGTGCCGCCCTTAAAAAGTGTTTCATTGTATTTGTTTAAAAGCCGGCAGCGGGCACTCCTGTTCTTCATACAAGCAGGCGGCCCCGGACCATTCCAGGCCGGTAACATGCAAAAATAACAAGAATCAATGCTCGGCGAATAAGATAAATGCCCGATACCTCCTCCGGAATATCGCTACGTTTTTTAAAGCAGCTTTTTGCATACTTTCAAAAGCGCAATGGATACGCGGGCAGCGGTTCTACATGCGCAACCGGTGTAAAGTGGTTGCGGTTGCCATCCTGATTCTTACAGCCGGCGGTTATCTTATATCGCGAAGCGCGTAGCAGTCCCACATGACCGATTGAAAAATATTTGATAGCTTAGCGTATAAAATCCGGATTGAAAGATGTTAGCATTTATAAAACAACCCTGGCCCTGGTATGTAGCCGGACCCATTATCGGCCTTATCGTACCGGCGCTGCTATTACTTGGTAACAAGCCCTTCGGTATCAGTTCTTCGTTGCGCCATATTTGTGCGGCCTGCATTCCTTCCGGTATTCCTTTTTTCCGGTACAACTGGAAAAAGGAACGATGGAACCTGCTTTTTGTATTGGGCATTTTCTTTGGGGGAATGATCGCGGCGCATTTTCTTACCGACCCGGAGCCGGTAAAGATCGCACCACAACTGGCAACCGACCTGGCAAAACAAGGTATTACCGATTATCATAGCCTGGTGCCCGCCGATCTTTTCAACTGGCACGCCTTGCTAACGGCACGGGGCGCCATCCTGATGATTGCCGGTGGATTTCTCGTAGGTTTTGGAACCCGGTATGCCGGCGGCTGTACCAGCGGACATGCCATTATGGGCTTATCCAACCTTCAATGGCCCTCCCTGGTAGCCACTATTTGTTTTATGATCGGTGGCTTCCTGGCAGCCAATTTTTTATTGCCATGGATATTATCTCTTTAATAAAACAGCTTCGCAATGATCAAAGAAGACAACAAACACCTGCCCAAACCTTCGCAAGATGAATTCAGGGAAGATCCGGCTGCTGACACCGGAAAGGAAGGATTTCAGATCCGCTTTCTTATTGCAGGTATCGTTTTTGGAATTGTTTTTACCAAAGCTGAAGTGATCAGTTGGTTCCGTATACAGGAAATGTTCCGGTTACAGTCCTTCCATATGTACGGCGTTATCGGCAGCGCTGTTGTGGTGGGCATGATCTCCATCTGGCTGATTAAAAAATTCCATATTAAAACCATCAATGGGTCAGCAATCGAAATTCAACCCAAGAAATTTAACAAAGGGCAGATCTTTGGCGGATTGATCTTTGGCCTTGGCTGGGCGCTTACCGGAGCCTGCCCCGGCCCGCTGTTTGCGCAGATTGGAACCGGTGCCACGGTGATCGTGATCACGCTGCTGAGTGCCATTGCCGGAACATGGGTATATGGACGATTCAGAGAAAAGCTACCTCATTGATTTTTGGGATCCTTTTAAGAAATTAATAGTGAAACTCATGAGATGATCTGCAGTATCAACCCCTGTTCTGAAATTTTAAAAAAGTACATTGAAAGCTTTAGTGTTTCAGTAAAAACAGGTTCTTACCCGTTAAGGTACATTGCCTATCCCCAACAGGGCACCTGCCTTGGGCTTTTTAACCAAACAGATGTTCTCATTAAAAAGGACTATATTTCTTTTACCCAAAATCCATGCAGCGCCCCGGTTGCTGTTTTACTTGGTAAAATAACGGCGCCCACTTTTGTTACGTTCAACGATTATATAGAAGAAATCTCTATAAATTTTTCGCCCGCGGGGATTAACTATTTTTTTGACATTCCTTACCTGAAACTGGCACCGCTTCCCCACCAGGTGCTGAACATTGCGCCCTGGCCTACGTTCCTGAAAGACCTGTTTAAAATGCCCGCTGAGAACCGGGTTTCCGCCCTGGAAAAGTTTCTGCTTTCCATAATCGACACAAGGAACAAACACCCCCTTGCGTACATTGAAGCAGCGTTGAAGGAAACGCCCGCCATAAAAGTGCGTACCCTAAGCCAGAACCTGTTTATGTCTGAAAGGAATTTTCTACGATTCTTTAAAAACCACTTTGGTTGCCCTCCTTCGACCTTCCTGCGAATTTCCCGTTTCAGGAATATGGTTAACGCGGAAAATTTTAGCGACCCGGCAATCCCTCTGAAAGATATTTACCTGGCCAACTTTTATTATGACTACAGCCATTTAAAAAAAGATTTTCTTGATTTGACCCGGCAACAACCTTCAGCATTTCTCAGCACCATTTCGTACCTGGGAAATAAAAAACATTTGTTCAGGCTGATCTGATTTGTCCGATTTGTACAGCTTTACAGGCAGGAGTTAAGCTATCTTTCCATCCTAAAACATTTGATATGAAAGCGACAATCCTGGTTTCTCTTTTATCGGCAACCGCGCTGGCCGGATCCGGGCAAAGAAATATCAACCCCGCGTTAAGGGAAGAGCTCAGTCATGTTCTTGCTGCCGACCAGGGCATCAGGGAATACCTGGTAGGAAATCCAACTGAATTGCGCAGGGATACTCTGTCGGAATTATTGCAGATCCCGAAAGATTCACTCAACCGTTACGGATGGATGATTATGCAGGACATCGACAGAAAAAACACAGAAAGAGTTGAAAGGATTATTGCCCGTTACGGTTATCCGGGCAAATCGATAGTAGGCGAACCCGCCAATACCGCGGTCTTTTTTGTCATCCAGCATTCATCAAAGATCCATCAATATCTTCCGCTTATAGAACAGGCGGCAAAAAACGATGAGCTCCCCTTTAAGTATTATGCAATGATGCTTGACCGGAAACTATCCAATGAAGGGAAAGAGCAGATTTATGGAACGCAGGTATCCGTAAAAGAAATAACAGATCCCAGCACCGGATCTAAAAAGAAGTTCCAATATGTAGTTCCCATAAAAGACGCCCGCAATGTGAATGCACGCCGGAAAGAAGCGGGCTTCGACACAACGGTTGAAGAAAATGCCATAAGGCTGGGCACCATATACCGCCCCTATACCTATCAGGAATTAGAGAAAATTACCGGAGAAAAGAAATGATCATCCATACCGCTTAACCTCCAGTAAGTGGTCCGCATTTTCCTTCTGGTTCCACGCAGTATGCATGGCCAGCGCCGCTCCTGTTGCGGTGGCCTGTGACACGGACGCCGCATACACTTCCATTTGCGGAAATGCCTGTGCCATCAGGTTCATAAAGATCTCATTGCGTGCAAAGCCCCCGTCGATGTACAATTGCTTTACTTCTGTACCATCCAGTACCAACTGTGTAGCATGCTTTTGCTTTTTTACCAGGTGCTGTATCAACCCGTGATAGGTCTTTTCTACCGTTTCCGCACCGGAAAAGACAAACCCCGGTGCCGCCGGCGCGTCATCCACCCCCGATATCAGGTCTGGCTCAAAGGGGATATTATGAAAATATTTTGGATTTAGGTGATAGAAGGCTGCAAGCTTTTTCACGGCTTCTTCATGCTCATTCCCCGCAAACAACCGGGAAGATTTCAGGGGCATTCCCTGGTAGGTAAGATAGGATAAGCAATCCTGCTGCAGTTCCTTTGTGGTTAACGGGTTTTTATTGAAAGGATTCATGGAGATACTCCAGGTGCCGGTAGACAGCAATACAAAAGGCTCCTTAATCATACACATATAGGGGATAAAGGCCGCCGAGCTGTCGTGCAGGCCCACACCGCATTTCAGCAGCTGTCCTTCAATAAGCGTTTCAATGCTTCCATCAGACGGAAATAGAGGCGCCAGTTTATTGCCAATGCCTTCCTCCGTTACCCACTGGTGGTAGTCGTTTTTACGAAAATTCCATAAGGCGGTATGGCAACCGATACTGGTAATATCAGAAAATAATTTGCCGTGCGTAAGAAAGCCCAGGTACTGGGGCAGGTGCAGCGACCGGTGTATGGCACCAAACAAATGCGGTTGTTGTTCCTTTATGCGGTAAAGCTGCAAACCCGAATTCAGGTTGCCTAAAATGGGGGATGCCGTTTCCGTTGCAAACTGTTCCCTTCCCCCATAGCGGTAGTAAAACAGATCGCCCAGGTCTTCCGGAAAAGGTTTCAGGTAGTTATACAGCGGTGCTACCGGCCGGCCGGCTACATCTATATGCACAAAACTGGCACCATAGGTAGAAAAATTAACCGCCCGCAAATTTATGGCCGGGTCTTTCAGTTTCTCTGTCAATTTAGTTTTTACCCACCTGCCGATGGCATCAATATCATCGCAGGGGAACCCATCCTCATCTCTTGTTTCATGAAAATGTTGCACCTCTTCTTCTACGATCTGGTAATCCTCATCGAAGAAAAAAAACTTTTTATTGGTCTTCCCGATATCAAATACCGCTATTCCCGGAATGGCACTCATTTATATGTCAGATATTAGATATTAGTCATCAGTTATCAGCTGTCAGTCGTCAGTTATCAGTTGTCAGTCGTCAGTTATCAGTTGTCAGTCGCAGTTATTAGCTATCAGAAAATACATTTCTGTTCTGAGCTGAAAGCTGACTACTGACTACTGATAACTAAAAACTAAGAATTTCGCTACAGCCCCGTTGCTACGGCATTTTCGCCCCGCTCGTTCACCAACTGATTCCGCACTTTTAGCTGCCGGAACAGAGCCACCGGGTCCAGTGCTGCACCGGCGCGCAGGCGGGCCTCCGCCAGAATGGGGCGTACATCTGTACGGTATGCCCCCTGAAGCAGTTCCTGGGCCAGCGTTACATCGTTATTGTCCTGTGCGGTTTCCAATTGCGCCGCATCCACCAGCAAGGCCTGTGCATAGGCAATCTTAATCGCTTCCACACTTTGCAGCAGGTCTTCCAGCGGGTCTTTTACATTATGGCTGGCATCGATCATCCATCCCAAACCGGTGGCATGATCCATGCCCCTTGCGTTCATACCATCTACCAGTTCCCTGAAGATCAGAAACAGCTGGTAGGGTTTGATGCTTCCAACAGTGAGGTCATCATCACCGTACTTACTGTCATTAAAATGAAACCCGCCAAGCTTTTTTTCATTCAGCAACAAAGCCACGATCTGTTCAATATTCGCATTGGGCAGGTGATGTCCCAGGTCTACCAGTGTGTAGGCTTTTTCACCCAGCTTGCTGGCAAAGAGGAACGACTGTCCCCAATCACCTACGGTAGTAGAGTAAAAGTTCGGTTCAAATGCCTTATACTCCACAAATACCTTCCATTGCTCCGGCAATGCATCATAAATTTCGCCAAGGCTGTCCAGCGTGTTATTAAACGCCTTCCTGAAGTTGAGCTGTCCGGGAAAACAGGATCCATCGGCCAGCCAAATGGTTAGCGCATTCGACCCCAGTTCCTCACCATATTTAATCACTTCTATATTATGCTCAATCGCCTGCTTCCGCACCGCCGGGTCTACATGTTGCAGGGAGCCGTATTTGTAACTGTGCTGCTGTCCGGGCTGATCCTGGAAAGTATTGGAGTTCATGGCGTCAAACTTCAGGTCCAGTTGTGCCGCCAGTTGTTTTAATGCGGTTGCATCTTTGGGAATATCCCAGGGTATATGCAATGAAATGGCGCCGCTCGACCGGTTAAACTGGTGCAGCAAGCCCACATCTTCCAGTTTCTGCTCCAGCGTGGCCGGTGCGCCCCTGCCGGCAAAGCGGCCAAAACGTGTACCACCATTTCCAAGGGCCCAGGAAGGAATGGCCACCTGGAAGTCCGTCAGCTTTTTAATAACACCTTCTACCCCCGGAACATTACCGGCGATAAATTCAAAATTCCGTTGATGTTGTGTCAGCAATGCATCGTTATGCTGTTCGATCTGAGCTTTTGTCAGTAACATAAAAAAACTTTATATCGGTTAAAACATGCAGGCGTTAAAAGCAACCGGATCCCGGTGCCGTTTATAACGCTGCTGTTATTTTAAAGATCTTAAAAAAACGAGTTGACCGATTAGAAAATCATCAACTCTTGTATTGCTTGTTATATGAAGACGTTTTTTATCGCAAAAATGCAGCCGCTACTCCCCCATCTACATTCAGCACATTACCCGTAGACTTGTTCAGCAAGCCACTTACAAAGATAAAGCAGGCATTGGCAATATCCTCCGGAAGGATCATTTCATTCATCAATGTACGTTTGGCGTAATAGGCCGGCAATTCTTCCACCGTAATGCCATATGCCTTGGCGCGTCCTTCGGCCCAGCCGCCTGCCCAGATATTGGAGTTGGCGATAACGGCATCCGGATTTACCGAATTTACGCGTATCTTATCGGCGCCCAGTTCTGCAGCCAGCAACCGGGACAGATGCGCCTGCGCTGCCTTGGCCGAACCATAGCCCGCATTGTTGGGCCCAGACACAATAGAATTTTTAGAAACGATATTGATGATATCTCCTCCAATATCCTGTTTACGCATTACAGCAACCGCCTGTTTGGAAACCATAAACTGTCCCTTTACCAGAATGTCATATAGCCGGTCCCACTCTTCAATGGTATGATCGGTTATGGATTTGGAAATGCTGATGCCCGCATTGTTTACAACGATATCCAAGCCGCCAAATGCCCTTACAGCTTCATCAATGGCCGTTTTAACAGAGTCGTTGCTGGTTACATCCAATACCACCGACGCAGCAGCATCCCGGCCAAATGTTTTTTGAAATTCAGCCGTTGTTTCCTGCACCCGTTCCGGGTTGATGTCGTTGATGATCACACAGGCACCCTCCTCCGCAAACTTATGCGCAATTGCCTTTCCGATTCCCCCACCGCTTCCGGTAACCAGCGCAATCCGGCCGCTCAAGGGTTTGGGCTTCGGCATGCGTTGCAGCTTGGCCTCTTCCAGTAACCAGTATTCAATATTGAATGCCTCCTGACGGGGTAACGAAGTATATTCAGAGATCGCTTCGGCACCACGCATTACGTTAATGGCATTGGTATAAAATTCCGCAGCTACCCGCGCTGTTTGTTTATCTTTTGAAAAGGTGAACATGCCCACCCCCGGATAAATGATCACCACCGGATTGGGATCCCGCATGGCCGGACTGTTGGAATGCTTGCAGGTTTTATAATACTCCGCATACATATTGCGGTAAGCTTCGAATAAGGGTGCTATTTTTTCCTTAACCGATGTTACATCTTCCAGATCCTCATCCGTAACCAGGTTCAATACCAGCGGACTGATCTTGGTGCGCAGAAAATGATCCGGACAGGAAGTGCCTAACGGAGCCAGGCGATCCAGGTCGTTGGAATTGATAAATTGCAATACCCGTTCATCATCCGTAAAATGGCCCACCATTTTGGTGTGGGAGGAGCAAAAGCCCCGTAATACCGGTGCCAGTGCAGCCGCCTTTTGCAACCGCTCTTCGCGTGGTAATGCAGCCAGTTTTTCCCCGCCAAATACCGGTCCCTTTTTTCCCTGGTGCTGCTCAATATATTCAGCGCATTTTTCAATTACTTCCAGGGTATTCAGATAACTTTCATACGCGGTATCGCCCCAGGTAAACAGTCCGTGCGAGCCCAGCATGATCCCCCGGATGCCAGGGTTTTCGTCCAAACATTGTTTGAGCTGCAGGCCCAGGTCGAACCCCGGTTTCTGCCAGGGTACCCAGCCAATGGCACCACCGAATAATTCTTCGGTGATCTTCTTCCCATCCCTTGCTGCCGCAATCGCAATGGCAGCATCCGGATGCAGGTGGTCGATATGTTTGAACGGCAGAAAGCCGTGTAACGGAGTATCAATAGACGGAGCTTTGGATGCCAGGTCGTAGATACAATGGTTAAAAAGTTCTACCATTTCATCTTCGTGATCAATTCCCCTGTAAATGGCTTTGAGGCTCCGCAGCCGGTCGACATACAATGCCGCCAGCCCGCTCTTCTTCAGTGTACCCAGGTCGCCGCCGCTGCCCTTTACATACATAACCTCTTTTTCTTCATTGGTAAGCGGGTCTTTGGCCATTACCTTGCAGGAGGTATTGCCGCCTCCGTAATTCGTAAGACGAAGATCTGCGCCCAATAAGTTGGAACGGTAGATCAGCAATGCTACTTCATCACCGGCCATCGCTGCCGCGGCGGCTTCATCCCATAAATAACTTACATGCTTAAATGTTTTCGCTTCTGCGCTCATATACTGATGTTCTTTTTATATTTTATCGTAATGAATTCCCGTACCCTACCAGCAGCACCGATATCAAAATGATGATGATACCCAGCACTACCGTAGTAAAGGTTTTTTTGCTGACGCCTTTCCATTCTCTGAGGATCAATCCCCATACATTGGCGATCAGAATAATAAACGCCATATGCAGGATCCAGGAACTGGGGCCGTTGCCCAGCTTGCTTTCGCCCATCCCGTAGAAGAAGAACTGGAGGAACCAGGTGGTACCGGCCAACGCACAAAAAATGATATTGGACAGTAACGGGGTTTTACGGTTGGTATAATCCCCAAATGTTTTATTGCGTGCGTTCAGGATCAGGCACCAGATCAGGTTGGTGGTAAGTCCTCCCCACAGGATCACTACATAGGATACATTATTCTGATAAAGGAATTCGCCCTGGCCCGGATGTGCTGCTTTCCACAACGCATTGGCGGCATCTGCCATGGGCTTGCCGGCCTCGATGCCGAAATTGAAACAGGCACTCAATACCCCGGAAACGATCGCTACCAGTATACCCAGCCCGAATTTATATTCATCCTTCCCCGAAAGATGATCAGCTTCTTTGATGGCCGTATTTTCAGCACCGGCTTCACCGGATACCGGTGCCGCTGCCAGTTCTTTTTCTTTACGCATACCGGCTTTTCCTGAAACAACGATTCCGATGATACAAACCAGCAATCCGAGCATTACCACCCGTCCCCAGCTGGTTCCAAACAGCAAACCGATTGTATCTTTTCCATCGGTAGGGTTCAACTGGTAATACAACGCCGGGATCAAAGCCCCAAACACCATACACAGTCCCAGGATGATACTGCTTCCCAGGGATACACCCAGATAACGGACCCCCAGGCCATAGGTTAACCCGCCAATACCCCACAGCAGTCCGAAAAGATAGGCATAGCCGATGGTGGCACCTCCTGCCGTCCGGATGATTTCCCAGAAATTGGGAATGGTTAGCCAGGCAGCCAGCGGCGGCACAATCAGCCAGGAAAAAACGCCGCCGATCAGCCAATACGATTCCCAGGACCATCCCTTTACCTTTTTATAAGGAATGTAAAAACTGCCGGAAGCAAATCCTCCGATAAAGTGAAATATAACTCCCAATAATGCGTTCATGAATTTCTTTTAAGCAATCATTAAAGTTCAAAAATATCCGGTTTAAAACAGATCACCGTCATGTACTGTCATGCTTTTACCTCCCTTTTAACAAAACATTAAGCCGGCAACGATTGCATAAAAAAAACCGCTCCCTCGGGGAGCGGTTACATTCATACATTCTATCTTATCCTTAGAATTTATAGCCTATTGAAAGACCAAAGTTATTATTCTTTAGCACTTCATCCGGTTTGCGTCCGTCCGACTTCGGTTCCAGGTTTGTAAGTCCCAACTGGCCGTTCAGCTGTACCGAAAAGCGGTTGGCAAATTCATACCCAAAGAGCAGGTTGGCGCCCACATCAGCGCGTTTACCAAATGTCATTTTACCCGGGTCATTGCCAAAGTCGTTATAGTCATTTGCAAATTCCAGTTTCCCTGATTCGGTTCCATAACGGTTGGTTACCCGTTTAAACTTTCCGCCCAGGGCATATGAAAAGTAAGGCCCGGCCCCAATCAACAGGTTACCGTTGCCTGCCGCGGGCTTAAAAATAAAGTTCACCGGCACTTCAAGGTTATAGGTATTTAACCGGGTATAATCACCGGCATCGGCGGGAGCATATGCATCCGAATTAAAATATTCATGCGCGTTTTTTTCCAGCTTGGCTCCTTTCATGCTGAACAAGGCGCCGGGCTGGATATAAAACTCGTCGGCCACCGGAATATCGAAGGTAAGACCGGCATTAAAACCGGGTGTAATTTTGGCTCCATTCACCGTTTTTCCATCTGCATCTTTTATAGTAAGATTGGAAAGGTTAACGCCCGCACGCACCCCCACTTCCACCTGTGCCATAGCGGCACCGGAAATAACAACGGCCGTAGCAAGCAGCAAGGATTTCAGAACAAGTTTACTTCGTTTCATAACTTAAGAGTTTTATTAAATAATCACCTGGTACAGACCTTAAGACATTAATTATTAAGCAATAGCTGCGCCAATATCCTCAACCTGTCACTTTTTAAATATTCATTTGCATTTCCAGACCCGCAAAGTAAATGTTTTCCTAATTTTTAAACGCCGTAAACAAAAAAAGATCAACTGTATGTTGATCTTTTAAATAAATTCCACTTGCAGAAATATCCAGGTCTACGTATTTCTGCCGGACCCTTACCTATTTTATGCTTTAATGTCTTTGCTTCAGTCGCCGGCAGATACTTCCCTCCCCTGTCTGCTGCCTGCGCTTTTATTTGTACAGGAACCTGGCTTACTCAGACCTCCGCACTTCTTTGACCGGGGTTTGACCGGCCGGCACTGGTGCCAGCGGTCGTGTTGCTTGTGTACGTACTGCTGACGCCGCTCTTTGTTCTACAGGAACGGCAGGCGGTGCTGCCGCAAACGTAGGCTGCGGTTTTGAGGTACTTGCTGAGGCCTGGCTGTTTACTGCAACGAACGTAACCGAAGGTTCTGATGTGTTCAGCGCTTCCCGGGGCGCTGGCGGCGGCGGTGGCGGCGGAATTTTTACGCTATATCTGCTTTCAAATGCGGCTTGCTTTTCCCCACTGCTGATATCTGCTTTTACCGTTTTTCCGTTCCTGTATGTTAAAACAGCTACCGCCTTTCCTTTGGGTGTTATTACATCAACGCTTCCAATACCTTCCGGCATTTTTTGTTTTGTTACTGCCTGGGGTGGCGGCGGAGGCGTTATTTTTACCCCATATCTTCTTTCAAATGCCACTTCCTTTGCTTTTGTGGAAATATCTCCCCTGATAACTGTTCCATTCTTATATGTTAGTTCAGCCGTTTTTTGTCGCTTATCTTTTGAGCTTGTTACAGCAAGCGATTCCACATCGCCAGGAAGGCTGCGGCCATCTCTCCGGGACTCAGAAACCGTTACGGATACGATCTTCGGCGGTTCTTCCTGCGCATATACGCGTTCGGCAAACAGGAACATCAGGCCCCCTGCTAAAGGCGCTATCATGACAGCTTTGCCCGCTGCCACTAAAAAGGATGTTTTTTTCTGTAACATAAGTAACCTTTTTTTTGTAGTTAAAAAATAGAAACTGCTTGCAAGCGGTATGGATTGATTTACGTAAATACTTTTTAGTAACAGCTGCTGATAGGCCACCCGTTGTTGCGGCCCGCCGGCTGCGGCCTGGTCTGCCAGAAACTCGTGATTCAGCCGGATAGCCCGGCGGTACAATAAAAAAAAGGGATTGAACCACATCAGCGCACCAATAAATTCTGCAAGCACAATATCCCAGGTATGTTTTTGGCGCACATGGGAAAGCTCATGAACCAGGATGGCGGCTTCGATCCGGTTATGCTCAAAATCACGCTTATTCAAAAAGACATACTTAAAAAAGGAATGCGGCATTACCGGCTCCTGCAAAAGGACCAGGCGTGCAGTTTCAAAAACCCGTTGTTCATTTCCTTTTATCTTCCGGCTGATCTGGAATAAATGGACAACAAACCGCAACAGTAGTATGCTACTTATAATACCGGTTAACCAAAACACAAGCGGGATCAGCGCTTCAGCGAAAGTAGCGCCCGCAGCTGCAGCCGTTACATCGGGAACAATCGTTATTTCTGATGATTGCAGCACCGCGGGTTTTAACCGGATCTGTATCACCGGCAGCGGGATCAAAAATGAAACCAGTAAACTGCCCAGCAGGTAGCACCGGTTAAACACCAGCATCTTTTCCTTTTGCAGAAAGCAATAGTAAAAGGCGTATAGCAGCCCGCTGCATGCGATGACTTTTAAAAGATAACCGATCATTGGAAAAATTTCAGTGTAAAGAATGATAAATACCTACCTGACCTGTGCGGCCTGATTTTTTGCCATATAGAACATCGTAAATCCGGCAACGGGCTTTCCATGATATACATAGGTCCTTGAAGCGTAATCGGAAGTCTGTTTCTTTCTAAGATCCAGGCCCAGGCGTTCCAGGAAACGGTTCCTGTCTTCATCCGTAGCCACAGAAGCCGTTACATGCTTGCCATCCGGATAGACAACAATAATCCGACGGTCATCATTTTTATATTTCTCGTTTACCTGCACAAGTCCCCCACTGTTAGCAGCCAGGAATACTTCCGGTAATTTTTCGTTTACGGTTTCACGTTGTTCATCCGTCATGCCAAAATAGAGGTCGAGTACCGGCCGTAGCATTTGCCCATACCAGAGAACTTTTTTCCCTTTGTCCTCCATTACATACTTCTCCACAAATTTGCCAAACTCCACCATTTTTTCTTCAGAAAGGCCGCTGTGCACGGGGTAAGATCTGTAAGGAACTTCTGCAGAATCTACCGCTACGGGTAAGCGTACTACCGATAACTGCGCCGGCCGCAATACGGCGCTATCTTTACGTTCGCTCACCTGCACCATCGCTGGTACCATTTCAGTTTTAAGACGGTCTATTACCAGCTCAGGACTACGATCTTTTTCCGGGTTGTTTCCAATCAGGCCATCCCGGCGAACAGCTGAAGCAGCGGGCAGAATGTGCTTGCCGGCATACCCTGTTATCATTGCACCCATATCGAAGTTGGTGTACGCATTCCATTTTAGATTCCGGCCGTTTGCCCCGCCGGCAAAAATCAGCAGTAATGGCAAAAAGATAAAAAGCGCAACGGCCCCCTTTATATGTTTTGCCGCTGTGGATGTTTTTTTGTAAAGCATAATAAGGCGTTTTTTTGTTACTAAATAGAAGTTGCTGGATAAGGGCGCCTGCGCATTCAACGATACCATTTTCAACATCAGCTCCTGGTAACGGCTTCTGTTTCCGGTATGTTGAATAACATCAGCATCTGCCAGAAATTCGTGATTCATGCGGATGGCGTTTTTAAAAAGGAACAGAAAAGGATTCCACCAGAAAACGATCGTAAGCAGCTCTGCAAACAGGATATCCAATGAGTGTACCTGTTTTATATGGGCTCGCTCATGCAACAGAATATCCGGGTCGATCAGCCCCCTTTCATATTCCACACAATTGAGAAAAATGGTACGCATAAAGGAATGCGGTGACACCGCTGCCTCCAGTAAAACAATTGAAAAACCATCCTCTTTTATTTTCGGGTAATAGCGATGCAACCGCTGGTAATGCAGCAGATTCCGCACAAACCGGATCATCAGCAGGAACGATACCCCGAAGAAAAGAACCGCTCCAGCAATGGCTTCGCCCGCCATACCAGTTGTAGTCGCTGAGGAACCGGATACAACGGGAGCCGGTTGAACGGGTGCATCAATAGCCGCATATAGTTCTTCAAACTGCCGGGTAGATACGCCCAGATGCTCCGGTAGCGTTGCATCCATTTTAATGAGGGGCAGCAAAAGCGGTACAATCATACAGGCCAGCAGGTAGCACCGGTTAAATACCAGCATCTTTTCCTTTTGCAGAAAGCAATAATAAAAGGCATATAGCAGCCCGCTGCAGGCGATGACTTTTAAAAGATAACCGATCATTTTTTCTTTTTTGAATCAGATAAGGATTGGATTTGTCCATCCACGATCTTCTTTAGTTCTTCCAGCTGCTCCCGGCTCAGTTTCGCTTCTTTTGTAAAAAAAGAAGCAAACTGCAATACCGAATCATCAAAATAGTTTTTGATCATGCTGGTCACATGCTTCGAGAAATAATCTGCTTTATTAATTAAAGGATAATATTCCCGTGAATTTCCATACTGCGTATAACCAATCACACCTTTATCGGTCATACGCTTTAACAGCGTGGCCACCGTTGTACTGGCAGGCCTGGGATCCGGAAACGCTTCGATCAGGTCTTTCATAAAGGCCTTTTCGGCTTTCCAGATATATTCCATTAATTGTTCTTCTGATTTTGACAGTTTAATCATTCTACAAATATAGATTTGTTTCTACAAATGTAGAACAAAAATCAAAACGGCCAAATTTTTATTTTGCAGGCGGTAAGCAGTGGGTCAATGGCTCCCGGATGGCGCAAAACAAACGCTTTAAGTGCTCCAAGCTCTTACGTAAGACATAAATAAAAAAAGCCCCGCATTTACGGGACTTTACCATATCGGGAATACTGTATATATCAGGCGGACGCTGTTTGTTCCATTCCTGCAGGCACCGGTTCCTTCCAGTTTAGCTGCAGCAGCTCGCAGGTTTCTGTACGCACCTGGTAGCGCAGTGCTTCGTTTTCTTCCAGGCTTTGTCCTAAAGACGGGATCATGGCTTTTAATTTTTCATTCCATTTTCCGTTAAAACGGTCGGGGAAACAACGCTCCAGCAGCGTCAGCATAATGGATACCGATGTAGAAGCACCGGGAGATGCCCCCAGCAGGGCCCCGATCGTACCATCTTCGCTGGTAACGATCTCCGTTCCAAATTGTAACGATGCACCCTTTTCGGCATCTTTATAAATGATCTGTACCCGCTGGCCCGCTTCTTCCAGCTTCCAGTCTTCTGTTTTTGCCTCCGGGTAAAATACCCGTAATGCCTCAAGACGATCTTCAAAAGACAAACTAAGCTGTTGGATCAGGTATTTCTCCAGTTCATAATTTTTAAGTCCTACCCGCATCAGCGATACAATGTTCCAGTATTTGATAGATTCAAACAGATCCCAGTAAGAACCTTCTTTAAGAAATTTGGTGGAGAAGGTAGCAAAGGGGCCAAACAGGATGGAGGTCTCCTCTCCCATTACGCGGGTATCCAGGTGCGGCACGCTCATCGGCGGTGCACCTACGGAAGCCTGCCCGTATACTTTTGCATGGTGCCTGGCAACCACTTCCGGGTTGCTGCATACCAGCCACTGACCGCCCACCGGAAAACCGCCATAGAGCTTGCTTTCAGGAATATCGCTGTCCTGCAGCAGATGCAACGATCCACCACCTGCACCAATAAATACAAACCTTGAGTAATAAATCGTTTTCTCGCCGGTGGAAAGGTTTTTTACTTTTACTTTCCATCTTCCGTCATCTTGCCGGATGAGGTCATATACTTCATGCAGCAGGTGCAGTTCCGTATTGCCCCTGGCTACCATATTATCAATAAAGATCTTGGTTAATGCGCCATAATCCACATCTGTTCCCAGCTCTGTGTAGGTTGTCGCAATTTTCTCCGAACGGTCGCGTCCTTCAACAACCAGCGGTATCCAGTTTTTGATCACTTCCGGATCTTCCGAATATTCCATTCCTCCAAACAACTGAAATTGCTGCAGGGCCTTGTATCGCTTACGGAGATAGTTTACATCATTTTCCCCCCGCACAAAACTCATATGCGGCACCGTGCGGATAAAATCTTTCGGATCATTGATCTGCCCGTCCTTAACAAGGTACGACCAAAACTGCTTGGATTGCTCAAACTGTTCGATGATATCCAGCGCTTTTTTGGTTTCAATACTCCCGTCTTCTCTTTCGGGTGTATAATTTAACTCGCATAAAGCGGCATGACCGGTACCTGCATTGTTCCAGGCATCTGAACTTTCTCCGGCCACCCGGCCCAGACGTTCAAAAATATGAATGGAATGTCCTGGTTCCAGCTCATTGATAAAAGCACCTAATGTTGCGCTCATGATCCCTGCACCAATCAATACGACGTCGGTATCTATTTCTTTTCTTTTAGCCACGTTCAGCGATTTTAGTCCTTAAAATGTGGTGCAAAATTAAAAAGAACTGGAGAAAATATGACTTTCGAAAACGTTATACTTTTTATTTTATTTCAGGAAAAAGCCCGGCCCTTTCAATAACAAACACTCATTTGTTATTCTTTGGGAGGCGGCCAATGAAGGAACTTGGAAGCATCACTTAAAAAGGCGGGCATCTTTCTTCCAGTTTCCGGAGTACGAGCTGCCGGTCGGCTGTTGTGCGTACATATTCCAGCGCCTGCTGAAGTGCGTTATTGCGGGCATCGCCAGCTCCCGATTTGCAAAGAAGATGCGCCCGGGCCATGGTCCATTCAAAGCCTTTTCCATCTGCCACCAGTGAACGCAGCGCGTCAAGGCGATCCAGCAGATCCTGTGTAGCCGTTCCCGTATAGCTTTCAGCGATGATCCGGTTGAGCGCGATGACATCCGATGCGGGAACCAGTTGTTCCAGCGCCTGGTACAGCACCGCGATCTGTGGCCAGTTGGTTTCAGAAAAAAAACGGGCGGTACAATGAATGGATGCGATCAGCGCCTCAAGATAATACCGGTTCAGTGGCTCTTGTTGCTTGGGCAGGTAGTAAAACCCCTCCCGGATCAGCACCTCGTTCCACCGGCTCCGGTCCTGTTCTTCCAGGGTCAGCCATTCACCATCCGTGCTCATGCGGGCCGGGAATCGCGCGGCATTAAAAAATTGCAATGCCAGCAATGCCGCAGCCTCCCTGTTTCCCGTATCGTAGTCGTAAACGATCTTTGTCAGCCGCATGGCTTCAAAACAAAGTTCCTTGCTGATGCCGCTCGTACCCCTGGTGGTTTTGTATCCTTCATTAAAAAGAAGGTATAAAACCGTATGTACGGTATTACGGCGCGCCGCCAGGCTTTCCACCAGCGGCGTTTCAAAAAGCCGGCCGGCATTCCGCAGTACTGCTTTTGCCCGCGTCAACGATTTTTTAACTGCTTCCTTTTGCATCAGCAGGGCCCCGGCAATTTCCGCAGTACCAAAGCCACATAATACTGCAAGGGTAATCATGATCCGGCTTTTTTCCGAAAGCTCCGGATGACAACAGATCAATAACAATCGCAACTGGCTATCCTGCACAAACACGTCCGGCAAGGCCGGTTCCGGCGTCACATACTCCTGCGCTCCCGTTAAGTGATGATCGGGGCGCCTTTTTTTATCGCGGTTGATCCGGTTGATCGCATTGTTGCGGGCCACGGTCATTAGCCAGGCGGCGGGGTTATCAGGAATACCCCAAAACCGCCACCGCCGTAGCGCTGCTTCAAAAGCGTCCTGCATCGCATCCAGCACCGTATCCAGGTGTGCGGCACCAAACCGGTGCACCAATACAGCGGTTATGATCCCCGATTGCTCCCTGAAGAGACGGTCGGCCAATGTATGTGTAACCATGTATTCCGGCATACGCTATACCTCCAGCTGCATCATTTCGCGTACTTCAATCGTATTGCCCCGCTTTACATCCGGGCAACCTTTTACAATTTCGATGACCGCTTCCAGGGAATCTGCTTTCAAAAAATAAATGCCGCTTACGCATTCTTTACTTTCAATATACGGACCGTCTGTAACGATATGGTTTTTAATAACCGCACCGCGGGCCTCCAGCGGATTTGCATCCTTATAATGCCCTTTTTCCGTTAGCTCCTGCACCCAGGCAATATGTTCATTAATACAGTCCTGCATTTCCTGGGAACTCATTTCAGTACCATAGTCCGGATTTTCACGGATGAGCAATAAAAACTCCTTCATAATGTTGTTTTTTTTGAAGTTAATAAAATTATTGGCAGTGTAATGACAAATAAGGATGCGGAACGGGGACATGTGGATGGTATTTTTTTACTGATAAGGAAGGGGTTTGCCACGGAGGTACGAAGGCGCGAAGAAACACGAAGTATGATTAACTCCAGCAATCATCGTTTTCCGGCATCCTGGTGTACATGAAGAAAGCTAGCTGCCACTAAGGCATTAAGAAACGCGAAGGGCGATTACCCCCCAAGTTGCCACGTGCGTTCCTCCGGAAAAAAACAAGATCGCTTATCAGAATGCGCCCCCACCGCAGGAAATAAGAATTCTTTATATTTAACAAAAAAGCCAATGATCTGGAAGAAACCTGTGGACCTGGAACAACTGAACCATACACCCGAATACCTGGGCACCTACCTGGATATCCGGTTTACGGAAGTAACAGACCATACACTTACCGCCACCATGCCGGTTACACCCAAAGTGCATCAGCCCTATGGTATTCTTCATGGCGGGGCTTCGGTTGCGCTGGCGGAAACAGTGGGCTCGTATGCCAGCAGCCTGGTAGTAGACACCCATCAGTTTATGGTAGTAGGCATGGAAGTAAATGCCAACCACCTGAAACCGGTAGCTTCCGGTATGGTTCGGGCGGTTTGCAGCCCGCTCCATCTGGGCACCAAAACCCATGTATGGGATATCCGTATTTACAATGATTCCGGCCAGCTTACCTGTGTGAGCCGGCTAACCGTTGCGGTTGTTGAAAAGCGCGCATTTTAACCAGGTATAAAAAGTTGCGGAGAACCGGAATTAGTTCCGTTTAAATTTGTAAGTAACCGTATTAAAATTGTTATTGACCACGGCCCGGAACCGGTCGGTATTTGTAAAATTGAGATCATCAAAATTTTCAGCAAGTATTTGCTGATCTTCCACATTTGTTGCAGAGAGCAACAGGCTGTGTTTTTGTTCGGAGCTTTGCTGCCCGTCGCTATTTGTTACGGTAACCGTATACTTTTTAAGTCGCCACGTACCGGTGTATTTTGCCCCGGATTGCCGGGTGTAAAAGAAAGAGCCATCGCCTTCAAACTGAAACGTTCCTTCCGAGTATACCGCCTTCGAACTACCAAAGCCCGCTTTGTCGATATCATACAGCGACCACTGCCCGATGATCCGTTTATCATACGACTTAAAAAAATCTTTACTGCAACCTGCTGTAATACACAAAAAGAATAAAGGTAGCGTTCCTTTGAATAACGAAACCCGATGTTTTGCAATAGACATATCCGGTGATTTTGGTCTTCTAAAATTAACCCGTCCGGCATGTATAAAAATGCAGGCACCGGTCTTTTAACAAAGATTTCGGCATAAAAAAACCTTCGCCCCGCGAAGGTTCTGAAGCCCATTGGATGTTACTTACCGGTTTCCATGCCTTTCACACCGATGCCTCCAGGGGCATCCGCTGCTCTTTCATGATGACCTAACCAGCCCCCGGAAAAACCCGGTAAGGACACTCCTGCTAAGAAGAAAAAAGCGGTATCCTCCGGATGAGTACCGGGTATCGCCCATTGCCGGAGCGGGTTATTCCTGCTTCCGGGCGGCAAATTTTTGCAACAGCCCCGGGAGCGCTGCGGCAATGGCGCCCGTAACCGCCGGGGACAATCCAAACCGTGATGTAAGGGAGCCGATGAGCCCTCCTTCAATTGCGTTGGTAGCCGTTCCTCCGGAACTTATGGCCTGTTGCAGGTTGCTTAAAAGCCCCCCGCCCGACGATGAAGCATCCGTTGCATTGGTGATGTGTTGGGCAATTTCATCGTGTATCGCCGATTCCTGTTCGGGCGTAACATTGCCGGCTATCGCAGGATGCCCTCCCAATTCATTTTTTACAGCATTCAGAATTTCTTCAAACATGATCATTGATTTTATGCCATCGAATTTAGGATAGCCTCGCTGCTTCCGGCCTTTGTTTTTTATGAAAAAGGAAAAAGAGTCGTTTAATAAGGCATATGAGACTTTGAAACGATCCGGGTACATTCCATAAAAAAAGACCTCCGCTTCCGCGAAGGTCTTTCAAAATCATTCGGATATTTTTAATTGTTCTCAGGTGCAGGTCCCTCTTTCCGCTCCGGACGGGGGATCAGCGCCTTGCGCGACAATTTGAATTTTCCAGATTTGGGATCGGTACCGATCAGTTTTACTTTCATGGAGTCGCCTTCTTTTACCACTCCTTCCAGGGTTTCCAGTCGCTTCCAGCTGATTTCGCTGATATGCACCAGGCCTTGTTTGCCCGGCAGGAATTCTACAAACGCTCCAAATTCTTTGATACCTTTTACCACGGCGTCGTAAACTTCACCTACTACCGGTACGGCCACAATGCCCTTAATCCAGTTCTCGGCTTTTTCAACCGCTGCTTTTTCTACCCCAAAGATGCTGATCTCACCACGATTATTCACCTCTTCGATGTTGATGGTAGTACCGGTTTCGCGTTGCATCTCCTGGATCACTTTACCACCAGGTCCGATCACCGCACCGATAAATTCTTTATCGATAAACATCTTCACCACACGGGGTGCATGCGATTTTACTTCCGCACGTGCTTCCGGAATAGCGGCATACATCGCTTCCAGGATATGCAAACGGCCCGCCTTGGCTTGCTCCAGGGCCTGCTTCATCACTTCCATTGGTAAACCATCCACCTTGATGTCCATCTGCACACCGCAGATCCCATCACGGGTACCGGTTACTTTAAAATCCATATCTCCCAGGTGGTCCTCATCACCCAAAATATCACTTAAGATAGCAAACTTATCTTCTTTGGTAATCAACCCCATCGCAATACCCGACACGTGTCTGGGCAGGGGTACACCCGCATCCATCAGGGCCAGCGAACCGGCACATACGGTAGCCATAGAGCTGGAACCGTTCGATTCAAGGATATCACTTACTACCCGTACGGTATATCCGAAATCCTCACCTTCTTTCGGCATCATCTGCTTCAGAGAGCGCATGGCCAGGTTTCCGTGTCCTACTTCGCGGCGACCGGGACCACGCATCATCTTCACTTCACCGGTTGAGAAAGGAGGGAAATTATAGTGCAATATAAACTTGGAATATACAGACTTGGCTGCAGATTCAATCAGTAATTCATCTAAAGCAGTACCCAGGGTAACTGTTGTAAGCGATTGTGTTTCACCGCGCGTAAACAATGCAGAACCGTGCGGAGAAGGCAACACATCCACTTCCATATCCAGCGGACGGATTTCTGTAAGCGCCCGGCCATCCAGCCGTACCCGCTCATCCAGGATCATATCCCGAACCACATCATACTGCAGATCGTGATAGTAACCTTTTGCCATTTTCTTTTGATCAGCCGTAAAAGGGGCGTCTTCTGTACCCGCCTCTTCAAAGCCTTTCAGCATCTCTTCTTCAATTGCTGCAAACTGATCAGTGCGCTCATGCTTGCTCAGTTTTCCTTTAGCCACAGCGTATACTTTATCTTTTGCAAAATTGTATACTTTATCACGAAGTACTTCATCCTGAGCAGGTTTTGTATAATCACGCTTACCTGTTACACCTTTCAGATCGCGCAGGGCTTCCTGGGCTTTGATCTGAATGCGGATGGCATCATGTGCCACGCCCAGCGCTGCCACCAGGTCGTCCTCACTGCACTCTTCCGATTCTCCTTCCACCATCATCAGGTTCTTTTCAGTAGCGGCAATGATAAAATCCATATCCGACTGTTCCATTTCAGAGCGGGTCGGGTTAATTTTGAACTGACCATTTACACGGCCCACACGTACTTCACTGATGATTTCCTTAATGGGCACATCAGAAACAGCCAGCGCTGCAGAAGCGGCCAAACAGGCCAGTGCATCCGGCATAATTTCGGGATCGCTGCTCACCAGGGTTACCAGTACCTGCACATCGCAGAGATAATCATCGGGAAACAATGGGCGTAATGCCCGGTCGATCAGGCGCGAAACCAGTACCTCGTAGTCGCTCAACCGGCCTTCTCTTTTGAAAAAGGAACCGGGAATACGTCCGGCAGAAGCAAATTTTTCCTGGTAGTCTACCGTTAATGGAAAAAAGCTCTGGCCCTCTTTAGGTTCTTTATTGGCCACCACAGTAGCCAGGATGATACATTTACCCATGGTTACCGTTACGGAACCATCGGCCTGACGGGCGAGGCGACCTGTTTCCAGGCTTACTTCCCTGCCATCGCCTATATCAAATACCTTTCTTATAGGTTGTTGTAACATAAAATAATTTTGTAGTTATAATTAATAATGGACCCGGCAGCAGTGTTTCTATCGTCTTCCTTGCCACACTCGCTTGTGCTTCCGGTACAAAACCAGGCACTTTAAGCAGGTCCGTTGCGGGTGTCCCATGCAGGACGGTTATAAATTTCTGTCTGGCAAAATCCCGTTTCTTGCAAACGGTCCGGGGATAAAAAAGTTATTCCCAACATCCGCCGGATATTGGGAATAGATATTATAATAGTATTGATTGCTACAATCAAAAACCGGATAAAACATTCACCAATACCCTTTGGTGGTGAACTTATTTTCTCAGACCCAGTTTTTCAATTAATGCGCGGTAGCCTGCCAGGTTGTGTTTCTGCAGGTAAGTCAGCAAACGTTTACGTTTACCAACCAGTTGCATCAATCCGCGGTGGGTGGAGAAATCTTTTTTGTTTTCTTTTAAATGTGCACTGATCTGTGCAATACGCTCAGTCACTTGAGCAACCTGTCCTTCAATAGAACCGGTGTTAGTAGCTTTACCGCCAAATTCGGTAAAAATTGCTGCGTTTCTTTCTTTTGTAATTGGCATCTTTAAACTTTTAAAGGATCATCCGATTTTTTTCTATTCAATATTTCGGCTGCAAAGGTAATGCATAAAGTGGAAATCACCAATAAAATATTAACTATCGTTTGGGGGGCGCCTCAATCCTCTAAATAATTGATCTTAATCACCTTATACAAACACCAAAGCCCGGGCACCGCGGGCGCCGGACAACCGCATAATCCGGAGATCTTTTACATCAAACACAGGACCATGTTCCGGCCGGCTTCCCGGTCCGGATCACTCCTTTTTAAGCACCTCCCCGTTTTCGCCTTTTAATTCCGTTCCGGAAACAATTTCAAAGGTATAACGGGTTTCAAAACCATCATCCTTATATTTTAGCTTCTTCCCGCTGATCTTATAGTACCCGCTCCATACAATATCTCCGCTTCCGGGGTAAAAGAAGGCACGGCCATCAGGTCTTAATTCAATATGCATGGGACCCGAATATTCGCCATATCCGCCGCCGTTTACCTGCATAAAAACGATGTTCTCGTTTACTTCCAGCCGTTTTGAACAACTCAAAAACAAAATTATGCCGATCAGGGCAAGGCAGCTTCTTTTTATCATATTCAGTCATTTACTTATAAAACGAGCCTGTTTTGTATAGCGCAACATACCCGGTGAAGAAACCGGCTGCAACTTTAAGGCGCCTGATTTTTTGCGGATGCACGGTTTGTATTATTTTGCAGGAAAATCACCTGACCTGTTTTTATACCACTCGATAATCGCTCTTTAAAATGAAAAAATTCATCGCCTTATTCCGGGAGCCCGACGGAAGAACAGAACAACACACAGAAAACGCCATAAAAGCACACCGGGAAAACTGGGCTTCCTGGATGAAGCGCTGGCATCAACAGATCAATGGCGGCAGCGGGCTCACCCTTCACGGACGGATCTTAAAAGATCCGCATTCCGAAGTGATACCCGACATTTACAAGAACGGAACAGAAATTGTGGGCGGCTTCCTGCTGATTGCAGCAACCGACCTGGACGCAGCAGCAGCAATGATGCAGTCCTGCCCCATTTTTGAGTTTGGAGGTTATGTAGAAATCCGGGAATTGCAGCAGCAGTAACAACAACCGTTTCATGCATCCAAGAAAGCACCATGAATACAACCACTATTGAAGATTTTCTGGCATTATATCCCGCATCGGTTCAAAAAAATGCCCTCCTGCTCCGGCAGGTGATCCTCCGGCAGCTCCCCCGCATCGGTGAGCAGCTGGACCTTCCTGCAAAAATGATCGCCTACAGTTACAGCCCCAGCTATGCAGACCTGATCTGCGTGATCCTTCCTTCAAAAAAAGGATTAAAACTGGGATTCAATAAGGGCCCGGAAATACCGGACCCGGAGGGGCTGCTGCAGGGCACTGCAAAAACCACCCGTTATGTAGTCATTGACAACCCGGATCAAATAACATCTCCGGGAATAACAAAACTCCTGACGGCAGCGCTGAAACAATACGAAAAAAGGAAGGCCCGTCTGTAAGAAAACGTAACCCCGCCGCTGGTTGCTGACATAGGGCTGTCAGTTTCCGGTTTTATCTTTACCAAAACAATCATTTATGAACCAGCACACCACCAACTATACAAATGCGTTTATATTGATCGCCGATGACAGCCCCGTAGCATCGGGTACAGTACCGCCTGTAAAAGGAAATAATCGTACAGCAGCCAACATCCAGTTTGAAATGATCCATCAACATCCCTACCGCTATACATCGGACGACGTGATCTTTGAGGTTTATGCGCAAAAAAACGATCTGACGAAAGACGAGTATAAAGCGGCACGCACCGCATTCTTTTCAAAAGGACAGGCTTGCCTCCGGGCTTCGCCGCTTACCAAACGTTACGGTTGGGGCGTACACAGCAACGCCGAAGGCAAAATTGCCATTTACGGAGCCGAAACCAAAGAATATGCACAGTTCTCAAAAGACAAATCCCTCAAAATCGTTAAAGCGATGCGTTCTTCAAGATAACCCAAAACAGTAAGTATTGTCTGCCACCACCCCTTGCCGGTTCAATACGGCCGGCCATACAGGAAACAGCGCCTGGCTAACGGCCCTGTTTTTGCGGGTATGCCAGACGAACACTTGCGCTCCTCCGGCTTTTTTACAGCCATAAAAGCCGGCATGCATACAATCATTTTTTTTGCAAACCGGCACAATAAATTAACCCGCTTTATATTTTTTTATTCCAATCCTTTTATCTAGTTTTAACAAATATTGTGTATTTAGTACATAATATTAATACATGAGGAATTCAAAACTCTAAATCGGTAACGAATTAACAACGAATGCGTATGAAAATCAACTCGCTTGCACAAGGCCTGATGGCTTTTGTCTTTTTGCTTGCGTCCCTCGCAGCAACGGCCCAGACAAAAACCGTACAGGGAAAAGTAACAGACGAAAAGAACCAGCCGGTAGCCGGGGCCACTATTGAAATTAAAGGCAGCCAGACAGCCACCCTTTCAAAAGATGATGGCACCTTTATGCTGAACGTACCGCCGGATGCAAAAACCCTGCAGGTTTCCTTTATTGGGTATACCACGCAGGATGTGGTCATTACCGGAACCGACCTTTCCATCAGCCTGAAACCATCACAGCAGGCCCTGGATGAGGTTGTAGTGATTGGTTATGGTACCGCCCGGAAAAAAGATCTTACCGGGTCCATGGTAACCATTAGTGAAAAAAACTTCAACAAAGGAGTGATGACCAACCCCGATCAGCTGATCCAGGGAAAAACACCCGGTGTGATGGTCATTAACAACACCGGGCAGCCGGGAGGTGCTACCACGGTAAGGATTCGCGGTAACTCATCCATACGTGCCAGTAACAATCCGTTATTTGTACTGGATGGGATTCCCTTATCCGGCAATACGGCGCTGCCTCCGGGAAGAGGCGGCTTTTCTTCAGACCGCGGAAATCCGTTAAACTACCTGAACCCGAATGATATTGCCAGCATGGATATCTTAAAAGATGCATCGGCAACCGCCATCTACGGCTCACGGGGTGCAAACGGCGTTGTATTGATCAATACAAAAAAAGGGAAGGTGGGTCAGCCCGTCATCTCCGTCGTTGCGTCCACCGGTATTTCCAGTTTGCGTAAACAACCGGAAGTGTTGGATGCCACCAAATTCAGGGAGGCGCTAAAATACTATACACCAAGCGAAGCAGCCAATTCCGACTTCGGAAGCAATGTGAATGCGTTTAAAGAGATCACAAGGGTTGCCCCTACACAGAACTACTATGCAGATATCACCGGAGGTACCGAACATGGAAAATACCGGCTTTCCGGCGGGTATCTCAATCAGCAGGGAATTATTGTGGGTTCTCAAATGAAAAAATATACCGCCAATTTCAGCGGCAACTTCCGGTTCCTGGAAAACCGGCGGCTTGGCCTGGATTTCGGCATGTTTGTAACACAAACCGATCAGCAATTTGCTCCGATTGATGTAGGTGTAGGCGCAGAAGGCAATATTATTTCACAGGCCCTGCAATGGAATCCCACCCAGCCGTTTAGAGATCAGAAAGGAGACTATACCTTCGTAAGCGGCAACCAAAGAAACCCGCTGGCCAGCCTTGCGGCTTATAAGGACCTGGGTACGAACAACACCATCCTGGCCATGATCGCGCCTTCCTACAAAATAACCGATAACCTTGAATATAAATTTGTTTATAGCGTAACCCGGCTTACAGGCGATCGCAATGCGATGGTGCGGGGCAAGATCATTAACCCTACGGCGGCAAATGACCAGGAACAGGCATTCCTGGGAAAATATTCCGAAACCGATCAACAGATGACCCATACCCTGTCCTATAACAAGAATGTGTCTACAGATCTTAACATCAATGCAGTGGCAGGGTATGAATACCTGGATTATGATTACAGGCAAAGCATGATGTATGGGAACGGGTTCACCTACCTCGGACTGGATTATTTTGATTACCTGCAGTACTCAACCATCAATACCCGGGAGGTTACATCGTACAGAAGTCCCACCAATCAGCTGCAGTCCCTGTTCCTGAGAGGTGCCTTCAACTATCTGGACAGGTATCTTTTAACCGCTACGGTACGGCGGGATGGTTCTACAAAATTTGGTGCCAATAATAAATACGCCATCTTCCCGTCCGTTGCCTTTGCCTGGAATATCAACGAAGAAGGCTTTCTCAAAGACAACAGTAATATCAACCAGTTAAAGCTGCGACTGGGATGGGGTAAAACCGGGAACCAGGAGTTTCCTTCCGGGGCATCCAAGGACCGCCTTGTTTTTGCCAGTCAAAGTATCAGCCAGGCCAACCAACTATGGCAACCCCGATTTAAAGTGGGAAACGTCGGCAACCATCAATGCGGGTATCGACTTTGCACTTTTCAACAACCGTATTTTTGGATCGGTTGACTACTTCAACAAGAAAACCACAGATGCCTTGTTTGAACAAACCCTGGCGCAGCCCGCACCGGCCGGCCGTATCTGGGTAAATTTGGACGGGGAGATCGTTAACAAAGGCGTTGAAATTTCGCTGACCGGGAATATTATCCGTAAAAACGGCTGGAACTGGGATCTGACCGGAAACGCAACGTTCCTTAAAAACAGTGTGAGCGGTTTGGTAGGCTACTATGAAACCGGTGCATTAAGAGGTCAGGGCTTCTCCGGTGTTTTAGGGCAGCGCATGGTGAACGGGCAACCGCTGAATGTTTGGTACCTTGCTGAATATGCAGGCATCGACCCCAATACGGGCATGAGCATGTATCGCGGCCTCGACGGCAGCATCAGTTCCAATAACGATCCTTCCGTAAACAAATTTTATGCGGCCAGTCCTAACCCCACCACCCTCCTGGGCATCTCCACCAATCTTAGCTATAAGAAGTTTACATTCGGAGCCAATATGAACGGTGCCATGGGACATTACTTATTCAACAATACCGCGGCCACATCATTAGGGATCAGCAATCTTTCCACAAGAAATATCGGAACCAGCTTCTTTAATACCAGCGTTAAAGAATCTACCTCCAATTCCGCATCTCCCTCAACCCGTTATTTAGAAAAGGGCAATTATCTTAAACTGGCCAATTTAACGTTGAGTTATAAAGTGGGCGATATCGGCAATACATTAAAGAACTTCAACATTTCGCTTACCGGCCAGAATCTGTTCATCCTGACCAAGTACACGGGATTTGATCCGGAAGTCAATACCGATGGTTCTACCAACGGTATTCCGTCACTGGGCATCGAATACCTGCCCTATCCCCCGGCTAAGACCATTCTTCTTGGTATAAACTTTTCGCTCTAAATAATGAATCTTATGAAATCGATATACACATTTTACTTATTATTTACAGGTGCGGTACTTTTTTCAGCCGCCTCCTGTACCAAGCTCAATGAAGAGTTCAGAGGAGAGCTGGAAGAAGGCACCTCAAATGTGGGGGCCGACGGGCTCCTGATCACCGCTTATTCGTCCTTGCTGGTGCCTTACCAGCAGGATCAGCGCTGGGTATTACAGGAAATATCAACCGATGCAGCCATGGCTCCTACACGGGGTGGCGACTGGGATGATAACGGTATTTACCGGGCCATACACCAGCATCGCTGGAATGCCGATAATGGTTTTATGAACAGTACATATGTCAGCCTGGGTACTACCATTTATAACGCCACAAATGTGCTGCGCTTTAATCCCAGTGAACAGCAAAAAGCAGAAGCCCGTTTTTTGCGTGCCCTGGCTATGTTTGACATGATCGATCTTTATGGTGTAGCACCGATAAGAGAAGGCGACGCGCTGGATGATTTCAGGATCGCGCCAAAAGTGCTTCAGGCAGGTGAAGGGATCGACTATATTATTAAAGAGCTCAATGAGATCATAGCGACTCTTCCCAACGGAGATCGTACCACCGCCTATGTAGCCAGCAAGGATGCGGCCCGGACATTGCTGATGAAAGTATACCTGAATAAAGGAACGTTCCTGAACCGGCAAGCGCCTGCTTTTGATGCGGCAGATATGAGCCAGGTGATCACACTGGCAAAGGCCATTACGGGTACCGGTACGTATACCGTATCTGAACCAGGAAAATACTTTGACAATTTTGCACCCGATAACGATGTAAAATCCACTGAAAATATTTTCACCCTGTACAATCAAAACGGGAAAAGAGGCGGATCGGTAGACCGTACCTGGAATACGATTGCGCACTACAATATGTCGCCCGGCGGATGGAACGGCTGGTGTACGCTTTCTGAATATTATGACAAATTCGGTGCAACCGACGAAAGAAGAGGCATCTACTATAACTATCCCGCCGATACAACGTATAACAAAAGCAAAGGATTTCACCGGCAAAACGTGGGCTTTTTCATCGGCCAGCAATACAATTGGAAAACCAATGATCCCCTGATGGCCAGGAACCCGGCCAATGCGCCATTGGTGTTTACCCGGGAGGTAACGATCCGTACTTCAGGAGCTACGCTGGAAACAGCAGGTATCCGCCCTATGAAGTACGCCTATGATTATTCAAGCTCTGGTCAAAAAAATAACGACTGGGTGGTGTTTCGCTATTCGGATGTATTGCTGATGCAGGCCGAAGCCGTTTTAAGAGGAGGTACGGGCAGTACCGCCGGGGAAGTGCTGGCCCTGGTTAATAAGATCCGCGGCAACCGGGGTATCGGCACACTGGGTTCATTGAATCTAGACAATTTACTGGATGAGCGCGCAAGAGAACTGTATTGGGAAGGATGGCGCAGACAGGACCTGATCCGCTTCGGAAAATTCCTGCAGCCCTTCCAGGAAAAACCAGGAACATCGGATCCCAAATACCTGGTGTTTGCAATCCCCAGTCAGCAGATTGCGGTGAACCCCAATTTAAAACAAAACGCCGGCTATTGATCGCGCTCCGGATATGGCATTTCGAAGTCCCCCCTGCGGGGACTTTTTTATGACCCGATCCCTTCCATCAACTACGGAAATATGAGCTCAAGCATATACGCTGCATTCGCAGTGTACCTCCTCTCAAAAGCTCAATTCCTGTATCGTAATACACCGGCATTACCGATCTGGATATAATTTCTTTAATTTCGCTGCATATGGAACTTTCACAGGATACAAAAAACATTTTAGGCTTACAACTTCCCACGGATCCGCGCTGGGTGAACCTTGCAGAGATCTCATTGGAGGCAATTCTGACCGATCATGCCTATTGTGAGCAGAAAGCAGCTACCAGTTGCATTTCACTCATCCAGCGCTACAGCGATAAAGCGCAACTGGTAAAGGCGCTCGCTCCTATTGTTACTGAAGAATGGGGACATTTCCGCCTGGTTTTGCAGGAGCTTGAAAAAAGAGGGTTAAAATTAGGCCGCCAGCGGAAGGATGAATATGTAAACGCGTTATTGCAATTCCAGGCAAAAGGCGCAAGTCCGGATGAATTTTTTCTCGACAAATTGCTGACCATGGCCATGATCGAAGCCCGGAGCTGTGAACGGTTCAAGCGGCTCAGCGAAGGATTGAACGATGCCTATATGAGCAAATTTTACCGGCGCTTTATGGAAAGCGAAGCCGGTCATTACACCCTCTTTATCGAGTTGGCCGAAACCTATCTTCCGAAAGAAAAAGTGCGGAAGCGCTGGGCTCAATGGCTGGCCCATGAAGCCGTGATCATGCAGGAAATGGAACTGCGCGGAGACCGGATTCACTAATGGTTTTCCGGAGGCTATCTCTTTACAGCCGGATCCGCATATGATGATGCGGCACGCCCACTTCCACAAAGGGTTCGTCATAAATTTCAAACCCGTTTTTTATATAAAAGGGAATCGCCCTGTCCTGTGCATGACAAACCACTTCCGTCAGCGCCTGCCGCTTTGCAAATGCAAGTAATGTTTCTATCAACAGCCGCCCAATCCCTTTGGATTGATAAAGGGTTTCAACCGCCATCTGCTTCAGTTGCGCCTGCCCATTGTGAAGCGGCACCAGGATTACGCATCCAACTACGTTGTCTTCCTCAACAGCCACAAAATGCCAGGCCTTATGATCATCCATTTCCCAGGCATGATCCGGCAGGCCAATCGGTCGTAACAGGATGCGGTTCCTCAGGTCCTGCTCTTGTTTATAAAGCGGATCCTGCATATTGATTTGAATGATTGTGATCATGGACGGTGCTGTTTTATTTCAAAAATAATCAATCCAGGTAATGCAATCGCTGCCGATACCTATACTTCCATTTACAGCAATACCCACCGTTTGACCCGGTTAAGCAACTGTTATTCCACCGGTGCAATGCATGATTCCTGCAGGAAGAAAAGAACATGCTACGCGGTCGAAAATTGACATTTACACATTGCACGTCATGATAACACAATACCGCTCATCTTCTTTGTTTAAAAAAATATCAGGAAAAATTTTGCTATGTAAAAAAGGATTTACAACTTTGCATACACAAATAAAAAAACATAAAATGCAACGCAAGAATTTACATATTGAAACAAAAGCGTGGTTCCGCCCGATAGGACTGAATACGCGTTGCGGGGCATTTGCTGTAGAAAATTAAAAATAAATTTTTAATAAAATCCAGGCCCCGCAAGAGATTGCGGGGTTTTTATTTATAGGCATAAATGAATCGAACAACCCCATCCCCTCGATTTACAATGATGAAACCCGTCTCCAACAGGTCTAATGGCGGAGCTATGCATCTGCGTATTCGTAAATCGGGAAAACGGAAACCGGAGTTTTTTACAGGGCATCATGTATAAAGAAAACATGATGATGTAGCAAACCCGGTCCTGAAAGGCCGGGTTTTTTATTACACAAAAGGAGGCGTACCATGAACATCATTTTTATCATCATACTGCTGGTATTTATTGTAGAAAAAATAGCCGGCAGTAAAAAAACAACCGACATCACAACGGACACAGAAGCCCCGAGGATCGATGATCCGGCCTCTGTAAGATTACGATAACGTATTAGTTGCAGGAAAGGAGAAAACACACCCGTGAGATGCAGCGGGGTGTTTATGTTGGCCTTAGCTTAACAGATAAAGCGCCACATTGTGGATGTGGAGAACAGGGTTTGAGTCCCGGGGTCAACCAATACGGTTTGGTGTAAGGGCAACATGATCATTCCCCTTTCTTTCTGGAAGGTAAGTAGCGGATGATTGTTTTCAGTTCGAATCTGAAAACCGTACGAATGCAGATACTGGTTTATCGTTCAATGGAACAGGACACCTCACTACGAATGAGGAGATGCAGGTTCGAATCCTGCTAGACCAACGAAAGATCAGAACAGGGCACCGCAAACTGTAACCCATGCTAAAAATTAAAAAAATGAAAAAAGAATTCACGTTCATAATGACAGGTAATACGCGCCTTCCGGGGCGATGGTTAATCACGCAAGAAAATGCATTATGGACACAAAACTTATTCAACAATTTGGAACAGAGATCGGTTCCTACCGGTTCCGCACAGAACGGCAAAAGATGCGGCTCCGATACAAGGACTTCGACAAACAGCTGCTGGAACTGAATTCCCGGCTGGATACCCTGTACGAGAAAAGAAGAAACCTGGGCTGGGAACCGCTGACCCCTCCTGTTCAGAAAGGCTGGAAACGCTTTTTTGTATTGCGGGAAGATGTGGCAGCAGGCAGGCTGGCTGATTTTTTTGAACAGCTGTTAAAAAAGATCAACACCACGGATTACAGCTGGAAAAAAGATTTTAAGATCCGGAAAAGAAAGAGGGGGCGTAAGATCTATGTAGTAAAGGAGCAACGCCTGCTGGCGCCCTGCGAATGGCAGTTCAGGAAACTGGATTTTTCTTTACAGGAGCAGCAACTCTTTTATGAGCAATGGCAAACCGATAAATATGGCCATTCATCAAAGCGCTATATTTTTTCAGAGCCCTGGCGGTTTATGTTAACGGTAAAGCCCAACATGATCGATAAAAAAAGAGTGACCGATCCGGAACTGGAGTCGGAAATACAACAGATCCGGCAATACCTGAAGAAAAATCGCTATGATTTCAGGCTCGAAAAATTAAAAGACGGAAGCCTGGGATACAAACATTACCGGTGCTACCCGAAAGCAAAAGAAACAGCACTTTACAAAAAGAAACATGTAACGCAATGGCTGGATGAAATAAAAAACGAACAGATTGAAGATCAAAGTTAAAACCGATGGAACAACAGCAATGGCGGCGGTTCGGAGGAACATTCCTGAGCGAACCGCTGGCCGAAGAAGTAAACAAGGCATTGATAGCGGAACGGAAAGCCGGCCATACCATACAGGTATGCCTGGGTACCGACAGCCAGGTAAAAGGCGCCGTTATTGAGTTTGCGACCGTGATCGTTTTTGTACGAAAAGGAAAGGGAGCCTTTCTGTTTCTGCGAAAAGAATTGCTGCACAGGAAAATGGGCATCCGGGAGCGGATGTTAATGGAAGTGGATAAAACCGTGCAGCTGACATTGCAACTGAGTGCTGTTTTTGACAAACACAGCATTGCCCCCGAGCTGCATGTGGATATTAACACGGATGCCGCGTATAAAAGTAATGCCGCGCTCAGCGAAGCCATGGGCTATGTTTCCGGTATGGGCTGGATTTGCAAGGCCAAACCCCATGCTTTTGCAAGCTCCAGCTGCGCCAATAAAATCGTACAATAAGGCCGTTGCCAAAAACACCCAAACCAAACACTTTATGACCTCCGCTCTGTGAGGTCATAAAGTTTAACCGCAAAAAAATGGAACAAGAACCTATACAAAGAGTGATCCATACGAATGAACTATTCGGCAATGCATACTTCACCCTCCTTCGGCATAAAGCTCCTGCATTTTCCGGATCCGTTGTTTGAAGATCCTCGCGGAGCGACGACATGCAATCCTTCTCCAAAACCAAGGAGTTCCCGTTCCAGCTCAAAATCAGGGATCACTTCTATGGTGAACGTGGTCCATCCGTTTGCGGTGGATACAAGTTTTTGGGATGTATGAATGGGCTTGGTACGGATATTATAAGGCGCATGTTTGACATTCGCTCTAAAAGTGATCCGTGTAGGCAGGTCTGCTGGCGAATACACTCCTGGTACGCCTGAGATCAGCATACTACGATCAGCGGTAGACCGGCCTTGTTGATCAGCTCTTTTTTTCTTCCTCACCTGCATGGATGGCATCCAACGACCAGGGACCGTTACTGGCAATCAAAAAATAGACCAGCAATAACAATACAACAACGGCCAGCAAGAGGTTGGAGAAAGGATGCAGTACATTCCCAGACTGGCCGGCAAAGAATACCGCACCCAGCAGGATGGGGATCTGCATCAGGCAGGCAGCTCTTGTAAGCAATCCTAATGTGATGAGCACACCACCCAGGATATGAGCCCCTACAATGTAATGCCCTACAAGAATGGTCATAAACGAACTGAACGACATCCAATCGGGCATCAGATTCATCAGTACATTGTAGTTGTTGATAAATTGCACGCCTTTTGCGATCAGGAAAAGTCCCAACGCAATGCGAACAATATCCATCCAGGCGGGGTGATGTCTTTCACCCCAGAACTCAATACGTTGAATCAGTGTCATATCTCTGTATTTTAAGGTGAACATTTATAAACAAAGAACCAATACAAAGTTACAACTTCTGCATACCAACCTTAAAAATTTAAGTCACAGTCAATCAATCACTTCATAAAAGGCGCAGGATCCTATATTCCGCATAAAGCGCTGCCGGAACGCGCAGCAACCCTATACCGCCCTGCTCAATCTGTTACCGTATATACAGATGTTATGGGATAATGATCCGAAGTGGTCCGTTGCTGGTAATCCGGTACAACTGTTTTTACATCGGTTCTGATACGAACCGACTGGTCTTTATACCAGTAACGCATGTTGCCGGAAACTACTTGCTGGTCAATAACGGAATTGGCAAAGGAAAGCGTAGACTGATAGCCCGGTGCATTTAACGGCAGGGTGAGCGCCTTATAACGCCCATCCTCCAGGAAATTTTTATACGGCGAAAGATAACCGCTGAGGATACTGCCATCCAGCTGATCATTAAAATCGCCAAACACCATACAGGGTTGCCCGTTAAAATAGACGCCCAGACTATCCTTGAGCTCTGCGCTCCCCTCTTTGCGCCGGTTGTAAGAGGCCGTATCGGCATCCGCTTTGGCATGCAGCAATATAAAATGAACCGGATGCCGCTTGCCGTTCACTACCATATCGGCACTTAATAAGAACGGGAACCGTCCGGAAGCAAAGCTAACAGCAGCCGTTGCGCTCTGGCTCATAAAAGGACGTGCCCGTACATTCCGGAAAATATGCTTATTATATACAAACGCCAGCTTCTGATCAATCCTGGGATAAGGGCTGATGATATAGCTGAACTCCGTGCTCATATACTGCCGGATCATCCGTCCAAAGCGGGCGGTATCCACCACCTCACAGATCCCATAAAGATCCGCATCCAGATAGCGCAGGATCTGGCCCGCATTCGACTCCTGCACTGCAAGGTTTCCTGCAAACCGGGCAGAACCAAACCATTCGATGTTCCAGTTTACAACCGTAAGATCTTTGTAATAGTTTTTAAATTTTGTCGTGTCTTCAAAACCGTTCCGGTTTTGGGAATGCTCTTTTGAGCAGGACCAGCAAGTGGCCAGCAGCAGTAGTGCCGATAACAGGTGTTTCATAAGTAATTATTTGTGATATCAAATTTAAACAATTTTTGCTTTTTCCTGTTTTAGAGAAAACGTTTTTTGTTTTACCCATAGATCCCATAATGTATGATTGCCAGATTGATCGTTTCCCTGTTCCTTTTTTTGGTACCAGCAATGGTGTTTTGTCAAACGCGGTATGAGCAAACCGGCTGGGCGGCCTGGTTCAATAATACCAAACTCAATAAAAAATGGGGCCTGTATTTTGACGTACAGATACGCACGCATGACAACTGGAACGGCATCCGCAACGTATTATTACGGCCCGGCGTAAATTATTATATAAAGTCTAACCAGACCGCTACCGTGGGATACCTGTACACGCCTACCTTTCCGGCGCCGGATATTACCAATGGAAAAACACTCACCGAACACCGGATCTGGGAACAATATACCGTCAGCCATCCCGTATTCACCGGTACCCTCAGCCATCGGTTCCGGCTGGAGCAACGGTTTATCGGCAGGGCGGACGAAGATATTTTCTCGCAACGGCTGCGCTATTTTTTCCGCGATGTACAACCGTTGGTTAAGACCGGACAAGGGTTTAAAAAAGGACCATTTGTTGCCCTGCAAAACGAATTGTTCTTTAATCTTCAGAACAAAGACCGGCTGAACGGTTCTTTCTTTGATCAGAACCGCGCCTATATTGCCCTGGGATATCGTACGCCAAAATTTGATATTGAAGCGGGCTACCTCAACCAGGCAGTAAAGGGCGCTGCTGTCAATACCATGAACAACGTGATACAGGTTGCGGCGTATACGCGGTTTTAGAAGGCTGGGCCACTAAGGCACTAATACACTAAGAAACACGAAGATGTTTACACCTTCTCTTCGAGCGTCTTTGGGGCCTTCGAGACTTTGTGGCGGCTTTGCCACTGAGGCACTGATACACAAAAAAACACGAAGATTCTTACCTCTTCTCTTCGCGCGTCTCCGGGTCTTTGAGGGTTCGTGGTGGCTTTGCCACTGAGGCACTGATACACTAAAAAACACGAAGATTCTTACTTATTCTCTTCGCGCGTCTCCGGGCCTTCGAGACTTCGTGGCTAATATCCCCTGGCTCCAAACAGCAGGCTTCCTACCCGTATCATCGTACTTCCGTATTCCAGCGCCAGCTCATAATCGCCACTCATACCCATGGATAAGATTTCAAGTTTGAGGTTTGGTGCTTCATGCGTTGCGTTCTTTTCAAAAAGGGTCTTCATAGCGGTGAACTCCTGCTTCAGTGTTTCCACATCCTCGGTAAAACTGGCCATCGCCATCAGCCCTTTCACTCGAATATTTGGCAGCGCAAGGGAGCCTGAAACAATCCGGTCGATCAATGCCGTTACCTCCGCACCGTCGAAACCAAATTTCGTTTCTTCCTGTGCCACGTGCACCTGCAACAGGCAATCAATAACACGGTTATTTTTGCGCGCCTGTTTATCAATCTCCAGCAACAATTTTTCGCTGTCTACTCCATGAACCAGGTGCACAAACGAAGCGATGTATTTCACCTTATTGGATTGCAGATGGCCGATAAAATGCCAGCGGACATCCGCCGGCAACTGCGGTTGTTTTTCCACCAGCTCCTGTACATAATTTTCACCAAAATCCCGCTGTCCGAGGTCGTACAGGGCTTTTATATCGCTGACCGGTTTTATTTTGGAAACTGCTACCAGACAGGCTCCGGCGGCTTTTGTTTTTTCGAAGATCGTTTTATAGTTCTGTTCATTTACCGACATGAGGTAAAAGTACAGATTTATCAAATTCTAAATACCAAATTTCAACATTCAGCACTCATTTATACTGGAATACATTATACGGCAAAGAGGTGCCTTTTATCCGCAATACCACCACGCCATGTGGCGGCACTTCAAATGACTGTTCCTTATTGGCAGATCGGGCATACGCTCTTTTGTTCCATACATCCCGCATTGTATACCCTTTCCCTGCGTCGATGCCGAGCGAATCGGGCTGAAACCGGATTACCGCTTTCTCTTTGGCCCGGTTAAACAGTGCTACCGCAATTTCACCGCTCATGGTATGTTTTAAGGGACGGGCCCACACTTCCTGATCACCGTCATCCCTTAACCGGCGGGCCTGGTATACGAGCGGATCCTGGTTAATTGCAATCATTTCTTTATTTGTAAGAATATGAAGCGTTTCCTTCGACATTCTTGTAAGATCATTGCCGGCCAGCAGGGGTGAGTTAAGCATGCACCACATCGAAAAATGCGTTTTATCTTCCTCGTAACTCATCCCACGGCCCACCTGCAGCATGTCCATATCATTTACATGACCCGGCCCGCAATAGGGCCACAGATCCGCATTCAGATCGATGATCTTTGCAATGGCATCAAACCGCTCGCTTATATCTCCGGATACCCTCCAGGAATTGGCAATATGCACCACCCACTTACCGGGGAATTTCCAGCGGCATACATTGTACAGCGCCGCCGGTTTTATGGAATGGATCAGCCGGCCGATCTCCGTATATCTTGTTTGTTCATCCAGCCCCAGCCACTCGCCGCCGCACCAGTCTACCTTTATAAAATCAAAACCCCACTGATTCAGCATCAGCTCCAGGTCCTGCCGCTCATGTCCATACAACCCCATTCCGATCCCAATTGAATCTTTATCCCAATAAGAACCGCAGGTATTAATGCCCGCATCGCTGTAAATGCCGGCATGGAGTCCTTTTGAATGAATATAGGCTGCAAGTTTGCCCATACCGCCCGGAAACCGCACCGGGTGCGTTTTCATATTGCCTTTTTCATCCCTGCCCCCGTAAAAGCCATCGTCAACATTTATAAAACCATAGCCCGCATCCTTCATACCGCTAGCCACAAGTGCATCCGTTTGTGCCCGGATGATCTGCTCGTTGATATGCACCCGGAAATGATTCCAGCTGGCCCAGCCCATCATGGGCGTGTGATGTCCCTGTACGGGGTTCCCGGTTTGCGCATAAACACCCGAAATAATGACCCACACGGCTAAAAGGAGGAATTGCTTTTTCATTGGTATACGTTTTAAAAGCGATCAAAAAATCAACAGCTGACTACTGCGCATTTTATAGTTCCAGGGAAGCTCCCGGGAATGCCCTGGCTTGATGCCCGTCCTAATTCCATAGACTTTCAGCTTGAATGCTTGTTCCAGGTTTAAAGTTCCAGGTTTCACGCACATCCGTCTGATGCCTGATGTACAATGCTGCTAACTGAAAACTGAATACTGAAAACTGATTACTGACTGCTGACAGCTAATGGCGCTCCCCGCCTAATCCTCCAGTGTCGTCAGATCTGCTTTAGGCTTCGGGAGGTTCAATGCTGCGATCTCTTTTTTGCAGGCATCCACCATATCCTGTGTCATTTCATAATTGTAGTTCCCATAATCTCCAAATTCAAACTTACCCACATAGAAGAATCCATATCGTTCAAAGAAATCGGTGAGGTCTGTTTTTCCTACTTTGCAAGCTGTTTTTACAAAGTTCAGCTGGTATACGGCCGGGTTCCGCCCCCGGTTGCCCCAGCCTCCTGAGCGATGCTCTTTATTGCTTTCTTCGGCGCCCTGGATACGGAATGCTTCAAACAGGTCCGGGTAAAAATCGGCATTGCCGCCAGGACCCGTAAAATATAACTGCAGCTGCCAGAAGGGGATCAGCCGGTTAAATACATCCTTATCCTGCAGGTAACAGATCTTGCGGGCAATGATACTGTCGCGCGCTTTCTGATAGTTCTTTTGCTCGGAGATGCGGCTTTTGTTTCCAAAAGAAGTGGTTCCGTAAAGCGAGAAAATATTATTGCTTACTTCTCCAAGTCCGCCCCAGTTGAGGTAAGGGCGCAACTGGTGTACATGTCCTACTTCATGACTAAACCCCCAGCAGGGATCGCCCTTAATAACCCGGGCAGGGTCAATGACCAATGGCATGGCATTACCCGGCTTGGTACCCATATAGGCCACCCCATCGCCATCGCGGAACATATAGTAATTGTAGTTCACCCGCGCCAGTATATGATTCTTGGGTACTTTGTTATACTTGATCAGACCAAGGATGCGGTGCTGCCGGTATACCAGAGAGTCATAGTTGCTGATCAACTCCACACCTCTTCCATATGCATATTTCTTGCAATCCTCAGCCGGGTACGCGATCTGGATATGGCGGCCTTTGGCATCGATTACCGGGTATACGGCATGATCGATGAGCCGGTTCCAGTCAGCATCCGTGTTCTTTGTTATATCAAAATAGCCATTCACCTTTCCGTTTACAAAATGCACCCGGATCGGTTGTTCCTTTTCCGGTTCATCGGAGTAATAATCGATATAGGCCAGTCCATCGTGCGTTTGCAGGTCAATGATATTGATCCCGTTCTTTAATGGAAATTCCTGCCGTTTAATACCCCACCCGGCAGGATCCTTGGTAGGTTCAATACCCTCCGGTGCCCGGCGGTTCCAGTTGGGAACCAACAACCGCACTTCCTTTCCGGCGGCAATCCCTTCCACCAATACCACCTGCCGGCCTACCGGAAGATAGATACCGGTAATGCCTTCATATTTACTGTAGCCGTCTCCGATCATCAGCTGCCGGCCCAGTGTTGTAGGCTTCAACCATGCCGTGTAGTCTGCAATGCGGTAGTTGGCTCCATAATTGTTAGCTGCCATTGACAAGGCTGCCGCCTTTAACTGGGGATCGCTTATTTTTTCAATGTCTTTTTTCTTTACCCCCTTTTTCAATTCCAGCGCCATGGATGTTTTAAAAACGTGCAGATCTTTTTCGATCTGTGCTATATCCGGAGTTTGTGCCCCCGCAGTCAACCAGCCCAATAAGCAAGCCGTAAGCAGCCCGATTCTCATATTCATGTAAATTTGATGATGCGGTAAAATACAGAATATGTACCGCTAAAAAATGCGCAAACGGTTGTGCAGATGGAAATTGAATTTGAAAATTTGAAAATGTGGGAATGTGGGAATGAATCGCCGTTCCCGTTCGATGATCTGCTCTTCAGTAGCAGACTGTTCCAAATTCAGGGGGGGGACGGGATTTGATGTGGGAATGTGGAAATTTGAAAATTTGAAAATGCGAAAATGGAGATCCATTGCCGTCCTGCGGAAATGTAAAATAGCCAATGAGGGCACGCCTGGAATTTTAAACTTTAAACGTGAAACATAGGTTTAGCTTTTAGCAGTCAGCCATCAGTTTTCAGTTAGCAGTATTGCACATCAAGTATAAAAACGGATTTAACGTGAAACGTCGAACCTTAAACCAGGAACCGTTATCAGCCATCAGTTATCAGTTTTCAGTTATCAGTTTTCAGTTATTCAGGCGTACACACAACTTATCTGGAACTGGAACCTTAAACTTTAAACGTGGAATATACGTTCAGCTATCAGTACCCGTAAGCGCGTATTATTTTGTATATCTGAAAAATTCCCTGGTCGCCCCTGTCTGGATGTTCCCCCAAAAAAGCAAAGGCCAGAGTCAATGGTAAGTAGATCATCAAATATCGAACGAAATCTAACCTGTAACATTGAACCTTAAACCTGAAACTAAAACCTCCTACTTCAAAATCCCCCGACTGATCACGATCCGCTGTACCTCGCTGGTGCCTTCATAAATCTGGGTAATCTTCGCATCCCGCATCAGCCGCTCTACATGATATTCCTTTACAAAGCCATACCCGCCATGTACCTGCACCGCTTCCACAGCCGCCCACATGGCCGTTTCAGAAGCATAGAGTTTGGCCATGGAGGAACTGATATCATAATTCAGATGCTGGTCCTTCTCCCAGGCAGCCTTTAAACACAGCAACCGCGCGGCTTCTATTTTCAGCGCCATATCCGCCAGCTTAAAAGCAATGACCTGGTGATTCATAATTTCTGTTCCAAAAGATTTACGGGTCTTTGCATAATCCCTTGCCCGCTCAAAGGCGCCGCCGGCAATGCCCAGCGCCTGGGAGGCTATACCAATACGGCCTCCGGCCAGGGTTTTCATAGCAAACTTAAATCCGAAACCATCCTCCCCGATCCGGTTTTCCTTCGGCACTTTCACATCCGAAAAAAGGATCGTATGCGTATCACTGCCCCGGATGCCCATTTTATTTTCTTTTGCCGCTACCGTTACGCCCGGCCAGTGTTTCTCCACAATAAATGCATTGATACCCCTGGATCCTTTCGACCGGTCGGTTTGCGCAATCACCAGGTATACCGAAGCACTGCTGCCGTTCGTAATCCAGTTCTTGGTACCGTTCAGCAGGTAATGATCACCTTTATCTTCCGCCGTTGTTTGCTGGGAAGTAGCATCGCTGCCGGCTTCCGGCTCACTCAGCAGGAACGCGCCGATATACAATTGTCCTTCTTTTTTACCCTGTGCCAGGGGCACCAGGTACTGCTGTTTCTGCGCCTCCGAACCGTATTCCTGCAACCCGTAACAAACCAGGCTGTTATTTACACTCATACACACGCTTACACTGGCATCCACTTTTGAAATTTCTTCCATCGCCAGTACATAACTGATCGTATCCAGTCCGGCACCGCCGTATTCCGGCTTTACCATCATGCCCATAAAACCCAGGTCCGCCAGCTTTTCGATCTGCTCCTTTGGAAATTTTTGTTGTTCATCCCGCTCGATCACGCCCGGTAAACATTCCTGGTTGGCAAAATCCCGGGCCGCCTGCTGAATCATTTGCTGTTCTTCCGACAATTGAAAATCCATGCGTGCATCGTTTTATTTCCACAAATATAAAAGACTGTTTCCTTAAACGAACAAGTGTTCATATATTTACGGCCCCGAAATTGACGCAAAGCAATACATACACGGTCTGGTTTATCTTTATGGGCCCGGCTGTGGAATATATAGCATCGGTCTTGCGTCGCACACTTGGGCTGCAGCACATAAGGCTGCAGGAATGGTTTTCAGCACTGAAGATGATCTGAACATGGGGCATCAAACGGCTCCGGCCTGGAATATTGAACGTTAAACTTGAAACAATGCACCGGCATGGAGCCGCGGGCATGTTATTTAAACACATGGAAGAAAAGAAGATCTATACAGACAGTAATATACCCGTGCATACCCTCTACACGGCCGCCGATCTGCCGCAACAGGAACCCGGGCTGCCGGGAAAATTTCCCTTTACCCGCGGTATACAACCCGATATGTACCGCGGGCGGTTATGGACCATGCGGCAATATGCCGGGTTCAGCACCGCCGCAGAAAGCAATAAACGCTACCATTATTTATTATCGCAGGGCGTAATGGGATTGAGTGTGGCCTTTGACCTGCCCACCCAAATCGGTTACGACAGCGATCATCCCCTGGCGGAAGGCGAAGTAGGCAAAGTGGGTGTGGCCATCGACAGTATCGAAGATATGGCGGAACTGTTTAACGGTATCCGGCTGGAGGAAGTGTCTACCAGCATGACCATCAACGCTACGGCTTTTATTTTACTGGCATTATATGTAGCCCAGGCCCGGAGCCAGGGCGCCGATCTTTCCAAAATATCCGGCACCATCCAGAATGATATTTTAAAAGAATATGCTGCAAGAGGCACCTACCGTTACCCGCCCAAACCCTCCATGCGCATCATCACCGATATCTTTGAATGGTGCTCAAAAGAACTGCCCAAATGGAATACCATTTCCATCAGCGGCTATCATATCCGTGAAGCCGGCAGCACGGCCGCCCAGGAAATCGCCTTTACCCTAAGCAATGGTAAAGCTTATGTAAAGGCTGCACTGGAAAAAGGAATGGACATCAATGTATTTGGCAAACGGCTTTCCTTCTTTTTCAACGCGCATAACAACCTGTTTGAAGAAGTGGCCAAGTTCAGGGCAGCGCGCCGGATGTGGGCGCAGATCATGAAAGACCTGGGTGCTACGGATCCCAAGGCACAGATGCTGCGTTTTCACACACAAACCGGCGGCAGCACGCTAACGGCCCAGCAACCGCAGAACAATATTTCCAGGGTAACCATACAAACACTGGCCGCCGTACTGGGGGGCACGCAATCCCTGCACACCAATGGCTTTGACGAAGCACTAAGTTTACCTACGGAAGAAGCGGCACGCATTGCCTTGCGGACGCAGCAGATCGTGGCCTTTGAAAGCGGCGTTACAGACACGGTAGATCCCCTGGCCGGATCTTATTTTGTAGAAGCGCTGACCAGTGAAATGGAACAAAAAGCGCAGGAGCTTATTCAGCAAATTGATGCGATGGGCGGCAGCATTGCCTCCATTGAAGAAGGATTTATGCAGGAGGCCATTGCCCGAAGCGCCTACGAATACCAGCAAAAAATAGAAACCCACGAAAAGATCATTGTTGGCGTAAACCGCTTTCAGACGGCGGAAGCCAATACCACTCCTATATTCAAAGTAGACGACAGCATCGGTGCCCTGCAAAAACAAAAGCTGGAACAATTGCGCCATAACCGGGATCAGGCGACCTGTGACCGGATTCTTTCCGGGCTCCGCTCAAAAGCATCCGGAACAGAGAATGTGATGCCGTCGGTAATTGAAGCGGTGGAAACCAAGTGTACCCTGGGAGAAATTGCGGGCACCCTGGTGGACGTATTTGGAGAGTATCAATGATACCCGGGATCCTGTTGCGATGGAGCTCTGTAACCTGGAATTTGAAAATATGCATCCCGATTGCCATCAGGAGTGGAGATGTGAGAATATAGGGGCAAGGTCAACAAAGCCGTGTCAAATATCCCGACGTAAAACCAAACATTCTTTCAGGTTTCCCTATTTTTGATGAATGAGGAAGATCACCGCTCTATTGTTTTTTGTTTTTCTAAATACTGCTCTTTTTGCCCAGTTTGCCATTAAAGGAACCATTCATGATGAAACAGACGCACCGCTTGCCGGAGCAACCATCGAATTTTACAGCAGTGGGCAGGCCGCAAAAGCATTGGCGGCAGATGCTTCAGGAAGTTTTACCATCGATGCACTCAGGGCGGGGGAAAAATACCTGCTGCAGGTTTCCGCCACGGGCTACCAGGAGCAGGCCCTGGCCATTCAGTTACAGGGCGATACTACACTCAACATCGTTCTTACACGCAGCAGTACCCTGCTAAAAGGCGTAACGGTAACCGGTAAAGCAAAACTGATAGAAGTAAAACCCGACAAAACGATCGTTAACCTGGCCGACAATATGACCATTGTGGGCAATAGCATTGCGGAAACCCTGGGAAAGATCCCGGGGCTTCAGATGAACGGCGACCGGGTTACCATTCCGGGGAAAGGTGAAGTACAACTGATGCAGGACGGGCGGCTGATCCAGCTTTCTCAAAAAGACCTTGTCAATTATTTAAAATCCATCCCCGCCGGCAATGTTTCCAAAATAGAGATCATCACCAATCCCTCTGCCGCTTATGATGCGGCCGGAAATGCAGGACTGATCAATATCATTACCAAACGCAGCAAGCAACAGGGATATAACGGAGGCATCCAGGCCGGCTACAAACAGTGGCAGCATTACCCGGGTATGGACGTTACCGGCAACATCAATTACAATTCGGGAAAATGGAACGTCTATGCCAATGCCAACCTGTTCCGGATCCGCCATAAATACGGTTTCCGCTGGGAAGAATATTACCCGAACCGCTCCTGGATTATGAGTGATACCGGCGATTATAAACAACACAACCTGGTGCTCAATGCCGGGGCCGACTACCAGCTCTCTCAAAAATCGCAGATGGGTTTCAGCGCTGGCTTTTCGAGGTATTTTGAAGGCGGGGCCGATTATGTACGCAATCATTTTTATAACGGGCAGGGCCAACCCGATTCCGTACTCACCACCTATGCCACCTATATACCGCTGGCTAAAACCCAATCGTATAACCTTTACTACAAAACAAAACTGGATACGGCCGGCAAAACCTTTTCAATGGATGGCAGCTTTCTTACTTTTTACCGCACCGACGAATCGGATGTTACCGCTAAAACCTTTACACCTAACGGTGAACCTATTGAGCCCTCCACAGCCCGCTTTTATAACAATACCCTGCAAAACATCAATATCTATGCGTTAAAAACTGATATGGAGTTTCCTACCCGCCTGGCAAAACTGCAATGGGGCGGCAAGGTAAACTTTATTGAAACCTACAATAATATGCGGTATTACCGGTTAACTGGGTCTGGCAAAGACTATGACGGACAGCTAAGCAATGAATATAGATACACCGAAAACACCCAGGCGCTTTACCTAAACGGCAGCCGGGAAGCCGGTAACTGGTCCTTTCAGGCAGGCCTGCGGGGAGAACTTACCCAAACCAGCGGGTATTCCTATATCCGGCAACAGGGCAACAAAAACAACTATGTAAAATTATTTCCCAACGCCCTAGTCCATTTTAAAAAGGACGATCAAAACAGTTTTGCCCTCAGCTATAATAAGCGGATACGCCGCCCTACATTCTGGAACCTGAATCCTTACATTTCCATACTTACGGCATATAGCTATTACGAGGGCAACCCGTTTCTGCAACCGGAATACAACAGCAATTTCCAGCTGCAGCATAACTTTAACAACAAGCTCACCAGTGCTTTCTTTGTAGCCCTTACCAACAACGGGTTCGACGATATCACCATTGCACATGTGGATACCAATTTTGTGATGCGTACCCCCAAGAACTTTGTCAACAGCACCCGCTTTGGTATTTCCGAAACGTATAATTTTTCCGCCATCCGCTGGTGGGAAAGCAATAACCTGCTTAATGTATACTATACCAACGGACAGTCGAAACTGGATTATGTGGAAGGGCGCAAAGGCTGGGGGGCTTATGTTTCCAGCAGCAATAATTTTTATTTAAACAGCCACAAAACCCTGTCGGCCGCCGTAAACTTCTGGTACCAGTTCCGGGAGGTTACACTCGTGAATCAATCGGATGCCTATTACAATATCGACCTGGGTCTGAATGCGCAACTTCTAAAAGACAAGTTATCGCTGAATGCCAGTTTACAGGATGTATTCGGCACCAGCGGTGCTTCATATACCACGGTGATCAACGGCATCCGGCAGAAATACGCCAACCTGCAGCTGAACCGGAATTTTTCATTAACCCTGATCTTTAAATTTGGTAAAAAAGAATTGCCTGCGGCAGAGCGTGCCAACAGTAACCAGGAAGAACGGGAACGGATATAAGGGATGGGCCACAGATGCACTGAAACGCTGAATACGTTGGGCCCTTCTACATTAAACCAGCAGCTATTACTGTAGCATTATTCGTATACCTTCGTACCTTAGCGCCTCCTCTGTTTGCCAAAGAAACGCTGAGGCACTGAAGACTTTGGGCTTTTCTACATTAAAAGAATCTGTGTTTCAGTGGCATTACATTAATCATTACAGACATGAATCGATCCGCTTTAAAAACAACAGGACTTTTATTGCTGCTGCTGGGCGCCTTCTCCGCAACGGCACAGCGGGCAGCAAGGATCCATCGCAACGCCATCCTTGTTGATGGGCACAATGACGTAACTTCTGCCTCCATCGTTCAGGGGAGAGATATTACCCAACCGCAGCCTGACCGGCATACGGACCTTCCCCGATGGAAAAAAGGCGGGCTCGATGTACAGTTCTTTTCCGTTTTTACGGGACCCGTGGCCCATAACCCGAAAGGCGTATATGCCGATGCCAATGACCAGATCGATTCACTGGAAGCATTGATCCGCCGTCACCCGCAACAGATCCTGCTGGCGAAGAGTTCTAAAGAGATCCGGCGCGGCTTAAAAGAAAAAAAGCTGGTAGCCCTGATCGGTGTGGAAGGCGGGCATATGATCGAGAACGACCTGAATAAACTGGATGCCCTGCAAAAAAGAGGAATGCGTTATCTCACCCTCACCTGGAACAACAGCCATTCCTGGGCCACCAGTGCCATGGACGAAACCCTGCATGCCGATACATTAAAACACAAAGGCCTCACCGGTTTTGGAAGATCCCTGGTAAGAAAACTGAACGAGCTGGGCGTATTGGTCGATCTCTCCCACACCGGCGAACAAACATTTTATGACGCCATTGCAACCAGCACCCGGCCGGTGATCCTGTCCCATAGTTCCGTATACCAGCTTTGCCCGGTCTTCCGCAATGTAAAAGACGACCAGATAAAGGCTGTTGCCAAAAATGGCGGCGTTATCTGCATTAATTTCTATTCGGGCTTTATCAGCAAAAAGTTTGATGAGCGGCTGGCATCACTGAATGCAACAGTAGAACAGCGGTTTACCGACTCGGTTTCTAAACAAACCGGGGATCCGCAACAGGCCCGTAAACAATGGCAAACCTATCAGCAACAAGAGATGGAAAAAGTGCGGCCCACGGTTTCAGACGTGGTGGATCATATCGATTATATTGTAAAAATGGTGGGGGATGATTTTGTAGGGATCGGTGCCGATTTTGATGGCATTGGTTCTGTTCCCGTTGGGCTGGAAGATGTAAGCGCCTATCCCCATATTACAGCCGAATTATTGAAGCGGGGTTATAGCAAAAAATCGATCCGGAAAATACTGGGCGGAAATGTATTACGGGTGATAAGGGCCAGCTTTTAATAACCGGCGAATTTTAATAACAAGATGAAAAAACTTTTCCTTCCATTCCTGCTGCTGGCAGGCCATTTATTATATGCTCAAAAAACAGTTGTCTATACCTGGTTGCACTACAGCGGTACGATTGGCAGCTATCCGGTTGAAGTAAAAATAAGATGCACCAAAAATGCCGACTCCATCTGGGGCGAATATTATTATACCCGCAAGGGAAGTTCCTCAACCATATCTCTCGAAGGAACAACGGGCCCTGGCGGTGCACAGATCAGCGAACAGGCCTATAACCCGAAATTACGGCAACACGAAAAGACCGGTACATTTGCACTCAATGCCATTGGCGGCAAAGTGCTGACCGGTACATGGACCGATGCGCGCAAGCATACACTTCCGGTACAGTTGAAGCGGATAGAAAATGATTTTATAAGCGAATTGCAACAATGGGATATCCGGTTACAACTCTATAAAGGCACCGTGGAAAACGCCGGCGGCTCCCTGCAAACCTATACCAGGGCCAACAAACTCATCATCCACGACCCGGCAAAAAAAAGCACCCGGTCGCTGAGTGGTTTTGATGAAGTGATGTATAATCATTACGGGGAGATAGAACTGGAAGACCTCAATTTTGACGGGTACCCGGATCTGAAGATTCCCATTTATTTTCCGCAGGCGATAAAAAATGATGGCTCGTTCCTCTATTTTATATACAACCCGCAAACACGGCAATTTACGTCCAGCAAAGCACTGACCGGCCTGGGCTACCTTGACTTTAATGCGCATACAAAAGAGTTCCGGAAATCCGATGCCGACGGACGCGGCAATGAAGGCAATGCTTACTATAAATGGGTAGGCAATCAATTTTACCTGGTACGGGAAGTACGCACCTATGAAGACAGTCCAACGGTTTTTTATACGGAATACACGATCCGGAACGGGCAATCCATTAAAACAAAAACGTATAAAAAGTAATATCCTGTATTATGAACAGGCAGCTTTTGCGGTTTCATTTGAAACGCAAAGAACGCCAGGTTTTTTCGCAATGTTCGCTAAGGGGCATAGCGATCCTCGCGGGTTCCTTGCGCACCTGGCGGTAAACATTTAACCGCAAGCGGCCGGAACGCGGTGGTTCGTTGAACGCTTAGATTATGTTGGACACGCTGTTATTGCCACACTTGCGGTTTCATTTGAAACACAAAGAGCGCCAGGGGTTTTCGCAATGTTCGCAAAGGGTCATAGCGATCCTTGCAAGAGCCTTGCGAACCTGGCGGTAAACATTTAACCGCAAGCGGCCGGAATGCGGTGGTTCGTTGGGCGCTTAGATTATATTGGATACGCTGATATTGCTACACTTGCGGTTTCATTTGAAACACAAAGAACGCCAGGGGTTTTCGCAATGTTCGCAAAGGGTCATAGCGATCCTCGCGGGTTCCTTGCGAACCTGGCGGTAAACATTTAACCGCAAGCGGCCGGAGCGCGGTGGTTCGTTGAACGCTTAGATTATATTGGATACGCTGATATTGCCACACTTGCGGTTTCATTTGAAACGCAAAGAGCGCCATGGGTTTTCGCAATGTTCGCAAAGGGGCATAGCGATCCTCGCGGGTTCCTTGCGCACCTTGCGGTAAAATATGAACCGCAAGAACGCAAGGGTTTCGCAAGGCTTGCAAAATGATTAAACAACAATTGCTCCCGGCGACCTTTGCGCGCTTTGCGGTTAAGGTTTAAACCTTTCAGGTAGCTATCTTTGCACCACTGAATAACATTATGATGAAAATGAATCTCTTTCTGTTGGTTGCCGTATTAACAGGTGTGCATATACGCGGAAATGCCCAGGTAACCTTTACAGACAACCCGGTTTACAAGATCACTTATGGGTCCAGCTTTAATGGGAAAACGCCCGAACGGCAAAACAAGATCTGGGTATTTGCAGGTTCCCGCCAAACCCTGCTTACCACGGAAAAAGATTTTAGCGGGAAGGCTGCTTATCCCTTCGAGCTTTCGGTGATCGACCGCCAGGCTAACCGGCAGAACCTCTATGCGTTCCTCAATGACCGCGAAACCATTACCGCTTCCGATACCGCATTGCGTACCCAACGCTTCGAATTACTGGATGAGACCAAAGAGATACTGGGTTACCGCTGTAAAAAAGCCAAAACCGTGGTCAACTCCAATACCATCGAATTATGGTATACAGATCAGCTGGCAGTAAAGGGGGCGCCTTCGATCCTGGGGCAGCACCTGGGCCTGGTGCTGGAACAGATCCGGAATGGCAATAATGTGATCCGGGCCGAAAAAATTGAAAAGCAGCAAATGCCCCGCCCGGCTTTTATGAACCGGTTCGCCCTGCAAACAGACATCCTGAGCTACCGCGATGCCATCTGGAACAGCCGGTTTACAACCATCCCCCTGTTTACCAACCAGGTGATCAATTTTTCCGACACCAGCCGTTCTTCCGGCGATGTACTGCGTTTCGCCAACGGCACCATCGTGGTAAAAAAAATAAAAGTACCGATACTGGATAGCAGCAGCACGCTTTTTCTCGACCTCCGGGAACAATCGAATGGTGATGCCTACGACCGTACCGGAACGGTGTTTCTCATTCCAACCAATACCAAACAATCCTTTCTGGACGGATTGCAGAACGGGGCCAAAACCCTTCCGGCTTATACCAACGGCAATGGCAAAACCTACCAGGGAGTGGCGGCCACCCCGGATTATACCCCGCCGCTGGAGCTGATGCGCTTTTTCACACCTTTTGGGGTAAAGCAATTCAACCATATCCAGCTCAAAGGAAAACAATGGCAGGAGGCCGTTCCCTACCGGCAGGATATTACCGACTTTGCCGCCGCACTCAATAACAAGGAAGTATATATCGGTGTGTTCATTGGTAATTACGATAAGGGCGGACATAAAATCACGGCCAACCTTACAATTCACCGGGGCGGCCCCGACAAGCCGAAGCAAACCATCCTGCCACTGTTTAATACCCTTAATATTATGGAAATGGCCGGACAGGATTATGCCACCATGTTCGACAACGAAAACGGGCTCGCCGTTCATTTCCGGATCGATCGCCCTCTGGACAACACCTATTTGCTGTATACCACCACCGGGCACGGAGGCTGGGGAAATGGTGACGAATTTGTTCCCAAAAAGAATACGATCCTGCTCAATGGGAAGGTGATCTTTGACCTGGTGCCCTGGCGGCAGGACTGCGGTTCTTACCGGCTGTACAATCCCGCATCCGGTAATTTTAACAGCGGGCTTTCCTCCTCCGACCTCAGCCGCTCCAACTGGTGCCCCGGCACAGTAACCAATCCCTTCCGGATCGAACTTGGGCATCTGGAAGCAGGCGATTATACCCTGCAGGTAAAAATCCCCCAGGGGAAACCGGAAGGGTCCAGTTTCAGTGCCTGGAATGTTTCAGGCGTTTTGGTAGCCGACTAGGCATCCGAAACGGAAAAACTCGCAATTTTACGCAAGATTTTCGCAGTAAAAGAGTCTTATACCTATTTATACCGATTATTCATTATAAATTAAAAACCATTCATTTGAACCGGATTTCAACGCCCTTACTCCTGCTGCTGACGCTATTGAGTACCCTGGCCTGCCATGAAAAGAAGGCCGCTCCTGCCGGTCCGAAAAAAGGCACCGCCAAGGTAGATGCCTTTATTGTAAAAACAGAATCCTTCGCTGAAAACATCGAAACCCCCGGCACCATCGTTGCCAATGAAGTAACAGAGATCCATCCCGAAGTATCCGGCCGCGTAACCCAGCTCAACATCCGTGAAGGGCAGTTTGTATCGCAGGGTACCGTATTGGCAAAGATCTATGACGGAGACCTGCAGGCACAGCTAAAAAAGCTGGAGGCACAGCTCAATATTGCCAAAGTGAACGAAGACCGGGCCCGCCAGCTGGTGGATATACAGGGGATCAGCAAACAGGATTATGACAACAGCCTGCTTACCATGCAGAACATACAGGCTGATATAGCATTGATCCGCACCGAAATTTCCCGCACCGTAATCCGCGCACCATTTAATGGTAAAATGGGATTAAAAGCCATCAGCATCGGGGCTTATGTAACTCCCGCCACCGTTATAGCCACCATCAATCAAACCAGCACCCTGAAGATCGATTTTGTAGTACCCGAAAAATATACATCGAAAATTGCGCCCGGTCAGATCGTTAATTTTACCGTGGAAGGCAACCAGGCCAATTATACCGCAAGCGTAATGGCTACAGAATCCAATGTGGCAGTTACCAACCGGAGCCTGGCGGTAAGAGGCACCGTAACGGGGAGTACACAGGGCCTGATACCCGGTGCCTTCGCTAAAGTAAAGATCAGCTTCGCACCCAAAAGCGATGCCCTTTTTATTCCTACACAATCCATATTACCAACCGCCCGTGGTAAACAGGTGATCCTGGTAAACAACAGCAAAGCTGTTTTTTCAGATGTAGAAACTGGCAGCAGGGATTCTGCGCGGGTAGAGATCGTTAAAGGGCTGAAACCGGGAGATACCATACTTGTAACCGGGGTGATGGCTACAAAGCCGAATACGAAAGTGAGCATAGGTAAAATCGTTAATTGAAAAAGATGATGGGCTACCATCCAATACTTTATTGATGAATATTTCTGAGCTAAGTTTGAGAAGGCCGGTACTGGCCATTGTGATGAACGTAGTGATCATCGTATTTGGCTTCATCGGCTTTAAGTTCCTGGGGGTACGCGATTATCCGGCCATCGACCCGCCCAATATCAGTGTGCGCACCACCTATCCCGGCGCCAACGCAGATATCATCGAAAGCCAGATTACGGAACCGCTGGAAGATGCCATCAATGGTATTGCGGGCATCCGGAACATTACCTCCAGCAGCAGCAACGGAAGCAGCAATATCAATGTGGAGTTTGAAGTAGGTGCCAACCTCGAAGCCGCGGCAAATGATGTACGGGATAAGGTTTCCGCAGCCCAGCGCCAGCTTCCGCCAGACCTGGAAGAGCCTTCTGCCGTTACCAAGGCCGATGCCAGTGCAGAGCCCATCCTTTCCATGACGGTACAAAGCAATACCAAAAATCCGCTGGAGCTTACGGAATATGCTACCAACAATCTTGTAGACCGGCTGCAAACCATACCCGGCGTTAGCAGTATTGATACCTGGGGTGAAAAACGCTTTGCCATGCGGCTTTGGCTCGATCCCAATAAAATGGCCGCCTTCAACATTACAGCCGCCGATATCCAGTCGGCCCTGCAACGGGAAAATATTGAACTGCCCTCCGGAAAACTGACCGGTGAAAATACCGAGCTTACCATCCGCACGTTCGGCAGGCTCGATACCGAGGAAGAATTTGAAAACATTATTGTTAAAAATGTGGGGGGGGCCGACATCCGGGTTAAAGATGTAGCCAACGTGGTGCTGGGGCCCGAAAACGAAGAGTCCGCATTAAAGGAAAGTGCCATTCCCATGATCGCACTGGCCATCGTTCCGCAACCCGGAGCCAACTACGTTTCCATTTCCAATGAATTTTACAAACGGCTGGAGACCATCAAAAAAGAAGTACCGGATGATATTAAACTCAATATTGCCCTTGACCAGACCCAGTACATTAAAAAGTCGATCACCGAAGTAGAGGAAACCTTGTTTATTGCCATCGGCCTGGTGGTTGTCATCATCTATCTTTTTTTCCGCGACTGGATCCTGTCGATACGTCCGCTTATCGATATCCCGGTTTCCCTGATCGGGGCCTTCTTTATCATGTACGTAATGGGCTATACCATCAACGTATTATCGCTGCTGGCCATTGTACTGGCAACCGGCCTGGTAGTGGATGATGGGATCGTGGTTACTGAAAACATTTTTAAGAAGCTGGAACAAGGCATGAGTAAACGGAAAGCCGCACTGGAGGGCTCCAAAGAGATCTATTTTGCGGTGATCGCCACTTCCATCACGCTTGCGGTCGTTTTCCTGCCGATCATCTTCCTGCAGGGATTTGTGGGCAGCCTGTTCCGCGAATTCGGGATCGTAGTAGCCGGCGCCGTATTGATCTCCGCCTTCGTATCGCTGACCCTTACCCCGGTGTTAAACGTCTTTCTTTCAAAAAAAGATGTACACAAGCATTCCTGGTTTTACAACAAAACCGAACCTTTTTTCCGGGGAATGGAGCAACAGTATGAGCGGTCGTTAAAAGCATTTATGAAAGTGCGGTGGGTATCCTGGATGATCGTTGTTGCCTGCTTTGGGATCATCGTGGTAATTGGCCGCAACATACAGTCGGAGCTTGCCCCCATGGAAGACAAGAGCCAGTTCCGGTTAAACCTTACGGCACCGGAGGGCACTTCCTTTTATGCCATGGATAAGTATGTAGACAAAGTATCACAGTTTCTCATCGACTCCATTCCGGAAAAAGAAATCGTGCTTTCGATCACCGGATCGCGTATGAGCGGAAATGCGAACTCGGGAATGGTACGGGTACGGCTGGTTCCGCCCAATGAACGGAGCCGGTCTCAAAAGGAGATCGTAGACTATGTGAACCGGCATGTTTCCAAATATACTGAAGCCCGGGCCTTTGCCATTCAGGATCAAACCATCCAGGTAAACCGCCGCGGCGGACAGGACGTGCAGTTTGTGATCCAGAACAACGACTTTGAAAAGCTTTCCGAAATATTACCGAAATTCCTGGAGGAATGTAACAAAAGCGATATCCTGCAACAGGTAGACGCCGACCTTAAATTTAATAAACCGGAGCTGCGGGTACATGTAGACCGTTTAAAAGCCGCACAGCTGGGCATAACGGTCAGCGACGTATCCCAGGCACTGCAAACCGCATACAGTAACCAGCGGCTCGGTTATTTTACCCGGAGCGGCAAGCAATACCAGGTGATGGCGCAGGTAGACCGCATCAACCGGGATGACCCCAATGACCTCAAAAAAATATTCGTGCGCAACAACCAGGGACAGCTGATCAGCCTGGATAATATTACCAACGCGGTAGAGTCTACCACTCCACCCACCATTTATCACTTCAACCGGTATAAATCCGCAACCATATCTGCCGGTTTAACCGAAGGCCATACTGTAGGTGACGGAGTAAAAGAAATGAACCGGATCGCCCAAAAAGTACTGGATGAATCGTTCACCAGTTCCCTCAGCGGTTCTGCCCGCGACTTTGCAGAAAGCAGCAGCAATACCAGCTTTGCCTTCCTGCTGGCACTGGGTCTTATTTTCCTGATCCTTGCCGCCCAGTTCGAAAGTTTTATTGATCCTTTTATCATCATGATCACTGTGCCGCTGGCCCTGGCGGGCGCCCTGCTCTCTCTCTGGATCTTTGGTCATACCCTCAACATCTTCTCCGAGATCGGGATGATCATGCTCATTGGCCTGGTAACCAAGAACGGGATCCTGATTGTGGAGTTTGCCAACCAGAGCCGGAAGAAAAATATGGGCAAGACCGAAGCCGTAATTTTTGCAGCAGGTCAGCGTTTAAGGCCCATCCTCATGACGAGTATGACCATGGCCCTGGGTGCATTGCCCATTGCCCTGTCGCTGGGAGCTGCGGCCACCAGCCGGATACCGCTGGGTATTGTGATCGTGGGTGGAATCATTTTTTCGCTGGTACTTACCCTGTACGTTATTCCGGCTATTTACAGTTATCTTTCTTCCGGTAAAAAGAATAAAGAATTTGATGAAATGCTCCGGATGGAAGATGCCAGTTATGCGAAGCGTGACGATTCTGACGACTATGCGAAGCGTGACGCTTCTGACGGCTATGCGAAGCGTGACGCTTCGCATAACGATAAAATGCTTTAATAAATGATCAACTATTTCTATAAACTACGGCGGCTGTGCTTCATCGTTTTGACGCTGACCCTTTCCGGGCAGCTCCACGCGCAGCGGCTTCTTACGCTGGAGGAAGCCATCGCTACCGCCCTGCTCAATAATTACCAGATACAATTATCGAGGAATGATTCCACTATTGCAGCAATTGACTACAGTTACCGCAATATGGTTTTCCTGCCCAGTATCAACGGCAATGCCGGACTTACCAATACCAACAACAACCAGAAACAAACCCTGGCCGACGGTACAGAGCGAAAATCCAACAATCTCCGGAGCAATAACGTACAGGCAAATGTTTCTTTAAACTGGGTATTGTTTGATGGATTAAAGATGTTTGCCACGCGCGAAAAAGCAGCATCCCTGCTGGAAGCCGGTGCATACACTGTAAAAGAGCAGATCGTAAATACCATTGCATCGGTAATTGCTAATTACTACGCCATTGCCAGGGGCAAACAGCAAATTGAAGCTACCGATGTGCAAATAAAGCTGAACGAGGAACGGGCAAAACTGGCCCAGAACAAACTGGACATCGGTACCGGCGCCAAACCGGATGTGTTGCAAAGCAAGGTAGACCTGAACGGGCAAAAATCCTTACGGATGCAGCAGGAAGTGCAGGTAGCGCAATTGAAAGAACAGCTGGCCCAGGCAATGAACAGCCAGATCAGTGGTGCAGCTTTCGATATTCCCGATACAATCCCCCTCAACTACGACCTTGCCCTTGGAAGTATCCTGGAGGGAATCGAACAAAACAATCCATCCCTGCAACTGGCAAGAACCAGGATCCGGATCGCGCAATACACAGTTAAAGAAAGCAGGGCCGGGCTGTACCCTACTCTTTCTTTTAACTCCATGTACAATTTTACGCGAACAGAAAACAAGAAGGTCATCAACCCTTTCTCTACCTTATTTAACCAAAGCCACGGATATAATTACGGGTTAACGGCCACCATTCCCATCTTCAACCAATTGATGGCAAGGCGGGATATCCGGCAAAGTCAGTGGGGCCTGAAAATGGAGGAGTTAAATTACGACAACCAGCGCTCGCTGATCAACCTGAATGTACTTAACTCCTATAAGAATTATGACCAGCAGAAACGGGCGCTGAAGCTGGAAGAAGAGAATATTGAACTGGCACGGGAAAATGTAGCCATTGTTTTCCAGACCTATAAACTGGGAATGGCAACGCTGGTGCAGTTGCGCGAAGCACAGCTCAGCCTGGCCCAGGCATACGACCGGTTGATTGAAGCGCGGTACAATACCAAGCTTTCCGAAACAGAGTTAATGCGGCTGAAGGGCGCTATTTTACAATAGCAATCAGCGTCCGTCTTTGGGCTGTTTAAAGTTTAAGGTTCAACGTTCCACGTCAGATCCGTACTTACCCGGGGGGTGCTCTTCTAAGAAAAGCGCGGATCCAGCATCCGGAATCGAGAATCCAGAGTCGAGCATTCGGAACCAAGCCCCAAACAAACCCAACCTGAAACGTTGAACCTGAAACCCGAAACAAAACCTACACTTCAAAATCCCACCACTTCTTATCGGATTGTGCAGAAGCAACCACATTGTCAATAAATGCCATGCCCCGTACACCGTCATCTACAGAAGGAAAATCGAGGCTTTCCTTGGAGGGTGTTTCGTTGTGTATTTTTGCCTGTAATGCTGTAGCAAAATTCCGGTAATGGTTGGCAAATGCTTCCAGGTATCCTTCGGGGTGACCTCCCGGGGTGCGGCAGTTATGCTTTGCATAGTCGCCCAGGTACCCGTTACCCGCGCGATACACCTGTGCAGGCGCATCCAGCCATTTTACCAGCAAGGTATTGGGCTCCTGCTGGTGCCACTCCAGTCCGCCCTTTTCACCGTAGATCTTAATTTTTAACGCATTTTCTTCGCCGGCTGCCACCTGGCTGGCGATCAGCACTCCGGACGCGCCCCCGTCAAATTTCAATAATACCGCACCGTCATCATCCAGGTTGCGGCCTTCCACAATCGTATTCAGATCCGCACAAAGTTTGGATATTTTCTGACCGGTAATATATTCCGCCAGGTTTGCCGCATGGGTGCCGATATCTCCCATACATCCGCTTTTTCCGCTTTTCTTCGGATCCGTGCGCCAGGCCGCCTGGGCATTACCCTCGCGTTCAGACAAACGGCTCAGCCAGCCTTGCGGGTATTCTACGTATACTTTTCTTATTTTTCCAAATGCCCCTTCTGCCACCATCTGACGGGCCTGCTTTACCATCGGGTAACCCGTATACGTATGTGTAAGACAAAGCATCAGCCCCGTTTCTTTTACTTTTTGCTGCAATTGTTTAGCCTCATCCAGGCTAAATACCATCGGCTTTTCGATCACCACATGAAACCCATGTTCCAGCGCCATCATAGCGGGAGCAAAGTGTACAAAATTGGGTGTTACGATCGATACAAAATGAATGCGCTTATCTTCGGGAAGTTCACTTTCCTTGCGGATCATTTCTTCATAACTCAGGTAAATACGGTCTTCGGGCAAAAAAAGCAGTTCTCCAGACTCCCTTGCTACGTCCGGATGCACACTAAGCGCACCACAGCTCAGCTCAATCAATCCGTCCATATTCAACGCCAGACGGTGCACTGCTCCAATAAAAGCATCCTTTCCCCCACCAATCATACCAACGCGCAATTTTTCTCTTTTCATATAGTAATTTTTATTTAACGTGAATGGTTACGAATATACATATTTCTGTTTGAAAAAGGGTCCGGATATACCGCGTTACCAGCCTTCATAACTGCCACTGCACACAACAAAATCGGCCCCGTTCCTCGCCGGAATTGGTGAGCAAGATTTAAACCGGGCTTTATGCATCTGTAGTTTTTTTTACCGATATTGCGGAGCAATTACTAAAACATGAACGCCAATTTCTTAACTGTAACAGCAATCTGTATCCTGCTTACCGCCTGCAGACAGGCTGAAAAACAAACCGCCATTATCCCGCAGCCAACGGCAAAAGATTCTGTTGTAAAAGCGCCACCTGCACCGGAGTCACCCGGAATCACTTACCGGTTTATGAAAAAGAAGGAATGGCAGGCATTAAAAGACAGTTTTGACGGAGCCCGGCATCTTGATCTATTAACGGCGATCAACCGTACTGACTCCGGTCATATCCGCCGGCTCGACAGCATCCTGGTACCCAGCGATTTTTCCCGGCCGCTTGCCGCATATATGCCCTTCCCCGAAGAGGCCCCCTTTTTAAAGGATATTCCCAAGATCCTTGTTTTTTCACTCAATGCCCAGGCTTTTGCAGCCTATGCTAATGGCAAACTGGTGCTGACGGGGCAAACCAATACCGGTCGCAAAAGCAAGCCAACACCGGCCCACCTGTATTTTGCAAACTGGAAGGCCCGCAAAACCAACAGCACCGTTAATGACGAATGGGTCTTAAAATGGAACTTTAATGTGCACAATACCTGGGGTATCGGGTTTCATGAGTATGCCCTCCCCGGCTATCCGGCTTCGCACAGCTGTATGCGCCTCCAGGAACGGGATGCCCAGTTTCTTTATACCTGGGCCGACCAGTGGATCTTAAAAAACAACCAACAGGTTGCAACAGGCACACCGGTGGTTGTATTCGGACAATATCCTTTTGGACAACCACGCCCCTGGTTTAAACTAACCGAAGATCCGGCGGCACTTACCATTGCACCAGACAGCTTAAAAAGCTACCTGGCGGCCTGGCTTCCCGAAATCCTTAAAAAGCAGCAACAGCGTGATTCTATACTACAGACGGCATCTGTAACAGCGCGCTAAATCCCGGCTCAGGTAAATTGTCAGGCCCGTAAAAAAATGTGATATTGGTTTTTCAGAATCAAAAGCAGTTAGCTGTGGTTGCATGTAATCTTTTCAGAAATAGTCAATGTTCCTCTTTAGCAGCTATAAATTTATTCCCTAAAAAAATGTTAATTGAAAAAATTCGACGAAATTCCTTTTTTTTACGGTGAGTACCCCGTTTTTTTCGCCGCACTAAAAGAGCTATGGCTATTCAAACACAATTATGGCATCGCCCCCGATGGGATAGCCCTGGCAGGTAAGCACCCGTCCTTTTGCAATTTCCTCATCCGTAAGCACTTCATTATAGGCCATCCAGATCTTCCCGGAAGTGCAGGTAGCAACACAGCTGCCGCATTGACCCGATTCGCAGCTGTAGGGCAGTGTAAGCCCCGCCCGCTTGCCGGCTGCCGTTATCGTGTGGGGATATTGCACCGCCAGTTCCCGCACCAGGGATCCGATATGTATGGTTACCTTATGGGCGTCCAGGTCCGGGGGCTTGGGCTTCACCAGTCGCGGCAACGGATAAAAATCTTCTTTGATGATCTGTTTTCCCTTCACCCCATTACTTTTTAACGAAATATCGGCCATCAGCATATAATCATACGGGCCGCATATATAAAAAAGCGTATCCTTCCGGATCTGCACCGGCAGGTGCCGGTCTACCAGGTGCGTTAGCACCCAATGGCTGAGCCGCTTTTGCAATACCTGCGGATGATTGCTGAACATAAAATGGATCAGCAGCCTGCTGCCATAGGCGTTCTGCAGCAACCTGAGTGCTTCATAAAAAATGGTATCGGCTTCGGAACGGTTGCTGTACAGCAATATAATTTGTGCACCGGTGGTTTTTAAAAGCGTTTTGATCAGCGAAAAACAAGGCGTAATACCGCTTCCAGCTGCAAGAAAACAGAATTGCTTTTCCCGCGTATCCTCCGGTAATACAAAAAAACCACTGATACCGGAGGTCTTCAGCACATCCCCGGTTTTAGCCTTATAAATCAGGTACCGGCTGAATTCGCCATTGTCCAGTTTTTTTACGGTAAAAGACAATTGCGGATCGGTATCCGGACTGGATGAAATAGAAAACGAGCGGCGCTGCTCACCCAGGTGATTTTGGAAAATGAGCGTCAGGAACTGACCCGGCCGGTATACCGGTGCCCATCCATCCAGCGGCTCCACAATAAAGGTTTTTGCATCCGCCGTTTCCTGTATAATTGCCGCGATCCGGAGGCGCTTTGTAATCGGGTCGTTCATTCGGATAAATGTACTAAATCCAATTGAAACGCATGGTCTTTTAGAAAAAGAGGCCGTTGAGCCTAACTTACAGATACAAGACACAGCTACACCGGCACCTGCCGGTTCCTCAGATACCGGATCCATTAAAAACAAAAGCGCCCCGGTAAAAACCAGAACGCCCGTCTTTGCCTCTAAATTTTGCCTATTGCTTTACATATTCTTTATGCCCGTTTTTATTGATATAATAAGTACCCCCTCTTTTCCCCCGGTAGAGCGTTCTGCCCTTTGCATCTGTGCCGGCCACCGGATCTGCCGATGCCACGGCGGGCTGTACTTTTTGAATCACGGCCGGACGTGGCGCCGGAGCCGGTGCAACCGGGGTCGTTTTCCTGGCTACAACCGGCCTGGGCTGAGGAGCAGGAGCCGGCGCTGCAGGCTGTACCTGCGCTTTGGCGGCGTCCCGGTTTGCTTTCAATCGCATATCCGGTTTTCCAGACCTGGTAATACCGGTAGATTTCTTATGTTCTTTGGCTGTGGCAGGCACTGCAGGAGCAACCTGTGCAAAGGATGCTGCACAAAGACCGCTGCTTAGCAGAAAAGCCAGTAAAAGACGTTTCATTTTTGTATCGATTAAATTAAGTATTCAAATAACAATATGAAGATAGCCGCCCCGGAAGCCGTTTGTTTTTAACAATGGCTCAAACGGCAATAACTGTCGGCAAATAAGCCGCTTCTCCTGTTGGTTTAGCTCCTTTTACTATATTTATCCTACATTCAATTACTCAATTCTAACAGGTATATGAAAAAAATAGGACTTGTTGCTTTTTTTGCCGGCAGCATCGGCATCCTGTCGGCCCAAACACCGTCCTTTATCAGCGATAGTTTGGACAGCTATATTCAAAGAGGAATGAAGGAATGGCAGATCCCCGGGCTGGCCATCGCCATCGTAAAAGACGGCCAGGTGATCCTGCAAAAAGGGTATGGTGTGCGTGAGATGAACAAACCGGGTACCGTGGATGAAAATACCCTGTTTATGATCGCATCCAATTCCAAACTCTTTACCGGAACAGCCATTGCAAAACTGGATCATGAAAAAAAACTTTCACTCAACGATAAGGTAACCCGGTACCTTCCCTGGTTCCGCATGTGGGACAGCACCACCACCCAACTGCTCACCCTGCGGGATGTGCTTAGCCACCGGCTGGGCACCCGCACTTTCCAGGGCGATTTTACCTTCTGGGATTCGAACCTTCCCAAAGACTCCATCCTGTGGAAGCTACGCTACCTGAAGCCACCGGGCCAGTTCCGGCAGGATTACGGCTACTGCAATGCCGGTTTTTTAACCGCAGGCCGGATCCTGCAACAGGTAACCGGACAAACCTGGGAGCAGTATGTGCAAGAGCAGATTCTTACCCCGCTGGGCATGCATAATACCTATATGAATACCGCGGGTATGGCGCAACGGAACAATGTAGCGTTGCCGCACAGTAATATGTTCAGCGCCCTTACGGTGTTGCCGTTTGACCAGATCGATAACCTGGGCCCGGCCGCCAGCATGGTCAGCAATGTAAAAGACCTCACACGCTGGTTACGGCTGCAGCTGGACAGCGGCCGCTTTGAAGGCAACCGGATTCTGCCCTGGGAAGTGCTGCAAAGAACGCGGGATGCCAATATCACGGTGAACAACCGCAAAAACAATCATTATCCCATTCATTTTGTTACCTACGGCCTGGGCGTTTATGCGGCCGACTACAATGGCCGGCAGGTATACTGGCATACCGGCGGTGCTTTTGGTTTTGTAACCAACCTGTGTTTTGTACCTGAAGAAAAGCTGGGTATCGTAATCCTGACCAATAACGACAATCAAAGTTTTTTTGAAGCCTTGCGCTACCAGTTGCTGGACGCCTACCTGGGCGTACCGTATAAAGACCGGAGCCGGTTCCTGCAGGGCATTGCTACAAAAAACAACCGGCAAATGGAAGCCGAGCTGAACAATATGCAGCAACGGGTTCAGGCGCATAACAACACGCCCGTACCGCTGGAAGCTTATACCGGTGATTATTACAATACCGTTTACGGAAAGATTCAAATTTCAAAGGCCGGTCACAACCAGCTTCGTTGTTCTTTTCAACATCACCCGGCGCTAACCGCAACAATGGAGTATATGGACAATAACACCTTCCGGCTCACCTATTCCAATATCGGCTTTGGTGTTTTCCCTGCCGTGTTTACACTGAAAGAAGGCAAGGCCGAAACGGTACAGATCAAGGCCACGGACTTTATTGAATATGATGCCTACCTGTTTGCAAGGGATCCGCAGGGACTGATGGTTAAATGATGCCGGTCCAAAGCCTGTTATTATTATTTTTATTGGGCCTTGTGCAATGACAATTTGCGATAGTCAATGCCCCACACCAAAATAACAATTATGAAAAAAGACGATTTCAAAACACTAATGGCACAACAGACCGACGCGGAGCTGATACGCATTCTGTCGCTACCGGAAGCCCTTTACCAGCCGGAAGCATTGCTGGCGGCCAAAGCCGAGTTCAGCAACCGCAATCTTTCCGAAAACGCATATACTGCGTTAAAAGAAACCGATGAAGCCAGCCAGCAGGCAGCTCAGGACCGCGCCACAGTTCCCCTGGAGAAGCACCTAAAATTCCTGGCCTTCTTTTTCCCGGGTATTATACAGCTCGTTTTTATAGATATGTTTGAAGCCAATGGCTATCATCGAAAAGCGGAGGAGCTCAACAAGTGGACACTTTTCGGAACAGGATTTTATATCCTGCTTGCAATTGTTGCAATAATGATCTGGTAATTCCATTACACTTTACGGGCCGGGCTATGCATGTAATCCGGCCCGGACACTCAGGCAGCTCCGGCTGATCATTTTTTTCGAAATTATCACTATATTTGCATAACCAGTTATGTAATTAAGTATGGAAAAAATATTTTATACCCGTACCGGTAAAATGGCCCTGGGAAGCCGGCTCCGGATGCTATCGGCCCTGTTTACGGAAGAAGCCGAAAAAATCTATGAGCAAAACCGCATCCCGGTCAGGGCCAAATGGTTCCCCGTTTTTTATATGCTTTCGCAAAGCGAAGAAAAAACAATCACGGAGATCGCCCAGGAAATCGGGCATTCGCAGCCGTCGGTAAGCCGCATCATCCGGGAGATGACCGCAAAGGGCCTGATCACTGAAAATAAAAAATCGGGCGACAAGCGCCAGAACCGCGTGGCCTTATCTGCCAAGGGAAAAGCGCTTGTGCCCCGGGTGCTTGAACAATGCGCCGACGTACACAATGCGGTAGAAGAACTGATCCGCGAAGCCACACACGACCTGTGGGAAGCCATTGAGGAATGGGAATTCCTGCTGGAACAGCAACCCCTCTCCCGTCGCGTACTGCAGCAGAAAAAGATCCGGGAAAGCAGCCAGGTGCAGATCGTGCATTATGAACCGAAATACAAAACGGTATTCCGTACGCTGAACGAAGCCTGGATCTCGCAATATTTTGAAATGGAGGAAACAGATATCCGTGCGTTAAATCATCCCGATAAGTATATCCTAAACAAAGGCGGCCATATCCTGGTAGCCTTATACGAACAAAAGCCGGTGGGTGTATGTGCGCTCATTAAAATGGACGACCCCGATTATGATTACGAAATGGCTAAAATGGCCGTTGCCCCCGAAGCACAGGGAAAGAATATCGGGAAACTGCTGGCAGATGCCATCATCCAGAAGGCAAAAGAACTGGGCGCCTCCAGGCTGTACCTGGAAAGCAATACCCGTTTAAAGGCCGCCATCAGTCTCTACTACAAACTCGGATTTAAAAAGATCAATAATCGCCCAAGCCCCTATAAGCGGGCAAACATACAGATGGCACTCGATCTCTGAGAATGATGCGCTGTGCGTTCCGGCGATGCTGTTATTTCCGCCACGCTCAGCCTAACGTATATTTACGCTTTAATAATGCATATGAAATGGTTCCTGCTGTTCCTGTTTTGTCTTATTGGGTTGCCCCTGCATGCCCAGCTCGATACTGCTTACAGGAACCGGGTGGAAGATGCAATTGCCCGCATTGAAAAAAGCCCGGCACGCACCCAACATATTATCAAACAGAAAGGGGTTACCTACCGTTACTGGTTATATAAAAAACGGTTATTCAAAATTGAAAAACAGTGGTCGGAAAAAATACCCGGTAACCATATCCTTGAAAATAAATATCAATACTACCTCAGCAACGGAGCCCTGACCAGGGCCTATGAAAGCGCATTATTACTGGTAAACGGCAACCGCGATGACGTGCATGTATGGAGCGCCACGTCATATTTTAAGGCAGACCGCCTTTTTTACCTGCGTTCTTTAGGACATGGCAAAACAGAAGACGAACAGTACGATATAGAAAAAGAAACGCTCCATCATTTCCGGGAACTGAAAGCCTTCCTGTTAACACAACTGAAATGACGTGCCACCACACTGCTGCGGGGCTATATACCGGTAAAGTTTTCCAGTAAATATTTTGTGATGTTTCCCGGCTTCTGCGCTTTACAGGTTAGATAATAGGGATACGGAACCACTTCCTTGCGAAGGGTTAGATGGTAAGACCGGCCGGCCACAACAGCCGTAACGTTTATAACGGCACCCGTTTCTTCGTGCCGGTCAATGGTAAAATCGAAATCCATAGAAAAATGCTCCAGCCGCTCCCGAAGGTAGCACTCTACCGACTGGTACAGAAAAGACCGCGTAGAAAGGCCGCGGTAATTGGGATAGTAGATCTGCTCCTGTTCCGTAGCCTCCAGGATTGCATCTACATCCTCCACCATTACCCGTCCGTAATAGATTCCTCGTGGCAGGCAAACCGCATTGGCGGCAAAACGGTCGCCACCTACATGGGTACTTTCAAAAACCGTAACCGCCTTATCGTGATTCTCAATAAATTTAAACACGGGAAACCCGAATTTCGCGCAGCATTTGTCTTTCTTACCATTGGTACAAACGATGTAGAAAGGCTCTGTTTCCCAGATCGCATGCGGATTATTGATGTAATATTCCAGCCGGATGGCGGCCACATCGGCGGGTGTTGAATGCAGGGTCAGGTACCGGTTGCGGATACAATCCACATAGATCAGCCGGCAGGTTTTAAATCCTGTTTTACGGTTACGGATCAGCAGGAGCTTTGCCTTTTTTTGTTTGGCCAGCTCCTGAAGGCCCGCGATAAACAGCGGATCAAAATGTGCCTGGGTTACTTTTTCAGGAAACGGATCGCTGTGCTCCAGCAGGATAAACCCGTTATAGTTTGCAGCGGACCCATGCATATCCTCTTTAAAATACCGCGATGCCGCGCTGCAAAAAAAAACGTGCCGGGTGCCTGTATTATTCAATGATAACGTTTAATAATGTTATAAAATAGCACGGTAGATTACCCCTTCCTTTATCAACCGGGCAACCGCAGCCATCTTTGTGGCTTCAGGCTGATCACCGGGCAGATCGGCCACGGTAAACTTTTCCGTATCAAATATATGATCAATTACCGGCTTTAATGCATCTGTAAATGAAATGGTTTTACCAAAGCATTTTACAAAACACTGCCCATCTGCGCTGCCCCATTCAAAGAACACATTGCGGTTAAGCGTTAATACCGTATCCGGCTGCAGCTGATCCAGGTTCAGCAACCCGTCAAAATATCCATGCACCTGTTGCGGCTGCATTTTCTGATACTGGCTGTTGAGCTTATCCAGTGCATTTTCCGCGGACAACCGCTCCAGCAATTCTTTTAACAAACCGGTCTTTTCCCCGATAGCCGCATCAAGATCGCTGCGCCAAAAAGGGATGGCCTCCCGGAATGCTTTTTCATTTTCCAGTTGTGTGAGCAGCTCCGAAAAATACCGGATCCAGGTAAACGACAGGATCCCTACGGTTATATGCGCCGAAATACCATCATCGGCCACCGCATCATGCACATAGCCGCGGGGCACATATAAAAAATCACCCGGACTTAGCTGCAGGGTTTGCTCCGGCTCTTTGCTGTAACCCTTGCTTACAAAACCCTGGTTCTTTGTAGGCAGCTCCTTTTCGAAGCCATACAGATGCCAGGTTTTGGTACCCGCTATCTGCAATACAAATACATCGTGCGTATCCCAGTGCGGGTTAAAGCCCTGGGAGCGGTTTGGCGTAATATACAGGTTGGCCTGCACCGGTGCATTGAACTTCCTGGACAACTCCATACAACAGGCAGACAGGTGATCAAAATACCGCTGCCCTGCCTGTACCACCATGGTAGCCCCGTCGTTAAACAATGCAAATGCTTTCTCTGTATGAATGATCCCATCTTTTTTATGATGCCCGATGGGTACTCCCTTTAGCGTGTATTCACCCGAAGGGAGCTCCTTTCCGTTCTTTACCATACGCAGCGAAGGATAAAAGATATCCTGCCGGTCCAGAAAAGCCGACAGTTCCCGGCTGGTTAGCACGGATTCATAGTAGCGCGCATCATTGCGCGGGATATACAGGATCTTTTTTTCGTGGTAGGTATTGAAAAAGGCTTCAACTGAACAGGGAGCGATGATGTTATCAAAAAAAGCGGTCATATAGGGAAAAGGTTTTATGATACAAGATAATAAAAAAAGCCGCAGCATATCAGATGCCGCAGCTTTTCAATACATTCATTTGAATCAGGCGTTATCCGATCCGTCTGCATCGCTGCCATCGCCATCTGCACCACCGTCGCCGTCTGCCCCGCCATCACCGTCCGATGCATCAGAGCCATCGCCATCACTGCCATCGCCGTCTGCACCATCACCATCCATTTCCGAATATTCCTGCTCCGTAGCGCGCGTTACATGCAGCTCATCTTCATTTAATAAAAATTCGTTCAGTTCCATAAATTAAAGTTTAAGAAGTTTAGAAATCGTTTACAATAGTAAGTTATGATTTTTTTTTTAAACCGCCCGTTTCCCCCCGCAAATTTAATAGTTCATTAATGCGTGTACCGAAAGCGGCATCCTGCCTGCCTTAAATTTTTTATAAAATGGAATGCTATCCCTTACAGGCGGTACTACGGTTTTGTTTTTTAAGTACCTTAACGGTTCTTATTGTAAATGAACATGAAGCCGGAGCATCAAAAGTCGCCACATATTCTCAACGCCGCTTCTAACCTTACGGGGATCTGCTTTATCCTGATTACTTCTTTGCGGATCTTTGGTAACAGAGGAGAACGCACAGTAGTAGATGAGGTGGCAGCCGTTGCCATTCTTTTCTTTATGACCAGCTGTATCCTGTCATTTCTTTCGATGCGCGCATCAGGTACCCGAAGCAATAAGTTGGAAACCTTCGCCGATTATGTATTTCTTGCAGGACTCGGTTTGTTGTTTGTGGTTACGCTTTTGTTTGTGTTTAATGTCATCCACTAAGCGCTCTGTTACCACCTGTTAGTCGTCAGCCATCCGTTATCAGCTAAAAGCTAATGGTCAATAACTGAAAACTGATAACGAATGGCTGATTACTGAAAACTAAAAACTGACAACTGAAAACTGTCGCTACTTCGCCTTGGCCCAGCTGTCTTTTAACGTAACGGTACGGTTGAAGATCAGCTGCTCCGGCGTGCTGTCCGGATCCAGGGTAAAATAGCCCTTTCTCAGAAACTGGAAGCGTTCATTCACGCCTGCCTCCTTTAACGCAGCTTCTGCCAGCGCATTTTCAACAACTTTTAAGGAATGCTCGTTGATATAATCGGTAAAATTGCCCTCGGCATTTCCGGGGTCTTCCACCGTAAACAAACGGTCATATTCGCGCACCTGAACCGGGAAACAATCCCGGGCATTTACCCAATGCAGCGTGCCCTTTACATGAATACCGGAGGTATCTTCCCCGCTTTTACTGTTGGGGAAATACGAACAATTCAGCTGGGTAATTTGACCATCCGCGTCTTTTATGACTTCATCGCACTGGATGATGTACGCACTTTTCAGCCGTACCTGTTTGCCCGGCGCCAGACGGAAATATTTTTTTGGTGCATCTTCCATAAAATCTTCGCGCTCAATGAACAGTTCTTTGCTAAAGGAAATATTGCGGGTGCCTCCATCCGGATCTTCGGGATTGTTTTCAGAAGCCAGCCATTCTCCCGCTCCTTCATAGTTGGTGATGACCACTTTCAGCGGGTCAAATACCACCATGCGGCGTAAGGCAATTTTATTGAGATGTTCCCGGGCGCAAAACTCCAGCACCCCGGCATCGATCAGATTATCCCGTTTTCCAACACCTATGCGTTCGCAATAGTCCCGGATGCTTTCGGGCGTATAGCCCCGCCGGCGCAGGCCGGCAATGGTAGGCATCCGCGGATCATCCCAACCCGAAACATATTTTTCAGTTACCAGCTGCAACAGTTTCCGTTTACTGGTAAGTGTATGACTCAGGTTCCTGCGCGCAAATTCATATTGACGCGAAGGATAGATCTCCAGCTTTTCAATGAGCCAGTTATATACTTCCCGGTGGGGCACAAACTCCATCGTGCATATGGAATGGGTAATATGCTCGATCGAATCACTTTGACCATGAGCAAAATCATACATCGGATAAATGGACCACTGATCGCCGGTACGGTGATGATGGGCATGTTTGATCCGGTATAAAATGGGATCGCGCATGATCATGTTGGGCGAACTCATATCGATCCGGGCACGCAGCACTTTCTCCCCGTCCTGGTATTGACCGTTGCGCATGGCTTCAAACAGCTGCAGGTTTTCCGCTACGGTACGGTCTGCATAAATATTTCTGCGCCCGGGCTGGGTAGGCGTTCCTTTTTGTTCGGCGATTTCCTCGCTGGTACTGTCGTCTACATAAGCCAGTCCTTTTTCAATCAGCGTTACGGCATAGGTATACAGCTGCTCAAAATAATCGGAAGCATACAATTCGTTGGCCCATTCAAAGCCCAGCCATTGAATGTCTTTTTTTATTCCCTCCACATACTCTGTGTCCTCCGTTACCGGGTTGGTATCATCAAAACGGAGGTTGGTTCCCCCTCCATATTTCAGGCTCAATCCAAAATTCAGGCAAATACTGCTGGCATGCCCGATGTGCAGGTACCCGTTGGGTTCCGGGGGAAACCGGGTCATGATGGTTTTATATTTTCCGGCGGCCAGATCGGCTTCTACGATCTCTTCCAGGAAATTCAGGCTCTTTTTTTCTTCCGCTTTATAATCTTCTGTCATAAAAATAATCAGTTCTATCTACAAATGTAGCCAATTGTTAGTAAACGAGTTAGCTACTTACAGATCCACTTCTTTAAAATGTTAGCCAAAGTTCATCAATTCTTACCCAAAACTTTTTAAAACTTTTTTTTAAGTATTGTGAACTATTTATTATCTTAGGACTGAATAATCCGATTACTTGCATAAGGTAGCCTTATACAGCAAATTAAAGCGTAGTATTTTTGAAAAATTATATTACGAAAAAGCGCTGACCTGCAGCGATTTAAGTGTATTGTTGGATAAAAGCGTACCGTTAGTGGCAAAGGCGCTTTCCGAAATGAAGCAGGACGGAATAGTGATCATTGACGGGCATGCCGATTCTACCGGCGGACGAAAAGCCCTGCTTTACCGGTTAAAGCCCGAAACCACTTATATCCTTTCTGTGGCGATGGACCAGCTCTATACTACGGTTTCCGTACTGGACGCGGGACAGAATAACGCTGTTTATACACAGCGTTCTGAATTGAAGCTGCTCAACAACGGCGAGGCCCTCCACTCCCTTACCGCCGCCATCACCGCCACGCTGGAACATTCAGGCATCCCGCGCGATCAGTTCCTTGGAATGGGATTGGGTATGCCGGGATTTATAAATATTAAAAAGGGCATTAACCAGTCTTATGTTTTTACAAAAAATACACTCAGCCTTCGCGATCATTTAGCACAGGTGTTCCAGATGCCCGTTTTTATCGATAACGACTCAAGCACCATTGCCCTGGGCGAATCTAAATTTGGCATCGCCCGCGGAAAGACCGATGTGATGGTCATTAATATCAGCTGGGGCATAGGGCTGGGTATGATTGTAGATGGAAAGCTCTTCCGCGGCCATGCGGGCTATGCCGGAGAATTGAGTCATATACCTATTTCCGATAATCAGATCTTATGCGAATGTGGTAAACGGGGTTGCCTGGAAACCGAAGCTTCTTTAAGAGTGGTGGCCGAAAAAGCACTGGCGCTGATCGGTGAAGGCAAACTGGAACACCTTAAGATTGCCACATCCGCGGTGGAAGAAGTGGCCTACGCCGTGATGCAACTGGCGGCCCAGGGAGATCAGCTCTGTATTGAATTATTATCGGATATGGCTTTTAAGATCGGAAAGGCCCTTGCCATACTGGTGCATATCATCAATCCGGAGCTGGTACTGCTCAGCGGCCGGGCTTCGGAAGTAGGAAAATTGTTGATGGCTCCCATTCAGCAGGCGTTAAATACCTATAGTATCCCGCGGCTGATGGAAGGTGTGGAACTGGATGTATCTACACTTAAATATAAAGCATATTCAATGGGCGCTGCGGCACTGGTAGTAAACAGTTTGTCTGCCGCAAATCCGGACCAGATAAAAGAACCCAGGCGCAGTATAAAGGTGCCCTGATAGAAACCCGATTATTCACGAAAACAAAACCATCACACACATGAAATCAAAACAACCCGTTGCACGTCATTTCCTGCTGGGTATCTGTGCCCGGCACGTGCTGAAAAAAAGCTGAAAAGAATCCCTTTTCTCCGCACCCCTGGCATGAAATTTTATTACTCATCAAGGCAAAAAGATCAATTATACATGAGAGAGAAACGATCCGTTGCACTTTGTTTGCTGCCCGGCGTATAACCCTTTATACGCTATAACAACAGCACCCTGACGTTCAGGGATGCCCGCCATCTATTGGATCTGGGGCAGGATGTATTTATGAATGCATCCAAAAAAACGACCATTTTATATGGACGAGGGGAGGTATTGTCTGTTCGCGCACCGGATAAAGACCGGTATGCAGGGTGGCTTCTCCTTACAAGCCGTTATTATTCACTAAAGCAAAACTATCAATAAAAATGAAAGCAAAACAATTTATTGCCTTCTGTCTGTTCCTGCTTTGCGCTTTCGCGGTGCAGGCTCAGGACAAAGCGGTACACGGTCGTGTTACCGGAGCAGACGGTGCGCCGCTATCCGGCGTAACCATTTCGATTAAGAAATCGAATAAAGCCGTACTCACGGATGCAGACGGACGTTACAGCATAGCCGCAGCTCCGGGAGATGTTCTGGTTTTTTCCTATGTGGGCTATACCCCCCGGGAAGCAGCGGCAAAAAGTGGAGAAGATTTGAACATAATACTGTTACCATCTGATACAGAACTTACCACCGTTGTTGTAACAGCACTCGGTATTAAACGAGCCGAACGATCGCTTACCTATTCTACTCAAACAATCAGCGGATCGGATCTTTCCAAAGTAAAGGATGTAAACCCCATGAATAACCTGACGGGGAAAGTAGCGGGCTTACAGATCAACCGGAGTTCTTCGGGGATTGGAGGTTCGGTAAGCATTGTTTTGCGGGGATTAAAATCAAACCGGAACAATCAACCCTTATACGTAATTGACGGATTGCCTGTTGTAAACACTGCAGGAAGCGGTTCTACCGGGCCCTTTGGCGGTAATACGGACCGGGGCGATATCCTCAGCAGCATTAACCCGGATGACATTCAAAGCATCAATGTATTAAAGGGCGCCTCAGCATCGGCTCTATACGGAAGCCAGGGAGCCAATGGTGCGATTATGATCACCACAAAAAAAGGCTCCGCAGGCACCACGAGGATCGACTTCTCCAGTACAGCCAATGTTGACCAGGCATTTTACCTGCCCAAATTGCAGTATAATTACGGGCAATCTACCTCAGCCAAAGGCGATGCAGAAGACAGCTGGGGCAAACCGGGTACTTACAACGATCACGTAAAAGACTTCTTCAACCTCGGAACCACCTTTATCAACAGCGTTGCATTAAGCGGCGGTACAGAAAAATCGCGCAATTACTTCTCTTATGCCAACACGGCCAATAAAGGGGTAATACCAACCAATACCTTTAAACAGCATTCGCTGAGTTTCCGCAATTCAGCCAAGTTTTTTAACGACAAACTTACTTTTGACGGAAGCCTGATGTATGCATTCCAGGACATACACAACCGCCCCGCATCAGGACTTTATTTTAATCCCCTTAGCGGTTTATATATGTTTCCGCGCGGGCTGGACTTCAATAAATTTAAAACAGACTACCAGTATCTTTCTCCCAGCCGCAACCTTATGCTGCAAAACTGGTTCAACATCAATGCAGATGCGGGTTTGGGCGGCACACACCACTCCCAGAACCCATACTGGATCTTAAATAAAATCCCAACCGATCAAACCCGGCATAGTCTGATCGGTGCGGCAAGTCTTAAATATGATTTCAACGATTGGCTCAGTCTTAGTACCCGGGGAACATTGAACAGGGTTTGGAATGTGTTTGAACGAAAAGTATCTGCCGGTACACAGGGAGTACTTTCCGGACAGACCACCGGCGGTACTACCGTAGATAACGGGCGGTACATCCGCGAGGAGATCACTTCCACCAATAAATACGGCGACCTATTATTGATTGGTAACCGGGATCTAAGCGATGACCTGGCTTTAAACTTCACCGTAGGTACGGCTATTTCCGATCTGAACAGTTATGGATGGAACCTGGATGCCCGGCAGCTGACCGTTGCCAATGGTTTTTCGCTGGCGAATCTTTCGCGTAAAGACCCGATTAATGCATTGACGGAAGTATATCAGAGAAGCCAAACCCAATCGCTGTTTGCCTCCGCCAATCTCGGATTTAAAAAATATATGTTCCTGGATCTTACCGGAAGAAATGACTGGTCTTCTACCCTGGCCAGCACTCCCAATGAGAAAAATGGTTTCTTTTATTATTCGGCCGGTGTGGCAGCTATACTATCTGATATGCTGCATCTGCGTAACAATTACAGCAAACTACGGCTGTCTTATGCCCAGGTGGGCAACGGCGTAGGCGTTTTTGTATCACAAATACCGGAAGCAACAACGGCCAGCGGAAATATTGTGATCAACAATGCAGGAGTATACAACAACATTCCGCTGAAACCCGAGATCAGCAACAGTTGGGAACTGGGTTATGAAGGGCGCTTTCTTGACAGCCGGCTCACCGTGGATCTGGCCTTATATAAAACCAATACTAAAAACCAGTTCTTTACCTTTCAGGGACCACTGGGATTGCTGAACACAACGGTTTACCTGAATGCCGGTAATGTGGAGAACAAAGGGATCGAGCTGGCCCTGAACTATAACGTCATCAAAAAGGTAGCATTCAGCTGGAGCACCGGCGTTAACTATACAGCCAACCGCAACAAGGTGCTGGAACTGCACCCCCGCTTAACCAATGCCTATCCTATCGGCAACTTCAACGTACTCCGGGTAGGCGGATCGTTTGGCGACTTCTGGGGCAAAACCTTCCTGAGAGATGCCAATGGAAAAATCATCGTAGACAAAGACGGTACTCCGCTCGGATCCGCAGACGGATACATCGGAAGCTCCAACCCCAAAGCGCTGGTAGGCTGGAACAACAGCTTTAACCTGGGCAAATTATCACTGGACTTTTCGATTGACGGGCGTTTTGGCGGACAGGTGATCAGTATTACACAAGGATACCTGAATTCTTTTGGAGTAAGCAAGATCAGCGCCGATCAGCGGGAAACCGGTGTAACGGTAGACGCGGTAGACCAGAACGGAAAAGCAGTGACCAATGTGCCCGCCCAGAAATATTACCAGGGTGTTGGTAACCGCGACGGGATTATAGAAGGAGAAGTATATGATGCCACTAATATCCGGCTCCGGCAGCTTTCACTGGCTTATCATATACCGGTAAAATCTTCAATTATCAAAAGCGCCAGCATCAGCCTGGTGGGTCGCAATCTTTTCTTCTTTACAAACAAGGCTCCTTTTGATCCGGAGTTGAGCACAACTACTGCTACCGGAACCGATGGAGGACAGGGTCTTGATAGCTTTGGACCACCCACTACACGCAGCTATGGCTTAAACCTGAATCTGAGTTTTTAATGCTTATGTATTCAATTATTCACGTAGAAAAAATTAAAATATGAAACCATTTAAATATATTTTCAGGACGCTTTGTTCATCCGCTGCAACGGTGCTGCTGATGACCGGGTGCACTAAAGATTTCAAGGATCTGAACACCAACCCCATTGGCCTTACAAAAGAACAGCAGGATGCTGATTATACCCTGATGTCGGCGCTGCTGCAGCAAGCTCAGCGTTTTATTATCCCGGAAGATGTGGGCACCTACCAGCTGGCAGAAAATCTCACCAGCGATTCTTACTCCGGCTTCATGGCGGCAGAAGCTCCGTTCCGGTCTAACTCCAACAATCTTACCTATAGCCTGGTAGATGGATGGAATGCCTCCATCTGGACTTCCCGTTACACCAATGTAATGAACCCCACCTATAAGGTTATTGCGGCCGCAAAAAAGGACCCGGCGCTTGCTGATCTGGAGGCCTTCGCACGGATCGTCCGGGTATCGGCCATGTCCCGCGTAAGCGATAAAATCGGTCCCATTATTTACAGTCATTACAATTTGCCCAACGATGATGGCACTATCAGTTATGACGCGCAAAAAGATGTATACCCGTTGTTTTTTAAAGACCTGGACACGGCTATCAATATCCTGAAAGGCATGCCCGCCACCGTATCCCCGCAAATGAAAAAATCGGACCTCGCGTATACGTCAGATAATTACCAGAACTGGCTCAGGTATGCCAATACCCTGCGGTTAAGGCTGGCATTGCGCGTGGCATTGATCGATCAGGCTATGGGCAAAACACAGGGTGAAGCGGCTTTAAACCCCGCCAATGGCGGACTACTAAGCGAAAACAGCCAGAATTGTTCGGTAGGATTAAGTGTATCACATCCGCTTAATGTGATCGTGAACGACTGGAGCGATACACGTATGGGGGCACCAATGGAATCGATCATGGGTGGTTATAATGATCCGCGCATATCAAAATACTTCCAGAAAGCGACCGATCCCATGGTTGCCGGACAATACAAAGGCATCCGGAGCGGTATTAATATCGATGAAAAATCACGGTACGATTCCTATTCGAAGCTGGTCTTCTTCTCCCAGAACAAGATGCAGCTAATGGTGGCAGCTGAATCCTGGTTTTTGAAAGCGGAAGCCGCATTAAGGGGATGGGCCAATGCCGGTGATGCAAAAACCAATTATGAAACCGGTATCGACCGTTCTTTTGCCATGTACGGTCTTGCATCGGAAGCCGATGCCTATAAAAATGATGCCGCCAGCAAACCCAAACCCTATATCGATCCGAAGGCACTCAACGCCGGTGAAAACGATATTACAGCCGGTTCTCCCAACCTCAGCACCATTACCATTAAATGGAATGATGCTGACAACAGCAACCGTAAGCTGGAACGGATCGTTACCCAGAAATGGATCGCCCTTTTCCCCGACGGAGAAGAGGCCTGGGCGGAATACCGGAGAACCGGATATCCGATTTTATTCCCGGTAATTGCTAATAAAAGCGCCGGTGTTATTCCAACGGTACCGGGCGTAAGAAGCATTCCGATTCCACAGGTAGAATTTACTACCAATAAAAGCGCCGCAGATGCTGCCGTAGCTACGATGGGTGGTCCCAGTAATGGTGCAACCCGGCTCTGGTGGGACGTGGTCAATAAATCATTCTAAACCCCCAACACAAACACGAGGGGCCGGTTCATAATTAAGAGCCGGCCCCTCGTGTTATATTGTAAAACGGCTGTTAATTCGCTTCCAGCTTCAGATCCGCCTTCATCAAAAACACATTATAATCCTTCCACACCGACATGAGGAAATACAAACGGGTGTCCTTCGCTTCCAGCGGATAAATAAAGGATCCATACAATCCGGGGTAATCGGCACTTTTTACAAGTATCTTCGGCGGGCTCCATCCCTTTTCGATGTTCTCTGAATCACTCAGCACCAGGGCTTTGCGGCTTACATCCAGGTATACAACAATCCAGCGCTGAAAGGTTTCATTATAAGTAACCGACAGTTCCCCTGCGGGCGCCTCTATCACCGGTGTTGCCCTTGCTTCCTCATGCTTCACCCATCCCTGGCTATCACACCAGTATTCGTACCGTTCCTGAAAAGCAAGATCCTGCTCACCTGCCCGCGCCAGGTAAATGGCGCCCTGCCGCCCGGCCGGTGTTCCCAACAGGTATACCATGCCATTTCTTTTCACAAAAGCAGCCTGCGCAAACCGGCTTCCTGCTGCAAACCGCACACCCGGACAACGGTTCCAGGTTTTTCCGTTGTTGGAAGATTTAAATAATGCCGAGTAATTGGTGGTCCATTTCCCCGGAACTTCCCAGCAATGGATATTCATGCAATGTACATAGTCTGCACCGCCCGCATGGATGGCCGCTGTTGGAATCATCGTATGTTCGCCTTTGCAATCCGGATCATGCCGGCTGGCGATCACTTCTCTGGCATTGCCGCCCGCATCCGGCAACATAGCATCGATCGTAAGCCCATCAGACAGGTTCTTATCCGTAGAGAACGCGAGTACGTTGGAGCGCCAGTCACCTGCATTCCCGGGGCCGCCCGTTCCCGGTTTAAAACCCCGGCCATAGGTATCGCCAAAGAACAGGCCCACGGCTCCGTTACCCATCCGCCACGCAATGCCCAGGTCGGTGCCCCCCACGTTATAACGCAGATCCGTCTTATTCGGATTGGGAAGTATTTCTTTTACACCCGTAGCTCCCGTAACCCGCGCCACCCGTTCTACATGATAAGGCAGCAGCGCCGGCGGCTGCGCCCTCCCTTTGCTTTCGAACATTGCCAGAAACGCCGGCAGCAGCAACATATGTATTAACCGTTGCACCCTTATCACATTGTTTCGTCAAATAGAATGGTTTGCTGTTTTATGATACCGGGCATATCTGACAAACCCTTCCGTCATCATATCAAACCCATTAACCCAGGATCCTGATTTCTTTTACATCAATGGTACCATGTACTACTTTAAGACTGGCTTTTTTATTCCGGTAGGTTACCGTTCCAAAGCCGGTAGCAGTGGAAAGAAAACTGGTAAAGTCGCCTACCCTTGAACGGATATAAATTGTTTTATCCACTGCATCGTACCGCAGCCCCGTCAGCCCCTGCAGCATGCCGTAGCTCGACATGGCTCTTGCATACCAGTGGCCGCATTCATATTCATTGAACGGATTGCGCACCTTTCCATTGTAACGGTTGCGGCAGGCCCTTACAATATCCAGTCCTTCCTTCACCTTACCCATCATCATCAAATGTGCCGCCACCTGGTATTCGATCCCCGTCCACACTTCGTTGCTGTACACAAATGGCAACGACAACTTACCGCCCTTTGGCCAGGTACATAACAACAACCCGCCTTCGCTTCCCAGGGCATAAGCAGGGCGTTGCGGGTTTACATGCCCCTTCAGGTTTTTCTTCAAATTATACCGGTGCACGGAAAGCAGGTGGCTGCTGATCTTTTGCGGGTCAACCGGATCTTCCAGTCCGCAAACGGCCGCAATCCAGCTTCCCAATACACCATCCGACAAGCACCCCTTTCCATACTGGTACTTAGGTCCCTCCTTCTTCAGGATCTCCACCGCCTCCTTGGAATAAGCGCCTCCAAAAGATTGTGCTTCCGCAGGACTCTTTGCTTTTAATCCTTCCCATTGTATTTTCTGGAAAAAGAACTCACCATTGTACAGCTGACCTTCCAGGAAGGCTTTTCCTTTTTCCAGCAGCGATCTGTAAGAAGTGACATCTTCGTTTAAAAAATGCCCCATGGCAATGATAGACTGTAGAGCTCCCAGATAAAAAGTGGTACACATCGCATCCGGTCCCCAGAATTCAATATCATAGGTATTGTGATGCGGCTCTTCCACTACACCTTTATGCAGCGGATCCCAGGTTTCGATGCAATAATCAAGACTCCGTTTTACCAGCGGGTATATCTTTTTCAGCCAGGTAGTATTTCCGTGGATGCGCCATTCCCGGTGCACCTTCATGATACCACCCAATTGCCCGTCGGCCGCCGCATGAAAATCATGCTTTACAGGGCTGATGGGCATATTGGCCCGGAAGGTCTGATGCCCGGCGGCACTCTGATCTTCGCAAAACTCCGTATTCCGCAATCCGATCTCCAGTCTTGGAAACAAATGACAAACAGCCTGGGCATAATTCCAAACGTGGGTGCAGGTGCCATGACAACAACCGTTGTCATCGCCGCATCCCTCCCAGGCCCACATACGCCCGTCGTACTGCCGCAATACCGTGGGTGATTTTAATATGGTAAGATTGGCGGCCACTGCTTCTATTACCTCCGCGGGGAGTGTACTGTTGTAGAATGCATCGCTGAATAAGGTGGAATTCCGTTTTAATAAGGCATATTGTTGCATCCAGTAAGCTGCAACCGCCTGCACACTATCAAATTTAGAGGCATACCAGGGTTTGTATTTGTCGCCGGTAAACTTTACATAAGACTCCAGGCCCGATTCCGCAGGTGAAATGCAACATTCCGCACTGTTGCAATGCTCCTTTCCATCAGGGCCCTTTTCCTGGATGCGCAGGTCCGATTCCGGAACATACCAGGCCATCATTACCCGCACTGTTTTTTGTGCACCCGGGGCAATGGTAAGCGGCACAAATAAGGAAGCACCCGGGGCATCCCATTCTACCGGTGGATTGGCCTTCACCGCTCCGGACTCGATGGTGTTCCAGATCATTGTCAGCGGATCGAACCAGCCGCCCCGGAACCAGCAATAATCGATCACGGGCTGTTGATCGGCTGTGGTATACACTGCGAAATCAGTTTTTGTAAAGGGCTTCTCCTTGCCTGGTTCCTGTGAAAGAATAAACCCGTTATCCATTTTTTGAATACGCCCGCGCTCACCCCTTGCCACAAAATTCCGGGCATTGTAGGAAAACACCGCCTCCACGGTTTTTGAGGAACGGTTGGTAAATGTATATTCCAATGCTCCCGCGGGTAAACCAGAATTGTCCTCATCACCGGGAATAAACGGGCTCCAGCCGGTAAGGGTAACCTTCAGCGGCATTTCCGGATCCTCCAGTTTAATTGTGGCAAATGGGAAGCGCGCTTCAAACGAAGCGTTGCCAAAGCGGGGCAATCCATAGCTGGTACCGCTGGCGCCATTCCCCGTTCCCCGCTGGCCAAAGATCTTCCATTCCGGTACCGGTCCTTCCAGCACCCTTGCTACCGGTTGTTGTCCCTTTATACAAAGAGCGGCAAATACATTGGGCTCAAAAAAAACTTCCGGCCGGTTATTGATCGACATATGCGAAACAGCACCTGTTCCTTCCAGGCAAAACATTCCCGCACCCAACCCGCCAATAGGAAAAGCTATGCGATTCAGATATGCACCGGTATATACGCCGTTATATGCCCGTTCCAAATCAGGGGCATCGCCCCCCGGTGCCCAACCGGACACAGGGACGCCTTCTGCGGCTGCCACTCCGGTAACGCCGGAAGCAACGGCAGCCAGGCTTCCCAACCCAACCTTTTTAATAAATGATCTTCTTCCCTTAGTATTGTTCATAAAATCTGTTTTCTTTTTAAAGAATTTGTTGCCGGTTAAGCAACCACATAATGGTATTTGTGCACAGGTTGCGGGTACCCCGGACTTAACGACCGGCATTGCCTTATCTCGTAAAACATCGCATCACTAACCGTTTGTGTCAATGCTTCAAATACCTGCTGCTCCAATACTTCAGGATCCGATTCCACCCGTGCATTAATGGTCATCTGGGCAATATTACTGATGCCCGCAGATCCCCTGAACCGCAGTGTATCCGGTGTGCCCGTCTGATTCCCGATCCGGTACCGGTTGCCCATACATTCAACCATGATCTTTATATGTCCTACCCGCGCCGTTCCCAGCACTGCGTTCAATCTTTCGAAATAGGCCGCCAGGAACCCATCCCAGTCCACGGAAGGCCCCTGTAATAACACCGATGCGTTAAGCCATCCCAAAACGGCTTCTCCTTCCGCGTAAACGTCGTAGTCTACAGCCACAATCCGGCTGCCGGAAACGGTACTTTCCATTACGTGATCCAGCCAGGTTTCGATGCCCGTTCCATTGTAGGCGCTTGCACTCAGTACTTTCCTTCCCGGGTATACGAGGTTCACTTTATCTGTAAGCCGTTGCAGCTGCTCCGGCGGTATGCTATCTGTTTTGGAAATGAGGATGACATCACTTTCCTCCAGTTGTTTCCTGTAAATATAAGCGGCCGACGGGTGCATTCCCCCATCCTCTCCATCCAGGATCCGTTCCAGCTTTACAGGGTCTGCCAGTACCGTAAAGGGGGCCATTGCCACCACCGAAGACAGCTGGTCTTTCAGCGGCTGTAAAACGGTAGCAGAAATATCTGTACAGCTGCCTACCGGCTCTGCGATGATCACATCCACACCTTTCGGATCCTGCAGCAGCTCCCCAATCACATCTGTAAATCCTGTATAATTACAACAAAAACAACTGCCGCTTATTTCCTTAATAATACCATCGCTCTTTGTTAAAAGCTGCGTGTCTACCAGCCCTTCTGCCTGATCGTTGGTAATAAACCCCACCGTTTGCCCGTTAGCGGCAAGCAGGCCCGAAACATATTGCAGCAACGTTGTTTTTCCGGCGCCTAAAAAACCACCGGTAAAGATCAGTTTTGTCTTACTCATTTTCATATTTTATTTTTAATCCGGTATCTGCAGACCGCCTCCGGTAATAATTGTAAAGCATCGCGGCAGCCGCGGCCCCGGCAAACGGAGCCAGGATGTACACCCAGAAAAAACCGCCTGCCTCGTCCGGGAATGCAGCCGTCCTCCATCCGCATAAGAATGCAATACACCGCGGACCAAAATCCCGTGCAGGATTAAACCCCGCTTGTGTAACCGATGCAAAAACACAAATAAGCAACGCTAACAAAATGCCGATAGATAACGGTGCATATGCAAAACGATTTTTTTTACCCGGTTGCTCGTGGGTAACCATAAAAATACCGGCGGTTAACAAAAAGGTGCCGGCACATTCGGCAAGCATCGCCAGCAGCACGGGGTTCGGTGCATAGCATTCTCCAAACATCCGCGCCAGGGTTGCAGATCCGGGCGTACCTCTTACAATGGCATGCGCGCGCTCATACGCGATTATGGATCCCCTGAACAGCAGGTACAGCATAACGGCTGCCACCATGGCGCCGCTAAGCTGGGCTATAAAATACCACCACAGCTTGCGTTTATTGAACCTGCCGGCAATAACCATGGCCACACTTACGGCAGGATTGAAATGTGCGCTGCATACAGACCGGAAGAGATATATGGCCATTACAACCGCTATACCCCACACCGCAGCAATGGCAGTGATATGGGGCAGTCCGTTAAATAGCAGGGAAACGGCCACCGCGCCACAACCCAGAAAGACCACTGTAAAAGTACCGGCCAGTTCTCCCAGAAATTCATTCAGCAAACTCCGCATGCCACCAAGATAGTTTAATCGTTTAAATACTATACATTTTCATATCTGAAGCCTGTGTTTTCACAGGACGTTCCTGCCTTTAAAAAGCTGTACGGAACAATCCGGCTCCAAAATGATCATAGATCCGGTTATAGGCTTCTGCTGCTGCACCGTTGCCCCAATCATAAATGGTAAACTCCCCGATACCCAGTCCCTGCGCATCGGTAACCCCGCCGTGTCCGTAGTTCTCCATCATAAACCCATAATCCTTTGCGTTAAAAAAAGGCCATCGGGCCTGCCACTGCTGCATCGTGCCCGGGTTTAACGGGGTATACATCATTACAAAGGAAGCCTTGAGGGCCGCAATCGAGCGCTGATTGTAATCCTTGCGATGCAGTAACTGTCCGTATTGAAGGATCAGTTCCGCAAACAGGCTTTGCCGGGAATCATTCCACTCGGCATCGCCATTCATTACACCAAAACCGCCCAGGGTGTGTACCGCCATATACGGCGGCTGCCATACAGCCTGCCACATCAGCAATTCATCCAGCGTACGCTGTCCGGTAACAAGATACTTTTTTTCCCCGGTAATCCGGTACATCTCCAGTAGCGCCTGTGCCGTCCAGAAGACAGAAAAATTATTTTGCTTATACATATTGTTCCGGGGGATCTTTTTCCCTACCCATTCTTCACTGCCGATGCGGCTACAGGACCAATAGGTTTCAAAATCTTCCCATTGCCCCTGCCGGATGTTATTTTTCATAACCGCATTCAGTGCTTTTACGGCACTGTTGCGATAACGTTGATCTCCGGTAACGGCATACAGCTTTAATAAAAATGTTACGGATATACTGGTTTCCGGTGAGCGGTTGAGATGCTGCATCGGTTTCATACTGTTCAGATCCAGCCAGGCGGGAAAAAAACCATCGTTGTCCTGCAGGCGGATCAATGCCTTTGCATAAGCGTCCGCATAATCCAGTAAGCGCCGGTCTTTTTCCAGCTCGCTGTACCACACCAGCATCCAATATGCGGTAAAGCTCATATCGGCAATATGATAGGGTGCTATACGCGCATCCCAGGTATAGGGATTGCGATTGGAATTCCCCCAGTAACGGGTATCCCATCCTTTGGAACGCATATACTGTTTGCCATCAACCGTAACCGATTCCATTTCAGTGGCCACCACGCTTTTGAAAAAGCCCTGCTGTTGCGGAAAGGAAAGTGCCAGTTCCTTTGTTTGCAGGGCATACCGCTTCAGCGAGTCGTTACCTGTTCTTCTGGCATAACGGTACAGTCCCTGGGCAGAGCGCAATGAATTGAACCAGGCCTGGTTCCAGATGGAGCGAAACTCCCGTTGATTGGGGATGCCGGTATAATTGGGACTTTGCGTCATATTTACAATGAATACCGGGGCGCCTACTTTTTTCCCGTTCAGTTCCAACTCCTGCCAAACGGCCGGACGCCAGTTCTTAAATGCCCATTCATAGGTTTGCTTTACATAGGGATCCAGGTCGGCACGCGGCAGCGGCGCTCCTTTCCGGTAGAGCGGCGCGCCCCATTTGTTCCATAAAAACGATACCGTTTGCTGAAACGGATTTTGGAGTGCCTCCTTTTTTTCTGAAACCAGGCAATAGAAACCCAGCGACACCGTTCCCTTTGGAAACACTGCGCCCGGCGATCTTGTAAACAGCACATGCTCTTTTACAGTGGTGTTGCCCATGCCCAGTACCAGTTGATTTTTGAGCGCATCCATATCCATATACCAGGGCACAGCCGGATTGCTTTGCAGCAGATCAAGATCCGGCACCACCGACAATACTTTTGCATTGTTGGCCACAATCAACGCCGGAGCCCGGAACACGTGTTGCGCAATCACATGATGTTTTTCAGGTGTGAGCAACGGCGCCCAGTTAAAACCGGGTGTAAATGCGGGCAGCACCGATACATTCAGAGAATCCTGAGATACCGCTGCCGGAAGGTTCCAGCTAATGCGCACGTACAGGCGATCTGGGGAAACCGCCTGGTATGTAATAGTACCCGGTGTATTTCCGATCCTATCGGAACGGATCTCTTTTATATACATCCGGAATTGCCCGGGAACGGGTTCTGCTGCCCTCACCATGCAAACCGGTAACAGGAAAAAAACCGCCATCAACCATTTATACTTCATATATTTTATCAGCCTGCTCATTACATGCAATATCGCTCATATCTTGTTTTACCCGCGCATCCGTATTTTTATCTACATAGTCTTCCATACAATGTTTTGCCTTAACATGCTACTTCCAGTGATCATTACAGCGCCCGCACCATAGCCTCCGGAGCTGACGTATCCCTTATTGTTTTTATTAACCGTCCCTGTTTGTTAAACAGCGCCACAAAAGGAAAGTGCCGGATCTGGTAGTATTGCTGTACAATAAACGTTTGCCCTTCTGATCCGATTTTTATCGCCGGATGCTCCGACAAATGATACAACCGGTCAAACGCCTGCACGTCCCTGATATGCACATAGGAGATCATTACGATCTGTTTATTTGCCCATTTTGTTTTTTGCTTTAGCAATGCCTCGGTAAATGCCTTGCAATGCTCACAGGAAGGCGAAAAATAAATAAGTAGCAGCGGTTTGCTTTTATCTACCTGTTTATAGGTAAACCCCTCTCCGTTCGTTAAGCGGATCTTAAAGGGAGGGATCGCTGCCCTGTCCTTTTGGGAAAAGGCAGCATCCCCCGAACAAAGGAAAAAAAACAGACAAAGAACATATTTCATATTAGTACCCCGGATTTTGCTGATACATCCCAAACGCATAGTTTATCTGCGGTTGTGGAATGGGCATAAACTCATCACGCCCGGTAGCAAATTTACCATCCTTCAGCCATGACCTGCCCCGTGGCAATTCTTTGGCAAAATACGCATTTAAGGTTTGCGCGGCAATACCCCATCGAACCAGGTCGTACCATCGTATGCCTTCCATACCAAATTCCAGCCGGTTTTCAAACATCAGCGCCTTCCAGGCAAAATCATTGGTCCAGTTGCAATTGACACCATTGATATATAAGCTGATGTTGTAAGGTAACGTAGGCGTACCATTTGAAAATTTCAGCCGCCCCGTGCTGTTTGCAGCCCGCTGCCGGATGGAATTAATGATGGGCAATGCCTCCTGCTCCCTTCCCAGCCGGATAAGGATCTCTGCTTTCTGAAGCAGGATCCGGTCGTATCGTATAGCAATTTCATTCTTGGAATTCCACATCCAGAACAGGTTCACCAATCCAGGAGAATTGGATTCCACGTTTTCCTTAAGCGAATTAAAATAGCCAAATGTAGCCGGATCCCGCGACCCGCTGCTGTCGAACAATAAGTTCTGCTGGTATTTCCAGGGCAAGCCGGGTATGGCTACCGTATGGCCAATGCGGGGATCCCATTTATTACTGCTGAAGTAGGTGCCCCGGTTTGCCGGGGTAATATCCTGGTCATTATAGTCATCAAACATCGGAATGCCTTTTGCATCTGTTTTAAAAGCATTCACCATATTATACGATGCCTTATGAAAATCGCAACAACTGAAACTGGGCGGCCACCAGGGCGCGTTCAGCGGCGTACCGCCATTTAAGTTACCATTAGGGGTACCATCACTGTGCGAATATTGCCATTCAAAAATGGATTCCGGTGATTTGTTATCATAATCAAAAAGAAAGTTGATCGCATAATCCGGCGCCAGGCTGTATTTCCCGCTGCTGATGATGCCATCTGCAATGGGCAATGCCTTATTCAGCGTTTCTTTATTGATATTAACCACTTTATTGCTCATATCCTGTTCATAGGCCATCCACATCAGGCTTTCCAGCATCAGTGCCTGCGCCGCGTATTTTGTGGGACGGCCGGGTTCCTGCTGATTGGCCGGTAATACTTTGGCGGCCGCATCAAAATCATTATAGATATTCTGCCAGATCGCCAGGTCATTGGTAGCACCAGCGGGCCTGTTGGGAACCGTTCGTATAGAATCTACCGGAAGGCTTTCATCAAAATAAGGGATCCATTTATACCAGCGTTTCAGATTCAGGAAAAAATAGCCCCGCAAAAATTTCATTTCGGCAATGCGCTGCTGCTTGGCAGGATAATCCGCTTCATTGATACTGCTTAATGCTTTTATAGCCGTATTGCACCGGGATACCCCCTGGTATTCGGCATACCAGATGCCATCATTGTTGCCGGTATTGGCATTATTTAATGTAAAAACCTCCCACTGGTACCAGGGTAACTGGTCGCCAATGCCCCCGCCGCCTTTATAGGAATCATCGGATTTTATATCGGCCAGCCAGGGACTCATACGGCCGTTAATAGTGCCTTCATGCGGCAGCCAGGCATAGGCTGCAATGACCAGTCCGTCCACTTTATCCGGCGTGCTCACGTTATCTACCGTTACAACGCCCTGTGGTGTTACGTCCAGGAATTTTTTACACCCTGTTGCTGAAACTAACAGGGTTACCCATACTATGTATACTAAATGCTTTTTCATCAGTTTCATTTTTAATTAAAAAGATACTTGAATGCCTGCTTTAAAAACTCTCGGAATCACATAAGGATTGGCATAATCATTCCCCTCCGGATTTTCCGGATCAAGCCCTGTGTATTTCTTACTTTTCAGTATCAGCAGGTTTTGCCCCATCACAAATACATAGATACGATCCATACTGATTTTGGAAATCAATGATTGGGGTAAACTGTAGTCGAGTTGCAGGTTTCTCAGTTTTACATACTGGCCGGGTTCTATAAAATACGTGGAGGTTCTCAGCTCTCCGTTTGCGTTATTCCACGACAGTGCCGGAATGGTGGAGCTGGTGTTGGTGGGCGTCCAGGCATCCAGCACACGGGTGGGATGATTAAATCCGTTTTGGATCCAAACATTCCAGAAGTCGCTGTAACTTTTCCAGCCGTTATACACTTTTACACCTGCCACGCCCTGCCAGAACATCGTAAAATCAAAATTTTTATATGCCAGGTTTACATTTAACCCATATTCAAACTTTGGCCGTCCTCCATCACTGATCCATACACGGTCATAGTTATCATCAATTTTGCCATCGGGTTTTCCATCCGGCCCGGAAATATCTTTATACCGTATGCGGCCAATACCTTTACCCGGCTGATCAGCCCACTGATCTACTTCAGACTGGTTTTGGAAAAGGCCATCCGCTATAAATCCATATACCGCACCCCAGGGATGACCGGCGATGCCATCCTGTTTTTGTACCGTTCCACCCCATGAATAGGTAACGGTAGAAGGCAGATCATTGACTACGTTTTTATTGTACGCAACATTCCCCTGCAACCGGTAGTTAAAGTCCCTGGCCGTGTTGCTGCTGTAGGTAAGGGTTAATTCCACACCTTTGTTGGTCATATTGGCTGCGTTGATAAACTGATATCCCCCTTCACCAATGGTACCCAGGTAGGGCGGCTGAATCAGCATACCGTCTGTATGTTTCCGGTAAAAGTCCAGCGTACCCACTAAGTGTTGTTGCAGGAATCCAAAATCAAGGCCTATATTGGTTTGTGTGGTAGTTTCCCATCTTAAATTGGGATTACCGGTTTGCACCTTGAAGAACCCGGAAGGCAGGCTACCGGTTTCGCTGCCGCCAATGGCGTAAGAAGTGAAATTATAATCCGGGCGGAAATACGTTTGTGCATTCAGTGAGTTGATGTTGGCCAGGCTGCCGTTCCGGCCCCAGCTGGCTCTTAACTTTAAGTCGGACAGCACTGCATTATCCTTTAAAAAATCTTCCTGGCTCACGCGCCAGCCGGCAGAAATAGCGGGGAACAAGGCAAAGCGGTTGTTGACGCCAAATTTCGACGAGCCATCATAACGCAGTGAGCCGGACAATAAATACCTGGAGTTAAAGGCGTAGTTAAATTTTCCGAAATAAGACAGCAGGTTGTATTTATCGCCGCCGCTGCCACCATCCTGGTAACTATTTATAATCGTATTACCTGTTGCCGTACTGACATAGGCAAAATCATAATTTTCAAAAGCCAGACCCTGGCGGCCAATTTGCGAGGTCTCTGTCGTGTATTTATTTGCCTCTATACCCGCCAGAACATCCAGGTTATGTTTATCCCTCCTGAGATTGTACGTCAACGTATTGGTCCAATCAAAAGCCGCCTCTCTCCAGTATCGTTGATCCACGCTGTTTTTATCGTTGAGCTTTCCTCCTCCTTCCTTAAAAGTGAACTGAATATTCCGGTGATACCCATCGGTATAAATCAACCCCAACTGGGTACGCAATACAAAATCTTTCAGTACCCGGATACTGGCGTGAACATCTCCAAACAGCTTATTGTAGTTATTCCCGTTGTTCTTGTTAAGGGTAAGGTCGCGCACCGGGTTCCAGTAATCATCCATTCCCAGCGCTACTGCAGATCCGCCCCATCCGCCGGTGGTAGTATATACCGGCACAATGGGAGGTTCTATTAATGCCTGGTGCATCACGTTCATATTGCGTTCGATCAAATGCGATGCTTCCAGGTTTTCACCAATAGTAACCCGGTTATCAAACAACTTATATTCGGTGTTTACACGGCCCGTAAACCGCTTAAACCCGGTATGGATCTGCGTTCCCTGATTTTCGGTATAGTTCAGTGAAAATAAAGAACTGGCTTTTTCACTGCCGCTGGATACCGTTAGCTGATGCTCCTGCTGCAGCCCCCGCTGCGAAATAGCATCTAACCAGTTGGTATTGGCTGAAAGCATGGTAGAATCCGCATTCAGGTATTTGACCGGTGTTACTTTATCCAAAACGGGAATCCCGTTGGCATCTCTATGCCATTGATAGTCGTAAAACCGGATCGCCTTTTTAACATCGTCCTCAGTTGCAGTGGCATCTGTATTTACATAAGCCTGCCATATCGCCTGCCCGTATTGCTGGGTGTTCAGCATTTGGGGTTTATTATGCAATTCGGCAAAACCCATCGTGGTGCTGTAGTCTACTTTTGTTCTGCCGGCCTTGCCTTTTTTTGTCTCGATCAAAATAACCCCCGCCCCGCCCTGGGTACCATAAATGCTGGCGGAGTAGGCATCTTTCAGTACTTGTATGGAAGCGATATTATTGGGGTTAATATCTCTTAAATTCATATAGCTGGGCACACCATCTATTACAATCAGCGGCGCGCCGCCTCTGATAGAGGTTAGCCCTCTCAGCTCTACGCCTACATTACCCGTGGGGTTGCCATCCGTGGTAATATGCAACCCGGGTACTACCCCCTGCAACGACTGCAGCACGTTGGTAACGCCCTGTCCTTTGGTAAGCTCTTTGGCAGATACAATAGACACGGCCCCTGTAAGATCGGCCTTCCGCTGGGTCATATACCCGGTGTTTACCACCACCTCTTCCAGTTGCCGGCCGGCCTCATCGGGCAGCAGTGTTATGGTAACCGTACGTTGCTCGCCGGGCACCAGCCGTTGTGTCTGATACCCCACGAAGGATACTTCCAGGGAATCCTGCGCATCATTCATTTCAATGATGAAATTTCCGGACCGGTCGGTGACACTGCTCCTGGCACCCGCACGTAATACGCGTACGGTAGCCCCGGGAACGGGTTTACCGGCCTCATCCTTTACGGAGCCATGCAACACCCAGCTTTTAGCGGGAATGGTATCCTGCATTCCGTTTATGGCCGGGGAAATGGTGTTACAAAATGCCGGCTCATAAACGGCTCCTATGCAAATGCCTCCTATAAGCAGCATGCAATACCGCAATAAACAGCGGTTCAAAGGAATGCGATGTCGTTGATTCATAAAATAAAAATTAAAGTGAATGGGAACAAACTTATTTTTCATTAATAGCTTAAATAGCTTAATCGTTTAACTAAATACAGCAACCGTACACAATTTCCCACGGGTACATATGGCCGCTATCACAGCGCAATTGTCCGAACCCCTTATTGCTTATTGACCATTAAAAAAGCTTAATCGTTTAAACGAAGGTAGTATTTTTCACTTCCGATTCAAAAAAAATTTGGGAGGGCTTTCCTATTCTCATTTTTCAGGGCTTCCTCAAACGTTCTTTTAAAGCAAGAGCCCCGCATCCCGCGGGGCTCTGCCAGCTATTGCACTGCATATTTATGGTGTTGTCTGTAGGTAATACAGGCTGCCTGCATCCATCAGCAGCTTGTCGGGGCCACCGGTGTTTGCCACAAACGATGCCCGCACCAGCGCCGTGCGCCGGGGTAAGATATTCGTCATCGAGTTATGCGTATGAAATACATAATACATAGAACCATCCGGGTCTGTAAACAGATCGCCGTGCCCGGTTCCGGGTTTACCGGTATTGCTCATACTCAGTACCGGGTTTTCGGCAGCCTTTGTCCAGGGCCCCCAGGGGGAAGCAGCGGTGGCATACCCCACAGCGTAGCGCTGGTTTTCAAAATGGTTGGCGGAATAAACCATATAGTAGATGCCTTTATGCTTTATAACCGTAGGTCCTTCCGCAACCCTTGCCTGGATGATCTCCCAGGGATCTGTTGCGGTAATACATAGTTTACGGCTTTGTTTATCGATGGCTGTAAACGCATCATTGATTGATGCTACATAGATCTTATTTCCATTGGTAATATCTACATGATAGAGGTACTTTTTGCCGTCTTCATCAAAAAACACAAACGGGTCAATATTCTTTTGATCAAAAGCCAACGGTTCCCGGGCATAAAACGGTCCCTCCGGGCTATCGGCAGCCGCAATAGCAATTTGCTCATTGGCTACATAGGCCATATAAAACTTACCATTGGCCGCCCATACCTGGGGTGCCCAAAAACCGCGGGTGCCAAAAGACTCAAGTGCTCTTACCGCAAACCCGTCGGCCGACCGGGAAGAAAGCTTCCACTGTTTTTTATCCGTTGCAACAAATACCCGGATGCCCTGATCGGGAACGGCCCCATCCGTGCCATACAAGTAATATTTTCCCTGGTACGGAAAAATGGTAGGGTCTGCCTGGTAAACCGGCTGCCCTTCAGCAACCGGCGGCGGATCGGGTTTCCGGCTGACATCCCCCGACGTTTTTTTTCCACAGGAGCAATAAAAAACCATCAGCAAGCCAAACACCCACTTCATTGATATATGCATAGGATCATTTTAAAACAGGTTTCTGAAAATGATAACAACCGGCATCTTCCTGCCGGCCAATCATCACTGAAGATACGGCACCGGATCAAACTGGTACCGGTACACATCGCCGTTGGCATCCAGGGCCAGTATGTCTTTACCGATCACCGCCAGTTTTTCATACCGGTTCCATCCGGTACCTACCAGGATCTTTGCTCCCGGCGTTGCATCGGCCGCCATTTTATACAGCCATAAATTTCCGTCGCCCCCCAACGCCAGTAAATAGTTATCCCAGGCCAGTACCTGGCGGTATCCCGAAAACCCGGAGCCCACCACTGTTTTCTCGGTAGTGACTCTTGAAAGCAATGGCTGCCGGAGCAGGTCGCCATTGTTTTTATCCACCAGCAGGAAGTAATTCTTAAAGGGGATGATGGTGGTATATTTATCCCAGAAATCGCCCAGCCACCACTCTTCCCATACCGGGCTTGCCTGGTGCATGGTCAGATCCGGTTCCCATTTAAAATAAAACAGGCCTGCCCAGTACGGATAATTGCGTACCACGATATCCGTTTCATTGATATAATACCAGGCTTCGGAATCGGCCCAGTTAACACCAAGTACCTTCGATTGGGGATTATAGGTACCATCCGCCTGCGGCGTATACAAATGAAGGTCGTTATTCTTATGCCGCACCACCAGCGTATTCTGGCGTCCTCTTGCCATAATGATCCGGCTTTTATTGTTCCAGTCCAGCGCAGTTCCCAGCGATAATACCTTCTGTCTTTTTTCTACATCAGCCATATAGGAACGGGTAAAGATGTAGTAGGTAGTGCCGTTTACATTGCTCACCTGCTTACCGCCGGCATCGGCAATACTCAGCGGCAGCATGTATGCCTTAAAGGGGCTGATATTACTTGTTTGAATACTAAGGGTAAGTGTGGGGGTGGAACGTTGTCCCGAAGGAATGGCCGCCGTTTGTACAAACTGGAAACTTCCGGCCGGCAGCAACTCGTAAGCCGTGTTATTGCGGCGGTTAAAGCTATCTACCAGGTTCTTGTTTACATCAAACCGGATGTTCAGGCCGGAACCGGCATCGGGGATTCCCCCCAGAAAAGCATTGTAAGCAAATGTATAGGTTGTATCGGAAAGGGGCAGCCCCGTAATATACGGATTGTTTACCACAGCCCTGGGCATGTACACATTGCTGTAGGCAGCCGGCTCGGTAATGCCGCTGTTATATTTATCACAGGAAGTGAGGATGCCAAGCATGCATCCGATCAGCCAGTAAATTGTAGATTTCATGATACCTGTTTTACAGTTAAAAGAATATTACCAGTACATGCTTTGCAGCAGGTTGGGATCCTTATCCAGTTCCGGCTGCGGTACAGGCCAGAAATAATCGCGGGGGGCCACAAAAATGCGTTTGTCCGCTACCGCCCGTTTATAAAAAGCCGCATCCTGCTGATTGGCTCCGCTGCCGATATTGAGGCCATACAGATTGCCGTTATTGGTTTGCGCCGCTATCTTCCAGCGCCGGCTATCAAAATACCGGTGTCCCTCAAAGGCCAGCTCAATCCGCCGCTCCTGCCAGATCTGCTTCCGCATTTCTTCTTTTGATAAGCCCTGGGGCAGATCCGGTATGCCGCCCCGCTTCCGGATGGCATTTACGTAAGTGTACACGTCTGCCACCGGCCCCTGGCTTTCATTAAGCGCCTCTGCATAGTTCAGGTATTGTTCTCCCAGCCGGAACAGGATAAAGGTCTTCAGATCCCACCCGGTATTGGTTTGAATATTGATGAGCGGGTTGGCAAACTTCCGTAACACATACCCGGTTTTGGAAAAGTCTGTGGTATTCTTTGAGGCGCCATCTTTACCGCTGAAATACGTCTGGATTGCCGTTCCCTTCCATAGGGCGCCGGAGTAATGTACACTGGCATAAAAACGGGGCTCCCGTGCCACGTACATATTGCTTACACCCGCAGGCCAGTATTTATACGCCTTGGCTGCAAAGCCATTTTCGGTATAACCAGTTTCGGTGTTGATCACCGGGGAGCCATCGGCATTATACCCCGTGATCACCTCACGCCCCAGCGTATCCCGGTAAGCATCTACCAGCTGCTGGGATACAGACATGATCGAAAACCCGCCATAACTTAAAGGACTGGAGCAACGTTCCAGGTGCTGATAGGCCTGGTGGTTGGAGGCCCATAACACTTCCTTATTATTATTCTGAAGAAACAGGTTGGTATAATTTTCCAACGGATCGTTACTGGGCGCTGTATACAGCCCGTAACCGGCAGCGGTACAGGCATCAATGCATTCTTTTGCTGCATCGGCCGCCCGTTTCCATTTCCCGGCATCATATGCCTGCGGGAAGAGCGCTCCCCCGTCGGTATTACGGAAATTCCTGAAATCGGGGTTGCCGTTAAACAACGGACTGGCTGCATAAAGCAACACTCTTGCCTTCAGTGCCAGTGCAGCAGCGCGGGTAGCACGTCCTAACTGATCGCTGGTGCGGGTAATGGGTAACAGGCCTGCTGCGGCTTCACATTCATTTACAATAAAATCCACACAGGAGTCAACCGGCGATCGCTTGATCTGTTTAAAATCATCATCGGGATTCTTCGATTTGTCCATAATGGGCATGGGGCCATACAGCCGGAAAATCATGAAATGATCATATGCTCTTATAAAATGGGCTTCACCGATCCAGTTATTTTTGTTCTCCTGTGTATAGCCATCCTGCAGCGGCAACTCATCAATATGCTCCAGGAAAAGATCGGCCTTACGGATGGTTTGGTAGGCAAACTGCCAGTTGTCCATAATGTTCTGCGCATTCCATCCACCACGGTTCATATTGTGTACATAACTGCCGGGAAAGGTAATTTCCATTTCATCGGAAGCGCCGGTCCAGGGACTGCGGGCCCAGGGATCCACGGGGTTGATCTCCCAGGTTTGCCCTGCATACATCGATGTAAGAAAGGCCTGGGTATGCAAACGGCTGGCGAATACATCTTTTAAGGTAAGGTCTTCATCCGGCGTTTTGTCCAGATACTTTTTGCAGGAAAACAGGAACACTGTTGTAACAACCGCTATGAATAATCTTATTTTCATTGCTATAGGTTTAATGCGTTAGTTAAAATTGAGCTGCAGTCCAAAATTCAATGCACGCTGCAAGGGATACATGCCCAGGTTATCGCCATCCAGTCCCCTGTTGGTACCGTTGTTGGATTCGGGATCAAGAAATTTCAGGTGGTCAAATGTGAGCAGGTTGGTACCGTTGATAAAGACCCTGAAGGCGCTCAGTTTATACCGCCGGATCAGTGCCGCGGGCAGGCTGTAACCGATCTCTGCATTCTTTAACCGCAGGTAAGACGCATCCCGCAGGTACTGGGAAGAGTACTGGAAATTGTTCGAATTGTTGGCAGGTGTGGCAGCCGGATAACGGGCATCCGGGTTGTCCGGCGTCCAGCGGTTGTCATAATATTCACGCAGGATGTTATAACTGCCGGGGCCTCTCAGAAACGGATAAAGCGATGGGCCTACGGTGAAGATACTGGTGCGTGCGGCGCCGGAAAAGAATATACTTAAATCCACGCCCTTCCAGGCTACCGTTCCGCCAAATCCGTACACGATCTCCGGCGTGCGGGGATAGCCCTTCAGGAACATATAATCGTCTGCATTTACAACCCCATCTCCATTTACATCTGCAAAGCGGATATCACCCGGGTAAACCGTACTGGTAAATTGCTGCAGCGGGCTTTGATCAATCTCCTCCTGGTTACGGAACAATCCAAGGGCCAGTAATCCATATGGAGCGCCGATCGAATGTCCTTTTCCCGATTGATACGGCACATGTTTTACGGGTTCATCATTTTCGATGATCTCATTATGTGCATAGGTAAAATTGCCCATCAGCGAATAATACACACCGCCGGCTGTGGGTTTATTCTGTAACTTAAGACTGGCATCGAGGCCTTTATTTTCAACCTCTCCCAGGTTGCCGTAAGGAACGATCCAGGGGAAAAAGCCGGATACAAATGGAATGGTTTGCCGCTGCATCAGGATACCCGTCCGGCGTTCGTGAAAGGCATCTACCTGCAATTGGATCACATTGTTCAACAATCCCAGATCCAGACCGATGTTCTTCTTTAATGAAGATTCCCAGGTTACATCTTCATAGCCGATCTGCCCTTCATCATAACCGGGAAACTCCTGCTGACTGGAACCGAACCAGTAGGTATTGGCATTTTTCTTTATCTGGGTCAGGTAAAGAAAGCGGGCACCTCCGATCTGATCGTTGCCCACTTTACCAAAGGAGCCGCGGATCTTCAATTGATTGATCACATCCAGGTTCCAGAACTTTTCATTGGAAACGATCCAGCCTGCAGCCACCGAAGGGAAAAATCCAAAGCGTTTCCCGGGGGGAAAGTTCTCGGAGCCGTTTACACCAAAGTTAAACTCCACCAGGTAACGGTTGCTGTACGCATAGGTGGCACGCCCGGCATAACCTCTTCGCCGGTAAGGCAACCCGTTGATGGAATTATCTGCAACAAGATTGGTAAACTCGTTCTGGTTAAACAGCAGCAAGCCGTTTACATCATGCTTGCCCGCAAAACTGCGCTGATAGTTTATAGACGTTTCGATATAAGAATTGCGGTTATTATTGGCGGTGAAGGGGCCATAACCCAGGGTTCCGCCCTCGCGTACCACGCTGTACCGGTCTTCACCGCTTACAGGGTCTTTTCCCAGGTATTGCTTGATTTCATAATCCCGGATGCGGTTGATACCACTGAAATTGTAATAATCGTATGCAAATTTTCCATTAATGGCCAGGCCCTTCGTGATGAGTTGCGACAGATCCCACTTGGCCCCAAACGTACCCTGTAGGGTATGGCGGGCCTGATCCGAATAGCCCCGCTGTGTTACCAGCGCCCAGGGATTTCTTCCCAGGTATGAAGCGCCGCCGGCCACAGAGCCATCCGGATTGGTAACCGGATACTGGATGGGCGAAATAACAGAAAGTGCGCTGAAGATATCCGGTGCACTGGAACCGGGGTAATGGCCATTTTGAATAATTGCGCCTAACCCAACGGTAATGCTTAGCGATTTAGAGAGGTTGGCATCAATATTAGACCGGAAGTTATACCGCTTTACATTCGCGTTGGTGTTGTACTTGTTTAATCCATCCGTATTATAGATGCCCGATTGTAACAGGAACCCCACATTGGTGTAATACCGTACCATTTCAGATCCTCCCGAAACACTCAGGTTATTGATGGTTTGATACGTGTGTTTCTTTAAGATGGTATTGGTCCAGTCTATATTGGGATGGAAATACGGATCGCTGCCGTCTGCATACTTTTGCAGATCTTCCTGGGTGTACTGCGGGGGTAACCCTACATGTTGCAACGCTTCATTTAAAAGCCCGGCATAAGCCGCCCCATCAATGTATTCCGGCATGCGGAGCGAGGTAAGCTGAGCGCCTTCCGCTCTGAAGGTAATAGCCGGCTTGCCAACCTTCCCCTTCTTCGTATTGATAAGAATCACTCCATTGGCTCCGCGCACCCCGTAAACGGCCGTAGCCGAAGCATCTTTGAGTATTGTAAAGCTTTCGATCTCCTGGGTGGTGATATTGTTCATATCCCGCTCTACCCCGTCTACAAGGATCAGCGGCGCCTGGTTGCCTGCAAAGGTGGCCACCCCGCGAATAAATACCTGGGCCTGATCATAGCCGGGCTCACCACTGCTCTGGCGGGTAATAATACCCGGCAATTTTCCTCCGATCGCATTGGAAAGAGAAGGCGCCGGCACCTGCTGCAGCTGCGATACAGACAATTCCGAAACGGCCCCCGTAACGGTCAGCTTCTTCTGGGTACCATACCCGACTACCACTACTTCATTTAACTTTTGCTGGTTTTCATCCGGGTAAAGCACTACTGCAATATTCCGTCGGTTTCCGGGTACGATCCTTTGTTCAAGATATCCCACATAGGTTACCAGTACGGTATCTGTTTCACTGCTCATTTCAATCATAAAATTCCCGTTCACATCGGTAACGGTACTCCGTGCTCCCTGCCGGAGTGCCGTTACGGAAGCACCGGGTACCGGCTTTTTCGCGGGGTCGGCTACCGTACCGCGCAGCACCCAGCTTTTTTCAGGAAGAGTATCCTGTACAGCATTAAGATGACTGTGCAACGGGGTGTTGCCGCCCCAGGCCTGCCGGCATACCGCCAGCGTGCAAACGGCCCACACAACCATCAGGCAATACCGCCACGAAGAACGGCGAAGAGGAAGGGTTCGTTTTTGGTTCATAACTATAGATTATTAAAAATTACAGGAGGTCCTGTTGATAAAAATGCAACCCAAAAAGCTTAATCGTTTAAACAAAGGCATTTAAAAAATATCATCCATAAGCAATCAGCTGCCCTTCTTAAATACCTGTATTTTGTTTTCCGGCCCCACCGGATTTTTTCACCAAAGCTTAATCGTTTAAGTAAAAATAGGTTTTTTTTATATTCCTGCAAAAAAACGGTCACTGATTTCAAAAATCATGCTCCGCCCATTTTTACTCCGGTCCCAAATCTGCATAAATGCCGCACCGGAATCACTGTCCTGCCGTGGCTTTATGACTACTACTGGCGCAAAAAAAGGCGCGGGATGATTGCCCGCGCCTTGTATGATGTTAATGGACGTTGATTATGCTTTTTTTACCTTATAGCCATTAGTTGCGTAATACAGGATAAACAGGAACAAGGGAATTGGCACCAAAAATCCCTTTGCCATTCCATACGTATCGGAAATAGCACCCATGATGGGCGGGAATACGGCACCACCCGCTACCGACATTACCAGATACGCAGCCGCCTGTTTCGTACTGGTGCCCATGCCTTTGATGGCGAGTGCAAAGATGGTAGGAAACATAATGGACATAAAGAAGAACACGCCATATAAAGCAATCAGCGAAGGCCATCCTTTTTCCGCTGAAACCACGGGCAGCAGCACACATACGGCAAGCGCGTAAAGTGCCAGCAGCCTGGTTGGTTTAAAATACTTCATCAATATGCTACCGGTGATTCGTCCCAGCATAAATAAGGCAAAACCGATCGATAAAAAATAAGGCCCGTATTTTGTATCCCACCGCGGCGACATATCATGGTCGGTTACAAAATTGATCAGGTAGCTAAATACACCTGTTTGCGCCGCCACATAACAGGCCTGCGCTGCCACGCCTAACGCGAAATGCCGCTTTTTCCATACGGATGTAGTTGCAGCCGCTTCACCGCCGCTAACGGATAAAATTTCCGGGTCATCGCCGGGTGTAGCAGATGCCCCATGTCCGTGCGCTGCATTTTCATCTTCCTCGGTGATTTCAGGTAATTTCAGGCGCATAAAAATAAAGGCCACCGCCAGTACCGCCAAACCGATAATGGCAAAGGGCAATACGATCGAAATCATTTTTTCGCCCTCTACATGACTTTGATTGCCGTACACATACAGGGCAATCAGCGGTCCCACAACCCAGGCCAGCCCGTTGAACGACTGGGAAAAATTGATCCGCCGCTCTGCGGTTTCGGGCGGTCCCAGTTTGGTGGTATAGGGATTGGCTGCGGTTTCAAGTGTGGTTAAACCGGCACCGATAACCAGTAAACAGCACAAAAAGCATACAAAGGATTCCAGGGGAGCCGTAGCCGCCGCCAGTAGGGCGCCGCCGGAGAAAAGCAATAATCCAAATATCACGCCCTTCTTATAGCCGTACTTTTTCATAAAGATTGCAGCTGGCATTGCCATACAAAAATACGCGCCATATAAGGAGAACTGGATAAAGCTGGATTGCCACTTTTTCAGATGCAACATTTCCTGAAAATTCTTGTCCAATGTGTCCAGCATTCCGTGTGCTACCCCCCAAAGAAAGAACAATGCACTGATCGCTGCAAATGGCGCCGCATAGTTCACACCGTCCCGGATAAAAAGTGATTTCTTTTTGCTCATGTCAATTTTATAAGTTGGATAAATGGATGCGCTGAAGTGTGTTCATCGTACAACCCGTGCCCATGAATGACCGTTTCTGCCAAACAAACCGGATCGCACCCGGCATGTGCAGTAAAATGGCCTTGCTTTTTTTCATCGACATTGCGGATCGTTTTTAGCGTTAATAAGACGGTAAAATACATCTTTTTACAGAATCCCGTTCGCCCTTGTTAAGATAAGCTATAAAAATGTGAATTTTGTTTATAGCAGTTCTGCCGGCAGCCGGTATTGTCAGCCTTTAGCTTACAGTTGTCAGCTTTCAGTTATCAGTTTTCAGTTATCAGTTTTCAGTTCCGTTCGCGCACAACCGATTCACTATTCCCTATTAACCATTCACTATTTCCTACTGACAATCTCCTATTCCCTTATTCACCTCACCGGTACAATGGCCCATAAACCGAACAGGCCCTGTAATCAGATCCCTCCGTATCCATACCAAAAGCGCCCCAGGCTGAAGGCCGGAATATTTTTTCCGGTGCCACGTTGTGCATCGCTACCGGTATGCGCAGCATTGCAGCCAGCGTAATTAACTGGTCGCCGATATGCCCGTAGCTGATGGCTCCGTGGTTGGCGCCCCAGTTGGCCATTACCGCATATACATCTTTAAAGGGACCTGTTCCTGTAAGGTTGGGCACAAACCAGGTGGTAGGCCAGATCCGGTCGGTACGTTCATTTAAAATAGCATGTACGTTGCCCGGCAAATCGATGGTATATCCCTCTGCGATCTGCAGAACCGGCCCCTGCCCTTTTACCAGGTTTAACCGGCACATGGTCACCGGCATTTCGCCCTTTGTAAGAAAGGTAGAAGAATAGCCACCGCCCCGCATATAATCGCGGTTGGAAGGGCTCCATGTGGTTGCTGCCAGGCAGGCCTCCGCCTCGGCTGGCCGGATCTCCCAAAAAGGTTTCATTGCCGGCTTCCCGTTCCGGGACTGCTGCCCCGTTCCGTCTAAGGTAGCGGAACCGGAATTGATCAGGTGGATAAACCCATCCTGTGCACGTCCTTCCGGCTTCCAACCGGATACGCGTTCTGTTGCTTCCGGGCTCCAGTAGGTACGAACATCTGCAAAAATCTGTGCGGTATTGGTGAGCAGGTAATTGAACAACATCGACACGCCATTGTAGCAATCGTTTTCGGTAGCCACCATATATGGACTCCGGATACCATTCCAGTCAAACGAAGAATTGAGCATTGCTTCGGAAAAATCGCCATCGGGCAGGAAATCGGTCCATTGGCGCTGCCCCTGAAAACCCGATACGAGGGCATGGTGCCCCAGCGCCTCTTCTGCAAATCCCATTTCCTTCAGGCGGGGATTACCGATCATGAGATCCCGGATGATCATGGTCATCTTTACCACAAACTCCCAGTCTTTATCCTTTTCCTTTCTTGATTTGATCTTCTCTTTACGGTTATAATCCTTTCCTTCCTTACAATACTTCTTTACCCATGCCATAGCTTTCTTAAACTCTGCCGCATCAAAAATGTTCAGCTGGATCCGCCTCAGGATCTCTGATGAATCTACATATTCATTACGCATGCCCAGATATTCCTGAAAAAACGCCGGGTCTACTATGGAACCCGCAATGCCCATCGATACCGAACCGATGGCCAGGTACGCCTGTCCTTTCATGAGGGCCACGGCCATACCAGCCCTTGCAAAGCCAAGCAGCTTTTCCTGTACATCTGCAGGGATGGATGTATCTCCCATATCCTGTACGTCGCGGCCATAGATCCCAAAACAAGGAAGGCCTTTCTGATTGTGCGCTGCCAGTGTTGCCGCCAGGTATACGGCACCCGGCCGTTCCGTTCCGTTAAACCCCCAGATAGCCTTGGGTATTGCCGGATTCATGTCCATGGTTTCGGAGCCATAGCACCAGCAGGGGGTTACCGATAAAGACACGCCTACGTTACTGGCTGCAAATTTTACAGCACAGGCCGCGGCTTCTGCTACACCCCCAATACAGGTGTCGGCAATAACACACTCCACCGGTGTTCCGTCTGGATACCGCAGCTGCCGGGCATATAATGCCGCAACCGCTTTGGCCATTCCCATCGTTGTTTCTTCCAATGATTCCCGGATGCCTCCCAAACGCCCGTCGATAATGGGGCGGATTCCTATTTTAGGGTATGAGTGCTTGCTTGTTCTTTGTTTTACTTTCATTGTTTCGTTGTTGCTGAATACGGATCAGGATAACGGGTTTCCGGGTGCCGGAGCCTTGCTGCACGCCACCACCCCGGGGTGTGTGCCCCTGACTGTATTGTTATTTACCAAATACTTTTTCGATGTCATCTGCGGATACACCCAATACTTTTTGTGCGATGGCATTCAGTGCGGCTTTGTCGCCGGTAAAATGATATACGCTGTGCTTATGCGTTTGTGTGGCGCCGGGCTTCAGAAAAGCGGCGGGGGATACACTTTCAATTTCATAGAACGGGCCCATCTGTTTTCCGTCGGCCAATGGTCCGTCGTTGTATGCGTTCATCGCATCGCCGCTAAACGGCGCCCGGTCTGTACGCCACTCCTGGTTTAAATATTTCCCTGCTGGATCGATGTCGTATTTTACAATCGTAAGTACATTGCCAATGGCATCATAGCTGCCCGCCACATCTTTTACCCGTACGGGTGGAATGCCCAGCTTCCCGCGCGATTTGCCATCTGCTTTAAAATACAACAGTCCGTTGCTGTACTGTATACGGTCTTTAGCGATCTCTCCGAAATAATCGGTAGTGGCTACTTTTCCGGCGGCTTTATCCTGATAGGGAATTACGATGGTGCAGGCTTCGGAGGGCATAAACATATCCAGGTTCCACATACAGGGCGCGCCGGTTTTTTCATCCCAGGCAGTGGTTCCGCTGTTGGTGATGCTGTTTACGGTTTTGAAGGCAACCGATTTAACACCCGGGCTCAATGATAATCCGAGGTCTGAAGCGATCGCTGCTGCATCAATCAGTGATACCTGCCGTACTGCTTTTAACTGCAGGGCCGTGCCGGTATAGTTTTGCAGGTTCATTACTTTGCTCATAGAAACGGAAGCCGCATCAGCGCCGTCCAGCGCCCAGGGCTCTGTGTCGATAGGTGCGGGTGTTTTCCAGTTTGTAAACTCCATTTTTGCACCCGGCTTAAAGTACAGGGAAAATACGCCTCCTTCGGGGCCCAGCCACAAGCGGTCTTCCCCGCCATAGGCATTCATATGTGCATCCTCGGGCCCTTCAAATGCTTTGTAATTGACCCATCCGAAGCTCCTGCCCGACAATCCGTCTGCAGTAGAGGTAAACACTTTGGCCTGGTAGCGGGGCGAAACAATGACCTGGCTGGCGCCGTCACTGCTTTTCAGCACGATTAGCCCGCTGTCCTTTTGCTGCAGGAACTGCGCATCATACCCAAAGCTCCCCGGAGTGTGGTTTTCCATAACTGTATTCGTTTTTGTTGAGTCGGTTGCGGCGCCCGGTGCTTTTGTGTCGCTATTGCAAGACACCAGCACGGCCGTCGCGGCTATCACAGAAAGTGTATTTTTTATCTTCATGTGTTTGTTTTTTGTTGAGGAACAACTGTCGAATAACGAAAAGAGCAGGCTGAAATCGAACGGCGAGGCATGCGTTACCGGGTTAAGAAGTGTACACACGAGAACGGTTGACAGGTCGCCGTTGCTCTTTCCGCTTTAATTCACTTCCAGTATATCCATCTCCGGTAGTTTAGGAAATTTTTTATGCGGTTCGGTCTGGTACCAATAGCCCACCGTTATAATATCGGAGTGCTGCGGCAGGTAGCGGCCGCCCGATTTCCATCCCAGATCCTGTATGGTTACTTTCAACTCTTTATCGAACCGGATGGGGTCCATGATATGCCAACGGTACATACCAAAGCGCATTTGCGAACCGTAAAGCCCGTCGGGTTTAAGTACCTGGTGCAATCCTGCATACGCTGTGGAGAACTCCTGGTACTGCCGCGTCCGTTTGTTTTCAAAATTATACGAACCGCAGAAATAGTCTTCTGTACCGGTACCTACGATGGTAGCATAATCATCATCGCCATCCATAAAGAATTTGATCTCTCCTTCGCCCCACCAGCCGTTATTGGTAACCCCAACACCCATATACGTACCTACGTACTGGCCTTTTCCTTTTATGCCATCCACGATGGTATGCAGCGAGCCCATATTCGGTTTGCTGCGGCGGTACTGTGCATGAAAATAAGCTTCATCAGGACCTACATCGGTAAGGGTGTAATCCACCTGGTAATACAAACGCATCGGCTGGGTATCGAGGTTCTGCATGGTAATTTTACAATTCTTGCGGAAGGGCATTTTCCAGTAGCTGTTGAAGGCACTGCCCGGGTTTACAGTCATTGCCATTGAATTGAGCGGAGAGAATTCATTCCAACCGATGCCGAAGAAAGGTCCCACCGGGCTTTCCACGGAAGGATCTGATTCACCATCATAGTAGATCCTGAAAATAGAAAAATTGAAATTTCCGGTTGGGGTCATCCAGATATGCTGTACGGCTCCCGGACCAGCAATATCCGCCATTGTAAAGGTTTCGCCCGGTTCGATGATGATAAAGGGATTTACCTTCCAGCCCTTTCCAAGATCCCGCGCTTCATTGGCGGCATTGGCCACATTGCGCTTTCCTTTATCCCTTGCCGGATCTGCCATACCGCCTTTGCCCTTTTCACCGGTAAAGTTCTCCGGGCTGATGGAGCGGGTTTTTGCATCTGAAAGACGCGACAGGTTTCCCAGGCTCATGTCAAGGCCGTTAAATTTTTCCTGCTGGGCAAAGCCATAGCAAAATGCAATTACAGATAAAAACAGGAGTCCAATTTTTTTCATACAGACATTTTTTAGTGAACAATCGTAAAAATAGTAAAAGCTTATACGTTTAAGCAAAAATAATAAGTTTCTTTATAATCACAAATTTATTCTTCCGGGCCAGGAGCCGCTCCCATTGGGGGCTTTTTCAACAGCGGATTTACAGGCCCCGCGTTGTACGCCGGCTGCTGCTTTCGCCTTTTATAATTACCGACGGAACTGTGATTTTAGTGTATTTTTTGCTACGGGAATCTATGGATTGCATCAGGGACTGCACGGTATTTTCACTGATGGACTGAAGGTTTTGTTTTATATAGGTAATGGATGAATAGAAAAAATCAAATACATCGCTTTCATCAAAACTGATTACACCCAGATCCTGCGGTACTTTAATGCCCCGTGCATGAATCACTTTCAGCGACTGTACAGAGATACTGTTGGTGGCAAAAACCAGGGAGTCTACAGCCCGGCCCTTTGCATCCAGAAAACCGTCCAGCGCAGCAGCAACATGCTCCTTGTAATTGCCATAGGGCACCTTTGCCAGCCATTTTGAGTTGAATTTAATGCCACTGTCTTTTAAGGCATCCTTGTAGCCGGCAATACGGTCTATCATATGCGTCAGCGTAGTGTCGTAAGCAATAATACCGGGCTTTTTATACCCGTTCCGGATCAGCAGTTTAACCGCATTATACATCGCATCATGATTGTCTGTAACAACCGCATTGGTTTCAATTTCGCTGAATCCACGGTCCATCAGCACAAACGGTACGCCCTTGTTCCGGAGCTCCTCGATCTGCGCCTGCGACCCGGCTACGGGCGTAATGATCAACCCGTCTACCTGGCGGTTAAGGAAGGTGTTGATCAGGTTCTGTGATTTTTCCAGTTGTTCATCACTGCTGCCAAACAGCACCGTATATCCCCGCTTCTGGGCTTCCAGTTCAATGATGCGGGCCAGCATTGCAAAAAACGGGTTGGAGATATCTGCCACAATAAGGCCAAGGGTATGCGTTTTCCCAAACTTCAGTCCCCGCGCAATCAGGTTTGGCTGGTAGTTCATTTCCGCCGCCACTTTTTTTATCCGCTTGGCTGCCGCCTCCCCCACCCGGGCCTCTTTCTCCTTCCCATTGAGTACATAAGATACCAGGGCGGTGGATACACCTACTTTTTGCGCAATATCTTTCAACGATACACGTTTCTTTATCATGAACCTCTTTTATTGAATGATCATTTGCCGATGTTCCATAACTCCATTTCTCATAAGAACAATCGATTATTACCTAAATTACAAAAATTGGAATTATTGACTGAATAAAATATTTTCTGCGTTGTTTATTTTCAGATTTTTGAATTCCTGTTCTGTTTATGTCATTGAAGCCCGCTCTCAAAACACCGCTTCTGCCGTAAACCCGCCGCTATAGCAGTGTCCGGACGATACCCGGGCCAATCACCCCTGCAGCCGCCGTTACGGTTCCTGTAACCAGCACTGTCGCAGACTTTACACCAGGGCCGTTTTGATCTTTTATGACGGAGGCCCTGTTTTACCCGGTTTGCATAGTCCGGGACACCTTCCGTTCATACATTACTCTTTCTTTTCCTTTACCAACAGCACCCGGTCAAACGCCAGCGCGGGCTGCGGATCGCTGGTCCGGAAGAGCAGGTTCACCGGTATGGATCTGTCGGTTATTGCTACTTCACCAATCAGGAGGTCCGCCGGTCCTTCCTTTACAATAACCGGTACTTCTTTCCAGTCCCCGTTCTTTACGGCGTCTGCAATACGCACCTCCAGGTTAACCGGAGCGTGGTTCAGCTGGTGCAGGAAGACCCGGTATTTCCCGGGTGGCACCTCGGTTACATTGATATTCAGACTTGCGTTCTCATTGCCAACCAGTGTGGCCACATCCCGCCGGAGCTGCAGGTTGCCATTGTAGGTCAGGTGCCGCATCAGGCGGGTATAAAACGTAATAGTGTCTGGTATATATAACTGCGTCCGTTCATTATCCGGAACCATGGAACGGGCAATGGAGCGATCGGCATAATACATCGCAACAGAGGTATATTGTACCGGCCGGTTGTTATTTACCGGCCCGTGTTCGATGGTATGCAAGATGCTTTTATAGAACGGCATTTTATCCGTTAAAAAAAACCGGTAGCCTCCGGTACGGCCCAGGGGTAACGAATAATCCAGGCAGCCGCTCAGGGGTGCCCCCAGCCGTTCTACCCAGCCTCCCGGCTGCGCATACCAGCCACCGTTGAAGTAATCTTCGGAGCCGGTGCCATGGGCCGTCATATTTCCATCAACAGCCGTATAGTCATCTCCTTCAAAGAATTCGGTAAAATTGGTACAATCCGTAGCCTGTCCCTGCAGCAGGGTTCCGATATAATGTCCGCGCCCGCTGCCCTCTAAAAAAACATAGGGCCTTCCTGCCGGGGGACGTTCATTTTTCCAGTATGCATAGAAGCGCCCTTCTGTAGCAGCATTCCGTCGTTCCTTTGAGTAATAGACGGTAACAGAAAGATCAACCGGTTTCAGTGCCGCATCTCCGCCCCGGTATACCAGTTCAATGGTAGCCTCCCGGTCGAAGGGCATGGGAATATAACTATAGGCCTTCGCACCGGTGGCGCCCAGCAGCAGGCTTTCCATCGACCGGGAGCCGTAAGCAAATCCAAAAAAATCTGCTACCGGTACCAGCACCGCCGGCACTGCATCCCCATCCCAGCGGATCTTCAGATCCAGTTGCTTCCAGCTGCCACTGAAAGCCGCAGCAGGTTTCAGCTCGATGCCCAGGATCCTTCCTCCCTGACGGAGGGTAGCCGCCACACCGGTGTTGCCCGGCGCAAGGGTTATTGCTTTTGTAAGCGAAGCAGGAGCTGTGGTATAAAAATTCCGGATATCGCGGTCGGGGTTGTTCCATAGGGCAACGGCCTTTCTGAGCCATGCCGCGCTGCCGGCCACATCTGCTTTTTGAAAGCTGCGTACCTGGTATCGCCGGTCATAGGTCCGGTACTGGATCTGGTGAAACAGGATCTTTTCACCACGGAATACGATCTTGCAGCTCCTGCTGTACGGAATCGGGATATAGCTGTAGAAACCGCCCACTTTATGTGCAGCCAATGGCGCCAGAAAAGGCGGCACAGTTCCGTTAAAAAGATCCCGGAATTTAACCGACAACCCTGGCCGGGTGTTTCCATCAAAATAAAAATCGAGGGTATCATCGGTAGGTGTGGGTGTCCAGATCCGCTCGATCACCCCCTGTCCCTGCTGATCGAAGATCACCAAACCGCCCGGTTCCTTGCGCAGGTAAGAGTATTTTCCGCCAAAGCCGTCGTCGTTACCACCCGTGGTATCATAGGACGATACCTGCTTTACCAGGGTGCCTTCCAGGTAACGGGGCAACATATTCAATTCCGATAAACGCGCCGATTCGGTTGCAAAGGTTACCGGTATCTGTGCGCGCAAGGTTGCAGTTATGCCCGGAATCCATATCAGCAAATAACACACTATACGTTTCATACGCTGTACTTAATCGTTAAAGCAAAAATAGACACAAGCGCTGTATTTACCAAAGATTTCCGGTTGGCACACCCGGTGGCGGACTTTTTTTGCGAGAAACCACCGGCGTTTGGTTATAACTGTATATGCACCCGTACGCCCCTGCTGTCATTTTCAAACTGCAACAACAGTGTGTTTGACGCGGCATCCCAATCGTTTCGTAACAATGCGGCGGCGGCACCATTCCGGGTTAGTTTAACGGCTGTTGGCGCCGCGGGCAGGTATATACGCATCGTATTTACAGTGCCGGCAGGGCTTTTCAGCAGGAAAGAATACTGTGCCTGCCGGTACTGTTCTTCATAGGCACGCCCGGCCGCAGCCAGGATCTGCGGTCTTTTGTTTTTTACCGTTTTCAGATCGTATAAAAAAGCCTGCTGCCCGGGCCGCACTTCCTTTTGAGCCAGCACCGGCAATTCCGGATCAAAGAGATCTACAACCGGCCCCTTTACCTGCAACGGGCGCTGATCCGGGTTTTCATCCAATACAGCAGCTATAATATAGGGGCCGCGTCTTAAAATGAAATTATTTTTCGTTTCCAGTTCCCCGGCTCCTGAACGGGTATAGGCATTTTTTACCAATGCCAGGAAATCTGCATCCCGCCCGGATTCCAACACCAGTTCCTTCGGATCTATCCGGTTTACCACCACCCAGCCATTGCCGGTTTTTACAAATCCCTGCTGCCCTTCTTTGAAATTGAACAGCCGGAACAGGTCCTCCGACGGCGTTTTATAGGTACGTCCATTGCTGTTCCACCATTCGCTTACGGATTGGAACGGATCGTTATCGCGTCCATAATAAAGCAGTATACCGCCCGAGCGCACCCACCGGTTCAGCACCTGGTGGTACTGCTGCGATAAGGGTTTCATATTCGCATAACTCATAATCAATACCCGGATACCCTTTAGTGCATTGGCCTGTTCCAGGTTCTCCATATGCACGGTTGCTACCGGAATACCCTGCTTCAGCAGCGGAAGAGCCATCCCGTAAAAATTAGAAAGCTGCGGATCTTCGTACCCCGCATGCGTGGGAAAACGCTGGAACATCATCGAGTTGGATACCAGCACACCAATACCCGGACTACCGCTGATCTTATTGGACGACGGCTGCATTGTATTAAGCGCATTAACCATTACCTGCATCTGGGTGGCATAGGCTTTGGAAATGGGTTGCCGTACGGTATCATTTTCCAGCTTAAAACGTCCCTGGTAAATGCGGTTGGGCCAGGGCATCACCTCATAGTTGGCTACCGTTGGATACAGCAGTTGGGCCGTAAAGGTAGCCTGGTAATTTTTTTTATAATCGTCCCAGGTGCGGGGCCAGTCTTCGATCGGGTCTGTAAGAAAGAACATTTTTTTACCGGTGGGTGCGGTCATGGATACCATAGATCCATATTCGAGGAACGCATTTTCAAATACCCGCTCCTTTTTCACGCCGTTGTAATATACCGGTTCCCTTGAAGTGCCTGTCCACACCTGTGCGATGTATCCATCCATGTCTTTAAGGGACGCCAGACTTGCTTCGGGACTTACAATGCGCCAGGAAGCGTAGTTCAGCAACGAGTGCGTGGGCACGTAACAGCGCACTACTTTCCCCTGGCTTTTGGCGTAGGTTTTTACAAAGGAGAAGGCTTCCCGGAGGGCACGGAGGTATAAATGATATTTGAGCTTGGACGACAGGTAGGTTGCCTCCGGCGATTCGTGCTGCGGCCTCCACGCCGATCCGTAATAGCGCTGCCACTCTTTTTTAAAAGCAGCACTGTAACCGGCTCTTGCCCAAAACTCCGGTTCTTCCAGGTGAATGGCGGTAACGCCCGCATCAATGGCCCGTTTCAGATGTGTTTTGATATACCGGAGATAATTTTCGGAGGGCACAATATAAGGTACATCCTTTCCATGCCAGATCGTGTCGCCGTTCTGTTGTACCTGTCCCTCATCAAAGTGTGGTTTTCCGTCAAAAACGCCTTTGAAATAATCCTGGTACTGGCCCCAGGCAATGCCCGTCATAAAATGGACCTGGTATCCCTTATCGCGCCAGCTCTTCACGCGTTCCTCAAATTTCCCTCCGGCATCATTGATGCCATATACAATGGCTACATCGGAACGTACATCATATACTTCATTCCAAGGGGCAGCAATCTGGAAGGCGGTTTTTTCCTGAGCACCTGCTACATTTGGATGCATTAAGGCCAGGATGAAGGCACACTTCCAAAATACTTTATACTTTCTGACCATCATACATCATTCAAAAAAGGAAAAACATTCTATTAGCATTTGCAAGCGAAACCCGCACCGGCAATCGTCAACAAAAGTAGCAGTTTACAGGCACCGTTCTGCTTTTATGATTTTTTCCGCTATTAATAAAACTGAACCAGTTTCCACTCCGTAATCTGAATCAGGCTGGCGCCACCGTTTGCCGTTATCAGCAACCGGTAGTAGGAGTAGGCGTCAGATGTATTCAAATTAAAACGGCGTGTCAATTGTCGTCCAAGGAATATTTCTCCTGTTCTTGTGTCCAGGGTTGTCCAGTCAGTTCCATTATTCGATCCCTGAAACAACCAGTTACGGGGATCCCTTTCGGGCGCATCGTTACCGGACGTGAGCTCGTAAGCATCCAGTTTCTGCGGTGCATTCAGCTTAAGCTTTGTCCAGAAATTAGGATTGTAATTGAAGCTCAAAAATTTTGTTGAATAATCGTTATCCACCAGTTTTGACGATCCCTCCTTTGCATTAGCACCATCGCGGTTTTCATCGCTAACGGTTAAAGTTCCCGATGAGGTCAGATCTTTTACCCTTGTTTGCAAAGAATCAAGTTTAAAATAGGCAACCGATAGTGAAGAATCTTTACTTCCTGCCGAAACACTTGTAATTCTGATAGGCAGCAGGTAATGATATCCAAAAGATATTTTCTTGCCGCTTACTAAAATAAACAGCGGGTCTGAACTTTGTTTGCCGGCCCGGATGACACCCGTTGTAGAAGAGAGCGTATAAACGCTATCCGGGAGGGGATAATAGGTGTATCCCAGATATGCGTTCGTGATATTATATTGGTCCACCAGGGAAGGCACGACTTCAAATTTGACCGTTATATCTGAATTAGGGCCATTAAATCCACCATAGTAGGCACCAAAAGTAACCCGTTGTATGGAATCCATTTTATACAGGGTCATTACAGACCGGTCCTGGTATGCCTGCGGCATATATATGCTTCCTTCTTCAGGTGAATACAGGTCCTTTGACCGGGCACACCCCGTCATAAGTAAGCCGCTACAGCCGGCCACAACCGCCCAAAACAGCATTCGCATAAAGAACATATTTGTATTAAAACACTTCATGTGTATTGCTTTAATTGTGATAGAGTATAAATATCAGCGTATATCTGTTTTACTTACCATCCGGGATTTTGCACCAGGTATTTATCTTTTAAAACTTCATCATTGGGTATGGGCCACAGATAGTCCCTGGGCAAAAACCGCCGCTTTTGCACCAGTGTTTTTTTGTAAAAGTCATTCCCGTCAGCGTATACATTCATGCCATATACATCAGCGCCCATGGTCTGCGGTGCAATCTTCCATCTGCGTACGTCGAAATAACGGACATTTTCAAACGCCAGTTCTACCATTCGCTCATGGCGGATGGCTTCGCGCATTTCCTGCTGTCCTGAAGGCAGCGGAATAGCATTAGCACCGCTTCCATACTGCGCAACCCCTGCGCGCTCCCGGATCAGGTTCAGGTACTTCAATATATCCGGATTACCTGGATCTGCCTCATTCAATGCCTCTGCGTAATCCAGATAGATCTGGGCAAGCCGGAGATGCACCCATCCCCTGCTGTCACCGCTATTAGCAAGTTGCTTCCGCACCACATACCCGGTGGAGGTTACATCCCAGGAGCTCTGTGTTTTACCGGAATTACCGCTCAGCTCAAAAACGGGTATCACTTCGGTAGAGCTTCCCCCCTGGTTTTGCCAGTAACTTTTATTGTAGGTAACACCCACATAAAACCGGGCTTCCCTATTTACCCACTGATTGAATGTGGATCTTGCTTTAACGTCATACGGTGATTTAAAATCAGAAAAACCGCTGTTCACATATCCAGATTCGGGATGTGTGATCGGATATCCGCTTCTCATGTTATAGGCATCCACCATTGATTGATTTACGGAAAGGAAGCCGGCACCCTTGCCTACCGTATTGCCATACCCAACCAGCTTCGGGGTAATATCGTACCAATAATCACCCGCACTGGCCATCGATTTTGCAAATATCCATTCCGAGTTCCAATCCTTTATCATAACGTTTTTGCAGGATTTATAGGCGGCTACCCAGGGATCGCTATCGGATTCCCTGTAAAGCGAATAGGTCTTATTATCAAATTCGTTTAAAAAGTCTTTTGCCGCATCTATTGCCAGTTTCCACTTATTCGGATCATAGGTTTGATTAATCAGCTGTGTGCCGTCCTGGTTCTTTAAGGATGCCAGTTCCTTATTCCCGTTAAACAACGGGCTTGCAGCTAACATTAATACCTGGAACTTATAAGCTTTACAAACACCGGTAGTAACACGCCCCCACTCCTTTGTATTGTTGTAGGTAAGCGGCTGATCCGGCGCCTGCGGACTGCCCGCCACCGATTGTTTGATTTCATTGTAGGCCGAATCCAGCTGCCCTACCACATAATTCACACACTCATCGAAGGTAGAACGTTTAAAAAAGATCTCATCTCCGCTACCATTAACCGGCACTTCGTTAGGAAGAATGATCAATGGCCCGTAAAGACGCAACATCCAGAAATAAAACAAAGCCCTCATTGCTCGTGCCTCTCCTTTGTAGTGCATCCGGATCATTGCGTTTACCTCATTGGGATTGGCGCCATCAACTTTCTTGATAAAGTCGGTTGCAGTCCTTATGGGCTTATACCAATTGATCCAATAAGTGCCTCCGATGTTATTATCCCAGGTACTTTGGTTAAGCGCGTTAGACATTACCCAGGAGAGCGACCAGTAGTTCGCTTCGTCGGAAGCGCCCGTCCAGGGTCCGGCATAATTGCTTGGCGCAAACCGGCTGCTGAAATCATCGGGCATATTGGTATATACCTGTGCCAGGTAAGCCCGGGTGTTAACAAGCGATTTAAAAATATCTTCTTCCTTTAAAATATTATCCGGGATCTGGTCCAGGAATCGTTTACAGGAAATAGACAATGCACTCAGCACAATGACGATGATAATAATTCTACTTTTCATTGTATTCAGAATTTACATAAGATTAAAAATTAGCTTGGATCCCTACTGATAAGTTTCTTGTATTGGGGTATGTGTTTCCATCCCCCGTATTCATTTCCGGATCCCAAAGCTTAAAGGGACTCCAGTAAAGCAGGTTCACCCCGGAAAAGTAGATCCTTGCATTTTGCATACCGATCCGTTTAAAACTTCCCCTGGGTAAATTATACCCCAGGTCTAAGGTTTTAAACCGGATAAAGCTGATATCTTTTACCCACCAGGTACTTGTTTGGTTATTATTTGCAGTGGCATTACTGTTAAAGCCCAACCGGGGATAGAATGGATGTTCGGCATGATTATCTTCCGTCCACCGGTCTACAATATTTGCATACACGTTGCCGTCATTTCCGCCGCCGCTAAAGGGCACCCGGGCAATGCCGCCAATGGTACGGTAAGCGCCCGAAAGTCCCTGGAAGAAGGCGCTCAGGTAAAACTGTCCCACATTTACATTGAAGCCAAACCCATATACCAGATTGGGTACATCGCCTCGGCTGATTTTTGTTTGATCGTATACATTGATTACACCGTCTCCGTTCAAATCCTTGTACTTTATATCTCCTACGCGTGGATTTCCAAGCGCGCTCTGATCTGCACTGTTCTCTATTTCTGCCTGGCTTTGAAACAGTCCCTCTGCCACATATCCAAACTGCGCAAGGATATTCTGCCCACGGCGTTCCTGGTAAGGATCTGCAAAAGGAGCCTGTTTATTCTCTACCAGCACATCGGTATTATAGGTAAACGTACCTCTGAATGAAATGTTGGATTTCAGCCCCAGCGGGATGGCTTTCAGCTCCACGGTTCCGTCAAAGCCTGAAGCATCCACCGTACCGTAGTTTCCAACGGGGTTATACTGCAACCCTGCATAGCTGGGGAAATCAGCGCGTGTAAGGAATACACCGGTGCGGTACGATTTAAAGTAATCCAACACAAATGATAATTTATTGTTGAACACATTAAATTCCAATCCCAGATCCTGTGTGTGAGCTGTGGCCCAGGAAACATCGGCTCCATATTGAGAGATATTAATCCCGGATATACCGGTGCTGTTACCCGGCAAACCAAAGCTGATACCTCGCGCACCTGTCGTAATCAGTGTAAGATATCCAAAACGTAACCCCGTTCCGGGAGCACCCGCTATACCATTAGAATAACGGAGTTTAAAGAATTGAAAAACGTTGGACAATGGTTCAAAAAACTTCTCGTTCGACAATACCCAACCCACCCCAAAAGAAGGGAAAAATCCAAATCGGCGGGAAGGCGCATAATCTTCAGAACCGTTATATCCGATGTTCACCTCACCAAAGTATTTATCCTTGTAGGCATACGTTGCCCTTCCGGCATAGTTTTGCTGCCGGTGCGGAATAAACTGCTTTAAATCGCCCTCGAAAGGATATATCTGGCTTAGCTGGTTATACACCAGAGTTGACGTAATATGATGCGCACCAAAAGTACGATCATATAAAAGCTGCCCTTCGGCCGTAAACTGCCGCACGCCCCCATTGCCGATTCCAAAACCCAGATCGTCCGACCCGTTGATCATCTGCTCCAGGTTCAATGATCCGTCCTCCTTATAATGCTGTGCCTGGTTGAGATAATAGATGCTCCGGTTCCTTCTCCGGTACTGGAACGACTCGTTGAACACATCAAAGGAATACGTTCCATTTACCGAAAGGCCCTTCAGCCAGAAACTGAGATCCTGCTCCAGCCTTGCGTTACTTTGCACTTTCGACTGGAATCTTTTTACATACCCGGTTTGTGTAACTGCTGCCCAGGGATTTGGAGAGGGTGTAGCTCCGTAAGCGATACCAGAAACCAGATTCCCCGGATACATTGGTGGGTAAAACACGGGGCTCGCATTCATCGCCTGAACAAACGCCTGTCCCGCTCCGCTGCCGGGCTCGTTAAAATTGGTAATATAACCCGTGATACCCAGGCTGAACTTCGTGGTTTTTGTCCAGTTCATATCAATATTGGACGTAAAATTATAGCGCTGGAAACGGGTACCCGCGTCATAGTCTACATTGGGATCCGTTTTCAAAAGCGAAGCCTCATTATAGTACGCTACCGAAGTATAGAACTTGGTATTTTCCGAACCTCCTGAAGCGCTGAAATTAAACCGCCTATTTGATGAGTACTTATTGAATAAATAATCGATCCAGTTAATATTCGGATACACATAAGGATTTGCCGTACCAGATAATGTACTGTCGATATAGGCCTGTGAAAACTGCGGTTGAAGACCGGAAGCTATCATAGCCTCATTTTTTATATTCATATATGTCTTTGCATCGGCCATTTCCTGCACCTTGGTAAAGCTCGTTACGCCCTCATTGTAGTTGGCCATCAGGTTGATCTTACCCGTCTTTCCCTTTTTTGTAGTGATCAATACTACACCATTCGCCCCCAGCGATCCGTAAACGGCCGTAGACGCTGCATCCTTTAATACTGTGAAAGAAGCGATATCTTCCGGATCAATACTGTTTAAATCGCGCCCCTGTATACCATCAATGATGATTAAGGCTCCACTCTGGCTGCCGCCAAATGTTTGAATGCCCCTTATCCAAACGTCGGCTGAATTACTTCCCGGCAGCCCGGAGCGCTGCACTCCTACTAACCCCGCAATGCGACCGGCCAGCATGGTACTCAGGTTTGCTACGGGGTGTTGAAGTTCTTCCGCCTTTATGGTAGATTGCGCACCCACCAAGCTTACTTTTTTCTGACGTCCATACCCTACCACCACCACATCATTCAGGCTTCCGGCGATGGCTTCCAACGCAATATTTTCAACGATTCGCTCCCGAAATACCCACCGGAATACTTGATAACCCACATAAGAAGCCGTTAGCGAATCGCCCTTATTGGCGCGGATAGAAAACTGCCCCTGTGCATTTGTCACAACCGCTTCACCAGAACGTAAATTTGAGATCGTTACGCCCTCCATAACAACATCCAGTTTATCCTTTACCGTACCTGTTATGGCAATCGTACCCGTTTCCTGTGCATTCAGCAAACCGGGAATAGCTCCAAAAAAAAGAATGAAAATCCAGAGCATCAAAGTTTTGTGTACACTCATAGAAATACAATTATTGATTTTTAATACCGTGAACATGATTTATCTGCTACGCGCATCAATCGCCTGCGCATACGCCTTCCGCAGAGCTTAATCGTTTAATAAGCTAGTTAACGCGATCGGTTTCGCCTCCTGACTAATGATCCTTAAATGTTTACTTCCTGAATTTTAAATCTGAAAATCTCAAACAGGCCTGTTTTGTCCAGTACCTTTCATTTCACAGCGTTCGCTTACAAGCAATCATCGTCAGACTTAATATTCCGTCCTTCATTGAATTAAAGTATCCTTCAAATTTTTAACAGTTTCCCTAGTTTTTGAAAAACCAACAAAATCGTTTTTGCAAAAACTAAAATTAAAGGGATAATTTTAATTAACAAAATTTTTTATACGGAATTTCGTAAGATCAGTTCAGGGGGGACCAGCACGCCTTCGTCCGCGGCTTTTTTCTTTGGGTTGGCGTTCATCTGGTCCAGCAGCAGCCGCATCGCCTGCGCGGCAATCTCCTGTACCGGTTGGCTGATGACCGAAATAGCCGGCGAGGAAAAACGGAAAAGATCGGTGTCGTCGAAGCTGAGTACCGCTACCTTTCCGGGAATGGCAATGTCCAGGTCTTTGAGCGCTTTGATCCCAAACATTCCCAGGTAATTGGTTGCAAAAATAATGGCATCAATCTCGGGTTGTTTTTGAAGAAAGCTGCGGATCCGCGGTTCATATTGGGTTTTATCCTGGTAATACGGAAGCCGTAACAATAGTTTTTTATGAAACAATCCGCGACTGCTCATTACATCCACAAAGGCCCGCTCCCGCTCACTCATCTGCACCTGGTCCAGCGCTACATTAACAAAAGCAATATGTTTCTTCTTCTTCGCAATCAGGTATTCCGTGGCCTGGCTTACGCCCCCATAATTGTCTACCAGTGCAAACGGGATGTCCTCATCCGGAAAATAACGGTCGATCAGCACCAGCGGTTTCCGGGTCTTTTTTAATGCCTGCACCCCGGCTTTCATACCCGTGGAAGGTGTAATCAAAAAGCCATCTACCTGCTTGGCCAGCAACTGGATCAAATCATTGCCCTTCCCGTCGTCGTTTTCCGTGCTTCCATAAACCACGCGGTAGCCGACTTTGGCAGCCACCGATTCAACCGACTTGGCCAGGGATGCAAAAAAAGCATTGGCGATGTCTTCCACGATCAGCCCGATGACATGGGTTCTTCCTGTACGGAGGCTTGCAGCAGCCCGGTTGGGAATATAACCGGTTTTTTTTATGATGGCCTGGATATGCTTGACCATTTCATCGCTGATCCGCATCTCCTGGTGTTTGCCGTTCACAACGAACGAAACCGTAGATGGAGCAACCCCTGCAAGCCGGGCAATGTCTTTAATGGATAAATGTTTCACTACAAAAATCAGAAAATTAGACGTTCAGTAATCCTGTTTCCTGCGAATCCGGATAGAATAAAATTAGCAGGTTTTTGGTATTTAGTACCCGGAGATATTTTTTTTTCTGCTGCAGCCACCATATCCGATACACCTTGCAGCCTGTAAGCTTTCGCCCGAAACGCAGTGCCGGCGCGCATTCCGGTCAAAAACGGGTACGATTCTTATCCGGTAATCTTTTTTTGCGCAATCGATTTCCCTCCGGGATTCTGTTCCGTTATGCTGCGTTCCGGCAGTATTCCCCGGCCCATTCTGGTATTTGCAGTAACCGGATATGCTTCCGGCTAACTGGCCCCGCCAACAAAAAAGCCCCGCGAAAAACTCGACGGGGCTTTAAAAAGTTAAGCTGTTTGTCCGGATCAATTCAGATGTGATTCGATCTTCTTTACAAAGTTACCTTTAGGCTGTGCACCTACCAGCTTATCCACTACCTGGCCATTTTTGATAAACAGGATGGCAGGAATGGAAGTGATTCCGTAATTCATGGAAACCTGGGGATTTACATCTACGTTCACTTTACCGATATTTACCTTTCCTTCATATTCTTTGGATAATTCCTCAATCACCGGCCCGATTGCACGGCAGGGGCCGCACCATTCTGCCCAAAAATCCACCACCGTTAATTTATCAGAGTCCAAAACCTCTGTTTGAAAGTTGGAATCATTAAACTCTTTTGCCATTTCGAATATTTTAATTGATTAATTGTTGAAAACGAATTACAAATTTAGTTCCCATTTTAATAACAGGCAATATTGACAAAAAGTTGTGCAGAAAATGTCAATACAGGTAAAAGGCCTGACAAATGACCGCTAACAGCCGTTCATTTAGTGCATTGCGGCCTTTTCTACCGCTTCGGGGTTGTGCCGGTACCGGAATATTAAAGCAAAAAGAACTCCGACAGCCAATGCATACACAGCAAAAATAAACCAGACTGTTGTCCAGTTGGTAGTTTCTTCCTGTGTAAAATGCTGCACCAGCCACCCGCTTCCAAAACTTCCGATCATGGCCCCAATTCCATTCGTCATCATCATAAAGACCCCCTGTGCACTTCCTCTTATTTTTGAAGGTGCCTCTTTCTCTATAAAAAGCGAACCGGATATGTTAAAAAAGTCGAAGGCCATGCCGTACACAATCATCGACAAAACTAGAAATACCAGCCCCTTTCCAGGGTCGCCGATGCCAAACAAGCCAAAACGCAGAAACCAGGCAAACATGCTCATCAGCATTACCGTTTTAATTCCATATTTTCTTAAAAAGAAGGGGATGGTAACAATAAACGCAGTTTCAGATATCTGAGAGATCGAAATTAATATATTCGGATACTTTACTCCGATAGTATCAGCAAAAACAGGATCAAATTTAAAATGATCAATAAATGGCACCCCCCATTGATTGGTGACTTGCAGAGCCGCTCCTAAAAACATAGAGAAGATAAAAAAGATAGCCATCTTGGGTATTTTAAAAAGACGAAAGGCGTCTACTCCAAACGCTGCGGCAAGCGATCTGGGACCCTGATTTTCCGGCTTGCAGGGAGGTAGTGTAAAACAATACATCCCGGTTACCAACGCACTTCCCGCCGCAAAGATCAGTTGGCCGTTGGTAAGCGTCCAGTGAAACAGATCGGTTAACCACATAGCAGCAATAAATCCAATAGTACCCCATACTCGTATCGGAGGAAAATCTTTTTGCGGCTCTAGTCCGTTGTTTTTTAAGATATGATAAGCCACCGCATTGTTCAGTGATATCGTTGGCATATAGGTAATGCAAACGAGCAACATTCCCCAAAACATTTCGGTCGGTTCAGATAATGTAGCGGTATAGTAGAGTGCTCCGGCTCCGGCTATATGTGACAGGCCGAGGAGCCGTTCTGTATTCACCCACCTGTCACTAATAATGCCAAGCACAGGAGGCATAAAAATAGAGGCAATTCCTAATGTTAAAAATACGGTACCGATCTGTTCCCCTTTAAAATGAAGCGTGGAGTACATATATCCTCCTATTGAAGTAAGATAGGACCCCCAGATAAAAAACTGTAAAAAATTGATGATCGTCAATCTTAGTTTTATGCTCATAAATGAACTTTAGTCTCGTTATTTACTATACAACCATTGAAGATAGCTATTAAACCCGAAGTTTTATGAAAATCTTCCGGGGAAGCTGCAGGGTTTCAGGCCCGGCGTTCAAAGTTCCTGCCCCCCCCGGTTAACACCTGGTGCGGGAAAACGGATCGATGCGCTCCTGCACAGCGGCCGATGGCTGAAAACCGACAACTGAAGGCTGTTTTAGATTTAGCAGGGCTCCTGATGGGCTGTTCCTGCTGTGCGATGCCTGATTCCCCGCGCGGATGCCGGCTAAACAACCGAACCTGAAACTTTGGGCTTTAAACGTGAAACCCCGAACGCGAAAAGCGCTAAATTTGCAAAAAATAAGCAGCATGGCAGCAGTGTTAGAGACATCTATTTTAACGGAAGATACCGATCTGAAAAACATCGCTCAAAAAGTTTACGATAACCAGCGCATTACGGATGCAGAAGCCCTGCTCCTTTTTGAAAAAGGCAGCCTGGGCTTTGTAGGATCACTGGCCAATTTTGTACGCGAAAGGCTACATGGAGATATTACGTATTTTAACCGGAATTTTCACATAGAACCGACAAATGCCTGTATTTATACCTGCAATTTTTGCAGCTACAGCCGCTTATATGCGCACCGCGATGAGGCATGGGAACTGGGGCTGGAGCAGATGCTGGACATTGTGAAGAAATACGACGATGAACCGGTAACGGAAGTACATATTGTAGGAGGCGTACATCCTAAAATGAACCTGGAGTTCTTTGCGGAACTGCTCCGGAAAATAAAAGCACACCGGCCCGGTCTTCATATTAAAGGATTTACCGCGGTTGAGCTGGATTATATGTTCCGAAAGGCCAAAAAAACCGTGCGGGAAGGATTGGAATATTTGAAGGATGCCGGGCTGGAAAGCCTTCCCGGTGGTGGTGCCGAGATCTTTGCCCCGGAAATACGCGCGCAGATCTGTCCGGATAAGGTGGATGCCGACGGCTGGTTAAACATCCATGGTACCGCCCATGAGCTGGGGATGCATACCAATGCCACCATGCTTTACGGGCATATTGAAAGCTTTGAAGACCGGGTAGACCATATGCGCCGGCTTCGCGAACTGCAGGACCGCACCGGCGGCTTTAATACGTTTATCCCGCTAAAATTCCGTAACAAAGACAATGATATGAGCCATGTATCCGAATCTACGCTTGTGGAAGACATGCGGCTCTATGCCATTGCGCGTATTTACCTGGATAATTTTCCGCACCTGAAGGCCTACTGGCCCATGCTGGGGCGGCAAAATGCCCAGCTGTCGCTTTCCTTTGGTGTAAACGACCTCGACGGCACCATTGATGATACCACGAAGATCTATTCCATGGCCGGCGCCGAGGAACAGGTACCTTCAATGTCTACACAGGATCTGGTGGTACTCATTCAGCAGGCACACCGGAAGCCGGTGGAAAGAGGCACCCTGTATAATGTGATCAAAGATTACAGCGCGGAAGCACTTGTTTGATGAAAAGCATTCAGCGTTCAGCATTCGGCATTTGACATTTAGCATCCAGCATTCGGCGTTTATCATTTAGCCATCGGCCGATAATCCGATTAGGTTTTCTGCGCTATTTTTGATATATTGCTGTTCTAAATCATTGCTATGGCTAAGGTCTCCAATATTCTTGCCCGTAAAGGGCATGATGCAATCAGCATTGCTCCGTCTACTTCTGTTTACCATGCGCTGGAATTAATGGCCGACAAAAATATTGGCGCCCTGGTTGTACGAAATGGAGAAAACTACCTGGGCATCATCACCGAGCGCGACTATTCCCGAAAGGTCATTCTGAAGGGGAAACATTCTTCAGATACTACCGTGGAGGAGATTATGTCGACCGAACTGCCCCATATCTCTCCGGAGGATTCGGTGGAACATTGTATGGAACTGATGAGTGATAAGAATATCCGGTATCTGCCGGTATTTATCAACGGGCAACTGGCCGGCATCATTTCGATCAGCGATGTTGTAAAAGAAACCATTCTTCAGCAGAAGGAAACCATCAATCATTTAAAGGATTATATACATAGTAACGGGTAGACAGTGGTTTTCAGTCATTAGTTTTCAGCAATCAGTTTTCAGTTGATTTTGTTCCGGGATCTAAATCTGTCCCGCCATATCAAGTGTAAGACAGAATCCAACCTGGAACATCCAGTTTTCAGTTTTCAGTCATCCGTTTTCAGTTGATTACGTTGCGGAATATAAACCTGCCCCGTCACATCAAGTGTAAAACGAAATCTAACCTGAAACTTAAAACCTGGAACCTGAAATATAATATCCCTCCTATCGTTTTTCGTAAATCAGGTATCCATACGGCTGCAGTTCAAAACTTTTTGTATTGGAAAAATCACGGGTAGTTCCGGAAAAAACATCCGTAAACGAACCGGTTAAATGAGCATCCGTGATCTGGACAGACAGGTTTGATGCGTCGGAAAAATTCAATACCACCAGCACTTCGTGATCACCATTCTTACGCAGATAAGCAAACACCTTATCATCTGCAGTGGTCGTTAGTTTAAAAGTGGTCACAGCAGGATCGCCACCCCGCAATGCAGGATTGGTGGTATGTAAATTCAACAATACTTTATAAAAAGAATGCAATGCCAGTCCATCCGTTTGTGCCACATGATTGCCCGGCCAGGGAATCGGATCCCGGTCAAAAAACTGCAACCGTTTTCCCTTCAATGGTATTTCCTGTCCGCTATACACCAGCGGAATACCGTTCCAGGTACAACTGAACACCGCCAGCGGTTTCGCCAGGTCTCCATATTTTTCATACTCGGTTCCGTTCCAGCTGTTTTCATCATGATTTGAGGTAAACCAGGCACGCATACTGGAATCGCCAATAGTGTTATATTGTTGCAGCAGGTCGTATAGTTCCGACAATGGTTGCTGCTTCTTAAAAAAGTCTTCGGTTTTATGCATCCATTTCCAGGAATAACTGGCATCGAATACCTTTCCGTAATCGGGGTTCTCCAGCTCATCGTATTCTCCCAGCCAGAATAATGGTTTTACGGCATCCAGCTGCGGACGGGCCTCTTTCCAGAAATCCAGCTCCACCCAGGAAGCCAGGTCACACCGGAACCCATCGATATCTGCCTGCTGCACCCAGAATTTCATCGCATCGATCATGGCCTTCCGCAATTCCGGATTACCATAATTTAACTCGATAATATCATCCATCCCGCTGGCCACCTTAAACGTACCTGTAGCACTGTCTTTTAAATAATAGTCAGGGTGCGAACGAGTCCACACATGATCCCATCCCGTATGATTCGCCACCCAGTCGATGATGACCTTAAAGCCCATTTCGTGTGCCCGTTTTACCAGGTTTTGAAAGTCCTGCAGTGTACCAAATTCAGGATTTATTGCTGTATAATCGGAACAGGCATAATAGCTTCCCAGGGTGCCTTTCATTTTTTCTTTTGCGATGGGTGTAATAGGCATAAACCAAAGGGTTTTTACACCCATGTCCTTTAACCGGGGCAGGGCCGCCGCAAATGCGTTAAATGAGCCTTCCGGTGTATACTGCCGCAGATTTACTTCGTATATATTGGTCGTATGTTTCCAGTCTGTTGTTTCCGCTGTCATTGTTGCCGTTTTTGATTTTCCTTCTGGTTCTTTTTTATGATCCTCCCCGGGCATCAGCTTACAAGCCCCCGTTATCAAAAGCAACGTTGCAGGTAAATACCATTTGCTCATGTTGCATCTTTTGCCTGAAGATAATTGTTTTTTTGAGATTTAAGAGTTCAGATTCCAGATTCCAGAATTGAGCATTCAGATTCCGGGGAACCTTGCCGGCGCCATGTCCGGGGGGCTGAAATCCGGAATCATAACTCCGTTGTGGTGCTTTAAAAGATATCAAGTAATTTTGCCGGATGAAGCAGTTTGATGTACCTGTTTTTTACAGGAGCCCGTTGATTTCCGCAATAAAAAGAAAACGTAAGGAAAGAGACAAGCTTAAAAAAGACTTCTCGCCTACGTTCCTGGATTTTGGCCCGGTACAGATTTACCTGGCCCGGCATTTCGGGTTTTGCTACGGCGTGGAGAATGCTATTGAAATCGCCTTCAGAACCATTGATGAAAATCCCGGAAAACGGATCTTCCTGCTCAGCGAAATGATCCATAATCCCCAGGTGAATAAGGACCTTCTTTCAAGGGGCGTACATTTTCTGCAGGACACGCATGGCCGGCAGATCATTGCTTTTGAAGAACTTACCCCCGAGGACATCGTGCTCATCCCGGCTTTTGGCACCACGCTGGAGATCGAGCAAAAACTAAATAACATCGGCATTCACACGGAAAAATACAATACAACCTGCCCTTTCGTGGAAAAAGTATGGAACCGAAGTGAGGTGATCGCCAAAAAAGATTATTCCATTGTGATTCATGGAAAGCCTGCCCATGAAGAAACCCGGGCCACGTTTTCGCATGCCGCATTCAATGCTCCTTCCGTTGTGGTAAAGAATATGGCGCAAACCATCGAGCTGTCGAAATATATTTCCGGTGAAAAACCACCCGAGGATTTTTATACCGAATTCAAAGGCCAGTACAGCGAAGGATTCAACATTACCAGGGACCTGAACCGTATAGGTGTAGTCAATCAGACCACCATGCTGGCCAGCGATACCCAGGCCATTGCCGACTACCTCAAACAGGTGATGATTGAAAAGTACGGACTGACCAAAGAGAACCTGGCCGAACGGTTTGCCGATACCCGGGATACCCTGTGCTATGCCACCAACGATAACCAGACCTCGGTAAGTGAAATGCTGCAGACCCCGGCGGATTTTGCCATTGTGGTGGGCGGTTATAATTCATCCAACACCTCGCACCTCGTAGAACTCTGTGAAGAAAAGCTACCCACTTATTTTATCAACAATGCGGAAAAGATCCTGAGCCGGGATGAGATCCTTCATTATAATTTTCATACCAAACAGGAGCTGCTCACAAAGCATTTTCTTCCCGCACATACTCCCATAAAGATCCTAATGACCAGCGGCGCTTCCTGCCCGGATGCACTGGTGGAACGGGTGATTGAAAAGCTAACCGCCTTTTTTAAAGAAAGTAGCCCGCTGGATAAAATGGTTGAACATTTTTTGTAAATTCACCTATTGAAATTCATGTACAAACCAGGAACGCACATAATTGCGACCTTAAAAACAAGCAACCAGGCTAAAACCAACGACTATACAAGCTTTAAAAAGCTTGCGGATCGTATGATAGCGGCATTCGCCCTCAACAAACTGGGGGAAGTGTACCATAACTTTTCACCCCAGGGATTTACGGCCGTTGTATGTTTGAGCGAGAGCCATATTTCTATCCACACCTGGCCGGAGCATGATCTTGTAAACCTGGATATTTACCTGAGTAACCACGAGCGCAGTAATGATGAAACCGTTGATCGTATTTTCAACGAGGTAGTTTCATTCTACAACGCCACCATTGAATCGGAACAACGGATAATACGATAAGCAATGCTTCAATGCCCCCACTGTAATAAAGCACTTTACCTGCCGGGAGAAAACATCCTTGTTGAGGCCTGTGAATGCGGAACAATTGTAACCATTTCACCAGATACGAAGCAGGCCGTTGCCGCAACAGGCCCCATACGCGAACTGGTACCGGAAGGATACCATTACCTGAAGCCGGGAACAACCGGCAGCTGGAAACGCAAAAAATTTGCCCTGAGCGGTCGTCTTCTTGCCGAAAGTGCGCATGGAGCATTCAGCTACTGGACCGCCGTTTTTGAAAACGGCGACACTACGATCCTTTCTGAAGGCTATGGACATTACAGTATGCTTCGCAAGCTGGAAACAGAAGATTACCCGGGCTGGATACAGGTAAACCGCTCAGATGCCGGCGCCACGATCTATCTCAACGGGAACCGCCCCTATCGCCTGGTACGGAAATCGGTATACGACCAGCTGAGCGTTGAAGGCGCTATTTGCATGCCGGAACCCCAACTGCCGTTTCATACCGCGGAGCTGTTTAGCGAGGAGGACGGTTACCTGGAGATCATATATTATAAGGACAACTTGTCGGCCCTGTTTGAGCTGGAATTTCTTGAACCCGACGGTTTTAAATTTGAACATACGGCCACTACACCCTTTGAGGTTTCCTTCCCTTGTATCCAATGCCATACAACGCTTACCAGTATTACCGTTCCGTATACGCGAAATATAGTTTGTTCGTCCTGCCGGGCGCAGTATACGTATAACTATTTTGAGCAACGGTTTGAAGCGTTGAAAGAAGACAGGTTCAAGGACAACCACAGCCTGCCCTACCTGTTACCGGGTATGACAGGTTCGTTAAACAAGATCCCGTTTACGGTTGCCGGATGCTGCATCAAAGAGGAAACTTCCGGCGATTATCCCAGCTGGACAGAATATACACTTTTTAATCCGGTGGAAGGCTTTTCCTACCTTAGTGAATATAAAGGCCATTGGGTGTATGTAAAAGAATGGCCCCGGCCGCCCCTGATAACCGAAAAAGGGAAGGATTATATTGTTGAGAACGACAATCATTTTGATCTTTACAATGCATACCGCTACCGGGTAACGGCTGCCTGGGGAGCGCATATTTACAACCTTCATCATACCCGTCAGACGTATGTGCGTGAATTTGTTTATCCGCCACAAACCCTGATAGAGGAAACATCGGGATGGGAGGAGTGCTGGTTCTACGGCGAACATATCAATCCCGCGGAGGTAAAAAAAGCGTTCCGGATGACCACCCCGCCGCCTGCCCGCTATGGAACAGGAAGTGTGCAGCCGTTGATGATCGTGGATCTGGCGGGGGTTATAAAAATGGGCGTAGCCGCCATTGTGCTGCTGCTGGTGCTGCATATGGTTTCAGCGATGAGCAAGCAAAGCAAGTCTATCCTGTTCACTACGTTCAATTTCGAAGATTCTGTAAAACAGACATACACAAGTAATAAATTTCACCTGAACAAACACCTGAGTAATATTGAACTCAAACTACGTGCACCGGATCTGTCAGACAGCTGGGTTGAGGTCAGCGGAACCCTCGTGAACACCGACAAAGGACTTTCGTTTCATTTTTCCAGAACCCTGTCCTTTTATAGCGGTATCGAAGAAGGTGAACGCTGGTCAGAGGGCAGTACAGAAGGCTCGGAACTGCTCACTGATATCCCGGAAGGAAACTATTATATCGAGTTTGAGGGAGTCAGCGACTCCAAGCGGCCTATGAATGAGGTTAGCATCCAAACATTGTACGATGTACCCGTACACCGGAACCTGAACGCCGTCATCCTTATCGTATGTATCACCGGTGTAGTACATGTTCTGATCAGCAATTACAATAAAAACAAACGCTGGAACGCATAATACACATGAAACGATTCAACATATTCAACTCCAACAATCCGTTGTTCCATTACCGGTGGTTCATCCTGGTTATCATTGCATGTGTCCTGAGCATGACCTGGTATGATTATTATGGAAACCGGATGTTTGGAGGCAGCAACAGTAACAGCAACGGCTATGGTTCTTCAAAAACCGGCGCTTATCACAAATAACATTAAATTTCAACTATATGTATCAACCTGTAATCAATTCGATCATCTATTCGGCGCTTGGCATTGCCATCCTTATAGTTGCTTTTGTGCTGGTAGAGGTATTAACCCCCAGGCACAATATCCGGAAGGAAATACTGGAAAATAAAAATATGGCGCTGGCCGTACTGGCGGGGTGCTTTATGTTATCCGTGGCCATCATCATTGCATCTGCCATTCATTAACATGCGGCTTCCCAAAAGTAACAACCAGCTCATTTTACTGCTGGCCGTTTTTGTAATCGCTTCCTGCGGTCTCATCTATGAACTTGTGGCGGGCACGCTTGCCAGCTATGTATTGGGCGATAGCGTAACCCAATTCAGCACCATTATTGGTGTATATCTTTTTTCAATGGGGATTGGCTCTTTCCTCTCTAAATACCTGGAACGGCATCTTTTGTCCTGGTTTATAAAAATCGAACTGCTTGTAGGACTTATCGGCGGATTCAGTGCGGTCATTTTGTTTTATGTGTTTCCGCTTGCAGCTTCCTTCAGGATCATTCTTTACGCGCTTGTTTGCATTACGGGTATACTGGTAGGCCTCGAAATTCCGCTGCTGATGCGCATTTTACAGGGCAAGGTTGCTTTTAAGGAGCTGGTAAGCCGTGTTTTTACCTTTGACTATATTGGCGCATTGCTCGCCAGTCTTATTTTTCCGCTGGTTTTTGTGCCCCAACTGGGCCTCATTAAAACCGCCCTGTTTTTCGGGATGATGAATACACTGGTAGGATTGTACCTCTCGCTTAAGTTCAGGCCGGAATTAAAGAACCACCGGGCATTGACAGCAGCATCTGTTTGCATCATCCTTGTGCAGCTGATCACCTTTGTATATGCCGACCGGATCATGGAACAGGCCGAAACCAACGGTTTTGCAGACAACATCGTATATTCCAAATCGACCCCTTATCAACGCATCGTGATTACGAGCAACAAACGCGAAACCCGCCTGTTCCTGAATGGCAACCTCCAGTTCAGCAGCGCGGATGAATACCGTTATCATGAGGCGCTCGTGCATCCCGCATTATCCTCCGTTTCAAACCGGGCTCATGTGTTGATCCTGGGCGGCGGTGATGGCATGGCCGCCCGGGAGATCCTGAAGTACCCGGATGTGAAATCCATTACGCTGGTAGACCTGGACCCTGCAATGACCCGGCTATTTAGTACACAGGAACGCTTCTCCGAATTAAATAATCATTCGCTGCAGAGCAAAAAACTAACCGTTTTAAATGCCGATGCCTTTACCTGGTTGCGCAAATCGGAGCAAATCTTTGATGTGGTGGTGGTTGATTTTCCGGATCCCTCCAATTATTCAATCGGAAAGCTTTACAGCAATACGTTCTACAAAATCCTGTTTAACCGGCTAAAGGAAGGGGGTATGGCCGTCATTCAAAGTACTTCGCCTTATGTAGCACCCAATAGTTTCTGGTGTGTAGACACAACGCTGCGGTCCTGCGGGTTCATTACAAAACCCTATCATAACCTTGTACCATCCTTTGGCGACTGGGGCTATATCCTGGCGATGAAGGATTCAACAAAAGACTGGTTTTCACAGCTTCCTCCCCACCTGCGCTTTGCAAACAAGCAGAGCATTGAGCAGATGTTTTACTTTCCGCCGGATATGCATCCTACCAAACCGCTTACCATCAATAAGCTCAATAACCAATCGCTGGTAACCTATTTTGAAGACGAATGGAGCCATTATCTTGATTCCTGATGAAGCGAAGAAACTTTATAGAACTTTGTATGGCCGGAAGCGCCGCCTTACTTGCGGAAACCGGTTGTAAGCGGCCGGCCACTTCTTTCAAAGGAGCCATTACCGGAGCGGCCGCGCAAACGGGCCACCTGTTAAGGGACCTGAAAACATTTCCGGCTCCGCAAGCCTATGAAACCATTCATACGGTTATTGCCGGGGCTGGCATCAGTGGACTGAGCGCCGGCAGGTGGTTGCATAAACAGAGCAAACAGGATTTTACGATCCTGGAGCTCGAAGATCATGCCGGCGGAAACGCAGCGAATGGTAAAAACGAAGTTTCGGCCTATCCCCTGGGTGCGCACTATATACCCATTCCTAATAATCATCTTACGGAGTACCTCGATTTTTTAGAGGAATCAAACGTCATACAATACCGGGACAAGGACCAGCTTCCCTTCTACAATGAGGAATTTCTCTGCGCCGATCCGCAGGAACGCCTGTTCATTAACGGAACCTGGCAGGAAGGTTTGGTGCCTGTTAAAGGAATTACCAAAGAAGAGCAGCAACAGTTCCAAAAATTCTTTGCCCTGATGGAGCATTACCGGTATCTGAAAGATGCCGGGGGGCGCTATATGTTTGACATCCCCGTAGACCGCTCAAGCACCGATGCAGCATATACCCGGCTGGATACGATCACTATGGGCAACTGGCTCCAGGAACAGGGCCTGAATGCCCCTGCCCTCCGCTGGTATGTGAACTATTGTACCCGTGATGACTTTGGTTGCGATGCCGCTTCGATCAGTGCCTGGGTAGGCATTCATTATTTCGCCTCCCGAAAAGGCAAAGGCGTCAATGCCACGCACAGCGATGTAATCACCTGGCCACAGGGCAACGGTTACCTGGTAGAACAATTAAAAAAAGACTTTGATAAAAAGATCCGTGTCAACAGTCTTGTGCTCTCGGTTTTTCAAAAAGGCAAAAAGATCGCGATTCATTACCTGGATGTCAAATCAAAGCAGGTAAAAGGACTCCTGGCAGAAAAATGCATCCTGGCAACACCTGTTTTTATTACCGGAAGACTGCTGAAAGACCAGGAAGCATTTAACTTATCGAAAGAAAAATTTATTTATACGCCCTGGGTAGTAGCCAACCTGAAGTTGCGTCAGCCGTCCGTTTTAAGCTGGCCCGGAATGTGTTGGGACAATGTGCTCTATAACAGCCGTTCGCTGGGCTATGTAGACGCCACACACCAGCTGGTAGATCAGTTAACCCCTTATAAGAATATCACCTATTACTTTCCGTTAACAGATCCGGACGCATCTGCAGCGCGCATAGCGGCCTATAAAACCAGCTACAACAGCTGGTGCAGGCAGGTAGTGGACGATCTGAAAACCGTGCATCCGAAAATAGAAGACGATCTTGAAGAAATAAATATTACCGTTTGGGGCCATGCCATGCCCAAGCCTTTACCCGGGCATATCTTTGGAACATTCCGCGAAGCATTGCGTCAGCCGGTTAGCGACCAGCTCTTCTTTGCCCATACCGATTACGCAGGCATCAGTATTTTTGAAGAAGGGTTTTACCAGGGCATTGAAGCGGCCCAAAAAATCATCCATGCCAGTTAAACCATCTTTACAACCCTACCGGCAACCCTGGTTGCAAAACAGCAGCACAGACCTGCTCTTCATCCTCCTGCCCCCGTTTGCATGCCTGCTGATCATTGTCCTGTTTCCCGGCATTTTTCAAAACAATGATCAGATGTCGCTTACCGGCTGGGTGCTCCTGGTGCTGCTGATCGATGTTGGCCACGTTTATACAACCCTCTATCGCACTTATTTCGACCGGAACGCATTAAAAAAACAGGGCACCATCCTCTGGCTTATCCCGTTCATCGCATTTACCGCGGGACTGCTACTTTATAACTTTAGTGTGCTATGGTTTTGGCGAGTATTGGCCTATGCCGCAGTATACCATTTTATCCGGCAGCAATATGGTTTTATGCGCTTATACAGCCGTTTCGAAAACAAGGGAACCTTTGCCGCAAAACTGGATAGCGTGGTCATTTACAGCGCTACCCTTTACCCGCTTCTTTACTGGCACCTGTCTGGCCCCCGTAATTTCAATTGGTTTATTACCGGGGATTTTGTGTATTTCAACGGCACCATCATGCTCCCCCTTCTTAAAAGTATTTACGTTACAATACTGGCTGTTTACCTCATCCGCCTAGTTATTCAAACAATAAAATCCCGGCGCTTCAACCTGCCCAAATTCGGGGTTATGGCCGGTACGGTTATCTCCTGGTACTTTGGAATCGTATACTATAACGGAGATATGGCCTTTACATTACTCAATGTTGTAAGCCATGGCGTTCCGTATATGGCCCTTGTTTGGGTGCATGGCAAAAAGGTTTACTCAAAACAGCAAGAAGCCAACCCTTTTTTATACCGGATCTTTTCAAAAAAAGGGCTCATCCTTTTCCTGCTGATCATTTTTGGTCTGGCATTCACCGAAGAATTCTTTTGGGATATTGCCGTATGGAAGGAGCACCGGGCAGCCTTTGGCGGTTCCTATTTTGCAGACTTCCAGCCCGGAAAAGAGCTGCTCAACATTCTTGTACCACTTCTTGCATTGCCCCAATTTACGCATTATATCCTGGACGGTTTTATCTGGAAGATCCGAAAGAACGAAATAAAGTGGAGTAGTGAAACGAAGCCATAAGCGGTGTACTTAAGCTGCTTGCTCCATGCCGGTCTAAACCAGGATCGATTACCGGGCGCCACCGGTAACACCTACCGGCAAGAACCAACGTTCAACATGCTGCCTGGATGGAACGGCATCTGTATTTACAGCCCCTTTCAACTCTTTCAGATCGGCAAATAAGATTTATATTTGATGCATATCCCATCCATGATGAAGCATTGCTGCAGATACCGAACCGCATTTCCGTTTACGGTGCTTCTTTGGATCTTTTATTGCATGCCGGTGCATGCCCAGGAAAAGATCCGTTTCAACCACATCACTGCAGAAGAAGGATTATCCAACCGGTCCGTATTAGCAGTTTCCCAGGATGCCATGGGTTTTATATGGGCCGGAACCATGGACGGCCTGAATCGTTATGATGGTAAAACGATCCGGATCTACCGATCCTTCTATGAATCCAATCCCATAAACCCCAGCATCAAAATTACGTCGCTGGTTTCCGGAAACGGGTATTTGTGGATCGGTACCAATAACGGACTCTATGCCCATCTTCCGGGAACCGATTCATTTCGGTTAGTACCCACAGCCCGGGTAACGGCACAGGCCGGCAATATCATTAAAGCCATATTTCCACTGAATCCGGACAATATACTGGTTGCCGGATCCGCCGGGCTGAATATCATTACACCCGGCCGGAATTTTCATACAATGCCGGTAGAAACGACACAAGGAATTGATGCTACTGCGTTAAGAAATGTTCAGTGTATTACCAGTGACTCTTCGGGCAATATTTTATTGGGAACAGCCGCTGGTCTGTATCTGTTCCCAAAGCATCAGCTCGGTGCCACACAGAAGATCCGTCTGCAACCTATTTACAATAACATCAATGTAAGTGCCATTGCCTGCGATCGCAGCCATCAGTTATGGGTGGGTACGCAAAATGCGGGAGTGTATCTTTTTACCGCAGATAAGAAAATGGCCCATCATTATACCGCTCAAAAAAGTCCGCAGGGATCCGTGGTAAGCAACACCATACGCAAGATCCTTTGCAGTGCAGACGGCCGGGTATGGATCGGTACGCTGAAAGGATTGAATATTTATAACCCTGCAAATCAAACCCTGCATACCTGCACCAATGATCCGGATGACCCGCAGAGCCTCAACTTCAATTCCATCCACGACATTTTCCAGGATCAGCAGGGAAATATCTGGATCGGTACTTTTTTCGGTGGCCTTAATATGACCACCCGGTATCAAACACCGTTTACCAGCTATCAGAATAACCGCAATGCGAACAGCATCAGCAGCAATATCATCAGCTCCATCCTCGGTGATGCTTCCGGCAACCTGTGGATCGGAACCGAAGCCGAAGGCATCAATTATTTTAACCGGACAGCCCACCGCTTTACCCATCTGAAGAATGACGGCACGCCCTTCTCCATCAGTTCCAACCTGATCAAAGCCATGTTGCTGGATGAAAAAAACAGGATCTGGGTGGGCTTTTTCAACGGCGAGCTCAATGTGATCGATTCATTACACCGGACCATCGAACGGATCCGTCAGACCAATATACACGCGCCGCCCGATGCCGACGACATCATTACCCTGGCGCAGGATGGACACGGGAGGATCTGGATCGGTAACGAAGAAGCCGGCGTGAATATTTACGACCCCGCAACCCGAAGCTTCCGTACTTTCGAAGAAGCCTACCCCGGAAAAAAGCTGAGCAGCAACGCCATTACCTGCCTGTACCGGGATTCTAAAAACAATATGTGGATCGGCACCAAAAAAGGGTTGAATGTATTATTTACAGTATCCGGCAAACTGGTTCAGTATACCCGGGAGCATACAAAGCCCAAACTATTTTCCGATTATATTTACTGCATTACAGAAGACCAAAACCAGGTAATCTGGTTCGGCAGTTATTCCGGTCTTTCCTTTTTAAACCCGGCCACCGCACAGCCACACACTTTTACCACACAGAACGGCCTATCCGGAAGCAAGGTGGTGGGAGTTGTTACAGACAGGCAAAACAATTTATGGATCAGTACCAACAACGGCATTTCCAGGCTGGATACCACCCGGAAACAATTTACCATCTACAACACGCAGGACGGGCTGCCCGGTCAGGCTTTTAATTATAATTCCCGGTATATAGATCAGAACGGGATCATTTTTTTTGGCGGATACAATGGACTGGTATCCTTTGATCCCCGGCAGATTGAAGCCAATCCTGTTCCCCCGCCCGTAGAGCTGATTGATATAACCGTTAATGGAGCAGGCCTTAAAATCTCCGCCCTATCGCGGGAAGTACCCTCCCACTTTACACTATCGCATGATGAAAATAACCTGGTACTGCATTATGCCGTTCTGAATTTTATTAAGCCTGAAAAAAACCGCTCCGCCTATAAACTGGAAGGGTTCGACCAGCAATGGAATTATACGGGGGCACATATTGCAACCTATTCCAACCTTCCGCCCGGGAATTATACCTTACTGGTAAAAGCAGCCAATAATGACGGTGTTTGGAATCTTGCCCGGCCAATGGTACGCTTTACCATCAGGCCGCCGCTGTGGAAAACCTGGTGGGCTTATTCCCTTTATGCGCTAACGTTTCTCCTGGCAACAGGTGCCGTTTTCTGGTTCCTCCAATCCAGGGCATCTTTAAAACGGAAACTGGAATATGAGCACGCGCTTAATGTGAAACAGCGGGAGCTGCAGCAAATGAAAACCGACTTCTTCACCCATGTTTCCCATGAGATCCGTACACCGCTCACCATGATCATGGGCCCGGCAGAAATGCTGCTTGACAATGACCTCGACCGGAACTCGGAAAAAAAACTACTGGCATCCATCAAATCCAATGCCGACCGGATGTTAAAGCTATCCAATGATCTCCTGGATTTTATGAAGGCCGATTCGGGTTATACGCAATTACACCCGGTAAAGAACGACCTGGTGGCCTTTTGCAGGGATGTGTTTGAAAAATTCTCGGTGGCGGCTGCTGAAAAGCAGATCCGCTACCGGCTCAATACTACGTCCCCTGCGATCGACCTTTATTTTGACCCGCATTACATGGAGATCGTCTTTTACAACCTGCTGTCCAATGCGCTTAAATTTACGCCACCGGGTGGAGCAGTTTCTATGCAACTAACAGTGCTGGAAAATGAAGATGCCGAAATCAGCATCTGCGATAACGGCGTGGGCATTCCGCCCGAAAGCAGCGAAAAGATCTTTACCCAATTCTTCCAGGTAGATGCGGCCGGTGATAAAAAAACAGGCACCGGTATCGGGCTGGCACTATCAAAGATCCTGGTAACCCTGCATGGCGGCAATATCCGGTTTACCAGTATCCTCAGCGAAACCCACGGCCAGAACAAAACCTGCTTTTTTGTATCTTTGAAAGGAGGCCAAGATCATTTTTTACAACCCGGAGACAATTGAGCACGCATATCCTGATTATAGAAGACAATGCTGAAGTAAGGGATTTTATCCGCATTTGCCTGCAAACGGAACATACAGTTTCAGAAGCCCCCAACGGTAAGGCCGGATGGGATTGCGCTGTTAACGACCTGCCCGATCTGATCATTACCGATGTGATGATGCCCGAAATGAATGGGAACGAATTTTGTCAGCGCCTTAAAAACGATGTACGCACCAGCCATATTCCGGTGATTATGCTTACGGCCAAAACAAGCATTGATCAGCAGCTGGAAGGACTTGAAAGCGGTGCCGATGTATACCTGACCAAACCTTTCAGTGTAAAAGTGCTTCAATCCTATGTAAAGAACCTGCTTCGCCTAAAGGAATCACAACGGCAACATTTTAGTCAGAAAGTATTCCTGGAACCAACACAAACAGAAATCGGAACCGTCGATAAAAAGTTTATGGAGCGGTTGATGGAAGTGATCGAGGCCAACCTGAACAATCCCGAGTTTCATGTATCGGCACTTGCCCGGGAAGTGGGCATGAGCACCGCTGTATTGTATAAGAAATTCAATGCACTTACCCAAATGCCCATCGGGGAGTTTATTAAATCACTGCGACTGAAAAAGGCCGCGCTGCTGCTGCGTAATGATAAACTGAATATTGCCGAAGTGGCCTGGGAAGTGGGATTTAACGACCGTAAATACTTTAGCAAAGAGTTTAAAAAATTCTTCGGGCAAACACCTTCCGAATATATCGCCGGGTAGGCCGTCTTGTCCTGCCATTTATAAGGCTTTGTAGTATTTTACATAATCCACTTTCATAACAGTGCTGCTATGTTCTTTGCTTCCATAACCTCCTGCAACTATGGGTCCCGCCCAGGAGCCGGTGGCCCCATTCCTTACTTCTGAACTTAATATGATAAATTCACTCCGTTGAGATACATTGGCCGTATAGGTCCAGGTGAGCTGGCCATCCACATAAAACTTATAGGATTCAGGCGACCATTCCAGTGTATACATGTGATAGCCACCGTTATTGGCTCCCAGATCAGCTGTTTTTATGCCCGCTGTTTTATGGTCAGTTGCATACCCATCCCAATGAAGATTTTGATATACCCTGCCATCTGCTGGCAAGGTTTCCACGATATCTATTTCCATTCCCGCCTGCCGCGGATTTCCAACCGGATTTCCCATTGTAGGGCTCTGCATCCAAAAGGCCGACCAGGACCCGGATTGATTTACAAAGGCCGCCTTTACTTCAAATTTCCCGTACAGGAATTCTTTTTTTGTAGCAATCATACCGGTATGATGCTTTACCAGGCCACCGATCGTGTCTGAATATACGTTTATTAACAGATTGCCATTGCTTACAGATACCGTTGTACTATCGTTAAACCCATCATGCCGCGCACCCGGATACCGGTAGTACCAATGGTTGGCATCCAGCCCCGTACCGGAAAAGTCGTCCGACCATTCGAGCTGATAGCCTTCTTGCTTCGCAACAGGTGTTAAAGAGCGCTGATCCGTCTTTTTTTTACACGCGATGAGCAACAGGGTACTGAGCAAAAACCAATAAAATCCTGGTTCCATCTTCATATAACGGTTTTTTGAATACAATTTTACCGATTTTATTTTAACACGATGTCAATAATATCCCCGTTCTGCGATCTTATCTCCGCCGGCACCTGTATTGTAATCAGTCCATCATTGACGGTATAGGGAACCGGCGTTTTTTTACCTAACAGTGTAACCGCTTTTACGGCGTTTGTTGTTTTGAACGTAGCGGTTGCGGATGTTAACGGCAATACCGGTGCCTTTAGTTTACCCGCAACGGGCGGCATTACAAACAGGTACCGGTGACGTCCGCGGGCAGTGGCCGGTACGGAAGCCTGTTCTGTTTCACCAAGCGGTTGTGCTCCGGTTACTGCGGTATGATTTTGTTGCATCCACCCGGCAATCTCCTGCAGGCGGCTGATCATTTCGCCGGAGAAGACGCCCTCCCTTGTAGGTCCGAAGTTCAACAAAAAATTAGCGTTATTCGAGCGGCAAACAGCCAGCTGGTTCAGTACATAGGCGGTCGACTTCAGCGGGGCCTTTGTATACCCCCAGCCCGGCTCTGCAATGGTGGCACATAGTTCGGCCCACCCGGTCTGCTTAACGGCAGGCAGCGATTTGTCGCCCTCCAGCGTTTTATAATCACCGTACCCGAAAAACCGCGGACTTACTACAATGCCCGGCTGTAGCTGATGGATCCGCTCCATGGTAATACAACGCTTCCAGGCTTCATTTCCCCTGGGTATATCGGCAGAGCCATCAAACCAGATCATATCGATCTTACCATAATTCGTGAGCAGCTCCTCCACCTGTCCTTTAATATAGGCGGCCACGGCTTCATAATGCTGTTGTTTTTCTGCAGCTGTTGAAACGGCCGTTCTTACGTTCAGATCCGCATCCACCGAAGGTACCCGCTGATAATCTCTTCCCACACCATAATACAAAAAGCTTTGGAATGCACGGTTAAAATACCAATCAGGACCGGAGTAGTACAACCCGATCTTCAGCCCATACTTCCTGCAGGCGGTTACAAATTCTTTTACAAAATCCCGGCCGCCCAGGTAATTGCGGGTATTAAAATCGCCGTACTTACTGGGCCACAGGGCAAACCCATCATGATGGCGCGTGGTTAGCACCACGTATTGCATGCCGGCATCCCGGGCCAGCTTCACCCATTGATCGGGGTCACAGGATCCGGGCCTAAAATCCTTTGCCTGCTCCCAGTATTGATTGGGCGTAACACAGGCACCGGTGAGCTTGCAGCGGTGCCCTGCAAAAAAATCACCGGCGGCAATAAACCGATCCACCGAATCCTGCGACGGCTTGCTCGAACTCCAGCCGATCTGTGTGCCCGCCATCATCGGCCAGGAAAGATCCAGCTCCTTTACTGACGAAATACCCCAATGAATGAACATTCCAAAGCCGGCCTGCGGAAACCATTGCGCATCCGGATGCGCCGTGCGCTTATAGGATGTTTTCAAATCTTCCGTAATGCCGATTTGCGCATGTTCCATTTTTACTTTTTCATCTTCCTGCTGCTTTTGCTGCGCCGATACCGTTGCGCCGTAACAAAGCACCGATAGGGCAGATAATAACATTCTTTTCTTCATATTGACCATTGCTTGTTGAGAGGAGTATCCAATAATTGATTCCAATCAGATCAGGTTGCGTAACACTTTTCTTAAGCGGATGCCTGCCGCATACAGACCACACCCTTTCGTTATCACCGGGCGGTCATTGCACCTGAACGGCAACCGTTTTCACCGTACTTTTCTGTCCGTCTGCATTCGCATTGCCGGCCAGGAATACCGCTTCATAATTACCGGCATTTGCATAGGTGTACCCATATAAAGGAACCGTGTTGGCCATTGTTTTTACAATGATGCCGGCATCCGGTGTTACTTTCTTCAGGTCTAATGGCCCGGTAATGGCCCAGGCTTCAACGGCATCGGTGGCCACAGCAGCAGTTGCAGCGCCGGCTATCACAAGATTTGTTGCACTAAGCGTCCACCGGAACGAACCCGCAACCGTTTTTGCAGCCCATCCCGGCACATTGCCCGTATTGCCGTAATTGGTAACCGTGGCAAATGTAGGCAGGGTATCGATGGTATAAGCCGTACCGTCGTTCAGTATATTCCGGAGTGAGAACCCTGTAAGGGTCCATTTATTTTGAATGCTGCCCGGTGTTGCCGTGTATTTAAAGGCGATATATACCGGCTTTCCTGCCGATGCAAAGTCCGACAAATCCACAGTGCCGGAGGCAACAGCGGTGCCGTTAACAGCCCAGGCAGCCCGGTTACTGATATCCGTCCAGCTCGCCGATGTAATGACCGATGGATCGGATGTGTTGGTAACATTTCCTCCAAAATCCGAAGCAATCATCAATGCCAGTGAATTGGGTTGTACACCGCTGTTTAATGCCGTGCTAAACTTCAGCTGCGGAATACCGGCAGCAACGGTGCGGTCTCTGAACGCATACCGCTTACCTGCCTCGCCGGAAAAAAAAGTAATATTATCAGGGTTGCCATTAAACCGGAAGGTGGCCGGGCTTCCAGCCGCATAGGAAGGGCTGTCTGTATGCACATCAAAATCCAGCGCACGCAGCTCCATTTTTTTGCTGCAGGATGCCAACAGGCCCATACCCAACGCAACCGTTATTATATTAATTCGCATAAATTTTTAGTTTATCAATATGAAATAAAATATCCCCGGTTAACACTGCCGTTACCATCCCGGGTTTTGTACCATCTTTTTATTCAGCGCCATTTCGCCGGACGGTATGGGATAAAGCAGATTCCGTTCGGTTACATTTTTACCTCCCAGTGCTCCATATGCCACACCGCCACCGTTCGAAGCCATATCGGAGCTCATCGCTTTCATTGCCGGTACAAACTTTCCCCAGCGTACCAGGTCCTGTCTTCTCAGTGCTTCAAAACAGAGTTCGCGGGAACGTTCGTCTTCAATAAAAAGCTGGAACTGGTCTTTAGACAACCCGGCAGGCACATCCGCCACCAGGTCCGGTGTTGACAAGGCCACGCCATAAGCGCGTCTGCGCACCCAGTTTATGGCTTCATAAGCCGCTGCCGTTGGACCGTTCACCTGGTTTTCGGCTTCTGCCAGCATCAGCAACACGTCCGAATAACGCAGCAGCGGGAAATTTGTAGGTCCGTAGTTTTTATTTTTAGGGCGGAGGTTTTCATACGATCTTCTCCATTTCGCAGCATCCCGGCTGTACATATTGGCTGCATTGGTTACAATGGGCACCCGTGCGCCGGTAGTGCCATTATAGCTGTACGGCTGCAGGGTCCAGTCTTTCCGCTGATCGCCGTTGCCGTATAATTTAAATAATCTTCCCGTGCCCTTTATAAATCCATAGCAGTACCCGGTATCGTTCTGAAAAGTAGCGCTGGTCATGGTAATGCCCAGGGTATTGCCTACCCTTCCCGATTCGTTATAACCGTCTCCGTTAAATCCTTTAAAATCCACCTCCCACATACTTTCCTTTACATCATAAATATCCTGCGAGTGATTGATAAAGATCTGGCTATAGGCGCTGGTGGCTACAGCATTATTAAAGGCGGTATTCAGTGCATGTTCACCGGATTCCTTTACCTTTTTTGCCCAGCTGAGTGCCTCTGCGTATTTCGACGGATCATTTAATGGAAAACCGGCCATATGCAAGCATACCCTTGCCAGTATGCCTTCGGCTACGGTTTTAGATATGCGGCTGGGATAGCCCAGTGCAGACGATAAGGGCAACACCGCCTCGGCCTCTTTCATATCGTTGAGGATCTGAGCGTATACTTCGCCTGCCGGCGTACGGGCCATATCCAGGTTATTGGGTGAGGTAACCGGTTGCAACACCAGCGGCACACCGCCGAAACGGGTCACCAGCAAAAAATAGTAATAGGCCCGTAAAAATTTGGTTTCGCCCAGGATCACCGCACGCTTGTCTTCATTCATGGAGGGGATATTGATATTGGCGATCAGTTGATTTGCCCGTTCAATACCGATATAGCAATCCTGCCAAAGGTTACGGATCCGGTCGTTCGTAAAATCAAAATTATATACCGTTATGCCGGTTGCAGTAGCCGACCGGGCATAATAAGAATCGTCCGTACAGGCATCCCATTCTGAAAACAGGTAGTCGCCATAAAGATTACCCGATCCCAGTTTATCATAAACACCGGCCAGTGCATTGATCAGCTTTGCTTCTGTGCTGTAGTATTCTTCACCGGTGAGTGCATCGGTGGGTTTGGTGTTCAAAAATTTCTTACAGCTCCCCAGACCGGCTGCCAGCACCATTAAGAATGATATATAGATAATTTTCATACAATCCAGTTTTAAAAATATTAGAAGGTGATTCTTGCCCCGAAGGTGATGGTGCGCGAACGGGGGTAGGTAGAAAAATCAAACCCGGGTGTTAAGGCCGAATTATAGGCGCTCACTTCCGGGTCCATTCCGGTATACCTGGTCCAGGTGATCAGGTTCTGCGCTGCAGCATATACGCGCAGCCCCTTTATCCGGATGCGGTTCAATACGGTTTTAGTGAAATTATATCCCAGTGCCACGGTTTTTAACCGCAGGTACGATGCGTCTTCCACCAGGTAGGAAGAATACCCTCCTCCAAAATACCCTTTTGTCCGGTACAGCTTTGAATCGGTGTTATCGGCGCTCCACCGGTCGGCATAAGATGCAAACTGGTTAAAAGATAAAGCGTTCCGGCCCTCAAACATGAGTTTATTGGCGTTGATCACATCGTTGCCGTATGACCACTGGAAGAAGATATTAAGATCAAAATTCTTATAGGTAAAATTATTGGAAAAACCACCATAGTGGATGGGCAGTCCCCGGCCGATCACCGTATAGTCACTGGCATCCACCTTCAGATCGCCGTTAATATCCCGGTATTTAATATCCCCCGGCTGGATCTTATCTCGTGTATTCCCGTTGGTGGTTACATTATCTTTCAGCACATATCCGCCGGATGCCGTGCGGTCAAAATCATCATAATTGTATACCCCATCCCAGATATACCCGTACATCTGTCCCAGCGGGCCTCCCAGGCGGGCGATATAAGCGGAGGTAGACGACCAGCCGTTATCCCAGGCGATGGCCTTCTGCAATGATTCCTGGTTTTCCGAAAGCCCCAGTACTTTATTGCGGTTAAACGAGATATTGAAGTTACTGGTCCAGGAGAAATTCTTCTTTTGCATATTCACGGTCTCCAGGGTAATTTCCAGTCCTTCATTTTGTACACTGCCGATATTTTTATACGCCGAATTAAAACCGGAAGAATTTGGCAGACTTGCATCCAGCAGCAGGTCGGTTGTTTTTTTGCGGTACACATCCACCGTTAGCAACACCCGTTGTTTAAAGAATCCCAGGTCAAGCCCCAGGTCCGTCTGCCCCGTGGTTTCCCATCTCAGATCACTGTTGCCTAAAGCAGTGGGTACAATTCCGCTGACAAAACTGTTATTAAATACATACCCGCTTCCGATCGGTAATCCGAACGTGGTTAGATAAGAGAAGTCACCCACGCGGTTGTTACCCGTAACCCCATAACCTACCCGGATCTTACCATCTGACAGCACCTCGTTGCCTTTCAGGAATTTTTCTTCTGAAAAGCGCCAGGAAAATGCGCCTGACGGGAAATAACTCCAGTGGTTTTCTTCCGAAAATTTAGAAGAGCCGTCTGCCCTGAACGATGCGGTAAGCAGGTACCTGGAGCGGTAGCTGTAATTGACCCTTCCCAGGAATGAGGCCATGCTCCAGAGCGAGCTGCGGGCGGTAATGGGTTGAAATGTGCCTTCATCCAATCCGCTGACCCCTAAGCTTTCGTTAGGCAGGTTGGTAGCACGCATGCCATATATGGAAGTTTTACCGCCTTGTGCCGTAAAACCGCCCACGGCATTTATCGAATGATCGCCCTTCACTTTACTCCAGGTAAGGATGTTTTCATTCACCCAGGAGTTTGTTTGTGCAAATGTCAGCGATCCGTTTACACCATCCAGCGTGCCGGAATGCCCGTATTGTGTTTTGGAATTATTGAATTGCTCCTGGCGCAGCAGGTTATCGTTCAGGCCTCCGCTCACCCGCAGCTTCAACCCCGGGAGCAGCGTATATTCCGCATAGGCGTTTGCACTCAGGTTCTTGGTATTGTTCTTTCGCACCAGGTTGTTCAGGTTGATCACCGGGTTCACCCGGTAGTCATTGGTAGGGTCGATACTCGGATCCGAAAACAGGTCTTCCAGGCTTCCGTCCACATTCGGCGATACCGGCCGCATACCCCATACCGAAGCAAAGATGGTACTGGTTGAAGAAGAAGGCGTCTGGCTGGGACTTACACCGGATTGCATCAGGTAACTGTAGTTGGTATTGATGCCCACCTTAAGTTTGCGGCCCACGTTCTGATCCAGGATCACCCGGCCCTGGTAGCGTTTGTAACCGGAATTGATGAGCACCCCACCCTGGTCCAGCAACGACCCGGAAACGGCATACTTTGTTTGTTTGCTTCCGCCGTTGAGCGATACATTATAATTGGTCATGGAGGCCCGTTGCATTACCAGGTCCTGCCAGTTGGTACCTGCTATGTTCTTATAACTATCCAGGGTTTTACCGTCGCTTAAATAAACCTGTTTGGGAGTGAGTACCGTTCCGCTGGAAACCGATGTGGTATCCAGTTCCAGCTGGTATTTTACAAACTCATACGGGCTCATCATGTTCATTCTTTTTGTGGGATCCTGGTATCCGTAGGAAACATCCAGCTGAAGCACGGGCGGGCCTTCTTTTCCTTTTTTAGTGGTGATCATGATTACCCCATTGGCACCCCGCGCACCGTAAATGGCGGTTGCCGATGCATCTTTCAGCACTTCGATGGATTCGATATCACTGGGATTGATGACGTTGTTATTCGGATTTTCGATCGGGAAACCATCCACCACATAAAGCGGGGAGTTTTCCTGCGTAATGGAGTTATTGCCCCGTACCACGATGCTGATCCCCGAACCGGGCTGACCATCATTGGATGAAACCTGCACACCGGCTGCACGGCCGGCCAGCGCTTCGTCAAAAGAGCGAACAGGCGCCTTATTCATATCACTGACGCTTACACGTCCCACGGAACCTGTCAGGTCTTTTTTTCGTACGGTTCCGTATCCCACTACCACTACTTCATCCAGCCCGGGTGCATCAGCCGCCTGAAGCCGCACATTTAAAACAGGAGCGGATCCGGGCGAAAGCTCCTGCGTGGTATATCCTACAAAAGAAAAAATAAGGACTGATTCTGCAGTAGGAAGCCCAATAGCATACCGGCCGGCCGCATCGGTAGTGGTTCCACCCTGGGAATTTTTAATGTTTACCGATACGCCCGACAGCGGCAGTCCATCAGCCCCTGTAACCATACCGCTAACCTTCACCTGCTGTGCGCTCAGAGAGGTTACTCCCATAAGCAGCATCCATGCCAGCAAACAACGCATCATAAGCAACGATTTTTTTAATTGATAGTAATAATAGTCTTCTAAACGATCTGCAATCATTATGACCCACCAAAGGAGGCCGGTCATTTCTACGCAAACCTAAGTTTCCCCTTTTATTTACAAGGGGTGCAAATATCTCAAAATGGGGGTGTTTTTTTATTTGTAGGAAGCCACAGAAGTATAGAGACTCCGATCCATTTATACGCTTTGCTGTCTAAATTTTTCAACGCTACTACGCAACGCATCCGCAAAGACTGCAATGAGCACAGAAACGAATCCTCATTATAATTATCCTCGCGGGCTTTGTGAAAACCCTCGCGCATCTTTGGAGTTTATAGCCCCCCCTTCAGCGTTTCTGCGCTTCAGTGGCAAGAAAATATATTTCTACCCCCTTTTTAATAAGATATCCCCCCTGTTCTCCAGAATCATTCCGCAATTTGCAGCGTCCGTTGCTTGCAATTGTTTGCTGACGTAATTTTTAACCATCGAATACAGAACTATGTTGATCAAAAAATGTGGAAGTATTGCACTGCTATTACTTTTTAACCTGTATGCACTGTGCAGCCTTGCCCAAAAGAAACCGGGAAAGAACGATTTTGATTTTGTTTTTAAACTGGCCGAGCGCCAGTATACCGATATGCTGGCCATCTCAAAAGACCTGCATCAATACCCCAGGACCAGTAACCCGGATGGAAGCGTACATTATGACACCGTTGATGACTGGACCGGCGGCTTCTGGCCCGGCTGTTTATGGAATGTTTACCAGGCAACCCGGAAGGCGCCCTGGAAGAAAGCCGCCATTGAGTGGACCGAAAGCCTCGAAAACAATCAATACAATACCCGGCATCACGATATTGGTTTTATGATGTACAGCAGCTATGGAAATGCCTTAAAATCCGCACCCGATCCTTCGTACAAAAAGATCCTGATACAGTCGGCCCGGTCGCTGGTCACCCGTTACAGCCCGGTGGTAAAGTCCATCAAATCCTGGAACTACCGGAAATCCTGGGATGGTAAAACCGAATGGTTCTTCCCGGTAATCATCGACAATATGATGAACCTGGAATTACTGTTCTATGCCGGTAAAGTAACCGGCGACCCCGTGTTTAAAAAAGTGGCGGTTAACCATGCCGAAACCACCATGAAATATCATGTACGCAAGGATTACAGCTCTTATCATGTGGTCGATTATGATACCCTTACAGGGAAAATGCTGCACCAGCAAACCTGCCAGGGGTTTGCCGACAACTCTACCTGGGCCCGTGGCCAGGCCTGGGGTATTTACGGGTTCACCCTGATGTATCGCGAAACAAAAGACAAACGATACCTCAATACCGCAAAAAAGATGGCCGATTTCTTTATGAATCATCCGAACCTGCCTGCAGACAACATACCTTATTGGGACTTTAACGTGGGCCAGCCGGGCTATAAGGCCGACTGGAATTACAACCCGGCAAACTTCAAATACACACCCAGGGATGTTTCCGCTGCTGCAATTACCGCCTCCGCATTGCTGGAAATGCAGGGATACCTGGGCAAAGCGGGTGGGCGCTACAGGGATTTTGCCATAGCGATCCTCAAATCATTAAGCAGCCCGGCCTATCTCGCCGCGCCCGGTACGAATAGTCATTTCCTTTTGAAACATTCCGTAGGCAGTATCCCGCATGGCAATGAAATTGATGTGCCGCTGGTTTATGCAGACTATTATTTCCTGGAGGCCTTGCTGCGTTTTAAAAACATGAATTAATTTATTAGTATTTTGTGTGCGCAACCGTACCCGGAAGTAACCGGAACCACGCCGGCTACGGTACAGGCAATTGCGTAAAATCTGCACAAAAAATGAGCAAACAAATAACCCTGCTTCTGCTGCTGCTCGCTGTGTTTATACCGGGTGTAGCCCAGAACGAAATGTCGACCATCCTGGCACGGATCAGTAAGGAAGTATTTGACGAAACCTCCGATGCACAGGTTACCAAAGGCATACTGGCTTATAAAAGCAACATGAACGGCGATGGAAGCTGGCCCGATATCCGGTATGACGACCGTTCGGCCACCCTTTGGCTGCCGGCCGCACACCTCGACCGCATCCGGCTGTTTGCAGCAGGCTATTGCAATCCGCGCAGCATTTATGCGGGCGATGAAACCCTGTTTCGCGCAATCAGCAACGGGCTGCAATACTGGTGTCAGATCCGCCCAAAAAGCAATAACTGGTGGCATAACGACATCAATACACCGCAACACCTGGGGCAGATCCTTGCCATGCTGCAGTTTGGTAAAAAGCAGTTGCCTCCGGCCTTACAGGATTCGGTATTAAAAATAATGGAATCCGCCCGCTCCCCTTCAGCGTTTACCGGTGCCAATAAGCTGGATATCGCCATCCATTATATCTGCCGTGCAGCGGTACTACAGGATGCACAACTGATGCAGACAGCTGTGGATGAGGCCTTCCAACCAATCAGCTTTACCACAAAGGAAGGGCTGCAAAATGATTACTCCTATCTGCAGCATAAGGAACAGCTGCAGATCTCAAGCTACGGACTGGTTTTCCTGATCGGGTCTTACCGGGTTGCAGCCTGGCTTGCAGGCACCCGCTATGCCATTCCAAAAGATAAACATGCCCTGCTGGATCATTACTTTTTTAACACCTTTGCAAGAACGCTCCGGGGAAGCGGTATCGACTACAATGTAGAAGGACGTGGCATCTCCCGCACCAATGCGCTCGATAAAACAAAAATTGTAGATAATAATGATGTAGCCGGGCTTTTTAGCCATATCCTGGCGGTGAGCCCGGAACAGGCCGGAGCACTTGCTGCCATCAAAGCAAGACTGTTGCAGCAGGAGCCGCCGTCATACCAGGTCACACCCGGCCACACGCATTTCTGGCGGGGCGACTACACCCTGCATCTGCGGCCGGGCTACTCGTTCAACGTACGTACGGTTTCCCGTCGCACCATTCGTACAGAAAGCGGTAACGGGGAAAACATGCTGGGCACCGTACTCCCCGACGGATCCGTAAACCTTGTACGGCGCGGGAATGAATACCTCAACATTATGCCGGCCTGGGAATGGGATAAGATCCCGGGTGTAACTGCCCGCGATTACGATACGGCTGTTGTTATGAAAACGGATTGGGGCATTTACGGCAGCACCGATTTTACAGGGGGTGTAACAGACAGCTTATACGGAGCAACGGCCTATACGCTTCATTACGACAGTGTGACCGCAAAAAAATCCTGGTTCTTTTTCGACGATGAAGTGGTTTGCCTGGGCGCCGGTATCTGCAGCAATGCGCCGGAATCCATTACCACCACCATCAACCAGGCATGGGCTAAAGGAACCATTGTTGTTAATGAAAACGGGAATTCCCGCAAGCTCGGTCAATCGCTCACGGCTGTGCGTCCGCGCTGGGTGTGGCATGACAGCATTGCCTATTTCTTCCCCGCACCTTCGCCGATCGTTATTTCAAACAAAGAGCAATCCGGTAACTGGTCACAGATCAATTATTCCCGGAAGGGAACGGTAAGCGGGAAGGTTTTTAAACTTTGGTTTGATCATAGCAAAAGACCCGCCGATGCTACCTATGCCTATGTGGTGGTTCCGGGCATCGATATCAGCAAGGTGCCGTCCTATAACCCGGAACAGATCCGGATCCTTTCCAATACCGGCGACCTCCAGGCCGTAGCACACCGGCAGCTGAAGATCCTGCAGGCCGTTTTTTATAAACCCGGGCGTGTCACACTCAATGACCTGGTGGTAACAGCAGCACAACCCTGCATCATACAGGTACGGAATATGTCCTCGGGGAAAACGGTGATCCATGTGGCGGACCCTACCCAAAAGCTTCAAACCCTGGAGGTATCCATTACTTCATCAACCGTTAAAAAAGATTTTACGGTTCCGTTGCCGAAGGGGCCCTATGCCGGTCAATCCGTATCGTTGGCCGTGGAATAAGCAGGCCCTGTCTGCACTTACGCTTTGTACATTAGGTATCCGTGAAGTGCTGCCTTCATTTATAAATAACATACCCGCCGAATAGTACTGATCATACCGGTGGCATCGACCGGCGGTTTATAATAAAAAGATCATGAGCACAGTCAATCACGCAACAATGAAAATCGTTTTATGGGCAGCAGTTTTTTTTCTTTGCCTGCATGTTACCGCTCAGCAAAATAAAAAGCCCAATATCCTCGTAATTGTGAGCGATGACGGCGGATATGCAGACTTTGGATGCTATGGAGGTACACAAATTCCCACACCGCATATCAATGCGCTTGCAGCAGCAGGCGTCCGGTTCACCAACGCCTATGTGTCGGCATCTGTATGTGCACCCTCAAGAGCGGGCATCCTTACCGGCCGGTACCAACAGCGGTTCGGGTTCGAACACAATATGTCTGGTAAACCGTCGCCAGGGTATACGGAAGCGGATATGGGCCTGGACCTGAACCAAAAAACCATTGCCGATGAACTAAAAGCCAACGGCTACCGCACCATCGCTATTGGAAAATGGCACCAGGGCAATACCAGCGCGTACTTTCCGCTGAACCGGGGCTTTGACGAGTTCTATGGCTTTAAAGAAGGCCACCGGGATTTCTTCCCTTTTAAAGGAGCCAGGGAAGAGCCCTTTGCCCTTTACGATAATCATACCATTGTGCCCGAAAAAGACATCACCTATCTTACGGATATGTTTACCCAACGGGCCGTTGATTTCATCGATCAAAATCAAAGCCGGCCTTTTTTTATGTACCTCGCATACAATGCCATCCATACGCCTTTACAGGCAAAGCAGCAGGACCTGGAGCGTTTTAATTTTATCAAAGAGAAAGACCGGCAAACCTATGCAGCGATGATGAGCTCGATGGATGCCGGTATCGGCACGGTGCTGCATACCCTTAAGGAAAAAGGGCTGGAGAACAACACGCTTATTTTCTTTATTAACGACAACGGCGGCGCCACCAACAATGCCTCCGATAATGGTCTGCTGCGCGGCATGAAAGGTTCCAAATGGGAAGGCGGCATCCGGGTAGCCACCATTATGAAATGGCCGGGGCATATCCGTGCGCATACGGTTTATAACAAGCCAGTGATTTCCCTGGACATACTGCCCACCGCACTGGCGGCCGCCCGTGCAAAACAAACAGCATCCTATTCATTGGACGGGGTCAACCTCCTGCCTTATCTCAACACGGCAAAAACACCGCATAAAGCACTTTTCTGGCGCAGAGGTGTTGCCGCCGCCGTACGCTCCGGTAAATGGAAGCTGATCCGCGTACAGTCGGATCCCATCCTCCTTTTTAACCTGGAGGCCGATATCTCTGAAACCCGTAACCTGGCAGCCCGGCATCCGGAGCTCGTAAAAGATCTTTTACAGCAACTGGAGCAATGGGAAAAGGGTCTGCAAGCCCCGCACTGGGGCAGTTCCTTTGGCGGCTATAACCAGATCATGAAACATAAAATGGAAACAAAAGGAAGAGCTATGGAGCGGAAGTATCCATAAGATTTTTTTGCCCCCGGATATGTTCCTCCTTTTCAATAAGAGCGATAATATGTCCGCAGATGCTGATCATTGATCTATTTCATTAAATACAAAAAGCCGCTTCCTGTTACAGAAGCGGCTTAAAAATATATACAAACAGGATTCTAATAATTGGCGTTATACATCATCGCATAGTACTCATGTGCCATGCGGTTGCTTTCAAACTGCCAGCGTACATCCTGCATACCATTCTTCATGATCTGGCGCCAGGTATTATAATCCTGGTAATACAACGGAATGGCCTGACCGGTAAGGATTTCATACAGTTTATTGAGATCATACTGGTCCTGCTCATACGTATTCATAGTTGCATAATCAGCTTTAGGAATCACAAACCCGTTATGGCCGTGATTAATAAATTCGGGAATCCAGCCATCATCTGTAGAAAAATTCACCGCACCATTCATCGCGGCCGTCATACCGCTGGTACCCGATGCCTCTCTCGGAACCCGGGGATTGTTCAGCCATATATCCGCTGCCTGTTTTAAGCGCTTCGACAATCCCAGCTCATAGCCGGTGAGCACCGCTACGTTCTTGTAATTCTTGCTCAGGTGTACCAGCTCATTAAATTCCGATATAGCCGGAAAATCCATCGGATAAGGCTTACCGGCCCAGATGATCTGAACCGGGAACTGCGGGTTATTGAGCAACTCGTTAAACCGCCGCAGGTCCGATGCGATAAGGCCGGCCCGTTTGTATCCCGCAAATCGCCTGGCCCATACAATGGTCAGTACTTTAGGATCAAATAACTTACCGGTTTGATCCGCCACTATTTCAAAGGCTCTTTTTTTCAAAAACCATTTACGGTCGTCGAAGCCATAGTCATCGCCTACATCTTTAAACTTATACATTTGTTTGTCGGCCCAATAGTTCCAGTTCTGTGCATTGGTGATGGAAACAATGGGACAGATCCCTTCGTATTTTCCCCACATTTCGCGCGACACTTCTCCATGCAGCTTGGATACGCCATTCGCCACGTGCGCAAAGCGCAGCGCTACCAGCGAGTGGTTAAACTGTTCGTTGTAATCGCGGGTTAGCGCCTTTACTTCGTCTACGCTCAATCCGCAGAAATAACTCATCTTATGGCAGAGATGAATATCATGCTTTTCATTGCCCGCTTCCTCCGGTGTATGCGTGGTAAACACCAGCCGCTTCTTCACCTCTTCCAGGTTACGATTAAACTTCTGATACAGGTAAAATGCTGCGGAAAGGCCATGCGCTTCATTCAGATGATAGAGCTCCGGGTTGAATCCCAGCAGATCGATCAGCTTGGCGCCGCCTACACCCAGGAGAATAAACTGTGCTACTTTTGTTGCAACATTTGCATCATACAATTTATGCGAAATGGTTTGAGATACGTAGTCATTTTCCGGAAGATCCGTGCTCAGTAAAAATAAGGGGGCGGTCTTAAACGTTTCCGGGTTCAGGTACCAGGCTTTTACCCAAACCGGGGCGTCGTGCACCATGATCTGGAATTTAATGCCCGTATCCTCCAGGAAACTATACAGCTTTTCATTCCAGGCCACATCCAGCGTCTGGTCCTGGTTCCGTTCCTGGTCGTAATATCCATATTTCCATAAAATGCCAATACCAATCATGTTCTGCCGCAATTCATAAGCACTTCGGAAATGCGAGCCCGACAAAAAGCCCAGTCCTCCGCTGTAAATCTTTAATGGCTGATGAATGGCAAACTCCATTGAGAAATAAGCAACCTTTTTTTCATAATTCTTATCGACCTCGTAGGGTACCTTAAAATTTTCAAAACTCATACACTTTATTTAACGGTTAGCAAAATAAGTGATTTATACCAAGAAATCATTATAAAATACAATAGCGTTAATAAATGTGTGGATAAAACACATTAACAACCGGCAGGCAAACGGGGTTCCCGGAGAGCTGGGAAAATGTAAAATATAAAATATCCAATTTAAAATGTAGAACAGCAACATTCCCATTGAACCCAAAGCTTCAGGCAGGAACGGCTGCCCCTTTTACATTCAATATTTCTTATCCGGTATTTTTGATTCCCGGAGGACCTGGGGGATGTAAAATGTAAAATATTCAATTTAAAATGTAGAACAGCAATATTTCCATTAAACCAAAAGCTGCAGGCAGGAACGGCTGCCCCTTTTACATTCTATATTTCTTATCCGGTATTTTTAATTCCCGAAAACCTGAGGAATGCAAAATATAAAATATCCAATTTAAAATGTAGAAATAGCAACATTTCCATTAAACCAGAAACTGCAGGCAGGAACGGCCTCCCCTTTTACATTCTATATTTCTTATTCGATATTTTAAATTCCCGGAGGACCTGGGAAAATGTAAAACATAAAATATTCAATTTAAAATGTACAACAGCAACATCCCCATTGAACCAAAAGCTTCAGGCAGGAACGGCGGCCCCTTTTACATTCTATATTTCTTATTCGGTATTTTTAATTCCCAAAGGACCTGGAGAATGCAAAATATAAAATATCCAATTTAAAATGTAGAAATAGCAATATCTCCCATTAAACCAAAAGCTTCAGGCAGAAACGGCCGTCCTTTTACATTCAATATTTCTTATTCGATATTTTTAATTCCCAAAGGGCTGCTTTTATTTCAAAATGATCCCCGCCAGCGGCGGCAGGTTCAGCGTGATCTTAAACTGTTGGGCAGCTTCGTCAACCACTTCCATGCGAATGTCTTTATTAAACACATCGCCCGTTCCATCGTATTCCTTTCCGTCCGAATTAAACAACTCTTCCGTATATACTTTACCCGAAACCGTTACCACCCAATCATAACGCACTTCGGGTGTCATATTCAGCAGCACCAGCAGATCATCTTCCGGCTGCAATCCTTTCCGCTTATATACGATGACACTTTCGGCGCGATGCTCCAGGTCTACCCATTCAAAACCACCGGTATTAAACTGGTTTGCGTACATGGCCGGTTCCTGCACCAGCACGGCATTCAGGGCCCGCAAACATTGCTGTGCCCCCTTATGACTATTGTGCTGCAACAGCGACCAGTCAAGCGCCGATTTATAATTCCATTCGGAGGTTTGCCCAAATTCCGAGCCCATAAATAACAGCTTGGCGCCCGGGTGCGTCCACATATATGTAAAGAACAGGCGGAGATTGGCAAATTTCTGCCACAGATCGCCGGGCATTTTATAGATCAGCGGGCTTTTCCCATGCACCACTTCATCATGACTGATGGGCAACATAAAGTTCTCATCATAGTAATACATCATGCTAAAGGTAAAATTGTTCTGGTGGTATTTGCGGTGTAACGGATCCAGTTTAAAATAATCGAGGGAGTCATGCATCCAGCCCATCATCCATTTCATACCAAATCCCAGTCCATCTTCAAAAGTAGGACGGGATACGCCGGGCCAGTCGGTAGCTTCTTCGGCAATGGTTTGCACATCCGGAAAATCGCGATAGATGGTTTCATTCAGGTGCTTGATGAATGTAATCGCTTCCAGGTTCCCGTCTCCGCCAAATTCATTGGGCTCCCACTCGCCTTCATTCCGCGAGTAATTCAGTTTTAGCATAGAGCTTACGGCATCTACACGTAACCCGTCAATATGAAACTGTTCCAGCCAAAAACGGGCACTGCTGATCAGAAAGGACTTTACTTCTCCTCTTTTGTAGTTGAAGATATAGGAATTCCAATCCGGGTGATATCCCTTCCGCATATCCGCATATTCATAGGTATGTTCCCCGTCAAATAAATACAACCCATGGGCATCATAGGGGAAATGTGAAGGTACCCAATCCAGGATCACACCGATGCCAGCCTGGTGAAAAGCATCTACCAGTCGCATAAATCCCTGTGGATCTCCAAACCGGGAAGTAGGTGCAAAATATCCCGTGGTCTGATATCCCCAGCTTCCGTCAAAGGGGTATTCAGTTACCGGCATCAGTTCCACATGCGTAAAGCCCATTTCCTTTACATACGGCACCAGGCTGGTGACCAGCTGGTCATAAGAATTATAAGAATGCTCATCTGCCGGATCCGGACGCTGCCAGCTGCCCAGGTGCACTTCATATACACTCCAGGGAGCATCCAGGGCATTCTTCTTTTTCCGGCTGGCCATCCATTCCGTGTCGTTCCACTCATAGTGCAGGTCCCAGGAAATGGAAGCCGTCATGGGACGCAACTCCCAGTAATGCGCAAACGGATCCCCTTTATCGGTTACCGTATTTTGCTGACCCACTATATGATACTTGTACAATTCGCCCAGTTTAAAGCCCGGTATAAACCCCTCCCAGATGCCGCTATGATCCCAGCGTGCCGTTAACGGGTGGGTAACCTTGTTCCAGTCGTTAAAATTTCCGGTTACAAATACAAATTCCGCATTGGGTGCCCATACACAAAAATACATCCCCCATTCGCCGTTCACCTGTATGGAATGTGATCCGAATTTTTCATACAACGAATAATTCGTACCATTTTGAAAGTTGCGGACATCCTCCTCCGTCAGCAGCGAATAGTTCCATACCGTTTTGGATGTATCGATATAATTAGCAGTTTCAAATGTTTCCTGGAGTTTTTTTATATCTATTGGCATATGAACAGTTGTCCAGCAATGTACAACATTTTTCAGGAATTCTCCGGCCGGGCTAATCCCGTGTTTGCAGGTGTTCATCACATTTTTTGCATACTTTAACGTATTGGGCACCCTTCATTCATCCGGAATTTATGGAAAACCTTCATTTTTGCGTTTTAGCTTATTGATCACTTCAACAAACCCCAACAATTAACCAATGAGAAGAAAAAAAACGAGGCTTCCGTTTCCAATTATAGCCCCTCTGCAGGGATGGTATGCGCCGGAAGATGCGCATACAACTGTACGTTACCCTTATGCATGTGCACCAGCAGCTACGCCGTTTAGCCCGGTACACCACGCCTGGGGGAACCCGCGTGCCGGGCACCATGTTTCATGAAGCCTGGTTTTTTAACGCAATAAACTATTTAATTAGTTTTATTACGTTTTTTTCGTAGTTTTGCACCGCGTTTTGTAACAAAAAGTCATCGGGCGCGTTTTATACTAAAATCCACTATCAAACAAACCATGAGATTAAAATTGATCGCTTTGCTTATCCTGGCCCTTTGTGCCGGTCATATTGCAACGGCACAGTCAACCATTAAGGGCCAGCTGGCGGATACTGCAGAGCACAGGGATCTTACCAACGCCCTGGTATCGTTGCTGAGCCAGAAAGACTCCACCCTTATTAAATTTGCCAGAACTTCCAAACAGGGTGATTTTCAGATGGCCAATATTGATACCGGCAAATACATCGTGATGGTGACCCACCCGTATTTTGCAGATTATTTTGATAATATTATTGTGCAACCCAATACACCGCTGGACCTGGGCAGCATTCAATTGTTCTCCAAACTGAAAATGCTGGAGAATGTGGTCGTAAAAAGCGGATCGGCAATCCGTATCAAGGGAGACACGACCGTATATACTGCCGATAGTTTTAAAGTACGGGAAGGTGCGAATGTGGAGGAGCTCCTGCGTAAATTACCGGGGATCCAGGTAGACCGGAACGGCACCATCAAGGCGATGGGTGAAACCGTGAAAAATGTGCTGGTGGACGGGGAGGAATTCTTTGGGAACGACCCGGGCATTGCCACTAAAAACCTGCGGGCCGATATTGTAAAAGAAGTGGAGGTATACGATAAAAAAAGTGATCAGGCCACTTTTACCGGTATCGATGACGGCGTACGCGAAAAGACGATCAATCTAAAACTCAAAGAAGACAAAAAGAAGGGATACTTTGGAAAAATTGAAGCCGGCGGTGGTTTGGGAAAAAATGAAGACGCCGGCACCCAGAACAAATTCAACAATGCAGCCATGATCAATGCCTTTAAAGGCAAACGGAAAATTGCGGCCTATGGAATTATGAGCAATACCGGTACATTGAATCTGAATTGGGACGACCGGAATAAATATGGGGGCAGTGATGCCAATATGGAAATGGGCAGCGATGGATCCATTATGTTCTATTCCGGCGGCGATGACTATAATTCCAGCGACGGGATCCCCACCAACTGGAACGGAGGCGTGCATTACAGCAATAAATTCAACCAGGATAAACAGAGCCTGAACACCGGGTATAAATTCACCAAAATCAATGCCCCGGCTTATAACCGCAGCTTTGCCCGTAACTTCGTCAAGCTGGGCGGGCGCGACTCTACCTGGCTGGTAAACAATGAGCGCAACTCCTACAGCTCTTCCTTTAAACACAATTTGAATCTTACCTACGAAATAAAACTGGATTCTTCCAATACGCTGAAATGGATCGCACGCGGCAACCAGAACCATACCTATTCCGATTATACCGGGCATACCGAATACACCGATACGCTGGGCCGGTTTCTGAACACCAATAAAAGCCATGGATCATCAGAAAGCGACCGGAGTAATCTGAACACCAGTTTGCTGTGGATGCATAAATTCAAAAAACCTTCGCGCACGCTATCTGTTAATGCTTCATTCGATTATAATAAATTAAAGTCGGACGGATTTCAATATTCCGATATAGATTATTTTACCAACGGCGACTCTACCGGGCAGCGCCTTATCGATCAGCATACGTTGAATAATAACGAATCGAATAACCTGAATGCCAAAATCGCCTATACGGAACCCCTGATGAAAGATGCCTACCTCGAGCTGAGTTATGCCCTGGGCATCAATAACCGCACCAACAACCGGATCGTGAACGCCCGGGAACCATCCGGCGCTTATAATAATACCATCGATTCACTGAGCAACGATTTTGTTTATAATACGCTTTCCAACAGCCCGGGATTGAATTTCCGGCTTACCAAAAAGAAGTACAATTTTTCCTTTGGAACCACTACCGGTTTCAGCAGTTATGAACAGCTGGACCGCACGCTGAATACGGAACGGAGCTATCATTTTGTAAATTATTTTCCCCGCGCCAGCTTCAACTATAAGATCCGTCCTTCAGAGAATATTTATTTCAATTATTACGGCGCTACCAATGCCCCTACGCTGGAGCAGCTGCAGCCGGTGCGGGATAACAGCGATCCGCTGAACCAGCGGATCGGGAACCCGGATCTGAACCCCTCCTTCCGGCATGGGTTCAGCCTCTGGTACAATTCCTGGAAAATGCTGAAGGAACGGGGCATATGGGCAAGCGCCCGTTATAACTTCACCCGGAATGCCTTTGTAAACCTGAGCCGGTTTAAGGATTCTATACGCACTTATCAAACCGTAAATGCCAATGGCATGTATGATTTCAGCGCCAACATGAATTATAACATTAAGCTGAAAGGCCCCAATATCTTTATCGGTTTTGGACCGGAGGTTTCATTTTCACAAAACATAGACTTTACGGCAGCCGGCATCAACGGCGATGCCACAAAAATCAAAACCAAAACCCGGGCCTATAATTTTGATTTTTCTGTATCCAAGAATAAAGACGACAAATATGATTTCCGGATCAATCCCCGGATCGGGTACAATATATCGGTCAATTCTGCCAACAAGGCATCGGATATCCGTTACTGGACCAGCGGCGGAGACGTTTCGGGAAGATGGACGATCGTAAAAAACCTGGATCTTTCCAGTGACGTGGATCTTTATTTCCAGCAAAAAGACCCCAAATACCCGGGCAATTACGACTATGTAAAATGGAATGCCAGTCTCACCAAGAAGTTTGCTAAAAATAAATTTGAAGCAAGAGCCGCCGTGTATGATATCCTGAACCAGAACAGGAGCTATAACCGGAACTTCTCCTCCTCCAGTTTTACAGAATCGTACCGCACGGTATTAAAACGGTTCTGGATGGTATCGTTTGTGTGGAATATAACCAAATCGGGCAGCACCCCTGCACCGGCTTCTAAGTAATTATAAAAAGAAAAAATGAAAAAGTTATTACTGCTCTGTTCACTGATAATGGTACTGGATGCCACCGCTCAAAAATTCATTACCAGCGGTACCATTGAATACGAAGTAAGAAAAAACCAGAAGAAGGAAATGAGCCGTTTTGATACGGATGAGGATGACAATGGTTTCTGGGCGCAGATCAAGGATAAGATCCCACAGTTTAGTCTGAATTATTACACCTACCAGTTCAACGAAGAAGCGGGCCTTTATAAATTTACCCGCACTGCCGATAAACAAAAAATGCCGATGTGGTTCTCCCGAGGGCAGGAAGACAATGTATGGTATAATAACTATACCGGTAACACCTTTACCAACTTAAAAGTGATCGATGACAATTACCTGATCTCCGGCCCGCTTAAAACCATCAACTGGAAGATCAGCCCCAACGACCAACGCATCATCGCAGGTTTTAATTGCAGAAAGGCAACAGCGGTTATGTTTGACAGTGTATACGTATTTGCATACTATACCGATGAAATAACCGTAAGCGGCGGGCCGATGGGTTTACATGGGTTACCGGGAATGATATTGGGAGTAACCATCCCCCGTATGTATACCAGTTGGGTAGCTACCTCACTAACATTGAATGCAGGCGCTATTACGCCCCCTTCAAAAGGGAAGAAGAAAACAGATTCTGAAATCATGCAGGCCCTGGTAGACCTGAGTAAATCATGGGGCAAGGATGGCGCCAAATACCTCCAGCCTACCATCTGGCAAACCTTTCTTTAAAGCGGAGCGGTTTTCTGAGGCCCGTTTTTAATTTGTTGGTTTCTTCCCCAGTCTTCAGTTATCAGTTTTCAGTTTTCAGTTGAACAGGCGTTCGGCGTTCAGCCTTTCGCTATCCGTTAGGAATGTCATTGGAGCGAGCATCGGGCATCGAGCATCCAGCATCAAAGCTCAAACACCCGGCATCAAACGGATCCAACCTGGAACTTTAAACAAAAATCATTTCAACTCCAGTACCTGGTTCGACATGGGGTTCAGCACCAGCGAGTCTTTTAACGCAACCCGGTTGCCGCTGACCACATCAATGCCCGCTGTAAATTTTTGCAGCACTTCCCGGAACCGGTCCGTAGCAATGGTTACCGGTTTATGATTGGTGTTCATCGCACACATAATGGTTTGCCTGGCATCATACCGGAAATAAATATAAATGCCATCATAGGGTGCAAACTGCAACAGTTTGCCGCTGGTAAGTGCAGAAGACCGCTTCCGGTAATGGGCCAGCGTACGGATATAATTAAACACGGCGTTTTCTTTTTCAGTACGTCCGGATGCGGTGAATTTATCCTGGGCATCCTCTTTCCATCCTCCTGGAAAATCCAATCGTACATACCCGTCGTTGGGCCAGGTGGTGCCCTTCATCAAAATTTCGCTTCCATAATACATCTGGGGGATGCCCCTGCCCGTAAGCAGCCAGGCAAAAGCCAGTTTATACTTGGCCGTATCTTCATTTACCACAGAGTAAAAGCGGGCCAGGTCGTGGTTATCCAGAAAGATCACCTGACGCATGGGATCTTTATATACAAAATCCTGCGCCAGTGTGGTGTACAATTTGTTTACGCCTTCCGTCCATCCGAACGGCTGGGTTACAGCCGGAATGATCCCGTAAAAAAGGGTCTGAAAATCGGTGGTGGCCTGCAGGTTACTCTTAAACGGAATGGCATAATTATTCTGGCAAAAATAGCTCTGGTTGGGTACGCCGTGCACCCAGGTTTCCCCAAAGATGCTGATGCGGGGATATTCATCATACAATGCCTGGTTACAACGGTTCATAAACGGAAGATCATTATACGCATAGGTGTCGATCCGCCAGCCATCAATACCAAATTCCTCTACGCTCCACAACGCATGTTGGATTAAAAACGCCTGTACAAACGGGTTGCTTTGATCCCAATCCGGCATGGAAGGAACAAACCATCCGTCCTCCATAATCTTCCGGTCTATTTTTGAACCGTATGGATCAAATACCGCCTGGTCTTTATAATTGGTTTGCGTGAACTTTGGCCAGCGGTGAAACCAGCTGCTGTCCGGCTGATCGCGAAACAGTACATGCTCCAGCCCGGTATGATTGTATACCGCATCCTGGATCATTTTCATTCCTTTTGCGTGCGCCGCATCGATCAGGTTCTTATACGCTGCCGCACCGCCGATGCGGGGATCAATTTTATAATGGTTGGTAAAGGCATAACCGTGCTCTGTACGGTTGGGCATATCGTTTTCGATGACCGGGTTCAGCCAAATTGCTGTAACGCCCAGGTCCTTTAAATAGTCAAGATGCGCCTCCACCCCTGCCAGGTCTCCACCATGCCGTTCAAATACCGAATCCCGGTTCAGCGATTGATCCCGCATACCCGGCACCCGGTCGTTAGCAGGGTCTCCGTTACTAAACCGGTCCGGCATAATCAGGTACATGAGGTCCGCAGCCGTAGCCCCGTTTGCAAAGGCGGTGCCATTTCCCTGCCTGCGGCTTCCCAGCGGCCATTGCACCCGATCCTTGCCAATCTTTATAGAAACCATACCAGGACGCGCTTCCGGACCAATTGCCAGGTGCAACACCAGGTAATGCCGGTTCTGAAACCGGGACACTTTCTCCAGCTTTACACCCGGGTATTGAAGAGATGCGGTTTGGCTTTTCAGATCTTTACCGGCAGCCCGTACCAGTACCTGCACCTTGTTCCATTTCATTTGCACCCACCAGTTGGTTGGATAAAGCTCATATTGCGCAGCTGCCATTTGGCATATCAGCAAAACGCAAAGCGATAAAACAATTCTTTTCATTGTCATTTTATTTTCGTAGTCAGTTATCAGTTTGCGATGTCATGGATTGAGCATTGAGCATCGAGCATCCAGCAGCGAGCATCAAACATCAGCAACAAACGGCGCCAACCGAGAACGTTAAACTTTAAACCATCGTAGTTTTCAGTTGGCCATGCTATTGGATCGAGCATCCAGCGTCCAGCATCAAAATATCAAACACCATGCAACAAACGGATCCAACCTGGAACATTAAACCTTAAACCACCGTAGTTTTCAGCTTTCAGTTATCAGTCTTCAGTTGAACAGGCGTTCAGCGTTCAGCATTCAGCTTCCAGCTTTCAGTTGGCTATGCTATAGGATCGAACATCCAGCATCAAATACCAGGCATCAAATGCATCCAACCTGAAACATTAAACCTTAAACCACCGTAGTTTTCAGCTTTCAGCTTTCAGTTATCAGTCTTCAGTTGAACATGTTCAGCGTTCAGCATTCAGCCTTTAGCTTTCAGTTGGCTATGCTATAGGATCGAACATCCAGCGTCCAGCATCAAAATATCAAACACCATGCAACAAACGGATGTGCGTGCCTAAAATAAGTTGACATTT
>JAGIAT010000012.1 GCA_017744715.1 Niabella sp. | reverse complement strand
AGGCTTCGGCCTCCCTTTTTTTATTACATACATATTTTTACCGGACACCAGTAACATTAAACCTTAAACCTGGAACTGTCCTCCTTCTGCTCCTTCACAAACCAAAAACAAATAACCGCTGCCACAATCATTAAACCACCACCTACCTGTACAGCCAGCAAACGGTCGTTGTTCAATACATTCCGCATCAACCATCCAAACCCCAGTGAGGCAATGATCTCGGGCAGCACAATAAAAAAATTAAAAATACCCATATAGATGCCCACTTTATCTTTGGGCAATACACCGCTCAGCATAGCATAAGGCATACTCAGAATGCTGGCCCAGGCAATACCCACGCCGGTCATGCATACATACAACATGTATTTATCCGTAACCCAGGCTACACTGATCAGTCCCAGTGCGCCCGCCAGCAGGCATAAGGCATGAGTGGCCTTCCTCCCCAACCGGTCTGCAATGGCGGGTAATACCAACGCAAACAAAAACGTAACCACGCTGTAGAAGGCCAGGGTCAAACTGCCAAAATCTGCCCCCTCCGCATATACCGGGTCATTGGCATCCCTGCCGCCAAATACGTTTACAGCAACCGCGGTCGTATAATAGAACCACATCAGGAACAAGCCCGGCCAGGTAAAAAACTGCACCAATGAGATGATCCGCATCCTGGGCGGCATGGTTACCAACGCGTGAATGATCTCCCGGAATCCGCCCCCGAATCCCCTATGCGATTCCTTTACCTTTTCTTTATATCCCAGGTCCTGTGGCGGATATTCTTTCGACGTAAACACCGTATATAAAACAGACGCCAGGAAGAAGAAAGCCCCCAGGTAAAAAGACCATCTTACGTTTTCAGGAATTTCACCCGGCACCGCCGTATTCTGAAAATGAAACAGGTTTTTCATCAACCAGGGCAGGGCCGACGCAATACTTCCTCCAAGCCCGATCATAAAGCTCTGCATAATAAAACCACGGTTTACCTGGCTATCCGGCAACTTGTCAGTTACAAAGGCCCTGAAAGGCTCCATAGCCACATTACCAAACACATCCAGTACCCAAAGCAGTCCGGCCGCCATCCAAAGCGCACTGCTGTGGGGCATAAAGAGCAGGGCAACAGAACTGATCAGCGCACCGATCATAAAATAGGGCCGCCTCCGGCCCCAGCGCGGATGCCAGGTCTTATCACTCAGGTATCCGATAACGGGTTGCACCAGCAAACCGGTAAGCGGTGCTGCCAGGAATAGGAGCGGCACCTGATCCGGATTGGCACCCAGGTTCTCATAAATGCGCCCCATATTGGCCCGCTGCAGATCCCAGCCAAACTGGATCCCAAAGAACCCAACGCTCATATTGATGATCTCCGCCAGGGATAATTTCGGCTTCGGATCGTTTAATGTTACAGACATAGCAACCGTGTTTAAGCAGCAAATTTAATATGTATTGAATACACATTAAAAATTATTTTCAAAAAAAGGAGTTGTTTATCCAACTCCTTTTGTAATCATATCTTTAAAAACGGGTTCCCGCTACAATCATCGGCATTTGCCCGGGCTAAATCACAAACCCGCTGGGCAGCACCGCTCCCTTTTTCACAACGATAATGCCATCCTTTACCGTATAGAGTTCGTGATCCGTATTCTCCAGGTGGGTACCTCCGTTCAACCGTACATCATCCCCGATACGGCAGTTTTTATCAATAATACAATTACGGAGGTAGCAGCGCTTCCCGATGCCTATGGGAGGAATACCTTTGTTCTGATCGCGGCTCAGATCCTCAATCGTTTCATAAAAATCGCTTCCCATAATGTAGCAGCTTACGATCGTGGATCCGTAACCGATCCGGGACCGGATGCCGATTACACTGTGCTCAATACGCGAAGCATTGATGATACAACCTTCGGCAATCACCGTTTTTTCCAGCGTGGTGCCGCTGATCTTTGCCGGCGGCAACATGCGGGGACGGGTAAAAATCGCCTTGGTGTTATCGAACAGGTTGAACTCCGGTATATCCGAGGTAAGTTCCAGGTTGGCTTCAAAAAAGGAATAGATATTCCCGATATCGGTCCAGTAACCTTCGTACTGAAAGCTGGTCACCTTATACTCGCTGATCGAAGCCGGAATGATCTCTTTACCAAAATCTGTTGCCTCGGGATGTTTCTTCAGCAACAGGGATTCCAGCAATTTCCGGTTAAAAATATAAATGCCCATAGAAGCCAGGTAGTTCCGTCCCTTTTGCTGCATGGCAGCACCGGTATCGCTTTCCCATTCACCCAGTATGTCCTTCGACGGCTTCTCTATAAAGGAGGTAATAAAATTATTTTCATCGGTTTTTAAGATCCCGAATTCCGGCGCCTCACGGTCTCCTACCGGTATGGTAGCAATCGAAATCTCTGCACCGCATTCTTTGTGATGCTCGAGCATCTTGTTAAAATCCATCTGGTACAGCTGATCTCCGGAAAGGATCAGCACATAATCGCTGGGAAAAGGCCCCAGGTGCCTCAGGCTCTGCCTTACGGCATCCGCCGTACCCTGAAACCAGGTGGGATTGTCCGGTGTTTGCTCCGCGGCAAGAATGTCTACAAACGCAGTACTAAAAGCGCTGAACCGGTACGTATTCTTAATATGCCGGTTCAGAGACGCCGAGTTGAACTGCGTTAATACAAACATGCGGTGTATATCCGAGTTGATGCAATTGGAAATGGGAATGTCTACCAGCCGGTACTTTCCTGCAATGGGTACCGCCGGCTTGGAGCGGGTGCTGGTTAAAGGAGCCAGCCTCGATCCTGCTCCCCCGCCTAAGATCATGGCGATAATCTGATTTGAAATGGACATATAGAATAGTTTAAAATTGCTTGGCGTTATAAATATAAACAGGAATCGGTAAAACCACTATTATTATTTTATTGTTTTGGCTGAAGCGATTCGTACACCTGGAGGTACTGTTTTGCCGACATATCCCACCCATGATCGATGGTCATCATCCGGCCGCGCATAGACGCATACAGATCCCGTTTATTGGAATAAAGATCAATGGCCCGGCCCACAGAGTACGCAATATCACCTACACTGGATTGTTCCATTTTGATACCAAAACCGCCCTGATCCCCGAAATCCACAACGGTATCTTTGAGTCCGCCGATATTCCGCACCACCGGCACCGTTCCGTAGCGCAATGCATATAACTGGTTCAGTCCGCAGGGCTCCACCCGGCTGGGCATCAGCAGGAAGTCCGAGCCGGCATACAACAAATGGCTCAACCCTTCGTTATAACCGATATATGCATTGAAGTAGCCTTTAAACCGGTTTTTCATCGCGTCCAGCTGATGCTCAATTTCCGGCTCTCCGGAACCCAGGATCAGGAAATTGGCCTTTCCCTGGTACTGGTAAATAGACTGGCTGATGGCGTCGGGCAGCAGGTCGGCGGCCTTCTCGCCTACCAGGCGACCGATAAAGGTGATGAGGGGTTTGTCCGGATCTAATCCGAACTGCGCCGCCAGTTCCTTTTTATTTTTTTCCTTACCCGGCGTTACCGCTTCGGGATCATAATTTTTTACAATAAACCCGTCTGTTTGCGGATTCCACACTTCGGTATCAATGCCATTGATAATTCCCTGGCATTTACCCTTTTCATACTCGAAAAGATTTTGCAGCCCGTTTGCCGAATGCTTCAGTTCATCCATGTAGCTGGGGCTTACAGTGGTTACCTTCCACGCGCACTTGATAGCAGAAGCCATCGGGTTAATGGCATCGTTCCAGTCCAGCAGCCCCCAGTTCCATGTATCGTAGGCCGGCAGGTAATAATATTTATCCCAGCCAAACTGGCCCTGGTATTCCCCGTTGTGTATCGTAAACACGGTTGGCACGCTTCCCAGCTGGTAGCGGAATGCATAGGCATGCCGCGCCATGAACGGAATCAGTCCGGTATGATGATCATGGCAATGGATCACATCCGGGCGGTGCTGCCAGCGCCCGATCCAATCGCAAACCGCCAGCTGAAAGGCAATGAACCGCTCGGTATCATCTTCATATCCATAGATCCGCTCACGGTCCAATTTCCCGTTGATGTCTACCAGATACAGATCAAATCCCAGTTTATTGGTCTTCTCTTTTATGACACTGTATTTAAACCATTCACTGCCCAGTGCCTGCCCGCCTTCGTGTACCAGCTCCCATTCGTTCTGGTATAAGAACTTTGTCCGGTACATCGGCATCACTACTTTAGCAACATGTCCAAGCTCATTCTGATACTTGGGTAAGGCACCTACCACATCTCCCAATCCGCCAGCCTTTGCCATCGGATAACATTCTGCTGATACATGAATTATTTCCATAATACTGATTTCTTCCGTTACTAATGTAAGCATTATTTATAAATGAATAGAAATTGCATAGAAAGAATTAAAATTTTTATTTAGATGATAACTATTTACATTTACTTCCTGTAAAAAATAAACGATTGACATGACGAATCAAACGACAAAATGGTCCCAATTTGGAACGTTAATTATCGTGTTCTTCTTTTGGGGTTTCGTTGCTGCCAGTAATGATATTCTGATACCGGTATTTAAAGAAAAGCTGCATCTGACCCAGGTACAATCCCAGATGGTTTCCTTTGCTTTTTATGTAGCCTATACCATCGGTTCGCTGATCTTTCTTCTGATCAGCAGTGCAATTGGCAAGGATCTTCTGCAAAAGATCGGTTACAAAAATGGCATTTCCCTGGGTCTGATCATTTCTGCCCTGGGTACGCTGATGTTTTACCCGGCCGCCCAGCAGGAATCCTTTACCTTATTTATAGTGGGGTTGTTTATTGTGGGGCTCGGCTTTTCGCTGCAGCAAACCGCAGCCAATCCCCTGGCCATTATTATGGGCGATCCCAAGCTGGGATCCCAGCGTTTAAGTCTTGCAGGGGGCGTTAATAATTTTGGAACCACCATTGGTCCGCTCGTGGTAAGCTTTGCTATTTTCGGATCGGTTACGGCTTCCAGTGCCAGCGCCGATATCCAGAGCATCAAGGTCCCCTACCTGGTATTGGGAGTGGCGTTTGTGATTGTTGCCATCATTTTCCGGTTTTCTTCCGTTCCTAATAAAATTGACCTGGAAGCTATGGATACATCCGATAACGTGGAGGCCGATGGCAGCAAACAATCGCTGGACGCAGATACCAGTACCACGTTGCCCGCACGGCGTTCTGTTTTTGCTTATCCCCAACTGGTACTGGGTATGATCGCCATATTTGTTTATGTAGGGGCGGAAGTAAGCACGGCTGCCAACCTGCCGGAGTTTATGAAGGAGCATCTGCAAACACCTACGGATAAGATCGCGCCCTTTGTATCGCTTTACTGGGCCAGCCTGATGATCGGCCGCTGGACAGGATCCGTTGGGGCTTTTGATATTTCAAAAGGTGCAAAAAGCATTTTGCGGTTCCTGATGCCCTATATCGCCTTCGCCGTTTTCCTCCTGGTAAACAGGATCGCCAACCATGATATTACGCCTTTTTATATTTATGCCCTCCTGATTGTAGGCCTGATCGTGTGCGACGTTTTAAGCAAAGGAAACCCTGCAAGACAATTGCTGATCTTCAGTTGCATGGCCATGCTGGCCCTGCTCATTGGTATCTTTGCCGATAAAATGATCAGCGTTTATGCTTTTATTTGCGTAGGGCTCTTCTGCTCCACCCTCTGGCCCTGTATCTTTACGTTGTCCATCGCCGGTTTAGGCAAGTTCACGAATAAAGGTTCCAGCCTGCTCATCCTGATGATTATGGGAGGCGGATTTGTAAGCCTGCTCCAGGGCTGGCTGGCCGCCCCGGAACACCTGGGCATCCAGTATTCTTACTTTGTTGGTGTGGCTTGCTTTGCGTATCTTGCCTTTTATGCCATAAGGGCAAAGGCCGCTCTGAAGCAGCAAGGCATCGACTATGATGTGAAAACTTCCGGAGGCGGACATTAAAACGTATTAAATGGATAATGATATGGGAATTTTAGACTTGTCAAGTGAACTGGCGATTGGCATTGATATAGGTGGTACAAATACCAAATACGGCATTGTAAATCACAGGGGTGAAATTTTGGATAAGGGCGATATAAAAACCGATGCTTACCCAACCATCGAATCATTTATCGAAGGACTTTATGAAGCAATGAAGCCCATTATCGATAAAAACAGTTCCGTTGGCATAAAGGGAATTGGAATGGGTGCGCCCAATGGAAATTATTATACGGGAACCATCGAATATGCGCCAAACCTGCCCTGGCGAGGTGTGATCCCTATTGCAAAAATGGTAAGCGACAAATTTGGCATCCCCTGTACCCTTACCAACGACGCCAATGCTGCGGCAATGGGCGAAATGATGTATGGTGCTGCAAGGGGAATGAAAGATTTTATCATGATCACCCTGGGTACCGGCGTAGGCAGCGGGATTGTTGCCAACGGGCTGATGCTTTATGGCCATGATGGCTTTGCAGGTGAACTGGGGCATACGATTGTACGCCCGGGAGGACGTAAACACTGGAGTACCGGTGCGCACGGTTCTTTGGAAGCTTATTGTTCCGCAACCGGTATTGCCATTACCGCAAAAAAACTAAGAGCCGAAAATATTCATTCGGCACTGAATGAGGTTCCGGAAGAAAACCTGGACTCCCGTGCCGTTTTTGAACTGGCGGAAAAAGGGGATGAAACAGCGAAGGAAGTATTCCGGTACACCGGCCAGATACTGGGAGAAGCACTGGCTAATTTTATTATGTTCTCCTCCCCGGAGGCCATCATTCTTTTTGGAGGAGTAATAAAAGCAGGTGATTACATTATGAAGCCAACGAAGGAGCATATGGAAAACAACCTGCTGCCCATTTTTCAGAACAAGGTAAAGCTGGTATTCAGTGAACTGAAAGAGGCCGATGCCGCCATCCTGGGCGCCAGTGCGCTGGCATGGGAGGTTTAATATTGCAGGTTAAGGTGTCGGGTTGAGGAATTGGACACGTTAAACATCCAACCAGAAACAAAAATTATGGAGTACAAAATTCCGCCCGCAACCCGGATAGGACACGTACATCTGAAGGTTTCCGACCTCCAGCGGTCGATTGATTTTTATTGCGGGCTGCTGGGATTTGAGATCACCACCATGTACGGCAGCCAGGCCGCCTTTATATCCGCCGGCGGTTACCATCATCATATTGGTCTGAATACCTGGTACAGTAAGGACGCGCCTCCCGCTCCGGTAAAAGCGCCCGGTCTGTTTCATACTGCCATCCTCTATCCTACGCGAAAAGACCTGGCCAATATTTTATACCGGCTGGTGCAGCACAACTATCCGCTTACGGGTGCCGCCGATCATGGCGTTTCGGAGGCACTGTACCTGAATGATCCGGATGAAAACGGCGTGGAACTTTACTGGGATCGTCCGAAAGAAGCCTGGCCCATGCATGCAGACGGCAGCCTTGAAATGTATACCCGTGAACTGGACCTGGATCAGTTGCTGCAGGAGCGCGATGTTTAACGCATCACCATAAAGCTTCAGGGCTGAATCTAACCTGGAACAGCTTTCAGCTATCAGTAATCAGCTATCAGTTGATAACGTCCTGACTTGGAGCGTTGACATCTCCACCAGCTATGAAACGAAATCTAACCTGGAACTTTTGAACCTTAAACCTGAAACAAAAAAAATGGGCCTCCGCTAAAAATAACAGAGGCCCCGTTGTAACTACCAAACCAAACTACTCTCTTCAACAATATCGTTCTTAATACCGCCCGTTGGAACGGGAATTTCTACCCCGGTCGTTGTACCGGTTATTTCTCGAACCGGATTCCCATTTCTTAAAGATCGCATCCACGATCCGGTCGATCTCTCTTCCGGAAATCCTGCGGCTGTTCACTTCATCCGTGGCCCAGCCCTGCATCACTGTTTCATCGGTACGCGTATCCACCATCGTTACGGTAATGGTACCTTCCTTTGTAGGTACTTCATAATTATCGTACCCCATAAACATAGAAGGATAATATACATTATAAAAACGGCGGCTATACGGGTTATAAAAAGTGCGGAACCCGCCCCAGCTGTACCGGGGATCCGATTCAACTCTTGATCCGCGTTCTACCAGCACATCATAGCTTAACACCACATCCGGATTACGCGATACCTGCTGCCATCCCATGCGGGATTGCAACCGGTCTGAAATGGCACTTTTAACCTGATTTTCCATCATCGTACTATTGCCGGTACGTCCGCGGCGGTCTTTTTTCTCGGCCCATGCAAATGTGCGGTACCGGTCAAAATTGGCATTGCGGGAGGTTTCTACATGTGCTGATGGACCACAGCCCGCCAGCACCAGGATCACTGCCGCTACACCTAAAAGTTTTATTAAACGGCTTTTCATTTTATTTCTGTTTTTCTATTAGTAAGACGCCGAAAACAGCAAATAGATAACAGCGGGGTTGTAAATTATTTGTGAAAAATAGCCGGATCGCAACGCATTCACATTCAAAAGGACCGGTTATTTCTTTTTGGAGCGCACCTGTTTTACCGCACCCTGAATGGCTTTTTGCTTTTGTGCGGCCGATACCGCATTGCTTTTTATAAGGTTATATGAAACCGATATTCTGAAATTCCTGGTTTGCGTAAAAGCATTGTTTTCCAGCGTGAAGTTTTTCCCGTAAGTAAAGGTTGTAAACTCCTGTTGACGGAAAGGATCGATGGCCGTAACACCCAAGGTCAGCCGCTTTTTAAACCAGCGGGTTTGCACGGAAAAAAGCTGCTTCAATGAACTGCGTGCCCGGCCCTGCGCATCTGCGAGTGTATTGTAACGGATATTTGTTTCGAAAGTAATGCGATCCGTAAAAATGAAATTCCCGTTAAGGCTGGCATAGTAAGACGCACCGTTTTTGTATTTATTTACCTCCCGGTCGTAGGCACTATACTGGTTATACGTATAGCCGGCGCCAAGGTTCAACCGCAATTTCCGGCTGATGGTGTAGCCTCCAAAAAAGCTGGTGGTGTATTCCTGCCGGTCTGTAATATTCTCGTAGGTTAGCTGGGTTTTATCGCCGGGTACCAATGTGCGGATCCGCTGGATGATATCTTTTACATAATTATACCCGGCAGAAAGATTGATATAATACCGGCTCCGGAACAAGCCTGCATTCCAGTCAATATCATGTCCCAGCTGTGGCACGAGGGCCGGGTTTCCAAAACTGATATTATACGGATTGCTGTAATCCACACTGGGGTTCAGCTGGCTTAAAACCGGACGGCGGATATGCTGCCGGTATACCAGGGATGTATTATACCCGCTGCCCCGCCATTCTTTTCGTATCGTAATGCCGGGTAAAAAATTCCAGTAATCATTGGTGCGGTTTTCGCCGCCGCTTAAAAAATCAAACCGGAACCCGGTGTTTTCCACCTGCGCGGTTGTAATGATCCGCCACAATGCCGGCAGATCTACCGTTAAGCCGGTTCTCAGCGTGTAAATATTTTCAAAATACCGGAAATACGGGCTCAGGGAATCAACCGCCGAAAACGTTTCCTGTTGCAGGATATCCGTTGTGAGCCGGTTCCTGAAATGATTGTCTGACACCGTAAGCCCGGCACTCCAGAGTATTTTTTTTGATACCGGCTTATTGTAATTTGCCCGGAGCAACCAGGCCGTATTACCGTTTTGATTTGTTTGCCGCTGCGTACTGTCCTTTCCGGTAAGCCCACCCTCCGGAGTTTTGAATTGCTGAAAAAAAACGCGCTCATTGGTATAAAAGCCCGCTGCCAATGAAGCAAAAAGGTTCAGGTTTTCCTTTGTATTTTTTTTACTGATCCACCGGTAATTTGTAGTGAGCACCGGGTTCACCGTTTCACCCGTTACCGTATTGGTTCTGGTACTTAATTTATAAAGCGCCCCGGATGCATTGATGTTCTTATAATTCGTTTCATTTATATTATCAATGGCATTCATATTGAACACCGCTGTTACATTCCATAAACTTTGTTTATTGAATTCATAATCGGAGGAAATACGTAGGTTGGGACGGATGCTTTTATTCTGGAAGTGACTTTCCGTGTTCAGGAAATTGCTGGAGTCTTTATAAAAATGCTCCCGTGTGGAGCGGTTATCCCCCTTAAGCGTAGTGGCCCCCACTCCGCCGGTAGCCTGCAGGATCCATTTCTTATCCCTGTAAGCGATATTGGCCGAAAGATTGGCATCACCCAGGGTGCCATAAAAGAAATTCAACCGGCCGGTAAGTCCTACCTTCCCTTTTTTGGTAACAATATTGATAACGCCGCCGTTATCGGTGGCATATTCAGCCGGAGGATTCGTCATCAGTTCAATTTTTTCTACCATCCCGCCCGGCATGGCTTCCAGCAGGTCATTCAACTGTTCTGCTGTAAGGTTTGTAGGCTTACCATCAATGAGAATGCGCGGCTCCCTGCCTTTTAAAAGCAGCTTACCATCAGCATCTGCTGAGATCAGCGGCATCGTCTTCAGGATCTCGGCTGTACTTGAAGAAGCGCTCAGCGCTGATTCGCCCACATTATAAATGATGGTACCGTCTTTATTTTCTACCAGGGGCTTTTCCGAATATACGATCACCGTTTGCATTTCGCCTGCCTGTAAAAACATTTTTATATCGCCCAGGTTAAAGTCATACCGCTCTGCCCGGATGTGAATGCTATCCAGTTTAATGGGCGCATACCCGATGGATGAAAATCGGATGCTGTAATAACCAAACCCGATACCGGTTATTTCAAATGCGCCTTTTTCATCACTGGCAAATGATTTATAGATGCTGGTATCGCCCGTACGGGCCAATGCAATGGAAGCGCCCGCCAATGCCTTGCCGGTGGCGGAATCAATTACATTTCCTGCCAGGATACCTTCCACAGCATTTTGTGCCCGGGTTGTTCCGTTAATTAAGAATAAAAAAAGAAGACTCCAATAAATCGTTTTGAATCGCATCAGCAGTTGCATAAACCGTTTAGACGTCGGCCGTTTCGAAAAGTTTAATGCCATGTCCGTTTGCTGCCCACCTGAACCGTACGGTCCATCCTGTTAACGGTGAACGGATGCAGGGCTGCCTTCAGTATTAACCCAAAATAACCTTTTGCATCAAACCGGCGCACAGTGGGTATCGGCGTAATGGCAGGACGCTTCCGGCATTAAAAATATAAACACGATTCAAACAGCCGGCTGTTTCTATTCCGGTGATTTTTTGCCAGCTGTAGTCTTTTACTTAATTTAGTTGTATGAGCAACGCAGAAAACACAACAAACACCGCTTCCGGCAACCGTAGTTTCATCGGCTTTGTCATTATTGGAATCTGCATCGTGCTGGCCGGGTTCATTGTAGCCGGCGCTTATAAGTACAAATTCAAAACCCGCCAGACCATCCGGGTTACCGGCAGTGCGGAAAAAGATTTCACCAGTGACCTCATTGCCTGGAACGGCAGTTATAACCGTACGGATTTTGATTTAAAAGCTGCATATGCCCAGTTAAAACAGGACGAAACCAATGTACGGAATTACCTCACCCGGAAAGGGATCCAGCCAAAGCAGATGATCTTTTCTTCGGTAAAAATCGATAAGATCTTCCGGTCGAACTATAGCGAAGAAACCAAATCGACCACCACTACTTTTGGCGGTTATAACCTTACGCAGAATGTAAAAGTAGAATCGGGCGATATTGCAAAGGTAGAAGCACTTTCCCGCGAAATTACCGAGCTGATCGAAACCGGTATTGAGCTCAATTCCCCCGAACCACTCTACTTTTATACCAAGCTTGCAGATCTTAAACTGGACCTGCTTGCCAAAGCGGCAGAAGATGCGCGCAAACGGGCAGAAACCATCGCCAGGAATACCGGCGGTTCTTTGGGCCACGTGGTGAAGGCCAATATGGGCATCTTTCAAATTACCGGGCAAAACAGCAATGAGGATTACAGCTATGGGGGCACATTCAATACTTCTGCCAAAAATAAAACGGCGAGCATTACGGTGAACCTGGAATGTGTGGTGCAATAAAAAAGTGAGCAGCGAAAATGCATAACATCTCGCTCCTCACATTTAATATATTTGTTTTAAGTCCTATCCCTTTCTGCGTCCGCCGCCACTTTCGGCGTCGTTCATACGGATCCTTCGTCCCCGGTAGTTTTTACCATCCAGTGCCTTGATCATAATGCGTGCGGAAGCGGTATCCACTTCTACCCAGCTGTTCATTTCCTTCATATCGATCCGGCCCAGGTTGTCTTTGCTCAGGCGGCTCATATCCAGGATAAACTGCAGGAAGCTGGCTTTATAAAAACCGTCTTTTGTTCCCAGGTTTACAAACAGGCGCTGATATTGCCCGTTGCCGGCTCCACGTCCGCCACGGCCACCCCGCTCCTGTGTGCGCGCACCTTTACGGTCATCACCACCACGGTCATTGCGCAGGTTCAGATCAACAGAGTTTTCATAATACTTCAGGAACCGGTCAAATTCCAGCGCTGCAACACGCTGTAATACTTCCTCCTTGCTGATGTTTTCAAACTTTTCCTCCAACACCGGTACATAGGCCTCATATTCCCCATGACTGATATCGGCTTTCAGCATTTTATCGATAAAATGGAAGAACTGCTTGCGGCAAACATCCTTCCCGGACGGGATATCGATCTTATTAAACTTCGTATTGATCAGTTTCTCAATTTGTCTTAAGCGATAAACCTCTTTCGGTGTTACAATGGAAATGGAGATACCACTCAACCCCGCACGGCCGGTACGTCCACTCCGGTGCGTATACACCTCCGTGTCATCCGGAAGCTCATAATTGATCACGTGTGTGATTCCCTGCACATCAATTCCGCGGGCGGCCACATCTGTAGCAATTAACAGTTCCAGCGATTTCTCACGGAAACGGGCCATTACCTTATCCCGTTGTGCCTGGGTAAGATCACCGTGCAACGCCTCAATATCGTATCCCTCACGGATCAGCTGTTCTGTAATTTGCTGGGCATCGGCTTTCGTTCTTGTAAATACGATCCCGTACATGCCCGGGTTAAAATCGATAATGCGCTTTAATGTTTCGTAACGGTTGATATGCTGGGTCTGATAATACTGGTGTGCGATATTGGTGTTGGCAGAATTGGCCTTCCCTACTGTAATTTCAAAAGGGTTTTCCATATAACGCTTACTTACCTGACGGATTTCCTTGGGCATGGTAGCGCTAAATAACCAGGTGCTCTGGCGGTTGGGCGTTTCTTTAAGGATAAATTCAATATCATCCTTAAAGCCCATGTTCAGCATTTCATCCGCCTCATCCAGCACCACATAATGAATATCTTCCAGGTTGATCGCTTTACGCTCAATTAAATCAATCAAACGTCCCGGAGTTGCCACTACAATATGCGTACCTCTTTTTATTTCACGGATCTGCTGGCTGATGGCGGTGCCTCCATATACAGCCGTAACCCCAATGCTGGCGTTCTTTTGCCGGAAAGACTGCAGGTCATTTGCGATCTGCAGACACAACTCACGGGTCGGGCAAATGATCAGGGCCTGGGGTGAAGAAAATGACCGGTCAATCAATTGCAGCAATGGTAAACCAAAGGCGGCCGTTTTACCGGTACCCGTCTGCGCCAGTCCTATAAAGTCTTTTGTGCCCTGTAATAAAACCGGTATTGCTTGTTCCTGTATCGGAGTAGGTGTTTGAAAACCTATTTGCTGTAATGACTGAAGTAATCCCTCTTCAATTCCCAACGATTCAAATGTAACCACTAAAATATTTTTATAAATTGAACCCGCAAAGGTATGTTTTTTTTTGCTGTTCGAGACTTTAAGTCTCGAACGGTAAACTTAAAGCCCTCGAACGGCAAACTTAAAGTCCTCGAACAGCCTTGGCAGCAAACATAAAAAAGCCATCCTGCCTGTTCGGGGATGGCCTTTTATTTGCCGAATATAGATCACTTATTTTTTTATAGATTGCTCGTTTACAGTATCGAAAGCGGGAGCATTATTGGTATCCAGATTAATTACCGTATCAATATTTGCAGGGGGTACGGGTATGGTATCCGGAGCCACGGCGGTAGAATCGGCCCCTTTGTCGCTACTTGCGTTGTTATTACAAGACACAAAACCTATTGAACTGATTACCAGGAGAATAAATAGTTTCTTCATTATCCTAAATTTTTAGATTCGTAATATAAGGATTAATACAAAACTTAGGGAAAGGTAACCCCCCTGCCGGGAAAAAAGTTTTTCTTAGTGCGAAAGGGTTACTATTTTTAAAAAAAAGTATTATAAACAGAACAAAGCGTGAAAGAGACGATCTTAGAACAGGAAATATTGCTACTGAAAGGTTTAGCGCGCAATGATAAGAAATCAACCGAAGAAATATACAAACAGCATTACAACCTCATTCAGGCTTTGGTAGTCAATAATAATGGTACCGCCGACGATGCCCGGGATATTTTCCAGGAAGCGATGGTGGTGCTCTTTGAAAAGGCGCGTTCAGGCACATTTGAACTTAACTGCCAGATCAAAACGTATTTGTACTCAGTAGCTAAACGACTATGGCTGAAGAAATTACAGCAACAAAGCCGGTTTACTGAGGAGTGGAATGATTCAGGGAACCTGGTAAAAGTGGAGGAAGACCTGGAGGTTCATGAGCAAAAAGACCAGGAGTATGACCTGATGCATCATTCGATCCAGCACCTGGGCGAGCCTTGTAAAAGTTTATTGGAGGCGTTTTATTTTAAGAAGAAGAGCATGCAGGACATAGCAGAAACATTTGGCTATACGAATGCAGAAAATGCTAAAACTCAAAAATATAAATGCCTGATGCGGTTGAAAAAAATTTTCTTTTCTCAATATAAAAAGTAGTTGGATAATGCATGAACACGACAATATATTGTTGACCGAGGCGGTAGAACGGTATATTTCCGGGGAAATGACTCCTGATGAGCGTTTACATTTCGAAAACTTAAGAAAGGCCGATAGTGAGATCGACCAGATGGTGGTTACGCATACATTGTTTATGCAGCGTATGAACCGGTATAATGAATGGCAAAAATTTCATGCTTCCCTCAACGAGATCCACACCGATCTTGCCGCACAGGGAAAAATCGACTCTCCGGCCCTGAAAGGAAAAGCCAAACTGGCCTACCTGTATAACCGGTATAAACGAGTGGCGTCCATTGCTGCTTCAATTGCGGGGCTCACCGCTTTAATGGTTTCCGCCATTCTCTGGTCGGTAACACCCAAAACCCATAATGCTCAACAACTCGAAACACTGAGCTTAAAATTCAGCTCACTGGAAAATAAATCGCGGAAGCAGGCCGAAGAGATTAATAATCTTAAAAACAACCAGAGTGCCGATTCTAAAACACCGGAGATCACCTATAGCTCCGGGGGAACCGGTTTCATTATCGACAGTAAAGGATTACTGGTGACCAATGCCCATGTGATCCAGAATGCGGCAAATGTAGCCGTGGCCAGCAATACTGGCGTGGAATACTTTGCGGAGGTCATTTATACCGACCCGGTAAGAGACATCGCCCTGTTAAAAATAACCGATAAAGATTTTAAACCGCTGCCACCGATCCCCTACGGGTTCTCCCGAAAAATGGCGGACCTGGCCGAGCCGGTGTTCACCCTGGGTTACCCCCGGGAAGATGAGGAGATCTCTTATAACCAGGGCTACCTGAGTGCAAAAACCGGTTTTAACGGAGATACCCTCAGCTGCCAGATCCAGATCTCTGCAAATCGCGGTAACAGCGGAAGTCCGATCCTGAACAATGCAGGAGATGTGATCGGGGTTTTAAATGGCCGCCAGAAAGACCAGGAAGGTGTGGCGTTCTTTATCCGTTCTAAAAATCTTTACAATATCCTGAATGAAGTAAAAAACAAGGAGAAAAATGACTCCATCATCCAGAATGTGAAGCTGAATACAAAATCCTCCATCGCCAGTCTGAATCGTACACAGCAGACAAAGAAGATCCAGGATTATGTATTTGTAGTGAAAGTGAATTAATCTTTTTTTAGTCATTAACCAAACCCAAAGAGGGTGTCTCTGCTTGAGGCACCCTCTTTATTTGAACGACCCGCTCCTGTCATCAGCAGGCTCTCTTTAAAAATACCCCGCACCTATAGCATATCCACATCAGGGATCACCACTACCGATTTATACCTTTTTTCCTGGTGCAACGCTGCAATCTTAAAAAGAATATCCTGTTTGCATTGGGTGATCAGGCGGGTATTCCGGGGCAGTTTTAACAGCAGTTCCATGAGGTACTGATTCCGTACTTTATTGATCAGCGGCTCTGAAGGTCCCATAACAAACCGGCCATATTGGTCCTGCAGGCCGGAAGCAAACAGGGCCGCAGCATCCTTTACCACGTCTTTGATCTTGTTTTTAAATGTAAGCCGGATCAGTCTTGTATACGGAGGATAGCCAAACTGCTCCCTTTTAGGTAACTCATCATCAAAGAGCGCCCGGTAATTATGCCGCTGTACCTGCAATAATACCGGATGTTCGGGTTGCGTGGTCTGTACCATTACCTTGCCCACACCATGCTTTCTGCCGGCGCGACCGCTTACCTGCTCCATGAGCTGGAACGCCCGTTCATTGACGCGAAAATCGGCAAATGAAAGGATGCCATCGGCGTCTACAATGCCTACCAATTCCACATGTTCGAAATCCAGTCCTTTTACCACCATCTGGGTGCCTACCAGGATGTTCAACTTCTGCTGCTCGAAGGTTTGTATCAGCTGGTCGTGCGCATGTTTCCCCCGCACGGTATCAACATCCATTCTTCCGATATGGGCATGTGGCAGCAACTCCTGGAGCACTTCTTCCACCCGCTCGGTTCCAAATTGCTTTTGAATAAAATCATGACCGCCGCAACCGGGGCAGGTAACCATCAGGGGATAGTTGGTGCCGCAGTAATGACATACCAGTTTGTTATATACCTTATGATAATTCAACGATACATCACAGTATTTGCACTGTGGAACCCAACCACAGGTATTACAGCGCTGATAGGGCGTATACCCCCTCCGGTTTTGAAAAAGAATCACCTGCTTGTTTCGCTCCAGGGTGCTCCGGATGCTTTCCGCAAGCGGGGGAAAGATAATGGTATCCGCAAACTCTTTTGTCCGGTAGCGGCGCGTATCCACCAGCTCGATCTCCGGGAGCTTTATATTCCCGAACCGCTCCGTCAGCTGCACAAGTCCATACTTTTCGGTAAGTGCATTGTTATACGATTCAAAAGACGGTGTAGCGCTGCCCAGCAGCACCTTGCATCCTTTAAACAACGAAGCAAAGTAAATGGCCGCATCCCGGGCATGATACCTTGGAGCCGGCTCCATTTGCTTATAGGAAGGATCATGCTCCTCATCACAAATAATCATTCCCAGGTCCTGGAAAGGCAGGAACAGGGAAGAACGGGCTCCCAGTACGATTTTCAGCGATCCGTCTTTTACCTTGTTCCAGATTTCCACCCGTTCATTTTGTGAAAACCGGGAATGGTATACCCCGATATGTCCGCCAAAATGCCGTTGTAACCGCCGGATGGTTTGCGAGGTCAATGCGATCTCCGGCAACATATACAACACCTGCCGGCCCTGGCGGATCTGTTCTTCGATCAGGTGAATATAGAGCTCCGTTTTTCCGCTTGAGGTAACGCCGTGCAGCAAACACACATCCTTTTCCTTAAAGACCGTCCGGATATTTTCAAGCGCTGCAGATTGTGCAGCAGACAGTTCGAAATTGATCCGGATGTCTTTGGGCAAACTGCGGATGCGATCCACCGATCTTTTCTCCAGCATCAGGATCCCCTTATCCGCAAGTCCTTTTAACTGGGCCTCACTGGCACCCGTTTTTTTTAAAAGCGCCTGCTTTGTAATGGAACCCTCTGTTTTCTGAAAATGCAGGTATCCGAGCAATAACTCCAGCTGCTTTTCGGCCCGTTGCAATTTGGTATCCGTATTCAGCAGCCGTTCCAGCGCCGCTTCATTATCATAATCCGGATGCAGCAACACATAGGTTTCTTTTTTGGGACTGTAGCTGTCTTTTAATGATTCCCACACATAACAGATCTTTCCCTGTATGAGCCGGTTTACCACCGGGTATACGTGACTGCTGTCGAGGATCAGCTGCACTTCCGTGAGCTTCAGCTCCTTTCGCAGCAGCAGGGCCTCTGCCACCAGGAATGCTTCATGATCCAGCTCGGTAAAATCGTCTCCGGCTTCTTCATTAAACACCAGTATGGTTTCGCTGCTGAGTTTAAAATGCGCGGGCAGGGCCGCCGCCATCACTTCCCCCTCCGTACACATATAGTACCGGGCCATCCATTCCCAAAGCTGCAGCTGTGATTCAAACACCACGGGGGCAGCATCCAGTACGCTGACCAGCTCTTTTGCCTCGAAAAATTCCGGAGGCGTTTGATGTACCCGTTTGATAACACCCGCGTATTTTTTGCTTTTACCAAGATTCACTTCTACCCTGCACCCCACAAGCGCAGCCTCTTTCAGGTGCTCCGGAACCGCCCAGGTATAATTCAGCGGCAATGCCAGCGGGATGACCACTTCGGCAAAATCCGTTGCTGCGGCTGACTGATAGGGCAATTCATGCTTCATTTATTCCTTGCTTTATCCGGGTGTTTTACCCAGGTTACTTGATACTCCAGCAGCTTCTGTTCCATCAGCGAATAAACCTGCTGTTTGAGCCGTTCGTGATCCCTTACCGGCCAGCCCTCCACCGGCACTTCATCCAAAAATACCACGCGGCACCGGCCGGGGTTTAATGAAAGCCGCCTGAAATAAGGCATCCTGTCGTAGGTATCCAGGAACAATACGGGCCGGATCGGGGTGTTGGTTTCCAGCGCCAGTTTAAAAGCGCCGTTATAAAAATCCTTCAACGGCCGGTCGGTTTCATTGAAAGTTCCCTCCGGAAAAACAAAAATAGAGATTCCTTTGTTGATCACGGAACGCAGAATACGGATGCTCCGCGCCCTGCCCTCCGCCGATTTACGGTCAACGGTTACAATTGCGCGTTTGTAAATAAACCCGAAAACGGGCAGCTTCCCCATCTCTACTTTTCCCAGTGCACGCATCGGTTTCCGGAAAACCTTTACCATAACCGGGATGTCGAGGTACGAGATATGATTGGCGATGAGGATGTATTTTTTATTGCCGTCGAAGGGTGTGGTATATGTTTTTTTTACCCGGATGCCGATCATCGCGAACCAGATATCGGCCCAAAAAGTGCACAGCGCATAAATAACATTGCCTCCTTTTATCCGGCCCAGAAAAGCCGCCAGGATGCAAAGCGGGAAAATGAGCAGCATTACCACCAGGAAGATCAATGCCGCGTAAATCATATAAAATAATCGAAACATAGTGCTTAGTCCTTCAAAAATAAATGGTTATAGCAAAATACCGCAGGGATATTTGTCAACAGCCGCCAAAAGGCTCCGTATCGGCTAATTTTCCGTAATTTTGCAGCCTTTATGCAGGGCACAAAAACAGTTGCATTTCATACGCTTGGTTGTAAACTCAACTATTCGGAAACTTCTTCACTTTCCCGGCTGATGGAGCGGGAAGGATTTGAAAAAAAGGAGTTTACCGATGTGGCAGATGTGTATGTGATCAATACCTGTTCCGTAACAGATAATGCCGACAAAGAATGCCGGCAACTGGTACGCCGTATCCAGCGCAAAGCCCCCGGAAGCGTGGTGGTGATCACCGGCTGCTACGCCCAGCTGAAGCCTAAAGAAATTGCTGATATACCGGGCGTTGACCTGGTATTGGGTGCCGCTGAAAAGTTCAATATTGTAAAACATATCAATGAACTGTCTAAAAACGATGCTGCCAAAATATGCAGCTGCGATATTGAAGACGTAACCGGTTTTCATAGTTCCTACTCCATTAACGACCGTACCCGTACCTTTTTAAAAGTACAGGATGGCTGTGATTATACCTGCTCTTTTTGTACCATACCCATGGCCCGTGGTAAAAGCCGCAGTGCTTCCATTGATGCCGTACTAAAGGACGCGCAGGCCGTAGCGGCCTCCGGGGCCAAAGAAATCGTGCTCACGGGTATTAACCTCGGCGATTTTGGCAAAGGACCCGATGGCAATGCCGCTGCAGCCATCAACGGCAGAAGTGAGAACTTCTACAAGCTGATCCAGGAGCTGGACCAGGTGGAGGGTATTGAGCGTTTCCGGATCTCTTCCATTGAGCCGAACCTGTTGGGAAACGAGATTATTGAATTTGTTGCCAACAGCAAAAAGTTCATGCCCCATTTTCATATTCCCCTGCAAAGCGGCAGCAACGCCATCCTGGGCGCCATGCGCAGAAGATATAAACGTGAGTTGTATGCAGACCGGGTGGGTCTTATCAAGACACTGATGCCCCATTGCTGCATTGGTGTGGATGTGATTGTAGGCTTCCCCGGTGAAACCGATGGGCATTTTAAAGAGACCTATGATTTCCTGCACGAGCTGGAAATATCCTACCTGCATGTTTTCACCTACTCGGAACGCGCCAATACCCATGCACTTACGCTACAGCCTGTAGTGCCCGTTCCCCTGCGGAATGAACGTAATAAAACATTGCGGAACCTCTCGTATATGAAAATGCAATATTTTGAACAACAACATGCCGGGCAAACCCGGAAAGTATTGTTTGAGAACCACAATAAAAATGGTATGATGGAAGGATATACGGATAATTATATCCGCATCACAACGCCCTACCGGTCCGAATGGGAGCACCAGATCATCGACTGGAACCTGTAACCGGGCGTTATTTCATTCTTGCTACTTTATTGCTATATTTATTTTTGTTGATCACAACCAGTTATCAATTACTGCTTTTACATTAACATTTTCTTTTTATTTCCTGGCGTTCGTGGTATTGTATTTGTATTTCAATAATGCAGAAAGATACTTTGAAAAGCTCTTTATATCATCTGATATAATCCTTTAAACCGTTTACAGTACTGGCTTACAGCCGGCAATGTTTTAATATTTTTTATATTATTTATTAACAACTCCTGTATAACACTAAAGCTTTTTTAAGCGTTAGAAAAAAGTATGTAAACCTTTATTATTTATATTTTTTATTAAAATTTTAATCATGAAAAGAACTACAAAAACAGTAATGATGGCGTTGGCTGCAACCGTGATCACCGGAAGTGCATTTGCTCAGGTAGACAGCACAAAAACAGACTCAACAGTCGTGTCTACAGACTCCACACAAACAGACAAAAAAGATAAGTCTAAGGAAGACTCAACAGCTACGCCTACACCGCCACAGGCTTCTGTTACTTCTTCAGTAAAGAACCATACTTACGTTTGGGTTACTACCAACAGGGAACTGCTGGGCAACAAGAAAACAGCAATCGAGGCAGAAAAGCAAGAGGCCTGATTTTTATAGAATCTGGTTCATTAAAACCACACTGGGAAACCAGCGTGGTTTTTTTTTGTAAGTTTGACTGACAGAAGAGAAAATTATGTCTACAAAAATAAAGTGCCCAAACTGTCAGCATGAGTTTCCGATTGAGGCCGCGCTTACCGATGAGCTGAAAAACGCCATTGAAAAAGAAAAAGACGGCCTGCGCAAGCAGATGCAGGACTATAAAAAGAACAAGGATGAAGAGATTGCCCTTCTGAAGAAAACCGCGGAACTGGAGGTAACCAAGGCTAATGAACAGTGGCAGCAAAAATTAAATGCGGAAAAACAGGCGTTGCAGCAGCAGCTGGAGGCCCAGTTGCGCAAAAGCATCAGTACCGATTTTGAGAACCGCATCGGATCTTTACAAAAGGCTAACGAGGAGAACGAGGAAAAGCTGAAACTGGCACGGCAAAAGGAAGCCGACTTTTTAAGAAAAGAGCAGGATTTTAAGACCCGGGAGGCTGAGCTTGAAATAACGGTACAGAAAAAACTGAATACAGAGCGCGAAAAAATAGCAGAAGAACTCCGGCGGATCGAGAGTGAAAAAACGGCATTAAGGGAAAATGAGTTCAACCTGAAACTGAAGGAACTGGAAACCCAGCTGGAACAGCAGAAAAAACTGGCAGCAGAAATGCAGCGGAAAGCCGAACAGGGTTCCATGCAATTGCAGGGCGAAAGCCAGGAACTGGCGCTGGAAGAGCTGCTTACCACAGCATTCCCCTTCGACCTTATTGAAGAGGTGGGGAAAGGCGTACGCGGAGCAGATTCTATTCAAACCGTTCGCAATAACCTGGGCGTGGCCTGCGGCAAGATCATCTGGGAAAGCAAACGGGCCGAAAACTTTGGCGGCGACTGGATCGAGAAGCTCAAGGCCGATATGCGCAGCCAGGGTGCCGACGTGGCGGTATTGGTTACCCGGCGGTATCCCAAAGATATGGAACGCTTTGGTGAAAAGGAAGGGGTATGGATCTGCAATTTCAACGAAGCAAAAGCGCTGGCCAGTGTGCTGCGGGATGGCATTATTAAAATATTCAATGCATCAAAAAGCCAGGAAAATAAGGGCGATAAAATGAACCTGCTTTACTCCTATCTTACCAGCCCGGAGTTTGCCGAACAGTGGAAGGCGATCCGGGAGGGTTTTTTAAGCATGAAGATCTCTATTCAAAAAGAACGCGATGCCATGGAACGCTTATGGAAAGCGCGGGAAAAGCAACTGGAAAAAGTATTGCTGAACGCCACACATATCCGCGGCTCCATTGACGGGATCAGCGGTCTGGAATCGGTAGACCTTAACCTGCTGGGATATGAAGAGGAGGATTAAACGGAATCCTTTTAAAACAGCCTGTTGCTTATGCAGTTAATCAATTTTGAAATAGGCCCCCTGTCCGTTGTTTCGGTAATACTGATCATTACCCTGATTGTATTTTTTAAGCGGCGGAAAACAATCCGGCCAGTCTTAAACCGGAGGTCGCCCCCAAATATTCGCATATACATGTAAAGCGGCTGGATCAAAGCCGCTTTACATGTACGTCGTACCGAATAATGCCAGGCCGGGCTTGTTCTGGCCTTACATTAACAAATCCTTGTTACAATTTATTATCGCAATCGGCCAGCACGCCCTTCACATCATATACAACCGCCTTATCTTTTTTTAGCTGCTGCAGATCGATATTCAAAAACTCATTGTGTGCCACTCCCAACACGATGGCATCAAATTTCGCCTGGGGCAACGTGGTCGTACTTTCAATCCCATATTCATGCAGCACTTCTGCAGGATTGGCCTTTGGATCAAACGTGGTTACCTCAACCCCATAGTCCTTTAACGCCGAAATCACGTCTACGATTTTAGTATTTCTTACATCGGGGCAATTCTCCTTGAACGTAATTCCCAACATGAGTATTGCCGCGCCATTTACACCAACCCCTCTTTTGATCATCGTTTTTACTACCTGAGCCGCTACATATTCGCCCATGGAATCATTCAGCCGGCGCCCGGCCAAAATAATTTCCGGATGATAGCCATGCTCCTGGGCCTTTTGCGCCAGGTAATAGGGATCTACACCAATGCAGTGCCCGCCTACCAATCCCGGCTTAAAGGGTAAAAAATTCCATTTGGTTCCGGCGGCCTTCAGCACATCCTGCGTATTGATGCCCAGGAGATTAAAGATCTTGGCCAGCTCGTTTACAAAGGCGATGTTGATATCCCGCTGTGAATTCTCAATTACTTTTGCCGCCTCTGCAACTTTAATTGTTGGAGCCAGATGTGTTCCAGCCGTAATTACCGACTTGTAGAGATCATCTACTTCGCGGCCGGTTTCGGGTGTAGAACCCGACGTTACCTTCAATATTTTTTCAACGGTATGTTCTTTGTCTCCGGGGTTGATCCGTTCCGGTGAGTATCCGGCGAAAAAGTCTACGTTAAATTTCAGTCCGGATGTCTTTTCCAGTACAGGGATGCATTCTTCCTCGGTAACACCGGGGTAAACGGTAGATTCATACACAACGATATCTCCTTTCTTCAGCACTTTGCCTACCGTTTCTGATGCCTTGTAAAGCGGCGTCAGATCCGGTCGGTTGTGTTTGTCAACGGGAGTTGGCACCGTTACTATGTAAAAATCGGCAGCGGCAATATCTGCCAGTTCATTGGATACATACAATCCTTTTTCACCGGAGCCGAACGGATGCTCGGAGACCAACACTCCCTGCAGTACCGCTTCTTCCACCTCCAGTGTCAGATCTTTTCCATCTCTTAGCTCATCAATGCGTTTTTGATTGATATCAAAACCTATAACCGGATATTTGGTAGCAAATAAACGGGCCAGGGGCAATCCTACATACCCCAGGCCAATAACGGCGATCTTTTTCATATATACGTATTTATAATTGATGTTTATCTTAAATTTTCCCAATACCATTTAACGGCTTCTTTCAGGCCTTTATCAATTGTATGTGTGGGCTGGTATTCCAGTAAGGTCATGGCTTTTTCAACCGATGCTAAAGAATGGGGAATATCTCCCATCCGGTTCGGACCGTAAACAACGGGGATACCGGCAATTTCAGCATCAAATGCGCTTAAGTATTCTTTAAGGTATTTTACCAGATCATTCAATGTAGTGCGGTCTCCCACAGCCGTATTATAAACGGTATTTACCGCTTCGGGGCGGCTGGTTAACATGGCGCGTTCATTCATCTGGATCACATTGTCGATGTAGGTAAAATCACGCGAATAATTCCCGTCACCATTGATCACCGGGCTTTCATGATTCATTAACTGTTTTACAAACAGGGGAATTACAGCGGCATAGGCCCCATTAGGATCCTGGCCCCGTCCAAACACATTGAAATAGCGGAGGCCGATCGTTTCGATACCATAGGTTCTTGAAAATATTTCTGCGTACAGCTCATTTACGTACTTGGTTATGGCATAGGGCGACAGGGGTTTGCCGATCACATCCTCTACCTTGGGAAGATTTTCGGAATCACCATAAGTAGAAGAGGATGCTGCATACACAAAACGCTTTACCCCCGCATCCCGGGCGGCCACCAACATATTTAAAAATCCTGAAATATTTACTGCATTTGTAGTAATGGGATCTTTTATGGATCGCGGAACCGATCCCAATGCAGCCTGGTGTAATACATAATCTGCACCCGCCACAGCTTTTTCACAGTCGTCCTGGCTGCGGATATCGCCCTCTATCAGTTTAAAATGTACATTCCCCAAATGCTGTTCTATGTTATGCCTGTACCCCGTGGAGAAATTATCCAGCACAACCACACTATATCCTTTTCCGAGAAAATAGGTAGTAAGATTGGATCCGATAAAACCCGCTCCTCCTGTAATTAAAATTTTTTTCATATTCATACTTAAAAAAACATCCATTATATCTTCCGAATAACGCCCCGGTTACAACGGAACGGGTATACGGTTAACAAATTGGTTTACAGATTACTGTACACCGGCTGCCCCAGAACGGGCCGAAACAACAGGTTGCCGGCGCCGGCAAATCTACCGCATTATACCATGCGGTTGTATACCTCGTGCGTTTTTTGGGCAATATTTTTCCAGTCGTATGCCGCCATATCATAAACAGCGGGTTTGCCAATGCTGCCGTTTCCGGCGAACTGTACCAGCTTTTCCGCCAACGCCCGGGTGTTGCCGGCCGGAAAATAATGCTCCGGATCGAGGTTTACCTGTGTGTTGGCCGGAATATCCGATGCAATGATCGGCAGCTGATAGGCCATTGCTTCCAGTAAAGCAATGGGTAATCCTTCATAAAAAGAGGGCAATATAAAAAGCGCACAGTTGGAAAATAACTGCGCTAATTCGGCACCTTTAATAAATCCCGGCAGCAGTACGCCCGCCAGGGCTGCCTGTTTTTTTAAGGCTTCTGAATACGCCGATGGGTGATCCGCATCGCCTGCGATCACCAACCGGAACCGGTCCGAAAGCCCCGATTCCATAAAAGCTGTGATCAGGTAGTCAAATCCTTTTTCGGGAACAAAACGGCCTAATGTAAAAATATACCGGTATTGCCGGAGCCCATGCCGTTCCAGTATTGCTTCCCTTAAAACAGGCCGGCCTTTAATAGACACCCCATTCGGGATCAACACGGCATCCTTACGGTCATATTTTTTTGCGATGTTCTTCCGGATCTCCTCCGATATCACCACTACTTCATTGGAGTATTTCACTCCGGCCTGTTCACCTGCCTTCAAAAACAGCTTCGCCATTTTTCCCCATTTCTTTCGCTCATAATCGGGTCCATGATGCGTCATTACCACTTTAAGACCCAATAACCGGGCAAGCGGTGTAACAAGGCTGGGGCCCACAGCATGCATGTGAATGAGATCGGGCCGTTTAACCGCCGCATACAATACCGCCAGCATAGTGTGTACGATCGCTTCAAACGCCTTGCTTTTGGGCGCATAAATGGTTTTTAGCCGCACGCCCCTGAAGTGATTACCGGCTTTATCCCCAACATAACAGGAACGCCCGATCACCGTTATCTCATGCTTAAAATCATTCGCCAAAACCGGGTACAACTCCTCACAATGCGTTTCCACACCACCCGGTATATGGGGAATTCCCCTGGTACCCAACACCATAATCTTCATAGCCGGCCTCCTTCTATCAGCAACCGGTAATTTTCTGCGAACTGTGCCGTTGAATAATGCTCAACCAGCAGTTGTTTTCCTCTTCGTCCCATTTCAAGTCGTAGTTTTTGATTTAATAACAATCGATCCAGGCTGGCAACCAGCGCATCCACATCCTTTACATTCACTAAAAATCCATTCGAACCTTCCTGCACCAATTTATCGTTATCCCCAACATTGGTGGCCACCACAGGAAGGTCTGCATTTAGCGCTTCCATAATCGCATTGCTGGTTCCTTCAAAAACAGAAGTTGACAAATAAATATCTGCCTGGTCCAGCAGCGCTGTGATATTGCCCGGGTTAATCAATACTTCAACAATATGCTGCAGCTTCAATTCGTTGATACGGTTCCGGATCGTTGTTTCCAACGCACCATGGCCAATGATCTGGTAGGTTATACCGGGGTGCATCCGGCTTATTTTAAGGATTACATCCAGCGCTGTATGATAATCTTTTTCTGCCACAAAGCGCCCCACGGTTATAATGCGGAGCGGCGCATGATGGCCATCCTTTTCCCGGTATGAACGGATCGCATCAAAGCAATTGGGGATCACCACCATTTTATCCGCGGCAAATCCCCTGGACAGAAAATATTGCCGGCCCGAGTGGCAGTTCAAAACAGCCCCGGTAGCCCAGTTATTGCAAAGCCACCGGTCAATAAACGCCTTTGCCGGCGACAGATAAGCACTCCGGATGCCGGTATACACGGTACGGACGCCGGCCAGTTTAGCAGCCATAACGGCAAAGAAATTTGCACCTGTTAAATAACTAAAAATCACCGTTGTTTCCTGCTGCCGGAGGTACTGACAAAACTGTTTAAAACGGGATGCAAGACGGCCTTTAAAAGCTTTTACAGCAATGGACGGGGTTTGCTGCAACAGGCGCAAATATTTAGGCTCCTGAAATGCTGCATTCAGGATCACATAATGTACCGCATAGTTACCAGCAAGTGCCTTTGCCAATAAAACAGATTGTTTTTCGGCCCCTCCGCTGGTAAGGTTCTTCACTAAAACGACAATCACCTTTTTACTCATACTAAACGATCATCAACCTTATAATTACGATTTCACCCGTTATTCTGTGCCTTGCAATCTGTTGAACACGGCCCTGTATTCGTTAGCACATTTTTCAATTGAGAAATTCTTTTCATAAAAATCGATCATCACCTCCTTTTGTATGAGCTGCCGGCGTTGAATAAATCTTCTCAATACGGCTGTATACGCCTCTGTTGAGAACCCGGTTGCCAAAAAGCCATTTTTACCGTCGTCTATAAGATCCGCGGCCCCGCTCACGGGCGTACTTACCGGTATACAACCGCTGGCAAACGCCTCCAGTAAGGTAATGGGCATTCCTTCATAAAGCGAAGACAGGCAAAATGCATCGCAGCATAAAAAATAATCGCCCACATTCTTTTTCGGTCCTACAAAATGCACATTATCCCGCGTCATTTTCCTCAATTCCTCGCCCAATGGTGTATTAAAATAATTGTCTCCAACGATCACCAGGTGTAAGGGCTCGCCCTCCTCTGCCAGCTGGTTAACGGTTTGAATCAACAGCTGTAAATTCTTCGGCGCAGCACATCGCGCCACCGACAACAATACGATGTCTTCCTTCGAACGCCTGATACCATCTATAAAACCGGCCACCTGGTCGTACTCCGTACTTTTTCCGGGCGCCGATCTGCCGTTGTAAATCAGCAAATCATCGTTCAATTTTAAAAACCGGCGCAATGCAATCCTGTTCGACGCTGCGATCGACACCAGGGTTAACCGTTTTTTCCGGGCTAAATAGCGGGCGATGGGTTTTCTATATCCAAAAAGATACGCTTCCGGCTTGCTATGCAGGGTATAGACATACCGGCTTTTCGGGTAAAAGAAGAGGGCCCACAACAGGTAATGGATCTGGCAATGGATATGCACAATATCCGGCCGTATCTCCCGGATCTTTTCATACACCCGTATCAGGTACCTCAGCTTCGGTCCATCTCCAAACCCCATCGGGATAAAATGAATCCGTTCAGACAATTCTCCAACCAAAAAGTTTTCGTTCAATTCCTCCCGGTTCTTCAACACCATCACAAATACTTCTGTATCCGCTTCCGATGCCAGCCGGTTGCTCAGATCAACCAGCAGGCGCTCTGCACCGCCCAGGTTCAACGAGTGAATCATTTCCAATATCCGCATTCGGTAATTACTTGTTTACTTGTTTAAAAACTTTGCTTTCAGCCAGATCATTTTCATAGAAAGGAAAAGGAACCTGTCTGCCAATACCCGCGATCCGGATCGCTCTATAAAATGCATGCCCTTCGCAACTGCCCCGGGCAATCCCATATCCGCAGCAGCCTGCTTTCCGGCCTTCTTAAATGCGGTGATATATTGATCGCGGGTTTTGACAGAATACTTCTTAACGAGATAAAGCGCAGTAAGCAGGTTGAACCCCACAACATTGCCGTTTCGTTTTTCCAAACCGGCTATATCAAACCCTTTTTGTGCCAGCTTCAGTTCACATGCACAAAGCGCCGTATAAAGCGCTACCAGGTCGCCGGGACCGGTTCTGTATTTATCAATCCGGTAACCCGGCTTAATATAAACATAACCCACATTCTTTTGGATAGAAACGGATGTGGCCGCATGCAGGAACTCCAGCACGAAACAGGTATCTTCACCAACCCTTAGGCTAACATCAAATTTTATCCCGGCGCATTCGATCACCGATCGTTTAAAAAGTTTACCCCATACGGTTCGAACGAGATGATGATTGATGACCGCCTGCTGTGCACCATCACCGTCAGTAACCGGTATCTGTTCAATGGATACGGCACCATTGGGCGCAAGGACCTTAACACCACAAACGGCAACATCTTCATTCCCCGAGGGCAGCAGCAAGCTCAAATACGTATCTTCCACATAGTCATCCGCATCCACAAACGCAATATAATGTCCTCCGGCTTTTTCCATGCCTGTATTCCGCGCAGCACTAACCCCTCCGTTCTTCACATGGTATACCTTGAATTGCTTATGCGTTTCCGCATAGGCATCACATATAGCCCCGGACCGATCCGTGCTGCCGTCATTGATGAGCAGCACTTCATAGCCGGTGTACGTTTGCCGTAACAGGCTATCCAGACAGCGCCGGAGCTCCTTTTCCGCATTATATACCGGAACGATCACGGAGATCAGGTTGTGACCGGATTTTATGTTTTCGCCAGACATCATAATAAAAAAACAGCTTATACAAAATCACCAACGTAAGAAAAACAATATACAGGCTGATGGAGACCGCCCCGTTCATGGTAACCAGGAGGAGATAATAAACGGGGATCGACATCACAATCAGCCGTTTCCCCCTGAATTTATCTACGGCTATCAGCCCTGCAAAAAATAACAGGTAGAGTACAACGCCTACAATCCCCTGCTCCACCAGGATCGGGATCCACACGCTTTCCGCCCCATAGAGATCATAATTACTACTTCTTAAAATGCTGGTGTAACCCAATCCGTGCCCCACCAGCGGCGCTTCATAAAAACTATTCAATGCAATTGCGTATTGGGTACCCCGCATGGCTAAAGAGCTTCCTGCCACCGATTTCGATTGTTCGTCGAAAACAGATGTAATGATCGTAAGCTTATCCATAACGAAGGGCAGGGTTAATACCGTCAATATACAGCCAACCGTTATTATGGTACGATAGCGCTCGGGCATTCTTAACAACAGCAAAGGCGTTACAATTACGAACGGCAGAATGGTCGACCTGGAATTGGATAAAAAAACAACCACGGCAATGCTCCCAATCAAATACATCATATACCGGCTGTATTTTTTGAAAAAAGATTTAAAATAAAAATGAATGATCAGGACCATGTACAGATAGGAAACAATCGTTAATGAAAACATGAAGGGGCTCATGAACAGCGACTGTAACCGGATACCACGTTCGGTGTTCATATAGGACAACATTTTAATTTCCTCGGTCTGGGATCCTGCCAGCGCTATTTCAAAATCCACGACGGGATTGGATGCCGTAACATAGGAAAAGACACCATACCCCAGGGATACCAGAATGGCTACAGACAGGTAGCTGATCAATAATTTTAAATCTCTGGGATTCCTGATGGCAGCAAATACCACATGAACGATCACCAGGTCATTCACCCCAAACTGAACGATCTTCAGAAACGATTCATTAAAATTATTCACCGGGAAAAACGCGGCAAACAGATAGGAGCACAATAAGATCAGACAAGGATTTGTAAACGGGTTTACCAGCTTTTTAACCGGGAACCTGATACAATACAGAAATGCAAAAAAGATGTTTAACGCAAACGTAACGGTGAGGGATGGTGCAGAAAATTTTAAACAGGTAGCCAGGTTAAAGAATATGGAACATGCCGCCCAAAGAAATAATGCGTTCCTGAAATCCAAGAAAGCATACACAACAAAAAAAAGTGTTATAATAATATATACCAGCATCCTTTTATGTGGGGTGCTCCATGCGCTGCACCCCTTTTTTTCTTAATCTTCTTAATTGAATAAACGGCCGCTTTCCCCTGTTTACCAGATCACCGGCCCATTCCACATTTCATGCCTCCTATAAAGAGGCCCAATTCCTAAAACCGCATTGCTATTGAGCCGTCAGCCGTCGCCTTTCCGTAGAAAAGCGCTGCTTCCATTTCAAAAGGCCAAAGCTGATGCGCAAAAACGAATGACTTACCTTTGTTGCCCTGCTGTATTTAAACAACCAGGCAATCAAAACCATTATGTGTCCTTTCCTTTTGATTGGTGTTATATCAATTTTCTGAGACGCCAGGGAAAGCAAGGCATACGCCTGTGCCAACTGCTGCCACTGTACCCCGCCCCGGCTATACAACAAAAAAACCGCCGAACAGCAATCTGCAACCAGGCTATTCTTAACCGGAATGGATCGTTTAGTCTCCGCAAACTGTACCGTCAGTGCGGAATAATACAACCGGATGTATTTATACCATCCTTCCACATTCGGCTTTTTAGACAGGGAAGCCGATCCGTCAACGCTGCGCCAGTTATAACCGGTGCTGTTAACCACCACCACCGGCCCCTTCATTGCATTGATATAATTAAATTTAAACAGGGTGTCTTCGCCTATCGCCATTGTTTCATCAAACCGGAGCCGGTGCTGCCGGATTACAGCGCATGCATAAAGTCCGCCCCAAACGGTGCGCACCAGGCTGGCGGCAATAAAATCGTCGTAAAAACATGCCATTTCCTGTTTATGATACAGCCGGTCATAGCCCGGTGCGCAGGTTAATGCGCCCCGCCGCGATTGTATTTTATACCCGCCCACAATCAGTTCTGCGCCATCGTATGTTTGGGCCATTAAGCCGGATAAATAGTCCCTGTCGATCCAATCGTCGCTATCGATAAATGTAATCCAGGTTCCCCTCGCGTGCTGCAGTCCCCGGTTCCGCGAGGTACTCACACCTCCGTTTTCTTTATGTATTACCCGGATGCGGTGATCTGTTCCTGCATACGCATCGCATAGTGCCCCGCTGCCATCCGGAGAGCCATCGTTGATAAGCAATAACTCAAAATCGGTAAACGATTGCATGCGTATACTTTCAATACACTGCGGCAGGTATTGCTCTACCCTGTAAACGGGAACAATGATGCTTACTACAGGCTCATTCATTTTAAAGCCTGGTTTAAAAACTCCCGGGATATTTTTCTTTTCTCCTCTAAAATAGCATCAACCGCCTGCCAGTTGATTGCCTGTACGATATTTCCAGGTTGGACCTGCTTCGATGAGAAGACCAGCCGGTCTTTCAGGTCAAACATCGATAATAGTGATTCGAAGCGTGCGGCGCCCCTGTGCCGGTTGCCATATACCAAAAACGGCTTTTTGAAGAGTATTGCGAAAACACAGGCATGAAATGAATCGGTAATGATAAAATCGGCTTCATAAAAGCCCTTTATCCAGTTTTCAGTTGGCGGGGCAATCCGTTCTTCCAAGGTAGCTTTTACATCCTCGGTTTTGGCATTCACCCTAAAAACCGGGCGATCCAATACCTGCGCAACCTGATCAATTATAGCAGTTTTATCCGCCGTTTCGTCTAATATATATACCAGCACGCCTTCCTTTTTTGCTGTATGCTCCAGGGGCCTGATCAATTCCAGATACCTGGAAGCATCTAACAGCATGGTGGGATCCAGCACATGCCGGGCCGCTACATTAAAATATTTTTTACAAAGCGCAACGCCGGTATTTTCCCGTACCGATATCGCATCAAACAACTTTAAATGCCGGGCACAGTTTTGCTCCTGTTCTGCGGAGTACTCCCAGTTTTCTGTTCCAAAAGATGCCGCATACGCAATGCGCTTCGTATGCATGCCTTTTAAAAAGCTTAAAAAATAATCTTCTATATTGGATGTATATGCGGTTCTCCAAACCTGGTCGCTGCCCACAATAACGGCATCGAACAGCTGCCGGGCTGCTAAACCGGCCAAACGCTTTGATGTATATACGACTTTTGTCTGCGGCTGAATATGTTTATTGATAAACGGCTGGGTGTACTGGCTGATGATGGCATATTCCCGTTGCAGTTTCGCCTCAACAAAAATCGCTGTATCCTTTTTGCCAAGGCCATACTTCATCAGGGAGCGCTTTACAATTGCCAGGGGTAACTTCCAACGGGGAATACGGGTATTTCGCCGGTTGATCAGGCAGGCCTCATGCCCCATCTCTTTTAAAACGCTCATCAAAGCGTAAGCCTGCAGATTTCCTCCATAATTTGTATGTAACGGGAGGGTCAAAATTCCTATTTTCATAATCCGTTTTGTTTGGTACAAACCGACGGCTACCTGCGCCGGCTTCAACTCCTGTTTATTTCTTCAGCATTTTTTTCATGATCCCAAAGGTTCTTTCACCTACGATCTTCTTTGCAAATTGCTTGGCCTTATCAAGCGTTTCGCCCTCGTCAATTCCCACGATCAGTTCCAATGCCTTACTCTCTTCCGCGCTGTCTGTAAACACCTCAAACACCACCGGAGCCTCCTGCATCTGCGGGTCAACGAATTGGGGATAGGCCAACATAAATTCATCCTTGGTTGCCGCACTCAGGTATGTATATCCCAGGTTTGTTACAAAGCTCTTTACCAGGTCTTTCGATTTGTTTCCAAAATGACCGGCAGCTGCAATGTATTCATCCGCCGCTTCTCCAAACTGTGCCGCATAATGGTTAAAATGACGAAACTCGGTTCCCTTGCCGTTATTGATCAGCAGTATGCGTACATTCTTCCCTACGTGGCGGTTGCCCAGTACATTGATATCATAAAAAAAAGCCAGATCGCCGATCACACAGAAATACAATTTACCGGGGTTATAGAGGGAGGCGCCTATGACAGAAGATAAACCTCCGTCGATGCCAAAACCGCCAACATTGGATGCGGACGATACGGATCCGGGGAGTTCGAAATAATTCCAGGAGCGCAGTGAATTTAAAATACCAAAATGAATAGCGGAATTACCCGGGATTTTATCCGCCATTACCGAAGCAACCCAAATATTGGAAAAGGGCAGCCCGGGGATCCTTTCATATATTTCCCTGTAGCGCTTCTGGCAGAAATGCAGATACGCATCATCCGTACGTACAGACCGGGTGTATTTTTCAAAGAATGCCGTTTCAGACATTTCAAATACATAGGTTAACGTACCAAAGGTATCGCGCAGTTCGCCATCAAGGCTAACCCGCCAAACCTCGGTACCCCGGATCGACAAACTGGCATAGTCACCGGAGATCTCGCCGATATGGATCAGCACATCCGGCCTGGAAGCTTTTGCAATCGTATAGGAACTCTGACCGGCAGCCAGTGCATATTGTACCCGGTACCTGCCCCTGTATGCGCTGGTATGATCGCAAAAGACCACAGCGTTATTCGTGGAGCAGAAGGCATCCAGCGCGGTTGTTGCCGCATCCGACCATGCGGCATGGGCGCCAACAAAAACAGCAACGCGTTTACCCGGATCCAATACCGGGAATGTGCTATCACTCAGCACGCGGTCTATTTTCCTGTAATCCGGAAGCGTTGTTGTTGTATACTCATGTGTATAGGTGGTAGGAAGATTTAAATGTGCCGGTCCGCCGCCATTTCTCTTTAATTCCAGGATGGCCCTGTTCACCTTAATTTCACAATCCCAGCGATCTGTATCATCCTTCACCACGGGAAGCGAGAGACTCAATTTTGCCACATCATTCGGCACAACCGTCCGGTCTATTACCTGGGCAACATGATGTCCGATCTTGGAATAATGCTGTGCTCCTGTTACCGCTAAAACAGGCAGCTTTCTATAAAATGCTTCCGTAAGTCCCGGCATATAATTCCTTGAAGCCGTGGCCCCGGTGCAGGTAATCACCACCGGTTCCCCCGACTCTGCCGCCAATCCGCAGGCTAAATATGCGGCCGACCGCTCATCTACCGAAGAGTAAATTTTAAAACTGCCATCATACTTCAGGCTGGTTACAAAACCCGAGTTTGTAGTTCCCGGAGAGGCTATAACGCGGCTTATGCCATGCTGCTTTAACAGTGAAACCAGGATCTGTACATGCTTCTCGTCTGAATAACGCTTTTCCATATTGATTTAACTAAACATTCTTTATATATCTGTACAAGAGGTAACGAAGCTTATTTTTGACACCGCCGATTTCGCTGAGCGATGCCACCTCCCTCGTTAACCGGTCTTTCTGCGCTTCCTTTCTCCAGTCGATCGCAAGAAAAGACGGCTTCCTCAAAAAAACATCCATGCAGGCGCACAATCCGGACTGCAGCTCCCGGAAATCATCAACGGCAATCAATGCATTGATCCGCTGGTTGTCAAACCTGCGATCATACAACCGGTCATAGAGGATCTGATAACGGCCCCTTTTTATTTCCAAAAACACCGCGGTGTCAACCAGCATAATCTTAGGCGACAGGTTGAGCTTCTGTTTCAGTACGGTCAGATAAACATTCAGTACCTGTGCCCATCTGGCCGGGGCATTTCCGGTAATATGATACGTATTCCCCAAACTTGCGCTGTTACCGATCACTTTAGCAATGCCCCTGGCTACATCAAATCCATAGGTCAATGTGGTGAACCGCTGCATCATCTCTTCGGAAAAGACAATGGTTCTACCCTTCATGGCGCGGTACAGCCATTCTTCCTTTTCAAGCACGCCCAGCTGAAACCGGTTTTCGCTATAGGTTATATACGGGCGGATAATTGTCCAGTTGCGTTGCTCCGCGTTGTACAACCGGTTTTCCTGTCTTGCCTTTGCAAGAGCATATTCATCTGAGGCCAGGTACGCTTCATCCGTTGAAACATCCAACAGTCTTGGACTGTTCTCTTTTATAATGGAATGCTGATCTGCATATACTCTTGCGGAACTCAGAAAAACATACTGCGCCGTATGCTTTAAAAACAGTGCATACCGTTCTTCAAACTCTGCAGTTGTATACACCATGAAGTCCACGATAACGTCCCAGCTTTGTACCTGCAGTATTTTTCTTATAAACAACAGGTCCTTTGCATCACCCTGCAGATACCGCACATCCCCGTGTTCCGCCTGCTGCCGCCGGGAAGTAACAAAGAGCTGGTGGTTTGCTCTCAACAGCTCAACCAGGTGAACCCCCATCGCTCCTGTGCCTCCCAGTATAAGAATTTTCATGCCCGGTACTTTGGTAGTTTAGAAACAATAAAGGTTTTGAATTGTAGTCGCTCTTCCTTGTTCCATCCAACCATCCACATAAAAAGGAACGCACACCCCACGCATACCACTCCCGAAAGAAAAGCTCCGGGAATCCCCGCTGGGAAAAGCCCGGTAATACCATAACTCAAACCGGCCGAAAGCAGTACTACAAAAAGTATTGGCAACAGTACCTGTTTAACAAATGCGCCAAAGTTGAGGCCGGTAAGCGTTTGAACGAGGTATAGCCGCACCAGGAACATCAGCACATTCACCAGCGCCGCAACCAGGTAGATGCTATACGCAGGATATCCCCAATGCAAGGCCAGCCAGTCGAGGAAGAAGATAAGAAATTGTATGCCTCCCAATACCAGCTCATATGTTTTCATTTTGCCGGGCGCTCTCGCTGCCGTTGCTATGGGAAGCGAAACGGACATGATCAGTACTTCTATCAGGCCCAGCCGTGTAAACAGCACCGCCTCTGGCGGAGGATTTTTCAGCCACAGGTTCAGCAGCACGTCCATTTCCATAAACATGGGCAGTGCAAAAATCCAGAAAAGCAGGAACGTGATTTTCGATCCCTTAAATACAAACCGGTACATCTCATTTTTATCACCCCGGGAATAGCTTTTTATAATGGGCGGATACAAACTCGTATTGAAGCTGTTTGAAAATACACTTACCTGGTTGCAGATATTGAGCGCAATGGACCTTGCCGCAACAGTAACGGGGCTGAACATCTGGTTGAGCAGAATCGTAACAGCCTCCTGTCTTGCAACCGTAGATACCTGGCCAAAAACCGTCCAACCGGTAAAACCAAGAATATTGTTTAAGAGTGCACGGTTATAATAGATCCTGCGAATCCTGCATTCGGGATAGGACCTGAAGCAATGGATAAAATAGATCATCCCTACAACGAGCACAGACAGCAACGTAAGGCAGCCGTATACTTTCAGTTTATCATAGGGTACCGCAAGCAACACATAAACGATCCCCAGTTTTAAAAATACCTCAAATATAGATACGTAGGCATATACCCGCATATCTTCGTGTGCAATAATAATGGCATTGAGCGGTGCCGACAAAATGGTAATCACAAATGCAAAACAGGAAGCATGAAATACCCACAGGGCTGCATCAAACCGCCCGGGAGGTACGTTTAACTTGTGATATACAAACCATAAACCAACGCTTTCCAGCAGTACCAGCGCCACAAGGGCAATGCCTCCATAAATGAGGATATTGATGGAAAAGATCTTTTGCAGCTCCGCCGCTCCGTTTTCCTTTCCTAAAGAAAACGAAAAAAAGCGTTGTGTTGCAGATGCCATGCTTCCGCTCAGGAAGGAAAAGAAAGAAACGATACCGCCCACCACATTAAAAATACCGTAATCCTCTACGCCCAGCGTATTCAATACCACCCGCACCGTATAAAGCCCTATTAATAAAACAAGTACTTGCCTTATATAAAGCATTAAGGTATTGTTTGCTATTCTTTTTCCCTGTGACATTTTTTATGATCGATCGTAAATGATTCGTCTGCTGCCTGCTCCCGGTAACCGCCGTTCTTTCCGTAGCAATACGCCGGGTTCTGTCAGGTGGCGCAGGATCAGGCCTTTTTCCGGATCTGCCACCACTTTCTTTTACCGGGCTGTTGCCCGTAATACCCGTAGCCATAGCCGTATCCATAACCATACTTACCATAGTACCCGCCTTTGGCCCGAACATCATTCACGATCAGTTGTATGGGTTTTATTTTTTCCTGTGTTACCAGGTCATCCGGCAGATGCAGTTGTTCCTTGTACGTATATCCCTGGCGCACCAGGTACAGGCAGAGGTCACTATACCGCGATAACAGCTGTGCATCGGTTACCATTCCAACCGGCGGCGTGTCCATCAATACATAATCATATTGTTTTCTTACCTGCTCAAATAATTGTGCGGCGCGTTTATTAACCAGCAGCTCCGCCGGGTTGGGCGGCAATACGCCTGCCTGCACCAGGAATACGTTCTCGTGGATACCGGAAGGACGGATGATATCCTCAATGGTCAGCTCCGGCCGCACGATATAGTGCGAAAATCCCAGTTCGCGCTGCAACCCCAGCTTGGCTGTAATGCTGGGTTTGCGAAGATCCAGCTCCATAAGCAACACTTTTTTATCCAGCAGCGCCAGACTCATAGCCAGGTTCAGGGCTATAAAGGATTTACCTTCATTAGACATAGAAGAAGTAAAGAGGATCGTATTGCCTCCATTGAGCGAAAACTCCAGGTTGGTACGTACAGCGCGAAACTGCTCTGCTATAGCAGACCGGGCTCCGGGCGTAACAACCACCGGATGCTCATTTTCCGAGTGGGCTACAACACCCAGCACGGGCAGGGCAGTTGCCGCCTGTACATCTTCAACCCCGCGTACTCTTACATTTAACAGGTCCCGGAAATAGCCTGTTACAAGCGGCAATGCCAATCCCAGCAACAGGCCCAATGCATACACCATTTTCTTTTGGGGGGCAAATGGCAATTCCTCTGCTTTAGGCACATCGATCACTTTTGAATTGGCCACATTCGCTGTACGGCCAATGGCCGTTTCCTCCCATTTTTCCTGTAGGAACACATATTGCGCCTGTTTGATCTGCTGCAGGCGTGCCAGGTCGATATAGCCGCGTTCAATTAACGGCACTTCGTTGAGCTGTCCATTGAACCGGCTGGCCAGTTGCTGCTGACTCCGGCGTGTTTGTTCCAGTTGATTGCGGGTATTGGCCAGGTTGCTGATCATGTCCTGCCGTAACCCGGCAATTTGTCCATCCACATTTTTTACCAGCGGATTGTTTTCGGTGTTTGACAGCAGCATCCGTTCCCGCTGCAGGATCAGATCATTATACCGGGCTGTAAGGCCACTAAACGTTGCATCCTGCGGCAGTAAGGCTGAAGGCACCACGCGCGGGCGGTTCCTGTCTTTTAAATAATCAGCAACAATATCCAGCGAAGCCAGCTGGCCATCTGCCTCTGCCAATCCCCTGGTAAAATCGGCAGCACCTTCTAACAAGATCCGGCTTTGCTGGGAGATATCCGCCAGCCGGGTTTCCTTTTTATACCCCGATATCCGGTCTTCTACTTCCGCCAGTTCCTCGGTCACTTTTTCAAGCCGGGCATTGATAAACGCCAGCGTAGAATCGGCAATCTCATTCTTATCCGTAAGATTGCGCTCCACATATTTATTAATCAGCGTACGCAGAAATTGTTCGCCTCTCTTGGGAAGGGTATACTGCAGTGTAAGGTCAATCGTTGAAACCTGTTTATTCGTTACTTCGGCCGTCAGCGCTCCTCTAAGCCCCTCCACCACTTTGCGCACCGGGAGGATCGAAAATCCATACCGTTCAGCCGGATCCTGTTTTCCCAGGTCTTTGCTGATCCTCACGGTTCCTGTTCCCGGCAGACAAAAAGACTGATTCAGGGCCACACGCAGCGTAGTATCCGGGTTCCTGAGCTGCACAAATCCTTTTTCAGCATCGGTTATATCAAAGGCATTTGCTTTCTGAATGGAATCGGGAGCCGTTTCAACGGTAACCTGATAGGGTATCTGCATTACCGGCACGCTGTGCACGGTGCCGGGCTTAAAGTATGAAACGTATGCTTTTTCTGCCAGTACCATTTCATGCATCAGATCGGCTGTTTTCAGTACTTCCACTTCATTCTCTACCGAGCTTTTTGCGCCCATAATACCCGATAACTCACTCAGGGCTGCATTCTGTAACAGGCTGCCGCCTTTTTTGTCATCCGACACCAGGAGCTTGGCATGGATCTTATATTGAGGCAATGTATAGCGCAGATATATAAAAGCGCCGGTAAAGCCCATTATTCCGCATAATAAAAACCAGTACCAGTTAGCCCGTACCCGGTGAATAAAGCGTAACAACGCTTTGTTATCGCTTTTGTGTCCGCCGGACTCAAATTCGTCTTCCCAGTTGATATCTTTTTGCATAAATCTATGATCGTTCTGATATAAATTCAACCGCTGCTGCCAGCCGTTATTGTTAACAGGTAAAACCTAGCGGATCCGGGTTAATGCTACGATCAGTACGGATATTACCGAACCTACAATCGCAATGGTTTGGGTACGCGCCGCATTGTTTGCTGCCGCCTTCGCCTTTCCGGGCTCCACATATACCACGTCGTTTTGCTGGAGGTATAAATAGGGCGATGTAAGGGCCTGTCCGTTGTTCAGGTCAAACCGGATCGATTGCTGCTTCCCTTCTGCATCACGCAGCAACAGTACATTCTTCCGGTTGCCATAAATGGTAAGATCGCCCGCAAGCCCTAACGCATCCAGCAAAGTGGCTTTTTCCCCACTCACAAAATAGCTTCCGGGACGGCCTACTTCCCCCAGTACCGTTACTTTAAAATTCATGAGCCGAACGTTCACCACGGGATTCTTGTAATAAGTAGCGGCCCTGGCTTGTATCTGCATTTTTATTTGCTCTGTGGTAGATCCGCTTACCTGCAGCGTACCAAGCAGCGGCAGCTCGATGGTTCCGGCGGCACTTACCAGGAACCCGTTACCCGCCGGTGATGGTGCGGCGCCCGGTGCGCTCTGCGACCTTGCAGCTGCTTCTGTTAATACCGCCGTGCTGTTGTCCAATGTGGTGATGGTAATGCCGAGCAGGTCATCTGGTTTGATTTTAAGTGCCTGATACGCTACCGTTGGGATCATCTGCCCCTGGGAATATACCGAATTGTCTGCCGGTATATTCCTGAAATAAGGCACTTTCTGATACGTCTTACAAGCTGTTAGTGCCAGCACGAACGCACCAAGCAGTGTTGCAGTTGCTCTTCTGATTTTATACATAAATACAGTCAATATTCACCATCGCGCATTCAGCCGCCAAAGCCCGGGAACGGGGGGCTCAACGACGCCGGCAACCACCATTGGGTAAGCCGAAGCATCAGCTAGTCTTTAGCAGCTGCAGCGCAGCAGCTGTTTAAAAAATAAAAACACATGCTAAAATCAATAACAAAGCAGTGTTTGGAGGGCATTAGTTCTTTTGACGTTCCAAAAGTAATAACTTCAAACAACACTACCAACATTCTTTACATACGTCTAAACAAATTAGGGAGATGATGCCTAAAGCAATCATCTCCCTGCAGTGTTTATTTTATCCCTCGTTTCTTTTCCTTCGTCGAATACTCATAACCCCGCTTCTTTACATTTTTCTTTGAGCAGCTCCAGGTTGGTAGCCCCCGCTTTTGTACCCAGTATCTCTCCGCCCGCTGCATTATCTCCTACAGTAGCCGTATTATCTACTTTTACGGCAACATCATTTACTTCTTTTACCGTGGAACCCCACACCGCCCTGAAATCATATTTCTTGCCGGGATCCAGTAATGTGGTGGAAATATACCCGTTTGTTACAATGCCCAGCAATTTATATCCGGTTTGTCCATGGATCTTATAGTACAGGTAAAACGTAGGTAATACATTTACACGCTGAGCCTGGTTGGGGCAACGTACATATAACTGCATGGTCGTTTTAGGATTTCCGGCAACCGGTGATGCGGCTAAACTGATGATTTGCTGATTGCCGTTGCAAGGATCGGAGAGCTTTGTTTCAGAAAGCCCGTTGCCATCTGCATCAAAGGTTTTTATAATAATTGCAACCTGGGGCAGATCGTCGAAACGCAACTCAGAACCGTCTGTTGCAGTGATGCTTTTTTGCACCAACAGCTTATCCGCGTTACCGCCCGCGCTTGAAAATACTTTTACGGTTACAGGATGCGTTACCCCATTCTTCAGCCAATCTGCCGTTAACTTTATCTTCAGGGCATTATCACAGGATTCAACAAAATTGCCGGCCAGGAACCAGGTAGCATGTGTACTGGAAAAGTTTACGCTGAGCTTACCACCTGTAGACTGCACGGTAGCTTCCTGCTCATGTTTCCATATCGGATTATTGCTGGAGAAACTGAATACACTCAGTTTGTCTCCGGCCTTTACCTTCTGACCGGTTTCGGGATTCACAAAATCCGGGTCGAGGCTGATACCCAGGTCAACCGGCTTGGAAAAATTTGTGATGGCCGTACCGTTCAGGGAGAAACTCACTTCAGACATTCCCCCGGGCAACAGTGCACCGGCACTGGTACCGCTGGCTGTTTGAATAGCCGGCTGCGTTAAACCAGTTCCTCCCGGAAATACCTCTGCAAGGCTCTCCGATCCGGTTTTGGGAACAACCATACTTACTTTCAGATCGGTTCCCGAAATCACATTATTATTTGCATCTCTGAACTGCGTTCCTGCCGGAATGGTAATGGTGGCCGACTCCGAAGCTCCGGCAGGCGGCGGAATATTTACAGTAACATCCGATGCAGGTGTTCCGTTGGCGCCCAATGCCACTGATGTATTTTTTATGGCCATGTCGGCAGCAGCCGCTGCCGTGTTCAGCAATACCACCTTCCGCATGGTAATTTTTTCGCTGCCTGTTATTTTCACAGGTATCTGTACTCCTAAATGGTTGGCCGCCGCAATCGCCACATTGATGTTCAGCGGAGCCTGTTCATTTACCACTACATTGGGATCCACCGCTAAAAACAAAAAGCCACCGGTAACTTTAAAGAGTTTTTTCCCTTCTGCATTATAAATTTTATCTGCGTCCGGCCCTGTAATGGCCACCGTTGCATTTTCCATCGAGGTACCTGCACTGCTGCCTACTTCCAGGTTCACCACATTTTTAAACACGTTGCTGCTAACCGAGATCTCCAGATCTTTAAAGGGATTTGTACAGGCAACAATCATCCCCACTACAGCCAGGAACATCAGTGCGATAAACGAAATACGATTCTTTGTCATTATCTGTATTTTTAATATGCTTTAGAATTTGTACGCCACACCAACCTGCAATACCGGCAACCACCGGTAATTATCCAGGTTTTTTTGAACGGTGGCCTCCTGGGAGGTATTTTCAGATAAAAGGTTATCTGCTGTCATATGCACTTCAGGCTTTGAAAGATAGTAGGTTCCCAGGTCTGCATTGAAAACAACATTGCCACCCAGGCTCAACCCACGCAGGGCAAGCCCCGCATAGGGAGCCACTTTCTTCCATTGCACCGCTGCATTTACGGTTCCCAGGTCTTCCTTTTTAATAAGGATATCGCCATATTGATAATCATTTTTGGGTGTTGCGGTAGCGTTTGCTTCCTGCTTATAAAAAGCGGCTACCCCACCGTTTATATACAATTTATGCAGGAACCGCCCGGCATGTTCACCGGCGAAAGGCTTCCACCCGATTAATGCCTGCACGTTGCCAAGTTGCTCTTTCATTTTTATATCATATGCATTCTTCCCCAGCGTTCGGGTAGCCGTATATCCATAAGGCGCATAACTGGCTGCCAATCCGGCCAGCCAGCGATGATGGAGCTGGTAGCCCACATGAACACCAAAGCCCTGTGTTCCTACATGAATACCTGCTGAAAACCGCTGTTCTCCGGCAGACGCAGCATCATTTCCATTTTGCGCAGATATCATTGCCGTACTCAGCATTGAAAAAGATAAAAGTAACAGTTGTTTCATTTGTTGTTTGCTTTTAAAGAATGTGATATTAGATACGCTCAATCATATTAATAGGCATTTTTTTCGCCCCGTACCATATTCCATACCGTTAGAAATATAATCTTCAGATCCAACAGAAAGTTCCAGTTCTCTACATAGGTAATATCATGTTCCACCCGTTTTTCCAGCTGCCACAGTTCATTCGTTTCTCCCCGGAAGCCGCTTACCTGCGCCAACCCGGTAATACCTGGTTTAATATAGTGCCGGACCATGAAGGTGCTGATCACCTCTGTAAATTTTTTAGTGTGGGATAACATATGCGGCCTGGGCCCCACAATCGACATATCGCCTTTTAATACATTTATAAACTGGGGCAATTCGTCCAGACTGGTTTTTCGTAAAAAGGCGCCCACCCTTGTGATACGGGCATCGCCCTTTGTTGCCTGCAGGCTGTCGGCCGCTGCATTTACCCGCATCGTCCGGAACTTAAAGCACTTAAATACCGATCCTCCCCGGCCAGAGCGATCCTGTATAAAGAATACCGGCCCGCGCGATTCCAGCTTGATCAGCAATGCCACGATGGGAATCAGCCAGGAAAGTACAAATACGCAAACCAGCAGTGAAAATGCAAAATCAAAAACATCTTTCACCAGGGAACTCCCCTCTTTTTCCAGCGGTTCGTTGCGCACGCTCAATACCGGGAAGCTGCCCATATTCCGCATTACGACAGATTTGCCTACACTCAGAAATTCGGGTAAAAAGCGGGTGCGGATGAGGAAGTTCTCTGCCCGTTCACAAAATCGTTTTACATCATCCACACTAAGTGCAGACAAACTGATTACCGCTTCCGACTGCGCATGCATATCGCCTGCCGCATCCAGCTGGCGGTAGTCGCCCAAATAGGTAAGCGGTAATGATTTCAGCTCATGTGTATGGTAATAGCCCACGCAATGATAGCCCATATAGCGGTGATCATTCATCTGGCGCATTACCTCCTGCAGCGAATCGGATCCGCCAATAAAAACAACATGCTGTACAATTCCACCTTTTTCCCGGCAATACTTACGAAGCGCAAAAAAAACCATCCGGCTCATCAGGATATAACTGATAAAAAACAAGAGGTAATTGACTATAAAAACCAATAGTTCCCGTGGAAGCAACACATTGTACAACGTGCATAAATAAACGCAGCAGGAACAAACAGAATAATATACAAACACCTTCAGTGTTTCCGAAAATACGGCTGTAGACTCTTTGAAGAAAAGGTTGCTGTAACAGTTAAAATAGTCCGTGATGCCACACCAGGTAATACCCTGAAGCAACAATGTAGACAATATCACCTGAAAACCTATATTTATGGACATCATTTTTACCAAAAGGTAAATGCCCAACACGGTCACGTCCAGTACAATCTTAAACTTCGTGACCCGCTTCACAAATGGTAAATCTAAACGTATCATTTTATCAGGATTACTTAAGCAGTTATTGAATCAACAAACAGCACTTACGCATATTCCGTTAACAGTACAGCGCCGCGCGGCAACCGGTTATACAACCGGATCAAACATGCGCCCTCACATGGTAACTGCAACAGGCGTCACCGATATGCTTCCGCATATCCATTTATACCTGATGCACCACGCCGATAAGGCATACTGCCACGGGGAACCATTCCCAACACCATAAAATCCTGGATGTAACTCTGCACCGGTTTTGAGGGCTATTCAAAATACAAAGCGCAAATCACCAGAGCTAATTAAATACACTTAAATGAATGGACCTTTGTCCATCTGGTAACGTCAATATCTCCTTCTTATTTTCTAAACCACCCGGATCATTGTTTGTAGCAGAGAGGGCTTATTTCCTGCTAACAGCAGTCTTCTTTTAATAGTTATCCGAATGCGATGCAAATATAAACCGAGTATCCATACCAAAAAATGGTAAAAGAGTAGTATTCCTTAATGCGTCTTTGATTGTGAAATGAAACAGCATTGCATACACGTTCAGGTATGCTGGATGGATGCAGGCATGCTGTCTTTTACTTTCCGGATCGCTTCCGCCCTAGAGTTTACCTGCAACTTTTCATATATATTCCGGATGTGTGTGCGCACGGTTTCCACGCTGATAAAAAAGTGCGCGGCTATTTCTTTGTACCGGTACCCTTTTGACAACTGCAGCAATATTTCATTCTCCCGTTGGGATAGTTTTTCAGACTTCAACCCCTGTGCGGATGCCACAAAGAGCCGGTTAATCACCTTCCGGGCAACCATGCTGCTCATAGGAAAGCCGCCTCTATGTACATCTTTTATACCTTCTATAATGGCCGTATTACCTGCATTCCTGAGCAGATAGCCAGAAGCTCCCGCATGCAATGTATCAAAAATAGTACGGTCATCGTCCTTGCTTGTAAGTGCCAGGCACGCCATAACCGGATACCGTTCCTTTAGCCGGCCAACCACCTCTATACCTGAAATACCGGGCAGGTGAATATCAAAAAGCAATACATCAACCGGCTGTTTTTCGATACCAGAAAGTGCCGATTCTCCATCTCTAAACAGATGCACCACCTCTACCTCCGCCTGCTTGTTTAAGAAAGCAATAAGCGTAGTGCCCAACAGCTCCTCACCTGATAAAACGGCTACTTTTATTTTATACATATTGAACGATATTGTACAGATGTGGTATTATTATTATCATTCCCGTTCCAACATGAACGGGCAAACATAACAGTGCGATCGATGCTGCCGCGATCTTTTATATGCATCAGATATATTCCATGCATTGTGCTGCTACCCGGCATGTTGCCCAAACCGGGCCGGAGTACATTTTACGCATTATTGTGGTTATCTGCAGTTGTTGTATGTTTATCTGTTCAAACTGATCTTTTTCCGCCAAGGGGCCTTTATCCTACCGCTTAACGGTTTCACCGGAAAGAAGGAATCGTTCTTAAATACCGATCCTTTGCAGCAAGTGGTCATATCCATGTGCATATTTTGGTTGCGTTTTGTTTAATCCTGACATCATGTATTATACACCGCAAGAAAGCAGACTTATACGTTTCCGGCATTTAGTTTTTCAAAAAACAAAGCCGCCGGGCGCCGATAAGGTTCACCGCGATTACGGCCGTATACAAACGCCCTGTTCTTACTGTATATCATCTAAAACAACCCGCCCTGTATGCCACGCAGATCAGCCATAGCAAAAACTATGGATTAAAAATGAAACCCCGCATCCGGCATCTTGTTCCAAATACGTTTTCATTTTCATGCATCTTTCTAATGGGTTCAGCTACGCAGTATTGAGGGCTATAGTCATTTTATTAAAAGCCAGAAATAATGAACCGGTATATTCCAATCGCATTATTCATGGCTTTTGACTAATGGCAAATTTAGGTCAATATTTCCAAAAACAGAGGTAGTAAAAAAGTAGTACCTACTACTAAATTACCATTTTACAGGTACTTTTACGCTCAAAACCGCTTCGGCAGCTGCTTTCAACAGGTTTGAATATATTTTTCATGCGTGTATTACACGGTATAAAACAGGTGCGGTTGGGGTACAGCGGCCGCCACTATCCACCTGATTGCGACAATTGATGGTGACCGCGGGCGAGGTCCTGCTGATATTATTGGCGCGTTTTTAAACCGGCATCAGTAAGGCCATCGTTCTACTACCAGTGTTTTTTTGAGTATTCCGTTTTCATAAAACTGTCTGAAAATAAAAGCCATTTTCCTATATGCTTTCACCTCCCTTCCACCCTGAAGGGCGGGCCTCCAATAAGCGCAGGATTGTATGGTTAACCGTACCGCTTCTGCTTTTGCCGAAACCGTTTTATAAGACAATAGCGTAATTCCGGATATGCGGCCTTCTGGGGCCACAATGAATCGTAGCACCACCGTATCCGTAAAAGCATGTGTGTTAACACCCGGCGAACCGAGATCAGGAAATCTCAAATGCCTGTTAAAAAAAGCCACCATCGCACTATCACCTCTTATAAAGCGGGGCAGCAATTCGGCTTTGGTAAAGATTTCCGGTACCGGGCCACCGGTTTTATTAACTGGATCCATTTCTTTGGTAGCATCTACAATCAATGCGCTTTCCGGATAACAGGGGCGCCGTTCATCTTCATTAAAATAAACAAGATCCTGCTTAATATATATTTGACTGCCCGCCCTTTTCCTAAAACGGTTATAGTTTTCCAGTGATATGCCGGTTCCTGATATATTTAAATAACGAAGCGCCGGCAACGGAGTCCATGTACCGGGAAAGTTCCGGATCGGATTGCGCGAAAGATCCATACGTTTCAATACAGGCAGTTCCAGCACCCCGGTAATCGAATCGATGCGGTTATTTGCCAGATCAAGCGATTCCAATGTTTTTATCTTGCATAGAAATGCCGGTATCCCCACCAGCTGATTGCCGCGTAAATCAAGCTTCTTCAGCGTTGTTAATTCAGTTATCCAATATGGGATTGTTCGAATATCCGACTGAGCAAGTTCCAACTCTTCCAGTTGCCGGCAGTTTTTTAGTGCTTCAGGAAAGGTGTGCAGCTGACCATTCACAACCGAAAACCGCTTTAGCGAAACCGGGAGGGTGAAATCCGTATTTGCGATGGGATTAAATGATACATCAAGCAATTTGAGCGCATGCAGCCGGTGTAAGTCTGCAGGCAGTTGTGAAAGGCGATTGCCCGACAACACCAGTGTATCCAGCTGTTCGAGCATGGAAATTTCTTCCGGAACTTCCGTTAGCAGGTTGCCCGGCGCTGACAATCCGGTTAATCCTTTTAGAGACGCAATACCCTCCGGCAAGCGGGTAAGCCGGTTGCTTCCCAGATCCAGTTTCTTAAGACGCGGCAATGTCATCAGCGTTGCAGGCAAATGGTCCAACTGGTTTTTATCCAGCACCAGGTGTTCCAGCATCGTGCAATTTGCTAATTCATCCGATATGCTTTCAATCCTGTTTCCACCCAGATAGAGTCCTTTTAACTTTTTCAATTCTCCGATCCAGGCCGGAACCGTCCTGATCCGGTTGCGCGGCATGCTTAATATTTCAAGATCTTTAAAGTGCCGGATCCCTTCGGGGATCTCCTCAAAATCGCCCCATAATGCCAGCCGGCGTATATTTTTTAATGTGAATACTTCCGGTGGCAGATCCGACAGGTTTCCCCAGATAAACAGAAATGTAATATTGGGCATGTCGCCGATCCATTTCAATTTTCCGGGAACAACCGCTCTATTGGAAAGTTCAAGATTGTAAACAGCATGCCGGTTCCGGTATGCCGAGTCCAGGTTGTTGTACACCGGTTTGTCTTTTACATATCCCCAGGCCTGGGCACTTGCTTCTGTTGCCAGGAAGCCCGCCAATAGTATAAAACCGTATACTTTAAACATTGTATTTCTATTTGAGTAAGCAGTGCATATCTAATGATTACCGGACGCCGATTGATGCAATTTCCATAAAAACGGAGCCTTCTTTAAGGAGTGGCCGCCCTTATCAAAGACCGGTATCAAAAAACCAATGTCTGCCAAAATACCGGCGAACCCTTATTTTTGAGAAAAAATAGTATGCGACCCTACTGCGCCCGGGTTCTTGTAACCTTTATGATCATTTGCACCTTTACCACGCTGGCGGCTGCCCAGCAAAAACCGGCCCCACCCAACCCGTACCGCCAAACAGACCAGGTAATGGCGGCAATGCCGGATGCTTCCGGAAATTCGGTACCGGATATCGCAACCTATATCCGCGCGCATTTCAGCAAGGAGCCCGAGCAGGTACGCGCCGCCTTTTTCTGGGTAGCACAAAATATCGGGTATGATGTAGCCAATATGTTTGCGATTAATTTTTATGAAAACAGGGAAGACAAATTAAAGCAGGTGTTAGCCAACAGAAAAGGCATTTGCGAGCATTTTGCACTGCTCTTTACCGCTATCTGCAAACAATTAACGATGGGAGCTTATACCATTGAAGGATATACCAAACAAAACGGCTTTACCGATTATATTCCCCATGCCTGGTGCGCCGTAAAGGTAGACGGTTCCTGGTATTTATTTGATCCTACCTGGGGCTCCGGCTATGTTTCCAATAAACAGTTTGTAAAAAAACTGAACAATGACTATTATCTGGTGAAGCCCGAAAAACTGATCCGGTCACATATGCCCTTTGATTACCTGTGGCAGTTCCTGAACCACCCCGTAACCACGGCCCAGTTCTATGAGAACAAGGCGGTTCAAAACCAGGACCAGCCTTTTTTCAATTACCAGGATTCGATCCGGGCATACGATCAGGCCGGTCTGCAACTGCAGCTACAGGGTGCCATTTACCGCATCGAAAAAAACGGGGTACGCAACGCCATGATCTTTGATCGCCTGCACCATTTAAAAATGCAGCTGGAAAACCTCCGGATAAAGGAACAGAATGAAAAACAGCAGGCTGCCGTGGATACCATCAATCGCATCACGGATGATTATAACGACGCCATCATCCTGATTAACCAATATATCGATTATCGCAATCATCAGTTCACCCCGTTGAAACCGGATGCGGCCGTTAAGGAAATGTTTGATACAGCAGCCCGGGCTTTTACCAGCATCACAGAGCGGTTATCAAAGGTAGATGATGCGTTTCCCAATGTGTCTTCCGCAAAAGCATCCCTGCAAAAGTCCATCCGCTCACTTCAACCACAGCTAAAGGAACAAAAAGACTGGCTGGACGAATATCTCTCTAAATCCAAATCCAAGCGCAAAGCTATGTTTTATGAGCGAAAGCTTAGCTGGTTTGGCATTCCGCTCAATTAATTAAAAAAACCGGTTTGCGCCCGACAGCCGCGCACAAACCGGTTTCAACTAAAATCTTCCTATATTTTTTATACGCCAGGTCCCCCGTCAGGGCACCTTGTCAAAGGCTACAATGGTAACAGCGGCCTGACCTGCGTTTGCGGTGGCTTTTAAATAAATACGGCCATCGGGCGTACTGTTATAAACAACCCCGGGAGCCAGCAGGCTTCTCAAGGCCTCGTTTACCTTGCCGGCATAGGTGGTTTGGGTGCTGGCAGTGATGGCATCATTCAGCCGGTTATAATCCAGTTCCTTTTTGCTGGCCACAATAGCGATCTGGTCCCTGGTACCCTGGTTATCCGCCTCCATGGATTCTGACCTTGGAAACAACCGGTAACCGGTGATCCCGCAATAAGGCGAATGCTTTGAAACCGCCTGCCCGGGTTTCAGATAGGGAAACAGCACATAGCTGCTACCGGTAGTTTCCTGGCCAAAAATATAAATATAACATTCGGTACTGTTTTTTACCTCCATTTTAAAACGGGTACCCACTTTTATCGGCGTTACGGTCTGGAAGGCATTGCTGCCGGTTGATTTCAACCGGATGTATTGTTTGGTGCTGTTGTCTACCAGGCCTACGTTACATTCCAGCGGCATGGCTGCTACGTTGGCAGCTTTAGGCAGCGGATCAACACCATACGCCTCACGTACATAATTCTTAAAATCGCCGTAGCGCACCCAGGCCACACCATTGGTTCCCCATTGAGGCGTCCAGCTGTTCATGATCTGAAAGGCGCCGCCGTATTTCCGGTCATCATACCCGATCACACACATTGCATGGCCGCCCATACCTACCTGCGACTGATCCATACCCTGCGGTTGCCAGAGGTCCTTTCCCATCATATCCTGCATAAAACTTTGCCCCACCATCATACCAATCACCACCGGTGCATCCTTGGCCAGATGTTCTTTGAGTGCCCGTACGCTGATCTGGTTCAGGTTATCGCCCTCCGTCAGACGGGTAAAGCCATGAATGGTATGCTGGCGCCCGGCCTGAAGCGCTGCGCCATCCGGCGTCCGGCTGCAATCCTGGTCATCGTACGGATAAGCACGCAACGGAACACCGCCATTTGCTTTCATGGCTTCCATTGCCCGTTGTATGTAGGAGCCCTGGCAGTCGCTGCCCAGGCGGATCTGGTTGTATAAATACGAAGGGCTGAATGCAATGGCACTCGGATCCTGACCGGTTGAAGCTGCCGTTAAAATGGTTTGCGCCGCATAGGCACTGCTCCAGGCCACGCAGCTTCCCTGCTGTCCCTGGTCCCCTCTCGGAGGCGCAAAACGCAGCAGGGATACGGCTTCCGGCAGCGGGTTTTTGTTATTATTTTCTTCCAGGCCTTCGTAGATCTTCGCTTTATTAAACTCATTGGGGCTATAGCTGTAACCACTTTGAGAGAATAATTGCTGCGCCGCATCACTTAAACCGCCGATATTACTGCAGCCGCCACGCCCGCCCAGGAAATAAACAGCAGCAGCAATGACCACCAATACAATGATCCCCTTTCCCCGGAACAGTCCCAGCAATAACGGCAGTAATCCGAACAGTCCGCTTCCGCCGCCACCCGGGCCGGAGCCTCCACCACCACGGTCGTCATTAAAGTCGTTATCCCCGCTATTGGGGTCATCCGTCATTCTGATAGGCATAGATTAAATTTTGTATAAAAATAATATGGAGTTGGGAAATAAGCCGTGAAAATTTAATGGCCTGTTATCCTTTTTAGTTTTTAGCTGTCAGCCATCAGTTTTCAGTTATCAGTTTTTAGTTATCAGCGTTTAGCATTTAGCGTTCAGTATTCTGCATTTAGCATTCTGCATTTAGCGTTCAGCGTTCCGCCTTCAGCACCCCGTCCTGTAACGTTGGTCCTTGATTTCTGAAATTTGGTCTCCGGCTTTTAGTGTTAGAAATCAGAAATTGATAGCTCATCGCCCGCTTATCCCAGTTTTATCTTCCCGCCCGTTTTTACAGCTTTGTAGATGGCGTCAATGATTACCAGGTCCCGGAGCGCCTCTTCGCCGTCAACAGGTATGACCGGCTTTTTATCATCGAGAATGATGGCCGCCATTTCATCCATTTGTATGGCCTGCTGGGGGCGGTCGGTGGCAATCTCGAGCGGTCCTTTATGCGTCTTTCCTTTAATAGGACCATAGCTGGAAGCCGGTTGCAGTTCTGCAAATCCCTTATCACCGTTCAGGAAAAAACGGTCGAGGTTGTTCATATTATACGAAGAAAGACAGGAGGCCGTAGCTCCGCTTGGAAATCCCAGTTGAAAGGTAATGGTTTCGTCTACCCCCTCTTTAAACTTCACCGGGTCCGTTTTGGTTTCCTGAGCCGCAACCCAAACCGGCTCCTCGCCCACCATATACCGGCAGCCATTTAATGCATAGATACCAATATCCATCAGCGCACCGCCACCGGCCAGTGCCTTATTTACCCGCCATTGCGTTGGATCACCAAGCCGGAATCCTGAAAGTCCCTGGAAAAATTTAATATTCCCCAGCTCCCCCGCCGTGCGCATCCGGTGAATTTCCAGCGTGAGCGGTTCAAAATGCATCCGGTACCCCACCAGTAATTTTTTACCCGCTTTCTTACAGGCATCCACCATCTCCCGTCCTTCTTTTGCATTCAGCCCCATCGGCTTTTCGCAGATCACATGTTTTCCTGCGCGGGCACTGCGGATCACCTGGTTGTGATGCAAGGCATTGGGGGTAATTACATATACCGCATCAATATCGGGGTTATTGCGGATGGCGTCAAAATTTTCATAGTTATAACGACTCTTTTCCGGTACATTGTATTTGGCTCCCCAGGTTTTCAGTTTCTCCGGTGTACCGCTGATCAGGCCGGTGATTTTTGCCCTGCCGGATTGCTGCATGGATTCGGCGACGCGGCTGGCGTAACCGCCCAACCCCATTAATGCCACCCGCAATACCGGGCCATCGGCCATTTTTTGTTTAAACAATGAAAAACTGCTTGCATTGAGTCCCTGGAATGTGTAAAGTCCAAGGGCAGAAAGTCCCATTTTCTGAATAAAATTCCGGCGTGTACGCATGTGATCGATGTTTAGGGTTCAGGGATCGCCGCGCCGCCGTTATCCGTAGCGGAACCGGGAAGATACGGCTGGTTATCCCGATATGTTTTTTACCAATTTCAATGCTTTCTTCAGTTGCTCCTCCTGGGTCAGGTTTGTGTTATCGATTACAATGGCATCCTTTGCCTGGCGCAGGGGGCTTACTTCACGGTTAGAATCAATATAGTCCCGCATCTGGATATTCTCCGCAACCTCTTCAATCGTTATATTCGGGTTTTTCTCTACCAGCTCTTTAAATCTACGCTCTACACGTACGGCATTGTCCGCCGTCATAAACAGTTTCAGCTCTGCCCTGGGAAACACCACCGTGCCAATGTCACGACCGTCCATTACGATGCCTTTTTTCTTTCCCAGCTTTTGCTGCTGCGCTACGGCAAACGCCCGTACCGCTTTTACTGCTGCTACTTCACTCACCTTCTCGGCAACAATCAGGTCGCGGATCAGGTATTCTACATTCTCATCATTCAGGTACATCTCAATCGTACCGTTCTGATCATTCGGCCGGAAGTCCAGCTCAATATCCTTCAACGCATCTATCACTTCTTTTTCCTCGGTCCAGTCGATATGATTTCTGAGGAAATAAAGCGTGATCGCCCGGTACATTGCTCCGCTGTCCACGTAAATATATCCCAGTACTTTAGCCATCTGTTTGGCCAGGGTACTTTTTCCACAACTGGACCATCCGTCTATCGCAACAATAATCTGTTTCATTTTATCAACCCTCCTCTTAAAACCACCACATACAACGCATCGAAATCACGGGCAAGATACAATTTTATTAAGGGATAATTGTGGCTTTTAGAATAAATTTGCAACCGGTACCGTATTTAAAATCTTATTCGTATATTCAGACAAACCTTCGACTATGATCCTAAAGCAAATCGCCTCTTTATTTTCAGCCGGTGCATTGTTCTTCCTTATCGCCTGTAACGGTGGCTCCGACAAAACCCCGGATGCGGAGGCCGACAAGGACACTGCCACCATCAGTAATACCGCTGCGGTGCGCGAGCTGCCCCATGTAAAAACGGAGCCGGTAGAATACGAGGATGGCATCAAGTCTTTTAACAGCATCATGGCGTACGACAGTGCCAATGCGGGGAAAAAGCCCATCGTACTGATTATTCCGGAATGGTGGGGTGTTACGGATTATGTAAAGGATCGCGCAAAGCAGCTTGCTGAACTGGGATATTTTGCCCTGGTAGTAGATATGTATGGCGGGGGTAAAGTACTAAACAATCCAAAAGATGCCGGCAAGGAGGCTATGAAATATTATAAAAACCCGCAACTGGCACAGGAACGGTTTGACAATGCATTGTCGATTGCAAAATCCTATCCGCAGGCGGATACCACCAAAATTGCAGCAATCGGTTATTGTTTCGGAGGCTCCATGGCCTTAAATATGGCACGCCTGGGTGAACCCCTGAAAGGTGTGGTAAGCTTTCACGGCGGCCTGGAAAATAACGGGATCACTGCAAGAAAAGGTGGTATTGTACCTTCCATTCTTGTTTTAAACGGGGATGCCGATTCTTTTGTACCGGTAAGTGCGGTGAATGAATTTAAAAAGGAGATGGAAGCGGCAAATGCCAACATGCAGTTTATTGGTTATCCTAATGCCAAGCATGCTTTTACCAATCCCGGGGCTACCGCCATCGGCGAAAAATTCAAGCTGGATATCAAATATGATGAAGCTGCAGACAAGGCTTCCTGGGAAGAAATGAAAAAATTCCTGGCAAAAATATTTTCCTGAGCCGGCGGTTGGGATGTGGTCAATAGTAAATGAATGCGGTTTCCTTTGGCGATTTTTATAGTTGCCGCAGATACGCTGATTGCACTTGGAGTTTAGTTTAACCGCGAAAGTCGCAAAGGCACAATGAAAACTGTTATGGGCTCCTATCCTGGCGCACTTTGCGCGGTCCTCGCGCTCTTAGCGGTTTAGTTTAACCGCGAGGCTCGCAAAGTATCCGCAATGGTCACAATGAAAACGTTATGGGCTCCTACCCTGGCGCACCTTGCGCGGCCCTTGCGCTCTTAGCGGTTTTGATTTAACCGCAATGGTTGCAAAACATCCGCAAAAGTCACAATGAAAATCGTTATGGCAGCGGCGAACCTTGACATTCAATAGACGATAAATGATCTGCGAATACGAAACGGAATCTAACCTGAAACTTCAAACGTTGAACCTGAAACTAAAAAGCTAAGCCAGGTACGCACCAGTGACCTTATCGCCTTCTACCTCCACGTAAATATGGTCCTGCAGTGTGGTAGCCAACGAAATTCCCTTATAATCAGGTGTAATGGGAAACAGCGTATGAGTACGCTCTACCAGTACTAGCGTTTGGATGCGGGCGGGATGGGCATTCAAAAAGGGTTTTAATGCATAGAGCAGCGTTTTGCCACTGTTGGTTACATCATCAATCAGCACAATTATTTTCCCCGTAAAATCCATTTCCCGGCTCAGTGTTACGGCCCCCGGCTTTTTCTTGTTCAGCTTCAGGGTAAGCAGTTCGGTAGCGATCTGACTGTTTTTTTGAATCCGCTGCTGTATGTTTTTTGCCAGCACCACACCGTGTTCTTCAATACCCACGAGGATCAGCTCCGGCACATCCAGATTGTTTTCAATCAGTTCCAGCGCCAGTCGCTGTAATTTCTTCTCCACGGTTTCGGTATTCAATAGATATTTTTTCACCTGCACTGCGTTTAAATTGCTTTCAAAATGCCTCTACTTGTAAAGGAAGCCGTAAATTAGCACTTTGTAACTGAATGCTCATGCAAATTGCTCAACAAATTTTATTTGTACTGTTATTTATTACCGCCGTTGTATTTTTTTCAAAAAAAATAACACAGATCCGCCGGAATATCAACCTGGGGCGGGATGAAGCCATCAACGATCACCCCGACCAGCGCTGGAGGAATGTGTTGCTGCTGGCCCTGGGGCAAAAAAAGATGTTCCGCAACCCGCTGGTAGGGGTACTTCATTTCTTTGTATACGCTGGTTTTATTATTATTAATATCGAGGTGCTCGAAATCATCCTGGATGGTGTACTGGGTACGCACCGGCTGTTTGCGGGGGCACTGGGAGGATTTTATACCTTCCTCATCAATGCTTTTGAACTCCTGGCCCTGGCCGTGCTTACTTTTTGTGCCATTTTCCTGATCCGTAGGAATGTGCTGAAGATCCGGCGCTTTTTAAGCAAGGACCTGAACGGCTGGCCCCGCAGTGATGCCAATTATATCCTTATTACAGAAATTGTGCTGATGGCGCTGTTCCTGACCATGAACGCCAGCGACACCTTGCTCCAGGCACGTGGCGCAGAGCATTATGCGGCACATTTCACCGGCAACTTTATTATATCCCAATACCTGCAGCCCTTGCTTAGCGGTCTATCCGACGGTTCCCTGCAACTGCTGGAGCGGGCCTGCTGGTGGCTGCATATTATCGGCATCCTGGCTTTTTTAAATTACCTGCCTTACTCCAAGCACCTGCACATCCTGCTGGCATTTCCCAATGCCTATTATGCCCGGTTACAACCCATGGGTGAAATGGAGAATATGCCTACGGTACAAAACGAAGTATTATACGCCATGCAACCGGAGCTGGCACCGGCCGATGCGGCCCCGCCTTCGCGCTTTGGGGCAAAAGATGTAACGGATCTGAGCTGGAAGAACCTGCTGGACGCCTACAGTTGTACCGAATGCGGACGCTGCAGTGCTGCCTGCCCGGCCAATATCACCGGAAAACAATTATCGCCCCGTAAGATCATGATGGATACCCGCGACCGCGCAGAGGAAATGGGTAAAAACATCCAGCAAAATAAAGAATGGAAAGATGACGGTAAAAGCCTGCTGCATGATTATATTTCGGTGGAGGAGCTGCGGGCCTGCACTACCTGTAATGCCTGTGTACAGGAATGCCCGGTAAGCATCAACCCGCTTGATATCATTCTTCAGCTGCGCCGATACCTGGTGATGGAAGAAAGCAATGCACCCCAGGAATGGAATACGATGTTCAGTAACGTGGAGAATAATTTCGCCCCATGGAAGTTCAGCCCGGACGACCGGGATGCCTGGACACAAACGATGTAGTTTTATGTTTCACTTTTAAGCTCCTCAGTCCGGAGGCCATACAACCTCCGATGACAAGGCAGGTTATGCTATTCAAACCGCCCCCTTTAACGTTCCGCACTTATTATCCGCTATCACCTGAACTGGAATGCAGGTATAGCGGATACTCTTTTTTGGGCAACCGGTGGTGCATCTATTACCGGATGAAAACAGCACCGGTCGTATAAAATCGGGCATTGAACCAACCCGGTGTGTGGAAAAGTACACGTTTCTGCATCTGAACAGATATGAAAAGAGCCATTTGCCTGACCCTGATCACCGCCCTGCTGATGTGTGCTTTGATCATTTGCAGCTACTACGTTTTTAGTTATCCGCTGTCCTTTGATATTGCGTACCTGGTAAAGCAGGTGGAATGGCACCCTTTATTTCTTTTATACCTGGCATTGCTCCTGTTTGCTTTTACCCTTGCATTCATCATTTCCCGGAAGCGTTCCTTTATCCTCATATTTCTAAAGACCGCATCCATCCTGCAGTGTATGGCGGCCTTGTTTTTTGTGGTACTGGGGCTTACAGGCATTTACAAAACCCATCAGCAGTATAAGGAAATTATCCGGGAAACAAAAAAGCGGGCAGAGAGCGATATAAAAAAAGATTCCGTCACCTTTATATTCTATGGCCTTCCGATATATGATTCAAACGACCTGAAAAAAGACAGCATACAGGCCAGGTATGGCATCTACACCAGTTTTTATTGCACGCTTGCTCCGATTGAGGAAAAAGCTGATGCATACTACAAACAGCTAACCGCTGATTACCTGAACAAAAGAAATGGCAGGGGCTGGAAGCAACGTATGCAAAAGGAACTGGCTGCATGTTGCCCTAATATTTATTAATGCCGGGCATACGGTTATTGGTCCTTTTCGGGTTCCGTTTCATGGAGCTTGGCGCTGATATCTTTCTTTTTGATAAACATCCGCCAGGCCTGTATAAGGGCTGTTATGACGAACACCCCGCCGATGATATAGTTCATCAGTGACTGGTTATTCTGGATCTTACCGGCGATCAGCCGGCCGCCAAAAATGAATACACAATTTCCCAATAAGGTACCCAAACCGATACCTACAATATAAAAATTGTAATAAGAGGCTTTGGGTTTCAGCACATTTTTTGTAAACAACACGGTGCTCCATCCAAACCAGAAGGGAATCTGTACCGGATTAACCGCACTCATAGTGAGGCCCAGCAGATAAGACGGAAGGTTATTGTTTAAGATCACATTCTTTCCCCCGGAAGGATGCATGGCCGCATACAGGCTGGAAACAGCCAGCGCCACAATGATCAGCAGGGTTAACCATTCCAGCAACCGGAAGATTTTTTCCTGCTTACGCACCCAATCCATCGCCACCAGCGACAGCCGCACATACACCACCTCTGCGGTAAGCGAGCCCAAAGAAAACAACAGCGCATTTTTAACAGACTGGCTGATCGCAATCTGCATCGCCGCGATATTTAATGTGCCCAGCGGCAACGATCCGAGAAAGCTTACGAGCATTCCCGTAAAAAAAATCTTCACCAAGCCTCCTGCCTGTTGTTCACTCACGATTTATCATTTAGTTTTTGCCTGCAAGCATCGGCACAAACGAAAAATTATCGAACAGCTCTTCCTTTACCGTGCCGTCCGTCTGTTTTATGATCCGCCGCATCTGCTGCACATCCCCCGCTCCTACAGGTATCACCATCATACCACCCGGCTTCAATTGTTCCACCAGTTTTGGAGGAATGGCCGGTGCCGCTGCTGTAATGATCACCCGGTCAAACGGCCCGTAGGTGGGCAATCCCTGGTAACCATCTCCATAAAAAAATTTTATAAATGGAAATTGTTTAAGATAGGTAAATTTTTTGTTTTCCTCAAATAGCTTTTTCTGACGTTCGATCGTAAATACTTTTAATCCCATTTTTGCCAGTACCACCGCCTGGTACGCACTTCCCGTACCAATCTCCAGCACTTTTTGTCCGGATACAGTTTCCAGCAGCTGCGATTGATACGCCACTGTATACGGCTGAGAAATGGTTTGTCCCTCACCAATCGGGAACGCCCGGTCCTCATAGGCCACATCATCAAAGGCCGAATCCAAAAAGAAATGGCGGGGAATGGTGTTCATAGCTTCCAGCACCGCTTCATCTGTTATGCCCTTTTCTTTTATTACTTCTACCAGCTTTTTTCTTAATCCCTTATGCCTGTATGTATCTTCTAACGTCCTCCTCATAAGAGTGCAAATGTAAAAAAGCCTGGCTTATTTGGCACATATATCCGCTAAATCTTATCCCCATTCCCTTCTGAAATGCCCTTCCTGTTGCGTTCTGCACCTGTATTCCGTTACCATCGGTAAATGCGCGGGGTTTATGTAATTTTACAGGACAGCGCATCCATTAATAAACGTCTTTATATGAAAGTACTGAACAGTGGCATCTTTTTATTACTGATTATCCTGTTTACCTGTATGAAACCAAACGCACAAACGATCAAAAATTATGAACCGGAATGGAAGACCGTTGAACAATATATCAACAAAGGACTCCCTGCATCTGCACTGGCAACCGTTAAAACCCTGTACAAGCGGGCAAAAGCCGACCGCCAGGAGGCGCAATTGGTAAAAATCCTAACCTATATGAACCGGCTTCAAAATGAGAACCGCGAAAACAATGCGCTTACCAGTATTATGGAGCTGGAAAAAGAAATAGCGGGCAGCCAGGGGGCCGTAAAGGCTTTGCTCAATAGTTACCTGGCCGGGGTATACCAGGCTTATTTCAATCAGAACCGGTATAAACTTTATAACCGTAGCAATACGGCCGGTTTTCAAAAATCGGATCCGGCCACCTGGACCGTAGATGATTTTACGCAAAAGATCAGCAACCTGTACCTGCAATCCCTGAAGGATGAGGCGTTGCTGCGCCGTGTGCGGCTGGAAGATTATGACGCGCTTATTGAAAAAGGCAATACGCGGAACTTGCGCCCTACGCTTTACGATCTGCTGGCGTTCCGGGCACTCAGCTATTTCCAAAACCCCGAACGATCAATTACGCAGCCGGCCTATACATTTGAGATCAACCAGCCGGCGGCATTTGCACCGGCTGCAGACTTTGTGAAAACCCGGTTTGAGACCCGGGATACCCTATCCTTATCATTTAAAGCCCTGCAGCTTTACCAGGAACTGCTCCGGTTTCACCTAAACGACCGGGAACCGGATGCATTGATCGACGCTGACATCAGCCGGATCCAGTTCGTTTATCAAAACTCGGTTCATCCTGACAAGGAAACACTTTATAACCAGGCATTGGGAAAAATAGCAGGAACCGCGCCTGCTGCCCAGCCCGCTGCACAGCAGGCGCGGTTCCTGATGGCACAATGGCATTACAATCAGGCACAGTTACCCGGCAACAATAAAAACCCGGAGAATAGGGATATAATCCGCGCGCGGGACATCCTGGAGTCCATTGTAAGCAGCCCTGAAAACAGCGAAGGCCGCGCAAATGCCCATAACCTGCTGCAGCAGATCAAACAACCGGAATTCAGCTTCCAGATGGAAAAGGTAACCCTGCCTGACGCCCCATTCCGGATACTGGTATCTTACAGGAATACACCCGTCGTTTATCTGCGTGTAATAAAAGCTACTGATGCGCTGAAAACATCCATAACAGACCGTAACGGAAAAGAGCGGTACTGGGGTATGCTAACATCCGCAACACCGGTCAGTGAATGGCAGCAGGCCCTTCCTGCAGCAGCCGATCACAGACACCATAGTGCAGAAGTAAAGGCAGACGGGCTTGCAGCAGGCGAATATTATATAGTAACCTCTCTTAACAAAGACTTCTCAGATGAAAAGAACATTCTGGCCTTTCAACTGGTGTATATATCCAATATCAGCTATGTAAATAACAAAAACGACTTCTTTGTGCTGGACCGTAACAGCGGTCAGCCACTGCCTGCCGCCGCGGTTACGATCTGGCAGAAAACATATGACTATAAATCCAGTTCCTATATAAACACCGAAATAGGTGATGCAACTACTGATAAAAACGGGCATTTTGTTTTTAGGGCTGCTGATCCTGAATCCCAGGCAAAGATCAGAAGAGGCGGCAACTACCTGCTGGATATTTCTTACCGCAACGAACGCTTTTTCATGGATGAAGCCAATTATGGTTATTACTACTATAATGACTACGAGACCACCGACCGGAAAAAAAGAAATACCGTGTTTCTTTTCACCGACCGGAGCCTTTACCGGCCCGGGCAAACCGTATACTTTAAGGGCATCGCCGTAAGCCATGACCCCACAGAAAAACGATCCACGATCCTCCCTGCCTTCAAAACCACGGTTACCCTGTATGACGCCAATCATCAGAAAGTATCGGGCCTGGAAGTTACCACCAACGAATTTGGTTCTTTTAACGGCAACTTTAAGCTCCCGGAAGGCGGACTGAACGGCCATTTCAGCATTTCCACACCTCAGGGCACTGCATCGTTTAAAATGGAAGAATACAAGCGTCCTACCTTTCTTGCCGACTTTGAAGAAATGAAAGGGACCTATAAGTTAAATGAAACCATCCGGGTAAGCGGTATTGCAAAAGCATATGCCGGCAATGCAGTGGATGGCGCAAAAGTGCGCTATCGCGTGATACGCCAGGCAAGATTTCCTTATCCCTGGATCTTTGCCCGCTATTGGTGGCCCGTAAATCCTCAGCAAACAGAAATTGCACACGGCGAGGCGGTGACCGATGCCAACGGAAAATTCACCGTAATCTTTACGGCCCTCCCCGACCCTTCTGTTGACCCTAAAATGGAGCCGGTATTCGACTATCGGGTGCATGCAGATGTAACCGATATCAACGGGGAGGTACGAAGCGGGGAAAAAAGAGTCTCTATTGGGTATAAATCACTCCTGATAAAAGCGACCATCCCGGCCAGGCTCCCGCTTCAGCAGTTAAAAACCCTCAGGATCCGTACAGAAAACATGGCCGGCGGATTTGAAAAGGCCGATATCCAGGTGGCTATCACAAGGCTCAAACCTGAACCCAGGCTCTTAAGAAACCGCCTATGGGAACAGCCCGATCAGTTCGTAATGACCAAGGAAAACTATGTGCACTACTTCCCCAATGATATTTACCGGAACGAGCAGGAACCGGCAAACTGGGCCAAAGACAAGGAGGTATTAGTGCAAACAGGACCAACAGATTCCACAGGAACGTTCGGTTTGTCTGCCGCGGTGCCGCCCGCCGGTTACTACGCCATCACCATTACAGCAAAAGATAAAGATGGCAACGAGGTGAAGGACATCCGGTATACAGAAGTATATGATGAACATCAGCAAAACCCGGCTTACCCGCAATATCTTTGGGCGATTGCGCCGGAAGCGATCGAACCCGGTCAAAAGACCTCGATCCGGATCGGCAGCTCCGCACCGGATATCTTCCTGGTACAGGGCCTTACCAAAGAAAAAACGACCTATACCTACACAACGCTCAACAGCGGGATTAAACAATTCGATTTCGGCGCAACAGAGGCCGACCGGGGAGGATATGCGGTCAGCTACATGTTTGTAAAAAACAACCGCTTTTTTAATAGCGACAACACGGTCATGGTTCCCTGGAGCAATAAAGCGCTAAAGATCACCTATGAAACCTTCCGCGACAAGACCTTACCAGGTGCGGAAGAAAAATGGAGCGTAAAACTGAGTGGCTACAAAGGAGACAAGGTAGCCGCAGAGCTACTGGCCAGTATGTATGATGCGTCACTTGACCAGTTTTACCCGCATCAATGGCGAACGCCCCTTATCTGGAATGCCCGTTATAGCTACAGCAACTGGAATACGGGTGTTAACTTTAGCACGGTGTACGCACTTGCCAAACAAACCATTCATTACGACCATCAGCATTTTGACAAACGGTATGACCAGATCCTAACAGATGGGTGGGCCGGTCCTATCGGAGGCCTGGCCATAAGCGAGGCTGCAATGGATGAGGTTGTGGTAACGGCTTATGGCAAACAGAAGAAAAGTGCTATCACCGGGTCGGTAAGCCGTATGCAGGCGGCACCGGCACCGACGGCGGCGGATGGTAAAGGGATTGTTGAAGTAAAAAACCAGGCTGCGGAGGTTCAGCAGGACCGACCAGCATCAGCACCCGAAACACAAATCCGTAAAAACATGAACGAAACCGCCTTCTTTTTCCCGGATCTGAAAACCGATGAAAAAGGGAATATCCGTTTTAGCTTTACGATGCCTGAAGCCCTGACCCGGTGGAAGTTCCAGGCCCTGGCACATACAAAGGACCTGGCGTTTGGCTATGCATCCAGGGAAATCGTAACCCAGAAGGAGTTAATGGTACAGCCCAATGTACCCCGGTTCTTAAGAGAAGGCGATAAGCTGGAACTCAGCAGCAAAATAGTGAACCTTTCTTCAAAAGAAGTTACCGGTATCGCCACGCTGCAACTATTTGATGCGGCCACCAATGAACCGGTAGACGGCTGGTTTAAGAATGCCATCCCGCAGCAATACTTCACGGTTGCCGCGGGACAAAGCCAGGCCGTTCTTTTTCCGCTTGAAGTACCCTACCAGTTCAGCAAACCGGTTACCTGGCGCATCGTAGCAAAAGTATCCGGAAGCAATGAAACTACGGCCCTGAGCGATGGCGAAGAAAACATGCTTCCGGTGCTTACCAACCGGATGCTGGTTACCGAAACCCTGCCCCTGCAATTACGCGGCTTTGGTTCAAAAAAATTCAGCTTCGACAAGCTGCTTAAAAGCGGCAACAGTGAAACCCTGAGCACCCGGGCCCTAACGGTTGAATACACGTCCAACCCCGCCTGGTATGCCGTACAGGCATTGCCCTACATGATGGAGTATCCTTATGAATGTGCGGAGCAAACCTGGAACCGTTATTATGCCAACTCGCTGGCGACCCTGATTGCCAACAGTTCACCAAAGATCAAAAAGATATTCGACACCTGGAGCACACAGGATACCGCGGCACTGCTAAGCAACCTGCAAAAGAATCAGGAGCTAAAAGCGGTACTGCTCGAAGAAACACCCTGGATATTGCAGGCACAGAATGAAACACAGCAAAAGAAGCATGTTGCCCTTTTGTTTGACCTGGTGCGGATGAGCGGGGAGCTGAACAAGGCCTACGATAAACTGAGTCAGCTGCAAAGCCCCAATGGCGGGTTTGTATGGTTCAAAGGCGGGCGCGACGATCGCTATATGACACAGTATATTGTAACCGGCATTGGCCACCTGAAGCAGATAAATGCCATCGAAAAATCACAGGCACAAAAACTGGACAACATGATCCGTAAAGCGATCCCCTATCTCGACGGGAAAATAAAGGAGGAATATGACGAGCTCATCCGCAGCAAAACAACGCTGGGCGAATATGTTCCCTCCTATTACGTGATCCAGTATTTATATATGCGGAGCTTCTTTAACCAGATCAGCATCACTTCAAACGCCCAAAAGGCAGTAGCTTACTTCACCGACCGCGCTGCCAAAACATGGGTAAAAACCAATAAGTATATGCAGGGTATGACAGCGCTGGCATTGCATCGCAAAGGCGATGCCAATACTCCGAAAGCCATTTTAAAATCGCTGAAAGAAACAGCCATCAATAACGAAGAGCTGGGCATGTACTATAAGGATGCCGCCCGCAGCTGGTGGTGGTATGAGGCGCCTATTGAGCGGCAGGCCTTGATCATTGAAGCCTTTGAAGAAATTGCAAAAGACCGGTCAACAGCAGATGATCTGCGCACGTGGCTGCTGAAAAATAAACAGACCAATAACTGGGAAAGTACCAAGGCTACGGCCGAAGCCTGCTATGCGTTATTGTTGCAGGGTACCCAATGGTTAACCGTTGCGCCCGAAGTAACCATTGACCTTGGCGGACTAAAAATAGAATCGGCACTGGAAAAAACAGAAGCCGGCACCGGCTATCTTAAAAAGACCATCCCCGGAGAAAAGGTACGCCCGGAAATGGGGAACATCACGGTTTCTGTAACAGATCCGGTATCCGGTAAACAGCAGGGCAAACTGCCCACCTGGGGAAGTTTGTACTGGCAATATTTTGAAGACCTGGACAAGATCACCTTTGCGGAAACGCCTTTAAAACTCAGCAAAAAGTTGTTTATAGAAACCAACAGCGAGCGGGGGCCGGTGTTAACGCCCATAGCGGAAGGTGCCGCTGTAAAAGTAGGCGATAAGATAAAAGTGCGTATAGAATTGCGGGCAGACAGGGATATGGAATATGTGCATATGAAGGATATGCGGGCCAGCAGTTTTGAACCCACCAATGTGCTCAGCTCGTATAAATGGCAGGGCGGACTGGGGTATTATGAAACCACCAAGGATGCCAGTACCAATTTCTTCTTTGGGTACCTGCCCAAAGGCACCTATGTTTTTGAATACAGCCTGTTTGCTACAGTGGCCGGCAATTTCAGCAATGGCATTACCAGCATCCAGTGTATGTACGCGCCGGAGTTTACCGCGCATAGCGAAGGGGTTCGGGTTACAGTAGAAAAAAACAAGTAATAAAGCAGGCCAACGCCAGACAGCGATCGGAAACAGCAACCCGTCTGGCAAGAAGAACGATTTCCGACTAAAAAAACTATTATTGGTTTTCAAGGGAACCAAACAAAAAATCATGCTGGATTTAAAGAAACCACATCATATTGCGATCATCTGCAGCGATTATGCGCGTTCAAAGAAATTCTATACCGAGATCCTGGGCCTTACGGTGCTGCAGGAAGTGTACCGCAACGAACGGGATTCTTACAAACTGGACCTGGCCCTGAACGGTCAGTACCTGATTGAGCTGTTCTCCTTCCCCGCCCCGCCGGCACGGCCTACAAAACCGGAAGCAACGGGGCTCCGGCATCTGGCGTTTGAAGTAGCCAACGTGGAAGCAGCCATCCGGCAACTACAGGAAAGCGATATTGAGGTGGAAGCTTTTCGTGTGGATGCATACACTGGTAAAAAGTTTACTTTTTTCAGGGATCCCGACGGATTGCCGATCGAGCTGTATGAGCAATAGATCTTAAAGTTTCTGCTATCTTTGCCGTACAACATAAACCCTTATGAGAAAAGAGTGGACCTTATTACTGTTGTTCATTACAACGGCCGTAAATGCGCAGTACCCCATCCTGGAGCAAACAAGCTACAAGCGGGGGTTATACCGGAGCTTTGAAGAATTCAAAAACAACAATCCTTCGCTGCCGCTTACCTATCAAATCTTTTCGGAAGACACCAAACCCTCTCTTTTTGATAAACGGGTGCAACGTCTTTACGAACTGGAAATCCGAAAGAAGGAAGGCCGGAAGATCGGTCGGGTGTTTGGCTTTTGCGATGGCAGGTATATCTATATATGGACACCTTCGTATAAAAAGGACGCTTTCCCCTTATTCCCTGAAGGTCCTGTTGGTCCCAATGCCCGTTTTGCCAAATTGCTGATACTGGATACCCTTAGCTATTTTGAGGATTTAGGTGCGACAGCACCTGCCGGCGCTCCCTTAGTAGCCGGTCCCTACGGTACAATGTACGGAGGCGCAAACCCTTCGCTGTACGTACGGGGCAATTTACTGGATCTGGGAACCGGCAACATCACCGAATTGACAAAAGGACGATTAAAAGAGCTGCTAAAAAACGATCCTGAGTTATCTGCCGTCTTTGAGAAAGAATCCGGCAAGCAAAGAAAACTGGGAGAATACCTGATGTATTATACTGCGCGCAAAAGAGGTTCACGGGAGCTGCCACAGTAAAATCAGCTTGTGCCATTTTTGAGAACGTTGTTTAAAATAAAACAATACAAATGCGAATATTTTTACTGGCCATTGTTCTGGGCCTCGCTTATGGAGCAAACGCGCAAACCATTAAGGTCAATGCCGGTCCGGAAATCTTACACTCCTTTAACCACGACCCGGGCTTTTGGGGCATCGGTGGTTCTGTACAGGGTGAAGTATGGGTAAAGGAGCGGCTGGGCCTGGGTTTAAATACCGGCTTTTTGAGATTTTCCAGTACCACGCCCCTCATCCCCACAGGAACGGTCACCTATAACGCCATCCCGGTATTGGCGGTGATCAAATATCCGTTGCCCCTTATCAAAAATTTGTACGGACAGGATGCCATGGGTTATACCTTTGCCACGGATGTGCATTACCGTAATAACGGCGAAAAAATACCGGGCGGTTTTACCTATTATTTTTCCCTTGGATATGCATTTGCCAAACATTTGGATTTAGCAGTAAAAGTGGGCCGTTCCCGGTTTGATAAAAAAGACCGTCCCGCCAACGTGAATGAACACAACCTGGGGCTAAAACTGGCCTATATCTTTTAAAAGAGCGGCCGGACGCCAGTGGCGCATTCGGGTTTAGAAGATCAGTCCTGATCCAGATACCGTTTGGCTCAATGTGTGCCTACTAAGGATGGTTTTATATGGCAGCAGGCATCTGTTATAGGGTGCATTTCAAATTGTCACACGTCCATAAGCGCATTGTCACCCTGAGTAAAAAATTTGCGTTGCAAAAACAATGGAGCTATGACAATACCCTCTTATAGTCATCCTGAACTTGTTTCAGGATCTTGGGATTCATGCATAGATGCCGAAACAAGTTCGGCATGACTAAAGAAAGATTGATGCTCAAAACGGTAGTATAGCTGTCATTGGCAATTTATTTCAGGGTCTATTGGAACAATCTACAAAGAAACTGATCCGCCGCGGCGGACAGCTTGACAAAAGTATAATTGATCTTCAATGCATAACGTAATTTGTCATTGGCATCTTGCTTCAGGGTCTATTGAACGATAATATGCATAGATGCTGAAATAAATCCCGAACCTTCGGGACAGCATGACAGCGGCAATTTGGAATGCACCCCTCTGTTATACTCCGGCAGCCACCGGTCCGGGCTACTGCTGCTTCAGGATCCGTTGCTTTATCATATTGCTTAGCCGGAACATCATCCAGATGGCCAGCAAAGAGATGGCCGCCACCACATAGCCCACAACATTATAATGCTCCAGGGGACTGGATTTTGTTTTCTGCACCACGATCATTCCTGCAACAGCAGCGGCGATGCCACCTGCCAGCTGTTGAAGGGAGGCATTGATGCTCATAAAAGCGCCCCTGTCCTGCATTTCGGGCACGGCCGTTATCAGCGCCGTTGACGGAGTCATGCGGCCCAGGATACCGGCCATCATCAGGATGTTTATAAACACCACCAGCCAAAAAGGAATTACGCCCAGATTCGTATACACCAACACAATAAGCATCATCCCAACAGTAGCTACCGCAAAAATGCTAAACTTATCTTTTTTATCACTCAGTTTTCCAATAAATGGCATGATCAGCAGGGAGCTGATGCCGGAGATCATAAAGAGCAGTGGTAGCTGGTGCTCCGTTACACCCTGATTATTGATTGCAAAGGCACTGCCGAAAGGCATCATCATAAACCCGCCAATGGACAGCAACGCCGTGGTGCCAAAACCCATCCGGTATTGCCGTTTTGAAAACGTATTCCACAAATGCCGGAACGCCGAATGATCATGCTGCAAAGCCAGATGCTTATTAATGGGTTTTAACTTCCATGCAACCAGCACTAAAATGATGACGGCCATACCTGCGATCCACAAAAAGGCACTGTGCCAGCCCCAACTGTTGGCCAGGAACAATCCAACCGGGATGCCCAGTACCTGGCTGGCACCAAATCCCATTTGTACAAATCCCATCACCCGTCCTCTTTGTTGCAGTACAAAAATATCGGTGATGATGGCCATGGAAATAGAACCGATCACTCCGCCAAAAAGCCCGGTTATGATGCGTGCTGCAATCAACATGGGATAAGAGCCGGCGATGCCACATAAAAAAGTACCTGCAATAAAGCCGGTGTAAAAAAACAGGAAGATTTTCTTCCGGTCGAACCGGTCTGCATATCCCGCAGCCAGCAACCCCGAAAGTCCGGCACTGAACGCATAACTGGAAACCGCAATTCCAAACTGGGAAGTGGTAAGCCCCATCGACTTCATTAAAATATCACCCATTGGCGACATAACCATAAAGTCGAGCACAACGGTAAATTGCGTCATCGCCAGTATAAAAATAACCAGTTTCTGGTAACCTGAAAGCGGCACTAACTCCGCTGTACGTTGTTGCATTTGTTTTGTTTTTTTATTAAACGGACAGATCTTAGTCCAATTCCGCACATTGAAAGCCGGCGTCCCTTACCAACGCTATCACTTCTTTTGCCGTGATGGTAGCCGCCACCACCCGAAGCACACAATCCGCATCCTGCTGATCTACATTAAAAGCCAAAACGTCATCCCGGCCTTCGAGTAACTGTTGCACACGGCTTTTGCTGCGGAAGGTTTTAATATTGGTTTTAAAGACGAGTATTTTGCTGTCATCGCTATACATAGGCTTTATTTTTTTCCGGTGGAAGGACTCAATCCATCCAGCACGATTTCCAGGGTCTGGAGCATCAGCTCTTTTGTAAATACAAATTTTCTTCTGGCCAGCGAACTTCCCTCGCTGTGAAAACGCAGCAATGTGTAGAGCGGACCATATACAATACTCCAAAAAGCTTCAACCGGCATGGGCTTCAGCTCGCCCCTGTCGATAGCATTCTGAACAAAAGCACTCATGGCATCCTTAAAGGTCCGGAGCTTTTTCTTATCCATACATTCACCATACGGCGAATGCCGGATGATTTCAGCACACATTGCCTCCAACGGGTATTTCAGGTAAAACTGCGAACGGTTCTCCCATTGTTTCCGGATCCCCTCACGAAACCGCATCTCCGGTGAAAACCCGCTTAACAGTGCATCCATATGCCGGCCGCCTATATCAGCGCCCAGCTTGCGGATCAGGTCATCCTTATCCTTGTAATAGATATATAATGTTGCCACTGATATATTACAGGCACCCGCCAGTTTATTCATGCTGAAGCCCTGGAGCCCCTGTTCTACCAGCATTTGAATGGCGGTATCCCGCACCAGGCGTTCTTTATTTAAATCGCGTCCCCTCATTACGGGGGCAAAAATAGGTAAACAAAATTAATAAGTGAGCGTTCATTCACTTTTATTTTTCAGGCGCCGCTCCCAAACCGGCACTATGGCTACACTTAAGAATGCCCGGCTTTGCCATGCGGTTTAGTATTTACCTTATTGAAAAAATATATTGGTTAATATAACATACGGGGTTTATGGAACAGTGGCGACCACAGGACATTAGCTCCACGATCATTCTTTCTGGCTTTAGACCTGGCGATGCCAGCACGTCTCACAGGTCTCCATAGTCCTGCCAGATAGATGTATTCTGTCCCCGAAGTGTGCGACGCAACCAGGCTTATAGCAGCGCTGCAGCCGGGCCCATAATAACCCCTCCTCAATACAACCGCACGCCCCTACCTGCTGCTGCCTCTTACCACCAGGGAGCCTTTACAAATGGTCATATCCGAATGGTGCACCGGGTATTTTTTATTCAGCAGGTCCAGCATATATTTTCCGGCGATTACTCCTATTTCATAGGGCTTTTGTGCATAGGAGGTCAACCCCGGTTCGATAATGGATGCCGCCGGGTCGTCTCCAAAACCGGCAACGGCCATTTCATGGGGAATCTTTATTCCCTTTTTTTTCAGCAGCTCCACCAGCTTTACTGCGCCTGCATCGTATACCGTACAAATACCGTCCGGCGGGTGTTTCAGGTTAAGCCAGCGTTCCAGCGCAGCCGCCACCTGGTCGTGCAGGAACTTTGTATGCACTACCAGTTCCTTATCAAAAGGGATACCATGCTGCTGCAAAGCCACCTTGTATCCATTAACCCGCAGTTTGCTGGCCAGCAGTTGCCGCGGACCGGCCAGTAGTGCGATCCTTTTTTTTCCCTGTTCGATCAGGTGCTGCGTGGTAGTATACAGCCCGTTAAAATCATCTTCCACTACTTTGGGTATGGGCAGTTCCGGGCAAATCCGGGCAAAGGACACCAGCGGATAGCCTTTACTGTGCAGGAGCTTGATGTGTTCAAAGTCTTTTGTATCGCGGGTATGACAAACAATAAAGCCGTCTACCCGGCTCAGCATAAGGGCCTTTATATTTTCCTTTTCTTCCAGTGGCGACTCGTCCGACTGCGCAATTACGATCCGGTAACCGATCCGGCTTACCGTATGCTGGATGCCGCTTACTATGGCTGCAAAAAAAGGTTTCTGGATATCCGGTATTACCACTCCCAGTGTACGCGATTCATTGCGGATAAGTCCCAGTGCCAGCATATTGGGCTGGTAATCCAGTTCCTTTGCTTTTTTTAATACCGCCGCTCTTGTTTCCGGTAGAATATTAGTGCTGTTGGTGAGCGCACGGGAAACCGTAGACTTGGAGATGCCCAGCTCCCGGGCAATATCAACAATCGTTACCTGATGATTTTTCATCTATTCTTTTTTATACTTACCAATGCTGCCGGTACCTGCAGCGCGATGTTCATTCCTGAAATACCCAATAGCAAGCCCGCTGCAAAACAACCATTTTGACCGTTAAAAACAAAATTGCTGCTTCTTGCCGAAAGATACGAAATTGCGGGAACGGTTGCGGGAATGTTCCCGCGTAATTTACCGGCCAATTCATTGTTTTATCCGGAACAGGGCAATAGATTAGCAGAAAATTATTTGTCATATGAACGCTATCGAAGAAGAAAAACGGGAGCTGCCGGTGTATGCCCGTCCGGAAGTACTGGTGGTGGGTGCGGGTCCTGCAGGCATTGGTGCCGCCATTGCGGCAGCAAGAAATGGTGCTAAGGTACTGCTGCTGGAACGTTATGGTTTCCTGGGCGGCAACCTGACCATTGCCATGGTAAACCCGATGTTTACGTTTCATGATGTAAAAGGCAAACAGGTCATCCGCGGTATTGCGGGCGAACTGGTGAACCGCCTGGTGGCATTGAAATCCTCACAAGGACATATTACCGACCTCACTTTTGACAACGCCTCCATGACCCCCTTTGACCCGGAAGGAATGAAATATCTTTTATTCCAGATGGCGCTGGAAGCCGGTGTGGAATTATTGCTGCACACATGGGCCGTTGGCGTGCAAAAAGAAAACGGCAATGTAACGGCGGTTATTATTGAAAACAAATCGGGCCGGCAGGCCATTTGCCCGCAGGTGATCATCGACTGTTCCGCGGATGCGGATGTGGCCGCTATGGCCGGAGCACCTTTTGTAAAAGGCCGTGAAGAGGACGGTGCCATGCAGCCGGTGACCTTGTTTTACCGCATCGGCGGTATTAACATGACCGCACTCAGAAGCTGGATGAAACAAAACCGCGATCTCCTGAAAGATTCCCCCACCGATGATGAGATCGATTCCAGCGAAGCGATCGCCTTCCTGGGATTAAAGGAGCTGGTAAAAAAGGGAATGGAAAGCGGCGAGTTTCCCAAAGATGCCGCACCAAGGATCTTATTTTATCAACTGCCGATGGAAGGCCAGATTGCCGTAAATGCCACAAGGCTCCAGGGTATCGACGGCACCAATGCTGCAGATCTTACCCGGGCGGAAATAGAGACGCGGTCCCAGGCCTGGCAGATCCATCATTTTTTGAAAAAACATGTAGGCGGGTTTGAACAATCCTATATCCTGGATACGGGCGTGCAGGTAGGCGTACGTGAAACCCGGCACATCAAAGGCGATTACAAACTCACCGAACAGGATGTACTTTCCAACCGGGCTTTTGAAGATGGCATTGCCTGTGGTACGTTTGCCATCGATATTCATCCGCCGGAAGGCGAACAACAGATCTTTACCGGGTCCGGGAAAGCTGTTTATGAGATCCCCTACCGGAGCTTATTGCCCATCGGACTCGACAATGTGCTGGTGGCCGGCCGAAGCATTTCCGCCACGCATACAGCTTTTGGCTCCGCGCGGGTAATGGCCACCTGCATGGGTATTGGCCAGGGTGCCGGTGTAGCGGCGGCGGCGATGGCCAGCGCACAACTAACCAGCCGGCAGGTAGATACAAACGCATTAAGAGCCACGCTGATCAGGCAGGGACAATACCTGATTGGTATGGATGATACACTGGAAGCGGATCCGGGCCTGGTCCTTAACAAGGGCGAAGGGTCCGGCGCCACGGCGAGTCATTTTAATCCTTTTAAAGATATCGAACATGGATAAAAGCAACGGGAATTTAAGGTGGGGCATCGGTGCGCTGCTGTTCTTTGTATCAGCACTCAATTATCTGGACCGCCAGGTGCTGTCGGTACTGGCACCTTCGATCCAGAAGGAACTGCAGCTGTCAGATATCGATTATTCCTATATCACCTCTTCCTTCTTGCTCAGTTATACGATTATGTATGCCATCAGTGGCCGGCTGGTCGATAAATGGGGCACCCGTAAAAGCCTGCTCTGGTTTGCCGGCAGCTGGTCGGTGGCCAATGTACTGCACGGCTTTGCAAAAAACGTGGCGCAGTTTTGCGGCGCCCGTTTTTTACTGGGTGCAGCAGAAAGCGGCAACTTTCCCGCCGGGGTAAAAGCGGCGGCAGAATGGTTCCCCTTAAAAGAGCGCGCATTGGCCATCGGGCTGCTGAACGCCGGCTCATCAGCAGGCGCCGCAGTAGCCGCTCCGCTGGTAAGTTTTATCACCATTGCCTGGGGCTGGCAGTCTGCCTTTGTCGTAACCGGCCTCATCGGTTTTATATGGGTGTATTGCTGGTGGAAATATTATTACACACCGGAAACCCATCCGCGTATCTCAAAAGAAGAGCTGGAATATATTGAGAGCGATGCAGAGCCGGAGACCACGAAAAAAAAGATCAGCATCGGCCGGTTATTACGCATGCGGCAATCCTGGGGCTGTTTTGTAGCGCGCATCTTTATCGACCCCTGTACGTACTTCCTGATCTTCTGGATCCCTAAATATCTGCAGGAAGAACAGGGCATGACGCTGAACCTGGTCGGTTATCTTGCCTGGATTCCTTACCTGGCGCTGGCCATCGGTACCATTGCCGGAGGCATCATCCCGCGGCGGCTCATCAACAATGGCTGGTCGCTGAACCGATCCCGCAAAACCGTGATGCTGACTGCCTCCCTGCTCATTCCCCTTTGCTGCCTGCTGCTGTTTACATCGCACAGCCTTACCATTGCGTTAGTGGCCATCACCGGCGTGATGTTTGGGCATGGGTTATGGGGAAATATCACCATCCCTGCGGAAGTCTTTCCAAAAGCGGTGCAGGGCACCCTTACCGGGCTGGGTGGTACCCTGGGCGGATGCGCGTCAATCCTTACGCAATTTGCGATCGGGTGGACGGTTCAGCATGTTTCTTACACACCCGTTTTTATCGCGGTAGGACTGATGTACCTGCTTACGTTTTTTGGCGTACAACTGCTGATCGGCAAACTGGGCCAGATCATCAAATTATAAATAAAGCCGTAAGGTGTTTTAGTCTTACAGGTTTAACGATTGCAACATTAACATTGATCACCAAAATTATGTCCATATGATAAAAAAGATCCTGCGTTATGCCCGTAGCCCGATACTGGGCTGTTTGCTGGCATTCCTTCTTACTTCGCCGGCCACAAACGCCCAGCAAAAAAAAGCTGTAAGCGGAACGGTCACCGCGGCTGCGGGCGGCCCGCTGCAAGGGGTTTCCGTTAGCGTAAAAAATAACCCGCTTCAGGGAACCACTACCGACGGGCAGGGAAATTTCCGGCTGGAAACAGAGCCGGATGCCGTGCTCATTATTTCTGCCATTGGCTACCTTACACAGGAGCAATCCCTGGATGGCCGTACCGCGCTGAACCTTAGTTTGGAGCCGGATACCAAGGGGATGGAAGAAGTGGTTGTGATTGGTTACGGCACCACCAGGAAGGTGAACCTTACGGGTGCGGTATCCGCCGTTTCCGGTGAAGACATGGCCAAACGCCAGGTAGGACAAACTTCCATGGCCCTGCAGGGCGTGGCGCCGGGTGTTACCGTAACCCAAAGTACCGGTCAGCCCGGTGTAGACGGCGGCACCATCCGCATCCGCGGTATCGGTACGCTGAATAATTCCAATCCGCTGGTGCTGGTAGACGGTATTGTAATGTCAATGAACGCCGTAGACGTATCTTCTATTGAATCGATCTCCGTATTAAAAGATGCCGCTTCCGCTGCCATCTATGGTTCCCGTGCGGCCAACGGAGTGATCCTTATCACTACCAAAAGAGGAAAGAAAGGAAAATTTTCATTTTCTTATGACGGCTATGTAGGAAAACAAAGCGCCACCGACCGGCCCAAGATGGTAAACGGGCTGGATCATATGCTGCTGATCAATGAAGCGCACACCAATGTTGGACTCAGTCCGCTGTACTCCGAAGAATACATCAATAACTATAAAGCCAATAAAGACAGCAAGCCGGATCTTTATCCCGATACCGACTGGCAAAAGGAAGTACTTTCCGGCAGCGGCATTCAAACCAATCATGTTATTTCACTTTCCGGTGGCACCGAACGGGTACAGTTCTTCGGCAGCTTTGGTTACCTGAACCAGGGCGGACTGATCGACGATGTGAGCTTCCGGCGTTACTATGCCCGTTTAAATACCAACGTGCAAATTTCGCCAAAGCTCAGTGGTTCCTTCGATGTGTTCCTGGTAAACAACGACCGCAAATCGGTATCCCAGTTTCCGGGGGGCTCCGGCGCTGCATTGGGCAACACCACAGGTACGGCATTGATCTTCGCATTGATGAACAAATTGCCGGCCATACAAGCGGTGAAATATTCAAACGGGCAATGGGCAGAGGGACAGAATGGTGTAAATCCGGTTGCCATCATCCGCAACGGTGGTTTCTGGCGGGAGACCAGTTATCCCATCTCCGGCAATTTTTCTTTAAGTTATAAGCCGTTCGAATTCCTTACCGGTAAAATCAGCTTTGCCCCCACCTATTCGCAACCCAACGTGCGCTCTTTTGTAAACGTGGTAAAGACCTACGATCCCAACGGTACGCTGCGTTTTACCGTTCCCGGTGTGAACACCATGGATCAAAGCACCGCACAGGATAAGACCAACCAGCTGGAAGCCACGCTGACCTTCTCCAAAAATATCAGCAAGCACGCCCTGGGTGCACTGGCCGGCTACCAGTATTATACCGGTTCCAACAGCGGCTTCAGCGCCTTCCGCGATAATTTTTTGTTTCCCGATTATCCCGTGCTTTCCGGTGGTTCTTCTGCCAATATGAAGAACGGCGGCTATGCTACCGAATGGGCCCTGATCTCTTATTTCGGAAGGATCAATTACGCCTACGACAACCGGTACCTGCTGGAGGCCAACCTGCGGTATGATGGTTCTTCCCGCTTTGCGGCGGGCAACAAATGGGGTACCTTCCCCTCTTTCTCCGCCGGCTGGCGTATTTCCGAAGAACCATTCATGGCTGTTACCAAAGAGGTGCTGAGCGAACTCAAGTTAAGAGCCTCCTGGGGAAGACTGGGCAACCAGGAGATCGGCAACAACTATCCCTTTGCGCCCACCGTGTCTCTTGATCCGAAATATATTTCGAACGGACAGATCCAGAACGGAGCTGCGATCATGAACCTTGCCAATACTAATATCTCCTGGGAAACCACGGAGATGAGCAATATCGGGCTGGATGCCCGCCTCTTCCGCAACCTGTCGGCGTCTTTTGATTATTATTATAAAAAGACAAACGGCATCCTGCTGGAGCTCAGCATCCCCAAAACCATGGGCGTGGCGGCACCTTTCCAAAACGCCGGTGTGGTAGAGAACAAAGGCTGGGACTTCCAGCTGAACTATTCCAACTCCGCACATGCATTTAAATACGGAGCCACTTTTACCTTATCGGATGTAAAGAACAAAATACTCGACATTAAAGGCATCCAGCAAACCGGAACCATCGTAAACCGCGAAGGATATCCCATTAACTCATTGTACCTGTTAAAATCGATGGGGTTGTTGTCTGCAACTGATTTTGATGCCAATGGAAAATACCTGTACGCACAACAGTTTGGCAAGCTGGGCGCCGGCGATATCCGCTATACAGATGTAGTAGCAGACGGCATTATCAACGGTAGCGACCGCCAGGTACTGGGCAGCACCATTCCCCGCTTTACTTACAGTCTTAACCTGAATGCCGATTATAAAGGCATCGACTTTTCCATATTCCTGCAGGGTGTGGGCAAGCGGGATGGCTATCTCACCGGTAATGCCATCACCCCCTTCCTTTCCGGCGGTACTGCTTACGAATATCAGAAAAACCGCTGGATCAGGGAAAACCCGGATCCCAATGCTATTTTCCCAAGGCTGGCATTTGGCGAAACCAATAACACGCAGCTCTCCGATTTCTGGATGAAGAGCGCGGCCTACCTGCGGGTAAAGAATGTACAGCTGGGCTATACCATTCCCCGGCAGTTATTGCAAAAAGCCGGTATCAGCCAGCTGCGCATTTACCTTTCCGGTGAGAACCTGTTTACTGCAGACAATTTCTGGCCCGGCTGGGATCCGGAAATAGATGCAGCCAGCAATGGAGCCTACTATCCACAGGTAAAAACCTATAACCTGGGCATCAATCTTAAATTCTGATAGCCGTATGCCTTACGCAAAGCAACCCGCAGCTATTAAAAAAATAAAATGATACAGATGAAAAAGATTTGTTTTTTATATATCATCCTCCTGATAACGGCCTGTACCCGGGAGCTGGACAGGCTGCCCCTGGATGCCCCGTCTACGGAAACCTTCCCGGCTACTGAGTCCGAAATGCAGGCGGCACTGGTGGGATGTTTTAGTCCGTTAAATTTACGGTTCGGCGAAAACCCCTATGCCATCTGGTTTGAAATGTATTCCGATATTGCGGCCAATCGAGATGTAACACCCAATGCCTCCTGGGGCACACCTACCGCAGGTGATGTAAATACGATCTGGAACACGATGTATACCGTGATCTCCCGTTGCAATTTCCTGCTGGATCATATCGACCGTGTAGTGGGAGCTACGGATCAGTCAAAAGCAAAAGTCACCGGCACGGCAAAGTTTCTTCGGGCCTACTGCTACGGCATCCTGTGCCAGCTATATGGCGATGTGCCGTTGGTGACCAAAACACTGAGCCTGCAGGAAGCATATATCGGGCGCACGGCAAAGAAGGATGTCGTGGATTTTATTCTAACGGAATTTAAGGAAGCAGCGGCATTACTTCCCGCCACCAACCAGCCCAACACCATGCATGTATCTTCCGGAGCCGCATGGGCACTGGCTTCCCGCATCGCCCTTTATAACGAACGGTGGACCGATGCAATAGACGCCGCGCAGAAAGTAATGGCCCAGGAAGGAACGGAGTTTGTACTCAACCCCGACTATGCCGCTATCGCGCTGCGCGCAGGCAAAACGTCAAAGGAAATCATCTGGGCCATACAGTTTAACTATAATGATATTTTTCACGAAACACCGGTATCCTTCCGTTCGCGCATGGCCAGCGGCTTCTGCAACCGTATACCGGTACAGGCCCTGGTGGATGCATATGATTGCACGGATGGATTGCCTATTGATAAATCACCCAGGTATGATCCGGCACATCCATTTGATAACCGCGATCCGCGGCTGGCCAAGACCATCGCGCTGCCCAGTTCTGTGTACTACGGCTACCAGTTTGAAACACATAAAGACAGCCTGAAATGCTGGAACTACAATGTATCACCGGCCGTACGGGTAGACAACCTGGATGCCACACATACCTTTGCCAGCTTCTCCGGCTACTGCTGGCGCAAATATGCCGACCCAACGGAAGCGCATGCAACCAGGTCCGAGATCAACCCGATCATTATCCGTTATGCAGAAGTGCTGCTTAACTACGCGGAGGCAAAAATAGAAGCCGGGCAAACCGATGAATCGATCTATACGGCCATCAATAAGATCCGTAAAAGGGCGGGCATGCCGGATATTACACCGGGTAAAACAACAGCCGAACTGCGTTCGATCATTCGCAAAGAGCGCAAGGTGGAACTGGCCGGTGAAGGATTGCGTTATTTTGATATCATCCGCTGGAAGATTGCAGACCGGGTACTGAACGGCCCGTGCTATGGCCGTAACCCAAGAGGGTTCCTGTCTGCAGCACCTGCCATCGATGCCAACGGTACACCGGATTATAGCAATGTGGCAGATAAAGACAAAATGCGGGTGATACAGGTACGCACCTTTACCAATCCCGCCAATTATGTATGGCCCATACCGGACATAGAGATTCAGACCAACAAAAAACTCACGCAAAATCCCGGGTATTAATGTTATTTATGCTGTCATTGTAGTTACCACATCATGCAAGGAATCCTTAAAACAATATTGCGCCCCTTCTTCCGTAAGCCGCTGCTGGCGCTGCTTTTCACAGCAGTGCAGCTATATGGTTACAGCCAGGAAAAAACAACGGTTACCATCACCATACCACAAAGCCCCGCGCTCATAGATCCGATGATCTACGGGCAGATGCTGGAAAATGTAAACGACAGCATGATCTACGGCGGCGTTACAGACATGCAGGGGAATGTGCAAAAGCAGGTGATTCCCTTATTAAAAGACCTGCAAATACCGGTGCTCCGGTGGCCCGGCGGAACCGTTGTGTATGAATACCATTGGCGCAACGGCATTGGTCCCCGTTCATTACGCCCCGTGGTGCCCACCCTTGCCTGGCAGGGAAAAGAAAACTACCAGTTCGGCACCGATGAGTTTCTCCAATGGTGCCGGAAGATCGGCACCACCCCCTATATTAACCTGAATATGGGCACGCATCCGCTGTATGGCAGCACCCTCCGGGAAGCGCTGGAATGGATCGGGTATGTAAACGGGCCGGAGGATTCGGATCTGGGAAAATTGCGGGCACACAATGGTCATAAAGATCCTTATGCTGTACGATACTGGGGCATCGGCAATGAGAACTACCTGCCCAGCCGTGCGGCACGTGTACAGGATCCGGATACGGTATATGCAGAGCGGCTGCGCCTTTGGGCGTCCGCCATCAAAGCACAGTTCCCGGATCTGCGCCTGCTGGGTGTGGGGCACACTTCCGGCTGGAACCATACCGTACTGGAACGGGCGGGGAAACACATCGATTTTTTAACACAGCATTATTATGTAAATGCCAACGTAAAAGAAGGGCAATTACAGGATGCGGCCGCTACCCTGTTTGCACCAGCTAAAATGGAAGCGCATTTAAAACTGCTGGGCGATCGGCTGACGGAAATGAATCAAACCCTGGGGCGCGCAACGAATCCTGTACGACTGTCTGTAGACGAATGGAACAACCGGCATGGCGTATACAACGGCAGCAGCTACCGGTTCTCCCGCCAGTCGGTAAGAAAACAGTTTGATGTAGTGGTGGCCGCCGGCATGCTGAACGTGTTTATACGGCAAAGTCCGGTGGTGGGTATGGCTAACTATATCTTCCCGGTAAATGCGCACGGCCTGATACGCACGGCGGGTACCGATGATGCATTTCGTACGCCCCTTTACTACCTGTTTAAACAATACCGCGAAAAAATGACCGGCCATAAAATAGATGTAGCTATAAATGGTCCGGGCATGCCGGTTAAAAGCACACAATTGAATATTACAGGCGACTGTGACGAGGTTACCATACCCGATACTCCTCTGACCTTTGTGGATGCAGCAGCGGTCATTAATCAGGAGGGCCAGATCCATATCGCACTGGTGAACCGTTCGGCACACAACACACAGGAAGCAGTTATTCGCATACCTTCCGGCTACAAGGCCGTACAGGCTTGGGAGCTGGCGCACAAAAACATGAATGCATTCAACGAACCCGGCAACCGCTTTGAGATTCAGCCCCGGACAAGAACCGTGCAACAGAAAGGAAGCCGCGTAAACATCCGCCTGCTTCCCTGCGCCTTTGCCATGCTGCAGCTGACTCCGGAATGATAACGGATATTTGCTTCCAGGAAAAAACAGAAAGGAACCGATAAATAAATAAATTGTAAAGAAACCCAATCATGCAAAAGACGAAAACAACGGTATGCATCGCCTTAATGCTATGGATGACCGGCTTTGTAACGGCAACCGCACAAACAACCCGGGTAACGATTACCATACCCGGGCAACGCATACCGATCGATCCGATGATCTACGGCCAGATGCTGGAAAATGTGAACGACAGCGTGATTTATGGCGGTGTTACGGATGGCAACGGCAATGTGCAGCCCCATATCACAACACTGTTAAAAGAGCTGGGCATACCCGTTATGCGCTGGCCCGGGGGCACCGTTATTCATGAATACCGCTGGCGCGACGGGATCGGGCCGCGCCGGTTGCGCCCGGTGGTAAATACCTATGCCTGGAAGGGAAAAGAAAACTACCAGTTCGGCACCGATGAATTCCTTAACTGGTGTAAGGATGTAAACACGGCACCCTATATTAATTTCAATATGGCCAATCATCCGCTATACGGCGGTACATTGTGGGAGGCCCTGGACTGGATCGAGTATGTGAACGGCAGTGCGGATACCACCACTGGCGGGCGGCTGCGGGCGGCTTACGGTCATAAAGAACCGTATAATGTACAATACTGGGGCATCGGCAATGAAAACTATGGCCCCTGGGGCCGGCATAATGTGGAAACCGCCACGGAGTATGGCAACCGGCTGGCACTATGGGCAGGCACCATCCGCAGTAAATATCCCGGGCTGCGCCTGCTGGGCGTAGGCCATACGCTGGATTGGAACAGAACCGTACTGGAAAAAAGCGGCAAGGACATCGACTTTCTTACCCAGCATTATTACGTAGTGAGTAAATTAAAGGACGGCAGCATCCAGAACCCCGATCATACGCTTTTTGCGCCTGCAAAAATGGAAGCGCACCTGCGCTCGCTGGGCCACCTGCTGACCGGTTACAACAAGAACAGGACTAACAACCCGGTACGTTTATCCATCGATGAGTGGAACAACCGTCATTCCGTTTTACAAAACAATGAATATAAATTTACCCGCCAGTCGCCCCGTCGTCAATTTGATGTTGCCGTAGCCGCAGGCATGCTCAATGTGTTCATTCGCCAAAGCCCCACCGTGGGCATGGCCAATTATATTTTCCCGGTAAACGGGCACGGACTCATCCGTACCATCGGAACGGACGATGCTTTAAAAACGCCCCTCTTCTACCTGTTTAAACAATACCGGCAATGGATGACCGGCGCAAAACTGGATATAACCGTAAACGGACCGGGTATTACCGGTGCGGCAGCAGCACCAACGATTGACGGCGATTGCAAGGAAATACAGATGAACAGTGAGCAGCTTGCCTATATCGATGCAGCGGCAGTACAATCCACAGAAGGAGCTGTTTATGTATCACTGGTCAACCGCTCTTTCAACAGCAGCCGGGAAGTAGCGGTGGCCCTTCCCGCAGGTTACCGCGCCGTTGAAGTGTGGGAGTTGCAACACGCCAACATCAATGCCTTCAACAGCCCGGAGAACCGGGATGTACTGGTTCCCAAAACCCGGATGATAAACAGCAGGAAGGGTAGGTATATGGCAAAGCTGCTTCCCTGTGCGGTGATACTGGTGAAGCTGGTGAAAAAGTAAGCATAAAAAAAGGGGCATGGGGTGACAACGACAACCAGTGCGACATATCGTCCATCTTAAAGATCGCGCAACATATCTTTGCCGCCCCCTTTCAACAAACTCTACGTCCTTGCCTTGTCGCATCAGTCACCGCAGTTCCCGATTGCAACCGCAACTTATAAATTGTTAATCCGCTATCTTTTTAACCGCTAAATTTGCGACAGATATATTTCATCAAGCCTTTGTAAAGATGGCCAACGGCAACAAAATTTTTATACTACTTTCCGGGATATGCTGCATGGCAGGTTGCGCCACCATGCAACATACCGATCTTTATTTTGGCCGGAACATTCCCGGCGGCGGCCGGGTAACAGCGCAACAGTGGCGCGCATTCAGCGATAGCATCATTACGCCGGCCTTCCCCGAAGGCTATACCGAATCCGATGTGCAGGGTAAATGGATGGATACCGAAAGCCGGGAAACGATTACCGAAGACACAAAACGGATCACCGTGATTGGTAAACGCAGCGCAAAAAGAAACAGTCAGCTCAATCATATTACGCAGACCTACATTCACCGTTTCAACCAGCAGGCCGTATTGCGGGTGGATACAAAGATCCGGTACCGGCTAATCACCAAAAAGGATGCGGATTAAATGAGCTGCAGGTACAGCATTCAATATTCGAATACGTCGGTTAGTTTGCTTTATACGAAACCGCAACCGTTTCCTTGTCTTCAAGATCTTCTGTAGTAAACAGCGGCATTTGATATGGTTTAACAGGGTGCTCCAACAGTTGGGCCCTTCGCCCGCCAAAATCCAGCTTATACCCGATCTGATCCGCGGTGGTCATAAAAACGTTGTCGTATTCTGTATCAAAATCAGAAACAAACAGCAGCACCTGTTTGCCAGCAAGGTCATCCGTTACCCACATATCCGCTGAACGGGCGGTAGCCCAGCCCGCCACATTAAAGCGTTTGTTGTATCCTTTGGGATAATCCAGGTAGTTCACCAGAAAACAAAATATCTCAAAAGGCACATCATAAGGGAACGTAATAACAAATTGCAGATCTGTCATTTTGGTTACCATGGGAACGATCTGCAGCATTTCCGGGTTATACCACCCGCAAAAATCCTGGAGCATCTTTTTCAGGTTGCTTTCATTCATCCCCTCGGCAACGATCAGTTTATCATTGGCAATTTTATGCTCCGGCAACATCCGGTCCGGCGGGTCTTCCCTATCCGATCCGTCCTGCATGCGCCGGTTTTTTAGATCCATGCGATCAATAATCAACAGTAATGTGACCATTAAGATAATGGCCAGGATCAGGTAAGGATGTTTCATATCAACGATGTACTGTTTTTGGTAAAATTAACGTTATACCGTCAACTTCCGAATCACGAAAACAACTGACACATCGCATTTTCATTATGGTACTTTTGTAGTTTGATTTTTACCGCAAGGCCCGCTAAGATCACGCAAGGGTGCAATGTGATTTAATAGCATCATCCCTTCATTGCGGCCTTTGCGGATTCGTTGCGCACCTGGCGGTAAAGCATTAAACGCCAAGAGCGCAAGGTCTTTTCGCAATGTTCGCAATGTGATCCAACAGCGCCATCCCTTCATTGCGGCATTTACTGATTCGTTGCGCACTTAGCGGTAAAACATTAAACGCTAAGAACGCAAGGTCTTTTCGCAATGTTCGCAAGGCGTTTGTAACAACCATTCATCCTATTCCAATAGCGCCTTCCCTTCGTTGTGGCCTTCGCGGATTCGTTGCGCATCTGGCGGTAAATATTAAACGCTAAGAGCGCAAGGTCTTTTCGCAACGTTCGCAATGTCATTCAATAGCATCATCCCTTCATTGCGGCCTTCGCGGATTCGTTGCGCACCTGGCGGTAAATATTAAACGCCAAGAGCGCAAGGTCTTTTCGCAATGTTCGCAATGTGATTCAATAGCGCCATTCCTTCGTTGCGGCCTTTGCGGGTTCGTTGCGCACTTTGCGTTAAAATAACAAACAAATCTTATTCCATTACCCACCACTTTTGCGGAGCAATTTTTACCGCAAGGCCCGCTAAGATCACGCAAGGGTGCAATGTGATCCAACAGCGCCATCCCTTCGTTGCGGCCTTTGCGGGTTCGTTGCGCGCCTGGCGGTAAATATTAAACGCTAAGAACGCAAGGTCTTTTCGCAACGTTCGCAATGTGATCCAATAGCGCCATCCCTTCGTTGCGGCCTTAGCGGATTCGTTGCGCACCTGGCGGTAAATATTAAACGCCAAGAGCGCAAGGTCTTTCCGCAATGTTCGCAATGTTCCGGTAACAGGGCAAACATCTCGCTCGGCTGGCAGTTGGCAAATAGTCCCTTTGCACCGTTTTTCAAATACCAGTTTGTTAACCGTGTCAGTCCATCAAAATTAATAGATCCGTCTTCATTAAAGGGGGTTAACGTCACGGGGATGAACCCTTTTACGATTTTCATTTTATTTCTTTTTAAGATTTACAGGCATCCAAATGCCGCAGGCCGGGCCCAAAGCGCCCGTTCTGCGATCCGGTTGAAGACTGCAGGCGCATCAGGTATACAGTATATGATCAAGAATATTTTTTTTGCTGCAATTTTGTAAACAACAGCCCTGCCAGGAAAATTGTTAATGTACCGATAACAATGATCATATTTGCATGCAAGGCACTTTTTACATAATGATACTTTTCCGGGATCCAGGCAGAGAAGGTCATCCACAGGATCACAATAATGCCGGTGATGGTAGCCAGCAGCGCTGCGGTATTGCCCGTTTTTTTGCTAATGATCCCTAAAAGGAAAAGGCCCAGCATACCGCCGGCAAAGATGCCGGAAAGCTGCCACCAGATATCCAGTACGCTTTTAACCCCAATCATCAGCACACCCGCAATCATTCCTAAAAGGCCAAATACAACGGTGGCAATATGTAATAACCGAAGCCCCTGTTTATCGGTTACATTCCGCTTAAAATATCTTTTATAAATATCTTCTGCAAATACAGTGGCAGACGCGTTCATACCCGAACTAATGGTGCTCATACCGGCCGACAATATGGCTGAAATGATCAGTCCTACCAAACCCGCGGGGATCATGGTTACCATAAAATGCGGCATTACCTTATCGCCATAATCACCCGGTGCCAGCGTGGCAGCCAATGCCGAGACCTGTCCGGAGGCCGCACCCTGTCCCAGCCGTTCTGCGGCCACCTGTAATTTCACTGCATCCAGCAGCGCCGGATTTAACTGGTAATAAGCATAGAGGCAGGTTCCAATAATAAAGAACAGCAGGGATGCCGGTATATAGATCCACACGCAAAGCCACACCGACTTTGCAGCTTCTTTTTTTGAGGTAGCCGTATGATAACGCTGCACATAATTCTGGTCCATCCCAAAATTATTAAGATTGATAAAGAAGCCATATAAAAGCACTACCCAAAAACCGGAACTGGTAAAGTCAAGCGCCATGCCACCCAGGCTGAACTTATGATTGGCCTTCCCGATCTCCATGATGGTAGCCACGCCTCCGTTCACATTGGAGATTACCAGGTATACGATAAGTATGGCTCCCAGCGTTTTCAAAATACCCTGCACCACCTCCGTCCAGATCCCCGCTTCAATACCGCCCATAACGGTATACAGGATGATACAGGCCCCGGTGATGAGCATAATAACCTGCATGTTGTACCCGGTAAGTGCCTGGAGGGTGAGTGATAATCCAAAAAATATAGAGCCCATGCGGGCGATCTGCGTCAGCAAAAAGCAAATGACCGCATAGGTACGCGCCCAGGGGCCAAACCGTTTTTCCAGGTTGGTATAGGCCGATACTTCCCCTACATTCCTGTAAAACGGAACAAAATATTTTGCGGCCACCCAGGCTGCCAGGGGCATGGAAAGACTGAATGCAAACGCATTCCAGTTTCCTCCGAATGCTTTTCCCGGCACGCCCAGGAAGGTATTGCTGCTTAAAAAAGTAGCATAGATAGACAGCCCTACGGCCCAACCGGGGATACGGCCGGATGCCGTAGTAAACTGATCCGCATTTTTATTCTTTCTTGAAAACAGGTACCCCACCAGCACCATGGCCACCAGGTAAATCAGGATCACACTTAAGTCGATCAAAGGCAATGTCTTCATTTGTAAAATTTATCGCTCATTGGAAGCTTGCTCGCTCAGAATGTAAAAGTATTACAGTAAACGTACGCTGCAATTTAAATATTTGCCCATTTTTTATACGATCCTGCCCTGTCCGGCAGGAAAAGAGCGGTTAGTCAACAGCGGACAGTCTTCTGCGATCAGTGACCCTACTTAAATGCCGGACGATGGTTTCCGGATGCCGGATCCTGGCTGCTCAATTCTGGACGCTCGATGCTCACCCCTCCCTTTTAAAAGAAAAACCTGCCCAGGAGGACAGGTTTCACACCGGATATCATATTTTTTCAGACAGCTACTCCCAACCCGGGTTCTCCGTTACCAGCGGCTCCAGGCTCCGGATGGTTTGACCGATAGGGAACAACAGCAGGTATTGGTCTGCTTCTTTTCCTTTTAGTGAGGGTACCATCTTGAATGCCTGGTCAAAACGCACCAGATCCCACCAGCGTTTACCCTCCGTACAAAGTTCCAGTAAGCGCTCTTTGAGGATGGCAGCGTCGTTGCTTTCTTTTGAGCCGTTTACAAATATATGTGCGGGATAGTTGGCTCCGTATGCCCGCTGCCGCACACTGTTTATTTCAGCAGCAGGATCCTGCCCTAAAGCATTCTTTGCTTCAGCAATCATGAGCAACACATCTGCCAGGCGGTATAAGATCACATCGGTAAAAAAGCTGCGGGCACCTCCATCCACCACCCCTCTTCCCTTCATGGTAATGGCCGCATAATACTTGTTATCCTTATCATAAACTTCGTAAAAGGTAGCGGCCCTGCGCTGATCATCGGAGCCAAACTGGCTTCTTACTTCATCCCTTATCTGCATTACGCTGCCGCTTCCACCCTGTACTCCCACTACCGCCTGTATAGGTGCGGGAAGCCCGCTAAGGTTGATGATGTACATATTGGTATAGTAATTATTGGGCGCCTGGTCCAGCAACTGGAAGCGCACCGACATCAGGATCTCTGCATTATTCTTATTGGTATAACTAAAGATATCCGCATAGTTGGGCAACAACTGAAGATCTGCACCTTTGGCATCCGTAAGTGCAGTGAGCGCCGTTGTAAAATCGGCCTGACCGCCATTCATCCGTTTACCCGTCCACAGGTATACCTCACCTTTGAGTGCATTGGCGGCCGGCTTATTCCAGTAAGATCGGTTGCTGCCAAAGGCATTATCCGGGTACAGGGAAAGTGCCTGATCCAGGTCCTGTTTAATGAGCTTTAATACATCCTCTGCGCCCGACCGGGCTACCTGGATGGTGGCGGGATCATATTTCTCCGTGGGCTCCGTGCGGATGGGTACCCCGCCCCATGTTCTTACCAGCGAAAAATAAACAAAGGCCCGCATCGTATACGCCTGTGCCAGGGAGCTCTTTTTTACACTCTCTGATGCAAACGATATATCGGGGGCATATTTCAATATCAGATTGGCGGTGTTGATCACGGTATACAGGCTCATCCAGTTAGGGCCCGGGTTGGTTACATTAAGCGTATTGTTATAATACCTGTCGAACCCCAGGGTTCCGGCTGCTGCCCCCCGTAATACATCACTGCGCCCTTCTCCCATAAAGTACAGATCACTGGACGCCGGAATGCGCAGCTGGTAATACATACCCCGCAGGGCGCCTGCCACATCGTCCTGGGTTTTGAAGAATGTTCCCGGGGTAATGATACTTACCGGGCTTGTTTCTATTCCTTTTTTGCAACCGGTGGCCAAGATGAAACCGGTGATGATCGTGATCAGAAATTTCATTTTCGTCATTGTCGTCCTGATTAAAAAGTTGCACTAATACCCAGTGTATAATTCCTTGTAATGGGATAATGGCCATTGTCCTGGCCGCCATCTTCAGGATTGATACCGGTGAATTTTGTAAAATAATGCAGGTTGTTGCCCGACAGGAAGACCTTCAGGTTCTTCAGATGGGCTTTGCGGATAAAATCGGGGAAAACATAGCTTACAGCCACCTGCCGCAGGCAAAAGAAGTCTCCTTTTTCATAATAATTGTTATTCCCCCTGAAGATATTTAACGGCTGATCCTGCCAGGTATAACGGGGCGTATTGGTAACATCCCCCTGCTGCTTCCACATTTTATCTATATAGCTTTGAAAGGGCAATGCATCTCCCTGCGCCTGGGCGTTGGCGAAGGCTGCGGGGTAATTATAAATCGTATTGCCCAGCGTAAAATCGGTACGGATGGAAAGTCCAAATCCTTTGTAGGTAAAGTAATTATTAAATCCTCCGGTCCAGTCCGGATAAGGATTACCCACATAGATCCGGTCGCGGTTGTCGATGTACCCGTTCCCATCAAGGTCGGCCCATTGCACATCCCCCCCGCGCTTGAACTTTTCGGCAGTGGAAGGCACTTTATCCGGCAGCGCTTTGGCAGCTTCTTCATCGGTGGCATAAATACCTACCTGCTTGTAAGCAAACAGATCGCCCAAACGCCCGCCTTCCTGCAAACCACCCAGGTAAGCATAATCGCCTATAGAAGCATCCCATACATACTCTCCGCCCACCCGGTTCCTGGCGATTCCGTTATCCGGCAGCTTCAGGATCTTATGACGGGTATAGCCTGCATTGAGGGATACGTTCCATTTAAATGCCGACGTAGCGGGAAATATATGTCCGTTTACTTCTATTTCAAAACCCTTGTTCTGCAAACTTCCCAGGTTGGTAAAAACAGCGGCAAAACCCGTGGACGCCGGCAGGCTCACGGTGGTAAGCAGATCGTCGGTGGTACGGTTGTACACATCAAAGATGATGCTAGCCCTTCCGTTGAAAAACCCGATATCCGCTCCCAGGTCAATGGTTTTGGACCGCTCCCAGCGCAGATCCTGGTTCGGCAGTATATCTGCACGGATGATGGACTGACCGCCATATAAACCGCCGGTAGTGATGTAACTGCCATCCGGCTGAAAATCGCCCAACCCGGATATATTCCCGTTTACTCCATAGCTGGCTCTCAGCTTTAACTGCAATACATCCGCAACAGACCGGAAGAATTTTTCCCGGTCCACGTTCCAGCCCAGCGATACACCCGGGAAGAAACCAAATTTATTATTCTCCCCAAGATTGGAGGCACCATCGTAGCGGGCATTGACAGACAAAAGGTACTTGCCCTCGTAGTCGTAATTAATCCGGGAAAACAGGCTCTGGATGGCCAGGTCTGACATGGTGCTGCTTACCCCGGTGGGTGTTGCCGCACTGTTTAATGTGGGAATCAGGTCTGTGGCCGCATTCTGGCCGCTGGCTGAGAAGGTGGTATTCCTTCTGAAATAATGTGAGAACCCGCCCTTTGCTTCCAGGCTGTGTTTGCCGGAAAATACATTGGAGTAGGTCAGTACCGCATCCGCCTGGTACTGGGTATTCCGGGTACTGCTGGCAGAAGTATTGCGTGTAGTCACCATCGGGCCGATCCCATTGAGCATGGCCGCCGGCTGAAAACTGTAGGTGGGCACCAGATCCCTGTTAAGCGAAAGCAAGGGCTCAAACACCAGCTTCCTGGAGATATCCCATTTTGCCCGCAACGAATAGGTGGAGGTTTCAAATTCCGTATTGCCCTTGGGTGCATAGGGTCCTTTAAAATAATAATCGGGGTTACCGATAGACTGGTTCTGTCCCGGGGCCATGGTACCATCTTCAAACTTGTACTTTGCAGTACCCGGCAATGAGGCCGAGCGGTAGAACAGGTTGGCCAGGCTGGATACGGTACGGGTATCGCGGTTGGTATACTGAACGCCTCCCAGGATCTGAAGATTGTCCAGTATTTTATAACTGGCATTGATGTTAAGGCTTAACCGGTTATAATCCGTGATGGTTGCGGTACCCTGCGATTTTGTATAACCCAGCCCCGCATAAAAAGAGGCGCGGTCATTACCTCCCGAAGCATCCAGGTAATGGTCAAAGGTATACGCATCGCGGTAGATCAGGTCCTGGTAATTGGTTTCTGCATAAATAAGCGTCTTTGAGGGATCAATGGGATCCGGCATGCTCTTCCATCCTTCCTGCAGTTTGTGCTGGTTTTCGGGGGTCAGGTACATGACCGTATACGCCGTATTATTGGTAAGATCATTTCCGGTGCCCGTTGCATTCGGTAATCCAAGCCGGGAGATCAGATCCGGCCGGTATTCCGCAGCAGCTTTTACTCCAAGACGGTTGTAATAGATATAATCCCGGGCATTGGCATACTGGATCAGCCGCGTGGGCTGCCCCACAGAACCATTAAAACTATAAGAGATCTGTGTTTTGTTGGGCTTCCCCGACTTCGTGGTAACGATCACCACCCCGTTGGATCCACGGGTTCCGTAAATAGCGGTGGATGCGGCATCTTTCAGCACCTGTATCGACTCTATGGAAAACGCATTGACATCATTGAGCCCGTTGGGGCGGATCACTCCATCCACGATATACAGCGGTGCCGCGCCGTTGGGGTTTTGGATCGATGTGCCTCCGCGCAGAATGATCCGGGGCGCAACGCCGGGCTGGCCGCCACCGGTAGACATCACCTGCAGCCCCGGTATATTCCCCTGCAGGGCGCTTCCTACATTGGTATAGGTTGTGTTCTGCAATACTTTATTATCCAGCTTTGAAACAGCTGTGGTCATTTTCTGCCGCGACTGGGAGCCGTACCCGATGACCACTACCTCCTCAAGCTTGGACACGTTTTCTTCCAGGACAATATCAATACTGGTGCGCTGCGCCACCCGCACCTCCTGCGTAGCATAACCGGTACTGCTGAATACCAGCACCGCATCGTTGCCGGTGACGGCAATGTGGTATTGCCCCTGTTCCGATGTCATGGAAGACACATCGCTACCTTTCTGATTGACGGTTACACCGGGCAGGGGCTTTCCCCCGGCATCTTTTACCACACCGCTGATTGTTTTTTGCGCTATGGAAGTGAACGCAGAACAAAGCAGGAGCAACAGCATTACGCACGTTGAAGTATTGCGTTTCAGCATATACATTAAATGGCTGAATTCCCTCATAGATAAATCCTTTTACTGTAAAAAATCAATTGGAAGCCTGTCTTCCGGGGCATTGTTCAGGTTAGCATGCACACCGTTTCCTTAATAGCAATAATACGATGACCAGCCGAAGAAAGCTGGTATTATCCTGCTGCATTGTTGTATTTTTCTTTTCCCGGCACTACCCTGCAGGGCAGGCAATTACCAGCCGGTATGATCATGAATAAACCCGGCCAGGCTTTTTGCCATAGCGGCATGATCCTGTATGAGCGGATGACCGGCCGTACCTTTATAGGGAAAGAAATGGGTGTATACTTTTTTATCGGCCAGCGTTTGCACCGCCTGTAGTACATAACCGGGCCATGGCGATCCGGCACGGGTAATGCCCATATTTCCCAGTACACAAATAATATGTGCCTCCGGATAGTGCCCGCGTAAACTCCGGATAAAATCCCGGTATGCCGCAATGATCTGCTTCGCCCCCGGTGCCTTTGTTCCAAACCGTTTTTTAAACGCATCACTCTGCGGGTTGCCGATCACCGCCTCGTCATTCTGTAACAGGTTAACAACAACAACATCCGGCTGGTAGGCAGAAAAATTCCATAAACGGGTGGGGTCAAACGGGTTCACACGATTGTAGATCTCCGGCATCAGCTCTTTGCGGAAACCGGCCAGCAAGCCGATCCCGCTCTCTGCAATGCAGCGGTACCGCGCCTCAAAATGCCGTGCGGTAAGCGCTGCGTAAGAGCGGTAATTATTTTCATACAGGCTGGCCCCGGAATCGCTGCCGGAACTGTCTTCGATGGCATGTCCGCAGGTAATGGAATTTCCATAAAACTCCATTTTTCTTTTTTGAAAAGGCGGCGGCTGCAACAGCGTGGTTCCGGAAGGCAGTTTCATCGCATAAAACTTTGTATACCCCCGGTTATATTCTTTGTTGATTTGTGTGCGCTTAAAGAGTTCGATGGTATGGTTCCCCGGCGGCAACCCATCGGCCAGCACATACCATTTCCCGCCCGTATCGACCCGTATTTTTTTGACCATCTCCGTATTGCCGTCAACGATCACATTAAAATAATTCTGGCCGCTGTAATCCTTCAGCAATACACTGACCCCGGTTCCGGAAAAGCGGAACCGTACCGTGGTACCCGACCAGCAAAGCGTTGCCGCCTCCGGGTCGCTGTCATCGATCCGGCCCTCATATTGAATACGCGGATCATTAAATGCGATCAGTGCCGCCCCATGTTCCGCAGGAGCAGCAACCTGTTTATGGGTGATACAATTCGTTTGCATAATGATTATTATCATCACCAGGATCTGTACGATTCCTGTTGTACCAAAACGTTTTCTTTTCATCATATTCTTCTGCGTGAACCAGCTTCTAAAAAATTCAGTTATACATAATACAGCGGCTGTATCAAAAACCGTTTAAAACCTGTTGTCGTTCTATCCGCCGCAGCGAATCAGCATCTACCGGGAGCCATTGCTTTTTAGATGCTGAGCAGTAGCCTGTAACAGATGTACTATGTTTTGTAAATAAATCGTTCCGTTGTCATACCAGGTTTTCAATTTACGTTGTAATAGCAATGCATTTATGACATAATATTCTTTCGTTACGCTGACCGCATCCGCCAGTCTGACATCACAGAGAGGCCCCGACTTCACTTTGTTGCGCTTGCATGACGAACGTATAATTGGGTTTCAATACATCATGTAATCTGTTATTGGCAGGTGTCATTCCGGAATCTGTTCCAGTTTCAGCATCCACGTGAATCTTGCATAGATGCTGAAACGAGTTCAGCACGACTAAAGTGTGATGGCTACTTGTTATTGGCAACTCATTACGGGATCTTCATGCGTACCATTATAAAGAACATTCTTTTATCAGCCACACACCCTCATTCAACAGCCTATTAAACGCAACGGCTACCATCATCCGGACCAGACGCCCGTTTCAAAAAATTCCGGCAATAAATTCCGGCAGTGTTCCCGTACCCGCAATGCCTCCTCTTCCGTTACGCTCCTGTAGGGCCAGCGCAGCCGGAGCGGCACATTGCCCCAGCCGGTGATCCATGCCAGCATTTTATCAATGGCTTGCCCCTGGTAATGCTGCTCTATGATCAGCGGAAAGATATACTGTTTAAAGAACATGCCGATGCGTTCCTCAAACTGTAGTGCCTTTTCCATATTGGTGCGCATATCCTTATACCAATGCTGCGCTGTAACCGGATGCAGGCAGGCGAGATTTGAATAGGCTCCATGTGCCCCCGATTGCATCCCCGATGCCAGCCGGTGCCCCGGCACAAACAATGAAAGCCCCGGTATAGCACGCATTTGCGCATACCAGCCTTCATCTCCGCCCGCGGTTTTGCAGCCCACTAAAGGGATGCCCTTATTGATGATTGCAGCATACGCATCGGGCGCCAATACCCGCTTGGCATGGGGCGGGTTATATAACACCACCCCGATGCCCGCTGCGGCATTACACACACCATCCAGGAAATGCAATACCTCATCCTGGGAAAGCGGGCTCCAATCCGGCAGGATCACCTGTATGGCGCCCGGCTTTAACGGGCGGATCCTTTTAATGCGTTCCAGTGTCTGTTTGGGATTGGTGCAGTTACACCCGATCTGAAAAGGCATACCGGCCCTGTTGCACGCTTCAGCAAGCATCCCGCTGATCCCGTCAAACTCCGCCTCCGTCTGGTTATAAAATTCACCCGCCGTACCATTGGAATAAATACCATTCACCCCCGAGGCGATCAATGTTTTCAGCTGCTCCTGTAACGCATCATAGCGAATAGATTCATCTTCCCCTATGGGTAGCAGTAAGGTAGCCCAGGTACCGTATATTTCGTTTGCTTTTAATGGTTCCATTTTTATTGTTTATACGCGCTCCAGCATTATGGGATACGTACGCCCCGAATTCCACTGGCATACATAAATATTTTCGTCATCATCCACACATACATCATGCGGGTGCACAAAAACAGCACCCGCTTTTTCCTGTGGCAGTAATACTCCATCCCGGTACACCGGCGCGCTGCCTCCCGGTGTAGCAACCACCCTGTTATTACCATCCAGTATGGTAATGTATCCGGACCCTGCATTGGTATTGGATCCTGACCGGAAAACGGCGGCATAGAGCTCATCGCCTCTGATCACCGGGCGGCATACAAAGGAGCCGGGCAACGCGATGGTTTCGAGATAGGCGCCGTCCATTGTAAAACGTTTGAATGCATTGTGGTTCCGGGAAGTGATCAGCAAACTGGCATCGCCGTTCCGGTGGTCAACAGCAATCCCGTGTGCGCAGTCAAACTGTTCGGCCCCGTTTCCCCGGCCGCCCCAATGCCGGATATAATGTCCTTTACTGTTATACTGGATCACATATTGCAACCCGTAGCCATCCGTAACATAGAGATCACCATTGGGGGCCACTACGGACTCCGTAGGGAGAAACTGATCCGCACGCTGGTATACGCCGGAGTCAACCGGGTAACCGATCTCCAGGATCACCCGGCCGTTGAGATCGGTCTTGATCACCTGGTGCCGTTCGATATCGCAGATATAAAGCATCTGCGTACCGTTTTCATCATGAATGCTCAAACCATGTGCGCCGGGGAATGCATGCCCAAAAGCATCCAGTATTTTCCCGTTCTTATTATAAACGATCAGGTTGTTCCGGGTTTCATTCGTCAGCAAGATGATGCGCCCCCGGGCATCCATCACCATCTCATGGCAATCATTTACAGGACAGGTTCCGGACGGAGGAAGCCCCCAATGCGGGTGCACCCTGTAGCGATGCTGATGGTGGCCAATGATTATCTGCTCCATTTTCAGTTTGTTGCTTCTACCAGTAATACCTGGCTTTCAAAAGAATTTTTTACGGGCCACTGAAGACCTGCATCCATTAAGAACGCACCGGGATAAACCGTACCCTTATCACCTGCATCGTCTGCATTTTTAACCCGGTACTGGCCCCCGGGATCCAGGCCTTTTAGTTTCAGTACTGTAGATCCGTTATCAATATACTGTGCTCCTTTCAGATCTGCCGTTTTCGAGTATCCGCCGGAAACATAAACCGCCAGGTTGTAACAGAAAACGGTGGCAGTCTTTTTATCCTCGCTGTTGTATTGTAACGCACAACGATTGTGCTCATACGGTGATACCAGCCGGTAAAGATCTCCCTGCTGCACCAGGGGACGGATGCGTTTATAGAGTTCTATTTTTTGCTTTGCCAGTGCGCGTTCTGCTTCGGTCCATTTGCGGATGTCGTACCCGATGCCCAGTACACCACTCATGGCCACATCAAACTTATAAGGTAACGGCGGATTCAACTGTACCTGGTTCGCAATACCTTCAATGACCCAGGACACCATGGTATTGGCCGGCAATGCGCCCAGGTATCCGTATTGAATGAACAAACGATCCACCGCCGTACTGTTATCGCTTGTCCAGGCCTGATCCATCCGGGACAGCATGCCCAGGTCTACACGCCCGCCACCGCTGGCGCAGCTTTCAAACAATACATTTGGAAATTCTTTTCGCAGTGCGTCCACCAGCCGGTAAACGTTACTGATAAAGCGAATGCGTACTTCCAGTTGCATTTCCGGCGAGGCCGCTGCCCAGCCCGGATCCGACAGGTAAGTATTCTGATCCCATTTGATGAAGTCGATCTTGTTCTCCCGCAGTAAACGGCTCAGCGATTGATGCAGGTACTGGTACACATCTTCCCTTGCCAGGTTGAGGAACACACGCCCGGGCACCTGCCGGCGACCGGGGAACTGCAGGATCCAGTCCGGATGCTTTTTATACACATCCGTTTTCAATACCACGCTTTCCGGCTCTACCCATATCCCGAATTTCATACCCAATGCGTGTACCTGGTCGATCATCGGCTGCAGGCCGTTGGGAAATTTAACCCGGTCTACTTCCCAATCTCCCAGCCCTTCATCACTTTTATTCCGGTTCTTAAACCAGCCATCATCCATACAAAACAATTCCACGCCCATATCCGCAGCGATCTTTGCCATGGCTACCTGCTCTTCTTCTTTCAGGTGATAGGTGGTGGCATACCAGCTGTTAAACAACACTGGTCGCAATACATTGCGGTGCGTTTCCGGCAATATCGTTTTCCGTACATAGGCTGCATTTAACAGGGCCGCACCTTCCTCACCTTTTAATGTAAAACCGGTTGAAAATTTTGGTGTGGTAAACGAGGTCCCCGGTTTTAATGTCCATTCTGTATCCCAGAAATTGATACCCCCCAGGACCTGCAGCGCCGTATTATAGGAGCGCTCCATCTGGTTATCAAAGATCAATTTCCAGTTTCCGCTGTAATGCACTGCTCCAAACCAGGCAGGCCCCTGATCCACACCTGCAGCGCTTTTGGGCCGCACCATAAACCAGGGCATATTGCGGTTTGATTTGAACAGCTTGTTCTCAATTGTTTTGATACCCGGGGTCAGTACTGACCGGAATGGTTTAAATTCCGCCAGCTCCATCCCGGACAGTTGTGTCAGCTCGTATTCATCAGATGGCAGGAATAAACTCCCGGATAAAAGGTTCTGTATCCTGATACTTCCTTTTTTGCCGGTATTGGCTACTTCCACCCATTTTTCCAGGATATCAAATTCTTCCAGCACCCGGATGTATTCTGTAACCTGCAACGGGTATCTCCTGTCTTTTTCGATGATCTTTAACGCCGGCCGTCCTTCGATGCTCACCACTTCGCCGGATACATATTCCAGGTCGGCATCTCTTACCTGGTCCTCAAAAATAACTTCCAGCAAGGGCGATTTGGTAGGATATCCTCCGCGTACCGGAAGCTCTTCTACCCCCTGCGTCCATACCGCTGATCTTTTTTTAAAATCCGCCTGTGCTGCGGGTCCGTAATAAACCGGGTATACCCGCTTATCCGGGCTGATCAGCAACTGGTAGGCAGAAGACCTGGTTCTGATCAGCCAGCCGCCATTCGGATCCGGCACCGGAACAACAGCAGCCGTGTCGGCCTGCGCCTGTAACAGCAGGTGCAGGCCCATAAAAAAACATAACATACACGCTTTCATTTTTTGTATATCCATTTTCGATTGATTCAAACCCCTTTTTCATTATGCAGGTTTGTTGCGCTATTGTTGCGGTCATTTTTTATACGTTACCCATACGGGCGATCCCCAGGCCATGGCCCCATCCTGCTGGATCACGCGTACATAATAATAACTTTCCCCATCCTTCTTATCCTGGTAACGGGCATCCTTAAATACGAATTTAAATTCGCCGGTACCGGGTTTATAGGTTTGTACAATAGCATTATTCTTTATAATATCTACCTGCTGAACGGCAGCCGTGCCAATGATGGTGCCGCTGATCTGTACCGGCGTGGCGCTTGCAAATGAGGCGCCCATCAGGTACGTTCCTGCAGATCCTGTATGCTTTATATCCAGGATGATGTTATCCGTAGCGGCATAGGTACGCCGGTTGCGGATCGCATCGCCCAATCCTTCCGGCGTAAGGCTTTCTGCGATGAGGCAGGCATAACTGAGATGGGTGGAAATATGATCCGATGAAGCAATAAAGCCCAGCTTAAACCCCTTGGCCAGGGCATTCCATGCAAAGCCCAGGGGTTTAAAGGAAGGGCTCCTTGGTGCCGAAGAGGCACGCCCTACCGGCCGGGTGCTATCCGGCAGCACATACCGTTTGTACGGGCGCGGGCTGCCGGGGTATTCATAGCTATCGCGCATACCCTGGTAAATTTCCATCAGTGGTTCCACCAACGGATCATTGTCCCGCCAGTCGGTACCACTGGTGCGCCCGGTAGTATGCGGGATACTGAACCCGTTGTGGCGGCGCAGGTACCAGTACAAAGCCCCGCTGCCTACATAGCCGCCGCGGGCTTCAAAAGCGCCAATGGGGTAAATATAGGGCGTGCCCCTTTTTGTAAAAAAGATGTTGCGGTGCCCGTTGGGATACTCCACGGAACGTTCGTATCCATAAAAGGAAACAAAGGCATTGGGGATCTGGTAAAGATCCTGCAGTTTTTGGGTGTTCCACCAGTTGTATTCATCCCATACCGCATCCGTATGATTGGAAACGCCTAAGAAGTCCAGGGCAGCTGCATCCCGGGCATAACGGTAAGCATCCAGTATGGAGCCATCATTACTACCGTCTACAGAGATATCGGTATGGCGGTGCAGGTCGCCCCGGTAAATGGCATATTTCCTGGTACCGTTTTGAATGCGGTAGTTACGGATCCGTTGTACCGCTGCTTTTTCCAAAGGATCAAAGGGCGTATAATTTGTTATACGTGTGTCATCATATGCAGTCAGATCCGGTTCGTTATCTCCCCGCCATTTCCCGATCTTTCCCAAAGCTACCTGCAACTGGTTATGCTGGTAGGTTTTCCGGTTGCGCAGGTCCGTGGCCCAGGCCGCCCATATGTTTCCTTCGGTATCCATTGCCGTTGCCGGCAGCATGTCGTTCCGGCCTGCGCTCTGCGGGATACAAACCGGCGGACTCCAGCGCCCGTTCACATATTGCAATGCCTGTATCTCAAAAAGCGCCAGGTCAATGGGGCCTTCCAGGGGCGTATCCGGCTCCCGCATTACCAGGTGCCGTACCAGTAACCAGGGATTGCCCTGCCCGTCTATCTGCAGTTGCGGCAGTTCCCAAAAATCTTTCGGAGATAACACGGCCAACAGTGGCTGTTTGGTGGTGAGCACCTGGTCTTTATCCAGACAGATCAATTTAACAGAACGCGATTCATGCAAACGGGTTTGCTGCCGGTCCAGCAAAAAGCCTACGTCCTTACCCCAATTCACACCAGACTCATCCCATGCCAGCCAAAGGCGGTTCTTTTGATCATGGGCTATGGAAGGATGCGCTTCAAATTTTCCGGTAGCAATTACCGCCTGTTCTGCCTGCCATTTCCCGTTTATATACTGCCTCAGGTAAATATCGTAACTCCCTTTTGCATAACCATCCCAGGCAATGGAAACCGTACCATCCGGAGCTGCAGCAACCACCGGCCACCAGTTGTTACCCGCTGCAGATGCGCCGTTACTTACCTGCACAACCGGCCTCCAGACACCTTTTTCTAGCTGTCGTGCGCAGATCCGGCTGTTGCCGTTTCCTGTTTGCTGCCATACCAGCCATATATTTCCCCTGGCATCGGTGGTCATCCGGTGATACATATTCCGTACGGCCCCGCCTGTTGTGATACATTGGACCGCCGACCATTTGCTGCCATCAAAGCGCCGCGCATACAGGTCAAACCGTCCCTTTACCTGCATGGCCCATACCACCCATATATGACCGCTGCCATCCTCAGCAAGAGCCGTGGAAAAAATATCTGCCCCCTCTGCCAATGTTGTTGCCTGATGCCATACGTTCTCCCGTTTGTATTGTATCACCAATTTATCCGCCTGCCCGTCAAAAGCCTGACGGGCCAGCCAGGTTGTTCCGTTTTTTGCAATCAGCAGCGCAGGATAATCCTCCTGGTCTTTGAGCGATGCCGTTATGGGCTCCGTTACCGGAACCACTTCTACCCGTATACTGCTGTCCAGAAAATACGCCGCTCGCTCCCTTATGATTTCATCCGGTATAAAATAAAAATCACCGCCGGCCGTTTTAACGGATACCGGTGTTGCCGATGTAGCACTTTTAAACCGCAGGATGATGCTGGGACAAACCATTACCGGCTTCAGCGCTGCTTCCCCGTAAAGACTGTCCAGCTGACCATGATCGTGCCATTCTGTAGTAGGCCCATGCAAGGGTGAGGGACGCGTACTGCAAACCCAGGAGCTGCTGTTGGGAAGATAATCGTTGGGGAACGGCGGGTCCGGCAATTTTATACTGATGATCCCTTTTGACCAGCCCTTGGCTTCGTACTGATGATCCCGGAACCAATCGGCCTGTACCCATACATTCTGACCGGCGGCAGGCATCACCTGTCCGTTCCAGGCTGTGGGTACTTTATCTCTAAGACCAAATACGATCCGGAAGGACAGGTGCTTTCCGGTAGCCTGGGCCCCGGCCCCGCAGCTTACCAGCAAAAACAGGATAATCATCATTAACCTCATGGCCTCATTTAATTTATGCAGGCAGGATCTGCCGTTTATAACAAACCCAATTGTGTATGATTTACGTAGCTTATTGTTTGCGGATGGTTACTGAACGGCCGTACGTATAACGCCCTTCTTTGTAGCCCCACCAACCCCAGTCATATACCACAAATACTTTATTGTCTTCCGTTGTTTCTTCCACCGCCATGTAATGGGTGGTAGGAATACCGGAGGTCAGCTGCTGTACGTTGCTCCAGGTGTCGCCGCCATCACTGCTTACCGCAATGTAGTTACCGTTCCAGGGATGATTGAACTTTTGCCAGCAGGCTTTTGCCGGAATACGGATACCAAAGGCCGCTACCAGCAGTCCGCTGCGCAATACACAAAGGTCCGGGTCAACCACCGCCCCGATGATTTCAACGGAATTTTCCACTACCGGGATCCCTTTCCGTTTTACATCCTTAAACATTTCCTTCCATTTCTCCGTAGCATAAACATCGCGGTCTGCAAACTGGATGGGCTCCGGTTTACTCCAGGTCCTGCCTTCATTATCAGAATAGGCCTTAAATAATTCTCGGCCGGTACGCATAAAGCAAATCAGCCGGCCGGCATGTTTTCCTTTATTGACGCGGTTCAGTACCGGCTCGCCAAAACCTTCTGTTTGTGCCTGGGGCATGGTCGTAATGCTGGATACGTATTTCCAATGACGCCCCTTATTGGAAGAACGGAATACCATTACCCGGGTTTTGATCATACGCACCTCGTAGTCGGAAGGGCTTTTATCTCCTTTCTGCCAGCCATAGATCGTGGTCATAAGATCGCCGTTCGGCATTTCAAAAATTCGGCGATGCAATCGCATGGCTACATGCGGACGGCCGCCATCATCGGAGGATGCATAAAAGTTCGCGTCGGGCATTTCAAACGTAACCGTAACCGGTCCTTTCACCGTTTTCATATCATCCGTTGAATAAAACATCAGCGACTCACCGGTATCCGGTTTGCTCCCCGGCGTTACATAGGTTTCCAATCCCAGGATGGTACCGTCTTTCAGCTGAATGATTCCTCCTTCGATATTGATATCATTTTTACCCGGCAGCATGGTTACCTTTTGCCAGGTGGCACCTTTGTCGCGCGATACTACCGTATCTACCGCAAAAGGGTAATAGATCCGCTCCTGTGGCAATGGTTTATTGTGGTTTTGTGCCTGCACCACGATGGTATCATTGCGCGTGATGAGCATGGAAGGCTGCAATCCGTCGTCCAGCACCATGCGTTCCGCACCGTATTCAAACTTCAGCCGGTCATCGGCCAGTACCGCAACCGGTGTATTCTGCGCTACACTCCATTGTCCTTGCGCTACCGGTTGTTTTCCCGGAAAGAGCGTTGTGTGTACAAACGGAACCCCGGCCATTACAATGCCGGTCTGTTTTAAGAAGCTACGTCGGGATGATTGATGATTGTTCATATCCTAAAATTGATTGGTATGTTTTTATTTGGATGATACTTCCAGCAGTTCCTGCCCGTAAACCGGCAAAGCCAGGTTCAGTATTCCTTTCTGAAGCTGCCGGCCGGTATAGCGCCCTATTTTTTTACCGGCAAACAAGGCTGTTACCGTATAGTTTTTTTCTGCCCGTACCCAGGGTATATTGATGATGCGCGCACCGGCGCCCTCCGCTCCGCGGATCACCACCACCACCCCTTCGCCCTGCTCATTGAGCTTGCCCCACCAATGCCAGTCGGTTTCTGTAGGTTGCGGCACTCCGCTGTACTGAAAATACCGGTAGATGTTGTAGGTGTGCTGCAGGTTTTTGAGCAGGTCAAAGCGTTTCCGGTAATGCAGGATCTGGTCCTGCGTTAAAGAAGACAGGTCTCCGGCAAAAACGGTAGGGGCTCCCATCAGCCAGCTGCAAAGCTGCCGGTCCTGCACCTGCATGGTCAGGCTGCCCTTTATGTTTACGGCATGGGCTGCATAAAACTCCACGGAATATAATGGCAATCCCCGGTGGCTGAAATAACGCTGCCGCGCCTCCCGGCAGCTATCGATCAGCTGCTCCCGCATCTTTAGCGGATCATAGGGCCAATCGGGGCTTACGCGCTTGCTGCCATTGCCCGATCCTTTATAGGTATTGGGAGTGGTATGGAATGCACAGGCATATTTAAGTACGGCAATATCAGCCGGAGGTCCCGGTGTACGCCAGTAAAGCTCATGTGTTAACTGCGTCCAGATATCCGGGGCCATCCTGCCTACACGCTCCGACATTTCCAGCAAACCCCGCAACCCGCGCAATAACGATTCTTTTTTAGTACGGCTCTCATGTGCCGCTGCAATATCGCCTTTGCTGATATTGGTGAGGTCTACCTTTACATAGGTCATCCCGTATTTGTCACGCATGTACAGCAGGTCGTTGGCAAAATAATCCCGCCAGGGTCCGGAAAAGCTCATGCCGTATCCCCGCTTTGTGTTTTGAAAAAGCGGAAGCGATCGTCCGTCCGGAAGCGCCTTCAGGTCCTTTGCTTCACTGCCGCGAAAGCAAGAGATCCATAGGCCCACCTGCAACCCTTTTGACCGGATATAGTTACAGGTAGCCGCAAAGTCCGGGAATGTGCTTCCCGGCTCCGATCCGCCCGGGGCCGGTGTTCCGGCCCAGCCTTCATCCAGCTGAAAGGTTTCAAAACCGATGGCAGCCGCTATATCCGCCTGCTGCCGCATATCCGCATCATTCAGCTTATCCAGGAAATTGGTATAGGAGCACCAGATGGGCGCGGGTACCTGTGCTGCGGCCGCGCGCAACCCCACACATTCCCGCAGGAAATCTTTGAACGGCGTTTCCACTGCGCGGTCCAGGGGCGTGGAGATGCCGCTGACCGTTGGGACAGCCGCCCCGGAAAAACCAAACTGGAATACCGGCTCGGTTGCAAAATGTTCGGAAGGTCCCAGCACCCATTCAAAATATTCATCCGCATAACCCGTACTGCCGGTTGCACGGATCGTACGAACGGCAGAGGGCACTTCACTGGTTACGATCACACCGCTTGTCTGCGCGGCGTTGCTGAATGCCACCATACTGCTCTCCGCTCCCTGCTCTGCCGGGGTTAGCGGTGTTATGGTCCGGAAACCGGATGCTATATCAATTGCATCTATTGAAAACCGGTCGATCTTTAACCAGTGCGCTCCGTTATTGATCACCTCCATCCATTTGCGGATGGCCGGGTATCCTTCATATACCTCGTAAAAGATGCAGAGGGTTACGCCCTGCAATGCTGGATCCGTAAACGCGGCAGCCCTCAACTGCAGCCGGGTGCGTCCTTTACCGGGGTGCGTAATCTCTGTTGCCACCAGGCGGAACCGCGTTGCCAGGTTCCGTCCGCTAACCACTGCAACCGGACCCCAGTTTACCGGCTGATTATCGCCTTTGGCATTTACGGCGGTACCATCGGTCCACTGCATGGAACCATCGGGCTGCAACCGGATGCCCGCCGGTTGCTGATCGGGTGTGGCCTGGTAAAATGCCAGACTGAAATCCGCAGCAGCTTCCTCCTGCAATGATGCGCCGCCCACAGAAAGCTGGCTGGTAACAACCTGACCGTTACGTATATCCAATACTCTTTTTAGGATACCTGCCTGGATGGTTGCATACGCATTCTTCAGGCGAATGGTATAGTCTTCCTTTTGCAGCAAAGGAGCTTCCTCCTTCCTGCCTGGTGCAGCAATGCTTACCGGCCAACCGGCCAGCGGCAATGCGCCGCCCAACACCGTTGCCTTTTTTATAAACTGTCTACGGGATCCGTTGTCCATGATTGAATCGGTTGTTTTTTTGTTCCGTATAAATATTCCGGGTACTGCCACTGCATATTTTTTGAAACCCGCATGGTATCCTGCTCCTGTGTTAATTTGCCCAGCTTATCCGGGAAGCGCAGAGGATCATCCGTTTCCTTTTGCCAGCGCAACAGTACATTTACCAAACGATTTTTGATAGTGGTATACCGCACATCGGCAGAAAGGTCGTTAAACTCATACGGATCTTTTTCCAGGTCGTACAACTGCACTTTCGCCGGCTGCAGCCAGTCCCTGTAGGCCTTTTGTATCGTCTCTGGAGCCGTTTTCAACTCTTCCAGCGTTGGAGCGCCTGCTACGGCATCCGTACGTGGTTTTATACTGTTGCGGGTATAGTTCACGGCCACTTCATTTTTACGCCCGTCATCCAGCAGGGAATAAATGATCTTATAACGACCATCCCTTACCGCCCTGCGGGGATAATACATGCCGATCTGATCGGCATTCTTTTCCGTAAAGAGATGTGTTCTGAAATGCAGGTCGGGCCTTGCAAACAACGGCATCAGGCTTTTACCGGTTAGTTCCGCCGGTTTTGAAAGCCCGGCCAGTTCCAGTACCGTTGGCACAATATCAATGGCAGACACCAGTGCCTGCGACTGTCTTCCGCTTTTAATGACGCCCGGCCAGGAGGCGATAAACGGCACCTTGGTAGAGGCCTCATAAATATCAAACTTTCCCCTCGCCATTTCATCGCCGTGATCCGACAAAAAAAGCACCAGCGTATTCCGCTCTTTTCCTGACTGTTTCAGCTGTTGCATCAGTTCTCCGATACACTCATCTAACCGCAGCATACAATTGTAAATACTGCTGGTATAGCTGCGGATGCGCTCGTTATCGAACCCGATATACGGGAAGGAAGTTACCTGTGCCGGTGTTACCGTTTTTGACGGACGCCCCTCCACCTGGTTCTGGAAGGGCCAGTGTGTATCCGGAAAATTCACCATCAGGAAAAAAGGATCATCCGAAGCCTGCATAAACGCGCCGGCAAAGGCTGCATAACGTTCCAGCCCTTTCTTTTCATAATTGGGACCTTTGATGGGATGTGCATCTATGGGGAAAAGGGATTCCGGCTCCAGGTGCAGTTTGCCGATCATCCCCGTCCGGTACCCTGCTTTTTTTAACAGAGCATAGATCGTTTGCACCGGGCCCACATAATGAAAGCCATGGGTGGTTAACCCCAGGTGCCCACTCTGATGCGGGTATAACCCGGTAAGAATGCTGCTGCGGGAAGGGCTGCAAACAGATTCTGTAACATAGGCATTCCTGAATAACATGCCCCGCCCCGCCAGCCGGTCGAGATGAGGGGTCTGTATATTCCTGTCGCCATAACAGGACAGGTGCGGACCGTGGTCTTCAGAAACGATCAGTAACACGTTCGGCTTTGTTTTCATCTGGGCATTACCGTGCAGCGGCCAGATGCCTCCACACAGCCATACAACATAGATAAGACCGATCGCTTTCATCATCCATTCTGTTTATGAACCGGCTGTTCTTACTTACTCGGGTTTCCAGTAAGTAGCACCGATATAATACCTGCCAAAAAGATTAAAATAATATACCGTCATGATCCTGCCGTCCTCCATTTCGAGCGACTCCGGGTAGCCGATATCCCAGTTTATAAAATCATCCCGCAGCACTACTTCATTTTTTATATCCCAGGTCTGCCCGTTATCATAACTGAAACAGGCGCGTATGCCCCCTGGTTCTGCATGCCGGCCCGCACCTTCGCGGATCCCGTAGGTGGCCATGATCCGGCCGTCCTTAAGCTGGATCAGATCCACCGGATGCCCGATCATCTTTGTTTTGAACGGTGGTACCCAGGTTTTGCCCGCATCATCGGAATAACTGATATAGATCGCATTCTCATCTGCATGATTGCGCAATCCCGCGATCAGCCTTCCGGATTTTGTGCGCACCAGTCCCGGTTCCAGGAATCCCTTTTGCTTACCGCCCGGGTCCCCCGCAATCGTAGATACATAGCTCCAGGTCTTGGCCTTATCTGTAGACCGTAATAAAACAGCCCCGATATTTTTGGCATCACCATTAATACCGTAGCCAATGACCCCCATCACCAAACTGCCGTCCGGCATTTCCACCGGTGCATCCGTAGGCCCTTCCACACCGGTAAAGGGTTTATCCTTCATATCGATAAAGGCGCCCTGCTCCCATGTGTTGCCGTTATCCTTCGAGCTGATAAAATGCGCTCCCAGTCGTGCACGGTTCAATGGCGCCAGTTTTACCGTTCCGCCCCAATTGTAGGTACCATCCGGTATGTACAGATCATTATAAAAGATGCCTACAACGATGGTTCCGTCTTTTAACTGGATGCCACAGCCCTCCCGCTCATCCAGATCCCTGATCGCACTCACCACTTTGCGGTCGCCCCAGGTTTTACCATTGTCTTTTGACCGCAGCATCACAATATCCCCGTCGTTGGCAAAATGCTCCGTAGCCTCTCTTGTGAAGAGCAGGATATCTCCGTTCTTTAATTTAATGATATCTGCGGGATGCAGGTGGCGATAGCCATTTGTATATATGATCTGATGTTCGTATTGCTTATTCCCCAGCTCCTTACTATAGAGCTTACCGGCCAGGATATTTGTATGTTCCATCAGCAGGTTGATGTCTTTTTGCATCGCATCGATCCGTTTTTCCAGCTTTTGCACGGTGGGCGCCTGCAACACATCCTTATACGCTTTTACCATAAACCAGCCATGATCCCAGCCCTCAAAAGGCATTAACTCAACCGCTATGGTGGCGGCTTTCCCCGGCTCTACAACCGAAGCCGGAACCGTCAGCTGGTAAATGCCGCTGTTCCCGTTCAATGCAAACTGCCGGTGTTCGCCGGTATAGGGGAACTCCGTACGCTTGGAAATATATTTAAGCTCGAATGCCCCCTCTTTCCAGGTAAAATCATGTGTTTTCCCGATATTGAACGTAAGGGCATAGGTACCATTCACACTCAGGCGCAATGCAGGCCCGTTGAGCATAATGGCCGGTAAAACGGCACTGGAACCGATAAAGCTAAAGGTGGTGTTCTGCTTCTCCGGCACAACCGCCGTCTTCCAGGACAACCAGTTTTTTTTCAGCTGTCCTTTCGCCCACCAGCCTGCGGTCATATACCCCTTTGTTTGTCCGCGAAAATCACGGACCGCCGCGGCCCTGTTGGCATTATAATGAAAGGCAACCGTATCAAACCCTTCCACCTGTTGCGCCTCCTGGGCCAACACCGACGGGGCGATAAAACAAAACAGGAGCAGGTAAAGGATTGGGTTAAATAGTCTCATAGCTTATGTTTAAATAGTCAATGCTTGTTTTTAAAATACTGATCCAGGAATACCCAGGTGCGCGCGTAGGAATCCATACAACTTGTGTGCGGCAGCCCGGGGTAAAACTGGTATTTCTTTTCCCGGGTTGGTATCCGGTCATATACCGCCTTAACCGTTGATGCCGGGCACAGGGCGTCTTTACCTCCCGCGCTCATAAATACCGGCACACGGATATGAACAGCCAGCATATACGGGTCAAAATAATCCAGCGTATGAAATGCTTTTTCATTATTGTTACCCGCCCGGTCCAGCAGGGTCTTTGCAAGTGAGGGCAACATAGCCGCCCTTCGCAGATCGCATAAAAACGGAACATGCGCTACTACTGCTTTTACCCGGTTGTCCAATGCTGTAACCGCAAGCGAAATTCCTCCTGCCTGGCTGGTGCCCACCATTGCAATGCGGGTGGTATCAATATCTGCGCGTGTAACGATATAATCGATCATCCGGATAATGTCCATATAACCACCCTGGTAATAATAGCCTTCGGGCGAAGCCAGGTTGGTGCTAAGCTTATCACTGTTAATTGTGAAATAGTTTGAGGAAATGCCCTGTCCCCTGGGATACACCTGCAATATGGCATAGCCCCGCTGGCACTCACCCAACTGCACACCCTGGCCATTGCCGCTATATCCGCAGGTTGTTACCAGTAAGGGCCATGGCTGTGCCGGCGCCTCCCCCTGAACGGGAATTGAAAGATAACCGGCCACCGTAACATTATTAAGACTTTTTACCGTGATGACATATTTTTTATAGGGCAGTGCTTCCGTTACCGGCTCCGTTTTACCGTTGATTGGTATGGCCGCCAGTTGCGTTCGCGTTTTTTGCCAGAAGGCGTCAATGCTATCCGGCTGGTATATTGCATTGGCCCATCCATCTACATAACTGCAAAAGATCAGCCACACCACCGCCATTATCGTTAACATATATTTCATCCCTATATTCTTATCTTATTTATAGGTCAGATACCCCGCGTAACCGAACTTTCAGGCACCTGCTTCACAGGAAGCATAAGAAAAAACTTTATGATTTGCGAGGACACAAATCAGGCAAACCCGCAGCTATGGCATCTTCACGTGCCTCCGGGGAAACATACCCCAATGTTCGACGTTATTGTCCGGCAAGCGCAGCCGCGGACAACTCGTTTAACAATGGCTCCCCGCTCCGGAGACGCTGCACATTTTCAAAAAAAATATCCCACACCCGTTCCAGAAAATGCGGACTGGCACTGGAACCTGAAATATGCGGCGTGAGGATCACGTTCTCCATTTCCCATAACGGATGTTCCGGCGGCATGGGATAATGATAATGCGTATCTAATGCCGCACCGGCAAACCAGTTTTCCTGCAGCGCTCGAACGAGTGCAGCTTCCCTGATCAGCGGCCCCCGCGCGGGGTTTAGCAGGAATGCCGACGGTTTTAATAAGCGCAACTCTGCCTCCCCAACAATTCCCTCGGTGCTTCCGGTTTGCGGGATGGCCATGATCAGAAAATCAACTGCCCTTAAAAATGTTTCTTTTTCATCCATCCCAAACACACGATCCGGCAACAAGCCATCCGGATCGCCGGTTCCGGGTACACAGTACGTATGATGGCGTGGTTTTATGTCCGAGCGGCTCAGTACATAGATGGTCATGCCAAGGGCCCGCGCCAGCCGCGCCGTTTCCCGGCCGATACCACCATACCCCCAGATGCCCACTACCCTGCCTCTTATTTCATCCTGGAAACGTGCAGAGCGGTCCCATACCTTTTGCTGCTGGTTGCGCAGCATGCCTTTAAAGTTCCTGGCAAGATTGATCATCATTGCCATGTTCCATTCCGCAATGGGCACATCAAATACACCCAATGCATTACAGCAGCGAACACTTCGCTCGGCAAACCCCTGGTTCATGAGCTGTGTATAACCCGCGGAGGCGATCTGCACCAGTTTCAGGTTTGCCATTGCTGCATGGTTTTCCGGGGGAATGGTACAAAGCAATACGGTTCCATCCTCAATTTCAGACACCGGCAACGCTCTTGCTACCACCGCAGGTTCCGGAAGCAAATGCATGGTAATCCCTTCCAATTCCTGTATCTTTTTTAAAACAGGCGCATATACCGGCAGGTCAATAATCAGTTTCATCATCCGGTCAGGTTGTAAGTATTTTACCCGGAACGCTGTTAAACTCGCCGCTTCCGGGCACAAAAGGAAAACGTTGTATGGTTGCAGCCGTAAGCTCAATCCCCAGCCCCGGCTGTTCGGGGGGCAGCACAAACCCATCTTTTATTTGCAGACTGTTTCCGATCAGTTCACTGTGCAGCGGTCCATAAGCCGGTGCCACTTCCAGCATCACGGTGTTGGGACAGGCGAAGCCGGCATGTATATTCTGCATCTGTGCCGCACCGGCGCCCCAGGCATGCGGAGCGATGCTGTTGTTTTTTTGTGCCAGGCTGGCCGCAATTTCCATAAATGGTCCCAGGCCGGATACAAAGGCTGCATCCGGCTGGCCGATATGAAAACAATTCTTTTCAATAAAGGTCTGCCATTCACTTGGCGCAGTAAGGCACTCGCCACCGGCAATACGTGTTTTGGTATTGCTGCAAAGTTCCGCATACCAGTCGGGCCGGGTATAGTGCAATGGTTCTTCCAGGAAAAACAGGTCTTCTGTTTCCACTGCCTTCGCTACCGCCAGCGCCGTATCCAGGTTCCAGGTAGCTGCCGCATGATTGCCCATATGCGCATCCAGCATCAGCCACAGTTCCTTTCCGAAACGCTCCCTGATAAATCGGAGTTTTTCTACCTCAAACGCAGCAGCAGCTTCCGGTTCGTTTGAGATCTGAGCGCCCCGCTCTTTATAATACGCACCCGCACCTACTTTTACGCCCTTAAATCCAAGTGAACAATAATACTCGATCTTACCGGCCAGTTTGTCCAGCGGATAGTTACTGGGCCCGCCCGTTGCATAACAGGGAAGCTTTGCGTGTTCTTTTATTTCCGCAAAATCCTTTCCATATGCTTCCTGTAATAAGCGGTACACCGGAAGGCCCGCCGCCTTCCCTTTCAGATCCCAGAGGGCAGCCTCAATACCCGTAAGTGCAATAGCACCCAGGCCCACCCGGCACCAGAAATTGCCACAGTGGTACATACGCTGCCAAAGCGTGCGGATATCCCCCGCATCAGCTCCAATCAGAACGGGCTTAAAAAAATCCACGATCGCCGGTATGGATTCCGGGAAAAAATATCCCCCGTACGTTTCGCCGATACCCGTAAGCCCCTCCTCTGTTTCTATTTTTATAAATGCCGCGCTTCGCAGTTTGCGCGCCTCCGATAAATAGGGATCCAGGGTACAGGGCCCCGTGAGCAATATAGTGGTAACGTCTTTAATTTTCATGCGATTCCTTATCTCGTTAAAAACGGCATTATCGTCATCGTTCAAAAATACTTTATGCGATTGCAGGATGCTGATACTTTTTGATATTGTAGTAGTATTTTCTTTTAGAAGACAGATCCTGATTTTTGAAATCCTTTTCTGATTTTTCCCCTTATTAGCCCCGGTAACTAATTCCCCATGCACCAGAAAAACATTACACTCCGTATATTATCAAATTTTGAGTAAATTTGACATAAAGTTCTTCTCCGATAATAAAATGCGGTAGTCCTTATCTATTATTAAAACAACTATAGCATAAATATGTATACTACAAATACAAGAAAAATATCCGTTATAGAGGAGGTCCTGAAAGTAGACAACGAGGAAACATTAAAAGCTCTTGAAGCGGTATTGAAAAATGCACAGGAAGGAAGCCAGCGCAAAAAAAACAAGCCTGCTACCATCTATGACTTTGTTGGCATTCTTACTGCCAAGGAGACCACCTCTATAAAGAAAGTGATTAAAGAAACCAGTGAAATGATACACCCTGATGACTGGAAATAAGTACTTACTGGATACAAATATTATCGTTGAAGTTTTCGGAGGCGACAAAGAGCTTGCTGAAAAAATAGACAAACTTTCAGTTATTTACATTTCGTCTATAGTAGCCGGGGAGCTTTATACTGGCATAAACCGTGTAAAAAACAAATCCCGACACCTTAAAAAATTTGAAGATTTTTTACAGATCTGCACTATTTTGAATGCTGATCAAACTACAGCGGTACACTATGGAATCATTATGGCCGCACTCTACAAAAAGGGAAAACCTATTCCGACCAACGATATCTGGATTGCAGCCATTGCACAACAACATAATCTTACTTTGATTACCAGAGACAAACATTTTACTGAAATTGAAGGTTTGAAAACTAAAGTATGGTAAAATAAATCCAGGAAAAAAAGACCACAAATAACCAGGCAAAACACTAAAAGAAGAATGCGTCCTCCTGTTGCCGGTTCAAATTATTACAGATTGAACTAAGCACACAAAGAAGCCGCAATGATCGCAGGCCGGATATCCCAGCCAAATGTTTTTGCGCATTCCTTGTTACGCCATTGCTTAAACAATCTGTTTACGCATCCCCCAGACAACAATATGCAGCAAACCGGCTTTGGTCTTCAAACAGCAACGTGTTTTATCGCTTGGGATCAAAAACCGGAATCCTCATACTTTCACCCCCCTTTAATGCCGACTGGTGTGCTACAATACCGGGAACGGTATAGGCCAGCGATTCATAGATATCAACGGCTGGTTTCCGGTTATGCATCAATGCATCTATGAACTCATGCGTGAGAAAGGTATGAGAGCCGCCATGCCCGCTGTTATGCCGCAGCGGCACCGGCAACAGATCCGTTTGCCACCAGAGTTCCTGTTTATACGGTTCGGTAACCGGCGCTTTATGTATAAAACCCGCATCATCATACCCTACCCGATCTGCATACCGGACCATAATATTATCCTTCGGATCAGCTTCTGTATGCGCCATATAAAAGCTCATTTTTTCGCCCTCCCATTCCGCGCGCTCCGCGTTCCGGACCGCTGCCCGCCAATCCACTTCCACCTTAAAAGGATGTCCTTTGTCGGTTTCAAACAACGCCGTTTCATTCCAGAAAGGGTTACCGTAAACATTTTTCTTCAATATCGGGCTATCATCGCCCCAGCCCATACAACTTACCCGGGTCAGCCGCTCCCCGGTTACAGAAATCAGAAACGCCGTACAATGGGTTGGGTAAAGCATGGGCGGTAACCCGTGCCGCCAGGTAGGTTTTTTATCTTCATCAAAATACAGCGCTTCCAGTCCCGGGTGATGGTATTCCCCCGAAGAGCGGAAGATGGTTCCAAAATCGCCGCTCCGGTACAGCTTCCGCACAGAGATGGTCTGCTGCCGGTAATAACTGGTTTCCGCCATCATATAGGTAAGGCCCGTTTGCTGCACCGTTTCCAGCACCCGGCGACAGTCATCCAGCGTTAAGGCCAGGGGCACGGCGCAAAGCACATGTTTACCCGCTTTCAGCGACTGGATAACGTGCGTTGCATGATCCGGCGCGGGTGTGGCAATAAATACGGCCTCTACATTTTTATCCTTTAGAAGTGCCGCAAGGGAAGGATAACTTTTGGTGCATTTGTACGTTTGCATCAGGTGCCGCCTCCGGTCTTCTTTCAGATCACTCACGGCTTCAACAATGCAATCCGGATGCTCATGAAAATGAAAGGATGCCCCAAAACGTCCGCCCGCAATGCCGATCTTTATTTTTTTTCCGTTGCCGGAACGATTCATAGCAAAAGCGTTACCCGGGGCCAGCAACATGGATGCGGCTGTGGTACCTGCTATAGCAAGAAAGGATCTTCTGTTCAGCATATTCATTTATTTATTCTTCAACGCTTCCGTTATATACGCCGGTACTTTCACGGGTGCTTTCAGGCCATAGCCCATCAGCTTCCAGGTATTGCGTGCATACATATTGCCCATATACAGGGGCTGCGGCAACCATACCCGGTATAGATTGGTATCGCTCCACCGGTTGCCGGCCGATGCATAGTCGCACATAATGATCTTTTTTTCGCGATGGATATGAAATACCGGGCGGTCTACAAACGGCACTTCGAACGCCATCCAGATATCTTTATCCGGAACAGTGACCGGCTTCAAATCAATATAAACAGCTTCCTTCTGACTGTCGAAATCATTGTTCGGATTCACAAACCGGTACCGGGGATTGTTGGGAAACTCCTCAAATTTACGGGATTCACCGATCAACCATACCGACGTATCCTGCTCCGGCGCCAGCCGGTTGTCCAGCGCCAGCACAACGGGTCCGCGCACGATTGCCTGATCCGTTCCTGACGGTGCATGTACCACGCGCCCCCGCATATCCAGCAACAGCTCGATCCGGTCACCCTCTTTCCATGTCCGGTTCAGCAGCGCATAGCTTCCCGGGGTTACAGCGATGTCCTTTCCATTTATCGTAAGCGTTGTTTTCCTGCTCCAGGAAGGAATGCGCAATTGCAGCGGAAAAGGAACGGAACGATCTGTGTGTACGGTGAAACGGACAACTCCGGAAGCCGGGTAGGTTGTTTCCGTTTCCAGGCGTACGGTTACACCATTTTTTAACCGGTGACTGATATTGCCGGGTGCATAAAGATTGATTGCCAGGGCGTCGTTCTGCATTTTCATGGCCATCCATTCCGGTGTGATCAATAATCCTCTTGGTCCGCTGGATACGCAGCAACTGATATCGCAGCCCTGTACCCGGCTGGGCATACGTTGCCCGTTTAGCTGCGAGTGATAAGCCCACCATTCCCCGCGGGGCATCATGGCCCCCAGCAGCCCGTTGTACAATGACTTTTCCATTTCATCCGCCCAGTGCGGGTTGCCGGTAAGGCGCAGTAACTGGTAGCAGAATTTCATCCAGGTGGCCGTGGCGCAGGTTTCATTGGGCTGTTCCAGCACACCCGTTTGCGCCAGCGCACCGTTATACCACATTTCATGATTGCAGACGGTACCGGTAATCATGAGTTCGTATCGTTCTATCGCTTCCGCAAATTTAATGCAGGCATCCAGGTACCGTTTATTACCCGTGGCCCGGTACAGCTCACACAAGCCCTCAAAATCAGACATCAATGTATAGGCATGCCGTATTTCATAGTTCACCGGAGGAAGGCCCGCTTCTGCATTTTCGATCAGCCGCACGCCCCCGGGCGCATACTTACCCGGCTTGCTCCAGCTTTCTACAATGTAACGGCTGTATTGCAGGTACCGTTTATCACCGGTGCGCTGGTACAACAGTACGATCGGCTCCAGGATCGAAAAGTTAACGCCCCCCTTATGAAAGGGCGGTCCATATTCCTCCAGACTCGTTTTGCCGGGCCCGGTCCTTTCCAATAAATAACCGGCGCTTTGCCGCGCCGCCTGCAGGTATTGCCGGTTGCCGGTTTCATCATACTGGGCGATCAGGCCCAGGAGCACATATTTCTGTATCCAGATGTCCCATACTTTAAAGGCATCCGCGGCATTATACGTGCTGATATAGCCACCTTCAGCAGGTGCATGGATCAATTCCTCCATGGCTGCGTTTGCTTTTGCGGTTAACCCCGCATCCGGCCGATAACGGCAAGCCAATGCGGCCGCGGCGGCCCATTTACCAATAAACTCGCCCCAGTAGCCACCCGGGTCCAGGTTCTTTGTTTTAAAGATCCGGAGAAAAGGCGCTGTGGGTTGCAGTGCAATGCGGTTACCGATGCAAAGATCGATCCTGTTGCCCAGGTATCCCCCAATACTTAGGGCACCGGCGGTCAGCGGCTGCAGCCGGTCCTGAACGGCAACCGCTTTATGTTGCTGCGCACCGGCAGTAAAAACCGTCAGCCCCAAAACAAGTATTGTACCGCCATGGCGAATGGCGTTGCTCCCATTTGAGCGAACACACTGCCTGGCACGTATCAAAAACCGGCGCAACTCATTTTTCATTCTTTTCAAATCGCTCTTCGTTTAACTTTTGCTGATAGGCCGCTTTTGCTTCCAGGTCTTCTTTTGCAGATGCTCCAAAATATATAAACCCGAGCGCCTTGCGGGAGCGGTCACTTGCATTGGGATCTGTACGGTGAATGGTCATCGCATCGTGCACCAGCAGGTCTCCGGGTTTTGCACGGAAAAATATTTCGCCGGCCAGGTCGGCATCCGAATAATCTGTTATCCCCTGTGAAAAACCCAGGGTTTGGGTACGGCCATGCGGACGCATTCCTTTTAAATGCGAACCTTTAATATAACGCACACAACCATTGGTTTCATCCGCTTCCTCAAGCGCCAGCCACATGGTAATGGCCTTACAGGGTTTTAACATAAAATAATACCCGTCCTGGTGTGCAGGGGTAGCCTTCCCGATACGGGCGGGCTTATTAAAATACTCCAGGTTACGGGGAACCGTTTCATCTTCCAGCAGCACGCCTGCCAACGCTTCAAACCGGCTGCCTTTTAAAATACCGCTGAAGAACGGGCTGTACTGATGGATATCCTGCAACTGTTTAAGTGTTGCCGGATCGGTTTTATCCTCGTAAAACACATAACCTGCAGGCATCTCCGGAACTTTTTGTTCAATAAACCGTTCCAGTTCCTCTTTGATTCCTTTGACAGCCTCGATGTCTAAAAAGCCGGGAAGATAGGCATATCCATCCCGGTCATAATCCAGTTTTACAGCAGAAAAATCGTTTAAAATCATAACTAAATATTTTTGGTATCGGTAAGATCAAATTTAGCCTTCGCCCGCCTGCAGAAACAGTACTATTTTGTTTACTATTAATATTTTTATACCCTTCACCGATTACGGATTACCCGGGGTCATTATAACCGGGGCTATATTTTAATCCTTGTGGCAAAAATCCACAGGTACGGGAATTGCGGATGGATTCCGTTTAAAAGCAATGCCTGGATCACTCATTCGTGCCGTTACAGAAACCGGATCCGTTTTGCACCAACTGCAAGATACATCTGTACCTGCCCGGGCTCATTATCTCCAACAACCGCCGGCTACGTATGGCGCAGCAACCGGTACCCGCAAGCTTAATGTTGATCCGCGGCAGCAACCGGGCCGTTCTTTCGGAAATCAGGTACTTTTATATCAGCGTATGCTGTTACTTACAAAAAAAAATATATTTTCAAAGGATCTGTTTCGCGATCATTCATTTTAACATTCAACCGTCTATGCGCCATTCCTTTTTTTTTATCGCCGGCCTCTTCGCCGTTCTATACGGTTACAGCCAGGCGGATACCACTACCTATCTCGGCAGCATTAAATCCGAGCTTCCTAAAGAGTGGCCGAAGAACCGGACCATTAACCTGGTATTCCACGGCCATTCTGTTCCTTCCGGGTATTTTAAAACACCGTTCGTGAATACGTTCGATGCTTATCCATACCAGGTACTGAAGCAATTGAAGGAACGCTATCCCAATGCGGTCATTAATGTGATCGTTACTGCCATCGGCGGGGAACATTCCGAATCAGGGGCGAAAAGATTCTCCGGCGATGTACTTTCACATCGTCCTGATGTACTGTTTATCGACTATGCGCTGAATGACCGGATGATGGGCACGGAACGTTCCCGTATTGCCTGGGAAAAGATGATCCGCATGGCGCAGGAACAACACATCCCAATCATTCTGCTTACTCCCACACCCCACCAGCAGTTTCCGATGACCGGCGCGGCAGCTGCCTACGCGCCTTTTGCGGCCGGCATCCGGGATCTTGCCCAGAAATACAATATTGGTCTGGCGGACAGCTATGGGGCATTTGAGCAAAAGTTAAAGGAGGGCCATACGGTTACCGAATATATGTCGCAGGTAAACCATCCCAATAAAGAAGGACATGCTGTGGTGGCCCATGAAATCATGAAGTGGTTCTAAACGGCCATACACACACCGGTCCGGGTAATGGCCGCTTCTCCCGGCGATGTAATATAGTATCACAATCTCAAAAAAAGTAAGAGGATTTTTATTCCTGTATCCGCTATCTTCGATCCGATGACTACCCATAACGATTTCGAACAATATCAAAAACCCCTGCGTGGTGCCTGGCTGACGGTTGTGCTGCTGTTTCTTGTTGGCTTTCTGAATTACCTCGACCGGATCATGCTGACCACCATGCGGGAATCCATCGTGGAAGCCATTCCAATGACCGATGCCCAGTTCGGATTGCTGACCTCTGTATTTCTTTGGGTGTATGGTTTACTCAGTCCGTACGCGGGTTTTCTTGCAGACCGCTTTAGCCGCAGCCGCGTCATTATCATCAGTCTTTTTGTGTGGTCCGTAGTTACCTGGCTAACGGCTCATGCACAAAATTTTGAACAATTACTGGCTACAAGAGCACTGATGGGGATCAGCGAAGCCTGCTATATACCGGCAGCACTGGCTTTGATCGCCGACTACCACCGCGGCAATACCCGTTCGCTGGCTACCGGTATTCATAACGGGGGCATCATGATCGGACAATCGATGGGCTTCCTTGGCGGATGGATTGCAGAGAGCCACCACTGGACATCCGCCTTTACATTATTTGGTCTTTTTGGCATCGTATACGCCATATTGATGTTCTTCCTGCTGAAAGATGCGCCGGACCGCCGGGAAACAACGCCTTCCACACAAAGAGCCGATGTGCAGCAGATCCGCTTCTTCAATGGAATAAAAATTCTTTTTAAAAAGCGCAACTTTATTTTGCTTGTCATTTTCTGGGGGTTGCTGGGTGTGGTGGGCTGGATGATCATAGGCTGGTTGCCGACCTATTACAAGGAGCATTTTCAGCTTTCGCAAACCAGGGCAGGCGTATATGCCACCTGGTATGTATACCCGCTCAGCTTTGTTGGAGTAATCTTAGGCGGCTTTCTCGCCGATCGCTGGCACCGGTCGAACCGGTATGCCCGCATCCTTCTGCCGGCCATCGGTTTGCTGATTGCAGCACCGGCCGCTTTTATTGCCGGCTCCACCGATATATTAATGGTTGCCATCGGCGGGTTTATGATCTATGCACTTACCCGCACGTTTACCGATACCAACCTGATGCCGGTACTCTGTATGATTGCCGATGAAAAGTACCGCGCAACCGGATACGGGGTCTTAAACATGTTCGCCTGTATCGTAGGCGGACTGGGCATTTACGCAGGAGGGGTGCTGCGGGACGCATCGGTGAACACACAGATACTGTTCAAAACGGCGGCAATCACCATGGTCATCTGCGCCCTGCTCCTGTTTATGATCAAGGCTATTTACGCCCGCGCAACCAACCCTTCAACATAAATATAATGAAACTGTTTGTAGCGATCTGTACGCTTTCAATATTAAACCTTTCCTGTATGCAGCCCTGCAAAATACAAGACCCCCTAAAAGAACAAGCATCGACGGAACTGCACGCCGTATTAAAAAACCATACCATGTGGGTGAAGGTGCATGCCGCCGAATACCTGGTATGGCTGCACAAAGACATGGATGATGTTGAAAAGGTTTACCAGGAAGAATACCGCCAGTATCAGAACGAACCTAAATACCGTATCGGTATTTCAAGGGTCTTATATCAGACCGAAACGGACCCGGCAAAGAAAAAGGCCTGGCTGAACCAGGTGCTGCATGTTTTCGGCGATACCACTTCACCGGACCGCATCCACGCCGCCGAAACCCTGGCCAAGTTAAAAACATCCCCGGCAACCTTATATCCCCAGGCTACCGATGCTTCATTGAACGATACCAGCCGGATCCTGCAAACCTATACTTTATGGGCTACCTCCTATACGTCAAAAGAAACGGAAGAAAAAAACAAACACACATTCATCCGTATGGCGTTTGAGGATCCGGATCCGGTCATCCGGAAGATCAGCGCTTATGTACTGCTGAAATCAAAAGACCTCACACCGGAGGAGTGGAAATCGTTTGCCGCCAAAGCCCTTGAAGAACCGGCTTCCGGCGGGCTGCGGAACAACCTGCTGCAGGCGGCTTTTGTAACCTATACCGGCGGCGATGAAACCACCCATCAAAAAATAAAGACCGAAATAACCAGCAACTGGAAGCAGTTTACTTCAGGCGAACGTATTGAGCTGGCACAGGCCCTTGCTGAAAAGGGCCGTTGTGAAGACGTTGCCATCCTCGCCGCTTTTTTGAATAATGAGGAGCGCAATCATCTTTATGATGCGCAAAGTCCCGCAGCTGCCGATGTACGGGCCGCGGCGGCCTATGCCATTTTAAAAATAGCCGGAAGAGAACCTAAATAATGTGTATTTTACAAATATAAAAATGAGAGCAAGCAAGGTATTACAACAATTAAGAAACGGCGGTTTTGCCAGTTGTATAAAAATCAACATCTCTAATGCCCAGGTGGCTGAAATTGCAGCCCTGTGCGGGTTTGATTGTGTATGGGTAGACCAGGAGCACTGTACCCCGGACTGGGACGTGCTCAACAGCCAGGTATGGGCAACCAAGGCATACAACGCAGACCTGATGGTACGCGTGCCCCGGGGCAGCTACAGCGATCTGATCAAACCCCTGGAAATGGATGCCACCGGCATCATGGTACCACATATCATGAGCCTGGAAGATGCCCGGAGCGTGGTGCAGATGACCCGCTTTCATCCCGTTGGCAGAAGACCCATCGACGGAGGTAACGCAGACGGGGCCTATACCAATATGGATTTTCAGGAGTACCTGGCCACTGCCAACAAAGAGCGGTTTGTAGTATTGCAGATCGAAGATCCGGAACCCCTGGAAGAGCTGGAAGCCATCGCCGCACTCGAAGGATACGATATGCTCTTTTTTGGTCCGGGTGATTTCAGCCAGGGTATCGGCGCGCCCGGTGATTTTACCCATCCCCGGTTGCTGGAAACGAGGGAACGTGTGGCCGCACTTGCCCGGAAATATGGAAAATTTGCCGGCACCACGGGAAGCATCGACCACCTGGAATCTTTTAAACAAATGGGATACCAGTTTGTAAGCGTGGGCGCCGATGTGGTGGGACTGTCTTCTTATTTTAAAAATCTTGTAAGCAGGATTCATTCTTCTGAAACCGGAGAACAAAAGGGAAACGAAGCTTACAAATAGCCATAGAGGAATATAAAACAGTTTGCGGGGCTTACAGGAATATTCCGCTGCTTCCGGGTTATACTACAAGAAGACCTTACGGGGTCCTTCGACAAGTTCAGGATGACGCAATACCCCTATCGATAAAAGGCGCAAGGATTTCCTGATTCCGTTAATGAGCCAGCCGGTGCTGGTTCCACTCTTAATTATATTTCAGCGAACAGGGTCCGGCGATCTGCAACGCCCGGTATTCCTATCGCTTTCAAGGGCGCCGATAATCATAAAATCCATTCAAACAGGTACTGCTCCTCAAACGGGACACAGAACCGTTCGAGGAAGTTAAGGTACTCTTCCCGGAAGGTCCTTTTCTGATGATGCCGCTCCTGGTTTAATACGTATTTGCATACACGATCAATTTGTGAATGTCCGTATGAAAATACCCCATACCCTTCCTGCCATCTGAATCCGTACGGCACCCATTTTTTGTTCCTGATGAATTCATTGCTTTGCACCTTTATTTCTTTCACAAAGTCGGCAATTAAAACAGAAGATTTGAAACCAACAAACAGGTGGATATGATCCGGCATACAATGGACGGCAAGCATTTTTGCTTTTCGGGCCTGTACCAGTGCCGTAATATATTTGTGCAGCTCTTCTTTATACTGCGGGTGGATAAGGCTCTGTCTGCCCTGTACCGCAAATACGAACTGAAGATAGATCTGGGAAAATGTGTTTGCCATGATTAGGTTGTTTTACGCGGCTCCTACGGAGCCGTACCCCTAAATTACAATTTTTCTATAAACACGCAGCGCCGACGGCGCCGGTGTCAGAATAAAAAATGCACAAGCAACCGCGATGATGATAAGCGATTCAAAAGCGGGTGCCTTTTTGAGATCACGGGTAACGCAATAACATCCAAAAGACCGGACGAGTGCTTTTATGTTACATGCAGGACCAGCGTCGCACGCGGTTATTCCCCACCGTGCTCTATGTATGGCTCCTGCGGGACCTCATTGCTAAATTGCACTTTTTATAAACACGCAGCACCGATGGTGCTGGTGAGGGAACCCAAACGTGTAAAAAAGGGGGATGATGATTCAATGTCGTTTCCTTAAAGCCGCAGATGCGCAGATTTTATATCGGCTTTAACTACAACGATGTCGCAGAAAAGCGCCGCAGGCGCAATCAGCGTATCTGCGGCAACCATAAAAATTGCTTAAGGAAACGCCATTGAATGCTGATTGCAAAACCCGCCCCCCGTTGCGGAATGCCCAATGCTGCCAAAAACACAGTGAGCAGTTACATTCTTTACACCGCTCCGCCGGAGCGACGTATTTATAGCGCTTTTCGTTTTTTGGACCGGGCTCCGGAGGAGCCCCGTATTGATGCCCAAAATGGCTTCCTTAATTAAATTTCAACGAATACAGATCGGCATCTTTAAGATGGATCCGGAGCCTGACCGGACGGCCTGCGAGTGCAGAAAGATCTGCATTCCCGTTCCAGGAAACAACCCGGCGGATCTCATTGCCAATGATCTCCTTTGCATCTTTAGCGGTATATCCGGACAGCGGATCGCCCTTCTCATTAAGTATTTCGATCTTTACAAATCCCGCTGCTGATGTGGCATAATTGATCTCCAGTTCTTTTCCTTTAAAGATAAAAGGCTTTGTAAGCATATACCCGCCCTTTGCATCACCGTGCAGGGAAGCAAAACCATCTAAACGCATCGAATAGCGTTTTATATGCGCTGCCGGCTGTGCATAGCTTTCATTCACATATACCGATAGCTCGGCCGGGCCGGTTTGTACTACGTTCAGCACCGGGTAGTTGGTCCGCGATACCCAGTTTTCAAGGCCGATACCCGGGCGGATAAAGGATTCCATAAATGTGCGGTCGTATACATTGCCACCCCTCGTGCTCATCAGAACAGCATCTGAACAATCCCCGAAATACTTCGGATCCACCTGTAAAGCTTTTGCCTCTGCACCGCTCAGCACCTGGCGCCCCGGCATGAACCGCGCACCAATGGCCAGGTAAAGCTGCGGAGCACGGAAATAAGGACTTGTTTGCTGGGTATAAAGATGCTCCGGAGGTGCCGCGCCAAAGGTCATTTTTACGGGCGCCGTCCAGTGTATAAAATCGCGGGAGGTGGTTCTGCTTACAGACCGGAAACCCTTGTACTGGGTAAAGTCCCCGTCACTCCAGGTACGGAAATAACAAACATACTGCTGCTCGCTTTCTGACCAGAAAACCACATTTTGCGAGTCAAAGACCCCGGTCCTGAACACAGCCGTATCGCTGCGCTTTTTCCAGTGAATACCATCTGCCGACACAAATGCCAGCAATCCGGATTTATCGATACCCCCAACCGCTTTATACCGTTCATTTTTTTTAGCATGGGGATTGGTATCCAAAAAAGGCGTAAAATTGTGCGTGGCCGGCGCTGTATGTGCCAGGATCACATTATTTGCAGTAGTACCGTTAATTGTATAGATCCCCAGCCTGGGTTTTACCCAGTTGATCCCGTCGGTGGACTCGGCATAACAGGTTACTTCATTATCGCCGCCGTCTTTGATCGCCTGCCGCACACCCCGGTAATACATCCTAAACACAGGCCCGTCTTTTATGATTGTGCCATACCCGCAAAAGTTTCCTTCCCAGGGAAGGTCAAACTTTAACACCACTCCTTCATTGTGCGGATGCTGTAATTGCTGTGTAAGCTGATGAAGCGAGTCGATCAGGTATTGATCCACAAAAAGCTCGCGATTGTTACCAAGCGGAAGTGGCTGACCGGCCGTGGTGGTCAGTACCGATAAAAAGCCTGCTACTAACTGCAACTTTAGGACGCAGATGCGTCTGATCTTTGAATAACCGTTCATTGTTTAATTGATTTCAAGGATGGTACCCGCAATGTGCCGTGTGCCATCCTGTTTGTTAAAATAATATACTACCAGTACTTTGTTATAGGTCAGCTGCACCGGCCAGGAATAACCCAGGTCCCGGTTGCCGCCGTCATCTCTTAATATGATCTCGGGTGCCGTTGCATAATCGGTACAATCGGCATTCAGGATCCTTGCCCTGATGCCAAAGGGCTGGTGCCGGTAACCATAGGTAAGCAGTACCCGGTTATCCGGCAGGCGCAGGGCGTTGAGCGGATGCCCCCGGAAGCCCATCTTTTCCCAGCGAAATGTTTTACCGCCATCTACCGAGCGGGCAATGCAGGCCTGGTCATCATAAAACTCTGTTCGTATAAACGCCACAACATCACCTTTGGGCGTTTCATACACCGATGTTTCACTGAAAGAGATGCTGTCGTTCCGGGCCACCGGTGCCGAATACGTCCAGGTTCTTCCTTTATCATAGGAAACCAGCAGGTGCGTGGCATTGATCAGCGGTTTTGTTTTATCAACACTTGCCGCTACCCAGTAAAGCTGTCCTTTTTTACCCTCATACATCGCGCCCCTGTTGAATGCCGGCAGCGGATTGCCAAATGCGTTGTTATGTTGCTCCGATGGTATGTGCAGCGGCTCGTAAGGCCCCTGCCAGGTTCGACCGCCATTAAGGGACCGCAGCAGGTAGCCGCCGTTAAATACCGCGCTTGATGTATAGTGACCAAAATAAGGCGGTTTTATTTTAGCATCTGCCCGGGGAAATACCCAGGAGTAGCTGGCGCAAAGGACGGAACCATCACGCAGTTGCAGTAAACAGGGGTCCTGTGAGCCTCCAAAAGGATAGGCATATAAGAGCTCCGGTTGCTGAGGCCAGCTGATGCCGTCCTTTGAGCGCATCATTGCCAGGTAGCTGTTGGGATCTACATGATTGGTGCTCTTTTCTCCCAGCCGTTTGCGCTCCGGCGCTCTTCTGAATGCCAGCAGGAACTCCCCGTTTGGCCGCCTGATAATGGAGGGAAACGAACTGTAAAAGCGGGCATCCTCATACAATACGATATCTTTTATTTTTTTTACTCCCGTCTTTTGCTGCTGCGCAGGCGCCGTAATCACCGGCAGCAAAAAAAGCAATAGTAATCCGTTCCTGATCCCATACATAGCTGAATTTTTTATTCTTAAAAAAATGATCGTTTATTTCCAGGCTCTCCCGGCAGCGATCCGGCTTTAAGGGCGCTTCTATAAACCAGCCCTCACTGAATGCCCGTTCCCGTAAGAAATGTGTGCGCTACATTGAACGGTAAGCCGGGTTTGGAGCGGGGTATACCGCCTTTTCCCTTTTCAGCCAGCCCTGCAGATCTGCCTTCATCTTTTTGGCAAGCGCTTTTTTAACCGGCGCCAGGTCATGTGCTTCCGACGGATCATCCTTCAGGTTGTACAACGCACAGTGCTCATCTTCATACCAGTAAATCAGCTTCCAGTTGCCCGACCGGATGGCCGATGCGGGGCTTCCCTTTTGATTGCCGTAATGGGGATAATGCCAGTACAGGGAGCGCTCCGGCGCCTTTCCTTTTGTTAACAGGGGCAGGAGATTAACCCCGTCTTTATGCTGCACACTATCCAGTGGCAGCCCGGCCAATGCCAGCAATGTGGGATAAAGATCCGTATTGATCACCGGAGCATCGATCGTATGACCCTTTATCTTCATCACCGGCCATTTCAGCAGGAGCGGCACACGGATCCCCCCTTCGTACAGCCAGCCCTTGCCACCACGCAATGGTTTATTGGCCGTGGGCATCCCTTCTGCCGTAGAAAGCCCGCCGTTATCAGAAAGAAATACAACAATCGTATTCCGGTCCAGCTGCAGTTGCTTTAGCTTTTGCAGTATGAGGCCCACTGCCTGATCCGTTTCGAAGACCATGGCTGCATACCGCTCATGATCCTGCTTTACTCGTTCTTTGCCCCAGGCACTTGCCACAACGGGCTGCTGCAGTTTCAAACGGTCTTTTTTTGCAGTATAACGCGCAACATTCTTTTCGCCGGCAATAACCGGAATGTGCACTGCATAAAAAGAGATACATGCAAAAAACGGATGTTCTTTATGCTGCTCCAAAAAGCGGGTGGCCGCTGCGGCAATTTCAAAGCTGCCTTTTGACGAATCTTTTGCGTTGCCTTCAAAATAGCTATCGAAGCCCTGCGTTAAAGGGCCGTTTGCCGGACCTGCACCCAGATGCCATTTCCCTGCCAGGAAGGTTGCATAACCGGCCTTCTTAAATGCCTCCGGCAAGGTCACTTCCTGCTGCGGCAGGTAATCCCTGTAGGGTGCCGGTAACAACCGGGCGATCTTTTCCTTCCGGGTTTCTTTTGCCGCTTCACCGGGTTGTAGCGCACCGAACCAATCGGTGGTTTGCATAGCTACCGGGTACTTACCCGTCATGATACCGGATCTTGCCGGAGAGCACACCGGTGCCGATGCATATGCATTGGTAAAACGTGCCGATTGCGCCGCCAGTGCATCAATATGCGGCGTATCGTAAAAAGAAGAGCCATAACAATGCAGATCCTTCCAACCCATATCATCGATCAGAAAAAAAAGAACATTGGGGTAAGAGCCCGGCACTACGGAACGTGTATGACAAATCCCTTCCGGTGCATGCGTACCAACGAACAGCAGGCCCCAAAACAAGTACTTCCAAAAGGCGTTTAATTTGATCATACTTCCCAGAATTATTTTAATGTTCCTATATTATCGCAGCTCCCATACCTGCTTCAACCTGCCGGAACCTGCGCCTGTAGCATCATCCTTTTAACTGCCAGTGTGTCGTTACAATATTGGTGGGCTGGCCGCTGCCCGGAGACTGGTAATAGGCCGTTATGATGGACCCGTCATTTAACTGCACTGAAGACGGATACCCCATATCGCCATTGGGCGAAGCGGTTAAGATCACCTCGTTTTTGAGATCCCATGTCTTGCCCTCATCATAAGAAAGACAGGCCCGCTGGCTATAGGCAGGCTTTCGGTGACCATAGGTAAGCAACAGCACGTTATTTTTTAAAAGCGTTAAATGAGGCGGATATCCCCAGATACCCGTTTCCCTGGCCATCGTCCAGGTTTTACCGCCATCATAACTTTCAGATTGCAATAAATAGCCGCTATGGTATTCCTTCGATTCATTACGGATCATTGCCAGCAGTTTCCCGGAAGGCAATTCGATCACATGCGGTTCTGAAATACTTTTTGCGTTTTCGGGCAACGGAATGTTCCCGATCACCTGCCAGCTAACTCCGTCGTCTGCCGACCGCTCGATCAGCACCGGCCCCATCGATTTGTAACGGCCCGTTCCCGCATATAAAAGATCCCCGTTTTTCAGATTCACAGGCCCGTGGGGGGCTGTACCCATCGTGCGCGAAGGCTGCTCCCAGGTTTTACCACCATCCAGCGATCTTTTTGTCCAGTTACCCAGCCATTCTTTTTTTGTTTCCGCACCGATCTTTTCGCCAATGCGGGCGTATTTATTATACGCGCCTTTCCAGGCGGGATTTTCAAAAGCAAGCGAGGTAAACCAGCTCACCACCAGGGTGCCTTTTTTTGTCTGAATGATTCCTGCATCCCGGTCATCCAGCGGCGTGTTTGTAATCGTTACGGGGGCCGACCAGGTTTTGCCATTATCCGGCGATCTTAAAAGCTGCGTTTTACCAAACGGGCATACATGGCTATCCCTGTCGCCGGAATAAACAATGATCAACCCATCATTTTTTGTTAATACAATGGTAGGCCATCCCAGGTAGCGGTTGGGCTCGATCTGATTCGCAACCTGAACGGGGTGTCCATTTTTATCAAGGGTATTGCACCCCGCCGGAAACCTTCCGGGTTCTATGCAAACCGTTTTGGTTTCGAATATTTCGGCAATTGCATGCTCAGGGGTGCCGGCAACGGGATGTGGCAGCTGTTCCTCCGTAACAGTACGGTTCAGATCTCCAAACCGGGCAACCAATGGAGATATGCCGATCAGGCCCAGGAAATTTCTTCGGTTATATGCTTTGCTCATACTTTTTATGGTTTGATTTATTTTAATGCTGTTCCTGTGACACCGGTAAAAGACGGAAGTTTATTGAACCGTTTCTATTCCTTTAGTGCCGCCGGGTTATTTTTTATCAATCACCACTTCACGCACCTTGATCGCTTTGCGAATCGTTCCTTCGGGCGTTTGATAATGGAAATCGGAGTAAATGATCAGGAACTTATTGGCACCCGTAGCCAGCAGTCCCGTATATCCACAGGACACCTGGGCAGAGCCGCCGCTCAATTCTTTTTTGAAATTTATATCATGTGGTAACATTTCAAATGCCCTTGACCACTGCATACCCCTGGCATCCGTTGTGAACCGCAGCTGTACGCCCGGTCTTCCGGAAGACATTACCAGTATCCCATTGGATAATTGCAGCAACCGCGGTAATACACCTGCCGGGGTGATGACGCGCGGCACCGACCAGGTTTTGCCCTGATCCCTGGAATAGCTGCCGTACATCGGACCGATGCCCGCCCCATCCGTAGTCCGCAGCACACAAAGAAACGTACCGTCCTTTAATATTTCAAAGGCTGGCTCTGTATATCCCATGCGCTTTACAGACATTGTATCACCGGCTGTATCCAGTTGAAAAGGGATCCGGCCCAGGATGCTCCAATGATGCCCGTTATCTGCAGACCGGTAAAAGAAGGCCCCGGACCGCGGATCCGTTTTCCCGCTTTTATCAATCAGGAAACCGGGATATATCCCTGCGATCAGTGAACCATCACCTGCTACTTTAATATCGCCCCACCATACAATGGGTACCAACCCGGCCAAACTGTACCGCGCTGCCTGCGGATCATCCAGGGCGGCCTTCTCCAATTCCCATTTGGAGGTTCCTTTTTTTAAGCGTTTGAAATATACTCCCTGCCTGCTTTCCGGAAGTTCGCTTAACCGGTAAAAATTAAAATTGGATTTGCGGTAGTTTTCCAGCCCCACTCCAACCGGCACCGGCATTTGCAGTTCCTTTTCGGGGATCGGTTTGGGAGTATAGATCGCCAGGCGGTCACCATTGGGCAGCAGCACCCCATTGCCCGGCTCTTCCGAAGATTCCTGATGCCAGCTTTTACCTCCATTGGCAGAAACAGCAGTGCCACGTGTATCGTTGCCATAGGCTTCAATAGCATCCTGTGTAAGGTTCCATTTTGCCACAATATTACCATCAGCCATACGGTCGATATTGGGGAATTGAAAAAAGCCCCATTTTTCCGGCCTGGAAGCCACGGAGATCACTACCGGTTCTTTAAACCGGATATCAAAGGCGGTCTTTCCCTGTTGTTTATACCGGATGGCAGTAGCACCATAGGCCGGAACCCCGTCCTGAAGACCTCTGCCCGCTCCCGGCGACGGGTCATCCACAACGTTACGCGTTGCGGATGGCTGGGCTCCGCAAATGCCCGTTACAAAAAATAAAAAAAGAATCAAAGAGGTGCGCATTTTATATAGTTTAAAGTTCAGCACTATTGCAACTCCATTGTAATGGTCTGCGCCAGTGACAGGATCATATTATTGTCTTTATCGGCATTGCTGTTGTCTACTGCTTTGCGGGTATCCTGTACCCATGCCAGTACGCGGCTTTGCGTACGGGCTTTGATCACCACCCCCGTAACCACATCCACCCATTGCTCTCTCTTAAATAAGAGCTTTCCGCCCCGGTCATTAAAATATTTATAATGTACCAGGTCTGCCTTATCTACGGTAGTAGCCGTTAACAGGTCGGCTACGCCAATATCCAGGTCTTTTAACCAGATCTCCTGTGCCGTACGCAGCAGCCTGCATTTTACACCGTTGATCAGCACATCGTGCACATAGGTAACCGGCATTTTCAATGTGCGTACCGGGGGTAAATCGGTACCCTGAAGCGCCGGGATACGCAGGGGTTCCAGGCTTTCCCATTGATCGCCGGGCTGCAGCCCATCCACGGGTAATAATGCCACCAGCGAAGGGATGTCCGGCGCCAGCCAGGCGGCAGCCGCCCCGTTGGGTTTTACGCCTGTTACCTTTCCCTGGCGACTGGCGGTAAAACGGATCGACTGTCCTGCAGTGTTAACGCTGCTATCGAACCAGCTGAAGTTACGGATATGCGCCTCCAGCAACGCAGCGTTCTGTTCATTAAGCCTACTGCTGCGCAAGCTAAGTGCTGCGGTTGCTTCCAGATAGGGCATTCCTGTTTTTTCTCTTGGTTTAAAAAGGCGGTAAACCGGTTTGGACAGTGCGGATAAGGAATTGGCCACCGGTATTGCCTGCAACCCAGCTACCGTTACTTTATACGCCAACGTTTTTTCTTCCGGGTATTGCGCAGGCTTTACATGGCGATCCGGTTTCAGATACCGGAACAACTGTTTCAGGATCCGTTCATTCTCTGCCCAGGGGCGCGACATATTTCCCGTCCAGGAGCCGATATCGCCTACCAGGATCACTTTACCTTTTCCCGGCCGCACCTGTATGATACCGGGTCCGCGTACATGACGGTCCGGATAACCGGCATCCGAAGCCACTTCCATCAGTACCTCCGGCTTCACGGCACCGGGTAATATTTTCAGGGTGCAACCGGCACCATAATGAAAAACCGGCACATCATAAAAATGCGCATGCCCTTCACCAATGGGCACATCCGAATAATGTGTATCATCATAATTCCAGGCCAGTCCAAAAGCATTTACCAGTTTCTTTAACTGTACACTCTCAAAATCTTCGGCGGCACGATCGGGTGTTGTTGCATTGATCATAATCATCAGGCTTCCGCCCTTCTGCACATATTCAACCAGGTTCCGGATCTCCGTATCAGAAAGGGCCGGCACTTCGGGCACCACTTTCGGGTTATCAGGATTAAGGATCAATACAGCATCCTGGTCTTTCAATGTTTCCCTGGTAAACGGTGCACGGCCGATCGTAATAAAGTGTTCCCCGCCCAATGCCGTAAACACCGGGTCAAATGTATTGGAATGCACAAAATCATCCCAGGCATAGCGCCCGGCGCCCGCAATCCAGCTGCCGGTAACCAGGTGATTGCCCACCTTTGTATTGGGCAGTGAGTGATGATAATAATCAAAATAGATCCTCAGCTGCTTTGCCGGTGCAGCACTGTAGGCAAATGTTGCGGAAGAGGTGGCTGTTTGGGCCCACACACCTACAGGCAGCAGCAGCCACATCATTCCGTTTAAAAAGCGCGCTGCCTGACAAATTTTACGGGTCATAATAATTATTTTTTTTATAGAAGCGGTTTACATTACTGGTCCATCCTTTTATTGATTTGTGACGCATGTTCACCGTTTAAAAGGCCTCCCTGTTCCATACGATCCCGGCTGTGAAAGCGTGTTCTTCCTGTTCCCCGTTAAACCGGTTGCACCTGGCGAAGCATGTAAAAAATATATCACGAATTATCATACGCGGTTCTGTAGTACTATTCGTATCCATTTACTGTACAATGATCTTTATACTTTTTGTAACGCCTCCGTACGTTGCCGTAATCGTTCCGGTTCCCTTTGCCATGGCGGTGAATGTTCCATTGGAAAAGCTGCCGATCGCATTATTATCAAGGGTAACCGATACCGGCACAAGGGCGGTAGTTACAATCAGGCCGTATTGATTCATGCCATAAAAAACCGGGGTGAACGTATTTCCCGCCGTCAGCCGCACCAGGCTGTTTGCCGGCGAAAAGGCGGCAACAGTGTTGTCTTCCGGTGCAGAAGACACACCAAAGATGCCCTCGCCATTCACATAGGAAGTAGTGCCATTATTGGGACGGTTCATCAGCCCGGTATTGTTATATCCGGCGTTTTTTACGAACATCGTGGTTTCATTACCGCCTATCAGGTTTAATGCATTGTATACCCCGTAAAGCTGCATCAGCTGGGCCAGTTCCCTGGTGAACAGGCCGGGGTTATCTACCGTGCACATATATACCTTACGTTCATCCTGCGAAACACCGATGGCCGTTCGCTGCAGTTTTGAAAGCCAGTTGGTATCATTCAATATTCCATTCCGTATGATCCAGGAACGCCCGCCGATCATCTGGCTGAAACTGCGGGAGGGTGCACTTTGAGGATATACCTGTATATTCACCTTAACGGTATCGCCGTTTGCCAGTTTGGTTACGGTGGTAATGGGCGTGGTGCCGCTGATAGCCTGTCCCGGATAGCCCGACAATACAGCCCCGTTGGCCGGTATTGCCATGCCCGTTTGCCTGGCCACTACACTTCCGTTTACCACAAACGAAGTGGTTTTATTAAACCCGAAAGGAAAAGAGAAGCCCGTAGCAGGCAGCAGGGACGCTTCGGCTCCGGCATTGGACTGCAAGGTGGAAGCCCCGGTATATTTGGTCATGAGCATGATATACATCCGGGCTTCGCTAAGTGTGCCGAGGCGGATCTTATTTACCCCGTCAATGCTCATAAACTGGGTTTTAGAACTGGCAGTACCATTGTAAACCGCATAATCGATAAAGAGCCTTTTGCCGTTTTCAAAAAAAGCATGCGCATCGATCCCGCCCGTGTTCACATCCGATGATGTAAGATAGGTAGGGCTTGTAACCAGATCTCCGTCAATCACCAGCCCCTGTACCGGTTGCCCGTAAAAATTATCCGTGGTGGTCCGGAAAAAATCGCCGCTGGTACCGGCGAAATAAACGTTGCCGGGTGCAGACTTCCTGGAGGCCATGGAAAGCACGGTTTCTGTAGTAGGGATCTTATCATTTGCCAGTACCGGTTTAAAGGTGAGGTAAGGATTGGAAACATCATATACCAGCATATTGATCTTTACCGGGGCATATGCAAATCCAGTATCATTCAATACCAGCTGCATATAGCGTGTACCCGGGCCTACGTCAAAAAGCGCCGCCGTATCCAGTAAATAATAGCTGCCCTGAATATTGATGATCTGACCAAGGCCGGCCGCTCCCTGGTCGATGGTTTTATAGGTAAAAGCCACGCTGTTTGAGCTATAGCCTCCGTTCCATACTTTTATATAAACGCTGCCCGATCCCTGGGGAACCATTACTTTTACATAAGTATCGCCGGTTTCGATCACTTTTGCGCCATTGGTGCCAAATAATACCGCCGCATTTTTAGCAAAACTTTGTCCGCTGATGGTCAGCGTATCTCCAAATACCCCCAAACCGGTGGAAACGCTGGTGATGAACGGCGTATCCCTGGAAACCGACCCCAATTCCGAACCGGTTCTCTGTTTATTGCAGGCAGTAAGGGTTGCTATGCCTAACACAACCACCAATAGTTTTCGCATATATAATTTGTTTAGTCGCATGTATTTCTTTTTCAGGTATGGGTAATCAGGGACGCAGCATATCTTCAAATGTTGGAGATTCATACCGGATCACATCCCCCGAATAGGTGTAGCATACCAGGTCACGCTGGTACACACTAAATGCCTTTGCATACCTTGCGCCAAAATCCGGATAAGAAGCGGGTGTTACGTAATTATATACCGGGTAGTTGCCCGCCATAGGATCATAGCTTGCATAGATCAATGCCACATCGTCTGTAAGAAAGAACTGCCGATTATTGATAGTACAGCCTGATTTGATACCAAAACTCCAGGAACTCTGATCCTTGCGGTTGGTAACGGACAGCTGGCCATTTGCATCCAGGCGATTGAATTTTGAATGCCACAGGCTGGTGGCCGTAGTTGTGCGGGGCGGATAATAGATCAGGTGGGTAAACCCGTTAACGCCCGCAAAGAAACGACGCCTTTTCTGGGCGGTGTACAGCTGGTATCCCCAATCTTCGTTGTATGTGGTCGGGCTGGTATTGGGCAACTGGTGTACATTATTTGTTAACCGCCTGGGGGCGCCCACCGTAATATGGGGATAAGGTGTAACGGCAAAACTGTACGGATGACCGCATCCGGTAGCAGCGGAGCTCCAGTTGGATGAACAGGGACTTTCTGTATCCACTCCAAAGATCATCTGATAAAACGGGTGAAAAAACAAACATTCATACCGTTTAAAACCGCCAGCTACCATAACCGGCTCCCCCATTTGCCGGTTGCCATTACTTTCCAGCGGGATGAACCACAAATTACCCGCCGTATCCTTCATCATCAGGTCGCCATAAAAATCGAAAAGGTCTGCCCTCGGATCTGCCAGCTGCGGCACGGTTCCGATCTTAAGCCCCACCTGCAGGGTACGGCTGCTGATAAGAATATACTTGATATCCTTTTCCAGATCCACTTTAAAGGTAGCATCCGAAGCTGCCACCCGGATCGGCAATACATAATCGGTAAGCGGCAGCAGTTTGTCTTTATAAATAACCAGCGGCAGCAACCCCGTTGATGCCTGGCCGCTATGGATCACCGTATCCGTAACCAGCTTATAGGCATCTGCCGGAAGCGGTAAATAAGTGCCTGCATTATCGTTGTCGAACGCCTGTACATAGGCTTCAGGCAATACTGTAAATGTTACGGGTATATCATGAGGTGCCAGGAAATTTCCCCCGATATCCACTTTGTAGCTAAATACCGTTGTATCCCTGTTTCCCACATTTGTATTAACGCGTATTTTAGCAGAAAGCGCGGTATTAACATCTGAAAAATACAATTTGTTATACGCATCATCGCTATTCTTATCAACAGGCAGATTTTCTTTTGCGCAAGAAAACAACGTTGCCGGTAACAGCCAGATGAGTGTATAGTAAAGAATATGAATCTTCATGTTGATTTATCTATTTTGCTATTTCAGAAATTCGATACCAAACCGGTCAAGCCATAATTGCCCTTTTTGCACAGCAGCGGATTGTGGCACCTTCATCCAGTAAAGCAGCTGCGGCGTCAGATCCTGCTGTAAAACATTAATTGCCGGGTTTGTAAGCGAAAGATCCTGGGATTTGAACATCGGGTTATACGCCACAAAAAATCCGGGCGTAACCGGGGCGCGATCCACGCCGCTTCCACCCTGCGTAGTAGTAATCGCCACCAGCCACTCTTCCTTGTTATACGTGCTCCGGGATTTCAGCGCATTCAGGATTTCTCCTATATACCCATCCGTTCTGACAACTGCCTCGGCATAGGGCGCAGCATCGTTTGAAAAACCATACTGCACACCCTTATTAAATACATCACCGAATTGCGTTACAACAACCCTGGCCGAATCCGTTTTTAAAACACGTACAGCCTGATCTTTTGTATCAGCATCACTTCCCGTTACCAATTTTACATCCGCATCCTTAAGCATCGTATTCACCAGGTTGCCCCAGGATGATATGGCTGCCGTGCGGAAGGCGCCGGGCTTGTAATTGTATAGCAAACGCAATGCACTCAGGTTCGGGGAAAGCGGCGTACCGGCAGACGAATCAACAGGCCTCGGGTAAAAAGAACTGTCAAATACACGATGCTGGCTGATATCATTACCCGTCATCATACCCGCCCATGAGCCGGCATTACCACCGCTGCTGAGTAAATACTTAACCAGGCGCCATTCTGCCAGTTGTAAATAGCCCGTAAAGTTGATGGCCACTATTGAGGAAACAACCAGCCGGTAAAACCGGTATGGCGTGGTGTTGGAAACCTCAAACCGCTTCGTTTGACCACGGGCAGTAAAAATTTCACCCGACCGGTTGTCCAGGACCACCCAGGGACCATTTACATCATTGGCCGCCTCCAGTGTCCATGTACCCGGATCGCGCCAGTTCTGGGAAGCGGCTTCGGTAGCCGATGTCATGGTGTACGCCTCCACCACCGGCAGGTTGGCCTTATACTCCTGCTGCGCCCATAAATTGGGCAGGTACGGTTGTATGGGGCCACAGGAAAAATAAGAAGAAACATTATTGTCTACCAGCTTAGACGATCCGTTGGCTGCTGCTGCTCCGCTTGCATTTTCAAAGGCAACCGTCAGTGATCCGTCCGCCGTTACATCTTTTTCGGTCCGGATCACCGGCAATGCCACATTCCAGGAATATTTGGCATTGGGTAATAATGCCGAAATGTTGGGCGGCGCCAGGGCCTTTAGCGCTGCCGCCGGCAGACCATCGATGCCAATGACGAGCACATGTCTTTTATTAACGGCCACTGCCGTACCGGTTGAATCCGGTTTATATACGTGCTGATCCAGCACCGGATCATAAAACTTTTTGCACCCTGCAATGAGCAGTGCAGCGCACATCAAAGCAACACCCGTTTTTATAAAGACTTTCATTTTTCCTGATTGCTTTTAAGGTTTAATGACTCCGAATTCTGCAAGTGAACAGGCATTATTGGCCGAAGCGGTAATGACATCCAGCATTTCGAACCGGACATACCGGACACCCTTATAAACCATCCCCAATGAATAGTTATTAAAGGTGTAAACATTATCCACCCCGCTAAAAATCTGCGGCGTGGTCCACTCCAGGTTGTCTGTACTAAAAGAGATCGCTACCCGTTTTGGCCGCCATGTATGCCCGTTTACATAATAGAAGCCCGATACGTCATAATACTTATTCATATCATATACCATATAATGCGGCAGGTGGTATTGATTGGTTTCATAATCTACATACTGCGAATGCCAGTAGGTATGATCATCGCCATCCAGCGCCAGGTTTGCATAGTTGCCGGTTGAAACTTCCTGGCAGCAGAAACCGGTGATACTCCATCCAACCCTGGGTATCCGTTTGTTTTCAGGCATTGCGGCCCGCTTACCACCGGTATCTAAAACAGGATTGTAATTATAAACATCGTTAGGCATCAGCTCATAATTTTTCGCCCGGATAGAGTCCCTTGACGCATCGGTAGGCAACAGGCCCCATACATAGAAGAACATATAAAGATCCTGCTTTGCGTAATCTGAAGCTACCTGGTAAATAAAGTTTATTTTCTCCTGGTCCGTCATTACGGCCTTATAATAATACCGCGATTTGTAATCGAGGCTATTGTACAAGCCGTAACCATATTTATGAAAAAGCTGTACGAAGGGCACCAGCCGCAGGATGAATGCATTTGAAAAATTGGGTACCTTCCTGGCAAAGTCAAACGGCAATTGACTGGCAAGCGATTGCCGCACATAATACATGGCATTTGCAACCCCATCGGCTATGGAAGGGTTCATCTGCTGGATATTGAAATTTTTACGGTTCGCAAATTTGAGGCCGTAAAGCTGATGGATATTCGGAAGCGCAGCCGGATACCATCCGGTAGAACCGGAGCCTGTATTGTTTGAACCGATGGCACCCATCGTCCACCAGGCGCCTTTTTGCCCGGCTCCGATACTGACGATCTCATTTAAATAAATATTTTCATCTACCGGAATCACCACCGGATAGCCCCCATGCGCATACGCATTTGAAGGCTGTACATCCATGATTACCCGAACCGGCAATTCGGGTGCTTTGTTCAGCGAATCGGTGGTCATATCATCAAGCCCTTTCCAACGATAAATGTCTTTTTCAATAAAATCGTCCCACTCCTGCATGAGAGCCGAAGGACTGGCGATCGGGTATTTATCCACCAGGTATTTCGGCAATTCAAATATGATCTTCCGGCCTCTCAGCTGAAGCCAGGGAACGGATGATTGCTTTACCTGGTTATTCCAGTCTGCATCACTGGTTTGGCCCAGTACAAAATCCGGCGACCTGGCTACACCGGAAAATGTAAGCGTTACCTGATCCAGGTTGAGGTTCACCGCCTTCCGGATATAAATGGAGCCGCCATAAAGATTACGGACATAATTCCTGCCGGCCACCAGTTGTACCTGGTTGTAAAGTACAGGGTCGCGACCCTGTATAACTGTGTTCGTAATATTATCGGTCCATCCACCTATCTGAACAGTCAGTCCTGAAACGCCTGCAGGCACATCCACGGTAACCATTTCGCCTGCCGGCGCATACAACCCGGTGCTGAAGGTGGGTTGCGGTGTGGAAACCACTTTTATATCTGTATTACGGACATATTTATACGCCAGGTTAATTGTAACCGGAATACTGATCCGCGGTTCTGTGGCCGCCATCAATCCGGGGAAGATCTTTGCCTGATCCAGCTTACTGAAATCATTTCCCATATTGCCGGTGGCGCCCCCGGTTGCATTTGCAGCAGGCTGTCCCTGGTCAAAGCCGTTTGCCACGTTATCGCCATAGTTTCGCTTGCAGGCTACGGCTAACAGGATCAGTAGCACGCACCACCCGTATGCTGTTTTGTATATGCTGTCCATTGAATGCGTATTATAATATTTAGTCATTAGAGCCCGTTTACTTACGCTGTAATCCGATACGTATAATATTGTTTACAGGATGATTGTCGAACAATGAAAAGCTGCCCGCAATCACCACGCCTTTACGTCCAGACAAGGTGGTGGTTTCAAAAATATCGTTGATTGCACCGTTAAAGGCACCGGTATTATTCAGGTTTGCAGCCAGGGTTCCATCCGGGTTAAGGATCATAAATCCCTGGCGCGTGATAAATGTATTGCCGGACGGATCGCGATATCGTTCAAAAGCGCCCGACAGGATAATGGTGCCGTCGTTTAGCTGGCCGGCATAATTGACCAGCCTTCCGCTATTGGCCGTGGACCGTTCAAAATCGCCCGGTTTAAAACCGGTGCTGATGGAGCCATTGGTATTCAGCATTACGACCCCTGCCGGACAGGCCACACCATTGAATGATTTAAAGTCGCCGATTACCAATATCTTCTGCGTGACAGGATTATAGGTAATCTTGGTAACGGCCCCGTCTGCTCCGGTTCCCACATCAAAAGCCGGGTTTCTTTTGCCATTGTTATCCAGCATTACGATGCGGCCCACACTTTCACTGTTGTACAGGGTAAAATTTCCTCCAATGATGATGCTGCCGGGGGTGGTGCCGTTCATAAGCTGTACGGCATCTGAAATCGTTCCATTGGTACCCAATCCTTTTATGCGGTACGGATCGTAATTATAGGAAGTATCCAATATACCATTCTGATCGGTTGCTGCAACCTGCAACTGGTAGGTATAATTTTTAACCACGGAAAATGCGGTCGACAATGTGTAGTCGTTGTATACATACCGTGAAAAATTACCAACAGCAATAAGCCGTCCTGCAGCATCCAGGAATACTTTTCTTACGGGGCCGTCAAAACCGCCTTTGAAATTAACAAACACCCCGATGTTGGCCGATGGATTTTCCGGATCCGGGTTATTCACATTGGTGGTAACCGAATCGATCAGGCCGTTTTGGTACACCCGCGTCATGTTGTTGACGCCTTTGTAAATACCAAAGCTTGAGAAGCCGGTGCCATAGACCAGGTAGCCGGGAAAATTCGTAAGCTTAACCATGCCATAAATGGTTGAGCCCCTGTTAGGCCCTTCACCCACATAAAAATTATCACGCAATGCGCCGGTTGTAGGATTTAACTGGATCACGCCTGCAATATTATTATTGTGGTAAGAGTCCGGCGTGGTGCCCAGGAAACTCAGCCCGTTCCATGTGGTAAAGCCTCCGCAAACAAACAGGTTCAATACCTGCATCCAGGAATCGTAATACACACTCCATACAGGCCCGTTGGCGGCGCTGCCCAGCAGCGGGTTTCCTTTTTCATCTTTCTGCGTGGTTGCATTAAAGGATGAATCCAGCCAGGCCCATCCCGTTATATTAAAATCCGGACCATAGAACTGTTTATCTCCAATAATCATGGAAGAAGCGCCGGATGAAGCGTTGCTGGGCACTACTACAGTAAGCGTGCTGTCATTAGCGTTAACCGATTTAACGGTTGCCCTTGAGCCGTTCAGGTAAAACTCAATAAGCGCCGGGTTCATGCGCAGCAGCGTATCGATACCTGCAACCTTGAACCGTACGGTATCCCCGGCCTGGCCCTGAAGCGGAACCGGCATTTGAAGCACGAGTCCTACGGTATTAATAAAGGGGGGTGCATACGCCCCGGCATAGTTCATCTCCTGACGTTTAAAACAGGATGCAACAAAAAATGAGCATACGATTAATAAAAAAATTACATTTTTTTTCATGTTGCGAATTTTATCCGAATGATCATTGAAAACCGATATACATAGCATTCGCCAGCGTCTGCTGCGGATCAAACCCCAGGTAATGCGTACTAAATACCAGCACATGGCAATACCCGTTCCTGGGCTTAACATTACTGGTAGCCACCCTTGTGCTCCACCAGCCCTGGTACGGGGCCGCCGGGTTGGGAATATAGGAGAAGTAAAGGCTCCGGTACCCGATGTATTTGATGCCGTTTGCATCCCCGTAATTGACGCCCACATTCATAACGCGACCACCGGCCGAGCGTACAAATTCTCCTGAAAAAGACGAGAGGTTCTGCATATCCAGCTGCGGATAGTGCTCCATACCACGTGCACCCCTGAACATATACATCATCAGGGTATTCCTCCAGAATTCGGGCTTAATATTATCAACGGACGTAAGCGTATCATGCCCCAGTGACCTCAGGTTCCTGTTGATAAAAAGAAAAGTGCTTCTTATGGAGGAATCAGCCGGGGCAAAGAAGGTAATCGTACTGTCTGTAAAATAACTTTGAAGACCCGCCGTTTTGATGATGTGCACCAGCGTATCGAACATATAGGGCTTCGATTGAAGAAACTCCAGCATATTACCGTCAAAGGATGGAGTACTGAGACCGGAATCTACATAGTAATCCTTCCTGCAGCCCGTTATCATTGCAACGGAAAGCGAGCCTATTAAAAAAGTCTTTAACAATAAATATTTCATAAAGCGCATTTTTAAATCATACTTTAATTCCAGTAAGGATTTGAAGATATATTGGGATTAACGGTGGATATACCTGCATCAATGGGATAGGTCCAGGCCCCGTTCATAAAATCCTCATAGTTGATCGTATTAACCGTATACAGGGAGCTCATGATCTTCTTTGTACGCACCAGGTCATAAAAGAATGTGCTTTCCCCCATCAACTCCCGCTCACGCTCCCACCAGATCGCATCTTCCAGTGTAATGCTTCCGGCCAGATTGGTAACATTTTTTCCGCCTTCAAATTCGGTGGCGCCCGCCCGTTTGCGTACCACGTTAATGGCTTCAAGGGCACCGGGGTAATCGCCTAATTTTTCCAGCGCCTCTGCACGAAGCAGGTACGCATCCACATACCGGAACAGGATCTTGGCATCCGTTGGGTTTCCCGAAACGCCGCCGTTGAAGTTGGCAAACTTTTTAAAAATAAACGTGCCATCAGTATTGAACATATTCTCGAACCACTTTGAGGCACGGGCATCGGTATTGCTGCCATTATAATCCACATCGTACAGCTGATGCAGGTAATACGGGTCATAATACAACGGCGTTATGCTTACACTTGGCTTGTAGGGGGTCATCAGGGTAAGGGCACCCACGGTTGCATAAAACCCAAAAAGCTCACCGGGTTTTGAACTCTGGCTTATTTCAAACAGGCTTTCATCCGTATGCCCGTTAAAGATCACCTGGTAATCATCGTAGGGCAGCAGTTTATAATAATTGGCCCCCTCCCCGGTCAGCGTGTTACTGATATCCGCTACCTGCTGATAATAGGTCATGGCATTCACGTCATCGAACCCGGCCATCCACATATACATTTCCATCATTAAAATAAGTGCGCCACCCTTCATAGCCCTGGAGCCCTTTTTTGAAGCATCCGCATAGGTCCATGGCAGATCATTCAGCACGCTCTGCAAATCGCCGATACATTTCTTAAACAGCTCGAGCTGATTGGTCCTTCCATTTTTGCCTACATCGTTGATATCCGAAATGTAGGGAACATCGCCCCAATGGCGCACCATGATGAAATACGTAAGGCTTCTTATAAAAACAGCTTCCGCATGATACAATTTACGGTCTGCATCCGTAAGATCCGCGATCTCCGTTTTAGGAATATTGGCAATCAGGTTATTGGCACCCGATACCACCCGGTACAATTGCATCCACTGATCCAGGTTATTGAATCCCCATTCATTCCACCATGAATAGGTGGAAGACGCTATCAGGTTTTTCATCTTATTCCCTCTCAGCAATGCCACAAATTCATTGCCGTTTGAAACATAGGGCACCCAGGAGCCGCACCGGTAATCGGCTGTTGCCAGCAGGCTGTTCCCGCTTCCGCAGGTATAGCTTCTCAGCAATGTATAGATACCGTTTGCATATTGCTCCACATCCTGTTTCGTTTTCCAGAAATTGTTACCGGACATAGCCCCTACCGGGCTTACATTAAGAAATTTCTTACACGAAAGATGCATGCATAAAACAGCAACCAGGAGCACAGGTATGATGACACGATATTTCATTTTTATGATGCTTTAAATTTTAAAAAGTAACGGTAACACCCAGTGTATACCTCCGCGCCAGCGGATACCCGTAAGGATTATCGCGCCCCAGGTCTGTTATTACTTCGGGGCTGGGGCCCGAATAGTTTGAAATAGTGGCTACATTGGACCCGGTTAAAAAGACTCTCAAGATCTGCAGGTGCCATCGCTTCAGCAATTCCTTCCTGAAATCATAGCCCAGGGTAATTGAATTGATCTTGAAATAGGAACCATCCTCCTGAAACAGGGTCTGGTTATAGCGGAATGCTGCAATAGCAGCGTTATGATCATACGTATAAGGATTGGGATAAACGGCATTGTCCCCGGGTGCCTTCCAGTAATTATACTCCTCTAAAGGAGGCACGGCCTGCACACCAGACAAGGTGCTGTTCAGCGGGTTGTAGAACTGCTGGAACTTATAGGCCAGCGGTGTATTGAGCACATCCCTGAAAAATGTAAAAGACGTAAATATATTGAACGTAAAATTATGATAGGCCAGGAAGTTAGAGATCCCTCCGGTTAATTTCGGCACCGGGTTACCAACGGCTACCCGATCGCGGTTATCGATCACATAATCGCCGTTCAGATCTGCAAAGATCGGATCGCCTGCCTGCAGGTAAACGCCATTGATGCGCATCGGCAGATTGGTGGCCGGGTCCACAGGCACATCGGTATTCCGGGCATACACGCCCTTTGTTACAAAAAGATAGTTGGAAAAACTGCTTCTTCCCAACCGGTATAACAGCGGCAGGTTCAACTGGTCTCCGGGATTAATAACCCATTCACGTGCATCGTTGGGCAACCGGGTTAAGATGTTGCGGTTAAAGGCACCCACCAAACCAAAGGTCCAGTTCCATTTACTGTCTTTGGGCAGCGGCCGTACATTCAGGGTCAGCTCATGACCATAATCTACCCAGCTCACATCATTCGAAGGATATTTGGAATAACCGGTTTCGTAAGGCACATCTATAAGCAGGGAATTATTCTGAACGAATTTATAATAGAAGTCATATTGTATGGTAAGCCTCCGGTTAAAGAACTCGCCTTCGTAACCAATGTTCGTCATGCGGTTGGTGATCGGTTTATAATAGGCATTGGGCGCGGTTCCAAAACTGTTTAATACAGAGGGCTGGCCATTATAGGAAGCGCCGGGATAGTACTGGCCATATACCATAAAGATATTTCCCTGCGGAACGATCGTTTGCCCCCAGCTTGCCCTGATGGAACTGGAATTCATCCAGCTGCTCCAGCCCTCGGCAAATTTTTCCTTGTAAATATTCCACCGGAAGGAGATCATCGGGTTATGATTAAAACCGGTTAACGGCCCGTTGATAGAAGTTCCATCAAAACGGAAACTTGCATTGAACACGTATTTCTGCATATAATCATAGGAAACGTTGGCTCCGTATCCGAACTGGCGCACGTCTGTTGGCTCACCCAGCGTTCCGTATACCGCAGCTCTGAGGTCGTATCCGAACGGTCCGGAAATAAAATTATTGGGTGTGGAGGGCAGCTGGGCATACGTGGTTTTGGACTTATTCACATTCAGGTCGCTGAATACATAGGCGGACACCGTATGTTTTTCTTTCAGGAACCGGCGTGTATATTGCAGCATATTGAGATTGTAGTAGGTGTTGGCACTCCGGTCCTGCGTATTGTACTGTGTATAGCCATAATTCAGCCATCCGGGATAAAATATATTATAGCTGGTTGTATTGAAGGTGATACTTCCCGTACTGCGGAAACGGAGATCTTTTATGATCTCGTACGTCAGGTCCAGGTTGGCCCCCAACGTATTTTTTTTATTATCGTCCTTCAAAATGAACGATGCCAGGGCCGTATTATTTTCTGTATACACGTTTGGAGGCGGTAACAAGGTAGACGCCATACCGCTGGTACCCACGCCGGTTTGCAGCAATCCCACACCACTTCCGTTCTGACGGAGCTCGGATGCTGCATTTACAGAGGTCAGCATACGGATCTTTTTATTTTCACTCTGGTATTGGGAGTTGATCCCGGCGCTGTACCTCTTGTAACCCGTGTTCTTTATAATACCCATATCCTGCATGTAGTTCAGGTTCACTTTGTAGTCGAACTGGCTCATGCCGCCTGCAAAGCGCAAATTGTGGCTATGGTTTAACTGGGGACCAAAAAAATAGGATTGCCAGTTCACCGAATTATTCAGGTAAGGATTTAAACTATCCGAAAGAAAATAATTGGCATTCACCGTGGCAAGTCCCCAGTTAAATGCATTGCTTGTCTGGGCATTGTTGTAAAGCACCTGATTCACCTTTATCTGCCGTTCCAGGTGGCCGCCGTATATGGCGCGAAGGGGCGGAACCGCCGTATAAATATACTTTCCATCGTAAGTAATCTGGGGTACTTTAGACCGGCCCCGCTTTGTATTGATGATCCAGACGCCGTTGGCACCTCTTGAGCCATACACCGATGTTGAAGCAGCATCCTTTAAGATCTCAACGCTTTCAATATCTTCGGGCGGTATCACCGAAAGGGGGTTCGCTCCGCCGCCGGCCTGGGCAAAACCATATTCGGTATCCTCATTCGGATCAATCGGCACGCCGTCAATAATGAACAAAGGCTGACCCGATGCGAGGTAGGCATTATTGCCATCGCCCGTCACATTGATGTTGGATAGCCCGCGCTGAAAGATGGAGCCCCTGGCACCCGGCATACCCGAAGTATTCTGAATATTTACGCCTGCCACCTTTCCCTGCAGCAATTCCGTTACACTGGCAGCCGGTACGTCTTTAATATCATCTGCAGTAATTACAGTTGATGCACCGGTAACCAATGAGCGGCTCTTTTTGGTAAACCCCTGTACCACCACATCTGTAAGCGCCCCGGATGCCGGCTTCAGGTAAATTTCGATATTGGTTTCTCCCCCGCTTACCGGGTAGGTAGCAGGGCTATAGTTTAAATGGGTTACAGCAAGCGTGGTACCTACCGCCGCACGGATCTCAAAATGGCCCGCGCTATCTGTATACACCCCGCGGGCGCCGGCCGTTACGTTAGCACCGCCCACCGGCAACCGGTTCTGTTCATCAAATACAGTGCCCCGAACGGTTTGCGCATGCGCACGGATGGAGCACATCAATAACAAAAATGCCGGAAGCAGCAGATGGAAACGCATAGTTCCTCTTTGCCTTTTATTACAACGGGATATGGAGCATCTCGTTGGGTTGTGCAGCCACAAAACGGTAAAAATTTTATCCATAATCAGCGATTCCTGGTTAATTATTTTCGATCATCAATCATTAGAAAATTTCGGAGAGCTGTTCCTGAATTGAAAAGCAATCTCCCAGTCGCCCCTTTCATATATCGCGTAATTAAATGCGAGCGCGCAAACATATCCAAAGCCGGCCGTGCCCTTGCGGTAATAAGAAAATGTTACAGCAGCCCGGGTAGCCGCAGCATTTGTATACTTTGTGGGAATGGGCCCCAGTGGTATCGGATACGCCACCTGGTAAACAACCGCAGTATCCGTTAACTTCATATCAAAGCCGTGCACCAGACCGGGCCAGTCTGTAGTATTAAATAACCGCGGGTCTATCGGCGCAAAAGCTGAATCCAGGAATTTAAACGTAAGACTATTGCCGGTGCCTTTTTTTGTGAAATAAACATCTACCTCGCTCTCCTGCATTCCCAATCCGTCTTTAAGCCGCTGAACATTACTAAGAGTGATGCCATTGGCAGGATAAGATACTGCCGGGCCGGTTGTCATACCCGTTTCGGGATTATAGTTGGAAGGTGCATATGGAATGGCCTTCCGGGGCATGAACCGTAAATTATAATAATAATTTACGCCACCGGAATTGGAAACTTTTACGTCGAATTTATATCCCGAATCGGGTTGTGAACGTATATGGCTCAGATCCATGCCGGACCAGGTTACCAGCTGGCCGGAATGCTGTCTTATTTCAAAGACCCGGTGGTTCTCGATTTTACGTTTGTTTTCTATTTCGGCCAGCGAGGTTTCTTTGCCGGTATAAGCGCCGCCGTCCTTCCATACCCAGATCGGGTAGATGCTGTCGGTAAGTTCCGGCGCAGGATCACCATTATACCGCCGAAGGTTGAGCATCGTAAACGCAAGCGGCTGCGATGAATTGGCCGCATTAAAATTGTCCGAGAACACCGTATTCCGCCCCAGTGTCGGATCATAAAATGTGCGTGTAAATGTTGCCAGCGGATCGATCGAATCACGGTCTGCCGGAAAATTCTTTTTACATGATGATAAAAGGAGGAGCAATCCTGCCACCCAAAAGCATATCAGTAAATATAAATAGCGCATAAGTACGAACGTATATTTGTTTAGTATAACCACACTTCAGCCAGGTTACATTGTTTATAGGATGCAAAGCCCCCGTAATTTGCAATAACCGTAAACCGGTAATACCGCCCCCTGCGCGTAACAGGCAGGTAGAACCGCTGCTTGGCCTGTAATCCCACGGTTCCGTTCACCAGCTTCAACCGGAAGGTATCCGGTGGCGACCATACGGCAGGATCGTTAAGATTGGCCCCATCCGGAGCAAACTCTGTTGTAAAGGCCGTTACCATCAGCTCCCCGCTGGTCCACTCCGCTTTATTCTGGATGGCTACAGACGTTACATCATAGGCATGCGTCATATCCGCTATAAACCAGAAGGGCGGCGGTGGCATCGTACCCGTATTTTTGGTATTCCAGTATGTGTTCAGGTTATTATCAAACAAATGCGAAACAGTGCCCCCATAAACCGTGGACGGCTGTTGGGACACCCATGACAACGGTTTCCACTCATTTCGCAGAATGTAGGGTGTATTCATGTAGTCAAAAAAATTTGAGAACCCAAATTCATGATCGTCCGCCAACACATGCACCAGTACATTGCCTGCCCGTACGGTATTAACCGAGGATGTAAGTGCCGGCTTCCAGTATGCATCATACAGGGAAAAGTTCATATCCCTTAGTTCTATGATCTTGGGTCCTCCGTTAATGGCACCTGTTGAATTTTGCTGAACACCTCTCAGGTTCATCATATAATCGTAATTGATCGATTTTAAAATGATGCCTGTAGAAGACCGGGCCAGCACATCAAAGCTCCAGATGCCGGGAATAATATAGCGGGAGATAAGGAAGCGCATCATCTGGTTATTGAAACGTCCGGAATCAGCCTGTTCCAAATTCAAATGTGCCGGATCAATATACAATACCGGGCTGTCTGCGCGGGCCCTGTTGGTGTTAAAGTTATTGATCGCCATCTCAAAGGATTTATTGGGGATCGCAAACAAAGTGAGACTATCCGTCGAATTAAGGCGGGCCACAATATCAGGATATTTATGCAGCACTTTTACCATTGAATCAAAATGATTTTCCTGAAGAAACTTCATTACATTTCCGTCATATACGGTTGATGCCGGCTTATAATCGTAATAGGTTCCATAGTCATGCTTGCAGGAACAGGTAAGCAGCACCACCAGCAGCACGGAAGAAATAACAGACAGTTGCTTCATAATATTCAGGAATTAAGATTATCGCTTCCAGTAAGAGTTTTGTTCTATAAGCGGATTGTTGTCCAGCACCCGCTGGCTTACCGGCCAGTAAATACCCCCCTGCTCTACCAGCTTATTAAATTCGTAATCATTGGCCAGGTATTTTTTGTAGCGGATGAGATCATACCATGCATATCCCTCTCCCATCAGCTCAATCCTGCGTTCCCTGAAGATATTCCACAGCAGCCCGTTCTCCCGGCTGCGGTCCGTTGGAATGTATACAGGACCACCCGAACCCAGCGGCCTCAAGTTATTGGCGAACCCGTTGGTAAACCGTTGCAACCTTATATTCTCAAGAAATCCCTGGGCATTACCCACGGTACCGTTATACAGGTAACATTCGGCCAGTAACAGGCAGATATCCTCGGCCCTTGCCAGGGGAATGCAGGAACCATATATTGAAAACCCGTTGGCAGCAGGGGCAAAGGTTTTAAACTTGGACAATATGGGAATGGAAGCATAATAGTTGGTAAAATATACGGACTGATAACTGCTGGCAGCCGACTGGTAGGGATGCCGCAGATCCGTAATGCTATAAAATAAACGGTCGATGGTATCACGGGGAACATAGATATCAGGCTTCTGCCGGGGAACATATGGATTGGCAAGGGTAAGCGACTCCATATGCCCCACCCCGCTGGGCCCCGATTCCTTATTGTCCATATTATAGGACAACGAAAGCAACTGGTAACAATAACTTCCGATAACACCGTTGCCATAAAAGATGCTGTTATTGCCGGTTAAATAGTTGGTTGCATTCTGATAGCCTACAAGCTGTGTGCGTGCCTGTGCCAGGTTATCCCATATTTTCCGGGCTACCGGTTCCAGCCGCTCGTAATCTCCCATCCAGGCATAAATTTGCGCCAGCACCGTCATGCCCTGCCAGTATCCCCAATAAAAATTGCCGATCTGGGCCCATGTTTTACCATAGTACGGGCCGCTGAACTTCAACTTGCTTTGATCATTACCTCCGTATTCGGTAGGCAGACTGTCCAGGTAGAATTTAACATCATTGATACAAAAATCAAGTACCTGCCGCTGCGGGGTTCTTGTAAGATTGGTATTCAGCCCTTCTGTTGTAGCAGAAGTAACCAGGGGCACATCTCCCCAGATGCGGGAGATGTACAGGTACAGGAATGCCCTTAATATATGGGCCTGCGCCACATCCACCTTATGATATAATGCGGAATACCGGGTATCCTGAAGACATCCTCCTGATTTTTCGATAAATGTATTACAGGCATCAATTGCCGCATAAAACCGCCGCCAGTCTTTCAGATCCTCCATCCCCGGCAGGTCTTCGTTGAGCCGGTTCTTAATGATCGCCTCGATGTAAGAACCCGAACGGGGCGTAGCAAAGTCTGCCAGCCGCAGGTCACCATAAAGCCAATGGGCATTGTTGTTGGCAAGCGCGGCCCTGGCAAGTCCATACAAGCCAACAAGCGCGGACTTGGCATCATCATAAGACTGCCACATGTTAATAGAGCTGGCCGCTTCAGTAGACTCAATATCCAATTGCTTTGTACAGGAAACAGACATTGAAGATACCAGGAACAAAAGCAACACAACTTTATTAAAAATGTATTTATTCAGGCTATACATTATCGCTTCTGTTTTTATTTTTAAAAATTTATTTTTACGCCCAGGGAATAGGAAGTAACCAATGGAAGCGTATACCCGGTATAAGCGCCCCTGTAATTGACCTGTTCCGGATCGCCCCCTGAAAATTTTGTAAGTGTAAACAGGTTGGTTCCCGTAACATACACAAGCATCCTGGGGATCTTTTTCTTTTTAAAGTAATCGAGGGATGCCAGGTCATATCCCAGCGTTGCATACCGCAGCTTCATGAAGCCGGCGTCTTCCAGGAACAGATCCTGATCCGCTCTGTAAGGGATTACACCGCTCCAGGGATTATATAACGGATAGGCATTGTAGTTGAATGTTTGCTGCCAGTATGTGATTTCCTTTACCGAGGAAATATCCCTCGAGTTTTCACTATTGATGAAGTCAAGCTTTGTTGAAGTCAGCTGGTTCAGCAGTTGCTGCCCCAGGGCGTAATAAAACATAAAATCAAGATTGAAATTCCGGAACGACAACGTGCTTCCGATACCTCCGGTATATACGGGCATAAAATGTCCCTTCAATACCTTATCATTTTGATCAATAACACCGTCGTTATTTACATCTGCCCATAGCGGGTCGCCTACCGAAAAAGGAATGGTACCACCAAACGTCATCGGAGATACAGAACCGTCTGTATGGGTTCTGCCCGCCGGTATATCAGATGCCGTGTGGATCATGCCCTGGTTTTCAAATACCCAATAGCTGTCTGTAGACTTTCCGATCTCCAGTTTCATATCCCCGTATTCGATTTCCTTAAGGTCATAAGGCAGTTTCAGCAATTTGTTCTTATTCCAGTTAAAGTTGGTGAAGAACTGCCAGCTCCATCCCCGTGCATGCTGCAGCACATCTGCCGTAATGCCCAGGTTCAGCCCGGTGTTCTGAACGGCCATACCCTGTACCCATTTATAGCTAAACCCGTTTTCAGATGCCACCGAGGTGGGCACGATCATATTCTTGTCCTTGTTATTGTAAAAATCTGCCGTCAGCATCACACGATCGTTCAGCCATCCCAGATCCACCCCGATATTCAGCTTCTCGCTAAACGGCCAGTTATAATACCGGTTGATCCAGCCAAAGGTGTAGGGTTGTGAAATGCCCGAATACCCGCCGCTGCCGCCGATTACGGGTTCATCGGAATATCCCAGGTCAACCCTGTATTGCGGACCTAATTTAAACCGGCTGTCCTGGATCAGTTTGCCAAATGTTCCCCACGAAGCTCTGAGGACAAGCGTGCTGAACAGCCCGTTGCCCGGCAGCAGCTCGTGCATATTAAGGCTGGTTGCCACCACAGGGGTCAGCAACCACCGGTCTGTAGGTGAAAAACTCGAATAGCCATCGTACCGGCCAACCGCATCAATATTGAAGATATTTTTAAAGGAATACCCGACCCTTCCGTAATACGAAGACAGGCGGGCCTTTAAATTATCGCTGAACGGGTAAGCAAATATGTTATCGTTATTCGAATAGTTGGATCCGTTTACAAGCACGGATTTGATCTTAATAAAATCATTGGGCGTGTTGTACCCGTAAATATAATCGTACTTAAAAAAATCTGCAAGATAGCTCTGGCCTGCTTCCAACCGTACCTGGTGCCGGTTATCGACCAGCGGGATCATATAACGGATCGTATTTTTTACAGATGTCCGTTGGGCCAGTCCGTAATACGTAGAAATAAAACTGTTGCCATCCATAAGATCGCTTCCCCAGAAAACATCCCTCAACGATTCTTCATAGTCGATGGATAGCTGGGTTTTTACCTGCAGGTTCCGGAAATCGGCAGTGGCCGAGAAATCGCCGGAAATCGCATTATTTTTATTATCGTCGATAGCTGTCCGGTATTTATCCAGGTACAACTGGTATGCCTCCCGGTTAGGCGAAAGCGGATTGGTAAGATCGGGAACAAATCTTGTTTCGGCAAACCGGTCTCTCAGGCTTTTATTCCGGTTGCGGTCCGTACGGGCAGCATGAATATTACTGGAAATGGTCAGCCATTTCAATGGCAGCATATTCATACCGAAGGTTACTGCATAACGGTCCAATCGGGTATCATCAAAATTACGGTCCCTGGTATCACTGATATTAAAGCGATAGCTTGCCCGGTCGTGTCCCCCGTTTATACCAAACCCTACATAATAAACGGGCTTTGATGTATAATAAATGGCGTTCCAGTTTGAAGGGCCATAATAATTCTTATCGTACTGATTGGCTACATAAACGGGATAAGCGGCCATCTGCTCGGGCGTAGCGTATGCATCGTAATAGCGCTTCCGGAAATCATTCTCATAGGCCGCATTAACGGTCTTTATTTTGGGAGCGCTTAAAATGCCTACATAGGAATCAAAATTAATAACGGGTTTTGCAGCAGGCTGTGCCACTTTGGTGGTAACCCAAATAGCGCCGTTTGTTGCCAGAGGGCCCAACGTTGCAATATCCGCCGGCGTTTTAAGTACTTCAATACTGCGGATGTTATTTATATCCAGTGCCGCAAGCAGATTGGTACCCGAACCCAGTTTATTAAAATCGTAGCGCTGGATATAATAGCTGAACGCATTTTCCTGGGTAAGGGGTGTGCCATTCAGATACACAACCGGCTGCAGGCCATATACATCCTGTTTCGTAAACAGCGGCGACGACATTCCTCTTATAAACATAAACTGTTCGCTGCCGGGTTCCCCATTCTCTTCTTTAACAAACAGGCCCGGTGCATTTCCCTTCAGATATTGCTGTAACGAGATAAACGGTGTTTTCGAAATACCATCGATGCGAACCTGCATGTCCCGGCCAATGGTGTCGTTCAGGCGCGGACTATTTGTTTTCTGAAGCGCCGCTTTAAACTGGTCTGCATGCGCCGATGTCGATAAAGAATCTTCGTTTCCCTGGCCGCCGGTCTGGGATTTAGTTACCAATGGCATCAATACAAAGCAGGAAATGATCAGCTGACAGAAAATCAAATTTCTTATACCGAAGGCAATTCGCATATTTGAGTTAATTTACATTTTGACTAATGCTCTCCCTATACTTCTAAGCAGCAGAAGCAGTTACGCAATCGAATATTTTTAAAAATAAAAGAAAATTATTTCTTAAAATTTCGTCAAGATTGATAGTAAAAAATACTACTAAAATTCAATTAAAAAGTATTAGTCCCGCGGCTGCATTCTAGCATACACGGGCATTGCACGCATTTTGATCATGCTGAAAGCAGCAGCCGGCCGCTCCTGCTTTCAGCAAATCTTACCTTATTAAAATGTGGATACAGGAAACCACTTATCCGGCCGCCACTACCGCTTTTCAACACAGAAGTGCAGGGCTCTTATTGAGATCACAAAGTCGCTTTTAAACAAGCCGCCGTCCGGCATCAGGATACTTTTCAAATTGCGGATTGAAGCTGTATTGAACGCGTGTATTAAGCATCACCAGGCAAAGCACCAACAATACCGCATAGCAGTACCGGCGTTTAAGTATTATACATTTTTTACTGAAGCATATCTTTATAACTGCCTGCAGATCCAGGACAGCGATCGTATAAAACGCAACATGCAGTAAAACACCGCGCGGATACCAGCCGGCAACAAAAGAGCCGATCGTTACTGTACCGACTGCGCCGCGCACAGCACCCGTATCGACGGCCAACAGATCATGTAACATCGGCAGTCCGGTATCCTATAAAAGCCCGGGGTTGCCAGCCACCCGTTCCCAGTAGCACACAGCAGTTGCGGCAGGAACTACCGGCATCACGCACCCGATTTAATTGCTCCTTCGCCTTCCCATCGTTATCAGCCCGTAAACCTGCACAGGACAGGATCGTTGCTATTTAGCACAGTGCTTTGTTTTAAACAATACCTGGCGATATCAGGGCCATTTACCGCCACACCGTTTTTATATTCACAAACTCCCGGATCCCGAAGCTGCCCAGCTCCCGTCCGTAACCTGATTGATTAATGCCACCGAAAGGTACGCGTGGATCCGATTTAACCAGGGTATTTACAAAGCAGGCCCCGGCCTGCAATTGTTCCCGGGCAATGCGTTCGCCCTTTTTTACATCCCGGGTAAATACGGCAGCACCAAGTCCAAAGTTGGTATCATTTGCTATTTCTATGGCATGTGCTTCGTTGCGTGCGGTTATTACACAGGCTACCGGGCCAAAGAGTTCATCTTTGTAACCGGTCATGCCTTTTTTTACATTTGTTAAAATAGTGGGGGTATAAAATGCGTGCCTGCCCTTAAATGCAGGAATCGTTCCTCCCAGGATGCAAACGGCGCCCTCCGCTATATTTTTCAATACCTGCTGATGCAGCTCATCGCGGAGATCTGCACGGGACATGGGTCCCAGGCTGGTAGCCGCATCCAGTGGATCACCCAGCTGCTTATGACTCATTTTTTCCTTAAACAGGCGCACAAATTCCCGTTCCACCTGCTTTACTACTATAAATCGTTTTGCCGCTATACAGCTCTGACCATTATTGATCAGCCGGCTCTGGGCACAAACCGTAGCCGCCAGCTCCAGGTCAGCATCTTCCAGGATCACATACGGATCACTACCGCCCAGTTCCAGCACTGTTTTCTTTATCTGACTGCCGGCCTGTGCGGCCACCTGCCGGCCTGCTTCCGTACTACCGGTTAAGGTAACAGCTTTAACCAGCGGATGTTCAATGATCGTTTTTACGGCCTTACTGCCTACCAGAAGCGTTTGAAAAACGCCTTTAGGAAAACCGGCCTTTAAAAGCACCTGTTCTATAGACAGCGCGCAACCGGGCACATTTGATGCGTGTTTCAACAGCCCGGTGTTACCGGCCATTAACACAGGTGCAATAAAGCGAAAACATTGCCAGTATGGAAAATTCCAGGGCATTACCGCCAGTACCACTCCAATGGGCTGAAAGGTAACAAAGCTGTTCCGGGCTTCTGTTTTTATCTTCTCGTCTTTTAAAAAAGCAGCGCCTTTTTCCGCATAGTAGGTGCATACCGATGCGCATTTTTCGATCTCAGCGACTCCATCCTTTAACGGCTTGCCCATTTCCCGGGCCATCAATACCGCCAGGTCGTGTTTTTGCTGCTGTAATACCGCGGCCGTTTTCAACAGCAAACGTCCGCGCTCTTCAAATGAGGTACCCCGCCATTTCAGCCATGCTTTATGCCCGGCTTCAATTTTCCCGCCTACTGTTTTTGCCGTTTCCTCTTTGTATGTTTGAATCCGTTTCCCGTTTAAGGGGTTGATCGATTGTATTGCCATTGTAATATTTTTATGCGTTCAAACCGCCGTCCATCAGAATATTTTCACCATTGATATATGCCCCGGCCTCTGAAGCCAGCAACACCATCAGGCCTTTTATATCATCGGGGTTAGCCATCCGCCCTAAAGGTACTTTTTTTGTATAATTTTCAAGAAACCGCTCTGGTTGGTTATTGAACAAACCACCGGGGCTTACACAGTTTACGCGCACATTCTTTCCACGCATCATACGTGCCCAGTAACGGGTAAGATTGATTAGCCCCGCATTGTGAAAATAATAATCGGGAGGCGGGCTCTGTGTCATGGTAGTACCTTCGTAATTGGAAAGATCCGGGCCAAACATGCCCATCATGGAAGCGATGTTAATGATGCTGCCACCCCCACTCCGGATCATCAGCTCCGTCAGCTCCCGCATCAGGTCAACCATCCCGGTTGCGTTCACCCGCATGGATTCGGCAAAATCCTCCATAGGTGCATCATAGGTTGCCATAGGGCGGGCCACCGCATTGTTCACAAAAACATGCAGGGCTCCGAACTGCTTTTCAATGGCTGCTTTCAGTTCCCTGACCGATACCGCATCCCCCTGGTCCAGCTGCAGGGCATGTACATCCAGTCCCCGTTCCCTAAGCGCATGCACAAACGTATGATTGGCCTCCAGGTTACGGGAAGCAGTGATCACCGTTCCATCGGCTTCCGCCATGCCTTCTACGATGCATTTACCATAATTACCGGCCCCACCGGTAACAAGGATGATCTTTCCTTTTAAACTCAACAGGTCTTTTACATTCATAATTGATCCATCATTATTTTGTTACCATCCGCTTCCCGGCTTTCCTGTGCAGCGATCAGCACCTGCATGATCCGCCGCGTTTCTTCAAATGCAATCCGCGGTGTTCCCTCTTCAACCGACCGGATAAATTCAATAATATTATCGCGGAACATGGCATAAGAGTTTTTTATATCGGCCATGCGCCAGGCGTTTTTTCCAAATACAGATACCTGGAAGGTACCCGCAATATCCATAAATAAATGGAGGGTGGCTTTAAGCCCGTCTTCAAATTCAAGCGTCACAATTTCTTTTCCGGCGTCGCCGGTATTGATAACCGAAACCACGCGGCAGTTACCCACGATGGCAAAAACCGCCTCCAGCATATGCACCCCGTATTTGATCCAGTCTTTTTTACCAACCGCGGTTATCAGCTGCAAAGGCCCCAGGTTGGGAAGATCCTGCCGAACCGCACGGCATTCGCCGGCATAGCGCATCGAAGAACAGGACATAAAGAAACGGCCTTTCTCCGCTTCCGCTGCAAACCAATCCAGGTCGGCCTTTGTAGCCGCCAGTGGTTTATCAATAAAGAGGGGTACTCCCGCTTCCAGGAATGGGCGGGCCATTGCCACATGGTTTTCCGGATCATCCCGGCAAAGCAGCACCGCATCCACTTCTGCGGCCATTGCTTCCAGCGAATCGGAGATATGTGCAATACCGGTGGCCTGTGCAATGCTGTTGGCTATTGCGCGCTCCTGTGCCCATACATGTGTAACACGCGCCTTCGGAAGCCCCAGTGTTTCTTTATTCGCCTGCAGATAGGCCGCCACCGCCGGATAGCCGATCTTTGTAATTTCGTTTGCGTCGAACCGGCCGTTCACAATTGCGGACCAGGAATACGGGTGCGCATTGCCCTCGCTCATTCCGATCATGCCTAATTTAATCATCGCTTTATTTTTATTTTAACCACCCCTGCACACTCCAGTTATGCAGGTTTAAAAAGTCGGGATCTTTAAAGGCCGCGTTTCGTGCCTGCTCAAAAAATTCCGGTTCCAGGGCCTTTCCCGCAACGGTATCCAGCGCTTCGCGCAGGTATTCCATCCGGTCGATGCCCACCAGCACAGAAGACACCTGCGGAAACGACAATACAAATTTAGTTGCCAGTTGCGGCAAGCGCAATCCGGAGGCGTTTACCAGCGGGGCATAGGCTGCAATATGCCGCGCTACCTCCGTTAATGCGGGATGCAAGGCCTCTGCTCTTTCGCTCAGCAATCCTTTTAGCAGTACAGAACGGATCACGATGCCCATACCCTGTTGCTCCAGTTCTTCAAACAATACTGCCTGGCGCTGATCCATCAGGTTAAAGGGCACCTGCACCACATCCCATGCCCCGCTATCCATTACCGCCTTTGTTTCCCGGGGCGTGTAGGTAGAAACACCGGTAGCCCGGATGACCCCTTCTTTTTTATACCGCTCAAATATTTTTTTAATGCCGTTATGCCGGATCATTTCTTCATCACCGTCATGCAGCATCAGAAGGTCTACATAACCGGTTTGCAAGGCATCCAGGCTTTCTCCAAGCGATCGCTCAATGGCTGCGGCCAGCTCTTTCTCTGCCGGCAACGTATGGCCTCCCTGCCGGAGATGTGCGCATTTTGTTGCAATGATCACTTCCTGCCGCCGTTGCCGGAATGCACGTCCCAGCAATGCTTCACTTTTTCCATACTGACGGGCTGTATCAAAAAAATTCACGCCCTGGTCCAGCGCTGTCTGCAGCAATTGGATGGCCTGGTCTTCCGGAAGCAATTGCGACTCATGCTCAATGCCCAGCCCATAGGGAAGCCCCAGGGCTACCGTTCCGAAAGCCATTTCGGAAACTTCAATACCGGTGCTGCCTAATTTTCGTTTTCTCATTTTTTGAAAGATACTTCATTCGCCTGGTAACCAGGATTGCTGCGCCTCAAAAACGGTAGCAAAAACACCGGCTCCTGCAGCGGCTACCATTGCAGCCCCTCTGCAGGCTGCTTCATTATTTTTATTCCGATAAAAACTGCGCCGGATCACCGCTTCCTTAATACGGCCCCATAATGCACTTTTAGCGCCCCCGCCTGTAGAAAACACGGCATAACTTTCCTGTTCTGTATCTACCCGGCTGATCAGTTGTTTTAAACTTACGGCGGTCGATTCCATAATGGCCCGTATATAATGGCCGTGATGAAACCGGTCCTGCTGATGTAAGAACCCGCTCTTGCCGGCATACATATGTGCACAGGGCAGGGCCACCAACCCATCACATCCGGCAGCAACCGTTGCCGCCATTTCGAGCAGGGCCTCCATCGTATATTCCATGGCATAGGTTTTCCGGTACCATTCCAGTGCGCCGGCCCCGTTCCGGTCGAAGCTCATTTTAAAATAGGCCCCCGGCTCCAGCGCCGGTGCCATACAAACATCTTTTAAGCGTTTTTTATTATGGCTGTATAAGACCGCGGCAATCACCGTTCCGGTCGATTCGCTGAGCGTTGCTTTTGCACCGATCCCCACTCCCACTGCCGCCATATGATGATCCAGCCCTCCTGCAAATAGCCGAACACCTGCGGGAAGCCCCAGGGGGTTTCCCGGCTTTAGCCGGCCGCTATCCGTACCGATTGCGCACAACGGTGAAAGCTGCGCATTGCTGATACCCGATACTTCAAGGGCATGCGGCCACCATATTTGTTTTTCCACATCCATCAGGCCCAGCAACGACGCCGTGCTTGTATCCAACAGCCGCGCTCCTGTAAGACAACATGTAACGTAATCCGGTAAGGTTAAAACGGCCGCTGTTTGCTGCCACAGGTCCGGCTCCTGCTCCTGAAACCATTTAACTTTGCTGATGCAAAAACCGGCGCCGAAGGGGATACCGATACCGGTTGTTTGCATCCATTGCGCTTTTGCTGCAAATGCGGCAAGCGCCGGGTCTTCCGGAGCCCGTTCATCCGTCCAGAGTATCAGCGGTGTCAGGGGCTGCCCTTTTATATCCGCCAGTATAAACGTATTGGCCTGGGAGGAATAGGCCATTGCCGTTAAGGCCCCCTGGTCGGCCTTTGCTTCTTTAAAAGCCATATGGATGCATTGCTGCAGAGATTGCCAGAACCGGCCGGTATCCAATGTTACCTCCAGCCCCTCGCTGCGCCTGGGAACAGCTACCCTGCCCGAGCCCACCAGCACTCCTTCCGTGTTGAAGAGCCCGGCCTTAAAATAGCTGGTTCCCATATCAATGCCCAAGAACAACATTTTATTGTAATGTATCTAATAAGGTTTTTGTTTTTGCTACGAGGAGCTTCCCGCAGGATGGATCAAAAATGGCATTTGATGCTTCATAAACACCCCGGGATGCTGCTTCGGGCGTTACGATATACCCCTGCAATTCTCCGTTGGTCAATGTGATCACCGCCGCATCGGGGTAGCTCTTCTTGATCTCAAGACCGTATTCTACAAAGATCTCTCCCGGCCATCCAATAAAGGTAAACAAACCGGTTTTAAAGATGAGGATCTCCGCCTGCTCCGTCTTCCGGTACGCTTCCTCCAGTTGCCCGCCTGCTGCCAGTACAGAAAGATGGGCCATTTCTTTTGCACCAAACCAATTCACCTCCCGCGAGCGGATCTCCTGCGGAGTGTGCCCGCCCACCCGGGCGGTATCCAGCGCGTTTTTGCATAGGGCCACATATTGGGCGGCATCTGCCGGTGGCGGGAACGCTTTACGTACCAGTGTAAGATTTGCCCTGGCGGTTGTTATTTCAAGCGTACTTTGATACCGGACACCCTGTATGGCAGTGATAATGGCATTTACGAGGATACCCGCAATGCGTTCCGCTTCTTTAAATGTATTACCTGTTGTTACGTGCCGGGGACTTTGATTGCCTGCTGTTCCCAATTGAAACAGGAATACGGTGTCTGCTGAAAAATGTTCCTGCAAAATCGTTCTTGCCAGTCCGGGAAAATCGCCGCTGTACAGGGTTGAGTCTTCATGCAACACCGTCGGGTGCATGCTGCAAATGACCATACAGGCCATTACGGAAACGTCTGCCTTACGGCGTACCATCAATACCGGCACGTTCAGGTCCGATGCTGCACCGGGGTGATGGCGATTGGTGCCGATACCCGTGGCGTCTGCTTTTGCAAAACCTGCTTCAGCAATAACGGCCTGTGCAATGGCCTGTTGTACCGCTTCCAGTATCCGCTCTTCAAGAAAAGCAAGATAGGCCGCATCTACCGGCTGCAATAAGGCATCGTGTGCCCCTGCAATAAATGTTACCGTAGCCGGCCCGGAATGGGTATGCGTAGCGGTGATCATTATATGCTGCCTGGGAATGCCATGCGTTATTTCGACCTGCTCCTGCACGCGCAGGGCTGTTGCCCGGCCCACATAAATAAGATCACAGGATATAAAAAGCAGTGCTTTTCCTTCGCTATGAAGATACAGTACACTGGCCTGCAGCGGGTCATGCACGCCGGTGCTTTTCCGTTCTACAAAAGGATAGCCTGCCAGCTGAAGATTCTTTTGGGGGGTGATATCAATTGCAAATGCCCCGGCTTTTATCATTGGAGAATTGAGGTTTGGGATTTGAGATTTGAGATTCGAGATCCGAGATCCGAGATTCGGGATTTGAGATTTGAGAATTCGGCTGTATGCTTTTAGCATTGCGCCATCAGCCCTGTTTCATTGCCGATTTCTAACATCTGATTGCCGGCATCTGATGACTGATAACTGACAACTAACCTCCGCCTGCTAATATCCCTTGTTCCAGTCCGGCTCAATATCCATCGCGGCAGTTTCGGACACCAGCACATCGGTTCTTAACGTTTGCAATATAGATTCGGGGATCTGTGGCGTTACCGGTCCGTGCAATACCAGCCGGGTCATCAGCCGCTGCCAGGAAGTGGTTGTACCATGCACGGTAATGGAATGGGTATCTACCCGGTGTTTGGAGCGGATCACTTCCCTGGGCCCGATGGTTGCGGCCCTGGGTGGCACCGCCGAAAGATCTCCGCTTTTTCCAAAGCTGCCATGCAATGAATTTTGTGCCAGGGTAAACGGACTTAAGGTAACAATACGTGCACTCATATCTTTCCATTCCTCCAGGCCTCCGGCAAACTCCGGTGCATCCGGCTCAATAAACGCCAGGTGCCCGGTCCAGCCCGGTCCGCTGTAACAAACATCTGCCCCGCCCAGGTCTTCGATCATTTTTCCATAATCATTGATATTGTTATCGGTGAACCCTACAAACTGCTCCCGCGCCGGGCGCAATGCAGGGTCAATACGATCGTAGAAATAATGAAACATGGCATAGGTAAATCCATATTTCCAGCCGGCCGGTGCAATCCTTCCGCGTTCATCGGCATATTCATCCATTGCAAACGCATAAATATTTTTACAACTTACCTTATTGGCATTAATCAGGCGTACCACGTGCCGGTAAGAAGGACAGGGATTGGGCAATATCAGCACCAGTTTTTCATTGCTTTGTGCGGCCTTCCAGATCCGTGTAAACAGGTCGGTCACCCACACATACTCCACATCTGCATCCGGATATACGGTTATATTAAAATCGGGATTTGCATGTTTTTCAATATCGGCTCTTTTGATAGCCCGTACTTTTTCAATAACCGCCTTATCTTTAAACGGCACCCATTGTGATGCTTCAAACTGAAAGTCACTCATAACTGAATCATTTTATTTTTTTATTATGCACATTTCATCACCAACGTTTCATTACCAACTGCTCAAAATAACTTCCGGTTCCTTTCAGGCCTCTTTAACAAACCGCTGCTCACCGGAAACCCAGGTCTGCAGTACCTGATAACCGGCATCCAGCACCACTACATCTGCGTCAAATCCCGGAGCGATCATTCCTTTTTTATCAGCTAATCCCAAAACACGGGCCGGGTTGGTGCTGGCCATGGTAACGGCATCTGCTAACCCGATCTCGAGGTACTCCATGGCATTGCGTACCGCCTGGTCCATCGTAAGTCCGCTACCCGCCAGGGTATTGTCGGCTGTCTTCCGCACCGGTGCTCCTTTATAAGCAATCTCCACTTCACCGTTCTCTCCAAAAATAAACCGGCCTGCATGTAACCCTGCTCCGATATTGGAATCGGTGATCAGACAAACGCTACCCGGGCCATTGGCCTTGCAGACCATTGCCATCTTTACAGCGATGGGATCCACATGTACCCCATCCAGTATAAAGTCCACGCTGATCTGTTCGTCAGCCAGTATGGCTTCCACAATACCGCAGGGGCGTACCCCCGGCTCCGTAACCGGCGGACAGGGAAATACATCATAGAAATGGGTGGCATGGGAGGCGCCCAGCGCGATGGCGGCCTTGGTTTGCGCCACATTGGCTGCCGTGTGCGTCATAAACACCGGTGTATTGCCTGCTGCCATCAGCGGAATGATATCCGTAATATTATCCAGGTCCGGCGATATACTGAATACGGACCGATACGGTTTTGTAGCTTCAATCAATGCCTTTACCCGGGCGGGATCGGCCTTTGCAACGGTATTGGCCACCAGGGACCCGGTCAGTTTTATAAAGGGCCCCTCGAGGTGAAACCCCAGGATATTGGCGCCTTCAGACTGTATCACTGCCAGTGTTTTCAAAAATGTGATGTCTTCTCCTTCCCTGCGCGGGCAAACAGTAGGCAAAAAGCTGGTAATGCCGTACTGAAGGATGATCTGCGCAATCTGTTTCAGATCGGCCGGACCGTTATCGATCAGGTATTGATGAATACCGTGCATGTGCAGGTCTATAAATCCCGGCACAATAAACGCGTCTCCTACATCAATGATATGCGTATGTGCTTCATCAGCTCCGGTGGCATCGCCTATGGCACTGATGGCACCCTTTTCAAACCAGACGGCCGTCTTTTGGAAGCCGGCTCCGGTCATCACATTTCCCCGCAGGCAGATCGTTTTATTTGTTGTTTGTAGTTCGGATATGGCTTGCATCGATTCTGTTTTTACACGTACCCAAATTGTTTTTCAACGTCGGAGATCGCATCCTCGATCATATCAATCCCCTTCATAGCATGGGCTTCATCCATGATGAGGGGCGGCGACATACGGAGGATATGCCCGGCCGGTATCCATGCCAGTCCGCGCTGAAAGGCCTTCTGATACACCAGGGTTCCGGCTTCAGCAAAGGGTTCTTTTGTTGCTTTGTCCTTTACCAGTTCAATACCCAACAGGAATCCTTTTCCTTTTACATCGCCGATGATCGGGTGTGATGCTTTCATCTTTTCCAGGCGTTTCATAATAGCGGCGCCTACTGTTCGTACGTTTTCGAGCAGCCCTTCTTCTTCGATTACTTCAATAGATGCCAGCGCTGCCGCACAGGCCATCGGATTACCGCCATAACTGGATGAAGCGGAAATGCTTTCCAGTGCCTCCCCGTATTCCTCTTTCAGTACCATTGCGGTTACCGGAAATCCATTCCCAAACGATTTTCCCAGGGTTACAATATCCGGCTGCACATTCCAGTGGTTCATACAAAGGTATTCACCGGTTCTTCCCATGCCCGCCAGTACTTCATCGTCAAATAAAAGGATCTTCTTCTTTTCGCAAAATGCTTTTAGCTTGGGAAAGAAATCATCGGGCGGAAAGATAGATCCGGCCCACCCCTGGGCGGGTTCCAGTACAAATGCAGCCACATTACCTACCGTGCTTTCTGTAATAAACTGATCATAGAAAGTAATGTATTGATCCGTATCGACTGTACCGTCCGGCTTTGTCCACAAAGGGCGGTATGGATCAGGACGTGGTACCATATAAAAGCCCGGAGCCCTTGTGGGGCCGTAGCTGTATACATCGCCCCGTATCATTTGCGCACAGCTTACGGCCGCCATGCTTTTTCCATGAAAATCGCGGTATCCCGAAATGAATTCGTGTTTGCCGGTTATCGCACGGGCCGCCCGGATCGCGGCTTCCACGGCGGAAGCCCCATCACTGTAAAGCTGGATGGCATTCAGATTTCCCGGCAATACATCCGCCATCTTTTCCAGCAGCTTCTCCTTAACGGGCGTGGTGAAGTCATGTGCGTTCATCAGCTTCTTTGCCCAATAGGCAATGGCCTCTGAAATTTTGGGATGACAATGGCCCAGTGAAGTAACATAGATACCGGAAGAAAAATCGAGGTACCGGTTTCCATCTACATCCGTAAGTGTAACCCCGTAGCCTTCTTCAAAACATACAGGAAAAAGTTTTACCTGGCTGCTCAGGCCCTTCATATAACGGGCTGCCCGGGTATGCATTTCTTTTGAACGCGGCCCCGGCGTTTCTGTGATCAGCCGCGGAACACCTGCAGCATTTTCCTTCCACCAGTCTTTTGTTACGATTAATTTTTGTTCGTCTGATTGTTCCATAAAAGTTGTTATTTCCAGATCCGGTAACCGGATATTTCCGGTTTCAAATTTGATTTATAAAATCCGGTTTCATGCCACAGGTTCTACCGAATCATGATACTAATTTTTATTCTCCGGGCTTATCAGCAATTGATCCAGTTCCTGCAATACCGCTCCGTTAAAATGGAGGGCTGCTATGGCCTGATCGATATGCCGTTTTTCACGAACGCCGATCAAAACCGTTGAAACAAAAGGCTGGTGCAGGGCCCAGGCCAGCGCCAGCAATGCAGGTGTATCGCCACTTTTCTCCGCTACCTTCAGGAGCACACGTAACCGTTCGCGGGCGCCGGCGGTAAAATAGATCTCCTGGTGCGCCGGCATCAGGTCGAACCGCGAGCCATCCACCACACCGGAAAGGTGCTTACCGGTTAAGAATCCTGCCCCCAAAGGGCTGTAGGTAATGATGGCTATCTGCTCTGCCCGGCAACGGTCGATCAGGCCTTTTGTAAGATCCGACACCGCAAGGTTATGATTGTTCTGGATGCAGCTTACCCGCAATCCCAGTTTTAAGACCGCCTCCAGCTGGTGCTCATTAAAATTACTGACCCCGATGGCTTTTATCAACCCCGCATCCAACAAGGCATTCAACTGCATGATACCGTTTTCCTGCAACAGACTCTCGTGCCAGTTATGAAGAAAAAGAAGATCAAGCGTTTCTTTTTGCAGCCGCTGTAAAGAATGATGCACAGCGGTGGTTACCGATATTGCCGTATAAGGCGGCGGTATCTTGGTAGCCACCGTTATTTGCGTAGCGGGCATTTTGTTCATGGCCAGCCAGCTGCCAATAATCTGCTCGGAAGCACCGTTACCATAAACGGCGGCCGTATCCCAGAAACGAATATCCTTTGCAACGGCATAGTTGAGCAATGCATGTGCAGCCGATGCGTCAATTTCACGGCCAAAGGTTACACCGCCGAGTGATAATTTGCTTGTCATTGGATCCAATCGCTGTTTCTGTTTTACCAGGCTGTCCAGCCTCCATCCACTACCAGGTTATGTCCGGTTATGTAAGCGGATGCGTCTGATGCCAGAAAGGCCACGGCTCCGGCAATCTCAACCGGTTTGCCCACGCGGCCCAGCGGCGTTTTAGCAGACAGGCGCTTTATAAATTCCGGGTTCTTTTCCTGTATCTGTGTACCGGGAAAAGGGCCGGGTGAAATACAATTGCAACGCACATTATTTTTGCCCCAATGGATGGCCAGGTACCGCGTCAGTTGTATAATGGCCCCCTTGCCGGCACCATATTCCACGGGGTTTTTATTCATCTCCAGTCCTTCATATACATCCGGGTTTGGCGACACCATGCCGTACATACTGGAAAAAAGTACGATACTGCCTTTGCCGCATGCAGCCATAAGCTGCCCCACTTCCCTTGCCAGTAAAAAAGATGCTGTTATGGCTCCGTTCACCCTGTTAAAGTCCGCAGCGGTAAGTTCTTCCATTTTTTTTGCAGTGGTGCCGTACGTCATGTCAACCAGCGCGTCTGGTGTTCCATGCAGGGCCGCCTGCTCCGCCACAAAGTTCCGGATCGCCTCTTCCGATCCGGTGTCTATGTCCGTTGCGGCCACGGCTTCCTGCAAACCGTTTGCCTCCAGGAATTGTTTTGCCCTGCCATTGATATCGGCGCAGAGCACTGCTGCACCGGCATCGTTTAATAAAGATACCGTTGCCTGACCCAGCCAGCCGGCTCCACCAATGATCCAGATCTTTTTACCTGCTAAACTTAAAATTTGATTATTCATATCCCGGGTTTTGAGTTACTTTAGGCTCCAGACTTAAAGTGGTTAATGCTATGGGCCAAAGTTTTAAATATTGTTTATCGGCCTGGCTTGCCAGCGAGGGCACCAGCTCAAAAGCTTTATTGAACCGTAACAGGTCCCACCAGCGCTTTCCTTCAAACAGGAACTCCAGCAGCCGTTCTTTCAGCAATTGCTCATCATTATAGGCCTTGCTGCCGCTTACAAAAAGATGCGCCGGCATATTGGTCCCATAGGCCCGCGACCGTATCGCATTTATTTCTTCCGCAGGGTCCATTCCCATCGCATTCTTTACTTCGGCCTTCAGCAGTAAAACATCTGCATACCGGTACAGCGGCAGATCATCTACCCACTTTCTTACGCCGCCATCCACCACACCATTAAACTTAACATTTACGGAGCTGTGATATTTTGGCGGATTGGGATCTTTGGGATCCCGTGTATAGATCTCAATAAAAGTAGCATTCTTCCGCCGGTCATCATTATCAAACTGGCTCCGCACCAGGGCGCTGGGTTCCCAATACGGTGCGCCTCCCAGGGCGCCTACAGCATCGCGGGTGGCCTGGTCTATAAGCGCCACGGGAAAATAGGTAGATGCGGCATACATATCGGCGTAAACGGCTAATGAGCCGGGGTCCAGTAAACGGAAGGACAGGCCCATCAGGATCTCTTTGTTCCCTTTATTTGCATAATCAAACACCTGGTTAAAATCGCTTAGTAAAACGGCATCCGCTGCGGCAGCTTTGTTGAGCGCGTCCAGTGCCACCGTCAGATCGGCCTGCCCCCCGTTCAGTACTTTTGCCGTCCACAGGTATACATCCCCTTTCAATGTATGCATTGCGGGGCGCGACCACATGTTACGGCCCGCGGGAAAGGCATCCGTCTGAAAATTGGCAGCTGCAGAGTCCAGGTCCCGTTTGATCTGGCCGAACACTTCCGCCACCGGCGTTTTGGGCCGTTGCGTCGTTTCGGCACTATACCCTTCGGTAGGTTCCGTTACCAGCGGTACATCGCCCCAGCTGCGGGCCAGTACAAAATATAAATAAGCCCGCATGGTATACGCCTGCGCCAGTATGTTCTTTTTGTTCGCATCACTGGTAAAACCAATGGCGGGCACGTATTTTAAGATCAGATTGGCATCGTGGATCACCAGGTATATCTTCTGCCAGTTTACAGTTGTATTAATGGGCGTGATCGTATTCTGAATATACCCCTGGTAACTGCCGGAAGAGGCCACACTGCCACTCATCGATTCACTCCGGGATTCTCCTAAAAGAAAAAGATCGCTCTGCGCCACAGTCTTTAAGCGCGCATACATACCAAACAAAGCGCCCGTAGCATCCTTATCCGTTTTCCAGAAAACCGAACTGGAGATATTACTGATGGGCTCCAGATTTAATTGCTTTTGGCAGGATACAATTACCAGCGCTGCTGTCAAAACCAGTATAAGGCCAAATGTATATTGTTTCATTACGCGTAATTTAATGCAGTGATATGAAGAACGGTCAGAAGGTGATATTTGCCCCGAACACGATGTTCATGGGCAGCGGATAACGGCCGTCATCGGATCCGCCATCTTCCGGGTTTAAACCGGTGAACCTGGAAAAATAGTGCAGGTTACTGCCGGATGCATAAAACCGTATATGATTTAGTTTGATCTGATGGGTCCACCGTGCCGGCAGGCTATAGGAAAGCGTTATTTCCCGCAGGGCAAGAAAATCTCCTTTTTCATAATAATGGGAATTGCCCCTCCATAAATTGGTCTGCACGTTCTGATCGGCCCAGTAGATCCTAGGTATATCTGTTACATCTCCCTGCTTTTGCCAGGAGCGTAATGCTTCTGTTGAAAAATTCATCTGCCCCGAGAACTGGCCCAGGTACCTTGCCCGGGTTTCGTTATAAATGGTATGCCCGGTAGTATAATCCATCCGTATATACAACTCCACCCCTTTGTAGGATAAACTGTTGCTGATACCACCGGTCCATTTGGGATAAATATTTCCTACAAAAATCCGGTCCCTGTCATCGATGATATGATTACCATCCAGGTCGGCCCAGTTCACATCGCCTCCGTATTTGGTTTTGTCGGCCGTTGCTATCAGTTTATCCAGCGGCGCTTTAGCGGCTTCCTCGTCTGTTGCATAAATACCGGTTTGCTTATAGGCATACAAATCGCCAACAGATTGCCCTTCCTGCAGTCCTCCCATCCAGGCATAATCATTAACGGCCGCATTCCATACATAGAAGCCTCCTACACGATTATTGGGCGTGCCGTTATACGGCAGTTTGAGAATTTTGTTTTTTACATAGGAGGCATTAACGGAAAGATTCCATTGAAGCGCAGCGGATGGAGCCAGGAGCTTAAAACTGCCCTCTGCTTCAAATCCCTTATTCTCCATACTTCCAAAATTGGTACGCACACTGGAAATTCCGCTTGAATGCGGTAAGGCCAGGTTGGTTAATAAATGGTCTGTTACCCTGCGGTATACATCGGCAATAACGGTGATGCGCGAATTGAGCAGGCCGATGTCCAGCCCCAGATCAAATGTTTTTGACCGCTCCCATTGCAGATCCTGGTTGGGGATCACTGTATTCTGGATGGCACCATTCCCATTGTACACCGCTCCCACATTGTACTCTCCCTGCGCCTGGTAAGGCGAGAGCCCGCTGATATTTCCGTTAACCCCATAACTGGCCCGCAGTTTAAGTACATTGAACACCGCGGAGGCGGCCTTCCAGAAATTTTCATTATTTACATTCCAGCCTGCGGACACGCCCGGGAAAAAGCCCCATTTATTATTGGCGCCCAGGTTAGAGGCTCCGTCATACCGGGCATTGATGGTGAGGAGGTACTTTCTCTTAAAGCCATAATTGATATTGCTAAAGTAACCGTAAAGGTTCGTTTGCGTTTCTGCACCATTTACAGATACCGCCAGGGCGGAAGCATTCAGGGTAGGAATAAGGTCCGTTACCGCTCCCTGCCCGGTGGCTCCCAGGGAGGTATTGATCGTACTGTAGTAGGAGAAGCCCGCCTTTGCATCAAGATTATGTACTTCTTTAAAAGACTTCGCATAACTCAATACCGCATCTACCTGCGGCTGCATCAGTTTGGTATATGTACCGGAGGCCGTGCGCGTTTGGTTATACGTGGTGCCGTCGTAGTAGGCTTTGAAAAAATTACGTCCTTCCTGGCTTTGCCGCAGCAAGGATACCTGCGGGTCAAAAGAGAGCTCCGGCAAAAGCTGCCAGTGCGCCCCCGTTGAAAATGTAATATTTTCCGCTACGTTCTTACCTACCGTTGTATTCATAATATACTCCGGGTTCCCTACCGACCTGAACTGTCCCTGCGCCAGGGTACCGTCTTCAAACCGGTATTTGGTTGTGGGGGCCGCTGCTATATCCCTTTTAAAAATATCAGTTCTGGGCACCTGGTGGTTACCGGAGTATGTATAGTTTACCCGTGCAAAAACTTTTAGCTTATCGTTTACCGCCAGGTCGCCAAAGGCATTAAATGTGATACGCTTAAAATCGGTGTTTAAGGCGATACCTTCGTTATTAAGATAGCCCCCGCTTAAACTGAACGTGCTTTTTTCAGTACCGCCGGATACATTTATGGCATGGTTATGCGAGATGCTTGACTTTAGCAGGATGTCCTGAAAATCGGTATTCTTAAATATAATGGTCTTACTGGGGTCCAGCGGGTCCGGCATACTTTCCCATCCCTCGTTAAGCTTATGCTGGTTGGCGGGCGTCAGGTACTGAGTGGTAAACAGGGTATTGTTTGTTAAATCATTGCCGGTGCCCGCAGCCACGGCCTGGTTTAACTGGGCCAGGTTATTGGGCACTTTTTTGCCGCTGGCTTCTAACCCTTTCCGCTGGAAATAAATAAAATCCCGCGCCGTTAAAAGATCATATTTCCGGTCTGGCCTCGAAAGGATGAGGTCATAGTTATAGGTTATTTTCGCTTTACCCGCCTTGCCCGACCTGGTAGTAACAATCACCACACCGTTCGACCCCCTTGCGCCGTAAATGGCCGTGGAGGCTGCGTCTTTCAGGATCTGTATAGACTCAATGTCGTCCGGGTTAATATAGTTCATATCCATCCGCACCACACCATCAATAATATAAAGCGGCGCCGCCCCATTGGGATTATCAATGGAGGTGCCTCCCCTTACAATGATCCGCGGCGCCGCACCAGGCTGCCCGCTCGTGCTTTGCACCCTTACGCCGGAAACCGTGCCCTGCAACGCAGAAGCTGCATTTGCATAAGGGATATTTTCCAGTACTTTTTTGTCCAGTTTGGTAACGGAAGTGGTAATATTGGAGCGCGATTGCTTTCCATAACCCGTTACCACCACTTCATTCAGACTGGAAACTTTTTCGTTGATCACCACATCGATCTTTGTGCGGTCGTCAATCAAAACCGTTACCGGTTCATAACTGGCATGGGTAAACACCAGCTCCCCGTTTAAACCGCTTACTTCCAGCGAATAGTTCCCCTGCCCATCAGAAAGCGCGGCCTGCATTGTATTTTTCTTTTGCACGGTTACATTTGCAAGCGGCGTTCCATCAAGCATGGTAACTTTCCCCTGCACTTTGAGCTGTGCATTTACAGCCTGGTGGATCAATAAAAAAAAGGCCAAAAAAGCAGCAATCCTGCCGAAGCGCCGGATGGAGCCAGCTCGATAGCGATGATTTAAATACATAATAAGCCCTTATGTTAGTTGAAAAAAATCTGTTGTTGATTTAAAACTATTACATGTTCTGAAAACAGTCCTATCCTTTAATATGCTTTTGTGGTATTATTTTTCGTTCCGGTTTTACAGCTGCAGCCGTTGCTGGTCAACATCCTATTTTATCTGTAGTCGGCACCTTTTGCACTTTGTTCCACCGAACTGAGCCATTGATACAGTTGGGCTTTCATGGCTTGCATCCGCACCGTATTGGTGTTTGCAATATTATTTTTCTCAGACCGGTCACGGCCCAGGTTATACAGCTCCCAGGTTTTTCCGTCGTCTGTACTGATCAGTTTATAATCATTATCAAGCCAGCAAAGGGCACGGCCGCCGTATTTGGTCCAGGCTTTTGCGTCCCTGGCGTCTGTTTGCAATACGGGCGAGGCAAACCCTATGGGAACGCTCCTGCGTGTTGCTTTACGGGCGATGATAGCATCCGCATTGATTCCATCCAATACTGCGGAACCATGATTCTTTACAGCTGCCCAGCTGAGAACGGTAGAAAAAAAATCGCTGGTGGTCACAGGCGCATCGATCACTGCCGGCGCCTTGTATTTAGATGGAAACAACAATAAAGATGGTACGCGGATGCCCCCTTCGTAAAGCGATCCTTTTTTGCCTCTTAAACCTCCGGCGGAGTTAAGATCGTGTACCCATGAAGGGCCGTTATCGCTGCAGAACCAGACCACCGTATTTTCCGCAATACCGAGCTCGTTCAGTTTTTTCTGAAGCCTTCCTATTTGTGCGTCCATGGCCGTAATGGCTCCAAACCAGTGCTGCTCCTGCATCGTTAATCCGGGGTACAGGGCCCGGTAGCTATTCCCAGCAACCACAGGTGTATGCGGTGTGGTAAACCAGATAAGGGATAAAAAGGGTTGTTGCGCCGTGGTTTTCCGGGTTATAAAATCAAGCGCCTTGTCCATGACCAAGCTATCAAACGCTCCCTCAACCCATTCGTCTGTAAAACGGCCGGGGCCGGTCCATATTTTCGTGTTCCATACAAAGCCGCCGGTTCTTTGTCCCGGGGCTATGGGCTGGTCCTGGATCATTTTATATCCGGGCGACCCCATATCCGGACTTACAAAATAATAGGGATTATAGGATGGCATAGAGCTATATACGCTATAACATTCTTCAAAGCCATTTTCCCACGGTGGTGCATATTGTGCCGGATCGGGCATGCCGGGCGCATAGCCGTCCTTCATGGTTTTTGAAAGATCCCCGAGGTGCCATTTTCCAAAATGGCCGGTAGCATAGCCCGCGTCGCGGAGGGCTTCGGCAAGCGTATATTCTTCGCGCGGCAGGCTTTTATCCGAGGCCCAGGTCATATTCATCCGGTAAGGATGGCGCCCTGTTAAACAACTTGCCCGGGTAGGCGTGCAAACAGGAGCCGCAGCATAGAACCGTGTAAAGCGGATACCGGTGGCAGCCATCTGGTCAAGGTTGGGCGTTTTTACGGTTTTGTTACCATTGTAGTGTACATCACCGTAACCCAGGTCGTCGGCCATTACCAATATGATGTTTGGCCGGCCGGGTTGTGCCAGGCCGTCTGTGTAAAACAATACGGCACACAATAAAACAATTATTCTTTTATACATCTTTACAGCGTTGAATGAATAAAAACAAACCTGTTCTTTTGCCACGCGCGGATGCTATCTTACCTCGAAGGAATATATATCAGCATCGCGGATGACCCATTTCATTTTTACAGGTCTGGTACCTACATCGGCCAGGGACTTGCCGCTTTTCCACCGTACCTCCCCGTCGATCCGGTCGCCCCGCAACACCAGGGCATCCGCAGCACCGTAACCCGGTAGTTCCTTTCCCGTTTCATCAAGCAGAATAAGCTTTACATATCCTATGGAAGAGGTTGAAAAGTTGAGCGTAAGCTTTTCTCCTTTTAGCTGCAAAAGTTTGGTAATGGCATAGCCTTCGGGGTAATCTGCATGGAGGGATGCAAAACCGTCGGTCCTCAAGGTCATCCGCTCCAGGTAGCAATCGGGGGTACCGTAAGCCCGTGTAAGAAAAAAGGAGATCTCTTTTTCGCCGGTTGGAATAATGCCCACGGCCGGTATATTGCTTCTTGCGGCCCAGTTACGATCATCCAGGCCGGGCCTTACAAAGGATTGCATAAATTTCCGGTCATAAACATTCCCGCCTCTTGAGGTCATCAACACCGCGTCCGACACGCCGTTCCACATGCTCTTATCAATACTATAGCGGAGCATTTCTGCCTCGCTCAATACGCTTGCATGTGGCGAGAAGCGGAAAGGCATTGCTATCAGCAGTTGCGGCGTTCTGAAATAAGGCAGCGTGGCATTGGTATACAGGTCTTCCAGCGGCGTATTGCCAAACTGCATCCGCTGCGGTTGCGACCAATGAATGAAATCCTTTGAAACCGAGCGCGCAATAGTGCGCACGCCCTTTAACAGTTTCGCATCTCCCGGTTTATCCTCCGTCCAGGTTCTTAAATAAATGGCATATTGATTTTCCGAAGGTATCCAGGCCAATACATTCTGCGAGTCCATTCCATAGCCGTCTTTAAAGAGGGGAACAGAATCTTTTATCCGCCAATGAATACCGTCTGCAGAAACATAGCGGTACAACCCTCTTACTGCACGTTTGGGAGAAGAGGCAACACCCCCAACCGCCTTAAACCGTTCTCCTGCCGGCACACCGGGCCGGTTGTCGTACATTACCGATAAGTTATGCGTCGCCAGGAGCGGATCTCCGGGCAACACAATATTATTACCAGGATGCCCGCTCACATGGTAGAGGTTCAGCGCGGGCTTATTCCAGTGAATACCGTCATCACTTTCTGCATAACAGGTTACATTTTTATCCACTTCTTTCGCCAGGCCCGTGCCCCGGTAGTACATGCGATAGCGGCTGCCGTCGAACAGCACAGAAACATAGGCCCCGCTGAACTTTCCTTCCCAGGGGCGGTCAAGCTTCAGTGCCGGCCCGCAGGATACCGGTTCGCCGGGTTTGGCGATCACCTGCACCAACCGATCAATGAGATAGTCGTCTACAAAAAGTTCTCTCGTATTTTTCAATACGATCTGTGCCGGTAGCGGCGGCGCGATGGCAATGAGCAAAACAATGCTCCAAAATACCCGGTAAATTCTTTTCATACTTTTTATTTCAACTGTTTATTTTTTATTGGTCTTAGCCTGATGGAACAGCGCGAAATAATCATCTGTTGGATATAAAGTATGCTTATGGTTATTTCATTTAACAGCAAAAACTTCATATCCGGAGCCTGGTTTTAAACAGGAGCCTGGTTTTTCTCCAACAGGAGCAATGCCTCTTCCACCGGTATCTGGTGATGCACCAACTCCATCAGGGCCCGGGTAATCAGCTCCGGCCGCGGATGCTGGATAATATTGCGGCCATAAACAATACCGGCTACTCCCTGCTGCATCAGCTGCGCGGTACGCCCGATGATTTCAGCATCCGGCGCCTTACTGCCACCGCGTACCAGCACCGGAGTTTCGCCGGCCGTTTCAACCACCTTATGATATTCTTCAAGCCGGTCGCAGGGATCCGCTTTAATGATATCCGCTCCCAGTTCCACTGCCTGCCGCACCAGGGGCAGGATCTTATCCAGGTCCCCGTCTATCATATACCCGCCTGCTTCGCTGTTAGGACGAAACACCAGGGGCTCTACCATCAGCGGCATGCAGTAATGCTCTGCCTCCATTTTTATTTTAATGATATTATCAATACACTGGGCGGTTACCTCCGGTGCACCGGGGATGCGGAATAAATTCACACACATACAGGCTGCGTCTGCCCGCACGGCCTGCAACACCGGTTCTTCAATCATTTTGCTGAACGCCGTTGCAGGTAATTCCTTACCGTAAACATTGGCTATATCCGTGCGCAGCACCAGCGCCGGTTTTGCCTTACCCGGTACCCGTTGTAAATATTTCAGCTGACCGGGAGTCAGCTGTATGGCATCCGGATTGGCATGAACGATCACATCCACGGCCTTCCGGATATCTTCGATCCCCTGTAAAAATGCCGGTTCATTAAAAAATCCGTGGTCGATCGCTACATCAAAACATTTCCCAGACACGGGATTCATCAAACGGTTTAACCGATATTGTTTCATTTCATTTGTAAGTTAACGATCGCTGCATGCCGTAAACACCCACTGCTTGCTGATGCATCAGCGAAGGCACGGCGATCGGATATTTATTAAAGTTGTTTACCACTTAAACGTACTGCTGTAAAACATCTATGGCAATCATTTGCTTTATACCCGGTTTCACAAAACATCACGCAGCGGTATACGGGTAAAATAGATCTTCGTTTTCCCGGTATGTGAAGAATAGTAACTGACCCATAGTTCTTTTCCGTTTATCAGCATCCCCGGATAACTGCAATCCCCGCCGCTTTCCAGCACCAGTGTTTTCAGTACTTTGCCATTAAGATCTGTAAGAAGGATACCGGTTTTTGCTCCGCCAGGCAGGTATAACCGGGTTCCCACTATCAGTTTTTTCTGATCCGGTGTAAACATAAAGTCCGGGCCGCCCAATCGATAATCCAGCTTCTGATAATTGAACGCAGTAAACGGCGCTTTACCAGTGGCTAATACGCCCATCCGGTCGCCATCCTCCCTCCGTACCAGGATATACATGTTGCCCCGGGTATCAAACCGGATGGAGGATTCATTGGGACCTCCGTCAATATCCAGATCCGTTACCTTTTCAAAATGTTTACCATCCGTTGTTTTTACAAGCGTTACTCCAAAATTTCTACCTCCTGGTGTTTTTACCATCTTTCGTTCGGCTCCGTCGCCATAATCAATTCCATAACCGGTGCCTTTATACCAGGTGAGCCGCCAGATCCAGTTATGCCCGCTGTTGTCAAGCACCGCCTTTTCCGGGGTAGTAAATTCCATATTCTTTCCCATAAAAGCTACGTGCGGGTACATGCCCAGCAGGCGGGAGGGTTTCTTCGTAGTGTCATACACGGAGCCGCCCATCAGGCAAAGCATGCGCCCGTCCGGCATTACGGAAATCTTCTGATCGCGGAGGTCAATGCCGTCTTTCCGGATAAGGGCAAACGGTTCCCAGTTTTTTCCATCCTTTGTGCGAAGGATACGGCCTACCCCGTTGGAACCCGGCACATGTCCCGATCCTTCCCGGAAGCTGCAATACACAGATCCCTTATATGCGATCAGATCCGTAAAAGCATTATGCGGTGCCCCGCTCCAGATCTCGGTGCCGGGTATTACTGTAGACGGAGGCGAAGCCGGAAATTGGGCCAGGCCAATGCAGGCCAGCAACAAAAATGGCGTAAGGGCAATCAATTTTTTCATTTGCTTTTGTTTTAAAAATCCGGGGATTATTTTCAATCATCCAGGTAATGCCGTTCCCGTAGCAGCCGGATCCAGCGGTCGTATCCCTTCTTGGTGATATGCACACCATCAAAAGTCAGTTCTTTTATCAGCTGGCCGGTTCCATCATCAAAAACCGCGTGCAGGTCTACCAGGGTAACCCCGGATGCAGCAGCGATCTTCCGGAGTCCTTCGTTTACCGCCCGGATATGCGCCTCTTTGTTATAATGGGCAGCCAGTTTTTTGAAAGAGCTGTTGGTAGGCAGCAGGGTTTGCAGGAAGATCTTTGTGCGGGGCGACCGTTCCCGGATACGGGTTACGATCTGCCGCTGGTTGCCGATCACAATGCTGTCCGGGATGCCACGGGCTATATCATTAATGCCAATGAGTATAAAGATCTTTGCAGGTTTCCCGTCCAGGATGCCGTCCAGCCGTTCCAGCACGCCGTTGGTAATATCTCCCGGTATGCCCCGGTTCCGGATCTGCGGCTGTCCCAGCGTTTGATTAAACAGGCCCCAGAAGGTGATACTATTTCCCAGGAACACGATATCGGATGCATCTGTTTTCTCGGAACGATACAGGTCATTCAACAGCGGATAGATCTCCGGCCGGTACGTTGTGTCCCAGCTAAGCCCCTGGCAGTAAGCACTGTACCCCCAAAAAAGCAGCAACAAAAAAGACCCGGTTTTAAAATTCTTCTGCATTTTCAAAAGTAGCAGACCCCGGAAGCATTACATAGTATTATCTGATCGACTACTGATACTTTTTTTCATCGAATAAATTCAACTGGTACTATTTTACTTAAATTTATAATAGAATAATATCAGTCTTAATTTTTCTTTTATGAAAGCGATTGAACAACGTTTGCCTCAGGATTATGACAAATCATTTATTGTGTTCCGGGAAAGTGGCCAGTTCTTCCCCTGCCCCTGGCACTACCACCCGGAGTATGAGCTGGTACTCATCACCAGCAGCACGGGCCGCCGCATGGTAGGCGATCATATCGGGTATTTTGACAAGGAGGACCTGGTTTTTATGGGGCCCGGCCTTCAGCATGTATGGCTTAACGATGAAACCTATGTGAAGGGGGAAGCCGAAGAAGAAGCCGATGGAATTGTGATCCAGTTTGTAGAAAAATTTCTTGGGGAAAAATTCCTGGAGATCCCTGAAATGGAACGGCTGAAAAAAATGTTCCAGCTGGCGGCCCACGGGATGGTGATCCAGGGCGATACCCGGGACCAGATCAATACCATTATGAAGCAAATGCCCGAGATGACCGGACTGGAACGGTTGTCGGCGCTCTTTAACATTTTTCACCTGCTGGCCAATACCAAAGAGTATGAATTACTGGCCAGCCCTGGATATGTACAAAAAGGATGCTGGAACGGATCCGACCGGTCGGCAAAGATCACCGAGTACATCATGCGCAATTTTGACAGCGATATTTCCCTGCCGGAAATTGCCGCCCGGTCCAATATGGCCATCACTACGTTCTGCAACTTTTTTAAAGAAAATTACCGGACCACATTTGTGGAATACCTCAATACGGTAAGAGTGGGATATGCCTGCAAACTGATTGCCGAAAAAAATAAAAATGTAGTAGAGATCGCTTACGAGTGCGGGTTTAAGAACCTGGCCAATTTTAACCGGCAGTTCAAGAAGATCAAAAAAATGACGCCCACCGATTACCGCAGAACGGTAGATGCCACAGCTTAGCACACCGTTTGCATACCCGTTTAGTTATCGCCGTTCCCCCAGCTACAAACCGGCGAGCAATTGCTGCATCCGGGCCCTCACCTCCGGCTCGGCACCGGCCTCCAGTTTGCTGGTACGGCAGCGCCAGGTTTCATATCCTCCGGCTTCCATCTCATGCGGAGGAGGTACATAGCCGATATTTCCGTTTGCCAGGCAAATGGTAAAATAAGGAGTGCCCTTCATCTGTTCCTTTAACCACAACCCGGTTTCTGCAAAAAGTTCCCCGGGAAACGTTCCGATCCGTCCTGCGCCGATGCGGATGCCCTGCATATAAACCGGGCAACGATCGGGTTCCGTTGCTAAAAGCAATTGCTCCCGCGCGTAGATCTGTTTAACGGTTTCCGGATTTGTACGGGTATCCGGTTCAAATGAAACACCGTTCAGCCGTTGCTGCGCTATCACAAGTTCTGCAGGTGCCGGTTTACGTACGGCGCATTCAAATACTACGCTTTCTACTGAAAGGGCAGCCGATGCATCCCATTGCAATTGAGGTACACAATCAACGATCTGTTTGGCCAGCGTGGTACCGATCAGCCTGCTTTTTTCAAACGGTTCGTCCGGATACCGGTGAGGGTCTAAAAAATCCCAGATATTGATATTGCCGCTGGTACCGTTTGACATAAGGGCCACAAAGCTGTCACCGGCGCCCAGCATTTTCTTCAGCGAACGGGCAAAGTATCCGAAATAGTCGGCAGAGATAACCGTTCTTGGAAAATCGCCTACATAATGCAGCGAATAATTGGCCAGTACACCCAGCCAGGGCCCGTCCAGGGAACGAAGGGCCATAAAGGCCAGTTCCGGATCCGTTTCACCGGCCCGCTCCAGGATCTGGTCTTCCTGTCCGAAAGGGTTGGTTACCACCGTATCGGTATCTTTTCCAAAAGGATCAAAAGGCCGGAAGTCTTTTTTCATGCGATACCGCCTGCAAACCACATGCTCCGGAATGCGGGCCGATCCGTAAGCAACCATGCAGGGGGTCAGCCGTTCACAAGCCTGGGTTACCACCTGCACCAGTGCCATAGCCAGGGAAGCGCAATAAGCCGTATCCACCTCCGATAAAAAAATACCGGTAACAGACCCTCCGGAATGCACATGTGTGGCGGCGATCAGCTGGTGCTGCACCGGTATACCGGTTGCTGCTTCAATCTGCTCCTTTACGGGATTCAAAAATTCATACGTAAGCGAGCAGATATCCACCATAACCAGCGCAAAACGGATGGTGCCCGATTGCAACACGATCGCCTTGGCATAAAGCGGGTCTTCGACCGACTGAGCGTGGTGCGAAAAAAAATCCCCGTTAATTACGGAACCAACCGGCGGAGTAATATCTGTAATTGCCGTACCGGCCGATAGCATCTTCTCGTTCATTATTTAATTTAACACCGTGTTATGTAATAGCAGCAGGTAGCAGATTTGCAGTATCCGGCCCGCAATAAAGGCCGGCTAAAGCAGTACTATTTTTCTACGCAATCATAATACAATCTTACAGCAACACCAGCCCGCAAACCGCTTTTTATAATTTTACACCAGTCATTATTTCCCCGTTCAATAGCGACTAAGATAACTGAATTTAAGTGGTGATTCAAAAAAAATATTATACCTTTTATGGCAGCTTTTTTTAACGAAACGATACTCAAATCCCCTGCAGGGGCTACCATTATCAAACCGGTTCCCCATACCGCAATCGGATGGGAGGCCATTCAGCAATTGCCCGGTCTGTTGCAACAACTGGGCGGGGGGCCGGTCCTGATCATCGCCGATCCGGCGCTGGTTTCGCTCGACATCATTCGTCCGGTGCTGGACATCCTCACAGCACAACAGGCCGCGTTTACGATTTACAGCGATCTGATCCCCGAGCCTACGGTGGAAACCGGTCAGCAAGCGATCGATTTTGGCAGAAACGGCAACTTTAACCTGGTCATCGGCTTTGGAGGCGGCAGCGCCCTGGACATGGCTAAACTGGTGGCGGTGTTTGCACATAATCCCGGCCCCGTAAGTGACTACCTTAACCTAACAGGCACCAGGAAGATCGAACGGCGCGGATTGTCCAAGATACTGATCCCCACAACCTCCGGCACCGGAGCCGAAGTAACGAACATTTCCGTACTGGCACTGGAACGGACCAAAGATGTGGTGGTACACGATTACCTGCTGGCGGATGCGGCGATCGTAGATCCCGCTTTTACCATGTCGGTTCCGCCCAGGGTTACCGCGGCTACCGGCGCCGATGCCCTTACGCACGCCATTGAAGCATTCCTTTCCGTAAATGCCACAGCGTACTCCGACGGACTGGCATTGCACGCGATCCGCCTCATCGGCAGTTCGCTGCAGCAGGCCGTAGCGGACGGCAGTAACCGGGAAGCCCGCGCCGCCATGGCATATGGCAGCTACCTGGCCGGTATGGCGTTTTTTAACGCCGGTGTAGGCGCCATACACGCCCTGGCCTACCCGCTGGGTGGACAATTTCACCTGGCACACGGCGAGTCCAACGCGGTGCTGATCCCTTATGTGCTGGGGTACATCCTTCCATCCTGTACGGAGCGCCTTGCCGTCGTTTACGAAGCGTTGGGACATACGTCCGAAGGGCTTGGCATTCCTGAAGCTGCTGAAAAATGTATTGATGCCCTGGCGGCATTAACAGCAGCCATCCGTATTCCCAGAACCCTGGGCGGGTTTCAGATCCCCGAATCGGCCGCAGCCGCCCTGGCCGCCGACGGCATCCTTCAGAAGCGCCTCCTGGCCCGCTGCCCGATGGCCCTTTCTGAGCAACAGATCCATGAAATTTATGCCCGTGCATTTACCGGCGTGTACCGGCATTAATCCCAATATGCAAAACGGCTCCCCCCAAACAAACCGTCCAAGTACGCATACCAAAATCCTACCTTCTGTGCAAATCTGTGAAATCTGTGAGCGCATTCAGCGGCGGCACCGGCATCGAACTTCAATTTTAATCCCGATATGCAACACAGCCTTCAAATCAAACAAACCGTCAAAAAGCAGATTCCCTAAATCCAATCTTCTGTGCAAATCTGTGAAATCTGTGAACGCATTCAGCGGCGGCACCGGCATCGAACTTCAATTTTTATCCCGGTATACAACACAGCCTTCAAATCAAACAAACCGTCAAAAGCAGGCGCTCTAAATCCAATCATCTGTGCAAATCTGTGAAATCTGTGAGCGCATTCAGCGGCGGCACCAGCATCGAACTTCAATTTTTATCCCGGTATGCAACACAGTCTTCAGATCAAACAAACTGTCACAAGCAGACTCCCTAAATCCAATCTTCTGTGCAGATCTCTAAAATCTGTGAGCGCATTCAACAGCGGTACCGGCGTCGAACTTCAATTTTTATCCCGGTATGCAACACAGCCTTCAAATCAAACAAACCGTCAAAAGCAGATTCCCTAAATCCAACCTTCTGTGCAAATCTGTAAAATCTGTGAGCGCATTCAGCAGCGGTACCGGCATCGAACTCCAATTTTAATCCCGGTATGCAACACAGCCTTCAAAATCAAACAAACCGTCACAAGCAGGCGCTCTAAATCCAGCCTTCTGTGCAAGTCTGTGAAATCTGTGAGCGCATTCAGCGGCGGTACCGGCATCGAATTTCAATTTTTATCCCGGTATGCAACACAGCCTTCAAATCAAACAAACCGTCACAAGCAGACGCTCTAAATCCAATCTTCTGTGCAAATCTGTGAAATCTGTGAGCGCATTCAGCGGCGGTAACGGCATCGAACTTCAATTTTAATCCCGGTATGCAACACAGCCTTCAAATCAAACAAACCGTCACAAGCAGGCGCTCTAAATCCAGCCTTCTGTGCAAATCTGTGAAATCTGTGAGCACATTCAGCGGCGGCACCGGCATCGAACTTCAATTTTAATCCCGGTATGCAACACAGCCTTCAAATAAAACAAACCGTCACAAGCAGGCGCTCTAAATCCGATCTTCTGTGCAAATCTGTAAGCGCATATACCTGTAAGTAAGCAGGCGTTTTGTTACCGCTATCTCCGGGTCGATACATATATTAAAACCTGTTTTAAGCCGGCGCCTTTTACAGCCTTCTACCAGCCCTTTCCAACAGTGTTATAAGCGCCTCATTTCGAAGGATATAATTTAGTTCACCTAAAGATGTATTTTTTTGATGTTGCTTTTGTATCTTCGCCGCTATGCCTTTCCGGTTAAATAAAACAACGGTTGGGTATTATATTTTAATGAATTATAGAATCTTTTTCTGAAAAGAAAAATAAAATGAAATTTAATGGATCCTTTAATAATTGTTTACATTCTCGGCGGCCTGGTACTGGGCGTTATCGCCGGTAAATTGATCTTTGCAAAAAATACACAGCAGAAAATTGAAGAAGCGGAATTACATTCCAAAAACATTGTCAAAGAAGCAGAACTAAAAGCCGAAACGATCCGGAAGGAAAAAGAGCTGGAAGCCAAAGAGCGTTTTGTTTCGTTAAAAGCGGCACATGAAAAAGAGGTGAACGAGCGCAACCGGAAACTGACGGAATCTGAAAACCGCATCAAGCAAAAAGAACAATCGCTCACCCAGAAAGAAACCAATGCCGACAAGCAGATCAAGGAAAATGACGCGATCAAAGAAAACCTGAACCGGCAGATTGAATTAGTCAATAAAAAACGGACCGAACTGGAAAAGCACCAGGAAGAGCATATCCGCCGCCTGGAAAAAATTGCCGGTCTCTCCGCCGAAGAAGCCAAAAGCCAGCTGGTAGAAAGTCTGAAGAATGAGGCGCAAACACAGGCCATCGGCATCCAGCAGGAAATTATTGATGAAGCCAAACAAAAGGCCAATAAAGAAGCCCGCAAGATCATTATTCAAACCATACAGCGTACCGCTGCGGAACAGGCTATTGAAAACTCGATCACTGTTTTCAACCTGGAAAGCGACGAGGTAAAAGGCCAGATCATTGGTCGCGAAGGACGGAATATCCGGGCGCTGGAAGCCGCCACCGGTGTGGATCTGATTGTAGACGACACGCCGGAAGCCATCCTGCTTTCCTGCTTTGACCCGCTGCGCCGCGAGATTGCGCGCCTGAGCTTACAGCGCCTGGTTACCGACGGACGGATACACCCGGCCCGTATTGAGGAAGTGGTGGAAAAAACCCGCAAACAGATTGAAGAGCAGGTAATGGAGATTGGTGAACGTACCGTGATTGACCTCGGTATTCATGGATTACATAAAGAACTGGTACGGATGGTAGGCCGTATGCGCTACCGTTCTTCTTACGGACAAAACCTGCTGATGCACAGCCGGGAAACGGCCAACCTTTGTGCCATCATGGCTTCGGAGCTGGGACTGAATCCCAAACTGGCCAAACGTGCGGGGCTGTTACATGATATCGGTAAGGTTCCGGATGAAGAATCAGAACTGAGCCACGCCCTGCTGGGTGCAAAACTGGCGGAGAAATATGGCGAAAATCCTGCCGTGGTGAACGCCATTGCCGCACACCACGATGAGGTGGAAATGCAATATGTGATCTCCCCCATCGTACAGGCCTGCGACGCCATCAGTGGTGCCCGCCCGGGAGCCCGCCGCGAGATCATGCAGCAATACCTGCAACGGATCAAGGACCTGGAGAACCTGGCCACCAGCTATCAGGGTGTGGAAAAAGCCTATGCCATCCAGGCCGGCCGTGAGCTGCGTGTAATCGTAGAATCGGATAAAGTAAGCGACCAGGACAGCGATAAACTCTCTTTTGAAATTGCCCAGAAGATCCAAACAGAAATGACCTTCCCCGGCCAGATTAAGGTAACCGTGATCCGCGAAAAAAGAGCGGTGAATGTAGCGCGTTAAAAGAAGATATCAACAATACGAAAAACGCCTCAGGAATGCTGAGGCGTTTTTTTATGCTTCAACGATCGGCTTAAGACCAATGATCCGGATCAGCTATTTCACAGGCAATAGCAACAAATGCATGTTGCTGCTGACGGTTGCGCTCCTCTTATGCAAACATCATCTTCAGCAGCACCGGCGATTTTTTCACGATGCAGGGTACCAATCAATAATCGTTAAAAGACTTTATCATATGTAAAGACTTTTTCATTTGCATTTTGTTCTGATAATCATTCGTTAAAGCCGTTTTTCGAAGGTACTGTTTCCCTATTTTTGGATCCTTATTCAAAATTGACTTTTTAACCTTCAAAAACTAAATTTATGAAGACAAAACTACTCACGGTAGCCTTGCTCACATGCACGTACTTTTATTCGAACGCCCAGGTTGAAAAAGGGTCCACGCTTTTGGGCGGCCAGCTCGGTTTTACAACACAAAGTGACACGTCCGGTAAAAAAAACACCAACGGGCAGATTGCCATCCGGGCAGGCAAGGCCTATAAGGATAATATGGTATTCGGAATCAGCCTGGGATATGCGGGAACTAAGAATGAAATGAACACCGATGTGAATAACCCCAAAAATACAAGCTATACAGCAGGCATTTTTAACCGGTGTTATAAAGAGCTGGGACATGATTTTTATTTTTTCGGTGAGGCAGGCCTCGGCTATTCCTACGGAAAAACAACGTGGACGGACAACCTGCCTTCTTCCCAAAGAAAGCGCAATCTAACCACCTCTTCGGTAGGACTGGGCGTTACGCCAGGGATCGCATACCGGGTATTGGATCACCTGCATATGGAGCTCCTCATTCCCTCGTTGTTAGCAGTCAATTACAGCAGCAGTAAATTAAAATCGGAGGGAACAGAATCATATAAAAACCACACATTCAGCTTTAATACCGCCTTCAACAGGAACCCGCTGGAATCTTTAGGTGTTGGATTCAGTCTTATTTTTTAAATCAGAAAGCCAGTATCATGATTAAAAAAATAGTTGCGATCCTTTTGGTGTTGGTCTGCACTTCCGGAGCAGCTTTTTCACAAATAGAGAAAGGGGCTTTCTTAACCCGGTTCTCTGTTGGCAACAATAAGGCTACGCTCAATTATAGTGGTAACATAAATACCAATGTAAAGGGCAATACGTACGCGTTAGCTCCGGGATATGCGATCAAAAACAACCTGGTGCTGGGTCTGTTTGGTGGATTGGGGCATTACAACGCTGAAACCATGAGCGCATTTACAGCTACGCAAACGAAATCAAAAAATTATATTGCCGGTGCCTTTATAAAAATGTACCGATCCCTGCCCAACCGGTTTTTTGTGTTTGGAGAAGGCAGCCTTTCCCACGCATGGAATGATGTAACCAGTCAAAACCGTTATCAGCCGGTCAATGGCCCCGAACAGGTCACTAACTACGCCGCAAAAGGGAACAACAGTAATGCCTCATTTAAACCGGGGATCGCCTACCAGGCGTGGTCCAGGCTCCAGTTCGAATTACTGCTGCCGGATCTGCTGGTTATTGGCCACAACCGGTTAAAAACAGAAAAGGAGGGCAAAACCACTACAGAAACTTCATGGAATGCTTCTACCAACCTGGATAAGCAACCATTAAAACAGCTGAGTTTTGGTGCCACCCTTTTGCTTTAATAAGCCGGTGCATTATCCGGCAGGTTTTGAAATGGCCGGTACAGGAATGCCATCTCTGCCATCCATGATTAAGCCGGTATACCGCATAATTTAACCAGTGAATCCATAACCTTACCCGTACCTTTGCTCCTGATTTATGAAGGAGCAAAGGTTTATTCGTTTACTGATACTGGGTTTGTTATCCGCTATCGGTCCGTTTTCCATCGACATGTACCTACCGGGTTTCCCGGATATTGCAAAAGACCTGCATACCAATGTAAGCAATGTATCGCTGACCCTTTCCGGTTTTTTCATCGGCATTTCGATCGGGCAGCTGCTGTATGGGCCCCTGCTGGATAAATACGGGCGTAAAAAACCCCTGTACCTCGGCATGGCCTTATATATAGCAGCATCCTTTGGTTGTGCCATGGCCACTTCCATTGAAATGCTGATCGGCCTGCGCTTTTTACAGGCCATCGGCGGTTGCGTGGGTATGGTGGCTTCCCGGGCCATAGTAAGGGATCTTTTTGATGTACGCGAAAACGCCAAAATATTTTCCCTGCTGATGCTGGTGGTAGGCGTGTCTCCCATTATAGCGCCAACCGCAGGCGGGTACCTGGCTGCTGCCTTTGGATGGCAGGCCATTTTCATTGTACTGGGCATCATCGGTACCGTTATCCTTACCATGGTCATTTTCCTGTTGCCCGAATCAAAAAAGCCCGATCCGGATTATTCGCTTTATCCAAGATCGATCCTTGGAAAATTCGGAGCGGTATTCCGGGAACGGCAGTTTGTTACCTATGCCATTACCGGATCCTTTACAGCAGCCGGTCTTTACGCTTATATTGCCGGTTCGCCCCATGTATTTATGGAACTTTTCGGCGTAAGTGAAAAAGTATATGGCTGGATCTTTACCATTGTGGCTGCAGGACTGGTAACGGCTACACAGATCAATGCCCGCATCCTGCGGAAATACCCCAGCGAGTATATCATTCCCCGGGCCATCAGCTTTCAGACACTGGCCGGGGTATTGCTGCTGGCAGGGTTTGCGTTTAACTGGTGGGGATTGTACAGCAGCATCGCGCTTTGCTGTATGTTCCTGGCCTGCCAGGGATTTACATTTCCGAATGCCTCGGCGCTGGCCATCGCTCCCTTTGCAGAAAACGCCGGAAGTGCCTCTGCCCTCCTGGGCTGCATCCAGATGGCCGTAGGCGCTTTCAGTACCGTTATGGTGAGTGTATTTCATAATGAAACGGCGGTTCCGATGGGCGGAATCATGGCATTTTGTGCCTTCACCGCACTTTGCATCCTGCTTTTTGGCAAACGGGTGATCCGGAAGCGCAAAGAACCGATTGAATCCCAGACCATTGATATGCTCAAACGCCTGTAAACGGCTTTCGCAGCAATATCCGTTCTTTTTTTTGGAAATTATTAATTTCCTTGCTACCTTTGCATCCCGATAATTTAAATCGGACTAAAAATTTAGAGTTATGAGCAGCGCTATAGACTTTGTACACGAACAACTGACCCCCAAAAAGACGTTTCCCGCTTTTAAAGCAGGCGATAACATTACCGTTAATTACAAAATTATTGAGGGTAACAAAGAGCGGATCCAGTCTTTTAAAGGAGACGTTATTAAAAAACAGGGTAACGGAAGCACTGCTACTTTTACTGTTCGGAAGATCTCTGACGGTATCGGAGTAGAAAGATTGTTCCCTTTCACTTCTCCTAACATTGAATCCATTGTTTTGAACAAAGTAGGCCAGGTGCGCCGTGCAAAACTCTTCTACCAAAGAGAGCGTTTTGGTAAAAGCGCCCGTATCCGCGAAAAACGTATGGCTGTTGCCGACGTTAAAAAAGCGGCCAAAGCGTAAACAATACCGTTATATAATATTCAGCATCCCGCTTTCCGGCGGGATTTTTTTATGCCCCTGCTGGCCTTCCAAACCGCTTTTCTGCAAGCCATTGTTTTTTATCCGTTTACACCGGATCCGCTCCTCCGATAAAAAATATCAAAATAATTCCGTCCTTTTTAAAACAATTACTTTTTTTTGGCGTAATAATCTTTGTAATCTTCAATCTTATATTTAATCGTTCAGATTACGATACAAACCGTATATTTGAACACTAATTTTTACTGATCATGGCAAATTTTCAATTATTGGGTGCTTTGGGAACCAACGAAATCATTATTATAATGGTTATTGTGCTGTTGTTATTCGGAGGCCGTAAAATTCCTGAATTGATGAGAGGTTTGGGTAAAGGAGTACGCGAATTCAATGACGCAAAAGACAATGTGAAGCGGGAGATCGAAGAGAGCGCCAATACGATTTCTTCTGAGCCTAAAAGAACTTCTCCCACCCAGGAATAAGACCTTTTTTTTAATATTTTCCTTCTGACTACAAAAGCAATTTTCTTTTGCAGGACTTTATTTCTATTGCCCGGTACCAAACGCAACTGCAAAACGGTGAAACCACCTGCAGGACTGCCGTTGAAACTTACCTGAAAAAGATTGAAGAAAGCAAACAACTCAATGCCTTTATTGAGGTGTATGCTGCTGAGGCACTGCAGCGCGCATCCGAACTGGACCAGTTGCCGGCTCCTCAGGGAAAACTGCATGGGGTTGTAGTAGCCATTAAGGATGTTATCTGTCATAAAGGACATACCGTTACCGCTGCATCCAGGATACTGGAAGGATTTACTTCCGTATTCTCCGCTACAGCAGTGGAGCGGCTTTTGGCAGAAGGCGCCATCATCATCGGCAGGGTCAACTGCGATGAATTTGCAATGGGCTCCACCAACGAAAACTCTGCTTACGGAAAAGTATTGAACGCGGCAGACGAAAGCCGTATTCCCGGTGGCTCATCCGGAGGGTCGGCAGTAGCCGTACAGGCCGGGCTCTGCATGGTATCGCTGGGCAGTGACACAGGTGGTTCCGTAAGGCAGCCAGCCGATTTTTGCGGCATCATCGGGCTGAAACCCACTTATGGCCGTGTATCGCGCTACGGGCTTATTGCCTACGCATCTTCTTTTGACCAGATCGGCGTTTTTGCCAAAACCATCCCCGATACCGCGTTGGTACTGGAAGTGATCTCCGGAGCCGACGAATTTGACAGCACCGTATCCAGGGAACCGGTTCCGGCCTATTCCCAACAGCTCGAAAAAGACCGCCGGTATAAAATTGCCTATTTCCCGGAAGCCCTCGACCATGAAAGCCTGGATCCGGAGATCGGAAATGCCATTAAAGAGCAGCTGCGCCAATGGGAAGCCCAGGGGCATACCGTAACACCGGTGCATTTTGATCTGCTGGACTATATTGTTCCTACTTATTACGTGCTTACCACCGCCGAAGCTTCTTCTAACCTCTCCCGGTTTGATGGAGTAAAATACGGGTACCGCTCTGCCGCCGATAACCATACAGAACTCGACGATTTTTACAAAAGGAACCGCTCGGAAGGATTTGGCAAGGAAGTAAAAAGACGCATCCTGCTGGGCAACTTTGTTTTAAGCTCCGGCTATTACGACGCCTATTTTACCCAGGCCCAGAAAGTACGGCGCATTTTAACAAATAATTTACAATTGATTTTCAAGGAGTTCGACTTTATCTGTTTACCCACAGCTCCCTCGGTAGCCTTCAAGATCGGTGAAAAATCGAAGGACCCGATTGCCATGTATATTGCTGATATCTACACCGTTATGGCCAACCTTACAGGAGTGCCGGCCATCTCGCTTCCGCTGTTTACCCATCCAACCCACCAGATGCCCTTCGGCGTCCAGTTAATGGCAGCTCCCTTTAATGAACTATCTTTGCTGTCTTTTAGCAACAATAATTTAGCTTCATAATCGTTATCTTAAAGCTTACACTCCAAACTGCGTTTTTTATAAAAGTTCTATTATTAAAACACGACAGAAAAATAATGAGCAGGAATAAGTTAACTGTTTTTATCGGCAGTTCAATCATGTCGCTTTGTGCCATCACATCGGCACATGCCCAGTTGAGCCCCGTAAAAGAAACCGCAGCGGTGCCTGCAGCGCCTGCTGAGCAATTGGTAAAAGCCGATCCCAAGGCAGGTTTTAAAGACCTGTTTGAAAATACCGAGCTCAAGGCAACCAGCTTTAAAGGCATTAAAACGGAACACCTCAATCCCAAGGCTATCAGTTTTGTGAAAGACTATATCGACCGCAATGCAAGAGAGCTGAACGAGCTGAAGACCTGGGCGCGTCCGTATTTTGACATGATGGACGATGTATTATCGCAAAGCGGAATTCCTAAAGAACTAAAATACCTGGCGGTGATCGAATCGCATTTACGCGCCAACCTGGTATCCTGGGCCGGAGCAGTAGGTCCCTGGCAGTTTATGCCGGAAACCGCGCGCGGACTGGGACTGAATGTTTCCCGGGGCCGGGATGAGCGTACCGATTACCTGAAAAGTACAAGAGCCGCCAGTAAATACCTGAATTATCTCTTTAATCTTTATAAGGACTGGCTGCTGGTAGTAGCCGCCTATAACTGCGGACCAGGCCGTGTAAACTCAGCCATCAATAAAGCCGGAAGCAACGACTTCTGGGATCTTCAATACTACCTGCCTGCCGAAAGCAGGAACCATGTAAAGAAGTTTATAGCTACCCACTACATTATGGAAGGCCAGGGCGGTGTAACCACGGTTTCCAGGGATCAGGCATTGGCCATGATGAAAACCGTAAAGGATGAGGTTACCCAGCAAAATGTAAAGGTACAAACCATCAGCGGGCGTTATAATGCAACTGCCATTGCCAAATACCTGGAGATGTCGCTTGCGGACTTCAACAAGCTTAATCCCAGCCTCGACAAGGTACTCGCCTCCAACAGTACCTACCAGCTAAAACTTCCTGAGGATAAGGTAGACCTGTTCCTGCAGAAGAAGAACGAAATGCTGAATGAATCCATTCAGATGCTGATCAACCCGGAGTACCGGAACTGAGGTTTCAGATATGAGACTTCAGACATGAGATTTGAGATTTAAAATTTAGAATTTCATCAGATATTTACCACAGGATCTTCCTGTGGTTTTTTTTTGTTTAACAGGTCGCACCCGGTATTTTGTTTTTACCGCAGAACTTCTTTAATTTTAAAAAGAATCCTCAAACAGCTACTGATGATACCCGCCGGCACCGGCTTTCTGTGATCAACAGCCACTGTGAAGAAACGTACATTCAAAAAGTAAAATTTTTCATGCTTATGAAACAATTGATCCTCCTCCTGGCAACCATATGTTGCTCCCATCTTAGTTATTCCCAGGCCCGGTTAATGGAACAGGTAACTGCCGGGGACAACGACGTGGTGATCCCCTTCAGCCGTTACCAGCTTCCCAACGGGCTTACGCTGATCGTTCATGAAGATCATAGTGATCCCCTGGTGCATGTAGATGTTACCTATCATGTAGGATCGGCCAGGGAAGAGATCGGCAAATCGGGCTTTGCCCATTTTTTTGAGCACATGATGTTCCAGGGCTCTGATCATGTGGCCGATGAACAGCATTTTAAAATCATTACCGAAGCCGGCGGAACACTGAACGGCACCACCAACCGCGACCGGACCAATTATTTTGAAACCGTTCCCAAGAACCAGCTGGAAAAAATGTTGTGGCTGGAGGCAGACCGCATGGGCTTTTTGCTGGATGCGGTTACCCAGCAAAAATTCGAAGTGCAACGCGCCACCGTTAAAAATGAAAGAGGCCAGAATTATGACAACCAGCCTTATGGTCTTGTTTTTGAAAACGCCAGCAAAAACCTGTACCCTTATGGCCATCCCTACTCCTGGCTTACGATCGGCTATATCGAAGACCTGAACCGCGGCAATGTAAACGACCTTAAAAATTTCTTTTTACGCTGGTATGGCCCTAATAACGCCGTACTTACGGTTGGCGGCGACGTAGTTGCAGCAGACGTGGTAAAGATGGTTGAAAAATATTTTGGCAGCATCCCGGCCGGACCGGCTGTAAAAAACATGGGGCCGATGATACCTGCCCTGGACAAGGACCGGTATGTTACCATGGTGGATCAGTATGCCAAATTACCGCGCCTGCAGATCGTATACCCGGCTCCTGAAATGTATACAAAAGAGGAGGCTGCACTCGACTGCCTGGCCGAAATCATCGGGCAGGGAAACAACTCCCTCCTCTACCAGAAGCTGGTGAAAACCCAGCAGGCCCTGGGTGCCGGCGCGTATAATATGGGGTCAGAATTATCGAGTGAATTTACCATCAGTCTGACTCCGGCCAAAGGCAAATCGCTGAAAGAAATGGATGCGGCCGTAAAACAGGTATTTGCTGATTTCGAACAACGCGGCGTTACCCAGGCAGATGTTGATAAATTCAAATCAGGGATCGAATCCCAAACCATTTACGGACTCGAATCGGTGAGCGGAAAGGTTTCCCGCCTCGCAGCTTTTTATACCTTTACCGGCAATGCCAACTTCATCACCAGGTACCTGGAAAATTACCGTTCCATTACTCCGCAGGCAGTAATGGACGCCTATAACAAATACATCAAAGGAAAAGGCTCCGTGCGGTTGAGCGTAGCTACAAAGGACGACCCCAATAATATTGCCGGCGATTCTAAATATGAAATTGACAAAAGCGGTTACAGCGCCCCCGATTACGGTTATGCAGGCCTCACCTATACCAAGGCAAAAGATAATTTTGACCGGGGCAAAATGCCTCCCGCAGGCAACAACCTGGCGGTAGCAGCACCTGCATTCTGGAAAGAAAAAAAGAACGGCATTCACTATATCGGCAGCCCGTTAAAGGAAATACCGGTAGTCAATATTATGATCGGCATCAAAGGAGGAAGGCTGGCCGAGCCGGCTGAAAAAAGCGGACTGGCCGCATTATTTGCCGCGTTGATGAATGAAGACACAAAGACCCGCTCGGCAGAAGACTTCAGCAAAGCACTGGATCTGCTGGGCAGTTCCATCTCCGTAAGTGCGGCTACCGATGCCACCAATATTGTAGTGCGGAGTCTTGAAAAGAACCTGGATCAAACACTGGCCCTGCTGGAAGAACGCATCCTGCAGCCGAAGTTTACGGAAGCGGCATTCAACCGGATCCGGAACCAGTATGTGGAAGGCTATAAGAACAACCTTACACGACCCGCAAGCGTTGCCACATCGGTTTATAATAAATTGTTATTTGGCAACAGCGCTTTTGGCAGAAATTCGGCCGGTACCGATCAAACACTTGCCGGTATTACGTTGGCAGATATTGAAAATTTCTACGCACGTTGTTTCTCCTCCGCAGACGCCGAAGTCATCGTAATTGGTGACCTGTCTAAACAGGAGATCCAAAATAAAACCGCCTTCCTTGCAAAGCTTCCCAAAACGGCACCGGCCATAAAGCAGCTGCCCGATTTTAAACCCGGCCCTGCGGCAACGGGCAAGCCTGTTCTTTATATCGTTGATTTTCCGAAATCAGCTCAAACAGAATTCCGGGTCGGGAACCGTACCGGTATGCGGTTTGACGGCACCGGCGATTATTACAAATCCGGCATCATGAATTACCCGCTGGGCGGTGTGTTTAACAGCCGGCTCAATCTTTACCTGCGGGAAGATAAGGGCTGGACCTACGGTGCCGGTGCTTATTTCAGCGGCAACAAATACACCGGCTATTATACGTTCTACTCCGGTATTAAAGCTGCCGCCACAGACAGTGCGCTGCACGATGTACTGCGCATTATTACCGAATACCGCGATAAAGGAGCCACACAGGAAGAGCTGGATTTTACCAAGAGTGCCAAACTGCAAAGCGAAGCCCGCAAGTATGAAACCGGTTATCAGAAGGCCTATTACCTGAGCGACATTTTAGAATATAACCTCCCCGATGATATTGCAGTAAAACAAACCGGTATCCTGAAAAACTTTAAACTTGAAGAGCTGAACCGTCTGGCGAAGACAAAGCTTTCCGATCCCCGGAACCTGGTGATCCTGCTGGTAGGTGATCAAAGCTTGTTGAGTGCCCAAACCCGGGAACAGTTCCAGGTTATTGTTTTGGATAAAGAAGGCAACCCGGTTCGGCAATAGATTTCTTTTTTAGCAGCAAAGGTTGAACGGCGGCGGGGCAAGGGGATAAAGGCCAGCCAGGTTGGCGCCCGTTTCACCCGGTTGCCCGGCGGCCGTACAGCGCTTTGCCGTTTTATAGCTCCGTTAACAAAACAGCAAATCCCAATGCATTATCTTAGGCTTCATTAAACAACCACCGCATGCTGGAGATCACATCTATTACCAAACGGTATAACCGTCAGTTGATCCTCAACATTCCATCGCTCCGGCTTTCGAAGGGTATTTACTGGCTGAAGGGGGAAAACGGCTCGGGCAAAACCACCTTTTTAAAAATGACTGCGGCGCTGATCCCGTTTGACGGCAGCATTTCGGTAGGTGGCATTTCACAAAAAGCCGCTCCCCTTCTTTACCGGCAGCGGATCAGCTGGGCAGAAGCCGAACCGTTGTATCCCGGCTTTTTAACCGGCCATGAGTTGATTATGCTTTACCGGCAGGTCCGGAAATCGCCCCCGGAAGAAGGTGCCGCGCTGGTACGTTTGTTTGGCGCCGCTTCCTATATGCATAATCCGGTAGCCACCTACTCGGCCGGCATGCTCAAAAAGCTTTCGTTGATCCTTGCATTTACCGGTGTTTCAAAACTGGACCTCCTGTTGCTGGATGAGCCCTTTATTACCCTGGATGCACCGGCCTGTAACCAACTGGTGCAACTACTGCTGGAGCAACAGCAGCAGGGCCGTTCGTTTATACTAAGCTCCCACCAGGATCCTGGCCCGGACCTGTTGCCGTTTTGCAGGGAACTCATTGTTGACAATAAAACGATCCGTTATTGAGCCCCTTGTTCCGCATATTTTACCAGTCTTTTGTAAAGCCCTTTTACAGGGAAAATGCGGGCACCTTTGTATTTGTGTTTACCATGTTCTTCTTTGTAGTGGGCACGGTAGATGGTGCAGGCCTTTTTAAATATCATTACGGGCTGATCAAAGCATTATTAAGTATCCCTGCCTTCCTGGTAGCAGCACTGCTGCTCTGGGGGTTTTATGCACGCAAATGTGCCGTGTTTATTACCCAGCTGCTGCAACAGCCGCCCTACCGGTTCTTTTCCGTTTTCAGGAACCTGTCCCGGCGGCTCCAGTATACACTTTTTGCCATTACGGATTTCATCCTGTTGTTGCCGCTGACCTTCTACCTGGCATTGGTCATTACAGAGGGGGTTTACCTCCACCGCTTTATTGCAACAACGATTGTAGCAGTGGTGCTGACCGCATGCGTTGCCCTGCTTCCTGCATGGCATGTATACGTGCTGAATAATCCCGAGCGCAATCGCTTTTTTAAAAAGAGATTTAAGGCCCCGGCGGCCAACCCCGTTCTTTTTTATTGCGGCATCCTCATCCGTGCTGTTCAGCAAACGCAAAAACTTGCCTGGCTGGGTACGAAGCTGTATACCTGTACCGTTTTGTATTTTACAAGCGCCAACAACCAGCTGGCCCCGGACGATCTGCAGCTTACGTTTCTGCTCTTCAGTTTTGGCATCCTGGCCAATGGCGTCTTTATTAACAGGCTCCGCCGGTACGAGGATCAATACCTTTCTTTTTACAGGGGGCTTCCCATTCCTGTTACAACGCGGCTGATGACCTATGCCATCTGTTGTTTCGTTTTCGTACTGCCGGAAATACTCCTGCTACTCTTTCTTTCACTCCGGCATATCAGCATTTGCACGGCGGCCTTCTTTGGATGCTATGCGTTTTCTACCGCCCTGCTGCTGCTGAGCATCAGCTTTGTTCGGCAAATGCCGCTTAAACACCTGGTGGCCATTTTACTCATCCTGTTCTTTACAGGATATTTTATCATGATGGCTTACGGCATTGGATGGATCAGCCTGGTATTCTTTTCCGGTGCCGTGGTCCTTTTTCTGAGCCGGTATTATCGATCGGAAGCGATTGTGTCCTGAGCAAAATCGCAGGCAGGCACATAGTACGAGTGTATCCTTAAACTTTTTTAGCAAAACAGGATGCCGTAGTTAATGAATCAATACGATTTCGCTCACATAAGCAGCACCTTCATCTATATAGGTTTCCCTCATTTTGAGCCGGTTTGCTGTAAGTTCCACGATCGTATAGGTAACTGCGTCCGTTCCTGTTCCTATAATAATGCCGGTCTTATCACCGGTAAACTCCCATTTGTCGGTCGTTAGCTGGGCACCGGGGTCATCACCCCCGCACACCGTTTTGGGATCCATGACCACCTCTCCGTTCGCTTTAAACAGGGTTGCATCATCTTTCTCACAGCTTGATAAGACAACCGGTGCGCCGCTTTCGCCTTTGGCATCAGCCGGGTTTATCCCCCAGGTCCAGGTGTCCAGTTTCCATTGACCTGCAGTCAGCAGCGTTGCCGCATCTTTCTTCGTTCCGTTATCGGTTACCCGTGTATCCTTCTTGCTGCAGGCCATAAATAAAAGCATCAGCAACAAAATCGTTATAAAACGAAAAAAGCGTGCACAGTTACCGGCACGCCAAAGCAGCGTTGATTGTAATTGTCTCATAATAAACCCATTGGGCGTCAATAATACAGTGTGGTTGCTAATGTAAAAGTAGTATGAGGTGATGCGCTTGTCAATACCTACAAGTAGTATTTTTTAAAACCGTGGTTAAGTGTTAGCTTTGATACGTAGAAAAAAATCGCATGTTTACGCGTAAAGATGATCACAAGCCCTCTACCAGGATCAGCCTCTATGCCTGGGAAAAGCGCGGACCCACTGCAAATAATGAAGGTGTTTCCGCTGCCGGAAACCGAATGCAATGTTCCGCGGTTGTGCCCGGTATTTCCCGGATAACGCGGCAGCTGTGTATCTCCTTCAGTGTACGGCGCGCAACAGGATCGGCCTGTATTTTTAATGATTTCAGGAGCCCTGGTGTAATGCCGGCAGCGCAGATGCCCATAAAGATTGATACAAAAGTACCTCCGGCAGGAGGCGTTCCGTGCCCGATCATCCTCAATTATTTGGAAAATTAGTTTTAGCAGCAATGACTACAGACCGTATTTACAGTTATGTGATCATAGAAGACAATCCTGTAATGCAAAAGGGATTGGCTTATATTTTAAGACGCTTTGAGAACCTGGTCTTAAAAGGACAGTATTATAATATTGAAAGTGCGCGGGAACCCCTTACAAAAATCCAACCCGACCTCATCCTGCTGGATATTATTCTAACCGGTCTGAACGGAGATAAAGGGTGTGCCCAGTTGAAAAAAGACCTGTTTAAAACACCCAAAATAATTGCATATACAAATGCCTCTTTCAACAAAAAAGAGCTCATTAAAATGGGTTTTGACGGCTACGTGCATAAAAACGAACCCGTTGATACGCTTATCTCCGTAATCAGCGATGTACTTGAAGGCACGTCCAGCTTTCAGGCGTCTAAAGATACGCTTGCAACAAAAGAGCACTACTCCTATAATGAATCGAAGGCGCCGAGAGAGTTCCAGATCATGGCAATGGCGGTAATGGGCAAAACCAATAAAGAGATCGGGGATGCGCTGCATATCAGCATTGAAACCGTTAAAAAAAGCCGACAGAATTTTAAAACAAAAGCAAACCTGCGCGACAAAAGTATGTACGGGATCCGGGAGTATCTTGAAAAGGAACATGGGTACCGCTTCGGGGAAAATGGGTTTGTAAAAACCAATGAAAATGATTAACCGTTCCCCGCAAGTGGTTACTCCAGGAATTATAAGCAGCCAAACCGTGTATACGGTTCTTTGGAAGGGAGCCGGACGCTCCCAAATATTAAATACCCTGAAGCCCTCCCAGCACGGCTTCAATGGCTTTGGCCTTTAACAGGCACTCTTCCCATTCCAGTTCCGGTTCGCTGTAAATAGTGATCCCTGATCCTGCTTTATAAGAGAGGTAGCCCGACTGTGCGTTATACATCAAACTCCGGATGACTACATTAAAATCAAAATCGCCGTTGGGCTGTATATACCCCAATGCACCGGAGAAAATACCGCGTGCGTTTTTTTCATAACGGTCGATGAGTTGCATTACACGAACCTTGGGAGCACCCGTCATGGACCCCATCGGAAATGTTGCTTTTAAAATACCGGACATCGAAACCGGGTCATCCACCATTCCCGAAACGGTTGAGATCATCTGGTGCACCTGTGCAAAACTGTAAATCCCAAACAACTTATCCACCTGCACCGATCCCTCACGGCAGATCCGCGACAGATCATTCCGTACCAGGTCCACCACCATTACATTTTCTGCCCGGTCCTTATTGCTGTTGGCCAACTGCCGGCGTTCCGCATGCAGGCTGGCAGTATCGGTACCGGTTCTTGAAAGGGTTCCTTTTATAGGCTGGCTGATCAGCCGTGGGCCTGTCTTTTTTAAAAACCGTTCGGGACTTGCACAGATCAGCCATTGATCATTTACCCGGTAAAGCCCGGAAAACGGATTGGGTGAGCGTTCCGCCAGTTGATGGTATACATCAAAAGGATCCATCCGGGCTGCCTCCGAAAAAAATTCCACGCAATAATTGATCTCGTAACAATCGCCGCGATGAATATGCGCCTGCAATTGCCGGATCGTTTCGAGGTAGGTTTCTTTGCTAACCCGGCAGCGCACGGGCTGCTGCAACTGCAATGGTAAAGCAGGCGTCACCGGTTCCTTCAGCAATTCGTTAAATAACCGCTCCGGGTCTTCCCCTTCAATATAAAGCCGGTTTTCTTTTACATAAAGCAGCCACTCCGGTTCAAAGAAAAAGCCGTCGGGAAACCCAACCGCATCCACCTTCCCGGAACGGTGCTGCCCGGCACCGGTTTCCAGTTCGTAGTTCCAATGGCCCAGCAGCCAGGTATCCTTTTTCTGCAAAAATTCTTCAAAGGCATCCAACGCGCCTGTGCCTGCAAGCACCACCCTGCGTTTTACGCCGGCACCAGCCACAAAATCAAACTGCTGATCCGGAAAACCACAGGAGTCCAAAAAACAAAAGGTGTTAAACCGTCTTAACCAGTTTAACACCTTTGTCTTTATCAAGACAGCGTCATTTAAAGGAAAACTTTGGCCTGCTGTTCGTTCACTACCCAATGTCTCTTATTAAAAACGGTCCTGTTCGATTTCTATCTGAAATCATCGTCATCATCAAAATCATCATCATTGTTCCCGAACAGGTCATCAAACTCTTCGTCTGGTTTGAACTCCTCTTCGTCTTCCTCGTAGGATTTTTTTGCTTTACCACCGCCGCCGGATTTCGACTTCGATTTTGGAATGTCAAATTCTTCAAAGTCCTTATCCCAGTCCTCATCTTCGTCTACTTTATCCCAATCATCATCATCCTCGTCAAAGTCTTCCTCATCGTCATCCTCGTTCGGTGAAGCCTTACCTTTTTTCCCTTTTGCAGGCGCCTCTTCTTCATCTTCATAAAGATCGTCCTCTTCATCCAGTTCCTCGTCCTTTTTCTTCGATTTGGAGGATGCTTTTTCCGCAGGTGCGTTTCCTGCACTTGTCTTCTTGTCTGTTCCTGTTGACTTATTTGATTTTGCCATAACCTAATAAAATCTGGTAAATGAAAATGTAAATTTTAATCGAAGTTTTTAATTCTCCAAATTTTTTAAACTGATTTTTTTTGAATTAAATTTTGATCAGTTGCTCCCGCTCGGGGCCGTTGGAAATGTACTTTACAGGTACTCCCAGATAGTTATCGATAAAGCGGATATAGTGCTGCATTTTCTCCGGCAATGTATCATAAGAAGTTGCACGGGAAATATCGGTATGCCACCCGTCAAAAGCTTCAAATACGGGCTGATAGGATGCCAGGTCCAGCCGCAGGGGTACTTCCCGGATCTCTTTGCCTTCCAGGGAATAGGCGCTGCAAACCTCCAGCTTTTCAAAATGATCCAGTACATCCGCCTTGGTCATTACCAGCTGGGTAACGCCATTGATCATACAGGCAAAATCCAGGGCCACCAGGTCGATCCAGCCGCAGCGTCTTGGCCGGCCGGTAACGGCTCCGTATTCTTTTCCAATATCCCGCAAACGCTGGCCGTCTTCATTATCCAGTTCTGAGGGGAACGGACCACTTCCCACACGTGTACAATAGGCTTTGGTGATCCCGATCACTTCTTTAATATGTTGTGGTGCCACACCCAGCCCGCTGCATACGCCGGCGGAAATCGTATTGGAAGAGGTTACAAACGGGAAGGTTCCAAAATCCACATCCAGCATGCTTCCCTGTGCGCCTTCCGCCAGTACTTTTTTACCTTCCTTCAGCAATTTGTTGATAAAGTATTCACCGTTAACGATGTTGAGTGTTTTCAGGAACTCAATGGCACGGAAGAAATCGGCCTCGTCCTGGCTGATGTCCTCGTCAAAGCCATAGGTCTTCAGCATCACATAATGCTTTTCCTTCAACGCTTCGTACATGTTCTTAAAATCGGGGTTGAGGATATCTCCTACCCGCAGTGCATTCCGGCCGGTTTTATCCATGTAGGCCGGGCTGATCCCTTTTAACGTAGATCCGATTTTGCTATTTCCCTTTGCCAGCTCCGATGCTTTATCCAGCGCCCTGTGCGTGGGGATGATCAGGTTGGTTCGTTCTGCTACATAAAGATTTTTCTTCAGGTCGCCCTCAAACTTTGTCAGTTGCTCGCACTCTTTCTCCAACGAAATGGGATCAAGCACCACCCCGTTCCCGATAAGGTTGATTTTTCCTTCATTGAAGATACCTGAGGGGATCTGGCGCAGCACCAGCTTTTCTCCGTTCCGGTAAAGGGTATGTCCTGCATTAGGACCACCCTGAAAACGCGCTACCACGTCATAGTCTTTTGCAAAAAAGTCTACAATCTTGCCTTTGCCTTCGTCGCCCCATTGCAGACCCAGAATAACATCTATCATTATGAACTTTTTATAAACTGATCTTTAATAAAGCTACAAAAATAGAGGTTTGGAAGCGAAACCCTTGCAGGGAATTTAAAATATGAAATGAAAAATTGTAAATATAAAAGTGAAGATCCGGCTTTTAGTTTTCTGTATTCAGTTTTCAGCGATCAGCTGATTCCTCCGAGCTGAGAATCTTGAAACTGCACCAAGCAGGAAACGGATCGAACCTGGAACTTTAAACCTGGAACCTGAAACCTCCTACTTTCCCGGCAAATCCTCCGTATCATACCGCTCCACCGACTCGATCCCGCTCAGATCCTTCAGCCGGTTCACCAGCTCATCCAGCTCCTCCTTATCATGTACGTATACTTTGATATTCCCTTCAAATAATCCTTCGGAGGCTTCGATCGTTAGTGCCGCAATATTTATTTTCAATTCGGCAGAGATCAGGCCCGTGATCTTGCTTACCACGCCCACATCATCCATACCGATGATACGTACACCCGTTAGGAACGAGATTTCTTTATTCTTCGCCCACTTGGTTTTTACAATACGGTGGCCGTAATTGGCCAGCAGCTTGGGCGCATTGGGACAATTGGTGCGATGAATGGCCAGTCCCTTTCCGGTGGTAATAAACCCAAACACATCATCGCCCGGTATCGGCTTACAGCAATTGGCCAGGTGGTACATGATCTTATCGCTGCTTTCGCCGAAAATGATCAGCTCCGTATCCTGTTTGTTATTACTCTGTGCCGGTGTATGGCTTTCAATTTTATGCTCCTGTACAATCTTAACCGGCCGCGGGTATTCGATCCGGTCGCCGATCACCTTAAACTCCTTCAGTTCCCGGAGATCGATGTTCTTAATCGCCACCTGGTAGAATAGCTCCAGGTTCGAATGCAATTTATAAAACTGTACCAGCTCATCCAGGTTGGCCTGCTGCATAGAAACACCCATCCCCTCCAGCTTGCGCTGAATGGTATAACGTCCTTCATCGGCCACTTTTTTCTTTTCTTCCTTCAGCGCCTCTTTTACCTTAGCCTTGGCCTTGGCCGTTACTACAAACGACAACCAGTCTTCCGAAGGCGTTTGCTTATTACTGGTGATGATCTCTACTTGGTCGCCACTACGTAGTTTATAACTGATGGGCACCAGCTTGTGGTTCACCTTTGCGCCGATGGTTTTAGCTCCAATAGCGGTATGGATCGCAAAAGCAAAATCCAATGCGGTACTGCCTACCGGCAACATCTTAATATCGCCCTTGGGCGTATAGATATAAATTTCTTCCGTAAGGAAGCTCATTTTGAAATCCTGCAGAAAGTCCACACTGTCTGCATCCTGGTTGTACAATACCTCGCGGATCTGCTGAAACCATTTATCAAAGCGGTTTTCATTGGCGCTTCCCTCCTTATATTTCCAGTGGGCGGCCAGTCCTTTTTCCGCAATCTCATTCATCCGTTTTGTACGGATCTGTACCTCCACCCATTTTCCCCGCGGGCCCATTACCGTGGTATGCAATGCTTCATAACCGTTGGATTTAGGATTGCTCACCCAGTCGCGCAGGCGCTCGATAGACGGTGTGTACTCGTCCGTGATCAGCGAGTACACCTTCCAGCAGTCTTCCTTTTCCCGTTCCTGCGGTGAATTCAGGATGATCCGGATGGCAAAAAGATCGTAAACCTCCTCGAAGGTTACCCCTTTCTTCTTCATCTTGTTCCAGATGGAGTGAATATTTTTGGGGCGGCCGTAAATTTCAAAATCAAACTTGTTACGCTCCAGTTTTTCTTTGATGGGCTTAATAAATTCGTTGATATACCGCGTCCGGTCGCGCTTGGTTTCGGCCAGCTTTTTTGCGATCTCTTTATAGGTATCCGGCTCCAGGTATTTCATCGCCAGGTCTTCCAGCTCGGTTTTAATACTATACAGTCCCATCCGGTGCGCCAGCGGTGCAAAAATATAAACCGTTTCGGAAGCAATTTTCAGCTGTTTTTCGCGCTTCATGCTGTCCAGCGTACGCATATTGTTCAGGCGGTCCGCCAGTTTAATCAGGATCACGCGGGGGTCGTCGGTAAGCGTAAGCAGGATCTTTTTGAAATTCTCCGCCTGCTGGGAGGCAGACGAATCAATCACATTGGAGATCTTCGTAAGCCCATCCACGATCCGCGAAATTTCCGATCCGAACTCCCGTTCAATATCCTGCAGGGTGATATCGGTATCTTCTACCGTATCATGCAATAGGGCACATACCGTAGACCGCACACCCAGGCCGATTTCCTCGATGCAGATTTTGGCCACGGCGATCGGGTGCAGGATATAGGGCTCCCCGCTTTTCCGCCGCATACTGCTGTGCGCGTCCGCAGCCATTTCAAAAGCCCTGCGGAGAATATCCTTGTCGCCCGGCTTGATCTTATCCTTCAGTGCGCGTAATAACGACCGGTATTCCCTTATGATCAGCTTTTTTTCCTGTTCTTCGTTCAGACTATATCTGGGTTTTTGCTCTACAGTTTTCATGCAATAATGGACACACTCCTCTTCCTGTTTTCTTTTAACGATTCGTTCCTCCTGCTAAAATTACAGAAATTCTGCTGTGCAGCGCCATATCTCCCCCAAACAACAAAAATTGAGGAAGCGCCGGGTATAGTAACGCTGCTTCTTTTAAGCAGCAGACAGTTACGCATCTCAGTTTTATTATATTATTTTTTGATCGCATTTATGATTCAATTACATGGTAATTAGCTAACCATTCAACACCGTTAAATGAACCACCCCGCTTATTGTTATGAAGTCAATTCAACGACCAGATATTCTTTTATCAGCACCGGAAAACTGGTCATAGAAAAAGTGGTTGGGTTTTCGCCAACAGCTATCCCGCACGTTTACAACCTGGGCTTCGGAGATCTTTGCGCAGATGGAACAATTGACGATTCTATAAACTCCAACAACGGGGATATTGTAAAAGTACTGGCGACAGTTATCCGGATCATAGGAGCATTTACCCTTCTAAACCCTCATATCAAGGTGGTATTTACTGGGAGCACTCCCGACCGGTTGCGGCTTTATCAGCGGATTTTACGAATGTATTATTTCGAATTTATAAACGACTTTCTGATTACCGGCCTGGTAAAAGAAAAACAGTTATATAAGGAGTTGACTTTCAAACCCGAAACACCCGATTTGTATTTAGCTTTTTTGTTCAAAGAATTTATTAAATTTGTTATATGAGCATCCTAAAAAATACTAAAAAACGCGGCCGGAAAAAACTGGTATTAAATGGCACTACTGTTTATATCGCTCCATTTGATCCGGCTGTAGATGGTACCTTGTTTAGCGATAAGCTAAAAAAGGTAAATGAGCTCCTTAAAAAAACCATTTTTCTGAAACAACCGTAATTCTGTTACCCCCGTATTTCTCTTATCTTTTTGGTGCCATTCAGTTAATATACCCTGGCCAACACGATGTACCGTCTATTTAATTGCCGGAATAAGCATTAAGCACGCCCGTAGTTGTACCGTTCGGTATTCCCTGTATTTTTTCCGTAAACAGTGTTTTTTTATGGCAGAATATACTACATTTGCAGCCCGAAATAGAGTTCTTATCCGGATGTGGTGGAATTGGTAGACACGTCAGACTTAGGATCTGATGCCGCAAGGTGTGGGGGTTCGAGTCCCTTCATCCGGACTTCACAGGTTTGAGGTTTAATGTTTAAAGTTAAAGTTGATAACCTTAAACATTGAACCTTTAAAGCATTAAACAATACAAATGGCGACAATTACACAAGAAAAAATTGGCCCTCTTCACGAAAAGCTCAGCGTAAAGCTGGAAAAAACGGATTACCTGCCCGGGTTTGAAAAGTCTTTAAAGGAGTATAGCAAGAAAGCCAATATTCCCGGCTTCCGCCCCGGAAAAGTACCCGCTGGTTTAATAAAAAAGATGTACGGCCCTTCTCTTTTTATGGATGAAGTGCTGCGCTCTATCGATAAAGAAATCCTGAATTACCTGGATACCAACAAGGTAAATATTTTTGCCCAGCCACTTCCCCTGGAAAACGATATGGCGAAGCTGGACGCAAACAATCCTGCAGATTATGATTTTCATTTTGAGATCGGTTTAAAACCCGACTTTAAAATGCTGGATCTGGCCAAACTGGACATTACCGGCTATAACATCGACATTACCGATGAAATGGTAAAAGAAGAAGTAGAACGCCTGCAAAACCGGTATGGCAATATGATCGATAAAGATGCCGTTGAAGAAGACGACAATGTGGTGAATGTAACATTTACAGAAACCGGCGCAGACGGCAATGAAGTGGAAGGCGGTATTAAGAAAGACAACTCCCTGCTGGTAAAATACTTTGCACCGGCTGTAAGAACTGCGCTGATTGGCAAAAAAGCGGGCGACAGCATCAACATTACCCTGGGTGAAGCTTTTGAGGAAAAAGAACTGGAATTTATTGCACAGGACCTGGGACTGAATAAAGACGAAGCTGCCACTAAGGAGAAAACCTTCAAACTGGAAATCACTAAAGTTGGATTGCTGGAAAAAAGGGAACTGAACGAAGAATTCTTCAACCAGCTCTACCCCGCTGGCGACGTAAAAACCGAGGAAGATTTCAAAGCAAAAATAAAAGACGAGATCTATAACTACTGGGCGTCTCAAAGCCGGAACCAGATCCACGATCAGCTGTTCCACAAACTGGTAGATGATACCAAAATAGATTTCCCGGAAACCTTCCTGAAAAACTGGCTGATTACGCAGAATAACCAGCCGCAGGAAGGCGAAAACCAGCAGCCGGCAAAAACACCGGAGCAGATCGAAGCAGAAATGCCTTCTTTCCTGAACCAGCTGAAATGGACGCTGATCACTGAAAAGATCGTGGCTGACAATGCCATTCAGGTAGGGCCCGATGAGATCCGTGACTTTGCCAAACAACAGCTGTTCCAGTATATGGGCGGTGCCATGGGAGTGACGGATGACCAACCCTGGGTGAACGACTATGTAGAGCGCATGATGAAAGACCGGAAATATGTGGAGGATGCTTACAACCGCCTGCAATCGCAGAAGGTGTTTGAGTGGGCCGAAACCAAGGTAAAACCCAAGCCAACCTCGATCTCTGTTGAAGCATTTTCTAAAATGGTAAGTGAGCATCAGCATCACCACCATTAGTCGATAAAAGCAATTTAAAAGCCGTTCTCAAAGAGAGCGGCTTTTTTTATGTATTTTTAAGACGCATGAACCGCTTAACCAGTAAAGTACAATACCAGGACTTTGAAAAAGGTGAATTCACCCGTATCGCTGAACGTGATTTCCAGGAAACGATGGCATTGATCCTTGCGTATCCCTGGACCAGCCAACGCGCCCATTTTGTGGTAGGACTTACGGGGCCGGGGGTAATGGTACAGGACAACCGGGGCAACTATCTGAAACTGGCGCTCTACTACCATAACAAATATGTTGCATATTATTGCGATGCCGCAGGGCAACTGTATCAGAAAACCTTTGAAAAGCCTGAGGATTTCAATGGAGTGCTTACAAGCTTTTTTATGTCATCCGATACGGCCCCTGCAGGTTTGCGCCTTCAAAAAAACTTTCTTCGAAATACAAAACAACATTTCCCAACCCGGAACTTCCGGTATTCCGTGCGGGACCTGAGCTTCTGGCAGCTGATCTCCAGGGGAGGCACTCCTTTTTACATTTTAACAGGAATATTTTTTATCGCGATGATCGCACCCCGCATTCATCATAACAACAGACCGGGTGCACTGCTTTTTTTATCCATATTATTCCTGATTATTTTTTTAATGGGCGGTGGTCTCAACCTGCTTTTACTTTGCCGGTATTATTTCGCAGATAAAAACACGGTAATCATTCTTTCTAAAGGGCTGCAGGATTTTTATTTCGGCAATGAACAGCAGCAGGTCCGGTACAACAAGCAGGATGTTTTAAAAATTGAGCTTAAAAGGCGGTCGAACAGGCGCAGTCCGGTTAGTGATTTTGCTGTATATAAGATCTGCATGAAAGACGGAACCGAACTCCGGTTTACCAGCCTTCTCATTCCTCCGGATGCATTAATTGAAAAAATGCACCGGGTGTCGGTGCGGGCGGTTGAACGGTTTGCATGGCCCGCTTTCAGGGCCTTATAATCTGCCTGGATTTGCACGCCGCCGCCAACGCTACTATCCCCGGTTCCGCAACGCAGGCTCAAAGCCGCGCTTCATTCAGCCGCTCGCTGGGATTCATCACATAGGTCAGCACACTGCCATCTTCCAGCAGCTCCACTACCCGGAATCCGTGGTACGACGTACCCCAGTTACCGCCCACATGTGCATCAAACACAAAAGGAATGTCGAGCTTTTTCTTGATCCCGTCTTCATCGTGATCATGCCCGTTGAAAACAGCCCTTACATTTTTATAACGTTTCAGCAGCGCCAGAAACTCGGGACAGTCGATGCCATGCGTAGTCAGCTTTGCCGGGTTGATATGAACGACCACAAAAAGATTTTTTGCCTTCTTATGCTGCTCCAGTTTCTGCTCCATCCATTTCAGATCCGGGCAGATATATTCCCCTTTTTCATTGGAGGTAGTTCCGGCCAGGAATACCGCCCCATTCACCACAAAATCATAATTCACCGGACGGTTCCAGATGCGCTGCCAGTGCTCCGGCGTTACCATATCGTGGTTCCCGGGGGTTACATAATAGTTCATTTTTAATTGCTCAATCAGCGCCTTGGCCGCCGGGTAATGCACCGGGTCATTATGCACAATATCGCCGTTCAGCATACAAAAATCAAAAGGTGTTCGGGCATGTTCCTCGTTGATGCGCGTAATTACATTCTTTAAAAACCGGTCATAGTCCGTATCCGGCTGACCATAATGTATGTCAGACGCGATGGCAAAACGGAGTTTCTTTTTCTTTTTCAACAGTTCGTTTACCTGTTCGCCGGCCCGTACAATATTCCCATTTACCAGCAATAAAAAAGCCGGTGCGGCTATTTTTAAAAATGCTTTACGCTTCATACCTGAATTTTATTTATTGGTTGTTTAAAGATATTGTATTTGTAATAATTAATACGCTATTGCCGAACCCTTTGTCCTTCGTCGGTAAGGGCGCTGAGGAATGCAATAACCTGACTGATTTCCTGGCTTGACAAATGCAATGCATCTGCCGAAAGCGATTGATTGGGCAGGTGGATACCGGTTCCTGCGCCCCCGCCGCGGTTATAGAACGCCATCACCTCTTCAAGGGTATTGTAAACCCCATTATGCATGTAAGGAGCGGTAAGGGCTATATTGCGCAGCGTAGGTATTTTAAAGGCATACCGGTATAAGCCGATCCTTCTCAGGTCGTACTTCCCCGGATCCGGGTCTACTGTTTTTCCATTTGCACGTTCCGGCACGCCCAGCACTTCGGTTTCCAGCGCCGTAAATTCGGGTGGCAGGGCACCATTAAACAGCGGCATAAAATGACAGCTGCCACAACGGGCCTTTCCCATGTAAAGATTAAATCCCTTCACCTGCTCCGTACTTAACTGCCGCGGGTTGCCCCTGACGTACTGGTCAAAGGGCGTATTAAAGGCATTAAGGGTACGTACGTAGCTGCCGAGTGCATTTAACAGGGTTCGGGTGTTTACGGCCTCCTTTTCATTGCGGAAGGCCTTCAGAAACAATACCCGGTAAGCACTGTCCTGCTGCAAATGCACAACCGCCTGCTCAAGGGAACCATGCATTTCGTCTTTATTCCCGATCACTTCCCGGGCCTGGTCTTCCAGATAGCTGACGCGGTTATCGTAAAAGAGCGCGGGTTGCAGGCCCGCATATAGCAGTGTGGGCGTGTTTCTCCGGATCAGCGTGGTTCCATCCAGGGCCATTTGCTTCTTTAATCCATCGGCAAACGCTTTATCCGGCTGATGACAGGAAGCACAGGAGCGCTGCCCGTTGTTAGAAAGCAACACATCATAAAATAATTTTTTTCCAAGGATCCGTTTGTCTTCCGTGCCAAAATCCTGCTCCCGTGCCGTATAATAATCCGGGTTAAAGGCGCCGGTATCAAAGAGGGTGCGTGCATTTACTTTTAGCGGCCGCAGGTCTCCCGGCAAAGTAATCTTAAGCATGGCGGCACAGTTCAGCAGCGAAGAAGATGCCCCGTTGCCATATTTTAAGATAAATTCCATACGGTTAAATGTATTGAAATCGCTGTGCTGTTGCAGGTAAGTAATCGCGTTTTTAAACAGCCGCCGTGTACTCCCCAGTACCGAATCCGCTGCCCGTTCCTTTCCTTCATAAAATTCCAGCACCTGCTCAATGGCCTCATAGGCAGCGGCCGTTTCCAAAACTCCGGTTTGCGCCAGGGGCGCATCAAAACCACTTACACCCAGCGTCATTGTGCGGAAAACCTCCAGTCGCAGCGCATCAAAAACCTGGGCACCCGCCAGCTCCTGCTGAGTTGCCATCATCTTCAACCGTTTCAGGTTCGATCGTAGCTGTTCCGTTTTTATCACCAGGTCCCGCTGGTTTGCGGCTTTCACCATTGGAAACACCAACGGTTCAATCACCTGCAGCCCCTCGGGTTCCTCTATTGTATGCTGGTCATTTTCATCAACGGCAGGCACCGGTGCTCCATTAATGGATTTGGCCGTTAAAGGTGTATAATACGCAGCAAAGAACTCTGTTTTCTTATAGGCCAGCCGCAAGGTCCTAAAAAGGCGTTGGACATATGCCGGATTCATTGGTTTCTGCATCACGGCATTCCGAAATGCAGCCGCAGCCGAATCCGTTTGCCCGATCAGCTCCAGGTAATACGTTTTTACGCGTTCCTCAGGCTCTTTAACAGCGGTGTGCTTGCATGAAAATACCCCTGCAATCATGATAGACCATAGGGGCATTTTTATCCATATATGGAGTAGGGTACGGTTCTTCATTCTCCCAATCCTTCCTATTTGTATGCCGCGGTTAAAAATGCCTACCGGGGTAATCCTTTAATCAAAACAATCTGGCTGCCCTGGTTCTCATTGGGGCGTTTTGTGCCTTTATCGGGGTTTTGAAAGGCCGGGCTTTTCTTCCAGGTATGCGGTTGTATACAAAGTGAAAAAGTATTCGGTATACCAATGATATCAGAAAGATCTACCAGGGCACCATACTCCCAGTTGCCTTTGGTAGCTGTTGCCATAAAATTTGCATCGCCTCTTCTGTGATCCAGTTCAAATACTTTTTTTAATTCCTTTGTAGCAATGTTATACTGATAGATATACGCATCGTGTGTTTCATCGCCATACGTATTGGCGTCTTCCTGTATGTATACATAATTACTGGTAACACAGATATTATCCGGGTTCTGAAACAGTTTTGCCGGGCCCGATTTATCATCACCATCGAGTATGCATTCCAGTTTTCCCTTAAGCGGGTTGGCAGCGTCCAGCACCAGCCGGTAAACACGACCGTATTTGGTTCTCGACCGGTCGGCATTGGCATCTTTATAATCCTGGCCGGTTACATTAAAATAAATTTCCCTTGCTTTTGCAGCGTCCCCCTTCCGGTAATCCAGGTCTTCTACCCTTCCGAATTTTATCGCCTTGAGCGGATTTACCAGGGCCTGTATCTGTGCGCCCGTAAGTGTTTTATGATTTTCGATCTTTACAAATTCCACATCGTAAACAGAGCCCGGCTTCATGGTTATTTCATTTTGCTCCCCGTCTGTCCGGCGCAGCATATACTGGCTGCCGTTATCAAGATCGCCAACCGTGTTCGACTGGTAAAGCACTACCTGCCCTCCGGTTTCGGTATCATCATCCTCTCCCATAATGATAACGGTTTTACCGGGATAAGCATTCCGGTTCAGCGGTACCGCATTTTCACCGCTCCAGTGCCCCAGTCCGGCAGTAGCCGTGGAGGATTGAATACCGGTGGCCAGCGGATCAATCTTATGCGTTTGTGCTTCTGCCGAGCTTTCCCCCACACAAAGATAATAAGGTCCAAACCCATGCTCTTCTTTGGTAGCCATAGTACCGGAGCACAGGCGCCACTGGCCCGCATCGGAGTTCAGCGCATATGCACCTTTTACCGGCTTAAAATTCCGGTCGAGGGTAATTTTTGAAAGGGCATAGTTGTCTTCATTATTGACCATCATAATAAAGCCGTCACCATTCGGATTTTTGATGGTACCCGACCCGTCGGCCGTTCCGCCAAATACATAATCCGGCGATTCGGGAAGTTTATCTTCGCTACTTATTAAAGAATAAACTTCAAGATTTTCAAAGCCCTCCAGTTTTTTAATTAAAGCCGGGGTTTGGGAGTAACTTTTCAATGCTATTTTTGATTCATTCTTTACATTGTCATTGCGGTTACAGGCGGTAATGACAAGCCCGATTACGGCGAAGGCACACACACTAAAAACCGACGCGCGCTTAAATGTTGTTTCCAGGATCATTGTTTGGTTTATTTTGTTGATCAAAGCTATTCCCGGGATGTTAACGGAATCTTAAGCCGGGATTAAGAAAAAGATACGGTTTCGATAAAGCGGTTAAGCCAGGACTGACGCAGGTGGCTAAAAAGTGCCCGACTGACGTTTTCGCCTGCCAAACCGGCCAACTTGGCATTTAAAACCACTATTTTGTAAATGGAGAAATATTTGATTACTTTTAAAAGCTGTTCGCAACTGCCTGGTAAAAAAAACGGGCTGCGGAGGCGGCAGCCATTCAATTTTAACCTGTAACTTAAGATTATTATGACGTATAACTCAGAATTTGAAAAATATGCGGTAAAGCACCGGGGTATTTCAAGCAATACCCTGCACAGCTATGGTAACCACCTGGTAACCGCGTTAACGCCCAATATTATTGAAGAACGGCCCATGAATGTGGCCGTAATGGACGTGTACAGCCGGTTGATGATGGACCGTATCATTTTCCTTGGCTACCCCATTAACGACGAGGTAGCGAATATCGTAACCGCACAACTGCTGTTCCTGGACAGTACCGACCGTGTGCGGGACATCAACATGTATATTAACAGTCCCGGAGGAAGTGTTTATGCCGGATTGGGGGTATATGATACGATGCAGTATGTAACCCCGGATGTGGCTACCATCTGTATCGGTATGGCGGCATCTATGGGTTGTGTATTGCTCGGTGCCGGCACGCATGGCAAAAGAGCAGCATTGAAGCATGCGCGGATTATGATGCACCAGCCCAGCGGCGGTATTGGCGGACAGGCCAGTGATATTGAGATTACGGTGAACGAGATCCGTAAGTTAAAAAAAGAACTGTATGAAATTGTAAACCATCATACAGACAAACCGATCGATCAGATTGAAAAGGATTTTGAGCGGGATAAGTGGATGACCGCTTCAGAAGCCAAGGAATATGGCTTTGTAGATGAAGTATTGCTGATGAACAAGAAGAAAAAGTAAACCCGTTTACAGGTTGAACAGACCGAATGATCCTTTCAACCTGCCAACCGATCAACTTATCAACAAAAAAAGAAACAACATGATATCCAATTTAAATGAAGATAAATGGTTAAACCCGCTTCGCTTTGATGGCGAAGGAGAAGAAGAAGAGCCTAAAGAAGCCGCCGACAAACGGGACGACCTGATGATGCTGAACAAACGCCTGGAGCAACTGTTTTTTGAAAAAAGAGCCGTATACCTGTGGGGTGTGGTAGATGATAAAAGCGCACGCGAAATTACCACCAAACTCCTGTTGCTGGAGGCCGATAAACCCGGAGCGGAGATCAAATTTTACATCAATAGCCCGGGTGGCGTGGTAACCAGCGGAATGGTCATTTATGATACGATGAAGATGATCAAAAGCCCGGTAAGCACCATTTGTATGGGTTTGGCCGCTTCCATGGGCAGCATCTTATTGAGTGGCGGCGAAAAAGGAAAACGATATATTTATCCCCACGGCGAGGTAATGATCCACCAACCCTCACTGGGCGGGTTTATCCGCGGTGTAAGCTCCGACCTGGAAATACAAGCGAAACAAACCCAACGGGTTAAAATGATCGGCGCCCAGATCCTGGCAGAAAACTGCGGTAAGACTGTAGACGATATCCTGCGGGATTTTGACCGCGATTACTGGATGGATGCGCAGGAGGCTATTGCCTACGGTATAGCAGATGCTGTTGTAACCCAGTTATAAACACATCCCGAAAAGTAATAATTATATCATAAAAAATGGAAAATCGCTGTATTCACAGCGATTTTTTTAACTTTGCACATTAATTCTTTAATCACTGTACTATGCCGGATAACGTGTTGAAATGTTCATTTTGCGGAAGAAACCGGGACGAGGTAGAAATACTGATCGCGGGGCAGGATGGGCATATTTGCGAAAACTGTGTGGAACACGCACAGGAAATTATTAACCAGGAGCTCCACTTTAGAGAAGATACCAAGAGCGTCAGCGGCTTCAATCAGTCGATCCGGAAGCCTATGGAGATCAAAACCTTCCTGGATGACTATGTGATCGGCCAGAATGATGCCAAAAAAGTACTGGCTGTAGCAGTTTACAATCACTATAAACGATTAAAACAAAAAAACCGCGATATCGATAATCACAATGATGTGGAAATCGAAAAAAGCAATATCATTATGGTGGGTGAAACCGGAACCGGTAAAACCCTTCTGGCCCGGAGCATTGCCAAAATGCTGAACGTGCCTTTTGCCATTGTAGATGCTACGGTATTTACAGAGGCCGGGTACGTAGGTGAAGATGTAGAAAGCATTTTGACTCGTTTATTGCAGGTATGCAATTATGATGTGGAAGCGGCAGAACGGGGCATCGTGTATATTGATGAGCTGGATAAAGTGGCCCGTAAAAGCGATAACCCCAGCATTACCCGCGATGTAAGCGGTGAAGGTGTGCAGCAGGGACTGCTGAAATTGCTGGAAGGAACCGATGTACTGGTGCCTCCGCAGGGCGGCCGTAAACACCCGGATCAAAAACTGATTAAGGTAAATACCCAGAACATTCTTTTTATATGTGGCGGTGCCTTCGATGGTGTAGACAAAATCATTGCACGCCGGGTACAAACCAATACCATCGGTTTCAATGTAGATAAAGAAGAGCAGGAAGATATGAAAAAGAACCTGCTGCGTTTTGTAAACGCCCAGGACCTGAAAACTTTTGGACTGATCCCTGAGCTGCTGGGTCGTTTACCTGTAGTAACACACCTGGATCCGCTGGATGCCACCACCTTGCGGGCGATCCTTACCGAACCCAGGAACGCACTGATGAAGCAATACAAAAAACTTTTTGAACTGGAAGGTATTGAGCTGGAGATTGAACCTGCAGTGCTGGATTTTATGGTAGACAAGGCGGTTGAATACAAACTGGGAGCCCGCGGGCTGCGCAGCATCTGCGAAAGCATTTTGACGGATGCCATGTATGAGTTGCCCTCTACTTCAGAAACCCGCTTTACCCTTACCAGGGATTATGCACGGCGTAAATTTGAAAAAAGCAAAATGGGGCTGGTAAAGGCGGCATAGCTTTTTGACGACGGATGACGGTCCCTGAAATTCAATTTTATTCTTAACCATCAAATGCTTTATATGCAGGAATTAATCGACAAATTAAAAGCAGACGCACAGCTAAGTGATGAACAGGCGCAAAAGGCCATTGAAGCTGTAAAAAACTACATTATTGAAAAATTCCCCATGCTGGAAGGGGCGGTGGCCAACCTTTTCGGACAGGGCTGATTCCTCCGGCATATCGATATTTTTGAAACAGGCTGCGGCCTGTTTTTTTATTGTATGGTCTGCCCCTGTTCAGGCCTTTACAGACCGATCCTATCAATGACGGATAGCCGCGGCCGGATATTGTTCGACCAGGCGAAAACAGAACAGGTCCAAATCTCATCACACCGGCCACGGGTGCCTTACTATCCCGGCCCCGTTCCGGATCTATTGCGGCTTTAGGGATATTGTTATCCTCACCGAAGCGGAAGGCTTCGGTTACCGGCCGGTCATTTACCCTTCATAAAACCGGTAGTTTTCCTTTGTAAGGATATCGATCGGCATAAATACCTGTTGTTCCACAGGCTCGCCTTTGATCAGTTTATTGTAAAGGGCCATCACGCCCCTGTATGCCTGCTCTCTTGGCTTTTGGGAAATGATGAAGTCGATGCGGCCGTTTTCTAGACCGTTGATGTTTTTATCGATCAGATCAAAACCGATCAGCCGGATGTTTTTGATGCCTGCTTCTTCCAGAAACCGCGCTACATAGAAGACCCTTGAATTTGTTACAAAGATCAGGTCTACCCGCTGTGTCTTCAGCACCGCCGTCAGCTCTTTTTTTATTGAACTGTAGTCGGTTCGCTGGATATCGGATTTTAAGATCCGTCCTTTTTTACGATCTTTGAAATACGCCCGGAAGCCCTTTTCCTTTTCCAGCAAATGATAGTAACTATCCGGGGTTTTTGAAATATGAACAATCAGGCAGGTGCTGCCTTCTTTAGAAATAAAATCGGCCAGCTGGCCTCCCAAAAATCCGCTCCGGTATAAATTGGGGCCAATATAGCTCAGGCTGTTCTGCCCCGGTACATCCGAATTAATGTACACAAAAGGGATCTTCCGCGCTGCAAGCTGCTCCGAAAACACTTCAGCATCTCCTTCAAAATGCGGGGCCATCAGAACGCCGTCTGTTTTGCTTTTCAGGATCCTTTTGGCCTGGCGAACGAAACTTTGTTTATCATTCAGATCAAAAAAATATTTTTCAATCGTAACTCCAAACTGCCGGACCTCGGCTTCTGCCTGGCCGATCCCATCCAGCGGTGCCTGCCAATAGGTTGTTTCCTTCGAAACTGCGGGAATCAAAATTGCCAGCCTTATTACCTTTCGCGAGGCCAGGGTGCGGGCCAGAATATTGGGCCGGTAATCATATTTTTTTATAATCGCTTTAATCTTTTTCTCGGTGGCCAATGCCACTCCCGGCCGGTTATGCAAAACCCGGTCTACAGTAGCAATTGATACATTCGTCATCCTTGCAATATCCTTTACACCAATGCGCGTCCCTGACTTCATTTGATTTAGTTTTACAATCAAATATAACATTAATTTACAGTAGGTCCCTCGCCAAAAAGCAGTGTTAACCTTGTTTATTTTCTTTTACCATTGATCTGTTATACCGCGCACAACAGGCTGCTTTTAACGGAACCGGCGCCAATGAAACCAACCTGCACCCGTTGGTATAGCTGCCGCCTATTTAAAACGCTGCCCCAAAAGGCCTGCCCCTCTACGCGCCCGGCCCTTCCGGTCCGGAAAGCTATTTTATATTTGCCGGTCTTTGGTCTTTTTTATATCTTCCGGTAAAGAAACCAATACCTGAAATTATGACGCACTGGAGTGATGCTTATCTTTCTGAGCCGTCTGCTTATGACGAAATGCATGTAGAAAGCGGAACCGTCCGTATCCCTTACGAGCGGGTGCATGAATACCTGAGAAAGTATACCACAGGTGCATTCAGGGACAAGGAAAAAATGGCCGGCAACCTGTTCCTGAACCGGGGGATTACATTTACCGTTTACAGCGAAAAAGAGGGCATCGAACGCATCTTTCCTTTTGATATTATCCCACGCATCATTACCGCCTCCGAATGGGCCCTTATTGAAGCCGGCATCAAACAGCGGCTGAAGGCGTTGAACCTCTTCCTAAAGGATATTTACCACGGCCGGCAGATCCTGAACGACGGCGTGATCCCGGCCGCGCTTATTGCCAGCTGCCCGCATTATACAAGAGATGTTTATGGTATCCGGGTACCGCACGATATTTATGTACACATTTCCGGCATCGACCTGATCCGGGATGCCGACGGTACTTTTTATGTGCTGGAGGATAACCTGCGTACGCCCAGCGGCGTCAGCTATATGCTGGAGAACCGGGAGATCACCAAACGCATCTTCCCGGACCTGATCGCATCCAGCAAGGTAAGAAGCATTTCTGATTACCCGTTGCTGTTGCATAAGGTATTATCAGCTGTAGCCCCGCGCGATATGAACAATCCTACGGTGGTGTTGATGACGCCGGGCATTTATAACAGCGCCTATTATGAGCATACCTTTCTTGCCAAATACATGGGCATTGAACTTGTTGAAGGCAGGGACCTGGTGGTTCAAAACGACCGGGTATACATGAAGTCGACCAGCGGTTTAAAGCAGGTAGATGTGATCTACCGCCGCGTGGATGATGATTTCCTGGATCCGCTGGTATTCAGGCCAGACAGTACCCTGGGTGTGGCAGGCTTGCTGAATGTATGCCGGCAAGGGAACGTAAGCATTGTAAATGCAGTAGGAAACGGGGTTGCAGACGATAAGGCGGTTTACCGGTACGTACCCAAAATGATCGAATACTATCTCAATGAAACCCCCATCCTGAAGAACGTGCCCACCTACAGTATGGAAAACGAAGAAGAGCGCGCGCATGTTATTTCCAACATTGGTAAAATGGTGGTAAAAAAAACCAATGAAAGCGGGGGGTACGGGTTGCTTATGGGCGATAAAGCATCCGACGCCGAAATTGCCGAAACCATTACGGCCATCAACGAAAACCCCAGGAACTTTATCGGGCAACCCATCATTACATTGAGCACCGCCCCCTGTTTTATCGACGAAAAGCTACAGGCACGTCATGTCGATCTTCGCCCCTATGCACTTTGCGGCCCCGGCGGCATAGAGATCGTTCCCGGTGGCCTCACAAGAGTGGCACTCCGGGAAGGAAGCAAAGTGGTCAACTCTTCCCAGGGAGGCGGCAGCAAGGATACCTGGATCGTAAACGACACCACATTCACCGGATTAATTTAGTTCATTCATATGTTAGCAAGAACCGCAGACAATCTTTACTGGATGAGCCGTTATATGGAGCGCGCAGATGTGATCTTACGAACGCTTTCCAACGGATTTTATGCCAGCTACGACATCAACGACTACCAGTTATTTAACTGGAATTCCATTGTAAAGATCTTTTGCTACCTCCCCGAGGAAGCGCTTGCAGCTGTTTCTGCAAACTCGGATACTGTATTGCGGCAACTGCTCATCCATGATGAGAACAATTCATTAAAAGAGCTGGTAACAAAAGCAAGGGAAAATGCCCGCGGTACCCAGGAACATCTTACAAAAGAGGTTTGGGAGGCCATCAACGAAACCTACCACACTACCATAAACATCGATATCGAAACCGCCATTTCGGCGGGCGAGCAATTGAATATTCTGCTGAAACAGATCAATGAGAGCCTGATCTATTACGGTGTATTTGAAAATACCATGCCGCGGGGCCAGGGCTGGAATTTTATGAACCTGGGGCGGTTTATTGAGCGCAGCATTCAAACGCTCAATTTTACCGAAGCCAAATTCCTGTCGCTCGACCAGAAAGACCCCGAAAGCATTCACATCCTGTACTGGAAGAACCTGCTGCTCAACCTGAGCGGTTATGAGCTTTACCTGAAAACATACCGCGGCGGCGACCACTCCGAGCACATTATCGATATGATTTTCCTGAACAGCGCTTTTCCGCGGAGTATGAAATACACGCTTCACAAGATCTGCCTGTACATCCAGAATATTCTCAGGGAAAATGACAACCACAACAACCCGCAGATTGAGCGCAAAACGGGTATGCTGCATGCAAAGATCGCCTATACCGACCTGGAGGAGATCCAGCGTAAAGGGGTGCAGGCCTTTATCGGCGAGCTCAAATCAGATCTTTCCCAGCTCAGCCAGCTCATTGGTCAAAGTTTCTTTTCGTATTATTAGTTCACTTCCAATCCGCAGTCATGCCTACATATAATATCCGTCACATTACCGAATACCTCTACGATGCACCGGTTGTTGACAGCATCAACCAGGTAAAGATCTATCCCTTTCACGGCAATGATCAAAATGTAATTCAGCAGGAAGTGCTTATTACCGGAGACCCCACACTGAGTTTTTTTATCGATTACTGGGGCAACCGGGTAGGTGTATTTACGATAACCGATCCGCATTATTCGGTAAAGATCGACAGCCGGATCACCGTACACACAGCGGCACCGTCTATGCGACTGATGAAGCCGCTTCCGGAAATCATTCGCCTGGATTACAGCACCCCCTTTACCATTACCTCCGGCCAGGTTATTGACGACATCCTGGCCCAGGCGCCGGCCAACGCGCATAAACGCACCCTGGTGGAATGGTGCAGCCAGTATGTATATCATCACTTCAGATATGAAAAAGGGGTTACCACCATCGAAACCACGATCGATGAAATTCTTACCCACCGGAGCGGTGTATGCCAGGACTTTGCTCACCTGCTGCTGCACCTGTTGCGAACGCTGGGTATCGCCAGCCGTTACGTTAGTGGTTATATTTGTCCCAACCGGAATGGCATGCGCGGCCAGGGCGCAACCCACGCCTGGGTGGAGGCCTGGATGGACGAATACGGGTGGTACGGCATTGACCCCACCAACAATATGTGGGTAACGGATACTCATGTAAAACTGGCCGTGGGGCGTCATTTCAATGACTGCTCCCCCGTAAAAGGCGCGTTTAAGGGCATTGCCAATCAGAGTATGAATGTTTACGTAAGTGTAGGATACGAAGACGGGCATACCATTGAGGATAATAACGAAGTAGAAATGCACCAGCAAAAAGTGCAAACCCCTGCTATCATTCCTAAACAGTTCTTTATGCAGCAGCAGCAGTAGTCAGATTTCAGTGTTCAGTTATCAGCATTCAGCGTTCCGCATTCAGCATTCAGCATTTCGCATTTCGCATTCGGTTTTCAGCTGTTAATGATCGTTCATAATTTGAAATTTGTTTTTTATCATTTGGACTTAGAATTTAGATTTAAGCTATCATAAAATCTTTACAATGGCAATACAGGACCCCAGGCACGAAATCTACATCTCCAGGGCACAACCCTTTGCCCAACCGGTTCTGGAACATATCCGGAAGCTGGTGCACAAGGCCTGTCCGGATGTTGAGGAAACCATGAAATGGTCCTTCCCGCATTTTGACTACCACGGGAAAATATTATGCAGCATGGCTGCCTTTAAACAGCATGCCGTGCTGAACTTCTGGCTGAGCAATACAATCAGCATCCTGAAGCCTTACCTGGTTGTTGAGGGCGAAGCCAAAGCAATGGGACAGCTTGGTAAACTTACATCGGTTAAAGACCTGCCGCCGGATAAAGTTTTGCTGCAGGCCATAAAAGAGGCCATGATATTGATTGATGCCGGGGCATCCCTGAAAAAAGCGCCGCCCAAAAAAGCCGTGGAATTACCGGTACCAGATGCACTTAAAAAGGCACTGGCAAAAAACAAAACAGCCAAAGCCGTTTTTGAAAAGTTTCCGCCTTCCCATCGCGGGGAATACATTCAATGGATCACAGATGCCAAAACCGATGTTACCCGGGATAAGCGCATTGCCACCACAATCGAATGGCTTGCTGAAGGCCGGAACCGGAACTGGAAGTATGAGCGGTAGCTCAGGAGAAAAGTTCCGGGTTTAAGGTTCAACGTTGAGTGGCGTTCAGGAATCGATGCTTTTTCCATCCTGCACATGCCAAATTCAACGATCAAAAGAACGGGTTTAAAAAATCAGGAACCTAAGACCCAAATTTCAAAAGGCAAATATCAAGGATCTAACATCCGGATGTAAGAAAGAAGCGCGCAACAGGATAACCTAAACCTTAAATACGATATGCTAAAAAGACCATACTTCAGGCAGCAAGCATCAATGCGCCAAAGATTAAACGGCAAAATTCCCTACATCAACAAACAAATCTCAGGAACATGAACATGCCGCTGATGGCCAATAGCCAAAGGCCAACGACTGATTGCTAAACGCTGAACGCTGAATGCTAAACGCTGAAAACTGATAACTGAAAATCTGATAACTGATAACTGAAATCTGAAGACTGAAAGCTCACCGGTCCTCAATTCTTACCCTTCGCAGTTCCAGTAAATTCAACGCATTGGGCTGGTATCCTTTTATATTGGGTTGCAGCAACTGGATCACTTTATCATACCAAAGCGGCACCACCGGGGCATCGTTGATCGCTATCTGATCAGCCTTTTGGTATAACAGGTACCGCAGCGAATCATTGGTTTCTTTAATCGCCGCTTCAAAAGCCGCATCGAATGCAGGATTTTTATAGCGCGTATAGTTGGGGGGCGCGGGGTTTTTTGAATAAAAGACCGACAGGTAATTTTCTGCATCCGGATAATCGGCAATCCAGCCGCCTCTGAAAAAAGCCGCCCTGGAGTTAGCGGTCATTTCAAACAGCAAAGATTTTTGCACCACCTCCACCTGTATCTTCATGCCGATTGCCTCCAGTTGTTTGGCGATAAAATTGGCAAAATCTGCGTATATAGAAATGGTCAGCAGCCGGATCAGCGGCAGCCCTGCTCCATTTGGAAAGCCGGCATCCTTCAGCAAAGCCATCGCTTTTACGGGATCATAATGATAGCCCTTTACTATAGAATCGTTAAACGAAGGCAACCCCTTGGGCACAAAACCGGATTCTGCCGGTGTACCCAACGAATTGCGCAGATAAAGGATCATCTTTCTGCGGTCGAATCCGTAGTTGATCGCCTGCCGCACTTTTTTTAACCGGAGGGGAGAGTGTGCTACCAGCGGGTTCAGCGAATCTACCAGGATACCGAGATACTCAATATTCAGATACGGCTGCGTTTTCAATACCAGCTTCCCTTCCCATTCCTTTTTAAGCGTGCCTCTTTTTGTGAGTACCTCATCTTTAAAGCTGGGATCCAGCTCATTTACAAAATCGAGATGGCCCTGGCGCAGCAACAGGAATTCTGTAGCCCGGCTATCTTTAAAACTGATCTTGACGCCATCGATATACGGCAACCGGTTTCCGGCACTGTCTGTTTCAAAATAGCGCGGATTCTTTTTAAATACCAGCCCCTGCCCTTCTTCCCAGGCCACAAACTGAAAAGGCCCTGTACCTACCGGATGGCTTCTGAAATCCACACCGAACTTATCTACCGCCTCCCGGGCAACTACCGAGCAATACTGCATGGAAAGAATACCCAGTATCGGCTGGTAAGGCCGCATCAGCTTTAGCTGAAACACGGTGTCATTAAGGGCCGTAAAGGGCTGAACCGTATCAATCTTCCCGTTAAAGATCCATCCTCCCGGGCTTGCAACCCTGGGGTCGATGATCCGGTTCAGACTGAAAACCACATCCTCCGCTACCATTTTTCTTCCCCGGGCGTTGGGAAAAACCGGATCATCATGAAAAAAAACATCGTTCCTTAAATAAAAGGTATACGTACGCTTATCATCAGAAATTTCCCAGTATTTAGCCAGCGAAGGCCGGATATGCAGGCTGTCGTTGATCTCCACCAGTGTATTGAACAACTGATGTGCCGGCCACATCGTGGATTGGTTTTTGGCAAAAGCCGGATCCAGTGAAGCGATACCCGCATATTCATTATACCGGAACACCTTTCTTTTATCGCCGCCGGTATCGTTGCAGCCCGCAGCAAACAGGCAACCCAATACGAATAGCAGTACCCAGCAGGAGCGGTTGTTTTGCCTGCAGCTGCATGTACCATTTATAGCCGGTTGCATTTGTGAAAAAAAAGCAAAACGGCGCGTAAAAGCAGGAAGGATCCAATATAGTCGGTTCGTTTTCGTCATGAACGTTTAAATTTACAATTCAAACCATTCCGGTAATGATTTTTTTGAAAAATATTCTCAAAACGTTTTGTATACTGCTGCTGGCAACAGGATCCGTGCAGGCGCAATTGCTGAACCATGAAGATACGTTTACCCGGCAGGACAGCCTGAGAGGCGGCAACGGAGCGGGAAGAAACTGGTGGAATGTGCTACAATACGATATCCAGCTGCATGTAGATATTGAAAACAAAACGGTAAGCGGGTACAATGATATTACTTATTCCATCCTCAGCCACTCAAAAGCGCCGCTGCAACTGGATCTGCAGGAACCCATGCAGATCGAAAAAGCAGAAGACCGGGATACGAAAAGCTCCATCCGGTTTCAGCGGGAAGGGAATGTATACTGGCTCTATATACCGCACGGCACGGCCGGCCGGAAAACCCGTACCATCCGGGTTTATTTCCGGGGAAACCCTGTTGTAGCCAAAACCCCGCCATGGGATGGTGGCTGGATCTTTACAAAAGATGCGCAGGGGCGGCCCTGGGTAAGCACCGCCACGCAGGGCATCGGCGCCAGCACCTGGCTGCCCTGTAAAGATTACCAGGCCGATGAGCCCGACAGGGGCATTACCTTTACCATTCATGTACCAGACAGCCTGGCAGCCGTGAGCAATGGCCGCTTAACTTCCAAAACCGCTGGCCAAAACGGCACCACGGCCTGGAAGTGGACGGTATCACAACCGATCAATACCTACCTCATCACACCTTATATCGGGCACTACGTAAACTTCAACGATACCCTGCAGGGCGAAAAAGGAAAACTGGATATCGGTTACTGGGTGTTGGATTATAACCAGGAAAAAGCAACCGAACACTTTAAGGTGGTAAAGCCCATGCTCCGTTGTTTTGAGCACTGGATGGGGCCCTACCCTTTTTATGAAGACAGTTACAAACTGGTGGATGCGCCGCACCTGGGAATGGAACATCAGAGCGGGGTGGCTTACGGTAATAAATATTTAAACGGATACCTGGGCAAAGACCGGTCCGGCACCGGGTGGGGCAACGATTGGGACTTTATCATCGTACACGAAAGCGGGCATGAGTGGTTTGCCAACAACATTACCACAAAGGATATTGCCGATATGTGGGTGCACGAAGCTTTTACCACCTACACCGAAACACTTTTTGTACAATGTATGCATGGCCTGAAAGCCGCCAATGAATATGTAGCCGGCCAGCGGAAGAATATCCAAAACGACATACCGGTGATTGGCCCCTATGGCATTAACAAGGAGGGCAGCAGCGATATGTATGATAAAGGGGCCAGTATGATCCATATCATACGCCAGCTGATCAACAACGATGAAAAGTTCCGCGAGTTGCTGCGGGGTCTTAACCGCGACTTCTATCACCAAACGGTAACGGGCAAACAGATCGAAAGCTACATCATCCGCAAAACCGGCAAGCCGCTCCAGAAAGTATTTGACCAGTACCTGCGTACCACCAGTATACCGGTACTCACCTATACCCGCAGCGGTGGTAACGTGCGTTATAAGTGGACCAACTGCGTGCCCGGCTTCAACATGCCGGTGCAACTGGCCGGCGGGCAATGGCTCAGCCCTAAAGAGCAGTACCAGGAGGCGCCCGCAAGCATCCTGACGGATGGTGCCCTGCAGGTAAGTTCTAATTTTTACGTTCGCGTAGCAGAAGCTTCTTAATTTTTTTCAATGAGCGCACAAATCAGGAAGCATAGTCTTATTTCGTCCGCAGTTATTTATATCGGGTTTGCTGTAGGCGCATTAAATACGTATTTATTTACAAAAGAAGGTTTTTTTACAGAAGAGCAATACGGACTAACACAATTGTTTGTATCAACTTCCCAATTGATCGTAGCCTTTGCTTCGCTGGGAATGCCTTCCTATATTTACAAATTTTATCACTACTACAATGACCACCTGAAACCCCGGAGAAATGACATGATCGCCTGGGCTTTGTTAACAGGGCTTGTCAGCTTCGCCATTATCTTTGTGCTGGGGATCGCATTTGAACAATTTTTTGCAAGAAAATACAGCAAAGGATCGGCTTTAGCCGTTTATTATTATTACTGGATGTACCCGATGTCGCTGGGTTTAACCATCTTCGGGATCCTGGAAGCATACGGCTGGAGCTTAAAAAAATCCATTCTCACCAACTTTTTAAAAGAAGTACAATGGCGCGTATTGGTTACCATCCTGATCATTTTATTTATCCTAAAAGTCATTCCGGATTTTGACCGGTTTATTAAACTGTATTCGTTTGCGTATCCTGTTATTGCCTTAACCTTATTGATTTACCTGGTAGCAACCAAAAAGATACACCTTACCTTTAAAGTAAGCAAGGTAACCCGCCGTTTCTTCCGCCCCATCATCCGTTTTATAGCATTTATTTATTCCGGCATGCTGGTGTTTACCATTTCCCAGCAGTTCGATTCGCTGGTGCTGGCTTCGGTTACCGAAACCGGGCTAAAAAACCTTGGCATATTTACACTGGCCCAGTTCCTCACCAGCCTTATACAGGCGCCGCAACGCAGCATTATAGCGGCCTCCATGCCCTATATATCCAAGGCCTGGAAAGACAAAAAAATAAGCCAGATCCAGAATATCTATCAGCGGTCTTCCATTAACCAGCTGATCTTTGCCTGTTTACTGTTTACGCTGATCGCCCTGAATTATACAGATGCCGTTGTAACCTTTAAGTTACGGGAAAGTTTCCTGCTGGGCTTTGTTCCGTTTATCCTGCTGGGATTAACAAGAGTGGTGGATATGGGTACCGGTGTAAATGCGCAGATCATTGGCACTTCTACCTACTGGAAATTTGATTTCATCAGTGGCATTATCCTGCTGCTGTTTATGCTACCGCTCACGTATATTTTCACCAAACGCTATGGTCTTATCGGCCCTCCTATTGCCAACCTGATTTCCATTACCATCTACAATATCATACGGATTACATTCTTATGGAAAAAGTTCCGGCTCTTTCCTTTTACCAGGCAATCGTTGTATACGGTAATCCTCAGCGTGACCGTATACCTGCTCGCCTGGCTGCTTTTCCGCAACCTGCACGGCTTTCCGGGTTTATTTGCCCGCAGTATCTTTATTGTGGTATTATTCACCGGCAGCGTTTATATGCTGAACCTTACACCCGACCTGAAACCGGTACTGGAATCGCTGATGAAACGGCTGAAAAAAAATAAGGCGCGTTGAGCAGTTAGCGAGCAGTTTTCAGTTTCACAGTTATCAGTATTCAGTTATCAGTTTTCGTGTTGCACATTAAATATGAAACCGGGGCTAACCTTGAACATTGAACATTGAACTTTAAACGTTAACGTGAAACCCTGAACTTATGCTCAGCTGCCGCTCATTAGCTTAAAAGACCGATTCCATCTGTGGATTCTAAACAATAGCATGCCGTTATAAAAACAAAAAAGCGCCTCCTTTCAGAAGCGCTTTCCTTGTTAATAAAAAAATCATTAATTGCTTACCCCGGAAGATCCGCTGCTATTGCGAACCAGGTATTCTTCAGATGTAGCCTCTATACGGCCTGCGCCGATAAAACGTGAAAGATAATAGGTTTCGTAAAGGTCGCTAATGGTAACCCCTTTACTGGTAGATGCATGTACAAATTTATTGTTTCCCAGGTACATGCCTACATGAGAAACACCGCCGGTTGTATTAAAAAACACCAGATCGCCTTCTTTCAGCTCCGTGCTGGAGATCTTGCGCGCACGGCCATACTGCTCTCGGGCGGTACGGGGAAGTTCAATACCATAAGCGCCCCGGTACATTTCGCGGGTAAAAGCGCTGCAGTCGATCCCGTATTTGGTGGTACCGCCATACTGATAGCGGGTGCCATACCAGTCATCCATTGTTTCCAACAGATCGTTATTGCCAATTGTATTGGGCAGCACATTCAAAATCAGTGCATATTTTTTCTGCAATTCGCTGGCCGGGGTTGTACGGGGTACCAGGATGGCTGCATGCACCGCCTTTACATCCCGCACCTCGCTGGAGGCTATGTTCCGTTCGATGCGCTGCATCCGCGTGTCGGTTTTCGAGTTCCTGGGAGAAATGGTCACCTGCTCCATATAAGCATTAACGGCAGGACCGGGCTTTTGAGTGGGTTGCAGCTCAGCTTTCGGATTGCTTTTATTTGATGAGGCAAAAAATTTAGTGGCGGTTGAGCAGCTAGTCATCAGCACCATCAAGCTAAATCCCGTCAATAGATGTCTCAAAATAATAAAATGTTTAATTAATTTACCAATTATCAGCATTCAAATTTCAAACGTGCTGAAATGCCAATTTTCAAATATCTATAAACGTTGATCCGGATCATTTATTGCCCCCTGATCAAATATTTTTAAATTTAATTCACAATTTATTAATAATCAGTAACAAAAAGCATAACGAGGCTGCTTTTATGCCATCAGCACAAAGCGCCCGGCCTTTTGAACCCTTGTTCTGTTTCCATTGTTTTTCATTTTGCAGATGTGCATAAAAAGATCGCTGTTTTTTACCGTTTTTATAGGACTTTAGCAACCGGAAAAAACGGGCGAAAACAGGTTTGCGCAATGCATCTGCCAGCACCCTAAAAAATACAAGAACTTGACCGTCAACGGTTAACTACGAAATAAACAACATGAAATTCTCACATCTACACGTTCATACCCAATATTCCCTGCTGGATGGCGCCGCGCCGATCGGCTCTTTGTATAAAAAAGCCATTGCAGACGGAATGCCGGCCCTCGCCATCAGCGACCACGGAAACATGTATGGAGCCTTCCAGTTTGTGGCAGAGGCCTATAAACATTTAGATGAAAACGGTAAACCGAAGGTGAAACCGGTAGTAGGCTGCGAATTTTACCTGGTGGAGAACCGCCACGAAAAAACCTTTACCAAGGAAAAAAAAGATAAACGGTATCACCAGATCCTGCTGGCAAAAAATGAGCAGGGCTACCGCAACCTTACCAAACTGACCTCTCTTGGCTTTATTGAGGGCCTGTATGGAAAATATCCGCGTATTGATAAGGAGCTGATCCTTCAGTATCATGAAGGATTGATTGCTACCACCTGTTGCCTGGGAGCTTCCGTTCCGCAGGCGATTTTACGCAAAGGAGAAGCCGAGGCGGAAACCGAATTTAAATGGTGGTTGGATCTTTTCGGAGAAGATTTTTATGTAGAGCTGCAGCGCCACGGTATCGGCGACCAGGATAAAGTGAACGAAGTACTGATCCGGTTTGCCGTAAAATACAAAGTCCCCATTATTGCCAGCAACGACTCGCATTATGTGGAACAGGACGATTTTAACGCCCACGATATCCTGCTTTGTATCAATACTGGCGAAAAGCAGTCTACCCCCGCCTTCCGCGGCGATTTTGCAGACGATGACGTAAACATGAAGAACATGCGTTTTGCGTTTGCCAATGACCAGTTCTATTTTAAGAATACGGAAGAAATGAGCAAACTGTTCCACGATCTTCCCGAGGCCATTGACAACACCAACGCCATCGTTGATAAAATTGAATTGCTGGATCTCAAACGCAGTATCCTGCTTCCCAACTTTCCGATACCGGACGATTTTAAGCGGCATACCGAAGATGAAAAAACGGATAAAGGCGTGGTTTCGGCCGATTCACTCAATCAGTGGGAATACCTCCGGCACCTGACTTACGAAGGGGCACAGCAACGATATGGCGTAATGCCCGATAGTACCAAAGAACGGATCGACTTTGAGTTGTTTACCATTAAAACGATGGGATTTGCCGGGTACTTCCTCATTGTAAGTGATTTTATCAAGGCCGGCCGCGACAGCGGTGTATTCATCGGGCCGGGCCGGGGTTCGGCCGCAGGCTCGGTGGTTGCGTATTGCATCGGCATTACCAATATCGATCCCATTAAATACAACCTCCTGTTTGAGCGTTTCCTGAACCCCGACCGTAAATCCATGCCGGATATCGATACCGACTTTGATGATGAAGGACGCCAGCGGGTGATCGACTATGTGGTACAAAAATACGGGAAGAACCAGGTAGCACAGATCATTACCTATGGTACCATGGCCGCAAAAATGAGTATCAAGGATGTGGCGCGGGTAATGGACCTGCCGCTGGCCGACTCCAATGCCCTGGCAAAACTGGTTCCGGAAAAACCGGGTATCTCTTTAAAACGGGTATTACACGCACCGCTTTCTCCAAAGGCAGGCGAAAAAACGCTGATCGAAAAGGAGGGACTGGGTGCCGATGATATTGAAAATGTAAAACGGATCCGCGATGTGTACAACGGGAACGACCTCCAGGCCAAGGTACTGCATGAGGCCGAGATCCTGGAGGGCTCCGTGCGCAATACGGGTATCCACGCTGCGGGGATCATCATTGCCCCCAAGGACCTTACAGAACTGATACCGGTAAGCACGGCTAAAGACTCCGACCTCTGGGTTACCCAGATCGAAGGAAGCGTAATTGAAGAAGCCGGCGTTATTAAAATGGACTTCCTGGGTTTAAAGACCCTTACCATCATCAAAGACGCACTGAAGCTGATCAAGCAAAACTACGACAAGGATATTATCATCGACGATATCCCCCTGGATGATGAAAAGACCTATGAACTTTATCAGAAAGGCGAAACCAATGCCACGTTCCAGTTTGAAAGTGCGGGGATGCAAAAGTACCTGCGGGAACTGAAGCCCGACCGTTTCGACGACCTTATTGCTATGAACGCCCTGTACCGGCCGGGGCCTTTGGCCTATATCCCTGACTATATTGAGCGGAAACATGGCCGTCAGGAGGTGGTGTTTGACCTTCCGGAAATGGAAGAAGATCTGAAGGACACCTATGGAATTACCGTATACCAGGAGCAGGTGATGCTGCTGAGCCAGAAACTGGCCGGCTTTAGTAAGGGCGATGCGGACGTACTGCGGAAGGCCATGGGTAAAAAACAAAAGGCGGTACTGGATAAAATGAAAAAGCAATTTGTGGAAGGGGCCTCGCAAAAAGGGCATCCCGCAGATAAGCTGGACAAGATCTGGACCGACTGGGAGGCATTTGCACAATATGCGTTCAACAAATCGCACGCCACCTGCTATGCTTTTGTGGCCTACCAAACCGCTTACCTGAAAGCGCACTACCCCAGCGAATACATGGCCGGCGTATTGAACAACGCCGGTTCACTGGAAAAGATCACCTTCTTTATGGAAGAGTGTAAACGCATGGGACTGCCGGTATTGGGTCCGGATATCAATGAATCGCAAAAAGGGTTCGCTGTAAACAAAAAAGGCGAGATCCGTTTTGGATTGGGCGGCTTAAAAGGCGTGGGTGAAGCTGCCGTGGAAAGCCTGATCCAGGAGCGGGATGAAAACGGCGCTTATGCTTCCATCTTCGATATGATTAAACGGGTAAACCAACGTACCGTAAACAAAAAAACCCTGGAAAGCCTGGCATATGCCGGGGCCTTTGATTGTTTTACAGACCTGCACCGTGCCCAGTATTTTCATGTACCGGCTGGAGATACCACCAATGGTCTTGAAAAAATTGTAAAATATGGACAGATCTGCCAAACCCAGTCGCAAACAACCACCAATACCCTCTTTGGCGACCTGGCCGAGGTGATGGAAGTACAGGTACCTAAGATCCCTGAATGCACCCCCTGGCCGCTGGTGGTACAGCTCGATCATGAAAAACAGGTAACCGGCATCTTTATCAGCGGGCACCCGCTGGATGATTACCGTTTTGAAATGGAACATTACGGCATTACCAAGATCTCCTATATCAACGAATACAAAAACCAGGACAAGGAAAAAGTGAGTTCTGCAGCCACTTTTAAAATTATGGGACTGGTGTCGGATGCGCAGCACCGGGTTTCCCGTACCGGGAATAAATTCGGAAGTTTCATCATTGAGGACTATAGCGGCAAGCTGGACATCGTGCTGTTTTCGGAGGATTATATGAAGTATTCGCCCATGCTGCAGCTGGGTGCTACCGTATACCTCACGGGCTTTTTTAAACAGCGCTTTAACGGCGATTTTGATTTTAAGATCACCTCCATCTGCCTGGCCGAAAGTGTGATAAAGAACCAGACCAAAAACCTGAAGATCGAATTACCGGTTGAAGAGATCACAAAAGAAACGGTTGAATTCATTCACTCCAACCTGAAAGCGCACAAAGGCCCCAGCACGCTCAAGCTGTCTATCAAAGACGCCGCCGAAGACGTTACGGTAGACCTGTTAACCCGCGGAAAAGGATTTGAGATGAACAATGAACTGATCGAATATCTTTCAAAGCAAACCAACTGGAATGTAGCAGTGGAACTGAATTAACACTTTGGATAAAACGCAGCCCGCGATGTTGCAGATGCTGCGTTTTACATAGTAGCGTTAGCAAATAATCGCAACCGATAGCTGTTGTGGCCTGGCCGGGTGACAAGGCGACTATAGGAGCCATTGAGCATCATCGCAGGTCGCACAAGTCTTCATGTCACCAATGAGTTCGCTCATTTGAAGGATTTTCTATTATCCTGTTTTGTGATCAAAACGCCTACAACTCCCCTTTCAGGTACTGCCCGGTATAGCTTTCCTTGCACTTTACCAATCCTTCCGGCGTTCCTTCAAACAGGATGCGTCCGCCACCATCACCGCCTTCCGGCCCCAGGTCAATAATATGATCGGCCACTTTAATCACATCCATATTGTGTTCAATCACCAGCACGGTATTGCCCTTCTCCACCAGTTTATTCAATACCTGCAGCAGGTGTTTAATATCTTCAAAATGCAAACCCGTGGTTGGCTCATCCAGGATATAAAAGGTTTTACCCGTATCCTTTTTACTCAGCTCCGTGCTCAGTTTCACCCGCTGGGCCTCGCCCCCGCTAAGCGTTACGGCACTTTGCCCCAGTGTAATATAACCCAGCCCTACATCCTGCAGGGTTTTTATTTTCCGGTAAATAGAAGGCACCGCCTGAAAAAACTCAACGGCATCGTCTACCGTCATATCCAGCACATCCGAAATAGACTTGCCCTTATACCGGATCTCCAGTGTTTCCCGGTTATAGCGTTTGCCGTTGCATTTTTCACAGGGCACGTATACATCCGGAAGAAAATTCATTTCAATCACCCGCATGCCCCCGCCTTCACACACATCGCAGCGGCCGGTTTTTACATTGAATGAAAAACGCCCCGCATTATAGCCCCGGATCTTGGCCTCGGGCACTGCCGCAAACAACGTACGGATATCCGTAAAGAATCCGCAATAAGTAGCCGGGTTACTCCGTGGCGTACGGCCGATCGGAGATTGATCAATTTCCACTACCTTATCGATATGCTCCAGTCCTTTTACCGATTTATAGGCCATGGGCACCTTTTTGGAATGATACGCGTGCTGTGATAAAATAGGATACAGGGTTTCATTGATAAGGGTCGATTTCCCGCTGCCGCTGACCCCCGTTACCACGATCATTTTACCCAGCGGAAACTGCACGCTTACATTCTTTAAGTTATTACCGGAGGCTCCTTTCAGCTCCAGCGTCTTTCCGTTGCCCGGTCTGCGCTCCGATGGTGTTTCTATTTTCAGATGGCCGTTCAGATAACCGGCCGTGATCGTATCCAGTTTCAGGATCTCCTTGGGTGAACCCTTTGCTACCACACGTCCGCCATGATAACCGGCCTTGGGACCGATATCGATCAGGTAATCGGCTGCCAGCATAATATCCTTATCATGCTCTACCACCAGCACGCTGTTGCCAATGTCCCGCAGGTTTTGCAGGGAAGTGATCAGGCGGTGGTTATCCCGCTGGTGCAACCCGATCGATGGTTCATCCAGTATATACGTGATTCCCTGCAATTGAGAGCCGATCTGCGTAGCCAACCGGATCCGCTGCGATTCACCGCCGCTCAGCGTACGGGAGGGGCGGTAAAGCGTCAGGTAGGTCAATCCTACATCCAGCAGGAATTGCAGGCGTTCCCGGATCTCTTTCAGAATGTCCTTGGCAATGGCATTTTGCTTTTTAGACAGGCGGGATTCGATCCCCTTCAGCCATACCCCCAGTTTATCCAGGTTCAGGTTGCTCAGCTCTGCAATGTTCTTTTCATCAACCCGGAACCAAAGGCTTTCCTTTTTCAGGCGGTCGCCATTACAGGATGGGCAGGATTTCAGCATCATAAATTGCTCAACCCATTCCCGCAGCCATTCGGAGGTTTGGCTGGAAAAGAACCAGCGCTTCAGCATGGGAATAATTCCTTCATAGCTGCCGGTATAAATATCCGGAACCGACTCATCGGAGCCATCGAGGTCCAGTTCCTGGCTGGCCCCTCCATCTCCATATAATAATAATTCCAGCTGACCGGCGGGCAATGCCTCCACCGGCTTGTTCATGTTGATCTTATGTTTCTTGGCAAAAGCTACTACCTGCTGAAACACGCTCGCATTCCGCTCTTCACCCAAAGGAGCGATACCGCCTTCGCTGATGCTTAGCTTTCGATCGGGCAGTACCGATTCCATATCGATAGCGTAGGCCGTTCCAATACCCTTGCAATACGGGCAGGCCCCATACGGTGAATTAAACGAAAACGAATTGGGCGAAGGCTCTTCATAGCTGATACCGGTATCTTCACACATCAATTGCTTACTGTACTGCACCGGTTGATCCGTTTGATCTACCAGTAAAAACATCAGTTCCTTGCCCAGCTTCAACGTAGCCTGTACACTTTGGCTCAGGCGGGCTTTGGAAGCCGCATTTACCTCCAGGCGGTCTACCACAATTTCAATATCATGGATCTTATAACGGTCTACCTGCATTTTCGGCACCAGGTCCTTTATCTCTCCGTCCACCCGTACCTTCAGGTACCCCTTCTTCCGGATATCTTCAAACAGTTCGCGGTAATGCCCCTTACGGCCACGCACCACAGGCGCCAGCAGGTTGATCTTTTGATCACGGAAGCGTTTAAAAATATTTTCAACGATTTCTTCTTCACTCCACTTCACCATTTTCTTTCCCGTATTATAAGAATAGGCTTCGCCGATACGGGCAAAAAGCAACCGGAAAAAATCATATACCTCCGTAATGGTTCCTACCGTTGAACGGGGGTTTTTATTGGTGGTTTTCTGTTCAATAGAGATCACCGGGGACAGACCGGTGATCTTATCCACATCCGGCCGCTCCATATCGCCGATAAACTGGCGGGCATAGGCGCCGAATGTTTCCATATAACGCCGCTGCCCTTCCGAATAAATGGTGTCAAATGCCAGGGAGGATTTGCCGCTGCCACTGATGCCGGTAATGACCACCAGCTCATTTTTCGGAATCGAAATATCAATATTCTTCAAATTGTGTACCCTTGCGCCGGATACGTCAATTACTTCATTTTCAGCTTTCAATTGTATATGAATTTGGAATGACGGTAAAAAACAAGGCACAAACCTACACAAATTTTCTTTGCCAATCTGCGAAAGGATCCGAAATCGGTTGGGAGTTTTTTTTCCGGAAAATTTCAAGCCGGGCGCACATCCCTCCCCCCTCCATTGCGGCTCCGGGGGCCGGATCCGTTGCGCCGTTGTGCGCCTGCCAAGGGGTATTTCGTGCTCCGGATCCGTTCAGAATCAGCTATACAAGTCATAAGCAAAAATTAAAATATATATTTTTCAGGTCAAACACCCGGTTTGGCATAATAATTTCAGTAACTAGGGTAATTTGAAATCATTCTTAAATAAAACGTATTTATGAAAAAAAGGTCGTTTCTTACATTCTTCTTAGCAATAGCCATCGCTATGGCAACCGTTGCTCAAACAAGCACTCCAGAAGTTCCCCGAAACTATAAACCACAACCCAAGGAATTACTCCCGATGCCGGACTCGATAACAGAAAACGAAATCTTCCCGGTATTAGGCAGCTTTGATCTGACCGATAAAAAGGGCACTGCATCGCATGTAACCATTACCAGGGACGGAGAAAACAAAGGGATTGTTTGGGTAAGCGGATTACCCCAGGGAAAATTTAAAGCCCTGATAAAAGACGCGCCCGCAACGTACAAGATCCCGGCTCAAAAAACCCTGGCCAATGACGAGGAAGCAGCAGAAGCAACCGGGGATGATGCCAGCGCCACTAAAACCAAAAGTAAAGTAGTAAGCGGTCGTGCCATTCAGGAAGGTACCCTCATTTTTGATAAGGACGCCAATACCCTTTATGTAAACATCGGTAATAAATACAACGAGGAACAACCGGCGACCGTATTCCCTGAAATGACCGTAGCAGCAGATTCTGCGGCTATCGCCAGTGAAACAGAAATAACGGATGATACCGCTAAAAAACCCAAAAAGACCACCACAAAAAAACCGGTGATCAAGGGTATTACCTATACCGGTACAAAAACGGATACGCCGGCAGCAGCTGTTGAGGCCGCTCCTGCACAGCAGAATTAATCCGGATCAATAAAAATGTTAAAATCAGTGGGTTGCCTGAATTCAGGCAACCCTTTTTTATAAAAACAGGTCTTTATTCTCAAACTGCCAAATTTGCAAAATCTGTTTTGGCATATTATTTGGCAAGACTTGAATATCAAAAGAAAAAACATGAAACAACTGAGAAATTTATCGTTGGGAATCGCGTTAACCGGCTTAACCCTTGCAGGTTGCGATTCCATGAACCGGACTCAAAAAGGGGCCATTATTGGAACCGGAGGCGGTGCTGCTATGGGAGCTGTAATTGGTAAAGCCGCAGGCAACGCAGGGCTGGGTGCCATCATCGGAGCCACAGTAGGTGGTGTAACCGGCGCCATTATTGGTAAAAAGATGGACAAACAGGCAGAAGAAATCAAACAACAGGTACCCGGTGCCAAGGTAGAGCGTGTGGGTGAAGGGATTACTGTAGAGTTTAACAGTGCTGTACTGTTTGGTTTTGACCAGTCTTCGCTTTCCGGTGCTGCACAAAACACACTGAACGATCTGATCACCATCCTGAATAAATACCCTGATACAGACCTGGAGATCCAGGGGCATACCGACAATACCGGTACGGCAAAATACAACCAGTCCCTGTCTGAAAGAAGAGCTTCCAGCGTAGCCAACTACCTGGGTTCTCACAACATTTCGCTGGAGCGTATGACCACCAAAGGTTACGGCTTTAGCGTACCCAAATACTCCAATGACACACCCGATGGCCGGGCGCAGAACCGTCGCGTAGAATTTGTGATCTCTGCAAATGATAAGATGAAAGCCGATGCGGCTACAGAGGCCAAGAAAGGATAAATGGAGAACAGCATAAACATTGATCATTAAACCTATATTTTATGAAAAAGAAGAATCAGTTATTAAAAGCGTTTATGGTGGCTGCTGCAGTGAGCATTTCAGGTGCAGCAATGTCCCAGGTAGAGATCGGCATCCGTGCAGGCGCAAATTTTTCAAATACTGCCCTTAAAGACGCCAATGACAAGAAAGTAGATACAAAACTGAATCCAGGCTGGCATGCTGGTGTTACTTTTGACATCCCTGTAGCCGATGAGTTTTATGTACAGCCGGGTGCGTTGTTCAGCACTAAGGGTTATAAAACGGACAACAGCTACTTCGATGGCAATGCGAACACCAACAGTAAGGTAACCGCATCTTATATTGAAGTTCCGGTGAACCTCCTGTACAAACCGGAACTGGGAAGCGGGAAGTTATTATTGGGTGTTGGTCCTTATGTAGCCTATGGCGTTGGTGGAAAATGGGATAGCAAATTCTCAAGCGGAAATACTTCCATAAGCACTGATGGATCCGTTGAATTTAAAGGTGATTATGATGATCGCTCAGGCGGAGATAAGCGCGTGTATGGTAAACCTTTTGATGCCGGTGCCAACCTGCTCTTTGGTTATGAGTTTGCCAACAAACTGTCTTTCCAGTTAAACGGACAGTTAGGTTTATTGAATGCGAAAGCAAAAAATGATCCCAGGTATAATAGTGTTAAAAATACCGGATTTGGAATTTCTGTCGGATATAAGTTCTAAAAATATTCATTCCGAACCATGAAACAGAAAGCCGCCCTGCAGGGCGGCTTTTTTGTAGCAAAGCAATACCACAGCTTCAGTAATTATACGACCTGCAAAAACCTCATCATTAAACAACATCACTGAACGGTGCATGCCTGCTCCATTTTATACAACCACCTTAAAGACAGCTTTTGAATTTTAACCAAATTTTGCATCTGAATATGAAGGCACCTGAAAAAAACAGGCTAACTTAACATCATTAAAACAACCCAATTTTATTGAAACCATTTCTGCTTATGAAGACTAAAAAACGACGGCTTTGCTTCCTGGTTTGCAGCGTCCTTTGTTTATCTGTTTTATATACAAAGGGGCAAACGGTAGTAAGTTTGAACGCGGGGTTTAATGCATCAAAAGTAGCCTGGAAGGAAACCCGAAACGGTGCTGTTCTTAAAAACAACTTCAACCCGGGATATCAGTTGGGCATCCTTACAAATATTCCCATAGCATTAAACCGGCGCCCCATCACCCTTCAAACCGGCCTTCAGTTCAGCACCAAAGGATACCGGCAGGACTATGGCGAAGCAAATCGCGTCGGTATTTTATCCGTCACCCCCTGGTATGCAGAATTACCGCTTAACATTCTTTATTATCTACCGGGAGATATTGAGCGCTTTTACATTGGAGCCGGTGGTTATGTAGCCTATGGCCTCGGTGGCCGGTGGACGCTGAAATACAAAACATCCTGGGGATGGGATAACGGCACCATCGAATATACCGACATCAGCAAGCAGGATCCGGATGATGATAAATTCAACTATGGCCGCAGAACAGACCTGGGCGTGAACCTGCTGGCCGGCATGAACATCGGTTCTTCTTTATACCTGCAACTGAATGGTCAGGTGGGGTTACGCAATATCGCTCCGCTGGAAAACAATAAAGTAACCAGCGAAGAATTCAGAAACATGGGAATCAGTGTTGCCGTAGGTTATCATCTCTGATAAAAGGCCGTTGCTACCAAAAAAAACACAATCGCAAAGTGCAGCTAAGAAACTTCTAACCGCTGCGCCACTGCTCCGCTGCATCACCGCGTGAAACAAAACAAAAATAAAACCGCAAGGCACGCAACGCTAAGGACTTCGAACCACTGCACTGTATCGCTGCGCGAAAAGGCCGTTGCTACCAAAAAAAACACAATCGCAAAGTGCAGCTAAGAAACTTCTAACCGCTGCGCTCCATCGTTGCGTGAAAAGGCCGTTGCTATCAAAAAAAACACAAAGTGCAAACCCAGCCAGGAGTTCCCTATCGCTGCGCCACTGCTCCGCTGCATCGCTGCGTGAAACAAAAATGGATCTGCAAGAACAGTCTGTTCGTAATACCCGCTGTTCACCCTGGAACCGCACCAGCTGAACAATTCCACAAGCGCTATTTCCTATCTTTGAAAAATGACCCAACAGGAAACAACCAACGTAAGAAAGGCAACCAGCGCCGAAGTGTCCGTCATTCATCAACTGGCACTGGAGATCTGGCCCAAAGCCTTTGAGCAGCTTCTCAGCAAGGCGCAAATGGATTATATGTTGCAAATGATGTATGCCCCCGCCGTGCTGGAAAAAGAAATGAAACGGGGTGTGGAATTCTATATCCTCCGTTATAACGGAACAGATATGGGATATACGGCCATTGAACAAAAAGAACCCGGTGCCTGGAAACTTCACAAGATCTACCTGTCGCAACAACTGCGTGGAAAAGGGATCGGTAAATTCCAATTAAAAAGCATGGAAGCCATAGTAAGAGGATACGGTGCTCACGAACTTTGGCTGAATGTGAACCGCCAGAATAAAGCGGTTGATTTTTATAAAAGCCAGGGATACGAGATCCAAAAGACAGAAGACATTAATATCGGCAACGGCTATTTTATGAACGATTACCAGATGCGAAAAAAACTGCAGTAAGCAGAGCGGTCTGCAGTTGCCACAGATGTACTGAAGTATTGCGCAGAAACGCTTCCACAGCCTCCATTCAATACTGCCTCGTCAACGGCGCTCTACTTATTTTACCTAAAAGCACATTTTTCAACTGCCATGGATGTAGAAGCAAAACTGAGAACCGCCGGGGCACTGGTACTCCTTATCCTTGCCTACGCAATTATAAGGCAGGCTACACCGGCGGATGAGGATAAAACAAAAACCTTTGTGCAGGTAAACAATCTCCATTTAGCAGCAGATGCCGCTTACATTCCGGCCACCCGGCAAGCCGGTCCGGCCATTGCATTAAAGTTTATCGAAAGCCCCCGTACATTCGAAGTGGTTCAGTTGCAATTAAAATGTATCCATCCCCACGCAATCACCAATCATTTTAAAAAAGGAACCATTGCATCCATCAACATCGAAGCATCCGACTACAAAATTTTTAAAGATTCTCAATGGTACGATTATACGTCCTGGATTTATGGTTTATCTAAAGACAACATCCAGTTCTTACCCGCCAATTGCCGGCACCGTGTAAAAGTGGAAGCATCCAGGCAGCTAATGATCGCCTGCCTCATAACCGGTTTGGTAATCATCGCATGCATCGCTTATATATCCATCAATGAAAATGGAGCCGGTCGTTTAGCGCGCTTCCCGTTAGGCCTCTTCCTGCTTGCCGTTTTCCTCAGCACCTTATACGCCTCCGGTTTTTTTGAATAAAGCCCCGTTCCGGCTAACAAACTGCGGTAAAAAGGAACGAAGCAATACGCCTTTAAAGGCACTTGTTGCTGCAACAATTCAAGTATAAAACCTCCGGCTAAAATCCTCCGGCACCCGCTTCAGCCGTTAGCCGCACCAACTTATTTTCTGTTTCAATACGCTATCCAAACCGGCACCCGGAGATGAGGATGCGCCGCCCTGCGAAAGAAAATTACCAAAAACAAAAATCACAAAAAACTGAAAATCAATAAATAAAACAAATCTCCGCCTACCAGATCCCTGAATTTTCAAATTTCCAAACCGGAAAAGATTTTACATTTTCCAAAAAATCAAACAGGTGCAGCTGTTTCTTAAATAGCACCTCCCGGCTGCAGCTTTCCATTAAAAATTTGTCTAATTTTACAGGCACTCAATTGGATATATTTAAATAACAATTCAAGTTTTATAATGAGCAACGCGACTACTTTGTTTGATAAAGTGTGGGATGCCCACGTGGTACGCCATATTGAAGATGGCCCGGATGTACTGTTTATCGATCGTCATTTTATTCATGAGGTAACCAGCCCGGTGGCCTTCCTCGGTTTGGAACAAAGAGGTATTCCGGTAATTTACCCTCAGCGTACATTTGCCACGGCAGATCACAACACCCCTACCATGAATCAGGATCAGCCGGTGAAAGATCCGTTATCGGCAAACCAGCTGGCAGCGCTCTCCAGCAATGCTGCCAAATGGGGCATTTCATTATGGGCATTGGGAAGCCCCAAGAACGGGATCGTACACGTGGTAGGACCAGAAAACGGTATTACCCAACCCGGTATGACCATCGTTTGCGGCGACTCTCATACCTCTACCCACGGCGCCTTTGGAAGCATCGCATTTGGTATCGGAACCTCAGAAGTAGAAATGGTACTCTCCTCCCAGTGTATCATGCAGCCCAAGCCCAAAAAAATGCGCATTACCATCAATGGCAAACTGGGCAAAGGTGTACTGCCAAAAGATGTGGCCCTGTATATGATTGCCCAGATCACGGCCAGCGGCGCCACCGGTTATTTTGTAGAATATGCCGGCGAAGTTTTTGAAAACATGAGCATGGAAGGCCGGATGACCGTTTGCAATATGAGCATCGAAATGGGTGCCCGCGGCGGTATGATTGCCCCGGATCAAACCACATTCGATTATATCAACGGAAGAGACAAAGCACCCAAGGGTGCCGATTGGGATACCGCGCTTGCCTACTGGAAAACCCTGAAAACCGATGACACGGCCGTATTTGACAAGGAACTGCATTTTGATGCCGCCGATATCGAGCCCCAGATCACGTATGGTACCAACCCCGGCCTGGGAACCGGTATCACCAACCATATACCAAAAGCATCCGAAGTAAAAGACGGTGAAGCCTCTTATAAAAAATCACTGGCGTATATGAATTTCGCCGAGGGTGAAGCCATACTGGGCAAAAAGATCGACTATGTATTCCTGGGCAGCTGTACCAACGGACGTATCGAAGACTTCCGGGCCTTTGCCTCTATTGTAAAAGGCAAAAAGAAAGCCGACAATATTACTGCCTGGCTGGTTCCCGGCTCTCATATTGTAGAAGCCCAGATCAAAGAAGAAGGCATCCTGGATATTTTAAACGAAGCCGGTTTTGAACTGCGTCAGCCCGGATGTTCTGCCTGCCTGGCCATGAACGAAGATAAGATCCCCGCGGGCAAATATGCGGTAAGCACCAGCAACCGCAACTTTGAAGGCCGTCAGGGACCCGGTGCCCGTACGCTGCTCGCAAGCCCCTATGTGGCTGCTGCCGTTGCGGTGACCGGTGTGGTAACTGATCCGCGCGATTTAATAGAGAGCGTTTAACGTTCAAGGTTTAAGGTTCAGCGATAACCGTTAAACTTTGAACACAACTTTAAACCTCAAACTTTAAACTTTAAACAAAAAAGAAATGGCTTACGATAAATTTACAGTACTAACATCCACTGCAGTTCCTTTACCTATCGAAAACGTGGATACCGATCAGATCATTCCTGCCCGCTTCCTGAAAGCCACGGAGCGTAAGGGTTTTGGCGATAACCTTTTTCGCGACTGGCGCTATAACAGCGACGATACCCCCAAGCAGGATTTCGTTTTAAACAATTCCATCTACTCCGGTAAGATCCTTGTAGGCGGTAAAAACTTCGGCAGCGGCAGCAGCCGTGAGCATGCCGCCTGGGCCATTTACGACTACGGATTCCGTTGCGTGATCTCCAGCTTTTTTGCAGATATCTTTAAAGGGAACTCGCTCAATATCGGGTTGCTGCCCGTAACTGTAAGCGAAGCTTTTCTGGACAAAATATTCAGGGCCATCGAAGCCGATCCCAATACACAGATCGAAGTAAACCTTCCAGAGCAAACCGTTACCATTCTGGCAACCGGCGACCAGGAAAGTTTCGACATCAACGGCTACAAAAAGCACAACATGATGAATGGCTTCGATGACATCGACTACCTGCAATCCATGAAGCAGGATATCACCGCATTTGCAGACAAAAGCCTGTATTAATCAACCGCCTGTTTAAGACCTCTTATAAAATCGTGTCATGCTTCGTCTCCCCAGGATATGCTTCGGACAGACCCCGCATGACACGATCATTTAGCACACTGCTCACCGGCCCGGCTCAGGGTAATATACCGGAAAGATGAAACAACGATCAATCGAAATAATGGATACCACGCTGCGGGATGGAGAACAGACCAGCGGCGTATCTTTTTCAGCAACGGAAAAACTAACACTTGCCCAGCTGCTTTTAACCGAGGTAAAAGTAGACCGGATCGAGATCGCATCCGCGCGCGTCTCCGAAGGCGAATTCCAGGCCGTAAAACGCATTACGGATTGGGCCAGGGAAAACGGCCACCTGCATAAGATTGAAGTGCTGACCTTCGTGGATGGCGACACCTCCATCAACTGGGTGGAAAAGGCCGGTGCAAAGGTGATGAACATTCTTACCAAAGGCTCCCTCAACCACCTGACCCACCAGCTAAAAAAAACACCGGAGGAGCATTTTAAAGACATTGCTGCGGTCATCAAAAAAGCGCAGAAAAAAGGAATCGATTGTAATGTGTACCTGGAAGACTGGAGCAACGGAATGCGCAATTCCAAAGAATATGTGTTCCGGTATCTTGACTTTATTGCCAGGCAACCTATAAAACGTGTATTGCTGCCCGATACCCTGGGTATTTTAATTCCTTCAGAAACCTATGGCTATATCGCAGAGATCACCGGAAGGTATCCGCAGCTGCATTTCGATTTTCATGGGCATAATGATTACGACCTGGGAGTGGCCAACGCGCTGGAAGCTGTAAAAGCAGGGGCACGCGGCCTGCACCTTACCATCAACGGCATGGGTGAACGGGCCGGAAACACGCCCCTGGCCAGCATTGTGGCCGTACTGAACGATTTTCAGAAAGATGTTAAAACCAGCGTAAACGAAAAGGCGCTTTACAAAATCAGCAAACTGGTGGAAGCCTTTTCCGGTTTCCGCGTATCACCCAATAAACCCGTGGTAGGTGAAAATGTATTTACCCAAACGGCCGGCATCCACGCCGACGGCGATAAGAAAAAGAACCTGTACTATAACGACCTGATGCCCGAACGGTTTGGACGTAAACGGAAATATGCCCTGGGTAAAACTTCCGGCAAGGCCAATATTGAAAACAACCTGCAGCAGCTGGGCATTCAGCTATCCGATGAAGATCTGAAGAAAGTTACCCAGCGCATTATTGAGCTGGGCGATAAAAAAGAAACCGTAACGCAGGACGATCTTCCTTTTATTATCTCCGACGTACTGGACAGCAATACCACAGCAGAAAAAGTACATGTGGAAGATTATGTGCTCACGCATTCAAAGAACATGCGTCCCTCTACCACCGTCCGCATCCGGTTTGAAGATGGTGTGGTAGAAGAAAATGCACAGGGCGACGGTCAATACGATGCGTTTATGAATGCACTCCGCAAGATCTATACACAGAAAAAATTACCGCTGGCAAAACTGACCGATTATATTGTGCGGATACCGCCCGGTGGAAAATCCGATGCGCTTTGCGAAACCATTATCACCTGGAATCATAACGGCCGGGAGTTCACCACTACAGGTTTGGACAGCGACCAAACTGTTGCGGCGATTAAGGCAACACAGAAAATGCTGAACCTGGTGTAGCTGAGCGGGAAGGAAAAACCATTCCCGTACCGGAATGCCGGATCTCCCCAACCATCATAACGCGGTTTCCCCTTTCATATCCGGGCAACACGCACGGGCATTATGGCGCCGGGTCTGTTAACGCGGAGCCGGATCATGCGCATGGCTATTTTGTATCATGATACCGGCAACCTCCCGGTAAAGCGTTGCCCAGGCGGCCGCCACATCGGCATTCCAGTCATTTCCCAGGCCCTGTTGCAGCGTCCACAATAGGGCATTTCCCACCAGCACATAGTGTGCATCTTTTACGCCATACCCGGTATGGCGCTTCGCCAGGGCTGCAAGATAACCCGCTATTTCATCCTTGTTCTCCAATCGGGCCACCAGCACATTCAGGGAAACCAGCAGCTTCCGGTACTGGGCCTCCATGTTAGCCGGAAACAGCTTCCTTAACCCCGGGCTGTCTGCAAACAGCTTCCCGTAAAAGGCATTTCCTACCGCGGCCGGAGAAACAAAGCGGAATAATCTCCAGGTTCTTTTTATAAGTATGATTTGTTCCTGTGTCATTGCGCCGCTTTACGTTCCCGGAAAAGGCCTGTTTGCGCCTGCAGGCGCAAATTGCTTGCCCGCAGCACTGCTATCGCCCTTCCTGCAACCGGCAATCGCAAAACCGATGGTACACATAGCGCCTGTCTGCGCTGATTCGTTTGGTTCTTCATAAAATGCATAAAATGATGGTACTATTTAAGCTGTAAAAATGAGCTTCTATTCGAAGCTGTGGAAATAAAAAATGCGCAAGCCGCTTAAATCGCCACTGAAGCGGGTAAGAAACGGAATAATGCGTAACCGCCACCGGGCCGGCGCGTTTTATAAATACCTGTATACTCCCTGCCGGAGCAAATCATCTTCATTTTTTTTGAAAAAATAACCCGGTATCCAGTATCTTAGGGGGCCGCCTGAACAGCTTTTTAGAAATTCTCTAATGTGCTGCGGCAGCCGGTAGAAATCAAATAAAAAAGACGCATGAAAAAGAATATTCTCATTGTACCCGGGGACGGGATCGGACAGGAAGTAACCGCAGTAGGTAAAAAAGTGCTGGATAAGATCGCCGAAAAATACGGTCATGAATTCACTTATGATGAGGCACTGATCGGTCACGCCGCCATCGAAGCCACGGGCAACCCATTACCCGACGAGAGCCTGGAAAAAATGAAAAAATCAGACGCGGTGCTGTTTGGCGCCGTAGGACATCCCAAATATGATAACGACCCGTCTGCCAAAGTGCGTCCGGAACAAGGTTTGCTGAAGATGCGCAAGGAACTGGGGCTGTATGCCAACCTGCGCCCGATCAAACTTTTTGATGAACTTCTGGGAGCCTCCAGCATCAAACCGGAAATTTTAAAAGGAGCTGATATCCTTTTTTTCCGGGAACTTACGGGAGATATCTATTTTGGAGAAAAAGGCCGCAAAGACAATGGTGATACGGCTTTTGACATTGCCCAATACAGTCGTTTTGAAGTAGAGCGCATCGCCCGTAAGGCATTTGAAGCAGCCATGACGCGCGGCAAGAAACTATGTTCGGTAGATAAAGCCAACGTGATTGAAACCAGCCGCCTCTGGCGCGAAGTGGTGCAGCAGGTTGCCAAAGAATATCCTGAAGTAACCGTAGAACACCAGTTTGTAGATGCCACAGCCATGTTGCTGATCAAAGATCCCAAGCGTTTTGACGTGGTGGTTACCGCCAACCTGTTTGGCGATATTCTTACCGATGAAGCTTCACAGATTGCCGGATCCATGGGTATGCTGGCTTCCGCCTCTATCGGCGACGGCACAGGCGTTTACGAGCCCATACATGGCTCTGCCCACGATATTACCGGAAAGGGAGTAGCCAACCCAATGGCCTCCGTATTATCCGCTGCCCTGCTGCTGGACATTTCCTTTGGCTTAAAACAGGAAAGCGAAGATGTGATCAACGCAGTGGACCAGGTGTTGAAAGCCGGGTTCCGCACCGGGGATATTGCAGACAGCTCCACTCCAAAAGACAAGATCCTCGGTACCGATGCTATCGGTGAAGAGATCCTGAAGCGGCTTTAAACAAGGGGATGCAGGCCATCCCTAATCGCCTATACAAATATTATCATAAAGAGGGTGTCTTAAAAAGGCACCTTCTTTTTTTTATGGCTATTTTTCCCATATAAAACTGCAGGTAGCCTGATGAAGGAAATTGCTCCAGCCAGGGCACTTCGCTGAGATTGATCTGCGCTAATGGATAAAGAAATTACCCTGCTTGTCTTTCGTATAATCAAAGCCCCTGGCAATCCTGCAGCAGCGGTTGTACTCCTTTAAAAATAATTGGCGCAATTGCATGGAAAACCATTTTTTTGAAGTAACTTACTGTACAAAGCCGCTTTTTCAAAAACGGCTCAATGCAATGGATTTTGACGAGGACAGGAATTTGTTTCAAAATAAAACTTGTCGTTATGTTCCAGCATCAGGTATTTCCCCGCAACAACAATTTCGGAACGCTCATGCCAATGCCACGGTTGAACCAGCGCATTTATTTGAGCACAGCAATGCTTCTCTTAATTTTTACCCTGTTCTTTTTAACCGGTTGTTCTTCCGGAGCAAAGGAAAAGGGGCAGGCCGAAACATCATCGCAGGCCGACAAAGATTCGATTATGGCCACTATTGAAAAAGAAACGACCTCCTTTTTTGCACGTGACTACGAAGGTTGGAAGTCTACCTACGCTCATGAAGATTATGCCTTCCAGGCCTGGAGCAACAGGGATGGCACATTTGATGCAAGCGTTGGCTGGCCGGGTATCGACAATTCCGTAGGACGGTACATTCATGACAACCCGGAACCCCAGACAGGCAGTCATCCTATTGTAGAACGGAGACGGATCACCTTCAAATTCTATGGAAAGGATGCCTGCTATTTAACATGGGACCAGTATAATAGTAACAAAGATGGCAATTTCAGGCACAGTAAAGAAGTGCGGGTTATGGAAAAGCAAAACGGTCAGTGGAAGATCGTTTGTGTGGCTGCGTTCTGGGATTATGTGAACATTATACCTGCGAACCAGTTAAAAGATATCCAAAGCCTGGACAAGGAGAACCGCGGTACCAACAAATTGTAGGGCTGCCGGCTGTAATGGTCCGGTTAATATCCGGATGCGGCCGTTCTTTTTGAACGACCAAAAAGTTATGGCCGGAACAGGCCTGAAGGTTGCTCTTGTCATACCCGGTTTTCAACTGCCTGCACCCATGTAATGCGGCGGCAACAACCTGCCCGTATAACCTGTATTTTAGCGGCTTTAGTCGGCCGTCCGGCGTTATCATTCCGGTACTTTATGAAAGGTGATGGCCACCCGGTTCAGCATGTTCATATGCGCGATGGCAAGACCAAGGTCCACCAGATCTTTCTCCCGGAAGTGCTGGCGCGCTTCATTATAAACCGCATCGCTCACTTCCTGTGCGGGTAAAATGGTTATGGCTTCAGCATAGGCCAGCGCCGCCTTTTCCAGCGGGGTAAAAAAAGGCATATGCTTCCAGTTTGATACGCCATTCAGCTTGCGGGGCTCTTCACCGGCCTGGATGGCATCCTTCCAATGCAGGTCTACACAATAAGGACAGCCGTTGATCTGCGAAACACGGAGATAAACCAGGTGCAATAAGGCAGGTGCCAGATCGGTTTTTTTCAGGTAGCCATACATAGCCAATAAGGTTTTATACCCTTCCGGAGCCGTTGCCGCATAGTCGATACGCATAAAATAATTTTTGCGCTAAAGTAAGGATATTGCCGGTCATTGGAAGTTGAGCCACGCAATTTGAGCCGCCGGTCCATTGCTTTCTGCCGCAGTTCCGCTGTAAGCATCCGGCCTTCTCCCGGAAGCCGGTCGCCGAAATCTGGTTACTCAAATCTCAAATCTCATATCTTTGCGCCATGCAAAAAGTAGGTATTCTTGGCGGCGGCCAGTTAGGGCGGATGTTGTTGCAGGCAGCTGCAAATTACCCGGTAGAAACATATGTGCTGGAAAATGATGCGCACGCCCCGGCAGCGCACCTCTGTCATCATTTTATCCAGGGAGATATCCGGGATTATGATGCGGTTTACAATTTCGGCAAGAACCTGGATGCCATAACCATTGAAATCGAAAATGTAAATGTAGATGCGCTTGAGGCCCTGGAGAAAGAAGGAGTAAAAGTAATCCCGCATCCTTCTGTGCTCCGTACCATCCGGAATAAAGCCAGCCAAAAAAAATACTATACGGATCACCAGATTCCTACCGCTTCCTACCTGCTTACCCACAACATCCAGGAGCTGGCGGAGCAGCAGGCGTTTTTTCCTGCTGTACACAAAATTGCCGAGGGCGGATACGACGGGCGCGGTGTACAGATCATCAACGAAGAAGCCGATGTACCCAAAGGTTTTGATACCCTATCGGTACTGGAGAAACTGGTGGATGTAGAAAAAGAGATTGCGATGATGATCGCCATAGGCCAGTCTGGAGAAATAGCCATTTACCCCGCCGTTCAAATGGTTTTTGACAAAAGCCTGAACCTGCTTGACTTTCAGCTATGCCCGGCCGACATCGAAGAAAAAACATACTGGAAGGCAGAAGCGATTGCGCTCACTACTGTAAAAAATTTTAACTCACCGGGTATTTTCGCCGTGGAATTGTTTGTTACACCCGGCGGGGAGGTGCTGGTTAATGAAACCGCTCCGCGTGTACACAACAGCGGGCATCATACCATTGAAGCGCATTACAGCTCCCAGTTCGATATGGTTTGGCGGATCCTGCTGAACTATCCGCTGGGCAATACAGAGGCCATTCTTCCTTCGGTAATGCTCAATATCATCGGCAAAGAAGGCTATTCCGGCGATGCAGTTTACGAAGGACTGGAGGAGATGCTGAAGATCGAAAATGCCTTTTTTCACCTCTATGGAAAACGGCAAACCAAACCCGGGCGTAAAATGGGACACGTAACGATCATCAGTAAAGAAAAGGCCGATCTTTTGCACAAGGCCAATAAGATCAAGCACGGGTTATCTGTAATTGCCCCTGCTGCATTATAAGGGACCGCTGTAAGAAATGGGCCTGTACTTCAGCCGTTGTACCCGCTTACCAGCCTGAAAATAAGATCTGCAGCCAGCTTCGCAGTGCGCTGGTCCAGATCAAACTCCGGATTTAATTCTGCAATATCAAAAGATACCAGCTTCCCCGAACGCAACACCTGCTGATATAATTGCTGAAAACAATGGCCGGGAATAATGCCATTAAACGCCGGAGCACTTACACCCGGAGCAAAGGGTGCCGCAAAAACATCCAGGTCGATGGTCAGGCACAGGCGATCCACCTTATCGATGAATGCCTGTATGGTTCGTTGTACCGGTTCCAGGTTACCGTCGTAAATGGCTTCCCCCTCTATAAAATGCACCTTCAGCGCAGCGGCCGTCTGAAATAATTGTTGCGTATTGCTGATCCTCCGGATGCCAATTGGAAGGTATGCAAAAGGGCGATGTTGCTGTTCAAGCTCTTTTGCGATCTGGTAAAACCCGGTGCCGGAATTACCGGAAAACCCAACCGGCTCCCGCAGATCAAAATGCGCATCAAAGTTGATGATGCCGGTTGTATCATTGGCGTTTCCCGCCTCCCGGCTTCCTTTAAAGTGTCCGTAGGTTACTTCGTGTCCGCCGCCCAGTATAATTGGGAAGCCTTTTCTTTTTAAAATAACATGTACTGCTGCGGCCAGCTGTTCCTGTGCGGCTTCCAGGTTACCGTCTTCACAGGTTATATTCCCTGCATCGTAAAGCATTACCGGCGGCGCATGATGTACGGGCTGGTTCGTTAAAACCGGGCGGATCGCTTCCGGTCCCTTCACCGCTCCCGGTCTTCCCTGGTTGCGGCGTACCCCCTCGTCGCAGGCGAAGCCCAGCAATACAAAAGAATGTTCCAGATCCCCGCCGGGAGCATTCAGATCGAGCAGCTGCACTACCTGGTGCCAGCGCCGGCAGGCAGGCTCCGTACCGTCTGTACGACCGATCCAGGTAGCTGTTGCGGGAAGTTGATATCGTTCGATCATACGATTTGCGATTTAGGGATTCGTAATCCGTTTAGTCGTTTTTAGTATCGAGAATCCAGAATTGAGAATTGAGAGCCGGGAATCCGGTACCTGGCATCTGCATATCTGCACAAAGCCTTACGTCCTCAGCCTGAAATTCTAAACCAACCCTTCCAGCAGTCCGTCATCCACCAAATGCGGCCGGGTAACTTTCAGTAACGGCGTTCGTTGCATTTCGCGCTCCAGGGCTTCCAGTGCCTCCGGGTTGCGGGCCCAGGCCCTGCGGGCAATGCCGTTGTTCACATCAAAAAACAGCATCGATTGCAGCTGCTGATCTGCAGTTTCCGTGCCATCCAGTACCATTCCGAAACCACCATTGATCACTTCACCCCAGCCTACTCCACCGCCGTTGTGTATCGATACCCAGGTAGCCCCGCGGAAGCTATCCCCGATTACGTTGTGGATGGCCATATCTGCGGTGAAGCGGCTTCCGTCATAAATATTGCTGGTTTCCCGGTAAGGAGAATCTGTGCCGCTTACATCATGATGATCCCGTCCCAGCACTACCGGCGCCGACAGGCGTCCATCCCTTACGGCTGCATTAAAGGCCTTTGCAATTCGTATCCTTCCAACAGCATCCGCATACAGGATGCGGGCCTGCGAACCCACTACCAGTTTGTTCTTACCCGCCTCCCGGATCCAGCGGATATTATCTTCTAATTGCTGCCCGATGCCGGCGGGGGCCTGTGCTTTCAATGCGGTCATCACTTCCAGCGCCAGCTGATCCGTAATTGCAAGCTCCTCCTCCTTACCGGAAGTGCATACCCAGCGGAAGGGTCCAAAACCATAATCAAAGCAAAGCGGTCCCAGTATGTCCTGTACATAGGAAGGATATTTAAACTGCGTTTCATTGCCGGCAAACACATCGGCCCCTGCCCTGCCGGCCTCCAGTAAAAAGGCATTGCCGTAGTCAAAAAAATAGGTACCTCTTTCTGCATGCCGGTTAATGGCTTCCACCTGCCGGATCAGCGATGCTTTTACCTGCTCCCGGAACTGTTCCGGGTCTTCCGCCATCATCCGGTTGGCGGCTTCAAACGATAACCCGGCCGGGTAGTATCCGCCGGACCAGGGATTGTGCAATGAAGTTTGATCACTGCCCACGGTTACAAAAATGGCTTCGGCATAGAACCGTTCCCATAGTTCTATTACATTGCCGATATACGCCAGCGATACCACTTCTTTTTGCTCCATGGCAGTGCGGGTACGCTGTACCAGCGCATCCAGGTCATCAAACAATGCATCCACCCAGCCCTGCTGCTGCCGCTTGTAAGCCGCAGCAGGATTGATTTCCGCACATACGGTTACACATCCCGCAATATTGCCGGCCTTGGGTTGCGCACCGCTCATGCCCCCCAAACCGGAGGTAAGGAAGAGCCGCCCGCCGAAATCCTGTTCCTGCCCCAACTGCCGGCGCAGAGCATTCATCAGGGTAATGGTGGTACCATGCACAATGCCCTGCGGACCAATGTACATATAGGACCCCGCCGTCATTTGCCCGTACTGCGTTACCCCCAGCGCATTGAACCGCTCCCAGTCATCCGGCCTTGAATAATTGGGAATCATCATCCCATTGGTTACCACCACCCGTGGCGCTGCCGGTGCGGAAGGAAAAAGCCCCATCGGATGCCCGCTGTACATATGCAGGGTTTGCGCTGCCGTCATTTGGGAAAGATACTGCATCGTTAACCGGTATTGCGCCCAGTTCTGAAACACGGCGCCGTTGCCTCCATACGTGATCAGTTCCTGCGGATGCTGCGCCACCGCCGGGTCCAGGTTATTCTGGATCATCAGCATCAACGCTGCAGCCTGCCTGATCCTTGCCGGGTAGGCATCAATGGCCCGCGCATAAACCGGATGCTGCGGCATAAACCGGTACATATAAATACGCCCATAGGTATGCAGCTCCTCCAGGAACTCCGCCGCCAGTTCCCCGTGCCATGCAGCCGGAAAATAGCGCAGCGCATTGCGAAGTGCCAGTTGTTGTTCCTGCCGGTTCAATATGGCCTTGCGTTTGGGTGCATGGCTGAATGCCGGATCCGGTTGTTGACACGGCGGTAACAGATCCGGTATGCCCTGTTGTATTTCTTCCTGGAAGGTCATTGGGGGTTGAGATTCGAGATTTGAGATTTCAGATTTGAGATTTCAGATTTCAGATTCGAGATTTCAGACTTCAGATTCGAGATATGAGATCAGTCACCGGTGATCGGCTATCCGTTACGAGTATCTTAGTAGTACATGCCTTTTATTTTTTTCTACGGACATTTAGAATTTAGCGTTTAGTATGTAAGATTTCAACTTTAGTCCGTAAACGTTAACCGCGTTCCGTTCTTCCATACCTCTGCCGGCTGCAGGCTTCCCTGGTGATAGGGAATTTCCTGGTAGCCGTCGGCGTCATATACCAAAAAGTCGGCACGGTAGCCCGGAGCCAGCACACCCCGGTCCTTAAAACCCAGCGCTGCAGCCGCCCGGTAAGTGATCCCCGCCAGCAGCTCGGCATTGGTCAGCTTTTCAAAAGCTGCCAGTACAGCGGCCTGCAGCATCAGGTTGCCCATCGGTGCAGAACCCGGATTCCAGTCGGTAGCAATGGCCACGCTGCAACCGGCATCCAGTAATTTACGGGCCGGCGCAAACGGACAGCCAAGGCCCAAGGAAGCCCCGGGCAGGGCAACGGCGGCTACATCTGAATGCGCCAGCAATGCAATTTCTTTTCCGGTGGAATGTTCCAGGTGGTCAGCACTTTTAGCTCCCACGGCTACGGCTACCGCCGATCCGGAAGTTGTAAACTGATCTGCATGTACCGTTATATCAAAGCCCATCGCTTTCGCCTTTTTAAAGTAAGGCAGGATCTGTGCTTCGGAAAAGGCGCTCCGTTCAACAAAGGCATCTACCCGGTGCGCAAGCTGTTCGTTTTTTATTACCGGCAACAATGCATCTGCCATCAATTCCAGGTAGGCTGCCGCCGATCCGTTAAAATCGGATGGCAGCATGTGTGCCGCCAGGCAGGTGCTTACCAGATCCGCACTCGTCATCCGGCGCGCTTCAGCAATTGCCCGCAAACATTTTAGTTCCGCTGCCACACTCAATCCATAACCGCTTTTAACTTCAATGGTTGTTACTCCTTGCTGCAACAGGGTATTGGCTCTTTGTGCCGTTCGTTTTGCCAACGCATCCACCGTCAATGCCCGGGTAGCTTTAACAGTGCTCCAGATACCTCCCCCGCTTTCAGCAATCTCCAGGTAGGTACTGCCGCCGTTCCGCAGTGCAAAGTCTGCGGCCCTGCTTCCCCCAAATGCAATATGCGTGTGCATGTCTGTAAACCCGGGTAATACCACGCCCTTTACGGAGGGTTCAATCAATGTAACACCGGGCCGTGCCGCCAGCGTTTCAAAATCGGCTACGGCTTCGATCCTTCCTGCTTTCCAAAGGATACCGCCGTTCCGGATCACCCGCAGGGCACTATCGTTCAATGGGCCCTTTAACGGCAACGCCTGCATGGTTACCAATTCCCGGAACGGACCGGCCAGATAACAGGTTGTGTCTGCATGCATGATTAATACGTATCAAAAAGTTCTCCAAGTTCGGTAATATAGGGCACCTGCTCTTCTTTGGAAACCTTACGGGCCAGCGCGATCAATGCGCCCGATTGCACCAATGCCTGCGCCTCTTCCAGCCAGGGGGTGAATACCTGGTCGGTTTCCAGATGCGGGATCACACTTCTTATTTGCTGGTGCAATTGCTCCACAATGGGCGTGGGTTTCAGCGGTGCATGAAAATCCAGGGCCTGGGCCGCGCAAAGCAGTTCTATTGCCTGTATCTTTTCTACATTGCCGGCCACCTGCAGCAGCTTCCTTCCGCTGATAGATCCCATACTTACATGATCTTCCTGTCCGAGTGACGTGGGAATGCTGTCGGCGCTGGCCGGGAAACAAAGGCTTTTATTTTCGCTGGCCAACGCAGCGGTGGTATATTGCAGGATCATAAACCCGGAGTTTAGTCCGGTAGACCGCATGAGCAGTTTGGGAACGCCCGGCGTGTCTCCCTCCAGCGAAAGATACACCCGCCGGTCGGCAATATTCCCGATCTCCGCTACGGCCAGACAGGCATAGTCCAGCGCCATTGCCAGTGGCTGACCATGAAAATTACCGCCGCTGATCGTAAGCGTTTCATCAATCAGGAGCGGGTTATCGGTTACGGCATTGATTTCGGTTTCTACCAGCTCCTTCAAATGCAGCCACGCCGTACGGGAAGCGCCATGTACCTGCGGAATGCAGCGCAATGAATAGGGATCCTGCACCCGTGAACAATGCGCGTGCGCCTGCACGATTTCTGATCCGGTTAGCAGGTTATGAATGGCGGATGCTACAAACTGGTTGCCTTTAAACGGACGCAGGGCATGCAGTTGCGGATAAAACGGTTTTCCGGAAGCACTAAGGCCTTCCAGCATCAACACCGCATTCAGATCGGCCTGCATCAGCAACTGGTGAAAACGGGCCACACCGGTAACGGCATGTGCCGCGATAAATTGTGTGCCATTGATAAGAGCAAGACCTTCCTTTGCGCCCAGCTGCAGCGGCTCCTGCTGCAACAGCTTCAACACCTCGGCCGCCGGCCGGATTTCCTGCTGATAAAAGACCCTTCCCAAACCAATAAGGGGAAGAAAAAGATGCGCCAGCGGTGCCAGATCCCCGGATGCCCCTACGGAGCCCTGACTGGGCACCACGGGGATCACTCCGGCTTCAATATGCCAGATGATCCGGTCGACGGTTTCCTCCCGGATACCCGAAAATCCTTTGGCCAATGCCTGTACTTTTAATACCAGCATGAGCATGGACAAGGTTTGCGGAATGGGATCGCCGATACCCACCGCATGACTCTTCAGGATATTCTCCTGCAGCCGGGCCGTATCTTCCCGGTTGATGGATGTGGTACACAACGGGCCAAAACCTGTATTAATGCCGTAAACCACCTGCTCCGAAGCTACGATCTGCGCCACCAATGCCGCGCTTTTCCGGACCTGCTGCCGGCCTTTTTCAGACAGCACGCCCTTCACTGCACCATTTGCTATAGCCAGTGCGCCGGAAATGGTTAACGGGTCTTCCCCATAATAAAACGGTTGTTTCTGTATTGCGTTCATTGCGGATCTGCTTGTTGCTGATGCCCTCCCCACCTCTGGCAGGAGCGGCCTGCGCCTGTTTATCACTCAAAGGTATTCCGGTTTTTTAATAACCAATAATACTATCTTTATCAATAATTAATAACTATGAGTTATCAGATAGAACTGCGGCATTTAACGTATTTCAATGTGCTGGCGGAAGAGCTGCATTTCCGCAAGGCAGCGGAACGGTTGTTTATTTCCCAGCCGGGTCTTACCCGCCAGATCCGACAGCTGGAGATACTGTTTGGTGCCTTGCTGTTTGAACGGGGCAAGCGTTTTGTAAGGCTAACCGATGCAGGACGGTTTTTAAAGGCCGAAACAGACATCCTGTTCAGCCAGCTGGATTATATCCGTGTGCAACTGAAAAAGATCGGAGAAGGCAAACGGGCCGCACTCCGCATCGGCTTTATCGGCTCCGCTGCACAAACCGTAATACCGGATATCCTGTACCGTCTTAACCGGAAACATCCGGATATTGATGTTAGTTTGAATGAGCTGCCCAACGATGCGCAGGTTACCGCATTGCTGGACAACAAACTGGATTTCGGATTTGTACGTCAGCAACAGGCGCCGGCGGGCTTATCGTTACAAAAAATATCCGAAGAGCCTTTTGCACTGGTTGTGCCGGCCAAACACCCGGTACATGCCAAAAATTTCCGGTCGCTGCGGCAATTTGAAAAGGAAAACTTCATCCTTTTTGGCAGGGATTACAGCAATGATTATTATCAACTGGTGATGAGCATTTTCAGCGATTGTAATTTTATCCCAAGGGTGCACCATCAAACGGTAAATGCCCTTACCATTTTTAAGCTGGTGGAGAAAGGCATGGGCGTTGCCATTGTTCCGGCATCGCTTAAAAAAGGGTACGACATTCCGGTACGGTTTATTGAGCTGAACCGGATACGCCAGCGCAGCCAGCTTTCGCTCCTCTGGAACCCGGCCAGCCGTAATCCGGGTATCGAAGCCCTGCTGGAACTAACCCGGTAAACAGGACGCATTTCAGATACTAACGCTGCCACGCAGCAGTTAAAGCGTAATGCCGCTCACCACCCGGGTCTTCCGTTACCGGGTACATTTTGGGTATTGCGCAGTTCGTATACAAACCTGTTTTATCTTTACCCATCATCTGTTAAGACAACAGGCATACATGAAACCAATAGAACTGATTCATAAGATACAGGAGTTTGAAGCGCACGAGCACCAACGGATATTGAAACGCAACGAGCTGCTCCTTCCAAAAAACAATTGCGATACCCATATCTATTTTGTAGAAAGCGGTACCATCCGGATGTTTGTGGAAGACGGAGATGCGGAACAAAACATCCGCTTTGGGTACCAGGGAGACATTGTAGTATTTATGGATGCCTTTTTTTCCGGCAAGCCCACTTCCTATACGATGCAGGCCCTGAAGAAAACAACGCTTACCGTGCTTACAAAAGCGGCGCTTGAACGGTTCCTGGAGCAGGAACCGGTTCATCTCCGGATCTGGCTGTCGCTGCTGGAAGCTCTGGTACTGCAACTCCTGGAGCGGGAAAAAGATATTCTTACTACCACACCAACCGAGCGCTACCACCGGCTGCTACAGCGAAGTCCGCGACTCTTCCAGGAGATCTCCAACCGGCATATCGCCAACTACCTGCGCATGAGCCCTGAAACACTTTCGCGACTTAAAAAACATTGATATTTATCAATACTTTTTTAATACCACCGGCCGAATTTTGTAAAAAAAAGAGATGACCATTCAATCGCAACCCCTGCTGGATGCTTTAACCGGCCTTTCAAAAGAACATATCCGTTTTGCAGAAACGCTGCAAACCTTACCCGACGCCACTCTTACCAGAAGACCAGCGGCCGGTGGGTGGAATGTGCTGGAATGCATTGAGCATCTGAACCGGTACAGCGCCTATTACCTGGAAGCCATTCAAACCTGCATCCGCAATGCCGGCTCCCAACCTTCGGCTGTTTATAAACCGGGATGGCTGGGCAATTATTTTTCAAAGGTCATTCATCCGGATACTTCGGCAAAAAAAATGAAAACGCCCGCACCTATGAATACACAGGATGCGCCACTCACCCGTTCGGTACTTACTGCATTTATCAGCAACCAGCAACAACTGACCGGCTTACTGAAAGCGGCGCAGCAGGTAGACCTTGGAAAAGAGAAAACCGGAACCAGCCTCTCCAAACTGATCCGTCTGAAACTGGGCGATACATTACGCTTTGTCGTTTATCACAATGAACGGCATACCCGGCAGGCCAGGAAGGCACTGGCCGGTGCCCATGCTTAAGACCGCGTATCGCTTAAGAACCATCACATTCTTTTATCATGCGGCCGCATCGTAAGAGCGCGGGGGCCTTAATGAGCAACCCCGATAAAAGATCATCACCCGCTCCTGTTAACTAAAGCTGGTAAGGTATTTCTTCAGGTATTCCGAGGTGACCGAGGAGGGATCATTTAACAATTGCGCCACGGTTCCCTCAAACACAATATGCCCGCCATATTTACCCGCCCCGGGGCCGATGTCGATGATCCAATCTGCCTGGGCAATAATGTCGAGGTTATGCTCGATAACGATGAGGGTATTTTTGTTGTTCACCAGGCCGTTTATAAAAGTCAGTAGTTTTTCCGTATCGCTCGGATGCAGACCGGTACTTGGCTCATCCAGGATGATTATATGCTGCGATCCTGTTAGCGCTTTCGCCAGTTTTAAACGCTGCCGCTCTCCGCCCGAAAAACTATTCAATCGCTGGCCCAGGGTCAGGTATCCCAGGCCAAGCCTTATCAAACGATCAAATTCTTTGAAGAACGGATGTTCCGGGAAAAACTCAATGGCTTCCGCAACCGTCATATCCATAACGGCTGCAATATTGCGCCCCTGGTACAAATAAACCAAAACACCAGGGTCGAAACCAGAACCGCCGCACACTTCACAGGGCTGCTCGATATCATCCATAAATGCCAGGTCGATCTTTGCTACACCCAGTCCTTTACAATGCTTACATCCTCCCTCGCTATTCCTGCTGAACCGTTTTTCCGGTACATGATTGGCTTTTGCAAAGTATTTCCGAACGGTATCCGACAGGTTCAGATAGGTTAACAGGTTGGATCGTGCACCTGCATTTAAAGCCGATTGATCGATGATGGTTACCTCCGGATAAAAGGAGGGCAATACCTGGTTGATAAGCGTACTTTTGCCGGATCCGGTAACACCGGTAATAACGGTTAATATGCCCCTGGGTATTGCCACACTGATATTCCGTAAATTGTTCTTCGACGCATTTACGATTTGCAGATGCCCCTGCGGCTTTCGCGGAGCCTGGTTCCAGGAAGGCTTTTGCGCAAAATAAGTTCCGGTTTTGCCTTTCGATTTTTTCAATCCCGTAAACCGCCCCTGGTAAACTACTTCACCGCCGTTCCTGCCGGATCCGGGTCCCATATCAATTACCCAATCGGCAATCCGGATCAGATCCGGATCGTGCTCCACAATGAGTACCGTATTTCCTTTTTCCTTTATGCGCTGCATGATCGAGGCAATGTTCCGGATATCGGCGGGATGAAGGCCGATACTGGGTTCGTCGAAAATATACAGTAATTCAACCAGGCTGCTGCCCAGGTTCTTTACCATTTTTATGCGTTGCGATTCGCCGCCGGAAAGGGTATCCGTCCGCCGGTCGAGCGTCAGGTACTGCAAACCGATGTCAATGATATGCTGCAGCCGCTTTGCAAGTTCCTGAACAATGATCGCATAAGGTCCGGCATCCAGGTTGTAAACAAACTCCAGCAATTCGTCAATAGACATTGCCGTACAATCGGCGATATTTTTTCCCCCGATGGTACAGGATAAGCTCTTTTTATTAAGGCGCTGCCCATGGCAAACCGGGCAGGCCTTTGTGATGATCACCTTTTTCAACGCTTCTTTCCGGGCCAGCGTTTCCTTGGAATCTTTCCGGAGAAACGACTTTTCAATACGGGGAATCAGTCCTTCATATTTAACCGTTTTACCCCATTGCTTCCCGGGATGCGGGGGTGTATGTTCCCGGGCATGCAGGAGCAGCTCCCATTCATCCCCGGAAAAATCTTTCAGTTTTTTATCGTTATTAAAATAACCGGAGTACACGTACCGCGTCCACCGCCATCCGCCGGGCTGAAAGGTAGGGAACAAAATGGCGCCTTCATTGAGCGACTTTTCTTTATCGATCAATTGCTCCTGATTTACCGTTTGCACCAATCCCAGGCCTTCGCATTCCGGGCACATTCCCTGCGGGTTATTAAACGAAAAAACATTGGAGTATCCCACAAACGGCTTTCCCAACCGGGAATACAGCAATCGCAGCGAAGCGTATACATCGGTGGCCGTCCCAACGGTAGACCGGGCATTGCCGCCCAGCCGTTTCTGGTTGATGATGATCGGAACGTTCAGGTTTTCGATCTTATCCACGTCCGCAATTCCAAAATGCTGCAGGCGGTTTCTTACAAAACTGTTTTGTGTTTCGTTGATCTGCCGCTGCGCCTCGGCGTCAATCGTTTCAAAAACCAGGGATGATTTACCGGACCCAGAAACGCCTGTAAAAACCGTAATGCGTTTTTTGGGGATCTGAAGCGACAGGTTCTTGAGGTTATGCTGGCGCGCATGAATGATATTTATAAAGGCCATGTTTTTCGTTAACTTTGTTAATCATTAACTAAGTTAAGTATTTTACAGCTATGACAAAATCTCAGCAACATTTTTATGAAGTTTTTACAGATTTCCAGTGTTATATACTGGCCAATATGCATAAGGGCGACTTCAACGGTGTTACCGCAACCCATTACAATGTAGTGGAGTATATCTGCCGTAAGGGAAAAACAACAGGAACGAAGATCGCTGCCGATTTTGGCGTGAGCCAGGCCGCAATATCCAGGCAGGTACGGTTCCTGGTTCACAACAGGTTCGTGGAGCAAAAACAGCGTGAGGAGGACCGGCGCATTTATTCCCTTCAGGCCACGGACAAAGGGAGGGCTTTGATCAATACGTCTGAAAGCTTCCGGACGCATGTAACCAAACGGGCGCATCAACTGCTGTCTCAAAAAGAGCTTACAACGTTAACCACGCTCCTGGCAAAAGTGCTGGAAGGGATCAAGCCCCAGCATTAAACCAGCCGGCACAGCCTTGCTGTATGTTGCCTTATTTTGGTATTATACTTACCGGGAGGATGAATTCATAGAACCAGCTTTGTGCCGGCTTTAGCCGGTCTTTTGTAAGCAATCGCCCCGCCCGGAAACCAAAACTAAGCGGATGCTGGTTCCACCATTGTGTATCCACAAAAAACTCCGCCCCGGCGCTTTGCAGCCGCTGCTGAAAACCCGCACGTGCGCCCCCGATAGCGGTATAATCATAAAAGGCGGCGCCCCTTACCCGTTGCAGGTAACAGATATTGCCAAAACCCCAATCAGGATACCACAGGGGTGCATGATAAGCCGCACCAAGGGTAGCCATCCGCGCAGAATCGACACCATTAAATCCCCGGGCAATATTGATCCGGCTCGAAAAAATACGGTATTTCAGGGACGCCTGCTGGTAGGCTGCAGACAATACCAGGCTTTGTGCAGGAACGATTCCCGGCAGGTAGGCGGTTGCCCGGGCAAAAAACTGCCGGCTGTTCCATTTATTGACAGCATACCGGTACTGCGCATTTACAGTAAGGCCTAAACGCGGGTAAATATCCTGTACCGCGCGCTGCACCTGGGTTCCCAGCGTGAGGCTATGCGCCATATACCCAAAGCTGGAGGTAGGAAACGTACTGCTGTTGGCGCCCCTGGCCAGATCCCAGCGATACCCGGCATTGGTACCCATGGTTAAAAAACGGAACTGCCGGCCATGATTCCAGCTTAACGGAACGGTTAGCGACAGGTAGTTATCCCACTGATCCCATTCTCTTAGTTTTTTTTGTACCTGCTGTTTGCGGTTGAACGTGTATTGTGTACCCAGCCCGATATAAGGAAAGAGACCGCCATAGGTGGTGTTTCCACCTACCGAATGGGTACGGTCGTTTTCATTGTATAAATAATACACCTGTGTTTGTGTGGTGTTCAATGTATTATTCCCATACAGCGTAAAGCTGAATTCCGGGTCCTCATAGTTTGGCCGCCAGCTGTGAAAATTAAAAGGCCGGGTTAACCGGGCGTATTTTTTTGAGGCAGGCATATCCATCTGCTGCTCCAACGGCCCCTCGCCGGAAGCAACCGAATCACTTACGATACCGGTTGTGCCCGCAACGAATGCCTCAGGGCTGATGGCTGTCCACGATGCCGCTTTTGCATCCAGGCGCCGGAGCTGGTAGCCCTCTGCCGTAAACACCGACCAGTTCAGTTTTCCAAAACCCGCATTTACAAAATACCGGTTCCCGTTGCCGTTCTCCAGTTTCCGCAATGCCAGCGTAGACAGATCTACTGAAAAAACAGCATCTGTTAAACCGGATGCCCCGGTAAAATAAACCATGTTCTCCAAAAGACTGATCTGCCCTACCGTTTTAAAACCGGGCGGCGTTACCGGCTTCACCCGCTTTGCCGCAACATCTACCAGGCCGATATACACCCGGCCGTCTTTTTGCCGTATGGCCGCAACCACTGTTTCTGCATCCTTTATTTTGGGGTTTGCAAAGTAATCGATTTCCGGGTCTGAAAATTCCTGCAGCAGGGTTCCATCTTCAGCATTCAGCACAACCAGTGAAGACCGTCCTTTCAGATCTACCTTGTTCGCCACGATCCGCCGGCCATCCGGAGAAATATCGGGAGAAAAATACCGGGTCTTTGAGGCGATCTTTTTTTGTACCCCCGATGCGATATCCAGTACCCGAAGTACGCTATAGGTTTTCCAGGTCCAGCGCGGATCGGTTTCAACCGCAGCATACACAATGCGGCCATTGGCATAGCTGAACTGGCGCTCACTGCTGATATCGCGGTACCGCAGTAAATGTTCGCCCTGCTGATCCTGTACATAAAAAGCGGGACGTTTTTTGTTCGACAGTTTTAAATACAACAACGAATCGGGGCCAACCTGGTGCGGATAATAATACTGGGTAAGCGTGTGCGTGTTCAACGGAAAAACAGCGTGCACGCCCGTATCTGTACCATGCCCGGGCGTACGCAGGTCATAACGGTCTTTATAAAAATCAAAGGCATTTGCGATAAACTTTTTATACGGCAGGCCCGTATACCGCTTAATGGCCTGCTGCATGGGATAAAACAGGCCCTGGTAAGCCGCGGCATCAGCGGTTACCTTACCCCAGAAATCCGTTCCGTAAGTGGCATAACCATAATTGGTCAGCAGGTAACCCAGGTCATAATGATTCGGTACATAATCTTTGAAAGAGCCATTTCTGAGCTTCATCCAGCTGTAGGACTTCCCGCCGGCCCATAAAGCAGGAAATGCTTTCAGAAAGGACGGCATCCGCCCCCTGCCCTGGTTAGACAGGCTGGTTTCCTGGTATACTGCATCGCCCTCAAAAAACCAGTTGGGCACCGCCGCATTGATGGCCACGGCATATCCCTCCTGGCCAAAAAGCGTTTTCATTACCCCACTCAGTCCGCGGTTAAAATTATTGTACTGTGCTACATGCCGGTATTCATGCAGGGCCAGCTGATCCGGCCAGTGTAAACTTCCCTGGTCAAAATTATCCGGTGGCGGGGTCAGGTAAAACTCGCTCCGGAAAGGTCCCAGGCTTACATACCCGTTGGAAGTTACGGGCTGAGCCTGTAACACAATATCGATCTTCTTTATCCGTTTTCCTAAAGGATGCGCATTGGTGGCTGCCACCCGGTGTACAATAGCGGCAATGCGGTTTGCTGTGGAGTCCAGTCCGCCCGGATAGATCACCCGTACGGTGTCTGTATTTACCTGGCGCCATTTTACGGAAGGCGGATTTCCACCAAATTGCTGGGCTCCGGCTGCCCCTGCCATCCAAAAAAGCACGATCACACACAGTAGTTTACGCATACCTGATTTTTAAATATAGGGGCTGACCCAGTACACCGGTTTTTTCATCCACTCCGGATCAATGTAACTAAAATATAAAATTAAACAGAGATCACCTGCAAATTTGTGTGTACTCGTTGAATAAAGTACTTTTACAAATATTTTAATTCGATAGTTTACTGAAGAAATTAAAAAAGATATTACTTATTGTTACAGGCAGTCTTTTAGGCCTTGTAATTATCCTGTGGCTGGCCTTGCAAACGCCCGGCGTACAGAACTGGCTGATCGGCAAAGTAACCAAACGCCTTTCCAAAGACCTGCAAACCCGGATCGATATCCGGCACGTTGATTTTTCCCTGTTCAACAAAATGCATTTACAGGGCGTACTGGTTGAAGACCGGAAAAAAGATACGATCCTGAGTGCAGGTGAAATCACCGTTAACATCACCGACTGGTTCTTTCTGAAAAAGAACATCGAGCTCAAATACATCGGGCTTACGGATGCCTACATCCAGCTGCAGCGCACCGACTCCGTTTGGCGCCACCAGTTCCTGCTGGATTATTTCAGTACCCCTGCCAGTAAGAGTCCCAAAAAAGAAGGAGCCATCAATATCGCCTTCCGGGAAGTGGATCTGCGGAACATCCTGCTCAAAAAAAAGGATGCCTGGACGGGTGAAGACCTTACCTTTTCGCTTACCTCCTTACATGTAGATCCCAAGCATATTGATTTTGACCGGAAACTGATCGACATCAATGCCCTGACCATCAACAAGCCCTACGTAGCGCTGCGATCGTACGACGGCAATAAACCGGAAACCGGAAACCGCAGCGAGACGCCGGCAAAACCGGAGCAACCAAAGGCTGCCGGCCCGCAGGAACTGGAATGGAATGCCGGCCGCTGGGAGGTAAAGGCCGCCCGCATCGAAATCAACAACGGAACCTTCAAAACAGACAACGATACCATTCCCCCGGATGCCGGCGTGTTTGACGGCCGGCATATTGAATTTGCAAAGATCGATATCGATCTCCGGAAAGTGCGGTGGTGGATGGACACGATCACCACCCAGATCGATCTTACAACAGCAGAAAGAAGCGGACTGCTGGTAAAAAAACTGGCGGCGAATGCCCGGGTAACCCCCCGGGAAATTACGTTTAACAACCTCGATCTGCAAACGAACGACAGCCGGCTTACGGATTATTTCAGTATGAAGTTCGCCAGCTTCTCCAGCATGAATCGTTATATTTCCGATGTGCATATGGAAGGGCGGTTTAAAAAAGCCAATGTAAACAGCGATGATATCGCCTTCTTTGCCCCGGCGATGCGCACCTGGAAGAAGAAGATCATTTTAAGCGGTGATATTAAAGGACCGGTAGCCTCCCTCTCTGGTCATAAACTGGAGATCCAGGCGGGCAATCAAACCTATTTTGCAGGCGGTGCTACGCTAAGCGGGTTGCCCGACATCAACGAAACCTTTATCGACATTAAGGCCAACGATTTCCGTACCACGTATGCAGATGCACTGGCCTTTGCCCCTGCCCTGAAAAAAATAACGGTGCCGGACCTGGCACGACTGCAATACCTGAACTTTGTGGGAAGCTATACCGGCTTTATCCGCGACTTTGTAACCTATGGCACATTGCGCACCGCGCTGGGAACCGTAAAAACGGATGTCAATATGAAGATCCCGGCAACGGGTAACCCGGTGTACTCCGGTAATGTGTCGACCGATAATTTCAACCTTGGCCCCTTCCTGAAGAACCAGGACCTGGGTTTTGTAAGCTTCAATGCCAAACTAAAGGGCGCCGGATTTGATCCTGCCAGCGGAAGTGTAGCCCTTTCGGCCAAGGTGAATTATGTAGATTTTAATCAATACCGTTATAAAAATATTACCGCCGACGGAGAGATCAATAACAAGGTATTTGACGGAAAGCTTAAGATTGTGGATCCCAATGCTGACCTGGACCTCAACGGGCTCGTAGATTTCAGTAAAACAACACCGGCTTTTAATTTTATATCCGATATCCGCAAGATCCGTTTCAAAACCCTGAATCTTTTCCAGGAGAACATTGAACTGACCGGCAAGATCAATGCCCAGTTTACCGGCAAATCGATTGATGACTTCCTGGGGCATGCCACCGTTACCGATGCGGTACTGGTACGCAACGATGCTCCCCTGTCCTTCGACTCGCTGGCTATATATTCTTCGCAGGAAGAGGACAAGAAACGGCTTCATATTGCTTCCAACGAGTTTTCGGTAGACCTGTTTGGCATTTACAATATCCGGGATCTGCCCAATTCCGTGATCGGTTTTCTCAACCGTTATTACCCGGCCTACATCAAACCACCTACCCGGGCGGTGAAGGAACAGGCTTTTTCGTTCGAAATAAAAACGCACAACTTCGACGCATTTACCCCCATTATCGACAGCAGCCTGGGCGGGCTTAACAATGCTTCCGTTACCGGAAGTATCAATACCTTCACCAATAGCCTGGCACTGGATGCGGAGGTGCCCTTTTTTAGCTACGACCGTTTGAAGTTTAACGATGTTTCATTAACAGGAAGGGGCAACTATGACAGCCTCTCGCTTACGGGAAGAACCACCAACATCCTTATCGGCGATAGTTTAAATGTTCCGCTGGCGCTGTTTAATATCTCTGCCCGGAATGATGTATCACGGGTAATGATTTACTCCGGCGGCGCTGCTGGGCTTGATCAGGCCCGCATAAACACCCTGGTGCACACTTACAGCAATGGGGTCAAGATCGAGTTTGCGCCCTCCTCTTTCGTACTCAATGGAAAAACCTGGACCATTGACAATAACGGTGAACTGGAGTTCCGCCAGAATGTTCCGGCGCACGGGCAGCTGGTGCTGCGGGAAAGCAGCCAGGAAATCCGCATCCGCACCTTACCTTCGGATGTAGGCAGCTGGAACGATATTGCCGTTACATTAAAAGACCTTAACCTCGGGGATCTTTCCAAATACATTGTACCGGATAACCGGTTAGAAGGTATGGCCTCCGGCGACTTCCTGCTGGAAAACCCGGGAAAAAACATGCGGATCATCTCTAATAATTTTATGGGCAGGGGGATCCGCTTCGATAACGACTCCCTCGGCGATATATCGGCCCGGATGGTCTTTGATCTTCCAACCAGGGAACTGGTCGTTAATGGTAAAACACTGCATCCCCAGCAAAAAGACCTGGCGTTTAACATCAACCTCTTCTTAAAGGACCATCAAAGCCAGCAAAATAATATCATCTCCCTTAACGCCAACAGCTTCGATATAAAATATATCAACCGGTTCCTGGGCTTTTTATTTTCCGATATGCAGGGAGAGATCACCGGGAAATTTGATCTGAAAGGACCGTTTGACCAACTGAACATTGTGGGCAAAGGACGCCTGCATAAGGCCGGGCTGCGGGTAAACTTTACCCAATGTTACTATACCCTGGAAGACAATGAAATTGAACTGAAGGAAAACGAGATCAACCTGGACGGTATTGTGCTGCGGGACACGATTACCAATAACCCGGTATACCTCCAGGGAAGCATTGCACATAATTCGTTTAAGAATATGTTCTTTGATGTGAACGTATCCACCCGGAAACCCGGCACCCGCGGCGCTGCCAATAACCGGCCGGTACAGGTGCTGAACACTACGTATAACGACAATAAAACATTCTATGGCAAGGTACGGGCCACCGGTTCTTTTTCACTGGTGGGGCAGGAAGACAATGCCTATATGAAAATAGATGCCATTGCCTCCAGCAATGATGAAAGTACGTTTACCATTGCCTCCTCCAGTTCCAAGGCGGGCCAGATGCCGGACTGGCTGGTGGAACGGAAGTTTGGAGAAGCGATCGGCGACAGCATTTACCGGGATAAAACCAGTAAGATCACCTACGATCTGGATGTAACGGCGAACCCGAAAGTAGAAATGAAATTTGTGATGGACGACCTTACGGGTGATGAGATCAAGGGCCGCGGCTCGGGCACGCTGAACATCCATTCCGGCACCACGGAGCCACTGAGTATTCACGGGCGCTTTGACATTACCGAGGGTAGTTATAACTATACCTTCCAGTCCTTCTTTAAAAAACCTTTTGAAATAAAGAAAGGCGGCGAAAATTATATTTCCTGGACGGGCGATCCCATCAAAGCCAACCTGAACCTGGAAGCCCAGTACAAGGCCGAGCGCGTAAGCTTCTCGCCTCTGGCAAAAATCAATATCGACCAGGCCTATGCCAATACCCGCGAGAATGTTTATGTAACGGCAATGCTTACCGGCTTGCTGTCGAAGCCCGATTTTAAGTTCCGCCTGGAGCTGGACCCCAACAGTAAATACCGGAACGATTTTAATATCACCAATGCACTGCAGCAGATTGAAACCAACGAAACCGAGGTGACCCGCCAGGTAACCTACCTGATCGTTTTCAATAGTTTTGCGCCACCGGAAACCGGCTCCAATTTTGGAAGTACCGTAAACGAATTCACCTATAATACCATATCCAGCTTATCCGGACTCTTCTTTAACGAGATCAATAAAAAACTGAATAACGAGCTCACAAAGATCCTGGGCGCCGATGTAAGTGTGGTCTTTAACGGTTCGGTATACAACCGCAATATCTTATCAACGCCCAGCAATAATTTCGACATCAACCAGGCCAATGTAAACGGCGCGATACTGGTGCCGTTGTTTAAAGACCGTTTTGTCATCTCCCTGGGCAGCTCAATGGAAGTACCGCTGGCGTCCTCCATCCAGCAGAGCGTTCAGTTCCTGCCCGATGTAACGGCCGCCTGGATGCTGAACCAGAGCGGCACCATCCGCCTGAACTTTTTTTACCGGGAAAACCTCGATTACCTCACCACTAACAGCTCCGGGGCTGCCAAGCTCAAACGGACGGGCGGCGGTATTTCCTTCCGCAAAGAATTTGATACCCTGGGCGAAATTTTCCGTAATGTGCGCAAACAGGTACAGCGGGAAATGCTGCTGCAAAGCCCTGCACGACCGGACTCTTCCAGGCCCGCACCATCCGATTCATCCCTGCAAAAACGGGTAGAACCCGCAATCATGGAACAGAAAAAAGAGCCGCTTTCGGCCACGCCCAAGCAGAAGGTAGATTGATAGACGGGGGATTTGAGATATCAGATATTAGACATCAGTCGTCAGTTTTCAGTTTTCAGTCTTCGGAGAGTGACGTCCGGAATCCGGGAGCTGGCATAAATCAGCGAGTGTTAAACTAACCTAGCCTGGAACATTGAACCTTGAACCTGGAACAATTTCTCTTCAGCTGTCAGACATCAGTTATCAGACATCAGCCGCCAGATATCAGACAATAACGTCCCGGATCGGGGAGCTGGCATAAATCAGGGAGTATTAAACTAACCTAACCTGGAACATTAAACATTGAACCTGAAACAATTTCTCTTCAGTTATCAGTTTTCAGTTTTCAGACAGTAACGTCCCGGATCCGGAAGCTGGCATAAATCAGGGAGTATTAAACTAACCTAACCTGGAACGTTGAACCTTAAACCTGAAACAATTTCTCTTCAGCTGTCAGACATCAGTCGTCAGATTTCAGTTATCAGTCGATTACGTCCGGGATCGTTGATTTGTCTGCTCCCATCGAGTATTAACGGATCTAACGTTAAACGTTATCCCGATTCTCGGGAAAACCTGAACAGCTTTCAGTTAAACCTGGAACAGTTTTCAGTTATCAGTCCATTACGTTCCGAATTGGAGATTTGACAACGAGTGCTACACGGCAACCCAACCTGAAACGTCAAACATTAAACCTGAAACAACTCATAATATCCTTAATACTCCCCTGCTTTTACTATTTTTGATCCGGCTAAACACAACGGCATTATGTGGAGAAAACTCTTTGGGATTCCCCTTATGATCATCGGAGGCATGGTCTTTTTATTTTTCCTGTACAATCTGCAGAATATTCATATACCGCGGGCCGGGCTGTATGCAACCGCAGGCGCTATTATTTTTATAGCGGGAACGCTTCTTATTGACCCGCATCCTTATTTTAAATACCGCAGGCAAAAAGCCGCTGCGCGGAAAGCACTCAACAACCTGCTGATAAACGGGGAAAAGATCACCGTAGATCTCAGGGAATGTGTAATAACAGCTCACAAATATTATGAAACATTTGAAACCGGCACTAACCGGTCCCGTGCCCTGGATGCTGCAATTGGTGAGGCCCACCGCAATATCCGGTCGGTTGAAATCCGCCAAAGCATCTTTTCTTTTTCCTATTTCAACCCCAGGTTAAACCAAACAGAAATCTTTAAAAGTCCGGTTATTTATAAGGACAACATCACACTGGAATTCCTGTTGCACCATCAGCAAACAACATGCTTGTATGTCAGTAAATCTGATCGCTCTTTATATTACTTTGATCTTGATTTTTTGGAAAATTGACAGGCATTGATTGCTTTTCCAACCGTTAGACTTCAGATATTAGACATCAGTCGTCAGTTTTCAGTTTTCAGACAGTAACGTCCCGGATCGGGGAGCTGGCATAAATCATCAAGTGCTAAGACAATCCAACCTGGAACGTTGAACCTTAAACCTGGAACAATTTCTCTTCAGCTGTCAGACATCAGTTATCAGATTTCAGTTATCAGTCCATTACGTCCGGGATCGTTGATTTGTCTGCTCTCATCGAGTATTAACGGACTAACGTTAAACTTTATCCCGATTCCCGGAGAAACCTGGAACAGCTTTCAGTTATCAGTCCATTACGTTCCGAATTGGAGATTTGAGATTCGAGATATCAGACATCAGTTTTCAGTCTTCAGACAATAACGTCCCGGATCGGGGAGCTGGCATAAATCATCAAGTTCTAAGACAATCCAACCTGGAACGTTGAACCTTAAACCTGGAACAATCTCTCTTCAGCTGTCAGACATCAGTTTTCAGTCTTCAGAGTGACGTCCGGAATCCGGGAGCTGGCATAAATCAGGGAGTATTAAAACAATCCAACCTGAAACGTTGAACGTTGAACCTTAAACCTGAAACATTAAACCTCCACCCCTCCTGTTGTAACGCTTATTTTCTCGCGCATCATTTCCCGTACTGCAGCCACAATGCCTTCGGCATCATAGCCACATTCCCGGTGCAGCTCCTTAGGTGTGCCATGCTCTACAAGACGATCAGGGATTCCGAGGATCCGCACCTCGTTTTTATAGCCGTGTTGGGCCATAAATTCGAGTACTGCAGCGCCGATGCCGCCAATAACGGTTCCATCTTCTACCGTGATCAGTTTGGGATATTTTTGACAGGCTTCGTGCAACAATGCTTCATCCAGCGGTTTTGCAAAACGCAGATCGTAGTGCCCCGGCAAAATGCCGTCCTGGTGCAGGGTGCGGATCGCGGATGCAGCAAAATTTCCAGGGTGGCCAAAGCTCAGGATGGCAATATCTTTTCCTTCCTTTAGCCTGCGGCCTTTACCAACGGGAATTTCTTCCATGGGCGTGCGCCATTCCGGCATCACTCCTTCACCGCGCGGATAGCGGATTACAAAAGGAAATGCATTTTTTTCCAGTTGCGCGGTGTACATCAGGTTGCGCAGCTCCGACTCATTCATCGGCGCGCTCACAATCATATTGGGTATACAGCGGAAGTACGCAATATCATAACAGCCATGATGGGTAGGCCCATCATCCCCCACCAACCCGGCACGGTCTAAACAAAAGATCACCGGCAGTTGCTGGATGGCTACATCATGCACGGCCTGATCGTAGGCGCGTTGCATGAAGGAGGAATAAATATTACAAAAAACCCGCAATCCCTGGGTGGCCATACCTGCGCTGAGGGTAACCGCATGTTGCTCGCAGATGCCCACATCCAGGGCACGGTTGGGCATTTGCTCCATCATATATTTTAAGGAGCTACCCGAGGGCATGGCCGGGGTAATTCCAAAGATCCGGTCATTTTTTTCTGCCAGTTCGATGATCGTTTTACCAAAAACATCCTGGTACTTGGGCGGCTGGGGTGTTTCAAACGTTTTTTTAATGATCTCGCCGGTCACCTTATCAAACAAGCCGGGTGCATGCCACTTGGTTTGATCCTTCTCAGCCAGCGCGTACCCCTTTCCTTTTGTGGTGATCACGTGCAGGATCTTGGGACCGCTGATCTGTTTCAGGTCCTTTAAGGTATCGACCAGTTTGGTGATATTATGTCCGTCGATAGGCCCGAAATACCGCAGCTTCAGCGACTCAAAAAGATTCGAGTTGCTGTTCAGCATGCCCTTCAGTCCTTCCGCCAGCTTATGTGCAATGCTCTTTGAAATGCTTTTGCCCACCGGCAGTTTATTCAAGGCATTCCAAACGTCATCCTTAAACTTATTGTATTTCGGAGAAATGGTAATATCCGTAAGATATTCCTTCAGCGCACCAACATTCGGATCAATGCCAATGCCGTTATCGTTAAGGATGATCAGCATATCGGTATTGGACACACCCGCATGATTCATCGCTTCAAAAGCCATCCCCGCCGTCATGGAACCATCACCAATCACAGCTACTACCTTACGGTCCTTTTCTCCTTTGTATTTGGCTGCAATGGCCATGCCCAGGGCCGCCGAAATAGAAGTGGAGGAATGCCCTACTCCAAAGGTATCATATTCACTTTCCGAGATCTTGGGAAACCCGCTCAACCCGTTGTATTTCCGGTTGGTTTCAAAACGGTCCCGGCGGCCGGTGATAATTTTATGACCATAGGCCTGATGCCCCACATCCCAAACCAGCAGGTCCTCCGGTGTATTGTACACATAGTGCAGGGCTGTGGTCAGTTCCACCACACCTAAACTGGCAGCAAAATGTCCGCCATGTACACTTACTACATCAATAATGTATTGCCTCAGTTCGTCGCAAAATTCGTGCAGTTTATCTTCCGGTATCTTTTTAAGATCCGCAGGTGTATTCACTTGCTGCAAAAGTGGTCCAGGAGTTATTGCCATTCGCATCCGATTATGCTGCAAAAATACATAAATATTCCCGTTATAGAGGAGTTTTCCTTTCCCGGGAGAGATGCAATAAAGACACTGGAAAACAGGTATTTAAATGCCTTCGATAATAAACCGAAGGCACAAAGCAGCAATAAGACATCCTCTCCGGACATTCAAGATCTTTTCGTGTCTCTTGGCCCCTTGCAACTTTGTGGCTCCGGCTGCATTCGCAGCTTTATTTCACGTAACAACGCAGCGGAGTAATAACGCTATGAGGCAGCAGCGCAAAACGAACGACAGATAGTCGTTCTGCTTACCGGGTTTTATATTCAAATTCCGGAACTTAGATCCATCCCGGTTCAGCCCAATTAACGGATAAAAATTCAGCGTTTCAGTACTTCATTGGCCGTGAACCGGTTTCAGGAAAGATCGAGCGTTTCATAAGAGGTCAGTGCATCATCAAACACTGAAAAAACCGCCGGGTAACCCTCTTTTATAAACCCGATACGGTCATCCATCCGTATAGCCCGGGCAGGCCGGCAGGTAGCCATCTCCACGGCCTCCCGCAACGGAACGCCTGCAAAATCCACCGCGTTTTTCATCGCCTCGGGCATGGATATCGCCGCCCCGGCAAGGCTGCCGGTTTTATCCCGGTAGTAGCCGTCGATCATTTCAATATCCAGCCCCTCCCAGTCGAAACGTGTTTTCCGGCGTCCCAGGAAAGACGCATCGCTGATCAGGAACAAGTGGTCTTTTTTTTGCCGGTAAGCAACCCGGGCAGCGGCGTAATGACAATGCCCTCCATCCAGTATAATGGGTGCATACACCGCTTCGTTGTCAAACGTAGCACCCACCAGACCGCATTCCCGGTGCCCCAGTTGCGTCATCGCGTTATAAAGATGTGTAACCAGGCGAATGCCCATCGCGAAATAACGTTGCGCCTGTTCGTAATTTATCATTGAATGACCCGCCGACAAAACAATACCGGTATTGAGCAGGCGTTCCAGCTGCGCATCGGTAAAACATTCCGGTGCGATGGTCATTACTTGTATCACCCCCCGGCCCAAACCGATGATTTCATCCAGTTCGCGGTCGGTAGGTTTCCGGATGACCCGTTCGTTATGTGCGCCTTTCTTCGCCGGGTTCATAAAAGGCCCTTCGAGGTGCATGCCCAGGGTTCCGGGTTGTGCCTCATTGAACCGGCGGATGGCATCAATGGCGGTGCGTATGGTTTCCTGCGGAGAACTGATCAGGGTGGTCAGAAAAAAAGGCGTGGCATAAGCCCTGCTGGCCTGGTACATATCCTGAAGGGTTTCCTGGTCCGGGTTTTTTGAAAAATAGCGTTCGGTACCTCCGTTTAGCTGGATATCGATAAAGCCTGCTGAAATATTTTTGCCCTTCAGATCAACGGTTTCGGCGGCTTCCGGAATTTCCGTTTGTACCGCAAGGACCCGGCCCCTGTCTGCAAGGATGCAATGTTCCGTTAATACTTCGCTGCCGGTATAAATAACGCCGTTGAGGATCGCCTTCATGGTAATGGGGTTTATGCAAATATAGCACAAGAGCTGTTTCAGGTTAGCTTCATTCCGTTTCTGCCTGAAGGGAGATGCGCATCCCCTGATCTTGTGATTTTCTGCAGAGATTAAATGATCAGGCAGTAACGGCATCTTCACTTTTACATTTAATATTTTCCATTGATTATTTTACATTCCCCAAGGGATCGTTCCAGGTTTGAGGTTTCACGTTGGACCCGTTTTTATACCTGTAGTGCTTCGCTTTTCCTGCTGGCGGTTAGCCATTCCCTTTATAACTACCAACCTGAGCAAAATCACCAGGCAGTAACGGCATCTTCATTTTCAAATTTCCACATCTTCAAATTTCCAAATTTCATATTCAATATTTCCCATTCCCCAAAGAGGAGTCCCGCATCTCCTGTATATTTACAGTAATTCAAACAAGATGTCAAAGAGAACCGACTATATTTCCTGGGATGAATATTTTATGGGCGTGGCCCTCTTGTCCGGCAAACGGAGCAAGGATCCATCCACGCAGGTGGGCGCCTGCATCGTAAATCAACAGAATAAGATCGTAGGTGTGGGATACAACGGGTTACCTATCGGCATCAGCGACGACCAGTTTCCCTGGCAAAACGAAGGCGATTTCCTGAATACAAAGTATCCTTATGTTTGTCATGCAGAGCTCAATGCCATCCTGAACAATATTGGCATGAACCTGAGCGGCTGCAAGATCTACACGGCCTTATTCCCGTGTAACGAGTGCAGCAAAGCCATTATACAATCCGGCATCGGCGAGGTGATCTATCTATCCGATAAATACGCCAGCAAGGAAAGCTTTATTGCAGCCAAACGCATGTTGCAGACGGCGGGTGTGCAGCTCCGGAAGATGACACCGGATGTAAATGAGGTCACCCTCTCCTTTGATGAAAAGGGGGTATGATCTGCCCCGGAAACGTCCATTCGCAGGTGCTGTTATAAGAGAGAAGGGAAACGTTCCCTTACAAGGACAGGTAAGACTGTGAACCACGCAGGATCTGTTCTGACAGGAATGAGCTATTGCACAACTAAATCTTTTTATATCGGAGCTGCAGCACATCATTATCCAAGAGCTCCTGCCCTGTTAAACGGAGTTTGATATTTAACCCGTCATTCACGCCCAGCACGCCCCCAACGGTGATCGTCGGTAGTACGTTAAACACCACATCTGTAATCAGGTCCTTTTCCAGAAATGCATTATAAGTTTCCGTGCCGCCTCCGATCAGCATTTCATCAACCCCCTTTTCCTCCAGGTATCTTACGGCGGCCTCAGCACTGGATACTACGTTATATGCAGGGGTTGTTTCAAGCGTTGTTGAAAGCCACACAAACACCGCATCCGGCAAAACCGCCCTTATTGCATCAATTCCCCCGAAGGCGCTTACAAAATTTTCAAATGACTTCCTTCCCATTACCAGGTTCCCTACCCGGTTAATATGCTGCAGAGACTGACCGATAATAGCCGGCGGCACCTGGTGACCAGGGTTTTCAGACAATAACAGTTTTCCATTTGCTGAAACATTTGCGTATAATGTTATTTTCATAAAAAGCGTTTATAGCATCAAAAATATCAGCGATTTCGTTTACTTTCATTATCCGTTAACTGAAGGTAACCACTTACTTGGAAGTAACTATGCAGGTAAAAAAACAAACAACAACAAGACCGGAGTGCACTCAAAATCTGCTGGCGCTAAGAGACAGTTTAGAGCTTTTAGGCGGCAAGTGGAAACTGCTGATCGTGCTGCATATCAGCTGCCGGCCAAAAGAATTGATGCATTTCAAAAAACTGGAAAAAGCGATTACCGGTATATCGGCAAAGATGCTTTCCAAAGAATTGAAAACACTGGAAGAAAATAAGATCGTAACCCGTACCATCCAGAACACCCGGCCGGTTACGGTTACCTATGCCCTCACCACATACGGGCAATCGCTCATCCCCATCGCCGATGCGTTGCAGCAGTGGGGATTGAATCACCGTAAAATTATAAAAGGTAAATAATGCGGCAGCATGAAAACGCCAGTAAGGCGTACATCAGCGCGGGCGCTAATTAAAGATGCCGTTCCCTTCCGTTAATATGATGGGTTTGCCACCCGTTACCACAATGGTATGTTCGTGCTGTGCCATATAACCGCCTTTGTTACCCACCAGCGTCCAGCCGTCACTCAATTCCGTTGCATAGGTTGAGGTGGTTGCAATAAAAGTTTCAATAGCTACAACCGCGTGTTTTTTAAACCGCCGTTGATCAAACCGGTTTCTATAATTGAGCAATGCTTCCGGCTGTTCGTGCAAGCCTCTGCCAATACCATGTCCACCAAGGTTTTTGATCACCAGGAACCCTTTCTCTTTAGCCGTGGTTTCCATTACATGCCCCACATCGGCAATCTTTATCCCGCCTTTAATATGTTCAAGCGCCTGTTTCAATATGGCCCTGGATGCCTCCACCAATGGCTGATGCCGATGGATGTCGTTTCCAAGAACAAAGGAGGCCCCGTTATCCGCCCAAAAGCCGTTTAGCTCTGCCGACACATCAATATTTACAAGATCGCCTTCTTTTAATATCCGTTTATCGGACGGTATACCATGACAGAATTCATGATCAACGCTGATGCAGGTACATCCCGGGAATCCGTAGGTTAGCCGGGGAGCAGGTCTTGCGCCAAAACCCGCAAGCAGCCGGGCTCCGTAATCGTCCAGTTCTTTTGTGCTCATTCCCGGCCGGGCGTAATCCATCATTTGTTTTAATGTGTACGCAACGGCTTTGCCTGCGTTTTGCATACCGGTCAGTTCCGCTTCTTTTGTGATGGACATTGTTTTTGTTTTAGACGATAGAATGCGTTTTGTATTGCAAATTTACCATTTTAATTGTTTATGCCGGTGAACGGGCAAACGAGCCGCTAGTCCTGTATCTCACTCAAATATTTTATCAATCTGTTTGGAAGGATCTGCAAAAAATGCTTTAGCGCTGCATAGCTCTTTGAACTCCTGGTGTTCATAGTCAGCAAAAGCAAAGCAGTTCTTTTTAGGATACCACACTAAAAATCCGTCGCTGCTATAATTGTCCACAGCACTCAGGAGATCCAGGAATTTATGTTTCATCCAGTGTACTTCCTTAACGTCCAAAAGAGTGTTGAATACAATAAATCCAACGTTTTCATTGCCGGGCAGTTCCAGTCGCCGGTTTGTACTGCGCAATACGTTTAACAGGGCGTCGGGCATATTATAGCTTTTCAGATCGGCCAACCGTTGCTCCTCGTTGTGCCATTGCTCCGGCTCCAGCGCCTTGAGAAAGGCCTTCATTTCTTCATTATTGTGGTTCACCGCACAATTATAGGGGCGCTCTCCGTAGTGATCCTTTATTGTAACATCCGCTCCGTGCGCTACCAGGCGTTTTACGGTTTCCAGATCATTGTTTCCTGCTGCAACATGCACGGGTGTGGAATTGTAGGGAAATACCATATCCGGTTTGCAGAAATTTACATCCACTCCATGCTCCAGCAACCATGTAATGGCTTTATACTGCCGGTTGAAGACAGCCTGCCGCAGGGAGCTGCCATCATTTTTGAGATCGTAACCTGCTTCAATCAGCAGCGGGATCAGTTGGTAGTTATTGCCATGTAACGCAGCGTTCATTGCCGACTTACCTGTTTTGTGCCGGGCATTTACATCCGCACCATTTTCAATAAAACGTTTTACTGTTTTTACATCCGTGTTGGAGCAGGCCAGTAAAATAGCGGGATGCTCCTTATCGTTCAAGGCTACTTTTTTTGAAAGCAGCAAGTCCAATACTTTTTTCTTTTTTTCACAAAGGGCAAGTGTAAGGGGCGTTTCGGCCACCCGTTCGGTGATCTGTATCTTCTGGTTGATATTCCATCCACCCGCTATTTTATCTTCCAAAGCAGCAATATCTTCTGCCATGATCTGCCGGGCGGTTTCGGTTAGTTCGGCGTTTGGTCCAAATAGTTTCATCCTGTTATTTTTTGATGCAGTTGCTCATTTGTGCGCACAGATGCAGCAGGCACAAGATATTACTTTTATGGCATACGGATGCGCGCTACATTTTACGCACTACAGAAGTGATCGCAGTCACCCTATTGATGTTGTTCTGCAAATAAAAACGGCAGCATAAATACAAACGTTGATATGGTCTCATTGCAGTATCCGCGCTTGCCCGGATTCAGAAGATCCCGATACAGATCAACATTCCACAGGCCAGTATCGAAAACAGTGTGCGGATATGATTGTACCGGTTCCAGGAGCGTTCAAAACGTGTACGGACGGCTTTTGCAGCCTCCGGATCCAACATTCCGGGCTGCTGTTGCTCCAGGTAATTATTCAACGGAACATTGCACAACATGGTTACCATAAATACGCCGCCCATATAAACCAGCGCAATCACCAGCATCCACATAAACAAAAAATGATCTTCAAAAAAACGGACCACCGTGGTTCCGATCAGAAAAAGCGGGGCACCGATAAAACACAACAGGAACACAGGATTCAGGATCGCTTTGTTGATCTTTTGCATTGCCTGTAAATAGCTTTTATCATCCAGTTGCTTCAGGCCCGGTGTTACCGCAACGCTAAACGAAAAGAACAGTCCTGCCATTAACGCCACCAGCATCAATGCCGCAAAAAAACACGCATTACCCAGTATCATGTTACATAGATTTGATTTAAAAATATATACCTGGCCGTTATCAATAGCCGGGGTGCGGCGTTATCAGCATACTTCCCGGGAAGTATCGTCCAGCGGTTCCGGGGCCAGGCATTCGGCAGCCCATTCTAGCTCGATGGCAAGCAAAACGGTACCATCTCAACGCTACTGTGCACAGAGCAAGGCCGCCGCCACAACACCTGCTGTTTCGGTACGCAGCCTTGTAGCACCAAGGGTTACGGGCTGGTACCCGTTTGCCAGTGCGGTTCCGATCTCTTCCGTTGTAAAATCACCTTCAGGTCCAATAAGGATGATACTGTCTGCATCTGCCTGCTGGTCTTTGAGGGAATACTTTTCATTTTCCAGGCAATGCGCAATGAATTTCCGGGGCACCGCATGAAACGCCCGGTCTTTCATAAAGTCTGCATACCTGATGGGCTCCGGCAGCTGCGGCAGCCATACCTGCCGGCTTTGTAATAGGGCGCTGATCAGGATCTGCTGCAACCGTTCTGTTTTAGCACGTTCTTTTTCCGTACGTTCACTGATCAGGGGAACAATTGCCGCTACGCCGATCTCCGTTGCTTTTTCAAGGAACCATTCAAAACGGTTGGCATTTTTTAATAAAGAAATAGCGATCGTGATCCGTGGATGGCGGGGCGGGGAAAAAACGGAGTCGGAAACCGTTACCGTGCAATGTTTTTTATGCGGATCAGCAATGCATGCGGTAAGCAAATGACCTTTACCGTCTGTAAGATGCAGGGCCTCGCCTGCCTGCATCCGCAATACCTGTACGATATGCCGGGAATTGTTTTCATCCAGCACGATGTTATTGTCGCCGGACGTATACTGGCTGATATAAAAAAAAGGAAGCTGCAAAACAGCGCTTTGTTTAAGGTTTAAGATTCAAGGTTCAGGGCCTGCCGCGTAGCGGTTTCAATAGGAAACGTTAAACGTTACCCCTTACACTAAATTAAAATGGCGCTTCCTCCAGGTCGTCAAACTCATCGTCCTTCATCTTATTCATCTTGCTCTCTACCTGGAACAGCTTTGCGCCGCCACCGCCGCCGCCTTCTTCTTCATCAATCCGCTTCCAGCTGCTGCCCGGCGCGGCCATAATATTATAAGGATCTTCTTCCCAGCTGATAAATTTCTGAATATGCAGTAAGGCCTTCAGTTTAATGGTTTCAAGCGAACCGTTCCGGTGCTTGGCGATCTTTACTTCGGTTAACCCCCGCTGGTCCTCACCTTCTGCGTTGGTGTTCATATCATAGTAATCCGGACGGTACAGGAACATAACCATATCGGCATCCTGCTCAATGGCACCCGATTCCCGCAGGTCACTCAACTGCGGTACGCGGTTACCGTCCTTGGAGCCCCGCTGTTCTACGGCACGGCTTAACTGTGACAATGCAATAATGGGCACGCTTAACTCCTTCGCCAGGCCTTTCAGGTTCCGGCTGATGGAGCTGATCTCCTGCTCCCGGTTGCCTTTAGAATCGCCGCTGCCGCTCATCAGCTGCAGGTAGTCGATAATGATCATGCCGATATTGTGTTTATTTTTGAGTTTGCGGCATTTGGCCCGCAGCTCAAAAATGTTCAGCGCCGGCGTGTCATCAATAAACAACGGAGCCTGGGAAAGCCGCTGGATCCCCTTGGTATAGAGTTGCTTCATCTCATGGTCTTCCATTTTGCCCCGCGCGATTTTTTCAAGCATAATCTCACTTTCGGCGGACAGTACCCGCTGTACCAGCTGGGCCGCACTCATCTCCAATGAAAAGAAGGCTACCGGTGTAGGATGTTCCTTGATCTTATTCATTACGGCATTACGCGCCAGGTTCAGTGCAAAGGCGGTCTTTCCCACCGCAGGACGTGCCGCAAGGATGATCAGATCCGTATTCTGCCATCCGTAGGTTACCTTGTCCAGCATTTTAAATCCACTCGGAACCCCGGTCACATCTTCATTCCGGTGCCGCAGGTCCTCGATCCGTTGTATGGTTTGCACCAACACAGAATCGATCGGTTGTATGGTACTGCGCAGGTGCGAGTTGGTAATCTCAAATAATTTGGATTCGGCGTCATCCAGCAGTTCAAATACATCGGTGCTGTCTTCAAACGCATCATTGATGATTTCCCCGCTGATCCGGATCAGTTCCCGCTGTATAAACTTTTGTAATACGATCCGCGCATGCGATTCTATATTTGCCGCTGAAACAACGGCGTTGGTAAGCCGGGTAACATAATAGGCGCCGCCTACCATTTCCAGTTCCTCGCGGCCTCTTAATTCCTCCACAACAGTAAGGATATCGATGGGCTGACTTTTATGTGCCAGCGACTGCATCGCCCGGAAGATCCGCTGGTTGGCGTCTACATAAAAACAATCCGCTTTTAATACTTCGATAACAGCGTCAAAGGCATTCTTCTCCAGCATAATGGCACCCAGGATGGCCTCTTCCAGCTCTCTGGCCTGGGGAGGTACCTTTCCGTAAACCATGGTTCCCAGGTCAACCGCCGTTCTGCGTTTCTGCTTCCGATCTTTATTTATATCCTTTAAATCCATTATATTAAAACAACTGTTTTTCTGCCATTTAAGACAAAAACCCGCCATCATCAGCTACACACCAATGATTTCGCGGTTCATTTTTCCAACCTTAAATTTATCAATTTTAGGGAAGATTCCGTTATGGTCCCTTGAAATCAGGAAGCGAATTTAGACCCTAAAAAGGGTAGAAAAAAATCTTTATTTCTGGACCAATTATTAACAGGGTTATGCACAGACGTTTTTTTGTTTCAGGTTTAACGTTCGAACGTTTAACGTCGGATTCCGGCTCCATACTTGATGTGCTTCGCCTCTTACTACTTGCTACCTGCAATTTCCCTCCTGCAGCTATCGAACGGAGCGAAGGTCCAACAGTCAGTAATGGATTTCTATTTTCACATCTTCAAATTTTCACATCAAACCCCCACCCTTCTAAATTTGGAATAGTCGCCGACTGATGAGCGAACCATCGAACCGGAATAGCCACTTCATTTTCAAATTTTCACATCTTCACATTTCCGGATTTTTAAATTCCCAATTTCCAAAAATCGCTTTCTTTGCAGTATGGACATCGTGCAGAAATACTTTGATGATTTTACGGTTACGCAACAGGATCAGCTAAAGGCGTTGGGAGCATTGTACCGCGACTGGAATGAAAAAATAAATGTGATCAGTCGCAAGGATATTGAAAGCCTTTATGAAAAGCATGTGTTGCATTCGCTTAGTATTGCCGCTGTCTTTCACTTCCCGCCCGGCACACAGGTGGTAGACCTGGGCGCCGGTGGCGGCTTCCCCGGTGTTCCGCTGGCGATCTTCTTCCCGGAGGTAGAATTTTTGCTGGTAGACAGCATCGGTAAAAAATTAAAAGTAGTAGACGCCGTAAGCGAGGCCATCGGTTTAAAGAACCTCCGGACGCGGCATTGCCGCATTGAAGACGTAAAAGACAGAAAATTTGATTTCGTAGTGTCTAGGGCCGTAGCGCCGTTAAAAGATCTCTGGCAATGGAGCCGGCCGCTGATCCGGAAAGACCCCGCCAAACATACGGTGCAGCTGATTGAAAAAGGAGATCATGCTCCCGGGCTGATCTGTTTGAAGGGCGGCGACCTTACACAGGAAATTTTCGAAAGCGGTACCCGCCCGCATATCATGGCCATCAGCGATCTGTTTACCGAACCTTTCTTTGAAGAAAAGTACCTGGTATACGTGCCAAAATAATGGAAGCATGCGATTGGCCCGAAGGATCCGGCCCGTCTTCAATATCCAGTGATTCTTCCGTTCTTCATTCATTGGCAAACTGCAAGACGATCACTACGCTTGAATTCCTCATTCAATGTTGTTAAGCATTTTTTTTATCATTTCCGCAGATAGGCGGATGGCGCCTGCAGCGCTTTCGCTGCCATGTTTTGGTACCTGATCTGCGTAACTTGTAACGCCCCGGGCGTGATCTGCCGTCTTAACGAAACCACATGGATGCCTTATTACAATTACACGTGCAGCATTTCCCGCTCCGCATCATAGGCCATAAAAAAGTAATTGTATCCTTTTTCAAACTGACCGATGAATTCATGCCGGTTAAAACCGGGCTGGCCTTTCAGGAAATATTGCTGCAGGCTAAGGGTATATCCCAACGCATCAAAAAAATCAAACATCAGTTCCGGTGTGGCTCCGTACAGATCACTGCCGCCTTTTCCAAACTCAAACAGTACTACCGGACGGTGTTGCTGCAGGATCCGCTGCCCCCCTCTCAACACTTCCAGTTCCGCACCTTCTACATCAATTTTGATTAATCGAACCGGCATATCCGGAGGAACCACGTCTTCCAGGCGTTCCACTTTCACCCGGATCTTTTCGGTGGTATATTGCGTATCCTGAAAATTCCGCTCCTTTAATCCGCTTACCGCAGGACGGTCTTTAAACACGGTAAATTCGGCTTCCCCGGCCTCACTGGAAAGGGCGGTATTAAAAAGACGCACCCGGCTGCCGTATTTTTTTTGTAACTGGTTAAACAGGTATGGAATGGGTTCAAATCCTATATGCCGTCCCTGTGGCGCTCTTTTCAGAATAGCAGACAGGATCTCACCCTTGTGCGCCCCTATATCAATGCAGTTACTGTCCTCTTTTAATATCCGTTTGATCACATCAAAAGTCTCAAAGTCGTACCGGTCAAACGGGGGCTGCAATACCTTTTCTGAAAAATGATAAAACCGGTAGGCCATTTTTTTGGCTGCCGTTGTTACCACCTGTGGAACATATTTGCGTTTCATGAGCTGTAAAAATAGGGCATTTAATATCAAAGGACAATGAGGCGCACAAAGAACTTCATAAGGATGGGGTTATATGCCCCCCCCTGCGATGATGGTTACCAGTTTGCGGTACGGCAACCACCGGAGTTACAGCCAACAGGCGAACAGGGAACACCTGTAGGGCAGATTGTTTGATGCGGGCAACGGATCGCAGCATGTCCTATACGATTTGCGCTTTTATCTGGTTGAACCAGTTTTGATTGGCGCTTCCAAAAAAATGGTAGTCAATAAAAAAGTACATTACCTGGCCGTTACTGGTGGCAATACGCAACGGTTGCCCGCCCAGGCCGAAGTTATGCATAAGCGTCTTCGTATAATATTCGTCAAACCCGATATATAACTGCGAAATCCGGTCCAGCGGAACCGAATAATATTCATTGCCCGATAATTCGATGGCTTTTTCCGTAAGCGCAATATCCGTTGCATGCTGATGAAATGGCGGGCCACCGGTAATACGAATCCTCCCCGCACGATCTTTGCTGCGCGTTAACACCTCATGTTTAAAACACCACAAGGCAGTACCGGTTATCAATAAAGTTTCCATGCCTTAATAATGCACTTTAAAGGTACAGCTTTTTATTTTTTAACCGAAAGTGCCTATATTGGTGCAGCGCGTATGCAATAAACAACACGCTGCAGCGGCGCTGATTATTTTGTACCAATCAGCTGCAAGGCCTGTACGGGTTCAAGTGACGGCGATTATGCCCGTACTGTTTATGCATCCGTGCCATATTATACAACTAATTTTTTTATATGATCAGCTGCGCTTCCCGGCTTTTTTGCCTGGCCTTTTTGATAACCAGCCCGTTCCTGCATGCACAACCGGCGTCACAGGACCGGGAAACACTGTTACCCATCGTTGAAAAGATTGTTGATGAAGTGCAGCAGCACTCCCAGCTGGAAAAACTGGCGGGTGAGTTGCTGGACGGTATTGGTCCCCGCCTGGTGGGCACGCCGGAAATGCAAAAGGCCGGCGACTGGGCTATTGCCAAATTTGAAAGCTGGGGCATCAGCGGCAGCAAGCAGCAGTTTGGTGAATGGCGCGGATGGCAGCGGGGCATTTCACAGGTAGAAATGATCAACCCGCGCATCAAAAGCCTCGAAGCCACACAACTGGCCTGGAGCCCCGCAACCAAAACTCCGGTACAGGGCGATGTAGTGGTATTGCCCTTTGTAGACAATGCGGAAGCATTTGCAGCATGGTTAAAAACGATAAAAGGAAAAGTGGTGTTGATCTCTCAATACCAGCGCTCCGGCCGGCCCGATTACCAGATCAAGGAGTTTGCCACGCCGGAGCTATATGAAAAAATGATGCGGGAACGGGCCGACGATGCCGAAGCCTTCCGTAAATCCATGGCCAACACCGGTTATACGGCCAGTACATTACCGGAGGCACTGGAAAAAGCCGGTGCTGCGGCCATTGCCATTTCAAACTGGACGGGCATTATGGGAGCCAACCGTATTTTCGGCGCACGTACCAAAAAGATCCCTGCCATCGACATTGCGGTGGAAGACTATGGTATGTTATACCGGATGGCGGTTAACGGGTTATCGCCCCGCATCCGGATCCATGTTCAATCCAGAGAGCTGGGCATGGTTCCAACCTTCAACATTGTCGGCCGCATTGAGGGCAAGGAAAAGCCCAATGAATATATAGTGCTTTCCGCGCATTTCGACTCCTGGGACGGTGCCCAGGGAGCCACCGATAATGGTACGGGCACCATCACCATGATGGAAACGATACGGGTATTAAAAAAATTATACCCCAACAATAAACGCACCATCCTGGTTTGTTTATGGGGAAGCGAGGAGCAGGGGCTGAACGGTTCCCGGGCTTTTGTAAAAGACAATCCGCAAATTGTGCAAAACATCCAGGCGGTATTTAACCAGGACAATGGTACCGGACGTATTGCCAGTATCAGCGGCCAGGGTTTTGTAAATGCGTACGATTACCTGGGCCGGTGGCTGTCTGCAGCGCCTAAAAAGATCACTGCGGGTATTGAAACCAGCTTTCCCGGCATGCCGGGTGGCGGCGGATCGGATCATGCTTCTTTTGTAGCGGCGGGTGTGCCGGCTTTTATGCTGAGCTCGTTAAGCTGGGGATATGGGGGTTATACCTGGCATACCAACCGGGATACGTATGACAAGATCGTTTTTGATGAAGTAAAAAATAACGTGATCCTTACAGCTGTACTGGCGTATATGGCATCTGAAGATCCGCAAACGGCGAACCGCAATCAGCGGGTATTACCCGTGGCAAACGGAAAACAGATGGCATGGCCGGAGATAAAAGAACCGGAACGCAGGGGTGGCGTTGAAAAATAGATGGCCCGGAAACTGATCAAAAAGTTGCTACGTCATACCAGGTGTTCAACAGGACCATAACCCATTGTTCTGTCCATGTATTTCCCAGCAACCTCGGTTCCGATCTGTTCTTTCAGCATCGGCATGCGCATCATCTGTTGAAGCTAAAACATTTCGATGCCATGATCATACCGATTATATTCCTTCGCTTTATTTTAAACCCCTTTCCTTTAGCAGCGCTTTTAGTGCTTTACTCCTGTTGTTATTTCGGGCGGCTATTGGAATATAGATAACGGGAAGAAAACTTAGTAAGCCCCAACCTTTTTTAACAACACTAAAAATGACAACTCCAATTAAAAAGCCCATCATTGCTGCGTCAAAAATACGCCTGGATTTACTCTTCTTTACTTCTTGTAACAATTCCTCATTTGTTAATGCAGTCAATTCTTTTTGATTCATAAATACGCTTTGATAGCCGGGGTTTATAAAATATCCGGCATAATTACCCTAAAAAATTAATGCAGGTACTGTTCATGTAGCTGCCGTTAACGCATTAAGCGACCAGGAAATGGTCCAATTAAAACGTTCTCTTCAACAGGCGATGCGACAACATCACCCAGGTTGCAACGTTCTCCTTTTACTTTTTATTGCGCCTTTATAAACAGTGCCTATAGAAGACCGCACAACATCATCCAGCAGTAAACGATCTTCCAACTACGCTACTTAAAGTCGTTGCAGCAGTTAGTATTTCAGCTCCAGGCGGTTGTTTCTCCGGTTCACATCAGCCATACGCTGCGAAGGATCGATTTCTGCAATTGCGATCTCCGTTAAGCGGTGATTGGTTTCTACGGTATAGTATTTATTCGTCCACGGCCACGGCTGGTATACCACCCATTTAATGGTTTTGTTTTCTGCCGGCTTGGCATGGCACATCAGGTCCAGCGGCACATTGTGCATTTCTTTGGTGCTGTCTTTAAACGTGATCTGAAAATCAACCGGCATCGGCATCAGGCCGTCATTACGTAAACGGATCTTTGTTTTGCCCCCTTCCTCCCAAAGACTGTCGATGGCATAATCAATGGTACGCGTGGTATAGATCCAGTAATCCCGGTACCAGTCCAGCTTTGTACCGCTGGTACGCTCCGCTACCCGCAGGAAATCATCCGGATCGGGGTGTTTGAACTTCCATTGATCGTAATACTTTAACAATACCCGGTCCCGCACTTCTTCTCCCAGGATATACCCCAGCTGCACCAGAAACAGCGCACCTTTGATATAGCTGCCCTGCGCATATGCATAGTTGGTATTGAAATGATCGGCGGGTGTGATGAGCGCCTCTTCCTTGCCGCTTTTTACGAGGTTGAGATAATAAATGTAGGTAGAATCGGGCCGGCTATATCCCGGCACCCCCTGCTGGTTCAGCCAGCTGGAAACGCGGGTATCGGCATAGTCCGCCCCCCCCTCATCCATCCAGGAATACCGTGTTTCATTGGTAGCCAGCCGCCCGTAAAACCATTCATGCATCCATTCGTGCAGCCAGGCTCCCGGGGAAGCCAGCAAGGTAGCCATAGGATATTCCATTCCGCCGTCACCCCCGGTAATAAACGAGTATTGTTTGTAAGGATACCGTCCAAAGGTTTCCTCAATATAAGGCAGTGCCCGCTCTGCGTCGGACAACACCTTTTCCCATTTCTCCGCTTTGGACTTCGTTTCTTTATACAGCAGGTGCAGTGTAAGATCGGCCCTTACCTTTTTTGCTTTGTGAATAAAGCCGGTGTCAGCGGCCCACATAAAATCATGCACCTCGGGTGCTGTAAATTTCCAGGTAAGGCGGTTGCCCGCCGGCCGTTTAACCGTGGTACCTTCCGCTTCATAGCCATAGCCGATCTGGCTGGCATTGGTAAGATAACCCGTACCGCCGAGTATATAGTTCTTATCGATCGTGATATTTACTTCAAAATCGCCGAAATTCCCGTAAAACTCACGCCCTACATAAGGCGTGGGGTGCCAGCCGTCTTTATCATAAACACTGAGCTTCGGGTACCACTGGCTCATCGAGTACCGTACTTTGGTATCCGGGTTATCGCGCCCGCTTCTCCGGATCTGCAAGGGTACCTGCGCCTCAAAATCCATATCAAAGGTCACTTTTTGTGCCGGCAGGATCGGATGGGTAAGTTTCACTATGAGGATCGTGCCCTGTACTTCGTAAGGTTGCGGCACTCCGTTCATGCGGAGCGCATTTACTTTCTGGTACCCGATTTCATCCGGCTTCAGGTTAAAGATTCGGTCCTTTACCCGGGGATCCCAATCCTGTTTTGTTCCGATCATAATGCCCCCCTGTCTTCTGCTCCGTTCGTCCATCATACTGCCCGGCTGAAACGCATTCCAGAATAAATGATAGTAAACCCGGTCCAGCGTATCCGGTGACTGATTCCAGTATTCCAGTTTTTGCTTCCCGGTGAACCGGTTGGTGATTACATTCATGTCCACATCCATCGTATACTTTACACGCTGCTGCCAATAACCGTTCTGCGCGTGTGCGGAAACAACAAAGCCTGCCAGTAATAAAAACAATAACCCTTTTGAGGTATACATGATCAAAATTTTAAATTCCGGCGAAAAATAATCAAAAAAACAGAAAGGCTGCTGGAAAATCGATAAACGCCCCTAGTTCTGATGCGGAGGTGTATGGAGTCGCTTCCCCGATTCGCTGAAATATTGATACCGCGGCATTGTTTCGGTATTTTTCAACAGGAGCCGGTAGGTCTCATATCCGCTTGGAATATAGACTACATCTACATCGGCCACATCATCGGCGTCCAGGCGGGATCGCCGGAGCCCCGACTTTATCTTTTCAGGAAGCCGGTCAAAACTGAAATTCATGGTCGTATACGCCCATTCATTTTTTTTATACGTGGCTTCGTATTGTTCATTTTTCATCAGGAAATCAACCACCGTCCGGCTTCCGTTTACCCGGCATTTCAGATCGGTAGCATAAGGATACTGGATATAAAACAGCTCGGCAATGCCCTTGGGAACACCGGTATCCTGCGCTTTTGCCTGCAATCCCATTAGTAAACAACATCCGGCCGCACAGCACAGTTTACAGATCCGGCGCATCCCCGGTATCCGCTTCTGATTAAAAAAAGCATATTGTATTTGTAGCTTCATAATGTTTATATCCAACCGGCAATAATAACGGCCGTCAGCTGCGTATCCGCAGCATTCAGTGCATCTGCTGTTGCTGTTGCGCCCGGTATGCATCCATCCCGCCGGAAACCGGTGCCGCTATTGCCCCAGTTCGTTCCGGAGCGTACGGATCTCGGTTTGTAATGTCTGCACCTTGCGCAGCAAATGCGCAATGGTTTCCAGTCCTTCTATATTGATGTCGAGATCATAATGCATATGCATGTATTTCTCCAGGTCCGTCAGCTGTTCAAAGCCGATGAACGTGCCTTCTTCCTGCCGTATCAGTTCAATCAGTCCGTGCTCATTCAGTGAATACACAAAAGCTACTTCGATGCTGTAATAGGAGCAGCATTGTTCTACAGAGATGCTGTGGATATGGTCTGTCATGATTTATTTTCTGCCTCCTTTGCCAGTTCTTTAAATAACTCTTTTTCCTTTTCGGATAGGTTTTTAGGTAATTGTACCTGGTAGGTAATATACAGGTCTCCGAAACTGCCTTCCTTTTTATAAACAGGGAAGCCCTTTCCTTTCAGGCGTACTTTTGTTTCATTCTGCGTTTCGGGATGGATCGTCAGCTTTACCTTTCCATCCATCGTATCCACCATTTCCTCACCGCCCAAAACGGCTTTGTACAAGCTGATGGGCACCTGGGCGTACAGATCATTCCCTTTTCTGGTAAACGCGGTATTGTTCTGAATAACAAATGTAATATACAGATCGCCGTTGGGCCCGCCGTTTACACCCGGCGCGCCATAACCGGCAATCTTGATCTCCTGGCCGTTCTCGATTCCCGCCGGTACAGTAATCCGGATACTCTTTCCGTTTACGGTAAACGTTTGCTGATGCGTTTTATAGGCGTCAGACAGGTTCAGGGTTACCGAAGCCCGGTAATCCTGGCCTTTGAACCGGGTGGCCGACTGCCTGCTGCGGCCGGCATTTTTACCAAACATAGAAGAGAAGAAATCGGAGAAATCGCCTTCATCGCCCGACTGGTAACTGTAATATTCCCCACCTTCAAAGGGGTTGCCCTGCTGCCGGCCTCCGGATGCCTGCTGTTGCCGCGCCTGTTCAAACTGATCGGCATGCTTCCAGTCTGCACCGTACTGATCGTATTTTTTGCGCTTTTCCGGATCGCTCAGCACTTCATGTGCTTCGTTGATCTGCTGAAAAAGCTTGACCGCTTCCTTATCATCCGGGTTCAGATCCGGGTGATGTTTCCGTGCCAGCTTGCGATAGGCCTTTTTTATGTCTTCTCCCGAAGCATCCCTGCCAATTCCCAGCACTTTATAATAATCGATATAATCCATTTACTTAAAATATGTTTCAAGTTAAAACATAAATGGAAAAATTCCAACAAACAGCTCCAGCTTATTTATACAAACAGCAGGTAGATCACTGCAATAGCCAGCAGGGAAATCAGCCAGAGACTCATCAGGGAAAATTTCAGGATCGTAACATACTTTTCCTTAAACAACCGGTCCTTCAAAAAAACATACAAGGTAACCGAATAAATGCTGTTCGCAACAATCCAGATTATGGGAAATAAAAGATAGGGGTTCATCTGAAGTGGTTTAGCGTTAGAGATAAAAATAGCCAAAAACCATTAACCCGCGGCTCCTCAAATGTTAAATTAGCGATTTCATAACACCCTTTTGATATTCGTTATACTTAGGCCCCTACAAACCAGGCAGATACCATATCCAATAAATGTTTGCGTTTCTGAACAGAGTTATTATTTTTACTCAAATTAGCAGAATGGAAGTAGCAATTGAGCAATCCTGGAAAAAAGAACTGCAGGATGAATTTCAGAAGCCCTATTTTGAAACACTGGCAGAACACCTTAAAACGGAGAAACAGGCCGGTAAAACGATCTATCCGGCCGGCAAAAACATCTTCAATGCGTTTAATACCACGCCGTTCAACCAGGTAAAAGTGCTTCTGCTGGGGCAGGACCCCTATCATGGCCCCGGCCAGGCACACGGACTTTGCTTCTCGGTTCAAAAAGGAGTGCCGCCCCCGCCATCACTGGTGAATATTTATAAGGAGCTGCATGCAGACCTGGGGGTTCCCATTCCTAAAAGCGGGGACCTCACCCACTGGGCGCAGCAGGGTGTTTTTATGCTCAATGCGTCCTTAACCGTTAGGGCCGGCGAACCAATGAGCCATGCTAAAATTGGCTGGGCTACCTTTACCGATGCGGTGATCCGGAAGGTATCGGATCATAAGCAACATGTGGTTTTTATTTTATGGGGCCGTTTTGCACAGGAAAAAGCCGCCCTCATCGATGCATCCAAACACCTTATCATCAAATCGGCGCACCCCTCCCCCCTTTCGGCGCATAACGGGTTCTTTGGCAGCCGGCCGTTCTCAAAGACCAATGAATACCTGGTAGCCCATGGCATTGATCCTGTAGACTGGAAGGTTGAGGGATAGTACAGATTCTATTCATTTCCCACAGACAGATTCTTTGACCATTCACCATTGACTATTGTCTATTGACCATTGCCGGTTCCCCGATCCCGGGCGTTACTGTCTGATAGCTAATGTCTGATGTCCAATGTCTGATATCTGAAGTCTGATATCTGATAACTGATAATTTTCAAATCTGGATTATATTTGCGCCTATGTACCATCTTTTACGCAAGTTTTATTTCTCATTCCCGCCGGAACGCGTTCATTACATGGCGATGCGCCATTTACAGTTATTTACCAAAAACAAACTCGGCAAATCGATCATCCGGTCGTTTACTGATGCCCCTTTAAAAGAAACCCGCTTTTTAAACCTCACGTTTAAGAACCCGGTAGGCCTGGGTGCCGGTTTTGATAAGAATGCTGTTTTTTTGAACGAGCTGGAATCCCTGGGATTTGGCTTTGTGGAGATCGGCACTGTTACGCCGTTGCCGCAGGATGGCAATGAGCAACCGCGGTTATTTCGCCTGCCGGCCGATAAGGCGCTGATTAACCGGATGGGATTTAATAATGATGGGGTTGAAAAAATTGCGCAGCGCCTGGAAGCATGGCGTACAAAAAAAGCAGGCAGTAAGGAACAATATCCCCTGATCATCGGTGGCAATATCGGTAAGAACAAGATTACACCCAATGAAAATGCCTGGCAGGATTATGCCACCTGTTTTAACCGGCTGCATCCGTTTGTGGATTATTTTGTAGTAAATGTAAGCAGTCCCAATACACCTGGCCTGCGGGAGCTGCAGGATAAAGATGCGCTCCGGAAAATTTTGCTTAACCTGGCTATGATCAATAACGGAAAGGCTTTTGCGAAACCGATACTCCTGAAAATTGCACCGGATCTCAGTCAGGAACAGATCGATGACGTGATTTCCCTGGCGCTGGAAATCAAACTCGACGGGCTGGTGGCAACCAATACAACCATTGACCGGAGTAACCTGGTTACACCCGGCAGCGTGGTGGAAACCATCGGGGCCGGGGGGCTAAGCGGCAAACCTGTACAGCAAAAAAGCACGGCGATCGTGCAATACATTACCGAGCAAACCAATGGCGCCATCCCCATCATTGCATCCGGCGGTATTTTTACAGGGGCAGACGCTAAAGAAAAGCTGGCAGCGGGCGCCTCCCTTGTACAGATCTGGACCGGCTTTATTTACGAGGGACCCACCATTGTAAAAAACATCTGCACTCAATTGTAAACCAAACCATATTATGCCACTTTTATTTATCTCTACTGCTGAATTATTTACCGTTGATTCACTCATCAGCTTCCTGATCCTTTCTATTTTAGAAGTTGTACTGGGGATCGACAATGTTATTTTTGTAAGCATTATTCTTAACCGGTTACACAAAGACTCCAGAAAAAAGGCCCGGCGTGTATGGATGGTAACCGGCATTTTATCCCGCTGTTTGCTGCTGATGGGCCTGAGCTGGCTGCTGGCCCAGAAAGGCAAACACATCATCCCCGAATCCTGGTTTGGAAAAGGATTTGACCTGGCAAGCATTGTAATGCTGGCGGGCGGACTTTTCCTTATCTATAAATCGGTAAAAGAGATCCATCATAAACTAGAAGGAGAAGATCCTTCAGCGGCTGCCCAAAATCAAAAACAAATCAGTTTCGGACAGGCCATTGGCCAGATACTTGTGATTGATGCGGTGTTTTCATTCGACAGTGTGATTACAGCGGGCGGAACCGCCAAGCATATAGAGATCATGATCGCAGCGGTAATTGTAGCCATGACCGTAATGTTCGCCTTCAGCGCAAAGATCTCCGACTTTATACAAAACCACCCCACCATTAAAATGCTGGCCCTCTCCTTCCTGGTAATGATTGGCGTAAGTCTGATTGTTGAAGGATGGAATTCGGATATGGCGCACGAACTGCATTTAAAGAATTATATTTATTTCGCGATGGCATTTTCCTTTATTGTGGAATTGCTGAACCTGTTTATGCGAAAAAAACAACAACAGCACGTGGTTCAGTTAAACGGGCCGGTGCTGCCAAAAAACGAGGAAAGCAAGCCGGACGGGAAATAGTTTAAGGTTTAACGTTTAACGTTTCAGGTTGTGCGTGCCTAAAATAAGTTGACATTT
>JAGIAT010000011.1 GCA_017744715.1 Niabella sp. | reverse complement strand
TTGTATATCCATTCTATATCCTTTGTATATCGTTTCTGTATCCTGGCTGTATCCTAGCTGTATCGTTTGTATATCGTTTCAGTATCGGTAGGGGGTGGCATGCGGTATGCCGGAATTGGGGAAAGGATTTGCTTTTGTCGGTCGGCAATACCTGGTACCGGTTTGAGAAACCGGTTATTATTCACGGCTGTTTTAGCACACCCGCCTACAGTCGGCATTCTGCTATGCCGTGATAAAATAATATTGAGGCAGAATTTGCATTGCATGATGTTAACAAACCAATGGGAGTAAGTGAATCTTTAATTATTATGAAGAAAACTGTAAATTGCCTTAGCAACTACTTATGAGTTGGCTATTATGAAACCCTCTACCAAAGCTCAATAATATGATTGCCGGCAATAGATTCCCAAATAGGAAAATTTATCGAGTTTTGAAAATATCAGCGATCGTGAGTAAATGCAATAAACAATATTTTAAATATATGTTGCTGATAATCAATATTAAATGACATTTTTGTGCCATGTGTTTTGATTTTTTAACCCGACAAATTTGGAGAACATGAAATACCACACTAAATTTGTCTTAACTTTTAAGTTAAGTTGGAAATAGCTCTTGTAAAAATAGGGACAATGCGCTTTTCACGGGTTCAGTACTACACCGTTCGGAAAGTTATTGATGAAGAACCGTTAAAACCGGAGTTTATCGATTTTTTACACCGGATGGGCACAACAGAGCAGGATCGAACTGAACTGTCTGAAATTAACAAGTATATTGAACAGATCGGCCAGTTGTACGGCGCATTACCGCAACATTTTAAAAAGGAAGATGCCGCAGAAAGATTACCGCCTCCGTATCATGAATTTATTAGTACGGATGCGCCGGATGACTTTGGTTTGCGTTTATACTGCATACGGTTAAGTCCTGCTATTGTTATTTTGCTAAATGGCGATAGAAAAACGGCACTAAAAGTAAAAGATTGTAAAAACTGTTACCGGCACTTCGATTTTGCAAGAAAGCTTTCCCTAAAAATTGATCAGGCAATTCAGGATGGTATTTTAGAAGTTGATAATGAGCGCAAGGAAATTTTGGTAGAAGATGATTTTGTATTAACCATTTAAATGCCCAAACCATGATAAAGAATAAAAAGAAAATAGAAGAAATAGCGATTCCGGAGTTTCAACAGTCCATAGATACAATGCCCATAGATAGCAAAATATTTGTGGAAAAATCTTTGGAGATAGTGAATTATATACACGAGGTAATGGCGGCAAAAGCAATGAGGCAGAAAGACCTTGCAGCAAAGATGGGAAAAACAGAAGCGGAGCTTAGTAAAATATTAAGTGGAATGCACAACCTTACTTTGCGCTCCATCTCCAAGCTGGAAGCGGCATTGGGAGAAACAATTGCTTGTGTGCCCAAGTTATTCAACAAAAGTTTCGGAAAAAACAATGGTGTTGTTACCTATTATACTAAATATATAATTTCTACAAACCCTGGCCCATCATTGTGTAAAAATGTGGTAAAGATGGAATACAATGAGCAGACAAAGATGAAGGTGACATTGAAGAATACAAAGCATCAGGAATTACTTTCAGAAACTATTTCTGAGGAGGCAGTAGCATCATGAATGAAGAAGTAAGAGTAGACGCTGATCAAATCCATATTCTTAATGTAAGAACATTACAGGGAAATATTGATTGTGATGATGCTATAGATAACAACGATGTAGTAACTCACGCATTTGCTTTTGAACTGGAGAATGCTGTGGATATTGAGAGACTGGTTGTTGCTTTCAAGCTAAAAGTGGAAATTCAGGCATTAAATAAAAAGCAAGAGCAATTACCAGCAAAGGGCTCCTACACACACGAGATGGTTTTTAAGGTAGATAATTTAGCTGAATTTACTTCCGCTGAAGAAAAATTGTTACGTGCAGATATGGGAAGTGTTTTGGTTGGTATTTTATATTCAACAATACGGGGAATAATTTTTACACGAACGCAGGGAACGCCATTAAATACTGTGATATTACCAATTATACCTCCGTTACGGCTTATGGGTATGGAGAATATGAAAGAAGAGCAAAAAGGGGCAGCGGAAAATGAAGTTAAAGAAGAAAAGACTGACAAAACAAGTTAAAAACCGTATGTTAAAGTTTGAATTGATGGAAACATTTTTGATATAAACGCTTAGTTCTTTAAATAAAAAGAGAAAGCTCCCTTTCGGGAGCCTTACGAAATTGGAAAAGAAAGGTTGGGGGACCCGGTGTCGAAAGACACCACCCTTTTCCAAAATTAGTTTGTAATTATTGCGAATTTACGGGAAACCGTATCAAAGTACCAAATCGGGTCGCTGAACCGATTTATGTCAACCCACCGCTTAATTTTTTCTCGTCTTATTTATTGAATTACAATGTCATTGGAGATATGCTATTAAGTATATCCCCAAATCCGTGCCTGATTGATCGGGCTTGTATTAGTAATTAATAAAACAATAAGGATGAAAAAATTGAAACTTAAGGATGTTATTGAATTTAATCGAATGACGGATGCGAGAAAAAAGAATTTTGTTGCCAATCTAAAAGGCGAAGAAAAAGCAGAAAAAATAGATGACAGCGGCGGCGACTATTGGGTGTCGAGCATTTCTGCACTAAAAGCGTACTTTAGATTTGGCGACAAAGATGCTTATGATGAAAAGATAATCAAACTGGAAGAAAAAGCAGAAAGTACAAGAGTTGATCATGTGAGAGACCAATTTCAGCGTAACATTAATATAATGCGTAGCTATGAGAATGTTGACTTTTCAAAATGGAAACCTGCTGGTGGATCAACTGTAATCAAAAATCAAACACATACTTACATTACTGTTCTTAATGGCTTTGAAATTAAGGCGGCTCAATGGTTCGCTTTTGAATTTAAAGAAAGCGAGGTAGATAAAATTGGCGGTATCTGGTATGTCGCACAAAAAGGGGGGTATAGCAAGGTCGAGCTTAGCATGTTTGCCGAGATATTGTACCGCTACCTTAATAAGAATTATAAGAAAAAGCATGAGGTTGATGCTAAATTCTGTATAGTAGTCGATGTAATTAGTGGCGAAGAACTGACTTATGAGCAGATTATCACCGGAGAAGTCTCGCCTTTATTAATTTCTACCCTTAATAACATAAGGAGAATGATGTAATTCAGTTGCGGCGTTATTGGAAATAGTGTTCAAGACTTCTCTTTGAGTAGTTTTTTACGTGTAGAGAAACCAAGAGTGCCCATTATTGAAAGATTTCCAAGTATTTCATAATTATATTAAAATGACCGTCAACGACCGTTTTGAACAGCTAAAAGCCGAAATTATCGGAACAGATCTAACGATAAACTCTTTAATCGAAGTTGATGAATTACATGAACAATTCATTAAGTTAAGAAAAGCATTATTTTTTGAAGGCATAATGGATTTTATGCCTCATTATCGAGGTGAACAAAAATATGGATGGGATATAAAACCGGGTTTATTTCGTGCCCCTCTAAATATTCCAGATGCGACAACAGCAAAAAAGCTGGAACATCTAGCCTGCATGGAATTTGAACAAAGTGTCGCCACTGATGGGCAACATTTATTAAGAGATATCTTTTATTACGAAAAATATGGGAAAGAGTGGGACCTGCTGTTTCAGGCCCAGCATGGTGGTATAAAAACCAGTATTACTGATTGGACAGCAATCATACAGTCTGCGTTATATTTCGCAGTTGAACATTCCTCTTACGCGAATATAGAAGCGGCTGACGGACAACTTTGGGTTATGTTGGCCCCAACAAATTATATTCTTGCGCATACAGATAAGAATAAAGCAAAAAACTTCTATAGTCAAGATCCCAAAACTATAAACCAATACTATATCATTAACCCTTCAACATACCTTGACGATATAGATACCCGCTTATATGAAAAAAGAATGTTCCGCCAAAAGGGCCGGTTCTTTATTACCCCTGCTAATATGTGTCACACTGCTATAAACCAGGAAGAAATGTTAAGACCTTATTTATTAAGATTCCGTATACCGGCTGAGAAGAAATTAGAGATTAGAGAAGAGTTAGCTCAGCGTCAATTAACTAGAAAATATGTTTATGTACAGGAGAATGAGCAGATAGAAGCCATCGCTGCGGATGTAAATAGAAAAGTTTACAAAGATTATTATACCAACTAAACAAAGCCATTTGTATACTAAAGTGCCTTTTGAGCTGTGTACCTTTGCGAGGTTATTTATCAGCGTGTTAAATGAGAATTACTGCTCACATTATTCACCAAGTCATTAGAAAAACCGCGCTTCTCCTTTAAACAAAATCCAATGAATATAAACACTAAAGATATAAGAACAAAATTACAGGAGTTGCAATCTTTGGATCTGAATAGTCTTTCCTTTGAAGATCTAAAACAACAAATTCGTAGCGGTTTTTTGCCAGTTTTATTTACTAGAATATCCGCCGGAAACTATGTTGAGCGTGTCCGGTTAAATAAGGGAATAAAAGTGTTTGAACGACCTTCGGATTTATCTTATATAACTAATCCAGAAATTATTCGGAGTTATGGCCGGGCTAATGCAAAGGGATCTTCTATATTCTATGGAGCGGTTATTAGTTCAAATATTTCAATTCCCCATATAGTTGCTCTGGCGGAAACTGAAGAATTATTACGTAGTAAAGAAAAGGGAAAGCAAAAACAAGTCCTGATGACTGTTAGCCGTTGGGTTATTGTTTCCGATATGACTTTAGTTGAAATGGTCTTTAGTAAAGCAGCTATCTTGAAGCAACAAGAGGTTAAGAAAGCCTATGATTTTCAGTTAGAACTTTTGAGGAAGGATTTGCCGGAGGATGTGGTCGATGCTTTTGTCGATTTGCTTACTTTTTTTTGTGATGAATTTGCAAAATCGAATATCGAGTCTGATTCTGATTATAAGCTTACCGCGGCATTATCGGAAGTGTTATTTGAAATAGAGACAATACAAGGAATTATCTATCCCAGTGTACGAACGGAATTGGAAGGTTCAAACGTTGCATTGTTACCTGCAACGGTTGATAAACATTTGAAGTTAGAAGAAGTTTTTATTGTATTGGCAGATATCAGAGGTGAACGCGTATATTTAGATACCCTGTGTCGTGCTGTAGGGCCATTGGGCATGAATAACGAGCCATTTCTTTGGGAGCTACTTAATCCAACACCGGAGGCAGTTAAGGCAGAATTCTTTGCTACTGGAAGATTACCCGAATTCTGAGAATCTGCATTTTTTTTCCCATTTGAGAAAAAGGGCAACCATTTTCTCATTTTTAGCAGAAAGTATTTTAAATTGCTTTAGTAACTCATTATGAATTGCTATCAAATAGCTAAAATATATTATTGAAGATGTCTCGTATTAAAAATTCTGAAACAACATTACGGATAAAAGGTATTAAAGCCAGGATGAAGTATTATAAAGAAGCTATAAAAAGGCCGCAAACAACATGGATTGCTATGAATCAGCTTTTTGAAAGTTGGCTAAACGAAGCAGAATTGGAGCTTTTGAAACAGCAAGATATACTAACAAAAAGGTTATTATAGATACACGGCATTGAGTCTTTCAAGATAAAAATATCTACGAATATGGAACCAATTATTAGACGAATGGATTTTAAGGATGGGGCAATAGGAACATTAACGATTTTAGAAATCGGCGATGGCGATGAATTGAAATCGTGGAATTTTCATTTGGAAAACTCCGATGAGAAAGAGGATTCTAACGAATATGTTATTCAAAAAAATGAATCCGGTCGATACTTGGTCTATATAAGGGAAGTTACTTATCCGATTGATTCCGGCGAATTTGAAAATTGGTATCAAGGTTCTGTAGCTTTCTCAGCCGTTGGCAGTCTTAAAGCTTGCGACTCCGATTTTTGCACTCAACTTGCTGATGCTGTTAATGATGAAGTCGGAAAGATTCAATAAGGACTAGTCTGCAAATCTATTCTATATCACTTGCAGGCTAATTTATTATGAATCTCTATGGCATGTGCTATTTGCTTTTTCTTTAGTGGGTAGGTTTTAGAAAGAATAGCTACCACTTTTTCCCAATATTCAAGCGAACAGGTTTTATTGTTGGTAGGCTTGATGGATTTTAATCCTAAGGCATATTTTGCCTTACTTACAATGCAAGGCGAAAGTTCTTTTTTATTTTCATCATAAGTAGCCATAAGAAATTTTTATAAATGAATAATGTTATGAAATAGGTGGCCTCCATCAGCTTGATCTACTTTCTATCCTTCCCCGTCCTCTTTCCTTTTTCTGCAATTACCGCCAGTTCCTTCAGCAGTTTTTTCTTTTCCTCACCCTCAATGTCTTTAGACGAAATAAAAAAGTCCTTCAGATCCCGGTTAATGGTGAGTGCAATGCGGAAGAAGGTAGCAAGTGGGGGCTGTATGGTATTGGTGGCCCATTTAGATACAGTTGCCGGTTCATACCCTAATGCTCCTGCAAGGTCCTTATTAGAGACGCGTTCTTCTTTTAAAACAGCAGCCAGCCTGTTCATGACAAGATGTGCTGATTTTCTTTTTGGTGTTATCATTTTATTCATTGGTTAGATATAAACTCAACTTCATTTTTTAAGTGCATGAGCGTTTGATTCTATCAGGTCCCGTATATCTACTTTCAGTAATAAAGAAATATTATACAAAACATCAAGCGGAGGCTGCTTAGTATTCGACGCCCACCTTGATATCATCCCTTCAGTATAACCGATTTGCTCAGCTAGCCAACGGTTCGTTTTGTCCTTTTCAGCCAGAACTACCTTTAATCTGTTTATTTTTCTTTCGGGCATTACGAAAAATTATTTACCTTTTATCTTTTCCCGTCCGTTTCCCTTTTTCTACCATTTCCATAAGTATCTTAACTTGGCTTGCACGTTCCTTGTCACTTATTTCTTCCGATGAAATAAATAAATCTTTTAAATCTCTTCTCAAAATCAAAGCGATAAGATAAAAGACGAAAACATTAGGTTGCTTGACATTATTCATCCACTTCGAAACTGTAGTCTCTGTAAATCCAATTTCTGAAGCTAACCACCGGTTTGATCTTCTTTCTTCTTTTAGAACAATCGCCAATCTATTTATTAAAATAGGTGATTTTTTGTTCTTTAAGCTCGTTGATTTGTTCATTAAGTTATAATATTTATGCTAAAAGAGCAAATCTAGCAAACCTTATGTTATTGAATTTCAGCAATGTTTATTCATACAATAAAATTATTTGCTCTTTAAGAACAAACATTATATCTTTATGATTGATATTCGATCATTTTAAAATTTTATTTATGCATATTAATAACTTAATTCTTCTTTCAGGATAAATTGATAACACTTATTTTGCAAATACAATTATAAAAGCTATAAGCGTGTTTGCTTTATTCTCGTGCTGAAAACTGCGACCTTTCAACGACTACGGGAAATAAGGTAAATCGCTCACGTTATGGCGTGGGCGTTCTTATACGTAGTCAGGGTGTCGCAGCCCGTCAGCACGGTAAGGACCAACCCACGTCTTTTTTATGCGCTGCGGGTTGGTCTGTATGCATCATCTTCACCTTTAAATGCTTTCCGCCATGCAAAAAACACCCACCCGCAAACAACCCCAACGCAAACCCAAGCCGGAGCTAAAATGGCAAACCGGCGCTTATGAGCGCCATGCTCATTTTCAATTCATCCTTCCGTATCAATTCCTGCTCCTTTGCCGCCTGATGGATGTAACGCCCCAGGAGGCCTTAACCGATTTTATGGATAACCTCTCCCGCGGTTGCTGGAACCGCGAGGGGCGGGACGCTGCCAAAGAACACCTCATCAATTATTTTATTGCACATGGCTACGGGCAGCAGCATTATACAGAAGCCGACATCCGGGAAATTTTTAAGGAAATGGATGCCGTGGGCTTGCTGTTCCCCCGCGGAAGCAACGGTAAAATGGTGGGCCGCTACGCTAAATGGCGGGATAAGCACCAAACCTGGTGGTTTAAAAAATGGTTCCGCAAACCCCGGCATACACCAATAAAAAAAGACACAGTATGAAGTCCTTTACAATTGGGGAAGTATTTGCCGTTCACCAGCAGCAGCTTACGGAAGTAATTGTAAAAACAGCCAACCCGGATATGATTTTCCTGCTGGGCGCTACACTGCACCGTAAAAAATATGAAAGCATCTTTAATGAATCGGCCCCATGCTGCCCGCAACTATCAGACTGTACACTTTTAATATTGCTGCCCGGCCTTGCCGGTAAGGTGCTGCACGAGTGGCAGGATAAGATAGAAAACCATTGCAGCAGTGTGCTGCCCGTTACCACCCTCGTTTTAGCAACGGTTACCTTTGTGGAGTGGCTGCAAGCCGATATCTCTTTTGCCCGGTTTGTATGGCAATACGCCCCGGTGCTGTATGATGCAGGAACTATTTGCCGGGATGATTTCATGGAAGCTAAAGCCACTGCCAACAATAAAGAAGCTACCCGGCAATGGGAAGAGGGACTATCCAAGGCCAAAGAATTTTTAGCAGGAGCAGAACTATACCGCCTGCGCCGGCAGCACAAGATGGCGGCATTTATGCTGCATCAGTCCGCAGAACAGGCGTTGCGGGCGCTGCTGATGGCGGGCACCGGCTACCATGCCAATACCCATAGTATTGACCGGCTGCTGCGCTATGGCAGCCTGGTGGCCCATCAACTGCCGGAAATCTTTCCCCGGCAAACGGAGCAGGATAAGCGCCTGTTTAACCTTTTGCAAAAAGCCTATATAGACACCCGGTATAAAGACGATTATAAAATTACGGATGAAGAACTGCTTACCCTTACCGGCAAGATCCGGCGCATCCATGAAGTATTGTCCGATGCCGGAAAACGCTTTATCAATGCTCCATTGCAACCTAAACCACAAAATACCTTCCAATAAAAATACCCGATTTATGGAAACCGGCACCACCAGCAGAAAACGTTTTTATAAGCCCTGGCATTTTCTCAGCCAGGCGGGTAAACGGCCGTTGCGCATCCTATGGGAAGTATTTGATCATTATCACCTGGATGAACTGAAGCAGGAACTTCAATGCTGGCAGCGGTGTGCTTTATGTAACGATAATAGCGCGTATAGCGAGGGCGGTGCACGGGAAGACCTGATAGATTTTATCGAAAAACTGCACCGGCTTATAGAAGCCTTTTATATCCTGAATGAACGGGAAAACGCGGGCAGAAAACGCCGGCAGCAAAAAGGGCTGTCAAAAGAGGCACAGCAAATGATTGCTAAAATGAACATCCCGGTTTTATTAACTACGGATGAAAAGAAAGATCCGGGGCAGGTCATTACCCAATTCTGTAAAGCCTTCCGCCCGTCTTACGTGCAAATGGAGCTGCTGGATATGCTGGACGCGGTGATTACCTGTAAGGGAAGTAACGAAGTACATAAAGGGAATTGGGTAATGCTTTACGAAGCTTTATTGGTGCTGGTAAATTTAGCTTATAAAATAAGTAACCGTGAAAAAGGATCAGGACTTGCATACATGTGCGTGTAGGTGCGTTGTCAATGACCAACATTAACGCTTCTTCCCGGTCTTCAATTGAACCGCAATGGACGCAAGGTATCCGCAACGGTCGCAATGAGAACATGAATATAGAACATTCCCTTAGCCTATTCCTTGCGTGACCCTTGCCCTCCTTACGATTTTACTCTGCCGCCAGGATGGTAGGGGTAATTAAATGTAAAACTAAAGACCCGTTCCTGCTCCGCTGACTTCTTTTGCAAAAGCAGGATCATTACTTTCTCATTTTACATTTAATATTGGATATTTTATATTTTATCTTCCTCCTTACCTTCCCCCCGGAGGGCAATGTTCCTTTAAATAGTTGGTATAAAGGGCAGACAGGTGGTCGCCGGTGCCGTCGCCTTCGGATATGGAATGCGTGCGGTTGGGATAGCTCATGAGCTGAAACTGTTTGCCCTGCCGAATCAGTTCATTGATGAGTAGCTCCGCATTTTGGTAGTGTACATTATCGTCGCCCGTGCCATGAATGTAGAGCAGGTTGCCCCGGAGGTTTTTGGCGTAGGTGATGGGAGAGCCCTTTACAAAATCTTCATTGCTGGTAACCGGTACACCCATATACCGCTCCTGGTAAATATTATCGTACAGCAACTGGTTGGTAACAGCCGCAATGGCAATACCGGTTTTATAGATGTCCGGATACTGGAACAGCAGGTTGAGGGTAGAAGAGCCGCCGCCGCTCCAGCCCCATACGGCTACACGGCTGGTATCGATAAAGTTCCATTTTAAAATTTCCTTGGCGCCCATGGCCTGGTCGCGGATATTGATGCGGCCGATATTGCGGTAAATGGCTTTACGCCACTGGCTGCCTTTGGGAGCGGGTGCCCCCCGGTTTTCCAGGGAGATATATACATAGCCGTCCCGGGCCATATTGCCGTTATAAAGAAAGTTTCGCCCGGCACCAAAATTATCTACCACTGTTTGGGATGCCGGCTCCCCGTACACGTAAAATACAACCGGGTATTTTTTGGCAGGATCAAACGGAACGGGCTTTACCATCCACCCATCCAGCTCCACACCATCGGCTGTTTTGATTTTAAAGAATTCGGCCCTGGGATCGCCGGCATTAACCGTCATGGTCCGTTTGGCCGGCACCAGCTCCCGGTGATCCGGAAGACTTACAACGGCTCCGTTGGCCAGTTCGGTGGCGCTGCTATGGTTGAGGATAGCGATCTTTCCATTGGGTGAAAGGGTGTATTTATTGGTACCGCCCAGGTTATTGGGCGTTACCCTGCCGGCTTTTCCATTGCTGACGCTAACCTTATACAGGTAGTTTTGTGTGGCGTTATCCGGAGACGCCGCAAAATAGATAGTCTGTGTAGGCGCATCATAAAGATAAAACTGGATTACGTCATAATCCCCCTTTGTGATAAGGGTTTCTTTCCCGGTAAGATCCAGCTTGTAAATCTGCCGCCAGCCGTTCTTTTCAGAAAGCCAGAGAAATTCGCCTTTATCGTTAATCCAGTCCCAACCCACCGGGTCGTTATCATTCCACCGGCTTTTGATATCGATCCAGGCGGCATCGGTTTCCTGGTAGATCTGTTTCGACTGTGCGGTAGTGGCATCTACCAGGAAAATACGGCTGTCATTCTGCTGGCGGTTTAGCTGCTGCAGGATGATGGAATGCCCGTTGGGCGTCCATTCCATACGGGGAATATAATGCTGTACCGGATCGCCTTCAACGGCTGCGGGCAGTGTGCTGCCCTTTGCTACATCATACAGCCAGATTGTACAGGAGCTGGGATCCTGGCCCACTTTCGGATACTCTACCGGTATGGTAAACGGGTAAAGCGAGTCGGTGTTGTTGATCATCAGGAAATTCCGGATGCTTCTTGCATCCAACTTCCAGTAGGCAATGCGGGAGCCATCCGGCGACCACCGGAATCCGTCCTGGCAGCCAAATTCTTCTTCATAGGCCCAATCGAAGGTTCCGTTAATCAGCCGGTCTGTACCATCTTTCGTAACCGGTGTTTGTGTATGATCCTGGAGGTTTTCGATATAGATATTGTGTTTCGACACATAGGCCACTTTTTTGACGTCCGGAGAAAATTTTGCAAACATCAGCGAGGCTTCGGGAAATCCTTTTCCCAGCTGGCTCAGCTTTTTGGTGCTGCGGTCAAATACCCAATAGTCACCCCGGGTATTTTCGCGCCATACGCGCCGGGTATTGGCAAACAACAGGATCCGGTTGCCATCGGGCGCAACGGTGAAGCTTTGTACCGTAAGCGCGCCGGATGCGCCTTCGGGGGTAAGTTCCTGCTCCGTCATAAATACCTTTTTGTTGCCGGGTTGTACCGGATCAATGGCGGCGATCCCTTTTTCTGAAAAGCTATAAAAACTGCGGCCATCCGGCGCCCATTGCAGTTTTTGTGCAAGAGTGCTGCCGGTATAGCAAATAAAAATAACGAGGACCAGGAAGGTTCTTCTTACCGAAAAAATCATGTGTTACTATTTGAGGCCTAAATTAACGGGCTTTTCTTACATCACCATAAAAAATCAGTAAAGGCATTACCCCCAAAAGGGGGGATTTTTTACCGCCAGGGGCAGGGTTCCGCAGGGAACGCTAAACGTCATTACAATGGTTTTAATAGCGTGCCTTGCGTATTCCTTGCGCCCATTGCGTTTTACATTTAAGCTGCAGGAAGCGTAAGCCCTCCCGGTAGCACCGATGAATTGTCCATTATTAACGGGAGGATCTTCGTACCCTCGCGGTTTATTTTTTACCGCAAAGCGCGCAAGGTTTTTCGCGGGGTTCGCGAGGGGGTTTGTTTTAGTGCAGATCGATCCTGTTCTTTGTGATTTTGTTTTTACCGCAAAGCACGCAAGGTTTTTCGCGGGGTTCGCCACGACCTTCGTTATTGTAATTCCCATTGCGGTCTTCGCGAATTCTTTGCGTACCTGGCGGTAAAAATTTGAACCGCAAGCGGCGCCAATGCTCTCCTAAGGTTCGTAAAAAATAAAACCGGAACGCACAGCGGAATCCTTGTGATCCCGCGGCGTATTCCGGTTTTTTTTCCATGGAAGCAAAGCTCCGCAAGGCAGTAAGGAGGATCCGTCAATGCCTCCGCGTATCTCCGCGCTCTCATGTTCTCCGCGGTTTATGGTATCATTCCTTCTCCTGCCATTTCTTTATTTTATCGCCGGCCATTTTTACAATTTTGGGAGTGAATTTGCCAACCACATCTACCAATGCCCGCTGGCTTTTCATCACCACCCCGATGTCTTTATACGCAAAGGGCGCCTCATCCAAACCGGCACTGATCAGCGTTACGCCCTGTTTAGCAAGTTCTTTTTTCAGATCCGCATCGGTAATGCTTTGCAGGGCCTTGCTGCGACTCATTTTGCGGCCGGCACCATGCGATGCGGAGTTTACAGCCGCCGCCTCGCCACGGCCTTTTACAATAAATCCTGCAGCGGTCATGCTGCCCGGAATAATGCCGAGCACGTCCTTCCCTGCCGGTGTGGCCCCCTTCCGGTGTACGATCACTTCTTCACCATCCAGCAGTTCCTTCCAGGCAAAGTTGTGATGGTTCTCCACCATTTTTAGTGGTTTGCGCCCCAGCTGTTTGGCAATTTTTGCATGAATGATGTGGTGGCAGGCAGACGCATAATCCCCGGCCAGGTTCATCGCCAGCCAGTATTCCTGTCCTTCCTCCTCGTTCAGATCCAGCCAGGCCAGGTTTTTGGCATCCTGGGGCAGCCGTCTTTTGCTGATGGCAATCTTTGTATAATGGCCGGCAATGGCTGCACCCAGTGCCCGGGATCCGGAATGCGACAATAATCCCAGGTACTGCCCGGGCGCTACCTGCAGTACCGCATCCTGCTCCCGGATCTCCACAATGCCAAATTCTACAAAATGATTACCGCTACCACTGCTTCCCAGTTGTTTCCATGCGCGGCCATGCAGCGGCTTTAAAAAAGCCAGTTGCTGAAATGCCTCGTGGTCCATTACGGCATGGTCTTCTGCCCTTGTAAACTGGGCTCCGCTGCCAAACAACGTAGCCTCATTCAGCTCCCGTACAAAATAATGGGTACGGTTGGTAAGTTCCTTCGGATCAATATCGAAAAGGCTCAGGCACATCCGGCAGCCGATGTCTACCCCCACACCATAAGGGATCACCGCGTTCCGGGTGGCCAGTACGCCGCCGATCGGTAACCCGTAACCATAGTGCGCATCGGGCATCAGGGCGCCGGCAATGGAAACCGGCAATTTTGCTGCCGTATACATCTGGGCAAGAGCACCTTCTTCAATATGTTCCCGTCCGAAAATATTAAAAGCGATCCCTGACTGGTTCAACGATACCTCCACACCATCGTCTTCTTTGGGCGGCGGCGGCAGCAATTGCGCGGCAACAGGGGCCAGCACCGCATCGGATACAAAATCCGCAGGAGTCTGCAATACGGTTTTTAAAATAGTAAGAACAGCTTCTTTGGAAGCATATTTATAGTGCTTCTGCACCAGGTTCATTGTAACACTGATCACCGGACCTTCCGGGTATCCCAGTTGTCTTAATTCTTTTCCGGTTATTTTTAATTTACTCATGAAAGTGTTTTTAAATAAGAAAGGGTTGTTGTTATCATTGAAAAACAAATTTCAATCATAACGGTGCAATCTATTTGCACAGTAAAAAAAGTTTTTAAATGAAAGCGTGCGATGTATAAAATGCTCCCCGGGGGAGGATCGCAAACAGGGTAATATGTAATTATTGAGCACGCATAGCGGGAGTTAATACCGCCGGGGAAAAAAAGTAACCCGCCTGTTTACCCGTTAAAAAAAACGGTACCGTACAGTTTATTAGGTTTCAGATAAATATACTGCCGTTCTGCGTCGATAATGAGGTTGAAACGTTTTAGCAGATCGGCGCCCATAAAACTCATTTGCTGGGTGCCCAGCTTTCCTTCAAAGAAACCAACCGGTACCTGTTTAAAACGGAAGCGGCCGATGGTGAATTGCGGAACAGTGGCTTTCTGCACTTTTACAATATTGCCAAAGGCGTCCTTTAATGCTTTGGTGTCGGTTACTTTAAGCAGGCTGTTAAAATGATTTTTTACTACAAAAGCATCGTCCAGCAACAGGTCGCCGGAATAGCCGGTATGCAGGAGGTATTGGTTCAAATAGGTGTTGCGGCCAACATGCATTGCGGCTTCTATAAACAGCATCCCGTGTTTATGGATCAGTTTAAATTTTTGATAGCCTTTTACGGGGAAATGATCACTTACGGTGATTTGTTGATTATCAAAGTCGATAAACAGCGCCTTTTTATTAAAAAGGTGCGGACCAAATTTTCCGTCTGTACCCTTTCCGGAATATTGATCTTCCCATATCGGAAGCTGCTCCCAGGTACGATCTCCGATCTGGAGGGTATTGTTGCTGCTAAAGCGGGAGGTATTGCCCGTGCCGCCCCAGCTTGACACGCTGTCGGTTGTTTCAAACCGAACGGAACGGATCTTTTGGGTAGTGGCTGTGGTTAAGGTTACGGCATCTGCTGCAAAATGAAACATCAGGTGCAGGCTGTCCGTTCCGTTTAACCGTACGGGAACAGACAAATTATTCTGGGCGGTTAATTCAAAGGAAAAACGGAGGTTTTTTTCCTGTGCTGCGGCTGTAAACCGGGTTAGCAGCGCGGTTGCAAATAGCAGGGTTTTGATCAGATGCATCTTCATAACTTCGGGCGTAAAGATATAGAAAACCGGTCTTGTTTGTAAGTGCAAACCGTACCGGTAATGTAGCGGTCAAAAATGCAGGCAGGTTTTGCGGTATAAATCGGAGATTAGCGCTTAACTTTAAATGATAAAAACACGGGGAATAAGTACAATATGAAACAGGGAATCGGGGCATTCCTGTTATGGTTGGTGGCCGCATTGATGCCCGGCTGCGCACAGCTGAGGGTAGCCACTTACAACTATAATGATGCCGTTGGAAAATACTATACCATCAGGGGATTTCGTATGTATACGGAGGTATATGGCCAGGGCCAGCCCTTGCTGATGATTCATGGGAACGGGGGCGATATGAGCGCTTTTGCCAATAACCTCCCGCATTTCTCAAAAAAATATAAAGTGATCCTTGCCGACAGTAGGGCACACGGGCGTTCGGTAGATCCATCGGATTCGCTCAGTTTTGAAATGATGGCAGATGATTACAGTGCCTTATTATCGGCCATGCATATTTCCTCCGCTTATGTGCTGGGCTGGAGCGATGGGGGCATTATTGCATTGGAACTGGCCATGCGCCATCCGGAAAAAGTGATCAAACTGGCCAGCACGGGTGCTAATCTCTGGGCCGATTCCCTGGGGCTGAGGCCTGATGTATGGCGGGACGGTGTGCGGGATTACAATGCCTGGCAGAAACGGATGCCGCTCACCGGTGAAAAAGAAAAAAACGATTACAAAGTATTTATGCTGGATTATGAGCAACCCAATATTGCATTAAAGGAGCTGCGGAAGATCCAGTGCCCCTCGCTGATCATCGGTGGTGACAACGATCTGATTCCGGTAGCACATACCCGGCAAATTGCAGCCAATATCCGCAAGGGAGAGTTGTGGATCGTGCCCAACTCCGGGCATGCCACCCTGGTAGATCATAGCCGCGCCTTTAACAGAAGGGTAGAAGCGTTTTTCCGGAAACCATACCGGCACCGGCGTCATTAACCGCTATACCAGTATCTTTTCGTATTTGAGTTTATAATCTACCGGTGTCATACCCGTAATGCGTTTAAACACATCGCGGAATGCTTTTACATCATTATACCCCACATGGTACATAGCCTCCTGTATGGTTTTGCGGCCCTGCTCCAGCAGTTTTTTTGCCGCTTCAATCTTTACCCGCTGGATGTACTCTACCACTGTATTGGTGGTGGCTTTTTTAAAGCGCCGTTCAAAAGTGCGGCGGCCCATTGCAAAACGCTCACAAAGCACATCAACGGGTAAACGTTCTTCAAAGTTCTGTTCAATATATTCCTGTGCCTCGCGGATGGCATCGTCTCCATGATCGCGCATGCCGGAAAAAATAATAAAGGGCGATTGGCTGCTGCGCTGGATATCGATCTGGAAATATTTAGAGCAATAAATGGCCACATCCCGGCCGGCATATTTTTCTATAAGATACAGTACCAGGTTGGAGGCCGAAAAGGCGCCGCTGCTGGTATACACGCCGTTTTCATCGGTAAGGATCTTGTCGGCCACCAGGTTCACTTCCGGAAAGAGCCGGGCAAAATCATTGCTGGCCTTCCAGTGCGTAACACAGCTTTTGTTATTGAGCAGCCCGGTGCCTGCCAGTAAAAACGCGCCCATGCACAAACTGCCAATTTCCGCACCCGCATGGTATTGTTCTACCAGCCAGGGAATGGTGCCCCGGTTTTCATGCACATACCGGCTGATGGGCTCCTGTAAGGCCGGTACAAGGATAAGATCTGCATGGTGAATTTCACTAACGAGGAGTTGTGCCTGCACCTCATAAAGCCCGTTGTTTAACTGTACTTTTGGTTCTGCAGCAGCAAGCTGTACCTGAAACAATGGCTGGCGGCCATTGGCGATGAGGTATTGATTGGCTTCTTCAAATCCCTGTCTTGGATTTTCGATGCTGGAAAGATTTGCGCCCTTTAACAGGAGGATGACCACTTTTTTCATTTCATATTTTTTAGCCTTAGCAAAGATAGAAAAGAAGAATGTCGTAATCAACCCCAGATATTGTCGTATTTGCATATCTGTAAATGTGCAGGTCTGTTGTAGGTTTGTATGGAAAAGGAAGTACTAAAAACGGGTATATATGAACCGGATTTTTGTCTTTAACTGGATCTCTGTAGATGGTATCTTTTCCGGTCCCAACGGAGAAACCGATTGGTTCACTACCGACCCGGAGCTGGACGCGGCAAACCGGTTGGAGCTGCAGATTGCGGATACAATTTTATTCGGACGTACAACGTTTAAAATGATGGAGGCTTTCTGGCCTACGCCCGGTGCCGCCGCACAGTATCCGGAGGTGGCAGCGTATATGAATGAAACGGCGAAACATACCTTTTCAACAACGGTTAACAGCAGCAACTGGCCGCATAGTTTTTTTCATAAAGAGCTTAACAGGAACACGGTGAACGCAATAAAAGAAACGGCAAAAAAGGATATCGTTGTTCTTGGCAGCGGAGCGGTAAGTATGGCGCTGCAGGAATTGCAACTGATTGATGAATATATCCTGCTGCTGGATCCGCAGTTGCTGGGCAGGGGCAAACCCTTTTTTAAGAACGTGGATCCAACGGCGTTGCAGTTGCTGGATGTACGCACATTTCCATCGGGTATCGTTCGCCTGCATTATAAAACAGTTCATGAAAACCCTGTTAAACCCAGCTGATGAAACGGATTGAAATTTTTAGAACCAACGTTTTTGATAAGGCTACCGCAAGGATGCTGGTGCGGAATCTCAAACGCGTCTTTCCCCGGTCGAAAATTAATTTTGACCTGGAAGATTGCGACCGGATCCTGCGGATAGAATCCCGTCAGCCGATCGATATCCGGCGGGTTCATTTTTCATTAAAATTAAAGGGGTATCGTGCGGATATTTTAAATTAAGAACGATACTTCCCCAACCATTCATTAAATTATTTTTTATGCAGACAATAACAAACGATACAGCAGAATTGCTCCGGGATTTTACAGCGGCCGCCGATCATTTTACAAACCTCCTGGAATCTTTTTCCCCGGATGTGTTGAACCGGGCTCCGTTTGAAGGCAGCTGGTCGCCGGCACAGGTGGGCGATCATGTATTGAAATTTTTAAATGGTACAAAAAGTGCACTGTCTGTGCCGAAAGCAACACCCGAACGTGCCCCGGATGCGCATGAGCCGATGCTGCGGGAAATATTTTTAAATTTTGAACGGAAAGCAAAAGCTCCGGCAGTAGTGGTGCCTTCAGATGAGCCGATAGACAGAACGCAATTGTTACATGCATTAAAAGAGATCCGTGAATCGCTCGGCGCCCGGATCCGGGAAGAAGACCTGCTGATGCTTTGTGCAGGGGTACCGTTCCCAACCATCGGTGACCTCACCGGTATGGAGTGGGTATTGTTTGCCGATTATCATTTGCGCAGGCATACGCGTCAGTTACAGCAAATGAAGCCGTATTTTAACCAGCAATAATCAGGCGTTATGTCAAAAGGTACATTAAGGATTTGCGACAACGGGCACCGCTATTATAAAAGCAGCGATTGCCCGGTGTGCCCGGTATGTGAGCAGGCAAAAAAGCCGCAGAGCGGTTTCCTTTCACGCCTGGGAGCTCCGGCGCGGCGGGCACTGGAACAGGCAGGCATCGGTACCGTGGCCGCACTGGCGCAACACACGGAAAAAGAGATCCTGGCACTGCATGGCATTGGCCCCACTTCTATGCCGGTTTTAAAAGCGGCGCTGGATGCATCCGGATTAAAATTCAGGAACTGATTAAAACAGCATCATATGATTGCTACAAAGTTTACAACCGTAGAGGCATATTTAGAGGCATTCTCCGGCATCCGGAAAAAGAAGCTGGAAGAAATGCGCGCAATTGTAAAGCAGGCAGCTCCTGCAAATGCTGTGGAGGTAATCAGCTATAATATGCCGGCCATCAGAACAAGCGAGGTGCTGGTATATTATGCCGCCTACGAAAAGCATATCGGTTTTTATCCCACAGGATCGCCGATCCTTGCATTTGCAGACCGGCTAACGGAATATAAAACTTCAAAAGGTACCGTGCAGTTTCCCCTGGATGCGGCCCTGCCCAAAAAGCTGATCCGGGAAATGACCGCATACCGGGCAGATGCTGTGGCTGCAAAAGCAGCAATGAAAAAGGCGGAAGCCCGTAAAAAGAAACAGTAACAAAAACAACTCCTTACTAAAACAATAAACGTCATGATCCAGTTAATTTATCCTTGTATTTGGTTTGATGCAAACGGCAAAGAGGCCGCCACATTTTATACCGGAATTTTTCCGGATGCAAAGATCAGCGCCGACTCCGGTATGGTGGTAACAATTGAGTGTAGTGGTCAGAAGCTGATGCTGCTGAACGGAGGCCCCGTATTTACACCCAACCCGTCTGTGTCCTTCCTGATTGCGAATGAGGATGAAAAAGAAACCGAGCGGTTATACAACGAGCTGGTAAAGGGAGGCTTTGCCCTGATGCCGCTGAACACGTATCCCTTTAGTAAAAAATATGGCTGGGTGCAGGATAAATATGGTGTATCCTGGCAATTATACACGGGTGAACGGGGCGACACCACCCAGTATTTTACGCCTACACTCATGTTTATCAACAAACAGAACGGACGCGCAAAAGAAGCGATCGGTTTTTATACAGCGCTGTTCCCCGGTTCAAAAACGGAGGGCATTATGGAATACCCGGAGGGGGGAGGCGATACCGCCGGTAATGTACAACATGCCCAGTTTCACATCAGCGGTTATACACTGGGGGCGATGGACAGTTCGCTGGCGCATCCTTTTAATTTTAATGAGGGCATTTCCCTGGTGGTGGAATGCGATACACAGGAAGACATTGACCGCTATTGGAATGCATTGATTGCAGATGGCGGCGCAGAAAGTCAATGTGGCTGGTTAAAAGATAAATTCGGTCTTAGCTGGCAGATCATTCCGGCCCAATTAGGCCGGTTAATGGCGGCCGGTAACCAGGAAGCATCCGGGCGTATGATGCAGGCATTGATGAAGATGAAGAAGCTCGATATTGCAGCATTGGAATCCGCTTACAACGGTAGCAACGGATAAGGCGCTGCATCATTATTTGACTCCAATAAATCAATAAACATGGAAACCTATTCGTATAAACAGCAAATTGATGCGCCTGCGCAAAAAGTGTGGGACATACTCTGGAATACCGATACCTACCGGCAATGGACGGCCGCTTTTGCACCCGGCTCTACAATAGAGTCTGACTGGAAGGTACAGGGACGTACCCGTTTCCTGGATGGAAAGGGCAATGGAATGGTGAGTACCATCCGTAGTATTCAGGCGCCGGAGGAACTGGTGTTTGAGCACCTCGGTTCTATTGAGAACGGGGTGGAAGATACGACCAGCGACGCCATAAAAGAATGGGCCGGCGCCCTGGAACGGTACTACCTGAAGGAAGAAGGCGGCGTTACCACGCTTGAGGTATCGGTAGATGTTGATCCGAAATACAAGGAAATGATGGATAATGGATTCATCAAAGGGCTTGCAACGGTAAAAACACTGGCCGAACAGTAACGGCCCCCCACATTTCACTCATCAACATTTCACTCATCAATATTTCACTTCTCACTTATCTATAAAAAAAAATAAAATGGCAAAATTAAATCCTTACTTAAATTTCGATGGCAAGGCCGAAGAAGCTTTCAATTTCTACAAATCCGTTTTTGGTGGTGAGTTCGTAGGGGGCGTAATGCGCATGGGCGATGCCCCGGGTACTGAAAACCTGCCGGAGGATGAAAAAAGGCGGGTGATGCACGTAGCACTTCCTGTTGGCGGCGATCTGCTGATGGCCTCAGACATCGTTCCTTCCATGGGGCACAAGTTAACCGTAGGCAATAACAATTATATTTCTATTTTTCCCGAAAGCCGGGAAGAAGCCGATCGTTTGTTTGGGGCATTATCCCAGGACGGAACGATTGAAATGCCGATGGCAGACCAGTTTTGGGGCGACTATTTTGGCAGCTTTGAGGACAAATTCGGGGTGCGCTGGATGATCAATTATTCCGCACGCCAGGAAAGTAAATAGATAATGCTAAATGCCGAACGCGAAAGGCTGAACGCTGAATGCTAAATCGATGTCGGTTCCTTAAAGCCGCAGATCACGCCCGGGGCGTAACAAGTTGTGCAGATCTGGTATCCGCGTTAACAGCAACAATGTTACAGAAAGGCGCCACAGGCGCAATCTGCGGCCACTATAAAAATCACTAAGCAAACGGCATTGAACGCTGAACGCTGAAGCGTGCCGGATCCTTTAATTTTAAAAACAACAACACATGGAAACAACAGTTAGCCGGTTGCAGCTGATCATACCTGCCTACCGGATGCATACGCAACAATTCAATAATGCAATTGACGGCATTAGCGAGGCCGATGCTTTGAAACGGATTGAGGGGCGAACCAACCACATCGTGTGGATGGCCGGTAACCTGGTCAATTGCCGGTATTGGCTGGCCAATATCTTGGGCATTGCCGATAAGGACCCGAACGAAGCGCTTTTCAAAGATGCGAAAGCGCTGGATGCAACGGCTACTTACCCAACCCTTGCCGCGTTAAAAGAAGAATGGCATAAAATATCGCCCCTGGTTTTTCAAAAATTACAAACCGTAACCGATGCGGAGTTAAACGAAGCCTATCCCTTTGGGATGGGCGTGGGGTTTGTTGAAGAGAATAAGCTGAATATGGTGGGTATGTGCATCGGGCGTGAGGACTACCTGTTTGGCCAGATCGGTTTGATGCGCCGGATCCTGGATTACCCGGGGATGAAATACGATATCGACGAAAGCATTGCGTATTAATTTCGCCATTGAGTTGCCCGCAGACGGCGCGGATGAAACGCAGCAGTGGTTGGTCTGAACTACGGCAAAGATCTGCGCAAATCAGCGGGAAGGTCGCCCGCAGATGGCGCAGATAAAACGCAGCAATGTTGATCTGAAACTGGGCAAAGAACTGCATAAATCAGCGGGAAGACAGCCCGCAGACGGCGCAGATGAAACGCAGCAGTGGTTGGTCTGAACTACGGCAAGGATCTGCGCAAATCAGCGGGAAGGTCGCCCGCAGATGGCGCAGATAAAACGCAGCAGTGGTTGATCTGAACTACGGCAAAGATCTGCGTAAATCAGCGGGAAGGTCGCCCGCAGACGGCGCAGATGAAACACAACAATGGTTGATCTGAAGCAGAACAAAGATCTATGTAAATAAATCAGCGGGAAAACATCAGTTTTTTGGCCGGTTCCTTAGACCACTACCCAGCCAAAGCAGTGTATTCAGTACCAGCTGATTTTGTACGGGGTTTGCAAACGTAAACGATAATTCCTGGTTGGTATGGTGTTCATAATCGATATCGTTATGGCCCATGTTAAAATACATCATACGGTATTTTTTATTGCTCCATACCACCGGGTAATATCCGTTGTGCCATATCTCCTGGGGTTTGGGCCCCGTGCCCAGCGGGAAACTGCTGGAATCGATGGACAGGAGGATATCAATATCCGGGTTTCTCCGCAGGTCGTATTGCCAGCGGTACCATTCATTGGGTGCGGTGCGGAATACGGCAGGCATTCCTTTTAACGCCGGGTGTTTTTTTAATTCCGTTTTTAAAACCGCGGCAGTCGGGCGCCAGGTATTGCTTACATAGTTGCCCGATCCCAGGAACTGGTTGTGGTACCAGGGCCAGTTATCCGGATACGCCGATCCCGGCAGGGCAAATGCGGCAAAATGAAAACCCATCCAGCCACCTCCCCGCCGCATATAGGCTTCAAATGCTTTTCGTTGCTCCGGCGTTTCGGGCCGGGTATCAAGGAAGAGTACCACCTGATACCGGGCAAGAAATGTATCATTGAGGTTATTCCAGTTATTGGTGGAGTCGTACCGGAAATGATATTTCAGTGCCATTGCCGGGAACCACTTGTTGGCCTCGTGCACAAAACTGATATGTGCCGGGTCATTCCGGGCCGTAAAAAAAGCAATAACCTTAAATGCAGGCTGATCTTGTTGTGCCGGGCATTGATGAGTAACCCCCAGGATCGCAAAAAGAAAGAGAAAAAGTCTTTGAATCGGTTTCATTTGCTCGGTCAATCGCAGGGAAATAAAACCAGCAGGATGCACACTATAAGCGCAGGCCTAAAAAGCTGCCAGACTCCTTCGCTCCCCCAGGTTCCGCATCTCAAATCTCAATTCTGGAATCTCAAATCTGAATTCTGGAATCTCGAATCTCGCACCTCAGCCCCAGGCACCCCAGTCGATATTTACTTCAATATCCGGATGCAGGCTCTTGGCCACCGGGCAGGTATTACCGGTCCGTTTCAGGATGTCGATCGTTTTGGCGTCGATCACAGCCAGGTTCTCCGGGATGTGCACCTTCAGATCGATACCGCTTACCCGCCGGGGATCGGCCGCCATTTTCTTCAGTATTTCAATTTTTATATCGTTCAGGTCAAAGTCCATGGTACGGGCCTTAATACCCATTACCGTGAGCATGCAAGCGGCCAGGCTGGTGGCCAGCAGGTCTGTGGGAGAAAACCGTTCGCCTTTCCCGTTGTTATCGGTAGGGGCATCTGTTTCAAAATGTGATCCGCTCTTTAAGTGGGTACAGGTGGTACGTAAATCGCCGTTGTATAAAACTTCCGAAGTCATTGTGTATTTATTTAATGCGTAAAGATAGTTTTTTTGGGATCGCCGGAGGCGATAAAATAGGCAGGTGCGACTGCAAGTTGTACCCAGCTGCTGATTGCTTTGTTACAAGGCGAACAAATCGCTGCCACCTGTTGTTAGTAGATGGGCTGCCCGATGCGCAGGGTTTAGCCCCGGCAGATCCGGGGCCGCAGCCCGGAGCAGCGGGAACTGCAGTCGATCCCTGTTCTGCAGCCCAGAGCCCAAAATGAAAAATAGTGAGCATAAATTATAGTATTTTCGCGTCATGATCGAATTACCGGTAACAACGAAGATAAAGAAGCCCGACTGGCTGCGTGTAAAACTGCCCATTGGCGAAAGCTACCGGCATGTGCGCGGACTGGTGGATCAGCATAAATTACACACCATCTGTGAAAGCGGCAACTGTCCGAATATGGGCGAATGCTGGGGAGAGGGTACCGCCACCTTTATGATCCTGGGTAATATCTGTACCCGCAGCTGCGGATTTTGCGCCGTGGCCACCGGTCGCCCGGAGGCCGTGGATTACGATGAGCCGCAACGGGTGGCCGAAGCCATTTACCTGATGAAGGTAAAACACGCAGTGATTACGTCGGTAGACCGGGATGAGCTGAAGGATGGGGGCGCCTCCATCTGGTTCAATACGATCCGTGCCGTAAAGGCGCTGAATCCGGGAACCACTCTGGAAACCCTGATCCCCGATTTTAAGGGCAAAAAAGAAGATATCCAGACCGTGATGGAAGCGGCTCCTGAAGTGATTTCGCATAATATTGAAACGGTGGAGCGGCTGACCAAACAGGTACGTATCCAGGCCAAATACTGGCGCAGCATGGAGGTGATCCGGACCCTGAAAGAAGGCGGCGCCCGCACCAAGAGCGGCATTATGCTGGGATTGGGGGAAACCCGGGAGGAGGTGCTGCAAACCCTGCGCAACCTGAAGGATAACGGCTGCGATGTGGTAACCATCGGCCAGTACCTGCAACCTACGCCCAAGCATCTTCCGGTGCAACGTTTTGTGCATCCGGATGAATTTGCGTTTTATAAAGACGCCGGTTATGAAATGGGACTGGATTATGTGGAAAGCGGACCCCTGGTGCGTTCATCCTATCATAGCGACCGTCATGTGCATCCGGGCCTGGGCCGGATCCAGTGGGAAGAAAGCAAGCGGATGGTGGGATAGCCGTTCGGGAACATAATTAAAATAATAAGGCCGCCGGGAATGATCCTGGTGGCTTTTTGTTTTGGAACCATTAAGATATTAAGGGACATTAAGATTTTAACTGCGCTTCATACGACTTCATTTCTTAATGGTTGCTTAATGAGTACCTGAAGAACTTTTTTTGATTGCCTCCTCCCAAAATCTGCGCATCTGTGGCTGTAGTGTTGGCCGCTGATTCGCAGATTATTTGGTGCGGCTCAAAGGAATTCCCCAACTGTTTTAAACAGTACCCCTGCGATTGTTAAAGACCCCAAAATCTGCGCATCTATGGCTGTAGTGATGTTGGCCGCTGATTCGCAGATTATTTGGTGCGGCTCAAAGGAATTTCCAAACTATTTTAAACAGTCCCCTGCGATTGTTAAAGCCCCTAAAATCTGCGCATCCGCGGCTATAGTGATGTGGCCGCTGATTCGCTGATTATTTGGTGCGGCTCAAAGAACTCCCAAACTATTTTAAACAGTACCCCTGCGATTGTTAAAGACCCCAAAATCTGCGCATCTGTGGCTATAGTGATGTTGGCCGCTGATTCGCTGATTATTTGGTGCGGCTCAAAGGAATTTCCAAACTATTTTAAACAGTCCCCTGCGATTGTTAAAGACCCCCAAATCTGCGCATCTGTGGCTATAGTGATGCTGACCGCTGATTCGCTGATTATTTGGTGCGGCCCAAAGGACTCTCAAACTGTTTTAAACAGTCCCCCTGCGATTGTTAAAGACCCCAAAATCTGCGCATCTGCGGCTATAGTGATGTGGCCGCTGATTCGCTGATTATTTGGTGCGGCTCAAAGGAATTTCCAAACTATTTTAAACAGTACCCTGCGATTGTTAATGACCCCAAAATCTGCGCATCTGCGGCTGTTTGATAAACCGTCACTTAATCTAGGTTATTTTTTAAGAACCGCACTTGTGGTTGCTTTGCAGCTGTATTTGTAAAGCAGTGTATGTTCTTAAAATGATAAACAAATGAAAAAAGTTTTTTTATTGCTCGCGGTTTCAATATTCAGTATCCAGCTATTTGCCCAAACCACCTGGACGGCAGATCCCATGCATTCTTCGATCAATTTTACCATCCGGCATATGGGGATCAGTTTTGTTACGGGTAAGTTTGACCAGTTCCAGGGCACGCTTCAGGCTGCCAAGGCCGATTTTACGGATGCAAAGATCCGCTTTACAGTACAAACATCCAGTATCAATACGGGCGTGGCGCCGCGCGATAAGCACCTGAAAACGGCCGATTTTTTTGATGTGGAACAATTCCCGGAAATGAAATTTGTAAGCACGGGTTTTAAAAAGAAATCGGGAAACAAATACCGGCTGACGGGTAACCTGACCATTAAGGATGTAACAAAACCGGTAGTGCTGGAAGCCACCTATGGGGGGTGCACAAAAAACCAGATGGGAAAAGAAGTGATCGGGTTCCAGACCGCTATCCGGATCAACCGGTTTGATTATCATATTCCGTTTGACCCAACCGGAACAGCCGTGGCAAAGGATGTGGATGTAACCATCTTCCTGGAGCTGCAGCCGCAGTAATAAAAGGGACAGTATTAAAAGTTATTTGAAAATCCGATGTCGTGCCGGGTATTTGGTAGCAAACCCAATCAAGCTTTCGTCACCTTGAGCGTAGCATAGCGAAGTCGAAAGGTCTGCCGATCTTCGGGTGGTTTTGTATTACAGAGATGCTTCGGCTGCGCTCAGCATGACGATCGTATGATTGATCTTCAATTTATAATCTAATCTGTTCGATTAGCAACCCGATTCGGTATCTGTTAGGAATCAATGAAACTTTTTGAAACAGGCCGATTCAATTTTTAGTATCCTTAAAATAAACGCGATGGAAATCATTGAACAATTGAACTGGCGTTATGCCACCAAGGCAATGAACGGACAGCAGATCCCGCAGGAAAAAATAGACCGCATCCTGGAGGCGGCCCGGCTGGCGCCTTCCTCCAATGGGTTGCAGCCGTTTGAAATTATAGTGATCAGCAACCCGGCATTAAAAGAAAAGATCCGGCCGGCGGCCTTCAATCAGCCGCAGATCACGGGCTGCTCGCATCTGTTGGTATTTGCCGCCTGGGATGCCTATACACCGGAACGTATTGACGGATTTATTGCGCATACCGCGGCGAAAAGAGGCGGCGATCCGGAACGGCTGGAGCGGCAACGCCAGTCGCTGATGCATAATTTTGGCCGTATGGACCAGGACCGGGGCTTTGCACATGCAGCCCGGCAGGCCTATCTTTCACTGGGCGTAACCATCGTAGCGGCCGCAGCCGAAGGTGTGGATGGCACCCCGATGGAAGGGTTTGATCCGGAACAGCTGGACGCGATACTGGGTTTAAGGGAAAAAGGATTGCGGAGCACCGTAATCATGGCCCTGGGATACCGGGATACAGAAAAAGACTGGCTGGTAAATTTAACAAAAGTCAGAAAAGATAAAGCGCAGTTCGTTACAGAACTCAACTAAGTTGTAGGTGTTTGTGGTAAGAAAAGCCTGGTCCGGTTTTCCGGTACCAGGCTTTGTGTTATACGCGTTTTTAAGAGGGAAATTGCCAGCGCGGCATGTTAATCTGCAGAGGATGATTCATGAGCTATGCGCATTTATCTGCACATCAGCGGCGTAGTTGTATGCGCGCAGCCGTATGAGCCACAGATATGCAGATTGCGCTGAGCAGGAATTTATCCGTGAAGCAGGATGCAAGTTCCGGGGCATCGGTTTGATAACCCGCATACTTCCAAAAGCAACCCGGCAGCAGTAGGATGAGCGCGGGGCTTTTACTTGTACAGGAAATGAAGCTGTAGTGCCCGGCGGCTACTTATTGCGTTGGGTATATCCTCCAACAATAACAAAAACCAGGATGATCAGGATCAGGGTGAGCATGGGATGAATGATAAGGGAAGATCAATTCGGGGATAAATTATTGCCGGGCTTTTTCTTTTTCATAAACGCGGCAACAGCAGCACTGCCGGTGATCATAAAAAAGATCTTGTACAACAGATCGGGCACATCCCACATAGAAACATTTTTTTAAAGATAGGGGATTCCGGGGAAACGGACCCGGAATAGCGCCGGTGCAAAAATGTTCCGGGTCCGGCAGGCCCCGTTAATGCATAAACGCCGGAAAGATTTTATTATATGTTTAAATGTATGTACATTTACGGCTAAAATAATGAGGACTGCCCGGTTTGCATTATTTTTAATGCACGCTGTTTTCCGGTTGCGACGCCACAGGTGCAGCTTGTTGAATGTAAAACAGATAACGTATCCGGGCGGTAAACAGCAATACATTGATTATGACTGAACTTATTCAGAAGCGTATGGAAACTAAGAAAAGTATTCCGCAACCGTTCCGGAAGAGCGGGCAGCCATTAATGCCGCAACAACTGGCGGGTACAGCCGCTGATACGGATGCTTATTCCATTTATCCTTTTCACGCATTGGGCAGTAATAAGATCCATGAGGGATACCATTCCCTTGCGGATTGGATCCTCAACGGGAAAACAATAGTGATCGACGGTTATAGCGGAGTGCTTTGGGATGCAGTATACCAGTTGCTGGATGCCGCATTCCGGGAAAAAGGTGCACGGGTGCATTGGATCTTTACAAACGATTATTTAAAACCCGAAGCCCAGACGGATGCATTGGTGCGTCCGTTCCTGGGGGCCAACGATGCTGTTTGGGGAACACGCTGTACGCACTCCCTGGCCGATTTTTTTGATATGGATCGTTTAACCGCTATTGAAGCCGATGATGCTGCCGATTGCACCGTGGTGCTGGGCGCAGGAGCGGCCTTATGCGGTTGGGAGGCACCGGTAATCTATCTCGATGTGCCCAAAAATGAAATTCAATACCGCATGCGGGCCGGAGCCGTTACCAACCTGGGCGCAACGGAACCAACGCTTCCTGCCGCGATGTATAAACGCTTTTATTTTGTAGACTGGGTGGTACACAACGCGCATAAGAAAAATATACTCAGTCGCATCACCGTTTTAGGAGATGTGCAATGGAAGGATACGTTAAGCTGGGCCTTATCGGCCGATATCCGGGAGGCATTCGGTCGTTTGGCCCAAAGCAGCTTCCGCGTGCGGCCCTGGTTTGAACCGGGGGCATGGGGCGGACAATGGATGAAGGACCGGATACCCGGATTGAACCCGGAGGAAGTCAATTATGCCTGGTCTTTTGAACTGATCGTACCGGAGAACGGGATCGTTTTTGAAAGCGACGGCTGTTTACTGGAGCTGGCCTTTGATTTCCTGATGCTCTGGAACGGGGCTTCGGTTATCGGGCGGCACGCCGGTTTTTTTGGAGATGAATTTCCCATCCGGTTCGATTTCCTGGATACCTGGAAGGGGGGCAATCTTTCCATCCAGTGTCATCCGCGCCTGCCCTATATCCGGAAACATTTTGGAGAACATATTACACAGGATGAAACCTATTATATTCTCGACTGCCAGGATGATGCAAAAGTGTACCTGGGTTTCCAGGAGGGGATTGAACCGGAGGTGTTCCGCGAAGTGCTGGAAAACAGTCACCGGAATCATGTAGCGGTTCCGGTGGAGGAATTTGTACAGGTACATAAGGCACATAAACACGATCTGTTCCTGATTCCCAATGGCACCGTTCATAGCTCCGGCGCCAACAACCTGGTACTGGAGATCAGTTCCACACCCTATATCTTCACCTTTAAAATGTATGACTGGCTGCAGGTAGATCTCAATGGCGAACCGCGGGCCATCAACATTGAGCATGCATTTAATAACCTGCGTTTTAATTATAAAGGAAGCGATGTGGTAAAAGAACTGATTGCCCATCCCCGTTTGATATCCGATGGTGCAGACTGGGAGATCTATCACCTGCCCACGCATCCCCATCATTTTTATGATGTGCACCGCGTGGAATTTGATTCCCGTATCTCCTTCACAACCGGCGAAAGCTGCAACGTGCTGATGCTGGTAGAAGGAACTTCCGTAACCGTTGAGGTGGCCGGAACGGAGCAGGTGTATCACTATGCAGAAACATTTGTAATTCCTGAAGCCGCAAAACAGTATACGGTGATCAATAATGGCCCCCAACGCGCCAAAATGGTGCGGGTATTTATAAAAGAATCCATCGATCATTTAAAAATTGATGCTAATGATTGATGGCCGTTAAGCGCTGCACCGTTTAACTACAATGAAATATATTCAGAACGATTCAATTCCTGCCAATGCCTGTATCTATTAAACGATCTTCCATTCTTACCATCACCCTGGTGGCATCCCTGGGCGGCTTCCTTTTCGGATTTGATATGGCCGTGGTTTCGGGGGTACTGCCGTTCCTGCAAAAGCAGTTTTCACTTTCGGCCTTTGAGGAGGGCTGGTTTGTATCGGTTGCACTTATTGGCTGTATCGCCGGTGTGGCTGTTTCCGGCGAACTGAGCGACCGGTGGGGCCGTAAAAAACCATTGTTTATTGCAGCGCTGCTCTTTTTTTTATCGGCGCTGGGTTGTGCCGCAATGCCTTCTTTAACCGGGGTGATCGTATTCCGCTTCCTCGGTGGCGTAGGCATCGGCCTGGCTTCAAACGTAGTGCCACTCTATATTTCAGAAATAGCACCGGCGAGGATCCGCGGCCGGTTGGTTACATTTTACCAGTTTGCCCTTACCCTGGGCATCCTTATTGCATACCTGAGCAATGCTGCATTGGTAAACAGGGCGGCCGGTCATCCGCTAAGCGGATCGGGCAATTGGGTGGATGTGATCTTTGGCGCAGAAGTGTGGCGGGCAATGCTGGGAGTGGGAGCAATACCCGCCATCCTGTTTTTACTGGGTTTGTTCCTGGTGCCGGAAAGTCCCCGCTGGCTCATACAGCAAGGGAGAACAGCAGAAGGACGGGCGATTATCAGTGCCATTTCGCCGGATGATGCGATGGACGCGGATCCGAAATTACAAGCCGCCGGCACCGAAGGCTCGTACCGGGAACTGTTTACACCGCGCTGGAGAAAAGCATTGCTGCTGGGGATACTGCTTCCGCTGTTTTCACAGTTCAGCGGCATCAATGCCATCATTTATTATGGCCCCAGTATCTTAAGCAATGCAGGGGTGTCATTAAGTAATTCGCTTTTAAGCCAGGTGATCTTTGGATTTGCCAATATGATCTTTACCCTGGTTGCCATGTGGAAGGTGGATAGCGCCGGACGGCGGCCGCTGTATCTTTGGGGTACGGCAGGAGCCACCATTGCGCTTTTCTTAACGGGCCTGTGCTTTGCAACGGGCGCTACGGCTTCCATCTGGTTACTGATCTGTGTAATGGCCTTCCTGGCCTGCTTTGCCTTTTCGATCGGGCCGCTGAAATTTGTGGTGGCCGCGGAGATCTTCCCGGGCAAGATCCGGGGAAGGGCAATGGCCCTCAGCATTATGGTGATGTGGATCGCCGATACCATTGTAGGACAGTTAACCCCCATACTTTTAAAAGCAGTGGGTACCGGTGGCACGTTCTGGATCTTTGCTGTTTTCGGCATCATCGCATTCATCACCGTGTACCGGCTGCTTCCGGAAACCAAGGGCAAATCGCTGGAACAGATCGAGGCCGGATGGAACGGCGAAGCTTCCGTGCCGGAAGCTGTACAAGAACGAAGCATCAACGATTCAATGGATAAAATAACGCATCCCTGACAACAATGAATAACCTTGTACTGGCGGTTGATATCGGCGGAACGCATATTACGGCGGCACTGATCGATGTGGAAAAACGGCACCTGATCAAATCATCGCTGGTGCGAAAGCCGGTAGACTCGGGCGCAGCGGCAGCACCGGTTCTGCATACCTGGAGTGCGTGCATGCAAGCGGCCATGCAGAACGCCCCGGTATCGAAGATCTGCATAGCGATGCCGGGGCCGTTCGATTACCAGGCCGGAGTGAGCCTGATGACGGCCCAGGGAAAATACGAAGCCCTGTACGGGCTTAATATAAAACAACTGCTGGCTGCGGAACTAGGGATAACACCGCAGCAGCTTTTTATTAAAAATGATGCGGCTTGTTTCCTGCAGGGCGAAATCTTTGCCGGCGCCGCAACAAGTGGTTTTGACAAAGTGGTGGGGATTACATTGGGCACAGGTTTAGGGTCCGCATTTTACGAACAGGGCATTGCTGAAAATGCCGATCTGTGGCAGCATCCGTTTTACGGGGGCATTGCTGAAGACTACCTGTCTACAAGATGGTTTATACAGCAGTATGCAGCCTTATCTGGAACTGTGCTGAATGGGGTAAAAGAGCTTGCCGCACATGCAGCGGCGGATAACAGAATATCCTTGCTGTTTAAAGAGTTTGGTAAGAACCTGGGCACCTTTTTAGGATGCTTTATCGAAATGCATCCCGCAGCGGCAGTGGTGATCGGTGGAAATATTACGGGAGCTTACGAGGCCTTTCAACAGGAAATGGAACAGGTGCTTCACGAACGTTTTCCCGGCGTGGAAGTAAAACGGTCGCTATTGGGAGAAGCTGCGGCATTGTATGGTGCCGCGGGAAGCTGGCATAGCCGGCAAATGGCAGGCAGGTAACTTTTTTTTACATAAAAGGTTTAAGAAATGCGGCATTCATTTTTGCTTCCGGTTTATGCAACCATCCTGTTTATTTTATGGGGCAAACACGCGGGTGCTCAAAAAGATTTTACGCAGTTTGTAGACCCGGGTATTGGTACGGCGCATTGCCGATGGTTTCATTATGCGCCCGGCGCGCTTCCTTTTGGGATGGCAAAGCCGGGGCCATCCACCAACGGCAGCTATGGTAATGCCAGCGGCTGGGAAGCGACGGGCTATGATTACCGCGACAGTTCCATCGAGGGGTTTCCAAACTTTCATGAGTTCCAGGTGGGTGGTATTGTATTTGCACCCATTACAGGGGCCTTACAAACCGTGCCGGGGAAACGGGAAGCTCCGGATAGCGGCTACCGGTCGCGTTTTGATCGGAAAGACGAGATCAGTACGGCAGGCTACTATTCCGTATGGCTTAAAGACTATCATATCCGGGCAGAGCTAACTGCTACCAAAAGGGTAGCTTTTCACCGCTATACCTTTCCTGCATCGGAACAGGCCTACATCCTCTTTGATATCGGTAATCAGCAGGGAGAAAGCGGGCCTGTAAAAGACGCCGGCGTACGCCTCATGCCGGATGGCCGCATTGAGGGGTGGGTGACCACCCTGCCGGCGTATATTCAAAAGTATCAGCCCGGTGCATCAGTAACCCTTTACTTTTCTGCGTTGATCGATAAGGCATACAGCACTTTTGGTGCTTTCAACGGAAAGGCCATACATGCATCCGTAAAAGAGGTCAACGGAAAAGGGGCTGGTATCTATCTTGGCTTTTCTACAAAGGAACAGGAGACGGTAACCATTAAGGCCGGCTTGTCGTATACATCCGTTGAAAATGCACGGCTGAACCTGGAAGCGGAGGCTTCCTCCCTTTCATTTGACCGGGCCCGGGTACAATCGAAAGAAACCTGGAATGCGCATCTGGGCCGGATTGAAGTAGCGGGAAAAAACAGGGCAGATCTTGTAAAGTTTTATACAGGTCTTTATCATGCGGTATTAGGGCGGGGTCTTGCCAGTGATGTAAACGGGGCCTATCCTAAAAATGATGGAACGATCGGACAGATCCCCCTGGACAAGAATGGCCGGCCACAACATCAGCATTACAACACCGATGCGGTGTGGGGCATCTACTGGAACCTGGCGCAGCTTTGGGCGCTGATATACCCGGAATATTATTCAGATTTTATTAAAAGCCAGTTACTGGTTTATAAAGATGCCGGTTGGCTGGGCGACGGTATTGCAAACAGCCGGTATGTTTCCGGGGTGGGAACCAACTTTGTAGGACTCGTTTTTGCGGCCGCCTATATGGCCGGTATCCGTGATTTTGATGTGGCGCTGGCTTATGAGGCCGCACGGAAGAATGAGCTGGAATGGAAGCACCGGCCCTTCGGAGCCGGAAAAATGGACCTGGACCGGTTCCGCAGGTATGGATATGTAAACCACCTGGATTCGGGCAGCGGTAGCGGTGAGTTGTGGCAGTTCTCGGTTTCGCACACGCTGGAATATGCCTTCAGCAGTTATGCCGTAGGGCAATGGGCCCGGATGCTGGGAAAGAAAAATGACCAGGATACGTTGATGCGTTTATCAAAGGCCTGGGAAAAGGTATATGATCCGCAATTAAAACTGGTAAGGCCCCGGCTGGCAAATGGCCGGTTTGTTGAACCCTTTGATCCGTCTCAACCCTGGCGTGGGTTTCAGGAAGGCAATGCCTGGCAATACACGTATTTTGTACCGCATGATATGGAAACACTGGTCCGGAAAATGGGAGCGCAAACCTTCAACAACCGGTTAGACAGTATTTTTACGGTTTCGCAAAAAGCGTTGTTTGGCGGTGGTGCCACCATTGATGCTTTTGCCGGTGTGGGCGGTATTTATAATCACGGTAACCAACCGAACCTGCATGTATCCTGGCTGTTTAATTTTTCCGGCCGGCCATCGCTCACGCAAAAATGGGTACGGGCCATCTGCAACCAGTTTTACGGCACCGAAGGTGTGCACGGTTACGGCTTCGGCCAGGATGAAGACCAGGGACAGCTGGGCGCCTGGTTTGTAATGGCATCCATCGGCTTGTTTGATATAAAAGGATTAACCGGTGCCCCTGCGCAAATGGGTATCGGCAGCCCGTTATTCGATAAAATAAGGATCCGGCTTAATCCGCGGTTTTACAGCGGTGGCGATTTTGTTATTGAAACAAAAAATAACGGCAGCAGCCATATCTATCTGCAATCGATATGGCTCAATCAGCAAAAACTGCATAGGCCTTTTGTGCCCTGGCAGCAGCTTATAAAAGGCGGGAAGCTGGTACTGGAAATGGGCAGCCGCCCCCGGGATCAGTACTGACGCGGGGTCGTTCGCCGGCGGCCGGACGGTTTTTTAACTTTTATGAAGCGTCCGCAACGATCGTGGTTCTGACGCCCCTTGCGGTTTAAGATTTAACGCTAAGCGCGCAACGTATCCGCCACGATCGCAGTGAGGAAGGCTGTAGATAAAAAACTTCGCACCCCTCGCGTGTCCCTTGCACCCTTTGCGGTTTAAAATTTAACGCCAGGCGCGCAACGTATCCGCAACGATCGCAATGAGGAAGGCCATAGATAAAAAACTTCGGCTCTTTGCGTTTACATTTAAACTGCAAGAAGCGTAAATTCCCCAAGCAGCACCGATGATTGCCCATTACTACCTGGAGGATCTTCGTACCCTCGCGGTTTATTTTTTACCGCCAGGGACGCAAAGCATCCGCAAGGATCGCTATTGAGCCGGTTCTAATGCCTGATTACTGCTCAGCGGATCGTTGCGTTCTCCTGTTCTTTGCGGTTTGTTTTTTTACCGCAATGTGCGCAAAGGATCCGCAAAGCGCGCAACAGGAACCGGCATCAATTTGTGTATAGCTGCCTTAGCGAACGTTGCGAAAAAACCTTGTGTGCCTTGCGTTTAATCTTTGCTGCACCTTGCGGTTGATTTTTTTACCGCAATGGTCGCAATGGATCCGCAAAGGACGCAACAGGAACCGGCATCAATTTGTGTATAGCTGCCTTAGCGAACGTTGCGAAAAAACCTTGCGTGCTTTGCGTTTAATCTTTACTGCGCCTTGCGGTTTAAAATCCAACGCAATCGTCGGCTAAAAACGGTTGTCTGACGGCAAATAACTGTATTCATCGCTGTGTTTTTACACCGCCGTGCACCATCAATACATTTGCCCCCAATAAATTTATGCATCATGTACAACAAATTAATGAACAACATCAGCCGGCCGGCAATGGCTGTATTGCTGGCTGCCGTCCTGTGCACCGGCTGTGAACCGGACAGCAGCGATATCGATGATTCCAAAGAACCGGCAAAAGCGGGCAGTTTTATTCCTGCAAGAAATAAAAAGTTTATTTACAAAGTGGAGACCGACGGGAGTGAAGGCGGTACGGTTACGCAAAACATCACCGGAAGTAAAGACTCTTCGGGTATTACGGTGTATAACCTCCACGCGGTCATAGAAGCAAGCGGAGCTTCCATGACGATGGATAACCGGTTGTTTACGTTGAACGGTAAAACCTATACCGAACTTAAAGTGCCGGAAGCCTGGTATCAATATGTGGAACTGTTCGGCAAAATGCCCAATATAAAAGTAACCAAGACAGAAGTGTCCGGATACCCTGCGTATCTGATCATGCAGAATGCGTTAAAAAACGGAAGCGTTATCACCGTAGACGGCCCACTGACGCAGAATCAGCTTATTGAATATACAAATAACGGCAGGTTCGGATCTTCCAAGCAGGAGATCGCACAGGTGCCTGGATCCGGAACCGTTGAAACCATTAAGGTGCCGGCAGGCAGTTTTGTATGCAATAAGTTTTCTTATGAAGTGGTAACCAAGATCACGTCAAAGGTCGAAAGCAAAGAGGAAACCGCCAACGGCAATGAAAAGATAACCGTTTGGATGGCACACGGTGTTGGCATGGTAAAACAGGAGTCTGCTGCCACTTTGGTATCGATGATCCCCCTGCCTACCGGTGAAATCAAAAAGGTCGTTACCAATACGGCTTCTACCACCACCCTTCAGAAAATTGAATAGGAACCCTAATAGCCACCCGCAAATGCTTTTACCGGCATGCCAAAGCGGATGCGCAAATCATTTTCAGTAAACAGAAAAAAAATGCAATGAGCAGTGTGGAATTTAAAATCCTGCAGCCGGATGATCAGCAATTGCTAAAGCTGATCGCCGGCTGGTATGTTGAAGAATGGCAGATCCCGGTTGAAACGACGCTGGAGCGGCTCTCGAATATAACGGCAGGCAAAGCGCAGTTCCAGGTATTGATGATACTGGACGGAATACCCATTGCCACCGGAGGCATTTACGATCATGTAGGACTGCTGGACCGGTTACCGCATTTGAATGTTTATAAAAAATGGCTAGCCCTCGTATATACCCTGCCCTCCGAAAGAGGGCGGGGATATGGAGCCGCTTTATGTACTTATATACAGAACTATTGCCGGCACCAGGGGCTTGAAAAAATACATTTGTTTACCCATACGGCAGAAACGCTTTACCGGAGGCTTGGCTGGAAAGCATTGGAGCGAACGGTGATTGGAAACCGGGATATCGTTATCATGGAGAAAACCGTTTTACTGTAACCGGGTCAACGGCCGCCCGTGCATCCTGGTTGTTTGGTGCAGATCCGGTTGGGCAGCCATTTATGCGCTCCTTACTGGAAATTGAGCTAAGGAACCCGCACCCGGAACGTTGGTCGACCCTGCGGGGCGTTTGTATGGATTCAACTGCTTATGTCGACCGGCCTTTGAGGATCATACTGCTTGTTATAGTTTAGCTGCGGGGTACGCAACCAACAGCATCGGCAATGGTGCGCTGCTTTATTTAAATCAATTAAACCCATTATATGGAACGGACGATTGTAAACCCGGTTATTAAAGACCAGGTAACTTTTACCCAAACGGCCAGGACCACCAATGGCCGCATTACTACATTACAGGTTACGTTAATGCCCGGTGGAGGTACGCCGCTTCATTATCACCGGAACTTCTCAGAGACCTTTATTGTGGTTACCGGGGCATTGACCCTTACAATGAAAAAGGAAACCCTGGTACTGGGCCCCGGGCAAAAGTTAACCGTAGCAGCTGGCCAGTGGCATCGTTTTTCCAATGCATCTTCTGAACCGGTTGTTTTTACCACGGTGGTGCTTCCGGGATCTGAAGGGTTTGAAAATGCGTTGCGCATCCTGTACGGACTGGCCGGCGACCGCAAAACAGATAAGAAAGGCGTTCCTAAAAGCCTGCTGGCGTTGGCCGTGGTTTCTAAAATAAGCGATATGCGTCCTGCCGGCGCCGGGGCACTGATGATTCCTTTTTTTGGGTTATTAAACTTTATTGCCGGAATTTCGGGGTTTCATAAAAAACTGGTGAACCGGTATTGTAATCATACATAGATGGATCAGGTATTAAAGGATATAGAACAGTTGATATTAAACACGCATGGGCTGGCAATATCCGGTTTAACGGAAGACAGGGAATGCCGGGCCTATTCGGGATGTTGCTTTCAAACAGGGAACCGGAGTGTACTGTTCCGGAGGGCAAAACGCACTCCTGAAAAAAAAGGTCATTTTGTAACCTTGTGGAAACGGGATGCAAAAAAACAAACCCGGCCACTGGACCTGACCGATACTATTGATTTTTTATGATAGCAACCGCCTGGCAAAATCGATCGGGGTTTTTCTTTTTCCCAAAATCAATCCTGGGCGAAAAAGGGATCCTTACGGTGGGCGATAAAGAGGGTAAACGCGGTTTCAGGGTATACACAGATTGGGATCGTTGCCTGAATCAACGGGCTGGAAGAACGAAAGCCTGGCAATCCAACTATTTCTTCGATTTAACCCAAATAAAAGATATCGACGCTTCCGGATTTATTACGATCATAAACCGGCATTGATATTGCTTTACAGCCTTCCTGAATAGAAGCCGTTATATTTCTGATTTTAACCGGAACTGCGGCTCCCGTATAAACAAATCCGGCAGGGGCAGCGGAATCTCATACGATGCCCCTGCCGGATTTGATTGTCAGATGCGGATCCCTAATAGTTATACGTTACGGCAACTCCTTCATACCAGTTTTCCGGAAAGTCGATCGTCAAACCGGATTGATAACTGCCGGAGTCGAGTGTATATTTAAGCCGGAGCGGTTGTCTTTTACCATTTTTAACATACACCGCCGCCAAGGTGTAGCGGCCGATAGGTATGTCGGTTAGTTTGTTGTATGCCGGCGTATTGGGTTGTCCGGTATGCAGTGTTAAAACCCTGCCATCTGAACCGTCGATCAATTTGCCTACAGGCGTTAGCGTATATTCAATACGTTGTTCATCAATGTCCATTCCTAATTCGCCGGTAAGCTCAATATGAGCGCCATAATATCCATCCTCAGGCATCGCACCGGAAAGCTTCCATTGGAAATTTCTTACGGCTCCTGCATTGCTAAAAACGGCATCGTTGTCTGGATGCAACGGCAAATGATAGTTTCTGCCATTGAAGCCTTTGATAAGATAGGCATTAGCATGATACGTGCCTACCCTGCCTATTTTGATTTTATAGGTGCCGTCTGCGCCGGTTTTGCCAACATAAGATGCATAAGTGCCGGTAAGCGTGTTCTCGATCGTTACTGCTACATCGCTTAGCGGCTTTCCCTGGGTATCGGCCACTTTGCCGGTGGCATAGCCTGTTTCAGATTTAACGGCGCTGTCCTCCTTTTTACAGGACATCAGTGTTACAATCAAACAGATTGCATAAAGGTATATGTCTTTTTTCATCATTAATGGTTCATTTCATTTTTGAGTAAAGAAGCGATATATGCGCTTATAAGAACGGTACTATTCCATCTTTAAACCAATTTCCAGTGCATCCCAGTTGCTTTTAAAGGAGGCAACCATTACCGGTGTATACTGATGATTGGGCGTAAAGGTTACCGTAGACGTACCCACTGCATTGTCGGGTTTAAGGCCGAGATGCTCATATACATTGGCTTTTGTACCGATGGCGCTCATTTTTAGCGGGTGCCCGTTACTCATTTTGGCGTTAATGGTATATTTACCTACCGGAATGTTGTGAATGGCAAACGCCGTTTGGGCGCCTATTTGCCGGGTGATTTTAAAGGACCTGGTTTCTTTGTAAAGACCGGTTCCCACGGGTACCAGCTCAATTTCAATAGTGCCGTTGTGCGGCAGGTATTCGGGATTTTGATAGTAATCGTCCGGGTCGTTCGTATTGAACCAGAACGATAATGCTCCCCCGTAATAATTGCTTTCATTATTGGGTTGCTGAGCTACCTCATCCGGGTTGGCAGGACCGTAGGAAAGCAGTACAAAATTTTTAACCACTCCGTTGCCGGAAGGAAAAGAGGAGGTACCGCCGGCAGGGTATAGTGCAACAACGGCGGGTGTTTCATTATAGGTGATAGTCGTAGCCGTTCCAAAGAAGTAGGCTGCGCCACCGGGAATGGTAAATTCATAATACCCGTTATCGTCGGTGATTCCGCTTCCGCTGGAATAAAATCCGCCGGTCATGGAAGAAGATACGCCTATATGTGCGCCTTTCATTGGTTTGCCGCTTAAATCAGCCACATAACCCCGGGCAACCCCCGGCTTTACGGATAAAGAAGGGAAGGCGGGCATCCGGGGCAGGGTGTTGCCCATAACATTCACATAGTATTGATTGCCGGAAATTGTAAAGTCTGAGCGGCCGTCTACCACAGGCAGGGCGGGTTGTTCGCCCCAGGTACTGTTGCCGGATTCGTTGTTCTGGTTTTTTGAACAGCATGCGAAGGCAACGCAGGCGATGAGCGGAAGATAGAGCAGTTTCATAATGAAATTGATTTTTGATAAGTAATAGGAAGTGAACGCCGGGTGGCCTGTTGCCCGCCCGGCGCAGCTGTTTGAAGCGTTGATGTACAGCAACCGCTTAGGAACCCGAAGGCTTGAAATGGAGTTTCAGGGTGATCTCCACATCCGGCAGGATATAGAGCCCTTTGTCAGGGTCATTATAGCTGTTCATACCCCATTGCAGGCGGTTCAGCTTAAAGCTGCCTTCTGCAGAAATGGCATCCTTTTGGGTTTTGATTACCGCCGGGATCTGTATCGAATGCGTTTGTCCGATCATGGTAAAATCACCGGTGATCATGGTGTTGGCAGAGGAGGCCGCATCGCTGTAGGGCGCAACCTTCGTAATATGAAAGTTGGCTTTCGGGTATACGGCCAGGTTAAAAAATTCGTCGGTCATCAGGTGATCCAGCAATTGCTTTCGCTCCGCCGGGTCGGTAAGGTCGAAGTTGCTGATACTGGCGATCGGAATAGAAAAGTCGCCTCCGGTTATGGTGTTTTTTCCGTTTGTTGTAAGGTTGCCCGAAACTTTAAACGCGCCTCTGTGAAAATGGGTGGGAGCGCTGCCTTTCCATTCCACTGCAGAAAGGTCTTCATCTACTTTGAACGTGGTTAAAACGGGTGTATCCCTGCGTGAACATGCAGTCAGTAAAACAAGGAACATAAAACTAAAAAATGCTGTCTTCATTTGTTATGGGTTATTGGGTTGTACAAAAATTACTTGATAGGTGCCGGTGATTACATGAATCATTCGCTCCAGGAGATCTGGTGGCGGGGGCGCCGGAGCCGCAATGGTTCCGGGAACTTCACTGAGTGGCTGACTGAATTCAATAAAATAATTCCACAGTCGCCCCGGTGTTATCAGGTTTAGCAGCGTGGCGCGTTCTGTAAGGATCCGGAAGGAGTGGGGCACATCCCTGGGTGCAAACAGGGCTTCTCCGGGTTTCAGCAATGTTGTTTTTCCGGCGATGGTTACTTCTATTGCTCCATCCACCAGGTAAAAGGCCTCATCCTCATGGGTGTGGGTATGCGGCGGTGGCTCCCCTCCTTTGGGTAGTGTAAGCTCCAGTATGGCCAATGCGCCACCTGTTTGATCCGGCGCAATCAGCGTCCGGAAATAACCTCCCTGGTAACTTCGATAGGAGGGTGTTTTTGATTGTTCCATTTGTGAATATTTGTTGTGTTAGAAAATGATCGTTTTTTTCATCATCTTTTTTAGGGCGTTTGGTGGCCGGTAATGGTAAAAAAAATGCAAGATTGAAACTATTTGAGCGGCTATGCAAATACCGGCGACGGAGGTCTTTGTTTATCGTCATAGGAAAGGTTCATATAGTCGAACGTCCGCTGCTATGGTTTGGGAAAAAAGTTGAATCGTATCAGCAACAGGGTGATGAAGTTCCGGCGATTATCCGGCTGTTCCGGTTCATTGTATAGCCGTCAGCTTCAGAGGAAAGCGAAGCCTATGGTACTGATCCGCCTGTTTGAAATGTACCGTGCCTGCGGCACTCGGTTTACGACGCATAGTGCTATATCCGGAATGAACTCCGGATTGGAGAGGAGAGCTCAGTCCGATGGGCTTCTGTATTACGTTCAAAGGACAAGAGGCGTGGCCTCGGCCAACCATTAACCGCCAAATTCAGTGCACGATATAGCGCATAACGCAGAACAGAGAGCCGCAGGCCCGGGCCATAAGTTGACGGATACACGATTAAAATGCCGGCGCGTATAAATACATTTTTGATACGGCATGGACCGTATCGGGATGTTGCATAGCCGCAACAGCAGTATTTTGCGGACGGATCGGGACTGCTTATCCCGGGCAATAGGGATACCCGGTTTCCGGGTTAAAATGCTGCGCACATGCCTGTTTATAATTGCGGCCAATGGGGATCTTGTTTCCGGCAATCATTACATGATTGGGATGGTAGCCCTCTACCTTTTTTACCGGGATGATAAAAGACCGGTGAATACGCATGAAGGCGCCCATAGGAAGCAGCTTTTCGGTAACACTGATCTTTTGCTTCGTTTGAAACGATTTTTCTTTGGTGATCACCTTGATATAATCCTTTATACTTTCGATCCAGAGGATATCCGTAGTATTTACTTTCAATAACCGCCGCTCCACGCGCAGGTAAAGGAAATGAGCTGCGGCAGGTGTAGCAGCGTCCTCGGTTTTTGAGGCCCCTTCATCCGTTTTGTAATCTGCATTCAGAAAATGCATTACTTTATCAATGGCCTGTAAAAAGCGCTTGAGCGGAATTGGTTTCAGCAGGTAGTCTATCGCGTTCAGGTCGAAGCCTTCAATGGCATATTCCTGGTATGCGGTAGTAAAAATGACTAGGGGCGGTGTTTTAAGGCTGCGTACCAGGTCGGTTCCTAAAAGACGGGGCATTTTAATATCCAGGAATACCAGGTCAACTTTCGACTGCTGGATCATTTGAAAGGCTTCTATGGCGTTGCCACAGGTGCCAATGATTTCTATTTCAGGAATATTTGCCGCATATTTTTTTATGATCTCCATCGCATGCGGCTCGTCGTCTACTATGATTGTGCGGATAACCATTGTTATGATTTTGGTGATAACTGAATCTGCAATTCGGCAATAAAGCAATCCTGCTCGTCAAAATACCGGAACCGGTGTTTTGACGGGTAAATGTATTCCAGCCGCTTCCGTAAATTGTGTATACCGATTTCTCCCCGGAACCGTTGATCATGGGCCTGTGCAACAGGCAGCTCCGGTTTGCTATTGGCGATCTTAAACGTAAGATCATTGTCCGAAATATATAAATCGATATTGATCCAGGGCATATCGGTGCTTTCCGCAGCTCCGTGTTTAAACGCATTTTCTACCAGCGGAAGCATGAGCAGGGGCGCAATTTGCATGTGGTCTGCATGCCGGTCGATGTGTACGTTGAGCTCCAGCCGTTCCTCGTAGCGCAATTTTTCCAGTTCGATATAGTCGTTCAACACCTCGATATCTCTTTTTAATGAAACCTGTTCTGCCGTGCATTCGTACAATACATAACGGAGAATATTGGAAATTCCAAGGATCACCTGGGGCGTTTGGGGCGCCTTGTCCAAGGATAATGCATAAAGATTATTGAGCGCATTGAACAAGAAGTGCGGATGCAGCTGGCCCTTCAGGAAATTGAGCTCGGCCTGAAGCACCGCCTGCTTCCGTTCATGCCATAAAATAAACAGGTTGAGCGTTACGCAGATCCATACCACGGTATTGCTGCGCTCCACCGCGTTTACGAAGTCAACAGGATTGAGCAGTTGTTCCCTCAGCGGCCGTTCATGCGCAGCCCAGGTAAAACTGCTGTCCCGGATCTTATAAAAATGATAAATAAAGGGATCTGCTATCAATACTTCGGTAAGCCGGTATATCACCGCCATTGCCAGGAGAATCAGGATCACCAGGAGGCAGGTTTGCAGATACCTGCCCCTGAAATAAAAGCGGGGCATTACCCAGCCGGTTACCAGGTAGAAATAACACATATGAACGGGCAGCAATATCAGGATCACTTTTACGCCCAGCTCATAGCTTCCGTATGCGGTGCTGTATATAAGCACCAGCAGGCTAAAGGCCGTCAGCCAATAGAATAACTGTTTCAGTATCGGATACTTTCTGATCAATCAGCTCATTTTCAGCAGGGGGTAAAGATACGCCCGAAGCCTGAAAATGACAGTACTGGTAGACAAATGCATGCGTTTGTCGATAAATACAGCGTGTTGGCAGGATAGCCCCGTTACCATTTACGAATCGGCCGGTTTTTGCTGCTGCTTCATTTTATCTGCAGCCAGGTCGTCCGGTGTAAGATTATTCATAGCTACGTTCAACTTGTTTTTGAACCCGGAAATAACCATGTCGGCATTGTTCATAAGCGCACGATACCCATCCCGGGCTACCTGGGCAGGATCGGCTAACTGGCTTTTATCCTGAACCGCTTTTGAGTCTGTCATACCGGCCTTGTTAAAAAAGTCGGTGTCCGTGGTCCCGGGCAGCAGGGCGGTTACTACAATGCCTTCGTCCTTTACTTCGCTTCTCAATGCTTCGGTAAAGGATTGAACAAAGGCTTTTGTGCCATGGTAAACCGATTGCCATGGCCCCGGAGATTTACTGGCAATAGAGGAAAGGTTGAGAATTTTACCATCGCCTCCCTGTGCCAGCATATCCTGGAGATACAGCTTTGTAAGTGCTACCAGCGAAGCAATGTTTAATTGGATAATCGCAAGTTCCCGGTCAATATTCGTGTTTTCAAATAACCCGAACAAACCCTGGCCGGCGTTGTTTACCAGTATGTTTACATACAGGTTTTGTTCGGTTGTTTGCCGGTGCAGCTCAAACGGGGCACTGGGATTAAAAAGATCTTTTACGATCGTAATGATATCCACCCCGGTACTGCTCAGCTCTGTGCGCACATCTTCCAGCTCCTGCTGGCTGCGGGCTACAAGGATCAGGTTATGTCCGTTTTGGGCAAATACATTTGCAAGTTCCCGGCCAATGCCCAGGCTGCCACCCGTTATAAGGGTGTATTTTTTTAGTGCATTCATGACGTTGATTTGATGTATTAAATAGAGACCGCTTTACTCCCCGGATTGATGCTGTATCAGCAATATGCCGGTTACTCCTGTTCCAATAAATGGTTCCAAACATTATACCATAACGGAGATGGCTGGCACCACCGGGGGAGTCCTGTCTGTGCACAGAATAGCGAAAACCCTGCGGTCTGTTTTACGGGTTGGGGAAATTGTTCCCCGTTTTTTGCCGTATTGATCCCAATAGTCAACAAACGCCGGCGGAAAATGCGGTAAAGGCGCTTTAATCAAGTCAGGAACGGTAATTGTTGATACCGTTATGTGTTTCAGGATTTCTAAATCATTTGGTAAACCCATTAAAAAAATAATCGTATATGAAAATCGGAATTACATTACTGACCGTTGGGGTTGCAGCATTTATGTGGAGCTGTAATGGCCAGCAATCAAAAGACACAACCTCGAAGGCCGACAGTACAAACGAGGCAATGATTGATAGCAGCCATACCGCCGGTACTCCTCCGGCGATCGCTGAAAAGGATGCAAAGTTTGCAGTGGATGCTGCTAACGGGGGAATGGCAGAAGTGCAACTGGGAGAAATGGCCCAGAGTAAGGGTACTGATCCGGGTGTAAAGGAATTTGGCAAAATGATGGTAGGTGATCATTCAAAAGCAAACGATGAATTAAAAATGATCGCAGCAGGTAAAAACATTACCCTGCCGGCAGCACCCGGTGACGACATGCAGAAAGTAGCTACAGACCTGTCTTCGAAAAGCGGTGCAGATTTTGACAAGGCGTATATAAAACAAATGGTTGACGACCACGAAAAAACGGTCAAGCTTTTTGAAGATGCTGAAAAAGATGTGCAGGACAGCGACCTGAAAGCGTTTATAGTAAAAACGCTTCCGGTATTAAGAACGCACCTGGAGCATATAAAAGCCCTGAAAAAAGCAAAATAAATTTTAGCGGAAACCGGCTCCAATCGTCCGCTGTAACACACACATAAAATGGCCCGTTCATGAACCGGATACTCATGGTGTTAACCTCGCACGCGGGGATGGAGAATACCGAACGTACCACCGGCGTTTGGCTGGGCGAATGCACCGATCCGTATTATGAATTTACGGATGCAGGATGCCAGGTAACCCTTTGCAGCCCCGAAGGCGGAAAGCCGCCGGTGGATCCGCTCAGCACGGTAACGGAAAACATCACCCGGTCTAACCGGAGGTTTATTGATGACCCTGTTGCCCGGGCGGCTTTTGAAAATACATTGATGCTGCGTGAAATAGATCCCACGATGTTTGATGCGGTTTTTTATGCTGGCGGGCATGGTCCGTTATGGGATCTGGCCAATAATGAGTTCAGCGGGCGATTGATTCTTCATTATTTGTCAACGGGCAAGCCTGTTGGCGCCGTTTGTCATGGCCCTGCTGCCTTGTTAATAGCAGCCGCATTAAAACCAGGGTTACTGGCCGGTAAAAGAATAACCGCGTTTACCAATGAAGAAGAAGTGCTGGCGCTGCGTGCAAATCATATTCCGTATAAACTGGAAAGCCGCCTGAAGGAATTGGGCGCAGATTTTCACAGTGCGGCGCTGCCTTTTGTAAGTCATGTGGAAGTGGATGGCCTGTTGGTTACCGGTCAAAACCCCCTTTCGGCGGGTGCTACGGCCCGGCAGGTGATGCGCCTGCTAAAGAAATCCGCCGCTTCATTGGTTGCGCATCCATAGGTGGTAAGGGGAGTTATATCCGGAGGATCGGGGGGCAGGCATGTAAAAATCCGGCATTTTTTTTGAACCGGTTTAGGCATAAAGATAACCTTCTAAAGCAGCCCTAAATCTGAGTCATGCCGTCTACGGTTATTGCACACGTTGATTATAACCCTGAAACAAAAACACTGGAGATCCGCTTTGTTTCAGGAGCGGTATATCATTATCATAAAGTGCCGGCCGCGATTTACCAAAAATTTAAAACGGCTCAAAGCAAGGGTACGTATTTCAACCAGTTTATAAAAGATGTTTACCCGTTTGAACGCAGGGCCTGAACCCGGTTTCAGCGGATTGAATGAATTCATAACAAAAAAAATAAAAACAGGAATTATGGCAACTACTAAGAAACCTGCACCGAAAAAAACAACCCGGTCTCCCAGAAACAACGGAAGTAAACCAGAAGCGGAATCCGCACTGATGGAGTTATTTGTAGATGAAATAAAAGACATCTACTGGGCAGAAAAGCACCTTGTAAAAACGCTTCCCAGGCTGGCAAAAGGTGCGGCCTCTGAAGCCTTAAGAGATGCCATCAATGAACATCTTGAAGTGACCAAAACACATGTTTCACGGTTGGAAGAGGTGTTTGAACTGTTGGATAAACGGCCACAGGCAAAAAAATGCGAAGCAATGGAGGGCCTGGCTGAAGAAGGTGCAAGTGTACTGGAAGACACGGAAGCCGGCACTGCCACACGCGATGTGGGTATTATACTGGCCGCCCAGAAAACAGAGCACTATGAAATTGCCACCTACGGCGGGCTGTCGGTTCTGGCCAAAACCCTGAATTTAACGGATGTGGCTAATTTGCTGGATCAAACACTTGCGGAAGAAAAAGAGGCGGACGATACATTGACCAACATTGCGGAAAATAATATTAATGTAGAAGCCGCTGAAGAATAAAAAATGCCGTCCTGCAGGTAGAAGGGGCTGACGAAAGCCGGGTTGGTATGTAACACTGGTATAGCGGAGATCGCTGCAGTAGAATGTCGTTCCCGGTTGAATGTTAAAGGATCTTTTCGTCGGTTTCTTCATTGCCTGGGGAGCGTTATGCAATAGGGTATTAAATCGAGTTATTAGCAAATACCGTTTCTGTTGCCTGAAGGACCTTCCATATGGCTGATGAAAGAAGTGCTGCAACCCTTTGCCGGCGCGCAGATCATCGATGCGCGGGGAAATGCCAAAATAGACATGGAACTGCTGAAAGGGAAAAAGCTGGTCGAAATAAAAACCTTTGGGAAGCAAACCTTTCTCGTTCTGGATAACATAAGTGTGCGGATCCATTTGCTTATGTTTGGATCGTATAGCGTTAACGAACAAACAAAGCCGGATAAAAGCCTGCGCCTCGCCCTGGTTTTTAAAACAGGTGCGATGTATTTTTATACCTGTGCTGTAAGACTGGTGGAAAATGAAATGCTGGCACTGGTTGACTGGGAGGCTGATGTTTTAAGTAAGGACTGGAACGCCGGCAAGGCCAGGAAAAAATTAAAACAGCAGCCCGGCACAATGGTTTGCGATGCCTTGCTGGACCAGGATATATTTGCCGGGGTGGGAAACATCATCAAAAATGAGGTATTGTTCCGGATCGGCGTTCAGCCGGAGAGCCTCACAGGGCGCCTGCCTCCCCGGAAACTAAGCGCCTTGATTGCAGAAGCCCGGAATTACAGTTTTGAATTCCTGGAATGGAAAAGAGCATTCGTATTAAGAAAACACTGGCTGGTGCATACGAAGCGTACCTGCCCGAAATGCGGGGCACCGTTGGTGAAAAAATATACGGGAAAGGGAAAAAGACGGAGTTTTTATTGCGCAACGGATCAGCTGCTGTATGAATAACGCATTAAAAGAGCATACACTTTCGGTCATGCTGAACTTGTTTCAGCATCTGTCGCTTTTGGGCCCTGAAACGAGTTCAGGACGACCGATTGTACGTTTAGTGAAGCCGTCCTGATCAACCGGGATTGTTGCTGCATCGATTCATTATGCTATCGGATCCTGAGAAAGAAACAGATCCCGGAACGACCGGGATGACATGTTCAGTACAATAGCATACACTTTCGGTCATGCGGAACTTGTTTCAGCATCTGTCGCTCTTAGGTCCTGAAACGAGTTCAGGACGACCGATTGTACGTTTAGTGAAGCCGTCCTGATCAATCGGGATTGTTGCAGCATCGATTCATTATTCTATTGGATCCCGGGAAAGGAACAGATTCCGGAACGGCCGGGATGACATGTTCAGTACAACAACATACACTTTTGGTCATGCTGAACTTGTTTCAGCATCTGTCGCTCTTAGGTCCTGAAACGAGTTCAGGACGACCGATTGTACGTTTAGTTGGCCGTCCTGATCAACCGGGATTGTTTCGGCATCGATTCATTTCGTTCAGCCAAGATAGATATAATGGCGTTTACAAAACAACAACCCGCCGGGGTGCGCGTGGGTTGTTGTTATCCGGTAGCCGTTTAAAATCAATAATTTGTTTGCAGCACTACATTCAACAGGCGTATGTAGGGTGCCGGTATGGCACAAATCGACAAAAAAATGAACAAAATTTGAAATGTAAAGGGTGCGGCGATTGTTAGCGCACAAACCCGGAGAGGTGATACAAATGCACAAGAAAAAAGAGACCAATGCGCAAACGAATTTGTTCATCAAATTTGATATTTGTTTGAGGGCCTGTTTCCGATAAATGATGATGGGCAAACGGGGATGCACGGTATTTTAAGGACGCAGGCATAGAGGGAAGCTGCGGATCCCCTGGAGAAACACAACACCAATACATACATATAAAAACAGCAGCCCCGGCAATTCCTTACCGGGGCTTTTTTTACAGTTCCGGCATATTAAACGGGGCTCTGTTGGTTTGCAGGTAACGCGGCGCTATGCCGGTACCGGTTTAAGCACCATACGCCCCGGTTGTTAAAACCGGCCGGATGGTATTGGCTAAATACTGTACTTTTATAAATAAATCTTTGATTGCCGCTCACCTGTTCGTTATACAATGAAAGATGGAACGGGTGATCTTAAACCGATGCTTTTCATATGACCCAACAACGCTATTACCGGCCGGAATTAGATGTGCTTCGTTTGTGCGCGTTTCTTTTTGTGTTCTTTGTACACCGGTTGGACCTGGCCCCGGTTGACCCTGCAACGTATTACTGGGGATACCACGTAAGCCTGGTGGGCAATTATGGGGTACCCCTCTTTTTCTTTTTAAGTGCGTTCCTGATCACCGAATTGCTTATCAGGGAACAGGACCGGTTTGGTAAAATCAACGTTAGGTCTTTTTATATAAGACGGATCTTACGCATATGGCCCTTGTATTTTACCTTCTTTTTTTTAATGGTATTGCTTACGGCTACAACGCGGCATTTCGGGGGGCATATACCTCCTGGAGCCCAGCTGGCGTTTACACTGTTTTCGGGAAACTGGTATATTACATTTAATGAATGGCAGTCTTATTGTATCAACCCGCTGTGGAGTGTATCCGTAGAAGAGCAGCTGTATATTTTGTTGCCGTTGATCCTGTTTTTTACAGGAAAAAGAGGACTGATGATCTTTTCTTTTTTAGCAATGATCGGCGCATACATCGCAATTGTTTATTATGCCCAACGACCTACCGACGGATTCAGCGGCCAGTGGACAAACAGTTTTGTACAATTCCAGTTTTTTGGAGCGGGGATGCTGGTTGCGCTTTATTTAAGGGGCAAACAGCCCCGGTTGAATGTTGTAACGCGGATCCTGTTGTTTGTTGCGGGCTATAGCTGTTGGTTACTGGCGTCCATCGCCTGTGAGGTCAATGCGGATGCCCCGCACCTCGGTACGGTTGTTCAATCGGTAAGCGGTTGGTTGCTGATACTCCTGGGCGTAATGTGTTTCTTTTTTTCGTTCTTTGGATCTGCTGCAAAGCGGATGCCTTCTGTGTTGGCCTACCTGGGACGTATTTCTTATGGGATGTATGTGTTTCATATCACCATGTATTGGATCGTGTATAAGATCTTCGGGGAGGCATTATCCGCTTTTAGCGGAAAAATAGGGTTGTATGAATGGAAGCATGCGGTAGGGATGGTGATAGCCTTTCTGATGACGGTAAGCCTCTCCTTCTTATCCTACCGTTATTTTGAAAAGCCATTTTTGCGGTTGAAGCGGCGGTTTACACTGGTGCCGTCCAGGGATTAACCGGGCTTCGGGTGCGGCAGGTTATAACATTGCTTTGAAGCAGGAAAAGGTTCCAATGGTTTGCTGGAGGCAACGGCAGGGCCGATTGAAAATCCCCCTTTGTTCCATGAGTATTTTATTTGCGGGGCACAAAGCCGGTAAGAACAGGGTAAAGGAGAATGCTGCGCTCCTGTAGCAATTGTATTGCCGGCATAAGGGTTCCATCAATTCAATAAGGATACTTATACCGCCGTTGAGGAGCGGTTGAAATGAAGCGTGAAGCATGAATACCGGCAACACGTCTGCGGCCTCCGATAAGCGGTAAGCGGAGGTGCTTTTTTTATGAAATAATTTAGAAAATCATTTGGTTATATAATTTAGTGTTTTTATATTTATATCAGATTATATAGCAAACCCAATCATTTCTAAACCAACCAAACCTAAAGCCAAACCCAAAAAATCCAAGACCAGAAATAAAATAAATTTTACGCAGTTTTTTAAATTCGATTGTCAGCTTGTTTTGTACCCCGGAGTACCGGTTCCGGCAGGCGCTGCGAAATTGTGTATCCGAACGGATCGGAATATTACAGGATCGTACAATTTGCTTTGATGATTGATCATACCGGGTAACTGTTATGCTGCCGGTGCCCGGGGAATATACGTTTATCATATAAGAAAAGATTGCTTAAAAGCGCTGAACGATGCTGATGAAGCAGCCGTACCGGGAATGTTATTTCTGGTAAAGAGCGGATTGTGTGGCAGGATAAGTGAATGAAGAAATAATGAGAGTGGTAAGTGAAACATAAAAGAAAAAGTGCACAGGAAGGCAGCTCAATCGTGGCTTGAACCCGGCCTCAGAACCGGGCACAGATCCCGGGGCCAGCGGTCCTTTGCTTAAAATAACGAGTTTGAAAAAACAACCGGATGGCTGATTCCCTTTATCCATACAGGATTGCGGAAATAATGAAGAATACATGAAAAGAATGAAACGAAAGAATTACCCCGGATTTGAATGAGTGATGCGCGCAGGAAAGCGAACAGCAATCAGGTAATCATTACAAGATGCTTTGAGTAAAAGCATTAAAACATCCGGGGTGTATGCCCTGCATCTTATTTTCAAAATAATACTGCTATATAACTGAGTCAGGAATTTTAAAACCAAATTAAAAATCACAAATGAAACAAAATCTTAAAATCGTTGCGTTGGCATCTGTCTCATTGATGCTGATCTTAAGTTGCCGTAAATCAAATGTACAGGAAACAAAACTGCCTGAAGCTAAAGTACCGGAAACAGGAAAACAACCTGCAGGAAATGACTATGCTGCGTTGAAGCCGGGAATAACGATCGTGAAAAATCTAAAAACTGCGTTAAGCAATCCGGATTTTGAGGCCCGGGATGGCGCCTTGCTGAACAAAAAATCAAAAATAGTCAGGGATAAAGGAGCAAAACAAAACACAGGGCTGGCGCCGGGAATGGGCTATGTTTTGGTCGAAAATCAATACCAGCGAAACATTAAAGTATCGCTGGAGGTAGACTCCAGTGTATTAACACAACCCGGTATCGACGTGTACGAGCTGAATGATTACTCGGATGCACTGGACTGGGCCATTGCTAATTTTAATACCCTTATAGCCGGCTCCAATGTCCGGTTTACCCGGGTGTCGTCAAGCAGCACATCGGATATTGATGTGAAGTTAGTAAATATGGACACGTCCATATATAAATGGGGTGGTATGGCCATCGTACCCTTTGATGGAAAGCCCGGTTTTGAAATGGTGATTAATTCAGGGTATAATTTTAATTACAGGGCAACCCGGTATAAAGTAACATTGATGACACATGAGTTAGGACATACGATAGGATTTATGCATACAGACTTACCTCCGGGGTATGCAACAATGTATCCTTTGGGATATCCAATTACGTACCAGGTATATAACCTGGTGAACGCATCCCCGTCGGCCCCTGTAGCGTCTCCAAGTAATCCCAATCCGGATCCGGGATCCATAATGAACGGATGGGCATACGGAGCATGGACGCAAAGCTCAACCACCATGACGGCCGGATGGCCCTATGCAAAAGGTGATGGTTTTTCCCAGGAAGATCTATATGCTTTTGAGTATGTGTACCCATATATTCCTCATACATATGAATGGCCCGGGAGCGGACCCGGCGGTATGCGGTCGTATATATTCGGACTGGATTATGTACCGGATGGCGCAACGCTGGTTTGGGAACTGAAGAATGTAGTGGGCGGTGTGGAAACCGATATGCCCGTGGGAACCGACTATCCTTCGCTGCAGCCGGTAGCCGGGGCGCCAGATAGCAGGGCTTTAGTTTGGGGCACTACTCAAACGGCCAATTTTTATGTGCGGGTATTGCCCAAGGTTTCCAAACTCGGAGTAAATATCAATATGAAGTATGACTACCTGGCTCCGCAGGGACAGTACCTGAATTTCTAAAAAAGTTTGCCTGACTTGGTGCTGGGATACCCTTTCAAGGGTGTCCCATTTTTGTGCGCTTATTTTTGTATATCAAAATTGATCCCGCGAAGGGAAAATGAAACAGATCCCTGCCTTGCTGGCACCCTGTGAAAAGCAGATTGCACCAGGATCGCATTCACAGACCGCCTTAATTACCGGGTTCTTTTTAAAATAAAAGGGAACAACTCCGGATTGTTTGGCCATGCAATTCGTTAGAATGTTATTTTTAACAAAAAAAAGTTGATCCGGATATTGTTGCTTATCGACCATTCCAATAAATTCAGCCGGAAACTGCTGAGGGGGATGGTGAAATATTCAAAGGATAACGGTCCCTGGCTGTTTTACCGGTTGCCTACGTATTATAAAAACTTATACGGGGAAGAGGGGATCCTGAAACTGGCCCGGGAATGGAAGGCCGATGCGGTGATTGCCCAGGCGGATCTGAATGATATCGGTTATCTGAAAAAGCTCGGTATTCCTGTAATTATTCAGAATTATAAAGAGCGGAGTGCTTATTTTTCCAACCTCACCGGTGATTACCGCGGTACGGGAGAAATGGCCGCCCGCTTTTTTATACAAAGACGGTACCGGAACTTTGCTTTTTATGGCAGCAGGAATGTGGTATGGTCCATCGAAAGAGCCGAGGGGTATAAAACAGAGGTGGAAAAACATGGCGGCAGGTTTTATTATTTTGAAACCGAGCATTTGAATGAAGAACAATGGGGAAGTGATCACGAAGAACTGGATAAATGGCTAATGTCGCTTCCCAAGCCCGTTGCCTTGTTTGCCTGTGATGATTATTTTGCGCTTCAGGTTTCTGACATCTGTAAGATCAATAATATTTTAATACCGGACGACGTGGCGCTTCTGGGAGTAGATAATGATGATTTGATCTGTAATTTTTCAGATCCTTCTATTTCATCGATAGAACTGGATGTGGAACGGGGCGGCTACGAGGCGGGGCGCCTGCTGCATAAACTGGTGTTAAAGGAGCGTACAAAGCCTTACAATATTATTGTAAACCCGGTTCGTATAGAGCTGCGACAATCTACTGAAAAATATAACTTATCCAATGAATACATACGGGAAGTGGTGCAGTATATCGAGTCTTCATTTACCACGCCAATATCCATTGATGTACTGATCCGGCGGGTGCCATTGTCGAGACGGAATCTTGAAACGAAGTTTAAAAATGCGATGGGTATTTCGCTCTATCAGTTTATCCTGAAGCAACGGATCGAGTACCTGGCAGACTTACTGCTGGCAAATCCTGCATTATCGCTGCTGGAGCTTGCCGTACGATCCGGCTTTAGTGATTGCCGGAACCTGTCGCGCACGTTTAAAAAATTCAAAGGATATACGCCCACCGCATACCTGAAAAAATTTGCAAAACCTGTTTAAGATTTGCGTTTTTTGAAACATTGATTGCGCAAATCGATCGTATAAATTTCTCCGGGCCCTCTAATTTTATGTACGGGCCTGTATAACCGATTTAGTAGCGGGCCCCGATATTCAGGATTGCTATGGGGGTGCGGGTCAGTCTTTAAAAAACCGGAATGCCCCCGGAACCGGTCATATGAACGATTATACCGGTGATACGTTAAAGACCAGGCACTGTATAAAGATTGGCGCCCGATCCGGTACAGTGCAGGTAACATAAAATAAGATGGAACGAAGCGTTGCCCTTTAGCGGTAACCCGAAAGCGCCGTGCCGTGAATGGTATTACCGGCGTTGCCTGTAAGCAGCAGCAGAAGCGCACATCGCTCCTTCGCACAGAACCCTATAAATTACGCAGCGGGATTGTATTTAATGTACAGGAGCCGGTTTATGACTCCGTGTACAGGATGTTTTTAATGAATTGAAATCGTATTTAACAACAGCGTTATATGCATCGAAGAAAGTTTGTAAAAATAATGGGCGCAGCATCCGCTGCCGGCATAATCGGAACCAATATGAACGTGATGGCTGCAGCAACCGGTAAAAAAGCAGCGGGTAAAAGAGTGGGTATTATCGGGCTGGATACTTCACATGCCGTAGCATTTGTAAAAACATTGAATGCCGCAAATCCGGATGCAAAATGGCAGGGATACAGGGTTGTAGCGGCCTATCCTTATGGAAGCCGCGATATTAAAAGCAGCGTGGACCGCATTGCCGGGTATACGGAAGAGGTAAAGAAAAACAATGTAACGATCGCAAATTCCATCCAGGAACTGCTTGGTCTTGCAGATGTGGTGTTGCTGGAAACCAACGACGGCCGCCTCCACCTGGAGCAGGCCCTGCAGGTGCTGAAAGCGCGCAAGCCGCTGTTTATCGACAAACCGATGGCGGCGTCATTAAAAGATGTACATGCCATTTTTGAAGCGGCCCGCCGCTATAAAACACCGGTGTTCTCCAGTTCTTCATTACGGTTTATTACCGGCATGCAGGAAGTGAAAAACGGAAAGATCGGGAAAGTGATCGGTGCTGAAACGTATAGCCCGGCTAAACTGGAAGCCACACACCCGGATCTGTTCTGGTATGGGATACACGGAGTGGAGACCCTGTTTACAGCCATGGGAACGGGATGTAAGACCGTGCGCCGCATCTATACCGCAGATACGGATATTGTAATTGGTACCTGGGAAGATGGAAGGGTAGGCACATTCCGGGGAACGCGTGCGGGTAAAGATGGTTTTGGAGGTACCGTATTTGGTGCCGCCAACCAGTTGGTATTGGGTCCCTTTACCGGCTATGATCCGTTGCTGCTGGAGATCATCCGTTTTTTTGAAACCGGTAATCCCCCCGTTCCGGAAGCAGAAACACTGGAGATTATGGCCTTTATGGAAGCCGCCGACCTGAGCAAGAAAGGCGGTGGCAACCCGGTAGATATGACCCTTTTATTGAAAAAATACGTTTAACAAACCCTGCAGGCAACGGAACAGGGAATAAAAAAATATTTTATGGAGCAACAACAAAACAATACAAGAAGGGACTTTGTGAAAAAGGTGGCATTGAGTTCTGCAGCACTCACCTTTGGAGGTATATTACCCTCTTTTAGCGCCCGGAGCTACAGGCATATTGTAGGTGCTAATGAACGCTTCAATATGGGCGTAATGGGCGTTAACAGCCGGGGCCTTGCGCTGGCCGGCAACTTTGCCAAACAACCCAATTGTTTAGTGCGTTATGTAAGTGATGTAGACCAGCGGGCAGCGGATAAATGCATTACCCGTTTGGAAACCATTCAGCAATTTAAACCGGTAGCCCAGCCGGATTTCAGGAAAGCGCTGGAAAAAAAAGACCTGGATGTGATGGTGATCGCCACTCCGGATCACTGGCATGCACCGGCAGCATTGCTGGCGATGCAGGCAGGTAAACATGTATACCTCGAAAAACCCTGTAGTCATAATCCAAAGGAAGGGGAGATGCTAGTAGCAGCCCAAAAGAAATACGGAAAAATACTGCAAATGGGCAATCAGCGCCGTTCCTGGCCCAATGTTGCCCAGGCCATCCATGAAATTCATAATGGCGTTATCGGCCGGCCTTATTTTGCAAAAACCTGGTATACGAACAGCCGCAAACCGATTGGGGTGGGCAAACCCGCCGCAGTACCTGCGTGGCTCAACTTTGACCTGTGGCAGGGGCCGGCGCCCCGGCGCCCTTACAAGGATAACCTGATCCACTATAACTGGCATTGGTTCTGGCACTGGGGTACGGGTGAGGCCCTCAATAATGGTACGCATATGGTGGACCTGGCACGCTGGGGCCTGCAGGTAGACTATCCTACAAAAGTACAATCCAGTGGCGGCACCTTTGCGTTTTCAGACGACTGGGAAACACCCGATACGCAAATGATTGCGTTAGAGTTTGCAAACAAAAGCATGATCACCTGGGAAGGCCGCAGCGCCAACGGTAAATTTAACGAAGGCGCTTCCGTAGGTGTAATTTTTTATGGGGAGAAGGGATCGCTGCAGATCAACGGAGGCAACAGTTACAGCATTTACGGGCTGGATGATAAACTGATAAAGGACGTAAAAGACAATACCGAGTTTAAGGCCGGTGATCTGTCGAACCCCACCGAAAAACTGGACGGGTTTCATTTTCAGAATATGTTTGAAGCCATAAAGGGCAATGCCACCCTGCATTCGGATATTCAGGAAGGGTATAAAAGCACCTTACTGGTGCAGTTGGGTAACATTGCGCAGCGCACCTCGGGTATGCTGATAACCGATCCTGCAAACGGGCATATACGCTCCGATGCAGCGGCCATGAAGTTATGGGCGCGCAGCTATGAGAAAGGATGGGAACCGCGTATATAAATTAGTAAAGCACGTTTACATATAGCGTAACCCGGAGGGTATACCGCCCGGGCGTACTGTTTCGCTGCGAAACGGTAGCGGGAGTGATTTGTCATTATTTTTTTACAGATAAAAAATGCCGGTAATGGAAGGAAACCTGTTAAGTAAAAGAGATACGGTAATGTCGCTGGTGATCATAGGGGTACTGTTTTTTATTTTTGGATTTGTTTCCTGGATCAATGCGATCCTGATCCCGTATTTTAAAATCGCCTGCGAGTTAACCCATTTTCAATCCTACCTCGTGGCCCTGGCATTTTATATTTCCTATCTGGTGATCTCGGTTCCTTCATCCTATCTTCTGAAGCATACAGGATTTAAAAAGGGAATGATGATTGCCTTATGGGTTATGGCGGCCGGCGCATTTATGTTTGTTCCGGCGGCGTTGAGCCGTACCTACGGACTTTTTTTGACGGGGCTTTTTTTGCTGGGTACCGGGCTTGCCATCATGCAAACCGCTGCCAATCCCTATATAACGATATTGGGCGCAAAGGAACGCGCTGCACAACGGATCAGCATAATGGGAATCTGCAATAAGGGCGCCGGCATCCTGGCGCCCCTGATTTTTGCGGCGGTCATTCTCCGGTCTTCAGATGCAACCTTGTTTCAGCAGATCCCCGGAATGGCTCCTGCAGAGAAAGCTGCTGCACTGGATGAGCTGATCCGCCGCGTAATTGTTCCCTATACCGTAGTGGGCAGCGTACTTTTTATTTTAGGGATCATGGTGCGGTATTCTCCCCTGCCTGAGATCAACACCGAAGCGGAAAGCGGAACCGTAGCCCAGGCCAATTCGGGCAAGACCTCCATTTTTCAGTTTCCGCACCTGGTGCTGGGAGCAATTGCCATTTTTTTACACGTAGGAACACAGATCGTGGCCATCGATACCATCATCAATTATGCCGGAAGCATGGGCATTCAGCTACTGGAAGCCAAGGTCTTTCCCTCGTATACGCTGGCAGCAACCATCACCGGGTATGTAATCGGAATTGTTTGTATACCCCGGTTCTTCAGTCAGGCTACCGCTTTAAAGATATGTACGACCCTCGGGCTGGTATTATCCGCATTGATCCTTTTTACGGAAGGGCCGGTGACCCTGCTGGGACATAAGGCCGATATCTCCATCTGGTTCCTGGTATTACTGGGATTGGCCAATTCGCTGGTATGGGCGGGTATCTGGCCGCTGGCGCTGGACGGGCTGGGGCGCTTTACAAAACTCGGCGCTTCGCTGATGATCATGGGACTTTGCGGCAACGCTATCATGCCATTGGTATACGGATATTTTGCGGATGTGTTCAACGTGCGCGCCGCATACGCGATCCTGATCCCCTGTTATGCATATCTGATATTTTATGCAGTACGTGGGCACAGGATCAGGAATTGGCAGCGAAGCACCGGAAGGTAGCCGGGGTACCCGGTTTTCCGGGCATTGCGGAGGTATGAATCCGGTTCAGCAACCTTGGGCTAACAGGAAAGACATTTTAAAATTTAATCAATCAATAAGAAACAAATGGACATGGGTGAAGTAAAAAATAATGTGCGCATAAAAAAGTATTCCACGCGTGGGGCGATGGGCGCGGCAGCTGCAGTGGCTGTTGCCCGGCAGGTAGGGCAGTTGCTGCGGCAGCAGGAAGTGGTGAATATCATTTTTGCCGCAGCACCCTCCCAAAACGAATTTCTGGAGGCCTTGCTGTTACAGGATATAAACTGGGAACGGATCAACGCTTTTCATATGGATGAGTATGTGGGATTGCCGGCTGATGCGCCGCAGGGATTTGGCAATTTTTTGAAAGACCGGCTGTTTTCCAAAGCTCCGTTCCGGGCCGTTTATTACCTGAATGGAAATGCGCCGGACCTGGCTGCCGAATGTTACCGGTATACCGCACTGCTCCATAAGCACCCCATCGATGTTGTTTGCCTGGGCATTGGCGAGAACGGGCACCTGGCGTTCAACGATCCGCCCGTGGCCGATTTTGCAGATAGTGAAACGGTGAAGGTGGTAGCGCTGGATGGCATTTGCAGGCAGCAGCAGGTGAACGACGGCTGCTTTGAATTACTGGCAGAAGTACCGGCAACGGCACTAACGCTTACCATTCCGGCATTGATGAAAGGATCCGGTCTGTACTGCATCGTTCCATCGGCCGCAAAGGCACAGGCGGTATACAATACTTTTTACAAAGCGTTATCCCCGCTGTATCCTTCTACAATTTTAAGAACGCACTCCAATGCATCGGTGTTCCTGGATGAAGAAAGTGCCCGGTTGCTGGATGATCAATTGTTGCAGCCGGAGTAACGGATACGTAGTAAATGACGGGCGACCCTTAACCCGCAGCAAATAATTTTCTATATGAATTATCGTCTGTTTGTTTTTTTACTGGCATTGCTTTTCCCGGAAAAACCGGTGCAGGCGCAGGAGGGCAGTGCGGTAGCCGCGGCGGATGCAGCCTGGTGCTGGTTCTCCGATCCCCGTGCCATTTATCACAGGAAAAAAAAAGAGGCGGTGTACTTTGGATATATCAATAACGCAGGCGATGTAATGGTACGCTCTTTGGATCTGCGCACCCATAAAATGCAGGAATATACCCTGCATGAAAAACTACAAAAGGATGATCATGATGTTCCTTCTTTTTTATTTCTGCCCGATCACCGGCTGCTGACCTTTTATTGTCATCACAACGGCGATATTTTTATGCGCAAAACAGTGAACCCGGAAGATATCACTTCCTGGGAAGAAGAACGGGTGATCTTGAAGAAAGACTCCGTTAATTTCTATTGTTATATGAACCCCGTTATGCTGCAGGATGAGCACAACCGGATCTATCTTTTCGGAAGAAATATCGTTCGCCGGCAAAACGGCATCAACCAGCCCTGGGGCGAAACGGGCATTTATTGTATTTACAGTGATGACCAGGGTGATACCTGGAGCAAAAAAACAAACCTGCTGGATAACGGCGGCCGCAATACGCCGCAATATGTAAAATATGCCACGGATAATAAATCGAGGATTGATTTCCTGTTTACCAATGGCCATCCCAAACAGGGTGCCGATATTTCTGTACATCATATGTATTATGAAAAGGGCGCTTTCTTCCAGACAAACGGGAAAAGGATCGGCGGGTTCGGCGATCTGCCGGTGCTGATCAGCAGTGTTGGCAAAGTGTATGACCCGGCGGCAGGAAAGGCCCGCAGCTGGATCTGGGACATTGCACTGGATGCCGCAAACCGGCCCGTAGTTACCTATGCAAGGTATCCTTCAGAAACAGTGCACCGGTATTATTACGCCTGGTGGAACGGGAAGCGCTGGGATACAAAAAAAATTGCGGATGCGGGGCCCTATATAACCATTATAAAACCCGGTAAAAAATTGCTGGAAGCGCATTACTCGGGCGGTATTGTATTGGATCATGCCAACCCGGGGAACATCTATTTATCCCGGCAAATAAACGGGAAGTTTGAAATAGAACAGTTAACGGCAGGAAACACGGCGCAGCGGGTATCGGTTACCAGCCGGTCTTTGGTGGATAATATACGCCCCTACGCGGTAAGCAGGGGCAGGGGGCGCAGGCCGGTTCTTTTCTGGATGGCGGGTAACTACTATCACTATACGGATTTTGATACCAGCCTGAAGATGATACAATAGATCCGGCATACCGGGTTGTTGCAGTTGCCTGGAAGTTGCCACAGGAAAAGGTGCGGGCGGGTTGATCGTAACCGTATTTCCGGTTACGTACCCGGAATGAATATTAAACGAAAAATTTGTTACAAAATGAAAAAGAGAAAACTGTTGTACCGGTGTTTGCTTCTTTCGCTATTGCTTGCAGGCACAACCCATTTCCGGCTGCATGCACAAACAAAAACGATTACGGGAAAAATTACGCAGGAAGGAACAAATGCCCCTTTAGAGGGCGTTACCGTGGATGTGGCGGGCGCGGCTGGTAATACCGTATCTGATAAAGACGGCCGGTATGCGATTGCAGCCGGACCTGCTGCGGTATTGGTGTTTACCTACGTGGGAATGGATACCGTACGGATCAGCGCGGGAGCTGCTGCAACAGTGGATGTGATCATGAAATTGTCGAAAAGCGCGATGGACGAAGTAGTGGTGGTAGGATACGGAACCATGCGGAAAAGAGACCTGACGGGGTCTGTAAGCACCATAAAAACCGCAAAGCTGGAGATTGAAAATCCCCGGAATATCCAGGAGCTGATGCGGGGTAATGTATCCGGTCTAAACATCGGGCTGACCACCTCCGCAAAGGGCGGGGGAAGCATAGAAATCCGGGGGCGCAGAACGTTGAAGGCCAGCACGGATCCGCTGATCGTATTGGACGGGGTGATTTATAACGGGGATCTTGCAGATATCAATCCCACGGATATTGAATCCATGGACGTACTGAAAGATGCCAGTTCGGCCGCCGTGTTCGGAGCTAAATCGGCCAATGGTGTAATCATTATAAATACCCGCCTGGGGCGTACGGAAAAACCGAGGGTCGGCGTCAATATTACCAGGGGAATTGTGGATCTTTTCCGTTCGGAAGATGTTTATGGGCCGTATGAATTTATTAAGTGGCGATCGGATGTGCTGAAAAGTGGTAACCGTACGGCGCCGGGCTATGTGTTTGAAGATCCCAATCAATTGCCTGCCGGCGTTACGTTGGCCGACTGGCGGGCTTTCGATAATGCCCAGGGCGATCCTACTGATGTCTGGCTGCGCCGTTTGGGCATGTCGCAGGTAGAGCGGGAAAACTATGTGAAAGGGCAAAGTACCGACTGGAAGGACATGGTCTTCCGCACCGGATCGCAACAAAGCTATAATGCCAACCTCTCCGGTAAATCGAACCGGGTCAATTACTATTGGTCTGTAGGGCACGATAAGAATGAAGGCGCCGTAGTGGGAGATGATTATTCGGTTTACCGGAGCCGGCTGCGGCTGAATGCTAATGTTACCGACTTTTTAATGGTGGGGGTTAACTCCATGTTTTCTGTAAGGGATGAAAGCGGGGCGCCGGTGGCCTGGGGGCAATATGATGGTATCTCTCCCTGGGGGCAGCCCACCAATCCGGATGGTACTTATAAGATCTATCCGATTGACGATGCCGTAGCCAACCGGCATCCGTTGATCGACCGGTATTATACAGAACGGTCCTATACCTATAAATCGCTTGATAATACACTGTTTGCCAAATTATCGCTCCCCCTGGGCATCTCTTATGAAGTATATTATTCACCGCGGTTCACCAATAATGAACTGTACCTGCACAATATGTCGCAGCACCCGGAGTACAAAGTGCAGGGAGGCATCGCCATCCGGAACACATCCAGCGGATTTAACTGGCAGGTAGACAACCTGCTGAAATGGAGCCGTACAATCAGCAATGTGCACCAGTTTGATGTAACCTTGCTGGCGAATGCAGAGAAATACCGGACCTGGCAGCAGTCGATGGACGGACGTGGGTTTGTACCGAGCGATGTGCTGGGCTATCATGATATGGGCGCTGCCACAGTAACGAAACTAACCAGTTCAGACACCTATAGCACGGGGGATGCGTATATGGCCCGCTTGTTTTACGCGTTTAAGTCGAGGTATATGATCACAGGAACGGTACGGCGGGATGGTTATTCGGCATTTGGTATCAATAACCCGCGGGCTACCTTTCCGTCGGTTGCACTGGGGTATGTATTTTCCGATGAGCCTTTTATGAAAACATCCTGGCTCAGCTACGGAAAGCTACGGGTATCCTGGGGCGAAACGGGCAACCGCTCCGTTGGTATTTATGATGCCCTGCCCACCTTAGCCAACGGACTGATCACTTATGTGGATGGAAGTGGCAATCCCTACCAGGAGTCGTATCTGTACCCGAATGCGATGGGAAACGAGTTCCTGCAATGGGAGCGCACCCGGTCGCTCAATGTAGGCGTGGATTTCAGTTTGTTTAACCAGCGTATCAGCGGAAGCCTGGAAGGATATTCCATGATGACCAATAACCTGCTGGTAAACCGGGCCCTGCCCTCCGTTACGGGATATGTATCGGTGCCTTCTAACCTGGGGCAGGTGAATAACAAGGGTTTTGAGCTTAGCCTGCAATCGAGGAATATCATAAAAGATCATTTTTCCTGGAATACGACCTTCAATTTCTCGCTGAACCGGAATAAGATCGTTGCATTGTATGGCAATAAAATGAATATACTGGATGCAGAGGGTAATGTTGTGGGGCAGCGGGAAGCGGATGACCTGCTGAATAAATGGTTTATAGGACATGCTATTGATGCCATCTGGGGTTTTAAGGTAGCCGGCGTATGGCAGCAGGGAGAAGAAGCGGAGGCCGCAAAATATAAGCTTGCACCGGGAGATATGAAACTGGAGGATGTGAATAAGGATTATGCATTTACCAACGATGACAAGCAATTCCAGGGGTATACAGAACCGCGCTTCCGGTTTACATTGCGCAACGAATTCCAGTTATTTAAGAATATTGATTTTTCGTTTTCCGCCTATTCCTATTGGGGACATAAACGGTTGTTTAATGAGGCAAAACACAGCTATTCCATCACGCTGGAGCGGTACAATTCATTTACGATTCCTTACTGGACACCGGAGCACCCGCGCAATGATTTTGCCCGGCTCAATTCAAATGTGGGCGGCGTAACGTTCGATGTATGGCAGGATATTTCGTTTATACGGCTCGATAATATTTCTATCGGGTATACCGTTCCCAAAAAGTTGCTGGAGCGCGCCAAACTATCACAGTTACGGTTCAATGTTTCGGCCAGGAACGTGGCGGTGTTTACAAAGAATTACGTGTTCTGGGATCCGGAATATATAGGGCCAACCCCGTCCTATGTAACCGTTGGTCTGAATCTTTCATTATAGGAATTTTTAAATTATTTTATTATGAACCGGTTATTGATATCTATAAAAGGAATGGTCTTGTTTACAGCAATCTGTATAGCAACCGGCTGTAAAAAAGAATTTCTGCGCCCGAATCCGCTGTCCATCAGTACGCCAGATGCAACCCTGGTGGATGCCAAAGCCATGTACGCCGTGCTGGCCTCCAGTACCCGCAACATCCGGGATCATTATATGGACGGCACATTTGCACCGGCCATGTTTACGGAGTACCTGTTTACGGAGTCGATGATCGACGGCACTACGGATAAAACCTTTCCCAGCAGGGATATGAACCGCCTGGTGGTACCGGACGGCGTATTGAATGATCCCAGCTACAACCGCATCGGAGACTGCTGGAACAAGGCGTATGATGCTATTAAAAGCGCTTCCCTTGTTATTTATAACATCGACAAACCTGCGTATGCAGGCGATAATGAAAAAAATGCTGTTTTGGGCACCGCCTATTTTCACCGGGCTTTCTGGTATTACCTCCTGGTAAACCGTTTTGGCGACGTTCCCTGGATCTCAAAACAGATTGCATCGCCCCAACTGGACTTTTATTCCACAGGCAGGGAGGCGATCCTGAAGAAACTGAGAACCGACCTGGAGTTTGCCATACAATGGGTGCCCGAAACCATCGATAAAGGGAAAGTATCACGGGCAGCCTGCTATCATTTGCTGACAAAGGTTTACCTGGCCCTGGGAGCGTTTGATGAGGCCATTGCAGCCGCTTCAAAAGTGATTGACGGAACCCATAAGCTGATGACGGCCCGGTTTGGAACAGATGTAAATGATAATACCCGGAATGTGATCTGGGACCTGCACCGGCCGTTGAACAAAACAAGTGCGGCCAATAAAGAAGAAATATTTTCAGTGATCGACCGGTACGGGATGCCGGGTAATGTTGCCGCCGGCATGACGTCGATGTATATTTTTACGCCTAACTGGGGCAATACCACCAATGCGATCATGACCCCAAATGGGAACGTAGGGTGTTCCAAGGTAAACGGCCTGGAGATTCCGCAGGTAGAGCGGGTGGGCGGCGGCGTAAATAAGGGCCGGGGTACCAATTACAGTACCCGCATGATCTGGGACGATGCCAATGACCTGCGGCATGCACCTGGAAACTGGATGCGGATGGAAGACCTGGTATATAACAATCCCCAGCTAAAGGGTAAGGATTCCTATTATGGCAAACACCTGCAGCTTACAGACGACCAGGGCCGTGTACTGACAAAAGACACGATCCGCAACTGGTGTGGCGGGTGGCCGCATTACAAACTGTTTATCCCGGATCCTATACGGGTGCAGCCGCGTGGCGGTAATACGGACTGGTATATTTTCCGGCTGGCAGAAACCTATCTGCTTCGTGCAGAAGCGCATTACTGGAAGGGTGAAAATGCATTGGCACTGGCCGATGTAAACGCCGTTCGCAATCGGGCGGGGGCTGCGTCTTATACCGATGCCGGCGCACTGAATATAGGCACCATCCTGGATGAACGGGCACGGGAACTCTTTTATGAAGAGCCCCGGAAATGTGAACTCACCAGGATCGCGTTCCTCTTTGCAAAGACCGGTAAAGCCGCCTATAACGGTAAAGTGTATGCTGCGCAGAACTTTTCAGAAGTGAATTTCTGGTATGACCGGATGATGGAAAAAACGGAATTTTTTAACAAAGGCGTTAAAACGGTTGCGGGGGATGAATTTACGCTGAGTCCTTATCATGTGTTATGGCCGGTACCTCAAACCGTCATTGATGCCAATTCGCAGGGCATCATCAATCAGAATAAAGGCTATGTGGGGGCCGGTAGGAATGTGCCGCCAAAGGAAACGATTGATTGACCTGCTTGCGGATATATGCAAGACCGGTATAAAACGATTTTTCGGGTTTTATAAATGAACAAAAGGCCGCCGCCGGAAAAGAAAGTGAAATGAAACCATTGTTTTTCTTATGGGTGCTGTTTGCCGCATTACCGGGTAATGCGGCAACCCGTTATGTAGCCCCCGACAAACGGGGTGATGCCAGCGGGCTGACAACAGACGATGCAGCAGATTTTTTAGACGCGGGCTTTTGGGCCGGTATTCAAAGCCTCCTCCAAAAAGAGGCGGTAACGGTAACATTTACCGGAGGCGATTACCGGAGGGCGTATACCGAAAAGGCATTGGTACTGGCGGAGATGGGAAACCAGAAAAACAGGCTGATACTGGAGGGCGCGGGCGATCAAACAATATTTTCAGTGCCCGTTGGGTATCAACAGCAATCCGTATTGATGGTGATAAAGAATACACAGAACATGGTGATCCGTAACTTCCGGTTTACAGGCAGCGGAAAGCTGGGCTATGCACTGCAGATAACATCCGGGGAAGGGGGCACCACCAAAAATATACGGGTTGAGGATTGCTCCTGGACGGATATGCGGGGGATCATTTTTGGTGCAACCGGTGCGCATCAGCCGGGAACGTCCGCTGTTACATACAGCAGGTGCACGTTTAAACGGGTAGGTATCGACAGCCATTCGCACTTTATGTATCATGCGCATCATGCATCTAACGTGCAGGTAGCGGATTGTTATTTTGAAGATTGTACCGGCGACTTTGTACGGTTTCGTGACCATTGCGATTATGGCAGTGTTACAAATTCAACCTTTATACGAACGGGCATATTCCCGGCTTACCCGTTTATTTCTGTTCCGCTTTTCAACAACATTGACCCCGGCGATGAAACCTTTGCCACCCACTATACATTTACCGGCAATCGTTTCAGGAATACCAGGTATGCCATTGCCTTTCATCATTATGGTTTTGATCCGGCGGGTAAACATTACCTGTTAACCGCCGCTGAAGGTGCCGTACTGGAAAACGGCCGGCCGGATGAACGGAAAAAATTGCTGCTGCAGCAGTTTGGCATCAACACAGGTGCTATAAAGATCCGGAATAATAAAAACGAACAGATAACCGGCCGGGTAATGATCGGCAGTTTTCCAAGGTACGGAGCCGCATCCAAAGGCTGGAGCGGCTGGAGCGATATCAGTATGTTCTTTAAATAGAGGAAGCAATTCCTCTCAAACTACAATGAATATGACAAAGAGCTGGATGGTTTTCTTCGCGCCTTTTTGAGCGCGCTTGTTCCTGAAGGGTTTCTGGCCGGGAGCAGTACCGTTACCCATGCAAACCCTGCGGGAGTGTGGTACCGGCCACCGTTCAACACATGTTTTGGAAAAGCCGGTAACCGTTAGGTTGATCAGACACGGTTACCCGGTGCCTAATAAATACTAAACGAAAACTTGTTACACATGAAAAAAAGAAACCTCATGTACCGGTGCCTGCTGCTTTGGGTGTTGTTTGCGGGCGCAACCCGGTTTGAGCTGAATGCACAAACAAAAACGGTTACGGGAACAATCACACAGGAAGGAAGTAATACGCCATTGGAGGGGGTTACGGTCAATGTGGAAGGCTCCGCCGATGCCGCCCTTTCGGATCAGAACGGCCGGTACGCCATTTCAGCCAGCCCGGGAAAGTGGCTGGTATTTACGTATATAGGGATGGATACCATACGGCGGGAGGTGGGGGCCTCTGCAACAGTGGATGTTGCGATGAAACTATCAAAGGGTTCCATGGATGAAGTGGTAGTGGTGGGGTATGGAACACAGAAGAAAAGTAATCTGACAGGTGCCGTTGACGTAATTTCCGGTGAGCGGTTAAAGGATCGTGCCGCAAACAATGTGGGTGATCTTATAAAGGGCGCTTCACCCAACCTCAATATCACCATGAATATGCGGGGTGGCGAGCCGGGCTCCGCCGCCAATTGGAACATCCGGGGGATGGGTTCCATCCAGGGGGATGCATCCCCGCTGATCCTGGTAGACGGGGTGGAAATGAACATCAACAATGTGGATCCGGAATCCATTGAAAGTGTTTCCATACTGAAAGACGCTTCGGCATCTGCTATTTACGGATCGCGGGCGCCATTTGGAGTGATCCTGATCACCACCAAAAAGGGAAGCAAGGGCGGTGGCGTCAATATTCAGTATACCAACAACCTGTCGTGGGAGAGTCCTGTCCGCTTGCCCAGCTTTGTAGATTCCTATACCTGGGCTACCGCCTATAACCAGGCAGCTGCCAATGCCAAGGCAACGGCCGTATACAGTGAGGAACAAATGAAACGCATTCAGGATTATATAAATGGTTCCTTCCCGTATGAATATAATCCGGATAAGCCGATCGATAATTTATTTGGCGGCCGCCGGGATGGAAATGCCAATAACGACTGGCCGCACCTCCTGATGCGGGACCACACATTCAATCAAAAACACAATATCAATGTTTCCGGGGGCAATGAGCGTAACCAGTATTATCTGGGCGGCGGATACGTAAATGAGAACGGTTTATACGAGTGGGGTAATGACAGCTACAAGCGTGTTAATTTCATCGGCAACTATAATACCACCATCACATCCTGGCTCAAATTCAATTCCAGCGTAAAGTATGCCTCCGGGAAAACTGATTATCCCATTGGCTATACTACTGTAGGCCGCGAGCACTTTTTTAACGGGCTGCTGACCTTTGCGCCCATGATGCCGTTTTATAATATCAACGGAACGGTACAAAGCCCCCTGGTGCGGTACCTGCAGGGTACCGGCCGGGATAAAGGGTATACGAACGATTTTTTCATCACCCTGGGCGGTGAGCTGGAACCCGTTAAAGGCTGGAAAACCCTGTTCTCTTATAATTACAATAACCAGGGCTACCGGAGCACCTCTAACCCACGGCCCGTACCGGTGGAACTGGGCACCGGCCAATTTGCCAATATCGGAAAACCCGTGGCAGGCTATGCATCGGCATTTTCCCAGAACATTTACACGCTTATCAATGGAACAACTTCTTATGAAAGAAAAGTAAACCGGCATTATTTGAAAGCGCTGGCGGGTTATGAACAGGAATACCGGTATTATACCGGGCTGAGCGGGTCTGGTGCCAACCTGGTTAATGTGGATGTGCCCTCCATCAGCGGATCATTGGGTACGCGCGTTGTAAGTGACCAGATCTATCATTGGGCCACGCAGGGGGTCTTCGGCCGGCTTAACTATAACTTCGACGAAAAGTACCTGGTCGAATTCAGTGCGCGGTATAACGGATCTTCCAGGTTTGCGCCAGGGAAGCGATGGGGCTTTTTCCCCGCGGGCGCCATTGGGTACGCCATTTCAAAGGAGCGTTTCTGGGAGCCCATTAAACCCTATGTAAATACCCTTAAATTAAGGGCCTCCTACGGGGCCTTAGGTAATCAGAATATTATTTCAACCGGCTTGTTAAATGAGCAAAACTACCGGTACCTGGCCACGATACCCACGGGCAGTCAGCTAAACTGGATCATTGACGGCGTGCGGCCGCCCTTTGCCAACGTTCCCCTGCTGAAGAGTGCCGGTCTGACCTGGGAAACCATTACCTCCTTTAACGGAGGGATCGATGCGGCATTCCTGAATAACCGGTTAAACCTGACGGCTGACTGGTACAAACGGATAACGGATGATATGGTGGGGCCCGCCCTTAGCCTGCCGTACCAGATCGGGGCAACGGCTCCGCCTACCAACAATGCAAAGCTGTCTACCACCGGGTTTGAACTGGTGTTGTCGTGGAAGGACCAGGTATCGCCCGGGTTTGGCTATAATGCAAGTGTGAGCTTTGGCGACAACCGTTCGGTGATCCTTCAATACCGGAATGATAAGGGAAGTATTGATACCTGGTATAACGGCAAACAGGTGGGGGAGATCTGGGGCTTTATCAGCGAAGGGCTGATCCAGAGCCAGGGTGAGCCGATGGCCGACCAATCCAAATACTGGAATGCCTGGGGACCCGGGGATATGAAGTATAAGGATGTGAACGGCGATGGCATCATTAATGACGGGCAGCGGTCACTAAGTAATCATGGGGACCTGGTGGTGATTGGCAATAACCAGCCAAGATACAACATCGGCATTACCGGTGGCGTAAACTGGCGGCAGTTCGATTTTTCGATGTTCTGGCAGGGCGTTGGAAAACAGGATTATTACCCCGGTACGGATTCCCCGGTATTCTGGGGCCTGACCACCGCCTGGAGCGGGTCGGCCGTTTTTAAGCACTCACCCAACCTGGATTATTGGCGTCCTGCTGATGAAACCAATATCCTGGGCCCCAATACGGACGCCTACCTGGCCAAGCCCTATTTTACGGCAGAAACCAATAAGAACCGGCAGGTGCAAAGCCGGTACCTGCTGAACGCTGCCTACCTGCGGCTCCGCAATGTTCAGCTGGGGTATACACTGCCGGCAGAATTGCTGCGCAGGGTGAAGATCAGTAACCTCCGGGTATATCTTTCAGGAGAAAATTTAATACTGATCACCCGTGTGCCCAAGGTGTTTGACCCCGAAACGATGATTGCCTCGGACAGGAGTTTCGGAGGGTACCAGACCGCCGGTATGATCTACCCGCAAACCAGCGCCCTTTCATTCGGATTGAATCTTACCTTCTAATATGTAACTATGAATATCATGAAAAAGTACTTCATCATCATAATGGTACCGGCAATACTGCTGCTCAGTGCCTGTAATAAAAATTTTCTTGATCGCGAACCCCTGGATGCAACCACATCGGATGTGTTTTTTGAAACGCCCGACCAGATGCGCACCTATATCAATTCGTTCTACAGTTCCGCCAATTTTCCCAAATATGAAAATCACGGGAGCGACTACGAAAGCGATAACCAGGTAACCAATACGCCCAATCAGCGGCTCCAGGGTACACGCGCAGTTACCACCTCCGGTACGATTAGTTTTGCCGATGTACGCCGGATCAATTTTTTCTTTGACAATTACCGGAGAGTAGAGAAAAACTATAAGCTTGATCAATACCAGCAATACCTGGGTGAAGCGTATTTCTTCCGGGCGTTGATCTATTTTAAGTTATTGCAGAGTTACGGTGCGATACAGATCGTTACAAAAGAGCTGGCGGTTGATGCCCCCGAGTTGTTTAATCCGCGGGATCCACGGAATGCCGTTGCGGATTTTATCATCGGTCAGCTGGATTCGGCCGCGCTGTACCTGACTTCCGATAAAACCTCCGGCGCCGGGCGGATCAACCGCTGGATCGCTTTGTTAATCCAAAGCCGTGTGGCCCTGTATGAAGGCTCCTGGGAGAAATACCATGCAGGCACCCCCTTCGGCGTGGAAAACGCCAAACCCGAGGTGTATTTTGCAAAGGCAGCCGAAGCCGCAGGTAAGGTAATCGATGCAAAAGTATACAGCGTGTACAATACCGGTAAACCCCAGTCCGATTACAAGGACCTGTTTGCGATGATGGACTACAGTACCAATAGCGAAATGATGTTTTGGCGGAAATATGATAACAGCCTTACGGGCGGGGATCCGGATTTTACAAATGACCGCTTTTACCGGATGACCACCCCCACCAACCGGACCATCACCCGGCAGCTGGCCGATGCCTACCTCTGCACCAACGGCAAACCCATTACCGGCAACGACCAGTTTCAGGGGTACAATACACTGGCGCAGGAAGCCCAGAACCGGGACCCCCGTTTTTATCAAACCATTGCTACACCCGACCAGGTTTGGAAAATTCAGCCAAACGGCAGTACAGAAAACTGGAGTGGAGCTTATGCACAACTCAATACAGCTGCCGATTATAATGCACCCAGCGGCTACATCATCCAGAAAGGCTATAACCCCACGATGGCCTACCATGTGCAGCAATACGAAGAGTCGCCCGGTATCATCTACCGCTATGCGGAAGTGCTGCTCAACTATGCAGAAGCCAAGGCCGAATTGGGTACCCTTACACAGGCAGATATCGACAAGTCGATCAAACCGTTGCGCGACCGCGTGGCGATGCCCAACCTGCTGATTTCCGGTATTGCCACAGATCCGAAATGGGACTTCCCGCAGCTATCGCCGCTGATCAACGAGATCCGCCGCGAGCGAAGGGTAGAACTGGCCGCAGAGGGTTTCCGCTGGAATGATATTGCCCGCTGGGCCGCGGCAGACGAATTGATCGTGGGTACCCGGCCCAAAGGCTTTAAGGCCTCGCAGATTGCGAAAAATCCCTTCCCGGTAGATGAACAGGGCTTCCTGGATCCGTTTCAGAAATCCATGCCTTCCGGGTATGGGTTCAAGCTGGGCCGGGACTATCTGAACTCCATTCCGGAAAGTGAAATTTTGTTGAATGATAACCTGAAACAGAACCCGGGATGGTGATGGCGCATTCAATGTTGTTTCCTTAAAGCCGCAGATCACGTCCGGTGCGTGACAGGTTGCGCAGATTTGGTATCGGCTTTAACTACAACAATGTCGCAGAAAAGCGCCGCAGGCGCAATCTGCGTATCTGCGGCAACCATAAAAAATGCTTAAGGAAACGGCATTGATGGAGCATACCGCATTCTGTTTTCCTGAGGCATAATAAAAATAGTTAACAACCCCGGTAATAAAAATAAGCGTATGACCATACAATCCACCAGAAGGAATTTTATAAAAAGGTCTTCACTGGCGTTAACCGGCATAACCGTGTCAGGAGTCGGTTCAACCACATTTGCGGCACCGTTCATTGATTCCCGCCGAAGGATTATGGGAGCTAATGATCGCGTACGCACCGGCTTTATTGGCATCGGTAACCGCGGGAGCCAGCTGTTGCAGTTATTTATGCAACAGCCGGACTGTGAAGTAGCAGCGCTCTGCGATGTATATAAACCGTATGTTACGCGCAACTATGCGGAGGTGCATCCCCGCTATATAAAGGCTACACCTGCCCAGATTCCCAAAATGGGCGAGCAGTTTCCCAACCAGGTGAAGCAGTTTGCCGATTACCGCCGGGTGTTGGATGATAAAAGCATTGATGCTGTATGCATCGCTACGCCCGATCACTGGCATGCATTACAGACGGTGGATGCTATTAAGGCCGGGAAAGATGTGTATGTGGAGAAGCCGTTATCAAAAACGATCCGGGAAGGACGGGCGATGGTGAATGCCGGAAAGAACAGTAAACAGATTATAACGGTTGGGTTAAACCGGCGGGCGGCACCTGTATTTCAAAAACTGGCTAAAGAAATACCGGCGGGTAAAATAGGAAAAATAACCTTTGGCACCTGCTGCCATGTAAGCAATATGTTTACCAACGGTATTGGAAAGCTGAAGCCCGAAGCTCCTCCCGCAAACTTTGACTGGGATCTGTGGCTGGGGCCCCGGGCTTACCGGCCGTATCAATACAATATAGCCCCCTATATGTTTCGCTGGTGGGATGATTACGCCAACCAGTTGTCAAATAATGGCATTCACTACCTGGATCTGATCCGCTGGTTAATTGGCGAAGAAGCACCCGTTGCCATTAGTGCACACGGGGGTAAATATGTATTGGATGATGATCGTACAATTCCGGATACGATGCATGTAACGTACGAGTTTGGATCCGGTGTTTTAGTAACGGTAACGATCCTGGAAGCCAGTAGCGGCAGTTTTGTGCCGCATGGCTTTCTGGAGCTCAGGGGTACCAATGGAACTTTGTATACCGGGGAGGATGATTACAAAGTGATACCTGCCCAACCCGGGCAATTCCAGACCTGGCCATCGCAGCCGCAGGCAGAAAATTTCATATTGAATAAGAATGATCCTGCATTTCCGGGGGGCAGCTATAAGAACAGTACCTTTAGTAATATACGGAACTTCCTGGATTGTGTAAAGTCGCGCAACGAGCCCTGGGCCACGCTGGAAACAGGCCATCGGTCCACAACAATGGCACATTTGGGTACCATTGCCATGCAAACAAAAAAAAGACTGGAGTGGGATTCGGTAAACGAACGGTTTACAAATTCAGAAGCAGCCAATAAAATGCTGTCGTATGAATACCGCAAACCCTGGAAATTAAATGTATAATGATCCTTAATGCACTTTGTTTTATGATAAGCCGTTTGATGCAATTAACAGCCCTTTGCCTGTGTTGGGCCATAACCTGTATAACCACTGCTGCGCAGCCGGTGGCCGTTAAGGTAACGGCAGATCATGCAGACTGGGTTTATAAGATGGGTGAAAAGGTTTTGTTTTCGGTTGAAGTAACGAAGGATAATAAACCGTTGGAGGATGTTCAGGTCACCTACGAGGTGGGCCTGGAGCGTATGCCTCCCGGAACAACAGGCAATCTGGTTTTGAAAAAAGGCAGCGGCGTAGTTGATGGCGGATCGCTGAAAGTGCCGGGTTTCCTGCGTTGCGTTGTTACGGTAAATATAGATGGCAAGTCTTACCGCGGACTGGCCACTGCGGCTTTTGAGCCGGAGCAGATCAGGCCCACTACAACGGTGCCTGCAGACTTCCTGGCATTCTGGGATAAGGCAAAGGCGGATGCCGGCCGGATCCCAATGGATGCAACGATGACCCTGCTGCCCGGGCAATGCACCGGCACGGTAAACGTATACGCCATAAGCGTGCAAAATTACCAGCTGGAATCCCGTATTTACGGGGTATTGAGCATGCCCAAAAAAGCAGGCAGGTATCCGGCGGTTTTAAAAGTTCCGGGAGCAGGCGTGGGGCGTTACAGTCCTGATATTTCCCTGTCAGAAAAAGGAGTGATCGTATTGCGCATCGGCATACACGGGCTGCCCTTCACACTTCCGGACAGTGCCTATAAAGCCATCGCAAACGGAAGGCTGAAAGGGTATCCGTTATTTGATCATGACAACCGGGATCGCTATTATTTTAAACGCGTATTTATGGGGTGCATCCGTGCGGTCGATTTCCTGTACAGCCTGCCCCGGTTTGATGGAAAGAACCTGGCCGTGGCCGGCGGCAGCCAGGGCGGCGCGCTTACCATTGCAACGGCGGCGCTGGACAGGCGGGTTCAATATATGGTAGCTTATTTTCCCGGGCTGGCCGATTTAACCGGTTACTTATATGGCAGAACCGGGGGCTGGCCGCATATGCTTAAAGATGCAGATAAGGTAACAAAAGACGAAGTGGAAACATCCAGGTATTATGACATGGCCAATTTTGCCCGGCTGATCCGCATACCGGGCTTTTACAGCTGGGGGTTTAATGATGAAACCTGTCCGCCAACGACCGCATATGCGGTTTATAATACGATCCGCGCGCCCAAAGAACTGCTCATTGTTAAAGAATCAGGACATCAGTACACCCCGGAGCAGCGGGTACGGATGGATAGCTGGCTGCTGGAAAAATTAATGAATCATAAACCCGATCAACAATGAAAAAAAAACCAGCCGGTATTAAAATAATAACCGGTGCATGCGCTATGGCAATCAGCTGTATCCTTTTCCAATGCCGGCAGGCACAACGGGATCCGCAGACCCTGTTTAATATTGTATTGGATACATCCGTTCTGAGTGTGCAGGAGGTTTCAACCAATAATAAGGTGCCCTGGGAGCTGCTGTGGGGGCCTGATAATACGCTCTGGTATAATGAACAGGAAGGCCGCATTTACCGGCTGGATGCTGCCAGCGGAAAGCGTAAACTATTGCTTCGTATGCAGGATGTTGCGGGCAAGACCACTGCAGGCCTCCTAGGTATGGCCGCTTCCGCACCGGACTCCGCAACCGGCCGGTCTTATTTATTTGCGGCCTCTACGTTTGCCATAAAGGATAGCATTGGGTTAAAGCTGGTGCGGTACCTGGTTCAGAAAGATACGCTCGTTGAACCTAAAATCATTGCGGCGGTTTCCGGTTTTCGCGGGCATTATGGCAGCCGGGTGGCCATATCGCCGGATCAAAAAGTATATTGGGCAACGGGCGATGGGGCGCAGCAGGGCAGTACCCAGAACGCCGCAGATCTTAAGGGAAAGATATTGCGCTTTAACCTGGATGGCAGTATTCCGGCTGACAACCCGGTGCCCGGAAGCCCGGTTTGGGCCAAAGGATTCCGGAATATACAGGGACTTGCATTTTCAGATAGTGCCCGGCTCTATACATCGGAGCATGGAGATGCAATAGATGATGAAGTAAACCTCATCCGCAAAGGCGGCAACTTTGGATGGTCCGCTATCGAGGGAAATGCGGATCGTGCTGATGAAAAAGCGTTTGCAGACAGCGCAAATGCCATCGACCCGTTACGGGCCTGGACGCCCACCATCGCTCCTTCCGGAATGGCGTTTTACAATCACTCAAAAATCCCTGAATGGAAAAACAGCCTGTTGCTGGTATCTTTAAAAGACCGGAATCTCCGGGTGCTCCATCTTTCAAAAGACGGCCATTCCATTGTTAAAGAAATGATCTACCTCGATAAACTGTATGGCCGGCTAAGGGCGGTTTGTGTATCGCCTGAGGGTGATGTTTACCTTTCAACAAGTAACCACGACTGGAACCCCTATAGTAAACCGGCAGCCGGTGATGATAAAATCATCCGCATCACGAAGGCGGATCGTGTTACGGCCAAAGTGCTTTCAGGAAAACCGCCGCAAACAAAGGTCAGCAGGGAAAACGCCATGGGCCTGTATACCGTTTACTGCGCCAGCTGCCATAAGGAAGACGGGGCGGGAACGCCTGGTATATTTCCGGCGTTGCGCACCACGCCCTTGCTGAATCAGCCGCAGCAGCTGATCGATGTGTTTTTGTTTGGAAAGCGTACAACGAACAATCCCAACCAGATGCCATCATTTAAATTCCTGAGTAATGAAGAAGCCGCCGCAGTACTCAATTTTATAAGAAGCAGTTGGGGCCATAACAACACGGATTCGATCACAGAAGCGGCCGTACAGGAACGCAGAACCCGGAAAAAGGATGGATAGCAGGCCCCTGTTCGCATTTAAATTACCGGGCAACAGGAGGGAGGGGCTATGACGATCTGTATCCGCCGGTATAACAACAAAGCCGGTGATGCGTACCTTCAGCTGTAATAAAAAAAATAAAAGAAACAAAATCCTATAAAAGCCAGATATGAAGCATAGAAACATACCGCTCATATTGCTGTTAATCGTTGGCATTACAGGTGCTGTAAATGGCCAGCGATCAGCAACGGATGCAGTCGATGATCGCATAGCACCGTACTTTTCCCCGCCCGCTGCATTAAAAGACAACACCGGTCCTTACCGGCCGCTGTTACGGTTTTATAACGGCGATACCGTTTTAACCCGGCAGGCATGGAAAAAACGGCGGGCCGAAATTGCAGACACCTGGAACCAGATGATGGGCCGGTGGCCGGCATTGATCAAAAAACAGCAGATGGAGGTGCTGGAAACCAGGCAAAGAGAGGGGTTTACGCAATACCGGATCCGGTTCAGCTGGACGCCCAGTGAAAAAACCGTTGCGTACCTCTGTGTACCCAACGCAAAGGGGAAGCTGCCGGCCGTAATCACTACGTTTTATGAACCGGAAACGGCCATCGGGAACGGGAAGCCCAACCGCGATTTTGCGTATCAGCTGGTTAAAAGAGGCTATGTTACCCTGTCCATCGGTACCACCGAAGCTTCCAAGGCCGGCACCTATTCGGTTTATTATCCATCCATTGAACAGGCAACGGTGGCACCGCTGTCGATGCTGGCCTATACGGCTGCAAATGCCTGGTATCTTTTGGCCGGGCTGCCCTATGTTGATGCGCAGCGGATCGGCATCATGGGGCATTCATTCGGTGGTAAGTGGGCTATGTTTGCCTCCTGCCTGTTCGATAAATTTGCCTGCGCCGTATGGTCAGACCCCGGTGTGGTATTTGATGATACCAAAGGGAGTGCCGTCAATTACTGGGAGCCCTGGTACCTGGGGTACTACCCGCCACCATGGAAAGATACCTGGCGAAAGAACGGGAACACGGCGGATGCAAAAGGCCTTTATCCTAAATTGATCAAAGAAGGGTATGACCTGCATGAGATCATGGCCTTAATGGCCCCGCGCCCGTTCCTGGTATCGGGTGGGTCTTCCGATCCGGTGTACCGGTGGACGGCGCTCAACCAGGTGGTTCGGGTAAATCGCTTATTGGGGTATACCAACAGGGTGGCCATGACAAACCGGCCCAAACATGATCCGGATGATGCATCCAATGAAGCGGCGTATCGCTTTTTTGATACCTTTTTAAAAAATAAATGATCCGTATATGTGTGCTGAACGATCAACAACAATCAGTGGCCTGCTTTTTATACTGGCCGTACTTTTTTTTCCCGTTATGGTGTTTGCACAAACGGCGGAAAGCACTGTAAGGCGTATTCAAAATATCCGGTATGCGCCCATGCCTTCTGCGCCTTTTGATAAGGATTCGGGTTGCGACCGGACGCTCGATCTGTACATTCCTGAAGAACCCGCCGGTAAAAAATGGCCGGTACTGCTCTTTATTCATGGCGGCGGGTTTGCCGGTGGTGATAAAGGCGGAAATGCAACGCTCTGCGAAAAACTGGCACGATCGGGGATTGCGGTAGTTTCCGTTAATTACCGCCTGTACCTGAAATACTATAAAACGGCCGGTGCAAGCGCGGGCGCCAATATGGGTAAGGGGTTGCCGGCAGGCGGGCACTTTCATCCGGAGCTTCAAAAAGCCATCGGTATGGCGGCCGGCGATGCAGCGCTTGCCATGCAGTGGCTGAAGGATCATGCAGCGCAATATTCCCTAAACGCCCAAAAGCTAATGATCTCCGGTGGTTCTGCGGGAGCTATGACGGCCCTGTATGTGGCATATGTAAAACCGGCGCTTCCGCTGAAGATCAGCGGGGTGATCGATTTCTGGGGCGGACTGGAAGATGCCGCGGTCATTAAAAAAAATGCACCGCCGGTATTGGTATATCATGGCAGTGCGGATCAAACCATCCATGTAGCCTATGCAGCAGCCCTGCAGAAACGTATGACGGAAACCGGCAACCACCTGTCCGAATTTCATATCATGGAGGGAAAGGGGCATGCGGCCTACCGGGTTATTGAAGCCGAAAAAACCGGGGAAGTGGTATCGTTTATAAGAAGGATTACGGATACGGCCGGTACTCCCCGGCAAACAAAAAGCAGGAGACGTTGAATAAACTGTTTACATATTAAAAAGAACGTATGCTGAAAATTATAAATGGCACTATTATTACACCTGCAAACATTATTCATGGAGGATGCATCGTCGTTGATAACGGTAAAATAATTGCCATCGGCAATGCACCCGTCGACGCGCCCTGTACCGAAGTTATTGATGCCCGGGGCCACTACGTTGCGCCGGGGTTTATAGATATACATGTGCATGGGGGCGGTGGTTACGATTTTATGGATGGTACGGTGGAAGCCTTTCTGGGTATTGCAGAAACCCATGTCCGTTATGGCACTACGGCAATGTACCCAACAACGTTAACCAGTGAGGTTAGTGATCTTTTTACCACGCTCGACACTTATAAGGAAGCCAGGCTGCAGAACAACAAAGGAGCGCAGTTGATGGGCATGCACCTGGAGGGGCCCTATTTTGCATTAAGCCAGCGCGGGGCGCAGGATCCGAAATATATCCGCAACCCCGATCCCGCGGAATATCAGAAGATACTGGATTATTCAGATGATATTGTACGGTGGAGCGCCGCACCGGAGCTTCCCGGTGCCATCGAGTTTGGGCGCTATGTACGGTCAAAAGGAAAAGTACTGGCGCTGGCACATACAGATGCTGTTTACGAGGAGGTGTTGGAAGGGTTCAACAATGGTTATACCCTGGCCACGCATTTTTATTCCGCTATGAGCGGGGTTACACGCCGGAACGCATTCCGGTATGCAGGGGCCATAGAAGCCGGTTATCTCATCGATGAAATGGATGTGGAGGCCATTGCAGATGGCGTGCACCTGCCTCCGCCGCTGCTGAAGCTGATCTGTAAGATCAAAGGGCCAGACCGTATAGCCCTGGTTACCGATGCCATGCGGGGTGCCGGCATGCCGGAAGGCGAAAGTATATTGGGGAATATTCATACCGGCTTAAAGGTGATCATAGAAGATGGGGTGGCCAAGCTGCCGGATCGGTCCGGCTTTGCGGGCAGTGTGGCTACAGCAAACCGGTTGGTGCGCACCATGATCCATGAGGCCGGCGTGTCGTTACAGGATGCCGTAAAAATGATAACGCAGACCCCGGCCCGTATTATGGGTATAAGCGCAGCAAAGGGCGAGCTGGCCGCAGGCAAAGACGCAGATATCGTGCTTTTTGATGAGCAGGTAAATGTATGCATGACCATAGTAGCGGGGGATGTGAAGTACCGGGCGGAGCATAAGGGAAGGGTTCCGGGCTGATAAAATCTGTACTGGCGTTTCAAAGGCCGGATGCGGCTTATTTCCACACCATGCACGTTGGCAATAATAATACGCCCGGTGCGGCCGGAGGTGCCGCTTAAAATGGAATTGGTGACGCTGCCCATAGTTGTAATTTTTTAAAAGTGAATCAATAAATGTTTGCCTGCATAAAGTTGGGGCATTTAAGCGCTGTTTTATTTTTTTGATCCCTATTGATCCCTTCTGACCCCTTATGATCCTTCCTGATCCCTATTGATCCCTTCTGACCTCAAAACGTATGTTTTCTGTATCCTTTCTGTATCCTTTGTATATCCATTCTATATCCTTTGTATATCGTTTCTGTATCCTGGCTATATCCTGGCTGTATCCTGGCTGTATCGTTTATATATCGTTTCTGCATTGAGCTCCTGTGCCGGAATGGTATGGGGCAGAACCGGAGGCGGATCCCTCATTCTGTCAAAAACGGGTGAAACTATTGTAAAAACAGGGAGCAGTTATGCTGCTTGCTGCAGGCCTTTCCCAGGTGCGTGCCCCATGATTTCGCTTACTCTACCTCCCGCTCGGCAAAGAGCCAGGCGGCTTCCAGTAGTTTGGAGAGGTAAAACCAATGGGAGAACAGGTCTACTACCACCGGCAGGCTCCAGTGGGTGAGGGCATGGTACAGTAGCAGGTGCAGTTCGGCATTCCAGTCGTCACAGCTTTGGTAGCTGAAAAAATGTTTTTAGTACTTTCTGCAGGTTGCCATCAGTATAACACCCACCATCCGGTGGCGACGGTTTTTATTCTTGCCACGGGCTTGATATTTGAATGATCGTTTTCAGCGAGACAGAGAAATGCCGTGCAGGAAGCTTCCATTCTATACCGGATCCCTGATTCAAATAGATTCTATCTAAATTTTCTAGTGAGTATATCTATGCTGAAGTTGTATGACATTGGAAAAAAGAAAGATGATGATTTCAAGAATATATTTCAAGTAGTAAAAAAAAATAAAATATATTTGGAAATAATATGTGAAGTTCGGTATTTTTGCGCGGTAATATAACTGAAATGAGAAAGTAAAAATTGATAAACCTGGCAACCCCTATGAGAGAAGCCGTATAAACCTGGATCTGTGGAGCGATATCTTTAGAACCCCTCATTTGAAATAATCAATATTCTGTTGCTTACAAGTATTATTGTGAGGAATTGAAGGTGTGTTTTTAGCAAACCTCTTGGGGTTGTTGCGGATCTGTTATAGACTTTTTGGGTAAATGATGTTGTTCCCCGCCTCAACCGGCGGGGGAGTGTTGACTTTATGAGAAGAATGATAGCGTTGCATAAGGCTGAAAAAGAGGAACGTGTCTGGCTGTAATATTCATGCCGGAAAATAAACAGGAAACTTTATTGTGCATCGTATTCCAGGGTTGTAACAGTTGGAGCAGCCTCAAGTCTTGGAAATTTTTGCGCTTATTGAAAGCATACGGAAATATTAAATAAGGAAAATCATAAACGATGAAGATCAGGACTAGAATAGCTGCTTTGAGTTTTTTTTTGCTAATGGGTTGTTACACCATGGTTTTGGGCCAAACAAGTAAATTGACCCCGGTAACACCGGAGGCGGCAGCATTGACCAAAATGGTCAATTACCCGGTTGATTATAATACGGGTGTGCCGGATATACGAATACCATTTTATGAGATCAATGTGGGTGGATTAAAATTGCCGGTTGACCTGGTATACCATGCCGGCGGCTTCCGGATCAACGAGCAGGCAACCAGGGCCGGGTTGGGCTGGTCCTTAAGCAATGATCTCCAGATTACACGCACGGTAAACGGTAAGGACGATTTCCTTTCAGCGGGGTATATCAATAACAGCCTGGTGAAGACCTATTATCCGAATCCTTCGAGCTGTTCCGGATGTACCTATCCTACTTCCTACCAGGAGAACTACTACCTGGCAACAGGGGAAAAGGATGCAAGTCCCGACAAGTTTACGTATAAATTACTCAATAAATCTGGGTCTTTTTATTTTCAAAAAAACACCTCGGGATCGGGATACAGCATCGTGCCGGTTCCTTTTGATAATATCAAAATAGAATTTAACTACAATCAGTTTGTCATCACAGATGTGGACGGAACGAAATATTATTTTGGAGAATCGGGTGCCGGGGATGTTAATTTGTTGCTGAGCAAGGGAATGGAAGTTACGGGCGCGGGTGCAGACGGTACCTGTTTCGGATGCGTAGTTTCTGCCTGGAAATGTAAACGTATTGTAAGCTCCCAGGGCATTGAAGAATTATCCTTTAGTTATACGCCCAAGGCTATGGTAACATACAGGAGTTATAATGACTATGTAGAGTATTACAATAATGAAAACCCCTGCGGCATGATTAATTACTATACATCGGATAGAACGGAAATGACGCAGACTACAGATTATAATTACTTGCCTCCTTTTTATGAAATATCATCGCCGAAATATATGGTGGTCTATGGCAACAGCGCCAAGTCTTATTTTCATGTACCCCGTCTGAGTAGTACGAATAATGTTGTAGACGCCGTTTATGAACGAACAGGAGTAACGAATAGTTCTGCGCAAAATATACATGGGCTCTCCGTTTCTGAGATCAGTTTTCGCGGTGGAAAAGTACAGTTTAACGGGGCAGACAAGCTGAATAATATCCGGGTACTTGGACCATCCGGTGAGGAATTGAAAACTGTATATTTTTTCCAGTCATATACAGCACCTGTGTATACCCAAGAAGCAAAAAACTATAATGGACCAAATTTCCAGGGAACGATGTATCTCGATTCATTACATATCCGGAATGGCGCGGATACCTATGAACGCTATGCACTGGGATACCAGTCGAAATACTGTTTCGGCAATCATTTGAAGGGGCACGATGCCTGGGGGTATCCCAATGATAACACAGTGGAGATCGCGTATGCAAATAATACCTCCATGAATGTAATGTCGCTGCCAACCATTAAACGGAACCAGGACCGTTTTTACAGGGATATCCAGGGTGGATGCGGAAACTTTGCCTCAAACATTCCCATTATGGTTACCGGTAATAACTGGGCGGAGGCCCCGGGTGAAGAAGCTATGAAAAGAGGCATCCTGAAACGGATCGTTTATCCTACCGGAGGATATGCGGATTTTGATTTTGAAGCCAACAGCTATACAGAACAATTCAACTGGCTGGGAGCACAGAACTCCCTGCCGCAGCTTTGCGGCGGTTTGCGGATCAGGGCTATTAATACGTATAAGGAGGATGGCACATTTGCTGGACAAAAATACTATCGTTATGGAAAACTGGAAGATGGAACGGGTGTATTGGTCAATCGCCCGGCACGTGCAAAGGAAAGCGGCCAGTTTCATTACGGAACAGTGGGGTACGAACAAAAGATCGCCTATTTGAAAGCCTTAAACCCGGGAACATCCTGCGATACGAAAAGCTGCTTCAGTATTTACACCATGGAAACAAAAACGACCTATCAGCCGGCATCGGCCCTGGATTATACCTATAGTAACGGTGCTCCCATTTATTATGAGAAAGTGACCGAGTATAACCAGGACCTGGGAAAAAAGACCGGGAAGACAGTATATGAGTACTATTCCCCCGAGCAGTATTACAATAATAATAACGCCTATCTGTATGCAGAGAACCGTATTGAGGGAACGAATATAAGCCGGTTAAAAACAGGTGGGCTTATGGGGGCTCAAAAGTCGGTTAAGAAGTATTTGTATAATACGAGTGCTTTGTCGCATGAATTAAATGACCTGTACCGGCTGATCTATAAAAAAGATTTCACCTACACAGCCTATTTAAAACCGGAACAGATCCGGGTTAATTTTGCCTTTTTGCGGGTAATGTACTCCGTTATTTCTGGTAGCACCCCGGTTAATTCCTGGACGTTCTATAACCCTGCTGAAAACTTTTCATCAACAGGACATTATCCGGGTCAGGAGTTCATATACGGCGAGTATGGAATTCCGTCCGGCCGGCTGCTGCCGGATAAAATAACCGAAACCTCGTATACCGATACAGATAGCCTGAAAACCGTAACGCAATATGAATATAATAACCTGCCGTACCTGAATCCCTCAAAAATTAAAACCAGCGACAGCAAGGGGGCAGAAATAGAAAAGCAACTCAGATATGCCTATAATTTTACAGGAACCCCTGTTTATGATTTAATGGTGAACCGGAATATGGTAAATGCGCGTATCGAAGAAATTGAAACCAATGTTACCCTGGGAAAGGAAGTTGCGCGGCAGAAAACGGAGTATAGCCAATTCCCGGTTGGGTTAGGAGTGATAGCGCCCGTTGCCCTTAGCAGTTCAATTAATGGAAAACCACTTAGAGAGGATCAGCATATCCAGGAATATGACCAGTATGGAAATATATTGGAAATGAAGGGGCGCGATGGTTTGCCGGTTTCATACCTGTGGGGATACCGGTTCTTGCATCCCGTTGCCGAACTGAAAGGGCAGACCTATGCGGCCATTCCGGCATCCTACAAATCAAACGCCCAGATTATCAATCCAACGAGTGATGCAGACCTCCGGGCACTGCTGTCGGGACTTAACCAGCCCGGTATAGTTGCGGATATTTATACCTACCGGCCGCTGGTAGGTGTAAGCAGCCATACCGGTCCCAATACAAAACCGGCCTATTTTGAATACGACCCCGTGGGCCGGCTGATCGCGAAAAAAGATCATAATGGTCGTATACTGGGACAATACGCTTATAAAATGCGCAATTTCAGCAGTGCAGGAGCCAGTCCATTGTATCTGAACGTGCCTGTCATGCGCTCTCAAAATGTTCAGGATTTAGGAATTTGGCTTTTTTATAATAAAATTGTGGAAGGCGGTACAATGATGGGAATTGACCAGCAATCGGCCGACCAAAATGCCATTGCATACGCTGAGAACGGATCTGGTACAACGGTTCCCGACAACCCGGGATCAAATATTATGGCGGATGTTAAGCTGCGTTATTCGATTGCAACCCAGGTGGCCGCGCCATCCATGTTGTGTGTAGATTTTATCCGGAATGATGCCGTGGTAGCAACCTATAAGTTTAAACCCTATTCTTCAACGCCGGCGGAGCATACAGCGCGCATCCCGGCCGGTACCTATAAAGTGAGTATCCGGATCAGTGCGGGCGTGAATTATCAAAACGGCTGTTTGGTTTATTCCGTACTGGATATGAACAGTCCCGGTTCATATGGCAGTTTCAAAAGCGGAGACGAGGTTGTGCTTGTAGCAGGCCAGCCTTATGAAATCAGCATCGGAACATTAATGTATTAATGCCGGGATGTAAAAACCAATGACTATGCAATAAATACCGGTGAGTGATCGCCGGAGGGCAGCAATAGCCTGTGCTCCCTATCGCAACTTCTAATAAATATAAAGCAATTCAATATGAAAAGTCTTCTTCTTTTAATGGTCCCTTTGTTTATGACCGTCAAAACCCGGGCGCAGCAGCAAACTACGACCCTTTCCAGGGTTGACCGGATGAGCACCTCTCTGGGGTTAGACAGTGTGAAGCGGTATAAGGTATACTGGATGGAGCAGCAGAGGGAAAAAGAGCTTGCTAAAATGAGAACCCAGTTTAAGCAGGAAGACAGTGTAGGCCGGGCAAGGGAGTCCGTACGCATCGAAAAAAAACGGGATGCCTATTACAGAACCGTAATGACCACCGCCCAGTACGATCAATACCAGGCCATTAAAAAGGAGTTTGTTAAATAAATCACTAAAACGGATCAAATGCAACGAATACAGAGGTCATTGAAAAATACCATATTGCCGGGATTCTTACTGCTGCTTTTTACTTTGTGCTGTCATTTATATGTTCTGAGTCAGCCAACGGGAAGCAACATGACGAATCCGGTCATTATGGGTAATTATTCCATTGGATCCCATAATTATGCTGATGCGAGAGACAATATCCCTGCTTCAGGTTATGGCAATGATTACGGCGAGGCAAGCGACGATGTATTTTATCGGTTTGAAGTAGCCGGAAGAACCGACCTGAGCATATCATTGTGTCAGGCACAACTAGACACCTACCTCTATTTGCTGGATGCAAATGGTAATGTGGTCGCCTCAAATGATGATAACGGTCCATTTTGTTCGGGCAGGTCATCATCCCTGCAAACCAATATTCCTGCTGGAGTATATTATATTGTTGTAGAGGGATATGGTTCTTCCTACGGAACATATAATATAAGTGTGGGACTTACGGTTACCTTAGGTGGTGATACGATGGGGAATGCCATACAAATTGGTAATTATACGGTGCCGGGCACATTTACATACACCGACAGTAGAAGTAACGATCCTGCCAATGGGTATGGAAACGACTATGGCCAGCCCAGCGACGACATTTTTTACAAAATAACGGTCAGCGGTCCAACGGATCTTACCGTGTCAACATGCGGTTCCAATTTTGATACGTATTTACATGTCTTAAATAGTAGCGGAGGACTAGTACAGTCCAACGATGATCATTCAATATGTAATGGAAGCCAATCTTATCTTCAGTTGTCGAATCTTCCGGCAGGTACGTATTATATCGTGGCTGAGGGATATACTACTAACACGGGTACGATTAATTTGTCCGTAACAACAACGGTGCTATCCCTTTCAGCTTCTCAGGGGGTGAATATGGGCAACGCGATCGTGATCGGCAATTATACAGCCCCCGGCACCTATACCTATACCGATGTACGCAGCAATGATATCAGTTATGGATACGAAGACGACTATGGGCAGTACAGTGACGATATTTTCTATAAAATAACCGTGAGCGATACCGCCGATCTTTCGGTAAATACCTGCGGCTCTGATTTTAATACCTTTCTGCACGTGTTAAACGTCAACGGTGGCCTGATCCAGTATAATAATGACGATGGGCCGCTCTGTGTGGGAAGCAACGCCTCCATACAGTTGACCAATCTTGTTCCCGGAACCTACTATATCGTGGCGGAAGGATTTCATGTGTTCAGCGGTACCATTAACCTGGCGGTAACAACCACGGTACATGGCCCCACTGCGCCCTCCGAAGGGGTAAATATGAGTAATGCGATCGTGATCGGTAATTATACCAGCCCGGGCACCTATACGTATATGGATAATCGCAATAACCAGACCAGCAACGGATATGGGAACGACTATGGCCAGACCAGTGATGATATCTACTACAAGGTAACGGTGAACAATACCTCCAACCTGGCTGTGTCTACCTGTGGATCCTTATTCAATACCTACCTGCATGTATTGAACAGCAGCGGTGGGCTTGTACAGTATAACGATGACAATGGCCCCTGGTGCAGCGGTACCGAAGCATCACTGCAGTTATCGGGCCTTCCTGCAGGAACCTATTATATCGTGGCAGAGGGCAACGGCACCAGCAGCGGTACCATCAACCTGGTAGTTTCAACAACGGTACAAGGCGGCACTGCTCCTGCGGGAGCCAATATGGGCAATGCCATCGTTGCGGGGAATTATACATCTCCGGGTACCTATACGTATACGGACAATCGCAGCAACGACGGAGCCAACGGGTATGGGAACGACTATGGCCAGGCCAGTGATGATATCTACTATAAAATAACGGTCGGCAACACGGCCAACTTGTCCGTATCTACATGTGGCTCCGGTTTTAATACCTACCTGCATGTATTGAACAGCAGCGGGGGGCTGGTTCAATCCAATGATGATAACGGGCCCTCATGCAGCGGGGCTCAGGCATCGCTCCAGTTGACGGGGCTTGCGGCGGGTACTTATTATGTCGTAGCTGAGGGTGCTGGTACGGGTAGCGGCACGATCAACTTATCAATTACAACAGTGGTGCAATCGCAGTCAACCACCCCTGCTTCGGAAGGTGTAAATATGAGCAATGCCATTGTGGTGGGCAGTTATACCAATCCCGGTATCTATACCTATTCGGATAAGCGCAGCAATGATGTAAGCAATGGGTATGGGAATGACTATGGCCAAGCCAGTGATGATATTTATTACAAGGTAACACTGGGCAGCGCCGCCGATCTTACTGTTTCTACCTGCGGCTCCGGCTTCGACACCTATCTGCATGTATTGAACAGCAGCGGCACCGTTATCCAGTCAAATGATCATAATGGGCCGTTGTGCAACAGCTTCCAGGCGGCCATCCAGCTGACGGGCCTTGCGGCCGGTACCTATTATATTGTAGCGGAGGGATCTGGTTCAAAAACCGGGACCATTAACCTGTCTGTAGCTGTAAGCATACAGGCTTCGGCGCTTCCTCCGGCAACAACGGAGTACCGGAATTTTATCAAAGAATGGGTGCCCAAGTACCCGGAAACCAATCCGGGGATGCTGGCAGACCGGGAGGTACAAGATGTCAGCCATACGGCGAAGTATTTGGATGGCCTGGGCAGGTCGGAGCAGACCGTGATCAAACAAGGCGCGCTTACCACGGCCACCGGCATCTACAGGGATATGGTTATACCTGAAGCATATGACGCGTATGGCCGGCAAACAAAAACCTATTTGCCCTATGTTAGTGCGGTTGGTGGAGGATGGTATAAGGACCAGGCAACGGTGCAGCAGCAGGAATATTACAGTGGCAACGGCAATCCCTATTCCGGTCAGAACGAAACACAGTTCTTCAGCCGCACGGAATTTGAAGCATCACCCCTGGGCCGGGTTACACAGCAGTTTGCCCCCGGTAGCAGCTGGGGCGGCGCCGGTCGCGGCATCGCAAGTAAACACCTGTTTAATACGGTGCAGGATTCCGTACGCGTTTGGGATGTAACGGATGCTACTGCAATGGGCGACTTTGGCAGTTATATCAATACAACAGCGTACATGTATGCCCCCGGCACCTTATACAAGCTGATCACTACCGATGAGCACGGAAGCCAGGTAGTGGAGTTTAAAAACAAGGAAGGACAGGTGGTATTAAAAAAAGTGCAGCTATTAGCCGCTGCCGATGATGGCCCCGGAAAGGGTCACAGCGGCTGGCTCTGTACCTATTATATCTATGACCGGCCCGGCAACCTGCGTTGCGTGGTACAGCCGGAAGGCGTGAATGCAATGAACAGCTCCGGCTGGTATCTGACTCCAGACCTGCTCAATGAGCAGTGCTTCCGGTATGAATATGACGATTATAAGCGAATGATCGTTAAAAAGCTGCCCGGTGCGGAGCGCGTGGTAATGGTGTATGATGCGCGGGACCGCCTGGTACTGACACAGGATGCAAACTTAAAGGTGAATGCTGCCTGGAATTATACAAAATATGATCACCTGAACCGCGTGGTACAAACGGGGCTGGTGTTTCTTCAGGATAATAATCCTGCTACGCATTGGACTGCTGCCATGGGACTGTCTGGGGACAACAGCAACATACAATACCCTACTATTTCAATGCTAGAGTATGCCACCCCGCTTACGGAAACGTTTTATGATAACTATGATTGGATTGCAAATTATCCGGATCTTTACGGATTAAACGGCACGTATAGTACGGGGCATGACAGTTACTTGCTGCCCTCTACTGGTCAATTCCCATATGCCCAACTAAATACACAGGATACGCGGACAAAGGGACTGCAAACCGGCAACAGGGTTGTGTCAATAAACGAACCAGGATATCAATCTGCTACCTCCATTACTATTTATGATGAAAGGGATCGCCCCATACAGGTAAAAAGCAGGAATCATACCGGCGGTACAGACATGGTAACCACCCAGTACAGCTGGACCGGGCAGCCGCTGGTGGTTGTAAATGAACAGACCAAATTAACTGGTACGGCCGTTTCGCTGACCACGATAACCCGGAATACCTTTGATGCGCTGGGCAGGGTAGTGCAAGTAACAAAAAATATAGTGAATAACCTCACGGGCATTGCCAGTGAGGATAAGATCATTGCTCGGAACTATTATAATGAGTTGGGCCAGCTGGAGGCCAAAAAGCTGGGGGTAAATGGCGGTGGCGCCCTTGAAACCCAGTTGTTTGACTATAATATACGGGGCTGGCTATTGGGTATGAACAGGGATTACGTGAACAGCGGAACTTCGGCAACAAGTGGTTTTTTGGGCTTTGATCTGGCGTATGATAAAACCAATAATAATAAGACCAGTCATAGCAATGCCGCCATTAATAATTATACCGGTGCATCCTACAACGGGAATATAGCCGGAATGACCTGGAGGGGAAGGGGGAGCAACAACACCGGGGCGATCCGCCGGTACCAGTTCAGCTATGACCGGGCCAACCGGCTGATGAAAGCCGACTTCGGGCAGTACAGCAGTGGTAGTTTCATCGCTGGAGCCGCAGGGGTGACGGGCAGTGTAAAATACGATATGCAGTTGGGCAATGGAGTTGACCCGGCCACCGCCTATGATTTTAACGGCAATATGCGGCAGATGACCCAATATGGTTTTGTAAGCAACCAGAATCTGTCGGTAAAAACCGACGAGCTGCATTACAGCTATATGAAGAACGGATTAAGCAATAAGCTGAAACGGGTAGACGAAATGGCCGCTGATACCCGGAGTTATCAGCTGGGCGATTTTAATAATGGTGCCAACACGGGAGACGATTATACCTATGATGACAATGGCAATCTTACCAGTGACCTGAACAAGGGCATCACGGGGATCAGTTATAATATCCTAAATTTGCCACAGGAAATTGCTGTAGCCAATAAGGGCACGATTTCCTACAAATATGATGCCGCCGGCAACAAGCTGAGCAAAACGGTTGAGGAAAACGGGCAGCCGACAAAAGTAACCACCTATCTGGGGGGATTGATCTTTGAAAATCATGTGCTGAAGTATGTGGCAACAGAGGAAGGCCGTATGCGCCCGGATGGCGGCTCCTTTACGGCTGATTATTTCCTGAAGGACCACCTGGGGAATGTGCGTTCGGTGGTGAACGAGGACGGAACCCTGCTGGAGGAAACGCATTACTATCCGTTCGGGTTGGCGATGAAGGGCATTTCCTTACAAAATGCAACACCGGGGTTACAAAATAAGTACGGGTATAACGGAAAAGAGCTGCAGGCGGACCTGGGACTGGATCAGCATGACTATGGCGCGCGGTTCTATGATGCACAGATCGGGAGATGGCATGTGACAGACCCGCTGGCAGACCAGATGCGCCGGTTTTCACCGTATAATTATGCCTTTGACAATCCAATACGGTTTATCGATCCGGATGGGATGGCACCCATTCCAGGAGCTGCAGAGCTTATATCATGGGCAAGAATGAGGGCGTCTTCCTCAAATGATGATGATGATATGGAGCCCTGGGATTGGTACAAGGGAAAAAATCGCAATACTGGGAAGGCCTATTATAAATGGTTTGAGGGAAGCGGTGAGCGAAAGGGTTTGGAAAATGTAGGATCGGAATTAAAATTAATAACAACTGCCGGTGGAGAAATAAAGAGTCTGTTCAGATTGATGGGCAATGGGGATATTGTTGATATAGTTAATAGCGTAATCACATCTGAACAAGCCACCACTTATAATGATGAGGAAATTTATGGTAGAGATGGACCTTGGCCACAACATAGTGTGGGTACTTTTGGGATTCATAACTCGGCAGCAAGTTGGTTAGGCACGGCGCCCCTGAAAATAGCAAGCTTGTTTAAATCAGCCCCCGAAGTTATTGAAGCCGCTAAGGGGGGAACTGAAGGCGGATTGAATTTATTTAAGTTTGGTGCAGAGCAAACTACAAAATCGGGAGGATGGAAAGCAGGAGATAGAATGCTCAAGATGTTTGACCAAGGTTCTCCTAAATTAAATTGGAAACAAAATTCAGGTTTTTTAAGACGTGAAATGGGTGCAGGTAATCCCATTTTTGATTCATACCGATTACCGAATGGCAATCTTATTCCAACAAAAGGTTTTTTAAATGCTGAAAGAAATTTATTACAAAGTCGAGGTTGGATTTATAGCCCAAGTCACGGAGCATGGCTTCCACCAGGATTTTAAAAGCAATAGCAATGGAATTTAATCAACTTGTAATAAAAAATATAGTGCCTTTATTTGAAGGTCATGGTTTCCTTGTTGTTGAGCAGTATAAGAATTATTTTCATTTCAAATCTAAAATTGTAGAAGCAACAATAAGTTACAATGAATTAGACAGAACCTGCCTTTTTGAAGTAGGAAAGATAAATGAGTTTTTATATCCTATTAGTGATAATTTAATTAAGCATGTCTTTGGTTTGGATGTAAAAGTTAATCAGGTAACGAAGGAGGTATTTGTAGATAATATTGCTTTGCTTTTGAAAAATAGCGGTTCTGTTCTTTTAAGAGGTGATGAAAGTAAATTGTTTGAAATTAAAATTTTTAGTGAGAAAGAAAGCGAAGCATATACTTCTCAAATATTACAGGAACAAAATTTGGCTGCTGCTAATAAGGCATGGGAAAATGGCAGCTATAAGGAGTTTATCAAAATAATAGACCAACTTAATAAGGATAATCTGCCATCATCATATCAGTTGAAATATAAAATCGCCAATCAAAAGATTTAAAAGAATAAAGCAGAAGCCCGGCAGCGTCCGGGCTTTATTATTGAATAGCTTTGAGCTTAGCAGCTTTGATAAGGTTATCGAGTGTATAGAAAATATTTTGTTTATCGGCTTCGGATAGTTTTTCAATATCTTCCAGCCGCTGAAGTGTTTTTTTATCCAGTATTTTTAAATCTCCATCGCCCACCAGGTAATCGAGGGACACGGCAAGGGCATCCGCCAGTTTTTTAGCGGTGTCAATGCTGGGCTTCATCTCATCACGCTCATATTTACCTATTATATCGCCATTGATACCGGAAAGCTTTCCCAGGTCAGCCTGCGAGAGCTTTTTTTCTTTCCGGCAGAGGCTCATTTTTTGTCCAAGCTACCGCTTCACAAGCCACAAAAAAGCCCACACACGGGCGGAAGCATACTTAAACATAATGCAAGTTATATGTTCACTACGTCCGCCCTTGCCTACGCTTATGCAAGCATGCTAAAAAAGGGCGGCATATAACAAGCCATTATGTTTAAGTAGCCAACTATGCAGCCATCCCGCTAACAAGCCACCACTCAGGAACCCATACGATTGTTAGCGGGATGAAGCCGTGCAAAGCCACGCTTCAAAAAGCGGTGTGGTAAACCACGACATTTTTATATGCTGTCCACTCCACTCCGGTCGCTTTACAGCAGGCACTGCGTGCAGCATGGCGGTTACGCCGGAGGTTTATTTTTAAAAAGAAAGAAAATAAAAAGGCAGCAAAAGTAGTGCAGCGAGCCAACGCACAAAGCCAGCCAAAAGACTACGGCATAAACACAGAAGCCACCACACAAAGCCATCATTTATTCCGTTTCCTTTTGGCTTTTGCCTTCGCTGCACTGATAAAGAAGCTTTCTTTTTTTTCCTTTTTTCTTTTAAAAAAATGTTTTTATGAAGTATTACATCACTTATCCCATCAACGAAAAGTCAGAAACAAATGACTACAAAATCATCAAAGTAAATGAAGCCGATGAAGCCAATTTTTTACAGGACTACGGTCACCTGATTATCGCCAGTGGTAGCAGTCTGATGGAAGCCTTGCTCAACTTTGAGAAGCGAAAAGCTTATGAAGCGTAAGTCATAAAATCCGGGCAGCAAGTCCCGGATTTTTTTCTTTCATATGAAAAAATCAAATGAAGAAAAAGAATGATTAAATTTACCGATGTGAAAAGATGGTTATATCTTATCGGGTTGCTGTTGTTTTTTGTGGCGAATACAAACGCTGCGAACAGTGTTTTTTTTGGTGCAAGGGAAGCAGTTGCAGCTGAGACGATAGGTTCAGGTGCTCAATATTCAGTTGCTTTTGAAACCAAGTTAGCTAGCAACCTATATCCGGGGAAGGGTTATTATAGTCACTTTAAAGCAGCCAATACCTCTTTAAGTAATGCAATGGCTTCTGATGCAGCTTTTTCAAGTTCAATGTCTAAGTTAGGAATTTCAATTCCACGTTCGTCAACGGGAAATATATTAGGAAAATCCCCGACTAATTGGGTATGGCATCACGATATAAATGCGGGGGTAATGCAGTTAGTTCCGAAAACACAACACTCTCTAGGAAGTCCGTTTTGGAATACTATGCACCCGGGCGGTATTGGTGGAATGTCAATTTGGGGAAAATAAAAAACAAAAGATATGAAATTAGTTGAATTGATAAAATACTTGACCAATCCTGAGCAGTTGGACGAACTGTACCAAGAGCAGGGAGTAAATACAGAATCCGAAGCACTACTAATCTATCTGCAAGGGATTTTGGATTTGGAATCTGATATTTTCATTTTTGAGATAGAGGAAACGGAGGATGACCTTGTTTTTGAAAAAGAAGGAATACAATACGTTCAACTGTTTCCGGTAGATTATGCAGTAGAGTTAATAGAATCTGATTTAGACCTAAAGGACAAAGGATATTCTGATTTAGAGATAGCCCAACTACTTTTAGAATACCGACAAAAGGACGCATAAAGCAAAGCCCCTAGCTAGCGCAGGTCTATAGTCAGGCCTTCGGTAATAGCCAGCCTGTGCTATGCTGCTACTTTTTTGGATTATAGCGTTTTTATTTATTACATGTCGCGTCTTTTTGTAAAATGGGAGTGCGTTCAGAGACATACCATCGCTTGACTAAAAGTTTTGGAGCATCATATTTTGATTATGTGTACAGGCAGGATCTTCAGAAGGAGAAAATACCGTGGTTATTCTCGTTTTTGGCGAACAGGGGAAATTTTGGCTGCGTTTTAGCTTATTGGAAATCTATTACTGTTCAGGTGTTGCTATACCTTTCTTGGCCTGGATAAGGTCAAAATGACGCTGCAAATCGACTTCAATTTTCAGAAGTTTTTTATTTATCTGGCGGTGATCGGGAGCAGCGGCTAACACCTGTTTACTTTCGTTGTCCCAGGAGTCCCGGAATGCTTTACAGCCCGTGGAGAATTCGTCCCGGTATCCGTCAATAGTCACGCGGACATAAATAGGGATTTTGCCGTCTTTAGTGGCTTTTTTACTTTTCAGGTTAAATAAGATGCTCAATGTTTGATTCTTCGAAATCATATAAAAAGATTTAGCGTTAAAAAATTACGCCTGACATTCCCCCTCAGTATGCATTTGTATCGAGGGGGGCCACGAAGATAGTCTCCTTTTAGGCCCCCGGAAGGCTCCCTTTTTACTTTGAAATGCTTGGATGTAATTTGGAATGCATTTTTTGCTAAAACGCTTGTAGGGACTGGATTTTGCACAAAAAAAGGTGCATTCTGTAATGCACCCAGGTGATCCGGATTGGATTCGAACCAATGACCTACTGCTTAGAAGGCAGTTGCTCTATCCAGCTGAGCTACCGGACCAATCTTTGTTTATTTTCAATGGTCTGCTGCGTGGAAGGCAGTAGACGGTCAGAAAATCAAAGAATGGGCGCAAATATAGATTAAATTTACCTGTTTTTAAAAAACATTGCGGGCAAATCCATAAAAAATTTGCTGGTATTGTTTTTCAAATTTATATTTGCTTCAAATGAATAATTTTAAAAATAACAATTGGTGGTGGCATAATAACTCTTTCAAGGGGCGTTAATGCTATTGTCCATGTTGTAACAATATAGTTGAACCCCGGTACTCACCGGGGTTTTTCTTTGATCGAACGAAAATAAATTATGCAAAAAATAAGGATCCAAACAGAAGTACAGTCGTTGCTTGCCGATATTTTTACGCCGGTGGGTATCTATCTGCGCCTGCGCGACCGCTTCCGGGATACCATCCTCCTGGAAAGCGCCGATAATAATGCCACCAACAACAGCTGGTCGTTTATCGGGGTAAACGCCATTGCCGGTATTGAAATGATCTCGGGTGATACCATTGATCTGAAATTGCCGGGGCATACAGCGGAAAAGATCCGGCTCTCCGGCAACCAAAAGATCACCGATGTGCTGGCCGACTTTATGGGCCGGTTTGAGGCGGAGCCCGGCGAGCGCAGGGAAGCCCGTTATGCACAGGGACTTTATGGCTATACGACCTACGATGCCATCCAGTTTTTTGAAACCATACCCGGCAGCCAGTTCAAAAACAATAGCAGCGATATCCCGTTAATGCGGTACCGGCTGTATCAATACGTAATCGCCATCAACCATTTCAGGGATGAAATGCTGATCCTCGAAAACAAAATAGAAGGCGTGGAGAGCGAAAGGGCGGCCCTGCAGTCGCTGATCATGGGCCGGGATGTTCCGGTGTTCCCGTTTCGTAAAGAAGGTGGGGAAGCATCGAATATGTCGGATGAGGAGCACCGTGCGATGGTACGTTCCGGTATCGCCCACTGCTACCGGGGCGATGTATTCCAGATCGTGCTGAGCCGCCGCTTCACACAAAAATTTACGGGTGATGAGTTTAATGTGTACCGCAGTTTACGCAACATCAACCCTTCGCCCTACCTGTTCTTTTTTGATTATGGTGATTATAAATTAATGGGTTCCTCACCGGAGTCGCAACTGATCATTAATAAAGGAAAGGCCACCATCCATCCCATTGCAGGCACCATCCGGCGTACCGGTGATGATAAGACCGATGCCGAGCAGACAAAGACCCTGCAGGCTGATCCCAAGGAAAATGCAGAGCATGTAATGCTGGTAGACCTGGCCCGGAATGACCTGAGCCGTGGCTGCGGCGATGTACACGTAAGCCATTTTAAGGAGCCGCATTATTATTCGCATGTGATTCACCTGGTGAGCGAAGTAAACGGAACGGTTTATCCGCAAACCCAGCCCTTCGATCTTTTTGGAAAAACCTTTCCGGCAGGTACCCTCAGCGGTGCCCCCAAAATAAAGGCCATGGAGCTGATCAGTTTGCTGGAGCCTACGGCACGTAGTTTTTACGGTGGCGCCATCGGGTTTATGGGCTTCGACGGCAGCTGTAACCAGGCCATCATGATCCGTACGTTTTTAAGTCGCAACAATACCCTTACCTGCCAGGCCGGGGGCGGCATCGTGGCGGCCAGCAATCCGGAGGGAGAGCTGCAGGAAGTGAATAATAAACTGGGGGCCTTAAAAAAGGCCATCGTGGAGGCGGAGAAAATTTTGTAAATGATTAGGAGCCGGGCTGCAGTGCATATGGCAGCATCCTTGCGTCGCACACTTGTGCCGGAGTGCATGGGGCAGCTTAATAGTGAGAAGTGTAAAGTGAGAAGTATGTAGTGAGAAGTATGTAGTGAGAAGTATGTAGTGAGATGTTGTGGAAAAGCAGGTTTTAATCTGACTAAAATAAGAAATTAGAAATTCCGATATGAAATTACTCGTGTTTGATAATTACGATTCGTTTACGTATAACCTGGTGCATATGGTGGAAAAGATCCTGCATCAGAAAGTGGATGTGTTCCGCAACGACCAGATCCCGCTGGAGGAGGTAAAACAATATGATAAAATTATCCTGTCGCCCGGCCCGGGTATACCGGTAGAATCCGGTCTGCTGCTGCCGCTGATAAAGGAATATGCACCCTCCAAATCGATACTGGGCGTTTGTTTGGGCCAGCAGGCCATCGGCGAAACATTTGGCGGAAGCCTGTATAACCTGCCCCAGGTATACCACGGCGTGGCTACGGATTGCACCATCATCAAACGCAGCGGCAACCTGTTCAACAACATGCCGGACCGCTTTGAGATCGGCCGCTACCATTCCTGGGTAGTATCGCGTGATCATTTTCCGGAGGAGCTGGAAATAACCGCCGTTGATGACCAGGATATGATTATGGCCCTGCGGCATAAAACCTACGATGTACAGGGCGTGCAGTTTCACCCGGAAAGTGTGCTGACGCCGATGGGGGAAACGATTATACGGAACTGGCTGGAGGATTAATTTGAAAATTTGAAAATGTGGGAATGAATGGATGCATTGTTAAAGCAAAAAAAATGAAAAAAATATTATCCCTGTTATTTGAACATAAGACTCTGGACCGGGCCACCGCAAAGGATGTGCTGGTAAACATCGGCAAAGGGCTGTATAATGAGCATGAGGTAACGTCTTTTATGACGGTATACCTTATGCGCAGCATTACCCTGCAGGAATTGCAGGGCTTCCAGGATGCCTTGCTGGAACTTTGCCTGCCCATGGAATTTGACGGCATGGATACGATTGATATTGTGGGTACCGGGGGCGATGGAAAGAACACGTTCAATATCTCTACCCTGTCTTGTTTTATTGTAGCCGGTACGGGGCAAAAAGTAACCAAGCATGGCAACTACGGAGCATCTACCATCAGTGGTTCCTCCAATGTGGTGGAATCTATGGGGTATAAATTTAAGAACGATAATGCGGCACTTCGCCGGGAACTGGAAGAAGCCCATATTTGTTTTTTACATGCACCACAGTTTCACCCGGCATTAAAGAATGTAGGCCCCATCCGGAAGAACCTGGGAATGCGTACGTTCTTTAATATGCTGGGCCCCCTGGTAAACCCGGCATTTCCGGCCTTCAGTATTATTGGTGTATACAACCTGGAAATGGCAAGGCTGTACAATTACCTGATGCAACAGCAATCGAAAGACTTTGCGATCGTACATGGCCTGGATGGGTATGACGAAATTTCCCTGACAGGCGATACCAAACTCATTACGGCAAAAGGCGAGCAGATCCTGTCGGCAACCGCATTGGGTGGTATGGAGGTAAAACCGGCGTCTATTAAAGGCGGGGATACCATTGAAGCTGCGGCTGCTATTTTTTCGGATATCATACAGGGCAGGGGAACAGCGGAACAGGAAGCGGTGGTACTGGCTAATTCGGCCGTGGCTCTGCAGGTAACGGGTGTTTATCCCAATTACACCGATGCATTTGAAGCTGCAAAAGAAAGCCTGCGGTCGGGCCGGGCTTACCAGTGTTTGCAGCGGTTGATCGCCTTGCAGTAGCGGTGGGCTATGAGCTGTCAGCTTTCAGGGGTCAGCCATCAGCTGATTTCTTCTGAGACGGCGAACCGTATTTGAATTTGAAAATGTGTGCATGTGGAAATGTGTGCATGTAAAAACGGAGCCTCAACCAGAAAAGTGCATCGAGTATAAAAACGGATCTAACGTGAAACTTTAAACCTGAAACAATAACATGAACATTCTCGATACAATCATCGAACATAAAAGAAAAGAAGTGGCGGAAAGAAAGGCGCACACTTCTATTGAGCAGTTGGAGCAAACCGAGGCGTTCCGTGCGCCGGTGCGTTCGCTGGCGGCTTCCCTGCTGGCCCCGGGCAGTACCGGGATCATTGCCGAATTTAAACGGAAATCGCCTTCGAAAGGATTTATCAATAAGGACGCGGATGTAGCCACCATTACCGGTGCGTATACAAAATTTGGGGCGGCGGCTTTGTCCGTATTAACAGATACGCCTTTTTTTGGTGGTTCTGTTGCGGATCTGATCGAAGCAAGGAAGAATGCCATCCCGGTTTTGCGGAAAGACTTTATAGTAGATGAATACCAGATTGTGGAGGCAAAATCGATGGGTGCGGATATTATTCTTTTGATTGCAGCCTGTCTTACACCGGCGGAAGTAGAACGGCTGGCGGTATTTGCAGGTTCGCTGGGACTGGAAACGATACTGGAGTTACATGCAGAGGAGGAGCTGGCGCATGTTTGTGCAGCAACGAAAATTGTAGGCATCAATAACCGGGACTTAAAAACATTTTCGGTAGACATTGAGCGCAGCCTGAGAATGGCTGCAAAGATCCCGTCGGATAAAATAAAAATAGCGGAAAGCGGTATCGATAAAATTGAAGACATCCTGCTGTTCCGGGAAAACGGATTTAAGGGGTTCTTAATCGGCGAGTATTTTATGCGCCAGGAGCATCCGCCCATGGCATTTGAAGCATTTGTAAACCGTTTAAAAGAACATGCATGAACCGGCCGCTGGTAAAGGTTTGCGGAATGACGCAGCTGGAGCAGGTAGCGGAGCTGATTGAACTGGGTGTGGATTATGCCGGGTTTATCTTTTATGCACCCTCTCCCCGGTATGTAGGCACGAAGATCGATCCGGCAGCCCTGAAACAACAGAAAGGGATAAAAAAAGCCGGGGTATTTGTAAATGCACCGGTGGAGGATGTCCGGGAAAGAATTGCAGCCTACGGGCTGGATGTGGTGCAGTTGCATGGCGACGAATCGCCGGAATATTGCAGCCGGCTGCAGGGCATGGCGGAGCTTGTAAAAGTATTCCGAGTGGCGGGTGATGAAGATGTTGCGCTTATCACAAAACCGTATGTGCCGGTTGCAGATGCTTTTTTGTTTGATACAAAGGCCCAGGCTTATGGCGGCACGGGCAAAAAATTTGACTGGTCGGGTTTGCAAAAAGCAACATTGGAACGCCCGTATTTTTTAAGTGGCGGCATTGGCCCGGATGATGCTGCGGCACTGCATTCGTTTCTAAAGGATAATAATGTATATGCCCTGGATGTAAACAGTAAGTTTGAAACAGCGCCGGGGATAAAAGATATGGAATTGCTGGCTACCTTTTTAAGCAGGCTTGGCAATAAGTGATTGCTATTCGTGGTGAACAGGCGAACCCGGAACTGCGTATATCACCGCTATACCATAGCTGTAAGCCGGGCACAACAACGATGATCTGGCCTTTTTTTACAACACCCGCGACATTTGAAGTTGCGGTCAATGACCAGCTAACCCTTGTTTTTCTTTGTAAACAACCTGACCCTGAAGTATAGCTTCCAGGTATTCCTTATGCGCCACATATTCTTTGTGGCTTGTTTTTTACCGCAATGCGCAAGGGGTTCGCAAGGCACGCTATTGGGTCGGCTCTAAAGCCTGATTACTGCTCAGCGGATCGTTGCGTTCTCCTGTTCTTTGCGGTTTGTTTTTTTACCGCAATGTACGCAAAGCACCTGCAGAGGACGCAACAGGGTTATTGGGGTTAAGACATTTGCCTTGCGTATTCCTCGGGCTCTTTGCGTTTACATTTAAACTGCAAGAAGCGTAAATTCCCCAAGCAGCACCGATGATTGCCCATTACTACCTGGAGGATCTTCGTACCCTCGCGGTTTATTTTTTACCGCCAGGGACGCAAAGCATCCGCAAGGATCGCTATTGAGCCGGTTCTAATGCTTGATTACTGCTCAGCGGATCGTTGCGTTCTCCTGTTCTTTGCGGTTTATTTTTTACCGCAATGTGCGCAAAGCACCCGCAGAGGACGCAACAGGGTTATTGGGGTTAAGACATTTGCGCACCTTGCGAAAAACCTTGGCGCCCTTTGCGGTTAATTTTTTACCGCAATGTACGCAAAGGGTCCGCAAGGATCGCTATTGAGCCGGTTCTAATACCTGATTACTGCTCAGCGGATCGCTGCGTTCTCCTGTTCTTTGCGGTTTATTTTTTTGTTGCAGGGGTAACAAAAAAGAACGTTCGCGGATATAGTATAAAACAACAACCATCATTTAAAATTTTATACTATGCAAACGAAAGTTCTGACCCTCGCCCGACGGTACCGGCCGCTCGGTTTTCAGCCCGTTTTTTATCTTGTTTTTGCAGTTGCGCTGCTGCTCCTGTCGCTGTCGGGTTGGGCACAAACCCATTCCCTGAAGGAAGACCAGCTGCCGGGCAAAGGATTCCGCTTTGGTTTGAACGGCGGCTACGACCTGTTCCCGGATTATAAAAATAATGCCCCTTATATCCGGTACAAAGGAGGCCTGAATGCGGGCGCTACGGCGGGCTATTACTGGAAATGGCTTAGTGTAGGGGCCGATGTAGATTATATTAAAAACAGTCCGCAGAACAGGTATCCAACGGATTCGGTTTTTGATCCGGTCAACAATGTTCTGATCACCGATTTTACTTTAACAAAACAGGGCATTACCCGTGTTTTTTATGGCATTGGTCCTGGCGTGCATTATACCGATCGTCAGGGCAGGTTTGCGGTAGAATTAAACGGAAGGGCAGGCTTTGCTTCCGTTAAAGGCGGCGGGCTGGCACTTACGGGTAAAAGCGGGTCGTTAGAACAGGTGCTTAATTATCATGGCGGGTATAACCTCAGTAACGTATTCAGCGTAAAAGGAGCTTTGACTGCGCGTTACTTTTTTAATGATGTTATCGGAATGCATATCGGGGCCTATTACCTGCGTCATTTCGACACTAAGGACGCTGTTGGGCCGGCAGGTTATTCGGCAGCCTACCGTGCTTTTGAGCCGGATGAGAAAGGTGTACGTTCATTCACAGAAAAAGACCTGCGGCGGATCGACCAGTCCTGCAACTGCGACATCGCATCTATCGGTGCCTATGCCGGCATCAGCCTGCGCCTTCCTTCCCGTAAAAAAGCAAAGGCGCCTGCACCTCTGGTGCCGCCGGTGGCCACCTGCAATGCCTGCCAGGTATACGCATTGGCGGTTACGGCGCGTGATCAGTATACAAAGCAAGTATTGCCGCACACCGATGTGGCGGTAAAGGATGCCGGCGGAAACGTGATCCGTTCCGGAGTGACCAACGCTTTTGGAGTGGTTGTGTTCCAGAATATAACCCCGGGCGCTTATACCATTAATGGAAAACTGTACGAAGTGGATCTGGCACCGGCACAGGCGAATGGAACGGAGTTTATTCCCAACGGAACCCTGCAAAAAGAACTGTTGTACACAGATGAAAACTTTATACTGCAGGGCAACGCGGTGGTATGCAATACCGCAACCGCCTTACCGGGTGTTACTGTGGTGCTTAGAGACCGGAACAGCTCCATCGAGAGAAATACTCAAACCGATGGTAGTGGTGCCTTTTTATTTCATCTGAAACAGAAATCGGAAATCACTGTGTTTGGCCGTAAGGAAAAATACTTTTCACAGATGGTGAATATTGCTGCGTCTGACTATAACCGCAACACCACCTTGTTTGTAAAACTGGAAATGTGTATGGAAGTGGCAGATTGTGATAAAGCGATCCGGTTGGAGAACATTCATTATGACCTCGATAAATATTTTATCCGGGAAGATGCCAAACCCGAGCTAAACCGGCTGGTGCAATTTATGAATGACAACCCGGGTGTGCGCGTAGAGCTTTCATCCCATACCGATTCAAGGGCTTCACATGCCTATAATCAAACGCTTTCGCAAAACAGGGCAGATGCCGCCAAGGCATACCTGATCTCCAAAGGGCTTGCCGGAGACCGGATTGTGGCAAAAGGGTATGGAGAAACCCGCCTGCTGAACCGCTGCGCCGATGGGGTAAACTGTTCCGAAGCAGAGCACCAGTTCAACCGGCGTACAGAAATGAAAGTCATCTGTCCCAGATAAAAAACGGCGGGCCTGGCCGGTATTTCAACAACGGCCGGGACCTGCCTTTTGATCCTGCTTTAACGGGATGCGGGGAAACCGTGCCGCCGGAATAACAAGCCGATCCGGTGGCTGACCCCCAGGCGCCCATCATTTACCGAACTAGTTCAGCACGGCAATCAATAATAAAAGAATTTGAACCAGTTTATACCCATCGTCATTGCCTCACCAATAAAAACTAAAAAATGAAAAAGACAATCCAATACACCTGTATCAAAAATCCTGTCCGGATAATTATTATAAGCTGTTTTGCCGGAATGGTCTTATGCCTGCCGGCATCCTGCAGAAAAACAGATGCGTGTACCTATACAACATCCGAGTCGGTAGCACAGGGCTGCAACGCGGGTATGGATGTAGCGTTCCTGTTAGATTATACCGGAAGCATGGGACCTGCGATCGACTCTGTAAAAAAGGAGGTAAACAACATCGCCAATACCATTGTAACGGAGTCCGGAGGCGATTACCGCCTGTCGTTATCGCTGTTTGATGAATATACAAAAGAAGGCGGCGGATTCCCGTTGCCCATGTATCTGACTGCTGCAGATTATGTAGCGCTGCCGGCCGGCCAGAAGAAGATCCTTACTTCCGGACCCACCACCAACCAGTACCTTACGATGATGGAAAAATTTGTACCGGCAAACAAAACATCGTTCAGTACTCAGCTTGCAAAGATCAACAATCCTCTGGCAATGAAACTGGGTGCCGGCATCGGGGGACCGGAGCCGGGCGACCTGCTGCTGCATGAGATCCTCAGCAACCAGTTTGCCGGAACCTGGCGCAGCGGCAATATTACCAGGCTGGCGGTAATCATTACGGATGCTCCGGCCAGCGGTGATGATGATAACGCCACCGCTGCGGATGATACCTACCTGGATGCCCTGGCTGCTACTGCCAACAGCATGGGGGTGCAGTGCATCCTGTTAACTACTTTTAAAGGAAACCTAACTTACCCGGCCAATTATAAGTTGCATTTGATTACCAATAACACCGGAGGCAAGGCCTATGAGTTTGATAATTTCAATAATATTTCAAAAGAACTGATCGCAATTATTGAAAACATCTGCAGCCAAACCGGCCGCAAAAGGAGTAAGTAAATCCATCTGCACCGAAGGGTAAGGCGCTGATCCGGCAATCGGCGCCTTTTTTGTATGCAGGTTCTTAGGCAGGAGCAGTTTTGCGCAAAAGATTCAAAGCTACTGGGCCAAAACTGCTATTTTTGATTGTATAATTGCTGAATATGCAGGTATTTAAAGAAATAGCGGGCAGGGTTTGTGCGGCTTGGGCGCTGGTTACCTTTATCATCACATTCCTTTTGGTGTTGCCCTTTGCGTTGATCTCTTACCTGTTTTCTGAACCAGCCTCCACCGCCTATTTTATCCGTGTATCGAAAGTGTGGATGCATGTATGGTTCTTCCTGATCGGCTGCCGTATACGCATACGCGGTACCGGTAACTTTAAAAAAGGTACGGGGTATGTAGTTACCTGCAATCACAATTCGCTGCTGGATATCCCCTTGTCGTCTGCATTTATTCCTGGTCCTAATAAAACCATTGCCAAAAGCAGCTTTGCAAAAATTCCCATTTTTGGCTGGTATTATACGAAGGGTTCTGTACTGGTTGACCGTAAAAGTGAAACCAGCCGGAAACGCAGTATCGAAAAAATGAAAGCGGTCCTCCGGCAGGGCATGCATATGTGCATTTACCCGGAGGGTACGCGGAACCGTACGGAAGCATTGCTGAAACCGTTCTATAACGGAGCCTTTAAGCTGGCTGAAGATACCGGGCACCCGATTATCCCAGCCGTGATCCTGGGCACCAAGCAGGCCGTACCCCTGCATAAGCCATTCTTCTTTTTGCCCCGTACCCTGGAGATCCATTTTTTAAAACCTGTTGAGGTGAACGGAAGGAATACGGCAGCGCTGAAAGAAGAAGTGTTTGGTGTGATGGAAGCGTATCTGAGCGCGCATGCGAAGGTGGAAAAATGAGCGGGCAGGCTACAAGTATCTACAAGTATGAAACGGAGCTAACCTGGAATCTTAAACTTAAAACAGTTTTCAGTGATCAGTTTTCAGTCTTTAGCTGATTGGGGTTCGGATCACGGATTTGTCTGCTTTCATCAAGTGTAAGCCGAAATCTAACCTGGAACATTGAACCTTAAACTTGGAACAGTTATCAGTGATCAGTTTTCAGTCTTCAGCTGATTGGTTCGGATCACGGATTTGTCTGCTTTCATCAAGTATAACCGGAATCTAACTGGAACGTTGAACATGAAACCTTAAACGGTCTTCAGCTGATTGGTCAGGATCACAGATTTGCCTGCTTTCGTCAAGTGTAAGCCGAAATCTAACCTGGAACATTGAACCTTAAACTTGAAACTCCTAATACCGCGGACCGCCATTAAAAAAAGACCGATTCCGGTTGATCTTCAGATCCTGCAGCATACCCGATTTAGGGCTGATGGTAAAATTGTAATATTTGTAAATACCCACGGGGGAAACACTGGCTGAAAACTGCCAGCAATGCAGGTCCCGCGAAATCGTAAATCCAACGGTTTGGATCTGTTTGGTTTTGAAATCATACGCACCATTTACGTTAAAGTTCCACTTGGGCGTAAGGTTAAAACTTCCGTTGAAATTGGTACTGGAGTTGATTCCGTTACCCGCATACCCTCCGGAGGTGGTGGTAGGCCGGGAGTAGGTGAGCGAATAAGAAATATTGATGGACCACTGCGTGTTGAAATCTACGAACTCGGCCGGGTTCTGACGCATATATTCCAGCAACCGTTGTTGCTGCGACTGTAACATCGGATCATTCAGCTGTTTGTTGAGCGCTTCCTCCCGTTGTTTTGCTTTTTGGGGGTCCTTGGGTTTGCTCTGGAAGCTGGTACTCATGGTAACGCTGGCATTGGTGAGCGTACCTACATTAAATTTTCCTCCATCCCAGGCATATTGGTCCCAAAGGGGGTATCCGTTCTTATCAAGCTTATAAGGCATCAGCGTACCATTGGCACTCAGGTTGATCTTTTCAAACAGGTTGGTGCGGAAATAAAGATTAAAGGGGGCCAGCTTGTAAGAGTTACTGTCGGCAAACATGTTGTACCCCGATGTAAAACCAAACCCTTCAATCAGGCGGATTTTTTTAAACCCGTTTTCGTCCACCTTGCTGTCTGAATTTGTGCTGGTACTGTCGGAATCCTCCTTCTTTTTTTTCCGGGCCTTCACCTTCATTTCCAGGTTATTGTCGATACCAAAATTGATACCTCCAAACCGTCGCGGTACATACCGGGGCACGGATTGTGCCCCCAAACCGGCCAGCCGGTCATAGTATACGGTAGAGTACACCTCGGAGGCGTCTCCCTTGCCCCGTATGCGAACTGCCTGGAAGTTATCTTTATTAAGGTCGGGTGTATAGTTTAGGGATACGGTAGGACGTATAACATGGCGTATCGCCTGTACCTGCCTGTTTTTAAACTGGTAGGTACCGTACAGGGCCGTGTTGAAACTGATGCCCATGCTCATTTGCTTGTTCAATCCGATCCCTTTCCGCATATTGGCGATGACCGTATCATAGGTTATGGTTTGCCCGGCCGAATTCACCAGGGTCCGCTGTTCTACATTGTAGGTGGCAACCCGGCTAACAACGTTTTGCGAATAGGAGACGGAAGGTGAAATCATCACAGCCCCACCCAAAATGGGCGGCAGGGAAAGGGAGATCGGGATGCTTTGGTTGGCATTCCATTGCGCCGTATCCCACATCCGTGCAAAGGCATTCTTATACTGGCTCAGCTCCTTAAGCGAATCTTTTTGCCGGTCGGAGTATTCATAGTACGACATGGAGTTCTGGAACCCGGTCTGGAACCCGATACCCAGCTGCTCGTACCATTTTTTTGAACCGGCGGCGTTCTTCTTCTGGAAGGGGTAAATGGTATTCACCGTAAACGCCATGTTCGGGAAGTTGAAGGTTACCAGTCGCTGTGCGTTGTTCTGGTTATGGTTAAAGCTCGCAGTAAAATTAAAAGGCTTATCCTGCCAGGTTTTGGCATAGGTAATGGATGAACCGGCGGTATTGTTGGCCAGGTTCAGCAGGTTACTGTTCGGGATGTTTTCATTATACCGGGTAGAACTCATGTTTACGTTGGCCGAAAAATTAACACCCGGGCGTGAGCGGGAGTCGGATGAATGGGCCCAGTTAAGCGTATAGGTGCTTACCTTGGAGAAATCGGGGTCGCCCCTGAAATTGCGCCGTGTACGCTGTAAGCCGAAGTTAAAAGACCCCTGGTATTTATAAATCTTCCGGTAGGAGGGCAGCAGGTTCACCATCCAGCTCCCGTAAGAATAAACGTTTCCATAAACCTGTACATCCCAGTGGTCATCAATTACCTGGTAATAGCCCAGGCGGGAAAGTCCCAGGCCCATCTGGTCGTTGCGCTCAAAAGAGGGCGACATAAAGCCCGAATGGCGGCCCTGCGAAAGGGGATAGATACCAAAGGGCAGGTAGATCGGTACCGGAACAGAATCAAACTCCGGCCGCACAGCCCCGGTAATCGCTAATTTTTTGTTAACGATTTTGGCGCGCCGGGCCCGGAAGCCAAAGTGCGGATGATCCAGGTTACAGGTGGTAAAAAAAGTACCCTGTCCGTACATGGTGCGGGCATCTATTTTTTTGGCAATTTCGGAGTGCACATACATTTCGCCCTGCTGGGTAATGGTACCCTTGGTAATACCCTGCTGCGTTTTTATATTGTATTCCATGCCCTCACTTTTGTAAGCCTCTTCCCCCTGTTTCATTTCCGCATAATCCGATATTTCACCCGTGCTGTCTCTTCCGGACTTGGCGGTTACAATATGGTTGGTTTGATCAATGGCGATCTCCGGGGCCGTGAGGGTCATATCCTGGTATTCGGCCTTTGCCTTCCCGTACAGGTTGATCTTTTTCGAATCAAGAAACCCCACGATAGAATCCTGGCCGAAATATTTTACCGGTCCGGACAGCGTGTCTTTGGAGATCTTCAGATGGAAGGTATCCGTTTTTGCCCGCCTGGCCGTATCTGTTGCCAGTTTGGCAGAATCGGTTATCTTTAGGCCCTCTTTTGAAGGGACGGTGTCGTTTATGGATTTTTGAGGAATGGTGTCTTTTTGAAAAATACCGCCTCTTGCATCCGAAAGCTCCGGAAGAACAAAAGCGGCCACATCTTTTTTACCAGCCATCGATATCATAGCTGTTAGAAAAGGAACAACAAAATAAATTCTTTTAAATTTGCGCATTAGGGTTTGAGCCAAAGTACGCGCAAATGTATAAATAACATAGTAAAGATTTTGTGAAGCTTGAAACTAAAATCAGATATTACATCCAAGCCTGAAAAAAATATGAAGAAAAGTATCATTCAGTTTATTCTATTCATAGTTGCAGTAGGTTGTTTTTCCGGTATTTCGGCCCAGCAGGGTGCATCGGGGGCAAAGACGGGAGCCGTAAAAACAATAATCGTGGATGCGGGACATGGGGGGAGCGATGTGGGCGCGGAGGGCTTGCAAACCAATGAAGCCTCCATTACCCTGCAGGTAGCGCGAAAACTGGCCACCGCCATGCGGAACCAGCTCAAAGGCATCAATATCCTGGAAACAAGGACCACATCCGCCTTGCCGGGCGGGTTAACCAATTCCGTAGCCGCCAACCGTTACCGGGCAGATTTTGCCAACCGGAGCAACGGCGACCTGTTTATTTCACTGCATTGCAATGCGGCGGGCAGAAGACCCGGTGGCTGGTATGTAAAAAAAGTGATCGGCCGGGAAGCACATACAAAAACGGTGACCGTGGGAAAGGGTAAAAAGAAAAAGAAAGTTAAAAAAACCTATTATGTAAATAAATACGAGGATGTATGGGTAGAAAATAAGGCCAGGGGCACAGAAACCTATATCTGGGCCGTGGGAAAGAATGAGCAGAAGGTGAATTCGATGAAGAATATTGACGATGAGGATAAGGATTACTATAATGAGGAAACCGGCGATGGCGGCGATGCGCCGCCGCTTCCGGATGTGAATGATCCCGCCGAGCGGGTGCGCATGCTGATCTATGCACAAAACTATTTCCGCAAAAGCTATTCGCTGGCTGCGTTGGTGGAAAAGAATTTTATTGCCGGCGGGCGCCTCAGCCGCGGTGTACAGCAGCGGAACCACAAGGGGATCTGGGTGCTGCAGGCTACCGGAATGCCCAGCATCCTGGTTGAAATGGGTTTTATCAGCAACAAAGAAGATGAAGCATATCTTATGAGCTCCGAAGGACAGGAAGAAATTGTGAACAGCATCCTCGCCGCTGTTAAAACCTATATAGAAAAATACAGCACGGCCGCGCCAGGTTCCCTGGCCGTTGCAAACAGGGCAGAATAAGGGGTTACAGATCGGTGGTTATACAAAGAATTAACGATTCCGGTAATGAGTTTTTAGTATAAATACGCTGGTTTTTAATTTTTTCGGACGTTATTTGCAGTATAATTTGAGTTAATTGACATCAGAGAGAATTTAAACCATGTTTCATGAAAATATCAAATGAACTTAAAGTAGGCGCCTTGGCCGTGTTGGCTATTACCGCCTTAATATTCGGGTTCAGGTTTTTGAAAGGGAAGGATATTTTTAATCATAACCCCAAGATTTACGCCATTTTTAAGTCCGTGGGAGGACTGGAAAAATCCAATTTTGTTAAAATCAATGGGTTAGCAATAGGTGCCGTTTATAAAATTGAGCCATCGAACGCTAATGTAGATTCCATTAAAGTAACGCTCAGCATCACCGAGGATGTAAATATACCTGCCAACTCGGTAGCCTATATTTCGGGAAGCCTGCTGGGAGCATCCGAAGTTGTGATCGAAAAGGGAACCGCCCGCCAATACCTGGGAGATGAAGACCAGATCAAAACCAAGGTAGAAGAGGGGTTGCTGGGTAATCTTTCTTCAGAAGCCAAACCTCTGATGGGAAAGGTAAGAACCGTAGCCGATTCTCTGACTTTATTATTATCGAACTTTAATCACACGCTGGATGTACCTACCCAGCGCAATTTGCAGGAAGCCATCGCACATTTGCGGAACACCATCGCTTCGCTGAATCTGTTGCTGACCAGCGTACAGAAACCGCTGGCCGCATCTTTGGACAATATGAGCGTATTTACCGAATCTTTAAAGCGGAATAATGGCCAGGTAGACCAGATTCTTGGAAATGTGACCACGTTAACCGGCAACCTTTCCCGGCTGCAGTTGCAGCAAACAATGGATACCCTAACAACGACGGTATCTGCCCTGCGCGATGCGGTAACCAAGATCTCCAGTCCGGAAGGCAGCATCGGGGCATTGATGAGCGACCGGCAATTATATAACCGGCTCAATGAAGTGGCGCTGAGTGCCGAGATCCTGCTGGATGATATTCGCGTACATCCGAAACGTTATGTAAATATCTCCGTTTTTGGCAAAAAAAATAAAGCAGGCGAGCTTACTGCACCTGCTATAAAGGATACCGTTCCCAAATAACATGCAGACATCCCTTTTTAGAAGATACAGTTTCCTGTTCCTGTTGCTGGCATGGGCGGGAGTGATCAGTGCACAGCAACCGGCGCCGCCGGGTGGATCTGCACCCATCGATATTATACATGCCGACAGCCTTTCGATAAAAAAAGCCGATGATAGTACCACACTTACCATCCTGGTAGGCAACGTGGTAATGAAGCAGGGGGCCACTACTTTTAAATGTGACCGCTGTGTGCGGAACGATCGCACCCGCACCTTTGAGGCCTGGGGTAATGTGCACATCAATGATTCCGATACCACCAATATCTATTCCGGGCATTTAAAGTATCTCACAGACAAACAGATCGCATACCTGGATAAAAATGTAAGGCTGACCGACGGGCATGCTACATTGACCACGCCGGACATGGAATACAATATGACCACCAATATTGCTACCTATAAAAATGGCGGTAAGGTGGTAAATGATAAAACCGTTATTACCAGCAAGGAAGCTTTTTACTATACCGATATTAAGGACGTTTATTTTAAAAAGAATGTTTTTGTAAACGACCCGGGGTATAAAATCACCACCGATTCATTGCTGTACAATACAGAAAACCGGGTAGCGCGTTTTATTGCCTTAACGCATATAAAAGATAGTACCAATGCCACCATGGATACCCGGGATGGTTATTACAACCTGAAGAACGGGGATGCCCAGTTTGGCCAGCGTCCGCTGATCAATGACGGGAAAGGGGTTACCGTAGAAGCAGACAAGGTATCGCTGGATAAGGGATTTGCAAAGGCGGAAGGCAATGCCGTTGTAATTGACACCATACGCAAAACAACCATCATCGGAAACCTGATTTACCAGAACCGGGTTACAGAAGCCGTGCTGGCTACATTAAAGCCGCTGATGATCATCAAGCAGGGTGAGGATTCGATCTTTATTACGGCCGATACCCTTTTTAGCGCCAAGCTTACCGACCTGTATGTAGTGTCTCCGGCACTGGGCGGCGACAGTATTAAGATAAAGCCGGATACATTGAATCCCGCACTGCCGGATTCGATCGGCATCAATCCCAATGCCGTAGCCCCGGGCAGCAATACGGAAATGGTGGCCAAGGACTCGGCAACAGCAAAGCCGGTTGCTGCCGGCGCAAATAAAAATGTACCGGAGAAACCCGTAACGGAATTTATAAAGCCGGAAAGGGCGGCAAAAGCACCGGCTGTTGCCGCAAAAAATACCAAAGCAATTCCGCTGCCTTCATCGGTAGATCCGGAGCATAAAGCGGTTGTGCGCGACAGCATACCCGGTAAAGCCATTACAGATGTGCCGAAAGCGCTGGAAACAACGGTAAACAATCCGGCTACGGCTAAGGCTGCGGCTCCCAAAGCGCCGGGCAAAGCCGTGCCATCTTCAAAGAGCCAGGCGGCCAACGACAGTACCAACCGGTATTTTGAAGCTTTTCATCATGTGAAAATCTACAGCGATTCGCTGCAGGCAGTTTGCGATAGTTTATTTTATTCTTTTAAAGATTCCACCTTCCGCCTGTACCAGGATCCTGTGGTTTGGGGAAAGGCCAGCCAGATAACCGGCGACACCATTATGCTGCATACCAAAAATAAGCAGATCAATCGCTTTGAAGCCTACAAAAGAGGCTTTATGATCAATCATATAGAAGACCAGGCCTATAACCAGGTAAAAGCTACCCGGCTCGACGGTTATTTTACGGATGGCAATATGGACTCGGTACGGGCAAAAGGATCTGCAGAATGCATTTATTATGTACAGGATGCAGATAGTTCTTATATCGGCGTAAATCAAACCACTTCAGATATACTCGATGCTTATTTCTGGGACAAGGAACTCAAAAAAGTGGTACTTCGAAGTCAGGCGACCGGAACCCTTTATCCCATAAAAGACAAATCACCGGACGAGATGCGGTTGAAGGATTTCCGTTGGCGGGAGGCGGAACGGCCACGCACCAAGTATGATCTGATGCAATAAAAACAGCGGGCCGGGCATACAATATACCTTCAAACCTTAAGGTTTGTTTTGCCGAAGACTGCTGTTTCAGGCTTTTTTATCCGTTACAATGTACCATTCCCTACCATCGATAATTTCAATATGCCATATCCATTCTGAAATATTAAGGCGCGTTGTTCTTTCCGCCAGATGAACGATGGCGTCCGCTGTAAAACGGATATTGTTCAAAAAAGCCGGCTGCTGTGCATCCTTTTCAGGCTGTGTCCTGTTATCGTCTAAAATAAAGTTCATGGAACCCTGTTGTGCCGGGGCTTTATAAATATACGCCGGTGAAAAGGGCGAATCAAAATTTTTCTTTGCACACAGGACTACGGAACTCAATTTCATGGGGTTGTGTAAGACCAGCCACAGCATTGCTAAACAGATGCGCGTTTTAAAATCTTCCCGGCCCTCCGCGTTATGTTGACGGCCGCTGTGCCTTCGCGGTAAAATCAATCGCAGCACTGCTTTATGACCGCCCGCTGCGGATGTACAAACCGGTAATAAAATACATTTCATGTATCTTTACGCCTCAACAAAAAATATCTCGAATAAATAAATATGCAGGTATCATATAAACAACCGGATGAGCAGGGCTATTACGGGGAATTCGGCGGAGCATATATCCCCGAAATGTTGTACCGGAATGTAGAGGAACTGCGGGAAAATTACTTAAAGATCATTGCAGACCCGGCTTTTCAGAAAGAATATCAGCTGTTGCTTACCGATTATGCAGGACGGCCAACGCCCCTGTACTATGCTGCAAGGCTGAGTGAAAAGTACGGCACCAACGTATACCTGAAACGGGAAGACCTTTGTCATACGGGCGCCCACAAAGTAAACAATACCATTGGCCAGATACTGGTGGCAGAACGTTTGGGTAAGAAACGCATTATTGCGGAAACCGGCGCCGGCCAGCACGGAGTAGCCACTGCTACTGTATGCGCACTGAAAGGACTGGAATGCATCGTATATATGGGTGAAAAAGATATTGAGCGCCAGGCACCCAATGTGGCCCGGATGAAAATGCTGGGCGCTACGGTAATTCCTGCCAAAAGCGGCAGCAAAACATTAAAGGATGCCACTAATGAAGCCATCCGCGACTGGATCAACAATCCCAATGACACGTTTTATATTATTGGCAGCGTGGTAGGTCCGCATCCGTATCCGGATATGGTGGCCCGTTTTCAAAGCGTGATCAGTAAGGAAATCCGAACACAACTGGCGGAGAAAATCGGAACGGAACTGCCCCGTGCGGTGATCGCCTGTGTAGGGGGCGGCAGTAATGCAGCCGGAACATTTTATCATTTCCTGGATGAACCTTCTGTAGGTATTTATGCCGTGGAAGCCGCAGGTTGCGGGATAGATACCCACATGAGTGCGGCCGCCACCCAGCTGGGTAAACCCGGTATCCTGCATGGAAGTAAGAGCTTCCTGATGCAAACGCCGGATGGCCAGGTAGAAGAACCTTACAGTATTTCCGCGGGCCTGGATTATCCGGGCATCGGGCCCATGCACGCAAACCTGTTTGTAACCGGAAGGGGCACCTTTTTGAACGCAACCGACCAGGAGGCACTGGATGCGGCATTTGAACTGGCCAAACTGGAAGGTATCATTCCGGCGTTGGAAAGCGCGCATGCACTGGCGGCACTCAATAAGGTTTCTTTTGCAAAGGACGACCATATAGTGGTGTGCCTGAGCGGTAGGGGTGATAAGGATATGGAAACCTATATGAACGTCATGGGGGCGAAGAGATAACCCCAGGCACTCCAATGATGCCGTTTTAAATGAAATAACTTAAAGAAGAGAAGGATTAATAAAAGAATATTGATGAGCCGCTTAAAAGAACTATTTGCAAAAAAGGGAAAGAACGTATTAAATGTATATTGTACCGCAGGCTTTCCGCAGGTAAACAGCACATTACCGGTAATGGAGGCACTGCAGGAAAACGGAGCGGATATTATTGAATTGGGAATGCCTTACAGCGACCCGCTGGCAGATGGAGCGGTGATCCAGAACAGCAGCACCATTGCATTGCAGGGCGGAATGACCCTTTCGCTATTGTTTGAACAGTTGAAGCCGATGCGCAACCATATCCACATACCGGTGGTGCTGATGGGATATATGAACCCGGTATTGCAATATGGCTTTGAAAAGTTTTGTGCAGATGCCGCTGCTGCGGGTGTAGACGGACTGATCCTTCCGGACCTGCCGCCCTTTGAATTTGAAACGACCTATAAGGCAATTGTAGACCGGTACGGCCTCAGCTTTATTTTCCTGGTAACTCCTGAAACCTCCGAAGAGCGGGTAAGGAAACTGGATGCGCTAAGCAGCGGCTTTCTGTATGCCGTGTCGTCTTCATCAACTACCGGCAATGAAAAAGATTTTTCTGCAGTGGAACAATACCTGGAACGGTTACAACATTACGGGTTGAACAACCCTGTGCTCGTGGGGTTTGGTATTAAAGACCAGGATACGTTTTCCAGGGCCTGCAAGTATGCAAACGGAGCCATCATCGGTTCTGCGTATATAAAAGCACTGGACGGCCAAACGGATCTGGCCGCCGCTACCCGCCATTTCATTAAAAATGTGTTGGGTTGATCCGTTCATCAGGATCTTCCGGGGTTAGCCGCAGTTATTAATATTTTGCTAAATCATAAGCGCCTCCGGCACCAACCCGTTGCCACGGGCGTCAGGTAATCAATGTATTATCAGCATCGCCGGGTAAGTTCAAAAAAGGAACAGGCGTTGACGCAGTTTCCGTTATCAGCGGGCGCAACAAAAAAAGTGTAATCTTGTTTTACTGGGAGCGGGTGCTTAAACACCTCCTACTATAAAAATCCGATCTAAATGAATAAAATCAGTCTTCTTCTTGCATTGGTATTGCCGTTGTGCACTATGGCTCAAAAATTAACGCTGACAGGGTCGGTGGATGGATTGCCGGATAATACAGCTGTTGTATTGATCGACCTGGAAAACGGGTCAACCCCATTGGGTGAAACCAAATCGAAAGCCGGAAATTTTGTATTGAGCAGTAAACTGGAAGCCGCCACCCTCCTGGGGTTGATGGTAGGGGATACCATGAAGACGGCAGTATTCCTGGGAAACGAAAATGTAAAGGTATCGGGCTCTGTAAAAACAAAAATAGACGACTGGAAATTTACCGGGTCAAAAACGCAGGACGCATTTACCGAGTTCCAGGACGCGTTTATTCCAAAGTTTGAAAAGGTTGATCAGCTGGGTATGCAATTGCAGTCGAATGCGGCGGACCCGGGACTGACCAATGCCATGAAAGCGCAGATAGATGATATTCAGACTAGCGTAGATAAGTTTATAAGCAAACACCCGTCTTCACCCGTAAGTGCCATGGTGATCCTGTCTACCATCGGTTTTACAGAAGATGTTTCAATACTGGAAAAAAGAGCAAAGGTGCTTACCGCCGAAGCGATGAGTTCGGCTATTGGCGGGCAACTGAAGAAGGCCCTTATCGATGCCCGGTTTAATGCCGTAGGAAGTATTGCAACCGATTTTTCGCAGAAGGACACCAGCGGCAGGGAAGTATCGCTGGCCCAGTTCCGCGGTAAATATGTGCTGGTTGATTTTTGGGCAAGCTGGTGCGGGCCCTGCCGGAGAGAGAATGTAAACCTGGTAAAGACCTTTAAGAAATACAAAGACAAAAACTTTACGGTGCTGGGCGTTTCGCTTGATGAAGAAGCGGACCGCTGGATGGCGGCCATAAAAAAAGATGAGCTTACCTGGACGCAGGTGAGCGATCTGAAAGGCTGGGAGAATGAAGTAGCCCAGAAATACCGGATCACGGCCATCCCGCGGAACCTGCTGGTAGGTCCCGATGGAAAGATCCTGGCAAAAGACCTGCGCGGTGAAGATCTGGATCAGAAGCTGGCCGCCTTGCTTGATAAAAAATAAACCGGACTGTTTTTCAAACCGGCTTGTTGGTAATCGCTGCCGCCGGCGTGGAATCAGGAACGCCGGGCCCTGTTGTATAAACAGAACGGTGGCCTTTCTATTTATTTAGGTAGCGTTGCATAGTCAAATACCAGGTTACAAAATATTTTTACCCCATTGTAGAGCATGCGGTCCGATATCATAAAGTCGGGCGTATGATGCGGCGGAGCTTTGGATGAGTCATTGCCTTTAGGCATGCCGCCATAGTAAAGAAATACTGCCGGTGTATCTTTACCGTAAAAGGCAAAATCTTCAGCGCCGGTTACCCAGCTGGTTTCCTGTACATTTTCACGGCCTACAGCTTTCTCGAGAACAGGAATGATCTTTCGTGTCAGCTCCGGGTTATTGTACGTAACTGGTGTATTGTTCCGGATCATTATGTTGGCGGAAGCGCCGTTGGCCGCCGCAATGCCTTCGGTAATCTGCCGGATCCGCCGGTGTACATCGCGCTGCATGGCTGTATCAAATGTACGGATGGTACCGGCCATTTCCAGTTCCTCCGGAATAATGTTGTTGCGTACACCCGCGTTGATCTTGCCAACGGTAAGCACCACCGGCGCCCGGGTAAGATCCTCCTGCCGGCTCACGATCTGTTGCAGCGCATTAATGATCTGTGCGCTGATGGCGATGGGATCCACGCCTTTCCAGGGTTGCGCACCATGCGACTGGCTTCCTTTTAGTTTAATGGTAAACCAATCACTGGCGGCCATAAACGGTCCTGGTTTATAAAAAATTTTCCCTTCCTCGATCCAGCTTTCAATATGCATCCCGAAAACGGCCGCTACCTTCGGATGTTCCAGCACGCCTTCCTTTACCATTAATTCGGCTCCTCCTTCCTCATCACCGGGTGCGCCTTCTTCGGCGGGCTGAAAGATGAATTTAACCGTTCCGGGAATGTCGGACTTCATCCCTGCAAGGACTTCAGCGGCGCCCATCAGCATGGCTACATGCGCATCGTGTCCGCAGGCATGCATTACCGGTACTTCCTTTCCAAGGTATTCGCCTTTAGCGGTAGATTTAAAAGGAAGCTCATTCCGCTCTAAAACAGGCAGGGCGTCCATATCGGCCCGCAGCGCAATTACAGGCCCGGGTTTGCCTCCTTTCAGGATCCCCACTACTCCGGTTTTGGCCAGCTGCTGTGTTTCGATCCCCAGCTTTTTTAGATGTGCCAGCACGTATTGCTGCGTTTTAAATTCCCGGTTACTCAACTCCGGGTTTTGATGGATATGGCGGCGCCATTCCGAAAGCTTTGCCTGCAGTGCTTCCGCCTGTTTGCTGATGGCAGCGGCCTTATCCTGCCCGTACATTACCAGCGATGCCAGCAGCCCGGCACCAAGAAAAAAAGGGATCCGTTTATTCATACAGCAAGTTAACATATTATACAGGAAACCACACGGCAGGCATATCCACGAAAAATGAAAAATTTTAGCAGGAGGAAATAGCGGCCTGTTTATGATTGTAGCTATATTGCCGGCTATTGGGGGTGGAGTAACAGTGTAGGGAATATGCTTCCCCTGGATTATGCGCCCTGACGGTGGCAGGGATCTGTGCATACCGGTGGAACAGAAGCGGATTACCGGCTGCACTCCTGCCGGATATACTGTTCGTACTCCGCATCGAAACAAACAAAGAATACTTTTTCAATAGTTGAGGGCTGCTGCAGGAACTGCAGTACGGTATTTACAGCAATGGCGGCAGCTTCTTTCTTCGGGTAACCATAAATACCGGTGCTGATGCCGGGAAAGGCGATGCTTTGACACTGGTACAGTACGGCCTGTTCCAGTGAATGCATATAACAGGCCTGCAGTTTGGCTGCTTCCCGTTTCTGACCGCCGTTCCATACCGGGCCAACGGTATGGATCACATATTTCGCCGGAAGCCGGCCCGCGGTAGTAACAACGGCATCACCGGTTTTACATCCGCCCTGGCGGGCAACGATCTTTCTGCATTCAGCAAGAATCTCCGGGCCTCCGGCACGGTGAATGGCTCCATCCACACCACCGCCACCCATCAGCGATGTGTTGGCGGCGTTTACAATGGCGTCCGCAGCCACCTTTGTAATATCTCCGGTAATAACTTCGATCATTGGCGTTCGTTTAAAAACAGTTGGGTTATCCCACTCTCAGGCCGTTGGGTACCGGCTGCTCCGGTGAAAGCAGGGTGATGGTATTGGCATCCCCAACGGTGCCCAGCACCAGGCATTCGCTGTAAAAATTCGCGATCTGTTTGGGTGGAAAATTCAAAACGGCAATCACCTGTTTGCCCGGCAATGCTGCGGCATCATAAAGCTTGGTGATCTGTGCCGAGGATTTGTAAAGCCCGTAAGCTCCAAAATCAATGGTAAGTTTATAAGCCGGTTTATGGGCTTCTTTAAAAACCTCGGCATGGGTAATGGTTCCCACGCGCATTTCAATCTTTGTAAAATCCGACCAGTTAATGGTGGGTTCTTCCTGCATATTCTTTGTTTTGTGTAAAAGGGAAATATACGATAAAAAAAATAAAAGGCAGGTTAGCGTCGGTGGTGAAGATCCGTTGTGGTGCGTCTTCTCCCCGGCAGGGGTTCCCGTAGCGGCCCCCGCGTTCTTAAATGATCGGAGCAAGGTTCGCCACCCTATATCCTTTGCCGGATCATTGCATTTCTTTTGGGAAGCGGTCACCCACCAGGTTTAGCTGTATGCCGTGTTCCAGCAAGGCTTTCAGGTTTGCAAGTACAAGGGTAAATCCTTCTGTGGAATCCCGTACGGAGGCAAGCAGCTGGTCTGCATCGCCCTGAAACCCGCTGTTTACAATACTTACAAATGTTTTTTCCGAATCTGTTGCCGAAAAGGTCCAGGTAACCAGGGTTTGTTCGCCCTGGTTGCCCCATTCAATCTCAATTTTTTCACAGGGCTTCACTTCCCTTACAAAAACAGGAACGGTTACACCATACATTTCCCAAACCCATTCCAGCTGCCGGCCTTTTTCCAGCGGACCGCTGCTCCTGGTAAACCATATTTTTGTGGTAATTTCAGGGTTCACAAACGCTTCAAATACCTCGGCAACCGGTTTATGGATCAGCATGGCTGCTTTTGCAAAATTTTGTACTGTTGTTTCCATAGTTTTTCTATAAAAATACGTTTTATTCAAAGATCCTCAGGTAGCGTGTTATTGAATCATCGAAGGCCTTTCGGCCCTGTTGGGTGATATAGTGTCCGAACGCACCATATATGGCATCAAATGCAACGCCTTCCAGCGAAGCCCGGATATGCAGGATGCTTTTTTTATTAAGCGGAATATAATTCGGATAGCTGTACATAAAGCTCACCGTTTTAAGGTCAGGTGCCACCTGTATCACATCCCCTGGTAATAAAAACCGGTCATAATGCAAAACCGTTCCACCATCAAAATGCCCGGCACTGTTGATCAGTGTTACGCCCGGGAGAAGCTCTTTTTTGAGGCCCTCCCAAAGTTGCAGCTCAAAATCCCTGCGGGGTATCCAATCTGCATCCCGCTGATGGATCCATACCGGTGCCTGGAAGGCGCGGCTCCAGTCGGCCATGGTGGTATAATAATGCGGATGAGAGATGGCTATTTTTTGTATACCGCCCAATTGGCTGATCAGCTCAATGGTCGTGGCATCGAGGTTGGCTATGCAGTCCCAAAGAATATTTCCGTGCGGGGTTTTCAGCAGGTGTGCCCGCTGCCCGATGGCAAAAGAGGGCGTGGTATAAATGGCGTACAGTCCGTCAGCAATCTTGTCGATGATATTTTTATGCGTACGGTTGATCTGTTTGAGCGTTGTCCAGCTTTGTCCCTGCGGGTTTATATACTGGCGCTCATCTGCACAAACCGGGCAACCGGCCGGCGGTTGTACGGCTGGTGTATAAGCGGTTCCGCAGGTAGTACAGATAAAGGATATTGGTGTCATTGAATGATTTTTTGATCACGCAAGTATAGGATTTTTTTGTAAGCCGGCGATTGTTGAATCTGAAGGAAACTGCGGGTCTGGAATTATTCCGGCAAAGCGCCCAACTGGCGAAGAAAGTGCCGGGTGATCGTTTTGCGGCAATTGCCAAAGTTGGGGTTATCCTCAGCCCGGTTGTTCAGAATGCGTGTGGCAAAAAAGAATACATTGCCACCGGTTGTAACATACCCCGTCCACCAGCCGATATTTTTTCCAGCGACCCGGGTCCATCCCGTTTTTGAGCGAATGGTATACTGATCATTGGTTTCGGTAATCATTACATTTTTCAGGATGGCCAGGTTTCTTTTGGAAAAGGGCACCTGTTCTTTGTACACATTTACCAGGAAGGTTACCTGGTTCCGGGGGCTGATGGCGAAGGCCCCGAAATTCCAGAAATCGGTTCCTTTTTCCGTCAGGTTTCCGTTTCCATAATGACACCGGTTCAGGTAGTATTGATATTTTTTCCGGCCGATGCGTTTAGCCAGTTCTATAAACACCCAACCGGCAGAAACTTCAAAGGCTTCTTTTACGCTCATGTCTTTGTAAATATCGGGCCGGTATCCGTAAAGCGTGGTATCCGTGTGCCCCGGCCATTTTATGATCTCCTGTTCATCCCGGATCACACCTGTTTCCAGGGCAATCAGCAGGTTGATGATCTTAAAGGTAGAGGCGGGTTGTGTGCCGCTGACGGCATCTGCACTGTCCGTAATCAGCCAGCGGTTATGGTTAAGATCAAATATCGTGGTGCTGCCCGTTACGGCGCAGGCATCGAATGGCTCTTGAAAACCGGTCTGGCACCGGGTGTAAATTCCGGTCAGCAGAAAAAGGGATAAAAAAAGTAAACGCATAGAACAGGTTGCAATTTAATAGCTGGTGCTCATTTTCCGGACAGAACCGCAAGAAAAAGTATTGCCGGTGCTGTTTGGGTAATGCCGGTTTGGTGTTAGGATAACCTAACTTTAGTGTCGTTTTTTTTGTAGTTTTGACGGATGTTGTCCAATACTGAAGAAAACTATCTCAAGGCTCTGCTCTACCTTACGGCCGAGGATGCTGGTAAAAAAGAAGCGGGAACCAATGATCTTGCAACGCACCTGGGTTTGAAACCGGCAACTGTAAACGACATGTTGAAACGGTTGAAGGAGAAAGAATATGTAAGCTATAAGAAGTATGGGAAGATCTCCCTTACCCGCTCCGGTAAAGACATTGCCATGTTTGTGATGCGTAAGCACCGGTTATGGGAAACCTTTCTGTGCGAGGTGCTGGAATTTAGCTGGGATGAGGTTCACGAGGTAGCCGAGCAGCTGGAGCATATCCAGTCCGACAAGCTTACCGAACGCCTGGATAAATTTTTAAATTACCCGGATTATGATCCGCACGGAGATCCCATTCCCAAATCGAATGGCAAGATGCCGCCCCGGGCTACCACATTGCTGTCCTCCGTAGCGGTGCAGCAGTCCTGTACGGTAGCGGCCGTAAAAGATACCTCCCCGGTATTTTTGCAGTACCTGGAACAATTGTCTATTGGTATCGGTACAAAGATCAAGGTACTGGAAAAGGTCTCTTTTGATGGTTCCATGACGCTGCTGGTGGAAAAAGAAAAGCTCACGGTTTCCGAAAAATTTGCCAATAGTTTGCTGGTGGATTGAGAAGGGGATTCGAAAGTCAGTGAATAGATCATCAGTCGTCAGTTTTCAGTCATCAGTCATCAGTTTTCAGTGTTCAGTTTTTAGTCTTCGGCTGATCAGGTCTGGGACTGGAGACCCGGCGTTGAATATTAAACAGGATTCCATCCATATATCTGTAAAAGTTTCAGGCCCCTTGTCTTCCTAAAAAACGAGGACAATGTGCATATTCAAAAGTGTATATCAAATAAAAAAAATGTCATCCAGCGCTTCTTCTACTGTTGGATATTGAAATGTAAAGCCGGCCTCCAGCAGTTTTTGGGGCACTACCCACCTGCTTTTCAGTACCAGTTCGGTTTCGGTACCAATGAGTGTTGCGCCCAGCTTCAGCAACCATTCGGGCGATGAAAAATAGACCAGCGGTTTGATCCGTGCCCTTAATGCCTGCATCCATTGTTTATTAAGAACGGGGTACGGCGCTGCAGTATTGTAAATGCCTTCAAGCGAGGAGTGTTCCATCATGAAGCGTACCACACGATATACGTCTTCGATATGGATCCAGCTGAACACCTGCTGCCCGTTGCCTTGCACGCCTCCCAGTCCAAAACGAACAAGGTTGCTGTAGGGTTGCATTACACCGCCGCCAATACCCAATACAATGGCCATCCGCAAAGCTACTTTACGGGTACGGGGTGTGGGCGTTTTAAAAAAAGCCTGCTCCCAGGCCCTGGCCACGTGCACCGAAAATCCGGTTCCGATCTCACCGCTGTATTCATCCATGGCACGGTCCGTTGCGTGCCGGTAAATGGTAGCCGTGCTGGAATTGATCCATAATTTTGGTGGCCGGATGCATTGATCAACAACGCGCTGAAGTTGTTCGGTGCTTGCTACCCGTGATTCAAGGATCGCTTGTTTGTTGGCCTGGGTATAACGGCAGTCTACAGACGTTCCCGCCAGATTGATCAGGACTGCTGCTCCTTCGAGCGCCGCCCGTATTTTACCGGTATCGGACCAGGTGATATAGGAGGCGCTGCGGGAGATCAGCAATACTTCATAGCCTTCTTCCCGGAACCGCTTTACCAGGTACTGGCCAATAAACCCGCTGCCGCCGGCAATGACTACTTTTGATTTCATAGTATGATTTTTTTTAAGAAAGGTGGTATCAATCCTCGTGTTGCTTCCTGGAAGCGGTGGGCACCGTTGATACCACCTGTGTTGACGGATGGTGCATTCCGTGTTTATACCTGGGGTATATTGGGCCGCGCGGTAAATTGTGCTGTAAGCCTTTTTTGTTTTGCGATCCGTTTGCCTCTGAAAAACAGGTACAGGTTCAGGAACAGCATAATACCCAGGTAAATGCTGAAGCCTCCGATCTTTACACTCAGCGCTTCAATGGCCACTTGTGGTGTGTCAAGATGACGGGTGATTTCCAGGATATAAAGCCCGAAGCCGAGGTTGAGCAGGTAAAAGCCGATCTTGAAAAGGGTGTTGGTTGCAACGGCTATTTCATCGCGTCCATTGAAGATATCCTTCATGTATACCAGGCTGTTGCGGAACAGGTTGTGGGCTACATAAAAGGTAAGAAGGATCACTACCGGTACATATACCAGGTATGCTATCACGATTAAGTTTTTCATGATGATATGTTTTATGATGAATAATGAAGTATGCGCCTGGAAAGGAAATAGATGAGTGCCATATTGAAATAATGGGTTACCGCAAGGATGCCTACCAGTATGCCTGTTTTACCGGCAATGGAAGCTATGAGGGCCGGTATGGTAAGAACGGGTTGCCAGTTGCTGAATTGCACAATGGCATAACCGGTATTGAACAGGTAATAGGCAATGAGGATAATATTGTTGGTGGCGTCTGTTTGTGCTGCATGATGATGAAACAGCTGCAGGATAAAGATCCTTCCGTTCTTATGAAACAACCGGCCTACCCAATAAATGATGTAAATGGTAATCACCGCGTAAATAATATAGGCAAGGATATTGTAGTTCATGACTGCATTTGTTTATTGATTTTATGATCTCCGTTTTTCAATCTGCAGGATATTGTTTTGTATATCTTTCATGATTCATTTAGCCCACCAGCCGGCGTAAAAATTGAAGGTGGCGATGCGTTGGAAACGACTATAAAGTGTAACCTGTACGTAGTGTTATTGATGTGTTCCGGCTCATAGTGTTTTTTTTATTTCAGGGAAAAGCATGGCCACGTTACATAACCAGTTTCAATAATTTCAGCAGCAGCTCTCCGCGGGTAGAACCGGCCACCCGTTCTACCAGGGTACTTAATTGTTCTGTAAATGCCTGGATTTCGTGCACCGTCTGATGCAGCGCTTTCCCTTCGGCAGTTTTGTCTTTTTTTGTTTCTGCTTCCAGCTCGGTCAGTACGCTCAGCACCGGATCAATTTCTTTTTGCTTGCGCATCAGTGCTATTTTAAGTGCCCATTTCCAGATATCCTTTTCCGCCACAAAATATTCCTTCCGGTCGCCGGCGATCACCTTTTTATAAATAATGCCATAGTCCAGCAATTGCCGCAAGCTCATATTGGCGTTGCCGCGGGAAATGGTCAGGCTTTCCATGATCTCGTCCGTGGAAAGCGGGTTGTCGGAAACCAGCAGCAGGGCCTGTACCTGGGCTACGGATTTGTTAATGCCCCATTCGGTACCCAGGGCTCCCCAGGTGTCGATAAATTTTTGCTTGGATGCTTCTAAACTCATGTTACATGCATTTCAGACACAAAGATAATACTATTTATTGAATTTTCAATATTTTTTGAAAATTCAATAATGTTTTTCCGGTAGTGATTCCTGCTTCACAGAAGTGATCGTACGGGTGGTATGGTCAGGCTATAGCGGTACCACCTGCTAGTCACACGGAATGCCAAAAAGGTCGAGGCTGTTGCTCCAGTAGCAGTGAAGCGAATCGGGCAGGTAACGTTTGAAAACCGCCCGCGCCGGAAACCGGAACCGTTGTTCATTTTGCAGATCGGGTATGGTAAAATTATCGGTGTAGGTAAAATAAAAGGAGTCCAGGCTGGCAAATGTGCGGGTTTCTACGGTATCCAAATGCTGATAATCGCCGGGCTGCAGGGCTCGCTGCTGCCGGATCCTGTTGTCAATGGATGTATAGGAATGGTTATATGATAATGGCAACGGCCGGGATGCTGCAAGCAACGGTTGCCCGATGCCGGTGGTGTCTTCCGGACGGATGGTGCAAATGATAAGGTTGGTGATGCATTCGTCCAGGGCATAAAAAACTTCCTGGTACCGGATCTTCCGCATGCCTGTTGTGCCGTACAGGTAAAAGGCTCCGGGCCATTGTTGCCGGATGGCCTTTTCAAGCGTTTGGTTCTTCATCAACAGGAAGGGACCGGAGCTGTCTGCAACAGCACAGGCGGTACAGGGCGTTGCTGCATACGGATGGAGGTGTTCTTTCTTTGCAACTACGGAAAAGATCGAATCGGCCGGGGTGGGTACAGGGGGATCAATGATCTCCATAACAAGCCCGGTGGTTTTAGGTGATACGGTATACACCGCAAAAAAATCGGTGCCTTCAACCGGAAGCATGGGCAGCGTCTTTGCGGGAGCAGGAGGGGGGCTAAGGCTGTGTGGCGGTGCTGCTGCCTGCTTTGCTTCTTTAACAGCACAGGAGAAAAGAATGGTTGCCATAAGGCAGATACCGGTGATCAGGATTTCTTTTTTCATAAAGTAACGGTTCTCTGATATCATTGTGTGCCGGTGGTTAATAACCGGCGGATGCATGTTTTTACCCGTTCGATGTCTTTTTCCATCGTTCTGAAATTGACAAAGGCTGCACGGATCCCGGCCTGTCCTTTGTATTGGGTTTCAATGGTGCCCAGCCCTTTTTCAGGCAGACTTCCCTGGGAAGCGGCTTCGCGGTTTGCGGTGGTAGACCGTTCATCGATCCGTTTTAAATAATCCAGTCCCTGCCGGCTGACGCGTTGCATTATTTTCTCGAGCGAGGAAAGATCTTCCTGTAATTGTTTATGCATTTGCGGATGGTTGATGAGCTGTAAAAGTAGGACAATGCGGTTGAGCGGGTGGCGGCAATAAAATATTTTTGCAACTACAGAAAAGATATCAATCTTTGTAAGCAGCGTGCTGACACGCTCAAATTTATAACTGCAATGAAGAATATTGAATTAACTGATGATTTCCGTCGCCGTACCCGGCAGGCTATTTTGGCGATTATTGCTTTTATCCTGGTGTATCTTTTACTGGTGATCTTAGGCCTGGGTTTTGCCGTTGCCTGTGTATATGCTGCCATAGAGCTGGTGGCCCGTATCCCCCGGTTTTTAACGGTAATGCTGGGGATCGGCTTGGCGGCGCTGGGTGTATTTGTGCTGATGTTCCTGTTTAAATTTATGTTCAGTGCAAAGAAGACCGATCGTGCGCACCTGCTGCAAATTGACCATAATGAAGAACCGGAGTTGTTTGAAATGATCGATACCATTGTTGCCGGCGTTGCCACACTGCCTCCGAAGAAGGTGTATCTCTCTTCCGAAGTAAATGCGGCCGTATTCTATGATTCCAGTTTCTGGAGCATGTTTTTACCGGTGCAGAAGAACCTGCAGATCGGGCTGGGCCTGGTCAATACCGTATCAAAAGATGAGTTAAAGGCCATTCTTGCGCATGAATTTGGTCATTTTTCGCAACGGACCATGAAGGTGGGCAGCTATGTTTATAATGTGAACCAGATCATTTTTAACCTGCTTTATGAAAATAATTCGTACAACAGCCTGATGCAGAAGTGGAGCAATGCGAGCGGTTATTTTACCATCTTTGTTGCCATCGGGGTTAAGATTGTGGGCGGCATCCAATGGGTATTGGGTAAAATGTACCAGGTGGTAAACCTGAGCCATCTCGGGCTTTCACGGGAAATGGAATATCATGCGGATGCTATAGCCGCAACGGTTACAGGCGCCGCTCCTTTGCAAAATGCCTTGTGGCGCATGGATCTTTCTGATTATGCGTTTTCCGCTGTTTTGAGATTTTATGAACAAAAGATCGCTGAAAATACCAGGAGCTCCAATATCTACCGGGAACAGGATTATATCAGCCGGTTCCAGGCGCGTGCTGAGGGGATCAATTTTGAGCACGGCCTGCCTATGATTACGGCGGCGCATCGTACAAAATTCAATAAATCCCGGTTAAAGCTGAACAACCAATGGGCCTCGCATCCTACCACTGAAGAACGGGTGGCGCGTATGAACGCAATGAAGCCGGGGAATATGCACTATGATCATACACCGGCCAATGCAATGATAAAGCGACTTGATTATTACCAGGAATATTTTACAGACCAGATATTTCAGCAGGTGGCCTATACCGCCCCTGTAGCGCATTATTCACTGAAGGCGTTTGAAACGGACTACAGCCGCGACTATCAGGCAAATACGTTTGACCCCGTATTCCGTTCGTATTATGATAATAAGAATATAGACGTTTTTGATACGGGAGCCATTGGCGCAGCACAGCAGGCAGATACGGACTTTTTTGGAGACGAAAAAGTAGATTGGGTGTATACCGCAACGGCATTAAAGAACGACCTGGAAGTGTTAACGCAAATCTCCGGCAACCAGCTGCAGGTAAAAACATTTGACTATGATGGTGTCAAGTATAAGAAAGCGGATGCGGAGGTATTGCAGGAACAGTTAAAAAGGGACCTTGATACCATCCATCAGCGCATCGGGGAAAATGACCACAATATTTACCGGCAGTTGCTTTTTGTTGCGGAACAGCAGGGCAGAAGTGCGGATATAAAGGAAGCTTATCGCTGTCTTTTTGCGTATGATCAATCGTTCGATGACCGGCTGGAAACCTGTCGCAATATCTGGAACCGGCTTGCCTTTATTTATGAGGGCACACCCTACAGCGTGATCCAGTCGAACTTTGAGCAATTAAAACCCATCGAGCAGGAATTTAAAGCACAATTGAGAACCTTGCTGGAAGACCCGCTTTTTGAAGCGGCACGCACCGGTGAAATCGACAGCACCTTAAGTAAATACCTGGAAAATGAGCTGCCATACTATGTAGTGGATCACTATGATGATGCGGTACTGAAACTGCTGATCGATAGTTTAAATCATTATGGATTCCTGACCGAGCGGAGCTATTTTATACTGAAGCAGCGCCTGCTGCAAAAACAGGCGGAGTTGCTGTATCCCCGGGAAGCAGGTATTGTAATACCGGGTTAAACCGCTTCAGCTGATTCCGGTTGTGGCCGTTGTTCTTTAAACAGTAATAAAAAGATCAGCATACACACGATTGCCATAGCTGCAGGTGAAAGCCAAATATAACGCCAGTAGGTAGCGCCTTCATAGGCTTTAAGTGCTTCGGAAATGAACCCGGCTACCCAGAAACCGATCAGCATCCCGATGCCGTACATCGCCACCGTTACCAGGCCCTGGGCGGAAGACCGGTATTGTTTACCCGCAATGGCATCGGTATAAATCTGCCCAACCACAAACATAAAATCATAACAAACGCCGTGCAGGAGAATGCCGAGGATCAGCATAAAAGCCAGGTCCTGCCCGTTACCAAAAGCAAATAGGAGGTACCGCAAGGCCCAGGCGCTGATACCGATCAGCATCATTTTCTTATAGCCGAGCCTTACAAAAAAGAAGGGAACCAGCAGCAGGCACAACAGCTCCGAGAACTGGCCCAGCGCCATTTTGCCCGTGGGGTTGGGCAGGCCGGTTGCCACCAGGTACGGGTTCGCGTTCTGGTAGTAAAATGAGATCGGGATACAAATGATAATGGCGGTGATGAAGAATATCAGGAAATTTTTCTGTTTCAGCAGGGCCAGTGCCTGCAGTCCCAGGGCATCGCCCCAATAGAATTTTTGATTTTTCTTTAATGGAGGTGTGGCCGGAAGCAGGAAGCAAAGCAGGCCCAGCGCCAGCGAGCAGGCGGCGCCCAGCAGGAACGTATTTTGCAAGGCTCCGGATGCCACGGCTTCCTTTGAGTCCCAGTGAAACAGATAACTGATGGAAAAGCCGGCTACCATCCACCCAAGGGTTCCAAACAGGCGTATGAAGGGGTATTGTTTTTTGGGATCGCTGAGATTGCGGAAGGAAACGGAGCTGGTGAGGGCCAGGGTTGACATATAAGAAATGAAATACAGCAACACATAGGGGTACATGCTGGCCGCATTGCCGGCCCGGTACATCAGCAGCAACAGGCCTGCCCCTATCAGGTGCAATACGCCCATCACCCGCTCGGCATTAAAGAAACGGTCGGCGATAAAGCCGATAAAGAACGGCGCCGCCACGGCACCCAATGACTGCGTGGAAAAAATATTGGAAACCTCCAGGGGAGCGGCGCCGAGGTTATTTTTTAAATACGTGCCCAGGGTAACAAACCAGGAGCCCTTCATAAAAAATTCAAGGAACATCATGGCGGATAGTTGGAGCTGCAGCGACCGTTTCATATGTAGTTGACGTTAATAAAAACCTGAAAATAAGGTTGTTTTTTTAGTTTACAAAGGAAGTAACCGGGAGATGCGGTTTTAATACAGGGACGGTTTCAAACTGCCCTTTACCGGCAAGGAGGCCATACGGGATGGTGCGGTCTTTTCTTTCAGACCTGACGCGTACGTCCGGAAATAAAAAATCCCCGCCGGAGCGGGGATTGGGGGGTTATTCGTTTCTGCCGTGGCAGTTCTTATATTTTTTACCGCTGCCGCAGGGACAAAGATCGTTGCGGCCCACTTTTGGCGCTACGCGGATCGGTTCCTGTTTTACAGGCGGCTGCGAGGGATCAAAATAGTCTCTTTCATTTGCGCCATAATCATCACCAGCGGCATCGATCTCATCTTTATTCACCCGCATCTTGCTGAGGTCGGTCCGCTCTTCACGTCCTTCTTTGAATTTGGGCGCTTCTTCCTGTGCAGGCAGGTTGGCCTGTGTAAGGAAGGAGATGATATCCTTGTTCAGGTTGGTGGTCATATTGTTGAACAGCTGGAACGCTTCTACCTTGTAGATCACCAGCGGATCTTTTTGCTCCAGGTAAGCGGTTTGCACGCTTTGTTTCAGATCATCCATGGCACGCAGGTGTTCTTTCCATGCGTCGTCGATCACGGCAAGGGTAATGGATTTTTCCATGCTGGAAACCAGCTCACGGCCTTCCGTGGTGATGGTTTTATCCAATGGAGCCAGTACATTGATGGCTTTGCGCCCATCCATGAAAGGCACCACTACGCTTTCGATATGCGGACCCTGTGTTTCGCGGATATTCTGGAATACCGGAACCGCCTGCTTTTGGATGAGTTGCTTATGCTCTGTATAACGGGCCAGGGCTTCTGCATATAACTGGTCGGCCAGTTTGGAAGCGTCTGTATTATGGAAGGTTTCCTCGTTAATGGAGGTGTCCATACCGAAATTTACGATGCTGGCCAGTTTGAAACCTTCAAAGTCTTCCTGTTCTTTAAAAGAAGTGCACAGGCTTTCTGCCACAATAGAGAAGGCATTATCAATATCCAGTGAAAGGCGCTCACCAAACAGCGCATGGTTCCTTTTTTCATACACGGCATTCCGCTGCTTGTTCATCACATCATCATATTCCAGCAGGCGCTTACGGATACCAAAGTTGTTTTCTTCTACTTTTTTCTGGGCGCGCTGGATGCTGTTGCTGATCATGCTGTGCTGGATCACATCGCCTTCCTTATAGCCCATTTTATCCATCATGCTGGCGATACGGTCGCTACCAAACATCCGCATCAGGTCATCTTCCAGCGATACATAGAACAGGGAGCTACCCGGGTCACCCTGACGGCCGGCACGACCTCTCAGCTGGCGGTCTACACGGCGGCTTTCATGACGCTCGGTACCAATAATGGCCAAACCGCCGGCTTCTTTTACGCCGGGTCCCAGCTTAATATCGGTACCGCGGCCCGCCATGTTGGTAGCGATGGTTACGGCTCCGGGCAAACCGGCTTCTGCAACAATCTCTGCTTCGCGTGCGTGCTGTTTGGCATTCAAAACATTGTGTGGTATCTTTTTCTGCTGCAGCATACGGCTCAGCAACTCACTGATCTCTACCGAAGTGGTACCTACCAGTACCGGCCGGCCGGCTGTACGCAGCTTTTCGATTTCATCGATCACGGCCTTGTACTTTTCGCGCTTGGTCTTGTACACCATATCCTGGAGGTCTTGCCGGATGATGGGCACGTTGGTTGGGATGGTTACCACATCCAACTTGTAAATGCTCCACAACTCACCCGCTTCTGTTTCTGCCGTACCGGTCATACCTGCCAGCTTATGATACATACGGAAGAAGTTCTGCAGGGTAATGGTGGCATAGGTTTGCGTAGCCGCTTCGATTTTTACATTTTCCTTTGCTTCCAGTGCCTGGTGCAGCCCGTCGGAATAACGCCGGCCTTCCATGATACGTCCGGTTTGCTCATCCACGATCTTAATGGCCCCGTCTACCACCACGTATTCATCATCCTTTTCAAAAAGCGCATAGGCTTTTAATAATTGCTGTACAGAGTGAATGCGATCTGCTTTTTGCGAGTACTCGTTCAGCAATGCTTCTTTCTGTTTCAGCTTATCTTCAGCAGGGGCATCACTTTTTTCTACTTCTGCAAGGCTTACACCAATATCCGGTAATACAAAGAAGTCGGCATCTTCTCCCACTTTGGTAATCATCGCCAATCCCTTTTCTGTAAGATCTACGGAGTTGGTTTTTTCATCAATCCGGAAGAGGAGGTCCGCATCCACGATCTTCATATTCCGCTCCTGCTCCTGCAGGTAATAATTTTCTGCTTTCTGCATTTTTACCTTTACGCCCGGCTCGCTTAAGAACTTGATCAGCGGGCTATATTTCGGCAGTCCGCGGAATGCACGGTATAAGTACAAACCACCGGTTTTAGGATCGTCTTCTCCTTTTTCAAAAAGCCGCTTGGCTTCATTCAGGTTGGTACGAACAATCCGTTCCTGCTCGCGGTACAATTGCTCTACGCGCGGTTTGTGAATGTGATACTGCTGTTCATCACCCTGGTCTACAGGTCCGCTGATGATGAGTGGCGTACGCGCATCGTCGATCAATACGCTATCCACCTCATCCACCATTGCGTAGTGATGCTTGCGTTGTACCATTTCGGAGGCATTGTGCACCATGTTGTCCCGCAGGTAGTCGAAACCAAATTCATTATTGGTACCATAGGTAATATCGGCCAGGTAAGCGTTGCGGCGGGCTTCTGAATTGGGTTGATGCTTATCGATACAATCCACCCGCAGGCCCAGCCATTCAAATACCGGTCCGTTCCATTCCTGGTCACGACGGGCCAGGTAATCGTTTACGGTAACCACGTGTACGCCTTCACCGGCTAATGCGTTCAGATAGGCCGGCAGGGTAGAAACGAGGGTCTTTCCCTCACCCGTGGCCATTTCGGCGATTTTACCGGAATGTAACACCGCCCCCCCGATCAGCTGCACATCGTAATGCACCATATTCCAGGTGATTTTAGCACCGGCGGCCGTCCAGCTGTTTTTGTAAATGGCATTATCGCCATCGATGGTAATATATTCTGCAGTACGTGCCAGTTGACGATCCAGCTCAGTGGCCCTGGAAACCAGTTCCGTATTGCCCGTAAAACGGCGGGCCGTTTCTTTTACCACAGCAAATGCTTCGGGAAGAATTTCCTCCAGCACTTTTTCAATTTCTTTATCACGATCTTTCTTCAGATCGTCTACCTGCTTGTAAATAGCGTCTTTTTGCAGCAATTCCTCGTGGGGAAGCTGGTCGGCCTGTTCATTAAGGGCCGTTACCCGGGTGTCAATCTCGCTCAGCCGGTCCTGGATACGCTGGCGGAATTCATGGGTTTTGTTACGCAGTTCGTCGTTGCTAAGTGATTGGTACTGAGCAAAATTTTTGTTGATTTGTTCAATGACAGGAGCAAGCTTTTTAACGTCTTTTTCCGATTTGCTGCCACCGAACATTTTAGATAGAAAACCAAACATATAATTATCGCGATATTTTATTAAAAACTGTGATCCTTCAAAAACAGTGCTATATCCTTTTTAAGCCATTTTGACAGCCTTTTACAGGCGAAGGGCAAAGATACGGAAGTTTCGGGGTTCCGGGTTTACCGTTTAACGTTTGATGCTCAATGTTTAAGTTGCGTCGGTTCCAGGTTTAATGTTCAAAATTCCAGGTTGGATCCGTTTTATACATGAGGTGAGTGGACAAATCTGCGATCCCGGACGGAATCGACTGAAAACCGATGGCTGATTACTGAAAACAGAAAGCTGATCACTGAAAACTGATGACTGAACACTAAAAACTGAAAGCCGTTTCATACCTGATGATCTATTCACTATCGGCTCATTTCCACATTTCCACATTTTCACATCTTCACATTTTCAAATTCACCCCAAATCAATGCTCGTATTATCCCCGATATTCAAACTGCGGGTTTCGCCTTTAATGCTGGAGTCGGAACCAATAACAGAGTGCTCCAGTACAATATCGAACAAATTGGAGAAGGCGCCTACAATCGAATTGCGGATAATGGACTGGTCCAGAAATGTGTTTTCGCCAAGAGTTACATTGGGACCGATGATCGAATTCCGGATCACGCATCCGTTACCGATGCTCACCGGGGGAACGATCACCGTATTTTCAAACTGGGAGGCATCAGCCGTAGCTTTGTATTTCCGCAAAAGCGTTGCATTAGACCGCAGCAGGGTTTCCTTGTTGCCTGCATCAAACCAGTTGTCTACCTTAAAGGCTTCAAATTTTACACCGTTTTGGATCATGCAGTGCAGCGCGTCGGTAATGTTAAACTCTCCGTGGGTCAGCAGCCCTTTACGGATATTGGAGGCCAGGCATTCGAACAGCAGTTCGCTTTCGCGGATCTTATAAATGCCTACCATCGCCATATTGGATTTGGGAATATGGGGTTTTTCAACCACCGATTCAATAAAGCCGTTGGCATCGATCTCGGCCACACCAAAATCACGGGGATTGTCAACCTTCCGGATGCCCACCATCGAATGCTCGTTGTTTAAAACCGACGCCACGTCATATTCGCAGATCGTATCACCCAGTGAAATAAATACCTCGTCATGATCAACCAGGCTCCGGGTAAGATTCACCGCATGGCCGATACCGCGGCGCTCCTGCTGGCTCACATAATACGCCTGGATGTCCGGATGATGCTCTTTTACATAATCGGAAATCTTGTCACCCAGGAAACCCACAATAAAAATGAACTCCTCAATCCCCGCCTCCTTCAGCTGATCAATAATAAAGCTCAATACCGTTTTACCCGCCAGGGGGATCAACGCCTTGGGTTGAGTATAGCTCTGTGGTCGTAGTTTTGTTCCGGCTCCTGCTACAGGAATGATCGCCTTCATGTATTTAAATAGTCGTTATCAATTAAATTATAAATGAGCAGCACAAAAACGGGAACATTCCCTGCTCATTTGATGGGTGAAGGTACGCATTTTCTTTTGTACGGGAGAACCGCACCCTGTGAAGGCCGGGCAAAGTTGTTTTGAGCCACCGGCGCGTTTTGTTCCGGAAAGCCGTGCTTCGGCGCAGAAAGGAATGCTTTTATATTTTATCTTTCGGGAATACAAACAGGAAAAATAAGTTTTGAACCATGACCAACTATACGATTATACTGATATTGCTGGGGCTGATGGTATTGCTGAATGTGGTGGCCGACCGGATAAAGATCGCATCGCCGATCGTGCTGATCATTGCCGGCATAGCGGTGGGATTTATTCCCGATATGCCGGTACCGGAAATAGGCCCCGAGATTATTTTTCTATTATTTCTGCCGCCACTGCTTTATGATGCCGCGTTTAATATCCATTTTAAAGATTTCCGGGAGAACCTGGGAACGATCAGTGCACTGGCGATCGGTCTCGTATTTCTGACCACCGCAGGCGTGGCTGTATTATCGTATTACCTGATACCGGGCATGACCTGGCCGCTGGCGTTTGTGCTGGGTGCTATCCTGGCGGCAACGGATGCCGTGGCCGCCATCAGCATTACCCGCAACCTGGGTCTTCCGAAACATACCGTTACCATACTGGAAGGCGAAAGCCTGATCAATGATGCATCGGCACTGGTAGCGTACCGCTTTGCCGTGGCTGCGGTGATGGGTACCGGCTTTGTATGGTGGAAAGCATCCCTTACGTTTGTTCTGCTGATGGCCGGTGGTTTTCTGGTGGGGATGGTGCTGGGCAAACTGCTGGCGGTAATTTTGCGCTATGTACGAAAAAACACCATGGCGGTGCTGGCCTTTACCCTTCTGGCGCCGTTTACTACGTACCTCATCGCAGAGGAGCTGGAGGTTTCCGGGGTCATTGCTGTGGTGATCCTCGGCTTTGGTGTTTCCATGCTGAGCGAACGCCAGTTTTCCCCGGCGCTCCGTCATCAGTCAAAAACAATATGGGAAGTGATCGTTTACCTGTTAAACGGGCTCATTTTTATCTTCATCGGTCTGGAATTTCCTGTGGTGATCCGCAACGTTGAGCCGCAGAGGTTCCTGCCTTATATTGGTTATGCATTCCTGATCACGATCGTTACCATACTCATACGGATGATGCGGGTGTTTGCCCAACGCCGGCGGCTGGAGAAGGGATTCCGGGATCCTAAAATGCAACAGTCGCGGCGCGCAATCAGTGCGTCTGCATTGCTGAGCTTCCAGGAAAGTGTCATCATCAGCTGGTCCGGCATGCGGGGCATCGTTTCCCTTGCCATTGCCATTGGCCTGCCCACACACCTGAAAGACGGAAGCCCGCTTCCCATGCGCAATGATATCATCTTTATTGCTACGGTGGTGGTCATTATTACCATTCTTGGCCAGGGGTTATTGCTGCCGGGAATTGTAAAGAACATGACGCGGAGAGCGGCGGCGGATCATTAATGGTGCATGGTGAATAAGAAGGCAGCGGAACTTTTCAACCCATAAACTTTTAAACATCCCCGTACCCCCTTAACTTTGCGCCATGCAACAGGATAATACAGTATTTGACCTTATCAATAAGGAATTAGACCGCCAGCGCAATGGCATTGAACTGATCGCTTCAGAAAATTTTGCTTCCCTGCCGGTGATCAGGGCTATGGGAACCGTGCTTACCAATAAATATGCGGAAGGCTATCCCGGTAAACGTTATTATGGGGGATGCGAGATCGTGGATGAAATTGAAACGCTGGCGATCGACCGGTTGAAAAAAGTATTTAACCTGAGCTGGGCCAATGTGCAGCCACACAGCGGCGCGCAGGCCAATGCCGCGGTGTTCTTTGCCGCGCTCAATCCCGGCGATAAGATCATGGGACTGAACCTGAGCATGGGCGGCCACCTGACACATGGCAGCCCGGTAAACTTCAGCGGAAAGCACTACCAGGTAATTTCTTACGGTGTGGTAAAAGAAACCGGGCTGGTGGATTATGAAGACCTGGAAGCAAAGGCCCTGGCTGAAAAACCAAAGATGATCATTTGCGGTGCGTCTGCATACAGCCGCGACTGGGATTATGCCCGCATTCGTGCGGTTGCTGATAAAGTGGGTGCATTGGTAATGGCGGATATCGCACATCCGGCCGGGCTGATTGCTGCGGGCCTGCTGAACGATCCGTTTGAGCATTGTCATATTGTAACCAGTACCACGCATAAAACCCTGCGCGGACCCCGTGGCGGAATTATCATGCTGCGGAACGATTTTGAAAATCCCTGGGGACATAAGGATCCAAAGGGAAATACACGTACCATGAGCCAGTTGCTGGACCTGGCCGTTTTTCCGGGTATGCAGGGCGGACCACTGGAGCATATCATTGCGGCAAAAGCGGTGGCCTTTGGTGAAATCCTCTCAGATGACTGGAAGGTATATGGTAAACAGATCATCGCCAATGCGCAGGCAATGGCCAAGGCCTTTGTAGACAAGGGATATAAACTGATCAGCGATGGTACCGACAACCACCTGATGCTGATAGACCTGCGGAATAAGAACCTTACCGGTAAAAAAGCACAGGAAACGCTGGACAAAGCGCATATTACGTTAAATAAGAATGCCGTGCCGTTTGATGACAAATCGCCGTTTGTAACCTCCGGTATCCGGGTAGGCGTTCCTGCGGTAACCACAAGGGGCATGAAGGAAGCGGATGTAACAGAGGTGGCGGCACTGATCGATAAAGTACTGATGAATGTGGATGACGAAAACGTGATCGCATCTGTAAAGGAAGAGGTAAAAGCATTTATGCAACAGTTTCCGCTCTATCCGGAATTGGCCTGATTTATTGTTTAATGTTTATTGTTTGAGGTGCCGGTGAAACGATTGAATGCCGGAGCAACTTCAAACCTTAAACCTCAAACCTCAAACTATTTATCATGATCCAAAGAAAACAAACATTGTGGCTGTTATTGTCCGTGATCTGCGCCGGGCTTACGTTTAAGTTTCCGTTTTATAATGGTACCGTAAACGGCACCGAAGGCATCGCAGGCGCTGATATGAATGCCACCAGCAATATCTGGCTCATGCTGCTTACAGGCGCCATTGTGGCATTGGGATTGATCACGATTTTCCTGTATAAGAACCGGAAACAGCAGCTGCAGCTGACCTTCCTGGGGCTGGTAGCTTCGGTTGGGCTGATTGCATTATATGCCAGCTATATTAAGGAGTTTCATACCGGAGGCATTGCCATTACCGCCATACTGACCTTACTGGTAGTAGTGGGCTTCTTTTTTGCATTAAAAGGCATCCGCAGGGATCAGAAACTAATCCGGGACCTTGACCGGTTGCGGTAGAACGTATAACGCTCAGGCGCCTTTACGGGCGCCTGTTTTTTTAACAGCATCAACCGATCAAATAAATTGTATGGCAAAAGTAAAAGTAGGCCTGGTTCAGATGAGTTGCGGTGCCGACAAGCAGCAGAACCTGAATAAGGGCATTGAAAAAATAAAAGAGGCAGCGGCAAAGGGCGCACAAATCGTGTGCCTTCAGGAATTGTTTACATCGCTGTATTTCTGTGATGTGGAAGATTACGCGAACTTTCAGCTTGCAGAGCCTGTACCGGGACCTTCAACGGATACATTGAGCCGGGTAGCAAAAGAACTGGGGGTTGTGATCATTGCATCGTTGTTTGAAAAACGGACCGAAGGGCTGTATCATAACACCACCGCGGTACTGGATGCAGATGGCTCCTATCTGGGCAAATACCGGAAGATGCATATACCCGATGATCCGGCATATTATGAAAAGTTTTACTTTACACCCGGCGACCTGGGTTACAAGGTCTTCAAAACTAAATTTGCCACCATCGGGGTGTTGATCTGCTGGGATCAGTGGTATCCTGAAGGGGCGCGGATCACAAGCCTGATGGGCGCGGAGATCCTTTTTTATCCTACTGCTATCGGTTGGGCCACCACACAGGATGAGGCAACAAACAAAGAACAATACAATGCCTGGCAAACCATCCAGCGCAGTCATGCCGTGGCAAACGGCGTGCACGTGGTAAGCGTAAACCGCGTAGGCCTGGAACAAAACGGTGCGATGCAGTTCTGGGGCGGGTCCTTTATCTCCAATCCCTTTGGTACCCTGGATTATCTTGCCCCGCACAACCGTGAGGAAGTGCATGTACAGGAACTGGATCTTTCCAAAACGGATACCTACCGGACGCACTGGCCATTTTTACGCGACCGGCGCATCGACTCCTATGCCCCGATAACAAAGCGGTATATTGATGATGAAGGTTAAGACTGAATTTTCACTACATTAAAAAGCGATTCCGTGAATACAACTGCTGAAGCAACTCCCAAAGAACTGGGCTATTACTTTCCTGCTGAATGGCATCCGCATGACGCAACCTGGCTGAGTTGGCCGCATAAAGAAGCTTCATGGCCGGATAAGATCCATACCATCTATCCCTATTATGCCCGGTTTGTAAAAGAACTGGCAAAAGGTGAACGCGTTTGTATCAATGTTGTGGATGATACGATGAAAGCGGCCGCAACAAACCAACTCGAAGCCGCAGGGGTTGATATGGAGAAGGTAGCCTTTTATGACCACCCCACCAACGATGCCTGGTGCAGGGATCATGGCCCGGCCTTCCTCATCAACCCGGGAGCCGCCGTAAAAAAAGTAATTGTAGACTGGGGGTACAATGCGTGGGGCGGTAAATACCCCCCGTTCGACCTGGATGATGTGATCCCCACAAAAATCGGTGCACATTACAATATCCCGGTTTATCACCCGGGCATTGTAATGGAAGGCGGCTCGGTAGAATTTAATGGCAGCGGAACCATTCTTACGTCTACCGCCTGTTTGCTGAATGAGAACCGCAACCCGCATCTGAACCAGGAACAGATCGAAACCTATTTGTACAATTATTACGGTGCCGAACAGGTGCTGTGGGTAGAAGAAGGCATTGTGGGAGATGATACCGACGGACATATTGACGATACCATCCGATTTGTAAATGAAGATACCGTACTGGCTGTAGTGGAGGAAGATAAAAATGACGAAAATTATTTGCTGTTGCAGCAAAACCTGAAGCAGCTAAAAGCGATGCGGCTTTTAAACGGCAAACAACTCAACATTATTGAACTGCCCATGCCCGAAGCGGTAATATGGGAAGACCAGCGTTTACCGGCCTCCTATGCGAATTTTTATATCGCCAACCAGGCCGTGATCGTTCCCACCTTCCGCAGTAAATACGACGATAAAGCACTCCGCATCATCGAAGCGGCCTTTCCGGCCCGGAAGGTAGTAGGCATTGATTCTACAGAGATCATTTGGGGACTGGGTAGTTTTCACTGCCTGAGTCAGCAGGAACCTTCCGTTTGAGTACTTAGCGGGCACGCCATAAAAGGCTGCCATCACCATAACTCAGAAAACGGAAATCATGCTCCAGGGCATACGCATAAACCATGCGCCAGTCATCCCCAATAAAAGCCGCCACCAGCAGCAACAGGGTGGAGGAGGGCTGATGAAAATTGGTGACCAGGGCGTCGGCAATTTTAAAGGAATATCCCGGTGCTATCAGGATCTGCGTTTTGGCAACCAGGGTGGTTAACTGTTTTTCCGACAGGTAGGTGATCAGGGCATCTAACACGGCCGGTACCGGGTACTGCTGCAGCTTTTCCTCGTAAGCTTCCCATTGATCAATATAAGGGGTACGGTTGTCAAAGCAATGGGGATCCCGCAGCAGCTTTGCACCCAGCCAGTACAGGGATTCCAGGGTTCTTAGTGAGGTGGTACCCACAGCAATAACGGGGTGCTCCTGTGCACGGGCAATATTCCGGATCAATTGGGGCGATACGGAAATAAATTCTGCATGCATCTCATGATCGTTCATTACTTCCGCTTTTACCGGTTTAAAGGTACCGGCGCCTACATGCAGGGTTACAAAATCGGTTTGGATCTTTTTCTGATCCAGTTTTTGTAACACTTCATGGGTGAAATGCAAACCGGCGGTAGGAGCGGCTACCGAACCATCGTGTGCGGCATATACCGTCTGATACCGTTCTTCATCTGCCGCTTCGGCCACTCTTTTTATATAAGGCGGCAGGGGAATCTGCCCGGTAACATGCAGGATCTCCGCAAAGCTCAGCGATGCCGGCGTCCAGCTTAGCTCAATCAAAAAGCTGTCGTTCCTTTTTTCCAAAAAACGCGCTTCAAGAACCGTATCGCCGCCGGCGCCCGGAATAGAACGGCTCAGCACCTGCCCGCTTTTCCATTTGGAAGCGCCGCCAATCAGGCAAAGCCACTGCACTTTGCCCTGCTGCGCCATTGCTGTGGTGATATCCGCATATCCTTCATGGGGCTCCAGGCAAAAGATTTCGATCTGCCCGCCGGTAGGTTTTTTAAACAGGATCCGGGCCTCCACCACCTTTGTGTTATTGAAAACAGCCAGTGCCCGTTCGGGAATATATTGATCAATATGCTGATAGGTATCGGTGATGATCGTTCCAGCGCTGTACACGAGTAACCGCGAAGCGTCTCTTTGTGCTAAGGGGAAAAAAGCAATCTTTTCTTCGGGAAGTTCGTAGGTGAAATCTGCGATATTGAGGTCCTTGGGATGCAAAATGAAACGGGTTTTAAAAAATAAGGTGCAAGTTAGTTTATTTTATTGGGCCATACAGGGCTAACCAGAAAGTGTCCTGTTCTCACACCGTCTGAACCGGCGGATATGCAGGCTGTCAGGAAGCAAAAAAATAAATCGTTTTGGGGCAGGGCATTTACAGTAGCCATTTCGAAAAGGCTTTATGTTGTGGCAACGAAATCGATGCGTGATGATGCCCGCTGCCGGGTCATACCGGAGCGATCATTCCGGTTCCGTTCCCGGATCTGATCCGCGGCCCCGCTTTAAAAGACGGTCTGCGATCAACAGGCGTTTATCAGCAGCGGTTGCTAAAACTCTTTTTCGCCCATTTCGCTTTGCGGCAGATTGATCTTCCGGTTACGTCGGGAAAGATTGAATCCCAGTGAAAGCTGAAACTGGTCGGGTTCATAAATATAGTTGGTGGTGGTATAAAAGTTAGATCCGTAGGTAGTGATGCGCTGACGGTTCGATTCCTTCATGCCCGCATCGATATTCAGCCACTGCAGCTGGAAATACCAGCGTTTATCCTTTGTTGTTTTCTTTACCGTGAAATGGGGCGTTAAAAACCGGCTGTCCTCACCCTGCGCCGTTATGCGTTCCGAAAGATAGTTTACACTGAGCTGCAGCAGCCAGTTGGCCGGAAGGGTAACACTCTGGCTTGTATTAACTGAATACACCCAGCTGCTGTTGGAAACGGGTATGGTACCATTAAAGATTTCGCCGTCAATTTTATACTTGTAAACATTGCCACCGAATACGCATTGCCACCAGGGAGTAATGGCAATGCTGAGATTGGTTTCCAAACCGGTTTGGAAGGCCTTTCCGGCATTGGTAAATACCCGGTTAAGGATCGAATCATTGTATACTTTATTAACCCGTTGTATGGGGTTCAGGATCCGTTGATGATATAAGGTGAGGAAAAATGAACCCCCGGCCAGTTTTTGCTCCCATCCCAGTTCGTAGGTGCCGGTCAGTTCCGGCAATAAATGCGGATCGCCCTGCTCCAGTGTTTCGGAATGCTCCCGCTCTGGAAACGGGTTGAGCTCATAATTGTTGGTACGTTTGATCCTGCGGTTGTAACCGGCTTTCAGTAAGGAGCGGTCCGTAAGTGCATACCGCGCCTGTGCGGAGGGGAAGAAATTATTCAGTACCAGCTGTTGCGTTGTTTCGTCTTTTGAAAAGTTCAGATCCCGCTCGGAATATTCCAGTCTTGCCCCCAGGTTATAATTCAGTTTGCGGGCCTGCCCGTTCAGTTGTACATACCCTGCATGAATGCGGTTGGCCGTTTTTACACGACTGGTAAACTCGGGATCGATCGCATAGTCTGGCGTGCCCAGGATTTTAGTATAGTATGTGAAAGTTCCGTCCTGCAGATCATAGCGGAACTGGTAACCACCCTGCAACGTATACCGCTCGCCCAGTTTCCGGGTATAATCCGCTTTAACACGAAAGGCATCCAGGGGATTGCTGTTGGGATTATGCGTAAACTGAATGGTGTCTGAAGTGTTCGGATAATAAAGGTTCCGGTTGTACGTATTACCCGATAAACCGGCATGCTCATAAAGTGCAGAAACGGCAATACTGGAGGTCTTGCCGAAGCGGTGGGTATAGTCCAGGTTCGCAAGACTGAACAATCCCTCTTTTTCCTGGGTATTGGCATTGTAATAGGTAAAGGGCGCAAATACCGCACCGGTCTGTACGTTTTGCCGGTAATTGTTATAGAGAAGGTCGGCTTCCCGCGACTGAAACTTTTTACCCATATAAAATCCTGCGCTGATAAGGTTGCTGGCATCGGCCTGGTAACTGGCGGTGAACCGTCCGCCGTAATTGTATCGGTTGAAGCTTCGTTCCCCGGTGGAGGGGAATGCGGTTTTAACGCCATCGCGGATGGTGTACACGTCACCCTCACGGTATCCCGCTATATCGTTGCGCAGGTAGTTCAGTCCACCGCTGATATCCCATTTGTTTTTCCGGTAGCCGGCGCTGATATCGGCCCCGAACCGTTGCGGCCGACGGGCATTATCAAAATCATTTATGGGCGGCATGCCATACATGGCACTGGATTGCAGCATCCAGCCATCTTCCACACCCGTTTTGGTAACCACATTGATGATGCCGGCTTTACCGTCGGCATCATAAGCCGCGGAAGGGCTGGTGATTATCTCAATATTTTCCACGGCTGCCGCCGGAAGCTGACTCAATACGGTTGCGGGGTCTCCCTGGGTAGGCTTACCGTTAATCAGCACTAAAAAACTGCTGGACCCCCTGAAGCTGATTTCCCCCAGTGCATTTACCGAAACGGAAGGCAGGTTCCGGATCACATCCACACCTGTTCCGGAAGCGGCATTGCCAAATTGCCCTGCATGATATACCTGGCGGTCAACCTTAAACGATACCGGAGGCTTTTTGCCGCGTACAACGATCGCCTCAAGAGATGTTGCAATCGATTGCAAATAAATGGTGTCCATCGCCCCGGGCGCAGCAAAAGGAAGGGGAAGCACCCTTGCATGGTAACCGCTGTGGGAAACCTGGAGGGAAGCCTGTTCCCCCGAAGGGATCCGGATCGTAAAGCGGCCATCCTTTTCAGAAGCAACAGCAGGGCCTGCCTGCCGGTTATGATAAGAAATAACGGAAGCCGCTTCCAGCGGTGTATGGGTGGCGCTGTCTGCTACCACGCCGGAAACAGTAAGTTGTTGCGCAGCTGACTGAATATAAAAACCAAGAACCAGCACCAGGCCGGAATATTTTTTCATTGCTAAGAGGATGCGTTTAATTAAGTAACGGGTCAATAAGAGGGCGTAAATATAAGCACTTATTGCGGCGAAACAATAGTGCGGCAGCGGCTCCCCGGTACCGGAAACCGGTGCAGGCAAGTATCGGTAGCCGCTACGGGATCCGTACATCTTAAAGAATGCTTGGAAAAGTTTTGTATTTTCAAATCCCGGTATCCCGGCCGATGCGCTCTACGCGGGTTATTGCTGAAATGAATCCGGGTAACGGCAACATCTCTCAATGAAGTAAACTATCGGTTATGCATTGCTTGTGACCGGCTAAATGCTAAAGGCGGCGTGCACGTAACCGGTAATAAATCATCAAATGCATAGCATGATCACTGAAAAAGTATTTACAGCGCTGGCTCTTTCTTTTCCGGGAACGGAAGCCCGGCCACATTTCGACCGTACAGGTTTTAAGATAACGGGTAAGCGGATGTTTGCAACGTATCTTGATAAAAATAACACGGCCAATATTTTTTTAAGCACCGGAGAGCAGGCGCTCTTTTGCCGGATGGACGCAAAACATATTTATCCCGTTCCCAATAAATGGGGCGAAAAAGGTGCTACCACCTTCGACCTAAACGGGGTTGCCATTGAGCTGGTAACCGAAGCGCTGCTGGCGGCCTACAACGAAATACTGAAAAAGAAAAAATAAGGAAGGGGTATGCCGTTACCGGAAACCGGGGTGCAGCGGCGGCAGTACCTTTGATCAAAACGTGGCAATGGAATATTGCAAATGCATCAAAATCAATCAGATACAAAAAAGGCCTGCCCTAAAAAGAGCTGGCCGTTGCTAACCTATGAAAAACACTGGGATAAAGGTACGAAAATTTTCATATATAAATAATAAATTTTATTAAGAAATTAAATATTTTTTTTTGGAGGTCCCAAACGGCGGCGGGCGCCTGGAAAGATTTGTATGGGGGTATCGCTGCGGATGCGGGGCGGCGGTAACTTATATTTGCGGCGGAACCCGGTTGGGCTTCAAAGCGTTTAAATGGTAAAATATGCGGATCTGGTCATTACATCCTAAATACCTGGATGCAAAAGGAATGGTAGCATTGTGGCGGGAAACCCTGCTTGCTAAACATGTGTTGGAGGGACGTACAGCAGGGTACAAAAATCATCCGCAACTCAACCGCTTTAAAAGCCTGAAACAACCTGTAGCGGCCATTAATGCATATCTTATGATCATCTATGAAGAAGCGTTAAGCAGGGGATACCGGTTCGACCAAACAAAGATAGGCCGCGCGTCTTCAAAGGTCCGCATAACCGTGCAGGAGGGGCAGCTGCATTACGAGTTCCGGCATTTGCTGAAAAAACTGGCAACAAGGGATCCCGGAAAATTCAAACAGCTTCAAAACTGCAGGGATATCGAAGTGAACCGGTTGTTTGAAGTAGTGCCGGGGGATATCGAAGATTGGGAAATCGTTTAATGCCTTGTTGCCGTGGTGTCCTAAAATTTCGTATGCCGTTTTAAGTGCTGCCGCAGCAGATATCAATTTTCATTATGCCATATATTAATTTACAGGTTACCCCGGCAATATCCCGGGATCAGAAAGAACAGATCATACAACAGTTTACGCAAACCCTGGTCCATGTTTTAGGAAAAAAACCAGAACATATCCATATTGTGATCCAGGAAATTGATGCGGACAACTGGGGATTTTCAGGAATGCTTACATCCGATTACCTGGAAAAGAAAGCCGTTTCAGGAGATCAGTAGTATCGATCTTCCGATATGGACCTGCTCAAGAAAATCTTCATCATGCGATACCACGATCAATGTACCCTGGTAAGCATTTACGGCAGCGGTCAGTATCCCGATGTTTTGCAGATCCAGGTTGTTCGTTGGCTCATCCAGGATAATAACATCCGGTGCCTGGCTGCTGATGGTAAGGCAGCACAGCAGGAGCCGCATCCGTTCCCCGCCGCTTAGCCGGTTACAGGGTTTAGCCCAGTATGCGGAGGTGAACAGGAACCTGTTGAGCCGGATCTTGATTTCGTGCTCCTGCAAAGCGCCTGTATTAAACTGTTGCGCCTGTTCGTAAACACTGCAATCGGTATTTACAAGCGAATAATCCTGGTCGATGTAAACAGATGAACTTTCTACTCTTTGAACGGTGCCGGTGCCGGGTGCAAGTGCGCCGGTGATCAGCCGGATCAGCGTGGTTTTTCCGGATCCGTTCCTGCCGTTTAATGCAATCCGTTCTCCGCTGCTGATCTGAAGGGTTAACGGCTCTTTCCACAGTGGCTGCGCTCCATAGCTGTAGTTGATCTCCGATGCGGAAAAAAGGAGCTTTCCCTTGTGTAAAGCAGAGTGCTCAAAACCAAATTTCATTTTATCAATACCGGGCAACGCCGCACGCAGCTCCTGCAGTTCCTGTGAGATGCCGCCGATTTTTTCGGCGTGCACCTGTTTTGTTTTGGCCGTACTGTGCTCCGCATTGTTCCGGAGCGTATTCATCATAATGCGGGCTACACCGGCTTTTTCCTGTTTGCCTTTCCCGCGTGCATCCAGTTTTTGCTGGCGTTCCATGGTTTCGCGTTCTTTTTCTTTTGCTTTGCGGAGCGCTTTCTCTTTGTTCTGGATATCCAGGTTCAGGGCCTGTTGTTCGGCTTGTTTCTGGGTAATATAAAAGTCGTAATTGCCGCCATAAGCGGTTAGCCCGCGTTTATCCAGCTCGCATACGGTTGGCAGGCGATTCAGCAGCTTCCGGTCATGACTAACAAGGAGTATGGTTGCCGGGACAGATTCAATAAATTGATATAGCTGCTGACGGCCGGCAATATCGAGGTGATTACTGGGCTCATCCAGTAGCAGGATACCGGAACGGTGAATGGTCATTCCGGCCAGGAACAGTTTGGTCTTCTGGCCGCCGCTCAGTGTGCCCAGCCGCCGGGAAAGATCGGATACATCCAGTTGCCAGAGCTGCAGGGCTTCACGGCTCCGCTCCTCAATCGTCCAGTCATCGTCAAGTATGGTAAAATATTCTTCCGAGGTATTTCCGCCCAGGATTTCCTGCAGGGCACTCCATTTTCTTTCGATGCCCAGCGCCTGCGCAATGGTATAATGATCATACTGCCCGAATGTCTGTGGAACATAGTAGGGTGGCACTTCGGCATAAATCTGTCCGCCCGATGGCGGCAGCTGGCCGGCGATTACCCGTAACAGGGTTGATTTGCCCGCGCCATTGTTCCCCGTCAAAGCGATCTTATCGCCCCGGTTTACAGTAAGATGGATATTGCTGAACAGTGGTTCTTTGTCCGGATGGACGTAGGATAGGTTGTGAAGCGTCAACATGTTTCTTTCTTTAAGGATGGAATAAAGTGGCGGCCCTGCGGAGTGCCCGTTGTTATGATCTTAAAAGAAAGAATCGATTACATGTGCGTATTGAAAAGAAATTGGTGAACGGCAAAGATACAGATTTTATTCAATTATGCATTATTGAGGGCTTACCGGAACATCCGCCCTCCGAAAGGTGATAGGATCTATAGGTATGATATCGTGAAGAGCAACGTACCGGCAGATGACTACCAGGCACCTCGGTTTCTATGGCGGGCAACCGGTATTTTGCTGATGGATTTCTGCTTACTTTTGACAGATCATGCTATTCAGAACGAACAATATGAAAAGATGGATAATGGTATTGGGATGCTGTGGCGCATTGTTTTTTAATACAACAGCGCAACCGGGGGATCAAAAGGTGTTTACAGAAGATATCGATCATTTCTGGATGGCCTACGACAGCTGCCGAACAACAACGGATAGTTTAAAGCAACTGCATTTTATTCAAACGCTTTATATCGATAGGGGAACGGAAGGCTTGCATGCTTTTATGAAAGCCCGCGATTACTCTGCGGCATTATGGGTCAGCCTGATCCGGAATTATCCCCGTTTCTGGAATTCGATAAGGCCGGCTACCAATACCGTAAAATCCAGGGCCGCTGAAATAGAAAACAGCATTCGCAAATTTAAAGAGTTGTATCCCGGGTTACGCCCGGCAAAGATGTATTTCACCATTGGTGGTTTCCGTTCCGGGGGTACTACAATGAACGGCCTCGTGCTGGTAGGAACAGAGATTGCCGCCGCGGGCCCCTCAGCAGATGTATCAGAATTTCCCGAAAAATGGAAATGGCTCACCGCTGTATTCCGCAACCAGCGGCTGGATAATATTGTATCGTTAAATGTGCACGAATATGTGCATACCCAGCAGCGGGGCGAAGCCGTAAACCTGCTTGGAGACTGCATTATGGAAGGGGCCTGTGATTTTGTTGCAGAACTGGTAATGGGCCGGCCGTTGCAAACCAGCTATATTGCTTATGGCAAGGCGCATGAAACGGAACTAAAAAAACAGTTTAAAACGGAAATGTTCAGTCCCGCCTCGGGTAACTGGTTATACAATGCGTCCAACGCTGCTACGGTAGCAGACCTGGGTTATTTCATGGGGTACGCCCTCTGCAAACAATATTATAAAGTTGCAGCAAACAAACCGCAGGCCGTAAAAGCGATCATTGAGCTGGATTATGCAGATACCGCTGCAGTAGAGCGCTTTCTCCGCAAGTCGGAGTATTTTAAGGAACCCGTTCATAAAACGCAGCTGGTACAGGCTTATGAAGCCAAAAGGCCCATGATAACGGGGATTGAGCCCTTTGCAAATGGAGACACCCTGGTAGATCCTGCCATCAAAGAAGTGCGTATTCATTTTTCTGCACCCATGGATAAAAAACGTTATTCTGTTATGCCGGGTGAAGGCGGAGCCGCAACCTGGCCGGTGACGGGTGTTACCGGCTTTTCAGCGGCGGGCACAACGTTTATCCTCCGCTTAGATCTGAAGCCCGGGCAGGTGTATGAAATCCAGGTGAGCGGCCGGAATTTTGCTTCTTCGGAAGGATTTTTTTTAAAACCCTGTACGATCAGGTTTAAAACAGGTCCTGTACAGCAGTAAAGGAAATGTTGCAGATCGGCGGCTTTTTATGTGCTCTCCGGAAAGATCCGGGCTGTAATCCCGATTTTTTCTATTTTTATAGGTATAGATCCGCGTTATGACAAAGTTTTCCAGGCAACAGTTATGGACCAGCTATTCCGGCATTATACTACTATTGGCAGGTATGCTAACGGGCGGGGTCATCGGTATTTTCTTTCCCGGGTCAGTGGCGGTTCTCAAACCCCTGGGGGATGTATTTCTGAACCTGCTTTTTGTAACGGTAGTGCCCCTGGTTTTTTTTGCCATTGCCATATCGGTTGCCGCAATTGAGCAGAAGCACCGGCTGGGCCGTGTGTTAGGAGCCATGGCCATAACCTTCCTGGGGTTTGTGGTGCTGGCTGCGCTGTTTACCATACTGATGGCCTGGCTGTTTCCCCTGGCCATATCCGCCGCGGGGCAGGGGGGCGGTACTGCGGTTGCCGAAGGCGATCACAAGACCTGGGGTGAGCGCCTCGTTTCGTTTTTTACCGTAGGAGAGTTTTACCAGTTGCTGTCCAGACAAAACATGCTGGCGTTGCTCGTATTTTCTTTGTTGCTGGGCACGGCGGTTCGTAAATCAGGACCCGTAGCCAAACCTTTTTACGATTTTCTGGTAGCGGCAAACGAGGTTATGAAGAACCTGTTGCTGCTGATCATGAAAGGCGCACCGGTAGGGCTGGGGGCTTATATTGCTTACCAGGCGGCCGATCTGGGACCACAGTTATTTGGGTTTTATGCAAAGCCAATGGCCCTGTATTATGGAACCGGGGTATTGTATTTTTTTATCTTTTTTACATTATACGCCTTTATTGCCAATGGCCGGAAGGGAATACGGCTGTTCTGGAAAAACAATATCATACCCTCGCTGACCGCTGTAAGTACCTGCAGCAGCCTGGCCACCATGCCCGCAAACCTGGTTGCTGCCGATCGGATCGGTATTCCCGCATCCATCGCCAATGTGGTCATTCCGCTGGGTACCACCCTGCATAAGAACGGCTCTTCCATTTCGGCCATTGTGAAAATTTATGTGGTATTCCAGATGTTGGGATGGGATTTTTTTGATCCGCAGAACCTTTTGCTCGCCCTGGGCATCACCATCCTGTGCAGTATGGTAGAAGGCGGCATCCCGAATGGCGGTTACATCGGCGAACTGCTGATGATTTCGGCTTATCACCTGCCAACAGAAGCAATACCTGCCGTGATGATCATTGGCACCCTCGTAGATCCGCTGGCCACTGTTTTGAATGCAACCGGCAATACAGTAGCCGCCATGGTTGTAACGCGTATGACGGGGGAACGGTTCCAGGTTTAAGGTTCAACGTTTAACGTTAGCTTACGTTTGATGCTTGGTGATGGATAGCAGATCCTTGATTTCCGGCGCTGCCGGCTGATAATGAACATAAGGGAACTGTAGGTTTTGAATTCCTGATCCGTTTACGACATCAACTGATAACTGATAGCTGAAAACTGAGGACTGACAGCTGACAAGTTCCAGGTTTAACGTTTAAGGTTTCAGGTTCGCTTACGTTTGATGCTCCGTGATGGATAGCAGATCCTTGATTTTCGGCGCTTCCGGCTGATAACGGGCTGCAAGGTAATTCCAGGTTTTCAGGTTGAATTCCTGATCCGTTTACGACATCAACTGATAGCTGATAACTGAGGACTGAAAGCTGAAAACTGATAGCCGTTTCAAGAGCAATGTTTACATTGGGTATCTTTATATTCGATGGGAAAAGACAAATCTGTGAGCCCGGACGAATCAACTGAAAGCTGATTGCTGACCGCTGAAGACTGAAAACTGATAACTGCTGACTGAAAACTGCAACCAGGAACAATTTCCGTTTTGCATCACCGCCTGGAACTAGAAGTCTCGAATCTCAAATCTCAATTCCCAAATCCGTAATAATATTTCAAATTTGTTTTGTTATTTAAATTTTAGAATTTGAGATTTTGTATTTAAAATAGAACATCCCCTATCTTAGCGGTCATGAACCGTAAAACCTTTGTTCAATCATCAATGGCCCTGTTGGCTGCAGCAGGAATGCCGGCAATAGCGCAGGCTCATTCATCAACAGCAGATAACAAGGAAATCCTTCCGCCTTTCCTGAAGCCGGGCGATCTGATCGGTATTACTTCGCCGGCCGGGTTTGTTCTGCGGGAAGGAATCATTCCGGCTGCTACGCTGATGCAGCAATGGGGGTTCAAGATACGGGCCGGCTATACCATCGGTAAACGGGACTTTACATTTGGAGGAACAGATGCGGAGCGGTTGGAAGATCTTCAAAAGATGCTGGATGATCCGCAGATAAAGGCCATCATGTGCGCCCGCGGCGGCTATGGATCGGTACGGATTGTAGATGGGCTTAACTGGGACCGGTTTAAGGCGCATCCGAAGTGGGTGATCGGGTTTAGTGATATCACGGTACTGCATGCACATATCCAGCGGAATTTTGGCATCGCTACAATCCACTCAAAAATGTGCAACAGCTTTCCCGATGTATGGGATACGGCAGACCCGTTGCAAAAAGATACGATTGAATCCATCCGGAAAGCCCTTACCGGGGAGCGGATGAGTTATACTGCAGAAGCGTTTAACAGTCTTAACCGGCCGGGAACAGCTACCGGCATCCTTGTAGGCGGAAATTTAAAGACCCTTGAAACGCTTGCCGGATCAGCCTCTGATATGAATACCGATGGAAAGATCCTGTTTGTGGAAGATACGGGCGAATACCTGTACAGTATCGACCGGATGTTCTGGAACCTGAAACGTACCGGTAAACTGGCGCGCCTGGCAGGGTTGATCGTAGGCGGTATGAAGATCAAACAGGATCCGCTGGATGAACAGTTCGGGAAAAATATCTATGACATTGTACTGGAAAAAATAAAGGAGTATCGCTATCCGGTCTGTTTCGATTTTCCGGTAGGGCACCAGGTCAATAACTATGCATTGCGCTGTGGTACAAAGCACCAGCTGACGGTAGCAACCGGTGGCGCCACCTTAACCAGTATATAAATGATTCACGCATGAGTGTAATATTACCCCCCGCCCTGGAAAAGGGCGATACCATCGGGATTGTATGCCCGGCAGGATATATGGATGCAGCCAAGGCTGAAACCTGCATAAAAACCTTAACGAAATGGGGATACCGGGTAAAAGCCGGTGCCACCCTGGGCGGGGCATCCCAAACCTATTTTTCAGGAACGGACGCAGAGCGCCTGCAGGACCTGCAGCAAATGCTGGATGATGACAGCATAAAGGCCGTCCTTTGCGGGCGTGGGGGATATGGAACGGGGCGTATCATCGACCAGGTCAATTTTAAAAAGTTCCGGAAACATCCGAAATGGATCATTGGCTATAGTGATATTACCATATTGCACAATCATATCTACCACAATTTCGGAATTGCAGGGCTGCATGCACCAATGGCGGCCGCCTTTAATGACAACGGATACAAAAACCGTTATGTGCGTTCGCTGCGGCAGGCCCTCTCCGGGGAAAAGGCCCGGTACCGTGTGGCCGGCGCTGCTTATAACCGTTCGGGTATTGCAACGGGACCCTTGGTTGGCGGTAATTTGTCCCTGTTGGTAAACAGCATCGGAACCCGGTCCGACGTACAGACCAATGGCGCGATTTTGTTTATTGAAGATATCGGTGAGCAGCAATACAATATCGACCGCATGTTATACCAGATGAAGCGCAGCGGAAAGTTAAGCCGCCTTTCAGGTATGATCTTTGGTGGGTTTACCGACCTGCAGGATACTACCCGGCCCTTTGGAACATCCCTCCGGGAGCTGCTTTGGGATAAGGTGAAGGAATACGATTACCCGGTTTGTTTCAACTTCCCGGTAAGTCATGATAGCGAAAACTATGCATTAAAGGTGGGCGGTCATTACCGGCTTACGGTTGACAAAAAAGTACTGCTGGAAGAATTATAAGCACTGTATAGTTGGCTACAGAAGCGCTGAAATGATATGGCGTTGATGAATGCTTCTGGAACAGCGCATCAAAACTGCCGCGCCGTTGCTCCTTTGTGTCGTTGCGTGAAACCGTCCGTGCGCGGGCGTGCTTTGCACAGTTGCTATCGTTAAAGCTTCAGTGCATCAGCGGCTTTATAACTAAAATCAATGAATTGCTTATTTTTATCGATAAAATAGATAAATTATGACCCTCCAGCAACTGGAATATATCCTGGCGGTGGATACACACCGGAATTTTATAAAGGCTGCGGATTCCTGCTATATCACCCAGCCCACATTGAGTATGCAGATACAAAAGCTGGAAGACGAGCTGGGCATAAAGATTTTTGACCGTAGCAAGCTTCCGGTGGTACCTACCTCTATTGGGCAGGGCGTACTGGAGCATGCGCGGCGCGTGCTGCATGCGCGGAATGAACTGAACCGCTTTATCGAAGATCAAAAGGGTAAAATATCCGGCCAGTTGCGCATCGGCATCATTCCTACCCTGGCACCGTACCTGCTGCCGATTTTTGTACCGGCGTTTATAAAAAAATACCCGGATATCAAACTGATCATCCATGAACTGATGACGGAACATATCGTTTCCTATCTGAAAGATGAAAAGATCGATGCGGGCATCCTGGTAACACCGCTGAATGAAGCCGGTATTACGGAGCATGTGTTGTTTTATGAAGAACTGATGGTATTTACTTCCAAAAAGAACCGGGCCTATGAAAAGCAATACATCCTGCCCAAAGATATAGATACCAGCAAACTCTGGCTGCTGGAGGAAGGGCACTGCTTCCGTTCACAGATCCTTTCCATCTGTGAGCTGCAGCAGCAAAGCAGGGAACATTCCGGCCTGGAGTATGAGGCGGGTAGCCTGGAAACCCTGAAACGGATGGTGGAGATCAGCGATGGTGTTACGATTGTGCCCGAACTGGTAACCCTGCAGATGCCCAGAAGCCAGCAGCAGTTGATCCGCCATTTTAAAAAACCCGTACCGGTTCGGGAGGTAAGCCTGGCCGTGCACCGCGATTTTTTAAAGGAAAAACTGGTGAAGGCCCTCCGGGAGGAGATCCTGCTGGCCGTACCGGAGCAGTTGAAGAAAAAGCCCTCGCCGAACGTGATCCCGATCGGATGAGATAAGTTAATGATCAATAGTGAATAGATCGGCAGGTATAAAAAAACGATCTGGAACGTTGATCCGGAAACGACTTTCAGTTATCAGTTTTCAGTAGTCAGTTATCAGTCTTCAGCGGTCAGCAATCAGCTTTCAGTTGATTCGTCCGGGCTCACAGATTTGCTCTTTTTCATCGGGTATAAAACGAATCCTGTCTGCAAAAATTCCTGGTCCTCACTGTCTCCCCGTCTCCTAAACAAGGCCAATAGTCAATGATCTTGATCATCGATTATAAAACGCAATCATTAGTTATCAGTCTTCAGCCTTCAGTCTTCAGTTATCAGTATCGTACATTAAGTATGAAACGAAATCTAACGTGGAACTTTAAAACCTGAAACTTTTAAGTTTTCAGTCAGCAGTTTTCAGTCCTCAGTTATCAGTTAATGCTGTAGAGGATCAGGAATGCAAAACCTAAAATTACCTTATGTTCATTATCAGCCGGCAGCGGCGAAAATTAAGGATCTACCATCCAGCACCAAGCATCAAACGTAAGCTAACGTTAAACGTTGAACCTTAAACCTGAAACAAAAAAATCTGTCACTCCGGATCCTGAATCCTGTTCAGCTTAACGCTGGTAACCGGTGCCACAATCAGTGGAAACTTTTCTACCGTTACATTGGAAAGATCCAGCCCAAAGCCTTTTTCTTCAGAAAGACTGATCTGCTTGATGAGGAAATGAAGCTTCATAATGATCTTTTCCATAAAGGGCAGGTCGTTATCCGGACTCAGGTATTTTTCCATCACCATAAACTGGAAATCACCCACTGTATTGCTGCTGGCCAGGCTTTCATAGCGGCTGATGATGTTTACCTCGTTATTCACCACCAGGTCTTCCACTACTTTCTTAAACATGATATTGATCCGTGGTTGTATGCGGAATCCCAGGCGGAAATCGATACGGATAATATCGTTGGGAATAATATGTTCTACCTTGTATTCGGCCGTATACGGATCATCTAACGTATCAACGTGCACAAACCAATAGATATCGGCGCGTTTCGGCTTCTTGTTCAGGATAGAGTAGATAATCTTATGCTCAATTTCCCTGGGGTTATCGGCGCTGGTCAGGTAGATCAGGTGGGTGGCATATTTGGCAATAGAACGGTCCGCACTCAGTTCCTGCATTTTGGGAATGTAATGTTCCATGCGCACAAACTCCACATAACGGTTTTTGATCTTGCGGGCGCGGTACCATACATACATTACGATAAACATGACGCCGCCGATCATGATGGTGATATAACCGCCGTGTACAAATTTTGCCAGTAATGCGATCAGGTAGGCTATTTCAACAATCGAATAACCGATGATGAAAATATACACCCAGATGGGTTTGACCCGTTTTAATACCAGGTAGTTGGCAAAAAGGATCGTGGTGGTGAGCATGGTAACAATAATCGCAAGTCCGTAAGCAGCCTCCATACGGGAGGATTGCTGGAAGTAAAGCACCACCCCGATACAACCCACAAACATCAGGGTGTTAATAGCCGGGATGAACAGCTGTCCCTTAGCCTCCGAGGGGTATCGTATTTTTACCTTGGGCCAGAGGTTCAGGCGCATGGCCTCACTGATCAGCGTAAAGGCGCCGGAGATCATGGCCTGGCTGGCAATAATGGCCGCCGTGGTGGCGATAATAACCCCGGGCACAATGAACCAGTCGGGCATTAAATTGAAAAAGGCATTGATGCCTAATGTTTTTTTCACGGACTCGGTAATGGTAAGCCCGTTATGATGCGACAACAGGTAGGCTCCCTGTCCGAAATAGTTCAGCAACAGGCAGAATTTTACATACATCCAGGATACCCGGATATTTTCCCTTCCGCAATGTCCCAGGTCGCTGTAAAGCGCCTCGGCCCCCGTGGTACAGAGAAAAACCGCGCCCAGCAGCCAGAACCCGTGCGGGTACCGGATCAGGAAATCGATGGCGTAGTGCGGGCTCAGCGCACGGAATATGGAAACATCGTCAAAAAGATGGATGACCCCAAAAACAGCCAGCATGGTAAACCAGAGGAACATAATCGGCCCGAATATCTTACCAATGGAGGCTGTTCCGAATTGTTGCAGGAAAAAGAACGCAGAAAGGATGCAAAGAACGATAATAACGATGGTATTGGCAGATAGGTGTCTGAGCGAGGGGAGAATGGCCAGGCCTTCAATGGCCGAGGTGATGGTCATAGGCGGGGTGATGATTCCATCGGCGATCATGGCGGCACCGCCGATCATTGCAGGAATGACCAGCCATTTTCGTCGTCGCCGGACCAGGGCAAATAAAGCAAAGGTACCGCCCTCCCCCCGGTTGTCTGCCCTTAAAATAAGCACTACGTATTTGATCGTGGTTTGCAGGGTAAGGGTCCAGATAATGCATGAAAGGGACCCGATAACCAGCAATTCGTTCACCTCGCGGTTCCCGATAATTGCATTAAATACGTAAAGCGGGGAGGTGCCAATGTCACCATAAATAATTCCCAATGCAACTAGCAGGCCTGCGGCCGTCATTTTGTTTGTAGAAGCTTTCACTTGCTATGAGTCCTTTTATATCTGCAATAAAGCAGCAAAGTTTAAATAAAGATTAATAAACAAAAAACTTATTTTATTACCGCCTTTCACTATATTTTTCCCCTGATAACAGGCTTTGTTAAAAGCAGGTAGGGTATTAAAGAAAGCTGTAACTTTATACAATTGAATATTGAAAATGTATGAAAAAATTGATTTTTAGTCTGTTACTACTTAGTTTCAGCCTTATAAACGTTGCAGGTGCTCAAAGTATTGTGTACGCCGATGTAAATAAGGCAGACGTGCAGCGGATGAATTTTGAAATCATTGGAAAGCTGGCTAACAATTATCTCATCTATAAAGAGGTAAAAGGAGCCCACCAGATCAACGTTTTTAATGAAAGTATGCAGCTGCTGGAATCGGTGCCCATAACCATGCTTCCCAAAAAAAAGGACCTGCTGGACCTTACCTTTTACCCGTTTCATAATTACGCCTACCTGTTGTACCAGTTTCAGAAGGGCAATGTTGTTTACTGTAATGCCGTACGGGTAGAGGCGAACGGGAAGATCCTGCAGGAACCGGTTACGCTGGACACGACCATTATTGCCTATACGGCAGACCGGAAAATCAACAGTTCCGTAAAGAGCAGCGACGGAAATAAGATCCTCTTATTCAAGATCAATAAAAAAGACCCGGCACATCACATGTTCAAGACCCGGCTTTACGATGGTGAGCTTAACCTGATCAAAGAAAGCCGTTATACGGTACCTATGGTGAAAGGGGGCGATTTCCTGAGCGGCTACAGCCTGGCCAATAACGGAGATTTTGCCTTTGTGAAATACAACCGGCTTAACAGCGGCAATATCCAGGAGGCCGCACTGATAGTAAAACCGGAAAACAGCGATATTTATAACGAGTACCCGCTTGCGGTGGATGAGCTGTTCCTCGACGATATCAAACTGAAGATCGACGAGGGAAACAACCGCTATTTGCTAAGCTCCTTCTACGCACAACAGAAAAGGGGAAATATTGCGGGCATCTATAATTATGCACTGAGCCTGGATAACCGCGAAAAACGTTTCGAAACCGTAACGCCGTTTAACGATGACCTGAGGAAAAAAATGGGTGGTAAGAGTGGTGGAAAAACCGCCTTCAATGACCTGTTTATAAATAATATTATCATTCATCAGAACGGCGGCTTTTCCATTGGTGCGGAGGCACTGTACACCACCAATGCGGGTGGAATGTGGGACCGGTGGAATTATTGGGGCGGTCCTTACGGTTTTTATGGCGGTCCTTACGGCCTGTACGGAGGTTGGGGCGGCTGGGGCGCATGGGGGCGGGGATACTGGTCGCCGTACTATTATTATTCGCCTTTCTTTTACCGGAGTTACTGGTGGGGTGCCGGTTATGGATACGGAGACGGATATGCCCGGTATAATGCAGGTAATATAGGTATATTTTCCTTCGATAAAGACGGAAACCGCACCACGGAACAGATCATTTTCAAGAACCAGTCGGAGGTAGGAACGGATGGCACCATTTCTTACCAGGTACTGGTTGAGGGAGACCGGATGCACTTTATTTTGAACCGGGCCGGCAAGATCTCTGACCTGGATGATGTGATCATTACCGAAGACGGACAAAGGACCGAAGCGGAGCCAATTGAGGCAAAAGACAAATATGTCGACTTTATGCCCCGGTATGGCAAGCAGGTGGGCCCCGGCAGTATGATCATTCCTTATGTATACAAAAAGAACATTTCGTTTGCAAAAGTTGACTTCTAACCCATAAGGGGTGCTCAAAATTAAATATGACTGACTGTTGTTGTGATTGGAGTTTTTAAACAAAAGAACCCGGGAAATCTTATTATGATTTTCATTCTGGGGCTGTTGCTGAAATTGCCCTGGTTCTTCCTGCCTGCTGCGCAAAACGGCAAGCAGGCCGTAGTCATCCGCCGGCAGGACGGATTTCTTTACGACCAGCTGCTCCGTTTCCTGGAGCCGGTGGTGGCAGTGTTTCCGTCTTTTTTTGCAATGACCGCCTTCCTGCTTTTGTTCTGGCAGGCGTACCTGCTTACCAATTTTATCAATAACCAGCGACTCGTAAGCCGGGCCAACTATTTGCCGGGCATGGCATTGATGCTGGTATCATCTTTTATACCGGAATTCAACTACCTGTCCGCCCCGCTCATTGTTTCCTTCCTGTTCCTGTTGTCGTTTATCTTTATTTTTAAGGCGCATAACCATCCCAACGCCAAGGGCCTCATTTTTAACTGCGGACTGGTATTGGGAGTGGCAACGATGTTTTTTCAGCCATCGGTATTTTTCCTGGCCTGGGGACTGCTGGCGCTGGGTATATTAAGGCCATTTCGTATAAACGAATGGTTGTTATTGTTGCTTGGCTTTTTTACACCATATTATTTTTACCTGATTTACCTGTTTTTATCCGACCAGTGGCCCCTGGTATACACCATGCTGGAACCGTTTTCGGCGGGTATCCAGCTCGGCAAGCAACGGCTTTGGTTTGCGGGTGCTCTGTTCCTCACAATACTGCCCCTGCTGGCTGGTATTTATGCGATCAATGCGCTTTCTTCAAAAATGCTGATCCAGGTACGGAAGGGATGGATTCTTTTTCTCCTGTACTTTGTTGCAGCGGTGGGGATAGCCTTTGTAAATCCGGGACCGGGTTTTACCAATTGGGTATTGGTGCTCGTACCCTGCGCTGCGGTACATGGCTTTGGCTATATGAACAGTGAAGTGCGGTTATACCCGGTAATCGCTTTTTGGTTAACGGTAGGATATATCATCGCAGTGGAAATTGCGGGGTTCCGGTGAGGTGAAGCTTTGTTTCAGGTTTAAGGTTCCAGGTGGGATTACGGTTTCAGACTCGATGCTGGATGCCAGCTTCCGGCTTGCTGCTTTCCGACGTTATTTGCTCGACGCATCGGTTGCCTGAAAACTGAAAACTGATGGCTGACGACTGAAAACTGATGGCTGATAACTGAAGACTAATAATCCACAACTCAACCGCCCCGGCTCCATGGCTCATTCACTCTGAACATTTTCCGGCAGACTGGAACCCCTCAGTGAATGCTTCACTGGTACATTTAGCATTTTACTTTTAATATTCTAAATTCCCGCAAAGGAAATAAGGTTATCTTTGCGGTCTGGATAAAACAAGATACGAATGAAATTTGGAGTAGTTATATTTCCCGGGTCTAATTGCGACCGCGATATGCTGGATGCTTTACAATACGATCTGAACCAGGAAGTGGTTCCGCTCTGGCACAAAAGCGAAGATATCAGTGCGTTTTCCACAGAAGATTGCATTGTGTTGCCCGGTGGTTTTTCTTACGGGGATTATCTGAGATGCGGGGCCATTGCACGTTTCAGCCCGGTTATGAAGAAGGTGATCGAATTTGCCAATAATGGCGGAAAAGTATATGGTGTATGCAACGGCTTCCAGATCCTTTGTGAATCGGGGTTACTGCCGGGCGCTTTGCTGCGGAATGAACGCCAGCAATACATCTGTAAAAATCTTTTTATTAAGCCGGACGGGTTTTATAAAGAACAGCTGAAGGATGATGCTGAGCGCTTCCAGGAAGTGTATAAAATTCCGATTGCGCATGGTGAAGGCCGGTTTTACGCCGATCCGCAAACACTGGAGGACCTGAAGGCAAACGGCCAGATCCTGTTCAGGTATTGCGATGCTTCCGGTAATGAAACACCCGAAAGCAATCCCAACGGAGCCATTGATAATATTGCCGGAATCAGCAACGCTGGACGGAACGTGTTTGGTATGATGCCGCACCCCGAACGGGCCTGCAACGCTGTTCTGGGCAACGAAGATGGTAAAAAAATTCTTACTTCCCTGCTGATGGCCAGACAACTGGTTTCTTAGGCCCTGCGTCCTTTATATACTCATTTTAGGTTTTCATAAACGAATGAGCAGGTACCTTTGTGTTTGAAAAATAAAATCAGAAAAAGATGAAAAGTATCGTATTGGGACTGTTGGCTGTACTAAGCCTGGCTACAGCCAGGGCACAGGTAGATCCTGCAAGCTGGAAGTTTACCGCAAAAAAAATCAGCGACAAAGTGTATGAAGTACAAATGGTAGCCACCTTAAAAAGCGGTTGGCACCTGTATTCTCAAACACAGCCCAAGAATGCCATTGCATATCCTACAAAAGTGGGCTTTACCAACAATCCCCTGATCGTGCGGGCCGGTAACGTGAAGGAGGTAGGTAAAATGGAAAAATTTCATGATGCCACTACCAACTCCACCGCCTATCAGTATGCAAATACAGTAACATTTGTGCAGAAAGTGACGTTGAAGGCCGCTGCAAAAACAGCGCTTTCCGGAACGGTAGAATACCAGACCTGCGATGACAAACAATGTCTGCCGCCGAAGAAGGTACCTTTTAATGTTCCACTCGGGTAAAAACGGAGTTAACCATATTTAAAGGCCATCTGTAGCAGATGGCTTTTTTATTTGAGAATGCTTACTTCCAGGTTTCCGGATTCTGAAGCCACGCAAAGAAAACGCGGCATCAACACAGCCCGGCGCTTTGATGCCCCATGCGGCTGCACTTCAATGAATTCAGGCGGGTCCTGACAGCGAAAAAAGCGCTTCAGGCATTTTTCGGCCCTTGTATGCTGTTGTGGCAACGGGAAGCTACAGGTGAGATTTTTAAAGATCCTGTTCGGCACTGCCCCAGCGATAGGAGGGAATGTCAAAGCCTGCAAGGTCCAGCACCCGGTCCACCACCGTATCTGCAACGGCTTCTATGCTTGCCGGGTTGCTGTAATAGGAGGGGGTTGCAGGGCAAACAATACCACCGGCAAGTGTCAGAAACTCCATATTCTTGATATGTACCAGGCTGTAAGGTGTTTCGCGTACCACACAGATCAGCTTACGCCGTTCCTTCAGAATGACGTCGGCCGCCCGGGTGATCAGGTCGTTGGAAATGCCCGTGGCAATCCGGCCCAACACACCCATCGAGCAGGGTATAATGATCATGGTATCAAACCGGCCGCTACCGGAGGCAAACGGTGCATTAAAATCGGTAGTGGCATAGTAAGAAAAGGAAGATTCCGGTGTAAAAGCTGCGCCTGTTTCTACCTGCCATACTTCTCTAGCGTTATTGGTTACTACCACCCCAATTTCATCCCATTGGTCCTGTATTTGTAAGAACTTGGATAATAGCCGCAACGGATAAATAGAGCCACTTGCACCGGTAATGGCCACTACCACTTTTCTTTTCATTGATTTTTAGCTTATTAGGGGTTTGGTAGGAAATAATTTGATAAGAAAATGTGAAAATTTCCCACACTTCAAAATATTACTTTTGAAATATAGGAAATTGTTTATAAATTTGAGATTGAATTTTCATAGGATAAGGTTTAATGGTTAATGGTTTTTGATGAAGGTCCCCAACGTGTAACAATGTTGGGGATTTTTTTTGTCCCACGTTTATTATTCAATCGGGAATAAGACGCTGCGTCATACGCCCTGGTTGTCTGGTTATCAATATTTTTTATTAAATCAAGAACGATTGTTTGTTCACGAAGTGCCTGGTTGCGGTTACAGCTTTCCGGAAGTCGGTTCCTGTTTCTGAAACCTGTTCCGGATGCATGGGCGCAGCCCCTGCCTGGTCCGTATCAGATTCCTTCAATTATAACCGCAGTACCGCTGGCCGCCACCATCAGCATGCTTTGTCCTACGGTTTCATAGTCCAGATCTATGCCGATGACACCGTTGGCCCCCAGGCGCAGCGCATGCTCCTGCATTTCTTTAATAGCCGTGTCTTTTGCTTCCCGTAATACTTCTTCATAGGATCCGGAACGGCCACCAACAATATCCCGGATACCTGCAAAGAAGTCCCGCACAATATTGGCCCCGATAACTGTTTCGCCGGATACAATACCACAATACGCTACAATTTCAGCACCTTTTAAATGGATGGTAGCCGTGGTGGAAAGGATAAATTTCTGGTTCATAGCAGATTCAATATTTTTGTAAACCTACAAAATTTATAAATGATGCTAAGCATACACCGATACATTCCCGCTTTTTTATGGTGCCTGTATGCCTGTGGGCACGCAGGTGATCCGAAGCCGGTACCGGCCGACACCGTTCCTGCTATGCAGAAGCAGCAATCAGACACCTTACCCCGTATTCCGGAAAGGGATTCCGTGCCCGCTAACGACCCGGTATCTGCCGACTCTGTTATTGTACTGGAGGCAAAGGGAAACCGCGATACGCTGCACGCAGATATACGGAAAGATTATCAGCAGATACACATAAAGGTACCGGTAACGGGCACGCGGAATGTAGCGGTGCAGTTAAATCCGGAAGGGCGGGAACGGAATGTACGGATCAGCCAGATCGAAATGCCGGATGGAAAAACCGATGGCCCCTTTGGACTTACCATGCAATATAAAACGCTCAAAAAAGGAGTATACAAATTGATCATTGCCCGGAGCAATATGGCAGACGGTATTGTTAAAGGGCCTGTAACGATTGCTGTTCAAAAAGACTAACGGGTTCTAAACAGTGTTGATAGCTGCGTGCTTTACAATTAGCGGAAGATATGATTGTATGGCTGTAGCGATGCCATTACAAAAACGACTCATCGAATAAAGAAAGGTGTTCATCGAATTTCATTTAACTGCAAGCTACACTGTAGTTACTTTTGCTGTACAATTTAATCAGGACGGAATTGAAACACCAGATTGCATTTTGTTATTCCGGAAAATAAAACGAATCTGGTTCACAAATTTCGAAGTATGAAAAGGAATATACACAGATGCGTTTTCTAGAGCGCATCCTGTAACACGGGTTACCATTCATACCCTGTACGTTTAAGCTGCAATACTTTTACTCTTCTGCTACATACGGATGTATGATGCGTTAATGCCAGGCATTACGTAAATGGGATAACTATGTGCTGTTGTGTAAAGGCCTTCAGTGAGCGCCGGGGTACCGGAAACGGTAATTGCTTTTCTGTATTTGATTGAATTGTTTGCACCTGTTGCTGTGTGCGCAGCAACGAATCATCTTAAAACGCAGTTAAACAAAACGAAATGAAAAAACGGTTTTTACTACCTCTAATAACTCTTTTTATTGCTGGTATTGCCAATGCTCAAAATTGCATTCAGATAACCCGCGCCATATTTTCTAACCCCAGTAGCGACGGTCAAACCTGGCAGCTTGATTACAGTTATATAACAGATGGTAACAAGGCACTGCAGGTATATATTTATTGCGATGGCAACCTTGTACAAACTTCAGCCTGTTTAAAATACCCGGGCGGCCCCGGCGCTGCACAGATGACCGGAGTAGCCTGCAGTGGCGGTCTTTCTAAATTGAAGGCTGTATTTGTAAGATGGACGGGAAATTGTGGCGCAGCCAGATGCGGCGATGATATTGTAGTACCCGGAGATGTACCATTGGGTGTTCAGTTTGAAAGCGTAACCGCTGCGATTGCAGGAGGAAATCTGCAGGTAAACTGGAGAACCGGAAGTGAGGAAAATAATAAAGAATTTGTTGTAGAAGGATCTGCTGATGGCAAGGTGTGGACGGCGCTTGGCAAGCTGGAATCTAAAGGTGTCGATGGAAACGCTGCGCAGCCGCTGGATTATAGTTTGTTGCTGAGCCTGCCGGCTTCATTTGCCGCGATCGGCTTGGGCGGCTTCTTACTGCTAACGGTAACAAGATCCAGATGGATGAGGGCTTTTATGATCCTGGCCATTGTTATTGCTGCCGGGGCCTGTGCAAAAAATGAACAAATTCTGGAAGCAAAAAGTCAAACTGCCTTTATACGTATTGCTCAATATGATAAGAATGGCGCAGTAAGCTATTCTAAAGTAGTAAAAGTTATGCAGGAATAAGGTGTAGTAAAAACCAGGATGACAGGGGCTGTCTGACGGGGCAGCCCTTTTTTATTACAGCTTTCACCTTAGTTGCAAACACCCCTGATGAATGCAGGTAGTGATTGTTGTTACTGCAGGCGTATGGCAAAAGACGATAAAGCTGCAGACCCTGAAAACGAAACCATGAGCGTTGTACGTGTTCCGGCATGATAAGGAGGGCGCGGTTAGTTATTCGAAGGTGATTAAAGTGGTTAATGATTAAGCAACATAGATACTGCAACGGCAGGGCTGTCTGAAAAGGCAGCCTTTTTTTTATGCTGTTTTTATCCTGTGGTGTAAACGACCTGCCGATGAAAACAGGGTATTGGACGAATTTGTATAAGAAGGACTTTATATGTAAGTAAATTTGAGGTAGAAAGAGCTCTTGCGTGGCGTTTCTACACATGTGTTGTGTTTAGTGAGCAGCAGCCAGGCGGGGCGCAGGCTTCGTTCTTGATAAGCCACCGGTTAACCACCAAATGGTGGCTGCAGTATGATGATGATCTGAAGCAGCGCTTGCCGGCGCATACAATCCAACCCAGGTGTTTTCCATATTTATGTAAGCGCATCCCCATTTTCAGGGATTTCCGGGATGCTGTATATGTAATAGTTTTGTGTATTAACTGCTGCTATGGCTTAATTCGTCCATACACCTATACCCTCCCAACCAATTTACGACATCCGTTGCGGATGTAACCGCGAACCATGAAAGCAAACCGTATGGTTATACGGACTTTATTTCCGTACCTGAACCACTGCCGACCAGTAGTGGCAACAGGGGGTATATACCGTTAACCCCACTCAAAACTATTGCGATACACCATAAGTATCCAACATTTTTTTGAATCATCAACCCCTCTTTACCAGATGACATTTGGTAACATGATCCTATTTTTTTAATTCTAAAACTGCACACGATGAAAACTCGGTTTTTAACTTTAACTGCAACACTCTTTTCGCTGATTCTATTAAGCCAACAGAGCGCCATAGCGGCTCCCTGTACCTTTGTAAGTCCCCTGATACAGGTGCAGGGCACATCAAACGTAACCATTAACGGGCAACCTTACTGCCGGACAACCCTTACACTTTCCGTGGATATTGATGTAAACGGTGGTAATAAATATACATATATCCACGTATGGACTGCTGGAGGATATCACAACGGTCAAAGCTGGACGTATAATAACCAGGCACCCACCAGCGCCAACATACTGGGGAATGCCTTATTTACCTTGGCACTGGATTATTCCCAGCAGCCTCCGAATCCTGTTTTGTCGGCTACTTACGGACCAGATAATTCGGTAAATGTACTGGATGCCTCCGATGGCGTAACGTTTACCAAAACACCTGTTCCGAATTCAAATGCCACGCATTTTGTATTTCAGAATATCGTGATCGATCTGCCCGGAGCCTGTAATCCTTCCACTCCGCCTTTATTTAAAGGTGACTCATGGTCGGCCCAGGACAACAACGGTAAGATTGTGGCATGTGCACTGCCCGGCTTTGTGTTCTCTGCAGCAGACCCTTCAGTGGTAGCACTGATTGGTTGTGGTAATCCCGGTCCGAATATCCTGAACTTTACGGTTACTGCTAATGGTACCGGCAATAGCATTCAATTTGGTTTTGATGTATATCAGGAAACCGACGGTATTGCCGGATACTCCGTTACAGATACCAAAATATATGATGGCGGTGCCACCTTGTATAACGTTGTTCAGGGCGCTTCCAACAGTTCCATAACATTCAGCTCGGCGAGCGGAACCAATGATGCCACGCATATATACCTGCCGGCCATTTACCCGGCACCGTACTCAACAAATAACCCGGACCGGATCAAAAACCTGTATGTGGTGGTACGCAGTATTCAAATTACCAACGGCGGTACTACCACGAATGTGGATTTTGGACTGGTAACACCTGCTGTAAATACCTGCAGCCCGCTGTCTGCTGCAATTGAAGGTGTTACTGCCAGCAAAGCAAGTGGCCGGCTGGTGGTGAACTGGAGAACGCTGGCTGAAAAGAACAGCAAGGAATTTGTAGTGGAAGCTTCTGCTGATGGTAAGTCCTGGACAGCGATCGGTAAGCTGGATTCAAAAGGTATCGACGGGAATTCCGATCTGCCTATCGATTACAGCCTGGTGTTGACCATGCCGGCGTCGTTGGCTGCAATTGGCCTGGGAGGGCTGTTCCTGTTAACGCTGGTACGGTCCAGATGGGCAAAGGTACTGGCAGTAGCCGTTATCGTAGTGGCTGCCGCTTCCTGTTTGAAAGATGGTCAAACAGTAGATGTAAACCGTGATCAGACCGTTTTTGTACGGATTGCTCAATATGATAAAGCCGGCACGGTACAATATTCAAAGGTTGTAACTGTAGTTAATGATTAAGGTGCAGTAAAACCGGGATGACAGGGGCTGTCTGAAAGGGCAGCCCTTTATGAAACGGCTCCCGGGTTTTTACGGGCACAGATATCTTTTAATACATCTGCGTTTTTTGGGCGGTAAGTGTAAACCTGTTGCCGCAATGAGGCTGCTTCTTGAAAAAGAAGCAGCTTTTTTATGGGTATACTTTTGCAATAACAACTGCGGCGGTTTTAAAAATACCCTGTTTGTGGTATTGACACAGGCGTTGTGATACTGTACTTTTGCCGGCATCGGTACTCTAGAAAACAACTGAACAAATATACCCTCCAAACTAACCGATGCTGATCCACTGCGGATCCTGAGCTCCCTCTGAAAGCCCCAACATAACAATGGATATACAGGCATGCTACATTCCGCAAGGCGATAGCCCTGGTGAATGCTGCTGTAGTATAAATCCATATACTGCCACTCAAAACTATCTCTGAGGCTATTGCGCATTCCGGATCTTTTTGAATTTTTAATGCCCTTCTTTACCTGATGTCATTCATTGGTAATTGACTCCTTTTTTATAATTTCTAAAACTGCACAAAAATGAAATCATGGTTTTTTAACAGGACGGGCGTCCGGTCCACTCTTGTTGGTTCTTTATCCTTGCTGCTTGCTACGGCATCAGCTCAAACAACAACGTACAATTACACGGGCTCGGCCCAAACATTTACAGTGCCGGCTGGTCAGGCCAACCGGGTAACCATCCGGATTTGGGGCGCCGGTGGTGGTGGCGGAACGCGTACTACCAGCAACAATACTGCCGGCGGCGGTGGTGGTGGTGGTGCTTACTCCCAGGTGAATATCACGCTGCAGCCGGGCAATTACACGGTCAATGTAGGGGCTGCCGGAACATCCGGTAACGACGGGGATGCTTCATCTTTTACGATCTCTCCCGGCTTTGTCATTACGGCCAATGGTGGTGAATCCGGTGCCGGCACGAATGCCGCAGGCGGTGCTGGCGGTGCCGCTCAAAACGGCTTTACAACACTTGGCTGGACTTTTGGTGGCGTTACAAGCTTTACGGTTACCGGTGGAGGCGACGGCGAAAATGGAAACACGATTGCCACCGCATATGGCGGCGGCGGCGGCGCGGCAGCAGGTGTGGGCGGTAACGGAAACGATGGCTCCGGCAGAACACATGGAAACGCAAATGGCAATGGCACCGGCGATGGCGCTAATGGCGGTGCAGCCGGTACCGGTATTGGTGCTAATGGTGGTGATGGAGCCAACTCCACCACAAATTCCACAGGCGGTGGTGTTCCCGGCGGCGGCGGCGGTGGCGGTTACCGTCAAAATGGAGGCAATAGCAGGGCAGGCCAGGCCGGTGGTAATGGCAGGGTAGAAGTGTCCGTATTACAGGTGCTGCCGGTAACATTTGAATCGGTAGCAGCTACAACCGGCGGTGATGACCTGCTGGTGAATTTTACTACCCTGGAGGAGAATAATAACGATCATTTTAATATACAGGCTTCTGAGACCGGAACCGATTTTAAAACCATCGCTACCGTAAAATCCAAACATGCAGGTGCGGTATTTACAGGCGCTACTACTTATGCGGTGCGTATCGATAAAGGAGGCAACACTGTATTACTGGGGCTTTCTGCCCTGGCGGTAGCGGCGCTGGCTTTTGGTGGCGCCCGCAGGAACCGGAAACTATTTATGTCTGCTGTACTGGGCTATGTGCTCATTGGAATGGCGGCTGTATCCTGTAATAAGAACAGCACGGAAATCGTTCCGGAAGAGGGGAACCGGAAAGCCTATATCCGTATAGAGCAGGTAGATGCGGATGGTCACAGCTCCTACTCCAAAGTAGTTGCCGTAGTTAAAAACTAATAAAGTTTTGCTAACGGTGCAGTAAAAACCGGGATGACAGGGGCTGTCTGTAAGGGCAGCCCTCTATAAAAACCGGTTCAGCTGTATCAGGAGGAGATACCCGTATATTTTTAAATGCGTCTGCAATATTGCGGGCGCATTTTATTGTAAGGGGTATCGCTAATAATAGTGATAACAGCATGATATATCTGTATGTATCTTTACCCCGGTTGGTTCGCCGAGGCTAACTGCTTTTTGGGAACCCCCTGGTGCCGCGAAGGTCCGTTATGATAGCTCCTTAAACGGACTGCAGGCCCACCGGTGTAATGTGTTCGGTAATATGAACAGGTTGAAATAACCTGGTTACATAAATAACGCCAGCTGTGTAATTTCCGGTTCGGGCTGCTTTTTTTGTTTTTTTCCTTCCACTGTTTCCACCGGTTTGTCGTTTTCAAAATAATGATTCACCCGGTTAATGTCAATACCCGTAATCCGCTCGGTGCCCTCATTGTTCATTTTTTTATGAATGGTCAGCTGGCAATTAATTGAAGTGCCGTTTTTAAACTGCACTTTTCCGGATTGTACCAGTTTTTTAAATTCCTTCGATTGCATACTGAAGGAGCGGGGGCGGCCCTGGTACATGCCGGTCCATTTATAGCTGCTCTTTTTCAGTACCGGCGAAATAATTTCAATATCAACGTCATCTATTTCTTCAGGCTCCAGCACATTGGTAGTAAGAATATAGGCGCCAAATTGCGGCCGGGATACCTGTTGCTCCTGTGTAGCAGTGGCCTGATGTTCTTCCAGTGCCGTAAAACAAACCCCATTGATTTTGGGATACCGGGTCAGCAGTTCAAAGAAATTCGAACGCCGTTTTTTTATGACATTGCTGGTATCCAGGTTGGCGCAGCCGGCCGTTAACTGCAGTGCCAGTTTTTCTGTTTGCAGCCGTAACCGTTCATTATCGGCCGGCATAAATTCCAGAGCTTCCATCAGTTGTTCAATCAGCTTACGGGCGGCCTCCCCGGAAGCAACCGCCAGCGGCGCCGTTACTACGGCTACCAGTGCTGCAGTGGCCATGGTAATAGCCGCGGCAGCGGTTTTGGTTTCCTTTTTCAGCGCCACTCTAAAGCGCCGTTTGAAGCCTTTTTCCAGCTGTGGTGCCGTTTCTATAATTACCCGGAGTTTAAGCCGGGAAGCCACTTCGCGTATCAATGCCAGCAGTTCATACTCGCATTTATTCTGGATCAGCGCGTCCATTAAATGGGTGGCCTCTTCAAAAAAATATTCTACTTCAATACAGTTGCTACCTGTAAGCGATGCTTCTTTTTGTATGCTCATTACTTCTTCTGCTTTCATCAAGGGTTGCGAAAGTAGCGCTTTTTTCAACGGGAGGCAAGGAAGGGGGGCAAATCTGGTCGAACACATGATCTGCCGCCGCCGGTATGGCGGTTATTTTATTGCTTGCGGCATAAAAATTCGTTTTGTGGCCTTTTGGTGCATTGCAGCTTTGTGTCTGGGCCGCTAATTTCAATCGTAAGATGGTGCAAACGGATGCAGGCAGCCCGGCAGGGGCCGGAGTATTGCCCGGCAACTTCTTGTGCGTTTCCAATTTACCCGGCCATCCGCCCGGATCGTGTTACCTGCCGATCCTGTAAATATTTCCTTTATCGGTAATGGTATAAAGTGTGCCGTTTACACAGGCAATATCCCGGAAGCGCTCGCCTTTGTCGGCCAGCAATCGTTCTTCTCCAACCACTTTATTGTTTTTGATCACCAGCCGGTCAATATGTTGTCCGCTAAGGGAAGCTACAAACAAATTGTTCTTCCATTCGGGTATGGCATTGCCCCGGTAAAAACAGATACCGCTGGGCGAAATCACCGGATCCCAGTAATACACGGGCTGCTCCATACTCTTGTGCTGCTGCAGGGCAGCACCCACTTTGGAACCGCTGTATTCGATACCATAAGTGATCACCGGCCAGCCATAGTTTCTTCCGGCACGGATAATATTGATTTCATCACCACCCCGGGGGCCAAACTCCGCTTCCCATGGCTCGCCTGTGGCAGGGTTCATATCCAGTCCCTGGGGATTGCGGTGCCCATAGCTATAAATTTCAGGCATAGCTCCGGCCTTATTCAGGAAGGGATTGCCTTTAGCGGGCTTGCCGCTGGTGGTGATCCTGAAAATTTTTCCAAGGCCGGATTGTAATTGCTGTGCCTGTGCCCGGCCTTCTAAAATCGATCGTTCGCCCACGGATACCAAAAGATTTCCCGAAGCATCAAAAACAAGCCGTGAGCCAAAATGCAGGTTACTGTTTAATGCCGGCGTGGCGCGGAAGATTACGGATACCTGTTCAACTCTTCCTGCAGCCTCATTCAGGGTACCTTTGGCTACAGCCGTTAAGTTGCCTTTTCCCTGTTTTTCAGAGTAGGTCCAGTAAATCATTTTATTGCGACTGTAATTGGGATCAAATGCCACATCCAGTAATCCGCCCTGTCCCACCAGGTCAACGGCCGGAAAACCGGTGATCGTTTTTACCAGCGCACCACTTTGGTTGCGTATTTCCATATGGCCCGATTTTACCGTAACCATCAGCCGCCCGTCGGGCATAGCTACAATAGCAAAGGGCGCACCAACCTTCTCTGCAATTTTTTCAGCCTTATAGCCGGCGATCGTTTTTACACCCTTTACCCGGGTTTGCCCGCCAAATGCAGGCCGGTAATCGCTGTTGGGAGCTTTCTTTTCTACAGCCGGTAAGGTATCTGCAGCAGAATGATTCAAAAAAAGCGGATTATTTGTTGCGGATGCGGCCGCGCAAACCATAATAAAGGACGCCGAAAAAAGAATCCGGGTTTTGTGTTGCATAAAGTTGTTTTATAAACGTAAATGATAAAATTAGGATGATTGGGTAGTGGACCCCTGTTGAAACTGTTTTTTATTTTGTAGGAAAATGAATGATTCCATGCAATGCCTGCATCTATTGCAGCCGGGCCCGTGTTGCCGGAAACAGTTACCGGGTATCAGGCTACGGCTTCTGCTTTTTTAGATTTTGAAACACTGTTTATGACAGGTGCAGTGCTGGTCATTTTAAGCGTACCGTTATATTGACCGCCCAGCTCTACTTCAAACGCTTCAACTTCAATATCGCCGTCGATCAGGCCGGTACTTTTTATATACAGGTACCGGCATTGTATATTGCCGTATAGCTTTCCGTGTACAACAACGATGCTGCTTTTAACGGCACCCCGGATCTCCGATTTTTCTCCAAGGATAATACCTTCTTTCAGATCGATATTCCCTTCTATTTTTCCGTCGATGCGGATGGCGCCTTCGCCCGATATATCGCCTTTGATCAACATGCCTTCATCAATCACCGTATTAATGGCGATGTTGTCTAAATTCGTTTTTTTCTCCCTGGATGTATTCTTTTGAAACATAGCGTTACTGTTTTGTGTAGCGGGAAGGATCAGTTCGTACTCCGTTTATCAGCACTTCGTAATGCAAATGCGGACCGGTACTTCTGCCCGTGCTGCCTACTTCTCCAACCTTGTCGCCGGAGCGGATCTGTTGACGTTCTTTTACATTGATTTTGGATAAATGTCCGTATAATGTCTGGAAGCCGTTTTGATGCTGAACCATTACGCAGTTCCCGTATCCGCCTTTTACCCCGGCAAATACTACCGTGCCATCAGCAGTTGTCTTTACGGTTTCCCCGATCTCTCCTCTGAAATCGAGGCCGCTGTGGCTTTCTACGGAACCGCTCCCAAACGGATTGTACCGGTGTCCGAATCCGGAGGTTTGTTCACCAAAATGAGGCCTCCCAATAGGCGTATGGCGAAGCACGTTTTCGGCCTTTACCAGTTCCGTATCATAAAAAGAGGCAGCCTCGTCGATGTCGGTGAGATCCGGTGTTTCCGGGCCTCCCGCATTTTTCAGCACCAGTTTCGACAACCCTCTTTCTGTAAGCAGCTGGTTGATCTGTTGCATGCGCTGATCGATCGACTTAAATGTGGCCTTTACCTTATCTACATTCATCTCCTCCTTTATACGGTTTGCATGCTCCAGCCGGTTTTTATAAGCAAGCGTATAAAAGTTGCTTGTTTTCTTAAAGATAAAAAAGCAAAGCGATGCACATAAAAGAAGGATAAGAATGATGCCGCCTGTTAAATATTTTCGCCATGATAACAACAAGGCCGTGGGAACCTGGATTGCTTTCTTTTCCTTACCGGAATTATTAACAAACAACACGGAGGTTTTATGTTTGAGCATGGCTGAATACGTTTCGGCGCCGTAAGATACGGGAAATCTGTTGCATGATAAAAAAACAATCTATGAGTGGGGCGGTGTTGATTTGCAGCTAACACGGTTGTACAGGCAGTGGTCGGAGCATATTTTTTTGAATCGGTGTCAGCCTGGTTTTGATAAAGCTGCGGTCAATTTTCTGTATGGTGGCGTACGCTGGCAATGCGCCCGTATCGGCAGGAAAACGCCGCTTTTTGCGGGTTGGCAACCGTAGTTTTCCTCCTTTTATTTCAGGTTGGATATCATGGCAGCTGTTTTTGTAATATATTGACTTTTAATTTGTTATTAATAATTTGATATGGCTAACCACCCTGTAAACGGCCAAATATTGGTTTTATTCAGCGTTTTGCAGGCCGTAGCTTTGTGTTATCAATTTAAAAAAAGTGCATTACAACGCACTACACATTGAGCTCAACAACCAGGATTCGCTTGTCTCGTTTTTGTTTGCCGCCCGGCGATATTGACCATTGAAGAAATTATTGTAAAGAATAAACAAAAGGAGACATAACATGAAAACTTTATTAGCAAAAGCTGCAAATGCAGCCTATCAATTGGGACTCTTGTTTTCCAATACCATTACCACAAAGAACATCTACATTAAATAGATGCATGTATAAACAGAACCTTAATTAAAAAACCATAAAACAATTACCATGAAATTTAAAGTATTATCAATCGTTTTAGCTGCCGCTTTGGCCACTACTATTTCTGCAGGCAATGTTATTGCCAACGACAATGTTGAAGCACCTGTAGAATTGAAATACATCAACAGTGCTGCGATGGAGTCGCCGATCTATCAACTGCGTTTAAATAACCTGAACAAAGGTACCTACGCTGTTGCGATCAAAGACGAAACCGGTGAACTGTTATATAATGAAACCGTTTCTGGTGCCAAGATCGTACGCAACTACCGGTTCGATAGCCAGTTGCCGGCTGATGTGAAGCTGACTTTTGAAGTAAGCGATGTAAAGAACAACACTGTTAAAGTATATAACTTTAGCAAATCTTCAAAGACGGTTGAAGTTGTTGTGATCGACGAAGTAAAAAAATAACCAGTAAATAATCGTTGTAAAAAAACGGAAAGGGCTGTCTGCAAAGGCAGCCCTTTTTTTGCGTATTGCAGCAACACCGACAAAAAAAGAGCGGTACCTTCTTTGAGAATACCGCTCTTTTTTTTATGATTTTATAATTGCCCTGTTTAGGAACGTTCTGCCATATCCGGAATGGCGTTTGTTTTGTACGCGCCGATATCCAGTTTTTCTTTTACTGCGGAAAATGCTTCCAGCGTAGCTTCAATATCTGCATCGGTATGGCTGGCTGTAGGAATCAGGCGGTAAATGATATGCCCTTTGGGAATTACAGGATATACGACAATAGAACAGAAAATGCGGTAGTGTTCCCGGAGATCCATTACCATCGCTGTGGCCTCTTCCACACCGCCTTTCATATAAATAGGCGTTACTACGGAGTCTGTGGTACCAATATCAAAGCCGCGTTCTTTTAAACCGTTTTGCAGCTTCAACGCATTTTCCCAGAGCTTGGCTTTCAGTTCAGGGCGGGTACGTAACAATTCCAGTCGCTTCAGGTTGCCCACAACCAGCGGCATAGGCAGGCTCTTGGCAAAGATCTGGCTGCGGATATTATAACGGATATAATCAATGATCTTACGGTCGCCGGCAACAAAGGCACCGATGGATGCCATTGATTTTGCAAACGTGGAAAAGTAGATATCGATCTGGTCCTGTACGCCCTGCTCTTCGCCGGCGCCCGCGCCGGTTTTACCCAATGTACCAAACCCGTGCGCATCATCTACCAGCAGGCGAAAATCATATTTGCCTTTTAATGCGGTAATTTCTTTTAGTTTGCCCTGGTCTCCGGCCATACCAAAAACGCCTTCGGTGATCACCAGGATACCGCCGGCTTTTTGTTTTTCAACCAGTGCTGTGGCACGGTCCATCTGCTTTTCAAAGTCTTCAATATTGTTGTGTTTAAATACAAAGCGATGGCCCGGATGCAGTCTTAATCCGTCAATGATGCAGGCATGGCTTTCTGCATCGTAAACAATCACATCATGACGGCTGCACAGTACATCAATAATACTTACCATACCCTGGTAGCCAAAGTTCAGTAAAACGGCGTCTTCTTTACTTACGAAAGCGGCCAGTTCTGCTTCCAGCTGTTCGTGCAGGTTAGAGTTACCGCTCATCATACGGGCGCCCATGGGTAATGCAAGTCCAAATTGAGCGGCCCCTTCGGCATCAGCCTTTCTTATCTCCGGATGATTGGCCAGCCCCAGGTAGTTATTCAGGCTCCAAACGATTACATCGTTACCCCGGAATTTCATAACACTGCCAATTTCACCTTCCAGCTTGGGAAACGCAAAATAACCGTGGGCTCTTTCCCTGTGTTGACCAATGGGCCCGTAATTTTTTAATAGCCGCTCAAAAATGTCTGCCATATAATGATTCGATTTTAAATAAAATAATGCGCAAATATACGATAGTTCGCGCGTCAGACAGCTACCGGCTGTTAGCCGTCTGCCTGCAGCGTTCATCGTTCAGCACTCCGCCTTTCATCATCAGCTAAATGCTGAAAGCTGATGGCTAAGCGGTAAAGCTTATTTCTCTGGTTCCTGCTGTTTATTTTTGTCTTTCTTCTTAAAGAGGCCGCCCAGGAATCCTTTTTTCTTTTTAGGTTCGTCAGAAGAGCCGATGGGTTTTCCCTGTACGGCTTTGGAAGGTTCCTTTTTCGTAGTATCCTTAACCGGTCCTTTTTCATCGGTAACCGGTTTGGACTCCGGTCCGATGTACTCATTGTTGTTTTGCATGTAATCCTGTTCCGAGCCCAACCCGGCATCCGCTCCTTCAGCCGTGGGTTCCGGGTTTTCGGAAGTTACATACTGCGACGGATCTGCACTGAGTATTTCATTTTCCATAGTGGCCGGCTCGGCAAATTTTTCATCTTTATTAATACCTAAGGATTTGTCGGCATATACCTTTTTAAAGAAGGCTTCCCAGATGGGACGTGCGGCTTCACCACCAAACCCGCCCCGGCCTTCGTTGCGGATAAAACGATCATCGCAGCCCACCCAAACACCGCCCAGCAACTGGGGGGTAAAGCCCATAAACCAGGCATCGCTGTTGTCATTGGTAGTACCGGTTTTGCCTGCCATTTCTGCGGCACCCAGGCGGGCGCGCAATCCTGCTGCGGTACCTTTGTCTACAATTCCCTGCATCATACGGCTCATGGTATAAGCAGTGGCTTCGCTGATAGCTTCTTTACGGTTCACACTGTAATCAAAACGTTTGATCACGTTACCGTTCCGGTCTTCAATACGGCTGATGAAATAAGGTTTGGTAGAAAAGCCCCTGCCTCCGAAAATGGAGTAGCCCCAAAGCATTTCAAAAAGCGAAAGCTCGCAGGCTCCCAATGCAATAGAAGGGAAGGCGGGTACTTTTGTAGGAATATTGATGCGCTGTAAAAAATTAACGAACTGGGCCGGACCTACAATCTTCATAATATAGGCCGTTGCACAGTTGCGGGACCAGGCCAGTGCAGAGGCCATGGTCATGGAGCGGCCGGTACAGGTTCTTCCGGTGGCCGGTACCAGCTGGCCATTGCCGAAATTCTGTTGTACGTCTTCTACCGTCGATTCGGGTGTCATGTTCTGTTCTTCGATGGCTTCGGCATACAGGAGGGGCTTAATGGTAGACCCCACCTGGCGTTTGGTTCTCAGGTTTACGTGATCGTATTTGTACGTTTTAAAGTCAATACCACCTACCCAGGCCTTTACCTCTCCCGTTACCGGGTCCATTACCATAAAGGCAGATTGTACCATGGTACGGTGGTATTTGATGGAGTCGTACGGCGTCATTACCGTATCGCGTCCCTTGGTAGCGTTCCATGCAAAAATGCGCATGGGCACTTTTTTATAAAAACTGGCCTTGATCTCTTTATCGGAGAAGCCGTCGTCTGCCATATTTCTCCAGCGGTCGCTTTCCTTCATGGCCCGCAGCAGGATATTGTCTCTCCCTTTCCATACAGCGCCGCTTTTTATAAATGACTGGCGTACCAGTGCACGTTGCAGGTTAGGAACCTGCATATACACCGCTTCTTCTGCATACTGCTGCATCTGGGGGTTGATCGTTGTATAGATTTTTAACCCGTCTTCATAAAGACTGTAAGAAGAGCCATCCGGTTTTTTTAGTCCCGGGTCTTTTAGGATCGTTTTTAATTCATCGCGTAGCACGTCCCGGAAGTAGGGTGCATAGCCGGTGTTCTCATCCATTTTTTTATAGTTGAGTTTCATCGGGGTAGCGGAAAGCCGCTCGCCTTCTGCCGCGGACAGGTTTCCGTTTTCTACCATGCGGGCAATGACCAGGTTCCTGCGGTCGATCGCTAATTTGGGGTTTCGCCGCGGATTATAGATCCCCGGTCCGTTGATCATGCCCACCAGCAGGGCTGCTTCATCCACACTCAACCGGTCCGGCTCTTTTTGAAACCAGGTGCGTGCGGCGTTGCGGATACCGTATACGTTATCGCTGAATGGAACGGCATTAAGGTATAGGGCAACGATTTCTTCCTTGGTGAAATTACGTTCCAGTTTAACGGAAATGATCCATTCTTTTAGTTTTTGGATCACCCGCAATGCTTTGTTGCTGGCCCGTTGATTAAATAAGGCTAATGCCAGCTGTTGGGTAATGGTACTGCCGCCGCCCTCTTTTCCCAGCAAAAATATCGCCCGCAATGTTCCTTTCAGATCAATACCGGCATGGTCGTAAAAGCGTTTGTCTTCTGTTGCAATAAGGGCATTCACCACGTTTGGAGAAATATCGCGGTATTTTACCAGCGAACGGTTGCCGTTGGGCAGGTAATATTTTCCCATCAGGGTACCATCTGCTGCAAGTACCTCGGAGGCCTGCGTAATGGCCGGGTTTTCCAGTTCTGCCAGTGAGGGCATTTTACCAAATACGCCCCAGTTGGCTAATAACACGGTTAAAATACCCGCTCCGAATAAAATGAAAAAAATTCGCCAAAAAATACGAACGGATTTCTTCATACTATAAATGATAAGTTGTTTATCAATCCCATTTCCTTAGGCAATTTTTATGATTGCCGCAGATACGCTGATTGCGCCTGCGGCGCTTTTCTGCGACATTGTTGTATTTAAAGCCGACACCAAATCTGCGCATCTGTGGCTTCAAGGAAACGACATTGAATTGTTTATAATAAAATCTGGTACCAAAAATAAGTAAATGCCTTCCGATAAACGGAAATTCGATCGATAATTTAAGGCGGTTTTATCAATTGATAACTCATTTTCAATGCTTTTTCCGGAGTGTTCATTTTATGGGTGGCTCAAACTTCCGCAAAATGGTTACTTTTGCGACGATTAATAACTGATACCGAATGAAGTTTAATTTGACGCAGATGCCGGAACGGTACGTTCGTCCACGTACAAGCGGCATCACAATGGTAATGGATAAGGGGTTGAGTATCGATGAGGCAAAGAGTTTTATGAGTGTTTCTTATCCCCATGTTGATGTTTTGAAATTGGGATTTGGTACCGCGGTAGTAACCCCAAACCTGGAAAAGAAGATTGAGGTTTATCGCTCTTATGATATTCCTGTTTATTTTGGGGGTACGTTGTTTGAAGCCTATCTTGTACGCAACCAGGTGGAAGATTATATTGCCATCTGTAAACATTTCGGGATCGATTACATGGAGGTCAGTGATGGCTCCATCAGTATTCCGCACGCAGAAAAATGCGGTTACATCGAAAAGCTCACACAGCACGGAACGGTTTTAAGTGAAGTGGGTAGTAAGGATGCCACCCATATTATTCCGCCTTATAAATGGATCGAATTGATGAAAGCCGAGCTGGAAGCCGGATCCTCCTACGTGATTGCGGAAGCCCGCGAAGCAGGGAATGTGGGGATTTACAGGGGCTCCGGCGAGGTGCGGGAAGGGCTGGTACAGGAGATCCTTACCCAGATTCCTTCGGAAAAAATCATATGGGAGGCACCGCAAAAGGCCCAGCAGCTGTATTTCCTGGAATTGATCGGATGTAATGTGAACCTGGGAAATATCCCCCCCAACGAGGTAATTGCACTGGAGGCGATGCGCATCGGCCTGCGGGGTGATTCATTTGATTTGTACCTGGATAATAAAACCGCGTTTTAATGCGACTGTTTGGTTTAATAGGATTTCCGCTAAGTCAGTCTTTTTCCAAACGATATTTTACAGAGAAGTTTGAAAAAGAAGGGGTGGAAGACTGCCGGTATGAAGCGTTTGAACTGCCTTCCATTCAGCACCTGCCGGCGCTGTTGCAGCAGCATCCGGAGCTGGCAGGATTTAACGTAACCATTCCGTATAAACAGGAGGTAATGGCCTTTTTGAAGGAACTGGATGGGGAAGCGGCATCTATAGGGGCCTGCAATTGCATCCGGATCAGCGAAGGAAAATTAAAGGGGTATAATACGGATGCGGCAGCTTTTGAAACCACGTTGCTGCAACAGTTGCAGCCGCATCACACCCAGGCATTGATCCTGGGCACCGGTGGCGCCGCACGGGCGGTGCGTTATACATTGGAAAAGCTGGGGATCGCTTACCGGTATGTGTCCCGTACGCCGGGCCCCGAAGAACTGGGCTATCATAACCTGGATGCGGCTACTATGGAAGCGTATCCTTTAATCATCAATACCACCCCATTGGGTAGCTATCCGAAAACAGAAGGAAAACCGGAGCTGCCCTACGACCTGATCACTCCCCGGCATTATTTATACGACCTGGTTTACAACCCGCCGCTGACCGCTTTTTTAAAAGAAGGCCAGCAAAAAGGGGCGGTTATAAAAAACGGGTATGATATGCTGGTAGGCCAGGCAGAGCTGAGCTGGAATATATGGAATAGTTAGAGTTCCAGGTTTAAAGTTTAATGTTCCACGTTGGATTTCGTTTGATACTTAATGAAAAGGACAAATCTGTGATCCGGCCGTAATCGACTGAAAGCTGACCGCTGAAAACTGAAAACTATTGGCCATCTCCCATTTTCAAATTTTCAAATCCGCACATTTACACATTACCGCATTGTCTGTTCCGCATCCGCATGTAACTGCTTCACTTTACGGTCATACCACCATTTGGGTGCTGTTTTTTTCATCAGGGTATCAATATTCCGCATGCCAAACAGGTTCCACACACCTTTTAGCTTGCCCGAAACACTGCTTTGCAACGCCCTTAAACTCATCGCAAATCCCGCGTCGATGTACTCCATATGGTGCCAGTAGCCGGCCGGCATAAAAAGGGTGTCCCCATGTTCCAGGATCACCTCATATCCCCGGGCATTTTTGGCCGCCGGAAATTTTTCATAGTCGAATTTTTCATAATACTGTGCAAAATTCGCTAGGCTTAATACTTCCCAGGGTTTCCGGTATAATTTGTGCTGCTCTTCAAATGGAAAGAGCAATACCCTTTTTTTCCCAAGAAATTGGGTGTGGAGGATGTGGCTGAGATCGATATCGAAGTGCATATGTGTAACCGATCCCTGTCCCCCTACAAATAACATGGGGAACTTTTTTACAAAACCCTTCATGTATGTATCGGGCCAGGTAAAATCGGAAACGATCTGGGGGGCATGCTGAAAAATGTTAAATAAAAAGATCCGCAGTTCTACAGGGCCTTTTTTCACCATCTCCAGGTATTCGCCAAATTTCATATAGGCGTCTGCCGTGTTAATCGGAGTATAGGAATCGCTTTTTACATTGTTGTAAACACCCACTTCCTTATCACCCACAACATCAATAAAATAATCCCAGTTCCACCGGGTAAAAGCAGGCCACTGGCGGGCCAGGTCCCGGATTACCACCGGTTTATTTTGCTGATAATAGTTCTTTTTAAAATCTTCCGGACTAAGCTGATCGAATTTATCTAAGGCTGTTAATTGCATAAAACAATAAATAAAAAGACAAATTTAATGATAGTTTGATAAATAAAGGGGGCGTCCGGTAACCGGAAAAGGGATTTCTGGGCCTCGTATATGGTAAAAAAACTATCTTTGCGGCCTAAACAGAAACTACAGAGGGAAACGTTGCAGGCTTAAAAAGGTTTTATCGTCCGTCTTCTCGGTGCCGGAGGAAGCCTTAAGTTGTAAAAGAATTGATAAATTTGAGATCCGGAATAAATCAAACTGACAAAAGGTGTTGCGGTACAGCGGTTTTTTACGTTGTTTTGAGGGGTGATGATCGTTTCAGTAAGCCGGTCTAAACCAAAAAAGCAGAAAGACAGAAAAATATGAAAAAAACTCCTTTTAAGGTCGCGTTATTGATTTCAACCTATAAATGGCCGGAAGCCCTGCAGCTGGTATTGCAAAGCGTATTGTACCAGAGCCGGAGGCCGGATGAGATCATTATTGCGGAGGATGGTGATGACACGCGCACCGCATGGTGTATCAATGATTTTGTAAAAATTCATGGGATACCGGTAAAGCATGTGTATCATGAAGACCGGGGTTTTCGTAAAAGTCTGATCGTAAATAAAGCGATAAAAGAGATTGAATCAGATTATATTATTGAGATCGATGGCGATATTGTAATGCACCGCGAGTTTATTGCAGATCATATAAAGGCTGCGCGCGAGGGCTATTTTGTACAGGGCAGCCGCACGCTGATCAACGAACGGAAAAGCCATGAGCTGCTGCGTACTAAAAATATCGGGGGACTGCATTCATTTATGGCCGGCCTTAACAACCGCTTTAATGCCCTGCGGGTTCCGCTGTTTTCCGGTTGTTTTTTTGTAAATCCCCGTAAATCGCACAATGTAAAAGGATGTAACCTGGCATTCTGGAAGAATGATTATGTAAAGGTAAACGGCTACTACAGCGGGTTCGAAGGCTGGGGCAGGGAAGATTCGGAACTGGGAGAGCGCCTGATCAACCTGGGTGTAAAAAAGAAGAAAGTAAAGCTGGCAGCGGTAGGCTATCATATCTTTCATACATTTAACTCCCGGGCTAACCTGGGTACTAATGAAAGCATCTACCGCGAGACAGTGCAGTTCAAATACAGCTACCGGGCAAATGGCTATATGGAGGCCTAGGCATTAGCCTGGAGATACCCATAAGCAGGGCGTCTGTTTTGATGAATACAGCCCTTGTCTTTTATGATCCGGCGGTTTTAAATAGCCGCATTCATTACAATCGTTATAACATAGGTACGTTTACTGCTCATGATTTTGAATGAACAGTAAGCGTATTTTGGTTATTGGGCTGTATTTTTGTAATAATGCATGGTATCGGTAGCAGGCTTTTAACAACCGGTGCTCCGCTACGAAGCCCGGTGAACGCTATCAGTGATTGGCTCATAATGTTTTAATTATCAGGTGATTGCTTTTTGTTGCATACAATACAGTGTGTAATTCAGGGAGTACAGGGCGCAATTGGGTATGCAGATCGGCGGTGATCTTTTGATCAATTGCTGAAAATAACCGGTAAATTAAACTTTTATGATCCAGTTTTTGAAATGAACAAGAAGTCACTATTGTATTTTATTCCGTTTAATATTATGAAAAAGAATGCCGGAGCTATACGTACGGCATGGAATTATCTTGAAGCATTTCATCACCTGGGTATAAACGTTGATTATGTGCATAGCAATGATACCTGGGGCGGGCCGATGAGTGGTGCAGAGATGGATGATTTAAAGCAGACGGGTCTTGTACGTAATATCTATCACCTGAGCAGGAAGCCTGAAAATATCCGGAACTTGCAACATTGGCTGGCCTACCGGGTTCAGCGGCTGGGGCGCGACGTATCCTCCGGTCGTTGTTTGCCCAGTTTTGTTACAACATACAACCAGCACCTGTTCAACGAAATCCTTAAGAAAAATACGTATGATTATATCATTATCAGCTATGCACACTGGGCCAACCTGGTACGGGAAAACCGTTATACCGGCAACGCAAAATTGATGATAGATACGCATGATTTTATGACGGCGCAGGAGCGGGTATGGAAAAAATTTAATGTAGGACGCGCTTTTAATAAAGAAATAAAACGATTAAGCCTGTTTGATGCCGTATGGACGGTATCTGCGGACGAACGTTATCTTTTTCAGCAGTTTATTGATAAAAAAGTGGTGTTGGTCCCCTTTTGCGCGGCGGATAACACGATGAGGGAAGGAGTAGAGAAAAACTATGATATTATTTACGTGGGTGGGGATAATGTGCATAATATAAAGGCCGCTGACTGGTTTTTTAAGGAAGTATACCCGCTTTTAGATGCGTCGGTGCGGTACTGTGTGGTGGGAAGCATTCACCGGTATGTTCCGGACCGGGAAAATATTCATAAAGTACCGTATGCGGAATACCTGGAAGATTATTATCCCCGGGCCAGGCTGGCTATTTGTCCTATGCTCAGTGGTACCGGTGTAAAAGTAAAGGTCATTGAGGCACTTTCCTATGCCCTTCCGGTGGTGTGCAGTCCGCGCGGCGTGGATGGGTTGGTTAATAAAACGGAGAACGGGTGTGTGGTGGCTGCGTCTGCAACCGACTTTGCAGCGGCCATCCGCAAGCTTTTGCAAACACCGGAGTATTATAAAGAAGTAAGTATACAGGCCGGGGCTTTTTTTAAAAAAAATCACAAGAAGGAAAACCTGTATACCATTATCAGGAATGCGTTAAATAACTGATAAAAGGTTGTTTTGCGAAGTTTTAACAAATAATATGCAACGGGCTGTTGCGTTTTATAAAGAAGCCGCGTTCTTTGCAATGAAAAACCACATTTATTCATCAGGAGGTGTTCTGGAATAAGAAGGATCCGCTGAGCACCAGCTATCAAACATTGTAGTATGATCAATAAGACAAAAATTCTTTACTTTATGGCTGACCCAATTACGAGAAGGGATGCCGGTAATAGAACGCATGTACTTCAAATGCTGGAATATTTCAACAGCCGTCATGAATATGTTGAGTTGGATTATGTGGGAGTAAAAGAATGGGGCGACTGGAATGATACAGACTATGGAGAGTTTAACAGGCTTTTCCCTAACTGTAACCTACATACCATCAATTTGCGGATGCCCAAGGATAATATTTTAGAATATTATTTTAAATCGAAGCTGCCCAATCAACTGCGGAAAAAAAGAAACAAACGGAACGGTAACGCTGTTATTGACGACTATACTACTGTACATCTGCATCAGAATTTTAATGAGCTGTTGCAAAAGAAGAAGTACGATTGTATTATTATGAGTTATGTTACCTGGTCAACCTTACTGGAAAATAACCGTAATGTAGAAGGTGTTAAATTGATTATTGATACGCATGATTTTATGACGGCTCAGTTTAAGCATAGGGCCGGATTCCAGCTTGGTAAGACGTTTGAACGTGAAATAAAATTATTGTCCTTATACAACGAAACCTGGTCTCAATCTGCTGATGAGCAATATCTGTTCAGTCAGTTTTTACCCGTCAAACATCGGTTTGTGCCCATTATGTACAAGGACAATAGTTTGGGGGCTAATTTAACGGAGAAAAAGGAGTACGACTTAATATATGTTGGAAGTGAAAATGACAATAACCAACAGTCGATTAACTGGTTCTTCAACACCGTATATCCGTTGCTGCCGAAGGATTTAAAAATTTGCGTTATAGGAAAGATTTGTGACTATTTTCCTTCCTTTCCGAATGTGGAAAAGCACTTATTTGTATATGATTTAAGCGAATACTATCACAAAGCAAAAGTTGCTATTTGTCCGATGTTGAATGGAACCGGGGTGAAAGTGAAGGTGGTGGAAGCCATGTCCTTTGGATTGCCCATTGTTTGTAATTTGCGAGGATTGGATGGACTGCCCGTGAAAGAAAATAACGGATGTTTGAGGGCTGATGATCCGGAGGGATTTGCGCATTATATCCAATTGTTGCTTAACGATGAGAACTACCGAAACAAAATCAGTTCAATGTCAAAAGAAACATTTAATTCTTTTTTCGAAATAAATAAATGTTACAAAGATCTCGATAAGGTATTTAATATTTCCTTGCGCAAAGAAAACAAAGTGCGCTCATTGCCAACCTTTGAAAACGGTATTGAGCACAGAGCTGTAGAAGCTTTATAATAATCAGGCAGTACTTGAATCTTACTGTTGATCTGATATAACTGATACTAATATAGCATTGCGAACTTATGAATATGCCCCGTTTTTTTGAGAGAATATTTCCTTCTAAAAAAAAGGAAATGCCGCTTTCTAAAGGTGAACTTTACGATGTACAAACCGAAAAAATAATCGCTCGTGTTTGTAAAAGTAATAGCAATTGTATTGATATTGGAGCAAACGTTGGAGATGTTTTAACCATTATTTCAAAATATGCTCCCCATGGAACACATTATGCATTTGAGCCAATACCCGGTTTGTATGAAGATCTGGTATCTGCGTATAAAGACACTACCTGTAAAATATTTGAACTGGCATTGAGTGATAAAAAAGGCGTTTCCTCGTTTAATTACGTCATTTCTAATCCGGCGTACAGTGGGCTTATAAAAAGGAGGTACGACAGGGATGAGGAAGAAGACACCCTTATCCAGGTAAAAACGGATCTGCTGGATGATATTTTGCCTAAAGATTATCCGGTTCATTTGATAAAAATAGATGTAGAAGGTGGCGAGTTACCGGTAATGCGCGGGGCCATCAATACAATAAAACGATGGAAACCGGTGATCATTTTCGAGCATGGCCTGGGCTCATCAGAATTTTATGGAACAACACCTGAACGGCTCTATTCATTGCTAAACGATTGCGGACTGAAAATTTACACGTTAACTAACTGGTTGGATAAACGTAAGCCCTTAACGATGCATGAATTAAGACAGCTATTTGATAGTAATGAGGAATACTATTTTGTAGCAAGTTAATGAACAAAAGAAATTGCATTAAGTAATTTTATCTCCGGTTTCGGAGCAAGCGGTGGCACAAAATAATTGCAACGATTAAATTGAGGTTTAGTCTAAAAGAGGCATTTTAAAGGCGCCTTCTTTAGATTAAAAGCGACTCTTCTGGTAAGCAGATCGCCTTTGCAATAAGTAAAAGGCGTGCAATAGATGGTTCGCAGCAATCTGTGCTTGGAAACAGGTACAATTAAATATTGCAACTGGATTTATAAAGAACGACATTAAAAAAGTGAAACAATGGACAGACAACTTGTACAGGATTATTTGGATGAGCATAAGTTTGTTCTGGAAGAGCCGATGCAGGCATTGGGCAGGGAACGACTCTTTTATGTTCCGGTTCATTTGGGATATGTACGGCTCTGCACATTTGAACTGCTGGCGGAAGAGATCAGGAAAAACAATATAGCGGGAGCCGTTGCTGAATTGGGAGTATATCGCGGCGATTTTGCCAGGTACATCAATGAAGCTTTTCCGGAAAAGAAGCTATACCTTTTTGATACCTTTAATGGCTTTTCAAAGAAGGATGTCCTGGTCGAGCAAGCACATGATTACAGTCCGGGTTCCCAGGATTTTTCAGATACCAGCGTGGAGTTGGTATTGGGTAAAATGAGTAAGCCTGGCAATTGTATTATTAAAAAAGGTTATTTCCCGGATTCGCTTGAAGGACTGGAAGATACTTTCGCTTTTGTATCCCTCGATGCAGATTTATACCAACCCATTTTTGAGGGGCTGAAATATTTCTACCCAAGATTGTCCAAAGGAGGGTTTATTTTTATTCATGACTATAATAATGATGAATATAAGGGCGTAAAAAAGGCGGTTACGGATTATTGTAAGGATCAGGGTGTGCCTTTTGTGCCCATTTGTGACCCCTGGGGAACAGCGGTTATTGCAAAATAGATACCGCGGGTTCCGGCTGTATGCGTTTACTGGCAGGAGGGTCCTGTAAGCGACATCGGAATTCCAGGAGACCGCTCGCACGTGTCTACTGATACCCAATTGGTGGTTCTCTGACGCAATCTTATTCTGACGCCCGTAGCATATGTTATGCTTTTTTGCAAACAATGCCGCCCACAGATCTCCATTCTGATAAATATATGCATCCGGTGTCCCGAGGTCGCTTTGTTTGCGGGCTTTGAAACGAATGGAGCAAAAAATCGCATTAAAAAAATAAATACCTGGTGCCTTACGCCGTATCGGTCACTGCCTGCCGGATCGTAAAAAACACCAAATGCCGTATTTTCTCGTAACTTTGCGCGTTTTAATGAATGAACGCAAATGGGGTCAAAAAAATTCAGCCGGTTATTTAAGTATATTGGCTATTACAAGTGGAAGATCATCCTGTATATCTCTATTACGATTATTGCGTCCTCTTTATCGGTAGTTTCTCTTGGGATGCTGGCCCCGCTGATGTCGCTTATTTTTAAGGTGGATGGCATTGGAGGACAAAGTATCCTGAACAAGATCCCGGGAGGGCACTATATTGGCGAAGAATTGACGAAGTTGGTGAACAACGGGCAGCAAATGCATGCGGTATTGCTCTGTTGCGTAATGGTGATCATTTCAGTTTTTCTGAAAAACCTGCTGTTGTATGTATCCTCGCTCATTTCGGTACCGGTAAGAAGTTCCATCACTATTCACCTGAAAAACGATCTGTATGCTAAAGTGCTGAGTTTGCCGGTGGGTTATTTTTCCGAGCAAAAAAAGGGCGATATCATGAGTCGTATGACCAATGATGCCAACCTGGTGGAAAGCTCCATTGTAAACACCATGGAGGGACTGATCAAAGACCCGGTAATGGTGATCAGTTATCTGGTTTCAATGATTGTTATCAGTCCCGGTCTTTCGGTATTCTTATTAATCCTCCTGCCCGCAACCGCCTTTATTATCGGCCGTATCAGCCGTACCCTTAAAAAGCAAAGCAACGCGGCATCGCTCCGGGTGGGCGATACCCTGTCGATACTGGATGAAACCCTTTCGGGCATTCGCATTATTAAGGCCTTTACTGCTGAAAAAATACTGAACAACCGGTTTGTAACGCTCAATAATACCTTACTGGGCATCAACAAAAAGATATCGGCCCGGAGGGACCTGGCGTCTCCGCTAACGGAATTATTGGGCGTTGTGGTACTATGCGTGATCATTTATTTCGGGGCCAACCTTATTCTCAATGGTAATACATTAGGTCCTGGTGACTTGATTGCGTTTATTGCCATATTTGCAATGATGATCAACCCGGCCAAAACATTGGCCGCATCGTTCTTCAGGGTTCAGGAGGGGGCCGCCGCTATTGAACGGATTGAAGCGATACTGACCACACCGGACAATGTGGAAGATACCGGTACCCAAAAGCTGGAAACCTTTAACGAAGGGATCGAATTCCGGAATGTTTCCTTTGCCTATAATGAAACGCCGATCCTAAAAAATGTGAGCCTGTTTATTCCCAAAGGGAAAACGGTAGCACTGGTGGGCAGCAGCGGCGCCGGGAAAAGTACCCTGGCAGACCTGGTGCCCCGTTTTCATGATGTAACTTCGGGCGAGATCCTTTTTGACGGGGTGAATATTAAAGATTACAGCCTGGAATCGATACGAAAACAAATTGGTATCGTAAGCCAGGAGCCGATCCTGTTTAACGACACCATTCGCAATAACATTACGCTTTCCGACCCGGATGCCCCCATGAGTGAAGTGGAAAGTGCCGCCAAAATAGCCAATGCTTACCGGTTTATTGAAAATAAACCCGAACAATTTGATACCAATATCGGCGACCGCGGTGCTAAACTGAGCGGTGGCGAAAAGCAACGGCTTACGATTGCCCGGGCCGTGTTAAAAAATCCGCCCATCCTGATTCTGGATGAGGCTACGTCCTCGCTGGATACGGAAAGTGAACGGCTGGTACAGGATGCCATCAACAATATGATGAAAAACCGCACCTCGCTGGTCATTGCCCATCGCCTGAGCACCGTCCGGCATGCGGACGAGATCATTGTATTGAATAAAGGCGAAATTGCCGAGCGGGGATCACATACCCAGCTGATGCAGATCCAGGGCGGAATCTATAAGAAGCTTGTGGATATGCAGGAGATGGTGTAGGGGAGGGGAATGAAAAATATAGAATGCTGAATGTAAAATGAAGATCTTCCCGCTTTCGATGCCTTCTTATCCGCTGTCTATTTTTACATTTCACAATTTTCATTGCATCGCGTCGTTTTCCCGGAAGCAGGAATGGGCAGCCCTGATGCCGGCCTTAATCATGTTCAAAATCCCTTAGAGACGTTGTAAGCACCTATCAGTGCCTCTGTGGCAATCACAAAACCGTCTCCGGAAATGGTATGGAATTTTGAATGTAAACGAAGGAAGGATGGTTCCCGCCTTCGGATGCTTTTTTATGCTCTATCTACGGTTACAGTTAATATTTTCATTGTATCGCGTCGTTTTCCTGAAAGCTGGATGCGCAGCCCTGATACCGGCTTTAATCATACTCAAAATGGCTTGGAGAAGGTGCTGTAAGCACCCATCAGTGCCTCTGTGGCAATCACAAAAAAGCCTGCGGAAACCATATTGAATTTGTAGTACGGGAACGGATCTCCGGCTTCAAATTTTCTTCCGCTGTGCGATCATCCTGCTTTCAACCTTTTATAATTTAACATTCAATATTTCTCATTTTACATGCTCTTAACCGGTATTTATGGCCGGTTTGCCGATCTGACCGTTTGAAAATGAGGAATATGGAATATAATTTGATAACTTGGTGTATTATTTCGTTTAAATTTGTTTCATCAAATCCAAAAACACAAGCACATGAAAGGAGTTACGTTAATCATTGTTATTCTGCTGGTCATCCTCGGCTTTATGGGATGCAATGGCTATAACGGCCTTGTAAAGGAGCAGGAAAATGTAAATAAAGCCTGGAATAATGTACAGAGCGAGTATCAAAAGCGCAATGACCTTGTAGGCAACCTGGTGGAAACCGTAAAAGGTGCTGCAAATTTTGAAAAATCGACCCTTACCGATGTAATCAATGCACGTGCAAAGGCCACATCGGTTCAGGTAAACCCGGAAAATCTTACGCCGGAAAAACTGGCTGAGTTCCAGGCCGCACAGGGCCAGATGACCAGCGCGTTGGGACGGCTGCTGGTTACCGTAGAGGCCTACCCGGATTTAAAAGCCAATCAGAACTTTTTGCAGTTGCAGGGACAGCTGGAAGGGATCGAAAATGATATCCGTGCATCCCGGCAAACCTTTAATACCGCTGTAAACAGCTATAATGTAAAAGTGCGTTCCTTCCCGATGAATATCCTTGGTGGTATATTCGGATTCCATTCCAAAGAAGGTTTTAAGGCAGATCCGGGAGCTGAAAAAGCGCCGAATGTAAAATTCTAATCCCGTAGCAGATGAAGAGATCCGGTTTGATCCTTGTTGCGGTGCTGGCGGTTATTGGCATCTATTTGCTGGTGACGTATAACTCGTTTGTAAAAAAGGACGAAAAAGTGCGGCAGCAGTGGAGCGAAGTACAAAATACCTACCAGCGCCGGCTCGATCTTACGCCCAACCTGGTGAGCACCGTTAAAGGGATCGCCGGTTTTGAGCAATCGACCCTGGTAGCCGTTGCGGAAGCCCGCGGCCGTGCGCAGCAGGGGCTGGGCGGGGAGCCAACGCCGGAAAACTATAACCGGCAGTCGGATTTACAGGATTCGCTGGCCGCTGCTTCCAACCGGATCATTGCTGTTATCGAAAGGTATCCAACGCTGAAAGGAACGGAAGCCTACCGCGGGTTGCAGACCCAGCTGGAGGGCAATGAGCGGCGCATTAAGGTAGCACGGAATGATTTTAACGCAGCCGTGGCGGTATATAACAGCGCGGTAAGAAGCTTCCCCGGTAATATTGCGGCGGGGCTCCTGGGCTTTAAACCCCGGGAAGGGTTTCAGGCCGCAGCCGGTGCTGATCAAAATGTAGCAATTAAATTCAGATAACGTGGCTTTTTCTTTATTTAACCGGCATCCGCAGGAAGTACTCACCAGTGCTGAAAAAGAGCAGATCGTGGAAGCCATCCGCCAGGCGGAAAGCCGTACCAGTGGCGAGATACGGGTATACATCGAAAGTCATAATAAATATGTAGATCCGGTTGACCGCGCGGCGGAAGTATTCTTTAAGCTGAAGATGGAACATACGGTAGACCGGAATGCGGTGTTGCTTTACGTAGCTGTAAAAGACCGGCAGCTGGCAATTTTTGGCGATGAAGGTATTTACCAGCGAACAGGGGATGCGTATTGGAACGGACTGGTAAAAAAGATACTGGAACATTTTAACCAGCAGCATTTTGCTACCGGCATCAGTGAATACATCCACCAGATCGGTGAAGGACTGCATCAGTATTTCCCTTTTGACAGGGCTACCGACCAGAACGAACTCCCCGATGATATCGTTTTTGGAAGTTAAAGATCCCAATGAAGAAATTCTTTTTACTATATTTTCTGCTGATTGCGGTGGGTTCGTTTGCCCAGATCGAATCCGTGATCCCGAATCCGCCTAACCCGCCGCGGCTGGTTAACGACTTTACCGGCCGGTTCCTGACACCCGAGCAGGTTCAAACGCTGGAGCGCAAGCTGGTAGCCTACGACGACAGCACCTCCAACCAGATAGCGGTAGTGATTGTGGATGATCTGAAGGGCTATTCGAGGGACGATTATGCTATTGCATTGGGCAGAAAATGGGGCGTAGGCGGACAAAAACAGTTCAACAACGGCGTGGTGGTGCTGGTGAATGCCGGAACCCGGGACCGCGGACTGTTTATTGCAACGGGCTATGGGCTGGAAGGCGCCATTACCGACCTGGTGGCGGACCAGATCGTTCAGCAGATCATGATCCCCGATTTTAAACGGGGCGACAATTACCGCGGACTGGATGAAGGAACGGATGCGCTGATTCAGGCGGCAGCCGGCCGGTTCAAGGCACCGGATGGATATCACGAGCGGGGTAAGGGCATCGGTTTTGGAACGATTCTCCTGATCGTGATCGTTGTTATTGTATTTGTAGCCTTTATGAGCGGTGGTGGCAGTGGCGGCGGCGGTTATGTTTCGCGGCGGGGATACCGGGGCGGTGGCGGTTGGATTATACCCGGGGGCTGGTCTGGCGGTGGCGGCGGAGGTGGTTGGTCCGGCGGTGGTGGTGGTGGCGGTTTTGGCGGCTTCGGTGGCGGTGGTTTTGGCGGCGGCGGCGCCGGTGGAAGTTGGTAGGAGGGAATTGTTTCAGTTTATCGTTTAAAGTTCCAGGTTAGATTTCATCTTGCACTCGATGCCAGAAGGCAAATCTATAATTTCGGATGTAATCGGCTGATAGCTAAAGGCTGAAAACTGATCACTGAAAGCTAAACGCCGTTCCTGGTTGGTTTCCGTTTGTTGCTTAATGAACAATATTCAATTCACTATTTTTTTTCCGCATCTGATGTCAGATCACCGATCTCATACGGAATCTGCTGATAACTGATTGCTAAAGACTGAAAACTGATAACTAAAGGCTGAAAACTGATAACTAAAGGCTGAAAGCTAAATCCCCAACGCTGAACGCGGGTTTTACCTTAGATTCCCGGATATTCCATGCGCGGCCCGGAATCCCATATTTTCACATTTCCACATCCTCAAATTTTCAAATTCCCCCAGAAACTTTCCCACATCGCATTATTCGTTTATTTTTGTTTGAAAGAATCAATTAGATAGGATTATTTTAGAACAATATATACAACATGAATAAGCGTTTATTACTGGCGATCGTCTTTCTGCTGACTGGCTTTGTTTCTTTCGCTCAATACTCGGTTCAATCCAAATATTTTGTTTACCTGCAAACTGAACCTGCACAACCTTTTTATATTAAGATCAATGGCCAGCGTATTGAAGCCAATTCGTCGGGGTACCTTATTCTGCCGCAGTTAAAGGATGGTGATTACCGGTTAGTAGTGGGGTTTCAGGATAATAAAAGCCCTGAAATGACCTTCCGTTTCAAGATCGACTCAAAGGATAAAGGATATCTGATCAAGAATTTCGGAGCAGAGGGCTGGTCATTGTTCGATCTTCAGTCGATGGATGTGCAGAGGCCCCTCACCGCAGAAGAAGCGGCTGCATTGGCGAAGGCAGAGGCTCCCAAGCCGCAGCCGCGTCGCGAAGCACCCAAGCCACAGCCGAAACCGGAGGAAAAACCAGTGGTAAAGGAAGAAGCACCGAAGCAGGAACCGGTGACAACTGCAGCCGTGCAAACCCCGCCGGCTGTACAACAACCATCGGTGGCGGATAATGCCAATGTAAGCGATTTTACAAAAATACTTTCTAAAGCGGCCAACGACCCTTCATTGCTGGAGAAGCCCAAGCCCGAAGAAAAGCCCGAAGTAAAGGAAGAAGCGCCCCGGGAGCAGGTGGCCGCAGAACCTGCCAAAACGGAAAAAATCAATGCACCAAAAGCCGGGAAAAACGCCGTAGTGAAATTGTCGCAGCATTCTTCCGGAACCGGAACGGTGGTGGTATATGAAGACCGTAGCAATGGAAACGCAGAGCAGATCGAAATTACCATACCCGCAGCAGCTGAAGCCCCGGAAGAAAAAGCGGCCGAAACACCGGTGAAGGAAACCGCAGCAAAAGCAGCCCCTGCAGCAAAAAATGACCGGCAATTTGCCGTGCAGGAAAAACCTGCCGTTCCCCAGGAAAACAGTGCTGCCTCAAAAAAGGAAGTAAAAGAGGCACCTAAAGCCGTACCGGGTAACTGTAAATCGGTAGCTACAGAAGGAGATTTTCTTAAGTTGCGCAGGGATATGGCCGGTAAGGAAAACGACGATCAGATGATTGAAGAAGCCCGGCGTGCATTTAAGAATAAATGTTATACGGCAGCACAGGTAAAGTATATCAGTAGTATGTTTTTATCCAATGCCGGAAAGTATAACTTCTTTGAAGCGTCCCGTGGCCATATTTCTGATTCCGAAAATTTCAGCACGCTTCAATCCGAGCTCAAGGATACCTATTACAAGGAAAAGTTCAACAGTCTTATTAAATAGTTAAGTGCTGAAAACTGGTGGCTAAATGCCGTCGGTTCTTAGCCACCCGGTTACGATGCGTTATTTTTTAGAAGTCTCCTACAAGGGAACCCGTTACAGTGGTTTTCAGATCCAGCATACGGGTGCAACCATCCAGGGAGAGATTGAAAAAGCGTTTACGGTTTTTTTTAAGGAGGCCCCGCTTTTTACCGGGTCGTCCCGTACCGACAGTGGCGTGCATGCCTTTCAGAATTTTTTTCATTTCGACTGGGACCGCGATTTTAATACAAAATGGATTTATAACCTGAACGCGATCCTTCCGGGCGATATTGTTATTAAGGGCGTAAGGCTGGTGGCAGATGATGCCCATTGCCGGTTTGACGCGCTGAGCCGCAGCTACCGGTATACGGTATACCAGTTCAAGAATGCCTTTCTTGCTGATACGGCATATTTTTATCCGTATCCCCTGAACCTTGGGTTAATGAATGAAGCAGCCGTCTTGCTAAAAAACTTTAAAGATTTCAGCAGTTTTTCCAAAACCAATACACAGGTAAAAACATTCAACTGCAACCTGATGGAAAGCCGGTGGGTATTGGAGCAGGATATATACCAGTACCAGGTAACCGCTAACCGGTTCTTGCGGGGAATGGTGCGGGCGCTGGTAGCCACCATGCTGCGGGTAGGCCGGGGTACGCTGGAGATGGAAGCCTTCGAGGCGATCATAAAAAAAACGGTATGCGGATCTGCGTATTTTGATGCGCCGGCGCATGGCCTTACACTTACGCAGGTAAGCTACCCGGTGCGTTGAGTCCTTTTCATCATATTAGTTACAGGTTGGGATGCTGTATACCGTTGTTTCTTTAGGTACGGCTGGGTGTTTTACCGTTACAGCGGGTTGCCCGGACGATGGTGTTCCATAATCCGGATGTTTTGATCTCTCCATAAAATAAACCCGAAGGCGGCCTTCCCATTGCTTTACGCACACTGATCCGGTAGACCGATGCCCGGTTAATCTTTCCAGGCAGGGGGGATGGCGCTTTATCTAACAGATCCATCAATGCGAAGGTGGAGCACAGCAATGTTGATTTATGACCAACAGATATACGGGCTAATGCCTGATAGGGGAGGCCATAGCTGCGTATCTGTTACCCACCTGGCCAATGTGCTCATCCCTGGTATGCGTCTCCGGTTTATCCGGCGGTTGAAATACTGCGTTTGATGGGTCGGCAGCCTGTCATTCGTGATCGGGCATAAAAAAACATACTTTTTTTTCAAATAAATTTGGCAGTTCAAAAAAACGATCTATATTTGCACTCCGTTTGCGAAACGGATGAGTTCTCTGAGAAGAAAATAAAAGATTCAAAACGCTGAAACATCGATTCAGTCTGTGTTTCAGAAGTATCTACATCTATAATGAATGCCAGTAAATCTGTTGCTGGAAATTCCGCTTATACTTACCGATTGATCAGAAAAAAAATGAAAAAATATTTTACTGATCGCATCAAAAATCAAAATGAAAGTTGTATCTTTGCAGTCCGCCTGAAAATAAAGGGTAGCCAAAAATAAGCTTTTTAATTCACGGGTAAGTTCTTCACACATAATTGATTACATCAAAAAATAATTAAAATTTTTTTGGTGGTTTGAAAAAGAAAACATATCTTTGCAACCCCGAAACGGAGTGTAAATAACGAAGCGGGTTGGTTGATAAAGTTCTTTTAAGATGATACAGCGAATAAGGCGCGATGCTGGTTCAAGTCCGGTGGTATTAACAAGTTTGTAGGGATGTCTTTTAGGAGGCATTG
>JAGIAT010000010.1 GCA_017744715.1 Niabella sp. | reverse complement strand
TGTGTGGTAACTTAAATCTACTAAAAAAGGAGGCTTCGGCCTCCCTTTTTTTATTTACATACATATTTTTACCGGACACCAGTAGTTTAATGTTTAAAGTTTCAGGTTGGATTCCGTTTCTGCTTGATGCAGGACCCTTAGCTTGCTGTATAACTATCGAACAGCGAAAAGATCATTGAGCAGTAACGGCCTCTTTACGTCTACATTTGTTATTTCACATTGGATATTTTAAATTCCCGCAGGGATCCTATCTTTATCCTTCTTAAAAAATAAAGCTATGAAATATGGGATCGTGGTGATGCCGGTTGCACCGGTTCGTAAAAAGCCGCATCATAAGTATGAAATGGTGAACCAGCTGCTGTTTGGTGAAAAGGTGGCGATCCTTTCGTTTAAGCAAAAAGGCTGGTATAAGGTAAAAAGCCTGTATGATGGATATAAGGGCTGGGTGACCCATCATATGCTGCATGAAATTGATAAGGAAACGGCCCGGAGCCCGTTACCACCCGTATTGGCCGGCGATCTTTTAAATACGATCGAGGTAAACGGATTGCCCATGCATATTCCCATGGGGGCCAGTATATGGCAGCCTGTACAAGGAAAGGGGATGGTGGGGCGTTGGGAGTACCATTACAACGGCGTCGTTGCCACTCCTGCGGCAAGCCCGGAAACGTACCGGTCCGCTATTGAAAAATATGCCCGTCAATGGCTGAATGCGCCTTATTTGTGGGGCGGAAAAACCATACTGGGAGTAGATTGCAGCGGTTTTGCGCAAACAATTTTTAAAATGGCAGGCATTGCATTGCTGCGGGATGCCTGGCAACAGGCCCAGGAAGGGACGGTGGTAAAAAAACTGCAGGATGCGCAACCGGGAGACCTTGCCTTTTTTGACGACCGCCAGGAAATTGTACATGTGGGCATTCTTTTAGGACCGGATCAGATCATTCATTCTTCGGGGAATGTGCGGATTGATGCCATTGATAAAAAGGGGATCATCCGTCAGGATACCGGCAAGCGTACCCATCAGCTGAAGCTGATCAAACGAATGCCGCAGTTTAATTTGCAGGAAGATAGTGCAGGTTCAGGTATTGCTTAATGGAAAAATAGCCCCCCCTGGGCACGGCACGGTTATTAATGTAGTTCATGCGCAGTGCCACCAGTAAAGCCAGCTCTCCGCTGTCTTTTACATACCATCCTATGGATATCGGTGGTGATGAGGACCCGCTGGATGTAAGATTGGTAAGCGCTCCTTCGCGGATACCTTTGAGCTGGTTCAGCAAAATTTCTTCGCCATTCGGAAGATCTCTTTTTATTTGCTTACAGATTCTTTTATATTCTCTTTGTACCGCTTTTGCCGTTTGAGCCGTACTGTCGAAAAAACCAGTGATCTGGTAAAACACAAAGGTATCAAGTTCACGGTCCCGGCGCCGGATCACCAGCTCTTTTTCCCCCAGCAGCATTTCAACTCTCCGGGCGCGGATGGCAAAGGGGTTAAATGTTTTGTAATCGCCCTGTATGTTAAACAGGCTGGTATCCGTTTTCTCTGTATCATCTGTAACCTTTAATTCTGGGTCTGTTTTAACAGCGTTCACAAAGTCTGAAAACCGCCCCGCAAACGGGTTTACCCTGAAATATTCTTTCACCACTTTATAAAACTGGTCCTGTGCGGAAGCCGGCGCGGCCATCCCTACAAAAAACAGGAAGGTAAGCAGGTGTTTCATTTTAAAACAGTAGTTAAGACATTTCTTTAAACTTTTTCTTGTAATAGTCGATGGCTTCCGAGATAATCGACAAGGCGGTTTCCTTGTCCTGGAAGGTATCAATCTCTACTTTTTTGCTTTCAAGTACCTTATACTGCTCAAAGAAGTTGCGCATTTCCAGCAGAAAATGATGCGGCAGTTCATCAATATTTTCATAATGGTTTACAGAGGGGTCATCGATAGCTACGGCAATGATCTTATCATCACGTTCACCGCTGTCGATCATCTGCATATTGCCGATCACCTTGGCCCGCACCAAACAAAAAGAGCGGATGGTTTGAGAGCAAAGCACCAGTATATCCAACGGATCATGATCCTGTCCCAGGGTTTTGGGAATAAAACCATAGTTAACCGGGTAGTGGAAGGAAGAATAGATGACCCTGTCAAGCTTTAACAATCCTGTTTCTTTATCAATTTCATATTTAGCACGGGATCCCTCCGGTATTTCAATGATTGCATTTACAATTTCCGGTGCGCCTGCCCCATAACTAACTCCGTGCCATGGGTGTGTGATTGTTGCCATCGTATTCATGTTTTTTAGTCAATAAGGAATCGTCACTTCCTGGTTATCGATTCAATCAAAAATAACAAGTTTTTTAATCGGAATGTTTTTCAGCCGCTATTTATTGTAAACGGTTTATTTATTGGGGTCGAACAGGTATTTGAAGTCTACCAGCCAGGCCCCGTCTTTTTTTACTACTTTAAGTGTATCCTTATTGTCTTTATAATAAGAGTTGGAATAAACGATAATGCTTACAGAATCGTTCAGCAGTTTGCGCTGGTGAATATTGATGGAGGCATCCCATAGCCCTTGTTTTTCATCCGAGCTGCGTGGCATGCGGGCTACGGCATCCAGGCGTTCGTCATTTGCCGAATCATGCAGCATATAGGTGGCTGCGCTTTTAAAATTACCTCTCAGGGCGGCCTGTATAAAACTGCGGGCCGCATCAATATCCGAATCACCGGGCTCGTTTTTGTCCGACTTATCGGGCAGACAGGCAGGCAATAAAAAAAGCAGGAACAAAAAGTAAAAACCAGTTCTTTTCATTCCTGCAAGATAAACAACTTTATGCTCTCTTACTGCTTATTTTGTCTTTTCCAGACTTTTCCGGATCTCTTCCACCTTTTTTGGATCCACATGTTTCAGCACGCTGTCAGCCATTTTTTGCGCCTGCTCGGAGTTCACCATTCCCTCGATCTCCTTTAATTTTTGGGGATCCATATTCTTTAAAACGCTGTCGGCCATTTTCTGTGCCTGCTCTACCTGCTCCGGCGAAACATTGGGGTGCTCCAGGCCTTCGGCGCCGCCGTTTTCCTGCATTTTGCTCATGCCCATTTTCATAAGTGCCGCCATAGAAAAATCTACTTTCCACTGGCCATCCTCTTTAACCAGGGAAATTTCGGAAGGCTCCTGTTTTTTGCTTTTGCTGCTTACTTTAACATAGGCCGTGTCACCGGAGATCCGGGGATCGCCAAACTCCACGTCTTTGAATTCTTTTGTGGGATCTGTTTTTTCAGCAGCAGTATCCATTTTCTGGGCCATATCCATTCCTTTTTTGATCATGTCCAGCGTCGATTTACTGTCTTTCGTAGCCAGCTTTGCTGCACCGTCGATATCTTTTTTTGCAAGCAGTTCAAAGAAGTGAACCAGGACCGTTTTGGGGTCACTGCTTGATTGACATCCTGTAATACCCGCTACCAGCAGGATGAGCACGGGCAGCAATTGAATAATTTTTTTCATAATGTAAATTGGTTTTAAAGTGCAAATGTAGGTACTTATCAGCGACGGTGTGCCGGATCACCAATATAAGGGACGTATATCTGAAGCACGGAAGCGCTATTGCAGGGCCTTATAGTTGATTTTTTTTACCGGGAGGGCCCATTCATTTAAAAAAAGGTCGTCGATGGAAATGTAAACCGGTGGTCTTTGCCGCAGAACAACGGGTGAAAGGCGGCCGTGCATGCTTTTATTTACGCATTTGAACACAAATTCTGAACAATACATCCGGTCATTGGTATCGAAATTGAAAAAAAGATCAAAAGGCAGCCCGTTTTTATAATGCGCCTGCACAGTGGCCATCAGCAGTTGCTGTTCTTCCCGTGCAAGCGCGTAGCGGTAAACAGCGATCCGGTCGGTTTCGCCCGGTTTGGAAAAACTGTCGAGCAGCTCTTTTTTTAAGGTCTGGGAGGGGTTATAGCTACCGCCAATGGCGTGGTATACCCACACGGTGTCGCCAGCCACATCGATGATGCCGCAATGCGAGAACGACGTGTCCTTGCGGTTGAATTTACGGGTGGCCTGGCTGGTGGCATCCGTTCCGTTCCGGAGTACGAGGTCGCCGGGATGTAAGAGCGGCTTCAGGCGGTTGAGCTCCTGTTGCACGGCAAGGGGCGTATATGCCGGGGGCGATGGATTGGCCCGGCAACCGGTAAGGAACGGCAAAAGAAAAAGGCAGCCCCAAGGCCACCCTTTAAAGGTAAAATGGAATATTCTACCCCTGTTACTTTGTATGCTCCCTGTTAAAGCGCTGTTCCTGCTCTTCATGTTCCTGATGATACGCTTTAATAATGGCTTTAACCAGCCGGTGACGCACTACATCTTCTTCATCCAGTTCAATATGACTGATACCGGGAATGTTCCGCAGGATCCTTGACGCGGTTTGCAAACCGCTTTTCTGGTTGCGGGGAAGATCCACCTGTGTCATGTCGCCCGTAATGATCGCCTTGGCATTGGCGCCGATACGTGTTAAGAACATTTTTAACTGAAGGTCGGTGGCATTTTGTGCTTCATCCAGGATGATAAAGGCATTGTCCAGTGTGCGGCCGCGCATATATGCCAGCGGGGCAATCTCAATTGTCCGCGTGGTCATATAATAGCCCAGTTTATCAGCCGGTATCATATCATCCAGCGCATCGTAAAGCGGTCTTAAATACGGGTCGATCTTTTCTTTCAGATCTCCCGGTAAAAAACCCAGGCTTTCACCCGCTTCCACTGCAGGCCGTGTAAGAATGATCTTTTTTACCTGTTTATTCTTCAACGCTCTTACGGCAAGGGCCACCGCGGTATAGGTTTTACCCGTACCGGCCGGCCCGATGGCAAAAAGGATGTCGTTCTTTTCCGCTTCCTGTACCAGCTTTTTCTGATTGGCGGTACGCGCACGAACCGATTTTCCGTTAGGACCAAAAACCAGTACTTCGTTGGGGTTGCGCTCCTGGAAATGATCGATCGTTTCCAGATCATCTCCGCCGAGGATCTGGTCAAAATAGTTTTCACTCAAATGACCATTGCGCTCGATATAGGATACGATCAGGTTGATCTTTTCTTTTGCTTCTGCGATCTGTTCAGGGGCACCGCTTAATTTTATTTGCGTACCGCGGGAAAGTATTTTAAGTAGCGGGAATTTTTTCTTCAGGATATCCAGTTTTCCGTTGTTGACCCCAAAAAAATCGATGGGGTTCACTGTTTCCAGGTTAATAATTGCTTCTGTCAATGTTTTCCTTGTTTTTAATTAAAAATCGTTCTTCTCAAATTTATACAACACTCTGTAAAATACTGAATTTATTTTATGCACAGGGTGTGTATTTTGTTAAAAAAGACTTGAAACATGAGAATTGAGACACGAGAATTGAAATGAGATGTGAGCGATGAAACGCACTGCTCGGTTCTGTATGCTCATGTCTCAATGCTCAATACCAATAAATAATGTTATTTTGCCCTCAAAGTTTTTTTTATGGCAATTATCGCGCCTTCGTTATTAGCAGCAGATTTTCTCCACTTGCAACGGGAGGTTGAAATGGTCAATAAAAGTGAGGCCGACTGGCTGCACCTGGATGTAATGGACGGATTGTTTGTGCCCAATATCAGCTTCGGGCCGATGATCATTGAGTTTGTAAAAAAAGTAACTACAAAAATCTGTGATGTGCACCTGATGATTGAAGAGCCTTCGCGGTATTTTGAGCAGTTTAAAAAAGCAGGAGCAGATCATATCAGCATCCATATTGAAACCTGTCCGCGGCTGCACCAGGACATTCAGCAAATAAAGGCAATGGGTTTAAAAGCAGGCGTAGCCATTAATCCCCATAATCCTGCCAGCCTGTTGAGTGATATTATTGCGGATGTGGATATTGTTTTGGTGATGAGTGTAAACCCGGGTTTTGGCGGACAAAAATTTATTCCCAATACGCTGAATAAAATAAAGGAAATTAAAAAACTGATTGTAGACAAAGGCTCCCATGCTGTAATCAACATCGATGGGGGCGTAACCCTTGAAAATGCCGCGGAAATTGTTGCAGCAGGCGCCGATGCCCTGGTGGCAGGCAGTACCGTATTCAATGCGGCAGATCCTGTTGAAGCCATCCGGTTGCTGAAGCAGGCATAAGCGGTGGTAAGTGCAGCAGTCGGAAACGGAGGCTGTGGGGAAACCGGTAGCGGGGCTCCGGGAACTTATCATCGGGCTTTTATTGCAGGTAAAAAAGGTGGGCTGTATGAAATGGCATACGCCGGCGTGGAATTCCTTACAATGTATTGCATGGTAGTTGTTATCTTTGCAACCGATTTATTATTACTTATTAAAAACAATGCTTATGTTAAAACGATTTTTTCTCTTGTTTTTTGTAGCGGGTTCCTGCAGTGCGGCTTTTGCACAGGTACAGTTTGGCGTACGCGCCGGTGTCAACTTTTCAAATGCGGTTGTGAAGTTCTCGGATGGCAGTAAGATGCCGACCAATTTGTTAACCGGTTTTCATGCCGGGGTAACGGCTGATCTGCCTGTGGGCGATGAATTTTCTGTAAGCCCGGGTCTGCTGTTTACCACCAAGGGCTACCAGTATAAAGAGTCGTCTGATGGTGTTACCGGAACACTGAACCAGCATCCTTATTATCTTGAATTGCCTGTTCATTTTATGTTTAAGCCAGAGTTGGGTAACGGCCGTCTTTTATTAGGCGTTGGGCCTTACCTGGCCTATGGTATCGGCGGAAGATGGAAGGCCAGCGGTGTTTCGGGTGGTACAACGCAGCAAGACCGGCAGCCTGGAATTCAAGAGTGATATTTCATCAGCCGACAGCAGTTACCTGAATTTTAATAATCTGAAGACGATCCCTTACGGGAAGCCGTTTGATGTGGGTGGCGCCCTGCTGATGGGCTATGAGTTCTCTAATAAGTTTTCCATCCAGTTGAATGGCCAGATGGGGCTGATGAATATTGTTTATAAAGTAGATGGAAAAGATACCGGCGAGCAGCTTAAAAATATGCAGTTCGGACTTTCCGTAGGATATAAATTCTAAGCAAAAAATAACGCAGGAATCATCTGATTTTATAAAAAGGCCCCGGAATATTGTTCCGGGGCCTTTAAGTATGTATAGCGTCCGGGTTTTACCAGCCTGTATGCTGGTGCCCCTGCAGGGCTGGATTTACATCAATATCTTCCTGCAGGATCGGGAAATAATAATCCCGTTCTTCATTAAATACGCGAACATCTCCAACGGTAATATGATTGGAACTCGAAAAGGTAATGGCACCGGTAGTCATATTGATAGGCCTCCGGACTTAACAAACATCAGACAACCCAATAAAAAAAGCATGCCGGTAAAGACATGCTTTTTTTATTATAGTATAGGACCGGACTTAAACGCCGATCGCAATTTTTAATACATCTTCCATGCGGCTTACATAATGAAATTTTAGGCCTTTTATAAAGGCGGGCTCTACTTCTTCCACGTCTTTCTGGTTTTGTAAACAAAGCATGATCTCCTTAAGACCGGCCCGTTTGGCCGCCAGTATCTTTTCCTTAATACCGCCCACCGGTAATACCTGGCCGCGCAGGGTAATTTCGCCGGTCATCGCCAGGTAGGGTTTTACCTTTTTGCCTGTTAGTGCGGAGGCAATTGAGGTCATCATGGTAACGCCCGCGCTGGGACCGTCTTTGGGAGTAGCGCCTTCCGGTACGTGTATATGTATATTTTTCTTTTGAAACAGGGTGGTATCGATATGATATTTTTCTGCGTTTGATTTGAGATAGGTGAGCGCGGTGGTAGCACTTTCCTTCATCACATTTCCCAGGTTGCCGGTAAGGTGCAATTCTCCCTTGCCGTCACTTAGGCTGGATTCGATAAATAAAATATCACCCCCCACATAGGTCCAGGCTAGTCCTACCGCCACACCGGGAAGATTTACCGTTTTATACAGATCGTTGCTGTACCGGGGCCTGCCCAGGATCTCCTGTACATCTTCGGTGCTCAGCGGCGACTTTAAGGGCTGCCCCATGGCTACTTTTTTGGCCTGGTTGCGCATGATGCTTGCCAGTACACGGTCCAGCTCCCGTACGCCGCTTTCCCGGGTATAGTCGGCAATCAGCTGTGCCAGCACCTTATCGGAAAAACGGATATTGTTTTTAGCCAGTCCGTGCAATTCTTTTTGTTTGGGAATTAAATGACGCTTGGCGATCTCGATCTTTTCTTCGATGGCATAGCCACTCAGATCAATGATCTCCAGGCGGTCGCGCAGGGCCGGCTGAATGGTTTGTATATTGTTGGCCGTTGCAATAAACAATACTTTGCTCAGGTCATACTCCAGTTCCAGGTAATTGTCGTAAAAGCTGTTGTTCTGCTCCGGATCCAGTACTTCCAGTAACGCGCTGCTGGGGTCTCCCCGGAAATCATTGCCCACTTTATCAATTTCATCCAGCACAATTACCGGGTTGCTGCTTCTTACCTTGCGGAGCGACTGAAGGATACGCCCGGGCATGGCGCCGATATAGGTTTTCCGGTGCCCGCGGATCTCGCTTTCGTCGTGCAGGCCACCAAGGCTTAAACGCACATATTTACGGCCCAGGGCGCTGGCAATGCTTTTACCGAGGGATGTTTTCCCGATACCCGGAGGGCCCAGGAAGCAAAGGATAGGGCTTTTCATGTCGCCCTTTAGTTTGAGCACCGCCAGGTATTCCAGGATCCGCTCCTTGATTTTGGCCATACCATAATGATCATGATCCAGCGTTTTTTTGGCGTTGCCCAGGTCATAAAAATCTTCCGTGTATTCTTCCCAGGGCAGGTCCAGCATCAGGTCTACATGATTATACACCACCGAATAGTCCGGTGTGCTGGGATGCATCCGTTCCAGTTTTTCGATGCCTTTTTTAAAGGCTTCCTTTGCAGCTTCCGGCCATTTTTTGCTCTCGGCCTTTTTCTGCATTTCCTTTATTTCCTGGCTGTTGGTGTCACCGCCCAGTTCCTCTTTAATGCTTTTGAGCTGCTGCTGTAAAAAGTATTCCCGCTGCTGTTTATCCAGTTCGGTGCGGGTCTTATTGGTTACCTTATTCTTTAACTCCACAAACTGCAGCTCTTTTTGAAGCAATTGCATCAGGCTGCCGGCACGCTCCCGGATATCGCTCATTTCCAGCAGCTGCTGTTTTTCCTCAACCGATGTATTCAGGTTGCTGCTTACAAAGTGAATGAGGAAAGAAGGCTTCTCAATATTCTTCAGGATAATCGAAGCTTCGGAAGGAATATTGGGCGATTGCTGGATGATGTTGGTGGCCAGATCCTTTATATTGGCAATATGGGCCTCAAAATCCGCATCCGTCGGCGTTTCCGTATCCTGGATCCGTTTAATCAGCGCCTTGAAATAGGGATCGTTACTGTTCACTTTTTCAATGGAAAACTTATTCCGTCCCTGTATGATCACCGTGGTGCCGCCGTCGGGCATTTTGATCAGTTTAATGATCTTGGCAATCGTACCGATCCGCTCCAGGTCTTCCGCTTCGGGATTTTCCTGATTGCTGTCTTTCTGCGCTACCACACCAATAAATTTATTGCCCTTATAGGCATCGTTTACGGCCAGGATGCTCTTGTCTCTGCCTACGGTGATGGGCAGTACAACTCCCGGGAATAAAACGGTATTTCTTAACGGAAGGATCGCAATTTCATCGGGTACTTCATCCAGGTTCTCATCCCCTTCATTTTCATTGAGTGGAATGATGGGTAAAAAATCCATCTCATCTTCCGGTCTAAATTGAATATCAAACTTCATAATCTTTTTTAACAGGACAAACTGGCATAGCCTGTTGGGCACGCCGGTTTTTTTTATTGAACATTTAGCAGGTCAATTGTAATGCCACAAACAAAAATGCGGAAAGATTGGCGGTTTTAAAAGTAAAAAATGCCCCAATATTGATGCCGGGGTGTGTTTGATCCGGTTCCGGCATCTGCGCAGAATGGCGCGGCCGGGATCAGATGCCGAAATGAGTTCCTGTAAATATATTGATAACGAACTATTTGAAAAATAAGGCGCCCCAGGCATCCGTTATAAAGCAAACCCTACAGCTACCTGTATGGCCTGGTTTTTCCATTTCTCCTGGCTGGGCAGATCACTGATATTGCTCAACCCCACTACATACCGGCCAGAGATCCGGAAGGCGCTAAGCTTCAGCTGCACACCACCCACCATTGAAAAATCTCCTTTTTTAAAGGCCTGCTCCCCGTTTTGCAGCAGGGTTTTGCTGGAGCTGGTTAAAACGCTGAACTGCGGACCTGCTTCAATATGCAAAGGACCAGCCAGCTGCAGGTTCAACAGGATGGGGATGGATAGATAATTCAGTTTTGCCTTTGTCTGATCCTTGTTAAACCCGGGCAATACGTTGTTGAAGCTGGTATCCCGCGTGCTGGAGGTTTGCGAATAGATCAGTTCCGGGTTTACACTCAGTTTTTTGCCTACGCCAATCTCCGCGAAAAATCCAACCAGGTAATTGTAGTCGAATTCTTCCTTAAAACTTTTACCATCGATCTTGGTAGCATTTACACCCGCCTTGGCTCCGATATGGAATTGAGCATGCAGGGATACCGTAAAAAAGGTGCTGAGGATGAGAACGGCAGTAGTTTTTATTGTGCGTATCATAAAATGAGGGTTGTTTAAATAATAAAATTAGACAAAAAATGGCAATGGGTCGCTAAAAAGCGGTTGAATATTAATGAAATTCGAAAACAGTGATCTCAGGAAGAACGCCTACCCTCCCGGGATAGCCGATAAATCCGAAGCCCCGGTTTACATACAGTTTCTGGTTGCCTTTTTCATAAAGGCCGGCCCATTGTTTGTATACATATTGCACCGGGCTCCAGCGAAACCAGGGTAGTTCCACGCCAAACTGCATGCCATGGGTATGCCCGCTCAGCATCAGGTCGATACCGGGGTACTTTTTGTTGACTTCCGCATCCCAGTGCGAGGGATCGTGGCTTAATAAGATCTTAAAGGGGTATTGATCGATTCCTTCGGCGGCCTTAGCCATATTGCCATAGCTGTGGAAACGGGCTTTACCACTGATGTTCTGTACACCGATCAGCCCGATCTGTGAGCCGTTCCGCTCCAGCGGCAGGTGCTCATCCAGCAACAGCCGCCAGCCCATTTTGCCATGAACCGATTTCAGGCGTTCGAGGTTGGCTTCTTTTTCAGCGGCATTTTTCCAGGGGTGATAGTCGCCGTAGTCGTGGTTCCCCAATGTGGAAAATACGCCCATCGGCGCTTTCAGGCGGGAAAAGACTTCCGTATAATGCTCCATTTCGGAAGCAATATTGTTGACCAGGTCTCCGGTAAACACAATCAGGTCTGGTTTTTCATTCAGGATCATATCTATCCCCCTGTTTACGGCCGCCTTGTTGCTGAAGCTGCCGCTGTGTATATCGGAGATCTGTATCATCCGGAACCCGCGAAAGCCTTCGGGCAAATGGGAATAAGACAGGGGTACTTTCCGGATCCGGTAATTGTATTTGTTGCTGAGCCCGTAAACCAGGCTGGAAAAAATGGTGCCGCCGGCCGCAACTCCCAGCCAGGTAAGGAAATGTGAGCGGGAAATCGTTTCCGCATCGGCCCCCGAAACTTCGCCCACTTCATTGTTGGTTGAAAAGAACTTGCCGCCCACCCACTGCGCCAGCCGCCGGATATCGTCCATAAGAAAAAAAACAGCCGCCAGGATCTTACCCAGGAACAGGGCGAAAATGATGGTAAAAATGATGCTTCTGCGGAACTGACCGGCTTCTGCCGCCGGCAGGTAGGGAAGCAGGAGTAACGCTCCCAGGGAAAGAACGGTAATGCCCCAGTAGCTTACGGTAAAAATGGTGCGGTTCCGGGGCGTGGAATAGGCAAAAAGCGAAGACCGGACGGCAATAAAAATGTAAAGATCAATGAGCAGCATTACTACCAGCATTACCCACCAGAACGAGCCATTCCGCATAAAAGGAAGATTTTAATCTGTCAAAACTATATAAATTTTAAGAATCGGGATTTGCGATTTGAGTATCCGGTAGCAGGATCGGCTTGAATACTTCGGAAATAGATCCCCTGGCTGCGCTTCTTTTACCGCAGTTCCAATAGCTCCCATGAGGTTATGAACGGTATTTGTATCCGGCCCCGGATCCCCGGGCACTGCGTTTTAACGTTGCGCTGGAAACCCGGCGCCATGTGCCGGTAGCCGTTGATTGATAGCGGATTTCCGCAGATCAGTAACCCGTTCTCGAATCCCGATCCTCAGATCTCAATACTGACAGCTTTTCGGTTTTTATCAATTTTAAGACTGGCAAATACTTTACATTTGCTTAATTGAAATTTTTTAGCATTTTTTGCACCAATTCAGAGAGAATTAAGAAATATGGCAAAAATTATTGGAGTAGCAAATCAGAAAGGAGGAGTTGGTAAAACAACAACGGCCATTAACCTGGCGGCGAGTTTTGCCGTTCTGGAATATAAGACCTTGTTGGTGGATGCGGACCCGCAGGCAAACAGCACCACAGGCGTGGGCTTTGATCTGCACAATGTTACACATAGCCTGTACGATTGTATGGCCAACCAGGCGCCCGCCCGGGAGGTGATCCTGAAAAGCGATATCCCTAATCTCGATCTGATCCCTTCTCACATTGACCTGGTGGGGGCCGAAATTGAAATGATCAATTACCCCAACCGGGAGATGGTATTGAAAAATATCCTGGAGGTGGTGCAGCAGGAGTACGATTTTATTGTGATCGACTGTTCGCCTTCGCTTGGACTGATTACGGTAAACGCGCTTACAGCGGCAGACTCCGTGGTGGTGCCGGTGCAGTGTGAGTTCTTTGCGTTGGAAGGACTGGGAAAATTGCTGAATACGATAAAGATCGTTCAAAGCCGGCTGAATACCGAACTGGTGATTGAAGGTATCCTGATGACCATGTACGATTCGCGGCTGCGGCTTTGCAACCAGGTGGTGAGCGAAGTAAGGCGTCATTTTGACGATAAAGTATTTGATACGATCATTCACCGGAACTCAAAACTGAGTGAAGCGCCCAGTTTTGGAAAGCCGGCTATTCTGTATGATGCCACAAGCAAGGGAGCCCTCAACTACCTGAATCTGGCAAAAGAGATTCTGCAGAAGAATGACATGACAAAAATTGCCAACGACGAAAAAATACTGGAATGATGCCCGTTCAATGTTCAACGTTTTAAGGTATAACCCGTTGCCTTGAATCTTGAACCTTAAACTTTTAACAGAAAATGTCAACTACAAAACAAAATAAGGACGCCCTTGGTAAAGGAATCCGTTCCCTGTTGGGGAGTATTGATGCAGAGCTGAAAAACACCGGTGGGGAACAACTTAAAAAAACGGTGGTGGAAAATGCCACCAATATTTTAAGGATCCCGGTTGCAGATATTGAAGTAAACCCCAAGCAGCCACGGCATGATTTTGATGAGCAGGCATTACGGGAATTATCGGAGTCTATAAAGATCCACGACATTATCCAGCCGCTAACGGTTTCAAAAACGGCAACCGGCAAATACCGGCTGATTGCAGGAGAGCGCCGGCTGCGGGCTTCAAAAATGGCGGGGTTGGCAGATGTGCCGGCCTATATCCGCCAGGCAAACGACGCGCAGCTGCTGGAGCTGGCCCTGCTGGAAAACCTGCAGCGTGAAGATCTGAATGCAGTGGAAGTAGCCCTGAGTTACAAGCGCATGATGGATGAGCTGGATTATTCGCAGGAACAGGTAGCCGAAAGAATGGGAAAGGACCGCAGTACCATTGCCAACTTTATCCGGTTGCTGAAACTGCCGCCCGATATTCAGCTGGCGGTACGCAGCGGCGAACTGTCGATGGGGCATGCCCGCGCCATCATTAACGTAGATACTGTAGAAAAACAACTTTTCATTTTTAAGGAAATAAAAGAGAAAGGCCTTTCCGTACGTCAAACGGAAGTGTTGGTGCGCAACCTGTACAAACAGGCAGGAGCGGCTAAAAAGCCGGTAGGCAGAAGCGGTCTCTCGTCTTCTTTCCAGCGGATCGAAGACAAACTGGCATCCCAGTTTGATACCCGTGTAAAATTAAAGCACAGTACCAATGGCAGCGGGCAGATCACTTTTGATTATTATTCAGTTGAAGAACTGAACAAGCTGCTGCACAACTTTAACGTATCCGTAGATTAATTAGTGGTTTATTTGCATCATGCAATTCCTGAACAAGATAATACTGCTCCTTTGCATTTTGGCAGGTATAACGTTGCCCCTTTGTGCACAGAACACCGACTCCATTACCACCTTAAAGGATACGGTTCCGCTAAAGCCCGATACGGCAAAAGCCGCAACGCTGCTGAAGCCTGTTACAAAAGCAAAAGAGAAATATGTGGATACCATTGCAAGAAAGGATCCTCGTTACCGGAACCCCGGTACGGCTGCGCTCCGGTCTGCCATATTGCCCGGTTGGGGGCAGGTATATAACCGGAAAATATGGAAGGTGCCGATCGTATATGCGGCGCTGGGTATTACGGGCGGACTTTTTGTAGACAATTTAAAATGGTATAAGCGGTTCCGGTATGCGTTTACGGTGGCATCCAATATCGAGTTGAAGAAGGACAGTCTTACCGGGCCCAATTATCAAAAAGTGTACAGTCAGTTAAAACGCCCCTTTTTTGAAGGTCCCAACGGGCTGAATAAAGAAGGATTACGAAGCAACCGGGATCAGATCCGGCAGGACGTGGATTATGCATTTGTGTTCTTCCTGATCGCCTGGGGACTGAACGTGGTAGATGCTACGGTAGATGCGCATTTAAGTACGTTTGATGTATCGCCCAAACTCAGCCTGCGGCTGCAGCCGGGGTACAGCGATATGGCCAATACCAGCGGGCTCAGCCTGGTGATGCGGATCAAATAGGCGAAATGCCGGAATCTGAAATCTGAAATCTGAAGTCTCAAATCTCAAATCTCAAATCAAAAAATGAATATCGCACTTATCGGATACGGAAAAATGGGAAAAGCCATTGAAGCCATCGCGCTGGAAAGAGGACATGAAGTGGTATTGAAAATTGATGTAAGCAATGCGCAGGAGCTGAATGCTGAAAACATCAGCAAGGCGGATGTGGCCATTGAATTTACGGGCCCCCATACGGCATTTGACAATCTTGTAAAACTGATCGGTTTCGGTATCCCGGTAGTCAGCGGCTCCACCGGCTGGCTGGAAAAAATGCCGCAATTGCTGGAGGAAATCAACCGCAATAACGGCAGCTTCCTGTACGCCAGTAATTTCAGTATCGGAGTGAATTTATTCTTCGAACTGAATAAGAAACTGGCCGGCCTGATGCACAAGCATGGTTCCTACGAGGTAAGCCTGGAAGAGATACATCATACGGAGAAAAAGGACGCCCCCAGTGGAACGGCAATTACCCTTGCGGAGCAGGTGATGGATGTATATACCGAAAAAACAAAATGGGTAAATGACGTAGTGCCCCGGCCGGAAGAATTGCTGATCACCAGCAAACGGATCGACCCCGCGCCCGGAACACATACCATTACGTATGCTTCGGAGATCGATGATATTTCCATTACCCATACGGCGCATAACCGTAAGGGCTTTGCATTGGGAGCGGTACTGGCGGCCGAATATATAAAAGATAAAAAAGGCGTCTTTTCTATGAAAGATGTGCTGGATCTCTGACGAGGCCGGCCGAATAAAAAATAGTATAGCCCGCTGTGCTTACAGGGGGCTGTTTTATGAATACCCCTCCGGTTTAAAAGGCACTTCTGTTCCGGAAATATGTATTGGGTGCCAGCGGTAACGGTTTGCATTCCGGAAGTGACATGGGTTAATTTTTGTTTTGGATTTCCCGGAAATCCTTATTTTTAACCCGGTAATGAACCTCGAAAATTAATAATCTATTCGGCTAAATTTGTGAAGACCTGAAAATTTTATGTCATCGCTTAGCTGACGCGATGGGTTTGTGAGGGTTCAACGATATTATTTCGTCACAGACAAAACCTTATGTATGGCGCAATTGACCGAACCTATGTTTAGCATTAACGGCACCCCGTTACTGCAGTTTACTTCTTTTTCACTGCATCAGAGCATTTTTTCGCATCACCATTTTACGCTGGTATGCCCGGCGCAGTCGGTCGACGGCCGGTCGGGTATGTTTACGGCATCCAAGGATATGATCGGGGGCAGTTTTGGTGCGCGGATCAGCGGCGTGGGGCTTTCGGGCACGGTATTGTTCAACGGGATCATTACAGGGGTGGAAACGGCGCGTTTTACGGGGCACCACGGGGATGTGATCCTTACGGGCTATAGTCCTACCATTGTGCTGGACAGCGGTCCGCATTGTAAGAGCTGGGAAAAGAAAGCCCTGAAGAATATAGCACAGGACGTGCTGAAGTTTTTTCCGGAGAACCTGCTGGAGCCGAAGGTGCAGCCGCTGTATGGAGAAACGTTGGCGTACACGGTACAATATAAAGAAACGGCCTGGGAGTTTTTACAGCGTTTAACCAGCACGTATGGGGAATGGCTGTTTTGGGATGGCCGGAGCCTGGTAGTGGGCCCGCCCCGGGATACAAAGAAGACGGAGCTGGTATATGGTCGTCACCTGTCGCGTTTTAATGTGGCACTGCAGGCGCGTCCGGTCCGTTCGCAGCTGCTGGCCTGGGATTACCAGAACAGCCAGGTGTACAGCAGTGAGCCGCAGGGTGTGGAGCAGAAGGCGGGTTTAAATGCCTGGGGCGAGCAGGTATACAAGGCCTCCCAAACGGTATATGGCACTCAGCCCAAGCAATGGAATCCGCGTTTTTTAACCAATAAGAAGCAGCAGGATGACCTGGTGAACCTCCGGAGCGCGGTGGAAAGCAGCAAGCTGGTGCAGTTTCACGGTCAGAGTGGTCATCCGGGCGTGTCGGTGGGTTCAGGCGTAACGATAAGCGGCAGCAATGTGTTTACGCTGGGTACGGAGGGATATGGGGAATACCTGGTAACGGGGGTGAACCATCACGTGGATGCGCGGGGCCATTATGAAAATGATTTTACGGCTGTTCCGTCCGGTATCAAAGTAGCACCGGTTACCGTACCACGTGACCCGGTATGCGAAACGCAGAGTGCCATCGTAACGGATAATAATGATTACAACGGACTGGGTCGTGTACGGGTGAAGTTTCACTGGATGAACGGCTCGGAGAAAACACCGTGGATCCGTGTAACAAGTCCGCATGGCGGTGGAGGCAAGGGCCATTTTTTTATACCGGAGGTGGGAGAGGAAGTGATCGTGGGTTTTGAGAACGGGAGTGCGACGAAGCCGTATGTGATCGGTGCGGTGTATCACGGGAGTGCGAACAACAGTTTCAGCAATGCGGGCAATGATGTGAAAGTGATCCGCACACGCAGTGGTCATACGGTGGAGTTTAATGATGCGGGTTCGGGTACGCATATCATCATCCGGGATCCGGGGGGTAATGAGATTTACCTGGATACATCGGGCAAGAACATCACCATTACGGCTCCTGAAACCATGACCTTTAATGCCAGGAATATGCATTTTAATGTGGGAGAGAATATGACCAGCACCATCGGTAAGGATAAAACCGTGAACGTTGGGGCGAATCAAACCGTTTCTGTAGGCAAGGATCACGTTCATTCAACCGGGCGGTTGAACGCCGTATCCGTGGGCGGCGACAGCACGTTAAACATCAGCGGGAAGCTTACGGAAATGATCGAGGGTGATGTGCACTCCGAAGCAAAACAGGAACGCGTTGAAGCCAGTCATGGAGATTTTAATATCAGCTCAAAGCAAAGTTTGCTCAAGCATGCGCAAAAAGTGGTGCAAAACAACAGCGGAGAAAACGGAAAAGCAAACTAGCATGAGCAGAACGCGAATTATAAAAGGGATCTATACCAAGATCACGCATGGCAACCACAATATGTACTCCCGGGAAAACATCAATTCCTTTGCGGGGAGCGTGATTAAAGAAAAAGGAGAAGACGAAGGCGTCAGCTACGGGGATCCGGAAGATCCACCGGCACCGGAGCTGAAAGCAAAATGTATTGTACAGTTCCGACCGCATAATAAATATGACGGCGAATTTGGTTTTGACTGGGTGCGGCTGGGTGATACCGGCGCAAAGGGGGATACCTGGTACCGGGATATTTTGGGTGAAATGACGTATAAAAAAGATGCCGATGGATATTGGGATTTCTGCTCTGCCAAATTTGTACAAAAGACAAAAGACTATGACCGGTTTGTAATGGAATTTGACCGGTTTACGGTTCCCTGGAAAAAAAATGGTAAATATCCTTTTATATATACCATCCCCTTTTTATCGCTGTTACCAACCTATACGGCAAAACTGAACCTGAAGGTAGAAGTGGAAGAAGAACCTGAAAAATATGAGCTGGAATATGAAAGCAGCTATTTTGATGTGTCGCTGCTCAAAGAGCTGCCTGTTCAGAAAGGGAAACATGATCTCCCGGACGCAATGGAAATAAAATGTAACGCATATTTTGAAACCGACCAGAAGATCAATGTGTATGCGGTAAAGGAAGATTATAAAGAACTGGCGGGCCGGATCCTTGTAAAAAAGAACGACCGGAAATTTCATAAAAATATTAGTGTGCTGTTTGTAAAGGTACAGTGCCCTACAAAAAAGGGTTCAACGGCCGGAGAAGCGGGAGTACTGAAAAAATTTATGCGACAGGCCTATGTAAACGTAAACCTGCAAAACACTGTTCTGGATATGCCGGCTGACTATAATTTTGCCGAATGGTATAACGATTACCGGAAAGGAGGATCGGAGGATCTGATGCACGAACTGAACCGGTTGCTGAGAGCGAAGAAAAGCAAAACGGGTAAACCGTTCGGCCATATGTTTGATTCGTTCTTTAAGGTGTTTTTTCTTCCGGATACATGTATGGTTGAAAGCTGCGGCGGCAAAGGCTGGGTATTGGGGCATTCCGAAGACATCCCGAATGAGAAACTGAAAAAGGGCGGATCCCGGTTCAGCATCCTGGTATTTGATAAAAAGAAAACAGCAGCTGAAACCAAATCGTCAACAAAGGTTGATGAAAGTACCGTGGCCCATGAAATAATGCACTGTATCGGATTCATGCATACTTTTTTGAACAAAAGCAAATACACGTTTGATGAATACACCACCGATAATGTAATGGACTATTATTCCTCCAAAACAAAAATAATTGCAAAACAATTATACAAATGGCAATGGGATCAACTACACAGAAGCTTGCCCTGATAGCAAAGCGATTTCTTTTTATAATGATCTGCGGCTTATGTGTAAGTTGTAAGGGTCAGGTAAAGCCATCGGGGGAAAACGGATCGCCGGTACAACACATACAAAGCCGGTTAAAAAATACGGTCATGAAGAAATTTGATATTGATGAATATGAAAAGAAAGTAAGGGCCAACCCGGAGTATGAGGGATATACGGCCTCCGACGGAACGGAGATCACGGAATATTACCGGTTACCTCCCGAGGCGCCGGACCTGGATGCATTTGACCGGAGCAAGGTGCTGGCGTACACCCGGATTGAGAAACAACCGGATGGCTACCGGGTGGCTTTTCAGTTTAACAATAAAGGCAACCTGATCGCTGTTTCGTATTACTATTCCTCATCGCTTGAAACCGGAACCTGGCAGCAATTTGATGATGCCGGAAGGGTGGTGAGTGAAACAGATAAAGATAAGGGATATGCTTTTGGATTACCGGATGTGATCGGGTTTGGAAAAAAACACCGGGTGGATTTTGCAAAAACCGGGCGTGTCCAAAGAGGATATGATCCTGTTTATAAAACAAATGTATGGGAACTGCGCTGGACGGTAGATGAGCGGGGGACAGAACCCTATCAGCAGGTTTTTGTGTTGGACGGTGCAACAGGAAAAGTACTCAGCGAGAAGAAAGAAGGTCCACCCCGCCGTATTTAGGGCATGACTTTTAAGTGATAAAACAGATCAACAGTTTATTCAGGCGTGAATTCGGTTTATAAGAAAAAGCTATTTATTTCAAACCTGGCCGGTTTAAGCGATCGCAGCTATGGTGTTTCGGTAAAATACTATAAGGGTGCCGCTGCAGATCCCTTTAAGCGGATCGATTATGAAGCTGCCATACAGTTAACAGAACATGACCTGGGGTGGCTGATGCGCCTCGAAAAAAAGGAGGTGTTCTTTAACCGGCATGAACCGGATACGGTCAGCGAACGGTTTGCGGATCTTGTTTCCCGGTCTTTGTACCCGGTAGAAACGGTGATCGACGGCTGGGGTACACAGGTAACCGGTATCGTAAACCATGAAGCGATCATCAACCGATGGCAAAAAAACCGGCAGCGGCTTTTAGATAAATACAGCGGGCCGGTTGCAGATGATTTTGTTGCGGTGGTAGATCAAAGCATACAAAACAGTGCGGTTATACAGCGGTCCATGAGTTATGACCTGTTCTGGAATTTGTTTTTTCATCCCAAGTACATGGCCTATACGGAAACGTATATGCAGCCGGTAGCACTTTATTTATCTGTGTTGCCTTACAAAGCGCCTGTACGGTTTCCGGGAACGCAAAAGATCATACCACAGATAACCGGTTATGGTTCGATCGTTGTGCAGTTTGTTTCAGAAGCGTTGGCAGCTCCGCAGGAGTTGTTTCTGGAGCATCAGCAGAAAACGCCCTGTTATATGAAGGTGACTGCAGATTTTGACCTGGACAGGGAACATCATTTTGCCATGCATACCCGGGCGTTGCTGGAGGTTTATGAAAAAGAGGGGAAATATACCACCGTGCCGGTGCAGAAAATCGAATTTACCATGTACCAGCTTTAACAGCGGTATGTGCAAATGCTAAACAATAAAAAACCGATTATGGCCCAAAAAGAAAAAGTGGTACACGGAGCACTTTGTAAATGCCAGTTTGGTACCACGCCCGATAAACTTGCGGTGCTTACCCATAAAAAATGGTATGCCAACGACAGCGCGGGCAAGGAAAAATTACTGGCCACCCATAAGGACATCGGTGTCCCTTTTCAGAATAAAACCTTTGGCTCCTGCAAAAAGATGAACAATAACGCCTGCGTTCCGGCCGTAACCAAATGGGAAGGATATTATGAGAAAGAAAAATATGATCCTCCGGGGGGATATGTGCTCACAGAAGATTGTAAAGCTACCTGCGCGGTGGCCGGAACAGCCTGTATTGAACTGATCAAAAGCGGTCAGATGGGGCAGCCCACAAAGAAGAACATGGAAAATGCAGATGAAGCGTTGCAGGCGCAGGTAAATCCGTTGGTGAATATGAAGGAAATGGACCGGAAGGATCCGTATGAATTTTTAAACATAAAGTAACCTTATGGGTAAGGTAATCAGATGCAAATTTGACAACGCCCTGTTTGGCGGCAACACCTTCATGGATCAGCTGAATAAGGGCTATATATCGAAAGGGCAAACCTTATCGGTAAAAGAAGGATCCCGGATGAAGTTTTATGTGGATGAGAGCTGTTTTGACAATGCGGTTGTGTCGAAGGAAACAAAATGGGCATTTATTTATGAGCAATATTATAACAACGGCAATGCAAAAACCTTCAATGCGCTCTGGGCCGATATAGGCGGTGGGGACAACGCACCGCATCAGGCACCGGATAAAGCTCCGGATGTTGGTGAGCTTATGGCAAAAAAGGATCCCAATGCACCCATTGCGGCAATGGGGATTGGCACGCAATATAAAACAGGAACGGAGTTCTCCATTTCACCGGCGGGTGCTAATTATTATTATGGGTTTAAACAACGGGTAGTGGTATTTACAGAGGATCCCGAACAGGAATTTCACTTTTTTATCATACCTTATACCGATGCGAATATAACCTACGCGTATTTTGATAAAAACATCCGGCCGTTCCGGTTCGGGGATATTGTTAGTCTCACCATCTGCTTCCACCAGTATCCCGATTATGTTGCAGGCAGGGATCAATATGTTGCAAATGTGTACCTGCTGGATAAAGATGATGCAGGAACATTCGCCACCCGCAAAAATGCTTCCGGCGCACTGGAAAGTCAAACCAGGGCCCTTACCAAAGCAGATTTGTTTGAAGGCAAGCATAAGCAGATAAAGCTGAAAGCCAGTGCCAGCAGCAGCAATATCAATACATACAGCGTATTGAACTTCCCGTTGAGTTTAGAATGGCGCGACCGGAATCCTGGAAAGAAACAGCGGTACTATGTACCGGTAGTGGAGATTTTTAAGGTGGAACAAGGCGTGATCTTTGATTCGGATACATTGGTCGATTACCGGAATTTTGCAGAAGTACCTACATCGGGGCTGATGCAGTATGATTCGAAACTGATCGGCGTGGAAGCCGTTAAAACCTACCAGGACCAGCCTAATAGTGAGATCCTGGTGGAATATGAAACAACCGATGAAATCCTTACCCGGGTAGAACGGGAAAAAGGGGAGATGATCCAATATATCGGGGATATCCAGTATACCCGTAAAGAGTACAACCCCTGTGCGTATTCGGTGATCCAGGTAAAGGAAGGTACGGGTACGCCCGTGGTGATCTTTGATGAGTTTAAATTGAAAGCAGGTGTTGAAGACAAAACCGAACAGACCGCTTTCTATATTGTGGCCGGTGAAAAAGAAAAGAAGACCGTAACCGTTACCGCAAAGTATAAAAAGGGGGCCGGGGAACCGGAGCAATCCATTCATATAGGCGGTAAGTATAAATGTGAACGGATCTTAAACGATGGCAGGGAACATAGCAGCAGCGAGGAAGTGTTTAAGATGAAATGGATCGTAGGACAAATGAAGCCGTCGAAAAAAACGGGTGTTTTTATCGAAAACTTCCTGAACTATTACCGGCCCAACCTGCTGGCGCCGTCCAATGCCTCAAAAGCCAGTATTTTAAACCCGGTAAAACCTGAAAAAACATATAAGGACGACCAGGAGGCCAAGGGCGTACCGGTATCAGCGGCCGAACAGGAAAAATACCAGGCGGTAACGGTTGCCGGCGTACAGGGCTTGCTGGACAGCGACTATTCTATCAGCGGCGATTCGATCACGTTAAAGCTGGCCTACAATTTTTATAAAACATACGATAACGAGGTCCTGGACTACCTGGCCACGCAGGAGTATTTTGAGGGCGGCATCCTGTCCAGTAATTTTAAAAACATCTGGATCGTCCGGTACCTGTTAAAACTTATCAAAAGAGAAACATTAACCCAAACATATTTTGTTCCGGTTACCACCTGCCGTTATCCCAATCAGATCGCATTGATTAAGGTATACCCTTCAATGAAATGGGTTGTGAACTTTAACTATGGAATCAAAACCCCGTTGTTTTATGCGGCTACAACAGAGCTCACCGAGCACTACAGCCGGTTTAATGAGGGAACGGTCAATACCAGTAACAATAACACCCGGAAGGATATTGCAGATAAACTCATCTCCAACGGTTTACAGCGGTATGTGGGTCGCAACACCACTTTTGGGCTGTATGTGGAATGTGAAGTAGGTGCAGGAAACGTAATAAAGCTGGGGGATGAGTTTGGCGCCAAATTCAGAACAATGCTGGCGCCGCTTATATGGATTGCAGACAAGCTGGACGGAGATATGGGCATCAGTGCAGCGCGGGGGGAGGAAGTGCGGTTAAGAGCTACGAACCGGGGCCTTCTTGCCCGGTTAAACCGGTTGCCGATGAGCTTTACGCTTGACCTTCCAAAAGTTGGCGTAGGCGTGGGCATTCAAACACTATCTGAAAATGGCAAGGTAACCTATGAGCTGGACGGGCATCTGATTGCCGACCCCATTATTGAAGCCAAGGTAAAACTGGATGTATTAGCTTTGGGAAGTAAATTCAAGCCCTGGGGAGCGATTATTGATGCACTGGACCTGGCAAGCTGGCTGGCAAACCTGTTTAGCGGCGGCAGCCTGGAGATCAATTATGAATTGTATGTTTCTTTAACGGCTAAAATCCGTTTGGTGGGAAGCGATTCAAAAGATGGTGCGGCAACCGAGGCCCGGGTGAAATATAATTTTCTCAGTAAAAAGTACTCGGGCACCGTTGCCTTGCAGGGTGTATTGGAAGGCGCCATTGTTTTTAGTGCCAGCTTACAGTATAAATTAAATTATGAAAAAGGGCGGCAGGTGTCATTGATCGACGATGGTGAAAAAAAGAAAAAAGCATTTGAGCTGGGAATAGAAATTGAAGGAAAGGCAATGGTGGCCTATACCGTTGGAAAGGAATTTGGTAACGGCGGTAACTGGGATACCGATTTTTATTTTTCAGGATTTACCCTGAGTATAAAGATCAAGGCCGGTGGATTTAACAAAGAAGAAAAGGACCTGCCCTTAATTCCTAAACTGGATAAAACAATAAACATTTTTAAAAATGCTGGTGAATACAAATAATCATCTGCTGGTATTACTGCTGTGTGGTGTATTATATCCCATGATTTTTAGTTGCAGTGAACCGGAGCAAAAAACAAACAAAATGGAACAGCACAAATTGTATGGAATTGAGTTTAATATACCGGTACCGTCGGAGGTTTTGGTAAATGATATGCCGGTGAGTAAAAATTTTGTATCGGGCACTGTGGGACCTGAATTTATTAACCAGTACATACTGGATCCGGGGAAGCAGCACGTCCGGATCAAAGTCATGCACCCGTTTTTAAAAGAAGGTGGCCGGTTTACCGGTACGCAACTGAAAAAGCTGACGGAAAACACCCAGGTGCAGTTGGTGGATGTAAACCAGGATTATACAGTAACCACAGTAGCTCCGCTGCGTTTTCCGGAGGTAAAAGAGCCCGTGCCTTTTTTTGAATATGAATGGACCTTTGATGCCGGCGTTGATTATAAGATTCAGGGGTGGAAAAGTTCCGCAGACCTTAAAAAGATCGATGAAAACGTATTAAAGCAGGAAGTACTCGCTGCATACCAGCAAATGTATGCCGAATTGGATAAAGGGAATACAGCTGCATTCCTGGATGACATAAAGCAGGCCGAGCAGGAGCTGTTCAGTTCCAATTTCTACTCCAAAGAAAAAATTGCGGAGCATCAATCCAATTGCGAAAAGTTTTACTCAAATCACAAAGGCCGTATGCTGCCCATCGAAAATTACAGGATGGTTTTTTATGCAAACGGAAAAGCTGTTGCGCTTGAACGGGTGGATGATGCCTATGCCGGCTTAGGTGTGCTGATTGCAAAAGGGACGGAAGACAACGCTTATTATACCAATTATATCGTGTTACACAAACCATCGGCCAATGCGCCCTTACAGGTGTTGCGGATTAATTCGGAGTACATAAAAATGCATAAATAACGCCTCGTATTTTCTATAAGCAGATGGGCGTAAGCGTTGTGTAACCTGGTACCCGTTCCGGTCATTGTACGTATTGCTGGCGGGCCGGTTTAAACAAGGGCAGGCTGCCGCGGCTGCCCGCCTGTTACCTCGATGTTTTTTCTGCAAAGCGGGCTACTTCCCTTGCAAAGGATTTAAAGGCCGCCTTGGTTATTTCATCATCGCTCATCATTACCGGGATACCGATATCACCTCCCTCGCGAATGCCCTGTACCAATGGTATTTCACCCAAAAAGGGAAGATCGTATTCACTGGCCAGGCGCTTTCCGCCTTCCTGCCCGAAAATATAATACTTATTATCCGGTAACTCTTCCGGGGTAAAATAACTCATATTCTCTACCAGCCCAATGATCGGTGCATTCAGCTGTGCCTGTCCGAACATCGCAATCCCTTTCTTGGCGTCAGCCAGCGCTACATCCTGGGGCGTGCTTACAATAACCACACCGCTTACATCCGCAATCTGCATCAGGGTAAGATGAATATCTCCAGTACCGGGCGGCATGTCTACGATCAGGTAATCCAGATCGCCCCAATCCACATCGGTAATAAACTGTTTGATGGCACTGCTGGCCATGGGCCCCCGCCATACCACCGCTTTGCTTTCATCTACCAATAAGCCGATGCTTAAAAGTTTGATGCCAAATCGTTCCAGGGGCACGATCATTCCCTTTCCGTTTACGTCTTTCATCATCGGACGCTCACCCCGCACGCCAAACATAATGGGAACGCTTGGTCCGTAGATATCGGCATCCATCAATCCCACTGCTGCGCCGGATTGGGCGAGTGCGAGGGCCAGGTTGGCGGCAACCGTACTTTTTCCCACGCCGCCTTTTCCGCTCACTACCGCAATGATGTTCTTTACGCCGGGCAATACTTTTGCCGGCGCATGTGCTGCGGCCTGTGCCTTGGGTGCAGCACTGCCAAACCCTACCTTTACTACGGCTTTTTCATTCACCTGTGCTTTTATAGCCTGTATGCAATCTGTTTTTATTTTTTCCTTTAACTGTGCATCCTGGCTGGGCAGGTCGATATTGAAGGAAATATAATATTTTTCGATCACGAGGTCCTTTACCATCTCAAGCGCCACGATATCTTTATGAGACCCCGGAATATGAACCGTACTCAATGCCTGTAAAACAAGTTCTTTTGTCATTTTTTTACTAAAGCTTATGTTAAATTCACTACAATCCGCAAAGTTAAACATCCTATTGGGCATTTTGTTGTCTTATTTACAAATCGTTACTTAAATTTGAGGCTGTGAAGAAAATAATCATACCGGTTATTGTTTTATTATTTATCATCCCATCAACTGCAAATGCCCAGTTTGAGAAGGCACGTGATTCGGTGATCCAGCTTTTTGGGATCGTAATGTCTTCCGACAGCCTGTACGGGATCCCTTCCGTTAGCGTTACGGTAAAAGGCTCTGCACGCGGTACCATTACCAACAGCGACGGGGTTTTTTCGATTGCGGTACTCAAAGGCGATCAGATTGAATTTTCACACGTCACCTATAAACCGATTATAAAGCCCATTCCTCGTGACCTGGAAGGCAATCAGTATAATATGGTGGTATTAATGACGGAAGACACGGTATACCTGCCTGCGGCCATTATCCGACCCCGGCCTACGCCGGAACAGTTTGCCCGTGATTTTGTAAATGTGCGGGTAGCGGATGACGAAATGGAGATCATCCGGAAAAATAATACAAAGGAAATGCAGCGTGCCATGTTGAAGAAAACAGCTTATGACGGGCGGGAAGTAACCAATATGCAGCTGAATATGATCTCCCAGAAAGCACGTTACCAGGGGCAGATACCGCCCATGAATATCTTTAACCCTGCAGCCTGGTCCGAATTTATTAAATCCTGGAAGCGGGGCGATTTTAAGAATAAATAAGCGGGTTAAGGTTTTTGGAGATAGTATTCAAAGATGAGTGCATCCTCCAGCGCAGCGGCGGCATCCTCAAATACTGCAATGATGGCATCAAATTTTTCCAGCTGACCCAGTGATAAGTTTACAAACCGGATGGTAACCGGAAGTTCAATAGCGCCCGTAAGCACATCGTAGAGGGCATCCAGGTTATTACCAAAGAATTCGGGGAGCGCCAGTTGCTTTACCGCCGTTTTGTAAAAGTCTTCCTCCGTACCGATCCTGTCGAAATCAAAAATGATTGTGTTCATATCCTTTATTTTTCCTCAAATGTTTGGTAATGATCTTTTGTTACAAAAACCAGGCGATCGCTCGAAAATAATACCCGGTCAGCATTGCGCCGGCCACAGGTAAAGTTTAAATCGGCCTCGTACCAGGTTCTGCCACTTTTTGAGGGCAGCACTTTTTGCCGGTTGGTAAAAATATCCCCGCCAATGGCTCTTCCCGGAAGTACTTCGCAAAGATTGCCCTCCGCAGCGATCCATCCTTTTTTACGGGCATCCTGTTTGGTAATATAACAATCAGGGAGCTGTCCTGTTTTTTTTATATATGGTACCACAACTGCTTCGCTGGTGAGCGTTCCGATACCGGCCTGCGGCTGAGGGTTCGGCCTGGCTGGCCCATGCGATACTGCCGGAGACTGCGCCGGGGCTTTGGTATTCCGGTGTTCACACCAGAAATATCCCAGAACAATGACACCTGCCAGCAGTAACACCAGCCACCTGTTTTGTTTTCGCATTTTTATTGCTTTGATCCGCAAGGCAAACCTACAGTAAAAATCGCGATGCGCAAAGCCGGATATAGTGCCTGTTGCGGGGAAATATAGAGTGCAGGGAATCCCTGCTTTTCTCATTTTTGATTATCTTGCTCTAAAAAATAAATGTCGGGCCACAAACTCAGAAAAGAAACCACCTGCCTTAATTGCGGCCATCAGGTGAAAGAACACTTTTGTTCCCATTGTGGTCAGGAGAACATCGAACCAAGACAACCCTTTCACTATCTTTTTACGCATTTTTTTGAAGACCTTACACACTATGACGGTAAATTCTGGAAAACAATAAAATTCCTGCTTTTTCACCCGGGGCGGCTCACCAAAGAATTCCTGACCGGGAGAAGAATGCGGTATGTGCCGCCGGTGCGTCTGTATATATTTTTGAATTTTATCACCTTTTTATTGCCTGTTTTTTTATTCTCCAACCACGATAAAGCAAAACCAAAGACGTTTAAAGAACGAGAACAGGAGCTGGTAACAGGTATCGAAACCCTGAAAAAAGCAAAGGACAGCTTGGGCCGCCTAATCGCAACACCGCAAGGCCTAACAGGTGATACAACGGCTGTTTATGAAGAACGGCTCAGAGACGCACTTGAAGAGATAGAGCAAGATCTTGCGGATGAAATAAGGGGGCTTAATGATTTGAGGGCCGACACCACTAATTTTAATAGGTCAGGTTCCGTTATTAATATCGGAGGCGGTAATGTTCCCAAAGGAGTGCATTCTATTGCCCAACTGGATTCTGTACGGAAAATTCCTGGAAAAAAAATGAGCAAAATGGATTACCTGTTTGCAAAAAAGCATTTAGAGCTTTGGGAATACGGGTACACGAATACCCAGATCAGTGAACGGGTGCGGGAATCTTTCATCCACAATATTCCCAAGGCGCTCTTCCTGTACATGCCCTTGTTTGCCTTCTTCCTCTGGCTGTTCCACGGTAAAAAGAAATGGTGGTTCTTTGATCATGGTATTTTTACCCTGCACTATTTCTGTTTTTTACTGCTGTTGGTGACATTGCTGTATTTTGTTTTATTCTTCAGCGGTTTAGCGGGAGCAAGCACATTGACAAAAACCATTGAGGTGAGCATCATTATGGTTGCGGCCGGCTATTCCTTTTTCTATTTTTTCAGGGCGCATAGCAGGGTTTATGGCGAACGAAAAAGGGTATCTCGACTGAAAGGTTTTGCGCTTTTTATCATTAATGTGGCATTGATACTGGCATTTTTACTGGGACTGGTCCTTTATTCCTTTTACACCTTGCATTAAATTTTTAAAACGACCTTATGATCAAAAATGTTTCAGTTATTGGCGCCGGCACGATGGGAAACGGGATTGCACATGTATTTGCGCAGAGCGGGTATAAAGTGGTATTGATCGACATTGCCGCGGAGCCGTTGAATAAAGCGCTTCAGACGATTGAAAAGAACCTGGACCGGCAGCTGGCAAAGGGGATCATTACGGCGCTGCAAAAGCAGGAAACATTACAGCAAATTACCCTGGAAACGGATCTGCAAAAAGGTGTGGCAGAAGCCCACCTGGTGGTGGAGGCGGCTACGGAAAATGAAGCAATAAAGCTGGAGCTGTTTAAAAAGATCGATGCGGCCGCACCACAGGGGTGCATCCTGGCTACCAATACGTCTTCCATTTCGGTTACAAAAATCGCATCCGTTACCAACCGGCCGGCGCAGGTGATCGGCTTGCATTTTATGAACCCGGTTCCGGTGATGAAGCTGGTTGAGGTGATTAACGGGTATGCAACCAGCGCGGAGGTAACGGCACTTATCGTAGCGCTCAGTAAGGAGCTGGGTAAGGTGCCGGCCCTGGCCAATGATTATCCCGGTTTTATTGCCAACCGCATCCTGATGCCGATGATTAACGAAGCGGTGTATAGTTTGTATGAAGGGGTTGCCGGTGTGGAAGCCATCGATACCATTATGAAGCTGGGGATGGCACATCCGATGGGGCCGTTGCAGCTGGCGGATTTTATCGGGTTGGATGTATGCCTGTCTATTTTAAACGTATTGTACAAGGGATTTGGAAATCCCAAATATGCACCCTGTCCTTTGCTCGTAAATATGGTTACTTCAGGCCGGTTGGGCGTTAAAACCGGTGAGGGATTTTACACCTATAGCGCGGGCAGCAAGGAACTAGTGGTGAGCGAAAAATTCCGGTAGCCTGTCGATGGGCGTTAAGCCACCGGCTTCTTTTTTCCAGCCATAGGTAAGGTTTCCATTGGTAATAACCAGGTATTGTGCCGGCAATACAATGTGATACCGCAATACCTGGTTGAGTACTGCATCATTTAGCAGTACCTGCCCGGCCTTACACTCAATCAGCATCCAGGGACGGTGTTCCGGATCATAAACAAGGATGTCGAACCGCTTTTTCAGTTCCCCCAGCCGGATCTCCTTTTCCAGGGCGATCAGTGTTTTAGGATAACGCATCCCCTGCAATAAATAATGGATGAAGTTCTGACGGATCCATTCTTCATCCTGGAGCAGCAGCCATTTTTTCCGCAAGGCATCAAAAATATGCGGCTGGCCATTGCGGGTTTCGATCTTAAACTCAGGTTCCGGGTATTGAATGCGTATCATGGATCCAAAAATAATGGTTTCGCTATTGAAACCTGTAAAAAGAACTCCATTTGACGGTGTGTTTTAATTGGTTAAAAAGTATTTAAAATGTAGAAAAAAATTATTATTTTTGAGAGTAAATGGTATGCAATATGATTGATGTTGTACATAGTTACAGGCTTTTGTTAAAAGAACTGCCGCATATAATTGATATTTCGGGATATAAGAATGAATATGTTGCAAAGAAATTAGGTATGCAGCCAGGCAACTTTTCAAATAAAAAACAACGGGGAAGCTGGACGGCCGACGAGGTTGAGAAAATTTTAAAAACCATTTCAAATGAAGACGTAACAACCTATTTGGATGAGTTAGTATTTGAACGTTGCTTTCCCGGCAATACGGTAGACTCAGCGACATTTGAAAAAAGAATGGGATGGTCGTAGTGATTGAGACCTATTTTATGGAGCACCTGGTAAGATGTCCGCTCGATTTTCAGCTGAAATTCCGCAAAATATACCAGCAGTTGAAAGTTGCGGAAGACCCGTTAGAGATACAGGGTATCCGGTTTTATAAGAAAGGTAAGTATAAAATTTTTATCGACAATAGTCGCATCGCGATGAAAGTAAAAGGAGATACGGCAACGATCGGACAGTTTCTTCATAATGAGTTTTATTCATTTGAAGACTAAGTTTGTTTTTAATGTCCGACCGCAAAACAAAAACGCAATGAAAACAAAATCTGAAATTGTTAAGAACTGGCTGCCCCGGTATACAGGAGAGAGTTTGAAGAATTTTGGCGAATATATTTTACTGACGAATTTCGGCAACTATGTAAAGCTGTTTGCAGAGTGGAACAACGTGGAAGTGATAGGGCTCGATAAACCCATGCAATGTGCCACAGCCGGCGATATTACCATCATTAATTTCGGGATGGGCAGTCCTACAGCCGCCACCGTGATGGACCTGCTGACGGCCATAGCTCCCAAGGCTGTATTATTCCTGGGTAAATGCGGCGGGTTAAAAAAACGGAACAACGTTGGCGATCTTATATTGCCGATTGCCGCCATCAGGGGAGAAGGTACTTCAGATGATTATTTTCCGCGCGAAGTGCCGGCACTGCCGGCGTTTGCGTTGCAGAAAGCCGTAAGTACCACCATCCGCGAGGCTAAAACCGATTATTGGACCGGTACCGTTTACACAACCAACCGCCGCGTTTGGGAGCACGATGAGGAATTTAAAACCTACCTGCAGCGGATCCGCGCCTATGCGGTGGATATGGAAACGGCCACCATTTTTACCGTCGGTTTTTACAATAAGATCCCCACCGGGGCCCTCTTGCTGGTTAGCGACCAGCCCATGATTCCGGATGGAGTAAAGACGGCTGAGAGTGATAAAAAAGTAACGGCAAAATATGTGGAGAACCATCTCCGGATCGGCATCGATTCGCTGAAACAGCTGATCAATAACGGTCAAACGGTACGGCATCTGCGTTTTTAAAAAAAAATATATGAAAAAAACTTTATCCGGATTGATGATTCTGGTAGTGGTGCTCCAGGCATTTGCTGCCTGTTCTTCCAAAGCTTCAAAAGGCGGAAGCGCCAGGCTGAAAGCGCGGTTTGAAGTAGCAGGCATGTGTTCCAATTATACCTTTTCTGTTATTGAAGGAAGGGTAAATCCTGCACTGGTAGAAGCCACCTGGACCAATCCCCAAACCAACAAAACCTACTGGAAAGCCTTCGGCATCAGCAATCCCTGTAATTTTCCCTCGAATATAAAAGAGGGGGATACGTTTTATTTTGAGATTGTTCCCGCAGAAAAAGATTCGAAGTGTGCCGTATGCATGGCTTTTTATCCAACCCCCGGCAGGAAGCTCAATATTAAAGTGATCCAGTAATGCAGCAGCCTTTGTTGGAGATCCGGGATCTGAGTGTGGATTTTGTTTCGGGAGCAACCGTAAATCATGCGCTGAAACAGATTTCAGTAACAGTACATTCAAACGAAATTGTGGCACTGGTGGGTGAATCGGGATCCGGTAAATCGGTCACCTCCCTGTCGGTGCTGCAACTCATCCCCGCTCCGCCGGTGAACTATGTGGCGGGATCCATCCTGTATTATGCAGAGGACGGCAGCGCTGTTAACCTGCTGCAGCAAAGCAGGGAGTCGCTGCAGGCGATCAGGGGCAATGCTATTTCCATGATCTTCCAGGAACCGATGACCTCCCTGAACCCGGTATACACCTGTGGCAACCAGGTAGCCGAGGCCATCCGGATCCATACAGGGGCAACAAAGGAAGACGCCCGGTTGCGGGCAATACAATGGTTTGAACGGGTGCAGTTGCCGGAGCCGGCGGCTATTTACAACCGCTATCCGCATCAGCTCAGCGGCGGGCAAAAGCAACGGGTGATGATCGCCATGGCGATGTGCTGCAAGCCCCGGCTGCTGATTTGCGATGAGCCCACGACAGCCCTTGATGTAACGGTACAGAAAACAGTGCTGCACCTGATTAAGGAATTGCAACAGGAAACCGGTATGGGCGTGATCTTTATTACACATGACCTGGGTGTGGTGGCAGAAATTGCGGACCGGGCTGTTGTATTGTATAAAGGGGAAATCGTGGAGGAGGGCTCGGTGGAACAGCTTTTCCGCAATCCCGGGCATCCGTATACCCGGGCACTGCTGGCCTGCAGGCCGGTGAATCATCAAAAAGGTACCCGGCTTCCGGTGGTCAGCGATTTTATGGGAACACCGGCGAAGCAATCTCCGGCACCGGTGCTTGTGCCCGTTTCAAAACCGGAGGCTGTTGCTGCGGCAAACTGTCTGATAAAAGTGGAACAGCTTTCCGTGTGGTTTCCCCGTGAACGCAACTGGCTGGGGAAGCCACTCCGCTATACAAAGGCGGTGAACGAGGTGAGCTTTGAGATCTTTGAAAACGAAACACTGGGGCTGGTAGGCGAAAGTGGTTGCGGAAAAACAACATTAGGCCGCACGCTGCTGCAGCTGGTACCTTCCACCTCCGGCAAAATCATTTACCGGGAAAAAGATATGGTGTTGTTTGGAAAAGCGGCGCTGCGCGGATTGCGGAAACAATTGCAGATTATTTTTCAGGATCCCTATTCATCATTAAATCCCAGAAAGAAGATCGGACTGGCTATTGAGGAGCCGCTGAAAGTACATCATATAGAGCCGGACGCAGCGGCAAGAAAAAAAAGAGTGGAAATCCTCCTGCAGAAGGTAGGATTGCTTCCCGAACATTACCACCGGTACCCGCATGAATTCAGTGGCGGACAACGTCAGCGGATTGTGATTGCCCGGGCATTGGCGCTGCAACCTTCTTTTATTATCTGCGATGAATCGGTCTCCGCCCTGGATGTAAGCGTACAGGCCCAGGTACTGAACCTGCTGAATGACCTGAAAAAGGAATTTGGTTTTACGATCGTCTTCATCAGCCACGATCTTTCGGTAGTGCGCTATTTCAGCGACCGTATTATTGTAATGAACAAAGGGCGGATCGAAGAGAGCGGGCCTGCAGAAACCGTATATGAAAACCCGAAAAGCGCGTATACTAAAAAGCTGATCGATTCCATCCCCCGCGGAGTTTTATAGCGAACCGCCGTTGATGATCATTAACAGTGTACTTTATTGAGTATCGGTTGGCTCCTTCAGATCGAATGAAGCGTGTCGTAGCTAAAACGATATTTATAGCCACAGATCACGCCCGGGGCGTGACAAGTTGCGCAGATTTGGTAGCAGCTTTAACTGCAGAAAATAGCACAGAGACGTTACAGGCGCCATCAACGCTTCTGCGGCAACCGCAATCCCGGGTATAGCAGGCAGGATGCCCCTGTTTTTCAGCGCTGCCTGGGTTGGGCTACCTTACCTCCGTTTTGCCGGTACCCTTTTGAATGATTTTTGAAAAAGAACGGCACCAGCATTACCAGCAAAAAAGCAGCTGCAAGCAGGATCCCCAATGTGATCAATGCTTTGCGCAGATGGGCCGGGTCTACCGGGTTGATGCCCCAAACGCTGAGGGTTAAATAGGCGGTAATGCATAATATAACAGCTGTTGCAAGGATGCCGGTAATGTATCTCATCTGTTTATTTTTTATTCATTTTTTAATGGCCGGATAGAAGTTGACATAAAACATGATCATCGTCCTGAACATGATTACCCGGTAATGCGGGCCTCACGGCATCGCTTTATAGCGTTGGCAACCCGTTAAAGCTGCCCCAGCAATTCTTTTTTCTTTTCTTCAAACTCTGCGGGGGTGATAATGTTTTCGTCTAAAAGCAATTTTAGCTTCCGTAGTTTTTCCACGGCATCGGCATTGCTCTTGTTCATCAGGTCGTCCGTCTGCTGATTGAATTTTTTTCCGAGTTCCATACCCGCCCCAAACTGGATACCGGCTCCGGCCAGTCCGCCTTCATTGCGGGCTGCATCACGTAGCGCGCGCAGTTTTTCAAGGTCGGCATAATCCAGTCCGGCCTGCCCGGCAGCCTTTACATCGGTGGTAATATCTGCTACCCGGCCGATCCGTTCCTGCGTTTTTTCATCAAACTGTGTACCGGTGATCCGGAAATCGGTTAATTGTAATCCCAGTGCCGCAAAGGATTCGTTCAGGATGCGCAGCAGCTGTTGCGCAATGTAATGGAGCTGGGCGTCTATTTCCTGGTAGGAATAGCGTTGTTCAGAAAGAGCGGTTGCTATCAGTTGTGGAATACGGTCGGCGATTACCGCGCGCATTTCATCCGTGGTATAGGTTTCTTTACTGCCGATAATCTCCGTATAAAAGAACCTGGGGTTGGCAATGGCATAGGAAAAGCTGCCATTGGCACCCATTTCAATGGGAATCTGGTACACCGCGTCTACATACTTAACCGGTAGGGCAGTACCCCAGGCCTGGTTTACTACCTGGGCCTTCCGGAAAAAATAGATATACAGTTTGTGCTCGCTTTCAAAGTTCTGACGAAGATTTAGCAGCGTGGTAATAAAGGGATGATTATCTGTTTTCAGATTATAGATCCCTTCGGTGTCGATAATATCGGCAATGGCGCCTTCATATACCAGTATACAGCCCTGACCCGGGGCCACGATCAGTTTGCTGGCATTTTTGATTTCGTTTTGTTTGGAAGGGTACCGGTACCAAAGCAATTGCGGGGACTGGTTTTCCCACTGGATCACTTTTGAAAGCTGGTTGTTAAAAAGATTGAAAAGACTCATACGGTTATTTTTTTGCCATTAATAGTGAGCACGGATCACGGATGTTGCCGGTGCGCCAACGAAGGGTTCAAATGGATTTAATGCGATTTTCTTAATGTTCATGTTATTCAGGGTTACCGATAATCGTTCCTGTTAATCGCGGTAACTCATTTCCGATACCTGTTTGCCATCGGCGCCGTACAGCACGGCCTTGCTGCCCAGCTTAATAAAGTAGCCGTCCTTAAGTATCAGCGCATTGTCCTGGGCGTAGGATTCGGTGGTTTGTATCGTCCAAAGAATCTTACCGCTTTGCGCATCCATTGCCTGCAGGGATTGTTTTTCATCCTCGGCAGGTGTGGCTTTGAAGCTGATGAGTACGGCGTTGGCATTATAGCCCAGTACCTGCGGGCTAAAGTACAGGCGCCCGGGCGTAAAGTCCTGGTAATCCTGTACGCGGGCCCATTTTTTCCAGCTGCTGCCGATAAATACTTTTTTATAGGGAATGTCACCCACATAAATACCCGATCCTACCTGGTAATCTTTTTGCCAGCCAAAGAGGGCCCGGTCTATCGGGTAGCCCGGAGTCATCTGCTGACGGTATTTTACCAGTTGTATTTTTTCTTCTTTAAAATCGGAATTCTGGGAAGAAAAAACGAACCGGGTAATCACCGGGGAATTGGGTGGCATTAAATGATCGGCCCGCTCTGCTTTTATATGTTCATCATAGCCCTCATAGGTTTTGGAGATAATAGGGTAATAGTACAGCTCCTTTCCGGCATTGCTCATTACCTTGAAAAAATCATCTTCCATGTCATATCCGTACTCTATTTTGGCGAACCCCGGCTGCAGATCCGGCAGGTCTTTATAGGTGTCGGGTTGCACTTCGGCCGCCGTAAGCAGCTGCCGGTCGATGGTGAACAATCTTTTGCTGTTAATGATAAAGTATAAGGTACCGTTGCTGAAATACTTAAACTTTCCATCGAATCGGTCTGCTTTTAACGGCAGCTCCGTAAGCTTGATTTCTTTTTTGGTAAGCGCATCATAAAAGCCGATGTACAGGGGATGCTCTTTTTCGGTATAGTTCCGTTCCCTCAGGCCGGCGATTACATAAACCGGTTTCCCGTCTGGTTTTTCAAGATAAAAGACCTCGGCATCCGTCCATTGTTGTTTTGATCCGGAAGCGGATTGCGCGGTATAACCGTTCTTTTGCCGGCTGCACATCCGGGGCAGCAGCATCAGCAACATAAACCCGGTAAAGGCAAAAACAACCGTAAGCACGATTTTTTTTGCCCGGTCGGGGTTCATCGCCGGTGGGGGAGCGGTATGCCGGTAATGATGATTGATGTTAATATCATCATTGTCCAGGAAAAAATCAGTGCCACAGCTGTTACAACGGTAAAAATCGGGTTTTAGTTCGGTTGCTTTTACACTGCCGCATTGCGGACATTTAATTGCTTTTATTTGTTTAGCCATAGATCGATTCGAAAAGCACAACGTGCAGGAAACAAATATCGTAAAATATTAAGAATAAACTCAAAGAGCGGCAACAGAACGCGCGGTACTTAACAAAGATCAATTGTCCGGGGCCGCAACTGGGCTGATTTTTGATGGATGTTCTTAATAAGAACGGGCATACGAGCGGCTGAAATAAAAAGAAAGGCAAATTTGGGATTTTTAGAAAAATATTTTAATATCCCGGATATATAGTACCTTTGCACGCACAAATCGAAAACCGGTGCCGTAAGACCGGGGATCGAAAGGATAAAACATACTGGTTCCCAGTTTGTTCAAAACTTCCTCCCCCGGCTTCGCTTGTTTTTGGTATTGATATTTAAAACCGTTAAACAGTAGAATGAAGCTTTCACAATTTCAATTTGACCTACCCCTTAACCTTATTGCGCAACATCCCACAAAGAAAAGAGAAGATGCCCGCATGATGGTGGTGCACCGCCAAACGGGGCAAATGGAAAACAAAAATTTCCGCGATATCCTGGATTATTTTGATGATAAGGATGTTTTTGTGGTAAACAATACCAAGGTGTTTCCGGCCCGTATGTATGGCCGCAAGGAAAAAACCGGTGCCAAAATTGAAGTATTCCTTTTAAGGGAGTTGAACAAACAAAACCGTCTATGGGACGTTATCGTGGATCCGGCCCGTAAGATCCGCGTAGGCAATAAGCTGTATTTTGGAGAAAACGAGGAATTGGTTGCCGAGGTGATCGACAATACAACCAGCCGCGGGCGTACCATCCGCTTCCTGTGGGAAGGATCCGAGGAGGCGTTTAAAGCACAGCTGGAGGCCCTGGGTGAAACCCCGCTGCCGAAATACATCAAACGGAAGCCGGATGATGAAGATAAGGAACGCTACCAGACTGTATATGCCAAGCACGAGGGTGCAGTGGCGGCACCTACTGCGGGGCTGCATTTCAGCCGCGAGCTGATCAAACGGCTGGAGATAAAGGGGATCCGCTTTGCAGAGGTAACACTGCATACCGGACTGGGTACCTTCCGCCCCATTGAGGTGGAAGACCTGAGCAAGCATAAAATGGATGCTGAATATTATCATATTGATAATACCGCCTGCCGTATCGTAAATAAGGCAAAGGAGGGAAACCGACGCATTTGCTCTATCGGAACCACTACCATGCGGGCGATGGAATCGTCTTTTACGGCGCAAAAACTGTTAAAGCCTTCCGAGGGGTGGACGAATATGTTTATTCATCCGCCATATGACTTTAATATCGCCAATGCATTGGTGACTAATTTTCACCTGCCTAAAACGAGTCTCATGATCATGACCAGCGCCTTTGCGGGGTATGAGCTGACCATTGAGGCGTATAAAAAAGCAATAAAAGATAAGTACCGCTTCTTCAGCTATGGAGATGCGTTGCTGATCATTTAATACTGTTTTCAGCATTAACCGTAATAAAAAAGCAGGTCGGGAGACCTGCTTTTTCTATGCTATAAAATATTTTTATTGCTGCTGTATGGGAAGGAACCAGGCTTTAGGATCAAGGTTCTTATCGTCGAGCATCAGGATAAAGTCCAGTTTGCCGTAACCGGTTTCCTCATCCCGTCCAACAGAACCGATCATCTGTCCTGCTTTTACTTTTGAGCCCTTTACAACGGAGGAGCTGGCCAGGTTACTGTAGGCGGTTACGTATCTTCCATGGCGGATCACCACATAAAACATGCCGCTGAGTTTGGACACACTGATCACATCGCCTTCAAAAACGGCTTTAACGGGTGTATTCACCGGCGCGGAAAAGGTACAACCCGGGTTATCACCTACGATATCCGGACCGGCGCCTTCAATTTTAAACCGGCCAAAGCCCTGGGTGATGGTGCCTTTATCCAGGGGATACGGGATCTGCCCGCGGTAAAGCCCGAAGTCGCCGGTTAACGCCGCATTGCTTGCGGGGTAAGTAGTATGATGCTGTGGCGGTAGTACCGGGTACTGCCGCTGGGGAACCGGCTCGGGGGCAGGTTCTTCCGCCTTAGCTTTGGCAACCGGGGGCGTATTGGTTTCGGGATGATAATAATGATCGCGGAGCGTTTCGATCGATTTTTTAATGCGGCTGATCTCGCGGTCGTTATCCTGTACTTCTTCCAGGTTAAAGAAACCGGGCTGGCGCGACATACTGACCACAAAACGTTCCTGGCCTTCAATCTTCCGGTTCAGCGTCGTAAGCTGTACCATCGCCTCGCGGGAAACCGTTTTTGTACTGTTGTAGGCCCGCTGTATCTCATTTACTTCATTCAGGATCTGCGCCCGTTCTTTTCTTAAAGTGGTTTTTACATCATCCTGGGCAAATCCGGTTCCGCTCAAAAGTACAAAGCCTACCCATAGCCAATTTTTTACTCTAAACATAAAGCACTCAAAGTTTTTTAGCAGGTTACTTTTTGGTCTTGTAACCCTTTGGTACCGAAAATGGCGTATTTAACGCTTCATTAAAGGTATAGGACTTATAGTCCAGTTGAATTTCTATATCTGTTTTATATTTTACATGAATGGTCCTTGCTTTTGGGAACTGGGCATTGTTTACCTTTTCATAACTGCCGTACGTCAGCTCAGCTGAGCGGTTTCTTCCTGCATCCACATCTTCCAGTTTACTTACTGCCGGCAAATAGTCGGGCAGCAGGGCGCTGAGCAGGTTGCTGAAAAACCTCGTGCGGCTGGTTACCTGGAGGGTATCATCCTGTTTGGTGTAACTGCTGTTGGTTTTGTCGATAAAGACCGGATTTCCTACCAGAAGATCCTGAAGGGTACCCAAATCAAGCGGCAGTCCCAGTTGCTCCTGTAGATAAACGTAGCTGGAGGAAATATATTGTTTATTCAGCTTATTAATTATACGCACGGAATCCTGGGTAATTACCCCCCTGGCTACTTCAATGCCCAGGGGACCAATCACCGATGCCCATATCAGGCTGTCTTTATGGATCTGAAGTTTTATGTCGAAGTTTTTTGTGTCGCCTTTTGCTTTATAGGTAACACCGGCCCTGCCTGAAAAGGTAGTATAATCAATATGATTGAGTTTCCCCAGCACAACGGAAATACTTTCGAAAGCAGTGCTGTCTTTTTTATTACCGGTATCGTCTGTAGAGGCTGTTTCCACCTTTACGGAAGAATCGGCGGTAACCGGCGGCGGGGTCCGCTGTGCCCTTTTTGCAGCGTTGCAGGAGGCCAGGATGAGGACCACTGCAGCGAAGGAGGTAATATATTTCATGTGTTACGGTTTCTTATGTGTTTGAAAAGAAAAACTGCCCGGCAACTATTTGTTAAAATAGCCGACTGGCAGATATAATTTTGAATGCGGAACTGCTATTGCTTGCCGGTATGGCCAAATCCTCCCGCCGCCCGCACGGTTTCGCTCAGCGATGCGGCTTCGATCCACTCCGCTTGCTCTACTTTTTGTACAACAAGCTGCGCAACGCGGTCGCCATGCTGAATGACCTGTTCTTCATTGGAAAGATTGATCAGAATAACTTTTACTTCCCCGCGGTAATCGGCATCAATAGTACCGGGAGTGTTAAGACAGGTTAACCCCTGCTTGATGGCCAAACCGCTCCGGGGCCGCACCTGTACTTCATATCCTTCGGGTATTTCCATAAAAATCCCGGTAGGGATCAATGCACGTTCCAGGGATTTTAAAGTAACCGGAGCTTCCAGGTGCGCTCTTACATCCATACCGGAGGCGCCTGTTGTGGCATAACCCGGCAATGGATTGGATGATTGATTGATGATTTTTATTTCAACTGCCATTGGAACAAAGATAAAGGCTTCGTACGAAAATTATACTACTTTAACATTTATAAAGAGGGCCGTTGCTGCCGGCTGTAAGCTCCGTTAAAACATACTGTTTGCGCGCCCGTTAGCGGCGCAGTGTAGCAAAAAATCCCCATTTTTTTGTGAAGTTGTTGCCATTCATTCCAGTGTACGGTAACAATGCCCGGAATTGTGTGAACAGATAATTACACCTGGCTGCAACAGATCACCGAAAAAAAGGATGATCGCAATATGGCTGATTTTATTTTTTCTGCAACAGCACGGTTGCCATGGCCATCAATCCTTCTTCGCGGCCGATAGCGCCCATTTCTTCGGTGGTGGTGGCTTTTATCGAAACGTCGCCTGGGGTTACCCCCAGTATGCCGGCGATGGTTTCCTGCATGGCGGGAACAAATTTTTTGATCTTTGGTTCCTGCAGGCAAAGGGTACTGTCTATATTTACTACCCCATAACCCCGTTCGGCAATAAGCGCGGCGGTTTCTTTTAAGAGGATCTTACTGTCAATGTCTTTATACCGGGGATCATTATTGGGAAAGTGTACCCCGATATCTCCCAGGCTCAACGCACCCAGCAACGCATCACAGATGGCGTGCAGCAATACATCGGCATCACTGTGCCCCAGCGCACCCTTATGATGCGGGATCTGAATACCGCCGATCCAAAGGTGGCGTCCTTCTGCAAACTGGTGAAAATCGATTCCCGATCCGATTCTGAAACTCATATATTGTATAGTTAACGCGGTTAAGATAGCTAAAATATAATGATAATCCTGCCGGTATTGAAAATTCCGCCGGGGTTTAAATATTAAATCCTTACAAGGCCTATTTTTGTTTGATGAATACGGAAGCTTTATACCAGGTATATCTGAATCATCCCCATGTGCAAACCGACACCCGCAAGATCCGGGAAGGCGAATTGTTTTTTGCATTAAAGGGGCCGAACTTTAACGGCAACCAGTTTGCCCGGCAGGCGGTAGATGCAGGGGCCGCCAAGGTAATCATCGACGAAGCGGCCTATGCCATTGCCGGTAAAACCGTATTGGTGCCGGACGTATTGCAGGCATTGCAACAACTGGCTGCCTGGCATCGTGCACAGTTTACCTTTCCGGTGATGGCCATAACCGGCAGCAACGGAAAAACCACCACAAAAGAGCTGATCCATGCGGTGCTGAGTACTACGTATAAAACCTATACAACCACCGGCAACCTGAATAATCATATCGGGGTACCGCTTACCCTGCTGAAAATAAAAGACGATGCCCAGCTGGCGGTGATCGAAATGGGGGCCAACCACCTGGAGGAGATCAGGGGCTATTGTGCCGTTGCCCGTCCCACACATGGCCTTATTACCAATGCGGGCAAGGCGCACCTGGAAGGTTTTGGCAGTATCGAAGGCGTGAAGAAAGGGAAAGGAGAACTGTATGACTTTTTAAGGGAGCGGGGCGATGGAACGGCATTCGTTATGTGGGATTATGATTATCTCCGGGATATGAGCGCAGGTATTGCGCATATTGTACGGTATGGCACGGCAGATGCGGAGGTGACCGGAAATGCCGCCGGGCAAACGGGTTTTTTGACCGTTGAACTGGAGCAGCCCTTTACCGCGCTTATCAAAACCCAGCTGGTAGGAGATTACAACCTGCCCAATGTACTGGCAGCGGTTGCCGTAGGGCGGCATTTTAATGTGGCACCGGAGCAGATCATTGCGGCTATCGAAGGATATATGCCTTCCAACAGTCGCAGCCAGTTGATGGAAAAAGGATCCAATAAGATCATCCTGGATGCGTATAACGCCAATCCCAGCAGTATGAAACTGGCTATTGAAAACCTGGCAAAGATGGAAGGGGACCGCAAAATACTGGTATTGGGCGCTATGGCGGAAATGGGTGCGGAAACCGAAGCGGAGCATCAGCGCATGATCCAGTTGATCGAACAGTATGCCTGGAACGATGTGATCCTGGTAGGGAAACCCTTTGAACCCTATAAAGACCGGTTCCGTTATTTTGAAAATTCCGGCCAGGCCGCTGAATGGCTTGGAGCACATCGGCCGGAAAATGCACTGCTGCTGGTGAAGGGAAGCCGCAGCTCGCAGATGGAGCGGGTGCTGGAGGCAATTTGATCTTCCCTGTTCAAGGTTCCGGGTTTAACGTTGGATCCTGTTTTTACACCCGATGTTCAACTCAGCGCTCAATGCTCAAAGCTGAAAACGGATAATCGTACCTTTGTATCTTAAGCAGGTTAATTATGGAACCGGAAAAAAGCAGCAGGGGATACCTGGCTACGGTGTTGGGCTGTTATTGTCCACGTTGCCGCGAAGGGAAGTTGTTTGAAAAATCATTTGCCCTGCGATTAAAGGGCGTGCTGAAAATGAACCAGTATTGCCCTGTGTGCGGACAGCCTACAGAAATTGAAGTGGGGTTTTATTATGGAACAGGTTATGTAAGCTATTTCCTGGCAGTATTGCTGACTGTTATCAGCGCGGTACTCTGGTGGCTGATCGTTGGATTTTCAACCAATGACAACCGGTTTGTTTACTGGCTGATCTTTAATTCTGTTGCGCTGATTTGCCTGCAACCCTGGCTGATGCGCTTCTCCCGGAGTTTGTGGTTATCCTGGTTTGTAAAATACGACCCAGACTGGCGGCATACCAAACCTGATGATGTTTCGGAGCGTATGAATGAAGAGCAGGGGAATAACTGGTGAGCCGCGCGTTTAGTTATCAGTTATCAGTTATCAGTTTTCAGTTATCGGTTGTTGCCGTACAGGACATGCATTTGGAATTTTAGAATTTGAGATTTGGTGTTTAGCTGAAACGTAGTGCTTATTGAGTTTTAGTGCTTAGTGTTTAAAAAAAATGTTCTCCAATACATCTGAAATCATCGAAATACTGGGAACGATCGCATTTGCGATCTCCGGTACTTTTTCTGCCATGCAGCGGAAGCTGGATGTATTTGGCGTATTGATCATTGCCTTTGTAACCTCCGTGGGTGGGGGAACGATCCGCGACATGCTGATTGGGGATACGCCCGTGGCCTGGATGCGGGATGTGCAGGTATGCCTGGTGATCCTGGTTACTTCCATTGCCGCCATTATTTTTAAGACCTATATCCGGAAACTGAAGGTTACGCTTTTTTTATTCGATAGCCTGGGGCTGGGATTGTTTACCGTAGTGGGCTTGCAGAAGGGGATCAATTTTGGATTAAACCCCGGGATCTGTATCGCGCTGGGAACCATTACCGGCTGCTTTGGCGGCATTATCCGCGACATTCTTTTAAATACGATACCACTGATCTTCAGAAGGGAGATCTACGCCACGGTTTGCATTTTCGGCGGTGTCGTTTACCTGCTGCTGCTGCTGCGCTTTAATGTGAATACGGATGTTAGCAAGTTCCTGGTCATTGCCCTTATTGTGGCTACAAGGATCATTGTAGTGCAGAAACGGCTGTCCTTTCCGCGGATGCGGTACTGACGCGGCCGGAACGGCATGCCCGCATATGGGGAGCCAGGGCGGTGTTGAGGCACCCTAATTGAAAAGTTTGTAACGCTTAAATGTTTTCCCTTTTTTTCGCAGCCATGCATGATAGCAGGACGGAATATCACACTCCGGGCGGGGAAGGAGGGAAGATATGAGGATGCGGTCCAATTGAGAAAGCACGCCCAGTACCAGGCAGATCGGGAACCATACCACCGGCGTTTTGCCCGCCAGGAAAAGGGTAAAGGTAACCAGCAGCACCAGGCCCCATAGTTTGGAAAGCCAGTTATGCGCACAGCCGCTCTTACGGAATTTAATGAAGTTGATCAGATCGGATACCGGTTCTAAAACAAAGAGTACAACGATCCAGGCAAGGTGATCGCGCAGGAGCTGCCCGTTAAGGAGCCAGATACAAATACCGGCCGCCAGCCAGAAAACGATATCCACCCAGGCGTCCCATTTTCGTAACTGGTTATTGGCCACGCCCAGGTGCCGGGCAATGATACCGTCGAAGATATCGGAGAGCATACCTGTCCACAAACAGGTTACCAGAAACCATCCGCCACTGTGTGTTTGCAGGGTCCATAAAAGCATTACGGGTGCCAGCAGCAGCCGGAGGCCGATCAATGCAAAGGGGATTTGTTTTTTTATTTTTTCCACGATCGTTTTATGAATTGTAAAAAAAAGAAACCGGCTATAAAAAAAATACTCAGCATGGCTACGCTGATACGCATGGAACCGGTTACCCACTCCATCCATCCAAAAAGGAAGGTGCCGATGACTACACCCAGCTTTTCCAGCACATCGTACAGGCTAAAGTAGGTGGCATATTGATGGGGCTCCTCCTGTATCAGCGTTGCAAAGGCTGCACGTGATAAGGCCTGTGTACCGCCCATTACCAGTCCGGTTAAAGCGGCCATGGCGTAAAATTGCGGAATGTGCTGCACCCGGTAGGCGATGATGCAGATCAGGATCCATAACAGCACGCTTATCTTGATGGCCGTGAGATTGCCGGCTTTTTTTGAAAGGATCAGAAATAAATAAGCACCCAGTATCGCCAGTAATTGCAATACGAGGATCACACCAATAAGTCCGGCTGTTTCAATATGGAGAGTTTTGGTGGCAAAAACGCTGGACATTCCCATGATGGTGGTAACACCCATGTCGTAAAAAAAGAAGGCCAGCAGGAATACCAGGATCCTTCTCTGCTTTTTTACAAGCAACAGGGCTTCCAGAACCTGTTTATATGCATGCAGCAGTATGCGGTTCCCATATGGCCGCCGCCGCTGCCGGTCGGGCGGTAACCGGTTGATGGAATAAATGGCAAATACCAGCCACCAGACGCCTACGAATACAAAAGCAACCTTTACCGGCGTATGCTGAAGGATTTGGCTGGGAGTAAAGCCCAGCTTTTCCGCAAACCGGATCACCAGTAAGTTGATGACCAGGGCAAGCATTCCGCCGGCATAGCCCCATGCAAATCCCCGGGCACTTACGGCGTCATAGTTGTCTGGAGCCGCAATTTCAGGCAGGAAAGCGTTGTAAAACACTACCCCCAAACTATAACAAACACTGGATACCATAAATAAAATACAGGTAAGCACCATCGTTTCTGCGGAGGAAAAGAAGAGCAGCATACAGCTGATGGCACCGATAAAAGTGCAGCAGCTCATAAAAAACCGTTTGCGGCCATAACGATCCGCAATTGAGCCCAACAGCGGACTGAGCAATAAGATCAACAGCGAAGAAAGGGAGTAGATGTACGCATAGAGTACAGAGGTTCCTATTTGTTGCCACCACTGCTTTTCATTATGCTCCAATGAAAGGCTGAGGAAATATGCAGGGAAAATGGCCGCAGTGATCACAAGCGAATAGCTGGAGTTGGCCCAGTCATACCAGCACCAGGCATTGATGATTTTCTTATTGTTTTTTAAAGCAGGCTGTGCATCCATGTTTTGGCAAGCGGATCAGTAATCCCTTTTTATATATTGGTTGAGTTTTTTTATCACCCGTTTTTCAAACTGGCGGATGGTTCTTTGGGGAGATGGCCGCCAGGGTACCGGTGGTGGTGGCGCATAGTTGACGGCACTGACCAGTTGAAGCCTTGAGTTCCGGTTGTCTCCTGTAATCAGGATCCGGCAATAGCGGGTCCTGTAAGGAATGGTATCGGTATCCTTTAGTTTTTTGTAATCCAGCAGGTAGGCCACTGTATCTGCATGCCCCTTATGATGGAATACACCGGTTTGCCGGTCAAAATCCAGGCTGCTTTTAAAATTGCTCAAATATTGCAGTTGTAAGGTATTGAATGCTGCCACGAGCTTTTGTTTGGAGCAATCAAACATGTAGGTTTTATTAAATGTATATTGGCGGCTTGCCATGGATGTGGCCATGAATGCAAACGCAGTGGAGGCCAGAACCAAATGAAACGCCAGCCGTTTTAACCGGTAAATAGCCTGGTTTGTAAAAACGAAATAAGAGAACAGTACACTGATCAATGTTACGAGGTCTGTAGTGTCCACAACGCGGTCTGCGGGGATCTGCAGTGCATTTAACCCATCAATAAACGGTTGCGACCACTCCGATTTCCACCACACAAAGAGTACTGCGGTAGCAATATGCATTGTTTTTTTATGTGCCGGAAAAAAAGCGCTCAGGAAGAACGGAAAGGCAAAGAGCCCTGCAAAATCGGAAAGCTTTCCTGTAAGATCGTTATGGAAGACGGGTTTTAGCAGCCAGTCGTTTAGCAGCAGGAGCAGCACCGATAACAGGAACGCAGGATGCCCCAGTTTTTGTTTTGCGGTATTCATTTTGGCCAACCGGTTAAACACATGTTCCTGCTAAAATAAATCATTTGAAGTAATAAAGTGTCCGGTACCGGTATTTGCCGGAAACGATTACCCCCTGCCTGGGCGATTTTATCCACGCTCGTCTTTTAAACAGACCGACTGAACTTCAGAAGAACGGTCTACATCATGGTTTACATTTCTGGTGGCGTTTATACGTATAAAAGTTGGAATGATATGCGTGTTTTTTTATATTTACAAAAAAACTAAACCATTATGCGTCTTTTTTAGCTGCCAGATGGAAAATATCCAGGGTTGTTATATTTACAATCCTCTTCTTACCCGCGCTGCATTGTAGCAAAGACCACAAAGACGGATCAAAAAAACAGCCCCTGCCGGAGGAACAACCCAAACCCGTCCCCGAGCCTGTAATGCAGATTGACCAAACGGGGACGCCGCGGGCCCGTTTGGCAAAAAAAGGCATGTGCATGGCATATACTCTTACGCTCGTGAAGGGTGCGATCGATCTTAGTCTGTTTGATTCGGTATGGACAAACCCTTTTACCAAGGAAAAATACCGTTACGCTTTTGGCGCGGAGAATTTCTGCGATGTCGATGATAAAATCAATGAGGGAGACGAGTTTAATTTTGAAGTTGTCGCCACCGGGAATCAAGGCTGTCCCAATTGTGCTGCGGCTTATCCCTATCCTCAAAAGCGGCTCAACATTAAGATACTGGAAGTATTCCGGAAAAGCTGATATATTGTGTTCGGGGAATGAAAAAAGCCCCGCATTAACGGGGCTTTAAAATATCAACACCTGCGGCCATTAATGTTTCTTGGTATCTGATGCCCATCCTGCTGCCAGGTACTCCCGGTTGAGGCGGGCGATATTGGTGATTTCGATCTCTTTCGGACAAACAGCTTCGCAGGCACCGGTATTGGTACAGGAGCCAAAGCCTTCCTTGTCCATCTGGGCAATCATGTTCAATGCACGTTCTTTTCTTTCGGCCTCGCCCTGCGGCAACAATGCCAGGTGCGATACTTTGGCAGAAAGGAACAACAGGGCCGAAGAGTTTTTGCAGGCAGCTACACAGGCCCCGCAACCAATACAGGCAGCCGCAGCAAAAGCCTTGTCTGCATTTTCCTTTGGAATAGGAATGGCATTTCCATCCTGGGCATTACCGGTATTTACGGAAATATAACCACCGGCCTGGATGATGCGGTCAAAAGCACTGCGGTCTACAATAAGATCTTTTACTACAGGGAATGCATTTGCCCTCCAGGGTTCTACCACAATGGTATCGCCGTCTTTAAAGGCGCGCATATGCAGCTGACAGGTAGTGGTGCCATGCCAGGGGCCATGCGGGCGGCCATTGATGTACATGGAGCACATGCCACAAATACCTTCGCGGCAGTCATGATCAAAAGCGATGGGCTCTTTTCCTTCACGGATCAGTTGCTCGTTCAATACATCAAACATCTCCAGGAAGGACATTTCCGACGAGATATTGGATACTTTGTAGGTCTCGAACTTCCCGCCGGTTTCGGCGTTCTTTTGTTTCCAAACCTTCAAAGTAAGGTTCATATTATAATGTTCCATATACACGTATTAATTAGTCAATTTGATAATTTGAAGATTTGAAAATGCGTACAGCAGAGACCAGATAAAACCAGGTATTTTCCCTTTGGATGAAGAAATGATCTTTGACAGAATTCTTATAATTTCTTCAATTGCTGATCTTAATGCGACGTCAAAATGATAGCCATCACTTTTTTCGCATAAAATCAACCAATACATGGATTCGCTGGCTTCCTTTGCAGCAATTTTCATTTTGTGAATGAAGTCGGCCTTACTTTCTGCGTTCTGTGCTTCAAATACATTTGCGCCGATTGAGGTCGCTGATCGTAATACCTGCTTTGCTATCACATACTTCCTTTTTTGTTCAAGAACTTCGCAATATTTAATTATTGCAAGTGAAAAACTGATCGTTTTGTCAACAATCACATTCTCTTTATCGTTTCTTATAACCGTGGTTTTTATAGTTAGCGATATTGAATGTCTCTTCCAATATACTAACTTTTCCGGTTATGAATGGACTATGGGAATGAGCATCATTTTCAAATCTTCAAATTCCCACATTTCCACATTACTTATAGTTCCGCTGGGTAGGCTTGATCACCTCGTAGTTCAAGGGCTCTTTTTCCAGTTCCCAGGAATGTTCACCATTGAGCTTCCATGCAGATACATACATATACTGGTCGTCATGACGCAGTGCTTCCCCATCCGGTGTCTGGCTCTCTTCCCTGAAGTGACCACCACAGCTTTCATTACGCTCGAGTGCATCCATACACATCAGCTCACCCAGCTCCAGGAAGTCTGCTACCCGGCTGGCCTTATCCAGCTCAGGATTCATTTCATGAATGCCACCCGGTATCCGTACATTTTTCCAGAAATCCTCGCGGAGGTCTCTTATTTCCTGGATGGCTTCTTTTAAGCCCTGCTCATTACGGGCCATGCCGCATTTATCCCACATGATCTTACCCAGGCGCTTGTGAAAGCTTTCCACGGTTTGCGTACCCTGGATGCTCATCAGCCGGTTGATCCGTTCGTTTACTTTGGCTTCGGTTTCAACAAAAGCGCGGTCGGTAGTAGGAATGGGCTTTACGGAGATCTCATCTGCCAGGTAGTTACCCAGCGTATAAGGGATTACGAAATAGCCGTCTGCCAGGCCCTGCATCAGTGCAGAAGCACCCAGGCGGTTGGCTCCGTGATCGCTGAAGTTGGCTTCACCCAAACAGAACAATCCTGTTACGGAGGTCATCAGGTTATAATCCACCCAAAGTCCGCCCATAGTGTAGTGCACCGCCGGGTAGATCCGCATGGGAACCTCGTAGGGATTTTCCCCGGTGATCTTTTCATACATGTCGAACAGGTTGCCATACTCTTCTTTCACTACTTCTTTACCCAGGCGTACCAGTGTTTCTGTATCCGGGTTCTGGATGCCGTGTTTATTGGCTTCCGCCTTTCCGTATTTATTAATCAGGTTGTATTTAAAATCAAGATATACGGCCTGTTTGGTGGTACCTACACCGTAACCGGCATCGCAGCGTTCTTTTGCCGCGCGCGAAGCCACATCGCGGGGCACCAGGTTCCCGAAAGCGGGGTACCTTCTTTCCAGGTAATAATCGCGTTCCTCTTCCGGTATGTCGTTCGCCTTACGGGTATCATTCTGCTTTTTGGGAACCCAGATCCGTCCGTCGTTCCGCAGTGATTCCGACATCAGCGTCAATTTACTCTGGTGGTCGCCGGAAACCGGAATACAGGTAGGGTGGATCTGTGTAAAGCAGGGATTTGCAAAATGGGCGCCTTTTTTATGGGCTCTCCAGGCAGCGGTAACATTGCTGCCCATTGCATTGGTGGAAAGATAAAATACGTTTCCGTAGCCACCGGAAGCCAGTATTACGGCATGCCCAAAGAAGCGCTCCAGCTGCCCGTTGATCAGGTTGCGGGCAATGATACCGCGGGCCTTGCCGTCGATCATCACCACATCCTGCATTTCGTGGCGGTTGTACATTTTTACATTCCCCAGGGCTACCTGGCGCTCCAGGGCCTGGTAGGCACCAATCAATAATTGCTGGCCGGTTTGTCCGGCGGCATAAAACGTGCGTTTTACCTGCACCCCGCCAAAGGAGCGGTTGTTCAGCAGGCCGCCATATTCGCGTGCAAAAGGCACACCCTGGGCCACACATTGGTCAATGATATTTACACTTACCTCTGCCAGCCGGTGCACATTGGCTTCGCGTGCACGGTAGTCGCCCCCTTTAATGGTATCATAAAAAAGACGGAAGACCGAGTCTCCGTCGTTCTGGTAGTTCTTTGCAGCGTTGATTCCACCCTGTGCGGCAATGGAGTGCGCCCGGCGCGGAGAATCCTGAAAACAGAAAGCCTTTACCTGGTATCCCTGTTCGCCCAGTGCCGCGGCAGCAGAGGCCCCGGCAAGCCCGGTTCCGATCACGATCACTTCCAGTTTCCGTTTATTGGCCGGGTTCACCAACTTACAATGGCCTTTGTATTCGGTCCATTTATCTTCTAATTTTCCGGCTGGTATTTTTGAATCAAGCATAACTGATTTGAAATTTGAGATTTTTAATTCTGATTGTCTGCGGTGTCTGAAGTTTGAAGTCTGCTCAAACCCGTTCCCGATAGCTGTCGGGATCAAATGATAAACCTAAATGATCCACCCGAAGTAAAAGCTTAACGGCATCAGTACAAATGCCAGGCAAATGATGATTGAATAAACCACACCGGTACCCCGGATAAGGCCGATATACTTATGATTGGTAAGACCCAGTGTGCGGAAAGAGCTTTGGAAGCCATGAACAAGATGCCAGAAAAGCGCAATCACGCCCAGTTCGTAAATAATAATGATCCAGGGATAGGTGGTAAACTGGTATTTCATTTCGCCATACAGGTCATGGTATTCTTTGGCACCGGGTGTGCCTTCGGGTACAATCTGACCGGTAGCGGTATCAATAAACATCGGCTGCAGGCCGCCAAAACGGCTGGGGATCCAGAAGTCGCTGATATGGATCACTAAAAAGATCAGGATCAACGCGCCCAGGATACCCATGGCCCGGCTGTTCCAGGTACTGCCCCGGTTGCCCATTTTTACGGCATAACCGGTACGGCGCTTGCTGCGATTTTGTACCTCCAGCACCAACCCCTGGATGATATGCAGCAGGAAAAACAGAAACAGGCCGATTTCCAACACCCGGGGCACGATCATTGAACCCATGAAATGCGCTGCTACATTAAACATTACCCCGCCGTCATTTGCCCAGATACAGGCATTTAAGCCGGCATGAATGATCAGGAAAAGAATTAAAAAGATGCCCGACAGCGCCATGGTAATTTTCTTGCCCACAGAAGAAGTGAAAAATTGAGACCAGTTCATATTTTCTTATAGAAGGTGAATAAATTGCTGGCAAAGTTAACGCATCATGGTTAATTTGGTGACAAAAAAATGACAAGGCAGAGCGGCACACCGCCGTATGGGGATGTTTCGTGAAACGGGTAAAGGATTTATTTAATAAAACGCTATTTTAGTACCCTCACCAAATGCAAATCATGTATGAGTGACATCGCGGTTTATGAAAAGTACTTTGAAGATCCGCTTTCTGTTCCGGCGGATTTTATCAGCAGCCTGAACACCACCACCATCCGGAATAAAGATACCTGGTTCCGGGCGCTTGCGCTTCTGGAACAGCGGGCTGCGGCCGGAGCTCCCGGGGCGGAACTGGACCTTCTTTTTGACCTGCTGTTTAAATCCGGTGCCGACCATACCATCAGTGTATATTTTGCGGATGATGTATATGCCTGGTTTTTTGAAAAAATGACCGGGGTGCTGACCTGTGTGGGCACGGTATACCCCGAGGCATTGCTGGAAAAGGCCATGGCGCTGGTACTGGCGCGCCGGGGATACAAAAATCATGAAGCTGCTGCACGGGCCTTTCAACAGGCGATGGCTTCCGGTGTAGCGGCTGCGGGGCCTGTATATTATTATTACCAATATGTAGGGCTTTTACCGGGAGCAGATAAAACGGCCGCATTGGAACAGCTAAAAACGCTGGCTGCTGCGGGCAATCCCTGGGCCGTGGTGTATGAGGCCTATTACCAGGTTTGGTACGGCTCCGGGTTTGAGCCCGGCCCGGCCCTGGAACAGCTCCTTCATCATTCCGATAAAAAACTGCAGCGGCATTATTACGATATATTACAGGGTTATTATAGCAAAAAAGGCGACCGGGAAAAGCAGACCGAACTGTTGAAAGCCGCCATCAGCAAATTTGATGCGGCCTATCCCCGGTATGTGCTGGCCGAAATATCCTGGCCCGATGCGCAAACAGCAGAAGAAAAAACGGCCTTGCTCAAAGAACTGGAAAAAGCCTATGAGGATGGATCGATGGATGCCGCCACCAGTTTGGGTTTGAAGCTGCTGCCGCAGCAGCCCCAGGCAGCGCAGGATTATGAACCCGCTCTTTTCTGGTTGAAAAAAAGCTGGGAGTATGACAATGCGTATGCGGCCTACCGGCTGGCATATCTGTACCTGTATAACGAATGGGTAACGGATATACCGGCAGGACTTCAATTGCTAAAAGCGGCAAAGGAGGCGGGAAACGTAGATGCAGCCATTGAATGGGCAGAGGTGCATATTGAAGGAAGGGTTACTGAAACCGATAAGAAGATCACTTTTGAAACGTTTGAAGAACTGCATGCCAAACAGGTGCCGTATGCCACTTACCGCCTGGGTAACTTCTATGAATATGGCGATCCGGATCTGGATATTGAGGCCGATCTTACCCGGGCTTTCGGCTATTATAAAGAAGCGGCCGGGCAGCACCTGCCCATCGCCGAATATAATGTGGGCCGGTTTCTTAAATATGGTTTCGATAACAATGCACCGGATGTAGCAGCTTCCATTCCCTATTTTACCAAAGCAGCGGAGGCCGGTAATGCCCAGGCCTGTACGGAGCTGGGGTTGATTGCAGAGGCGGCCGAACAGCCCGACTATGCCCGGGCATTTGAACATTTTAGTAAAGCGGCGGAACTGGGATATCCTTATGCCAACTATATAAAAGGATTGTACCTGGAATATGATTATCATCAGTCCGGGACGCAGGATCCGGCGGCCGCCGTGCAGTGTTATGCATATGCGGCCGGCTATAATGAAATGAATGCCACCTATGAACTGGGGCGTTGTTATAAGTTTGGAACCGGAATCGCACAGGACCCGGATAAAGCGATCGAATATCTGAAGAAGGCGGCGGAGGCTAACAATCCCAAGGCGCTAACCGAACTGGCCCTGAGCTATGAACGCGCGGAAGGTGTAGCTGAAGACCGGGATAAAGCCCTGGAATATATGGAGCGGGCTGCATCTCTTCAGTATGTATATGCGCAATATGCAACCGGCCGGTATTACCTGCATGGTTATGTGCAGGCTGATAGCGCAAAGGGACTGGAATGGTTGGAGAAGGCAGCGGCCAGCGAATATCCCTATGCGTTGCTGGAGCTGGGGGATTATTATATGTTTGACTACGACCGGGTAGAGCAGTATGAAAAAGCGCTGGGCTATTACCTTCGGGCAAAGGATCAGCAGGTGTATTCAGACGGATTGGGATTGTGTTACGAATATGGTATCGGAACGGAAACAGCTCCTGTAGCGGCTTTTAATGAATATACACTGGCCGCAGAATATGGCAACAGCAATGCCAAGTACCGGCTGGGCCGTTGTTATTACGAAGGATTTGGTACCGAGAAAAACCTGGAAGCGGCTTTCCGCTGGTTTGGTGAAAGCGCCCATGAAGGCAACGATCATGCGAAGGTATACCTGGGACGGCAATACTTAAAAGGCGAGGGCATACCACGCCAGCCGGAAAAGGCCGTAACCTTATTTACGGAAGCTGCGGAAAATGACTCGGCCAACGCACAATATGAACTCGCCAACTGTTACCTTATGGGAGAGGGGGTAGATGAAGATGAACAAAAGGCGCTTTACTGGTTTGAGCAGGCCGCGGAGAACGGGCATGAGGGCGCAAAAAAATTAACAGGAAGAAGACGGAAATAACATGGAAGCATCAAATAAAGAATACTATTCCTTTCAGGTAAACCTGCAGGGGATGATCAGCCTTTTGTCGGAGCACCTGTACAGCAATCCGAATACATTTATACGGGAGCTGTTGCAAAATGCCGTGGATGCCATCGCCGCACTGCGTCAGCTGGATGAGGGGCTTGAGGGAAATGTGCGCATCGAATTACCGGGTGAAGCGTCGCCTGTTTTTGGTTTCCAGGATAACGGTATCGGGCTGCGGGAGCATGAGATCCACGCGTTCCTTTCGGTGATTGGGGAGAGCTCCAAACGGAAAAATGCAGAGGATGCCCGGTTATTTATCGGGAAATTCGGAATCGGGTTATTGTCCTGCTTTGTGGTCAGCGAGGCCATTACCATTGAAACACGTTCGGCGTTTGACCAGAAAGGGTTCCGCTGGTCGGCGTTTAACGACGGACGCTACCAGATTGACCCGGTAGAGGGGCTGCCCATCGGAACCAAGGTATACCTTACCCCTAAAAAAAACTATGCACACCTGTTCCGCCCGGAGAACTTTATTCCGCAGATCCGGTTTTATGGCGACGCGCTTCCGGAAGCCATTACCGTGGTGGCCAATGGCGAGGAAAAGCGGATCAATCCCGAACCTCCGGTATGGCTGAACCCGGATGCAGACCGGGATGCCTTGCTGCAGGCGGGCAGGGATATTTTTCAACTTACGTTCCTGGATGCCGTAACATTTCATACCGAATCCGGTGAGTGTACCGGTGTATTGTATATTTTACCTTTTAAAACCCAGTTTTCTGTAAAACAGCATCATCGGATTTATTTAAAGCGGATGTTCCTGTCCGAAGCAGATAACGGGCTGCTGCCTTCCTGGGCTTTTTTTGTAAAGATGATCGTAAACAGTAATGCCCTCAGCGCTACAGCCTCCCGCGAATCCCTGATGCAGAATGACCTGCTGCGGGGAACGCGTAAAGCGATCGGCGAAACGCTGAAATCCTATCTGAAGAACATCCGGGATATAGACCTGCAGGTGTACCTGAAGATCATACAAACGCATTTCCTGCATTTAAAGGCTATGGCTGCGGAAGATGACGAGTTCCTCCGGCTGATACTGGATGACCTTCCGTTTGAGACCAATAAGGGGTTGCGGAGTTTTAAGAACATCCGTGAACAGTTTCCGGTGATTTATTACTGCGCCGATTATGAAGAGTTCAAACAGGTGCAACGGATTGCAGAATTTCAGGGTGTACTGGTTTTGAACGTGGCTTATACATTTGAAGAGGAACTGTTAAAAAAAATAAAGAGCATCCGGAAGGAGCTGAACATCCGGGAAATGTCTTCGGCTAAGCTGCTGGATACTTTTGTAAATATCAGTGCGGAGGAGGCCAGCCGTTACCGGTCCTTTATGGATAAGCTGGCAGGCTTTACCCGGCCGTTGCATTGCACGGTGAGCCTGAAGTATTTTGAACCGAAAGATACGCCGGCCATTTTTACGCGGGCAGATGAAGATTTTGCAGAGGCCACTATAAAGAAACTGAAGGCCAGCGATAATCCTTTTGCCAACGCCCTGGGTAGCTTGCAGCAGCAACCCGCATTGCTGAACCAGTTTTGTTTGAATATGAATAACGAGCTGGTTCAGAATATGCTTACACTGGATGACGACTATATGTTACAGGCTATTACGGAGGTGTTGTATGTGCAGGCATTACTGATGGGCAAACACCCGGTGAGTGAAAAACAGATGCAGCTTTTTAACAGCGCGTTGCATTCGCTGCTGGTAATGGGAATGAAAAATTTTATTCAGATTTAAAACCTACCATATGTTATATACCTTAAAAATTCAGAAATTATTAAACCAGGGCGAAGCGCTTACGCAGCCGGGAGAAAAAATAAAATTGTTGTTGCAGGCGATAAAAATTGCGGACGAAAACGAGGATATAGAATGGGGATACGATCTGCGGCTGATGCTGATTGAAACGGAGCGGGACGTGGCGTTTACCAAAGAATCCATACCGGCTTTTGCGTGGGTGCTGAAAGTTTGCGATGAACACCCGGACCTGTTTTCGGAAACCGATTTCTTATGGCAGTATAAATGGATGATGGCGGATTTGTATGACAATCCCCAGGTGTCGAAGGAACAGGTACATGCAGCCCTGGAAGATTTTAAACTGCGGTTGCAGCGGAACGGCTACGGGTTGCGGGCCTATTATAATGAATTGTACAGCGATGCGCTGGTACAAAAGGATGCAGCGCTGATACAGGAATACGGGGAAAAACTGAAAGCCGTAACCCGCGATCAGATGAGCGATTGTGAAGCTTGTGAAATGGATGCCGAAGTAAGCGCCACGTTTGAATTGCAGGGGTTTGAACAGGGACATGAGCAGGCATTGCCGTTGCTGGAGAAGCAATACACTTGTGTGCACGTGCCCATGCGCACCCTGGCAAACCTGAGCTATGAGGCCTTTAAAAATAACCAGCCGGAGCTGGCCCGGGAATTTTGCGAAAAAGCCGATGTGGAACTGGACGCGCTAACAAATGATGCCTCTGCTTTGCTATCAGAAATAAAACTGCTGGTATATAAAACCTCCGTAAATCCTGCTATTGCAAAGGAACGCATTGAACAGTTTATACCCAGGGTGGCGGGTAACCAGGGGCGTAAAATGTTCCAGATGTCCCTTTACCTGATAGAGGCCCTGCGCCAGTTTCCGGAGTCCACGCTTTTTAACCTGCTGCTGAGCGAAGATCATGCATTGCTGCAGTCGGATAAAATGGTGTATACCCGTAATGAACTGCTGGCATACTTTGAGCAGGTGGCCCGCGATATCGCACTATTGTTTGACCAGCGCAACGGGAATCATAATTTTATAAAGCAACTGGAGGCGATCGTTTGAAACAATGGTTCCTGCACCTCTTTTTATTTTTTACATAGTCTTTTCTAGCATCCTGTAAATACAAACAGCGGCCGGTATACCGGACCGCTGTTTGTATATGCTGCCGTTGCTATAATACCCTAGCTATTCATGAGCGTTTCAATGTCATCTGCTTCAATCGGCATCGTCTTCATCAGGTCGATGTTGCCGCTGCGGGTAAGCAGGAAGTTATTTTCAATGCGCACGCCAAGCTGCTCTTCCTCAATATAAATGCCGGGCTCAATGGTTAATACCATACCGGCCTTTAATGGTGAGCGAAAGGGACCCAGGTCGTGCACATCAATACCCAGGTGGTGGCTGATGCCATGATAAAGGTATTTGCGATAGGCCCTGTTTTCGGGGTCTTCGTTTTTGATATCGGCTTTGCTGAGTAACCCCAGTTTGATAAACGCTTTCGTGGCTTCGTCGCCTATTTTTTCATGATAATTAACGATGGTGATACCGGGTTTCAATATGGAAGCCGCATAGCGGTGCAGTCTTAAGCAGGCATTGTATACATCCTTCTGGCGCTTGGTAAACCGGCCGTTTACAGGAACCGTACGGGTAAGATCGGCATTATACCCGCCGTATTCAGCTCCAAAATCCATCAGGATCAGTTCGCCGCTCAGGCATTGCTGGTTATTGCTTACATAGTGCAGGGTGCGGGCCCGGTCGCCGCTGGCGATGATACTGCCGTAACCTTCCCGGGTGGCGCGGTTGCTGAGGAAGGAATGCAGGATCTCGGCCTCAATTTCAAATTCCCATACACCGGGTTTGATAAATTGCAATAAGCGCCGGAAGGTTTTTTCGGTAATGCCGATCGCTTTCTGTATCACTTCCACTTCCTCCGGCGTTTTGATGGCGCGCAGTTCTTTCAGTACAGGCGCTGCCCGCTTATACTGATGTAACGGAAATTTTTCCTTTAATTCCTTTATATAACGGTATTGGCGGGTCTCTATCCAGGAGCTCTTACGGTCGTTTTCGTTGGTATCCAGGTAAATTATTTCAGATGCGTGAATCCAGGAGGTAAGCAGGGAGGGCAATGTATCCAGCCACACAATGGTTCTGATGCCGCTGATAGCCGCCGCCTCATTGGCCCGCAGGCGCTTGCCATCCCATTTTTCTTTCAGCTCGTTCGGACGTACCAGTACCAGCACCTCGCGGTATTTAGGGTCGGGATTATCAGGATAAAGGATCACCATGCTATCTTCCTGCTGAATCCCCGATAGCCAAAACAGGCTGCTGTTGGGTTTGTATTTATAAAGGGCATCGCCGTTTTCCGGCATTTCATCATTGGCTAAAAAAACAGCGATGGAGTTGCGCTCCATTTTGTCTGTAAACCGTTTGCGGTTTTTAATAAAGATCTGCGGATTCAGTGGTAAATATTTCATGTGTCTGTATTTAATCGAAACAACCGGTTGCCATACAAAACCCGTTGTTTATGGGTTTCAAATATACGTAAAACTATCAACCGGTAGCAGGGCGTAAACGGCCGGGGTATTAACAGTAACTGCGCTAAGCGGAAACCTGTGCCAACATTAATGCGCCGGTAATGATGAGCCCGGCGGTGGCGCTGCCGCATGGGCGTATAAAAAAAGAGCTGCCCTAAGAATAGGACAGCCTTCAAAATAAACACCACTTATACAAAGTTAAGATGGACGTTTTTTTGCTTTCAATGTAAACCTCGATCCTTTTTTATTGAGTGCATAAAGCACCTTCATAAAATATCTTATTTATTTTACCTGATCACTTCCAGACGGAAAAGCGAGGGTAAGGACATCTACTTGTTTTTCAGAAATGCCGTGTTTAAATGATACCCGGCATTATCTGCTTTATGGCCTGAACTTTCAAATGCGGCAATAGCCAGCCGGTCCGGAAGTTTAAGCCTGATATAAAAAAACAAAACATGCGTAGTAAGCGTTTTGCACAAAAACCTGCTGATTTTGCGCTACCAAGAGGTATGCTAAACCGGATATGACGGGCAGTTATCGATCAGAAGCTGTCATAAGCAGATTTAGGCTGCATGCATCCTGTTAATCTATCTGGTTGTAATTCTGGCTACAAATATCATCTACTTTGGTATCCCCGGCAATACCCCAATTGAGGTATTTTTGACCGATAACCGCATCGCCGTAAAGATCTGCTGGTAATGACCGGTTGTTATAGCAGCATGGAGTAAAAAATGAGTTCTTTTACGCTGTTACATCCCAGCTTCCTGAAAATATTCTTCCTGTGGGTTCTTACCGTATCCGTCGAAATAAAAAGCAGGCTACCAATTTCAGTACTGGAGTGCCCCTTTGAGAGCAGGCCGCAGATCTCTTTTTCCCGGGCGCTCAGCTGTTCGATACTTTTTTTGTATTTAGAGAGCATGGGCTTGTTTTTCAGATAGAAATCGATCGTTTTAACGTATTCAAAAACTTCATCCCGGTCCAGTTTTATGGATAACGTGATCTTCTTTTTTTTGGGAGTGGTGTTTTGCCGGATGATTTCCATGGTGATGCCCAGGAGATTATCATTGTCTGTTAGCGCAGCTTCCGCTTTAACCACCTCTGATAAATTTGCAGTACCGTTTTGTTTCTCCCGAACAAGGTAGGATACGGAAGTCTGTCTTCTGCTATGAACCTCGGCAGGATCACTCATGATTTAAGCGGTTATGATTTGTACGTCAAAGATATTTTTTATTAATACGTTAAAAATACCCTATTTGGGGTATTTTTAAAACGTACTTGATACCTTATGACCGGCGTACAGTTATGGTATACACGGCTTTCGCAGGCGTTGCCGGAAAGTGTTTCGGTACGCATGCCGGGCAACGCTTACGCGTTGGGGGGCATGTATACCGGTGCTGTTTATTTAAAACGGATGACCGCTTCAACAGGGAAGTGGTCCGAAGGATATTTTCCGTGGTAGGTATCCGTTAAGATTCCCCAGCTCCGGGCAGTGCCATTCCGGGTAATGAAAATATGATCGATCACCTCGGTACGGTCTACCGACTTACCAAAGGCATTAAAGGACCCGTTGTTTGCGTAGGGCTCCTTTACATCCTGGTAGCTGTCTCTCAGCAGCGTTGAGTTTTCAAGGATACGGTACCATTCCGAATTCCGGTCGCCGTTGAGGTCACCCACCAGCACTGCATTGCTGCTGCCGGCGATGGCCGCGATCTTTTTAAGCATCAGTTTGGCACTTTCCACACGGGCTATTTTTCCCTCGTGATCAAAATGCACACTGAAAAAATAGAATTTTTTGCCGGTCTTTTTATCTTTAAGCGCTACCCAGGAACAAATGCGGTTGCAGCAGCGGGCATCCCAGCCCTTACCCGGCTTATCCGGCGTTTCCGATAACCAAAAATCGCCCGATTGCAGGAGTGTGAATAGATCCTTTTTATAAAAAATGGCAGAGTGCTCGCCTTTATCTGCACCATCGTCGCGCCCTTTACCGTAACGTGCATAAGCCGGCAGGCGCTGGCTGATATCATCCAGCTGGTTTTTAAAACCTTCCTGGGTTCCAAATACATCAAAATCGTGGTAACGGATCAGGTTGGCTACCGGCGTGGCCCGGTCCTTCCAAAGATTGCCCTGATCGGCATTGGTTTCCATCCGGATATTAAACGTGGCTACTTTGAGCTGCTGTGCTGCTGCTTGATAAAAGGTTCCGCATATAAGCGTTATCGCCAGTAAGTATCGCATCATAATCGTATTTAATTGCAATCGAGTGGCGCCAAGTTAGGATTTTGTTGTTGATTTCCATAGAAGAACGATAAAAAATAATATGCAGCGGTTCCAATACCATAAAGTGCCGGTAAGATTACCAGATTGTTATATTTAAGACCGGTGGTTACCGGATAAAGCCGGATATTCCCAAAAGTACTATCTTCATAAAACTTCCGGAGCAGCATGAGACCCGAAAGAACGTCTGACTTCAGGCGCAACGATTTGATTTTGGGAGCTGCCGGATATGTATTGTTTTGTGTAACTATTGATGTAACTTTAAAGCTGACGACCAGCGGGTATATGCTTGCAATGCTTCAAAAAATCAGGGAAGGGGATCAGGAGTCATTTCACGAGTTTTACAACTTGTTTCATGAACGCCTGTATCAGTACATTTATATGTATACCCGTTCCGAATGGTTGGCCGAAGAAACGGTGCAGCTCAGCTTTATTAAGATATGGGAACAGCGCAAAAAATTATCCACAGAATACAGCCTGTCTACCCAGTTATTCCGCGTAGCCAAAAGTACCCTGATTGATCTCCTGCGTAAAAATAAGATCCGGGAGGTGGTGCAGCTACCGCACCCCGAAACACTCACCGAAGAAAGTTCGGTGATAACCGCCATCGAAATGAAGGATGATCTGAAACGGGTAATGAAAACGATTCATGATCTGCCGCTGATGCAGCAACAGGTGCTCACCCAAACCCGTATCAACGACCTTTCACATAAAGAAACGGCAGCCCTGCTTTCTATTTCTGCCAAAACCGTGGAAACCCACGTTACAAGAGCCGTTCGCCGGATAAGGAAAACTCTTTCTGTATTTTTTTAAAAAAAAGTTGGTACCGGTGTAGGGGATTTTTTTTGTTTGCACGAACAATAGAGTATGGAAATGTCTCCGGAATTATTACAACGCTTTTTTGCAGGACGCTGTTCGAAAGAAGAGGAAGTGAAGATAAAGGCATGGCTGGTAATGCATCCGGAAATACTGGAGCCTTGTATGACGGACCAGAGCTGGGAGCAGTTTCATGCCGAAGGAGCCATCCCTCCCGGCGCGTCGGAGCGGATGCGGCGGTATTTACTCAGAAAGATGCGGCGGCGTACCCATTACCTGCGATGGAGCGCAGCAGCTGCGATATTGGTGTTGCTGACAGGCCTGGCTTATTTTCAAATGCAGCAAAAGGAGCCGTCTCTTGTACAGGAGCCGGTGGCAATGACCTGTGTACAGGTTGCCAACTCCTCGTTTATCGTAAAGAATATAAAGCTTCCGGATGGTTCGCAGGTAGCGCTGGCTCCCGGCAGTGCGCTGGAATATGATTCGGTATTTGGAATGCGGAGGGATGTGCAGTTATCCGGAAATGCTTCCTTTTCTGTTGCAAAAGACCATTCAAGGCCCTTTTGTGTGCATACCCGCAACATTAATGTAACGGCCCTGGGAACTGTTTTTAGTGTGGAGGATAAAGATGCGCTGCTGACCAGCGTACGGTTGCTGGAAGGAAAAGTGGTGGTAAAAAAAGAAGCGCATGTAATGAGGAAGATGGAGGCGGTGTTTTTGAAACCCGGGCAGGAACTGTTGTTCAATAACCTTGATTTCTCCAACCGGGTGCGTCGGTTTGGCGACCGGCCGTTGCCCGAAAGGCCGGTACCGGAACCGCTTTCGGAACCCATTACAACGGTTCTGGAATTTGATAATGAACCCATGAACGCGGTGTTTAAAAAAATAGAACGGGCGTATCATATCAAGATCGGGTTTAGCGAAGCCACTGTAAAAGATATGCGTTTTACCGGTACCTACCGGCCTTCTTCAGAAACGATCGAGCAGTTTCTGAATACACTTGTATTGTTAAATCATCTAAAAATGGAGAAAACAGCAACAGGGTTCCAGATCCGTACCAGCGATTAAATCAGAACGCCTGTATCCAGATAAATAAGCATGTTCACATCCCGGATGAGTCCGGACTTTTAAGAAAAACTAAATCAAAATCTCTTATGAAGCAATTACGCATCGTACTGCTATGGCTTGTCTGTGCCCCTTCTATTGCATTTGGGCAGGGCGGCGGAACCAACTCGGCAACGGGAGTGGTGAAGAACGAAAAAGGGGAACCACTTGCCGGAGCCTCTGTAGTTCTTAAAAAAACGAATGAGACGGAAGGTCTTATACCAGGATTAATGACGTCAACGAACCAGAACGGGATCTTCCAGTTCAGCAATATCCCCCTGGGAACCGGGTATCGTTTTATTGTTAGTTATGTAGGGTATCAGTCGGATACCCTGGACGGTTATGAGGTAAATGCAAACAGCCGGATCTCTATTAGTGTAGAGCTGCAACCCAGTGGCAGCGCGCTGGATAAAGTAGTCGTTATTGGGTATGGTTCCATGCGCAAGAAAGATCTTTCGGCGGCCGTGGCAACCGTCCCGGACCTGGAGCAGGCCAAAAGCCGCCCGGTGCTGAGTGTGGAAAACATGATGCAGGGAAAGGTGCCGGGTATTATCGTAACCAATGACGGGGGGCACCCGGACCGCGGTGCGAAAGTGGTGATCCGGGGGATCGGTAACCGGAGCGGCGAAAGCCCGCTGTATGTGGTAGACGGGGTGCCCAATGCCCCCTATAACCCGGCAGATGTGGAATCCATTACGGTATTAAAAGACGCCGCTTCTGCGGCTATTTATGGTGCTTTTTCGGGAGCTGCAGGTGTGATCCTTGTTACAACCAAGCAAGCTAAAAAAGGAGAGCCGTCTGTAGAATATGCGGGCTTTGCCGGTGCAAAAAAAGCCTGGCGTTTGCCACAATCCTTAACCGCGCAAAAGGAAGCCGAGGTTGCGAATCTGGCAGCGGCCAATGCCGGTTCGCAGCCACTGGATGGCTGGAACGCGGCTAAAAATCCCTATGCCCAGGAAACCCGCACGGATTGGATCGGTTCCATTTTCCGCGCGGGGCTTATCCAGCGCCATACGGTAACCCTGAACGCGGGTACGGAAAAATTCAGCACCCTGTTCCAGGGGCGTTATGAAGAAAACCAGGGTACCCTGCTGAATACTTATGCAAAGAATATGTCGCTGCGATTCAACGCCGGTTACCAGATTGCTTCGAATGTAAAATTCAGACAAGAGTTGTTTTATAATAACAGCGACAGTCGCGGTACATCAACAGAAAGCGGATACGACGGTACCATCCTGTCGGCGATCTATATGCCGCGATCGGCCACAGTGTATTACCCGGACGGTAGTTTTGGTGGTGTAGGTCCGCGGGAATCGGCCTACCTGGGTATTCATGGTGATGTGGTGAACCCGGTGGCCACCCTGCTGCGAAACAAGCCGGATAATAAGGGGTTGGATATACAGTCGGTTTCTGAATTAACGATCAATAACCTGTTTACACGCGGCCTTTCATTTATAACCCGGTTTTCCTATCGCCAGGGCCAAACGCTGTATAAAAATTTTATACCCCGTCGCACGGAGCCGGGTAAACCCAATAATGCTAACCAGCTGGACTATCGCACAGATAAAACCAATGGCTGGATCTGGGAGAATACGCTGAATTATGCACGCGTATTTAACCAGCACAGCCTGGGGCTGATGTTTTCTACCACGGCCCAGCAACGCGCGGGCAAAGGATTCAGCGCTTCCGCAAAAACCTTTGACAATGAAGCTACCTGGGCGCAGTTCTTTGCTTTTGCCGGTAACTTCACCGATATTCAGCCCAGCGACTGGGATTGGAGAGACCGTAACCTGTCTTATGTAGGACGGCTTTCCTATAGCTGGGCCGACCGGTATTTTATGACGGCCAGCCTGCGGAATGATATTGCCCAGCGTTTGCCGGTAAACAACCGCTCCAAGTATTTCCCGGGGGTAACAGCCGCCTGGAAGATCAGCTCCGAACCTTTTTTCAAAGCAGATGCGGTAGACCTGCTGAAGATCCGTGCCAGCTGGGGACGTATCGGAAATATCAGTTCCATCGGCGATCTTTATTATGCATACCCCGGCCTGTCAAGGGATAATATGTACCAGGTGGGCAACGGCGGTTTGCAAACCTTTGTTTATTATCTAGGCAGCCAGAATAACCCGAAACTGAACTGGGAAACTTCTGAGCAAAAGGATATTGGTATCGACCTCAGTTTGCTGCAGGACCGGCTGACCATTACCGCTGATTATTTTGATAAGCTGACCATTGACCTTTTAAAACTGCAAGATGATCAGTGGCCTAATTCGATGGGATTTGGTGCTCCGTGGATCAATAAAGGCAAGATCAAAAATACAGGCTTTGAGTTCAGCGCCACCTGGCGAGGCCACATCAATGAATTAAACTATGATCTGAACGCGAACTTTGCAACCCTCAAAAACCGGGTGGCTTATATTGATGAAAGTCCAAAGTCCTCCTGGAACGATGGGCCAACCTGGCGGGGCACCATGCAAGCCTACCGTTCTGTAGTGGGCCAGCCCTATAACTCCTTCTGGCTTTACCAAACAGGCGGCATTTTTCAAACGGATGCAGAAGCTGCAGCTTATGTAGGACCCGATGGCAAACGGATCCAGGAGTTTGCCAAAGCCGGTGATCTGAAGTTTATTGATCAAAACAAGGATGGAAAACTGGATGACCAGGACCGGGTGTTTATGGGCAATGCATTTCCAAAAGTTACCTATGGTTTTACAGCAAATGCCAGCTGGCGGAATTTTGATTTCAGCATGTTCTGGCAGGGCGTAGGCGGGGTGAAGCTCTTCCACGTATTTAAAGAGTCTACCCTCAACGCTTCGGAGCAAGGCTATAACCGCTGGGATAAGATACTGGAGGCCTGGTCGCCCACTAACACAGGTGGTACCATTCCCCGTATTTCGGCTAATGATCCCAATAAAAATTTCCAGACGCCCTCCGACTGGTACCTGGAGAATGGCGATTACCTGCGGTTGAAAAGCGTAGTGCTGGGCTATAATTTTAATAAGCTGTACCGGAATATGAAACTGCGGGTATATGTGAGCGGCGATAACCTGCTTACCCTTACCAAATATTCCGGCATGGATCCGGAAGTGGGTGGCTTTGGATTTGACGGTGGTCAGTTTCCCGTATCGCGTATTTACGCAGCCGGCGTGCGCCTGACGTTTTAAAAATGATTAAAAAGAAAATTAAAATCAGTATATGAACTATAAATTTACTTCCATATTATTTGTGGCAGTGTGTTTGCTGGCCTCCTGCAGCAAGGATTGGGTAGATTCTAAACCGCAGGGGCAGGCCTCCACAGCCTATCAATGGGATGGAGAAAAGAACGTAAACGAGGCCATTGGCGCGCTATATGTGCCCATGAAGAATGAAGGCACCTGGGGGCGCAACCTGTTCTGGATGCAGGATGCCAGTGATGACCTGATCGTAGGACGCTCCAAGGCCGATGGCGAAAACATCAAGAACTTTATCTGCTCCGGTAACGAAGGCTATATGAAAGATGGCTGGAACGATCTTTACTGGATGCTGAACAAAGCCAACCAGGCTATTGGCGGCACGGCAAAGGCCACCAATATTTCCGATGCCTTAAAGAACCGGGTGATGGGGGAAGCGTATTTTATGCGTGCCTTTGCACATTTCTGGCTGGCCTATCTCTGGGGCCATAAAGATCAGGGCGTGCCTTACGATGCCGTGGAAAACCCGGAATTTGGCAAACGGATGCTTCCTCAGTTAAAATCGGTTACGGATAACTACGCAGCCATTGCAGCGGATCTGCAAAAAGCAGCCGACCTGCTACCCTTATTCAGCACCTATGATGACGCCAATAAAGGGAGGGCGCATAAAGCGGCGGCGCTGGGCTACCTGGTAAAAACCTATGCCTACTGGGCGCAGTTCGATCCCAGCAAGTGGGCATTGATCCCTGCGCTCTGCGACCGGATCAAGAATGAATGCGGCCGTGCATTGATCACCGGAATGGCAACACCTGCGGAGAATTATAAATCGGTTTTCAAAATTGCTAATAACTGGAGCAGCGAGTACATTTGGTCCGTAACATCCGGCCCCCTGGGCGGGTCTGAATTTATGGGAGTGGTGCTGGAAAACAAAGGCTGGGGCATTTATAACGGCTGGGGCTATTTTCAGCCAACAGAGGAATTATATGATGAATATGAAGCAACTGATCCCCGCAGGGAAGCGACGATCTTAAAATTTGGCGACAAGTTTACCTTTTTTGGTGTGCAGCGGAGCTATTCGTCAACCAACAGTCTCTCCGGCTTCCAGATCAATAAATACATGGAACCATACAGCTATGGATCTAACAGTGATCCTAAAACCAATGATAAGATCAACCAGAACGGCGATTATCCCACTACTTCATTAAACCTGCCATTGATGCGCTATGCGGAGATCCTCTTGTTTAAAGCGGAGGCGCTGATTCAGCAGGGAAAGAACGGGGAAGCTGCCGCACCGTTGAATGAAGTACGGGCAAGGGTGGGCCTGTTACCGATCGCCAATCCCACGCTCAATGATCTGAAGCACGAACGGCGCTGCGAACTGGCGTGTGAGTGGACGGACCGGTTGATGGACCTGAAACGCTGGAATGATGTAGCCAGGATCAATGCCCCGTTGCACGGACGCATCCATGTGGATAAGTCGAACCCCGCTTCTCCTTACACCATACAGCAGGTTTGGCCGGCCCGTAATTATACCGCAGCAAAAATGGCCTGGCCCATTGCGCCGGACGAGCTCAACCGTACCGGAGGGGTTTATAAACAAACGCCGGGCTGGTAATCGCTTTTGATAAATAACATAGGCACTGCATATGCCGGTTGACATACGGTGCATTATAAGCGAAGCGGCTTCATCTACAGATGAAGCCGCTTCGCTTAATGATTTTATGTGGTGTACCGGCGCTGATGCGTTGCCGATCCGTTGTTAAAACAATCCGTATAACTGGGAGTCGATCTTGGAAATGATCTTGCCGAAATCCTCTACATTATCGGCAAAATTGTTTTTATCTACATCAATGATCAGCAATTTCCCTTCCTTATAAGAACCGATCCATTTATTATAATACTCATTCAGCCGCTTTAAATAATCCAGCCGGATGTTCTCTTCGTATTCCCGGCCGCGCTTTTGAATTTGCCCTACCAATGTAGGTACGGAAGCATTCAGGTAAATCATCAGGTCCGGCGGGCGCACCATCGATTTCAGGGTTTGGAAGAATTGATAGTAGTTGTCGAAATCCCGCTTGCTCATCAGCCCCATTTCATGAAGGTTGGGCGCAAAAATATTGGCATCCTCATAAATGGTGCGGTCCTGTATTACGGTTTCTGTGCCGTTCTGGATATCGATCAGTTGTTTTAACCGGCTGTTGAGAAAATAGATCTGCAGGTTAAAACTCCAGCGGGGCATGTCATCATAGAAATCCATCAGGTAGGGATTGTGGTCCACATCCTCAAAATTGGGGATCCACTTATAGTGTTTGCTCAACATTTCTGTTAAGGTGGTCTTACCGGCGCCAATATTGCCGGCTATGGCAATATGCTTGGGTTTGGATTTTGATTTAGCCATATTACGGATGTGAATACAGGAATGGTTTCGTTGTGAAAAGTAACTATTCTTTTTTAAATGGTTTTATTTTCTCAGAAGTATTTTAAGCCCATTGCCTTGCGGACCAGGTCCATGGTTTTTTCTGCATTTTCTGCTGCTTTCTGAGCGCCTACTTTTAAAATAATGCTCAGTGCGCGTTCATCTTCCCGGATGGCTTTTGCTTTTTCGCGGATGGGGCTTATAAAACGCACCATATCCTCCGCCAGTTGCTTTTTCAGATCGCCGTAGCGAATGGTACAGGCATTAAAATCGGCTTCATATTTTTCAATGACCTCCGGTGCACATACCAGTTTCATCAGGTCAAAAATATTCACGATATAATCCGGTTTTTCAGCGTTGGGTTCGGTAGGACCGGCGTCCGTTTTGGCTTTCATTACTTTCTTGCGGATCAGATCGTCGTCATCCGATAAATAGATCGTAGCATACTGGTTCTCGCTCTTACTCATTTTTCCGGCGCCATCCAAACTGGGTACTTTCAGGAGTTGCGCTCCGTAGTTGAACGCCTTCGGCTCGGGAAATACCTCGCCATAGCGGTGGTTAAAACGGTTGCCGAAGGTACGCGTCATTTCCAGGTGCTGCTCCTGGTCCTTTCCTACGGGCACATACATGGCGCGGTGAATAAGGATATCTGAAGCCATTAAAACAGGGTAGGTGAGCAGCCCGGCGTTTACATTTTCCGGCTGCAGTTTTACCTTGTCCTTAAAGGTGGTGGTTTTTTCCAGTTCTCCTTTATAGGCCAGCATATTTAAATAAAGATACAGTTCCGTTGTTTGCGGCAGGTCGCTTTGGCAATACAATACACATTTGTCCGGATCCAGTCCGCTGGCCAGGTAATACGAGGTAACAGAAAGTATATGTTCCCTTAATTCCTTTGTATCCGGATGCGTGGTCAGTGAATGCAGATCGGCTATAAAGAAATAGCAGTTGTATTCGTCCTGCATTTTTACGTAGTTCCGTAATGCACCAAAATAATTCCCCAAATGGAGTTGCCCGGTTGGCCGAACCCCACTTAAAACGATTGCTCCTTTTTTACTCATAGGCGGCAAAGATAGATAAAGTTTGATGTTTGAGGTTCCGGGCTTTATGTTTCTGAACCAGGTATCCGGAAACAATGATCCGGCAGGCGGATTACTCAAATATAGAAAGCAGGATGGGGCGTGCAGCGGTATCAATAACCGGTTGCAGTGTTTTTAGGAAACCGGCGCTTACCGTAGGACAGCCGTCGCTTTGGCAAATTTCATAACCGACTTCTTTTTCAGGTACGCAGGCATGGGAATGCAGCACCACAAACCGCTCAAAGGCCTTGCTGTTGCTGCTATCCAGCCCGTATAGTTTATAGGCCAGCCCGAATTTTCCCTGGTACGGTTTCCCGATTTTATAGTCACCCAGCGAAGTGCACCGGCTACCTGCCGCATTACTGTATTGCCGTCCCTCCAGCCACCGTTCATTACAGCGCCCATGGGTTACCAGGCCTGAGGTTATAACCGTATCCCGGTTGAGGTCGTATACAAAAAAGCGTTTCCGGGAGGAGGGCTGCCGCATATCGATCAGAAACACAACGGACGGATTGAAGCCTTGTTTCCGGATCCGTTCCTTAATGGCCGGCAGCCGGTTTGCACCGGGTTTATAGCTATGATCCGGCTTTGCAGGGATGGTGGCCGGCGATCTTCCGGGCCGGTTTGTGTGGCCGGATATTTTATAAGCATACATACCACAGGCAAGGAGGAGTAACAGGAGCAGGTATTTACCCATAAAAGAAAGGTCGTTTGCTATGGGATGCAAACGACCTCCGATTCCATAAAGGAAATGATATGCTGACAATGATTTAAAACTCGTGTCCCAGTTTTTCTTTTTTGGTGCGCAGGTATTTTTCATTGTGCTCGTTGGGAGTGATCACAATGGGCACACTTTCCACGATCTCCAGCCCGTAGCCGATGAGGCCTACGCGCTTCCGCGGATTGTTGCTCATCAGGCGCAGCTTGGTTACGTTCAAGTGGCGCAGGATCTGGGCACCCACGCCATAATCCCGTTCGTCCATTTTAAAGCCCAGGTGCAGGTTGGCTTCAACGGTATCCATGCCGTTTTCCTGCAGTTTATATGCTTTTAACTTGTTCATAAGACCAATACCGCGGCCTTCCTGGTTCATATATAAAATAATGCCTTTGCCTTCCTGTTCTACCATTTGCATGGCTTTGTGCAGCTGATCGCCGCAATCGCAACGCAGGGAACCCAGGATATCGCCGGTAAAACAGGAAGAATGCACCCGGGTAAGTACCGGTTCGCCCTTTTCCCATTCTCCTTTTACCAGCGCAAGATGCTCATTATTACTGTTCTTATCCCTGAACGCTACCAGGGTGAAGTTGCCGTATTGGGTAGGCATATTTACCCGCACGATTTCCTCGATAAGTGAATCGCGCTTCAGGCGGTATTCGATAAGGTCTTTGATGCTGATCAGTTTCAGATCGAACTTTTTGGCCACTTCCACCAGGTCCGGAAGCCGGGCCATGGTACCATCATCATTCATGATCTCTACCAGTACGGCACCATGCGGGTAAGGAAATCCGGCGAGTCGTGCCAGGTCGGTTGCTGCTTCTGTATGCCCTACGCGACGCAATACCCCGCCTTTTTTTGAACGCAGGGGAAAGATATGCCCCGGGCGGCCCAGGTCTGATGGATTGGTAAAGGGATTATTCAGGGCCTCGATGGTCTTGGCCCGGTCTGATGCCGAAATACCCGTACCGCAACCGTTGCCCAGCAGGTCTACCGAAATGGTAAAGGCCGTTTCATGCAGCGCCGTATTGTTTGTAACCATCGGGGGCAGGTTCAGCTCATCGCACCGCTCCTCGGGAAGCGGCGTGCAGATGAGCCCGCGTCCGTTTTTGGCCATAAAGTTTACAATTTCGGGAGTAATGGTTGCTGCAGCGGTAATAAAATCGCCTTCATTCTCACGGTCTTCGTCGTCTACAACGATAACGAGTTGGCCATTTTTTATCGCCTCAATGGCACTTTCTATTGTATCAAACATATGTATTGCTGAAATTTATACAAAGATAACGATTGTAAGCGGGGTTTGGTTTTGTGGTTTCCGCTAATCCTTATTACAGGCGCCAACGCCGGTGGCATTTGTGAAACGTGCTCCCGTTCCGGAACATGCAGGTTCCACCAGCGTTCTGTTGTAATAAAAAATCTGTGATATTTAAAATTATTACAAAGTGATCATCACAGCTCAATTCAATATTGACCCGATTCAGGATTTTGCGGAAAGGATGCTTAGTGCAGGTTTACGGCGGGGATGAACGCCACCCCTCAGCACCTCCCCATAATACCTAAAAATGGAAGCTTGCCACTTGATTTTCAATCAACAAAGCCCGGATATTTGAAATATACATTTTGGATAGCGAAATTGATCCCGGTCAAAAATTAACAGCTGTTAGGCCTGTGGTTACAATTTGTTAATATTCGAGCCCTAAATGTTAAAATTTATTCTGTTTCTTTGCCCCGAAATCAACTTAATCCCAAAATTATGTTAAAGAAGATTTATCTATTCATAGCTGTGGCGCTTCTCTCCACGGCTTTTCTGCACGCCCAGGTAACTACCAGTAGTATTACGGGGGTTGTTAAAGACCCTAAAAATGAAGTACTGGTAGGCGCTACGGTTGTGCTGACACATGAGCCTACCAATACCGTTTACACCACAACTACAAGGAAAGGAGGGGTATTTGATATTCAAAATATTAACCCTGGCGGCCCATATAAACTGGAAGTGACCAATGTAGGCTTTGAAACATATGTAAAAACAGAGATTAACATACCCCTTGGTGATACCTATAATGCAACGGTGGAAATGACAAATACCTCCCAGGTACTTACGGAAGTGGTGGTGAATGCTGCTGCTGCAAGGAATCAGCGGACGGGTGCCGCTACTAACGTTTCGAGAACGCAGGTATTAAACTTTCCAAATATCAGCAGAAGTCTGATGAATGTGTCGAGGCTGACTCCTCAAAGCAATAACACTTCAAGCGGGACAAGTTTTATGGGGATGAGTCCACGTTTGAACAGTATTACTATTGACGGCTCTTTGTTTAACAATAACTTCGGTTTGGGTTCGAATGCACTTCCCGGAGGAGCTTCTCAGCCGATATCTATTGATGCGATTGACCAGGTGCAGATAAATGTAGCTCCGTATGATGTACGCCAGGCGGGGTTTACGGGTGCCGGTTTGAATGCGGTAACAAGGAGGGGAACTAATAACCTGTATGTTACAGCATACGATTTTTATAAGAATCAAAGCTTTAATGGTAAAAAAGTAGACGGATCCACCATACCCTCTATACAAAAATCCTCATCGAACCTCGTAGGAGCGAGTGTAGGCGGACCGATTATTAAAAATAAACTGTTCTTCTTTGGAAACTTTGAATACGAGAAGAGAACCAATCCCGGACAGCTTGGTGTAGCATATACGGACGCAGAAAAGAACAATCCCAATGTTGTGAAAAGCGTTTCAGCGGCTCAAATGGATAGTGTGCGAAACTACCTGATGAGTAAATATCAATACGATCCTGGTGTATATCAAGGTTATAATTTTAACACCACCAATACGAAATTTTTGGTGCGTTTGGATTGGAATATAAATGATAAGAACCGCTTTTCAATTCGGTACAATCAGTCGCAAACCAAAGATGATCAGCTTACTAATACCAACAGCGGTCCTTCGCCAAGGATCAATAACGGACGGATTGGTGCCGGTAGTAACGGATCCGGAGCAAGTATCAACGGCTTGAACTTTTCCAATTCAAATTACGTTCAGAACAACAACGTATATTCGGTGGTGGGAGAGTTGAACAGCAAATTATCGGCTTCCAGCACAAACCAGTTATTGGTTTCCTATACGAAAATTCATGATTTCCGGTCTACCCCGGGAAAGCAGTTCCCATTCGTAGACATTATGCGGGATGCAAATAACGTGTTAATGAGCTTTGGTTCAGAAATATATTCTTATAATAATGATCTCAAAAATACAACGTGGAATGTTGCGGATAATTTCAGCTATACTGTTGGCCGGCATAATTTATTGGCTGGTGCCAGCTTCGATTATTTAACATTTGAAAATTCCTTTTCAAATTTTGGAGGTCAGAGCTATTACCGGTTTAATTCATTGAATGATTTTTTAAAGGATTCTTCACCCACAGTTTTTGCACTTACTTACAGCAATACAGATCGGAACGGAATTACGCCTGCTGCTGCCAAATTTGGCCAGCTTGGTTTCTATCTTCAGGATATCTTTACCGTAAATCCCCGTTTCCGGCTTACCTATGGTTTACGGTTTGATTTGCCGTTCTATCCGGGTGAACGCATAAAGAATGATTCGCTTTATGCCGTATTACTGAAAGACCCGAATGGAAATGATTTCAGAGCAGATGTTAGTACCTGGCCGAAACAGCGCATACTGGTGTCTCCGAGAGTGGGCTTTACGTATAACCTGTCTCAGGATAACAGTTGGGTGCTCAGAGGTGGTTCAGGTATTTTTACAGGAAGAATTCCCTTTATCTGGCTCGTAAACCAATCTTCCGATAACAATGTGCTGAATACGATGATTACCAAAAGCGGTGTGGATGCAAAGGACCGTAAATTTGATCCCGACAGAACGAAATATGTTCCCGATCCGCTGCCTACGAAAAGGGATATTGTTTCAGGGGCATATTATAGCGTAACAGCTCCTGATTTTAAAATGCCGCAGACATGGAGGAATAACCTGGCAATAGACAAGTCCTTTGCACGTGATTTTGTGGCTACCCTGGAAGCGATCTATTCTAAAACAATAAATGGGGTGTATCACTGGAATGCGAACCTTGGTCCGTCGAGGGATTCCACAAGAGGAGATCAGCCTTGGAAATATTATAAACGCTATTTGACAACGGTTAAAGGGCTTACAGATGTATTGGTAATGGACAATACTTCAAAAGGGTATTCACTGGCTCTTACCGCCCAAATTCAGAAAAGGTTTTCTCATAACTGGCAGGGGTCAATTGCCTACACCTACAATATAGCAAAAGATGTATCGCCCAATAACGGCGACCGTTCGCAAAGCTCATGGACTCAGAATAATATTATTCTTAATCCCAATGACCCTGAATTATCCTATTCAGCCTATTCCGTTCCCCACCGGGTTACTGCCTATTTCTCCTACAGGCTGGAGTATGCAAATAAAGCAATGGCAACAACGTTCGGATTGTTCTATTCAGGATCTTCACAAGGAAGATACCATTACAAATATTCTGGTGATGTTAACGGCGACGGTACAGGTAACGATCTTTTGTATGTTCCAACCTCAAGAGATGGGTTAGAGCAGCAGTTTACTACTTTAACAACAAGAAATCCTGATGGCTCTGTGAAAGGAACTTATACCCCTGTACAGCAGGCCGATGCGTTTTGGACTTTTGTGCAAAATGATAAGTTTTTAAATGATCACAAGGGAAAATTTGTTGACCGGTATAGCAATTTACTGCCCTGGACGAACCAATTAAACCTGAGGATTTTACAGGATTTTTCAGTGAGGGCAGGTGGTCACAGGCATACATTACAGGCGAGTGTGGATGTTGAAAATTTCCTGAATTTACTGAACAACTCATGGGGTAACGTTTATGCCCTGAATTATGGATCATTTGCCGAACAAAGCATTTTAGGTGTTTCAAGTGGAAAGTTCACTTTTGATCCAACAGGGGAGCCTAAAATATACAAAAGAAACGTTGGCTTTGGTAGCACCTGGGGCATGCAGGTAGGTATCCGTTATATTTTCTAAGCAATACAATACGATTATAGAGTATAAAAGACCGCCTCCGGGCGGTTTTTTTGTGGAACAAGGTTACAAGCAGGCGCTCTTGCCGCAAGGCAGTTTTGGTACGCTCCCAAGGTTTTTAGTGAGTACCGGGTTCCCTTTCTTGTAATCTGCGAAAAGGTATCGGTTATTTGCCCCGCCATCTTATTGACGGCCGTCGGAAGGCATGGCTTCTTTCATCAGAATCCAAATACGGCTTCCAGCCCGATTCCCAATTGTTTCTTTATGGATTCATTCATACGGGTTGACACCTGGCGGTCGTCTGCCATGTATAACAGGTCGCTTCCGGTACCGGTCTGCCATCGCTGCAGGAAGCCTTTAAGTTGCAGCCCCACCTGCGGGTTGAGCTGGTAATGTAGCCCCAGCAGCCCGTTGATCCCCCAGCCCCTGGCACGGTGAATAAAACTAAGCGGATGCCTGAAATCGGAACGGAGCCGCCAATCGCCTTCCGCGTAATAGGTATGGTATTGACCGGTGATATCTGCCCGGATCTCCCAGTGTTGCGGAAGCATGATCGCAGCGTCGATATCCAAAAGCGGACCCTGCCATTGCGCATTATAGATGCCTTTTATATCTGCATCCAAACGTCCCTGCATCCGGTAGCCGGCCTTTGAAATAAAATAACCGCCTCCGGCAGCCACGGAAACCATTCCACTCCGCAGCAGCTGGTAGCGGCCCTGCAACCAGTAATCACAGGTGTTGTTTTTCCTGCTCCGGAATTTGAGAAATGTAACGAGCCCTCTTCGGTTATTACCCGCATAATCAATATCGGTAACCCGGCCGGAATATCCGTATTGTACAATTGCCGCAGCTTTCAATCCAAAACGATTGCTAAGCTGATAGCATCCCTGTATGGAAAAACCGGTTCGCTTTAACCTGGTAAAATTTAACTCGGATAAGATATTTGGGTTGGTACCCTGCTCATTTCCGGCAATGGACCAACGGAAATTTTCTACGGACGATAGGGGCGCAAATGAAACGTGCAGCTGTTTTTGTTGTGGGGCAGACTGGCTCAAAGCGGGTATACAGGGTATGATTAGTGCATAGATCAGCGTGGTGATTTTTAGCAGTTGGCTCATTGTTGTATTTCGTTAAACAGGTTTTGTTGCACCCAAATTAGCCCATTTTTGGGAATTGTTACCTTAGCGCCTGAATTAATTTCTATGGTCCGGTAAAGAAAAAGAACCGAGGTGCAGGAAAAATTTCATAAACCGGACAAATGACCGTAAATTTGGGTCATAAATACAGAAGATGAAATCCACAAGAAAAAAAAATGGTAAAGAAAATGTACCAGCCAATCTTCTGGAAGAACCGGCAGCAGCATATTACACCCGTTTCAGCAGTGTACATTACCCTATTGTATTAATGGGGCTCAAGGATGATCAGGCCTTTAAAACGATTCATAATACCGCTGATTTTATTGGCCGTATCCGTGAAGGCCTGCCCAAAAAAGCCCTGGATCATCTGGCACAGGTGATGGGTGTATCCAGTGCCGAGATCGCTGGCATGATTCACACTTCCGACCGAACATTACGGCGGTATACTCCTGCTCAAAAACTCAATGCCGGTCAATCCGAACGGATTATTGAACTGGCCCGGCTGTATGCAAGAGGGGCGGAAGTTTTTGACGGCCTGGACACTTTTAAAACCTGGATGGTAACACCCGTAGATGCCCTCGGTGCAAAAAAACCTATTGAATATCTTGATACATCCATCGGTATAGAACTCCTTATGGATGAACTGGGGCGTATAGAACAAGGCATATTTGCATAACGATCCCCCGGCTATAACCGGTCCTTATAACCAAAGCGGAATAATGAGACCTGCTGCAAACAATGAACTATGAAAGTGTACCGAATTAGCAAGTGCGCGTATATAGATGACCTGAGTGGTACGGGGGCTGCGCGCTTCCCCGGGCGATGGCATAGCAGGGGCACTTATGTGCTGTATACCGCAGCTTCTCCATCGCTGGCGCTGCTGGAAAGTGTGGTACACCTGACAACTGTTGTAAAACTGGATCTTTGCATTCTGGGACTGGAGATACCGGAATGGAGTGTTCAGGAATTGTCTCCTGCGCTGTTACCGGAAGAATGGTTTCATAATCCGGCCCCGGACCAGTTGAAGCATATCGGAGACAGGTTTGTGCAGGAAGGCGCGTTTCTTGCCCTGAAGGTTCCGTCTGCCGTGATGCAGGAGGAATACAATTATCTTTTGAACCCGGCCCATCCGGACTTTGAACATGTAAAAGTGATCTATAGCCGGCATATGCCTATGGATAAACGACTGCTCCGCAAACCGGAATAGCACCAGCTGCTTTTTATTTCCAACCGTATAACTGATCCTTATAAAAGGTCCATTCCGGAGTTTGAATAACGTCGTTATTGCCCTGCAATGCGTACCAGGGCCCGGAAGGTTTGCCGGAAAGATTTTTGAGAATATGTATATCCTGCGCCGGCATATAACTTTGCGCCAAAAGATAGATCTTTTCACTTTTATTGTTTTGTGCCATATCGACAACGATCACCGCGTGCCCGGGCGCGCCAGGTTTTAACAATATATCGCCCGGCTGCATGGCCGTTATTGGTTTTTTATAAAGGGATGCCGGTAATGTAGCGGTTCCGCAGTAGGAAAATACAATGTCAAGATACTGTAACAGGGATGCATGTGTAGGTGATACAGGTGTGCGGTGAACCAGCCTGTTTCCCGAAAGTTTGTACCGGATTCCTTTCAGCCAGGCGGCGTAGGAGATCCAGGTGCCATCACCGGCATAAAACCGGATCTGTTCAAATCGCTTTTCCACAAACAGGTATTCGGCCCTCAGGCGCATTACAGCATCTGCGCATTGTTGCAGATCTTTATTACCAACACTGATGTCCAGTACCGCATATTGCGCCTGCTGGTTGGCTTTTGGTGCCCCGTTAAAAAGAAAAACAGTGTTGTTGCTTTTAAGTTTTAACTGCCTTAAATAGAAACCAAAATCGGCAACCGGAGTGTTGCTGCGGGTGTACCCCGGTGGTGTTTTGATACCGGAAACAGACAGCGGCGCGTCAGCGGAAACCGGCGCCGGTTCTGCAGTTACCGGTGCAAGGGATGGTGCTGCAGCCTGCCCGCATCCCGGCAGGAAAAACACGGCGATGCAATGGCATAACGTAAGATGCATGATGGATTTCAAGTAGCGGACTGAGATCATAAATGAGCTGTTTTTTCCGAAATGAGAGTGTGGTTTTGAAAAGTTCCATAAACCGATTATTAAAGACCATTATCTTTGTTTGCTATGCAATCCCAGGGAATTACGATTTATACGGATGGGGCAGCCCGCGGCAATCCGGGGCCGGGTGGTTATGGTGTATTGTTGATGTATGGAAGGCACCTGAAAGAACTATCCGGCGGCTTCCGGCGTACTACAAACAACCGCATGGAGCTGATGGCGGTAATTGAAGGGCTCAAAACACTGAAGACAGCGGAGCTGCCTGTTACCATTTATTCAGACAGTCAGTATGTAGTGAATTCGGTTACCAAGGGGTGGCTGAATAACTGGGTTCGTACCGATTTTAAAGGCGGAAAAAAAAATAAGGACCTGTGGATGCAATACTATCATCTTGCCAAAAAATTCCAGATCCGGTTTGTGTGGGTGAAAGGGCATGCCGATAACCCGTATAATAACCGCTGCGATGAACTGGCTACTGCCGCTGCAGATGGAAGAAACCTGCCGGAGGATGTTGGGTATGAGGGGTAGTTTAACGTTTCAGGTTTATAGTTCCAGGTTTAAGGTTTAAGGTTCCAGGTTGGATTCCGTTGCTGCTTGCAGATGCTTCACTTCCGGTTCAGGGGTAGCTATCGATCAGCGGAAAGGCCATTGAGCAGTAACGGCTCTTTACTTCTACATTTAAAATTTCACATTGGATATTTTAAATTCCCGCAGGAGAAGGTTTCAGGTTTAATGTTTAAAGTTCCAGGTTAGATTCCGTTCCTGCTTGATGAGGATGCTCAATTTCCGGTTCCGCGGTATAGGCGTCAATTAGCAGGAAGATCATTGAGCAGCAACGGCATCATCACTTTTACATTTAAAATTTCATATTGGATATTTTACATTCCCGCAGGGAACGATCATCCATTAACACTCCGGCAGGCTCAGCGGTACATTTACGGCCAGGCCACCATCTGCAGTTTCCTTATATTTAAAGTTCATGTCCTGGGCAGTATCCCACATGGTTTTAATTACATCATCCAGGGATACGCGTGCAAAATCTGGGGTGCTTTGCAGGGCCAGCTGTGATGCGGTAATAGCCTTGATAGCGCCCATGGTATTCCGCTCGATGCAGGGTACCTGTACCAGGCCGCCAATCGGATCGCAGGTCATTCCCAAATGATGTTCCATGGCAATTTCAGCGGCCATCATTGCCTGCTTTTGCGAGCCGCCGAGTCCTTCGGTGAGTGCGGCGGCGGCCATTGAAGAGGAAACGCCGATCTCGGCCTGGCAGCCACCCATGGCAGCGGAGATCGTAGATTCTTTTTTAAAGATGCTGCCAATTTCAGCGGCGGTCATCAGGAACTTCCGGATCCGCTCGGAGGTATTCGTGTTATGCTCCGCATCGGCACAGAAAATAATAAAATAATGGAGTACCGCCGGAATCACGCCGGCAGAGCCGTTGGTAGGCGCCGTTACCACCCGGCCAAAAGAAGCATTTTCTTCATTTACCGCCAGGGCAAAACAGCTTACCCAATCCAGCGTATAACGAAAACTGCTGCCTCCCTTGCGAATGAGACGGATCCACTCTTCATAGGAATCGTAAGAGGCTTCTCCAATGAGCTTTTTGTTGAGCGCGGCAGCACGCCTCCTTACATTCAAACCACCGGGCAACACCCCGGTTTTGTGACAGCCCCGGTAAATACAGTCGCGCATGGCATCCCATATTTTTGTAAGTCCCTCATTGGTTTCCTGCTCACTGCGCCAGGCCTGCTCATTTTCGGCAACAATTTCGCTGATTGAAAGTCCTGTTTTAATACTCCAGCGCAACAGGTCATCGCCATTGTCGATGGGAAAGGGCAGAAGTACATGGTTGTTTAAAACGGCATCCTCGCCTTCTTCTTTTACAAAACCACCGCCAATAGAATAATAGGTTTTGGCCATATGCTCCCCGTTTTCCAATGAGGCCAGGAAGGTGAGCCCGTTAGAGTGGTAGGGCAGGGTTTCCGTAAAAAGGAATTCAATCGCCGTTTGGGGATCAAAAAAGATGGGCCTGCGCCCGGCGAGCACCAGGCTTTTGGTTTGCCGTATTGTGGCAATCGTTGCGTCAATCTTTTCTACATCAAAGGTCACCGGGTCATACCCGCAGAGCCCCAGTTGTACGGCGATATCGGTACCATGCCCCACACCTGTTTTGGCAAGGGAACCATATAACAGCACTTTCAAAGACGTTACCTGTTCCAGTTTTCCCTGCTGCATTAAAAAGCCCAAAAAGCGTTCGGCAGCCCGCCAGGGACCTAATGTATGCGAGCTGGAAGGCCCTATACCGATTTTCAACATATCAAAAACCGAAATCGGTTCGTATTGCATGGTTCAATCTTTAGAGACCGAAAATACAACAAACTGGTTGATTGGATAAGAAAACAAACAGGCGTGTCAAAAGTCAATTGGTCATACCGTTCAGAGATATCAGTATACCCGGGCGGCTAAAATGGGATTTAAGTTCAAAGCGGTATCGATCTGTTCAACGGTTAGAAAAAAGAACACACCGCATGCTTAATAAAATGCTTCGATCAATTACTCACTTTTACCAGTTCAATATTAAAAAACAGGGGCTGATTGGTTAATGAGCCATACCGGGGATCGCACCCATAGGCCTGTGCTGAAGGAATGAGCAGCTTAATGGCGCCGCCTTCCCGGATCTTGGATAGGCCAAGATAAAGTCCTGGTATGGCCGCGTTTAGCCGGAGCGTCATTCCGTCGGGGTTTTTAGCCGAGCTGGAATCAAATCCCTGTCCGGTCAGCAGCCGGCCCATAAATTTAATCGTTACCTGGCTGTTGGGCTCCGGCCGGGCTCCGGTGCCTTCCCGGATTACCTGCCACATGACCCAGTTGCTGGGATCAACTACAACATCGATGGCGCTGTCTTTAATATACTGTTTCATCTGTGTGGTATCGCTGGTGGCAGGTTTGAGATCGCAGGCAGCAGTGGTTTCTTCCTTAATACAGCCAGCGATCAAAAGACCGAGTATGACCACCAGGCCAGCGCATAATTTTCTGTTCATAGATGATGTGTTAATGATTCAGCGAAAGGGATCATTGCCCTCCCCGGGGCGAATTTACATAAATGACCGGATTGTGCAGAACTGCCGGCCGCTTTTCCCCAAAGTGTGAGGGCTGTTTGATAAAGCCGGCCGGCACCGTATTATTGATAGCAGTATCCGGTTTTAAATCAAAAACCCCGGATGAACCGGGGTTGTAGTATTCATTAAATAAGTGTTGTCTGGCCATCTTTCATTACTGAACTTTTACCAGTTCCACATAAAAGTAAAGCGGCTGATCTGGAGGAATGCTCCGGTATCCGGTACAGCCGTAAGCTAAAGAAGAAGGAATGATGAGTTTAACCTTTCCGCCTTCCTTTATCTTGGGAATACCCAGCTGCCATCCGGCAATAACCCCATTTAAAGAAAACGAAGTGCCGTTAGGTTCTCTTACATAGGAAGAATCGAACCCGCGGCCATTTAAAAACCGGCCTACGTATTTTGCCGTAACCGTACTGCTTGCCGAAGGGGTAATACCAGTTCCGGGGGTTATGACTTCGTACATGATGCCGCTGGCATCAGTAGTAACGTTAATGGCACTGTCTGCAGCAAATTTTGTCATCGCCGCTTTTTCACTCTCTACGGTCTTAGGGGTACATTGCTTCACATCATCGTTTTTGAGGCAACCGATCATCGCAACGCATCCAATCAACGCCAGTCCATACAATTTTTTCATATAAGGGTCTAAACTCTGTTTTTTTAATTTAAAATAATCACTGATTGGTAGTCATATCAATGAGCTCGTATTCATAAACCAGCTGCGAGTTTGCAGGTATCATATTAATGCCCATAACTGATATACAACCAAACTGCGATGTAGAAGGGATCACCAGCCGGATCTTTCCTCCCTTTGAAATTTTGCTAAGCGCGTACACCAGGTGCACGCCGGAGCTAAAATCTCTCAGCGGAGCGGTGGGGGGCTGCTTTGAGGTAAACGCATCCACAATGGTCCCGTTCATCAGTTTTCCGGTGTACTGAAAGGATACCAGCGAATCAACCGTAGGTTTGGTAGTGCCTGTGCCCGGATTTTCGATATAATAGTAAACGGATGCCTGTTCGTCGAAACTATACAATGCACTGGTTCCGTTCTTTTGCAGAAAGGAATCGATGATCTGCCGGTCCTGGCTCAGGGTGAGCTTATGAAGGCAAATGGATTGATCGTCAGATTTTGAGCATCGTGCTATCAGTACCACCAGGAACGACAGAGCCAGTACGGAAGCGATCCGCGTTTTTATAGCTTGGGTCCTCATTAGTTCGGTGCTTTTACATCGGTAAGGATATAATCATAAATCAACTGGGAGTAGCCCGGAACGCTTTTCCCGTTGATCGTTTGCGGAGCGCAGGAGAAATAGATGGAAGAAGGCAGGATCACTTTAAACTTACCGCCTTTTTTCAATGTGGAAAGCGCTGCATAATAGAGCGAAGGCTGGCCTTGCTGATCGATCAGATCCTTTAAACGGAGCGGCGTTCCATTCGAATTTGTTTTGATCTCATCCGATGTTCCGATCTCGGTTCCATTCATCAGGGACATGGTATATTTAAAGCTTACCAGTGAATCATCCTTGGGCTGACTGCCGGTTCCGGGATCTGCAACACCCATATATGCACTGTAGGTAGAATTAAAGCTCAGATAACTTACAGAGGGATTTTTATCGATGAAGGAATCAATCACCGCCCGGTCTTTTTCCAGTGTATTGGGATAGCAGGTTGGGCCATCGTTTTTAATACAGGAAGCCAGCATCGTTACGGCGGCAGCAACAGCTGCTACGGGTAGGAATAACTTTTTTTTCATTCTCTCAATTTAAAAAATTTAAACGAATCTATTTATAAATCAATTAATTACTTTTTGTTTTTTCGGGCCAGCAAGGATTTGTAGTAGTTTTCATTGATATCCCACTTGTGATAAGACGAAAAGACGGCAATAAACGCAACAATAATAACACCGGCGATCAGCAAAATTAAAAAAAGCGACGGATCTGCGTTGGCTTCCATGGCGGCTTTTTTATACCAGCCGCTGAAAAAATTGATAAAAATACTGACTACCAGCAAGATGCCCAATGGTGCACTGATAAGGAAATTTTTTAATGATCTTTTTTTCTTAAGCCGGTGGGCTTCCCAATACTTTATAAAAGCTTCCTCTTCTTTGGTATACATGACCCCCCAAAGGTACATGAAAAACAAGCAGTTTTGTAAGTGTAACAAATCTTGCATATATTGCAGTTCAATTAATTGTTTGTGAAACTAGCGTCATTATTAGCCCAATACCTGTTCGCCCATAAGCAGTTAAGCTTGCCCGGGCTGGGAGTTTTTTATGCCGAAAACAACAGTGACCCGGAGCATCCGAATGTGCGGTTTGAACAACGGCCGGTGGATGGGTTTGACGAGCCGGTAGTGGATTATATTTCCTCGGAAACGGGGAAAATGAAGGTTTTGGCTATTTCCGACCTGCATTCGCAACTGGAGGATGCCATCCGGTTTTTAAATACCGGAAAGCCCTACCTTTTTAACGGGATCGGTACCCTGCTAAAAAAAGCAGATGGCTCCTATGACTTTATTTCAAATACAACGGCCCTTCCGCCAAAGAAGAAAGATGTGCCGATTACAGAAAGAAATACCATACCCCAAAGCTATATTGACGAAAAGCCAGGAAATGGCCGATCAAAAAAGCCGGCGATCATCATAATTGTACTGGCGGTAATTGCCATTGCCGCTACCATTTGGTTTTACTCTAAAACGGGAACGCCCCGTGAAACCGCGGTGGCTCCGGAAACTACGGATCAGCCGGCACCTGTTGTTACCGAAAAAACCGATACTACCCATAAGCCGGCAGTAGCCCCGGTGAATACCGCGCCGGTGCCAACCTCTACTCCCGGTGTAACAACCTATGTACTGGAGGTTACAAAAGAGCCCCGCGCATCCAAACGCTATAATCAGCTCAAACGGATCTCATGGCCGGTAGAACTGGAGCGGCTGGATTCTGTTCAATACGCCATTATTATGAAACTGCCTACGGCTGCAACCGATACCACCCGGGTGCGGGATTCCTTAACAGCCATCTCCGGAAAAAAGGTAACCATCCGCTAAAACGGACGAATGAACCGTACTGTTTTTATTAGGCCTTGTTCTTCAACAGGTTCGATGGAATATTGGCATACTTTGGCAGGTTTGCACGTATAAAAAAGATGCGGTAGCCCGGGTAATGCCTGCAGCGCCGGCCTTCATAAATGAAGGCGTTTTCTTCCAAAAACACCTGAAAAGGACCGGGGCCGGAACAAGGCGCAAATGACAGTCTGTTCAGCCTTTGCGGGGCAACGCAAGGCCCTGCGGAACAAATAATTATTTTGCATATTTGGCGGATTGATTTACTTTTCGGGCGTCTAAAAACCGGTTAATACCCCGAAAGAATTCATATGGCAAAGAATGATCTACGAAAGGAACAGGCATTGGCCTATCACGCAAAAGGACGACCGGGGAAAATTGAAGTAATTCCAACAAAAAAGGCAAAAACCCAACGGGACCTGGCACTTGCTTATTCGCCCGGTGTGGCGGAACCCTGCCTGGAAATTGCCCGGAACGTAGAGAATGTATATAAATATACCGCAAAAGGTAACCTGGTGGCGGTAATCAGCAACGGCACTGCCGTATTGGGATTGGGCGATATAGGACCGGAGGCCAGCAAGCCCGTAATGGAAGGTAAGGGTGTACTGTTTAAGATTTTTGCAGATATTGACGTGTTTGATATCGAAGTGAACGAAAAAGACCCCCAGAAGTTTGTTGAAATTGTAAAGGCGCTCGAACCCACTTTCGGCGGCATCAACCTGGAAGATATCAAGGCGCCCGAATGTTTTTATATTGAACAGGAACTGCGCAGGCAGATGAATATTCCTGTAATGCACGACGACCAGCATGGCACGGCCATTATCAGTGCAGCCGCACTCATCAACGCGCTGGAAATTCAGAAGAAAAAGATTGATAAAGTAAAGTTTGTGGTAAATGGTGCCGGGGCTGCGGCCATGGCCTGTGTACTATTGTACCAGGAGTTGGGGGCCAAACCTTCCAATTTCCTGATGTTTGATAAACATGGCGTTTTACGTAAAGACCGGACCGATCTGGAGGAAATGAAACTTCCTTTTGCCAATGCCACCGGCGAACTTTCCCTGGCGGAGGCCATGAAAGGTGCCGACGTATTTATCGGCCTGAGCGCTGGTAATACCGTTTCTGCAGATATGGTTAAAAGTATGGCCAAAAATCCGATTGTTTTTGCCATGGCCAACCCCGATCCGGAGATCCCCTGGGAAGCTGCTACCGGTGCCCGGAAAGATATTATTATGGCAACCGGCCGCAGTGATTATCCCAACCAGGTAAACAACGTGCTGGGCTTTCCCTATATTTTCAGGGGTGCCCTGGATGTACGGGCCCGGGTGATTAATACAGAAATGAAGCTGGCCGCGGTAAGAGCGCTGGCAGGGCTGGCTAAAATGCCGGTACCCGATATCGTAAACCTGGCGTATAACCAGGAGAAAATGGCTTTTGGTGCAGATTATATCATTCCGAAACCGCTTGACCCGCGCTTGTTAACCGCCGTAGCACCCGCTGTGGCGCGGGCGGCCATGGAAACCGGTGTGGCCTATCACCAGATACACGACTGGGAACATTACAGCAGGGAACTGGATAAACGGCTGGGTGTAGACAACCAGGTGTTGCGGGCAATGGGCGCCAAAGCGCGATCGGCTCCCAAGCGTATTGTATTTGCGGAAGGAGAAAATGTAAAAATCTTAAAAGCCGCCCAGATCGTTTTAGACGAGGGGATCGGCTACCCGCAGCTGATCGGCGATAAAAAAGAGATCGAGGTCATCGCTGCGGAAAACAGCATTGATATTTCGGGAATGGCCATTTTTGATCCGCGGAGTGAAGATATGATTGAAAAACGGAAGGAGTATGGCGAACTCTTTTTCCGGAAGCGGGCCCGCAAGGGATATACGAAGGAAGAGGCGCACAAGCTGATGAAGGAACGCAATCATTTCGGGTGTATGATGGTGGAGCAGGGCGATGCAGACTGTATGCTGGCCGGTCTTACCAAAAAATATGACGAGGCCATCCGCCCGGCGTTGCAGATTATTGGCACGGAACCCGGCGTAAACCGGGTGGCGGGGATGTACCTGGTTATGACCAAAAAAGGACCGCTATTCCTTGCGGATACAACCGTGAACTTTAACCCCACAGCAGAAGAACTTGCAGAGATCGTATTGCTGACCGCAAAGGAAGTAAAGGCCTTTAATCTTACGCCCCGCATCGCCATGCTCAGTTATTCGAATTTTGGCAGCAGTAAATCGCCCGAAGCCAAACTCGTGTCCCAGGCAAGAATGCTGGTAAAGGAAAAAATGCCGGATCTGATCGTAGATGGCGAAATGCAGGCCAATATTGCGCTGAATAACGGGCTGTTGCAGGAAATATACCCGTTTAGCGATCTGGTAGGACAACAGGTAAACACGCTGATCTTTCCTAACTTAGCATCGGGAAACATTGCCTACAATATCCTGCTGGAGATCGGGTCCACCGATGCTGTAGGGCCCATTGTAATGGGATTAAAAAAGCCGGTGCATCTGTTGCAGCTGGGCAGCACGGTAAGCAATATTGTAAATATGGCCATGATCGCAGTTATTGATGCGCAATTAAAAACAAAACCGCCTGTTGCAGAAGACCGGAAAGCAAAGCGGCTGTTAAAAAGAAAAACTGATTGATCCATTTTTAAAAGCAATCCATTGAAAATATTAAGAGAGCTTGGGGAATTTATCAAAATGGCCGGGGGAATGTTCCGGAAACCGGAAAATTCCAAAATGTACTGGAAGCAGTTCATGCTTCAGTGCAACGACATCGGTATCGGCTCATTAGGGATCATCTGTATCATTTCCGTTTTCATTGGTGCGGTATCCACCCTGCAAACGGCTTACCAGCTGGTATCGCCCATCATTCCCAAAACCACTATCGCCCAAATCGTAAGAGACACCGTGATCCTTGAATTTGCGCCCACACTGAGTTGTATCGTGCTTTGCGGTGTGGTAGGAAGTAAAATTGCCAGCGAGCTTGGAAATATGCGGGTGAGTGAGCAGATCGATGCCTTGGAAATTATGGGGATCAATACCAAGGGTTACCTGGTACTGCCCAAGATCCTGGCCGGCCTGGTAACCATTCCGCTCCTGATTATGCTGGCCATGGTGCTGGGCATCTGGGGCGGACGTCTTGCCGGAACCGCCGCGGGAATCATTGACCCCAGTATTTTTGATACCGGCCTGGTAATGGCCTTTAAAGCCTATAACGTTTATTTTGCCCTTATCAAATCATTTGTATTTGCCTTTATCATTACCGCGGTTCCTGCTTTTTACGGGTATAACGTAAAAGGCGGTGCACTGGAGATCGGGCATAGCAGTACCCGGGCAGTAGTGGTATCCTGTGTGTTATTATTGCTGGCCGACTATATCTTATCCGCTTTACTTTTGTAAAACAGCAACGCAACAGCATGATTGAAATAAAAAATCTGAAAAAAAGTTTTGATGATAAGGCGGTCCTGAAAGGGGTGGATGTGGTTTTTGACGAGGGCAAGTGCAACCTGATCATCGGCAGCAGCGGCAGCGGAAAAACGGTGCTGATGAAATGCATGGTGGGGCTGATAAAACCCAGTTCCGGCAGCGTATTGTATGACGGGGATGATTTTGTGAGCATGAACGATGTGGAGAAAAAAAACATCCGTGAAAAAATAGGCATGCTCTTCCAGGGAGGCGCGCTGTTTGACAGTCAAACGGTAGAACAAAACGTGATGTTTCCGCTGGATATGTTTACCAGCGACAAATATTCCAAAAAGAAAGAACGGGTAAAGCAGGTACTGGAGCGGGTACAACTGAAAGAGGATGCGTACCGCAAGTTTCCCTCGGAGATCAGCGGTGGAATGCAGAAACGCGTGGCGCTGGCACGGGCCATCGTGTTAAACCCGAAATACCTGTTTTGCGATGAACCCAACTCCGGCCTGGATCCTCAAACCTCCATGGTGATCGATAAACTGATACAGGAAATCACGCAGGAGTACAATATTACTACGATCATCAATACCCATGATATGAACAGCGTAATGGAGATCGGGGATCATATCACCTATATGCACCAGGGCGAAAAGGAATGGGAGGGCAACAATAAGGAGATCATCCTCAGTGAAAATCAAAAACTGAACGACTTTATTTTCGCTTCTGAGTTCCTGAAGGATGCCAAACGTATGCGTACCATACAGGAAACGGGGGAGATCCCTAAAGACATGCCGGCCGGCGTAAAAGACGCCATTGAAGAAAAGCTGAATGTAGATCTGGATGGAGACGGGCATATCGGGAATCCTTCCAAAAACAAACCCTCTTCAAAAGAATAACGGGTATAAAGGGCAAACCCTTAATTTTGCACTTGCTTTTTTAAACACATAATTAATAAGATATGGCAGTTTTGGTCAATAAGAATTCAAAAATATTAGTTCAGGGCTTTACCGGTACGGAGGGCACCTTCCATGCTACGCAGATGATCGAATACGGTACCGATGTGGTAGGCGGCGTTACTCCGGGTAAAGGAGGCACTACGCACCTGGACCGGCCGGTATTTAATACCGTGGCGGAGTGTGTAAAGCAAACAGGCGCTGATGTGAGCATTATTTTTGTTCCGCCGGCCTTTGCTGCAGATGCTATTATGGAGGCTGCCGATGCCGGTATTGCGCTGGTGGTATGCATTACCGAAGGGATTCCTGTACAGGATATGGTTGTTGTAAAGAACTTCCTGCAGGGTACGGGTACCCGTTTAATTGGTCCTAACTGCCCGGGTGTTATTACCGCTGATGAATGCAAAGTGGGCATTATGCCAGGGTTTGTGTTTAAAAAAGGACGCATCGGTATTGTTTCCAAATCCGGCACCCTTACTTACGAGGCGGCCGACCAGGTAGCAAAAGCAGGGCTGGGTATCAGCACCGCTATTGGTATTGGTGGCGACCCGATCATCGGAACCACCACAAAAGAAGCCGTGGAGCTGTTTATGCAGGATGACGAAACCGATGCCATTGTGATGATTGGAGAAATTGGTGGCGGTATGGAAGCGGAAGCAGCCCGCTGGATCAAGGAAAATGGTAACAAAAAACCGGTAGTAGGTTTTATCGCCGGCCAAACAGCACCTCCCGGACGCCGGATGGGGCATGCCGGAGCGATCGTAGGCGGAGCCGAAGATACGGCCGCTGCCAAAATGCAGATCATGAGCGAGTGTGGTATTGCGGTGGTAAGCAGCCCGGCAGATATTGGTAAAACAATGGCTGAGATTATCGGAAAATAATTTCTTACAGAAGATTTTTTTTCAAAAAGCCCGGAAGATCCCGGGCTTTTTGAATTTCTTTATTGGGTGGATTAAAAAATGTCATAAATTTGAATGCCCTCTGGTACCGGATAATTTGCACGTGAAATGTATCTGGATAGATACACGATCCAGCATTTCAGGCAATAACCGTATGATTGCTATTTTATTTGAACACCAAAAAGAAGAAATGAAGTAAACGGTTCAAATAACTTCTCTTGTTTATGACTGAAGGCAGAGCGATATTTGTAGTAGATGATGACCCGATCCACCGGCTGTTAATGGATAAGCTGTTTGCCAAACAACCCAAACCCTGCAGACTGCATTTTTTTGAGAACGGACAAAAAGCATTCAACGCCCTTACCGATCCGGAAGCACCGGTTTTACCAGACCTGATCCTGCTGGATATTGAGATGCCGGTAATGAATGGCTGGCAGTTCATGGAAGCGTTTAGCAAGCTGGATCCTGCGTTTACAAGCCAGATACCTGTGTACATGGTTTCCTCCTCTTTTTCGGATGAAGACCAGGAGCGGGTAAAAACCTACCCGCTGATAAAAGGGTACATTGTAAAGCCGATACGGATCGACACCATCATCGAGCTACTTCAATAACCGGTGCCGGTTGCACAGCTAAAAGAACCCGCCTGGCTATGATCATCGCCGGCCCAAAACGCCTGGCATGATATAACCTCATGCTTGTTTTGCCCGGATCCGTTATCTTTAGCACAAGAACACAGTACATGGATTTTAAGCAACTAGAAACGGTTTTTTCCGGCGAGCTGTTTTATGACGGCAGCAGCCTGCATCAGGCGCAGAAAATGGTTTATGCAACAGATGCATCGGTGTACCAGGAACAGCCGCTGGCAGTAGCACTGCCTAAAAATAAAGAAGATGTAAAAGCGCTGATCCGCTTTGCCAATCAAAACAACGTATCACTGATCCCCCGCGCTGCGGGTACTTCGCTGGCCGGGCAGGTAGTAGGCAACGGGATCGTGGTGGATATTTCCAAATATTTTAAAAAGATCCTGGAAGTAAATGCCGGCGAACGGTGGGTGCGCCTGGAGCCGGGAATTATCCGTGATGATCTGAATGCATTTTTAAAACCCTACGGATTACTGTTTGCACCTGAAACCTCCACTGCCAGCAGGGCCATGATCGGCGGAATGGTTGGAAATAATTCCTGCGGACTGCATTCAATTGTATGGGGAGATACCCGCCAGCATTTGCTGGAAGCCACCGTATTGCTCAGCAACGGCGAGGAAGTGGTTTTTAAATACCGTTCAGATGCGGAGATGGATGAGATGGCTGCCGGAGATACGCTGGAGGGCCACATTTACCGGCAGCTGTTATTGTTGCTGAATGATCCGGTAAATGCATCGGTGATCCGGGAACACTATCCCAAGCGATCGCTGAAACGCCGTAATACCGGCTATGCACTGGATGTACTGCAGGATGAACGGGCTTCAGGTGGCTTTAACCTGTGCCGCCTCATTGCCGGATCGGAAGGCACACTGGCCTTTGTAACAGAGGTCCGGCTCAACCTGCTTCCGTTACCGCCGGCACAGGATGCACTGGTTTGTATTCATTGCGCCTCGCTGGCAGAATCGCTGCACGCTAATAACGTCGTGTTACGGCACCAGCCTATGGCTTCGGAGCTGGTGGATAAATACATCATGGACTTTACAAAAGGGCACCCGGTCTATCATCAAAACCGGTTCTTTATTGAGGGGGCACCCGAGGCGTTGCTGATGGTGGAATTTATGGAGCACAGTGAAGCGGCCCTGGATGAGAAGGCGGCTGCACTGATCGCAGACCTGAAAAAGAACGGGCTGGGCTATGCATACCCCGTTATAAAAGGACCGCAAACCAGGCAGGTATGGGATATCCGGAAGGCTGGCCTGGGACTGATCCGTAATATGCCGGGAGATGTACAACCGGTGAACCTGATTGAAGACTGCGCCGTATCTCCCGAAGACCTGCCCGCTTATATTGAAGACCTCCAGCATCTGTTAAATGGCTACGGGCTTTCGGCTTCCTATTATGCACATGCCGGCGCGGGTGAATTGCATGTAGAACCAATGATTAACCTGAAAACAGCAAGCGGAAAGGAAACGTTTCGCAACGTGCTGAAGGACACGGTATCACTGGTAAAAAAATACAATGGCTCTTTAAGCGGAGAACATGGAGACGGAAGGCTGCGGGGCGAGTTTATTGCCAGCGCCATGGGCAATGAAGTGTACAAGCTGCTGCAACAGGTAAAAAATATTTTTGATCCGGGGAATATTTTTAATGCACGCAAAATTGTCAATACGCCTAAAATGAACGAGCAGCTGCGTTATGATGCGGGGAAACAGCAGCAACCCATTAATACGGTATTTGACTATACCCGGCAGGAAAACATCCTGCGGCTGACGGAAAAATGTTCCGGCTCCGGTGATTGCCGGAAATCGCAGGTAACCGGCGGCACCATGTGTCCTTCCTATATGGCTACATTGCAGGAGAAGGACACCACACGTGCCCGGGCAAATATCCTGCGTCAGTTTCTGACCAATTCCACCAAACAAAATCCTTTCGATCACCCGGAAATCAAAGAGGTGATGGATCTTTGTTTGAGCTGCAAGGCCTGTAAATCAGAATGCCCTTCCAGTGTGGATATCGCCAAGCTCAAAGCAGAATTCTTACAGCATTATTATGATGCCAATGGCATACCCTTTCGTTCAAAGCTGATTGCCGGGTTTACAAAATCACAACGGCTGGGGATACAGGTACCGGCTGTTTATAACACCATTGCCGCTAATAAATTTACATCGGGTATCATCAAAAAACTGGCGGGGTTTGCGCCAGACCGTTCCCTGCCTCCGGTTGGCCGTACAACGCTGCGCAACTGGTTTAAGAAATATTGCAGAACAACTCCGCAGCAGTACGAAAAAAAAGTGTTCCTGTTTTGTGACGAGTTTACGAATTACAATGATGTGGAGATCGGCAAAACAACCATCCGGCTGCTGAATGCCCTGGGCTATGGCGTGGAGATGCCGATGCATAAAGAGAGCGGGCGTACCTACCTGTCCAAGGGCCTGGTACGGAAAGCACAGGCGATCATTACGGCCAATGTAAGTATGCTGTCGCAGCAGGTAACCGCCCTGCAGCCGCTGATCGGTATTGAGCCCAGCGCACTCCTTACATTCCGGGATGAAGCGCTGGACCTGGTGCCGCCCGGTCTTCGCGAAGACGCCGAACGGTTGTCCGGTAACAGTTTTCTCATCGAGGAATTCCTGGCCAATGAATATGAGGCGGGGCATATTGATGCCAGCCGGTTCACCAATACAAAACGGGCTGTAAAACTGCATGGCCACTGTTACCAGAAATCATTTGGTTTGGTGCCCGCTGTACAAAAGGTGCTCAGCATCCCGGTTAATTATTACGTAGAAGCGATTCCTTCCGGCTGCTGTGGTATGGCTGGTTCTTTTGGCTATGAAAAAGAACATTACGAGGTGTCTATGAAAGTAGGAGAGCTGGTATTGCTGCCGGCGGTTCGTGCTGCGGCCGCAGATACCATCATTGCGGCCTCCGGTACCAGCTGCCGTCACCAGATTAAAGATGGTGCAAAACGGCATAGCCTGCATCCCGTGGAAGTGCTGTGGGAAGCGTTGAAGTGATGGATTATTTTAACAGACGGGCTAGCCGGCTTTCAAGTTCATCGGGCTCCAGGTTGCGTGCGAATAAAAGTGTAGCAAAGCAGCATCGGCAAAAAAAACTTTTTCATATCGTTATTGCCTGGGTATGGTGAAGGTAGTATATATTCAAGATTCGAGATCTGAGATTTCAGATTCCAGATCTCAGATCTCGAATCTCGAATCTGGAATCTCAAATCTCAAACCAATCCAAGTCAGCGCAACGCAGGTTTCCCAAACAAGGAAGATCCTGCAGGATAAAAATCCTATCTTTCCGCAAATATTTTACCGCCTTGGAATTTCCGGTATACCTGCATTTGGGAACACAAAAGATCTTGTTGCATATGGTAACAGAGATCGCCAGCTTTTTTATTGCCTTTCGTTTTTACCGGTACCTGAAACGGAAACGGGGCGACCGGATATCCGGGATGAATCGCCTGTATATCCTGCTGGGCGCCACCCTGGGCGCACTGCTGGGGTCACGCCTTTTGGGCGGATTGGAGGATCCTGCGGCATTAGCGGCCAGCGCATCACCCCTGCAGTATTTTTACCTGAACAAAACGGTGGTGGGCGGATTCCTGGGCGGATTGGCCGGCGTGGAAATCATGAAGAAGATCATTGGTGAAAAACAGCGCAGCGGCGACCTGTATACCTACCCCATCATTTTAGGACTGATCATCGGCCGCATCGGATGTTTCAGCATGGGCGTACATGAGGAAACCTATGGCCTGCCAACGGATTTTTTTACCGGTATGAACCTGGGCGATGATGTATTGCGGCATCCGGTTGCCCTGTATGAGATGGGCTTTTTACTGCTACTGGCCTTATTGATCCGCTGCCTGGAACGGTTGCTGCCACTGGACAACGGCGCACGGTTTAAGATTTTTATGATCGGGTACCTGTTGTTTCGTTTTGTGCTCGATTTTATAAAACCCCATTATACCTGGCCGGTAGGTTTATCTTCTATCCAGATCGCTTGTTTACTGGGATTATTATATTATTTTAGATATATTATTCAACCCAAAAGATTACTGATTTCCCATGCCGGTTCGTCCCTACACATACTATGATTTCACCATCAGCCTTTGCAGCACCTGTTTGAAGCGGGTAGATGCAAAGATCGTTTTTGAAAATGACAAAGTATATATGCTCAAGAACTGTGCGGAGCACGGATTTGAAAAGGTATTAATTGCCACGGATGTGCCGTATTATAAAAACATCCGCAATTACAATAAACCTTCCGAAACCCCGCTGCAGTTCAATACTAAAACGCATTATGGCTGTCCCTATGATTGCGGACTGTGTACCGATCATGAACAGCATAGCTGTTTAACGGTGGTTGAAATAACGGACCGCTGTAATCTGACCTGTCCTACCTGTTATGCGATGAGCAGTCCGCATTACGGACGCCATCGCACGGTGGAAGAGGTAGAGCGGATGCTGGACATCATTGTGGCCAACGAAGGGGAGCCGGATGTAGTGCAGATCAGTGGCGGGGAGCCTACACTTCACCCCGATTTTTTTAAGATACTGGATATTGCCAAAACCAAGCCCATCAAACATTTAATGGTCAACACCAATGGCATCCGTATCGCAAAGGACAAGGAATTTGCAAAGCAGCTGGCGGCATATATGCCGGATTTTGAGATCTACCTGCAATTTGATTCATTTAAGCCCGAAGCGCTGATGCATCTGCGGGGGAAAGATTTGCGGGATGTGCGGGTAAAGGCCCTGGAACACCTGAATGCACTCAATCTTTCCACCACCCTGGTGGTTACCCTCCAACAAGGTGTGAATGATGATGAGATCGGTGCGATCATTGACTATGCGCTGAAGCAGCCCTGTGTGCGGGGTGTTACCTTTCAGCCGGTACAGATCGCAGGCCGTACCGAAAATTTTGATCCGGCCGTTAACCGCATTACCATGACGGATGTGCGGCAACGGATCCTGGATCAGACCGATGTGTTCAATGCCCATGACCTCATTCCCGTACCCTGCAATCCGGATGCGTTGGTGATGGGCTATGCGTTAAAATTGAATAACCAGGTATTTCCGCTTACCCGGTATATTGATCCGGCGCAGCTGCTGGATAACTCAAGGAATACGATCATTTATGAACAGGATGATGCGCTGAAAGAGCAGATGATCAATATTTTCAGCACGGGCATTTCTGTAGACCGGGTGGAGGAGAATATGAACCAGCTCCTGTGCTGCCTGCCGCAGATACAGGCCCCGGGGCTTACCTACAACAACCTGTTCCGGATCATCATCATGCGGTTTATTGATGCGTACGATTTTGATGTGCGGGCTATTAAAAAGAGTTGTGTGCATATTGTACATAAAGACGGACGGCTGATCCCTTTTGAGACCATGAACTTATTTTACCGGGATGAAAAGGAAGTATATGTAAAGCAATTGCAGGAAAAGATTGAAGCAGCGGTTTAAGCCATGGAAGGGATGTTTATTTTTCTTTTATTTGGCATTCCCATTACCTGCCTGGCCCTGATGATCGCCGGCTTCGTAAAGTTATTTTCTGCTAAAAGCGAAGTACGGAAGTCCGGCTCACGGTTATTGCTTACGGGTAGTATTATTATGGCCGTTATTCTTTTAATCGGCTTTTCGCTTTGTTCCGGCATTTTTCGGGGCTAAACTATAAAATACAAGACGATGGAAGAACTGGGTATTATGATCTTGATCGGCGGGCCGGTTATCGGCCTGATCCTGATCCTGGTGGGCATTATAAAGTTGTTCGGGCAAAGCGAAAAAGCGATCGAGGGACGTAAACTGGTACTGATCGGATTCATTCTCCTGGTATGCTCGGCGCTGGTGGGCTTCTCCATCTGCACGGGCGGTTTCTGATAAGGCATGCCGGACGCCACAATGGAAAAAAATAAAAACAAACCGTATGGCTGAGTTTGGACTGTTCCTGATAATTGTAGGTCCCATCGTGGGCGGAATTATGTTGCTGGTAGGCATCATTCAGTTGCTTAGCCATGCCGAACCCGCAGGACGCGGCCGTAAAAACGCACTCATTGGTTTAATCATTATCGTGCTTTCCATACTGATTGGTTTTTCCATTTGTTCAGTTGCTCCCAATGGCGGATTTCATTAAATGCATGCTGCCTGCGAACCGGGTACTGGTTCCTTCCATCCCCAAATCAACGACGGATGGCAAACACTGCTGAGGCTTTCGTAAAACCATACTGGTTTTTGAGGAATCGAAGTGAGCGCGTACCTTTATTTCCTTTTTTTACTGCGCGTTGAATTTTGTATCTGAAATAAAAAAGGGGGATACGCTGGTGTTTCAGCAGGTGTATGAAGACGCCGCTGAAAAATTATATTTCTATATACTGGGGAAAACGCGGTCGGCTTACCTGGCCGAAGAGGTTACACAGATCACCTTTGTGAAGCTGTGGCAATACCGGGAAAGCCTTGATGAGCAGCGCCCGCTTTCGCTGCAATTATTCCGGATCGCCCGAACCACGCTGATCGACCTGGTAAGAAAGCAAAATCATTTGTCTGCAGCAATGGACGGGCTGAAAAATCAGCAGGAGCGTACCGGCGCCGCCATCATGCAGGTGGAGTTTAATGATACGCATCAGCAGCTGATGCAGGCCATTAACCGGTTGCCCCCGGTACGGAAAAAAGTATTCGAAATGAGCCGGCTCGAAGGTCTGTCGTATAAGGAAATTGCGGAGGCATTGTCTATTTCCGTAAAAACGGTGGAAAAGCATGTGTCACAGGCATTAAAAGATATTCGGCCTTACCTCAGAACGCTGGTTGTTATCGGTGCTTTTTTAAAAGAATTCATTAAAGCGACCCATGAGTAAGGGTAAAAGCCTTTTCAAACGTATGTATCAGTAAACAAAAGCGAACAATTCTTTCATTCATGATCACCGAGGAACAGATACAACGGTTTTTCAGACGGGAATGCAGCGCGGAGGAAGCAGATGCCGTTGCGGCATACCTGGAGCAGCAGCCCGGTGTGCTGAACCGGTACTTTAACGACGAAGAGTGGGAGCAATTTCAGTCGGCCCGGAAACTGGATCCGGAAAACCGCGCATCCCTGTTCGCTTATATCCGGCAGCATACGGTTCGGGTGCGTTCTTCACAAAAGCTGCGGTTCCTGAAATATGCTGCAGCGGCTGCCCTGTTATTGCTGGTGTACACCGGCTGGCTTCTTTTGCGTCCTGCAAAAATGGTAGCGCCAACGGTGGCAGCATCGGTAAAATATGTTGAAAATACCGGTACGGCCGTAATGACGGTATTGCTTCCGGACCGTTCGGTGGTACAGCTGATGCCTTCCAGCTCCCTGCACTACCCCCAGCCGTTTGATGAAAAAACCAGGACTGTTGCGCTTTCAGGGGAAGCGTTGTTTGAGGTGCAAAAAGACCCGCAACACCCGTTCATTGTTACTTCCGATGGTATCAGCACCGTTGTGCTGGGAACCCGTTTTTTGGTGCGTTCATTTGCAAAAGAGCACACCATAAAAGTTGCATTGTATCAGGGTGCTGTATTGGTACGGTCGGCAGATACCCTTCGGCCGGTATTGAAAACCGTATTCCACCTTGTTCCGGGAAATGTATGGGTGTATGATAAAGCGCGGAAATCCGCGGCAATACTGGAAAGCAGCGTTCAAAAGAACCATGCATCACCCCAAGGAGAAAAAAAGACGGCTGCCCGGATGTTGCCCGAAAATAGCTGGTACATGTTTAATAACCAGTCGCTGGCTACCGTTTTCGACCAGCTGGCGGTATTGTATGATCAGCGTATCCGGTATACACCGGAAGACCTGGAGGGTTTGTACTTTATTGGTAAGATCGACCGTACCGATACCCTGGAGTCTGTACTTCAGCTGATCGGCCGGTTGCATCAGCTCGAAATAAAAAAAGTACCGGATGGCTTCTCCGTCCGGAAACTGCCCCGGTAACAGCGGTCCGCAGCGGATCCTGCTCCTTTTAACCGCCATGCCTGCCGGTAATATTTAAATTGTATTTCGGGTAGGGTAGTTCCTTTTTCAAACGTATATATAAGAAAGCTTGTCTACAGACCGGAGCCGCCGATCTGGATCCGGACTGTTTTTAAAAGAGGATGATAAAAACGATTGTTTGATATTTAAAACGGAGATGTAATCAAATTATGAGAATTCGTATCAAAACTATGGGTTTCCTTAGTGCATGTACCATTATGGTGATGCTTTTAGCGGGGCTGCCGGGGCACGCACAAAACCAGGGCAATAAGGTGAAGGGGTATATACGGGATGAGGCCGGGCATGGAGTGGCCGGGGCATCGGTTACCGTCAAAAACCAGGAAACGGATTTTACGGCCGGAACACAGGCCGATTCTGCGGGTTATTTCTTCTTTATCGGGCTGCCGGACGGCGATCATTATACGTTTTCCATTTCGTCTGTGGGGTATGAGGCACAAACGCTTTCGGGATATAAGATCCGCAGGAATGCAGAAATTTCCGTACTGGCTAAATTAAAAACGCAGGCCGGTACCATGGACCAGGTGGTGGTGGTAGGATACGGCACTGCCCGCAAGGCAAATCTAACCGGTGCGTTATCCATTGTAGATCTTAAAAAGCAGGAAAATGCACCGCTGACCAATGCTTCGCAATTGCTGCAGGGCGTACAGGGGGTATATGTAAACCAGCCGGGGGGGCAGCCCGGACGGGATGAAGCCACCGTAAGGATCAGGGGGCAGGGCACCCTCAATAACAACAATCCCCTGGTATTGGTAAACGGGATTGAATACTCCATGGATAATGTAAACCCTGCAGATATTGCCAGCGTTACCGTATTAAAAGACGCGGCCTCTGCAGCTATTTACGGATCACGGGCGGCAAACGGAGTGATCCTGATCACTACAAAAACCGGTGCGGCCGGATCCTTCCGTGTCAATTACTCCAATTACTTCGGGTACCAGCAGGCAAACTATTTACCGGATTTTGTAAAGGACCCGATCGAGTTTATGAAGCTCCGGAACCAGGCGCAACGCAATGAAGGACGCGCGCAGGTAGATTATTCGGATGCGCTGATCGACGAATATGCAAAGGGTATGACAACCGACCCGGTGGTGTATCCCAATAATGATTGGTTTAAGATCATTTTTGGAAAAGGCGCCATTCAAAGTCATAGTGTTCAGTTTTCTGGCGGAACCGAAAAACTGACCCAATTGCTTTCACTGAACTACCTCAGTCAGAATGGGGCCGTAATGGGAACCAGCGCCAAACGCTATGGCATCAACTACAATACCCAGATGCAAATCACAAAGCGGTTAAAGGTGGGCGGCATGATCAATGTAAATTATAAAGATCTGAAAGAGCCTACGGCGGGCGTGGCCAACCTGATGGAGATGACGTTTAAAGCTCAGGCCTTCCACCCCACCTATCTTCCGGATGGCCGTTATGCCAACACCTTTATCAGAACACCCGGACATAATGTATACCGGAATCCGTTGGTGCTGGCAAACGAGGGTAAAAATAATACCAAACAACAGCGCGCACTCATCAATGTATTTGCAGAATATAAATTGCCTTTTGACATTGTTTATAAGATCAACGGAGCCGTTAATAAAACAGATGACCAGGTAAGCCGTTTTGTACCGGATGTGTACGTATACCAGGTAAAAACCAATGAAGCGCAGCGGGTACCTTTTGATGGTACCAGCCCGTCTAACCGCGGACTGAGGCAAACCAGCAGCGGCGCATTAAACACCACCTTGTTCCATACGCTGAACTGGGAACATACATTTGACAACCGGCACCAGGCAAAGGTATTACTGGGACATAGCCGCGAAAACTTTTCCGACCGGAACTTCTTCGCGCAAAATGAAGGGTATCTTGGCAATGACCTGTATGAACTGAATGCGGGTTCCTCCAATCCGCAGGTAGGCGGCACGTCGTACCGGTCCCGGCTTTTGTCTTATTTCGGAAGGGGCAACTATAGTTATGACGGAAAATATCTTTTCGAAGCTAACTTCCGCTACGATGGCTCATCCCGTTTTGCAAAGGGGCGCCAGTGGGGCTTTTTTCCCTCTTTTTCTGCGGGATGGCGGATCAGCTCCGAGCCGTTTATGCGGGGCATCGATTGGCTGAGCGATCTGAAACTGCGGGCTTCCTACGGAAAACTGGGCAATGAGCGGATCGACCTGTTCCGGTATGTGAACCTCATCAGCCTGGGGGCTGATTATCCTTTTGGCAGCAACATCGCTACGGGAGCTGCCGTGGTGAACTACAATGATCCGGCCATTACCTGGGAAACAACCACCATGTCCAATATCGGCATCGATGCCGCCGTGCTGGGCAACCGGCTGACGCTGACTGCCGAGCTGTTTAAGAAACGTACCAGCGATATCCTGCAAACGGTGATATTACCGCAACAGGTTGGCGCACTAGGAGGTCCCGTACGCAACGTAGGTACGGTAGACAATACCGGGCTGGAGGTCGGTTTGGGCTACCAGGAACGGATCGGAGACCTGCGGTTCCAGGTAAATGGCAACATCACCTATGTAAAGAATAATGTAGTAAACCTGGGCGGACAAACCATCTATAACGGCCGCACCATTATCCAGGAAGGACACCCCATCAATTCTTTTTACCTGATTCATGCATCCGGAATTTTTCAAAGTCAGGACGAGATCACCAACAGCCCGGTACAAACCAATAATACGCGCCCGGGATATCTGAAATATGAAGACCTGAATAAAGACGGATTCATTTCCGAAAGCGACCGGAAGATCGCTGGGTCGAACATTCCGAAACTGACCTATCAATTCAGTGTCAGTTTAAGTTATAAAAACGTTTCGTTAAGCAGCTTCTTCCAGGGGGTAGGCAATGTGTATACCTATGCCGAAAATATCGGGGCCATGCCATTCTGGTTTGGAACTTCCGTGCCCAAAAAATGGGTAACCGATTCCTGGACACCGGAGCATCCCGATGCTTCGTTGCCGATATTGACCACCTTTGAAGGCAGCCGTTCCGAAAACTTCCGTAATTCAGATTTCTGGCTGCGTAACGCGGCATATTTGCGGCTAAAGAACCTGCAACTGGCGTATAACCTGCCGCAGGCGCTGCTTCAAAAAGCGGGCATCAATAATCTGCGGTTGTTTGTAAACGGACAGAATATTTTTACGGCCAGCAAAATGAAAGATTTCGACCCGGAGAAGAACCTGAACGGATCTACCTTTTACGAATACCCCACCGTAAAAACGATTACAGCGGGTATCAATTTAACTTTTTAACGAACTAGAAAATGAGCATACGCAATATTATAACCATTACGGTTCTTTCCGGTCTGCTGATGGGATGCAGTCACGACCTGGTGATTGATCCGGCCGACCAATACAGCGAAACAACATACTGGAAAAACGGGGATGAAGCGATGGCGGCCCTTACCGGATGCTACCGGGTGTTACAGGACGGAGCCGGTTCTAACTGGTTTTACGAAACCGATATGATCACGCCCAACGGCTATGCCTACAACGAGGCCAACGGCACCGATGCCATTGCAAGAGGCGTTCATAATCCGCTTACCGTATTGGTGTTAAACCGGTGGGAAGTGGCTTACCGCTGCATCGGCAGAACCAACACGTTCCTGGACAAAATAGTTAACGTGGAAATGAACGAGCAACTAAAAACAAGGGCGATGGGTGAGGCACAGTTTCTCCGGGCACTCCATTATTTTTATCTTGTGGACTGCTTTGGCGGCGTGCCGCTTGTTTTGAGCACCCCCGATCCGGCTACCCAATCGCAGCTGCCAAGAAATTCGAAGGACGAAGTCGTTAACCAGATCCTCCTGGACCTGGCACAGGCGGCCGAGCGCCTGCCCGTAAGCTACACGTCGGGCGGGGATGCCGGCAGAGCCACCAGGGGCGCCGCGCTGGCTTTGCGTGCAAGGGTGCTGCTGTATAACGGACGCTGGGAAGAAGCTGCCGCAGAAGCAAAGAAGGTGATGGACCTGAATGCGTATAAACTGTTTGGCAATTACCGCAACCTGTTCCTACCGGAAAATGAGCGCAACAGCGAAGTGATCTTTAATGTAGAATACCTGCTGCCCCGTTTCTCCAATAGCTTTGATTATGTAAGCTTTCAGCTGAACCGGCCGGCTCCTGCAAAAGACCTGGTAGACAGTTACCTGATGACGGATGGAAAAACAACAGCGGAGTCGAACCTGTATGATCCGGCAAAACCTTATGAAAAAAGAGATCCCCGTTTATTGCAGACCATCAATTGCATCGGGTATAAATTCAACGGGCAGGTAACACAGCCGGCAAATGTAGTGAACACCGGGTTCGGTCTTAAAAAATATACATCTTATAAAGATGATACGGCGATTCCCCTCATCGGGATCAACGGGTCGGAAACCAACCCCATCCTGATCCGCTATGCAGAGGTATTGCTTACTTATGCCGAAGCACAGAACGAGGCGAAGGGGCCGGATCTTTCCGTATATGATGCCATTAACCAGCTGCGTGCCCGCACATCGGTGAACATGCCCCCGGTTACACCGGGTTTAAGTAAAGAGCAGCTGCGCGAAGTGATCCGCCGCGAACGAAGGGTAGAGCTGGCTTTTGAAGGCATTTATTATTCCGATATCCGCCGCTGGAAAACAGCGGAGATCGTAAATAATTTACCCGTATTAAACTATAAAGGAGAAACGGTGAGCAAACGTACCTTTGATAAAAACAGGGATTATCTGTGGCCGATTCCTTCCGATCAAACCCAAATAAATCCTAATTTAGAACAAAATCCTAATTGGCATTAATACATGAAAATAAAGCATCTTTTATTGTGCGCATGGTGTGGGCTGCTTACGCTCCAGGTATGGAGCCAGCACGCCGCACAGCGCCCGAATGTGATCCTGATCTATTCCGATGACCAGGGCTGGGCCGACCTGCATTCTTTTGGATCTGCAGATCTGTATACACCGGTGCTGGACAGCCTGGGCGCCAGCGGGGTGCGGTTTACACAGTTCTATTCCGCTTCGCCGATTTGCTCTCCTTCCAGGGCCTCCCTGCTTACGGGCCGGTATCCCCAGCGGGCAGGGCTGCCGGAAATGGCCTCTTCATTAAAAGGTGTGCAGGGCATGCCGGGCAGTCAGTATACCATGGGTGAGCTGTTTCGCGATGCGGGTTATAAAACGGCGCATATCGGTAAATGGCACGTGGGCTACACACCGGAAACGATGCCCAATGCCCAGGGCTTTGACGAGTCCTTTGGTTTTATGGGCGGCTGTATTGATAACTATTCGCATTTTTTTTACTGGAACGGTCCTAACCGGCACGACCTGTGGCGCAATGGCAAAGAGGTGCACGAGGATGGCGCTTTCTTCCCGGACCTGATGGTGCGCGAAGCCGGCAACTTTATGGAGCAGCACCGCAAGGATCCCTTCTTTATCTATTTTGCCATCAATATCCCGCACTACCCGTTACAGGGTGAAAAAAAATGGCTGGACTATTACAGGAACAGGGGACTGGCTGCTCCCCGTGATCAATATGCCGCGTTTGTTTCTACGATGGATGAAAAGATCGGCGCCCTGTTGAACCGGTTGAAAGCATTGGGACTGGCGGATAATACCATTGTGATCTTTCAGCCCGACCAGGGATTTTCAGAAGAAGAGCGCACCTTTGGCGGTGGTGGTTCTGCGGGTATCCTCCGTGGTTCCAAATTCAGCCTGTTTGAAGGAGGAACCCGGGTGCCGGCCATCATCAGCTGGCCAAAGCAGATCCGCTCCAACCAGGTGCGGGATCAGCTGGCAGCCAATATCGACTGGTTTCCCACGCTGGCGGAATATTGTAATATTCCGTTACCCAATCGCCGGATTGATGGAAAAAGCCTGGTGCCGATTATCAACGATAACAAGCGGCCTGCGCTGCATGATACTTTTTTCTGGAAGCAGGGCGGCACAAAGGATAACCCGCAGTGGGCAGTGCGCCGCGGCGATTGGAAACTGCTGCACAATCCGGTGCAGGCCCGGAAGGAAGAGCTGGATGCGGATGGTTTTTTCCTGGCCAATATAAAAGCAGATCCGGCAGAGAAAATCAATCTTTCCAGGCAGCAGCCTGCGATCGTAAAGGAATTAAAGGCACTGTATGCGCAATGGGTGGCAGACGCAGATCAACAATAAATTAAAAACCAACAGATGCATTGGACAAAAGTAACAGGATGGATGCTGGTGCTGCTATTGCCGTTGATGGCGGCAGCCCAGCAGGGCACCGGGGTAAAGAAACGCCCGAATATTGTATACATCATGAGTGATGACCATGGATACCAGGCGGTGAGTGCTTACGGGTATGGATTGAACCATACGCCCAATATCGACCGGTTGGCCAGGGAAGGCGTGCTGTTTACACAGGCCACGGTTACCAACTCGCTTTGTGCGCCCAGCCGCGCCGTATTGCTTACCGGCAAGCATAGCTTTATTAATGGGAAAATAGACAATGAGGCCCGCTTCGACTGGAACCAGGATAATTTTGCCAAGCAGTTGCAGCAACACGGCTACCAGACTGCGCTGATCGGCAAAATACATATGGACGGCCTGCCCCAGGGGTTTGATTATTCTGCGGTGCTGATTGACCAGGGAGAGTACTATAACCCCAACTTCATCATCAACGGGAAAAAGCAACAGGTGCCGGGATATGTAACGGATCTTACAACCGATATGACACTGGACTGGATTGCAAAGCGCGATACGGCCAAACCGTTTTGTGTACTTTTTCATCAAAAAGCACCCCATCGCGAATGGTTGCCTGCATTGCGCCATATTGCGGAATACACCAAACTGAAAGTAAAGGAACCGCCGACATTGTTTGACGATTATAAAGGGCGTGGTACCGCAGCCCGTACGGCTGAAATGAACATCCTGAAGGATATGAACTGGGCCGGCGACAGCAAGATACCACCGGCGATGATGGACGAGCTGGGGCTGAAGCAAACCCTTACCTGGGATAAAGCGGCTTTTAACGGCAACCTGGGACGTATGACCCCGGAGGAGCGCAAAGCATGGGATGCCGTATATGATCCCATTATGGCAGATTTTAAAAAAAGATACCCAACGATGTCGAAAACGGACCTGATGCGCTGGCGGTACCAGCGGTATATGCAGGACTACCTGGGAACGGTGGCTGCGGTGGATGACGGGGTAGGCCGGTTGCTGGATTTCTTGAAAGCAAACGGACTGGATGAAAATACCATCGTAATCTATACCTCCGATCAGGGATTTTACCTCGGCGAGCATGGTTGGTTTGATAAGCGCTTTATGTATGAAGAGTCATTGCGTACGCCCCTGCTGATCCGTTATCCGGCAGAGATCCCCCAGGGAAAACGATCCGCATCACTGGTACAGAACCTGGATTTTGCGCCTACCATTTTAGATTATGCCGGCATAGCAGCTCCAAAAGATATGCAGGGGCGGTCGTTCCGGAAACTATTGAATGGGAAAGATACTTCCTGGCGGGATGCCATTTATTATACGTACTACGAGTACCCGTCTATCCATATGGTGAAGCGGCATTACGGCGTGCGCACCAACCGGTATAAACTGATCCATTTTTATTATGATGTGGATGAATGGGAACTTTACGATCTCCAAAAAGATCCGCATGAAATGAAGAATGTATACAATGATCCGGCCTATACCAGTGTACGGAAGCTCCTGCACAAAAAGCTGGAGCAGCTCCGGAAGCAGTATAAGGACTCGGATGCGAATGACCAGCGGTTTTTGCCTGCAGCCGCTAAAAAGAACAAATAGGATATTTCTGAAACAGGGCGGATCAACGTTTTCTTTTTGTCAGGTTGCATTTTATTTTACAATGCAAAAACAGCAGCGATACTCTTGTGTGCGGCTGTTATCCCTACGTTTTTATTTGTGTTGTAAAAAACCAATGTTATGATGGCAGGTGCGCTTTTTTAATAAAATTGATGCAGTGTAGTATTATCTGCCCAGCCATTTTTTAAAAGCAGGCGCCCGTTCCCGGCTCATATCGATCTCTAATTTGTGGTTGGGCGCTTTCAGCCGGATCAGGAGCTTTGAGTTTTCAACCGGTTTAACGGCCTGTACGGTATCGATGTTAATGATGTACTGCCGGTTGGCGCGGTAAAAGCGGTCCGGGTCAAGTACTTCTTCTACATCGTCGAGGGAGGTACTGTCCAGCAAGTACCGCTCACCGTTAAACAGGTAAAGATAATGGAGCACCTCTTTGGCAAAGAAAGCAATCTCTGTAACGGGTATGGGCATCCACTGGTTACGGATACTGGCAACAAACCGTTCCTTATATCGTTTTACGGCCGGTTGCGGATGTGAAAGTGCTTTCATCAGTTCGGCAATATCTGCAACCATGGGTTTTCTTTGCTGAATCACCGCCTTGCATTTTTCAATCGCTTTTTGCAGTTCTTCTTCATTAACGGGTTTCAGGAGATAGTCTACACCGTTCACTTTAAAAGCGCGAATGGCAAATTCATCATAGGCTGTGGTAAATATGACGGGGCATTTCAATTGAAAATATTCAAACAGTTCAAAACTGACGCCGTCACTCAGCTGGATATCCATAAACAGGATATCGGGCTCTTCATTTTGCATGAACCATTTCCTGGCAATTTTCAGACTGGGAATGATCTTAATAATATCGATAGCGGGATCTGCATCGTTTATTTTCTTTTGCAGTACCTGTGCGATGATTTCTTCGTCTTCTATAATGATTGCTTTCATAAAACGGGCGTATTAACATTAAATGAGGGGGATATAAATCCGGAACTCACCCCCGGCTTCTTCGATCCTGATGGGTTTGTCACTGAGGTATGCATAAAGTGCCTGTAAGCTTGCAAGCCCCTGTTTATTGGATGTTTCTACCATGTGTTTTTTCTGCAGGTTATTCTTAACCAGCAGGTAGCCATTCGCTGTTGAAAATGTGATACACAAGGGCGTATCCGGATCAATGATATTGTGTTTGATGGCGTTTTCCGTCAGATTTTGCAGGGTGACCGGTGCTATTTTCCGTGCACAATCTTCTTCTTCCACGGCAACCGTTATCTGTAATCCTTCTTTGAATCTTGTTTTTTGCAGCTGTATATAGGTTTGTGCAAATACCAGTTCTTCCCGGAGTGTGACCAACTCGCTATCCCTGTTTTTTAAAATATACCGGTAAATCCTGGACATCTGTTCCAGGAAACTATTGGCCGTTTTGCGGTCGGTGTCAATAAGCCCGGATAACGAAGTGAGTGAGTTGAAGAGGAAATGCGGGTTCAGCTGCTGCTTTAAGCTTTCATACATCACCATTGCCTTTTCTTTTTCCAACAGCTGCGCTTTCCCATGAAGTGCCAGCAGTGTTTCCTTCTGCCGCATCCGGTACCGGTAAAAAAATACAAGGCCACCGGTGAGTAACAGCAACAGGAGCGGGCGAAACCAGGCCGCTTTATAAAACGGGGTGTCGATCCGAATATGAAGCAGCTGCTCCGGCATATTCCACTGTTCCCGGTCTGCAGAAGCCTTCAGTCGGAATGTATAGGTGCCGCCGGGAATTTTTGTATAATCGGCAAAACGGTTCCGGGTATACTTCCAGTCTTCGTCGATACCTTCCAGCCGGTACGCATACCAGGTGTCCTCCGGGTTGTCATAGTTAACAGCGGCAAAGCCGATCGTAAAAAAGTTTTCGTCGGGTTTTAAATGAACGGAAGGCGTAAGCAGTTGTTCCTGCGTGCCGCCGGATATATCCAGGGTTGTAAAGAAGGGGGTCAGCGGTTTGCTTTCTTTTTTGAATTCCGCTGCAGAAAAACGGATAAAGCCGTTTTGAGTGGACATCAGTATATCCCCGTTGCTTAACGCAGCGGCAGCGTGCTCCGGAAAGTCAATCGCAGGAAGGCCCTGCTGTAATCCAAACGATGTAAAATACCTGCGACTGCTGTCCAGCAACATCAATCCCCTGGAAGTACCGATCCAGACCCTGTTTTTATCATCAATAGCAAGGGGGCCGGTACTGTTGCTGATCAACCCGTTGGTCTGATTGTAATTGGTTACCTGAAATGTTACCGGATCAATTGCAGACAGACCGGTAAACGTGCTTACCCATACCTGGCCTTTTTTGTCTTCCTTTATATCCACAACAGAATTGCCGGCAATACTGCCCTGCGCTGCGGAAGCCTTCCACCAGTAATGTTTTCCTGCAGCCGGATCATACATCCCCAGGCCGCTGCCGTTAAATCCCAGCCAGTACCGCCCCTTACTGTCCTGGAATAATTTCCGTCCGCCTTCTCCTGTAAATACATTCAGCCCGGGTACAGACCGGATGCTGCGGAACTTTTGCTCCCCGGGCGCATAATAGTAAAAGCCGTCTTCATCGCGCGAAGCAAACCAGATATTTCCATGGCGGTCCATATCCGCTGAAAAATAAAAGACCTCGGGGATGGAATCCTTTGTCTTATAAAAGATCATTTTGCCCGTTTTCCGGATATATTTATTGATACCGTGACCGGTGGCGATCCAGATGTCGCCGGCATGGTCACAAACAATTCCGCGGATAGAATTGTAGTGCAGCATGTCCGGGCGGCCTTTCCGGTTATTCCATTCTTTATAATTGCCCGAACGGGGATCATAACGAACAAGGCCATCCAGCGTACCGAACCAGAGATGGCCATTGTGGTCTTCCGATGCCACGCGGGCTACCCTGCGGTTTCTTTTATCACGGTCATGATCAAATGCCGGTATGATATGAAAAAATGTTTTATCCGGATTAAAGTAGTTGATGCCATTGTTTCCACCCGCCCATATGCGGCCTTCCCGATCGCAATAAAGCGCGCTGTGCAGGTTGGTAGAGGGTGTCCACATTTGCAGCGGATCGTGCAGGAAGTGGTCAAATGCATTTGTTTGCTCGTTATACAGCATCAGTCCGTCCAGGTGCGTGCTGATCCAGATGCGGCCGGACCGATCGGCAATCATTGCGGAAAAATTAACGAGGGTGCTGTTTTCCGATTCAATGTACCGGCTGTAATTTTCACAGGTACTAAAACCTGCTGAAAACTTTAGCAGCAGGTTCGGGTTCCGGGTCGTGATCCAGAAATGGCCGTTGCGATCGGTTGCCGTGGCAACTACCCTTGCGGTGGGCGGTACGGGTAGCGGAATTTTTTTCAGCTGGTCCGTAGCCACATGTAAACGAAACAGGCCGCTACCACTGGCTATATAAATGAAGCCGTCCTTTTGCTCTAACTGGTAAATTATTTCAGGCAGGGATGTATCGCTTTGCTTATTGTAAAAGAAGGCCGCTTTGGTTACGGGATTGTATTTTACCAGTCCCTTCCGAGTACCCAGGTAAACCGTATGCGTATCAAAGGGAAGTATATGGGTTACCCAGGTATCTGCGAGTGCTTTAACCGGAACAAACCGGTCGGCGGTTACCTTATATTCAAGCATTCCGTCTTCCACACCAACCAGGAAGCCCCCGCTGCTGTCGGCCGACATACACCGGGAAAGCGATGTGGGAAGCGAGCCCGGATCACCGGGAATATAGCTATAGGTTTTAACCGATTTGCCATCAAACCGGTTCAGCCCGGCCTTGGTGGCAAACCACATAAATCCCCTGTTGTCCTGTGCAATGGCGTCGATGCCTCCGTCGTTCAGCCCGTTTGCCACTGTAAGTTTCCGGAAAAAAAAGCGGTTTGGCTGCGCAGCTGTAAGTTTGGATAGGTACAGGAGCAGTAATACGATACCCCATAATCTCATATTGCTCAAATTTACCATTTTAATTTACAACGGCAGATTTCTGGCCTATCTGCTGTTGTGCTGCAAATTCTTGTGGCTATCGGTTAGTAGAATTTGTACCGGTATTGCTGCACGTTATTGTTCAGTTGCGACTGCCAGGTGTTTGTCAGGATCTTTGTAGCTGCGTCATACTGATAGCTCAGGGTCCAGTGCAATACCGGTTTATTGGCCGCATCAAATTCTTTTACTTCAACCAGGGCGTATTGCTGAGGCTTTCCGAAAAGGGTGGATGAAGGCCAGTGCGACCAAAAGGGCAGCTTTATTTTATCGCTAACGGACAGGTCATACTTAAAATGGTCAGTATACCGATACACATTGTCTGTATAGGATTTCGTCTGGGTGAGCTGGCCGTCGCTATACTGGAATTCTACTTTGTACGTGCCGCTATTGCTAAATCCTTCCACCAGCGCCAGGTAACCTTCAGCGTTATAGCTATACTGGTAGGTATAAAAGATCGTGTTGTCTGCAACGCTTCGGTATTGCTCTTTTGTAATAGCGCCCGCCGCGTTTAAAATGCAATCCACGATGTGCTCCGGCTTATTATCACTGGTACGGTAACGGCTTACCTGGAGCGTGACAGGTGTTTTGTAATTAAAAACATCTTTTTTTTCACCCTTGATACAAATACTGATCCGCCCCTGCGCGTCATAACTTATTTTAGTGACTTCAGGATTTTCGTTATTATAACGATACTCCATTTCGGTGATCAATGATGGAGGCGTTTTTTCTTCGGGTGCCGGAACCTTTTCTTTTTTGCAGCCGAACATTGCTGCAATCAGTAGTACGATCCATAAATTTTTCATGATGCTGTTTTTATACATTGATGAATGTTTATCTGTCCTGTATCACTTTAATGACCTTACTATAGGCTTTAGCGCCGTCTTTATCTACCTGTGCAATACGCAGGTACAATTCAGGATTGGTTGTTTTTATTGCAAAGTCTTTTTTAGTACAGCTGGTGATAAAAGCAATAGCAACAAAGGCGGCAAAAACAAGGATTGTTTTTCCGCTCCTGTTTTTTGAAACCCGAAGCATAAAACACAGCAGCCCCAATCCGAATACCGCCATCACTTCCTCCAACCCCGCTTCATATTGATACTCCAGTGATGCGCTTGAAACGCCTTCCGGAGCCTTTGAAGCCACTGACGCCACTTTTTTAAACTGGGTGCCATCGCCGGAAACTTCAATATCAAAATGATCATTATTCATTTCCGATTCGGTGGTCCATTTTACCAGTAGCCTGTTGTTGGTGATAGCGGCGCTCACATGGCCAAACTGTACCGGAAGTGCGATGGCGCCCGGTCCTCCGTCTGTTGATAAAGATCCCAGCACCCAGTCAATGGACTTGGATCCGGCATTGCCGCTTCCTGAGGCGGAATAAAGGGCTCCCTGGGCACTTGCAACCGCGGAAAGCCCCATTGCTGCAAAGAATAAAAAAAATACTTTCAGTTTCATTGTAGTTATATTACATGGATCATGTTAAGTTGTGAGGCATCAGGTAAGAAAGCGGCGCGTCAGGAATCCCCTGAGCGTTATCCCCGGTTTACCGGAAGATTAGTTTTCTTTTCTTGTGGCTTCCAGTTGCTGCACCTGTTTTTGTAGTGCTTTATTGGCTTCGCTCAATTGCTGTACCTGCTGTTTCATTGCTTCCGATTGTTTGATCAGGGCCTGCAAGGCGATCATCATTACCCCGTCGATATCGGCGCTGGCAATGGTGGTGTCGTTACCGATGGTGCCGGTACCATCGTTACCAAAGAGGCTGTAAAACTCCTGCGCCATAGGTCCATAGTGGCGGTACTGTTTTTTATCCTGCCCTTTATAATTCCAGCTGCCCAGCTTCATATTTTTAATTTTAGAAAGAAAGGCCGCACCATCTACTGTTTTATAATTTTCCTTTTTGGTACTGTCGGAAATGGTGGCCCAGCTATTACCGTTGGAAGCCAGTGTAACACCGGAAGCTGTACCTGCACCAGTTGCTCCCGTATAAAACCGGTAGCCGCCGCCAAAACGCATGGTCATTTGGTTTATAGCGCTGCTGCTGAGTAAAACACTCCTGTAGTCTCCGATAATAGAGGCACCGAGATACTCATTGGTACTGACATAGGAACCTATCGCTATGGAGTTCGTTCCGGATGCTACTGTGCGGTGGCCCATCGCCACTCCATTTTGACCCGAAGCGCTTGCATTTTGTCCAAAGGCAAAAGAGGAGGAGGCTGTAGCTGCGGCATTGAATCCCACAGCAAAGGATGCGACCCCATCAGCCTGGGCGTTTTCACCCATAGCGATCGAATAGGTATTGGTGGCTTTGCTAAATCGTCCTGTTGTAAATGAGGCTTCTCCGGTAGCTTCAGTGCTAATGCCTGTAGCAAGGGAAGCGATACCGATGGCTTTTGTGCCTGAGCCCAGACTGGTGGCAGCCGCGCCCGAGGCAATGGTACTGTTTCCCATTGCCGTAGCCACCGCTCCTGAAGCAGTTGTAAAATTGCCCATTGCCGTGGCGTATTCTGCAGTCGCTTTATTACTTCCTGCGTTTAATGTGCTGCCTCCTGTTTCAGTAACGGTTGAACCTGGCACTGCCACTCTCCCGGCTAAAAGTGCGTAAGGCACGCTTAGCAGCTGGCTGGTGCTGACAGGAATATAGGCACTGCCTCCTGCGGGGTCTATCTCCACCTGCAAGAAGTAGATTGCTGCCGCCCATTTAATGCCCAAAAGGTTACCGCCGTTACTGCCTACTGCTACATTAAAAACGCCGTTGGTACTGGTTGTGGGGGTATGCGTTTCCTGGAATATACCGGGCCCTGCTTCGGATCCTTCATGTATGGTGAACCGGACTGAGATCGTTTTGTTTGCAACGGCCTGCCCGCTGCTGTTGCGGGCCACACCCTGGAAAGCGAATTTGGCGGGAACCTGCGCATTGCCTGTTACAACCAGGCCAATGGCCGAAAGAAGCAGAAATAGTTTCAATTTCATTGTATTTGTTTTTGCTGAATAAGCAACGAAACTATAACCCTGCTCAGGGGTCGGAAAATTTATTGCGGGCAAGTGCCGGATTTGCTATTAAGATGTGTATTTTAAGAACTGGGGTGTTGTGATAAAGGAATAAAAAAAACCGGAGCAGCTATGCCCCGGTGGTCTGGTATTACTTGAAGCGGGGATTATTCCCCGGTGATTTTAATGACCTTACTATACGTTTTTAAACCGTCTTTATCTACCTGTGCAATACGCAGGTACTGGTTGGGGGTTGGTGCTGCGATGTCCATATCTTTCCTAGAACAGCCGGAGAGCGTGGCAACAGCCAGCAGGATTACCACTGCGGGCAGGTAATGCCATTTTCTTCGTTTTGAGAACAGGCCGGTGCAGCAAAGCATTCCGAAAGTCAATGCTATTGCCATTGCCGCCTGGTTAGCCTGGTATTCATATTCCAGGGGTGTTGCTGAATGTCCTGCTGTTGCTTTTGACGCAACAGAGGCGATCTTTTTAAACTGCGTGCCGTCCGCAGAAACCTCAATATCAAAATGATCATTGTTGGCTTCTGTTTCGGTGGTCCATTTTACCAGGAGCTGTTTGCTGGTAACGGTGGCGCTGATGGCACCAAACTGTACGGGAAGGGCAATGGCCCCCGGACCTCCGTCTGTTGATAAAGATCCCAGCACCCAGTCTGCCGAAACCGTGCCGGCGGTGCCGCTTCCCGAAGCGCCATAAATGCTTCCCCATCCGGCCTGTGCCTGAATACCTGTGTGAATGATACAGCATAATACTGCGATAACTATTTTTTTCATGTAGAATGGATTTAACGATCTTTTTTAATGGCGGCCAGCTGTGCTACCTGTTGCTGTAGGTTTTTATTGGCTGCTGTTAATTGTTTTACCTGGTTTTGTAAGGCGTCTGTTTGCTTTACCAGCGCCTGCAGGGCAATCATCATCACCCCATCAATATCTGCGCCGGCAATGGTCGTGTCATTGCCGATGGTGCCTACACCATCATGGCCAAACAGGCTGTGAAATTCCTGCGCCATGGGGCCGTAGTGGCGGTATTGTTGTTTATCCTGGCCCTTATAGTTCCAGCTGCCCAGTTTCATGCTTTTGATTTTGGAGAGAAAGGCGGCACCGTTGGCAGTGGAATAGTTTTCTTTTTTGGTGCTATCGGATATACTGGACCAGCTGTTACCGTTGGGGGCCAGGGAAACGCCAATGGTGCTGCCGAGGCCGGTGGTTCCGGTATAGAACCGGTAGCCGCCGCCAAAGCGCATGACCATTTGGTTTTCTGCGGTATTGCCGGTTGTATAGATGGGCCGGTAATCGCCAATGATGAAGGAACCTTTAAAAGCACCGGTTTTTACGTTATTGCCCATGGCGGTTGAATAATCACCATCGGCCAATAATTCGGAGCCCGCAGCCATCGCGTATGTACCGGTTGCTAAGTTCTTATAGCCTATGGCAACCGCTGCAAGACTTGTAGCCCGGCTGTAAGGCCCGGCGGCAAAGGTATTCAGTCCGCTGGCTTCGGTATTCAGGCCCATGGCAATGGCATTGTTGGAGGTGGCTCTTGAATCATTTCCTGCGGAAAAAGAGGTGGAACCCGATGCTTCTGTACCGAGGCCTATCGCCAATGAATAATTACCCAGGGCCTGGGTATTGGTTCCTATAGCAAGCGCACTTTCTCCTGATGCAATCGTATTATGCCCCATTGCCGTTGCATTGGCCGCAAGTGCTTTATTGGCGGAAGAGCCCAGGGTGTTGCCGGTGGCCGACAATACGGTGGAGCCTGCTGCTACCAGCCGGCTTGCGGCAATGGCATAGGGTACGCTGAGCAGCTGGCTGGTGCTGATGGTGGTGTAAGCGCTGCCGCCTGCCGGATCTATTTCTACCTGCAGGTAATAGGCTACGTTGTTGCTCCAGTTAAGTGTATTTGGAAAGGCGGTTTTACTGCCAATGGCTACGTTAAATACACCGGCAGCATTGGTGGCGGGATTATGGGTTTCCTGGAACACCTGGCCACCGGTTTCGGCACCCTGGTGTATGGTAAACCGTACGGAAATTGTTTTATTGGCTACCGCCTGGCCGTTACTGTTGCGTGCCACGCCCTGGAAGGCAAATTGTTGCGGAACCTGCGCCCTGATGGTCGTTAACAGAGCTGTGGTCATGAGAAGGAGTACAAATGATTTCAGTTTCATTGGAAGGGAGATTGATAGGATTGAATGATGGTTTATATGATGGTTTGTATTAAGGAGGGAACGATCCTTATTTTCATCATTTGAAGAAAAGCCTGGCAGCCGTATCTTTTAGTGCTCTTTTCTTGCTGCTTCTAATTGTTGTACGCGTTGCTGCAGTTTTTTATTGGCTTCGGAAAGCTGGTCTGCCTGTTTTACCAGTGCCTGCAGGGCAATCATTATTACGCCGTCAATATCTGCACTGGCAATGGTGGTATCATTGCCGATGGTACCCACACCATCATGGCCAAACAGGCTGTAAAATTCCTGCGCCATGGGGCCGTAGTGGCGGTGTAGCTGTTTATCCTGCCCCTTATAGTTCCAGCTGCCTATTTTCATACCTCTTATTTTGGAGAGAAAAGCGATGCCATCGGGTTGCCGGTAATTTTCTTTTTTAGTGCTGTCTGAAATAGCAGACCAGCTATTGCCGTCGGGGAACAGCATTACGCCGATATTGCCCCCGGTACCTGTGCTTCCTGTATAAAACCGGTATCCGCCACCAAAACGCATGATCATTTGGTTGGCTGCATCGTTGCTCATACCCGATGTTCTGTAGTCGCCAATAATGAAAGAACCTTTTTTGGAACCGGTATTTACATAATTACCAATCGCTGTTGAATTATCCCCGGTAGCATATGCCCAGGTACCAAAAGCCTGCGCGCCATTACCAGAGGCCTCCGCATTACCGCCTATAGCAATTGCCCCGTCACCGGAGGCCTTGGCATCCCCACCGATAGCGGTAGCATCATATCCTGTAGCCTCCGCGCTGTAACCCATCGCAAAAGTATTGTTGTTTGTGGCTTTTGAAGTGCTGCCCATTGCAAACGCGGAAAAACCGGAAGCAACTGAACCAATACCCATTGCAACTGAGTGTTTGCCCGAAGCCGTTGTTCCGCTTCCCATTGCCGTTGCATCATCTCCGGAAGCCGTGGTGATCCAGCCCATGGCTGTTGCGTTAGCCCCAAGTGCCTTATTGCCGGAGGATCCCATTGTGGTGCCGGTGGTTGACAAAACAGTGGAGCCTGCTGCTACCAACCGGCTTGCGGCAATGGCGTAAGGTACGCTGAGCAGCTGACTGGTACTAATGGTGGTATAGGCGCTGCCACCCGCGGGATCTATTTCTACCTGTAAATAGTACGCTACATTGTTACTCCAGTTAAGGGTATTGGGGAAGGCTGTTTTACTACCAATGGCCACGTTAAATACGCCGGCAGCATTGGTGGTGGGGCTATGCGTTTCCTGGAACACCTGGCCGCCCACTTCCGCGCCCTGGTGTATGGTAAACCGTACCGATACTTTTTGATTGGCTACGGGCTGCCCGTTACTGTTGCGGGCCACACCCTGGAAGGCAAATTGCTGGGGAACCTGTGCTATAGCGGTTATGGACAAACATGTTGCTGCAAGAGCGGATAAGAATAGTTTCAGTTTCATTGTATTTGTTTTTTCCTGAAGCGAAACTATTATGCAGGCAACGCGTTGGAAAATTTAATAGCGGTAAGCGGAGGGAATTGCGGCTAAAAAGGATATTTGAGATGGTGAAGCGTTTTGGTACGGGCCGACGGTAAATGATGTTACATATTTGCGGCCATGCGCATACCCGCAAGATGCATGTTGAAGGTTAAAGCGACCTGTTTTTGGGCTGTCATTCTGGCAAAATTGATTTAAAAATTAACCAGGGTCGCCCAAAAAAAAGCGATACAGGTAGGATACAGGTAGGATACAGCCAGGATACAGCCAGGATACAGAAACGATATAGAAAGGATACAGAAAGGATATACAATGGATACAGAAACGATATAGAAAAACAGGCCAACCTAAAATAAGGCGATTTGAGCGCCGGAGATATCGATCTGATGCTCTTTATTTGATGAGGGGAAGACGGGGCAATAAGCAGGCTTAAAATCGGCCTGGGGCCCATTGTAGATTCGATTGCCCCGTTCCTTATTTAAGGACATTAAACATCTAAAAAAAGAGCGGCGTCCTGTCATCCTGGCATCGGTGAAGAAAACAAGACTCTGATTCCAAAACACAAATCAATGCGGTTCCTTTAAGCAATTTTTAGGGTTGTCGCAGATACGCTGATTGCGCCTGCGGCGCTTTTCTGCAGCATTGCCGCAGTTAAAGCCGATATCAAACCTGCGCTACCTGTCACGCACCGGCCGTGATCTGCTGCTTTAAGGAAGCGACATTGAAATACAAATTCCAAAAGCCAAAAAGCGGGTAATCTTTAAAGGTTGTTTTCTGGTGCCTGAGCCCCTGTCATTTTAATTGATGGAGCGCACCTGCGTCAGCATTCCCGAATGGAAGTAAGCGGCGGGGAACCCGTTGAAGCCGGAAGGGTTCCGTTTCTTTAAACTGAATAAAGGAGCGTTACAGGAATAGCGTAACAACAGACGTATTGGTAACTACCGCATGCAGCCGGGGAAAGCCGCTCATGACCGGTAATGTAAATGCAGATGATTGCACCGGGGCACAAGTGTGCGACGCAAGTAAAGCCGCCAGCAGTGCTGCAGCCGGGCCTATAAAATAAAAGGGCTCAGGGGATACGGTAACAAACGCCTTCCAGGGCCAGGTCTGTATTGGGAAATACTTCCCGGGCCTCCGTTTCAAAAGCATCCAGCACATCATAACGGCTGCTGAAATGCCCGATGAGTAATTTTTTTACCTGCGCCTTTTGCGCGATCCGTGCCGCTTCTTTAGAGGTGGAATGAAAGCGCAGGTGCGCCTGTGCCGCAAAGTTATCCAGGTAGGTGGCTTCATGATAAATCATGTCTGCACCCTGTATAGCGGGAATCATGGATTCATCGTACCGGGTATCTGCGCAGAAAGCATAGGTCTTTCCTTTTGGCGCCGCTTCCGTAAGCTGTTCATTTTTTATCACCGTTCCGTCGGGCGCGGTGTAGTCGTTGCCCTGCCGCAGATGTTCGAATGCGCTGTAATGAACGCGGTGTGCCTGCACTGCCTCCGCATGAATACGCCGGGGTTTCTTTTGTTCTTTAAAAACAAAGCCGAAACATTCAATGCGGTGATCCGTTCTGAAACACCGGATCTCCATATCATCAATGGTCATTAAATGACCGGGGGCACGGATCGCATGAAAGTGCAACGGATAAGGCATACGGGTATCGGCCAGTTTAAACTGCAGTTCCAAAACCTCCTGTAACGCCGGAGGCGCCACTACATGCAGCTCCTGTTGCCGGCCCAGTAAGGCAAAAGAGTTTAATAATCCTACCAGGCCAAAGTAATGATCACCGTGAAGGTGTGATATAAAAATATGAGAGATACGGCTGCGGCGGATCTTGTAACGGATGAGCTGGATCTGGGTGCCTTCACCACAATCGATCAGGAAACTGCGGCTGGAGGTAGAAAGTACCTGGCTGGTAGGATGCCGTTCAAAAGCCGGCACCGCTGAATTGTTTCCCAGTATGGTAACTCCTAACATTCCGTTAAACTTTTTGGCGATTTATTTGTTTACTCATTCCCGGTATCCGTGAATTCAATATCTTCCGTATCCAGCAGCTCGCGTTCGATCTCTTCCATCTGTACAATATCCCAGGCTTCACTTTCGGTAGGGGTGATATTGAGCAGTTCATCCAGTTCATGTTCTGCCAAAAATGCGTTTACGGATTTTTGTATATTGCAGCTTACAAAAGAGGCGTTGTTTTCATAGAAATATTGCTGTATTTGCAGGAGTTTAGCGGCTGCAGCGGCATCTATCTCCTCCACCGCATGCAAGTTCAGGATCACGTTCTTTACCTCCTTTTGCAGAAAAGGAAGCAGCGCCGCATCCATTTGATCTGTCATTGTAGCAGACAAAACAGGCTCATTTGGCGTGATTACGTGAAATTTCTCTTTGGTATCTATTTTGACTTGCATATAGAGTGAATTTGGAATAAATATGCTTAAATTACAAGTAAATTTAGTACCAAATATATTTGTTAATATTGTAAATAAACATTTTATCTAAATATGGATAATAATTTTTCATCCCAGGTAAAAGAAATCATTTCCTATAGCAGGGAAGAGGCTTTACGCCTGGGAAATGATTTCATTGGCACAGAGCACCTGCTGCTGGGCCTGATCCGGGAAGGGGATAATACCGCTATCCGGATTCTGAAAAGCTTTAATGTAGACATTTTTGAACTGCGCAAGGAAATTGAACTGGCAATAAAGGATAAAACCGGAAAAAATATTGCAAACATTAACAGTCTTCCATTGACCAAGCAGGCGGAGAAAGTGATTCGTGTTACCGTACTTGAAGCCAAGGCGCTGAAGAGTAACCTGGTGGAAACGGAGCACCTGATGCTTTCTATATTAAAGAACAAGGAAAATATTGCAACACAAATTTTAAATCAGTTTGATGTGGATTATGATCTGTTTCGCCAGGAATTAGGCATCGTTAAATCCGGAGAACCCCGCGCCGAGTTTGGTGAAGAGGGCGAGGAAGAGTTTGAAGAAGAAAAGAAGTACTCCCAGTCAAGAGCCGGCGGCTCCAAAGCGGCCGCCAAAAGCAAAACGCCGGTACTGGATAATTTCGGGCGTGATGTAACCAAGCTGGCTGAAAGCGGTAACCTTGATCCGATTGTGGGGCGCGAAAAAGAAATTGAACGGGTATCGCAGATCCTGAGCCGCCGGAAAAAGAATAACCCCATCCTGATTGGTGAGCCCGGCGTGGGTAAAACCGCTATCGTGGAAGGATTGGCGCTGCGTATTGTACAGCGTAAGGTAAGCCGGGTGTTATTTGACAAACGGGTGATCTCTTTAGACCTTGCATCACTGGTTGCCGGCACCAAGTACCGGGGCCAGTTTGAAGAGCGGATGAAGGCGATTATGAATGAGCTGGAAAAAAACCGCGACGTGATCCTGTTCATTGATGAAATGCACACCATTGTGGGTGCCGGTGGTGCCAGCGGATCGCTGGATGCCAGCAATATCTTTAAGCCCGCGCTGGCCCGTGGTGAACTGCAGTGCATTGGAGCCTCTACCCTGGATGAATACCGGATGTACATCGAAAAAGATGGTGCACTGGATCGCCGTTTCCAGAAAGTAATGGTAGATCCTCCAAGTGTGGATGAAACCATCCAGATACTGAATAATATCAAATCGAAGTATGAAGATTTTCACAGTGTAACGTATAGCGATGAGGCGATTGAGGCCTGCGTAAAACTGAGCGACCGTTACATTACCGACCGGTTGTTGCCCGATAAGGCGATTGATGTAATGGATGAGGTAGGCGCGCGGGTACACCTGAAGAACATCAACGTGCCACCGAATATTGTGGAGCTGGAAAAGAAGATAGAGGATGTAAAGGAAGAGAAAAATAAAGTGGTGAAAAGCCAGAAATTTGAGGAAGCCGCATCGCTGCGGGATACGGAGAAAAAACTGGCGGAAGACCTGGAGCGGGCGAAAGCGGCATGGGAAGAAGAGAGCAAGCACAAACGTTATCCCATCGACGAGGAAGCGATTGCCGAGGTGATCAATATCATGACCGGTATCCCCGTTCGTAAAATGGTGGAAGCAGAAACCGAGAAGCTGCGCAAAATGTCGGAAGACATGAAGGGCATGGTGATTGGCCAGGATGAAGCCATTTCCAAAGTAGTAAAGGCCATCCAGCGGAACCGTGTAGGATTGAAAGATCCGAAGAAACCCATTGGTACCTTTATTTTCCTGGGTCCTACCGGGGTTGGTAAAACAGAGCTGGCCCGCTCACTGGCGCGCTACCTGTTCGACTCTGAAGATTCACTGATCCGGATCGATATGAGTGAATACATGGAGAAATTCACGGTGAGCCGTTTGATTGGTGCACCTCCGGGATATGTGGGTTATGAAGAAGGCGGACAGCTCACCGAAAAAGTACGTCGCAAACCGTATAGTGTGATCCTGCTGGATGAAATTGAAAAGGCACACCCCGATATCTATAATATCCTCCTGCAGGTGCTGGATGATGGTGTGCTGACCGATGGATTGGGACGTAAGGTAGACTTTAAGAATACCATCATCATCATGACTTCCAATATCGGTGTACGGCAGCTGAAAGATTTTGGTGCGGGTGTTGGTTTTGCAACGTCATCAAGGATCGAAAATGAAGATGAGGAGAACAAAGCCGTGATCGAAAAGGCGCTGAAGCGTACCTTCTCTCCCGAGTTTTTGAACCGTATTGACGATGTGATCATCTTCAACAGCCTGACAAAAGAAAACATCTTCAGCATCATTGATATTTCCATGAAGGGCGTGCTGAAACGGGTACAGAACCTGGGCTATGGCCTGGAGCTGAGCGAAGAAGCCAAGACCTTCCTGGCAGACAAGGGATATGATCAGCAGTTTGGCGCACGTCCGTTGCACCGGGCCATTCAAAAATACCTGGAAGACCCGTTGGCCGAAGAAATCCTGAATATGCATGTGAAGCCCGGTGATGTGTTGCTGGTAGACTTTGATAAAGAAAAGGAGCGGTTGTTCTTTACGGTAAAAGACCCCAAAGAAAACCCACAGGAAGCATAAACAGCTTTACTAATTAATGTTTAAATAACAACACCCTGCAAATGCGGGGTGTTTTTTATGGCTACCCGGGCTGACAGCGGCCGCCGCCTGTGTTTAGTGAAACCGTTGAGGTGCATCCAGCCTGCGGACCTGATTGCGGTAACGGGGCGGCAATAACAGGTTTTTCAGGAGCCCGTCTATCTTTATCAACCGGCTTGCTTTATAGAGGGGAACAACGGGTATTAAAAATGAAAATCCGGTAACGTTTAATAATTCTTTTACCCTATTGGGAACAACCAGTTTCTGACCTTCCAATAATATTTTGAAACGCAGCGCTCCCAGTTGTTTTTTGTATTGCATGAACAGGTTGGCGGTATAGGTGCTTTTCTGCAGGTTATGCAACAGGTGCTGGTTTCTTACCGGAAGCCATTCTGCATAGGTTGGGGGCAACGCCTGTAATCCCATCAGGGTTCCTACCCTGAAAAAGACATTGTAGACTTCTTCTTTTTCTTCCGGGGTAAGTTGTTTTTCCAACAGTTCATAGGAAGCAATGGAATAATAGACCAGCATAAATAAAACATCACGGTAAGCCCAGTCTGGTATGGAACGGCCCCTGCTTTGTTCTACCGCCTGGTGTATGTTCCGCATCCGGCTGATGGCTTCCTCCGCCTGGTTAAGGGGCGCGAAAACAATCGTTTGGGCATATTGTACGGTAGAAAATAACCGGCCTACGGGGTCAGCAGGCAATTTACCGGTAAAGTAAAGCCAGTCAACAGCCTTATTAAGTGCAAACTCAGCTGCAGCACCGGCGAAAATAAAAAGCACGGTGTCACTTTTTCCCCATATTTTCCGTACAATGGAATGTTTTTCTACAAAGAATTGCATAGCATGTATTACCGTATGCTAAGTTACACCTCCTCCTGCACGCTGCGCTGTTTTGAAGCTTAAATTAAACGGTAAAGGATGTTTTTTTTTAGGAAAAGATATCGCATCTTTTTCTCAGCAGCGGCTCCTGTGTTCCGATAATTCCGGCATGCTTTCCGGCGCTGTATTTACACGATTACTTTGCGGGCGATGAACCGGTGGTTACAGGGCCCCGCTGTTCCGGTTCTTCAATTCGGGGTATGCTTTATTAAGTTTTGCATCCAGCACAAAGGTTCCAAAGGGCAGCAGGGATGCAATAAAAGCGAGGGCCGCCTTTCCAACGCTCCATTTAAGCCCTACCCACACTTTTAACAGGTAAATACAGAAAAGTACAAACAGCACGCCATGTGCCCAGCCAATGTATTTTACCCCCTCGGGTATCTGGGCAAAATATTTTAACGGCATGGCTACCAGTAATAAAACAAGATAGGAAATGCCCTCTAAAAAGGCGATTTGCATAAAAACCCTCAGGTCCTTAAGTGAACGATCCATTGGCGGTCATTTTGTTTCAAGGAAAACAGTTGTCTTGTTAAAAAGTTTAACAGGCCGGCGGTGAATTATGAAGTATCTTTAATTTTATCTGAAAAACAAACGATGATTCCGGAACACTGCAATAATATTGAAGAAATAAGAGCAGCGATCGATACCATTGATCATGAAATTGTTCGGCTAATCGGCCGCAGGGCAGGCTTCGTAAAGGCTGCGGCCCGGTTTAAAAAATCGGAGACGGCCGTTAGGGATGAACGCCGGGTAGAAGCGGTGATCGAATCCAAAAGAAAGCTGGCAGCAGCCTGTGATGTTTCACCGGAGCTGATTGAGGCCGTTTACCGGACAATGATCGGGTATTTTATAAATGAAGAGCTTGAGCACTGGAAAACACTTACAGCTACATAACATTCAGGACATGACTACAGGTTTGGAAATGCATTACCGGAAAGCCGGTATGGCCGATCTGCCCCAACTGCAACAGCTGGGAATGCAGACATGGAGCGGGTTTGAGAAGGTGCTGAGCCCCGAAAACTGGCAGCAGTTGTGGCGCACCGTGCAACGTGAGCAAACGTATCGCGAGCTGTTGCGGTATAGCGAAGGCCTGGTTTGTGAAACCGGGTCAGGAACCATTGTGGGAATGGGCTTCCTGGTGCCCCGGGGAAATCCCACGGACCTTTATCCTGCCGGATGGTCCTATATCCGTTTTTTAACCGTTCATGCCCATTTTGGCGGTAGGGGTATTGGCAGAAGACTTATGGAAGATTGTATAGCCCTGGCAAGGCATAACGGGGAAACGTCGATTGCGTTGCATACATCAGAGATCATGAACAATGCGCGCAGGCTGTATGAAAACCTGGGGTTCCGGATCATCCGGGAAATAGAACCACGGTTCGGAAAGCGTTATTGGTTGTATAAACTGGAACTATAATGTAACATTACGGTGAAATTTCCGTTATCTTATCTAAAGAGATGGACGTACTGAAGTAAAAGCGGGTGTTTCCGGGCGTTCCATGCAACGATCGGCAGCCGGCCTTCGTTTTAAAGAAGTATCTTTGGATGAAGCAATCATTTCCGAACGGGGCGCTGCTTCGGGGTTCTGAATCATCAAATGAAACAGCATGAAAGAGGAGAATTATATAAACCGGATCGTTCCTAATATTTATTCGGATGATCTGGAGCAAAGCAAGGCTTTTTATCACGGGTTCCTGCATATGGATATTGTTATGGACCGGGGATGGGTGTTAACATTTGCTTCCCGTAAAAACCCGACGGCACAGATCAATGTACTGGAAAACCAGAAAAAAGAGGTATTGAATAATGAACGCGTTTTTCTTTCCATTGAGGTGTCTGACGTAAATGGAATGTATAAAAAAGCAACCACGCTGGGATTGGATATCGTTTATCCCATTACCAACGAACCCTGGGGTGTCCGCCGTTTTTTTGTAAAGGATCCGAACGGAGCCACCATTAACCTGTTATCACATAACAGCTGATCCTTTTAACAGTTGTATCCATGGCGCATCATGAGCATCACTACCAGGTATCCATCACCTGGACGGGTAATTTAGGAAAAGGAACCGCTGGGTATAATGCCTATAGCCGGGATCATACGATTCATGCTGCAGATAAACCGGTGATCCCCGGCTCATCGGATCCGGCCTTCCGGGGCGATGCGAAACGGTATAACCCGGAGGAATTGTTCCTGGCATCCTTATCGAACTGCCATATGCTTTGGTACCTGCATCTTTGCGCGGAGGCCGGCATAATCGTAACGGCCTATACCGATGCTGCAAAAGGCCGTATGCAAACAGATCCGGATGGAAGCGGCCGGTTTACAGGGGTAACGCTTTATCCCGTTGTAACCATTACAAACGGCGCAAAAGCCGCGCAGGCGCTGGAGCTGCATCAACGGGCGCACGGGTTCTGTTTTATCGCCAATTCGGTTAACTTCCCGGTGGCGCATCAGCCGGAAATAATCATAGAGTAAATGCCTATCCGTTCCTGCAATGGGATAAAATGAAACGCAAAGAATACGCGAGGTTTTTTCGCAATGTTCGCAAAGCGTTATAGCGCCCCTTGCGGGTCCTTGCGCACTTTGCGGTAAACATTTAACCGCAAAGTCATATGGATTATTTTTTCAGTACCAGCACGGTGAGGATCACGATCGTGGCCAGGAGGGTAAAAAGAACGAGCAGGTTATACGTTTTCATAATTAAAATTTTATAAACTGGTAATAGAGTGTTTTGGATAGCAACGGCCTTTTTTGTTCCGCTTCGATGTGTTGTATAAATGGTGTTTTTTTATCGGGTGTTTCCTGCCGGATCTTTGTGTTGTAGAGCAGCTGGCGGTTATAGGGAAGACTGAGTGCGTAATCGATATCAAAAGATTGCTGATGCTCCAGGTTATATTTGGTAACGATCCAGCTCCAGTTTACAACGCAGCCAATAACGAGTGTGGCATAGAAGGTCCACAACATACGCCCGGCCAGGTAGGTATTGGTTTTCCGGTTTTTGATTTTTAAGATGGTAAACATAAGCCCGGCAATGCAAAGCAATATGAAGATATGCACGCCGATCCGTTTGAATGTAAGCCCGTAGGCTTCGATATACTGGTTGTTCTTTAAGGCTACAACACCTGCAAGAAAGAGGTTGAGGAGGATCCAGGCATAGGCACTGTTGCGGAGCAGGCGCGCCCTGATATCAAAATTAAGCCTGCCTTTAAAAAATACCATGATCACCAGGATGGCCATGGCAATGGAAAAGATAAGCAGGTATACCCGTTCATGCAATGCGCTGCTCAAACTTCCGCCCCTGTTTGCATTGCCAAATTGCTCAATGCAATAGGTGATAATAAAAAACAACACGAGGATGTTCAGGAGTATGAAGGAGATCTCGGCGCTTTTGCGGTAAAAACCGTCGTCCGGCTGCTGCGGGCCCTGTAACGACAACCGGTATGCTTCCTGGAAGTGATCGTTGAGCCTGTTATTAACCAGGAACAACTGCGACGGTGACCAATAGTGTACAAGGCAAAACATCAGGAAGAATCCCAGTGCCGTCAGGAATCCGATCTGTAAAAAATCGGCATTCCAGTTGATATAAAAAAAGGATTGGAACAGGTCGCTGCTGGAACTGTAGATGGTCAGAAATATGGCCGCCAGCACTGCGGGGATCAGGAAATAATAAATGGCTTTTTTGTAAAAAGCGGCCGTAAATATACCGGTTACCGGCAGCCAGCCGGTAAGTACCGGAGCCCGGAAAATAAAACTGATGAAATTGACTGCTGCTGCAAAGGGCACCAGCAACACATGCATAACCGGCTGATGGGCCTTGCAGGTAAGCGCTACCAGCGACGCAAAAACGGCGAGGAAAGAAACCGGGTCGCCATACCAGGCAAAGGCGCCTGTTGCCAGGCCCAGTGCAGCCGTCAGCCACCAGAAGGTTGACCGGTGATTTTCTTTTTTGGTGGTCAGTACAATTGCCAGCCAGGCAAGGAGGGCGAAAAGACTGAAGTTTAAGCCCGGTTCCCGGTTATAGAACAGGATCACAAACAGCACAACGCCCACGAACAGGACAAGATTCTTTTTCATTTCATTTGTTTTAAAAGTGCTTTGAGTTTCAAAGTGAATGTATAAAAAAAATTATTTCAACAAGCGGCCCAATGCATTAATATGCTGCACAAAAGCATCCTTACCGTTGCGGGTGATCTTGTAGGATGTTTTTGTCTTTTTGCCCACGAATTCTTTTTTTACTTCGATATATTTTTTGGTTTCCAGCGCGGCAATATGACTGGCCAGGTTACCGTCTGTAACCCCCAGGTGTTCTTTCATTTCCAGGAAATCGACCCAGCCATTGACCACCAGTACCGACATAATGCCCAGCCGTACCCGGCTTTCAAAATCCTTATTTAATTTTTCTATAATGCTCATGATGCGTGGCTGCAAATATCCTTACTTATACTTTTTGTACATCAGTAAACCATAAATGATGTGCAATACGCCAAACCCCAGCGCCCAAAAAACAAGGCCGTAGCCCGGGATAAACGCTGCAACGATTCCGAGGAAGGTTTCACAATAGCCCAGGTACTGGATATCGGAAAACGTATATTTTGCAGCATTGATCAACGCCAGTCCGTAAAAAAGCAGGGTGGCCGGAGCTATAAGTCCAAACAGCCCGTGGTAAAACAAGGCCATACAGAACAGGCCGCCTGCTATCAGCGGTGTAAGGAGATGAGTGAGTAACAGCCGGGTGGTGCTGGTCCATATTTTTAACCCGTTCCGTTTGCTTTTCTGGATGGTAAAAAGAATACCGGAGCCAACGGCCAGAACCAGGACCACAGCTGCAAGCAGGATGAGTTTCCATTCCAGCGCAGCGTTATAGGTATACCGGCTGCCGGAAAAATAATCGATGTTGTGTTGCTGAAACAGCCAGTAGGCAATGGCGGCACCAATCAGTGCAATAGTACCTGCGGCAACGCCCGATAAACCGTTCAGCGAAATAAAACGGGAAGAGCGTTCCATCATCTGGCGTATGTGCTGCAGGTCATCTTTTGGATCGTTCATTTGAAAAGTGCTTTGAGGTACAAAGTAAATAAACCTGTTTTATACCTCCAAATTTATTTTTGGGCAATACAGGGCGGTTCGCTATCCGGTTGGGTAGCGGAAAGAAGTACGTATGATCCTTTGCAGATGATGTATCGCCGGTGGTAGTGCTTAATGAGGGCCTGGACGCCGTTTACAGGTGTTGGTCGATTTTGCGGCAGCTGCACAGGTATTTATACGTACTTGCGCCCGTGTGAAATGACCGTAGCTGCGATGCATGGCCCGGAGCCGCTCTGCCGGACCATTAACGCGCGGCATCCGGCAAAACCTTTACCAAACAGATGAACGATGAACCGACTAACGTTTATGTTGCTTTTTTGTGCCGCTGTTCAGGCGGCTTCCGGGCAACGGATCTTAAAAGACACCCTGCCGCCTTCACTGGAGCTGGAACTGCGGCTGATGGATCTTCCTTTTATGACGGATGCAGCCAAAACAGAAACAATCCGAAAGCAGGGTGGAAGCGCGGCTTTTCCCGTACGTTTTAACGGTAAAGGCTATGGTGCCTTTTACCGCAATCCCGGAATGAGCCAGGCAACGGATATGGCACATAACCTGCATGGAAGTCTTTACTATGCACATAATGCGCTATGGCAGCGGTTGAAAAAGCCCCGTACCACTGAAGGCTATGTGCTGAACCGGTTGCTGGCTAATGCTACGGCGCTGGCTACCGATTACCTGGCCATTAAGTTACCCTATGGCTATGCCTTTCAGCATGAAGAATTTCACCGGGCGGTAATGACGGCAAGACATATCTACAGCGATGATGCCGTTTGGGATTTTGGCAAGGGACTCGATATCGCTGTTACCCGGGTAAAAGACGCAGACCTGGTATACCTGAAGAAGCATTTTCCTGCAGACCAGGTCCGGTTGTCTGCTGCCGGTGTGGAAGGAGAATACGCATACTTCCGGCGTATGCAGCAGGATAATTTCTTCCGGAAAAGCGGGTATCCGTTTGTGGGATTATCGCTGCTGGGAACCCTTCATGCCATCAACTATGTAAAGCTGCCACTTTCGGGCCGGTTCAATCGCATTACCGACAGCATCCTGGCGCAGGATAAGAACGATATCCTGGCCCGGGATTTTACGGGGTATGATTTTTCCTCCTGGGTATATGATTTGTTTACGCCGGATGAACCGTATGCCGCACGTGGCAACTGGCCGGGTGGGGTGGGCATCAAACGGCCGGTAAGCGCAGGGCAGCTCAGCCCGGAGATGAAACGCTTTCTGAAGGAAACCGGCCGTATGCAATACCTCAACCTGGTAAGCCCGTTTATGGCCGGTATCAACCGTATACAACTGCGCCCCGGGGTATTGTTCAATTTTGCCTTGCGCAGCGTACCCACGTCTTTTGGGTATTACGCCGGTGGCGATTTTTTCCTGGACCTCCATAACCGCCGGTTGCTGGTAAGCGTTGGGGTAAACAGGAATGATGCGTTAACGCTGCCTGCACTGGAAATGCGTGCATATGAGCTCGGAAAAAAAGCGTTGGAAGGGTTCAATATGGACATTCACCTGGCGGCCTGGCTGCAACCCAAGGACCAGCGCTTTTTTTCGAAGCAGGGTGTATTGGGCATGGGCCTGGGTGTACAGCCGCGTTATGCCTTAACCAGGCGTTTTGGCCTCACGGGATCATTTTCATATAAGACGCGGGGATGGATGTTTGAAAATCCTTACCTCGATCGAAAGTTCACGGGGTGCCTGGGCTTCCGGTGGAAGGTTTGGTAAGCTGGTGCCGGCCGCCGCCACCTTTACCGGATGGTTAGGCGGAATCAGCTATTTTTGCAGTCTATGACGAACAAAAAGCAAAAGGCAAAAAAAGAAGAGCCCATCATCCTGGTGACCAATGATGATGGGGTGGCAGCGGCCGGTATCCGCAACCTGGTAGAAGCGGTAAGAGGGCTTGGTAAAATTGTGGTGGTGGCGCCGGATAAACCGCAGTCGGGGATGGGGCATGCCATCACGATCGGGCATCCGCTGCGGTTGTATGAAGTAGAACTGTTTGAAGGGGTACGCGCCTTTTCCTGTTCCGGAACACCTGTGGATTGTGTAAAACTGGCGGTGGACAAGATCCTGCACCGCAAACCCGATATTTGTGTAAGCGGCATCAATCATGGCGCCAATCACAGCATCAACGTAATTTACTCCGGAACCATGTCGGCTGCTATGGAAGCGGCCATCGAAAGCATTCCGGCCGTGGGGTTTTCCCTGCTGGATTATGGTGCGGAACCGGATTTTGCAGCTTCCCGGCAGTATGCGCGGCTGATTGTAGAAAAGATGCTGCAAAAAAAACTGCCCCAGCATTTCCTCCTGAATGTAAATATTCCCAAGGCATCGCCCGAGCAATTGAAAGGTTATAAGATCTGTAAACAGGCCTATGCCAAATACCAGGAAAAATTCATCGAACGCAAGGATCCTCATGGCCGGAAATATTACTGGCTCACCGGTGAATTTGTAAACTTTGATAAATCAAAAGATACCGATGTATGGGCACTGGCCAATAACTATGTAAGCGTGGTTCCCGTAGAGTTTGATCTTACCGATTACGGACTGAAACAGAAACTGGAAAAAGACTGGGGAGAATCAATTTGAGAATTTGAAAATGTGGAAATGTGAAAATATGGAAATGGTGCATTGCTAATGGCTGTTGTCTGACATTACATCCGTATTAAGCATTAGGCGTTGCGCATTAAGCGTTCAGCATCGAAAGCCAAATTTAAGTAGTTATATGCGCAAATATTATATCATTGCTGGTGAAGCCTCCGGTGATTTGCATGGGGGCAACCTGGTGGCCGCCATTAAACAATTGCAGCCGGAAAGCCGGATCCGTGGCTGGGGAGGCGATAAAATGCAGGCTGCAGGTATGGAGCTGATCAAGCATTACCGGGAGCTTGCCTTTATGGGTTTTGTGGAAGTGGTAATGAACCTGAAAACCATTATGAACAACCTGCGCTTTTGCAAGGAAGATATCCTGGCGTTTAAACCGGATGTATTGGTATTGGTAGATTATCCCGGCTTTAACCTGCGCATCGCCAAATGGGCGCGGGAGCAGGGCATAAAGGTGGTATACTATATTTCACCACAGGTGTGGGCCTGGAAGGAGGGGAGGGTAAAGATGATGAAGCGGTGCATTGATAAAATGCTGGTAATTCTTCCTTTTGAGAAGGCGTATTATCAAAATAAATGGAACTGGGCGGTGGATTATGTAGGGCATCCCCTCATTGAAGAGATCGATGGTAAAAAGAAAAAGGGAACCGACCTGGTGATCCGGGATGCTTCGGGTGCGCCGGTAACCAAACCTGTTATCGCATTGTTACCAGGCAGCCGTAAACAGGAAATAGAAAAAAAGCTGCCGGTAATGCTGGAAGTAAGCAGGGCATTTCCCGATTATCAATTTGTGGTGGCACAGGCCCCGGCAGTAGATGATAGCTTTTACCAACAGTTTACCGCACAATACCCCAATGTAAGCATTGTAAACAACCGTACCTATGATGTATTGCAGCAGGCTACTGCGGCGTTGGTTACCTCCGGAACGGCCACGCTGGAAACGGCGCTGTTTGGGGTGCCGGAAGTGGTTTGTTACAAAGGCTCCGAGATCAGCTACCAGATCGCCAAACGGGTGATCAGTATCAAATATATTTCGCTGGTGAACCTGATCATGGATAAACCCGTGGTTAAGGAATTGATCCAGGGAGAAATGAATACCGCCAATATTATTACCGAACTAAAAGCCCTGTTATTTAATGAACAACAGAAAGCAACGTTGAAAAGGGATTATGCGGAATTGCACCGGATCCTGGCTGCGGAGGGCGATGCTTCCCGGAAAGCGGCGGCGATTATTACGGCCTTCAGCGCGTCAGCAGCCGGATAATGATGAAGATGATCGCAACCAAAAACAATAAGATACTTAACCGGTTAATGCCGTGCATGTAGCCCACCCATTTACTTTTAGGCGTATTCGGATCCTTCTTCTTTAAAAATATATATTGTGCAATTTGGTTCCAGATGCCCATTTTACAAACGGTTTAAAATACAAAGGTACGGTTATCAGTGGTCAGTTATTAGTGGTCAGTCATCAGTTGTCAGATATCAGTTATCAGTGGTCAGTCATCAGTGACAGGCCTTTAGAATGGGGGAATCGGGATTTCCGGTTGAGAAGTTTTGGAAGTAGCTTTAAATGATCCTCCTGTGACGCTCCTTCACCAGCACCTCAAAAAGCAACGAAGCGAAACAAACCCGAATCAGGATCGGTTTCATTGAGTATAAAAACAGCTCGAACCTGAAACCTGGAACAACAGAAGGAATTAACACCCGGTAGCCGATTTCTCTCAGCAATCAGCAATCAGTGGTCAGTCATCAGTCATCAGTGACAGGCCTTTAGAATGGGGAATCGGGATTTCCGGCTGAGAAGTTTTGGAAGTAGCTTTAAATGATCCTCCTGTGACGCTCCTTTACCAGAACCTCAAAAAGCAACGAAGCGGAACAAACCCGAATCAGGACCGGTTTCATTGAGTATAAAAACGGCTCCAACCTGAAACCTTGAACCTGAAACCTGGAACAACAGAAGGAATTAACACCCGGTAGCCGATTTCTCTCAGCAATCAGCTATCAGTGGTCAGTCATCAGTTATCAGTGACAGGCCTTTAGAATGGGGATTCGGGATTTCCGGTTGAGAAGTTTTGGAAGTAGCTTTAAAATGATCCTCCTGTGACGCTCCTTCACCAGAACCTCAAAAAGCAACGAAGCGGAACAAATCCGAATCAGGATCGGTTTCATTGAGTATAAAAACAGCTCCAACCTGAAACCTTGAACCTGAAACCTGGAACAACCGAAGGAACTAACGCCTGGTAGTTGAAAACAGTAATTCCCCCGTTAACTGATCAACCTGTCAACTTTTCAACCTAAATTTGCGGCCTATGGCAACGGATAGCAATAAATTTCAGGCGATTATATCGCATTGTAAAGAATACGGGTTTATTTTCCCCAGCAGTGAGATCTATGACGGATTGCAGGCTGTGTACGACTACGGTCAGTGGGGTGCTGAGTTAAAAAAGAATATCAAGGATTACTGGTGGAAGTCCATGACGCAGCTGCAGGATAATATCGTGGGTATTGATGCGGCAATCTTCATGCACCCTACTACCTGGAAGGCCAGCGGGCACGTAGACGGGTTCAATGACCCGATGATCGACAACAAAGACAGCAAAAAACGTTACCGGGTCGATCACCTGATCGAATCGCATACAGACCTGTTGAAGGCTGATGGGAAGGAAGCCGAAGCAGCCGCCATTATCAGCCAGATGGAGCAGGCAGATGCGGCGGGCGACCTGGTAGCCCTGAAAAAGATCATTGACGACAACAAGATCAAATGCCCCATCAGCGGCACGGCAAACTGGACGGATATCCGGCAGTTTAACCTGATGTTTTCTACAGAATTCGGATCTACCGTGTCTTCAGAAGATGAGAACAATAAAGTATACCTGCGCCCGGAAACGGCACAGGGGATCTTTGTAAACTTTTTGAATGTGCAGAAAACCGGACGGATGAAGATTCCCTTTGGTATCGCACAGATCGGTAAGGCATTCCGGAACGAGATCGTTGCCCGCCAGTTTATTTTCCGCATGCGGGAATTTGAGCAGATGGAAATGCAGTTTTTTATTAAGCCCGGCACTCAAAAAGAATGGTATGAGTACTGGAAAGCGGCACGGTTGAAATGGCACCTGGAGCTGGGTGTTCCGCAAACGGAGTACCGCTTTCATGATCATGTAAAGCTGGCACACTATGCCGATGCAGCCTGCGACATTGAATACAATTTCCCGATGGGCTTTAAAGAGCTGGAGGGGATTCATAGCCGCACCGATTTTGACCTGCGGAACCACCAGGAATACAGCAAAAAGAAAATGCAGTATTTCGATAATGATATCGATCCGGAAACCGGGAAGCCGATCGGAAATTATATCCCGTATGTTATTGAAACATCTATCGGCTTAGACCGGATGTTTCTTTCCATGATCTGCGCGGCTTATACAGAAGAAGACCTGAGCACCGCGGAGAAGCCGGATAGCCGCGTGGTATTAAAGTTTCCGGCCAAACTGGCGCCGATCAAACTGGCGGTATTCCCGTTAACCAAAAAAGACGGGCTGCCTGAAATTGCTGCGGACATCATGGCAAAATACCGCACCGATTTCAAATGTTTCTATGAAGAAAAAGATACCATTGGTAAACGGTACCGCCGCATGGATGCACTGGGGGTGCCGTTCTGCGTAACCGTAGATCATCAGACCAGGGAAGACAATACCGTTACCATCCGCCACCGGGATAGCATGGAGCAGGAGCGGATCCATATTGACAACATCGGGGCACTGGTGAACCAGGCCATAAAATAAAGCCTCCGGAGGGAGGAATCATAAAGACAACACATCCGGTTTGCTGGATGTGTTGTCTTTATGATAGCGAAGTTGGTTGAACTTTTTCTCCAAAAAAGCGGATCGTTTGATTTTCCCGCTGATTTTAGACGGATGCAACACACCGCTGATTACCGCGGATTGATTTTCTGCGAAAATCTGCGCAAAAATTGGCGTAAATCTGCGGGAATTATGCTCGCGTTCAAAAGTTTAAACAACTTCAACAATTTGCGTACTTTGCAAAAAAAGCGATTTATGAGAAAAATACTGTTTGCCTTAACGGCGGTACTATTTACTATAAATATGATGAATGCACAATCCATTACCGGCTCCTGGAAAGGAACCCTGGAAGTTCAGGGCGCAAAGATCTCCCTGGTGTTCCATATAAAAAATGAAAACGATAAGCTGATAACCACCATGGATAGCCCGGAACAGGGTGCCAGTGGCATTCCCATCGACAGTACCGGTTTTGCCGATAACAAGCTGAGTCTTGCTGTGAAAGCCGCAGGCATCAGTTATAGTGGGATGCTGAATGGTACCACGATTACGGGTGATTTCAAACAGGCGGGTATGACCATCCCGTTAATCCTCACAAAAACGGTGATTACAAAACCCGGTGATACCACGCTGCCGTCTTCTGAAACCGCATTACAGGAAATGATGGCGCAGGACAAGGGGCAATATAAATACAGGGTGGAAGACTATTTCGCCCGGCCAAAATCGTCCCAGTTCCAGCTTTCGCCCGGAGGAAAATACCTTTCTTATATGGAAAAGGATGATGCGGGAAAGCGCCATGTATATGTAAAAGAAATAACAACGGGCAAGGTAAGCCGCGCCATTGAAGAAAAAGAAGAATTAATAAAAGGATACGGCTGGATCAATGATGAGCGGCTGGTTTATTCCATGGATAAGGGTGGTAATGAAAATTTTCATATTTATGCGGCTAATGTTGATGGCAGCAATGCATTGGATCTGACGCCTTTTGACGGCGTGCAGGCCAGCATTGAGCGGATCCTGAAAGATCAGAAGAACTATATGATCATTTCAATGAATAAGGACAATAAGCAGATCTTTGAACCTTATAAAGTAAACGTTGTTACCGGCCAGCTGGAGAAGATTTATGAAAACAAGGATGTGAACAATCCCATTGCCGGCTATGACTTTGATAAAGACGGCAATCTCCGGGGATTTACAAAAATGTTCCAGGGAATAAAATCGCAATACTTTTATAAACCGTCCGGTGCTAAAGAATATGCATTGTATTTTACCAATAACTGGGATGATAACTTTAATATCCTGTCTTTTAGCTATAACCCGTCAAACCCGGACGAGGCCTATGTTTTAACCAATCTTGATTCGGACAAATCCCGTATCATCTTATACGATTTTAAAAAGAAAGCAAAAATTAAGGAGCTGTTTGCAAACAAGGATTATGATGCCGGAAGCCTGGGACTGTCGCGCAAACGTAATTATGAGATCGACTATTATGCCTATGAAGGTGAAAAAGAGGAGGTGATTCCCGTAAGCGAGCTGTTTAAAAAAATGAGCGCCAACCTCAAAAAAGAATTCAAGGCATACCAGTTTGTGATTACCGGTAAAACAGATGATGAAAGCAAATACCTGGTGTATGTAACCAGCGACCGGCTGGTGGGCAAATATTATATCTACGACGTGGCCTCCGGTAAAACCACGTTCTTATATGATTTAATGCCGCAACTGAAAGAGGCGGATATGGCGGTAATGCAGCCCATTTCATTCAAAAGCCGCGATGGCAAAACCATTCACGGTTATATTACCTTGCCGGAGGCAGCCCTCCAGGGTAAAAAAGTGCCGTTGGTGGTCAATCCGCACGGCGGTCCGCAGGGTATACGGGACAGCTGGGGCTTTAACCCGGAAACGCAATTGTTTGCCAGCCGGGGCTATGCCACGTTACAGGTGAACTTCCGGATCAGCGGTGGTTATGGTAAGGATTTTTTAAGAGCCGGTTTTAAACAAATTGGCCGCAAACTGATGGATGATATCGAAGACGGCGTGCAATATGTAATTGAAAAGGGATGGGCAGATGCTGATAGGAAAGCGATTTACGGGGGAAGTCATGGCGGGTATGCTACATTGATGGGATTGGTGAAAACGCCGGACCTGTATACCTGCGGGGTAGATTATGTAGGCGTATCGAATATCGAAACGTTCTTTGCTTCCTTTCCTGAATACTGGAAGCCGTATAAGGAAATGGTAAAACAGATCTGGTATGACCTGGACGATCCGCAGGAAGCAAAAATAGCCAAAGAGGTGTCACCTTTTTATCAGCTGGATAAAATTAAAAAGCCCTTACTGGTTGTACAGGGCGCCAACGATCCGAGGGTAAACATTCATGAGTCTGACCAGATCGTAAAAGCCTTGCGTGCCAAGGGTTTTAATGTGCCGTATATGGTGAAATACAATGAGGGACATGGGTTTCAGCGGGAAGAGAACCGGATCGTGTTTTATAAAACAATGCTTGGGTTCTTAGCGCAATATTTAAAGTAACAGCGCCGGGGCAAGCCGGATCGGTGCTACCGGTGGCAATTGGAATTACATTCAAAAATAGGGTTGGCGTATTCTCTACTTAAAGCTCGCATAATCCGATATGTATGGCTTTTTACGATCTTTCAAAAGCAGAGCGGAATGTTCTGGTTGTAAAAATTAACGGTTACCTGGAAAAAGCCGTTACAGGCGGCAGGTATAAAAACTGCCAGCTGTACTTTAACGACCCCGACACCTATATCCGTAAAACGGCCTACCTGGCTGTTGGCCGCCTTTACATGGCAAAACCGGAACTGCGAGCCGCTGTTTTGAAAACACTGGAACAGCTGTTGCCGTACAAAAGCTTCTACGTCCGGCAAACGGTAGTGAACGCGGCCGGCGAGATCGGGAAAAATGACTTTAAAGTGGTGCAGTCCTTTTTTGATAAAGGATTATTTGATGCGCACCACGCGGTAAGGAACGCGGTGATCGGGTCCGTAAAAAAAATGGGCGAGGTAAACCCCGTGCCGGTATTGCAATGGGCCAAACAGTATCTGCACCATGAAGATAAAGAGATCCGCCGTGAGATCTGCCATGGTATTGAGCTGCGCGGGCGGAAGCATCCCCTGGATATTCTGCCGCTGCTAAAGGAGCTGGAATTTGATCAAACCGCCCGGGTGCGGAATACGCTGGTGCATGTACTGGGACAGATCGCTTATAAAAAGGGATGCCTGCCCGTTGTGCTGACCCACCTCAAAACCTGGAAGAACACGGAGGTAGTGGCAAATGCACTGGAGGAGATCATTGACGTACACGACCGGTATAAAGATTTTGCCGTGCTTACGCAGGAAGAAGCAAGGACAATGGCGGCGGCGTATTTTGAGCGGTAAAAAGTTACCCCGGCAACAGGACAGGCGGGGTATATAAACGGTATTATATGCAACCCGCCTGCCTCGATGCAGGTTCCTTTATCATCTGTAAATGACTAAGCCAACTGCGGCTCCGGAACTGTCGTTTCCGGGGCCCTGGTATCTGCAACGGTCAATGGTGCCGGCTGTGTTTGTCTGCCATAGGTAATATATAATGCGGCAGCTGTAAATAATAATGCACCAATAATATTTCCAAATGTTACCGGGATCTGGTTATACAGCCACCAGTCTGCAACGCTCACCGGTGCGCCCAGCAATATCCCCTCCGGTATTACAAACATATTTACCACGGCATGTTCAAATCCCTGTGCAAAGAACATGAATACGGGGATCCAGGCGGCCAGGATTTTTCCGATAACGGAGGAAGAGGTAAGGGCCAGTACCACACCCATTGTTACCATCCAGTTGCACAAAATACCTTTGGTAAATGCCGTAGCAATACCTGCACCGCCCAGTTGCCCGTAACCGGTGGTTTTTGCTGCTGCAATCTTTATTATAGCCGGTATCAATGGAGAGGCATGGGTTTGTCCAAAATTGGTCACCGAAGCCCAAAACAGGAATGCATATACGAGTGCCCCGAACAAATTGGCACCATAAACGATCGCCAGGTTACGCAGCAGTACCGGCATCGGCAAGGTTTTATGAAAATAAGCGGTTGGCAGCAGGGCAAAGCTGCCGGTAACGAGTTCCAGTCCCATTAACACCACCACCACAAAACAAATGGGAAATAGCAGGGCGCCAACGAGCGGTATGCCGGTTTGCACACTGCCTGTAACGGCAAGGGTGGTGCCCATACCCAGCAACATACCGGAGAGGGTGCCTCTTACAAAGAGATCGGTGGTGCTTAGCCGGCCTTTGTCGGTTCCGGACTGGATCATCAGGGCAATGACTTCTGCGGGTTTTTTGTAATCCATGATTGAAGTTTTAGTTCAGTTATAAAAGTGCTGTTTATAAATAAGGGTATTAAAATTTGTAGCCCAGGCCAAGGCCAACATTCCATTTGCCATCGGCCGTGGCTGTTTTGGCATTATAGTAAAGGGGCACCTGTAGTGCCAGGTGTTTATAGGAGGCGCTGAGGCCGCAACCCAGGGAGGGCGTTACTGTTGCATTCCTTGAAGCACTGGCTTTGTCTTCTTTAACGCGCAGTGAAGGCAGCATACCAAGGCTGATGCAAAAGGGCTTGTGTGTCCATTTAACCGCTGGTCCTCCAAAGTTGATAAAGGCGCCTTTATCAACATAACCGGCAACGGCCATACCATCCCAAAGAGCGGCGTTGGTTTTGGAGCCGGTTGTTTGTGCCGTAGTAACTTTTGTCAGCAGCAGGATGGCTGCCAGTGTGCAGAGTTTGTTTTTATTGGGGTTCATATTCGATGAGGGTTGATGAATGAGGAGTAAGAATAGACGCAACATTGATAAAAATATTTCCTCCCTGTACTTTAACGGGATAGGTTTTGATGGAGCCGCAGCCTTCATCGTTCAAACACTGCCCGTTTTTAAGGGAGAAGGTTTTTTTATGAAACGGGCAGGCAACTTTTGGTTCTCCTTGCTGGGAGCCCAGCATGCCCCGGCTTAGCGCCATCTGCTTTTTATGCGGACAAAGGTTTTGGGTAGCATACCACTCGTTGCGGTGGGTAAAATAATAAAGAGCGATCTGCTCCGTTCCGTACTGCACGCACACACCTCCGTTGTGCGGCATGTCTGTGGCCTTACAGGCATAGATCCAGTTGTTTTTATCCATAAAAAAATGTTTGAAAAAAGGTTACCACTCTGCGGCTTTTTTTTGTGCGCGCAGGGGCTCAAATACGATGGTTGGATCCTTCGCTTCAGGAGCATTGATAAAATGCGTGAAGCGTTTTCGCAGTTCAGGTGTTTCCACCGCCGTTTTCCATTCGCATTCATAATGATCTACGAGCGTTTGCATTTGGGCCTCCAGCTCGGCGGCCATACCCAAACTGTCGTGTACGACTACATTTTTAAGGTAGTCGATGCCGCCTTCCATTTTGTTGAGCCAGGTGGCCGTGCGCGTAAGCGGATCAGCTGTTTTGATGTAGAACATCAGGAACCGGTCGATATACCGGATGCAGGTTTCGGAATCAATATCGGCGGCCAGCAATAGCGCGTGCTGGGGTTTGGAGCCGCCATTGCCGCACACATAAAGGTTCCAGCCTTTTTCTGTGGCAATGATGCCAAAGTCTTTAGACTGGGCTTCCGCACATTCACGGATGCACCCGGAAACAGCGGATTTGATCTTGTGTGGTGCCCGCAATCCTTTATAACGGTTTTCAACGCGCACCGCAAAGCTTACACTGTCGTGCAGTCCAAAACGGCACCAGGTAGAACCCACGCAGCTTTTCACGGTACGCAACGCTTTTCCATATGCGTGGCCGCTTTCAAAACCTGCAGCGATCAGCTCTTCCCAGATCAGGGGCAGGTCATTTAAATGGGCGCCGAAAAGATCAATCCGCTGTCCGCCCGTTATTTTAGTGTACAGGTTGTATTTCTTTGCTACGGTACCAATTACAATCAGTTTGTCTGGGGTGATTTCTCCACCGGGAATACGTGGTACTACAGAGTACGTACCGCCCTTTTGAATATTGGCCAGGAAGCGGTCGTTGGTGTCCTGCGAGGTGGCACTTTCTTTTTTGATGATCAGGTCATTCCAGAGGCTGGCCAGTATAGAGCTGATGGCAGGCCGGCATACCTCGCAGCCATCCCCGGTGCCCAGGGCATCCAGTACGGCATCAAAGGTGCGCAGGTCTTTGATTTTTATGATATCAAAAAGCTCCTGGCGGGAGTAGGTAAAATGTTCGCAAATGATATTGCGTACCATCTTACCCTGTTTTTTCAGGGTGGCATTGATGATGTCTTTTACCATGGGTGTGCATCCGCCGCAGCCGGAACCGGCCCCGGTACATTTTTTTACCGCATCAAACGATTCGCAGCCGTTTTGAACAATCGCATCTTCGATGGCTTGCTTTTTCACACCTTCGCAGCTGCAGATCAATGCGCCGGCAGGCAGCTCAAAATTGTCCGCACCGTTTGAAGTACTGGCAGGTGCCACAATCAGGTCTGACGGAGCGGGAGGGATGGCTAATTTGTTGACGCAGATCTGTTGTAATTTATTATAAGCCTCCGCGTCGCCCACCAGGATGCCCCCTAACAGTTTTGAGCCGTCGCTGGAAACATTGATGCGTTTATAAATGCCTTTATGGTTGTCGTGGTAAACAATGGAGCGGGTTGCTTCATCGGTGATAAAGGGATCTCCAAAACTGGCTACGTCAATACCGATCAGTTTCAGCTTGGTGCTCATGTCGAACCCGCTGAATTGTTTGGAGCCGCCGCTAAGTTGATGTACCACCACTTCAGCCATTTCATAGCCGGGGGCTACCAATCCGTAAACGGCACCTTCATGTACGGCACATTCTCCAATTGCAAAAACAGAAGGGTCGCTGGTTTGCATCCGGTCGTTAACCGTAATGCCGCCTCTGTGACCGGTCTGGAGCCCGGCCTTTTTTGCCAGCTCATCACGGGGCTTTATACCGGCCGAAATGACGAGCATGTCTGTGCTCAGCATGCTGCCATCCGTAAACATCAGCCCGGTAATCGTTTCGTTGCCCAGGATAACGGCAGTGTTTTTTTGGGTATGCGTGGTAATACCCAGCGCTTTTAGTTTTTCTGTAAGCACATGAGAGCCGCCATCGTCGATCTGGCGTGGCATCAGGCGGGGGGCAAATTCCACAACATGGGTGTGGGCAATGCCAAGGTCCAGCATCGCCTTCGCTGCTTCCAGGCCTAAAAGCCCGCCACCGATCACCACGGCGGACTTTGCAATTTTTGCATGCCGCCAGATCAGGTTCAGGTCCTCGATCGTACGGTATACGAACACGCCATGTTTGTCAACCCCCGAGATCTGGGGCACAAAAGCGGCGGAGCCTGTGGCAAACACCAGGTAATCGTAGGAAAACTGTGTGCCCTCAAAGGAGGTTACGGTCTTCTGCGCACGGTCTACATGGGTAACAGGGTCTCCCAGATGCAGGTTAACGTTGTTTTCTGCATACCAGCTCATCGGTTTCATACAAAGATCCTGCACCGTTTTACCGGCGAAATAGGCACTCAGATGTACGCGGTCGTAAGCCGGAAGGGTTTCCTCCCCGAATACGGTCAATTCCAGACCTGCAATTTTTTGAGCGACCAGCTTTTCACAAAATTTTTGGCCTACCATACCATTGCCGATAACAATAATTCTCATATTATATTATTTTTTTAGCAATAATGGCAGCAATTATTTAATATTATAAAAATATAAATATTACTTATTTTATAGTTTATAACAATAGTTACAACCCAAACTTACTTAAAAATATATTTTAAACAATAAATTAATGATTAAATTATTAATTTTACTGTAAAATATGTTACATATAATTAATTATAATATTAAATATGGCAAAATTAATTCTTGTAGGAGCGGGCCCTGGTGATCCGGAACTGATTAGCTTAAAAGCGATCCGGGCACTTAGGAGCGCTGATGTAATATTATATGATGCATTGGCAAACGAGGAGCTGCTGGTACACACTCAACATACAGCGATCCGGCAATTTGTAGGTAAGCGTTTTGGGTGTCATGCACTGAGTCAGCAGGAGATCAATCATCTTATCGTTGCATACGGACAGCAATATGGTACAATTGTGCGGTTAAAGGGAGGGGACCCGTTTGTGTTTGGCAGGGCACAGGAGGAGATCGACGCCGCCGTTGCCGCGGGAATGCAGGTAGCGGTGGTGCCCGGTATTTCCAGTGCGCTTGCGGTACCTGCATCAGCGATGATACCGCTTACCTGCCGGGGGATCAATGAAAGCTTTTGGGTAGTTACCGGCACTACGCAAACCGGAGCATTGTCCAATGACCTTCACCTGGCAGCCAGGTCTTCTGCTACAGTAGTAATTCTGATGGCGATGAGCAGGCTGGAGGCCATCGCAGATCTTTTTATAGCAGCGGGTAAGGAAGAAACGGCTGCGGCTATCATACAAAACGGCACCAGCGCTGATGCCAAAATGGTTACGGGCAGCGTAAAGGATATTGCCTTCCGCGCACAGCGTGAAGGATTGGGTAACCCGGCTGTAATTATTATAGGAGCCGTGGTAAAGCTGAACCGGGATCATATAAAGCAGATGGCCACGGGTAATATAACAGGTACGCCTGTTCCGGTTTTTTAGGGAAGGCGACCCGACCGGTAATGCAGCCTACCACAGTTTCTATGTAAATGGTTCGTAAAACAAAGGCTGCCTGCAGGCATGCATTTTAGTTAACTTTATTGTATGAAACCCGAAGTGATTATTGAATATTGTCCAAAATGCAAATGGCTGCTGCGTGCGGCATATATCGCACAGGAATTGCTGACCACGTTTGAAGAAGAACTGAAAGGGGTGAGCCTGCAACCGAGTGCCGTCAGCGGGCGCTTCCAGGTTGTTCTGAACGGGGAATGTATTTTTGACCGGAAACGCTACGGTGGGTTCCCGGAAATAAAAGAACTGAAACAACTGGTGCGGGACCGGGTATGCCCGGATAAAAACCTGGGGCATAGCGACCGCAAAACGCATCCGGAGCCCAATCGCAATTGATGGCCGCAATCATTAAAACCGCTGTATCAGCATGCTTTTGAAAATAATTTCATGAAATACGTAAATGAAGAAGGAAAACGGAACTACTGCAGTTAGGGAACAGTTTTTATACCGTATGTGTATGCAGGAATGGTGGCCTGCACTGGATGCACATTGCAATATCCTAAAGTATAAAAAGGGTGCTGTTGTTTTTGAGGCAGGGGCACCGGTAAAAGGTATTTACTTTGTTATAGAAGGATTACTTAAAGTGCACAAGCCCTGGGAGCAGGGTAAGGAGCTGATCATTCGTTTTGCCGGCCCGGACGATATTCTCGGGCACCGCGGACTTTCTACACAATCTACGGTATACCCGGTGGGCGCTACAGCATTAACGCCATGTATCTTGTGTTTTGCCGATCTGTCTTTTTTCAGAAAGACCCTGACGGTAAATCCCCGGTTGCTGTATGCATTTATGATGTTTTTTGCAGATGAGCTGCAATTGTCAGAACAACGCATGCAGGAGCTGGTGCATTTTCCGGTAAGGAGGCGGGTGGCAAAAGCGATCCTGCAAATACAGCAGAAGATCGGAGGGGTAACGGCAGCCGGCCCGGCGGTAGTAATCAGCCGGCAGGATCTGTCGGCGTATATCGGTGCTACTTATGAAACGGTGTATAAAATTTTGCAGGAATTTTCAGACCAGGGATGGATCCGCACGGCAGGTAAAGAACTTTTTTTAACGAATGTTTCGGCGTTGAAAAAGGTGGCAGAAGGTGCTGACAGCCGGTCGCAAAACGGCGCTCAGTACCGGTTCTGAGCCTGGTTATATACTTTTATAAAAGCATCCACATCATCCGGACTCAATAACAGCTTTTTATTGTGAACCGTGGTAATAAGGACCACGCGGTCCTTCCGGGTCATATACCATTTCATAGTGCCCAGGTGCTTATTGCCAAAAGTACCATAATAGCCAAACATCCCTCCGCTGCCAAAAATCCGCCACGACCAGCGCAATAGCTTTGGATCAATGATGGCAGCCGATGCCAGTGTGGTCAGCGGGATTTTTTTGTTGCCAAAAGGACGGCAGATGATGAGTTCCTCCTGATTGATCTGGTATTTTGTTACAGAAAATCCATAGGGCAGGATCACCGATATAAAACTTACTCCAATCATAAATAAGAGCGGGAGCGCGGTGCCGGCTGCTTTCAGCGAAATCCACATAGAGGCCAGCACAACGAGCATCAGGATTCCAACAAGCATGGTAATGATTTTTGTCGTTTTATCATATGAAGCACGGAAGTCCATGGTTTCTGTTTTGATGGTACAATTTAATGGTTTAATCCGGCATTTTTCAGGATCCAGTTCGTCATCAGTTCCAGTACCTCCGGTGCGATGGTTTGCTCAATCTGTGCATATTCGGATACGGCGCCCGTGGTGGCCTGCTGAAATAAATGGTTCAATCCCTTCAGCGCTTTTACTTCAGCGGATGTATTGCCGGCTTTTTTTAGACCGGCTTCCCATCCGGCCAGGTTTGCGCGGGCATCAACCTGTACGTCCAAACTGCCGTTGATGGCCAGAACCGGGATCTTTAATTGCCGGATATAGTCTTGCGGGTTGAACCGTATAAAATAAGTGAACCAGGGCGTGCTGATGGTTTGCGCCATTGCTCTGACCATATCCGGAACCTGCGGAAAGTATTGAAGCAAGGTATCCGTTAGCACGGTTCTCAGGTTATCACCCGTATATCCTTTGGTAAACGCATAGGCTTTCCGGGCTGCCTGTATATGGGTGTTAAGATCGGCTTCAGGAATGTGCTGGGTTTTAGATGTTGCCTTCAGCTGTTGAAGCATTAATGAATCGATGGCAATGCCTGGGCCGGCCATGGAAACCACAAATTTAACCGCTTTGTTTTTCGATGCGGTTATCGGTGCGATCATGCCGCCTTCGCTATGCCCCACCAACCCGATCCGCTGATAGCCCCGGGCCGCAAGATAATGAACGGCGCTGCTGATATCGGTGGCAAAGTCGGCGGAAGTGGCCCCGTCTTTGCCTTTGTCGGATCCGCCCACACCGCGGTCGTCCAATCGCAGGGTGCCGATGCCATGCCGTGCAAAATAGTCTGCAATCACCAGGAAGGGCTTGTGGCCAAATAGTGCTTCATTCCGGTCCTGTGCCCCACTGCCGGTGATCAGTATCACAACCGGGTAGTCTTTTTTATTTTCCGGCGTGGTGAGGGTACCCGCCAGCCGGTTGCCCTGTTGTTCGTTTTCGAAGGAGAGGTCTTCGCTATGATACGCAAAGGGTGGCTTGGGCTCCTGCGGCCGGTTGTAGAAGGGCCGGTCTTCATCTGTGTTCTTTTTTAAAACCAGCGGAAATGCCTGTCCTGCCTGTGTAAACGTTCCGGCAATGCTATCGCCCCGCAGGTTACCCGTGTACTGTATGCGCGGGGATTGGAGTTCGAACTGCAGGATGCCGTTGGCAAAGCTGGTGCGGGTAATGGGTAGGTCCTTTACACTTTGGGCCGGGCTGTCCATCTTGGACCGGAGGCTGTCGGCCGATTGCTCTATATGGATCACCAGCGGTAAGGCAATCCCATTTGGCAGGTTCAGGTTGCCCAGCCAGCTTCCCGCAACGGATTGGGCATACAGGGCTGCAGTACAAAGACAAGTCAAAAGGCTGAACAGGTACTTCATATAGCTTGTTTAAAGTTTTAGCAGCTGGGGGTAAAGCAGCAGGCGGTAAATGATCTCTGCTACAATCAATGCAGCTGCAAAGCCCAGGTAATGGATGGCCTTCCGGGCATGTACAGCCGTTCTGAATCCGTTTACCAGCAATACAATAGCGTATACAAGAAAAGCCGTCATTAACAGTCCTACCACGGTGGAGATCCACAACGCGGAGCCGGATAATGTTTCGAGGCGGTTGTTTTTAACAGCCAGCAGGATCTGATCCATAACGGATTTGATAAACGGAAGCTGCAGGATGAGGATACCGATGGTTAACGGAATGCGGTGGATCAAGGTGGCATTTAATACATCGATGATCCTTGTTCTGGGGTTGATGGCCTTACCCAGCGCCGCTAAAAGCCCGCATACCAGTAAGGTGCATACTATGGCCTCAGATAAGGCTCCTGCCAGGGACAACCCGGCTTTTGGCGATACATGATACACGCCATCGTTGGTTTGCCCGGCCCACCAGAACAGCAGCACCGAAAGCAGCAGGCTTACGATGCCGGCAATTGCCAGATTCTTTTCCGGATAGCGTTCAAAAGGATTGAAGACGGTTTTCCAGTTTTTAGCCATTGGAGGTCATTTTTTTTATTTTCTCAATCATATCATCCATTTTATTGCGCATGGTGGGATAGCTGATTCCGGCCTGCTTCGATATTTCTTTAATGCTGCCGCTGGCCAGGAAAAACTCCATAATAAAATCCTGCTCTTCCCGGCTCAGTTTGAGGTAAAGCGGCAACTCATAGTTACCATTTACCTGGGTATTGCAGGCATCGCATTTTAGCTGGCTCACCTTCAGTGGATTTTCGCAACTGGGACAATAAACTGGAAGTTTCATTCAATAAAGTTAAAGATTGTTTTAATAAAATTGAAATATTTTTTCAAAAAAGGATAACAGGGCTGCGCTGGGCTTCGATCAGCCGCCTGCTCAAATCGTCCGGCCCGACGGTATCATACAGGAGAAGAAGCCTAAAGGGTAATGGTCAGGTTGTCGAATGCCAGGTTGCGGCCGGGCGGCAGGGAAGCTTCAATGTCCTGGTGCAGTCCCATCTGGTGAGAGATATGTGTAAAGTACACCTGGGGAATTTCCAGTTCATCCGCTAACGCAATGGCCTCTTTTAATGTGAAATGCGAAATATGGGGCTCGTGGCGCAGGGCGTTCAGCACCAATACCGCTGATCCGCTTATTTTTTCTTTGCTGGCTTTATCGATGCGGTTAGCGTCTGTAATATAGGTAAACCCGCCAAAACGGAAGCCCAGTACCGGCATGCGCATATGCCATACCGGGATGGGCACTACCCGGAGATCGCCGGTGGTAAAAGGCCTGTGCTCGTTAATATAGTTCAGGTTGATGGATGGAACACCAGCAATGCGGTGTTCGCTGAATGCGTAATCGAATTCCATTTTCACGCGATCGATCGTAGCCTCAGTGGCAAACACTTCCATCGGTCTTTGTTGAAAGAAATTATAGGCCCGCACTTCGTCCAAACCGGCAATATGGTCTTTATGAGAGTGGGTAAGCAGTACGGCATCCAGCTTTTTTACCGACTGGCGCAACATCTGCAAGCGGAAGTCGGGGCCGGTATCTACCACCAGGGTAGTGCCCGGCGATTGCACGAGGATGCTTGAGCGCAGGCGTTGATCTTTAGGGTCGGTTGACCTGCAAACCACACAATCACAGGCCACCATGGGCACCCCGGAGCTGGTGCCGGTACCCAGGAAGGTGATATGCAGGGGGGGATAAGACATGGTAAATGTGGAATGCTTAAGGCATAGTGCTTAATGCCTAACGCTTGTGCGCTATTGTTTGCGGATGGCTTTTATTAAATTAATTAATTTGGCTTTCACTTCATTAATGATCAATTCCAGGCGTTGATATTTTTCGTTACCGATATATTCAAGGTCATGCGCCAATAAGCCTGTATATTCCAATTCCTGCAACGATCCGAATGAATTATCCAGAAAATGCGCGAAATCTTTGTCGGTATTGCGGCCACAGCCTTCTACAAAGTTCAACGGAACAGAATAGGCTGCCCGTTTCATCTGTGACATCAGGTCGCGTTGTTCGGTGGCCGGAAAACAAATAAGTATTTCCCGGTATATAAACAATACAAGGTTGTGGGCTTTTTCCCAAACATCGTAATTCCTGTAATTTCTCATAACTGCGTATTTTAAGGTTAACAATTCGAAAAATAGGCATTAGCTCCCCAGCATTCAGCATTTAGCATTTAGCGTTCAGCATTTAGCCTTCATCCTCCGGTGCCGCGTTCTCCACCACTTCCGCATACAATTTTTTAGCGCTTTCATCCAGTAATGCCGGATCAATATCCAGCTGCGGAATGATCTCAAGAAGTGCGTTGATCCGCCCTTCCGTCTGCAAAAATTTGTTGAGCACCACTACTTTCTTATTGTCCAGGATGCAGTACCCGCTTTGAAAGGTACCCCGTTCGTAGCGCAGCACATAGCCGCATTGCTCCGGAATCGTCTCCAGTTTATTCAGGGAATTTTGTGTGTACTTGATCATGTCTTTCTTTCAATAATAACAAAGATAGTCTTCGTTGCTGATATCGGTTCTTTGGTCTTTGTTTGTTTCCCGATTCCTGCAGCGGGGTGGAATTTTATCCGCAGCGAAAAACATGGAGCCCCAACGGTCCTTCATTTTCAAATTTCAAATTCCCGCATTTCCACATTTTCCTAACTTTGGCGCAACTTAAAAAATGGCAAACGTTCGCAAAATTATCAACGACCCGGTTTACGGGTTTATTACGATTGATCACCCGCTGCTACTGGCCATCATTTCTCATCCTTATTACCAGCGTTTACGAAGCATTCATCAAATGGCCTTTGCCCACCTGGTATACCCCGGCGCTGTGCACACCCGGTTGCTGCATTCCCTTGGTGCCTATCACCTCATGTGTACGGCACTTCAGGAGCTGAAAGGGAAAGGCGTCATCATTACAGAAGAGGAGGAGCTGGGCGCAAAAATTGCCATATTGCTGCATGATATCGGGCACGGCCCTTTTTCCCATGCCCTGGAGCATGAACTGATACCGGGCGTGCACCACGAAAAGCTTTCACTGGCCATTATGCAGGAGCTTAACCAGCAGTTTAACAATCAGCTGGAAACGGCACTGGCTATTTTTACCAATCAGCATCCCAAAAAGTTCCTGCACCAGCTGGTATCCGGTCAGCTGGATGTAGACCGGATGGACTACCTGAACCGCGATAGTTTTTTCACCGGTGTGGCCGAGGGGGTTATCGGGTATGACCGCATTCTTAAAATGCTGGCCGTACACCAGGACAACCTGGTGGTGGAGGAAAAAGCGATCTATTCCATCGAAAAATTCCTGCTGAGCAGGCGGCTGATGTACTGGCAGGTATACCTGCACAAAACGGTGGTGGCCGCTGAAAAAATGCTGGTTATGATCATCCGCCGGGCAAAAGAGCTGATTGCACAGGGGGTGCGCGTAACGGCGGCCACGGATGCGCTGGAATATTTTTTATTGCATGGCGCTGCCAAAACGGAAAACCGCAGCCGGTTGTTATTGGATTTTTGCAGCATGGACGACAATGATATGGCAGCTACCATCAAGAACTGGTGCCGGCATGAAGACCGCGTTCTGTCGCATCTGTGCCAGGCGCTGGTAGAGCGGCGGATCATGAAGATCCGGTTGCAGGCCCATCCTTTCGACGAAGCGTTCCTGTTGCAAACCCGTAGCGAGATGGCCGCCGAAATGGGGATCAGCGAAAAAGAAGCGGCCTACTTCGTTTTTTGGGGAGAGGCCAGCAACAGTTTGTATAACCCCAAGAACGAAACCATTAACATCCTTTATAAAGACGGGCAGTTAAAGGATATTTCGGAAGTAGACCATGCGTTGATTAATGTAAAAACCACCATCCCTGTTAAAAAATATTACATTTGTTCCTTTAGGAGTCATTAAAATTATTTATTTGCAATATGACATTTACTGCGTCGCAGATTGCTGCAATGATCAACGGCCGTATTGAAGGCAACGCCGAAGCTGCTGTTGGAAACTTTGGAAAAATAGAAGAAGCCACAGAAGGCCAGCTGAGTTTTCTGGCCAATCCCAAATATGAAGAGTACCTGTATGAAACCGGGGCCAGCATTATAATTGTAAATGAAACACTTGAGTTAAAAAAACCGGTAACTGCCACCCTCATCCGGGTAAAGGATGCGTATTCTGCTTTTGCCACACTGCTGGGCAAATACCAGGAGATCATGCAGCAGCAGTTAAAGGGGGTACAGGAACCCTCGTATATTTCAAAAACCGCCCGGTATGGAACCGATGTCTTTATAGGCGCTTTTGCATACCTCGGTGAAAATGTAACAATAGGCAACCATACAAAGATCCATCCCCATGCGTATATCGGCAATAATGTTTCCATCGGGGATCATACCGTTATTCATGCCGGGGTAAAAGTATTGCACAATTGTGTGATCGGGAATCATATTACCGTGCATGCCGGAACAGTCATCGGCAGTGACGGCTTCGGGTTTGCGCCCCAGGCAGACGGCACCTTTGCCAAAGTGCCGCAGATCGGGAATGTGGTGATCGAGGATCATGTGGAAATCGGGGCCAATGCCACCATCGACCGGGCCACCATCGGTTCTACCATTATCCGCTCCGGTGCCAAACTGGATAACCTGATACAGATCGCACATAATGTGGAGATCGGCAACAGCACCGTAGTAGCGGCGCAGGCCGGCATCAGCGGCAGCACCAAGGTGGGGAAAGGGGTTATGATCGGCGGCCAGGTAGGTATTGTAGGGCACCTGCATATTGGTGATGGGGCCAAAATCAACGCACAAAGCGGCGTTAGCAAAAATATTGAATCCGGCAAGGCGGTAACCGGGTCACCTGCCTATGACTATACCGCTGCTCTGAGAAGCCAGGCGCTGAACCGGAAACTTCCGGATCTTGAAAAACGGATGAAAGAACTGGAAGAAGAACTGGCCCGGTTAAAAAAAGAAAAATAATCGGCCCGGCAACGTCCCTTTAGGGGATTACAACCGTTCATTCATGCAGCCCATTGATTTTATAAATATATTTGCGCCCACAAATCAGATACATGGATAATCATTTCAACCCAGACAAACAACATACACTGAAGCAATCTGTTAGCATTAGCGGAACCGGTTTGCATACCGGCGTGCTGGCAGACCTTACCCTGAAGCCTGCGAACGCCGGCTTTGGTATTCAGTTTCAACGGGTTGATTTGCCGAATAAGCCCATTATCAAGGCTGATTGTGACCTGGTAACAGATACCAGCCGGGGTACCACCCTGGAGTCCAACGGCGCAAAAGTAAGTACGGTAGAGCACCTGCTGGCCGCTCTGGTAGGAATGGGGGTAGACAATGTGCTCATCGAGATCAACGGCCCGGAAATACCGATCAAGGATGGCAGCGCCATGCCCTTTATTGAAATCATTGAAGACGCGGGGATCGAGGAGCAGGACGCTACCAAATTGTGGTATTCGATTGATGAGAATTTATACCTTACGGATGAGGAAAAGCGTGTGGAAATGGTGATTATGCCCGCCCGTGAATACCAGATCACCACCCTGATCGATTTTAATTCGCCGGTACTGGGTACCCAGCATGCAGAGTTAAAGACCATGCGCAACTTTAAGGAGAAGATTTCCACTTCCCGTACATTCTGCTTTTTGCACGAGCTGGAAATGCTGCTTCAGCACAACCTGATCAAAGGCGGCGATGTAAACAATGCCATCGTGGTGGTAGATAAGCCCATTGGGGAAGAGGAGTTGAACCGCCTGAAAAAGATATTCAACAAGGATGATATTGAAGTGAAAAGTGAAGGCTACCTCAATAACCTGGAGCTGCGTTTTCCCAATGAGCCGGCGCGTCATAAGCTGCTGGATATCGTGGGCGACCTGGCACTGATCGGCTACCCGGTAAAGGGAAGGGTAATTGCCAACCGGCCGGGCCACAGTTCCAACGTAGAGTTTGCCCGTTTGATCAAAAAACACATCAAGGCCAATAAACACCTGAAGGGCGTACCGCATTATGATGCCAATACCCCCCCGGTGTATGACCTGCAGTATATCGAAAAAACACTGCCGCACCGTTTTCCTTTTTTGCTGGTGGATAAGATCATTGAGCTGACCGATGAACGGATTGTAGGCGTAAAGAATGTAACCTTTAATGAGTGGTTCTTCCAGGGACATTTTCCCCAAAACCCGGTAATGCCCGGTGTATTGCAGATTGAAGCGCTGGCACAATGCGGAGGCATCCTGGCCATCAATCTTGCCGGGGAAGGCCAATACGATACGTATTTCCTCAAAATAGACAACTGCAAATTCAAACAGATGGTGCGCCCGGGTGATACCATGATCCTGAAAATGGAGCTCACCGCACCCATCCGCCGTGGTATCTGTGAAATGCGCGGTACCGTATACGTAGGTGGTAAGGTGGCTACAGAAGCGGACCTGGTGGCACAGATCGTAAAAAGGTAGGCCTGCGGCGTTTTGGGTTTATAGTTAAGGTCACCGGTAGGCTGACAGCTTGTGGCTGACGTGATATTGCATGTCCGATCAAATCCGGAAAAGAAGGAACATCGTCACCCCGAACAAAGGTGGAACTTTTACTGCTTTATTATAACAATAAAAACCTTAGAACAAACTGATCAATGAAAAAGAAAATTACTCTAACCTTGCTGCTGCTCTCCTTTTTATGTAAAATGCTTTATGCCCAAATTCCTGTCGGTCTGAAATATGATATAAATGGCATCCCGTTAAATGGATATTTGGATCCGCTGATCTATAATCCCAAAGAAAAAATAACCGGTATCTATTATTCGGATGCTTATGAAAAAGGTTACTATTTTGATGCCGACGGCAGGAAAATAACAGGATTGATCCGCTTCAAAGGAGACAAGATTTTTTTCAAGGATGGTAAAACAGAATCGCGCGATAAAATCAAACCCCAGGAAATAAAACAGTTTGTAATTGGTGTAGATTCTTTCATTACGATTTCCAACTTTTATCGTTATGGGCAGATTAAATTTGAACGAACATATGCACAGTATATAGCAGCCCTTGATGGCTATACCTTTGTAAAACATTATTTTTTCCCCTCAGGTATGGCCCAGCAAAATGCGGGTCAGCCTCCGGTTATAGAAACCTACCTGATGAAGGCCGATGATAGCGAGACATGGGAACTCGTAAATAACAACGGAAGAGTGCACAAAAGCATGGAAAAGTATTGGTCCCTAATCCCGAACCTGGAGAAAAAGTCAAAAACTGCCCAGTCACAAACTGAAGCCGCATTTTCCATCATCAAAACGGTGTCCTATTATAACAAACACCGGGCGGGAACGCCGGTTTATTATGATGAATACTGGCAGGAGGTAAGCGATCCGGCGCAGGCCACTTACAGGGCAGAGATCCGTGATCGGCATGATTCCATTTGGACCTTTGACTATTACCGGGATCAGGCGAAATTGTTTTCAGCGCATTATAGTTCTTTTTATCCCCATGTAAAAGAGGGCACGTTTAGTTTGTATTACCCGGATGGGAAGATACGGGAAACTGTTTTATATGAAAAGGATCAACCCAAAGAAACAAGGCTATTTGATGAACTTGGCCGGCAGACCTGTCATTATTTGATCACAGAAAAACAGCGTGATATCAAAAAAAGAAAAACAGAGGATGCGGATCAGGAAAGTCTGCGGTTTGTTTCGGTGGTCAATACAGTGGGGGAGAATATCATTAAGACGAACAGTGAAAGAATTGTACATACCGTAGTAGATCCTTTTGATAAATCGGCTTATACGTATTTGTTTCAAAACGGAACACTTCTTCAGTGTTACCGGTTACAGGATAAGGATACGGTATTTCAAACGGTAAACCGAGACCTTGATTTTAAGATCGCTCCGCTTCAAAAAAAGTTTGACAGTTATATCCTTGAAAAAGAATATGATGAGGCTCTGAGTGACAATGCCCAGGGAATATTGCTTGTTTCGGTATGGATAGATCATAAAGGGGCTGTAAGATCAGGAAAGATTTTAAATTCCATTCATCCGGAGATCGACAGTCTTGCGAATGAATTTGTAAAGGAGAATCTGTTTTCCGGGTATAAGCTAGTTCCTAGTATGAAAAACAAAAAACGAGATGCCTTCTTTGTCGAAACGGTTATCCCCTTTGAATTCGGCATCAACCGGTTTTACAGAAAGCCGGTAAGATACTACAATAACAATTTTAATTTCCTTATGATGGATCAAATGACGAATCGGATGATGATGAATAATTTTAAAGTGCCGGTAGCACCCCCTCGTTTTCCGGGTCGATTTTAAGTGAATATGTTGTAAGAACGGAGAATTGACAAATAAGTACGTAGCAGCAAACTGAAATAAAATAGCTGTCGGCGTTAAGAATCCGGAATCGAGACAATACATCGAGCCTCAAACGGCACCTGATCTGAACTTTTAAACAAATTTGCCTCTGCCGCAAATCGCCTTTTTTAATGTCGTTTTTACACAGCAGATCCGTTCAAACACGATAGTATGTTTGCATTGTGATTGCAACAGATCTTAAAACAATTAAAAACGATAAAAAATGAAAAAGACAAAAATTCTCTACTGGACATTTACCGGGCTCATCGTATTAATGGATGGAGTAATGCCGGCGCTGACCTCACATACGGAACTGGCCAAACAAGGCATCAGCCACCTGGGGTATCCTGATTATTTCCGTGTATTGCTGACCGTGTTTAAAGTTACAGGAGCATTGCTGCTGGCCCTGCCTTTTTTTAAGGGACGCATCAAAGAATGGGCTTATGCCGGTTTTACCTTTAATTTTATCAGCGCAGCGGTTTCACATACCGTAGTGGACGGCTTTGGCGGACAAACCATATTTCCATTGGTTGCCCTGTTGATACTGGCGGCTTCTTATCATTATTATCACAAGCTGCGCCGGCAGGAAACAAAACATAGTTCAAATCCTTCACTGCAATACAGTTTGGGATGATCTTAAATAAAACCGATCTTTAAAAAAAAATCAAAAACTACAGATAATGGCTACAAAAATTACAGTGGCAACAACGATCAATGCACCGGTAGAAAAAGTATGGGAATACTGGACAGCGCCCGAACATATTAAAAAATGGAACAGCGCTTCCGACGACTGGCATACGCCTCATGCAGAAAATGATCTTCGCACAGGAGGCCGGTTCTCCTCGCGGATGGAAGCCCGGGACGGCAGTATGGGATTTGACTTTGGCGGGGTATACGACGAAGTAAAAATCCACGAACAGATCGATTATACCATGGGCGATGACCGCAAAGTGCATATCGCTTTCTCAGGCGAAGGGAACCATACCGCCATTACCGAAACGTTTGATGCAGAAAATACAAACCCCGTTGATATGCAGCAGGCCGGATGGCAGTCGATCCTGGATAACTTTAAGCGCTATACCGAAGCCCATTGATCGGATCAGGGCTGCAATTTTTAACGGCATGTGGCAGCGGCCGGACCTCCAAAGAGGTCCGGCCGCTGCCGTTTAAGGCACACCTGCGGCACCTGATTGCTGCCGGTATTTTGGTTTTATGTATAATGTATTGATTTTCAGATTCGAATAATGAGTTTGGCAGGCTTCAGGGTTATCCACATTTGGGGTAAATTATACCTGAAAAACGGGTATTTTTTCGTAAATTTGTAGACTACTCAATTGAACACGCATTAAAAATTTTCATATTGTATGAGTGAAGAATTAAAGGATGTTGAAGCGGTTTCTCCCCCCGCGTACGGAGCAGATAGTATCCAGGTTTTAGAGGGGTTGGAAGCGGTTCGGAAACGTCCGGCCATGTATATCGGAGATATCGGTGTAAAAGGATTGCACCACCTGGTTTACGAGGTGGTAGACAACTCCATTGATGAGGCGCTGGCAGGATACTGTAAAAATATTATTGTAACCATCCATGAAGACAATTCCATTTCTGTAGAAGACGATGGCCGGGGTATTCCAACGGGCATTAATCAAAAACAGGGAGTGAGCGCTTTACAGGTGGCCATGACCATCCTGCACGCGGGTGGTAAATTTGATAAAAATACCTATAAAGTATCCGGTGGTTTGCACGGGGTAGGGGTTAGCTGCGTAAACGCATTAAGCACCCATATGCATACCATCGTACACCGTGAGGGAAAGATCTTTGAACAGGAATACCATATCGGTGTGCCCGATTACCCGGTACGGGAGATCGGTACTACCGACCGGCATGGTACCATTCAGCATTTTTGGCCCGACAGTTCCATCTTTACCACTACGGAATATAAACGGGAAATACTGGAAGGACGTTTGCGTGAGCTGGCCTACCTGAATAAAGGTATTTCTATTACGCTTACGGATAAGCGGGAAAAAGACGACAACGGAGATGATGTAAAGAAAATTTTTTACAGTGAGGGGGGAATTGTTGAGTTTGTAGAGATGCTGGATAAAAGCGCCGGCCGTACCTCGTTGCTGCCCAATATCCTGTATGTAGAAGGATTTGATGGCAATTCCAGTGTAACGGTTGAAGTGGCACTTACCTATAATGATACCTACAACGAACATATTTACTCGTATGTAAATAATATCAATACCATTGAAGGCGGTACGCACGTATCGGGCTTCCGCCGGGCATTAACCCGCGTGTTCAATGCCTATGGTGAGAAGAGCGGTTTGTATGAGAAAGCAAAAGTGAAGGTAGAGGGCGATGATTTCCGTGAGGGGTTAAGTGCCATTATTTCGGTGAAAGTACCGGAACCGCAATTTGAAGGACAAACAAAAACGAAACTGGGAAACTCCGAAGTAATGGGAGTGGTGGATACCACCGTGGCCCGGGTACTGGATGCTTTCCTGGAAGAAAATCCAAAGGACGCCAAGAACATCATTAATAAAGTAATCCTGGCGGCACAGGCGCGGGCTGCGGCCAGGAAAGCAAGAGAGCTGGTACAGCGGAAATCGGTACTAAGCGGTGGCGGTTTGCCGGGTAAACTGGCGGATTGTTCAGACAGAGACGCGGAACGCTGCGAACTGTACCTGGTGGAGGGAGATTCAGCAGGTGGTACCGCCAAACAGGGCCGGGACCGGAGCTTCCAGGCGATATTGCCGTTGAGGGGTAAGATCCTGAACGTGGAAAAGGCAATGGAACATAAGATCTATGAGAACGAGGAGATCCGGAATATTTACACAGCACTGGGTGTAACCGTAGGTACGCCGGATGATCCCAAAGCCCTCAATCTTGCCAAACTCCGGTACCACAAACTGATCATCATGACGGATGCCGATGTGGACGGAAGCCACATTGCCACGCTTATCCTCACCTTTGTATACCGGTATATGAAAGAGCTGGTGGAACAGGGATATGTGTACCTGGCACAGCCCCCCTTGTACCTGGTGAAGAAAGGAAAGGAATCGGCGTATGCCTACAATGAAGAGCAGCGGAAGGCATTGGTAGAGCGGTTGGGTGCCGGCCGGGAAGATTTGGTGAACATTCAGCGTTATAAAGGTTTGGGAGAGATGAATGCCGAGCAGCTTTGGGAAACAACCATGGACCCCGATCGCAGAACGCTGAAACAGGTAACCATTGAAAGCGCTGCGGAAGCTGACCGGATCTTTAGCATGCTGATGGGCGATGAAGTGGCGCCACGCCGTGAATTTATCGAAAGCAATGCCCGGTATGCAAAACTGGATATTTAGATTTTTAAATAAATGCATGGAAGCGGCGGTTGGAAGATCGCCGCTTTTTTTATGTTCCTGAATGACGGGGTATGTAACAGGGGTAACTCATTGCAAAAAAATAGTTTGCCGGAGATAAGAAGGCCGCAGCTAAAAATCAAAAGCCATCCACAAACGAAGCATACGCGGCCGGGGCATATAAGAAGCGGTGCTGGTCATATTATCGCTGATGCGGATGGTTTCAAAATAAGCCGTACCGGCGATATTGGTGCAGCTTAAACGGAGCAGGAGTTTTGTTTTGTTGAAGTTGTATTGCGCGTAAGCATCCATAAACAAACTGGAGGTAACGGGATTGCCTTTTTGAACAAAATGATCATACTGGTTACTGAAGTTGAGGCTCCACCCTTTTAGCGGGTAAACGGTAATCCCCGACTGTTGTTTCCACTGTTGCAGGTGCTGTATCCGGAAGGCGGCCTGCGCAGACCGGGCATGGAACCGGAGGTAGGTGGAAGTGATATCCAGCTTAAGCCATTTTAAAACCGTAGGGGTAACCGAAATACCTGCACTTTTTGTAACGGAACGGGTATCGAACAGCTGCTCATTTTGTAATTGTTGCGACCAGGTGGTGTTCAGGCCGCCGCTCAGTACAATCGTGGTATTCAACGGGAAAATATATTTACCTGCCCGTATTGAAGCGCCACCGGTTTTACTGTTACTGGGGATGGGCAGTGCCTGTATAACTGTAAGGTTATCCTTTATCAGCGTGCTGTACATAAAAAAGTTTTTTGTTGCGGCATACTGTATGTCGAAATCTGCAAACAGTGCCCGGATCACTTTTTTATAACTGAAGCCGGCACGTATGCTGTGGTTGCGGCTCATCAGGAACGGCGTTTCATAAGAAGCCACATTGCGGTAGCCGGAAATGATGGCTCCTCCGTATACCTGTTGAATACCGGCCGTTCTGTAGTCTAAACGGTAATCGAGCAACAGGCTGTGCTCCCTGCCTACCCGGTACTCCCAGTTAACGGAAGGTTCACTGATCAAACGGGTACCCCGGTCCTTATTGGTAACCACTGAATCATTGGCGTACCGGTAATGCTGCCATTTGACAGGTGCGTTAAAGCTGAGCCGGGTTCTGTTTCCGTTATAAGTAAGCGCGGCTCCGGTAAATAACTCGCTTTTTTTCCAGTGAAGTGCATTGCCAAAACCTCGCGGAATGGTATACGAGCGGTCCGTTTGTAACAGTTCAACGTGTGAGCCCAGGATCTGTTGCTGAAGGTTGAGGCCGGCATTGAAACCCAGCGTCCAGTGTGCCAAAACCTTGCTGTAGCCGAATGTTGTTCCGTTGTTGAAAGACTGCTGACGCTGATATTGGTGGGTTTGCAGATAAGGAAGCCGGTCATTGAGCAGCTCCTCCAGCGCACCCGGTTCGAATATGGAGTGCTGCGGGTTTTGGGTATAATGAAACACATTGCTGTAGTTCAGCAGGTGTTTTTTCCCAAAGATCAGATACCCGTTTACGGCGGTATTAAAATCGGTAGTGGTATACCGGTTGGTGGCCGCAATCCTGTTTTGAGCCATCGTGGCGGTGCGCCCGGTATTCCGGTTATGATTGAAGGCACTGATAACGTTAACGTATGTCTTAGGACTGTTTACGTTGTAATTCAGTCCCAGGTAAAGCGCCTCGGTCTGAAGCTGGTTTTGATTTTGCTCGGTATATACAATGCTGTCTGCACCAGGCAGGTCGTAACGTGTACGGAAGGTGTTGCTGGTCTGTTGGTCATCGCTTAAATAAAAACCGTTTAGTTTGATGCCCGTATGCGGATTCAGTTTATACAGGTCATTAAGATTCACCATCCTGCTGTTGTTGAAAAGCGTTCTTGCTGCATCAATGCCTGCCGGGGGCGGCAGGCCCGAAATGCCGGATTCTCTTGTATAGGTAAGGCCCATGTCGTTCAGTTTTATTTCGTTGATGGCTTTAAATGCCGGCTTAAATGCCATGTTCTTTCCTTCAGCCGCATAGGCCCCGGGCAGGGCGCCGGTAAGCTCCGCATTGTTGATCACTTTGAGTTTGCTCCGGTTTTTGAGGATGATGTTCATGCCTGCGCGGTCTGATGGCACAATGCCATTGAGCATTTTAACATCCTGGTTATGTTCAATCACCTGCACCTTTTCTACATCTGCCACATTGATATTATCCGTTGCAATGGAATACCGGTCATCCAGGAGATTGTCTCCTTCAATATAAAACCTGTTGATCGCCTTTCCCTTGTATTTGATCACGCCGTTTTCGTCTACTTCCACTCCCGGGAGCTTCTTAATGATATCGCCCAGGCGGCGATCCGATTTTTCTGTAAAACGGGCCGCATCATAGCTGAGTGTGTCTCCTTTTTGAACAATAGGCGCCTGGCTCCTTACCGTTACATTGGGAAGCAGGCTGGCTGCCGCAACCTGCAGGGTGAAGTGGATGACGGCAGTGTGCGCATGAACCGGCTGTTGGCTCTTTAAAAAGCCGGCGGCTGTTACCTTTACGGCAAGCGAATCGTTCAGGTGCGCGGTCAAAAGCCGAAACGCATAATGGCCCGCTGTATCAGCCGTTGTAAACAGCAATCCGGCCTGATCCGTTAACCGAATCAACGTTACGGTAGCTCCGGGTATGGCATTTCCCAGGGAGTCCCTGATGTGGCCGGATAACCGCGGGGCAGCTGTCTGCGCGGCTGCAAAGGCCGGCCACCAGCATAACAGGAGCAAAAGCGTCCTTCTCATTGGAATGTTCCGGTTAAGAGGGATCTTTTGTCAGGTCGATGGGATTATTCGCGTTGATGCCCGGCGGTTCGGTGCTGCTTTTCCGAATGTTGATACTTTTAATTTTGGAGGGGTCAAAACCGTCCGTAAGTCCCGTTGAGCGCCCGGTGGTGCGCTTGCCGCGGTTGGCATCAATAAAAGCCTGCGGATTTCGCTTAAAGGCTTCTTCTGCCTGCGCAAACGCGGCCGTTGTAGTGGGTTCCGCATCGGCGGGCAACCCTATTGGCGCCAGCCCCGTATTAAAATCTTCTACACGGTTCAAACGGTAAACCACTTCCATGGAAGCATCATAAGCTTCCAGGATAAGACCCGGTAATCCATGTAACCTCCGGGGGCCAAAGCGGTAGGGCAAATCGGTACAGAACCATGCGGTATACTGCCGCCCATAACTGCTGCCTATAGCTTTCTGGCATACAAAACCCCGGATGTTTTTGGTTGAATCGATGATGTTCCAGTTGATCGATACCTGCGGGGCCGGAATAATAAAAGGTGTTCCGGCCAGTGTTTTGATGGCGTAAACACGGGGCTGCGGATGGCTTTCTGTATAGAATTTGTCGCGCGATGCCGCAGCTCCCCCGGTAAGTGTAATGTCTACATGATCGGGGTCGGGGGCATTTTTAAAAGCTGCGGCAAGCTGGTTCTGCATAAGCGTATCATTTTGTTTGGCGGTATAGCTGGTAAAGTAGCTGCTTGTTTTTGTATAATCCAGTTCCAGTGTCTCTGTATATATATAGTCCCGCCGGCTGGTATCTTTTACATAACGAAAATCATACAGCACTCTTCCGGTAACCGGCTGTGGGTTTTTGACAACGTTTGAGGTGGCGGTGCGCAGGGTTATCTGTGCGGAGGAGGCAACCTTGATGCTTATAAACAGCAGTACGCAAAGGCAGCGGCAAACATATGTGTTTGGGGTCATGATGTATTAATTTATCGCAATTATACGAATATATCGTAGATTTACGTAATTGTAATAATGTATTTTTTTGTTGTTGCTTCCGGGGGAACAGGCGGTTGGTATTGAACGATCAGGATTTTGGGCGCGGCTATACAGGTTACCGGGTGGTTATCGGAATGCGGTAAAAACGGGCAAAGGCCAACTGGCTTTTAAGGATCTGCTGGTTGAGCTGCTTTGTGTTCCGGTCCAGTATACCGGAAATGGTCTCTAATGCTTTCAAACGTTCTTCAAAGGAAAGGGCGGTGTTGCGGCTCCCGGCCAAAAACGGGGTATCTGTAAGAAGCTTTCGTGAATAGGAAAACTCGTTCAGGATGGCTTTTTTTAATCCGAAATCCTCTTTTGTAAAAACACAACGGCGTACCGAATCTTCGGTTTGCAGCAGTAACGCGATCAAATCTTTTTTTAAGTGTGCTTCTTCAGGGGTAATCCGTTCAGCATTTCGATGGGCAGTATAGTTTGCGGCTGCGCTCATAACATGTAACCGGAATTGCTGCAGCCGGGTGAAGTAATGATACGGGTTTTGCTGACGGCGGCCGCAACCGTCGGCGGCAAGTAAAATAAAAACAACCGGGAGGATAGTGGCAAACCGCATTTGTTGATTTTTAAAACAGGATGTACCAGGCATTGTAAAAATAAAAGGCTGTTCGGGGAATCGAACAGCCTTTTTTAAAGAAGGTTGAATTTATAGCTGCCGCAACTGGATCTTATATTTTTTGGCGAACTGCTGTTGTGCGTCGATGAATTTTTTATCAATATCCTGGCCTTCTTTCTGAATATTGGTCACGATCTGCTGCATCTGCTGCTGTGCGTCCGTAGAAGGAGTGGTTGCAAACCGTAATTCCAGGATCTTTTTAAAATCTTCGTTCAATACTTTTTTAAAAAAACGAAAGCCGTCCAGCAGTGAGGCTTTCATACCAAAATCATCCCCGTTAAACTGAACAGCTGTTGCTTTATTCGTTTCATCATTTACGTAGGTTGTAAGATCGGCCAGCGTGCGGTATGCCTGTGCGCTGTCATCGGTTTGGGTAAGCTGACCAAATTTTTGGGCTTCCAGGGCAACTTCCTTTTGAATCTTTACCAGCTTGTTATTGTACTCAATGGCCTGCTGCTGGTTGCTGCCGCATGAAATTAAAACCAGGGTGCTTACCAGGCAAAAAAAGAATTTTCTCATAGTTCAAAATTTAAATAAAGATAGCGGCTTTTGGCTTGCCGTTTAATTTTTTTGAGGATTTAAAAATTCTTTGATGTACCGGGTAATCGTTGCTTCATCGTTCGTTTTGGGGGTTGGCCGGGAGCGGAGGAATTTTTTGTAGTACCCGGCTGCCTGCGTCCTGTTTTTGAGATAATTGTCGGATATACGGCCGGCCTGAAACAGGTCAACCGGATCTTTGAAAATATAATACGAAGTATCGTACAGCGCCATAGCCTGGTTGTAGTTTTGAACCGCAACCGCATTGTCGGCCTTTGCCCTTAAATAGATGGCGGCCATTTCCTGGATATTATAGTTGATGCACTCGGTAAGTAAGGAGTCGCTGATGACATAATTCTTTTTGATGGCATGTGCCAGCGCAGCGCCATAGGTGGCCGATTCACCGCCTACGCCCTGCAGCTGCAGCCAGTTGTAAATGCTTAATACGCTGTCCGGCTTTTTTAAATTCAGGTAGCTGTAAAGCAGGTGTATGTAGGGCGCCGAAAGATTGGCGGGAGGGGCATTGCGGGTGCGCAGGCGCTCGCCCCAGGCAATGGCTTCGGTATAACGGCCTGCACTGAAACAAAGATCAACCTTTTTACCCATCAGGGGAAAATAGCTGCTGTCCGAACGTAAAAAACGGTCTACCAGCTGCTCGGCTTCTTTCTTCTGCTGGGCATTATCAAGGTACGTACAAAGGTCATAAACCACCCTGCCGGCCGTTGGGTTTAACGTATAGCTTTTCCGCATACAGGCAATGGCAGAATCGGGTTGCCTGAGTTTGGACCATTCTCCGGCAGCATAGTGCCAGTATTTATAATTGCCGGAATCCAGCGCTACCAGGTTTTTATAGTAGTGTAACGCAGTATATTCATCACCGGCACGGTCATAAAGCAGAGCAAGATAAAGCTGGGGCGATTGCAGGTTGGGATTCTTTTGATGCAGTTTGAGAAACGCAGCTGTAGCGTCGGCAGCATGGTCGTTCATGTACTGCACATAGCCCAGGTCAAACAGGTATTGCTCGTTCTCCGGTGCCGGTGTGGCGTTAAGATAGCGCAGTGCCTGCTCGTAATCCTGGTTTTTGTAAAAGGTAAGTACTTTCAGCGGATCGTACCCTTCCTGGGCGCCGGCCAGCAGGGAGCCCAGGCTTAGCAGTGTGATAATGAGTTTTTTAGACATATTGCAGCATTGAGGTGAGCGATATTTTTGTAAATATAACTAAATTGTTAGTTATAAAAGTTCACTTCGCGCAGATATTTAGGAGCTTGTTTAGATAAAAACCCTTAATTTCAACTTTTCAAATCAAAAATTAATCATTATGGCAGATGCAACTCTTACCGCTTACAATGTGAAAACAAAAGAAAAGAATGTACCGATCCAGGATGCTGTGATCTCCCGTACAGCAAAGGGCGGATATATTGCGAAAGGGCACGACGGCAAAGGAAATAAACTGACTTCTCTCCTGGGAGAAGAAAAAGCATTGGCTGCTATTAAAGCTGGTTTGGCTAAACAAGACTGGTAAACGTTTATATAATTTGTATAGATCACGGGTGTTTCAGATTACTGGAACACCCGTTTCTTTTGCGGCGGGCGCTGCCGGATGACCGCCCCCGCAACGCACCGCCAACCCGCGCAGGAATCCCTTTTGAAAATTGTGGCTTGCAGATTTATCAAGCCTCCGTTACGGCTCTTAACCCGGTATGTGATACCGCTGGCACTGCCGCAAGGGAATTGCTGACCGGGCCATGATACCGGATTCCACTTATAAATTCCGCTTTATACCATGATATTAGGGGGCATTTTCCTCCTGCGGATCATGATAACGTTTGCGTAAATAAAAAGCCGGAATCCCTTTTGCACCCAATGAATTCGGCTTAACTTGGCGCCGCAGCGTGGCTTGTCTTTCTATAGAAAATAGGATTGCGGGATGTTAAAAAACAGTTTATATTTCTTTTTGTTGTTGATCGGGATGCAACTGCAGGCTCAGCCGGGATGGAAACTGCCAACCGTGCAGGAACCACGTTTCGGAAAAGCCATCTACCCAATCACCAGCTATGGAGCCGTTCCGGATGGCTACGTACTGAACACTAATAGCATCCAGGCGGCTATTGATGCCTGTTCGCAGAAAGGAGGCGGAATGGTGCAGGTTACTCCCGGCTTGTGGCTCACCGGCCCCATTGTATTAAAGTCGGGCGTAAACCTGAACCTGGCAGCGGGTGCAACCCTGCTGTTCACGCCGGATAAATCGCAGTACCCGCTGGTAAAGGCCAATTGGGAAGGATTTCCGCAAATGCGCAACCAGTCGCCCATATCTGCCGAAAATGCCCGGAATATCGCCATTACCGGAAAAGGAATCATCGATGGCAACGGCGATACCTGGCGGGCCGTTAAAAAAGAGAAGTTAACAGAATCTCAGTGGAAAAAACGGGTGGCCTCCGGCGGCGTGCTCAGTAAGGATGGCCGCATGTGGATGCCTTCCGAAAGTTATGCCCGCGGGGATGCGTTAAAAGATCCGGGCCGGATTACTGCAGGCAAGACCGAAGCATTTTATGCATCCGTGAAAGATTTTTTCCGGCCCAACCTGCTGGTGCTTACTTCCTGTGACGGCGTATTGCTGGAAGGGGTTACCTTTCAAAATTCTCCGGCCTGGTGCCTGCACCCGCTGATGAGCCGGAACATTACCATGCGGAACGTGGTTGTAAAAAACCCCTGGTATGCTCAGAATGGGGACGGCATCGACCTGGAAAGCTGCAGCAATGTACGCATTGAGAACAGTGTATTTGATGTGGGAGATGACGCCCTTTGCATGAAAAGCGGGCGTGATGCAGACGGGCGCCTGCGGGCCATGCCCACGAAGGATGTGGTGATCAGCGGATGCACCGTATATGCCGCTCATGGCGGTTTTGTGGTGGGCAGTGAAATGAGTGGCGGGGTGCATAATGTATATGTAAGCAATTGTACCTTCATTGGTACCGATATCGGCCTGCGTTTTAAAACAACCCGGGGGCGCGGAGGAATAGTGGAAAATATTTTTATACGGGATATTTATATGAAGGATATCCCGGGAGATGCGATCCTGTTTGATATGTATTATATGGCAAAGGATCCGGTACCCCTGGAAGGAGAAAAAGCAGTGCTCCCTAAAGTAGAGCAGTTGCCGGTAAACGAAACCACCCCGCAGTTCCGGAATATTGATATCGGCAATGTGTATGTAAACGGGGCACAGCGTGCCGTTTTGCTGAGGGGATTGCCGGAAATGCCGGTAAAGGATATCCGCATTCATAATGCCGTATTTCAATCGGATAACGGGATCAGCATCCAGGACGCCGCGGGCATCCGGTTCAAAAATGTAAAGATGGTTAACAGAAACACCGGCCCGGTAGCAGATGTGGTAAATGCGCAGGACATCCGGTTTGACGGGCTTCTTTACAACGGCCAGGCACCGTTGTTAATCCGGGTAAGCGGCAGCGGCAGCAAGGCCCTCCGTTTTACGAATACCCCTTATCATCAAACCACTAAAAAACTGGAAACAGTGGCGGGAGCAACCCCAACCGCGGTTTCTTTTCAATAATCTTTAAAACCCGTGTTGGTATTTATGCGAAAATATATCCTGCTTTTGATGGCTTTTTGCTCACTGCAGTTTGCAGCGCATGCCCAGTCCTATGCGCAAAAAATGGCGCTTACGGCCATGCATCTCTGGCCGGATTCTTTTTCAGTGGTTCCGGGCAGGCCCGCGCGGTGGAGCTACGACCAGGGGGTGATCCTCAAAGGCATTGAGGGCGTCTGGCTGGCCACGGGCGATCCCCGCTGGTTTACCTACATACAACACAGCATGGATTATTTTGTAGGCGAAGACGGACGCATTAAAGATTATGAGCCGGACACCTACAATATCGACCATGTAAATAACGGAAAATTACTGTTGACGCTTTTCCGCGTAACCGGAAAAGAAAAATACAAAAAAGCTGTATTTCAATTAAGGGAACAATTACGCACCCACCCCCGTACCAATGGGGGTGGGTTTTGGCATAAGAAGGTTTACCCTTACCAGATGTGGCTGGACGGCCTTTATATGGCACAGCCCTTCTATGCAGCGTACGCACAGGTTTTTGGGGAAGACAGCATCTTCAATGATGTAACCCGCCAGTTTGTGCTGATGGAAAAAAATGCGCGTGATCCGAAAACGGGCCTGCTTTATCATGGCTATGATGAATCCCGTAAGGAACAATGGGCCAATCCTCAAACCGGTGTGTCGCCACATTTTTGGGGTCGTGCATTGGGCTGGTACGGGATGGCGCTGGTAGACGCGCTGGATTATTTTCCTGAGGATCATCCCGGCAAAAAAGAACTGGTTGCCATCCTGAACAGGCTTGCGGCAGCGGTAGTGAAGGTGCAGGACCCTGCCACCGGAATGTGGTTCGATATCGTGGACCTTGCCGGCAGAAAGCCGAATTATACCGAATCATCGGCCACCGCTATGCTGGCCTATACGCTGGCGAAGGGCACCCGCAAAGGATATATTTCAACGGGCTATCAGGCAAATGCCATCAAGGCATTTAACGGGCTTGTAAAATACAAACTAACGCAATCCGATGGGTTTACCAGTCTGGAAGGCACGGTGTCCGTATCGGGGTTGGGCGGAAAGCCGTACCGGAACGGCAGTTTCGACTATTATATGCGGGAAAAGGTGGTGCGGAATGATCCCAAGGGAATGGGCGCATTTATCCTGGCCGCCAATGAAATAGAGATGATACCCGGTCTGGCAGCAGGAAAAGGAAAAACGATTGTACTGGACAACTTTTTTAACAATGAATGGCGGAAAGGTGCCGGCGGCCAGCAGGAACGCTGGCATTATACCTGGAACGACCGGTCCAACGGCGGCTATTCTTTTTTAGGCAATTTATTTGAACGGCAGGGTGCACAGCTGCAATCGCTGGAAGAAGCGCCCGGTGCCGCCAATTTAAAGAACGCAGCCGTATATATCATTGTGGATCCGGATACCGAAAAGGAAACGGCACATCCTAATTATATGAACGAACAATCGGCGGCGCAGATTGCAGCATGGGTAAAGAAGGGCGGTGTGCTGGTGCTGTTGGCAAACGACGCCGGTAACTGCGATCTGCAGCACTTCAATATCCTCGCAGCGCAATTTGGCATCCGGTTTAACGAAGACAACCAGCTTATGGTAAAGAACAATGAATATGAAATGGGACGGGTAAACATTCAACCGGGTAATATAATTTTTAAAAATGCCAAAAATGTTTATCTGAAAGAAATAAGTTCTTTGAATCTTTACAAAACGGCCGTACCTATACTAAAAGCAGGCAATATAACAGCAATGGCTGTAGCAAAATACGGGAAAGGAACGGTCTTCGCCCTGGGTGATCCCTGGATTTATAATGAGTATGTAGATGGCAGGAAGCTGCCGCTACAGTATGAAAATTTTAAAGCAGCGGAAGACTGGGTACGCTGGCTGTTGAAAACATCCGTTAGTAAACCAAAAAAATAAAAAATATAAATGCAGTTATCTAAAACAGTAATAGCATCCATAAAAGAAGACCCGGTATTATCGGTGCCTTCGGCAGCGCAACTGGAGCTTCCTGAAAAAGTGTTGCAGTTTGGCACAGGAGTGCTATTAAGAGGGTTGCCCGATTATTTTATCGACAAGGCCAATAAACAGCAGCTTTTTAACGGGCGGGTAGTTGTGGTAAAATCCACGGATACCGGCGGTACCGATGCTTTTGAAACACAGAATGGTTTATATACCATTTGCGTAAGAGGGCTGGAAGATGGCAAACAGGTAAACGAATATATTGTAAACAGTGCGATCAGTCGCGTATTATCCGCCAAAAGCCAATGGCAGCAGATCCTGGAAGTGGCGCAAAGTCCGCAGCTGGAAGTAGTGATCTCCAATACCACCGAAATGGGTATTGTAATGAGCGATGATACGATTACAGATCAGCCGCCTGCTTCCTTTCCCGGTAAACTGCTGGCAGTACTGTACGCACGTTTTAAAGCCTTTAACGGAAGCAGGGAAAGCGGCCTGGTGATCATTCCTACCGAACTGATCATTGATAACGGCCGGCAGCTGAAAGACATTATCCTGAAGCTGGCGGCACAAAACCAGCTGGAACCGGCATTTATCAGCTGGCTGAACGAGGCCAATCATTTTTGCAGCTCGCTGGTAGACCGTATTGTACCGGGCAAACTGGCGGGTGAAGACCTGGAGCAAACGCAGCAGCAACTGGGCTATACAGACGAGCTGATGATCATGAGTGAAGTATTCCGTCTCTGGGCTATTGAAGCGGCAGATCCGCGTGTGGCCGATGTGCTATCCTTTGCAAAAGCAGACGCCGGGGTGGTAATTGCACCCGATATTGAAAAATTCAGGGAACTCAAACTGCGCCTGCTCAACGGAACCCATACGCTGTCCTGTGCGCTGGCATATCTGTGCGGATTTGAAACTGTAAAAGAAGCCATGGCTGATAAGGCCTTTGATGCATTTGTTACCCGGCTTTCCAAAACGGAGCTGGCCAGGGCCGTGGCGGGTGCGCGTATTTCCTATGAGGAAGCCTGTAAATTTGCAGATGCAGTTATTGAGCGGTTTAAGAACCCGTTCTTAGATCATAAATGGCTAAGTATTAGTTTTGCGTATACATCAAAGATGCTGATGCGGAATGTACCGTTAATAAAGAAATATTATGGAAGCGGCGAAGGCAGCGCTTCATCTGCAATAGCACTGGGTTTTGCGGCATACCTGCTTTTTATGAAATCGGAGCAGGAGGGAACGGCGTATATGGGAACGGCCAACGGCAGGCCATATGCGATCAATGATGATAAAGCCGCGGTACTTGCACAAAAATGGAAGGCCGCAGCCAACCCGGAAACCCTTGTTACGGCGGTGCTGGCAGATACAGGATTGTGGAACGAAGACCTGAACCAAATTCCCGGTTTTGCCGGAGCGGTAACACAACAATTGCAATTTTTAACGCAAAGCGGCGCCAACGCTGCTTTGCAAAATATTATAAAGGAATAAAAATGGCGGAAATCGTTTTAAAAGTCCATCCCAAGGATAACGTTATTGTAGCGTTAAAGGACTTAAAGAAGGGGCAGATCATCAGCTACGGGGGTGCCGAATATGAATTACAAAATGACATTGGAGCAAAGCATAAATTTTTTACCCACGACCTTCAAACGGGTGATGAAATCATTATGTACGGTGTGCTGGTAGGGAAGGCGCAGGAGTTCATCCCCCGGGGAGGGCTGATGACCACCGCCAATACCAAGCATGCCGCCGATCCTTTTGAATACCGTCCGTATCAGTACCACTGGACGGCCCCGGATGCTTCGAAGTTTAAAGACCGTACCTTTAACGGCTACCACCGCAGCGACGGCCGGGTAGGAACGGCCAATTACTGGTTATTTATGCCCACGGTATTTTGTGAAAACCGTAACCTGGATGTAATCCGCGAAGCATTGCATAATGAGCTGGGGTATGCGGTTACCGATAAATACAAAAAGTATGCGCACCATCTTGTAGAGGCGTTTAAAAACCAGGAAGATCTTTCCAATATCACATTGAATGCGCTCCCCGAAGGAACCGGTCAGAAGGGAGACCGCCTGTTCAAAAACATCGACGGCATTAAATTTTTAAATCACCAGGGCGGATGCGGTGGCACCCGCCAGGATGCAGGAACCCTCAGTAAACTGCTGGCGGCCTATGCCGATCATCCCAATGTAGCAGGTATCACCATCCTGAGCCTGGGATGCCAGAACCTGCAAACCAAACAATTACTGGAAGATATTCAATTAAGGAATCCTGCTTTTGATAAGCCCATTCTTGTATTTGAACAGCAACAATCAAAAAGCGAAGAACAGCTGGTAGCTGATGCCATCCGGGAAACTTTTGAAGGACTGATTGAAGCCAATAAAATCGAACGCAGCCCGGCACCTTTAACCGCCCTTACGGTTGGCGTAAAATGCGGTGGCAGCGATGGTTTCAGCGGTATCAGCGCCAACCCGGCCGTGGGGTATACCAGCGATCTGCTGGCTGCATTGGGTGCAAAGATCCTGCTGGCAGAGTTTCCCGAACTGTGTGGCGCCGAGCAGCAGTTGATCGATCGTACAATAGAGGAAGCTGCAGCGCGTAAGTTTATTCACCTGATGACTACGTACAACGACCAGGCGCTTAGCGTGGGGTCCGGGTTCTTTATGAATCCGTCTCCCGGCAACATTAAAGACGGCCTGATCACGGATGCCATCAAGAGCACAGGTGCCGCAAAAAAAGGAGGCACATCTCCGGTAGTGGATGTGCTGGATTATACGGAGCCTGCTACCAAACCCGGCTTAAGCCTGGTGTGCACACCAGGTAACGATGTGGAGGCTACAACCGGTAAAGCCGCTTCAGGAGCCACGCTCATCCTGTTTACTACCGGACTGGGCACGCCAACCGGTAACCCGGTTTGTCCTACCATTAAGATAGCCACCAATACCACGCTCACCAACCGGATGGGAGATATCATCGATATCAATGCCGGCGGCATCATCGACGGGGAAAAAACCATTGAACAAATGGGCGAAGAGATCCTGGAGTACTGTATAAAAGCGGCCAGCGGTGAAGTAGTGCCCAAGGCGGTATTGCTGAACCAGGATGATTTTATACCCTGGAAAAGGGGCGTTTCCCTGTAAGGGGCAGTTTGCCGCAGGAAGAAAATAAGCTGTATACAGCAAACGAATAACGAATAATCTATCAATTAAGTGAAACAGTTTTTAGACGATAATTTTTTACTGGAAACCAAAACGGCGGAGCGCCTGTATCATGATTATGCAAAACAAATGCCGATCATTGACTATCATTGCCACCTGCCGCCACAGCAAATAGCGGAAGACCACCAGTTTCAAAACATCACCCAGGCCTGGCTTTACGGCGATCATTATAAATGGCGGGCCATGCGTGCCAACGGGATAGATGAGCAGTTCATTACCGGGGCAGCCACCGATGAGGAGAAGTTCCTGAAGTGGGCAGAAACTGTTCCCTACGCCATGCGCAACCCTTTGTATCACTGGACACACCTGGAACTGCAACGGTATTTTGATATTCATGAAATCCTGGACGCGGGCAGCGGTAAACGCATTTATGATGCGGCTTCAGACCTGATTGGCAGTAGTGCCTACAGTGTAAAGAACCTGCTGCGCAAAATGAATGTGAAGGTAGTTTGCACAACAGACGATCCGGTGGACACATTGGAATTTCATCAGCAAATAAAGGACGATGGTTTTGAAATACCGGTTTATCCGGCCTTCCGGCCCGATAATGCCATGAATGTTTCCAGTCCGGAAGTTTTTGCTGCCTATGTAACGAAACTCGAACAGGCTTCCGGCAAAGAAGTAAAAAACCTGGATACCTACCTGCAGGCATTGAAAAGCCGGCACAATTTCTTTGCCGAAATGGGGTGCTCCGTATCGGACCACGGGCTGGAGCATATTCATGCGGCCGATTATACAGAAGCGGGCGTTAGCGCTGCCTTTGATAAGATCCGGGCAGGCAGGCAACTGTCTGCAGAAGAACAGGAACAATTCCGCTCGGCAATGCTGGTTTGGTTTGCCGAATGGGATCATGAAAAAGGATGGGTACAGCAATACCACCTGGGCGCGCTGCGCAACAACAATGCCCGCCTGCTGGACAAATTAGGCCCTGATACCGGATGGGATTCCATTGGTGATTTTTCCCAGGGACGGGCGCTTTCCAAATTCCTGAACGGACTGGATAAAAACGACCGGCTGGCGAAAACCATCCTGTACAATCTCAATCCGTCCGATAATGAACTGTTTGCTACGATGACCGGCAATTTTAACGACGGTACGGTAGCCGGAAAAGTGCAGTGGGGATCGGGTTGGTGGTTCCTCGATCAGAAGGATGGAATGATCGATCAGATGAATACGCTTTCCAATATGGGACTGATCAGCCGCTTTGTAGGCATGTTAACAGATTCCCGAAGTTTTCTTTCATTTCCAAGGCATGAATACTTCCGCAGAATACTCTGCAATTTGTTTGGAAACGATATTGAAAATGGCGAACTTCCCGGCGATATTGCCTGGGTAGGCGCGATTATACAGAATATTTGTTTCAACAATGCGAACGAATATTTCGGGTTTGGGGCAAAGTAGGGAATGGTGAATAGTCAATGATGAATCAATGTCGTTCCTTAAAGCCGCAGATCACGCCCGGGCGTGACAAGTTGCGCAGATTTGGTATCGGCTTTAACGACAACAATGTCGCAGAAAAGCGCCGCAGGCGCAATCAGCGTATCTGCGGCAACCATAAAAATTGCTTAAGGCAATGGCATTGAATGGTCAATGGTGAATAGCCGGGGCGGCGGCTGTCAGAGCGCCCAAAGTGCGCGGCCGGCGACGGATAATACAAATAAACTAAAAAGTAATAAAGCACAGCATGTTTAATCTTTCAGGTAAAACGGCCTTAATCACAGGGGGCAATAAGGGAATCGGGAAAGGGATGGCCATCGGGCTGGCAAAAGCCGGTGCCGATATTATTGTGGCCGCGCGTTCTGTGGAAGCAGGGTCGGAAGTGGAAACGGAAGTACGGAAATTGGGCCGCAATTTTAAACACTATAAACTGGATGCGGCCGATCGCAATAGTGTATATGCTTTCATAAAGGAAGTGCTGGATGAAAATGAGCGCATCGATATCCTGGTAAACAATGCCGGAACCATTATGCGTAAGCCCGCGGCTGAACATCCGGATGAATATTGGGATAATGTACTTTCTATAAACCTGGATACGCCTTTTATACTGGCGCGTGAGTTTGGCAAGCACATGATTGAGAAAGGGGCCGGTAAAATTATTTTTACCTGTTCGCTGCTGAGCTTCCAGGGGGGCATCAATGTGCCGGGTTATGCAGCCAGCAAGGGTGCATTGAGCAGTTTGGTAAAAGCCCTGGCCAATGAGTGGGCTTCCAAAGGCGTAAATGTAAACGGTATAGCACCGGGTTACATTGCAACGGATAATACGCAGGCTTTGCGGGAAGATGCAGAGCGCAGTAAATCGATCCTGGACCGCATCCCGGCGGGCCGCTGGGGTACACCGGAAGACTTTGCAGGACCTGCCGTTTTCCTGGCTTCCGAAGCAGGCAGCTACGTGCAGGGTACCATCTTAACCGTTGACGGTGGCTGGATGGGCCGGTGAGTCAAATTAATTAACAAATCAAAAATTAGAAATGGAAATAAGATACGAACACAGCCCGCAGGAAACAAAAGGAATGACCACAGAGCAGCTGCGGGAAAGCTTTCTTGTTGAAGAGCTGATGAAGACGGACAAGTTGACCTTAGTGTACAGCTTCTACGATCGCCTGATTGTAGGCGGTGTAAAGCCCGTGGCAAAAGCGGTAGCGTTGAAAAATGAAGAAGAGCTGAAATCAGCATTTTTCCTGCAACGCCGGGAAATGGGTGTCATTAACGTAGGCGGAAAAGGAACGATTACCGTAGACGGTCAGAAGTTTGCGCTGGATAAACTGGATTGCCTGTATATCGGCCGCGGGGCCAAAAAAATAAGCTTCAGCAGCAACGGGAAAAAAGATCCCGCGGTGTTTTATATTTTGTCGGCACCGGCGCATCACGATTATCCTACTACCAAGTATACCAAGGAGCAGGCAGCCCCGGTAACACTGGGAGATATTACCACTTCTAATAAACGAACCATTTACAAATACATTCATGAGGAAGGTGTTCAAAGCTGCCAGCTGGTAATGGGGCTTACCGTACTGGAAACAGGCAGTGTGTGGAACTCCGTTCCGCCGCATACACATACCCGCAGAACCGAAATCTATTTTTATTTCGACCTGCCGGAAGAGCAGCGCCTGTTTCACATGATGGGCCAGCCGCAGCAAACCCGTCACATCATTATGAAGAACCAGGAGGCCGTAATCTCTCCGCCCTGGAGCATGCACTTTGGCTGCGGTACTTCCAATTACGGATTCATCTGGGGCATGGCCGGCGAAAACAAACAGTATACAGACATGGATCCGGCTCCGATTGCTACATTATTATAAAGTATTGTGATCATCAACCAAAATATAACAGAAAACCTGTTTCCGGAAGCGCAGCCGGGGATGCCCTTTTTTCTCAGGCGGGCAACCGTTTGGGGCATGCTGGGGATCGCTGTTTTACTAACCATCCTTTTGTATGTTATTACTCTTGCAACAATGGATAAACAATTTGCGGATCTTTATGACCGGTCGGCTGGAGACGGTGGAATAAGAAGGGACCTGTTCCTGTTTCTTGCATTGGCGATTCCGGTTTTGGGCTTTTTGATCAGTTTACCGGTGAGCTTATTGCCCTACAACAAATCGAGGTACCGGCAGAAGTACGTACCTTTTGCAATGGTAGCCATACTGGGCATACAGTTTTTTTTGATGGCGATACGCCTGATCGATCTTTTCATTCTAACAAACAAAAAATAGAGAATATTATTATGTCAAAGAAAGTTGTTACACTGGGCGAAATCATGTTACGCTTGTCCACTCCGGGTTTTGAGCGTTTTGTTCAGGCGGATTCTTTTGATGTTACCTATGGTGGCGGTGAAGCCAACGTAGCGGTGGCCCTTTCCAATTACGGGCTTGATGGTTATTTTGTGTCGAAGGTTCCGGATAATGCCATTGGCCAGGCCGCTATCAATCATTTACGCCGGTATGGAGTGAATACGGATTTTGTGGCGAGGGGCGGCGACCGGCTGGGTATTTATTTCCTGGAAACCGGTGCATCCATGCGCGCCTCGCAGGTGATCTATGATCGCGCGGGTGCAGCGATTGCTGAAGTAGCTGCCAGCGAGTTTGATTTTGACAAGATCCTCGATGGTGCCGATTGGTTTCATACAACCGGCATTACACCGGCGCTAAGCGATAAAGCGGCGGCTTTAACGGAAGCAGCGCTGAAAGCCGCAAAGGCAAAAGGGATTACCACCAGTATCGATCTGAACTACCGTAAGAAATTGTGGAGTAAGGAAAAAGCGCGGGAAGTAATGAGCGAGCTTTGCAAATATGTAGATGTTTGCATCGGCAATGAAGAAGATGCGGAAACCACATTGGGCTTTAAAGCTGCCGATACGGATATTACAAAAGGCGAACTGAACCTGGACGGCTATAAAGATGTGATCCGCCAGATGAAGGAAAAATTCAATTTTAAATATATTGCTTCCTCCCTGCGCGAAAGCTACAGCGCCAGTGATAACGGCTGGAGTGCGCTGGTAAGCGATGGTACGGAGTTTTATCATACCCGTAAATATGATGTACGCATTGTAGATCGTGTAGGAAGCGGCGATAGCTTTGCCAGCGGCCTGATTTATGGCCTGGTTACCGGTATGAGCATGGCGGATGCGGCAGAATTTGGTGTGGCAGCCTCTGCATTAAAGCATACGATTCCCGGAGATTTGAACCATGCCACATTGAGCGACGTAAAAACGCTAATGAAGGGCGACGCCAGCGGACGGGTGCAGCGGTAATCATTGCTGCGGTTCGCGCCGGAAGGATCCTGGGCTATGAGGGAAATAAAAATGATACAACGATTGTTCCTGCTTTTGATCCTGTGCATTTCATGTGCAGGAGCAAAAACGCAGCCACCTGTACGGCTTGCCATTGCAGGCATCACGCACGGGCATAGCGACTGGATCTATAACCGGAAACTGAAAGGGGATATTGAAATTGTTGGCATTTACGAAACGAATGCCGACCGTATCCGTGAATTCAGGGAGCGGTACCAGCTGCCGGCAGCTCTTTTTTATACGGATCTGGAACAGATGCTGAACCAGGTAAAACCCGACGGTGTAATGGCTTTTGGACCGGTGAACGAGCACATCGGCGTAGTACGGGCGGCGGCGCCACGCAGGATTCATGTAATGGTAGAAAAACCACTGGCTACCAGTTATAAGGATGCACTGGAAATAGCGGCACTGGCAAAACAGTATGGAATAAAAGTACTGACCAATTTTGAAACCTCCTGGTATGCCAGCAACCAGTATGTAAGGAACTGTTACAAGGAGGGAAAACTGGGCCGGTTGCGGAAAGTACTGGTGAACGACGGTCATGAGGGCCCCTGGGCGATGAACCGGCATTTTGTTTCCTGGCTTACAGACCCGGTTAAGAACGGCGGCGGGGCACTTACAGACTTTGGCTGTTACGGAGCCAACCTGATGACCTGGTTAATGGATGGGCAGCGGCCGGTATCGGTTACGGCCGTCACGCATCAAAACCGTCCGGACCGGTATCCGAAGGTAGAAGATGAAGCAACGATCATCCTGCAGTACCCGGAAACCCAATGTGTAATCCAGGCTTCATGGAGCTGGACCTTCAGCCGTAAAGACATGGAGGTATATGGTACCAAAGGATACGCGATTGCGGTAGACCGTACAAGGGTAAGAACCCGGTTGGATGCAAAACTTCCCGAAACCACGGAAACCCTGGAGCCGCGACCGGAGCCTTTTGAAGATCCGTTTGCCGTGTTTGCAGGTGTGATAAAGGGAACATTGAAACAGGAGGCCAATGATCTGTACGAATTGCCGGTGAATGTAACCGTAGTAGAGATCCTGGATGCGGCCCGTAAGGCTGCAAAGAGTGGAACAACAATATACCTGAAATCCCGGTAACAGCGCTACCGTGGATGGCAATCATTAAATAAGGATTTTATGATCATAGATACAATAAATAACGGGTTGCATTACGCAGCGTTACATCCGCTGTTCAAAAAGGCCTTTGATTACATAAAGCAAACGGACCTTTTAAATACGCCTGCAGGCACTTATGTGGTGGAGGACGATGCCGTGAAAGCGATCGTATCCGAAGCCGCTGGTAAAAAGAAGGAAGCTGCACTGGAGAAATTCGAGTGTCATAACCGGTTTATCGATATCCAGTATGTGATCAGCGGCGTGGAGCAGATGGGCTGGAAGCCGCGGCAGGATTGCGTTACGCCAAATGAAGATTATAACGCTGAAAAAGACGTGCAGTTTTATAAAGACGCACCGGATATGTTCTTTACGCTGCATGCAGGACAATTTGTGATCTTTTTCCCCGACGATGTGCATGCCCCGATGATCGGTGACGGCATGATTAAAAAATTAGTAATGAAAATAAAAATATAAGAATGGCAGTGCAACAAACAATCGACACTATTATAGAACAGGGCATGCTGCCTTTGTACTTTAACGCAGATGAAACCGTGAGTATTGAAGTGCTGCGGGCCTTACACGGTGCTGGCGTACGCGCTGTAGAGTATACCAACCGGGGAGAAGCCGCATTTGGCAATTTTAAAAAACTGGTGGCCATCCGCAACGAGGAAATGCCCGGCTTGCTGCTGGGCATTGGTACGGTAAAGAACCTGCGGGATGCCCAAAGCTACCTGGATGCCGGCGCCGACTTTTTTGTAAGCCCCGGCTTTGTTCCGGAAATAGCGGCTTTTGCAGCGGAAAAAGAAGTGTTCTACGCCCCGGGTTGTATGACGCCCACGGAAATCATTGCCGCAGAGAATGCCGGGGTTAAATTTATCAAATTGTTCCCGGGCGATATGCTGGGGCCAAAATACCTCAGCACCATCCGGGATATTTTTCCGAAGTTGCTGTTTATGCCAACCGGCGGTGTAGATACAACACACGAAAGTATCGAAAGCTGGTTTAAGGCCGGTGTATGCGCGGTGGGCATGGGAAGCAAGCTGGTGAGCAAGCAGTTAATGGCGGATAAAGACTATGCCACCATTGCCGCATCAACAACGGCTGTTTTAAACACGATCCAATCAATAAAAAGTAAGTAGTAATGCAAAAAGCCATAGGAAAATACAGGTGGACGATCTGCGGATTATTGTTCTTTGCCACAACCGTAAACTATCTCGACCGGCAGGTGCTGAGTTTATTAAAACCAACACTTGAGGATTTATTTGGATGGACGAACAGCCAGTATGCAGATATTGCCGCTGCTTTCCAGTTTACATATGCCATTGCTTTATTATTTGCCGGTAGAATCGTAGACCGGCTGGGCACTAAAAAGGGATATATGTGGGCCATTATATTATGGTCTGTAGGTGCCATGATCCACGCCTGGGCCATACCCATAGGACAGGGTACAATATCGGCGTTGGGCTGGACGGGACTGGCTGCGCTGCCGGTATCGGTAGTAGGATTTATGGTTGCAAGAATTGTATTGGGCATAGGGGAGGCCGGTAACTTTCCGGCAGCCATTAAGGCAACCGCAGAATACTTTCCCAAAAAAGAACGCTCCCTGGCCACAGGTATTTTCAACTCAGGAACAAACGTGGGCGCTATACTGGCACCATTAACCGTTCCGTGGATTGCAAAACACTGGGGTTGGGAAACAGCCTTTTTGATCATTGGTGCGGTTGGGTTCATCTGGCTTATTTTCTGGCAGATATACTACGAAAGACCCGAAAAGCAGCAGCGTCTTTCCGCTGAAGAACTGGCCTATATTAACAGCGATGCAAAAGAAGAAACGGTTAGTGCCGCTGCCGGGGAAAAAGTATCCTGGTTCAAATTACTGGGCTATAAGCAAACCTGGGCATTTACCATCGGAAAATTCTTAACGGATGGAGTATGGTGGTTTTTCCTGTTTTGGCTGCCGGCCTATCTGAAAGATCAGTATGGTATTACGGGTACCGGTGTGATGCTGCCGCTTACTATTTTATACAGCATGACGATGTTTGGAAGTATTGGCGGCGGATGGTTCCCTGTTTATTTTATCAATAAAGGAATGGAGCCCTATGACGGCCGTATGCGTGCCATGCTTATGATTGCGTTTATTCCGTTGGTGGTACTGGCCGCACAGCCATTAGGCGAGATCAGTTTTTGGCTACCGGTAATTTTGATTGGTATCGGCGCTTCTGCGCACCAGGCCTGGAGCGCGAATATATTCACTACTGTATCGGATATGTTCCCTAAAAAAGCAGTAGGCTCTGTAGTAGGTATCGGCGGTATGGCCGGTGGTATCGGCGGGGTATTGATTACAAAGATCGGCGGGGCTCTTTTTGACAAGTATAAAGCCCTGGGGCATATTGAAACAGGGTATACCATCATGTTTGCGTTTTGCGCCATTGCCTACCTGCTTGCCTGGGTCATTATGAAGGCGCTGGTACCCAAATACAAACCCATTACAGATCTGTAAAGAAGCAATCAATTTCATAGGTGTATTTTAATTAAGTTTTGACAAATCCTGCCGCCGGGCAGGATTTGTCTTTTATAGGAGGTGGGAAAGAACAGGGGATACGAATCGCCGGATCGCCTTTTTGATGTAATTTTCAATCATGAGAAAACAAATGCTTCTATTCCTTTTGACGATTGCAATAAGTGCCTGTTGCGGAGCTCAGGAAGTTTCGGGTAGCCAATATGAGCTCAATAGCGGATGGCGCTGTTATAAGGCGGATGAACTTTCCGTAGCCCCGGAACAGTTATCGCAAAGCAGTTACCCGGTCAACGCATGGATTCCGGCCACTGTACCCGGAACGGTTTTAACAACCTTGCTGGATAATAAAAAAGTGCCCGATCCGTTCTACGGGATGAATAACAACAAAATTCCGGATATCTACCAGGTTGGGAAAGCGTATTATACGTACTGGTTTTGTAACGATTTTAATGAAGCCATTCCGGCCGGCGATGGCCAGGTGTGGCTGAATTTCCGGGGGGTGAATTATAGCTGCGATATTTACCTGAACGGGAAAAAGGTAAATAAAAAATTATTCAGGGGAATGTTCCTGCGGCAGCGCTACAATATTACGGCCTACCTCAACAGGTCCGGTAAGAACCGGCTGGCAGTGATCGTGTATCCCCCGGATGCAGTGGGCAACCCCAATGGCGGCCAGGGCGGTGACGGTACCATTGCAAAAAATGTAGCACATCAGTATGTAGCCGGCTGGGACTGGATTCAACCCGTTCGTGACCGGAACACGGGTATATGGGATAAAGTGACCATCGAAAAAACAAAGGCTGTGATCATTACCGATCCTTTTGTAAAAACAATTGTGCCCGGTGTCCGGAAGCCTGTCGGCTCACAGGATCCTGCCTTCATACATACCCGTGCCACACTTGAAAACGCCGGTACTGCAAGCGTTTCGGGGATCCTGAAATATGAAATCAATCACCAGACGGTTCAGTTGCCGGTAACCTTAAAACCTTTTGAGAAAAAGGAAGTGCAGTTGCCGGTAGTAACCATAAAGGATCCTAAACTTTGGTGGCCCAATACCTACGGGCCTCAAAACCGGTATCCATCTGCTTTTTCATTTATAAAAAATAATCATGAACTTTCCGACCGGCGAACGGTAGAAACCGGCATCCGCGAAATAAAGCATCAATGGAATGACCGCACCCGGAGTATGGAGCTGCGGGTAAATGGGCAGCCGGTTTTTATAAGAGGCGGTAACTGGATCGTTTCGGATGAAATGCTGCGCTTCAGCAACGAGCGCTACGATGCCGAAGTACGCTTTCACCGGGATATGGGCCTCAACCTGATCCGGGTATGGGGTGGCGCCTTAACCGAGCGCCCCGAGTTTTACAAAGCTTGTGATGCATATGGCCTTTTGGTGATGCAGGATTTTTGGGGATCGGGCGATTGCAATGGCCGCTGGATGGATCCAAAGAAGCTGGATGACCAATGGACCCGGCGCCGTTACCCGGATGACCATCCGCTGTTTATTGAGTCGGCGGCCGACATGATCAAAATGATCCGCAATCATCCCTCGCTGGCCGTGTGGTGCGGAGGAAATGAGATCGTACTGGCGCCTGACCTTTTTCATGCGCTGAAAGATTCTTTAATGCCGGTACTGGATGGTACCCGCTGGTATATTGATTACTCCAATTCGGACAGCATGTCGTACAATGCGCTGGGAAATAATGGCGACGGACCTTACGGAATTCAGCCCCTGCCTTATTTCTGGAACTACCGGACCTGGCCATTCAATTCGGAAATAGGATCGGTGGGCATGGGAGATATCACTTCGCTGCGGCGGTTTATTCCTGAGGAGCACCTGGTAATACCGGCAGAAAAAACGCGGACAGAGGCGGTAAGCGATTCGGTATGGACCTATCATAAATACATCGGTTACGGCAACACCATCGATGCATATGGAACGCCAAAGAATCTGGAAGATTTTGCCAATAAAGCCCAGCTGGTCAATTATGATCAGTACCGCACCCTGATAGAGGGCTTCATCGGGCATCAGTGGGATTGGTATACAGGCGTTATCATCTGGAAAACGCAGAACCCCTGGACGGCACTGCGCGGACAGATGTATGATTACTATCTCGACCCCAATGCCTGTTTGTATGGTCTGCATACCGGCAATCAGCCCTTGCACGGCATGTTTAGTTTTGGGGATAGCGCCGTTTATATCGCCAACAATATCTGGGAGAAAAAAGATAACCTGATGCTGGTAGTAAAGGCCTTTGATATGAAAGGGAACGAACACCTGGTTACACAGGTGTTTTGCGAGGCCATTCCGCAAAATGCAAAACGGATCATGTCTGTAAAAGAGACCATTAAAAAAATGGGCGCTGCTGAAGGGCTGTTTTTAGCGATCCAGTTATTGGATGTGAATAAAACACTGATTGATGAGAACACGTATTGGCTTGCTGATCAAAACGGGAACTATACCGGGTTGAATAAAATGCCTCCGGCACGGGTAAACATTCAATGTAAAAAGATAGCAGACGGCAGGATAGATGTGCAGCTGGAAAACCCGGAAGGCGCGCCACTGGCATTTTTCAACCGGCTTTCGGTTATTGACACGCAAACAGGCAAACGGTTGCTGCCTTCATTTTATAGCGATAACTATGTAACCGTACTCCCCGGCACACGGAAAGAAATACAGATATCCTATCCCAGAGGGGCTTCGAATATAGCGGTATCCGTAGCTGGGTGGAATTTAAAAGAACAACAGGTCCATGTAAACGGATCCGGCGTAAGGCAATAGATGATTCATCAGACCGGAACAGATTACCGGCTCGTTAAAACGAAAAAGGATTTAGCTATGGCATTTCTTGATAAGGTTGCTGCCGGATGACGAGGATTGTTGTACCGCATAAACCTGCGTGCCGGCATTACAGGAGCTTTATGTTTGATGGATGCAGGAATTACAATACGGTTGTTGAAATGCCTATTTTTTCGACGGGTCGATGCATTGCAAAACGAATATCGTATCGGCCGGTTTTTTTGAAAGCCGCCACGAAGGCCGTCCAAAGCTGGTATAATACATGCTGAATCCCTTGTTCACCGAAAAATAGGTGAGTGGCGTTACTTCGTCGCCCCAGATTTTCGCCAGCAGCCGTACCGGAAGATCGGCGTTGATCCGGTGATTGGATGTATTCGTGGCAATTACGATGTAGTCTCCGGGGCGTGCCTGGGGATTCTCCAGGCTATATTCAGTCATTCCATCCTTTTTTGAATACCACTGCCATCCACCGGCACCGGTGGCCCATACCTTACTATTGGGCGGCATGCCTCTCATAATGGCTGCCGAAGTGGTGCGATAGTAATCTGCAAACAGCCAGTCAGAAATGCCCAACAGGATACTTAGGACCAGGGATGTGGCCACCGCCGTTACGCGCAATCCGGTTTTGCAGCGGGAAATTTTCGGTGCTGATAACAACAGGATCAACGGCACAATCAGCAGTACGTGCCGGGGCGCCATAAAGGGGGCAAGTAAAATGATGAACACGGAGATGGTTAGAATCAGCATAAACAATACTCCTTCATCTGAAGCGATAAAACCGGTGAATTTCCTTTGCTTAAAGGAACGGTACCCGATCCGCAAAATGGCAGCAATGATGATCAGTCCGTTTGTGAAAAAAGCGATCTCTAAAAGCCAGTTCAGCTGCTCTTCATCGGACCCTGTTCCATAAAACGAGAAGAAAACGATTTGTATGAACAGGAACAGGATGATATATACTAAATAGCTGCTGAGCCGCCCTTTAATGAGATAGTCGAATAAAAGAAATCCAAATGGAGCAATGCATCCGAGGCTGGTAAAAAAAGACCATAACAGATCCCAGCGGCTAAAAGTGGGTACCGTACGCCTTTCCAGGATATGAATACCTCCAAATTCCCAGTAATTCCACAACGACCATAAAATAAGCAGTCCTGCGGGTATTAAAAGAAACCGCAGGTTCCGGTATTGTTTTCTCAATATAAAAAGAGCAAAAATAGACGCCAGTACCGGCAGAAACGTGTATTTGGTAAAACAGCCTGCAGCCAGCAGGCACATGGCAATGACGTAATGCCGGGTTTGATGACTCCTGCCGGCAAGTGATATGTAGTAGAACACGCCTAAAAGCAATGCCAGCAGCGGTACATCGGTCATTAAATTCTGATTGACAACAAAGGCCGGACAAAAGCCCAGTAGCGCCAGCAGGAAAACAGGTTTATCGGAGCCATATAACAACGTTGCGGCTTTGTAGAACCAGTAAAGGGCCAAAAAACAAAATAGTGCCGTCAGCAGGTGCAGTCCTATCTCATTAAAACCGAAAATCAGCGACATGCCGGCAATCATATAAAACAACAGCGGGGGTTGGTTGCCTGTGTGTATGGGCGTGGCTTCCGGTTTATCCCACCGGATCATACCGGACATGGGCTTCAGCGGATCTTTAAGGATATGCTGCGCGGCTTCCAGGTGAAACGTATCATCCACGTGGAAGGCCTTGTTAATATTGATTGCAGTTAAAAGCAGCCAGATGCCCACCAGCAATAGCATGGGCTTTTTCAAAAGTTGTTGTATCATTATTGTTTTGGGTCCTGGCAAAGTTGCCGAAAAAAAGGATATTGTGCGCTTTTTTTTGCTGAAGGGCAGGAATGAACGACGAACAACGGGAATAAAGGTTGTTTATGGGAAATGTATTTACCGGAACATGATATCACTGCTGTGTAAACAGTGGTATCCGTCCTGCATAAGGGCTGCAAACGCCGCATATGACGGGGTAGCATCAGCTATAAATATCGTCGATCTCTTTTTTGAATTTTTCCAGGATCACTTTCCGTTTCAGGCTCAGCTTGGGAGTCATTTCACCGGTATCCACACTCCATTCCCGGGGAAGCAGCGCAAATTTTTTGATCTGCTCGATGTGGTTGAAATTGATATTGTGATGGTCGATCACGGAACGGAAGAGTTCATGGACCTTTGGGTGGTTAACCATCTCCTCGTTACTGACGGGCTCAATTTTCTGCTCCTGCATCCAATCCTTTACTGCATGAAAGGAGGGCACGATCAATGCGCTTACAAATTTCCGGTCGTTGCCCACCACCATGATCTGCTCGATGAACTTGCTTTCCTTCATCTTGTTCTCGATCGGTTGGGGAGCTACATATTTTCCCCCGCTGGTCTTGAACAGTTCTTTTTTGCGATCGGTAATTTTGAGATAGCGGTTGTCGATCCATTCCCCGATATCGCCGGTGCAAAGCCATCCGTCTTTAATAACCTCGGCGGTTAACTCGGGATGTTTATAATATCCCTGCATTACACAAAGGCTTTTAGCAAGTATCTCCCCGTCATCTGCAAGTTTTACCTGTATACCATCGATGGCTGGGCCAACCGTACCAATGTAGTTATCTTCCTTTCGGTTTACGCAAATTACCGGGCTATGTTCGGTAGGGCCGTATCCTTCAAAAACAGGGATACCGGCCGCGTTAAAAATACGCAATAGTTTTTCCGGGGCTGCCGCTCCGCCGGTAATGATAAATTTAATACGGCCTCCCAGGGCCTCCCGCCATTTGCTGAATACCAGCTTCCGGGCAATACAGAGTTTCCAGTTATAAAAAGCGCCTTTGTTAACCCGGTTATCATACTGCGTGCCCAGGTTAACACTCCAGTAAAACAGGGCCTTTTTGATCCCCCGCAATTCCTTGCCTTTGAGCATAATCTTTTCATACACTTTTTCCAGCAGGCGCGGAACCGTTGTAAATCCATCAGGTTTGATTTCTCTTAAATTATCGGCAATGGTTTCCATGCTTTCGGCATAATAGATACCGATACCGCTGAAAAGATAGATATAGGTGATCGTTTTTTCAAAGATATGATTGAGCGGCAAAAAGCTTAAGGTCTTGGTCTGGGGCTGATCCTCAAACGGGAAACTGGCTTTTGAAAAATAAACATTGCTAACGATGTTTTCATGACTCAGCATTACGCCTTTGGGCGTTCCGGTAGTGCCGGAGGTATAAATAATGGTGGCCGTATGTTTGGGACTGTACCGGTTCCGGATCGCCGTAAGTTCTTTTTCTGAGGTTTCGGTTACCGGGGCAAAAAGTTCCGAATAATGTGTGGCACCTTCAATAGGGTCAAAGGTGTAAATACCCTGGAGAAAATTGCTTTTAACGGATTGTACCTTTTCCAGCAGCTCGCGGTTGCTGACGAAAATAAATTTGGCCTGTGATTCGTTTAGGATATATTCCAGTTCATGCGGATTGGTGGTCGGGTAAATCGGTATCAGTATGGCGCCCGTTTGCTGTACGGCAAGATCGGTAAATACCCATTCCGGCCGGTTCTGGCTGATGATGGCGATCTTATCGCTTTCTTCGGCAGACTGATCTTTTCCGTGCACGCCCTTTGCGATAAGGCCAAGCGACAACTGGTTAACGGTATTGCTGACCTCCTCGGTAGAGAAGGATCTCCAGCTGCCGTTGATTTTGGCAGTGAGCATATCGGGTTTTGGAAAATGCTTCAACTGGTGGGCAATCGCATCAAACAACCTGTAAGCGGGAAACGTCATGAGCTGTTATTTAAAATTCTGATATACAAATTAAGAAAAAACTGCCGAATAAAAAACCACTCCGGTAAGGGAGTGGTTGTACATATGAATATAAAAAAATTATTTCCGGCTTGAGTAAACCTGTCCTGCCGGCATTTTAAAGATTCTTGATTTATGAAACTCGGTAAACTTGTCGTATACGGCCTTATTGGTATTTGCCCATGTTTCAAAGGCGGACTGGTTGTTTGCAGGGCCAAACATCCATTGGTTGTAGGCATCAAAGATACCGTCCCGCATCAGTTGCTGATGGTATTCAAACAGACGGTATGGAAGTTTTTTATTGTAGTTGTTGATCCAATCCAGCACAAAACGCGTGCGGATCATGGCCAGGGTTTCAGGAGTGAGCCCCTGGGCCGTAATGCCCGACTGGCGGCCGAATGTTTCCAGAACCGCCTTGGCAAAAGGATTTTTGGTGTTGGCGGCAGTTTGGGAAAGATTGCCTGAGAACAGGTCCTTATAAGCATCCAGCACCATTTTTTTGATATTGGCGGATTTAGGATTCAGGCTTTCCATATTGGCATAGATCTCCCCATATAAGATGGACCAGATCTTTCCTTCCGGTTGTTTATAATAATATACGGCAGCATTGTAGTAGTTGCCGCTGTAGGAAGGCGCCATCTCCATTCCTTTTTCCCACATATTGATGGCAGCGGCACCGTTCTTCATCACTTCCAGCACTTCTCCGTATTCGCTGTAAAGCGGCCCCTGTTTGGGAAATTTTTCGATGGCTGTTTTATAGATCTTTTCTGCTTCTTTTCCGTTATCCGTGCCACGGTAAAGGGTACCGGCAAGCTGGTAGGTAGCTACATCAGCACTTTCCGAAGCCACCAGTGGTTTAACGATTTCCAGTCCTTTGGCGTAGTCCTTTTTATAATAATAAGCCAGTGCCAGGTCTTTTTGAACGTCAATATTGTTCTTGTCGGTTTGTGCTGCTTTATTCAACACCAGCAGGGCGTTTTCCATATCGCCAGCCATCATAAATTTCCGCGCATTCTCGCGCATGCTCGCAATCTGGTCCTGTCCGAATGCCATAACGGTTCCCATTAAAAAAAGGCCCGCGGTAAAGATTTGCTTCATTTTCGATATTTTAAGTAACTGATAAACAGTGCATTTTACTGCTTTCTGGCTTATTTAGCAAAAAATAAGCCGAAAGCGCTCTTACAGGACGTAAAAATAGCGTAAAGGGTGGTAGCCACACAATTTTAATTTTTTTATAGGGAAGCGCGGGGGAATAATTTGGAAATGTGAAAATGTGGAAATGTGGGAATGTGAGAATGACGATGCTGTTACTGTTCCATGAGCTTCCTACGGTACATAGTATACAGGAAACAGGTGTCACATAGGGAATACGCCAAGGGGTTTTTTCAACATTCAGGTTCTCATTGCGGCCGTTGCGGATACTTTGCGTCCATCGCGTTAAAATAAATGAATTTGAAAATTTGAAGATGTGGGAATGTGAAAATGTGAGAATTTGAAAATGAAGATGCCGTTCCTGCTCCATAAGCTTCCTACAGCCAATATCCTACAGACGATAGACATCTAATCGCTGGTATCTGGCGTCTAATATCTAACGTCTTCACCAAACGTAAAAACGCATCTGACGTGAAATTTTGAACTTTTAAACCCGAAACGATTATAACAAGTGCGTCAGCAACCCATCCCGCAGTTTGGGCTCAAACCAGGTGCTTTTGGGCGGCATAACGTTTCCGCTGTCGGCGATATCAAATAATTGCCGGATGGTAACGGGGTAGAGACTGAAGGCCACTTTCATTTCCCCGCTGTTCACCCGTTTTTCCAGTTCCCCGATGCCCCGGATCCCACCCACAAAATCGATGCGCCGGTCGGTGCGCTGGTCCTTTATATCAAGCAGTTTATCCAGTATGTTTTCGGCAAGGATCGATACATCCAGGATGCCGATGGGGTCTTCTGTGTAGGAGCCGGGCCGGCTTCGCAACAGGTACCATTTTCCCTCCAGGTACATTCCGAATTCATGCAGCTGCGTTGGTTTTACCGCGGTTTCAGAAGCGGTGATCTCAAAATCTTCATGCAGGGCGGCGATAAATTCACCGGTTGTATGTCCGTTAAGATCCGTTACCACCCGGTTATAATCCAGGATGGCAAGTTCGGCTGCGGGAAAAATAACGGTAAGAAAATACGCGGCCTCGCTGTTTTCCGGCAACGCTTGGTACACTTTTGCGGCTGAGGCTGCACGATGATGTCCATCTGCTATATAGGTGGCCGGAACCTGCTCCCGGAACAGTGTGGTGATCTGGTCAATTACCGGTGCCGCGTTGATCACCCACACCGTGTGGCGGATGCCATCGGCTGCTACAAAATCATATTCCGGCTGGTGTTCGTTTTTCCAGTTACTGATCAGCAGGTCTACTTCCGTTACATTGGTGTAGGCAAGAAATACTTTGCCCGTTTGGGCGTTGATGGCCTGCATGTGATCGATGCGATCCTGCTCCTTTTCGGGGCGGGTAAACTCGTGCTTTTTGATGCAGCCGTTTTCATAGTCCGCCACGGCAGATGCGGCCACCAGTCCGGTTTGGCTGCGGCCATCCATCACCAGCTGGTAAATATAATAACAGGGTGTTGCTTCCTGGAACAGGATCCCCTGTTGTTGAAAGGCGGACAGGTTTGCCTTTGCCTTTTCATAAACCGCCGGGCTGTGAATGTCTACGTCTGCCGGCAGATCCACCTCGGCCTTTGTAATATGCAGAAAGGAATAAGGATTATTGCGCACCGCTTCCCGGGCCTCTTCACTGTTCAGTACATCATAAGGGCGGGATGCAACCCTGGAAGCCAGTGCTTTTTGGGGTCTCAGGGCGGCAAAAGGTTTGATGATCGACATAATAATTATCGCAGGTTTATGATTCTGTGTTTTCGGGAGCATTGCGGGGGGGAGCAGGATGCTGTTCCATTTCTACCACGCCGCCGGTTACGGTATACTTCATGGCATCTCCGGGAGTGATCGCATCAATCAGTTGTACCCGGTTCCGGGGCAGGATATACAGCTGCCCGGCAAAATTATAGGCCTGGGGTACATAAACGCCCACCATATCGGCGCCCATATTAAATTTTGTCATTTCCTCATCGGTGATAAAGCCCACGATCCAGATATCCCGGTCGAAGATATTGGCCAGTACGGGTTTGGTGAACTTTTTTTTATCACCGGCAAAGGCACGGAAAAAATCCTTTATGGAGGTATACAGCAGTTTAATGCCCGGGGTGCGTTCCAGCCAGTGATCAAAAAAACTGATCACGGCTTCCATGATCAGCGAACTGCTGATCCAGCCGATGAACAGGATAAACAGGATGATGGTCAAAAAACCCAGTCCGGGTATCACCATTACAGGGCGCAACAGGTTATCTACCCAGTTAAAAAGCTGGTAAAGGATGTAGATCGTAATCGTAATGGGGGCCAGGATGATCAATCCCTGGAGGAAATAGCGGAATAATTTCCCCACAATACGATCTTCTTTTTTATACTTAGTTGTAGCCATGATACCGGGCAAAAATAAAAGTTTTTGACAGTAAGTACGGCTGAGTTGTGCTTTTGGGCGGTTCGCCGGTAAAAAAATGCCGTTCGCCGGTATGCGTGGCATAATAATGCGCAGCCATAATAACTTCGGTTAAGTTTTTCATGAAAAAACGCGGGAAACTTTAATAGTTCAAAAAGTTTCCATAGTTTCGCCGGGCAAATGGAAGACGAAAACGAAAATAAGGCCCATATCCGTAACCGGGCATTGCACCTCTTCATGCAATACGGTGCGCGCAGCGTAAGCATGGATGACATCGCATCGGCCGTGGGCAGCAGTAAAAAAACGATCTATCAGTATTATACAGACAAAGATCAGCTGGTAGGGGAAGCTATCGAAATGTTATTGCAGGACAATTGTATGCATTGCAAAACGTTTCATGACATCTCCGATAATGCCATACAGGAAGGGTTCCTGGCCATTGAACAGACTTCAGAGCTGTTCAGGAATATGAACCCTGTTCTTATGAATGATCTTAAAAAGTATCACCCCCGGGCATACAAAAAGTTTGTGGATTATAAGAATGGGTTCATTTATGATGTAATTGCCACCAACATAAAACGAGGAATCGGGGAAGGATTGTACCGTGACGATTTCAATATCGATATTATTGCGCAGTTCCGGGTTGGGAGCATAGATGTACTTTTTATGCCGGAATTTTACAGCAGGTTAAAGGATAGCCTGTTCCAGGTGCAGCTGGAGCTGTTCTATTTTTTCCTTCATGGAATGGCCACTCCCAAGGGACAGAAATTAATCGAAAAGTATAAAAAACATAAACCCAAAAATAATTCAGATGCAAAAGATTAGGCGGATGGTAATGGCCATCATGGGGCTGATGATAGCCGGCACCGGCATAGCGCAGGACAGCACTCATTATTTTACATTGCAGCAGGCATTGGAATATGGACAAAAGCACAATGTGCAGGCAAAAAATGCGCTGCTGGATATTCAGTTGCAGCAGCAGGTAAACCGGGAAGTGACGGGTAGTGCGCTGCCGCAGGTTAATGGACGGGCCGGCATTACCGATAACGTAAAGATCTCTAAAATCTTTCTTCCTGCTGGTGTCCCCAATTTTTTATCAGGAGACTCCACCCCCTTAAAGCAGGATACGTACGTTTCTGCATCACTTTTTTCAGCGCCGTGGAGTAGCATGGCGGGTATTTCGCTGTCGCAGCTTCTTTTTGACGGGCAGGTGTTTACGGGGCTGCAGGCCAGAAAAACCTTAATTGATTATAAGAAGAAAACGTCTGAAGTAACGTTTGAACAGATACGACAGAACATTGCCAAAATTTATTACCAGCTGGTGGTAAGCAAAACACAGGTAGCGCTGATTGATTCCAACCTGGCCCTGGTGCAGAAAAACAGGAATGATACCAAAATCATGTATGACAACGGGTTTGCCGAAAAGCTGGACATCGATAAGCTGGATGTACAACTAGCCAACCTGAAGTCTCAAAAAAACCAGGTGCTGAATTCGGTTAGCAATGGATACCTGGGGTTAAAGGTATTGATCGGAATGCCTATGCAGGAAGAGCTGGTACTGACCGATGAGCTGACGGATGAACAGCTGAAAGAGGGAATTGTGGAAGCGGTTACGGAATTTGATTACAGCCAGCGAAGGGATTTCCAGACGGCATTATTGGGTAAGAAACTGGGCGAGCTGGAAGTGCAGCGGTACAAATACAGTAAAATACCTACAGTTTCGCTTGGTGGCTCATTGGACTATATGACGCAATCCAACAAAATGGGCAAGATGTTTAATGGTACGGCAGAATGGTATCCGGTTAGCTCTATATCGCTTAATATAAACATTCCTATTTTTAATGGTTTTGCTACAAATGCCCGTATCGCCCAGGCAAAAATTAAACTGGAGCAGACCCAAAATCAGATCGAGGCACTTAAGTTAACGATTGACCAGGAACGGAAATCTTCTGTAAATACCTTTAAATCGGCCATAGCAGATATGGATTACCAGAAGCAGAACATGAAGCTGGCCGAGAATGTATATCAGCAAACCAAGAAGAAATATGAAATGGGCACCGGCAGCCAGATCGAAATTGATAATGCCCGGGTACAGTTACAATCCGCCCAAACCAACTATTACAATGCCCTGTACAATGCCGTGGTGGCAAAAGTGGACTTCTTAAAAGCCATTGGTAAATTTTAACATCCAAACTATTTAATACTATATTTTATGCACAGCGTTTTAAAAACCACATTAACGATCACTGCTTTTGCACTGGTGCTTTACTCTTGCGGAGGCGGAAAGGAGAAGGGAAAGGCTGGCGATCTGAAAGCCAAAATTGAGAAATTAAAAGCCGAACAGAAAAAGAACAATGATGAGCTGGCAAAATTGGAAGCAGAACTGGGAAAGCTGGAGCCTAATACCGTTAAGGCAAAATTTGTAAGCATTCAGCCCGTGGGCAGCAATGCCTTTGATCATTATATCGATTTACAGGGCAAGATCGATGCCAAGAACAGCGCCTATGTAGCGCCCAAAGGAATGGGGGGTGTTGTACGGGCTATTTATGTAAAGCAGGGCGATCGGGTTGGCAAAGGACAAACACTGGCCAAACTGGATGATGCCGTACAGCGCCAGCAGGTAATTGCTGCCGAACAGCAAACCGGTCAAATAAAGGCGCAGCTGAAGCTGGCACAAACCACGTATGAGCGTCAGAAAAACCTGTGGGCAAATAATATCGGGGCCGAGATCCAGGTGATCCAGGCTAAAACAAACGTAGATGCATTAACCAGCCAGCTGCGTGCCGCCGAAGCGCAGATACAGCAGGCCCGTGAACAACTGAGCTATACCAATGTAAAGGCAGATATCAGCGGGGTGATTGACCAGGTAAATGTAAAAGTGGGTGAGGCCTTTGTGGGCATGGCGGGAACCGTTCCGCAGATCTCTATCGTAAATACATCGGTGTTACGGTTAATTGTAAACGTGCCGGAAACCTATATCGATCGCATCAAAGTGGGCAGTCCGCTGAAGATTACCTTACCCGATGCCGGTAACAAAGAAATTAATGCAAAAGCAAGTGTGGTAAGCAAGCTGATCGATCCTACAACACGCTCTTTTTATGTAGAGGCAGCAGTGCCGCAGGATCCTTCCATCCGGGCCAATCAGCTGGCAAAAGTGCAGATCCAGGACTACAGCTCAAATGATGCCATTACAGTACCCGTAAATACCCTGCAAACCGACGAAGAAGGAAAATTTGTACTGGTAGCGGTAAAAGAAGGGAATAACCTGGTGGCCCGTAAAAAAAGAGTAGTGGTGGGTGAGCTGTACCGCGATAAACTGGAGATCAAATCCGGACTCGCGGATGGCGATCAGCTGATCACCGAGGGATTCCAGAGTTTATACGACGGGCAGGTAGTAACCACCCAGGCCCAGGCTTCAAAATAATATTCAGTAAGGAATGCATCCGGCATTGTTACAAATAATTTAAGTTTATGAGTGCTTTAGAAAATTTTACGGGAAAGTTCAAGGAGTTTTTCCTTACCAGCTGGGCGGTAAAGAACCGCACCACGGTGTACTTACTGATATTGATGGTTTCGCTGTTTGGGGTATATAAATTTGTAGCTACCCCCAAGGAAAGCTTCCCGGACGTGGTAATCCCCAATGTATACGTATCTACCATTTATGTGGGAAACTCCCCCAGGGATATTGAAAACCTGGTAACACAGCCTATTGAAAAACAGCTGAAGGGAATGACGGGCGTAAAGGTTACAAAAATTACCAGCAGCTCGTTCCAGGACTATTCCGCCATTATGATCGAGTTTGGCTCGGATGAAAAGGTGGAAGTGGCCTTGCAGAAAGTAAAGGATGCCATCGATAAGGCCCGGCAGGATCTGCCAACCGATCTTACCCAGGAGCCTACGGCGCTGGAAGTGAGTATGTCGGAAATGCCCATCATGTATGTGAACCTGAGTGGCGATATCGACCGGGTACGGTTAAAAGAGTATGCGGATAAAATGAAGGACCGCATTGAAGAGCTGCCGCAGATCACAAGAGTAGACCTGGTGGGCGCGCCCGAACGGGAGTTCCAGATCAATGTAGACAATGCAAAAATGCAGGCGGCCGGTATCACCTTCGATGATATTGCCAGTGCCGTGAAATATGAGAACATGGATATTTCCGGCGGATTGCTGGAGGTGGGCAATATGCGGCGTAACCTGCAGCTTAAAGGACAGTTTAAAACCGCAAGGGATATTGAAGAGGTAATTGTGCGGAACAATACCGGCAACCCGATCTATCTGAAAAATATCGCTACCATTAAGGATACGATCAAGGAAACGGACAGTTATGCCCGGTTAGACGGCAAAACGGTACTGACCTTAAATATTGTAAAACGCAGCGGGGAAAACCTCATCGAAACCAGTGATGCGGTAAAGGCTATCGGCGAAGAGATGAAGGAATCGGTATTCCCCAAAAACCTGAACGTGACCATTACCGGAGATCAGAGCATCTCTACAAGAACCTCGTTCAACGACCTGGTAAACTCCATCGTAATCGGGTTCATACTGGTACTGATCATCCTGATGTTCTTTATGGGGCTTACCAACGCCTTCTTTGTGGCCCTTAGCGTGCCGCTGAGTATGTTTGTGGCCTTTATGTTCATACCGGTTGGGGAGGCCTTTATCGGTACCAACATCACGCTCAACTTCATGGTGCTTTTTGCCCTGTTGTTTGGGTTGGGGATCATTGTGGATGACGCTATTGTGGTTATTGAAAATACCCACCGCATCTTTACAGAAGCCAAAGGAAAAATAAGCCCGCAGCGGGCTTCTATGATGGCCGCCGGGGAAGTATTTGTACCGGTACTGGCCGGAACGCTGACCACTCTGGCGCCCTTTGTGCCGCTGCTGTTCTGGCCGGGGATCATTGGTAAGTTTATGATCTATCTGCCGTTGATGCTGATCTTCACCCTGGCCGCCTCCTTATTCGTGGCGTTCCTGATGAACCCGGTGTTTGCGGTAGACTTTATGAACCATCCGGAAAACCCCGAACATAAAAAGAAATCGGATGTATTCCGCTCCCGGCCTTTTGTGGTAATGATCATTATTGGCGTACTCTTCGACCTTATTGGCATACCCATGGGAAAAGGAAGCATTGCCTTCTTCATTGGGAACCTGTCCCTGTTCATGGCATTGTTAACCGTACTGCATACTTATTTCTTTGATGACTGGATCCACAAATTCCAGAACCGGGCCCTGCCCTGGATCATGGGGCATTATGAAGACCTGTTGAATTGGGCATTAAAGGGCTGGAGGCCGGTATGGCTGCTGGTAGGCGCCTTTGGCCTGCTGGTTGTATCCTTCATGATGTTTGGCGCTTCAGCAGGAGCCGGGCGTACCAAGATCGTTTTCTTCCCGTCGTCTGATCCCAACTTTATTTATGTATACCTGAAGATGCCCAGCGGCACGGATGTAAAATATACCGATTCCATTACACGTAGCCTGGAGGCCAAGGTAAACCAGGCGCTGGATATAGATCTGGCCAAGGGAAAGAAAAACCCGGTGGTAGAAAGCGTGATCGCCAACGTGGCGGTGGGTGCGGCGGATCCGAACAGCGGTGACAGAAGTACCCGCAGCAACCTGGGACGTATTCAGGTATCCTTCGTGGAGTTTGAAAAACGGCATGGGGTAAGTACGGCGCCCTACCTTACCAAGGTACGCCAGGCGATCAAAAATATCCCGGGTGCGGAAATTTCGGTGGAACAGGAAAAAAATGGTCCGCCCACCGATCCTCCGATCAATATTGAAGTGGCCAGTGAAGAATTTGATAACCTGATCCCGACGGCAGTAAGCCTGAAGAATTACCTGGATAGCCTGCAGATTCCGGGTGTGGAGGAGTTGAAGATGGACGTGGACCTGAGCAGCCCCGAAGTAACCCTGAAAGTGAACCGCGAAAGGGCATTGAGTGAAGGCGTGTCTTCAGGTCAGATCGGGATGCAGATCCGTACCGCGTTGTTTGGTAACGAGGCCAGCAAGATCAAGAACGGGAAAGATGAATACAAGATCTATGTACGCAATACTGAACTGCAGCGCAAGAATCTTACAGACCTGCTGAACATGAACGTCGTATTCCGCGATATGGCTACCGGAAAGGTAAAAAGCGTGCCGATCAGTTCTGTGGTGGATGTGGATTATACCAATACCCTGGGAAGCGTGCAACGTAAGAACCAGAAGCGGATGATCACCCTGCGCAGCAATGTACTGGAAGCTGAGGGATATACGCCCACTGCGGTAAATGCGCAGATCAAATCGGCGATCGATAACTTTCATGCAACCGGCGACGATGTAACCATTAAACAAACAGGAGAAGGGGAACAGCAGGCAGAAACCGGTGCCTTCCTGGGAAGGGCACTGATGATCGCCTTGGGGTTGATCCTGCTGATATTGGTATGGCAGTTTAACTCGATGAGTAAATCGGTGATCATCCTTACTGAAATTGTGTTTAGTATCATCGGGGTGCTGCTGGGCTTCACCTTAACCGGTATGGCGGTATCGGTGGTAATGACCGGGGTTGGTATTCTTGGATTGGCCGGTATCGTGATCAAGAACGGGATCCTCGTAATTGAGTTTGCCGATGAGCTCCGGGCACGTGGTCTTAAAACCCGTGATGCCGTGATACAGGCCGGTAAAACGCGGATCATTCCCGTGCTGTTAACCGCCCTGGCTGCTATTATGGCGCTGATACCGCTGGCGGTAGGATTTAACATCAACTTCGTAACCATGTTCTCCGAACTCAATCCGAAGATCTTCTTTGGAGGAGACAATGTGATGTTCTGGAAACCACTTTCATGGACCATCATCTTCGGGTTGGCCTTTGCATTCTTTATGACCCTGGTGATGGTACCGAGTATGTACCTGATCGCAGAGCGGCTCAAGCGGCCGATGCGCAATATATTTGGAGGCCGGTGGATCTCCTTCCTGGGAATTCCTCCAGCAATCTTTTTGTTTATCCCGCTGATGTTCTATACCATGTTCCGGCAAAGAAGAAAAGTAGCCCGCCGGAGAAACCGCCTGGCTGCCCGGAAGGATACCGTAAACGAGGCCTACATCGGCAGCTGGTTCTAAGATTCCATTAACCTTGTAATAGCAAACGGCGACTTTACCAGTCGCCGTTTTTTTTTTATGTTATGCGAGACTTTTTTATGTTATGCGAGACTTTAAGTCTCGCATAACATAAAAAAAGCTCCCGTAGAGGGAGCTTTTATATCTGTTTAAAGATAGCATTAATAACGATCGCGGTATCCGCCGCCGCCTTTGTTGTATCCGCCGCCGCTTTGGCCAAAGCTTCTTTTCTTATAGCCACCGCCGCCGCCGGAACCGCCTTCTTTCGGACGGCTTTCGTTTACAACGATGTTACGGCCGTCTACTTCAGTGCCGTTTAAAGCTTCGATAGCTGCTTTTGCTTCATCATCGCTGGCCATTTCTACGAAACCAAAGCCTTTGCTGCGGTTTGTGAATTTGTCAGATACGATTTTGGCAGAGGTTACTTCCCCATAAGGAGCGAATAAATTCTGTAAGTCCTGGTCTTTCAGGTTCCAGCTTAGGTTTCCTACGTAAATGTTCATTTTATTTGAATTTAAAAAAAAAATAGAGTGCTAAAACAGTACCAAATTCAATGAACATTAAAAATATTCTGAAGCTTTTTACTGAAAGAACACTATGTAATCTATATCAAATATAGACTAATTTTTTGGCAGCCCAATTTTTTTTGACAGAAATAACAAAAAAAACACACCGGAAAGGCGTGTTTTCTTAAAAAATCAGTGAACAGGAATTACTCTGCAACCACTTCGAATTCAACCTCGGTGCTGTGTCCGCCGCCGAAATCGATGGTTGCTTTATAAGATCCCAGTTCTTTAATATCTTCAGTGATATGGATCTTTTTACGGTCAATTTCATAACCTTTTTGCTCGCGGATGGCCCGGCTCAGCTGCAGGTTGGTTACACTTCCGAAGATTTTGCCGCTGGTTCCTGTTTTTGCGCCCAGTTTTAACGGAGCCGCATTCAGTTTTGCAATAACGCTGTTAATTTCAGCCAGCATCGCTTCTTCTTTTTTGCGTGCCTGTTTCAAACGCTCTTCCAGCTGTTTTTTGTTGCTGTTGCTGTTTTCAACAGCCATTTTGCGGGGGATCAGGTAGTTACGGGCATACCCGTTTTTTACACTTACTACCTCGTTGGCAGCGCCCAGATTATCCACATCCTGGATCAGAATTACTTCCATGGTATTTGTTGTTGCCTGCTACCGCAGGCGGGTTTTAGTTCCCGGAGCCCAATCGATGATTGTGACTGTCTGGCGCCGCAGGCGCCATTAGGGATGGTTACTAATTTTATTCAAGGTAGATGGGTCATGGTCCACAGCGTACTATGATCCATGATCCATCTGCTATGATCTATTTTAAAAGATCGGTTACGTAAGGTAACAAGGCCATTTGACGGGCTTTTTTCACCGCATCAGAAACCCGGCGCTGAAATTTCAGGCTGTTTCCGGTTAAGCGGCGGGGTAATAATTTACCCTGCTCGTTCAGGAATTTTTTCAGGAATTCCACGTCTTTGTAATCAACGTAGCGGATGCCATACTTTTTAAAACGACAAAACTTTTTAACACGTTTGTCGGTTTTAATGGCCGTCAGATATTTAATTTCATTCTTTGCCATAAATTAAGCCTCCACTGCTTTTTCGGTTCCTGTTTTAACGCCACTGTTCTTTTTTGCATTATACTCAACGGCGAATTTATCGAGTTTAGTGCAGAGGTGACGAAGAACGGCCTCGTCACGCAGAAGCTGGATTTTCAGCTTCTCATTGAAGTCGGATGGCGCGCTGTATTCCAGAACCCAGTACAAGCCTGTGGTTTTTTTCTGGATCGGATACGCCAGTGATTTCAGTCCCCATGGGTTTTCATGTACGATAGAGCCACCTGCTTCAGTTACCATTCCGGCAAATTTCTTCTGAGCAGCTTTAAACTCATCTTCGCTTAAAACCGGGGTAAAAATCACCATCAATTCATAATTGTTCATTACCCAAATTGTTTTTAAAAAAATAAATAAATAAGCCTCAGGCTATCCTAAGGGGCTGCAAAGATAAGGATTTTCTGATTGCTGCTGGCTGCAGGCTGCTAACCGGAATAATTTTTTAGGGGCTTTCGGCTGCAGGAATCCTATGTACTGCGGTTCCCTGCCCGCCTGCAATCTTTGCGCTGCCCTCTTTTTCCGGCTGCAGCAAAGGATTTCCGGCTTTGCAGGGCAGCCCTTCAGTATTGAATATAAATGTTTTAGTTGCTCTTCGAGACTTAAAGTCTCGAAGAGCAACTAAAACGTATTTTTACGGCAGTTTAATGTTTACAGATGCAAAAAGTTAATATTCCTGCAGACCGGCCTGTTTTTGACGGTGAAATAGCCACCTATTGGTTTGAAGAGGGTATATTGGTGTCGCTTTCAAAGGCAGTGAAACGCACGGTAGCGAATATTTCGGGTAATGTGGCATTGGTAAAGGAATTGACCGGGGGAACCCGGGTGCCCCTGCTGATCTACCTCACAAAATCACCCGTTCCGGATAAAGCTACCCGGAAACTTTCCGCCGAAATGCTGGCGGTGAATTATAAGGCTATGGCCATGATTTCGGAGCCGGGACTGGCACTACTGATCATGAAGATCGTTTTCAAATTAAAACCATCGCCGATACCGGTAAAAAGCTTCACCAATGATCACGATGCAAAGGCATGGTTAAAGCAATTTGTTTAACAGGCGTTCTTCGAGACTTGCAGTCTCGAAGCGGCGTGAAATCTCGAAGCGGCGTGACTGCACGTCACGAAGCCTTATTGCTTTTATCGATCCCTAAAACAGCAGGTCAATTTCAGTAATGCCTTTTTTACCTTTATAATCCATGGCGCTGCTATACAGGTAATGCTCCGGTTCGGTTACCCATCCGGCCTTCACAGGGTTTTGATGTATATAATTCAGTTTGGTTCGTAGAAAACGCTCCGAATAGAGGACTTCCGGATGATTGTTGCCCGTCCACACTTTAAAATAATCGTTGGCATGGGTGCGCTTTGCATAAAAGTCAAACATATGTAATAACCAATTCCGGCGGCTTTCAGGTGCTGCTTCAATGGAGCGGGTAATGGCCTTGCTGGTATACGTTTTGAAATCCCTGATGATATCACTTAAGTTGTTTTTGCGGGCTGTCCAGATGAGATGAAGATGATTCGACATAATTACATAAGCACCTACCTGTAATTCTTTATTTGTCCGGCAAAACTGCATGCTGGCCAGTATCAGATCGCGGTAACGCTGTCTGGTAAAAATGTCGATCCATCCCACAATCGTAAAGGTCAGAAAATGAGTGGCTCCCTGATCCCGGATCTTGTAGCCATCGGCGTATTCATAGGTCATAATATATAGGTTTTGCGTTGTTATGTTAAGTTTGTTATTCGAGACTACTGGTGTCCGGTAAAAACAGTTGTTTTGTTTTTGATGCCGGTCAAAGCGAG